>NZ_JAIWKS010000001.1 GCF_021271205.1 Pseudomonas uvaldensis
AGTGCGCTACCGGACTGCGCTACGCCCCGACTAGGCGTGAATCTTGTTTCGCTTCTCAGCGGAACGCTCAGGAATATAACGCAAGCTTTTGAAAACTGGAAGTATTTAAAGCAGAATTTTATTTCTTGAGCACCACCAGCACATCTTCAAGCTCAGCGATCATCTGGCGGATCATCTGTTTGTACTGGGTTGTGTCGTCCTTGGCCTCGTCACCGGAGAGGCGCAGGCGTGCGCCACCGATGGTAAACCCCTGGTCATACAGCAGCGCGCGGATCTGCCGGATCATCAGCACGTCCTGGCGCTGATAATACCGGCGGTTTCCGCGGCGCTTGACCGGGTTGAGCTGAGGAAACTCCTGCTCCCAATAGCGCAGCACGTGCGGCTTGACCGCACACAGCTCGCTGACTTCACCAATGGTGAAGTAGCGTTTGCCCGGGATGACGGGTAGCTCGTCGTTATGACTTGGTTCCAGCATAAGCCTCAACTCGGGCCTTCAACTTCTGCCCTGGACGAAAGGTGACCACGCGGCGAGCGGTGATCGGGATTTCTTCACCCGTTTTCGGATTGCGGCCAGGCCGCTGGCGTTTGTCCCGAAGGTCAAAATTGCCGAAACCGGACAATTTGACCTGCTCGTTGTCTTCGAGAGCGTGGCGGATTTCCTCGAAAAACAGTTCCACCAATTCTTTGGCTTCCCGTTTATTCAGGCCCAGCTCTTCATACAGACGTTCCGCCATCTCAGCTTTCGTCAGAGCCCCCATACGTCACTTCCTTAACGTGGCGTTTAACCTGGTTTCTAGCGAGGTGAGGATATTCTGCGTTGCGGTATTCACCTCATCGTCATTAAGAGTGCGCGATGGATGCTGCCAGGTCAAGCCGACTGCAAGACTTTTTCTATGCGGATCAATACCTTTACCCTGATACACGTCAAATAGCCTGAGGTCCGTCAGCCACTCGCCTGCATTTTCACGGATTACGTCCAGTACGGCGCTGGCGGCAACCTCGCGATCAGCCAGCAAGGCAAGGTCACGACGCACTTCAGGAAAGCGCGATAACTCCTGGAATTTCGGCATTTTCCCTTGGGCCACTTCGCTCAGGACCAGCTCGAAAACGAAGACCGGACGATCCAGCCCCAATGCTTTCGCCAGTTCCGGGTGAATCGCACCGACATAACCGACTTCACGCCCGTCTCGTTCGATGCGCGCGGTTTGGCCCGGGTGCAGGGCAGGATGTTTGCCTGGCACGAAGGTGAACGCGTCGAGCGCACCGGCGAAGCCCAGCACTGCCTCCACGTCAGCCTTGACGTCGAAGAAGTCCACACCATCGCGACCTTGCGCCCAACCTTCCGGAAGACGGCTGCCGCAGACGACGCCGGCCAGCATTGGCTCCTGCTTCAGGCCTTCCAGTTGACCGACAAAACGCAGGCCACTTTCGAACAGACGCACGCGATCCTGCTGGCGGTTCAGGTTGTGCTGGAGCACCTTGACCAGCCCTGGCCACAGGGACGAGCGCATGGCCGCCATGTCGTTGGAAATCGGGTTGGCCAGCAGCAACGGCTCGACGCCCGGGTTGAACAGCTCGAACTGACGCGGATCGATGAAGCTATAGGTGATTGCTTCCTGGTAGCCACGAGCCACCAGCAAGCGACGCAGCTCGGGCAGCTCGCTACGGGCTTCGGCCTTGGCTTGCGGGGCCAGGCGAGCTTGCGGGTAGCGAACCGGCAGGCGGTTGTAGCCGTACAGACGGGCCAGTTCTTCGATCAGGTCGACTTCCAGGCTGATATCGAAGCGATGACTTGGCACTTCGACACGCCACTGCCCTGCCCCATCGGCGCTGATGTTCAGGCCCAGGGCGCCCAGCAGGCGTTCGACTTCGGCAGCGTCCATGTCCATGCCGAGCATCTGGGAAATACGTTGGGCACGCAGGGTGATCGGCTTCACCTTGGGCAGATGCTGCTCGTTGACGGTTTCGATGATCGGACCGGCTTCGCCACCGGTGATGTCCAGCAGCAGGCCAGTGGCGCGTTCCATGGCTTCACGGGCCAGTTGCCAGTCCACGCCACGCTCGTAGCGATGCGAAGCGTCGGTGTGCAGGCCGTACGAACGGGCCTTGCCTGCCACGGCGATCTGGTCGAAGAAGGCACTTTCAAGGAACACGTCGCGAGTCGAATCGGAGACACCGCTGTGCTCGCCACCCATCACGCCGGCAATGGCCAGTGCGCGGGAATGATCGGCGATCACCAGCGTATCGCTGCGCAGGGTGACTTCCTGGCCGTCGAGCAGGACCAGCTTCTCGTCCTCTTCGGCCATGCGTACGCGGATACCGCCGTTGATTTCGGCAAGGTCGAACGCGTGCAGCGGCTGACCCAACTCCAGCATGACGTAGTTGGTGATGTCGACGGCGGCATCGATGCTGCGTACGTCGGCGCGACGCAGGCGCTCGACCATCCACAGCGGCGTCGGCTTCGACAGATCGACATTACGGATCACCCGACCCAGGTACCGCGGGCATGCTGCTGGCGCCAACACTTCAACCGACCGTACTTCATCGTGCACGGCCGGGACCGGCGCGACCACAGGACGGCTTACCGGGGCGTCATACAGGGCGCCGACTTCACGGGCCAGACCGGCCAGGGACAGGCAGTCGCCACGGTTCGGTGTCAGGTCGACCTCGATGCTGGCGTCATCCAGGTTCAGGTATTCACGAATGTCCTGACCAACCGGCGCATCAGCCGGAAGCTCCATCAGGCCGTCGTTGCCTTCGCCGATCTGCAGTTCGGCCTGGGAGCACAACATACCGTTGGACTCGACGCCACGCAGCTTGGCTTTCTTGATCTTGAAGTCGCCCGGCAGCTCGGCGCCGATCATGGCGAACGGGATCTTCAGGCCCGGGCGCACGTTTGGCGCGCCGCACACCACCTGGAAGGTTTCCGTGCCATTGCTGACCTGGCAGACCCGCAGTTTATCGGCATCCGGATGCTGCTCGGTGCTCAGCACCTCGCCCACCACCACGCCGCTGAATTCACCCGCGACCGGCGTTACGCTATCGACCTCGAGACCGGCCATCGACAAGCGAGCCACCAGCTCGTCCTGGCTTACCTGCGGGCTTACCCAGCCGCGCAGCCATTGTTCACTGAATTTCATCCTGTTCTCCTAAAAAGTTCGTGACGGCTAGCGAAATTGCGCAAGGAACCGCAAGTCGTTGTCGAAGAACAGGCGCAAGTCATTCACACCGTAACGCAGCATCGCCAGGCGCTCGACGCCCATGCCGAAGGCAAAGCCCGAGAACTCTTCCGGATCGATCCCGGACATGCGCAGCACGTTCGGATGAACCATGCCGCAGCCCATGACTTCCAGCCAGCCGGTCTGCTTGCAGACGCGGCAGCCCTTGCCACTGCACATCACGCATTCCATGTCGACTTCCGCCGAAGGCTCGGTGAACGGGAAGTACGAAGGACGGAAACGCACCGCCAGCTCTTTCTCGAAGAACACCCGCAGGAACTCTTCGATGGTGCCTTTCAGGTCGGCGAAATTGATGTCGCGATCCACCAGCAGGCCCTCGACCTGGTGGAACATCGGCGAGTGAGTGATATCCGAGTCGCTACGGTACACACGGCCAGGGCAGACAATGCGTATCGGCGGCCGCTTCGACTCCATGGTGCGGACCTGTACCGGCGAGGTATGGGTGCGCAACAGCATGTTGGCGTTGAAATAGAAGGTGTCGTGCATCGACCGGGCCGGGTGATGGCCAGGGATGTTGAGCGCCTCGAAGTTGTGATAGTCGTCTTCGACCTCAGGGCCCTCGGCGATGCCGTAGCCAATGTGGGTGAAGAATTGCTCGATGCGTTCCAGGGTCCGGGTAACCGGATGCAGGCCGCCGGAAGTCTGGCCACGGCCAGGCAGGGTCACGTCAATGGACTCGGCGGCGAGCTTGGCGGCCAGATCCGCCTCCTCGAACAACGCCTTGCGCGCATTAAGGACCTCTGTGACACGCTCCTTGGCAACGTTGATCAGCGCACCGACCTGCGGACGCTCTTCGGCCGGCAGGTTCCCCAGGGTCTTCATCACCTGAGTCAACTCGCCCTTCTTGCCAAGGTAGTGAACCCGGATTTGCTCCAGGGCATTGATATCTTCAGCGCTTTGCACAGCCTCTAGTGCTTGAGAGACCAGCGCATCCAGGTTTTCCATGTACAGACTCCAGATACAAAATAGGGGAAGAGCTTTAAGGCTCTTCCCCTATTTAAGACGTTTGGCACCAGAGCCCACAGAGGTGGACCCAGGTGACTGTCGGGGGTACTTAAGCCAGGATGGCTTTAGCTTTCTCGACAATCGCAGCAAACGCCGCTTTTTCGTTCACTGCCAGATCAGCCAGAACCTTACGGTCGATCTCGATCGACGCTTTTTTCAGGCCAGCGATCAGACGGCTGTAGGACAGACCGTTGGTACGCGCACCAGCGTTGATACGAGCGATCCACAGAGCGCGGAACTGACGTTTTTTCTGACGACGGTCACGGTAGGCGTATTGGCCTGCCTTGATTACGGCTTGCTTGGCAACACGGAATACGCGGGAACGCGCACCGTAGTAGCCTTTAGCAAGTTTCATAATTTTCTTGTGACGCTTACGGGCAATGACGCCACGCTTTACACGAGCCATGAGTTACTTCCTCTATTCTTGATCCAAAAATTAACGAAGGCGCAGCATGCGCTCGACTTTTGCCACGTCAGACGGATGCAGCAAGCTGCTACCGCGCAGTTGACGCTTACGCTTGGTCGACATTTTGGTCAGGATGTGGCTCTTGAAAGCGTGCTTGTGCTTGATGCCGTTAGCAGTTTTCAGAAACCGCTTGGCAGCACCACTTTTGGTTTTCATCTTTGGCATGTTCGGATACTCCGCATTCAGTTGATAAACATAATCGCAAGGCCTGCCGTGCCCTGGTGATTACTTCTTCTTTTTCGGGGCGATGACCATGATCAGCTGGCGTCCTTCCATCTTAGGATGCTGTTCGACCGAACCGTACTCGAGCAGGTCTTGTTCAACCCGCTTGAGGAGTTCCATCCCCAGCTCCTGGTGGGCCATCTCACGGCCGCGGAATCGCAAGGATACCTTGGCCCTGTCCCCGTCACTCAGGAAACGTACCAGGTTGCGCAGTTTTACCTGGTAATCCCCTTCCTCCGTCCCTGGACGAAACTTGATTTCTTTTACCTGAATCTGCTTCTGGTTTTTCTTCGCCGCGGCAATCTGCTTCTTCTTCTCGAAGATCGACTTGCCGTAGTCCATCACCCGGCAAACCGGAGGGACTGCATCTGCGGAAATTTCTACCAGATCAAGCTTGGCTTCTTCAGCAATTCGAAGCGCTTCATCAATCGAGACGATGCCAATCTGCTCGCCGTCAGCGCCAATTAACCGAACCTCGCGTGCCGAGATATTCTCGTTGATCGGGGCTTTCGGTGCAGCTCGTTTATCTTGTCTCATATCACGCTTAATAATAATTACTCCGAATCTGGGCGACCACGCCGGGAAACCGCTTGCGCGAGAAACTCGGCGAATTGGGCGACAGGCATCGAGCCCAGGTCAGCACCTTCACGAGTACGCACAGCGACAGTCTGCATCTCGACTTCCCGATCTCCAATAACCAGAAGATAGGGAACCTTGAGCAAGGTATGCTCGCGGATTTTAAAGCCGATCTTTTCATTTCTCAAGTCGGACTTGGCACGAAATCCGCTTTGGTTGAGAGTTTTTTCGACTTCAGCCGCAAAATCTGCCTGTTTATCAGTGATATTCATGATCACTGCCTGGGTCGGCGCCAGCCATGCGGGGAACGCGCCCTCGTAATGCTCGATCAGAATTCCGACGAAACGCTCGAAGGAACCGAGGATCGCACGGTGAAGCATGACCGGGTGCTTGCGGCTGTTGTCTTCGGACACGTATTCGGCGCCCAGACGGATCGGCAAGTTGAAATCGAGCTGCAAGGTACCACACTGCCAGACCCGACCGAGACAATCCTTCAACGAGAACTCGATCTTCGGACCGTAGAAAGCCCCTTCGCCTGGCTGCAAGTCGTACGCAAGGCCCGCGCTGTCAAGGGCAGCGGCCAACGCAGCTTCGGCGCGATCCCACAGCTCGTCGGAGCCGACGCGTTTTTCCGGACGAGTGGACAGCTTCATCTCGACCTCGGTGAAGCCAAAGTCGCGATAGACGTCCATGGTCAGCTTGATGAACGCGGCGGATTCGGCCTGCATCTGCTCTTCGGTGCAGAAGATATGCGCGTCATCCTGGGTGAACGCACGCACGCGCATGATGCCATGCAAGGCCCCCGACGGCTCGTTACGATGGCATGCACCGAACTCGGCCAGGCGCATTGGCAGCTCGCGGTAGCTTTTCAAGCCCTGGTTGAACACCTGCACGTGGCAAGGGCAGTTCATGGGCTTGATGGCGTAGTCGCGGTTTTCCGACTGGGTGGTGAACATGTTGTCGGCGTAGTTGGCCCAGTGCCCGGATTTCTCCCACAGGCTGCGGTCCACCACTTGCGGTGTCTTGATTTCCAGGTAGCCGTTTTCACGCTGGACCTGACGCATGTACTGCTCGAGCACCTGGTACATCGTCCAGCCGTTCGGGTGCCAGAACACCATGCCCGGCGACTCTTCCTGGGTGTGGAACAGGCCCAGGCGCTTGCCGATCTTGCGGTGATCGCGCTTCTCGGCTTCTTCGATGCGCTGGATGTAAGCCGCCAGTTGCTTCTTGTCAGCCCAGGCGGTGCCGTAGACCCGCTGAAGCTGCTCGTTCTTCGCATCGCCACGCCAGTAGGCGCCGGACAGCTTGGTCAGCTTGAAGGACTTCAGGAAGCGGGTGTTCGGCACGTGCGGACCGCGGCACATGTCGACGTATTCTTCGTGGTAATACAGGCCCATGGCCTGCTCGTCCGGCATGTCTTCCACCAGACGCAGCTTGTAATCTTCGCCACGGGCCTTGAAAACTTCGATGACTTCGGCGCGCGGGGTCACTTTCTTGATGACGTCGTAGTCTTTATCGATCAACTGCTGCATGCGCTGCTCGATGGCAGCCATGTCGTCCGGCGTGAAAGGACGCTCGAAGGCGATATCGTAATAGAAGCCTTCATCGATGACCGGCCCGATGACCATTTTCGCGCTCGGGTACAACTGTTTGACCGCGTGGCCGACCAGGTGCGCGCAAGAGTGGCGAATGATTTCCAGCCCCTCTTCGTCCTTGGGCGTGATGATTTGCAGCGTAGCATCGCCGTCGATGACATCGCTGGCGTCAACCAGCTTGCCGTTGACCTTGCCAGCCAGGGTGGCTTTCGCCAGGCCTGCGCCGATGGATGCGGCGACCTCGGCAACGGAGACCGGATGATCGAATGAGCGTTGACTGCCGTCGGGAAGAGTAATAGTTGGCATGGCGCCTCCTCTCCTAGTGGTGACCCCTACCAAAGGTCACGTGGGTTGGGATGAGCCAGTACAAGATCCAGTCCAGGCCATTCAACGATGAACGCCTGCCTTACAGCGGCAGGAGCCTTTCGGCCAACCGGGAAACCGAACCAGAGTGACTGGGATTCAAATCAGGGTTATTCGAACATTTGCCGCCACCGGAAGCTGCTGCCATCCGGCGCCTGAAAATACCCGAGCCCGGCATGCTAGCACAGATGAACGGTCGCCGCCGCGCCGGATTGCGGCGGGCGTAAATTCGGCGATTTTATGCCAGAGTGCTGAACTGAAGCGCTCAAAAACGCCTCAGATGACACGTTATCGACCGTAAAAGGAGCATCCCAGCATGCGTCTGAATACTTTATTCGCAGTAGTCGCCCCCCTCGCCCTTCTGCTTCCGTTGACCGCCCATGCCGACTGGCCCAAGGGCGAGCGTGAGAAATACATGGCCCAGTGCACCCAGGCCGCAACGCCACAGATCGGCGCGGCGGCAGCCAAATCCCACTGCGCCTGTGGCGCCGACGCTATCAAATCCTATCCGGCGAGAGACATCCAGGCACTGATGGACAACAAGGCGACTCCGGAACTGCAACAGAAAGCCCTTGGCCAGATCGCAAAATGCAAGGCCAATACGCCGGCAAAAAAATGACTGAACGAGTCCTTTGAAGCGTCCCGGCGACGTTAAAAAAGCTGGAAAACTCCCTTTTTCCGACGTTTTTTTCAGGTTTTACAGCTTTTTTTGTCGTCTTTACTTTCGGCTGAAAGCCTTTAAAACCGGGGCCTCCAGTCAATTCAAGGGAGAGTGAAAACGCGACTGATTGGCAAACCGTACGTCCGGGGGGCTCCCAAACCGAACATTTCGACTATGATACTCCGGTGTGCCCAGTTGGCCTGAGCAGCACAGCACTACTGAAAATATATGTTTCTTGGAGATACACCATGTCTAATCGCCAAACCGGCACCGTTAAATGGTTCAACGATGAAAAAGGCTTCGGCTTCATCACTCCTCAAGGTGGCGGTGACGACCTGTTCGTACACTTCAAAGCTATCGAAGCTGACGGTTTCAAAAGCCTGAAAGAAGGCCAGTCCGTTTCCTTCGTGGCTGAGAAAGGCCAAAAGGGTATGCAAGCTGCACAGGTTCGCCCAGAGTAATTTCTCGGCGCGCTAAAAAAACCCCGTCCATGTGACGGGGTTTTTTATGGACAGTCGAAACCTGCAGCTCAGCCGCAATTCACCCGATTGACCACCAGGTTGGCGTCGGTATTGAGATTCAGCCGATCAGAGCGGTACTCGAGCGTTACCATGTCGTTGGGCTTGAGGATCCGGGCAATCTGCGCGCCGGAACGGGTGCGAGCCTGTTCCAGCAACTGCGGCGAGGCCTGTTTGCCAATGGCGAACTCGGCAGCCTTCGCTTCGCAGCGCCCATCCCCCGCCTCGCTTGCCACTGGTCCTGAGGTAGTTTCAGCGGTGCTGCTGCAACCACTCAACGATACGACAGCCAGTACAATGCACAATGAAGCGAGCTTCCAAGGCATGAAGCCTCCTTTTTTATGTTGAAGAGAGAGCGTGCGACAACCCAAACGAAACTTGGTTTCGCACGAGGAAGTTATCAGCATGCCTTCATCCGGGAACCGCAGTTTGCCTGAGCCGAAGGCCGCTGTTCAGAGATCAATCGTGACTGAATATGAACGAGTTCGGTCACGTCAATAGAGTCCAAGGGTGCCTGGGGCAAGTGTGGCACAGCCCTTTCCTGATGCCTAAGTCGCAGTGCAAAACCCGGCGTAAAAATGGTTAACTCAGTCTACCTGTCTCCCACCTCGCGGGCCCCATCATGAGCATCGTCAGCATCGAAGCCACCATCAATGCCAAATGGCTGGAGGGCCACAGCTCCTATAGCCCCGGCAGCCCCGAGGAACTGGCAATCATCGGCATCGAGTTATTGGTACGGGAACTGGGGACAGAGGTCGCCCGGAACTTCATCCAGCAGGCATTCGAGCGCTATCCGAGTCTTGTCGACAAGGTAGATTGAAGCGACGCAACGAATTGTAGGAGCCGGACTTGCTCGCGATAGCGGAGGCCCCGCCAGCATCATCGTTGACTGATGCTCTACCATCGCGAGCAAGCTCGATCCCCACATTGAATTATTTGAGGCGTGCCAGGCGCTCGGTCAGCAGGTCGAAGAAGCCCTGGGCATCGCCGTTTTCCACCCAGAATGCATTCTTGGGTGCCTTCAAGCCGTCATACCAGTCGACGATGGTCTGCCCGAACGTCGGGCCTTCGCGACTGTCCACCACCACATTGACAGAGCGGCCGGTAAATAACTGCGGCTTGAGCAGGTAGGCAATCACCGTAGCGTCATGCACCGGCCCGCCTGTCATGCCATAGTGCTCCATGTCGCCCTTGACGTACTCATTGAGAATATCGCCCACCAGCTTGCTGGCATTGTTGTTCACAGCCGCGATCTGCTTGAGGCGCGCTTCGCTGGTGAGGATCTTGTGGGTGACGTCCAGCGGCAGGTAAGTCAGCTTCACACCGCTTTTGGCCACTACCTCGGCCGCTTGCGGATCGGCGAACAGGTTGAATTCGGCCACCGGTGTGATGTTGCCGCCGTTGAAGTGCGCGCCGCCCATGATCACCACTTCCTTGATGCCCTGGACGATGTCCGGCTCCTGGATCAGCGCCAGGGCCAGGTTGGTCTGCGGGCCCAGCATGGCGATGGTAATGCTGTGGGGCTTGGCGGCCTTGAGGGTATCGATCAGGTAGTTGACCGCATTGCCCTTGGCCAGCCCTTTCTTCGGCTCATGCACGGTGACACCCGACAGGCCTTCCTTGCCATGGATGTTTTCCGCATAGATGGGCGTGCGCATCATTGGCTTGGGCGCACCGGCGTAAACCGGCACGTCCTCGCGCCCTGCCCACTCCCGGGCCAGGCGAGCGTTGCGGGAGGTCTTGTCCAGGCGCACATTGCCCGCCACGGTGGTCAGGGCGCGGATGTTCAGCTCATCGGGGGACGCCAGGGCGAACAACAGGGCAACCACATCATCGGCCCCCGGATCGGTGTCGATGATCAGATCGATCTTTTCCGCCGCCTGGGCGCTCGTAGCAGTGATCAGTGACAACAGCAGCAGACTCCGAAGCAGTTGATGCATTTTTTGAGCATAGCGGTGCATGGCGCACTCCTTGTGCAGGGTTGACAGGTTAGAAGGTGACTCCAGCAATGAGCACAATGTTGCAGTACGGAGAACATTCTCCTGTGCGAATGATCGCCCGAGCCTGTCGGCTGAGGACTTTGAATTGTTCATGGCTGACCAACTCCCGCGCCCCCAGCGCATGCCGGGCATGAAGCGTCTCAAGGCTCGTCAGGGCCGACGGCTGTTTATCGAATATCTCCTCGGCCAGCACATGACTTTCCACCTGCATTTCACTGAGCACCGCGTTGAGCGTGCTGACGAAATCAGGGATGCCAGGGGTCAGGGCCAGGTCGATCAGTTCGACCTGTGGCGGTACGGGCAGGCCGGCATCGCCAATGACCACCTTGTCGCCATGACCAAGGGAAGCGATCAGTCGCGACAGGGCGATATTCAACAACGGAGTCTTCTTCATGATTTGAACGCCTGTACTTCAAGCAACGTGGGAATGGACGGCTGCGCCCCGACACGGGTGACCGACAACGCGGCAGCCACCTGACCGAAACGAATTGCCTCGACCTCGCTTTTTCCATTGGCCAGGGCCGCGGCAAACCCACCGACGAAGGTGTCCCCTGCCGCCGTGGTATCCACGGCCTTGACTCTGGGCGCCGGGAAATGCTCGAAGCTCGATCCGTTGGCGAACATCAACCCTTGGCTGCCCAACGTCACGATCACCTTGCCAGCGCCCGCGGCCATCAACTGTGCGGCAGCCGCTTCGGCGCTTTCCAGGGAGTCGACCGCCAGCCCGCTCAGCATCGCAGCTTCGCTTTCGTTGGGGATCAGGTAGTCGACGCTGGCGTACCAATCGGTCGGCAAGGCATGGGAAGCCGGCGCCGGATTCAGTATGACGGTTTTGCCCAGCTCGCGACCGCGCTTGAGCGCATGGCCGACGGTGGCATCCGGTACTTCGAGCTGGCAGATGATGACATCGGCGCTCTGCAGCACCTCGTCGACTCCGTCCAGGACATCAGGGGTGAGCACGCCATTGGCACCGGCCACGATAACGATCGCATTCTGGCTGTTGTCATCGACCACGATCAGGGCCACGCCGCTGGAGCCTTCCACGACGCTGACGGCCCGGCAATCGATGCCTTCGGCGAGCAGCGCGCCTCGCAACTGTTGACCATAGGCATCATTGCCCACGCACCCGACCATGGACACCTGCGCCCCGAGGCGTGCGACGGCCACGGCCTGGTTGGCTCCCTTGCCGCCCGGGATGGTGGAAAACGACTCACCGATCAGCGTTTCGCCGCCCCGGGGCAGGCGCGGTGCGCGAGTCACCAGGTCCATGTTCAGGCTGCCTATTACCACTACTTTTGCAGACATACGTCACTACTCATTCCATTCGGTTCAGCGGTATTGGGCGAAGGTACCGGACAGCGGCGCAGTCGACTCTCGCAGGACAATGCTCGGCGTGACGATCCGCTGGTCGGTGGCCAGCGTGGGCGTGGCGATCCGCCGCAACAACACCTCGGCCGCCATTTCACCAAGCTGCAGGATCGACTGCCCCACGGTGGTCAACGCCGGATAGACATACCGACTCATCTGGATATCGTCGAAGCCGATCACCGACAGCTCGCCGGGTACCCGCACATTGCGTTCGGCGGCGGCCCGCAGTACGCCGATGCCGATCATATCGTTGGCCGCGAAGATCGCACTGGGTGGCTGATGCTCAAGCAGCGTGGCCGCGGCACGATAGCCACCGGTGCTGGTGAAATCGCTTTCGAGCATGCGCTCCACCGGCAGCTCGACACCCGCCTCCTCCAGCGCCCGGCAGTAACCGGCCAGACGCATCTGGGCCACGCTGGTGTCTGCAGGACCACCGATAAACGCAATGTCCCGATGCCCCAGCTCCAACAGGTGCCGGGTCGCCAGGTACGCGCCGTATTCGTGATCGATGCGCACCAGGTCCGCATCGACGCCGTCCAGGCCACGGTCGACGATGACCATCGGCGTACGCACGCCGGCCAACCCCTCGACCAGGCCGACGTCACCGCCGGCGGAAGCGACGATCAATCCATCGATGCGTTTTTCCAGCAGCACTCGCAGGTAGCTGCGCTGCTTGTCCGGGTTGTCGTCGGAGTTGCACAGGATCACGCAATAACCATTGCGTTCACAATAATCCTCGATTCCCCGGGCCAACTCGGCGAAGTACGGGTTGAGGCTGTTGGGCACCAACAGACCGATGGTGGCCGTGGTCTTGGCCTTGAGCGAGCGGGCCACGGCGCTGGGCACATAGTCGAGGCGTTCGATGGCTGCCTCGACCTTGCGCCGCACCTCTTCGCTGACCGGCCGGGTCTTGTTCACGACATGGGACACAGTGGTGTAGGAAATCCCCGCGAGCGCCGCGACATCTTTGATCGTCGCCATGGATCAGGTCCGCCGGCTGGCGCGCTGGCTGCGATAGGTATCCAGCACCACCGCAATCACGATCACCGCGCCAGTAATGATCCGCTTGGTCGGCTCGGTGGCGCCGATCTGCGCCAGGCCGGCGGCCAGCACGGAGATGATCAGCACGCCGAAGAACGTACTGATGACCGAACCGCGTCCGCCCATCAGGCTGGTGCCACCGATCACCACGGCGGCAATGACCTGCAATTCAAGGCCGGAGCCGGCGTTCGGATCGGCTGCTTCCAGGCGGGAAATCTGGAACAGCGCCGCCACACCGGCCAGCAACCCCATCAGGCTGAACACCAGAATCTTGTAGGGTCTCGGATTGATCCCCGCCAGGCGCACCGCTTCCTCATTGGTGCCGATGCCGATCAGGTAACGACCGAACACAGTGCGGGTCAGCACGGCCTGGGCAATGAAGATCACCAACAAGGCAATGATGAACGATGGTGAAATACCGAAGGCAATCGGATTGGACAACCAGGCGAAGGAGTCGCCGATGTAGGCCGTCCGGGAACCGGTCATCTGGTAGGCCAGGCCCCGGGCCATTTCCAGCACGCCCAGTGAGACGATGAACGATGGAATCCGCCAAGCCACGGTAATCGAACCCGTCACGCTCCCCGCCAGTGCCGCCACGGCCATGCCCAGCAATGCCGATGGCCAGACGCTCCAGCCCCAACCAAGCACCGCCACGCTTACCGTCGACGCCGCCAGCGCCAGCACTGAGCCCACCGACAGGTCGATGCCGCCGATGATCAGGATGAACGTCATGCCGACCGCCAGCACCATGAGGTCCGGAATCTGGTTCGCCAGGGTGCTGAAGGTGTCGTAGGAAAGGAAATGGCTGCTCAGGACCGAGAACAGCGCGATCATGGCCAGCAGCGCGCCAGCCAAGCCCAGGTAGGTGCCGAGCCCGAAGAAGTGTCCACTCGGTTTACCGACGGCAGATGCGGTTTTCATGAAAATTCCCTAGGCGCTGCTTCGTTGAGCAACGCATCACGTTTTTGATAGCCGGCGAATGCGGCAGCAAGCAAGTCATCCTGGGTCCAACTGTCGCGCTCGAATGTGTCGATCAGGCGCCCGGCGGACAACACACCGATCCGGTCACAGATCAGCATCAATTCCCGCAGATCGCTGGAGACCACCACCAGCGCCTTGCCTTGGCGGGTCAGCTCGCCAAGCAGCGCATAGATGTCGAACTTGGCGCCCACGTCGATGCCACGGGTCGGCTCATCGAACAGCAACACCGAACAATCGCGTTCGAGCCAGCGCCCGATCACGACCTTCTGCTGATTGCCGCCCGAAAGCTCGGACACCAACTGCGTCGGGCTGGAGCTACGAATTCGCATGGCGTCGATTTGTCGACGGGCCAGCGCATGTTCCTCTTTGCCATTGACGATGCCGGCACTGGAAATCTCAGGCATGTTGCCCAAGGCAATGTTGGCCGCGATCGACTGGGTCAGCAGCAGGCCTTCGCCCTTGCGGTCCTCGGTGATCAGCGCAATGCCATTGGCCACTGCATCGGCGGGTGAACGGATGTGAACAACCTTGGCCGGCGACCCCAGCGCCACGGTGCCGCTGTCGGGCGTATCGGCGCCGAAGATCAAGCGCATCAGCTCGGTGCGCCCTGCCCCGATCAGTCCGGAGATACCGAATATCTCGCCAGCGCGCACTTCGAAGGAAACGTCGCGAACCTTGTCGGAACGGGTCAGGCCCTTGACCGTCAACGCCGGCGCGCCGATCTGGCGCGGGCCCAGGTCGATGTGCTCGCCCAGCTCCCGGCCGACCATCAACGTCACCAGCTGGTCGCTGTTGTAGTTGGCCATCGGCTCGACGCAGACCAGATTGCCGTCGCGCAGTACCGCAATGCGCTGGGCCACCCGTGCCAGTTCTTCGAGGCGATGGGAAATGTAGATGATCGACACGCCCCGAGCCTGCAAGCGGGTGATCTGTTCGAAAAGCATCTCGACTTCACGAGCCGTCAGCATGGCGGTCGGCTCATCGAGGATCAGCACATGGCAATCGCCGATCAGGTTGCGGGCGATCTCGACCATCTGCTGGTGACCGATGCCCAGCTCGCCCACCAACGTGTCGGGATCAATCGCATCGAGCCCCACCTGGGCCATGGCTTCGATCGCCGCCTTGCGCAGTTGCTTGCGGTCGATCCAGCCGCAGCGGTTGGGCAGGTTGTCGAGAAACAGGTTCTCGGCCACGGACAGGGTCGGCAACAGGTTGAGTTCCTGCATCACCATGCGCACGCCAAGCTCTTCGGCCTGGGTACGGCTACCGGGGCGATAATCCTGCCCTTGGAACTGCATCTGCCCGGTGGTGGGCGTCACCAGCCCACCGATGATCTTGGACAGGGTGCTCTTACCGGCGCCATTCTCACCGGTCAGCGCCAACACTTCGCCGCGCATCAGCGTCAGGTCGATGCCGGCCAGCACCGGCTGGGCATAAGTCTTGCCGATACCGCTGACGGAAAGGACAGCGTTCGGGTCGAAAACGGACATAAAAAACTCTCCATGCGCCCGCCCGGATGGGCGAGCGCCGTTGTGTCGCCAGGATTACTGCTTGGTCACCAGCTCGACTGGAGTTTCGATAACGCCGTTGTCGCCGATCTCGACTTTTTCCTTCTTGAGGATTTTCAAGGCAGTCTCGATGCCGAAGACTGCCTGCCTGGCCGCAAACTGGTCGGCGGTCGCCAGGACGCGGCCGTCCTTGAGCATCGGCTTGATGGCATTGATGTTGTCGTAGCCGACGACCTGCACTTTGCCTGCCTTGCCGGCTGCCCGTACCGCCGACACCGCTCCGACCGCCATGCTGTCGTTGCCGGCCAGCAGCGCCTTGATGTTCGGGTATTCGCTGAGCATCGACGCGGCAACCTGGTTGCCCTTGTTGATTTCCCAGTCACCGGACTGCAGAGATACCACCTTGATCTGCGCCGCCTCCATGGCATCCTTGAAACCGGCTGTACGGGCCTGGGCGTTGGTGGTGGTGGATACGCCTTCGATGATGCCGACTTCGTCACCGGCCTTGAGCTGCTTGGCCAGGTATTCACCTACCAGTCGCGCACCCTTGCGGTTGTCGGGACCTACGAACGGTACGTTGATGTTCTTGCTCTTGACCACGGCCGGATCGAGCTGGTTGTCGATGTTGACCACGGTGATGCCGGCATCGACGGCCTTCTTGATCACCGGCACCATGGCCTTGGAGTCGGCTGGCGCAATGATGAGGGCGTCGACCTTGGAGACGATCATCTGCTCGACGATACGGATCTGGTTGGCGGTGTCGGTTTCATCCTTGATTCCGTTGGAGATCAGGTCGAAATCGGCGGAGTGTTCCTTCTGATAGGCCTTGGCACCGTCTTCCATGGTCAGGAAGAACTCATTGGCCAGGGATTTCATCACCAGGGCGACCTTGGGTTTTTCGGCAGCCTGGGCGAGTGTCGAGGAGAAAGGCAGCGCAGCGGACGTGGCTGCGAGCATGGCGACAGCGAGAAAGCGTCCAGCAAAGGGCAGCTTCATGGATTCACTCCGATCTTATGATTATTGTGAGCAAAAGCATCGCGCGAAGGTCGCGCAAACGTTTGCGTGAAGTGAACTATGGTAATGCTTCGATGATTTGTCAACGTCCCAAATCACGGACTACCGCTCTTTTACACGGGTCGACAAAAAAGATCTTTTTTCCTACACCAAATTTGAAAAAGCGCTGTCAGACGATTTTCTTGAATTTTAAGCAGTTGCGTAAATGCCTACGGTTAAATACTGTATGCACGTACAGCTTAATAAGGATAATCCTGTGGCTACGCCTTCCGCTGCAACTACCCCCTTAGATTCCTATACGCGACTCGGCCTGCGGGTCTCGAAAATCATCAATTCCCCCATCGCCCAAAATGCCAAGGCAGCGCTGATCTTTCGTCTTCCCGACGAACCCGTGGAGGAATGGGAGCGCCTGCTGGAAGAAATCGACGAGAACGACAACGTCACCCTCGCCTATCGCGACGACGGTGGCGTGCAGGTTTTCTGGGTTGTGCCAAAGGAAGATTGAGCCTGATGATCGTTCGCTGTCTTGCATTACTGCTTGTATTCATCGCCACAGGTGCCCAGGCCGCCGCCCCTCGCACCTTCAACGAAGCCAAGAAAATCGCCTGGAAACTCTACGCTCCGCAATCCACGGAGTTTTATTGCGGCTGCAAGTACACCGGCAATCGCGTGAATCTGTCGGCTTGCGGCTACGTACCTCGCAAGAATGCCAGTCGCGCCGCCCGGATCGAGTGGGAGCATATCGTTCCAGCGTGGCAGATCGGTCATCAACGCCAATGCTGGCAACAAGGCGGTCGCAAGAACTGCACCCGTTATGACCCGGTCTATCAGCGCGCCGAGGCCGACCTTCACAACCTGGTGCCCAGCATCGGGGAAGTGAACGGTGATCGGAGCAATTTCAGCTTCGGCTGGCTGCCTGTGCAGAAGGGCCAGTACGGCTCATGCCTGACCCAGGTGGACTTCCAGGCCAAGAAAGTCATGCCCCGCCCATCCATCCGAGGGATGATCGCCCGAACGTATTTCTACATGAGCAAACAATACGGCCTGCGCCTTTCGAAGCAGGACCGCCGCCTGTTCGAAGCCTGGGACAAGACCTACCCGGTAGAGAACTGGGAACGCCAGCGAAACCAGAGCGTGGCCTGTGTCATGGGGCGTGGCAACGAGTTCGTGGGACCGGTGGATCTGAAAGCCTGCGGCTGACCTCGCATTTGTGAACAGCACAAATCAACTGTGGGAGCGAGCCCGCTCGCTTCCACAGGCTTTGCCCTACCGATCATTGAGCCGTTGGAAAATCCACCACCTGCGTCTCGATGTTGCGCTTTTTTGCACGGACCAGGGCGGCGGTAATTTTTTCCTGCCCGGCTTCGGCGTCGGCCTTGGAGCTGAAAGGTCCCACCAGGACCCGGTCCTTGCCACCCTCTTTGATCACAGTGGACATGAAGCTGTGCTCGATGAGCCAGCCAGTCAGGTCGCTGACAGCCTGCGGCGTCTCACCTCGAACCTCCACACCCCACTGTGGCGCGGTGGCTGCTGCCGGTACGGAGGCCGCGGGCGGCTTTGGCTTCGGCGCTTGCGCGTCACGTCCCTCACCGCATCCTGCCAGCATCAATACCGCAATAACCCAAGCCAATTTGCGCACAACGTTTCCTCTGGAAGACATGAGGCGCGGATTTTAGCACCCGTGCGCACCAAGAACCCCGCAAACAGCACTCAAAACACGAGAATCCTGCCCGGCGTCTCTGTATAGTCGCACCCTGGGAATTAATGCAGCGTCTGCACGTCAGAAAGAGGCACCCAAATTGTGACACTTAGCACTAATCTATAAGCAGTACCGACATCTGCACTGTCAATCAGGTGCCCTATAAAGCAATCAAGGAGAACACCATGCTGATACTCACCCGCAAAGTCGGTGAAAGCATAAACATTGGTGACGACATCACGATCACCATTCTGGGCGTTAGCGGCCAACAGGTCCGGATCGGCATCAATGCCCCGAAAAACGTTGCGGTGCATCGCGAAGAGATTTACCAGCGCATTCAGGCTGGCCTGACCGCCCCTGACAAGCCGCAAACTCCCTGAGCCTTGCAGCAGTCCGCAGCCAGCCCGTTTGCATCGCCGCAGTGGCTGGCTAAAGATTCACGCCCCCTGCTCCACCCCGCTTCTGATTTCCGTCCCGCCCCCTGAAAACCGATATTAATGCCATGACTCGTCGCATGGCTGTCGGACATTTCGTTTTAATGGCGACGAAGCGGGTGTTCGTGCCGGTCAGCTCCAGCTCAGCCCACGGGCCATGCCTGTGGCAGCGATCACCATCAACATCAATAACAAGGCTTCGATGTGGCTGATCCGGGCGAACCGGCCGGCTTTGGAAGGATCGATCGCAACCCCTTTGCCCAGTGCCATTCGCCATTTGATCAACGTGATCATGGGCGCGAGCTCAAGCAACAGGATCAGCAGGAACAAGGTCATCTTGAGATGAAACAGAGGCTGGTGCAGGTAATAGTCCGAGCCTTTTTCGTACCCGCCGAAAGCCCGCATCCCACCAGTCACCAGCAGGACCAGGGCCGACAGGCCCCACACATTATCGGCGATCAACACCCCGCGAACCGCATCCACACCGCCCGCCAACCGCCGCAAGGCCGAGCCCCGCGCCAGCACCGCCCAAAAACCGAGGGCAAAGGCCAGGAGATGAATTGCTGCCAGAGACCAATGAGCCAACATGGAAGATACCTGCCAGAGAGAACGTCGAATCGACCTGACAGTACTAGCTCATAAAAGAAGGATCGGTAGGATTGGAGTGTAAAAAACTGTGGGAGCGGGCTTGCCCGCTCCCACAGGGTGTTGTGCGTTGCTGGATCAGTCAGCCAAACGCCATGTCGTCCCGCCCTTGCCGTCTTCCAGCACCACGCCCATGGCGGTGAGCTGGTCGCGGATGCGGTCGGACTCGGCCCAGTCCTTGTTGGCGCGAGCTGTCAACCGCGCCTGGATCAGCGCTTCGACCTCGGCGGCGTCCACGCGACCTTCGGCACCGGCCTGAAGAAACTCATCCGCCTCGAGCTGCAATACTCCGAGCACTCCGGCCAGTTCCTTCAGGCGCGCCGCCAGGCCCGCCGCTGCATTGAGATCGCTCTCGCGCAGGCGGTTGATTTCGCGCACCATCTCGAACAGCACCGCGCATGCCTCAGGCGTGCCGAAGTCGTCGTTCATCACTTCGGTGAAGCGCGCCACGAACGCTTCGCCACCGGCGGCCGGTACAGTCGGTAACCCTTTCAACGCATGGTAGAAGCGCTCCAGGGCACCCTTGGCGTCCTTGAGGTTGTCTTCCGAATAGTTGATCGCGCTGCGATAGTGGCTCGACACCAACAGATAACGCACCACCTCGGGATGATATTTATCCAGCACGTCGCGGATGGTGAAGAAGTTGTTCAAGGACTTGGACATCTTCTCGCCGTTGATCCGGATCATGCCGCAATGCATCCACGCATTGGCGTAGGTCTTGCCGGTGGCGGCTTCGCTCTGGGCGATTTCGTTTTCGTGGTGCGGGAATTCCAGGTCGCTACCGCCACCATGAATGTCGAAGGTCTCGCCCAGGCAGCAGGTGGACATCACCGAGCATTCGATGTGCCAGCCCGGACGGCCCTTGCCCCACGGCGAATCCCAGCTCGGCTCGCCCGGCTTGGCGGCTTTCCACAGGACGAAATCCAGCGGGTCCTGCTTCGATTCGCCGACCTCGATGCGCGCACCGATGCGCAGGTCTTCGATCTTCTTGCGCGACAGCTTGCCGTACCCCATGAACTTGCCGACGCGGTAATAAACATCGCCATTGCCTGGCGCGTAGGCATAGCCCTTGTCGATCAGGGTCTGAATCATCGCATGCATGCCGGGGATATGGTCGGTGGCCCGTGGCTCCATGTCCGGCTTGAGGATATTGAGGCGCGCCTCGTCCTCGTGCATCGCCGCGATCATGCGCTCGGTCAGGGCCTCGAACGACTCGCCGTTCTCGTTGGCGCGGTTGATGATCTTGTCGTCGATGTCGGTGATGTTGCGCACGTAGGTCAGGTCATAACCACTGAAACGCAACCAGCGGGTCACCAGGTCGAAGGCGACCATGCTGCGGCCATGACCCAGGTGGCAGTAGTCGTACACGGTCATGCCGCAGACGTACATGCGTACCTTGTTGCCATCCAGCGGCTTGAAGACTTCTTTGCTCTTGGTGAGCGTGTTGTAGATCGTAAGCACAGGGTTTCCCTTAAGACTTGATCACTGACCCCAGGAATCACGCAAGGTCACGGTACGGTTGAACACCGGAGCACCGGGTTTCGAGTCCTTGATATCCGCGCAGAAGTAGCCTTCGCGTTCGAACTGGAAACGGTCTTCCGGTTGTGCGTTGCCCAGCGAGGGTTCGGCACGACAACCAGTGAGCACTTGCAGGGAGTCAGGGTTGATGTTGTCCAGGAAGCTGGCGCTGTCTTCGGCCTTCTCCGGGTTCGGCGAACGGAACAGGCGATCGTACAGGCGCACTTCGCACTCGACGCTGGCGGCGGCCGGCACCCAGTGGATCACGCCCTTGACCTTGCGACCTTCCGGGTTCTTGCCCAAAGTGTCGGGGTCGTACGAGCAACGCAGCTCGACGATGTTGCCATCGGCGTCCTTGATGGCTTCGTCGGCGCGGATCACGTAACTGCCGCGCAGGCGCACTTCACCGGCAGGCTCCAGGCGCTTGTAGCCTTTGGGCGGCTCTTCCATGAAGTCGTCGCGGTCGATGTAGATTTCCCGGGCGAATGGCAGGACGCGCACGCCCATGTCTTCCTTCGGGTGACGCGGCAGCTCAAGGTTCTCGACCTGCCCTTCCGGGTAGTTGGTAATGACCACTTTCAGCGGACGCAGCACGCACATGGCACGCGGGGCGCTCTGGTCGAGGTCGTCCCGGATGCTGAACTCCAGCATGCCGAAGTCCACCACGCCGTCGGAACGGTTGGTGCCGACCATCTCGCAGAAGTTGCGGATCGACTTAGGCGTGTAGCCACGGCGGCGGAAGCCCGACAGGGTCGACATACGCGGGTCGTCCCAGCCATTGACGTGCTTCTCGTCCACCAGCTGCTTAAGCTTGCGCTTGCTGGTGATGGTGTAGTTCAGGTTCAGGCGGCTGAATTCGTACTGGCGCGGCCTGGCCGGTACCGGCAGGTGCTCCAGGAACCACTCATACAACGGACGGTGGCTTTCGAATTCCAGGGTGCAGATCGAGTGGGTGATGCCCTCGATGGCGTCCGACTGGCCGTGGGTGAAGTCATAGTTGGGGTAGATGCACCACTTGTCACCGGTCTGGTGGTGATGGGCGTGACGGATGCGGTACATGATCGGGTCGCGCAGGTTCATGTTCGGCGAGGCCATGTCGATCTTGGCCCGCAGCACCCGTGCGCCGTCCGGGAACTCACCGGCACGCATGCGGGCGAACAGGTCCAGGTTTTCCTCGACGCTGCGGTCACGGAACGGGCTGTTGCGACCTGGCTCGGTCAGGCTGCCGCGGTATTCCTTGGCTTGCTCGGGGGTCAGGTCGCAGACGTAGGCCTTGCCCGCCTTGATCAGTTCCACCGCCCAGTCGTGCAACTGGTCGAAATACTGCGAGGCGTAGCGCACCTCACCGGACCACTGGAAACCCAGCCACTTGACGTCGCTTTCGATCGCGTCGATGTATTCCTGGTCTTCCTTGGCCGGGTTGGTGTCGTCGAAACGCAGGTGCGTGACGCCGCCGAACTCCTCGGCCAGGCCGAAGTTCACACAGATCGACTTGGCATGGCCGATGTGCAGGTAGCCGTTGGGCTCTGGCGGGAAGCGAGTGACGATCTGCGTGTGCTTACCCGAATCCAGGTCCGCCTGGATGATCGGGCGCAGGAAGTTGACCGGCACGGCCGGGCCGGTCTTGGAATTCGAGGTAGGGTCGACAGTGGGCTTGCTCATAGGATCCTTGAACAGACAAGTGCGCGGCCGGGTGCGGCCTGATAAATCAAAACCCGTATCATAGCCGATGCTGTCAAGCACCTGACAGGCCAGGTCCGGCAAACGATTGAATTTATTCGGCTGCCGGACGAAAAACAGCCTCGAATTTCGTGCCCGGCACGCTAAACTGCCCAGCCTGGCCGTTTGCAGCCAGACCGGTTGCGGGCTTGCGGGCCCCGAAACCCACGAATTTCTTGAAAGAGTAGTAATCATGACCAAAGTCAAGCTGACCACCAACCACGGCGACATCGTTCTGCAACTGAATGCCGAAAAGGCACCGCTGACCGTTGCGAACTTCGTCGAATACGTCAACGCTGGCCACTACACCAACACCATTTTCCACCGCGTCATCGGCAACTTCATGATCCAGGGCGGCGGTTTCGAGCCGGGTATGAAGGAAAAGAAAGACAAGCGCCCAAGCATCCAGAACGAAGCCGACAACGGCCTGCCGAACAAGAAGTACAGCATCGCCATGGCCCGCACCATGGAGCCGCATTCGGCCTCCGCGCAGTTCTTCATCAACGTGGCCGACAACAGCTTCCTGAACCACAGCGCCAAGACCGTCCAGGGCTGGGGCTACGCCGTGTTCGGTGAAGTGATCGAGGGCACCGATGTGGTCGACAGCATCAAAGGCGTCTCCACCACCTCCAAGGCCGGCCACCAGGACGTCCCGGCGGAAGACGTGATCATCGAGAAAGCCGAGATCGTTGAGTGATCCTACTGATTTCAGATTTGCATCTGGAAGAGGAGCGCCCGGACATCACCCGGGCGTTTCTGGATCTGCTCGCCACCCGCGCCCGTTCGGCGCAAGCGCTGTACATCCTGGGGGACTTTTTCGAAGCCTGGATCGGCGACGATGCCATGACCCCGTTCCAACGCTCCATCTGCCAGGCCCTGCGCGCCTTGAGCGACAGCGGCACGGCTATATTCCTGATGCACGGCAATCGCGACTTCATGTTGGGCCAGGCCTTCTGTAAAGCGGCCGGCTGCACCCTGATCAAGGACCCGAGCGTCGTGCAATTCAATGGCGAGCCGGTGCTGCTGATGCACGGCGACAGCCTCTGCACCCGCGATGAAGGCTACATGAAGCTTCGGCGCTGGCTGCGCAACCCGGTCACGCTGTTCATCCTGCGCCACCTGCCATTGGGCAGCCGCCAGAAGCTGGCGCGCAAACTGCGCAGCGAAAGCCGTGCGCAAACGCGGATGAAAGCCAACGACATCGTCGACGTCACCCCCGAGGAAGTGCCGCGGGTCATGCAACAGTACGGGGTAAAAACCCTGATCCACGGCCACACCCACCGCCCCGCCATCCACAAGCTGCAACTGGGCGATCACGCCGCCCGACGCATCGTACTGGGGGATTGGGACAAGCAGGGATGGGCGTTGCAGGTGGATGAGCAAGGGTTTGCGCTGGCGCCGTTTGGGTTTGGCAATTCGCAATTAGCATTGCCAAGCACTTAAAGCATACGCCGCCCCTGTGGGAGCGGGCTTGCTCGCGAAGGCGGCCTGACAGTCACTTCGATATCGACTGACACATTGCTTTCGCGAGCAAGCCCGCTCCCACAGGGGATTGCATTTCAATGCTTGATCAGTGGCCGCTCGCCGCCGGCCCCGCCTTCGCAGCGAACGGCGGTTTGGCCAGCCACACCAACAGAATCAAGCCCATGAATGCCCATCCCAGCAGCGTGAAGTAATCCACGGTGGAGAGCATGTACGCCTGGCTGGTCAGGATATGGTCGAGCTGCGCATAGGCCGGCGCACTTGGACCGCCGAGTTGGTTGAGCGCTTCACGGGTGGCCGGGTCGAATGTGCTGATGTTTTCGCTCAGGTACGCATGGTGCTGGTCGGCCCGGCGGATCCAGATCCAGGTGGTCAGGGACGCGGCGAAGCTGCCGCCCAGGGTCCGCAGGAACGTTGCCAGCCCGGCGCCGTCAGCGATCTGCTGCGGCGGAAGGTCCGACATCAGGATGCTCAAGGTCGGCATGAAGAACAGCGCCACACCAATACCCATGAACAGCTGCACCAGGGCAATGTGCTGGAAATCCACTTCATTGGTGAACCCGGCGCGCATGAAGCAGCTCAGGCCGATGGCGAGGAACGCCAGCCCGGCCAGCAGGCGCAGGTCGAACTTGTGGGCGTATTTGCCGACGAAGGGCGACATCAGCACCGGCAGGATACCGATGGGTGCCACGGCCAGCCCGGCCCAGGTGGCGGTGTAGCCCATCTGGGTCTGCAACCACTGCGGCAGGATCAGGTTGATGCCGAAGAACCCGGCGTAACCGCCCACCAGCACGATGGTGCCGATGCGAAAGTTGCGGTAGGCGAACAATCGCAGATTCACCACCGGATGCCGGTCGGTCATTTCCCAGATCACGAACACCGCCAGGGCGATGACGGAAATCAGCGCGCCAATGATGATGAAGTTGGATTCGAACCAGTCCAGGTCATTACCCTTGTCGAGGATCACCTGGAGCGCGCCGACGCCGATGATCAGCGTGATCAGACCGACGTAATCCATCGGCTGGTGGCTGGTCACTACCGGTCGTGCCTTGAGTTGCTGGCGCACCACCATCACCGCGAACACGCCAATGGGTACGTTGATGAAGAAGATCCACGGCCAGCTATAGCTGTCGGTGATCCAGCCGCCGAGGATCGGCCCGGCAATCGGCGCCACCACCGTGACCATCGCCAGCAACGCCAGGGCCATGCCTCGCCTCGCGGGTGGATACACGGCGATCAATAACGTCTGGGTCATCGGGTACAACGGTCCGGCCACCAGCCCCTGGAGCACGCGAAAACCGATCAGTTCCGGCATCGAGGTAGAGATGCCGCAGAGAAACGAAGCGAGCACGAACAGCATCGTCGCCCACAAGAACAGCTTCACCTCACCAAACCGACGGCTCAACCAGCCGGTCAGCGGGAGCGCGATGGCGTTGCTCACCGCGAATGAAGTAATGACCCAGGTGCCCTGCTCCGAACTGACCCCCAGGTTGCCGGAGATGGTCGGCAAGGCGACGTTGGCGATGGTGGTGTCGAGTACCTGCATGAACGTCGCCAGGGACAGCCCGATGGTGCTGAGCAACAGGCTGGGCGGCGTGAAGGACGCGTTATTGCTCATTGCGAAATCCTATGAAGCGAAGGAGGCAGAATCGTCCAGGTCAGGACACAAAACCTGTGGGAGCGAGCCTGCTCGCGATGGCGGTGTGTCAGGCGCCATCGATGCCGGCTTATCGCGAGCAGGCTCGCTCCCACAGGTTCACGCTGCAGCGGGCTAACGCTGTGCAGTCTTGCTGGTGGCGGCGCTGTTCTCATGGATCAGCCGGGTGATCATCGCGTCGGCATCAGCCAGTTGCCGGTCGTAGACCTGGGTGCTGAACGTAGCTTTCTGCGGTGGCTGCTGGGCCAGGACCGGGCCGCTCTGGTCCCGCAGGTTGACATTGACCTCGGTGGACAGCCCGACTCGCAGCGGATGCCTGACCAATTCCTCGGCGTTGACATGAATACGCACGGGCACCCGTTGGACGATCTTGATCCAGTTACCGGTGGCGTTCTGCGCCGGCAGCAAGGCAAACGCGCTGCCCGTGCCCGCGCCGAGGCTATCGACGGTGCCGCTGTATTTCACATCGCTGCCATAGAGGTCGGTCTCGATCTCCACCGGCTGGCCGATGCGCATGTCACGCAGTTGGGTTTCCTTGAAGTTGGCGTCGATCCACAGCTGATCCAGCGGGATCACCGCCATCAGCGCCGTGCCCGGTTGTACTCGCTGGCCCAACTGGACGGTGCGCTTGGCGACGTAACCGGTGACCGGCGCAATCAAAGTGCTGCGAGCATTGGCCAGGTAAGCCTGGCGCAGTTGCGCGGCCGCGGCCTGCACGTCGGGATGGGACGACACCACCGTATCGTCCACCAGGGCGCTGGTGGTCTTGAGCTGTTGGCGGGCGTTGGCGAGTGCGTTCTGTGCCGAGGTCAGGTCATCCCGGGCGTGGGACAGTTCTTCCTGGGAAATCGCCCCACCGGCGGCCAGGTTCCGGCGCCGGTTGTAGTTTTCCTGGGCTTTCTGCACCTCGGCCTCCTGGGCATTGACCTGCGCCCGCATACCGTCGACGTTGCTGTATAAGCCACGTACCTGGCGCACGGTACGCGCCAGATTGGCCTGGGCACTTTGCAAGCCGACTTCGGCATCGTTCGGGTCGAATTGCACCAGCACTTGGCCTTCGCGCACCAGATCGCCGTCATCAGCACCGATGCTCACCACCGTGCCGGTGACCTGCGGAGTGATTTCCACCACGTTGCCGTTCACATAGGCATCGTCGGTGCTCTCGTTCCACCGGCCATACAACTCGTGCCAGCCCCAGACGCCCAGGCCGCCGAGAATGACGATCACCGTCAGCGCCAGCAGCATCACCTTGCGCTTGCGCGGGTTGTTGTTCTGTGAATGTTCGGACGCTTGAGTATTTTCTGCAGTGGCCATGACAAATACCTCGAATCAGTTATTCAGCGTGGTGGAGGCCGGCGTGGCTGAAGCCAGGGTCTGGGCCTCGAAACCACCGCCCAGTGCCTGCATCAGCTGGATCGACAAGTCGATCTGCTCGGCATTCAGGTTCGCCAGTTGACGCTGGGCCTGGAGCAATTGCTGCTCGATGCTCAGCACGTCCAGGTAATTCCCGATGCCGGAGCCGTAGCGCTGGACCACGGTGTCGTAGGAGCTTTGCGCAATGTCGGTGGCATGTTGCTGGGCACCGATCTGCCGTGCGATGTCACGCAATTGATTGATGGTGTCGCTGACATCCCCAAGGGCCTTGACCAGGCTCTTGTTGTATTGCGCCACCGCCAGGTCGTAGTCAGCGTCGCGGGCGTCCAGGTCTGCCCGCAACCGCCCACCGTCGAAGATCGGCAGAGAAACCGTCGGCGCCACGTTGAAGAAGCGACTGGCCGAACCGAACATCGCGTCCCCCAGCAACGACTGCACCCCGGCCGCCGCGCTCAGGTTGAGGTTGGGGTAGAAGTTGGTCTTGCCGGCCTCGATGTCCTTGCTGGCCGCCTCCACTCGCCAACGTGCCGCCACCAGGTCCGGACGACGACCCAGCAGCTCCGCCGGCAGGTTCGACGGCAAGGCCACCGCGCTGGCTTTCAGCACATTGGGTCGGGCGATTTCATTGCCACGGTCCGGGCCCTTGCCCAGCAGTACCGCCAGGGCGATCCTGGCGCTTTGCAGGCGTTTCTCCGCATCGATAAGGGTGGCGTCGGCACTGGCTTCCAGGCTTTCGGTCTGCTGGAACTGATACTCGCTGTCGATCCCGGCGCTGAGACGGCGCTTGCTCAAGTCGAGCATTTGTCGGGTGCGCTTGAGGTCTTCCGAGGCCAGGTCATAAATGATGTGGGCCTGGCCGAGGTCGCTATAGGCCCGAGCCACATCGGCGGCCAGGGTCAGCTGCGCGGCCTGACGGTCGATTTCGGCCGCGCGGGCCTGGCCCAGGGCCGCTTCCCAGGCAGCACGCTGACCACCCCAGAGGTCGAAGTTGTAATTGAAATCGACGCTCAGCGAACGCAAGGTGCTGTAGGCACCGCCCTGCCCCGCCGGGTCCTGATCACGGGCCAGCCGCGAGCGACTGACGCTGCCGCTGGCATCCAGAGTGGGCATACGCGCCGCGTTGGCGGCGTAGGCGGCGGCGCTGGCCTGATGAACACGGGCACTGGCGATCTGCATGTCCGGGCTGTCGCGCAAGGCCTCACGGATCAGACCGTCGAGTTGCGGATCCCCCAGGCTTTTCCACCAATCGCTTTTCGGCCACGCGGCGGGCGATAAGGTCACGCCGTTCAACGACTGCCCGACCTTGAGGCTCTGGGCATCGAGGCTGACGCCTTCGGTCTTGAGGCCGCTGTAGCTGGCACAACCGGCGAGACTCATCGCCAGCAGCACCAGGCTCAGTCGGGTACGCAAGGTTTTACGCTTCATTTGTCCCCCAATCGCAGCACGGTGATGGGGTCACCGGCAGCGAGCAGAATTTTCTTGAGGATGTGTTCGAGGGTTTCCAGCTCCTCGCGGCTGATGGCGCCGGCCAACTGGTTCATGGCGTCGGCGCCGATATACGGCAGGCGATCGGCGAGGGCCTGGCCGGCTTCGGTGAGCACCAGTTGCACTTGCCTGCGGTCCTGCGCCGAACGTTGGCGGACCAGAAAGCCTTTCTGTTCCAGACGATCGAGCATGCGGGTCATCGAACCGCTGTCCAGGGACAGGTAGCGACACAGCTCGGCCGGCGTGTCGATACCGTGCTGGGCCATGATGATCAACACCTTGAACTGCGCGGCGGTAATGCCGACGGGCTCCATGTGGGTGTCGATGATCCGGTCCTTGAGCAGCGCGGCACGGCCGAGCAGCATGCCGAGATGGCAGTTGTGGAAATCGTCTGGGGTGAAATGCTTCATCTGGACACCGATTGCTGCCTAGGCAGGGAATGTATGTCGAGATATTACTGCTTAGGCAGCGAATGTCAAACAAATAGTTAGTCAACTACACATAAGCGGACGAACGCGGATAAAAATGTGGGAGCGGGCTTGCTCGCGAAGGCGTTGGATCAGTCAACTTATCTGTTGAATGACACACAGCATTCGCGAGCAAGCCCGCTCCCACAATGATTGGGGGAAGGGTTAGAAATCGCGCTTGTAGAAGATATCCAGCGAACTGGCGACGCCGCTGGCGGCTTCGAGGTAGACCTTCTTGCTGAGTTTGTAGCGCAAGGCAATGGTATTGGCCGGTTCGAACACACCGACGCCGTAGCGCAGGCTGAGTTTTTCCGACAGATTGCCGCTGGCGACCACACTGGTCTCGTTGCCACTGCCCTGGGTGTCGAGCTGGAAGTCCTCGATGCCCAGGTTACTGGCAAGGCTGGTGGTCACCCCCGAGCTGCCCATCAAGCCCAGGCCCAGCGCCGCCTGGGCGAGCATGTTGTTGTCCTCGCCGGTGGTGCTCAGCGGACGGCCCAGCACAAGATACGACAGGGCCTGTTCCTGGCTCATGGCCGGCTCGGAGAAGATTTGCGTGGTCGGCTGTTCGGCACTGCCACTCAAGCGAATACCGGCGATGACGTCGTCGGTCTGGCGGATCGCCTCGATGTCCAGGTAAGGCTGGTCGATGGGGCCGGCGAACAACAGCCGCGCCCGGCGCACCGTCAGCCGTTGCCCGTAGGCCCGGTAACGGCCGTCGTTGAGCCAGAGTTCGCCCCGGGTGTCCATGTTGTCGCCGATGTGCACCTGGCCCTGCACATTGGCCGTCAGCCCGAACCCGGAGAACGCGAGTTTTTCCTGGCCCACGACCACGTCGATGTCCATCGTCATGGCAATCGGCGCTTTGCCCTCTTCGGTCTGGTGGCCGACGATCACCGTGTCATCCGACACCTTGACGGTGGACGGCGGCAATTCACGAATGGTGATTTCGCCCTTGGGCACCAGCACCTTGCCCGCTACGGAAAACCGCTCCCCTTGCAGAGTAATGTCGAGGTCCGGTGCCATCTCCAGCTGCGCATAGGGTTCGACGGTGACCGGCAATTGCGAGCCCTTGAGGGCCAGGTTCATGCTCAAGGCCTCTCCCCAGCCGATATCACCGCTGAGGCTGCCCCGGCCGTTCTTGCCACTTTTCCAATGGCCGTCCAGGCGCACCGTGTTACCGGCAATCATGGCCCGGACCTGCAAGGCCTCAAGGCTGACCGGCAGTTCCGTACCGGACACTTCACCCTCGCTGAGCACCAGGTTGCCGTTCACCTGGGGCGCCAGCAAACCGCCCGACAGCGTGCCGCTGCCGTTCAGGTGCCCGGTGAGCGTTTCGACCATTGGCACGAACGGTCGGGCCACCGACAGGTCCAGGCCGGTCAGGCGGAACGAGCCGCTGAGGGGCTTGTTGGCGGGCAACGGGTTGATCTGCGCCTGGAGCGCCAACTCGCCGAGTCGGGCACCGGCGAAATTCAGCTCGGTGTCGATACGCTTGGGGGTCAGGCGACTGTTCAGGCTCAAAGTCTGGTAGGGAAAATCGAGCCACTGTCCGTTGTCGCGGTCCTTGTCACGGATTCGCAGCGTGCCGCCACCGGCGTCGACTTGAATACGGCCGTTCGGGCCACTGGCAGGCAAGTCCAACTGCAGGTCCGCGTTGAGCTGGCCCTGCCAGGCAAAGTCCTTGGGCATCCATTGGGCCAGACTTTCGATGGGGAATTGCTTGAGGTGATAGCGCAACTTCGGTTCCGGCATCAGGCGCTGGTCTTCGCCACACAGGCTGGCCTGCCCGGACCGCCAGCAATGGGCGCCGAAGTTGAGGGTGCCGTCGGCCAGGCGCTCCAGCTTCGCCGGGGCTTGCAGGCGCCAGGCCTGGCCGCCGGCCTGAATGTCGCCGCTGAGCAGACGCCCACGCCAGTTGCCCTGGTCGAGCGCGCCGCTGAACGCCAGGGTCGTGTCGAGCTGCGGCCCTTGCAGGTCCAGATCGAGTTTCTGTTGCTTAATGTCGCCCTGGCCGCTGATCGTCAGCGCGCCCAGGGATGTCTCGCCAGCCCGGATGCCGCTGGCCTTGAGGTCGATCTTGCCCCGTTGCGCACTGTCCAGGGTCGCGTCCAGGCTCAGGCTTTGCAGGCGGTTGTCCTGAAAGGCCAGTTGCGTGCCTTGCAAACCAAGCTTGCCTTGAGGCGCCTTGAGGGTCCCCGCCATATCGACACGCCCCACGACCTCGCCGCGCAGGTGGGGCCAGAGCTGGGCCAGGCGCGATAGTTTGATGTCGATCTTGCCAACAAGTGTCTGTTGCAGGCTGCCACTGCCGTTGATGCGGTTGTCACCCAGGCGGATATCCAGCGCACTGAGGTTCCACTGCTCGCCCCCGCCGCTGGCCTTGGCTTGGAATATCGCCGCTTGGCCGCGCAATTTGCCCTTGAGGTCCAGGTCTGCATCGAGGCTGAGATTGCCGTTGTTCATCGCGCCTTTGCTGCGCAACGGCCCGGCCAGGGTGCCGGGCAACTCGCCAAGCCAGTACGCCGGGTCGATAGCCGACAGTTCCAACGCCGTGTCCCATGCGATGCCCTCGGCAAACTGCAAGTCCAGGTGCCCTTCGGCCTTGCCCTGTCCGGCGGCGAGTTTGAGTTCGGGTAGATGGATTTGCGTCAGGTCGCCACTGAAGGGACTGCCCAGACTGAAGGCACCGGCGGGCCCATCCAGCGCCGCCTGGAAATTGCCCAGGTACTGGCCATCCGTGTAGGAGACTTCGCCATTGAAACTGCGCAGCGTCACCTGTGGTTCGTCGATCAGCGGATAGAGTCGATGCCAGGGGAAGTCCAGCCAGGCGACTTTCGCGTCGGCGCTCAGGCCTTCACGCCAGTCCAGTTGACCGGTGAGTGTCAGGCTTTGCTGTTCGCCGGCCTCCAGGTCCAGGGCGGCGATCTTCGCTCCGCGGGCATCGACGGTGCCTTGCAGTCGCAGCGCCACCGGGCCTTTCTCGGCGGGTAGCGTTGCATTGCCGAGCAGTTGATAACCGTTTTTCAGATCACCTTCGCCGGTCAGTTCCAGCTGGTTGAGCAACAGGGTGTCCGGCAGATCAGCGCTGGCCCGGAAGCCATCGGCAGTGATGCGCACCTTGGCCGGCAGGTTGTCGGCCAGAGGTTGCAACTCGCCGACCAACCGACCTTGCAGGTAACCGCTGCTGTCGGCGCTGAGGTTGAGGGTCTTGAGCAAATCGCCGTCGATGTTCAGGTCCAATGCCCAGGGCGTGGCGCCCGGCGCGGGCAGCGTCAGTCGGCCTTGGGCCTTCAACGGCCAGTCGCCGCCCGGCTTGAGCAGGCCGGACAGCTTCAGGCTCAGTTCGTCACGCTGCAATTGCACCGAATCGATCTGCAAGCCCTGGGCGGTCCAGTGGGCGGCCAGTTGCAGCCCCTTGAGCTGCTCACTGCCGTTGAACAGCAGACGACCGACCTGGACGTCGCCCAGCTCAATGGCAAACGGCACGTCCAGGTCCGGCAACGTCACCGGGCCATCGCTCGGCGCATCGGTGGAGGGTGGCAATTGCAGGCTGACCGTGTCGGCCTTGAGCTGTTCGATGCACAGGGTCATGCGCAGCAGGCAGGCGGGCGACCAACCGAAGATCACCCCATCGGCCTCCAACCGGCTGCTGTCCTGCTGCCACAGCAGATGATCGGCGCTCCACTGCCCCCCCAGGCGACCCTGGAAATTCTCTACGGTCAGCCCTGGCACCAGGCCCAGGGCCCAACGACTGCCGAACGCGGTACCCAGCACCGCACTCAACGCCAGCACGATCACCACCAGCAACCCGGCGAGCGTCAGCAGCGTTCTCTTCAAACCACGACTCACAGCTCGGGCCCCATGGAAAAGTGCAATCGAATGCCGCCCTCGTCGTCCATGGCATGGGCCAGGTCGAGGCGGATCGGGCCTACTGGCGACACCCAACGCACGCCGACGCCGACGCCCGTCTTGAGGCTGGGCAATTCAAGGTTGTTAAAGGCGTTGCCCTGGTCGACGAAGGTCGCCACCCGCCATTTCTCGGCAATGGAATACTGATACTCCAGACTGCCCGCCACCATGTAACGCCCACCGATGCGATCACCCTCGGAGTTTTCCGGCGACAGGCTCTGGTAGTCGTAGCCGCGCACACTCTGGTCGCCACCGGCAAAAAAGCGCAGGGACGGCGGAATGGATTTGTAGCCGTTGGTGGCGCTGCCGCCGACTTGGGCCCGGGCCAGGAAACGGTGCTTGTCGAATACGGTGGTCAGGCCTTTGACCATGGCAGTGCCATATAAAAGGTTGTTGTCCGAGCCCAGCCCTTCCTTCGCGACTCTGGTCTCGAACTGCAAGCGATAACCGTTGTGCGGATCGATGCGGTTGTCGCTGCGCAGGAAGGAATAACTGACCCCGGGCATCAGCAGCGTACTGAGGCCTTCATCGTCGCCGAGGCGATACTCCTCGCGCTGCCATTTGAGCGACACCACCCGCTGCCAGCCGCTGGGCAACTTGCTGTGCCATTCCGGGCCAACGGTCAGCAGTTTACTGAGGGTGTCGGTGCCCGCCAGTTCTTCGTATTGATAGCCGCCGGCATAACGCAACTTGTCGGTCAGCGGCGGATCCAGCGGCACGTCATACCACAATCCGACGTTCTGCCGGGGCGCGGAGACTTCGGCTTCCCAACCGTAGCTGTGCCCCTGTGGGTTGACCCAGTGGCGCGTCCAGTTGGCCTTGGCCCGCGGGCCGACGTCCGTGGAAAACCCCAGGCCCAAGCCCATGGTGCGCGGCTTGCGGGTGTCGAGCTTGACCGCCACCGGGATCACGTTGTCGATGGCTGCGGTGGGCGCGGCATCCACCCGAACGCCTTCGAAATAGCCACTCGATTGCAGGGCCTGGTTCAATTCGGCAATCAGTTCGGAATCGTAGGCGGTGCCGGCCTTGAACGGCACCATGCGCCGCAACAGGTCTTCGTCGAACGGCGTGTCGCCTTCAAAACTCACCGGACCCAGGCTGTAACGCGGGCCGCTGTCGTAGACCAACTCGATGTCGGCGACACCGGCCTGTGGGTCCACCGACAGTTTCTGACGGGTGAAACGTCCGCTGAAGAAACCATAGCGCGAAGCCTGGTTCTGGATCAGCCGCTTGGCATCCTCGTAGTGACCATGGTTGAGCACCGCACCCGGCTTGAGGGCATCGTCGGCCGGTACGCGAAAACGCTTGAGGGAGGCCGCCGGGCCATCGACGCGCACGGTGACATTGCGCAGATGCACGGGTTCGCCGGGGTCGATGGTCAGGATCAGGCGCGGGTCCTTGCCACCCTTGACCTCGCTGTCGATCTGCGGCTGGTAATAACCCAGCGCCTGGGCGGCCTTGCGGGCCTGCTCCTCGGCGCCACGGCTGAAGCGCAGCAACGCCTCTTCGTCACGATCGCCCAGCCCACCGATATAACCTTCCACGTTGGCCTTGAGTGCGTCATTGGATGGTTTGACCCGTACATCCAATTCGCTTTGTGCCAGGGCCACGCAGCTGAGAGACAGCATGAGCGCGCCGCTGGTCATTCTTCCTGGGAGTTTCATGGCGCGGATGCTATCACGAGCGTAGGTGCTTGATAGAGCCGGACATTTCCCAAAAGTTCGTCGGGCTACGCCGTTGCGCTTTGCAGCACCTGCGGGTTGGGGTGGAAAAACACATGCTCGCGGATGGGCCCTACCGCCACCTCGCCAATTTCCTGGTAGCCCTGGCGCTTGTAGAACTCGAGGTAACGTGGGTTGCCCGTATCCAGCACCACGCCCTGGGAATGTTCATCCACCGCGCACCAGTTATGCACGGCGGTCAGCAACTGTTCGCCAAAATGCTGGCCCTGGAACTGCGGGTGAATACCCAACAGCGGCAAAACATGCACCGAATCCGACGGCAGGCAGGCCGTCACCGCTGCGTGGTATTCCAGATACCGCCGGGTGCAACGAAACCCGGTACTCAGGACCATGCGCAGGCGCCAGGCCCAGCTTTCGGTGATTCCCAACCGTCGCTGAGGCGGAGCGACCAGAGCGATACCGATCAACCGGTCGTTGACCAACAGCCCGATGGCGGGCAACTCCTGGAGAAAATGCTGTTTGACCAATTCCCGCACTGTCGCCCGCACCCGTTGTTCATAACCGGGACGCTCGGACTCGAACAGGTAGCTGAACGTCGGTTCATGACGATATGCCTGGTACAACAATGAACGGGCTTCGCGGGAATAACCGCTGTCGAGCATATGGATATCGGCGATGGCGGTTTCAGGCATGGCGGAAAATCTCCTGGGCGGGCTTGGGAGGCCCTGCTCTTATTGAGTACGAACCCAATAGGGTTACGATCGTTCCTACATGCACAGGACATTAGCAGCGCATTTGTCCTACTGCCACGCTGGCCCGCGCCCTACATGTCAGCTAGCATCGCTGTTTTGCCAGGAAAGCCGACCATGAAGATCGTCTCCTTCAACATCAACGGGCTGCGCGCCCGCCCCCATCAGCTGGCGGCGCTGATCGAGAAGCATCAGCCGGACGTGATCGGCCTGCAGGAAACCAAGGTCCACGACGAACAGTTCCCGGTGGACGAAGTGCAAGCCTTGGGTTACCACGTGCATTACCACGGACAAAAAGGTCACTACGGTGTCGCCCTGCTCTCCCGCCAGGCGCCGTTGAGCTTGTACAAAGGCTTCGAAGGTGACGACGAAGACGCTCAGCGACGTTTTATCTGGGGCACTTTCGCCGATACCAACGGCGTGCCGGTGACCATCATGAACGGCTATTTCCCACAAGGTGAAAGCCGCGATCACCCGACCAAATTCCCGGCCAAGGAACGTTTCTACAGCGATTTGCAGCAACTGCTGGAAAGCCGCTTCAGCAACGACCAGCCTGTGGTGGTCATGGGCGACGTGAACATTTCCCCGGAAGACTGTGACATCGGCATCGGCCCGGACAACATGAAGCGCTGGCTGAAAACCGGCAAATGCAGCTTCCTGCCGGAAGAACGCGAATGGATGGCCCGCCTGAAGAACTGGGGCCTGGTGGACAGCTTCCGTCACCTGAACCCGCACGTCACCGACCGTTTCAGCTGGTTCGACTACCGCAGCCGCGGCTTCGAGGACGAACCCAAGCGCGGCCTGCGCATCGACCTGATCCTTACCTCCCATGGCCTGTTGCCACGGGTCAAGGATGCGGGGGTGGACTATGACCTGCGGGGTATGGAAAAACCATCGGACCATGCGCCAATCTGGCTGGAACTGGCCTGATCGGTACATACAGTTCTCTGTGGGAGCGAGCCTGCTCGCGATAGCGGTGTGTCAGTCAGCCCTTGGTTAAATGACCCACCGCCATCGCGAGCAGGCTCGCTCCCACAGTTTCCCGAGTTGTTCGCCGATGCGGCATGCACCCTCAATCCTTTGCGGGAGCAGTGTCAGGTAGCACCCCTGTCATCTATCAGTCATCTGACTGACTTAATCTCCACGCACTTTCCTGGGTTCCAAAGGTGCCGCATGCGGCTGAGCGTTGGTTTATTCATAGGCCTCTGGCTGCCCCTCGCCGCCTGGGCCGGCACGCTGCCCCTGCCCGAACAGGGCCCGGCCCTGCGCCTGCAAGGCTCCAATACCATCGGTGCGGCGCTCGGCCCTGCCCTGGTCAAAGGGCTGCTGGAAGAACAGGGCTTGCTCAAGGTCAGCACTGAAATCACCGGGCGTGACAACGAGCAACGTGTCATCGGTCAGACCAGCGATGGACGGCGCGTGGAAATCGACATCGCGGCCCACGGCTCCAGCACCGGGTTTACCGCCCTCAAGCAGGCCGGCGCCGACCTGGCCGCCTCATCCCGACCGATCAAAGACAACGAGCTGAAGGAATTATCGTCCCTCGGTGATCTGAAAAGTCCCGCCGCCGAGCAGGTCATCGCCATCGATGGCCTAGCGATTATTCTTCATCCCCAGAACCCGTTGCGTCAGCTCGACACCGTGCAGCTCGCACGAATATTCAGCGGCGAGGCGAAAACCTGGGAAGCGCTGGGGGGCGTTGGCGGTCCGATTCATCTGTACGCCCGGGATGAACAATCCGGCACCTACGATACCTTCAAGGAATTGGTACTCAGCCGACAGGGCAAACGGCTGGATCCTGCAGCCCGGCGCTTCGAATCCAGCGAACAGTTGTCCGACGCCGTCAGCCAGGACCCGCAAGGCATCGGCTTCATTGGTTTGCCCTACGTTCGCCAGGCCAAGCCTGTGGCGATTGTCGATGGCGACTCCCAGCCCATGTTGCCGTTGAACAGCCTGATTGCCACCGAGGACTACCCCTTGTCGCGCCGGTTGTTCTTTTATCTTCCGCCCCGACCGGACAACCCTTGGGCCGAAGCGTTGGTGGCGTTTGCCCAAAGCGACAAGGGCCAAACCATCGTCGCCGCCAGCGGGTTCATCTCGCAAACGGTCCAGGCCATGGCCGTCACGCCCAATGCGCTGATGCCGGAGGGTTATCAGTCCCTGAGTCGCCATGCCCAGCGCCTGAGCGTGAATTTCCGCTTCGAAGAAGGCAGTGCAAACCTGGACAGCAAGGCCCATCAGGACCTGGGCCGTGTGCTCGCCTACATCAAGCAACACGGCAAGACCGACCGCCGCGTGACACTGGTAGGTTTCGGCGACGCCAAGGACGACCCGGCGCGGGCGGATCTGCTGTCCAAATTGCGGGCCATGGCGGTGCGGCGCGAGCTGGTCAAATACGGAGTCACGCTGCGGGAAGTACGCGGCTTCGGCGCCCTGATGCCCGTGGCGGCCAACAGTGAGGATGAAGGACGGATCAAGAATCGGCGGGTGGAGGTTTGGGTGTACTGAAATCCATTGGACGACACTCCCCTGTGGCGAGGGGATTTATCCCCGCTGGGCTGCGTAGCAGCCCCACCTGGCGTTCGGCCTGGAAGGCTCCAGGCGACATGTGTCGCCGGGCATCCAGCAACTGATCGAACTGGGCGGTTTGCTGGCGAACCGGGCACTGGATAACGTCGAAGTACGCTAGCCGACGCGCCACATACCCCTTGTGGGAGCGGGCTTGCTCGCGAAAGTTTTGTATCAATCAACCCTTGTTTAATTGACCCACCGCAATCGCGAGCAGGCTCGCTCCCACAGTTTGAACTGAGTTGTTCGCCGATCGAGCGTACACCCTCAATCCCTTGTGGGAGCGAGCCTGCTCGCGATTGCGGTGGGTCAGCCGACTCTTTGGCTGACAGTCCGCCTTCGCGAGCAAGCCCGCTCCCACAGGGTATAGGGCCGATCATGCCATCGGGCGCAACCTAACGCCCTGCCAACTCCATGATCATCCGCGACAGCAGATAGATCCTGGGCACGACGCTCTCCACCTCGGCATATTCCTCTGGCGTGTGGATATTGCCGCCGACGATGCCGAAGCCATCCAGCGTCGGCGTGCCGACGCCGGCGGACAGGCTGGCGTCCGCCGCGCCGCCGCTGCCTTCTTCGGTCAGTTTGCGGCCAAGCTCGCCATAGATACCCTGGGCCATTGCCATCAAGCGATCCGACTCGGCCGTTTGCGGCATCGGCGGCAGGCCGCGCTTGAGGCTGGTAGTGACTTCGGTGTCGGCGATCAGTTTGTCCTGGGAGACGCGGGCCAGGTCTTTCTCGATACGGTCGAATTCTTCCGGCACCGCTGCCCGAACGTCGGCTTTGGCGCTGGCCTTGTCGGGAATGACATTGGTCCGATCACCCGCGTTGAGCACCGTGAAATTGATGGTGGTCTTCTTTTCCGTATCGCCCAGCTTGCCCAATTGCAAAATCTGGTGCGCCGCTTCCATCGCTGCATTTCGCCCCAGTTCCGGCGCCACGCCGGCGTGGGAGGCCTTGCCCTTGACCTCCACCAGCGCCGTTGCACTGCCCTTGCGCCATACCACCAGTCCATCTGCCGGGCGCCCCGGTTCAAGGTTCAGCGTCACGTCGTGGGCCTTGGCGGTTTTCTTGATCAGGTCGGTGGCGGCGTCCGAGCCGGTCTCTTCGCTGGCATCAAGCAGGAAAGTGATCTGCGCGTAGTTCTTGAAGTCGAGATTCTTCAGCACGTTCAGCGCATAAATCCCGGCGACGATGCCGCCCTTGTCATCCATCACCCCCGGCCCATAGGCGCGCCCGTCCTTGATGTGAAAAGGCCGCTCGGCGGCGGAGCCTTCCTTGAACACCGTGTCCATGTGAGCCATCAGCAGAATCTTCGCCTTGCCTGTGCCCTTGAGGGTTGCCAGAACATGCTGGGTGCCATCCGAATTCGGCACCTTTTCGACGCTGAAGCCGAGCTTCTTCAGCTCATCGATGGCGATGTCACCGACCTGAGTCAACCCCGGTACATAGCCGGAACCGGAATCGATGTTCACCAGCCGTTCGAGCAATTTCAGGGCCTCGCCCTTGTACTGTTCAGCTTGAGTCAATACCGGTTGATGAGGCTGCGCGAAGGCAACGGGGGCGAAGGCGCCGAGGGCCAGGCTCAAGCCGAGACTGACGGCCAGACGGGAGCGAAGCGAGGTAATCGTCATGATTTCATCCTTGTTCCGTATCGAAAGCGTGCCCAGGCACCCTACCCGACTCTGCGCCGAGGCTCCAGACCGAAGGCTCCCAAGGTGCCGATAGTATTTATTCCTGCCTGACTGCGTAGATTGGCTATACATGACAAAGCAAACATCACCATGAAGGAGCTCCATGGGCAGTTATCGCGTGTTGATCATCGGCACTTGGTGCCGGGGTTCAGCTTCACTTATCACTTTCTGACCCGTCGGCTCAGGCTGGCCGATCACATTCTGTCGTGACTCATGGAGAGAAGACATGCTGTTGTTGTGGGTGATCCTTGCCGTATTTATCGTCTGGAGCTGGCTGACCTATCCCGGCATCGGTCAAGTGCTGTTCGACTTGAGCATGGCCCTGGAAACGCGTTTCTCCCGGTTGCGCAAGATCACGGTGCCCATCAGCGAGATGACGGTATCGACGCTGCAGGGCGGGCCCTACGAAGCGTCCAGCAGCATATTGATGCTGCATGGCTACAGTGCCGACAAGGGCCTCTGGCTGCGCATGGCCCGCCCCTTTGTCAATGATTACCGGGTGGTGATCCCGGACCTGGCCGGCCATGGCGAAACCGGTTTCAAGGCCGGTGGCGGCTACGACATCCCGACCCAGGCCCGACGGGTGATCGAGTTGCTCGACGCCTGCGGCCTGGACAAGGTCCATGTGATCGGCAATTCCATGGGCGGCTATCTTGCCGCATGGTTGGCGGCCACTTCGCCCGAACGCGTCTTGACCCTGGCACTGCTCAATCCGGCCGGCGTCACCTCACCCCAGCCCAGCGATATGGATCGCCTGGTGGCCGCGGACAGGAATCCTTCCCTTATGCATTCACGCAGTGATTTCGCACCGTTCTATGCGTTGACCATGGCCTCGCCGCCCTGGGTGCCGGGGGTGGTATTGGCGGCGGTGGCGCAACAGTATGTACAGCGCCGCGATGAACTGGCGGAGATCTACAAAGACTTCACCAGCAGCCCGCCGATGGAGCCACGCCTGGTCGATATCCGTGCGCCATCCTTACTGCTCTGGGGCCGTCAGGACCGAATGATCGACGTCAGCAGCGTGCCGGTGTGGAGTAAGGGCATCGCGGATCTGCGGGTGGAAATCTGGGAGGGGGTCGGGCATCTGCCGCCGCTTGAAAAACCAGGAAAAACCGCGGCGCTGTATCGGGAGTTCCTGAAGGGATTGGGACAGTGACCATCCTGCACGGAGTACTCCCTCGCCACGGCTTATCATCTGCCGAGGAACACATATGAACATCCTCTACGACGAACACCTCGACGGCCCCCTGCCCAAGGTGGACAGACAGGCCCTGCTCACGGCCATGCGGGCCGAGATCCCGAATCTGGAGATTCTCCATCGCCAGGAAGACCTCAAGCCCTACGAATGCGACGGGCTCTCGGCCTATCGCACCACGCCGATGCTGGTGGTGTTGCCACGGCGGGTCGAACAGGTCCAGGCGTTGCTCAAGCTGTGCCATGAGCGCCACGTTCCGGTGGTGGCCCGGGGCGCCGGGACCGGTTTGTCCGGCGGTGCCCTGCCCTTGGAAAGCGGCGTGCTGCTGGTCATGGCGCGTTTCAACCAGATCCTGCGCATCGACCCCGACGCCCGCACCGCGCGCCTGCAACCCGGCGTGCGCAACCTGGCGATCTCCCAGGCGGCGGCGCCGTTCGGGCTGTACTACGCGCCGGATCCGTCCTCGCAGATCGCCTGCTCCATCGGGGGGAACGTCGCGGAAAATGCCGGTGGCGTGCATTGCCTGAAATATGGGCTGACGGTGCACAACGTGCTGCAACTGGAAGTGCTCACCATGGAAGGCGAACGTCTGGTCCTGGGCAGCGAGGCGCTGGACTCGCCGGGCCTGGACCTGCTGGCTCTGTTCATCGGTTCCGAAGGCCTGCTCGGCGTGATCACCGAAGTCACGGTCAAACTGCTGCCACGGCCCCAGGTCGCCAGGGTGCTGCTGGCCAGTTTCGATTCGGTGGACAAGGCCGGGCGGGCAGTGGCCGAGATCATCGGCGCCGGCATCATACCCGGCGGCCTGGAAATGATGGACAACCTGGCGATCCGCGCCGCCGAGGATTTCATCCACGCCGGTTACCCGGTGGACGCCGAGGCCATCCTGTTATGCGAACTGGACGGGGTCGAGGCCGATGTCCAGGACGACTGCGAACGGGTCCGCCAGGTGTTGCAACAGGCTGGCGCCATCGAGGTGCGCCAGGCGCAGGACGAAGCCGAACGCCTGCGGTTCTGGGCAGGCCGCAAGAACGCCTTTCCGGCGGTGGGTCGCCTGGCGCCGGACTATTACTGCATGGACGGCACAATTCCCCGTCGCGCCCTGCCCGAAGTGTTGCAACGCATTGCCAGTCTTGGCGCCGAATATGGCCTGCGCGTCGCCAACGTGTTTCATGCCGGCGATGGCAACATGCATCCGCTGATCCTGTTTGACGCCAACCAGCCCGGCGAGCTGGAGCGCGCCGAATCCCTGGGGGGCAAGATCCTGGAACTGTGTGTCCAGGTGGGTGGCAGCATCACCGGTGAACATGGCGTGGGCCGGGAAAAGATCAACCAGATGTGTGCCCAGTTCAACAGCGATGAGCTGAACTTGTTCCACGCCGTAAAAACAGCTTTCGATCCGGAGGGGCTACTGAACCCCGGCAAGAACATCCCCACCCTGCACCGCTGCGCCGAGTTCGGTGCGATGCACATCCATGGCGGGCAATTGCCTTTTCCTGAACTGGAGCGTTTCTGATGAGCGGCAGCCTCGATCTCGACCGCGACGCCAGCGACCGGCTCCTGGAACAGGTCAACCGCGCCCGGGCCAACGCCACGCCGCTGCGCATCCAGGGTTCCAATAGCAAGGCCTTCCTGGGGCGGGAAGTGGCCGGCGAGGTGCTGGATACCCGCGAACACCGCGGCATCGTCCACTACGACCCCACCGAACTGGTCATAACTGCCCGCGCCGGCACGCCGCTGCGGGAACTGCTCGCGACCCTGGACGCCGCCGGGCAGCATTTACCGTGCGAACCACCGGCGTTCGGCGAGGACGCCACCGTCGGCGGGATGATCGCCGCTGGGCTGTCGGGCCCACGCCGCCCCTGGGCCGGCTCGGTGCGCGACTTCGTCCTCGGCACCCGCATGATCAGCGGCCACGGCACGCTGTTGCGGTTTGGCGGCGAGGTGATGAAAAACGTTGCCGGGTACGACCTGTCACGCCTGCTGGCCGGCAGCTTCGGGTGCCTTGGGGTGATCACCGAAGTGTCCCTCAAGGTGCTGCCCAAGCCCCGTCACAGCCTGAGCATCCGCCTGGAAATGACCAGCGCCGAAGCATTGGAGAAACTTGCCGAATGGGGGCGCCAGCCTTTGCCCATCAGTGCCGCCTGCCATGACGGCGATTGCCTTGGTTTGCGCCTCGAAGGTGGCGAAGGCTCCGTCAACGCGGCTCGACAGCGGTTCGGCGGCGAAGTGATCGACGGCCAGTATTGGTCGGACCTGAATGAACATCGCCTGGCGTTCTTCGATGAAGGCCAGCCCCTGTGGCGTCTGTCACTGCCCAACCACATCGGCCCGCTCGACCTGCCGGGTGCGCAACTGATCGATTGGGCCGGCTCGCAACGCTGGTTGAAAACCGACGCCAAGACCCTGCAAGCCTTGGCCCATGAAGTGGGCGGCCATGCCACCTGCTACAGTCATGGCGTCATCGACACGCCGTTCCAGCCGCTGGCGCCGGCGCTGCTGCGCTACCATCGCCGGCTCAAGGCCCAGCTCGATCCACTCGGGCTGTTCAACCCCGGCCGGATGTACCCGGAGTTCTAATGCAAACCCGTTTCAGCGACGAAGCCAGACAACTGCCCCGCGCCGAAGAAGCCGAACGGATCCTGCGCAGTTGCGTGCATTGCGGCTTTTGCAATGCCACCTGCCCCACCTACCAATTGCTGGGTGATGAATTGGATGGCCCACGCGGGCGCATCTACTTGATCAAGCAAGTGCTCGAAGGCCAACCGGCCACCGCCAGCACCCAATTGCACCTGGATCGCTGCCTGTCGTGTCGCAATTGCGAGAGCACCTGCCCGTCCGGCGTCGATTATCACAACCTGCTGGACATCGGTCGATCAGTGGTGGATCGAGCCGTACCGCGCCCGGCCAGCCAGCGCGCACTGCGCCTGGGGCTGCGAAGCCTGGCCGCCAGCCCCGAGCGTTTCAAGGCCTTGCTGAGCCTGGGCACGGTGTTCCGGCCATGGTTGCCGACGAACCTGGCCGCCAAGTTGCCCCGGGCATCAGCGGCGATCACCGTGCGCCCCGCCCCGCGTCACGCCCGCAAGGTACTGATGCTCGAAGGCTGCGTACAACCGGGTCTGTCGCCCAACACCAATGCGGCCGCCGCCCGCGTGCTGGACCGTCTTGGCATCAGTGTCATCCCTTGCGCCGAGGCAGGCTGCTGCGGCGCGCTGGATTACCACCTGGATGCACAGGCAGCCGGACTGGAGCGCGCCCGGCGCAACATCGATGCCTGGTGGCCGCACCTGGATAACGGCGTCGAAGCCATCGTCCAGACTGCCAGCGGCTGTGGTGCCTTCATCAAGGATTACGGACACCTGTTGGCACACGACCCCGCCTACGCTGCCAAGGCGAAGCGGGTGAGCGAACGGGCCCTGGACCTGGTACAAGTGCTCGGCAACGAACCACTGGAGCGCATCTGCGCCGCCAGGAACCAACGCATTGCGGTTCATTGCCCCTGCACGTTGCAGCATGGGCAGAAACTCGGCGGCGCCGTAGAGGCCCTGCTGACGCGGCTGGGTTTCAATCTCACCGAGGTGCCCGACGGCCATCTGTGCTGCGGCTCGGCCGGCACTTATTCCCTGACCCAACCGGCCCTGGCGCGACAACTGCGGGACAACCGCCTCAATGCGCTGGAAAGCGGCCAGCCGGAATTGATCGTCACTGCCAACGTCGGGTGCCAAAGCCACCTCGATAGCGCTGGTCGCACACCCGTGCGGCACTGGATCGAACTGGTGGATCAGTCGCTGGCAGAATGAAGTCCTGAAGATTCTTCGTTTGCGAGGGCCGATGAAGGCTGCGATCTTTCATTGCACTTCCCCTCCTCATTTTCACAGCCGAACCAGGAACTTTCACATGAGCTTCGTCAGTCCCGACCTGATCCGCCAACGCTTCTCCAGGGCGATGTCCGACATGTACCGCGACGAGGTGCCGTTGTACGGCGCGCTGATGAACCTGGTGGAGCAGACCAATGCCCAGGTGTTGCTCAACGCTCCGCAGCTGGCCGAGCATTTGGACAGCACCGGCGAGCGCCAGCGCCTGGACCTTGAGCGCCATGGTGCGATCCGCGTCGGCACCGCCGCGGAGCTGGCGACCCTGTGCCGGCTGTTCGCGGTCATGGGCATGCAGCCGGTGGGCTATTACGACCTGACGCCAGCCGGGGTACCGGTGCACTCCACCGCGTTCCGCGCCGTGCATGAAGCCGCGTTGCAAGTCAGCCCGTTCCGGGTGTTCACCTCGTTGCTGCGCCTGGAACTGATCGAAGATTCCGAGCTGCGGGCCTTTGCCCAGGCGGTGCTGGATAAACGGCAGATTTTCACCCCGCAGGCGCTTCAACTCATCGACCTCGCCGAACGCCAGGGTGGCCTGACGGAACCACAGGCCGAAGATTTCGTCTCGCAGGCCCTGGAAACGTTTCGCTGGCACCACAACGCGACCGTCACGGCAGACCAATACCGACAACTCAGCGCCCAACATCGCTTGGTCGCCGACGTAGTCGCGTTCAAGGGCCCACACATCAACCACCTGACACCCCGTACCCTGGACATCGACATCGTCCAGGCACAGATGCCCGTCCACGGCATCACCCCCAAGGCCGTTATCGAAGGTCCACCCCGTCGCCAGTGTCCGATCCTGTTGCGCCAGACCAGTTTCAAGGCGCTGGACGAACCGGTTGCCTTCACCGACCAGCCCCAGGGCAGCCACAGCGCCCGCTTCGGTGAGATCGAACAACGGGGCGCCGCCCTTACACCCAAGGGTCGTGCGCTCTATGACCAGTTGCTGAACGCGGCGCGGGACGCCCTGGGGGCGTTTCCCAATGAGGCCAATGCCGAGCGCTACAACACGCTGATGGCCGAACACTTTGTCCAGTTCCCGGACACTCAGGAGGAGCTGCGTCGGCAGGCACTGGCGTACTTCCGCTATTTCGTGACGCCAAAAGGCCTCGCCACCAAGGGTATGCTTGAGGAGTCAACGCCACTTGAACACTTGGTCGAGCAGCAATACCTGCGCGCCGAGCCGTTGGTGTACGAAGATTTCCTGCCGGTCAGCGCCGCCGGCATCTTCCAGTCGAACCTCGGCGACGATGCTCAGAGCCACTATGCCGGCCAGTCCAATCGCCAGGCCTTCGAGCAGGCCCTGGGACGCGCGACGATCGATGAGCTGCGCCTGTATGCCGAGACGCAACAGCGTTCCATCGACGAGTGCAAGGCTGCACTGGGCGTATGAAAAAATTGGCGGGGCGAACAATCGGCGCGGGCAAAAAGCTGCGCACTTCTTTGGCCACGGAACAGCTCAACTCGCAGGTCCGGCCCGTCCGCCGTGGCCTGCGCAACGAACTGCGCGGCACTGCGCAAGCCGTTGCGCATGCCACGGCCTGATTGGGTGAAAAAACCGCTCACGGCCTCTCAACAGAACCATAAATTATTGAAATATAAGGATTTTATTTATATGGCATAGCTCTTGATAACGCTCAGGCCACCTCGGAAAGATATCTTACCGAGGCCCTTTCGTTATCCAGCAAGGAGAGCATCCATTGGCTACCCCCGCGTATATGTCCATCGAAGGCACCAAGCAAGGCCTGATCACCGCCGGCGCGTTTACTGCCGATTCGGTGGGCAACACCTATCAGGAAGGTCATGAAGACCAAGTCATGGTGCAGGGCTTCCAGCACCAGGTCATCATCCCGCGTGACCCTCAGTCCGGTCAGCCCACCGGCCAGCGCGTACACAAGCCCCTGGTCATCACCAAGGTCTTCGACAAGGCCTCGCCATTGCTGCTGGCAGCCCTGACCTGCGGCGAACGCCTGACCAAAGTCGAAATCCAGTGGTATCGCACGTCCGCGGCCGGTACCCAGGAGCACTACTACACCACCACACTGGAAGACGCGATCATCGTCGACATCAAGGACTACATGCTCAACTGCCAGGACCCGGCGAACGCGCACTTCACTCACTTGGAGGATGTGCACTTTACCTACCGCAAGATAACCTGGACCCACGAAGTCAGCGGTACTTCGGGCTCCGATGACTGGCGCTCGCCGGTGGCCGGTTAAACAACCGGCCCCGCATCGGCCAGTCACGCTGGCCGATGTGCGATAACAATAAACAAAAAGAAATCCGGACGGTGTTCGCCCAGTGCGACGGCCTCGGCATTCCATGCACTGGTAAAGAGCCAGACACTGGGCGAACGGGCGTAATAATAGAGGAACTGCGGAAAGATGTCCGGACGTTCGCTTAAATAATTATTTAACTTGTTTACTCATCCACAGACTTCCACTCTTTTTGTTATACAAACAGTTATACAAATAACCAGACTCAGTACAAATTCATTCGACTATTGCCCGATCCTGCCAAGTTGGAGCCGCAACTAGCGAATCAAATTTATTACGGGCGACGCCCTGGATCGTGCCGTCCGGTTTTCTGCGCATCGGTGTCTCCCGCGCCGGGCTCGCCCTGTTGCTCTTTGCGTTTGGCCGGGTCATTGGGGCGTAACGCGTCGTTATCGCGCTCCACTTCACCGGGCATCGCCGGTTCGTCGGGGTTCTGTGTCGTGTGGTTCATGGGACCTCCTATCTGCTCAGGCTTCGGGATCGGCGACTTCTTCGGCAACATTGGCATCCGGCGAGCGTTGGTGCAGTTGCTCGGCGCGGGCCTTGAGGTCTTGCCACTGCGCCAGGTCGATAGCCCCTTGGCCGAACAAGTCATTGGCCACTCGCATCAACTCGCTGAAATGCGCATCGGGGGACTGCTGCCAGTAGGCCTTGTCGTCGAACAGTCGCTGCCAATCGGCCACAGAAGGCGGTTTGAGGTCATCGCTCATGACGGGCTCCCGAGGGTGTCGTGTCTGCCACTCATAAGGGTATGAGGGCTGGCCTTCGCGAGGAGTTCCGGTGATTCTCAGTAACCGGTCATTTCCAGATAACCGTTGCCGCCATGGCTGCCGCTCAATTGAATCGGCCCCTCCCAGTAGGGAATGCGCAGGTTCATCCAGGCGTTGGGGTTCAGGGCGTGGGTGATGAGGTCGAGCTGCTTGCCGGGAATCCTGATCGACCAGCGCACCGGCATCGAACGCCCGGCGACCTTGGCGGTGTCCAGGGGCACCAGCTCGATTTCCCCGGCGTGCAGGGTTTGCGACTGGCCCCGGGCGTCGATCCAACTGCCCGTGAGGTACGGTGCCCCGTTTTTGTGGCGCATGCGATAAAGCATCACATGCTCGCCGCTGTCCAGGTGCAGGGAAAACCAGTCCCATCCGGTCTGGTTGGCGGTCAGCGGCTGGCTGCTCCACTCACGGTCGAGCCAGGCCGGGCCGCTGACCTGATAGCGCTGGCCATCGATTTCGAGCTGCCCGCTGGCCTGGAAAAAGGGCTGGCTGTAGTAATAGGACGCCTGGCCTTGTTCGGATTTCTGACTGAAACCCTGGTCGCCCTGCAACACCAGTGGGCGGGTCGATGTGAGCCGTAGCGCATAACCGAAGTTCGGCCCGCGGGCTTTCAATTGCATATCCGCCAATGGATCGGCTTGCGGAGCCTGGGTGCCGAAGCGCCAATCGTCGATCCAGGCCTCGAACGGTACGGTCCGAACGCCGGCCTGCCCTACCCCGCCCCGTGCATAGCGCTCCGCCGCATGATGCACAGTCGCCGATGTGACCGCCGCATGTCCGAGCCAGATGGTCTGGTTACGCCAGCCGCCGGCTTGGGACCCGGCGTCCAGGGCGCTACGAAACAACGTCCACTGCACACCGAAATCGCGGCCCTGGGCATCCTTGAGGTTGGCGGTGACATACCACCATTCGATGCGAAACCCCTCATGGGCGCCATGGTCGGCCGGGAAACTGAATACCCGTCCCGGCACGACCGGCGTGAAGTCGACAGCCTGGTCGCCGAGGCCTGCAAAACCTTTTTGCGGCGGCTGGGCGTTATCGCAACCCGTGAGCACGGCCAGTAGCAACAGACCGGCTCCGATGTCTGTACGAAACATGCCTGCGCGACGTTTCGTACAAGACTTAGTCTTCATGGGCAAAGCTCCTGAGCAAATCCGCCGGTTGCGTGCGATGCAGCGCATACAACGGCCAGGCCGATGCGAGCAGCGTGGCGAACATCGCCAGGGCCAGCAACTGTGCCAGTTGCAGCGGAAACACCCGCAACGGCAGCCGCCAGCCGAACGCCTGCACGTTGATCACCGCGTCCAGGCACCAGGCCAGGGCGACGCCCAACGGCAAGGCCAGCACCAGTGTCAGCAACGCCAGCAGCCAGGTCTGGCCGAGGTTGAGCAACATCAGTTGCCGACGTGTGACGCCCAATGCCCACAGCGGCGCCAACTGACCCAGGCGACTCTGGCTCTGGGTCAGCAGGCTGATGAACAACGCCACCCCGGCCACGGCCAGCGTCAGGCCATTCAGCGCGGCAGTGGCGGCGAAGGTGCGTTCGAAGACCTGGGTCGACCAGCCCTTGAGCCGCGCCTGGTCGACGATCCGACTCTCGTCCAGGCTGAATCGACCTTGCAAAGCCGTCAAAAACGCCCCAATCGCCGCCGGCTCGATGCGCAGGTTGAAGCGGTACGGTGTCAGCTGCGGCCAGTGCGCCAGCAAGTGCTCGGCATTAACCAGCATGTGCCCCTTGGGATTGCCATAGTCAGCGTAGATACCGACGATTCTGGGCGTCCACGGCCCTTGTGGCGTCGCAAGCGTCAACCGGTCGCCTATGCTCACCTTGAGGCGTCGGGCCAATTGTTCACTGAGCATCAGCGTGTCGCCGGCCGCCAGTTGCTCCCAGGGTTTATCGCCGGCGGACGCCAGCAACGGCCAATGCTGGCGATAGGTGGGGTGATCGATAATGCCGAAAAGGTCCGCCGGCCAGCCTTGCAACGGAATCGATACCTGCCAGTTCGGCAGAACGGCGGTGATGGCCGGTTGCTGCTTGAGCCAGGCCTGCATCTCACCGGCCTGGGCCGGGGTCTGGGGACTGATGTACAGCTCGGCGGTCAGCCGCTGTTCGAGCCAGTCGCTGAACGTCTGGCGGAAACCGGAGGTCATGCTGCCGGCACCGATGTTCGCCGCAAGCGCCAACAGCAAAGCCATCAGCGCCAAGCTCAACGTTGGCAATTGCTGGCGGCAATCCGCGAGAAACCACTGGCCGAGCACCGAGCGACTGCGCTGCAACAGCAGGTTCAATGCGCCGTTGAGCAACACTGGCAGGGCCAGGGCAGCGCCCAATAACAGGCCCGCCATCAGCACGAAACCGCTGACCAGGCTGTCGCCCCAGATCAGCGCCGACACCGCCAGCAGCGCAGCCAATGTCGCCACGCCGCCTTGGCGCCTGAGCCATCGCTCATGAGCCTGGTGCCAGGCCTGGGGGTTGGCCAGGGCCAACAGCGGCAGGCGCGCCGCCCGCAGCAGACTGTCGGCCCCGGCCAACAACGCACCGAGCAGGCTCAGGCCCACACCGCTAAGCCACCACGCCGGGCTGAGGTTCAGTTGTCCGGCCACTTCGGCACCGTACAAGCCTCGCAGGCTCGCCGCGACGTCAGGCAACAAAAGGCTCGCCAGCCAATAGCCACTGAGTACGCCGGCGACTCCACCCAACAAGGCCAGCGCGCCCAACTCCAGGGCCAGGCCGGTGATCAGCAGGCGGGCGCTGACTCCGCAGGCCCGCAGGGTTCTCAGCAAGCCACGGCGCTGCTCCAGGGCCAGGCCGATGGCGGCGTGGACGATAAACAGTCCCACCACGAAGGAGAGGAAACCCAGGGCATCGAGGTTCAGGTGGAAGCTCTCGGTCAGGCGCGACAGGTTGTTTTCTTCATCGGCGTGCTTGAGCTGCAACCGGCCAATGAATGCTTGCGGCAGCTCGACGCGGAACGTGGCGGGCAGCAGCAACCGCGACAGCTGGTCCGGCAATCCCAACACTTGCTGGGCAAACCCGATGTCCATCAGCAATACACCCGGCGCCATGTTCTCCTGGGTGTGCAGCGGGGGGAGCAGGCGTCCGTCAATGGTTCGAGGCCTGTCACCTTCCGCCAATCCCAGGGTTTGCAAGGTCTGTGGAGCGATCCAGGTGCGACCGGGCTCGGTAAAGAACGCCACCACTTCGCTCATGTCCCGGGCCTGTCCCGCCACGGCTGCACCGGGCGGCAACGACACCGGATCGATGCCCATCAATTGCAGGCGCTGGTCCTCATGGCCGTCGAGCACGACCCGGCCTTGCAATACCGGCGACACCGGCCAGCCGTCACGACGCAAGTCGACGAACCATTGCTGGGGAAAGGTCCCGCCACCGGGAGCACTGAGGCTGGCCTGGGGCTCGCCGCCAATGAGCTGGCTGGCCCGCGCATAGCTGTCCCGCGCCTGACTGTTAAGGGCCTGGACACCGGTAAGCAGGCTGGTGGCGAGCCAGAGCCCGGTCAGCACGCTGAAGAACTGTACCGGATGCTGGCGCCAGTGGCTGAGCAAGGCCTTGAGGGTCTGGCGCAGAATCATCACCCTTGGGCCGCCTGCGCCAACCGCCCGCCCTGCAACACCACCCGATGAGCCAGCCGCGCCGCCACCCGGGGGCTGTGGGTGACCATCAGCAGGCTGGTGGAGCTGCCTTCCAGCAGTTCCAGGAGCAAGTGCAACACCTCATCGCTGGTGGCTTCGTCGAGGCTGCCAGTGGGTTCGTCGGCCAGCAACAGTGGTGGTCGCGAAGCCAGTGCCCTCCCCAGCGCGACGCGCTGTTGCTGCCCGCCGGACAGCTGCTCGGGGTAACGCCGCAGCAAATCCTGCAAACCCAGTCGTTGTACCAGATGCGCCTGCCAGCTCACGTCATGACGCCCGCACAGCCGCGCCTGGAATGCCAGGTTGTCCTCCACTGACAAACTGCTGATGAGGTTGAACTGCTGGAACACCAGACCGATTTCCGTGCGGCGCCAGTTCGCCAACTGGCTTTCGTTCATGCCATCCAGGCGATAGTCGCCGCTGCGAATGCTGCCACCATCCACTTTGTCCAGCCCGGCCACCAAGTGCAGCAAGGTGCTTTTGCCGCTGCCCGATTCTCCCATGAGCGCCAGGCTGCTGCCGGCGGGCAGCGTCAGGTCGACGCCCTGCAACACCGGCAGTGGCCCCTGAGGCGTTGCGTAGCTTTTGAATACATCGCGGACTTCAAGCATGAAGAAGCTCAATGGATAAACGTGGGGTCAGGATAGCGGAGTCGGGGAAGAGGCGTCGGCACATTCGGCGTCGATGTAAGCTGGCCCACCGCTATCGCGAGCAGGCTCGCTCCCACAGGGGATTGGTGGTGGACACAACAGCGATGAACACCCAGGGAGCAAGCTTTGCTCCTGTGTCGTTCAAGGCCCCGCCGCCATTTCAGTCCGGGCCGGCCTTGGTGTGACAATGCTGCCCAGATCGATGTGCTTCCACGCCGGTTTCGCGCCCAATCGTGCGTTGAAGCGGTAGTTGAAAGTGAAATCGTCTTCGGTCGGTTGGCTCAAAGGTTTTCCATACATCGCCTCGACCCCAGCCAGGTCATAACCCATCAACTGCAGCAGCGTCGGGAAGAGGTTGTAATGGCTTGAGCGGTCCTTGTTCTGCGTCAGCGTCCGACGCCAATCGAGGGTGTCCAACTGACTGCCCTGGATCACCACCAGCGGCACCAGGCCCTCCTCCTCCACCGGGTCGCCGCCGCAGTGAGTGTTGAGGCCAGGGTTGCCACGCTCATGCAGGTCCTGGCCGTGGTCGGAGGTGTAGATCAGCACGGCGCTGTCCAGGTTGGCCTTTTGGAAAATCCGTCGGAAAAACTCGCCGACATTCCACAGCAAGGTGTTCTGGTAGGCATTGCGATACAGCACCCAGTCATTCTCCTGACCGTTGAAGCCTTCACGCCGCCCCGTATCCGCCAACTCCTGGAACTGCCCCCGTGGCAACGCCGGTCGGTAGTTCATGAAGTCGTCGGGGTATTTGTCATGCACTGGAAAGTGCGCCCCCACCTTGTTGATCAAAATCAGTTCGGGCCGATCATTGCCCAGCAACCCGATCAATTTATCCGCGGCCGCCATGTCGCGGTCTCGCACCCGGGTCTGGTCGAACTGGACAAATTCATCGATGTCCTTTTTCTCAACATCGGTCATCAGATTCTGCAGGTGCCCACCGGTGCGCTGGGCATCGACGTAAACGGTGCGCAGCCCTGCGGCCTTGGCATACTGCCAGATCGATGGCTGCGTGCTGTTGATGCGCATGTAGTCGGCGCGGGTGCCGCCGTAGCGCAGGGTGACATTGGTGTCGGCACTGCAATTGGCGATGGAGGCCGCGTAGCCGTAATTGAAAATGTCGACGCCGGGAGGCGGCATTTTCAGTCCGGTGCGTACGCCCGACGGGGTGTTGATGTCCAGGTAGTTGCCTGAAACGCTTTCGTCGATGATCAGCACGATGTCATAGGCGATCTCCGGCGTTCGTCGCACCAGACGCACCGGTTCCCTGGGGCCGACGGTGTTGTGCAGAGTCTCGTAGACGAACAGGTTCAGATAGGCCAATGGCGTGTACATCGTCGGCAAGCCACGGGCGCCTTCGCCCGCCCGCATGAACAGCACCGCACTGAGCAGCAGCACGCCCGATACGGGCGCGGTGATGGGCAGGTAGCCGGGCAGCGAGAGCGGATGTCGCGGCTTGAGACCGATGCCCAGCAATAGCAACAAGCCCGCCGCCACCGAACTGACAATCACCTCGCGATACTGCCAGGCCGCTTCCTGGATGAAGCCACCGGAATATACCAGTGACACGAACTGGCTGTAGGTGAGGTAACTGTCGGTCACCCGCACGTACACCTCGAAGAACACCGCCGAAACGAACATCGCCAACGCGAACAGATGCCGCACCAGGGTCTGGCGGATGTACGCAGTCATCCACAGCGCCACCAACAACGCCACGAACATCAAGGCGAACAGCACCGTCGCCAGGCCAATGCCCAGCGCCGCCAGACGGTCCAGGTAATAGTCATACCCCCGGATCAGGTACAGCACCAGCAACAACTCCTTGAGGTATCGCGCCATGTCTTCCTCGGCCTCGGAAAGGGGGTCCGTTCCTGCACACTAGCAGCGGTGTTTCAAAGCGCAAGAAAGGTGACGAACGGCGATCGCGTCAAAAAATAGTTACCCCAAAAATGACACCTGGAGACGCTAAAAAACATGAAAAACTATGGATAAATACCGTTCATCGCTTTCTTAAAACCCAATATTGGCCTTTAAAACCGGCACTTTCTCAAGACAGTCAATAACTTGATATCAAAAGGCCCGACTCTTTCGAGTTTTGCCAACAGTGACAACTGTCATTTTGCTGACACGCTTTTTCTGAGGCTGCGCTATACCCCCTCTAACAGTTTCATCCGAGTTACATCATCCGGGTTACGAGGCGCGCCAAAGATGGACGTGAGCGTATTTGGAACGGGGTACGTTGGGCTGATTCAGGCGGCAGCGCTGGCCGACGTCGGGCACCGTGTGTTGTGCATCGACATTGACCCGAACAAGATCCGGCAACTGCAACAAGCAGTGCCTCCCATCAGCGAACCGGGGCTGTCCGGGTTGCTCGAGGACACCATCAAGGCCGGTCGCTTGTCGTTCAGTTCCCAGGCCAGCGACGCGGTCAATCACGGCGAACTGATTTTCATCGCCGTGGGTACCCCCGCCGATGAAGACGGCTCGGCCGACCTGAGCCATGTGCTGGCGGTCACCCGGCAAATCGCCGATTTCATGGACAGCGACCGCACCCTGATCATCAAGTCCACGGTACCGGTGGGCACGGCCGACAAAGTCGCCGAATGCGCCCGCCAGGCCCTGGCCCGACGCGGCCTGAAAACGCTCAACGTGCGCGTGGTGTCCAATCCCGAATTTCTCAAGGAAGGCAGCGCCCTGGCCGATTGCATGCGGCCGGATCGCATCATCATCGGCACCGCCGACCCGCTGGCCCGCGATCAGATGAGCGAACTCTACGCGCCCTTCTGCCGCAACCACGAAAAGCTGATGTTCATGGACAACCGCAGCGCGGAGCTGACCAAGTACGCCGCCAACGCCATGCTTGCCACGCGCATCAGTTTCATGAACGAACTGGCCAACCTCACCGAGCGGCTGGGCGCCGACATCGAAGCGGTGCGCAAAGGCATCGGTTCGGACCCACGCATCGGCTATCACTTCATTTATCCCGGTTGCGGTTTCGGCGGCTCCTGCTTCCCCAAGGACCTGCGCGCCCTGCTGCACACTGCCGAGCAGAGCGGCATGCCCCTGCGTCTGCTGCGCAGTGTTACGGACGTCAATGATCGCCAGCGGCACATCCTGTTCGAGAAACTCGCCCAGCAGTTCCCCGACGGACTGGCGGGCAAGTCGATTGCCATTTGGGGGCTGGCGTTCAAACCCAACACCGATGATATGCGTGAGGCGCCCAGCCGCTACCTGATGGAAGCGCTGTGGCGCGAAGGTGCCCGGGTCCAGGCCTATGACCCGGAAGCCATGGCCGAATGCCGGCGTCTCTACGGCTATCGCAAGGACCTGAACCTGTGCGCGACCCGTGACGATACCCTGGAAGACGCCGACGCCCTGGTGATCTGCACCGAATGGAAGAACTTCCGCGTGGTGGATTTCGACCTGCTGGCCAGCAAGTTGCGCGCCCGCGTCATCATCGACGGTCGCAACCTGTACAACCCGGAACAACTGGCCGCCGCCGGGCTGCTGTATCGCGGCATCGGCCTCAGGCACGCAGCGCCGATCACGGGGCCGCAAGCATGAATATCCTGGTGACCGGCGCGGCCGGTTTCATCGGTGCCCATTGCGTGCTGCGGCTGATGCGCGACGGCCATCGGGTGTGCGGGCTGGACAACTTCAATGACTACTACGACCCGCAGCTCAAGCATGACCGCGTGGCCTGGATAAAAGACGAGGCCGGCGAGTTTCCCCTGGCCCGGGTGGACCTGACGGACGCCGCCGGCATCGACGCATTGTTCCAACACCGCCGCCCCGAGGTGGTCATCCACCTCGCCGCCCAGGCCGGCGTGCGTTATTCCCTGGAGCACCCCCAGGCGTACGTCGACAGCAACATCACCGGCTTCCTCAACATCCTTGAAAACTGCCGGCGCTACCCGGTCAAGCACCTGATCTACGCCTCGTCCAGTTCGGTATACGGCGCCAACGAGCGCACGCCTTATTCGGTGCAGGACGGCGTGGACCATCCGCTGTCGCTGTACGCGGCGAGCAAAAAGGCCAACGAGCTGATGGCCCACAGCTACAGCCACCTGTTCGGCATTCCCTGCACGGGCCTGCGCTTTTTTACCGTCTATGGTCCCTGGGGGCGGCCCGACATGTCGCCCATCCAGTTCGCCCGCGCCATTGCCGAGGGCCAGGTGCTGAAGCTGTTCAACCACGGTGAGCATCAGCGCGATTTCACCTACATCGACGACATCATCGAAAGCATCTCCCGGCTCATTGCACGTCCCCCTCACGTCACTCCCCAGTGGGATCACGCGCAGCCGGACCCGGCCACCAGCCGGGCTCCCTGGCGGATCTACAACATTGGCGGGCAGCACCCGGTGACGCTGCGCACCTATGTCGCGCTGCTGGAAAAACACCTGGGCCGAACCGCCCGCATCGAACTGCTGCCCTTGCAGGCGGGGGATGTGCTCAACACCTGCGCCGATGCCAGCGACCTGGCGCAAGCCACCGGTTTTCAGCCTGGCATCGAACTGGACGAAGGCCTGGGCCGCTTCGTCCGGTGGTTCCTCGATTACTACGCGCTGCCTGTTGCCCATGCGCCCGTTGTGGCCGAACTTCAGCGGAGGAGTCTATGACCCGACATGAGCAAGCCATTCTCATCACCCCCGATGACAAACGTGTCGACCCCGAGCATCGCCGGCGAATGGACGCCGCCATCCACCGGCAGGGCCGTGGCTGGCTGACCGGCCGCCCCGGCGGGCGGCCCTGGACCGTCTCGCGGACCAATCGGGTGGTGGCCTGCCTCGGCGCGCTGACCCTGCTGGTACTGTTATGCCCGTTGCTGCTTGGCCTGGCGGTGCTGGTCAAGGTTTCCAGTCCCGGCCCGGTGCTGTTCGTGCAAAAACGCACCGGCTACCGCGGCCGTGTCTTCGGCATGTACAAGTTTCGCACCATGATCGCTGACGCCGAGGCCCTCAAGGAGTCGCTGCGCCACCTCAACAAGCACGGTGCCGACGCCATCGACTTCAAGATCGACAACGATCCGCGCGTCACCCCCATCGGCCGGTTCCTGCGTCGCAGCAGCCTCGACGAACTGCCGAACCTGATCAATGTAGTGACCGGCGACATGCGTCTGGTGGGCCCACGGCCGACCTCGTTCAATGCCTATCGCTACAAGGACAACCATCTCGCTCGTCTGAGCATCTACCCCGGCCTCACTGGCCTCTGGCAGATCTCCGGACGCAGCAATATCGACTTCGACCAGCGCGTGGAACTGGACCTCAGCTACATCGCCGAGCAGAGCCTGTTGCTGGATTTGAAGATCCTGATGATTACCCCCTTCAAAGTGTTCAGCGGCCACGGAGCGAGTTAAATGGACGGTTCAACGAATATCCTGACCATCGCAAGCCCGAGCGAGACCAACCTGACCTCGACCGTGCTCGATCCTTCCTTGCGGATCCTGCTTCTGACGGCCGCCAACACCGGCACCGGAACCAGCACCAGTGCCATGGCGCTGGCGGCTCAACTGGCGCAGATGAGCAGCGGGCGCGTGCTGCTGGTGGATGCCAGCCAGTCCCCTCGCAACCTCAGCCAGCAACTGTCGCTGCACAAAGAGCGCGGCTTCAGCGACCTGCTGTTCAACACCCTCGCCCCGCCCTTGTTACAGGACTGCGTGGTGCAGGTGTCCAGCCTGCCGTTCGACGTGCTGCCCCTCGGCCGCCTCGGACGCAGTGCCGAACGCCTGAACCCCGAGCAACTGCGCCATTTGTTCAGGCACCTGGCGGCGCAGTACCGCTTCGTGGTGATCGACACCGACGCAGTGTATTCGGCCACCGACACCCTGGTCATGAGTGCCCAGGTCGACGGCGTGGTGCTGGTGGTCCGCGGCGAGGACACCCGCTGGGAGGTGGCCCAGGCCGCCCGCCAGCGCCTGGCCCAGGCCGGCGCGAAAGTGGTGGGCAGCGTCTTCAACCGCCGCAAGTACTACATGCCCAAGTGGCTCTACAACAACCTTTAAGCGTGCAGAAGGATGACGAGATGAACGCCAAGATGCTTGTCCTGCTGTTGCTGCCGCTGGCCGGTTGCTCCAGTACTTCCGATACCCGATCGATGCCGGTGCAGATCCTCACGGCCCCGCCGGCCAATGCCCAGGCCACCGACATGCCCAAGGTCGAACAGACCCTGCGGCCCCAGGACGTGCTGGATGTGATTTTCCACATCGGCACCACCGGCACCCAGGCCTATCGCGTACAACCGGGCGACCAGGTTGCGCTGAACTTCACCGCCGCCAGCCAGCTCAATGGTTCGCAACTGGTGATGCCCGACGGCACTATCGAACTGCCGGGAGCCAACACCTCGGTGAAGATCGCCGGACTGACCACCGACGAAGCCCGCCTGGCGGTGCAGCGTGCCTATGACCAGAAAATGCTGTTCCAGCCCAATCGCAACCAGTTGACCGTGATGGTGACCAACCCTCTGACCAGCGAGGTCAACCTCAAGAACACCCTGACCCACCCCGGTACCGGCATGAGCCGGGAAATCACCGTGGGCAGGGATGGCTATGCAAGCTTTCCGGAAATCGGCTCGGTGCCTCTGCAGGGCATGACGGTCAATCAACTGGAAACCTTTCTCAATGAGCGTTACGCCCAACTGCCGGGGCACATGACCGTCGATGTGCTGCTCAAGTCCACCGCCGGCAACGAGATCTACGTCCTCGGTGAAGTGGCCCAGCCCGGCTCCTACCCGATTCGCCGTCCGATCTCGGTGCTCGAGGCGCTGACCCTGGCCCGCGGAACGAACGTCAAGGCACGTCTCGATTCGGTGGTGATCATGCGCCGTAACGGTAATCAGGTCGAAGCCCGCCACTACGACGTGGAAAGAGCCCTGAGCGGGGATGCGACACAAATCGCCTACCTGCAACCGGAGGACATGCTCTACGTGCCCAAGACCAAGCTGGCCAGCGCCGGCGAACTGGCCAGGCAACTGGCCGACGTGGTGCTGTTCCAGGGCGTGGGGTTCAGCTTCGGCTACCGCGTCGACAACAAAGGCAGCGACAACTGAATCGCAGGTGACCGATCATGAATCCCAAGGAAAACTATCTGCACGAGTTCTTCAGGATCTTCTTCGCCAACAAGCAGTGGGTGAAGCGCATTTTCCTGATTTTCGCCGTGATCGCCCTGGCGCTGCCACTGATGCTCAAGCAGAGCTTCGATATCACCGCCCAGGTGATTGTGCAGTCGAAAAAACTCTCCCAGGGCGATGCGACCACATCGCTGAACCAGGAAAACGCTACGTTCATTCCACCGTCCCTGGCGGACATGGAAACTGAGAGCAACATCCTGCGCTCGCCGGCCCTGATCCGGCAGACCATCAGCACCCTGCGCGACCGTGGCGAGTACACCCCCAGCCCAGGCATTTTCAACAAATGGGTGAGCGAGCCGTTCAAACGCTACATCACCACGCCACTGCGCGAACTCGTGGTCAACCCGTTGCGTGATGGCTTGGGTCTGGAAGTCGACCCGGTGCGCGACACCGTGCTCGACACGCTTACCGACGACGCCATCGAAAACCTGAAGATCGAAACCCTGCCCGGCTCTAACGTGATCTCCATCACTTACAGCTTCGGCGATCCGGCCGAGGGCACCCGGTTCGTCGCGCAACTGCTGCAAAACTACCTCAGCAGCCGCCAAGACCTGCAGTCGATCGAGCTGCCGCAAACCTTTTATGAACAGAAGAGAACTCAATACCAGACACGCCTCGACGGCCTGGAAGGCAACCGGTTGGCATTGCTGGAGAAAATCGGCTCGGCCGATCCCAAAGAGGAAATTACTTTCCGCCTGAACGCCATCAACACCGAAGAGCAGGCCCTGAACCTGTACCAGGACCGCTTGCTGCAAAGCCAACGCTGGCTCGATTACCTCAAGACCAGCCTGGCATCGGCCAACAGTTCGCGGTTCAACGACTACACGTTCCCATTCACCTTCACCACCACCGTGGACAACATTGCCTTCGAAGACCGGGAAATCAAGCAACTGGGTGAGCAACTGACCGGCCAGGTCAGCCGCTACATGAATGACTTGGCGATCTTCCAGCCCGGCAGCGAACCGATGCTGCTGGCCCGGGAACAGATCGTGCGGACCCGCCAGCAATTCCTGAAAGTAGTGAGCAACCGGATCCAGGAACGTACCACTGACCTGGCGGTGGTCAGCTCAGTGATCGACCAGAAGCAGGAGCGTATCGCCGCCTTCAAGGAGCGCATCCATCAGTTGCAGACAACCCAGACCAAGCTGCAGCAAATGGACACCGAGATCAACGCCCTGCATGCGGCGTTCTCCACCTACGCCCAGCGGTTTGCCGAGGCCAGCACCGCCCGCTCGCTGGACAACGACCTGTCCAACGCCCGGGTGCTGAGCCCACCGTTCGAACCGACCGCCCCGGCCTTCCCGAAACCGGCGCTGATCATTGCCTTCGGCCTGTTCAGTGGACTGCTGCTGGCCATCGCCCTGGTCTATGTGCGTGAGTTCTTCGACCATCGGTTCAAACATCCGGCACAGATCAGCCAGCAACTGGACGTGCCCGTGCTGCTGGTGATCAACGAGCAATCCCCCGACCCGATCAATCCGCATCGCAACTGGAGCCTGCCCAGCCTCGTCCATTGGGTGCGCAATTGAACGCGCCCTTTGCGCCGGCCCACCGCAGCGGCCCCCTGCCGATCATTCATTTGCTCGACAGCGGCGGCTTCTACGGGGCCGAGCGGATGCTGCTCGATCATTGCCTGGCCACGCCTGGGCAGCACCAGGTCGTGTTCCTGGCGGCGCCGCCGACCTTGATCACGCGCTTTCGCCAGGCCGGTGTCGATTGCCTCCAGTGCGGCTCCTGGGGCGAGCTGCTGCAGCATCTGCGTCAACGGCGCAGCGAACAGCCGCTGCTCAACACCCACAATTTCAAGGGGTTGTTGTTCGGCTGGGCCGCCGCCACGCTGTTGCGCCTGCCACTGGTGATTACCCAGCACGGGTTCACGCCGCGCAGTCCCAAGCAGCGCTTTTACACCTGGTTGAGTTTGCAACTGTGTCGCACCGCCTCGGTCAAGCGAGTGGTCTGCGTGGCCGAAAGCATCGCCACGCTGCACCGCGAGGCCAGCGTTCGGGCGGAAAAGCTCGACGTGATTCCCAACGGATTGCCGGCCGTCAGCGCGCCGCTGGCTCACCGCGACGACAGGCAGCGCTGGCGGGTCGGCTATGTGGGCCGCTTGAGCATCGAGAAAGGCCCGGACCTGTTCCTCGACGCCATGATCCCTCTGTGCCAGCGACATCCGTCATTGCACGCAGTGATGCTCGGCGACGGCCCGGAACGTCAGGCCCTGCTCAGGCGCATCACCGACGCCGGCCTGCCCAAACGCATCGAGCTGCCGGGCTATCAGACCGACATGAATACCTGGTGGAGTCGCCTCGACGCCCTGGTGATCAGTTCACGCACCGAAGGCACACCGATGATTCTGCTCGAAGCGATGCAGGCCGGTGTGCCAGTGGTGGCCTTCAGCGTTGGCGGCATTCCCGACGTACTGCAGGACCGCCACAACGGCCTGCTCGCCACACCCGCCGACAGCGCCGAACTGGCCCGACAGATCGAAACGTTGTACAGCGAGCCGCCATTGGCCCGGATTCTTGCTGACAACGCCCGTCGTACCCAACAGGACCGCTATGACCTGCGCACGCTGGCCGAACGCTGGTCACAGCTCTACGTCCGCACGGCACGGGAGGCTCGCTCATGATTGTCCCGCTTTCGATTGTCAGCCTGCTGGCCCTGGTTTGCCTGGCGTTGCTGGCCAGTCCCTATCCGTTCCTGGCGCCCGGCGCCGTGCTGGGTCTGGTGGGTGTCGCCGTGCTGTACCGCAGGCCCGTCTGGGGTTTGCTGGGCATCGCCGCACTGGTGCCGTTCGAAGGGCTGTTCAAGGACAACGCCTTTTCCGGCACCAAGTTCCTCGGCCTGGCGCTGGTGTTGATTCTGATGCTGCAATTGGCCCTGCGTCAGATTCCGGAGACGCGCCTGCGCAGCAATATCTGGCGGCCACTGGTCGGTTTCATGATGCTGTACGGCCTGAGCCTGTTGCTGTCGGAAAACATGGACCTGTCCCTGACGCATTTTCGCGACCTGGGGGTGGGTCTGGTCCTGTTCGTGATAACACTGTTGATTGGCCGCGAACTGAACCTGGACCTGTTCTGCCGAGTGGTGACCCTGAGCGTTGCCACGACCTGCGTGATGGCGATGTTTTCCGCCCGGTACCAGGAACAGGGGCGCGCCTCGGGGCTGCTGGCAGACCCGAACGTCTTTGCTCTGCTGATCGCCTTCACCGTGCCCCTGGCGTTGCTGCTGGTGATGCGCGGCCCGAGCCTGCTACATCGCTTGTTCTGGGGCGGCTGCTTCATCCTGTTACTGGGGGGCATGACCAAGACCGAGTCGCGCTCGGGGCTGGTGGTGTTGATGCTCAGCCTGATGATCGGCCTCTACCACTATCGCGCACAATTGCCACGCGTCCGCCCACGACACCTGGGGTTCGCCATGCTCGGGCTGGCCATTCTGATACCCGTGGCAATCGCCGTGATGCCGGACGGTTACGTGGCACGCATCCAGTCATTGAGCATCCTCAGTAACGGCGCCCGCGCCCACCAGGACGAATCCCTGGGGCGCCGCGCCTCGTACATCGTCGTCGGCAGTCAGATGATCCGGGAGAACCCCGTGCTGGGCTCGGGCCCCGGCACCTTCCCGCTGCATTACGCACCCACCGGCTACGCCAAGGCGTTCTCGGCCAACCGCAAGCTCGGTGACCTGTATCGCCGGGCCCATAACACCTATCTGGAGATCTTCAGCGAAATCGGCATTCCGGGCGGGTTGATGTTCGTCGGCATGCTCGGCCTGGGCCTGTACAACCTGTGGCACGCCCGCCGGCTCTGGCTGGCGCGCCGGGACTGGGCGCAGGCGGACTTGCTGACGCACCTGGGCACGAGCTTCCTGTCGCTGATGCTGTTCCTGATGTTCCTCAGCGCCCCGAACCATAAATTGCTGTGGATCATGCTCGCCCTCACCAGCGTGCTGCGCTACGACGCTGAACAGGCCCCGCCACGAGAGGCTCGCCCATGAGCCGGGTCAGCATCGTGATTCCGATGTACAACGAAGCCCGGCACATCGAGCGCACGCTATTGGCAGCCCGGGAAGCGGCTCGCCAGGCAGCGCTGGAGTGCGAATTGATCGTGGTGGACAACGGCTCCGACGACCATGGCCCGCGCATCGCCAACGAGCTGGGCGCGCGCGTGTTGATCGTGCCCGACGTACACATCGGCGCGCTACGTAATCGCGGTGCCGCTGTTGCCAGCGGCGAGTGGCTGGCGTTCATCGACGCTGACATCGAGATGCCCGCCAACTGGCTCACGTCGCTGCTGGAACTGGAAAGCCGCCAGGGCGATGTGCTGGGACTGGACCTGGACACCCCACGCCAGGCGCCATGGTTTGCCGAAGCCTGGCAACGCCGCAGCCAGCGCCCCGGCGCCCATCGCCTGCATCGAGTGCAGTGGCTGCCCAGTGCCAACCTGTTGATGCGTCGTTCATGGTTCGAACGGGTCGATGGTTTCGATGAAACACTGCGCACCGGCGAGGACAAGGATTTCTCCTTGCGCCTGCGCCAGGCCGGCGCGCAGTTGTTACTGGTCAACGAAAGCGTGGCCCTGCACTGGGGCTATGAAGGCAGTTGGCGCGAGTGGATGAGCAAGGAACTCTGGCGCCAGGGCAGTCACGTGCAACTGCTGCGCAGCCATGGCCCGAGTCTGCGCCTGCTGCGTTTCCCGGCCCTGTCCATCGGCATCTGGGGGCTGGATCTGCTGGCACTGGTCGCGCTGCTACAGGGCCAGCTGGGTCTGGCACTGATGATCCTGCTGGTTTCCTCGTTGCCAACGCTGCTGCTCAGCCTGCGCCAGAGCCGCCGCGATCTGCGCCTGACGCTGCAGCTATGGGCCCTGCATGGCATACGCCTGCACCTCACCGGCGCCGCATTGCTGCTCAACCTGTGTCATTGGAACGCCAGGAGACCTGCCCGTGGCTGAACTCATTTACTGGACTTGTCTGTTGCTGCCGGTGTACGCCTACCTCGGCTATCCGCTGATGTTGAGCCTGCTGGTGCCACTGTTTCCTGTCCGCCACTACGGCCGGGCATTGCCGATGGATGTCAGCATCGTCATCGCCGCTCACAACGAAGCACGGCACATCGAAGACAAACTGCGCACCTTGCTGGCCCAGGATTATCGGGCGCATTCGCTGCGAATCATCCTCGTCAGCGACGGCTCCACCGACGACACCGTGGCCCGCGCGCATCGGGTCGTCGATCCGCGCATCAGCGTGCTCGACCTGCCACGCCAGGGCAAGGCCGCCGCCCTCAATGCCGGCGTGGCCCACAGCAGCGGCGAGATCCTGGTGTTCACCGATGCCGACAACCAATGGTCCTACGACACCCTCCGCCATTTGCTGGCGCCGCTGGGCGATCCGGAAGTCGGCGCCTGCGCCGGCCACATGGAAATCCCGATACCGGGCGCAGGCCTGAGCCTGGGCGACAGTCTGTACCGTCATTACGAAGGCTGGCTGCGCCGGGTGGAAAGTCGCACCGACTGCATGGTCTCGGCCGACGGCGCGCTGTTGGCCTTGCGTCGGGAACTGTTCGAGCCCATACCGGCCCAGGTCAACGACGATTTCTTCCTCAGTACCTGCGCACCGGCAGCCGGCAAGTCCATCGTCTACGTGCCCCAGGCGCGGGTGACCGACCAGGGCGTGGACGAGGCCGACAAGCAGTTTCGTCGGCGCCAGCGAGTCACCGTCGGCGGCCTGCTGAGCCTGGCCCATCGCCGGGCGCTGCTCAACCCGCTGCGTCATGGGCTTTACGCCATCGCACTGATGAGCCACAAACTGATCCGACGCCTGGCCCCCGTGCTACTGCTGCCGCTGTTGCTCAGCAACGCCTGGCTGTGGGACGACCATCTGTTCTATCGCCTGACACTGGCGGGACAACTGTTCGGCTATGCCATGGCGATGATCGGCCTGTTGGACCGGCGTCATCGCTTGCCCCGGCCCTTTCGTCTGGCCGCGTTCGTGCTGGTGACAATGACGGGCATGAGCCTGGGCCTGTGGCAGTTCCTGCGAGGCCAACGCTACAGCCAATGGAACCCCGAGCAGAACCGCTGAGGAGCATGGCCGATGTCGATCAAACAAGTCTTCAAGCGCACCGGCGGCTGGCTGTACCTGAACACGTCCCTGGGACGCGGCCCGCTGCGGGGCGCCGGCGTGATCCTGATGCTGCACCGCGTGCTAAGCAATGATCGCGCCGCCGAACTGCCCCATCGCAACGAACTGTGCGTGGGACCGGAAGCCTTCGAACATCTGTTGATCTGGCTGCAACGATACTTCGAATGCGTGCCGCTGATGTCTCTGCTACTGGCCGATCCCGCCAGCGTACCGGACCGTCCACGGGTCGCCCTGACCTTCGACGATGGCTGGCGCGACAACGCCATGAACGCCTTTCCCCTACTGCGCCAGTATCAGGTGCCGGCGAGTATTTTCCTGTCCACCGATTTCATCGGCAGTCGCCAGCATTTCTGGTGGGAAAGCATCGGCGAAACCTTGTGGGGCAGTCATGGGCAGGTGGCGCGGCATGTGCTGATTGAACACCTGCAGGATGTCGGCCGCCCCTTGCCGGTGATGCTCGATGACCTGGATGACGAACGCCGCAGCCTGTCGCTCATGCATTACCTGCAAAACCTGAAGACCCTCACCCCACGAGAGCTGGACGCCCTTACCCAGGCCTGCCCGCAGGGTGCCCTGCCCCAGGCACTGGACTGGACGCAGGTGCGAATGCTCGAAGACTCCGGCCTGATCCGCTTCGGCCCCCATGGCGCCAGCCACGCGATCCTCACCGGACTGGACGACCAGCGCCTGCACGAAGAACTGTGCCGTAGCCGCATAGCCCTGGAAAACGGGTGTGCCCAGCCATTGCCGGTGTACTGCTATCCCAATGGCGATAACGATGAGCGAGTGCGCCGGCAGGTGGCGGCCCACGGCTTTGCATTCGGCCTGGGCACCGAGACCGGGCTGTATCGCCACGATGGCGATCCGTTGAATCTGCCGCGTTTTGGCGTCAGTCAGCGTAACGCTCATCATCCCGAACTGCTGGCCTGGCGTATCCGTCGAGGGGCTCGCTCATGAGCCGCGGCCATTACCTCAAGCATCTGGCGCTGAGCATGGGCACGCGCCTGGCGATGATCGGCCTGCGCCTGCTGCGCAACGTGTTGTTGGCCCGGATTCTGGGGCCCAGCGAACGCGGGCTGTTCGCCCTGCTCAGTACCCTGCCCGACCTGATCAGCGCAATCACCAGCGGTGGCTTGAATTCCGCCGTGGGCTATCAGGCGGCCCAGCAACGCTCAATAGGACTGCTGCTCAGTCAGGTGCTGGTCTTCGGTTGTCTGCTGGCCGGGTTACTGACATTGCTGGTGGTGGCGCTGGTGCGCGAATTCGGCGGCGAACTGGACATCACCACGCAGTTGGGGCTGCTGGCATGGTTGCTGTTGCTGGCCGTGCCGTTGACCGTTCTGAAAAGCGGTTTGCTGACGTTGCACAACGCATCCGGTGGCGTGGGTGCCTTCAATGCCCTGCGCCTGACGGAATCCCTGGCGCCGCTGGTGCTGTTCTTGGTGTTGTTCTGGATGTGGCAGGACGCTGCCCTGGAAGCAGCCCTGATCAGCTGGCTGACGGGTCTGGGCCTGGTAGTGCTGGCTGGCTGGGTGTGGCTGCGACGGGATCACGACGTGTCGTTGCAATGGGACCGCGCCAGCCAGCACGAACTGTTGCGCTACGGCGCCCGCAGCCACCCGGACCTGCTGTTCCAGCAGGTGGTGTTGCGCTCGGATTTCCTGTTCATCGGCGCCCTGCTGGGCAGCACGGCCCTGGGGCATTACGCAATGGCCAGCGCTGCCGCCGAACTGCTGCTGATCGTGCCGGAAGCGGTGACCACGCCACTGATGAAACGCCTGCTGCAGCAGGACACCGACATGCAGCGCCTGACCCCCTTCGCCCTGCGCCTGACCGCCACCGTCATGCTCGGCGCCTGCCTGGGCATGGCATTGATTGGCCAATGGTTGATCGTCACCCTGTTCGGCGTCGCTTATCAGCCAGCTTATCCAGCCTTGCTGGCATTGCTGCCGGGGCTGTTCGGGCTGTGCTATGCGAGCATCCTGCGCCTGGACCTGCTGGGCAAGGACCGGCCTGGTACGGTTTCGCTGCTGATGGGGTTGGGCGCGGTGTTGAACCTGGCGCTGAACGTGGTGCTGATTCCGCACTATGGCATCGTCGGCGCGGCCGCCGCGTCGTCAATCGCCTACCTGGGCGTGACCTTGGCCCTGCTGGCGATGTACTGCCGCCTCAGCGGAGTAGCGTTGTGGCAGACCTTGCTCATCCTGCCCAGCGATTTGCTGCCGATGCGCCAGATGCTGATGGGGAAATCGGCATGAAATTCTTCGTCGCCTGCCAGTCCGCCATCGCGAGCAGGCTCGCTCCCACAGTGGGCGATGACTGCCCGCTCCCACAGGGGCTGGGCGGAGGTCACAGCACCGGAGAACCACACAGATCCAATGTGGGAGCGAGCCCGCTCGCGATGGGGTCGACACGGTGGTGGACGATCGGCCTCTGGGCCATGGCGCTATCGGCCCAGGGTGGATCCATGGAGTGGACCGGTATCCGCGACGGTAGCCTCTATTTGCAAACCGACCGCCCAACCCAGGTGACCGTCCGCTGGGTACCGGCGTGGCAGGCCGATGCCAACGAAGAACGTCTGTATCTGCTGGACGGCCAGGGCCGCCTGGCGGGCGAGCGACTGATCGAAGCGGCCCAGGAGCGTGGCGAGCAACAGTGGCCGTTGCGGCCGGGCGCCGCCAGTTATCGATTGGAAATCCCTGGCTACAGTTTTCGCCGTTATAACGTTGAACTCGATGGGCGCACACAGGCCCTGTTCGCCCCGGCCAAGGTGCATTTCAGCACCGAAACCCACGATGGCGACGAGCTGTATTTCAAGGTCGCAGCCGGCGAGCAGGCAGTTCTGGCAGGCAAGTTCCACGGGGGCGTTCGTGGGCTGCAAGCCCGCCGCGCCGCAGACGGCAAGCAGCTGCAATTGAACCTCAAGCCGTACCGCGCCTATTGGCAGTTCGACCAGGTGGCACTGCCGATTGCCGATGTCGAACAGGTCTGGCGCCTGCACTTACAAGGCAACGGCAAGGCTGCGTTCTGGCTGGATGGCACCGCCAACCTGTTCGCCCAGAATCCGACGCACTTACAGCCCCTGCGCCAGAGTCCTGGGCAAACCCATCTGATGCTGCACCACGAAGCGCTCGGCCCAACCCCCAAGCTGGGCATGTATCTGCCCTACGTGTTGCCACCGCCGTCCAGCTACCCCTTGCTCAATGCGATCAAACCCCAAGCGGCCAGCTTCTACAGCCTGGTCGATGTCATGGCGGCCAAGGCCAGTCATGAAGACGCATTCCGGCGCCTGTATCAGGATCGCTTCGGCATCGACCGGGACATCACCTTGCTGGCCGGCAGCCAACGTCGGGCCGACCTGCAGGCCGACCGGACCAGTCAGAGCGGCTTGCAAGCCTGGCTCACCGCAACCCGCGCTTTGGGCGGCAAAGGCCTCCATTACCTCAGCTTTGCCGATGAGCCGAACCTCAACTACCCAGACTTCGCCAGCTTCCAGCAAATTTTCCAGAGCATGGCGGCCCAGGTCCGCGCCGACCCCGCCAACGCACGCGCCGGTGTTCGCATCGCCATACCGGCCAGTTCACGCTTCACCAACGGTCCGCTGGCCGAGAACGCTGCCGACAAGCGTGGTCTCGACTGGGCACGACGCTTGCTGGATAAGTACGGCGACCAGGTAGATGCCCTGGCCTGGCACGAATGGATGATCCGCGACCTGCTGGCGACGCGGGCCTATCGCAACAGCGTACGCCAGGCTGCTCGTCTGGTGGGATTGGATAGCCAGGGGCGCCCGCGCAAAGCCTTGCTGTTGGACCAGACCAACATGTCCAGCGGCTCGAGCCTGAGCCCTTATGACCAGGAAACCCATTACGCCGCCCTGTGGTGGACATCCGTGGTCATCAACGCCTCGGCCGACGGCTGGCTGGACATGCTCAACTGGTTCATGCTCGCTGATGAACCCGAGTACCCCAAAGGCATGGTGCGGGTGCTGGACAACCAGCGCTTCGAACTCAAGCCAGTGGGGCTGGCCCAGCAGTTCATTCAGCAGCACTGGCTCGATCAGGTGCTGCGCCTGGATAACGACGCCTTCGAAGTCGACGCCCTGGCCATGGCCACAGGGAAACAACGCAGCCTGCTGGGCGTGAACAAAAGCACACGCGCTCATCAGGTCAGCCTGGACGGCGTTACCTGTTCCCAGGCTAAAGCAGAACTGGCGTATTTCGGCCCCGACAGTCATATCCGCAGCGCCCCGTTCAATTGCGAGGCCGAGCAGATCCGGTTTCTCCTGCCTGCAGAAACCCTGTTCGCCCTGGGCTGGACTGCTTCCGCTCCCCCACCACCGGCCATCCATCAGGAGGCACCATGAGCGTTCTACAGAAATGTCGTCGTCACGTTCAGCAAAAGGGCCTGCGCGCAGTCTTTAAAAAACTGATCAAGCACTACGTGTATTTCCACACTCGGCTGGTGTGGCTGGAGCACGATGTGCGGACCCCGCTTCCTGCGCATAACCTCAAGCCCTACCCACCCATGCGCCTGGAGTTCATCACGGTCAGCAATGCCGATGCCTTTGCCCGGCACTTCGGCGACCGCGTCGAAACCATGCGCGAGCTGGCGGCCGAAGGCTACACCGGCTTGATGTACCTGGATGCTCAGGGCGACACCGTGGGTTTCGCCTGGGCCAGCACAAAAGACTATTTCGACCGCCATTTCTATCGGTGCAACTTTCCGATCAAGCCTGGCGAGTACTTTCAGTTCGGTGGCGAGATGATCCGCGCCTACTGGGGTTCCAATATGTCGGCGGACATGCAGTTGGAGGTATGGAAAGTCATGGCAGGCAAAGGTTGCCAAACGATGGTCGATGTCTGCGACTTGCAAAACATTCCGGCGATCAAGATGCACCTGCGCATGGGCTTTCAGGAGCGCGGCAAGATCACCCACGTGTATCGCCTGTTCGGTCGCTGGCGTTTTTTCCGCGACACGTTCTACCGCGGCTCGGCACTGGACGCCTTTCGTAAACCGGCCCCACCGCTTGCATCGACCGCGCCGGCCTGATGCCCATGGCGCTTCCCCCCATCGCGAGCAAGCTCGCGATGGGATTTACCCAAACCGGCTCCTCGCCAGGAGGCACCATGAACGTTCTGCAAAAACTGCGTGATCGCATTCGGACAAAAGGTCTGCGCGCCGTTCTGAAACAACTATGCAAACACTACGTGTACTTCCACGAACAACTGGTGTGGATGGAACGCGATCTGGTCAGCCCGATACGGCCCAACAACCTCAGGCCCTATGCACCGTTGCGCCGGGAAATCATTACTACCGTTAATGCCGATGCCTTCGCCACGTACTTTGGCGACCGTGTCGAGACCATGCGCGAACTGGCCGCCGAAGGCCACACCGGACTCATGTACCTGGACGACAAGGGCGACACCGTCGCTTTCATCTGGGGCAGTACACGGGACTATTTCGACCGCCATTTCTTTCGCTGCTGGTTCCCGGTCAAACCGGGCGAATTCTTCGAGTTCGGCGGTGAGCTGTACCGCGCTTACTGGGGGACCCGGCTATCGGTGGATATTCAACTGGATCTGTGGAAAGCCATGGCCGAGCGGGGTTGCAACAAAGTGGTCGATGTTTTCGAACTGCGCAACGTTCCCGCCGCCAAGCTGCACCTGCGCATGGACTATCAAGAGCGCGGCCAGATCACTCATATGCATTGTTTGTTCGGCCGCTGGCGGTTTTTCCATGACACGTTCTACACCGGTTCGATCCTGGACTCTTTTCGTAAACCGGCCAAGCCGGTTGCATCCACTGCGGCGGCCTGACTTCCATGACGATCCGGTTCCAATGGTGTCGCTCCCTGGGCGCAGCGGATTTCCCCGCGACAGCTTATGAACAGCTGCGAACCCAGGTGGCCGACGCGACACCGTTCAATACCCTGGCCTGGCTGCAAGCGGCGGAATTCGCCCTATCGCCCGAGCAGCAACTGCATGTGCTGCTGGGCTGGCAGGATCAGACCTTGTGCCTTTGCCTGCCACTGATATCAGGGCTTGAGCGTATCGGCGGGCTGCGGTTCCGGGTGTTGCATCATTTGGGATATCCATTGGCTGACCGCATTGCGGTGCTGGTGCGCCTGGACGCCGAGGGCATGGGCCAGGCGCTGATGCAGATCCGTCAGCACTTACCTCATGCGTTGCTGCAGCTCAATGAAGTGATCGAGCCAGTCGGCGAACAAAGCGTCCTCAGTGCCTGGATGGCGCTGAGTTCCACCGGGGAGCGGCGGCTCAGTTGCCGGGTTCCGGTGCACCTGATCAGCGACAGTGATCATCAGGAAATCTCCGGTGATCCACGCTACAAGTTGCGCCGGGCGCGCAAGCGGATCGCCGCTTGCGGTGCCCAAATCCGTCGAGTGACACCGGATGCCATCAGCATGGGACAGGTGTTGCGGGCAATTGCCAGTGTCGAGGATGCCAGTTGGAAAGGCGAGGAAGGTGTCGGCATCTTCGCTGACGCCATGGGTCGGCAATGGATGAATCATGCTTTCACCGCCCTTGCCGCCCAGGGCCTGGTGCGAGTGGTGATGCTGGAGCTGAACGGCGAGTGCATCAGCTATCGCCTCGGTCTGTTGGATCAAGGCCGGCTGTACGATTACAACCTGGCGTTCCTGCCACAGTACTCGGACTTGGGCAGTGGCCGGGTATTGCTTGAAGAATGGATCCGCTGGGGGCTGGAGGAAAACTGGCGGTGGATCGATGCGTCACGGGTCAGTCTCGATAATTCCAGCCATCAACTGCACGAACGCATGACCGGACAACTGGAGCATTGGCGTTGGAGCTTTTATTCCTGGCAACCCGATGGCCTGATCCTCGGGCTGGCCTTGCGTCTCTGGAAAAGCCTCAAACCCTGGCTTCGTAAACACTCACCCCAAAAAACCAAAGCGACAGGTTCACCTTCCATTCCCAAGGAAAAGGAGATTCCCCATGCCCCGCCAAGTGATCGTCAACGCTGACGACTTCGGACTGTGCGCCAGCGAAAACGCGATAATCGTTCGAGCCTTCCAGGCAGGTCTGGTCAGTTCCGCTACCGTAATGGCCAATACGCCAGGCTTCAAACAGGCCTGTGTCATGTCCCGACAGCCCCGGCTCAAAGGACGCATCGGCCTGCACTTCAATCTCAGCCATGGGTGGCCGTTGAGCGAGGCCATAAAGTCGCGGCGGGCATTTTGCAATGTGCACGGCCAGTTCGATTTCAGCCTGTCCCGCTACTGCCTGCGCCTGGGCTCGAAAGACCTTGCCGCAATCGAGGACGAACTTCAGGCGCAATGGCAACGCTGCCTGGATCACGGCTTGCATCCAAGCCACCTGGACTCCCATCAGCACGTACACAACATCTGGCCCATCGGCGAATTGGTGGCGCGCTTCGCTGTGCGGCAAGAGGTGCCCATTCGCCTGGCGCGCAACCTCGGAGCAAACCTGAATGTACCCAAGCGCATCTTCAAGACCTTACTCAACCGCCGCCTGCGTCGTTTATGCGCAGCGACGGCTGACTATGTGTGCACACCAGCTGACTTGCAATACGCCGCGGCACCGGAACACGGCTTGTTGGAAGTGATCGCGCATCCGACGCAACTGGATGGGGATTTCGGCGATAGCTACCTGCCTCCTGGCTGCTCGTTGACCCAGGTGCTGCATCAGCGCCTGGCGGGGGTACCCAGAGTAGGGTATGGCAGAACTGAACGGTCGTTCGAACTGGTTCAGCTCGAAGATGCGTAGTGACACCTGCATACCCTTGTTATCGGTCGAGCTTTTTCTCTACGTCCGTGACCTTGTCTTGCAGTTTTTCAGCATCCTGCTCATGACTCTTGATCGACTTGGGGGTAATAGCCTTGTCGACCTTGTCAGTGTCCGGATCGGGCCGGCGGATATTCCGCTCCACCACCGGGACCGGCTCACCGCTCGCATCCTTGGCAGGCATGGCCCCCGCCTTTTTATCCGAATGTTGAGTCGTCATGAAATCGCCCTCGCTATCTGTGGTATTGAGTTTTCGAGTAGGCGTGCGACGCAGGAGTTCGATTGGATTGAAAAGCTTCGACCTCTGAGCCAAAAGACCCTCCATCCCGTGGAGGAATCTGCTAAAACGCATCTTCTGTTCCCGGTAGCGAATCGCGTCGATGTCTTTATTTTCCCTTTCTGTTCTTAAACGGCGCTGGCTGGCATTTTCTTTCATGGCCGCGATGCTGATCGGTCTACCGGTGGGCTGCGGTGTGCTGCAGCACAAGGAACGCGAGCTGGTGTTTCGCATCGAACCGGGGACCGCGACCTGGTTCAGTGGCATTCCCAACGGCCTGCAAGAGTTCGATCTCAAGCCCGCGAATTTCAAGGCCGGGGAAAACATCCATGGGTGGTGGTGGCCGGCCACGCGCAAAAACGCCCCAGCGATCCTGTATCTGCACGGGGTGCGCTGGAACCTGACCGGGCAGTTGTTTCGTATCCAGCAGTTGAACGCGATGGGGTTTTCGGTGCTGGCCATCGATTACCGGGGCTTTGGCAAGAGTCATGGCGATCTACCCTCGGAGGCCAGCGTCTACGAAGATGCAAGAATCGCCTGGGAACGCCTTGAAGTGTTGCAACCGGACCCGGCGCTGCGGTTGATCTACGGGCATTCATTGGGTGGTGCCATCGCGGTGGATCTTGCGGCCGAGTTGGGGCAAAAGGCCGTCAGGGAAGGCCGTGTCGTGCCGGCCCGGGGCTTGATCATCGAGTCCACCTTCACCTCGCTGGGTGATGTGGCAACCGCCATGGCGGACACCTCCTTGCCGGTACGCTGGTTGCTGTCGCAGAAGTTCGACTCCATCGACAAGATTCCCGAGATCAACATGCCGTTGCTGGTCGTCCACGGCGCGGCCGACCGTTACGTGCCACCGCGCTTCAGCGAACAACTGTTCAACGCAGCCCGAGAGCCCAAGCGCCTGCTGATGGTGCCGGGGGCCACTCATAACAACAGCATGAGCCTGGCGGGCCGAAGCTATCGCCAGGCACTTGATGCACTGATGATTGCCAAACCGGCGCCCGTGGCGGTACAACCCCGAGCGACCTCAGCCAAGGCTGGCTAGTTCGCTCCCACAGTGCCCGCGCCAGTCGCGAGTCTCAAATCCCCCCCAAATCAACTGTGGGAGCGAGCCTGCTCGCGATGGCGGTGGGTCAGATTGCATGGATGTTGAATGTGCCGCCGTCATCGCGAGCAGGCTCGCTCCCACAGGGTTCTCGCCAGCTGCACGTCTCGCTGGATGAAAAAAAACGGCACCTTTCGATGCCGTTCGTGTTTCGCTGCCAGAGGTTTACTTGCGGGCCGCCTCCCAGGACTTCAGCAGTTCGCTGTAGCTCACCGTTTCGCCTTTTGGCTTCTCGTTCGCCAGTTTCGGCTTCGGTGCGCCCGGCTGGTCGAACCAGTATTGCGCGTCGCGCTCGGGGTTCATTTTCGGGGCGCAGGTAGCTTGGGCCTTGGAGCGTTCCAGACGGGTCATGATCGCGTCCTGATCCTTGGCCAGACCGTCGAGTGCCTGCTGCGGAGTCTTCTCGCCACTGGCCGCTTCGGCGATGTGGCTCCACCACAGTTGCGCCAGACGCGGATAATCCGGCACGTTGGTCCCGGTCGGGGTCCACTGCACACGGGCCGGGCTGCGGTAGAACTCCACAAGGCCACCCAGCTTCGGCGCCAGGTCGGTCATCGCCTGGGAGTTGATGTCCGACTCACGAATCGGCGTCAGACCGACGATGGTTTTCTTCAGCGACACGGTTTTCGAAGTTACGAACTGCGCATACAGCCAGGCAGCGAGGCGCTGCTTCTCAGGCGTGGACTTCATGAAGGTCCAGGAACCCACGTCCTGATACCCCAGCTTCATGCCCTCTTCCCAGTACGGACCGCGCGGCGAAGGTGCCATGCGCCATTTCGGCGTGCCATCGGCATTCATCACCGGCAGGCCCGGCTTGGTCATGTCGGCGGTAAAAGCGGTGTACCAGAAAATCTGCTGGGCGATGTTGCCTTGGGACGGCACCGGGCCGGATTCGGAGAAGGTCATGCCCGCCGCTTCCGGTGGTGCGTATTTCTTCATCCAGTCCACGTACTTGGTCGTCGCGAACACGGCCGCCGGGCCGTTGGTATCGCCGCCGCGGGTCACGCTGGAGCCGACCGGATGGCAGTTTTCGACGCGGATGCCCCACTCGTCCACCGGCAAGCCGTTGGGCAAGCCCTTGTCGCCGCCACCGGCCATGGAGAACCAGGCATCGGTGAAGCGCCAGCCCAGGGACGGGTCTTTCTTGCCGTAGTCCATGTGGCCGTAGACACGCTTGCCGTCGATTTCCTTGACGTCTTCGGAGAAGAACTTGGCAATGTCTTCATAAGCTGACCAGTTCACCGGTACGCCCAGCTCGTAGCCGTATATTTCCTTGAACTTGGCTTTCAGGTCCGGCCGCTCGAACCAGTCGGCGCGGAACCAGTACAGGTTGGCGAATTGCTGGTCGGGCAGTTGATAAAGCTTGCCGTCCGGCGCGGTGGTGAACGAGGTCCCGATGAAATCCTTCAGGTCCAGGGTCGGCGAGGTGAAGTTCTTGCCTTCGTTGGCCATCATGTCGGTGATCGCTTCGGTCTTGCCGTAGCGAAAGTGCGTACCGATCAGGTCCGAGTCGTTGACCCAGCCATCGTAGATGTTCTTGTCCGACTGCATCTGGGTCTGCAGCTTCTCCACCACGTCGCCTTCCTGCAGCAGGTCGTGGGTCAGCTGGATCCCGGTGATCTCGCTGAAGGCCTTGGCCAGTACCTTGGATTCATACTCGTGGGTGGCGATGGTTTCCGACACCACGTTGATCTTCATGCCACGAAACGGCTCGGACGCCTTGATGAACCACTTGAGCTCTTCAAGTTGTTGCTCGGCTGTCAGGGTTGACGGCTTGAATTCGCTGCCGATCCATTTTTTTGCGGCGTCTTCATAGGCGTCGGCCCAGGCCGCAGCACTCAGCCCGCTGAGTGCCAGCATGGCTGCCAATGAAACGCTATGTCGCAGCTTATTGTTTTTATCGAACATAGAGACCTCCTGTTTGGGTTTAAGAGCCACTTCAGCCCCACCGCATCACTGCCAACAGCCACACCAAAGACAACGCGAACGCTATCCAGATGCTCCAGTCGGTCGCGCCGATCACCATCAGGTGCAGGTAGGCGCTACCGAGAAGACCGATAAACAACCGATCGCCACGGGTGGTGGCAATCGGCAGGAAACCACGCCGGGGTACACTCGGCGAACGCATTTCCCACGTGGTCATGCCTGCCAGCAGCAAGGCAATGACACCAAAGAAGGCCGCCGTGGGGACGGTCCAGTTCATCCATTCCATCATCGACTCCTCAGACCCGGCCCAGGGCAAAGCCCTTGGCCACGTGGTTGCGAACGAACCAGATCACCAACATGCCCGGCAGGATGGTCAACACCCCCGCCGCCGCCAGCACGCCCCAGTCAATACCGGAGGCCGACACCGTGCGGGTCATCACCGCCGCGATGGGCTTGGCATTCACCGAAGTCAGCGTACGGGCCAGCAACAGTTCGACCCAGGAAAACATGAAGCAGAAGAACGCCGTGACGCCGATGCCGGAGCCGATCAACGGAATGAAGATCTTGGCGAAGAACTTGGGGAAACTGTAGCCGTCAATGTAGGCCGTCTCGTCAATTTCTTTCGGCACCCCGGACATGAAGCCTTCGAGGATCCATACCGCCAGCGGCACGTTGAACAGGCAATGGGCCAGGGCCACCGCAATGTGGGTGTCGAACAGGCCGATGGACGAATACAGCTGGAAGAACGGCAACAGGAACACCGCCGGTGGCGCCATGCGGTTGGTGAGCAGCCAGAAAAACAGGTGCTTGTCCCCCAGAAACCGGTAGCGCGAGAACGCATAGGCGGCCGGCAACGCCACGCTCAGGGAGATCACCGTGTTCAGGCTCACGTAGTAGAGCGAGTTCAGATAACCGGTGTACCAGCTCGGGTCGGTGAAGATCACCTTGTAGTTATGGAACGTGAAGTCCTGCGGCCAGAGGGTCAGGCTGCCGAGGATCTCGGTGTTGCTCTTGAACGACATGTTCAGCAGCCAGTAAATGGGCACCAGCAGGAACAGGATGTAGATCAGCAGTGCAATCAGCTTTCTCTTGTTCATGGAGCGGGCCTCAACGGTTGGCGTCGGAGTGAGTCATGGCGGTATAGAACAGCCACGACACCAACAGAATGATCAGGAAGTAGACCAGGGAAAACGCCGCCGCCGGGCCCAGGTCGAATTGGCCGATGGCCATTTGCGTCAAGGTCTGGCTGAGGAACGTGGTGGCGTTGCCCGGCCCGCCGCCAGTCAGCACGAAGGGCTCGGTGTAGATCATGAAGCTGTCCATGAAGCGCAGCATCACCGCGATCAGCAGCACGCTCTTCATCTTCGGCAACTGGATGTGCCGGAAGACCGCCCAGTTGGACGCCCGGTCGATCCGTGCGGCCTGGTAATACACGTCCGGAATCGCCCGCAACCCCGAATAGCACAGCAGCGCCACCAACGAGGTCCAGTGCCACACGTCCATCACCAGCACCGTGACCCAGGCGTCCATGGTGTTGGCCGCGTAGTTGTAGTTGATGCCCAGGTTATTGAGAGCGGAGCCCAGCAGACCGATGTCGGCCCGGCCGAAGATCTGCCAGATGGTGCCGACCACGTTCCACGGGATCAGCAACGGAATCGCCAGGATGATCAACACCAGCGAAGACCATTTGCCCTTGGTCGGCATCGTCAATGCGATGGCGATGCCCAGGGGAATTTCGATCAACAACACGCACGCCGAATAGATGAACTGGCGCAGCAGCGAGTCGTGCAGCCGAGGATCCATCAGCACCTGCTTGTACCAGTCGGCGCCGACGAAGTAGCGACTGGACTGGTCGAAGATGTCCTGCACCGAATAGTTGACCACGGTCATCATCGGGATCACGGCACTGAACGCCACCAGCAGGAACACCGGCAACACCAGCCACCAGGCCTTGTTGTTCTGCACCTTGTTCATGGCTGCACCTCGCTCATCGGTTCCAGCAGGTATTCATCGGCATAGACCATCAGCCATTGCGCCGGGAAACTGATGTACGCCGTGCCTTCCGGCACCGGTTTGTCTTCGGCCAGGCGCACTTTCAGCGGCGCGCCATCGAGGTTGAGGGTCAGGATCTTGTAGGTGCCGAGGTCTTCGACATGGACCACCTCGGCGCGCATGGCGTCGTCGTAGGGTCCGTCCCAGACATGGACGAATTCCGGGCGGATGCCGACTTTCAGGAATTTGCCTTGCGCCTCGGCGACACGTTGCTGCAGGGTGTCGGAGAGCGGCAAGTGGGTCGACGCGAACCCGACGCCACCGGGCTGCGCCGTGACGTCGATCAGGTTCATCCCCGGACTGCCTATGAAATAGCCGACAAAGGTATGGCCGGGACGCTCGAACAACTCCCGAGGCGTGCCGAACTGCACGATCTGGCCGCCGTACATCACCGCGATCTTGTCGGCGAAGGTGGACGCCTCCAACTGATCGTGGGTGACGTAGACCATGGTGATGTTGAACTGCTCATGGATCTGCTTGAGCTTGCGCCGCAGCTTCCATTTCAGGTGCGGGTCGATCACCGTCAATGGTTCATCGAACAGGATCGCCGATACGTCGTCGCGCACCAGTCCGCGGCCCATGGAAACCTTCTGTTTCTCGTCGGCGGTGAGGTTGCGGGCCTTCTTGTTCAGCAGATTCTGCAGGTCGAGGACTTCGGCGATTTCCTGCACCTTGGTGTGGACTTTCGGCTCGGCCATGCCTTGGTTGCGCAGCGGGAACGCCAGGTTGTCGAACACCGTCATGGTGTCGTACACCACCGGGAACTGGAAGACCTGGGCGATGTTGCGACGCTCAGGGCTCAGGTCGTTGACGACTTTGCCATCGAATTTCACCTGGCCCTCGGAGGGGCTGAGCAGTCCGGAAATGATGTTGAGCAAGGTGGATTTACCGCAACCCGATGGCCCCAGCAACGCATAGGCGCCGCCCTGCTCCCAGATGTGGTTCATCTCGCGGATCGCGTAGTCCTCGGGGCCCGCCGGGGTGCTGGTGTAGCTGTGGGCGAGGTTCTGCAAATGTATTTCAGCCATCAGGCAACCCTCGCAATACGCTGGCCCGGAGCCTGGACTAACTTGCCCTGGGCGTCGAAGACAAACAGTTTGTGGGTCGGGATGTAGATGCGGATCGGCGCGTCCACGTCGTACTCGTGCACGCCGGGCAGGTGCAGCACTAACAGGAAGTGCTCGTTGCGCACATGCAGGAAGGTTTCCGAGCCACTGATCTCGGCCACCTCGACGGTCACCGCCAGTTCCAGGTCGTCGTCGTTGCTCGGCACCAGGGAAATGTGGCTAGGGCGCACGCCGAAGCGGAACTCGCCCTCGCCCACCGGACGCAGGTCGACGTTCAGCGGGAAGTGCACAAAATTGGCGAAGCTCACTTCATTGCCGGCAATGCGACCCGGCATGAGGTTGATCGGCGGTTCGGAGAACAGCTCGGCGGCCAGTACGCTTTGTGGTTGGTGATAGACCGAGGACGACTTGCCGCTCTGGATCACCCGCCCTTCGTGGAGAATCGTGGTCGTGCCCCCCAGGGCCAACGCTTCGTTGGGCTCGGTGGTGGCGTAGACGGCGATGGTGTGGCGGGCCTGGAACAGTTCGCGCATCTCCTGGCGAAGCTCTTCGCGCAGCTTGTAGTCCAGGTTCACCAGGGGCTCGTCGAACAGGATCAGTTCGGCGTCCTTGACCAACGCGCGGGCCATGGCGGTGCGCTGCTGCTGGCCGCCGGACAACTCCAGCGGATGGCGCTTGAGAAACTTCTCGATGCGCAGCATCCTGGCGGTTTCCAGCACCTTCGCCTGGATCACTTCATCGGACACACCGGCCTGGCGCAGGGGCGAAGCGATGTTTTCGAAAACGGTCATGGTCGGGTAGTTGATGAACTGCTGATAAACCATCGACACATTGCGCAAGCGCACCGGGCGGTTGGTCACGTCGACGCCGTTCATCAGGATGCGACCGCTGTCGGGCTTGTCCAGGCCAGCCATCAAGCGCATGAGGCTGGTCTTGCCGGACAGCGTACGGCCCAACAGAACGTTGAAGGATCCGGGTTCGAAATTCAGGTTGGCATCGTCGATCCAGGTCTGGCCCTCGACGGTGCGACAGATGTGCTCAAGCGTTAATGACATGGCTCGGCCTTTTTTATTTTTGGAGTCAAGCGACTGGAGTTTAAAAGCGAAAGCCGTGCCAGAAATCGCAAGTCCTTGATCTGACTATGTTTGCTTGAAATTTTTCAGAAAAAAGTGTTCGTTGATGAACGAAAGTGAACAATTCAGGTTGAACAACTGAACAGTCCGAGCGTTGACAATGAACAAATCTGAACAACACTGAAGGAATGCTATAACCGGGCCGGACGCGGATCTCCTGTGGTAGCGGGCTTGCTCGCTACCACAAATGGATGTGTATTAAGTGTCATCCAGACCTGCCCCAGCACAAGGAGGATGTGCGAGACTCAGCCCAACAATAAAAACAGCTCCTGCGAGAGTGCCCATGGCCGCACCTGCCCCAGCCTTGTCCCATGACGCCATCATCCAGGCCTCCTGGTCCCGTTGCCGCGCCTTTGGCCTTGACCATCAGAGCGTGCCCTCCTTCGAACCGCTGCCCGCCGAAGGCGTCGCCCAGTTACTGGAGAGCCAGCATTCACTGGTGCAGACCACCCACCAGGAAGTCCTGCCGTATTACGAGAACATCCTGAGCAATTCCAATTGCCTGATCATGCTGGCCGACAACCAGGGCCAGGTGCTCACCTCGTGGGGGACCCAGCGCTTCATCGAGCCGAAACTGGCCCACGGCTTCAGCGCCGGGGCGAGCTGGATGGAACGCTGCACCGGCACCAACGCCATCGGCACGGCGTTGGCCTGTGAACAGGCAGTACACATCGAGCACGATGAACATTTTCTCAAGGCCAACCGCTTCATGACCGGCTCCGCCGCCCCGATCTTCGACGCCGAGCGCAAGGTCATCGCCGTACTGGATGTCTCCAGTGACAGCTACCTGCCACCCTCCCACACGCTGGGCATGGTCAAGATGATGAGCCAGACCGTGGAGAACCGGTTGATCCTCAACCTGTTTCGCGGTGAACACTTCCAGCTGACCTTCAATACCGGATTGAACAACCTCGACAGCCAGTGGGCCGGACTGTTGATCTTCGATGAAACCGGCCAGGTATTGTCCGCCAATCGCCGGGCCGACAATCTGTTGGGCCTGAGCCTGTCGCGGGTCAGCATCGAAAGCCTGTTCAAGGTTTCGTTACTGGACCTTTTGAACCAACCCGATGGCTTGCCGTTCTCGTTGCAAGCAGCAGGACGCAACCGCTTCCAGTGCATGCTCAAGCGCCCCAGCCAGGTGTCGATCAAGCCTCGCGTGTTTGCCGAGCCGACACCCGCGCCAGCGCCGCCCCCCGCCAGTAGCGCCATTAGCCTCGATACCCTGCACTTCGGCGACAGCCGCGTGGAAAAAGCGGTACGCCAGGCCGAGCGTTTGCTGGAGAAAGACATCCCGCTGCTGATCCACGGCGAGACCGGCGTCGGCAAGGAGGTGTTCGTCAAAGCCTTGCACCAGGCCAGTTCCCGCTGCAAACAACCGTTCATTGCCGTGAACTGCGCGGCGATCCCCGCCGAGCTGGTGGAGTCGGAATTGTTCGGTTACGAAAAAGGCGCCTTTACCGGGGCCAACCAGAAAGGCAGCATCGGCCTGATCCGCAAAGCCGACCGCGGCACGCTGTTCCTCGACGAAATCGGCGACATGCCACTGCCAACCCAGGCCCGCCTGCTACGGGTACTGCAAGAGCGTTGCGTTCAACCGGTGGGCAGCGCCGAGCTGTTCCCGGTGGACATCCGCATCATCTCCGCCACCAACCGCTCGCTGCGCGAACAGGTGCAACTGGGGCGCTTCCGCGAAGACCTCTACTACCGCATCGGCGGCCTGACCCTGGAACTGCCCCCCCTGCGCGAACGCAGCGACAAACAAACGCTGTTCAAACGGATCTGGGAACACCACCGCGAGCCCACCCAATGGGCCGGCTTGAGCCGCGAAGTCCTGGAACTGTTCGAGCGCCATCCCTGGCCGGGCAACCTGCGGCAGGTCAGCAGCGTGCTGCAAGTGGCGCTTGCCATGGCCGAGGAACAGCCCATCCGCCCGGAACACCTGCCGGATGACTTCTTCGTGGACCTGGAAATGGAACCGGTGGAAGCACCGGAGCCGCTGATGGTGGACTTGAACGATGCGGAGGATTTGAACAGACAGCTGCAAGCAGTGGGCGGCAATATCTCCCATCTGGCGCGACGGCTGGGGGTCAGCCGCAACACGTTATACAAGCGTCTGAGGCAATTGGAAAACTGATAAGCCAGCAGCCTGCGCGGAGGCTCAGGCTTTGTACGAATGCATACCTTTAGAACATCTTTGCTTGTTTTGAAGATTAATACGCTGTCAAATCCACACCGTTCTTCAAATGGCTGAGTTTGTCACGACACGGTGACAAAAACCCTGCATCGGCCAGCACTCGCCAGCTTGACACTCAAACTTCAGGATGGAACTATCAGGGCAACTTCACGCTTAAGCTTCACCAGGGATTGCAATAAAAACAACAAGGAGATCAAGCTTATGTCGTTCTATTCTTTCTTGAAACGTCCCTCAGCCCTTCACAGGCGCGTCCTTCTTCTCGCCCGTTTCCCGCTCATATAGATGTCACCGCTCCGGTGAATTAACGATCTAACCGAAACATTAGGCAGTTAACGCAAGGGAACGCTGATGCCTCTTTTTCATCAATTCATTGAGAACAATGCCCGTCGTACGCCTGACAAGTCAGCGCTGGTCATCGACGGTGTCCACACACCGTATGATGTCCTGGAGACGCGTGCCACACAGATCGCCGCTTTGTTAATCAAGTGCGGCGTCAAATGTGGCGACCGTGTGGCCTTGTATTCCGGTATCAGCGCGGACTTGATCGCGGCTTTTCTGGCAGTATTGAAAGTCGGTGCAATCACTGCAGCGACGCACCCCACCTACAGCCGAAGCAAACTGCTTTATCAACTCAAGCACACCGATGCCCGGGTGTTATTCACCGATCGCTACGAGGATCCGGAGGCGCTGGTCTCGCAGACCAGTCTGGAGACGATCCTGGTCTTCAGCACAAAGCAAGACCTTCCGGCAGAAGCGCCCAGCCTTGGGAAAGCCCTGGATACCCTGACGCCGCAAGACCTGGAAAGAGCCCTTCCCGACATCGACGAACACCTGCCAACTTCAATCTTCTACACCTCCGGATCCACCTTCAACCCCAAAGGCGTGGTGGTGAATCACCCCATCATGATTGCGGCCGCGACCAGCGTGATCGATTACCTGGGCAATACCGCCAGTGATGTCATCCTCAGCTATTCCACCCTGGCCTCCGATTACGGCGTCTACAACATCATGATGCCGTTGTTCTTTGGCGGTACCGCGGTGATCGAAAGCCGAACAGCAAATTGTGCCGACGATGTACTCGAAGTCATCAAGCGAGAACACGTGACCGGCCTGCATGTTTTTCCACCGGTATTTTTCCTCTTGGCAAGCATGGGCGAGCATTGGCAAGGACAATTACCTTCACTTCGTTATATATCCAGCAGTGGCCAACCGCTTTACCCACGGCACATCCAACAAATAAGAGAAGCACTGCCCAATGTCGATATCTATTCCAACTACGGCCTTACCGAGTGCAAGCGAGTCAGTTATCTGCCTCCATCCGACATTGCACTGCGCCCGGGCTCGGTAGGAAAGCCACTCAAAGGCGTTCACGCCTTGATTGTTAACGAACAGGACGAGCCCATTACAGAGCCGGAAGTCGTCGGCGAACTTCTGGTGAGCAGCAACTATCTGATGCTGGAATATTGGAAGATGCCTGAAGAAACAACCAGGGCGTTCAAATACAACAGTTTCGGTCGCGACAGGTTTTACCGTACCGGCGACTTCTTCCGAAAGGATGCTCAAGGATATCTCTATTACGTGTGCCGGAAAGACGATCTGTTTGCCCGTCATCTCTGGAAAGTGAATCCTCGAGAAATCGAACAATGCCTGGCCTCCCATCCTTCGGTAGCTCAGGTCGTGGTGGTCCCCGTTGCGGACGAGGCCGCCGGCTTCGTCCCCAAGGCCTGCGTCGTACTGGAAGCCGATTGCCAGGACACAACGGAGCAGATGCTGCTGGATCACTGCCAGGCCTTGCTGGATTGGCACATGGTGCCTGCCCAGTGGGCATTCATGGATACGTTGCCGAAAACCGACTCGGGAAAGATCACGGCCAAAGGACTGATCTGATATCAGGGAGCGATAAAATGGACACCGCACAACCGATCTCCTCGTTCAGCCCGGAACAGGACTTGAAAAGCAGCTCAATGCTGCAGCTCGCCGATCACTTCCACCGTTTGGCCACTGGCGCGACCCAGGTGCCGGCGCAATCGCTGACCAGCCATATCAGGCACTCCATTGCCGATGCCGACGTAGTGGCCTATCACGACCGTCTGGTGGAGGACGCCGGCCCATTGTTCCTGCACTTCCTGGCCAGTGTCCCGTATATCCTCGAGGAGATGGCAAGAGTCGGCGTTGCCCTCTCACGACTCTCCCAGGCCCGGCAGGCCACCGAACCCCGAACCTTCGGTTTTTTCGAGATCGACGCGTTTGACGGCAGCAACGGACGCGCACTCGCCGCGCATTCACAGGGCTTGATCAGCACCTTCACCACCTCACCCAACCAGGCGAATCAACCTCACTTCGACCGACATGCCGACCCGGCGCGCTCGCTGTTCTACCCCCAGTCGTTCCTGACCCTGCACCCCAGATTGTTCGCTGAGGAGCCCTACGAACGGTTCAACGAGGGGTTCGATTACGTCTATGAAACGGCGGCCTTCCAGTTTTATACCCGCGACCGCAAAGCTCAGATCAATCACATAAAGCCCTTGCTGAAACCCGGCGCCCTGGTGTTCTTTCTTGAAAAGCTCAATCACGAGGACCTCGGGCAATACCTGGAGCGTGAGCGGGTAAAGGACAGCGGCTTCAAGACACGCTATTTCTCTGAAGAGGAAATTGACTGGAAACGTCAACAGATGCTGGAGCAAATGCAAAACGGCCAAGTGTTGATGCACGAACTCGTCGACGCGTTGTCCAGTCATTTCAAATACGTCTACCTGCTGTGGAACAGCACGAATTTTTACGAATTCGTTGCCACGGACGATGGGCCCCGACTTGAGCAGTTCCTCAGCTTATTGGGCCCGATCAACCAGCCGGAAGGGTTCTGTTTCGAGGCTCGCGCCATCGGCTATGTGAGTCGCCCGCAACCGTGCGAAGAGGAACGCGCCAATGGGTGAAAACCACACGCATAGCCTCGATGCAGCGTTCCGGCCAACGCCAGTGGAACGGGTCCGGCAACGCTTGGCAGGCTGGCACCAGCGCGCGGCCGACGCCGAGAAAAACCGAAAGTTGAGCCAAGCCACCTTTGACGAATTATTCAGCGATGGGTTGCTTGAACTGGTCTCCCCTCGTCGTAAGCCCTTGGACGCTCCCGGCTGGCCCACGTTGATGGAAGCTTCACGACTTGCCGCCACTGCATGCGCTTCGACGGCTTGGATGATCAGTCTGGTGGGCGGACATGCTGCGATTGCGGGTCGTTTGAGCCACGCCTGCCAACACAGGTTGTATCAGGATGATCGGCCACAATTGTTTGCCTCCGCATCGGTCGGTCCCCACAGCCGGCTATCGGCTGACTCGGACGGTATTCGGGTTAACGGCACCTGGCGCTTCAGTTCAGGGATCGAGCAAGGCACCTGGCTATTGCTCAACGGCCCTGTGACCGATCACAGCGGTACTCCCGGCACAGAACGGATGCTGCTGGTGGTGTCGACCCGCGACGTGGAGATATTGGACACGTGGGACACCTGCGGCATGGCTGCCACGGGTTCGCATGATGTGTTGTTGCAGAATGTCCTGGTGCCCGCCGAACAGGTGTTCCGCCTGGAAGATGTTTTCGCGCACCGGACGAACGAGTTGTCCGGCGACTATCTGTACAGCGTGCCCATCGTTCCTTTCATAACAACCTCCATTCTCGGGCCTGTGCTGGGCTGCGCCGAAGGGGCTTATGCCGCGTATGTCGAATCGCTGAGACAGCAGAAAGTGCCTGCGTCCGCCCCGGCAAAGGAACGGCTGGCTCACAGCGCCGCGCAACTGTCGGCGGCAACGACCTTGTACACGACACTGGTGACCCTGCTGCATGAATCCGGTCAGGCACGACGGTCGTTATCCATGGATGAGCTGCTGCGACTCAAGCGCGATCGCGCCTATGTGGCAAGGCTTTGCCTTCAAGCGATCCAGCGCCTGGTCGAACATGCGGGCGCCTCGTCCATGACCCGTGACAACACGCTCCATCGCCATTGGCGCGACCTGCAGGCCATGGTGGCACACCGAGACCTCCATTGGGACAGCGCCATGCAGGCCTTCGCCGACTTTGCCGTCGATACGCCGGCCTGTGCCCAGCCACTGAACACGCCGTAACACTCACCAAGGAGACAGGTATGTTTGTTCGCAATAAATCCGATATCGAAAAAACCGCTCACTTTGTCGAGTGGGGCGCCGGCACCAGCCATCGGTTGCTGACCGAAAAAGACGGCATGGGCTACACCGTGTGCCATACCGTCGTGCGCGCCGGGACAGAATCGTTGCTCCAGTATCGTAACCATCTCGAAGCGTGCTACTGCATTGCCGGTGAGGGTGAAGTCGAAGACATGGAGGGCAACGTGTACCCGATTCGCCCAGGCGACATCTACGTACTCGACCAGCATGACCGCCATTACCTGCGTGGCGGCAAAGACCAGGATCTGATCCTGGTCAGCGTCTTCAATCCGCCTCTCAAGGGCGACGAGCGACATAATCTCAATGACGCGTCCGGCTCTGCCTATTGAGCTGCAACCAGCTCCCCCGCTCCTCGACACGAGAACACCATGCGCAAGGATTACCTGGCCTTTTTCACCTCGATGTTCCTCTCCCGGCTGGCCGACCAGATACTGCTCTTCATCGTCCCGCTGATTGTGTTTCAGACCACCAACAGCGTCTCCTGGGCAGGCCTGGCTTTCTTTGTCGAATCCCTGCCGCGGTATCTGTCGTTCCCGATCTGCGGTGCCCTGTGCGACAAATTCCCACCCATCCGAATCCTGCACATCAGCCAGGTCTACCGCGCCGTGGCGTGTGTCGCGGCAGTGATTCTGTATGCGCTGTTGGGTGGTATCTACTGGATCGTGGCGCTTTCGGCGCTGTGCGGTGTACTCACGACCCAAGGCATCATGGCCCGCGAAGTGGTGATGCCCTACATATTCAAGCACTACACCTACACCAAGACCCTGTCCTATTCACAGATCGCCGACCAGACGGGGCTGGTGCTGGGCCCGTTGCTCGCCGCGCTGATGCTTGAAGTGTGGGCATGGCACTGGGTGGTGCTGGCGATTGCCGGGCTGTTTCTGCTGGCGGACCTTGCCATGCTGTATTGGCAACGCAGCAGCTCGGTCACCCTGGAAACGTTCGAACAACATCACGATCTCTGGTGGAACCCGTTGCGCATCGCTTTCGGTCATATCCGCGATTTGGCGGAATTGAAGAAGGTCATCAGCCTCGCCGTGGGCGTCAACCTGATCATAGGCGTGACCCTCGCTACATCGGCGGCCATGGTCATCGGCCAGTACGATGCCGGCAAGGATTATTACGCCGGTGTGCAAGCGGCCGGTGCCCTGACCACCATCGTTATCCTGTTCTTCCTGGCACGGGTTACGCTGCCCTTGAAGGTACTGGGAGCCCTGTCGTACACGCTCATCGCCGCAGGCGCATTCGTCACGGCATTCAGCCCCAGCGCATGGGGCTATGTGGTGGGTTTCCTGCTAGTCGTCGGCTTCGACAAGATGTTCAACGTGTACATGCGCAGCATCCGCCAACAAGTCATTCCGCCCCAGGATTTCGGCAAGACCGTTGGCGTCATCACGCTGCTCAACAACCTGTCCCAACCGCTGGCGGGATTGTTGGTCGCCGTGCTGGCCGCCCCCATTGGTACACAACATGTGATCCTGCTACTGGCCTTCGCCACCAGCCTGATCGGCATGGCCGTGGTGGTCGCGTTTAAAAAAACGACACCCGCACCAGCGGCCTACGGCGTCGATCCGGAGTGACCGACGCCGGCCCACAGCGTATCAATCGAACGCGCCGTTGAGTACCTCGTAGATAATGCCGGTGGCGATCGCTACCAGAATCAGGTCAGTGCCCGCCTGCCGCCATTCGTAACCATCGTAATGCGGCAGGCGCCCCAGCAGCCGCCCGTCCAGCTTCTTGGCAATCCCCGGAGGCAGCGGCTTGCCCCGGGCGAGGTTTTTCTGGATACCCGGCGGCAGTGCCGGACCGGGGCTCCAATAATCACGGTAACCGCCGATCACGCCGATAATGCCGCTCCGGTCAATGCTGGGGCCGTTATGCCAATCGCCGCCCCCACCGCCACCACCTTTGCCGCCCTGGTTACCCTTGTTGCCGGGGTTACCCTGGCCACCCTTGTTGCCCGGTCCGCCCTTGCCTTGTCCTTGACCCGGCCCTTGGTCGAACTGAGCGTTTCCTTTGCCGTTACCCGGATCCGCTACAACCGTCTCGGCACCCACCACCAGGGCGAAGCAGGTAACCGCTGCAATCAACGAGCGCGATTTGAGCATGATGGTTCTCACTTAAAAAGGGGATATCCCCTGCTCATATAGAGGTCAAGAGTGATATTAGTTCCATATCACACTGCGCGCCGTGGGTGCATTTCAAGTCATGCACAAAGCGGCCGACACCACGACGGCCATGGACGGGTCGGTCTGTATTATCAGTGACTTATTGTTGAGGCATGGTTGACACGTTGCCGACGTCACGGACGCCGAATGAACGCCACGCGGACTTCGTTTCGCCATTCGTCACCTGCAGAACGTGGTGTTCATGGCAGCGCCACGCCTGGCTCAGGGTTTGCACCATTGATCCCTGTAGCCTCAGGACGACGTGATCCTGACGCGGCGGCACAATTATCAATGCTTGGTCAGCCACTGGAGATGTACCGTGTCAACCCTCAACGAAATCGCAGCGAACCACGCGAGACTGGCAAAGGCAAAGGAAGAGGAGTCGATTCGGTTGAGCGAGCTTCATGGACAAATTGTGGGTGGCTTTGAAATGCCGGCCAGTGAAGCGAGACAGGACCTATCGCTGCACTTCGACTTCATAGGATTGGTCGACGTCAGGGGAAGCCACCCAGCCCTCGCTCAAGAATTATGAACGTAGTGAACGCAGTCATCTGACGAAGCAACAACGATAATCATCGCCCCACTACAGCGGACAAGTGCCGATGACGGCGTAGTCGGGGCGGGATGAGACGATCTCGACCGCCCAGCCTTCGGTAAAAGCCAAGTCGTTCTGCTCGACAAGCGCGTTGATTTCCGGGCAGAGCTTTTCGGCATCCGTTGGCGCCCCGTCGATGACAATGTTGACGGTCCGGTTCTTTGTCGAAAACTCGCAAGCCTGGGTCAAGGCATCCAGGCCATCCAGTATTTTGCAGAGCGTCGAGGCACTCTCCTCGGACTCATCCGCTGCGCTGCCATAGGCGAATGGGGCAGCCAGGGCGATCAACAGACAACATGTACCCGCGACCACTTTACCTTTCACGTTCAGGCTCCTCGGATTTTCGAGTAAGGGTGTTCGCGCATGGGCATGTCAAGGATCAGTCCCGAACAGGCTCTGCGGCAAACGCGGTATAGGGCAGCAATAACGTATCGGCAACCAGACTGAATGGCAGGTCAATCACGGCTACAGGCACCAGGGCTCGCAAGATCCCGGCGTCTTCCTCCGTTGCCGCCTTGATCAGCTCAATGTCGCTGGCGGACCCACAATAGGGATGTGGACCACAGCGCGGGTGATCGTCGAAGGTTTCGGAAAGCGTCGAACACCCTGTCAGCAGCACAACGGCCGATGCACCCAGGAAAAATTTCATGCAGTCACTCCAACACTACGGACAGGGGTCACGCAACGTTCGGCAAATTTACCCCAGCGCAACGAAACGGGCGACTCATCAGTCGCCCGTTTTCTACTCTGCCGCTTGTGTTCGAAATACTTCTTCACGCCTCAATGAAGTACCCTGCGGCTCTCCCCGATCCTGATTCTGTCGAGTGCTCTGTTCAACGCATCCAGGGCATCCAGCAAAGCTTTTGCCTCAGCTTCCCGACCGTCGCCCCAGAGGCGTTCAGCCATTTTGTTGAGTGCCAGGATAGAGCGCTCGATGTCAGCAGCCGTCACCGGTGCGCTTTCCTGGGGTTTGCTTGGCATTGACTGATCCAATTTCGATAGAGGCGCCGCAAGAGCGTGCACTACTCGGCTTTTGCGCGCTTGATATCACTGATGATTTGCTGAGAAATCGCCTGGACCTGCTTTTGGGTCATCGGCCGACAAGCCCCCCAGCGTACAGGTCAAACGCGAAGAATCTAGCATCATTCCTTTGCCACTACGAGCCGCGGATCAGGGGTCGCAACGACATGCCGGGTTGGGCGCAGAATTGGCAAAATGAGGCGTTCTGATCCTGGATAGCTTCCTTCGCGAGTAAGCTTTGTCCCCACAATGAACAGAGAAGACACGCATTCTTTTGCGAATCCCGGGTTTTACCGTACCCTGCCGTGACACCGATAAAGCACCTGAATCACACACGGCCGCTGACTGTTTTCCTTATGCGCAAAGTTCTGTACCTGCTGTTTTCACTGGCCCTGATTGCCGCCCTGACCACCTACGCACTGTGGACGGCGGATCGTCCCGCAGGCCATTACCTGTCGGACCTGCGCATCAACCTGGCAGTTGACCAGGGCACGCCCGCCGACCAAGGCAACTTGCTGGGCATCCAGCCAGAATTGTTCCCCACTGACTACCAGAACGCGGACCGCCTGCATCGTAAACTGGCTGCCTACCTGCAAGCCGCCCGCGACCAGGGCTTTCTCAGTGATAAGACTGTCGTGGTCCTGCCCGAGCACATCGGCACCTGGTTGATGATCAGCGGTGAAAAAGATGAGCTGTATCAGGCCGGTACGCTGAAGGAGGCCATGAACTGGCTAGCCGTCAGCAACCCGCTGGCGTTTATTCGCGCCTTGGTCAGCGCACGGGGCGATAATCGACTGGACGATGCGTACCTGCGCATGAAAGCCGACACAATGGCCCATGACTACCAGGCTTTGTTCGGCGGGTTGGCAAAGGAGTTTGGCGTGACCCTGGTGGCCGGGTCCATCGTATTGCCCGAACCCAGCGTCAGCGAAGGCGAACTGAAGGTGGGCCCTGGCGCGCTGTACAACAGCAGCCTGGTATTCGGCCGTGATGGCCTCCCCCTCGGGCAGCCCCAGCGTCAACAGCACCCGGTATTCGGCCAGCACGACGTACTCGGGGCCGACCGTACTGGCGCAACCCACGTCTTCGATACCCCGGCCGGACGCCTGGGCATCCTGATCGGCAGCGACAGCTGGTACCCGCTCTACTACCGCCAACTCAACGAACAGGGCGCGCAACTGATCGCCGTCCCCGCCTTCGTCCTCGGTCGAAACACCTGGAACGAACCCTGGGGCGGGTATAAGGGCCTGTCCACCCCCAGCGAGGTGAGTCTCAAGCCAGGTGAAGTGAGTGAAGGCCAGGCCTGGCATCGGCTGACACTGACGAGCCGGGCTCCCGTCAGCCAGGCCAAGGGCGGCGTCAGCGTGTTCTTGCGTGGACAGTTCTGGGATAACGGCAGCGCCGGCCAGAGTTTCATCAGCCACGACGGCCAGCACTACCCTGACGGCGAAGCCCGTGGTGCGCGCCTGCTGAACCTGTGGTTGTGACATGAAACCGCAGCCGATGCGCCTGGGCGATCTGTCCGTGGGCTTCGTCCATAGCCTGGCCGATGCGATTGCCAGCCACGGACAGGACCCCCAACCCTTGCTCGAACAATACGGCCTCGATGCCGCACGCCTGGCCGAACCCGGCGCCCGGTTGTCGATTCCACGCTACATGCGCCTGGGTCACGCAGCGATCCAACAGACCGGAGATCCGGCCCTGGGGTTGCGCATGGGGCGAATCAGCCGCCTGAGCCAGGCCGGACTGGCCGGCATCACCGCAGCCCAGGCACCGACCGTGCGCGAAGCCGCACGCTGCCTGGTTCGCTTCGAACCACTCTATGGCTCCAACTACCGAGGTCAATCGAGTTTTCACGAAGACGCCCAGGGGGCGTGGCTACGGTTCTATTCCATCAGCCCGTATAACGCCTATAACCGCTTCGTCGTGGATTCGATCATTGCCGGCTGGCTCCATCAATTATCCAGCGTAAGCGGCACCGTACTGCGAGCCGAGCGCATAGACATCGAGTTCGAGGAACCGGCCTACCCGGAAGACTACCGGACCCTGGGTGATTGCCCGATCCTGTTCGGCGCCGAACAGAATCAACTGCGCCTGGGACTGGGAAGCCTCGCCCAACGTAACCCGCAGCATTGTCCCAGCACCTGGCGGCACCTGCTGCAATTGTGTGAGCGGGAGCTGGAGCAACTCACCCGCACCCGTAGCCTGCGCGAGCGCATTATTCAGTTGCTGGGGCCATTGCTCAGCGGTGGCCGGGAGCCTGGCCTGGAGGAAGTAGCGGCACGCCTGAAACTACCGAGCTGGACGCTGCGGCGAAAACTGGCGGAAGAAGGCACGCAATTTCGCGCCATCCTGAACGACACTCGCCGCGACCTGGCGATGACCTACATTCGCGACACTGAACTGGCCTTCGGTGAAATAGCCTACTTGCTGGGGTTCGCTTCAGCCGAAGCGTTCCAACGTGCTTTCAAGCGGTGGAACGGCCAGACGCCGGGGGAGTTCCGTCGCGGTCACAGACACAAATGAGCCTCGAGCCCACCGCTGCCGCCCGCCCCTACAACTCGGTTGCGTCCTCGGCGGGTTCCAGCGGGTCCAGCTCGTATGCCTGGTATTCCAGCAGCTCTTCCTGATAATCATCCATTGCGAGTCCTTCCCCTATCGTTGAAACCGATGCCTGATGGCGCTGGTATCAGCATAAAGCTGCTTTATGAATAAAACATGAAGTAAAGACTTCATGTTTTAAACGTAGCACAGGGGCGGAAAATTAAAGACTGATCTGTGGCAAGGTATTTCCACCTCACCACACGATGCTCAGGAGGCAGGCAGTGGCTGGATGGGCGCAGTCGGGGCTGGCAGATCACTGGGCGGAGGTGGCGTAATGACTTCCTGCACCGGTTCAGCCGTCGGCTCGGTCTCCCCTGACGGTGCCGGCTCACTGGGCGCAATCGGTGCCGGCTCCGCCGGTGGCACGACCGGCTCCGAGGCGGCGGGGGCAGTTTCGGCAGGCACTGGCGCCGTTTCCTGAGTGGGCGCGACAGGTGCAGGTGCCACGGGCTCCGGCGTTTGCATGGGCGTCAGCGTGGCCGGCTCGCCCTTGGTGTCCGGAACGCCCAGTTCAGTCTTGGGTTTATCGGCGCTCTCGGTGCCCGTCTTCGCTGGGGCTGGCAGGAATGCCTCCACCAAGGCGAAGAAACGCTCATAGAACTTGGCAGCCGACACGGTTTCGCTGGCGACCTTGACCATGGAATCGTCCGACGAACCGATCGGCATCGACACCGACCCCAACACGCCCACGCCAAGGCTGGCGGAGTTGTTGATTTTCTTCAGCGCATAACGGTCCTGAAGAGCGTTGGCGAACATCGTCGAACGGTGTCCGGTGCCGCTGTCCTCGGCGCAGACCAGATTGAAGCTGATCTCCATGTGGGTATCACCGGCCTGCTGGAAACTCTTGTGGCCACTGACCAGCTTCGGATCGCTACTGGTAATGATGTAGCCCTGGCTGAGCAAGGCACGGCGGCCGGCTTCGCAGGTCGCCACATCGCTCACGGGATACGTACGGGAAAACGTCCCGGAGTCGTCGAAGTTCTCATGCTCGTAAATGGCGGCTTTCTTCGACGAGCAACCGGCTGCGACGGCCAGCATCAGTACCAGCCCGACGGTGCGCATGTGAAATGATCTGAACATTGAACATCCTGAAGAAAACGGTCCGGGGCGCGTTGTGCAGCAGAACGCATTCCGGCAACGTAGGGATTGCTGTCTCAAAGGGGTTACAAGTCTACCGGGGGATGGTTGCCGGAAAAAGACGCAAACCAGGCAGATCGATGAACATCCTGTTAATCGCAATGCCCAGAAACAAAAGACCCCGACTTTGCGGTCGGGGTCTTTTGTTCGGCAAACGTCAAACCATCAATAACGCTTGATGTCCGCCGCGCTTTCCAGTTGTTTGCGATAGGCGGCGAAGTCCTGTTGCCCGGCACGGGACGCCAGGTAGCGACGGTATTCGGCCTTCTCTTCCTCAGTCGGCGCCGCACCTTCGTTCACACCGTTCAGGCGCACTACCATCAGGCTTCCGTCTGGCAAGGTCACACTGGTGAAGGTCGGTTTGTCTTTGGACTCTGGCTTGGGCATGCGGAAAATCGCCTGCAATACCGCCGGCTCGACACCTTCCTGGCTGCGCGTCGCCGCCTCGGTGGCCTTCCAGCTCTGGCCGTCGACAGGCTTGTCCAATTCAGTCTTGCCCTCGCGCAGGCTGGCGATCAACTCTTCGGCCCGGGTCTTGGCAGCCGCACTGGCGTGCTCCTTCGTCAACTGGGCACGAATGGCCGCAGACACGCTTTCCAGCGGCAATTGCTCAGGCTTGCGGTGTTCCTTGGCGCGCAGCACCACGACAGTTTCCGGATCCAGCTCGATGGCGGTGCTGTTGGCGCCTTCGTCCAGTACTTCCGGGCTGAACGCAGCCGTGACAACGGCACGGTTGGCCGCGATGCCCTCTCCACCCTCGCGACCGAACGGAGCCGACGTATGGACGGTCAGTTTCAGGTCCTGGGCAGGTTGTGCCAGGTCGGAAGCTTCGAAAGAGGCATCTTCCAGTTGCTTGGTCGCTTCTACGAAACGCTGTTCCACTTGCTGGGTCTTCAGCTCACGGGTCAGCTTGTCCTTGAGGCTGGCAAAAGTAGGCACCTCCGGCGCCTCGACACCCAGCAGCTTGATCAGGTGGAAGCCGAAATCGGTACGCACCGGTGTCGACACCTGATCCTTGTTCAAGGCGTACAGTGCCTTTTCGAAAGCCGGATCATAGACGCCTGGACCGGCGAAGCCGAGGTCACCGCCATTGTTCGCCGAACCTGGGTCCTGGGAAAACTCCTTCGCCAGGGCTTCGAACGACTCGCCCTTGGCCAGGCGAGCCTGGACTTCCTCGATCCTGGCCTTGGCCTGGGCCTCGGAGACCTTGTCGTTTACCTCGATCAGGATATGCGCTGCCCGTCGTTGTTCGGACAGGTTGGCGATTTCTTTCTGATACGCCGCCTGCAAGTCCTCATCCTTGACGCTGACCTGATCAAAGAAAGAGGCTTTTTTCAGCTCAAGGTAATCGATCACCACCTGATCCGGCGTCATGAACTCCTTGGCGTGCTTGTCGTAATAAGCCTTGACCTCGTCATCGGTCAGTTTCACTGCCGACGCATCGCTCTTGATGGTGAGGGTGGCAAAATCACGGGTCTGTTTTTCCAGGCGAGCAAACGCCAGGACCTGAGAATCGGTGACAAAGCCACTGCCGGCCAGGCCAGCGCGCAATTGGCCGATCAGCATTTCCTGGGCCAGCATCTGGCGGAACTGCATACGGCTGTAGCCCAGCTGGCGGATCACCTGGTCGAAGCGCTCGGGGCTGAACTTGCCATCGACCTGAAACTCAGGGGTTTGCAGGATGACCTGGTCCAGCGCGGCATCAGAAAAGGCGAACTTCGCATCCTGTGCGCCCTGCAACAGCAACTTGCGATCGATCAGGCCCTTGAGCGCCGAATCACGCAGCATCTTTTCGTCCAGCAAGGAGGCGTCGAAATCCTTGCCCAGCTGTTGCATGAGCTGGCGACGTTGCATATCGACTGCCTGACTCAGCTCGTTCTGGCTGATTTTCTCGCCGTTCACCTTGGCCGCTTCGTCGCTGTTCCTGGTGGCTTGAAAAATGGCATCGAAACCGGTCAACGCCATCAGTGCGACGATGACTCCGATGATGGTCTTGGCAATCCAGCCCTGTGAATTGTCCCTGATATTCTGCAGCATGCGTCCCCCAGAAACGGTTGAACTTCAAAAATTAGGCAACCGTGGAGCGTGGGTAGAATCCGGATAGAAGAAAGGCGCATCCGAGGATGCGCCTTCTCGTAACTGGCAGAGCGGACCGGGCTCGAACCCGCGAGCCCTGGCACGACAGGCCGGCTACAACCGGCCGTACTACCGCTCCGCTGCCAAGCCAGGCATGACCCCGACCCGGATAAACTCGATGAAACCTTAGTTGACGGCGTCTTTCAGTGCTTTACCGGCCTTGAAGTTCGGCTTCTTGGCGGCCTTGATTTGCAGCGCCTCGCCAGTTTGCGGGTTGCGACCGGTACGAGCCGGACGATCAGTCACGGAGAAGGTGCCGAAACCAACCAGAACAACGGAGTCGCCAGCCTTGAGAGCGCCAGTGACGGATTCGATTACAGCGTCCAGCGCACGGCCAGCAGCAGCTTTCGGGATATCAGCGGATGCAGCGATAGCATCAATCAGTTCCGACTTGTTCACTCTAAGTCCCCTTATATCTATTTGAGATGATTCTAAGTTTTTTTTGGTGAAAGCAAAAAACGAGTGCTGAATGGCCTACAGACACTTAAGAGCCGCTTTATAACAAGGGCTCTAAAAAACTGTCAAGGAAGCCCCCCAGGCAAATGCGTATTAATGCGTGCTAATTCTTTCCTTAGAGTCAGACTCTCGCTTTTCATCCTTCGCGACGATCTCCGGAGCCACATCCGGCAAGGGCTCCGGCGCGTATTGCAGCGCAATTTGCAGGACTTCGTCAATCCATTTAACCGGTTTGATCTGAAGATCCTGCTTAATGTTGTCGGGAATTTCCTTCAGGTCGCGCACATTCTCTTCGGGAATGATCACGATCTTGATCCCGCCACGATGAGCCGCCAGCAGTTTTTCCTTCAACCCACCGATAGCCAGTACCTGACCACGCAGGGTGATTTCGCCGGTCATGGCAACATCGGCTCGAACCGGGATGCCGGTCAATGCCGAAACCAGGGCCGTGCACATGCCTACGCCGGCGCTAGGGCCGTCCTTGGGCGTGGCCCCTTCCGGCATGTGGATATGCGTGTCGCGCTTCTCATGAAAGTCGGCGGGAATACCCAGGCTGCGGGCGCGGCTGCGCACGACCGTCTGGGCCGCGGTGATCGATTCGACCATCACATCGCCCAGCGAACCGGTCTTGATCAATTGCCCCTTACCCGGTACCACGGCGGCTTCGATGGTCAGCAGCTCGCCGCCGACCTGAGTCCATGCCAGACCAGTCACCTGGCCGATCTGATCCTGCTGCTCGGCCAGGCCATAGCGGAACTTGCGCACGCCCAGGAAGTGCTCCAGCAGGTCCGAAGTGACCTTGACCGAGAAGCGTTTTTCCAGCGCATGTTCCTTGACCGCTTTACGGCAGACCTTGGCAATCTGCCGCTCCAGGCCACGCACACCTGCTTCGCGGGTGTAGTAGCGAATGATGTCGCGAATCGCTTCCTCGTCAAATTCCAGCTCGCCTTTTTTCAGGCCGTTGGCCTGGATCTGCTTGGGCGAAAGGTATTTGACGGCGATGTTGATCTTCTCGTCCTCGGTGTAACCGGGCAGACGAATCACCTCCATCCGATCCAGCAAGGCCGGTGGAATGTTCATGGAGTTGGAGGTGCACAGGAACATCACGTCCGAGAGGTCGTAGTCGACTTCCAGGTAGTGATCGTTGAAATTATGATTCTGCTCGGGATCGAGAACTTCGAGCAATGCGGAAGCTGGATCGCCTCGCATATCGCTGCCCATCTTGTCGATTTCGTCCAAAAGGAACAGTGGGTTGCGCACGCCAACCTTTGTCATCTTTTGAATCAATCTTCCTGGCATCGACCCGATGTAAGTACGGCGATGGCCACGGATTTCCGCCTCGTCACGCACGCCACCCAGCGCCATCCGGACGAACTTGCGATTGGTCGCATGGGCGATCGATTCAGCCAGAGACGTTTTACCGACACCAGGAGGCCCCACGAGGCACAACACCGGTCCACGGATTTTTTTCACGCGCTTCTGCACGGCGAGGTATTCGAGGATGCGCTCCTTGACCTCTTCCAGACCGTAATGGTCGGCATCGAGAATGTCTTCGGCACGAGCCAGGTCCAGACGAACCTTGCTCTGGGCTTTCCATGGCACCTGGACCAGCCAATCGATATAGGAACGCACCACGGTGGCCTCGGCGGACATCGGCGACATCTGCTTGAGCTTGTTGAGCTCGGCCTGAGCCTTGGCAAGCGCATCCTTCGGCAGGCCTGCGGCATCGATGCGCTTCTTCAGCTCTTCGATCTCGTTGTGGCCTTCGTCGCCGTCGCCCAGCTCTTTCTGAATGGCCTTCATTTGCTCATTCAGGTAGTACTCGCGCTGGCTGCGCTCCATCTGTTTCTTGACGCGGCCGCGGATGCGTTTTTCGACCTGCAGCAGGTCGATTTCGCCGTCGAGCAACGCCAACACGTGCTCGACACGGGCAGACAGGTCAATGATCTCGAGGATCTCCTGCTTCTGCTCGATCTTCAGCGCCATGTGCGCCGCCATGGTATCCACCAGGCGTCCAGGTTCATCGATGCTGTTAAGCGACGACAGGACCTCTGCGGGTACCTTTTTGCCCAATTGCACGTACTGCTCGAACTGAGACAGCAGACTGCGGACAAATACTTCGGATTCACGTTCGGGTACGTCGGCTTCGTCGATCAGCGATACCTCGGCCCGGCAATGACCGTTCACTTCGCTGAAGCGCTCGACCGCTCCGCGCTGCTCGCCTTCGACCAGAACCTTCACCGTGCCGTCAGGCAGCTTGAGCAGTTGCAGAACCGTTGCAATCGTACCTACGCGATAAAGTGCGTCTTCGCCGGGATCATCGTCTGCAGGATTTCTCTGAGCCAGCAGAAGGATCTGCTTGTCACCCGTCATCGCAGCCTCGAGGGCTTCGATGGACTTCTCGCGCCCCACGAACAGCGGGATAACCATGTGCGGATACACCACGACATCGCGCAATGGCAGGAGAGGCAATTCGATGGTTGTCTTCATGATTTCGCCTCTACGGCGGCACTAAGGCCGGAAACAGATGAATGTAAGCTTGAAACCAAGATGGGGGCAGCCTTGAAAAAAAACAAGCGCTAAGACACGTCTAAATCACGCTAAAAGCAAAGGGGCCCGAAGGCCCCTCCTTTATTCCGGCGACCGGACGCTCAGGCGTCCGGGGCAGCCTTGGCAGCCGGCTCACTGTTTTCGTAGATATACAGTGGCTTGGACTTGCCTTCTATAACGCTTTCATCGATCACGACTTTACTCACATCGGACTGCGAGGGAATCTCATACATCGTGTCGAGCAATACGCCTTCGAGAATCGAACGCAACCCACGAGCCCCCGTCTTACGCTCCAGGGCACGCTTGGCTACTGATTTCAGCGCGTCGGAACGGAACTCCAGGTCTACACCTTCCATTTCGAACAGCTTGGCATACTGCTTGGTCAGGGCGTTCTTCGGCTCGGTCAGGATCTGCACCAGTGCAGCCTCATCCAGTTCGTCAAGTGTCGCCAGGACCGGCAAACGACCGACGAATTCCGGGATCAGACCGAACTTGACCAGATCGTCAGGCTCGACTTCACGCAGGGATTCACCGACCTTCTTGCCCTCTTCCTTGCTGCGGACCTCGGCGTTGAAGCCGATGCCCCCGCGGGTAGAGCGATTCTGGATGACCTTTTCCAGGCCCGAGAACGCACCGCCACAGATGAACAGGATGTTACGGGTGTCGACCTGCAGGAATTCCTGCTGCGGATGCTTGCGACCACCCTGAGGTGGAACCGAAGCGACCGTGCCTTCGATCAACTTGAGCAAGGCCTGCTGCACGCCCTCGCCGGAAACATCCCGGGTGATGGACGGGTTGTCGGACTTGCGGGAAATCTTGTCGATTTCGTCGATGTAGACAATGCCCATCTGGGCCTTTTCCACATCGTAGTCGCACTTCTGCAACAACTTCTGAATAATGTTCTCGACATCCTCACCGACATAACCTGCCTCGGTCAGCGTGGTTGCGTCGGCGATGGTGAACGGAACGTTCAGCAAACGAGCCAGGGTTTCGGCAAGCAGGGTCTTACCCGAGCCTGTCGGGCCGATCAGCAGGATGTTGCTCTTGCCGAGTTCGACCTCGTCATTCTTTTTGTCACGCTGGTTCAGGCGCTTGTAGTGGTTGTATACCGCTACGGCCAGTACCTTTTTCGCACGCTCCTGACCAATTACATACTGGTCGAGGATGCCGCTGATTTCTTTAGGCGAAGGCAACTTATGCGCGCTGCTTTCGGCCTGGGCTTCCTGCACCTCCTCGCGGATGATGTCATTGCACAGGTCGACGCACTCGTCGCAAATGAAGACCGAGGGGCCGGCAATCAATTTGCGTACTTCATGCTGGCTTTTGCCACAGAAGGAGCAATAAAGCAGTTTGCCGTTGTCCTCGCCGTTGCGGGTGTCAGTCATTCGATCGATCCAAATCCGATAGGCTTGCAACACAAGATGAAGGCAATTGCGGGCTTTTTCAAGCCCGCAGGCGGCCGGTCATCCCAACCACCTGCATTTTGAGGGCCTCAGGCAGGCATTTGACGCTTGTTGATCACGGAGTCGATCAGGCCGTATTCGGCCGCACGCTCGGCGCTCATGAAGTTGTCACGCTCGGTGTCTCGCTCAATGGTTTCGAGGCTTTGACCGGTGTGATGGGCCAGCAGCGAGTTCAGGCGCGAACGAATATGGAGGATTTCCTTGGCATGGATGTCGATGTCCGACGCCTGGCCCTGGAAGCCACCCAATGGCTGGTGGATCATCATGCGCGAGTTAGGCAGGCAGTGACGCTTGCCTGCGGCGCCACCGGCGAGCAGGAAGGCGCCCATGCTGCAGGCCTGGCCGATGCAGATGGTGGAAACGTCCGGCTTGATGAATTGCATGGTGTCGTAGATCGACATGCCTGCAGTCACCGAACCGCCAGGTGAGTTGATGTAAAGATGGATATCCTTGTCCGGGTTTTCCGCTTCAAGGAACAGCAGTTGTGCCGCCACGAGATTGGCCATGTAGTCTTCAACGGGGCCGATCAGGAAAATGACGCGTTCCTTGAGCAGACGCGAGTAGATGTCATAGGCACGCTCGCCACGAGCGGACTGCTCGATAACCATCGGGACCAGGCCGCCTGCGGCCTGGATGTCAGAGCTCTGCTGATAAAAAGAATTGCGGGACATGTCTCGCAGTCACTCCCAAATAGTTATGTCTTGAATACGCATAAGCCAGCGCGAAGGCTGGCTTATGGTGTGTATTTCTTACCGCAGAACAATCAATCGGCTTGTGGAGCTTCCACCGGCTTGACCGCTTCTTCGTAAGAGACCGCTTTATCGGTCACGCTAGCTTTCTGCAGAACAGTATCCACAACTTGTTCTTCAAGCACAACCGAACGGACTTCGTTCAGTTGCTGCTCGTTCTTGTAGTACCAGGACACGACTTGCTCAGGCTCCTGATAGGCCGAGGCCATTTCCTGGATCAGTTCGCGGACGCGGGCATCATCAGGCTTGAGCTCATACTGCTTGACCACTTCAGCCACGATCAGACCCAGCACGACACGGCGCTTGGCTTGCTCTTCGAACAGCTCGGCTGGCAGTTGGTCCGGCTTGATGTTACCGCCGAACTGCTGGACAGCCTGCACGCGCAGACGGTTCACTTCGTTGTCCAGCAGGGCCTTTGGCACTTCGATCGGGTTGGAGGCCAGCAGACCGTCCATGACCTGATTCTTGATCTTGGACTTGATGGCCTGACGCAGCTCGCGCTCCATGTTCTTGCGAACTTCGGCGCGGAAGCCATCGAGACCGGCTTCCTTGATACCGAACTGGGCAAAGAACTCTTCGTTCAGCTCAGGCAGCTTCGGCTCGGAAACGCTGTTGACGGTCACGGTGAACTCGGCAGGCTTACCGGCCAGGTCCAGGTTCTGATAGTCCTCCGGGAAGGTCACGTTCAGGACGCGCTCTTCGCCGGCCTTGGCGCCGACCAGGCCATCTTCGAAACCTGGAATCATGCGACCGGAGCCCAGCACCAGCTGGGTAGCCTTGGCGGAACCACCGGCGAACACTTCACCGTCAACCTTGCCAACGAAGTCGATGTTCAGTTGATCTTCGTTCTGGGCGGCGCGATCGGCCACTTCGAAACGGGTGTTCTGCTTGCGCAGGATGTCCAGCATCTTGTCCAGGTCGGCATCCGACACCTCGGCGCTCAGGCGCTCGACGGCGATGGACTCGAAGCCGGCAACGGTGAACTCAGGGAACACTTCGAACGTGGCGACGTATTCCAGGTCCTTGCCTTTTTCAAGTACTTTAGGCTCGACGGACGGTGCGCCGGCCGGGTTCAGTTTCTGCTCGACCACAGCTTCGTAGAACGAAGACTGGATAACGTCGCCCACGGCTTCCTGACGTGCGTCAGCCTCGTAACGCTGACGGATCACGCTCATTGGCACTTTGCCTGGGCGGAAACCTGGGATTTTGGCCTTTTGGGCAGTCTGCTGCAGACGCTTGTTGACCTGGGTCTCGATGCGCTCAGCCGGCACGGTGATGCTCATGCGGCGCTCAAGAGCAGAAGTATTTTCAACAGAAACTTGCATGGATATTCCTCGTTGCACAGACGTTGGCCGGCGTTTCCGACCCCAGAATCAAGGGCATGCATTCTAGTAGGTCAAACTCAAGAAGTCACCCTACTGAAAACAGCCGGAAAATAAGCGCCGAATTCAAAGGCAGGGCACATGGACCCGCCCCTTACCGGATTGCAAAAACAGTCGATCAACCCAAGGCTCTGCATCAACGCTTCCTTATATAAGAAGCGCCATTTCCGAGCGCAGGACAGACGCCCCCACCAGGGGACAGACGGCATATCGCGCATCATCAAGAAACACAATGACGACGAAGCAACCGTGCACGCCCTCCCACAAACGGAACGGGCAATTGGCGATCAAATAAAAACCTTGAAAACAAAAACGGCGCAGCCCCTTTCAGGTACTGCGCCGTTTTCTGCTATTTAAATAGCGACTTGTTTGGTGCGGACGGAGAGACTCGAACTCTCACACCTTGCGGCGCTGGAACCTAAATCCAGTGTGTCTACCAATTCCACCACATCCGCCAAGCTTTTAAAGCAAAGGCGCCAGACCGTTAAATCTGGCGCCTTTCTAGAATATGGGGTGGACGATGGGGATCGAACCCACGACAACGGGAGTCACAATCCCGTGCTCTACCAACTGAGCTACGCCCACCATATTGCCTTACTGCGTTACTTGTGCCAAAGCTGCCTAATGGCGCACCCGGCAGGACTCGAACCTGCGACCATCCGCTTAGAAGGCGGATGCTCTATCCAGCTGAGCTACGGGCGCCTTTTTAATCTGTATTCTTTGACGATTACAAACTAAGTGCTTTCAGTTTTGCCGAATTGAAACTGCCAACTCCGCTCAACCTTCTTAACCAGTGCTAGGCTGTGCCCGACAAGTGCGACGAATCTTATAGACGACCCGAAAGGCCGTCAACTCTTTTCTAAAAAAAATTCATTTAATTAAAGGGGTTAGGGGAATTTGCAGACCAAGCGCCTTTGCCCTCACGCCCTGGCATGCGAGAATGCGCTCTCTTTTTTTCCCCTCTCGATGGTTAACCACGCGCAATGACTGCACAACTTATCGACGGCAAATCGATCGCCGCCAGCCTGCGCCAGCAGATCGCCCAACGCGTCACCGAGCGTCGCCAGCAAGGCTTGCGCACGCCTGGTCTCGCGGTGATCCTGGTCGGCAGCGATCCTGCCTCTCAGGTTTATGTCTCGCACAAGCGTAAAGACTGTGAAGAGGTCGGCTTCCTCTCCCAAGCCTACGACCTGCCTTCCGAAACCACCCAGCAAGCGTTGGCCGATCTGATCGATCGCCTTAACGATGACCCGAACATCGACGGGGTCCTGCTTCAGTTACCCCTGCCTGAACACCTCGACGCCTCCCGCCTGCTGGAGCGCATCCGCCCGGACAAGGACGTCGACGGTTTCCACCCTTATAACGTCGGTCGCCTGGCCCAGCGCATCCCGCTGCTGCGCCCCTGCACGCCCAAAGGGATCATGACACTGCTGGAAAGCACTGGCGTTGACCTTTATGGCCTCGACGCGGTGGTGGTGGGTGCATCCAACATCGTTGGTCGGCCGATGGCCATGGAGCTGCTGCTGGCAGGCTGCACGGTCACTGTGACCCACCGGTTCACCAAGGACCTGGCTGGCCATGTCGGGCGCGCCGACCTGGTGGTTGTGGCTGCCGGCAAGCCCGGGCTGGTGAAGGGCGAATGGATCAAGGAAGGCGCAATCGTCATTGACGTGGGCATCAACCGCCAGGACGACGGCAAGCTGGTGGGCGATGTGGTGTACGAGACCGCCCTGCCCCGCGCGAGCTGGATCACTCCGGTACCAGGCGGTGTGGGCCCGATGACCCGCGCCTGCCTGCTGGAGAACACGCTGTACGCCGCAGAGACGCTGCATAGCTGATACGTTCACCCGCACCGCAAGTCATGCAAGCCCTGTGGGAGCGATCCTGCTCGCTCCCACAGGTGCATTTATCCCCCTGCATTAAACTTTATTTATGCACCCGTCCCAACGGCACAGGCATGTAGCGCCGTTGTCACCCATACTCCTAAAATGCAGCGCTTTTTTTAAAACCGTTGCTCAACGGTACCTTCAATACTATCGAGTCTACTCGCGTGAAAATCCGTCTTTCGATCCTCAGCCTGTTCTTCGCTTTCTCGGGCGCTCTTATCACGCAGGATGTCAACGCACAGGAAACCATCGCGACCCCACGAGACACGTCAAAACTGCAGGTGGCCTCGGGCAGCGCGATGCTGTTGGACCTGCAGACGGATAAAGTCGTTTATTCCAGCAACCCGGACGTCGTAGTGCCGATCGCTTCGGTCACGAAACTCATGACCGGGCTGATCGTGCTGGATGCCAAGCAGAACCTGAATGAGTACATCCCGATCACCATCGCCAATACGCCGGAGATGAAAGGTGTGTTTTCCAGGGTCAAGCTCAACAGCGAGCTGTCGCGCCGCGACGTGCTGCTGATTGCCCTGATGTCTTCGGAGAACCGCGCCGCCGCCACCCTCGCCCATCATTACCCGGGCGGTTACGCGGCCTTTATCGCCGCGATGAACGCCAAGGCCAAGGCACTGGGGATGACCAGCACCCATTACGTCGAGCCTACCGGCCTGTCGATCCATAACGTGTCCACTGCCAGGGACCTGACGAAACTGCTGATCGCCGCGCGCAAGTACCCGTTGCTCAGTGAGCTGAGCACTACCAAGGAAAAGACCGTCACGTTCCGCAAACCGGTCTACAGCCTGGGCTTTCGCAATACCGATCATCTGATCCACAGGGGCAACTGGGATATTCAGCTGACCAAGACCGGCTTCACCAACCAGGCCGGACATTGCCTGGTGTTGGTAACCCGGATGGGCAATCGTCCGATGGCGCTGGTCATCCTCGACGCCTTCGGCAAATACACACATTTCGCTGATGCCAGCCGAATTCGCAGTTGGGTTGAAACCGGCAAGAGTACCCGTGCTCCGGCCGTGGCCCTGCAGTACAAGGCCGCGAAAAATCTCAAGAGCCGCCAGAGCGGCGTGGTGGAAGCCTCTCAATAAGCGCTCGTTAAATAAATCGACAGCCCCGATCATTCGGGGCTGTTTGCGTTCAGGGCTTGAGCTTGCCCAGCGGATCATAGGCCTTGGAAGATGGCGGATCCTGCTCGCGTTTCTCGTCCCGTGGGGCCTTGGCCGGCCCTATCGGGTCAACTTGCGGGTCATCGAGGTCCGGCGAATCCGGATCGAATCCCAAGTCGTCATCGGCGGACGAGTGCTCGGATGAATGGGGTCCCGTGGGTGTTTTCGACTGTGCCATACCTGCCTCCTCGAATCAGGGCCCGGACAATGGACCCTGACGATAAGAGCCTCGGGAGAGTCAGGTCGTGCCCGGCAAGTGACGAACGGGGCAGACCATCAATGCGCCGTATCCAGGGCCTTGATGGCCCGCGCCGCCGCCTGCTCCCGTCCTGCCCCGGCCAGTTCGTCGGCGGCCTTCAGCCAACGCTGCGAGTCGACGTTGGCAGGAAGCTGCGTCGGGCGCTGGAGCAATACGGCCCAGCCCCCCGCATCCTTGAAAGCCGATTCGAACCCACTGAAGCTCATCGACAGCCGCCGGTTCATGCCCGAGCGCAGCAAGACCGTCTGCTTCTGCCGGTCATAACCGGCAAGAATCGCGTATCGGGGCCCGGACCAGAAGGCGGCGCCTTCGGTGTAACGCAGCAACACCGGGTTACCCGCCCCGACCTGCGTCAGCAGCGCGTCCAGCCGGCTGTCGAGCGGATACACCACCAACCCGTATTCACGCGCCGCCGTCTGCATATTCTGCTGCAGTTTGGCTTCGCCGCCCGGCAGATGCAGTGGCTTCTCCAGCAACCCCGGCGTGATCACCGTACCTTGCAACGTCAGCAGGGCGGCCAGTGACTGCGGAGCGCCCTGGTAGAGATCTCCCCGATAGAACGGCACGCCGTTGAGCTCCACCCGTTCGGGCAGGCGCTGGATTTGCGGCGACACGCTGCCTGCGCAACCGACCAGGGCGACAAGGCAAGCAGTGGCCAATACCAGTGATCGAAAAGAGGGAATGACCGGCAACATGATGACTCTCTATTTCAGATACCCGATGTTCGGGTCGGGTTGGGGCCGTCGATCATAAAGCGCCCACCGGTCCGGGTATAGCCTGAACTGCAGTTGCGACGCCGCGATAGAACCAACTGTTGCGTGGCCGAGCGCTTCGATCGACTGCCTGCAACACTTGAACGACTAGACTGTCAATTGAACTGAGTGTGTTGCCCCGGACCGGGGCAGAGGGAGGCCCTGATGAGCCTGACGACGACTATTGTGATGCTGATATTCGGCTGGCTGAGTGTAGCGACCGCCATGCTCTGGGGGGTCCTGCGGATCACCCGCCGCCATCATCATGTGACACCGGCGCAAACGCAGAAAAACACAAAAACCACAAGGCGCCCCGCCACCGCGCACTGATTCCCCACCAAAAAAACCGCCCGGGCCTGAACCCGGGCGGCTTCTTCCTGCCTGTTATCAGGCCTCGCGACCCAACGCCTTTTGCCGGGCGCGACGGGCCATCATGTTCAGCACTTCAATCGCGGCAGAGAACGCCATGGCCGCGTAGACGTAGCCCTTGGGCACATGGGCACCGAAACCTTCAGCAATCAGCGTCATGCCGATCATGATCAGGAAGCCCAGGGCCAGCATGACCACCGTCGGGTTGTCATGGATGAACTTGGCCAGCGGCTCGGCTGCCAGCAGCATCACCAGTACCGAGACCACCACGGCAATGATCATGATCGGCAAGTGCTCGGTCATGCCCACAGCCGTGATAATGCTGTCGATGGAGAACACCAGGTCCAGCATCAGGATCTGACCGATCGCGGCGGCAAATCCGAGGGTCACGCCAGATGTGGCTGTCTTGGGATCATCCGGCGCGGGGTCCATGCTGTGATGGATCTCGGTCGTCGCCTTCCACAGCAGGAACAGACCACCGGCGATCAGGATCATGTCCTTCCAGGAGAACGCCTGGCCCAGGATCTCGATGACCGGCTCGGTCAACTGCACGATGAACGCGATGGTGCTCAGCAAGCCCAGGCGCAGGATCAACGCCATGCCGATACCGATCCGACGTGCCTTGGCACGATGTTGTTCGGGCAGCTTGTTGGTCAGGATCGAAATGAAGATCAGGTTATCGATGCCGAGCACGATTTCCATGACGACGAGGGTCGCCAGGGCGATCCAGGCGGTGGGGCTGGCGACAAGTTGTAAAAGATAATCCATGGGTCAGTCCTGACTCGATATGACGGGGTTAGAGGGTTTGGGTGGAAGGCTTGGATTCGTCGGCGTCGGGCGCCGGTTCTTTCTCGGGGCTGATCAAACCGCCCGTTGCCTCGCTCAACGCTTTCTCGGCAGCCTTGTGGGTGTCATCGATCGCTTTTTTGGCGGTTTCGACCGCTTGTTCCTTCAATTGCTCGGCCAAGTGCTGAGCGCTTTTTTCGGCCTGTTCGCAACCTGACAATGTCAGGACCGACACAGCCAGCAAGGCAGCAAGCCCCAAGTTTTTGTATGTCATGGATAAAATGCCTCTCGAAATGGACAGAGCGCGAAGATGGCTCACCAATGGCTCAGCATTCTAGGGACGCGGATACTTCAGGAAAATTCGTATTTTCAGCGGTTATACTTCGTTTTTTACGAACCGAAGTCATTCCATGCTCAATTACCGACAACTGCATTACTTCTGGGTAGTGGCCAAGACCGGCAGCATCGTGCGGGCCTGCGAGCAACTGAACCTGACCCCACAAACCATCAGCGGGCAGATCTCCCTGTTCGAGCAGACGTATAACATCAAATTGTTTCGTCGCGTCGGACGCCAACTGGAGCTGACGGAAGCCGGACGCCAGACGCTGCCCTACGCCGAACATATGTTTCAGTTGGGTGGCGAACTGGAGCTCATGCTGCGGGCCCAGCCCAATGAACAACAGACACTGTTCCGGGTCGGCGTGGCAGATGTGGTGCCCAAATCCATCGTCTATCGGTTGCTGGCGCCCACCATGGAGCTGAGCGAGCCCCTGCGCATCACCTGCCGCGAAGACAAACTCGAACGGCTGCTGGCCGACCTGGCGATCCAACGCCTGGACCTGGTGATTTCCGACAGCCCGATGCCGACTCACCTGGACATCAAGGGCTACAGTCAGAAGCTGGGAGAATGCGGTATCAGTTTCTTCGCCACCGCCGCGCTGGCCGAGCATTACGGGCAGGATTTCCCCCGCAGCCTGCATGACGCGCCGCTGCTGATTCCCGGCCCGGAAACCGTGGTGCGCAGTCGCCTGCAACGCTGGTTCGCCGAACAGCAGATCCAGCCACGCATCGTCGGCGAGTTCGACGACAGCGCATTGATGCAGGCCTTCGGTCAGTCAGGCAGCGGGATCTTCATCGGCCCGAGCGTGATTGCCGATGAGGTCAAACGCCAGTACGGCGTGCGGGAAATCGGCCAGACCGACGCGGTGAGCGAGTCGTTCTATGCCATTTCCGTGGAACGCAAAGTCAGCCATCCGGGGATTGTCGCCATTGCCGAAGGGGCGCGGCGCGAGCTGTTCAGCGCTTAGGCTCTGTTTGAAAAGTCTTGAGACGAAGGTCAGGCAAGGCGAAAACCGGCGAGGAAGCGCAGTTTACTGGAGTAAATGAGCATTCCGAGCCGGTTTTCAACGCAGCATGAACGAGTATCAAGGCTTTTCAGACAGAGCCTAACGGCCTGCGCAAGTGGTGCGAGGCTTAAACGTCATCAACAGCATCGCCAGCAGGATCGACACCAGGATGAATCCGGCCGCCGCGAATCCGACGCTGCCCAGGCCCAGGGTGTCGATGACCCGCCCACCGATCATCGCCCCCAGGCCAATCCCTAGGTTGGCACCCGCGATGTTCAGAGAGGCAGCGAAAGCAGGCGCCTCGGGGGCAGCCTTCATCAGGCGCACATGGCTGACCAGGAACAGGGCAGCCTGGGTCACGCCCCAGATCCCCATCGCCGCAGCCAGGCCCAGGGCTGAATGAATGCTCGGCACCAGCGCCACCATGCCGCCGATCATGAACAGGCAGAACACCATCGACGCGATCAGCGGATGCCGGTCCACCGCACGACCACCCAGCGAGTTGCCCACCAATCCCACAGCGCCGAAGCCCATTAGGCACCAACCTACCAACGTGCCATCGAACCCGGCCAGACGCTCGAGGATATCGGCCAGATAGGTGTAGGCGGTGAACATGCCACTGAACACCAGGATCGACAACAGCACGTGCCCCTGCATCAACGGGCTGCGCAGGATCTTGAACTGCGAACGCAAACTCACCTGCTGCAGGTGCAGGGCGGTCTTTGGCAAGTAGATGAACAGTAACAACGCCTTGGCAAACGCAATGACTGCCAGGATCGCAAAAGCGCTGCGCCAGCCGAACGCATCGGAAATCAGCGTGCCCACCGGAATACCGAACACCGTGGCGCAGACAATGCCGAAGCCGATCCGGGCAATGGCGCGCCCGGCATATTGTGGCCCGACAATGTCCACCGCCGTTTCACTCGCCAATGCCCAGAACACCGGCAAGCCCAGCGCCGGAATCAAACGGGCAATGGCCATGACCCAGATATCCGGGGCAACGGCCGCCAATGTGTTGGCCAGGCCGAACATCATCAGTACGCTGATGAACAGCCTGCGCCGCTCGAAACGGGCGAACCAGGCTGTCAGGAACGGCCCGAACGCTGCCACCGTAAACGCGAACAACGTCACCAGTAACCCGGCTTGGGAGATGCTGACGTCCAGGTCACGGGCGATGGAAGGCAGCAGGCCGACGATGATGAATTCCGTGGTCAGTACCGTGAAGCCGGCGGCCGACAACAGGAAAATGGGTAACAACATGCATGACTCCGGCAAAACAACGACACCAGCGTGAACCCAAGGGCCCGCTGGAGGAATAGAGAAGTGAGAGGTTCAAAGCCTAACAGAATGTACGTGGCAGACAAACGCCGATTGAAACATGGGTGGCGGATCGTCACAGGTCCGTCAGATTCTTCAGCGGGCTGTGCTAAAGTCCGCGCCCCGCAACTGTTGTACCGCTTCCGGTCCCGCTCATGTGGCCTGCCCGCTTGTCGCCCTGATCGTCGACCGTTACTCAAAAAAACAAACGGATGGTCGTTATGACTGCTTTATCCCCTTCCCTGTTGCAACGCTTGAAACGCACCAGCCTGGTGACACAGATCATCATTGGTCTGATTGCCGGTATTGCCCTGGCCTGGCTCGCGCCCGACGTGGCGAAGTCCACGGCCTTCATTGGCAAGGTCTTCGTGTCCGCTCTCAAAGCGGTGGCTCCCATCCTAGTGTTCGTGCTGGTCATGGCGTCGATCGCCAACCACAAGCACGGCCAGGAAACCCATATCCGCCCGATCCTGTTCCTGTACCTGCTGGGGACCTTTGCGGCAGCCGTGGTGGCGGTCGTGGCCAGCACACTGTTTCCGTCCAGCCTGGTGCTGTCCACCCAGGACGTCGCTGTCACTGCTCCCGGCGGCATCGGCGAAGTGTTGCAGAGCCTGCTGCTCAGCGTCGTGGACAATCCCGTCCGGGCACTGATGGAGGGCAACTTCATCGGTATCCTGGCCTGGGCCATTGGCATGGGCATCGCCATTCGCCATGCCGGCCAGACCACCCGCAACGTGCTGGAGGATCTCTCCAATGGCGTAACGGTAATCGTGCGTCTGGTAATCAGCTTCGCACCACTGGGGATCTTCGGCCTAGTGGCCTCGACCCTCGCCACCTCCGGCTTCAGTGCCCTGCTCGGCTACCTGCAACTGCTGACTGTGCTGATCGGTTGCATGTTGTTCGTCGCCCTGGTGGTCAACCCGCTCATCGTGTTCTGGAAACTGCGTCGCAACCCCTTCCCCCTGGTGTTTACCTGCCTGCGCGAGAGCGGCATCACCGCATTCTTCACCCGCAGCTCGGCGGCGAATATCCCGGTGAACCTGGAACTGAGCAAACGCCTGGGTCTGCACGAAGACACGTACTCGGTCTCGATCCCGCTGGGCGCCACCATCAACATGGCCGGCGCCGCCATCACCATTACCGTACTGACCCTGGCGGCGGTACATACCCTGGGTATCGTCGTGGACGTGCCGACTGCGGTACTGCTGAGCGTCGTCGCGGCCATTTGCGCCTGTGGCGCGTCTGGAGTGGCCGGCGGATCGCTGCTGCTGATTCCTCTGGCGTGCAGCCTGTTCGGCATTCCCAGCGAGATCGCCATGCAGGTGGTAGCCGTGGGCTTCATCATTGGCGTATTGCAGGACTCGGCGGAAACGGCGCTGAACTCGTCCACTGACGTGCTGTTCACGGCGGCGGCTTGTCTGGGTGAGGAAGAGAAGCTCGCGCGTACGGCATAAGACGCGGTCGGCTGTACGGGCCTCATCGCGAGCAGGCTCGCTCCCACATGGCTCTGGAGTGGTCTCAGGACATACATCCGCCCTGGATCTATGGGAGCGAGTCTGCTCGCGATAGCGGCGGCACATCCAGCAACGACCCAACAGGCAAAAAAAGCCCGGAACGGCCCACACCGTCCCGGGCTTTTTTACATCGGCGGGTTTAGAACGCGCCCATGTAGTCGCGCTTGCCGATTTCCACGCCGTTGTGGCGCAGCAGCGCATAAGTGGTGGTGACATGGAAGAAGAACTGCGGCAGGCCGTAGGTCAGCAGGTAGTTCTGGCCGGTGAAACGCTTTTCCTTGGGCGTGCCCGGACGGGTCACGATTTCGATGTTTTCCTTGCCGTCGATCTGCTCGGGACGAATGCTGTCGATAAAGGCGAGGACCTTGGTGAGCAAGGCTTGCAACTCGGCGAAAGTGGTTTCGCTGTCGTCATATTTCGGCACATCGATTTCGGCCAGCCGCGCGGAAACGCCTTTGGCGAAATCCACGGCGATCTGCACCTGGCGCACCAGCGGGAACATGTCTGGGTACAAGCGAGCTTGCAGGAAGGCGTTCGGGTCGATGCTTTTCGCGCTGGCGTGGGCTTCGGCCTTGTTCAGCACATCGCTCAGGGCGTTGAGCATCTGCTTGAAAACCGGGATGGAAGCGGCGTACAGGGAAATAGTCATGGCGATCTCATGCAGGTGATGGAAAAGAGGTTCATCGAACGTGGGCGATTATAGACACGGCGTTGAGCGGCTTGTCTTTTATCACGCAAGGATTACGCTAGGCGGCTTCATAGCATAGGGGACGCGCGATGGGCATCGAAGAACAAGACCAGGCTGAAGAAGCACGGCTCAACAGCACGGAAATCCGCATCCTGGGATCACTGGTTGAAAAACAGGCGACCAACCCGGAAACCTATCCCCTGACACTCAACGCCCTGGTTCTGGCCTGCAATCAGAAGACCAGCCGCGAACCGGTGATGAACCTGACGCCCGGCCAGGTTGGTCAAAGCCTGCGGGCCCTTGAAGGCCGCGGTTTTACCCGGTTGGTGATGGGCAGCCGCGCCGACCGCTGGGAACACCGGGTCGACAAGACTCTTGAACTGGTGCCGGCCCAGGTGGTCCTGATGGGGCTACTGTTCCTGCGTGGCCCTCAAACGATCAATGAGCTGCTGACCCGCAGCGGCCGGATGCACGACTTCGAAGACACCGAACAGGTGCTGCATCAACTGGAACGCCTGATCGCCCGCGGCCTGGCCCTGCTGGTGCCGCGTCAGGTCGGTCAGCGGGAAGACCGCTACGTCCATGCCCTGGGCGATCCGGCGGACATCGAGGCGATCCTCGCTGCCCGACAGCATCCGGTGGAACGCGGCACCGGCAGCGGCGTGTCGCTGGAGCGTATCGAAGAGCTCGAAGCCCGCATCGCGGCGCTGGAAGAGCGGCTGGCCCGATTGGAATAGCGCCCCTACACGGCCCGGGCGAAGGCCACGGCTTTCTCGAACTGTTCCAGGCTCGGTCGTACACCGGTGTAGAGCACGAATTGCTCCAGGGCCTGGATCGCAACGACTTCCAACCCGGTGATGACACGCTTGCCTTCAGCCCGAGCCCGCACGATCAGTGGCGTTTCCGACGGGATCGCCACGACATCGAACACCGTCTGCGCCGCCTCGATGGCGTCCGGTGCGAACGCCAGCTCGCTGGCCTCCGGGCCGCCGGTCATGCCAATGGGCGTGACATTGATCAACATCCGGGGCCGTTGTTCGCCCAGTTCGCTTTGCCACTCATAACCCAGGGACTCGGCCAGGGCGCGACCGGCGGCTTCATTGCGAGCGACGATCAGACCCTTCTTGTAGCCGCCATCACGTAGGGCGCTGGCCACAGCCTTGGCCATGCCCCCGCTGCCACGCAGTGCGAAGGTCGAGTCCTTCGGCACGGCATGGGTTTGCAGCAACTGGGCGATGGCAATGTAGTCGGTGTTATAGGCCTTCAGGTGACCGTCGGTGTTGACGATGGTGTTGATGGACTGGATCGCGGCAGCGGAAGCGTCCAGCTCATCGACCAAGGGGATACAGGCCTCTTTGAAAGGCATCGACACCCCGCACCCGCGAATGCCCAGCGCGCGGATTCCCCTGACCGCACCGGGCAGGTCCTGGCTGCTGAAAGCCTTGTAGTAAAAGTTCAGGCCCAACTGCTCGTACAGGTGATTATGAAAGCGCAGGCCGAAGTTTCCGGGACGTCCCGACAGGGACATGCATAGCTGGGTGTCTTTGTTGTGTTTGAATTGCATGCTGGTTCCTTGCGTTCACTTTCGGACAAACGGATGACCGTCTCGTTGGACCTTACACAATATTTACCCAACGGCGTTGCAGATCCTGAGAAAATCGTTGTCAGAGCAAGTATCCCGGCGACCAATCATCGGGTCTGCTACAGACCACAGTTGCCGGGGCCGAAACGAGGAACCACCATGAATCGTAAACTCCCCATCATCGCCCTGCTCATGGGGGCACTCGCGGTCACCGGCCAGGCATCCGCCCATGGTCGCGGTGGTTGGGAGGGGCCCGCAGTGTTTGGTGCAATCGTCGGCTCGGCGATTGTCGGCTCGGCGATCATCAACCGTGACCGACCGGTCTATGTGCAGCAACCGGTCTACGTGCAGCCACAACCGGTCTATGTACAACAACCTCCGCCGGTTTATTACGCGCCACCGCCGGTGTACATCGAGCGACCTGTCTACTATCGCCCGGCGCCCGTGTATTACGGGCCACCACGGGGCTATTACTATGGCCCGCCCCGTGGTCACTACGGTCGCTGGTAAGCGATCCGGAACAAAAAACAGCCTGCCGTCAGTGACCGCAGGCTGTTTTTTTATGGGGCAAGCAACCGATATCAGACATGCTCGCTGCTTTTGAGCCTTGCTGTGCCATGTTCCGCAGTCGGATGGGCAGGCTCCGCCACCACCGGAATCTCGTTGCCATCGCAGTCATGCAACTTGCCGTCGCTGAAATAGTCCCCTTCGCGCAACGCCGCCAGGTCCTGGTAGCGCAACACCCGCTCGGTGCCGGCGGCGAAGACTGACTGCTGGTCGGAATTACCGGCGGTAAGGTGGTTGAACGCCAGGTTCAATACGATCGCCATGATGGCCGAGGAACTGATCCCTGAATGGAAAATGGTGGCGAACCAGCTCGGGAAGTGATCGTAGAAGTTTGGCGCGGCGATGGGAATCATGCCAAAGCCGATGGAGGTGGCGACAATGATCAGGTTCACGTTGTTGCGGTAATCGACCTTCGACAGGGTACGAATGCCACTGGCGGCGACGGTGCCGAACAGCACGATACCGGCACCGCCCAGCACCGAGGTCGGCACTGCAGCGATCACCCGTCCCATGAACGGCAACAGCCCGAGCACCACCAGAAACAGCCCGCCGGTCGCCACCACATAGCGGCTCTTGATCCCGGTGACTGCCACCAGCCCGACGTTCTGGGCAAAGGCGCTTTGGGTGAAAGAGCCGAAAATCGGCGCGATCATGCTCGACAGCATGTCCGCCCTCAGGCCATTGCCCAGGCGCCGGGAATCGACCTTGGTGTCAATGATCTCGCCCACCGCCAGGATATCGGCGGAAGTTTCCACCAAAGTCACCATGATTACGATGCACATCGACAGAATCGCCGCGATGTGGAAGGTTGGCATGCCAAAGTGGAACGGCGTGGGGAAGCCAAACATCGGCCCTTCGTTGACGGCGGAAAAATCAGCCATGCCAAGGAACACCGCTATCACCGTACCAATCACCATGGCCAGCAGGATCGACAACCGGGAAATGGTCGCGCTGCCCATCTTGCTGAGCAACAGCACCAGCACCAGCGTGACGGCGGCCAGGCCGATGTTCGCCATGCTGCCGAAATCAGCCGCGTGACTGTTGCCGCCCATCGCCCAGCGTGCCGCCACCGGCATCAGTGTCAGGCCGATGGTGGTAATCACGATGCCTGTGACCAACGGCGGAAAGAACCGGGTGATTCGCGAAAATACCGGAGTAATCAGCAAGCCAATCAAGGATGCGGCGATCACCGCGCCCAGGATGGCCTGGAATCCGCCCTCCCCGCCGGTCCCGACGATCGCCACCATGGTCGCGACGCCGGAGAACGACACGCCTTGTACCAAGGGTAACTGGCAGCCAAAAAACGGCAGGCCCAAGGTCTGCAGCAAGGTCGCCAGCCCTCCCGCGAACAATGACGCCGCAATCAACAGACCGATGTCCGCCGACGACAGCCCGGCCGCCTGCCCGATGATCAAAGGCACGGCGACGATGCCACCGTACATGGTCAACACATGTTGCAGGCCATAAGCCATATTCGCGCCGACGCCAAGGTTTTCGTCCTCGGGCCGTGGGAGTGAAACATGGGGCGTTTTCATGATTCGGGGGTTCCCTGTTTTTTGTTATGGGCACACTGTATTCAAAACTCAGGACAAATGTCCAGATAGTTGTATACAACTTGTAAGCCGCATCATGACCAAAGGGTCATCGCATCCGCAAAAAACATCCACTCCGTTTTCAGAGAAGCCCCGCCAGTACAGGGCGCAACAGTTCTCGTGGCGGCACGCGCAGCCCGAATTCACTTTCCAGCACATCGATCAGTTCATCGGCATCGGTGATCTCCCGCCGCTCGCTCTCCTGCCCCAACCGATGCAAGGCGTAGCTGTTGCCATTGAGGGTCTTGCGCAGGCCATCACCGGTGCGGGACACCATTAATCGCCCCATGAATGGAGAGTCGGGGTGGCTACTGACATACCAATTGCCCACGATGTAGTCGATGTCTTCCTGGCGTTGCAGGTCGAACAGGTACATCGGTCGCCATTCCCCCGTCACGTTGGCCCGCAGGAGGTAGCCGTCTGGATGATCTTCAATACGGTACGGCTCGTGGGGAGTGGCCTGGATGTCGCGACTGTCCAGTAGCAAAGGGCCGGTAGGCACCATGCCGCCAAAGCCGACATCAGTGATATAGCGCACGCCATCCAGCGTCACCAGGCTGAGACGGTGGGTGCGGGCGGGCCAGGCCCCCTCGGGAGCGGTCATCACCACCCGTCCGGTGATGCCGCGGGCATCGAAGCCCAGTGCCTGCAACAACGCCAGGAATAATTGATTGAGTTCGTAACAGTAACCGCCACGTCCTTGATCGAGGATTTTTCGCTCCACCGATTCGAGATCGATAGGCACCGGCTGACGCAGCAGCGTCGAGAGTGTTTCGAAGGGGAATTCGGCCGTGTGGCGCCATTGAAGCTTGCGCAAGGTGTCGAGGGTCGGCGCCGGGGGCGCGTCGAAGCCCAGGCGTTTGAGATAACGGCCCGTATCGCTCAGTCGTGGGGTGTCCATGAGGGTGTCCTTTCCTGGTCCAGCGCAGGCCTACAGTAAGCCAGCTGCTGTCGGCAGCAGGTATAAGGCATTGTTCCGGCGACGACAATAACCCGTTCAGCGCCGCTTGCGCGAAGCCAGCCGGATCCAGGTAGGCGCATGATCGCTGGGATGAGGCTGGTTCCTGACCCAGGCGTCCACGCCCGCCTCGCTCAAATAAGGGCTCGCCGCCGGGTTGAGCAGCAGGTGATCGATACGCAGCCCCGAATTTTTCTGCCAATGCTGACGGAAATAGTCCCAGAAGGTGTAGATCCGCTCCTGCGGATACAGATGACGCAACGCATCCGTCCATCCCTGATCGAGCAGCCGTTGATAGCACTCGCGGCTTTCGGGCTGCAACAGCGCATCCTTGAGCCAGGAGCGCGGGTTGTAAATGTCCATGTCGGTGGGCACCACATTGTAATCACCGGCGAGTACCACCGGATGTTCGCTGGCCTGTAAATCTTGGGCGTAGTCGATCAGCCGTTCGAACCATGCCAGCTTGTAGTCGAACTTCGGGCCCGGCTGCGGGTTGCCGTTGGGCAGGTAGAGGCACCCCACCAGGACGCCATGCACAGCGGCCTCCAGATAACGGCTGTGACTGTCGTCATCTGCGCCGGGCAAGCCACGACGGCTCTCCAGCGGCTGCGCATCACGGGCCAGGATCGCGACGCCATTCCACGACGCCTGGCCATGCCAGATCGATCCGTACCCCACCGACTCCAGCTCCGCCGCCGGGAAATCCTTGTCGGCTGCCTTGAGCTCCTGCAGACAGACAATGTCTGGGCCCTCCCGCTCCAGCCATTCCAGCAGGTTGGGCAACCGGGCCCGGATGCCGTTGATATTAAAGGTCGCGATACGCAGATTTTTCATGGGCCGGAACTCGAAATGCCAGGACACTCACCTGTGACCGATAAAAAACCGCAGTGGTTGCAACGGCTTTCAGGAGCTCGATGAAGGTCGATCGCTATCCAGCAGGCGCGCGAACGCGGCCTTATCGATTGGACGACTGAGGAAATAACCCTGAACCTCATGGCATTGGTCCGATCCCAGCGAACCGAGCTGGGCCAGGGTTTCCACCCCTTCGGCCGTGACGGTCAGGCCCATCGCCTTGCCCAGATTGATGATCGCCTGCACCACCGCCCGATCGTTGCTGCTGTTGCTCATGGATGCAATGAAGCGCTTGTCGATCTTGATGCCGTCGAACGGATAAGTTCGCAGGTAACCGAGCGACGAATAACCGGTGCCGAAATCGTCCATGTTCAAACGTACGCCCAGTTCCTTCAGGGCGTTCATGACCTGGAGGGCTCCGTCCACATCGTTGAGCATCACGTTCTCGGTAATTTCGAGTTCCAGGCGACTGGCCGGGAAATGGGTTTCGATCAGCACCTGGCGCACGTCCTCGACGACGTTGCTGCGCTCGAATTGCGCGGGCGAGAGATTGACCGAGACCATCAGATCCCCCGGCCAGGTCAGCGCGGTTTCGCAAGCCTCGCGCAGCACCCAGCGCGAAAGCGGAACGATGAGGTCGGTTTGTTCGGCCAAGGGAATGAAGGCATCCGGGCCCAGCAAGCCCTGGGTCGGATGCTGCCAACGCACCAGCGACTCGACGGCAACGATTTCGCGACCATCGACCTTGTAGCGAGGCTGGAAATGCAGGACGAATTCGTTTTTCTTGAGAGCCTGGCGCAGATCGCTTTCCAACTGGCGTCGGTGCTGGATCTGATCGTTCATTTGTGGCGCAAAGTAGCACCAGGTTTTCTTGCCCTCGGACTTTGCCTGATACATGGCAATGTCAGCGCAACGGATCAATTCTCCGGGAATATAGCCTTGGCGACGGCTCACCGCGATGCCGATGCTGGCGCCGATGTGCAGGGCGTGGGTCTCGTAGTGGATCGGTTGCTGCAAGCTGTTGATCAGTCGCTCGCAGAATCGGTCGATCTCGGTGGTGTTTTCCATTCCGCTGAGCACCACGACGAACTCATCGCCTCCCAACCGTGCCACCAGGTCCTGGTCACGGGTGCTGTCGCGCAGCCGTTGCGCCACCTCCAGCAGCACCGCATCGCCCGCCGGGTGGCCGAGGGAGTCGTTGATCGGCTTGAAATTGTCCAGGTCCACCACCAGCAGGGTCAAGGGTGCGGAATGCTCCTTGGCGAGCAGCGCATCATCCAGGTACCGCGCCAGTTTGTTGCGGTTCGGCAGGCCGGTCAGCGCATCGTGCAATGACAAATGCTGGACCTGGGCATGAGCTGCCACCTCATCGGTGATGTCGCTGGCAGTACCTCGATACCCTGCCGTCTCTCCCTTGTCCAGGATCGGTCGCGCCGATACCCGACAAAAGCGCAATTGCCCGGAATGGTCGCGGTAGGAGCAACGCAGGTTGCTGACGTTATGTTCCTCCGTCAGATTGCTCAGCCATAGGGCAATCGGTGTCGTGTCGCAGAACAACAGCTGTTCGATGTCTTGCCCCAGCCACTGCCGGTCGGAAAACCCCGTGACCGCATTGAAGCGTCCCGATAAGTAAGTGATGCGGCGCTGGCTGTCGATCTCCCAAATCCAATCGGATGCCGCCTCGGCCACAGCGCGGAAACGTTCTTCACTGGCTTCCAGAGCCCGGGTCGACTTTTCCAGGCTGTCATGGCTGGCATCCACATGCCGGGCCGCGCGCATGGCATAGCGGAAAAACCAGGCGGTAAGCAGCGCCAGGATCAACAGTGCCCCACCCAGCGGCGGGATCAGGGACCAGAGCAATTGCCGGCCCGGCCGTTCGAGCCGGGACACCAGGCTGTAGCCGGTACTGTCCAGCGGCACCGCCGGCTGGCCTGGTTCAAGTGCCGTGTCCTGTTTGAGATTCAGATCGATGAGGCCATAGCTCTTGCCCAGTTTGCGCAGCTTGACGGGCGTCAGTTGATCGACAAATAACAGGATCGACGCTCCCCTGGGATCGATCCGTGGACGCTCGTCGTTGGGCACGATCACCGCCGCGGTGACGATGGCTGGCCAGCCTTCGAACAAGGTATAGCGGATCTGGGGCATGGTCAGGTCGGCTTGCCCCTGGAGCTGTTCCACCAGCTCCTTCAATGGCATTTCCATGTAAGCCGACACGTCGGCCTGGAGAGGCTGCCCTCGTATCAAGGCGTACTTGGTGCGCTCGCGATCAATGACGAACACGCCTTCGTATTCGTCATTGGTAAACAGTGTCCTGCCCATGTTCTGGTCGGCGTAGGCCCATTGCACATCCACCTCGCCATTGAGATGTTCATAGGCTGTGGTCCAAAAGGCATAGCTGGTGATGTAGTTTTTGGAGGCGGTGATGCGGTTCTGGACGGCGCGCTCGGTGTAGAAGTGTGTTTTGCGCACATCCTCGGTGTCCAGATCGCCCGCGATCTCGAATAACGCCGCTGCCGTCAGCAGCACGCCGAGGACAAACAGTCCTGCCACCGCGGCCACCAGGCGACGGGTAATGGGGGTATGGCGCGTGGTGTTTGAAAGCGTATCGGCAGAAGTGTCCATTCATCTGTTCCTGGGCTTCGACGCTTGCTTCGATGTGCAGTTGACCGTTGCCCGCCGTCGATGACTCCCACGAACTCAACGATCGGAGCGCTCCAGCACATCTCGCCCGTCTTCCGTCGGCCACACCGCCACGCGATTGCGACCGCTGTGCTTGGCCTGGTAAAGGGCGGCATCCGCCCTCTGGATGAAGACCTCGGTGCTGTCGAGGCTGCTCGGCACAAAAGCATAGCAGCCCAGGCTCACCGTCAGGTAACCGGTCGGGGAACCAGCGTGTGTGATGTGCTTTTCGATCAGGTTGCTGCGGATTTGCTCGGCCAGCGTCACGGCGCCCTGCAGGTTGGTATCGGGAAGCAATACCGCGAACTCCTCTCCACCGTAGCGCACCGCCAGGTCCGCCTTGCGATGACAGCAACCCTTGAGCACTTGCGCCACCTCCGCCAGGCAATGATCCCCGGCCACGTGCCCATAGGTATCGTTGTAACGTTTGAAGAAGTCGATATCGAGCAAAATCAGGCTGAGCGAACTGCGCTGGCGGGCGCCCCGGCCGAACTCGATGTCCAGGGCCCGCTCGAACAACCGCCGATTCGCCAGCCCCGTCAAGCTGTCGTGAGTAGCGATCAATCGCAAGGTTTCCTGGGCCTTGCGCAGATCGGCCTCAATCCGCTCGCTGTTACGCACCTGTCGTACGAAGACCCAACCGAACAGACAAATGCCGATCACCACCAGGGCCACGATCAGAGTGGATTGAAAGGCCTTGGCATACCAGCCCGCCAGGATCGACTGCTTGGACATCGCCACGGAGACCATCAACGGATAGGCCTGCAAATGTTGATGATCGTATAGCCGGACGACACCGTCGGTGGTGGAGCGGATCATCGCCCGGTGAGGCTCCTTTTCCTGCGGGTCATGCCGAAAAAGACGTTCCTGGGCCAGGAAACGGCCGATCATCGCCTCATCGAATGGCCGGCGGGCCAACAGCGTTCCATCGGACAAGGTGAGGACCATCTCGCCCTTGTCGTCGAGGTTGAAACTTTTGAAGAATCTATCGAAGTACGACATCTTGATCCCAGCCATCAGCACGCCCTGGAAGTTGCCGTCCTGATCATTCAGGCGTCGGGATATGGGGATGATCCAATCGCCATTTTGCCGGCTGCGGATCGCCGGCCCGATATGGGCGATCAGGGAGGCATTCTGCTGATGGAAGGTGAAGTATTCCCGGTCCGCCACACCGTTTCCCCTCTTCAGATGATCGAAGGAGGTAACGACCCAGTGTCCGTGCTTGTCGAACAGAAACAGGCCATGCAACTGTTCCAGCGATAGCGCGCGCCGGGCAAAGACTTTCTGCAGACGCGGTTGCGTCGCCGGTCCGAATCCCTCGGCCTGGATCCAGTCCGTCAGGCTGTCCAACACCAGGTCGGCCTGCCGAAACGTATCCTGGGCCTGCTGGGCCATGGCCCAGGTCAGGTTGGCCGAGGCGATGCTTGCCGCTTCGAGGTCGTGCCGACGAGACTGCTCCAGTTGCAGGTACAGCAAACCGCACAGGCACAAGCAGACGGCCGCGATAAAGGCCACCGCTGCCTTTAGCAGCGGCAGACGCTTCAGGGCACCGCCAGGAGCATGGAGCGGATCATGGATGGGGATTGGCAAGCGAAGTCCTGGGGAGGGCAAAAACATGAGCAAATCGCTCAAAGCCCTCAATATCCGTGAGCTTAGCCTACCGCTTGTAGGGCGGCAATTTGCCGTCGTGACGAAGACGATGGATGGCCTGATTGGATCCAAACCAGACCCCGCGTCGACACGCAGCCCCCGCGGGAATCACCGTACCGGCGGTACGCGGATCTCCCCTGCCCGACATTGCGTCCTGACACCCTTGCCGCATGCGCTGAAACTCAGGTCCTTGTCCATGCACACCCGCACTTCCGACAATTGCGGGCCACTGCAAATAACGGCGATTCCTTTATCCGGGATACCTGGATTGCTCTGTCGAAACAACCGGGCAATCTCCTCGGCTTCAAAATAATAGGAGGAATTGAGTGGCTGCAATTGCGGTGGAATCTTCACCGCATCGAGTGCCTTGTCGGAGGCTTGCAGATAGCCCATGGCGCCCAGACCACTGCACGTGCCGTGCTTGGACCATTCATGCTCCAGCAGCTTTGGCGTAGGGAACAGTGTCAGTCCCTTTGCCCGCTCGGCGGCCGTCAACGACACCCTCGGCTCGCAGGATTGCGGCCATCCCCCCTTGGCATATTGCGGCCAGAGACCGTGGAGCACGAAGCCGTAGCCTTTGCCGGAGCATTGCGTATCGTTTTGGTGAGTCAGGCAGAAGGTCGGTGACCAGGACAACGACAGGACGTAGTAATCGAATACGCCCGCGACGGATTCCGCCCGTGCGTTGCGCGACTCACGGGCATTGCCCGTACCGATGAAACCTGACGTGAGCGCAAGTAATACAACAATCATTAAACGGTGTTTCATTGACCCACTCCTTGGGCTGCGTTGGAAATAACCATGACGACGTTCCGGGCGGTGATTGTTCCAGGGCTGTGTTTCAACCCCATGAAGGGACGTGTTATTTACAGGTAAACCTCGCCTGGGGCTATCCAAATTGCGTTACGCCCCATAACGTAGTTCGTCCTTGGCCCTCAGGCATCCCAACGCCCATGAATAAACTGCCTAACCCCGTCGATGGTCCCTCGGCTGTCAGCCTGCGCGAAGCTTTCCGGTTCTGGCTCAAGCTGGGCTTTATCAGTTTTGGTGGGCCGGCGGGGCAGATTTCGATCATGCATCAGGAACTGGTGGAACGTCGGCGCTGGATTTCCGAGCGGCGTTTCCTGCATGCCCTGAATTACTGCATGCTGCTGCCGGGACCCGAGGCGCAACAATTGGCGACCTATCTGGGTTGGCTGATGCACCGCGGCTGGGGTGGGGTCATCGCCGGGGCGCTGTTCGTGTTGCCTTCGCTGTTCATCCTCATCACCTTGTCCTGGTTGTATGTCGCCTTTGGCGAAGTCCCGGTGGTGGCGGGAATCTTCTACGGCATCAAGCCGGCCGTGACGGCGATCGTGGTGCATGCTGCCCACCGCATAGGCTCCCGCGCGCTCAAGAACAATTGGCTGTGGGCAATCGCCGCGGCGTCGTTTACCGCCATATTCGCGTTCAATCTGCCCTTCCCGCTGATTGTTCTGAGTGCCGCTGTGATCGGTTACCTGGGTGGTCGCTGGGTCCCGGAAAAATTCAGCCTGGGCGGTCACGACACGAGCCATCGCTCCTATGGCCCGGCCTTGATCGACGACGACACTCCGACCCCGGACCATGCACGGTTCAGCGCCCTCAGGCTCATTCGCCTGGCGGTCATCGGCGCCCTGCTGTGGGCGTTACCGATGGGCCTGCTGACCGTGGCGTTCGGCTGGGAAGGCACGTTTACACAAATGGCCTGGTTCTTCACCAAGGCCGCGCTGCTGACCTTCGGCGGCGCCTACGCGGTTTTGCCCTATGTGTATCAGGGCGCTGTCGCACACTTCGGCTGGCTGACGCCGACCCAGATGATCGACGGCCTGGCGCTCGGGGAAACCACGCCCGGCCCGTTGATCATGGTGGTGGCGTTCGTCGGTTTCGTCGGTGGATACGTGATGCAGGTGTTTGGCCCCGAGCAGGCTTTCCTCGCCGGCGCCGTCGCGGCCACCCTGGTGACCTGGTTCACCTTCCTGCCTTCCTTCCTGTTCATCCTGGCCGGAGGTCCGCTGGTAGAGTCGACTCACAACGCGTTGAAATTCACCGCACCGCTGACGGCCATTACCGCGGCCGTGGTCGGCGTGATCCTTAACCTCGCCTGTTTCTTCGGTTATCACGTACTGTGGCCCAATGGATTTGCGGGGGCACTGGATTGGCCATCGGCAGTCATCGCCCTGGCGGCGGCCGTTGCCCTGTTTCGCTACAAGCGTGGGGTGATCCAGGTGTTGGTGGCGTGCGGGTTGGCCGGGATGGCGGTGCATCTGTTGCGCTAGGCCCTACAGACGAGCTGGGGCCGCCACCAATAAAATTGAACACCCTATCCTACCTGCAACCTAATCAGGTTCATGGCCCTGCCACGCCCTCGCGCAAAACGGCAAGGGCCCGAACCAGAACAGCAATGGCGCAACCGGACGAGCAACGCTGCGCACGGTTCCATTGCCTGGCGCAGGTGAACGACCCATGGATTCAAACGCCCTCCCGTTCTTTACCGACACCCAACTGCTGGGAATCTCCGTTGCCAACTGGCTGCTCGCCTTCGGGGTGATGACGGCGAGTTTCATCATCGCCAGGGCAGGCGTCGGCTTTCTGCTCAGAAACGTGCGGACCCGGGCGCAAAAGCCCAACGCCCACGTCAGTCACATTGCCGTCGAGGTGCTGTCCAGCACCAGTAACACCTTGTTGCTGCTGGCTTCGATACTCATCGGGGTCGGCGTCCTGGACCTGCCGGAGCGTTGGCTGGGCCGGGTCAGCAGCCTTTGGTTCGTGGTGGCGGCCCTACAGGTGGGGCTGTGGGCGAACCGCGCCATTGCGCTCACTCTGCTGCACTATTTCGCCCGCCACAGTCACAGCGAAATTCATCAGAAAAGTGCCTTGGCAACCCTGAGCCTGTGGGGCGCGAAAGTGTTTCTCTGGGCCGTGGTGCTGCTGGCCATGCTCTCCAACCTGGGCGTGAACATCACCGCGTTCGTCGCCAGCCTCGGGGTCGGCGGTATCGCGGTAGCGCTCGCCGTGCAAAACATCCTCGGCGACCTGTTCGCCTCGCTGTCGATTGCCGTGGACAAACCGTTCGAAGTCGGTGACTTCATCGTCGTCGGCACGCTGGCCGGCACCGTCGAGCATGTTGGCCTTAAAACCACCCGGATCCGCAGCCTGAGCGGCGAGCAGATCGTGATGGCCAACGCACAGATGATCAATGTCACCATCCAGAACTACAAAAGGCTTCAGGAACGACGCATCGTCTTCGAATTCGCCCTGCCCCACGACTGCTCCATCGACCAGATCAAGCAAGTGCCGGCCATTGTGGAACGCATCATCAAGGCACAGGACAAAACCCGCTTCGACCGCTCTCACTTCCGCGGTTTTGGCGAAAGCGCACTGGAATTCGAAACGGTGTACATCGTGCTGGACCCCAGCTACAACGTCTACATGGACGTCCAGCAGGCGATCAACCTGGGCATGATGGAAGCCTTTGCCAAGATCGGCGTACGGTTTGCTCTGCCGGCGCGGACGGTGCATGTGGCTTCGTTGCCGGAGGTGTCCGAGCGACTGCCTGGGAAAAACACCGACAGGACATCCATGCGAGATGAACCTTCCTATCAGGCGCAACATTGATCTTGTCGGGCTCTCCATGATCCAGCGCAACGCGAGTTCAATCACTCATCAGCTAAGCTCACCCCATCACCACGACAGGGAATCGACATGAGCAAGGCAGACGAGCTAGCGGCCAAACTGAGGCAGACCCAGAGAACCCGCGCCGACACCGACACCTGCGCCGACCTGGCCATCGAGCACTGGCCCGCCCAGGTCTATGAGCTGTATCGCCAGATCGAAACCTGGCTGGCGCCGGTCTGCGAGGCCGGGCTGCATATCCGGCGCAACCCCACCCATGTGTTCGAAAGTCATCCCAACGGTTCGACCTACAACTACGCCATCGACCAACTGGTGATGGAAGGCAACCGACGTCGTATCGAACTCGACCCGATCGCCCGCTTTTCCAGCCGAGGCGAAGGTTGTATCGAGGTGCATATGAAGGGACAGGCTCGCTGCATCCTGCGAACCATCGGCGAGCATGGCGAATCGCTTTGGCACATGCAGATGACCCAGGCGACGGGGCAACTGCGCCCCGAGCCCGTGGCGCTGGACGAAGACACCCTGCTCGCATTGGTAGAGGAAGGCTTGGGGCTTTAACGCACGAGGCGATCCGTCGAGGCCGCCTGCGTGGCGCCGACCACCGAGTCGAGCGGTTGTTCCATCTCTGGCGGCCTCAGATCCAACGCTCTCCGCCCCACCAGCAGGCTCAAGGCATTGTCGATTTCATCGGCAGCGCCTTGTGCGTGCTGGGCATGTGCCCAGCCCCAGTAGCGTTCAGACATCAAACCGCCAATTGCTTCGGCGCACAGCTTGTCGCTGCCAATACCCAACTTTCCGGCAGCGGCGATAACGGCCATGAGGGCTTGTTCCAGCTGGGCAATACGTTCGGTAGACACAACAGACAGCCTGAAGGTAGGGAGCCTGAGCTTAGCAAGATATCAATAGGCCACCAACCATAGGCGCTGAACGGTCGCTTCAGCCCCCTTGTTAACCCGTGTCAGGTCGTCTCCTTCGACGGTCAGGGCCCTGGCCTGGCCTGGTCATTGAAGTCGAACGCAGCTCTGGAAGACGTTGTAGGGAGGCTTCAATGGGTTAGTCGACTATCGAGGCCCTCAGGACTTATCCCGGTAATACTCAGCCATGTAATCCACGAACACCCGGACCTTGGCCGGCAGGTTCCGGGCATGAGGGTACAGCGCATAGTAATGCCTCGAACCCAGGGTGTAGTCGGGCAGGATCCGGACGAGTCTTCCAGCCAGCAAGTCATCCTGCACCGTCGCCAGGGTAAACGCGGCAATGCCTCCGCCCGCCAAAGCGCAGGCGTGCAAGGCCGTGATGGTGTCGGTGTTGAATGAGCTGGCGCAATCCCAGGCCATCGACCCTCCTTCCTCACTGACCATCGTCCATTGGGTGGCCGATGCGTAAGTCAGGAGCCGATGCTCGTTGAGTTCAGCGACCTTTCGAGGCAGACCGTGTTTGAACACATAGGCCGGCGATGCAACCAACACCATCGCAGACACGCTGAGCAAGCGGGCCACCAGGCTGCTGTCGGCCAGCGGCCCGCAGATCCGTAAAGCCACGTCGACTCCCTCGGCCACCAGATCGACAAGCGGATCCGAGCAGGACAGGTCAACCTGGATGTCCGGATAACGCTGCTGGAAAGCCGGCAACCAGCGGGCCAGTTCCAGCGTGCCGATCACCAGCGGAGCGCTGATGCGAAGCAGTCCTGAAGGACGTTCCTGCTCCTGTGTAGCAACGCGGGACGCGGCCTCGACCCGGTCCAGGATATCCACGCATGCGGTGTAGTACCGTTCCCCGGCAGCGGTAAGACTCATGCGCCGGGTATTGCGATTGATCAGGCGCACGCCCAGCGCGGATTCCAATTGCTGCAACTGGCGCGACACCGAGGAATGCGTGGTGTCCAGCCGCTGGGCCGCCGCAGAAAACCCCCGGGCCTCCACAATGCAGCGGAAAACGCGCATGGCGAGCATCTGATTCATGGCTTTCAGCGCACCGGAAGCTGAAGAATCTGAGCGGTGGTCATGACATCACCGAATGTGTCTTCGACTTCGGCCAGTGCGGCCTTGTGCAAGGCATCCTTGTCGATGACATCGCCATTGGCCCGGGTAATGGCGCGGGTGGCCGATGCATCGGAAGCGACCAGCACGTTGAAATCCTGAGGCGCCGCGTCACGGGCGGCCCCCGCTACACAGGCGTGGGTCATGAGGCCCGAGATGATCAGGTTTTTAATGCCGGCGTGCTTCAAACGCTTGTCCAGGTCGGTACTGCCAAAGACGCTGACAGTGGTTTTCTGCAACACCCCATCCTTGGCTCGGGGTTGCATGTCCGGGTGGAATTTCACGGTTTCGCCGTCCACGGCAAACACCGCCGAACCTGCGGGCGCGATGTGCTGGATGTGATAGACCGGCATTTTGTGTTCATCGGCGAATTCGATCAGCTCACGGGCTTTGCCCAGCGCCGCGGCGCCATCAGGAATCGGCATCTTACCGGTGAAGTATTCGTTCTGAAAATCGATGACCAGTAACGCGGTTTTACCGGCAGGCAACTGGCTGACCGGCCCCGCACCCGACATGGCACGGAGGGTGGGGTGGACTTCAGCCAGCGCACCGGCGCTGGCGACAATCCCGGAAAATGCACAGGCGCAGAGGAAACGGCGGGTGAAACGTTGCATGGGGAATTCCTTCTGAATAGGTGAATGAAGGAATGCTAGGGGGTTGGTTCGTGGGGGAACACAGCGCGGACGGAACATAACTTGTTTGATATTCGCACAAACAAGTCATCAGATAGGGTCAAGAAGTCTGCGGCTTGATTGCCCGCCACCAACGACCACCCGTTTACCAACCCTTTCCCCCACCTCCAACGCCTGCCCATCCCGCTGCTTTCCCTGCCGTGCCAAGCCCACCAGCCGGGGAATCAAATCCCCCTCCGGCAGGTGCTGCCAGAAGCGTCCTGGCATGTGCTGGCGCAGCGCCTGGGGATTGAGCCTCGCCGGGTTGAAGGTGTGCCGATAATAGGTGCGCCACAACTCGGCGCCCGGGTCTTCGGCGTGGCGCGCCCATTGTTGCCACTGCTCAGGACAACGGCGCCGGTAGTCCAGCGCCTGGCCGTCGAAGCGGATGCCATCGCGTGGCGTTGCGATCAGCCATCGCTGCTTGCCCAATCGCTCGGCAAAATGGCCGCTCGCGCTTTCGAGGATGTCATGGGCCGGCTCATGAAAGGACACCAGGTCCAGTTGCAAGTGCTCAGCCAGGTCCTGCGGCAAGGGTATGAAGCGCACGAAGGCATGCAGGTGATGAGCCTCGCGACTGACCTGCCTGATCCGCCTTTGCAGTTCGCTGCCCAAGCGGTCGCCAGCGAGCATGGCCGTGCGGTCGCCATGGGCGACACGCCAAAGCACTTCGTACAGCAAGTTCCAGCGTTGCTCGCCCCGGTAACGACCGGCTTGTTCGAGCTGGCTCAACAAGGCCGCGGGCACTCGCGTGCGGAACGGTCCGGGGCTCGACGGAAGCGGCGTCGGCACGGCCAGCAGGTCGGTGACGGGGCCTTGGGTCCAGCTTACTTCAGCGGGATCGATCCCATGGCCGAGCAGCGTCCGCGCCTGATCGCGCCACGTGCGAAAATCGTCGTCGCAATCCAGCGCGATCATGCCCACAACCCCATCTGCACGGGTCGCTGCGGTTCACGCAAACGTGCTCGCAGCAGGCCGCTACGCATACTTGCTTCGGCAGGCCGGTAGTCGCTGGTGACAATGAACGGCCGCGCCTTTTCCAGTATGCAACGCAGTTGAACCAGGTCGTCATAGCGGACTCGTCTTTCTCGGCGAAGGGCCACCAATCGTTGCACGCTGCGCAGACCGATACCCGGAATTCGCGCCAACAGGGCTGGCTCGGCGCGGTTGATGTCCAGCGGGAAGACCTCGCGATTGGCCAGCGCCCAAGCCAGCTTGGGGTCGATGTCCAAGTCCAGATTGCCGGCGTCCCTCAGCAGTTCGCCGGCCTTGTAGCCATAACCGCGCATCAGGAAGTCGGCCTGATAGAGCCTATGTTCACGCAGCAACGGAGGTGCGGCCAAAGGCACACTCGCCGGGCTGTCGGGGATCGGGCTGAACGCCGAATAATAGACCCGACGCAAGCCGTAGCCCTGGTAGAGCGACTCGGCATTGCTCAGGATGGCGCGGTCGTCAGTTGAATCGGCTCCGACAATCACTTGGGTACTCTGCCCGGCCGGGGCAAATCGGGGCGCCCGTGGCTCGTCGGCTACAGCCTGATGCCCCAAATAGATAGTGCCCATGGCCTGCCGGATCGTCTTCGATTGCTTTTCAGGCGCAAGGCGCTTGAGGCTCACCTCGGACGACAATTCGATGTTCACACTCAATCGATCGGCCAACCGCCCCGCCTCCTCGATCAACAGCGGATCGGCGTCGGGGATGGTCTTGAGATGGATATAACCTCGGAACTGGTGCTCTTCGCGCAACAAGCGCGCCACACGTACCAACTGCTCCATGGTGTAGTCGGCCGAACGGATGATGCCGGAACTCAGGAACAGGCCGCTGATGCAGTTGCGCCGATAGAAGTCCAGGGTCAGGCGCACCACCTCTTCCGGCGAAAAACGCGCCCTTGGTACATTGCTGGAACGGCGGTTGACGCAATACTGACAGTCGTACAGGCAGAAATTGGTCAGCAGCACTTTCAACAAGGAGACACAGCGCCCATCGGGCGTGTAGCTGTGACAAATGCCCATCCCGTCCGTGGCGCCCAGCCCATCACGGCCTCGCGAACTGCGCTTGGGGGCACCGCTGCTGGCGCAGGAGGCATCATACTTGGCAGCATCAGCCAGAATGCCGAGCTTGGCGATCAGTTGCATGGGGAAACCTCTATACTGGATATAAACACAGTATTTGGCGCCACACCGCAATGCAAGCGCCACCGATCACCTCAGCGCTCTGATTCGTTTTTGGGCCCCGCTTTCGGATGGGTTATAATCCGCTCATCCACGCGATTTGAGGTCCAGCCCAATGGGCGATATCAGCCTTGAAACCAAGAAGGCCTACGCGGCCAGAACCCGCAGGTCCAACTATGCGGCCAGCCTGCGCCTGGAAGGCTTCAAAGTGACCTTCACCGAAGGCGAGTACAAGATGCCAACCCGTGAAGAAGTCCTGAAGACCTTCACCAAGACCCGCACCTGATGCCTGACAAATATGGAGTCGGCGAAGACGCCTACTGCTACCCCGGCTCCACTGTCCTGCGCAACAAACTCGATATCCGCGACGAAACCACCCTGAGCGAAGCCGAACAACAACTCACGGCCATCGCGGCGGACGATGTCGAATTCAACCCGCCCCCTTACGACCTCGCTTATCTTCAAAACATCCATCGACGACTGTTCTCGGACTTGTACGAATGGGCCGGGGAGTTACGGACCGTTGGGATGGCCAAGCAGGACACGCGCTTCTGCCAACCCGCCTTCATGGCCCAGGAGGCCAGCAAGATATTCAAGAGAATGGCCACGGCAAATTGGTTCGAAGGCATGAACCGGGCGGATCTGATCGTCGCCGTCGCCGATGCCTATTCCGATATCAATGTTATCCACCCCTTCCGCGAAGGCAACGGTCGCAGCCAGCGCATCCTTTTTGAACACCTGATCATGAACGCCGGATTTGAAATCAGTTGGTGGAACATTGAGAAGGACGAATGGCTCCTTGCAAATATCGCTGCTTACAACTGCGTGCTCGAGCCGATGGAAAAGGTGTTCGAAAAGTGCATTGGTCATGCAATCGTATGAATCGGAATCGCGTAACCGCCTTCTGGAGCTCTTTCGAAGCGCAGCACAGTCCTTTGGCCCACAGCGTGCGGAGCCGGGATGGTCCGTTGAAAAAATAATGATTCTGAATCCAGGCTGGCGCCTATGAGGCAGGAAATAAAGGATGAGGAGCCAGCCCTAAAATGGCTACGCAACTGCTTTGTTGAGGCCATTCAGTGCATGCCTCAATGACCAAAAGTCAGCCTGAAAGGGATGGGCCTTTTAGTTCGACCTGATTGCCATCGGGGTCGAAGCAATAGATTGATGGTCCATTCCCCTCAGCGCCGTATCGGGTGACCGCCTTATCAGCCTTAATTCCAGCCGCATGCAAGAAACCAAGAATGTGGTCTTCATCGAACGGAGCAATTCGCAGACAGAAGTGATCAACGTTCCGGTGTTGGGGGTCTGCAAGACCGCCACCTTGAAGGCCCAGCACGCCTCGTGCATCCACCAAATCAATCATCGATGCGCCAGCGCCCAGATGGATCATGCCGAGGTCGTCCCGTCGCTTTTTAATCTGGCACCCCAACATTTGGCTGTAAAAGTGCAGGCTCGCTTGCATGTCCTGGACACGCAAGACGATATGATCCAAGTGCTTTATTTCAAACGGAAGCATAGTCCCACCTCCTTTGGAGTGTTGGCCTCTTGTCGGCGAATTCGTAGGAAATCGATTGTTCTCACGAAGCTTATTCGTCAGACGAATTATGCAAATCTTAAGATATCAATTCTTGCCTTCCATGCGGTGCAGCAGCCCGGTGCCCATTACTGAGGCCGTCCCAGGTGTTTGATCCATGCCAGCTTACGGTCGAAGGTCTGGCTTTCCTGATAAACTGTCCTCCCGTCCGGAAACCCAGTAAAGCCCGTGAACATTAGTCCATCCCGTTCTGAACTATCTCGCCGCTTCAGTGTGGCCCCGATGATGGATTGGACCGATTAACCGCCGCCCACGCCGCCCTGCTTGTTTAGGTGCGCTATCCCCCCCTTTCTGTAGCAATTATTTAGCAATCGCAGCTCTAATTTTACCCAGGCAATCTGGCCGGAGACATAGGAGGCTCGCCAAAGGCCACGCTCTATAGGGATGGGTTATGAGTTTCGTTGGGCTATATCTTCATCTATGGCTTTGCCCACCGCCATCGCGAATTCGCTAAATTCGTTCGCTAAGAGGTGTGCAGCAAATTGGGCGAATTTTTCTAGAACATCAATCGGCTCTGCGCTCGGAGTGGATGGCTTTGCACCTTCAATTCGCATAGCACTGAACAACGGGTGGGTCAGGAATATTTGCACGTCTTCGGCAGTCAGCATCGCCTCCAGCCTGTGCGCCAGTCGGTTCCGAACTGCATTGATCTGCCGAAGTCCAGAGACCAGGCCCCTGAGGCGATCATGGCTTGTATCCAGCAGCGACAGCTTCTGCGCGAAAGTTAGCCTAGCCTGTGAGAGGTCACCGAGGCGAGGATTGGCTTTTGCGATGTGCTCGGTTAGGTAGTACTCAACGTACAAGTGCGACCGCAGGATCCGACCGATGTTAGTGACATCCAGCTCCCAGCGGCGGGTCATATCCGTGAGCTCTGTATTGATAACCTTTTGAAATCTCTCCAGGCCTCCGAGGTGTTCGATAGTCCTTTCAACTAGCCGTTGCATGTCATTTACCAGTGGCATTGGGATTCCCATCGATTAAATTAATTGATTGATAAGACACACACTACGGCAGTCTACGAACGATTTTTTTGGTTAGTATCCGAAAATGCCAGCGGTTCGGATATTCCAGTTCTACTTGAGTCGAATCGAATTCTGACCGCTGTGACCAGCAGCAACGGAGCGAAAGCAGTCGGTCGAGAACATCCGCTTGACGACAAGAAGCCGACCTTTATGGAAGGGTAACAACCTCCACGGATTTAAGTACCTGTTGCATCTGAGTCAGTACTCCACGGGGCCGGAATGTCCTTTATTCGACCTGAGCAACGGGTCGATAAGCTCCAGCTACCGAGGTTAGCATAGGGTCGCTCGTAAAGCGGTTTGCTCCATTTGGTCTTTTAGCGCTTGAGCGTGGCGGCCTCCAATCGCATTCTTTCCTCCCCTTCCTTTTTTGCTTCCATGAAGGCAATCTACCATCACCTGCCATGACCAGAGGCAGGATACTGTGCGGTCCTTCATGGAGTTTTAGGTTATGGGAATCACTACCACTTTAGTATCAGCACACTATGACCCAAGCCGGCTTACGTCCGACGTTGTGGTGCTGCCTGTTGCACACCTACAAAAAGATTTAACTATCTATCATTCTTCTGCGCCGTCTCTATTAAAACACCTACAGCGCAGCGGCATAACCTCTGATTACATAGATGAGCCTGAGTCTTTATATGAACAGAGATCGAATGATTGGTTCGGACCATCGCTGATGATCCTTCATTCCGTTTACACCTCCAATCCGGAAATTTTCAAGTTACTATTAGAAGCGCTCACGGGCCATTTAAAAAATCTATATCCTTCCGATCCAACACCTAACCTCCGGGTACAAATCAGACTACATAAAGATGATAACAGCCAAACCACTGACGTTCAATTTGAAGGCGACCCAACACACTTCCCCGCTCTTCTAAAAACGCTGGAGAAAACATGGAAAGAAAAATAAGTAAAGTCAAAGCAACTAAACTCGGCTTCAACGAAATAGATGAAGCCTTTTCAAAAACCTTAAAAAAGCAATTACTTGATCTCTACCCAACCACATCAAAAAAAATCATTAAAGACAGACTACACGAGCTATCCCCGCTAATTGAAGTTCATCGAAACTACAAATACCAAGCAATTCAAAGAGAAGAAGAGACTGAAGCCAACGTTTTCTTTTTAATGCAATGCATACTTTCCTCGATCCACTCTGCATTCCTAATGATTAAGCTTCACAAAGATGAGCAAAATCTGGATTCTTGGTGTAGTTTAATTGACGCTATAGAATATATCGACATCGCAACCAGGGTAGCACATAAGCTAACCATTAACGCCTGCACACACATCAAACAAGAGATAGCTGAAAATCACGCCATTTTTATCATCAAGAAAAGACTTGATTTATTTTCACATGGCTTATTCAGACCTGACATGATCTTTACTAGCCCCGGAATTATCGAATCAATTGGCGATTGCTCAATTTGTGGTTTGCCATTCCAAAAGTGCGACCACTCCGAGGGCGATATAGTAATGGGCAGATTCTGCCAGAGAATCAATAGAAAAATAATCCATGCCGATCATTCTGCTATTGTCGAGAACCCTAAAGATAGGCGCTGCATTTTTACATCCTCGTTTAATCTCGACAACGTATCAATCGACTTTTTCAGTAGAGAGCCAACGCCTCAATCCAGAGCAAACAACACTTACGAGGCAATAATTCAACACTTAAAAGGTATTAATTTAAGATAACAAATCACCCTGCCAGCACACCCATGTAGAGAAAATACAATACCGATTATTTAAGGAGCCCTACATGAGGCAAGGAAATGCTACTTTTAGACGTGCTCATCCAAGCTGGGCTAACGCTTGTGTCGGTGAGAACGGCGATCCAGGATACGTTGAGTACTCTAAAGGATTTTCTAAGGCTGCAAATATTCTTATTAATGCGGTCCTGGAGGACCACTCAATTCACTTAACGACAGACATCTTTGTCTATCCGATATGCTTCAATATGCGACACTCTGTCGAATTGCGCCTAAAGGGTGCTATATCAGCTCTACAAACTCTAGCAGCGCTCAAAAAAAGAGTTATCAATTTTGATTTTGTGGGATCCCATGACATTAATAAAATTTGGACTTTTTTCAAGACCGAATCCGAGAATCTGGACAGCCGATTCCAAAAAATAAACAACCTGTTAGAACCCACAATACTCGACATAGCAGAAGTCGACCCATCAGGACAAACATTCAGATACCCATTTAGCACTCAATCGACAAAACATCTATCAGAAGTCGCCCTAATTAACTTCGTAGTACTCAACGAGAAATTTAGTGATTTGGAAAAAAACCTTGACGAATTATTGAAAATCTATGAATGGCTTGAACACGAATATAATCAAAGCAAGCCCTCCGCACTGCACAGAAACCAGATATTTTTTCTAGCAAAGGAGCTTCCCAATAGAAGCACTTGGAACAATGAAAACTTCGCCATCACAAAAAATTCGATCAGAGCAAGATATAATCTCTCCAGCAACGCACTCTCAAAGATATTGAATCTAATCCAAGACCACTACACGCTCGCCCCACTCATTGGCCTTTGTAAGCCACTCGCAGGAATCGAAATCCCCCTTCTCATCGATATCTGTGACATTTGGGTAGAATTCAATGAAGATATTAAGAACTCAGACAGCGAGCCGGAGTCAACAATCACCTATGCCGAGCTGATTAGAGGGGTGCTTATCCAAAGAGATTCCGCATGGAGCAAATTACAACATCTCGTCACCCCTGAAGTTACTGCAGGTCTTCATGCATTATTTTACTTCGCCTACGATTACGCATTCACTGAATACTATGAGTCGTTGTATGCAGGTTATCTGCCGGAGATACGCGGCGAGATCGACCACGGTCAGCAGTCAATCCGAGAGCAGTTCATGCATGTTTTTGACAAAACCAATTTTCTTCATCACCTCGTGCAGTCGCTCTACGCCCTGGGTCACCGCACCACAGCCGAGCAGATCATTGCCAAGCACGATATCGCTCACGCATTTCACTGGCTCGATAATGCACGAAGCGGCGAATTATTTATGCCTCCTGATTTCGCTCAATACCCTACAGAAATCCTTGCCGACAACTACTAGAACTTCATATGTACAGCATCACTGAGTGGTTTAACGACAAAAAATTTTCCATAGCTGATCTAACTTCGTTGTATAGCTTCGACTCATCATTTCTCGGCGCATTCCCCAGTCTGGGTCGGCGGGTACACTAGCTGATCGGAGCGTCCCCCTGCCCCACCGACCATTGATCTGATCCAGCACGGCCATCAGCCTCGCGGTGTCAGTTGTCTGGGAGACGGCGAACAGATCGTCGGTGTATCCCCCCTGCTGACACAGGTCCATCAACAGCACCTCAGCCTTGCTGTACTTGAAGTCCGACCTAAACACTCGATCAAGTGCGTCCACTGCTGCCTTGGTCAGCAAACGCACATCATCAGTCGGGTACGGTAGGTCTATCAGCACACCGTTGGCGTACTTTGCCTCCTCCGGATTGAACATGCCGGTGCGGATGCTGACGCGGATCTTCTTGCACAGCGACTTCTGCACCCTGAGCTTTTCCGAAGCACGCATCATGTAGGTGGCCACCGCTTCCTTGATTGGTGCCAGCTCCGTGAGGCGTTTACCGAACATCCGGCTACAGCAGATCTCCTGCTTCGGCGGGTTCGGCTCATCCAGCTCCAGGCATGGCGTGCCGCCCAGCTCGCGGGCGGTCTTCTCGATCACCACGCTGAACTTCTTGCGCAGTGTCCATGGGTCAGCCTTCGCCAGGTCCATCGCTGTCTTGATGCCCATGGCGTCTAGGTGCAGTTTCATCTTGCGACCGACGCCCCAGACCTCGGCCACGTCCGTATTGCGCAGCACCCAGTCACGCTTGAACTGGTCGCAGATATCAACCACGCCGCCCGTTTGCACCTGGAGTCGCTTGGCCGTGTGATTCGCCAGCTTCGCCAGGGTTTTCGTGTGAGCGATCCCTACCCCAACCGGGATGCCGGTGCAGCGCAGCACCTGGCTGCGGATCTTCCGGCCGAGGGCATCCCGACCGTCAATGCCGGTCAGATCTGCGAAGGCTTCATCAATGCTATAGACTTCGACGGCCGGCACCATCGATTCAATTAGAGTCATCACGCGCTCGCTCATGTCTCCATAGAGCGCGTAATTAGACGAGAACGGGACGATGCCGTGCTTCTGCAGCTTGTGCTTGATTTGGAAATACGGCTCGCCCATTTTCACGTAGGGCTTGGCGTCATAGCTTCGGGCGATCACACAGCCATCGTTGTTGCTCAGCACCACGATGGGTACGCGGGCCAGGTCCGGGCGGAACACTCTTTCGCAACTGGCGTAGAAGCTGTTGCAGTCGATCAGGGCGAAAACTGGCTGAGTTTTAGACATGGCTGCGCACGCTGCAGGTGATGACGCCCCAGATGACCAGCTCGTCGCCCTCGAGCACGTACCTCGGTGGGTACTTTGGGTTCTCCGACAGGAGAATCACCTCCTTTCCGCGTATGCAAAGGCGTTTGCACACGGGTTCATTGTTCAGCAGCGCCACGACGATGTGGCCATGCGCAGGCTCCATCGCACGGTCGACAACGGCTAGGTCCCCTTCAAAGATCCCAGCGCCCTGCATGCTTTCCCCGGCAATCGAAACCAGGTAGACATGCGGGGCGCGAATGTTCAGAACCTCATCCAATGAGATGTGCGCTTCGATGTGGTCGGCAGCCGGGGAAGGAAACCCGGCGGGCACACGAAACGAACACAAGGGCAGCTTCAAGCCACCCTCGGCAATAGGGCCTAGAATTGAATAGCTCATGACGCACGATCCAAAATACTGTACGAACATACAGTTAACTTTGTACAAGGTTCGCGGTCAATTTTGTATAAGAAAAATCTGACAGGCGGGACAGCTCATGTGCGGGAGATTCGTGCAGTACGAGGGGATGGCGGTGTTTATGGAGGAGCTTGGTCCTCAGCTGCCATTATTCGGCGGGTACGATGCAGAGCCGATCAACCGGTACAACATAGCGCCGACGACCCGCGTGCAGATCCTGCATAGCACGGAGGCCGGCGTCCACGTTACGCCAGTTAAATGGGGTTGGGCGCCCTTTTGGGCGAAGGGGAAACGTCCAGATCCAATCAACGCCCGGATCGAGACGGTTACGGCGGGGAAGTTTTTCAAACAGCTTTGGCCGGCCGGGCGTGCACTGGTTCCCAGCGAGGGATGGTATGAGTGGGTTAAAGATCCCGAGGATCCTAAGAAAAAACAGCCCTACTTCATTCGCCTGAAGGACCAACGGCCGATGTTTTTCGGTGCTCTGGCGCAAGCTCGCCCAGGCCTGGAGGAGCGAGACGGTGACGGCTTCGTCATCATTACCGCGTCCTGCGATCAGGGTATGGTGGATATCCATGATCGCAGGCCATTGGTGTTATCCCCTGAGCAAGCTCGGGAATGGCTGGATCCGGATCTAAGTCCAGGACAGGCGGAACAAATTGCGAAGGACCATTCTCGGCCCGAGTCGGACTTTGAATGGTATCCGGTAGGCAAGGCCGTGGGGAACGTAAAAAACCAGGGCGCACAGTTGCTGCTACCCTGGCGTTCAGAGGACGACTAAGCCTGCCTGCGTTGGTCAAGGAGACGAGCTGCCTCAGGAAACCCCACCCAGCGTGTATTCTGATCCAATCCTCGCCCAGCCAGTATCACGCTGGCCCAATGGTTGAGATCAACCTCACCGCGTGCCACGGCTGCCAGCAGCTCGGAGGGGAAGATGTTCATGTACTTATCAGCGGTTTCGGGTTCCATAGGGCATGTCCTTTGTTTGCGTGACCACAGTAACGCTCCAGCGTAATCACATAGCAAGCGGATCAGATCGAGCGCGACAACCATTAAAACAGCCCTCCTAACGCGGCCGGCTCCCAGTTCATGATCACCAATTCACCGCTGACCTCGGCCTTACCCTGACGCTGGTTCGTGTTGCTGTACCGAATGTCCAAGGTTTCGAAGTGGAAGCCCTCGAACACGCGCCGAATATCCGGGTGGTCGTTGATGCTGACCATCACCTTGCCTTTGCAGCGGCGCATGAAATCAGCCATCCGCTGGTAGTTCTCGAACGAAAAGTCCACGCCATAACCGGCGGTCTGCCAGTACGGCGGGTCCATGTAATGGAACGTATGAGCGCGGTCGTAGCGCTCAGCACAATCAAGCCAGGGGAGGTTTTCGACGTAGGTCCCGGACAGGCGCTGCCAAGCGGCCGAGAGGTTCTCCTCGATCCGTAGCAGGTTGATGGCCGGGCCAGTGGTCGCGGTGCCGAACGTCTGCCCGCTGACCTTGCCGGCGAAGGCATGGTGCTGCAGGTAGAAGAACCGGGCGGCGCGCTGGATGTCGGTGAGGGTTTCAGGACGGGTCATTTTCTGCCACTCGAACACCTGGCGGGAGCTGAGCGCCCATTTGAACTGGCGCACGAATTCTTCCAGGTGGTTCTGCACGACGCGATAGAGCGTCACCAAGTCGCCGTTGATATCGTTCAGGACTTCGACAGGTGCGGCTTGGGGACGCATGAAGTAAAGCGCGGCACCGCCGGCAAAGACTTCGACGTAGCATTCGTGGGGCGGAAAAAGCGGAATGAGACGGTCGGCAAGGCGGCGTTTGCCTCCCATCCAGGGGATTATTGGTGATGACATTTATAGCAAGACCTTTGCTGTATGAATAGACAGGTGCTAGGCTCGCCTCGCTTTGTGCACGAAGCAGGAGCCTTGGCTGGACTTGCAGGAATGATCTGCTGGAACGGCGACTGGACTGAGTGTTGGCGCACTCAGCCCAGTCGCTCCTTTTTTAATTCAATGCAACGTATATTTAGTGCTAGATTATTTAATATGAAGCGCGTATATGAGCGTGCCGGGAGGATTAAGTTATGCTGGGGGAAATCGTAGCGGGCCTGATTGTATTATGTGTCGGAGGAATAACAGCCGTAGCATATCGAGACCCGGCTTATTACAGATCCTTATATAGTCATTTATTTGGCGGCACTATATTCATATTCTTTCTTCTCCTTATTTGGGACATGGGTACATCAATGCTATTGATGTACCTTGATGAATTCATGACTCCAGACAAGACACTTTTAGCTATCGAAAAAATGAGTAAAATTCAAATCCCTATCCCTGAATTAACTCTGACAGCCGTTGCTCTTCTCATTTACTCCTCAGTACTTTTATTGCTTCCGAAAGTTAGAAGCGATGCTTGATCGAGGATTGTATTTATATAGGATTGACAGGCAGCCAAGGCTATAAGTCCCCGGTCGCCGGTATTGGTGATGCCGATAATTCGTTGAGCATGTGCTGGGTCAAGTTGGGCTCGTATGGTTCCATGAACCACGCGGCCGGCGCTGGTGGTGGCAGGCATTGCACCGCTGCAGCTGGTATCGGTGGCGTCGAGTAGGACTGACAGGCGGACATCAGCAGTAGCGAGGCGATCACGAAGGCGATCCTGATCACGTTGGGCATCGGTAAGGGCTCGATAGTGGGCTTGGTCATTTGCGGCCAGCCGCTGTTCCAGGGCAAGGCGCTTGTCCTGCTCTGCGCGCTGCAAGTTGGCGGAGGCCAGCGCGATTTGGTTGAGGGTCTCGGTGTGGAGCCGGGCTTGTTTTTCAAGCTGCTGACCGTAGCGCCAGCCTTGGATCTTCCAGGCGATGGCCACCGAAGCGGTGACCGAAGCGACCAGTAATAGTGCGGTGACCAACACGCGGTATTGCAGCGGGATCAGGTCGACGAGACGCATAGCACCGCCCTCGCCCGCTCCCACAGCTGCAGACGATCAGCCAAGCCGTTGAGCCCGCCGTTGATTTTCCGGGTGATCGTTTCGAACTCATCCCGATCAGCCAGCACGTTCAGTTCCCTGACCCACCAGAACCATGCAGCCGATTCGGTCGCCCATTGGGGCAGCTCCAGCAGTTCGGGCGTACGCAACAGGCGCTCGTCACCGAACAGCGCCAAGCTGCAGCGCAGGTAGTTGTTGCGGCCGGTGACTTGGATCAAGCCGCGACCGCGATAGCGCTGACCATCGCCGTCAGGTTCGGGTGTGTTGCCGAGTATCGCAGCCAGCGAGCCGGTGTCGTATTTGCTGAGGTACTGATCGCCGCCCAGCTCCCGCACGTATTGCAATTGACCGGACTCATGCCCAACCTGAGCCAGGAATGCCGCTTGCCGCTTGGGCGTATCGATCTGTCGGTGGACCATGGCGGCGTTCAGCGCCGATACAAAAACGCCCGCTTGGCGGCGGGCGTTGGGCATGATGCGTTGTAATTGCTGCTCTGTCAGTGGCATGGAGGGCTCCAAAAAAAGCCCGCTCGATGGCGGGTTGCGGTTGTTCAAACAAGGCTCAGGGGTGTTGGCTAAAGCTCAACGACCTTGAGCGGTTTGGCTTCTTTCTTCTTTTTCTTGCCGGCGGCCTTGGCTTTGCCTTTCTTGCCGCCGTTGCACTCGACGACTGTGGTCCATCCGGCCGGTGTGAATAACTGCTCTACTGCATCCGCCAGATACTCACCGTCGAGACCGGGCTTGATGCCTTGGACCACAATGAGCCGTTCAGCGAAGATGTCGGTTCTCCCGGCCATTTCCAGACGCACGCCGGCAGTGCTGCGGTTGAACGCAGCCAAGCGCGCCTTGGCTGCCTGCTCGGCGGCGGATTTGTTCGGATAGATATGCCGGTCGGTGTGGACCGCAGGGAGGCCGTCGGGCAATTCGTCGTTCCCCAGCTCGACCACCTGCAGAGCGCCCGTCTTTTTGTCCAGATGTTTGGTGCGCACCGCCTTCTGAGTGTTGCGGTCACCGAAGCGGAATTGATAACGGCTCAGATCGGCGCGCCCGAGGACGACCGGGCTCAGGTTCTTACCGCTCGCGGTTTGACTACCCTGCCGTGGCATCACCAACAACTTGCCGTCGGCCAGTTTCGCCGTGCAGTCGTACTGTTTGGCCAAGCGGGTGATGAAGTTGTAATCCGACTCGTTGAGTTGGTCGATACGGGGCACTTTGGTTTGCACGGGACACACCGGCTGCCAGCCATTGCGGGCGGCCACATTCCGGACAATTTGCTGCAAAGGCACATTTTCCCAGGACCCACTGCGCACGGTCTTACCGCTGCCACGCATGTCACTGGCCTTCCCTCGGATAACCAGCGTATCCGGAGGCCCGGACACCTCGACTTCGTCCACGGTGTAGCGACCCAGACGGGTCAAGGCTTTACCTGTGTAGCCCAGGTACACCTCGATATTCGCGCCCCGAGTGGGCAACGTGACCGCCTGATCACGATCATCTATGCGCAGCTCGAAGTCATCCGACTCCATGCCAGGCTTGTCCGAGGTTCGAAGCTGTAAGAGTCGGTCGTTCATCAGCGTGGTGATGTCCTTGCCATCCGCGACAATGCGAAAGGTAGGTTTCATGGGGGACACTCCTGAAAAAAGAAACCCCGCACAGGGCGGGGCTTATGGGATGCGATGGCGTGTGTTAGTCCCACAACTGGACCTCCTCCAGCGTTTGCGCTGGCAGATCCGGCAACCGGATGATCACACCGGCGCGAAACGGTTGAGGCTCATCAGCCAGTCCCTGATTGGCGGCGAGCACGGCCTCTACCGTGCCGTTCAAATGGCCGTAATAGTGATGACAGACGGTGTCCAACAGATCCCCGTCAGACGTTCTGCAGATCGTCGCCATAGCTCACAAACTCCAGTGAAAAGGATTGCTTCCGTGGGATGCCACCGGCGAGCAGGTGACTTTGTTCTTCCTCGATGTTGAGCAAGCACCAGGTACCCAGCACGTCTCCGTAGCCGGTGGTCAGGTTCACCGGCTGCAGACGGCCGCCGATGGTGCGCAAGGTATCCAGCTGTTTGAGCCCTCCTTTGAAGCCTGGGAAGATCGCGCCCTTGAGGGTGATCTTGTCTTCTCCCTGGCCGACCGCCTGCTGGGCAATGCTGCGCGTGAGGCGTTCCTGTCCAGCCCAGCGGAACGATGTCTGCCGACGCAGTTCCTCGAACGCCGCCGTATCCAAATTGAAGTAGTACGGCTGGGCGTTCGCCTCTAGGGGCTGCATGATCAGCAGATGCGGGAAGGGTTTCACCGCCTCGGCCGCTGGGGTCAGCTGTGGTGTGAATGCCCCAGTGGGCAGGATGTTGCTCAGCGCCGGACTCACCTGTCCGGCAATGCGGTTGATCGCCGCGCCTGCCGTCGCTGCCTGTTCCCTGAGCGAGCCCAGCCGTTCCTGTACCTGACTGGCCGCATTGACGGCCTGATTGTATCTGGCGGCCACCTGCCCCACCGCAGACTGCGCAGCGTTGATGGCTCGCATGGTCCGCTGGACCTTGGCACCGATGGCTGGACCAATGAAGGGCACGCCCTCCAGTTCCGAGGCTGCGCCTGTCATGTCGCTGATGGCGCCGTTCAGTGGCCCCAACATACCGTCGAGGCTGGTGCGCCCAGACTCCCCCGCCGCAAGCAGCGATTTCAGCGCCGATTGCATTTGCTCCATGTAGGCCATGACACCTCCTTAAACGTGCGGCGCATCGAACAATTGATTTGATGACTGGCGAGCAAGCGTCTCGCGAGAGAATGCCTCCATGAGCTGACGCAAGTGTGGCTCCAGCTCCCGAGCCAGTTGCGCGGGATCCTTCACATCGCCTTGAACGGTGATGGAAACACTCGGCGCGAAGCTGAAAGCCTGCTCAACCTTCGGCGGCACCGGCGGGGTCGGTTCTGGTGGTTTGGCAATTTCAGGAGGCTTGACCTCGGCCGGCTTCTCCTCGCTGCCGAACCAGGACTTGCCCAAGAAGCTGCCAATGCTTTCGCCACCCAGACCGCCCAACGCGGCGCCAATTGCGCCCCCGATGGCGGTACCGATGATTGGCACCACCGAACCAATAGCGGCGCCTGCTGCACCGCCGGCAAGCGCGCCTGCCAAGCCACCGGCGGCCCCACCATAGCCTTCGGCTTTTTCGTCTTGAGTCGTGGCGTTGAGCGCGGTATCCAGAACACCGACGCCTGCATCCAGTACCGATCCGCCGGGAATACGCTTGGTGGCCCGTGTTACGCCTCTCAACGACTTTACAGCCATACCGAGCGAACCACTGGGCACCGCCTCTGCCGCAGCGGCTATTGGTACAGCCGACAGCAGCCCCACCTTAGGCATGACCGAAGCAACAGGCGCTGACACGGTTGGAACACTCGACATCCGGGCAGGTAGCCGGCGACGGGAGATTGTGCCGATTCCCGTACGTCGACCACGACGACCACGCTGACGCTTGCGAGCACCACCGCCAGGATCTGCACCTGGGCCGGAACTCGCCCGGCCTATTGCATCGGCGTTGACGACAAACACACGTTGCGGCTCATTGCTGATCGCCGCTGCCGAATCGGTGCCGCTGCCCATCAATTTGCCGAGAACACCCAAGCCCTGGTCGACCGTTTTGATACCGGTTTTCGGGGCCTTGGCGACAGCATCACCAAGAGCACCCGCACCACGCTCCATCACCCGGCCGCGACTGATGTTGTACAAGCCTTTGCCAATTTTGACGGCGCTGGCAGCGCTCTTAAGTGCAATCAATCCGGCGGTGATGCCGGCGATACCCATCACCACCGGCTGTGCGCCATCCGAAAGCTTGGTCAACCCACGAACAATCGAAGTCAGCCCCTGGGCGACTGCATCCGTCGCCGGGCGAATAGCATCACCGATGCTACGCATCCCGTCGCTGACCGCCTGACCCAGCTCGTCCCACATCTGCTTCGATGTTTCGCGCCGCTCGGCCAGGTTCTTGTCCAGGATCCCGCCGGAAGATTGCGAATCCTTTTTCAGCTGCTCGTACAGCTCCCGGTTTTGCGAATACGCGGTGAGCGCAGCCTTGACCTGCATGTCGGCGAACAAATCACCCGTACGCAGTGATCTCTCCAGCGCATCGAGCGCGGCCTTGGCTTTTTCCGGATCTGTTTCCTTGCTGATCCTGGCCTGAGCCTCGGCCATTTTTGCGGCTTTCTCCGGGTCGGTGGCCTGGATGTATTTCATGGCCAGGGCAAAGCTGGATTCCAGGGTCGACATGCCCTTTTGAATGCCGGTATTCAACGAGGCCTGATAATCAATCCCCGCCTCCTTGTACGCCTTGACCACATCGCTCGAACCGATCTTCTCCATCCAGTTCTTGAGGTTGTTGGCTGCCTCGTCCGAACCACCGGCAGTCTTCATCTGGACCTGAAGCATCGCGCCCAGGGAGCTGACAGCATCCATGCCGGTGCTGCCATTCTTTTCCATGGTGGCCAGCAGTTGAGGAAACCACCGGGCCATGTCGCTGGCCTCAAAGCTACCCGCCTGCCCCTGGAAGGCGATGGCCTCCAGCGCCTGTTGCATTACCTTGGGATCGGTGATCTTGGCGTTCTGCTGCAGGGCCATGATCATGCTGGCCGTGTCGACGCCCGACGCGCTTTGGCCGACCGAGAACTTTGCAGCCATTGGTGCGTAAGCCATCGCTGGCTTAAGGTCCATGCCGGCACCTACCAACTGGTTTATCAGATCCGCCACATCGTTACGGGCCATGCCAGTATCGCGATGGGTCTGAATCACCGTCTGACTGAGTTGTGTTTCTTGTGGCTTGTTGGCCACATCTGCCTTGATGGCAATATCCCGAATAATCGCTTGATAATCAGCGCTAACCTTGGCGGGAATCGTCGCAAAACCTGTGGCGACAACACCTTGAGCAACGCTCGAAGTGAGTCCTTTCTTACCTGCATCAAGCTGCTGATGACCTTTGAGCTGCAGATCGGCAGCCTTAGCCGCCCGGCCGAGCCTCTGGTATTCCTGGCCCAACCGGCCCACCTGAACACCCTGCTTGCGCAGGGCATCAAGGTTGCCGTTGAGCTTGCGCAACAGGCCGTCCGCCGAGGCAGCACCAGTCTCGTGCGCCCGCTTCCATTCATCGCGCAGGCGGATGGTTTCGCTGATGGTGCTCCTGAGCACCTTGGCCTTGTTGCCTTTGTCCTCCAGCTTTTTGATGTGACCTTCGACTGTTCGAAAGGCCGACCCCATCGTCGAACTGACGGCGCCGCCAATCACCAGCGATAACGCCAGTTTGCTTGCCATCGTCTACCTCTTATTCAGTCTGAGAGCCACCAGACCATGTCGGAGAACGGCATGGCGAGGATTTCAGCGGCGGAAAAGTTCAGCTCCGTGGCTAAGCGCTTAGCAAGTTGCTTTTGCACTTTCTGGTTGAAGTTCATCATCTTGCACCAGGCGAAAATAACCGGCCTGCAAGCGATTCAGGTCCTTCACAAGTAGACCGTCTAGATCCTTGACTCCAATCTCAGCCAGCGAGGTATACAAGTACTCATCCTGTTTTTCTTCGTTGGAGGGGAACGCCTCTCGAGCGTTGCGAAGATCGCGCACAGTCGGGGCTCGCAAGCTCAATGTATCGACGCGCACCCCGTTAGCTTCGCTTGGTACGCTCAGCTTCACAGTCACGCGGTCAGCCGTCAGGGTCATCCAGCTTGGGATTTTGGTGTCGCTCATAGTGCTATGTCCTTAGGGATAGACAGAAGGCCGTCGCCCAGGCGAGGCACTGGGCAGACGGACAAAAGGAATTAGAGGCCCAAGGCGGAACGCTGGGCGGCGAGTTGATCAACACCGTTGATAACTCGGCGCATGCCGAGGGGGTCGATCTCGTAGACGGTTCGGCCGTCCACTTCGAGCTTGTAGTACGTCAGCCCAACGGAGTGCTTGATCTCGGCTTTGTCGCCCGGTTTCCAGTCGCCCATGTCGACCTCTTTCAACGTGCCGCGCAGGGTGACGATAACCGGCGTGACTTTGCCTTTGAGCCCCTTGTAAGCCCCCCGGAACGTGCCGTTGAACGCCGTGCCATCGGCCAAGCCGAAGAACTTCAACGACTCACGGCGCACGCCCGTGGTAGTGAAGTTCGCCTCCTGTTTTTCCATGCCCATGTCCAGCTCGACCGGGGCATCCATGCCACCGCCGCGATGCTCTTCCACCTTGAGCGTGAGCTTGGGCAGCGTCAGGCTCGGTACGTCGCCCTGGAAGCTGACGCCGTCGACGAACAAGTTCAGGTTCGCCAGGGTTTCGGGAATCATTGCCATTGGGGTCGCTCCTTAAGCGGCGGTGTCGAGCACTTCGGTCAGCCATTGATTGGTGACCTCTACGCGGAAGTTGGGGTTTTCTGCCGGCGGGACGTCGGTGAAGCGGATGTTCCAATACACCTTGCCCTGCTCCAGCTGGCTGGCCGTGTTCAGCTCCGGGTCGGCAAACACCTCGAAGTTGATGATTGCGCCCTGGGCTTTTAGATCGCGCATGAACGCTTGCAGACCTTCTGTCACGTCCTTGATATAGGTCGCGGTGATGGAGCGGTCGACCGCCCATTTATGGCCGTACAGAATCGCGTCCATGACGATGTCCATCGTTCGTACCCGAGTGACGAACGCCCACTTCGGATCGCTCGACAGCGTGCGGTTGCCCCACAGGCGGAAACCATCGTCGCGAATGATCGTGGCGATCTTGGCGTTGTTGAGCAGGTTGGCCCGGCAGGTTTCGTCCCCGTCCAAAAACTCAATCGGCCGAGTGGTGCCGGTGATGCCGACAAACTCTTTGTTCGACGGCGAGGCCCAGAAGCCGTATTCACTGTCGGTCCAGGCGAAGAGGCCCGCTACCCAGGCAGAGCCCGGCGCATCGACCGTGGCATCCGCCGTGGTGTCCCAGTACTGCACGCCAGGATCAGCCAGAAACGCCCGCTTGGCGCCGAAGTTTTCTGCATAGGCCATGACGGCCTCATCGGTGGTGTTCGGACCGTCGAGGATGGCCAGCCCCCGCAGTTTGTCCGCCAGCGCAACCAGGGCCGTACCGACCGCCAGTGTCGAGCTGTGTTTGGGGGTTACCAACAGCCGCGGCTGCGCGTTGAACCGACTTTTACCGTCCAGCAGTGCTTGCAGGCCGGTGCGTTTACCGCTGGACTGTACGCCACCGATGATTGCCGAGGTCTGCTCGGCGGGATCTTCCAGCTTGGCCACACCACAGGCCACAATCACCGCCTTGGCTCGGGTGTAAATGGCTTGGCAAGCTTTGGTGATCGCCGAGTCAGGCCCGAAGGCGGCCACCGCTTCGCGCTCATTGGTGATCATTACCAGGTCATTCGGCTGCGCGCTGTAAGCCGGCGCCGGCACGAAGGTGTCGACCAGTCCGATGATTGAGGACGAAGGCAACGCAATGACACGAGCGCCGGTGTCGACGTTCGTGACAGTCACGCCATGAAAGAAGCTCATAGATTCTCCAGATACGAGAAGGCCCCGCAGTGCAGGGCCTTGTTTGTGGTGAGGCGGAAAAGAAAACGCCCCGTCAGTGCGGGGCGCTTATTGGGTTTGTTCGACGATCCAGGGCGGCGCTACAGGACGGTATTGGCTATCCGGAAAGTGTTCAGATTGAGGCCAGTCGCGCAGCTCCTGACGATAAGCCAATAACTGTGCAAACTGCTCAGCGGAAAGTGTGGTGGGCAGCTGCATGTCCAGTTCGTCGCGATGCCGCGTCACTAACCATTCAAGATCGGCGACAGTGTCATCTCTCCATCTGCGTTCAGCGTCTGCCAACTCCTGCAGTGTAGGAGCAGGCGGGTCGACCAGAACAGGCAAACCGGTTGCATCGTGGCTTCGAATTTTACCCAGGTCTGGATTGGCGATAACCGCCTCATAGCGCTCCTCGGGGATGAAGACAGCGTCAGCTGGCATCTGCGCATGGACACCTTTGATGTATGTCGTCCCCGTGGTTCGACTGTAATAACGCATTGAACGCCTCCTTAATTACCAAACGCCCACCAACCAACGCCGGCTACTGTTCCGCCTGTTCTTGAGCCGGAATCGGTATACGCCCAACCTTTAAAATCAGTCAGAGACTTTTCATAAATTTGCGCGAACTCGGTGCCGGAGCTTGGGCTCGGCAAAAGGCCTGGCGTAATGAAAAAACAATTATTTGGAAAAGCCATTGGGTATGCGTGAACGGTTCCCGTCCCCATGGTTACAACCCCCCACTGGAAAATGAAGGAACCAAGCCAAGTAGGGAAAACAATGGAACCGTTTATCCCCAGACTCATAACGAAACCCCAGCGCAATTTCTTAGGGGTCACCATGGTGGCGTCGTCCGCCCCTGCATTGGTTTGCGCCTGTGTAGCGACCTTTGCGAAACCGAGTACCGCCTCAGTCGCCTGCACTAACTTCGTGGCGATAGCTTGTGCCACTCGGAGAGGAGACATCCATTTTGAAGGATTGGTACCCACCTCGGCTTCAGACTGACTTGCCTGAAATTCACTTGTCATAAGGTAGGACCACAACACTTCCGCAGTACCGGACGTGTACTGCCCAACCCACATGCGTCGATCAGCGCTAGCTGCCGCGTGTTCAAGAGCCAAGTAGTACGTAGCGTCGTCACGAGGTGAAATAGCAAAGACACCCAACAGCCTGTTACCACTCTCCGGAGGAGCCCAGGGCGTTGCTGAGTTCTGGACCTGTGCCCCATAAGCTCTATACAAACCGCCGGGCGTGATTGCTTTAAAGGTTGGCAAGGTAGGCGCAGTATCCACCCCCAAACCAAACTGACCGATACTCAGTTTTCCTGCCATCAGATCCTTGAACGTTGTCGACAAAACGTCCCGAACAGATCCGTCTTCCGCATACCAGACTGTACCGGCACCGGTCGAGAGAGTGATGGTGTCCATCGTCTTGAGTACAAGCTGATTCTCCGCCATGCCCGCCACATAGTCAGTGCCCTGCAGAATGATCGTCGCGGCGCCGCTCGATACGTTCGTAAACGTGATGGTTCCGCCGTTGAATCCTGTAACGCCAAGCGGTAACGTGATGTTGATCGGACTAGCCGAATTGATGATGAACGATTGACCGAACGCGCTTGAGGTCAGCACGGTAGTTGCGCTGATCACGCCAATACCTGAGTGGTTGCCTAAGGCTCTTTGTACGAATGCGGTATTGGCGAGCAGCTGAGAGCTGTTGCTCAGCGGCGCGGTCGGTGCTGTTGGGCTTCCCTGAAAAGCCGGGGAGTTGATCGGAGCATAGCCCTGGGTCACGTTCTGGAACGTTAGGGCCGTCGTTCCCAGGACAATCGCTCCATCGGTAATCAGTTGCCAACGTGTGTCGGCTTGAGTAACACCCTGCTCGACGGACAGGATCAGCGCCGAAGTGACTTCTGCGCTGCTATCAGCATCCGGGGCACGCTGCCAGGCACCTACTCCAACAATGTAAATCCCATTGTCCTTGGCGAGCGTCTGGCTCTTTACCAAAACGCGGTCGCCCGCGAGCAAGCTGACACCATCAATTGTCTGGAGGCCCGTCAACACGATGTTGCCCGTCGTCGCCACTCGCACTGATTGTTTGTTGTCGAGCTTGTACAGCTCCTCCTGGATCCGGGTGTCGACATACTCGCGGGTGGCCAGCACCACAGAGGGGTCAATCTTCAACTGAATATTCGAGGTGCCATTGGTGATGATGTGCATCCGCACCACCTGATTACGCCCTGAATTTTGCTCGAGCAGTGGTTTGTAGCTGGGGGCGACGTTGGAGACAGCACAGAAAACACCGTCCTTGTCTTCAAGTGCCAGCTCGCGAATCCACCAACCGCCCACATCCGGCGGCAGCACCAACTCCGCGATCAAAACATTGGGATCCTTGTCAGATACCCTCAGCTGGTTGAGCTGGGCCCGGTAGACCTGATTGATCAACTTTGTCTGTGATGCGCTGGGTACGGGATCGGTGCCGTTCGCGTCCCCGATCAACATGTACTTCGGCTCCCAGGGTATGCCCAGGGCGTCGCAGTTGGTTTTTTTGTTGGCACCTAACGTAGTCAGCATGCCGCCGAAAATGGTGTTCTTATCAACCATAAGGGTAAGTATCCAGTTCATCGATGATGTAATGGCCGACGCCGCTGTGCCCCTGCACTTCTACGTCGATATCGGGATTGCTCCAGGGATAAACATCGATCTCATCGCCGTCATAGACGGCGAATCCGACGTACGCATCGAGGCGGGCCTCCAAGACAATGTCGAGCCCGGATAGGTGACGACTGACCGGCCGAGCGTCATCGATCAGCCATGTCAGCTCTCGATAGGTTTCTTCACTGATGCCCTCGTCGGAAACGCCGATCTTCAAGGCGAACGTTCCCGGCACACCTCGCGGCTCAGTTTCGAACCACTCGACCACCTCAATCAGATAGCCAAATGGTTCCACCACGCGGCGCAAGGCGCCGATGGTTCCTTTATGGGCGTGGACAAAGAACGAAGCGCGGATCACCGAACGCTTAATCTCCTCCGGCCACGCCTCGTCCCAGCGATCTACCGACCAAGCCCAAGCCAAGTGGTAAAGCAAATGCGCCGGGCAGGTGTCCGGGTTGTACAAGGTTCTAAGCGGTATCTCGGTGGTTTCGTCAATAGCCGCCTCAATGGCACGCTCAAGCGGGGTACTGTTCAGGGGAAGTAGACTTTTCATTTTCCACCCCGTGTTATGGTGAAGCCCGAGCACCACGCCGCTTGAGCCTTGGTTGGGCGAATGTCCACCCATCCAGGTATCTCGACCCTTGCCACACCGCTGACATGGATCTGTGCATCAATCGCCGAACGGGCAACCTCAACGCCTAAGCGGCGCCGGGGATTAATCCAGGCCTGCAGTCGCGCATTGCACTCGGCAAGTGCTGCTTCGTTTTCCGGGCCTGTGCCGACCATGTACACCACGGCATCGATTCGATAGGGCAGGATTTCAGCGCCCTGCACCGTCAACCGATCAGCCACAGGGCGCCGATCTTCATCGTTGAGGTAAGCGCCCACTTCGCCCAACAGCTCGGGACTAGCAGTACCGTCGCCCTCCAGGGACAGGACCGTCACCACCACCTCGGCCGGTGCCGGGCTTTCGGCCGTGGCATCTGCCACCAACCCCGAGGCATTTCGGGCATGAAGGATGTAGCTGTTTCGAGGACCGGCCGTTGTAAGCCCCTCGTACCTGAGCTGGATGCGTTCTCGTAATGCGTCGTAACTCTCCAGCACCGCCGCCACTGGCGGCACGGCAGTCAGATCCTCAGCCTGAATAACCAAGCGCTCCAGGTTAACGTTGGCAGCCAACTGCTCCAGGTCGGCCCCCGTGGCATGAGCCAGGAACAGCGCTTTGGCCGCGTCGTTGACCCTGGCACGGTTCTGCATCCGACGGTAGGCGCCCAACTCAAGTAGCTTGGTCACCGGATCGCTTTCAAGTAGTGCGGACCAGTTGTCGCCCATGTACTCGCGAAAGGTTGCAAGCTCTCCCTGATACAGCTCTTCAAAGTCCAGGCTTTCCAACACTTGCGGCGCGGGTAGCGCCGAAAGGTCGATAGTGCTCATACGTTCACCTCCAGCACTACGCCGTCGCCAATATATGATCCCGTCAGCTGCAGGGTGATTTGGCCATCCACCACCGCAGTGACCCGCACTCGCTCCAACTTCAAACGGGGCTCCCAACGCCCCAGGGAACGGGCGACTTCGGCCTGCACCGCGCTTTTCCAGCCCTCGTTCACCGGCAGGTCGATATAACGGCGAAGTTGACTGCCGTATTCCGGCCGCATGCGGCGACTGCCTACCGGAGTACTGAGGATGTCTTCCACGGACTGCCGCAGATGCGCCGTACCTGACAGCGGCTGCCCCGTGCGACGGTCCATTCCGATCATGATGATTACTCTGTCAGCGGTTGCAGGTCCGGATGGACTTTCAAGAAGGCGTATTGCTCATCGGTGCACGCGATCACGTTCCCGGCGATGACCGGCAGAGGGCTGCCGTCAGGCATGATTAGCGTGCGCGAAGTGAACCGCGTGTCGCGGAACGTTCGCGCTGGGCCAATCGTTGTCGGCGCTTCGGTAGTGGACCGCTCCGCCGCGGTTCGTACTTTGCTCATATTGATGCTCCAGAAATGCAAAAACCCGCACGAGGCGGGCTGTGGATGAAACGTCTGGCTCAGTGTTTGTGGTTCGGCGTGTTGCCGGAGGTGTCGATGATGCTTCCACCGCCGTGGATATCACCCGTTACCCGTAGCGGGCCGTTGATCTGCACATTGCCGGTCAGGGTGATATCGCCTGCAGTGGCGTTGATCGCACTGTCGGTAACGACCACTTCGGTTCCGCCGACTTTGATGGTCACCGTACCGCTTGGCACGGTGATGGTGTAAGTGCTGGCCTGCCAGTCGTAGACCAGCGAGCCACCATCATCGAAACGCCATACCTCGACATGGTCGCGGTTGTCCGGCGGTGCCCCAGCATTGCCATACAGACCGGGGATAAATGTACCTTGCGCCACTTCCCCGCTGGCACTGACCAGGGTTCCCTGCTCGCCCATGCTTGGCGCTCGCCAATGACGGGCCTTGCCGGCTGCGATACTGTGCCAACGCACCCAGGCACTGACCCAGTCCCCGTCAGACACCCGGCATACGGGCGGCGAAGCGGTAAGATCCAGCGCTACCACATAACAATCCTTGACCAGACCGGCCAGCATGCGGTCATGCTGCGCACTGGGGTAGCTCATTCCATCTCCTCCGGTGACTGATAGCTTCCTTCGCTGCCCGCCCCCGTGTCAGGGCTGAAGCCCCAGAGCAAGGTACCGGGTGGCTGATTCGGCCATGGCCACTCTTCTTCACCCAAATAAATTGTCTGGGTCCATTCAACGACCCAGACCGCATAACCATCCAATTCGGGACGGGTCCAATCTTGAGCAGCCCGAACAAACTCAGCGGGCTCAACCTCCAGCCCCCATGTCTGGATACGCAACAGCACGGCCATTTGGGCGGCGGCGAATGCCGCTTTCTGCTGGCATTCGGCATCCTCACCGCCGACGATAAAGCGCACCTCCAAGCGCGCAACCAGCGCCGTCTCCCCTGTTCCGGGGTCTTGGCCGGGTTCCAACTCCGCCAGCTCCACCACCGCAGCGGGCAAATCAATATGATCGGCCATGTAAGGCATGGTGCGCACGCAGGCCAATCCGGGGATCGCTTGGTCGATATGAGCCTCAACGGCCTGATACAAAATCTCAAGACTGAAGTCAGACACGGGCAGATCCTCGCAGATACTTCTGCAGTTCGAAGTTCAGTTCCTGCTCCAGGATCTCGAGCAGGCGCTGGTGAGCACGATTGGTCCACGATTCGAAGTGAGGCCGCACGTCCTCCAGTGAAATCTTGGCTTTGGCCAGGGGGTAGCGACTGCCGTTCTCAGCAATCCAGCCCGAGCTAGGCCCTGTTCCACTGGACAATTCACTGTCGGGGTAATCACTGGCCTTGAAGTGCTTGCTCGCCGTGCGAATCCAGATATCTGCTCGACCGCCGTAGACCTTTTTGAAAAACGCACCCTGATACCGGCGTCCAGCCACCGACACACCCGACCGCGATTGCCTTGGTCGCCCGGCCCGGCTGGCCTCAATTGCGTTGATACCGAACCAGAGCTTGCCCTGACCATTGCCTGAGAGCGGGTAGGCTCGTAGGCGCTGCCGCACAGCAGAGACCGCAATGCGCTCCTGTCGGCTGACGGTGCGGGCAATGTGAGTACGCAACCATCGCAGGGTTTTGTTGATGGCCCGACGCTGGGCTGCAATGGCAGCTTTGGGGACCAACGCAGCGAAGTCGGCGAACGCCTTCAAATCTGATCGATCCGGCTGCAGCGTAATCACCCCGCTGCTGGCTGATTGCTTGTAGTAGCTGCCGACGCTCATGGCGACTTCCTCAATACCAACGTCACCAAACCATCGCCTCCGGGTTCCGGCCTGACGATGATGTAATTTCCACCACCGTCATGCACCGGCAGATCAACCACGACCTGCTGCCGCTCGCTGACGCCCTCGGCGTCCGCCACCCGGATGACCAGGTGCGGCTCGCGAAGGCCGGTGTTTATCCGGCCGAGTTTGGGTTGCAACCAGGGAGCGGAGAACATGCCCAGGACTGGTCGGCCCTCGATCAGCACCGGGTCGCCGAGGACATCGAATACCGTGTTGTCCAGGTCACCGACCAGCTCGCGAAAACTCACGATCAGAGTTCCAGCAGGATCTGCGCACGGGGCCGTGTGCACAGGTGCAGCGGGTTGGATTGCGCTTCGCCGGCCACCCCCTTGTTGAACGCCAACGGCTCCAGCTTGCTGTAGTACGGAATACCCTGGGTATTGACCGTTTCCATGTAGTCAGCCGGTGCGAACACCGAGATGTACAGGTCCGGCACGCCTTCAGGCACCAGCAGCGCCTTGTCGTCGTGGACGAAGGCCACACCGGCCACCTTGCCACGGTAGCGCTCCCAGACGATGCCACCGAACTCGAAACTCTCCCGAGCGTCACCGCGCAATGCCGCCGCTTGCTGAGTGGCGATGTAGGTTTCCTTGACCGACTTGTGAACGATCAGCTTGTTCCAGAAATTCTTGCCACAGAAGGCGCGGGAGCCGGTGCTGGTGACGCTGCCCAGCGCGTCCTCCTGCATGTCCAGCGCCTCCCCGCACTTAACGCGCAGCTCGGTGCTTGGGTCGTTCAACCCCATGGACAGTTTTTGTCGGGACACTCCGAAGGCGGCGTACAGGTCCAACAGAGGTGTCGAACCGTCGGCATCCAGGACCAAGCCGTTGAGCGCACCCATGCGCTGGAATTCGTGTGTAGCGTCCAGCTGCCGGCGTGCTTTTGCCAGTCGGGTGTTCACCACGTCCTGTACTGCTTGCAACTCAGTGCGGGTGCCGAACGCTCGAATGCCCTGAATCTCGTCGGCCTTGATGGTGAAGCGTTCAGGCAGGTGCACAGTGTTGAAAGGAATCATCTTGCGTTTGCTGGCACCGACCACCAGACCCGAAGTACCGCGCTCACCCGCAGGCACCAGAGCCAGGGTGTCGCCATCCTTCTCGATTTGCACTGTCAGGGTAGCAACGCCCTCTTCTTGAAACAGACCGAGGCTGCTGATGCGGCCCGGCAGATAGGGTTGTTCGTTGATTGCGGCGGTGAGCGCCGGTACGGCAAACGCTTCGTCGTCAAAAATGGCGATATCGGCCATGGGTACACTCCAGAAATGAAAAAACCCGCTCTGAGCGGGCTTGGAAACAAGGGGAATCGACTCAGCGGACGATCAAGAAATGCGAGGCCAGGGCTTTTTCGGCATCCGGGTCGAGGCCAGTCAGATGGACTTCGCTCACCTCCGCCAGACGCACTACGGCACGGGCTCGACGTCCCACGTCGGATTCACCAAGCGGGCCGAAGAGGATCGCCACGGCGGTTTGCGTGCCGTCTTCGGCTGTCGGGTCGTAAGGGGCGAACTCGCCGGTGGCAGTGATCAGCCCGAGTACTTGCCCTGGATTCAAGGCTGGGCCTGCCGCGACGTTGATCGCTTCACGCGAGATGTTCCCGGCACCCTCGGACAGGAGGAATTCACCGGCGTGCATCGGTTCCAGTTTGATGGTCATGGTCTTGCTCCTTTCGAGGTATTAGCGCTACCTGACTGCGCCGCCTGACGGGCTGCCCAGATAGAGGTGGGGTCGGGTTGTTTGGCCTGGACCTTCGGGGCCGGGTCCGCGTTGAGCGGTAGGCTGTTGTCGATCTCGAAGCCTTTGCCACTGCCCACCAACTTGTCGAACAGACGCGCTCGAACCGAGGCGGCATCCAAACCGGCCGCGACGTACTCGGCGCTGAACTCAGGCAGTCGAGCGGCAACGCAGAGATCGTTTACGGCTTTGGCACGGGCCAAGCCTGCCAGGACGATGGCCTCGCTTTCCAGCTTGGTCGAGTTGAGCAGCGGTTCAATCAGGTTGCTGATGCCGTCCGCCGTACAACGCTGGGTGATCATCAGAGCCAGCTTGGCCGAGTTCGCCACAGGAGGATCCTGGGGCGGATCAGTAGGTTCAGGCTCCAGCTCGATATCCGGTTCAGGTGGCTCATCCAGTTGGGCAAGCAATTCAGCTGGGGCATGCTGGTAACGCTGCAGCACGGCGCCCTGCCCCAGACACGCCTTGACCTTCACCCCGTCGCCAACCTCATCGGCCAGCCCGAGGGCTACCGCTTCGTTGGCGGTCAACCAGGTCTCAGCCGCCACCAGACGCCGAAGCTCGGCTTCGTCTATGTCCGGTGCCTTGGCCTTGTAGGCCGCGATGATGGCCTCCATGGTTTGATCCAGAACATCGGCCACCTTGCGGAAGTCTTCGGCGTCCCCTGCCGCATAGGTCCATGGGTTGTGAATCATCAGCATGGCGTTGGAGGCGATGACCACGCGATGAGCACCGCAGACCGCGACACTGGCGGCGCTGGCTGCCAGGGCATCGACACGGCCTGTGCAACGCTCGCCCAGCCGGGACAATGCGTTGTGCATCGCCAGACCATCGAACAAATCGCCGCCGACGCTGTTGAATGCGGCGATCACCGGCGAGACGCCGTCGTCCATGGCGCGCAGATCCTTCACGAACTGATTCGCGGTGATGCCCCAGTTGCCGATTTCGCCGTAGACGAATACCTCAATAACCCGCTCCTCGGCTTCGCCGCTCTCCTGCATGGCGTACCAGGTCTTGTCCTGGACTTTCACCCGCTGGCCGGCTCTGTTGTAAATGCGCGGAAGCGCTGGTTTGCTCATGATTGCTCCTTGTCGTCAGTAACCTCGACGACTTCGTGCGTGTTGTAGTTGAGGCCCAGCGCTTGGGCTCTGGCATTGTCAGCGGCGTTTTCCGCATCGACGGTTTCAGCGTCGTAACCAGTACGGGTGACCATTTCGCTGCGCGATGCGAAACCGGCCTGCACCTCCATGCGACGGGCCTGCACGTCTTGAACAGGTTGGATGTAGGCCCAGCCTTGCGGCACCCAGCGAGTGCGCAGATATTCGCGGCGGCGTTGCGCGTAGTTGTCCAGGGTCAGGGCACCGGACAGGACGGCCATGTCCATCCAGGCAGCCCGAACCGGGCGACAGAATTGGTGGACGTAAACGCCGAACTGCAGTTGCTCCAGTCGGCGCCGGAACTCGTTCAATACGACACGCAACGCCCGGTCATTCACCTCACGCATGTCACCGGTGAGGATCTCGTAGGGCGTACCGGTGCCGGCTGCTGCGGCCATCAGTTGTTGGCGCATGAAGTCCGGGTAGTTGTTGCCAGCATCCGGGGGTTTGGAGAATTCAACCTCCTCACCAGGCCCCAGTTCCTGCATGGTGCCGGGCTCAAGGGCAACCATGGGCGTGAACCCGTCACGGTCGAGGCTCAACGGCTGGCCGGTGACAGGATCCCTCGGCATGGGGCCAGAGTCCGGCGCCGGGCGGCTGATGAAGCCGGCGAACAGGTTGGCAACTTCCTGCCGGAACAGCACCGCGTCGTCGTAGTTATCGAGGCTGCGCAGGCGTTTCAGAACCGGTGACAGGCGCGGCACGCCACGCAATTGACCTGGTTCCACAGGTTCGAATATGTGTAACACCTGCGTCGCCGGTATCCGTACCAGTTGGTTGTAACCAGCATTCAGCGATACGCTGTCGCGGGGATGCGACAGGTACATCCAATAGGCTACCCGCTTGCCGCCCGGAGAGAACTCGATACCGGCACGTATGGTGTTACCAGTGCGCGTGGTCTCGAATTTGTCGTGGGGGACAAACTCCGGCGCGAGGATTTGCACCTGGAGCGGTACTGCCAGCCCCTCATCCACGCTGCGCGGTCGTAACCGGACAAAGCATTCGCCCGAGGTCTCGACGGTGCGAGCGACCAGCGCCTGCTGTCCGTAGAAGTCGGTGTGCTCATCCGCGTCCGCTTCGTCGACCCAGTCATCCCAGAGCAGTTGCAGTAATTTGCGCAACACGCCGTCATCGGTGTTCGGCCGAGGCGTGATGCCCGTGCCAATCAGGTTGCTGACACGTTTGTCTATGACGTTGAAGGCATACGGGTCGTTACGCACCGCCGCCCGTGAGCGGCCACGCAGGTTGCGCAGTGCCGGTGTGTTGATGCTGTTGATTCCGTTGTCGGGTGCATCCCAGCCAGTGGATCGGCGACCCTCTCCGGCGCCTTCGTAACTGGCCTTGATGTTCGACGGCAACAAGAATCCGCTACGGCTGAGCGTCGGATAGTGTCGGGCCATCAGACTCCTTTGCCTCCGTGATACAGCCGGACTACGCGGGAGCGCGGCCCGGCCGAGTTGACCAGAGAGGTGCGGATCTCGTCGCGAGCCTTAATCAGCTCGTCGACGGTGCGGTATTCCACGGTGCGGTCGGTGTAGCGCACGACTTTCTCACCGCGAGCGATGGCCGCCTCAACCGCGTCGAGGTGCTTTTGTGTAAAGGACATATCAGCGTCTCTTCAGATAGCCGCTGGTGGAGCTGCGGCGTTGAGGGGGAGGTGCAGCGGGTCGTGGTTGAACCGCTTGAGCAACAGGTTGCGGGGTTGGTTGGGGCATGGCCGCCGGAACTGGCTGAGTGACTCGCTCGCCCTGCACAGGCTTGATCCCCAGCGCGTCATCGAACAACCCAGACTGCGCCAGGGCCTGACGGACCCGCTCCCAGTCGTGCTCCTTGTAGCGGTTGATTCCCAGGTAATGCGCCATGGCAAGGCAGTACACCATCAGGTCGAGGGCTTCGTTGCGCTCGGCCTTGCCCTTGACCCATTCAATGCGCTTGTGACCCCGCACGTAACGGGCGACCTTACGTTCAGCTACGCACTGCGCGAAAAAGTCGTCCGGCAGGTCGCTGGCAAAATGCAGCGCGCCAGGGCCGGACTCGAATGGGTAGCGGTTGTAGATCCAGTCTTTCGCCGTGTCGGTACCGACAAACCACAGCTCAGCACCGTTGCGTTCGGTCTGGCCTTTCCAGGTCACATCCACCATCGATGGCCGCTGGGCAATCACCGGCTTGCCGGGCTTGCTCGCGCCCTTGATGGCGAACACATTTCGCCAGCGGCGCACGCGGCAGAACTGATAGACCTCGTCGGTGTGATGGCCGCCGGAGTCGACAGCCGTTGCCAGGATACCCAGGCCAACACCGCAGGGATGCCGGTACTTGGCCTTGAGCAATTCGTCCAGCGCAGCCCAGGTCCGCTCATCTGCCGGGTCGCCCGCAACGATCTGGTAGTCAATGACCCAGCGCTCCATGCCGACGCCCCAGCCCATCGCCATGAACTCCAGGCGGTTGGCCTGGACGTCGACGGCGCCGGTGATCATGAGCACGCCGGCCGGCATCGAGCCGAGGGTGAAGTTTTCCAGGCGTGCCCGGTGCTTCAGGGTATCGGCCTTGGTTTGCTCCTGGGCGCTGTCCCAGACCTTCGCCAAACGGGTGTTGTAGAACACCTGCATCGGCTCAAGGTCGCCCTTGGCCTGGGCTTTTTTGGCCTTTTCGAACTGCTTGGCGAGGGACTTCCAGTCCATCCAGCCGAGCGGTGAATACAAGGCGTTGAGGGTAAACCCCACCGTCTCGCCGTCGCCCTCGGCATGGGCGCGCCACTCGCCTTTGGCGAGCATCTCGGCCTTGTGGTACTCCTCGATCAGCACGTCACAATCAGGTCCTGCGCACTGGTAGTGCACCAAGCTGAAGTCCCGCGAGTAGTGCAGGCGTTCCCATTCCAGGGTCTGCTTGTGGCCGCAGGTGGGGCACGGCACGTAGTAGTGACGCTGGTCGCTGCCCTCGAACAAGTCGGAGATCCGCGAGGCACCTTTGATGGTTGGCGAACTGGAGAAGTAGAACTTCGCATTGCGACCGAACGTACTGCCTCGCGTTTCCGCCAGCTCGATGGGGTCACCCTCCTCGCCGATGTCCACTTCCCAGCGGTCGATCTCATCGCCGTAAACGTAGCGCGCCGACAGCTCCGAAAGGTTGGCCGCCGAGCCGGCCGTGGTGACGTACAGCGAACCGCCTTCGAACTCCTTGGTGTCCATGGTGTTGCGCGAGTCTCGCGAGCGGCTGGAGGCCACACGCTCGCGCAGGACCGGTGTGGCCTTAATGGTTTTGCCGATCCGGGAGGACACGCGTTTCGCCAAGCCCAGGCTTGGCAGCAACGTCAGGATGTTCGACGGCGCCATGTGGATCAGGCCGCCGATCCAGTTCAAGGCGATCTGAGTTTTCATCAGCTGCGAGGCGACCATGGTCACCACGCGCTTGCTGGGGTGAGCCGGTGACAAGCAACGCATGGGTTCGCGGGCGTACGGTGTACGCGACGTGCGGTACTGGCCGGGCTCGGCAGCGCCGGTGTCACGCGGGATGCGCATGTACTCGTCGGCCCATACATCGATCCAGACATCCGGGTCCGGACGCAGCCCACGGAAATACGCCTCGCGGTACACCTCTGCACCGTCAGGGATTTCCGTGGGCATAGGCTCAACTCGTGTTCAGGGCGTGTTCAAGGTCCGCCGAGGACAGGCGTTCCGCATCCTCCAGCGTGCGGCGTAATGCCGCCGTCAGGTATTTTTCGATTTCCCAGGGGTCAGTCATGACCGCCAGCTCCGGCGCCAGTTGTGGCGGCATGCCAAACAGCTGATCGCGCAGGAGCCGGCCAGCGTTGTAGGCGCCCGTTTTTACAGCGGGCAACGCGACTAATGAGCCCTTGGCCTTGTGCAGCTCAATTTCGGCGAGCTGGGCCAAGTTGTGCTCGCGCAGTGCGCGGGCTTTCTGGAAGTCGGGGAGCTGCCCCGCAGGGGTGTTCGCGGGCGGCGGCGCAGCCGTGCAAGTCGGCTCAACCGAGGTTGAAAGCCGGCCGTACACGTCACGCTGAATCCTGTCCTGCTGGTGACGCTCGGCAACGGCGGCTTTGCTCGGGTCGGCAGTGTCGCGAATCAACGCTTCACTGGCCTGAACATCGACTTGTCTGCCGTCGGCACTGAGCACCAGCCGGTTGTTGTTTTTCAACCAGGTGATGTAGCTCGGTGCCCTGCCGATCCGGGCCGCGAAGGCGCTCTTCGACAGGTACTGTGGTTCTGTCATGAGCCCTCCTTTCAACGGCTTTTCAATGCGAACCTTTCAATTTCAACGGGTTGAATTTCAGTAAGCTGGCAACCCTGCCGCTAACGCTTTCCCGCGGGTTTGCGACCCCGTGTCCCCTGTATGTTCCCAGGGTCCCCGGAGCCAAAATCACCCCTGCCCACCGCCAGTCGGCGGTGCCTCTGCTACACCCAGCCGCTTGGCGGCCCAGCGTTCGTAAAGGCCGATGGCGACATCGGCACCAGCCATCGCCGTCAAACATCCCAGGGCGCCGGCCGTCCAGATCGACATGCCCGCAGCGATCATCAACATCATCGCCGTCACCCCGCAGGCGATACAGGCGCCGGATCGGAGAGCCAGGCGCCGCAGCAATGCCCAGCCCCGCGCCCCGTCCTTGTCCGCCCGCCACATCTCCCCCGATACGCCACCGACCAAGGCCAGGAGAATTACTAACCAGATCGGCATCTCTGCCAGTGCTTGCTGCTCGTTCGTCATTGCCCTGCCCCTTAAACGCAAAAACCCGGCGCAAGGGCCGGGTATGGTGTGTGGTGTCGGCCGCTTTATGCGGTCGCACCTATCGAAGATGAGTACTTTTTACAGGTCGATTCCGGTGGCAGCAAGCCTGTTTTAATGCCACCCGGTGAATGTCTGGTGAACGCCTAGGCAATGTCGGCGAATATCTTTATTTCGGCTTCCAGCGCCTGTGGCGCTGTCCTGCCTGTCCCACTACCTTAGATCGAAGTGGGACAGCTACAGGCGCCTAAATTCGGGGCCTGCCCCGCTGTCCTACCTTATTTCCTCTTCTCTCACGTAAAGAGAAAAAGCTAAGAGCACGCGTGCGCGCCATGGGCGCGTATACGCTCCCGCTACGCTCACACATGGGCGGGACGTGCGGAAAAGTTGGACAGTAGGACAGCCCAAGAACAACGCGGCCCGCGCTTGTCCAACTGCACTAAACAGCAGTGGGACAAGGCGAGCCGGTAGGACAGCGACGGGCGCAAACAGGATCAAGCAGCGATCCCCATCAGCAGCCAATAGATGCAGAGGTGAGCGTCATGCAGACGCTGATAGTAGGTGTCGCGCCCACAGCCGCAATGGGCGTACTTCAAGCGCATGTCGGAGTCCTGGTTGCAGTAGTGCTCTCGCACAATTTGCACATGCTGGGGGTCGAGATGTTTGGTCACAATCAACTCGATATCCAGCGAGCCCTCCAACGGCGCTCGGAACGCACGTCGGCCTCGAATCAACTGCCCATTGCTCTCCATCATCATGGCAACCATGTTCCCACCGGCGAGCCCGCCGGCACTCAGGCCGCAATGCAGATCCTCGGCCCATTTACGCAGCCGCGCATCGATCTCTTTAATCATCGAAACATGGCTCCTCGACCGGCTGCACTTTCAGGTTCGATGCCCCGCCCCAATTTTGCGGCTTCTTGTAACCCCAGGGCCGGACACCACTCTTAGGCAAAGCTGGCAGCCGGACTTTCCGCCAACCCAACCGGTGCATGATCGCCCCGACCCGCATCTGCTCTGGCTTGCCCCAATGTCCATAGTCCAGCTTCAAAGCCCCGAGTAAAATGTCGGTGCCGGTCGCGGTTTCTCCAATCTGAGATTCTTCCAGCCAAGCCAGGATCGGGCCCTCCCACTCGTCCACAACAAAGCGCTCTTCCTGCGCCTCAGCGAACAGCGGCGCCTCCTCCCGGTTGACCCACCAGATATCGCCGGACTGATAGCAAAACATCGCCTCGGCCCATAGCTGATCGCGGATCTCGCGCAGCTTGTCGAACTCCACCTTGGTACATGCGACCGGCCAATAGCGCCGGTTGCCGGTGGCGTCCTTCAGGTATTCATCCTGGTTCGTCGTACCCACGAAAACACACTGGCGTGGCACGTCCATCGTTCTGCGGCCATAGCTTTCGCGGTAGGTGTCGGTCGAGGCCGAGAAGAACTGCTTTGCCTTGGTGGACTCAGCCTTGTTGAAACTATCCAGCTCTCCCAGCTCCACGATCCACTTGCCGCGAATCGCCTGGAAGCCATCCTTATCACCCAGGGCGAAGGGCGTATCCATAAACCAATCACCGCCCAACACGGACATGGCCGTAGACTTACCGGCGCCCTGCGCGCCTTCGAGAATCATCACCGAGTCTGCCTTGCAACCGGGCTGCATCACCCGGCCGACCGCTGACACCATCCAGCGCTTGCCAACCTTCGAGCTGTAGTCCGAAGGGGCTACCCCCATGATGTCGGTTAACCAGGTATCAAGCCGTGGCACTCGGTCCCATTCCAGGCCGCTGAGGTAGTTGCGCACGGGATGGAAGGCGTTGTCATGGGCAACCACACTGACCGCCTCGATCACACTGCTGGCCTTGACCCGCAAGTTGTACTGCTGGGCGAGCCACTTCATCACCAGCATGTCATCGATGTCAGCCCAATCGCCAACCCCGCCGCCATACGGGGCAGTACGCAGCTTGACGATTTTTGAGCTGAAAGCGCTGAACCCAATCACACCGGCCCAGCGTTCGTCGTTGCTCAGGATCAGCTCGACGTTTTGCATATGGGCGATCAACATGCCGTTTTCGGTCCGAGCCAACCGGTCTTTCCAGCCACCCGCTGCAGGAGGCTTGACCACCGCCAGCACCTGCCGACGCACCGCCTCCAGACCTTCGGCACAGTGCAGGTCGTTGAAGTCAGTCCACTTGTCCTCTCGTTCACCCGAAAAGATCGGGCCGACGACCTGACCACCCACAACCGTAGCCGCGTTGTTGGCCTTCTCTTCACCTGGGTTCCAGGGCTCGCCATTCGGGCGCTTGGTCTTCCAGTCATCGTCACGGCAGATGATGATCGGGCGTCCGGGAAAACGCTCACGCATGATCTTGGCGACAGCCAGCAAATTGCCCGCGTCAAAGGCAACCACAACCGTGAGCGAGGTCGCCATATGCAGGCTAATTCCGGTGGCGTACCCCTCACATTCGAGTATCGGCTCACCCGGCTCCGGGTGCGGACCGATCAGAAGAAAAGCCCCCTCTTTCGACATGCCGTAGGGCCAATAAGACTTGTCCCTGCCGGTTTCCTCTTGCTTCTCGGGGAATATCACTTGCAGCCCGACGATCTGGTCCCGAGCATTTTGCATGGGCACCAAAACCGCGCCGGAGCGCGGGGCATAACGAACGCCGAGGCCTACGATCTGCTTTCGATCCAGATAGACGCTACGGCCTTTCTCGGGCATCCGCTTGAACAAAGCAGCGGCACGGTTAGCCGCTCGACGGGCAGCGTTGGCAGCCTTCTCGGCGGCCTTGCGCTTGGCTTCCTCCTGACGAGCGCGCATGACTTCGCGCTCTTCAGGCGTCATCCGACCGGGCTTTACCTTGATCTTTTGCGTTTCACCTGTACGCCAGTCGCCGAACGCGCCGAAGATCAGGGTTTCGCCCTTCTCGGTGTGGTGCTCGTGTAGAATGTACCAGCCGTTTTTCTCTTTGCCTTTGTCCAGGGCGGTCTTGCATCGAGTCAGCTCGCCGTAAATCAGCGGCTGCGCAGGTTCCAGGCCATAGTCGGCAAATTGATTCAGCACGTCATCGAGCATACCGAGCCTCCCGCAACTCATTGAAGGACTGGCACGTCACACAATGAGTGCAGCCCCGCAGAGCCAGGCGGCGCGCTTCGGGAATAGCCCCGCCGCAGCCGTCACAGAACAACGAGGAATGGCTGGGCATCGCCGGCTTGAATGCAGCGCGAGCCGCAAGTGCCTGATCGATGCGCTCTTGCACCAAGTCATTGGCGAAATCAGCAATGTCAGCCACGGCCGTCACCCCGCGTTGTGTGGTTGACGTACGTGGCGCGGTTGAACAATCCCAGCAGCCCCTGGATACCTCGAAATACCTGCAGGCGAATCGCGGCCAACTCGTGGTCGCTGACCACCCCATCGCCAATGCTCTTGGCCCAGGTATCAGCCAGATCGGCCACCTGCCGGAAATATTCGGCGAGGCCGACCGTCAACGTCTCTGGCATGTCAGTGGTGTACACCTCAGACAGCTCATGCCAGATCGTATCGCCGACCAACGCATGCACCGCATCCAGAATGCGCCTGTCCTTCGTCAGTTCGAGGATCTCGCCAAACTCTTGGATGTTCACCGAGTGGCTAGGGTGTGTGGGAGACAGCTTGTGCTGCAGCGTGGTGGGGTTTCGGCCAGTGGTGGCGGCGATTGCAGCGGCGCCGCCTGGGTAATCCCGTGCGGCATGGTAAAGCGCCAGATCAAGCGGCAGGACTTCCCGCTGTGCTCGTTCGACGCAACTCAGAGCGATTCGGCTCATGGCATTAATCCTTGAAAGTTGCCAGTGCCGCGCGACATGCAGTGGTGATACATTTGCCGCGTGGCTTGAAAGGGCCCAAACGCCGGATAGATCTTCGGGATCGACACCGGCACCGTGCCGAGGCGAGCAATCCATTGTTCACCCCTGGCGCAACAGCTGCCCAATCTGTGGTGGAAAAGGCAGCAACACCAAGGCTTCCGAGCCTTGGGAAAGCGCGATAAGGAGAGGTGGTTTGCATGTGGTGTGCCCGCCTACCTTTATCGCGACCCGACAGCGCTGTGGTGGTGCGTGCCGGGAGGAACTGGGCGACCTTTGGGTCGCCTTTTTTCTATGCCGCCGAAGCGACTCCCGCTAAAGGAGCAGGAAAGATTTCAGAAAGGTCTGGCCTCAACTCGTGCGGCAGGACGGTTCCGCCCGAGGCGCGTGAGACAGCAAGCACCCGCTCAGTGGGGACGCGACCGGCCTTGAGCCATTTCCACACATGGGGCTGCTTCACGCCGCAACGGCGTGCAAGTTCCGACTGGTTATTGCCACAAACTTGCAATGCCCTGTTCAGAGCATCAAGCGGCGACGAGCTGCGATCTGAGCAGACTTCCAATGGATGCGTGGTTTTCACTGTGATTCCTCCTTAATGCGGAGGCGAAATTACAACCTAGGGAATAATCTGTCAAGCACCTAGGTTGTTGGACAATCTATAACCTTGGTTTTAGCATGGCGCCATGATGAATTATCTCGATACCTCAGTGCTTCCAGAGCTGGCGGACCGCTTGGTCTACGCCATGGAGCAACGCAACATGGTGCAGGATCGACTTGCTACTGCAGCGGGATGCACACAAACCACCATCCAAAAACTCACCTCTGGCAAGAGCAAGAAAAGTCGCTTTATTGCTGCCATTGCGCGGGCCCTTCAAGTGGATGTGGACTGGCTGGAGTTAGGTACGCTTCCTCCATCATCGAAAGAACAATCGGAATCAAAACAGGCAGTGGACGGAGCCCCAGTCATATTGGGTGAATTATCCACCTGGGATGACACTACCCCGCTGGATGACGATGAAGTTGCGTTGCCTCTCTACAAAGAAGTCGAAATGGCATCCGGCATTGGTAGGTCTGCAGTACAGATAGATGCGTACCGTAAGGTTCGCTTCTCCAGCTACACATTGAGAAAGGCTGGTATCGACCCTAAGAATGCCGCTTGCGCAACCAATAGCGGCAACTCGAACCACCCTCTCATTCTCGATAAAGCCACCATTGGCATAGACAAGGGCATGACCCGGATCATAGACGGCCAGCTCTATGCCCTGGACCATGACGGGCTACTGCGGGTTAAGTTTGTGTATCGACTACCTGGTGGGTCTATCAGATTGCGCAGCTTCAACCGCGCCGAATATGCGGACGAAGACTACACGCTGGATCAGGTTATGGAACAACGGATCCAGATCATTGGCCGTGTCTTCTGGTGGTCGACACTAAACCCTGCGAACTCAACATTGCTTTGACAACGTCAGTACGTAAAGGATGACATATGGAAATCAAAACCTTGAAATCACTGCTCGCTGAGCATGGCGTCTCCTTTGATGCCAATACAATCATGAACGCCCTCATCAAAGCAGGGCATGCCGAGAATCATGAGTATCCGAGCACAACAGGTAGCGGAGTAATGAAGTCCTTCAAAAGGCTGACAGAGGCCGGCGAACGATTCGGAGCCAACAAATCCACCATGCACCCCTTCAAGACCGAACCTCGTTTCTATGCGGAGACCTTCACAGAGCTTCTCCAGGTCGTTGTCAGCCAGCTTCAGCATGAGGTCTCCTCTTTAAGATCTGCGACCGCATAAAGACAACTCCGAAAATTAAACCTTAGGTTATTGCCATAAATTAAAACCTAGGTTATTTTTTGCCTCACTCTTCCACCACAGAGCGAGGCAACACCATGCACACCACTGCAACTCTGCACGTCCATCCAGCCTGCAGCAGCAACCCCAAACTGATCGAGCAACTCCAATCCACCACCGGTTGCTTGGTCATTCTTCACAACAAAAAACCTAAGCTCGTTGCGAAAAGCTCTCTACCTACCCCCTTCGACCCAAACGATGGAGGCCGGGCGGCATGAGCAAATTCTTGATGGATAACCGCACGCTGACGCTACTTAAAGCCCAGGTAAACCTGAGCGGAACGTTCAATCACACCCTTCGACGCCTGTATCGACGCGATGTATTGGCGTTTCGGCTGAAAGTTGAACGCAACAAAACCGACAGCACCTTCACTGTTGAGCTGGGCTCAGAGCGTCACACACTGACCGTGCCCAACACCAAGAAAACACACCTGAAGCTCGCCGACTTCATTGAGGAGGTCGTTAACGGTCCTTCAGACCTGGCAGGCGCCCCCCAGCCGAAACGACATGCTGAACGCGAGTACGGCGCTTTTAGTAGCCAGCAGCGGGAACAGGTTTACAGACTGGTTTCAACAGGCGGCTTTCTCGACCTGGACCTGGGCTTTGAACTGCCAATCAGGCTAGCCGTACACAGGACACGGTCACGCTCCGGTATCACCGTGGTTATGAGCATCGGCGTCAAAAGCCCACGCACCAAGTCTTTCACGGTATACGGCACCGACGACGAGCTGTATGAGCAGGTCTGCGAATCCATCAACCACCTGGCTGCGCTGGCGACACCCGCCGCGCACGCAGCTTAGGAGGTATGCCATGGAGCGCAATCTCGAAAAGACCGCCAAGCACTTCGGCCTGACCCGACCCGCCCTGATCAAGCTCATGCGTGACAAGGGCCTGCTCACCGACCGCAACCTACCGGCGTTCCCCGTCCGCGACCGTGAATACCTGCGGGTCAAGGACAGCAACTGGTACCACGACACGCTGGGCATGCAGTACAGCCAATCGACACGCGTCCGGCAGGCCGGCATTCCCTGGCTAGCAGAGCAACTAGGCCTCGACCTCCCTGCCATCCCGGCAGACAACCGTGACGTGGCCTAGGGAATACGCCCGCCAGATCATCGCCCTACGTACCCGAGAGGAGCGCAACGCCGCGCTCCTTGAGGTGCCGGAACATCTGCGCGAGCTGACCAAACGCCATTGCCTGAATGCCTGGAACCACCCAGCCCGACACAAACGCATGGAGAGCCAAAAGCCTCATGAGTAACCAGCCTCAAAACCCGCTGCGCCTGATGCCAGCACCAGAAACGGCCACCGTCGAGCTGCTGTATCGCACCTTCGGCGACGTGCTTATCCCCCTCGAAAAGCTGCGCGTGCAGTACTTCCGCAACCTCAACGAGCAGTCATTTGCAGCCGAAATCACCAGCGGCCGCATTCAACTGCCCGTGACCACGCTGGACAGCAGCCGCAAGGCACCGAAGTACGCGCATATCCGCCACGTCGCGGCACTGATCGACATCCAGGCCTACAAGGCCGACGAAGTCCACGCGAAGGCCCAGGCCGACGCAACAGAAGAAGCCTAACCGTAACGGCTGCCACCACCAGCCACCCACACCACCAGGAGCACACCACATGACTGCAATTCAAATCTGCGCATTGATCGGCCTGATAGTCGGCGCGGCTCTCATTTATTGGACCGGCTACCGAGGCGGGCTAATTGATGGCCGCGTCGAAGGTATCGAAGAGGGCACGAACGACGAACGAGCTGCCAATGCGAAAACGATTCGTGAACTGGAGGCATCCCTCCAATTCATCCGCGCCGATCACAAGCACCTCGCAGCCCATGCGAAACGGCTGAGAGAAAGCCAAGCCTTCGGCCCTCAAGAGCACCAAACGCTTATGCAGATTGCCGAGAAACTTAGGCTGGCCTCTGACACCTTCCGCGCCATGAGTTCGAAGGCACAGGCACAGCAGGCGCTCGACCTACGCGAGAAAGCACTGGGCATGGCCGCTCTGCTGGATCAGGTCAAAGTGGAGAACGCAGCATGAGCCGTCATAGCCCGATGCTACGCCTCTCACCTCAAGACGCCGGCGTGCTTCAACAGCAACACGTCAAAGCCACAGCCGAACTGCGCGAAGTGACTCGATTCCGCAAAGAGTTCGACCGGCACCTGTCGCTGCTGATCGGCTGCGACGCCCTGCGCAAGTTGCACAAGGACACCCAGAACGCCTTGCTGCTTGCCGACCTGGTCAAGGAGGCAGCATGAACTGGATCCTCACGCATACCGGCAAACGCTTTGACCTGTTCGAGCCGGACGTCGCCATGATCAATCCGCGAGACATTGCGCACGCGCTCGCTCATTTGTGCCGTTTCAACGGCCACACCCACGAGTTCTACAGCGTGGCCCAGCATAGCTGCTTGGTTGCGGATCTGGTTCCGGCCGAGCACAAGCTCGCCGCTTTGCTCCACGACGCCACCGAAGCCTACATCGGCGACATGGTGCGGCCGCTCAAACAGTGGATGCACGCCTACCAGGACGTCGAGACTTGGATCTGGGACCGCATTTGCACCCGCTTCAGCCTCGATCAGGACCTGCCGGCATCCGTCACCCAAGCCGACCTGATCGCCCTTGCTACCGAACGCCGCGACCTGATGCCACCTGACCCGGCCACCTGGGATTGTCTTGTCGGCATAGAACCCGCGCCCGAACGCATCCGGCCATGGTCACCCACCGAAGCCCGGCTCACCTACCACCAGCGCCTGATGGACCAACTCGCTATCGAACACCGGAGAAAAGCGGCATGAAGCAAGTAAAGACCCACACCCCATCCCAGGCCGCTTTGCTCCGCAGCGCTAGCAGGGTCGAGGCGCCTGTAAAAAACAGTCTCTGCTGCGTAGCAGCAGGCATTACTACTGCTCCTCCCAGCAGCACCACCGAAGCGCTTATACCCCACGAAAGGCTGCGCAGTGCAGCGCTCGCTGATGCAACGCTAAACGCTCGAAAATACCCGCTCGCGCAGCTTGTCATTGGGTATAACTACGTTCACCCCTCTCAAGTAAAAAACAGAATCAACGTGGCAAGGAGCAGTGTATGAACACTCTATTCTTACTCATGGCTCAGTACAATGCGAAGGCTGTAATACCATTAGATCAAGTATGCATGGACTACATGCACTTGACTGTCGAGAAATTCAAACGCAAGCAGTTAGCCGGCGAGATAGATATTCCAGTAGTAAGGCTTGGAGCCGACAGTCAAAAAGCATCATTGGGTATATATCTAAAAGACTTGGCCGATTACATTGATAGACAGCGGGAGAGAGCTACTATGGAGCAAAACAAATTGATGGGAAGGAATCAGTAAACTATTGCCGGCTTATTATAAAGCCGGCTATACCTACGCCCCCTCCAAAATCAACCATTCATATTATTTGAGATAACTACTCTACTCTAAAATTTAATTTGTAGGCTGAAGGGAATCATCATCGGCCCCTTTAGCCCTGCCAACTGAAGGTACGGGAGACGTTGAGTTTGCTACAGCTGATGCTTTTCCTGCTGGCTTCGACGCAGTAGGCTTGGTTGGTTTCGCCGCAGCTGGCTTGGCCGCTGCTTTCGCCGCTGTCGGCTTGGCCGCTGGCTTGGCTACTGCTTTCGCCGCTGTCGGCTTGGCCGCTGGCTTGGCTACTGCTTTCGCCGCTGTCGGCTTAGCCGCTGGCTTGGCTACTGCTTTCGCCGCTGTCGGCTTAGCCGCTGGCTTGGCTGCCACTTTTCTCGATGCAGGCTTGGCTACTGCTTTCACCGCTGTCGGCTTGGCCGCTGGCTTGGCTGCCGTTTTTGCCACTACCGATACTGAATTGCTACTCCCAGATCCAGTACTGCTGGAAGGATTAGTTAGGCTAAGATATGCAACACCGACCACTGGAGAACTCAGCAACTCTGTCAGTGCGTTACTTAGCTCAACCTTACTTCGTGTAATTATTTCACGAGAGTCAAACTGCAGCGAAAAATTAAATCCTTTAGCCTGCTTAACCCAATTTGCAACGCGCACACTTTTTTTCGCGCCAGACACTTCACTCATATACACGCCGCCATCTGCCCCCGTCCTGACACGCGGGGCAGCACCAAGAATTGTATCCATAGCTGCTGCTGCAGCTGATATGGTAGATGTCGAACGTATTATTGTGAGTTTCCCACCTGTAGCGTTACGCATAGCTCGAGCAAGCTCATTGAAAACCTCATCAATTTCAAGCTCATGCTTATGCAGATCTTTTGCTGCCTTTACACCAACCTTAAGAGCAGAAATAAAATCAGACATACTAAACCCTCAATACTTTTGTAAAAATCGGCAAATGATCCGACACATCACTCCAGTCTTGGAAATAGCATCCAAATTCCAGCAAAGAATAAATCTTTGTAGAGCTTTCTGAAAAGTGCCATTTACCCTCACCAAAAAACGATGATGAAAACAATATCTGATCGAAAGTCTTCCAATATGTAAGCTCTTTCTTTTGCTTGAAATAGCATGTCCCCGACGGATAATTCCAAAGCTGTTCTTGATCGTAAACATGCGGTATCAAGGCACCCATCTCCCTCCAAAAGGGGTTATACAATACCCGTTTATTCTCCATCATAAAACTCTTATCACGAGTAGATTTCAAGTGATGCGTCATGGAATCCTCATAGGGATCATCATTAAAATCCCCCATTAAAATCACATGAGACTTCTCTCCATCTTTCTCAAATACAGAATTTATGGAGGACCTTAACGTCCCGCCCAACTGGTCCCGATGAGCCTTTGCTGGCATAGACATTCTGCTTTGCCAGTGAGAGAGGTAAACATTAAAAATCGAGTCCCCCCCTACCAAAAGCCTTATTTTTACACCTGCCTTATAATAAGTCTTAACTTCATCAACGCGAGCGACATACTCATACTCTAAAAATTCAATCTTATCTTTATTTACAACCACGCAATAATCATTTATTCGATTTTTCGACGAACTATATAGCGAACAAACTTCAAAATTTCCAACGCCCAGGCCTTGGAGAAACACCCTAACAAGCTGTATATCAGTTTCGTCGATTTCACACAAACCTAAAACATCAACACCATCATCCACCAGCAAATGCTTTATAACAATTAAAAAGCCCTCGGCGGCCTTTTTATTCAGCTTTACACTTTTTTTGGTTGTTGGGGGAGACATACCGGTGTTCCACCAAGCGATGCTCACATCCATATTCTCTCCCACGCCCTCAATGCCCTATTCGGGCAGCCCAGAACAAGCACTTAGAATAGTGAATCAGGTGGCTATTGCGACATTTATCTTGGGTAGCCATTTCCACTCAACGTACGCATCACCTCTACCCCTCAAGTGCGTGTACCGCCTTAAGGAGTTCCAATCCCTATGCCCCGACACGCTCGCCACCCTTGGGATATCCCAATCCATTTCAAATAACCGACTGACACCTTCATGCCTCAAGTCGTGAAAATGCAAATCATCAATACCCAATAACGGGCAAGCTCGCGTAAAGGATGCTGACACGGATTTGCCATTATAGGGGAAGATTTCTCTCTCAACCTTGGGCATGGTGTGCAGGATCGCCCACGCCTCATCTGGTAGATGACACCACACATCGTTACCAATTTTCTGCCCAGGATTTTTCATGTCTCGTACAAGGACAGCTCGCCTGGATTCGTCGAGGTCCTCCCAGCGAATACGTGTTATCTCATCCTGGCGACGTGTGGAAAAGAGCGCAAAGGCGATTATTTCCGGCATGGGAATCGAGCTATTTCCCCGAGTCCGCATCTCAAAGAAGTGCTTCATCAGTTTATCCAACTCATCAAGGGTAGGCCGACGATTGCGCTCCCTGCTTTTGGTAACCATCCCAAGTTTGCGTAGCACCTTCCGGGCGTCCACCATTGCGAGGGGATCAATTTCATACCCCCAGGCTGGCCGAGCTACCGAAAGTACCGCCCCTAGGTGCGATAGATCATTCCCTACTGTCTGCGCCTGGACACGTCCTCCCTCCTTGCTCATCCGCCATTGAGCAAACTCAACCAGCTTCTGACTGTTTAGCGCAGAATCATCGACCTCACCCAGCCACGTCTCTTTGATCGCCGTCAAAGTTGCTCTCTTGGTCTTCCCCAGTGGCCGGATCTTCTCGTACTCGTCCAGGTACTGGTCGATCATTTTCTTGATCGTCACCCCCTTCCGATTCGCACGTTCGATAGCACCAGGCGCGGCCAGCTCCGTCTCCCGCCGCTTGATCCATGCCTGAGCCATCTGCTTGCGGTCGAAGGTTTGGCTTTCCTGATAAACTGTCTTCCCGTCCCGATTGATCCGTATTTGCGCCGTGTAGGCCGTCGAATTGTCCTTGCGCTTGCGTGATGTGATCGTGCCCATATCCAGTTGCTACATTGCCGAAACCGATTGCTACAATGTAGCAACCGCTTTCCAAAAACAAGGAAAAATGGGTAAAAACCGCTGTATAAAAGATCAGTATCAATGAATTTAGAAAAACGTGAAGCCCCCGTAAACATTGGATCAACTCGCAAAGGGCCGTCTCGTCGCTTCAGCGTGGCCCCGATGATGGATTGGACCGACGCCCACTGTCGCTTCTTCCTACGCATCCTGTCCAAAAACGCCCTGCTCTACACCGAAATGGTCACCACCGGTGCGCTGCTCAACGGCGACCACGAGCGTTTTTTGCGTCACCATGAATCCGAGCACCCGTTAGCGCTTCAGTTGGGTGGCAGCGTTCCCGCCGATCTGGCGGCCTGCGCACGCATGGCCCAGGACCATGGCTATGACGAAGTGAACCTCAACGTCGGCTGTCCCAGCGACCGGGTGCAGAACAACATGATCGGCGCGTGCCTGATGGGGCATCCGGGGTTGGTGGCCGATTGCGTGAAGGCGATGCGCGATGCGGTGTCGATTCCGGTGACGGTCAAGCATCGGATCGGGATCAATGGGCGTGACAGCTATGAGCAGTTGTGCGAGTTCGTGGCAACGGTGCGCGACGCCGGCTGCAAGAGCTTCACCGTGCATGCCCGGATTGCAATTCTGGAGGGGCTTTCACCGAAGGAGAACCGCGACATCCCGCCTTTGCGATACGACGTGGTGGCGCGACTGAAGGCGGACTTTCCAGAGTTGGAGATTGTGCTCAATGGCGGCATCAAGACGCTGGAGGCGTGTCATGAGCATTTGCAGACCTTCGACGGTGTGATGCTCGGGCGCGAGGCGTATCACAACCCTTATCTGTTGGCCGAGGTGGACAGCCAGCTGTTCGGCAGCACCGCGCCGATCATCAGCCGCGCCGAGGCATTGGCGCAGTTGCGACCCTACATCGCCAATCACTTATCCCGCGGGGGGGCGATGCATCACGTCACCCGCCATGTACTGGGTCTGGGCACCGGTTTTCCGGGCGCACGGCGCTTCCGGCAGCTATTGTCGGTGGATATTCATAAGACCAAGGATCCGCTGGCGTTGCTGGATCAGGCGGGGCAGTTACTGGAAGGCCGTTAATACGCGCATCTGAGGCGAATCGTTCCGAAAATCCCCTGAACTGCAGTTGCATTAATCGCCCGGCTCATCGCCTGCCGCAAGATATTGGATCCATTTGCTCGCGCCTGGCTTCGACAGTATGTAAAACTATTGTGCCATCACCGTTCAAGGACGAATATCACCATGCAAGGGCAGCATCCGCTTATTGAAAAGCTTTTTGAATTTGTCCATGCCGAGCGCGATGCGAACCTTCAGCAACTCTTGCAAACCTGGCAGCGCCCATTACATGAGAAGCTTGAAAAGGGTTTGACCCAAGGTTTCATATGCCTTGAAAAAGCCGACAAATCCACCTGTCTCTGGGCTTACTTGGATGAGAGCGAATCGCGCTTTCGTGAAGGGGATATGCTGCGCTTGCACCTGGGTGATCCGTCTACCGGATTGTTATGCGCCCGGATGACCTTTGAACGCGAAGAAGAAGGTCGATGGTTACTGAGCGAGAAACTGGCTAATACGGTATGGGATAACTATCAGGGCGGACCTTGCTATGCAGATATGGACGCACTGGACCTGACGCCTCGCTATGAAAAAGCCCTGGAAGACATCGCCGATTCAATCGATACCGACAATCTGATTATCCCGCTGCTCAGCGATACGCCAGTCATCACCTTCAACGACTCGGATCTGGATTACGCCGAAGATTTCGCCATCAAAAACAAGTGTAACGAGCTTCAAGTCCGGGCGGTTGCCATGGCGTTTGCCACCGAGCAAATTGCTTGCATTCAAGGCCCGCCGGGCACCGGCAAGACTCGGGCGCTGGCTCTGATTGCCCAACTACTGGTCGAGCGTCAGGAGCGGGTATTCGTCACCTCTCACACGCACATGGCCATTAACAATGCCCTGGCAAAAATTGCCGAGCGCAAGATACCGACAGTGAAGATTGGTGGCCGTCCCGAGGATGTAAGCAAAAACGTTGATTGGGCAAGAACACCCGCCGACTGGGAAAAGCTGCCTGTGGACGGAAGCGGCTATGTGATCGGCGCAACGCCGTTCGCCACTTACAGTCAGCTCGAACATTTCAAGTTCGATACAGTGATCTTCGACGAAGCCAGTCAAATCACCCTTCCCCTCGCGCTGATGGCCATGCGCAAAGGCAGACGGTTTATCTTCATTGGAGACCAGAAACAACTGCCACCGGTGCTGTTGTCCCAGTCGATTCTCTCTGGCGAATCGATGTCGATCTTCGGCCGCCTCACTTCGCAGACAGCCGACCATACGATCATGCTGGAAGAGACCTATCGAATGAACCAGTGGCTGACCGAATGGCCGAGCCACAGCTACTACAAAGGCAAGTTACGCGCAGCGGGCCCCAATAAAGAGCGACGCTTCAACTGTGTCGATATCGCGCCCCCGATGGATCGCGTATTTGATCCAGACGCAAGTGCCGTATTTATTCCCACCACTGACAGAACGGCAAAAACCCGCAATTATCGGGACGCCCAGCAGGTACTTGAACTCTGCAAAACCGCCCATGCCATGGGCGTCGAGCTATCGGATATTGGTATTGTCACACCTTACCGGGCTCAGGGCCGAGCGATTCGAACGTTGTTGACGCGTCATTTCGGACGCGAACTCGCCCGTACCATTGTCGCCGATACCGTTGAACGCATGCAGGGACAGGAACGCGAACTGATCATCGTATCATTGGCCACCGGCGACGAGGCGTTCCTGGGTGCTGTCGCAGAGTTTTTTTTCCAGCCTGAGCGCCTGAACGTGTCCATCACCCGGGCCATGACCAAACTGATCATTATCGGGCCCGAGCTGGCTCAGGGAATTGAATGCAGTAACAGCATCACGCAGCGGTGGGCCGATGAGTATTTGGATCTGATTGGTCGATGCCGCAAGGTGGCGCTGCCTCTATGACTCTTTTTATCCCTGAATGGCAGCGCAGCACTGGCGCATATGTTCACGTAAAACGTACGTTGCGCAAACTGGACGATAGCCACGTGGTACGCCAATGCCTCGCTCGCGAAGCCTGGGCACCCGACCTCTTCCTCCAGCATGCGCAACATCAATGGCTGGCCATTGTGTTGTGTGAAATCTCTTTTGAAGCACTGGACCCCGATCAACTGTTCGCTACTACCGAACAGCAGTCTTTTGCAGAGCTGGTTTCACGCCTCGAAGCGACCGAGCCCAACGAGATGCCGACCGGGCAACGAATCGGCAAACTGATCATCATGTGGAACTGCACGCCCGAACAGACCAAACGCCTGTGGGAGCACTACTCAAGGTCAGGCGGCCCGCGGCTCATGTCCAAAAGCACTTTTCTGGAGTGCGGCCATGAACAACTGGCCAAGTTATTCGGCTCGCTGAGCCACGATGCCAGCGATACGCTCATGGGACATTACTTTCCAGAAGCCGAAATAGCCGGGATCTGCACAACTCGCCGGCATCGCTTGCGAGATAACTCAGCGAAGACCACACGTTATTTCCTGGACACTCAACAAGAATGGGCCAGTAAGTTGGATCTGGAACTGCCTGAGGAGCAAACGCAGACCTTGAATGACTTCTCGGTGCGGCTGGTCAACGGCGTTGCGGGAAGCGGCAAGACGCTGATTGCCGCTAACCGGGCGTTGATCCTGGCGAAGAAATTTCCAGATCAGAAGATATTGATGCTGATCCACAATGTGCCAGTGGTCAAAGACCTCAAGCACCGCCTGAAAAAGGCGAGTCCGGAGGGTTTGCCACGCAACCTGACCATCATGACCGCGCTGGCCTGGATACGGCAGCAATGGGTGAACCATTTCGAACCGCAACCAGAGATGGCATTCCCCAAAACGGTAACCAGCCAAATTGCCCATTATCGAACGTTTTTTCCGAACTTGAAGTCCGCAGATGAGCAACTGCTGGACGAGTTCGATTTCATCAATGAGTCGCTGATTTGCGACGAGCAAGGTTATCTGGATGCCGAACGCGCCGGTCAAGGGTTTGCCTTGCGCAAGGAAGAACGGGTACAAGTGTGGGCGCTCTACACGCAGGTCACTGATGCGCTGCGCAAGCAAGGCTCTCGCCTATGGAGCTCATTGTCCCGGGATTTGTGTCTGACGAAGCTCGACAAACTCGATAAATATCAGCACATCCTCATAGACGAAGCTCAGTTCTTCGCGCCGACCTGGTTCCAACTGGTCAAAAGCACCTTGCTCGACTCCGAGGGCAGCCTGTTTTTATGTGCCGACCCCAATCAGGGCTTTTTGAAAAGCCGACTCAGTTGGAAGCGTGTAGGCCTGGATGTGGCGGGTAAAACCAAGAAGCTTCATCATTCCTATCGAACTACCCAGGCGCTATTGCGGGCAGCAGGTCTTGTCCTGGCCGAATTTACTCAAACCGACCCGGACGATTATCTGCAGCCAGACTTTAATGGCATGGATGAAGGCATCGCCCCGCTATTGATCCAATCAGACACCCCCCAGGATGCGGTTATACAGGCCTGTAACGAAATAACGGAGTACTTGCAAACTGAGCAGATCAATCTTTCGAACATGCTTGTTCTATATGGCCGGGACACCAATAAGAAGCTGCTGTTCAAAGCGCTGAGCGATCGATTCGGCCGGCGTAAAGTCTGGGATCTGAACAGCATGGAGGCTGTCCATGTGGACGCCGATAACCTGCGTGTTTCCACTCTGGACACCGCTACCGGGCTTGAAGCCAGCGTGGTGTTGCTGTTGGGCCTGGAGAAACTCATGAAAGAGACGGCCCAGGCGGGCTTGCTGTCTGCCCAGGAGCGCGAACAGAACTCACGCAAACTTTATATGGCAATGACAAGAGCGGGTCAGCGATTGATCCTGATCTCTACGACGCGGCTGCCAACAAGCATCGCCAGCCTGTTCCTGAACACACAACAAGCATGACCGTCAGGCAATCGTGTTGAACCTGAGGACGGTTTTGGCATCGTATCTACCGGTACTTGCCCCGCCCTTTCAAACAGCCGTTTTTCAGGTTGTTGCCATCGGGGCTTTCGATACTCCTTCATGCCCTTGAGTGGCTGCCGGCCCTCGGGTAATGTCAACAGACCCATAGGACAGAGCACGCACATGACTTCCAAGCTGGAACAACTCAAGCAATTCACTACCGTCGTGGCCGATACCGGCGATTTCGAAGCTATTGCACGTATCAAGCCGGTGGATGCCACTACTAACCCTTCCCTGCTGCTCAAGGCTTCGGCGATGCACGGTTATGCCGAGCTGTTGAACGCCTGTGTGGCGGACTGCAAGGGCGATGTCGGCCTTGCCAGCGACCGTTTTGGCGTGGCGGTTGGCAAAGAGATCCTGAAAGTGATTCCTGGACGTATTTCCACTGAGGTGGACGCACGCCTGTCGTTCGATACCGATGCCATGTTGAAACGCGCCCATCGATTGGTCGATCTCTATGAAAAAGCCGGCGTTGGCCGTGATCGCGTGCTGATCAAGATCGCCTCCACATGGGAAGGCATCCGCGCAGCCGAACAATTGGAGCGCGAAGGTATCCAGTGCAACCTGACCCTGCTGTTTTCCTTCGCTCAGGCCGCTGCCTGCGCCGATGCCGGGGTGTTCCTGATTTCACCGTTCGTGGGTCGCATCTACGACTGGTACAAGAGGGCCAATGGCAACGACTACACCGGCGCCGATGACCCTGGCGTGCAGTCGGTAACCCGCATCTACAACTACTACAAGGCCAATGACTACAAGACCGTGGTCATGGGCGCCAGCTTCCGCAACCTCAACCAGATCGAGCAGTTGGCCGGTTGCGATCGCTTGACCGTCAGCCCGGAGTTGCTGGAAAAGCTGGCCACCGACGAGGGCAAGCTGGAGCGCAAACTGGCACCAGGACAAACCGGCGAAGCGCGCTTGAGCCTCAACGAAGCGCAGTTCCGTTGGCTGTCCAACGAAGACGCCATGGCGACCGAGAAACTGGCTGAAGGTATCCGCCAGTTTGCCCGGGACCAGGAAAAGCTGGAGGCGTTGTTGCAAGCCAAGCTTTGAGCTGATCCGGCGGCATGCAAAAGGGGCGAATCCTGAGGGATTCGCCCCTTTTGCTTTTTGTGGGAGTGGGCTTGCCCGCGAAGAGCCCATCACTCCAATGGATGATTGAGGATCGTCAGCCTCCAGGTCGCTCCAGCGCATTCACCAGATCATGGAAAGCTTCACGATTGGACTCGTTCAGCCCCATCAGGATCTTGTGGGCTTCGAGCACCTTGATCCGCACATCTTCCTCGGATTGGTCCTGATCTGGCAGATCGTCCAGGCACTCGGGGCATGGTATTGGGTCGCCGACGATGTTGAACACCTGATCGAAACCCATCGACTGCAGCAGGCGGGTAATGTCGCTGTGGGTGGTGACGACGGTCGGCAGCAGGCCGACCTTTTGCCGCGACAGGATCGACAATTTGGCCAGCAGGCCGAGGGTGGTGCTGTCGATACTGCGGGTTTCAGTCAGGTCGATCACGATGGCATTGAAGTTCAATGCAGTGAAGATCCGCTCAATAGTCGCATCCAGCGCCGAACACAGGGTCAGACGCACTTCACCGACGAACTTCAGGACAAATGTGCCGTCCTGCTCGGCGAACTGGATTCTACCGGTACTCATCAAAGGTTCCTGCTCAACACTAACAGGGCGATATCATCCGGCATCTCCCCTAGCGTAGCTAATCCAAACACTTGCCGCAGACCTTCCAGGCTGCCGCCCGCAGCACTTACCCGCTCGGGCAAGGCTGCTTCTTTCTCTTTGAGTGTAGGCTCAGACAAAAGATCCAGAATGCCATCAGACATCAGCGTCAAACTGAACACAGGTGGCAACTCCAGTACGTGATCCTCGTAGGTCGCCTCGTTGAACAGGCCTACCGGCAAACCACGTCCTTCCAGATAACGAACACTGTCGGGGGTGTACAACACAGGCAACGGCAGATGGCCGCCGATGCTATAAGTCAACAAACCCGTTTCCTCGTCGATGACTCCACCGACCATGGTGACATGTTTACCCAGCTTACAGCTGATCAGGCCCCGGTTGATATGCCCCAGGACCTCTGACGGCTTGAACTCCGGCAGCGTGCCATTGCGCTTGGACTCGAACAGCAGGCGCGTGGTCATGAACTTCAACAGCACCGTCACGAACGCCGACGAGGCGCCATGGCCGGAGACATCCGCCAGGTAGAACGCCACTCGTCGCTCATCGACCCGGAAATAATCCACGAAATCGCCCGACAGGTATAACGACGGGATGATTTGATGGGCGAAACGGAAGCCGTCCACGGCCCAGGGACTGACCGGCAACATGTTCATCTGCACCTGCCGCCCGGCGTTCTGGTCCTCCTGCAGCAGGTTCAAGCTGGCTTCCAACTCACGGTTGGCGGTTTCCAGTTTCTCGCGGTAGCGCTGGTTTTCCACCAACAGGCGCGAACGGTCCAGGGCCCGGCGCACGGAATGTTCGAGCACAGCCAGGTCTTCGAGGGGCTTGATCAGGTAATCCGCCGCGCCCAGGCGCAAGGCCTCGACCGCGTCGTTCATCACGCCCGCGCCCGAGACCACGATGACCGGTGTCTGTGCGGAAATCTCGGTAACCTGACGAATGAGTTCGAGTCCGCCCATCTGCGGCATGCGTAGATCGCAGATGACCAGGTCGGGCTTGTCTTGCTCGAACACCTGGAGACCCTGTTGGCCGTTACTGGCCTGCAGGACGCTGAAACCACTGTCTTCCAAGTAGGCAGCGAGGCTGGCTCGCACCACTTCGTCATCATCGATTATCAGCAGCGTGGCACTGGTTTTTGGCATGTGGGCAAACGGCGCCAGAATTGGGTTGGCGTAGCAGGCTGGGCTGTCGGGCCGGGCACACACTACTGGATTCGCTTTCTAGCCTCTCTGTCGTACAGGTTTCAGGCCTTTGGCCTACACACCATTACATCAGAGGTGCCCTTCTAAGGCGCAGACGGTACTCCCATCCGCGGGGCGTTTCAAGCTCATGCAGATCGCCGCTCGCCCTCTTTATTTGTCAAAGTACAGAGAGTTATAAGAACCGAGCGAAGCGTAACTCAATGGAAGGACAAATCCCCAAAAACACGAAGGGCGGCCCGTCAAGCCGCCCTCCAACAGAGTCGAAGATCAGAAATCGTCTTCGACTTGGCCGTCCTTGACCTTGAATTCGCGGTTTTGCAAGAAAGCGTTGCGGATGAACACGTATTTGTCGCCGCTCACCAATTTTTCGGCCGACAGCAGGCTCGCGCGGGTGTCGACAATGTTCAGGCCGAAAATAGAATTACGCACCGAGACGTTATCGATATAGGGATAGGGGGTGGTGTAGCTGTCCACGAACCTGGCCGGCGCATCACGCAAGGTGCTGGGGCCCAGCAGCGGCAGCATCACGTATGGACCGCTACCAACGCCCCAGTAGCCCAGGGTCTGGCCGAAGTCTTCGTCATTGCGCTGCAGGCCCATCTTGGTGCCCACGTCGAAGAAGCCCAACAGACCGAAGGTGGTGTTGAAGATCAATCGGGCAGTGTCGACTCCGGCGGCGGCCGGCTTGCCTTGCAGCACATCGTTGGCCAGGTTGCCCACGTCACCGATGTTGCGGAACATGTTATGGATGCCGTCTTCCAGGAATTGCGGCGTCACGTATTGATACCCCTGCGCCAGCGGCTTGAGCGCATAAGTGTCGACAGTGTCGTTGAAGGTGAAGATCGGACGGTTGATGCTTTCCCAAGGGTCGTCTTCCGTAGCGGCCTGGGAGGCGAACGGTACCAGCAGGACACTCGCGGAAAGACACAGCTGAGCTAGACGATGGCTCCAGCGCATAGGGGAAAACTCCTTGGATGATTCAGGCTAGGGCGCCAAGCCCAGGCGGTGAGGCCGCTAGTATAAAGCGGAACGTGCCGATAGGCAGCATAGGAATAAGAACCTGCCCGTAGGACATTTCCTACATCAAACGCGTTCATTTCAATGTCACCGGACTGTCATGGAGGGCCGGTAGGCTCCCGGTTATTTCAAGGACGTTCCCATGCCTCGCGCCGAAGCTCTGCCCCTCCCCGTCCTCGACCTCACCGCCGTATTGTTTGGCCTGAGCGGGTGCCTGGTAGATTTCGGGGCACGCGCTCGCCAGCCTGGAGCAACGTCGGCCGAGCATGCGCAACCGACACCCGGTGCGCTCGAAAGCCTGCATCGCTTGCAACTTCAGAAGATCCCCTGCGCCTGGCTCGATGAACTGCCCCCCACCGTCAGTCATGGCCTGGCGGCTTCGTTGCCAGCATGGATCAAGCCTCCGCAACTTCCTGCAACAAATAATCCGTGGCCTGCTCCTCACGCCTGCTGGCAAGCATTGATGGCGCTGAATGTCCAGCAATTGGACGGATGCGTACTGGTCAGCGGTGAACCCGGATTATTGCAGTCGGGGCTCAACGCCGGGTTGTGGACCATCGGACTCGCCTCCTGCGGCTCGCTGTGCGGCCTGACGCCCGGCGAATGGCAAGCCCTGAGCGAGCAACAACGAGAAGCCAAGCGAGCCAAGGCAACGGTTCAGATGTTCAGCCTGGGTGTACATTCAGTGATCGACCATCTGGGAGAACTCGACACCTGCCTGGCCGATATCTGCCAACGTCGATTCAAAGGCGAGAAGCCCTGACCCTGATCATGCAGCAGGCGTGAGGGTGGATTACTCTTAAGGCAAGCCACGGACTTTTGACGCACCGTCGCGGTCCATGGCTGTGCCGATCAATAAGGAGTACGCCATGCCTGGCCGCGAAGAACTGCAAGAAAAGCTCAACAACCTGCGCGTTCAATTGGATCAGGACCCGCCACTTTCTGAACCGGACCGCGAGCACCTGCAACAGCTGATGAGCCAGATCGAGGCCGAAATTGCGCTGGAAAACACCCTTCAGGACACCAGCCTGGTCGACGGCGTGAACCTGGCCGTGGAACGATTCGAAATCAGTCATCCCGCCGTTGCCGGAACGCTGCGCAATATCATGCTGACGCTGGGCAATATGGGTATCTGATCAGTCTCGCCAGCGGGACACGAACCTGCAATGACCTCTTGTGGGAGCAAGCCTGCTCGCGATTGCTCCCACACATTCTACATCGAGGCAAGCTGATCCGACGCTTTCGCGGGCTGGCTAGCTCCCGCAGAACTCTTATTGACGAACCAGACGACGGTTCGGCAACTGCACCGTTTCTGTGCTGCGATAGGGATTGATGTCCAGCCCACCCCGGCGTACATACCGCGCATACACCGTCAATTTCTCCGGCTTGAGCAAGCGCTGCAGGTCGAGAAAGATCCGTTCAACGCATTGCTCATGGAAATCCGAATGCTGGCGAAAGCTGACGATGTAGGCCAACAAGCTGGCGTGATCCAGGGCCGCGCCGCGATATTCCACCGCCACGCTGCCCCAGTCCGGCTGGCTGGTGACTGGGCAGTTGGATTTGAGCAAGTGGCTGTGCAGGCTTTCCTCGACGATGCGCGACGCGTCGCAACGCAGCAATTCCGGACGCGGATGCGCGTAAGAATCGACGCTGATATCCAGGTCATCGATGCACGTGCCGGGCAGTGCCACCACACCTTCACTTTCCACGTCCTCGAGGCTGCGAATCCGCACCTCCACCGGTTTGCCGGCCGCGGCCGACAAGTCCTCGCGCAAGGTCGCTTCCAAGCTTGCGTTATCGGCGAACGGAGTCTGGTTCAAGGAATTGAGGTACAGCTTGAAGGACTTGGACTCAATGATGTTGGGAGAGTCCGCCGGGATCGCGAATTCACCGATCGCCACCACTGGTTTGCCGGAGGGTAATAACCACGACAGCTCGAAACAGTTCCAGAAATCCACGCCCTTGTACGGCAGGGTTTCGGCCGTCAGGCCCAGCTCTGCCCATTTCGCGGTGCGCGGGATCGGGAACAACAGTGACGGCGTGTACGTGGCGATATATTCGCTGGACTTGCCCAGCGGCGAGTGTTCGGCTGCGGGATGCATGACGGAAACCTGACTGAAGAATCAGCGGATTCTATCAGCCTTTACCGCAGCCTTTGAGTGCTTACTGTCTGACGGTCAGGCCCCCTTTCATTCCAGCCTGGTAATGGCCGGGGATATTGCAGGCAAACTCCAGGCGGGTGGCCTGGCTGAACGTCCATGTCAGTTCAGCCGTCTTGCCCGGCTCCACCAATACGCTGTTGGGGTCATCGTGGCGCATACCGGCCTGATCGTGTCCCATCGAGCCGTGAGTCATTGAGCCATGATCCATGGCCGGCGCCATCGCGGTGGGCGTCAATTGCCCGCTTTGTTGCATCTTCAGCATTTCTTGCTGGTGCTCGGCGTGCATCGTCACATCGCCCAGATTGAATTCATGCAACAACTGTCCTTTATTGATCAGCACGAACCGCACGGTTTCGCCAGTCTTGATGTCGAGTTCGCGGGGGTTGAAGGTCATGTCTCCCATGACCACCTTAATGCTGCGGCTCGCCTCGGCAGCCGATGCCGGACGGCCAAATTCAAAATGTCGGCCCGGCGACGCCCACGACGACGCACTGAAGGCCAGCGCACAAGCAGCCACGATCAAACGTTTCCCCATCAACATGTCCATACTCCAATCGGATTAGGTTCAGCCTGTGGGAAACTCTATCCTTACAGCGCTGCCAGTCGGCTGACAGCTCGATTACAACTTTGTCAGCTTGCGTCGCGACGGTACCTGCTGCGGTATAAAGCTGCGTCCAACAATGTCTGGGGCTGTGCATGAAACTGCTGATCGTCGAAGACCAAACGAAAACCGGTCAATACCTGCGCCAGGGCCTGAGCGAAGCCGGGTTCAATGCCGACCTGGTGGCCGATGGCATCACGGGCCAGCAACTGGCCCTGAGCGGCGATTACGCTCTGTTGATTCTCGATGTGATGCTGCCCGGCCGTGACGGCTGGCAGATTCTGCAGGCGGTCCGCGGCGCCGGGCTGGATACACCCGTGCTGTTTCTCACGGCACGAGACGCGGTTCAGGACCGGGTGCATGGCCTGGAACTGGGCGCCGACGACTATCTGGTCAAGCCCTTCGCCTTTTCCGAATTGCTGGCGCGCGTGCGAAGCCTGTTGCGTCGGGGCAGTTCGACGCCTCTGGAAACCAGCCTGCAACTGGCGGATCTGCGTCTGGACCTGATCCGTCGCCGCGTCGAACGCAGTGGTCGGCGCATCGACCTTACCGCCAAGGAGTTCGCCTTGCTGGAAATGCTCCTGCGTCGACAGGGCGAAGTGCTGCCCAAGTCGCTGATCGCTTCGCAAGTCTGGGACATGAATTTCGACAGTGATACCAACGTCATCGAAGTCGCGATCCGGCGACTGAGGATCAAGATTGACGACGACTTTCCCTGCAAGCTCATTCACACCGTACGCGGCATGGGCTATGTGCTTGAAGAGCGCAGCCTGTGAAAAGCCAGTGGTCATTGAGCAGTCGCCTCGCGCTGTTGTTTGCCGCGTGTACCGCCGTGGTCTCGTTGTTTGCCGGATTGCTGTTCAGCCGCGGCAGCGAGGCGCACTTCATCGAGCTGGATCAACAGCTGCTGGAAGGCAGGCTGATCGGCCTGCGCCGAACCGTACAAGGTCTCGACGCCGAGCAGCTGCGCAGGCGCTTGGAGGACGAACTGAGTCGCCAGTCCGATCTGGCGTTGCGTATCAAGGACAGCAACGGCGTACGCTGGTATGACAGTTCGATCCGGATTCCGGCGCAACTACCGGAAAGACCCGGCCTGTCGACCCTCAGCGACGCGGACAGCGATTATCGGGTGCTCAATGCACCGCTCGATCCCGGTCGTCCAGGCTCGCCGCAACTGACACTGCTGCTGGACATCACGCATCATCAGCACTTCCTGCAACGCATGCAGCGCCTGATCTGGCTGACAGTAGGACTTTCCGCCCTGGCCACCGCCCTGCTCGGTGCCTGGGCCGCACGACGCGCCCTGCGACCTTTACGCCGCATGGGGACAATCGCCGGTAATGTCTCGGCCCGCTCCCTCAACGCCCGCCTGCCCCAGGAACAAATGCCTGCCGAACTGGCCGAACTGGCCCACAGCATCAACGCCATGCTCGCACGCCTCGACGACGCCTTTCAGCGGCTCTCGGCATTCTCCGCCGACATCGCTCATGAGCTGCGCACGCCACTGTCGAACCTGCTGACCCATACCCAGGTCACCCTCACCCGCGAACGCTCCCTGGAGGATTACCGCGAGGCGCTGCACAGCAACCTTGAAGAATTGCAATGGATGGCGCAAATGGTCAACGACATGCTATTCCTGGCCAAGGCCGACCACGGCCTGCTGGCACCCAACCGTGAGCGATTGGCCCTGGCTGAGGAAATCGATGTGCTGCTGGAATTCTTCGCGCCCTTGGCCGAGGACGTCGGTGTCCGGTTGAACCGGGAAGGCGATGGTCGTGTCGAGGGAGACCGCAGCATGCTCCGCCGGGCCTTTTCCAACCTGCTGGACAATGCCTTGCGCTTCACCCCCGCCGACGGCGAAGTGCGAATACGGATCATCGACGGCCCGCATGTGCTGAAAATCCATGTGGAGAACAGCGGCGAAGGCATCCCGGCGGACTTGCTGCCGCGCCTGTTCGATCGTTTCTACCGCGCCGACCCGGCCCGCCAGGAAGGCAGCAGCGAACACGCCGGGCTGGGCCTGGCCATCACCCGCTCGATCATTCGTGCTCACGGTGGGGACATCCATTGTGAATCAGTCGATGGCTGGACGCGGTTCATGATTGAGTTGCCAAAGGCTGATTGAGCACCCACCAACCTGTGGCGAGGGGATTCGTTCCTTCGCCACAGAAAGCTACGTCGACGTCAGGAATACCGCAACGCCTGCGCCGGCTCGGTCTTTGCCGCACGCCAGGCCGGGTAGATCGTGGCGAGGAAGCTCAGGATGAAACCTGCCGAACAGATCAACACCACGTCGCCACGCTGAAGCTCCGACGGCAGGTTGCTGACGAAATAAACGTCGGAACTGAAGATGTGCTGACCACTGACGCGCTCCAGCCAGCCCACCAGCTCACTGACATTCAACGCCGCGATCACACCCAGTACGCCGCCGATCACCGTGCCGACGATACCGATCACTGTGCCCTGGACCATGAAGATCGCCATGATCTGCCGTGGCGTGGCACCGATGGTTCGCAGGATCGCGATGTCCGCGCCCTTTTCGTTCACCACCATGATCAGGGTCGCGATGATGTTGAACGCCGCCACCGCGACGATCATCAGCAACAGCAGTCCGATCATGGTCTTTTCCATTTTCATTGCGCTGAACAGGCTGCCCTGGGTGTGGGTCCAGTCGTCGGCCTTGAACCCGGCGCCCAGACTCGCGGCGATGTCACCGGAAACCTTCGGCGCGGCGTACAGATCCTTCACCGCCAGGCGCACGCTCTGCACCTGGTCCGGCTGCCAGTGCTGCATTTGCGCGGCGTCGGCCAGGTGAATCAGCGCCATGGAGCCATCCAGCTCGGCGCCCACCTTGAACACACCCACCACGTTCAGTCGCTGCATGCGTGGAGTGATTCCCCCCGGCGCGGTGCTGACTTCCGGCACGATCAAGGTCAGTTTGTCGCCGACGTTCAAACGGAAGCGCCGAGCCGTGATTTCACCGATCACCACACCATATTCGCCCGGCTTCAGGGCATCGAGACGCCCCTGGACGATATGCTGGGCCACGATGGAGACCTTGCCTTCCTGCGCAGGATCGATACCGCTGATCTGGATCGGCTGCATCGAACCTTTATGACTCAACATGCCTTCCATCTCGGTGAACGGCACGGCGGCCGTTACCTCGGGATTTTTCAGCGCCGCGGCGGCCACCGGCTGCCAATCGTCAATGGGATTGACCCCGACAATGGTGGCGTGGGGCACCATGCCCAGGATGCGCGAGCTCATTTCACGCTGAAAGCCGTTCATCACCGAGAGCACCACGATCATCGCCAGCACACCCAGGGCGAGGCCGATCATCGACGTCATGGAGATGAACGAAACGAAGCGATTGCGGCGCTTGGCACGGGTATAGCGCGTGCCGATAAAGATCGATAACGGTCTGAACATTCGGGGCACCGTAAAAGAATGAATGACCCGGTGCATGCATCCAGCGCCGGGTTCCGGTCGGTCAGATAGGCGTCAGGCAACCTTCCTGCAGATGCAGGACACGATCCATCTGCCGGGCCAGGTTCATGTCGTGGGTGACCACCAGGAAGGCGGTGCGCAACGAGGTACTGAGCTCCAGCATCAGATCCTGAATGCCTTGGGCAGTGTGGGAGTCGAGGTTGCCGGTCGGCTCATCGAGCATCACCAGCCCTGGCTTGTTGACCAGGGCCCGGGCAATCGCCACCCGCTGGCGCTCGCCGCCGGACAGTTCGGCCGGCTTGTGTTCCAGGCGATGCCCGAGACCGACCCTCTCCAGCAACGCGGTGGCGCGCTGACGGGCCTCGGGGATCGCGGTGCTACCGATCAACAGCGGCATGCAGACGTTTTCCAGCGCAGTGAATTCAGGCAGCAAATGGTGGAACTGGTAGACGAAGCCCAGGGAGCGGTTTCGCAGCAAGCCTCGGCCCTTCTCGTTCAACGCGGAAAGCTCCTCGCCCGCCAGCCAGACACTGCCGGCGGTCGGCGTGTCGAGCCCCCCCAGCAAGTTGAGCAAGGTACTCTTGCCCGACCCGGAAGTACCGACAATCGCCACGCGCTCGCCGGGATGCAGCTCCAGTTGCAGGCCCGACAACACCACCACCGACTCTGGCCCTTCCTCGTAGGATTTGCTCAGATTGCGGCAGCTCAAGATTGCTTTTTCACTCATGCCCGACTCACTCATAACGTAACGCCTCCGCCGGCTGGGTGCGCGCGGCACGCCAGGCTGGATACAGGGTGGCGAGGAAACTCAGGACCAACGCGGCGCCGCACACCATCAACACATCATCGGCCTGCAATTGTGAAGGCAGGTAGTCGATGAAATAGACGTCGGCGTTGAGAAATTTGTGCCCGATCAGGCTTTCGAGGCCAGCAATCGCGGCGCTGACATTCAATGCCGCGAACATGCCGACCAGGGCGCCGACGAGCGTACCGATCACGCCGATGACCGTGCCCTGGACCATGAAGATCCGCATGATCTGACCCGGCGTGGCGCCCAATGTGCGCAGGATGGCGATGTCGCCCTTCTTGTCGTTCACCACCATCACCAGCGTGGAAATGATGTTGAACGCCGCAACGGCGACGATCAGCAGCAACAGCAGCCCGATCATGGCCTTTTCCATCCGGATCGCCTGGTACAGATTACCGTGGGTACGGGTCCAGTCACGGGCGTAGTAGCGGTCTTCGCCGAGTTGCTGGGCAATGGTCCACGCGACACGCGGCGCCTGGAACAGATCGTCGAACTTCAATCGCAGCCCCTGAACCTGATCCGGCTTCCAGCGATGCAGACGCGCCAGGTCCTGAAGGTTGGTGACGCCCAGGTAGCCGTCGAGTTCACCGGCGCCGACATGGAAAATGCCGACCACAGTAAAGCGCTTCATGCGCGGGAACATGCCGCCCGGGGTCACGGTGACTTCCGGGGCGACAAAGGTCAACTTGTCGCCAATGGCTACGCCGAGCTTGGCCGCGGCCTTGTCGCCGATGACGATGCCGAAGCCGCCCGGCGCCAGGTCATCGAGTTTCCCCTGTTTCATGAAATTGTCGATGATCGACACATTCCGCTCGAGCCCGGGGTCGATGCCGTTGAGCAAGACCTTGGACACCTTGCCATCGTTGGTCAGCAGCCCCTGCATCTGGGTGAACGGCGCCACGGCCAGCACCTGCGGGTTCCGCTTGACCTTGTCGGCCAGGGTCGGCCAGTCGCTGATGGCTTCGCCGGATTCCAGCGTCGCATGGGGCACCATGCCGAGCACGCGGGTGCGCATCTCATGGTCGAAGCCGTTCATCACCGACAGCACGACGATCATCACGACCACGCCAAGGGCCAGCCCGATGATGGACGTCAGGGAAATGAACGATACGAAATGATTGCGACGTTTTGCACGGGTATAACGCGTGCCGATAAATACGAAGAGAGGTCTGAACATGTCGGGGCTTGTTCGGAGGGAAAAGAAACGTCCTTGTGGCGGGGGTCACAAACCAGCTTTACACTCAGACCACCGCCGCTACCATGGGTTCGCCATGTCGACATTAGATGAAGAAGATCGCCGCGAATACTACCGTATCGAGGACACGATCGCACTGGAAATTCGGCCCCTGTCCATTCCGGAAGCTGCCGGCCTGGATGTGTTGCAGGATGCGTCTCCATTATTCAACCTGCTCAGCGAACTGCACCTGAGCGAATTCGAGTCGCAACACCTGCTACGCCAGATCAGCGAGCGTGAACGCAGCATCGCGGCGTACCTCAAGGTGATGAACAAGCGCATCGACCTTCTCAGCCAGGTCATTGCCCTGACAGTACTGGGGGAAATCGGCGAACCGCAGCCGGTGATCATTTCCGAAGGCGGCATTGACTTCCAGCACCCCACCCCCATCGCCATCGGCGCGCACCTGTCGATCAAGATGGTGCTGATGCCCCAGGCCCTGGGCCTGTTGCTGCGGGCGCGGGTCACCCATTGCGATCCCAAGGGTGAGGGCTACGACGTCGGCACCGAATTCGAGCGCCCCACCGATGCCCAACGCCAGTTGCTGGCCCGCTACATCCTGCAGAAACAGGCACAAGAACGTCGCCTGGCGCGGGAACTGAACGAATCAGGTACCAATAAGGAACAACCGTGACCCTCATTTATGGCCACCGCGGCGCCAAGGGCGAAGCGCCGGAAAATACCCTGACCGGTTTTCAGGAATGTCTCAAGCACGGCGTGCGCCGTTGCGAACTGGACCTGCATCTGTCCATGGATGGCGAGTTGATGGTCATTCACGACCCGACCCTCAAGCGCACCACGGATCGCCGAGGCAAGGTGGTCGAACATACCGCCGCCGAGCTGGTGACCTACGATGCGCGCAAAGGCGGCCCGGGCTGGATCACACCCTGCCCGATTCCGCGCCTGGAAGAGCTGTTCGAGAAATGTGATTTCGAACATTGGCAACTGGAGGTCAAAAGCGCATCACGGACCCGTGCGGCAGCCACGGTGCTGGGTATTCGTGAAATGGCGCAGCGGTTCGGGCTACTCGACAAGATCACCATCACCTCCAGCTCCCGCGAAGTGCTCAAGGCCGCCCTGGAGCTGACACCGGATATTTCCCGTGGTCTGGTGGCGGAATACGCCTGGCTCGACCCACTGAAAGTCGCGCAGAGCTATGGCTGTGAGATTCTGGCGCTGAACTGGACGCTCTGTACGCCGGAACGCCTGATCAAGGCGCAGCGTCAAGGCCTGCATGTCTCGGTGTGGACCGTCAACGAGCCCGCGCTCATGCGCAGGCTCGCCGACTTTGGCGCTGACAGCCTGATTACAGACTTTCCCGGTTTGGCCACTGCCACGCTCGAGAATTGCTGAAATCGGTCTCCCCGGCCGGCTCAGGCCACCGGCCGGAGCCGCTCAAAAAAGCCGGTTGAGCCCGTCGTAGGCCGCTACCCGATAGGCTTCGGCCATGGTCGGGTAGTTGAATGTGGTGTTGACGAAGTACTTCAGCGTGTTCAACTCGCCCGGCTGGTTCATGATGGCCTGACCAATGTGGACGATCTCCGAAGCCTGGTAGCCGAAGCAGTGCACACCCAGCACTTCCAGTGTCTCGCGGTGGAAGAGAATCTTCAGCATGCCTTGCGGCTCGCCGGCGATCTGCGCCCGCGCCATGCTCTTGAAGAACGCCTTGCCCACTTCATACGGCACCTTGGCCTGGGTCAGTTCCTGCTCGTTCTTGCCGATCGAGCTGATCTCGGGAATGGTGTAGATGCCGGTCGGCACGTCGTTCACAAAGCGCCAGCTGCCGTTGTCGACGATGCTACCGGCGGCGGAACGCCCCTGGTCGTGGGCAGCGCTGGCCAGGCTCGGCCAGCCGATCACGTCACCGGCGCCGTAGATGTTCGGCACGCAGGTGCGATAGTTCTCGTCTACTTCGATCTGGCCGCGACTGTTGACCTTCACACCGATATTTTCCAGGCCCAGGGCGTCGGTGTTGCCGGTGCGACCGTTGCACCAGAGCAAGGCGTCGGCCTTGATCTTCTTGCCGGACTTGAGGTGCAGGATCACGCCGTTGTCCACGCCCTCGACGCGGTCGTACTCTTCGTTGTGGCGCACGGTGATGTTGTTGTTGCTGAAGTGATAGCTCAGGGCCTGGGAGATTTCCGAATCCAGGAAGCTGAGCAACTGACCGCGGTTGTCCACCAGTTCCACCAGCACACCCAGGCCGCTGAAGATCGAGGCATATTCGCATCCGATCACGCCGGCACCGTAGACAATCAGCTTACGCGGGGTATGGCCGAGGCTCAGGATGGTGTCGCTGTCGTAGATACGCGCATGGTTGAAGTCGATATCGGCCGGGCGATACGGGCGCGAGCCGGTGGCGATGATGATGTGCTTGGCCACCAGCTTTTCCACGACGCCGTTGCCACAGACCACTTCGACAGTCTGCTCGTCGGCGAAGCTGCCGGTGCCGAAGAACACGTCCACGCGATTGCGGGCGTAGTAGCCCGTACGCGAAGCCACCTGCTTGGAAATGACTTTCTCGGCGCTCTTGAGTACGTCCGGGAAGGAGAACCAGCGCGGTTCGCCAATGGCCCGGAACATCGGGTTGGTGTTGAACTGCATGATCTGCCGGACCGAGTGACGCAAGGCCTTGGACGGGATGGTACCCAGGTGGGTGCAGTTGCCGCCGACCTGGCGACGGCTGTCGACCATTGCCACCTTGCGTCCTGCCTTGGCGGCGTTCATTGCCGCGCCTTCTCCCGCCGGGCCGGAACCCAGTACCACCACGTCGTAGTTGTAGACAGCCATGCGTACTCCTCAGAACAGGCCGCGGTACCCGGTATGGTACCGACGGCTAAATCACGTCGGGTTGCGACATGAAGGAACAATTTTGAGCCGGTTCACGGATCCGGCCGCAGTCTATAGAAGCTTCAACGCCGCGCACATTACCCCTTGGTCGCGTCAGAGGCTAGGGGGCGTTCTCAATTAGCTTCCCCACCGCGTTGTGCCTTAAAGCGGGCCAGGCAAGGCGCAGGCCGCTGGGAATGGTACTCCCTTTCCAAGGCCTGCAACGCAGCCTGGCCCGCTTTAAGGCAAAACCCGGAGGGCCGGGCCTGCTGTTGTGCAGGGCCGCGTTGCTCGAAGCTTATTTGGAATAACCAAACCACGCTTCTCGCGCCTTGCCCTGCACAACAGCAGGCCCGGCGCGGAGGGGAAACTAATTGAGAACGCCCCCTTTGCCTGCGCTATTTCGCCACAGGTAAGCTTTCACAGCGCTGTCATCATTGGTTTTTTCCGCTGCTGATCCGTTCAAACGCATCATTGGTGCGCGTGACAAAACGCCCGCCGTCACGCATCACGAAAAATACCCCGATGCCATGCTTCTCGGCATAGTCCCAACCCCGTTCGGGACCGAGAATCAGCAACAGCGTCGATAGTCCATCGGCCATCAACGCCGAAGGATGAATCACCGTGACTGACGCCAGCTTATGTAGGACCGGAGCACCGGTACGCGCATCGAAGGTGTGGGAGTACCGCACTCCGTCCCGCTCGAAGTATCGGCGGTAGTCGCCGGAAGTTGAAACCCCGTAGCCATCCACCACTATCACACGCTCGGCCACTTGCCGGTCATCACGGGGCTCTTCCAGGGCCACTCGCCAGGCCGAGCCGTCAGGCTTGCGTCCGACGGCCTTCAGCTCGCCGGTGACTTCGGCCAGGTAACTGTCGATGCCCGACGCCTGAAGCCTCGCGGCGATCCGGTCGACGGCGTAGCCGGCGGCGATGCTGTTGAAGTCGACTTCCACCGCGGCATCCTTGCACAGCCGGTCGCCATCGATGCGCAAATGAGCGTGACCGACGCGCTGCCGTGCCGACGCCAGCGCTGCTGCACTCGGCACGTTCTCCTCTCGGGACTGCGGACCGAAGCCCCACAGATTCAGCAAGGGCTCCACCGTCAGATCGAAGGCGCCATCGCTCTGCAAGGACAATTGCTCGCCCACCCGGACCAGTTCAAGGACCGGGCCAGGCATGACCTGGCATGCATCTGCCGGCAGCGCATTGAAACGCTCGATGTCCGAATCGCTTCGATAGGTCGAGAACTGCCTGTCCACTTCGGCGAGAATGTTTTCCACCTCGGCTTGTACCGCTTTCGGACGCGGCGTGGCGGAATGCCTGACGTACTGGATGGAATAACGGCTGCCCATGGTCGGGCCATCGAAACGTTCGAGGGTGTCACCATTGCCGCAGCCGGACAACACACCGACCAGCATCACAAGCAGCCCCCATCGTCCAGTTAACAAATCTTCATCCCCCCTCAAAACCGAGCCCGCCATTATGGGTGTTAGAGCGACCCTGCGCTCCCACATCAGGGTGCCGCGCTTCCACATAAGGTTTACAGAGTGAGTACTCCAAATGCCCTCCAACACAAGCAATGGCAAGGCGATCTTTCGCGTTGTCAGCGGCAACTTCCTGGAGATGTTCGATTTCATGGTCTACGGCTTTTATGCCACGGCCATCGCCAAGACGTTCTTTCCCACCGACAGTGCCTTCGCCTCGCTGATGCTGTCCCTGGCCACCTTTGGTGCCGGGTTCCTGATGCGCCCCCTGGGGGCGATCTTCCTGGGCGCCTATATTGACCGCCACGGTCGTCGCAAGGGCCTGATCATCACTCTGGCAATGATGGCCGCCGGCACCCTGCTGATCGCCTGCGTGCCGGGCTATGCCACCCTGGGGGTGGTGGCGCCGCTGCTGGTGCTGCTGGGCCGCTTGCTGCAAGGCTTCTCCGCCGGTGTCGAGCTGGGCGGCGTCTCGGTGTACCTGGCGGAAATTTCCACGCCGGGCCGTAAGGGCTTCTTCGTCAGTTGGCAATCCGCCAGCCAGCAGGCTGCCGTGGTATTCGCCGGACTGCTGGGGGTTGGCCTCAATCATTGGCTGAGCCCTCAGGAGATGGGCGAATGGGGTTGGCGCGTACCTTTCCTGGTGGGCTGCATGATCGTGCCGGCCATTTTCGTGATCCGTCGCTCTCTGGAGGAGACGCCTGAATTCCAAGCAAGAAAACACCGCCCTACCCTGTCGGAAATCATCCGCTCCATCGGTCAGAACTTCGGCATCGTCCTGGCCGGCATGGCGATGGTGGTCATGACCACGGTGTCGTTCTACCTGATCACCGCCTATACCCCGACCTTCGGCAAGGCCGAATTGAACCTGTCGGATCTGGATGCCTTGCTGGTCACGGTATGCATCGGCCTGTCGAACTTCTTCTGGTTACCGGTGATGGGTGCGTTTTCCGACAAGATCGGACGCAAGCCCTTGCTGCTGGGAGCGACAATCCTGGCGATCCTAACGGCATATCCAGCGCTGTCATGGCTGGTGACGAACCCTAGCTTCAGCCACCTGCTGATGGTCGAACTGTGGTTTTCGTTTCTGTACGGATCCTACAACGGCGCCATGGTGGTGGCCTTGACGGAAATCATGCCGGTTGAGGTGCGCACCACCGGCTTTTCCCTGGCCTACAGCCTTGCCACCGCCACTTTCGGCGGCTTTACCCCGGCGGCCTGTACTTATCTGATCCATGAGCTGGGGAACAAGGCAGCGCCCGGCATATGGCTCAGTGGCGCGGCGGTGTTGGGGTTGGTGGCTACCCTGGTGCTGTTCAGAGGCAATCGTCATGAGTTGCGCACTGCACAGGCTTCGGTGGCGGGCGGCGCCAGATAAGTCCTGTCGCGAGCAGACTTGTGAAGAGGCCTTGCGCAGGACATAAAGCCCAGACACAAAAACGCCCCGACAAGTCGGGGCGTTTTCATGAGCAGCTAACGCTTAGCGCGGAAACGCTGGCGGGTTCACACCGGCCATGTCTTCCATCACGCGAACCACCTGGCAGCTGTAACCGAACTCGTTGTCGTACCACACATATAGGACAACGCGGTTGTCGTTGCAGATGGTGGCTTCAGCGTCGACCACACCGGCGTGGCGCGAGCCAACGAAGTCGGTAGACACCACTTCCTGCGAGTTAACGAAGTCGATCTGCTTGTGCAGTTCCGAGTGCAGCGCCACGTAGCGCAGGTACTCGTTCATCTCTTCGCGGCTGGTGGCTTTCTCCAGGTTCAGGTTGAGAATAGCCATCGACACGTTCGGCGTCGGTACACGGATCGCGTTACCGGTCAGCTTGCCGGCCAGTTCAGGCAGGGCCTTGGCAGCGGCGGTGGCGGCACCGGTCTCGGTGATGACCATGTTCAACGCGGCGCTGCGGCCACGGCGATCGCCCTTGTGGAAGTTGTCGATCAGGTTCTGGTCGTTGGTGTACGAGTGAACCGTTTCGACGTGACCGTTGACGATGCCAAACTTGTCGTTAACAGCCTTGAGCACCGGCACGATGGCGTTGGTGGTGCAGGAGGCAGCGGAAACGATCTTGTCGTCAGCGGTGATTTCGCCGTGGTTGATGCCGTGAACGATGTTCTTCAGCTTGCCCTTGCCGGGCGCGGTCAGCACGACGCGGTCGATACCCGGGCACGCCAGGTGCTGGCCCAGACCGTCGGCATCACGCCATACGCCGGTGTTATCCACCAGCAGAGCGTCCTTGATGCCGTACTGGGTGTAGTCCACCTCGGTCGGGTTCTTCGCGTAGATCACCTGGATCAGGTTACCGTTGGCGCAGATGGTGTTGTTTTCTTCATCGATGATGATGGTGCCGTTGAACGAACCGTGGACCGAATCGCGGCGCAGCAGGCTGGCACGCTTGGTCAGGTCGTTTTCGGCGCCCTTGCGCACTACGATGGCCCGCAGGCGCAGGCCGTCGCCGCCACCGGTCTTCTCGATCAGGATGCGTGCAAGCAAGCGACCGATCCGACCGAAACCGTACAGCACTACGTCGGTGCCTTTACGGGCCGATGCGTTCTGTTGACCGACGACATCGGCCAGCTCTTCGCGAACGAATTGCTCGGCGGTGCGACCATTGCCCTGTGCCTTGAACTTGACGGCCAGCTTGCCCAGGTCCACCGAAGCGGCGCCGAGCTTGAGCTCGCTCATGGCTTTGAGCAGTGGGAAAGTTTCGTGCACGGACAATTCGCTGTCGTCGGACTGACGGTGGCGAGCAAAGCGGTGAGCCTTGAGAATCGCGATGACAGACTGGTTGATCAGGCTGCGGCCATAGATCGAGCTCACCACGTTGTTATTGCGGTAGAGCTGACCGATGAGAGGGATCATCGCTTCGGCGAGTGCTTCACGATCGATCCATTCACCAAGACACTGGTCGGGCTTCTGAGTCACGGGAACCTTCCACATGTAGGGGCTGAAAAAAGGGGCTACATTATGCCGCCGACTCCACTGCGGAGCAATGCGCGCCTGTCGCGCCGTGGCTTTCCCCTCTGCCGGGGTAGTCTGCGACTGACAGCCGCCCCTTTACCCCGCTACAATTGTCGACTTTGTCGCAACGCTTGGAGCTCAACCTTCCGTGCCCGTTCTGCGTCTCCCGCATCTCCCTGCCACCGCAGGTAAACAGCACTGGGGCAATCTGCCCGGTGCCGCCCTGAGCCTGGCCATCGCCGAGGCCGCCAGCGCTGCCAAGCGCTTCACCCTGTTGTTGACCGCCGACAGCCAGAGCGCCGAGCGGCTGGAACAGGCGCTGAGTTTCTTCGCCCCGGATTTGCCGGTGCTGCATTTTCCGGATTGGGAAACCCTGCCCTACGACCTGTTCTCCCCGCACCAGGACATTGTTTCCCAGCGGATCGCCAGCCTGTATCGACTGCCGGAGCTCAGTCATGGCGTTTTGGTAGTGCCAATCACCACGGCCCTACATCGCCTGGCACCGACGCAGTTCCTGCTCGGCAGCAGCCTGGTGCTGGACATCGGCCAGAAGCTCGACGTCGAGCAGATGCGTAGTCGTCTGGAAGCCAGTGGCTATCGTTGCGTCGATACGGTGTACGAGCACGGCGAGTTTGCGGTACGCGGGGCGTTGATCGACCTGTTCCCGATGGGTAGCAAGCTGCCTTACCGCATCGACCTGTTCGATGACGAAATCGAGACACTGCGCACGTTCGACCCGGAAAACCAACGCTCCATCGACAAAGTGCAATCTGTCCGCCTGCTGCCGGCCAAGGAGTTCCCGCTGCAGAAAGAAGCGGTGACCCGCTTCAAGGCACGCTTTCGCGAGCGTTTCGACGTGGATTTCCGTCGTTGCCCGATCTTCCAGGACCTGAGCAGCGGGATTACCCCGGCCGGTATCGAGTATTACCTGCCGCTGTTCTTCGAAGAAACCTCCACCCTGTTCGATTACCTGCCCCAGGACACCCAGGTCTTCTCCTTGCCGGGCATCGAACAGGCGGCGGAAAACTTTTGGAACGACGTACGCAACCGCTACGAAGAACGACGTGTCGACCCTTCTCGCCCCCTGCTGCCACCGGCCGAGCTGTTCCTGCCAGTGGAAGACTGTTTTGCCCGCCTCAAGAGCTGGCCACGGGTAGTGGCGAGCCAGCAGGACGTGGAAAGCGGCGCCGGCCGCGAACGCTTCCCCGCCAAGCCCCTGCCGGACCTGGCGATCGAAGCCAAGGCCCCGCAACCGCTGTGGGCGCTGGCGGGCTTTCTCGACGAATTCCCCGGACGTGTGCTGTTCACCGCCGAGTCCGCCGGGCGTCGCGAAGTGCTGCTGGAACTGCTCGAACGCCTGAAGCTGCGACCGAAGACCGTGGACAGCTGGCCGGACTTCGTCGCCGGCAAGGATCGCCTGGCCATCACCATCGCCCCGCTGGACGAAGGCCTGGTGCTCGACGATCCGGCGCTGGCACTGGTCGCCGAAAGCCCATTGTTCGGGCAACGCGTGATGCAACGCCGTCGCCGCGAAAAACGCGCCGACGCCAGCAATGAAGCCGTCATCAAGAACCTCACCGAGCTGCGCGAAGGCGCACCGGTGGTGCACATCGACCACGGTGTGGGCCGCTACCTGGGCCTGGCGACGCTGGAAGTGGACAACCAGACGGCCGAATTTCTGGCCCTGGAGTATGCCGAAGGCGCCAAGCTCTACGTGCCGGTGGCGAACCTGCACCTGATCGCCCGCTACACCGGCAGCGACGACGCACTGGCGCCGCTGCACCGCCTGGGCTCGGAAACCTGGCAGAAAGCCAAGCGCAAGGCCGCCGAACAAGTGCGTGACGTCGCCGCCGAGCTGCTGGACATCTATGCCCGCCGGGCCGCACGCGAAGGTTTTGCCTTCACCGATCCGAAGGCCGACTACGAAACCTTCAGCGCCGGTTTCCCGTTCGAAGAAACCGTCGACCAGCAGACCACCATCGAAGCCGTGCGCGCCGACATGCTCGCGCCCAAGCCGATGGACCGGCTGGTGTGCGGTGATGTGGGCTTCGGCAAGACCGAAGTGGCGATGCGCGCCGCGTTCATTGCGGTGCACAGCGGCAAGCAGGTGGCGATCCTGGTGCCAACCACCCTGCTCGCCCAACAGCACTACAACAGTTTCCGCGACCGCTTCGCCGACTGGCCGGTGACCGTAGAAGTGATGAGCCGCTTCAAGTCCGCCAAGGAAGTGAACGCTGCGGTGCAGGACCTGGCCGAAGGCAAGATCGACATCGTCATCGGCACGCATAAATTGCTGCAGGACGACGTAAAGATCAAAAACCTCGGGCTGGTGATCATCGATGAAGAGCACCGCTTCGGCGTACGCCAGAAAGAACAGCTCAAAGCCCTGCGCAGCGAGGTCGACATCCTCACCCTGACCGCCACGCCGATCCCTCGCACGTTGAACATGGCCGTGTCGGGCATGCGCGACCTGTCGATCATCGCCACGCCGCCAGCCCGTCGGCTGTCTGTGCGCACCTTCGTCATGGAGCAGAACAAAAGCACGGTCAAGGAAGCCTTGCTGCGGGAGCTGCTGCGCGGCGGCCAGGTCTACTACCTGCATAACGACGTCAAGACCATCGAGAAATGCGCCGCCGACCTGGCTGAGCTGGTACCGGAAGCACGGATCGGCATCGGCCACGGACAGATGCGCGAGCGCGAACTCGAACAGGTGATGAGCGACTTCTACCACAAGCGCTTCAACGTGCTGATCGCCTCGACCATCATCGAGACCGGCATCGACGTGCCCAGCGCCAACACCATCATCATCGAGCGCGCCGACAAGTTCGGTCTGGCCCAGTTGCATCAATTGCGCGGTCGGGTCGGACGCAGCCACCACCAGGCCTATGCCTACCTGCTGACGCCACCTCGGCAGCAGATCACCCCGGATGCGGAGAAACGCCTGGAAGCTATCGCCAATACCCAGGACCTGGGTGCGGGCTTCGTGCTGGCCACCAACGACCTGGAAATCCGCGGCGCCGGCGAATTGCTGGGCGATGGTCAGAGTGGCCAGATCCAGGCCGTCGGCTTTACCTTGTACATGGAAATGCTCGAACGTGCCGTCAAGTCGATCCGCAAGGGCGAACAGCCGAACCTCGACCAGCCTCTGGGCGGCGGGCCGGAAATCAACCTGCGAGTGCCGGCGCTGATTCCGGAAGATTACCTGCCGGATGTCCACGCGCGACTGATCCTCTACAAACGCATCGCTTCGGCCACCGATGAGGAAGGCCTCAAAGACTTGCAGGTGGAGATGATCGACCGTTTCGGCCTGTTGCCGGAGCCGACCAAGAACCTGGTGCGCACCACGCTGCTCAAGCTCAAGGCCGAGCAACTGGGCATCAAGAAAGTCGACGGCGGGCCCAATGGCGGTCGTATCGAATTCGAAGCCCAGACACCGGTCGATCCGCTGGTACTGATCAAGCTGATCCAGGGCCAGCCCAAGCGTTACAAATTCGAAGGCGCCACGATGTTCAAATTCATGGTGCCGATGGAACGCCCGGAAGAGCGTTTCAATACCGTAGAAGCGCTGTTCGAGCGCCTCACTCCGACCACTGCTTGAAGGACGCCCAATGCGCCTGTTTCGCTCACTGACCTTGTTGATGACCCTGGTCGCCCCCCTGGCATTTGCCGACGACCTGTATCAGGTTGAAATGATTCTGGTACGCCAGAATGCCGAGCCGGCGATTATCAGCCGAGCCGCGCCGGAAGACTGGGATGCCGGCGCCCAACGCCTGGCCGCCGATAGCCAGCGCACGCCGGCTATGGGCAACATCGTGGAAAAACTCAACACCAGCGGCCAGTACACGGTATTGATGCACAAAGCCTGGCAACAGACCCTCGGTGAACAAGGCAACAAGATCGCCATCAGCGACGGCGCCGAACAGTTCGGTCAGTTCCCCATCGAAGGCACATTGGAATTGAAGCTGGGTCGCTTCACCGATGTAGACGCCGACTTCTGGGTCAACCAGATCGACGGCAATGGCCTGGTCACCGCCAGCGAACGCCTGAAACAGAAAAGCCACACCAAGAATGGCCAGCTCAACTACCTGGACAATGGTCATCTTGCCTTGCTGATCAAGATCACCTCGCTCACCGCGCCCGCTCCACGGCAGGCACCTGACGTCATTCCGGACTGATCGGCGCGCCTATGCCCTCGCCCCTGAGCAAACCGTTGGCACCTTCCTGGGTCAATCGATTCAAGGAACAGAGCCTGGAGCGTGGGCGCCGCTACGCGCAGGAAAACCGCGTCAGGATCGTCGAGACCGGCGAAAGCATTATCACCGCCAGTTGCGAAGGTTCCGGCGGCAGCGTTTACCGTCAGACCATTCGCCTGAAAGAGTCAGCCAAGGGCACGCTCCTGTTGCTTGAAGCCGCCTGTTCCTGCCCGGTGCGCATCAACTGCAAGCACTGCGCCGCGGTGTTGCTGCAAGTCCAGGAAACCCTGGCCTACCCGGCTGCCGAAAAAGACGCACAGTTGCTGGAGAAACTCCAGGCGGTGCTGGACAACCGCAGCCCCAAGGCTCCTCCGCAGGTGCTGGTGGACAACGTTCAACCCGTCCCGCGCTTATGGCTGGCCAGCATCGAGTTCAGCGCCTTCGAGCCACGCAACGGCAAAATGCAACGCTACATCCAGCACCGCGCCGCCCTTTCGTTCAACTATCTGGACGAATACGTCAGCGGCCAGCGCAACACGGATGTGCTGATTCGCCAGGAAACCCAGACGCTACGGATAAAACGCCACACCGAGGTGGAACAGTCCTACCGCGAACAACTGCGAATTCTCGGCTTCAAGATCGCGACCAGACAAAGCAAGGCCCTGCCGGAAAGTGCCGGCGAGCTGTATGAAATGGTCAACGACAGCGCCTGGCTGACCTTCACCCTCAATGACCTGCCAAAACTGCGAGGCCAGGGCTGGGAATTGCAGATTGACGAGGATTTCGGCTTCGACCTGACCGCCGTGGATGACTGGTATGCCACCGTCGAGGAGACACCAGAGCGAGACTGGTTCGACCTGGAGCTGGGAATCATCGTCAACGGCGAACGACTGAGCCTGCTGCCAATCCTGTTGAACCTGATGCGCTCGCACATCGAACTGTTCAACCCGGAACGCCTGGCAAGGCGTCGCGATGACGAACTCATCCTGGTCAACTTGCCGAACCGCCCGAATTCGGAGTTCGGTCCGCAACAGGTGGCCCTGCCCTATGGTCGGTTGAAACCGGTACTGGCGACTCTGGGCGAGTTCTATCTGCAGGAACCCGGCACCACCAAGCTGCGTCTGAACACCGCGGACGCCCTGCGCCTCAACCCGCTGCAGGACCTGCCTCTGCGCTGGGAAGGTGGCGAGCACATTCGCAGCCTGGCCCAACGCCTGCGGGACATCAAGGACTACACCGCGACAGCGCCAGAGGGCCTTAACGCGACACTGCGGCCCTACCAGCTCGAAGGCTTGAGCTGGATGCAATCGCTGCGACAGCTGGAGGTCGGCGGCATCCTTGCGGATGACATGGGCCTGGGCAAGACCCTACAAACCCTGGCGCATATTCTCAGCGAAAAAAACGCCGGCCGCCTCGACCGGCCTTGCATGGTAGTGATGCCCACCAGCCTGATTCCCAACTGGCTCGACGAGGCTGCTCACTTCACACCGCAACTGAAGGTGCTCGCGCTGTATGGCGCCGGGCGCAAGAAGTATTTTGACCGGCTGGCCGATTACGATCTGGTACTGACGACATACGCGCTGTTGCCCAAGGATGTGGAGCGCCTGAAAAACCAGCCCCTGCATGTATTGATCCTCGATGAAGCTCAGTACATCAAGAACCCCACCAGCAAAGCCGCCCAGGCCGCACGGGAACTCGACGCCCGACAGCGCCTGTGCCTGTCCGGCACGCCGCTGGAGAATCATCTGGGCGAATTGTGGTCGTTGTTTCACTTCTTGCTGCCGGGTTGGCTTGGAGACGTTAAAAGCTTCAACCGCGATTACCGCGTGCCGATTGAGAAGCGCGGCAGCGATGCAAGACTCAAGCACCTCAATGGTCGGGTAAAACCCTTTTTGCTGCGCAGGACGAAAGAGCAAGTGGCGACGGAATTACCGCCCAAGACCGAGATCGTCCACTGGGTTGAACTCAGCGATGCGCAGCGAGATGTCTACGAAACCATGCGCCTGGCCATGGACAAGAAAGTTCGCGATGAAATCACCCGCAAAGGCGTCGCCCGTAGCCAGATCATCATCCTCGAGGCCTTGCTCAAGCTTCGCCAGGTCTGTTGCGACTTGCGCCTGATCAATGATGCTGCGTTGCCTGTCCGGGGCAGCACCTCGGGCAAACTCGACAGCCTGATGGAAATGCTCGAAGAACTGTTTGAAGAAGGTCGTAGGGTCCTGCTGTTTTCCCAGTTCACCTCGATGTTGTCGCTGATCGAGGATGAACTGAAAAAACGCAGTGTCGACTACGCCATCCTGACCGGCCAGACCCGGGATCGCCGCACGCCCGTCAAAGAGTTCCAGAATGGCAAGCGCCAGATCTTCCTGATCAGTCTGAAAGCAGGAGGCGTGGGGTTGAACCTGACTGAAGCCGATACCGTGATTCACTACGACCCATGGTGGAACCCCGCCACCGAAAACCAGGCAACCGACCGCGCCTATCGCATCGGTCAGGAAAAACCAGTGTTCGTCTACAAACTGATTGCCCGAGGCACGGTGGAAGAGAAGATCCAGCTACTGCAAAAGGAGAAATCCGACCTGGCGGCCGGCGTACTGGACGGCCGCGTGACAGGCGATTGGCAGTTGCAGAGCGATGATATCGAAGCACTGTTTGCGCCCCTGCCGGACAAGCTGGAAAAGCGCTGACAGGGTCCGCGCCCTCCTGGATCGCCAGTCAGTCCGTTATCGGCACTCGCGGCCTGCTTGTGCAACAGCCATCGAACAGCGCCCTAATCGATCAACTGCGCAGCTTTCAACGCACCGACGGCCTTTAGCCAGCGCGGATCCTGGCGGTACTCGGTGGTGGCGAACGCCTGGCCGCGCATTCGTGCGATCCGGGCCGACGGCTTGACCTTCAGACGCTGGGCAGCGCTCAAGGCCAACTCCGCGGCAGCACGGTCGTTGCAGACCAGGCCCATGTCGCAACCAGCCGACAACGCAGCCTCGATACGACTGGCGGCATCGCCGACCACATGGGCGCCGGCCATCGACAGGTCGTCACTGAAGATCACGCCGTCGAATTGCAATTCGCCCCGCAGGATGTCCTGCAACCAACGCCGGGAAAATCCCGCCGGATTCGTATCTACCTGCGGATAAATGACATGGGCAGGCATCACCGCAGCCAACTGCTTGCTCAACCTGGCGAAGGGCACCAGGTCATTGGCGCGAATCTGTTCGAGGCTGCGCTCGTCGTTGGGAATAGCCACATGGGAGTCGGCCTCTGCCCAGCCATGACCAGGAAAATGCTTGCCGGTCGCCGCCATGCCAGCCCCGTTCATCCCGCGAATGAACGCGCCAGCCAACAACGCGGCGCGTTGCGGATCACTTTCGAAGGCACGGCTGCCCACCACTGCACTGCGCTGATAATCGAGGTCCAGCACCGGGGCAAAACTCAAGTCGAGACCAACGGCCAGCACCTCGGTCGCCATGATCCAGCCGCACTGCTCGGCCAGGTACTCGGCATTCGGATTGTCAGCAATAGCCCGCATGGCCGGCAAGCGGACAAACCCTTGGCGCAAGCGCTGGACACGTCCGCCCTCCTGGTCGACCGCCAGCAAAAGGTCGGGACGAATGGCGCGGATCGACGCGCTCAATTCGCGCACTTGCCGCGGATGCTCGATATTGCGAGCGAAAATGATCAGGCCGCCCACTTCCGGCTGACGCAACAGGTGGCGATCTTCGGCCGTCAGCCAGGTACCGGCGACGTCCACCATCAACGAGCCTTGCAGGCCAGCAGTCATAGCATTTCCTTAATAACGATGAACCCACGCGACCACGGTTGCACGGACCGGACTGACGGCTGTCGCGGTCGTGCAATGAGGGATGGAGTGGATTCGGAAGAAAGTGGGCATGGGCGGCTAGCTTAGCGGATGTAGGCCGTCACGCCCACCCTCAGGCCTTGGCGAGCGCCGGGGCCGTTTTGCTGCGCGGGCGCAACTGTGCGGCGGCCATGGCATCGTCGGTGACACCACTTTCGGCACGCATGCCAGCGGCCAGGAACGGCACCATCAGGCGCATCACCTGCTCAATCGAGGTGTTTACGCCGAAATCGGTTTCAGCGATCGCCCTCAACGCCTTGATGCCGGACATACTGAACGCGGCGGCGCCGAGCATGAAGTGCACGCGCCAGAACAGCTCGATCGGCGGGATACGCGGCGCCGCTTCGTTGACCAGCAACATATAGCGACGGAATACCTTGCCGTACATGTCTTCAAGGTAACGCCGCAGGTGGCCCTGGCTCTGGCTGAAAGCCAGACCCAGCAGGCGCATGAAAATGGAAAGATCATTACCGCTGCGGGGCTGCACGGCAAGCGCCTGCTCGACCAGCATTTCCAGTAGCTCTTCGAGGGTAGGCTTGACGTCGGGCTTGGCCTGGCGACGCTCCAGCTCGCGGTCGAGGCTGAGGCAGAAAGGTCCGAGGAATCGCGAAAAGACCGCCTGGATCAGCGCTTTTTTCGAGCCGAAATGATAGTTCACCGCCGCCAGATTAACCCCGGCCTTGCTGGTAATCAGACGCAACGAGGTTTCGGCGAAACCTTTTTCCGCGAACAACTGCTCGGCAGCATCGAGAATACGTTCAACGGTTTCCGACTGGGCCATGACTACTCCGCCTGACAAACACTTGTTTGAAACATACGTTTCGAGCCCTGGGGTTGTCAAGCCTGGCGGGACGTTTTGCGAACGACCGGTCAGCTATTTAACCACACCTTCGACGGGCTGTAGCCATGCAGCAAGCAACCGTACGATCGACCGTCCAGCGGCCCGCAAAAAAAGGAGGATTGCCAAGCGACGCTCACTGTATATAATCCCAGTCACTGTATAAAAAGACAGAGCGATCAATATGCTAAAGCTGACGCCACGCCAAGCCGAGATTCTGGCCTTCATCAAACGCTGCCTGGAAGACAACGGCTATCCACCGACCCGCGCGGAAATCGCTCAGGAACTGGGTTTCAAGTCGCCCAACGCGGCTGAAGAACACCTCAAGGCACTCGCTCGCAAGGGCGCAATCGAAATGACGCCGGGGGCCTCCCGCGGCATTCGCATCCCGGGCTTCGAAGCCAAAGCCGACGAAACCACCCTGCCGATCATCGGCCGCGTGGCGGCTGGAGCGCCGATTCTTGCCCAACAGCATGTTGAAGAATCCTGCAATATCAATCCTTCGTTTTTCCATCCACGAGCAGACTACCTCCTTCGCGTCCACGGCATGAGCATGAAGGACATCGGCATCTTCGATGGCGACCTGCTGGCTGTTCACACCACCCGTGAAGCCCGTAATGGCCAGATCGTCGTGGCGCGTATCGGTGACGAAGTCACCGTCAAACGTTTCAAGCGCGATGGCAGCAAGGTCTGGCTGATCGCCGAAAACCCCGAATTCGCCCCCATCGAAGTGAACCTGAAAGAACAGGACCTCGTCATCGAAGGCTTGAGCGTCGGCGTCATTCGCCGCTAAAAGGAGGCTTTATGCATTTCCCTCTCACACCACAGCACACGCAACTCCCGCTGTTCGAGGCATTCATGGCCCAGCCTTTGGCTCCAGTCCTGAAGGACGTGATCGAGTCCCCTTGGGGCGTTGAGCCCGAGGCCTTCAGTGAATTGTCGCTGCGTGGTGCGGCCGGGAACTGCCTGAATCTGCTGGCACCGATCCTACGAGAACTGAGCCAGGACCAGGACGCTCGCTGGCTGACGCTGATCGCGCCTCCGGCCAGCGTTACCCAGGCTTGGCTGCGGGACGCGGGCCTTAATCGCGAACGCATCCTGCTGCTGCAACCACGGGGCACCCAGAGCGCTCATCAATTGACGTGCGAAGCGTTGCGCCTGGGCCGCAGCCATACGGTGGTCAGCTGGCTCAACCCGTTAAGCGCGACAGCGCGGCAACAGCTGATCAGCGCCGCCCGCACCGGGGACGCACAAAGCTTGAATATTCGTTTGGGCTGAGACAAGCGCGGGCTTCTCGAGGATTGAGAAGCCGACCGAAAGCAATATTTATCAAAAAAACCGACAGACGGGATCAATGAAGAACCCGTGGTCCTTCTTCCTTGTTGAATTCGCCTTCAACCAGGCGGCCTGCCATCTGGACACCCACGCTTAACATCGCCTTGGCGACCTCGACATGCTGGCCTTGCAGGAACGCCTTGGCATCTTCGGAGAAACTCAGGGTAACCAGGGAACCCTCGTCCTCAGCCCTGCGCAGCTCGATGCGGCCATCAGGAAGTTCGACAATTTCTAGAAAGGACGTAGGCATAAAAGTCTGTTCTCCACGAAAGGCGAGGATTATATAGTCATCGGCCAGGCTTCGCTCAGGATCTTGACCAAGCGCTGTCGGTGAACGTGACGGCCGCAAGCGGTATTCAGCATTCGTTCAAGCTTTCACGGAAGCGAATCGCCAGGCTCTTGAGGTTCTGGCGCCAGCTCTCCAGCTCCTCCCGACTCAGCTCCTCCTCGGGCTCCTGTTCGTCTAGGTTGACCGCCATGATCAACGGCTGGGTCACGTCGCCCTTGGGCTTGCGCGGGGCCCGTGGAGGCTGGAACAGCGCCCCGTGCGCCGCCAGCAACTTGGCCAGCCAGGTTTCCGGGTTTTGAGCCAGCTCGATCATCTCGGCCAGTTCAGGAATGGCAATGTCTTGCAGCACTTCCCGAGTCAGCAGCAACTCTGCCCGCGAGGCATTAGCCTGCGGCAGTCGATAGAAGCCTGCAATTTCATGGCACAACCCCAATAACGCCCCATACAGATGAAATAATGCGGACTCGCGCCCGGCCTGAAGCAACGCCGGGGAATTGATTGCGCGCCCATCCTCTGCCCTGGCAAGCGCTTCAAGGGACAAGCCGGCGAAATAGATTTTCTGGTTGGTGCGGGTGTAGAGCTCGTGCGCCATGACGGCATCTCCCAACGACATGAAAGCTTCACGCAAGTGCGACAGTGTCGTGGATCAACCAAGACCTCTGCAAGCCAAATACGGCCAAAGGAACAAGCGGTGTGCTGTGGGAGCGAGCCTGCTCGCGATAACGGTGCAAACAGTCAGCATTGAGGTTGACTGACCCACCGCTTCGCGAACAGGCTCGCTCCCACAGTTCTTTAGTCTGGCTGACAGGCGCTGAACAAGCCCTGCCACCCTCGATCAACGCTTGTCTTCCACCGTCCATTTACCGCCATCGTAGTACGCCTTCCAACCGGTAGGCTTGCCATCGACTTCGGTCTGCACGTATTGCTCCTTGGTCTTGCGGCTGTAGCGAATCACCGCCGGACGCCCATCCGGATCCTTCTGCGGCGCTTCGCAGAGGAAATGGTACTTCGGATCGATCTCGTCCTTGTGAGGCAGCAGTTCCATCACCAGGGGCGCGCGGGTTTCGCGATTCTTCGGGAATTGGCTGGCCGCCAGGAACAGGCCAGATGCACCGTCACGCAGGATATAGGTGTCGTTGACCTTCTCGCACTTGAGCTCCGGCATCTTCACCGGATCCATTTTCGGTGGTGCGGCATCGCCGCTCCTGAGCAGCTTGCGGGTATTCTTGCAGGTCGGGTTGGTGCAACCGAAGAACTTGCCGAAACGGCCGGTCTTGAGCTGCATCTCGCTACCGCACTTATCGCATTCCAGGCTCGGGCCCTCATAACCTTTGATGCGATAAGTGCCCTCCTCAATCTCATACCCCGCGCAATCCGGGTTGTTACCGCAGATATGCAGCTTGCGCTTTTCGTCCAGCAGATAGGCATCCATCGCAGTGCTGCAGATCGGGCAGCGATGCTTGCCGCGCAGCACCAGAGACTCCGACTCGCCCTCGTCGTCCGCCGCGATTTCATCGCCCGGCACCAGGTTGACCGTCGCCTTGCAGCGCTCCTTGGGCGGCAGGCTATAGCCCGAGCAGCCAAGGAAAACACCGGTCGATGCCGTGCGGATCTGCATTGGACGGCCGCAGGTCTGACACGGAATGTCGGTCATGACCGGCTGGTTGGCCCGCATGCCATTGTCAGCGCTTTCAGCCACCTCGAGCTTTTTCTTGAAGTCGCCGTAAAACTCGTCGAGCACGCTCTTCCAGTCCCGCTCGCCCTGGGCCACATCGTCGAGATTCTCTTCCATACCGGCGGTAAAGCCGTAGTCCATCAGGTTCGAGAAGCTTTCGGACAGACGCTCGGTCACGATGTCGCCCATTTTTTCCGAATAGAACCGACGGTTGTGCAACGCCACGTAGCCGCGATCCTGGATGGTGGAAATGATCGCCGCGTAAGTCGAAGGGCGACCGATACCGCGCTTTTCCATTTCCTTGACCAGACTGGCTTCCGAGTAACGGGCCGGCGGCTTGGTGAAGTGCTGCGTCGGATCGAGTTTGATGAGCTTAAGCACATCGCCCTGGGCCATGTCCGGCAAGACATCGTCATCCCCTGGCTTGGTAATTTGCGGCATGACGCGAGTGTAGCCGTCGAACTTGAGGATGCGGCCCTTGGCGCGCAGCTCGAAGTCACCGGCCCCCACACTGACGGTAGTCGACAGATATTGCGCCGGCAGCATCTGGCAGGCCAGGAACTGGCGCCAGATCAGCTCATAGAGACGCTCCGCATCACGCTCCATGCCCGACAACTTGCTCGGCTCGGTGTTGGCATCGGACGGACGAATCGCTTCGTGAGCCTCTTGCGCGCCTTCCTTGCTGCTGTAGACATTTGGCGTGTCCGGCAGGTACTTCTTGCCGAACTCGCTTTCGATGTAAGTGCGCGCCATCGCCACGGCATCGGCCGACAGGTTGGTCGAGTCGGTACGCATGTAAGTGATGTAGCCCGCTTCGTACAGACGCTGGGCCATCATCATGGTTTTCTTCACGCCGAAGCCCAGGCGGTTGCTCGCGGCTTGTTGCAGCGTGGACGTAATGAACGGGGCCGAAGGCTTGCTGCTGGTCGGTTTGTCTTCACGCTTGACGATGCTGTAGGAAGAAGCCTTGAGCTTCTCCAGTGCGGCCATGGCCTGGGCTTCGTTGAGCGGCTTGAAGGCTTCGCCCTTTTCGCGAGCCACTTCGAAACGCACGGTCGCCCCCTTGGCAGTGCCAAGGTCCGCATGGACTTCCCAGTACTCTTCGGGGATGAACGCCCGGATCTCGCGCTCGCGCTCCACCACCAGCTTCACCGCAACCGACTGCACACGACCGGCCGACAGGCCACGGGCGATTTTTGCCCACAGCAGAGGCGAGACCATGTAACCCACCACGCGGTCGAGAAAGCGACGCGCCTGCTGAGCGTTGACACGAGCGATGTCCAGCTCGCCCGGCTCGGAGAACGCTTCCTGGATGGCCTTCTTGGTGATTTCGTTGAACACCACGCGCTTGTAGCGGCTGTCATCGCCACCGATGGCTTCGCGCAGGTGCCAGGCAATGGCTTCCCCTTCGCGGTCCAAGTCCGTTGCGAGATAGATGGTGTCGGCGTCCTTGGCGAGCCGACGCAGTTCTTCGATAACCTTTTCCTTGCCCGGAAGGATCTCGTACTTGGCTTTCCAACCGTGTTCCGGATCCACGCCCATGCGTGAGACCAGCTGCTTGCGCGCCTTTTCTTTCGGCGACAATGCCGGCGCTTCACCAGCCGTCTTGCCGCGCTTGGCGGCCGGCTCCTTGCTGGCGCTGGCCGAACCGCTGGTGGGCAGGTCTCGGATATGGCCGATACTCGACTTCACCACGTATTGGTTGCCCAGATACTTGTTGATGGTCTTGGCCTTAGCCGGGGATTCCACAATGACCAGCGATTTGCCCATGGATCGGAAAATTCCTGAATTCTAAAAAGTGAAAGGCGGTAGGCGCCTGACGCGGCACCGCTATATATAGTGGCTGCAAGGTGAGGTCAAGCGCAGGGTTTCCTGCATACAGGCCTCATGGCTTTGAAAAAATGCTCTCCTCGGCCTGGACCAAAGCAAAGCGCGGCACCCGTTCGCCGTCAACCTCGACGGACTCCTGAAACATGCTCAAGGGGCGCACCCAAAAGCCGTAATCGCCATACAGGGCCTGGTAAAAGACCACTTCTTCCTCGGTCTCGGAATGCCGCGCAATGCTGAACACGCGGTACTGCGGACCTTTGTAATGCTGGTAGAGCCCTGGTTGTATCGGCATGCTTCGGCCCTCACTCAAGTCGTTTCAAAATAAAAACAAAATAAATCCACAAAAACAAAAACCGGGGCACTCGGCCCCGGCTTCCATCACCGCAACGCTTAGACGCGTTCGAAGACAGTGGCGATGCCTTGGCCGAGACCAATGCACATGGTGGACACCCCGAAAGTGCCGCCGTTCTGTTTCATGACGTTCAGCAACGTACCGGAGATACGCGCACCGGAACAACCGAACGGGTGACCCAGGGCGATCGCGCCGCCGTGAAGGTTAACCTTCTCGTCCATCTTGTCGAGCACTTTCAAATCTTTCAGCACGGGCAGGGCCTGTGCAGCGAACGCTTCGTTGAGCTCGATGAAGTCGATATCGGCCATGCTCAGGCCGGCACGCTTCAAGGCTTTTTGCGTGGCCGGTACTGGACCATAGCCCATGATCGCCGGGTCCACACCCGCCACCGCCATCGACCGGATCACCGCCATCGGCTGGATACCCAGGTCCTGGGCACGCTGGGCCGACATCACGATCATGCACGAAGCACCGTCGGTGATCTGCGACGAAGTACCGGCCGTCACGGTACCACCTTTGGGGTTGAAGGCCGGCTTGAGGGTCGCCAGGCTTTCGAGGGTGGTTTCCGGTCGGATGGTTTCGTCATAGTCGAACAGCTTCAGGAAGCCGTTCTCGTCGTAACCCTGCATCGGGATGATCTCGTCCTTGAATTTGCCTTCCACCGTCGCCTTGTGGGCGAGCTGGTGGGAACGCACCCCAAAGGCGTCCTGCTGCTCACGGGTGATGCCGTGCATCTTGCCCAGCATTTCCGCGGTGAGGCCCATCATGCCGGATGCTTTCGCCGCATACAGAGACATGTGCGGGTTCGGATCGACACCGTGCATCATGCTCACGTGGCCCATGTGCTCTACGCCGCCGACGACGAAAACGTCGCCGTTGCCGGTCATGATTGCCTGGGCGGCGGTGTGCAGCGCGCTCATCGACGAACCGCACAGGCGGCTGACGGTCTGGCCGGCCGACGTGTGGGGAATCTGGGTCATCAGCGAGGCCATGCGGGCAATGTTCCAGCCCTGCTCCAGGGTCTGGTTGACACAGCCCCAGATCACGTCCTCGACTTCATTCGGATCGACCTTGACGTTGCGCTCCAGCAGCTTGCTGATCAGGTGCGCCGACATGTCTTCGGCGCGGGTGTTGCGGTGCATGCCGCCCTTGGAGCGGCCCATCGGCGTACGACCGAAGTCGACGATCACGACGTCTCTAGGATTCAAGCTCATAAATGTTCTCTCGCTCTAGTCGTTGGGCGCTTAACCGAAGAAGCTCTGGCCGTTCTTGGCCATTTCACGCAGCTTCTCGGTGGGGTGGTACAGCGCGCCCAGATCAGCGTACTGGTCAGCCAGGGCAACGAACTGGGCAACACCGATCGAATCGATGTAGCGCAGCGCACCGCCACGGAATGGAGGGAAACCGATACCGTAGACCAGACCCATGTCCGCTTCAGCGGCGGTTTCGACAATGCCGTCTTCCAGGCAACGCACGGTTTCCAGGCACAACGGGATCATCATCCAGTTGATGATGTCCTCGTCGGTAACTTCGCGCTGCTCGTAGACGATCGGCTTGAGCACTTCCAGTACCGACGGGTCGGCCACTTTCTTCTGCTTGCCGCGCTTATCGGTTTCGTAGGCGTAGAAGCCCTTGCCGTTCTTCTGGCCCAGGCGCTTGGCTTCGTAGAGCACGTCGACGGCCGAGCGACGGTCGTCCTTCATGCGGTCCGGGAAACCTTCGGCCATGACATCGCGACCATGGTGACCGGTGTCGATACCGACCACGTCCATCAGGTAGGCCGGCCCCATCGGCCAACCGAATTTTTCCATGATCTTGTCGATACGCACGAAGTCAACGCCAGCGCTGACCAACTTGGCGAAACCGCCGAAGTACGGGAACAGCACGCGATTGACCAAAAAGCCCGGGCAATCGTTGACGACGATCGGGTTCTTGCCCATTTTCTTGGCGTAGGCCACGGTGGTAGCGATGGCCTGTTCGCTGGACTTCTCTCCACGGATCACTTCCACCAGCGGCATCATGTGCACGGGGTTGAAGAAGTGCATGCCGACGAAGTTTTCCGGACGCTTGAGGGCCTTGGCCAGCAGCGAAATGGAAATGGTCGAGGTGTTGGAGGCCAGGATGGTGTCTTCCTTCACCTTGTCTTCGACTTCAGCCAATACCGCCTGCTTGACCTTCGGATTCTCGACGACCGCTTCGACCACCAGGTCGACATGGCCAAAGTCGCCATAGGACAGGGTCGGGCGAATGCCGTTGAGCACTTCGGCCATCTTCGCCGCGGTCATGCGACCTTTCTCGACGCGGCCCACCAGCAGCTTGGCGGCTTCGGCCAGCCCCTGCTCGATACCGTGTTCATTGATGTCTTTCATCAGAATCGGCGTGCCTTTGGACGCCGACTGATAAGCGATACCACCGCCCATGATGCCCGCGCCCAACACGGCGGCCTGCTTCACGTCACGGGCGATTTCGTCGTAGGCCTTGGCCTTTTTCTTCAGTTCCTGGTCATTGAGGAACAGACCGATCAGGCTTTGTGCCGCAGAGGTCTTGGCCAACTTGACGAAGCCGGCGGCCTCGGCTTCCAGGGCCTTGTCGCGACCAAAGTTCGCGGCTTTCTGGATAGTCTTGATCGCTTCGACCGGCGCCGGGTAGTTCGGGCCCGCCTGACCGGCCACGAAACCTTTGGCGGTTTCGAAGGCCATCATCTGTTCGATGGCGTTGAGCTTGAGCTTTTCCAGTTTTGGCTGGCGCTTGGCCTTGTGATCGAACTCACCGCTGATGGCACGCTTGATCAGTTCGAGGGCGGCGTCCTGGAGTTTGCCAGGCTCGACCACGGCATCCACGGCACCCACTTTGAACGCGTCTTCGGCACGGTTTTCCTTGCCGGCGGCAATCCACTCAATGGCATTGTCGACACCAATCAGGCGTGGCAGGCGCACGGTGCCGCCGAAGCCGGGGTAGATCCCCAATTTGACTTCGGGCAGACCAATCTTGGCCGACGTCGACATGACGCGATAATCCGCCGCCAGGCACATTTCCAGCCCGCCCCCCAGGGCGATACCGTTGATGGCCGCCACGGTCGGAACGTTGAGGTCTTCGAAGTCGCTGAAGATACGGTTGGCTTCGAGGTTGCCAGCGATCAGTTCGGCATCGGGCAGCTTGAAGTTGTCGACGAACTCGGTGATGTCGGCGCCGACGATGAACACGTCCTTGCCACTGCTGACGATCACACCTTTGATCGAAGCATCTGCCTTGATAGTGTCCACGGCCTGACGCAATTCATTCAGGGTTAGACGGTTGAACTTGTTGACGGACTCACCCTTGAGGTCGAATTTCAGTTCGACGATGCCGCTTTCAAGAGCCTTAACCGTGATGGCTTTACCTTCGTAAATCATCAACTGATCTCCACGATATGGAAGCTGAACAGTACACGTTGGACGCTGACCACTGGTTCGGCATTGACGTTTACCGTCGATGCTACGCCAATCCGCCAGGCACACCCGTCAACGCGATAGTCGGGTTTCTGTAGGACCGTTCGGAAAATACAAACGCTCAATTCATACGCCCGTTTGATTTGGGTACGTCACCTTCACGGAAATTCCGACAATTGTCAATCGCCCTAAACAAGGCCTTGAGCGCGACTTTACGGTCATTTCCGTACCGCACGGATCCGCAACACGGCGCCGCATGAAAGGCCATTCATAAGATCAATAATTAGAAAAGTCGCCCTAATTCCGGGCGCAATGAATTCAACCGGCTATGCTGGCGACAGTGCTTTTGAAAAATCTTCGAGAAAGGCGTTACGAACGAACGCCCAAATAGCCCTTGGTTACCGGCCTGCCTGGCCAACCCGCCCGATGAGACTGTCGGGCTTTTTTATGGTTCGGATCAGGGTTCAGGCGCAAGCCTTGAGCACGTCGGAAATGTCCTGCAATACAGTGGCTTCGCCTTTTTCACCCCAGAACAAGGCAATCATCTGCCCGTCAGCCTCGATTTTGTAGACGTTGGCCGGCAACTTGCTCAGATGAACGAGCAGCGACTCATCCTGGCAGGCTTCCCGCCATTGGTTGACCCAGACCCCCGGTGCGCTTTGCCAGTAACTCCAGGTGTCCGGTTGCTTGCCACGCCTGGGCCGATAGTACTGCGCACAGGGGTTCGGCGGTTGCGGATCGAGCCAGTGCGGCCATTGCTGTGGAGCCAATTGCATGGCCAGGCCAAGGCGACGCGCCTCCATGCGCAAGGCCATGCGACCATTTTGTACACGGGACGGGCGCAACCATGCCAATGGGCTCAACACCACCAGAATGATTGACACCACTATCCAGACCGTCATATCTGTACTCCCGAATTCTGATGGGCCATTGACCCATGTCGCCGTCAATGCGCTTGAAACCAGCCATACTTAACCGTATCGCAATTCTCTGGAGTGCTTTTCATGTACTACGTACACATCCTGGTCGCCGTCGACCTCACTGAAGAATGCGATCCCGTCATCAAACGCGCTCGCGCCCTGTGCGACGGTCGAAACACCAAGCTGTCGCTGGTGCATATCGTCGAGCCGATGGCCATGGCGTTTGGCGGTGATGTGCCAATGGACCTTTCCCAGCTGCAGCAGCAACAGTTCGACCAAGCCAAGGAGCGTCTTGACCGCCTGATCGTGAAATACCCTGACCTGAAACGTGAAAACAGCCACCTGACCTACGGCCAGCCGCGCCAGGAAATTCATCACCTGGCCAAGGAACAGGGTTGCGACCTGATCGTCGTCGGCAGCCATGGCCGCCACGGCCTGGCGCTGCTGTTGGGCTCCACTGCCAATGACGTGCTGCATGGCGCGCCTTGCGACGTGCTGGCGGTCCACCTGGTCAAACGCGCATAAAAAACTTGTGCTAGCGGGCTTGCTCGCGAATGCGGTGTATCAGTTACACAACTATTGACTGACGCACTGCATTCGCGAGCAAGCCCGCTCCCACAGGAGATTACGTTTCAGAACATCCTGGCGCGAAGGATCAAGCGTCCAGCTCAGCCCAGCGCTCGACCAGGGCATCCAGCTCCGCCTGCAACTGCTCCAGATGGGCGATCACCCTGGCGGTTTCGGCAGGAGGACGCTGGTAGAAGCCGGCCTCGGCCATTTCGGCCTCCACCGCAGCGATTTGCGCTTCCTTGGCATCGATATCGCCTGGCAGGGCTTCCAGCTCGCGCTGCAACTTGTAGCTCAGTTTCTTCTTGGCCGGTGCGGGAGCCGCTGCCGCGACAACCGGAGCGGGCTCGGCCTTGACCACGGCCGAGTTCAGGTCGGCTTTGCCGGACTTGCTCTCGGTCACGCCCAGCAGACGCGGTGAACCGCCCTGGCGCAACCAGTCCTGATACCCACCGACGTATTCGCGTACACGCCCCTCACCTTCGAACACCAGCGTGCTGGTGACTACGTTGTCGAGGAAAGCCCGGTCGTGGCTGACCATCAGCACGGTGCCGCTGAACGTCAGCAGGACCTCTTCCAGCAACTCGAGGGTTTCTACGTCCAGGTCGTTGGTTGGCTCGTCGAGTACCAGCAGGTTCGCCGGCTTGCTGAACAGTTTCGCCAGCAACAGGCGGGCACGCTCGCCGCCAGACAAGGCCTTGACCGGGGTCCGGGCACGCTGGGGGCTGAACAGGAAATCGCCCAGGTAACTCAACACATGACGGCTCTGACCGTCGATCTCGATAAAATCACGACCTTCGGCGACGTTATCGATCACAGTCTTTTCCAGATCCAGTTGATGGCGCAACTGGTCGAAGTAGGCGACATCGATTTTCGTCCCTTCCTCCACCTTGCCACTGGTCGGCGTCAAGCCGCCCAGCATCAGCTTGAGCAATGTGGTCTTGCCCGTACCGTTTGCCCCCAGCAAGCCGATGCGGTCGCCCCGCTGCAGGACCATGGAAAAATCCTTGATCAGGAACGGGCCATCCGGATGAGCGAAGCTGACGTTTTCCAGCACCATCACCTGCTTTCCGGATTTTTCCGCGGTTTCCAGCTGGATGTTGGCCTTGCCGGTACGCTCGCGACGCTCGCTGCGCTCGACACGCAAGGCCTTGAGGGCGCGTACGCGGCCTTCGTTACGGGTACGACGGGCTTTGATTCCCTGGCGGATCCAGACTTCTTCCTGGGCCAGGCGCTTGTCGAACAGGGCATTGGCGGTTTCTTCCGCCGCCAGCGCTGCTTCCTTGTGCACCAGGAAACTGGCGTAGTCGCCGTTCCAGTCGATCAGGCCACCACGGTCCAGCTCCAGGATCCGGGTCGCGAGGTTTTGCAGGAACGAGCGGTCGTGGGTAATGAACAGCACGGCCCCCTGGAAGTCCTTCAAGGCTTCTTCAAGCCAGGCGATGGCGCCGATGTCCAAGTGGTTGGTCGGTTCGTCGAGCAGCAGCAGGTCTGGCTCGGACACCAGGGCCTGGGCCAGCAGGACACGGCGCCGCCAGCCACCGGACAAGTCGGCGAGGGTCTTGTCGGCCGGCAATTGCAGGCGACTCAGGGTGCTGTCCACCAGTTGCTGCAGGCGCCAGCCATCGCGGGCCTCCAGGTCATGCTGCACATGCATCAGTTTTTCCAGGTCGGCATCGGTAACGATGTTCTGGCTCAGATGATGATATTCAGCCAACAACGCGCCGACGCCATCCAGGCCCTCGGCGACCACATCGAACACCGTCCGCTCGTCGGCCACCGGCAGTTCCTGGGGCAATTCGCCGATCTTCAGGCCCGGTGCACGCCAGACCGAGCCGTCGTCGGGCTTCTGGTCGCCCTTGACCAGCTTCATCATGCTGGACTTGCCGGTGCCGTTGCGGCCGATGATGCACACCCGCTCGCCACGGGCGATCTGCCAGGACACCTTGTCCAACAACGGCATGGCGCCGAACGCAAGGGACACATCGCTGAATTTGAGCAGGGTCATGAGCTTCTCCAAAAACCGGGCGCGCATTCTACCTGAGATGGGACCTCGCAGGGCCGCCAATTTCGTCACCCAAAGGCTCTTTACATGTTCTGCACAACAAATACCGTGAACTTGCGTCGACAACCTTGCAAAGCTTTCGCCGCCTGCTGGCAAAAGGCTAAGCTACAGACAGTTACCCTGGGTTTTTCCTTGGGCTTGTCATGTTTTTTCTGCCCGGACGTATCATGCGCAGTCGCCTTTTTAGTGTCTTGTCTTGTCTTTTCGTGTGTGCCACTGCCGTCCAAACCGCCCAGGCGGTGGATATCTCCACTCAACGCCAGTATTACGATGAGGCCAAGCGTGCCCTGGCCAAGGGCGACTCCGGCCCGTATTTTCGCTACAGCCAGGCTCTGCGCGATTATCCGCTGGAACCGTACCTGGCCTATGACGAACTGACCGCACGCCTCAAGAGCGCCAGCAACGCCGAAATCGAGAAATTCCTCGCCGAACACGGTGACCTGCCCCAGGCCAACTGGATGAAGTTGCGCTGGTTGCGTTGGCTGAGCGAACGCGGTGACTGGCAGACCTTCGTCAAATACTACGATCCCAAGCTCAACTTCACCGAGCTGGATTGCCTCAATGCTCAGTACCAGCTCACCCATGGCCTGAAAGCCGAAGGCTACGCCAACACCGAGAAACTCTGGCTTACCGGCAAATCCCAGCCCCAGGCGTGCGATGCACTATTCGGCCTGTGGGCCTCACAGGGTCAGTTGACGGAACAGAGACGCTGGGAGCGGGCCAAGCTGGCCGCCCAGGCCCGCAACTATCCGCTGGCCAACAGCCTGGTCAGCGGTCTGACCACGCTCGCCTCCCGCGGCAAATTGCTGGTGGACGTGGCGCAGAAACCCGAGCTGCTCAACCAGCCATCGCGCTTCAGCCCGGCCGACGAGCCGATGTCCGATATCGTCAGCCTCGGCCTTCGCCGCCTCGCCCGCCAGGATCCAGACAAAGCCATGGCGTTGCTGGACGGCTACGCCAGCACCATGCATTTTTCCCGGGATGAAAAGGTCGCCATTGCCCGGGAAATCGGCCTGACCCTGGCCAAGCGTTTCGACAGCCGTGCCCTGGACGTAATGACCAAATATGATCCGGAGCTGCGCGACGATACCGTCTCGGAATGGCGCTTACGCCTGCTGCTGCGCCTGGGGCGTTGGAACGAGGCCTATGAATTGACCCGTCGCTTGCCCGAATCGCTGGCCAGCACCAACCGCTGGCGTTACTGGCAGGCACGCAGTCTGGAACTGGCGCAACCGCAAAACCCGGAAGTGCAGAATCTCTACAAGCATCTGGCGCGGGAGCGGGACTTCTATGGCTTCCTGGCCGCCGACCGCTCCCAGGCGCCCTACTCACTTGTCAACAAGCCGCTGGTCATGAGCCAGGCGCTGATCAACAAAGTACGCAATACCCCGGGGGTACGCCGGGCACTGGAGTTTCATGCCCGCGGGCAAATCGTCGATGGGCGCCGGGAGTGGTACCACGTCAGTCGGCATTTCAACCGCGACGAAATGGTCGCCCAGGCGAAGCTCGCCTATGACCTCAAATGGTATTTCCCGGCCATCCGCACCATCAGTCAGGCCAAGTATTGGGACGATCTGGACATCCGGTTCCCAATGGCCCACCGCGATACCCTCGTGCGCGAGGCTAAGGTCCGTGGCTTGCATTCAAGCTGGGTCTTCGCGATTACCCGCCAGGAAAGCGCCTTCATGGATGACGCCCGCTCCAGCGTCGGTGCCGCCGGCCTGATGCAATTGATGCCCGGCACCGCCAAGGAAACAGCGCGCAAGTTCAGCATCCCCCTGGCCTCGCCACAGCAGGTATTGAACCCGGACAAGAATATCCAGCTCGGCGCGGCCTACCTGAGCCAGGTCCACAGTCAGTTCAACGGCAACCGTGTACTGGCTTCGGCCGCCTACAATGCCGGCCCCGGGCGCGTGCGCCAGTGGCTGCGTGGCGCCGATCACCTGAGCTTCGACGTCTGGGTCGAGAGCATCCCGTTCGATGAAACCCGCCAATACGTGCAGAACGTGCTGTCCTACTCGGTGATCTACGGCCAGAAACTCAATTCACCACAGCCGCTGGTTGACTGGCATGAGCGGTATTTTGATGATCAGTGAGGGTTAGCGGCAGGCGTCGAGCTTCAAGCGGCAAGCTGTTCCTCAAAAGCAAAAAAATGCCCGTATCGAAAGCTACGGGCATTTTTTGTCGGTTACTGGACCTTACGAGAGCAGTTCTCAGTCAGTTGCCGACTCCCGACCAGCATTGAATTGCAATGCCGCCAACCGCGCATACAACGCATTGCTGACAACCAATTCCTGATGCGTGCCCACCGCAACCACCCTGCCCTGGTCCATCACCGCGATCCGGTCGGCGTTTTTCACCGTGGCCAGGCGGTGGGCAATGACCAGGGTGGTGCGGTTCTTCATCAGGCTGGGCAGGGCTTGCTGGATCAAGTGTTCACTTTGGGCATCGAGGGCGCTGGTGGCTTCGTCCAGCAGCAGGATTGGCGCGTCTACCAGCAACGCCCGTGCGATCGCAAGGCGCTGGCGCTGGCCGCCGGACAGCCCCAGGCCACCGTCGCCCAGATGGGTCTGATAGCCGTCGGGCATCCTTTCGATGAAGTCGTGGGCATGGGCGATCCGCGCCGCGTTGCGCACTTGCTCCAACGTCGCTTCAGGATTGCCATAGCGGATGTTTTCTTCGACGGTGCCGAAGAACAGCGCGGGACTTTGCGAAACCAGGGCGAAGTGCCGGCGCAGGTCCAGCGGGTCGAGCCGGGTGAGCGGTACCTCATCTATGAAAATCTGCCCTTGCGCCGGATCGTAGAAACGCAGCAACAAATCGTACACCGTCGATTTTCCTGCCCCGGACGGGCCGACCAAAGCGAGGGTTTCGCCGGCCTGGACAGTCAGATCCAAGCCGTCGAGGGCATAGCTTTCAGGTCGGGAGGGATAGGAGAAACGCACGCCTTCAAGGCGCAGATCCCCCCGCACCCGAGCAGGCAACTTCACCTGGCCAGAGATCGGTGGCTGGATGATGTTTTCCGAACGCAGCAGTTCGGCAATGCGCTCGGCCGCGCCAGCCGCCCGTTGAAGCTCACCGATTACCTCGCTCAGGGTGCCAAAGGCGCTGCCGACGATCAGGCTGTAGAACACGAAAGCCGCCAGCTCACCGCCGGATATCCGCCCCGCGATCACATCCATGCCACCGACCCAGAGCATCACCCCCACCGCCCCCAGCACCAGCACGATCACCAGGGTGATCAGCCAGGCCCGCTGGGCGATGCGCTTGCGCGCGGTGTTGAAGGCCTGCTCCACGGTGAGGGCGAAACGTCGCTCGTCCTGGACCTGATGATTGTAGGCCTGCACGGTCTTTATCTGGCCCAGGGTTTCGGAAACATAACTGCCGACATCGGCGATGCGGTCCTGACTTTCGCGGGACAAGCTGCGTACCCGCCGACCGAACACCAGGATCGGCGCCAACACCAGCGGCAACGCAATCACCACGATGCTGGTGAGCTTGGGGTTGGTAATGAACAGCAGCACGATGCCGCCGACCACCATCAAGGCATTACGCAAGAACAGCGACAGCGAAGAACCGATCACCGATTGCAGCAACGTGGTATCGGCTGTAAGCCGCGACTGGATTTCCGAACTGCGGTTGTTCTCGTAGAACCCCGGGTGCAGATACACCAGATGGTTGAACACCTGGCGGCGGATGTCGGCCACCACCCGCTCGCCAATCCACGACACCAGATAGAAACGGGAAAAGGTCCCGATTGCCAATCCGACCACCAGGACCATGAACAGCCCGATGGACTGGTTGAGCAAATGGGGAGATCGGGTCATGAAGCCTTGGTCCACGAGCAACCGGATCCCTTGGCCCATGGACAATGTGATGGCTGCCGTGACTATGAGGGCCAGCAAGGCGCCGGCGACCTGCTTGCGGTAGGGGGCGATAAAACCACTGGCCAAGCCAATGGCACGACGATGTCGGGAAGTAAGCATCAATGAATATCCGATAATGCGGAACCACGTTGAATCGGAATGAGTCAGGTTAAATATGACCACAACGACGAATGGCTAGATGTTATCGGTCTAAAGTCCGGGTGGAAACGCAACGATGTTTCTGTTTGAGTAATGGTGTCGCCATGGACCTACAAGGAGTGTCATGGCTCGGTCACCTGGCGACACTAAACTAGGCACACAACCTGATGAGGAGACAGGCCATGTCCTTGCAACACCGCAGCGACGACAAGATTCAAGTGATCCGAACGCAACCAGACCAGTCCCTGGGCTGCTCGTTCATCGATGCCCAAGGGCGCGAAGTACCGATCACTGAAGCGATGATCCAGAAAGCTTGCAGCGAGCTGGAAAAACGACTGGTCAAGCCTGCCGAACAAAAGTGATACAGCCCGTCTTCAACTGAACCCGACCTTGATGTCGGGTTTTTTGTGCGTGGCCGGATAGGCAGCTTATACAGCGATGGCGCCCAGCGCAGTGACGATCCGCTGCAGAGCCGGGGACTGCCCTTCGATACGCACCTTCAGGCTGTCGATCTCCCGACGAGGCGGGTAATGCTTGCGCAGAGCGTCGAAGGCCGCACGTTGCTCAGTGACCGTGCCCACCAGACTGCGACGAAAATCCGCATCATCGCGACGTGGGTCGTAGACGCTGCGACACAACGCCGCCAGCGCCCAGGCAGGATCGGTTGCGGCATCCAGGGTTACACCGCCCAACCAGGGCCTGGGCAGCAGGTCGGCAAGGCTGACTTGAGCCGGTCGTTGCAGGAAATCGCACAAGGCTTCGTAAATCTGCGCGGTGCCGCGTTGCCGACCGTCCAAGCTGTAGCCGGCAATGTGCGGCGTAGCGATCACGCATAAATCGGCCAGGTCTACATCCACCGTCGGCTCCTGCTCCCAGACATCCAGTACCGTTTGCAGGTCCTCGCGCTCCAGCAACACATTGCGTAGCGCAACGTTATCGATGACAGGCCCCCGTGCGGCGTTGATCAGCCAAGTGCCGGGCCGGAGGCGATTCAAGCGTTGCTCGTCGAACAAATGCCAGGTCGGCAGCTCCCCATCGCGAGTCAGCGGCGTGTGCAGGCTGATCACATCGCACTGTTCGATGATCTGCTCCAGGCTGACATAGTCTCCGCCTTCGGCGACCTGGCGAGGTGGATCGCAGACCTTCACCGCCCAGCCCAGCCCCTTGAGCACGTTGATCAAGCGCCCACCTACCTGACCTGCGCCAACGACACCAAAAGTACGTTGGCCGAGATCCGCACCTTCGATTTCGGCCAGGGTCATCAGGCTGCCCAGTACATAATCCACCACACCCCGGGCATTACAGCCCGGCGCGCTGGCCCAGCGGATCCCGGCCTGCGCAAGGTACTCCAGGTCCAGGTGATCGGTGCCGATGGTGCAGGTGCCGACAAAGCGCACACTGCTGCCTTCCAGCAGCGCCCGATTGACCTGACTGACGGAGCGCACCAACAACACGTCGGCCTGGGCGACCATCGCCCGATCGATGCCTCGCCCCGGTACCCGGCGAATTTCGCCGAAGCCGGCAAAGAATGCATCGAGCAGGGGAATATTTTCATCGGCGACTATCAGCATGGCGCGGCTCCTTTGGCGGGGTGGGCAGTGTAGGCGTTCCGGTGGGTCAGTGCATTACTCGAAGAGCAAGAGAATGCGGTTGTAGGAGCAAGGCTTGCCCGCGATTACAAATCCACTACACAGGTTTTTTCCTGACCGTTGTGTCAAGGCGTAGAATTCGCCGCCTTGCGCTTACCTTTCGGACGTTTTACCTGTGAATCCTGTCATCGACACCCCTGCCTCTCTTTCCCGCCCGGCCCGGCTTCGCCTGGAGCTCAAGACCCTGCTGGCCCTGGCGCTGCCCATCATGGTGGCGCAACTGGCGACCACAGCGATGGGCTTCGTCGATGCAGTGATGGCGGGACGCGTCGGTCCTCGGGACCTGGCGGCGGTGGCACTGGGCAATTCGATCTGGGTGCCGGTGTTCCTGTTGATGACCGGTACGTTGCTGGCCACCACCCCAAAAGTTGCCCAGCGCTTCGGGGCCGGGACCTTCGACGAGATCGGTCCCCTTGTGCGCCAGGCGCTGTGGCTGGCGCTGGCGGTAGGGTTGCTCGCAACGCTGGCATTGTTCAGCGCCGAACCGGTCCTGCACATCATGAAAGTGGACCCTGAGCTGATCGGACCGTGTATGGAGTATCTGCGGGGCATTGGCACGGGCCTGCCTGCAGTGGCGCTTTATCATGTGCTGCGCTGCTTCAGCGACGGCCTGGGCCGTACGCGACCGGCGATGGTATTAGGGTTGTGCGGGCTGGCTCTGAACATTCCGTTCAACTACATCTTTATCTATGGTCATTTGGGCGTACCGGCCATGGGCGGCGTCGGCTGCGGCTGGGCCACGGCCATCGTGATGTGGGTCATGGCCCTGGGCATGGCCGGTTGGGCGCGCTGGGCACCGGCCTATCAGTCGAGCCATTTGTTCAGTCGCTTCGATTGGCCACATTGGCCGGTGATCAAGCGACTGCTGGGCATCGGCCTGCCCATCGGTATTGCGGTGTTTGCCGAGTCGAGTATTTTTGCGGTGATTGCCCTGCTGATCGGCAGTCTGGGCGCCACGGTGGTGGCCGGGCACCAGATCGCGCTGAATTTCAGCTCCCTGGTGTTCATGATCCCCTATTCTCTGGGCATGGCCGTGACGGTTCGGGTCGGCCAGGCTCTCGGGCGACGCCAGCCCCGGGAGGCGCGGTTTGCCGCCGGCGTCGGCATGGGCACCGCCCTGGCTTACGCCTGCCTGTCAGCGAGCCTGATGTTCGGGTTGCGCGGCCCGATCGCCTCGATCTACACCGCCGATCCGGTGGTGATCGAAGTGGCATCCATGCTGATCGTGTACGCGGCATTGTTCCAATTTTCAGACGGGATCCAGGTAACGGCCGCGGGCGCGTTGCGCGGCTATCAGGACACCCGGGTGACGATGATCCTGACGCTGTTCGCCTATTGGGGCATTGGCTTGCCGGTGGGTTACGCCCTGGGCCTGACCGACTGGCTGGGCGCGGCCAGCGGCCCGAGCGGATTGTGGCAAGGGTTGATCGTGGGCTTGAGCTGCGCGGCGCTGATGCTGTCGATCCGACTGGCCCGCAGCGCACGCAGGCAGATCCGCATCAGCCGCTCGATGGATTAAGCGAGCTTCTTGCGGATCCAGTAGCGGTAGGTGCCATTCTCTTCGTCCTGGGCCACCAACTGGTGGTCGAGGAACACACAGAACTTGGGAATATCACGGCGGGTCGAGGGGTCGGTGGCAATCACCTTCAACAGCCCGCCAGGCACCAGGTCGCGGATGTGCTGGTGCAACATCATCACCGGCTCCGGGCAATTGAGACCGGAGGCATCCAGTGTGCCGTCGACCGGCGTATCGTTCATTTCACTCATGATCTACTCCTGAAACCGGGCGGTATTGTCGCGCAATGTCGGCGTGCGGTCACCTTTCGCTTAACGTGCCTGTAGGAGGCCTTGTGGGAGCAAGGCCTATTTGAGCAAGGCCTGTGGGAGCAAGGCTTGCCCGCGATGCAGGCGACTCGATCTGCACAAGGACCGCGTTATCGTTTATCGCGAGCAAGCTTTGCTCCCACAGGCTTCTTGCTCTCCAGCCGCCGCAGATGACAGGTCACCTCCTCGCGATCGTGGTACAGCTGCTTGCAACCGATCTCGACCTTGATCCCCCTGGCCTTGAAGCCTTCTGCGATACGTTCGAGCAAGCGCTTCACTTCGGCGTATCGCTGCTTCATCGGCAGCTTGAGGTTGACTACCGCCTCGCGACAGTGCCCTTCGCCGATCCACTCTTCCAGCATCGCTGCGTTGCGTGCCGGCTTCTCGACGATGTCGCAGACCATCCAGTCCACCGGTTGTTTCGGCTTGAAGGTAAAGCCATCCGCCATGAGATGTTGCACCAGGCCGGTGTCCATCAGACTTTCGGCCATCGGGCCGTTGTCGATGGCGGTCACCAGCATCCCGCGGTTGACCAACTGCCAGGTCCAGCCACCCGGTGCGGCCCCAAGGTCGACGCCAGTCATATCGCTGTGCAGGCGCTCGTCCCACTGATCCCGAGGGATGAAGTGGTGCCAGGCTTCTTCAAGTTTGAGGGTGGAGCGACTTGGCGCTTCGCGAGGAAACTTCAGCCGTGGAATGCCCATCGGCCACATGGCGGAGTTCCCCGCCTCCGCCATCCCGAGGAACACTTCACGGCCGCTTTTGAAGGTCAGCAGCAGGCGCGGCTTATCCTTGTCATCGACGAGCTTGCCGGCACCGGTCAACGCCTTGCGCAACGGCCCTTCGAATTTTTTGCAGAAGTTCGACAGCTCCTTGCCATCATTGGTGTCCAGCACTTCCAGCCACAGGCTGCCGCAGGTCGGGAACGCGGCCAGATGAGACAGGATAACGCTGATGCGATCGGTTTCCGGCAGATCGATGAACAAGCCGCGTGCCCACTGGCGTGGAAAAATCAGCTCGGCGAAACGCTGGCCGCGCATCAGCCGTTCGGCACCGCCCTCTTCAGTACAGACAAACTCGGCGCAGGCGCTGGCCGGCTTGGCCTTGGCGTATCCGGCCACATCGAGCCGGGCGGCGTGTTCGGCAATCTCCGAACAGACCTCGCCTTCGAAGCCCGGCCGGCAGTGCATGAAAAGCGTGTTCATTGAAACTCCGTAGCAAAGCCTGTCACGAAAATCGGCGCATGATAGCGGAGTTCGGAACCCCGAACCTGCCCGCACAGTCCAGTGATTGGTCAGAAGCTTAAAACAGGGCTAGGTTAAAGGCTCTGTCCGTCCCGTCAGTCCGTAGCCGTGCGGACCCAAAGGAGTGATTTCAATGCCCTCCCTCGATAGCCTGAAAACCCTCAAGACGCTGCAAATCGACGCCAGGACCTACCACTATTTCAGCCTGCCGGATGCCGCCCGAAGCCTGGGCGATCTGGACCGGCTGCCCATGTCCCTCAAGGTGTTGCTGGAAAACCTGTTGCGCTGGGAAGACGAAAAAACCGTTACCGGCGCCGATCTCAAGGCCTTGGCCGGTTGGCTCAAGGAACGCCGTTCCGACCGAGAGATCCAGTACCGCCCGGCACGCGTGCTGATGCAGGATTTTACCGGCGTCCCCGCCGTGGTCGACCTGGCCGCCATGCGCGCCGCCGTGGAGCAGGCCGGCGGCGACCCCCAGCGGATCAACCCGCTATCGCCGGTGGACCTGGTGATCGACCACTCGGTGATGGTGGACAGGTTCGCCAGCCGTCAGGCGTTCGAACAGAACGTCGATATCGAAATGCAACGCAACGGTGAACGCTACGCCTTCCTGCGCTGGGGCCAGAGTGCCTTCGACAATTTCAGCGTGGTCCCGCCGGGCACCGGCATCTGCCATCAAGTCAACCTCGAATACCTGGGACGCACCGTGTGGACCCGCGAAGAAGACGGCCGCACCTATGCGTTCCCGGACACCCTCGTGGGTACGGACTCCCATACCACCATGATCAATGGCCTTGGCGTGTTGGGCTGGGGCGTAGGCGGGATCGAAGCAGAAGCGGCCATGCTCGGCCAGCCGGTGTCGATGCTGATTCCCGAAGTCATCGGCTTCAAGCTCACCGGTAAACTGCGCGAAGGCATCACCGCCACCGACCTGGTGCTGACCGTCACCCAGATGCTGCGCAAGAAAGGCGTGGTGGGAAAATTCGTCGAGTTCTATGGCGATGGCCTCGCCGACCTGCCCCTGGCCGACCGAGCCACTATCGCCAACATGGCCCCGGAATACGGCGCCACCTGCGGCTTCTTCCCGGTGGACGAGGTGACACTGGACTATCTGCGCCTGTCGGGACGACCGATAGAAACCGTGAAACTGGTAGAAGCCTATTGCAAGGCCCAGGGCTTGTGGCGACTGCCCGGCCAGGAACCGGTATTCACCGACGCCCTGGAGTTGGACATGGGCAGCGTCGAAGCCAGTCTGGCGGGACCGAAGCGTCCCCAAGACCGGGTCGCGTTGCCCAACGTCGGCCAGGCTTTCAGCGACTTCCTGGGCCTGCAGGTCAAACCTACCAGCAAGGAAGAAGGCCGCCTGGAAAGCGAAGGCGGCGGAGGCGTCGCAGTGGGTAATGCCGATCAGGTGGGGGAAGCCGAATATGAATTCGAAGGCCATACCTATCGCCTGAAGAACGGTGCGGTCGTCATCGCCGCCATCACTTCCTGTACCAACACCTCCAACCCGAGCGTGATGATGGCGGCCGGTCTGCTGGCGAAAAAAGCGGTGGAGAAAGGCCTGACGCGCAAGCCATGGGTCAAGAGTTCCCTGGCGCCAGGCTCCAAGGTCGTCACCGATTACTATCAGGCTGCCGGCCTGACTGAATACCTGGATCAACTGGGTTTTGCCCTGGTGGGCTACGGTTGCACGACCTGCATCGGTAACTCCGGGCCGTTGCCGGACCCGATCGAAAAGGCTATCCAGAAAGCCGATCTGACTGTGGCATCGGTATTGTCCGGCAACCGCAACTTCGAAGGCCGCGTACACCCATTGGTCAAGACCAACTGGCTGGCCTCACCGCCGCTGGTAGTGGCCTATGCCCTGGCCGGCACGGTGCGCATCGACATCAGCAGTGAACCGTTGGGCAACGACCGGGACGGCAAGCCCGTGTATCTACGGGACATCTGGCCCAGCAGCCAGGAAGTGGCCGATGCCGTGGCGAAGGTGGACACCGGGATGTTCCACAAGGAATACGCCGCCGTGTTTGCCGGTGACGAGCAATGGCAGGCCATCGAGGTGCCGCAAGCGGCGACCTATGTCTGGCAGCCGGACTCGACCTACATCCAGCATCCGCCGTTCTTCGACGGCATCGGTGGCCCGCCTCCGACCATCCGGAACGTCGAAGGCGCCCGGGTACTGGCTCTGCTCGGAGACTCAGTCACCACCGACCACATCTCTCCCGCCGGCAACATCAAGGCCGACAGCCCGGCCGGCCGCTACCTGCGCGAACAGGGCGTGGAGCCTCGGGACTTCAACTCCTACGGCTCACGGCGCGGCAATCATGAGGTGATGATGCGCGGTACCTTCGCCAACATCCGCATCCGCAACGAGATGCTCGGTGGTGAAGAAGGCGGCAACACGATCTACATTCCCAGCGGCGAAAAGATGCCGATCTACGACGCCGCGATGCTGTACCAGGCCATGGGCACGCCGCTGGTGGTCATTGCCGGCCAGGAATATGGCACCGGCTCGAGTCGGGACTGGGCCGCCAAAGGCACCAATCTGCTGGGCGTCAAGGCTGTGATTGCCGAAAGTTTCGAGCGCATCCACCGTTCCAACCTGGTGGGCATGGGTGTGCTGCCGTTACAGTTCAAGCTCGATCAGAATCGCAAGAGCCTGAACCTGACCGGCCGGGAAACCCTCGACATCCTCGGCCTCAGCGACGTTGAACTGACGCCGCGGATGAATCTGCCACTGGTGATCACCCGCGAAGACGGTCGCCAGGAGCGCATCGAAGTGTTGTGCCGGATCGATACTTTGAACGAGGTGGAATATTTCAAGGCGGGAGGCATTCTTCACTATGTCCTACGGCAATTGATTGCAGCCTGAAAGGACCTGTCCTACCAAAACACCGCCTTTTTCGGGCGGTGTTTTCGTTTGGATCCTCTTATAATCCCCCCGCCGCCGGCGCTCAAGGACCTGAGTCCGGCAGCGACTTTTCCATTCCTACGCATAAATCCGTATGGATACAAATGTGCTCTTTGCACGAGATGGCAGCGTCGTAGACGCGGCGGCCATTCTCGCCGAAGCTTCACAGCCTAAAAGGACGTTTTATGCCCGCTCTACCCTGGCCCTATCTGGCCCTGCTTTCCATCGGTTACTGCCTGGCGCTGGCTTACGGCCAATTGGCCTGGACAGCCGCCATCTCGGTCGCGCTGCTGCTGTTCGCCGGGTATGCAGCTCGCCAGCAGCTGACGCCTGTGGGCCGGTTTCTGGGGCACGCCCTGTTCCTGATCATGGCCCTGGCGCTGGCACTGCATTGGATGCCCGGTTTTTTCAACGGTCGGGCCATCCCGGCGCAACGCCTGACCGATGACGCGGTGCCGTTCGCCATGTATTTCAATCAGGACAAGCCCTTGATTGGCTTCTGGTTGTTGCTGGCCTGCCCGTGGATCGTCGGGCGACCTACGTTTCGCCTGTCTGTTTATGCAACCGCCCTCGGCCTGACGCTGAGCGCGGTATTGGCCCTGGGCGGAGCGATCCTGCTGGGGATGATCCAATGGGCGCCGAAGTGGCCGGATCACGCCTGGCTGTGGATGCTGAACAATCTTTTGTTGGTCACGGTGGTGGAGGAAGCGCTGTTTCGTGGCTACATTCAGGGAGGTCTGAGCCGTCGCTTCAGCCAGCTGGCCCATGGCGACAACCTGGCGTTGCTCCTGGCTTCGTTGCTGTTCGGCCTGGTACACGTCGGCGCGGGTTGGCAATGGGTACTGCTATCGGGCCTGGCGGGGGTCGGCTACGGCCTTGCGTATCGGTTCGGCGGCCTCGGCGCGGCGATTGCCACTCATTTCGGTCTGAACCTACTGCATTTCACCCTGTTTACCTATCCGATGCTGGCTTAGGCTCTGTTTGAAAAGTCTTGAGACGAAGGTCAGGCAAGGCGAAAATCGGCGAGGGAGCGGAGTTTACTGGAGTAAATGAGCATTCCGAGCCGGTTTTCAACGCAGCATGAACGAGTATCAAGGCTTTTCAGACAGAGCCTAGGACCGCAGGGTAAAAATTACCTCAATTTAAAGCTGACTGCGCCGACAACCTCTCAAAGCCTTGCGGATCTACACACCATGCGTAACAACCAACCCATTACACAACGCGAAAGGACCTTCCCGGCCCAGCAACGATTGATCTCCACCACCAATGCCAAGGGAGTGATCACCTACTGCAACGATGCATTCGTCGAAATCAGTGGGTTTTCCAAGGAAGAACTGATCGGTTCGCCCCACAACCTGGTGCGCCACCCCGACGTCCCGTCGGCCGTGTTCGCCCATATGTGGAACACCCTGAAACAAGGCTTGCCATGGATGGGCATCGTCAAGAATCGCTGCAAGAGCGGAGACCATTACTGGGTCAACGCTTACGTCACGCCCGTATTCGAAGCCAACCAGGTGGTCGGTTACGAATCGGTGCGGGTCAAGCCCACCGCCGAACAGATCGCGCGGGCCGAAGCGCTTTATCGACGCATCAACCAGGGCAAGCCGGCGGTACCGCGCACCGATAAGTGGGTACCCGTGCTGCAGGACTGGCTGCCGTTCATCCTGGTCAGCCAATTGAGCTTCGTCGTGGGCGCGTTCCTCAATTCCTCCTGGGGCTTTGCCTTGGCCGCCCTGTTGTCGGTGCCCCTGGGCCTGATGGGCCTGCAATGGCAGCAACGCGGGATCAAACGCCTGCTGCGCCTGGCGGAACAGACCACTTCTGATCCGCTGATTGCCCAGATGTACACGGACAGCCGTGGCGTCCAGGCACGCCTGGAAATGTCGATCCTCAGCCAGGAAGCGCGCCTCAAGACCTGCTTGACCCGTCTTCAGGATACCGCCGAGCATCTCAACGACCAGGCACGGCAGTCCAACACCCTGGCCCATGACAGCTCCAGCGGCCTTGAGCGTCAGCGGGTAGAGACCGAACAGGTAGCCACCGCGGTCAATCAGATGGCCGCCACCACCCAGGAGGTCGCCAGCCACGTGCAGCGCACCGCCGACGCCACCCAGGAAGCCAATCGCCTCACTGGCCGCGGACGTGACATCGCCGGGGAGACCCGCGAAGCCATCGAACGCCTGTCGAAGGTCGTCGGAGAAACCGGTGAGACCGTGACCCAGCTCGCCAAGGACAGCGACGAGATCGGGGGCGTGGTGGACGTGATCAAGGGCATTGCCGACCAGACCAACCTGCTGGCCCTCAATGCCGCCATCGAAGCCGCCCGTGCCGGCGAAATGGGCCGTGGCTTCGCCGTGGTGGCCGATGAAGTGCGGCAACTGGCACAACGTACCAGCGAATCCACTGGGCAAATCCACGCCTTGATCGCCAAGCTCCAGCAGACCGCCAACAATGCGGTACAGACCATGGACGCAGGTCACCGTCAGGCTGAAGAAGGCGTGGCGCGGGTCATGGAAGCAGACGAAGCGCTGGTGGGCATCAGTGAAGCGGTGGCCAACATTACCGACATGACTACCCAGATCGCCGCCGCCACCGAGGAGCAAAGCTCGGTAGCCGAGGAGATCAGTCGCAACATCAGCAATATTTCGGAACTGGCCGACCAGACCTCGGGACAGGCGCACAGCTCGGCGCTGCTGAGCGAAGAACTGACCCGCACGGCCAATACGCAGTATTCGTTGGTGGAGCGGTTTAACCGCTGACGTCAGTTGGCTTGCTAAAACCCGGACAGCGAGAGCCTCCGGGTTTTCTACTGTCAGGGATACCGCTATCGCGAGCAGGCTCGCTCCCACATTGGAATGCATTTCCCTGTGGGTGCGAGCCTGCTCGCGATGAGTGTGGTACAGACACCCTCAATTGCGCTGAAGAAACCCGGCCACTGCCTGGGCCGCCGTCTCCAGATGCTGCCCATGAGTAAACCCCGAAGCCTTCAGCGGCTTTAGATCATGATCCCCCGCTGCCAGCCACAACACTTCGATACTCGATGACAGTGCATAACCCTGCACCGCTTCACGATTGCCCAACGCATCGCGTTCGCCCTGGACGACCAAGGCCCGGGTCTTCAACCCCGCCAGATGCTCGACCCGCGGTTTCTCCGGCTTGCCCGCCGCGTAGAACGGGTAACCCAAGCATACCAGCGCGTCACAGCCCAGCTCATCGGCGACCAGGCTTGCCATGCGCCCGCCCATGGACTTGCCGCCAATGGCCAGTCGCCCCGCGACATAGGGCCGCACCGTGGCGTACACCTCACGCCAGCACTCGAGCAGTTTCGGTGCTGGATTGGGCGGGCGCTTGCCCCCGTCCGCGCGTCGCTGGGCCATGTAGGGAAACTCGAAGCGCAACACGTTCACCCCATGTGCGGCAAGGCGCGTAGCCATCTCATCCATGAAACCGCTGTCCATCGGCGCGCCGGCGCCGTGGGCCAGGATCAGGGTCGGGGGCTCGACGCTGAAGCCCGGTTGCGCAACCGTCCATAGCCAGCCGTGTCGAGTCACACACTCCGCCCATTGATCCCCGTCAATACTGGCCTTGTGCTGTTTGTCCATGCTTGCCTCGCTTTCAGTCTGCCTATAACTCCAGGCGAAGAATGCCGTACTGCCTTGCGCGGGCGCGTTCTTCGGCTGAACCGTGGATGGGGAACCATGAACACTTCTATCAGTACCGCCTACAACTACAAGGTGGTCCGCCAATTCGCCATTATGACGGTGGTGTGGGGCATCGTCGGCATGGGGCTCGGGGTTTTTCTCGCTGCCCAGTTGGTCTGGCCACAGCTCAATTTCGATCTACCGTGGACCAGCTTCGGCCGCCTGCGCCCGTTGCACACCAACGCGGTGATCTTCGCCTTCGGTGGCTGCGCCCTGTTCGCCAGCTCGTTCTATTCGGTGCAGCGCACCTGCCAGACCCAGCTGTTTGCGCCAAAGCTCGCTGCATTCTGCTTCTGGGGCTGGCAACTGGTGATCCTGCTGGCGGCCATCAGCCTGCCGCTGGGCTACACCAGCTCCAAGGAATATGCCGAACTGGAATGGCCGATCGACATCCTGATCACCATCGTCTGGGTCGCCTACGCCATCGTGTTTTTCGGCACCGTGGCCAAGCGCAACACCAAGCACATCTACGTGGGCAACTGGTTTTTCGGCGGCTTCATCCTGACCGTGGCGATCCTGCACATCGTCAATAACCTGGAACTGCCGGTGAGCCTCACCAAGTCCTACTCGGTATACGCCGGGGCCACTGACGCGATGGTGCAATGGTGGTACGGCCACAACGCCGTGGGCTTTTTCCTCACCGCGGGTTTCCTGGGAATGATGTACTACTTCGTGCCGAAACAGGCCGAGCGTCCGGTGTATTCCTATCGCTTGTCCATCGTGCACTTCTGGGCGCTGATCACCCTGTACATCTGGGCCGGTCCGCACCACCTGCACTACACCGCGCTGCCGGACTGGGCGCAGTCCCTGGGCATGGTGATGTCGCTGATCCTACTGGCACCGAGCTGGGGCGGCATGATCAACGGCATGATGACCCTCTCCGGCGCCTGGCATAAGCTGCGCAGCGACCCGATCTTGCGTTTCCTGGTGGTGTCCCTGGCGTTCTACGGCATGTCGACCTTCGAAGGCCCGATGATGGCGATCAAGACCGTCAACGCCCTCTCCCACTACACCGACTGGACCATCGGCCACGTACACGCCGGCGCCCTCGGCTGGGTGGCAATGATCTCCATCGGCGCGCTGTACCACATGATCCCGAAAGTCTTCGGCCGCACGCAGATGCACAGCATCGGCCTGATCAACGCGCACTTCTGGCTCGCCACCATCGGCACCGTGCTCTACATCGCCTCGATGTGGGTCAACGGGATCGCCCAGGGCCTGATGTGGCGCGCCGTGAACGAGGACGGCACCCTGACCTACTCCTTCGTCGAAACCCTGGTGGCCAGCCACCCAGGCTTCGTCGTGCGACTGGCGGGCGGTGCCATCTTCCTCGCCGGCATGTTGCTGATGGCCTACAACACCTGGCGCACCGTGCGGGCCTACCAGCCTGCCGAAGCTGCCGCTGCCGCGCAGATGGCCTGAGGAGTCCACCATGAAACACGAAACAATTGAAAAGAACGTCGGCCTGCTGATGCTGCTGATGGTCCTGGCCGTGAGCATCGGTGGCCTGACCCAGATCGTCCCTCTGTTCTTCCAGGACGTGACCAACAAGCCGGTGGACGGCATGAAGCCCTACACCGCCCTGCAACTGGAAGGCCGCGACATCTATATCCGTGAAGGCTGCGTCGGTTGCCATTCGCAGATGATCCGTCCGTTCCGCGCCGAGACCGAGCGCTACGGCCACTACTCGGTGGCCGGTGAAAGTGTCTGGGACCATCCGTTCCTGTGGGGCTCCAAGCGTACCGGACCGGATCTGGCCCGGGTCGGCGCGCGTTACTCCGACGATTGGCACCGCGCCCACTTGTACAACCCGCGCAACGTCGTGCCCGAGTCGAAAATGCCGGCCTATCCGTGGCTGGTGAACCAGGCGGTCGACAGCAGCCACACCGAAGGCAAGCTGCGCGCCATGCGCACCCTCGGCGTGCCGTACACCGATGACGACATTGCCAGCAGCGTGGCCTCCCTCAAGGGCAAGACCGAAATGGATGCACTGGTGGCCTACCTGCAAGTGCTCGGCACCGCCATCAAGAGCAAGAGGTGAGTCCCATGTTTCTTGAAATGAGCACTGGAATGATCCGAGGCCTGGGCACGGTCGTGGTCTTCGTCGCCTTCGTCGGCCTGATCCTGTGGGTCTTCAGCAGCAAGCGCGGCCCGGAATTCGCCCAGGCGCGCCTGCTGCCGTTCGCCGACGAGCCGTCAGCCGATATCGTCAATCCTCAAGACCCTGCAACAAGGAGTACCCGACCATGACCACCTTCTGGAGTACGTGGATCTGCGTACTGACTCTTGGCAGCCTTATCGGCCTGACCTGGCTGCTGATCGGCACCCGTAAGGGCGAGACCAAGGGCAGCGTCGACCAGACCATGGGCCACAGCTTCGACGGCATCGAGGAATACGACAACCCACTGCCACAATGGTGGTTCCTGTTGTTTGCCGGCACCCTGGTATTTTCTGTAGGTTATCTGATCCTGTATCCGGGCCTGGGCAACTGGAAAGGCGTTCTGCCCGGCTACGAGAACGGCTGGACCGGCGCCCATGAATGGGAAAAGGAAATGGCCAAGGCCGATGCCAAATTCGGACCGATCTTCGCCAAATTTGCCGCGATGCCCGTTGAAGAAGTCGCCAAGGACCCGCAGGCCTTGAAAATGGGCGGTCGCCTGTTCGCTTCCAACTGCTCGGTCTGCCATGGTTCGGACGCCAAGGGGGCATTCGGCTTCCCGAACCTGGCCGACAGCAACTGGCGCTGGGGTGGCGCTGCCGACACCATCAAGGCCACCATCATGGGCGGGCGCATGGCGGCAATGCCGGCCTGGGGCGAAGTGCTGGGCGATGCCGGGGTCAAGAACGTAGCCGCCTATGTGCGTCATGACCTGGCCGGCCTGCCGTTGCCAGCGGACAGCGGCGCCGACCTGGAAGCCGGCAAGCAGGCCTTCAATACCACCTGTGTCGCCTGCCACGGCGCCAACGGCCAGGGTACCGAAGCCATGGGCGCGCCAAACCTGACGCAACCGGCGGGCTTCATCTACGGCACCAGCCTGGCGCAATTGCAGCAAACCATCCGCCACGGTCGTCAGGGTCACATGCCGGCCCAGAACGAACTGCTCGGCAACGACAAAGTGCAGTTGCTCGCAGCGTACGTCTACAGCCTGTCCCACCCTTCAGGTGCCGAGCGCCTGGCTGAACGCAAAAGCGAATAAATCCTGACCACACGAACAACCGCATTCACTCGGATGCGGTTGTTCGCTTGCCTGCGCGACCCATTGTCGCACCCTCCCATGGTCTTCCTTTCGGTTCACCGGAATCGGGTCTAAGCTTCCCTCTGCGTGTACTGGCGACTGCCGGTTTCAGGTCGACCCGACCCGATGTGTTCGACAATCGTTCGATAAAAATGCCGCAAAGACAGGCAGATACCGGCTATTTCCGAGATCGCCTCGTATCACCCGAACGCCTTGTGTAAACACACCCCGTTACAACCGACCCGACCCCCTCGCCTCTTTCCTTTGCAGCGACCGTTTGCCGGGACCGTATTTTGTCCCTACGCAAAACATGGAAAGGCCGCAGAATCAGCTTTTGAAAGCATTGACCCAGGTCATGGCGCGTTGCAATGACCCCCCGCTTTCTCCATACTTGCGGCCGATTTTTATCCTAATAAAACACCCAAACCGTGGAACCTTAGAATGAGCACAGCAATCAGTCCGACTGCTTATAACTATAAGGTAGTCCGCCAGTTCGCCATCATGACGGTGGTCTGGGGGATCCTTGGCATGGGGCTCGGTGTCTTCATCGCCTCGCAACTGGTCTGGCCGGAGTTGAACTTCGATCTGCCATGGACGACGTTTGGACGCCTGCGCCCGCTGCACACCAACCTGGTGATCTTCGCCTTCGGTGGTTGTGCATTGTTCGCCACTTCCTACTACGTCGTGCAGCGAACCTGCCAGACGCGACTGATCTCCGACAGCCTCGCTGCCTTCACCTTCTGGGGTTGGCAAGCCGTCATCGTCGGCGCGATCGTGACCTTGCCAATGGGTTTCACCACCACCAAGGAATACGCGGAACTGGAATGGCCCCTGGCTATCCTGCTGGCCATCGTCTGGGTGACCTACGGTCTGGTGTTCTTCGGCACTATCGTCAAGCGCAAGACCAAGCACATCTATGTCGGTAACTGGTTCTACGGCGCCTTCATCGTCGTAACGGCGATGCTGCACATCGTCAACCACATGTCGCTGCCGGTCAGTCTGTTCAAGTCGTACTCGGCCTACTCGGGCGCGACCGACGCGATGATCCAGTGGTGGTACGGCCACAACGCCGTGGGCTTCTTCCTGACCACCGGCTTCTTGGGAATGATGTACTACTTCGTGCCGAAGCAGGCCGAGCGTCCGATCTACTCCTATCGCCTGTCCATCGTGCACTTCTGGGCGCTGATCACCCTGTACATTTGGGCCGGTCCGCACCACTTGCACTACACCGCGCTGCCAGACTGGGCGCAGTCCCTGGGCATGGCGATGTCGATCATCCTGCTGGCCCCAAGCTGGGGTGGCATGATCAACGGCATGATGACCCTGTCCGGCGCCTGGCATAAGCTGCGCACCGACCCGATCCTGCGCTTCCTCGTGGTGTCTCTGGCGTTCTACGGCATGTCGACCTTCGAAGGCCCGATGATGGCCATCAAGACCGTCAACTCCCTGAGCCACTACACCGACTGGACCATCGGCCACGTACACGCCGGCGCGCTGGGCTGGGTCGCGATGATCTCCATCGGCGCCATCTACCACATGATCCCGAAACTGTTCGGTCGTGCGCAGATGCACAGCACCGGCCTGATCAACGCGCACTTCTGGCTCGCGACCATCGGTACCGTGCTCTACATCGCCTCGATGTGGGTCAACGGCATCACCCAGGGCCTGATGTGGCGCGCAATCAACGACGACGGCACCCTGACCTACTCGTTCGTCGAAGCGCTGCAAGCCAGCCATCCTGGTTTCATCGTGCGTGCCCTGGGCGGCGCGTTCTTCGCCAGCGGCATGCTGCTCATGGCCTACAACGTGTACCGCACCGTTCGTGCTTCTGACCCGGCTGAAGCTGAAGCCGCCGCCAAGATCGCCGTAGTTGGAGCTCACTGATGAAGCACGAAGCAGTAGAGAAGAATATCGGCCTGCTGGCCTTCTTCATGGTCATCGCCGTCAGCGTCGGCGGCCTGACCCAGATCGTTCCGCTGTTTTTCCAGGACGTGACCAACAAGCCGGTCGAAGGCATGAAGCCGCGCACCGCCCTTGAACTGGAAGGCCGCGACGTCTATATCGCCAACGGCTGTGTCGGCTGCCATTCGCAGATGATCCGTCCGTTCCGCGCCGAGACCGAACGCTACGGCCACTACTCGGTCGCCGGCGAAAGCGTCTGGGACCACCCGTTCCTGTGGGGCTCCAAGCGCACCGGTCCGGACCTGGCCCGTGTTGGCGGTCGCTACTCCGACGATTGGCAGCGTGCGCACCTGTACAACCCGCGCAACGTGGTGCCGGAGTCGAAAATGCCGGCCTACCCGTTCCTCGTAGAAAACAAGCTCGACGGCAAAGACACCGCGAAAAAAATGGAAGTCCTGCGCAGCCTGGGCGTTCCTTACACCGACGAAGACATCGCCGGTGCCAGGGATGCCGTGAAGGGCAAGACTGAAATGGACGCGCTGGTGGCCTATCTGCAAGGCCTGGGCACCATCATCAAAAGCAAACGGTGATTTAGATGGATATCGGGATGATTCGTGGCCTGGGCACCGTCGTCGTGATGGTGGCCTTTATCGGTCTGGCCCTGTGGGTGTTCAGCCCCAAGCGCAAGTCGGAGTTTGACGACGCGACCTTGCTGCCGTTCGCGGATGATCCCGAAGCCATCAAGCACGTCGAGCAAGCTTCTAGGAGTAACAAAGAATGACTACGTTCTGGAGTCTGTACGTCACAGTCCTCAGTCTGGGAACGATCTTCTCCCTGACCTGGCTGCTGCTGTCGACCCGCAAGGGCCAGCGCGCCGAACAAACGGACGAGACCGTTGGCCACTCGTTCGATGGCATCGAGGAATATGACAACCCTCTGCCAAAGTGGTGGTTCATGCTGTTCGTGGGCACCATCGTGTTCGCCCTCGGTTACCTGGTGCTCTACCCGGGCCTGGGCAACTGGAAAGGCCTGCTGCCGGGCTATAACTACCTGGACACCGAAAAGCAGACCCCTTTCGCCAATGGCCAGACCGGCTGGACCGGCGTACACGAATGGGAAAAGGAAATGGCTCGTTCGGACGCCAAGTTCGGTCCGATCTTCGCCAAATTCGCGTCCATGCCCATCGAAGAAGTCGCCAAAGATCCGCAAGCGCTGAAAATGGGCGGTCGCCTGTTCGCCTCCAACTGCTCGGTTTGCCACGGTTCCGACGCCAAGGGTGCCTACGGTTTCCCGAACCTGACCGACGCCGACTGGCGCTGGGGCGGTGAGCCGGAAACCATCAAGACCACCATCATGGGCGGTCGTCACGCGGTCATGCCGGGTTGGGCTGCCGTGGTGGGCGAGCAAGGCGTAGCCGACGTGGCCTCCTACGTGGTGACCAGCCTGCACGGTCGCAAGCTGCCGGAAGGTGCCAAGGCTGATCCGGCCAACGGCCAGAAGCTGTTCGCAGCCAACTGCGTGGCGTGCCACGGCCCAGCCGGCAAAGGCACGCCTGCCATGGGCGCACCTGACCTGACGCATCCAGCCGGTTTCATCTACGGTTCGAGCTTCGCCCAACTGCAGCAGACCATCCGCTATGGTCGCCAGGGCCAGATGCCTGCCCAGGCTGACCTGCAAGGCAACGACAAGGTCCACCTGTTGGCCGCCTACGTCTACAGCCTGTCCCACGGCGAAAAGGCTCCGGCCGCTGACGCCCAGTAAGACAAGCACCTGATACACCGAAGGCCCCGTCAATGAATATTGGCGGGGCCTTTTGTTTGGCCCGATGGCTGGCTCATTTGTTTTACCTTGCGCGCTCCACATCCAGGTAGTAACGTGCCTACATTCAAGTTCAGCGAGGGCATTTCCATGTCCATCACCACTATTTCCAGCCGCGAGTTCAATCACGACACAAGTGGTGCCAAAAAAGCCACTCTTGAGGGGCCGGTGATCATCACCGACCGTGGCAAGCCGGCCCATGTGCTGCTAAGCATTGAGGAGTACCAAAAACTCACCGGCATCGGCGGCACCAGCATTGTCGAGTTGCTGGTGATGCCCGATGCGCCGGATATCGATTTCGACACCGAGCGTGCCGTCATCTCTCCTCGATCGGTAGACCTGTCCTGATGTTTTTACTCGACACCAACGTCATCTCGGAACTGCGCAAACCGCAGGCAGACAAGAATGTACAATCCTGGGCGCGCAGCGTGCCCGCCCCCAGCCTTTACGTTTCGGCGATTACCGTATTGGAACTGGAAACCGGTGTGTTGCGCTTCGAACGCAAGGACCCGGTCCAAGGCAGCCGTTTGCGTGCATGGCTGGATAACCATGTCATGCCCGCGTTTGCAGGTAGAATCCTGACGGTCGACCGCGCCGTCGCCCTGCGCTGCGCCCGCCTGCACGTACCGGACCGCAGCAATGAATGTGATGCGCTGATTGCCGCAACCGCATTGGTCCATGGATTGACCGTGGTCACCCGCAACGTGAACGATTTCCAGAGCAGTGGCGTGGCGCTGCTCAACCCCTGGTCAAGCTGAAATAACGTTACAACGGACCCTCAATTCACCGCCAAGGAGACAGGCACAGTGGCAGGTATCAACCCCTTCAAGCAGATGGCCGGCAAACGTCCGGGGCTCCTGCATGTCTGACGCACTCTGGGCTGCCCGCCTGGGCGATGCGCTCGACCACACCTCGATGATGGCCGATATTCTTGGCGGCGTGCTGGAGGTAGCGGCCAACATCGCGATCACCGCGTTGGCGACCGCCGCCGTGGTCGCAGCCACGGGCATCACCGTGGCCACGGGCGGCCTGGGTTGCTTCCTGCTCGGCGCGGTGGTGGGCGCCGTGGTCGGCATCGCCATGAGCAAGACCGGGGCCGACAAGGGCCTGAGCAATATCTGCGAGGGCATTGGCAATGCCCTATTCCCCCCCACGGTGCAAGCCAACATCCTCACCGGCTCCACCGACACCCTGACCAACAACATTCCCGCCGCTCGTGCCGCCGGGGCCATCGAGTCCCATGTCGCGCCGGCCGGGACCGAACTCGAGACACCCGAGGCCGAGCCCAGCTACCTGGACATGGCCGAGAGCTTCTTCTCGCAGATGTGGCGCCCCACCGTCGCCACCCCCGCCCCCGGCGCCGTGCCCAAGCCGCTGGACATGATCACCTGCCTGAAGCACCCGCCGATGCCGCCGCAGTTTCTGGCCGAAGGCTCGGACAAGGTCACCATCAACGGCCAGCCGGCTGTGCGCAGCGGCGACCGCAGCACCTGCGACGGTAAGGTCGTCTCGTCCGGGCTGATTTCGTCCAATGTCACCATTGGCGGTGGTTCGGTGGTGGTGCGCGAGATTCGCAGCGGCAAGACGCCGGGCGTGGGCCTGGCAGTGACCGCGCTGCTGATGCTCAAGGGCGGCAAGGGGAAGTTCTTCAGCAAATTGCCGTGCATGCTGGCTGGCGCTGCGGCGTCGATGGCGGTCAGCAGTGCGATGGGCGCGGCGGCCAATGCGGCCATGGGTTCGTCGAATCCGGTGCATGCCGCCACCGGGGCCAAGGTATTGGGCGGTGATCAAGAGCTGGACTTCGTCCTGCCCGGCATCCTGCCGATTGACTGGCAGCGCTTCTACAACAGCCGCGACGAGCGTGGCGACGGCTTGTTCGGCGTCGGCTGGAGCGTGAGCTACGAGGTACAGGTCGAGATTCGTCCCCATCCCGAAGGCGGCGAAACCCTGGTCTACACCGACGAACAGGGCCGCCCCATCGACATGGGCTCGATCCCCCTGGGCGGCGCGGTGTTCAGCGCCGGTGAAGGCCTAGCCGTGCGCCGGCATGTCAACGGCCAGTTGCTGATCGAAAGCGACGACGGCCTGTACCGCCTGTTCGAACCGACGCCGGGGCAGGCCTCGTTGCTGCGCCTGAGCCAATTGGGCGACCGCAACGACAACCGCATCCACCTCGACTACGACGAAGCCGGGCGTCTGGTGCGCCTGCGCGACACCTTCGATCTGGTGCAGGTGGAGCTGATTCGCGAACATGAGCGCGTCGTCCGGCTCGAGCGCCTCTACCCCGACCAACAGCGCGAAGTGCTGGTCAGCTACGCCTACGACGCCGCCAACAACCTCGCCGAAGTACGCGACACCACCGGCCAGGTGCAACGGCGCTTCAACTACGACGCCGGGCGGCGCATGGTGGAACACCAATTGCCCACCGGTCTGCGCTGCTTCTACGAATGGGCCTCGATCGAAAACCAGGAATGGCGCGTGACCCGCCACTGGACCGACGAAGGCGACGCCTACCAGTTCGACTATGATCTGATCGCCGGGACGACGCGCATCACCGACAGCTTGCAGCGCACCAGCACCCGCCACTGGAACGCCCAGCACCAGATCATCCGCTCCACCGACAACCTCGGTCAGACCTGGCTGTTCGAATGGAACGACGAGCGCCAGTTGCTCGGCGCCACCGACCCGCAAGGTGGTGGCTACACGTTCAACTACGACGAAGCCGGCAACCTGATCAGCGAAACCGACCCGCTGGGCCGTAGCGATTCCACCCAGTGGCTCGAACACTGGGCCCTGCCATTGGTGGACACGGACGCCGCCGGCCAAAGCTGGCAGTATCGCTACGACCCACGGGGCAACTGCATCGCCGAGACCAATCCGCTGGGCCACGTCACCCGCTACCGCTACGACAGCCACGGGCAGGTCGTCGAAATCATCGATGCCACCGGCAAGAGCAAGAAGCTGCGCTGGAACCCGTTCGGGCAACTCGTCGAGCACATCGATTGCTCGGGTTATCCCACCCGCTTCAACTACGACTCGCGTGGCTATTTGCAGACCATCACCGATGCCCTCGGCGAGCGCATCCAGTTCAGCTACGACGCCCAAGGTCGCTTGCTCGGCAGCCAGTTGCCGGACGGCCGCAGCGAGCACTACCAGCGCGACGCCGCCGGCCAGCTCACCGGCTACACCGACCCGGCCGGGCACACCACGCGCTACCAGCACAACCGTCGCGGCCAGGTGCGCCAGCGCACCGACGCTCTGGGCCGGCAGGTGCAATTTGCCTATGACGGCTTTGGCCGGCTGCAAGCGCTGGTCAATGAGAATGGCGAGAGCTATCGGTTTGCCTGGGACGCCGGGGATCGATTGGTCGAGCAACGGGACCTGGATGGCAGCGCCAAACGCTACAGCTATGACGTGCTCGATAACGTCTCGGCCGTAACAGCCATTCCAGCGGCCTATGGCAACGGTCTCGCCGTGGTGCCCGAACCCCCACCGCAGCCCATCGTCCATCGCCTGGAACGCGACGCCGCAGGCCGGCTGATCGCCAAGATCACCGACGATGGCCGTACCGACTACAGCTACGACCCGCTGGACCAGCTCACCGCCGTCACCTTCACCGACCGACAAGGAAATGTCCAGAGCCTGAGCTTCGTCTACGACGCCCTCGGCCAGTTGCTGGAAGAACACGGCGCGGCCGGTCGCCTGCAGCACCACTACGACGAACTCGGCAACCTGATCCAGACCCAACTGCCCGATGGCCGCTGGGTCAATCGCCTGTACTACGGCAGCGGCCACCTGCACCAGATCAACCTCGACGGCCAGGTCATCAGCGACTTCGAGCGCGACCGCCTGCACCGCGAAGTGCTACGCACCCAGGGGCAGATCAGCACCCGCAGCGAATACGACCGCAGCGGCCGCCTGCGCGCGCGGCAACGCCGCCACAGCAGCCAGCCCACGTTGTCGCCGGCGGCGGTGCAAAAGCACTTCGAGTACGACCCCGCCGATCACCTGATTGGCAAACACGACCAGCAACCCGCCGCGCAACACCACCAGTTGCTGCACTACGACGCCACCGGCCGCATCATCGCCAGCCAGGACAGCCTGCACGGCCAGCGCGAAACCTTCGCCTACGACGCCGCCGCCAATTTACTGGACGGCCCGCAGGCAGGCGCCGGGCTGGTGGTGCATAACAAACTGCTGACCTACCAGGACAAGCGCTACCGTTACGACGCCTTCGGCCGCATGATCGAAAAACGCAGCGCCGCCCGCGGCCTGCAACGCTTTGCCTACGACGCCGAAAGCCGCCTGATCGAGGTGCGCGATGAAAACGGTAGCGTCGTCAACATGATCTACGACCCGTTGGGCCGACGCATCGCCAAGACCGAACACGACACCAGCGGCTACCCGCTGGGAGAAACCCGCTTCACCTGGGACGGTCTGCGCCTGTTGCAGGAACACCGCCACCAACAGACCAGCCTCTACATCTACGAAAACGACGGCTACGACCTTCTGGCCCGCGTCGACGGCAGCGGCGCGCTGCAAAAAGTGCGCTACTACCACAACGACCTCAACGGCCTGCCCGAACAACTCACCGAAACCGACGGGCACAGCGTCTGGCGGGCGACGTACCGGGTGTGGGGCAATACGCTGCAAGAAGTGCGCGAGCCATATTACATCGAAGAGCAGAACCTAAGGTTCCAGGGGCAGTACCTGGATCGAGAGACGGGGCTGCATTTCAATACGTTCAGGTTTTATGATCCGGATGTGGGGCGGTTTACGACGCCGGATCCGATTGGGTTGGCGGGAGGACTGAATACCTACGCTTACTCGCCCAATCCATTTATGTGGTCCGACCCATTGGGGCTGGCAGCCTGTTCGAAGAAAGTGGATGCCTTGCGCAACGGGCCGCAAAAAACAGTCGTAACGGTAAAAACCAAAAAAGAAGCCAATGAGTTGTTGGCCGAGGCGTTCCCCAAGGCTCAGAAAGTCAGGGGCATTGGATCGCAGGACGCTCAAGGCATCAGAAAGAAAAATAAAATGGATCAATTTAAAAAGCGGGATGGAAAAGTCCGATACAGAAAGGATTACCCTATCAACAAGGAAACAGGACGAGTTTATGGTCACGACGACCCGAAAGGTACAGGTCACGGAGAACTACCACACGTCAACATCAAGCGGGCCGACGGAACAATGGTTCGTATCGACATCACAGGCTAAAACATGAAAAAACTTACAGATGCACTTAACGAAGGAAAAAGACGTGGTTACGAAGAAACACGCTTGATTAACGGCGTTCCACATCTCATCCAGTACGCCATAAAAAAACAAGAAAATTTCTACTACACCTATTACTTCTCGATCGAAGAGTCTCGCATGGATTTACTTGAAGATGACGAAAACGAAGAAATCAAGAAGTTTCCCGACCTGGATACCGCTCTCAACCATTTACTTACAAAAGGTGCCGAAATAGAAAAACTCTCGACCATAAAAAAAACCTTGCCTTTTTAATTATAAAAACCGAGCCAGGCATTGAGCTCTTGTCGCTCAACGAGCAGAGCCAGCAATTCCAAGGTAGTACCGAGGCTGGTAATGCCGCCGCATTTCAGCACGTTCAGATTCCAGAATCCGGGACGTAGCGAGTTCGAGACTTGGAGACCCATCTATCTTCAGACTATTACGTAGCTCATAAACTCCAAGGCGCCCTGAAGGGCTCGCGGAATGAGTCAGCAGACCGTTTCGTTTTTCCTCCAGCGCCATGAAATGTCTATAGTCAATTGATCTGGATCATGACTTGTTACATCTGCTACACCATTCAGTCCTCGCGCCCAACGCGACCAAAGGTCGCACCCTTGGGCTAGAGCGACAGGCGTATCATTGCGCCACTGCAACACCCTTTCTGACCGTGGTCGGCACGCACTGGCCTCGGCATTTTCCACTGCCGTGGGATGCATTTGATGAGCAACCAGATTCCGGTACATGACGTTACCCCGCCTGCCAAGGACGCCAGTAAAAGCGTCGACCTGTATGCCTCTCGGGAAAAAATCTACACCCGTGCCTTCACTGGCCTGTTCCGCAACCTGCGGATGGTGGGCGGTGCGGTGCTGTTCCTGTTGTATTTCGGTACGGTCTGGTTGAACTGGGGCGGCCACCAGGCCGTCTGGTGGAACCTGCCGGAGCGCAAGTTCTTTATTTTCGGTGCGACTTTCTGGCCCCAGGATTTCATCCTGTTGTCCGGGCTGCTGATCATCGCGGCCTTTGGCCTGTTTTTCATTACGGTCTACGCCGGGCGGGTCTGGTGTGGTTACACCTGTCCGCAAAGCGTGTGGACCTGGATCTTCATGTGGTGTGAAAAAGTCACCGAAGGCGACCGCAACCAGCGCATCAAGTTGGACAAGGCGCCCATGAGCGCCAACAAGTTCCTGCGCAAGTTTGCCAAGCACAGCCTGTGGCTGTTGATCGGCTTCGTCACCGGCATGACCTTCGTGGGTTATTTCACGCCGATCCGCGAACTGGTGTTCGAATTCTTCACCGGCCAGGCCGATGGCTGGTCTTATTTCTGGGTCGGTTTCTTCACGCTTGCCACTTATGGCAACGCCGGCTGGCTACGGGAACAGGTGTGCATCTATATGTGCCCTTACGCCCGTTTCCAGAGCGTGATGTTCGACAAGGACACCCTGATCGTTTCCTACGATCCACGTCGCGGCGAAAGCCGTGGCCCACGCAAGAAAGGCATCGACTACAAGGCATTGGGCCTGGGGGATTGCATCGACTGCACCATGTGCGTCCAGGTCTGCCCCACCGGCATCGATATCCGCGACGGTTTGCAGATCGAGTGCATCGGCTGCGCCGCCTGTATCGACGCCTGCGACAACATCATGGACAAGATGGACTACCCGCGCGGCCTGATCAGCTACACCACTGAACACAACCTGTCGGGGCAGAAAACCCATAAACTGCGCCCACGCCTGATCGGCTATGCCCTGGTGTTGCTGGCGATGATCAGCTTGCTGGTGACAGCGTTCTTCATGCGCTCGCTGGTGGGCTTCGACGTCAGCAAGGACCGCGTGCTGTACCGTGAAAACGCCGAAGGCCGGATCGAGAACGTCTACAGCCTGAAGATCATGAACAAGGACCAGCGCGACCATACGTACGTCCTGCAAGCCACTGGCCTGCCCGATCTCAAGCTGCAAGGCCGGCGGGAATTCAAGGTCGCGGCGGGCGATATCGTCAGCCAGCCGGTTGAACTGTCCAGCGCACCGGAACAACTGCCGTCGAGCACCAACGAGGTGACCTTCATCCTCAAGGATGCCGATGACGACAGCGTACATGTCGAAGCCAAGAGCCGGTTCATCGGCCCACAAACCCGTTGAGAGAAATGCACATGCCTGCAGCAACCGCCACCAGCCCCTGGTACAAGCACCTCTGGCCGTGGATCATCATCGGGATCCTGGCGTGCTCGGTGACCCTGAGCCTGACGATGGTGACCATCGCCGTCAAAAACCCGGACAATCTGGTCAACGACAACTATTACGAAGCCGGCAAGGGCATCAACCGTTCGCTCGAGCGCGAACTGCTGGCCCAGACGCTGCAACTGCATGCCAACGTGCAGCTGGACGACGTCACCGGCGAGGTGAACCTGCGTCTGAACGGCAACAGTCGTCCCCAGACCGTGGAACTGAGCCTGATTTCGCCGACTCAGCCGGAGAAAGACCGCAAGATTGTCCTGACCCGCAACGACAGCGAGCCGGGACGGTACGTGGGCCAGTTGACGGACAAGATCGAAGGCCGGCGCTTTGTCGAATTGCTGGGGGTCGAGGGCGACAAGACCTGGCGCCTGTTCGAGGAAGAGCAGGTCAATCATGACCAGGCCATCTTGCTCGGGGATGAGCCCCTGCAAGGTGCTGAAGATCTGAGAAAGTAAAAAACTGCGCTTCGCGCATTCGCGAGCAAGCCCGCTCCCACAGGGGATTGCGGTGGTTTGGCCGCCCGCGATCAACTGTGGGAGCGAGCCTGCTCGCGATGAGGCCCTCCCTGACAATACGGATTCAGCGGTACCAGTGAATACCTGATGACAACTCCCCAGCCCTGCTACCACTGCGCCCTGCCCGTCCCTCCCGGCAGTCGCTTCACCGCCGTCGTCCTCGGTGAAACCCGCGAGCTGTGCTGCCCGGGTTGCCAGGCGGTGGCCGAGGCCATCGTGGCTGGGGGGCTGGAGAGTTATTACCAGCATCGCAGCGAAGCATCGGCCAACCCGGAAACCCTGCCCGTTCAGTTGACCGACGAACTGACGCTTTATGACCGCCAGGACGTGCAACAATCGTTCGTCCGCCACGAAGGCGAGTTGGCTGAAACCACTCTGCTGATGGAGGGCATCAGCTGTGCTGCCTGCGGCTGGCTGATCGAAAAACAACTGCGCAGCCTGCCTGCCGTGGCTGAGGCGCGACTGAATCTTTCCAATCATCGCCTGCATGTACGCTGGGCCGATGGAAAGTTGCCGCTGAGTACGTTGCTGGCCGAACTGCGCCGGATCGGCTACGCCGCCCACCCGTACCAGGCCGATCAGGCCAGCGAGCAACTCGCCGCGCAAAACCGCCTGGCCCTGCGCCAGCTCGGCGTCGCGGGACTGCTGTGGTTCCAGGCGATGATGGCAACCATGGCCACCTGGCCGGAATTCAACATCGACCTCAGCCCCGAGATGCACACCATCCTGCGCTGGGTGGCGCTGTTTCTCACCACGCCGATTGTGTTCTACAGCTGCGCGCCGTTCTTCAAGGGCGCAATGCGCGACCTGCGCACCCGCCACCTGACCATGGACGTTTCCGTGTCCCTGGCCATCGGCAGCGCCTACGTCGCCGGAATCTGGACCTCCATCACCGGCGTGGGAGAACTGTATTTCGATGCGGTGGGCATGTTCGCCCTGTTCCTGCTGGCGGGGCGTTACCTGGAGCGCCGTGCGCGAGAACGCACTGCAGCGGCTACCGCGCAACTGGTTAACCTGCTGCCCGCCTCGTGCCTGCGCCTGGAAGAAAACGGCCAGAGCGAACGCATCCTGCTCAGTGAATTGCGCACCGGCGACCGTGTGCTGGTGCATCCAGGCGCCGTCCTGCCGGCCGATGGCAGGATCCTCGATGGACAATCCAGCATCGACGAATCGCTGCTGACCGGCGAGTACCTGCCGCAACCTCGGCAAGCGGGCGACGCGGTCACCGCCGGCACACTCAACGTCGAAGGCGCCCTGACGGTGGAGGTGCTGGCTCTGGGGCAAGATACGCGATTGTCAGCCATCGTCCGGCTGCTGGAACGGGCCCAGGGCGAGAAGCCGCGACTGGCGGAAATCGCCGACCGGGCCGCGCAATGGTTCCTGCTGCTCTCTCTGGTTGCCGCTGCGGCCATCGGCCTGTTGTGGTGGCAACTGGACGCCTCCCGGGCATTCTGGATCGTGCTGGCAATGCTGGTCGCGACCTGTCCTTGCGCGCTGTCGCTGGCAACGCCCACGGCGCTCACCGCCGCTACTGGCACCCTGCACAAACTCGGGCTGCTGCTGACCCGTGGGCACGTGCTGGAAGGGTTGAATCAGATCGACACCGTCATCTTCGACAAGACCGGTACCCTGACCGAAGGGCGTCTGGCCTTGCGTGCCATTCGGCCATTGGCGGCACTCGACAGCGATCACTGCCTGAGCCTGGCCGCCGCCCTGGAAAACCGCTCCGAACACCCCATCGCCCGCGCCTTCGGTCGTGCCCCGCTGGCTGCCGAGCAGGTACAAAGCTTCCCAGGCCTGGGGTTGGAGGGTCTGGTGGGCACCCGGCGCCTGCGCATCGGTCAGCCCGGCTTTGCGTGTGAACTGAGCAACACGCCGGTTCCGCCTATGCCTGACGAACCCGGTCAATGGCTGCTGCTGAGTGACACCGACGGGCCATTGGCCTGGTTTGTCCTCGACGACCGCCTGCGCACCGATGCCCCGGCGCTGCTTGCAGCCTGTAAGGCGCGGGGTTGGCGCACGCTGCTGTTGTCGGGCGATAGTTCACCGATGGTTGCCAGCGTCGCCGCTGAACTGGGCATCGATGAAGCCCGGGGCGGTTTGCGCCCGGACGATAAACTGGTGGTGTTGCAACAGCTGCATCAACAAGGCCGCAAAGTACTTATGCTTGGGGATGGCGTCAACGACGTGCCGGTACTGGCGGCGGCGGACATCAGCGTCGCCATGGGCTCGGCCACCGACCTGGCCAAGACCAGCGCCGACGCGGTGCTGCTGTCCAACCGCCTCGATGCCCTGGTCCACGCTTTCACCCTGGCCCGACGCACCCGACGGGTGATCATCGAGAACCTGATATGGGCAGCGCTGTACAATGGCCTCATGTTGCCGTTCGCCGCCCTCGGCTGGATTACGCCGGTGTGGGCCGCGGTCGGCATGTCCATCAGTTCGTTGACCGTGGTGTTGAATGCGCTGAGGCTGACTCGCCAGCCCGGGGAGCACATTCACAACACCTCGCCCGACACCCGTCCGCTGCCGGCCTGAGCCGGGCGGTCATGGAGTTCCGACAATGCCAGCTCTTTACGTGATGATCCCGGCGGCGCTGCTGATAGTCGCCATTGCCGTCTACATTTTCTTCTGGGCCGTGGACAGCGGGCAGTACGACGACCTCGACGGTCCGGCCCACAGCATCCTGTTCGACGACCAGGACCCTAACCACAAAGCCGCGGTGGACGAAGCCGACGGACAACCCCGCGAGCCGGACGACAAGGCCCCGCCCCATGCTTGATCTGGTGCCACTCCTGGTCTCGGCGGTCATTCTCGGTTTATTGGGGGGTGGGCACTGCCTGGGCATGTGCGGCGGTCTCATGGGGGCTCTTACCCTGGCAATTCCCAAGGAACAGCGCAGCCGGCGGTTTCGGCTGTTGCTGGCCTACAACCTGGGACGCATCCTGAGTTATGCCACCGCCGGCTTGCTGATCGGCCTGGCCGGCTGGGCCGTTGCCAACAGCCCGGCGGCCATGTTCATGCGCGTGCTGGCCGGTGTGCTGCTGATTGTCATGGGTCTGTACCTGGCTGGCTGGTGGAGCGGTCTGACCCGTATCGAAAGCGTCGGTCGCGGACTGTGGCGGCACATCCAGCCTGCTGCCAATCGCTTGCTGCCGGTGTCGAGCCTGCCTCGGGCGCTGCTGTTGGGCGCGTTATGGGGCTGGCTGCCGTGCGGCCTGGTCTACAGCACCCTGCTGTGGTCCGCCAGCCAGGGCAATGCGCTGGACAGCGCGATGCTGATGCTGGCCTTCGGACTCGGCACCTGGCCGGTGCTGCTCGTCACCGGCCTGGCAGCCGAGCGTATCACCGCCCTGCTGCGTAAACGCAGCGTGCGCGTGGCCGGTGGGTTGGTGGTCATCGTTTTTGGGATCTGGACACTGCCGGGGCCGCATCAGCATTGGTTGATGGGCCATTGACCGGGTCGTCCGCCATCGCGAGCAGGCTCGCTCCCACAAGGGTTTTGTGCCGGACATAGATTTGTCATCGCTGAAGATCCACTGTGGGAGCGAGCCTGCTCGCGATTGGCCCTTTGCCCCTGCCCCGTTGATGCAAATCAACACGCCACCAAACCCGTGCCCCTAGACTCGCGCCCATGCCAGCCTATCCGGGGAATGCCCGCATGCTCGACGCCATACGTTGGGACCCAGACCTGATCCGCCGTTATGATCTGGCGGGACCTCGCTACACCTCGTACCCGACCGCAGTGCAATTCACCAGTCAGGTCGGGACATTCGATCTGCTTCATGCCTTGCGCGAAAGCCGCAAAGGTCTGCGGCCGCTGTCGCTGTATGTACACGTGCCGTTCTGCGCGAATATCTGCTACTACTGCGCCTGCAACAAAGTCATCACCAAGGACCGTGGCCGTGCCCACGCCTACCTGCAGCGTCTCGAGCAGGAAATCCAGCTGATCGGCTGCCATCTGGACCCGGCCCAGCGTGTGGAACAGTTACATCTGGGCGGCGGCACCCCGACGTTTCTGAGCCACGACGAGTTGCGCCAGTTGATGGCCAAGCTGCGCAAGCATTTCAAGCTGCAGGACGACGATTCCGGCGACTACGGAATCGAGATCGATCCGCGGGAAGCCGACTGGTCCACCATGGGTCTTTTGCGAGAACTGGGGTTCAACCGGGTCAGTATCGGCGTACAAGACTTCGACCCTGCCGTGCAGCGTGCCGTCAATCGCCTCCAAAGCCTGGAGGAAACCCGCGCCGTGATCGAGGCGGCCCGCACCTTGCAATTTCGCTCGATCAACATCGACCTGATCTACGGCCTGCCTAAACAGACACCGGAGAACTTTGCCCGTACCGTCCAGGAAGTCATCCAACTGCAGCCGGACCGCCTGTCGGTATTCAATTATGCTCATCTGCCGGAACGCTTCATGCCCCAGCGGCGCATCAATAGCCATGACCTGCCGAACCCGGAGCAAAAGCTGGCTATGTTGCAAGGCACCATCGAACAACTGAGCGCCGCCGGCTATCGCTACATTGGCATGGACCACTTCGCCCTGCCCGACGACGACCTGGCGATTGCCCAGGAAGAAGCCACTTTGCAACGCAATTTCCAGGGTTATACCACCCATGGACATTGTGATCTGATCGGCCTCGGTGTGTCGGCCATCAGCCAGATTGGCGATTTGTACTGCCAGAACAACAGCGACTTGAACCAGTACCAGAACACCTTGGTCGATGGCCGACTGGCAACCAGTCGTGGTCTGGTGTGCACCGCTGACGACCGTTTGCGGCGAGCGGTCATCCAGCAACTGATCTGTCATTTCGAGCTGGTATTCACCGAAATCGAGCAGGCTTTCGACATCGTGTTTGCCGACTACTTCGCCGCTGTATGGCCATCACTGCAACGCATGGCCAAGGACGGCCTGATCGAGGTCGATAACGAACGCGTCAGGGTATTGCCCGCCGGTCGCCTGCTGGTACGCTCGGTGTGCATGGAGTTCGATGCCTATTTGAACCAGCAGAACCGCCAGCGTTTCTCACGCGTCATCTGAGCGCGACAATTTGACGATGAAAGCACACTGGCCGGAGTGCCATTGCTAGGTTACCCTTACGGCTGATGTGTGTTTTCCCACAAGGATTAAAGAAATGCCCGAGCCCGTCAAATTGCGCGCCCACAGCCAGGCCCATTGCAAGGATTGCAGCCTGGCCCCCCTCTGCCTGCCACTTTCCCTGAATCTGGAGGATATGGACGCGCTGGACGAGATCGTCAAGCGGGGCCGCCCGTTGAAAAAAGGTGAATTCCTGTTCCGCCAGGGCGATGCTTTCGATTCCGTCTACGCCGTGCGCTCGGGCGCCTTGAAGACCTTCAACCTGAGCGACAGTGGCGAAGAGCAGCTCACCGGCTTCCACTTGCCCAGCGAGCTGGTAGGTCTGTCAGGCATGGACACCGAGAGTCATCCGGTCTCGGCCCAGGCGCTGGAAACCACGTCGGTGTGCGAAATCCCCTTCGAGCGTCTCGACGAACTGGCGTTGCAACTGCCGCAGTTGCGTCGTCAATTGATGAGGGTGATGAGCCGCGAGATCCGCGACGATCAGCAAATGATGCTACTGCTGTCAAAGAAAACCGCCGACGAGCGCATCGCCACCTTCCTGGTCAACCTCTCGGCACGTTTCCGTGCCCGTGGTTTTTCGGCCAACCAGTTCCGCCTGAGCATGTCGCGCAACGAAATCGGCAACTACCTGGGCCTGGCGGTGGAAACCGTGTCCCGGGTGTTCACGCGCTTCCAGCAAAATGAGCTGATCGCCGCCGAAGGCAAGGAAATTCACATCCTGGACCCGATCCAGCTCTGCGCCCTGGCCGGCGGCTCGGTCGAAGGCTGACGGACGTGCGCGGCTGAGGGATTCGCTCGGCCGCGCTATACTCCCGCGTTTGCAGCCCTGCCAGGATACGTCCACGATGGTCTTTGACTCCTTCGACATCAAATCCCTGATCCGCCCCGTCATCGATTTCCCCAAGCCCGGCGTGATCTTCCGCGACATCACTCCGCTGTTCCAGTCTCCCACTGCCTTGCGGCTAGTGATGGACAGCTTTGCCCACCGTTATGTCGAAGCCGACTTCACTCACATCGGCGCCATGGATGCCCGGGGTTTCCTGATCGGTTCGATCCTGGCTTACCAGTTGAACAAGCCATTGGTGCTTTTCCGCAAGCAAGGCAAGCTGCCGGCGGATGTGCTCGCCGAGGGTTACCAGACCGAATACGGCGAAGCGTTTCTCGAAGTCCATGCCGACAGCCTGTGCGAGGGTGATTCGGTGGTGATGTTCGATGACCTGATCGCCACCGGCGGCACGCTGATCGCCGCCGCCAACCTGATCCGCCGAATGGGCGCAAAAGTCCACGAAGCCGCAGCGATCATCGACTTGCCGGAGTTGCTGGGCTCCCAGCGACTGGAAGACATGGGCATCCCGACATTCTGCCTGACGCAGTTCTCGCTGAGCGAACGATAACCCACCCTGTGGGAGCGGGCTTGCTCGCGAAAGCGGTGGATCAGCTAAGATTTATTTGGCTGACACATCGCTTTCGCGAGCAAGCCCGCTCCCACAGCGGGTTTTGGGTGGCTTTTAGAGGGAAATCGGCTTGCGCCCGGCAAACGAATGCGCCAGCGTCCCGCCGTCCACCAGTTCCAGCTCGCCCCCCAGCGGCACGCCGTGGGCGATGCGGGAAGCGACCAGGCCTTTGTTGCTCAGCAACTGGGCGATGTAGTGGGCCGTGGCTTCACCTTCCACCGTTGGGTTGGTCGCCAGGATGACTTCCGTGAAAGTCCCCGCCTCTTCGATACGCGCCATCAGCTCCGGGATACCGATGGCTTCCGGCCCCAGGCCGTCGAGCGGCGAGAGATGGCCCTTGAGGACAAAATAACGACCTCGGAAACCGGTCTGCTCCACGGCATACACATCCATCGGCCCTTCCACCACACACAGCAAGCTGTCGTCCCGACGTGGATCGGCGCATTGCGGGCAGAGGTCATCCTCGGTGAGGGTGCGGCACTGGCGGCAATGCCCCACGCCCTCCATGGCCTGGCTGAGGGCCTGAGCCAGTCGCGAACCGCCGCTGCGATCACGCTCGAGCAATTGCAACGCCATGCGCTGGGCAGTTTTCTGACCCACACCTGGCAAGGTTCGCAGGGCATCGATCAGTTGGCGAATCAAAGGGCTGAAGCTCATCGAGGAAACGTCCGACATAACAACGAGACGCGGTTTATACCCGCGCCTCTGACCAGCGTCAAATACTCAATCTCGCGCAACCCGCACCACCAGCTTGCCGAAATTGCGCCCTTCCAACAGCCCGATAAAGGCCTGCGGCGCATTCTCGAGGCCATCGACCACATCCTCGCGGAATTTGACCTTCCCCTCCCGCACCCACGGCGCCATGGCACTGAGGAATTCAGGCTGACGGTCACCGTAGTCGTCGAACACGATAAATCCCTGCATCCGCACTCGCTTGGTCAACAAGGTTCGCTGCAATAGCGGCAAGCGATCCGGCCCACTCGGGGCTTGTTGATCGTTGTAGGAAGCGATCAATCCGCAGAGCGGGATTCGCGCCCTGGCGTTGAGCAATGGGACGACAGCATCGAAGACCTTGCCGCCGACGTTTTCATAATAGATGTCGATGCCTTTGTCGCAGGCCCGTGCCAATTCCTCGGCAAAATCCGAACGCTTGTGATCGACGCAGGCGTCAAACCCCAATTCATCGACTACATACTTGCATTTGTCACTGCCTCCGGCCACGCCGACGACCCGCAATCCTTTGATCTTTGCCACTTGGCCGACCACCGACCCCACCGCGCCCGAAGCCGCCGCCACCACCAGGGTTTCCCCGGCCTTGGGCTGCCCGATGTCCATCAACCCCATGTAGGCGGTCATGCCCGGCATACCTAATACGCCGAGGGCCATCGACGGGCTGGGCAGCCCGGACGGAATGGGGATGACATTGCGACCATCACTGATGCTGTGACTCTGCCAACCCGTAACGCCTACCACCAAATCGCCTTCCTGGAATTTCGGATGCATGGAGCGCTCCACGCGGCTGACGGCACCACCGGTCATCACTTCGTCGATTTCCACCGGGGCGGCGTAGGACGGCGCATCGCTCATGCGTCCGCGCATGTAGGGATCCAGAGACAGGAACTGTGTCTTGAGCAGGATTTGCCCTTGCACAAGGTCAGGCAACGTCACTTGCTCGATACGGAAATTGTCCTGGGTGGGCGCGCCTTTGGGGCGGGAAGCGAGAACGATACGCTGATTGGAAATCGATGCTTGTGACATGGGCGTTCTCCTTGATCGTTAGTGGTAGACCTATAGGGAGCAGACCTTCTTGAAGGGGATAGCGTTCGATGTTCTTGCCGTTGGACTGCGCTGCTCGCGATAGCCCTCTCAAGCACAAACAAAAATGCCAGGCGCGATGCCTGGCATTGTGTGTAGCCCATCCCTGCCGGGATGGCGAATCAGAACGGCAGTTTCATGCCCGGCGGCAGTTGCATGCCAGCGGTCATGCCGGACATCTTTTCCTGACTGTTGGCTTCGATCTTGCGCACTGCGTCGTTGACGGCGGCGGCGAACAGAGCCTCGAGCATTTCCTTGTCGTCTTCGCTCAAGCCTTCAACCACGCTCGGGTCGATGCTGACGCGCTTGATGTCGTGGCGACCGGTCATGACCACGGTCACCATGTCGCCGCCGGACTTGCCGGTGACTTCGGCGTTGGCCAGTTCTTCCTGCATCTTGGCCATTTTTTCCTGCATCTGCTGCGCCTGCTTCATCAGGCCGGCCATGCCACCTTTCATCATGGGAATCACCTCGAAAGTACTTGGATAGACACGGCGCCCGGCCCATTCGGCCCGGCGCCTTCAGTTATGAGCCCTGGGTGACCGGGGCCTCGACAGGTTCGATAGTATCGTGACGGACCACAGCGCCGAACTGTTGCATCATCTGCTGGATGAACGGATCGTTGTGGATCGACTCCTCGGCCTCACGCTGGCGATCGGCACGGCGACGGGACGCAGCCTGGGCCGGCGTCTCCTGTTCGGGCTTGATCAGCTCGATGCTCAAGGTCAGCGTGCGCTGATGGTACTGGTTCAACGCATCGTTGAGACGGCGCTGCTGGGTCGCGTTGAACAGCGCGCTATGCGCCGGATCCAGATGCAGCAACCAATGGTCGCCCTCCACCGCGATCAGCGTGCAGTTGGCGGCGATGCTGCCGGTCATGCCGGAGATCGGCAGCTTCGGGAACAGCTCCAGCCATTGCAGTGCCAAACCGGTGGCCGGCATCGCGGCAGGTTCCGGCTCGGGCTCAGGCGTCGGCTCGGCAGTGTGCTCGCTGGCGAGATCGTCCAGGTAGCTGTAGGCCGAATCCATGTCCGGCTCGATGTAGTCCTCATCCAATGGAGGCTCATCATCCAGGTCCATGCCGGGCGTGGCGACGTCGACGTCGGCCGCCGTTGGCTCGGGCATCGGTGCGGCGACCCATTCGGGCGCATCGGGCACCACGCTGTCGGGCGTCGGCATGGGCATCGGTGGCAATTCGGGCTGCTCGGCGGTGGTGTCCAGCATGGGCTCCACAGCGGGCTGCTGGACGATCTCGGGCTCGACCGGATCGTTCCAGGGCAAGTCGATGACTTCTGCAGCCACGGGCTCGGGAGCCGGCTCGACGACGGGCTCAGGCGTCGGGCTCGCGATGACAGGTGCCGCGACCGGTTGCGCAACGGGCGCTACAGCCGGAGCCGCAGCGACTGCCGCCACCACAGGCGCGGCAGCCACTGGCTTGGCGGAATCAGCTGTGGCCTGGCTGATCCCCACTGGCTTTAGCGTCGGCCTCGGGGCGTCCGCCGTGTCGGCGGGCCGGAACGCCAACATCCGCAGCAGCACCATTTCGAAGCCGCCTCGCGGATCCGGTGCCAAAGGCAAGTCACGACGGCCGATCAGGCCCATCTGGTAATAGAACTGCACATCTTCGGCCGGCAAAGCCCGGGCCAGGGCCAGCACGCGATCACGGTCGCCATGGCCGTTGTCGACGCCGTCGGGCAGGGCTTGGGCGATGGCGACACGGTGCAACACGTTAAGGATTTCCGACAGCACGCCATTCCAGTCAGGCCCTTGTTCGGCCAAGTGACGTACCGCCTCGAGCAACGCCTTCGCGTCGCCTTCGATCAGCGCATGCAGGACGTCATAGACCTGGCCATGGTCGAGGGTGCCGAGCATGGCCCGCACGTCGGCAGCCATGACCTTGCCTTCACCAAAGGCGATGGCCTGGTCGGTCAGGCTCATGGCGTCGCGCATCGAACCGTCGGCGGCGCGGCCCAGCAGCCACAGCGCATCGTCTTCGAACGGTACGTTCTCGACACCCAGCACGTGCGTCAGATGTTCGACGACCCGCTCTGGCGTCATGTTCTTCAGGGAGAACTGCAGGCAGCGGGACAAAATCGTTGCGGGAAGCTTCTGCGGATCCGTGGTCGCCAGGATGAACTTGACGTAGGGCGGCGGTTCTTCAAGGGTCTTGAGCAGCGCATTGAAGGAATGGCTGGAGAGCATGTGCACTTCATCGATCAGGTAGACCTTGAAGCGCCCACGGCTCGGCGCGTACTGCACGTTATCGAGCAGCTCGCGGGTGTCCTCGACCTTGGTGCGGCTGGCGGCGTCGATCTCGATGAGGTCGACGAAACGGCCCTCGTCGATCTCACGACAGACCGAACATTCGCCACACGGCGTCGAGGTGATACCGGTTTCGCAGTTCACGCATTTGGCGATAATCCGCGCAATGGTGGTCTTGCCCACGCCCCGGGTGCCGGTGAACAGATAGGCATGGTGCAAGCGCTGGCTGTCCAAGGCATTGATCAGAGCCTTGAGCACATGGGTCTGGCCGACCATTTCGCGGAACGAGCGCGGACGCCATTTACGTGCAAGAACCTGATAACTCATCGAAAACCGTCGCAACGAAGGAACAGAAGCGGCTAATGCTAGCGGAGCAGGGGCGAAATTGCATCCGATGCGCTCGTCTAATCTGACTAAGCTGTGTTTAAGGGCTCGGTTGTCGACACGGTTTGCAGGATCAGGAGAGTTTATGCACGGGACCTTGGGGGCGTTGCTGTTATGGAGTACCAGTTGTCTCGCTGCCGAAATACCCTTGCGCTTCGCCATTACCGATGGCTGGGCCATGCCCATGGTGCAGATCGAACGTGGCCGCCCGACCCAGGGCATACTCCCTGACGTCATGACCAGCCTGGCGACTCAGGTGGGGATGCCGGCGGAGTTTCACGTCCTGTCCCGCGCCCGGCTGAGCGCTGCCATGAGAAACGGCGAGGTCGATATACGATGTTACGTCAGCCCCACCTGGGTGGATGACAGGGACGATTACCTGTGGAGTGTCCCGCTGTTCTTCCAGCGTGACTTGCTCGTCGGCACGGCCAGCGCGCCCGCAAGCGTGTCACCGGCGGCCCTGACGCAACAGCCGGTCGGTACCGTACTCAGCTATACCTACCCGACCTTGCAACCGCTGTTCGACAGCGGCCAGCTGCGGCGCGACGATGCCCGCAGCCAGGAACAGGTGCTGGCTAAGTTACTCGCCGGTCGCTATCGCTACGGTGTCAGCAATCAATGGGCGCTGGACTGGTTCAACCAACGGCATACCGCTGACCGCCAGCTGCATGGGGTGGCCGTTCTCCAGGAGCAGGAGCTGAACTGCTACTTGCGCAAGGACCCTGACATTCCGGCGCAACGCATCCTGGACACCTTGCAAAAAATGAAAGCGTCAGGGGAAATCGACGCGATCATCCAGCTCTATACCGGTCGCAACGCCGAATCGGAGGCCGAAACCGATGCACCTTGAAGGCCGGGTCGCTGCTTCCATTGCGGTGGCGGAACAAACCGGGCTACCCATCCCGGGATTTGCTCGGGCGGCATGGGCCGGGCGATGAAATAGCCCTGGGCCACTTCGCAGCCCAGTCGTAACAACAGTTGCCCATGTTCGAGGCTATCCAACCCCTCGGCCACCACTTGGCGGCCAAACGCCTGAGCCAGGCCGATTACGGCCCGGGTCAAGGCCAGGTCGTCGCGGTTTTCGAGAATATCGCGCACGAAGGTCTTATCGATCTTGATGGTCTGAGTGCGCAGGTGCTTGAGGTCATTGAGCGAGCAATGCCCCGTACCGAAGCCCCCCAGTGAAAATCCTACGCCCAGGGCCTGACAAGCCTGGAGGCAGGCGCTGACGTGCGCTAGGTTCTCCACCGCGACGGATTCGACGATTTGCAGGTCCAGCAGGCGCGGCGACACCGTCGGGTACCGCTCCAAAACCTGCCGCAGCCGCTCGACGAAGTCCGTGCGCTGGAAATGCCGCGCCGAGATATTGATACTCACCGGCCACCCCTGCCCCGCTTGCAGCCACTGCTGCAACAGGGCCATGACCTGCTCCATGACCCATTCACCGATCTCGACGATCAGGTCGTTTTCTTCCACCAACGGCAGGAAATCGCGGGGCGGTACGAGACCACGTTGCGGATGTTTCCAGCGCAGCAGCGCTTCGAGCCCCACCACGGTGCCGTTACGCATATTGACCTTGGGCTGGAAATGCAGCCGCAATTCGTTGCCAGCCAACGCCTGGCGAACCCGTTCGACAGACTGATAAGTGGCTCGCACCTCCTTGTCCCGGGATACATCGAACAAATGGAAACGATTGCGGCCACTTTGCTTGGCCACGTACATTGCCTGGTCGGCATGACGCAACAAGGTCTCGGCGTCCTCGTCGTCCCCAGGAAACAACGTGACCCCAATGCTGGCAAAGACCTTGATGCTTTTGCCATCGATGGCATACGGCGCCGAGACAGCGATCAACACGCGGTTCAGCGCCCCACGCAACTCATCCAGCCCACGCACGTGGCGCAACACCAATACGAACTCATCCCCGGCCAGCCGGGCGACCACGTCTTCACCCCGCACGATACTGCGCAGCCGCCTGGCCACCTCCACCAGCAGCCGATCGCCACTGGCATGGCCGTGCCCATCGTTGACGGCCTTGAAACCGTCCAGGTCGAGCATACAGACCGCCAGCGGAATATCCTCCGCCCGGGAAAACGCCAGGGCCTCATCCAGCAAGTCAGACAGGTAAGCACGGTTGGGCAGTCCGGTCAGCACATCGTGCCCGACCCGCCATTGCAGGGCATGCAATTGCCGACGCTTTTCGCTGACATCGAAGCGAATCGCCAGATAGCGCTCGATTTGCCCCGTCGCCTCATCCGAGACCGGTACCACCGTCGTATCGACCCAGTGCAACGTACCGTCCTTGGCCCGGTTACAGATTTCGCCCTTCCAGACCTGTCCCAGGGCTATGGTGTTCCACATCGCGCCAAAGAATTCGCCTGGGTGATGACCGGAATTGAGCAGTCGATGATTGGCCCCCAGCAACTCATCGCGTCGATAGCCGAAGAGCTGACAGAACTGATCGTTGACGTAGGTGATACGCCCGCACAAATCGGTTTCGGAAAAAACAACGGCTGCATCAACGGCTCTGCGGTACTTCTTATCCATCGAAGCAGTCATCCATGAATCATGGCTCATCTGTCGCGCGCGGTTGCAGCACCTGCGGAGCGGCGAAAACCCATCCGCATCTGACACCGGGCAATCAGGTGGGGCGCAGGCGGTACAGGCGAGAGGGTCAGGCTTCTACCGTTCGTCGCCACAATAAACGCAACGCCCATCTTTTCGCACATCCCGGTGTCTGTAACAGGCCATCAAAGCCACGTGCCAAAGCCCGATTCTACGAAACACATCACATTTTGCAAAGCAAGGTGATGGAACATGCGGTTGCCTAATGCAAAAATCTATCGTTAAGTTCTTGATTCTAAATGGGAATTGAGCGATGCAAATTTCGAGCTTGGGTGCAGCCATCAGACGCTATCGCAAAGTAGCGGGGCTGACTCAGGCTGAACTGGGTGAAAGGGCCGGGTTTGACCCCAAAACCATCAGCCGTTTCGAAACCGGCACCTACACCCCCAGCATCGAAGCCCTGTTCCTGCTTGCCAACGTCCTGGACGTGCAATTGAAGGCCTTCTTCGCCGACATGAACGACGAAGACGAACAGCGAGCCTACCTGTTTGGCGTCATACACAGAGCCACCTCGAAGGACCTCGGGAAGCTGATTGCCGCGGTTGATCAGGCGTTATCCAAGCCTTGACGTGAAATATTGACATCGTTTTCTGTCGTAACCTGGACAGTCGCCGTTCGTCCGGCCTGTAAGAGTTAACAGTAGTTACTTCAAACCTGCGCAGGCCAAATGGAGCGCGAGACAATCTTCTATTACCGAACGCCTATGACTCGAAGATAAAACCTCGCAATCCAACATTCAGGTGATAAAAATGAATAAGCACTCAATAAGCGCGTCAAACAAAACCCCTTCATCATCGTGGCGCATACTAACGAAATACTGGCGCTATCCCCAAGCCTTTACACCAGAACCAGTTTGACCAACCCTGCCTACATGCTTATCGACCAATGGCAGGGTGGCAGCATAGCATTTCAGACAACCACCGAAATACGTCAGAACAAATACGACCTTGAAGTCGCCTACATTTCCGAATCAGCAACTTTATTGACCATGACCGGTCCCTCGCTGAAATGTGTCTTCAGGTTGGACAAACACGGAAGTGAAGTAGCTTATACGGCGATGACCCCGAATGCGCGGGTTGAGCTTGAAGGCTTTTTTTATGACGATATCATAGCCTGCGTTGCTTTGATCATAGGCGAGTCGGAGACTCCTGCTCCAGCCAATAAGAAAAAATTCGAACCATCCATGCGTTACATCCATTATCAAACGACGACTGTAGACACTCAAACTGTTTCTGCAACCGGAAAAAAATCCATCGTTATCCCGAACAATCAGTATTTTACCTTTACCACCAACAGCAACATGTATTTCTTCAGAGGAGCCCATCAGTCCGGAATGTTCCATCAGATGAATTTTGACACCAACAAACTGATCAAGGTGGATAGGCGTATCTTAGGCGCCTTAGCTTCCTCTGGTGGCAGTTATGCTCTTACCAACGACATGCAAAATCTTTATCCCGAGGGCATATCGACATTTCTTATCGAGGATGGCTTCCTGGAAAATTTTGCGATGATCCAGTTTAATCATGAAAAAAACAGCAGAAGCGTTGAAATAACCATAACAGCACATAATTGCCGGGCATGCGATATCAGACAATTCAGTTCTGGCACCCCCAATATATGCTTCGGGATATGACAACAGCCCTGAAATGTTTCGAAATCAAGATTTGAGAAATGAGACAGAGGCAGTCAACCCATCGACAACATCATGGTATGACTGCCCTATCTTGAGCGACCAGCCGCCTGACAAGACACGACTCAGCGGCCACCTTTTACTCGATCCACCGCGACCACCACCAAAGACACCACCACAAACCCCAGCAGCATCATCGCCGCATTGCCAATCGACTGTGCATACCCCAACCGATCCACTTCGATGAATGGATAGGGATAGGCGCCAACGAAGCTTCCGCGAATCAGGACATAGCTGAAATAGGCCAGCGGATACAGCAACCACGGCCAGATATTGCTCCAGTGCAGCCCCTTGGGTACGCAGAACCACCAATAAACCACGAACACCACCGGCATCACGTCGTGCAGCAGCTCGTCGGCAAGCCATTGCCAGCCCTGGGGATCCCACACGTTACGCAGCAGCAGGTTGTACGCGATCGAAACCAACACGATGGCGGCCGCGACGCCGCCCTGTGTCGAAGGCAGCAGAAAAAAACGCCGCAGCGTCGAATCCCCCGTGGTCGCGGCACAGGTCAACACCACCGCCACCAGGATATTGGTGAGTATCGTGAAATAACTGAAGAAGATGTCCAGGCCACCCAGCAGGCTTTTATCGCCCTGCCATCGCGACATCAGGATCAGGCAGAGTTGAAGGAACAGGGCAAACCATGCCAGCACTGCTGCCAGCATCACAGCCGCACTACCCCGCCTTTGCGTTAACACCAAGTCGTCGCTCATCACGTTGCCCTCCGGCTACGTGGCAGCTGCGACTGCGAAGTCCCGAAGGAGGGGCATTCATGACAGGCTGCCGGTTGAGCGAGACCGTAGGAAAGGGTGGCAGTGGATTCTACTGTCAGTTATGACAGTTCCGACCGATGGTCATGGCTCGGACAGCACGATACATCGAGCGAGGCTCGATCAAAAAAGGAAGATATAAAGAAAAAAAGCCTCGCGAATGCAGGCTTGGACGTTCTTTGGCGCTATGGAGGCAACCCCACCAGCCACACCCCGGCACACAATGTTCCCGCTGTGGCTGCTTCCTTCCGGATCTGACCAGGTTCACGGGTAATCGTTGCGGGGGGACCGATGGGGTCACCATAACGATGCCCGCCTGACGGCGAGCCGCGCCATTGTACCTATCTGACGGGAAGTTACAACCGTTCGGGACGGATTAAAAAAGCGAAGGTGTTCAAGTACTTGCCATGGAAGCTACAACAGCACCTCATCCGCCCGCCCGCCCTCTTCCTGGATCACCAGATGGATGAAATGCAGTTTAGTGATGACGGTCGACGGGAGAACGAACGGGTAGAAGTCCGGTTGACCCATGCTACGCGACAGTTCGTTGAGCATGCCGGCCAGTTCGATCCAGGCATTGACGAATGAGAGGAAGGCCGTGCCTTCGGTGTGTTCGGGGTCGAAGAGGGTTTCGGGCGGGAACGGTTGGTAGTCGAAATCCAGTTCCCGGGCGCTCATGCCAAAACCCAGGGCGGTGTCCACCGCGTCCACCATGTGCAGGTAGTGGGCCCAGGTTTCGGCCCAGTCTTCCCAGGGATGCATGGTGGCGTAGGCGCTGACGTAATGGGTTTGCCAACCCTGCGGCGCCCCTTGTTGGTAATGTCGTTCCAGGGCGTCGGAATAACTGGCGCGCTCGTCGCCGAACAGCCCGCGAAACGCCTCGATCCAGTGGCTGTTGGCGATCAGCCGATCCCAGTAATAATGCCCCACTTCGTGACGAAAATGCCCCAGCAGGGTGCGATACGGCTCGCGCATTTGCTGGCGGACATGTTCGCGGTGGGCGTCATCGGCTTCCTTGATGTCGAGGGTGATCAAGCCGCTGGCATGGCCGGTGGTTGGCGGCGTGCCGTCGGGGTCGACGCCGATGAAATCGAAAGCCAGCCCGATGTTTTCATCGACGGTTTTAGGGACAACCGGCAAACCAAGGGTAATCAGCTGCGCCACCAGACGGCGCTTGGCGGTTTCGACCTTGCGCCAGCGTTCGGGATTTTCCGGAATCGACAGATCGGGGATGGTGCGGTTCAGGCTGCAGGCGATGCACAGGGTGTCGTGGTCATTGGCCGGCAACAGCCAGTTACAGGCTGCCGGCGTGTCGAGGTTGGCACAGCGCCGGAACAGCCCGGCCTCTGGATCGGCGTCCAACGTCCAGGTGCCCGGTTGCTCGCCGGGCTGCAGGGACGAGAGTCGGCTCTGCTCCGGCTGATACCCCAACGCCGCCAGGCAGGCCAGGCACTGGCTGTTGCGAAAGAACAAGGATTGGCCGCAGCGACACGGCCAGACCTTGCTGTTGCGCGAACGGTCGCCCACGAACGGCGCGGCGATGCGTGAACTCAGCTGTTCGAAGAAGCGGAACATGGCGATCTCTCCCTGGAGCCTGCAAGACTAGATCATTGCCTGCTCCTGATCGTTCCCACACGCTGCTTCATCTGCGCTGGAACCGTGGCAAGGGAAGCCTCATACATTGCTCATGCCTGAACGTTGATACCGTGCTTGTTCAGAAATGCCACGAACGCCGCTTCATCCAACACCTTGACCCCCAGCTCGTTGGCCTTGGCCAGTTTCGAACCCGCGCCCGGCCCGGCCACCACGCAATGGGTTTTCGCCGACACGGAGCCGGCCACCTTGGCGCCCAGGCTTTCAAGCTTGTCCTTGGCGACATCGCGACTCATCAGCTCCAGGGACCCGGTCAGCACCCAGGTACGCCCTGCTTCTGGCAACCCTTCGACAACTTTCTTCTCGCTCTGCCAGTGCATGCCGAAGTCCCGCAGCTGCTTCTCCGCGGCCTCGGCCTGCTGGCGGTTTTCGGCAACGGCGAAATAATCCCGCACGGCGTTGGCCTGCTTCTCCGGCAGGGCTTGGCGCATGTCCAGCCAGTCCGCGCTTATGACCGCTTCGAGGGAGCCGAACTTGTCCGCCAGTTTCTGCGCCCCGCCCGGCCCTACCGAGGGGATGTTCAGCTTGTCCAGGAAACTGCCCAGGGTAGTGCTGGCGGAGAATTCGGCGCCCAGCTCGCCTTGGTCCTGGATATCGAGGCCATGGCGCAACAGACCCTCGATCACCTGACGGTTGTGGGGGTCCTCGAAGAAGCTGTGAATCTCGTGGGCCACTTCCAGGCCCACGTCCGGCAGATAGGTGAGCACCTGGGGCAAGGCCGCCTGCACGCGCTCCAGCGAACCCAGGGAGCGAGCCAGAACCTTGGCGGTTTCCTCACCCACATCCGGGATGCCGAGGGCGAAGATGAAACGCGCCAGGCTCGGCTTCTTGCTGTCGGCGATGGCCGCCAACAGATTCTTGCTCGACAGTTCGGCGAACCCTTCCAGGTCGACCACTTGTTCGAAGGTCAGCGCATAGAGGTCGGCGGGTGAGCCGACCAAGCCCTCGTCCACCAATTGTTCGACGCTCTTTTCCCCCAGACCTTCGATGTCCATGGCCCGGCGCGACACAAAGTGAATGATCGCCTGCTTGAGCTGCGCCCCGCAGGCCAGGCGTCCGACGCAGCGGTACACCGCGCCTTCGCTGACGGTTTCACGCCCTTTGCTGCGCTTGATCAGTTGCGTGCGCTCCACGTGGGAGCCGCAGACCGGACACTGCTTGGGCACGTCCACCGGCCGGGCGTCATCCGGACGGCGCTCGGTGATCACCTGTACCACTTGCGGGATGACGTCCCCGGCGCGGCGGATGATCACCGTGTCGCCAATCATCAGCCCCAGGCGCGCCACTTCGTCCATATTGTGCAGCGTGGCATTGGCCACGGTCACGCCGGCCACCTTGACCGGCTTGAGCCGTGCGACAGGCGTCACCGCCCCGGTGCGGCCGACCTGGAACTCGACGTCCAGCAATTCGGTGAGTTCTTCGCTGGCCGGGAATTTATGGGCGATGGCCCAGCGCGGCTCTCGGGCACGGAAACCCAGCTCGCGCTGGGAGGCGATGCTGTTGACCTTGAACACCACGCCGTCGATTTCATACGGCAGCGCGTTGCGCCGCTCGCCGATGTCGCGGTAGTAGTCCAGGCACTCGTCGATGCCATGGGCCAGTTTCAGTTCGCGGCTGATGGGCAGGCCCCAGGCCTTGAGCTGCTTGAGGTTGCCAATGTGGGTATCGGCGATGTCCGCCGTCACCTGGCCGATGCCGTAGCAGCAGAACTCCAGGGGCCGGTTGGCGGTGATCCTGGAATCGAGCTGGCGCAGGCTGCCGGCCGCTGCGTTGCGCGGGTTGGCAAAGGTCTTGCCGCCTGTCTCCAACTGCCAGGCGTTGAGCCGCTCGAAACCGGCCTTGGACATGTACACCTCGCCCCGCACTTCCAGCACGGGCGGCCAGCCGCTGCCCTGTAGCTTGAGAGGGATGTTGCGCACGGTGCGCACGTTGACGCTGATGTCTTCGCCCGTGGTGCCGTCACCCCGGGTGGCACCGCGCACCAGCAAGCCGTCCTGATACAACAAACTGACCGCCAGGCCATCGAGTTTCGGCTCGCAGCTGTATTCCACCGCGGCACCGCCACCCAAGAGATCCCCCAGAGGCAGGTCGAGGCCCTCGGTCACCCGGCGGTCGAATTCGCGCATGGTGTTCTCATCGAAGGCGTTGCCCAGGCTGAGCATCGGAATTTCGTGACGCACCTGGCTGAACGCCGACAGCGCTACGCTGCCAACCCGTTGAGTCGGGGAATCGCTGGTCACCAGTTCGGGGTGCTGTTCTTCCAAGGCCTTGAGTTCATGGAACAGCCGGTCGTACTCGGCGTCCGGAATGGTCGGCTCATCGAGGACGTGGTAGCGGTAGTTGTGCTGATCCAGCTCTGCACGCAGTTCTAGGATGCGGGTTTCGACGGCATTCATGGTGTTCTCTCATAAAACAAAAGAGCAGCCGAAGCTGCTCTGTTTTCAATCATGGCGGGGCGCTTCGCACTGGAGCGCCAGCCCGGCCCAGCGGGAGCAAGCTCCCTCGCCACAAAAAGCTCTCATCCCGCGAGAGCTTTTTCATCTGTCAGCGCTTCTGCGTCAGCGCCCGGCGTTCGAATTCGACGATGCGCTGGCGGTAATGTTCGATGGTCTGGGCCGTCAGCACGCTGCGCTGGTCGTCCTTCAGCTCGCCGTTGAGCTCCTGGGACAGCTTGCGCGCCGCCGCGACCATGACGTCGAAAGCCTGCTTGGGATGCCGCGGGCCAGGCAGTCCGAGGAAGAAGCTCACCGCCGGGGTGCTGAAGTGGTCGATGTCGTCCAGGTCGAACACGCCAGGCTTGACGGCGTTGGCCATGGAGAACAACACCTCGCCGTTGCCGGCCATGCTTTCGTGGCGGTGGAAGATGTCCATCTCGCCGAAACGCAGGCCGCTTTCCAGGATGTTCTGCAACAACGCCGGGCCCTTGAAGCCGCCCGGATCGCGGCAGATGACACTGATGACCAATACTTCTTCGGCCTGAGCCTGTTCCTTGTCGCTGCTGGAGGCCTTGCCCTCGTCCGGGAAGTCATCGCGGCTGCTGAAGCTCGGCCCGCCGTCCAGATCCAGGTTCAGGTTCAGGTCGCCCTGGGACGGCTCGCTGTTGCGCTTGCCACGCTTGGAACCCGACTCCCGAGGCTCACGCACCGGCGCACTCACCGAAGGCAGGTCGTGCTCATCCAACTGCGGCTCCTTGTGGGTGTCCAGCACCCGGGGCGGGCCCAGCAGTTCGGCATTGTCATCTTCATCCGGCAGGTTCGACAGGCTGTGGTCAAGGCGAAACTTGAGCTTGCCCTTGCCGCCGCGCATGCGACGCCAGCCGTCGAAAAGAATACCGGCAATGACAATGATGCCGATGACGATCAGCCACTCGCGCAGACCGATTTCCATGTAATCCCGTGCCTCTATAAAAATGCTGAAAAATAAGGGGCTTAGCTATTTGCAAACCGCTTTAAAACGTGGCGCCAACTCTATGTTCTGAATGGCGTTTTGCCCACGAACAGAAAAAAATTGCTCTTAAACTAGCATGACCAACAGCCACAAGCTACAAGCGGCAAGTCACAAGCTCAAAACCACCCTGCTTGCCGCCGCTCGCGCTAGGCGTCCACCATCGCCATGGCCTCCTCGACATCCACCGCCACCAGCCGCGAACAGCCCGGTTCGTGCATCGTCACCCCCATCAACTGATCGGCCATCTCCATGGCGATCTTGTTGTGGGTGATATAGATGAACTGCACCGTTTCGGACATTTCCTTTACCAGCCGTGCGTAACGGCCTACGTTGGCGTCATCCAGCGGTGCATCGACCTCGTCGAGCATGCAGAACGGCGCCGGATTCAGTTTGAAGATGGCGAACACCAGAGCCAACGCCGTCAGCGCCTTTTCACCGCCGGAGAGCAAATGAATGGTGCTGTTCTTCTTCCCTGGAGGACGCGCCATGATGGTCACCCCAGTATCGAGTAGATCTTCGCCCGTCAGTTCCAAGTAAGCGCTGCCGCCACCGAAAACTTTCGGGAAAAGCGCCTGCAAACCGCCGTTGATCTGATCAAAGGTATCCTTGAAGCGATTGCGGGTTTCCTTGTCGATCTTGCGGATGACGTTTTCCAGGGTTTCCAGCGCTTCCACCAGGTCGGCGTCCTGGGCGTCGAGATAACGCTTGCGCTCGGACTGCTGCTCATATTCGTCGATGGCCGCCAGGTTGATCGCCCCCAGGCGCTGGATACGTGCAGCGATGCGCTCCAGTTCTTCTTCGGCCTCTTTCTCGTTGGCACCGGCCACCAGGGTGGCGAGCACGCCATCGAGGTCGTAGCCGTCTTCCAGCAACTGATCCTGCAAGGCTTTGCGGCGCACCGTCAGGGCCTGCCATTCCAGGCGCTGCTGCTCCATCTGGCTGCGGATCAGCTGGGATTGCTGCTCGGCCTGGCTGCGGCGCTTCTCGGCGTCGCGCAGTTCACGGTCGGCGTCTTCCATGGCGATCTGCGCGGTCTTGAGTTCTTCGTCGACACTCATGCGCTTGTCGAGCAGTTCTTCGAGCTTGAGGCGCAACTCTTCCAGCGGCGCCTCGCCCTCCTCCAGGTTCAGGCTCAGCTGTTCGCGCTTTTCGGTCAGGCGCTCGGATTGCATCTCCAGGCGCTCCAGGGCCTGGCGCGTGGAATCGTACTGCGCCTTCAGCGAGCCAAGGCGCACCGCCAACTGATGGGCATGGTCCTTGTGCTGACGGGCTTCCTGGCGCACTCGGTCGAGGCGCTCGCGCAAACTGTCACGCTGGGCCAGCAACAGCTCACGCTGTTCGGTATCCACCGCCATGGCATCGAGAGCCTCTTGCAATTGCAGGCGCGCTTCGCCGATCTGCTCGTGCTCCAGTGCCCGTTGCTCGCCCAGCTCGGCGATTTCCTCTTCCAGGCGAGCGCGACGCAGGGTCAGTTGTTCGACCTTGGCCTTGCCGGCCGATAACTGGGCCTTGAGCTCACCCTGCTGACGCGCTTCGTCCTGCAACAATCGACGCAGATGTTCGCGGCCGTTCTCCTGCTGACGCTGCTGCGCCCGCAGGTTTTGCAATTCGGTTTCCAGGGCTTCAACGCTGGCCTCGCGCTCCTCGCGTTCGGCACCCAGGCGCTGAATTTCCTGTCCCCGGGCAAGCATGCCGCTCTCGGCTTCGCTGGCCCTGCGCACCCGCAGGAAATGCCGGCCGACCCAATACCCATCGCGGCTGATCAGGCTCTCGCCGGCTGCCAGTTGCCCGCGCAAGGCCAAGGCCTGTTCGAGGCTGTCCACCGGCTTGACCTGTCCCAGCCACGGCGACAGATCCACCTGGGCCTCGACTTTATCCAACAGGCTACCCGGAATCCGCACGCCGTCGCCGGCCGGGCTGAGCAGGCGCAGATCGCCCTGGGTAAAGCCCGACAGGTCGATGCCACCGAAATTGTCTACCAGCACCGCTTGCAGATCGGCACCCAGCACGGTTTCCACCGCCAGTTCCCAGCCGGCATCGACCTTCAGGCCCTCGGCCAGGCGCGGCCGCTCGGCCAGATGCTGGTCGCGCAGCCATTGCGCGGTGCCGGTACCCGGGTCGAGCGCGGCTTGCTGCAAGGCTTCCAGGGAGGCAAGACGACCGTTGAGCCGTTGCAACTCACCCTGAGCCTGCTGCTGGTTCTGCAATGCCTGCTGCAAGGCCTGACGCAGCTGTTCCAGGCGTTCGACCTGAGCATCTTCGCTGGCCTGCAAGTCTTCGAGGGTGGCCTCGCTGGCGGCCAGTTGTTCGCTCAAGTCCTGGATTGCCGCGTCTTCCGGGTCCGCCGCGAGCAGCGCCCGCTCTTCGGCCAGGCGTCGCTGACGTTCGGCCAGGCGTTCCATGCTGGTGTCCAACTGCTGGATACGCGACTGCTGGACCTCGGCCTGACGGCGCGGCTCGGCGGACGTCAGGTTGAAACGGTCCCATTGCTCCTGCCAGCCGTGCATGGACAGCTCGGCCTCTTCAAGGGCCGCGGCGGCCTCTTCGGCGGCGGCGCTGGTGATCTCCTGCTCCGGCGTCAGCCTGTCCAGTTCTTCGCCAAGGGTCAGCAGCAAGGTCCGGTCGTGACCCAAGTGGGATTCGGTTTCCAGGCGCGCTCGCTCGGCTTCCTTCAAATCATCCTGCAATTGGCGCAGCCGTTGCTGGCCGTGCTGGATGCTCTGTTCGACCCGGGCGATGTCGCCACCGACCGAATAGAAGCGTCCCTGCACCAGGTTGAAGCGCTCGGACAGTTCATGATGGCCGTCGCGCAAACGTTCGATGGCGGCATCGGCGTTGCGCTGTTCGGCCACCAGGGCTTCGAAACTGACTTCCTGGTTGCCGATGATCGCCTCGCGCTGGCCGACCTGCTCGTTCAACGCTTGCCAGCGCAGGGCCGAGAGCTGGGCCTTGAGCTGGCGCTCTTCGCCCTTGTATTCCTGGTATTTTCGTGCGGCTTCGGACTGGCGGTGCAGGCGTTCGAGCTGGCGGTCGAGTTCTTCACGCAGGTCGGTGAGGCGAGCGAGGTTTTCCTGGGTGCGACGGATGCGGTTCTCGGTTTCCCGGCGTCGCTCCTTGTATTTGGAGATGCCCGCGGCTTCTTCGATGAAGTTGCGCAGGTCCTCGGGCTTGGCCTCGATCAGCTTGGAGATCATGCCCTGTTCGATGATCGAATAGCTGCGCGGCCCCAGGCCAGTGCCGAGGAAAATATCGGTAATGTCGCGACGCCGGCATTTGGCACCGTTGAGGAAGTAGCTGTTCTGGCTGTCGCGGGTCACTTTGCGACGAATGGAAATCTCCGCATAGGCGGCGTATTCGCCCACCAGGGTGCTGTCGGAGTTGTCGAATACCAACTCGATGCTTGCCTGGCTCACCGGCTTGCGACTGGTGGAGCCGTTGAAGATGACGTCGGTCATCGACTCGCCGCGCAGGTTCTTGGCCGAGCTCTCACCCATCACCCAGCGCACGGCGTCGATGATGTTCGACTTGCCGCAGCCGTTGGGGCCCACCACCGCCGCCATGTTACTGGGGAAGTTCACCGTGGTCGGGTCGACGAAGGATTTGAACCCCGCCAGCTTGATGCACTTGAGTCGCACGTTCAGGCCGCCGTCAGGGCAGAAACCACCAGATCGCAACTGCGCTGGGCGTAGGCCGTCAACACGGTGCGAATCTGCGGCAGATCACGGGCCAACACGGCGGCGAGCAGACGCTCGAACAGATCGAGGTACTCGTTCATTTCCGCCTTGCGTTGCTCCAGGGCCAGGAAATACGCACGGCTCATGGCCGGCTGCAGGTTCTCGACGGTCTCCTGCAAGTACGGGTTATTGGCGAACGGATAGGCAGCACGCATTACGCTGAAGCTTTCATCGACGAAGGTACGGATGTCCTGGCGAGCGTAGGCGTCCTTGAGACGTTGCTGGATCTCGAGGAACGGCGCCATGTCGGCCGATTCCCGCCAGCCATGCGCCACGGCATTGCCCAGCAGAATGTACAGCTCGCTCATCATCGTGCAGAGGCTGCGCACATTGTGTTCGGTGAGTTCGGTGACGTGGGCGCCGCGGCGCGGCAGGATCGCGATCAGGTGGCGACGCTCCAGGATCAACAGGGCCTCGCGGACCGAACCACGGCTGACATTGAGCGCCAGGGTCACTTTCTGTTCCTGGATGCGCTCTCCCGGCTTCATCTCGCCTCGAATGATGCGTTCGGCGAGGTGATGGGCGATTTGCTCGGCGAGGCTGTCCGGGGCCTTGAACGTCATGGTTGTCCTTCAAACTCTTCGATTTGCACAAGCGGCGCAGTGTAGCGCACTCGATACGTCATGGCGCAGGGCCTGCACCGGGTTTTTGGCACGATATAAGCAAAAATTTAACCGTTCACGCTGGAAAAAACCTGTGGGAGCGAGCCCGCTCGCGATGGCGTCAGGTCAGTCACTCATTTATTGGCTGAGCCACCGCTATCGCGAGCAAGCTCGCTCCCAAAGAGCGTACATACTGAGGGTATGAACACCCTGGTTGATCGACAAAAGGAATTTTCCTGACCTTTAAGTCAAAAAATTATTGACCGAAAAGTCAGAGCTGATAAATTCAGCCCACGTCGATACAACAATAATGAATCTGCGAGGCCTTCCGTGATCCAGTTTTTACTCAACCAGGAACTCCGAAGCGAGCACACCCTGGACCCGAACCTGACGGTGCTCAATTACCTGCGTGAGCATGTCGGCAAGTCCGGCACCAAAGAAGGCTGCGCCAGCGGCGACTGCGGTGCCTGTACCGTGGTGACCGGCGAATTGGACACGGATGAAAATGGCCAGGAGCGCATCCGCTACCGCAGCCTCAACGCGTGCCTGACCTTCGTCTCGTCCCTGCACGGCAAACAACTGATCACGGTCGAAGACCTCAAGCATCAAGGCCGATTGCACAGCGTCCAGCAGGCCATGGTCGATTGCCATGGCTCCCAATGCGGCTTCTGTACCCCCGGTTTTGTGATGTCGCTGTTTGCCTTGCAAAAGAACAGCGAGCACGCCGACATCCACCAAGCTCATGAGGCCCTGGCCGGAAATCTGTGTCGTTGCACGGGCTACCGGCCGATCCTGGCCGCCGCCGATCAGGTCTGCTGCAGCAGGCAACCGGACCAGTTCGATGCTCGCGAAGCCGAAACCATCGCCCGCCTCAAAGCCATCGCACCGAAGGAGACCGGCGAACTCAACAGCGGCGACAAACGCTGCCTGGTGCCGTTGACCGTCGCCGACCTGGCCGACCTCTACGACGCCTATCCGCAAGCGCGGCTGCTGGCCGGCGGTACCGACCTGGCCCTGGAGGTCACCCAGTTCCACCGCCCCCTGCCGGTGATGATCTACGTAGGCAATGTCGCCGAACTCAAGCGCATCGAACGGTTCGACGACCGTCTGGAGATCGGTGCCGCCACCACGCTATCGGATTGCTATGAGGTCCTGAAAGCCGAATACCCGGACTTCGGCGAACTGCTGCAGCGCTTCGCTTCGTTGCAGATCCGCAACCAGGGCACCCTGGGCGGCAATATCGGCAACGCTTCGCCGATAGGCGACGCTCCTCCCCTGTTGATCGCCCTCGGTGCGCAGATCGTGCTGTGCAAGGGGCAGGCCCGCCGCACGCTGGCGCTGGAGGATTACTTCATCGAGTACCGGGTCACTGCCCGCCAGGAAAGCGAATTCATCGAGAAGATCATCGTGCCCCGCGCCAGCGCCGGGCAGGCCTTCCGTGCCTACAAAGTGTCCAAGCGCCTGGACGATGACATTTCCGCCGTATGCGCCGCCTTCAACCTGCGGATCGACAAGGGGGTGGTCCGCGACGCCCGCGTGGCCTTCGGCGGCATGGCCGCGACGCCCAAGCGCGCTACCCATTGCGAGACGGCCCTGATCGGTGCCCCGTGGAACGAAAACACCATCGAACGCGCCTGCGCCGCCCTCGGCGAGGACTTCACACCGCTGTCGGACTTCCGCGCCAGTAAGGAGTATCGCCTGCTCAGCGCTCGCAACCTGCTGCGCAAATACTTCATCGAACTGCAAACGCCGCACATCGAGACTCGGGTGACCGCATATGTCTAACCATCACGCCGTAGAAAAGACCCAGGCTGAACTGGCCGAGTTGTTCGCCCGTGACCTGACCACTGGCGTGGGCCGCAGCGTCAAGCATGACAGCGCCGCCAAGCACGTGTCCGGCGAAGCGCAGTACATCGATGACCGCCTGGAATTCCCCAACCAATTGCACGTCTATGCCCGGTTGTCGGACCGCGCCCACGCACGGATCCTGCGCATCGATACCACGCCCTGCTATGCCTTCGAAGGCGTGCGCATCGCCATTACCCATGCCGATATCCCGGGCCTGAAGGACATCGGTCCGTTGCTGCCCGGCGACCCTCTGCTGGCCATTGATGACGTACAGTTCGTCGGCCAACCGGTGCTGGCCGTCGCTGCAAAAGACCTGGAAACCGCTCGCAAGGCCGCGATGGCGGCCATCGTAGAGTACGAAGACCTGGAGCCGGTACTGGATGTGGTCGAAGCACTGCGCAAGCGTCACTTCGTGCTCGACAGCCACACCCATCAGCGCGGCGACTCGGCCACGGCGCTGGCGAACGCCGAGCATCGCATCCAGGGCTCGCTGCACATCGGCGGCCAGGAGCATTTTTATCTGGAAACCCAGATTTCCTCGGTGATGCCCACCGAAGACGGGGGGATGCTCGTCTACTGCTCGACCCAGAATCCCACCGAAGTGCAAAAGCTGGTGGCCGAAGTGCTGGGCGTGTCGATGAACAAAGTCGTGGTGGACATGCGCCGCATGGGCGGCGGCTTTGGCGGCAAGGAAACCCAGGCTGCCAGCCCGGCGTGCCTGTGCGCGGTGATCGCTCACCTGACCGGCCAACCGACCAAGATGCGCCTGCCCCGGGTCGAAGACATGCTGATGACCGGCAAGCGCCACCCCTTCTACATCGAATACGACGTCGGCTTCGACAGCACCGGGCGCCTGCAGGGCATCGCTCTGGAACTGGCCGGCAACTGTGGCTGCTCGCCGGACCTGTCGGCTTCGATTGTAGACCGGGCAATGTTCCACGCCGATAACGCCTATTACCTGGGCGATGCGACCATCAACGGCCATCGCTGCAAGACCAATATCGCCTCGAACACCGCCTATCGTGGCTTCGGCGGCCCCCAGGGCATGGTCGCCATCGAAGAAGTGATGGATGCCATCGCCCGGCACCTGGGGCTCGATCCGTTGGCGGTGCGCAAGGCCAACTATTACGGCAAGACCGAGCGCAACGTCACCCATTATTACCAGACCGTCGAGCACAACATGCTCGAAGAAATGACCGCCGAGCTGGAAGAAAGCAGCCAGTACGCCGAACGCCGCGAAGCGATCCGTCGCTACAACGCCAATAGCCCGATCCTGAAGAAAGGCCTGGCGCTGACGCCGGTGAAATTCGGCATTTCGTTCACCGCCAGTTTCCTCAACCAGGCCGGTGCCCTGATCCACGTCTACACCGACGGCAGCATCCACCTGAACCATGGCGGCACCGAAATGGGCCAGGGACTGAACACCAAGGTCGCGCAAGTGGTGGCCGAGGTGTTCCAGGTGGAAATGGACCGGGTGCAGATCACCGCGACCAACACCGACAAGGTGCCGAACACCTCGCCCACCGCCGCCTCCAGCGGCGCCGACCTGAACGGCAAGGCCGCGCAGAATGCCGCCGAAACCATCAAGCGGCGCCTGGTGGAATTCGCGGCGCGGCAGTACAAGGTCAGCGAAGAAGACGTCGTGTTTCATAACGGCCATGTGCGAGTACGCGATCACATCCTGACCTTTGAAGCGCTGGTGCAGCAGGCGTATTTCGCCCAGGTCTCGCTGTCCAGCACCGGCTTCTACAAGACCCCGAAAATCTACTACGACCGCAGCCAGGCCCGTGGCCGGCCGTTCTACTACTACGCGTTCGGGGCAGCCTGCGCCGAGGTGATCGTCGACACCCTCACCGGCGAGTACAAGATGCTGCGCACCGACATCCTCCATGACGTCGGCGCCTCGCTGAACCCGGCCATCGACATCGGCCAGGTCGAGGGCGGCTTCATCCAGGGCATGGGCTGGCTGACCATGGAAGAACTGGTGTGGAACGACAAGGGCAAGCTGATGACCAATGGCCCGGCCAGCTACAAGATTCCGGCCGTGGCGGACATGCCCCTGGACCTGCGGGTCCGGCTGGTGGAAAACCGCAAGAACCCGGAAGACACCGTGTTCCATTCCAAGGCCGTGGGCGAACCGCCGTTCATGCTCGGCATCGCCGCATGGTGTGCCATCAAGGACGCCGTGGCGAGCCTGGGGGATTACCGGCATCAACCGAAGATCGATGCCCCGGCGACGCCGGAGCGGGTGTTGTGGGGGTGTGAGCAGATGCGCGGGTTGAAGGTGAAGGCTGTAGAAGCTGAAACCGAGTTGGCTTCGCTCTAGACCACGGCGCGGCCTTCGCGAGCAAGCCCGCTCCCACAGAGGAACACGATCCGTGTGGGAGCGGGCTTGCTCGCGAAGACGCCAGAACGAACAACCCAGATGTCGAGGTGAACATGTACAACTGGATCAGCGCCCTCGCCGACCTGCAAACCCGCGGCGAACCCTGCGTGCTGGTGACGATCATCGAAGAGCTGGGCTCCACGCCGCGTAATGCCGGTTCAAAAATGGTCATCAGCGCCAGCCAGGCGTTCGACACCATCGGTGGCGGACATCTGGAATACAAGGCCATGGAGATCGCCCGGCAGATGCTCGCCAGCGGCCAGCAGAACACGCATCTGGAGCGTTTCAGCCTCGGTGCCAGCCTGGGCCAGTGCTGCGGCGGCGTCACGGTGTTGCTGTTCGAACCCATGGGCCAGGTGCAGGCACAGATTGCCGTGTTCGGCGCCGGCCATGTCGGCCGGGCGCTGGTGCCGCTGCTGGCCAGTCTGCCGTGCCGGGTGCGCTGGATCGACTCGCGGGAGGCGGAGTTCCCCGAACACCTGCCCCACGGCGTGCACAAGATCGTCACTGAAGACCCGCTGGATGAGGTCGACGAACTGCCCCCTGGCAGCTACTGCATCGTCATGACCCACAACCATCAGCTCGATCTGGAACTGAGCGCGGCGATCCTCAAGCGCAACGACTTCACCTACTTCGGCCTGATCGGCTCGAAGACCAAGCGGGTCAAGTTCGAACATCGCCTGCGCGACCGAGGCTTCGACAGCAGCACCTTGCAGCGCATGCGCTGCCCGATGGGGATCGGCGGGGTCAAAGGCAAGTTGCCCGTTGAAATCGCTATCTCCATCGCCGGCGAGATCATTGCCACCTATAACGCGGATTTTGGCCAGCACACCTCACGCGCCGAACCCATCGCCAAGCTGCTGCCGGCTTCACGCCGCAGCCAGCGTTGATACCTCAATTGAGACAAGCTCATGCCCCTGACACGCAAAGCCTACCGCGCCGCCCTGCTCCACAGCCTCGCCGACCCGGCCGAAGTCGGTCTCGAAGCGTCCTATGAATATTTCGAGGACGGTCTGCTGGTGGTGGAAAACGGCCGGATCAGCGCCATCGGCCACGCCCATGACCTGTTGCCGACCCTGGCGGCGGGCATTGAAATAGCCCATTACCCGGACGCACTGATCACACCCGGCTTCATTGACACCCACATCCACCTGCCCCAGACCGGCATGGTGGGTGCTTACGGGGAACAACTGCTGGATTGGCTCAACACCTACACCTTTCCCTGCGAAAGCCAGTTCGCCGACCAGGCCCACGCCGAAGCCGTAGCCGATATCTTCGTCAAGGAGCTGCTGCGCAACGGCACCACCACCGCCCTGGTGTTCGGCAGCGTGCATCCGCAATCGGTGAATGCGTTTTTTGAAGTGGCCGATAAACTCGACCTGCGGATGATCGCCGGCAAGGTGATGATGGACCGCAACGCCCCGGACTACCTGACCGACACGGCCGAATCCAGCTATATCGAGAGCAAGGCGCTGATCGAGCGCTGGCACGCAAAGGGTCGCCTGCATTACGCCGTCACCCCCCGCTTCGCGCCGACCAGCACTCCGGAGCAACTGACCCTGGCCGGTCAACTGCTGCAGGAATACCCGGATCTGTACATGCAGACCCACATCAGCGAAAACCTTCAGGAAGTGCAGTGGGTCAAGGAACTGTTCCCCGAGCGCAAAGGCTATCTGGACGTCTACGACCATTATCAACTGCTCGGCGAGCGCTCAGTGTTCGCCCACGGCGTGCATCTGTGTGACGATGAATGCGCACGCCTGGCCGAAACCGGTTCGGCCATCGCGTTCTGCCCAACCTCGAACTTTTTCCTGGGCAGCGGCCTGTTCAATCTGCCGATGGCGGAGAAACACAAAGTGAATGTGGGGTTGGGCACCGATGTCGGCGCCGGCACCAGTTTTTCGCTGCTGCACACCTTGAATGAAGCCTACAAAGTGATGCAGTTGCAAGGCGCGCGGCTGAGCCCGTTCAAATCCTTATACCTGGCCACCCTGGGCGGCGCCCGAGCCCTGCGTCTGGAAGACAAGATCGGCACCTTGCAGCCGGGCACCGACGCCGATTTCCTGGTGCTGGACTACCACGCCACGCCGCTGCTGAGCTATCGGCTCAAGCAGGCCAAGGACATTGCCGAACGGTTGTTCGTGTTGATGACGTTGGGGGATGACCGGACGGTGGCGCAGACTTATGCGGCCGGCCGGTTGGTGCATCAACGGTAGAGTTTTTTCGTCTGTCAGACCGCTTTCGCGAGCAAGCCCGCTCCCACATTTGTTCGGCGTATAGCTTAACAACGCGGTCGAATGTGGGAGCGGGCTTGCTCGCGAAGGGCGCGATTCAGCATCACTGATTCAATCAGAGCTTAGCGGTCGACCGCCCCGGCTTCTTGCTCTGCATCAAATGCGAGAACACCGCATGCAAGTCATCGGAAGCGCCTTCCTCGTCGAGGTTGAGCTTGCTGTCGATGTGATCCATGTGGTGCATCATCAGGTCCACCGCCAGGGTGGCGTCCCGGGCTTCGATGGCGTCGATCAACTGGGTGTGTTCGTCGTAGGAGCAGTGGGAGCGGTTGCCACTTTCGTACTGGGCGATGATCAGCGAGGTCTGGGACACCAGGCTGCGCTGGAAGCTGATCAGCGGAGCGTTCTTCGCCGCTTCGGCCAGTTTGAGGTGGAACTCGCCCGACAGGCGGATACCGGCGCCACGGTCGCCACGGGAAAAGCTGTCGCGTTCGTCGCTGACCATCTGGCGCAACTCAGCCAATTGCTCGGCGGTGGCGTGCTGCACCGCCAGTTCAGTGATCGCCCGCTCCACCAGACGCCGGGCCATGAATACCTGGCGAGCTTCTTCGACACTCGGGCTGGCGACGACGGCGCCGCGATTGGGCCGCAGCAGCACCACGCCTTCATGGGCCAGGCGTGACAGCGCACGACGGATGATCGTGCGGCTGACTCCGAAAATCTCCCCCAGTGCCTCTTCGCTCAACTTTGTGCCGGGCGCCAGGCGCTGTTCGAGGATGGCCTCGAAAATATGCGCATAGACAATATCGTCCTGGGTTCCGCTGCGGCCGGCTTTGCCTGCTCGCGGTTGTTTCTTGAGGGGTTGCAACTGTTCGTTCATGGGCACTCGAGTCGGGAAAACTGCGGCGAATTGACCGTGACTGTAATACGGCACAGCAGGTCGCTGGCAAGTATCGCGTAAAAATCACGGCGATTGTACACAACCTCTGATGGCAACACGACTGTACGGCCGTTTGCGGGCATGGCTGTATCGCAATCGCCCACTGCGTTGAGTTTAGGCTTAAACCCTCGAACCTGTGGCAACTGCTGTGGGCAAAGCTTGTGGGAGCACGGCTTGCCCGCGTTGAACGATCACGCAGTTCTCTGACAGACCGAATCGCCTGGATCGCGGGCAGCCTTGCCCCTACAGGCACTCAATCTATAACAAGGATCACCGCCCACCATGACCGAAGTCACGACCGCGCCACTTCGTCCATTGGCCGATACTTCGCCCTCGGCCATCGTCGCCGGGTTCATCGCCATGATGACCGGCTACACCAGTTCCCTGGTGCTGATGTTCCAGGCCGGCCAGGCCGCCGGCTTGACCAGTGGTCAGATTTCATCCTGGATCTGGGCGATTTCCATCGGCATGGCGGTGTGTTCCATCGGGCTGTCGTTGCGCTACCGCACGCCGATCACCATCGCCTGGTCGACGCCCGGCGCGGCGTTGTTGATCACCAGCCTGGGCGGTGTGAGTTATGGCGAAGCCATCGGTGCCTACATCACCTGCGCAGTGCTTGTGACGATCTGCGGCCTGACCGGCAGCTTCGAACGGCTGGTCAAGCGCATTCCGGCATCGCTGGCGGCGGCATTGCTGGCCGGGATCCTGTTCAAGATCGGCAGTGAGATTTTCGTCGCTGCGCAGCATCGCACCGGTCTGGTGCTGGGGATGTTCTTCACCTATCTGATCTTCAAGCGATTGTCGCCCCGCTACGCCGTGCTCGCGGCGCTGTTGATCGGCACCGCACTGTCAGGCCTGATGGGTCTGCTGGACTTCAGCGGCTTTGCCCTGGAAGTCGCGACGCCGGTCTGGACCACGCCGCACTTTTCCCTGGCGGCCACCATCAGCATCGGTCTCCCCCTGTTCGTGGTGGCCATGACCTCCCAGAACATGCCGGGCATCGCCGTTTTGCGGGCCGACGGCTACCACGTACCGGCCTCGCCGCTGATCACCAGCACCGGCATCGCCTCCTTGCTGTTGGCGCCTTTTGGCTCCCACGGAATCAACCTGGCGGCCATCAGCGCAGCGATCTGCACCGGACCACACGCTCACGAAGATCGCAACAAGCGTTATACGGCGGCGGTCTGGTGCGGGGTTTTCTACGGCATCGCCGGGGTCTTCGGCGCGACGCTGGCGGCATTGTTCGCGGCGTTGCCCAAGGAACTGGTGCTGTCCATCGCGGCGCTGGCGTTGTTCGGATCGATTATCAACGGTTTGAGCATCGCCATGAGCGAAGCCAGGGAACGGGAAGCGGCGCTGATCACCTTCATGGTCACAGCGTCGGGGTTGACCCTGTTTTCCATCGGTTCGGCGTTCTGGGGAATCGTGGCGGGGGTGGTGACCTTGCTGATCCTCAATTGGCGCAGCGCTTGAAAGCCTTTTAAGAACTTCGCGAGCAAGCCCGCTCCCACAGGGGGCTCAGACTCTCTGTGGGAGCGGGCTTGCTCGCGAAGGCGGCCGAGAGAGCAACCCGACCTCAAAAGACAGGCACAAAAAAACCGGCGCCCTCATCGGGTCGCCGGTTCCAGACCATCACGCTTGAGCGTTGATCTGCTTTTCCGGATACCACACGTCGATCAGCGGGCTGACTTCGACGCTGGTCAGCTCAGGACGAGCCTTGAGCCAGGTTTCAACGGCCGTGCGCTGTTCTTCGCTTACCGAGCCGCGCTTCTGCAGGCAGACCAGACCGTAGTCGTCGCCACCCACATAGCCCAGGCCATTGGCTTCCATGGCTTCTTTCAGGAATGCGTCGAGGAAAGCGTCAACAGCCTCATCGGCCAGATCTTCTTTGAAATCCAGGTTCAATTCGAAACCCAGCTCTTGAAATTCATCCACGCAAAGTTTTTTGCGCAGACGCCGGGAACGGTTAGTCGCCATTGAAACAATCCTCATCAGTAATAACGGCCGGCACTTTACCAGTTTGAAGCACCGATTGCCCGTCTGATCGGCGCGCCAGCCTACCGTCGGTAAAAAAATAGCGTCTGGAAGGGCTCGTGCTCGGCAAAGCCGCTGCACCTTGGGGCATAATGCCGACACATTCATGACCGTTGAGGACGTTCAATTTTCGTGTCCTCGTTTTTTCTTCCCTCGCCCGCAGGGTTTTATTTCAAATGATCAAGTCTTTTCGTCCACTGCTTCTAGCCAGCCTTCTTCTTCCCCTGGCTCTCCCCGTCTCCACCAGCGCCGCCACGATCAACACCGCCCTGTCGCCCAACGTGCAAAAGGCCCTCAAGGCCAGCAAGCTGCAAGACAATGCCCTGTCCCTGGTGCTGGTACCACTCAACGGCCCTGGTACGCCGACCCTGTATAACGCCGACGTTTCGGTCAACCCCGCCTCCACCATGAAACTGGTGACCACTTACGCGGCCCTGGAAATGCTCGGCCCCAATCACCAGTGGAAAACCGAGTTCTATACCGATGGCACGCTCAGCGGCGGAATCCTGAACGGCAACCTTTACCTCAAGGGCGGCGGCGATCCCAAGCTGAACATGGAAAAACTCTGGCTGCTGATGCGCGACCTGCGAGCCAACGGCGTGCAGCAAGTCACCGGTGACTTGGTGCTGGATCGTGGCTTCTTCATCCAGCCGCAACTGCCCGAGTTCAACGACGACGGCAATGACGAAAACAAACCCTTCCTGGTCAAGCCCGACTCCTTGCTGGTCAACCTCAAGGCCCTGCGCTTCGTCGCCCGCAACGACGGTGGCCGGGTGCTGGTGTCGGTGGAGCCGCCGATTGCCAGTATCCGTATCGAAAACCAGGTCAAGGCCGTCAACTCCAAGCAATGCGCCGGCGGTGTGCGGTACAATCCGGTGCCCCAGGCAGACGGCAGCGTGACGGTGACCGTTGGCGGCCAGCTCGGCGATGGGTGCAGTTCCCAGACCTATTTGTCGTTGCTCGATCACGCCACCTACACCGCCGGTGCGGTACGGGCGATCTGGAAGGAACTGGGCGGCAGCATCCAGGGCAAGGATCGCCTGGCGCCGACACCAGGCAACGCCAAGGTGCTGGCCCGGGCCTTTTCGCCGGACCTCGCGGAGATCATCCGCGACATCAACAAGTACAGTAACAACACCATGGCCCAGCAACTGTTCCTGAGCCTGGGCGCGCAGTTCCGCAACGAAGCCGACGGTGACGACGCCAAGGCGGCGCAGCGCGTGGTGCGCCAGTGGCTGGCCAAGAAAGGCATCACCGCGCCACACTTGGTAATGGAGAACGGCTCCGGCCTGTCCCGTGCCGAACGGGTCAGCGCCCGAGAGATGGCCGCCATGCTGCAAGCGGCCTGGCGTAGCCCGTACTCGGCGGAATTCATCAGTTCGATGCCCATCGTCGGCACGGACGGGACCATGCGCAAACGCCTCAAGACCACCGCCATGGCCGGCGAAGCCCATGTCAAGACAGGCACGCTGAACACCGTGCGGGCCATCGCCGGCTACAGCCGGGACGTCAATGGCAATACCTGGGCGGTGGTGGCGATTCTCAACGATCCGAAGCCATGGGGCGCTTCGTCAGTGCTGGACCAGGTGTTGCTGGACCTGTACCGGCAGCCGAAACTGCCTCAGACGGCTTCGGTGTTGTAACCCTTGTGGGAGCGGGCTTGCTCGCGAAGGCGTTGTGTCAGCCAATACAAATGTCGGATGTCATATCGCCTTCGCGAGCAAGTCCGCTCCCACATTGACCGCGTCCAGCGCGCTACCCCAACAGCATTTCCACCCGATCGCGCCCGGCCTGCTTGGCCGCGTACACGCATGAGTCGGCTCGCAACAGCAATGCATCCGCCCCCTCTCCGGCGCGCCAACTGGCGATACCGAAGCTGGCCGTGACGACACCCACGTCGTCGATCGGCGCAGTGCGCAGACCTTCCCATAGCCCGCTGGCCAGGGCGTAGGCGCTTTCGCCGTCAGTGTCGGGACACAGCACCACGAACTCTTCACCGCCCAATCGACAGAACACATCGGTACGCCGCAACCGCTGGGTAATCCGCTGGCAGACGGCCTGCAACACCCGGTCGCCCACCGCATGACCGTGCTGGTCGTTGATGCGCTTGAAATGATCGATGTCCAGCATGATGACCGAAAGATTGCCGGGGCCGCGTTCGACTCGCGTCATCTCCGAGGTCAGGCGTTCCTGGAAATAACGCCGGTTGCGGATGCCGGTCAGCGCATCGGTCACTGACAAGGCCCGCAGTTCTTCTTCCACGCGCTTGAGATCGGAGATGTCCGAGATGTAGCCATGCCATAGCACGCCACCGCCCGGAAGCTGTTCGGGCGTCGCCTCGCCACGTACCCAGCGCAACCCCCGTTGCGGCAGTTGTACCCGATACTCTTCACGCCATGGGCTCAAGGTATCGGCCGAAGTGCGGATCGAAGCGCGAACCCGGGCACCGTCCAGCGGATGGATGCGCGAGAAAATCGCCTCCGCGTTCTGGACCAGCACATCGGGTGCCAGCTCGTAAATATCGCGGATGCCGTCGCTGGCATAAATCACGCTGAACCGGCCATTGAAATCCATTTTGAACTGATAGATACCGCCGGGAACGTGGGCGCTGAGTTTTTTCAGCAACATGTCCCTGGCGGCCAGTGCTTCATGGACACGCTTGCGCTCGGTGATATCGATGCAGATCGCCAGGTGCCCGACCCACAGCCCCTGATCGTCGAGCATCGGCGTGGCCAGCATGTTGACTGTCAGGTGACTGCCATCACGACGCACCAGGGTCCATTCCCGGGCTTGCTGCCCTCCACGCTCGCTGCCCTCCAACAACATCGCGTGGCACGTGGGGATCGGCTTGCCAAAGCGTGCGGCGAGCTGAGCGGCCCGAGCCTGGAGTTCCCGGGGAACGTGCAGGCTCTCCAGAGTCATGCTCTGCAAGACTTCCTGGCTTGGGTAGCCCAGCATGTGTTCGGCGCCGGCGTTGAAGGTGGTGATGACGCCCCGCAAGTCCGTGGCGATGATCGCCACCTGGGTCGCGGCATCCAGTACACCGCGCAATTGATTATGGGTCCCGCGCAGTTCCTGCTCCCGGGCCCGCAGTTCCCGGGTGCGTTGTTCCACCAGTGTCAGCGCCCGCTGCCGCTGGCTGACCAGCACATAGAGCAAGGCGCTGAGCAGGAAACTGAGCAAGCCACCCAACACCACCAGGCTCGACACCGAGGAATGATTGGCCGCCAGGAATATCCGACTGGGTCGCAGTTCTATCCGGTAATCATGACTCCCGAGGCGCAGCAGGCGGATCGCTGACAAATCGCTTTCACCTGGCGGTTCGGCGGACTCGAACAAGATTTCTTCCCGATCGTCGGTAGACAGGTCCAGGACACGCAAGGACAGGTTTTCATGGCCGGACGCCGGCAACCCATCGCCCACCAGACGGCGCATGTTGATGGCGGCCACCACGTAACCGAACGGTTCCGGGGACGTTGCTCTTTTTACCGGTGCAACCAGCAAGACCCCACGGGCGAAGGCCGGATCGGTGCCCATCAAATCCAGGGGTTGCGAGACCACCAGGGCATCGCGCTGACGCGCTCCTTCAAGTGCGGCCCGGCGCAAGGGTTGGGACAGCAGATCGAAGCCCACTGGCGAGGCGGAGGACGGCTGGCTCTGGACGTACAGAACGGGGACATACTCGTCCCGCTCGGCAGTTGGTCGCAGGCCACCGTGACCGTCCGCCTCACGGATGGAGAACCCATCCATCCCCTCGGCGCGAGCCTGCTGCTCGAATGCCTGGCGCTCGTCCCGAAGCACGCGTGGTGCCCAGCCGAACGCCTGGGTACGGTGCAACAACGCTTCGGCGTAGCCATGGAACTCCTCGCTGGAAACCCCCGAGGAATTGGCAAAGAAACGCCGCAGGCTGTCCAGGCGCTGCTCCTGGTCCTGGAACCGCTCCTCGATGCGACTGAAACGCTCCTCGGCTTGCAGCTCGAAACGTTGGCGCAGTTGCTGGTTGAACAGATTGGTCATTGCCCAGGTCAGCAAACCGGTCATGCAGGTGCCGGCCAGGAAGACCAGTGAAGCCACCAGCCAGGCCGAGACATCTTCGCTGATAAAACCCAGGATCCTGGGACGTACCGGATGCAATGCCATAACGACAACTCGAAAAGGGGCAGGCATGGGATACAGCCCTGACCACAGCTTTAGTTATAGCTATTAGCCATCACTTTGACCAGCCCTGAAAACGGCTGGAAGCCTTGAAATACAAGGCTTCGTGGATCCAATCGGGACATTTCAACGTGACATGATTTTCCAGGCGCGATGGATTTTGCCATTGCGGGCAAAGTCCGGATCGATGGTGCTGGCGGTGATTTCCTCCACCGCGTAGCGCTCGCACACATTGTCCTCGAGCTGGAACTTGCGGAAATTGTTGGAGAAATACAACACGCCACCCGGTGCCAGACGGGCCATTGCCAGGTCCAGCAACTGGACGTGGTCGCGCTGTACGTCGAACACACCTTCCATGCGCTTGGAGTTTGAAAAGGTCGGTGGGTCGATGAAGATCAGGTCGTATTCGTCGCGACAGTCCTGTAGCCAGGTCATCACATCGCCCTGCTCCAGGCGGTTCTTATCGGAAAAACCATTGAGCGACAGATTGCGCCGTGCCCAGTCCAGATAGGTTTTCGACAGATCGACGCTGGTGGTGCTGCGGGCGCCCCCCTTGGCGGCGTGGACGCTGGCGGTCGCGGTGTAGCAGAACAGGTTGAGGAAGCGTTTGCCGGCTGCCTCTTTCTGGATACGCAGGCGCATCGGACGGTGGTCGAGAAACAGTCCGGTGTCCAGGTAGTCGGTGAGGTTGACCAGCAACTTCACGCCCCCTTCGTTGACCTCGGTGAACTTGCCCTGGGCGCTCTGGCGTTCGTACTGCTTGGTGCCACTCTGGCGCTCGCGACGCTTGATCACTACGCGACTCTTGTCGACGTTCAGCGCCTGCGGGATGGCCGCCAGCGCGTCGAACAGCCGGGCCGAGGCCTTTTCCGGGTCGATGGACTTCGGCGCGGCGTATTCCTGGACATGCACCCAATCGTGGTACAGGTCGATGGCCATGGAGTATTCGGGCATGTCGGCATCGTAGACCCGGTAGCAATCGACGCCCTCACGTTTGGCCCATTTACCCAACTGCTTGAGATTCTTTTGCAGACGATTGGCGAACATCTGCCCGCCTTCGCTCAGGCGCGCCTGCTCGGCCACGGGCGCCGGGGCCGGCGCCGGTTTGATCGGATTGCCGTTCTTGTTGTACTGGCGCTCTTGCGGCACTTCCGGTACCCGATCCTGTAGGTCGCGCTCGGCCTGACGCTGTTCCGGGGTGCGGCGCTCGCCGGTCACGAACTGATCCGGCAGCACCTTGATCAATAACAGCTTGCATGGCAAGGCGCCGTTCCAGAACGAATACTGCTTGTGACTACGAATGCCCATGCGCTTGCCCAGGTCCGGCGCGCCGGTGAACACCGCGGCCTCCCAGTTCAGGCAGGCCTGGCGCAGGCGTTCACCGAGGTTCTGGTAGAGATACAGCAGGCTGGCTTCATCGCCCAGACGCTCGCCGTAGGGCGGGTTACAGATGACCAGGCCTTTCTGGTTCTGGTCCGGACGGGGCTCGAAGGTGGCGACTTCACCTTGATAGATCTTGATCCACTCGCTCAGGCCCGCACGTTCGACGTTGTTGCGGCCCGGCTGGATCAACCGTGGGTCGGCTTCGTAGCCGCGAATCCACAACGGTGGTTTGGCCAACCCGGCAGCAGCGCGGGCGGTGGCTTCTTCATGGAGTTTTTTCCACAACGCTGGCACATGGCCTAGCCAGGCGGTGAAGCCCCATTGTTGGCGACGCAGGTTCGGCGCCATGTCGGTGGCAATCATGCCCGCTTCCACCAGGAACGTGCCCACACCGCACATCGGGTCGGCCAAAGCCCCACCTTCGGCGGCAATGCGCGGCCAGCCGGCACGGATCAGGATGGCCGCGGCGAGGTTTTCCTTCAGCGGCGCCGCGCCTTGCTGCAAGCGATAGCCACGCTGGTGCAGGCTATGGCCGGAAAGGTCCAGGGAGAGAATCGCTTCGCCGCGATCCAGGCGCAGGTGAATGCGCAGATCCGGGTTGAGCTTGTCGATGGACGGTCGCTCTCCAGAGGGCGTACGCAGCTTGTCGACGATGGCATCCTTGACCTTCAGTGCGCCGAAGTGGGTGTTATCGATGCCCGAACCGTGCCCGCTGAACTCCACCGCCAGGGTGCCATCGGCCAACATGTGATCCTGCCAGTCGACGTCCAATACGCCGTGGTACAGGTCGTCGGCGTTTTTCATCGAAAAGCGCTTGAGGACCAGCAGTACACGGTTGGCCAGCCGAGACCACAGACACAGGCGATACGCCGTCTCCATGTCGGCCATGCCGCGAACGGCGGAGGTGTGCTCGCGTGCCTCTTCAAGGCCAAGCCCGGTGGCTTCCTCGAGCAGCAGGCCTTCGAGGCCCTTGGGGCAGGTGAGGAAGAGTTCAAAACGGTCGGACATGGGAGTTTCCAGAGCCTTTGGCCAAGTGGACCGGGCAACGCATTGCCGGTCGGGTTCAATCAGGTACTTTTCTCAAGAGCACCCGGTGGCATGAAAGTATGCCGTTCCACCCTCGCCGCTCAGGTTAAAAGAGCTTAGATGCAGGGGCAGGTTAAAAATTCTGTACAACAAATTGTGAAAACTCATCCCTTTCGTCGAATAGTACCCGAGTGCAACGGGAGGACATTCTCATTCGAACCAGCGCAGCCCTCTTCAACGCAGGGCCGATCATACAGGGGTCTTGCTCAAAAGCGGTCAGTGAACAGCTTGTTACTTATCGCTCTGGCATCTTTATTGTTACGTGCTTATGACAAAAAGATCATTCCATCCATGTGACGCTTTGGTTAGAACTCAACACAGGTTGACGTCGCAACGGCGCCAACACCTTGGCTCGTCACGCCGGCAACGAGCCACCAACGGCAGAATGATTCTGCCCCGGCCTCGATAGAGGTCGACGCGAAGCAACAGTCAACAAGTGAGGGCAACACCCTATGAGAAGACTTAAGCGTGATCCGTTGGAAAGAGCATTTTTACGCGGTTACCAATATGGCGTTGGTGGTAAATCCCGTGAGCTTTGCCCCTTTACTCTACCGTCAGTACGTCAAGCCTGGATCAATGGCTGGCGAGAAGGACGCGGCGACAACTGGGACGGTATGACCGGCACTGCGGGTATCCATAGACTCAACGAACTTCACGCCGTCGGCTGACACAGGGCTTAATACTCCAGAACTCGACAATTTGATCCGACCATCGACTTAACCACGCGCGTCCCATCCGGACGGCGGGCTACGGCCCAGGGGCTCCTTCGAGGAGCCCTTTTTAATGGGCGGCTTTCACACATTCAAACACACCCTTGTGGCGAGGGATCCTTGCCCGGCTCTAGCCCAACGCCGCGATGGCGTCCACGGACTCACGAATCAACGCAGGTCCCTTGTAGATGAAGCCCGAATAAATCTGGACCAGGCTCGCCCCGGCGGTGATTTTCTCGGCCGCATGGCGCCCTTCGGTAATCCCGCCAGCGGCGATGATCGGCAAGCGCCCGGCCAGCTCGGCGGCCAGCACCTTCACGGTGTGGGTGCTCTTGTCACGCACTGGCGCGCCGGATAACCCGCCCGCCTCATCACCGTGATCCATCCCTTCGACGCCTTCGCGACCCAGCGTCGTGTTGGTGGCGATCACCGCGTCCATGCCCGTCTCGATCAGGGCCTGGGCCACTTGCACGGTTTCTTCGTCGGTCATGTCCGGAGCGATCTTGATCGCCAGCGGGACATGCTTGCCATGAATCAGTGCCAGCTCCGCGCGACGCCGGGCCAGGTCCGCCAGCAACTGCTTGAGGGAATCCCCGAATTGCAGGCTGCGCAGCCCCGGGGTATTCGGCGAGCTGACGTTGACGGTCACGTAGCTGGCGTGGGCATATACCTTGTCCAGGCAGATCAGGTAATCGTCGACGGCGCGCTCCACCGCAGTGTCGAAATTCTTGCCGATGTTGATGCCCAGCACGCCCTTGTACTTGGCGGCGGCAACACGGGCCAGCAAATGGTCGACGCCCAGGTTGTTGAAGCCCATGCGGTTGATGATCGCCTCGGCTTGCGGCAAGCGAAAAAGGCGCGGCTTGGGATTACCCGGTTGCGGCCGTGGCGTGACGGTGCCGATTTCCACGAAACCGAAACCCAGCTGCGCGAAGCCGTCGATGGCTGCACCGTTCTTGTCCAGCCCCGCGGCCAGGCCCACCGGGTTGGGAAACTGCAATCCCATCACACTCACCGGGAGTTTCGCCGGTGCCTTGCACAGCAGCCCATTGAGGCCCAGGCGCCCGCCCGCGCCAATCAGGTCCAGGGACAAATCGTGGGAGGTTTCCGGGGAAAGTTTGAACAGCAGTTCGCGGGCCAGGGTGTACATGGGCGATTTTGACTCGGGCGACAAAATGAGGCGGGGATTATAGCCGCGCAGCGGCGGTTCAGCGAGGCGCCTGCATAAAACAGTGCCGATGGCATATGCCTTGCACCGTTTGTGCTCATCGACGCTCATGCCAACGACGGAATGAGTGCCACACTGATTTAAAGGACAACGGCGTCGTCCTCCGGCCTTGCTCTGGCAGTTGTCGGGTACGGCGCTTTTTATGTGCAAGGTGATGCCCGATGAATGAAATTCCAGCCAACCCCCTGGCCTGGGTCAATGGCAGCGACGCTCCGGAAAAGAGCGCGATCGATCTTGGCTTCATGGCCTTGAGTGATTGCGCCCCGGTGGTGGTGGCCGCCACCCAGGGCTTCGCCCAACCCTATGGCCTGACCTTGAACCTCAAGCGCCAGGCATCCTGGGCCAATCTGCGGGACAAGCTGGTCAGCGGCGAAATCGATGCGGCCCACAGCCTGTACGGCTTGATCTATGCGGTGCACCTGGGCATCGGCGGTGTCGCGCCGACTGACATGGCCGTGCTGATGGGCCTGAACCAGAACGGCCAGAGCATCAACCTCTCTCATGGGCTGCAAGCGCTGGGCGTGACCAGTCCTGAGGCACTGGAACGCCATGTGCACCAAACTCGCACGAAACTGACCTTCGCCCAGACCTTCCCAACCGGCACCCATGCAATGTGGCTCTACTACTGGCTCGCCGCCCAGGGTATTCATCCGTTGTCGGATGTGGACAGCGTGGTGGTACCGCCACCGCAAATGATCGCCCACTTGCAGGCCGGCCGTATCGATGGCCTCTGCGTCGGCGAACCCTGGTGCGCCAGTGCGGTAAAACAGAACCTGGGCTTCACCCTGGCGACCACGCAGACCATCTGGCCCGATCACCCGGAAAAAGTCCTGGGCTGCACTCGCGCTTTTGTCGAACAATACCCCAATACCGCACGTGCCCTGGTGATGGCGGTCCTTGAGGCCAGTCGCTTCATCGAACAGAGCAGCGAGAATCGCCGCAGCACCGCACAACTCTTGAGTGCGCCCGAATACCTCGACGCACCGCTGGACTGCATCGAGCCCCGCCTGCTTGGCATCTATGCCGACGGCTTGGGCAATAGCTGGCAGGATCCCCACGCCATGCGTTTCCACGGTGACGGCGAAGTGAACGTCCCTTACCTGTCCGACGGCATGTGGTTCATGACCCAGTTCCGCCGTTGGGGCCTGTTACGTGAAGACCCGGATTACCTGGCCGTGGCGCAAGAGGTCCAACAGCTGGCGCTGTATCGCCAGGCCAGTGCAGCACTGGGCATCGCATCTCCCCGTCAGGACATGCGCAGCAGCCAATTGATCGACGGTATTACTTGGGACGGTTCGGATCCGGCCGGGTATGCCCGCTGCTTCAAACTGCACGCCTTGAGCGATGCGGCTCCCCTTCTCGCCAGCCGCTGACAGGAGCCTTGAGCATGTTGCGTATCCTGCTGATCAACGACACCGCGAAAAAAGTCGGTCGTCTCAAGGCTGCCCTGACGGAAGCCGGGTTCGATGTCATCGACGAATCCGGATTGACCATCGATTTGCCAGAACGCGTCGAAACAGTGCGTCCGGACGTGATCCTGATCGATACCGAGTCACCGGGACGGGATGTGATGGAGCAAGTGGTACTGGTCAGTCGCGACCAGCCACGACCGATCGTCATGTTTACCGACGAGCACGACCCCGATGTGATGCGCCAGGCGATCAAGTCCGGCGTGAGCGCTTACATCGTCGAAGGTATCCACGCCGCACGCCTGCAGCCGATTCTCGACGTGGCCATGGCGCGCTTCGAAAGCGACCAGGCCCTGCGCGCCCAGCTCCTGGCCAGGGACCAGCAACTGGCCGAACGCAAGCGCATCGAACTGGCCAAGGGCATGCTGATGAAGATGAAAGCCTGCAACGAAGAACAGGCCTACACCCTGATGCGCCGCCAAGCCATGAGCCGCCAGCAGAAGCTGATTCAGGTGGCGGAACAGATCATTGCCATGAATGAGTTGTTGGGCTGACGGCCTCGCAGCGTCTGACCCGGCGTCATCGCGAGTAGGCTCGCTCCCACAAGGGTTCGAGGTGAACAGCACCCCGCTCCCACAAGAATTCCTCCGGCGAGCACAGCATTTGCGATACCCGGACCCACTGTGGGAGCGAGCCTGCTCGCGATAGGCACCACACCGATTCCCCTGTTGGCACAGTTCTCGCTTGGACAACCTCACCGGTAACCAACGGCGGTTGCCCACCTACGACAAAGACGTCGCACACCCTGCTTGCCCTTCCAGGCGATCCGGGTTGCGGCGTTTTTTTGCTTTGGCCCCACCGTCCGGGGTCGGCGGGTCGCCATGACGGCGCCCCACCTCGAAGCACTGACTCATTACCCGAGACTTTAACCGCTGAGGTGCGCGATGAACTCAAGCTTCTGGAAATCCGGCCACACCCCGACATTGTTCGCGGCCTTTCTCTATTTCGACCTGAGCTTCATGGTCTGGTACCTGCTGGGCCCCCTGGCGGTGCAAATTGCCGTCGACCTGCAATTGACCACCCAACAACGCGGCCTGATGGTAGCGACGCCGATCCTGGCGGGCGCGGTACTGCGCCTGCTCATGGGTCTGCTGGCCGATCGGATTTCCCCCAAGGCCGCCGGCATGGTCGGCCAGGTGATCGTGATCGGCGCACTGTTCTGCGCCTGGAAGCTGGGCATCCACAGTTATGAGCAGGCATTGTTGCTGGGGTTGTTCCTGGGCGTGGCCGGCGCATCGTTCGCCGTCGCCCTGCCACTCGCCTCCCAATGGTATCCGCCGCAGCACCAGGGCAAGGCCATGGGCATCGCCGGTGCCGGAAACTCGGGCACGGTCCTGGCCGCGCTGATCGCGCCGATCATGGCGGCCACGTTTGGCTGGAGCAATGTCTTCGGTTTCGCGCTGATCCCCCTTGGCCTGACCCTTGTTTTGTTCGCCTGGCTGGCCAAGAACGCGCCTGAGCGGCCGAAAACCAAGTCCATGGCCGACTACCTCAAGGCCTTGGGCGACCGTGACAGTTGGTGGTTCATGTTCTTCTACAGCGTGACCTTCGGCGGTTTCATCGGCCTGGCCAGCGCCCTGCCCGGCTATTTCAACGACCAGTACGGCCTGAGTCCGGTGACCGCCGGCTACTACACCGCGGCCTGTGTCTTCGGCGGCAGCTTGATGCGACCGCTGGGCGGCGCCCTGGCGGACCGTTTCGGCGGCATCCGCACCTTGCTGGCGATGTACACCGTAGCGGCCGTCTGCATCGCAGCGGTAGGCTTCAACCTGCCGAACTCCTACGCGGCACTGGCCCTGTTCGTCTGCACCATGCTCGGTCTCGGCGCAGGCAACGGCGCGGTGTTCCAACTGGTGCCACAACGCTTCCGTCGCGAAATCGGTGTGATGACGGGGCTGATCGGCATGGCCGGCGGCATCGGTGGTTTCGCACTGGCGGCAGGCATGGGCGCTATCAAGCAGAGCACCGGCAGCTATCAACTGGCGCTGTGGTTGTTCGCCAGCCTCGGTGTACTGGCCTGGTTCGGCCTGCACGGTGTCAAGCGTCGCTGGAGGACCACTTGGGGTTCGGCAGCCGTCACCGCGGCTCGGGTATAAATAACGCATGAGCCTGCAACTGAGTTTCGCCGAAGCCAGTGCCATCGGCCCGCGTGAGGAAAACCAGGACGCCCTGCGCCTGGTCACGCCTGCCCCGGCGCTGGCCGCCAGCAAAGGTTACCTGTTCGCCATCGCCGATGGCGTGAGCCAATGCGCCGATGGCGGACTGGCCGCCCGCTCGACGTTGCAGGCGCTGGCCCTGGACTACTATTCCACGCCACAAACCTGGGGCGTGGCCCAGGCGCTCGACCGGTTGTTGCTCGCACAAAACCGCTGGTTACAGGCCAACGGCGGCGGGCAGCCGTTGCTCACCACTGTCAGCGCCCTGGTCCTGCGGGGCCGGCGTTTCACCCTGGCCCATGTCGGCGATTGCCGGGTCTATCGTTGGCACGGCGATCACCTGCAACGCGTCAGTGAAGACCACGTCTGGGAACAACAGGGCATGCAACACGTGCTCAAGCGTGCCTTGGGGCTGGATCAACACCTGATTCTCGACTTTCTCGACGGCGAATTGCGCACCGACGAAACCTTCGTCCTGCTCAGCGACGGCGTCTGGGCGGTACTGGGTGACACGGCCATCGCTGGCATCCTGCGGGACCAGACGGACCTGAACCTCGCCGCCCAGACCCTGGTCAACGCGGCGCACCTGGCCGGCAGCCAGGACAACGCCAGCGCCTTGCTGGTGCGGGTCGATGCGCTGGGTGAAGCGAGTATCGGTGATGCCCTGATCCAACTGCAGCAATGGCCCCTGCCCCCGACCCTTAAACCGGACCAGATGTTCGAGGGCTGGCGGGTCGAAGGGTTGCTCGGCCAGAGCCAGCAATCGCTGCTCTACCGAGTGCACGACAGCCAGGGCCAGCCCTGGTTGCTGAAGACCCTGCCCGGGCATCTGCGGGACGACACCCGGGCGGGACAGGCGTTGCTCTCGGAAGAATGGTTCCTCAAGCGGGTTGCCGGCCGGCAGTTTCCGGAAATCCATGGCGTTCCCCAGCGCCAGCATTTGTACTACTTGATGCGTGAATATCCGGGCATGACCCTTGCCGAGCTGTTCGACCGGGGTGGTGCCTTGCCGCTGGCTCAATGGCAAGACCTGGCGCAGCGATTGGTGCGGGCGGTGGGGTTGCTGCACCGACGGCAGATCTACCACCGCGACATCAAGCCGGAAAACCTGCACCTGGGGGACGATGGGGAACTGCGCCTGCTGGATTTCGGCCTGGCGTACTGCCCGGGTCTTTCCGAGGACCAGGCCAACATCTTGCCGGGCACCCCCAGTTATATCGCCCCGGAAGCCTTCGGCGGCATCGCACCGACGGCGCAACAGGACTTGTATGCCGTGGGCGTGACTCTGTATTTCCTGCTGACCGGTCATTATCCCTACGGCGAAATCGAGGCCTTTCAACGACCACGCTTCGGCGTGCCCGTCAGTGCCAACCGCTATCGTCCTGACCTGCCGGACTGGCTCGGACAAAGCCTGGAGCGGGCGGTCGCGGCGGATCCGGTTCTACGTTTTGAAACGGCTGAAGAGTGGCTATTGCTGCTGGAACAGGGCGAACGCCGGAGCTTGAGCGTACGACCCCGACCGTTGCTGGAAAGGGAACCGCTGAAGGTCTGGCGGACGTTGGCGCTGGTGTCTTTGATGGTGAATCTGGTGCTGCTGTTCATGGTATTTCATAGCTGAGATCCGGTCGCGCCCATCGCGAGCAGGCTCGCGATGAGGGCAGGACTGCCAAATACACATCTAGCAGTCGGGCGCTCCATTACCGGGCAACACGCTTTGATTCGGTGCAATAAATCCTCCCGCAACGCCTGTCAGTGCCCTCATCCTCAATAAATCCGCACCCCTAACTCACTTGGCACAACCACTGCATAACCTCTTTCAACAGACATAAGGCAGCGCCTCCAACGATGAAGGCGATGCTTCCCGAGAGAACGGGACCAGGACAAAGGCGTCCTCGCTGGATCACCAGCGAGACGCCTTTTTTTGTTTTCGTGAAAATGACCGAGCCAGTCCGATCGCCGTGATGAAACGGACCTGAGTTCGCGGAGAAGCCTGATGAAAAAACTCAAACTGGTGATGATCGGCAACGGCATGGCCGGCGTGCGCACCCTAGAAGAGTTGCTCAAGCTCAGCAACGAGCTGTACGACATCACGGTGTTCGGCGCCGAACCGCACACCAACTACAACCGCATCCTGCTATCTCCCGTGCTCGCCGGTGAACAGACGTTCGAAGAAATCGTGCTCAACGACTTGAGCTGGTATCAGGACAACAACATCAACCTGTTGCTTAACCGCAAAGTCGTGCAAATCGACCGGGTCAAGCGCAAGGTCATCGCCGAAGACGGCACCGAGGCCGAATACGACCGCCTGCTGATTGCCACCGGCTCCACGCCGTTCATTCTGCCGATTCCCGGCCACACCCTGGAAGGCGTGATCGGCTACCGCGACATTGCCGACACCCAGGTGATGATCGAAACCGCCAAGACCCACAAGCATGCGGTGGTCATCGGTGGCGGCCTGCTGGGCCTGGAAGCGGCCAATGGCCTGAAGCTGCGGGGCATGGATGTCACCGTGGTGCACCTCGGTGACTGGCTGCTCGAACGGCAACTGGACAAGACCAGCGGCCAACTGCTGCAAACCGCTCTGGAAAGCCGCGGCCTGAAATTCCGCCTCAACGAACAGACCCAGGCCCTGCACGACGCTGGCAACGGCCGGGTCGGCTCCGTGCAGTTCAAGAATGGCGACATTATTCCCGCCGACCTGGTGGTCATGGCTGCCGGTATCCGGCCCAACGTCGAACTGGCGGAAAAATCCGGCATTCCGTGCAGCCGTGGCATCCTGGTCAACGACACCATGCAGACCTATGACCCGCGCATCTACGCCATCGGTGAATGCGCCAACCACCGCGGGACCGCCTATGGTCTGGTGGCCCCGTTGTTCGAACAGGCCAAGGTTTGCGCCAACCACCTCGCCCAGTTGGGTTTCGCCACCTATAAGGGCTCGGTGACCTCAACCAAACTCAAGGTCACCGGCATCGATCTGTTCTCCGCCGGTGACTTCATGGGCGGCGAAGGCACCGAGACCATCACCCTCTCCGACCCCATCGGCGGCGTGTATAAAAAACTGGTGATCAAGGATGACGTGCTGGTCGGTGCCTGTCTGTACGGCGATACGGCAGATGGCGGCTGGTATTTCCGCCAGATCCGTGAGAATGCCGCCATCAGCGAGATCCGAGATCACTTGATGTTCGGCGAAAACGCCTTGGGCGACGTAGGACATCAGGGCCAGAACAAAGCCATGAACATGGCCGACTCCGCCGAGGTCTGCGGCTGCAATGGCGTGTGCAAGGGCACCATCGTCAAGGCTATCCAGGAACACGGCCTGTTCAGTGTCGACGACGTGAAAAAACACACCAAGGCCGCCAGTTCCTGCGGCTCCTGCGCCGGATTGGTGGAGCAGATCCTGATCAACACCGTGGGTGGCGCGGCGGACGTCAAGCCGAAAAGCGAAAAAGCCATCTGCGGTTGCAGCGACCTCAACCATGGCCAGATTCGCCAGGCGATCCGCGACGAACACTTGCTGACGGTCGCCAGCACCATGAGCTATCTGAACTGGCGCACCCCGAACGGCTGCGCCACCTGCCGCCCGGCACTGAACTACTACCTGATTTCCACCTGGCCCGGCGAAGCCCATGACGACCCACAATCGCGCCTGATCAACGAACGCGCCCACGCCAATATCCAGAAGGACGGCACCTATTCCGTCGTTCCGCGCATGTGGGGCGGGGTCACCACGCCTTCGGAGCTGCGGCGCATTGCCGACGTGGCCGACAAATACAGCGTGCCCATGGTCAAGGTCACCGGCGGGCAGCGCATCGACTTGCTGGGGATCAAGAAGCAAGACCTGCCCGGTGTCTGGAAAGACCTGGACATGCCGTCCGGCCATGCCTACGGCAAGTCCATCCGCACCGTGAAAACCTGCGTAGGCAGTGAGTTCTGCCGCTTCGGCACCCAAAACTCCACGCAGCTGGGCATCGAGCTGGAGCATGACCTGTTCAATATGTGGTCGCCGCACAAGGTGAAACTGGCCGTCTCCGGTTGCCCACGCAACTGTTCGGAAGCCGGCATCAAGGATGTAGGCATCATCGGCGTCGACTCTGGCTGGGAGATGTACATCGGTGGCAACGGCGGCATCAAGACCGAAGTCGCCGAGTTCTTCGTCAAGCTCAAGACCGCCGAGGAAGTCCGTGAATACAACGGCGCCTTCCTGCAGTTGTACCGTGAAGAGGCTTTCTATCTGGAGCGTACCGTGCACTACCTGCAACGGGTCGGCATGGAGTACATCAAGAAAGCCGTGCTCGAAGACCCGGCGCGGCGCAAAGCGCTCCACGAGCGCCTGAAGTTTTCCCTGTCATTGGAACAGGACCCGTGGAAACAGCGCCTGGAACAACCCCAGTTGAAAAAAGAGTTTGAAGTCATCCCTGTGAAGAACCTGGAGGTGCCAGCATGAACTGGCTGGATATCTGCGCACTGGAAGACATCAATGCCCTGGGCTCGCGCATCATCAGCAGCCCGAAAGGCGATATCGCGATTTTTCGCACCAGCGACGATGAGGTTTTCGCACTCGATGACCGTTGCCCTCACAAAGGGGGCCCGCTGTCCCAGGGCTTGGTCTATGGCAAACGCGTGGCCTGCCCGCTGCATAACTGGCAGATCGACCTGGAAACCGGTCAGGCCCAGGCCCCGGACGTGGGCTGCGCCCATCATCATTCGGCACGGGTCGAAAACGGCCGGGTGCTGCTGGCATTGCGGGACGCAAGCCGATGAGCCGCCAGACCACTGCCTCGACCTGCTGTTACTGCGGGGTCGGTTGCGGCGTGCTGATCGAACATGACGACGAGCGCATCCTCGGCGTCAGCGGCGATCCCGCCCACCCGGCCAATTTCGGCAAACTGTGCAGCAAGGGTTCGACCCTGCACCTGACCGGCGACCTCGCCGCACGCGCCCTGTATCCCGAACTGCGCTTGGGCAAAGGCCTGGCCCGGACCCGTATCGACTGGGACAGCGCCCTGGATCACGCCGCCAGCGCGTTCGCCGATACCATCGCCGAACACGGCCCCGACAGCGTGGCTTTCTACATCTCGGGCCAGTTGCTGACCGAGGATTACTACGCGTTCAATAAACTCGCCCGAGCGTTGGTCGGCACCAACAACATCGACAGCAATTCCCGGCTGTGCATGTCATCGGCGGTGGTGGGTTACAAGCGCAGCCTCGGCGCCGACGCGCCACCCTGCAGCTATGAGGACCTGGAACTGAGCGATTGCGTGATGATCGTCGGCAGCAACATGGCCTACGCCCACCCAATCCTGTTTCGTCGCCTCGAAGAAGCCAAATCCCGCCGGCCGCAGATGAAAATCATCGTCATCGACCCGCGACGCACCGACACCTGCGATCTGGCTGACCTGCACCTGGCGATTCTGCCTGGAACCGACGTCGCCCTGTTCCATGGGATTTTGCATCTGCTGCTGTGGGAAGACTGGATCGACCGCGACTTCATCAAGGCCCACACCGAAGGTCTGGCGGACCTGAAGAATCTGGTGCGCGATTACACACCGACCATGGTCGCCCAACTGTGCGGCATCAGCGTCGAACAACTGCACCAGTGCGCCGAATCCATCGGTACCACATCGAGTTTCCTCTCGTTGTGGTGCATGGGCTTGAACCAATCCACCGCCGGCAGCGCCAAGAACAGCGCGTTGATCAACCTGCATCTGGCCACTGGGCAGATCGGCCGGCCGGGCGCCGGGCCCTTTTCGCTCACCGGCCAGCCCAATGCCATGGGCGGCCGGGAAACCGGCAGTCTGTCGAACCTGCTGCCGGGCCACCGCGAAGCGGCCAACCCGGAACATCGCGCCGAAGTCGCCCGCTACTGGGGCGTTGAGCAATTGCCCGCCACCACGGGACTGAGCGCCATCGAACTGTTCGAGCAGGTGCGCAACGGCAAGATCAAGGCGCTGTGGATCGCCTGCACCAATCCGGCCCAATCGATGCCAGACCAGACAGCGGTGCGCGAGGCCCTGCAAGCCTGTCCGTTCGTGGTGCTGCAAGAGGCCTTCCGGACCACCGAAACCGCCGGCTTTGCCGACCTGCTGTTGCCGGCAGCCAGCTGGGGTGAGAAAGAAGGTTCGGTGACCAACTCTGAACGGCGCATTTCCCACGTTCGCCGCGCCATCGCGGCACCGGGCGAAGCACGGCCGGACTGGGCGATCACCGTGGATTTCGCACAACGCCTGGAGAAACGTCTGCGCCCTGGCCAGCCCAGCCTGTTCGCCTTTGACGCGCCCGCCCAACTCTTCGACGAGTACAAGCAACTGACGCGAGGACGAGACCTGGACTTGTCCGGTATCAGCCATTCGTTGATCGATCAACTGGGCCCTCAGCAATGGCCGTTCCCGGAGGGCGCCACCGAAGGCACGCCTCGTCTGTACGTGGACGGGATTTTCCCTACCGACAGCCGCCGTGCCCGTTTCGTGGCCGATCCTTATCACGCCGCCAGGGAACTGCGCGACGCCCGCTTCCCGCTGACCCTCAACACCGGTCGGCTGCGGGACCAATGGCACGGCATGAGCCGCACCGGCACCGCTGCACAGTTGTTTGGCCATGTGAACGAGGCCGTGCTCAGCCTGCACCCCGACGAACTGCTTCGCCATCGCCTGAAAACCGGCGACCTGGTCAGCCTGAAAAGTCGTCGCGGCAGCGTGATCGTGGCCGTGGACAGCGACGAAAGCGTTCGGCCCGGCCAGGCCTTTTTGCCAATGCACTGGGGCGACCGCTTCCTCAAGGGTGGGGTCAACACCCTGACCCAGCCGGCGTTCGACCCACTGTCGAAACAACCTGAGCTCAAGCACAGCGGCGTACGCCTGGAACCGGTGAACCTGCCCTGGCAGCTCTTCGCTCTGGTCGAAGGCGATGTCCAGCAGCATCTGGAAACCCTGCGACCACTGTGTGAGGCGTTTGCCTACGTCAGCCTGAGCCTTACCGGTCGTGAGCGCCCGGCGCTGCTGATTCGCGCCGCCAGCGCCCTGGCCCCCGAACCACAACTGCTGCAGGCTATTGATGAACAACTGGGCCTGATCGAGGGGCCAGTACTGGCCTATGACGATCCGCGTCGCGCCATCGGCAAACGGGTGCGGATCGAAAATGGCCGCATCACCGCTATCCGTCTGGCCGGTGAAACCCTGGCCCGGCACTGGCTGCAGAATCTATGGCTGGAAGGTCGTGCCGACGAGCAGCTGCGACGCTGGTTGCTGGCGCCGCTGAGCGCACCGCCGGGGAATACTGGCGCCGCGCTGGGTGGCGGTAGAACCTTGTGCAACTGCATGAACGTCAGCCAGCGTGCGGTCTGCGCGGGCATCGAACGCGGCCTGGATCTGCAAGGGCTGAAACAGGAGCTGGGGTGCGGCACGCAATGCGGTTCCTGCGTACCGGAAATCAAGCGTCTGCTGGTCGCCACTGCGCGTCCGGTGGCGGCAGTCTCGTGAGGAAAACACTATGAACGCGAAAGTCTGGCTGGTGGGTGCAGGTCCTGGCGACCCCGAATTACTGACCCTCAAAGCCGTGCGCGCCCTGCGCGAAGCCGACGTGGTGTTGATCGATGACTTGGTCAACGAGGCAGTGCTGGAGCATTGCCCCGGTGCCCGTGTCATCGCCGTGGGCAAGCGCGGCGGATGCCGGTCCACGCCACAGGCGTTTATCCATCGTTTGATGCTGCGCTATGCCCGCCAGGGCAAATGCGTGGTACGCCTCAAGGGCGGCGACCCGTGCATCTTCGGTCGGGGCGGTGAAGAAGCGCAATGGCTGCGCGACCATGGCATAGCGGTGGAGTTGGTCAACGGCATCACCGCTGGCCTGGCGGGAGCGACCCAGTGCGATATTCCACTGACGCTACGCGGCATCGCCCGAGGTGTGACCCTGGTCACGGCCCATACACAAGATGGCAGCAGCCTGAACTGGCAAGCCCTGGCCCAGAGCGGGACGACATTGGTGGTGTACATGGGCGTGGCAAAACTGAGCGAAATTCGCGAGCAGTTGCTGGCCGGTGGCTTGGCAGCGGATACCCCGGTCGCCATGATCGAAAACGCCTCCCTGCCCCACCAACGGGACTGCCGCAGTGACCTGGCCTCGATGGAAGCCGACGCCAGCACGTTCGAGCTCAAGAGCCCGGCAATTCTGGTCATAGGGTCAGTAGCGGCCGGCGCGCAGTTAACCCAGTCACAACAGACCTGGGTCCAGGCGGCAGCGCTGTAACCGCATACAACAACGAACCTGTGGGAGCGAGCCTGCTCGCGCTAGCGGTCAGTCAGTCAACCCCTCTGTTGGCTGATCCAGGCTCGCTTCCACAATTGACCGCTTGCGCTCACAGAATCACCACTCACCACAGCCTCATTTCATGAATCGCAGGCAAAGAAAAACCCGGCCTGAGCCGGGTTTTTCCAAAAGCCTTGGGCTAATTACTTGGCTTGGGCTTCTACTTCAGCTTCTACGCGACGGTTTACAGCGCGGCCAGCTTCAGTGGCGTTGTCAGCGACTGGACGGGATTCGCCGTAGCCAACAGACTGAACGCGGGACGATTCAACACCGTACTGCTTGGTCAGAACGTCCTTGACGGCTTGCGCACGACGATCGGACAGCTTCTGGTTGTAAGCGTCAGTACCGACGGAGTCAGTGTGACCTTCAACAGTGGTGGTGGTCGATGGGTACTGCTTCATGAAGTCAGCCAGGTTCTTGATATCGCCATAGCTGTTTGGCTTGACGACCGACTTGTCGAAGTCGAACTTGACGTCCAGCTCAACACGTACGGTTTCAGCAACAGCTGGGCAGCCATCAGCGTCAACGGTAACGTTGGCTGGGGTGTCAGGGCACTTGTCGACGTTGTCGCACACGCCGTCGTTGTCGCTGTCGGAGCAGACTTCAGCCGGAGCTGGAACTGGAGCAGCAGCAGGCTTGGAGCCGCCACCGAAGTTCACACCGATACCAACGCTAGGCGCCCACTCGGTGTCGCCCTGGTCGATGTTGTACTGAGCTTCAACGCCGGCACGGGCGTAGAAGTTCTCGGTGAAGTACAGCTTGGCGCCGCCGCCAACGTTGGCGAAGGTCGAACGGTTACGACCGTTGCTGCCATTCTGGTCGATGCTCTGGTCGGAGAAACCGGCCGAGACGTAAGGACGCAGCATGTCACCTGGGTTGTTGAAGTGGTACAGAGCGTCCAGAGCGGTGTTGGCGCCCTTGACGTTGGTACCATCGTCAGTGCGAGCGTTGTGCACTTCGTCGTAGGCCAGACGCAGTTCCACGTCGTCGGTCAGGAAGTAACCAACCGAACCGCCGAACAGGTTGCCGTTGTTCTTGAAGTTACGAGCGCTGTCGAATTGCTCTTTCTTGGCGAAGCCTTCGATTTCAACTGCGCCTTGGCCTTGTGCCAGAGCGCCGAACGAAGTGGCAGCAATAAGAGAACCAATGGCAAAGCCCAAGGTGTTTTTCAGTTTCATCCGTTAAATCCCCATCTGGTGATTGTGAAGCAGTCCCGCAAACCGGGGGACAACTCGGCGGCAAGTCTATCAGAACTTGCCTACACGTAAGAGATATTTGCGCCGAAGTTAAGTTTCGGCAATGCCTGCAAATTTCTCACGCAGCTTATCAAGAGCGCGCTTGTAACGCATTTTGGTCGCGCTCAAACCCATATGCATTATGTCTGCGATCTCCTGGAACTCCAGTTCTGCGACAAATCGTAGCACCAGAATCTCCCTGTCGATCGGGTTCACATAAACCAGCCAGCGATCGAGTCCGCCTTTTTCCTCCGGCTTGGGCGCCTTTTCATCAGACGCTTCCTCGAGAGGATCCAGGCTCAACGCATCCATCAAGCGACGCTTTCGCCGTTCCTTGCGGTACTGTGTGATGCATTCGTTGTAGGTGATGCTATATAGCCATGTCTTGAACTTCGATTTCCCCTCGAAGTTCTTCAGGCCGTAAAGCACCTTCAACATCACCTCCTGACAGACATCATCAGCATCGCGATCGTTCCCCAGATAACGTGCACAGACGTTAAATAATGTTCTCTGGTAACGGCGCATCAACTCTTCGTAAGCACGTGTTACGTGGAACAGCTCCGTATGCGCGCGCGCGACCAACTCCTCATCGGAGAGATCACGGGGGTCATAGCGCGTGGATAGCGATTGGGGTTTGTTCAAAACAAGTCGGGCCGACGGTCTAGGTCAATGTGCGCCGCAGCCTGCGGTAGCAGGCATTTTGCGGCGGCATACATTAGCAGAGTTTGCCGGGTTAGCGGCTACTCACATGCTGCTCCAGCAGGATCCGATTGGAGAGCGACACCAGTTCGCCCTCTTCGGTCAGCAATGTGGTCTTCACCGTGCCGATCTCCTCGATCTGGCCTTCGACCTCGCCAACACGCACTTGTTGTCCAACCTCATACAGCTCACGCACATAGATTCCCGCAAGAATCTGGCCGGCAATTTCCCGGCTTCCCAGCCCCATGGCCAGCGCAATCGCCAGACCAACGGTAATCAATACGATCACGATCACATGGTTGAGCAGGTCGGTCTTGACCTCCAACTGGCTGATCGCAACGGAAATACTGATGATGATCACCAGACCCTGGGCGATACGTCCAAGACCCGATGCATAATCCAACCCCACGCCTTCGGCCGCGCCGCGGACCAGGCCGTTGACCAGTTGCGCCAGCAGGACCCCGACCAGCAATACCAACGCAGCGCCGAACACTTTCGGCAGATACAGCGCAAGCATGTCGAGCGTAGCTGAAACGCGCTGCAGGCCAAGGGACTCTGCCGCGGAAACCAGGAAAATAAGCAATACGAACCAGTAGACGATCTTACCGATCAGGGTCGAGATCGGCACCTGGATACCGCCACGGGACAGCAGCTTGGTCAGGCCGGTGCCCCCCATCAGGCGGTCAAGGCCCAGTTTGGCAAGCAGCTTGGACAGCAGCGTGTCGAGCAACTTGGCCACCACGAACCCCAGCAACACCACCACCAGGGCGCCGAACAGGTTCGGGATGAAGTTGGCCACCTTGGTCCACAACGCAGTCATTGCCGCGACAAGGCTCTGGGTCCAGAGATTCAATTCCATATTCAGTCAGCCTTATGAGCGGTGCGAGTAGCGGGTTTACGACGGGAAACCGGCAAGACGTGGGCCGAGCCGTTGTTCAAGGCGATCATCAGCGCGGGCAGCCAGCGGCCCAGCAGGCTGAACAGATCGCCGGCGCCCACCTGGCGGTTGGCGGTTTTCAGTACACGCCCCAGGCAGGCATCGTCGTCCCGGCTGGACGGCGAGGCCTTGAGCATGTCGCGCAAAGACTGTTCAAACGGATCGTGCATACGCACCTCTCGTGATGTCTGTGGAAGACGCGATCAACATTCGTCGGGTCACATGAAAGCCCCATCACACCCAGCGCAAGCGGCGGAACAGCCACCACTGCCCCGAGGCCACGCAGACCATCAGCAGGCAGGCGACCAGGAAACCGTAAGGGCTGTCGGAAAACGGAATACCGCCCACGTTGATGCCCAACAGGCCGGTGAGAAAACTCATGGGCAGAAAAATCCCGGTAATAATGCCGAAGCGGTACATGGTGCGGTTCATGCGTACCGAAAGGCGCCGGTCCTCGGCCTCCAACACCAGCCCCACGCGCTCCCGGGCCAATTCCAGCTCCTCCAGGTAGCGGGTCAGGCTGTTGTTCAATTCATTCCAGTAATCACCGTCGTCCTCGACGAACCAAGGCAACTTGATGCGCGACATCTGCCCAAAAATGTCTCGCTGTGGCGACAGGAAACGCTTCAGTCCGGCCGCTCGGCGACGGATATGCAAAATGGCGTCGTGCTCGGGGGTGTACCGTTCGTCGGCATCGAGCTTTTCTTCCTCGCCGTCGACGATTTCCGAAAGCTGGGACACCAGGTCCTGCACCTTGTCGGTCAGGTACTGCGCCATATACAGGATGAGTTCGGAGCTACTCTTCGGCCCTTCGCCCTCGGCCAGGTGCGCCAGCAGTTCATCTGTGGCGCGCAACGGACGAAGGCGCAGGGAGATGACCCGTTGGGCGGAAGCGAAGATACGCACCGACACCATGTCTTCCGGCTCGGCCCCTGGGTTGAGGTTAATTCCCCTGAGGAACAACAACAGCTCGGCGTCGGGCAACGGCAACAGGCGCGGCCGGGTGTTCTCCTCCAGCAGCAGGTCACAGTTGAATTCGCTGAGGCCGCTGGACTTGCGCAGCCAGGTATGCGTCTGGGGATGGCTGCGGTCCCAATGCAACCACAGGCTCTCATGTGCCTGCAGCTGCAGATCGTCAAGTTCGGTCCGGGCTATGGAACGCGCACCACCTTTACCATCAAGCACCAGGGCATGCACCAGCCCCCACTGCGCGTTTTCTTCCTCGAACATCCTCATCCCTTACGGCTTTGACGCTTCATTCAGGCATTTGCAACGGGCTGGGTGAAACAATCACGCCGTTGTTGTCCGCGTAGACATACTCGCCCGGACGGAAGGTCACGCCGGCAAACGTCACGACCACATTAAGATCGCCGATGCCGCGCTTGTCGGTTTTCATCGGATGGCTGGCCAGAGCCTGGACGCCCAGATCGGTCTGGGCAATGACGTCCACGTCGCGGATGCAACCGTAGATCACCAGTCCTTCCCAACCATTCTTTGCGGCTTTCTCGGCCAGCATGTCGCCCAACAAGGCCCGACGCAGGGAACCACCGCCGTCGACCACCAACACCTTGCCGTTGCCCTTGAGCTCAACCTGCTCCTTGACCAGCGAGTTGTCCTCGAAGCATTTGATGGTCACGATTTCGCCACCGAAGGAGTCGCGGCCACCGAAGTTGCTGAACATCGGCTCCACCACCTGAACCAGGTCCGGATAGGCGTCGCACAGGTCGGGCGTGAGGTAATGCTTCATCGAATGACTCCCGCAAGGGCCCTGCAAGGGCTTGAACGTCAGGCTGAATGAACAACCGTTTATGACCGGAACAACGTAACGCGTCATATCTTAGCCGCAAGCCGGGAAGAGCGAAATGCCCTTGTCAGAGCCTGTGCTTCAAACCGCCTCGGCCAGAATGGGCTGGCTTGCCGGCAATGGCGCACGCTGATTCTCCAGCCAATGCGCCACCAGCGGCCAGACCTCGGCCTGTGCGGCCTTGCTGACCAGCATCGCCACGTGGCCGAAATCATCACTGAAACCGTGCTGCCGGCCGAGGCAGACGAACCGCTTGTGTTCGGAACCGATCTGCTCGAAGAGCTTGCGACAAGCCCAGGTCGGATCCTGATGGTCGCCGACAGCGCTCACCGCCAGCACCGGCACCGGCACATCGGCCAAACCGGCCCACCAGTTTTTCTCGGCATCGCCGAAACGGCCGAACAGGCCATACCAACGCATGCTCTCCAGGGCCAGGCCAATGGGCTCGTCCTCCGGGCCGCGCTTGAGCCTTGAACCGGAGAGTTGAGCAAACCGCTTGAGGATAAACCGTCCGCCCCACTCCACCGGTGGAATTTTCAACGGCCAGTAGGTGCGACTGACCTGGGTCCCGAAAAATGCCGCCGACGCCACGGCCGGCTCGCCCAGGTAATGACCGCCCAGCGCCGCCGCCAGGGTGATACCACCCAGGGAGTGACCGATCCAGTGGGGCACTTGCCCGCTCTGCTCGCGCACAAAGGCGCCGATGGCCGGCAAGTCGTAACGGGCGTAGTCGGCCACACGGTTCTTGCGGTAATCCTGATTACGCTGGGACAACCCGTGTCCGCGCATCTCGGGAATCCACACATCGAACCCCAGCCGCGTCAGATACGCCCCCAGGCCCAGGCCCTTGGGCGAATACCAGAAGCGCCGGTTGGAAAAACTGCCATGCAACAGGATTACCGGGACCCCGCGGGCCGCCTCGGTGGCATCGGCCATGCCCAGCCGGGTGACAGCCAGTTCGACGGTGCAGTCGGGACTGTTGCCAGGTTTCAAACGATAGACATCTTCGCTCAGATCGCCACGCCGCTCGGCGCTGATCAGGGCGACAGGAAATAGGTGACTGCTGCTTTGCATGATGCTCTTGCACAAAAAAGGGCGGCATCTGTCAGGAGCCCGCCCTACTTCAATCAAAAAGGACCCGGCTAATGCCAGTCGGTCAAGCGCTCCCACAGGTTCGACGGTTAACTGGCCGGCTTTAGTCGATCAGGCCCTTCCCTCGATCAGACCGCGCCCTGCCCCTCAGCCAGGAAGAACCAGGTTTCCAGCACGGAGTCCGGGTTCAGCGAAACGCTTTCGATGCCCTGCTCCATCAGCCATTTGGCCAGGTCCGGATGGTCCGAAGGCCCCTGGCCGCAGATGCCGATGTACTTGCCGGCCTTGTTGCAGGCGGCGATGGCATTGGCCAGCAGTTTCTTGACAGCCGGGTTCCGCTCGTCGAACAGGTGCGCGATGATCCCGGAGTCACGGTCCAGACCCAGGGTCAGCTGGGTCAGGTCATTGGAGCCGATGGAGAAGCCGTCGAAGAACTCGAGGAATTCTTCGGCCAGGATGGCGTTGGACGGCAGTTCGCACATCATGATCACGCGCAGACCGTTGTCGCCACGGGCCAGGCCATTTTCCGCCAGCAGGTCGACCACCTGACTCGCTTCGCCCAGGGTACGCACGAACGGCACCATGATCTCGACGTTGGTCAGGCCCATCTCGTTGCGCACGCGCTTGAGAGCGCGGCATTCGAGCTCGAAGCAGTCGCGGAACGATTCGCTGATGTAACGCGAGGCGCCACGGAAGCCCAGCATCGGGTTTTCTTCCTCAGGCTCGTAGAGCTTGCCGCCGATCAGGTTGGCGTACTCGTTGGACTTGAAGTCCGACAGGCGCACGATGACCTTTTTCGGGTAGAACGCCGCCGCCAGGGTGCTGATGCCTTCCACCAGTTTCTCGACATAGAAGCCGACAGGATCGTGGTAACCGGCGATGCGTTTGTCGACGCTGTCCTTGATCTCCGATGGCAAGCCATCGTAGTTCAGCAGTGCCTTGGGGTGCACACCGATCATGCGGTTGATGATGAATTCCAGGCGGGCCAGCCCTACGCCGGCGTTCGGCAGTTGCGCGAAGTCGAAAGCCCGGTCCGGGTTGCCGACGTTCATCATGATCTTGAACGGCAGCTCCGGCATGGCGTCCACGGAGTTTTTCTTGACGTCGAAACCCAGTTCGCCTTCGAAGATATAGCCGGTATCGCCTTCGGCGCAGGACACGGTCACGCCCTGGCCGTCCTTGAGCAGTTCGGTGGCGTTACCGCAACCCACCACCGCCGGGATACCCAGTTCGCGGGCAATGATCGCCGCGTGACAGGTACGGCCGCCGCGGTTGGTGACGATGGCGCTGGCGCGCTTCATCACGGGCTCCCAGTCCGGGTCGGTCATGTCGGACACCAGGACGTCGCCGGCCTGGACCTTGTCCATCTCCGAGACGTCCTTGATGATCCGCACCTTGCCGGCGCCGATGCGCTGGCCGATGGCACGGCCTTCTACCAGTACGGTGCCGGTTTCCTTGAGCAGGTAGCGCTCCATGACGTTGGCCTGGGTACGGCTCTTCACGGTTTCCGGTCGGGCCTGCACGATGTACAGCTTGCCGTCGTCACCGTCCTTGGCCCATTCGATGTCCATCGGGCACTTGTAGTGCTGCTCGATGATCATCGCCTGCTTGGCCAGTTCGCTGACTTCGGCGTCGGTCAGGCAGAAACGGGCGCGATCGGCCTTGTCCACGTCGACGGTTTTCACCGAGCGACCGGCCTTGGCTTCGTCGCCGTAGACCATCTTGATGGCCTTGCTGCCCAGGTTACGGCGCAGGATGGCCGGGCGACCGGCTTGCAGGGTGCTCTTGTGAACGTAGAACTCGTCCGGGTTCACGGCACCCTGGACGACGGTTTCACCCAGGCCGTAGGCGCCGGTGATGAACACCACGTCACGGAAGCCCGACTCGGTGTCGAGGGTGAACATCACCCCGGCAGTGCCGGTTTCGGAGCGGACCATGCGCTGCACACCGGCCGACAGGGCCACCAGCTTGTGGTCGAAGCCCTGGTGCACGCGGTAGGAAATGGCACGGTCGTTGAAAAGGGAAGCGAAGACTTCCTTGGCCGCGCGGATGACGTTGTCCACGCCACGGATGTTCAGGAAGGTTTCCTGCTGGCCGGCGAAAGACGCATCCGGCAGGTCTTCGGCAGTCGCCGAGGAGCGCACGGCGACGGCGATGTCGGGGTTGCCTTCGGACAGTTTGGCGAAGGCGGTGCGAATTTCGGTGTTCAGTCGCTCGGGGAACTCGGCTTCCATGATCCATTGGCGGATCTGGGCACCGGTCTTGGCCAGGGCATTGACGTCATCGACGTCCAGGGCATCGAGCGCATCGTGGATCTGCTTGTTCAGGCCGCTCAGTTCCAGGAAATCACGATAAGCCTGAGCCGTCGTGGCGAAGCCACCTGGCACCGAGACGCCGGCGCCGGCGAGGTTACTGATCATCTCGCCCAGGGATGCGTTCTTGCCCCCCACATGCTCCACATCATGGACGCCGAGCTTATCGAGGGAAACTACGTACTCTACCAAGGTGATCTCTCCACTAACTGTGTTGGAAAAGCTCAAGGCACCGGTGGCTCCAGGGGAGCGAGTACCGGCGATATGGCCTGGACCTGGAAAATAAGTGAGAATGCGGGCCATCGGCGGCCGGCAAATCGCGCCTATCATATCCAAGAATCGTCACTAGCTCACTAGGGCCCAAGGCGCAAATGAAACGATCCGCTTTCTTTATCTCCGACGGCACCGGCATTACGGCCGAAACGCTAGGTCAAAGCCTGTTGGCGCAATTCGAAAACATTACCTTCACCAAGTTGACACGCCCGTACATCGACAGCGTCGACAAGGCGCGGGCGATGGTACAGCAAATCAATAAAGCCGCCGAAACAGACGGCTTCCGCCCGATTATCTTCGACACCATCGTCAATCAGGACATCCGTGAGATTCTCGCAACGTCCAATGGTTTCATGATCGACATTTTTTCCACCTTCCTGGCGCCACTGGAGCAGGAACTGAGCGAGCATTCCTCCTACTCGGTCGGCAAATCCCATTCCATTGGCCACAACTCCAATTACATGGAGCGGATCGAGGCGGTCAACTTCGCGCTGGACAACGACGATGGCGCCCGCACGCATTATTACGACAAGGCCGACCTGATCCTAGTGGGGGTGTCGCGCTGTGGTAAGACGCCGACGTGTCTGTACATGGCGATGCAGTTCGGCATCCGCGCGGCCAACTACCCGCTGACCGAAGAAGATATGGAACGCCTGCAACTGCCCAGCGCCCTGCGCGCCCACCAGCACAAGCTGTTCGGCCTGACCATCGACCCGGACCGCCTTACGGCGATCCGCAACGAGCGCAAGCCCAACAGCCGCTACTCGAGCTATGCCCAGTGCGAATTCGAAGTGCGCGAAGTGGAAAACCTGTTCCGGCGGGAGAACATTCCGCACATCAATTCCACGCATTTTTCCGTGGAAGAGATTTCGGCGAAGATTCTGGTGGAGAAAGGGGTGGAGCGGCGGTTCAAGTAAACCCGCACAACACAAGACCCTGTGGGAGCGAGCCTGCTCGCGATTGCGCCGTGTCAGCAGAATTTGTGCTGGCTGACCCACCGCTATCGCGAGCAGGCTCGCTCCCACAAGGGATCAAGGTTTACTCTGAGTTCAGTGACTCAACCGCTCAACCAACTCCTGCCCCACCGCCAGCGCCGACGCCGGGTTCTGGCCTGTGATCAGTTCCCGATCCTTCACCACATGAGCAGTCCACGGCGTGGTGTTGCCGCTGTACTGCCCGCCGGCCTGTTGCAGCGCGGTCTGTGGGTAGAACTTCATGCTCCCGCCGCCCAGCAGTCCCTTGGCCAGTTCTTCTTCCTGATTGCTGATCACGGTCATTTTGTACCCGGCGTAGATCCAGTCCGACGGGGCCGAGGCCTGGCCTTTGGTGGTCAATTGACCGACGAAACCCTGGGCGTCTGGCAAAGCCGATAACAACGCTATCGGCCCGTGGCAGACCAGTGCAGTGGTTTTACCCTTGCCATGAAAATGCGCCAGCACCCGACCCAGTGGCGCGCTGGTAAGCAGATCCTGCATCGGCGCATGGCCGCCGGGAATGTACAGGGCATCGAAACGGTCCAGGCCCTGCTGTTCGACACGGGCCAGGCTGACCACGGGCGATTCGGTCGCCGAGGTGATCTTCAGTTGCGCCAGCAGCGCCTGGTAGCGCTCCAGCTCCGCCACATCATTGTTGAAATACATCTTGTCCATCGACGACCGATCCAGGGTCGGGGCCTTGCCCTCGGGGGTGGCGAAAGTGACCTGATGACCGGCGTCCAGCAACAGCTTGACCGGCTGCAACAGTTCGTTGAGGTAGAAACCGGTGGAAAACACCTTACCGTCGCGCAGATCCAGGTGATCGGCATCCGACAGGACCACCAGCACATTGTCGGCCTGGGCAGCGACGCTGGTGGCAGCCAGTGCAGCGGATAACGCAAGGGTGGAAAGCTTTTTCATGATGACTCCGAAGGCTGTGGAAGAAGACAGCCCTCACTGTATTGATGCCTTCACTGGCGATAAACTTGCCAACGAGAACATCACTTGGCCTTTGGAGACAATAATGGCCCGTCGATTCGATTACCTGGCCGACGTGGAAGCCTTCGTCACCGTTGTGGAGAAAGGCACGCTCAGCGCCGCCGCCGTGACCCTGGGCACCACGCCTTCGGTACTGAGCCGCGCCATCTCCCGCCTCGAAATCCGGCTCGGGGTGCAATTGTTGCGCCGCACGACTCGACGGCTGAACCTGACCGATGCCGGCACCTTGTATCTGGAACAATCACGTTCGGCCTTCGCCTTGATCGACGACGCCGAACGACGGATACAGGGTCAGGAGGGTGTCTTGACCGGCCGGGTACGCCTGAGCGTACCGACCACCTACGGCCATTACCGCCTGCCATCGTTGCTGGCACGCTTCGCCCAGGCGTTCCCACAGGTCCGGGTCGAGCTGAGTATTACCAACCGCAATGTCGACCTGGTCGCAGAAGGGTATGACCTGGCGATCCGTCTCGGTCAGTTGCCGGACAGCGGCCTGGTGGGGCGCAAGCTCGAAGATGCCCGCCTCTGCCTGGTGGCCTCTGCAAAATACCTGGATAGAGCAGGCATACCCCGGCAGGTCGATGAACTGATCACCCACAGTTGCCTGCCGTTCGTCATGCCCAGCAGCGGACGTATCGCACCCTGGTTGTTTTGCGAAAAGGGCGAAAATCGGGAGTGGATGCCGGCGGGTCACGTGCAGGTGTCCGACGACGTATTGGGCATCGTGTCGCTGGCGCTGGCTGGACTGGGGATCTGCCAGACCTACGATTTCATCGTCCGAGAGCGGATCGAACGCGGAGAACTGGTGGAGGTATTGGAGGCATTCGGCGGCCGCAGCCGCCCATTTTCGGTGATCTACCCGCCCCACCGGCAATTGCCGGCGGCGGCACGGGCGTTGATCGATTTTCTGGTGGGACAGGGCTGAAGCCGAAATCACGATCAACGTCGGACCACTGTGGAGCCCAGCTTGCTGGCGATGACGGCTGCATATCCGACATCATCGATGCAGACAGACCGCTATCGCGGGCAAGCCCAGCTCCCACAAAAATGCGTTGGCGCTATCAATGAACCGCAGTCGCCTGCTCTTCCATCTTCTTGCGCAGGCTCAAGGGCCGCATGTCAGTCCAGACTTCTTCGATATAGGCCAGACATTCCTTTTTGAAACCGCTTTTGCCAACAGTACGCCACCCCTCCGGGATGGCCTTGTAGTCGGGCCAGATCGAATATTGTTCTTCGTGGTTGACCACGACCTGGAAAACGATGTCCTCGCGGTCGAATACTGACGTCATGGGTGTCTCTCCATCTTTGCTCGAGGTTCGCTGCGCGGCACGCGCAGGCGGGGTATGAAAGGAACGTTTTGGGCCGGGCGAAAATTAAGCCTCGGTGACGGCCGCCTTCAAGGCTCGCCCGAAGATTTCCGCGACCCGGTCGACTTGCGTCGCGGTGATGATCAGCGGCGGCAGGAAACGTACCACGCCGCCCTGACGCCCCCCTAGCTCCAGGATCAGCCCGCGCTTGAGGCACTCGCGCTGCAACCGGGGCGCCAACCGTGCATGCACCGGCGGATGACCGAGGGTATCCGGCGCACCTGCCGGATCCACCAGCTCGACGCCGAGCATCAGGCCGCGGCCACGGATGTCGCCCAATTGGGGGAAATCCTGTTGCAGATTGCGCAGGTGCTCGCTCAAGCGCCGGCCCATGGCCGCGGCATGAGCCGGCAGGTCATGCTCCAGCAGATAGCGCATCACTGCGGAACCGGCGGCCATGGCCATCTGGTTACCCCGGAATGTCCCGGCGTGAGCCCCTGGAAGCCAGGTATCGAGCCACTCGCGGTAGACCACGACCGCCAGCGGCAGACTGCCCCCGATGGCCTTGGAGAGCACCACCACGTCCGGAATGATCCCGGCGTGTTCAAAGGCGAACATCTTGCCGGTGCGGCCAAAGCCGCTCTGGATTTCGTCGACGATCAGGGCAACCCCGGCCTGCTCGGTGATCCGGCGCAACCCGCGCAGCCAGTCGATGTCGGCCGGTATCACCCCGCCCTCGCCCTGCACGACCTCGACAATGACCGCCGCCGGCAACTGCACGCCGGCTTCGGGATCGTTCAGCAGGTTCTCCAGATAATGCAGATTGGCCTTCACGCCCTCGGCGCCGCCCAGCCCGAACGGACAGCGGTAATCATAGGGGTACGGCATGAACTGCACACCGTTGGCGAGCAAGGCTCCCAGGGGCTTTTTCGGCCCCAGGCTGCCCATCAGGCTCAACGCACCCTGGCTCATTCCGTGGTAACCGCCCTGGAACGACAGCACGGTGCTGCGTCCAGTGGCGGTACGCACCAGCTTGAGCGCGGCTTCCACCGCGTCGGTGCCCGTGGGGCCACAGAACTGGATTTTTGCTTCAGCCGCAAACGCCGCCGGCAACAGGCCGAACAGGTCCTGGACGAAGCGATCTTTCACGGGCGTGGTCAGGTCCAGGGTGTGCAGGGGCAGCTCATCGGCCAGCACCTGCTGGATCGCCTCGATCACCACCGGGTGGTTATGTCCCAGCGCCAGCGTACCGGCACCGGCCAGGCAGTCGATGAACGTCCGGCCCTCGACGTCTTCGACATACAGCCCTCGGGCACGCTTGAGGGCCAGGGGAATCCGCCTGGGATAACTACGGGCGTTGGACTCCTGCCGGCTCTGTCGAGCCAACAGAGGCGATTCATCGAATTGGTAAAGCGTCTCTGCCGGAATGGGGCTGACCCGCGCCGGTTGTGCTTCGATAAGACTGTTGGCGACTGACATCTCTCGACCTCGCTGTGCACACATGTGCAGGTTTCCTGCTAGGGAAACGCATCAGCGAGGGAGGAATTTAGCATTTGGGAACAGAGCCGGGCAGCGATTGCACCGGCACCGTCAACTCCACCCGCAAGCCATCTCCGCGACTGTCGAAATGCAGCCCACAGCCGCAGCGTTGAACGATGGCCTGGACAATCGCCAACCCCAGGCCACAACCGGTGCTCTGGCCATTGCGCCAGAAACGCTGGGTAAGGTGCTGCAGATCGTCGGCGGCAATGCCGGGCCCATGGTCGCGGACCTGGAAGCGCACCCGCTGGCCGATCATCTCCAGGTTCAGTTCCACATCGGTATCGTCCGGGGTGTGGCGCAGAGCGTTGTCCAGCAAGTTACGCAGTGCCGCGATGGAGAGCACCGACGGCATTTGCACCGGCGCCTCGGACACTTCGGGAGAAACCTGCAATTTGATCCGCTGGCGAGCCCCGCCGGCCGCGTCCTGGATCGCCAGCCGCGCCACCTGTTCGGCACTGCATTGCACGCCGTCGTCGAACGACAGGCTGCCTTCGACCCGGGCCAGCAGCAATAACTGCTCAAGGGTACGGTGCAACCGGTCGGCACCCTCCTCGGCCCGGGCCAGGGATTGATCCCGGGCGACGCCATCGGTCATGCGCGCCACTTGCAGATGCGTCTTGATGGCCGTGAGCGGGCTGCGCAGTTCATGGGCAGCGTCCCCCGTCAGCCGGCGCTCGCGCTCGATGGTCTTGCCGATGCGTTGGAACAGCTGGTTCTGGGTTTCCAGCAGCGGTCGCAGCTCACTGGGCAGCGGATGAATCTGCAGAGGTTCGAGGGAGTCGGCATTGCGCCGCATCAGCGCGTCGCGCATGCGATTGAGTGGCGCCAGGCCCTGGCCGATGCCCAGCCACAACAGGCACAGACAACCCAGTAGCGCCACGCCCACCGGCACCGAGGCCGCCAGGAGCACTGACATGTTCAAGGCTTCGCGTTCGATCTGGCGGTCGGCGGTGGTGATACGCACGTCACCTCGGGCCAGGGTAAAGCTGCGCCACGGCGCGCCGTCGATGATCTGGTCATGGAACCCCATCTTCTCGGCTTCCAGGGTCTGTTCCGGAGTGCTGTGGCTGCGAGCCAGAATCTCACCGCGCAGGGAGCTGACCTGACAGGCCATGCCACCCGGTATGTTCAGTTGCTCGGCGCTGAAGTGCGTGCCCTCGCCCTTGCTGGATATGGGGGGCAACTGTTCCAGCAGCCCGGCCACCATCCGCGCCGAGGCCACCAGGCGTTGGTCGAGGGAAAACATCATCTGGTTGCGCAGATCGCTGAGCATCCAGGCCGCGGCCAGGGTCCAGATCAGGATGAAGGCAGCTCCCAATGTTAGGCTCAGGCGCAGTCGCAGGCTCATCACTTGGAAGGCTCCCCGCCATCGGCCGGCCCCAGTCGATAACCCAGCCCGCGCACCGTCTCGACAATTCCGTTGCCCAGTTTGCGCCGCAGGTGATGGATATGAACGTTGAGCGCATTGCTTTCCAGCTCGTCGCTGAAACCGTAGACGCTGTCCTTGAGTTGTTCGGTGGACAACACCCTGCCGCGGTTGTGCAACAGCGCCTGCAACAACGACTGCTCGCGACGCGACAGGTCCACCGGCTGGCCATCCAGGGTGGTTTCGCGGCTGCTGGGGTCATAAGTCAGGCGGCCATGCTCGATCAGGTTCACGCTGCGCCCCGCCACGCGCCGCAGCAGCGTATGCAGGCGCGCCGCCAGCTCACGCAGGTCGAAGGGTTTGAGCAGATAGTCATCGGCGCCGGCCTGCAACCCATCGACCCGGTCGGTCACGGAGTCCCGTGCGGTTAGGATCAGCACCGGAATTTCCAGGCCTTGCTGGCGCAATTGTCGCAGCAGCCTGAGACCGTCCTCGTCGGGCAACCCGAGGTCCAGCACCATGACGTCGAATGTGGCCACGGCGAGTATCGCCCGCGCCGCCGACGCCGTCGCCACGTGCTCTACGACCAGGCCCTGGGCCGTCAGGCCGGCGACGATGCCGCTGGCGATCAACTCATCGTCTTCGCAGACCAGTACGTGCATGGTAAGCCTCGTGGAAAAAGGTACATTAGGCCGCCGGCCGATTAAGCCGACATTATGCGACGAGCACCGCCCTATGGGCGATCATTGCGGCAAACCCGTTGTCGCCGGGTTAATCGACGGTTAATCGCCAGCCGCCATTGTGCCCTCACTTGCTTCGTTCTAAGGCTTCCTTACATGCGTCGATTGTTTTTGCTGTGGCTGCTCCTGCTCTCGGGCCTGGCCCAGGCCGCCAATCCCTTCGAAACCAAACCCGACTTCCTGCCGGTGGAAAAAGCGTTCGTGTTCACCTCCGAGCGCCTTGATTCCGGTGAAACCCAGCTGTTCTGGCAGATCGCCGACGGGTATTACCTGTATCAGCAACGGCTCAGGTTCGACGGTCTGGCCGAGGCGCAAAAACCGAAGTTGCCCGAGGGTGAAGCCCACAGCGACGAGTTCTTCGGCGATCAACAGGTCTACCGCCAGGCGCTGGAACTGAAGATTCCGGCGGGTGCTACCGGCAAGATCAAGGTGGGTTTCCAGGGCTGTGCCGACGCAGGCTTGTGCTACCCACCCCAGACCCAGATGGTCGATCTGGGTGGCAACGCACCTGCGGTTGCCAGTGGCGAGGCAGCGGACCAGGCCCTGGCCAGCGGCCTGCAACAGCGGGCGCTGGGCTGGAGCCTGTTGGTGTTCTTCGGCCTTGGGCTGTTGCTGGCATTCACACCCTGCTCCCTGCCCATGCTGCCGATCCTCGCCGGACTGGTGGTGGGCAGTGGCGCCGGGCCCCGGCGCGGCCTGGCATTGGCCGGCAGCTATGTGATCAGCATGGCCCTGGTGTACGCCGCCATGGGCGTGCTCGCCGCGCTGCTGGGGGCCAATCTGCAGGCACTGCTGCAACAGCCATGGCTGTTGGGTACCTTCGCGGCGGTGTTCGTGCTGTTGGCCCTGCCGATGTTCGGTTTCTTCGAACTGCAATTGCCGGCGGCCCTGCGGGATCGACTGGAAAACGCCGGTCGCCAGCGACGCGGCGGCAGCCTGCTGGGCGCCGGCATCCTCGGGGCGCTGTCCGGCCTGTTGGTGGGACCTTGCATGACCGCTCCGCTGGCCGGGGCGCTGCTGTACATCGCCCAGAGCGGCAATGCGCTGCACGGCGGGCTGATCCTGTTCGCCATGGGCATCGGCATGGGTCTGCCGCTGTTGCTGCTGGTGACCGTGGGCAATCGTTTCCTGCCCAAGCCCGGCGCCTGGATGGACCTGGTCAAGGGCGTGTTCGGCTTCCTGTTCCTGGGCACCGCGTTGCTGATGATTCGTCCCGTCATCAACGATTCGCTGTGGATCGGCCTGTGGGGCGTGCTGTTGCTGATTGCGGCCTACAGCGCCTGGCGGCAGACCGAAGGATTCGGCCGCACCGCCTATGTGTGCGGCAGTGCGTCGCTGTTGTTCGGCCTGTGGGGCAGCCTGCTGGTGATCGGCGCGGCGGGCGGCAGCGATGATTTCTTCCAACCCTTGAAGGTCTACACCGGCGGCCAGGGCAGCGCGGCCGTCACGGCCCATGAGGCTTTCGTCACGGTCAGCGAACCCGCCGCCCTGCAACGGGAACTCGATGCCGCCCGGGCCCAGGGCCAATGGGTGTTGCTGGACTACTACGCCGACTGGTGCGTGTCCTGCAAGATCATGGAAAAACAGGTGTTCGGCCGTGCCGAGGTGCTGGACGCCCTGAAGGGGGTGCGCCTGCTGCGCCTGGACGTAACCGCCGACAACCCGGCCAGCCGTGAGCTGCTGAGCCGCTATCAGGTGCCAGGCCCCCCGAGCCTGTTGTGGATAGGCGCCGACGGCGAAGAACGCCGCAGCCAGCGGATCACCGGGGAAGTCGATGCCCAGGGCTTCCTGGCGCGCTGGAACGCCACTCGGGACGCACGCTGATGCTGACGCTCACCCTGGGCACCTTCGCCATTGCCCTTAATCATCTGTTGTTGATCAGCGCCCTGGCGCTGGCCACCTTCGTCGGCTGGCGGGTGGCCCGGCGCGGCGGCGAGAACCCCGAATCGGTGTTGTTCGTGCTGTTCCTGCTCGGGCTCCTGGTGGCGCGGATCGGCTTTGTCGCCGCCTACTGGGGCCATTACCAGGACGATCCGTGGCAGATCGTCGACCTGCGCGATGGCGGCTTCCTGGCCTGGCCCGGCATCGTCGCGCTGGTGATCGGCACGTTGTTGTGGGCTCGACGTCGCCCTCCCCTGCGCCGGCCGCTGGGTTTTGGCGTCGGCAGCGGCCTGCTGTTCTGGCTGGCGGCGACAATGTCGCTGGCGATCTATGAACAAGGCACCCGGCTGCCGGACATCAGCCTGCGCAACGCCGACGGCGAGACAGTGAAACTCACCGACTACCAGGGCGGCCCTTTGGTCATCAACCTCTGGGCCACCTGGTGCCCGCCCTGCCGGCGTGAAATGCCGGTGTTGGAAGAGGCGCAACGGCAACGCCCCGACCTGACGTTCCTGTTCGTCAACCAGGCCGAAAGCATGCAAAGCGTCAGTACCTTTCTCGCCACCCAGGGCCTGAGCCTGGACAACGTGCTGTTCGATGGCAGCGGCCGCCTCGGCCAGGCCGTCGGCTCCATGGCCTTGCCGACGACCTTGTTCTATAGCGCCAACGGCAGCCTGTTGGCCAGTCACCTGGGTGAACTGTCGGAGGCGAGCCTGGCCCGCGCCCTGGAGAACTTCGAAACGCCGGGCTCGACCACGGCCTCCCATCCCGCCATAAGGAAATCGCCATGCCCCGCTTCCGCCACCTGTTGACGCTGGTTGTCGCCACAGCGCTCACGCAAGCTCCATTGCTGCAGGCCGAAGAACTGCCCGCCGCCATCAAGAAGATCGAAGCCAAGGGTGCGAAAATCGTGGGCACTTTCGAGGCCCCGAACGGGCTTCGCGGCTATGCCGCGCAGTACCAGAACCGTGGCATGACGCTGTACCTGACACCGGACGGCCAGCACGTCCTGCTGGGCAATCTGTACGACGCCGATGGCAAGGACCTGAGCGCCGAGCCGTTGCAGAAACTGGTCTATGCGCCCATGGCCAAGGAGATCTGGGGGAAAATGGAGGCGAGCAACTGGATCGCCGACGGCAGCAAGGACGCACCGCGCACGGTGTACCTGTTCAGTGATCCGAACTGCCCGTACTGCAACATGTTCTGGGAACAGGCACGGCCCTGGGTCAAGGCCGGCAAGGTGCAGCTGCGGCATATCATGGTGGGCATCATCCGCGAAGACAGCCCCGGTAAATCCGCCGCGTTGCTGGCCGCCAAGGACCCGGAGAAAGCCCTGGAAGACCATGAAAAGGCCGGCAAGGGCAGCGCGCTCAAACCGCTCAAGGACATACCGCCGGCCATCCAGGCCAAACTCGACGCCAACCAGCAGTTGATGGACGAACTGGAGCTGTCCGCCACCCCGGCGATTTTCTACCTCGACGGCAAAGGCGACCTGCAACAACAGCAAGGCGCCCCGTCGCCGGACAAGCTGGTGAAGATACTCGGGCCGAAGTAACCCGGCCTGACACCAATCCCTGTGGGAGCGTCAGTTCCCCAGGAACTCCAGCAGCGCAGTAGTCACGGCCTTCGGATTCTCCAGGTTGGAGATATGCCCCGCATCGGGAATCAGTATATGGGGGCAGCGAATCAGCTCGGCCATTTCCTGGGACTCGGACGGCGGGCGGGGTTTGTCCTGGTCGCCGCACATGACCCGCGTACGCCGGGGGTCCAGCTCACGCAAGCGTGGCAGGATGTCGTCCCGACCGAAGATGATCCGGCCCAGCGGCACGATGCTGTCGCGCAAGCGATCGGTCGGGAGTGCCGCCAGGGTGGCGCGGAACTGCTGGTACAGCGGTGATTGCGGATCGATGCCCGGCCGGAAGAAGATCGGCACGATAATGTCCAGCAGCGGCTCGGGGATGCTGCCATTGGCTTCGATCTTGTCGAACAGCGAAAAATAATACTGGCGGGTCGGCTCCGGCTCGACGCCCACGTAGGTGTCCATCAACACCAGTGCCTGGACCCGTTTCGGCGCCGCGAGCGCCAGCCGCGCGCCCCACATCCCGCCCACCGAAAGTCCTACCAGGCTGAAGCAATCGATGCTCAGGTAATCCATCAATTCCGTCATCTGGCGGGCCAGGTCATCGAGGGAGCTCATGCCCTCGGGCAAGCGCCCGGATTGACCATGTCCCCACAGATCCGGGGCGATGACCCGGAAGTGCCGGGACAGCGCCTCGATCTGCGGCGCCCACATGGTGTGATCCCACAAATAGCTGCCGCCCAGTACCACCACAGGGCCGCGCCCCTGGTCCAGGTAGTGGAGCGGTTGTCCGTCAATATTGGCAAAGGGCATCGATGACCTCCTTGTTTGAATGTGGAAAACCGCGACAGCCTGACGTGCCAAACCGCACGCCGTCAATCGCCGGTTGCCTGGACGGACCTGTAAGACCTGACAGTAGTTTTGCCGGGGCACTGACGATAGGGTGAAGACTCGATATCAATGGGTGGAGAACCGTCATGACCAAAGCCGAGCTTCAAGCGTTCGCCCAGGCGCAAGTTGATCTCTTGAGACCGAAAGCCGTGGATATCACGAAGGCTTCGGGGCAGAGGGCCAAAGGAAAGCTGCTGTTTTATGAAGCGTTGCTGGCGGTTTATGGCAACACCCAGACCCCGGAGCAGTTCGGGTTGCTGGATGCCGTCAATGACACCTTTCAGGAAATCGGGGCTTTTGCTTCCGGCGTGACCTTCTTCAGCAAGCCAGAAGAATGTTGCCAAAGCTGATGGCCTCATCGCGGGCAAGCCTTGCTCCCACAATGGATCTGAACCCACAGATGGGTCTGTATCCACAAATGGACCTGCGCACACAAACGGATCTGTGCACACAGGCCATGCGGGAGCAAGGCTTGCCCGCGATGAGGCTCTCAAAGCCGCTGTCTACATACCCTCCAGCTCCGCCATCAAGTCATTCAACCGGTCCACTTTCTCCTCGGTGATTTCACCGGCCGTCAGCCCTTCGATGTACGCGGCCAGTTCCTCCACGGTGCTGCATTCGAACATGGCCCGCAGCGGTACATTGCGTTGCAGGACCTTTTGTACTCGTGAGGCAATTTGCGTCGCCAGCAACGAATGGCCCCCCAGTTCGAAGAAATTATCCCGCACACCCACTCGCTCGACCTTCAGCACCTGTGCCCAGATATCCGCCAAGGTCTGCTCCAGCCCGGTACGGGGTGCCTGGTAATCCTGGCTGTGCGACTGGCCGATCTCCAGGGCCGGCAAGGCGTTGCGGTCGAGTTTGCCGTTAGCATTGCGGGGCAGGCATTCAAGCCATAGCCAGTGCAGCGGCACCATGTATTCCGGCAGTTCCGCCCGCAGGCGCTGCTTGATGCGCTCCAGGCGTTCGGTCGCTTGCAACATGGAATCCGAAGCAACCAGGTAGCCCACCAGATACTTGCCGTTGACACCCTCCTGTACTCCCACCGCGGCATCGCGCAGCTCCGGCTGCTCATGCAGTCGCGCCTCGATTTCCCCCAGTTCGATGCGGTAGCCCCGGATCTTGACCTGATGGTCGATGCGCCCGACGTACTCCAACACACCATCGCTGCGCCGACGTGCCAGGTCACCGGTACGATACAACCGCTCCCCCGGCGCGCCGAACGGGTTCGGCACGAACACCGGGGCGGTGCGCAATGGATCGCCGACGTAACCGCGCCCGACGCCGGTACCGGCCACGCACAGCTCACCCACGGCCCCCAGCGGCACCAGGTCCAGCGCACCGTCGAGCAGGTATAAACGGTTATTGTCGGTGGGCGTGCCGATGGGCAAGTAGCTGCCGCGGGTCGACGCCATGTCGACGCGAAAGAACGCCACGTCATCGGAGCACTCCGCCGGACCGTAGGCGTTCACCAAGCCGATGTCCGGGTAACGCGACAGCCATTGACGGGCCAGTTCCGGCGGCATCGCTTCGCCAGTGGGCAACATCCAGCGCAGGCCGTCCATGCCGACGTGCTCCTGGGCCAGCATGCCCTGGATCAGCGACGGCACACTTTCCAGCACGGTGATTGCCTGGCGCTGGACATGCATCGGCAACCCTTGCGGATCATGGGCGATAGCGTTGGGCACGATGTCCACCCGAGCGCCGAACAACGGCGCGGCGAGGAACTGCCAGACCGAAATGTCAAAGCTCTGGGAGGCCGTCTGGGCGATCACGTCGGACTCGCTCAGCGCCAGATAAGGCACCTTGCTGAGCTGGTTATTGAGCATGCCCCGCTGCTCCACCATCACGCCTTTGGGCTGCCCTGTGGAGCCAGACGTGTAGATCACATAGGCGAGGTTGTCCGGACCACTGTAGACACCAGGGTTCTGCGGCGAAACATCGCTGGCCTGGACGGCTTCCCACACCAGCAGCTTCGGCCGCTCGGAACAGGGGAATTCGTCGAGCAGCGCCACGGCCTGGGCATGACAGGCCTGGGTGCAGACCAAAAGCGGCGTGCGGCTCATGGCCAGGATCCGCCCCAGGCGCTGGTTTGGCAGGCCGGGATCCAACGGCAGGTAACCGGCACCGGCCTTGAAGCTGCCGATGATCATGCCCAGCAGATCCAGGCCCCGCTCGGCCAGCAGCGCCACCGGTTGATCGAGGCCCACGCCGGCAGCGATCAAGGCATGGCCGAGGCGGTTGCCGCACAGGTTCAACCCGGCGTAGCTGTGCTGCTGGTCCAGGCACGTGGCGACGATGCGTTGCGGATGGGCGGCGACTCGGGCCTCGAACAGCTCGACGTAACTGCGTTCCAGTGGATATGCCCGCTCGCTCTGGTTGCAACCCTCGATCAGGAAATCCTGTTCCTCGACACCCACCAGTGGCAGCGCGGCCATGTCACCGTGCACCCCCTCCATCAGGGCCAACAGCAAGCGCTTGAACTCACCCAGCAGCCTCTGGACGGTTGGCTCATCGAAATAACGCTGGTCGTAGGACAGGTGCAAGCCCAGGTCATCCCCCGGATAACAAACCGCCGTCAGCGGGAAGTTGGTGTGGGTGCGACCGGAGTCCGACGTGGCGTTGAGGCTCCGGGCGCGGTCCAGCACCGAAACCTCCACTGGCGCGTTTTCGAACACGAACAGGCTGTCGAACAACGGCTGGCCCTTGGGCAGCTCACTGACTTCCTGGATGCTCACCAGCGGCAGATATTCGTACTCGCGCAGGCGCATATTGCTGTCCAGCAGTTCGCCCAACCATTGGCGCACCGTGCGGCGCTGATGCTCCTCGGGTATCCGCACCCGCAACGGGACGCTGTTGATGAACAGCCCCACGGTGCGCTGCATCTGTGGCAGTTCCACGGGGCGTCCGGCCACGGTGACCCCGAACAGCACGTCCCGGTCGCCGCTCACCCGCCGCAGCACCAGGGCCCACGCCGCCTGGGCGAAGGTGTTGACCGTCAGTTGGTGGGCCTGGGCCAGTTCTCGCAGTCGCGCGCCGTCCTGCGGGTCGAGTCGGGTGTAGCAATCGCCGACGACCATGCCGCCGCTGTCACCGGCGTGTTCGCGCAGGAACGGCCGGTCGCCGGGGATCGACGTGGTCCGTTCGAAGCCTTGCAGGTTGTGCTTCCACCACTGCCGGGCCTCCGCCAGGCTCTGACGTTGCAGCCAGCCGATGTAGTCGCGGTAGCGTGGCGGCATCGCCAGCCGAGGCTCACGGTGTTCGCCAAGGGCGGTGTAGATCTCGAAGAAATCATCCATCAGCAGCGAACGGCACCATGCATCGATCAGGATGTGGTGGTTGCTCATCATGAACCAGTAGCGCGTCGCGCCGACCCGGATCAGCCGCAGGTGGAACGGCGCCTGGCTCAGCAGATCGAAACCGGCTTCGCGCTCGCGCTTGAGCAGCGTCTGGAGCTTCTCTTCCTGCTGGTCCTCGGGCACTTCGCGCCAGTCGAGATAATCCACGGGCGTGTTGCCGGGCTTGTGGATGATCTGCAGCATGTCTTCGCCGACGTTCCAGCAGAACGAGGCGCGCAAGGCTTCGTGACGGGCGACGACCGCCTGCCAGGCCTGGGCGAAACGCTGGGGGTCCAGATCGCTGTCGATGCGGTAGCGGTCCTGCATGTAGTACAGACCCGTGCCCGGCTCCAGCAGGGTGTGTAGCAACATACCCTCCTGCATCGGGGTCAGCGGGTAGACATCTTCGATCTGCGCCGTCGGTACGGGCAGGCTGTCGAGCTGCTCCTGGGTCAATTTCGCCAGCGGGAAGTCCGATGGCGTCAGGCCGCCCGCCTCGTCTGTCAGGCAATGGGCGATCAGGGCGTGCAGTTGGTCGAGGTAGGCATCGGCCAGGGCGGCGATGGCCTGCCGGTCGTGGCGCTCGCCACTGAATGTCCAACGCAGCACCAATTCGCCACCACTGACCTGACTGTCGACACTCAATTCGTTAGGCAGCGGCGAATCGGGATCATGGATCGCCCCCAGCGGTGCGTCCAGCGGTTGGAACAAGGCGTCGTGGCCCAGGGTCTGGTCGAGCTGTCCCAGGTAGTTGAAGGTGATGGACGCTTGCGGCAGGGCAGCCATCGCCTCGCGAGTGTCCGCGTCGGCCAGGTAGCGCAGCACACCGTACCCCAGGCCCTTGTGGGGCACGGCGCGCAGTTGCTCCTTGATGGCCTTGATCGATGCGCCGAGATCTTCACCCGATGGGCTCAGGCGCACCGGATAGACACTGGTGAACCAACCCACGGTGCGGGTCAGGTCGAGGTCATCGAACAGCGCCTCTCGACCGTGACCTTCGAGTTGGACCAGAGCCGACTCATGGCCGCTCCAGCGGCACAGCGCCCGGGCCAGTGCCGTCAACAACAGATCGTTGACCTGGGTGCGGTAGGCGCTCGGTGCCTGTTGCAACAATTGCCGCGTGCGCTCGGCATCCAGGCGCACGCTGACAGTTTGCCCGTGACGCTCTTGAAGACCGCCGTCAGGATGGGCGCAGGGCAATGCCACAGCCGCACCACTCAGGCGCTCCTGCCAGCCGCCCAGTTCCTCGCGCAGGGATTCACTGCCGGCGTAGGCCTGCAAACGCGCCGCCCAGTCACGGAACGGGCTGGTCTTGGCTGGCAGCAGCGCCTCCTGCCCAGCGCTGATCTGGCGATAGACGATTTGCAAATCCTCCATCAACACACGCCACGACACCGCGTCGACCACCAGGTGATGAATGACGATCAAAAGGCGCTGCCGCCCGTCGGGCACCTGCACCAGCACCGCCCTGAGCAACGGACCACCCGACAGGTCCAGGCTACGTTGGGCCTGCTCGAATAAAACTTCGCAGTGCTCCAGGGACTCGACGGACAACGACTGCAACAACGCAGCATCCGACACCGGTCGATGCTCGGCGCGCCAGTGGCCGGCGGCTTCATCAAAGCCCAGGCGCAAGGCATCGTGCTGCTGGAAAACAGCCCGCAACGCTTGTTCCAGCGACTGAGGATCCAGGGTCGTGGCCGGCTCCAGCAACAGCGCCTGGTTCCAATGCTGTCGATGGGGGATGGGGCGCTCGAAGAACCAATGCTGGATCGGCGTCAATCCCGACTCGCCGCTCAACAGGCCCTGTTCGGCGCTGACCTGCTCGCTGCGGGTGGCGACAGCCGCCAGGGTCTGCACCGTCTGGTGCTGGAACAAGTCGCGAGGCGTGAAGTGAATACCCTGCTGCCGGGCCCGGCTGACGACCTGGATGGACAGGATCGAATCGCCGCCCAATTCGAAGAAGTTGTCGTTGAGGCCGACCTGCCCCACGTTCAGCACTTCGCACCAGATGGTCGCCAGGATCTGCTCCAGGGCGTTGCTCGGCGCCACGTAGTGTTGACGATTGAGCTCTGGATCCGGCGCCGGCAAGGCGCGACGGTCGAGCTTGCCATTGGCGGTCAGCGGCATGCTCGCCAGCAGGATCAGGTGCGTGGGCACCATATAGTCTGGCAGTTGCGCCTTGAGATGGGTCTTCAGGGCTTCGCGCAGGATCGCTTGTTGGTCGGCTTCTTGTGCGGCGACGTCCGTCACCAGATAGGCAGCCAACTGCTTGCCTCCCGGCATGTCGAGCGCCAGTACCACAGCCTCGCGCACCGCCGCGTGCTCCAGCAGGCGGGTTTCGATTTCCCCCAGTTCGATACGGAAGCCGCGGATTTTCACCTGATGGTCGATGCGCCCCAGGTATTCGACCAGGCCATCGGCACGCTGGCGCACGAGGTCGCCGGTGCGGTAGAGCCGTCCACCGTCGGTGCCGAACGGGTCGGCGACAAAGCGTTCGGCGGTCATGCCCGGACGCTGGTGATACCCCTGGGCCAGCCCGGCGCCACCGACATACAGCTCGCCGGTCGCCCCTTGTGGCACCAAGGCAAGATCGGCGTCGAGGATATAGGCCACCCGGGCGCCGACCACGCTGCCGATCGGCACGCTGCCCGCGCCCTCCTCCAACTGCTCGGGCGCCAGGCACGCCAGTGGCATGACGACGGTTTCCGTCGGCCCGTAGGCGTTGAAAAACAGTGCCGGGGTGAACGCTGCCCGAATGCGCTGCAGATGCTCTCCGGTCAGGGCCTCACCACCCGTGATGCACATGCGTACGGGCAGCGTTTGCCCCTGGGACGCCAACCATTGAGCGAGCTGGCTGCCGTAGCTGGGCGTGAAGCCGAGCACATTCACGCCCTGTTTGCGGATCAATTCGCAGATATCCTGGGCGTCCCATTGTCCCTGGGCTCGCAGCACCACCTGGGCTCCGCTGAGCAGCGGCACCAGCAGGCGCTCGGTGGCGGCGTCGAAATTGATGGAATAGAAATGCAGCTCGCAATCATCCGGGCGCATGCCGAAACGCTGAATCACCGCCCGGCAATGCATGGCGATTTCACCATGGGACACCACCACACCCTTGGGCTTGCCGGTGGAGCCTGAGGTGTAGATCAGGTAGGCCGGGTGCTGTGGCAGGTTGACCAATGGCAACGCCTGTTCCGGGTATTGCGCCAGGGCCGTCGTGTCCTCTTCCAGGCACCAGCGCCCGACGCCGTCCGGCAACGGGCCCAGGGCCTGGAACATCGCCCCGTCGCTGAGCAGCAACCCGACGCCGCTGTCTTCGATCATGTAGTGCAAACGGTCCAAGGGGTACTCCGGGTCCAGCGGCACGTACGCACCGCCGGCCTTGAGAATCGCCAACAGGCCAATGACCATCTCCAGCGAGCGTTCCAAGGCCAGGCCCACCCGAACCTGGGGCCCGACACCGCGCTCACGCAGCATCCAGGCCAAGCGATTGGCGCGCCTGTCGAGTTCGCCATAGCTCAGGGTCTGTCCGGCAAAGGTCAGGGCCGGTGCCTCGGGACGGACCTGGGCCTGTTCGCTGAACAGGGGGTGCAGGCACTGGTCCAGGCGATGGGCGCCGGGTTCAGCACCGAGGCTGCGCAGCCGTTGTTGCCGCTCGCTGGCGTCCAGCAGCGGCAGTTCGCTCAGGCGCCGGGTCGGATCGTCCAGCAACGCCTCCAGCAGGTTGCGCCAATGCCCGGCCATGCGAGCGATGCGTGGCTCATCGAACAGGTCGGTGCTGTAGGTCAGGCAGCAACCCAGGCGATGATCCAGCTCGGTGACCTCCAGGTTGAGATCGAACTTGGTGGCCCGCGCATCGTTGACCAGATACTCCACCGTCATCCCGGCCAATGTGCGGCTCTGTTGGAATTCCCAGCGCTGCACGTTGCACATCACTTGGAACAGCGGGTTGTAGGCCGCGCTGCGCGGCGGTTGCAGAGCCTCCACCAGATGGTCGAACGGTAGGTCCTGGTGGGACTGGCCTTCGATCACCGTATGACGCACCTGCTCGAACAGCTCGCCCACCGACATCTGCCCGTCCAGTTGGCAGCGCAGCACCTGGGTGTTGAGGAACGCACCGATCAGCCCTTCGCTTTCCGGCCGGATACGGTTGGCCACCGGCGCACCGATGCGCAGGTCGGTCTGACCGCTGTAGCGATAAAGCAGCACAGCCAGGGCGGCGGTCATGGTCATGAACAACGTCAGGCCGTGTCGGGCGTTGAAGGCGCGGACCCTGGCGGCCAGAGCGTCGCTGAGGTCGAAACGCAACAGCTCGCCGCGATGGCTCTGCACCGGCGGGCGCGGCCGGTCACTGGGCAATTCCAACAGCGGATGTTCATGGCCCAGTTGCGCAGTCCAGTAGGCCAGTTGCCGTTGGCGCTCACCGGATTCCAGCCACTGGCGCTGCCAGACGCTGTAGTCCAGGTATTGCACGGGCAGCGGCTCCAGGGGCGACTCGCGGTCGTCGATGAAGGCCTCGTACAGCGCACTCAGCTCCCGGGCGAAAATGTCCATCGCCCAGCCTTCGGTGACGATGTGGTGCAGGGTCAGCACCAGGTAATGCTCCTGCTCGCCGGTCTTGACCAGGCAAACTCGCAGCAGCGGCCCGGTTTCCAGATTAAAGGGCCGATGGGCCTCGCTGTCGGCCAGTGCCTGCACCCGTTGCTCGCTGACCTCGGCAGCCAGCGTCGAGAAATCTTTCCAGTCCATACGCAGGCCCGTCTCGCCGTGCACTTGTTGGCGGGGCACGCCATCGACGCTCGGGAAGGTGGTGCGCAGGGTCTCGTGGCGCAGGACCAGCGCCTGCAAAGCCGCCTCGAAACGCCCCACGTCCAGCACGCCGCGCAACCGCGCCATGCCGCCCACGTTATAAGCCGGGCTGTCCGGTTCCATCTGCCAGAGGAACCACATCCGTTGTTGGGAATAAGACAGCGGCACCGGTTGGCTGCGGTCGACTTTCTCGATGGGCGGCTGGCGGTTGGTCTGGCCGCTGACCTGGATCGAGCGTACCTGTTCGGCAAACGCCCCCAGCTCACTGGCCTCGAACAGCGTCCGTAGCGGCAACTCGACGTTGCAGGCCTGACGGGTGCGGGAAATGATCTGGGTCGCCAGCAACGAATGGCCGCCAAGGGCGAAAAAATCGTCCCGCAGGCCAATCCGGGAAAGTCCCAGCACTTCGCCCCAGATGTCGGCGAGCTGACGCTCCAGGGCGCTGACCGGCTCGACGTGCTCGCGCCCTTGCCACTGTGGTTCGGGCAAGGCCCGGCGGTCCAGCTTGCCGCTTGGCCCCAGGGGCATGGCGTCCAGGCGCATCAGTTGGGCCGGTACCATGTATTCCGGCAATTCGGCGGCCAGCGCCACTTTGAGCCGGTTGCCGAGGTCATCCTGGGCCTCGGTGACATCCGGTGCAGTGTAATAGCCGATCAACTGCGGGCCGGCCGAAGTATCGCGCACCAGCACGACCGCTTGGGCAACGCCCTCCTGGGCCAGCAATCGCGCTTCGACTTCCTGCGGCTCGACCCGAAAGCCCCGCAGCTTGACCTGCTGATCGAGGCGGCCGAGGTATTCGATCACTCCGTCGGCGCTCCAGCGTGCCCGATCGCCGGTGCGATACAGGCGCGCACCGGCCACGCCCAGCGGATCCGGGACAAAACGCTCGGCACTCAAACCCGGCCGACCGAGATAACCTCGGGCCAGGCCCAGGCCACCGATGCACAGTTCGCCCGCGACACCGGCCGGTACCGGATTGAGCTCGCTGTCCAGTACACGACACGCCACGTTGCCCAGTGGACGACCGATAGGCGAGCGCTCGCCATCGGCCTCGCTGCATTGCCAATGGGTGACGTTGATGGCCGTTTCGGTCGGGCCATATCGGTTGTGCAGTTGCGCCGCCGGCAGTTTCGCCAGCACCCGGTTGCGCAATTCGGCCGGCAAGGCTTCGCCACCGGAAAACACCCGGCGCAGGCTGGTGCAGCGAGCGCTCAACGGTTCATCGATAAACAGGCTGAGCAACGGCGGCACGAAGTGCAGCGTGGTCACGCCGAACTGCTGAACCAGTTGGGCAATACGATGCGGATCGCGGTGTTCGCCGGGGCTGGCCAGCACCAACCGGCTGCCGGTGATCAGCGGCCAGAAACACTCCCACACCGACACGTCGAAGCTGATCGGTGCCTTTTGCATCAACACATCGGCTTCATCCAGGCCATAGGTGGCCTGCATCCATTGCAGGCGCTCGGCCAGGGCGGCGTGGGTGTTGCCGACGCCTTTGGGCTGGCCCGTGGAACCAGAGGTGTAGATCACGTAGGCCATGTGATCGCCCTGCAGATGCAGGCCCGGCGGGTTGCCCGGCCATTGCTCCAGGTGCAGCGCATCCAGGGCGATTACACTGACGCCCTCGCAGGCCGGCAAACGTTCGAGCAGCGCGGTCTGGGTCAGCAGCAAGTCGACGCTGCTGTCCTGGAGCATGTAGGCCAGGCGCTCGGCGGGATAGTCTGCGTCCAACGGCACGTAGGCCCCCCCGGCCTTGATGATTGCCAGTACGCCGATGAGCAACTGCGGCGAGCGCTCGGCGGCAATCGCCACGCACACATCGGGGCCGACGCCTTTGTCCCGCAGATAATGCGCCAGGCGATTGGCCTGGGTGTGCAGATCGGCATAGGTCATTTCGCCGCCGTCCCAAAGCAGCGCGGTGCGACTCGGCGTGCGCCGGGCCTGTTCGTTCAGCAATTCCGGCAGCCATTGCGTCGCCGGTGTGCACGGGGCAACACTCCATTGCTGCTGTTGCGCCTGTTCCTCGCCAGTCAGCAGCGGCACATCACCAATGGCTTGTCGTGGATCGGCGCAGACGGCTTGCAACAGGTTGCAGAAATGTCCCGCAAGACGCGCGATGGTCGCGGCGTCGAACAGCTCGTCGGCGTAGTCGAACGACAGCGTCAGCCGCCCGTTGCGATCCTCTTCGCTGTGCAGCTGCAAGTCGAACTTGGCTTCACGGCTGTGCCACGGCAACTCATCGGCCAGCAGCCCCGGCAGGCGACGCAGGGCACCCAGGTCCCGTTGCTGATGGTTGAACATGACCTGGAACAGGCCTTGTTCCCGAGCCTGTGGGAACGCTTCGAGCAATTGTTCGAAAGGCAGGTCCTGATGGGCCTGGGCGCCCAGCGTGGCCTCCCGGGCCTGGGCCAGCAACGCGGCGAACGACTGGCGCGAATCGACCTGCCCGCGCAGCACCTGGGTATTGATGAAAAAGCCGATCAACCCTTGGGTTTCCAGGCGTGGGCGGTTGGCGTTGGGCACGCCGACGCGGATATCCGCCTGGCCGCTATAGCGCTGCAGCAATGCCTGGAAGGCCGCCAGCAACAGCATGAAGCAGGTCGCCTCGTGAGCCTGGGCCACCTGGCGCACGGCGTCACCCACGCGCTTGTCCAGGCGCAAGCTATAGCGGGCGGCGCTGCGACGGCGTTGGGCACTGCGAGGATGATCCGTACTCAGGGCCAGGACCGGGTGTTCATCGCCCAGTTGCTGTTTCCAGTACGCCAATTGGCGCTCGGCCTCACCCTGGGCGAGCCACTGGCGTTGCCAACAGCCATGGTCGGCGTACTGCAAGGGCAACGGCGCCAGCGTGGCAACCTGATCCTGGATCGCAGCGGCGTACAACCGGGAAAACTCATCGACCAGCACGTTCATCGACCAGCCATCGGCAATGATGTGATGCATCGTCACCAGCAGTTGGTGATCGTCTTCGTCGAGGCACAACAAGGTGACCCGCAGCAGTGGCCCTTTTTCCAGATCGAATGGCGCAATCGCTTCATCTTCCCGAATCTGCCCGGCCCGGGCTTCGCGCTGGTCGGCCGGCAGATCACTCAGGTCGATCCGTTGCAGGGTGAATTCAGCGGCCGGGTCGATCTGTTGCAAAGCCACGCCATCGCGCTCCAGGAACCGCGTGCGCAGGGACTCGTGGCGCTCGACCAGTTGCTGGAAGCTGGCCCGCAAAGCGCTTTCGTCCAACTCCCCGCGCAGGTGCAATCCGCCAGGGATGTTGTAGGCGCTGCTCGTCGGGTCCAATTGCCAGGTGATCCACAAGCGGCTCTGGGCCAGGGACTGGGGCAATGCCTCATGACGCGACAACGGGCTGATCGTGTCCTGGGACAGGTTGCCGTCCTGTTGTCGGCCCTCCACGGCGGCCGTGAAAGCGTGGAACGTCGGGGCCTCGAACAGCAGGCGCAGGTCCAGCGTGACGCCCAGGGTTTCGCGCAGCCGCGCAACCACCTGGGTGGCGGTGATGGAGTTGCCCCCCAGCAGGAAAAAATGATCGTCCCCCTGCACTTCGTCAACCTGCAACAGCTCGCGCCAGACGAGGGCGATCTGCGCCTGCAACGGCGAGGCCGACTCCGCCGCATGGGCACTCGCGGCCTCGATCGACGGGAATTGCGCATAGCTGTCCAGGCTGCCATCGGCCAGGCGGGTGCGGCACGCCGAGCGTTGCAACTTACCGCTGGAGGTCTTGGGCAAGGCACCGGGATTGAGCAGTACTACCACGCTTGGCGCTTGCTGGCAGGCGTCAGCCACGACCTGGCGGATCGTCTTGATCAGCGCCTCGGGCGGCAGGATTTTCTGCACGCTGCGGCTGATTTCCGCCGCAATGCCAATTCCTTCTTCCGCGCCGTCGTCTACCGCAAATGCCGCCACCCGGCCTTTGCGCACCACCTCCACCTCTCGCTCGATGGTCTGCTCGATGTCCTGGGGATAGAGATTGTGCCCGCGCACGATCAGCATGTCTTTCAGGCGGCCAGTGATGAACAGCTCGCCGCCATGGAAGAACCCCAGGTCGCCGGTACGCAGCCAGATGCGGCCTTCATGCTGGACGAAGGTCTTGGCCGTGGCCTCGGGATTACGCCAATAACCGTGGGCGATGCTCGGCCCGGTGGCCCAGACTTCGCCCACCTGTTGATCGCCCAACGGTTGCAGCGTGTTGGGTTCGACGACCAGCACCCCGTGCCCGGGCTGGCCGATACCGCAGCTCATCACCGCGCTGCCCTGCCCCGGCTCGGCGCGGTTTTGCGCCAGTGCCGCGTCGTCTATGCGCAATGAAGGAATGCCGTGGCTGCGGGGCGTGCCGGCGACAAACAGAGTGGCTTCCGCCAGGCCGTAGGACGCCATGAAGTTATCCGACGTGAAACCACACGGCGCAAACTTCTCGGCGAAGCGTTCCAGGGTGTCGAGCCGAATCGGCTCGGAGCCCGAATAAGCCACCCGCCAGCTGCTCAGGTCGAGGCGCTGCAAGGCCGAGTCGCTGACCCGCTCGCTGCACAACCGATAGGCGAAGTCCGGGCCACCGCTGATGGTGCCGCCATATTCGCTGATCGCTTCCAACCAACGCAGCGGCCTGGCCAGGAAATACGCCGGCGACATCAACACGCATGGCACGCCACTGAAGATCGGTTGCAGCAGGCCGCCGATCAACCCCATGTCGTGATACAGCGGCAGCCAACTGACGATAACGTCATCGGGATTCAGGTCGATGCCGAAGCCCTGGCGGATCAACAGTTCATTGGCGACCAGATTGCCGTGACTGACCTGCACGCCCTTGGGCAATGCAGTGGAGCCGGAGGTGTATTGCAGGAACGCAATGTCATCGTCCTGCAAGGTCGGCGCGACCCACTGTCCGGCACGTGCCGGGTCGAGGCTGTCGACGCATAGCAACGGTGGTGCGGACTCGATGGCCTGCAAGGCTTCGCGCAGATCGCTGCTGGTAAGCAACAGGCGCGGCTCGGCGTCGGCGATGATCGACAGCAGGCGTTCCTGGTGATGACGACGGGCCGACTCCGGTGGATAGGCTGGCACGGCGATCACACCGGCGTACAGGCAACCGAAAAACGCCGCGACATAGTCCGGGCCGCTGGGAAACAGCAGCACCGCGCGATCGCCGACTGTCGCCCCGGCCTGCAAGGCGGCGGCAATGGTGCGGGCGCGCAGGTCCAGATCGCGATAGCTCAGCACCACGCTCTGTTCCGGCGTGTCGGCAAGGAAGCGCAAGGCCACGCGGTCCGGCGTCAAGGCGGCGCGGCGCTGGAGGGCATGGGCCAGGGTGCGGGGAAGTTCGAACGCGTCGGTCATGGGGGTTCCTGCCTGAAATTCGGCTTGCAAGTTGTCCCCCAAGGAACGGACAACACAGGCAAATAATTAGTCAGGGGCGCAGCGCAGCGGACCGTTCGACGACAACGTCCCTGCGGCAACGGGTCGCAGCGCTCGCGCCGAATCGCAGCTCATCAATAATTCTTTTTCTCAATTGACAATAATTATCATTAAGCCTAATTTGGCGCTCGATGTGCAGGACGCCCGCCTTTACCGCTCGTCCTGCTAACTTTTTGCAGCAAGGTGAATTCCATGACGGAACAAGTATCCACAAGCAGGTGCGACTCACCGTTACTTCAGGCGTTCGTCGATAACCGGGTGATCCTGGTCAAGATCGCAGCACGCATTACCGGTTGCCGGTCCCGCGCGGAAGATGTGGTACAGGATGCGTTTTTCCGGCTGCAATCGGCGCCCCAGATCACCTCTTCCATCAAGGCTCAGCTCAGCTACCTGTTCCAGATCGTGCGCAACCTGGCGATCGACCACTACCGCAAGCAGGCGCTGGAACAGAAATATTCGGGGCCGGAGGAGGAAGGACTGAACGTGGTGATCCAGGGTGCTTCGCCGGAAACGTCTCACATCAACTTTTCCACGCTGGAGCACATTGCCGACGCGCTGACCGAACTGCCCAGTCGCACCCGCTACGCCTTCGAGATGTACCGCCTGCACGGCGTCCCACAGAAGGACATCGCCAAGGAACTGGGGGTCTCGCCGACTCTGGTGAACTTCATGATCCGCGACGCCCTGGTGCACTGCCGCAAGGTATCGGGGGTACGGGCTGACACCTTCTCCCGGCGCTGAGGCTGTGTGTGTCAGTCCCGGTGTCATCGCGGGCAAGTCTTGCCCGCGATGACACCGGGAGACCGCCCCGATCTACATCAACGCACACCGCTCAAAAAACCGCTCGCGCCCAAGGATCATCAGTGCCGCTCGCTTGTGAGGAAAGTCGAATTCCTTTTCACAGTGGAAACACTGGTTGTGCAGGTGGCCGATCATCCGTGCATTGTCGGCGCGGGGCTCGGCCACTACGCGCTGGGTGCGCGGGTCATCCAGGAACAGATAGTGCACCAGCGCCGACAGCCAGCTCGCCACCTTGTGCGGGCCCCGGTGCTGCTCTTCGCCCACCAGCATATGAATGCCACGATCGTAATCCGCCGCCTCATAGAACGGCGCGATACGATCCTCCTTGGCCCAATAGGCTTCGAAGTAGGCAAACGGCTGGTCGTCGAAACAACCGATCAAGGTCAGGACCCGTGGGTCGCGCTGCAACTTGTCCAGGTATTCGCGGTGCTGTTCCAGGCTGCCCTCCTCCTGCCAGAAGCTCGCCACCCGGGGACTGTTCTGCCAGCGATTGAAACGCGCCAGGTCCTGCTCGATTTCCAGCGTGCGCAAGGACACCCAGGCCCCCAGACGCGCATCGAAACGCCGATACACTTCGCCGCGCGGCTTCACGGGTCGACGCGGATGCCGCTTGCCGTCCGTGATGATCATCTGCTGCGGATAACTGCCATTGAATGACTCACCCAGCCAAGGTTGTGGCAACTGCCAGAACATCGTGCGCTCGCAGACATACTCGTCGGCCTGACCGGTGGCCGTCAGGAGGCCACTGAGCAAGGCTTCAACGGGGCGCTCAGCGAGGTGCCAGATCAGGCGCTGGCACTGCGGCTCTCGGGCAAACAGCCAATAGCAGGCTGCCCAAAGGGCCGGACCTACGGGCCGGTCGTTGATTTCCTGCAAATGCACCCGCCGCTCGGGGCCACGATCCAGGCGCAACCGGATCAGGGGTGCGCCTTCGAGCATGAGGCTCAGATGGCGCTCGGTTTCATCGGCACCCAAGCGACGCCCACCGGGCAAGGGCAGCATGGTCGGTTGAAAGAGGTCAGGCATGGCAGAGGCTCGCGTGTTCGTCGATAGTCAACGTGGGACGTGAGCCGGTAGGGGAAATTTAGTCGCCGGTCAATGGCTGTGCACCGGCACCAGCGCTATCTGGTAAGGCTTGAAAATCGCCAACAGTTCACCGTTGTCCCGCAGCGTTTGCAGCAAGCGGGTAAATGCTTCGCCGGTGATCGGCGCCTGGGGCCGGATCAGCGCGTAGTGATGGTAGATCTGATCGATACGATCGGAGATCAGCAATTGGGGACCTACTTCGGGATTGCGCAAGATGTAATCGTGCAGGTACGAACGGGTCACCAGCGCCATGTCAACGCGCCCACGCAGGACCATCAACAGGTTGCTGTCGTGGGAATACGTCAGCGTGGCGTTGTACTGGCCGATCAGGAATTTGGGGTCGGCGTTGAATTCGGCAAAGGCGTAGTGGTAGCCACTGAACAGGGCCAGGCGCTTGCCCCTGAGATCGGCGAAATAGCTTTGCTGGCGATCTGGCTGGCGCTGGGTGACGAAGATCTCCGCGTCCTCCAGGCCCATGTCCACCGCCGTATGGGGCACGTCTTTCCAGCCCCATTCGGGGTTCTCGAAAATCGCCATGTCCACCCGGCCCTGCTTGAAATCATTGAAGCGGCGCGGGATCGACGTTGGCACCAGCACGAACTGATAGTCAGTCTGGGAGCGATTCAGGGCCTCGACCAGTTGCGGCAACAAGCCGGTGTCGGCTCCATTCTCGGGACGGACCGTATAAGGCGGAAAATGCGCGGCACCGATACGGACCAATTGCGCCGCCGAAGCGGGCAAGACCAGGAAAACGGCCAGTGCGGCCAGTAGAACACGGGAGGTCATCCCCATCGTCGAACACGTCAAGGTCACCCACTCCCCATAAGTCATACATTCAAGCTAGGCGGTTTCAGCCATTTGGCCAGCCACTTGGCCAGCGAATGGGACAGCCCTGTTTATTGTTTTTCTTCAAGCACCAGGATCAATGCCTGTTCGGCCAGGTCATCCAGACTCAGGCTGCCTTCGGCCCGAAACCAGGTGGTGGTCCAGGACAATGCACCTGTAAGGAACCGCCGGGTGATGGCCACGTCTGCGCGAATATACCCGGCATCCTTGGCCTGACCCAACACCTCCAGCCACAACTGCTCATAAATATCGCGCAAGGCCAGCACCCGCCGCTGCCCGTCCTCGGATAACGAGCGCCATTCATAGACCAGCACGGCCATCGCCTCGCCGGTTCCGCCCATGATCGACTGCAGTTCGCAACGGATCAGCGCCAGCACCCGTTCACGCACACTGCCCGCCTCGGCCAGGGCTGCTCGCATCAGCGCAGTGTTGTAGCGGACGGTTTCTTCCATCACCGCCCGCAAAATCTCATCCTTGCTCTTGAAGTGATGAAAGATGCTGCCGGACTGGATACCCACGGCACTCGCCAGGTCACGCACCGTGGTGCGTTCGAAGCCTTTGTTGCGAAACAGGTGAGCGGCTGTCTGGAGCAGCTTGCCGCGCGCGCTGTCCGGATCGGTCAGTTGCCCGAGTTCAACCAACTCCCGCATCACCTTGAGGGCTTTTTGCTCATCCACCCTTTCTCTCCTACAGTCGTTCGACGTGGCGCCGGCAATTTAAGCCGGGTGGATCAACCAAGCAAGCGCTCGGGCCAAAGAACTCAACGCCGTTTACAGACCAAGCGCTTGCTTGGTAGTCTCGGACCACGTTTGCTGGAGGGATTCCCCATGCCAAGCACGATCCGTATCGGTTGCGCCAGCGCCTTCTGGGGCGACACCCGTGTTGCCGCGGCGCAGCTGGTCGAAGGTGGAAACCTGAATTACCTGGTGTTCGACTACCTGGCCGAGATTACGCTCTCGATCATGGCCGGCGCACGCTTGAAAGACCCTCGGGCGGGTTATGCCACAGACTTCGTCGAAGTGCTGGCGCCGCTACTCCAGCGTTTGCAAGCTGGCGCCATCCGTGTCATCAGCAACGCCGGCGGGGTCAACCCCCAGGCATGTGCCGCCGCCCTGCAAGCGGCCTGCGACGCCGCGGGCGTGTCGTTGAAGATCGCCGTGCTGCTGGGGGACGATCTGCAATCACAGAGCCAACGGCTCGCCGAACAGGGAATCCGCGAGATGTTCAGCGGCGAGCCATTGCCCTGGACCTGTATTTCCACCAACGCCTACCTCGGAGCCCCCGGCATTGTCGAAGCCCTGCGCCTGGGCGCCGATATCGTGATCACCGGCCGCGTAGTGGACAGTGCGGTGGTCAGCGCCGCATTGGTGCACGAATTCGGCTGGGCCTGGCACGACTACGACAAACTGGCCCAGGCCGCATTGGCCGGGCACCTCATCGAATGTGGCGCCCAATGCACGGGCGGCAATTTCACCGACTGGCGGGACGTACCGGATTACGAGCACATCGGCTTTCCTATCGTCGAAGTCAGCGCGGACGGCCAGTTCATCGTCACTAAAGTCGAAGGCACCGGCGGGCTGGTCACGCCGCTGACCGTCGGCGAGCAACTGCTCTATGAAATCGGCGACCCGCAGGGCTATCTGCTGCCGGATGTGATCTGTGACTTCAGCCACGTCAAGTTGATCCAGCAAGGCAAGCAGGCAGTCCGCGTCCATGGCGCCAGGGGGCTGCCGCCCACCGATCGCTACAAGGTGTGCGCCACCTGGCCAGACGGCTTTCGCTGCACGGCCCTGTGCCTGATCGCCGGCATCGATGCGGTGGCCAAGGCCGAACGGGTCAGCCAGGCGATTATCGCCAGAACCTCGCACATGTTTATCCAGCAGGGATGGGCGCCTTACAGCGAAGTGAACGTCGAGTTGCTGGGCAGCGAGGCCACTTATGGCCACCACGGCCAACGCCAGGACAGTCGCGAAGTGCTGATCAAACTGGCGGTGCGCCACCCGGAACGCCCGGCACTAGTACTGTTTTCCCGGGAAATCGCCCAGGCTGCCACCGCCATGGCGCCGGGCCTGACCGGTCTGGCGGGCGGCCGTCCGACGGTACAGCCGCTGATTCGCCTCTTCTCGTTCCTGATCGCCAAAACCGCCTGCCCACTCGAAATCGAACTCGACGGCCAGCGCCACCCTTGTGCCCTGCCCGTGCCCGAGCCCCTGGAAACCCGCGAATTGCCCGTTGCCCCGCAACTGCCCAAACCCCATGGCCGGGCCGATGCCAGCGTCCCGTTGGTCAAGCTGGCGGTGGCCCGTTCCGGCGACAAGGGCAACCACAGCAACATCGGCGTGATCGCCCGGGAACCCGAATATTTACCGTGGATCGCCGAGGCGCTGACGCCGGAGGTGATGGTCGACTGGATGAGCCACGTACTCGACCCGTTGCTGGGCCGCGTCGAACGCTGGTACCTGCCGGGCACCCACAGCCTGAACTTCCTGTTGGAAAACGCCCTCGGCGGTGGTGGTGTCGCCAGCCTGCGCATCGACCCCCAAGGCAAGGCGTTCGCACAACAATTGCTGGAGATCCAGATTCCGGTCCCCCAGGACATCGCCGACCGGGTCAACTGATGCAAACGTGTCCGACAAGGAGCCATGGCCATGCCCGTCATCGAATCGCACCTGGACCCGCACGGCGCTGACTTCGCCCGCAATCATGCGGCAATGCTGGCCGCTGTGGAGCAACTGCGCCGACTCGAACAGACCATGCTGGAGAAAGCCGCCCAGGCCCAGGCCCGATTCGACCAGCGCGGCCAATTGCTGCCGCGCCAACGCCTGAACCTGCTGCTCGATCCCGGTGCGCCGTTCCTCGAACTGGCGAGCCTGGCCGGCTACAAGCTCCATGAAGACAAGGATGGCAGCGAGGCCGGCGGCGGCTTGATCGCGGGTATCGGCTTTGTCTGCGGCGTACGGGTGTTGGTGATGGCGAATAACAGCGCCATCAAGGGCGGCACCATTTCCCCCAGCGGCCTGCAAAAGACCCTGCGCCTGCAACAGATCGCCATGGAAAACCGACTCCCACTCATCACCCTCGCCGAAAGCGGCGGTGCCAATCTCAACTATGCCGCACAGATTTTCATCGAAGGCGCGCGCAGCTTCGCCAACCAGGCTCGGATGTCGGCCATGGGCCTGCCGCAGATCACCGTGGTGCACGGTTCGGCCACCGCCGGCGGCGCTTATCAACCGGGCTTGTCGGATTACGTCGTGGTGGTGCGCGACAAGGCGCGGCTGTTCCTGGCCGGACCGCCGCTGCTCAAGGCCGCCACCGGTGAAGTGGCCACCGAGGAAGAACTGGGCGGGGCGCAGATGCATGCCCAGGTGGCGGGCACCGCCGAATACCTGGCTGAGAACGACGCCGACGGCATCCGCCTGGCCCGGGAAATCGTCAGCCTGCTGCCCTGGAATGCGCAGTTGCCGCCACGACCTGAACGAACCTGGGCAGAACCGCGCTACGCCGCCGAAGAACTGTTGGGCGTCGTCCCCGATGACCCGAAGAAACCCTACGATGTGCGAGAAATCATTGCCCGCCTCGCCGACGGCTCGAACTTTCTCGACTTCAAGCGCGAATTCGACCCCCATACGGTCTGCGGCCACTTGCACATTCGCGGTCATGCCTGCGGCGTGATCGGCAACAACGGCCCGATCACGCCCAAGGGCGCGAGCAAGGCGGCGCAGTTCATCCAACTCTGTGACCAGAGCCGCACGCCTCTGCTGTTCCTGCACAACACCACCGGGTTCATGGTGGGCACCGAGGCGGAACAGCAAGGCGTGATCAAACACGGTGCCAAGATGATCCAGGCCGTGGCCAACGCCCGCGTACCCAAGCTCACGATCGTGGTGGGCGGTTCCTACGGTGCCGGCAACTACGCCATGTGCGGGCGCGGGCTGGATCCGCGTTTCATCTTCGCCTGGCCCAACAGCCACACGGCCGTGATGGGTGGCGCCCAGGCCGGCAAGGTGCTGCGCATCGTCACCGAAGCCGCGCAACTCAGGAACGGCGTCACTCCCGACCCGAAGATGCTGGACCTGCTCGAACACACCACCGCGCAGACGCTCGACAGCCAGTCCACCGCCCTCTACGGCAGTGCCAACCTGTGGGACGACGGGCTCATCGACCCGCGAGACACCCGCACGCTGCTGGGCTACCTGCTGGACATCTGCCACGAGGCCGAGGCCCGCCCACTGCAATCCAACAGTTTCGGAGTCGCCCGTTTCTGACCGCAGCCGCCCAGGAGAGCAACGAACATGATCTTCACCCAGGAACACGAAGCACTGCGGCGCACCGTTCGCCAGTTTGTCGACCGCGACATCAACCCCTACGTCGACGAATGGGAAAAGGCCGGGCGTTTTCCAATCCATGAGATTTTCCGCAAGGCCGGCGACTTGGGATTGCTGGGGATCTCCAAGCCGCAAGCCTTTGGCGGCATGGGCCTGGACTACAGTTATTCGATCGTCGCGGCCGAGGCGTTCGGCACCATCCATTGCGGCGGCGTGCCGATGTCCATCGGCGTCCAGACCGACATGTGTACCCCGGCCCTGGCACGTTTCGGCTCCGATGAACTACGCGAAACATTCCTGCGCCCGGCCATCCGTGGCGACCAGGTGGGTTGCATCGGCGTGTCTGAAACCGGCGCCGGTTCCGATGTCGCCAGCCTCAAGACCACGGCGCGCAAGGATGGCGAAGACTATGTCATCAATGGCAGCAAGATGTGGATCACCAATGCGCCAAGCGCCGACTTCATCTGCCTGCTGGCCAACACGTCGGACGACAAGCCGCACCTCAACAAATCGCTGATCATGGTGCCCATGGACAGCCCCGGCATCAGCCTCGGTGCGCACTTGGACAAGCTGGGCATGCGCAGCTCGGAAACCGCCCCGGTGTTCTTCGATGACGTGCGGGTGCCGCAACGCAATCGCATCGGCCAGGAAGGTGCCGGGTTCATGATGCAGATGATCCAGTTCCAGGAGGAACGGCTGTTCGGTGCCGCGAACATGATCATGGGTCTGGAACGCTGCGTCGACAGCACCATCGAGTACTGCCGGGAACGCAAGACCTTCGATACAGCGCTCATCGACAACCAAGTGATCCACTTCCGCCTGGCAGAACTGGCGAGCGAAATCGAATGCCTGCGGGCGCTGGTCTACCAGGCCACCGAGCAATACATCAACGGACAGGACGTCACGCGGCTGGCTTCCATGGCCAAGCTCAAGGCCGGGCGCCTGAGCCGGGAAGTCACCGACAGTTGTCTGCAATACTGGGGCGGCATGGGGTTCATGTGGGACAACCCGGTGGCGCGGGCCTATCGCGACGTCCGGCTGGTGTCCATTGGCGCCGGAGCGGATGAAATCATGCTCGGCATCATCTGCAAGCTGATGGGGATTTTGCCGGGGAAGAAGAAATGAGCCGCTTGCCCACCTTCAGCAAAATCCTCATCGCCAACCGCGGCGAGATCGCCTGCCGGATCCAGCGCACTGCCCAGGCCCTGGGCTATCGCACGGTGGCGGTTTTCAGCGAGGCCGACGCCGATGCCTTGCATGTGCGCATGGCCGATGAAGCCGTCTCGATCGGCCCTGCCCCGGTGCAACAGTCCTATCTCAACCAGCCGGCCATTCTCGCGGCGGCTCGACGCACGGGCGCCGATGCGATCCATCCGGGCTACGGTTTCCTTTCGGAAAACGCCGGGTTCGCCAGGGCCTGCGAAGACGCCGGCCTCCTCTTCATAGGCCCCAGCCCCGAGGCCATCGAGCTGATGGGCAGCAAGCGACGTTCGAAAATCGCCATGCTTGCCGCCGGCGTGCCCTGCATCGCTGGCTACCAGGGCGCCGCTCAGGACGATGACACCTTGAGCCACGAAGCCAAACGCATCGGCTACCCACTGATGATCAAGGCCAGCGCCGGCGGTGGTGGCCGGGGCATGCGGTTGGTCCAACGGGCCGAAGACCTTCTGGAGCAGCTGCGCAGCGCTCGCTCCGAAGCCCTGCATGGCTTCGGCAGCGACGAGTTGATTCTTGAACAGGCGTTGGTCGATCCGCGGCATGTGGAGGTGCAGATTTTCGGCGATCATCACGGGCATCTCATCCACCTCGGCGAACGGGACTGCTCGATCCAGCGCCGACATCAGAAAATCATCGAGGAGGCGCCCTGCCCGGTCATGACTGCTGATCTGCGCCGGGCCATGGGCGAGGCGGCGCTCAAGGCCGGCCGCGCGGTGAGTTACGTCGGTGCCGGCACCGTGGAATTCCTGCTGGCCGATGATGGCCAGTTTTATTTCCTGGAGATGAATACCCGATTGCAAGTCGAACATCCGGTCACGGAGCAGGTCACCGGCCTGGACCTGGTGGCCTGGCAACTGGACGTCGCCGCAGGCTTGCCATTGCCCCTGCGCCAAGACCAAGTACAACTCAGCGGCCATGCCATGCAAGCACGACTTTACGCCGAAGACCCGGCCGAGGCGTTCCTGCCCCAGACCGGACGATTAATCGGCTGGAAGCCGCCTCAGCGGGAGGCGCGCATCGATCATGGCCTGTTGGAAGGCCAGTTCGTCAGCCCGTTCTATGACCCAATGCTGGGCAAGTTGATCACCCATGGCGCCACTCGCGAAGAGGCCCGGCGCAAGTTGCTGCGGGCGGTGGAGGATTGCGTATTGCTGGGGGTCCGCAGCAACCAGCGGATGTTGGCGGCGCTGCTGGCGCATCCGCGATTCGTCGAAGGCGACTTCAGCACCGGCTTCATCCCACGGCATTTCAACGATCATCCGGCCCTCCAGCCCCATGCCCCCTCGCTCGAACAACTCGCCATCGCCACCGCACTTTTCTATCAGGCCAGCGGGGCACGTCATGGCCACGGTCTGGCTGGATGGCGAAACACCGCCGGCGCGACGCTGCAATATCGACTCGGTACGGGAGAGCTCGACTGGAGGCCGAGCCTGACCGCCGAAGCCGACGGCACGCTGCGAGTCCGCCTCGACGATTCCGTGGTGGAACTGAAACTGCTCGATGTGGACGGGAGTGATGCCACCGTATGGGTCGATGGCGTTCGCCAGCACTGCACCTGGCGTCTCGACGGTAGCGATCTCTGGCTGTTCACTCGGCCCGGTAGCTTGCACCTGCAAGACCGGACCCAGGCCAACGTCACACCCCGCGCAGCGGTCGGCGACGGTATGCTCAGGGCGCCCATGGATGGCGCCATCGTCGAACTGCGGGTCGAAGAGAACAGCGTGGTGCATCGGGGGCAGCTATTGATGGTGCTCGAAGCAATGAAAATGGAGCATCCGCTCGAAGCAGACCGGGACGGGGTGGTCCGGGCATTGCAAGTCAAGCAGGGTGAGCAGGTACGGAACCGACAGATTCTGTTGCGGATCGAAACAGACCATTAGGCTTTTCATACAGAGCCTAGGCGGATGCGTCGGGTTTGACTACGCTCAAACCCATCGGCTTGCCTTCTATCGGAACCCTGCGATGCCCAACTGGCTGGTGATTGACCTGGAGGCCACTACCGATGAGGGTGGCTGGCCAGTAACCGAAATGGAAATTATCGAGATCGGCGCCTCGCTGGTGAATCGCGACGGCCACGAAGTGGATCATTTTCAGCGTTTCGTTCGCCCGCTGAGGCGGCCCCTGCTTACACCGTTCTGCCGCGAGCTGACGCGCATCACCCAGGCCAATATCGACGGGGCAATGCCTCTTTCCGAAGTCTGGCCGGCGTTCGAACGCTGGCTGACACCGTACCGGACGAACCTGGGAGGCTGGGTCAGCTGGGGCGACTACGACCGTAAGCAATTGCTTCAGGAATGGCAGCATCATCAGCTACAGAGCTTTCTCGGCCAGGTGCCACACATGAACCTCAAGCAGCGCTTCGCCAAGGCCCGTCGGCTTGAACGTCCCTTGGGCCTCAATGGGGCATTGCAATTGGCCGGCCTGCAATTCTGCGGTCAACAGCATCGGGCCCTGGAGGATGCACGCAATACGGCGCGACTGTTGCCTCTGGTGCTTACGGACTGAACGACCCACCCCGCGTTGCAGATGACGAGTGCCGATGCCTTGTGCATACTGGCCGGCCTTTTTCAGCCCTTTTTCGAGGAATCGCCCATGTTCAAAGTCAACGAATACTTCGACGGCACAGTCAAGTCGATCGCTTTCGGGACTGCCGAAGGCCCTGCGACCATCGGTGTCATGGCACCGGGCGAATACGAGTTCGGTACCGCCCAGCGGGAAATCATGCACGTCGTTTCCGGCGCTCTGACCGTGAAACTGCCCGACAGCACCGAATGGGAAACCTTCGCGGCCGGCAGTCAGTTCAATGTTCCGGCCAACAGCAAGTTCCAGCTCAAGGTCGCCGTCGACACGGCCTACCTGTGCGAATACCGCGGCTGAGATTGCTTCGAGCATGAAAAAGCCCGTGTCCAGTGACACGGGCTTTTTCATGCTCGTGGCCTGTACGGTTAATTTGAGTGTACGAATCAGCCACACAGGCCACTGGTTATTCGAGCACTTCAACCGGCATGCCGACTTCAAGTCGGCCGTTGCCATCGTTGACCAGATTCTGGCCAAACATCGCGCCGTCCGGCGTGGAACGATACTGCTGCAAGGTAGCGAACGGCTCGCGGTTCGGGTCGCGCTCGCCGGTTTGCGGATCGACCGTCGTCATGATGCAGCGCGAGCAAGGCTTGACCACGCGAAACTCCACATCGCCGATACGGATGCGCTTCCAGTCATCCTCGGCAAACGCCCCGCTGCCCTCGATCACCAGGTTGGGACGAAAGCGCAGCATCTCCAACGGGCGCCCGACCCGGTTCGAGAGGTCCTGCAGAGAGGCCTGGCCAATCAACAGCAGCGGGAATCCATCTGCAAAGGCGACTTTGTCGTCATCCTTGCCATAACCGGCCGCCGTGGTGCGTGCCATTTCCACCGGAACATGCACCAGCCGGGTGGCGTTGCCGATGAATTCACTGACCCAGCCGGCCGCCTCGTCACCGGCATCCGGGACACGCAGGGTGTCGCGCCAGATCGTCACCCCGCGCAGTTGCTCTTGAGTAGCAGAAGGCAGCGCCACGTCGACACTGCCATAGCCTGGCGCACTGAGCGTCAGGCCGCCCGCCTCATTCCACAGGGCCGAGAGTTGGCTCATCTTCGCCACGGCCCGCTGGGTCAGGAAGCGTCCGCTGGCTTCATCCACCAACATCCAGCGCCGATCACCGTCCAGCCCGAGCTTGTCCAGGCCAATTCCCGGCAGGGACTGGCCCTTGCCGGATTTCAACGGGTAACGGTACAGCGCGCTCAGCCGCAACATGGTCAGCTCCCTGATGGCGAAAAAATGCCACCCTATACGAACCGGCCATCGAAGCAAACCATGTTCGGTTTCAGCCGAGCATCAGTCGCTGGCGCACCACATCCACCAATTTGTCCGGCTGGAATTTGGAGAGGAAATTGTCGCAGCCGACCTTCTTGACCATCGAATCGTTGAAGCTGCCCGACAGCGAGGTGTGCAGCACGACATAGAGCCCACGCAGACGCGGGTCATTGCGGATCTCGGTGGTCAGGCGATAACCATCCATTTCCGGCATTTCCGCGTCGGTGAAGATCATCAGTAATTTGTCGGTCATCACCTCGCCGGTGTCAGCCCAGGCCTTGAGCATATTCAAGGCTTTCAGACCGTCGCTGGCGATGTGCATTTTCACGCCCAACTGCCCCAGCGTGTCGCGCAGTTGCGAAAGCGCCACGTTGGAGTCGTCCACCAGCAACACTTCGCGCCCCCGAGCCTTTTCCAACACCGGATCTTCGAGCTTGTCCCGGGAGACCTTGGCGTTGTACGGCACGATTTCGGCCAGCACCTTTTCCACGTCGATGATTTCCACCAACTGGTCGTCCACCTTGCTGATAGCCGTCAGGTAGTGTTCACGGCCGGCGCTGCCCGGAGGCGGCAGGATCGCTTCCCAGTTCATGTTGACGATACGATCCACGCCACCTACCAAGAACGCCTGGACCGAACGGTTGTACTCGGTAACGATGATCGTGCTATTGGCTCCCGGCACCAGCGGACGCATGCCAATGGCCTGGGACAGGTCGATCACCGGCAGCGTCTGGCCGCGCAGATTGACCACGCCACACACGAACGGATGGCGTTGCGGCATCAACGTCAGCTTCGGCAGTTGCAACACTTCCTGGACCTTGAACACGTTGATGGCGAACAACTGCCGCCCTGCCAGGCGAAACATGAGAATTTCCAGGCGATTCTCACCCACCAGCTGGGTTCGTTGATCTACTGTGTCGAGAATGCCGGCCATTATTGATGACTCCTGGGATTGTTCGGATAAATCCAATAATGCAACTATCGGCCGCGCGAGCCGGATCTTGACCCCTCGATGAAATACATCTCGGGGCATTGATATCACCTTAACATCATGCTTTACTGGCCTCACGCTTTAATCCGCTTCCCCTTCCGCGCTGCGCGACCTCGTTTTTCGCGTATGGTTCCCTTGCCTAAGGGAATCCCCTAGCAACAATCAGGTCCAACCTGATATTCCCAATTTCCAATAGCCATTAATGTGACGCCATTCTCATTGCTGAACGGAGTCAGGCCTTTGTGCGCGACAGCAGGACATCGGACTTTCAGCCTTTCGGCCGATCCCACCCTTGCAACTATCCGCGTGCTCTGTCCTGCCGTATGGCAAGGATGTGCCGACGCACTTTCGTTCGTTGCCAGTCGTGAGATCCAGCCGTTCGTCACACGTGATTTTCTTTCGTCTGACATGATGTTGTGGAGATAAGCATGCCGAACGATCGTAAGGACTGGTCTCAGCGCCTGCCCGAATTCCTGATCGAAGCCGAAACGCTTCTGGCCAAATCGGAGGAGTGCCTGAGCCATCTGCAACTGATCAGTAACGATAAGGATGCGATCGATTGCATGCTCAGTACCTTGTTGAAGCTGGCAAACAAGGCCGATGCCCTGGCGCTGGAAGCCGTTTCGGAATTTTCCCTGCATATCCACGGTTTGCTCAGCCATGCGCAGAGCCACATGGACCTGCATGAGCAGGCTCTGGACGCATTGAAGGATTGCTTCACCCTGATGGCCTGGCAACTGGAGCTGGTCGATCCCACCACCGGCCAACTCAGCCTGGACAACAGCGAACAGACCTCACTGATCGAGGCATTTGCCTTCCAGGTAGGCCGGACACCTTGCGAAGAAGTCCACGCAGCACACCGGCTGGCCCTGGTGCCTTACTCCCAGAAGCAAGCCTGACAAGCTCCGGCCCGCCATCCGATGCATGGCGCTTTCACGACACCATGCCGAACGCGACCAACGTTAGATGAAGTGGTACTATGTCTCGCGTCAGTCGTTTCAAAAGTACGGCGTGGTGAAAGCCGTCCATCGAAGCCAACCTCGACCCGAAGCACTTACCCAACCCGGCCTGTCAGATCCGCTGACCGGCCAGCCCGCAGCGAACATTCATTGGCTCCATCCGCTATGTACGCCAGCCTCAAGTCATTCGTCACCTGGCCACCCTCCCGAGAAAACGCCCGCCGGTTCACACTGTTTCTGTGCATGAGCTCGACCCTCGGCAACCTGCTGGTTTACCTGTCCGCCCAAGCCATGCCGGTGAGCCTGCTGGCGCTGGATGTCGCCGCCTTGACCTGTGTCTGGATCCACTACCGGCTGTCGCGCAAATCCATCAAGTTCCAGCCCCAGGAACTGGCCGACCGGTTACTCGAAGTTCAGGAAAACGAACGTCATCGACTCAGCCGGGAACTGCATGACGATATCGGCCAGTTACTGACCGCGGCGAAACTGCAAGGCGAGTGGCTCAAGCGCCGGATACCGGAGGAATTGCAAGGTCAATGCTCGGTCCTCTGCGAAACACTGGACGAAACCCTGCACAAGGTCCGCGATGTATCGGCAATCCTCAACCCTCGCCAATTGACCAGCCTTGGGCTTGAAGCCAGCCTGCGTGCGCACCTGCTCAAGACATTGGCCAATACCTCGCTAAAGTGGAGCCTCGATTGCCAGCAGCGCATGACTGGCATTCCGGAGGAAATGGCCGTCGCCGCCTTTCGGATCACCCAGGAGGCCGTCACCAATATCCTGCGTCATGCCCAGGCGCAGAATCTGCTGGTGCGTCTACAGCGCCTGCCCGAAGGCCTGTTCCTGTTGATCAGCGACGACGGCCAGGGATTCGTCCCGGCGGACCACCCCGCCCGGGCAGGCCAACGGGGTATGGCCGGCATGTCGGAGCGGGCCCAACAATTGGGCGGCACCCTCAAGGTGACCAGTGAAGCCGGCAAGGGCACACATATCGAAGCACGTTTTCCCTGGGCCCCTCGGACCCTGGCGCGGGCCAGTAAGAATAAGGTTCTCCATTGACTTGTAATTTACTTCTCGTAGATGACCACTCGTTGATCCGAGCCGGCGTACGCGCCCTGGTCACGGATTTGCCTGGTTATGCCGTCATCGGCGAAGCCAGTGACGGCACCCAGCTGTTGGAGCTTGTAGAACGGTTGGCGCCCGACATCGTGCTGCTGGATATTTCCATGAAAAACACCAGCGGCCTGGAGGCCTTGCAGCAGCTCAAGCAGGCGCGTCCCCACAGCAAAGTACTGATCCTGTCGATGCACACCGATCCGGCGCTGATCATGCAGGCGCTGGAGTCCGGCGCCCACGGGTATCTGCTCAAGGACACCACCGCCACCGAGCTGGGGCACGCCCTGGACGCGTTGCGCAACAACGAACGCTACCTGAGCCCGGCCATCGCCCACACGGTGATCAACCAGGCGCTGACCCGCGCCCAGAAGCTTCAACCCGCCCCCGTCCAGACCCATAACCTGACGGCGCGCCAGTTGGAAATCTTGCGGCTGATCGTGCGCGGCAAGTCGACCCGGGAAATTGCCAATGGCCTGAGCCTGAGCATCAAGACCGTGGAAACTCACCGGGCCCAGATCATGAAGCGCCTGCAGATCCACGATGTGGCAGGGCTGGTGCTTTTCGCCGTGCGCGAGCAGATCATCAGTCTGGACGATTGAGTAGCGCAGAAGTCGTCAGCAGAGGCGAATCGGACGGCAGATGCACACGCAACGCCCGCTCACGCACCGTAAACTTCAGACTGTCGACCTGCAACGGCTCACCATCAAGATTGATGTCCAGGCCTTGGGCGACCTTGATTTCCACCCAGGGCAGGCGCACGCGCACGAACATGTTGTCGATGCCCAGGCCTCCGGCCAGCAAGTCCTTCAAGGTACTGACCACTTCCTGGGGGGCCGGCAGGATACTGATGTCGAGCAAACCATCATCGACCAGTGCTTGCGGGCATAACTGATGGCCTCCCCCGGCCTGCCGGCCATTGCCGATACCCAGCGCCAGCAAATCACCCTGCCAGCTGAATCCGGGGCCCTGCAATTCGCCATAGGCCGCACTCAGCTCACTGAAGCGCGTCAGACCGGTGAACAGATAAGCGGCGCCCCCCAGCACCTTCTTGAGGTCCTCGGAAGTGTTTGCCGTGACCTGACTGCCGAAACCACCCGTGGCCATATTCAGGAATATCCGCCCGCCGACTTCGCCCAGATCGATGGCTTGCGGCTCGACATCCAGCAAATCAAGGGCCTGGTCCGGTTCCAGCGGAACGCCCGCTGCCCGGGCAAAATCATTGGCCGTGCCCAATGGCAACAGCACCAGACTGGCATCTGTCGACTGACGCGCAAGCGCTTCGGCAATATCCCGCAAGGTACCGTCCCCGCCACCGGCAATCAGTCGCGTGTAGCCTGCCGCCAGCGCCTCGTCGACACAACGCTGGGCATCGCCGGCCTCCCACGTCAACCTTACCGCCAGGTCCCAGCCTTGCTTGCGCCTGGACATCACTGCTGCCCGAACCTCTTCGTTGAGCGCTTGCTTGCCATGCAGGATCAACAGCGCCTTGCCTTTGCTCATCATCGTCTCCGTCATTGGAAGGTTCCAGGAAATCGGACCGCTCAATCAGCCGAAAAAGCCCCCCACGGATCAATTTCGATCAAAAAAAAGCAAATGCCTTGTCCATGAGAGGACGCCAGTCCGGACTACCGGACGGAGACTTCTTCACTCAAAGAGTTTTCTTACAAGGCGTGGCGAATCCGCTCAATTGACCCTCTAGCTGTATTGAGACACCTTGGCACTCTGTTGTCTGGACCTTCAAAACACTCATCACACAAGGATGTGCTACCCCATGGATGGATACGTCACGGCCCACAAGGGCCTTATCAGTGGCTCGAACCGGGTTGATCGAAGGGACGAGCGAGCCCATGCATAGCCAGGAATATACGCTGTCACACAGGCCGCTCGCCTCGATTGGAAGCGAGCGGGCCGAGAACCGGAACGAATGCAAAAGTTGCAGCAATCCTGCTGGAGGAGTCGATTTGGAACCGCGCGTCGTCGAACTGGAAACCCACCTCAAATACATCCGCAGAGACATGGATGAGATCCGCACCGACGTAAAGATCATCCGACACCGGCTCGCCTATTCGGCTGGCGCGGCAGCGGTGATCCTCGGCCTGCTGGGTTGGCTCGCAAACAGTCGTTTCGATCAGTTGGTCATGCTGCTCTCACGCTAACGACGGTGGGTGCCACGGCCCAGGCAGCGGGTCCGGGCCGGAGCAAACCCTTTGCGCCCTTTTAGCCCAGAACTTCGCTTAAAGGGATGAAACCGACCTCATCACCTTCGACCAGGGTCTGCCCTTCGAACACTTCGACCAGCCCGTCGGCCCAGGCCGCACTGCGCAGAACACCGGAGCTTTGGTTCCGGTAGAGGGTGGCCCTTCCATTCTCCAGTCGACCCCGCAAATATTCTCGCCGGTTGCCGGCCTTCGCCCAGACGAATCCGGCCGGCACCTTGAACTTGAGCGGCTCGACCGACTCCACACCCTGGCGTCGCAACAGGTAAGGCCGGGCCAGTAGCGCAAAAGTCACCAGTGTCGAGGCGGGGTTTCCGGGCAGCCCTATCACCGGGACGCCACGGAAATGCCCGACCGTCAGCGGTTTCCCCGGCTTGATGGCAAGCTTCCAGAGCGTCAACTCGCCTTCTTCCCGCAATGCGGTGCCGAGGAAGTCAGCCTCTCCGACCGACACACCGCCGGTGGACAAAATTAGATCGACGTCCGACAGTTGGGCCAGGCGTGCACGGGTAGCGGGTAAATCGTCTGGCAGGATGCCCGCGTCGACTACATGACAGCCCAGCCGTTGCAACCAGCCGCAGAGCAACACACGGTTACTGTTATAGATCTGACCTGGACCCAGTGCCTGACCGGGTTCGACCAGTTCGTCACCGGTGGACAGGACGGCAACGCTGACCTTGCGCACCACTTGCAGCGTCGCACAGCCCAAGGATGCCGCCAGCCCCAGCTCGATTGGCCCCAGGCGAGTGCCCACTGGAAGGACCTGTTCGCCCACAGTGGTTTCCTGGCCCTGGGGACGGATGTTTTGCCCGCTGACCAGAGGTGCGGTAAACCGTACCCGCTGGTCACTGTCCACCACCGCGTTTTCCTGCATCTCGACGCAGTCAGCACCGGCAGGCACCGGTGCTCCCGTAAAGATCCGCGCACAGGTTCCTGCAGCCAATGGCTGCGGGGCCTGGCCGGCAAAGATTCGCTGGCTGACCGCCAGCGGCTCGCCATGCCAATCGGCCAGCCGCAAGGCATACCCGTCCATCGCGCTGTTGGGCCAGGGAGGCAAGTCGAGGGACGACACCAGATCCTCGGCGAGCACGCGCCCTTGCGCCTCACCCAAGGGTACCTGCTCACGCTGGGTAATCGGTGCCGCCGCCGCCATCTCGAGCAGCCGCTGCAACGCGACCTCGACGGCCATCAAAGTGCCGGTCTTGCCTGGTTTACCCACGGGATTCACAAGGGGCCGCCTGTTTCAGATGGGCCACGAAGTTACACGGGCGATGTCGCGCATCCAGTTGCTCGGCCAGGATTGCGTCCCAACCGGTACGCACTGCGTTGGTCGAGCCCGGCAGGCAGCACACCAGCGTACCGTTGGCCAGACCCGCCAATGCTCGGGACTGGACAGTGGAGGTACCGATATCCGCCACGGAAATCTGTCGGAACAGCTCTCCGAAACCATCGACCTGCTTGTCCAGCAGGCAGGCCACGGCTTCCGGCGTACTGTCGCGACCGGTAAAACCGGTACCGCCGGTAATCAGTACGACTTGCACGATCTCATCGGCTATCCAGGTCGCGACTTGCGCCCGGATCTTGTACAGATCATCTTTGAGCAGGACCCGCTCAGCCAGATTATGACCCGCCGCCATCAGCCGATCGACAAAGACCTGCCCGGAGGTATCGGTTTCCAGGGTGCGGGTATCACTGACTGTCAGCACCGCGATGTTGAGCGGCACGAAAGGTACATCAGCCTTGGCTTTCATAGGCTCGTCCAGTTGTGGGAGAAACAGCCCGGTGTTATATCACAGCGCTTCATTTTTCCGCCTGTGGGGAAACACACCATGACCTCGAATATTTCCTTGCCACCGTGCTCCATCCTGCTGCTGGCAGGTGGACGCGGACAACGGATGGGCGGGCGGGACAAAGGCCTGGTGGAATGGCAGGGCGAACCGCTGATTGCCCATCTCCATCGTCATACCCGCGCGCTGAGCGATGACCTGATCATTTCCTGCAATCGCAATCCGGAACGCTATGCGTTGTATGCCGATCAACTGGTGCATGACGATGAGGGTGACTTTCCTGGCCCGCTGGCGGGCATACGGGCGGGCTTGAGGGTCGCGAAGCATCGTTTTTTGCTGGTGTTGCCCTGCGACGTACCGAACATCGACTCGAACCTGCTGGACGATATGCGCCAAACAGCAAGCCAGCATCCCGACAAGCCGCTGATGGTGCGCCACGGCGAACACTGGGAACCGTTGTTGTGTGTCATTCCGCTGGCTGTGGCAGCCACATTCGAAGAGGCCTGGCGCGAAGGCGAACGCAGTCCGGGCCGGATCATGCGAATGCTGCACGCAGTTGCCTTGCAATGTCCGGCTGACGATCCCCGGCTGGCGAATCTGAATACACCTGAACTGCTGTACCAACACCAAGAGCGCTGATGCCGGCATTCAATTTCACGCTACAGGCCTCTAGCCAGGAACTTGCGCACGTTGTATACGTCTGAAGGTCAGTAACCTGAAGAATTCCATTTCGGAGAAACACCATGACTCAACGGACCCTCGCCACTTTCATGCTCGCACTGGGCCTGGCCACTCTTGCAGGGTGTGCATCGCCAACTGTGATCACCTTGAATGATGGTCGCGAAATCCAGGCCGTCGACACTCCCCATTACGACGAAGACACCGGTTTCTATGAGTTCGAACAGCTGGACGGCAAGCAAACCCGCGTAAACAAGGATCAGGTCCGCACCGTTAAAGACCTCTAAGCGCCAACGCCGCACCGATACGAAAAAGCCCGCAAACAAGATTGCGGGCTTTTTCATGCCTGACGCAAAGCCGCAGCGGCTACCATTGCAGCGTGATACCGCTTTCAAAAATACGCTCCTGCCCCGTGACCGGATCGACGAAGCGCAGCCCCTGGGCCAGCAATTTAAGCGGATTGGCATAGTCGTCCGGCGCATCCCGCTGCACATCGGGATAAAACGGGTCGTTGCAGATGCCCGCCCCAAGGGCACTCATGTGCACCCGCAACTGATGCTTCTTGCCGGTGACCGGATAGAGTCCGTAGCGCCACAGTTCGCCATTCTTTTCCAGCACCTCGATGGTCGTTTCGGTATTGGGTTCGCCCGGCCCTTCCTGCATCCGGAAAAACGGCTCGCCGTCGACCATCCGGCTTCTATGCACCCGGGGAAACGTCAACTGAGGCAACGCCGGCGCAATGGCCTGGTAGCGTTTGTCGATCTGCCGCGCAGGGAACAGTGACTGGTAAGCCGATCGGCTTAGCGGACTGGCTGAAAACAACACCAGCCCGGCGGTGTGCCGGTCGATACGGTGCAAGGGGACCAGATGAGGATTGTCCAATCGCCGGATCAGTCGTCGCAACAGGGTCTGCTCGACGTACTCCCCCGCGGGAGTGACTGGCAGGAAATGCGGCTTGTCAGCCACCACCAGATGCTCGTCGGCGTACAGGACCGTCTCGACGACCGGGATCGGCTTCTCATCGGGCACCTCGCGAAAATAGTGGATGCGTAGTCCTTCACGGTAGGGCAAGTCGATTCGGATCGCCTTGCCCTCACCGTCCAGCACGCGCCCCCGGGCAATCCGGTCCAGCCATTGCTCGCGGCTGATGGCGCTGAAATGCTCGCACAGACATTCCAGCACCGTTTGCCAGGGACCGGGGGGTAGATACAAGGTACTGGCCTGATGGTGCGCGGCGGAAAAGGATGAATCGGACATTCGAAACTCTTGGGCAATATTTACAAGGCGACATTATCCGACAGGTGCGCAAGTCAGCCCAGCCATGATTGACTCAGGCAGTGATCGGGGTAGAGGCTGCCGTCGCTTCGGTGAACTCCTTCAGCCAGCGCAGCACTTCCACTGCCTCCCAGCGCCCCGGGTCGTACAAAGCGTACAACAACCCCTGGTAACCCACGACATCCAGCTGCTTGTGATAACCGGCACGCTGGAACAGCGCCTCGATCTCAGCGAAACAGGTGTTGAAATGCAGCTTGTTGAAGGGTGTCTTGCCCTCGGTTACCAGTCCGTCGAGACGCAGCTCCAGCACGGCCTCGCGCACGACGTCCACGGACATCCTGTTCACGCTGTTCTTCAATTGTTCGACGTTGAGCAAAGTCACGCACTCCAGATAACTGTATATACATACAGTAACCGAAGAATTCCCTTTTCGCCAATGGCAATGCTCGGACACGGAACGCACAAAAGCGCTCAACTGAGAAAAACAGCCACCTGGTTGGCATTATCGAAAGGCCAATCCAGTTCCTCGCCGGTATCGTTCCTGCGCAATACCGGGATGCGCAACCCATAGGTTTCGGACAGGAACTCGCTTTCGGCGATATCCACCAGCTCCACCAACAACCCATGTTCAACGAAAGGCATCAGCACCCCTTCGGCAACTTCGCAAAGATGACAACCCAAGGTACCGTACAGCTGACATTCAGGGAGTTCGCTTCCAGGAGGCATGGCAGGTAGACCCACAAAAGATAGACGGTCATTCTAGGCCCGCTCCCGAAAACCGTCGAGCCGCGTAAGCCGCATCAGTCCCTTTCGGCAAAACGCTGATGCAAATCATTGAGCGCAAATGCTTTTTGGCGCCTTCTTGTCTTCTAAGCTATGTGTCACAAGTCCTGATACGGAGTGTCCCTTGTTTGCCAACCTGCTGATCATTCTCGCCTCCTCCCTGGTGGTCATCGCCCTGTTCAGGCGGCTGCGGCTGCCACCGGTGCTGGGCTATCTGTGCGTCGGGCTGGCGGTCGGACCCACTGCGCTGGGCTGGGTGAACGACAGCGAGGAACTGCCGGACCTGGCCGAGCTCGGGGTGGTTTTCCTGTTGTTTTCCCTGGGGCTGGAGTTCTCTCTGTCCAGGATGCTTGAACTGCGGCGTGTCGTGTTCGGTCTCGGCAGCCTGCAAGTGGCATGCTCCGGGGCACTCCTGGGTAGCGTGCTGGTGGCGTGCGGCGCACCGGTTCCGGTCGCGCTGTTGCTGGGGGCCGGGCTGGCCCTGTCATCCACCGCCATCGTCAGCAAGGAGCTGACCAGCCTCGGGGAGATTTTCAGCAGCCACGGCCAGAACGCTATCGGTGTGCTGCTGTTCCAGGACATCGTCGCGGTATTGCTGTTGACCCTCGTACCCGTGTTCGCCGGCAGCAGTACACAGGCCTGGTATTGGGCGCTGCCCCTGACACTGGGCAAGACCCTGGTGCTGTTCGGCGGCCTGCTGCTGACCAGTCGCCTGCTACTGCCCCGATTGTTCCATGAGGTGGCTGCGTCCCGCTCCGCCGAATTGTTCGTGCTGCTGGCCCTGGTCATCGTTTTGCTGACGGCATGGCTGACCCATCTGCTCGGGCTCTCGCCAGCCCTTGGCGCGTTCCTGGCGGGCATGCTGCTGGGGGAAAGTCATTACCGGCATCAGATCGAGGCAGACATCCGGCCGTTCCGCGACATTCTGTTGGGCCTGTTTTTTGTCAGCATCGGCATGCTGATCGACCTGCAGTTGTTCGTGGACGACGGCTGGCTGATCCTTGGCCTCACCCTGGGACTGATGCTCATCAAGGGCTGCGTGGTCGCCCTCCTGGTGAAATGGCGAGGCAGCGACGGCGAAACCGCGTGGCGCAGCGGCCTGGCCCTGGCCCAGGGCGGAGAGTTCTGCTTTGCCCTGATGGCCTTGATGCAGCAGAACCGCCTCATGCCGACCGATCTTGGCGGCCCGCTGCTGGCAGCGACGTTCAGTTCGATGCTGCTCACGCCATTGTTGCTGCGGGCCGCGCCGGGTATCGCCGCCCGCCTGCACCGCAAACCCAACGAAGCCGCCCAACTGGACCAGATCAGCGAACTCAATGCCGGCCTGTCCGGCCATGTGATCATTTGTGGGTACGGGCGCGTCGGCCAGTCTATCGGGCGCTTCCTGCGTCGGGAAGACCAGGCCTTCGTCGCCCTGGATGACGATCCGGTGATCATCCAGGAAGCCACCGTCGGAGAAAGCTGCGTGTATTACGGCGATTCACGACGTGCAGACCTGCTCACCGCCGTCGGCCTGGGCCGTGCCCGACTGGTGGTAATCGCGGTGGACAAGACCGACATTGCCATCAGTGTGCTCAGGGAGGCCCGTCGGCTCAACCCGCAGGTACCGATTCTGGTGCGTACCCGCGACGACAGCCAACTGGCCGAACTGCAGGCCGCCGGGGCCAGTGAAGTGGTTCCGGAACTGCTGGAGTCAAGCCTGATGCTCGCGTCCCATGCCCTGATCATGCTCGGTCTGGCCGAGCAGCAGGTTCGCCAGCATGTGGATCAGGTCCGCCACGACCGCTATCGGCTGCTGCACGGTTTTTATCCCGGCAACCAGGACAAGGAGCCCTGATGCCTCCTTCAGTCCTGGCTGACGGCGCCTATCTTGTGAATCGACAGGTCGGCACCGTAATACTCCTGTTCCTGCGTCAGCCGAAGCCCCAATACGACCTTGATCAGGCCATAGACCGCGAACCCACCGACCAGGGCGACCGCCACACCCAATGCACTGCCAATCAGTTGGCTGGTCAGGCTGACCCCACCCAGGCCGCCCAGGGCAGCCTGACCAAAGATACCGCAGGCAACGCCACCCCAGACCCCGCACAACCCGTGCAATGGCCAGACGCCGAGCACGTCGTCGATCTTCCATTTGACCTGGACCGCGGTGAAACACCAGACAAACAGGACGCCGGCAATGGCACCGGTGGCCAGCGCACCCACCGGGTGCATCAGATCGGAGCCGGCGCAGACCGCCACCAGCCCGGCCAATGGGCCGTTGTGCAGGAAGCCCGGGTCGTTGCGTCCGACGATCAGTGCCGCCACGGTTCCGCCGACCATGGCCATCAACGAGTTGACCGCCACCAGTCCACTCACCCCCGGCAGCGTCTGGGCGCTCATCACGTTGAAACCAAACCAACCGACAATCAAAATCCAGGAACCGAGCGCGAGAAACGGAATACTCGATGGCGCGAACGCCACCAGTCGACCGTCCCGGTATCGACCGTTGCGCGCGCCAAGCAGCAGGACAGCGGCCAGCGCCAACCAGCCGCCCATGGCATGCACCACCACAGAACCGGCAAAGTCATGAAAGCCAGCGCCGAACCGGGCTTGCAGCCAGGCTTGCAGGCCAAGATTGCCATTCCACACCAAGCCTTCGAAAAAGGGATACACGAACGCCACGATCAACACCGTGGCGCACAACTGCGGTGCGAATCGCGCACGTTCGGCAATACCACCGGAGATGATCGCCGGGATCGCAGCGGCGAAGGTGAGCAGGAAAAAGAACTTCACCAGGCTGTAGCCATGATCGGTGCTCAGCACCGCTGCAGGCTGCAGGAACGTCACGCCATAGGAAATCCAGTAGCCCACGAAGAAATAGGCCAAGGTCGAGACTGCAAAATCGCTGAGGATTTTCGACAATGCATTAACCTGGTTTTTTTGCCGGACGGTCCCCACTTCCAGGAACGCAAAACCGGCGTGCATGGCCAGGACCATGACCGCGCCGAGCAGAATGAACAGCGTGTTGGAGCTGTGGACCAGACTGTCCACAGCGCTTTGCAGATTTTCCATGGTATTGGCAGACCTGAAAAAGTTGAAAGAAGCATCCGAGCGGATCGCACCGCCTGCAGTGCACCAAGTTGAACCGATTCGCCTGCCGCTCGAAGGCCGACGAACCGCTTTGGTGCATGAATCAGGTCAATACAGAGGTGATGCTTCGCCGGTTCTGTTTATTTGAGTTAAGGTCTTGCTGCCCTGCGCCCGACTTCGGCGCACGGAGACAGGCGATGCACCAGCGCATGGCAAACCTTGGGCCAAGACCCAGCAAAAGTTGTACCAGTCAATTTCACTGAACCTTCCAGCAAGGCTTACACTCGAACGCATCAGATGTCATTTCACGGAGATCCATCCATGGCCAGCCCCCAGGCAAAGACTGCACAAGAAATCCTGAAGGAAGATTTTCAGACACTGGTCAGCGACACCGAACGCCTGTTGGAACATACCGCGACATTGGCGGGTGACCAGGCAGACGAACTGCGCAGCCAGATCCACGAAACCCTCCTGCGTGCCCGCGACACCCTCAAAGTGACCGAGGACTCCATGCGCGAACGCGGCCAGGCGGCAGTGATCGCCACAGAGCAATACGTACAGGCCAACCCTTGGCAATCGGTCGGCATCGCCGCTGGGGTGGGCTTTTTGATCGGTCTGCTGGCGACACGGCGCTGATGATGGGTATGAACGAACCTGGCTCGTCCGAAGCGGCGGGCACGAAATCGTCGGCACGCCGTCTGGGGGCTGCGTTTCTCGGGCTGCTGCACAGCCATGTCGAACTGTTCGGCATGGAACTGCAAGAGCAAAAGGCCCGTACCGTCAGCCTTCTGTTGTTCGCCGGTCTGGCGCTGGTGTTTGCACTGTTGCTGCTGGTAGGACTCTCGACACTGGTGCTGATTCTGGTGTGGGATACCTATCGGATGGCGGGAATCATCGGCCTGTGCCTGTTTTACCTGCTGGCGGCATTATTCTGCGGACTTCGGCTCAAGGCGGCGATCTACGACGAATCATCCCCCTTTCACGCCACGCTGGAAGAACTGTCCAACGACCGGGAGCGTCTGCTGCCATGAGCCTGCCCGATATCCCTCAAGCCCGGACACGACAGGAAATGCGCAAGGCACTGGTGCGCTTGCGCATGGAAATGCATCGCCAGGAAATCCGCCAGGAAACGAACCAACTGTTGCAACCCTTGCAGCGGGTACGTGGCTTCACTCAGAACTGGCACGAAGGTTTCGGCATCAAGCATGCCCCCCTCTGGGGCATGGCCGCGGTGACGCTGTTGGGCTTCCTCACCGGCAAGCGCACCCGCCGCGGACGCAGCACTGGCTTGCTTCGCCTGGTGCGACTGGCAACGACGCTGCTGCCATTGATCAAACTGGCCAAGAGCGCACGCAAGCCTTGACGGGCTTGCGGGGCGCTGCCCGAACAGGGAAGCTAGCGACAAATCCTCAACGGAGCAACCGGCCTTGGACTGGCACACCCTGCTGACTCGCGAACGCCTCGGGAAACCGCTGCACAGCTCGGAAGAACTGGGCCGAAGCCCTTTCCATAAAGACCATGACCGCATCATCTTTTCCGGCGCCTTCCGGCGATTGGGACGCAAGACCCAGGTGCACCCGGTTTCCAGCAATGATCACATCCACACACGCCTGACCCATTCGCTGGAAGTCAGTTGCGTCGGACGCTCCCTGGGGATGCGCGTGGGGGAAACCATTCGCGGCGCCCTGCCCGACTGGTGCGAACCGAGCGACCTGGGCATGGTGGTGCAGTCGGCCTGCCTGGCCCACGACATCGGTAACCCACCGTTCGGTCATTCCGGCGAGGACGCTATCCGCTATTGGTTTCAACAGGCGGCAGGCCGTGGCTGGCTCGATGCCATGAGCGAGGCCGAACGCAACGACTTTCTCCACTTCGAAGGCAACGCCCAGGGGTTCCGGGTCCTCACACAACTTGAATACCATCAGTTCGACGGCGGCACCCGCCTCACCTACGCCACCCTCGGCACTTATCTGAAATACCCCTGGACGGCCCGCCATGCCGATTCCCTGGGCTACAAGAAGCACAAGTTCGGATGCTACCAGAGCGAATTGCCCCTGCTTGAGCAGATTGCCCACAAGCTTGGCCTGCCGCAGATCGAAGACCAGCGCTGGGCGCGGCACCCATTGGTGTACCTGATGGAAGCCGCGGACGATATCTGCTACGCCCTGATCGATCTGGAAGACGGCGTGGAGATGGACCTGCTGGCTTACTCGGAGGTGGAGTCGCTGCTCCTGGACCTGGTGGGTGACGATCTGCCGGAAACCTACCGTCAACTCGGACCGCTGGATTCACGCCGACGCAAACTGGCGATCCTTCGAGGCAAGGCCATCGAGCACTTGACCAACGCCGCCGCCCGGGCATTCGTCGAACAGCAGGAAGCATTGCTGGCCGGCACGCTGCCAGGCGATCTCGTGGAGCACATGCATGGACCGGCCAAGCGCTGTGTGTTGAATGCCAAGGACATGGCGCGCAAGAAGATATTCCAGGACAAACGCAAAACATTGAATGAAATCGGCGCCTACACCACGCTGGAAATCCTGCTTAACGGATTTTGTGGCGCCGCCCTGGAACAACATGGCGGGCGTACCCCTTCATTCAAGAATCGACGCATCCTCGACCTGCTGGGGAACAACGCGCCCGACCCCAATGGATCCCTGCATGCGGCGTTCCTGCGGATGATCGATTTCATCGCTGGGATGACAGACAGTTACGCCAGTGAGATGGCCCAGGAGATGACGGGTCGCATCCGTCAATAAAAACTTATTGCACGTCACATACCCATGACCCACCGCTCGCATGAGATCGGGCTTTTTGCTGAAGTTGCAAAAAGCCCTCGATCTGTTTGTCATTAACCAAATGATAAACATCTCTAAACATGACGCCCACTAATAAAGCTCACCCAACTTCACGCCAATGACCTACTAAAAAACCAAATACCTCGTAGTATTCGACCTCTTTTTTTGTAGGAAACTTCTGAAACAAAGGATGAATGCCCGTCTCCTCGTACGGCCTGGGCTTTAACTGGGCTAAGGTGCGCGCTTTATTTAGGCTCGCATGGGACTTTTATTCATGAACTCCGTTTTCATTGTCGACGATCATCCGGTCATCCGCCTCGCTGTTCGCATGCTGCTGGAGCATGAGGGCTATAAAGTCGTAGGGGAAACCGACAATGGCGTCGATGCGATGCAAATGGTGCGCGAATGCATGCCGGATCTGGTGATTCTGGACATCAGCATTCCCAAACTTGACGGGCTGGAAATTCTTTCGCGCTTCAACGCCATGACCACACCGCTCAAGACCCTGGTGCTCACGGCGCAATCACCGACGCTATTCGGTATCCGTTGCATGCAATCCGGTGCCTCCGGTTACGTTTGCAAGCAGGAAGACCTCAGCGAACTCGTCAGTGCGATCAAGGCGGTATTGTCAGGCTACAACTATTTTCCGAGCCAGGCACTTAATCCGGTGCGCCCCGATGATCCTCGAAGTATCGAGCTGGATCTGTTCAAGAACGTCAACGATCGCGAGTTGATGGTATTGCAACTTTTTGCCCAGGGTCGTACCAACAAGGAAATAGCCAAAGGCATGTTTCTGAGCAACAAGACAGTCAGTACCTATAAGAAACGGTTGATGCAGAAACTCAAGGTCAAGTCCTTGGTAGAACTCATAGAGATGGCGAAACGAAACGCACTGGTGTGAGAAAAAACAGGATGTCCACAGGCATAAAAGGAACTTTCCTGCCATTGATCGCAGGGCTATTTGCAGAACTCGTCGCGGCCACCCCCGCTGCACCCGAGCATTACACGCTCCTGGGCCGCTCGAGCACGGCCCGGGCCGAGGTCAACCTCAATGACTCCCAACGCGCCTGGCTGCGAGAACGCCGGGAACTGGTCCTGGGTACCTCCGCGCCGGATTATCCGCCCTTCGATCTTTCGACCAGTGGACGCGACTATGAAGGCATGACCGCCGATTACGCCGCCGTCATTGCCAAGGCGACCGGGTTGCCCATGAAGGTTCTGCGGTTCGACTCCCGTGGTGCGGCCATCGCCGCGCTCAAGAACGGACAGATCGACATGCTGGGGACCGCCAACGGCTTTGAAGGCCGCGACCCCGACCTGGTCCTTTCGACGCCCTATGCCGTGGACCAACCTGTTCTTGTTACCCGAACCCGTGAAAACCGGTCCCTGGCCGAGGACCTGGAAGGGCTGCGTCTGAGCATGGTTTATCACTACCTGCCGGAGCAGGACATCGAAAGGCTGTACCCAAAGGCACGAATCACCACCTACCCCTCCTACCAGAACGCCCTCAACGCCGTCGCCTTCGGCCAGGCCGATGTATTTCTCGGCGATACCATTTCTACCCACTACATGATCAACAAGGGTTACCTGAACAACATCCGCATGGCCAGCTTCGGCAAGCATGAATCCCATGGATTCGGTTTCGCGGTACGACGTCAGGACACCCGGTTGCTGGAAATAATCGATACCACGCTCAACCGGATTCCGGTTACCGAACAGGCGGCGATCTCCAAACGCTGGAGCGCAGGCAGCGATCTCTACCTCACCGAGCATCGGATACAACTGACCAACCGGGAACGACGCTGGCTGGCCAGTCATCCGGTGGTTCGGGTGGCTGTGAACGAAACATTCGCTCCATTCACATTCTTCGATCCGGATGGCGATTTACGTGGGATAAGCGCCGACCTGCTGGAGCTGATCCGGCTGCGTACAGGCTTGCGCCTGGATATCCAGCGCCATCGCGGCGACAGCGAGGCGATTGCCGCGCTGGGCAATGGTCAGGCCGACATGATTGCGGCACTCTTGCCCAGCAGCGAACGGCAACGGCATCTCAGATTCAGTCGTCCCTACGTCGACAGCTCATTCGTCCTGCTGAGCCGCAAACCATCCGACGCGCCCACGACGCTCGACCAGTTCGAAACGAGAAGCCTGGCAATCGCCAAAGGCAACCCGATCATCGATTGGCTACGTCGCCAGTACCCACGTATCAGGATCATCGAAACCACCGATTCCGCGCACGCCGTGCAAATGCTTGCCCAAGGCCAGGTCGAAGGCAGTGTGCATTCCCTGGTGATGGCCAACTATTTTCTTTCGTTCCACACGTTCAAAGACACCTTGCAGATCAGCAGCACCGTGGGCACCGAGCAAGCCCTGTTCTCCCTGGCCACCGCCGGAAACGCCACCGAGCTGAGCTCCATTCTCGACAAGGCTCTGACCAGCATCGACCCCGACGAACTGGGGGTCATCAACAACCGATGGAGGGGTTACATCCCGGCATCGGAGCAGACCTGGCGCACCTATAACCGCCTGTTCCTCCAGGCCGTCGCGGGGGTCGGCCTGCTACTGCTGCTGTCCTTGGCCTGGAACGCCTACATGCGACGGCAGATCCTCCAGCGCCAACGAGCGGAACTGGCGCTCAACGATCAGCTCGAGTTCATGCACTCGCTGCTCAACGGCACTCCGCATCCCATTTACGTCAGAGACCGCAACGGCGTCCTGCAGAGCTGTAACGACAGCTATCTGCAAACCTTCGACGCCAAACGCGAAGACGTCATCGGCAAGGACGTGATGCCCGGTTCGATGAGTAATGCCTTCGAAGCCCAGGAGTACCAGGCGGACTACCTGCGTGTCATGGAGGAAGGCACCCCCTTGATCGTCGACAGGCCGCTGTGCATCGGCGACAGGACGCTGACGATCTACCACTGGGTCCTGCCCTATCGCAACTCCGCCGCGCAGGTGCAGGGCATCATTGGCGGCTGGATAGACATCAGCGAACGACGGCAGCTGTTCGATGAACTTCGGGCGGCCAAGGAACGTGCCGATGAGGCGAACCGGGCCAAGAGCACCTTCCTGGCGACCATGAGCCATGAAATCCGCACCCCCATGAACGCGGTGATCGGCATGCTTGAACTGGCCCTGAAACAGGCCGACAAGGGACAGGTGGACCGCGCCACCATCGCTGTCGCCTACGAATCGGCCTCCGGCATGCTGGATCTGATCGGCGACATCCTGGACATCGCCCGCATCGAGTCGGGGCATCTGAGCCTGGCTCCCGAGCGGGTGAACCTCAGGGCCCTGCTTCAATCGGTCATACGGGTATTCGAGGGCCTGGCCCGACAGAAGAACCTGACGCTGACCCTGCAGTTCGACCCGGCGGATGCCAACCCGGACGTGCTGATGGACCCCCTTCGATTCAAGCAGGTGGTTTCGAATCTGGTCAGCAATGCCCTCAAGTTCACGGAACAGGGCTGGGTACGGATTCACGCCCGGTGGTCCCGAACCGACCGGGACGACGTACTGCAGCTGCAACTGGACATCAGCGACAGCGGCATCGGCATCAGTCCGACCGACCTGCAACGCCTGTTCGAGCCTTTTGCCCAGGCCGACAATACCGGCCGGATGGCCCGCAAGGGCGCCGGGCTGGGCCTGGTGATCAGCCGTAACCTGTGCCGGATGATGGGAGGTAACCTGCACATGAACAGCCAACCGGGAGCCGGCACGCAAGTCCGGATTTGCCTGCAATTGAGCGTGCTGCCAACGATTGACACCTGCACACCTCCCCCGCCCGTGATCGAAACGGCATCGGTCGCCCTGAACGTGCTGGTGGTGGATGATCATCCGGCCAATCGTTTATTGATGTCACAGCAACTGGAGTACCTTGGCCATCACTACCAGGTCGCCGACGACGGCGAACAAGGGCTTGCGGCCTGGCAGGACGGGAGTTTCGATCTGGTCATCGTCGACTGCAACATGCCCGTCATGAGCGGCTACGAGCTGGCCCGGTCGATCCGCCGGCACGAGTCCGAGCGGCATCTTCCGCCCTGCACGCTCCTGGGGTTCACCGCCAATGCTCAACCCGAAGAAAAACAACGCTGCCTGGACGCGGGGATGGACGACTGTCTGTTCAAGCCGATCAGCCTGACTGTCCTGAGCCAATGGATGAACACGGTCAGCCCCGCCAGCCAGCCACGAGCCTTCAATGTTCACAATCTGCGAGCGCTCACGGGCGGTGATCCTTCGTCCACCCGGCGGTTGTTGGCAGAGCTGCTGAACAGTAACCGCTCCGATCGCCAGGAACTGCTCGATATCGCCCGGGGAGGGAACCGGCAGGCGCTGACCGAAACGGCACACAAGATAAAGGGCGTTGCCCGTATCGTGCAGGCCACCGATCTGATCCAGCGATGCGAAGCATTGGAGCATGCCTGTCTTCAAGACCGGGCACCCGAACGAATCCAGGCGTGCGCCCAAGCCCTCGAACGCGCCATGACGGAGCTGGAGCGAGTGCTGGAAAACGAGGTCGCCAAGGCAAAATAGCCCGGTATTTACTATGCTGGCCGATCAGCAGTGCGTACCCACACTTGGAGTGACTGCAATGCCCAGCGCACCGCGTCCGGAACAACGCCGATTCCCCCTGCACGTGCACATCAGCGTGATGTTCACCCTGCTTCTGCTGCTGACCGGCGTGGCACTGGGCCTCTTCAATTACCGGCAGACCACGCAGGTCATCCTGTCGAGCAGCGAACAACTGTTCAACCGCATTGAGCGGGACGTGCGTCTGGACCTGTACGACACCTACGAACCGATCCGTCATGTGTTGAGCCTGCTGGCCGATTATCCGGCGACGCGGGCGCCCGGAATGGAGCAACGCCTGGCGCTGCTCACCCCGTTCAGTCAGGCACTGCGGGACAACCCGAACCTGGCCTCGTTGTACCTGGGCGATCGCCATGGCAATTTCCTGATGGTCCGGCCGCTGCGCACCCAGGCGCTGAAGACCGCGCTGAACGCGCCAGTCGACGCAGTCTACCAAGTCTGGACGATAGACCGGACGAGCCTGCCGGGCCAGGTGCGCTCCCAATCGCTGTTCTACGATCAGACACTGGCTTTCATCAGTGCCCAGGACAATGCCGATGGCACTTTCGATCCACGCACACGTGACTGGTTTCGCAGTGCTTTGGACACTGCCGGGCAGATCACGACCGAGCCCTACGTTTTCTTTTCCACCCGCAACATCGGCACGACCCTTGCCCGCCGAAGCGGCGAAGACGCGGTCATCGGTGCCGACCTCACCCTCGCAGCCTTGTCCCAGACGCTCGCCAAGCACAAGGTGACCCTCGGCACCGAGATCGTGCTGATCGATCCCCAAGGCAACGCCGTGGGTTATCCCGACAGTGATCGGTTGCTCGCTGACACGGCATCGGCCCGACTGATCCAAGCCCGCGAGCTCAACCCAGCCATCGCCGCCGCGCTCGACGTCAACAGTGACGCGACGCACCTGGAGGCAGCCGGCCGTCAATGGATCGTGGCCCGCAGTCATATGCAGGAAGGCGGCCCACAGGGCCTGGAGCTGGCGTTGCTGGTGCCCGAAGATGAATTGCTGGCCGATGCCTATCGCATGCGCTGGCAGGGCGCCCTGATTACCCTGGCCACCCTGCTGCTGTGTCTGCCCTTGGGCTGGCTGACTTCCAGGCTGCTGGTCAAGCCGCTGAGCGCATTGGTGCAGGAAGCGGATGCCATTCGCAGTTTCGACTTCACTCATCCGGTGTCGCGCCATACCTTGGTGCTGGAGATCGATCAGTTGAGCCTCTCGATGGCCCGAATGAAAGAGACACTGGCAAGCTTCTTCGAAATCACCGCCAGTCTGCGCGCCGAAACCCGCTTCGCCCCACTGCTCGAACGGGTGCTGTTCGAGACTGTGAAAATCGGCCAGGCCCAGGCTGGCCTGATCTATCTACGCGAGAACGATAGCGACCAGATCAAGCCGTACGGACTGGTCATCGATGGGGCCGTACAGTCGCTGGCGGCCTTTGAACTGCAAAGCCATGCGCTGGCCGGCGATACCAGCCCACCCTGGCTCCGGCAACTGGCCCTCACGGACAACCTCGTCACCTCCCTGGGCTTCGAGCAGACCGGTGATCTGCAGCGTATCCTGCAGATACTCGAATCTCCCCGGGTCCATCTGATTGGCATCCACCTGCGCAACCGCCACCAGGACACCATCGGCGTGCTGGTGCTGCTGATCTGCGATACGGGCACCGAAGCCGACCTGGAGAAACTGCAACCAGACCGCATCGCCTTCCTGCAGGCGGTATCCGGCGCCGCCGCCGTGAGCATCGAAAGCCAGCGCCTGCAAACCCGCCAGAAACAGTTGCTGGATTCGTTCATCCAGTTGCTGGCCGGTGCGATCGATGCCAAAAGTCCCTATACCGGAGGTCATTGCCAGCGGGTGCCAGCCCTGACACTGCTACTCGCCCAGGCCGCCGCCGCGAGCACCGCTCCGGCGTTCGAAGGCTACCAACCCACCGAAGATGAATGGGAAGCGCTGCACATCGCCGCCTGGCTGCACGATTGCGGCAAGGTCACCACCCCCGAGTACGTGGTGGATAAAGCCACCAAGCTGGAAACCCTGAACGACCGGATCCACGAAATCCGCACCCGCTTCGAGGTGCTCAAGCGCGACGCCTGGATCGACTACTGGAAAGCCCTGGCAACGGGAGGCGAACCTTCCTTGCTGGCGCACAAACGCGATGAAACGCTGGCCGGCCTCGATGACGACTTCGCGTTCGTCGCGCGTTGCAACCTGGGTACCGAAGCCATGGCCGACACCGACCTGCAACGTTTGCAGAAGATTGCCCAGCGCCCCTGGGTCCGGACACTGGACGATCGCCTGGGCGTGTCCTGGGAAGAGAGCCGGCGCCAGGCACGCACGCCCGAGCCAACGCTCCCGGTCGTCGAAAGCCTATTGTCCGACAAACCCGAACACCTGGTGGCGCGACACGAGGCCGAACTGATCCCGGCAGACAACCCATGGGGCTTCCAACTGGATGTGCCGGCCTGGAAATACAACCGTGGCGAACTTTACAACCTCAGCATCCCGCGGGGCACGCTGACCCGCGAGGAACGCTACGTCATCAATCACCACATGGTGCAGACGATCCTGATGCTCAGCCAGTTGCCCTTCCCCAATCACTTGGAGCACGTTGCGGAAATCGCTGGTGGTCATCACGAAAAAATGGATGGCACCGGATACCCCAAGCGACTCAAGCGCGAGGAAATGAGTCTGCCGGCCCGCATGATGGCCATCGCCGATATTTTCGAAGCACTGACGGCGGCTGACCGCCCCTACAAGAAAGCCAAGAAACTGAGTGAAGCCCTGGGCATCATGGCCACCATGTGCCATGACGCCCATATCGATCCGGAGCTGTTCAAGCTGTTCATCGATGAACGGGTCTACCTGAGCTACGCCGAGCAGTTCCTCGATCCGAGCCAGATCGATGACGTCGACGAGGAACGGCTCCTGGCTCAGGCGGGATTGCTGCCATGCTGATCGCAATCGCCCCCGTTCGAGCCGAGCCTGCTCGTTCAGCAGTCGGTCAGACGCAGGAAAATCTGCGCCAACTGCTCGATGCCGGCCTGGTCATGCTCGCTGAAGCGCGCCAGCTTCGGGCTGTCCAGGTCAAGCACGCCAATCAGGCGTCCATCCTTGAACAGCGGCACCACCAGTTCACTGTTCGACGCACTGTCACAGGCGATGTGACCCGCGAAGGCATGCACGTCCTCGACGCGCTGGGTCTGGCCGGTTGCCGCCGCCGTGCCGCAAACACCCCGGCCGAAGGGGATCCGCACGCAGGCGATCTGGCCCTGGAACGGGCCCAGCACCAGCTCTTCGTTGCGATTGAGGTAAAAGCCGGCCCAGTTCAAGTCATCCAGCTGACTGAACAGAAAGGCCGAAAACTGCGCGGCATTGGCAATGAAATCACGTTCATCGGCCAACAGGGATTGCAGCTGTGCCGATAACAGCTCGTAGCCATCGAGGCCCTGGCCGGTGCTCTTCAGATCGATCATGCCTTATGCTCCAGAAGTTTGAGGCCTACCCAATAACGGGCAAATTGATAAGCGCAACGTCCGTTGCGGTTGCCCCGCCCGGTGGCCCACCGGACTGCTTGTATATCGAGTGCTTCATCACGCTGCCAGGCCAGCCCGGCCTTGGCCGCCAGTTCGCCGATCCAGTGCTCGACCACGTTGAGAAAATGTTCTTGGGTAAAGGGATAGAACGACAACCACAGCCCGAAACGGTCGGACAATGCGATCTTGTCCTCAACGGCTTCGCTGGGGTGCAGCTCGCCATCGACCCGCTTCCAGTTCTCGTTGTCGCTTTCCTTTTCCGGCACCAGATGGCGGCGGTTGGAGGTCGCATACAACAACACGTTGTCCGGAGCCTGTTCGAGAGAGCCATCCAGCACGCTCTTGAGCACCCGGTAATCACCTTCGCCGGATTCGAACGACAGGTCATCGCAGAACAACACGAAGCGCTGGGGCAGCTTGGCAACCTGCTCGACCACCCGAGGCAGATCCGCCAGGTGATCGCGCTCGATCTCGATCAATCGCAAGCCCTGCTGGGCATGTTCGGCCAGCAAGGCGCGCACCAGGGACGACTTTCCCGTACCCCGCGAGCCCCAGAGCAACGCGTGGTTGGCCGGCATCCCCTGAATGAACTGGTGCGTGTTGCGTCCCAGTTGTTCGACCTGGCGCTCGACGCCGATCAGGTCCGACAGGCGCATGTCGAGGCTGACCTGCAGCGGCAGCAGATACCCGCTGCGGCCGTCGCGCTGCCAGCGGGCAGCCAGGGTTGCGGTCCAGTCAATGGCAGGCCGGGGCGCGGGCAGCAAAGGTTCGATACGGGCCAGCACCGCATCGGCGCGCTCAAGAAAAGCATTCAATCGCGAGTCCACGTCTTTTCCTCGGGCAAGTTCACAGTAATGATGGTGCCACGGCGACGAAACACCGTATTCATTGGCGGGTCTATCCCACACAACATAAACCGGCCGGGCCGGTATTCAGAGATGATCAGCTATGCTTGAGCGGCGAAGGGAAACGTAAGTGGTTCACCATTCCATGGACATCAGGTTCACCCAACGGCTGTCATACAAGCAGGCTCGACTGACCGTCCTGGTGGGTTTCGTACTGGGCACTTTGCTCAGCCTGGTGCAGATAGGCATCGATTATGCCAGCGAAGACGCGTCGATCAACCGCGAGATCCTGTCGCTGATGGAAATCAGCCACAACCCCGCCTCGCGCATCGCCTACAACATCGACGCCGAACTGGCTCAGGAACTGTCCCTGGGGCTGCTGCGTTCACCGGCGATCATCGGCGCCGAACTGGTCGACAACAACAATACCGTACTGGCCAGCGTCAAACGACCCGAACTCCAGAGCAGTTACCGATTCATCAGCGACTTTCTGTTCGGTGCACAGCGTCAATTCGAAGACCGGCTCTACCTGGACCATCTGCCCGGCGAATCCCTGGGCGTGCTGCGCCTGGACGTCGACACCTATACATTCGGCAGTCGTTTCCTGCGCCGGGCCGAGGTTACGTTGCTCAACGGCTTTGCCCGCAGCCTGATCCTGACCGGGCTGTTACTGGCGTTGTTCTACGTGATGCTGACCAAACCCCTGGTGCGGGTGATCCGTGAGTTGAGCAGTCGAGACCCGGCCAGCAGCGAACAGAGCCGGCTGGACTGCCCTTCCGGCCACCAATACGACGAGATCGGCGTACTGGTCTCGGTCGCCAACCAGCAGTTCGAGAATATCTCCACCGAAATCCAGCAGCGGCGTACCGCCGAAAATCGCCTCACCGAATACCTGGCGCAACTGGAAAACATCGTCTCGGCGCGCACCGCCGAACTCAAGGCCATCAATGATCGCCTCAGCCAATCCAACGAAGAACTGGAAGTGGCCAGGCGTACCGCCCTGGACATGGCCGAAGCCCGTTCCGCCTTCCTGGCCAGCATGAGTCATGAGATCCGCACGCCGCTCAACGGCCTGCTGGGGATGATTGCCTTGTCCCTGGATGGGCCCCTGACCGCTGAACAACAACAGCAGCTCTCGATTGCCCATGACTCGGGCAAGGTATTGGTGGAACTGCTCAATGACATTCTCGATCTGTCGAAATTCGATGCCGGCCAACTGGAACTCGAACGCATCCCGTTCGATCTGGCCTCTCTGATCGAGGACACTGCCAACCTGCTTTCCCAGAACGCCGCTCCCAGTGTCGAGCTGGCCTGCCTGATCGATCCACGATTCCCGGCGCAGGTGCTTGGCGACCCGACCCGGGTGCGTCAGATTGTCAGCAACCTGTTGTCCAACGCACTCAAATTCACCCGCTTCGGCCGGGTCGATGTACGACTGACTGCCTACGACGGCGGGGTACGCATCGAGGTCTGCGACACCGGCATCGGCATCCCCCAGGAGGCCCAGGCGAGGATCTTCCAGCCCTTCACCCAGGCCGGTGCCGGCATTACCCGTCAATTTGGTGGAACCGGCCTGGGCCTGGCGCTGACCAACAACCTCTGCGAAGCCATGCAGGGCCGGTTGACGATCAGCTCCGAAGCCGGCTTCGGCAGCCAGTTCTGCGCTGACCTGCCCCTGCCTTGCCATACCCCGGCGATGCCCGCCGAACCGTTGCACGGCAATATCGTCGCCATCACCGCCGGCAGCAGCGGGTTGGCCGAGTTGCTGGACATGCTGCTGCCCACCTGGGGGCTGGACTACCAGCGACGCTCCGTGGATGACTCGCTGCTGGGCCTCAAGCCCGATGTGCTGATCACCGACTGCCCTGAATGCCTGTTCAACTTGAGACCGACCTTCAGCGCCCCCATCCTGCTGGTCACCGCCTACGGCAGTTTCATGCCCAGCCAGGAAGCCGCAGCCCTTGCCCCTCTGTTGCAACAGGCCCGCCCGCTGGCACGCCATGCCCTGTATCAGATCCTGCGTCGCGCCCTGCAAAGCGAAGCGACCACCATCAACGAAACGCAGGTCGAGACGCCGCCACTGTCCAGGCGCGCCCAGGTCTTGCTGGTCGAGGACAATCCGGTCAATCAATTGGTCGCCAAGGGCATGTTGGTGAAGCTGGGCTGCGAAGTCACCGTCGCAGCCCACGGCGCGGAAGCATTGAATCAGCTCGAACAGCGGGATTTCGACCTGGTGCTGATGGATTGCAACATGCCGGTGATGGACGGCTACGAAGCCAGTCGGCAAATACGCCGAAGCGGGCGCTGGCCGGACCTGCCGATTGTCGCACTGACAGCCAATGCCATGCCCGAGGAGCGGGAACGCTGCCGGACCGCCGGCATGAGCGACTACTTGTCCAAACCGTTCCGCCGCGAGGAACTGGCAGCGGTACTGGATCAGTGGGTACCGACTAAGTCAGCGCCTTGATTTGTGCCAGCAGGTGATCGAGATCCTCGCGCAACGTCCCCAGGCCGTCCAGGTCGATCCCGCTGTCGCATAACAGGCGGGCCTTCAGCGGGCCGACCTGGTCACGCAGGGCCCGTCCTGTATCCGTCAGGCTCAAGTGCACTTCGCGCTCGTCCCGGGCCGAACGCTGGCGCTGCACCAGCGCCAGCTGTTCCAGACGCTTGAGCAGCGGCGTCAGCGTCCCGGAATCCAGCAGCAACCGTTCCCCCAGAGCCTTGACCGTGGGTTGCTCCGGCGCGGTGTCCTGCCATTCCCACAGCACCAGCATCGCCAGGTATTGCGGGTAGGTCAGGCCGAGCTGGTCGAGCATCGGCTTATAGCCGCGTATCACCGCCCGCGACGCGGCGTACAGCTTGAAGCACAACTGGCTGTCGAGCCTCAATGCATCGATCGACAGGTCATTCATTTGAGCAGGGCTTCGATCTCTGAAGTGAGGTCCTGGGGCTTGGTGGTCGGGGCAAAACGCTTGACCACTTGGCCATCCTTGCCGATCAGGAACTTGGTGAAGTTCCACTTGATGCCCTTGGACCCCAGCACGCCAGGGGCACGCTGCTTGAGCTGGACGAACAGTGGATGAGCATTGGCGCCATTGACTTCGATTTTCTTGAACAGCGGGAAGCTCACGCCGAAATTCAGCTCGCAGAACTCGGAAATCGCGCCCTCGTCACCCGGCTCCTGCTTGCCGAACTGATTGCAGGGAAAGCCCAGCACCACCAGGCCTCGGTCCTTGTAGGTCTGCCACAGCGATTCGAGGCCTTTGTATTGCGGCGTGAAACCGCACTGGCTGGCGGTGTTGACCACCAGCACGGCCTTGCCGGCGAAATCGGCGAGAGTCTTTTGCTCGCCCTTGATGGTGGTGCAGGGGATGCTCAGCAAGTTGTCGCTCATGGCAAGGCTCCGAAGAAATGGGACAGGTGTGCAAGATAGCGAGCAATTCAATTGTGTGCAATTTAATTAGCAGGACTACCAACACCATGGACTGTTCAAGAGCAAGGCCTGTAGGAGCAAGGCCTCGCTCCTACAGGGGTTTATTCGCGGGCCACGAGGTCCAGGCACACCGAGTTGATGCAATAGCGCAATCCCGTCGGCGGCGGGCCGTCGGGGAATACATGCCCCAGGTGGGCATCACACTTGGCGCACACCACCTCCGTACGGATCATGCCATGGCTCATGTCCCGCACCTCCATCACCGCGTTGCCCTCGATAGGCGCGTAGAAGCTCGGCCAGCCGCAGCCGGAATCGAACTTGGTGTGCGAATCGAACAGCGGCTCGTGGCAGCAGATGCAGTGGTACACGCCATCGGTCTTGGTGGCGTTGTACTTACCGGAGAACGGTCGTTCGGTACCTTTCAATCGACAAACGTTGTACTGCTCCGGATCGAGCATGGCGCGCCACTCTTCAAGGGTTTTCTGCAACTTTTCCATCGTCTTGCCTCGGCAATTGAAAAAGCCCGATCCGACGCTTTTCCACGGGTCGGGCGGCACGTATGATTGCGCCTCGTCAGATGCCAGTCTGGCAGTCGCGTCCTGCGTATTCAAACGGATTGTGACGCCCATGCCGCGTCAAGCCCGGGTACAGACGCAGGATCACCAGTGCGGTCGTCGAGGCGCCCGCCTGGATCGTTCATTTTCGGGAACACATCGCCATGCAGGTCAGCAAATCGAACAAGCTCGCCAACGTCTGCTACGACATTCGCGGCCCGGTGCTCAAGCACGCCAAACGCCTGGAAGAGGAAGGCCATCGCATCCTCAAGCTGAACATCGGCAACCCGGCACCCTTTGGTTTCGAAGCGCCCGATGAAATTCTCCAGGACGTGATCCGCAACCTGCCGACCGCCCAGGGCTACAGCGACTCCAAGGGCCTGTTCAGCGCCCGCAAGGCGGTGATGCAGTATTACCAGCAGAAGCAGGTCGAAGGCGTCGGCATCGAGGACATCTACCTGGGCAACGGTGTGTCCGAGCTGATCGTGATGTCGATGCAGGCACTGCTCAACAACGGTGACGAGGTGCTGGTACCGGCCCCGGACTACCCACTGTGGACCGCTGCCGTGAGCCTGTCCGGTGGCAACCCGGTGCATTACCTCTGCGACGAACAGGCCAACTGGTTCCCCGATCTGGCGGACATCAAGGCCAAAATCACGCCGAACACCAAGGCACTGGTGATCATCAACCCGAACAACCCGACCGGCGCGGTCTACTCCAGGGAAGTGCTGCTGGGCATGCTGGAGCTGGCCCGCCAGCACAATCTGGTGGTGTTCTCCGACGAGATCTACGACAAGATCCTGTACGACGATGCCGTCCACATCTGCACCGCCTCCCTGGCCCCGGACCTGTTGTGCCTGACCTTCAACGGCTTGTCCAAATCCTACCGCGTGGCGGGTTTCCGCTCCGGCTGGATTGCCATTTCCGGGCCCAAGCATCACGCCCAGAGCTACATCGAAGGCATCGACATGCTGGCCAACATGCGCCTGTGCGCCAACGTACCGAGCCAGCACGCCATCCAGACGGCGCTGGGCGGCTACCAGAGCATCAACGACCTGGTATTGCCCCCGGGCCGGCTGCTGGAACAGCGCAACCGCACCTGGGAACTGCTTAATGACATTCCCGGCGTCAGTTGCGTCAAGCCGATGGGCGCGCTCTACGCCTTTCCACGGATCGATCCGAAAGTCTGCCCGATCCACAACGACGAAAAATTCGTACTCGACCTGCTTCTGTCCGAAAAGCTGCTGATCGTCCAGGGCACGGCGTTCAACTGGCCGTGGCCGGACCATTTCCGCGTCGTGACTCTGCCGCGGGTCGATGACCTGGAGCAGGCCATTGGCCGTATCGGCAATTTCCTCAAGTCCTACCGTCAATAAGCCGGTTCAGCGTGCGAGGCACCTCGCCTCGCGCGCTGACTGATTCAGCAACATATCTGTTCAGTCGGTTTTGAGGGGCCTTCTACACTGACTGTCCAGCACCCGATGGGCTGCAGGCCCCCATGCTCACGGGGGAAAGGCGGCATATTTCACTCCTCTGGTACTTTCAGAAAAATCTTTCAATCATTTGGGAAGCCTGTAGGACACAGTTTGAAATAGTCGGTGAGTTGAATAGGCTGCTACAGCACCTTATATACCCCGCATAACGCTACATCCTAAGCATGAGGAGTTTGCTACCACCATGATGCGCATCCTGCTGTTCTTGGCCACTAACCTGGCGGTCGTGCTGATTGCCAGCATCACCCTGAGCCTGTTCGGCTTCAACGGGTTCATGGCGGCCAATGGGGTTGATCTCAACCTCAATCAGCTGCTGATCTTCTGTGCGGTGTTCGGTTTCGCCGGCTCCCTGTTCTCGCTGTTCATCTCCAAGTGGATGGCGAAGATGAGCACCGGCACCCAGATCATCAGCCAGCCGCGCACTCGCCATGAACAATGGCTGCTGCAGACCGTCGAGCAGCTGTCCCGCGAAGCCGGCATCAAGATGCCGGAGGTCGGGATCTTCCCGGCCTACGAAGCCAACGCCTTCGCCACCGGCTGGAACAAGAACGACGCGCTGGTCGCGGTCAGCCAGGGCCTGCTCGAGCGATTCTCGCCCGATGAAGTCAAGGCGGTGCTGGCCCACGAGATCGGCCACGTCGCCAATGGCGACATGGTGACCCTGGCGCTGATCCAGGGCGTGGTGAACACCTTCGTGATGTTCTTCGCCCGCATCATCGGTAATTTCGTCGACAAGGTGATCTTCAAGAACGAAGAAGGCCAGGGTATCGCCTACTACGTGGCGACCATCTTCGCCGAGCTGGTCCTGGGCATCCTCGCCAGCGCCATCGTCATGTGGTTCTCGCGCAAACGCGAATTCCGCGCCGACGACGCCGGCGCCCGCCTGGCTGGCACCGGCGCCATGATCGGCGCCCTGCAGCGCCTGCGTGCCGAACAAGGCCTGCCGGTGCTCATGCCCGACACCCTGAATGCGTTTGGCATCAACGGCGGCATCAAACAGGGCCTGGCTCGCCTGTTCATGAGCCACCCGCCGCTGGAAGAGCGTATCGACGCACTGCGTCGTCGCGGCTGATCAGTTCGAACGACAAAAAGAAGCCCGCAGCGATGCGGGCTTCTTTTTGTGTCGCCTCTCCCGCTCCCCACATCAGCGATTTGAAACCCGATAAACTCGCTCATCCAACCTCGTCACCCCAGCCTGCAAGAACCTCCAGCTTTCCCCCAGCACATCCTGCTCCTGCAAGACCTCCAGTCGCCAGTTGCTCCCCAGCAGCCGCTGCACCTCATCATTCCCCACGGCAAAGGGTGGTCCGGGCATCTGCGCCTGGTCGTAATCCAGGGTGATCAGCAGGCCGACACAGTCCGGCAAGAGACTCTGAAGGTGAGCGGCATACTGTTCGCGCATCGGCGCAGGCAAGGCAATCAACGCCGCCCGATCGTATAACGCCGTGCAGTCGGCCACATCCTCTGCCGTCAAGGCGAAGAAATCACCGCAACGGAGCTCGATGTCACCAGCACGGAAGACCTTGAACACCCCCTCTTCGCTCACACTCGGCTCCAATCGATGCTCCTGGAAGAAATCGGTGATGGCTTTTTCCGATAACTCCACGCCCAACACCGAATGGCCCTCATGGGCGAGCCACAGCAGGTCCAAGGTCTTGCCGCACAATGGTACGAGCACCCGACTGCCCTGCTCCAACGCCAGCCGCGACCAGAAACGATGCAGATAGGGATTCACTTCCGGCAAGTGAAAGCCGATCTGATTGGCCGACCATCGCTGATGCCAAAACGCAGGGTCCATGATGTGCTCCAAAAATATCGATGAAAACGGGCTAAAACTTATATTAGATTCCGATCATAAGCCTGATGGAAGATGACGACATCTTAACGTTCAGGAGCCGTTTCATGCTGCCCAGCCTGTTTATCTCACATGGCTCGCCAATGCTCGCTCTGGAGCCCGGCGACAGCGGCCCTGCGCTGGCTCGCCTTGCCGCTCAACTGCCCAGGCCCAAAGCCATCGTCATTGTGTCCGCCCACTGGGAGAGCAACGAGCTGCAGGTCAGCGCCAACCCACAGCCGCGTACCTGGCACGATTTCGGCGGTTTTCCGCCCGCGCTGTATCAGGTGCAGTATCCCGCACCGGGAAACCCCGAGCTGGCGGCGAAGGTGGCGGACCTGCTCAACGCTGCGCAACTGCCCGCGCACCTTGACACTCAACGTCCCTCTGATCACGGCGTCTGGGTACCGCTGGCCTTGATGTATCCCGAGGCCGATATCCCGGTGGTGCAGGTTTCCCTGCCCAGCCATCAGGGACCGACCTTGCAGACCCAGGTCGGCAGAGCGCTGGCGAACTTGCGCCAGGACGACATCCTGTTGATTGGCTCCGGCAGCATCACCCACAACCTGCGCGACCTCGATTGGAATGCTGGCCCTGAAAGCATCGAACCGTGGGCGAAGGCGTTTCGGGATTGGATCGTGGAAAAACTGGCGGCCGATGATGAGGTCGCGCTGCATGACTATCGCCGCCAGGCACCCAATGCCGTGCGCAGTCACCCCAGCGACGAGCACCTGTTGCCGCTGTATTTTGCCCGAAGCGCCGGGGGAAGATTCAGCGTGGCTCACCAAGGGTTCACGATGGGGGCGTTGGGGATGGACATTTATAGGTTCGATTGACCATACCCCGAGTCGCCTCGATCGCGAGCAGGCTCGCGATCGAGGCGACTCCAACTACAGGAAAAGCACCGGACAACAGGCAAAAAAAATCCCCGAACCAGTCGGGGATTTTTTATGCTCGATCAGTCAGCAGGCAAGCCGATCAATCTTCGCGATAACGACGCAGCTTGAGTTGCTTGCCAGCCACGCGAGTGTCCTTGAGCTTGGTCAGCAACTTCTCCAGGCCTTCTTCCGGCAGCTCCACCAGACTGAAGCTGTCACGTACCTGGATGCGACCGATGGCTTCCCGCGCCAGACCACCTTCGTTGAGGATGGCACCCAGCAGGTTCTTGGCGGCGATGCCGTCACGGGCACCCAGTGCGGTACGGCAGCGGGCACGACCTTCGGCCAGCGGGATCGGCGCACGGCGCTCACGATCACCACGATCCGGACGGTCACCGCGCTCAGGACGGTCGCCACGAGGCGTGCTGTTCGGTACCAGCGGACGCTCCTTCTCGATCGCAGCCAGGTCCAGCGCCTGTCCATTGGTCGCCTTGCGCAACAGGGCGGCGGCCAGGGCACGCGGGCTGCAACCGATGTCGGCAGTCAGGCGATCGAGCAGATCACCGTGAGTCGACTCGGCATCCGCTACCAGCGGCGACAGGCTGTTGGTCAGTTTCTTGATGCGAGCATCCAGAACGGCCTGGGCATCCGGCAGGCGGACTTCCGCAACCTTCTGACCGGTCACACGCTCGATCACTTGCAGCATGCGGCGCTCACGAGGAGTGACCAGCAGCAACGCACGACCTTCGCGACCGGCACGACCGGTACGGCCGATACGGTGAACGTAGGATTCCGGATCGTACGGCATGTCCACGTTGAAGACGTGGGTGATGCGCGGAACGTCCAGGCCACGGGCCGCAACGTCGGTCGCCACAACGATGTCCAGACGGCCATCCTTGAGGGAGTCGATCACGCGCTCACGCTGGTTCTGGGCAATGTCACCGTTCAGCGCAGCGGCTTTGTAGCCTTTGGCTTCCAGGGCGCTGGCCAGGTCCAGGGTCGCTTGCTTGGTGCGCACGAACATGATCAGGGCGTCGAAATCCTCGACTTCCAGCAGGCTCAGGACGGCAGAGGTCTTCTGGTCGGCGTGAACCAGCAGGTGAGCCTGCTCGATCGCGGTGACGGTCTGGGTCTTGCTCTGGATCTTGACGTGTTTCGGGTCTTTCAGATGACGCTCGGCGATCGCACGGATCGACTGCGGCAGGGTGGCCGAAAACAGTACAGTCTGGCGGGTTTCCGGCATGGCCTTGAAGATCACTTCCAGGTCATCCATGAAGCCCAGCTTGAGCATTTCGTCGGCTTCGTCGAGAACCAGGTGGTTCACGGTAGCCAGGACTTTTTCGTCGCGACGCAGGTGGTCGCACAGACGGCCCGGCGTGGCGACAACGATCTGTGCGCCATTACGGATTGCTTTCAGTTGTGGGCCCATCGGCGCGCCGCCGTAGACAGCCACGACAGTCACGCCCGGCATCTGCTTGGCGTAGGTTTCGAAAGCGGTTGCAACTTGCAGCGCCAACTCGCGGGTTGGGGCCAGGATCAGAGCTTGCGGCTCGCGCTTGGACGGATCAATGCGGTGCAGGATCGGCAGGGCGAACGCGGCGGTTTTACCCGTACCGGTTTGCGCCTGGCCAATCATATCGTGACCGGCGAGAATGATCGGGATCGACTGCTGCTGAATGGCCGAAGGCTCTTCATAGCCGGTAGCGACTACTGCAGCGACAATATTGGGATGAAGTTCAAGAGCGGCGAAGCCGCCGATTTCCTGGGTCATGGGTCTGCCTCTAAGTGCATCCGCAAAGACCCATGCTCCAAAGCTGCGCATGCCGTGTTGAGACTCAAGAGTCGCCCTGGCAGCTTTGTCGGCGGGGATTTGCGAAAACGAATGAATGAAAAAGAACGTCGAGAACGCGTCCGTTATACGGACATGCAACCGAAGCTGGCTTCGTAACTGCGCTGTCTTGACGCGGCCCGGCTAAAGGCCGGCGCGCACTATACCGGAATTCGCCCGAAAAGGGAGCTTTTTTTACAGCCGCTAAACCGTTTCATCCTGAGGAATGTGGGTGCCACGCTTGTATCAGGTCGCAGGCCGGATCGCCTTGATCAACGGCAGCAACGAATAGCCCAATCGCGGCGCCAGCGCCTCGGCCCGGGCAACCAGCCCTTCCAGGTCCACGGCCTGCTCCAGGTCCGCCGGCACGATCAGGATCACATTGCCTTCCTTCACCGGCAATTCCCAGTAATGCCGGTGGTACAGGCCGCGCAATAGAGCCGCGCCCAAGGGCTTGCCGTCATCGGTGGCCCATTGGTTGATCACCAGCCAGCCGCCCGGGTTCAGGCGTTTCTGACAATCCTCCAGGAACCCCCAGGCCAGATGCCCGACGCCGGGGCCGACATCGGTATAGAGATCGACGAAGATCAGGTCTGCAGGCTCGGCGGTTTCCAGCAGCTCCAGGGCGTCGCCGACCCGGATATACAAGCGCGGATCGTCGTCCAGCCCCAAGTATTCGATCGCAAGGCGCGGTACATCGGGGCGCAACTCGATGGCCTCGACGTCTTCCAGCGGCAGGAACTTGAGACAGGCCTGGGTCAGCGTACCGGCCCCCAACCCCAGGAAAAGCGCGCTTTCCGGCTGCTCATGACATAACGCACCGATCAGCATGGCACGGGTGTAATCGTATTCGAGCCAGCTGGGATCGGCAGTGAACACACAGCTTTGCTCAATGGCGTCGCCGAACTCGAGGAACCGGTAGTCGGCCACTTCGAACACCCGGATCATGCCGAACTCATCGTGCACCTCGGCGAGCAGATGCTCGACGCGCTCCTCTGTCATTTCATCTCCTGATGGCAACCGAAGCGCCTCACAACGGGCCAAGCCAATGGGCAGCCTGGGCAAAAGCGCGATTGTCGGCCATGCGACGGGAGCAGGTCACGCACTAATTTGCTGATAACATGACCGCCCGAGCGTAAACCACCTAGAGATCATGATGAGCCAACCCTGGAGCCCTGACAGCTGGCGCGCCCTGCCGATCCAGCAACAACCCCGCTACCCCGACGCGGCGCATCTGCTGCGTGTCGAGCAGACCCTGGCCAGCTATCCGCCGCTGGTGTTTGCCGGAGAGGCGCGGGAGTTGCGCCGTCAGTTCGCCGAAGTGACCCAGGGCCGTGCCTTTTTGCTGCAGGGCGGCGACTGCGCCGAAAGCTTTGCCGAATTCTCGGCGGCCAAGATCCGCGATACGTTCAAGGTGCTGTTGCAGATGGCGATCGTGATGACCTTCGCCGCCGGCTGTCCGGTGGTCAAGGTCGGGCGCATGGCCGGACAGTTCGCCAAGCCGCGCTCGGCCAACGAAGAAACCATCGACGGCGTGACCCTTCCGGCCTACCGGGGCGATATCGTCAACGGCATCGGCTTCGACGAACAGAGCCGAGTGCCGGACCCGGAGCGCCTGCTGCAGTCCTACCACCAGTCGACGGCCACGTTGAACCTGCTGCGGGCGTTCGCCCAGGGCGGGTTCGCCGACCTGCATCAGGTGCACAAATGGAACCTGGACTTCATCGCCAACTCGGCCCTGGCAGAAAAATACAGCCACCTGGCCGACCGCATCGACGAAACCCTGGCGTTCATGCGCGCCTGCGGCATGGACAGCTCGCCGCAACTGCGCGAAACCAGCTTCTTCACCGCCCACGAAGCCCTGCTGCTCAATTACGAAGAAGCCTTCGTGCGCCGTGACAGCCTGACCAACGATTATTACGACTGCTCGGCCCACATGCTCTGGATCGGTGATCGCACCCGTCAGCTGGACGGTGCCCATGTCGAATTCCTGCGCGGCGTGAACAACCCGATCGGGGTCAAGGTCGGGCCGACCATGGACCCTGACGACCTGATCCGCCTGATCGATGTGCTCAACCCGGACAACGATCCGGGCCGCCTGAACCTGATCGCGCGGATGGGTGCGAACAAGGTCGGCGACCACCTGCCATCCCTGCTGCGCGCCGTGCAGCGTGAAGGCAAGCAGGTGCTGTGGAGTTCGGACCCGATGCACGGCAATACCATCAAGGCCAGCAGCGGCTACAAGACCCGGGATTTCGCGCAGATCCTTGGCGAAGTGAAACAGTTCTTCCAGGTCCACGAAGCCGAAGGCACCTATGCCGGCGGCATCCACATCGAAATGACCGGCCAGAACGTCACCGAATGCATCGGCGGCGCGCGGCCCATCACCGAGGATGGGCTGTCAGACCGCTACCACACCCATTGCGACCCACGGATGAACGCCGACCAGTCGCTGGAGCTGGCGTTCTTGATTGCCGAGACGTTGAAGCAGGTTCGGCGGTGAGTCAGGTGATTATGCAGCGCCTGTGATTCCCTCATCGCGAGCAGGCTCGCTCCCACATTGACCGCGTCGCGCACAGATCCTGTGTTCGTCAGCATTCCACTGTGGGAGCGAGCCTGCTCGCGATAGCGCCAGATCAGTCACCCGAGATCTCGGCCAATGCCCCCGCCAACCGAACCCCACCCACCCGCCGACAATTAAGCTGTACCCGCTCCAACCCCAGCCAGTCAGCCAGACGATGCAAGTTCGCCGCTAACACCTGCATCCCCTCCTCGTCCAACCCCGGTTCTTCCTCGTGCACGGCATGCACCGCCAGCCGGCCCTGGGCTCTCTCGGCCCGCAGATCAACACGCGCCGCGATGCGTTCGTTATGCAGGAACGGCAACACGTAATAGCCATACACCCGCTTGTGGGCCGGGGTGTAGATTTCCAATCGATAACGAAAGTCGAACAACCGCTCGGTACGGCCGCGCTCCCAGACCAGCGAATCGAACGGCGATAACAAGGCACTGGCCGCCACCTTGCGGGGGATTTTCGGGGCGGGCCGGCACCACGCGGGCTGCTTCCAATCCTGCACCTGACAGCGCATCAACTCGCCGGCCTCCTCCAGCTCGGCCAGCCGCACCCGGCTGTCGGCGGGATCGAGGCGGAAGTAATCGCGCAAGTCCTTCTCGGTGCCGACGCCCAAGGCATCGGCGGCATGCAGCAATAACGCACGCTGGGCCTGGGCCTCGTCCGGCAGAGGTTGTTGCAGGACCGAGGCCGGGAGTACCCGTTCCGGCAAGTCGTACAGCCGTTCGAAACCACGCCGCCCCGCCACCGTGACCTCTCCCGCGGCGAACAGCCATTCCAACGCGTGCTTCTCGGCGCTCCAGTCCCACCAGGGCCCGGCCTTTTCCTGGCGAGTGGACAAGCTGCCCGCACCCAGGGCACCCTGCTCCCGCACCGAAGCCAGGACACGGCGGATGACGTCCTGGCGTTCCTGGCCAAAACGCGCCAGTTGTTGGTAAATGCCTTCACCCCGGGACGCACGGGCCATGCGCCAGCGCATCAGCGGATACATCGACAAGGGCAAAAGGGAAGCTTCGTGGCCCCAGTATTCGAACAAGGTACGACGTCGCCCCTGGCTCCAGGCCGCTTGATCGAGCAAATCGGGATTGTAGTGACCGAGGCGGGAGAACAGCGGGAGGTAATGCGAGCGCACCAGCGCATTGACCGAATCGATCTGCAGCACGCCGAGGCGTTCGATCAGACGGTTGAGGCGAGAGGGTTGCACCGAAGCCGGCGGCAGCCGCCCATCGAATCCCTGGGCGGCCAACGCCAGACGCCGGGCCTGTTTGAGGGTAAAGGATGCAGTCGCGGGCATGGAGATCTCCTTGTCTGCTCGCAACCTACCTCACCAAGAGTCGATTTGTGTAGGGAAGGATGGCTCATTTGTGCATGGGGTCATCCCAGAACGGCCGAACCACTTCCTGTTCAACATCCGCACGGCTGACGCCGATGTCCTTGAGCGCCTCGTCGCTTAAACCGGCGAGCAATTCACGCTCGTGGTGCAATTCATACCAGCGGCTAAACTTGTGGAACAGCTCGCCGAGGGAAAACCGGTGGGATGAGTGTTTATCGATCGATATGTATCCTTTCTGACCTTTCATCGTGATGTCCTCCGTTGGGGGTGGTTCAAGTCTCGCGCCACAGCTAAGATCAATCCAACGAATGTTTCTGATGCAATACATCTCGGAGATTGATCCATTGTCGAGTTACCCCAGCATCGATACGGAAGTGCTGCGAACCTTCGTCGCCATCGCCGACCAGGGCGGTTTCACGCGCGCCGGTGAACTGGTGAACCGCACCCAGTCGGCCGTCAGCATGCAGATGAAGCGCCTGGAAGAAGATGTATTGCAGCGCCGACTGTTCGAGCGTGACGGGCGGCAAGTCAAGCTCACCGCCGAAGGCCAGGTGCTGTTGGGCTACGCCCGGCGAATCCTCAAGCTGCACAGTGAAGTGTTCAATACCTTGCGCGAACCGCACATGGTCGGCACGGTGCGCATCGGCACCCCGGACGACTACGTCATGCGGTTCCTGCCGGGCATCCTGCAACGTTTTGCCCAGTTCTATCCGCTGATCGAAATCGAGGTGCACTGCGAGTCGTCCAAGCAGCTGTTACTGCGCCAGGACCTGGACCTGTCCATCGTCACCCGTAAACCGGGAGACGAGATAGGCCAGTTGCTGCGCAAGGAACGCTTCGTCTGGGCCGAAGCGGCCTGTTTCAGCGCCCACGAAAAAACACCGCTGCCGCTGGCGATGTTCAACAGTGACTGTTTCTGCCGGCAATGGGCCTGCAATGCGCTGGATGCCATGGGCCGCGAGTATCGCGTGGCCTACAACAGCTCCAGCCTGTCGGCGCTCATGGCCGTGGTGGGCGCGGGCCTGGCGATCACCGCGCAATTGGAAAGCCTGCTGACGCCGGACATGCGCGTGCTGGGCGAGGCGGAAAACCTGCCGGAACTGCCCGAGGCCAGCATCATGCTGATCCGCAACCTGCATAATCCATCGCCGATCACCGAATGCCTGGCCGAGCACATCGTCGAAGGCTTCAAACTTTAAGGGCGAGCAGCACCGCGCAGACCACCAGGAAGCCACAGAACAGTGCCCGCAGCAGCCGTTCCGGCATGGCGTGGGCGACTTTCACCCCCCAACTGATGCTCAACAGGCCACCCGCGGCCAGTGGCAATCCGATCCACCAGTCCACCTGATGGTGAAAGGCATAGGTGGCGAGGGTCACGCCGGTGCTGGGCAGGGCCAGGGACAGCGACAAACCCTGGGCAACCACTTGAGTGGTGCCGAACAGGCTGGTCAGGATCGGCGTCGCGACGACCGCCCCGCCTACACCGAACAGACCGCCCATGGTCCCGGATACCGCACCCAGCACACCCAGCCATGGCCAGCCATATCGCATCTGCGCCGATGCCGGCGCAGTCGCGGTGAACATGCGGATCAGGTTGTAGGCTGCCAGGACGATCAGGAACACCACGAAGCCGATCCGCATGCTCTCCGAATCGATGCCGACGGCCCAGATCGAGCCCAGCCAGGCAAAGCAGAAACCCATCGTGGCCAGCGGCAGCACGTGACGCAGCTCGATACGGTTACGCTGGTGATAACGCCACAACGCGAGCATCACGTTGGGGACCACCATGACAAGCGCCGTGCCTTGAGCAATCTGCTGGTCAAGACCGAACCAGACGCCCAGCACTGGAATCGCGATCAGTCCACCACCGATACCGAACAATCCCCCCAAGGTGCCCAATGCAGCACCCAATACCAGATACAACAGACTCTCGATCACAGACGACTCCCCTTCATCAAGGCACATATCCTACGCAGTCAATGCCTTGGGGGGAACGTGATGTCCGCTCGATACATCGGAATTATCTGGCGCATTAAAGATTCACCCGCTAGATTTGTGACGTTCACTGTATTCATTGATGAAGGTTTTACCCATGAGCACCCAGCGCGACACCCCTGAAGCCTGCGAAGCCCTGCTGCTCGACAATCAGGTGTGCTTTGCCTTGCATTCCACCTCGCTGTTGATGACCAAGGTCTACAAGCCCCTGTTGCAGGCCCTGGGCCTGACGTATCCGCAATACCTCGCCATGATGGTTTTGTGGGAAAAAGACGGTTTGACCGTAGGCGAGATCAGCAACCGCCTGCTGACCGATCCCGGCTCCTTGACCCCACTGCTCAAACGTCTGGAGGCCGAGGGCCTGCTGAGCCGCACCCGCAGCCGGGAAGACGAGCGTGTGGTGAATATCGAACTGACCGAACGAGGCCGCGCCCTGCGGGAAAAAGCCCTCGACATTCCCCAGTGCATCCTCGCCTCCAGTGGCCAGACGCTGGAGCAGCTGAAGAAACTGCAAATGGACCTGCAGGCATTGCGCGCAAATCTGCAGGACAGCCTCTGAAGGCATATTCACCGCATCGCGGACAGGCTCGCCCTCCTACAGATATCGAGCTGATCCAGTGGGAGCGGGCTTGTTCACGAAGGCGGTACACCAATCTCATCACAAACCGACCCTCCGCGTTCACGAGCAAGCCCGCTCCCACACAGTTCTCAACTAGCCCACGGCATTGACCTGCCATGCTCCCACAAAAAATTTTTCCCCATCACAAACCGCTCTAATTCAATGGTTGCAGAGCTTTTCAGCTTGTTGATTCGCGCGCTTCTCAAAAATTTATCTTGCGCGCTAAATATTAACGAACTATATTCGTCTCACACCTACTTAGCGCACAAACATTTAGCGCAAACGACCACTGAGAACGAGGCAAACATCATGAAAACGCTCTATACCGCAATCGCAACCTCCACCGGCGGCCGTGACGGTCGTGCAATCTCCAGCGACAACATCCTCGACGTCAAACTCGCCACGCCCAAGGAACTCGGTGGCGCAGGCGGTGCGGCGACCAACCCGGAACAGCTGTTTGCCGCGGGCTACTCGGCCTGCTTCATCGGCGCGTTGAAATTCGTCGCCGGCCAGAGTAAACGCAAGATCCCGGACGATGCCTCGATCACCGCCCATGTCGGCATCGGCCAGATCCCCGGTGGCTTCGGTCTCGACATTGACCTGCACATCAGCCTGCCCGGCCTGGACCAGGCCGATGCGCAAAGCCTGGTGGAAGCGGCTCATCAGGTCTGCCCGTACTCCAACGCCACCCGTGGCAACGTCGATGTACGCCTGCACGTAACCGTTTAACCACCGACCCGGCACCGAATCCAAGGAGACCCACATGAACACATTCAGCAAAGCCCTGACCGGCACCCTTCTCGCACTCAGCGTCAGCAGCGCCTTTGCCAACGGCATCGTCGAACACAACACCCAGGCGTTCCTCGATGCCCTGAACGCCGGCACCGGTAAACCCCTGGAGCAACTGTCGCCCAAGGACGCCCGTGCGGTACTGAGCGGCGCCCAGGCAGGTGTAAAGCTGACCTTGCCCAAGGCTGAGGTCAGCGAGAAAACCATTCAGGTCGATGGACAGGCAATCAACCTGACCATCGTTCGTCCGGCCGGCGTCAAGGGTGAGCTGCCCGCGTTCATGTTTTTCCACGGCGGCGGCTGGGTACTGGGGGACTTCCCGACCCATGAAAGGCTGGTCCGGGACTTGGTGGCGGGATCGGGGGCGGTTGCGGTGTTCGTCAACTACACGCCTTCACCTGAAGCGCATTACCCGGTGGCAATCAACCAGGCCTACGCCGCGACAAAATGGGTGGCCGAGCATGGCAAGCAGATCAATGTCGATGGCAAACGCCTGGCTGTAGCGGGTAATAGCGTCGGCGGCAACATGGCGGCCGTCGTGGCCCTGATGGCCAAGGACAAAGGCACACCGGCGATTCGGTTCCAGGCCCTGCTGTGGCCGGTGACCGATGCCAGCTTCGAGACGGCGTCCTACAACCAGTTCGCCGAGGGGCACTTCCTCACCAAGAACATGATGAAGTGGTTCTGGGACAACTACACCACCGACGCCGGGCAGCGTAACGAGATCTACGCCTCACCGTTGCGGGCGACCACTGCGCAACTCAAGGGCCTGCCGCCAGCATTGGTGCAGACCGCCGAAGCCGATGTATTGCGTGACGAAGGCGAAGCCTATGCCCGCAAACTGGACGCCGCTGGCGTGCCTGTGACCGCCGTACGCTACAACGGCATGATCCACGACTATGGCCTGCTCAACGTGGTGAGCCAGGTGCCCGCGGTGCGCTCGGCGATGTTGCAGGTGTCCGAAGAGCTCAAGCAGCACTTGAAGTAACGTGTAGCTCTACACAATCAGAAATGAAAAAGCCCGACTCAATGGTCGGGCTTTTTCATGCAAAAGACTTCGCTTATTTAGCGCGGCCTTTGTAGGAACCGCCGTCGCGGGTATCGATCTCGATCATGTCGCCGATTTCGATGAAGTCAGCGACCGACAGTTCGGTACCGTTCTTCAATTTGGCAGGCTTCATGACCTTGCCGGAAGTGTCGCCGCGAGCGGAACCTTCGGTGTAGTCAACCTGACGCACGATGGTGGTCGGCAGTTCTACGGATACCAGGCGGCCTTCGAAGAATACGGCTTCACAGACGTCGGTCATGCCTTCTTCAACGAATGGCAGAACGCTTTCGATGTCTTCGGCGTTCAGCTCGTACATGGTGTAGTCAGTGGTGTCCATGAACGTGTAGGAATCGCCGCTGATGAAGGACAGGGTCGCTTCCTTGCGGTCGAGGATCACGTCGTCCAGCTTGTCGTCCGCACCGTAGACGGTTTCGGTCTTGTAACCGGTCAGCAGGTTCTTCAGCTTGGTCTTCATGATCGCGCTGTTACGACCCGACTTGGTGAATTCAGCTTTCTGAACCAGCCAAGGATCGTTGTCGATACGAATCACGGTACCGGGTTTGAGTTCTTTACCAGTTTTCATTGCGAATATCCGAATTTGGATGGGATTGACAAAAATCTAGGCCGCGTATCATATCCAATTTCCATAAAACTTCACCAGCGCCGTGGCAAGATCGGACCGCGAAGCCTGTTCCAGACACCACGCCTGGGCATGTTCGGCCAGTTCCTGCTGCTGTTCGCAGGTGTTTTTCCAGTGACCGGCCATGTCCTGGCCGGCATTCCATGCCCGCCACAGGCCGCTCATCGCCTTTTGCGCCGACTCAGAAAGTCCCTGGGTGTAGAGCCCGAGAAAGGCTTCGAGCTTTTCCAGATGGACGTCTTCTTCCTGCTGATAGATGTGCCAGAGCAGCGGTCGACCGGCCCATTGGGCGCGCACGAAAGAATCTTCGCCCCGCACGGCGTTGAAATCGCAACACCAAAGCAACGAGTCGTACTGGTCCTGTCGGACGAACGGCAGCACCTGCACCGTCAGGGCACCGCGTCGGTGCACCGCCCCTGCCGCCAGGCCTTCGACCCCGAGCCAACGCCCGACGTCCCCCAGCACCCGCCCTTCGGGAACCAACACATGAGCGGCCTGGACATCGGCCGCCATCGCGTCGAACCAGCTCGCCAGGCCAGTGTTTTCGTAAGCAAACAGCGAAATCAGACGTGCGTCTGGAACCCGTTCCACGCCCAGCCCTTGCAGGAACCGGCCCTGCGCCTCGGCATTCTGCTGGAACTGCTGCCGTCGCTCCAGTAACCCCGCTTCACGCAGCAAGCCCCCCGTACCTTCTCGAAAGCCAGGGAAAAAGAAGTATTTCTGGACGTGTTTGTATTTGACCGACGGTAATCCGTGGCACCCGACAACCCAATCTTCAGCGCTCAGGTAGTCGAGGTTCATCCACAGCGGCGTCACCTCACGTTCAGCCATCGCATCCATATAAGCGCTTGGCAATTGACAGGCAAACGCGGCGATCACCACATCGGCGGCTTCAGCGGGAAGCCACTCCCGAGGCCAATGGCGTACATCCACGCCTTGTTGCCACTGCTGCGCAAGCGTGACATCGACTTCCGGACACAGTCGCTCGAAAGCACGCAGATCATCGACCCACAGCCGAACGGCGCATCGATGCTCGGCCACCAGTTGCCGGGCCAGGCGCCAGGTGACGCCAATATCACCAAAGTTATCGACGACGGTGCAAAAAATGTCCCAACGCACAGCCATTCCCGACTCCCCGTGGCAAAGCGCCGATTGTCCCGAATAAACCGATGATGCAGAAGAGCCGACGACGATTAATCTTCATGCGACAATCACGGCTTTACGTGCCCCTGCCAGGAAGCAGCCATGCCCGACCATCCATCCGCCCCACGCCTTGGTGCCTTGCAACTGACCCTCAGCATTGCCTTGGGATTATGGCTGGGTTTCCTCGCCATCATTCTGACCGGCTGGCTGCTGTCGAAATTCCTGTTCAGTGAACAACTGGCTCCGGTGGCTGCCGCCGTGCATCAACTGGCGCAACCGCCCGCCATGCAGCCACCGGCTGAACCGCCTACCCCGATGTTCGAGCAGTACCAACAGAACCTGCAACGGAACGAGCAGCGCCAGGCCCTTGATCAGGCCCGCAACAATCCCCGCAATCTGTCCAACCCCAAGTGCCAGTTCTGGCTGCAACAGGATCAGAACGCTCCCAGCGAGAAAAGCCGCGCCAACGTCCTGCAATTCTGTGAATGACCATGAACAAACAGACCGTCCACCAGTTGATTCTCGACCGGCTCAAGACCGACCTGGAGATCGCCGAGCGCGCCGCACAGACCGCCTACGAAGCCGCGACCCACGAAGAGAATATTGCCGAGAATAAATACGATACCCTGGGCCTCGAAGCGTCCTACCTCGCTGCCGGACAAGCCCGACGTGTGGAGGAGATTCGTCAAGCCCTCGCCCTTTGCCAGAACCTGACGCTCAGACCGTACGACGAGCAGCGTGGCATCCAGCTGGGCACGCTGATCGGGCTGGAGGACGAGGAAGGTCGCGAACAATGGTTGTTCCTGGGACCGGATGCCGCGGGGTTGAAAGTCTCGCTGGTGGGGCAACCCATCACGGTCATCACCCCTCGTTCACCGCTGGGCCGGGGCCTGCTGGGCAAATTCGAAGGGGATGAGGTGGAGATCGTCGTGGGAGGCACCCGGCAACAGTTCGCTGTCACCGAGGCGTTCTAGAATAAGGGTTAGTGCACCGGCAGTTCGACACCTTCGAACAACTCTTCAAGCTCCTGCTTGTTGTGGCACTGGATGGCCTTGGCCATGACTTCGCGGGTCAGGTGCGGCGCGAACTTCTCGATGAAATCGCACATGAACCCGCGCAGGAAGGTGCCGCGGCGGAAGCCGATCTTGGTCACGCTCGACTCGAACAATTCGCTGGCGTCCAACACCACCAGGTCGCTGTCGAGCTTGGTATCGACCGCCATCTTCGCCACGATGCCCACGCCCAGGCCCAGGCGCACGTAAGTCTTGATCACGTCGGCGTCGGCAGCGGTGAACACCACTTTCGGGGTCAACCCTCGATGGCTGAAGGCTTCATCGAGTTTCGACCGGCCGGTAAAACCGAACACGTACGTGACGATGGGGTATTCGGCCAGCGCTTCGAGGGTCAGCTTCGGCAGCTTCGTCAATGGATGGCCCTGAGGCACGGCCACGCAACGGTTCCAGCGATAGCAGGGCATCATCACCAAATCACCGAACAACTCCAGGGCCTCGGTAGCGATGGCAAAATCCACGGTGCCGTCGGCGGCCATTTCGGCGATCTGCATCGGCGAGCCCTGATGCATGTGCAGGGCCACGTCCGGGTATTGCTTGATAAAATTGCTGATCACCGGAGGCAGCGCGTAACGTGCCTGGGTGTGAGTGGTAGCGATCGACAGGGTGCCTTTCTTCTCGTTGGAGAACTCCTGGGCAATCTGCTTGATGCTTTCGACCTTGCGCAGGATTTCGCCGGCCGTGGTAATGATGCGCTCACCCGCCGGGGTGACGCGGGTCAGGTGCTTGCCACTGCGGGCAAATACCTCTACGCCCAGTTCGTCTTCCAACAGGCGGATCTGCTTGCTGATGCCAGGTTGCGACGTGTAGAGGCTTTGCGCAGTAGCGGAAACGTTGAGGTCGTGGTGCGCCACTTCCCAGATGTAGCGCAGTTGTTGAAGCTTCATATGTATCCCTCAAAGCAGTTGGACGCCACGGGCATCAGCGACAGCGACGGTATATAACTATATGGATGGTTTGCGCAATAAATCTAGAACTTTTTTATAAAAAAGCCATCATTTAGCCTCACGCCTCTCCCTGACGCCGACGCTGCACCAGCGGCACCAGGTAGACCGGTACCCGGGATAACTGCAATACCCGTGCGGCGGTCCTGCCCAGGGGCGTCTCACCACTTGCTCCCTGGCAGTGACTGCCTACGATCAGCAGATCGACGGAGAGTTTCGCAGCCTGTTCGAGAATGACCTGGGAAGGATCACCCTGATACACCCTGACCGATCTGATCAGCTTCAAGTCCTGCTGCCCTTCCCCCAGTTCCTCGCGAAAGCTGTCGAGTACCCGTTGTTCGATATTGGCCATCACCGTATTCAGACCCTGGCGATGGAATTCGTTCAGCGCCTGCTCATCGAGATAGCTTTGCAACACCGATTCGGCGAACAGCCCCATCGGCTCTACCGCATGCACCACATACAACTCGGCTTCAAACGTCCGTGCCAACGCCAAGGCATGCTGCATCACATAAGGGGCATAGAGCCCCAAGTCTGTGGCGTACAGCATCGAACGAATCATGTGACCTCCTCGCGTGCCAGAATGGCGGAGTTGGATTCAGCTTAGCAGTGCCTTGAGGAGTACGACGTGCGGCTTGACGTCCCGGACAGCGGCTCGTCAGGGCTTCACTTCGTTACTGATGCCGTGGGGTACATGGCCCGTGGCGACCACTTCGCGAGCCAGTTCGCAGTGGCCGGTCTGATCATCGAAAAACACGTCGGCAGCGAAGGCTTCGAGAAACGCCGATTTGGTCAGGCCACCGAGGAACAGCGACTCGTCCAGGCGGATATCCCATTCGCGCAGAGTGCGGATGACCCGCTCGTGAGCAGGTGCCGAACGTGCGGTGACCAGTGCGGTGCGGATCGGACAGGCATCCTCGGGGAACTCGCGCTGCAGCGCGTTGAGTGCTGCCAGGAAGCCCTTGAACGGCCCACCTCGCAACGGCTCGCGAGCGGCTTGTCGCTCACTGGCCTGGAAAGCCTCCAGGCCGCCGCTCTGATAGACGCGCTCCGACTCGTCGGAAAACAGCACCGCATCGCCATCGAAAGCAATGCGCAACTCGTCGCTGGCAGCACGGCTGGCACCTCCCGACAGGATGGTCGCGGCAGCAAATCCGGCATCCAGGGCGCTGCGCACATCCTCGGCATGGGTGGAAAGAAACAAGTCACAGCCGAACGCCTTGAGGTAAGGGTAAGGACTGCGACCGCCGACGAATGCCGCACGGGAGATCGCCAGACCATAATGATGGATCGAGTTGAATACCCTGAGGCCCGTGTCGGCACTGTTGCGTGACACCAGAATCACCTCGACCCGGGCACGCCCCAGATGCTCGTTGAGGCTGAGCAGCTTTTGCACCAGGGCGAACGCGTCGCCGGGTGCCAGGACTTCGTCTTCATGCTCGATCTGGTATTGCCGATAGGCCTCGACGCCGCTCGACAGATAGACCTTGTGGCTTTCCCTCAGGTCGAACAGCGCCCGAGACGAGATCGCCAGCACCAGCCGGTCGTCGATATTATTTGCCATGCCTTCCCCCTCTCGCCCGGTCAGCGGTTGCGTCGATCCATGAACGCCAGCGCCTGATACAAGGCTTCGATTTTCGGCAATTCGCAGCCCGCCGCCCTTGCCGATGCCAACGGCCGGCCGTAGATGGCCTCCAGTTCCAACGCACGCCCGTGTGAATAATCGTGGTACATGCTTGGCCAATAGTCGGGCATCTTTTCAGTCATCGCGAACAAGTAATCGGCATAGCCTGGCTCGACGTAATGGCCACAGGCCTGGGCTCCACGCACCACTTCGCCCATCAGCGCCTGAATCAAACCGCGGCTGCCGCTGTCAGCCATCAATGGCGTGGTACTGGCCCCCAGCAGGACCGAAAGGCCGTTGTAGGGCACGTTCCACACCAGCTTCTGCCAGCGGGCCTGCCTCAGGTCAGGCATGGCCTGGGAGTCGATACCGGCAGTACGAAACAGCCCCACCGCCTCTTCCACCATTGTCATGCGACCCGCCTGATCGCCGCACGAACCGCTGTGATAACCGATATTGACAGAACCCAGTGCCTGATGGGCGATGACGCCAGGGCCGACTCGGTGCACACAGACCAGGCACAAGCCGCCCAGCAGATGCAGCGACTCGGGCAGCAGCGGCCTAAGATCGTCTTCGACATCGAGGCCGTTCTGCAGTAACAGGACTTTCGCGCCGTCAGCCGCCGCCTGGACGATGGCCGGGGCCAGGTCGGCATTACTGGTGGTCTTGGCACCGACCAGCAGCCAGTCACAGGGCGGCATGTCGGTAGCAGACCGATACGCCTGGACCGGATCGAGCTGCAACGGCCCGTGAACTGCACTTTCCACCCGCAGGCCCTTTTCGACGACCGCGCCGAATTCGCTGCGCAATAAAAAGTGCACATCGAAACCGGCCCGCGCCAGCATTACGCCGTAGAATCCGCCGATCGCCCCGGTGCCAATTATTCCGATCCGCGGTTTAACGCCTGTCTGCATCTTGCCTCTCCTAGGTGACCCTGCTTCCATCATTACACAGCCCCTTGGTGGCAAGGAGTTTTGCTGTAGGGAGCCAACCACAATTAAACCAGCGCCTGCCCATTGTCGAGCAACCTCGTAACGCGATAAGGTTCGGCTCCCCGACGCGCTTAAATCCGCTGTGCACCGCCGCGCGGGGATCGCTGGCGGCCGGCACCCGTGACCTGACGAGTAACACGATGGCTGATTTACCGATCAATGACCTTAACGTCGCCTCCAACGAGACCCTCATCACGCCTGACCAGCTCAAGCGCGATATCCCCCTGAGCGACGCAGCCCTGCGCACCGTGACCAAGGGCCGGGAAGTCATCCGCAACATTCTCGACGGCACCGACCATCGCCTGTTCGTGGTCATCGGGCCTTGCTCGATCCATGACATCAAGGCCGCCCACGAGTACGCCGAGCGCCTGAAAGTGCTGGCGGCGGAAGTCTCCGACACCCTGTATCTGGTCATGCGGGTGTATTTCGAGAAACCCCGGACCACTGTCGGCTGGAAAGGCCTGATCAACGATCCGTACCTGGACGACTCGTTCAAGATCCAGGACGGCCTGCACATCGGTCGTCAATTGCTGCTGGACCTGGCGGAAATGGGCCTGCCCACTGCCACCGAGGCCCTGGACCCGATCTCTCCTCAATACCTGCAGGACCTGATCAGTTGGTCGGCCATCGGTGCGCGTACCACCGAATCCCAGACCCATCGCGAAATGGCCTCGGGCCTGTCCTCGGCCGTGGGCTTCAAGAACGGTACCGACGGCGGCCTGACCGTAGCCATCAACGCCTTGCAGTCGGTGTCCAACCCTCACCGTTTCCTGGGCATCAACCAGGAAGGCGGTGTCTCCATCGTCACCACCAAGGGCAACGCCTATGGCCACGTGGTGCTGCGTGGTGGCAACGGCAAGCCAAACTATGACTCGGTCAGTGTCGCGCTGTGTGAACAGGCCCTGAACAAAGCGAAGATCAAGCCGAACATCATGGTCGACTGCAGCCACGCCAACTCCAACAAGGACCCGGCACTGCAACCTCTGGTGATGGAAAACGTGGCCAACCAGATCCTGGAAGGCAACCAGTCGATCATCGGCCTGATGGTCGAAAGCCACCTGAACTGGGGCTGCCAGGCGATTCCGAAGGACCTCGCCGACTTGCAGTACGGCGTCTCCATCACCGACGCCTGCATCGACTGGAGTACGACTGAGAACACCCTGCGCAGCATGCACGCCAAGCTCAAGGATGTGCTGCCCAAGCGTCAGCGCACCTGATCGGCATTTTCAATGCATAAAAAAACGCCGGGCTTTCGACCCGGCGTTTTTTTGGGGAATCCGTTGCGTCATAGCTTCGCCGCATGTCGCTGGTGACGCTCCATGTAGCGTTCCACGTAGGAACAGGACGGGATCACCGTATAGCCCATCTCTTCGGCGTACTGCAGCGCCTTCTCGGTCAACGCCGCCGCGATGCCCCGGCCACGAAGGGCGTTGGGCACGAACGTGCGATAGATGTCCAGGGTCTGCTTGCCCAGATCCATGTAAGTCAGATAGGCACGATGACCGTCCACAGTGGTCTCGAACTGATGACCAGCCTGGTCATGGTGGATGGACAACGCCTCGCTCATCATTACTCCTCGCGGGTCTGAATGCTGACCCTACCTTACCGATGTTTTTCCGGCGAAGGAACATCTACGCCACCCCGTGCCTGTCCGGCCACCGAGCGCTAGGCTTTGTAGGAAAGTGCCTGCACGGCGCTCGGCGACTTTTCGTACGAAGCCTGAAACCTAACCGCTCAAACCCGAGCACGTCGTGAATAGTAGGCACCAATGACGCAAATGCTCAAGGCACGCCTGTCATTGAAGGGTAAGCCCGTCGGTTTTAGCGATTTGAACGCTGCCGTCATGCTGAAGTCAGCGAAGGTGCATTAGCTGAACAACGCCAGTTGTTGAGTCTTGAGACGAGCGAGCGTAGTTAAAGTCACCAACTCCAATAAAGATGCTCGCGGTGCTGCGCAAAAAATGAACAAAAATCCAGACGAATCAATAAGCAGCGACTTTAGCGGGCGTGACAGAGTTCTTCTCCGGAGCGGAACTTTTCTCCATCGGCACGTTCCATTCAGAGGCTTGCAGCTGTATATTTTTTAAACAACCGCAAGAAAAGTTGCTCGAAAAAGAATCACCGCCTACAATTTTTTTGCTTCTTGCGCTACGTCAGTTTACTTACTACAAGTAATGGGTAGTATGTACGCCGGCTAACTCCTCGCCCTGAGGAGACAGTCATTTAATAGAAAGTCCTTGAAGGGGAACACGATGAACAACGTTCTGAAATTCTCTGCTCTGGCCCTGGCCGCAGTTCTGGCTACCGGTTGCAGCAGCGCATCGAAAGAAACCGAAGCACGTCTGACTGCTACCGAAGACGCAGCAGCTCGCGCCCAAGCTCGTGCAGACGAAGCATACCGTAAAGCTGACGAAGCTCTGGCTGCTGCTCAAAAAGCACAACAGACTGCTGACGAAGCTAACGAGCGTGCTCTGCGCATGCTGGAAAAAGCTAGCCGCAAGTAATAATCCTTCGGGATTGTTATCGAGCCGACCCATTTTTGGGTCGGCTTTTTTATGGCCGGGTGTTTTGCAGGCGATAAAAAACCCGCCGACGTCGCAAGACACCGGCGGGTCTGAAAAAACTCTTACTGCTGCAAGTCGACCGGGGCGCTCGAAACCATCGGTGCAGAAGCGCTCGGCACGGCGATTTCTACAGGCAAGCCATCTTCGGCGGCGACCACGTCACGCACAACATCCCAATCCATGCGCAGGTTGCTGGTGATGTCCTCACGCTTGAGCATCGCGTTGATCACTGCGGTGTGCTTGTCCACCACCGACGGATTGCCCTTGTCGTCCAGCGGGGTGTGGGCTTCGAGATATACCTTGCCACCACTGAGCCCCAGCTTGTAAGGGTCGTTGATGATCCGCACCGATGTGCCCACCGGAACCATGCCGGCCATTTCCAGGACGTTGTTGTTGAACATCCGGAAGCAGCCGTGGCTGGTACGCATGCCGATACCGAACTTCTTGTTCGAGCCATGGATGAGGTAACCGGGGGTGCCCAGGGTGAACTTGAACGGACCCAATGGGTTATCGGGACCGGCCGGCACCACGCTTGGCAGGATTTCGCCATCGGCGGCATGTTCAGCCCTGATCGAAGCCGGCGGAGTCCACGTCGGGTTCGGCGTCTTGGCAATGATGCTCGTATGGGCAATCGGCGACCCCCAGCCTTCACGACCAATCCCCAGCGGGAAGGTGTAGACCACGCTCCGACCCTTGGGGAAGTAATAGAGGCGGTATTCGGCGAGATTGATCACGATGCCTTCGCGCGGGCCCGGCGGCAGGATGAAACGGGTCGGCAGGACGATCTCGGTGCCAGCGCCCGGCAGCCAGGGGTCGACACCCGGGTTGGCGGCGACCATTTCGCTGTAGCCCAGGTCATACTTGGTGCCCAGGTCAGCGAAAGTGTCTTCGTATTGGGCCTTGATCACCTGCACCTGGCCGACAATGTCTTCGCCCGGCGGTGGCAGAGGCAGTTCCAGTGCGGCAACGGGGCCCGCCACACACAGGGCGGCAAGAGACAGGCAGCGGGCGACGGCAGGCAAGCGCGGCAACATCCGGGGAATCCTTCGCAGATCGAACAGAGGTATAGAGGAAGCGATTGTACACTGCCCCCCGTTATTTCGGGGAGGTGGGCATCAATTGTGGTGGCGGCTCGCTTCCACAGTCGGAGCCATGTTCACGGTCGGTGCTTACAACTCGAACCGCAACTCGGGCCAGATCGGCGAGGTGCCGCGCTTCTGGGACTCCAGGATCGCCCGGCATAATGAACAAAGGCGGTGATCCTGAAATATCTTGCGATCCACCGCCGACCAGCGCGGCTGGGCCGGCAGTAGACTGCCACAGAGGGTCCGGTCGGCCGAGCCACCAAGCTCCAACTGCCGGGTCACCAGATGTACCCGCACTTCCTGGCAGGCGAACAGGTCCAGCTGTTCGTCTGGCTCGATCAATTGATAGGCAAAAAGGGACCAGGCGGGACGCGGCATCGGGGGCTCCAGATCGGGGGCGCCACATTAGCCGAAAGACCGCCGCTAGAAAAGCGTCAAAGCAGTGGTTTGAGCGTCGGCCAGACATTTTCCAGCAACTTGCCCTGGGCGGCGACGGACGGGTGCAATCCATCAGCCTGCATCATCCCGGGAACCCCTCCGACATCCTGGAGAAAAAACGGCACCAGCGGCACTTTTTTCTCTTCGGCCAGGGTGCTGTAGACCTTGGCGAAGGCATCGGTGTAGCGCCGTCCGTAATTGGGCGGCAGTTGCATACCCAGCAATAGCACCTTGGCACCGCTCGCGCGGGCGCTATCGATCATTGCTGCAAGGTTTTGTTGCAATTGTGTTGGCGGCTGCCCGCGAAGGCCATCGTTACCCCCCAACTCCAGAATCACCAAGTCCGGCTTATGGGCTGCAAGCAGCGCCGGCAGGCGTGCCTGGCCCCCTGCACTGGTGTCGCCACTGATGGATGCATTGACCACTTTGTCGTCAAAACCCTCGGCCTTGAGCCGTTGTTCGAGCAATGACACCCAGCCTTGCCGGGTATCCAGGCCGAAAGCGGCGCTGATACTATCGCCAACGATCAGGACTGTACCCGCCGCTGCGTTCTGGACCATGCACATCAAGGCCAGGCCGGCACTCAAAAACCACACACGCATCGGATTCTCCATGGGCTCAAGCATTCTCACCGCGAAGGACCTTAGCAAAGTGGTCCCCAGCGCGGAAGGTGAACTGACCATCCTGCACGAACTCAGCCTGGAACTGAACAAGGGCGACAGCCTGGCCATCGTCGGCGCGTCCGGCTCCGGCAAATCCACCCTGCTGGGCCTGCTGGCCGGACTCGACCTGCCCAGCAGCGGCGAAGTAACCCTGGCCGGACAGGCTCTCAGCGCACTCGATGAAGACCAGCGGGCCCGGATCCGCGCCGAACACGTCGGTTTCGTCTTTCAGTCGTTCCAGTTGCTCGACAGCCTCAACGCGCTGGAAAACGTCATGCTGCCGCTGGAGCTGGACGGCCGCAGCGATGCCCGCGAACGCGCCACGGAACTGCTGCAGCGAGTCGGCCTGGGCCAGCGCCTGGCCCACTCGCCCCGACAACTCTCCGGCGGCGAACAACAACGGGTAGCCATTGCCCGCGCCTTCGCCGCCGAGCCCGACGTGCTGTTTGCCGACGAACCCACCGGCAACCTGGACAGCCATACCGGTGAGCGCATCAGCGATCTTCTGTTCGAACTGAACAAGGAAAGCGGCACGACCCTGGTGCTGGTCACCCATGATGAACGCCTGGCCCACCGTTGCCGGCGCCTGATCCGACTTGAAGCCGGCCAGATGGTCGCGCCCCTGGAGCCTTGATGGCACGCTTGCCGCTGTTGCGCCTGTTCAGTCTCGCCGTCCGCCAGTTACTGCGGGACGCCCGTGCCGGAGAGCTGCGCGTGCTGTTCTTCGCCCTGTTGGTGGCGGTGGCGGCGAGTACCGCCATCGGTTACTTCGGTGCCCGCCTCAACGGCGCGATGATGATGCGCGCCACCGAATTCCTCGGCGCCGACCTGCTGCTCGAAGGCAGTTCGCCTACCCGTCCCGAACAGATCCGCAGCGGCACCGAGTTGGGCCTGGAACATGCCCGGGTGGTGGAGTTCTCCAGCGTCGTGGCCACGGATAACGGCATCCAGCTTTCCAGCGTGAAGGCGGTCGATGACGCCTACCCCTTGCGCGGAGAGCTGAAAAGCGCCCCGACCCCGTTCGCTCCGGAAGAAACCGGCGGCCGCCCGACCCCGGGCGAAGCCTGGGTCGAGGCACGACTGCTGACGGCCCTGGACCTGAAGATCGGCGACAGCATCGACGTCGGCAATGCCACCCTGCGTCTGAGCCGCATACTGACCTACGAACCGGATCGCGCCGGCAACTTCTACAGCCTCACGCCTCGGGTCATGATCAACCTCAAGGACCTCGACTCCACTGGCGTGGTCCAGCCCGGCAGCCGTGTCAGTTATCGCGAACTCTGGCGAGGCCCGGCACCGGCACTGCAAACCTACCGCGACCTGATCAAGCCTGGCCTGGAAGCCAACCAGCGCCTGCAGGACGCCCGCGACGGCAATCGGCAGATCGGTGGCGCCCTGGGCAAGGCCGAACGCTACCTGAACATGGCCAGCCTCGTCGCCGTGCTGCTCTCCGGTGTCGCCGTCGCCCTCTCCGCCAACCGCTTCGCCACTCGGCGCTTTGATGCCAGCGCCCTGCTGCGCTGCCTGGGCCTTTCACGTCGGGAAACCATGGTGCTGTTCAGTCTGCAACTGACGGTACTGGGCCTGTTGGCCAGCATCGGTGGCGCCCTGCTCGGCTGGGTCGCGCAATTGGGACTCTTCGCCCTGTTGCAGGATCTGCTGCCTGCCACCGTCCCGCCGGGTGGCCTCTTGCCGGCCGTTGCCGGGATCGGCACCGGGCTGGTGGCGCTCGCAGGGTTCGCACTGCCGCCCCTCGCCGCGTTGGGGCGCGTGCCGCCGTTGCGCGTATTACGCCGGGACATGCTGCCGATCCCCCCCAGCACCTGGCTGGTCTACGGCGCCGCGTTGGGTGCCCTGGGCCTGATCATGTGGCGCCTGAGCCTGGACCTGGTGCTGACGTTCGCGCTGCTTGGTGGCGGCGTCATCGCCGCATTGGCCCTCGGGGGGCTGTTGTTGCTGTTGCTTCAGAGCTTGCGCCGGATGCTCGCCCGTGCCCCGCTGCCCTGGCGGCTGGGGCTCGGCCAGCTCTTGCGCCATCCGCTGGCGGCGGCCGGCCAGGCACTGGCGTTCGGCCTGATCCTGTTGTCCATGGCATTGATCGCCCTGTTACGCGGCGAACTGCTCGACACCTGGCAAAACCAACTGCCGAAAAACGCGCCGAACTACTTCGCCCTGAACATTCTGCCCAACGACAAGCAGGCCTTCACCGACAAGCTGCTCCAGCTTTCGGCGCAATCGGCCCCGCTCTACCCTGTCGTGCCGGGGCGACTCATCAGCATCAATGGCGAACCGGCCAAGGAGTTCGTCACCAAGGATTCGGCTGGGGACCGCGCACTGCAACGCGACCTGAGCCTGACGTGGGCCGCGGACTTGCCAGCGGGCAACGTTGTCACCGCCGGAAACTGGTGGCCGCAGCAGCCACCGGACGACATGCCGGGGGTTTCGGTGGAAGGCAAGGTGGCCGAGAACCTCAAGATCAAGCTGGGCGACCGACTGCTGTTCAGCGTAGGCGGCGTCAACCGTGAAGCGAAAGTCACCAGCCTGCGCGAGATCAACTGGGACAACTTCCAGCCCAACTTCTTCATGATCTTCCAGCCTGGCACCTTGAAGGACCTGCCGGCCACTTATCTCACCAGCTTCTATCTGGCGGCCGGTCACGACCAGCAGATCGTTGAACTCTCGCGAGCCTTTCCGGCCGTGACGATCCTGCAGGTGGAAGCCTTGCTCGAGCAGTTGCGCAGCATCCTGGCCCAGGTAACCCTGGCCGTGGAATACGTGTTGCTGTTCGTGCTCGCAGCAGGCATGGCCGTCCTGTTCTCCGGCCTGCAGGCCACCCTCGACGAGCGTATTCGCCAAGGCGCGTTGTTGCGGGCCCTGGGTGCCGGACGAGCGCTGCTGGTCAAGGCGCGGCGTATCGAGTTCGGCTTGCTCGGTGCGGTCAGCGGCTTGCTGGCGGCACTGGGTTCGGAGCTGGTGAGCCTGGTGCTGTATCGCTACGCCTTCGACCTGCCCTGGCATCCGCACCCCTGGTTGCTGGTGTTGCCGGTGGTGGGCGCACTGCTGATCGGCGCTGCCGGTGTGTTCGGCACCCGTCGCGCCCTCAACGCCAGCCCGCTGACAGTGTTGCGCGAGGGTTGATAGACTTCGGTCTCATCCTCACAAGAATTCGCCATGAGTCGTTATCGTCCACCACGCACCGCCGGCACCGCACTGATCACTCCCGAGGGGGAAGCGCGGATGCGCGCCGAATTTCATGAGCTATGGCATGTGCGCCGCCCGCAGGTCACGCAGGCGGTCAGCGAAGCGGCAGCCCAGGGGGACCGCTCGGAGAATGCCGAGTACACCTACGGCAAGAAAATGCTGCGGGAAATCGACAGTCGCGTTCGCTTCCTGACCAAACGCCTGGAAGCGCTCAAGGTGGTGACGGAAAAGCCCAGCGACCCGAACAAGGTGTACTTCGGCGCCTGGGTCACCGTCGAAGATGAAGATGGCAAGGAGTCTCGCTATCGCATCGTCGGGCCCGACGAACTGGATTTGAAACAGAACCTCATCAGCATCGACTCGCCGTTGGCTCGGGCGTTGATCGGCAAGGCGCTGGATGCTGAAGTCAGGGTGCAGACGCCCACCGGGGAAAAACTGGTCTACATCGTGGACATCACTTACCCCTGAGCCGTCCACCGCGCTCAAAGCCCGCCGGCTGGAAACATCCCTCCAAACTTGAACCTTTGACAAGGTAGCCGCGCTGCGCAGAATGATGGGCGCGGGCGGCCTCACGCCTGTTGCCCAGAACATTATTCAAGGAAGAATAATCGTGAAAGCGACCCATCATGGACTCGACAACTGGATGTATAACACTCCGGGGTTGGACACACTGCGTATCGATGAACTTATCCTGCCTGGCACCCATGACTCGGGTGCCGACAAGGCAGCGCCCAGCCCGACCTTGCTTCAGGAGAAAACCCAGGACGTTCCAATCATCGAACAGATTCTGGCAGGCTTTCGTGTGCTGGACTTGCGCGTGGTGTTCAGCGCCCACGCGCCCCCCGACAGCGACAAGCGCTTCCAACTGTTCCACTTCAGCTCTTCCGGTCGCACCGTGGGTGGCGATGTCCTGGACCCGTTGAATCATTTCTATGACGACCCCGACAACAAGGCAACCAGGGCAAAGGAAATCGTCATCCTGAACTTTCACAAGTTCAAGCACTTCACTCGTGCGACCCACCAGGAGTTGCACAAATTGATCAATAAGAAACTGGGGTCACGCTTGATCCCCCGGAACTGGCGACGTTCAACGGTGGGCGACATCTGGACCCATCGCCCGGAACGAACCGTGGTGATTGCCTACAACCATCGTGTCAGGGCGAAGTACTGGAAAGGCGTGGAACATCAATGGAGCGGCCAGAACCTGAACACAACCGCCGAGTTGAAAAAGTTCATGGACGAGCAGTCCGCCAGGCAAAAACCGGACTTCGCATTGCGCTCGATACAATGCGCCAAGTACGTGCTGCCCCTGCATGTCCCGGATGATTTCAGCGACAAGATCGACGCATGGTTCGACTCCAGGAACAGCAACAGCTATATCCAGCGCTTTCATATCATCAATACCGACTGGTCGACCCGTAGCCGGATTGTGTTCAACTGCATGCACGCCAACGGGGTCAGAGCGATGGCAAAGGCCGACCGTCTCAACGCCGAGTGATCAATCCCTGCCGCGCAATGCGGGTCAGCTGTCGGATCATCTCGGGGGCATCCGCTGCGCTGGGGGACTGGATGACGGCCAGGTCGAAACTGTCGTTGGCAAAACGTGCCAGCGACTCGCCGTCTTCGACAAACTGGATCAAGAACGCGGCAGGCCCGTGACTACGCCTTGGCCATCCGTCGAGATAGCGCAACAGTGTCGGCTGATGGGTACCGCCCAGGAGAATTTTCGGATTGCGCTGCAGAAGACTTGCCGTAATAGGCGCCAGACGGGCCAGGGAGTTGGGTGCGTTCATCGTGTCGTGTCTCTGCCTCGAAAGTCTGCATGGCAGGTGAGAGGCAACACCGAACCAGCGCTTTAGCGGTATTTCGAAGCCGTGTCTCTGGCTTCTGACGGCAACTCCCTGAGTCACCTGGCGCCCCGCAAGTAGCTGTTTAAATCGGCGCATGGGCAGCATCCTAGAGAAGCCGACCGGCCGGTGTCAAGAATCAGCGTCCATAAAAAAGGCCCGTACCAGACGGGCCTTTCAAAGGTGGATTTGACTATGAGCGAGCGACAGCGCCGTCGACCGAGAACTTGCCCGCACCTTCGATCAGTACCGCAATGCTGCCGGCCAACAAGGCCAGGGCGAACTCATAACCATTGTTTGCCATGAACAGACCGTTACCGATATGGACCGAAAAAATCGCCACCAGCGATAGGAAAGCCAGGCCCAATGCCGCCGGACGGGCCAGCAAACCGATGACCAACGCCAACCCGGCGAAGAACTCCGTGCCGCCTGCCAAAGTCGCCATCAGGTAACCGGGGGTCAGCCCGATGCTTTCCATCCATTGAGCCGTCCCGGCCAGACCGTAGCCACCGAACAGGCCGAAAAGTTTCTGCGCGCCATGAGCGACGAAAATGATGCCCACCGCTATACGCAAAACGGTCAGGCCATAGCCAGCGCGGGTAGATAGGACTTTGTTGATGACGGTGCTCATAGCGTGCATTTCCTGAGTGAGTGCAGTTGATGGTCGCCATATTAATCAAATAAACAAATGACAAAAGTGGAAAATATTCGTCATTCATATCAAATGATTAGATCACTTCCGTGTGGCGACTTTTTGCTCCTTGGGCTCCAGCGACTCTCGTTCCCGATCAAACGCCAGATAGTACTTGTTCACACTATTAACGTAGCTGACGGCGCCCATTCCCACCTGCTCCATGGCAATGCGCTCGACCTGGAAGAACCACTGGTTGGGATTGAGGCCCCGTCGCCGGGCCTCGGCACGCATGCCCTGCACCCGCTCCGGTCCCATGTTGTAGGCTGCCAACACGAAGGCCATGCGTTCGCGTTCGTTGAGTTTGGGGCTGGAAAAAAACTTGCGACGGATCATGGCCAGGTACTTTGCGCTGGCCTGCACGTTCGCATCCAGGTTCTGGATATTGCCTACACCTACCCGCTGGGCTGCCGACGGAGTGATCTGCATCAGGCCTGTGGGCCCGCTGCCACTGCGGGCATTGGGTTGCAAGGCCGACTCCTTGAACGCCAGGGCAGCCAGGTTCAGCCAGTCCATGTTTTGAGCCTCGGCATGCTTTTGCAACACCGGACGCAGCTTCTCCAAACGCTGGCGATCGGCCCGAGCCAATGGGTTGTGGACCTGATACAAACGACGATAGATACGCAGGAACGCCGCATCCTGATTTGACGGCACCTTGTAGGTGGTCAGGAATCCGTTGATGCTGGCGCGCAGCATGGCAGCGTCACGGCGAACGAACCAGTGCTCGCTTCGCGGTTCACCAATCAACACCTGTCGATCGAAACGCAGCTTGGGGAGAATCTTGCCCCAGCGCTCGGCAATCGGTTGTTCGACGATCGTCAGGTGAAAGATCCCACCCTGGACCATCTCCAGCACATCTTCCACCGCCAGGCTCGGATCCACCCATTCGATCTTCACCGGTGGCAATTTGAGCAGCCCCAGCTTCTGGTTAATCTGATTCACGGCATCTCCCGCCGCACTGCCATTGGGCAGGGCCAGGCTCTTGCCGGAGAGCTGTTCCACGCGGGTATAACGTTTCTCGCCCTTTATGCCCACCAGCAGCAGGGGCACATCGGATCGGATCGGATCGCTGGCGCTGACCGCCTGGCCAGCCTGGGGTTCGAGCAATTCGCCCGGCGCCACCATGTCGCCCTCGCCACGGTGCAAAGCACCTAGCAACTGGTCCTTGGCAGTGGGGATGATCTTGAGGGTGATTTCCTGGCCATCGCGGGCGTGGCCGTTCAGGTACTGCTCGAAGGCTCGCAGCCTGTGATATTCGACGCCGACGGATTGTCCCTGGACTTCACCGGAACTATTTCGACTTTGATTGACCAGCACTTTGAGCACGCGACTGCTGCGGATCTGCGCCAGATCCCGCACGGTACCCGGCGCCACGGTTTGCACTGGTCCGGGCAGCCGCGCTTCGGCCGACCACGGCAAAAGCAGCGAACAACACAGCAGTAACAATACCTGAGGACGTGCCATCCATTCTCCGGGAGGATACCGGGACTCGCCTTTCAGAAAAATCGAGGCTTGAGTCGACGGAAACAGAGCGCCCGAGGCGCTGAAAAGTGCGCAAGACTGGCACAGTGCTGGCTTTTATACCAACCCGACCTGTCTCATGGCCTCAACAGACAGCCTCAACTCATTGTAGTTCTTGGCTTTTCTTATAAATCTACAGCTCTGGTATGCTTTCGGGCCCTTGGCCGAGATAGCACCATGCAACTCATCGATATCGGCGTCAACCTGACCAACTCCAGTTTCGCCGACAAACACGAGGCGGTGCTCGAGCGCGCCTACGATGCCAGTGTCTGCCAACTGGTCCTGACCGGCACCAGCATCGAGGGCAGCGAAGAGGCGATCGAGCTCTGCCAGCGCCTCGATGAAACCGCGCAACGGCTGTTTTCCACCGCCGGCATTCACCCTCACAGTGCCAGCGAATGGACTGCCGACAGCGCGCGGCACCTCAAGGATCTGCTGAAACAAAGCCGGGTCCGGGCGGTAGGTGAATGCGGACTGGACTTCAACCGGGACTTCTCGCCTCGTCCACAGCAAGAAAAAGTCCTGGAAGAGCACCTTGCCCTGGCGGTGGAACTGCAGCTTCCGGTCTTCCTCCACGAACGCGACGCCGACCAACGACTGCTCGAAATCCTGCGGGACTTTCGCGACCGCTTGCCAGCCGCGGTGGTGCATTGCTTCACCGGCGAGAAAAAAGCGCTGTACAGCTATCTCGACCTGGATCTGCACATCGGCATCACAGGCTGGATCTGCGACGAGCGCCGGGGCACGCACTTGCATCCCTTGGTACGCGACATCCCTCGCGGCCGGCTGATGCTGGAAAGCGATGCGCCGTACCTGCTGCCCCGCACGCTGCGTCCCAAGCCCAGGAACGGCCGCAACGAACCGGCTTACCTGACCGAAGTGTTGCGCGAAGTCGCCTTGCACCGGGGTGAGTCCCAGGAAGACCTCGCGGCGCACAGCACAGCGTGTGCCCGAGCGTTTTTCGGGTTGCCGGTCATTCCAGGCTAGGACACACCTCCTCTGCGGCAGTCCCTGGACAGTGTGATCTGTTGATCCGTATCAAAATCCCCAGCCTTGGTTAGCGGCACAATAATGGCACCTTGCCAAAACTGTTTCCGCTATCAGAGAAGACCTTCCATGGGTGCCTGGCTTAGCAACATCTCGCTGAAATACAAATTCTGGGCGGTCAATGCGGTGGCCTTCGTGACCACCCTGCTGCTTGTCCTTTTCGCGGTGCATCTGGAGCAACAGGCTCGCAACCACGCAGCCCTGGCGAATGCCCAGGCCCAGGCCCGGTTGCTCGACCGTTGGCCTGTTGGACAGGCCATGCCCAAGACCGATTACCTGTTGACCTTCCCCCGAGGCCAGGTCCCCGTTTTCGAGGGCGTGCCGTTGCCGACACTGGCGGCGGCCGCAGGCTGGGTCGAGCTCGATGCCAAGCCATTATTCGGCGACCGGCCGCTGTTGGGCGCCGAGGTGATCCAGCGAAGCGACGGCCAGCAACTCGCCGTCCTCGTCCCTGGGGCAAGCCTGAGCCAGGTCTTCAGCGAACGCTTCAGCCAATACGCCGTGGCGGTATTCGTGCTGATGTTGGCGATGCTGGGTGCGTCTCAGTTGTTGATCCGCTTTTTACTGAGCCAACTCAACACGTTGAAGGACGTGATGCTGCACGTGGAACGGACCGGCGATCTATCCGCCCGCGTGCCCTTGGCCTGCCAGGATGAAGTAGGCCAGATGGCCGCGGCATTCAACGCCATGCAGGCCGGTTATCAGCGGGTCGTCGATACCGTAGCCAACACCGCTCGACAACTGGACAACGGAGCGGCACGCCTGGCGTCGAGCATGAACGATGTGCGCCACGGCATGCTCGGCCAGCAGAGCGAAACCGATCAGGCAGCAACGGCGATCAACGAAATGTCTGCCACGGTGCACCACATCGCCCAACATGCCGGCGCCACCCGCGACCTGTCGAAAACCGCCGACACCCTGGCCGGCAACGGTCGCGAAGTGGTGGGCCGTGTACAACAATCGATCACCGGGCTTTCATCCGGCGTGCAACAGACCGCCGAAATGATCCAGCGCCTGGCCGAAGACAGCCAGAAGATCAACAGCGTGGTCAGCGTGATCCACAGCATCGCCGAACAGACCAACCTGCTGGCCCTCAATGCAGCCATCGAGGCGGCGCGGGCCGGGGACATGGGTCGGGGCTTCGCCGTGGTCGCCGATGAGGTACGCAACCTCGCCAAGCGGGTGCAAATCTCAACAGACGAAATCACCACCATGATCTCCGCCCTGCAGGCAGGGACCCGGGATGCGGTGGATTTCATGCAGGAAAGTTCCTACAAGGCTGACGACTGCGTACAGCAAGCTCGCGAAGCGGGCGAGGCGCTGGAACAGATTACCGGCGCGGTGGCGCAGATGCGTGAAAGTAACACCCAGATCGCCGTCGCGGCCGAACAGCAGAGCCAGGTTGCCGAAGAAATGAACCGGGCGGTAGTCGGTATTCGTGATGTCACTGAAAACACCGTGCGCCAAACCGTGGACTCGGCCACCACCAGTCATGAACTGGCGACCCTGGCGGGTGAACTGAACAAGGCGATCGGGCAGTTGAAACTCTGAGACACTGTTATCGCAGGCAAGGCCTGCCCGCGATGACAGTCTGCCATTGATCCAGACTCCAGCACCTATCGCTTCGATAGCCAACCACGATTCGCCCGCCCTTCCTGCCGCGCCTATCCTTGGGTCATTCGGTTCCATCGACTCAAGGATCACCATCATGGGCAAACGTCACCCCAACCTTGCGGCCTGGCAATGGCGCGTCTACCCCGACAACCACCGCCAACCGACCCATCAGGTTTTGCAGTTGATTGCGATCCCCCTGTTCATCGTTGCGTTCCTGTTGATCCTCACAGGGATGTTCAAGCTGAACCTGGCGGATGTCGCCATCGGCATCATCGGTGTGTTCGCGTCGCTTTCACTGCAACGTCACCGACACTGAACAGACCGCAGCGTCAGCCGAAGATCGTCACGGTCTGCCGGCTCATGGCGATCAGACGCCCATCGGCGCTCCAGAACTTCGCGGCGACGTGTCCGTAGCCGTCCTGGGCGTGCTCGATTTCGGCCAGGTATTGGCACCAGTCCAGGGTCGTAAGCTCCAGCACCGGCTGGACAAACTCGATGGTCCAGGTGAGCGTGCTGCCCGGCGCCATTTGCGTGAGGTGAGGCAACAACGCGGGAGGCCAGGCGTCCACCAACGCCAGGATGTGAGCCTCGTTGAGCGGTTCCTCCTTTACATCCCCCCGTAACCGTACCCAGCCCCCCATACTCCGGGATTTATTTCCGGTAAACGGCAGGCCGCCGACGCTCCAACGCATTGCCAGATGCCTCATGAACTCCGGCGTGGCGCCTTTGACGTAGGGCAGCTCCTGGCACCGCTCCACCTCAGTGAAGGGCGGAGCAGGTTCGGCGTGTACCGCCACCACGGAAGCACGGGATGCACCGAAGCTGCCCTGGACCAGGGTCACCACCTGCCCCTTCTGTACCGCACGCCCCACGACCTGGCTGACCGCCTTGCCTTCACGCAACACGTCGACCTCGAAACTGACGGGTACGTCCGGTTCGACCGGGCCGACGAAGGTGATCGCCAGCGAACGCACCGGACGATCCGCCGGGACCTGCGCACGCATCGCTTCGTATTGCAACGCCGCTATCAGCCCACCAAAACTGGCGCGTCCCTGGCCCCATTCCGGCGGAACAACCACGGCGCCGGGTTGGTGGCGCACGGCATCGATCAAATCGGAAAAGCGCATGACAACCTCGAAGACTGGGAAGAAAGTTGAACGGATCTTAACCAGCCGGGGGCAATGGCACAGCGCTCATTCCGGCCAAAGAGGCTGACAGAAAAGCCGCCATACCTGAATCTACCCATCTCCATGTGGAAGCGGGCTTGCTCGCGAAGAGGCAGGCACATCCAATAGAGATGTCGACTGACACGCCGCCCGGAGCAAGCCCGCTCCCACAGGCGGAATAGGTGCAGGGGTCAGGATTTTTCGAAGCAACTGGCAATCAGCTTATCGAGAACCCTGTCGGACTTGGCCTCGGCCTTGCCCATGGTGATTTGCCAGACCGGCACGCAAGGTTGCAGATCTCGCTCCTGCTCGGCCCTGGCCAGCCACTGCCAGCAATCGTGCCAGTCACCCAGCGCGCCCTGGGCGGATTTGAGTCGTGGCATGGCCGCTTCGGGCAAGCGGTTGAGTTCAGGGTAAGCCTCGATGGCGTAGCGCACGCGCTTGATCAGCAGGCGCAGCCGATGGCGGTCGTGAGCTGGATCGCGCAAGGCTTCGCCGAGTTTCTTCCATTGTTTGTCCAGACGCTTTTCGATGCGCTTGCGCAGGCCTTTGAGCAGCCCTTCACGTTGGGCGGCACGAATGAAGCGCGGGAACGCGTCGAGGATCATCAACAGCTGCGCCAGCTCCGGGCTTTCGGCCACGGCAGGATAGGCGCCCTCCATCTGCACCCGACGCTGCTCGGCGGCTTGGGCCTTGCCATGTTTCTCAAGATAGGCCGCCAGCACTTCCCGATCACGCAACGGGGTGGTCAGGGTGCCGACCGCCGAAGCGGCGGACTCCAACTGCTCGACGCCGGGCAACCCCCGCAACGGACGAAGCAGGCTGCGCAAACGGCGAACCGTGGTACGCAGGTCATGCAGCGCCTCGCTGTCGGTATGGGCATTCAAGCGGGCCTGGCAGGCCAGCAGGCGGACTTCCAGGCCCAGTATCCGGGCCACCAATCGATCGATCATGGACGTACTCCGTACGCAGCTTTCAGCTGCAAGCGTCAAGTGAGGAGCGATGCATGCCCCTTCACTTGTAGCTCGCAGCTCATGGCTTGTCGCTGGTTTTATCGTCCTGCGCGGGATTCGCGGATGTAGAAACGCGCCTTCTCGGCTTTTCTGGTGCAGCCTTCAAAGGCTTCGAACTGCTGCTGGGTCTTGGCACCGGTCAGCAGCGACAGGGCTTTGGAATAACTCACGGTGCCGGCAAAACCTTCGGCCTTGGCCAGGTCGAGTTCCTTCCAGGCGGCGTCGAGCTGGCTGCCGCAGCTGTCACGGTAAGCGGTTTTGCCGGCGCAACCGGCCAGGGCCAGAACCATCAGGGAAGCCACCAAGGGCAGGCAGATCCGGGCTTTCATCGATAACACCTCAAGGTCAACAGTCGTGCTGGTAAGACGGTCCCGCCAGCAAAAAGTGCCGAGGCCGGACCGCGTTAATTCAAGTGTGGGCGAGAATACAAAAAAGCCACATCGGCGTGTCAAAAAACGACGCCTGCGCCATGACGATTGAGCCGGGCCGTCGATGAGTGCATTGTTGAAGTCTGTTCGACAAGGGGGCCAGGTCATGACAAAACGTGTCGCATTGGTATTGGGCTCGGGTGGCGCACGGGGCTACGCGCATATTGGTGTGATCGAGGAAATCGAACGGCGTGGCTATGACATCGCCTGCATCGCCGGTTGCTCCATGGGCGCCGTCGTCGGCGGGATCTATGCCGCGGGCAAACTCGACGACTATCGCAACTGGATCGAAAGCCTGGACTATCTGGATGTCCTGCGACTGGTGGACGTGAGCTTTCGCCTGGGGGCGATCCGTGGGGAAAAGGTCTTCGGACAGATCCGCAAGATCGTCGGCGAACTCAATATCGAAGATCTGCGCATTCCCTACACGGCCGTGGCCACCGACCTGACCAACCAACAGGAAATCTGGTTCCAGGAAGGTTGCCTGCACCAGGCCATGCGGGCGTCGGCGGCAATTCCCAGCCTGTTCACACCAGTGATGCAAGGCAACCGCATGCTGGTGGATGGCGGCCTGCTCAATCCATTGCCGATCGTGCCGGTAGTGTCCAGCCATTGCGACCTGATCATCGCGGTCAACCTCAATGCCACGAACCAGCGACAATATCGGTTGCCGGTAATCCCGCGTCCAGCTGCGTTCCGGCGCCGCTTCGACACCCTGGTCAACTCCTTGGGCTCGCGCATGCCGTTCCGGCGCAAACAAGCCGAACAATTGCTGCTGCTGGAACAGGAGGCGCTGAAGGCGGAGGCAGCGGCGCTCAATCCATGGATCGAATCCGCCGAACCCGAAGGCCAGCAACCGGCCGCCGCGCCTGAGGCCGAAGGCGCACCAAAGTCCGCTACGGGCTCGTTCATCATCGATAACGTCGGCCCGGCTTCGTTATTGGACCTGATCAACCAGAGTTTCGAGGTGATGCAGACCTCTCTCGCCCAGTACAAGATCGCCGGGTACCCGCCGGATGTGCTGATCAACGTGCCGAAACGGGTATGCCGTTTTTTCGAGTTCTACAAGGCGCCTGAATTGATCGCGCTGGGGCGGGAAATTGCCAGTGATACGCTGGATCGGTATGAGCGTGAGGAGCGATGAGTGACTGAAGGATCTCTATCGGCTGTCAGGGCCTGATCGCGATGGCATCAGATCAGACACCACTGAACTGGATCCCACCCTCTTCCAGCAACCGATACCCCACCCCCGCTTCGGTCACGATGAACCGGGGCCGCGTAGGATCATCCGCCAGCTTTTGCCGCAGGTGGCCCACCACAATCCGCAGATAATGGCTGTCTTCGACGTGGGTCGGGCCCCAGATGTCCTTGAGCAGTTGCTGCTGGGTGATGACCCGCCCAGGGTGACGCGCCAGTTGCGCCAACACTGCATATTCCTTGCGGGTCAGCGACACTTCGGCGCCATCGAGCAGCACCCTCCGGTAAGCCAGGTCCACCGTCAGCGGGCCGACGGTCACAGCCGCTTCCCGCCCCTCCGCCGCTGGAACCTGTCGCAGCAGCGCACGGATGCGGGCCAGGAACTCCTGGATGCCGAACGGCTTGGTAACGTAGTCATTGGCCCCATTGTCCAGCGCCTCGACCTTCTGCGCTTCGCTGGCCCGCACCGACAGCACCAGCACCGGTACCGCCGACCATTGGCGAAACTCGCGCAGCACTTGTTGGCCGTCCATGTCCGGCAGGCCCAAGTCGAGGACCAGCAGGTCGGGCTTGTTCAACGCTGCCTGGGCCAGGCCGTCGCTGCCCGTGGCGGCCTCCAGCACCTTGTAGCCCTGGGAGGCCAGGCTGATGCGCAAGAACTTGCGGATCTGCGGTTCATCGTCGATGACCAAAAGTGTGGCGGTCTGGTTCATGAGGTCCGTTCAATACAAATAGATGGCAGGAGAATATCCCAGCCCGGCTCAGGCTTCATCGTCCATGCCCGGTTGTGCCTGCGAGGGCAAGTGCAACGTGATACAGGTTCCGCGTCCGTCGAGCCCTTCGTCCACACTGATCCGCCCGCCATGGGCACCGACCATGCCCTGGCAGATGGCCAATCCCAGCCCGGTGCCCTGTCCGCCCCGATCGCCGCGCGCAGCGGTGTAGAACATGTCGAAGATTTTGTCCCGCTCCTCTGCCGGAATTCCCGGCCCCTCATCGGCCACGGCAAAGAATACTTCGCGATCCGTCGCTCCGGCGCTCAGTAACAACCGGCCGTGCGCCGGTGAGAATCGCGCAGCGTTCTCCAGTACATTCACCAGGGCCTGTTCGATCAGCGCTGCATGGATGTGCAGCAACGGCAGTTCGGCCGGCACCTCGACGCTGACCTCCAGCGACGCCAGCACCGCACGCAATCGATTGAGCGCGCTGCCCACGATATCGGCCGGCGCCACCCAGTCCCGCGCCAGTTTCAGGGCGCCGTGGCCAAGCCGGGTCATGTCCAGCAGGTTCTGGATGTAGCGATCCAGCCGTTCGGCTTCGTCGCGAGTGCCTTCAAGCAATTCGCGACGATCTGCCAACGGGATCGCCTCTCCCAGCGCCAGCAGGCTGTCGATGCTACCCCGCATCGCGGTCAGCGGTGTGCGCAGATCATGGGACACCGAGGCCAGCAAGGCGCTGCGCAGTTGCTCGGTTTCGCCGTGCAAGCGTGCCGCTTCCAGATCCTGGGCCAGCTGGGCCCTCGCCAACGCCTGGGCCAGCGGCTGACCGAGGGCGGCCAGCAGACGTCGCCGCTGACCACTCAACGGCTTGCCGTCCCTGGGGCATGCCCCCAACAATGCCAAGGGCCCCCCCTCCACCGACAATGGCCACCACCACCAACGCCCGGATGGCAGCGTACCGGTCCCTGCCCCGGCTGACTGATCATGCTGCCAGGCCCAGTCGGCGGCGGCACGCTCGGCCTCGCTGAAGGTCAGCGGTTCGCCGGTTTCGACTTTCCAGCCCGCCTGGCCATCACGGTTGAGCAGACACAACTGCAAATCGTGCCAACCGTCAAAGTGCTGCACGGCGGCACTGATCACTGCCTGTCTGTCAGTCGCCGCCGTGAGCTTTCGAGACAGGTCGAGCAACTCGCCGGTTTCCTGCTGGGTATCGCGCAGCACCTGCAACTGACGACGCTGGCGAGCGGCGAGGTTGCCGGTCAGGGCCGCCATCAGCAGGAAGAACACCAGCGTCAGCACGTCCTCTTCGCGCTGGATGGTGAAGGAGAAATTCGGCGGGATGAACAGAAAGTCATAGGCCAGGAATGACAGAGCCGCGCACGCCAGCGCGGGGCCGAGGCTGCTGCGCACCGCCACCAGCAAGACCGCCATCAGAAATACCAGAGAAATGTTGGGCAATGCCAGCAGCCCGGAGATCCCCCAGGCCAGCGCGCTGGCGGCCATGGTTGCTAACAGCGCCAACGCATAGTCGAACCCGCTGCGCGCGGCATCTGAACGCACATGGGCGGGACGCGGCTGCTCATCGCTGTCCAACACGTTGATCTCCAGCCCCCGGGCATCTCGCAGCAGACGCGACGCCAGACCGCCGCCGAACCAGCGCCGGCGCAAGCGTGGCCGGGATTGCCCCACCAACACCAGCGTGGCACGGCGCTCGGTGGCGTGCTGGATCAAGGTCCTGGCCACTTCACCGGCCCTCAGCAGCACCACTTCGCCGCCCAGGCGTTCCGCCAGTTGCTGGGCGGTTTGCAGGCGTTGACGCGAGGTCTCGTCCCGGGTGCTGCCGTTATCCACATGCACAAGGCTCCACGGCAGATGCCGGCGCTGGGCGACGCGGCTGGCGTGGCGCACCAGACGTTCGGCCTGGATGTCGCCATCCACCCCCACCAGCAGTCGTCCGCGCACCGCCGGCGCAGCCTGACCCAGTTGCCGATAGCCCTGGGTCAGGTCCTTGTCCACCTGGGCCGCGGCGGTCTGCATCGCCAGCTCGCGCAAGGCGGTCAGGTTGGTCTGGCTGAAGAACGCATCGATGGCTGCCCGAGCCTGCTCCGGGACGTAGACCTTGCCTTCGCGCAGACGCTCCAGCAGCTCACGAGGGGGCAGGTCGATCAGCAGCAGCTCGTCGGCCTCCTGCAGAACCCAATCGGGCAAGGTCTCGCGAACCTGCACGCCGGTGATGCCACGCACCTGGTCGTTGAGACTTTCCAAGTGCTGGACGTTCACGGTGGTATAGACGTCGATGCCGGCGGTAAGCAATTCCTGGATATCCTGCCATCGCTTGGCGTGCCGGCTGCCGGGGGCATTGCTGTGGGCCAGTTCGTCCACCAGCACCAGGGCCGGACGTGCCGCGAGCAGGCCGTCGAGGTCCATTTCTTCAAGCGTCACACCACGGTATTCCGAGCGCACCAACGGTTGCTGTGCCAGGCCACCGAGCAGCGCCTCGGTTTCGGTTCGACCATGAGTCTCCACCACCCCAGCGAGCACCTGCACGCCCTGGCGCAGTTGGGCGTGGGCCGCCTGCAACATGGCGTAAGTCTTGCCGACCCCAGGGGCCGCACCAAGGAAGACCTTGAGCCGACCACGGCCAGTGCGGGGCAAGTTGGCTAACAGTGCGTCGGCACGGTCGGAGTCGCTCATGCGATGGGGTTCTCTCATTTCAGATTTTGATGCAGTGAATGTTCCGACGCCTGATTACAGCTTTTCCAAAGCCAGGTTCAATGCCAGGACATTCACCACCGGCGGCCCCACCAAGGGCTGCTCGATGTGTGCATCGAGTAATTGCTGCACAGTCGAAACCGGCAGATTGCGCGCCGCCGCGACACGCGCCAGTTGATAGGCAATCGCTGCCGGAGGCAAGTGCGGATCGAGGCCGCTGCCGGAGGTGGTGAGCAGCGCCAGCGGTACAGGCCCTTGCTCGGTCACCTGAAGCTTGCGAGCGTCTTCGATCACTCGGGCGGCCAGAGCCGGATTGCTCGGGGAAAGGTTACTGGCGCCACTGGCGACCGTGGCGAAGGCACCGGCCGATGGCCGTGGATGGAACCAGGCATCGCCCTGGAAATCCTGGGCGATCAGCATCGAACCGCGCACCTTGCCGTCGGCATCCTGGACCAGGCTGCCGTTGGCCTGGGCGGGAAACACCATTTGCGCGACGCCCGTCACCACCAACGGATAAGCAACACCTGTGATCAGGGTCATCAGCAATAACAGGCTCAAGGCCGGGCGTAACAGTGTGGACATCTCAGAATCCTCGAATTGAAACAACAACCTCTAGCGACGCTCAGGCCAGTTGGCCGGCATCAGGCTCAGACCAGGTTCAACGCTGTCAGCAACATATCGATTGCCTTGATGCCTGCGAATGGCACCACGATCCCACCCAGGCCGTAGATCAACAGGTTGCGCCGCAGCAGTGCCGCCGCGCTCGCCGCCTGCACCCGCACGCCCCGCAGGGCCAAGGGGATCAGCACCACGATAATCAGCGCATTGAAGACGATGGCCGAGACAATCGCGCTTTGCGGGCTGTTCAAGTGCATCACGTTCAACACACCGAGCTGCGGATAGATAGAAGCGAACAACGCCGGCAGGATTGCGAAGTACTTGGCGACGTCATTGGCCACGGAGAACGTGGTCAACGCGCCCCGGGTGACCAGCAGCTCCTTGCCGATCTGCACCACATCCAGCAATTTGGTTGGGTCACTGTCGAGGTCGACCATATTGGCCGCTTCCCGCGCTGCCTGCGTGCCGTCATTCATTGCCATGCCGACATCGGCCTGGGCCAGGGCCGGCGCGTCGTTGGCGCCGTCGCCGCACATGGCTACCAGTCGGCCGTCATTCTGCTCGTGACGAATACGCGCCAGTTTCTTTTCCGGCGTGGCTTCGGCCAGCACGTCATCGACACCGGCCTCGGCAGCAATTGCGGCGGCGGTCAGAGGGTTGTCGCCAGTGACCATCACCGTGCGAATCCCCAGCTTGCGCAGCTCGGCAAACCGTTCGCGGATGCCGGGCTTGACCACGTCCTTGAGATGGATGGCGCCCAACAACTTGCCGTCGACGCACACCAGCAGAGGCGTGCCACCACTCTGGGCGATCCTGTCGACCTCCCGAGCGAGCACCGGGGGCAACTCATCGCGTGGCAGACCAACGAATGCCAGCAGCGAATCGACGGCCCCCTTGCGATATTTGCGTCCCTGATAATCGACACCGGACAAACGGGTCTCCGCGCTGAAGGGGACGACAGTCAGCAAGTCGACAGCGGGTTCGGGCTGCGGATGCAGACCGCGCAGGTATTCGACGATGGACTTGCCTTCGGCGGTCTCGTCGGCCAACGAGGCGAACAGCGCGCCTTCGGCCAGCTCCCTGGCACTGACACCCGGAGCGGCATACACCGCGGCGCAACGCCGATTGCCAAAAGTGATGGTGCCGGTCTTGTCCAGCATCAGCACATGAACGTCCCCCGCCGCCTCCACCGCACGACCGGACTTGGCGATCACATTCAGGCGTACCAGCCGGTCCATGCCGGCGATGCCAATGGCCGACAGCAGACCGCCGATGGTGGTGGGAATCAGCGTAACCAGCAGCGCCACCAGGAAAACCAGCGGCAGGCTGCCATTGGCGAAATGGGCGAACGGTTGCAACGTGACGACCACCAGCAGGAAGATCAGGGTCAGGCCGATCAACAGGATATCCAACGCCACTTCGTTGGGGGTCTTCTGGCGTTTGGCGCCTTCGACCAGGGCGATCATGCGGTCCAGCGTGGACTCACCGGGGTTGCTCGTGATACGCACCAGCAACCAGTCGGAAACCAGCCGAGTGTTGCCGGTGACGGCCGAACGATCCCCACCGGATTCCCGGATCACGGGTGCCGACTCCCCCGTGATGGCGGCCTCGTTGACTGCGGCGATTCCTTCGATCACTTCACCGTCACCCGGAATCATCTCCCCCGCCTCGACGCGAACCACGTCGCCCTTGCTCAAGGCGCTGGCGGGGACCGATTCAAACCCTGTAGCTGTCCGACGGCGTGCAGTGAGGCCGTCGCTACCGGCCTTGAGGCTGTCGGCCCGGGCCTTGCCACGCCCCTCGGCCAAGGCTTCGGCGAAATTGGCGAACAGCACGGTGAACCACAGCCAGAGCGCAATCTGCGCAGCCACGAAGACTGGCACAACGCTGTCGGGAATGAAGCACAACACCGTAGTGAAAATCGCGGTCAACTCCACCACCAGCATCACCGGTGCCCGATACAACTGCCGCGGATCGAGCTTGACGAAAGCTTGCTTCAGCGCGGGCCGCCACAGGGTAGAGATCGAAGTCTTCGGTGATTGGGCGGCCTTGGTGGCGACCGTTTCGGTTGCAGACATAGTCATCATCGGTTCCTCAGAAGCCCATGCTCAGGTGTTCGGCAATCGGCCCCAGGGCCAGGGTCGGCAGGAAGCTCAGGCCGCCTACCAATAGAATGGTCACGGTCAGCAGGGTCACGAATAACGGACCGTGGGTGGGGAAGCTGTTCTGGCCGATCGGCGCGTTTTTTTTCAGCGCCAGGCTGCCGGCCAATGCCAGCACCGGCAGGATGTAGCCGAAACGACCGATCAGCATGCCCAGGCCCAACATCAGGTTATGGAAAGGCGTATTGGCGCCGAACCCGGCGAATGCCGAACCGTTGTTCGCCCCCGCCGAGGTATAGGCGTACAGCAACTGGCTGAAGCCGTGGGCGCCAGGGTTGCTCACTGCGGACGATGGTCCCGGCAGGCTCGCGGCGACAGCACCGAGCACCAGGACACTGACGGGCATGACCAGCAAGGTCACCACCAACAACTGCACTTCCCTGGCACCGAGCTTCTTGCCCAGGTATTCCGGAGTTCGGCCGATCATCAAGCCTGCCAGAAACACCCCGATCAGCACGTTCAACAGCATCCCGTAGAGCCCGGCACCCACGCCGCCGAAGATCACTTCGCCGACCATCATGTTTACCAACGCGACCATGCCGCTGAGCGGGTTCAGGCTGTCGTGCATCGCGTTGACCGAGCCATTGGAGGCCGAGGTGGTGGTCACCGACCACAGCACCGTGGCGGTGGTACCGAACCGTGACTCCTTGCCTTCCAGTGGCGCGGCTTGTTCCACCGCCTCGTTGATCAGGGCCGGATTGGGCTGGTATTCCGCCCATAACGAAGTAGCGCCGCCGATCAAGAACAGCACAAGCATGCAGGCGATGATCGCCCGGCTCTGGCGCAGGTCCTTGACGTAGTGGCCGAAAGTGAACACCAGCGCGGCGGGAATCAGGATGATCGAGGCGACTTCGAACAGGTTGCTCCAGGCCGTCGGGTTTTCGAACGGATGCGCCGAGTTGACACCAAAGAACCCACCACCGTTGGTACCCAGTTGCTTGATCGCAATCTGGCTGGCGGCCGGACCCAGCGGGATCACCTGGTCCGTGCCCTGCATCGTCACGGCGTGGACGTAATGCGCGAAGGTCTGCGGCACGCCCTGCCACACCAGGAACAAGGCCAGTAACAGGCACAACGGCAAGAGCCCGTAGAGCGTGGCACGGGTCATATCGACCCAGAAATTACCCAGCGTCGCGGCGGACCGGCGCCCGATGCCACGACACAGCGCCACCAGCACCGCCAGGCCAGTGGCGGCGCTGACGAAGTTTTGCACGGTCAGGCCGACCATCTGGCTCAAGTAGCTCAGGGATGCCTCGCCACTGTAGGACTGCCAGTTGGTATTGGTCATGAAACTGACGGCCGTGTTGAAGGCCTGAGTCCACTCCATGCCAGGCAATTGCTCGGTATTGAGGGGCAGATATCCCTGTAGCAGCAGCATTGCGAACAGCAACACGAACCCCGCCAGGTTGAAAGCAAGCAAGGCCAGGGCATATTTTTGCCAGCTCTGCTCGATAGCAGGATCGATACCAGCCAGGCGATAACAGCCACGCTCCATCGGGCCGAGAATGGTTGAAAGCCAGGTGCGCTGGCCCTCCATGACCCTGTAATAGAACCGTCCCAGAAACGGTGCCGGAATCAGCACCAACGCGAAAAAGGCAAGTATCAATCCGTAGTCATAACCGTGCATGGCCGCTCCTAGCTCCGATCCGCGCGCAACAGCGCAACCAGCAGATAAATGAACAGCGCCACTGCCAAGAGCAATGACACCCCGTCCAGAACACTCATGGGATTTCTCCGTGTTACGGCGTCGTGCCGTGTTGGAGCGATTGTCCTCAGGGAGGCTGTAAAGGAGCGAGATCGAGAGCGAGCGTGGGGATAAAAAATGCGTAAAGAATGAGCCAGGGTTTTGTTATGACAACGACAGTGCGCAGCAGACAGTGTGCTGCAGGGGTAATATTGAACCACTGCGAACGACGTTCGCTCCAAACTGTAATGACGGCTGAGGCAAGCGGCCCTTAACGTGCGCCTCTAGGAGAGCCCTATGCCCTGGTATGCCTGGTTGATTCTGATTATTGCCATCGGCTCGATCGTCGGCGGCTTGATGCTACTGCGCGACACCGCCAACAAGGTCGAACTGACTGAAGAGCAACGCAAGCGCGTTGCCGAGAGGAACGCCGAAATGGATGCGAAAGAAGCCAAGGATCGTTAACTGTCCATGGCTTGCTTTTTCGTAACCCGGGGCAGGTCCCCTCGCCACGAAAAACTTTTGCGCCTATTTCTCCCAGGACGCCTTGGCAATTTGCAAGCCATGCAGTCCGTTATACGCCGCACGCTCGGGCTGGGCCCAGCCTTCCAGCAATGAATCTGCAAGCTGATAAATCTCCACGCCCAAGGGGCGGCAGACGCTGAGCGGATCCTGGGCATCCGGACCCCACATCGCCAGCGACAAGTCACCGCCAGGACAGGTAGACAAGGCGCATAGAAGATCGATCTCGGCAAAGAACTCCAGATAATCCCCCTTCTGCGCCGGGCAGGCCTTCATGAAGTACATGTCGTCATGATTCAGTCCCGTGCACTGGAAAATATTCAGCACATCATGCACATCGAACTCCGTGAGGCCATGGGGAAGCACTGCACGGGTCAGGTTGGAATGGCAATGGTGATGGAAGTCCTCACCGGTGAGCATCTTGTTCACATAGGGATCACAACGCGTTCCCAACAGATCATGCAGTCGTCCGCCGTGTTCATCGATTCCGTAGCCGGCCAGACTGTCATCGGTGATGGTCACCAAGGGACGCAGGAATGGCAGGTTCGACCACAGTCGGTCATGGGTAGTAACGTGAGCGCCCTGAAGCTGCCGGGTGCGCGCCGCCCACAGGCGCTCCCGCGGATCGTGGGCGTTCCAGACGTTGAAATCCCCCACCTGCGGGCCCACGGGCGTGGTGACGCGAAATACATGGCCGGCCGGCACGTGCCAAGCGCGACCGGTACGGATAGGGACTTCGAATTGTTCGATGAGCGTGCGCTTGTCCTGCTGGGTGCGGATGCGTTCGTAGAACGGCTTGTCCACCTGCAGGGCGGAACCTTTGCTGACCTGGTAGGCGGCTGGATAGTCTTTATACATGGCTCGGATCCTTGATCAGTTTTGATTGATAAATTTCGGCTGATCCAAACGCTCATCGGCGACAAACCTTTCGCACCAGAGCAGCAAGGGAAAATTCTTTAGAGGAAGAAGATAGTGCAGGCAAATCAGAAAGATTGCTATGATCAGAAAACGTAAACCAGTTTCAGGTCAAACATGCAAAGGGTTCACTCGATAGACTATTTACGGGGTCTTATGGCCCTGTCTGTTTTATTTTATCATTTTGCCGGCTGGAGCGTGGGGGTGCCAGACTCCAGCACTTTATTGGGCCGCCTTGGTATTTATGCAGTTTCCATATTTTTCATCATCAGCGGAATGTCGCTCTATATCGCCTATCAGCATCAAAACTGGAATAGAGACGAACTGGTTTTCTTTATAAAGAAACGATACCTGCGGCTGATTCCGGCGTTCTGGGCAGGATGTTTTCTAAGTATTAGTTTATTCTTCCTGACCATCGGTAACCGACCTATACATTGGGAGACGCTTTTTGTAAATCTCTCGCTCAACCTATCCCTGACGTTTGGCTTCCTGGACCCGGGCAATTACTTGACAGTTGGAGGGTGGTCAATCGGCAACGAGGTTGTTTTTTATGCCATATTTCCTCTTATCATGTGGCAAGCCAAAAACCGAAACCGCTCGATCAAGCTTGCTCTGTTAATAAGTGCAAGCGCGTTTTTATTTTATGCGCTGTACAAACTTTCCACAGGCACGACACTTGCGAGCCAATGGAAAACTTATATCAACCCGCTGAACAATGCCTTCCTGTTCATCCTTGGCATATCTATCGCCTGGGCCAGTAAAAACATTCAACACAAAATCCCTCAAAGCGGACTTATCGCCATTCTGGCACTTAGCACGTTACTGTTCTTGGTGTATCCAGCAGAAGGCAATCAGATTTCCATCGTAACCGGCATTGATCGAGTGCTCTTCACCGCCTTCTGCGGCGCCATCTGCTTTTCAGTTCTTAACATGCGACTCAATCTGGGGAACACCGTTACGCCACTGCTCAAGATTCTCGGCGATATCTCGTACACAATATATATGTTCCACGGGGCTTTGGGTCAATTCACGCTCCAGCTCATCGCTCCGGCATTAGACATGACCAGCCAAGAGGAAAAGTATCGACTCCTCATGTATTTTACTGCTCCGATCACTTTGATTGCTTCGTATTTTTTCTACACCTTCGTGGAAAAACCGATAATGAAATTTGGCCGACAACGAGCAGCTATTCCACAAACAATTTAATAGACTTCAACGTTCATGAGGCTACGTCCACCTGATAAAGGCCAGTCAGGTTCGACCGGCCTCTTCAACATCACACTCAGTTAACTTCCAACTTGTCACGATTTCTGTCCAGAATCGCCTTGCCAATCCCCTTGACCTCAAGCAGTTCATCTACCGACGAAAAGCCCCCATTACTTTCACGATACGCAACAATCGCCTCGGCCTTGGATTTGCCTATTCCCGCCAGCTCCCGTTGCAACGTCGCGGCATCCGCTACGTTGAGATCCACCTTGGCACTTTGAGGTTTTACTGAAACCTCCGATGCGTGCGGCGTGGCTATCGTCTCGGGCTTGGCCGTAGGCGCAGCAATGGCGGCTATGGAAGCGCTGGTCAGAAGGGCAAAAACCAGGGAGTAGAAATAGCCTATACGCATAAGTGACGCTCCATGACATCGTTAAGAGAGAAGCAGCTTTTCCGAAGCTGCCTCTGAAATCTAGGCGATGATGGGCCGCTGTCAAAAGCGTCTACGTTACAGCATATGTAACAATCAAGGTTCGAGGCGACGTTGCTGGTAGATCCAGTCGACAATCTCGCCGTCCGGGGCGTAACCACTGACGGTGTCCCGAAGCAGCTGCCGGACTCTTGCATAGTCATCATGCTCTATGGCTGCCAGCAACTCCGCCAGCTTGGCCTTCAGCACATCCCAGGGCAGATGATCTTCGTTGGCACTCATGATCATGGGATGCGGTGTCGCTACCACGTTGTCGCCTATCAGCAACTCCTCGTAAAGCTTCTCGCCAGGGCGCAAGCCTGTGAACTCGATAGCGATGTCTCCGTGAGGGTTTTTATCTGATCGCACACTCAGGCCCGACAGATGGATCATCTTTTCCGCCAGTTCGACAATCTTTACTGGCTCACCCATGTCCAATACGAAAACATCACCACCCAGCCCCATGGAGCCGGCCTGAATGACCAACTGAGCGGCTTCAGGAATGGTCATGAAATAGCGTGTGATCTTGGGATGAGTGACAGTCAGCGGCCCACCGGATTTGATTTGTTTATGAAACAAAGGAATAACAGAACCAGACGAGCCTAATACGTTACCGAACCGCACCATTGTGAAGCGGGTCTTATTGACACGCGAGACGTTGGACTTATCCCCGAACAACACAGGGGCCAGTTCGTGGCTGAGGGCCTGTAAAGTGAGTTCGGCAAGCCGCTTGGTACTACCCATCACGTTGGTGGGACGCACAGCCTTGTCCGTTGAAATCAGAACGAAATTCGACACTCCCGCCTGCAAAGCGGCCTGTGCGGTGTTCAGCGTTCCGATCACATTATTTAATACACCCTCCGCAATATTGTGCTCGACCATCGGTACGTGCTTGTAAGCGGCGGCATGATAGACCGTGTCGACACTCCAGGTCTTCATCACATCCAGCAACTTTTCCTGATTCCGCACCGAACCCAGGATAGGCAACAAACGAACGGATAACGACTCTCGAGCGACTCGAGGTTCAAGTTCGGAAAGAATATTGTAGAGATTGAATTCGCTGTGTTCGTATAGCAGCAATGTCGTAGGTTTGAGAGCCAGGATCTGCCGACAAAGCTCCGAACCGATCGATCCCCCTGCTCCGGTCACCAGAACCGCCTGTCCTGCGATGCAGTGCTCAAGCAAATCGGCTTGCGCAGGTACCGGATCACGCCCCAGAAGATCTGCCACATCCACTTCCTGGATGTCGTCCACCTTGACCCGACCGCTCGCTAGATCCATGAAGCCGGGGACACTGCGTACGTGCAGCGGAAAGCCTTCGAGCAACGTGAGGATCTCTCGACGGCGCCCCCGTGATGACGAAGGGATCGCCAGTAGGATCTCCTGCGCACCGGTCTCATCGATCATTTTCTGAATATGTTTGGGCTGGTAGACCTGTAATCCCGCAATGACCCGGTCTGCAATGCTGCGATCATCGTCAATAAACGCGACAGGCCGCATCACCCGCCCCATGCGCAAAGCGGCCACGAGTTGGTTACCTGCGGCCCCTGCACCATAAATAGCGACTTTATGCAGCCCGTCGTCTCGGTTGGCAAACGGCACATGCTGGGCAGCCGTAAACCAGTCGCCCAGGAAGTACTGCCGCATCATCAAGCGCAACCCCCCAATCATGATGAGGCTGAGCCACCAATAGTTGAAAATGATGGAGCGTGGCACAACGTTCGTGTGATTGCTGTACCAATACACTACGAGCGCCAACAGCAAGGCAGAGAGACTGACCGCCTTACAGATGGTGATTAACGCGTCATTACCGAAATAGCGCATGACGGCGCGATACATCCCAAAGCGGATAAAGATCGGAATGGCGATCAGTGGCGCTGAGCCGAAAAGCCATAAATGCGTCTCGATCGGGCTGGCCAACGCCTCGACGCCCAAACGAACGACAAACGCCAGCCATAAGGCGCCCCAGACCAGAAACACATCCGTTGCCACCTGGATCGCACGCTTATGACGCCTTGGCAATCCCAACAATGCCGTTCTTATCTTATCCATAACCCCTTCATGCACCTTGGCCTGCTCCTGAAAACGGTCCATTACCCAATATACGCTGTCACATCATTGACCGTTGGACACTCGAAAAGCGAAAAGCGCGACCCTTGCCTGAAGTCAGGCTTTCTCGAGTTCACCCGCATGAAACTTGATGGCCAGCAACACCAAAGGTACGTAGGCAACTACCAAAGCCAACGCGCCATCCATGTTCAACAAAACCACAGCCGCCGCCAGAGGCAAGAGCCATAACACATTGATCGCCGCCACCGCGAGCGTCACTGGCAAATGCCTGCCATACCGGCGCGAGGCAAATTGATAAGCATGACTGCGGTGAGCTTCATAGACCTTATCGCCCCGCAAGAGACGACGGATCAAGGTCACGGTAGCATCGACAATAAAAACACCCAGCAAAATCAGCCAGACCCAAAGAAGCTTGGATGAAACCCAGGCGGCCTGCAGTGACAACAAGCCCAGGATAATACCGAGGAACCCACTTCCCGCGTCGCCCATAAAGATACGTGCGGGAGGAAAGTTCCAATACAGGAAACCTCCGACAGCCATTGCGAGCACCAACGGAGTCACGATCAGCGTTTCAAAATCACCTAACCAATAAAGCAGGCAAGCCCCAAGGCAAGCGCAAATCGCTTCAACGCTGGCGATTCCGTCTATTCCATCCATGAAGTTATAGAGGTTAAGCAACCACACCAGGTAGAACACCGCCAGAACGTGGCCAAGCCAAGCTAAATTCAGCTCCAGTCCGAACAAAGAGATAGCCGGCAAGCCGCCCAGCCAGTACAACGCCCATATTGATGCCGCAAAATGCCCCAGCAATCGCCACCGAGCAGCGATATGCCCATGGTCATCAAGAAATCCCAACACAGCGATCCCTGCTCCTGCCCCCAGCATTGCCCATAGGGTTGCCCCCGTCAGGAACCCACTGGCTGCCAATACGGGCAGAGCCGCAAGGAAGCTGAGAACAATGGCTACGCCTCCGCCACGAGGAGTTGGGACGGTGTGTGAACTGCGAGCGTTGGGGATATCGATAATGCTTCTGGACAACGCATAACGGCGCAGTAGCCATGTTGTGAGAAATGAAACGACCACAACAACCAGTAAACCTTGCGAGACCATTATTTACCCTGCTTCAAGAAAAAGCTCACCGTGTCTGCCAATCCTTGATCGACGCTAGTGACAGGAGCCCAGCCCAACAATTTACGAGTTTTACTGATATCGACCTGAAGCGAACCGCACAAACGCTTGGAAAAGTCTCCTTTCCCAGCCAATCGCGCAGCGAAGTCGAGTATCCAGGATGGAACAGGAACCAAGCGCGAAGGTTTTTTAAGCGCTCTCGAAATCCGTACTAAAAGCTGGGTAGTGGATAAGTCTTCCCCATCGCTGACCAAGAAAATCTGATTAGCCGCAGCGGGGTGACTTACGCACGTCACGATCAAATCAACCAGATTGTCGATACCTACCAGGCTTCGGGCATTATGAATAGCTCCCAAAGGCAACGGTATTCCTTTACTGAGCCAACGCATCATATTCAGGAAATTGGCTTTGACACCTGGACCATAAACCAGAACCGGGCGGATAATTACCACTTCCATGTCACTTTGCTCAGCCAGTGTCAGCAGCGCTTTTTCAGCCTCCATCTTGGAAACACCATAAGGGTCCAGCGGACAAGGAATATCATCCGGTTTGAAAGGCTGGCCCAGCGCAGTGCTTTCTCCGTTAACCTTGATTGAACTGAGAAAAATAAATCGTCGTACACCTGAAGCGGCAGCCTGGCGTGCGAGATTCAGAGTGCCGTCGACATTAATCTTTCTGAAATCCGCCAGTGGATCAGTCGAAGCATCGCGCATGACATGCACACGTGCAGCGGTGTGGATAACTATATCTACTCCTTCAAGGGCCGCGGCCCATGAAGTTTCAGCGGCAAGATCCGGTATCTGGTGCGTCAGGACACCCGAGAGCTGTCGCGCATCACGAACCGAGGCACTGAGCTCAAAATGCTTATCGCATTTGATCTTATCAACCAAGGCAGTCCCAACAAATCCACTCGCACCTGTCACCAACACTCGAGTCATCGGGAAGACCCTGCAGGACGCTTAATGTATTCAAACAACTTGAACGGAATCTTGCTCAGGACCATAAGCAAATTGGTATAAACACCATTGCGGCGACATGCTTGAACGATCTCCTTGTTCAGATGAAGACTGCTCTTCACACCGGAAGTACTCACGCCGCCAGCCCGCATACGAACCAGAACCCGATCAAGCCTCGCAAATGCAAACTTATGAACCAGCAGCAGCCGAACGAACATCTCATAATCCGCAGATATTTTATATTTTACCGAATAAGGCCCTACCGCCTTGTATGCATCGGCTCGAACAAACGTCGCGGGATGAGGCGGCATCCAACCAAAACGAAGCTTCCAGGGACGAAAATGACCTGCGCTATAGAACCGAGTTACCGTGCCCAAATCCTCAGCGTTGACAAAAACGATATCACCGAACACAAGCTGGCTTTCCGGTGAGGAATTGAAACATTCAACTACCGCGCCAACGGCGTCGCTCGATTCAAAAAAATCATCTGAATTGAGAATACCGATAACATCTCCGCTCGCCAGTGAAATGCCCTTGTTCATGGCATCATAAATACCTTTATCTGGCTCACTGACGATTTTCGCGATTCGATCACTGTACTCGTTGACAATAGCCATGGTTGCGTCTTTGGAGGCCCCATCGACAATGATGTACTCGATGTCTTCGTACCGCTGCGACAAGACTGACTCTATCGTGTCGCGAATGGTGGCTGCACTGTTATAGGAAACAGTAATAATCGAAATTTTCAAACCATCATTCCTTTACCCGACCGTATCTATCTTCAAAACGGACAATGTCATCCTCCCCCAGGTAGGTACCCGACTGGACTTCAATCAACTCCAAAGGGATCACACCAGGATTCTCAAGGGCATGAACTTGACCAACGGGAATGTAAGTTGACTGGTTTTCCGTAACCAGATAAGTTTTATCTCCGTTGGTTACCTGCGCCGTTCCGCTCACCACTATCCAGTGTTCCGCCCGATGGTGGTGCATTTGTACCGACAACTTGGCACCGGGATTAACTGTAATACGTTTGACCTGATAACGCGGTCCATTATCGATAGAGTCGTAAACCCCCCATGGACGATAGACTTCACGATGATTGGCATACTCGGGACGCTTGCAGCTTTTCAACTGATCGACGATTTTCTTGACGTCCTGTACGTCCCCCTTATGGGCGACAAGCACCGCGTCTTTGGTTTCAACGATCACCAGGTCGTCAACCCCGATTGTCGCCACAAGTCGATGGGTAGCATGTACATAGCTGCTGCTGGTACGCTCCGTGATCACGTCACCTTTAAGAACATTGCCATGGGCATCTTTTTCTGCGGTATCCCAAAGTGCGGACCAAGACCCCACATCATTCCATCCGGCGTCCAACGGCACCATCACCGCATCCGAAGTGCGTTCCATCACAGCATAGTCAATTGAGTTTTCAGGGCATGCTGCAAAGGCCTGAGCATTGACGCGTGTAAAGTGCATATCCTCTTGAGCACTGGCAAAAGAGGCACGGCAAGCATGCAGAATATCGGGAGCAAAACGCTCCAACTCTTCTAAATAGCGGCTAGCCCGGAACATGAACATGCCGCTATTCCAAAAATACTCTCCACTTTCCAGATATTTTTGAGCAGCCGCTGAATCGGGTTTCTCCACGAAGCGATTGACAACATAACCACCGTTGCCAAGTGCCTGGCCCCTTTCCAGATAACCAAAACCGGTTTCCGGGTGAGTGGGGACGATTGCGAACGTCACCAGCTTCCCCCCCTCAGCCAGCGCCAAGGCGCGTTCGATACTTGTGTGGAACGCTCCAACGTCTTGAACAAGATGGTCCGCCGCAAGAACCAACAGGACTGGATCCGCCCCCGAAACCGTGGCTTGTAATGCTGCCAGCGCGATAGCCGGTGCGGTATTCCGCCCCACCGGTTCGAGCAGAATACGAGCTTGCTCCATTTCAAGCTGCCGCAGTTGCTCGGCCGCAAGAAAGCGATGCTGTTCATTGCAAATCAGTATGGGCAAATGATGATCGAGCCCTTCCAACCGCTTGATTGTCGATTGGAGTAACGATTGCCCAGCATCCACCAAAGGAAGAAACTGCTTGGGATTGAGCTGGCGAGACAAGGGCCAGAGGCGAGACCCCGCCCCCCCTGCCATGATGACCGGAAGAAACATTCAAGATCGTCCTGTACTGCTGCTATCGAGGTTGGCCATTAAATTTTTTATTCATAGGCTTACGGCGCGACAGGCCGTAAAAACGTACTTAGACAAAATCAATGTCTGGCTTCCAGACGATGCTCTACAAACCATTGATACGCATCACTCAACCCCTCTTCCAGCTCAATCGACGATTGCCATCCCAGCGCGCGAAGCCGGGAGACATCCATCAATTTACGGGGTGTGCCATCAGGCTTGCTGGCATCGAACGACAATCGCCCCTTAAACCCAGTGACTTTGGCGATGGTTTGCGCAAGCTCGCGTATTGTACAGTCCTTGCCTGTCCCCACATTGATATGAGACAGCATAGGCTGGGTGTTGGCCTGATAGGTGGCGCCATCAAGTTCCATCACGTGCACACTGGCCGCCGCCATATCGTCGACGTGAAGAAATTCGCGCATCGGGTTGCCACTTCCCCAGATAACCACTTCCGCCTGGTCTGTCTGCACTGCTTCGTGAAAACGACGAAGCAGAGCCGGGATCACATGGCTATTTTCCGGATGATAGTTGTCATGCGGCCCATATAGATTGGTTGGCATGACGCTGCGATAATCGCGGCCATGCTGGCGATTATAGCTCTCGCACAACTTGATCCCGGCAATCTTGGCGATCGCATACGGCTCGTTGGTCGATTCAAGGACGCCGGTAAGCAACGCCTCTTCTTTCATCGGTTGTACCGCCTGCTTGGGATATATGCAGGAGGACCCGAGGAACAGCAGCCTCTGCACGTCCGAATCATGCGCCGCCCGAATCACGTTAGCTTGAATCATCAAATTGTCGTAGATGAAGTCCGCGGGAAACGTGTTGTTGGCGTGAATCCCCCCTACCTTGGCTGCCGCCAGATACACTTGATCAATTTGATTTCGCGCGAAAAAAGCCCGTACCGCCTGTTGATCCAGCAAGTCTAATTCGTCACGGCTGGCACAAAGAACGGAACGATAGCCAAGAGCCTGGAGCCGACGCACGATGGCCGAGCCCACCATGCCTCGATGGCCGGCAACGAAAATGGTCTGGTTCAATTCGCGGGACATTATTAATTCTCCAAGGCGACCGGGACATCGTGGCCGTACTGTTTGAGCAAAGCATGACGCTGAGCCGCCTTGAGGTCTTCCCTGACCATTTCCGCACACATCTCCTGTACGGTGATTTCCGGCACCCAACCCAGGTTCTTCTTGGCTTTGCTTGGGTCGCCCAACAGCGTTTCCACCTCAGCAGGCCGGAAGTAACGTGCGTCCACGCGAACAATAACATCTCCAACACTCAACGCCGGAGCCAACTGACCGTCGATACGCTCAACGACGGCACGTTCTTCCACACCTTCGCCTTCAAAGCGCAGTGTGATACCCAATTCAGCAGCAGACCAGCGCACGAACTCCCGTACGGAGTATTGAACGCCCGTAGCGATCACATAATCCTCTGGATGCTCTTGCTGCAACATCATCCATTGCATGCGCACATAATCCTTGGCATGCCCCCAGTCCCGCAGCGCATCCATATTGCCCAGGAAGAGGCATTTTTCCAGTCCTTGGGAGATGTTTGCCAGGGCCCGGGTGATCTTGCGCGTTACAAATGTCTCGCCGCGACGCGGAGATTCATGATTGAACAGGATCCCGTTACAAGCGTACATGCCGTAGGCTTCGCGATAATTCACGGTAATCCAGTAGGCATATAGCTTCGCCACCGCATAGGGAGAGCGCGGGTAGAAAGGCGTCGTCTCCTTTTGGGGAATCTCCTGGACCAAACCATACAATTCAGAAGTCGAAGCCTGATAAAAACGGGTCTTCTTCTCCAAGCCCAGCAAACGGATAGCTTCAAGTATCCGCAACGTTCCCATTGCGTCAACGTCAGCCGTGTATTCGGGAGACTCGAAACTCACCGCAACGTGAGATTGAGCCCCAAGGTTGTAGACCTCATCCGGCTGAACTTCCTGAATGATCCGAGTCAGGTTGGATGAGTCGCTCAAATCGCCGTAATGGAGGACAAAATTGCGGTTATCGACGTGTGGATCCTGATAGATATGATCGACGCGCTGGGTATTAAAGGACGACGCCCGGCGCTTGATACCGTGGACCTCGTAGCCTTTTTCGAGTAACAGCTCCGCCAAATACGAGCCATCCTGACCGGTAACCCCGGTGATTAGAGCCTTCTTCATATACCTACACTCCCAGTCATTTTTGTAAATCCTAAAAACACCAGCCTGTCCACCTAACCATACGAAGGGGGTGATTCCGCCGCCCTTCCGAAACGGGGTATGAAGCGTTTGAAATACCAATAAAAAACCAACGGAAAAACCAGAAAATCCATCAGATTAAACAAGTAAAATATATCAAACGCAGCACGAAACAAATACAGCAAGAGAACAATCGCCAAAAAATACCTTTCATCAGCCAGCAAGGCTATGAGAGACCAACCGGCAATAAAAATCAGAAAAAATATTGAAACACCAAAAAATGAATGCAATCGAAGGAATGCGCTATGAGGGTTGCCCCCAAAAGACTCGACCATTGGCACACCTGTTAAATCCACACCCGCAAAAAAGCTGATAGGATCTAGATGGGCAAAATAATCTTGGGCAATGAGATACCTCTCACTCTCCAACCCCGCTGTTAAATTCGTCTGCGACTGCAAAAGATCATAAAAATACTCCCAACCAAAAACCAAAACTATGGCACCGATCAATCCCATAGCCAGAACGACAAAAGCGTTTTTACGCCACAACGCACACAACAACAGCACAAACGAAACAAACAGCCCATTACGGCTGTACAAGGGAATACTTATCAAAAACACTAAAAAAAGCAACGTGACGGAAACAGATTTACCCCGAAGCTCCCGAGAAAAAATATAACCACTTGCGAGCGCCAGCAGAATGCCCGAATACACGTTCCGACTTGATCCAGTTAAAACCCTATTAAATTCAGTTGGCCCATAACCTTCAGCCACAATCAGCCAAACCGTAGCAGCCAAAAACATCAGAAAGGGATATTCGAAGAACATTGCCGTCTTACGACACTCTACCGCATACCAGGCAATACCAAGCCCTGAAACAAAAACAAAAACCGTGAAAATACTCCGGTACTCAGACCAATCATAGTTAAACAATGAGAACGCGAACAGACAGACAAGCAAAAGCAGCATAGAAAAGAAAGCTAAGCCGTTTCGTCCTCGGGAAACCGATAACATGACAGCGAATACCGCCCCTCCAACGGCCACCGCTCCGGTACGGTAGTCGATCGCCCCATAAAAAAAGGCCAATACAGAAAAAACGATGTACATGCACGCACACAAAAATGCGCTACCTTGAAGGACAGCGGTCACTCAGTCACCTTTACAAGAAACAGTCCATTTATCATTCAGGCTAAACCCACCCCAAGACTTTGGCCGACGGAGACAGCCGACTGGCTGCCAACACTTCAACATCGTATTTCTTTAGTTCTTCCTTTAACGCTTGCATGACCGTCACTACACCAACGCCATTTTCACCGACAGCGGTTTTATGCAACTCGACCCCTGTCTCATCCAACTTCAATGGTGGAGGAAGCTCCGCATCATTGAAAATCACCTCGGAAGCATCGGCACCATAAAAGTGCGGCCCTTGAAAGTCCAGACCATGAACGATAATTTTCTTGAAGCCCATGGTTTTGGCCAATATAACCAAGCCAACGACACTGGAAACGGCCTGGGGCAAATGCCGGGAGTCTGCACACATCTGAGCCACTATAGGAGCGACTCCCTTGCTACCAAAGATCCGGAAATGCCGATCCTTGATAAATAGCGCCTTACCCGCGTACAGCATGCCAATCAGACCGATCGAATTTTTAAGTTCCGACAAATTCTTGAAAATAACCTTTGATCTGGAGAAAACATTGAATTTCTCTAGTGCAAAATACGCTTGATAGGTATTGACAAAAAAACGCAAATTTTTCACAGAGGCATTTTCTATAAAGTGCAAATCGGGATCTTTGCACTTTAAAAAAGAAAAATTAAACCCGATGACAAATGAATTTGAACGATCAATACTGTCAAAGGAGTGATTTAAACTCCAACCCGAGGCAAGGATATGACAGACTCTGGAGGAGTCAAATTCATTCACAGGAATAACAAACTCGGACATACCCATACGCTTTAGTTTGGCTGCCCGCCGCTGCTGCACAATAGATTCAAAACCACAAATCAAGTGTGCACAGCAGAGCTGAAGCATCAGCGGCAAACGACCGAGGACGGTCCTTATTTGCTTCTTATCTGGCATGGAAATCGTCCATTTTTACAGGAGTGTTTTCCGCCACATCCCTAGTCAACACACTACCAACAACACTGTCCATGAATTTAGGAGGCACACCAAACCCTGGCCTCACACTTCTAACCGAGTCGGCCGCAATAACATCACCTGCCTTCAAGGATTTGACAAAATATAACGAACGCCGAAACTGCACGTTTCCCTGCTCGCTTGATTTTCTGCCGTAATCAACCCTGCCCAACGCAGCCCATGCCGTTTTGCTATCCTGACATAAGGCCATCAACTCCGAGGGTTCGAGTGAGAAACTGTCATCGGGCCCACCACCACTCCGGTCAAGTGTGAAGTGTTTTTCAATGATTGATGCACCCAACGCTACACTCGTAATAGCAGTAGTGTTATCCAATGTATGATCGGACAACCCCGTCACCAACCCGTGTCGCCGGATCATGTCGGGTATCGTTCGCAAATTATAGTCATGCGCAGGAGCAGGATAACCACTGACGCAGTGAAGTATCGCCAACTCCTTACAACCACCCTCACGGGCCGCCACAATGGCCTCCTCTATTTCCTCGGCATCAGCCATGCCAGTGGAAATAATCATGGGTTTCCCCGTACTGGCGACATATTTGATGAGAGGCAAATCAATCGCTTCAAACGATGCGATTTTATAAGCAGGGGCGTTTAATCCTTCCAGCAGATCGACTGCCGTCCTATCGAAGGGCGAACTGAAAATCGTGATACCCAACTTTCGTGCATAATCAAAAAGTGGGGCGTGCCACTCCCAAGGCATGTGTGCCTCTTCGTACAAGTCATATAACGTTCGTCCATCCCATAACCCGCCGCTGATCCGGAACTCATCTGAATCAGACTTTAATGTAATGGTATCGGCTGTATACGTCTGCAACTTGATCGCGTCAGCGCCGGCCTTTTTTGCCTCCTCCATGATTCTCTTGGCGGTTTCAAAATGACCATTATGATTGGCAGACAATTCAGCTATAACATAAGGCGGTTCGTCGACACCAATCTTCCTGCCGGCAATACTGATCGATGGATTCGGCATGCTATTCATTCCCATTTTTTTGCAGCCATTCAGCGCTTAACAATCCAAAGCAGATGATGGCATGATAATTTTCTCCATCGTAGTGCTGGTCACGCAGAGTCCCTTCCTGCTGGAATCCCAAGCTGCGATGGAATCGAATTGAGCGTTCATTGAAGGCAATCGCCTGACCACAAACTTTGTGCAGATTGAGTTTGCGAAAGGCAAATGCCAGAGCAGCCTCCCCTAACTGTCGCCCCGTTCCCTTGGGCGCATCTGGCGCAATGTAGAATCCCCAGTCCGCTACTCCAACGGAGCGCTGCTCTGTTATATTCACATAACCCAGTGGCCTCCCCTCCTGCTCGAATATAAGGAGATGCGTGCGTGGATCCTGAGAAACACGTAAAAACCACGAGCGGTGTTCTTCAATCGTGATCTCATGCTGAGTGTACATATAACGACGAATGTCGGGATGATTGCGCCAGCTAAGCACGATGTCCAGATCGTTAGTATTCATTCTCCGTATCGATGAATACTCGGGCCGTGAATCATGCATTCAAGCCACCCATTTCCTTGATTAGCCGCTGCACACCCAACCCATCACAAACATCGCGCGCGCTGTGGCTCAGCTCTGCCAGAATTTTCTCGTCCTCTACGACGCGCATGGCTAGAGGCAAGCATTCATGGATATCGCTTACTTGCTCGATCAACAATACACTTCCTGAGTTTGATAATGCCTTAGCGCCCGACCGTTGATTATCTGCCAATACCACCATAATTGTAGGGACGCCCAAACAACACCGCTCCCATGAAGTACTTCCAGCAGCCCCGATAACAACATCTGCCGATACCATCTGTTCTGCCATGTCAGTGATATTAACAAGCACTTCTGTAGGCCAAGGCATGTGGGACGCGGTGTCTAGCACTTCGGCCAGGTATGGGGCTTTCAGTCCCATTATGACAGTAATGCGACCATTCGCTGGTAGTGCGCAACATTTCAAGGCCTCCAGGGTCGCCTTCGTTGCATTCGAATGATCGACACCCCCCATCGTAATCAAGATATGTTGAACACGAGGATGGCGACGTCGCTCAAGGCTCTTCTCGCGAAGCCTGGCGAACTCCGACCGCAGAAGCGCGTACTGCGGCCCGACCAGAAGCTGGCATCCGCCGGGAACCAATGACGTGTAGTCTTCTTTCACTCGCCCCAGGTTCTGGTCAAGTAGCAAATCGCAAATGTGCTCGCGATCAGCCAAGTCATCGATGACCAGAAGATGGGTGAAAAATACTCGGAGAGAGCGCTCCCATTCCACGTCCAAGGCGTAATGGTCAACGATCAACCAATCTGGCCTGAGATCTTCAAGAATCACTGCACAGGCTTCTGCGTCCTGATTCTGGCTCACTCCCAGCCAAGCAGCATGTGCGAGCCCACCGGCCCGCTCAGCATGGGTATCGGCCCCTACTTCAGCGCAAGCGTGCCCCAAGCCGTAAGCTCCAAACCCCTCGCTCCGGATAAAGTCAGTCAGATGACCGGGATGCTCCCGACAGATAAACAAACACTCGGCCCCCCCCGCCCTCAACGCCTTGGCTAACGTCAGGCAACGCATGACGTGCCCGCTACCCATCTGCAGCGAAGCATCGACCCGGAATACAACGGTGGCCTTGTTTACCATGCCGTCCAGCCGCCATCCACGACAAGGTTGGTGCCATTTACAAAGGAAGCAGCGGACGATGCAAGGAACAGTATGGGCCCCATCATCTCCCGGGCTTGACCGATGCGCCCCATTGGAACTTTCTGTTCGAGCCTGGCAATAAATTCAGGGCTGGTCTGCTGTACTTGTGTCGATGGGAAAGGACCAGGCGAAATCGAGTTTACGCGGATTCCCTCTTTTCCAAATTCGCATGCTGCGTACTTGCTCCATTGAATCATCGCCGCCTTGGCAGCCCCATAAAAAGGAGGGTTGGTGCCACCAGCGGTATCATAGATTCGAGGGTCTGGGCTTACCACACCGTACATTGATCCAACGTTTATTACCGAAGCTTCTCCAGTGGAACGAACAGCTCTTCTTAATGAAGACAGAGAATATTTCAGAAGATTATGAGCAGCCATGACCGATACTTCATAAGCATCGAGATAACTCTTGCCACAACTGGCCTCTATTGTTCCGCCGCCTCCTGCGTAAGCATTGTTAATTAACACATGCAACTCGCGCGGAGCAAATTTATCCATATACCCAGCTACCTGCACTTCATCGCTCACATCGAATATCGCGAGTTCGGCAGACAAACCGTTGTCCAACAGTTCATTGACCAGCAACAATCCACGCTGTGATGAACGAGAGTTTACCAACACATGCGCGCCCGCACTTGCCACAGCGTTGCACATCGCGGTCCCCAGGTAACCTGTAGCCCCCGTAATCAACACGTTTTTGCCGGACAAAGAGAACAGCTCAAGTCCTTTGTTCAACACTCAGCTCCTTAGCCAGCACGCTGGATTCAATGTCTGCTCCGCCAACCGAGGACGCGAGGCCTGAAGCATTGTTATCTCTTCGGCTTCCAGCGGCGACTTGCAAAACAGTTCCAAGTTTTCCTTCAACTGCTCGCTGGTCTCCATTCCCACAGCGATGCCATCGACCCATGTTAGCCCACGCAAATATGCAAGGCACAGATCAACGATGCTACTGCGTCCCATATTGGATACCTGTTCGTTCAGCCAGTTACGCACCGCAACAGAACTCCCAACATGGGCTGATCGCCAATTTTCTTCACTGTCACTCACCAACAAGCCCTGCAACAAAGCACTACGGATATGAATGGTGAGCGGCCGGCGACGCTTGATTTCTTCAACGAGCGAAATCGAGTTGTCCCATCGCCAGTCCAACAGATTGCAAGGAAGCTGGACATGACTCACAAGCGGCTCATCAAGCACCCGGCGTAGTTCTGCGGGGTTCTGGACAGAGACGCCCAGCAGCTTGATGACGCCATCCTGCTTCAGCTGGACAAGCCTCTCCCATGCGGCCCCTTGCCATTGATCAAGCTGAGCGGCTCGATGCAGCATGACGATGTCCAACGTTGTCGTGCCCAAGCGATAGCAAGATTCGAAAACACTGGCATCCACTGCCGAGCGGATCCAGAAGGACGCTGCATCATCAGGGCAGTCTGCCAAAGGACTGAGCTTGGTAATTACAGAGACGCGTCCCTCCCAGCCCCCCTTGAAAGCATTGCCAACCACGGCTTCGCTAGAACCGTATGCCCGGGCCGTATCGATATAGGCAACACCATTGTTTACTGCTGTACGAAGCATCTCACAGGCTTGGGCGAGGTTTGGGCGGCCAGAGGTATTATTTACCCCGTAGTCCAATCCTAACTGCACCGTACCGAACACCAACTTACTAGCCGCTTGCGTTACCACCGGCCCATCCGGCAGCGCCTTCAATTTATCAATTAACTGTTCACAGTTCACATTTACGGCATCGTCAACCGAATTGAATACTCTTTGGACTCGCAAGTAATCATCAAGGTTGTCAACCGTGCAGCGCAACAATCCTAGGCCGAGCGACGTGTTGCCTTTAAAATAGTGACGCCCAAATCGCTTGATTATCAATGGCGTCACGTGCTCAAGATCAAACGCTTCGACGGCATTTGCCAATGCCCAGCGTAGATGCCTCAATCGTGTAACTTCAGCACTAACCCCATAGGGCAGGCCAGATTCCACACCATTGCAGCAGAGGTATTCGTATTCCCCCTCGACAAATACTCTTTCGAGCTCATCTAACAGACAGCCGTCAGGGAACACATTGTCCGCTGTTAGACGAAATACGATTGCGTCATCGTCGTACGCCTCTAACGCCAGGACAACACGTTCCAGCGTATTTTCAAGGCTGCCCCGAAAACAAGTTAGGCCATGATGGGCGATTAAATCAGCAAGTGCATCATCGCTGGCCAGGCTCGAGGTCGCCACTATCACATCTCGGCCAGTATTAGCCGCACGCTTAGCTGCCAGTAAAGCCAGAGGAATTCCCTTAACAGGCAGCAGCACCTTACCAGGGAGACGAGACGAGGAAGTTCTGGCCTGCAGCACAGCTACACTTGTCATGAAATGGCCTTTTGCAACGAGGCGATTACCGCATCCTGCTGATCCGATGTCATGGTTTGAAACATTGGAATGCTGATGGCTTCGCGGTAATAACTCTGAGCCTCCGGAAACTCCTCAGGTTTAAAACCCATCCGTGCATAATAAGGTTGTGTGTGGACTGGTATGTAGTGCAGATTCACACCAATTCCTTGTTCTCGTAACGACTCGAACACTTGCCGGTGCGTTTTTGCGATCTTCTCCAATTGCAGTCGGATCACATAAAGATGCAGGCCCGAATAGCTATCAGCATGCTGCCAAGGGAGTGTTATAGGCAATGTCGATAGCTGCTCATTATAACGAGCAGCCAACTGATGGCGTCGAGCGATGTATTGATCCAATCGCTCCATTTGACTGACGCCCAAGGCTGCCTGCAATTCGGTCATCCGGTAGTTGAAACCCAGATCAATCTGCTGGTAGTACCAAGGACCGTCAGTTTCCTGAGTCATATACTGTACGTCGCGGGTAATACCGTGACTACGCAGCAACGCCATCTTGTTCGCCAGTTCGGCGTTGTTAGTCACCGCCATACCGCCTTCGGCGGTAGTGATGATTTTTACCGGATGAAAGCTGAATACGGTAATGTCGCTATATTTACCGTTACCAATGAACTCGCCTTTATACTTTCCACCGATGGCGTGCGAAGCATCTTCGATTATTTTGAATCCATAACGCTTGGCTAAGCTATGGATTGCTTGCATATCGCAAGGCTGGCCACAGAGGTGTACCGGCACTACCACTTTTGGCAGCGTACCGTCTCGCTCAGACTGCTCCAATTTGCGTTCAAGCGCAACGGGGCAAAGATTATAAGTTTTTGGATCTATATCCACGAAATCAACTTTTGCCCCACAATACAGTCCGCAGTTGGCAGATGCCACAAACGTAATAGGGCTCGTCCATAAACGGTCGCCCGGACCAAGACCCAATGCAAGACAAGCAATGTGCAACGCAGATGTCGCGCTGTTAACTGCCAACGCGTGACTGGCACCGACATGCTGAGCAACCAACTGTTCGAAGCGAGGCACCATCGGGCCCTGGGTTAGAAAGTCGGATTGCAACACCCCAATTACCGCATCGATGTCAGCTTGGGTTATATCCTGGCGACCGTAGGGAATCATCGATCAGATACTCCCAATCTTGGCTTCGTTGAGATTGATCCAATTGCGCAGATCGTCGTCGCTCATCCATTCAGTGTTGTTATCGCTGGAGTAAACGAACCCCTCAGCGACCTTCTTGCCATCCTTGATGCGCTTCGGACAAGTTGCCCAGTCATTGATCACCGGAAGGATTTTGAAGTGCTCCGGATACTCATACGTGTAGTAGGAGTCTTCAGCACTGATCATTTGTTCGTGGAGTTTTTCACCTGGGCGGATACCGACGATTGTCTGCTTGGCATCAGGGGCAACGACGCGGGCTAGATCGGTTACCTTCATTGAAGGGATCTTCTTTACATAGATTTCCCCGCCTTCCATGTCTTCAAAAGCATGCCAGACCAGCTCTACCCCCTCTTCCAGGGAGATCATGAAACGAGTCATGCGATCATCCGTGATCGGCAGTTCCCCTTTACCCTTGATCGACATGAAAAACGGAATGACCGAACCGCGCGACCCCATGACGTTACCGTAGCGCACGACCGCCATGCGAGTTTCGTGGCCACCGGCGTAGGAGTTACCGGCAACGAACAGCTTGTCCGACGCCAGTTTGGTTGCGCCATACAGGTTGATCGGACTGCTGGCTTTATCGGTGGACAAGGCTACGACACGCTTGACGCCTTTATCGATGCACGCGTCGATAAGGTTCATGGCACCATTGATATTGGTTTTGATGCACTCAAAAGGGTTGTATTCCGCCGTTGGAACGATCTTGGTCGCCGCAGCATGGACTACGTAATCGACGCCATCCAAGGCTCGGTACAAGCGCTCCTTGTCGCGAACGTCGCCAATAAAGAAGCGAACACGCGAGTCGCCCTCAAACTTCTTCGCCATGTCCCACTGCTTCATCTCATCCCGGGAAAAAATGATGATTTTTTTCGGGTTGTATTTTGCCAGGGTCATAGGCACGAACGTATTACCGAAAGAGCCGGTACCGCCGGTGATGAGAATGGTTTTGTTGGTAAACATTGACGCGTCCCTTGGTTACTTCCCGCACGAGGTCAGGATTGGAATAAACGGTAAGGTGCTGGAGTCAGGCGGTGGAAACTCCAAGCCTTCCAGCACAGAACGAAGAAAAAGCTGATGCACAATCCTAACGGCACCGCCAGCTGGGGCCAAAATTGCGCAAAAATCCAGGTGGCCAGAACGAATACTATCAAACTGACGATGTGACTGTGGATAATGGGCCGATCATGCCCTTGAGCATATAGCCCAAAATGCGGAACCATGCCTACCGCATAGAGCACGGTAGCCGATAGGATCCAGACGAAAAGCCCTTGCTGCGCGCTGTACAGCGGCCTGTCAAGCCACAGCAGCAACGGCCCCACCGCCAATAGCCCGGCCACAGAAAAAATGCAGGAAAAGCTGATCGTCTGCAGCAAGAGCCTACGCATTCCGCTACGAAATCCAGCTGCATTTCCCTGCTGATGAGCGCTTATCAACCCAGGGTAGATAAATGCGAATACACCAGCATCCAGAAAAGAGATAAGCGCCATACTGATTCCCATGAACAGCACATAGGCTCCCAGTGCATCGAGCCCCGCCAGGTGTCCAAACCAGTAACGATCCAGAGTGAAAAGCGCACGGATAGCCAACGTCGCAATCAACAGCGCAAACGCGAGCTTCAGCCCCTTCAAGACCCAAGCCCAATCAATTTCCTGCTGCCACCCGGACAGCCTCATTCGCCATACTCTGGAAAATCCTAAGGATAGAGCCACCAGGCTTCCCAGAACCCACGCACCCAATACAACATCAAGATCTCGGGTCTTCGGAACTCCCCACATCATTCCGGCCACCAAGACCGCCCATATACCGGAACGAAAAAAAAGAACCAGGCTCGCATACAGTTGATCAGACACCGCCACCAGCAAGCGACCGAGTTCCTGAGTAAGGTGCTCAAGAACCAATAACGCAAAAAACCAACCGATGACACTTACAGGTAGCAACCCACCGATAAAAATCAAAGTCAGCAATGGCAGAAAAACCACGTACAGCACCAACGTCAACGCGCCTTGAGCCTTGAGCAGCCCTCCCCATTCCTTCCGGTCACGCTTAAGCAGCTCGCGGGTGCTGTAGGTATAAAAGTCAAAACCCAAAAAATACAAGGAGTAACTTACGGTAGCAGCCAGCAAACCGTAGACACCCAACTCTCCGGGCTCAAGAAATCGAGCCAGAAAAAATATAAGTAAAAACTTACTTACCAGTGTCAAACCGCGAATTGCGATATTGGTAAGCTGTGATAAATTTCGCGTGCGCATGAGATATTCTATTCGGCTTTGCTACTGCGCAGCGATGGCTGCAGAAAGATACCGTTGCCCCCTCCTCATTAGTGCGCCGCCCTCACAATCATGAATAGAACAAGCTCTATCGACAATTGGATGCTACAGGCACAGCGAGGAAGGAGGATCTTTTTATTTTAGGCCAACACTAAAAACCCGCCACAGCCGAACAACCCAGGCTATGGCGAGTTTGAACAAGCACACCGTGTTTATTACACCGGATGAGCTTGCCTTTGTTTGCTTCGGCCTATCACAAATCTAACAAGGGCTATAAAACCGCCCAGCACAAAGCCCACAACAATACCCAAGATAAGAATCAGAGCTTTCTTGGGTTTTACTGGACTCTCTGGCACATCGACGTTACCGTCCTGCCGATAAATCGAAACACGCTCAGGATCAATATTCAACTTACGATAGAAGTTGTACCGCATTTGCAACAACCGCAAATCCTTGATAAAGGCGTCATCGGAAGAACGCGACTCCAACGCATTGATTTCGGCGATCAGCGCCTTGCTGCCTCGCTGGTAATCCATCTTGTTATTTGTCTCTACCGTGATATCGATAGCGGCGGAAGAATTGATTGTAGGCGTTGTGAGCCCGATTGCCTGCGCAATCTTCAATGCTTCGCGAAGTTGCTGTATACGATCCTCTCGTATCCGCAGCGCATTTTCGCGCAAGCTGACAATTCTCTGTTCAAGGTTACGCGCCCTGACCGAAGCTTCGGTGGTGACGTTCTTGATCAGTTCCGACTCTGCAGCATCATTAGCGCGCTGTACATAGGCCTTGGCCCACTCTGTGGCCTCTACCGGATTGTCACTCCTGACAGTAACTGAAAACCGATCCGGAGTGTCCTTGCCAGGACCTTTTATTATTAAATCGCGAGAGAAGCGCTCATACACCCGGTCCAACGCCCCTTTCCGCTGAGATTCCTCGAGAGAAGGAAGGTACACCTCATTGAAGAATGCCTGCCGAAGAGTTTCCGCCTGCAGGTTCCGGGCAAACACATCATAAACATGCTGGATAGTATAAAGATCCAACTCCGTGCTTTTCCCTCGACCATAATTCAGCTCAGCAATGCCGTTCTGGGTAGGAGGCATAATAAAAAGCTTGGCTTCATAAACCGGCTTACTGAGGAACGCGTAAGCGCCTGCGCCCACGGCAACCAGTAGAGCCACTCCCAAGATCAGCCATTTTTGAACCCAGAGACCTTGAGCCAGTTCAATCAGATCAACTTCATCAGCGCCACGAGCTTCAATACGATCATTTTGCATGAAGATCCCCGCCCGATATCGCACTTGCAGACACATCAAACGCATCAAAAGGCAAAACGAGCAAGGCCTCAGCAGATACAGTAAAAAACGGAGTCAGATTCAATACGAACAAAACGCACCCAAAAGTCAGAAAAATTGCAGACAGTGATCCTTACCAAGACTACGGGCTCAGGCATCCATTATTTCAACCGTCGACTCACACCAATGAACCATGTGAGCAGAGGTCCTATCATCATACCAGCGAGAAGCGCCAGCAGCACGAAAACCGAGATCGGAAATTGCGGACCCGACCACCCCAAGAATAGCAGCGTAACGGGCTGACGATTTTCGAGCACGAACAGGACAATGGCAGCAGCCACGAGTAGCACAGCTACGACAAACATCAGGCGCTTAATGTTCCGCATCCCCACCCCCTTTTCGTCGATTCTCCTTTAAAGGTCACTCCCCTCCTCCTCATTCACACGATCCCTGAGCTCCTTACCTGGCTTGAAATGAGGAACGAATTTGCCGTCCAGGCTTACCGACTGCCCGGTCTTGGGATTACGCCCTACCCGCGGAGCACGGTAATGCAGGGAAAAACTGCCAAAGCCACGGATCTCGATACGATCCCCGGTCGCCAGGCACTGGGACATTTGTTCAAGCATGGTCTTGATGGCCAGCTCCACATCTTTGGATGAGAGTAGCCCTTGATGGGTGACAATTCGTTCGATCAACTCCGACTTCGTCATATTTTTCCCTTCTTTATCAAGCAGCTAGATCAGTGCTTCAAAAGGTTTTAGCATGCCCGAAGGGATTTGAACAGCCCGAGTATTGACAAATCTTTTATGTATCTGGCTATCCCTTTTTTGGTGCAGACACGAGAGCTCTTATGACTATCGGCATATAACCAGCATTGTTCGGGTCAGGTACCCAGCAGGGTTGAAGCCCAAAGGATACCAATCCTCATCCTTTGCATCGTCAGACCGGGTTATCACCTTATAACCCGCCCCTTCGCACTCCCTGGCAGCACGTTTATGGCATTTCTCCCACCCGGAACCCAGTCCCGAGCAATCAATCTCAATGCCGCTGACGCCGCGCACTGCGTGTGTCTTAGCACTGGTAGAACACCCCACCAGCACCAGAACAACCAAGACTGGAAAAAGCTTCTTCATTCGACTCCTTGAGCCAAGAACCTGACCAATCATACGCGCCAGGCTCGGACCCACTCTTATAGATAATCGGCCCACCTGATAAAGAGACAATTTGAATCGGAGGTTGGTTTCGCGGTAACCGCACCGGCGAATCCCCCCCTGTACACCACGAAACGCAGAATATCCGCAGGCACAAAAAAGGGCGACCGAAGTCGCCCTTTTTCTACAGAAACCCAGAACTCAGTTCTGTTTTTCCATTTGCGCACGCAGCAGGTCACCCAGAGTGGTGGCCGGCGCATCCGGAGCTGGCTTGTCGCGCAGGCTCTGGATAGCTTCTTTCTCTTCTTCAACGTCTTTCGACTTGATCGAGAGCTGGATTACGCGGCTCTTGCGGTCAACGCTGATGATCTTGGCTTCTACTTCTTCGCCTTCTTTCAGCACGTTGCGAGCGTCTTCAACGCGGTCACGGCTGATTTCGGAGGCTTTCAGAGTCGCTTCGATATCATCGGCCAGAGTGATGATGGCGCCCTTGGCGTCAACTTCCTTCACAGTGCCCTTGACGATGGCGCCCTTGTCGTTTTCCGAGACGTATTCGGAGAACGGATCGCTTTCCAGCTGCTTGATACCCAGGGAGATACGCTCGCGCTCTGGGTCAACCGACAGGATAACGGTGTCCAGCTCGTCACCCTTCTTGAAACGACGTACAGCTTCTTCGCCCACTTCGTTCCAGGAGATGTCGGACAGGTGAACCAGACCGTCGATGCCGCCGTCCAGACCGATGAAGATACCGAAATCGGTGATCGACTTGATGGTACCGGAGATCTTGTCGCCCTTGTTGAACTGGCCAGAGAAGTCTTCCCATGGGTTCGACTTGCACTGCTTGATGCCCAAGGAGATACGACGACGCTCTTCGTCGATGTCCAGAACCATGACTTCCACTTCGTCGCCGACTTGTACGACTTTCGAAGGGTGGATGTTCTTGTTGGTCCAGTCCATTTCGGAAACGTGTACCAGACCTTCAACGCCTTCTTCCAGCTCAGCGAAGCAGCCGTAGTCGGTCAGGTTGGTAACACGAGCGGTGACGCGGGTGCCTTCTGGGTAACGGGCTTTGATAGCGACCCATGGATCTTCACCCAGTTGCTTCAGACCCAGGGAAACACGATTGCGCTCGCGATCGTACTTCAGAACCTTGACATCGATCTCGTCGCCAACGTTGACGATTTCCGAAGGATGCTTGATACGCTTCCAGGCCATGTCGGTGATGTGCAGCAGGCCATCGACGCCACCCAGATCGACGAATGCGCCGTAATCGGTGAGGTTCTTGACGATACCTTTGACCTGCTGGCCTTCCTGCAGCGATTCCAGCAGAGCTTCACGCTCGGCGGAGTTCTCGGCTTCCAGGACACTGCGACGGGAAACGACAACGTTGTTGCGCTTCTGGTCCAGCTTGATGACCTTGAATTCCAGCTCTTTGCCTTCCAGGTGCGTGGTGTCGCGCACTGGACGGACGTCAACCAGGGAACCTGGCAGGAACGCACGGATGCCGTTAACGTCGACAGTGAAGCCGCCTTTAACCTTACCGTTGATAACGCCCTTGACCACTTCCTCAGCTGCGAAAGCCGCTTCCAGAACGATCCAGCATTCAGCGCGCTTGGCTTTCTCACGGGACAGCTTGGTTTCACCAAAGCCATCTTCAACCGAGTCCAGAGCAACGTGAACTTCGTCACCGACGTTGATGTTCAGCTCGCCAGCGTCATTGTAGAACTGTTCCAGCGGGATGAGGGCTTCAGACTTCAGGCCAGCGTGAACGGTTACCCAGCGAGCCTGGTAGTCGATATCAACGATAACACCGGTGATGATGGAGCCTGTCTGAAGGTTCAGGGTTTTCAGGCTTTCTTCAAAGAGTTCCGCAAAGCTTTCGCTCATTTTAATTCCTGTTGATGGGGGCGAAGAATACGCCCGGCTCCACGCCCCAGACGACGTGGGTTAGTTTCATATAAAAGAAGACCGCAGGACTATGACTGGTCCCCTGCGGAGCTTCCTGGTCACCCGGCGATATCGCGAATAGCGATCTCGCTCATGATGCGTTGCAACACCTGATCGATGGACAACTCCGTGGAGTCCAGCTGTATCGCATCGGCCGCCGGCTTGAGCGGGGCTACTGCGCGCTGGGTGTCACGCTCATCGCGCGCACGGATCTCATCTAGCAGACTCGACAGACTAACATCCTCGCCTTTGCCCTTCAACTGCAAATATCGGCGGCGAGCCCGCTCCTCCGCACTGGCGGTCAGGAAAATCTTCAATGGTGCGTCCGGAAACACCACCGTTCCCATGTCCCGCCCATCGGCCACCAACCCTGGCGCCTCCTGAAATGCACGTTGGCGCTGCAGCAAGGCCTCGCGCACCGCTGGCAGCGCGGCAACCTGGGAAGCGCCGGCGCCGACACTCTCCGTACGGATGACATCGCTGACTTCGTCACCCTCCAGAATAATGCGTTGCAGCTGGCCCTCGGTGGCGGCAATGAACTGTACATCCAGATGAGCCGCCAGGGCCTTTAGCAGCTCTTCGTTGGTGAGATCCACGCCATGGTTGCCGGCCGCGAAAGCCAGCAATCGATACAGAGCCCCGGAATCGAGCAGGTTCCAGCCCAACTGCCGGGCCAGGATCCCGGCCACGGTGCCCTTGCCCGAACCGCTTGGGCCATCGATAGTGATGACCGGTGTCTTGATCTTCACGACTGCGCCTCTTGTGCTACTCGAATACCGACCTGCGCGCACAGCGCCAGGAAGTTCGGAAACGACGTCGCGACGTTGGCACAGTCATGGATGCGGATCGGTGCGCTGGCACGCAGGGACGCAACACTGAACGCCATGGCGATACGGTGGTCGCCATGCCCATGGACTTCGCCGCCGCCGATCTGGCCGCCATCGATGATGATGCCATCCGGGGTTGGTTCGCATTTGACGCCAAGCGCCAGCAAGCCATCCGCCATGACCTGGATACGGTCCGATTCCTTGACCCGCAGCTCTTCGGCGCCCGTCAATACGGTACGCCCTTCTGCACAAGCCGCCGCCACGAACAGCACCGGGAACTCGTCGATCGCCAGCGGAACCAGCGCCTCCGGAATCTCGATACCCTTGAGTTTAGCCGCTCTTACGCGAAGGTCCGCAACCGGTTCACCGCCGACCTCGCGCTGATTCTCCAGGGTGATGTCCGCGCCCATCAGGCGCAGGATGTCGATCACGCCGGTACGGGTCGGGTTGATCCCGACATGCTCGAGGACCAGGTCTGAACCTTCGGCGATTGACGCCGCCACCAGGAAGAACGCGGACGAGGAGATATCGCCAGGCACTTCGATGTGGGTCGCGGTCAATTGGCTGCCGGACTCGACCGAAGCCGTGGCGCCATTCACCGTGACCGGATAGCCGAAGCCGCGCAGCATGCGCTCGGTATGGTCGCGGGTCGGGGCCGGTTCGGTGACAGTGGTCTTGCCTTCGGCATAGAGACCGGCCAATAGCAGGCAGGACTTCACCTGGGCGCTGGCCATCGGCATGGTATAGGTCAAACCCTTGAGCTTGTGGCCACCACGAATGGTCATCGGCGGACGACCGTCGGCTGCGGTCTCGATGACAGCGCCCATTTCGCGCAAAGGATTGGCGACGCGATTCATCGGACGCTTGGACAGCGACGCATCACCGGTCAGGACACTGTCAAAGTCCTGGGCCGCCAGCAGGCCGGACAACAGGCGCATCGAAGTACCGGAGTTGCCCAGGTAGATCGGACCCGGTGCAGGCTTGAGGCCATGCAGGCCAACGCCATGGATGGTCACGCGGCCGTGGTGCGGCCCCTCGATGACCACGCCCATGTCGCGAAACGCTTGCAGCGTCGCCAGGGCATCTTCGCCCTCAAGGAAGCCTTCCACCTCGGTCACACCTTCAGCCAGGGAGCCGAGCATGATCGAGCGGTGGGAAATCGATTTATCACCCGGTACACGAATACGCCCGCTCAGGGAGCCACCAGGTTGTGCCAGGAAAATCAGATCGTTGGAATTCATAGCGTCCACATAGGCCCGACGGGCCAGGATTTTACTGAAATGCTCGCGGGCTACCCTGGCGCGTGTGAAAACGCCCAGCAATTGGTGCCCGTCCCCTGCATCGACCGCGTCGCGCAAGGCGTCGAGGTCGCTGCGAAATGTATCGAGTGTGCGCAGGACAGCTTCGCGGTTGGCGAGGAAGATGTCGTGCCACATGACCGGGTCGCTACCCGCGATTCTCGTGAAATCGCGGAAACCGCCGGCAGCGTAACGGAAGATCTCAAGATTTTCATTGCGTTTGGCCAATGAATCCACCAGGCCGAACGCCAACAGGTGTGGCAAATGGCTGGTGGCGGCCAGTACTTCATCGTGACGCTCGACTTGCATGTGCTCGACATCGGCACCCAGTTCACGCCACAAACGGTCTACGACCCCCAACGCGGCCGGATCGGTCTGGTCCAGCGGCGTCAATATGACCTTGTGGCGACGAAACAGCTCGGCATTGGAAGCTTCCACCCCGCTCTGCTCGGAACCGGCAATTGGGTGGCCGGGCACGAAACGCGTCGGCATTCCACCGAAAGCTTCGGTGGCTGCGCGCACGACGTTGCCTTTGGCACTGCCGACATCAGTCAGGATCGCCTGCCCAAGTTCCATGGTCGCCAGGCGTGCCAGTAGTTTTTCCATGGCCAGGATCGGCACTGCCAGCTGGATCACGTCCGCGCCCTGGCAAGCGATGGCCAGGTCATCCTCGCAACGGTCCACTACCCCTAGCTCCACCGCCAGCTTGCGCGACTGCGGATCCAGGTCGACACCGACCACCTCACGACACAGGCCGCTTTCACGCAGGCCCTTGGCAAACGAACCACCGATCAGCCCAAGGCCGATCACCACCAGGCGACCGATCATAGGGACGGCAGGTTGCAGTGAAGTGACATCAACCACGTGCCAGGACCTTGCTCAGCGCCTCGAGGAAACGGCTGTTTTCCGCTGGCAGACCAATCGTGACGCGCAGGTGGTTCGGCATGCCATAGTTGGCCACCGGACGGACGATCACGCCCTCGCGCAGCAAGCCCTGGAACACTGGCGCGGCAACACGACCAACGTCAACGCAAATGAAATTCCCCTTGGACGGAATCCAGCTGAGGCCCAACTCACGGAACCCGGCCTCCAGTTGCCCCATGCCCGCCTCGTTCAAGCGTCGGCTTTCGGCCAGGTAGGCCTCATCCTGCAACGCCGCACAGGCACCGGCCAAGGCCAGGCTGTTGACGTTGAATGGCTGACGCACCCGGTTCAGCACGTCGGCCACCACCGCAGTGGACAAGCCATAACCGACCCGTAGCGACGCCAGACCATAGGCCTTGGAGAAGGTGCGCGAGACCAGCAGGTTCGGGTAGGCCGCGAGGAAATCCAGGCCATCCGGCAAGTCGCTGCCTTCGGCGTATTCGATATAGGCCTCGTCCAGCACCACCAGCACATGCTCGGGTACGTCCTGGAGGAAATCGTCCAGGGCCTGGGCATCGAACCAGGTGCCGGTCGGATTGTTCGGGTTGGCGATGAATACCACTCGGGTGTTGGCATCGATGGCTGCCAGCATCGCCGGGAGATCATGCCCCCAATCCTTGGCCGGCACCACGTGGGCGTCGGCACCGACGGCCTGGGTGGCAATCGGGTAGACCGCAAAGGCGTGCTCACTGAAAACGGCATTGAGGCCCGGCGCCAGGTAGGCACGCGCCACCAGTTCGAGGATATCGTTGGAACCATTGCCCAACGTCACCTGGCTCAATTCAACACCGCAACATTCGGCCAGCAGGCTTTTCAATGCAAAGCCGTTGCCATCGGGATACCGGGTCAGCTCGGTCAATGCGCTGCGGATTGCCTCAAGCGCCTTGGGGCTCGCTCCCAGCGGATTTTCGTTGCTCGCCAACTTGACGATGCTTGCCGGGTCCAGATCCAGCTCGCGAGCCAGTTCATCCACAGGCTTGCCCGGAACGTAAGGCGACAGTTGTTGCACGCCTGGCTGAGCCAGCGCGAGGAAGTTGCCACTCATTTGCTATCCGCCCTTAAAGAACTGCCTTGGGGTAGGAACCCAGCACCTTGAGTGCCACTGCTTCCTGACTGATTTTCTCCAGCACACCTTTTACCAGCGGATCGCGGTGATGGCCGACGAAATCGATAAAGAACACATAGGTCCATTTACCGCTGCGCGAAGGACGGGTCTCAATCCGGGTCAGGTCGATACCGTTATCGTGGAACGGGACCAGCAATTCGTGAAGCGCGCCGGGCTTGTTGCTCATGGAGACGATAATCGAGGTCTTGTCGTCGCCGGTCGGAGGCACTTCCTGATTGCCGATCATCAGGAACCGCGTGGAATTGTCCGGACGGTCCTCGATCTTTTCGGCCAATCGGGTCAAGCCGTAGAGGCCCGCCGCCATATCCCCGGCGATCGCGGCGGAATTCCACTCGCCCTTCACCCGCTTGGCCGCTTCGGCGTTACTCGACACCGCCACGCGCTCCACATTCGGGTAATGGGCATCCAGCCACTTGCGGCACTGGGCCAGGGACTGGGCATGGGAATAGATCCGGCTGATGCTGTCGGTCTTGGTGTTCTCGCCCACCAGCAAATGATGGTGAATACGCAGCTCGACTTCACCACAGATCACCATGTCGTGCTCGAGGAAGCTGTCCAGCGTGTGGTTGACCGCACCTTCGGTGGAGTTTTCCACCGGCACCACACCGAAATTCACCGCACCGGCCGCCACTTCGCGGAACACTTCGTCGATGGCCGCCATTGGCTTGCTGATCACCGCGTGACCAAAGTGCTTCAAGGCGGCGGCCTGGGTAAACGTGCCTTCCGGCCCCAGGTAGGCGACTTTCAGCGGTTGCTCGAGGGCCAGGCACGAGGACATGACTTCACGGAACAGCCGTGCCATTTCTTCGTTGCTCAGCGGCCCCTTGTTGCGCTCCATGACCCGCTTGAGCACCTGGGCCTCACGCTCTGGGCGATAGAACACCGGCGTCTCGCCTTCGGCCAGGGACGCCATTTTTACCCGGGCAACTTCCTGGGCGCAGCGCGCGCGCTCACTGATCAACTCCAGGACCTTTTCATCCAGGGCGTCGATGCGCAGGCGCAGCGCCTTGAGTTCTTGCTCTGACATCAGCCGTGTTCCTTCTCGAACTCCGCCATGTAGGCCACCAGCGCATTGACAGCGTCGATGTCCACGGCGTTGTAGATCGAAGCGCGCATGCCGCCCACCGAGCGATGCCCCTTGAGATTCAGCAGGCCGCGTTCGTCGGCACCGGCCAGGAACGGCTTGTCCAGACGGTCGTCGGCCAGGCGGAACGGCACGTTCATCCACGAACGGTCGGTCTTGTTGATCGGGTTGCTGTAGAGGTCGCTGGCATCGATGAAGTCATAGAGGGTGCGCTGCTTCACTTCGTTGAGCTTGCCGATGGCCTCGACGCCACCCTGCTCTTTCAGCCACTCGAATACCAGGCCGGACAGGTACCAGGCCAGGGTCGGCGGGGTGTTGTACATCGAGCCGTTGTCGGCCGCGACCTTGTAGTTGAGCATGGTCGGGCACAGGGAGCGGGCGCGACCCAACAGGTCTTCACGGATGATGGCGACCAGGATGCCGCTCGGGCCGATGTTCTTCTGGGCTCCGGCATAGATCATGCCGAAGCGGGAGACATCCACAGGGCGCGAAAGAATGTCCGAGGACATGTCGGCCACGAGCGGCACGTCGCCGGTTTCCGGGATCCAGTTGAATTCCAGGCCGCCGATGGTTTCGTTTGGCGCGTAGTGAACATAGGCCGCGTCCTTGGACAGGTTCCATTCATTCTGGCCAGGAATGGCGAAGTAGTCGTAGGGCTTGGCGGTGCCGGCAATATTGATGCGGCCGTAGCGCGAAGCCTCTTCGATGGCCTTCTGCGACCAGATGCCGGTGTCGATGTAGTCGGCGTGGCCGTTTTCCGGCAGCAGGTTCAGCGGAATCTGGGCAAATTGCTGGCTGGCGCCGCCTTGCAGGAACAGCACCTTGTAGTTGGACGGGATGTTCAGCAGATCACGCAGGTCCTGCTCGGCCTTGGTGGCAATGGACACGAACTCATCGCTGCGATGGCTCATTTCCATGACGGACAGGCCCTTGCCATGCCAGTCGAGAAGTTCACCCTGGGCGCGCTTCAGGACCGCTTCAGGAAGCGCCGCCGGGCCGGCACAGAAGTTATAGGCTCTCTTGCTCACATCCAATCTCGCTCTGATCTGGTGGTCACACATTAATACGGTGTCAGCGAGTGCTCACTGTGGGAGCAAGGCTCGCTTACACAGTTATGCAGTGTCGCAAATTTTCAAAAGGGATAAACAACAAGGGGGCGAATCTTCATCCGCCCCCTGCGTGTCTGCTTAGTCCTGCGGTTCTTCTTCATCTGCGGCAGCGTCGAGCGACTGGTCGCCGGTCATGTCATCGACGTCAGCCCCAAGGGCGCCGTCGAAGGTCACGTTCTCGTCGCCTTCCAGCTCCTCGCCTTCGACTTCCGATGGCTCCTGGACCCGCTCGAGTCCCACCAGCGTTTCGTCGTTGGCCAGCTTGATCAGCGTCACGCCCTGAGTATTACGGCCCAGGCTGGACACTTCATCGACCCGTGTACGGACCAGCGTACCCTGGTCGGAAATCAACATGATTTCCTCGCCATCGAGCACCTGGACAGCCCCCACCAGGCGGCCGTTACGCTCGTTGCTGACCATGGCGATCACGCCCTGACCGCCACGCTTGTACTCCGGGAACTCGCTGATAGGCGTGCGCTTGCCATAGCCACGCTCGGAAGCCGTGAGGATCTGGCTGCCTTCTTCGGGGATCAACATGGAAATCAGCTTCTGCCCTTCCGGCAGGCGCATACCGCGCACACCGCGGGCGGTACGGCCCATGGCGCGGACGTCGGATTCCTTGAAGCGGGTCACCTTGCCACCGTCGGAGAACAGCATCACTTCACGCTCGCCGTCGGTGATGGCAGCGGAGATCAGCACGTCGCCTTCGTCCAGCTCCAGGGCGATCAGGCCCACGCTGCGCTGGCGACTGAACGATTCGAGCGGGGTCTTCTTCACCGTACCGTTGGCGGTCGCCATGAAAATGTAGTGACCTTCGGTGTATTCCTCGACCGGCAGCATGGTGGTGATGTACTCGCCATCGTCCAGCGGCAACAGGTTGACCAGCGGACGACCGCGCGCAGCACGGGACGCCTCGGGGATTTCATAGGTCTTGAGCCAGTACACCTTGCCCTTGCTGGAGAACAGCAGCAGCGTGGTGTGGCTATTGGCGACCAGCAGGTGAGCGATGTAGTCCTCGTCCTTCACGCCAGTGGCCGACTTGCCTTTGCCGCCACGGCGCTGGGCCTGGTAGGCGGCCAGCGGCTGGGTCTTGGCGTAACCGCCGTGGGAAATGGTCACCACGCGGTCTTCTTCCGGGATCATGTCACCCAGGGTCAGGTCCAGGCGCGCATCGAGGATCTCGGTGCGGCGCACGTCGCCGTATTCGGCGCGGATCACTTCCAGTTCTTCGCGGATCACTTCCATCAGGCGCGTGGCGCTGTTGAGGATGCGGATCAGCTCGCCGATCTGGTTGAGGATTTCCTGGTACTCGGCCAGCAGCTTCTCGTGCTCCAGGCCGGTCAGGCGGTGCAGACGCAATTCCAGGATGGCCTGGGCCTGTTCCGGGGACAGGAAATACTTGCCGTCGCGCAGACCGTATTGCGGATCGAGGTTCTCCGGACGGCATGAGTCGGCGCCGGCACGTTCGACCATGGTCATCACCGCACTGGATTCCCAAGGGGTGCTGACCAGCGCTTCCTTGGCTTCCGACGGGGTCGGCGAGGCCTTGATCAGGGCGATGACCGGGTCGATGTTCGACAAGGCAACGGCCTGGCCTTCGAGGATATGGCCACGCTCGCGAGCCTTGCGCAGTTCGAACACAGTACGGCGGGTCACCACTTCGCGACGGTGACGCACGAAGGCTTCCAGCAGGTCCTTGAGGTTCAGGATCCGCGGACGACCGTCGATCAGCGCAACGATGTTGATGCCGAACACGCTTTGCAGCTGGGTCTGGGCGTAGAGATTGTTGAGGATCACCTCAGGCACTTCGCCACGACGCAACTCGATCACCACGCGCATACCGTCCTTGTCGGACTCGTCACGCAGCTCGGTGATACCTTCGAGCTTCTTCTCTTTCACCAGCTCGGCGATCTTCTCGATCAGGCGGGCCTTGTTCAGCTGGTATGGCAGCTCGGTGATAACGATCTGCTGGCGGCCGCCGACCTTGTCGATATCTTCGACGGTGGAGCGGGCGCGCATGTAGATGCGACCACGGCCGGTGCGATAGGCTTCGATGATACCGGCGCGGCCGTTGATGATCGCGGCGGTCGGGAAGTCCGGGCCGGGAATGTACTGCATCAGCTCATCGACGGTCAGCTCGGGATTGTCGATGAGGGCCAGGCAGCCGTCGATGACTTCACCGAGGTTGTGCGGCGGGATGTTGGTGGCCATGCCCACGGCGATACCGCTGGAGCCATTGACCAACAGGTTCGGGATACGGGTCGGCATCACCGCCGGAATCATCTCGGTGCCGTCGTAGTTCGGCACCCAGTCCACGGTTTCCTTGTGCAGGTCGGCCAGCAGCTCGTGGGCCAGCTTGGTCATGCGCACTTCGGTGTATCGCATGGCCGCGGCGTTGTCGCCGTCCACGGAACCGAAGTTGCCCTGACCGTCTACCAGCAGGTAGCGCAGGGAAAAGGGCTGCGCCATCCGGACGATGGTGTCGTACACGGCAGTGTCACCGTGGGGGTGATACTTACCGATCACGTCGCCGACGACACGGGCGGATTTCTTGTACGGCTTGTTGAAGTCGTTGCCCAGCTCGCTCATTGCGTACAGCACGCGCCGATGCACGGGCTTCAAGCCATCGCGCGCATCCGGCAGCGCCCGCCCGACGATCACGCTCATCGCGTAGTCGAGGTAGGACTGTTTCAGCTCGTCTTCGATATTGACCGGGAGGATTTCTTTGGCCAGTTCGCCCATGAGAAGCCTGATTCCTTTTTCTGGTGAAACCCCGTGCGTCCAGATGGGACGAACGAAGCTCGCCGCTGCAGAACAAGTGCCATGCAACGACTTACGACAAATCAACGAGTTATGCCATGGATCTGCGCAGTAGAGACTGCCTCGCAAGGCAGCCCTGGAAACCGCCGGATGTTATCACAAGAGCCGCCACGCACCTATCCCCCAGATGCGCATGGTGAGTAGTTAGTTGACCGATGACAGGCTGATATCGGAGCAGAGGCGCTTAGAGGCTTGCCGGATGCAGAATGGTGGGGTGGTTCTGGCTATTCCACTGACTTTAAGGGCCCTATCGCGAGCAGGCTCGCAATAGCGGCTTTTTGGTCAACCCTGATATCAATGCAACCGCTTGCGACACATCAACTGCGCCAGTTTCGCGGTATCCGGGCGCTCGACGATGCCCTTTTCCGTGATGATGGCGTCGATCAGGTCTGCCGGCGTCACGTCGAATACCGGATTGAAGGCATCCGCCTGCGCGCCCACCCGCTTGCCGCCGACTTCCAACAGTTCGCACCCATCGCGCTCCTCGATGGGAATGTCCTCGCCACTGGCCAGGCTCATGTCGATGGTCGAACTCGGCGCCACCACCATGAAGCGCACGCCGTGGTGCATGGCGCAGACCGCCAGTTGGTAAGTGCCGATCTTGTTCGCCACGTCACCATTGGCGGCGATGCGATCGGCACCGACGATCACCCAGGTCACGCCCTTGGTTTTCATGATGTGGGCGGCCGCGGAGTCTGCGTTGAGGGTTACCGGGATGCCTTCGTTGAGCAATTCCCAGGCGGTCAGGCGCGAACCCTGCAGCCACGGACGGGTTTCGCCGACATAGACGCGCTCGACCATGCCTTCGAGAAACGCGCCACGGATCACGCCCAGGGCCGTACCGAAACCACCGGTAGCCAGGCCGCCCGTGTTGCAGTGAGTGAGGATGGCCTGGGCATTGCCCTGGTGCCTGCGAATCAGATCGACACCGAGCTGGGCCATGGTCAGGTTGGCTTCGCGGTCGCTTTCATGGATAGCCATGGCCTCGGCTTCGAGCGCCGCCAGCGGCTCGACATGCTCCTTCAGACGCGCCAGCCGGTCGCGCATCCGGTCCAGGGCCCAGAACAGATTCACCGCTGTCGGCCGGGATTCGGCCAGCAGCGCAAAGTCGGTTTCCAGCGCGACCCGCCATTCACCGCCTTCGGCAAATCGCGCGCGAGCGGCCAACACCACGCCATAGGCCGCACTGATGCCGATAGCCGGCGCACCGCGCACCACCATCGAACGGATGGCTTCGGCCACGCCGGCCGCACTGTCATAGGCAATCCAGCGTTCCTCGAACGGCAAAAGACGCTGATCCAGCAAGTGCAGGTAGCCATTGCGCCAGTCGATGGCCTTCACCTTCTCAGCTGCCAACAGACGATCGCGCATCCCTCACCCCGCACTCATGAACAAAAGCCGCCGATTATAGCGATCCCTCCGCGAAGACGCTCGGGTATACTTCGCCATCCTTATATATCCGATGGAACCGACCCACGATGCCCAGGACCGCCGTTGCGCTCGACTTATTATTGCTGCCGACCTGGTTGGTGCCTGTCGAACCCGCCGGTGTGGTACTCAAGGATCATGGTCTGGGTGTCCGCGACGGCTGCATTGTCTTCATCGGGCCACGGGCAGAAGCCCTCCAGTGCAACGCCGCCGAAGTCCGCGAGCTGCCGGGCATGCTACTCAGCCCAGGGCTGATCAACGCTCACGGCCATGCGGCGATGACCCTGTTCCGCGGCCTGGCGGACGACCTGCCGTTGATGACCTGGCTCGAGCAGCATATCTGGCCGGCCGAGGGCAAATGGGTCGATGAGGCATTCGTCCGCGATGGCACCGATCTGGCAATCGCCGAGCAGATCAAGGGCGGCATCACTTGTTTCTCTGACATGTATTTCTATCCCAAGGTTGCCAGCGAACGCGTTCATAACAGCGGCATCCGCGCACAAATCGCCCTTCCGATCCTTGACTTCCCGATTCCCGGAGCCGCCAACGCCGACGAAGCCATCCGTCAGGGCATCGAATTGTTTGGCGACCTCAAGCACCATCCTCGGATCAAAGTTGCATTCGGGCCCCATGCGCCCTACACCGTCGGCGACGACAACCTGGAAAAAATCCGCGTCATCGCCGAGGAACTGGACGCAGCAATCCATATGCACGTCCACGAAACCGCCTTCGAAGTGCAGCAGGCATTGGATAACACTGCTGAGCGGCCCCTGGCGCGCCTGGGTCGACTGGGTTTGTTGGGCCCACGATTTCAGGCCGTGCACATGACTCAGGTCAGCGATGAAGACCTGGGGTTGCTGGTAGAAAGCAATTGCAGCGTGATTCATTGCCCCGAATCGAACCTCAAGCTGGCCAGCGGCTTTTGCCCGGTGGAGCGTCTGTGGCAAGCCGGGGTCAATGTCGCGATCGGCACCGACGGCGCGGCGAGCAACAACGACCTGGACCTGCTGAGCGAAACCCGCACCGCGGCGCTACTGGCCAAGGCTGTCGCCGGCTCGGCCACCGCCCTCGATGCCCACCGGGCGTTGCGCATGGCCACGCTCAATGGCGCCCGGGCGCTGGGCCTCGAAGCGACGGTTGGCTCGCTGGAAGTCGGCAAGGCGGCCGACCTGGTGGCCTTCGACCTGTCGGGACTGGCGCAGCAACCGATCTACGATCCGGTGTCACAACTGATTTATGCCACGGGCCGCGATTGCGCGAAGTACCTGTGGGTGGCCGGCAAACCATTGCTGGAGGACGGCCGGCTGACTCGCCTGGACGAATCGCAACTGATCGCCACGGCCCAGGCCTGGGGGCGTCGTATCGGCGGCCATGACGAATGACCCTGCCCCTCGAGCCGCGGCTCGGGGCCCTGATTTTTTTAAAGTTTTTCGAGGATCTGCACATGAGTAACGTCGACCACGCCGAAATCGCCAAATTCGAAGCACTGGCCCATCGTTGGTGGGACCGTGAAAGCGAATTCAAACCGCTGCACGACATCAACCCGCTGCGGGTCAACTGGATTGACGAACGGGTCAATCTGGCCGGCAAGAAAGTGCTCGACGTCGGCTGCGGCGGCGGCATCCTCAGCGAAGCCATGGCTCTGCGCGGGGCGACGGTGATGGGCATCGACATGGGCGAAGCGCCCCTGGCGGTCGCGCAACTGCATCAACTGGAATCCGGCGTCAACGTCGAATACCGGCAGATCACCGCCGAGGCCCTGTCCGAAGAGATGCCCGGGCAGTTCGACGTGGTCACCTGCCTGGAAATGCTTGAACACGTGCCAGACCCCTCGTCGGTCATCCGTGCCTGCTTCCGCATGGTCAAACCCGGCGGCCAGGTGTTCTTCTCCACCATCAACCGCAACCCGAAGGCGTATCTGTTCGCCATCATCGGTGCCGAATACATCATGAAGCTGCTGCCGCGCGGCACCCACGACTTCAAGAAATTCATCCGTCCATCCGAGCTCGGCGCCTGGAGCCGCATGGCCGGGCTGACCGTCAAGGACATCATCGGCCTGACCTACAACCCGCTGACCAAGCATTACAAACTGGCCTCGGACGTTGATGTCAACTACATGATCCAGACCCTGCGCGAGGAGTAAGTCAATGCGTCTGAAGGCAGTTCTCTTCGACATGGATGGCACGCTGCTCGACACGGCACCGGACTTCATCGCCATCTGCCAGGCCATGCGTGCCGACCGCGGCTTGCCGCCGATGAATACGCAGCATATCCGCGACGAGATTTCCGGGGGCGCCCGGGCGATGGTCGCGGTGACCTTTTCCATGGACCCGGAATCACCCGGGTTCGAGGAACTGCGCCAGGAGTTCCTGGATCGTTACCTCAAGGGTTGCGCGGTCCACAGCCACCTGTTCGACGGCATGGCCGAGGTGCTGGCCGACATTGAAGCCGCCAACCTGATCTGGGGCGTGGTGACCAATAAACCCGTGCGCTTCGCCGAACCGATCATGCAGCAACTGGGGCTGGCCGAGCGCTCGAAGGTGCTGATCTGCCCGGATCATGTGAAGAACAGCAAACCCGACCCGGAGCCGTTGATCCTGGCGTGCAAAATGCTGGACCTGGACCCGTCCAGCGTACTGTTCGTGGGCGACGACCTGCGGGACATCGAGTCCGGCCGCAGCGCCGGTACCCGGACCTGTGCGGTGACCTACGGCTATATCCATCCAGACGACAACCCCAGACATTGGGGGGCGGATGTGGTGATCGATCACCCGTCGGCGCTGCGGGAAGTATTGGATAACGCGTTGTGCAGTTGCTGAGCTGAAAGTCGCAGTCGTGAGAAGGGGATCCATCCCCTCACCACAACAGTGCATCACCACGCATCGTTTTGTTTCGTGAGGTTCTTTATGTTTGATTACACCGCCCGCTCCGACCTGCTCGAAGGCCGGGTCATCCTCGTGACCGGCGCCGGTCGCGGCATCGGCGCCGCTGCCGCCAAGGCTTACGCCGCCCATGGCGCCACCGTGTTGCTATTGGGCAAGACCGAAGCCAACCTGACCCAGGTCTACGATGAAATCGAAGCGGCCGGCCATCCACAACCGGCGGTGATCCCATTCAATCTCGAAACCGCCCTGCCCCACCAGTACGATGAATTGGCGGCCATGATCGAAACCGAATTCGGTCACCTGGACGGCTTGCTGCATAACGCCTCGATCATCGGCCCGCGCACACCGCTTGAACAACTCTCCGGCGAAAACTTCATGCGCGTGATGCACGTGAACGTCAACGCCATGTTCATGCTCACCAGCACGCTGCTGCCTTTGCTGAAACTGTCCAAGGATGCATCGGTGGTGTTCACCTCCAGCAGCGTCGGACGCAAGGGCCGGGCATACTGGGGTGCGTATGGCGTGTCAAAGTTCGCGACCGAAGGGTTGATGCAGACCCTGGCCGACGAGGTCGACTCCGTTTCGGCGGTTCGCGCCAACAGCATCAACCCGGGCGCCACCCGCACCAGCATGCGTGCCCAGGCCTATCCAGGAGAAAATCCACTCAACAACCCGACGCCTGAAGAGATCATGCCGGTCTATCTGTATTTGATGGGCCCGGACAGCACGGGTGTCAACGGCCAGGCTTTCAACGCCCAATAACGCCTCCACTTCACGTCGCGGCGGTTTACCGTCGCGGCGCTGCCTCGTGCAATGCCAAGCCAGGCGAATCGCCAGACCTCTGTCGCTCGACACCAGCGCCAGGCCCGCATCTGCATTTCACTGCGTTGATTTTCCAAGTGATTTTTCCGTATTGAACGGACTGGCACGAGTTTCGCTCTAAATACCCTCAAACACGCCATGTCCGGCGGGTAACAGGCATTGAGGCGAGACCTGCGGCCACTCAGGGAAAGCAGACTAGACTCAACTCAATGCCTCACGGGATTGATGGACCAGTACGATACGCAGCCCGGCGCTGCCTCGCCCACCCTATCGGGACAGATTTTGCAGGGGCTTACGCCATATGAAAACGCCCACCCAGACCAATACGATTGACTTCGACAGCGCCAAGTTGCAGCGCCTGGGGCTCGGCCAGCCGTCACCGTTATCGGCGCGGTCCGTCACTCTTGAGCAATTGCGCCAACAACTGGGCCAGCAATTGCAGACCAGCCTGGAGCCACAGCGGGTCCTGGGGCTGTTCTTCCGTGAAGTCCAGCGGCTGGTGCCATTGGATGCACTGGCCTACCAGCACAAGCCCAGCGACCTACGCATGGAGTTCGGCCAGCGCGGACACCACGTGCTCAGCTACAACTTGAGTCATGGAGGCGAAGATCTGGGCGAGCTGGTATTCCGGCGCAATCAGCGCTTTACCGATCCCGAGCAGCACGACCTCGAGTCCGTGATGTCGACGCTGCTGTTTCCACTGCGCAACGCCCTGCTCTACCGCGTCGCGACCCAGAGCGCCCTGCGCGATCCGTTGACCGGCACCGGTAACCGCATCGCGATGGAACAGACCTTGAATCGGGAAATAGACATGTCCCGGCGTCATATGCAGCCGCTGTCGCTGCTGATGCTCGATATCGATCATTTCAAGCGCATCAACGACACCTACGGCCATGACGCTGGCGATGTAGTGCTCAAGACTGTCGCCGAGTCGATCAAACAGCAATTGCGCAACGTCGACATGGTGTTCAGGTTCGGCGGTGAGGAGTTCCTGATCCTGCTTTCCAATACCAGCCGAGAGGCCGCAGCCGTGGTCGGTGAAAGGCTGCGTCATGCCGCTCAGTTGCAGGATTATTTTGCAGCGCAAACGAGGATCGACCTGACGGTCAGTCTCGGTTGCGCGACCCTGCTGCCGGGGGAATCCGTCGATAGCGTGCTCAGAAGGGTCGACAGCGCGCTGTATGTCGCCAAACGAGAAGGACGGAACCGGTTGGCGATGGCGGGCTGAAATGTTTGCGAGCCTGTTCGCAATGAAGTCCGACAGCCAACCTCCCCGTTGGCCATCGGACTGACTCAGGGGTGATCAGCTCCCGGCCAGGGCCAGACGCTCGCGAGTGGATGAGATTTTCTCCTGCTCCAGTTGCATACAGCGTTCCAGGAACAGGTACATGTAGTCATAGCTCTTGCAAATGGCTTGGCGCAGCTCGGCTTGCAAAGCCTTGCTCGGGTTCATGCCCGCCAGCGTGCAGATGATTTCCAGCGCTTCCCACGGGTGGGCGTCGTCGTACTGGGCATGCATCTTCAGCCATTTCATGGCCCGCTTGCGGTCTTCCTCGGCAAAGGCTGCCGCGTAGACACCACTGGAACACACCAGCGCCGACCACTCCCCGGTCGCACCCTCGATGGCATAGTTGGTCGCCGCAATCGCCACGACCAACGAATCCGATGAGCTGGTGTGCCAGCACCAGTGACTCAATGCATGCAGTTCAGGTGGCACCTGCTGTGCTTGCAGGTCTTCCAGCGTAACGCCATGGGCCGCACTCCAGTTCACCCAGTAGTCGGCATGGTTGAGTTCGACACGAATGTTGCGCATCAGCCAACGACGGGCCATGTCCTCGCCAGGGTGGCGGGCAAAGCGGGTCTTGGTGAGGTTCTGCGCCATGTACAAGGCGAACTGTTCGACGACCGGCCAACCACCGATGAGGTAGTGGCGCATGGTCCTGGTGCTGAGCTTGTTATCACGCATGCGCTGATACAGCTCGTGTTCGACAACCCGGCGCTTGCTCTCGCTGCAATCGGCAATGAGCAACTGTGCCCATTTCGGATAGCTTGTGGCGTCCATGAGCGGGCCTGTTCGGTTGAATGTGTCGATCACTGTCTGGCTCCTTTTGATTGTGATTTTTACGGATCAACAAGAGGTTCAGCGGAACGTGCCGGGGGCCTTGAATAACAACGGCTGGGGCCGGGCCGGCCTACACTGCAACGTGTCACAGGTAAACAATTGCGGGCGCTCGATCACATACCCTTGAGCGTAATCCACGCCGATTTCCAGCAATGCCTGCTCGATCTGGGCGGTTTCAACAAACTCTGCAATGGTGCGCTTACCCATGACGTGGCCGATGTGGTTGATCACTTCGACCATTGCACGGTTAATCGGGTCGTCCAGCATATCCTTTACGAAACTCCCATCGATCTTCAGGAAGTCTACAGGTAAATGTTTCAGGTAAGCGAATGAAGACATTCCGGCACAAAAGTCATCCAGGGAGAAATAACAACCCAAGCCCTTGAGTTCATTAATAAAGCGGATCGCACTGCCTAAATTCGAAATAGCGCTGGTTTCGGTTATTTCAAAACAAATCATTTCTGGCGGAACCGAATAGACCGCAAACTGTTTACGCAAGAAATCGAGAAACGCCTGATCTCCGATAGTAGTGCCTGACAGATTAATCGCACACATGGCCAGCGGTCTCTGTCCCGTCTCATTCAGGCACTGACGAATGATCTTGAAGACGTTCTCCACCACCCAACGGTCCAGAGAGGTCATCAGGCCATAGCGCTCCGCCGCGGGAATGAAGCTGTCAGGCAATATCATCCGACCGGCTTCGTCATACAGGCGCAACAGGATCTCGATATGCCCGCCGCCATGGTCACCTGGCCCGAGCGCGGCAATTTCCTGGGCATAAAGACAGAAGCGGTTTTCCTCCAGGGCCATGTGCAAACGCTGCACCCAGGCCATTTCGCCAAATCGCAGGGACAGCTCCGAATCGTCGGCGTGATAAACCTGCACGCGGTTGCGGCCCTTCTCCTTGGCCATGTAGCAGGCCATGTCGGCGGCACGCAGGGACGCCTCCAGGGTCGCCGGGTTCTGAGCGATATGCACCAGCCCGATACTGACGGTGGTCACAAAGGGCCGGCCTTTCCAGACGAAATGCAGATTCTGCACGGTCTGGCGCAGCCCCTCGGCGATCTTCTCCGCCGCGTCTGGCGCGCAGTTCTCCAGCAGGATACCGAACTCATCCCCACCCAGCCGGGCAAGGGTGTCGTTTTCCCGCAACCCCGATTGCAACAAAGCACAGATATGGCGCAACAGTTCATCACCCGCCGCGTGGCCGCAGGTATCGTTAACCAGTTTGAACTGGTCCAGATCGAGGAACATCAAGGCATGACGACCGCTCTGGCGCGTCAGGCTGTGCAAGGCCTGCTCCAGGCGGTACTCGAATTCCCGGCGGTTAGCCAGGCCGGTCAAGGCGTCATGGGTGGCCTGCCACGATAGGTTGGCGATGTATTGACGCTCCTGGGTCATGTCGTGCAATACCAGCACGGCGCCACTGACCTTGCCGCCATGGCGGATCGGCGCACCCACGAGCGTCACCGAAACCGTGCTGCCGTCCAGGCGCTGGATCAGTTTCGAATGCTCACTGCCGCCACCGAGCCGACCGCTGAGGATATGCTCGATCAGGGTCAAGCCCTCGGTCTGGGCGTTGTCGTCGAGTAAATTGAACAGCGCAGCCAGGGGCAGGCCGGTGGCATGCTCGGCCTTCCAGTGGGTCATCGCCTCGGCCGCAGGGTTCATATAGGCAATGGCGCCCTCGACGTCGGTGGTAATGACACCGTCGCCAATAGACTGCAGCGTGATCTGCGCCCGCTCTTTCTCCACTTGCAGCGCGTTGGCAAAAATCTGTCGTTGGGCCAGAAGTTTATGGGTACGCAACAATGCCAGGACAATCAGACCCAGGGCGGTGGCGAAGTTGGTCACCAGTAACAGGCGCAGAATAAAGCGAGACCCCTCGCCCAGCGCATCACTGAAAGCCTTCGCGGCAGGTGTGACGGAATCGTTGATGGCAAAGATCCGCGCCTTCCAGCCGCGGATATCGGGGTCCGTGGCCTTGCCTTGGGAAATGCTCTCGTGCATCTGCCGGGCGACGCTATTGAGTTCGGTCAGATAGCTGTCCCCCACCGTCCAGAGATCGATGGCTTCTTCCAGGTAACTGAAGTGACGGAAATTCAGGTAGAGCCAGATCAGGCTGGCGACGTCGTCCGGGTGATTGCCCCCCTTGAGGATACCCGCCCGTGCCGCTTCCAGATCCGGCGGCTGGCGATCCAGCGCCACTCGCAGTTCATGACCGCCCTCGGGCACGGCGATGGCTTGCTGGTACTTGTGAAAAATCGCCTCGTCGCGGCTGTCGGCGTAAAGATTGAGATAATAGATCGCATCTTTCTGTCCCTTCGACCAGAGACTTTCTCCCGCCACATAGCCACGGACCGCCGACAATACGTAAAGACTGACGCCTCCCAACAAGGCCTGAAACAGGACAACGGCTATAAAAGGCCAGACGATGCCCAACAACCGGGGAGTTCCGAGAGTCCGCGCTTGATTCATGAGGTCCCTGTCTAGTGGCCTGCTAGGCTCGTCGACCAGCCTTCAGACCGATCATTCCAGCAAGACTAGGAGCAGCGAGAGTTCCCCGCAAGAGGCCACACATTATTTAACGTTGCTCCCACTCGAACACCCGAACCGCTGCTGGCGACGCGTGAGGGTAACTACCGAAAAAGTGACAACATGCCTGCACGCTATACATATCTACCGCCTCGGACTTTCCCTGGACTGATTGGATACGAGCGCTCTCTATTTCGCACTTTTGAAGCGGTAGAGAACCTTTCGTTAGTTATCAGGGAACCCCACTATGCCGTCCTCGCCCGCTTCTGACCTTTCAGCACTGAACCCATGGCCGTCTCATGCCCAAGCGCACCAGGGTCTGCTGGATGAATATGACGCACTGCTGGCAGTGATTCGAAGCAATGAAACACCCTCCGACAGGTTTATCGACAGGCTGCTGATCCCCAGACCGTGCTCGCCCATGGCCCTGGAAAATGAAGTCGGTCAACGTGCATTGCGAGCGCTGATCGAAGACAAGGCTTATCAAGCGCTGTGCGACAGGCTGGATGCCTCGCCCGACAAGCTGACGGTCACGCTGAAAGAAGGCAAAGCCTTTTACTCGACACACCAGAAGAGCGGTCCCGATGTCGTCCAGCTTGAACTCGACAAGCAGCCTGGCTGCCAGGGCTTATTGGTGAACATTGAAAAATCCGCTCTAAGGCTGGGTGGCAAGATCCGCTTCGACAGTCAGTTTTCCCTGATCAGAATGACCCGCTTCTATGGTTTTATCCCTTGGGACCCGCAAGACGCCGGACAACGCGAAGCCACGATCGATGCTCTGGAAGAAAAGCGTGCTCGCCATTCACTCGGACTGTGGCATGGCATAAATCTCGACGAAGCCAGCCAGGAGCCGACACCCGAACAGGCGCTGACCAACAGTCGGATCATCGACACGGTGCGCCGATTCCTGCCCACACCACAAACCTCCCTGCTGGCCTGTCTCGATGCTGTCGACATCGACAAGCTGACGACGGCGAAACTCCGTGCGAAACCGTCGATGTACCTCGAAACAATCCTGCAATCGGCAAAAGCCCAGGCCTTGGCGAACCTACTGTTGCAAGCCCTGGGCTGGTTCGGTGGCGGAGCCGGCGAAGAAACCGCTCCTGGAATTCGCGTCCAGCTGGTGATCAAAGCCCTTCGCCTGTGGATCGCCCCGGCAGGTGGCGAAAATCCGGAGGGCGTTGCCGGCTATGTTTGGCAAAAGTCGTCCTATTGGGGAAAGAGCTACCAGGAAATCCAGACAGGGTTCGAGGAGCATCTGCTCGCGTCCAAACGCGCCTCGTCCGAGAACGAATCCATTTTGATTGCGGGGCTTTTCCAACCCTTGTTCCCGGCGGAGTTCCAAGTTCGCGATATACCGCCACAATTGGCTTACCGAAGCTCCACTGTCTGGGTGAATTTTGTCCATGGCGTCCATCTCGCCAATGCCATTGACCCTTTGTTATTGCACCGCCTGAACTTCCAGCAATTGGTCGATCTGCCAATACGGCAGGCCGACGAAGCAACATCCGAAGACTTGAAGTTGATTACGCTGACCCGATTGAAACCGATGCTGGAATGGGCCGTGACGAATGGAATGGTTTCTTACAAAGCTGACGCCAACTATTCGACGCAAGATCTACAGGACACCGCGCAAAAGCTCGATACCACCATCGATAGTTTGAATCAGGCGATCCGCTGGCTCGACAGTCCACCGCCCGAAAGGCTGAACATTGCCAAACTCAAGGTGGCGAGACTCTTTGGCGAAGGACGCTTCGTGACCGATGGAAGGAAACTGGTCAAGGAAGCCGATGCTGTTCACGCCGCCCCAAACTTTCGAAGTGTGCCCCCGATTGGCGGAACTGCCCCAAACACTTATTCATTTATTGACGTCTACGCCTCCGGCCAACTCACCGGGCGAAAATGGTTTGTCACCGGGCCCGATGGAAAATATGCAACCAATGCCTGGTTGAAAATCGCCAGTGATCGAACCGTCCAGACGAATCTGTGGTGGCCGAACCTGTCTGCAATACCCCGGGAAGACAGAGTTCTGCCAGATATCGAGAAGACCTTTGCGACTCACTTCAAGATTTACATCCACCAAATCAAAAGCGCCTACAGGACACTGATCGCCCACCAACTCGCGTCTCTTCCGTTGTCTGACCGTCACACCTTGGAATATGGATCGATCAAGGTCTACTCCTTGAGACAAGCAACCACCGGGGTCGAAGCGGCGAATGAGACGCACGAGACGACGCTCCCTCTGCGCGCACGCAACGGATTCATCCTGGCGGCGACCCGAGACGAAAAAACTGCCTACTATGAACTGCTGCCCCGGGCCGGAGTCATCCGGCGCCGAACGGATATGACTTCGCAGCACCTGGGTGGCGAACAAAAAACCGAGAAATGGAGAGTCAGCCGCGGTTCAGCCGTGAGCGCGACAGTGATACGTCACAAGCGTCTCCCTTTCGATTGGGATGCCCATGTAAAAGGAACGGCTCCAGGCGCTGATGCCCACTGCGACGCGATCCTGGACCAGCTCGGTGAAACACTTGAACCGACAGAAAGAAATGACAACACCGCCCTGCCAAATACATTGGAGTCGAAGACCACTCACCGAATCACCCGGCACATTGCCCAACATCTGCTTTTCGTCGATGAAAAAGCGCTGTACGACAGTTGCTATGGAAAAACCGAATTCGACCATGAAGAAGCCAGGCGCAAGAAGATCATCGAATGGGCAAAGATGCTGGTGCCTTTCTGGAGCAGCATCGAAGACCTGACCTCAGGTGATCGTGGCCGGCTGGCAAGCGGTGCCTTTGGCCTGTTCATTGATTTTGCATCGTTCGTCCTGCCCATCGGGAAATTCGCCTCGGGCTCATTGAAGCTGGTCAGGACGGTGGGGAAATGGAGTATCCGCGAAACCCTTCCCGCCTTTGCGAAACTCTCGGGCACCTTGCTTAACGCCACCCTGAACCCCCTCGATGGCATTCCATCCTTGTTGCAGGCGGGTAGCCAAAGCGCCTACCGGCTCGGCAAAAAAGGTTATCTGAGCCTCAAGACCTTGAGCGGCAGAGCAGGACAATATGATTTCGTGAAAGGCATGGGCCAGGTCACCGATCCTGGACGATGGCGCCCCCTGCTGCCAAATGACCACCTCGGCGCCGTGCGTGGTGTCGATGATGTGCCTGTGCGCAACGTCGGCACCCTGGAGATTGCCGACTACCGCCTGGTAGACCCGCTCTCCTCCAAACCTTACGGTTCGTCGCTGACCGCGGCTTCGGCCGACTTGTCCCTGGGACGCTCCCACTACAGCACGCTGGTCCGGACCGACGCCCATGTCATCGTCCAGGTGCCGGATAAAACCCGCGTGCGAGAATTGCTTGAAGTCGACGGCAACCGGACCTTTTATCTGGATGATGTGCCCTATCGGTTGCACGATGGACGCCTGCGTCGGGCCAGCCAACTGGACGCCAGCGAACGACTCGGGCAACGCCCATGCCGTGTGCGTCGTGCACCCGACGAGTTTTGCAAGACCAGGTATGTGTTGCCGGGCAAGCCCGCCGAACGGCCACCTGCCGGTGAGTTCGACCCCGAACCGAGTTGGGCCCCCTGGTTCGGCGATACGACGCTTTATCCCTCCGTGCCGGAAACCGTCAATGACCGCGCCCTGTTGGCCTTCGAAGGGAAGATCTATGAACTCAAGGGCGGCAAGCTCAACACTTACAAAGGCCGACCGGAATGGATTGGCCTCACCAGCAAAGTCCCCGTCCCTCGGGAAACCGTTTCGGCGACACTGCAGTTCCAGACCGGTCTGTATGGGGGAATCAAAGTTACGGGTACAGCACAGAACATCGACGATATACATGAGACGGGCGCGTTGATCATCCGCTCTCTCGACGAGAAATCCACGTATGTCTTCACTCGCCTGAACTTCGATGATTACTACATGACGACACTGTCCTCCACCGACAGTGTCGAGTCTGCGCTGACCCTGAAGAAATTGAGCACTGACGACCTGGCGCCAGGCACGGTGGGTGAGGAACTGCAACGGGTGTACATCGGTTCGCTGAATGCGAACAATGCCGCCAGGGTCTACGGCAGAGACCAGATCGAACTGGCGCTGGACAAAATCGATGAAATTTCGATTCCCATTGGAGCGCCTGTCCACCCGCCTTCGAACATGAAGTGGGTGAAAGTTAATACCTACTCCGCTGAAGCCGTGTTGTTCGACCGCAGGACGAGAATGATCGTCTGCGAGCTACCCAATGGCGCGGCCGTCTGGAAGCCTTCCACGCAGGCGCCCGAAGCCCTGCAAAAATCTACAGGGGACGTGTTCAACGCGCTTTTTACAAATCCATCCACCCCCGATACGGCGTCATCGACAAGCCGGGTCATCACCATCAACGACGCCATGCAGGAACTGCAAAAAATCCTGCCGACGCAAAACCAGAAGAACATCGCCTTCGCCAGCGTGACCACCGCGTCGGGCAAAAATGAAGTCTATGTCAGCGTCTCCGGAATCGAGGACTACACCCGGCATCTGCCACTGTTCAAATCCAGCGGTGGGCTGACCGAGATTCCACGGGGCGACACCACATACTTCAATGTCGACGGCCTCAGGCCGCCCATCGATCCAGCCGCGCTTAGCCTGAGCCCTGAAGGGAAACTGCTGGCCATCCCTCACCTCATGGACGGCCCAGGCAGTTCGGACAGGCTGAGCCGCGTCACTTCGGGTGACAGCGAAAGCAAACTGGTCGCCTATCTCAGTGAAAAGTACCCGGATCCGGAAGACATCAAGTCGATCACAATGGCGACGACCCTGCCGCCCTGCGAATCCTGCTCGATTGTCATGAAGGAATTCGGCCATGAACGCGGTGCCGACGCACTGAACGTCATCTGGGGACAGCGGCGCAAGCGCCCGGCCACGGAAATGAACGCATCAAGCGATTCGGAATGATCCCGCGTCATCAATGCTGTTGCAGATGACCGTAGAGCTTGGCGTAGAGGCCACCATCAGCCATCAGTTGCTGGTGACCGCCGTCTTCGGCAATTTGCCCGCCATCGAACACCAGCACCCGGTCAGCCTGTTTCACGGCCGACAAACGGTGCGCAATGATCAGGGTTGTCCGGTTACTCAGGAACCGGGCCAGCGCCTGGTGCAGGTTGTATTCGGTGGCGGCGTCCAGGGCGGACGTCGCCTCGTCGAGGATCACCACCTTCGGCTCGGCCAGTACCATGCGGGCGATGGCCAGGCGCTGGCGTTGCCCACCGGACAAACGCACGCCGGAACGCCCGACGATGCTGTCCAGTCCGTTGGGCAGCTCGCGGATCGTGCTGTGCAACTGCGCGATTTCCAATGCCCGCCAGCAGGCCTCGTCGCTGCGTTCGCGGCCCATGGTCAGGTTGGCCCGCACCGTATCGTTGAACAGTGCCGGGTGTTGCAGAACCACTGCGACATTTTCCCGGATGGTTTCCAGGCCGATCTCCTGTTGCATGGCATCGCCGAAGCGGATGCTGCCCGACTGCGGTGTGTAAAGTCCCAGCAGTAGCTGCACCAGGGTGCTTTTGCCACCGCCGCTGGCCCCGACGATGGCGACTTTTTCCCCGGGCGAAATAGACAGGTTCAACTGGTTGAGCACCAGTTCCTCACCATAACCGAAGCTCAGCCCCTGAATATCGATCCCCACGGTGTCACGCCCCTCGAAGGGGTCGATGTCGCCGCTGTACTGGGGCTCGTCGTTGCGCGCCAGCAACTCGTTGATGCGGCTCAGGGCACCGCCCGCCGCGTAATAGGCGTACTGCAGATTCAACAATTGCTCCACCGGGCCGATCATGAACCACAGGTAGCTGAACACTGCCAGCATCTGGCCAATGGACAGGTCGGAGAACAGTACGGTGAGCATCGCCGCGGCACGAAAGATATCGATACCGAACTGGAAAAGCAGGCCACTGGCGCGGCCAGATGCGTCGCTTTTCCATTGGGAATTGACGGCGTAGTCACGCACTTCCCGTGCACGCAGACCCAGTCGCCCGAGGAAGAAACCCTGGCGGTTACCGGCCCGTACCTCCTGGATGGCATCCAGGGTTTCGGTCAAGGCTTGAGTGAAACGCGAGGTGCTGTCGTTCTCCAGCTTCTTGAGGTGCTTGACCCGTTTACCCAGTTGCACCGTGGCGTAGATCACCAGGGGGTTGAACAGCAGAATCAACAGCGCCAGTTTCCAATGCATCCACATCAGAATTCCCGCGGTGCCCACCAAAGTCAGCATCGCCACCAGGAACCGGCTGAGGGTTTCGCCGACGAACTTGTCGAGGGTGTCCAAGTCGGTGACCAGGTGAGCCGCCACGGTGCCGCTGCCCAGGCTTTCGTATTCACCCAGGGAGATGCGCTTGAGGCGGTCGATCAAGCGGATGCGGATGCGATAGACAATGTCCTTGGCCAATCTTGCGAACAAGCGCGCCTGCAAGACGTTGAACAGCAACGCGCCGCAGCGCAGAACCAGGGTCGCCAGTAGCATCAGCCCGATGTAGCCGGCCGCGCTCTGCCAACCTGTCGGCAAGGCGTGGTTCATCACCTCCAGTGCCGCATCGCCACGGCCCAGCAGCACTTCGTCCACCAGCAATGGCAACAGCAAGGGAATCGGTACGCTGCACAAGGTCGCCAGCACGGCCACGCCGTTGGCGATCCACAGGGCTTTTTTGTGCTTGAGGGCCAGGCGACGGATTTCTGCCCAGGTCAATCGATCGGTGCGTTGCGGGACCGAAGCCCCCTCCGGCAGGTCAGGCACAGGCCGCGCGCTCCAGCCAACGACCCAGCAATGGAGACAACTGGCTCAGAGGCTGGTAGCCGTTGGTGAGCAAGGCCAATTGGCCGTCACGCTCGGCGAGCAGCGTGGGGAACCCGGCAATACCGAGGTCCTGCACCCAAGTGAAATCCGCAGCGGTGGCCGCATGTTGGTCGGCACGGTCAAACGCTTCGGCAAACTCGATGCGCGGTAGCCCGGCCTGCTCGGCCAGTTCCACCAGGACGCTGGCATGGGTCACGTCGCGCCCTTGTACATAGAACGCCTGCTGGATCAGCTTCACCAGCTTCCAGGCCAGGTCCGGCGCCAGGCAGCGAGCCGTCACTACCGCCCGGCAGGCAGGTTCGGTGTCATAGACGAAACCGTCCGGCAATGCCCCTTCGAACTTGAATGGCTGGCCGGTGGCATGGGTCACGGCCTGCCAATGCTCGAGGATGTAGCGCCGGGTCGTCGGCTCCAGCGCCGAACCACTGCCGGTACGCAGCCCCCCCATGACCAAATGCAGTTCGACGCCAGCGGCGTGCGCCTGCTCGGCCAATGCATCGGCTACCGGCGCGAAGCCCCAGCACCAGGAACACATCGGGTCCATCACATAGAGCAGGCGCGATGCCATGGTTCAAGCCTCGGAAGCTGATTGCTTGTAGTTGTAACCGATCGGGTGCGGCATGTTACGAGCTTTCGCCAGCTCGATCTGCTTCTGCCGGTCGATGGCACTGCGCCGGGTCTTCTCGCTCAGCGTGTCCCAGCAATGCGGGCAACTGATACCCGGTACGTAATGCTCCGAAGCGCGATCTTCGACGCTGACCGGCGTACGGCAGGCATGACATTGATCATAGTCGCCCTCGCTGAGGTCGTGGCGAACCGTCACACGGTTATCGAACACGAAGCAGTCACCGCGCCACTTGGTTTCTTCCTGAGGCACTTCTTCGAGGTATTTCAGGATCCCACCCTTGAGGTGATAGACCTCATCGAACCCTTGGCCAAGCATGTAGCTGGAAGCCTTTTCACAACGAATGCCGCCGGTGCAGAACATCGCCACTTTCTTGTGCCTGGCCGGATCGAAGTTGGCTTTGATGTAGTCGGGGAATTCGCGAAAACTGGTGGTCTTCGGGTCGATGGCGCCTTCGAAAGTGCCGATGGACACTTCGTAGTCGTTGCGGGTGTCGATTAGCAGCACTTCCGGATCGCTGATCAGTGCGTTCCAGTCCTTGGGCTCGACATAGGTGCCGACCTGCTTGTTCGGGTCCACGCCTTCGACGCCAAGGGTGACAATTTCTTTCTTGAGTTTGACCTTGGTGCGGTAGAACGGCTGTTCGTCGCAGTACGACTCTTTATGGTCGATATCGACCATGCGCGGATCGCTGCGCAGCCAGGCCAGCAGTCCGTCGATGCCTTCGCGAGTACCGGAAACCGTGCCGTTGATGCCTTCCAGGGCAATCAGCAAGGTGCCTTTGATGCCGTTATCGAGCATGGCCTTGAGCAGTGGCTCACGCAACTCGACGTAATCTTCCAGGGTGACGAACTTATATAGTGCCGCCACGACAATGGGTGGTGTCATGGGTATTTCTCCAGGTGGCTACCCTCGTAAAGGGTGAACCGGATACGAAAAAAAACGCGCCGGGTAAGCGGCGCGCTGCGGATTCTAACAAATACACGGTGGCTTTAGGAGCACACCTGTGGCGACTGCATCAGTGCTTGCTGCCACCGGCACAGGTCGGCGAAGCCGGGGCCGCGTCGATCTGTGCCCACTCCTCGGGGGTGTAGGTGTGCAGCGCCAACGCATGGAATTCGCCCATCAGCTCGCCGAGGGTGCCATAGACCTTCTGGTGGCGCTTGACCCGATTGAGGCCTTCGAATTGTCGGCTGACCACCACCGCCTTGAAATGGGTCTGCTGCCCGCGGCTATGCATGTGGCTTTCATCCAGCACTTGCAGATGCTCGGGCTGCAGCAGCCCGAGCGTCGATTCGATGCGTTGTTGCATGCTCATATCGGGCTCCGCTTACGGCTTTTTCTTGACCGGGGCGGCGGCTTTCGGTTCGAGCTCGGCGGTCATGTCCGCCAGCAGCTTGTTGACCACCGGCACGGCGCTTTCCAGCTTGGCCTGGGTCAGTTGGGCCGACTGCTGGGTCAGCTGCGGCATTTTTTCCAGGACTTTCTTGCCCAGGGGCGACTGGTAGAAGGCTACCAGGTCCTTGAGCTCCGACTCGCTGAAGTTGGTGGTGTAGAGCTTGACCATATCCGGCTTGAGCTTGTTCCAGCCGATGGCCTGGTCCAGCGCGGCGTTGGCCTTGGCCTGGTAGGTTTCCAGGGTGGCTTTCTTCGACTCGGGCGCCTTGGTCTGCTCGAAGCGTTGGGCAAACATCTGCTGCACCTGCATGTACACCGGGGTGCCCAGTTTGTCAGCATGCGCCAGGGTCAGGAACGCTTCGGCACTGGCGTTGTGGCTGGCGGTATCGGCGAGAACAGGGCCGCTGGCACACACCAGAGCAACTGCGGTACAGATGGCACGAAGACGGGTCATCGAGTTTCCTTTTCTAGCTGGCGAGGTTAAACCCCAGGGGCGACCATTCTGCGCCTAAAAAACGCCGCGCCTCAACCCCGTCCCTTGCCGGGTCCGATTGACGGACCGAACCGGGCGCTCCTACATTGACGGAACCGGTGCCGCCCGCCAGGGCCTAAACAGCGCATTCAGACCTACAGGAGTTTGACCCGATGAGCCGTATTGAAACCGACAGCCTTGGCCAGGTTGAAGTCCCGGATGAAGCCTACTGGGGAGCCCAGACCCAGCGCTCCATGATCAACTTTGCCATCGGCAACGAACGCATGCCGCTGTCGGTGTTGCACGCCCTGGCACTGATCAAGAAAGCCGCCGCACGGGTCAACGACCGCAATGGCGACCTGCCCGCCGACATCGCCCGCCTGATCGAACAGGCCGCCGACGAGGTACTGGCCGGCCAGCACGACGATCAGTTCCCGCTGGTGGTCTGGCAGACTGGCAGCGGCACCCAGAGCAACATGAACGTCAACGAAGTGATCGCCGGTCGCGCCAACGAGCTGGCGGGCAATCCCCGTGGTGGCAAGAGCCCGGTGCACCCTAACGATCACGTCAACCGTTCCCAGAGCTCCAACGACTGCTTCCCGACCGCCATGCACATCGCCGCCGCTCAGGCCGTCCATCAGCAACTGCTGCCGGCCATCGCCGAGTTGTCGGGCGGGCTGGCGGAACTGGCGGCGCGGCACATGAAACTGGTCAAGACCGGTCGTACCCACATGATGGACGCCACGCCCATCACGTTTGGCCAGGAACTGTCGGCTTTCATCGCCCAACTGGACTATGCCGAACGGGCGATCCGTGCCGCGTTGCCAGCGGTGTACGAACTGGCCCAGGGCGGCACCGCAGTGGGCACCGGACTGAATTCGCCCCATGGTTTCGGCGAAGCGATTGCCGCTGAGCTGGCGGCGCTATCCGGCCTGCCGTTCGTCACCGCGCCGAACAAGTTCGCGGCCCTGGCGGGCCATGAGCCGCTGACCACCCTGTCCGGCGCCCTGAAGACCCTTGCCGTGACCCTGATGAAAATTGCCAACGACTTGCGCCTGCTGGGTTCCGGGCCTCGTGCGGGGTTCGCCGAGGTGAAGCTACCAGCCAACGAGCCGGGCAGCTCCATCATGCCCGGCAAGGTCAACCCGACCCAGTGCGAAGCATTGTCGATGCTGGCCTGCCAAGTCCTGGGCAACGACGTGACCATCGGCTTCGCCGCCAGCCAGGGTCATTTGCAACTGAACGTGTTCAAACCGGTGATCATCCACAACCTGCTTCAATCGATCCGCCTGCTGGCCGACGGTTGCAGCAACTTCCAGGCGCATTGCATCGCCGGGCTGGAGCCCGACGGCGAGCAGATGGCGGCGCACCTGGAACGCGGCCTGATGCTGGTCACCGCCCTGAATCCGCACATTGGCTACGACAAATCCGCTGAAATCGCCAAGAAGGCCTATGGCGAAGGGCTGACCTTGCGCGAATCGGCCTTGCAGTTGGGGTATTTGACCGACGAAGAGTTCGATGCCTGGGTACGGCCGGAGAACATGCTGGAGGCGGGAAGCCAGGGCTGAGTCGTGTGTGACTGACAGCCCTCATCGTGAGCAGGCTCGCTCTCACAGGGGAATGAACCCTATCGCTCTGTAACCATCCGCTCACGCCGGGCCCTGAGCCCGGCCATCAGCGAAGGCCCCAACGCCACCAGCGCCGAACCGAGCACCACCAGCACTGCCCCCCCATAGCCCAGCAGATTGATCTGCTCGGCATGGACGTAATCGGGCCACCACCAGGCGGCCAGCGCCACCGCAGCGAAAGTCACCAGCGGCGTGATCGCCAGGGTCGCACTCACCCGCGAGGCTTCCCAGTGAGCCAGGGCCTCGGCAAACGCACCATAGGCAATCAGGGTGTTGAGGCAGCAGGCCAACAGCAGCCAGCCTTGCAAAGGACTCAGTTGCAAGGCCTCCAGCGGATGCACCCACGGCGTGAGCAACAAGGCGCAGAACAGGTAGATCACCATCATCACCTGCAAGGAATTCCAGACCGTCAACAATTGCTTCTGGCCCAAGGCGTAGAAGGTCCAGACCGTCGATGCCAGCAGCACCATAAGAACCCCGGCGGTGTAGTCGCTCAAGGAAGTCAACAATTCCGCGAGGCGCTGGTTGAAGAACAGCGTGAAACCGATCAACAACACCAGCAGGCCGATTCCCTGCCCCAGGCTGAAACGCTCCTTGAACACAAACAGGCTGGCCACCAGCAACATGATCGGCCCCATCTGTACCACCAGTTGCGCGGTGCCGGGGCTCAAGCGATTGAGGCCCATCAGGTACAGGACGTAGTTACCCACCAGTCCCAACACTGCCATTGCCACCAACCAGCCGCCACGCGGGCCAAGCACTTTGCGGCTGGGCAAGCGTCGCGTCGCCGCCAGGTAGATGAACAGCAGTCCGCCGGACACCAGCAAGCGAAACCAGGTCACGGTGATCGGATCCATCACTTGCAGCACTTGCTTGAGCTTGATTGGCAGGATGCCCCATAACAGCGCGGTCAATAAGGCGAGCAGCAGGCCGTAGACCCAACGACCGGACGAAATGTGCATGCAATCCCCGAGGCTCAAGAAAAGAACGGCTATTCTAGTTGGAGAATGCTTTGGCGACACAGAGACAGTTGGATACTAACAGTTCGGGCAAAAGGGTATGGCACATTGCCGCCTATCGGCTGGCCAAGCGCCAGTGAACGGCAACTCATAGAATGCGCCCTTCGTTCGACGCTTTTTTTGGAGCCTTCCAATGCTTGGCAAACGCGCCCAAGACGTCGCCCCGGCGATGGTCTTCCCCAGTGACCGGATTTGCCGGATAAACGGTGAATTCTATTTCAGTACCCGGGAAGGCACCCAGGAAGGCCCGTTCGTCAGCCGCGAGGTTGCCTTGCTCGAAGTCGAGGCCTATATCAAGCGAATGCTGCAGGTGGATAAGGTCGCCAGCTGACGACCTTATCGGGACTGTCTGACCGGAGCAACAGACCAAAGCATCCCGCTGTTAAATGAGGGCTGCTGCGCAGCCCAACGGGGATAAATCCCCTCGCCACAACAGCTCGCGGCTTGATTACCTCACCGCCTCGAACAACCCCGTCGCCCCCATACCGCCGCCCACGCACATGGTCACCACGCCATAACGCAAACTGCGCCGTTGCAGTTCACGCACCAGATGCCCCACTTGGCGCGAGCCGGTCATGCCGAACGGATGGCCAATGGCGATCGAGCCGCCGTTGACGTTGTATTTCTCGTTGTCGATCTCCAGGCGATTGCGGCTGTACAGGCACTGGGACGCGAACGCCTCGTTGAGCTCCCACAGATCGATGTCAGCGATCTGCAGTCCCTTGGCCTTGAGCAGTTTCGGTACCGAGAACACCGGACCGATGCCCATTTCGTCCGGCTCGCAACCGGCCACGGTAAAGCCACGAAAAAACGCCTTGGGCCTGAGCCCCAGGGCCAGGGCTTTTTCCAGGCTCATCACCAGGGTCATCGAAGCACCGTCGGAGAGTTGCGACGAGTTGCCCGCCGTAACCGATCCGTCCTCGGCGAACACCGGCTTCAAGCCGGCCAGGCTCTCATAGGTCGTGTCCGGGCGGTTGCAATCGTCGCGATCGACCACCCCATCGAGGATCTGCACCGCACCGGTGTGCTTGTCTTCGACCTTGTACTTGACCGCCATCGGCACGATCTCATCCTGAAAAAAGCCCGCCGCCTGGGCGCGGGCGGTGCGTTGCTGGCTCTGCAAGGCGTAGCGGTCCTGCTCCTCGCGGCTGACCTGATAACGGCGTGCGACGATCTCGGCAGTCTGGCCCATGGGAAAATAGATCCCCGGTACCTGTTCCTTGAGCAACGGATTGATCAGGTTGTCGGTGTTGACGCTTTTCATCGTCAGGCTGATGGACTCCACGCCCCCGGCCACGATGATCTCGCTGCAACCGGAGGCGATCTGGTTGGCAGCGATGGCGATGGCTTGCAGGCCGGAAGAACAGAAACGGTTGAGTGTCATGCCGGCGGTGCCGGTGCCCAGGTGGGACAGCACCGCCACGTTACGACCAATGTTATAACCCTGGGCTCCCTCGTTGGAGCCGGCGCCGACAATGCAGTCTTCGACGCTGGCGGGGTCGATATCACTGCGCGTCAGCAGCGCGTTGACGCAATGGGCCGCCATGTCATCCGGCCGAGTCATGTTGAACTTGCCACGAAAGGACTTGGCCAGGCCAGTCCGGACGCTGTCGACGATCACCACTTCACGCATGGCGCTACCTCATTGTCGTTATTGGATTAAGTGACAACGAGCATAGATCCGACACATAACCGATCGCGATGATCATTCACCTCGCGTATGCAGCGTCATCGTTGGCTACTTCTTGCGCGCCTGCCTTGCACTGCGTTCGAACGCTGCCTCCAGCGCCTCATTGAGGGTGCGCAACACCTTGACCCGTGCCCAGCGCTTGTCGTTGGCCTCCACCAGGGTCCAGGGGGAGATCTCCGTGCTGGTGCGATCCACCATGTCACATACCGCTGACCGGTAGGCGTCCCACTTGTCTCGATTGCGCCAGTCGTCCTCGGTGATCTTGAATCGCTTGAATGGAATTTCCTCGCGCTCCTGGAAACGTTCGAGCTGGGTTTGCTTGTCGATAGCCAGCCAGAACTTGACCACCACCACACCGGCGTCGGCGATCTGCTCCTCGAAATCGTTGATTTCGCCGTAGGCTCGCAACCAATCGGCCCGGCTGCAAAAACCTTCGACCCGCTCCACCAAAACCCGTCCATACCAGGAGCGATCGAACATGGTGAACTTGCCCCGTGCCGGAATGTGCCGCCAGAACCGCCACATATAGGGATGGGCGCGCTCTTCTTCAGTGGGCGCAGCGATCGGCACGATGCTGTACTGGCGCGGATCGAGGGCCGCCGCCACCCGCCGGATTGCCCCACCCTTGCCCGCCGCATCGTTACCCTCGAACACGGCCACCAGAGCATGTCGGCGCATCCGTTTGTCCCGCAACAAACCGGCGAACCGTGCCTGTTCGGTGATCAACTGTTCTTCGTAGTCGGCCTTGTCCAGGCGTAAGGTCATGTCGAGGCTGTCGATCAAAGTGATCTGCTCGTCTAGCGCCGGCAACGGCGCCACGCTGACTTTCTCCGGCTTGATCTTCGGCCGGTCCAGAGCCTGACGCAACCCTTCGAGCAGAATCCTGCCGACCGTGAGGCTGCGGTAGCAGGCATCCATGCCTTCGATGACATGCCACGGCGCGTAATCGCGACTGGTCCGGCGCAGCACCCTTTCGCCATACTTGACGAATTTGTCGTAGGTCTCGGATTGCTGCCAGTCCAGCGGGCTGATGCGCCAGCTGTGCAGCGGGTCATCCTTGAGGCTCTTGAGCCGGGCCTTCATCTGCTTCTTGGACAGATGGAACCAGAACTTGAAGATCAACGCGCCCTCATCGCAAAGCATTTTCTCCAGGCGCTCGGCCGCGTTGATCGCCTGGTCCAGCCGAGGATCCTTGAACTCGCCATGAACCCGCCCCTGGAGCATCTGGCTGTACCAGTTGCCGAAGAAAATCCCCATGCGCCCCTTGGCCGGCAGCATTCGCCAATAGCGCCAGGCCGGTGGCCGCGCCAGCTCCTCATCGGTCTGCTGGTCGAAGGTGCGCACTTCGATCAACCGCGGATCCATCCATTCGTTAAGCAACTTCACCGTCTCGCCCTTGCCCGCCCCTTCGATACCGTTGATCAACACGATGACCGGAAAGCGCCCCTGCTGGTGCAACTCGAACTGGGCTTCGAGCAACGCTTCACGCAAGGCCGGCACTTCGGCTTCAAAGGTGTCTTTATCGATGACGTGGCCGATTTCGGCGGATTCGAACATGGGCAGCTCCTTCCAGGGAATGGGCCAAGACTAGCGGATTGGATACGCCGACGCGCAGCAGATTCCATCCAGATGCGCAGTCTGTTGCGATGGATCAAGCAAGCCGATAGCGATCGGCTAGAATGGCCTCCCCGTTTTCACCGAGCCTGCCATGACACCCATCCAGCTCCACGCCCAACTCGACTGGGACGAACACGGTCGCCCGCGCTCGCGGGTGTTCGACGACGTGTATTTTTCCGACCACTCGGGGCTGGAAGAAACCCGCTACGTGTTCCTGGAGCAGAACAACCTGGCCGAGCGTTTTACCGCGTTGCCGGACAACGGCCGGCTGGTGATCGGTGAAACCGGCTTTGGCACCGGTCTGAATTTCCTCTGTGCCTGGCAGTTGTTCGAGCAATGCGCGCCGGCCGGGGCACGCTTGCACTTTGTCAGCGTCGAAAAATACCCGCTGACTCCGGCGGACCTGCAGCGCGCGCTCGCCCTGTGGCCGTCGCTCAAGGGCCAGGCCGATCAACTGCTTGAACAGTACGTCGCGATTCACCAGGGCTTCCAGCGCCTGGTACTGGCGGGTGGACGCGTCACGCTGACCCTGATGATCGGCGACGCGTTGGAACAGTTGCCGCAACTGGACGGGCAGATCGACGCCTGGTTCCTGGACGGCTTCGCGCCGGCCAGGAATCCCGATATGTGGACCGCCGAACTGTTCGCCGAGCTGGCGCGGCTGGCGGCACCCGACGCCACCTTGAGTACCTTCACCAGTACAGGTTGGGTGCGCCGGCTGCTGAACTCGGCCGGATTCAAGATGAAGCGCACACCGGGCATCGGCCATAAATGGGAAATTCTTCGAGGGACTTATCTCGGCTGGCCGGAGCAGACGCCGGCACCATCCCAGGCGAAACCCTGGTATGACCGCCCCGCCCCACTGGCCGGAGAGCGCCGCGCACTGGTGATCGGCGGCGGCCTGGCCGGTTGCGCCAGCGCGGCCAGTCTCGCGGCACGAGGCTGGCAGGTCACGCTGCTGGAACGCCACGCCGGATTGGCCGAAGAAGCGTCCGGTAACCCCCAGGGCGTGCTGTACCTCAAGCTTTCCGCCCATGGCACGGCATTGTCGCAGATAATCCTCAGCGGTTTCGGCTACACCCGACGCTTGCTCGAACATCTGCAACGGGGCGTTGACTGGGACGGTTGTGGTGTCCTGCAACTGGCCTTCAACCACAAGGAAGCCGAACGCCAGGCCCAACTGGCCGAGGCGTTTCCCCAAGATTTGCTGCATCGACTCGACCAGCCCGAGGCCGAGGCGCGCGCGGGCATCGGCCTGGCCTGTGGCGGCGTGTTCTATCCCGAGGGTGGTTGGGTGCATCCGCCGGCGTTGTGCCGCTGGCAGGCTTCGGCGCCGGCCATCGACCTACAGACTCACCATGAAGTATTGGAGCTGCGCCGCGTCGACGGGCAATGGCAAGCTTGGGATGGCAAACGGTGCCTGGCCAGCGCACCGGTGGCGATCCTCGCCAGTGCCGCCGAAATCAAACGTTTCGAACCGGCCGCCGACCTGCCGCTCAAGCGCATCCGCGGGCAGATCACTCGCTTGCCGCAGACCGCCCGCAGCCAGGACCTGCGCACCGTGGTCTGCGCCGAAGGCTACGTGGCCCCGGTGCGGCTGGGCGAGCATACCCTCGGTGCCAGTTTCGACTTCAACAGCGACGACCTGACCCCCACCGCTGCCGAACATGCCGGCAACCTACAGATGCTGGAGGAAATTTCCGCCGATCTGCTGGATCGTCTGGAGGCCGACGCCCTGGCCCCGGAAAACCTCGAAGGCCGCGCGGCGTTCCGTTGCACCAGCCCGGACTACCTGCCCATCGTCGGCCCATTGGCCGATAGCCAAGCGTTCACCGAGGCCTATTCGGTACTGGGCAAGGATGCCCGCCAGGTACCGGATACCCCCTGCCCCTGGCTCGACGGCCTGTACATCAACAGCGGCCACGGGTCCCGGGGCCTGATCACCGCCCCGCTGTCGGGCGAATTGATCGCCGCCTGGCTGGAAAACGAACCCCTTCCTCTGCCCCGCAGCGTGGCCGAGGCCTGCCACCCGAACCGGTTTGCGTTGCGGTCGTTGATTCGTGGCAAACCCTGACACCATTGCCGACATGCCACAACATCTGTGGGAGCGAGCCAGTCCCCATCCATCGGCTTATAACGCATCGATATAAAACTCACGGCAATCCCTCCGGTCAGTTTCAGAGTACCCGCCCTATCGGCGCGTACCGCTTGACCCCTCCCCAACGGAAAAACCGGTAAGGACTTATGTGCGGATTAGCTGGAGAGTTACGTTTCGATCAACAACCTGCGGACCTTGCGGCCGTAGAGCGAATCACCCATCACTTGGCCCCTCGCGGCCCCGACGCGTGGGGCTTCCATAGCCAGGGCCCGATTGCCCTGGGCCACCGTCGCCTGAAAATCATGGACCTGTCCGATGGCTCGGCCCAGCCGATGATCGACAATCAACTGGGTCTGTCCCTGGCGTTCAACGGTGCGATCTATAACTATCCGGAACTGCGCGCCGAGCTCGAAGCGCTGGGCTATGCCTTTTACTCGGGTGGCGACACCGAAGTGCTGCTCAAGGGCTATCACGCCTGGGGTGAAGCGCTGCTGCCCAAGCTCAACGGCATGTTCGCCTTCGCCATCTGGGAACGCGACGCCAAGCGGCTGTTCCTCGCCCGCGACCGGCTCGGCGTCAAGCCTTTATACCTGTCGCGCACCGGCCAGCGGTTGCGTTTTGCCTCCGCGCTGCCGGCACTGCTCAAGGGGGGCGACATCAGTCCGGTGCTCGACCCGGTGGCACTCAATCACTTTCTGAATTTCCACGCAGTGGTCCCGGCCCCCCGCACGTTGCTGGCCGGCGTTGAAAAACTGCCACCGGCCACCTGGATGCGCATCGAAGCCGATGGCAGCAGCGAACAGAAAACCTGGTGGACCCTGCCCTACGGCCCACGAGCCGATGAACAGAACCTTAACCTGGAAGACTGGATCGATCGCGTGCTCGACAGTACCCGCGAGGCTGTCGCGATCCGTCAGCGGGCCGCCGTGGATGTCGGTGTGCTGCTGTCCGGCGGCGTGGATTCGAGCATGCTGGTAGGACTGTTGCGGGAAGTCGGTGTGGAAAACCTGTCGACCTTCTCCATCGGTTTCCAAGATGCCGGTGGCGAGCGAGGTGACGAGTTCCAGTATTCGGACCTGATCGCCAAGCACTACGGCACCCGTCATCACCAGTTGCGCATCGACGAAAAAGAGATCATCGAACAACTGCCGGCGGCTTTCCGCGCCATGAGCGAACCGATGGTCAGCCACGACTGCATTGCGTTCTATCTGCTATCGCGGGAAGTGTCCAAGCATTGCAAAGTGGTGCAAAGCGGCCAGGGCGCCGATGAACTGTTCGCCGGTTACCACTGGTACCCGCAGGTGGACGGTGCCAGCGACCCTTACGCGGCCTATCGTGCGGCGTTCTTTGATCGCAGTTATGAAGAGTACGCCGCCACCGTGCAACCCCAATGGCTGGTCGCTCACGACGCGGCCGGTGATTTCGTCAAGGACCACTTCGCCCAGCCGGGTGCAGACGCGGCGGTGGACAAGGCGCTGCGCCTGGACAGCACCGTGATGCTGGTAGACGACCCGGTCAAGCGAGTCGACAACATGACCATGGCCTGGGGTCTGGAAGCTCGCACGCCGTTCCTGGATTACCGACTGGTAGAACTCTCGGCCCGGGTCCCGGCGAAATTCAAATTGCCCGACGGCGGCAAGCAGGTGCTCAAGGAAGCGGCCCGGCGGGTGATCCCCGGCGAAGTGATCGACCGCAAGAAGGGCTATTTCCCGGTGCCCGGTCTCAAGCACCTGGAAGGCGATACCCTCGCCTGGGTTCGCGAACTGCTGCTGGACCCGAGCCAGGATCGCGGCCTGTTCAAACCGGCCATGCTCGACCGCCTGCTCACCGACCCTAACGGCCAGCTCACCCCATTGCGCGGCTCCCGGCTGTGGCAACTGGCAGCGCTGAACCTGTGGCTCAGCGAGCAAGGAATCTGATTGATGAAACCCAACCCTACCGTTCACAACCAACGCCTGCTGCGCGGCCAGGCCCCCTCCTACGAGCGCTTGCAGGCTCGTCTGGCCGAAGATGGCAGCGAACTGGGCGCAGCTCCCATCGCCGTGCATTGCGGCTGGGGCCGATTGCTGATCGGCCACACCTTCCCGGACCCTGCCACCCTGGCCCGGGAGCTGCTCAACGAACAACCCGGCGAGCGCGACATCGCGTTATACGTCGCCGCTCCCCAGCAAGTGCTGGGACTGGAGCCGGCGCATCTGTTCCTCGATCCCTCCGACACACTGCGCCTGTGGTTCAGCGACTATCGGCAAGCCACACGGGTGTTTCGCGGTTTCCGAATTCGCCGGGCCCAGAGCGAGACCGACTGGCAAGCCATCAACCAGCTCTACCTGGCCCGGGGCATGCTGCCTATCGACGCACAACGACTGACCCCGCGCCACCAGGGAGGGCCGGTCTATTGGTTGGCGGAAGACGATGACACCGGCGCGGTGATCGGCAGCGTCATGGGCCTGAATCACCAGAAAGCCTTCAACGATCCGGAAAACGGCAGCAGCCTCTGGTGCCTGGCCGTGGACCCGCAATGTTCAAGGCCAGGGGTTGGCGAAGTGCTGGTGCGTCACCTCATCGAGCACTTCATGAGCCGGGGGTTGAGTTACCTCGACCTGTCGGTGCTGCACGATAACCGCCTGGCGAAAAACCTTTATGCCAAGCTCGGCTTCCGTAACCTGTCCACCTTTGCCATCAAGCGCAAGAACGGCATCAATCAACCGCTGTTCCTGGGCCCGGGGCCCGAAGCGCAATTCAATCCCTATGCCCGGATCATCGTCGACGAGGCGCATCGCCGGGGTATCGAAGTGCAGGTGGACGACGCGGAGGCCGGGCTGTTCACGCTGATCCACGGCAGCCGCCGGGTTCGTTGCCGCGAATCCCTGAGCGACCTGACCAGCGCCATCAGCATGACGTTGTGCCAGAACAAAAGCCTGACCCACAAGGTCCTGAAAAACGCCGGCCTGAACCTGCCGGCCCAACAGATGGCAGGCAATGCCGACGACAACCTGGCGTTTCTCGATGAGCACGCACGGGTGGTGGTCAAGCCGCTGGACGGTGAACAGGGCCAGGGCGTGGCGGTGGACCTGCGCACCATCGAAGACGTGCAGAGCGCCATCGAAGCCGCCCGGCAATTTGACAGCCGGGTGCTGTTGGAGAGTTTCCACGAAGGCTTGGACCTGCGGATCCTGGTGATCAACTTCGAAGTGGTGGCAGCAGCGATCCGGCGTCCGGCGGAGGTGATCGGTGACGGCCAGCACACCATCGGCGCGTTGATCGAAGCACAGAGCCGCCGTCGGCAGGCGGCTACCGGGGGCGAAAGCAAAATCCCGATGGACGCGGAGACCCAACGCACCCTGAGCGCGGCGGGTTATGACTACGACAGTGTCCTGCCGGCTGGCGAACATCTGTTCGTGCGACGCACGGCTAACCTTCACACAGGCGGCGTGCTGGAGGATGTCACCGGCATTCTTCATCCGACCCTGGCCGATGCGGCGGTACGCGCCGCGCGGGCGCTGGACATTCCCATGGTTGGCCTCGACCTTCTGGTGCCAGCTGCCGACCAGCCCGAATACGTCTTCATCGAAGCCAACGAACGCGCCGGCCTGGCCAATCATGAACCGCAACCTACCGCCGAGCGTTTTGTGGATCTGTTGTTTCCCCATAGCCAGGCGGTGGCCTTATAGCGATGTAGCGCCTGAGCGGGCCTCATCGCGAGGCTCGCTCCCACAATATGTCAGGGCGGACAACGGCGACCTGACACCCACCCTTCAGAAGACGGGCCACTCATCGAAACCAACCGATCAGGAGTTTCCATGATCAGCAAAATTCCCGAACCGGATCTCGACTACCTGCAAAAGGTCCTGCTGGAAATGCTGGCCATTCCCAGCCCCACCGGCTTCACCGACACCATCGTGCGCTATGTCGCCGAGCGGCTCGAAGAACTGGGCATTCCTTTCGAGATGACCCGGCGCGGCACGATTCGCGCAACCCTCAAGGGCCGCAAGAACAGCCCGGACCGCGCCGTATCCGCCCACCTGGACACCATCGGCGCTACTGTGCGTGCCATCAAGGACAACGGCCGCCTGACCCTGGCCCCGGTGGGTTGTTGGTCCAGCCGGTTTGCCGAAGGTAGCCGGGTCAGCCTGTTCACCGACACCGGGGTGATTCGCGGCAGTGTGCTGCCATTGATGGCGTCCGGCCACGCGTTCAACACCGCCGTGGATGAGATGCCCATCAGTTGGGACCACATCGAACTGCGCCTGGACGCCTACTGCGCCACCCGCGCCGATTGCGAGACCCTGGGGGTGGGCGTCGGAGACTACGTCGCTTTCGATCCTTTGCCGGAGTTCACCGAGAGCGGCCACATCAGCGCCCGGCACCTGGACGACAAGGCCGGCGTGGCAGCGTTGCTGGCGGCGCTCAAGGCCATCGTGGACAGCGGCGAGGAACTGCTGATCGATTGTCATCCGCTGTTCACCATCACCGAGGAAACTGGCACCGGTGCCGCCGCCGCGCTGCCCTGGGACGTCAGCGAATTCGTCGGCATCGACATCGCGCCGGTCGCGCCGGGCCAGCACTCCAGCGAACACGCGGTGAGCGTGGCGATGCAAGACTCCGGCGGCCCCTACGACTATCACCTGTCCCGGCACCTGCTGCGCCTGGCCAAGGAAAACGACCTGCCGGCCCGCCGGGACCTGTTCCGCTATTACTTCAGCGATGCCCATTCGGCCATCACTGCCGGCCACGACATCCGCACCGCCCTGCTCGCCTTCGGCTGCGATGCCACCCATGGCTACGAACGCACCCACATCGACAGCCTCGCCGCGCTCAGCCGCCTGCTGGGTGCCTATATCCTCAGCCCGCCAGTGTTTGCCAGCGACGCGCAACCGGCCCAAGGCTCCCTGGACCGCTTCAGCCATCAGATCGAGCATGATGCACAGATGGAAAGCGATACCCGCGTGCCGTCGGTGGACAGCCTGGTGGGGCAGCGTTCAGAGAACTGACCGGCACTTTTTGTTGCCTGGGCGATCGTCATCGCGAGCAGGCTCGCTCCCACAGGGGATCTTCAGCGGATGCACATGTCGTGTTCCATACAAACCTTGTGGGAGCGAGCCTGCTCGCGATGGCAATCACCCGGACACCCACGTCCCCAAGGCTAGCCGCCATCGTCCATTGGACGTAGCATCGCGACATTATCCAGCCGAGGTAGACCATGCTGATTCCCCACGACCAACTCGAAGTCGACACGCTCACTCGCCTGATAGAGGATTTCGTGACCCGCGACGGCACCGACAACGGCGACGACACGCCCCTGGAGACGCGAGTGTTGCGGGTTCGACAAGCCCTGACGAAAGGTCAGGCGATGATCGTCTTCGACCCCGAAAGCGAACAGTGCCAATTGATGCTCAAGCACGACGTGCCCAAACACCTATTTGACTGAACACGCCCCAGGCGTGGCTTGCGCCTTCTTTTTCTGGATTTTCTCGTAGATTTCAAAGCGATGAACATCGATGTGCCGTGGCGCTTCCACGCCGAACCGCACGGTGGTGCCGTTGACCGACAGCACCCGGACGGAAATATCATCACCGATGGAAATCAGTTCACCCACAGCACGGCTTAATACGAGCATGGTCCTTGTCCTTAAGAATGTCTGGACCTTGACCATGCCCGGCCTCACGCATGTTCACAAGACAACGACAAGAATTCAGTAAACCCCTACAAACAAGGCACTCGTGACTGACGGAAACGTCCTGCAAAACCCTGTGGAATTGTCCGGTTCTCAGGAAGCCGAGAACCGCGGACCGAACAGAATGACGCTGGCTCCCAACACACAGAGCGCCACGCCGATCCAGTCGGATCCCAGCGGCCTGGCGCGTTCCACCACCGCCAGCCAGCCGATCGAGGCGATGATGTAGATACCGCCATAGGCGGCATAGGCGCGACCGGCATACGTTGCCTCAATGCGAGTCAACAGCAGCGCGAACAGCGTGAGGCTGAGCAATGCCGGCGCGATCCACCAGGCGCTTTTGCCCTGGCGCAGCCACATCCAGAAGGCGTAGCAGCCAGCGATTTCAAACAGCGCGGCCAGTAAAAACCACAAGTAATTGAGCATTGGAATGTCCATCAGGAAGGCCGGATGGCGACATCCTGAGGACACCGAGCGCCCAGGTCAACTCGAGCTTTGGCGGGCCTTGGCGCGCATTTTATCGGCCATGGCGGTCATCTCATCGTAAAGCAGCTGCGGATTCTTCTGCTTGGTCGCCCAGGCCAGGCGCCCCTGCTCATGAGGCAAGATCAGGAACTCGCCCTGTGCCACCTGACGATAAATGTAATCGGCGATGTCGGCTGCCGTAATGGGCGAACTCTCCAGCAATTTGCCCACCTGGGCTTTCATCGCCGGGGTCGGGCCACGGAAAGAGTCCAGCAAGTTGGTCTGGAAGAACGACGGGCAGACGACGTGCACACCGATTTCCTGCTGCGCCAACTCCACCAGCAAGCTTTCCGACAAGGCGACCACGCCGGCCTTGGCCACGTTGTAGTTGCTCATCGCCGGCCCTTGCATCAGCGCTGCCATGGAAGCGATGTTGATGATCTTGCCATGGCTTTTTTCCAGCAACGGCAGGAACGCCTTGCAGCCCTTGACCACCCCCATCAGATTGATCGCGATCTGCCAGTCCCAGTCCTCCAGGGATAGCTCACTGAAAAAGCCGCCCGACGCCACGCCAGCATTATTGACGATGATATCGATGCCACCGAGCTTCTCATCGCAGGCCTGGGCAAATGCAGTCAGCTGACTGTAGTCGCGCACATCACAGCGCTGGACGAAGCCGTCGCCGCCGGCATCACGCACCAGCTTGAGTGTCTGCGCAAGGCCCGCCTCACTGACATCCGACAAGGCCAGGCGCCAACCTTCACGGGCCCAGCGCAGCGCGATTTCGCGACCCAGGCCGGAGCCGGCACCGGTGATCATCATGCGATTTTGCATAGGAAACAGCCTTGTTGTTCCGGGAGAGATGGGCCGAGTGTAGCGAAGGACACGACCTGCCCCATCCTCCATCAGATTGCTGAATGGCAGGGACAAACTTGTAGAGTCCCAGTGAGAGCAAGATCTGTGGGAGCAAGGCTTGCCCGCGATGCAGACACCACCGACTTTTGAACTCACCGGCCAATACCATTAAAAACTTTGAATTTTTTACAGGACGTTACGGTCGGAATTATTAAGCCGCCCGGATTTAATGCAGCGCGCTGGCAGTTGAAAAGTTGTCTCACTCCGAAACTGACCAATAAGGAAATCAACAATGGGCACAATACTCATCATTATCCTGATCCTCCTCCTGATCGGTGGCCTGCCGGTCTTCCCACACTCCAGAAGTTGGGGTTACGGCCCATCCGGTATCATCGGCGTAGTGTTAGTGGTGCTGTTGATCCTGCTGTTACTGGGCAAGATATAAAACCCAGGCAAAAAAAAGAGGCCTTTCTCAAGGCCTCTTTTTTATCGCTCATCAGTCCGGCTTGCCGTCTACCACGCCGGCGGTGTTATCCAGCAGGCTCTTGGTGGCCGTTTGCAGGAAGGACTCAAGCTGGAGCCTCATCTGCGCCGTAGCCGGTGCGTCCGGGATGATTTCCGCACGGGGGTTGCTACCCAACTCATAGCGGTACATCTTCGGCGCCATTTCCTTCTCCCTTGGCAGTACCAGGATCTGGTCGTCGCGGATGATCGCCGTGGTCTGCTCGCTTCCCGATGGCTTGATCACACCGAAACCGGTGTCGCCTTCCGGCAGGTTCAACAGGTCCCGGCCCCAGCATTGGTTGCGCACCTGGCCACCGATCCGGCCCATGATGGTCGGGACGATGTCGACCTGGGTCCCCACGGTGTGATTGCGTTGGCCGAACTTTTCCTGGATGCCCGGGCCGATCAGCAGCATCGGCACGTTGAAACGACCCAGGTCCATTTCGGTGATCTGGCGTTCGTTACCGAAACCATGGTCGCCTACCACCACAAACAGCGTCTCCTTGAAGTAAGGCTCCTTGCGCGCCTTCTCGAAGAACTGGCCCAGCGCCCAGTCGGCATAGCGCATGGCGGTCAGGTGCTCGTTGAGGCTGCCTCGGTCAGTGACCTTCTCCACCGGCAACGGCGTCGGCAGCGCATACGGCGTGTGGTTGGACAGGGTTTGCAGCAAGGCATAGAACGGTTTGCCATTTTCCCGCGCCTTGAGCTCGATCAGGCCACGGTCGAACATGTCCTGGTCGGACACACCCCAGGTCGGATCGGAAAATACCGGGTTCACGAAGTCGTTACGCCCGATGAAATTGGTCATGCCCTGGCCGCTGAAGAACCCCGACTGATTGTCCCAGGCAAAATCGCCGTTGTAGACGTACACATCGTCGTAATCACGGGCACTGAGCAGTTGCGGCAGGCCCGACAGCTTGTGGCTGCCTTCCGGCGTCTGCATCAGGTATTCAAAGCCCGGCAGGTTCGGGAAACAGGCCATGGTGGCGAACATACCCTGGTGGGTATGGGTGCCGTTGGAAAAGAAACGATCGAACAACAGGCCTTCCTTGGACAATTTGTCCAGATATGGCGTGATGTTTCCCGGCGCGCCCAAGGCGCCCACCGAGTGCCCCGCCATGCTTTCCATGAGGATGACGACCACGTTCTTGATCGGCAGGGTCTTGTCGACCGGTGGCGTGTAATCACGACGTACGGCGGCGGTCTCGGTATCCACCAGTTTGTCGTCGGGCATCACCAGCATGTCGCGGACGGTCTGCTGGGCCAATGGTTGTTCGAGGGTGGCTTTCCAGATGTTGTCACGGTCTTCGGACATCCGACTCTTGGCCGCTTCCACCAACGACAGCGTACCGTTGAGGCCCAACTGGTTGGCGAAATTCGAATCGGTGGTATAGACGTCCCCCCAACGCATGGGTGGCCCCTGGCGCAGGGTGCCACGGGCGGCAGCGACGGCCACCAACAGGCAGACCATGAACACCGCTACACGCCCATACCACGGGGCGACCCGGCGCGTGCTGATGCTACCGCCGCTGAAAGGTCCACGCGGTCGGGTCGCACGATCGGCGCCCTTGAATGCAAAACTCAGGAGAAGGGTTCCGCCGACCCAGGCCAGCAGATAGCGAACCACCGGAAAACCATACCAGAGCATGCTCATTACGGTCTTCGGATCTTCCTTCACGTACTGGAAGACCAGGCCATTGAGCCGTTGGTGGAACTCGCGGTAAAAGTCCATTTCCATCAAGCCCAGGAACAGCGCGATGCTGGAGGTCACCGTCAGCCAGAAACGGAAGAATCCGCGTGCCGCCATTGCCCGGACACTGACCAGGGACAGCAGCAGCGGAATACTGAGATAGACCACCAGTCTCAGGTCGAAACGCAGACCATTGACAAAGGCCTCGACGAAGGTCGAAGCCGGGGTATCGAGGATCATCTCGCGGTTATAAACCAGCAGCGCCAGGCGCAGCAGGCTGAACATCACCATCATCACCAGGGCACAGAGCAAGGTATAGGCCAAGTGTGATTTGACGGTCGGTTGCAGCAGGCGATGCGTACTTCGCTGTGGGCTCAGGGCGTCCGGAATTGCCATGTCTTTTGAGGACCTATTGGAGTGTGTGAGACAGATGGAACAACGGCGTCCCCCTCTGTTGCCCGAGGGGTTTGCGCAGAGGGGGCAAATCTTGCACGAACGGTCGGGGCATTTCCATTAAATAACCGACGGCAATAAAAGCGCGAGGAATTGTCCTCAAGCATTTGTGAAAATTTCGTTCAATGCATATTCGGAAATACAAAAAAGCCCGGTCCGCCGATGGCATTGACCGGGCTGTCGTGGAGAGCGATTAACGGAACTGACGCCCCAGACCCGCCGGCACCCCTTCGATGGTGGTTTCCTCCCAAGGGCCGTTAGGGCTGACAGAGCGGCTCCAGCCGTTATTCCAACGGTAGTAGGTCCGTTGGCGGTAAAAGGTATTGGTCTGGTTATCCAACACATAGACCCCAAGCCTTGCGTCCCAATGACTGTTGCCGCCCGGCGGCGGGGCGAAGCTGGCGGAAGTACGGGGCAGCGGCTTGGCCGGCTTGCTCGGCGTAGCCGGTTTGCCGGGGACCGTCGATGGCACCGGCTTGCTGGCAGGTCCGGAAGGCGGGATGGGTGGCAACGGCGCCGAGGGCTCCGGCGGGCGGTGGACCGCACAAGCGCTCAGGCCCAGGACGAGCGAAAGCAGGGTGATACGAGCGAGGGCGGTCATGGTGCGAGTTCCTGTCATTGGTCCGGGCTGTCGATGGTCAGTTGTTGCGGCGTCCGGGTGCTGCTCGCCAGAGGCTGGCTGCGACCAATCCATTCGCCGGCGGTCGGTTGACCGGCGCGGGAAATCCGCGCCACCAGTTGGACTTCGGGGAAGTTCGACAGTTTCAGTTGCGGCATCATCGCATCCGCATCGCCCAGTTCGACATTGGCCGGCAGGTCAGCGACCGTCAGGCGCTTGGCAGCCAGCGGCGCGGGCGGGCCGGAAGCGGCGCGGGCAAAGACGAACACGCTGTCGCCCGGCTTGACCTTGGCCTTGACCGCCGGAGCCAGGTCGACGCGCACCGTGAGTACGGCAGCGGCTGTCGTTACGGCAGCCGGGGCCGGGGCGACCTTGCCACCACTGGCCTGAAGCTTCTCGGTGGCGCGAGCGATGCCGCCCTGCAAGGCCTCACGGGACTTGTCACCTTCCGGCAGTTGCGCCAGCAGGCGTCCCCAGTAATCGATAGCGTCCTGATAGCGCTCGCCCTCGAACGCAGCGATCCCCAGCAGGCCCAGACTGGTGACTTCCTTGGGGTCGACCTTCAGGGCTTCGTCGGTCAAGGCCTGGACCTTGTCGGACCATTTCTTCCCGTCGGCGAAATACTGGGCCTGAGCCCATTGCCCGAGCAGTTCAGGTTGCCGACCGGCGAGCGCCACGGTGCGCTCGAAGATCTTCGCCGCGTCCGCCGGGCGGTCCTGGGCCATGTACGTACGCCCCAGGAAATACAAGCCCTCCGCGTTTTCCGGTTGGGCCGCCACGGCCCTTTCCAGGCGCCGGGTCATTTCTTCCATCGACTGTGGTGCCTGGGCAAATTCGCGGGTCAGCTCGACTTTGTCGCTGGCGCCGAAGTGCAGGTACAACCCCAGGCCCAGCACCGGCACGAGCACGGCGGCGAGCAATGGCAATGGCTTGCCCAGTCGGGACTCCCGTGGCGCGTCGGCGCCTTCGGTGTCGGCGAGCAATTCACGGGCAGCTTCGGCGCGGCCGGTGTCCAATTGCGCGGCGTTGAGCACGCCCTCCTCCTGCTCGGCCTGCAGTTCGGCGACGCGCTCCTGATACAACGCTACGTTGAGGGCAGTACGGTCCTCTTCCCGCTGGGCGCGGCGACCGCGTAACACAGGGATCAGCAGAAAACTCAGGGCAACCAGGAGAAGCAGACCTGCGGCGAGCCAGAAATCAATCATGCTTGGTGTTATCCAACAGTTGGTCGAGGCGTTGGCGCTCTTCGACGGAAAGCGAGTCCGGGGCTGCGGTGCGCTGGACCCGGCGACGGCGCACGATCACAGCAATGACGACGAAACCGCCAAGCAACAGCCCGGCGGGACCGAACCAGAGCAGCGCGGTCTTGGAGGTCAGGGCCGGGTTGTAGCGCACGAACTCACCGTAGCGATCCACCATGAAATCGATGATCTGCTGGTTGTCCTTGCCCTCACCAAGCATGCGGAAGATTTCCTTGCGCAGGTCGGCGGCAATCGGCGCATTGGAATCGGCGATGTCCTGGTTCTGGCACTTGGGGCAGCGCAGTTCCTTGGTCAGCTCGCGAAACCGCTCGCGCTCGGCGTCGTTGGCAAACTCATAAGTATCGATGGCGGCATGCGCCACACCGGCGAGGCTCAAGCCGAGGATGACAGCGGCTAACCAGCGCTTCATGGCTTGGCCTCGTCCACCAGCGCCTGATACTTGGCAGCGAGTTTCTCGCGCCAGACCTGCTCGTCGATCACGCCGACGAACTTGTCGCGGATGATGCCCTTGGCGTCGATGAAGAAGGTTTCCGGCGCGCCATAGACCCCCAGATTCAGTCCCAGGGTGCCTTCCTCATCGCGAATGTCCAGTTGGTAGGGGTTATGGAATTCGGCCAGCCACTTCAAGGCGTCGGCGTTGACGTCCTTGTAGTTGACGCCGTAGATCACCACACCGTTCTGGGCCAGCTTATTCAGCACCGGGTGCTCGACCCGGCAGGAAATGCACCAGGTGCCCCATACGTTGACCAGCGCTGGCTTGCCCAGCAGATCGGCGCGAGTCAGGGTCCTGTCGCCTTGCACCGAAGGCAGGGTGAACTCCGGGAACGGCTTGCCAATCATCGCCGAGGGCAAATCAGCCGGGTTCAGGAACAGCCCCCGGTACAGAAAGACCGCCACCACCAGGAACAGCGCCAGCGGCAACAGCATCAACCAACGTTTCATGCAGTGGCTCCCGTTACACCCAGGGCTTCACGCACCCGGGTCTTCACCTTGACTCGATAGCGCCGGTCCAAAGCCGCCAGCGCCCCACCCAGGCCGGTGAGCAGGCCACCGAACCAGATCCAGCGTACGAACGGCTTGACGTGCACCCGTACCGCCCATGCCCCCTCACCCAGGGATTCGCCCAGCGCCACATAGAGGTCGCGGGTGAAACCGGCATCGATCCCGGCTTCGGTCATTACTGAGTTCTGAACGGTGTAGAGGCGTTTTTCCGGGTGCAGCACCGTCACTTCCTGGCCGTCACGGATGACCCGCACGGTGCCCTTGTCGGACGTGAAGTTCGGCCCTTCGAAATGCTTGGCCCCTTCGAAAACGAACTGGTAGCCCCCCAGCTCCATGGACTCGCCCGGCGCCAGCCGCAGGTCGCGCTCGGCGCTGTTCTGGCTGGACAGGACCACGCCCAGGGCGCAGACGGCAATGCCCAGGTGCGCGATCTGCATGCCCCAGTAACTGCGGGTCAGGGTTGGCAGGCCCTTGATCAGGCCCTTGTGGCGGGTCTTGTCGAAGATGTCCCGGATGCCGGCCAGCAATACCCAGGCCGCCAGCACGAACGTCGCCAGCACCGCCCAGTTGAAATCGCCATAGACGATGCCGGCCACCACGGACAAGGCGGCGGTACCCAGCAGCACCGGGGTCAACATGCCCACCAGCCACTTGACCGGCGTGTCTTTCCAGCGCACCAGCACGCCGACCGCCATCACCACCATCAGGATCGCCATCAGCGGGATGAACAATGCATTGAAGTACGGCGGCCCCACCGACAGCTTGGCGCCGGACAGCGCATCGAGCACCAGCGGGTACAGCGTCCCCAACAGGATCATCGACGCCGCCACCACCAGCACCAGGTTGTTGCCCAGCAGCAGGGTTTCCCGCGACCAGAGGTTGAAGCCGACCTGACTCTTGACCACCGGAGCACGCACCGCGAACAGCGTCAGCGAACCGCCGACCACGAACAGCAGGAATATCAGGATGAACACGCCACGCTCAGGGTCCGAGGCGAAGGCATGCACCGACGTCAGCACGCCGGAACGCACCAGGAAAGTCCCCAGCAGGCTCAACGAAAACGCCGCGATGGCGAGCAATACCGTCCAGCTCTTGAACACGCCGCGTTTTTCCGTGACGGCCAGAGAATGGATCAGCGCCGTCCCCACCAGCCATGGCATGAAGGAAGCGTTCTCCACCGGGTCCCAGAACCACCAGCCGCCCCAGCCCAACTCGTAATAGGCCCACCAGGAACCGAGGGTGATGCCGATACCGAGGAAGGCCCAGGCGACAATGGTCCATGGACGCGACCAGCGGGCCCAGGCGGCATCGAGGCGACCGCCCAGCAAGGCAGCGATGGCGAAGGCAAACGCCACGGAGAAACCGACGTAGCCCATGTAAAGCATCGGCGGGTGAACGATCAGGCCGATGTCCTGCAGCAGCGGGTTGAGGTCGCGGCCATCCATCGGCACCTGGGGCAGGATGCGCTCGAACGGGTTGGACGTGACGATCAGGAACAGCAGGAAACCGGTGCTGATCATGCCCATCACCGCCAGCACCCGAGCCAGCATGACTTGAGGCAACTGCCGGGAGAACACCGAGACGGCGAAGGTCCAGCCGCTGAGGATCAGCGCCCACAGCAGCAATGAACCTTCGTGGGCACCCCACACCGCGCTGAACTTGTAGTACCAGGGCAACGCGCTATTGGAGTTGCTGGCGACATATGCCACGGAGAAGTCATCGACCATGAAGGCATAGGTCAGGCAACCGAAGGCGAACACCATGAATGCGAACTGTCCCCAGGCCGCCGGTTGCGCCAGGCTCATCCACAGGCGGTCACCGCGCCAGGCGCCGAGCAACGGCACCAAGGCCTGTACCAGGGCCAGACACAAGGCCAGGATCATCGCCAGGTGGCCCAATTCGGGGATAAAAAGTCCTGCCGTCATCGATCAGCCCTCCTTCACGGGAGCAGGTGCCGATTGACCACTGTCTTTCAAAGCCTTGGTCACTTCCGGCGGCATGTATTTTTCGTCGTGCTTGGCCAGCACCTCATCGGCCACCACCACGCCGTCGGCATTGAGCTTGCCCAGGGCGACGATGCCCTGCCCTTCGCGGAACAGGTCGGGAAGTATGCCCCGATAGGTGATGGTCACGGTCTTGTTGAAGTCGGTGACGTTGAAGGTCACGTCCAGCGAATCCCCGGACCGCACCAGCGAGCCCTTCTCCACCATGCCGCCGGCACGGATGCGCGTGTCCTTCGGTGCTTCGCCATTGGCGATCTGGGTCGGGGTGTAGAACAGGTTGATGTTCTGTTGCAAGGCGCTGAGGGCCAGGCCGACCGCGGCGCCCACCCCCACCAGGATCGCAAGAATGATGACAAGACGCTTTTTGCGCACCGGATTCACTGACCACTCTCCCGGCGCAAACGACGCGCCTCTTGTTGCAGATACCGCTTGCGGGCCAGGATCGGCACCGCCACGTTGAGGACCAGCACGGCCACGCAAATGCCATAGGCTGACCAGACATACAGGCCATGATGGCCCATGGCGAGAAACTCGCCGAATGAAGCGAAACTCATCGAGCGCTCTCCAGGCTGTTCTGTACTTCGGCCTTCACCCAACTGGCGCGGGCTTCGCGCTTGAGCACTTCCAGGCGCATGCGCAGCAGCAACACCGCGCCGAAGAAACAGTAGAAACCCAGCGCAGTGAGCAGCAACGGCAGCCACATTTCCACGGGCATCGCCGGTTTTTCGGTCAGGGTAAAGGTGGCGCCCTGGTGCAGGGTGTTCCACCATTCCACCGAATACTTGATGATCGGGATGTTGATCACGCCGACAATCGCCAGAACCGCGCAGGCCTTGGCCGCACTCTCACGATTGCTGATGGCGTTGCCCAGCGCAATGAGACCGAAGTACAGGAACAGCAGGATCAGCATCGACGTCAGTCGGGCATCCCAGACCCACCACGAACCCCACGTCGGCTTGCCCCAGATTGCCCCGGTGACCAGCGCCACGGCGGTCATCCAGGCGCCAATGGGCGCGGCGCATTGCAAGGCAACGTCGGCCAGCTTCATCTTCCACACCAGCCCGACCACCCCGCATACCGCCAGCATCACGTAGATGGACTGGGCCAGCACCGCCGTGGGAACGTGGATATAGATGATGCGGAAACTGTTGCCCTGCTGATAGTCCGGAGGGGCGAAAGCCAGGCCCCAGACCACGCCGATACCGATCAGCAGCAGTGCGGCGATGCTCAGCCAGGGCAACAACCTGCCACTGATGCCGTAGAACCATTTGGGTGAGCCGAGCTTATGAAACCAGGTCCAATTCATTGCTGTTTCCATCACGGTCGCGGCTCGCTGTCACGCGCCGCAGGGTATGCCTTTACTTCACGGGAAGTGGTCAGTTTTTGACCAGGCCTCATTATTATTCGCCGACGCTGATCTTCAGGCCAGCAGCTATTGCAAAGGGTGTCAGGGTTATCGCCAGGGCGGTCAGGCTCCCAAGCCACAGCAGATAACCGGTTGCCGGCATGCCTTGCAGCGCGGCTTGCAAAGCCCCGCTGCCGAGAATCAGGACCGGGATGTACAGCGGCAGGATCAACAGCGCAAGCAACAGGCCACCGCGCTTCAATCCTACGGTCAATGCCGCGCCCACTGCGCCGAGCAGGCTCAACACCGGTGTACCCAGCAACAGAGACACCAGCAACACCGGCATGCAGGCGGCGGGTAACCCCAGCATCATCGCCAGCAGCGGCGAGAGCAACACCAGCGCCAGGCCGGAAAAAACCCAGTGTGCCAGTACCTTGGCCAAAACCAGAAGGGCCAGGGGGTGCGACGAAAGGACCCACTGTTCCAGCGAGCCGTCCTCGAAATCACTGCGGAAAAGCCCGTCCAGCGAGAGCAGGACCGATAAAAGCGCCGCCACCCAGACCAACCCCGGCGACAAGGTTTGCAACAATTGAGTCTCGGGGCCAACCGCCAGCGGGAACAGCGCAATGACGATGGCGAAAAATACCAAGGGGTTGGCCAGTTCGGCCGGTCGACGGAACAACAGGCGTGCTTCGCGGGCGAGCAACAGGCCAAACACAGTCATACGGCCCAATTCCCCAGATCGATATTGCGGTAACCGGTCGGCATCCGGGCCAATGTATGGTGGGTGGTCAGCAACACCATGCCGGCGTTTTCGCAGTGGCGAGCCAAATGCTCCTCCAGTTGCGCTACCCCTTGTTTGTCCAGGGCGGTGAACGGTTCGTCGAGAATCCACAGCGGCGGGCTGTCCAGATACAACCGGGCCAGGGCCACGCGGCGCTGTTGGCCGGCGGACAGGGTATGGCACGGTACGTCTTCGAAACCGCGCAATCCTACCCGCGACAATGCCTGCCAGATCGCCTCCCGCCCGACGGGCCGATGCAGCGCGCAGAGCCAGCTGAGGTTTTCTTCGGGGGTCAGCAGGTCCTTGATACCCGCGGCGTGGCCGATCCAGAGCAGGTTGCGGGCCAGTTCGCTGCGCTGCTCCTGCAGCGGCTGGCCGTTGAGCAACACGTGGCCAGCGGTCGGTTGCATCAATCCGGCCAGCAAGCGCAACAAGCTGGTCTTGCCGCTGCCGTTGGGACCACTGACCTGCACCATATCGCCAGGCGAGAGTCTCAATTCGAGGTGTTCGAAAAGCAGCCGCAAGTCTCGCTCACAGGCGAGGCCGACGGTTTGCAAAAGAGGACTGGTCAAGGGATCGCGGGCCTTATACGGTTCAAGTCGGCGGTGCAGCGGCCGTTAAAGAGGTGCAGCATAGATGCTTTGAGGGCCTGTTCCACAGAGCTGCGTCAAACAATTGCAAGGTTTTCGCCACTGCCTGAAAGACGGGCGGCATTATACATGCCGCTCCCGGGTCTAAAGAGAGCTTATTTTTCCAAGGTAAGACCGCAGATGACAGGCGACATGAACATCCTGCCGCTGCCCCAGGCCACGGCAACGACACGCACGCCGGTGGTCAACGGCGAGCTGCTCAAACTGTTGACGCCGGTCGAGGGCCTGATCGGCTCCGGCCAGACCGCCCAGGCCGAGGTCTTGTCACTTAAACAGGCGGACCAGACCTTTCAGCTGTTGCTCAAACTCACCCTGGACAGCGGTCGCCAGGCCACGGTACAGGCCACCAGCACCCAGCCGCTGCCCCAGGGCACCAGCCTGGCGGTGACCCAGCCGTCCGCCAACAACCTGGCGATTGCCGTGCAGCAGGCCGTCGCGTCCAGCGTGGCCACCCTGACCCGTATCGACACAACACAGATGCCCGTCGGCACCCTGTTGCAAGGCAAGGTCATCACCAGTCAGGCGCTGCCGCAGGTGCCAGGGCAGCCGGTGGTATACCGGTCGTTGGTGAGCCTGCTCAACACCGCCCAGGCCGGCGCCACCCTGGATATCGACAGTCCCCAGCCGCTGCGTATCGGCGCGCTGCTCAGCGCCCAGGTCCAGGATGCCCAGACACTGAAGTTCGTTCCATTGAGCAACCGCCAGGAACAATTGGCGGTGAGCCAGCAACTGGTCACCCAAGTGAGCCGCCAGGGCTCGCTGGACAATTTGATTACCGTGTTGCAGAACCTGCCCGCCACCGAAGACACCGGTATCGAGCTGCGCGCCGCGGTGACGCGTCTGTTGGCCAGTCTGCCGGACGTCCAGCAACTGAGCACGCCCAAGGGCCTCGCCCTGGCCCTGGCATCCAGCGGCGTGTTCCTGGAAAGCAAATTGCTGGCCGGACAACCGCCCGCCGTGGCGCCGGACCTCAAGGGTGACCTGCTGAAACTGATCGCGCAACTGACACCGGCCCTGCCCGCCTCCACTAACCTGAGTGCAATCATTGCTGCCAACACCCTGGCCCAGGCACTGCCCAGCTTCGTGCGCAACGCCCTCGGCACCCTCGGTCAGGTCAGCGCCAAGCCGCAACCCACCAGTTTTCCCCTCCCCTCGCGCCTGTTGAAAGAGCAGGACGACGAAGGCGATCTTGAACACCTGCTGCGCCTCGCCGCTGCCGCCGTGTCGCGCCTGCAGAGCCATCAACTGTCCAGCCTGGAACAGACCGGCCTGACCGACGACGGTCGCTTGATGAGCACCTGGCAACTGGAAATCCCGATGCGCAACCTGCAGGATATTGTGCCGTTGCAGGTGAAGTTTCAGCGCGAGGAAACCCCGCCCCGTGAGCAATCGAACGAGCATCGGGAAGAACGCGAGACACGACAGCAGCTCTGGCGGGTCGAGCTGGCGTTCGACATGGAGCCGCTGGGGCCGTTACAGGTTCAGGTGCAGCTGCTCAGCGGCAGTCTGTCGAGCCAGTTGTGGGCACAACGGCCTTACACGGCCAGCCTGATCGAAAGCAACCTGGCCGCGCTGCGCGAACGCCTACTGACCTGTGGTCTGAACGTGGGTGATCTCGATTGCCATCTCGGCACCCCGCCCCAAGGCCCCAAGACCCGGCTCGAACAACGCTGGGTGGACGAAACCGCATGACAAGCCACACCGAACCCCGCCAGGCCATCGCCCTCAAGTACGATGGCCATCACGCCCCGACCCTCACCGCCAAGGGCGACGAAGCCCTGGCCGAGGAAATCCTGCGGATCGCCCGGGACAGCGAAGTACCGATCTATGAAAATGCCGAGCTGGTGAAGCTGCTGGCACGGCTGGAATTGGGGGATAGCATTCCGGAAGAGTTGTACCGCACGATTGCCGAAATCATCGCGTTTGCCTGGAACCTCAAGGGCAAGTTTCCTCAGGGCTATGACCCGCACGCGCCGAGTCTCGAGAAAGACGTGACCGATCGCGGCGACGATTATTGACCACGACGACCTTGGGATAAAAAGATCCTGGCTGCTACCCGATGCTGGTCAGTCAGGGATCAAACGGCGCTACAACACCCGTGGGAGCATAGCTTGCTCGCGATTGGGGCAGGTCAGTCGACAATTGTCTTGACTGGTCTACCGCTATCGCGAGCAAGCTGTGCTCCCACAGGTTCTGCGACTTGAGGCGCTCACCCGCCCCGGTGCAACTTACTCATCAACTCCGCCTCGGCCTGGGTCAGGCCGCAGGCCTGGGTCAGTTCGTCGACGCTGGCGCCCATGCCGACCAGGCGGGCGGCCTGGGCGAAGGACAGGCTGGAGGGGTCGCGCTGTTCCAGTTGGGCCAGTTTGTCCGGCAACGGCGCGAGCACGGCACGCAGCTCATGGATGGCTTCGCCCATGCGCACGGTGCCGTTCTGGTAATCGTCGACACGCTTGGCCAAGTCCTTGATGCGCTGGTCACGCAGCGCATCGCCCTGGGCCTGCTGTGCGGCGATCTGCCGCTGGCCGCGTATGTACGCTAAAAACATCGCCAGCGTGCCCGCCCAGAACAGGAACAGGACAATGACTGCTACCTCAAGGATCAAATCAGATACTCTCCAGTTCCGACCACTCTTCTTCGCTCATCATTTTTTCCAGCTCGACCAGGATCAGCAACTCGTTGTTCTTGTTGCAGACGCCCTGGATGAACTTGGCCGATTCTTCGTTACCGACGTTAGGCGCGGTTTCGATTTCCGACTGACGCAAGTAAACCACTTCGGCAACACTGTCGACCAGGATACCGACCACTTGCTTGTCGGCCTCGATGATCACGATACGGGTGTTGTCGTTGACTTCGGTGGAGCTCAGGCCGAAACGCTGACGGGTGTCGATCACGGTGACCACGTTACCCCGCAGGTTGATGATACCCAGCACGTAGCTGGGCGCACCCGGCACCGGCGCGATCTCGGTGTAGCGCAGCACTTCCTGCACGCGCATCACGTTGATGCCGTAGGTTTCGTTATCGAGCTTGAAGGTGACCCATTGCAGGATCGGATCTTCGGAACCCTTGAGAGACGACGCCTTATCATTCATACCCTGACCCCTCGAAAAACCGCCTGTGGCGGTGTGTATTCTGCCCCGTGACGCTGCGCGTCGCCGGTTGTGTTATTTCGGTTTCTGGACCGGCTTGGTGCCGCCCAGGTGTTTTGCCCCGCCGCTGGCGATCAGCTCAGCCAACTCGGAAACGTCCAGCAAGGCGCACATGTGTTCGATCACCGTACCGGCCAGCCATGGCCGTTGCCCTCGATGGCTGCGCCACTTGATTTCGTTCGGGTCCAGGCGCAACGAGCGACTGACCTGATGCACCGCCAACCCCCACTCGTAACCCTGTACCGAAATCACGTACTGCAAGCCCTGGCGAAAATCGTCGCGATAACGATCCGGCATCACCCAGCGCGCGGTATCCAGTACCTTCAGGTTGCCGGCCTGGCTGGGCAGGATCCCGAGGAACCATTCCGGTTGGCCGAACAACGGCGTCAATTCCTGCCCGGCCAGGGAATAAATCGATCCCAGGCACACCAGCGGCACGGCCAGGGTCAACCCGGCCACATCGAACAACAGGCACTCGAACGCTTCGGCGGCCCAGGCCGGACGGTCGTCGCCCGGCACCGGTGGCGGCGGACTGCTCGGCGGCAGGTGGACTTCCACCACCGGCTTGACCAGGCCCTGCAACAACGGCGCAACGGTCGAGACCGGCGCCAGGATTGGCGCGGGTGCCTCCATCACTTTCACCGGCGGCTTGACGAACGGTGCTTCGACCGCCGCAGTCATGACCGACTGGCGTGCATCACGGGCCTGCTCCTCGAGCACGGCCGCTTGAAACTCATCCAACGCGCCTTCGGCTTCGACGGGTTCGGGCGTAGCCTCGACCACGCTCGGCTGCGGTGGCAGTTCTTCGGTCGCTTCCTGCAGAAGCCCGTCCAGGTAGGACTGCAAGGCCAATTGCGGACGCGAGGTTGTCTTGATCGGGCGGTTCATTGAAACAGTGCACCGCATATGGATGTTATCGGCATGATTGCCATGGGACTTGAGCCTGGGAAACATTTAGAGGCGTTCAATCAGGCCACCTGCTGTGAAACGAGCTGCTGAGCCAGCAGATGCTTGAGCAGTGCCCGGTAAGCCAGCACGCCACGGCTCTTGCCATCGAATTGCGAAGGAGTCAGGCCGGCGCGGCTGGCATCGCGCAGGCGTGTGTCCACCGGGATATAGCCTTGCCAAATGTCATCGGGATACATGTCGCGCAATACCCGCAGGGTGCCCATGGAAGCCTGGGTGCGCCGGTCGAACAGGGTTGGCACGATGTTGAAGGCCAGCGATTGCTTGCGCGAGCGGTTGACCATCGCCAGGGTGTTGACCATCCGCTCCAGGCCTTTGACCGCGAGGTGTTCGGTCTGCACCGGGATCACCAACTGCTGGCTGGCCGCCAGGGCATTGACCATCAATAAGCCGAGCAGCGGCGGGCTGTCGATGATCGCGTAATCGAAATCCTGCCACAGCTGCGCCAGACTCTTGGCGATCACCAGGCCCAGGCCGCTCTGGCCGGGCGACTGGCGCTCCAGGGTGGCCAGGGCGGTGCTGGACGGCAACAGTGAAATCCGCTCGTCACTGGTGGACAACAACAATTGCCCCGGCAACCCTTCGGGCACGCTGCCCTTGTGCAGGAACAGGTCGTAGTTGCTGTGCTCGAGGCTGTCGGGATCGTAGCCGAAATAGCTGGTCATCGAGCCGTGGGGGTCCAGATCGACAATGACCACGCGCTTGCCCGCCTCCGCCAGCAATCCGGCTAAAGCGATGGAAGAGGTGGTTTTACCCACGCCCCCTTTTTGATTGGCAACTGCCCAGACTCTCATTCGGATCGTTCCTCCCGGCCGAAACTGGCTCGACCGAGAAATAGCTCGGTTATAAAGCGGGTGACGGAGAATTGACGGCGCTCTGTCTTCCCGGTGTCTTGACCGGAGCCGGTGCAGTTTGTGTGCCAGCCCGCTTCAATGCCGCGTCCGGCGTCGCGTGGGCCGTGCCGGTACCGGTCAGGCTGCGGCGCACATCAAGGTTGCGCGACACCACCAGTACCACGCGACGGTTCTTGGCCCGCCCTTCGACGGTGGCGTTGTTGGCCACCGGCTGGAACTCGCCATACCCCACCGACGCCAGGCGACCCGGGTTGACGCCCTGCATGGCGAGCATGCGCACGATGCTGGCCGAACGAGCCGAAGACAATTCCCAGTTGGTCGGGTACTGCGCGGTGCGGATCGGCTGGTCGTCGGTGAAGCCTTCCACATGAATCGGGTTGTCGAACGGCTTCAGGATCGCCGCCACTTTATCGATGATATTGAACGCCATGTCGCTGGGCATCGCATCGCCGCTGCCAAACAACAGGCTGGAGTTGAGCTCGATCTCTACCCATAGCTCATTGCCGCGCACGGTCATCTGGTTGGAGCTGATCAAGTCGCCGAACGCAGCGCTGATATCATCGGCGATGCTTTTCAGCGGATCGCTGCCACCAGCGATTCCGGCATCGACCTGCTCGGCGTCCCTGACCAGCGGCTTGGCCGGCGTCGTGGTCTTGGGTCGTTCCTCCCCGATGGGAATGGGCTTGAGGGCACGGTCCGAGTCGGTAAAGACCCCTATCAACGCTTCGGAAATAACCTTGTATTTGCCCTCGTTCACCGACGAGATCGAGTACATGACCACGAAAAAGGCGAACAGCAACGTGATGAAATCGGCGTAGGAAACCAGCCAGCGTTCATGGTTGACGTGTTCTTCATGATGTCTGCGGCGCGCCATGGTCCATTACTCCCATCAATCCATGAAGCCCTGAAGCTTCAACTCAATGGAACGCGGGTTCTCACCCTCGGCGATGGACAGGATGCCTTCCAGCAACATCTCGCGATAACGCGACTGGCGTAATGCGATGGACTTGAGCTTGGCGGCAATCGGCAACAGCACCAGGTTCGCACTCGCCACGCCATAGATGGTGGCGACGAAGGCCACCGCAATGCCGCTGCCCAGCTGCGATGGATCGGCCAGGTTGCCCATCACATGGATCAGGCCCATGACCGCACCGATGATGCCAATGGTCGGTGCGTAACCGCCCATGCTTTCGAACACCTTCGCCGCTTCGATGTCGCGACTCTCCTGGGTGTAGAAATCCACTTCCAGAATGCTGCGGATGGCTTCCGGTTCGGCGCCATCCACCAGCAATTGCAGGCCTTTGCGCGAATAGGCGTCCGGCTCCGCATCGGCGACCCCTTCCAGGCCGAGCAGGCCCTCCTTGCGAGCGGTCAAGCTCCAATTCACGACGCGATCGATACCACCGGCCAAGTCCACCCGTGGCGGGAAAAGGATCCAGACCAGAACCTGTATGGCGCGCTTGAAAGCGCTCATGGGCGATTGCAACAAAGCCGCACCGATGGTGCCGCCGAGCACGATCAATGCTGCGGGGCCGTTGGCCAGCGCGCCCAGATGGCCGCCTTCCAGATAATTGCCACCAATGATGGCGACGAACGCCATGATGATGCCGATCAGGCTGAGTACGTCCATTACACGCACGCCTCGACCAGGTGCTTGCCAATATCGTCCAGCCCGTATACCCCATCGGCCAGGTCCGCTTTGACGATCGCCATCGGCATGCCATAGATCACACAGCTGGCTTCGTCCTGGGCCCAGATCGTACTGCCGCCCTGCTTGAGCAGGCGCGCGCCTTCGCGACCATCGGCGCCCATGCCGGTGAGCACCACCGCCAGAACTTTGTCGCCGTAGGATTTCGCAGCGGAACCGAAGGTGATGTCCACGCAAGGCTTGTAGTTCAAGCGCTCATCGCCAGGCAGGATTTTCACTGCGCCACGGCCATCGATCATCATCTGTTTGCCACCCGGCGCCAGCAGGGCCAGGCCAGGACGCAGGATATCGCCGTCCTCGGCTTCCTTGACACTGATGCGACAGAGCTTGTCCAGGCGTTCGGCGAACGCCTTGGTGAACGCGGCAGGCATGTGCTGGATCAATACGATGGGAGCCGGGAAGTTGGCCGGCAACTGGGTCAGAACCCGTTGCAACGCCACCGGGCCGCCGGTGGACGTACCGATGGCGACCAGCTTGTAGGCCTTTCGCTTGGGCGCGGGCGACGAAGCCGTGGCCGTGGCTGGCGCAGAACGGGCCGGCACGGGGGCCGGTACACTGCGTGAGGGCGAAGGACTGAAGCTGCTCGATGGCGCCGGGGCAGGCGCCGGGGCAGCCACAGGCGCCGAGGCCGGTGGGCTATAGGCGCTGACACGCCGGTTGCTGCGGGAAATGCTGTGGACCTTCTCGCAGAGCAACTGCCGGACCTTGTCGGGGTTGCGCGAGATGTCCTCGAAATTCTTCGGCAGGAAATCCACCGCACCGGCGTCCAGCGCATCGAGGGTCACCCGAGCGCCTTCGTGGGTCAGTGAGGAAAACATCAATACCGGAGTCGGGCAGCGCTGCATGATATGCCGCACGGCCGTGATGCCGTCCATCATGGGCATCTCATAGTCCATGGTGATCACGTCCGGCTTGAGGGCCAGGGCCTGATCGATCGCCTCTTTGCCGTTGGTCGCGGTGCCGACGACCTGAATACTCGTATCCGCTGAAAGAATTTCCGAGACGCGGCGGCGGAAGAACCCCGAATCGTCCACCACCAGGACTTTAACTACCATAAACACTCCGTTAGACGAGGCGCGGCCCTGGGCCACGCCCCTCCAGAATCAAATACGCCGTGTGGCGTAACGCTTGAGCATGCTTGGCACATCGAGGATGAGCGCGATGCGACCGTCGCCGGTGATGGTGGCGCCGGACATGCCTGGGGTCCCCTGGAGCATCTTGCCCAACGGCTTGATGACCACTTCTTCCTGGCCTACGAGCTGGTCGACGACAAAGCCGATCCGCTGGGTGCCCACCGAAAGGATCACCACATGGCCCTCGCCCTGTTCTTCATGGGCGGCGGAACTGACCAACCAGCGTTTGAGGTAGAACAGCGGCAACGCCTTGTCCCGCACGATCACCACTTCCTGGCCGTCCACCACGTTGGTTTTCGACAAGTCGAGGTGGAAAATCTCGTTGACGTTGACCAGCGGGAAGGCGAATGCCTGGTTGCCCAGCATCACCATCAGGGTCGGCATGATCGCCAGGGTCAGCGGGACCTTGATCAGAATCTTCGAGCCCGAACCCTTGACCGACTGGATGTTGATCGAACCGTTGAGCTGGGAAATCTTGGTTTTCACCACGTCCATGCCTACACCGCGGCCCGACACGTCGGAAATCTCGGTTTTGGTCGAGAACCCCGGAGCGAAGATCAGGTTGTAGCACTCGGTGTCGCTCAGGCGGTCGGCGGCATCCTTGTCCATCACGCCGCGCTTCACGGCGATGGCGCGCAGTATTTCCGGGTCCATGCCCTTGCCGTCGTCGGAGATCGACAGAAGGATGTGGTCACCCTCCTGCTCGGCCGCCAGGATCACCTTGCCGCTACGGACCTTGCCCGCGGCTTCGCGCTCTTCCGGCGACTCGATACCGTGGTCGACCGCGTTGCGCACCAAGTGGACCAGCGGGTCGGCCAAGGCCTCGACGAGGTTCTTGTCGAGGTCGGTTTCTTCACCCACCAGTTCCAGGTTGATTTCTTTCTTGAGCTGGCGAGCCAAGTCACGTACCAGGCGCGGGAAGCGCCCGAACACCTTCTTGATCGGTTGCATCCGGGTCTTCATGACCGCGGTCTGCAGATCGGCCGTGACCACGTCGAGGTTCGACACGGCCTTGGACATGGCTTCGTCCTGGCTGTTGAGGCCAAGGCGCACCAGACGGTTACGCACCAACACCAGTTCGCCAACCATGTTCATGATCTCGTCCAGGCGCGCGGTATCGACCCGCACGGTGGTTTCGGCTTCACTGGCAGGTTTTTCCGGCGGTGGCGCGGCGGCAGCGCGGGCTGGCGCCGGGGCGGCAGCGGCAGCGGCAGGCTTGGGTGTCTCGGCCTTCGGTTCCGGCGCCTTGGCGGCGGGTTTTGGCGCAGCCTTGGCGGCCGGTGCAGCCGTAGTCGCGGCAGTTGCAGGCGCAGCGGAAGCCGTACCGACTTCGCTGAATTTGCCCTTGCCGTGCAGCTCGTCAAGCAGCGATTCGAATTCCTGATCGGTGATCAGGTCACTGCCGGCCGCTGCAGCCGAAGGCTTGTCCGCGGTCGGCGCAGATGCGATAGCCGACTCCAGTGCATCAACGGCAAACGTGCCCTTGCCATGCAATTGGTCGAGCAGCGCTTCGAATTCATCGTCGGTGATATCGGAATTGTCACCTGTTGCATTCGGAGCGGCAGGCGCCGCTGCCGGGGCTACGGCGTCGGGCGCGAACTGACCTTTGCCGTGAAGCTGGTCGAGCAGCGACTCGAACTCGGCGTCGGTGATTTCATCGCTGGCCGTGCCCTCGGCGGCCGGGGCAACAGGTGCTGCCGGGGCCTGGGCTTCGGCTTTCACCGCGCTCAGGGAGTCCAGCAGTTGTTCAAATTCGTTATCGGTAATATCGCCCGACGCTTCGGCAACCGGCTCTTCGACAGCGGGTTCTTCAACCACGGCTTCGACCGGAGCGGCTTCGTCAGCCGATTGCGGCTCGGCCAGGCGCGACAGCGCGGCGAGCAACTCAGGCGTGGCGGGGGTAATGGGCGAGCGCTCGCGCACCTGGCTGAACATGCTGTTGACCGCATCCAGCGCTTCAAGCACCACGTCCATCAACTCCGAGTCAACGCGACGCTCCCCCTTGCGCAGGATGTCGAACACGTTCTCGGCAATGTGACAGCACTCCACCAGCTCGTTGAGCTGGAGGAAGCCGGCGCCTCCTTTTACAGTGTGGAAACCGCGAAAAATTGCATTGAGCAGATCCGCATCATCGGGACGGCTTTCCAGCTCGACCAATTGTTCGGACAGTTGCTCTAGAATCTCGCCGGCCTCAACCAGGAAATCCTGAAGGATCTCTTCATCGGCGCCGAAGCTCATCAAGGGGTGCTCCTAAAACAGGGCTAAAACTCAGAATCCAAGGCTGGACAGCAAATCGTCCACATCGTCCTGACCGGACACAACGTCTTCTCTTTTATCGGCATGAATCTGCGGACCTTCACCCTGAGAGAGATGTTTTTGTGGATCTTTTTCAGCGAGCATCGCCGCACGGTCATGTTCGATGCCCGCAAAGCGGTCCACCTGACTGGCCATGAGCACGAGTTTGAGCAGATTGCTTTCGACTTCGGTGACCAGTTGGGTCACGCGCTTGATCACCTGACCGGTCAGGTCCTGATAGTCCTGGGCCAGCAAGATGTCATTGAGGTTGTTCGCCACGGCGCGGTTTTCGGTGCTGCTGCGCGTCAGAAAACCGTCGACGCGACGGGCCAGCTCGCGAAACTCTTCCGCTCCGACTTCACGCCGCATGAACCGGCCCCAATCGGTGCTCAAGGCCTGGGCTTCGTCGCTCAGGCCGTTGACCAGGGGCGTTGCGCTTTCCACCAGGTCCATGGTGCGGTTGGCCGCAGCCTCGGTCAGCTTGACCACATAGGACAGACGCTCGGTCGCATCAGTGATCTGCGAGACTTCCTCGGCCTGCGGCGTGTTCGGGTCGATCTGGAAATTGACGATCGCGCTGTGCAGTTCACGGGTGAGCTTGCCGACTTCCTGATACAGACCACGATCCCGGGTCTGATTGAGCTCGTGGATCATCTGGACTGCATCGCCGAAGCGGCCTTTTTCAAGGTTCTCGACCAGTTCGTGGGCATGTTTTTTCAGGGTCGATTCGAAATCGCCCATTGAAGATTCGTTATGCTCCATAGCTCCCCCGTGGCGCCATTAACCGATGCGTTCGAAGATTTTTTCGATCTTCTCTTTCAACGCCTGGGCCGTGAAGGGTTTGACCACATAGCCGTTCACACCGGCCTGGGCCGCTTCGATGATCTGCTCGCGCTTGGCTTCGGCGGTGACCATCAGCACGGGAAGGTGCTTGAGTTTTTCATCGGCGCGCACGTGACGCAGCAAGTCGATACCGGTCATGCCGGGCATGTTCCAATCTGTTACCAGAAAGTCGATACTCCCGCTGTTGAGGACCGGGATGGCAGTGGTGCCATCGTCCGCCTCGACCGTGTTGGTGAACCCAAGGTCACGCAACAGGTTTTTTATGATCCGCCGCATCGTTGAAAAATCGTCAACGATGAGGATTTTCATGTTCTTGTCCAATTCGACCTCCAAGCAGTCTTAAACGTGTCCAGCACCTGAACGCGCCATTTCAATCAATCCGGCACAACACTCGACAACGGTCCGGAACACACCGTACGGCGACTGACGCGGCTTGCCTCGCCAACCTCGCCCAATGCGTTCCTGCCGCCTGTCAGCGCGCTCGCCACTCCCCCAAACGCCCCCGTAAACGGGCCGCGCACTGGCTGTGTAACTGGCTGACCCGCGATTCACTGACTCCCAGGACCTCACCGATTTCCTTGAGGTTCAGCTCCTCGTCGTAGTACAGCGCCAAGACCAGTCGCTCGCGCTCCGGCAAATTGGCAATCGCATCCGCCAACGCACTCTGGAAGCGTTCATCTTCCAGGTCACGCGACGGTTCCATGTAGGTACTTGGGCCATCCTCATGCAGCCCTTCGTGTTCGCCGTCCTGCAACAGGTCGTCGAAACTGAACAGGCGGCTGCCCAGGGTATCGTTCAAAATCCCGTAATAATCGTCGAGACTCAACTGGAGTTCGGCCGCAACCTCGTGATCTTTAGCGTCACGCCCGGTTTTAGATTCAATGGCGCGAATCGCGTCACTGACCATGCGGGTATTGCGGTGGACCGAACGCGGTGCCCAATCGCCCTTGCGGACCTCATCGAGCATCGCCCCACGGATACGGATACCCGCGTAGGTCTCGAAACTGGCGCCCTTGCTAGCGTCGTATTTGTTCGCCACTTCGAGCAGGCCGATCATGCCGGCCTGGATCAGATCCTCGACCTGGACACTGGCTGGCAGACGCGCCAGCAAGTGATAGGCAATACGCTTGACCAGGGGCGCGTAACGCTCCACCAGCTCGTATTGGGCGTCCCGTGCCGATTTCTTGTAGAGATGGTTGTAACCGCTGGCTGTCATAACACGGGCCCTGCTGTTTGTTGCACAAGACGCTCGACGAAAAATTCCAGATGCCCGCGTGGGTTTGCCGGTAGCGGCCAGGTATCGACCTTCTGGGCGATTGCCTTGAACGCCAGCGCGCATTTGGAACGTGGAAAGGCTTCATAGACGGCACGTTGCTTCTGGACGGCCTTGCGTACGCTTTCGTCGTAAGGCACGGCGCCCACGTATTGCAGCGCAACATCCAGGAAGCGATCCGTGACCTTGGTCAACTTGGCGAACAGGTTGCGTCCCTCCTGGGGGCTCTGGGCCATGTTGGCCAGGACGCGGAAGCGGTTCATGCCGTAGTCGCGGTTCAGCAGCTTGATCAGGGCATAGGCGTCGGTGATGGACGTCGGCTCGTCGCAGACCACCAGCAACACCTCCTGGGCTGCGCGCACAAAGCTGACGACCGAGTCACCGATGCCGGCCGCGGTATCGATCACCAGCACATCGAGGTTGTCACCGATATCGCTGAACGCCTGGATCAGGCCCGCGTGCTGCGCCGGAGTCAGATGAACCATGCTCTGGGTGCCAGAGGCGGCCGGCACGATGCGAATCCCGCCAGGGCCTTGCAGCAGCACGTCACGCAGCTCGCAACGACCTTCGATGACGTCCGCCAGGGTGCGCTTGGGTGTGAGCCCCAGCAGCACGTCGACGTTCGCCAGGCCCAGGTCGGCGTCCAGCAGCATGACCCGTCGGCCAAGCTCTGCCAGAGCCAGGGACAAGTTCACTGACACGTTAGTCTTGCCGACGCCACCTTTGCCGCCGGTCACCGCGATCACCTGTACGGGATGCATGCTGCCCATGTTCGTTCTTTACCTTGTCTTACTTAGACGGAGGCCACATTACTGGCTGCGCGTTCACATTGAACATTGCATGGCAGACCATCGATGTAGGTACAAAAAAAATATTCATGATTACCTCAGCCAACCTGCTTGGTCGGGCTGTGGTAGATATCAGCGAACATGTCAGCCATGGCTTCTTCGCTGGGTTCGTCCTGCATTTGCACACTCACTGCACGGCTGACCAGTTGATGGCGACGCGGCAGATGCAAATCATCCGGGATCCGCGGCCCATCGGTCAGGTACGCCACCGGCAGATCGTGACCGATCGCCAGGCTCAATACCTCGCCCAGGCTTGCCGTTTCGTCCAGCTTGGTCAGGATGCAACCGGCCAGACCACAGCGCTTGTAGCTGTGATAAGCGGCCGTTAGAACCTGTTTCTGGCTGGTGGTTGCCAACACGAGATAATTTTTTGACCGTATACCGCGACCGGCCAGGCTTTCAAGCTGCATACGCAGGGCCGGATCGCTGGCTTGCAGGCCGGCGGTATCGATCAGCACGACGCGCTTGCGCAGCAGGGGTTCCAGCGCCTGGGCCAGGGATTGGCCCGGGTCCACGTGGGTCACCGACACATTGAGAATCCGACCCAGGGTCTTGAGCTGTTCCTGGGCGCCGATGCGGAAACTGTCCATGCTGACCAGGGCAATGCTCTGGGCACCGTACTTGAGTACATAACGGGCGGCGAGCTTGGCCAGGGTGGTGGTCTTGCCCATGCCGGCCGGGCCGACCATCGCAATCACCCCGCCCTCTTCCAGCGGCTCGACTTCCGGCGTGGCGATCATCCGTGCCAGGTGCGCCAGCAGCATGCGCCAGGCCTGGCGAGGCTCCTCGATGTCATTGATCAGCGCCAGCAGGTCGCGAGCCAACGGGCCGGACAGGCCGATGCGTTGCAGACGACGCCACAGGTTGGCCTGGGCCGGACGGCTACCTTGCAACTGGTTCCAGGCCAGGGAGCCGAGCTGGACTTCCATCAACTCGCGCAGGCTGTTGAGTTCGAAGCGCATCGAGTCCAGAGCCCGCGGATCGAGACCGGGGGCTGGCGCGGCCGGTGCCGGAGCCGGACGACGCGGCTCGGCCGGGGTCGGCTCGATCAGCGGCTCGGCAGCGGTCAAGGGCAGGCCGGCGGTCAACGGCTGGCCGGCGAACAATTGACGATTGGTACCCGCCGCGGCCTCGCCTTCGCTGCTGCGCAGGCTCAGTTCAGCCTGGGCGCTGGCGATGCGCGACTGGGTCTTGCGCAGCTCATCCTCGAGTTCCATGTTCGGAACCCGCGGGGCCAGCGCAGACAGTTTGTAGTCCAGGGCCGCCGTCAGCTCGACACCGCCGGCGATCCGGCGGTTGCCGATGATGGCTGCTTCGGCGCCCAGCTCGTCACGAACCAGTTTCATGGCCTGACGCATATCGGCGGCGAAAAAACGCTTCACTTGCATAAACCACTACCTCAGCCGTTGGGCCCTACTGTCGCAACAATGGTCACTTGCTTGTTGTCCGGTATTTCCTGATACGCCAGCACATGCAGCCCCGGAACTGCGAGGCGGCCGAAGCGCGAGAGCATCGCGCGGATCGGACCTGCCACCAGCAGGATCACCGGTTGGCCTTGCATCTCTTGCCGCTGGGCTGCCTCGATCAACGAACGTTGCAGCTTCTCGGCCATGCTTGGCTCCAGCAGAACACCCTCTTCCGAGCCTTGTCCTGCCTTCTGAAGACTATTGAGCAATATCTGTTCCAACCTTGGTTCCAGAGTGATCACAGGCAGCTCGGACTCAGTGCCTACAATGCTTTGGACGATTGCACGGGATACGCCGACCCGCACCGCAGCCACCAGGGCGGCGGTATCTTGACTCTTGGAAGCGTTGTTGGCGATCGCTTCGGCGATACTGCGGATGTCGCGCACCGGCACCTGTTCGGCCAGCAGCGCTTGCAGGACCTTGAGCAGTTGCGACAACGAAACCACACCTGGCACCAGCTCTTCGGCCAGTTTGGGCGAGCCTTTGGCCAGTACCTGCAACAATTGCTGGACTTCTTCGTGGCCAATCAGCTCGCTGGAGTGCTTGTACAGAATTTGATTCAAATGGGTTGCAACCACGGTACTGGCGTCCACCACGGTGTAACCGAGGGACTGGGCCTGGGCCCGTTGACTGATTTCGATCCACACCGCTTCCAGGCCGAAAGCCGGATCCTTGGCGGTGATGCCGTTGAGCGAACCATAGACCTGACCCGGGTTGATCGCCAGTTCGCGATCCGGGTAGATCTCGGCCTCGGCCAGGATGACCCCCATCAGCGTCAGCCGATAGGCGCTCGGCGCCAGGTCGAGGTTGTCGCGGATGTGCACGGTGGGCATCAGGAAGCCCAGGTCCTGGGACAACTTCTTGCGCACGCCCTTGATCCGCGCCAGCAACTGGCCGCCCTGGTTACGGTCGACCAATGGGATCAGGCGATAGCCGACTTCCAGGCCGATCATGTCGATGGGCGTCACGTCGTCCCAGCCCAGCTCCTTGGTTTCCATGGCGCGCGCTGGCGACGGCAACAGCTCCTGCTGACGCTTGACCTCTTGCAGGGCCTGCTCCTTCTGCACGTTCTGCTTCTTCCAGAACAGGTAGGCACCGCCTGCCGCCACGGCCGCCATGCTCAGGAAGGAGATGTGCGGCATGCCCGGCACCAGCCCCATCACCGCCATCAGACCCGCGGCCACGGCCAGAGCCTTGGGCGATGCGAACATCTGCCGGCCGATCTGCTTGCCCATGTCTTCGGAGCCCGAGGCACGGGTGACCATGATCGCGGCGGCTGTGGATAACAACAGTGATGGCAATTGCGCCACCAAACCGTCACCGATGGTCAGCAACGCGTAGACCTTGCCGGCGTCGCCGAAGGTCATGCCATGCTGGAAAATACCGACAGCCATGCCGCCGATAAGGTTGATGAACAGGATCAGCAGACCGGCGATGGCATCACCGCGCACGAATTTGCTGGCACCGTCCATGGAACCGTAGAACTCGGCTTCCTGGGCCACTTCCAAGCGACGCGCCTTGGCCTGACCCTGATCGATCAGACCGGCGTTGAGGTCGGCGTCGATTGCCATCTGCTTGCCGGGCATCGCATCGAGGGTAAAGCGCGCGCTCACCTCGGAAATCCGTCCGGCACCCTTGGTCACCACCACGAAGTTAATGATCATCAGGATGGCGAAGACCACGATACCGACCACGTAGTTACCGCCGATCACCACCTCACCGAAGGCCTGAATCACCTTACCGGCGGCGGCGTGACCTTCCTGGCCATGGAGCATGACCACGCGGGTGGACGCCACGTTCAGCGCCAGGCGCAACAACGTTGCCACCAGCAGGATGGTGGGGAACACCGCGAAATCCAGCGGACGCAGGGCGTACACGCAGACCAGCAGGACCACGATCGACAAAGCGATGTTGAACGTGAAGAACACGTCCAGCAGGAACGGTGGTACCGGCAGCATCATCATGGCCAGCATGACCATGAGCAACAGCGGCACGCCCAGATTGCCCCTGCTGAGGTCTACGACGTTGCTGCGCGCGGTGCTGAGTAGCTGAGAGCGATCCACCAATATTCCCCGTTCCGTGAAGCAAACTTTTGACGCCCGGAGCGGGCTCGGAGGGGGTATTGCAAGAAGCCTTCCAACTTTTGCCAAAGGCCAGAACAGGGGCCTGAAAGCCAACCCGGTGAATCAAGAGTCGCGGCGCAGGTCCGGCGGAATCGGCAAGTCCTTGAGCGGTTCGGGTCGCTTGCCCTTGCCGGCGCGGTGCTGACGGATCTGGTACACGTAGGCCAACACCTGAGCCACCGCCAGGTACAAGCCGCCAGGGATTTCCTGGTCGAGTTCGGTGGAGTAATAGATCGACCGCGCCAGCGCCGGGGATTCGAGCAGCATCACTTCGTTGGCAACGGCGATTTCACGGATCTTCAACGCCAGGAAGTCGCTACCCTTGGCGAGCAACACCGGGGCGTTGCCTTTGTCGGGGTCGTACTTGAGCGCCACGGCGTAGTGGGTCGGGTTGGTGATGACCACATCGGCCTGCGGGATCGCCGCCATCATCCGCCGCTGGGACACTTCGTGTTGCAACTGACGAATCCGCTGTTTGACCTCGGGCTTGCCCTCCTGCTCCTTGTGTTCGTCACGAACTTCCTGCTTGGTCATCATCAGCTTCTGCTTGCTCTGATAGAGCTGGATCGGCACGTCGATCGCTGCGATCAGAATCAAACCACAGGCCATCCACAGGGTACTCCAGCCCACTAGTTGCACACTGTGGATGATGGCCTGCTCCAACGGTTCATGGGCGATGCGCAGCAGATCGTCGATGTCGGCTTGCAACACTGTCAGGGCCACGAACAGGATCAGCAGGAACTTGCCAAGTGCCTTGAGTAACTCCATCAGCGCCGTGGTGGAGAACATCCGCTTGAGACCCGAGAGCGGATTCATCCGACTGAACTTGGGCGCCAGGCTTCCGCTCGCGAACAACCACCCTCCCAGGGAAATCGGACCGATGATGGCAGCCAGCAGAAGGAAAATCAGGATCGGCTGCATCGCCAGGATAGCGATCTTGCCCGAATGCAGCAGGTATTGGGTCATGGCCCCCGGCGTGAGCAACACCTCACGGGGCAAAGAGAAGTTCAGGCGCATGATCTCCAGCAGGTCCAGGGCCAATCCTCCCCCATAAATCAGCAGTCCACCGGCACCGGCCAGTGTCACCGCCAGGGTGTTGAGCTCCTTGGAGCGCGCAATCTCCCCCTTCTCCCGGGATTCGCGCTTGCGCTTGTCCGTGGGGTCTTCTGTCTTGTCCTGACCGCTCTCGCTTTCCGCCATGGTTTAGCGCGCCTGTGCCATGTCACGCAGCAACTGCAAGGCCTGGGTGGCCAGCGGCTGATACTGATTAAGGATATCTCCCAGACTGATCCAGAAAATCACCATGCCAAGGACGAGAGTCAGTGGAAAACCGATGGAGAAAATGTTCAATTGCGGCGCGGCGCGGGTCATGACCCCGAATGCGATATTGACGATCAGCAATGCTGTGATTGCAGGCAAGACCAGAACCATGGCAGCTCCCAGCACCCAACCGAGCTTGCCGGCGACATCCCAGAAATGGTTGACCAGCATCGCGCTGCCCACCGGCAAGGTCGTGAAGCTTTCGGTCAATACCTCGAACACCACCAGATGACCGTTCATGGCCAGGAACAGCAGCGTGACCAGCATGGTCAGGAACTGCCCGATCACCGCCGTGTTGACCCCGTTGGTGGGGTCGATCATGGAGGCGAAAGCCATGCCCATCTGGATCGAGATGATCTGCCCGGCCACCACGAACGCCTGGAAAAACAATTGCAGCGAAAAACCCAACAACACACCGATGAGGATCTGCTCGGCCACCAGCATCAGCGCACTGAGGTCCAGGGCGTTGACCGGCGGCATCGGCGGCAGGCCGGGCACGATGACCACTGTGATAGCCAAGGCAAAATAAAGGCGCACGCGCGTGGGTACCAGAGTCGTGCCGAAGACCGGCATGCTCATCAATACGGCCGTCACGCGAAACAGCGGCAGGATGAAGGACGCCACCCACGTACTGATCTGGGTATCCGTCAACGCTAGCATCGACATCGGGTCAACCGATCAACTGGGGAATACTGCCGTACAACTGCAGGATGTATTCCATGAAGGTTTGCACCAGCCATGGACCGGCGACGATCAGCGTCACCAGCATGACCAGCAGACGTGGCAGGAAGCTGAGGGTCTGTTCGTTGATCTGGGTTGCGGCCTGGAACATCGCCACCAGCAGGCCCACCAACAAACTGGGAATCACCAGCACGGCCACCATCATGGTCGTCAGCCAGAGAGCCTCGCGGAACAGGTCTACCGCTACTTCAGGCGTCATATCTTGCTACCTGCACGAATGGTCTAAACACCGCCGAAACTGCCTGCCAGCGTACCGATGATCAAGGCCCAGCCATCCACCAGCACAAACAGCATGATCTTGAACGGCAGGGAAATGATCAGCGGCGACAGCATCATCATACCCATCGCCATCAGCACACTGGCGACCACCAGGTCGATAATCAGGAACGGGATGAAAATCATGAAGCCAATCTGGAACGCGGTTTTCAGCTCGGACGTCACGAAGGCCGGCACCAGGATGGTCAGCGGCGCCTGGTCGGCGCTGGGGATATCCGTGCGCTTGGACAGGCGCATGAACAGTTCCAGGTCGCTGCTGCGGGTCTGGGCCAGCATGAAGTCCTTGACCGGCACCTCAGCCTTGGCCACGGCTTCCTGGGCGGTGATTTTCTCTGCCAGGTAAGGTTGCAGCGCATCCTGGTTCACCCGATCGAACACCGGAGCCATGATGAACATGGTCAGGAACAGCGCCATGCCGGTAAGGATCTGGTTCGACGGCGTCTGCTGCAGGCCAAGGGCCTGGCGCAGGATCGAAAAGACAATGATGATCCGGGTGAAACTGGTCATCAGCATGACGAACGCAGGGATGAAACTCAGCGCCGTCATGATCAGCAGGATTTGCAGGCTGACCGAGTATTCCTGGGCTCCTTCGGCGTTGGTGCCGAGGGTGATCGCCGGGATCGACAACGGATCGGCGGCAAACGCCAACGGTGCGGCCAGCATCAAGGCCAGCGCCAACAGAATGCGCAACGGCATTACTTTCTATCCTTCTGGTCTTTACCCAGCAGTTCCATGAGGCGCTGGGCAAATTCGGGAGCAGCCTGTTCGGAAGTGGGCACCTGCACCGGCTCCTTGAGCACGTGCAACGCGGTGATGGTGCCGGGGCTCATGCCCAGCAGGATCTGTTCATTGCCAACCTGCACCAGCACCAGACGATCACGCGGTCCCAGCGCGCGGGAGCCGACGATGTCGATGACCTGCCCCTTGCCGGCCGGCCCCGCCTGCTGAACGCGACGCAGCAGCCAGGCCAGGAAAAAGATCAACCCCAGCACCAACAGCAGGCCGAGCACCAATTGCGCCAGCTGCCCGGCCATGCCACTGCCGGTCGCCGCTGCGCTTGCCGTTGCAGTCGCCGCAGGCTCGGCGGCCAACACGCTGAACGGCAGCATGAGGGCTGTTGCGATAACCCCTTTCACTCAGCGCAGCTTCTTGATGCGTTCGCTCGGGCTGATCACGTCCGTCAGGCGGATGCCGAACTTCTCGTTGACCACCACCACCTCGCCATGGGCGATCAGGGTGCCGTTGACCAGCACGTCCAGCGGTTCGCCGGCCAGGCGGTCCAGCTCGATCACCGACCCCTGGTTGAGCTGCAGCAGGTTGCGGATATTGATGTCGGTGCTGCCCACTTCCATGGATATCGACACCGGGATGTCGAGAATCACGTCCAGGTTCGGTCCATCCAGCGTCACCGGCTCATGACTCTTGGGCACGCTGCCAAACTCTTCCATCGGCAGACGGTTGGACGCATGGGCGCCGGTGTCGGCGGCCAGCAAGGCGTCGATGTCGGCCTGCCCGGCTTCACCGGCTTCTTCCAGGGCCGCAGCCCATTCATCGGCCAGCGCCTGGTCGTCCTGGTTGTTCATATCGTTAGCCATCATTTGTCCTCGGCGGGCAAAAATCAGTAAAAAACCTAAATTCGATTACAGCGTTCGACACCACTCAACGGCGTTCGATCGGCTCGATTACCTGCAACGCCAGGTTGCCTTTGTGAGAGCCCATCTTGACCTTGAAGGCCGGCACGCCGTTGGCGCGCATGATCATGTCTTCGGGCATTTCGACGGGAATGATGTCCCCTGGCTGCATGTGCAGGATGTCCCGCAGGCGCAGTTGACGCCGGGCAACTGTCGCCCCGATCGGCACATCCACGTCCAGGACGTCCTGGCGCAGGGCATTGATCCAGCGCTCGTCCTGATCGTCGAGGTCCGACTGGAAACCGGCGTCGAGCATTTCGCGCACCGGCTCGATCATCGAATAAGGCATGGTCACGTGCAGATCACCGCCTCCTCCGTCGAGCTCGATGTGGAAAGTCGATACCACAATGGCTTCGCTCGGGCCAACGATGTTGGCCATGGCCGGGTTCACCTCCGAGTTGATGTACTCGAAGTTCACTTCCATGATCGCCTGCCAGGCTTCCTTCAGGTCAACGAAGGCCTGCTCCAGCACCATGCGCACCACCCGCAATTCGGTGGGAGTGAATTCACGCCCTTCGATCTTGGCGTGCCGACCGTCGCCGCCAAAGAAGTTGTCCACCAGCTTGAACACCAGCTTGGCGTCCAGAATGAACAACGCGGTACCGCGCAGCGGCTTGATCTTCACGAGGTTCAAGCTGGTGGGCACATACAGCGAATGCACGTACTCACCGAACTTCATCACCTGCACGCCACCGACGGCCACGTCGGCCGAACGGCGCAGCATGTTGAACATGCTGATGCGGGTGTATCGGGCAAAACGCTCGTTGATCATCTCCAGGGTCGGCATGCGTCCACGAACGATGCGGTCCTGGCTGGTCAGGTCATAGCTTTTGACGCTGCCCGGTTCAGTAGCGGTTTCGGTCTGCACCAGGCCGTCGTCGACACCATGCAACAGCGCGTCGATTTCGTCCTGGGACAAAAGGTCCTGCACGGCCATGTCGTGTTCCTACTGCAATACGAAGTTAGTGAAAAGCAGTTGTTCGATCACCACTTTGCCCAGCTCTTTCTGAGCCACTTCCTGAACGCTGGCCGTGGCTTTCTGACGGAGCATTTCCTGGCCGACCGGAGTCGCCAGGGTGTCGAAATTCTGTCCGGAAAACAGCATCACCAGGTTATTGCGGATCAGCGGCATGTGCACACGCAGCGCTTCGAGGTCGGCCTGGTTGCGGCCCAACAAGGTAATGCTGACCTGCATGTAGCGCTGGCGACCATTCTGGGTGTAGTTGGCCACGAACGCAGGCGCCATGGGCTCGAAAATAGCCGGCTGCTTGCCGACCGGAGCCGCTTCGGCCACGGGCGCTGGCTTGCTTTGAGCGTTGTGCATGAAATACCACGTCGCCCCCACGGAAACACCGATCGCCAGCAGCAAGCCCACCACGATCAGAATGATCATCTTGAGTTTGCCTTTGGTCGCGGGGTCTTTTACAGCTGCTGCTTCGCTCTTCGCCATGCCAATAATCCGTCACTAATCGGGGGGTTTACGGTTGCATGGGAAGGCAGGAGCAAGTGTTATGCCAGAAGCAATTTGCAAAACTCAAAACAACTGTGGGAGCGGGCTTGCTCGCGAAGGCGGAGTGTCAGTCGACGTCATCGATACTGATATACCGCTTTCGCGAGCAAGCCCGCTCCCACAGGGTCTGTGGCGCCTGATCAGGCGTAGTAATCCACCGCGCTGGTGCCGATGACGCTGGTGGTGTTGGCCGCGGCATCGACCACGTTGGCCGGCAGGCTTTCATCGGCCGAATCCAGACGCGAACCGCTTGAGGTGATGCGTCCGGCCTGGGCCTGCTGCTGTGCCTGTTGGTCCTGGTTCTGGGAGCCACGGGACTGATCGGAGACGTTGACATCGACCTGCCCCATGCCCTGTTGGGCGAAACTGTCCCGCAAGCGGTGCATCTGGCCTTCGAGGGCCTCGCGAACGCCGGAATGGGCGCTCATGAAGGTCACCTGGGTCTGCTGGTCCGGAACCATGTTCACCCGGATATCCAGTCGCCCGAGTTCGGCCGGCTGCAATTGGATGTCCGCCGCCTTGAGATTGGCGCTGGAGAGGTACATGACCCGGTTGACGATTTCTTCAGTCCAACCGCTCTGGTTCATGGCGATGGGCTGGTTGACCGGTACCGCATTGGCCGTCTTGGGTGTAGCGGCCTGGGTCAGTGCCGCCAGACGGTTGGCGAAATCATCCACCCGGGTATCGCTGGATGCAGCGCCCAAATCCTTCAGACCTTCGCTGATGAGGCCGCTAAAGGCTTTGTCGCCGCCCTGACTACCCGGGCCGGTGCTGTCCTGGTCGGCCTGGACGCTGAGCATATTGGCCATGCCGGCGGCAAATGCCTGGGCCGACGTGGACGTCTGTTCAGCTTCGAGCGGCGCCGTAGCGGCCGCCTTTGGCTGGCTGGCAGCGGAAACATGGCCGCTCTGCTCCATCGCCAGGCGCAGCACTGGCAGGGCATCGAGAGGATCAGCCTGTGGATCGAACTCCGGATCCACCACTGGCGTCTCGGCCTTGGCCGGCGTGATCAGGGGAACAACCGGCGATGCCACCGCAGTAGCCACTTGAGATGCAGAGGAAGCGTCCACCGGCGCGGGGGCAACCTCCACGGTCACGACCGGTGCGACGGTCTCCGGCAACAAGGCAGGATCGAGCGTCGGATTGGCAGGCTGAGCCTCGGCCTCAGGCGCTTGGGCGGTATCGTCGCGGTCTTCGCTGGCGCCCTGATCGTCAGCCGTAGCCGGCTTGTCGGCGGGCAAAGGTTTGCCGCTATCGGCAACGGTCGGTTCTGGCGCGGCAGCCGTTTCGCTGTCGACCTCCTTCTTGACGGGGTTGTCGGGGCTCTTATCACGCACCGGCTTGATCGAAGGGTCCGAGACCGACGGTGATTTGACAGGCGTCTGCTTGGCGAAGACCTGCGCGAAGCTGGAGGCTCTATTCCCTGGCTCCGGGGCCGCTGCCGGTGAATTGACGGCGGTCTGGGGCTTGGCCTGGGTAGCGGCCTGCAGCAGTGTGTTGGGCGTAACGGGCATAAAAGTCTCCGCTGCACTGAAATCATAGGTACAGTCGGGACAAGTCACTGCAAGGGTTGGGCCAACTCAGGCAAACATGGAATTGCGCGCACGACTCTCAGCAGTGGAAACCTTCGCGCTCTTCCCTGCAAAGGTTGCGCACATGAGCAAATTCACTGTCGATTTCGCTGACCAGTTTCTCGATGCCACCCAGTGAAGGCTGTTTGGCGCGCTGCTCCAGCTCACCGCACAGCTCGGCCAGGCGGATGGCGCCCATGTTGCTGCTGCTGCCCTTGAAGCTATGGGCCGTGGCACTCAGTTTCTCGGCGTCGCGGGCCTCGTGCAGCACCCGAAGGCGAGCCTCGGAATCGTTGAGAAAGGTATCGAGCAATTCCAGATACCCTTCCTCCATGACTTCCTTCAATGTGCTGAGCACATCGCGGTCCAGATGTATCTCACTCACTTGTTCACTCCTTGATCAAGAATGGCCTGGATTATGCCAGAGCCTCCCAGAAAAACTCCACGCGTACATTACGACCATCGTCTGACCAGACGGCCTGGTGACTCAACTGGCGTACCAGGCTCACGCCTCGCCCGGACAGCCTGTCGCAGTCCTGCGGGCGCGCCAGCACATGGGCGACATCGAAGCCCCCACCACTGTCTTCGACCTCAATCACCAAGCGCCCCCCCTCACCATGGGGGGTAACGTGCAAATGCACCCTGATATGACCGTCACTCAACGCCTCCAGGCGTGAGTTGCGCTCCGTATAGTAGCGCGCAAAACCCGACGCATCACGCTTGATACCCGAGTCGAGTCCCAGCACCCCATGCTCAAGGGCGTTGGAATACAGCTCCGAGAGAACGCTGTAGAGGGCTCCACTCTGAGCCCTGAGCCCATGAACCTCCTGCAACAGCTGCAGCAAGTACGGCATCGGATTGAACCGCCTGAGCGTCTGCGCCCGGAATTCGAAGCTCACCGACCAGTCCAGGGGGCTGGACTGGCCGCTATCGGAATAGACCGGTGGCGGCGGGTTGAGTTGCGTCGGCGCAACCATCCGCACCTCCACCATGCTGAAGTCATCGCGAGCCTCGCCACGGAACTCGCGCAGCGACTGCTGGATTTCTTCAAAAAGGCAGTCCGGCTCGCGATTGGCAGCGAATACCGCCTGTAGCCGTTCCACACCGAACAGTTCTTCCTCTTCATTACTGGTATCGATCACACCATCCGACAACAGGAATACCCGATCCCCCACCGCCATGGGATGCACTTCGGTACGGTCGTCGAACAGTTGTGGCGTCAGTACGCCCAACGGCAAATGGCGCGCTGGCAGGGGCTTGCGCGCGCCGCTGAGACTGTCATGCAGGTAGCCGTCGGGCATGCCACCGTTCCAGATTTCCACGGTGCAACGCTGAAAGCTCAGGCACAACAGCGTCGCGCAGCAAAACATGTCGACCGGCAGGATGCGCTTGAGCTTGGCATTCATCTCCCGCAGGATCTGCGCCAGGCCGTAGCCCTTGGCGGTCATGCCGTAGAAGACCTCCGCCAGGGGCATGGCGCCGACCGCCGCCGGCAAGCCGTGCCCGGTAAAATCCCCCAACAGGACGTGCATGTCTCCGGCCGGATTGAAGGCGGCCAGGAGCAAATCGCCGTTGAACAGGGCATAGGGCGATTGCAGGTATCGGATATTCGGCGCGCTCAGGCAGCCGGAATGGGCGATCTTGTCGAACACGGCCTTGGCGACCCGTTGTTCGTTGAGCAGGTAATCATGGTGTCGAGCGATCTGGTCGCGCTGTTCGACAACCGTGGCCTGCAACCGGCGCAAGCGGTCCATGGCCTTGATCTTGGCCGCCAGAATCACCTGGTTATAGGGTTTGGCCAGGAAATCGTCGCCACCGGCCTCCAGGCAACGAGCCAAGGCTTCACTTTCGGTCAAGGACGTGAGAAAGATGATGGGGACCAGCTGTTCGCCGGCCAGGTGCTTGATCTTCTGTGCCGCTTCGAATCCGTCCATGACGGGCATCATGGCATCCATCAATACCATGTGAGGACGTTGCTGCCGGTAGACCTCCACTGCCTCGGCGCCATCGGCGGCAGTCAGCACATGATGACCCTGGCGACGGACAATGGTCGACAACAGCAGCCGATCAGCGGCACTGTCCTCGGCAATCAGGACCGTCAGGGGCTCGGTATCGGACAACATGGCTGCCGGTCAAGCTTTGCCTGCATGAAGCTTGTCCCGATGGGCGTGGTCGTGCTGCGCTGCGTCTTTAGGATCCGACCTGTCCTCTTTCGGGCCGTCGATGTCGAACAGCTTGTCGAAATTGGAAATCGCAAGAATCTTGCGCACATCCGCACTGCAGTTGGAGACGCTCACATTGGCGTCTTCCCCTCCGGCGTAATCCCGAAGCAGGAGCAACATGCCCAAGGCGGAGCTATCAAGATAAGTGGTGTCTTTCAGATCCACGACGTAAATTTCGGGCTTTTGGGAAAACTTTTCGTAAGATTCACGAAATTCCTGATGCCGCCCGAAATCGAAACGACCCTTGATCGAAATCGTCAGTTTCTTCCCATCGCCGGAGACTTCTGTAACGACTGACATAGTAGGCTTCCCTGTCATGGACATACGTGTACAAGGTGTAGCACCTGGTAGAGGTCTGAGCAAGGTTTTGGATCGCCCGTTCCTCTAAATTCGGTGCCGCGATCAGAATGGATCCTGGCGCGGCAGGCGCTGGGACAGTTCATCCAGCAATTTTTGCTCGCGCTTGTCCTCCAACTGCCGCGCCTCATCGATATAGCGCTGCACCAGCTTGCGCAGCCCTTCGACCCGGGCGAAGGCCTCTTGCCAGCTCTGGCGAGCCTTCTCCAGATTGTTCTGGTGCCAGACCAGGCTCTGGCGCTGCTGGTCGATGGCCGTCCCCAGTTGCGCGAGAAACCCCTGATAGCCCAATAACCACTGGCCGGAAACGCCGTGGCTGCCACGGGCGATCCATTGTTCCTGATATTCGAGGCGAAAATTCTCGAGGTCCGCCAGTTTGCTTTCGGCGACGGCCACCTGGCCCTGAAAATACGCCAAACGTTGAACGGCAGTTTTCTCGGCCTTTTCCGCCATATCCACCACAGGCGCCAGACGCGCCGCACGACTCGTGGCCATGATCGGTTATCCGCCGGATACCGGGGCGAAGATGGTCTGCAGGTGCGCTTCGCTGGCTCCCATGCCAATGTTGTCGTTCAGGCTCTGGCGCAGGTAAACCGCCATGGCCGGATAAAGATTGATGGCAGTGTCCGTCTCGCGGTCGCCACCCGGTACGTAGGCACCCACACTGATCAGATCGCGGCTCTGCTGGTAACGCGACCAGTATTGCTTGAACTGTTGCGCACGCTTCAGGTGTTCGGCGCTGATGACGGACGGCATGACCCGGCTGATGGACGCCTCGATATCGATGGCCGGGTAATGCCCCTCCTCCGCCAGGCGCCGGGACAGCACGATGTGCCCATCGAGCACACCCCGCGCCGAGTCGGCAATGGGATCCTGCTGGTCGTCCCCTTCGGAAAGGACGGTATAGAACGCGGTGATCGAACCGCCGCCCTTTTCGGCGTTACCGGCACGCTCCACCAGCTTGGGCAATTTGGCGAACACCGAAGGTGGATAACCCTTGGTGGCCGGGGGCTCGCCGATAGCCAGGGCGATTTCCCGCTGGGCCTGGGCGAAACGGGTCAGCGAGTCCATCAGCAACAGGACATTCTTGCCCTTGTCGCGGAAATATTCGGCAATACGGGTGCAATACATGGCGGCCCGCAACCGCATCAACGGCGCATCGTCCGCCGGCGAAGCCACCACGACGGAACGCTTGAGGCCTTCCTCGCCGAGGATGTGCTCGATGAATTCCTTTACCTCACGACCCCGCTCGCCGATCAACCCGACCACGATGATGTCGGCTTCGGTGAAGCGGGTCATCATGCCCAACAGCACACTCTTGCCCACGCCGGTACCGGCGAACAGACCCAGACGCTGACCGCGCCCCACCGTCAACAAACCGTTGATGCAACGAATGCCCACGTCCAGCGGAACGCTGATGGGATCACGCTTGAGCGGGTTGATGGTCGGGCCGTCCATCGGCACCCAGTCCTCGGCCTTCATGCCGCCCTTGCCATCCAGGGCACGACCGGCCCCATCCAGCACTCGGCCGAGCATGCTCATGCCCATGGGCAGTCGGCCCGTATCGGCCAAAGGCACCACGCGCGCACCGGGGGCGATCCCGGCCACACTGCCCACCGGCATCAAAAAGACTTTGCTGCCGGAGAAGCCCATGACTTCGGCTTCGACCTGTACGGGATGATAAGTGTCGTCGTTGATAACCAGGCAGCGGCTGCCCATGGCGGCGCGCAGGCCTTCGGCTTCGAGGGTCAGGCCGACCATGCGCAGCAGGCGCCCTTCCAGGATGGGCTGGCCGGCCAGTTCGGTGGCCTCGGCATAGCTGCCAAGGCGCTTGCCGAAGCTGGTTCGTTCAAGACGCATCGCGACCATCCGGTTCAGCTGCGATCGATTCAGCGGCGTCCGGGCTGACGCCGGCGGTGACCTTGGGTTCATCCGGCAATTGCAGGCTCAGGTCCGGAGCGGCCGGATGCAGGGCCTGCTCGTGAAGCTGGTCGAACAACTTGGCCATGATCTGCGCAATGCGGGTTTCGATGGTCGCGTCAATGCGGCTGTGTTCGGTTTCCACCCGGCAACCGCCCGGCAGCATGGACTCGTCTTCGACGATGCGCCAGGTTTCCTCATGACGTTCGCGCAAGGCTTTGACTAACGCAAAATCCTGGGGATTGATGTAGAGCCGCACATTGTCCACGCCCAGTGGCAAGAGCTTGAGGGCTTCGCGCATGACGTGTTCGATCTGGCTCGAATCGATGGCCAGTTCGCGCTGGATCACCTGCCGGGCGATGTGCTGCACCAGCCCCACCAGGGATTTTTCGATCTGCGTATCCTGCTCGGCGATGGGCTCGAACAGGTTGTGCATCAACGCCTCCATCGTCTGAAGCTTGGCCGCCAGTGCAATGTCGGCTTCCTGGCGGACCTTGATCGAGGTGCTGTGGAAGCCTTCCTTTTCACCAATGGCGAAGCCTTCGTTGTAGGCTTCCTGACGAATGCTTTCGACTTCCTCCAAGGTCAGCGGCTGGACTTCCTCCAGCGGCACTTCCTCGATTTCCGGCAGTTCCTCCACCGGCTCGGGTTCAGGCTCCGGCACATGGGGGTCGAAGCTGGGCAGCGACCAGACGTCGAAACCGCCGACGTCCCGGGCGCGGATCAGGTCGCTGGGTGCTTCATCACTCTTGGCAGACATAACGACCTTAGATCATCTCTTCGCCGCCCTTGCCACCGAGCACGATTTCTCCGGCTTCGGCCATGCGACGGGCGATGGTGAGGATTTCCTTCTGTGCGGTTTCCACGTCGCTGACGCGCACCGGGCCCTTGGCCTCGAGGTCGTCGCGCAACAGTTCGGCCGCCCGCTTGGACATGTTCTTGAAGATCTTTTCCTTGACGCCTTCGTCCGATCCCTTGAGGGCCAGCACCAGCACATCGGAGGACACTTCGCGCAACAGGGCCTGGATACCACGGTCGTCGACATCGGCCAGGTTGTTGAACACGAACATGAGGTCTTCGATCTGACCGGACAGGTCTTCGTCGAACTCGCGGATCGAGTCCATCAGCTGACCTTCGATCGAACTGTCGAGGAAGTTCATGATGTCCGCCGCACGCTTGATGCCACCCAGGGTGGTGCGCGAGGCATTGGAGTTGCCCGAGAACTGCTTCTCGAGGATCTGGTTCAATTCCTTCAGGGCCGCCGGCTGCACGGTGTTGAGCGATGACACCCGCAGAATGATGTCCAGGCGCGCCTTGTGATCGAAGTTGCCGAGCACTTCGCCGGCCTGGTCCGGATCAAGGTAGGCCACCACGATCGCCTGGATCTGCGGGTGCTCGTAACGGATCACGTCGGCCACGGCACGTGGCTCCATCCACTTGAGGCTGTCCAGGCCACTGGTGTTGCCACCCAGCAGGATCCGGTCGATCAGACCGTTGGCCTTGTCTTCGCCCAGGGCCTGGGTGAGCATTTTGCGCACGTAGTCATCGGAACCGACGCCGAGGCTGGTCTGATCGCCGACGATGTCGACGAACTCGCTCATGACCTGCTCGACCTGTTCACGATGCACGTTACCCATCTGGGCCATGGCCACGCCCACACGCTGGACCTCCTTGGGCCCCATGTGACGCAGCACCTGCGCGGCATCGGTCGACCCCAGGGACAGCAGCAGGATCGCGGCTTTGTCGACCCGGGACAATTTGGCTACGGCGGCTCGATTATCACTCATCTGCGTTAATCCACTCTTTCACGACCTGGGCCACACGACCCGGATCTTCTGCCACCAGACTCTTGATGGCGTTCAACTGTGCGTCATAACCTTCGCTCGGGCTTGGCAGCAGAATGCTCTGCGGCCCGCCGAGGCTGACGCGATCGTTGGCCAATTCGCCATCCAGGCCGCCCATGCCTCCCAGCTCTACATCACCCAGGCCGGCCAGTTGCTTGTTCTTGCCGCCATTGGTGATGTTGTTGAGCACCGGGCGCAGCACCCCGAATACCAGCACCAGGATGAACAGCACGCCCAATACTTGCTTGACCACATCCCAGAACCAGGGTTGCGAATAAAACGGAATTTCGGCGATCACCTCTCCGCGCTCGGAGGAGAACGGCACGTTGATCACGCTGACGCTGTCACCACGGCTGGCGTCGAAACCGACGGCGTCTTGCACCAGGCGGGTGAAGCGCGCCAGTTCGTCGGCGCTCCATGGCGCACGGGTGGTTTCGCCATTGGCCGGGTTGACCTTGACCTGATCGTCCACCACCACCGCAACCGACAGGCGGTTCAAACGCCCCTGCTGTTGCTTGGTGTGGCTGATGGAACGGTCCAGTTCGAAGTTCCTGGTCGCTTGCTGGCGCTTGTCGGCCGGGTAAGGCGCGAGCATCGGCTGGCCGGTGGCCGGGTCCATGATCTGCTGACCGTTGGCGTCCACCAGCGGCTGGCCTGGCTGCACCATGCCGGCGGCACCGGCGGCACCACCCGTGGTCTGCGGCGCACTGGCCGGTGATGGCGGCTGGTTGCTCAAGGCACCGGGCACACCTTGTGGGCCATTGCTGGCGGTGCGCTGCTCGGTGACCGACTGCTCGCTGCGCAACGCCGGCTGATCGGGGTTGAATTGCTCGGACGTCGATTCAACGGCGCTGAAATCCACATCGGCCGACACTTCGGCTTTGTAACGGTCATTGCCCAGGATCGGTTGCAGGATGTTATGCACACGCTGGGTCAACATGCCTTCCATGCGACGGCTGTAATCGAATTGTTTGCCGGCCATGGTCAGTTCGGAGTTTTCCACCTGATCGGACAGCAGGTTGCCTTTCTGGTCGACCACGGTGATCTGCGACTTGCTCAACTCGGGAACGCTGGTCGCCACCAGATTGACGATCGCCAGGACCTGGCCAGGCTCGAGGGCACGGCCCGGATAAAGGTCGACCAGTACCGAAGCACTCGGCTTGCGCTCATCACGCACGAACACCGAGCTTTTCGGAATCGCCAGGTGCACACGAGCCCCCTTGACGTTGTTCAGGCTGGAGATGGTACGCGCCAGTTCGCCTTCCAGGCCACGACGATAACGGGTCGCTTCCATGAACTGGCTGGTGCCCAGGCCCTGGTCCTTGTCGAGGATCTCGAAACCGACATTGCCGTCGCTCGGCGTCACGCCGGCGGCGGCGAGCTTGAGGCGCGCACGGGCAACATCGTCAGCCTTGACCAGCAAGGCGCCGGAGTTGGGCTCGACGGTGTATGGAATGTCGGCAGAAGCCAGGGTCTCCATGACTTGCTTGGCGTCCATGCCTTCCAGGCTGCCGTACAGAGGACGGTAGTCCGGCTGCTGAGACCACAGCACCACGGCAAAACCAATCGCCACGCTGGCAGCCAGGCCGACCAACAGGCCCACCTGACGCAGCATGGTCATCTCGGAGAGATTTTCCAGGAAGGACAGGCCGAACAGCGGCGGTTTGCCGTCGGTCGGGGTGGCCTTGGCCGGAACGTTATCTACGGCTGCTTCTGCCATGACTCAATAGTTTCCTTAAACCGGCATCTGCATGATGTCTTGGTAGGCTTGAACCAGTTTATTGCGAACCTGGGTCAACGCCTGGAACGAGACACTGGCTTTCTGCGAAGAGATCATTACGTCAGTCAGGTCGACGCCACTTTTGCCAATTTCAAAGGCACTGGCTAATTGGTTCGATGCCTGCTGGGTATCGTTCACTTTATTGACGGCCTGACCGAGCATGTCGGAAAAGCTGCTGCCACCCACCTGGGGTACGGCGACCGATTTCGGCTGGGCCATGGCGTCCATTTGCATGGCCCGCATGTCCAACATCAATCGATTAAATTCAATACCTTGGCTCATGCTCTATTCTCTCTGGCGGTCCGCGTTTTTTTGACACTTGGTCAGCGGGTATCTAGGTAGTAGCAACAAGGGTGCCAGCTCCATGGCCGCGATAAACAAATGCGCATACCGTCCCGTCAGGCTCCCGTGGGAGCGAGCCTGCTCGCGATAGCGGTCTGACAGTCAAGCTGTGCATCGCTGGAATCACCGCCTTCGCGAGCAATCTCGCTTCCAAAGGAATGGCGGTGTCGGTGTGTTATCAGCTAGCGAACAGATAAGCCTCCACATCCATACCGGCATCACGCATCTGCGCCAGTTTGTAGCGCAAGGTGCGAGGGCTGATGCCCAAGCGTTCTGCCGCCTCCTTGCGACGCCCGCGCTCGGCGCGCAGGGTGTCGATGATCATCTGGAACTCACGCCGACGCAGGTCGTCGCCCAAAGCGCCGGCCGACTCGCCATCCACGTCCACCGGGGCCGCAAACACCGGTGCGGGTGCCGCTGCCAACACGGGCAACGGCGCACAGGCCACCGGACCGGCCAGGCAGAAATCCTCCGGCTGGATCAAGCCGCCCTGCTGCAGGATCAGCGCCCGCTGGATGGCGTTATCCAGCTCTCGTACGTTCCCGGGCCATGGATACGCAACCAGGCAGGCCTGGGCCGCCGGCGAAAGCCTCGCCGTCGCGTGTTTCATTTTATTGACGTGCCGGGCCAATAGCCGTTCAGCCAGCGGCAGGATATCGGCAGTGCGCTCGCGAAGTGGACGCCAGGCCAGGGGAAAAACCGACAGGCGGTAATATAGGTCTTCGCGAAACCGTCCCGACGCCACTTCGCCCGCAAGGTCGCGGTTGGTGGTCGCCACCACGCGAATATCCAGGCTGATGGGTTTGCGCCCACCGACCCGCTCCACCTCCCGCTCTTGGAGCACCCGCAGCAGCTTGGCTTGCAAGCCCAGGGGCATTTCGGAGATCTCATCGAGCAAAATGGTGCCACCATCGGCCTGTTCGAACTTGCCGGCCTGGGCCGCAATGGCCCCGGTAAACGCCCCCTTCTCATGACCGAACAGTGTCGCTTCGAGCATGTTGTCGGGAATTGCCGCACAGTTGATGGCAATGAACGGTTCGTTGGCGCGACGGGATTGCTGGTGGATATAACGCGCCAACACTTCCTTGCCTGTACCGGATTCACCGGAAATCAACACGGTTGAATCACTGCGCGCCACTCGCGCCGCCAATTCCAGTAATTGCGCACTGGCCGGCTCGAACGCCACCGGGCCTTCACCCTCGACAACAGGGGTGCCCAACGCATGACGCGCCACCAGATCAAGCAGCGCCTTGGGTTCGAATGGCTTGACCAGATAATCCGCTGCGCCCTGGCGCATGGCTTCCACCGCACGCTCGACCGCCCCATGGGCCGTCATCAGCAATACCGGCAACTGAGGGTGACGGGTACGCAACAACCCGAGCAACTGATGCCCATCCATACCCGGCATGTTCACATCGCTGACCACCAGGTTGAAGGTTTCCCGAGCCACCGCCTGCAACGCATCCTCAGCCGAACCTACGGCCACGTAGCCATGCCCGGCCAAAACCAGCGTATCGGCCAGCGCTTCACGCAGGGCCCGATCATCCTCTACCAGCAACACCTTGATCGCCATCGCTATCACTCCACCTGCGGCGCACTGGAAAACAATGGCAGGCACACCGTTGCACAGGTCCCACGCCCCAGCCGCGAACGTAACGTCAATTCTCCCTGATGGGCACGAGCCACGGCCTTGACCACGGTCAGGCCGAGCCCGGTGCCAGTCGCCTTGGTCGTGAAGAACGGCTCGCCGAGGCGTGCCAGCACGGCCGGCTCGATACCACCGCCGCTGTCGCTGACACACAGGCGAAGGGAATCATCGCGGGTATAAAGGTGAATCTTCAGGCGAACTGTCTCGCCACCAGCCTGGATCGCATTTTCGATGAGATTCAGCACCGCCCCCACCAAGGTGTCGCGGTTACACAGCACCTCGCCGACATGGCTGTCGCACTGCCAGCGGATCGGCAAACCCTGTACATGGGTAGACGCCGCCGCTTGCAACGCCTGCAACAAGGCTTTCGGCGTCACGCGATCGGTCAGCGGCAACTCGCCACGGGCGAAGACCAGCATGTCCCGCACCTGATGTTCCAGCTCGTGCAAACGCTCTTTCAGGCGCCCGGCGAAACGCTGCTGGGTTTCCATCGGCAGTTGTTGCTCGGTCAAATGACTGGCGTACAGCAAAGCGGCGGACAACGGCGTACGAATCTGGTGCGCCAGCGACGCCACCATTCGCCCCAGGGAAGACAGACGCTCATGGCGCGCCAGCTGGTCTTGCAGGTGACGGGTTTCAGTCAGGTCGTTGAGCAGCACCAACTGCCCGGGCTCGGCGTCCAGCGAACGGGTCGAGATGGACAGGCGTCGTCCGTTCTTGAGGGATACTTCATGACCATCGTCTTCACGAGGTGCGAAGCATCGGGTTATGACATGTCGCCACAGCTCGCCTTCGAGCGGCAGCCCGAGTAATTCGCAAGCGGCCGGGTTGGCCTCGCGGACAAAGCCATGGGCATCGATGACAATGACGCCGCCCGGCAAAAGATCGAGCAGATTCTGCAACCGGTTGGCCAGGCGTTCCTTTTCCGCCAGCTCCTGCATGCGCTGGGCGCTGACCACTGCCAATTCACCCTTGAGCTCAGTGACACGGGCTTCGAGCAGACTGTAGGAATCGGTCAGCTGGCTGGACATCTGGTTGAACAGAGAAAACGCCTGTTCAAGTCCGAGCCGGCTTGCCTGCTCGGCGGACGGCATGCTCCCTGATTCGGAGACAGGAGATATCTGGGCGACTTGGGGCATCGGACTCTCTCGCTTGGCTGACCGTCAGTTAAACGGAATGTTGAGAGAGCCTTAGCAATACCCATGCCTAAAAAAAACCGCCTGAAAATCAGGCGGTTGCAAAACAGGCGTCAATCATCCGCCTGTTCGTCTCCTTCGCGACGGCTCATGCCGTACTTGCGCATCTTCTCCACCAGGGTGGTGCGACGGATACGCAGGCGCTCCGCTGCCCGAGCCACGATGCCGTTGGCGTCATCCAGGGCCTGCTGGATAAGCCCTTGCTCCAGGCCACCTAGGTAGTCCTTGAGATCAAGACCTTCAGGCGGCAGCATGGCATTGGCGGTGAAATCAGGCGTGTGGCCGTTGATCGCCACCCGCTCTTCCAGATCGGTGCGCAGGCTGTCGACCATTTGCTCATCTTCATCGTCGACGTAGCGGAATTTCTTCGGTAGCTCAGCCACGCCGATCACGCCATAGGGATGCATGATCGCCATGCGCTCCACCAGGTTGGCCAATTCGCGCACGTTACCCGGCCAGCCATGACGACACAGGGACATGATCGCCGCCGAGTTGAAGCGGATCGAACCGCGCTTTTCGTGCTCCATGCGCGAAATCAGCTCATTCATCAGCAACGGGATGTCTTCGACACGCTCGCGCAACGGCGCCATTTCGATCGGGAATACGTTGAGGCGGTAATAGAGGTCTTCGCGGAAACTGCCTACCTCGATCATGCTCTCGAGGTTCTTGTGGGTCGCAGCAATGATGCGTACATCGATACTCTGGGTTTTGTTACTGCCCACACGCTCGAAAGTACGCTCCTGCAGAACTCGCAGCAGCTTGACCTGCATCGGCAGCGGCATGTCACCGATTTCATCGAGGAACAGCGTACCGCCGTTGGCCAATTCGAAACGCCCGGCCCGACTGGTGATGGCGCCTGTGAAAGCGCCCTTCTCATGACCGAACAATTCGCTTTCCAGCAACTCGGCCGGGATTGCGCCACAGTTGACCGGCACGAACGGAGCTTCACGACGCTTGGAATGGTAGTGCAGGTTGCGCGCCACCACTTCCTTGCCGGTGCCCGACTCGCCCAGGATCAACACACTGGCGTCGGTGTCGGCCACCTGTTGCATCATCTGGCGCACGTGCTGGATCGCCCGACTGGTGCCGACAAGACTGCGGAACAGATTGGGTTCGCGGTGCCTGCCACGCTCACGAGCCTGGTCGTACATCTCGCGATAGACCTGGGCGCGGTGCAGCGAATCGAGCAACTTGCTATAGCTAGGGGGCATTTCCAGGGTGGAAAGCACCCGACGGCGCTGGTCTTCCGGTAAGTCAAGGGAAGAATTTTCGCCCATTAACAAAACCGGAAGGAACTCATCCCAGGTTGACAGTGTCTTTAACAAGCCCAAAAGAGTTGCGGGAGCATTTACGGTCCCGATAAGGACGCAAATGACTTCACGACTGGACGACAGAGAGCCGACAGCCTGCTGCCAATCATGGCTGCCGCAGGGCAAATTTTCTTCACCGAGAAAATTCAGGATTACCGCCAGATCACGGCGGCGGACGCTGTCGTCATCGATCAGGAGAATTTTGGTTTCACGCCACATGCAATAGCAACTTCCTAGTCAACTCAGAGCCCGGGATTTGGGGGCAAGCTAGACGCTTGCAGACTTGTTGTGCCTGTAGACGTCTGAAATCTGAAAACAGTTACTAGTTAAGTCAAAAAACGGGTCACAGTCAAATTTATGGCGCACTTTGCATGGATTTATTATCCAAACAAGTTGTAGACCTTTGCCGCATTTTGTGCTTGATGAACCTGCGACATCTCGTCGACGATTGCCTGGCGCTCCCCTGTCGCAGCCTCCAGAAGCTGCTTGTAGACCCCCATCAGTTCCTCAAGATTGGCGCGCAATGCCGCTCCATCCACCTCGTACGCCTCCAGCACATCTTCCATGCAGGAACGACACGTCATGTCCAACTGACCAATGGCCTCCCAATTTCGCTCGGCCAAAGCATCGACCAGAGCGTCACGGGTTTGTTCTATCCGCTGCAGGACATGACTCATGGGAGTGCTCCTTAGAATTGCGGACCGGGATCGGCGATACCATCCCAGCCTTCCTTGACCGTACGAAGCAGATCGGCCACTTCGTCAAGGATCTTCGGGTCGGTCTTGGCGTTGGCTTCGGCCAGGCGTTGCATCATGTAGGCATAGAGACTATCCAGCTCAGCCACGGACTCGGCCTGGTTTTCCAGGTCCAGGCCTTCGCGCAGGCCGCCGATAATGCCGATGGCCTTGCCAATGAAAACACCTTTATTAGCGATGTCTTTACGCTCCATGGCACCTTTGGCCTGAGCAATACGATCCAGCCCCCCTTCCATGAGCATTTGCACCAGACGGTGAGGACTGGCCACGGAAGTCTGGGCATGGGCACCGACCTTCTGATATTGCCGAAGGGCCAACATCGGGTTCATGTTTTACCTCATCCAAACTCTGTATTCGTATAACCAGTCTATCGACCTGGCGTCAGAATTCTTTAGATCAAAAACCAAAAAGCCCGGCAAGCGTCATCCGCTGCCGGGCTTCTGGCGCTCATAGGTTACGAGGCGTTTTTCTGGGCATTGATCGCTTCGAACATCGAAGTGATATTACTTGCTGTCGCCTTGAGCTGACCGACCAGCTTGTCCATGTCGTTGTATTTTTTAGTCAACGTAGCCGTCAGGGTTTCGATCCGACGATCCAAAGCTTCCTGCTGGCTTGCCAGATTCGTCTTGATCTTGGCAAGGCTGGTCGAACGGGCATCGAGAATGCCGTTGTTGCCCGTCAAGGTGTATGGCGTGATTGCATCGTTCATGCGTTCCAGCAGGCCTTTGGCCGCAGTACCGGTCGCAGCCGGATCCCCCAGGAACAGTTTCTGGATCTCACCGCCCAGTTGCTGGGTATCCATCGCCTTCGAAAACTTGGTGCTATCGAAGTCCAACGCACCGGTTTTCTGGTTGGTGGTAATACCCAACTGCGAAAGCACGGTCAGCTTGTCACCGGCACCGGTGGTCACCAACGGCTCGCGAATCGAAGCCAGGATGCTACGCGCCAGCGGGTCACCTGTCAGCGCCGCGCCAACTGTAGGCTTGCCGTCAGCGTCCAAAGTCGGCTTGGTCAGAGTGTTGACACTGCTGACAACCTGATTGTACGCATCGACGAACGCTTGAATCGACTTCTTCAGGCCATCATTGTTCGGCCCGACTGTCACGGTAGTGGTTCCAGTGGTGGCCACCAGATTCAAGGTCAATCCCGAAATAGCCTTATCGACGGTATTGCTTTTGCTGGTCAGCGTCAGGCCATCCACGGTGAAGCTGGCGTCTGTGGCGAAATCGCCAATGGCACCTGCCGAAGTCGCCGTAGGCGTTGCCCCCATTTGCTGGCCGGCATTGACTTCCAGGCCGGCAATGCCGCTAAGGGTGATGTCGGAACCGGCACCGGTCGTCGTAGACCCCATTACCAAGCGCGAGCCGAACGAGTCGGTGACGATGTTCGCACTGAAACCGTTGATGCCTTGCTGGGCGTTGATCGCGTCACGCACCGACTGCAGGGTTGCGTTCGCACCAATGGTGACGGGGCGAGATACACCGTTTTGAGTGATGGTGAGCGTACCGCTCGGAATGGCACTGGTTGGACCGCCTGCAAAAGCAGCAGTAGCCACCTTGGAGGACGTCGCCAGGTTGTTGATCTTGATGGAATAAGTGCCATTCACCGCCGTATTGCTGGCCACGGCCGTCAGCACTTTGGGATCAGCCGACGTTGCGTTGTACCCTAGAAACTGCGGGGTCTTGGTGTCCCCCAGATTTTTGATCGCCGTCTGAAAGTTCGCCAGGACACTTTTGAGAGTACCAACACCGGAAATCTGCGCAGTATTGATGGAGGTCTGACGGGTGATCTGGTTCTGCTTGGCAGATTTATCAGCATCAACCAGAGCCTTGACGATCGCGGTAGTATCGAGGCCGGAACCTAAACCCAAGCCAGGTAGAATTGGACTTGCCATGTGGGACTCCCTTCAGTGTGTCGCCGGCTTTTTGACCACTACAACGCCCAAAAGAACATAGCAACAAAATTCATGCCAGCTATCAGACTTTCGCACTGAATAGCAGACTGTTTGCATCATTCAAACTGTTTGCCAGCTTCAAGACTTCCTCGTTAGGGATCTGACGGACCACCTCACCAGAATCACCGGCAATCACTTTGACCACTACTTTGCCAGAAGGCTCGTCAATCGAGAACTCCAGGTTGCGCTTGACCGATTGAACAAACTTTTCGATTTCCTGAACGGCCCGTTTAAGCTTTTCCTGTTCAACCTGCTCGCTTTTGCGCTCATCCTTGACGGCAACCGCAGGCGCGGCTTCCGCTCGAGGCTTCTCCACCGGCTTGCTGGCAACAGTTGTCGCCTGCTGAGCCGCAGGATAAGACAAGTTCAGCTTCACGCTCATATCCATGTCCAACACCTCTTAAACTGAAAAAGCGAGGGAGCACGCAAGCGCACCCCCCCGCTAAAATTCATCCAGCGATTACTGAAGCAGTTTCAGTACAGCGGATGGCAATTGGTTGGCCTGGGCCAGAACCGAGGTGGAAGCCTGTTGCAGAGTCTGCTGCTTGGTCAGCTGTGCAGTTTCAGCAGCGAAGTCGGTATCTTGTACGCGGCTCAGTGCAGCACTGGCGTTTTCGTTGATGTTCTGCAGGTTCGAGATGGTGCTCGAGAAACGGTTTTGAGCAGCACCGAGGTCGGCACGAGTACTGTTGATTCGTCCCAGAGCCGCGTCGATGGCCGAGATGGCCGACAGAACTGCCGAGTGGTTAGCGCCGTTGGAGGTACCCGAAATGGTAGTACCGGTCATGCCCAGGGCGCTGGAGTCGAAGCTCGAAGCCAGAGTCAGGGTGATCTGGTTGTCCGAAGTGGTGTTCGAACCTACCTGGAATTCCATCGAACCAGCAGTACCGTCCAGCAGAGCCTTACCGTTCAGGTTGGTCGACTGAGCGATACGGGTCAGTTCAGCAACGGACTGTTGGTATTCTTTGTCCAGAGCGGTACGGTCGGCAGTGCCGTTGGAGTCGTTTCGCGATTGCAGTGCAATTTCACGCATACGCTGCAGAATGTTGGTCGACTCTTGCAGGGCGCCTTCAGCGGTCTGAGCGATCGAAACACCGTCGTTGGCGTTTTTGATAGCCATGGTCTGACCACGGATCTGCGAAGTCATACGGGTAGCGATCTGCAGGCCGGCGGCGTCGTCTTTGGCGCTGTTGATTTTCAGGCCGGAAGACAGACGGGTCATCGAAGTCGACAGCGCGTCGGAAGCGCGGCCCAGGTTCTTCTGAACACCCAGCGATGTGGTATTGGTATTTACTGTTAAAGCCATGACGAATTCCTCGTTGGTTGGGTACTGCGGCTTCCGGCCCTGGCAACTCGCCGGGTGTGGCCTAGAGAACCTTCGTAATAGTTATCGTCGTAATCGGAGCTTGCTTTAGCAGTTTTTTCAAATTTTTTGCCATCAGGGTGCCACCCCTCATAAATCAAGGACTTGGACGAGATCGAGGACTGAAAAAATGACGCCAGAGATATGTCGACCAGGATTCCGGGGGAGCAAGACAAGGCAGCCTGTCGGTGAAGCCTAGATACGAGCCCCGCCCGTCAGCAGATCGACGAGTTCGCGGTCGAGATAATCTGCCAGTGATAGCCAGTTCTGCGCTATCTGGTCATTGATCATCAAGGTCAACAGCTCATGCCATGACGAGTGGATGTCACTCGTCATATTTTCAACCAACAGTTGAGCAGACTCGACCAGTACCACCATCGCCAGCCCCGCCTCGACGTCCCGCCCCAGGCGAAACAGCCGGGCACAGTCATGAGCCTCCCGGACCACGTCTTGAAGTTTGTTCACTGGGTAAACTCCGGATCGAAATCAGTGCCGGCGATCATCGCCCCGTCCCGGCTACTGTTAAAGAAACGCACCCGGGGATGCCCGGCGATAAAACGCTCCAGTTCACACAGATAACTGCGGAAGTTGAGCTGGGTCTTGACTCGCTGCCCATGACCATCGAGCACCCAGTGCCTTGCGGCGTCCAATTTGGGCCCCAGGTCCCCGTCATTCCACCCTGCATGAGTCCTGTCATGGGGGAACGCGAAGTCAGCACCGAACAGAGTGACCCTTGACGCTCCCATTTTGACGGCCAGGTCGACGGCCGGATGGATCACACTGCCCCCCACATACAACTCATGCCGGAGCATCTGCTGGCGCATCTGCCGATAGATCGGACTGGCGGAATACCCCACATACCGCGCGCCCTGCCAAGCTTCAATTACCAGCGGATCAGCCATGGGGAGATAAACCAGCGTAACGCCGCCTGAATGTTCGGCCGGGAGGTGCCGCATCGAAATGCGTTGATCGATGGTGACCACGATATCTGGTCGTATGCCATGGTTGATCAACGGTCGGTAGGCAGTATCGACACAAATCAACAAGGGCCGCTCGGCCTGGTCATGCAGGTTGCGTAGTTTCTCGAAGTGCTGCTCGAGGCTGGGCCCGGTTGCGATGACGAAAGCGTCCCGCCCCTTATAAGAACCGAACAGCTCGCCTACATCACGATCACGCTGCACAAGGTTGAAGGTCGATCGCAGGCGCTCGATAATCTCCGGGGCACCGGGATCGAACTCCCGATTGTTGAACAACAGATGGGTTTCACTGATTAATCGGTCGCGAATCTTGGCGTTGTAGTCGTCGGCCAACACCAGTTCTGCAGGCAAGGCGAAGAACGGTAGCTGGATTTCCGTCAGATCGCCGGCGTAAAGCAACTCGACGCGAGGATCGACGAGCCATGGCGACTGGTCCAGCACCTGCAACACCAGCGCGAACACAGAGCCGTTGAGAATATGCACGTACAGGCGCTCAAGCGCTGGTCTCTCCAGCATCCGGTTTTGCAGATCCCCCAGCCCCGTGCCATAGACATGCACAACGGCAGCGTCCGACGGCAGGCTGGAGGCCTGTAGCTCGGCCTCGGCGAGGCGATCATGACGACTGGTCAGCTGAATGCCATTGATGCTCAAGGTCGAGCCCATACCCTCCACCAGATCCGCCTGCAATCGGCTGGCATCCTCCAGCACCAGGCGTTCGGCCAGGGCCGGCCAGCGCTGTTCGATCAGTTGGAGATTGCGCGCGAAGAACTCACTCATTGCGTCTCGCCTTTCGTCGGGCAAAAAAAAATAGCGCTCAAGATTACACCTTGGACGCTATTTTTGTGCCCGGATCCAAGTGAATCAAGGACGATAGATGATCGCCGAGCCCCAGGACAGCCCGACCCCGAAACCGCTCAGGGCCACGCGTTTCCAGTTGGAATCGAGTACATGCTTTTCCAGCAGCAAAGGAATGCTCGACGATACCGTGTTCCCGGTCTCGACCATATCCTTGATAAATTTCTCTGGTTCACCTTCAAATCGCCGCGCCACGGCATCGACAATCGCCGCGCTGCCCTGATGGATGCAAAACGCGTCGATATCAGCGGGCTGCAGATCGGAATCGGCCAGCAACTCATGCAGATGGGCAGGAACCTTGAGCAAGGCGAAGTTGAACACCTGACGGCCATTCATGAAGAACACGCCGTCGCTGACCTTCAGATGCGGCGCACCGGAACCGTCGGTGCCGAATTTGGATTTGCCCAGTTGCCACGGCGCATCTTCACCCATCCACGTGGCGGTGGCGGCATCGCCGAACAGCATCGTGGTGTTGCGGTCTTCCGGGTCAACGATCTTGGAGTACGGGTCAGCCGTGATCAACAGCCCGTTCTTCAAGCCAGCAGCTTCCATGAAGCCCTTGATGGCATAGATTCCATAGACATAACCCGAACACCCCAGGGAGATATCGAATGCTGCCACGGTGGTAGGCAAGCCCAGCTTGTCCTGAACGATGGCCGCCGTATGGGGCAATCCTTCCTCGTCACCGTTCTGGGTGACCACGATCAGTACATCGATGGCTTCGCGCTTCAGACTGGGATTGTTGGCAAACAGCGCGTTGGCAGCTTCGACACACAAATCCGAGGTTTCCTGGTCGTCACCCTTGCGAGGCAGGAATGCCGAGCCGATCTTGCCGAGAATGAATTCTTCATCCTTTTCAAACTTCGCACCCTGTGCGTAATTGTCCACGCCGGCTACAGGAACGTAGCTCGCAATGCTCTTTATGCCAATCATTACGGCTTCCCAATCAAAAACAGCCCAATACCACCGCTCGCAGGAATCGAGGGGCGCCGACAAAGGGAAGTACAAAGGGCTATCACTGGACCCGATAACGGCCAGGCGCCATCTTCCCGGTCAATACAATACAGTGAAGATGCGCGTTATGACTCGCAGGTCACGCAATTTTGCCGAATAAGGCCGATCTACAGGCTATTCAACCAGCGACCAGGCCAACGGCATACCCCACTTGATTACAAGGCGAGCGCGACGCGCCGACGATTGACTCTGCATTATTCAGCCGATGATTGGCGAAGCGTCAGCGCGGATCAGTATCTTCATTGCAGCTCTCCGCCAGCCTTCAATGCGGCGAAGAGGTATTCGGCACGCGTCCAGTCCTCAGGCGTGTCGATGTCCTGCACCAGATAACGGGGCAGGATCACCGGCAAGCTTTTGGATGAAAACAGCACGTCACAGCTCAACCATGCTTCCCGGCGCCCCCAGTAGAACTGGCCGGCATCGTGGAAGGTCTGAGGCAAGTCCTGGGAACGAGTGTTGCGAAACTCAGGATAGAGCGGCGTCAGTGCCCCCTGCCTATCCAGGGTCAAGGCACGCTGCACAGGGAAGCCGAAATCCGTGACAGAAAACGCGAACGATTTCTCGGGATGCGCCCGTAATAGTTCCAATCCCTGCCGCAGGTATCGGGCCTGCAGCAGCGGTGCGGTGGCATAGATGCAACATGCCAGATCAAATGCCCGCTCCTGCAACTCCCTCAGGGCATGGGCGATCACCGCGGCCGTTCCCGTGAAATCATCGGCCAATGCCGCCGGGCGCATGAACGGAACCTGCGCACCGTGGGCCTGAGCCAGCCGGGCGATTTCTTCGTCGTCGGTACTGACAATCACTTCATCGAACAATTGTGACGACAACGCGGTTCGAATCGAGTGGACAATCATCGGCACGCCGTCGAACGGCTTCAGGTTCTTGCGAGCGATCCGCTTGCTGCCGCCACGGGCGGGAATGATCGCGACAGTACTCACTGGCCGTTACCCCTCAAACAATCGGCGAAGTTGCTCAACCACATAACCCAATTGTTCGTCGCTCCGGGAAGGAAACATGGGCAAGCTTATGGCCTCGGTGTAATAACGTTCGGCCTGGGGAAAATCGCCTTCGGCAACCCCCAGGTCGCGCCGTGCCTATGCGAGCAATTGTGCCCAGTCCACTGCATGGGCTTCGCCCAGCGTAAAAGGCGTCCCAGTGACGGCCAGGCTCTGGTTGTAGGCCGGGTCTTGAGCAAAACGTGCCTGCCATTTTTTCCGAAGCGCAGCCACCGCCTGAGGATTTTCCGGCAAGGTGCCGGGGTGTGCGATCTGGACCTGCGGCGTCCACACGGTCAACAACCCGTGGTCTGCGACCCTCAGGCACAAATCGACATCGGCATATGCCTGTGCAAAATACTCCTGATCGAGCCCGCCCAGCTCGTCGAACACAGCCTTGCGCACCATCAGGCACGCACCAGAGACCGCCGAGCAGTCCTGCTCGACCTGTAATCGATACATATAGCCTTGAGCGTCCTTTTCCTCGCCAACGAATGCTGAAACCACACCGCCCTCGAAGCCTAAAATCAGCCCGGCGCCGGTCACACCACCTTCGCGATCCACCAGCTTGGCACCGACCACGCCGACTTCCGGACGTTGGGCCTGGTTCAGCAACGCTTCGATCCAATTGGCATTGATCACCTCAGCGTCGGCTGCCAACAACACCAGGTATTCACCCTGCGCCTGCGCGGCAGCCTGATTAAGCAACGCCGAAGAACTCAAGCGCTGCTCGTTTTTAATCAGATGGATCCGCCCACGAGCGTTTTGTTGAAGGCTGTCGAGCCAGTCCAGAAGTTCCGCTGACTGACTGCAATTATCAGTAATGATGATTTCGTTGTTTTGGTAGCGCGTGCGTTGCAATACGCTCACCAGGCAGCGCTGCAAATCCGCCTGATTGTCTTCGCTGGCGATAATGATCGACACTTTCGGTCGGTCGGTATGACGGTAGTCGACACGCAAGCCACCAAACGCCTCGGCGCTCACCTGCGCCTGGTAGCCGCGGTTTTTCAGATGACGCAGCAAGGCCTGACGCGCCTGCTCGTTCGGCGCCATGGACGCTGCTGGTGCGAGCAACAACGGTTCGGCCAGATGCGCCAGTCCTGCCATCCCACCCGCCTCGATCAGGCGCAGCAGCAAGTCGAACTCCAGCGCATCGGCGAACTCCCGATCATAGCCACCGACATCGTTCAGTGCTTCGCGACTGATCAGCCAATGCCGTGACATCAGCGCCGGCAGGCTTTGCAATAAATCGAGGTTGAAGGCCGGACGGAAAATATCGGTCAGAGTGCCGTTACTGCGACGATGAATTTCATCCATTGCCACCGCACGGCAGCCGTCGGCTTTCTGCAATTCCAGGCTGGCACGCAACAAACCGGCAGCGGTGAACTCATCGCCCGCCTCGGCCAGCAGCAGCCAATCGGCGCTTGAACGCCGGGCTATCTGATTGAGCCGGTCGACATAATTATCGGCAGTGACCTTGACGAAATGCACCGTGTGTTTTTCGGTGGTGACGGCCGGCAGTTCCCCAGTGGTGAAGACCACGACCTTGAAGGCCCGGAAAGCGCTCTCCATCAGACTGTCGAAGGTGCGCTGCAACTTATCCATGTCAGCTTCAAGATCGAGCAGCAGAATGCCGAACTGCGGGCCTCCACCCGTGGCCGCCAGATGCTGGTTGATCTTGCGCACGGCCGTGTCGTTCGGTTGACGCGCCTGCAACCAGTTCAACAGCCGACCCGACGGCATGCTGTCGAGCAATCGGCGACTGTCGAAGGTCGGGACACTGTCCAGCCGCGCAATCCAGTCGCTCAGCACTTTTGCTTCGGCGGACTCTCCCTTATCCAATATCTGCTGCTCCAGTTTCTGCACGACGTGGCGGTTGAACGCGCCCAACTGCACGGCTTCCAGCAAACGGTTCTGGATGGTTTCCGGGCTATCGTTCGAATAAGTACGTTGCAGCCGGTGCTGCTGGAGCAGTGCACCTTCCATTTCTTCCAGTTGCAAACGGCCGGCAGGCATCGCGTGCAGCAGGAATTCATATTCGGTGAGTCGATCAAAAAAAGCCTGGTTGTAGAACGGCATCTCGACATACTGCTCAGTACCGAATACCCGCTTCGGCCCCACAGTCGGATCCTTCCAGTAGGACTCGAAAATCGGCTCGATGGTCAACGCGTTGCGCTGGGCAAGGCTGTCCGCAAGTGCCTGGAAACTTTTCATGGCGAACTGCGCGGTCTGGGCTTCGTCCAGATCGCTGATGCCGGTTGGCAACGTCGCGAGGAAAGCGGCGAAACGCTCGCGGTCGGCGACGGAGCGGGCATCCTTGAAACTCAGTGTGCTCATGATTTCGGTGTTGTGGTCGGAGCGGCCATAATTGACCTCTCGCACCACATACGGCCTTGGCAGAATGCGCGCCTTGGCCCGTGCCAGCATGTAGTACACGTGGCCGATTTCCTGCCACTGGAAAATTGTCCCGTCCGGCATCACTGCATACCAGTCGCGCAACAGCGCCGTGCGATGCACCGCATAGAACGGCGGGATGTACTGGCTCATGCAATCAAGCACACGATCCTGGGCACGGTCGGCGCAGTAGTCCTCCTGCACCTTTTTGTCTCGCCTGTAGTACTGCACATAGTTGGAGTGCGTCAGGTACATCAGGCAGTAGCCGTGGCATAGGCCGTAGTCAGGGTTGGCCTCAAGGAAATCAACCGATTCGATCAACGCCTCGTGCACCAGGAAATCGTCATCGGAGGCGAAGACCATGTATGGCGTGGTGACCTGTTCGACGCCGTACTTGAGCTTGTTCTGGATTCCCCAGTAGCCAAACTCGGGCAAATGCCGATAGTCGATGGTCCGGGCTATTGCGCCGGCGCCTTCAAGCGCGGCGGACGAGGAGTCGAGAACCAGGATCCGGCAAGGCAACGTGCTATAGAACTGCAATGCCCTACGCAGGAACGCCGGGCGATTGTGTGTAATCAGCACCAGAGTGAACAGCTCACTCAGGGGCAATGTATGTTCAGAACCATGGATGCCTTGCATTTCTTTCCTCGCCAAAATCGACTGCCGATGAACGCTTGAATGAGGGACCGTTTAGCGCACTCGGCGCAGGTAACCGTCCGGTGCGACTGTGATCAGCAACTTGCTGTGGATCGCTTGATCGATCTCAAAATCGCGGTTCTCTTCAAGGTAGGCCCAGACTGCGGTTTTCGGGTTGTCTCCCTTGCCCCACGGGCGATCGGGGAACGCGTCCTCCGGCATATCTTCGACCACGGTATCCATCACCACACAGTAACTGCCCACCGAGACCAGCGGCGCATAGAGACGCAGCTCTTGCAGCACGTGTTCATGGGTGTGGTTGGAGTCCAGCACCACCAGTACTTTCTTGCCCTGGATACGTTCACGGACCTGATCGACGACTGCAGTGTCGATGCTGGAACCCTGGATCATGCTGATCCGTTTGCTCATCGGATGAGCTTCGATGGCCTCGCGGTTGTGCTGACGGATATCGATATCGACACCCAGCACTTCACCATGGCCTATCAGCTCAAGCATCGAGGCGTAGAACACCAGCGAACCGCCATGGGCAATCCCGGTTTCAACAATCACGTCCGGACGCAAGTTCCAGATGATTTCCTGCATGGCGACCATGTCCTGCGGGAACTGAATGATCGGCCGGCCCATCCAGCTGAAGTTGTAGGTGTATTTGTGCTTGGCCGTGGTGCCGACCCAGCCCAGCGACTGCTCCTGCAGCGCTTTGTCCTGTTGCAAGCCTTCGATGTTGCCTTTTACTTCTTCGCGAAACTGCTCATGGGGATTCATTGAACTCTCCAGAAAATAGGGAAGCAACTACTTCAGTACCCGACCGTCGGGATAAGGCACTGAGTTAGTCTTGATGATCCTGGCGGGATTGCCCGCCACGACCGAGAAATCAGGAACGTCCTTGGTGACCACGGCACCGGCACCAATGGTGACCCAACGGCCAATACGCAGGCGCGGCAGGATCGTCGCATTCGTGCCGATAAAGGTGCCGTCGCCGACTTCCACACAGCCGGCGATACACACGCCTGGTGCCAGGAATACCGAATGACCGATTCGCCCTTCGTGGCCCACGACGCTGCCGGCACTGATGCTGGTGTTGTCGCCCAGTGTGACTTCGGCCTGCATCAGTACACCTTCTTGCAGATAGCACCCCGCTCCGACACGGATCATGCTCAAATCGACACTGGGATGAATGAACTGCCCCAGGCGCGCACCGGCCTCGACCAGTTGGCAGGTGGTCTCGTAGCGCAACCGGGTGGAGCCGGTGATCAGGTTGACGAAATGAACATCCGGACCGTTGAGCTCGCCCACTCGATCAGATCCGCCGACCACCGGTACGCCGTGGAACAACGTGCCCTGTTTGCGCGGATCGTTATCCAGAAATGCAAAATCGATATTCGGCACGCTGCGTTTGACGGCGAGCAGCATTCGCACCGCTTCCGGGTTCGCGGCCCCCAGCAGATACATCTTCACAGCGCGTGCCTGCTTACCAGTTGGCCGAGCACGACATCCACCACGCGTTGCTGATCGGCATCGGTCATGTCGTGATAACTGGGCAGGTTGAAGGCTCGCTCGGGCAAGGCGAACGCATTTGGCGTATCCACGACATGAGCACTGAACATCGGCAACGACGACAGCGGCCAGAAAAATACCCGGGCGTCGATGTTCGCGGCCTCGAAAGCGCCAATCAACTGCTCGCGACGCACGCCGGTATCAGCATCGAATACAACAGTGGGCATCCAGTAGCCGTTGCGTCCATGTGCCGGTTCAGGGTTCAGGGAAACGCCCTGCACGCCTTCAAGTGCCTGCGCATAGTTGGCGAAGATTGCCCGCTTGCGCGTGATCAACTCCTCGATCCTTTCCACTTGGGCACAGCCGACTGCCGCCTGCAGATTACTCATCTTGTATTTGAAGCCGAGCATTTGCGGCCAGAACTGTTTGGTGCTACCGGCTACCCGGCCATGATTGGACAAGGTAAGGACGCGCTCGTACAACGCTTTGTCCGAGGTGACGAACATCCCGCCCTCGCCAGTGGTCATTGTCTTCGTGCCATGAAACGAAAAAGCCCCGAACGCGCCCAGCGAGCCCGCCGCTTTACCGCGCCATTGCGAACCGATGGCCTCCGCCGCGTCCTCGATCACCGGAATGCCGAACTCCCGACCGATTGCCAGCAAAGCGTCCATGTCACACAGGTTGCCGTACAGATGAACCGCCAGGATCGCCTTGGTTCGCGCTGTGATGGCGCGTCTGACTTCCTGAGGGTCAAGGCACCAGCTATCACTCAGCACGTCAACGAATACCGGGGTGGCCCCCAGGTAGGTGATCGGCGCTGCGGAGGCAATCCAATTGGTGTTGGCCAATATCACTTCGTCGCCAGGACCGATGTCCAGCGCCGCCATGCCCATGTGCAGGGCTCCGGTGCAGCTGGAAGTCGCAATTGCGTAGTTCGCCCCCAGATGCTCGGCAAAACTGCTTTCGAAGCGGGTCAGATACTCGTAGCAACGAGCTCCCCAACCGTTCTGCACAGCATCCAGGGCATAGCGCGCTTCAAGCTCGCCAACACTGGGTTTGGTGTAATGAATTCTGCTCATCGAATGCTCAACTCCGGCACGGCAACGACAAATTTAGCTCCCCATTGGGTTGCATGGGCCAACTGGCGGGTAACTTCTTCCAGCAGATTCCACGGCAGCACCAGAATGTAGTCAGGCTTTTCCAGCGCTATGCGATCGGGCGCCACAACAGGGATGCGGCTACCTGGCAGGTACTTGCCTTGCTTATGAGGGTTGGCATCGGCCACCCAGGCCAAAAGATCCGGCTTGATCCCGGCGTAGTTGAGCAAGGTGTTGCCTTTGGCGGCGGCGCCGTAGCCCACCACACGCTTGCCGTCGGCCTTGGCCTGCAATAGAAACCGCAGCAACTGATGTTTGATCCGCTCGGCCGCGGGCGCCAGGGTCGCGTAGTACTCGACCGTTTTCACACCCGCCGCCAGTTCGAGCTGTAACTGCTCTCGCACTTCTGGCTGCACAGCGCGTCGTTCGCCATCCTGACGCTGGACGAATACCCGTAGCGAGCCTCCGTGGGTGGTCAACTGGCTGACATCGAAGACTTCCAGGCCGTTGCGCTCGCACAACGCCTGAACGGCGGTGAGTGACAGGTAGGAATAGTGTTCGTGATACAGCGTGTCGAACTGCTGCCCAGCCATCAGCGTCAGCAATTGCGGGAACTCGAAGGTTGCCACTCCCGTGGGTTTGAGCAGGGTCGCAAAGCCGGCGAGAAAATCATTGATGTCCGGTACATGGGCCAGCACGTTGTTGGCAGCCATCAAGTCGGCGGCCCAGCCTTCGCTTTTCAGCTGCGTCGCCGTCTCGCGACCAAAGAACACCTCGCGAATCTCCAGGCCCTTTTCACGCGCCGCCTGCGCAGTGCTGCGGGTCGGCTCGACGCCCAGGCACGCTATGCCGCGCTGAGCGACGAACTGCAACAGGTACCCGTCGTTGGCAGCAATTTCCACAACGCGGCTGTCGGCATTTAAAGCAAAACGCTTGACCATCGCATCCACATAGGACTCGGCATGGGCCAGCCAGGTTGTGGAGAATGAACTGAAATAGGCGTATTCGGCATCGAACAGGCTGTCCGCGCTGGTGTAATCCTCGGTCTGTACCAGCCAGCATTGCTGGCATACCGCGGCTTTCAACGGAACCCACTGCTCGGCCTCGGCCAGGCGATCGGCATGCACATAGGCGTTGGAAGGTGGAGCGGTACCGAGATCGATCAACGGCAGGCTCAGTGGTGCAGCGCAACCACGGCAATTCATAGACGCACTCCGGCAAAATTTTGATCGAGCGGACGATGACTGGCGTCCCTGGCCGACAGATTATTGACAGGCAGCGGCCAAGTAATGGCCAGCCTGGGGTCGACGACCGACAGGCCGCCCTCATGCTCTGGCGCGTAGTCGGCGCTGTGCAGGTAAAGCAATTCGGCGTCGTCGGTGAGGGTCTGGAAGCCATGGGCAAATCCGGCCGGAATCAGCAGACTGCGGCCATCCCCGGCTTTCAGATGTTCGGCATGCCAATGTAAAAAGCTCTCCGAATCTGGTCGAAGATCCACGGCCACGTCCCATACCTCCCCTCGCAAGCAGGTGATCAGCTTGGCTTCGGGTGCCTGGCTTCCCTGGTAATGCAGACCGCGCACGCTTCCACGCTCGCGGGTGCAGGAATGGTTGATCTGGCGAATGTGAAAAGATTGGCCGAACGCCATCAGGCTACCTTCACAAAATAATCGGGCGAAATGCCCTCGCTGATCTTCAAAACGTTTGTGCTGGACGCTGAATAGTCCGGCCAGGGGCAGTTCCTTCAGGGAAAATTCGCTCACAGCGTCCCCCGATACAGGCTCAATTGGCCGAGTGTAACCGCGCGCATGTCGTCGCCTTGCTGCCAGGCCAAATGCCAATCGAGTGTCTGGGCCAGGCATTGCTGCAATGTCCAACGGGGCTGCCAGCCCAGGAGCTGGCGGGCGCGACTACTGTCCAGGCGCAGGAGGCCGGCCTCATGCAGATCGCTCGGCTCGATGCGCAAACCAGGCGCTTCAGGCCAGCGATCGGCGAGCAGCTGGACCACTTCGCCCACGCTGCGCATGTCCGCTTCGCCGGGTCCAAAGTTCCACGCCCCGGCAAATTTCGGCCCCTCTGTATAGAGGCCTGCCGCCACCAACAGATAACCGGCCAGCGGCTCCAGCGCATGCTGCCAAGGGCGCACGGCTTGCGGATAGCGCAGGGTCACCGGCTCATCCGCCGACCAGGCCTTGAGGACATCCGGAATCAGGCGCTCGGGTGCGAAATCCCCTCCGCCCAGCACGTTACCGGCACGGGCGGTGGCCAACGCCAAACCGTGATCGGCGTATCTTTCGGCCGGGAAGAACGACGCCGCGAAAGACTGCGCCAGCAACTCGCAACAAGCCTTGCTGCTACTGTAGGGGTCATGACCACCGAGAGGCTCGTCCTCACGATATGGCCACACCCACTCTTTATTGGCGTAAACCTTATCAGTGGTCACTAGCACGCAGGCTCGCACGCCGCCGACCTGGCGTATGGCTTCGAGCAGGTTGAGCGTACCCATGACATTGCTGGAGTAGGTCCCTAGCGGATCCCGGTAACCTTCACGCACCAACGGCTGGGCAGCCAGGTGCAGGACGATTTGCGGTTTCACTTCAGCGATCAACTCCAACAGCGCGCCAAGATCGCGTAAGTCGCCACGTCGGTCATTGATCCCCTCGTGCACACGCGCCAGCTCGAAAAGGCTGGGACGGGTCGATGGCTCCAGAGCGAACCCGCTGACCTCAGCACCGAGACTCTGCAGCCACAGCGCCAGCCAACTGCCCTTGAACCCGGTGTGACCGGTCAACAGGACACGCTTGCCGCGCCAGAATTCCGGGCTCAGTCCCATTGCTTCCACGGTGCCTCCCCGGTTTGCCACAGCGCTTCCAGATGGTTCTTGTCACGCAGGGTGTCCATGGGTTGCCAGAAACCGTCGTGCTGATAGGCCATTAGCTCCCCACGACTGGCGAGATCATCAAGAGGGCCGGATTCCCAAGAGGTTTCATCCCCTTTGATCATAGGCAGGACATCGGGGGACAAGACAAAGAAGCCACCATTGATCCAGCCACCATCGCCGCGCGGCTTTTCGGTGAAGCCGAGCACCCGGTCCCCATCGCGATCCAACGCGCCATAGCGTCCTGGTGGTTGAACTGCGGTCACCGTCGCGGATTTACCGTGACCAAGATGAAACTCCACCAACGCGCTGATGTTCAGGTCCGATACACCGTCGCCATAGGTAAAGCAGAAGGCTTTTTCGTCTTTCAGATAACGCGATGCGCGCCGCAAACGACCGCCGGTCATAGTCTCCTCGCCGGTGTCGATCAATGTGACGCGCCAGGGTTCGCTGTAGTTCTGGTGGACATCCATGCGGTTTTCACGCATGTCAAAGGTCACATCGGAGGTATGCAGGAAGTAGTTGGCGAAGAAATCCTTGATCGCGTAGCCCTTGTAGCCCAGACAAATCACGAAATCATGAATTCCATGGGCGGAATACTGCTTCATGATGTGCCAGAGAATTGGCTTACCGCCGATCTCGATCATTGGCTTGGGTTTGAGGTGCGACTCCTCGCTGATGCGCGTGCCCAGGCCACCCGCCAAAATAACTGCCTTCATCAACTCCCCTCTCGTTCATCTCAGGGCCGCGCGCGGCTGTCTTGAGCTTCGCGGGCCTTGTGGCTAAACCGGTTGCCAGTTCAAGTACTGTCGGGATGACCCGCGAGTGCTCTTTTTATGGCGATTCAGGGAGGGACTTGCAGGAAACGCGCCAGCTCAAGGGAGGATAAACGGTATGAGAAAGGGACGCCCCCTGCTGGATTAGCCAGGGCTGTCCCTTTGATGAATAACAACAGAGCTTGCGATTGGCTGTCCCAACAAAACAGGTAAAACCAAGATCACCTGCGATAGGCATCCGTCTCAGCTCAGCCCGGCAACCAACCCTCCGCCCAGTAGTTAAGGTTGTTACCCCGCAATAGATAATCGCGCAGCACTTCTTCTCGCAGCGCGTCGCCCATACGGTAACTGGCATCCGGGTCAGACAGATGCATGCGGATTGCCTCCAGCCATTCTTCGGTACTGTTGCTGACGACCTTCGTACAGGGCAGATAGCCGCGATAGGCCTCGGTGTCGGTGCAGATGACCGGATACCCGCAAGCGCCATATTCCAACAGGCGCAGGTTGCTCTTGCAGTCGTTGAAAATATGAAATTCCAACGGGGCGAGAGCCAGGTCGAGATTGAGACTGGCCAGTTTGGCTGGATAGGCTTGCAGCCCGACGCCGGAATGGAACTCGTGAACGAACGGACGCAGCGCCTCTGGACACATGCCGAAGAATACCCAATCGACCTCATCGGCCAACAAACGTACGACGTCTGCAATGATTGCCAGGTCGCCATCATGACTTGTTCCGCCGCCCCAACCGACGCGGGGTTTACGTGAGGTACGCCGTTGGCTGGTCAATCCGAGCCACAAATGCGGTGCAAGCATGTTCGGAACGACCCGGATGTCGTGATGCATGTCTCGCAGGGCATCAGCCAGGGGCTGGGTCGACACCACGACACGGTCACACAGGCCAACGCCACGACGCACCAGTTTATCGACCCCAATTTCGGCTTTACGGATATGTGCATTCTTTTTCGGCACATCGATCACGTAATCATCGAGTTCAAAGATCCGAAACGCCCGTGAGGCATTTTTGACCCGTTCAACCTCGTCGACCGCGCCTTGGCTGTATCGGCCCTGCAACACGATCACATCGGGCGAGCAACGCTCAAGTTCAATGTCCGACGGCGTGTGATAACTCAAGTGCCCGACCACGCGACCGGCAGCCTCCAGTTCCAGAAATGGCTGGCTGACGCGGTAATGGCCCACGGCGGTCGCATTGATGGGAATCGCCAGGACCTTGGGCAGAATCTGCCGTGAGAACGGATCCCAGCCGTCCTTGAAACCTGGTTCCATGCTGAAATTACTGGTCCCCAGGCTCAGGTTAGGGTTATAGGCCGGATCCCGGGCCACCAACGGCATCCAGCGCCGATAGAAACTTTTCTGCTCGGCCTGCAACACGCTGGGCGTTGGATGGGGAGCCGACGCAGGTACCGCACGCACCAACTCGGCGTAAGGCGTCCATACCACCAGGTGGCCGCTCTCCCTGACTCGCAGGCACAGGTCGGTACCATTAAGCACCTGCGACAGGTCTTGCTCATCCAGCCCGTTCAGGTCATCGAATATTGTCTTGCGTATCAGCAGACACTCAATACTCACGGCACTGAAGTTTTGCACCGTTTGCTGACGCTTCATATAGCCCGGCGTACTGAGCGGCTCACCACGATTCGGGACGCCAATGGCTCCGCGTAAGCCCAGCACCAGGGCCGTACCTTCGATGCGGCCTTGCGAACTTACCTGGCGCCCGCCGACCACTCCGACCTCAGGACGCTGGGCATGGTTGAGTAATTCATCCAGCCAATCGGGATTGACGATCCGGTTGTAGGAACTGAGGAACAACAGGTAATCGCCCCGCGCCTGAGCCGCGGCGAAATTGTGCACAGCCGCCAGATTGTCACCGTGATCACAGCGCAGAATCCGCAGCTTGTCACCGCCGACCTGCTCCATGGCCGACAACCAGTCACGAGCATCAATCGCAGTACTGGCGTTATCGACAACAAGAACTTCGTATCGGGTATTGGCCGTCTTCTCCAACAGGCTTTCAACACAGCGCTCCAAAGTGTCGAGATCGTTGCGGGTGGCAATGATGATCGACACCATGGCCGGTTGATCATGCAGATAGTCCACGCGGTTGATCAGCGGCACACTGCCGGAACGGATCCGATGGGGCGCGCCAATCCGCTGTAAATGAGCGGCCAGCACACCTGGATTGTGCTCGACGACTTGCGGTTGCATCAGCCATTGGGAGAGGCGCAACGTTGATTGCACCAGAACCTCAGTGACATGCCCTACCGCATGAGGGCCGTTGGTTTCCACCAGGCGCCAGATCAGGTCGTGGACAGCCAGGTCGCCGAAGCCGTCGGCAATGCCCCCAAGCGCCACAGCCTGCTGCCGCTCAAAAGCCAGGACTCGCCCGATATAGGGGTAACTGCGCATCAGGTCCAAGTTGAAATCCGGCTTGAACACCGGTTCGACCGAAAGATCGTCGCGCAGGCCACCCTCGTCACTGTAAAGGCACCGCACGTCTGGCATTTCTACCATGCGTTCGGCCAACAACAGCAACGCACACTCGCTCAGGCGATCACCGGCACGCAGCAGATAGACCCAGTCAGCATCGTGCAGCTCAGCCAGCAAGCGATTGAACTGAGCGACCGGGTTTTCCTCCAGAAGCACATAGCGCACATCTTCATCGGTTTGCGAAGAATCGCAGAGCACCACGATCTGTTCTGCAGCGTAGAGCTGTTGGCGAATGCTCTTGAGCGTTACGTTCAGCGCGTGGGTGTCGCCATTGGCGTCCAACACAATCGGTACGATGCGTGGACGCCAGCTCCAACTCTGCAAGCGCGTCCCCAACAAGCGCTCCTGCGCTGGATTCAAATGACGACAGGACAGCCACTCCTGATAAAGGTCGGTAAAACTGTCACTTTCGCTGCCGACCCGAGACTCAATGAGTGTTTGAATAAAACCCAGCTGCCGACCAAGACCGGTTTCTTCCCAGGCATAGGGCTGCCCTTGAATGGCATCGGCCAATGCGATATAGCGCACCCAGCCGGGAGCAGGTGCCGGCTCGCCACTGCGCAGGGCAAGCATCTGCTTAAGCCAGTCGAGTTCCGTCATCACGGCATTGCTGACCGATAACTGGTTACTCAAGCGTGCCGGATGCAAACGCTCCAGGCTCAGCACCTGGCTGACCACCACCAGATTACCGCGTCGCAGCAGACAGGCGAACAAGGCGAAGTCCAGGCGAGCGATAAAACCATCCCCCACCTGGGTCAGCGCGGGCAGGTATTCCAACGCATGGCGGGTACGCAACAACGCCCCGCTCAAACCGCTGAGGAAATTGATCAGGGTACTTTCAAGAATCCCCAACAGATCCTCACCCTTGAACAAGGTAACCCCGGTGGAAAAACAGCAGTTTTCCAGACGCTCTGACAGCAGCAGGTAATCCTCATCGCAGAACTGCCGTTGCGCGGTCACCAGACTGACATCTTCGTGGTCAACGAAACCGATGATCTGCTGCGCAATACATTCAGGCAACAACTGATCATCGTCACACAGGAACTTGAGAAACTCGCCTGTAGCCTCTTGCGCACATGCCAGCAGGTTACCTTGGAAGCCCAACCGGCTTGGGTTACACACGTAACGCAGTCGGGTCGTGGCCGGCACTTCGCAAGCAGCGACGAGTTGGCGGATTTCCTCGCCACCGCTGTCATCACAAACTATGACTTCCAGAGGGGAGTAGGTCTGATTCAGCGCACTTTGCAGCGCCGCCTGGAAGAATTGCGGATTGAAAGCGGGGATGGCAATGGTAACGAGAGGGGCTGATTTCACTGTGGCTGAACTCGCGAGCGGCGGGAGCTCACTTCAACGAAGTGAAACCCCCTTAACCGCTGAATGAAAACGGTTTTTCGCTCGGCATTCGCAACCATCGCAGGATGATCACAAAGGCGCTGACTCAGACTTTGTTGAACAGGCCCAACTGAGCGATTTTGCTGAAGGCCAGTTGCGAAGCCTGCAGCATGGTTTGCTGTAGCGTCAGGCGGGTCATGACTTCCGCTGGATCGGAATCGCGGATGGCACCCTGGGTCTGGGTATTGGCCAACGCCAGGCTCTGATTGATGTCGGTCTGGGTCACCAGCGATGCCCCGCGCCCGCCCACCGAACTGAGGCTCGACGACAGCTTATCAATACCAGCAGACAAGTTACCGACACCGGCAAGGACCGCCGCGTTCATTTTCTGAATGGCGATCGGGTCATTATTGGTTGGCGTCGATAACGCTGTTTTCAGCTGACTTACGGTGTCCAGGACGTTTTGGGTCTGGTGCGTATTGACCCCTATGGAAAACTGATCGCCTGTACCAGGCGTGCCGGACACGGTAAACGAAACACCTGAGGCCGTTGCAGTCGTTCCGGCCATGGTGCCAGTAGATACCGGCGTGCTATTGGCGGTCAGGGGGGACGCATACAGCTCGAAATCGGTGGCACTGGTGAACTTGAGGACCGCTCCGCCGCTTGGGAAGCTGGCATGGTAGTCCACGCTGTTAGTCACCGTGGCACCCGTGACCAGGGCTGCGGTCGGATTACCCGGACTGCGCGACGTGATGAAGCTGTCCGGCTTGGCCGCCAGGGTAAACGTGTGGCCGGCGATAACAGCGTCAGGGTTGGTATCACCGGCCTTGAGGTTAATGTTGAGCTTCAAATCAACGCCCCGGAAGCTCACCGTCTGCGAGTCTGCGGTGCCGGATTTGAACGCGCCGTTCTGGCTGGCTTCAGCCGTCACGTCATTGCCCAACGCATCGGTGATCTGCAACTGAGTGCTGCTCAAAAACGATACGGTGTAAGGTTCACCGCTGCGAAATTTGGCGTTGTAGGTCACATCGGACTCGACCTGACCGTTGGACAACACCACGCGATTGTCATCCACGGCCGGCGCTACCAGCGTGGTTCCGGTGCGATTGGTGTTGATTGCCTGTTGGAATACTTCCCAACCGGTACTGTTGGTGGCCATCGACTGGGTATCGCCAATCGGCAGATCGAGCGTCACCTGATCTCCGTTATAGCTGTACGTGCCGTCGCTATTGCGCGAGAACGGCGCTACGTCGCCCTTTGAACCGGAGAAAATGTATTTGCCGTTTTCGTCCTTGCTGTTCATAAGGCTGAGCAACTGCTCTTCGATCTGCCCCAGCTCGGATGCATTCGCCTGCCGATCGCTGTCGGTGTAGCCCGCGTTACCGGCACCTAAAGCCAGTTCCTTGGCCCGTTGCAGCACATTATTGATACTCGTCATCACCGCTTCGGTTTGGCCCAGCGTGCCCTTGATGGTGGTCATGTTGGCCGAATACTGATTCAGCATCGAAGCCTGCGTACCCAACTGCAACAAGCGCGAAGCCCCTACCGGATCATCGGCGGCGGTATTGACCCGCACCAGGCTGCTGGCTTCTTCGCTGGTCTTGACGACTTTGGCGAAGTTCTTCTGGTAGTTCGCAGCCGTGCTTTCGTAAAACTGGGAGGTAGAGATGCGCATGGGCTACGGCTCCTTAAAGACTGTTGATCAGTGTGCTGAAGATTTGCTGCGCCGCCTTGATGATCTGCGAAGACGCGGTGTAGTACTGCTGGAACTTGACCAGGTTGCCGGTTTCTTCGTCCAGGTCCACACCCGACAGCGAATCGCGGGCGTTCTTGGCGTTGTTCAGGATCGCTCCGGTGGCGGCGCTGTCGAGCTTGCCTTGGGCGGCCTTGGCCCCCACGCCTTCCACGAGCTTGCCGTAGGCATCGTTCAGGGAAATACCCTTGCTGCTCGAACCGGTATCCACGGTCTTGGCCGTCTGCAACGCAGCCAGGGCAGTACCGTTACGGTTGTCCAGGCTGCCGGGCTGGCTGAGGCTGATGTTGATGCCAGCCCCATCCGATGGCGCTCCAGCAATGGACATCTCGAACGTGACGGTGCGCTGTGCTGGCGGAACGGACGAATCCATGATCGGGTTGCCGCTGGCGTCCTTGAGCGGAACACTCAAGCTCAGCGTATTGCTCTGGCCAGGGGTGATTGTGCCGCTGCTGATCAGGCCGCCCTTGGCATCCAGCAAGCGGTAACCCTGGCTGGTACCTGAAGCCGCGTCGAAGACCACCTTGACCGGCATGGAATTCTTGATGCCGTCCTGGATGATGGACGTGGTGGCTTGATCATAAATGTCAAACTTCGTCGTCAGGGTCGGCTGGCCGCTGGCAGGAATGGTCAGCGTGCCGCTACCGCCCGGCGCGATGGCAGCGCCCAACGGCGCGGCAATCGCCAACCGCTTGGAGTCGGTCATTTCGGTCTTGATGCTGCCCGCCGCGTTGCGGGTCGGGGTGATCTTGAACGAATCACCGGCCACCGGAGCGCCGCCAGCGAAGGACATGGAGAAACCATCGATCACCGGTGGCGGTGTGGTGGTGGTGCTGAACGCGCCCATCGACGTGCCTTCGGGCAAGCGTTGCACGATGTACCCGGTGGCGCTGGTGAACGTCACTTTGTAGTCGTTGGTGGTCAGCTTGCCGGTGTCCTCGATGGACACGTTGAAGTTACCGGCGCCGGCACTGTTGTTCAGTGAAGCGACGCTGCGCTGGCTCATCTGCGCGGTGCTGTTGATGTTGCTGAACAGGTTGGAGCCGAAGGCTCCGTTCATGTCGATGCCGGACGCCTGGATGCGGTTCATCTGGTCGGCGACCACCAGCGCCACACGGCCCAACTCGTTCATGGCCGGGTCGAGCACGGTGCTGCGGTAGCGCATCAGGCCACCGATTTCGCCACCGGTGAGCACCGAGGTAATGTCCATGGAACTGGAACCGCTGTTGAGCTGGATGCCCATGCGACCCGGGTCGTTCTTGTCCGGCACGGCCTCAAGGGTATTGGTGATGTTGCCCATTACCAGCGGTTGGCCGGAGCCCAGGTAGATGTCCAGGCTGCTGCCGTTTTCCACGACCTGGGTGCCGGTGAAAGTCGACAACTGGCGAATGGCCTCGCCACGGGAATCCAGCAGGTCGTTGGGCGCACCGCCGGTGTTGGAGACTTCGGCGATTTTCTTGTTCAACTGGGCAATGGTGGTCGCCAGTTTATTGACCTGATCGACCATGCTGCTCAGGTTGCCGTTGATGTTATTGCTCTGCTCCGTCATCTGGCTGGCAACCGAATTGAACCGGTTACTCAAGGCCTGGGCGTCGCTGAGCAGCAACTGACGCGAGGCATCGTCGCCCGGCTTGGCATTGACGTTCTGCACCGAGGCGAAAAACTTGGTCAGCGCGCCGTTCAGGCCGGTGCCACTGTCCGACAACAACGAATCCAGGGGCGTGATCTGCCCCTGATAGGCTGCCGCATCGCTGTTGAGCGATGTGGTGGTCTTCAGTTGAGCTTCGAGATAGGAGTTATACACCCGGCGCACATCGGCCAGCGTCGTGCCCGAACCGATGAACACGTTGCCGTACTGGTTCGACGCCTTCGTGGTCTGCACGGTCTGCTGACGCGAATAACCGGCGGTATCGACGTTGGCGATGTTGTTACCGGTGGTCACCAACGCGGTCTGGCTTGCAGACAGACCCGACATCCCTATGTTGAGCAAACTCATGGTTCAGACCTTATAAAGTCGTGGTGGCGCTTACAGATGCGTAGTTTTGGTAACTCGTCATCTGCCGGGCAATATTCGAAATCTTGCGGGCGTAGTTCGGGTCGGTGGCATAACCGGCCTTTTGCAGCTCGCGTACAAACTGTTCCGGGTTATCGGCCGACTTCAGCACATCTTGATAGCGGCTGTTGCTTTGCAGCAGATTGACCAGGTCATGGAAACTGTCGCGGTACGAGGCGTAGGAACGGAACTCGGCCGTCTCCTTGACCATCTCGCCATTACGGAACTCGCTGGTGATTGCCCGCGCCGAACCGCCTTTCCAGTTCTGGCTGGCCTTGATGCCGAACAGGTTATGACTGCTACTGCCATCAGGCTGGCGCATGACCGATTTGCCCCACCCGGTTTCCAGGGCGGCCTGGGCCACCAGGTAACGCGGGTCGACACCGATGCGATCTGCCGCTTCCTTGGCCATGGGCAACATGGCGTTGACGAACTCGTCGGCATCGCGGAAGGCCTTGCGGGCCGGCGCAAGTGGCGGCTGGGCCACGGCACGGCCGTAGATCTGCATATCCCCTTTCGACTCGGAGGCCTTGAGCGCAGCCAGCCAGTCGCCATTGGCCAATTCGCCGGACGCGGGCTTGACGGCTGCGACGGCACGATCCGGCAGAATATTTTGCGCAGCGGCGTCGCCCGTGGCGTTGACCGCGGCCGAAGGCACCAGGCCGGCCAGCAAGCGGTCAGCCAGTTTCGGCGGCAGGGCCAGGCGACGCTGGTTGAGCAGTTCCATGTCGTTGCGGTGGACGCCTTCTGCGCCATGCGGCGCATTCGCGGCCCGCGACGCCCACAACGGACGCTGGCCGCTGGTGCGCGAAAGAGGCCCGTCGGACAACGTTCCCGCCGCCACGGGCGTGGGTACCGGCGCCTTGGCCACCTTGTCCAGCGCTTCTTGCTGCTTGGCAGCCGACAAAGTAGCCGCCTCGCCCGACGCCAACGGTTTGTTCTTGGACATCTGACGCAACAGCACATCGGCCAGGCCGATGCCGCCACCTTCGCGGGACATGGAGACGGCCAACTGCTGGTCGTACATTTCCTGGTACTGCTTGGCCTCGGGCGTGTTCATGGGGTTGTCCTTGCCCAGGGCCTCGGTGGCCGAACGCATGGACTTGAGCATTTCGCCGAGGAACAGTGACTCGAATTCCTGCGCCACCTTGCGCAGGTTGCCATCGCTGTTCTTGTCGCCGACCTTGAGCTGGTTCAGGCGATTCAGGTCCGAGTAGGACGCCGAATCCCCGCTGATCAAGGCACCTTTGCGCATATCCATGGCTCGTTCCTTAAATCACGATCAGGTCGGCGTGCAACGCCCCGGCCTGCTTCAAGGCTTCGAGGATTGCCATCAGGTCACCCGGTGCCGCGCCGACCTGGTTCACCGCCCGGACGATTTCATCCAGGGTAGTGCCTGGGCCGAACTTGAACATCGGCTTGGCTTCCTGTTCGGCATTGACCCGCGAACGGGGAACTACCGCGGTCTGGCCGTTGGACAACGGGCCCGGCTGACTGACGATCGGGTCTTCGGTGATGGTCACCGTCAGGCTGCCGTGGGTCACGGCGGCCGGCGAAACCTTGACGTTCTGGCCGATCACGATCGTGCCGGTGCGCGAGTTGATGATGACTTTCGCCACAGCCTGGCCAGGATCGATTTCCAGGTTTTCCAGGATCGACAGGTAGTCGACCCGCTGGCTCGGGTCCAGGGGCGCGGTGACGCGGATCGAACCGCCGTCGATGGCCTGGGCCACGCCTGGGCCGAGCATGTCGTTGATTTTGTCGACGATGCGCTTGGCGGTGGTGAAGTCGGAGCGGTTGAGGTTCAGCGTCAGGCTGTTGCCCTGGTTGAAACCGCTCGGCACCGCACGCTCCACCGACGCACCACCGGGGATTCGACCGGCCGACGGAACGTTGACGGTGATCTTCGAACCGTCACGCCCTTCGGCATCGAAACCACCCACCACCAGGTTGCCCTGGGCGATGGCGTATACGTTGCCGTCGATACCCTTGAGCGGTGTCAGCAGCAGTGTGCCGCCACGCAGGCTCTTGGAGTTACCGATGGACGAAACGGTGATATCCACCTGCTGACCGGGCTTGGCGAACGCTGGCAGATCGGCACTGACCGACACCGCAGCGACGTTCTTGAGCTGCACGTTGCCCGAACCGGCCGGTACCTTGATACCGAACTGCGACAACATGTTGTTGAAGGTCTGCAGCGTGAACGGCGTCTGGGTGGTCTGGTCACCGGTGCCGTTCAGGCCCACGACCAGGCCGTAGCCGATCAACTGGTTGGAACGCACACCGGAAATGCTGGCGATGTCCTTCAAACGCTCGGCTTGAGCGGCGAAGGCTGCCGACATCAGCAATGCACCCATCAACAGCTTCTTAAGATTCAACGGGGCCACCTAGAAAGGGAACTTCGGGCTGAGGAAGAAACGGTCGAACCAGCCCGGCTGGCTCGCATCGGCAAACGCACCGGTACCCGAGTAGGTGATGCGCGCATCCGCCACACGAGTCGACGACACAGTATTGTCGGTAGCGATATCGTCAGCACGAACCATGCCGGCGATACGCACCAGTTCGTCACCGGTATTCAAGGTCAGCCACTTCTCGCCACGTACGACGATGATGCCGTTGGGCAGCACATCGGCAACGGTCACGGTGATCGAGCCGGTCAGGCTGTTGCTCTGCCCGGACTTGCTGTCGCCCTTGGTGGCCCGGTCGGCGCCATAGCCGGCGTTGAGGCTCAGGTCACCGCCACCGATAGGGTTGTTGGTGGTCATGCTCGAACCGAACAACGAGGTCAGGCCGACACTGGTTTCGCTGGTCTTGTCGATCTGCGAGTTGGCGTTCTTGCTGGCCTGGGTCCGCTCGTTCAGGGTGATGGTGATGAGGTCACCGACCCGGAAGGCCTTGCGGTCGCTGTACAGGTTCTGCTCGAAACCGGCCTGATAGATCGAGCCGTTGTTGGCGGCGGCCGGCAACGGCGTGCGCGGCAACACCGGAGCGTAGTATGGGTCATTGGGCTTGGGCGTAGGCGCGACGCAGCCCGCGAGCGCGGTGATCCCACTCAGTGCCAGTACAGATACAAAGCGATTCATGACCCTACCTCTAGGTGTTGCAAGGCGGCTTGCGACCGCCTCATGGACGTAATTACAGATTCTGCGTAACGAACGAGAGCATCTGGTCGGCGGTGGAGATCACCTTGGAGTTCATCTCGTAGGCGCGCTGGGTGGTGATCATGTTGACCATCTCCTCAACGGTGCTCACGTTGGAGGTTTCCAGGGTGTTCTGCAGGGTGGTGCCGAAACCGTTCAGGCCCGGCGTACCGACTTGTGGCGCACCGCTGGCAGCGGTTTCCAGGAACAGGTTGTTGCCCACCGCTTGCAGGCCGGCCGGGTTGATGAAGTCGGCGGTCTGCAGGTTGCCGATCACCTGAGCGGCCGGGTTGCCCGCCACGGTGATGGACACGGTGCCGTCACGGCCCACGGTGAAGGTCTGGGCATCGTTCGGGATGATGATGGCCGGCTCCAGGGCGAAACCGCTGGCGTTGACGATCTGGCCATTGGAATCGAGGTGGAACGTACCGTCACGGGTGTAGGACGTGGTGCCGTCCGGTTGCAGGATCTGGAAGAAACCGCGACCGTCGATGGCCATATCCAGTGGCTGCTCAGTGGTTTGCAGGCTGCCGGCGTTGAAGTTCTTCTGCGTGCCGACGATGCGCACACCGGTACCCACTTGCAGGCCCGACGGCAGTTCGCTGTCCTGGGTCGACTGGGCACCTGGCTGGCGCTTGACTTGGTACAGCAGGTCCTGGAACTCGGCGCGATCACGTTTGAAACCCGTGGTCGAGACGTTTGCCAGGTTGTTGGAAATAGTGGAAAGGTTGGTGTCCTGGGCGGACAAACCTGTTTTGGCAACCCACAGAGCCGGAAGCATTCGATTCTCCTCGTACGCCTGATTTTCGGCGCGACGCTTTAATTAATGGTTAGATCTGCAAGACCCGAGCCATGGCCTCGTCGCCTTCTTTGGCGGTGTTCATCATTTTCACGTGAAGCTCAAATTGCTTGGCCAGGGCCAGCACCGAAGTCATCTCATCCACGGCGTTGACGTTGCTCGCTTCCTGGAAGCCCGACACCAACTGCACGTTGGCGTCGATCGGCGCCGGCTGGCCATCCTTGGTACGAATCGAGCCGTCGAGCCCTTTGGTCATATTCTTGAGGTCGGGATTGACCAGCTTGATGCGGTCGACCTCAGCCATCACGCGCGGACCTTCGCCCATGGCGCGGATGCTGATGGTACCGTCCTGGCCAATCTCGATTTTCTGCTCCGGCGGCACGGCAATCGGACCGCCGTTGCCCATCACCGGCATACCGTTGCCGGCCCGCAGAACGCCCAGGGCGTCAACGTTCAGGCTGCCGGTGCGCACATAGCTTTCACCGCCGTCCGGGTTCTGCACGGCCATCCAGCCTGGCCCGCTGACCGCCACGTCGAGGTCGCGACCGGTTTCAACCAGCGCGCCTGGGGTGAAGTCAGTGGCAGGACGTTCGGACATGGCGAATGCCCGCGCCGGAAAGCTGTCGCCGAACACCGGCATCGAACGCGCCTGCTCCAGGTCTTTCTGAAAACCGTTGGTGGAGATGTTCGCCAGGTTGTTGGCATGAGCCCGCTGCGCCAATGCGTTCTGGCTGGCACCGGTCATTGCCACATAAAGGTACTTGTCCACTTTCGTTCCTCTGCATGCCGGACGTTTGCCGCCCACTGCTGTACTGCTGAGCCTTAAGCAATTTGCAGACCAAGTTATTTCCTGACGCTCAAGAGCCCGGAAAACAAAGGGCTTGAGGGAATTGAAGGGAGTTTTTTCAGCAAGGGGAAAGACGTAAAACCGGCGGTGTCATGCCGCTTACGGCAAGCAACGGCCTTTGATAGCCTCGCCACAAAAGGAACTGTTTGTCAGTCACTCACGAGCCGGCTCCTTGCCCACCTCATACTCACGCAACTTGTTGGCAATGGTCGTATGGGAAACCCCCAACCGCTTACCCAACTGCCGGCTGCTGGGGTGTTCGGAATACAGGCGTTCCAGCACGGCCTTCTCGAAACGCCCGACGATCTCATCCAACCCGCCTTCAAGGGAAAAATCCCCCAGGGGCTGACGCACGCCATAGTCCGGCAAGCGGATGTGCTCGGCCTTCACCGTACCGCCATCGCACAGGGAGACGGCCTGGAACAATACGTTTTCCAATTGCCGGACATTGCCCGGCCAGTGGTAATGGCTCAGTCGCTCCATTGCCGCCGGAGCCAGCTTCGGTAACGAGCAGCCGATTTGCCGGCTGGCCTGATCGAGAAAGTGCTCCACCAGCGGCGCCAGGCCATCGAGACATTCACGCAGCGGCGGGATGTGCAGCGACAGCACATTCAAGCGGTGATACAGATCCTGGCGGAATTCTCCCCGAGCACAGAGCTCGGACAGGTCCACCTGGGTCGCGCAGATCACCCGCACATCCAGGTACACCTCTTCATCGCTGCCCACCCGTCGGAAGCAACCGTCCTGCAGGAAGCGCAGCAGCTTCACTTGCAGACGCGGGCTCATCTCGCCCACGCCGTCGAGAAACAGGGTCCCTCCGGCAGTGAGCTCCAGCAGGCCAAGCTTGCCTTCGGCGCGTGCGCCTTCGAAGGCGCCGGGGCCGTAGCCGAACAGCTCGGTCTCGGCCATCGACTCCGGTAACCCCGCGCAGTTGAGCGCCATTAATGGCGATTGCCCGCGAGGGCTCGCCAAATGGCATGCACGGGCCAGCAATTCCTTGCCGGTGCCGGTTTCGCCTTCTATCAGCAGCGGCGCATCCAGCGGTGCCATGCGCCGGGCTTCGCGGACTACGGCCGCCATGACTTTGGAGCTCTGGAAGATACTGTCGAAGCCCCGCAGTTCCTGCTTGCGTACGTTATAGATACGCTCACCGACCCGGTCGGCGCGGTGCAAGGTCAACACCGCGCCGGCCATGGCCTCGCTGTCGTCGTGCTCCGATTGCAGCGGAGCAATGTCGGCCAGGAACACATCACCCTTGACCTTGACCCGCAGTCCGTTGATGCGCGACTGATTGGCTCGCACCAGTTCCGGCAAATCGAAATCCTCGGCGTACCGGGACAATGGAATGCCCGGCACCTCATCCACCCGCACCCCGAGCAACTGCGCCGCCGCCCGGTTGGCCGCGACGATGGATCCGCCCATGTCGATGGACAGCACCGGAAACTCCAGGGCGCCGAGCAAGGCATTGAGCTCCATGTGCCGCCGCTCGCTGGGCATCAGCCCTACGCGCTTGACGCCGAATACCCCGGCGATGCCTTCGAACTTCGGTCGAAGCGCCTGGAATTGAATGTTGATCAGGTTCGGGCAGTGCAGGTAGATCGCATTGCCGTGCTCGCCACCGACTTCGCCCCGGGCGACGTTGATTCCGTATTCCACCAGCAGGTTGAGGATATCCCGCAGGATGCCGATGCGGTTCTGGCAATGGACTTTGATGCGCATAAAAGGCCCGATGAGTAGGAACAGCCTGCACGCCACCCGCTTTTTCTGTCTGGCGGCGCAAATAGTCGTCAAGATTATGTGACAGTTGTAGGCTGATTCCCACCGTGAAATCTCGATACGCATTAACTCCGACCAGATACGTAAAGAAAACGTTACGAATTTCAATCAATCGACTGTCTCGCCTTCCATGGACCTGCTGTGCATCTGCGTGTATCGGGTTTATCTCTAATGCATCGCTGGACATAACAACAAACAGCTTTCCCCGGTTCGAAACACCGGTGAAAAAACAGCAGGAGAGCAGCATGAAGCAGACGCAATACGTGGCCCGCGAGCCCGATGCGCAAGGTTTTATTCACTACCCCGCCGAAGAACACGCGGTGTGGAACACGCTGATCACCCGCCAGCTGAAAGTCATCGAAGGCCGTGCGTGCCAGGAATACCTGGACGGCATCGACAAACTTGGCCTGCCCCACGACCGCATTCCGCAGCTGGGAGAAATAAACAAAGTGCTGGGCGAGACCACGGGCTGGCAAGTCGCCCGGGTGCCAGCGCTGATCCCCTTCCAGACCTTCTTCGAATTGCTTGCCAGCAAGCAGTTTCCGGTGGCGACTTTCATTCGTACCCGTGAAGAACTGGACTACTTGCAGGAACCGGACATCTTCCACGAGATATTCGGCCACTGTCCGCTGCTGACCAACCCTTGGTTCGCCGAGTTCACCCACACCTACGGCAAGCTCGGCCTGCAGGCCTCCAAGGAAGAGCGCGTCTACCTGGCTCGCCTGTACTGGATGACCATCGAGTTCGGGCTGGTGGAAACGCCTCAAGGTCGACGCATCTACGGCGGCGGCATCCTGTCATCGCCCAAGGAAACCGTGTATTGCCTGTCCGATGAGCCGGAGCACCAGCCCTTCGACCCGCTGGAAGCCATGCGCACGCCGTATCGCATCGACATCTTGCAGCCGGTGTATTTCGTGCTGCCCGAACTCAAGCGCCTGTTCGACCTGGCCCACGAAGACATCATGGGGATGGTCAAGCGCGGCCGGGAACTGGGCCTGCACGCACCGAAATTTCCGCCGAAAGCCGCCTGAATGGCGTTTTTCGACCTCAAGTGAGTCTGTTGCACCGCACGGCTTTGCTTTAGCGTGGGTGCATCGACGCTTTCATCTATTGATCCAGGAACACACCATGAACACTCTGAACCAAGCCCACTGCGAAGCCTGCCGCGCCGACGCCCCACAAGTCAGCGACGAAGAACTGCCGGTCCTGATCAAGCAGATCCCGGACTGGAACATCGAAGTGCGCGACGGCGTGATGCAGCTGGAAAAAGTCTTCCTGTTCAAGAATTTCAAGCATGCCCTGGCGTTCACCAACGCCGTCGGCGAGATTTCCGAGGCCGAAGGCCATCACCCTGGCCTGCTCACCGAATGGGGCAAGGTCACCGTGACCTGGTGGAGCCACTCCATCAAGGGCCTGCACCGCAACGACTTCATCATGGCCGCCCGCACCGATGACGTGGCCAAAACCGCCGAGGGCCGCAAGTAATGCATTTCGACGCCATCGGCCGGGTGCCCGGCGACCCGATCCTGGGCTTGATGGAGGCCTACGGGGCGGACAGCAACCCGAGCAAATTCGACCTGGGCGTTGGCGTCTACAAGGATGCACAGGGTCTGACGCCCATCCTGGAGTCGGTGAAACTGGCCGAACAGCGGCTGGTGGATCGCCAGACCACCAAGACCTACATCGGTGGTCATGGCGATGCTGTATTCGGCCACTTGATCAACGCGCTGGTGCTGGGCGCCGGCTCCTCGCTGATCGCGCAACAGCGTGCTGGCGCCACACAGACCCCGGGAGGCACCGGGGCCTTGCGCCTGAGCGCCGATTTCATCGCCCAGTGCCTGCCGGGCCGTGGCGTCTGGTTGAGCAATCCGACGTGGCCGATCCACGAAACCATTTTTGCAGCCGCCGGCGTCAAGGCCAGTCATTACCCTTACGTGGGCAACGACAACCGTCTGGATTTCGAGGCGATGCTGGCGACCCTGAAGCAAGCGCCGACCGGTGATGTGGTGCTGTTGCATGCCTGCTGCCACAACCCCACCGGCTTCGACCTGTCCCATGACCAATGGCGCCAGGTATTGGAGGTGGTGCGCAGCCGTGAACTGCTGCCGCTGATCGACTTCGCCTATCAGGGCTTTGGCGATGGCCTGGAGCAGGATGCCTGGGCTGTCCGGTTGTTTGCCGATACCTTGCCCGAAGTATTGATCACCAGCTCCTGCTCCAAGAACTTCGGCCTGTACCGCGACCGTACCGGCGCGCTGATCGTCTGCGCCCGCGATGCCGACAAGCTGGTGGACGTGCGCAGCCAACTGGCGAATATTGCCCGCAACCTGTGGTCGACCCCACCGGATCATGGCGCGTCGGTGGTGGCGACCATCCTCGGTGATGCAGCACTTAAAAGCCGGTGGAGCGATGAGGTAGAGCACATGCGGCTGCGTATCGCGCAGTTACGCAATGGCCTGCTGGAGGCGCTGGAGCCCCATGGTTTACGGGAACGCTTCGCCCATATCGGCGTGCAACGCGGGATGTTTTCCTACACCGGTTTGAATCCGGAACAGGTCAGGCAACTGCGCGAGTGCCACAGCGTGTACATGGTCGGTACGGGCCGGGCCAACGTGGCCGGCATCGACGCCACTCGCCTGGACTTGCTGGCCGGGGCCATTGCAGACGTCTGCAAATAACCAACACCGAAAGCTCAAACGGCGGACAACCTGTGGGAGCAACGCTTGCTCCCACAGGTTAGTCTGACGGACCTACGCCCCCGTCCACTCACCAACGAATTCAGCCGTATCCTCCTTCGGCGCGATCCGGGCTTCTTTCTGCGGCGTGCCCAGGTAGAGGAAGCCGATCACCTCTTCGCCAACCTCCAGGCCAAGCCCCTCGGCCACATGTGGCGAATAGGCCAGTTCCCCCGTGCGCCAGACTCCACCGATGCCTTGGGCGTAGGCCGCCAGCAGGATGGCGTGCGCCGCGCAACCCGCCGCCAGCAGCTGTTCGGACTTGGGCACCTTGAAATGGTCCTGCAGACGAGCGATCACCACCACGACGAGCGGTGCGCGCAACGGGCCATTGAGGGCCTTTTCCACCACGGCCTCGGGTACCAGCGGGTCATTGAAGCGCGCCGCTTCGGCCAGCAGTTCGCCCATGCGATAACGCGCTTGCCCTTCGACCGTCAGGAAACGCCATGGCCGCAACTGGCCGTGATCCGGAGCGCGCATTGCGGCAGCGAACATCACTTCCCGTTGTTCGGCCGTGGGCGCCGGCTCCATCAGGCGTGGAACGGAAACACGGTTGAGCAGTACGTCGAGAGCCTGCATCAGGCACCTCCCTGGAAAAAATGTCCGACTATTCTAGTGGCTGCACGGCCCGTCCGTCAGCGCAAATTCCGATGTCAGGCTCCTGCTCGCCGCAAGCGCCCAAAGGGGCTGGTTTACACGAGGTCTGTCGCAGGTAGAATGGCGCCCTTCCCTTTCAGCCCGAGCGGACTCCATGGCGTTGCCGACCCTACGGATCATTGGTTTTATCATCGGCATCTTCCTGATCACCCTGGCGATCTTCATGGTCGTGCCCATGGCCACCCTGCTGGTCTTCGAGCGCACGGGCGACCTGCCATCATTTCTCTGGTCGAGCATGATCACCTTCGTCGCCGGCCTGGCCCTGGTGCTGCCCGGACGCCCTGAACACATTCATCTGCGCCCCCGGGACATGTACCTGCTGACCGTCAGCAGCTGGTTGGTGGTGTGCATCTTCGCGGCGCTGCCATTTCTGCTGACCCAGCACATCAGCTATACGGATTCGTTCTTCGAAAGCATGTCGGGGATCACCGCCACCGGCGCTACGGTCCTCAGTGGCCTGGACACCATGTCTCCCGGCATCCTCATGTGGCGCTCGCTGCTGCACTGGCTCGGCGGTATCGGCTTCATCGGCATGGCGGTAGCGATCCTGCCGCTGCTGCGCATCGGTGGCATGCGGCTGTTCCAGACCGAGTCGTCGGACCGTTCGGAAAAAGTCATGCCCCGCTCCCATATGGTGGCGCGACTGATCGTGGCGTCCTACGTCGGCATTACCATATTCGGAACCCTGGCGCTCTGGTGGGCTGGAATGAGCCCGTTCGATGCCATCAACCATTCGATGTCGGCGATCTCCACCGGCGGGTTTTCCACCTCGGACCTGTCCCTGGCCAAATGGACCCAACCGGCGGTGCATTGGGTCGCTATCGTCATCATGATCCTCGGCAGCCTGCCGTTCGCCCTGTATGTCGCGATGCTGCGAGGCCATCGTCGGGCGCTGATCAAGGACCAGCAGGTTCAGGGTCTGATCGGTGTGTTGTTGGTCACCTGGCTGGTCCTCGGCACCTGGTATTGGGCCACCACCGACCTGCATTGGCTGGACGCACTGCGCCACGTGGCGCTGAATGTGACGTCCATCGTGACCACCACGGGATTCGCCCTGGGAGACTACAGCCTCTGGGGCAATTTCTCGCTCATGCTGTTTTTTTACCTGGGCTTCGTGGGCGGCTGCTCGGGTTCGACGGCTGGCGGGATCAAGATTTTCCGCTTCCAGGTCGCGTATATCCTGCTCAGGGCCAACCTCATGCAATTGATCCACCCGCGCGCGGTGATCAAGCAAAAATACAACGGTCACCGCCTCGATGAAGAAATCGTGCGGTCGATCCTTACGTTCTCGTTCTTCTTCGCCATCACCATCTGCGTGATCGCCCTCCTGCTGTCCTTGCTGGGCGTGGAGTGGATGACCGCGCTGACCGGGGCAGCCAGTACGGTGTCCGGCGTCGGCCCGGGGTTGGGGGAAACCATCGGGCCGGCCGGCAACTTCGCGCCGCTGCCGGATGCGGCCAAGTGGATCCTGTCGGCGGGCATGCTCCTGGGTCGCCTGGAAATCATCACGGTGTTCGTGCTGTGCATCCCGGCGTTCTGGCGTCACTGACCGGCTTGAGTCCCCTTGCCGCCCGGTATTCTCCGGGCGTGGCATCGAACCAGCGGCGGAAGGCGCGGAAAAAATTGCTCGGGTCGGCAAACCCCAGCAGATAGGCGATTTGCAGTAATGTCATGTCCGGCTGTGTCAGGTACTGCTCGGCCAGTTCTCGGCGGGTGTCGTCGAGCAAATGCTGGAAGCTGGTGCCCTCCTCCTGCAGCCGTCGCTGCAAGGTCCTCTGGGACAAGTGCAATGCCTGCGCCACCACATCGCGCTTGGGTTCGCCCTGGGGCAACAGCCGGCAGAGGGCTTGCCGCGCCTTGTGGGTCACTCGGCTTCCCGAAAAACGGGCCAAGTACTCGCCGGCAAAGCGGTCGTGAAGCAATGCCATGGCCTCGTTGGCCGTCGGCAGCGGCGCTTCCATGTCTGAGCGTTCGAAGACCAGCGCATCGTACGGCGAATTGAATATCAGCGGCGCGGCAAAAGCCTGCTGGTAAGGTGTCGGATCAAGGGGTTCAGGGGCCTGGAACAACACTTTCACCGGATGCAGGGTGCGTCCGGTCAGCCAGTTGCACAGGCTCAGCGCACAGGCCAGGGAGGCCTCGGTACTTTGCCGGGTGGGCGGAATATGGTCGCCGTGCACCGTCAGGATCAGTCCGTAATGGCCATCCAACTGGCGAATACTGACCTCGGCGCTTTCGGCGATGATTCTCTGATAGCGCACCAGCCGCTGGAAACCCTCGATCAACGTGCGGCTGGACATCAGGGCATAACCCACCACATGGAACGACGCCGGGCGGACCACCTTGCCCATGTTCAGGCCGATGGCCGGGTTACCCGATAGCTCCACCGCCCGTTGCCAGAGTCGCGTCATCGAGTCCTGGGGGAAACGGGCGTCCGGATCGTCCAACGCATCAAAGTCCAGCCCCAGTTGCCCGAACAGCGCGCGACAATCCAGGCCGTCCATTTCCAGCGCCTTGACAATCCCCATCGCCCAGCTGGAAGAAGTGGTTCGTTCGCCCATACGTTTCCCCCGCATGACGGGCCGTGTGCCACGGCCGGTTTTGCGAAGGATACTAAAGTGGCGCTCTTTGTCACTGGCCAATGCAACCGTTCGCCCTAGACTTGGATACAGCACAACAACCAAAGAGCCCGCAGTCTTGGAAAAGCGCAAACGATTCGACAGCTTTGCCGAGTTTTACCCGTATTACCTCGGCGAACACAGCAACAGCACCTGTCGGCGCCTGCACTTCGTCGGCACCTCCCTGGTCATCCTGATTTTCGTCCTGGCGCTCGTCGCAACCGTCTGGTGGTGGTTGATCGCCTTGCCGGTGGCCGGCTACGGCTTCGCCTGGGTCGGGCATTTCTTCTTCGAAAAGAATCGGCCGGCCACCTTCCAGCATCCGCTCTACAGCCTGTTGGGGGATTTTGTGATGTACCGCGACATGCTGCGGGGCAAGGTGGCGTTCTAACCGGCGGACCATGGTGTTCTTATCGCGGGGCAAGCCTTGCCCGCGACACGACTCAAGCAGGTTCGGAAATCTTCAACCCGGCCTTGATCTGCGCCTCGCGCGCCTGGGCATCCGCCAACCGGTACAACTCGATCGAGCCATCCCAGTGTTCGATCAATGCCGTGCACGATTCGACCCAGTCACCGCAGTTGAGGTACTCCACCTCTCCCACCTTGCGAATCTCGGCATGGTGAATATGGCCGCACACCACGCCGTGCAACTCACGTTTCACGCATTCGTGGGCGATGGCCTCCTCAAAGTCGCTGATAAAGCTGACAGCGGTCTTTACCTTGTGCTTGAGGTAAGCCGACAGTGACCAGTAGCCGTAGCCATAACGGGCGCGCCAATGGTTAAGCCAACGGTTCAGTGTGAGGGTCAGTTCGTACGCCGAATCGCCGAGGAATGCCAACCAGCGATGGTAACGGGTGATGACATCGAACTGGTCGCCGTGGATCACCAGCAGGTGCCGGCCATCGGCGGTGACATGCACCGCCTCGTCCACCAGCTGGATATTGCCCAGGATCAGCTTCGAATAGCGCCGCAGAAATTCATCATGATTGCCGGTGACGTAGATCACTTCGGTGCCGCGCTTGCTCATGGTCAGCAAGCGTCGGATGACGTTGGTATGCGCTTGGGGCCAGTACATGCCGCCGCGCAGTTTCCAACCGTCGATGATGTCACCGACCAGGTAGATCCTGTCGGCGTGATAGCCCTTGAGGAACTGCGACAGGTGCTCGGCCTGGCAGTCCCGGGTGCCCAGGTGTACGTCGGAAATCCACAGGGTGCGGACACGCTGCTTGCGGCTGGGTCTGGCGAGCTCGGCGCTGGTCATGGGCACCCCCTCTATCGTTTCCACCACTGTGCACGCCGGCGATTAATGCCCCATGACAAACACAAGTCCATTGCATGACAGCGCGCTACGTCACGCCCTCAGTGTATCCTGACGGCCTGCCACGGGAGACCGCGATGAGACCGATCCTCACGCTACGCCAATACAGCCAGGACCTGATCGTCCACAGCCATGACCATGCGCAATTGGTATTCGGGTTGTCCGGTGCGCTGGATTTCGAGATCGAAGGTTGCGGCAGCCAGGTGGTCCGGCAGAGTTTGGTGGTAGTGCCGGCCGGAGCACACCACGCTTGTGACAGCCCCCACGGCAGCCGCTGCCTGGTGATGGACGTGCCGGGCGACGACTGGATCGATCAGTGCCTGGGGGACCACGCCGACGCCAGCCGACGGTTGCTCGACAGCAGTGCCCGCCTGCCCCTGAATGCGGGGCAAAGCCAATTGGTCTGTTGGCTGGCAAGTAGCCGGATGGACGATCCGCTGATTGCCCGACAGGGGGCGGTGCTGCTCCTGGCCAGTCTCAATGGTGCTCGTCCCGCCACGACCGGAGGCCGTCGCCTGCCCTACGCCGCGCTCGACGCTCACATCGACCAATACGCGGCCTATCCGCTTCAAGTGGCGGACCTGGCCCAGGTCGCCGGGCTGTCCAGCGCCCGCCTGCATGCGCGCTTCATCGCCGAATGCGGCCAGACGCCGATGGAGTACATCCGCAGCCGTCGCCTGCACAAGGCCGTAGGGTTGCTGCGCGACACGGACCTGCCGATTGGCGAGGTCGCTCACCGGGTCGGCTATGGCTCCCAGAGCGCCTTTGCCGCCGCGGTGTTGCGCGAATTCGGCGTGTCGCCGAGCAAGCTTCGGCGCTAGCCTGGCGCTAAAAATCGCCAGGATCGCGACAGACACACTGCTCTTGACCACGTTTAAATACTGACCGGAGAAAGCTTCGGTGGAAGCGGGCTTGCTCGCGAACGCGGTGTGTCAGTGAATACTTTCGTGACAGGTCGAACGCATTCGCGAGCAAGCCCGCTCCCACAGGGGCGGCGGTGTTCCGGGCTTTTGTGAATGCCTCCCTCAGGGATCCGCCTGTTACCGTTTTGTCTGGAAGGATTGTGATGACGCCCCGTACTGCCCTCGGCGCCCTGCACATTGGCGCTCTCATGTTTGGTCTGACTGGCGTGTTCGGCAAGCTCGCGGCCGCGTCGCCGGCAGTCATTGTGTTCGGTCGTGCGGTATTTGCCGTACTGGCCCTGGCGCTCTTCGCCCGCTTTGCCAGCCGCGCCCGTTGGCAGAAACTCCGTGCAGCGGACGGCCGGCGATTGCTGTTGGGTGGCCTGCTGTTGGCGGGGCATTGGGTCAGCTTTTTCATTGCGGTAAAAATCGCGGGGGTGGCGGTCGCCACGTTGGGGTTCGCCAGTTTCCCGGCCTTCACGGTATTGCTCGAAGGACTGATCTTTCGCGAGCGGATTCGCGCCAATGAAATCCTGCTGGTGGTGTTGGTAAGCATCGGGCTGGTGCTGGTCACGCCAGCATTCGACCTGGCCAGCAGCGCCACCTCCGGGCTCCTGTGGGCGGTGGCATCAGGGTTGCTGTTTTCCCTGTTGTCGCTGACCAACCGCGCCGGCTCCGGCCATGTCCCTCCCGTACAGGCCGCGCTCTGCCAGAACCTGGTGGTCGGGTTATGCCTGTTGCCCCTGGCCGCTCCGCAACTGAGTGATGTGCGCCCGCTCGACTGGCTGTGGATCGGCCTGCTCGGGGTGTTCTGCACCGGTCTGGCACACAGTCTGTTCGTTGCCAGCCTGGGGGTGATCAAGGCCCGCACCGCGGCCGTGGTCTTCGCCATGGAACCGGTCTATGGCATCGCCATGGCCTGGCTGTTGTTCAGCGAGACCCCGACCTTGCGCATGCTGCTGGGCGGCCTCCTGATCATCGTCGCGATCGTGGTGTCGAGTCAGTTGAGTTCGAAGAAACCACAGGCAAGCGTCGAAGCGACGTCTCACTGAACCCGGTCGTTATGGCCCAGGTCCCGCTCCGGATCGATACGGTCGCGCACCCGCTGCTTGAGCACTTTGGCCTCAGGGAATCCGCCATCAGCCTTGCGCTCCCAGAGTTGCACGCCGTCGCAAGCGATGCGGAACACTCCGCCAGTGCCGGGCACCAGGGAAACTTTGCCCAAATCGTCGCCGAACGTGCTGAGCAGTTCCTGGGCCAGCCAGGCCGCACGCAGTAACCATTGGCATTGAGTGCAATAGGTGATGACGATTTCCGGTTTTTGCTCAGTCATTGGAGGTCGGCTCGTGGGTTCGAAGGCATCGCTATAATACTCGCCTTTGCCCCACGCCCCGAGATTGACGATGCGCCGCTTGCTGCCCTGCCTGCTCTTGCTATTGATGCCCCTGTTCGGCCATGCCAGTGAATCCGCCGTCGACACCCCGCGCCCGAAGATTGGCCTGGTGCTGTCCGGCGGCGCGGCGCGAGGCCTGGCCCATATCGGTGTGCTCAAGGCCCTGGAAGAGCAAGGCATCAGGATCGACGCCATTGCAGGCACCAGCATGGGCGCCGTGATCGGCGGGCTGTACGCTTCCGGCTACAAGATCGACGAACTGGAAAAACTCGCCCTGGACATCGACTGGCAACAGGCCCTGTCCGATGCCCCACCCCGCAAGGACGTGCCATTCCGACGCAAGCAGGACGACCGGGACTTCCTGGTGAAACAAAAACTGAGCTTTCGCGATGACGGCAGCCTCGGCCTTCCATTAGGCGTTATCCAGGGACAAAACCTGGCCCTGCTGCTTGAGAGCCTGCTGGCGCATGCCAGCGACACCCGAGACTTCGACAAACTGCCGATCCCGTTCCGTGCCGTCGCAACGGACATTGCCAGCGGTGAAAAGGTCGTGTTCCGCAAAGGCCACCTGCCCAAGGTCATCCGCGCCAGCATGTCGATCCCGGCGGTGTTCGCTCCGGTGGAGCTGGACGGCCGCCTGCTGGTGGATGGCGGCATGAGCGACAACATCCCCCTGGATGTGGCGCGGGAAATGGGCGTGGACATGGCCATTGTGGTCGACATCGGCACCCCGCTGCGCAACCGTAAGCAACTGGTCACGGTATTGGACGTCCTGAACCAGTCGACCACCCTGATGACCCGGCGCAATTCGGAAGAACAACTGGCCACGCTGAAAAAAGACGACGTGCTGATCCAACCGGCCCTGGCGAGTTTCGGCTCGACCGACTTCGGCCAGGCTCGTGAAATGATCGATGCGGGTTACCGCGCCACTCGGATTCTCCAGGCCCGCCTGGCACACCTGCGCCCCCTCGAGGCAGCCGATCCGCAACTCGTGGCGGCCCGCACCCCCAGCGAACGGACACCGGTCATCACGGCGATCCGCGTGGAGAACGACTCGAAGGTCGGCGACGATGTGATTCGCTATTACATTCGCCAGCAGATCGGCGAGCCGCTGGACCTGGGGCGCCTGCAAACCGACATGGGCACGCTGTACGGCCTGGATTACTTCGAGCAGGTGCAATACCGCGTGGTCCATAAGGGGTCGGACAATACCCTGGTAATCAATGCCCGGGGCAAGCGCACCGGCACCGACTATCTACGACTGGGGCTGAGCCTGTCAGACGACATGCGCGGTGACAGCGCCTTCAACCTCGGTGCCAGCTATCGGGTCAACGGCATCAATCGCCTGGGCGCCGAATGGCTGACCCGGGCGCAGATCGGCGACAGGCAGGAATTGTACAGCGAGTTCTATCAGCCCCTGGATGTAGGCTCGCGTTACTTCATTGCCCCTTATGGGCAGTTCGAATCCCGCAATGTCGACGCGATCCTGGACAATGACCCGATCGCGCAGTATCGCGTTGAACGTTATGGACTGGGCCTGAACCTGGGCCGCCAGATCGGCAACAGCGGCGAGATCCGTTTCGGGGTCGGCCAGGCTTGGGGCAAGGCGGACGTACGCATCGGTGATCACGACCAGCCCAGCGAAGACTTCAACGAAGGCTTCTATGAGCTCAAGTACTCGTTCGATTCCCTGGATAACGTGTATTTTCCCCACGAAGGCGAAGACGTCGGTTTGTCCTGGCGCCAGTACGATCCAGGGCTGGGCTCGGACCAGCGTTACCGCCAGTGGGAGCTGAAGCTGGACAAAGCCCTGAGCAATGGCCCGAACACGTTTATTCTCGGCGGGCGCTACGGCCGCACCCTCGACACGGCCGAGGTCGTGACTTCCAGCTTCGTACTTGGCGGGGCACGGCAGCTATCAGGTTTTCGCGAAGACGGGATTTCCGGGCAGAACATGAGCCTGATGCGCACCGTTTACTATCGCCGGCTGACACCACGAGCCTACCTGCCCCTGGATTTCCCACTGTACTTCGGCGGCTCGCTAGAACGGGGCCGGGCCTGGAACAACGACAACGCGTTCGACAGCGGCTACATCAATGCCGCTAGCATTTTCCTGGGTTTCGATACGCCACTGGGGCCACTGAACTTCAGCTACGGCTTCAACGACGACGATGAACAAGCGGTGTACCTGAATTTGGGGCAAACGTTTTGACGGGTCTGGCTGGGCTTGCCCGCGAAGAGCTGCACCCAGCCAGCCTTGATCCCCACGTATCAGCGAATCCCGGCCAGCAGCACCCGAGCGGTCTGCTTGAGCGGTTCGTCGCCGTCCTCAAGCAGTTCCTCCAGCAGTGTGACGGCGGTCTTCAAATCGCCCTCATCAATGCAGTTCTGCGCCTGTTCCAGCTTTTCCGAATGTTCCGCGGCCTGAGGTTCCAGGGACATTGATTCTGACTCAGAGGGCAGCGGCTCCAGCTCGAGCGACTGTTCTTCATCGGCAAATCCATCAAGAAAGGCGTCATCCAGCGACTCGGTTTCCAGCGGGGCGCTCCACTGCAGATCCGACTCGTCGAAACCGGAAAGCGACAGCCCCTCCGAAGCCTCGGCAGCGGGTGACGCAGCGGCGTTTTTTCCAGCGACGGAGCCCTGCCCATCGGCCAGGTCCCAGCTGGTTTCCATGGACAGCGCGTCCAGGTCCAGCTCGAATTCGTCGCCGGGTTCAGGTGCGGGTTCAGGAAGCGGAGACGGTGGCGCTGGCACCACCTCGGGTGCGCTGGTCACGGCAACCTTCGGATACCGCCCGCGAATTTCCTCCAGCAGGCTGGCATCGACGCCCTGGGTTGCCAAATGATGCTCCTGAGCCTGAAAACCGATGGCGTCGCCCTGCTTGCCCAGCACCTCCAGCAACTTCAGGCCCAGGTCCGTGCGCTCCGGTTCCGCCAACAGCGCGGCCCGCAACAATCCCGCTGCTTCGCTGAAGCGGCCATAGGTGAGGTAGATCCCGACGCCTTCCAGTACATCCCCTAAAGGCGTGTCGCCGTTATTGAATGACGTCGCGGCCTCGGACTGCCCCGTGTCGACCGGCGATGCAAAGCTTTCAGTATCGTCGTCGAGCAGCAGTTCGGGACGCTCGCTCATGGACTCCGAGCCAGCCTGCGCCTGTTGCCTACGGCGCATGAACAGCAACAGCGCGAGCAGCCCCAACAGGCCTGCCAGCGCCGCCCACAACAAACCGCTGAAGCCCTCGGACTCCGCTTCTGGCGCTGTCATGGGAGGCTCGACAGCCGTTTTGTCATTCATCGCCTCGCCTGCCGGTGGCGCCGGTGGCGGTGTTGCCGCGGTTTCGGCAACTGGGCTGACCTCGGCCAATTTCGCCTGCAACTCGCTGATCTGCTTGCGTTGGCCGGCCAGTTCTTCATCCTGGGCCTGAATCCTGGCTTGAAGTTCGTCGATGGTTTTCTGTTGCTGCTGGTTTTGCAGCACGCTGGCGGCCAGTTGTTCGTCGGAAGCGGCAGCGGCAGGCCCAGTCGCTGCTTCGGCGGTGGACGGCAGTACCACCGAGTCGGGCAATAACAAGCGTTGACCGATAGAAAGCCGGTCACTGCCCGGGTTCAGGGCCTGGATGCCCTGCATCAACTCATTGACCGAACCGCCGCTGCCGGCAGCGTGCAGGCGTTTGGCAATGAGCCAGGGGTTGTCACCCTGCACGACGGTATAGTGCTTGCCTTGTGTGGCAGGGGGCGGCTTGATGGCAGGTGTTGCCTGGGTCGGCAGCGAAGACTGGGACACGTTGGCAAGTGGGTCGGCGGCAGGCACGACGCCGGGCGTGCCCGGCGGGTCGATCAGTACGGTGTATTCGCGCAGGAGGCGTCCATTGGGCTGACTGAGCTGCACCAGGAAATTGAGAAACGGCTCCTCCACCGGCTTGCTGGAGGTCACCCGGATGAAACTGCGCTCACCACGCAGCACCGGCGTAAAGCGTAGATTGTTGAGAAAAAACACCCGTTCCACGCCGGCTCGGCTGAAATCGTCCGGGCTCGCCAGGCTGGCCGAAAGATCGCCCTCTTCCAGCCCGGCCACGTCGACCAGGGCAATATCAGCGCGCAACGGCTGGTTCAGGGCTGAATGGAGCGTGATCTCCCCCAGCCCCAGCGCAGACGCCAAAGCCGAATACCCCAAGGCACCCAAGACGACCGACACGTTGACGCAACTGCGCAACGTGGACTGCAAACTTTCAAGCATGGGTATCCCTTTCGATTCGAACGCTTCCAATACGAACGCTTAGTACTGGTTATAGTTCGCTAACCGCCGAATCTCAAAGGCATGCCAGCCGTGATATGCCTCAGGATTTTTCCAGATTGGCGAGGATTGTGCCGTGAACGCGCATGCACACGCGCATGTCCGCTTCGTCGACGCCTTCGAACAGTTCCTTGCGCAACTGGGTGGCAATGGTTTCGATCTGCTCGATCAACGGCCGGGCCGGCGCGCAAAGGACGATTTTCTTGGCTCGACGGTCTTCGGCCACGGCCTGGCGCTGCACCAGCCCCTGGGTTTCCAGGCTATCGAGCAGGCGCGCGAGGGTCGGGCCTTCGACGGCGACGCTCTGGGCCAACTCCCGTTGGGTCGGCGCGTGTTCGAAACGGGCCAGGTGCAACAGCACCAGCCAACGCGCCTGGGACAGGCCCAGCCCGGCCAGGCGCCGGTCTAGCTCGGCACGCCAACCTCGGGACATCTGCGCCAGTTGCATGCCAAAACGGTGTTGATCGGTTAACGACATAAAAAACTCATCAGATCTGAAATAGAGGAATACTAATTATTAGTCAGCTAAGCATGCGTATCGGATTCAGGCAAGGCCCGCTCCGTACTGAATCGTTAAAGGGACGCAACATATTGATCAGACTTCGAATTCCGACTGCAAGGCGGCCCTGACGCAATACAGGACGCCTTCCGGCACACGCCCGACAAACAGCGCGGCAACCTCCGACACGGAAGGTAATTCGCCCTCGCCATCGAGGAACGCGTCCTGGACCTCGCCCAGCAATTCCTCCGGCAGGTCCAATGCCTGTTCCAGGGACAATTGCTGCATGCCAATGGCCTCGGCGAGCATCGCGTAGACGTTCTTTTCCGAGCATTGCAATTGCCCGGCAATCTGCAATGGCGTCATGCCGGCCCGGGCCAGAGTGATAAGTTCGTGACGTACATCGGCCACCGATCTCGGCGTCTCGGCCTCCCCGCCCAATACCTGGAGGAATGCCTCGCCATAACGCTCCAGCTTGCGGGCGCCCACGCCACTGACCCGGGCCATTTCGGCGAGGGAGGTGGGTTGGCTGCGCAGCATTTCCAGCAACGTCGAGTCGGGGAAAATGACATAAGGTGGTACACCATGCTCTTCGGCCAGTTTGCGACGCAAGGCGCGCAAAGCTTCCCACTGATCGCGCTCCTCGCCACGCACCAGTTGGCTGGCCTGGCTCTTGCTGCTCTTGACCGCCGTTGCCGGCTTGAGATCACGACGCAACTCCAGGGTGACCTCGCCTTTGAGCAACGGCCGGCAACTCGCACTCAGGCGCAGGCCGCCGTAGCCTTCCAGGTCGATATCCACCAGGCCACGCGCCACCAGTTGCCTGAACAACGAACGCCATTCGCTCTCGGAACGGGCCTTGCCCACGCCGAACACCGACAGATGCTGATGGCCGAAGTTGCGGACCTTTTCGTTGTCCTTGCCCAGCAAGACATCCACCAGATGACCGACGCCATAGCGCTGGCCGGTGCGATAAATGGTCGACAGCGCCTGACGGGCCGGTTCGGTGGCATCCCAGGTTTCCACGCCATCGACACAATTGTCGCAATGCCCGCACGGCTGGGGCATGTCTTCGTCGAAATAGGCAAGCAAAGTCTGGCGTCGGCAACGGGTTTCTTCGCACAGCGAGAGCATGGCATCGAGCTTGTGCTGTTCAAGGCGCTTGTGGCGCTCGTCGCCTTCGGAGTTCTGCAACATCTGCTTGAGCATCACCACGTCCTGCAGGCCGTAGGCCATCCAGGCATCCGCGGGCAAACCATCACGGCCGGCTCGGCCGGTTTCCTGGTAATAGGCCTCCAGGGACTTGGGCAGGTCCAGGTGTGCGACGAAACGCACGTTGGGCTTGTCGATACCCATACCGAACGCCACGGTGGCAACCATGATCAGGCCTTCTTCGTTGAGAAAGCGCTTCTGGTGATAGGCCCGCAGGTCGTTGGGCAGGCCAGCGTGATATGGCAGCGCCGGAAATCCCTGGTCGCAGAGGAATGCCGACACCTCATCGACCTTTTTTCGCGACAGGCAGTAGACGATACCGGCATCGCTGCGACGCTCGGCCAAGAACGCCAGCAACTGCTTGCGCGGCTGCTCCTTGGGCACGATGCGGTAGAAAATATTGGGTCGGTCGAAGCTGGACAGGAAGCGCTCGGCGTCCTGCAAGTGCAGGCGCTCGACGATTTCCTCGCGGGTACGCTTGTCGGCGGTGGCGGTCAGGGCGATGCGCGGTACGTCCGGGAACAGTTCCGCCAGTTGCCCCAGTTGCAGGTACTCACGACGGAAATCGTGACCCCACTGGGAGACGCAGTGGGCTTCGTCGATGGCGAACAGGGCAATTTCAAGGCCCTGCAGGAAGGCCAGCATGCGCGGCTGCACCAAGCGTTCGGGGGCCAGGTACAACATCTTCACTTCGCCGCGCTTGATCCGCGCCGCCAGGTCCCGCTGCTGATCGGCACTCAAGGTAGAGTTCAGCGAAGCGGCGGCAACCCCCAGTTCCTCAAGGGTGGCGACCTGATCGTCCATCAGGGCGATCAGCGGCGAAACCACCACCGCCAGGCCGTTGCGCAACAGCGCCGGCACCTGGTAGCACAAGGACTTGCCACCGCCGGTGGGCATGAGCACCAGGGCATCGCCACCGTTGGCCACGCGCTCAATAATGGCACCCTGACGGCCACGGAAACTGTCGTAGCCGAAGATGTCCTTGAGGACGCGTTGAGCCTGTTCGAGCATAGAAACTCCAAAAATCACCGAAACATCCCTGCAAGGCTGGTTCAGAATCGAAAAGGCTGCACCGGCAAATCGTAAGGGCGCGTTTCGAACCGGTGGGACGCCGCAGGGCATCACAAAACGCGGCAGTATACCCGAGGCCTTCGTCCCAGAGGGCGATGCTGACAAGAGGTGATCGCGCCTTCTCACGCTCCCACATTAATCGGCGGCGCCGCTGTATTCGCGACCACCTCGCGCCTTAAAGAGGCAAATCTGCCACGCGGCTGGCCTGGGCGCTCAAGAAGGCCTAGAATTCCCGCATTGTTTATTCCCCCAAGGTAGCCCGCAATGTCCTTCGCTGAGCAATTGACCCGCCTGCAAGTCTTCCTCGATGCCGATGAGCTGCACGACGAAGCGCTGGATTACGTGGCCGCTCATGGCTATCTGACCGCCCTCTCGATCTGTTCCGAGCAAGTGCCCGACCGGGAGTGGATCGACGCCCTGTTCGCCGAAGAGCCGCATTACACCGACGAAGCCCAGCGCACCGAGATCGAAGCGACGCTGGTGGGTCTCAAGGCCCATATCGCCCGTCAGCTGGCCTCGGACGAAGAATTCGAACTGCCGTGCGAACTCGACCTGGGCGACGACCCGGACGATTCTGAATTACGTGGCTGGTGCATCGGCTTCATGGAGGGTGTCTTCCTGCGCGAAGCCGCCTGGTTCGAAACCGCCGAAGAAGAAGTCAGCGAAATGCTCCTGCCGATCATGGTCGGTTCCGGCCTGTTCGATGAACAACCGGAGTTTTCCGACATCGCCGCCGACCCGAACCTGATGGACGACATGATCGTGCAGATCCCGGAAGCCCTCACCGCCCTGTATCTGCTGTGCAACGCACCGGACGAGAAACCGGCGATTCTCAAGCCTCGCCACCACTAAGACACGGCCTATGGACAACCCCATAGGCAACCGCCCCCTGATGTTGCGCTACGTGCTGCTGTCCATCGGCTGGCTGAGCGTGGCGTTAGGGGTGATCGGGATCTTCCTGCCGGTACTGCCCACCACCCCCTTCCTGCTGCTCGCCGCTGCCTGCTTCGCCCGCAGCTCGCCCCGCTTCTACCACTGGCTGGTGGAACATCCCCGGCTCGGCCCGTGGATCAAGGACTACCTCAGCGGCCACGGCATCCCGCTCAAGGGCAAGGTCTACGCCATCGGCTTGATGTGGGCGAGCATCCTGTTGTCCTGCTACCTGGTGCCGCTGCCGTGGGCACGGGGGTTCATGTTGACGAGTGCGGTGTTGGTGACGGTTTATATCCTCAGGCAGAAGACGCTGCGCCGTCCCTGATTGCAGTCCAACCCTGCCTGTTGCTTCTAGCGCACCGAATCCCCTGTGGGAGCAAAGCTTGCTCGCGATGCGGGCGATCGGGTTTCTGAAAGCGGAACTGTCCCCAGCGATCCTATGTTTATTCTGCCGTAGGACACTGCTGGACTTGGCTACATCGCCTTGCGCCATTGCCTACAACTACGCCAGAATCCGCCGGCTTGTGCGCCTGGGGGGTGGGTTCTATCGTTTGCGGGTCGCTGACTGATCAGCGATCGGGTTTAGCGACCCGGATCACTCTAGGCACAATAAGCACTCCATGCTTCGTTGCAGTTCTGACTGCAATTACGTTATGGCGGCTGTATGTGGGAGACCTTCGGGTCTGCCGGGTGCCTACGACCGGTTCGCTAACCCGCATGCAGCCGCCACCCAGTTCTGTTTAGCGACAGGTTTGGGTGGTGCCATCCCCGTAGGAGATTCACCATGTTCAAACCAACCCCCAATCCGCCGGACACCGATCCAACCCCAACAGCCTTCGACAAAGCCGCCAAACGCGCCCTCGATTTTTATCTAGAGTCAAAGCCCGACACCGATCCGCCCCCCAATCAACTCTTTACCGTCGTAAACGGCATCGACACCGAACACCTGCTCGCCAACCTCAGCGAAACACTGGCCTCGGCCGACGCCATGATCAGCGACCTGGCCTTTGAACTGGACGGTTCGCGGCGGCACGTGGCGCTGGGCATCCAGCAGTTGATCGAGCTGAGCGGATTACTGGCGAACCGGGCGCTGGACACCGTCAACCCGCGCTAGTCGACACACCGACCGCTCGTCTTAAACCAGTCCTAACCTGTAAGTTCTGACAGTAGCCAGTCTCTTCAGCCTGGAGTGTGATGACCGTGTCTCTAGAGGTCACGGTCATCACTTGCCATGAGAACCCGATGGCTAACCACTCTTCTACCCTGGACGATCTGTTCGCGCTTTATCCCGTCATCATTCCGGGTTGGATTACGCCAGTGAAACCGGTCGACCTCGCCGATGGCGGTATCCCTAAAAGCCTTTACGACGATCAGCCTCAAGGGCTCCAATGCCTGATCGACCCGTTGCCGGAGATGCAGCGTTTAGCCTGGCCGCTGGCGGCTTGGGATCGAGTCGATCTGTATGTCAATGACAACCCCACTCCCGTCGCTGGCGATACCGTCCAGCCAGGGGAGGAAGGAAACCGCATGTCGTTGCATATCCCCCATGGACGCTTGATCCATGGCGTCAACAGGCTGTACTACCTGGTGACCCGTCCCAGTGACAATTCCTCACAGCCCTCCAGGGACTTATTCGTGTTGTATCACCTGCGCGCTCCGGGCGAACCCGCGCCGGAAGGCCTGGATCTGGTGATTCCCCCCGATGTGATCCGCGATGGGGTCAGTGCCGAACGGGCAGCGCAGGGCGTGGAGTTTGGTTTTACCTACTCCAACCCGCGAAGCTACGACCGCATCGATTTTCTGTTGGGGGATGTAACCGTCCCGTTCGAGGTGATCGACGCTTCGACCCCCGTGACAAAAACCCTTTTCACCGACACCTTTCAACAGGTGGGTGACAACGCCAATACCTTGATCCAATACCGGGTTACTGATCAATTGGGCAATTTCAACCAGTCATCCGCCAAGCGCCTGGATATCCACCTGAACCAACTTGCCCCACCGCAAATCACCTTGGTGAAAGATGCCCAAGGCGCTGACATTCCCGATGGCACAAGCACCGAGGCTACCGCCGTCACGCTCAGGGGCACCGGGGTGAGCGGTCAGCGAGTGGAGATTTTCGACGTCATCGACTCCAAAGGTATCGCCTACGTCGACGGCGGTATCTGGACCCACGCCGTCATCGGCTTGGCCATGGGTCACCACAGCTTCACCGCCAAAGGGAAATATGGAACCGAACCGGTGTCGCAACCCTGGACGTTTACTGTCGGAACCTCCGAGATCATTGATACAACCCCACATGTCTTTACCCAGATCATCTACACCACCAGCAACTTCGCGCCGAAAAATCGTTACTACGACTTGGAACGAAAGCCAACCGGAGGAATGCCCCCGTATACCTACCGGTCCAGCAAGCCAAGTGTCGCCACGGTCGATGCTGAAGAAGGAGGCGTTCTGGTCAAGGGCGCCGGCACTACCACAATCACCGTTCGTGACTCCGCAGGGAAAACCTCGAGCTACGACGTCACAGCCGGCAGGGTTCACGACGTTATCCTAAATAACGGGAACGCCTACATGGATGCATGGCAAGCCAATACCTGGGCTACGCCTTACGTTCAGGCCGGGGGCTTCAGGCCCGAATTTGGTTGGGGCAGCTCTCTGATTACGCGCTTCGAGATCGGAAGCGAGTGGCTATATCCGACCGTATTGATATGGGCTCCTCCCCCTATTCCCCCAAACGGCAGCTGGGGATTTACCTCGTTCCCGTCAGACATTGTGAGTTCTACTGACAACGCCACGCATTTTGCGGGAAGGGCTCTGATCTGTATGCGGGTCATCGGGTAAATGCACAAACCTGAATTTCGGCTCAGGCGCGGCGGGAACCCGTCCCCAGATCCCGGACCCCTTACCCCTGTACCTGCTGGTGACGGTGTATATCCTCAGGCAGAAGCAACTGCGCAGGCCTTGCCTGCCGTTTGCTCAGTGAATCACCGTCTCCGGCATATTTTCGCGTTCAACCAACAGTCCCTACCATCCGTCCTAAACCTGTTCTCTACTGTCAATTCTGACAGTAGGCAATTGCCTCGGTGTGGCGTGTGATAAGCCCTACCCAAGAACCTCACGCCCGTCACCCGCTAGGAGAACCCGATGGCTAGCCACTCTTCTACCCTGGACGATCTGTTCGCGCTTTATCCCGTCATCATTCCGGGTTGGATTACGCCAGTGAAACCGGTCGACCTCGCCGATGGCGGTATCCCTAAAAGCCTTTACGACGATCAGCCTCAAGGGCTCCAATGCCTGATCGACCCGTTGCCGGAGATGCAGCGTTTAGCCTGGCCGCTGGCGGCTTGGGATCGAGTCGATCTGTATGTCAATGACAACCCCACTCCCGTCGCTGGCGATACCGTCCAGCCGGGGGAGGAAGGAAACCGCATGTCGTTGCATATCCCCCATGGACGCTTGATCCATGGCGTCAACAGGCTGTACTACCTCGTGACCCGCCCCAGTGACAATTCCTCACAGCCCTCCAGGGACTTATTCGTGTTGTATCACCTGCGCGCTCCGGGCGAACCCGCGCCGGAAGGCCTGGATCTGGTGATTCCCCCCGATGTGATCCGCGATGGGGTCAGCGCCGAGCGAGCGGCGCAGGGCGTGGAGTTTGGTTTTGCCTACTCCAACCCGCGAAACTACGACCGCATCGATTTTCTGTTGGGGGATGTAACCATTCCGTTCGAGGTGGCCGACGCTTCGACACCTGTGGTGAAGACCTTGTTTACCGATACCTTCCAACAGGCGGGTGACAACGCCAATACCTTGATCCAATACCGGGTGACCGACCAATTGGGCAATACCAATCAGTCGCCCATCAAGCGTTTGGATATTCATCTTGGTCGGCCGTCAGATCTGCTTCCCCCTTCGGTGAAAGAGGCCGCTGGCGCGACCCTGAACCCGGTCAATGCCAAGGACACGCTGACCGTTCAGGTGCCGGCCAACGCCGCGCTGCTGCCCGACGACACATTGAAAGTCACCTGGACCGGCGCGTCGGGCACGCCAGCCGGAGGTTCACACACCTCGGGCGAATGGCCGGTCAGGGATGGCTTGGAGGTTCCGATTCCGAACAGTGTAGTGGCGTTCAGCATGGGTAAAGCGGTGACGGTCAGTTACACGGTGATCCAGAACGGCGTGGAGTCGCCGCCCTCGGAGGTATTGACGTTAAATGTGCAGGCGATGCCCGTGGCCAGCCTGACGATACCGTTGATTCCGGAGGCGGCGCAGGGGGGGCTTGGTAGTGAGTTGGATCTGAGTAAATTTATCGGGGATGCACGCGTTACCGTAGCGCCTTGGCCGTTGATTGCGGTGGGGCAGCGGGTTTGGCTGAGTTGTGAAGGCACCAGGACCGACGGTACAAAGCATACGATCATCTTGCAAACCGCGTCCGAAGTGACCGCTGATGAAGTCCGAGCGGGACTGCTCAAACCGGTTTCACGGGGCCAGCTACAACTTTTGCGGGACCGCTCTGACCTGACCATTGTGCTGCGGGTAACCTTCAACGCTTCCGCTGATGTCCTGGAGGCCACCGCCTTTCCGTTACGCACTTATTCGGTCAAGTCCGCAGTGCTGGATACACCGCTTATTACCTCGGTCAAGGATTTAAGCGGCACCCCAATCTCCGATAGCGGTTATACACTCGCGACGAGCGTAAGGCTGACCGGCGAAGCAACGCCCAATACGAAAGTCGAAATTTTTGACAGCAGTGGATATATAAAAACCGTAGAAGTTGATGCCAATGGCTTATGGCATGACACCCTCAGTGGACTCCAGATAGGGGGGCATAGCATCACCGCTCGGGCGACCTACCGTGATAATCCAGTGTCGCCTCCTTGGCGATTTACAGTAGTGGAACCTATGGCGATCGATACCAGCGACGCCATTCTCAGCACGAGAATGTATAGAACTGCCAAGTTTCCAGCGCGCCCGCCGGTAGGTGCATACGTGGAGCGGACACCGACAGGGGGGGTGCCTCCCTATATATACACCTCCAGCGATCCCAATATTGCTGAGCTTCTTACGTCAACACAACCACGGGTTGTGTCGAAATTCTCAGGGTCGGCCACCATCACCGTTCATGATCAATTCGGTGGGCACGTCAGCTACCCAGTCACCACCTCCGGCGTTTGGCTGCTCATGGGCATGGGTGATGTCTATAAATGGCACACGTACTGGTATTGCTGGAGCGCTGCGGTGAGCTTTGGAGGTGTCATCCCAGACCTTCAGACTTGGGGAGCCATTCGAACAATCCATGACGGTGACCCGGGTTTGAGCAACCTGCGTTCATGGACTTCAAACCCAGCTCCCGGTGATAGAAGAGAATATTCCATCAATCCTTTGACAGGGGCTACTGAGTCATTGCATCAGGATGACGACTATGCGACAGGATGGATGATCAAGGCGATATGACAGTCCCCGCCCCCCAGCGGCAATTCGGCGCCGTTGGCCTCGGCCGATGCATTTCCAGCGAGGGAAAGGCGGGGTCTGTCGTTTCAGTTCACCTCACACCGTATCCACCTTCAACGAATGATCATTCAGCATCCCATTGATGATCGTCGCCGTGTCCGCCCCGCCCGATATGATTCCGCCCGCCCCCGGTGTGACACCGTAGTGGCTGGCGAGGTCGACACCGGCCAGGTCGATGGTCTGGTTCGGGTTGGCGCCGGCGGTGGTGCTGACGTCGATGCTGGTGATGACCGAGGCACCGCTGCCCGTGACGGTGAAATGCAGGTAATCGTCCAGCGATGCGCTGCTGCCGCTCTCGCCCAATAGCAGTTGGGACAGGTCGAGCTTGTCCAAGCCCGGGGTGAAGTCGGTCACGACATCGTGGCCGCTGTTGCCCGCCTGCCACTGGAAGGTGTCAGCGCCGCTGCCGCCGGTGAGGGTGTTGTTGCCCAGGCCGCCGATGAGGATGTCGTCGCCACCGCCACCATTGAGTACGTCATGGCCAAGCCCACCGTCGATGCGGTTGTTGCCGCCGTTACCGGTCAAGGTGTCGTTGAAGTTCGAACCCACCAGGTTCTCGATGCTGCCCAGGGTGTCGGTGCCGGAGCCCCAGGTGTTTTGTGCAGCCAGCAGGCTCAGGTTCACCGTGACGCCCGCCGTGGCGTGGGCGTAGCTGGCGGTGTCGTTGCCCGTGCCGCCGTCGAGCAGATCATTGCCAGCGCCGCTGTAGAGCCAGTCATTACCCGCGCCGCCATGCAGCGTGTTGTTGCCCGTACCGGCGCTGAGGATGTCGTTGCCGTCACCCGCGCTCAGAATGTTGTCGCCGTTACCGGCCAGCAGCACGTCGTCCCCGCTGGTGCCCGTCAGGGTGTGGCCCGCCTGGTAGCTGATGTCCACCGCCGCGCTGTCGCTGCCGCCATGGTTGTCGCTGGCGGTGTAGGTGCCGTGGTAATCCGGCGTGCTGTCTTGGGCGCCGGCGTAGTTGACGGTCAAGGTCAGTTGGTAGTTTTCCGAGGCATTGACGTTGCCATTGCCGGGGTTGGGGATGTTGGTCACGTGGATCTGGTAGTTGCCGTCCGCCGCTGCGGTGAACGAGGCACCGTCGTTGATGGCGATGAAAGGTCCGCCATTGAGGGAGTATTCCAGGGCGATACGCCCTGCCGCCAGGTTGTGGTCCAGGGTAAGGGTTTCGCCCTGCTTGAGGCTGATGTTGAGCCGGTCTTCATCGTTGGCATTGTTGTTGGATACCGCCCCCAGCGCACCGCTGACCACCAGCACCGCCGTCATGGCGGCAGCATTGGCGACGAAGGTGCTACGGTCGAGATTGATCGACTGTACGTTGTGGCCGGTGAAGCTGACCGTGCCGGTAGTGCCGGTGAAGTCCGCGCCCCTGGCGATCCAGCCAGTATTGAAGCCGGTGGGCGAAGCAGTCAGCGGATCGCCGTTGGCATCGCTGTCATTGCCCAGCAGCAATTCACCCGGCACCACGATATTGCCCGACAGCACGTTGGTGATGATGTGGTCGTCCATCGCTACGGGCGCGCTGTTGGGCACGACCTTGATCACTAGCGTGGAGTTCGCCAGATCACCGTCGTTGTCACTGACGGTGTAGCCGATGTTCTCGGTGATGAGCGTGCTGGTGGTGGTTTGCGAGGTGTAGTTGTACTCGCCGGTGTCGAGGTTGACCACCAGAGTGCCGTCGTGATCGGTGGCGATGCTCAGGGTGTTGTCGACCGTGTTGAAGGTGCCATGGTTGGCTCCGCCGCTGGCAGTCAATGCGCCCTGTCCACCGTTGGCGGCCGGGTTATAAGAATAGGTCGTGCCATCCACCACCAGGCTTTTGACAAAGCCGCCGTCGGCGCCGAACGAACCGCCCTCGCCCAGCAGACTGCCGGTGACCGGCACGCCTTGCACAGTGCCGGAAAGCACCGAATTGAGCTGGTTCAGGTCGGTGACCACCACCGCGTTGGTGTCCGTGTGGGTACTGCCGTCGTAGGCCAGCGGATCGAGGTTGGCATTGCTCACGCCACTGCCCAAGCCGATGGCGTAATTCTTGATGCCGTTGGCGTCGAGAAACGCTTTCCATGCAGCCTCATCCGCCGTGCCGGTTTCCTGGCCCGAGGTGGGTTTGCCGTCGGAAAAGAAGTAGCCGACGTTCTGCGCCCCGGTCAGTTGCCCGGAGGTGACGAAGGCCGTCTTCGCCGCAGCCACTGCCGCGTCGTAGTTGGTGCCGCCTCCGGCCGACAGGTTGGTGAGCAATGTCTTGGCGGTCGCCACATCCACCCACACGGACGTCTGGTCGGTGGCGCTGCTGCTGAAGGTTACCAACTGGACCTTCACGTCCCCCATGTCATCGTATTTATCCAGCAAGGCGCTGATGGCCTGTTTCGCCAAATCGAGCCGCGACAGCCCCGGCACACCGGAAGGATCGGCCATGCTGCCGGACACATCGAGCACGATCAGCAGGTTCGAGTCGATCTCCACCGCCGTCACCGAACGCTCGGACGCAACGGTCGTGGGCACATCGTCGACAATATTGACCACCAGGCTGCCGGTTGCCTTGTTGCCGAGGGCGTCCGTGGCTTCATAGGTGAAGCTTTCGCTCAGGACATTCGGGCCGTCGTTGACGTGGGGCGTCGTGGTGGCGGGAGAGGTCAGCGTGTAGGTGTAGGAACCGTCCGGGTTGAGCAACAATTGGCCGTAGGCGCCGGTGGCGTTGCCCACCAGAGTGAACGTCACGGCGCCCGTGGCACCGGTGACCGAGCCCACCAGGGACCCCGTGGCCGTTTCACCCGTAGCACTCGGGTCGCTGCCGTTGACCGTGCCCGGCGCCAGGTCCTGGCCGTCCTGCTGCAGGTCGAGGGCTTTTTCGTAGACGGTGATGTCCTGATCGGTTTCAGCGACCAGGCAACTGTTGTGCACATCAATGGTGATCGTCGTGGTGCTCTCATCGCCATCGGCGTCGCGCACGGTATAGGTAAACACGTCCGTGGCGCCGGGTGCGCCAACGCTGTCCGGGTTGCTGTGGTAGACGGCGTTGCCGTTGGCGTCCAGGGTCAGGTAGCCGTAGGTGCCGTTGATCTGGGTGTTGAGCCCGCCAATGGCGGGGGTCGAGGTATCGTTGCCGACGCGTATACCGATGATCGTTCCGCCATCGGCGCCGAGTACGTCGTTGTACAGCACGTTGCCGCTGACGGTGCCGCCCTCCAACACCGAAGCGGTATCGCAGTGAGCCTGCGGCACGTCGTCGACGATGTTGATGACGATGGTACTGGTCACCGTGTTGCCCAGGGAATCCGTGGCCTGATACGTGAAGCTCTCAGTCATCACGTTCGGGCCATCGTTGGCGTGGGGCGTCGTGGTGGCGGGAGAGGTCAGCGTGTAGGTGTAGGAACCGTCCGGGTTGAGCAACAACTGGCCGTAGGCGCCGGTGGCGTTGCCCACCAGAGTGAACGTCACGGCGCCCGTGGCACCGGTGACCGAGCCCACCAGGGATCCCATGGCCGTTTCACCCGTAGCACTCGGGTCGCTGCCGTTGACCGTGCCCGGCGCCAGGTCCTGGCCGTCCTGCTGCAGGTCGAGGGCTTTTTCGTCGACGCTGATGTCCTGGTCCGGCGTGGCGATGAGGCAGACGTCATGCACATTGATGGTTATGGTGGTGGTGCTTTCATCGCCATCAGCATCGCGCACGGTGTAGGTGAACACGTCGGTGGCGCCGGGTGCGCTGACGCTGTCCGGGTTGCTGTGATAGACCGCATTGCCATTGGCGTCCAGGGTCAGGTAGCCGTAGGTGCCGTTGATCTGGATGTTGAGCCCGCCGATGGCCGGCGTCGAGGTGTCGTCGCCGGCGCGTACACCGATCACCGCGCCGCTCGGGGCCGGCCCGTCGGCACCGCCCACGTCGTTGTCCAGCACGTTGCCGCTGACCGTCCCGCCCTCCTGCACCGAGGCAGAATCGGCATGAGCGGTGGGCAGGTCATCGACGATGTTCACATCCAGGTTGCCGGTGGCGGTGGTGCCGTTGTCATCGGTGGCCACCACCGTGAACTGTTCGCTCAGGCTGTTGGCGCCGTTGGCGTTTGGATGGGACTCGTTGTCCAGCAAGGTGTAGCTGTAACTCACAACGCCAGTAATGGCGTTGAAACCGGTGATGGTCAGGGTGTTGCCCAACGCGGTGGTGATGGATTGCGGGAAGCCTGCCACCACGCCGCCGGTGACGACGTTGATACCGCCGACGCTGAGGGTTTGCACCCCATCCAGTGCGGTGACAGTGAACGTACCGCTCTGGGTCAGGGCCGGCGCATCGGGACTGGTGCCATCGGAGAGGTTGTTCTCCTGCACCACCAGCTCGCCGCCCTCTGTGTCGAGGCCGTCGAGGATCACCGGGTCGTCGTTGTTGTGGACTTGCAGCACCAGGTTGGCGGTGCTGGTGTCGCCGTCGGCATCGGTCAGGGTATAGGTGAAGGTTTCGGTGCCGCTGCCACCGCCGTGCAGGCCTTTGAAATCCGCATCGGCTGTATTGAGAGTGTAGGTGTAGGAACCGTCGGCGTTGAGGACCAGAGTGCCGTAGGTCCCGGTAAACGTGCCCGCCGTGACAGGGCCGGACGCCACGTGATCGGCGCCTTCGGTGTCGTTGGTCAACACGTTGCCGGTCAGGGTCAGGCTGCTTTCCGATGCGGTGCCGTTGCTGTCGTCCACGGCCTTGGGCACGTCATCGATGATGTTCACATCCAGGTTGCCAGTGGCAGTGGTGCCGTTGTCATCGGTGGCCACCACCGTGAACTGTTCGCTCAGGCTGTTGGCACCGTTGGCATTCGGGTGGGCCTCGTTATCCAGCAGGGTGTAGCTGTAGCTGACCACGCCGGTGACGGCGTTGAAGCCGGTGATGGTCAGGGTGTTGCCCAGCGCCGTGGTGATCGATTGAGGGAAACCGGCCGCCACGCCACCGCTGACCACGGTGATGCCACCGACGCTCAGGTTCTGCACACCGTCCAGCGCTGTCACGGTGAACGTGCCGCTCTGGGTCAGGGCCGGTGCATCCGGGCTGGTGCCATCGGCCAGGTGTTGTTCCCGGACGGTCAGCTCGCCGCCTTCAGTGTCCAGCCCCTGGATGATCACCGGATCGTCGTTGTTATGGACCTGCAGCACCAGATTGGCGGTGCTGGTGTCGCCATCGGCATCGGTCAGGGTGTAGGTGAAGGTTTCCGTGCCGCTGCCGCCGCCATGCAACGCGATGAACTGCGGATCGCTGGTGTTGAGGGTGTAGGTGTACGACCCGTCGGCATTGAGCACCAGCGTACCGTAGGTGCCGGTGAACGTGCCGGGGGTGATGGGGCCGGACGCCACGGTGTCGGCGCCTTGGCTGTCATTGGTCAGGACGCTGCCGCTCAGGGTCAGCTGGGTCTCCGAGGCGGTACCGGCGTTGCTGTCATCCACGGCCTGGGGCAGGTCATCGACGATGTTCACGTCCAGGCTGTCGGTGGCGGTGGTGCCGTTGTCGTCGGTAACCACCACGGCAAACTGCTCGCTCAGGCTGTTGGCACCGCTGGCATTCGGGTGGGCCTCGTTATCCAGCAGGGTGTAGCTGTAGCTGACCACGCCGGTGACAGCGTTGAAGCCGGTGATAGTCAGGGTATTGCCCAGCGCCGTGGTAATCGATTGAGGGAAACCGGCCGCCACGCCACCGCTGACCACGGTGATGCCACCGACGCTCAGGTTCTGCACACCGTCCAGCGCTGTCACGGTGAACGTGCCGCTCTGGGTCAGGGCCGGTGCATCCGGGCTGGTGCCATCGGCCAGGTGTTGTTCCCGGACGGTCAGCTCGCCGCCTTCAGTGTCCAGCCCCTGGATGATCACCGGATCGTCGTTGTTATGGACCTGCAGCACCAGGTTGGCGGTGCTGGTGTCGCCATCGGCATCGGTCAGGGTGTAGGTGAAGGTTTCCGTGCCGCTGCCGCCGCCGTGCAACGCGATGAACTGCGGATCGCTGGTGTTCAACGTATAGGTGTAAGTGCCATTGGGGTTAAGCACCAGGGTGCCGTAGGTGCCGGTGAACGTGCCGCCAATGATCGGCCCGCTGTCGGGGCCGGTGGGGATACGATCGGCCCCCTGATGGTCGTTGGGCAAGACGTTGCCGGTGAGGGTGACCAACGATTCCGACGCTGTACTGGCGTGGCTATCGTCGATCGCCTGGGGCACATCGTCGGTGATATTGACGTCCAGGGTGCCGTTCGCGCTGTCACCGTCGTTGTCCACGGCCACGACCGGGAACTGTTCAGTGAGGGTATTGGCGCCGGCACCGGCAGGATGGGTTTCGTTGTCCGTGAGGGTGTAGCTGTAGCTGACGACACCGGTGGCGGGGTTGTAGCCAGTGATGGTCAGGGTGTTGCCCAGTACCGTGGTGATCGATTGAGGAAAACCTGCCGGTACGCCGCCAGCGATGACGCTGATGCCCCCGATGCTCAGGCTGCTCAGCCCGTCGGGGGCGTTGATGGTGAAGATACCGCTTTGCACCAGCGCCGCCGGGTTGCTGGCCGAACCGTCGGACAGACTGGCCTCGTCTGCCGTCAGCTCGCCGCCCTCCACGGTCAGCCCGTCGAGGGTCACCGGGTTATCAGGCGTCTCGGGGGTCACTGGCGGTACGGTTCCATTGTCACCGTCATCCACATCCCCCGCCAGGCGCAGCAGAGGAAATTCGGGAATCCCGTTGAATCCCGCCGTAGGGAATCCGATGCTCGGGTCAACCGCCCCGCCCACCTCTTCCAGCAGCACAAAACTGTGTCCCCCCCCAAGGCCGCCCGGGGCATTGCCAGCACCGGGGCCGGCCGCCGTGGCTTCGCCGGTCTGGGTCGGGTCGGCACCGGCGGCGATGGCTTGTTGCAGCTTCTGCACATCGGTCAGTTGCGCATCACTCGGTGCCGCTGCCTCAGGCGTCTCGACGCGAGGCGCCTGCCGGGCCAGCAACTGCGAGGTCAGGGTCAGGTCGCTTTCACGTCCGAGGGTCAACTCCTGGCCATTGGCAAGCTGCACGGCCACGGCACCCTCGGCACCGGTCACCAGATGCTCACCGGCATACAGTCGATCTCCCTCCACCAGCGGGCGTCGCAGGCCCCCGGCCGCTTGCGCGAAAACCTGCCCGATTACCTTGCTGACGGTACCGATGAGCGCTGCCATGTGCATTCCTCCGTTGCCAACCGCGGTCGGCATGTCTGGGTGAAGAAGCGATGCCTGAAGAGCCCCCCGGAAATCTGGAAAATCTGCCAGGTTTCACAGGATCCGAAGGGCTAGCTCTTTGCCACAATGACAAAAAACCGTCGCAAAACATCACCCTTCATTTCGCTCTTTCGACCACTTCCCCACGTCGTTCAAAAATTTCCATGGAACTTTTATTGACGCCTAAAAGCCGTCAGAACCCGCATTTTCAAAGGTTTTCGCTTTGAACAATGTGCCGCTTTTTTCTAAGCACATAAGTTTTTTTCGGAATAACCGCTATGAGAAATTCTTCTTAGGTTTCTCGCAGGATGTTCTTAGCTGTGTTGTTACAAGGTTGAAACGGTTTTGATCTTAAATACGTCAAGATTTTGGCGACACAGAAGCACAACAGACCTCAGGAGATGCACCCCATGCGCGTTTTATCCCCCCTCTGCAGCGCGGTTTTGCTGGCCATGGCCTGCTCTTCTCACGCCCAGGCCATGTCATTGACCGAAGCGATCCAGAGCACCATCGCGACCCATCCGGAACTGGCCCAACGAGTGGACAGCCGTCTGTCGGCCAATGAAGACGTCAAGGTCGCCAGGGGGGGCTTTTTCCCGTCGGTGGATTTGAATGCCGGCTACGGCCGGGGCTACAGCGATAACCCCAGTACTCGGGGACAAGGCGACCACCACACGAATGTCCTGACTTACACCCAGTCGGAGTTGCGCCTGCGGCAGATGCTCTTTGACGGTTTCAACACCACCAACGAAGTGGAACGCACCAAAGGCGTGGTCAACTCCCGCGCCTATTACGCCCAGGGCACTGCCCAGGACTTGGCCCTGCGCACCATCGAGGTCTATCTGGAAGTGCTCAAGCGCCGCGAACTGGTGACCCTGGCCAAGAACAACCTGCAAGCCCACCTGCGAGTCAACGACCAGATCGGCCTGCGCACCGAGCGCGGGGTGGGCAGCACCGCCGACTCCGACCAGTCCAATGCCCGCCGCGCCCTGGCGGAAAACAACTACGACACCGCCCAGGTAGACCTGGCCGACGCCGAGGCGAACTTCTACAGCGTGGTCGGACGCATGCCCGACGAGCTGGAAACGCCCCCCTCGACCCGGGGCGAGATCCCCGCAGACCTGCGCCAGGCCCAGCAAAGCATGGTAGAGAACAACCCGTACCTGAAATCGGCCCAGGCCGACATACAGTCCGCCCAGAGCCAGTACGAGTCGGCCAAGTCGCCGTTCTACCCACGTTTCGACGCCGAAGCGGCGGTGGGTGCCAATAACAACATCGGTGGCGAAGAAGGCCATGACAACAACTGGCGGGTCGGTGTGGTGATGAACTACAACCTGTTCCGCGGCGGTAGCGACAAAGCGCGACTGGCCTCCAATTCCCACCAGATCAACCAGGCCATGGACATTCGTAACAACGCCCTGCGCCAGCTCAACGAAGACACGCGCCTGGCCTGGAACGCCATGAACAATGCCCGCAAACAGACCCCCACCGCCCGGGAATATGCCGACACCACCGCCCGTGTCCGGGCGGCGTACCAGGATCAGTTCGGCCTCGGCCAGCGGACCCTGCTCGACCTGCTCGACAGCGAAAACGAGCTGTACAACGCCAACCGTCGTTACACGGAAGTCCGCTACACCGAGGAATACTCGATGTACCGCGTGCTGGCGAACATGGGCGTGTTGCTGAGCAAGCAGCGGGTAGTACTGCCCGCTGACGCAGTTGCCCAGACCGAGGTCAAGAACGAAGCGCGGTTGCCTGAACTGAAGTAGTCCACGGGGAGCGATCCGATGACCAGCATGGCACCCGCAACGCCCAGCGCCGATCCGCGCGTGACTGTCGATGACCCATTGCTGGACGGTCTGTTGATCCTCTGCAAACTCCATGGCGCGACGGCCAGCCGCGCCAGCCTCAGCGCCGGGCTTCCAATGGCGCACCAACGGCTGAGCCCGGACCTGCTGCCACGCGCGGCGGCCCGGGTCGGTTTGCAGGCGCGGGTGCTGCGTCGCAAGCTGGCCGAAATTTCACCGCTCAACCTGCCGGTGATGCTGATTCTCGCCGGTGGCCGCTGTGCGGTGCTGCGGCGCTGGGGTGAGGATGGCCAAGCGTTGATTTTGCCCAGCGAAGCCGATGGCGGCGAACAATGGGTCAACGCAGAGGAACTGGCCCTCGACTACAGCGGCCAGGCCCTGTTCGCCCGACCACGCCATGAACTCGAAGACCTGCGAGCACCCTTGGTGCCACGGGTCGAGGCCTGGTTTCGGGATACCTTGAAACTGTCGCGCTGGCTGTACAGCGACGCGATCCTGGCGAGCCTGCTGATCAACCTGCTCGGGCTGATGGTCCCGCTGTTCGTCATGCAGACCTACGACCGCGTGGTGCCGAACCAGGCCACGTCCACCCTGTGGGTGCTGGCCGTGGGGCTGTTGATCGGCACGGGATTCGAGCTGGTGCTACGAGTGGTGCGCGCCCACTTGCTGGACACGGCCGGCAGGAAAACCGATGTGATTCTCTCCGCGACCCTGTTCGAGCGCATCACCGGGATGGCCATGAAGGCACGGCCAGTGACCATCGGCGGTTTCGCCCAGAGCATCCACGACTTCCAGGGGCTGCGGGAATTTCTCACGGCTGTCACCTTGACCAGCCTGATTGACCTGCCCTTCGCCGTGCTGATGCTGCTGGTGATCGGCCTGCTGGGGGGCTGGCTGGTGGTGATTCCGGTGGTGGCTTTTCCGATCACCATTGTCTTCGCCATGATCATCCAGGCACGCCTGCGCGACACCGTGCAAAAAAGCCTGGCCCTGGGCGCCCAACGCCAGGCCCTGCTGATCGAAACCCTCGGCGGTCTGGAAACCCTCAAGGCCTGCAGCGCCGAAAGCGAGCGTCAGCATCAGTGGGAAAGCACCCACGGCGCCCTCACCCGCCTGGACAGCCATGCGCGCAACCTCTCGGCCCTGGCGACCAACGGTACGCTGTTCCTGCAACAACTGGCCGGCATGGCGACCATCGTTGCCGGCGTCTACAGCATCATCGCCGGCAACCTCAGCGTCGGTGCGCTGGTGGCAAGCTACATGCTGGGCAGCCGGGTTCTCGCGCCGCTGGGACAAATCGCCGGGCTGATCACGCGTTACCAGCAGGCCCAACTCACCATGCGCAGCACCGACGCCTTGATGGCCTTGCCCCAGGAGCGCGACGCCAAACAGCGGCCATTGGACCATCCTCAATTACAAGGTGCCCTGGACATCCAGGGCGTGACGTTCCACTACAACGGCCAGAACACCCCGGCCCTGGCGAACGTGAGCTTCAGCCTCAAGCCCGGCGAGCGGGTCGGGATCATCGGCCGCAGCGGCTCGGGCAAAAGCACCCTGGCACGGCTGGTGATGGGGTTCTATGCACCGGAGGAAGGTCAGTTACTGCTCGATGGCCTGGACCTGCGACAACTGGACGTCGCCGACCTTCGGCAACAGATCGGTTACGTTGCCCATGACCTGCCGCTGCTGGCCGGCAGCCTGCGGGACAACCTGACCCTCGGCGCTCGCTACATCAGCGACGCACGCATGCTGGAAGTGGCGGAACTGACCGGCGTCACCGAACTGGCCCGCCAACATCCCCAAGGCTTCGACCGCCCGGTGGGCGAACGTGGCCAGTTGCTGTCCGGTGGGCAGCGCCAGGCGGTACTGCTGGCCCGGGCGCTGCTGCTCGATCCACCGATTCTGCTGCTGGACGAACCCACCAGTGCCATGGACAACAGCAGCGAAGATGCCTTGCGGCAAAAACTCCAGAACCACGTCCAGGGCAAGACCGTGCTGCTGGTCACCCACCGCACCTCGATGTTGAGCCTGGTGGAGCGGCTGGTGGTGCTGGACAACGGTCGGGTCGTGGCGGATGGGCCCAAGGACGTGGTGATCGATGCGTTGCGCAAGGGGCGAGTGGGTTCCGGGGCGGTTTAACAGCTTCCATGCCTGCTCGCTCCCATCGGTCATGTGCCGAGCTTCAACTTCATTTAACCGACGAGTACCGCCATGTCTGCTCAAACATCCGATTCCGCCGCCCGAAGCTACTTCGGCAGCTTCAGCAAAAGCGCCGAAAGCGAGTTCATGTCGGAAACCACCGGGGCTGCGTTGCAGGATTCGCCCCGTCGGTCCCGCGTCACGGTGTGGCTGGCCGCCGGGCTGATTATCACCGGGCTGGTGTGGGCGAAGCTGGCGGTCTTGCAGGAAGTCACCACCGGTGAAGGCAAGGCGATTCCGTCGAGCAAGGTGCAGGTCATCCAGAACCTGGAGGGCGGCATCGTCACCGAGATTTTCGTGCGCGAAGGCCAGATGGTGAACAAGGGCGATACGCTGCTGCGCCTGGACGACACGCGCTATCTTTCCAACAAGGGTGAAAGCGAAGCCGACCGGTACGCCCTGATGGCCCAGGTCGAGCGCCTGTCGGCCGAGGCCGAGGGCCGGCCGTTCCAGGTATCCGCCGAAGTGACCGCCAAGGCACCGCAGGTGGCCGAAGACGAGCGCTCGCTGTATGAACAACGGCAGCGGCGCTTGGCCAGCGAACAACGCACCCTGACCGAACAACTGCGGCAGAAAACCCAGGAGCTGGCGGAGTTTCGCTCCAAGCAAGGCCAATTCAGTTCCGCCCTGGCCCTGCTGCAGGAAGAAATGAACATGTCCGCACCGCTGGTGAAAACCGGGGCGGTGTCGCCGGTGGAAATCCTGCGGCTCAAACGCAGCGCGGTAGAAGTCCGCGGCTCGCTCAACGCCACCACCCTGGCAATTCCCCGGGCCGAATCGGCGATCAACGAGATCAAGAGCAAGATCGACGAATCGGAACAGAGCTTCCGCTCGGACGCAGCCAAGGAGCTCAACGAGAAACGCACCGATCTGTCGAAAATCACCGCTTCGAGCATCGCCATCGACGACCGCGTGACCCGCACCACCGTCGTCTCGCCGGTGCACGGCGTGATCAAACAACTGAAGGTAAACACCATCGGCGGCGTGGTCCAGCCGGGCAGCGACATGGTGGAAATCGTGCCCCTGGAAGACAACCTGCTGATCGAAGCCAAGGTCCGCCCACAGGACGTGGCCTTCCTCCATCCGGGCCAGAAAGCCATGGTCAAGTTCAGCGCCTACGACTACACCATCTATGGCGGTCTGAGCGCCAGGCTCGAACTGATCGGTGCCGACACCATCACCGACGACAAGGGCAACAGCTTCTACCTGATCCAGGTGCGCACCGATAAGAACCACCTGGGCGGCGATGCCAAGCCGTTGCTGATCATCCCGGGGATGGTGGCGACGGTGGATATCATCACCGGGGAGAAAAGTGTGTTGGATTACTTGCTCAAGCCGGTGTTGAAGGCCAGGACCGAGGCGATGCGGGAGCGCTGATATCCTCAGAAGAATGTGTTGTTTGATACGCCGCCTTCGCGAGCAAGCCCGCTCCCACAGTGGATCTGCGACGGACACTCATTCGCCCACTGGAGATCTACTGTGGGAGCGGGCTTGCTCGCGAAGAAGCCCACAAGAACAACCTCATTTTCCCGCATGATTACGCTGAAACGTCTCCTCCCCCATCGCCGCAATCTGCCCCTCGATCAACGCCTCGAACGGCCTGAGCAACGGCTCGAAACTGTCCGGTGCTTCAAGCACCTGCAACGCCTGGACAATCGCCTCCACCGTCGACAATGCCCCCGGCCCCGGTGCCTTGCGCAGACGGTAGCGGGACATACCACCGTCGGCCAGGGTTACCCTCGGCAACGCCGCCAGCAGCGGATTGAGGTGCAGCAGCTTGCGCGCCTTGCGCCAGGTGCCGTCAGGGACAACCAACAGGATGGGCTCATCGGACGCCGCACAGGTTTGCAACGGCTGCGCCTCATCGCCGGGAAATAACAGTCGGGCCTGATAGCCCGGTGGGTTGAGCAATCGTGGCAAGTCTTCGAACACCTCGCCCACGATCAACTCGGCGTTGTTCAGGCCCAAGGCCGCCAGCCGGGCGGTGTTCAGGGCATGATTCACTTCGCTGGGATGCTGCAACAGCAAGACCCGGGTGCGGCTGTCGAGACTCGGGATCAAGGGGCAAAGGCAATGGCTCTGCGGTCGCTGGCAGCGTGGGCAATGAATTCTGGACATGGGGACCTCAGGCCTGGTTGAGCTGCGCCTTGAGCAGGTCGCGGAAAGTCTGGATCAAAGGTTCGCGGCTGCGGCCTCGGCGCATGATCATCGAAAACGGCGCCTGATAACCGAACGTCGCCGGCAACAGCACGCGCAGGTCGCCCTTGTCGACCCACGCCTGGGCATAGTGCTCGGGCAGGTAACCGACATAAGCGCCCGACAGCACCAGGATCAATTGCGCCTCCATGCTCTCCACCGTCGCCGCACTGTGCTTGAAACCGTGGCGGGCCAGTTCCGCCTGGCTCCAATAACCGCGCCCGACCATGCGTTGCTGGGTGATGACTTGCTCGGGAATGCGCCGCTCAGTGAACAGCGGATGGCGATTACTGCAATACAACCAGTGCTGCTCGCGGTACAGCGGCATGTACACCAACCCGCTCATGCGCGTAGAGAACGCACCGATGGCCAGATCCAGGCGGTTGTCCTGTACACCGAGCTGCAGCTCATAGGGACTCATCACCGACAGATGCAGGTGCACCGCCGGGTGTTCCTGACTGTAGGCACCGATGGCTTCGGCAAACGGCAATGCCTTGTCACTGACCGTGGAATCGATCACGCCCAGGTTCAGCGTACCGCGCAACTCACCTTTCAGCGCCGCGGCATACTGCTCGAACCCTTCGAGCTCGCCCAAAAGACGCAGGGTTTCCTGATGGAACAACTCACCCTTGCTGGTCAGGCTGAACCCACCCCGCCCGCGGTGACACAGCACCAGGCCCAGGCTCGATTCAAGCTGGCTCATGTAGGTGCTGATGGCCGATGTGGAGAGGTTCAGCTCGTGCTGGGCGTTGGCAAACCCCTGGTGCCGGACCACGCTGGCGAAAATCCGTAGCAGCTTGAGGTCGGGTAGAGCGTTGGCCATTGGGTTTCTCCAGACAGGCGTGTCATTCCACATTTGTGGCGAGGGATTGGAGTCTATCGCCGCGCTGCGCCTTAGTTTAGAAAAATCTGAACTAAGTATTTGCCCCCAGCGATTTTTCACGGCAACGGCTTTTCGCAGAATCGGCCCCTGATAACTAAAACAAACGATGAGGCCCTACCCGTGGACAAGATTCTTCACCAACCACTGGGCGGCAACGAAATGCCGCGCTTCGGCGGCATCGCCACCATGATGCGCCTGCCCCACGTGCCCACCGCTGCCGGCCTGGACGCTGCATTCGTCGGCGTGCCGCTGGACATCGGCACCTCCCTGCGCGCCGGCACTCGCTTCGGGCCTCGGGAGATCCGCGCCGAATCCGTGATGATCCGCCCCTACAACATGGCCACCGGTGCCGCGCCGTTCGACTCGCTGTCGGTGGCCGATATCGGCGACGTGGCGATCAATACCTTCAACCTGCTGGAAGCGGTACGAATCATCGAAGAGTCGTACCACAAGATTCTCGAACACAACGTCATCCCCCTGACCCTGGGGGGCGATCACACCATCACCCTGCCGATCCTGCGGGCCATCCACAAGAAGCACGGTAAGGTCGGCCTGGTCCACATCGACGCCCACGCCGACGTGAACGATCACATGTTCGGCGAGAAAATTGCCCACGGCACCACTTTCCGTCGCGCCGTGGAAGAAGGCCTGCTGGACTGCGACCGGGTGGTGCAGATCGGCCTGCGGGCCCAGGGCTACACCGCCGATGACTTCAACTGGAGCCGCCGCCAGGGCTTTCGCGTGGTCCAGGCCGAAGAGTGCTGGCACCAATCCCTGGCGCCGCTGATGGCCGAAGTCCGCGAGAAAGTCGGCGGCGGTCCGGTGTACCTGAGCTTCGACATCGACGGCATCGACCCGGCTTGGGCGCCCGGCACCGGCACCCCGGAAATCGGCGGCCTGACCACCATCCAGGCCATCGAAATCGTGCGCGGTTGCCAGGGCCTCGACCTGGTCGGTTGCGACTTGGTGGAAGTCTCGCCGCCGTATGACACCACTGGCAACACCTCGTTGCTGGGCGCCAATTTGTTGTACGAGATGCTTTGCGTACTGCCCGGCGTGGCTCATCGCTGAGGCGCCGTGATGAACGATCAGGATCAAGTGCTCCAGGCCGCCGCACAATTGGTGTCGGCCTTCGCCCGAAATGACCGCGATGCTTACTTCGGGGCGTTCACGGCCGACGCAAGCTTCGTGTTTCACACCCTCGAACAGCCCCTGCTGTCACGCGACGCCTACCAGGCGTTGTGGGATCGCTGGCGGTCCGAGGATGGCTTCGAGGTGCTCTCATGCACCTCAAGCAACGCCTTCGTCAGCCTGCAAGGAGACGTGGCGGTGTTTATCCATGACGTGGCTACCGAGCTGCGCATGCAAGGGGAGCGACACTCTAGCCAGGAACGCGAAACCATCCTGTTCCGCAGACAGGAAGGACACGTACAAGAACAACAGGGCCGATGGCTGGCCTGTCACGAACATTTATCCGCCATGCCGGAAGGGCTGCCACCCCCTTAGCCAAACAGGCAGCGCTCACATCCGATGAGCGCGCCTCGATGATCGGAGCAGATCATGAATAACAATAACGATAAAAGCCTTACGCAAATCGAAACCTACGGGGTCGAGCAGATCCCGGACCATGAACGCACCGCCGGCCCGGGGGATCTGTTTCGACTGATCTTCGGCGGCGCCAATACGTTCGCCACCGCCGTGCTCGGCAGCTTTCCGGTGTTGTTCGGACTTTCGTTCCAGGCCGGGGTCTGGGCGATTGTGCTGGGGGTACTGCTGGGCGCAATCATCCTTGCGCCGATGGGGCTGTTCGGGCCGCTCAATGGCACCAACAACGCGGTGTCTTCCGGGGCGCACTTCGGCGTCCACGGGCGGATCGTCGGCTCGTTCCTGTCGTTGCTGACGGCCATTGCGTTTTTCTCGCTGTCGGTATGGAGCTCGGGGGATGCGTTGATCGGCGGCGCCAAGCGCCTGGCGGGCGTACCGGAAACCGACCTGAGCCTGGGCCTGGCCTACGGTCTGTTCGCCCTGCTGGTGCTGACGGTGTGCATCTACGGCTTTCGCTTCATGCTGTGGGTCAACCGCATCGCCGTGTGGGCTGCCAGCCTGTTGTTCCTGCTGGGCATCGTGGCCTTCGCACCGACCTTCGACAGCCAGTTCGCCGGCACCGTCGGCCTCGGCCAGCCGGGTTTCTGGGCGGCGTTCATCGGCGCGGCGCTGGTGGCCATGAGCAACCCGATTTCCTTCGGTGCATTCCTGGGCGACTGGTCGCGCTACATCCCGCGCAACACCTCCAAGCGCCGCATCATGGCAGCGGTGGTTGCCGCACAACTGGCCACGCTGATCCCGTTCCTGTTCGGCCTCGCCACCGCCACCATCGTGGCGATCAAGGCACCGGACTACATCGCTTCCAACAACTACGTGGGTGGCCTGCTGGCGGTTTCGCCGAGCTGGTTCTTCCTGCCGGTGTGCCTGATCGCGGTAATCGGCGGCATGTCCACTGGCACCACGTCGCTGTATGGCACCGGGTTGGACATGTCCAGCGTGCTTCCACGGGTGCTGTCGCGGGTCAAGGCGACGCTGCTGATCGGCGTGCTGTCGATTGCCTTCATCTTCATCGGACGCTTCGCCGCGAACCTGGTGCAGAGCGTGTCGACCTTCGCCGTGCTGATCATCACCTGCACCACCCCGTGGATGGTGATCATGATCATCGGCCTGCTGGTACGCCGCGGCTTCTACTGCCCGGATGACCTGCAAGTATTCACCCGGGGCGAAACCGGCGGGCGCTACTGGTTCAACCACGGCTGGAACTGGCGCGGTCTGGGGGCCTGGATTCCCAGCGCACTGGTGGGCTTGTGCTTCGTCAACCTGCCGGGGCAGTTCGTCGGGCCCCTGGGCGAACTGGCCGGTGGCATTGACATCAGCCTGCCGGTGACCCTCGGGCTGGCTTGCGTGGTGTACCTGGTGTTGTTGGGGGTGTTCCCGGAACCGGCGGAGGTTTACGGGCCGAGGGATTTGCGTAGCAAGGGTTCGGGGCACACCGCTGAGCCAAGCATCCCGACCTTCCAATAAAAAATACAATCGGAGACACGCCACCATGGCTTTGGATTTAATCGTCGTTCTCATCTACGCCGCCGGCATGATTGCCCTCGGCTGGTATGGCATGCGCCGCGCCCGGACCCGTGACGACTATCTGGTCGCCGGTCGCAACCTCGGTCCGGGGTTCTATCTGGGCACCATGGCCGCCACGGTCCTGGGCGGCGCGTCCACCATCGGCACCGTGCGCCTGGGTTACGTTCATGGCATCTCTGGCTTCTGGCTCTGCGGGGCCATCGGCCTGGGCATCGTCGGCCTCAGCCTGTTCCTGGCCAAGCCGTTGCTCAAACTCAAGATCTACACCGTTACCCAGGTCCTGGAGCGCCGCTACAACCCGGCCGCGCGCCACGCCAGTGCAGTGATCATGCTGGTGTATGCACTGATGATCGGCGCCACCTCGACCATCGCCATCGGCACCGTGATGCAAGTGCTGTTCGGCCTGCCCTTCTGGGTTTCGATCCTGGTGGGCGGCGGCGTGGTGGTGTTGTATTCGACCATCGGTGGCATGTGGTCGCTGACCCTGACCGACATCGTGCAGTTCCTGATCATGACCATCGGTCTGGTGTTCCTGCTGATGCCGATGTCCATCGTCGACGCGGGCGGCTGGGACGCGATGGTGGCGAAACTGCCGGCCAGCTACTTCGATTTCACAGCCATCGGCTGGGACACCATCGTCACCTACTTCCTGATCTACTTCTTCGGCATCTTCATCGGCCAGGACATCTGGCAACGGGTCTTCACCGCCCGCAGCGAAGGCGTGGCGAAAATGGCGGGCACCGCCGCCGGCCTGTACTGCGTGCTGTACGGCTTGGCCGGAGCATTGATCGGCATGGCCGCCAAGGTGTTGCTACCGGACCTCGCCAACGTCAACAACGCCTTCGCCAGCGTCGTACAGACCAGCCTGCCCAATGGCATTCGTGGGTTGGTGGTCGCTGCGGCACTGGCAGCGTTGATGTCCACCGCCTCGGCGGGGCTGCTGGCGGCGTCCACGACGGTGGTCCAGGACCTGCTGCCCCGCTTGCGCCGTGGCCGCGAGGGCAACAACGCCGACGTCCACGAAAACCGCATCGCGACGCTGCTGCTGGGTGTGGTGGTACTGGGCATCGCCCTGGTGGTCAGTGATGTGATCAGCGCCCTGACCCTGGCCTACAACCTGCTGGTGGGCGGCATGCTTATCCCGCTGATCGGTGCCATCTACTGGAAACGTGCCACCACCGCCGGGGCGATCACCAGCATGTCCCTGGGCTTCGTGACGGCGCTGTTCTTCATGTTCAAGGACGGGCTGGACGCCAACACGCCGATCTACTACAGCCTGGGCGTGGCGCTGGTGAGTTTTGTGGTGGTGAGCGTGTTATCGCCACGTTCGAACGTAGTGGCCAAGGCGGTTTGAACAACGCGCCGCAAGGGTTGCCGGTTAAGACTGAGGGAGCGAGCCTGCTCGCGATGGCGGCGTATCAGCCACGGCTTATGCTGCTGATACAACGCATTCGCGAGCAGGCTCGCTCCCACAAAAAAACGACCTGACAGGTATTCAGCGGCGACGCGGCTGGCGACGGCGTTGCTCGTCATCGGTGCGAATCGGGATCGGTTGCATCGGCGGTTCGATCAAGCCAAGCGCGACACCCAGGTCATGAAGCCAGTTCTGGATTTTCTCTTTCATCGTGGTGCCCCCTCAGGGTCGTGCGAGCGGCAGATATCTGTGGCCCCTTCGCGTTGATAATAGTCCGATGTGCTACGCAATGCTCGCTTCAGTTTGCAATGATCTGTTACTAAATTGATCCAAATCCGTTCTCCGGAGTTCAAGCCAATTGAGCCGTCAACCGCGAGGCTCGCGGCCAGGCTTGTTGTTGCAATTCGATCCAGGCGTTCAGGTTGGCGCCGACCATCCCTTTGCGCCACATCAACCAGGTCGTGGCGCTGGCAAACGGCTCGGCCAACGGGTGCACCGCCACCCGCTCACGGCCCGGCAGGCTGGCCAGCATCGACTCGGACATCAGCGCCACTCCGGACCCGGCGATCACACACGCCAGCATCCCCTGGTAAGACTCAATCTCGATCGCCCGGCCCATGGTCGCGTGGTCGTGGGCAAACCAGGCCTCCAGGCGCATGCGGTACGAACAGCCTCGACGAAAGGTGAACACCGAACGCCTCTGGACATCCAGCGCACTGCGCACCGGCCCATGATCGGCCTCGGTGATCAGCACCAACCGTTCATCGCACAACGGCACCCCGTCCAACCCTGCCAGCTCCAGCGGTCCATCCACCAACGCCGCATCAAGCCGCCCGGTGAGCAAGCCTTCGAGCAACTCGCCACTGGGCCCCGATTGCACTTGCAGGTTCACCGCCGGATAGCGGCGGTGATAACCGGCCAGCAGGTCCGGCAGATGGATTGCCGCCGTGCTGTACATCGTACCCAAGACAAAATCCCCGGCGGGCTGCCCCCCTTGCACGGCAGCGTAGGCTTCATCGTGCAAGGCAAAGAGCTTGGTCGCATAGTCCAGCAGGACCTTTCCCGCCGGTGACAACTGCAAACGCTGACGCTCGCGCAGGAACAGATCCACACCCAACTGCTCTTCAAGCTGCTTGAGCCGGGTCGAGAGGTTCGACGGCACCCGGTGCAAGCGTTCAGCGGCTCGGGTGATGGAGCCTTCTTCGGCCACCGCCTGGAAAATCCGCAATTGGCTGAACTCCACGACCTTCTCCAAAAAAGAACAAGTTACTCACTATTATTCAATTTTAATGAAAGTCAATGAATTCTAGCCTGACGGTCATTCGCCTCATTGCTGGAGAACGACCATGTCACCTCTTATCCGCCTGCTCGGCAGTTTCATCGCGCTGATGATGGCCATGGGCATCGGCCGCTTCGCACTTACGCCTCAGTTACCTCATTTGATCGGCGAAGGTCAGATCGACTTGACGGCCGCCGGTCTGATTGCCGCCGCCAACTACCTGGGCTACTTCCTCGGCGCGCTGGATGCCATGTTCGCCCGCCGGCCGGATCAAGTGCGGCGGCGTCTGCTCGGCGGCCTGTGGCTGTGTGTGCTGCTGACCCTGGCGTCGTTCTGGGCCTGGGGTTTCTGGCCGCACCTGGCGCTGCGCTTCGGCACCGGTGTGGCGAGTGCCTGGGTACTGGTGATGATCACCGCGTTGAGCCAGCCTTTGGCAGCGACGGCCGGGCGACCACGGCTTGGCGCTGTGGTGTTTGCCGGACCGGGGCTGGGGATTTTCCTGACAGGCTTGCTCGCCCTGGGCTCCAATCTACTGGGCCAGAGCTCTGCGACCCTGTGGCTGGTGTACGCCGGGGTGGCATTGGCGATGTTGCTGGTGATCCTGCCGATCCTGCCACACACCGCCGCGACCGCGACCGTTGCAGCGCCGGCCGCCACCTCATCGAACCGTGGCATCGCCCGCCTCGGCGTGGTCTACGCCTTGTACGGCGTGGGCTACATCATTCCGGCCACGTTCCTGTCGCAGATGGCGTCGTCGCAGTTCCACGGGCAATGGCAAGCCGATCTGTTCTGGCCCTGCTTCGGCTTGGCCGCCGCCCTCGGGGTGCTGGTGGTCAGCCTGCGCCGTCCGGACCCAAGCACCACGGGTCGTTGGCTGATCGGCACGCTGTGGCTGCAGGCCGTCGGGGTGTTCGCCTGTCTGTCGGGCAGCGGCGCAGGGTTGGCGCTCGGCGTCATCCTGTGTGGCACACCGTTCCTGGCCTGCATGCAACTGGTGATGCAGCGCTCGCGAGAACTGGCGCCTCATGCCACCCAGCGCAACGCCGGCCTGTTGACTGCCTGCTTTGCCGTGGGCCAGCTCAGTGGCCCGCTGCTGGCGGCATTGAGCAGCCATTTCAGCGGAGGGTTGCAACCGGCGTTGATCATTGCCGGCAGTGGTCTGCTGTTGGCCGGTGGGCTGCTATTGCACCCCAGCGGCGAACGCACAGCGAACCCTTGCGCTCAAACTGCCGTGCGCTGATCAGGCTTGGCCGACCTGGCTGAACGACGGTTTCGGCAACATGGCCGGCTCGCGCCGGGCCAAGGCGAAATACAACACCCCGCCGAGGAAGCAACCGGTGAACCAGGCGAAATTGGCCATCGGTTGCAGCATCGGGGTGAAGGTAATCGCTACGCCCATCAGCGTTGCCGGAATCAGCGCCTTGACCGCCGTCCAATTGATGCCGCCGCTGTAGTAATAGCGACCGCTCGGCCCATCATTGAACAGCGCATCCACGTCGATCTGCTGCTTCTTGATCAGGTAGTAATCCACCAGCAGGATCCCGAACAACGGGCCGATGAACGCGGCCAGCACGTCCAGGGTGTAGTGGATCACTTCGGGGTTGTTGAACAGGTTCCAGGGTGTGATGAAAATCGACGCAATTGCCGCGATCATGCCACCGGCGCGCCAGCTGACTTTGCTGGGCGCGACGTTGGCAAAGTCAAACGCCGGCGACACAAAGTTCGCGACGATGTTGATGCCGACCGTCGCAGTTACGAAAGCAAACGCCCCTAGAAGTACAGCCACGCTGTTGTCGATGCGCGCCACCGTGGCAATCGGATCATGGAGCATTTCGCCGAACACCGGCAGCGTCCCGGATACGATCACCACCGTGACCAGGGAGAACGCCAGGAAATTCACCGGCAGCCCCCAGAAATTGCCCCGGCGCACATCAGACATGCTCCGGCAGTAGCGACTGAAATCACCGAAATTCAGGGTGGGACCGGAAAAGTACGACACCACCAGGGCCATTGCGACGATCACTTGGCCGAACGCCTGCCAGCCGGACAGAGACTTTTCCGCCAGGGTGAAGCTGATGTTGCTCCAACCGGCCTTCCACACGATCCAGCCGGCCAACAGGAACATCACCGCATACACCACCGGTCCGGCCCAATCGATGAAACGCCGGATCGACTCCATGCCCGCCCAGAACACCAGCGCCTGGACGAACCAGAGAGTGAGAAAGCCGAACCAACCCAAGTAGGACAAACCGGCAAAGTGCGGCGCGGCGTAGGCTTCCATAGAAGGGAAAAACCGCAGTACCACGATGATTAGCGCGCTGGACGCCAGATAAGTCTGAATCCCGTACCACGCCACAGCGATCAGGCCGCGGATAACTGCCGGAATATTCGCCCCGAACACCCCGAACGCCAATCGGCAAATCACCGGATACGGCACCGCCGCCTGCTGGCTCGGCCTGGCGACCAGGTTGGCGATCAATTGCACGATGCAAATCCCGCCCAGCAAGGCAATCAGCACCTGCCAACTCGCCAGCCCCAACGCAAACAGACTGGCGGCGAATACATAACCGCCCACGCTGTGCACATCGCTCATCCAGAACGCGAAGATGTTGTACCAATTCCATTTCTGCGGCAGCGGGCCCAAGTCCTCGTTATAGAGGCGGGGACTGTAGCCGTCGGGCAATTGCTCGGACATTGCGGGGCTCCTTTTTTATGAAGCCGGGCCCCCGAATCAACTGTTCACCCTACTGCGCACGGGAGCCGGCATGGTTTGTATACGAAGCTCTACGCAGAATGCGTGCCACAGGGGTTGGATGTGAGACAAATCGGGGGGTGTAGCGAGGCTGGAAGCCAGGCCGGCGCAGCCAGGCGCCCACGAACAGGGCGCGGATGCATGCTAAAGGTGCATGGATTTGTATACAGAGGGTGGTCGAGTACCGCACCTGTGGCAAGGGGAGTCATCCCCTCGCCACAAGATCACCTCAACCTTCAGTAGTGTGGTCGGGCAGAGGATCAGATCAACTCGATCCGATCGGCATGAATGACAATCTGCCCATTCTTGTACAGCGCACCAATGGCTTTCTTGAAGTTGCCCTTGCTCACGCCAAACAGGCTGCTGATCAGTGCCGGATCGCTCTTGTCACTGACGGGTAGCGTGCCGCTGTTCTCACGTAACTTGGCGAGGATCTTGGCGTTCAGGCTGGTGGCGGCTTCCTGGCCTACCGGCTGCAGGCTCAGGCTGATCTTGCCGTCCGGGCGAACTTCCTTGATGAAGCCCTTCTCGCGCATGCCGACGCGCATGAACTTGAAGATTTCGTTCTTGTGGATAAGTCCCCAGTGCTTGTTATTGATGATGGCCTTGAACCCCATGTCGGTGGCTTCGGCCACCAACAGGTCAACTTCCTGGCCCGGCGTGTAGTTGGCTGGCGTCTTGTCCAGATAACGATCCAGGCGCGCCGTGGCGGTAATGCGGCGGGTGTGCTTGTCGAGATAGACATGCACCACGCAATAGTCCCCGGCCTTCATCTGGCGTTTTTCTTCCGAAAACGGCAGCAACAGATCCTTGGGCAATCCCCAGTCGAGGAACACACCGATGCTGTTGACCTCAACCACTTTCAGGCTGGCAAATTCACCGACCTGGACTTTGGGTTTTTCCGTGGTCGCGATCAGTTTGTCGTCGCTGTCCAGGTAAATAAATACGTTCAGCCAATCTTCATCTTCGCTGGGAATATCCTTGGGAATATAACGGTTGGGCAACAAAATCTCGCCATCAGCGCCACCGTCCAGATATAAACCGAAGTTAGTGTGTTTAACCACTTGCAAACTGTTGTAGCGCCCGACTAAAGCCATTTCCAATACCCTCATTGCGTGGGCGGCATTCTACCTGTTTTTACACGGCGATTCGTGGTCGCCAGCCAGCCGCCTGTGCAGCCATTGATTTTCCTGGCTTTTCGCCTTCAGCCGGCCGTTCGTCAGACGGCCCTCAGGCTGGGCGGCGGTTGCACAGCGCTGCATCGCGAATATATTTTTCGCATGGTTGTTATTTAAAACAGCGGCTTAGGGGAATAATTGGCGAGAAATTCCCTATCCGTCCTGGCAATTGCCAGGACGTTTCCAGAAATATCGGCCAAGCAAGGGCCGGTTATTTCCTGTACGATGCCTGGCCCAATTAATTATCTACACAGGTTAATGGCCGCCATGCGCGTAAAAGCATCCAACAGCAAAGCAAAGCCAGCTCCAGCCGTTGAAACCAGCGAATCGATCAACGATCAGATCGCTGCGTTCCTCAAGAACGGCGGTGAAATCCAGCAAATTGCCAAGGGCGTCAGCGGCCAGACATTCGGCCCGTCCAAGCAGATCAGCCTGGGCAAGAAGTAATCCCCGCACCATCTGGTCCCAAAGCGCTTTGAGCTTCGAAGCGCTTGGACTGGAAGCCCTTCCCGCGACATTCCCTTCGTAAAAATCGACGAACGGCCCTCGATGCCTGGCATTCGCCGGTATGCTTGCACCTCTCTATTTCAAGTGTTCCAGCCGGGTTGCTCCTCGCTATTGATGGAGTGAAGCATGCGTATTTCTATTGTCCCGCTGACCGTCAGCCTGCTGGCCTGCGCGCTTGCCCATGGGCAGGTGTTCCAGCGCGAACTCGGCGACTTCGACCTCAAGCTCGGCACCACGCCCAGCCGTAGCATGGCCCAGGGCCTCGTCACGCCGTCGAGCACCGGTTCGTTCCATGGTGGCCTGGACCTGAGCCATGACAGTGGCTGGTATTTCGGTCAGTGGTCACCCAGCGCCGGGCTTAGCCCATCCACCGACCTCGAAGTCGATTCCTACCTGGGCTTCAAACAGCCTTTCGACCAGACCCTGGGCTACGAAGTCGGCCTGATCCACTACAGCTACCCCACCGTCGACACCCTCGACAGCCAGGAGCTCTACGGCGGCCTGACCGTGCTAGGCAGCCGTTTCGGCGCGGCCCTGAGTAACGATCCGGACAAACAGAACAGCACGCTGTTCGCCGACCTCGGCGGCAACGTGCCATTCGGCATCGGTGTCAGCGCCAAATACACCACTCACCAGCTCAACACGCCTGTCTCCGTCGAGAACGGCTATGTCGGCAGTTTCAGTGATTGGTCGCTGAAAATTTCCCGTCCATGGCGGGGCATCGACCTGGACCTGATCTACAGCGACTCCAGCCTCAGCGGCAGTAATTGCTCGGCCTATTCAGGCCACAATAGCGAATGCGACGGCCTGCTGACCCTCAAGATGGCTCATCCATTTTACTAACCGTTACGCTTTTAATCGGCTGAACTGCCACGCGTCTGCGAAGCTCAAACAAAACACCTGATGGCTTCGCAAGGACTCGCTCATGTCGCGCTGGCTCACCCGCACCGCCATGTTCATCGCCCTGCTGCTGACACTTACTGCGTGCAGCCGCATTGGCCTGGCTTACCGCAATCTCGATCTGATCATTCCCTGGACCCTCAACGACTACCTGGAAATCAACGGGGAGCAGAAAGACTGGTTCAACGAGCGCCTCAAGGAACACCTGAGCTGGCACTGCACCACCCAACTGCCGGGTTACCTCGACTGGCTGGACCGTTTGAAGACCATGGTGCAAACCGATCAGGTCACCGACGAAGCCCTCCAGCAACGCACCCGCGAAGCCAAGGCCGCCATCGCCGAAACCGCACGGGCGATCACCCCGTCGGCCATCGAATTGTTACAAGGGCTGAGCGACGATCAAGTCGCGGACATGGACGCCGCATTCGTCAAGGACCAGCGCAAACGCCAGGAACAATACCTCAAGCCCACGCTGCAACAGCAGATCCAGGAACGCAGCGAACGCATGGAAAAACGCCTGAACGACTGGCTCGGCCCGCTCAACATCGCTCAACGCCAACGCGTGGTGGCCTGGTCCACTGCCTTGGGCGACCAGAACCAGCAGTGGATCGCCAACCGCGCCCACTGGCAGAACCAGTTCAGCGCCGCCGTGGCCCAACGCCACAGCCCCGACTTTCCACGACGCATCGAACAACTGCTGGTCGACCGCGAAAGCCTGTGGACGCCCGCCTACCGCGAGGCCTACAACAAAACCGAAGCCCAGGCCCGCAGCCTGTTGATCGACCTGATGGCCGACAGCACCCCGCCCCAGCGGGAACGGTTGTTGAAGAAAATCGACGGGGTGAAAAAGGATTTCAGTGATTTGAAGTGTTTGAAGGCGGCACGCTCATAAGAACACCCCCAGACCCCATGTAGGAGGTCCCTTGTTGAGTTCCCTTGTGCAGTGCAGATCCCTTGTGGGAGCGAGCCTGCTCGCGATAGCGGTATGTCAGTCAACATGTATGCAACCTGACACGCCGCCATCGCGAGCAGGCTCGCTCCCACAGGAATAGGACAGTGTTTTGCCCGTCAGGCAATCTGCGCCTTCGAAGCCAGATCATCAAACGTAAACTCATCCAGCGCATCCTCCTGCTCATCCAGCACCTGACGCGGATGATCATTGCCGGGAATGCTACTGTCGATCAGGCTCAACAACCGCGAGCCGCGCATCGTCAGCACGAAATTCTCGCCGTTACCGCCCTCTTCCTCCGGCCGTGGCTCGATGAAGCCACGCTCCAGCAGTAACTTTTCATACTCGGCGGCGACCGCTTTCAGATGATCGAGGTTCTCGATTTCTTCGCCCGCCGCCGCTTTCTCTGCAGCGTATTGCTCCGCATAAGGCCGAGGGGTGAAGCTGTGGCCGGCGCCGTTCTGCACTTCGTGCAACAACTTTTCGATCAAGTCCCAGTTATAAGTCGTCATCCTGATCCATCCTCCAAAGAGTGAGATGCCTACTCAAGGTGTGACCGAGACGCTACGTCACCGTTCAGCCGAGCTTCCAGGCGGGTCATTTCACACGCCGACCAACGGTCTGTCGAATCCGACCAGGGTCAAACGACCATTTGCTGAAGCGCCTTTGCCTACAGGAGAAATCGCCATGAACGTAGAAAATCACCCCGTCGTCTCGCGCGAAGAATGGCTCGCCGGCCGCCGCGAACACCTGGCCCGCGAAAAAGCCTTCACCCGCGAACGAGACAAACTCAGCGCCGAACGCCGCGCCCTGCCCTGGGTGAAAATCGACAAACCCTACCGCTTCCAGGGCCCTCACGGCGAACTGAGCCTGGCCGACCTGTTCGGCGGCCGCAGCCAACTGATCGTCTATCACTTCATGTTCGGCCCCGGCTGGAAAGAAGGCTGCCAGGGCTGCTCCTTCCTGTCCGACCACATCGACGGCGCCAACCAGCACCTGGCCCATCACGACGTCGCGGTGGTCGCCGTTTCCCGCGCCCCGTTCGCCGAATTCCAACCGTTCAAACGCCGCATGGGCTGGGCCTTCGACTGGGTCTCTTCAAACGGCTGCGACTTCAACTACGACTTCGGTGTCAGCTTCAAAGCCGAAGACACCGCCGGAGGGAAAGCCACCTACAACTACGAAACAACCGACACCACCGAGGGCGAACTCCCAGGCCTGAGCGTCTTCTATCGCAATGAAGCCGGCGACATCTTCCACACCTACTCCACCTATGCCCGCGGCCTGGACATGCTGGTCGGTACCTACCACTACCTCGATCTAACGCCCAAGGGCCGCAACGAAGACGAGATCATGGATTGGGTGCGGCATCACGATAAGTATGATGAGGCCAAGCCCCATAGCTGCTGCCACAGTTGACGTGGACGCTGGTCGGGCGCAGCTCCCGTGGCGAGGGAGCTTGCTCCCGCTCGACTGCGCAGCAGGCGCCTACATTGCCTGCACCACCGCAATCACGAAACCTAGCGCAAGCAGGTCAAACGTCCTACTTGAAACTCGGAAAGCGGCGGCTTGTGGCTGAAGAACGGCACGGCCTATAGTCTCCCGTCGTCCAAAAAGGCGAACGGGTTTGGCGACCCGACTTACAGAGAGACTCATTAATTTTTCACGAGGCTCTGATCATGACTCGATACATGCCTATCACCGGCATAGACATTACCCCGGCCACCTTTCTCATCGACACCGAAGCCCCACTCGACGTCCTCTTCGAAACCGCCGACTACCGCATCCGCACAGTGACCCAACTGCTTGAAAATCTAGCGTTCCGCTCGGATATCAGCTCCGACACGTTGGTGCTTACCGATTTTTGCAAAATGGCGATGATATCGCTGCGCGATGGGTGTGATGTGATGGACGTGATTGGGAGGCGCTTGCGGGCGCAAGCGGCGGAGTAATGAAAAACGGGCGATTTTAGGTCGCCCGTTTCACGTTTCAATAAGCAAAGTTGCCATCGGAGGACGCGGTTGAACCTGCGTACCGTAGACACGGAAAGCACATGACAGAGACTTTCACAGAGTTCAACCCCGCCGAATACCTCAGCACACCTGAAGCCATTTCTGAATTCATTGCCGATGCCTTGGAAACCGGCAATGCTAGCTATATCGACAAAGCTATAGCGACGGTCGCATACGCCCAGGGAATGATCGAATTACCCAGCAAGACCAACCAACTTCGAAAACAGGAATAACTCATCCAACCCTTTGCTGATCATGCAAAAGCAAGCTTTCCTACCTGCTGCAAATCAACGTGCTGGCGAGCTACCCAAAGATCGTGAGCATCTTGCATAGCCAACCAGCTTTCTGGTGAGCGGCCCAGCGCGACCGACAGCCGCAGCGCCATTTCAGGTGAAACGCGGCTGGAACCCTTCAAAACACGACTGAGAGTTGAGGGCGCAACGCCAAGTTTTTCAGCCAATTCGCGACCACTGATACCGTTCGGCTCCAGGTAGACCTCAGTGATAAATTCACCAGGGTGGGGAGGGTTGTGCATGTTCATCAGTGGTAATCCTCATAGTCCAGAACATAAGCGTTCCCTTCACGAAACTCGAACGTCAACCGCCAGTTGCCGTTCACCATGATCGACCAGCGTCAGGAAAAAAGGGGACAGATTTATTTTCAACGCACGCCTTGAAAAATAAATCTGTCCCCTTTTTTCCTACCAGTACCTTTTACACCGACTAATTATCGGCTATGGGCAGTACTCCACCGTATAATCACTCTCTAGTTCTTGTTGTATCGATTTGGCCAGTTGCATCCCTTCGGCTATGTGCCGAAGCTCTGCCTCAGGCGTGGTAAAACCAGAATCTGGCGGGTAGTCACTGTTGAACGTCGCCTGATACTCACCGTCCCACTTACTGATTTTGGCCCTCAACTCTTGAGAAATCGGCAGATCTTCAATATCAATGTGCCCCATTCTATCCGGATCTGGGCAGAATATCGGCCCAGCCAAATACTCATTTGTTAGTCTTAACCTGATCATGGCAATGGCTTCCAAGAGCTGACCGGATTAGCTCGAACCACGAAGCCGTTTGAGCCAACCCCAACAGCAATATTTTGTTCAACACTAAGAGAAAAGGGGACAGATTTATTTTCCAGACCCAGCCCTCGCAGACCCAGCCCTCGGCCGCCCCGGCCCTCGCTGCTCTACCCGCACACCCGCAATCCGCTCGACCTCATCTACGAAACGGCTTGTACCCGTTAGTTGACCTCGCTGCAAAGCATCGCGGATCAATTGAATTTGATCAGTCGAATGGCCTGGCGCACAAACTCTTCATACCGAAGCCGCCGCTCCATCGAGGTATCACCCAAGGCCATGAAGCATGGATCAGCATCTAACCAGCCCCCACCAGACTCATCATCTACCCGGCTTCGATAGCTCGACCATGCATAGTCTGCGACGTTGGCGACCATGCGAACGCGCACAGGATTCAATTCAATGTAACGACTACAAGCGAGCAAATATGAATCCGACTGTACCACGCTGGATTTGTAACGGCTTTCCCACAAGGTGCCTGTAATGCATAGAAAAGGGGACAGATTTATTTTCCAGACCCAGCCCTGGGCCGCCCCTGCCCTCGCTGCTCTACCCGCACACCCGCAATCCGCTCGACCTCATCTACGAAACGGCTTGTACCCGTTAGTTGACCTCGCTGCAAAGCATCGCGGATTAATCGAAGCTGATCAGTCGGAATGGCCTGGCGCACAAACTCTTCATACCGAAGCCGCCGCTCCATCGAGGTATCACCCAAGGCCATGAAGCATGGATCAGCATCTAACCAGCCCCCACCAGACTCATTATCTACCCGGCTTCGATAGCTCGACCATGCATAGTCTGCAACATCGGCGACCATGCGAGCCCGTACAGGATTCAATTCAATGTAACGACTACAAGCGAGCAAATATGAATCCGACTGTACCACGCTGGATTTGTAACGGCTTTCCCACAAGGTGCCTGAACGCCCTTCCAATCGATTTCGATAGCGCGTCGCACGAGCAGCCAATGCTTTCATTAACTGCCCCAGCCCAACAGTCGACTCCCCTGGAGCTAGCAGCAAATGGACATGATTCGTCATCAGGCAATAGGCGTAGACCTTTACCCCGAACGCATCCTTTAGCTCGCGCAGATCAGAGAGATAGCGCTGATAGTCCTCTGCCGCTGCAAACACCACCTGCCGGTTATGGCCGCGTTGTACTACGTGATGTGGGTAATTCGGTAAAACAATACGTCCCATCCTGGGCATATTGGGTTCCTCCATCCTTGGAAGCTTTCAGCGTAGCAGAGGGTTGAAAAATAAATCTGTCCCCTTTTTTCCCGACTACCGCATCCGCACCGTGACCCAGGTACTGGAAAACATTGCCTTTCGTTCGGATATCGACTCGGAGACGGTGGTGCTGACCGACTTCTGCAAAATGCTGACGATAGCGCTACGTGATGGCTGTGATGTGATGGATGTGATTGGGAGGCGGTTGCGGGCACAGGCTGGGGAATAAATGGGACGGGCGGCCGCCGGTCGCCCATTTCAACGCCAGTTGTTCAGTGCCGGTGGCTCTGCTGAGCCTGCATGTACTGGCGCAGGAGCTGATTAATACGTGTCTGATAGCCTGTGCCCTGTCCCTTGAACCACTCAAGCACATCGGCGTCGAGGCGAATAGTCACGGCCTTCTTTACCGGCACATGCAACTCGGCCCGGCCAAAAAAATCCTTATCCAGTTCAGGAACATCGCTGGTATCGATGTCCTGGTCGTCCATATTGGCCAGGCGTCCCCAGTCAGTTTTCGATGCTTTCGACATAATATTTGGCCTCCTGTCCAAAAAGGGGACAGATATATTTTCCAGACCCAGCCCTCGGCCGCCCCTGCCCTCGCTGCTCTACCCGCACACCCGCAATCCGCTCGACCTCATCTACGAAACGGCTTGTACCCGTTAGTTGACCTCGCTGCAAAGCATCGCGGATTAATCGAAGCTGATCAGTCGGAATGGCCTGGCGCACAAACTCTTCATACCGAAGCCGCCGCTCCATCGAGGTATCACCCAAGGCCATAAAGCATGGATCAGCATCTAACCAGCCCCCACCAGACTCATTATCTACCCGGCTTCGATAGCTCGACCATGCATAGTCTGCGACGTTGGCGACCATGCGAGCGCGCACAGGATTCAATTCAATTTAACGACTACAAGCGAGAAAATATGAATCCGACTGTGAAAAATAAACCCGCCCCCTTTTTCCTTGGAAACTTTCAGCGTAGCAGAGGATGAAAAAATAAATCTGCCCCGTTTTTACTACATCTTTTCATTCTTTAAATTTTTAAACCACATAAAGCCACGTCATCCGAAACTCGAACTACACCATCAACGATAGACAAACCATCCTCGGACTCAAAAACGCTAAACCCACAACCCCCAAAATCAAAATACACACCAACACACCCATCTTCAACATTCACTACAACGTACTTATATACAGCAAGGAGCTGCTTATCAAAATACTTATTCAGCTCATCCGAATTCCGAATCGGGTAAGCGAAATCATCAGATATTTCATCTAACCCCAACAGCTTCGGTTCAGAGCCAACGGATAAAACCCTTAACACGCCCTCCCCGATATCTAATGAAACCCATCCCGCCCCTGAGAACCTAAAAAACAGAACCAGCACTTCACAAACCAGAGATCTCGATATAAAAAAAGATCGAAATCTAAACTCATACATCCTCTCACCAACAATCATCAATCTCAAACCTTAAGAGTAACGGAAAAACCAGGGCCAAGCTCATCCCTCAGCATCTTAACTAATCGCTCACCCTCCCGCTTAAAGTCGTCCTCTAACTCAGAACTCTTAAATCCGGAGTTTGGCGGATAATCGGAATCTAAAGTTCCATCATATACGACAGCCCAGTTCAGTATGCGATCCTGGAGCTCTTTGGAAATTGGAAGATCACAAGGAGACATATCCCCATACTCCCCTGGTGAAGTATTCCATATTGGATAACACTGATAATCAGCCATTAACTTAATACATTTCACTTAAGGCTTCCCCTTGGATTCGCACCAACTACAAAACCATTATCCCCTACAGTCACAGCTATTCGTTGCGTCTGCCCATTAATACTTAGCTCATAAATCGGGCGCCCTGCTCCCGAGCCTTGGTAACCCCACGAGTTTACCTTCTGAAACCCCTCTCATTACGACTTCGGGAATCTGAGCCTCAGAACCCCCATTTGAGCAAACTGAGCACCGTGCTCCTCAACGATATGTTGTAACCCAGCCTTTGAGTTCCCCGTCTCTAGAAATATCACCTTTCCACTAGAATCACGTGCCGTCGCAACGACATTTTCTGGAGTAAACTTCACGCCGTTCGCAGTTAGCTCATCCAGCAAGGATGTGTTCAGCGAACCTTTTCCCCCCCCAAGAACCAAGCTTCCCTGACGTCAATTAAATAGTGGGACGCCCAAGGTATAACCCCGACCGTTCATCGGGAATCAGCCCCCTCGGTCTTTCAGGTACGAAACGTCCCGCTTGAAGGCCGGAAGTTGCCTCTGAAGTCGACAGACATCTCGCCAGCCGCACCTCCCCCCTCGGACTAATGAACTTTCAACCCAACCCAAGCCTCAACCCATTACTGCCCAAATAAGGAATACGAGGCCCACACCATGAAAACCCTCATGAAGTTCACTCTCGCGGCCGCCCTGACCTGCGCCCTGCCCGCCTGGGCTACTTGCACGCCCGAGGAAGCGACCATCAAACGCGAACAATTGGCCGACAAGGTCGCCAAGCTCACCGAGCAGGATCCGGCCAAGGCCAAGGAAATGAACGACGAATTGCAGGCCATGGATCTGGGAACGTCCAGCAAGGATCTGCCGGACAAATGCCAGTTGATCGATAAGCGCCTGCAAGAGCTGGAAGCGGCGGAAAGGAAGGCTGGCTGAGCGCTCAATCACCCCCATAAAAAAACCGGACCCAGGGTCCGGTTTTTTTATGAAGCTTATCGCCGTGTCACTCAGCCGCCGGCGCCTGTGGCTTGCGGCGCTTGAGCGGGGCCATGCCGTCCTTGCTGACCAGGGCCGGGGCCTCGGTCTTAGGGCGGTTGGCGGTCTTGCGCTTGGTCGGGGCCTTGGCGGCGGATTTCTTCTTGTCGCCCTTGGCATCGACTTTTTTCTTCTTCGCGCCAACAGCCTTGCCCGAAGCCTTGACCTTTTTAGGTCCGCTGTAGGTGCCTTTGACTTCCTTGATGGTACGGCGCTCGAAGCTCTGCTTGAGGTAGCGCTCGATGCTCGACATCAGGTTCCAGTCGCCATGACAGATCAGCGAGATCGCTAGGCCATCATTGCCGGCACGGCCGGTACGGCCAATGCGGTGTACGTATTCATCGCCGCTGCGGGGCATGTCGAAGTTGATGACCATGTCCAGGCCTTCCACGTCCAGGCCACGGGCAGCGACGTCGGTGGCGACGAGGATCTTCACGCCGCCCTGCTTGAGACGATCGATGGCCAGCTTGCGATCCTTCTGGTCCTTCTCGCCGTGCAGCACGAACGCCTTGTATTCCTGGGCCACCAGACGGCCATAGATGCGGTCGGCCATGGCTCGGGTGTTGGTGAAGACGATGGCTTTTTCGTAGGTTTCGTTGGCCAGCAACCAGTTCACGATCTGTTCTTTATGCTGGTTGTGATCGGCGGTGATGATTTGCTGACGGGTGGAGGAGTTCAGTTGGCTGACCGCGTTGAGCTGCAGGTGCTCAGGGTTGTTCAGCACCTTGGCAACCATCTCCCGCAGGCCCGAGCCGCCGGTCGTGGCGGAAAACAGCATGGTCTGCTGACGCTGGCTGCACTCATCCACCAGACGCTGCACGTCTTCGGCAAAGCCCATGTCCAGCATGCGATCGGCTTCGTCCAGCACCAGCACTTCGACTTCCTTGAGGTCGAGGTTGCCGGCGTTCAGGTGCTCGATCATCCGCCCCGGCGTGCCGATCAGAATGTCCGGCACCTTGCGCAGCATGGCGGCCTGAACCTTGAAATCTTCGCCGCCGGTGATCAGACCGGACTTAATGAAGGTGAACTGGGAAAAGCGTTCCACTTCCTTCAACGTCTGCTGGGCCAGTTCACGGGTTGGCAGCAGGATCAGGGTCTTGATGCTGACGCGGATCTTGGCCGGGCCAATCAGGCGGTTGAGGATCGGCAGCACGAACGCGGCGGTCTTGCCGCTGCCGGTTTGCGCCGTCACCCGCAGGTCACGCCCTTGGAGCGCGAGCGGAATGGCCGCTGCCTGCACAGGCGTTGGCTCGACAAATTTAAGCTCGGCCACGGCTTTGAGCAGGCGTTCGTGCAGGGCGAATTCGGAAAACACGGGTGCTACCTCGAAGAAATGCAAAAAAACAGCTGCATAGGGTAACGGTTTCAAGCGCGAAGGCCGAGTTTCTTTGTGCAAACGGCGACAAATCTGCGTGTTTTTATCAACGAGTCCGCCATCAACGGTCACTTCACCGGGGTTAAATGCTCTAATTCGCTTCGTCACGCCCACAGAAGAACCGTTTCGCCCATGGATATCAAACAGCTCTGGCTCAACCTTCAAGACCTCTGGGGTGCCCTCGACCAGCATCCACTCCTGCATTCGGGCATCGCTCTGGCGCTGTTGCTGGTCATTGCGCTGGTCCTCGGACGCCTGGCGCGCTACTTGATCCTGCATGGCGCCAAGCTGCTCGGTCGCCAACCGGCCCTGCAGTGGGTCAACGACCTGCGCCAGAACAAAGTCTTTCATCGCCTGGCACAGACCACGCCCTCGTTGATCATCCAGTTCGGCCTGCACCTGGTGCCCGGCCTCAACAAGACCAGCCTGGTGTTTCTCGGCAATGTCGCCACCGCGTTCACCATTCTGTTCATGCTGTTGGCCATCAGCGCCTTGCTCAGCGCCCTGCTGGATGTTTATGCCCGCACCGAGCACGCGCGTACCCGTTCGATCAAGGGTTATGTACAGCTGACGAAGATGGTGCTGTATGTATTCGGCGCGATCATCATCGTCGCCACCCTGATCGATCGCTCGCCGCTGTTGCTGCTCTCGGGCCTGGGTGCGATGTCGGCGGTGATTCTGTTGGTGTACAAGGACACGCTCCTGTCGTTCGTTGCCAGCGTGCAACTGACCAGCAACGACATGCTGCGGGTCGGCGATTGGATCGAGATGCCCCAGGTCGGCGCCGACGGTGATGTGGTGGACATCACGTTGCACACGGTCAAGGTGCAGAACTTCGACAAGACCATCGTCTCGATTCCTACCTGGCGCCTGATGTCCGAATCGTTCAAGAACTGGCGCGGCATGCAGCAGTCCGGTGGGCGACGGATCAAGCGCAGCCTGTTCATCGACGCCAGCGGCGTGCGTTTTCTACTCGATGAGGAAGAGCAGCGCCTGACACAGGTACGCCTGCTGACCGACTACATCGGCCGCAAACAGGCCGAACTCAAGGCCTGGAACGAAGCCCAGGGCAACGTCGCGGCGATGTCGGCCAACCGTCGGCGGATGACCAACCTGGGTACGTTCCGGGCCTATGCCCTGGCGTACCTCAAGAGCCATCCCGAGATTCAGCCGAACATGACCTGCATGGTCCGGCAACTACAGACCACGGCCCACGGTATCCCGCTGGAAATCTACTGTTTCACCCGTACCACCGTGTGGGCCGACTACGAGCGAATCCAGGGGGATATCTTCGATTACCTGCTGGCGGTGATGCCCGAGTTCGGGTTGCATCTGTATCAGCAGCCGAGCGGCATGGATTTGCGTTCGGGGGTGTTGCCGGCGGTGTTGGGGGCAAGTCATATTCCCGAACCACAGAAAAAAGTCATCTGAAACCCACACACCCTTGTGGGAGCGAGCCTGCTCGCGATTGGCAACCCCAGTCGACACCGATGTCGTCTGACCGATTGCTATCGCGAGCAGACTCGCTCCCACAGGGGGTTGTGGCTACTGGCTAATTATTTGGCCTGACGCTGCGGGGCCTTGTGGACCATGGTGTAGGCGTAGTCCACGCCCATGCCGTAGGCGCCGCTGTGTTCCAGTACCAGTTGCATCACCGCCTCGTAAGTCTCTTTGTGCGCCCAGTCACGTTGGTATTCCAGCAGCACCTGCTGCCAGGTCACCGGCACCGCACCGGCTTGAATCATGCGCTGTACCGACATGTCGTGGGCTTCTTTGGTGGTGCCGCCAGAGGCGTCGGTGACGATGTACACCTCGTAGCCTTCAGCCAGGGCTTCCAGCGCCGGGAAAGTCAGGCAGACCTCGGTCCACAGCGCGGCGATGATCAGTTTCTTGCGACCGGTGGCTTTCACCGCGTCTACCAGAGCCTTGTCTTCCCAGGAGTTCATCGAGGTGCGCTCGATGGGTTTCTGGTCCGGGTGCACCGCCAGCAGTTCAGGCCAGATGTAGCCACTGAAGCTTTCGGTTTCCACCGAGGTGTAGATGGTCGGCACGTTGAAGATCTTTGCGGCTTTAGCCAAACCCACGGTGTTGTTCTTCAGCGTCTGGCGGTCGATCGATTGCACGCCGAAGGCCATTTGTGGCTGGTGGTCGATCAGGATCAGGGCGGAGTTGGTTGGGTTCAGCAGTTCGCGGTTAGACATGGTGTGTTCCTTTTTTAATGTCGAAATTTCAATGGTTTGGGTAAGTAGCGCTTGCCTTCGTCGGTGATGTCGTCGGCATGGGTGCTACTTTAGGGGCTCGCATTTAAAGGGACAATTACCTAAAATCGAGAATCATTGATTCTAAAAAAGGGACAATAATGGATCGCATCGAATGCATGCGCGCGTTCGTCGTCACGGTCGGCGAGAATGGCTTCGCCGCAGCCGCCCGGGCCATGGACGTGCCAAGGTCGAAAGTCAGCAAGCAGATCCAGGCGCTGGAAGAAGCGATCGGTGTGCAACTGCTGCAACGCACCACCCGCAGCCTGCACCTCACCGAAGCGGGTGCAGAGTATTTCGAAGCGGCAAGGGAAGTCCTGGCGGCACTGGATGAAGCCGAACAACGGGCACGGGACGGGATCGGTGAACTGCGCGGCGTGTTGCGGGTGAACGCACCCATGTCGTTCGGCCTGCGCCGGTTGGGCAAGCTGATTCCTCTGTTCCACGAGCGGCATCCGAACATCGAACTGCAAGTGGTGCTCAGCGACCAGCAGGTCGATCCGGTACGCGGCGGCTTCGACGTGACCATCCGCATCGCCAGCATGCCCGACTCGACCATGATCGCTCGCCAGCTCGCCCCGGCCCCGCGGATCATGGTCGCCGCCCCCGCCTATCTCGAGCGCGCAGGCGTCCCGCAGACACCCCAGGAGCTGCGCGCCCATCAGTGCCTCAACTACGGCTACCTGCAAAGTGGTGTGAGCCTGCAACTGTGCAATGGCAAGGAGACGCAACGGGTGACGGTCACAGGTCCCCTGCACGTCAACAACGGCGACCTGCTGGCCCAGGCCGCCGAGGCCGGCATGGGCATTGCGCTGCTGCCGGACTTCATCGTCGAAGACGCCCTGGCCGCCGGGCGTCTGGTGCCGGTGCTGTGCGAATGGCAGGCACCGGCGATCAGCATTAACGCGGTGTATTCGTCAGCCCGGCGCCTGCCGCAGAAGACCAGGGCGTTCATTGAGTTTCTGGTTGAACAACTGGCGACTAAGCCGTCCGCGGTCTGTGCAGGCCCAACCGACTGATCCACACCGCCGCCAGGATGACAGCGCCGCCGAGAAACAGCCGCCCCAGTTCTTCGTGCTGATTCCAGATCAGAAGGTTCAGCAACAGCCCCACCGGCACATGCAGGTTGTTCATCACCGCCAGCGTCCCGCCGGTGACCAGGCATGCACCTTTGTTCCACCAGTACAGCCCCAGCGCGGTGGAGACCAGGCCGAGGAACACCAGCACGCCCCATTGCAGCGGGGCCTCGGGCCAGAAGTTGGTCTTGCCGAACAGCAAAAAGGCCGGCAATGCCACCGCCAACGCGCCAAGGTAGAAATAGCCGAACCGTCGGTAGTGCGGCAGGTCGCTGGGGTGGCGCGCCACCAAGTGCTTGTACAGCACCTGCCCGGCCGCGTAGGTGAAATTGGCCAGTTGCAGCAACAGGAAGCCCATGAAGAAATCCGGATTGACCCGGTCGTAGCGAATCACTGCCGCACCGGCCACGGCCACCAGCGCGGCGACCAGCGCCCAGGGATTGAAACGGCGGTTCAGCGCGTCTTCGATCAAAGTAACGTGCAGCGGTGTGAGAATGGTGAAGAGCAGCACCTCGGGCACGGTCAGCACCCGGAAGCTCAGGTACAAGCACACGTAGGTCACGCCGAATTGCAACGCGCCGATCAGGAGCATGCCGCGCATGAACGACGGTTCCACCTGACGCCAACGCGTCAACGGGATGAACACCAGCCCCGCCAGCACCACCCGCACCAGCACCGCAAAGTAACTGTCGACATGCCCGGCCAGGTATTCACCGATCAAGCTGAAGGAAAATGCCTGGATCAAGGTCACAAAAAGTAGATAGCCCATACGCCCCTCGTTTCGAATGGCGGCGAAGATAGCGGTTTTGACCTGTGGGGGCGAGCCTGCTCGCGAAGGCGGTGGGTCAGTCAATCAGCTGATACTCCGCTTTCGCGAGCAAGCCCGCTCCCACAGGGGGCGGTATGTGTAAGTGGAATCACAGGCAAAAAAAAGCCCGATCTCGCTAAAGCGTTCGATCGGGCTACGGCACTCAGGAGCAATAAGTGCAAAGGGAGGTTCGATGCGCAAAACGGTTTGAAGGGAAGCGCCAGGTCAGTAGGCCACCTGACGATTACCCGAGGATTAACGGATCAAGCGACCTGGGACAGTTTGGCGTTAGCCTGATTCAAACCTTTCTCCTGGAAGTCGCCCCCCAGGTTCATGCCTTCGGCATGGATGAAGGTCACGTCGTGGATACCGATGAACGCCATGACCTGACGCAGGTAGGGTTCCTGGTGGTCAGAGCTGGCACCGGCGTGAATCCCGCCGCGGGCAGTCAGGACGAAGGCGCGTTTGCCGGTCAGCAAGCCTTGCGGGCCGGTTGGGGTGTACTTGAAGGTCACGCCGGCACGCAGCACGTGGTCGAGCCACGCTTTCAGGGTGCTGGGGATGGCGAAGTTGTACATCGGCGCGGCCATGACCAGGACATCGGCGGCCAGCAGCTCATCGGTCAACCGGTTGGAGCGCTCCAGCGACGCATTCTCGATGTCGTTGCGCTGCTCGACAGGCTTCATCCAGCCACCCAGCAGGTTGGCGTCCAGATGAGGCACCGGGTTGACGGCCAGGTCGCGGACGCTGATTTCATCGGCCGGATGGGCGGCTTTCCACTGGTTGATGAACGTCTGGGTCAGTTGGCGGGAAACAGAGTCTTGCTGGCGAGCACTGCTTTCGATGATCAGAACGCGGGACATGGGATGTAGCCTCCATCGGAGAATGTTGTCAGTCGATGGAGTGAAGGTTAAACGTGACCTTATCGATGAAAAAGCGCAAATAACTGCTGCAAACAATCGATAAATTCGTTTATAAGCAAGGCAAGCGTTGTGTCGCCGCCTTGCATCCGATCATTTCGGCTTACACGTCAGCACAATACGCAGCTTGATGATGTCGCGGTTGAACTTGGCGGTAACGTTCTTGAATTTACCCGCGGCGACTTCGATCTTGCGGGTACGAGGCGCCTCGGGCCCATTGCGGAACAGCACGGTGCAGGCCGCGTCGGTATTGCCGTAGTTGTTGACCTGAATGGAACCGATATCGGCATCGGTGTCGTAGGGGGTGTAGTCGATGCTCACCCCTTCGAGGTGTTTTTCCACATCGATGGGATAGGCAAGGGCAGTCAGCGGCAACAGGGCCAGCAACGCACAACAGATTTTCTTCATTCGGCAGTCTCCACCCAGGGACCGCCAGCTTAGGACAAGAGGAGCTCAATATGAAAGCGCCCCGCGTGACCCTTGATCAATGGCGAACGCTGCAAGCCGTGGTGGACCACGGCGGTTTCGCCCAGGCCGCCGAAGTGTTGCATCGCTCCCAGTCGTCGGTGAGCTACACCGTGGCTCGCATGCAGGACCAGCTCGGCGTGCCGCTGCTGCGCATCGATGGACGCAAGGCCGTGCTGACCGAGGCCGGCGGCGTGTTGTTGCGTCGTTCCCGGCAATTAGTGAAACAGGCCAGCCAACTGGAGGACCTCGCCCATCATATGGAGCAAGGTTGGGAAGCCGAAGTGCGCCTGGTAGTCGACGCTGCCTACCCCTCCGCGCGCCTCGTGCGGGCCCTGACGGCGTTCATGCCGCAGAGCCGCGGTTGTCGGGTGCGTCTGCGAGAAGAAGTGCTGTCGGGGGTCGAGGAAGTGTTGCTCGAAGGCGTAGCGGACTTGGCCATCAGCGGCTTCAGCATCCCCGGCTACCTGGGGGCGGAATTGAGCGACGTGGAGTTCGTCGCGGTGGCCCATCCCGAACATGCCCTGCATCGGCTCAATCGCGAGCTAAGCTTCCAGGACCTGGAAAGCCAACTGCAGGTGGTCATCCGCGACTCCGGTCGCCAGCAGCCCCGGGACGTCGGCTGGCTGGGTGCCGAACAGCGCTGGACCGTCGGCAGCCTGGCCACCGCCGCGACCTTCGTCGGCAGTGGCCTGGGCTTCGCCTGGCTGCCCCGGCACATGATCGAGCGGGAACTCAAGGAGGGTTTGCTCAAGCGTCTACCCTTGGAACAGGGAGGCAGCCGAAACTCCACCTTCTATCTTTTTTCGAACAAGGAAAAACCCCTCGGCCCGGCTACCCAGATTCTCATCGAACTGTTGCGTACCTTCGACACCGCGCCGCTCGATGCGCCGTTCGCCGCCCCTGAACAAGCCTGACAAGGACTTCGCCCATGGCCTATTTCGCTCATGAAGATTGCAACCTGCACTACGAGGAGTACGGCCATGGCGCACCTTTGTTGTTGGTCCATGGGCTGGGCTCCAGTACGCGGGACTGGGAAAAGCAGATCCCGGTGTTATCCGCCCACTACCGCCTGATCGTCGTGGACGTGCGCGGTCACGGCCGCTCCGACAAACCCCGCGGGCACTACAGCATTGAAGGCTTCAGCGCCGACCTGATCGCCCTGATCGAACACCTTGGCCTGGGTCCGGTGCATCTGGTGGGCTGGTCCATGGGCGGCATGATCGCCTTCCAACTGGCGGTGGACGAACCCGGTCTCGTCAAGAGCCTGTGCATTGTCAACAGCACGCCCCAGGTAAAGATCCGCACGCTCGACGATTGCTGGCAATGGTTCAAGCGCTGGAGCCTGATGCGCCTCCTCAGCCTGGAAACCATCGGCAAGGCCCTGGGCGCCAAGCTTTTTCCCAAACCCGAACAGACCGAGTTACGACTGGAAATGGCCCGGCGCTGGGCAACGAACGACAAACATGCTTATCTCGCCAGCTTCGATGCCGTCGTGGGTTGGGGGGTGCAGGAACGACTCTCGCAAATTGCCTGTCCAACCCTGGTCATCTGTGCCGATCACGACTACACCCCGGTGGCGGTGAAAGAAGCCTATGTAAAGCTGCTGCCCGATGCACGGCTGGTAGTGATCGCCGATTCACGGCACGCTACCCCGCTGGATCAACCCGAACGCTTCAACCAAACCCTGCTCGACTTTCTGATCGCAGTCGACTCTACCCATCAGGATCATTGACCCATGCTGAAAAAAATCGCCCTCGCCGCCGGCACCGTTCTGTTTGCCGCCAATCTGATGGCGGCGCAGCCGGCCAAGGCGCCGCACGTACTGCTGGAGACTACCAACGGCCAGATCGAAATCGAACTGGACCCGGTCAAGGCGCCTGCCAGTACGAAAAACTTTCTTGAGTACGTGGACAGCGGCTTCTACAACGGCACGATCTTCCATCGAGTGATTCCGGGCTTCATGGCCCAGGGCGGTGGCTTTACCCCGCAAATGCAACAGAAGGAGACCAAGGCCCCGATTCAGAACGAAGCCAGCAACGGCTTGCATAACGTTCGCGGTACCCTGGCGATGGCTCGCACGTCCAACCCGAACTCGGCCACCAGCCAGTTCTTCATCAACGTGGCCGACAACGCCTTCCTCGATCCGGGCCGTGACGCCGGCTATGCGGTCTTCGGCAAAGTGGTCAAGGGCATGGATGTCGTGGACATCATCGTCAACTCCCAGTCCACCACCAAACAAGGCATGCAAAACGTGCCGATCGACCCTGTGATCATCAAGTCGGCCAAACGCATCGACTGAACACACAGGGCAAGCCTGAGCGGCGGCTGATCATGCGCCGCTCACAGCACAAAGGAGAGCCCTGCCCGGGCTGTTAATTCATGGTTTACCGCCGTTTCGAAAAACTGATCGACATCTTCCGCGACGCCCCCAGCTCGGCCCCACCGAACCGCGTCCTGCCCTTCTACACGTATTACCTGAAACAAGTCTGGCCAAGCTTCGCCGTCCTGCTGGTGGTGGGATTGGTCGGCGCATTGATCGAAGTGGCGCTGTTCAGCTACCTGAGCCGCATCATCGACCTGGCCCAAGGCACGCCCAACGTCGATTTCTTCAAGATCCACGGCCTGGAACTGGCGTGGATGGCGGTGGTGACGCTGATCCTGCGGCCAATCTTCGTGGCGCTGCATGACCTGCTGGTGCACCAGACCCTGAGCCCCGGCATGACCAGCCTGATCCGCTGGCAGAATCACAGCTACGTGCTCAAGCAGAGCCTGAATTTTTTTCAGAACGATTTCGCCGGACGTATCGCCCAACGCATCATGCAGACCGGCAACTCCCTGCGCGACTCAGCGGTACAGGCCGTGGACGCGCTGTGGCACGTGCTGATCTACGCCATCAGTTCGCTGGTACTGTTCGCCGAAGCCGACTGGCGCCTGATGATCCCGCTGCTGCTGTGGATCGCCGCCTACATCGGCGCGCTCTATTACTTCGTGCCGCGGGTCAAGGAACGTTCCGTGGTGTCGTCCGACGCCCGCTCCAAGCTCATGGGCCGGATCGTCGACGGCTACACCAACATCACCACCCTGAAGCTGTTCGCCCACACGAACTTCGAACAACAGTACGCACGCGAAGCGATCCAGGAACAGACCGAAAAAGCCCAGTTGGCCGGCCGTGTGGTGACCAGCATGGACGTGGTCATCACCAGCATGAACGGACTGTTGATCGTCGGCACCACCGGCCTGGCGTTGTGGCTGTGGACCCAGTCGCTGATCAGCGTCGGCGCCATTGCCCTGGCCACCGGGCTGGTGATCCGCATCGTCAACATGTCCGGCTGGATCATGTGGGTGGTCAACGGCATCTTCGAAAATATCGGCATGGTCCAGGACGGCCTGGAGACCATCGCCCAGCCGGTCAGTGTCACCGACCGCGAACACGCCAAGCCACTGGCGGTCGCCCGTGGCGAGGTGCGTTTCGAGCATGTGGACTTCCACTACGGCAAGAAAAGCGGCGTGATCAGCGACCTGAATCTGACCATCAGGGCCGGCGAGAAGATCGGCCTGATCGGCCCGTCCGGCGCGGGCAAATCCACCCTGGTCAACCTGCTGCTGCGTCTCTATGACGTGCAAGGTGGCCGCATCCTCATCGACGGCCAGGACATCGCCGAAGTGAGCCAGGAAAGCCTGCGCGAGCGGATCGGCATGATCACCCAGGACACCTCGCTGCTGCACCGCTCGATTCGCGACAACCTGCTTTACGGCAAACCCAACGCCACCGACGCGCAACTCTGGGAAGCGGTACACAAGGCCCGTGCCGATGAATTCATTCCGTTGCTTTCCGACGCCCAGGGCCGTACCGGCTTCGATGCCCATGTGGGCGAGCGCGGCGTGAAACTGTCCGGTGGCCAGCGCCAGCGCATCGCCATTGCCCGAGTCCTGCTCAAGGATGCACCGATCCTGATCATGGACGAAGCGACCTCGGCGTTGGACTCGGAAGTGGAGGCCGCGATCCAGGAGAGCCTGGAAACGCTGATGCAGGGCAAGACCGTGATCGCCATCGCCCACCGCCTCTCGACCATCGCCCGGATGGACCGTCTCGTAGTGCTGGAGAACGGTCGCATCGCCGAAACGGGCAGCCATGCCGAACTGCTGGCTCATGGCGGGCTGTATGCGCGGTTATGGCAGCATCAGACGGGTGGGTTCGTGGGGATCGACTGAATTGAGAGGTGCGGCTTGACCCCAGGAATAAGGCGCTGACTGCTGACTCACCGTGGCGGTCAGCCGATATCAGCACTGCCGATACGGCAGTGCCATCCTGGCCTCTTCGGCATAGGTCAACACCCCTTCCTGTTCACGGACGAGAAAATCCTCCACCGCCGCTTTCAGCCCCGGATGGCGCAGGTAATGCCACGACCGGGTAATCACCGGCTCGAACCCGCGTATCAATTTGTGCTCGCCTTGAGCACCCGCATCGAAGCGCTGCAAGCCCTGGGCAATCGCGTAATCCATACCCTGGTAGAAACAGGTCTCGAAGTGCAAGCGGTCGAACTCCGCCAGGCAACCCCAGTAACGCCCATAGAAACTGTCGCCGCCCACCAGGCTGAACGCCATCGCCACGGGACGGGCGCCTTGTTTGGCCAGGACGACGCGAATCGCCTCGGGCATGCGTTCGGCCAACAGGCTGAAAAACGCGCGGGTCAGGTACGGCGCCTGACGGCGCACCGCGTAGGTATTGGCGTAACAGGCGTAGACGAAATCCCACAGTGCCTCGTCCAGCTCATGCCCCGCAAGCCATTCGAATTCGATCCCCTGCCCCGCCACCTGCTCGCGCTCCTTGCGCATCTGCTTGCGCTTTCGGGAACTGAGGGCGTCGAGAAAATCCTGGAAGTCCCGGTAACCCCGGTTCTGCCAGTGATATTGGCAGCCGATCCGCTGCAGCCAACCTTCCTGCCCGGCCAGCGCCGTGTCGGTAAAGGTGTCGGTGAAGTTGATGTGGGCACTGGAAAGCCCCTCGATCTCCAGATAGCCCGGCAGGCAGCCAAGCAGCTCCAGACCATCCTCCAGCCGCGCCGTCAGCAGCCGGGGCCCGCTGACCGGGCTGAATGGCACCGCCGTCAACAGCTTGGGGTAATAGTCGATCCCGGCACGGGCGCAGGCGTCGGCCCAGCCGTGATCGAACACGTATTCGCCGTATGAATGCCACTTGCGATAACTGGGCAAGGCCGCCATCAAACGACCCTCTTCGATGTGCAGCAAATGCTCGGGTTGCCAGCCGGATTGCGGCCCGAGGCTGGCACTGTCCTCCAATGCGCCGAGGAAAGCGTGACGCAGGAACGGTTGATTGATGGGCACCAACGCGTCCCACTCATGCGGCGCGATGGCGGACAGGTTGTCCAGGACGTGTAGCGGCATGCGGTTCCCCGATCTCCAGACTGCGGATGGGGCGAGTATCGCCGATCTCGGCCCGCGCACCATAAAAAAACCCCGCCGGAGCGGGGTTGAAAGGAGCTTTAACGGATGAAGAAAGCGCTCTGTATCAGGTCAGCGCGACTCAGAACACGTACTGGGCACGGACCACGAAGCCGTCACCATCGTCGTCACCGTTGGCGTTGGTGACTTTGTCGGTCTTGGCCTTGATGTAAGCGCCGGTGATTTTCACAGCCTCGTTGGCGTACCAGTTCACGCCCAGGTTGTGCACCTTGGCTTCGGCATCGCCCACTTCACGGGTGGCCGAGGCCGTGGTGATGTTGTCGTCCTCGACGGTCAGGCTGTCAAAGCGATAGAACAGTTCCCAGGCACCGATGGACTTGTTCTGAGGCTTGATCGAATCGAATTTGCCGACCTTGTAGCCACGGGACTCGCCAGTGAGGGTGTAGGCGCCCTGCACGTAGAAACCGTGGCCCTTGATGTCTTCGAAACCGTCGGCGTCAGCCTTGGTCTTGCGAGTGATGTATTCACCCTGGATCGAGGCCGGGCCCATGGCAAAGGCGGCTTCCAGGCCGAACGCGGTATCGCGGTCGTAGGAACCTGCTGGCGAGTTGTTGGCGCCGCCCAGTACAGGACGGTTGCCGTTCGGACCGGCATCGTTGCCGCCGAGGGTTTCAACACCACGCATGCCCAGGCGGGAACGATAGCGTGCGTCGAATACGGTGTCGGAAACATCACGGGAAGCCACGTTCACACCGAAGTGCAGCACATTGCCGGCGTCATGCATCGGCGCGAACACAAAACGGCCGTTGACTTGCTTGACGCTGTCGCCGTCGGTGTCGTCGGTGTCCTTGCTGAACACACCGGCCGAGGCGTAGAACGAATCGGCGAAGGTGCTGGACGCTTGCAGGCCCAGGCCGTTCTGGTGGCTGTTGGTCCAATCGATCAGGTCGTAGGCGGCGTTACGCTCAGGCGCAGTCACCCACTTGGAGCTGGTGGCTTTTTCCAGGCCGAAATCGGGGTCGAAGCGACCGACTTTGATCGAGACCGGCTTGAAGCCGTTGTAGGCCAGGGACGCTTCGTCGAAGTAGCCGTTGTCGGAGTCGCCGCTGTTGTGGGACATGTCGTAGTTGATGGTGTAGGCCCAATCCGTGTACAGCACACCGGACAGTTCCAGGAAGGCGCGACGGATGTAAGCGGCATCGGCCGAGTTGCCGTTGTCGGTGTAGATCCCATCGAACTGGCTGTAGTCAGCCTGCAAACGACCGCCAAGCTTGAAGCTGAACTCTTTGTCAGTGGTGGCGACTTCAAGGCCGCCCTTGGTTTTGACCACGATATCGGCGCCGTCGGTGGTGACGGTGCCGGCGAAAGCCTGGGCGGTTACTGCCATTGCCAGCGCGCTGGCGGCAAAACCTGCGAAGTGCTTACGGATCATCGAAGAATTCCCCTGTTGGTAGTCTATGCGTTAGAAAACACGCGGAAACGGGCCCGCTGGTGTTGGGAGGGGATCTTGGCGACCGGTTGTGTCAGGCAGGTTGCCATCACATAAAGATTTCATGACAGCGGAACTTTTTACTTCGAAAAGAAATAACTGGAAACACCGATGACCCCTGTGGGAGCGGGCTTGCTCGCGAAAGCGGTGTATCAATCGACATCGAAGTTGGATGGACCACCGCATTCGCGAGCAAGCCCGCTCCCACAAGGTTGGGGGCGTCTCGGGGTTTAGCGGTGGGCTCTACGGCGCTCGGCGGCAAGTTTTTCCGCGAGGTGGTCCAGGTTCGGCACCGGTGCTACGGGAAGCTTCCTGAGGGTTGCCTGCATCAGGCGCATCTGGCGGATGAAGCGCCGGCAATTGGGGCAGAACATCAGGTGATGGCGCACCATCAGGCGTTCACGGAAGGTCAGTTGTCCGTCGAGGTAATCGCTGGAGCGCGCTACTTGTTCCTTGCAGGTCAGCATTCGCCGGTTTCCTCGAAATGTTCAACAGTCGCGAAAACTTTCAATCGGGCGCGATGCAACAGCACGCGTACGTTGGAGAGCGAGATATCGAGAAGGTTACAGATTTCTTCCAGCTCCAGCCCCTGGCGCTCGCGCAGGGTCAGCACGCTGCCTTGCAGCTCCGAGAGGCTGAGCAAGGTGTGTTCAAGGCAATCGCGCAATTCGCTCTCCGTGAGCAGCGCTTCCGGCGTGTCCTGGTGCCAGGCGAACGGCGCCAGCAGCCAGTGTCCATCGGCGGCAAAGCGATCCTCGCCGAGGGTGCCGTGGGGCGCCGGAAGATCGTCGAGCAATACTTCGCGACGATTTTGTTTATAGCGTCCCTTGGCCGCGTTGGCCGTGATGGTCAGCAGCCAGGTCTTGAGGCTGGAACGGCCCTGGAACCCGTCGAGATTGCGCACTACCGACAGCCAGGCGTCCTGCACGACTTCATCGGCATGGCGGCTGCCCACAATAGCGAACGCCACGGCGCGCATCGCTCCCTGGTAGGTGCTGACCAGCTCTTTGTAGGCCTGCTGCTCGCCGGCCAGGAGGCGTTGGAGCAGTTGGGTGTCATCACCGGCCGTCATTCAACATCCTGTCCGATCTGTGGGAGCGGGGCTTGTGGGAGCAAGGCCTTGCTCCCACAAGATCAACGCTTGCGCAGAATCACACTGCCAATCGAATAACCGGCGCCGAACGAGCTGAGTACCGCGACCGTGCCGCTGGGCAGGTCGTCCTGGTACTTGTGGAATGCAATCACCGAACCGGCCGAGCTGGTGTTGGCGTAGGTGTCGAGGATCACCGGGGCTTCCTCTTCGGTGGCTTCCCGGCCCAGCAGCTTGCGCACAATCAGGTGGTTCATGCTCAGGTTGGCCTGGTGCAGCCAGAAGCGCTTCACTTCACCGACGTCCAGCTGGTTTTCCTCCAGATGAACCCCGATCAGCTCGGCCACCATCGGGCAGACGTCGCGGAAGACCTTGCGACCTTCCTGGACGAACAGCTTGTCCCGCGTGCCGATCCCTTCCTCGGCCGCCCGGTTGAGAAAACCAAAGTTGTTACGGATATTGTTGGAGAACTTGGTGAGCAGTTTGGTGCTGACCACGTCGAACTGATACGGCGAAGTCGCCAGGTCCGCCCGTTCGATGATCACGGCGGTGGCTGCGTCGCCGAAAATGAAGTGGCTGTCACGGTCGCGGAAGTTCAGGTGGCCGGTGCACACTTCGGGGTTAACCATCAGGATCGCCCGCGCCTGGCCCAGTTGTACGCTGTTGGCCGCGGCCTGGATGCCGAAGGTCGCCGAGGAACAGGCCACGTTCATGTCGAAGCCGAAACCGTCGATGCCCAAGGCTTCCTGGACTTCGATGGCGATGGCCGGGTAAGCGCGCTGCAAGTTGGAACAGGCGACGATCACGCCGTCGATGTCGGCGGCGGTGCGCCCGGCACGCTCAAGGGCTTGTTTCGCGGCGCCGACAGCCATTTCGCAGAGTACCGACCACTGCTCGTTGGAGCGTTCCGGCAGGCGTGGGGTCATGCGTTGCGGGTCGAGGATGCCGTCCTTGTCCATGACGAAGCGGCTCTTGATGCCAGAGGCCTTTTCGATGAACGCCGCGCTGGATTCGGTCAAGGCCTCCACTTCGCCGCGCTCGATGGCCTCGGCGTTGTCCGCATTGAATTGCGCGACATAGGTGTTGAAAGATTGCACCAGCTCTTCATTGGAAATGCTGTTGGCCGGGGTGTACAGGCCGGTGCCACTGATGACGACGTTATGCATGGTCGTGTCTCTGATCTGTTCAGGCAGAAAGCATTGGCACAATCGTGCCAACACGCAAAGGGTCTTTTCCCATCCCGGGGAAGCAGACCTGGCCTCGCTTTATTCCGATCCGCCCGTAGGCATTGAAGCTCAAAACCACGGGACCGGCACTTATAGGCGCGAAGTTTGCCATAAACGCTGGCGTTTGGCCCATTCTCCCTTACTGACAACACAAAACACTTGTGGGAGCGGGCTTGCTCGCGAAAGCGGTGGTCCATCCAAATTCTATGTCGATTGATACACCGCATTCGCGAGCAAGCCCGCTCCCACAGCGGTTTGTGTCAGCTTCAGGGTTCGACCTGCCCCCACTGCTTACTCAGGCGCTTGTCCGAAATCGGCACCTTGGTCCCCAACTGTTGGGCGAACAACGACACCCGGTACTCCTCCAGCCACCAGCGGTACAGTTCCAGTTGCGGATCACGCTTGCCTTCCTGGGCATGTTTGCCCGCGCGGGCCTGGTATTGGGTCCAGAGCGTCGACAACTCGCCGCTCCAGACCCGATCCTTCTGTACTTGACTGCCCAGTTTCTCGAAGCGCTGTTCGATGGCCTTGAGATAACGTGGCAGTTCCTTGAGCCATTGATGCGGGGTTTCGCGCACGAAACCTGGGTACACCAAATGGCTGAGCTGCTGCTTGATGTCGTTCAGGGCCACGGCCTGGGCCAGGTCGATCTTGCCTTTGAAGCGTTTTTGCAGGCCGTGCCAGAGCTTGAGGATGTCCAGGGTCAGCTTCGCCAGGCGCTCGGCGTGCTCCGTCCAGCCGCCACGCTTGCGCTCGGCCAGGGAAGCCAGCGCGGCGCCGTCACGGGGCAGACTCGCCTCGCCTTCCAGCACGCAACTGTCGAGGCTCACCAGCAGGATGTCTTCCACCAAACTGTCGATACGCCCCAGCTCGCGGTAGAGCAGGCCCAGCTCGGTCAATCCCGGCAATTTGCCCCGCAGGAACTTGGCCGACTCGGCCAATTGCTGCATCAGCAAGCGCTGCAAGGCGCGGCGATGCTGGAATTCGGCTTCGGCGGGCGTCGGGAAACGGCCCTCCTTGACCACGCCCCCCTCTTCCACCAGGGCCGGATACACCGTCATCGACAGCCCGGCAATTTTTTGCTGGGTTTTTTCCGCCACCGGCGCGAAGACCTTCGCCTCCACGGGCGCCTGGCTCTTGGCCGTCTGCGGCACGGCCAATGCGGCCTGGCTGGCTTCGGCAAACCGCGCCGTCAATTCGGCCAGATCGCGGCCTTCGCCGAGAAACTTGCCCTGGCCGTCGACGATCTCCAGGTTCATGCGCAGGTGACTTTCCACCTGCTGCGCCGCCTCAGCCCAGGCTTCGTCACTCACCCTCGCCCCGGTCATGCGCAGCAATTCGCGACCCAGGGATTGGGGCAACGAGCCTTCGGCAAAAGTGATGCGTTGCAGCGCGGCCTTGACGAAATCCGGCACCGGCACGAAATTCTTGCGCAGGGCCTTGGGCAGGTTGCGCACCAGGGCGATGCACTTGGCCTCGATCATTCCGGGTACCAGCCATTCCAGGCGTTCCGGCGGCAGCATCGGCAACAGCGGCGCCGGCACTCGCAGGGTCACACCGTCGCGGGGGTGGTTGGGTTCGAAGTGATAGCTCAGCGGCAAGGTCAGGTCGCCGACGCGCAAGGTGTCGGGAAAATGCGCGGCGGTGACTTCGCTGGCGTCACGCGCCAGCACGTCCTCCTCGCGCATGATCAGCAGCTGTGGGTCTTTCTGGCTGTTGATGCGATACCAGCTGTCGAAGGTCGCCGTCTGGTGAATCTCGGCCGGCAACCGTGCGTCGTAAAAAGCGAACAGGGTTTCTTCGTCCGCCAGGATGTCGCGGCGGCGCGCCTTGGCTTCCAGTTCGTCGAGTTGTTCCAGAAGCCTGGTGTTGGCTCCCAGGCATTTGGCCCGGGACTGGATCTCGCCGCGCACCAACGCCTCGCGGATAAACAGCTCCCGCGACACCACCGGGTCCACCGGGCCGTAATGCACCGGCCGGCGTCCGACCACGATCAGCCCGAACAAAGTGATCTGTTCATACGCCACCACCTGCCCGCGCTTCTTCTCCCAATGGGGTTCGAAGTGGTTTTTCTTGATCAGGTGTCCGGCCAGCGGTTCGATCCAGTCCGGCTCGATCTTGGCGACCATGCGCGCATACAGCTTGGTGGTTTCCACCAGCTCGGCGGTCATCAGCCATTGCGGACGTTTCTTGCCCAGGCCCGATGACGGATGGACCCAGAAGCGTCGCTGACGGGCACCCAGATAATCGCCGTCTTCGGTCTTCTGGCCAATCTGGCTGAGCAGGCCCGACAGCACCGCTTTGTGCAGCTTCGGGTAGTCCGCCGGCTCTTTGTTGAGGCTCAACTGCATATCGCGGCAGATCAGGCTCAGTTGACGATGGGAATCGCGCCATTCCCGCAGGCGCAGGTAATTGAGGAAGTTCTTGCGACACCAGTTGCGCAGCGGGCTGGCAGTCAGCGCCTGGCGCTGCTCTTCGAAACCGCGCCACAGATTGACCAGCCCGGCGAAATCCGAATCCGTGTCTTTCCATTGGGCATGGGCCTGGTCCGCGGCCTGCTGGCGCTCGGGTGGGCGTTCGCGCGGATCCTGGATCGACATGGCGCTGGCGACGATCAGCACTTCCTGAAGGCTGCCGAGCTTCGCCGCTTCCAGCAGCATGCGACCCATGCGCGGATCCACCGGCAAGCGCGCCAACTGGCGGCCCAGCGGGGTCAGCTGGCCGTTGCGGTCCACTGCGGACAATTCTTGCAGCAGGTTGAAACCGTCGCTGATGGCCTTGCCGTCCGGCGGTTCGATGAACGGGAAGTCGGTGATCTCGCCCAGGCGCAGGTGCAGCATCTGCAGGATCACCGCCGCCAGGTTGGTACGCAGAATCTCGGGATCGGTGAATTCCGGCCTGCCGAGGAAATCTTCCTCGCTGTACAAACGTATGCAAATCCCCGGCTCGACCCGCCCGCAGCGACCCTTGCGCTGGTTGGCGCTGGCCTGGGAAATGGCCTCGATGGGCAGGCGCTGGACCTTGGCGCGATAGCTGTAGCGGCTGATGCGCGCGGTACCGCTGTCGATCACATAGCGGATACCCGGTACGGTCAGCGAGGTTTCGGCGACGTTGGTTGCCAGCACTACACGCCGCCCCGGATGGGATTGGAAAATCCGCTGCTGCTCGGCTGGCGTCAAACGCGCATAGAGCGGCAGGATTTCGGTGTGCTTGAGTTGGGCCTTGCGCAGCATCTCCGCCGCGTCGCGAATCTCCCGTTCGCCCGGCAGGAACACCAGCACATCGCCAGGGCTGCGGCGCTCGCTGCGCTCATGGGCGGCGATTTCATCGAGGGCGGCGAGGATCGCCTGGTCGACGGTCAGGTCATCCTCGACCCGGTTGCCCTCTTCGTCCTGCTCCAGGGTCAGCGGGCGATACCAGGTTTCCACCGGGAAGGTGCGACCGGAAACCTCGACGATCGGCGCGTCATCGAAGTGTTTGGAGAAGCGCTCCAGGTCGATGGTCGCCGAGGTGATGATGACCTTCAGGTCCGGGCGGCGCGGCAGCAGGGTTTTCAGGTAACCCAGCAGGAAGTCGATGTTCAGACTGCGCTCGTGGGCTTCGTCGACGATGATGGTGTCGTAGCGTTCCAGGTAACGGTCATTCTGAGTTTCGGCCAGCAGGATCCCGTCGGTCATCAGCTTGACCAACGTATTGGCGTCGCTCTGGTCCTCGAACCGCACCTGATAGCCCACCAACGCGCCCAGTGGCGTGCCCAGTTCCTCGGCCACGCGGCTGGCCACGCTGCGGGCGGCGATACGGCGTGGCTGGGTATGGCCGATCAAGCCATGCTGGCCGCGACCGATTTCCAGGCAGATCTTCGGCAATTGGGTGGTTTTGCCTGAGCCGGTTTCACCGGCGATGATCAGTACCTGATGCTTGAGCAACGCCTGCTTGATCTCGTCGCGCTTGGCGGCGATCGGCAAGTTGTCGTCGTAGCGGATCACCGGCAGGCTGGCCTTGCGCGCCAGCACCTGATCACAGGACGCTTGCATGCGCGTCACCCATTGGGCGAGTTTCGCCTCATCGGGTTTCTTGCGCAGCTCGAGCAACTGGCGCCGCAACCGGTGACGGTCGGCGAGCATGGCGTGGTCGAGGTTTTTCAGCAACTTGTCGATAGCGGGGGCTTGGTCAGTCATCAGGTACGCAAGGGAAAAGGAGCAGCGGCAAGTTTCAAGCGGCAAGCTGCAAGTTGCAAGCTGCGTTGGCCGGAAACTCGAAACTTGCCGCTTGAACCTTGAAGCGGCTTCTATCCCTTGCGCCGGTACGGAAACACATCGATTACCTTCCCGGCCCGGATCGCCTCCTGCAGGCCTTTCCAGTAGTCGGCGTTGTACAGCTCGCCGTGCATCTGGTCGAACAACTTGCGTTGTCCGGCGTCGGCGAACAGGAACGGCGGGAACTCCTCGGGGAAGACGTCCAGCGGTCCGATGGAGTACCAAGGCTCGGAGGCCATTTCATCTTCCGGCGTGCGCGGCTGGGGAATATGGCGGAAGTTGGCTTCGGTCAGGAAGCAGATTTCATCGTAGTCGTAGAACACCACGCGGCCGTGACGGGTCACGCCGAAGTTCTTGAGCAGCATGTCTCCGGGAAAGATATTGGCCGCCGCCAGTTGCTTGATGGCCAGACCATAGTCTTCCAGTGCCTCACGCACCTGGGCTTCGCTGGCGTTCTCCAGGTAGAGGTTCAGTGGTGTCATGCGCCGCTCGGTCCAGCAGTGGCGGATCAACACCGTGTCGCCCTCCACCGACACCGTCGACGGCGCGACCTCCAGCAACTCCTCCAGGCACGCCGGCTCGAACTTGCTCAACGGAAAGCGAAAATCGGCGAACTCCTGGGTATCGGCCATGCGCCCGACCCGGTCGACGCTTTTCACCAGTCGATACTTCTCGATCACCGTGGCCCGGTCGACGTTTTTCGAGGGGGAAAAACGGTCCTTGATGATTTTGAAAACGGTATTGAAACCCGGCAGCGTGAACACACTCATGACCATGCCGCGCACACCGGGCGCCATGATGAATTGGTCGTCGGTATTGGCCAGGTGATTGATCAAGGCCCGATAGAATTCGGACTTGCCATGCTTGTAGAAACCAATGGAGGTGTACAGCTCGGCAATGTGCTTGCCCGGCAGGATGCGCTTGAGAAAGCCGACGAATTCCGCGGGCACCGGCACATCCACCATGAAGTAGGAACGCGTGAACGAAAAGATGATCGACACCTGGGCCTCGTCCGTGATCAGCGCGTCGATCTGGATGCCCCGGCCCTCGCGATGCAGCAGCGGAACGACCAGGGGCCATTGGTCATCCCGGGTGTAGATCCGGCCCACCAGATAGGCGCCTTTGTTGCGATAGAGCACCGAAGAAAACAGCTCCACCGTCAGCTCGGGGTCCTTGCAGACCCAGTCCGGCAGGTTCTCTCGTAGCTGGGCTTCGAGACGCTGCAAATCACCCGGCAGGTCGGCATAGTCCTCGCTGAAACGGTAATCGGCAAAGATCTGCGCCAGCATCCGGTCGAGTTGGCCCTGAGGCTTGTAGGTGCGGGTCTGGGCAGCACGGGCTCGGCGCAGGCTGGGCCGGGTGGTGTGGATGAACATCGTGCCGTCGCTGATCAGGTCGTGGCTGAACAGGCCGCAGAAGATCGAGTTGTACCAGGTTTCGGACAGTTCATCGTCGAAACGCAGGTCGATCAGGCTGATGTAGGCGCTTTTCACCAGAGGCCAGCAGCTGACGTCCATCAGCGCTTCGGCGTCGAAAGCCTTGCGCAGCCGGGCGACGGTTTCGAAGACTTTCTCTTCATACAAATTGATCCGCGCCGCCGAAGCCGCTTGCGCCTCCTGCCACCGGGCCTGCTCGAACCGGGCCCGGGCGCCATCGGTGATTTGCCGGAAATGCTCACGATAATCGTCGAAACCGTCGAGAATCGAACGGGCGATTTCGGTGGCGGGCCATGGCTGGGGCATCGGGAACCTCGACGGGTCATCTTGTTATTGGCGACTGAGCTTAGAGGCCAATCCGTCGGCAACGCAACCGTTGCCATCGGCCTGGAGGGCGGCGACACTTGCCAGCCCATCAAGGAAGGAATGACTTGTGAACCTCGTCGACATCTTGCGCCTGCTGTCACTGGCCGCCATCTGGGGGGCTAGCTTCCTGTTCATGCGCATCATCGCCCCGGTCATCGGCACGATCCCCACCGCCTTCTTTCGCGTCTCCATCGCCTTCGTCGGCTTGCTGGTGATCCTGGCGCTGATGCGTGTCGACTGGAGTTTTCGCGGCAAGCTGAAGGTGGTGATGGTGCTGGGCCTGATCAACTCGGGCATCCCGGCCACGTTCTATTCCCTGGCGGCCCAGGTGCTGCCGGCGGGTTATTCGGCGATCTTCAACGCTACGACGCCTCTGATGGGCGTGTTGATCGGTGGACTGTTCTTCAGCGAACAGCTTACCGTGGCGAAGGTCAGCGGCGTGTTCCTCGGCCTCTTGGGCGTGGGCATCCTGACCGGTGCCGGGCCAGTGGCGTTCGACCTGCAACTGCTGATGGGCGCCCTCGCCTGCCTGATGGCTACCACCTGTTATGGCTTCGCCGGCTTCCTGACCCGTCGCTGGCTCGATCATCAAGGCGGGCTCGACAGCCGCCTCTCGGCCCTGGGCAGCATGTTCGGTGCCACGTTGTTTCTGCTGCCATTGTTCGGCTACAGCGTCATCAGCCAGCCACCGGCCAGTTGGGGAGGCTGGAGCGTCTGGCTGTCGCTGTTGGGCTTGGGCCTGGTGTGTACCGCGCTGGCCTACATCCTTTATTTCAGACTGCTCAGTGCCATCGGCCCGGTGAAGTCCATGACCGTGACCTTCCTGATCCCGCCGTTCGGCGTGCTGTGGGGGGCGTTGCTGCTGGATGAGCCGCTGGGCATGGCGCATCTGTATGGCGGAGTGTTGATCGCGGCGGCATTGTGGCTGGTGTTGAAGCCTGGGGCGGTGAAGCCGGCTGAGGTGTCGGCCCGGTAGGGTGTCGGCGTGGCGGAAAAAGCCTTCGCGAGCAAGCCCGCTCCCACAGGTTTTTGTACCGTACTGGTGGAGCGAGCCTGCTCGCGAGAGCGATCGTGCGGCTGACGAGCCTCTAACGGTCAGCCACTTTTACGAAACACAAACGCCAACCCGACGATGATCAGCCCCATCCCCAGCACGCTCAGCAACGCCAACCGGTTGCCAAACACCAGGTAATCCATGATGGCCGTCACCGCCGGCACCAGGTAGAACAGACTGGTGACGTTCACCAGGTTGCCCCGTGCGATCAACCGGTACAGCAACAGCGTTGCCAGCACCGAAACCACCAGCGCCATCCACACCACCGGCACGATGAAACCCGCGCTGTGTTCGAAGTGAAACGGTTGAAACGGCACGAACACCGCGCACAGCACAAGCCCGGCAAGGTATTGAACGGGCAGCGTGCCCAGAGGGTTTTGGGTGATGCGTTTCTGCATGATCGAACCGGCCGTCATGCTCAGCAGCGCAAGCAATCCACACAGCATTCCAGCCAGGGACATACCGGCCAGGCCGATGCCCTGGTAGACCACCATGACCAGCCCCGCCAACCCCAGCATCAGACCGGACATCCGCTGCCAGGAACGCTGGCGCTCGATGAGCACCACCGTCAGGATCGGCTGTACCCCCATTAACGTCGCCATGACCCCCGGTGTGACATTCATCTGCAACGCCAACAGATAGAAAATCTGATAGGCGCCCAGCAGCACCAACCCAGTGGCCGCCGCGTACAGCATCGGCTTGCCGATTCTGGGTAACTTGAATTTGCACACCGGGATCAACAGCACCAGCGCGCACAGGGCTATGGAAAAGCGGATCAGCAGGAAAGCAAAAGGCGAAGCATGGGCCAGGCCCAGTTTGGAAAAGATCGCCCCGCTGCTCCACAGCAGGACGAACAGGCTCGTGGAAGCCGCCGCCAATAAGGCGTTTCTGGATAGGGAAAACATGAATGCCACCTGTTATCAGGCAAAAGCCAACTCAGCCGGAGCTGAAATTCAGTAGTTTTTTCAGGCGGGCGCAGGAAACGGCAACGACTGCCGATCAGCCCTGGACGCCAACACCCGGCGGTGATACGACGACGCACACCGGTGGGCTACTGACAGGTGGAGGGTATTGACCGACCTGCCCACGTTGCTGATTCCCCCACGGCACGACGCCAGCGTTCAACGCTGGAATCACGACCGCGACAACTGGGGATACAGGCATGAGCCGATCTCTGGAAAGGATGGGTTCGAGGACCCGGAGAGCGCCGACTATAACCAGCGCTCGAGGCATAATGCAATGCTCAAACGAACAACCAGTAGCCCAATGCCGTCAGCACCGCTACCGCCAGTACCGGCCGCATCACACGGTAGGCCTTGGGATGCTTGCGCTTCCATTGCTTGACCCGGCCACTGATGCCATCGCTGAACGACTTGCTCCAGGCATAGGCCCGGTTGATACCACCGACATGTTCGTCATCCAGGTTCTGCGGTGCGGTGGCACGCCCAAGGAAGGCGCTGATGGAACGGTTGAGGCGGGTCATCAGCCGACTTTTGAGCGGCCGCTCGACATCGCAGAACAGGATCACACGGGTCTGCGGTGTTTCATTCTTGACCCAATGCACATAGGTTTCGTCGAACATCACGTCTTCGCCATCGCGCCAGGCATAGATCTGGCCGTCGACGAAGATCCGGCAATCGTCGGAATTGGGCGTGGAAAGCCCAAGGTGATAGCGCAGCGAGCCCGCGAACGGATCGCGATGCGGGTTCAAGTGGCTGTCGCCCGGCAGCAGGGCGAACATCGCGCCGCGGACGTTGGGAATGCGGTTGACCAGTTCGACGGTTCTGGGACACAGCAATTGCGCCGATGGCAATGGTTTGTCGTACCACTTGAGGTAGAAGCGCTTCCAGCCTTTCTTGAAGAACGAACCGAAGCCGGCGTCATTGTTCTTTTCTGCAGCGCGGATGTATCCCTCATCGAACAGGCGCATGGCTTCGTCGCGAATGACCTGCCAGTTGTCCTTGAGCACATCCAGTTCCGGAAACTTGCTGCGGTCCAGATAAGGTTTGGAGGGCACCCCGGAAAACAGGTACATCAAGGTGTTGTAGGGGGCGAATAACGCCGAGTGGTTGACGAACTGGCGCAACACCGGCAGGCGCGCCCTGCCGCGCAGGTGTACGTAGAGGGTACTGCCTATGAACAACAGCAAGACCGACGCCTTGGCGACGAACGAAACGGTCATTTTCAAACTCCTTGTCAAAAACTCAAGCAACGCCAATTGCCCGACGTAGCCGAAGGCCATGTTAAAGATTCATGGCCTGGGTAAAAACCGTCCGACGCAACATTCTCTGTTGAGTAAAACGCAATAAACCCTTCTAGCATGCGTCAGCTGAACCATGGCTGACGCCAGCAAACATTCTCCTCTCGTTCTTGCGGCGAGGGGATATCCCCTCGTCGCATCAGGCTTCATTTCAACCCAACGTCACTGCTGTGTTTCCTGTTCGGTGAACAGGTCGCTGAACAGCATGCTCGACAGGTACCGCTCGCCGGAATCCGGCAGGATCACCACCAGGGTCTTGCCCTGCATTTCCGGTTTTTCCGCCAGGCGCACGGCCACGGCCATCGCCGCGCCACAGGAGATTCCGCAAAGTATCCCCTCCTCCTGCATCAAGCGCAAAGCCATGGCCTTGGATTCCTCGTCAGTGACCCGTTCCACCTGGTCGACCATCGTCAGGTCGAGGTTCTTCGGCACGAAGCCCGCGCCGATCCCCTGGATCTTGTGGGGGCTGGGCTTGATTTCCTGGCCGGCCATCGCCTGGGTGATCACCGGCGAACTCTCTGGCTCTACGGCCACCGACAGGATCGGCTTGCCGCAGGTGTTCTTGATGTACCGCGACACCCCGGTAATGGTGCCTCCCGTGCCCACGCCCGCCACCAACACATCCACCGCGCCGTCGGTATCGTTCCAGATTTCCGGGCCGGTGGTTTTTTCGTGAATGGCCGGGTTCGCCGGGTTATCGAACTGCTGCGGCATGAAGTAGGTGGCTGGATCGCTGGCCACGATCTCGGCGGCCTTCTCGATGGCCCCTTTCATGCCCTTGGCCGGCTCGGTCAGCACCAGCTCGGCGCCGAGGGCCTTGAGCACCTTGCGTCGTTCGATGCTCATGGAGGCCGGCATGGTCAGCATCAGTTTGTAGCCACGGGCGGCGGCCACGAACGCCAGACCGATGCCGGTGTTGCCCGACGTGGGTTCGACGATGGTCATGCCCGGCTTGAGCCTGCCTGTGCTTTCCGCGTCCCAGATCATGTTCGCGCCAATCCTGCACTTGACCGAGTAGCCCGGGTTCCGTCCTTCGATCTTGGCCAGGATGGTCACGCCGCGCGGGGCGAGCCGGTTGATCTGCACCAGGGGCGTATTACCGATGGAATGGGCGTTGTCAGCATATATGCGGCTCATGTCGGGGTCCTTAATGCGGCGTGAATTCAAGCGCCTAAAGGTATGCCTGTTGCCGGTGGGCGTCCAGTTGCACCGAACGTCCAAGTGTTACAACAGTCAATGGTTTTGGGGTGTTCTGGAGAAACATGCTGGAGACTCAATGACATGAAACGTCGATACAGTTGGCCACTGTGGACCCTGGCCGCCATCGTCGCGCTGCTGGTGGCCTTGCATCTGGCCCTGCCTTATCTGGTACGGGACTACCTCAACGAGCGGCTGGCCGACATGGGCGATTACCGCGGGCAGATCACGGATGTGGACCTGGCACTCTGGCGCGGGGCCTATCGGATCAACGGGCTGAAAATCGTCAAGGTCGATGGCAAGGTTCCGGTGCCGTTCGTCGATGCGCCGCTGATCGATTTGTCCGTGAGCTGGCATTCATTGTGGTACGACCATGCGGTGGTGGCCGAAGTGACGTTCGCCCATCCGGAGGTGAACTTCGTCGACGGTGGCGGCAACCGGCAGAACTCCCAGACGGGCCGGGGCACCGACTGGCGCGAACAACTGAGCAAACTGCTGCCCATCACCCTCAATGAAGTCCGCATTAATGACGGTAAGGTCACGTTCCGCAATTTCAACTCCAAACCACCGGTCAATCTGCGGGCCACCAACGTCGATGCCAGTATTTACAACCTGACCAATGTGGTCGACACCGAAGGCAAGCGCGACGCCCGATTCGAAGGCAAGGCGTTGGTGGCCGAACATGCTCCGCTGGAGGTACAGGCCACGTTCGACCCGTTGAGCAATTTCGAGGATTTCGATTTCCGCCTGCGGGCCAGGAACATCGAACTCAAGCGCCTGAATGATTTTGCCGCGGCCTACGGCAAATTCGACTTCAACGCGGGCCACGGCGACCTGGTGATCGAGGCGGAGGCCAACAACGCCAGGCTCAGTGGCTACATCAAGCCATTGCTTCGTGACGTGGATGTTTTCGATTGGCAGCAGGATGTGGAGAACGAGAAAAAGAACATCTTCCGCTCAATCTGGGAAGCACTGGTCGGCACCGGCGAGACGGCGCTCAAGAACCAGCGCAAGAACCAGTTCGCCACCCGCGTAGAGCTCAGCGGCAATGTGCATCAACAGGACATCAGCGCTTTCGAAGCCTTCCTGCAGATACTGCGCAACGGTTTCGTCCAGGCGTTCAATGCCCGATATGAACAACCGGCCCCCTCAACGGATTAGGGTTGATGCCAAGACTGAGTCAACATGTGACGCTCCATTCAGAGACTGAATACGGCGTCTGCGTTCACAGTCGGCGGGACGTCGCGTTATAGTCGGGCATGGCATTTTATTACGCGCCCCGCCTCGTCCAGGCCGGCGTCACCGTCGAGGAATTGCAGATGAAGTTCGAAGGCACCAGCGCCTATGTCGCCACCGATGACCTGAAACTGGCCGTCAACGCCGCCATCACCCTGGAGCGGCCGTTGCTGGTCAAGGGCGAACCGGGCACTGGCAAGACCATGCTGGCCGAGCAACTGGCGCAGTCCTTCGGCGCGCGCCTGATTACCTGGCATATCAAATCCACCACCAAGGCCCACCAGGGCTTGTATGAGTACGATGCGGTCAGCCGCTTGCGGGACTCGCAACTGGGTGTGGACAAGGTCCATGACGTGCGCAACTACCTGAAGAAGGGCAAGCTCTGGGAGGCGTTCGAGTCCGAGGAACGGGTGATCCTGCTGATCGACGAGATCGACAAGGCCGACATCGAGTTCCCCAACGACCTGCTGCAAGAACTCGACAAGATGGAGTTCTACGTCTACGAGACCGATGAAACCATCAAGGCCAAGCAGCGCCCGATCATCATCATTACCTCCAACAACGAAAAAGAGCTGCCGGACGCCTTCCTGCGCCGCTGCTTCTTCCATTACATCGCCTTCCCCGATCGCGCCACGCTGCAGAAAATCGTCGACGTGCACTACCCGGACATCAAGAAGGACCTGGTCAGCGAAGCGCTGGACGTGTTCTTCGACGTGCGCAAGGTGCCGGGCTTGAAGAAGAAACCTTCCACCTCCGAACTGGTGGACTGGCTCAAGCTGTTGATGGCCGACAACATCGGCGAAGCGGTCCTGCGCGAGCGCGATCCGACCAAGGCGATCCCGCCTTTGGCCGGTGCCCTGGTCAAGAACGAGCAGGACGTGCAACTGCTCGAGCGCCTGGCGTTCATGAGCCGTCGCGGCACTCGCTGAAACCCTCGTCGTTTAACAAGAGCGAGGGCGATTGCCATGCTGCTCAACCTGTTCAATGAAATGCGCGCGGCCAAGGTGCCCGTGTCGGTGCGCGAACTGCTGGACCTGATCAACGCACTGAAACAGCGGGTGATCTTCGCTGACATGGACGAGTTTTATTACTTGGCCCGGGCAATCCTGGTGAAGGATGAGCGACATTTCGACAAGTTCGACCGGGCGTTCGCCGCCTACTTCAATGGCCTGGAGAAACTCGACGATCACCTTCAGGCACTGATCCCCGAAGACTGGTTGCGCAAGGAATTCGAGCGCTCGCTGACCGACGAAGAGCGTGCACAGATTCAGACCCTGGGCGGCCTCGACAAGCTGATCGAAGAATTCAAGAAGCGTCTGGAGGAACAGAAGGAGCGCCATGCCGGCGGCAACAAATGGATCGGCACTGGCGGCACCAGCCCGTTTGGCTCCGGCGGCTTCAACCCCGAAGGTATCCGCGTCGGTGACGCTGGCAAGCGCCAGGGCAAGGCGGTCAAAGTCTGGGACCAGCGCGAGTACAAAAACCTCGACGACCAGGTGGAACTGGGCACTCGCAATATCAAGATCGCCCTGCGCCGCCTGCGCAAGTTCGCCCGCCAGGGGGCGGCCGAAGAGCTGGACATCGACGGCACCATCGACCACACCGCTCGGGACGCCGGCCTGTTGAACATCCAGATGCGCCCGGAACGGCGCAACTCCGTCAAGTTGCTGCTGCTGTTCGACATCGGCGGCTCGATGGATGCCCACGTAAGAATCTGCGAAGAGCTGTTCTCGGCCTGCAAGACCGAGTTCAAGCATCTGGAATACTTCTACTTCCACAACTTCATCTACGAGTCGGTCTGGAAGAACAACCTGCGTCGCACCTCGGAACGCACTTCGACCCTGGATTTGCTGCATAAATACGGTCCCGACTACAAAGTGATCTTCATCGGTGACGCCGCCATGGCGCCTTATGAAATCACCCAGGCCGGTGGCAGCGTCGAACACTGGAATGAAGAAGCCGGTTATGTGTGGATGCAGCGCTTCATGGAGACGTACAAGAAACTCATCTGGATCAATCCTTACCCCAAGGACACCTGGGGCTATACCGCTTCGACCAATATCGTGCGGGAGTTGGTGGAGGACCGGATGTATCCGCTGACGTTGCGGGGGCTGGAGGAAGGGATGCGGTTTCTGTCCAAGTAGTTTTTTGGGCGTCTGATCTGGCCTCATCGCGAGCAGGCCCGCTCCCACACTGGATCTATGTCGTCTACAAGATCCAATGTGGGAGCGGGCTTGCTCGCGAAGCTCCTAGCTACCTTGAAGACTGCGCAAATACTGGACCTGCTGCCAATGCGCAACCTCCTGCACCACCGGCCGCAACCGCACCTGCGCCCCCGGCAGGCATTGTGCCAGGCGCACCAGGGACAGCGGCGTCAAAGCCCCCAGGCGTGGATAACCGCCAATGGTTTGCCGGTCGTTGAGCAGCACGATCGGCTGACCGTCCGGCGGCACCTGCACGGCGCCCAGGGGAATGCCTTCGGAAATCATCGCGCTACCCTGATATTCCAACGGCGTGCCCAACAACCGGATACCCATGCGGTCGGCGCGGCTGTCCAGTGTCCAGGCCGTATTGAACGCATCGAACAGACTCCGTCCACTGAATGCGCCATTTTGCGCCCCCAGGATCAGATCCAGCGGCGCCTGCTGCTGGAAATCCGGAATCCGTGAGTGCGGCATGGGTCGGCACGTCGCCAAGCCGCAATAACTCAGCTGCTCGCCGCGGTCCAGCGCCCGCCCCTGTCCGTCCAGGCCACCGAGTTCTTCCCTCACCACCGTCGCCCGACTGCCGAGCACCGCAGGCGCATCGAACCCGCCGGGGGCCGCCAGATAGGCCCTGGCTCCGAGCACCGGTTGGGTCAGCGACAGCACCTGTCCCCTGCGCAGGCTGAAAAATCGCCACGATGCGACCGGCTGGCCATCGATCCGCGCCCCCAGGTCTGCCCCCGCCAGCGCCAATACGCAATCCTCTTCGGCCACCACCGTGAAGCCGCCGAGGGTAATCTCCACGACTGCGGCGTCCAGCGCATTGCCCAGCATCCAGTTGGCCCAACTCATCGACAACCAATCCGCCGCGCCGCCCTGGGTCACGCCCAGATGCCTCACCCCGAAACGGCCGGCATCCTGCAACAGGCACAGAGGGGTGCTGGCCTCGATCAACAGACGGCTCATGACTGGGCCTCCAGCGGTGTGTCATCCCCTCCCAGGGCGATGAATTCGGCGTGGTCCACAGGTGAGAAACGCACCGTGTCGCCAGGTTGCATCAGGCTGTAGCCATCACGCCCACGGTCAAACAGTCGGGCCGGCGTGCGGCCGATCAGGTTCCAGCCGCCGGGCGATACCACCGGGTAAGCAGCGGTCTGGCGCTCGGCGATCCCGACACTGCCCGCCGCCACCCGCTTGCGTGGCGTATCGAGGCGTGGCGCGGCCAGCACTTCGTCCACCAGCCCCATAAAAGCGAACCCGGGTGCAAAACCCAGGGCGAACACCTGATACTCACGGTCGCTATGGGTACGGATCACCTGGTCCACGGTCAGGCCGCTGCGTTGGGACAGCAGCGCCAGCTCCGGCCCGACACTGAGGTCGTACCACACCGGCAGTACATGCCGCTGGCCGACGGTCCGATCGTCGGGCGACAAGTTATTCAGCGCCTCGTCGATCAGTTCCTTCGCCTCGGCCGGGCTCAGTGCCAGCAGGTCGTAATGCACCATCAGCGTCGTGTAGGACGGCACCAGGTCGATCAGGCGCTCGGCGAACACCGCCCTCAGGCGCTCACCGGCGGCGAGCATCCAGGGCATGTTGGCCTCGGCGATTTCATCGAACAGGCGCACCATCAGGCAGTCCACCGCCACCACTTCCACACGTGGCTTCATGGTGCACTCTGCCGGTCCAGAGCCTCGCGGATGCGCCGTACGGCAGCCACTGAACTGGCGTTGTCACCGTGCACGCACAATGTGTTGGCATTCAGGATCAACTCGCTTCCGTCACTGGCGGTCAGCGCACCGCCACGGGCAATGGTCAGGGCCTGGGCGATGATGACCTCGGCCTCGTGATGCACAGCCCCTGGCAATTGCCGCGAAACCAGATGCCCAGCGCTGTCATAGGCACGGTCGGCGAAGGCTTCGAACCATAAGGTCAGGCCGTATTCATCCCCCAGGGCCTGGGCGATGCTGTTGTCCCGGGTCGCCATCAGCATCAGCGGCAGTTCCCGGTCATAGGCGGCGACCGCCTGGATCACGGTGCGCAGCTGCGCCGGATTGGCCATCATGTCGTTGTACATCGCGCCGTGAGGCTTGACGTAGCTGACCCGACCGCCCTGGGCCCGGCAAATACCGTCGAGGGCACCGATCTGGTAATGCAGCAGGTCCTGCAGTTCCCGGGCGGTATAGGCCATGGAGCGTCGGCCGAACCCCACCAGATCCTGATAGGCCGGGTGCGCGCCGATCCGCACACCATGGCTCAGGGCCAGACTGACGGTCTTGCGCATGGTGCTCGGATCGCCAGCATGGAAACCGCAGGCGATGTTGGCGCAGTCGATGAAGGGCATCACCTCGGCGTCCAGGCCCATGGTCCAACTGCCGAAGCTTTCGCCGATGTCGCAATTCAATAGCAGGCGGTTCACGTGAACGCTCCTGTAGATTTAAGCAGGGGCCTGTGCCCCACAGATTAACCGTTACTCGGCTTCCAGCTGCTTGCCTTGGGTTTCCGGCAGGCTCAGGGCCGCCAGTATCACCACGCCGTAGGACACCGCCGCGAACGCACCGATGCCGACGCTCAGTGGCACTTTCTGGCTCAGCAGGCCGATCAACAGTGGGAACAATGCCGCCAACGCACGGCCGATGTTGTAGCAAAAACCCTGGCCCGAGCCCCTGATGCGCGTAGGAAACAGCTCCGTCAGGAACGAACCCATGCCGCTGAACATACCGGAAGCGAAGAATCCCAGGGGAAAGCCCAGCCAGAGCATCACATCATTGCTCACCGGCATCTGGGTATACAGCAACACGATGGTGAACGAGCCGATGGCGTAGAGGACGAAGTTCTTCTTGCGCCCCAGGATGTCCGACAGGTACGCGCTGATGACATAGCCGACGTAGGAACCGACGATCACCATCGCCAGGTACCCGCCGGTGCTCAGGACGCTCAAGCCGCGTTCATTCTTGAGAAACGTCGGTAGCCAGGAAGTGATGGCGTAATAGCCCCCCAAGGCGCCAGTGGTCAACAGCGAAGCGCGAACGGTGGTAAACAGGATGCCAGGGGCGAAAATCTCGTAGAATTTCGCAGAATTGCTGGACGCTTCACGGGCCTTGGTCTGGTTATAGATTTCCGGATCCTTGACCAGCCGACGAACAAAAATCACGAACACCGCCGGGACGATGCCGAGGATGAACAAGGCACGCCAGGCATCCTCAGGCGGCAACACCGAAAACAGCAGCGCATACAGAATCGCTGTCATGCCCCAGCCCAGCGCCCAACCCGACTGCACCATGCCTACCGCCTTGCCGCGGTCCTTGGCCCGGATCACCTCCCCCATCAATACCGCGCCGGCCGTCCATTCGCCGCCGAAGCCGAAGCCCATCAGCGTACGGGCGATCAGCAATTGTTCATAGCTCTGGGCGAATCCACACAGGAAGGTGAAGAAGGCGAACCACAGCACCGTCAGTTGCAGGGTGCGCACCCGACCGATACGGTCCGACAGAATGCCCGCCACCCAGCCGCCAATGGCTGAGGCAATCAGGGTACTGGTGTGGATCAGCCCGGCCTGACCGGTGGTGATACCCCACATCGCGATCAGGGTCGGCACCACGAAACTGAGCATCTGTGTATCCATGCCGTCCAGGGCGTAGCCGATCTTGCAGCTCCAGAATGTGCGGCGCTCCTGCTGGTTGATGTCGCGATACCAGTCGAACGGGCCGGACCGGGCCTGGGGTTTGGGGACGCCGAGGGTGTCGGGTGCACTCATGGTGGTTCTCCACGGTTTTATTGTTATCGGGCCTCGACGATGCAAAGCGCAGAGACCGGTTGCCCCGATTCTTGAGCGCGCGCGCCGTCGCGTCCAACGAATAAATCCCCGGCCGGGTCATAAGAAAAATTTGATTGGGTGCCGAAGATGGCTCAGGCAAAGCCCCCATGTGACAAGGGAACTTACTGTGGGAGCAAAGCTTGCTCGCGAAACAGGCGCCTCGGTTCCTGACAAACCGCGTGGCATTCATCGCGGGCAAGCCTTGCTCCCACAAATTCCCCGAGCCGCGGGAAACCGGTTTAAACAGGTTGAGTCAGAGCCCGCGCAGGTCGCGCTCTTCGATCGGCCGGCTCTGGCGCAGGCGCCTGCCGCCCAGCACCACCCAGTCGATCAGGCGGAACAGGCATTCCAGGCCGAACGACAGCAGCATGGCCCCGCCGATGCCCCAGATCATGGCCTCTGGGGTCAGCAGGATCTGGTAGCTGTAACCGTTCCAGGTTTCCTTACGGATATCCGGATCAGCGGCCAGCGCCACTTGCAGCAAACGGATGTACCACGGCCCTTGCATCGCCTGGAATTGCTTGTCCAACGCCTGCTGGCGCACCAGCAAGGTGTTCAGGCTGTCGGCATCACTACGGAAGATCGGGTCTTCGCTGGCACGGTAATGGGCCACCAGCGCCTGCATGTCGCCTTTGAAAAACTGGTTGGCGGTGTCCTGGAAGCCGCGCAAGCCGGTCTGCGCCTCGATCAGGTGCGCCTCGACCCGCTTGGCGTAATCGTTGACGAAACCCGGTACCTGCACGCCCACCAGCAGGCCCACCGCAAACAACACAAGCCGTAGATAACTGAGCAACATAACGTGACGTCCTTATTCGGTGCGGCCCTGGCTGACGCATTCGCCGCGTCGCCACAGGCTCCATTGGCCCGGTTCGTAGCGGGTCCAGGTTTCGTTTTCGGTCAGAGGCTCGGTGGCGATCACCGTGACCACATCGTCGGGCGTGGTTTCGGCCTGGAAATCCACGATCACGTCCACGTCCTTGAGCCGCGCCGGGCCAAACGGCGCACGACGGGTGATCTGGACCAGTTTGGTCGAGCAATAGCAGAACAGCCAGTCGCCATCGCTGAGCAGGCAATTGAATACGCCCTTGCTGCGGTATTCGGCGCAAGCCTGAATAAGTGACGGCAGCAACAGTTCCACCTCCACCGGTTCCGGAAAAGCCTCGCGCACGCGGTTGAGCAGATCGCAGAACGCCGCTTCGCTATCGGTATCGCCCACCGGACGATAGAAGCGGGTTGGAGGCTGGAAGTCGGCAAGCTGGCCGTTATGGGCGAAACACCAGTTGCGGCCCCACAATTCGCGCACGAACGGATGGGTGTTGGACAGGCAGACCTTGCCGACATTGGCCTGGCGGATATGCCCGATCACCACTTCGCTCTTGATCGGATAACGCTGCACCAGGTTCGCCACTTCCGACTCGCTGCTGGCCGCCGGGTCCTGGAAAAGGCGCAGGCCACGGCCCTCATAAAACGCGATGCCCCAGCCGTCCCGGTGCGGGCCGGTCCTGCCACCGCGCTGCATCAGCCCGGTGAAGCTGAACACGATGTCGGTCGGCACATTGGCACTCATGCCCAATAACTCACACATGTTCGAACTCTCGCTTGAAGGCAGGCCTGGTTACAGACGCGGTTCGATACGCGAACGCTGGGGGTTGCTCGGCACCGGCGGCCGACCGTAACGGTCGTCGCCGGCCACGCCGAAGGGCAGCTCATCCTGCGTGTCATCGACGGCGGCAGCGGCTTTCGCGGCAGCGTCCCGCTCCTTGCGGGCGTTGGCTGCACGCTCGATGGGCAAGCGGATCAGCACGACGATCAGGTAAAGGCCCAAGGCGATCATGCCGTACATGAATAGATCGGACACCGCCCGCCAGGCGTTGTTGCCGACCTTGAACAAAACGTCCAGGGCAACGATGGCCAAGGCCGGAGCAACCTTTGCCTTCACCGGGTCGACAATGGTGGGGCTGAACAGCAACACGGCCATCAGCAGCCGCAGCGGCTCGCGCAACCAACGCCACATCCAGCGCGTCATGCGCATCCATACCAGCAGGCAGCCCAGCGCAGCGAAGGCGTAGAGGCCCCAGGCAATCAGATAGTCATTCTCGGTCATGGTGTCCATGGCAAGGCAGGCAAATAGACGCTTATAGTAACGGCTTTTCGCTCTTCAAGCTGCCCCGGCGTCTGCCCGGTGACCTTTGTGGACAGTGCGACCGACCGACAGAACTAATCGCAACGTCCGCTTGTCCTTTTTTCGTACAACGTTCGAGAGTCCTTCATGCCCTTATCCGCCCCCGTTTCCAACGCCCCGATGGCCCGCAGGGATATCGGTGTCGATCCGTACGCCTGGCTGCAGGAGCGCGATGCCGAGGCCGTGCTCGATTACCTCAAGGCTGAAAACAGCTACCAGGAGGCGCAACTCGCCGACCAGGCCGAACTGCGCGAAACCCTGTTCCAGGAAATCAAGGGCCGGATCCTCGAGACCGACCTGTCCCTGCCCTCTCCCTGGGGCCCGTATTTGTATTACACCCGTACCACGGCCGGTGACGAATACCCGCGCCACTACCGTTGCCCACGTCCTACCGACGACAGCCTGACGGTGGACGAGAGCCGCGAGCAATTGCTGCTGGACCCGAACGAACTGGCCGGTGGTGGGTTCTTTTCCCTGGGGGCGTTCAGCATCAGCCCCGATCATCAGCGCCTGGCCTACAGCCAGGACACCTCGGGCGATGAAATCTACACCCTGTTCGTGAAGGAATTGTCCAACGGCAAGGTCAGCGAACTGTCTTTCGAAAATTGCGATGGCAGCATGACCTGGGCCAATGACAGCCTGACGCTGTTTTTCGGCGAGCTGGACGACACCCATCGCCCTCACAAGCTCTGGCGCTATCGGCTCGATGGCACCGCCGCCGAGCAAGTGTTCCATGAACCGGACGGACGCTTTTTCCTGCATTGCTACCGCTCCAGCTCCGAACGCCAGCTGATTTTGTCCCTGGGCAGCAAGACCACCAGTGAAGTCTGGGTACTCGACGCGACGCAACCCCAGCAGCCGTTCTCCTGCCTGGCGCCCCGGGCGGAAAATCATGAATACGACGTCGACCACGGCCTGCTCGATGGACAATGGACGTGGTTTATCCGCAGCAACCGCGACGGCATCAACTTCGCCCTGTACCAGGCACCCGACACCGGCGTGGCGCCGGTCGAAGCCGACTGGCAGAACCTGATCCCACACAGCGACACGGTGATGATCGACGGTCTGAGCCTGAACGCGGGCGCCATGACCCTGAGCTTGCGCGAAGGTGGCCTGCCCATCATTGAAGTTCACCCACAGGGTCTGCCCGCGTATCGGGTGCAGTTACCCGACGCGGCCTACAGCCTGCATGTGCAGAACAGCCTGGAATTCTCCAGCGACCGCATCCGCCTGCGCTATGAAGCCTTGAACCGTCCGGCGCAGATTCGCCAGTTGGACCTGGCCAGCGGCGAGCAGGTCGTACTCAAGCAAACCCCGGTGCTGGGCCCGTTCGACGCCGATGCCTACGTCAGCCAACGGCTCTGGGCGACGGCCCCGGACGGCACGCAAGTGCCCATCAGCCTGGTGATCAAGCGCGAAGCCCTCGGCCAGCCGGTGCCGCTGTACTTGTATGGCTACGGCGCCTATGGCCACAGCCTCGACCCGTGGTTTTCCCATGCACGGCTGAGCCTGCTCGACCGGGGCGTGGCGTTTGCCATTGCCCACGTACGCGGAGGCGGCGAGCTGGGAGAAGCCTGGTATCGCGCCGGCAAGCAAGAGCACAAGCACAACACCTTCAGCGACTTTATCGCATGTGCCGAACACCTGATCGACAACGGTCTGACCACCGCCGACCAGTTGGCAATCAGTGGCGGCAGCGCCGGTGGCCTGCTGATCGGCGCGGTGCTCAACCAACGCCCGGAATTGTTCAGGGTCGCCATCGCCGAAGTGCCGTTCGTCGATGTGCTCAACACAATGCTCGACCCGGATTTGCCATTGACCGTCACCGAATACGACGAATGGGGCAACCCCGAGGATCCTCAGGTCTATGATCGGATCAAGGCCTACGCCCCGTACGAAAACGTCAGCGCCCAGGCTTATCCGGCACTGTTGGTCATCGCCGGATACAACGACAGCCGTGTGCAATATTGGGAAGCAGCCAAGTGGGTGGCGAAATTGCGGGCAACCAAAACCGACGACAATCCGTTGCTGCTCAAGACCGAACTGGGCGCAGGCCACGGTGGAATGAGCGGACGCTACCAGGGGTTGCGTGACGTAGCGCTCGAATATGCGTTTGTGTTGAAGATTCTGAAGCGGGTTTGAGGAACTCTGGATAAAGGCCGGGTCATAGGGAACGACACGGCCTGTATAGGGGGGAGCGGGTTTGCTCGCTCCCCCAATGGAGGATCTTGCATCCAGGCCTGCCCGCAACCGCAACAGACACAAGAAAAAGACCGTGACGACATGCCAGAACCCACCTTACTGAACAACGAAATTCGCGACTGGTTGATGGACTGCGGTCTGTTCGACCCGTTGCTGCCTGTCGACTTTGCCGCAGCGTCGGGCTACTTCAGCATCAGCGCCATCGCCCAGGGCGAAGCGATTTTCCACGAGGGCGATGCCGGCAGCTTCATGTGCATCATCCACACCGGCCAGGTGGCCGTGCAGAAAACCGGCCCCGACGGCCAACCCGTGACCATCGCCACCCTGCGCAGCGGCCGGGCATTCGGCGAAATGGCTGTGCTGGACGGCGAACGGCGCTCGGCCACGTGCATCGCGGCCAGCGATTGCCAATTGCTGAACCTGGGCAAGGACTCCCTGGAAAAAATGATCAACGATGCTCCCAAGGTGGCCGCAAAAATCATCCGCGCCCTCGCTGTATCCCTGTCCAAGCGCCTGCGCATGGCGGATGGGCAGTTGCTGTCGCAACAGGTTTAACAGCCGCACCGCAGCCTCTGTGCATACCGCAGCCCCTGTGGGAGCTAGCCTGCTCGCGATAGCGCTGGGTCAATTGACATCGATGCTGGAGGGGCCGCCGCAATCGCGAGCAAGCTTTGCTCCCACAGGGTTTGCATCCACCTTGCTTCATCCGCCGGGGGGCTTGGACTTCGGCGCTATCGGCTCCATCCCCGGTATCGGCTGATCCTTGGGCGGCCTTGGCATTTCGATCGGTGGCAGTAAGGGTGGTCCGGCGCTTCCGGGCCCGGCCTTGGGCACACCGCTGGGGGTGATGGGTGGATAAGGCATGGGGGTAGCGGTGCCGGGCGAACCGGGGATGCTCGGTGGGCTCACTGGAATCGTCGGCTGCTGGGCCTGCGCGTCACTTATCGAGAGCGCCGCCAAGGCAATGGCCGTTACAATGATGCACTTCATCAATGGCTCCGTGGCTACTGTCACCTTCAAGGCTAGTCCCAACTGCGCCGATCCGCCCTTCTCATGAGACTTCCATGAAACGTTTCGTTCTGCTCGATACCACGCCCATTCCCGACAACGGCGGCGCCCTGTGCCTGTTCGAATACGGTGAAGACTTCGTCATCAAGATCCAGGGCGGTGACGGCGGGCAGTTGATGAACACGCGCATGCACGGTTCCGAAGATGCCCTGGCCGAGATCCCCTGCCGCAAGGTCGCCGGCCGTCCGGGCTCGCGCGTGTTGATCGGCGGCCTCGGCATGGGCTTCACCCTCGCCTCGGCCCTCAAGCATCTGGGCAAGAACGCTGAGGTGGTGGTGGCCGAGCTGGTACCCGGCGTGGTGGAGTGGAATCGTGGCCCCCTCGGTGAAAAGGCCGGCAGGCCCCTGTCGGACCCGCGCACCGTGATCCGTATGGAAGATGTCGCCAAGGTACTCCAGAGCGACCCCCAGGGTTTTGACGCGGTCATGCTGGACGTCGACAACGGCCCCGAAGGCCTGACCCAGAAAGCCAATAGTTGGCTGTACTCGGCCGCTGGCCTGGCCGCCTGCGCCAGGGCCCTGCGGCCCAAGGGGGTGTTGGCGGTCTGGTCGGCCAGTGCCGATCGACAGTTTTCGGACAAGCTGAAAAAAGCCGGTTTCAAAGCCGAAGAGGTGCAAGTGTTCGCTCATGGCAACAAAGGCACCCGTCACACCATCTGGATTGCCGAGAAGCTCAAGGGCTGAGCTAAACTTCGTTCAACCGTCATCAGTCTTTATCTACAAGGTGAACCCATGAGTTCGTCAACGCCACCGTCCAACACCTCCAAGCTGGACCGGATCCTCGCCGACGCCCAACGCGACCGGGAGATGGGCTATCGCGACAAGGCCCTGAAAATGTATCCCCACGTGTGTGGGCGCTGTGCCCGTGAGTTCTCCGGCAAGCGCCTGAGCGAACTGACCGTCCACCATCGCGACCACAACCACGACAACAACCCGCAGGACGGTTCCAACTGGGAACTGCTGTGCCTGTATTGCCACGACAATGAACATTCGCGCTACACCGACCAGCAATATTTCGGCGACGGCTCCCTGAGCACGCCGAAAATCGCCAAGGCGACGCACAACCCGTTTGCAGCGCTGGCTGGGTTGATGAAGAAGGACGAATAATTTCGCGCCCCCTCCTCGCGAGCAGGCTCGCTCCCACAAGGGAACGCACTCCAATGTGGGAGCGAGCCTGCTCGCGATGGCGATACAACAGGCACCGCCAATCTCGAAACTGACCTGCCTTACCCATTCCCCGTATAATCGCGCCTTTTCCCAAAGGCACTCCGCCCGTGGCCAACAAACGCTACAGCTGCATCGGTCTGTTCAACCCCAAGTCACCGGAAAACGTCGGTTCGGTCATGCGTGCCGCCGGCTGCTACGGCGTGGCGTCGGTGTTCTACACCGGCAAGCGCTATGAACGCGCCGCCGATTTCGTCACCGACACCAAGAAAGTCCACTACGACATCCCGCTGATCGGCATTGACGATTTGAAAAAAATCCTGCCCCTGGGCTGCGTGCCGGTGGCCGTGGAGTTGGTGGAGGGCGCCCGTCCCCTGCCTGAATACACTCACCCGGACCGGGCGCTGTATATCTTCGGTCCCGAAGACGGCTCGCTGGATAAGGACATCCGCGACTGGTGCGAAGACGTGATCTACATCCCCACCAACGGCTGCATGAACCTGGCCGCCACCGTCAACGTCGTGCTGTATGACCGCATGGCCAAAGGCAACAACACTCGCTCGGGCCCGCAATTCCGCTGACCGGTGTGAAATTCCATTGAACGACGGATTCTCTCTGGCAGTCAGTTTTATACACATTCCCACACTGGAGACAGACCATGAGCGATAACAATCCGTTCGAGCCGATCGAGACCACCCCTTTCCAGTCCCACCCAGTGCAGAACGTACACGGCTGGGAGCGTGCTGGCTCGCTGGCCGGCGGTGTGCTGATGATGGGCAAGGGCTTGCGTCGTGGCGGCATCATCGGTCTGGCTCAACTGGCCATCGGCGGCATGGCGCTGGCGCGGGGTATTACCGGGCATTGCTCGGCAAAGACCCTTTTGGAGAAAAATCGTCAGAACCTGCGCAATGCTCGGGCAAGAATCGAGCAGGCCGGTGATGAACTGACTCGCATGAAGGCCAACGCCGAAGCGGCGACTGGCACGGCTACGGTGACGGGAAATGATTCACTGGTTTCGCCGAAAGCCGGGCTCTGACGGTTTGCGTTTGGCTGATGACCTCATCGCGAGCCGGCTCGCTCCCCATGGGGCGGTGTTGACACATTATCTGTGTTCGACTCGGTCAGTGTGGGGGAGCGACCGGCGAGCATCCAGCCCGCCGGCCGGTCGCCAGAGGCCCCGGACGGCTTTACCTGGCGTCAGCCGCCATTGGCCGTCCGCCTTGAAATCACTGTAGCGGCTGCCATCGCCAAGGTCGAAATCCAGGCTGCGCACCGCCGAACCCCGTGCCAGTGTCCGTCTCAATCCTGCCGACATGGATGCTCCCCGGTGATGCAACGCCCGGCGGTTCAGCCGGCGCGGAAAATCAGATGGTCTTCCCAGTCTTCCTCGGCCACGCTGCCTTCGGCCAACATGCGCCCGGACTGGGAAATGCGTTCATGATGCACGGCGTCGCGGTCGCCGCAAACCAGGTGATGCCACAACGGCAGGTCCTTGCCCTCGCTGACCAGGCGATAACCGCAGGTCGGCGGCAGCCACTTGAATTCATCGGCCTTGCCCGGCGTGAGTTGAATGCAATCAGGAACAAATTCACGGCGGTTGGGGTAGTTGGTGCACTGGCAGGTTTTCAGATCCAGCAGCTTGCAGGCGATACGCGTGTAGTAGACGCTGTTATCGTCTTCGTCTTCGAGCTTTTGCAGGCAGCACAGGCCACAGCCATCGCACAGCGATTCCCATTCCTGCGCATCGAGCTGATCGAGGGTCTTGCGTATCCAGAAGGGTTCGACTTTGGCGGCCATGGTTCGAGCATCGACATCGGGTGGTGAAAAGGCCGACAGTCTAGTGCCGGGGCCTCGCCAGGCCAAGCATTGGCGACTGTCGGTAGGCCGGGGCTTGTCAGGCCGTGCGTCGGGAAGTAGGTTTCGTCATTCCCCTTCCCGAACCCCGTCAGGTAACACCCATGAGCGCCAATCCTCGCATTGCCGATTACGCCATCCATCCTCAATTCATCGAGCGCTGGTCCCCCCGCGCCTTTACCGGCGAGCCGATCGCCGAAGAAACCCTGCTGGGCTTTTTCGAGGCGGCACGTTGGGCGCCGTCGGCCTATAACTCGCAACCGTGGCGCTTCCTTTATGCACGTCGCGACACACCGAACTGGGAGCGTTTCCTGGGCCTGCTCAATGAATTCAACCGTGGCTGGGCCCAGCATGCCTCGGCGCTGGTAATCGTTGCGTCAAAAACCACCTTTGCCGTCCCGGGCGCCAGCGAAGAAACTCCGGCGTTGTGCCACACCTTCGACACGGGCGCAGCCTGGGGCCACCTGGCGCTGCAAGCCAGCCTCAGCGGCTGGCACACCCACGGCATGGCCGGCTTCGACCACGAACTGACCCGCCAGGAATTGAAGATTCCCGAAGGCTACGCGCTGCACGCAGCGGTGGCGATCGGCAAGCTGGGGGACAAATCCACCCTGGCCGAATACCTCCAGGCCCGCGAGACGCCAAGCCCGCGCCGACCGTTGAACGAACTGGTGGCCGAAGGCGATTTCACCCTGTAATCCTGTACAAAGCAAAAATGTGGAAGCGGGCTTGCTCGCGAATGCGGTGTGTCAGACAAGTGAATATCGACTGATACACCGCTTTCGCGAGCAAGCCCGCTCCCACAAGTTTGAATCACAGTGGTTCAATACCCCCGGGCGAAATCCACTTCCCCACGCAGGGCTTCGCCCGCCTGATAAGCCCGCAGGTTCTCCAGAAATAACTGCGCCATCATCGGTGGCGATGTCGGAGCCGAACTGTGGCCGGTCAAGAGCAGGCCCCAGGCCGTCCAGAACGGGTGACGCTGCGGCAGGGGTTCCTGGCGGCAAACGTCGATCACCGCACCGGCCAGATGCCCCTCCTTCAAGGCATGCACCAGGTCCGCATCCACCACGGCCACCCCGCGTCCGGCATTGATGAACAGTGCGGTAGGCTTGAATCGCTTGAACAGCGCCGCGTCATACACATCATGGGTCTGGGGCGTGTTGGGCAGCAGGTTGATGACATAGTCCACCTCGCCCACCAGGCGCGGCAGGTCCTTCATCGTGCCGACTTCGACAAAAGGCGCCAACTCCCGAGCCTCGCTGGCAATGCCATAGAGGTGCACGCCAAACGGTACGAGGAACTTTGCCACGCACTGGCCGATATCACCGGTCCCGACGATCAACACCTTGCGACCTGCCAGGCCCTGTCCCTGCCGATGGTCCCACTTGCGCTCCACCTGGCTGACCAGACGCGCCAGCACCTCGCGTTCGTGGCCGAGCATATAGGTCAGCACGTACTCAGCCATCAGCTGGCCGAAGATGCCCACGGCGCGGGTCAGGCGGTAGTCCCGGGTCAGGCCCTCGGCCAGCAACGGCGTAATGCCTGCCCAGGTTGACTGCAGCCAGCGGGGTCGATGGCCCTGGCGCAGCAGAGTCGCCAGCAGATCGGGTTGGCCGAGCCAGACCGGGCAGTCGGTGGCCAGGCGCGACAGTTCGGCGGAGTCGCCGCTGGTCAGGACTTCGATATCGGATGCAGCCTGGCGCAGCAGCTGGGCGTACACCGCATGGTCGTGTTCGGCAATCAGAACGCGCATGAATCAAACCTTTCAAAAACAGTGCAAACGACCGCCGACAGAGTGTCGCGCCATCCATGCGGCGAACGTCAAAAAAATCCAATGTGTTTCAAGAGGCCCCAGGACGGGCACCTCAGGAGCGCGTCAGACCGGATCGTTGCGTCGCAGCAGCTCTTCGGGCAGATGTTCGATGTACTCGTCTTCAGCCGGTGGCATCTGCAGGTGATACCCCTGGGTATCGAGGTTTTCCAGCACCTTGTTGATGTCCTCCCGGGACAACTGCCGCTCGGGACTCAGCACCAGATCGAACACGTGGGTCGCTTTGCCGAAGGCAGCCAGCAAGGGCTCCGGTACTCGCGCCAGCGCATCGCTCTTGAGCACATACAGGTACATCTCGTTCTTCTTCGAGCTGCGGTAGATGGAGCAGATTCGTTTCAAGGCTGTTCTCCGGCAGTGGCCAGGCTGTCCAGCAGCGCCTGGCCCATCAATTCGCGGCGCCAGCCACGCAGCGAATCGGGTAATTGGTAAGGCCCCTCGGGGAAGCCGCTCTTGATCAGCGCTTCGAGGGTTTTCTTGCGCAGCATCAGCTCAGGGGCAATTCCCAGCCGTTCGGCTTCAGCCTGCCCCAGCGCCCGCAGACGCTTGACCAGGGCCGAGGCCTCGATCGGCAACGGCTCCGGTACGGCCGGCGGCCACTGCTCGGGCGGCACACTGGCGGCACGTTGGATGAGGTCCAACAGGAATTCGCCATCCTGGCGCACGGTACGCGGATGCATGTCTTCGATTTTTGCCAGCGCACCGAGGTTATCCGGCTGCGTACGGGCCAGGGGCCACAGCGAATGTTCGCGAATGATGCGATTGCGCGGCAGATCCCGAGCCCGCGCTTCCCGCTCACGCCAGGCACACAGCTCGCGCAGCACGGCCAATTGCGCCCGGGACAGTTTCCAGGCCAGCTTGGCTTCGCGATAGACCTCGTAGGGATCGACTTCGCGGCGCAGGTTGGCAACCAGCTCGGCGCCGTCCTCCAGGACCCAGGCGTACTTCTCGTCGGATAGCCTTGGGCGTAGTTGTACGAAAACTTCCGCCAAGTGCACGGCATCTTCAGCCGCGTAGCTGATCTGCGTCTCGGACAGTGGTCGCTGTAACCAATCGGAACGGGTCTCCCCCTTGGGCAATTCGATGCCCAGTACGTCCTGCACCAGCCGCGAATACCCCATGGAAAAGCCCAGGTTCAGATAGGCGGCCGCCAGTTGGGTATCGAACAACGGCGCGGGCAGGCTGCCCGTCAGGCGCAGCAGCACTTCAAGGTCTTCGCTGCAGGCATGCAACACCTTGAGCACTGCCGGGCTTTCCAGCAATGCCGCCAGGGGCTGCCAGTTATCGATGGTCAAGGGATCGATCAGGTAGGCACGCGTGCCATCGCCGATCTGCAGAAGGCCGGCGATAGGGTAAAAGGTGTCGACCCGCATGAATTCGGTGTCAAGAGCGACGAAGGGCAACTGTTGCCATTCGGCGCAAAACCGATCGAGGCTATCGTTGTCGCGAATCCAGTGAATATCGATGGCCACACGGCTCTCCCTTGAAGAATGGCGCGCAGTATATATCGCCGTCAGCGATTGCGAGCATCCATAGAGCAAGAGCCTGAGAGAAATCGCCTTCGCAATGGCAAGAATAGTCCTACATTCGGATTTATCGCACGACAGGTGATGCCGCGCGTGGCTCGCAGGATCAGTTTGATGAAGAGCAGAACGATCCTGCGAGAAATAATGTTATTGGCGAGCCAGCACACCGTCGATCACGGCGCCGCGACAGTTGGCGAACATGTCCAGGTCCGGGTTGTAGACCTGACTGTTGACTTCCAGCAACCCGAGCATCGAGTGGAACAGGTTGTCCTGGGTCAGAGGCTTGTCCCGACTCAGTTGCAGGCAGTGGGTGTCGACCGAAAAGGATTTCTGATAGTTGTCGGAGAACCAGGCAAGCATCGCCACGTGCTTCTGCTGCTCCGGGGCCAGCATGTAGGGCGTGCCATGAAGAAACAGGTTGTATTCGCCCAGAGACTCGCCATGGTCCGACAGATACAGCATTGCCGTGTCGACTTTATCCTGATTGGCCCGCAGCAGATCGATCAGGGTCGATAGCACATGATCGGTGTACACCAGCGTGTTGTCGTAGCCGTTGACGATGCTTTCACGACTGCAATTGTTCAACGCGTTGCTTTCGCATACCGGGGTGAAATGCTCGTACTCCTTGGGGTAGCGCTTGAAGTATTCCGGTCCATGGCTACCCATCTGGTGCAATACCAGCACCGTGTCCTTGTCCAGGGTGTCGATGAAATGCTGCAGCCCCTGCAACAGGATCTCGTCGCGACATTCACTGTTGGCACACAGGTCCGGGTCCTTGAGATTGCTCACGTCCTGCACGGTAACCCGGTCGCAGGTGCCCTTGCAGCCAGACTGGTTGTCCCGCCAGATGACTTCCAGGCCGGCACGCTTGAGAACGTCCAGCAAACCCTCTTCGTTCCTGGCCTTGCTGGCGTCATAGCCCTTGCGTCCCATGTTGGAAAACATGCACGGCACTGACACGGCGGTTTCGGTACCGCAGGAATGCACATCGGTGAAGGCGATCAGGCCCGCCTCATGGTTCAGTTTCGGCGTGGTGTCGCGGTTATAGCCAAGGATGCCGAAGTTCTCGGCGCGGGCGCTTTCACCCACCACCAGTACCGTCAGGGATTTGCGGGCGTGGGTTTGCCAGGCCGGGTTACGACTCGCATCCTCCCCCAGCTTGATGAACGGCTGTTCGGCGGAAGCGACCTGCTCGTGCAAGTACCCGAACGCCGCGCCGATGTAGTTGCTTGGCACGAGCATCAGGCGCAACTCGTGATGATTGCGAAACAACGACGACAGCCCCTGATAGTTGGCCAGGGCAACCACACCGATGATCGCCGCCGACGCCACGCCGACGATCAACTTGCTTAACAACTCTCTGGGCCACCGGCGATATTCGACAGGTGTCTTCAACAATAACCAGGACGGCACTACGCCCAGCAGCCCCAAGTAGGCAAACAACTTAAATGACAATAGATCGCGAACTTCCGTAGCGTTGGTTTCCGCGAAGTTGCGAAACATGCCAGCATCCATCAGCACGCCGTATTGGGCCATGAAATAGGTGACACCGGCGCTGATTAAAAACAGCGATACCAGCAAGGGCTTGAGCAGTGGACGGAACGCCACGAAGGTCAGCACGAGGTTGAAAGCCCCGAGAATCATCGCGCCGAATGCCAGGCATACCAGCACACCCCGACCATCGGCCGCCGTGATGGTCAGCAGGTGTTCCCACAAAACAATATTGAAGGCAACTAACAAGAAGGCACTGGCGATCAGCGTCACCCACTCGGGGCGCACGGCTTTAATAGGCAGCATGATGATTGACGGTTTCCTGAAAGTTGCTTTTCGAAAATAATTTCCGGAATAAAGTGTGAAAAACTCGTTTTCACGGCAACCTGAACTTTAGGTAAGCCACCATCAATTTTTCGTGAAAAAGTTGCTACTAAATTATTTTTTAAGCGATACACCCCAGGCACTTGGTCGACAACCGAACCAGGTCCCGGCCGCTATCGTGCCTGTCGTATTCCCTACATTATCTGTCCCGTTCCCGACCGTGAAACCGCCTGCGCGGCATTCACTTGGGACCATCGTTCCGTTAGGATCACCGATCTGGTTTGCGCAAGATCCGCGCAAGGAGCACAGCGAGAAGCAATGGATGCTGAACAGTAACGCCCTCAGAAAGCTCGATATGCAGGACCTCATGGTGTTCAGCGCCGTGTACGAGCAAAGCAGTGTCACCGGTGTGTCCGAAGCACTCTGTGTCAGTCAATCAACCGTCAGCTACTGCCTGAAGAAACTGCGGACCTGTTTCAAGGACGAACTGTTCGTCAATACCCGCACCGGCATGCGTCCTACCTATAAAGCTGTAGGCATGTACGACCATGTGCGCACCATCCTGCACAGCATCAATTCGTGTCACGCCGGTACAAGCGTCTCGCAGCCAGACAGTCTGGCTGAGACAACAGATGATCCAGGCCTGCACCGCCCGTGACGACTGAGCGTCAATTGTCAATGATGGCTTTCGCGTAGGGGCCCCGGTCCAAGTCGACGATCTCTACACTGCACTGCACGTTGAGGCCAGTTGGCCATGGGCCCAACTCCTGGACCACGACCAGCAGGCTGTCCGCCAGTTGCTTCTTTATTTCCGGAGAGCGACCGCTCAGCAAGGACAGTTTCACGTGTACAAACCCCCGCTCGCCCAAACCGGTTCCAACCCGGAAGTGCTCGAGCTTCGTGGCTCGGCTCTTGATGTCCGACTCGGCTGCGAACTGACCGGAAGCGACCAGTGCGTTGTTCAAGCGCAGCAACGCCACATCGGCATTCAGCTCGGGCAGGTTGGCGGTGTACTCAAGGTGCAGGTGAGGCATGTGTTCGACTCCGGTTCGAAAAGGGGCGGTGTGGATTCCAGTCGACGCCACCATACCCCGACTTAATTCTCAAGCACAGAACACTTTGGCGGGATCGAGCGAGGATGGGAGCAAGGCTTGCCCGCGATGGGGTTAGCGCGCCTGCCGGGGAACCTGGTAGCCTTCATCGCGGGCAAGCCTTGCTCCCGCACCCACAGCCTCGGCATCACCCATGAACGCCTCCAGCCGGGAGCGCAGCCAGCGTTCGGCCGGATCATTGTCGACATGGCTCAGCCAGACCATGGACAAATCCAGGGTCGGGGTCTTGAAGGGAAAGGGTTCGTTGAACAGCTGACCCGAGGCGGCCATAGCGACGGCCGTATAGTCCGGCAGGCTGGCGATCATATCGGTACCGGCCAGCAATGCCGGCAACGCGCTGTATTGAGGCACCGACAGCACGACATGGCGCTTGCGGCCGATCTCGGCCAGCCATTCATCCGCGAGACCGGCAATGTTGGCGGTGTGTGAAACCAGCACGTGAGGCCGTGAACAGTATTCATCCAGCGTCAGCAGCGTGTCCGACGCATCGGCTCGCAACACCCGTGGCTGAATCTGTCGCAACAGTTTTCGCTTGGCGTTGGCCGGCAATCCCCGGGTCTGGCTGATGCCCACGGTAATGTCGCCCGACGCCAGCAAATCCGGAATTCGCCAGTAATCGACATGCTGGACCACGAACACCACTTGCGGCGCTTCGTGCCGCAGGTTGCGCAACAGCGGCGGCAACAGGCCGAACTCGACATCGTCCGACAGGCCGATGCGGAAGGTCATGGTACTGCTGGCGGGATCGAAATCATGGGTCAGGCTCAACGCCGCCGAGAGCGAATCCAGCGCCGGCGACAAATGCTGGAAGATCTCCTCGGCCCGGGCCGTCGGCTCCATGCGATGGCCGATACGAATGAACAACGGATCATTGAACCGCGCACGCATCCGATTGAGGGCCGAACTGATGGCCGGCTGGCCGAGAAACAGTTTTTCCGCCGCCCGGGTCACGTTGCGCTCAAGCATGAGTGTCTCGAAAACCACCATCAGATTGATATCGGCCTTGCGCAATTCGTTACGGTTCATCCGTCGCCCCCTGATGCTGACATCAATAGCAATATCTCATAACCCTTGGAAACGTATTTGCGATAGCGAAAATTTTCATCTTGGCTAGTCTTTCGACGTCATGTTCAAAACATGTCTTGAACAAGTAAATCGCAGGGAGCGAACCGATGTATTTTGAAATCTACAGACAGACCCGAGGCACTCAGAGCAGCGGTAAAGGCCAATGGCGCTGGCGCTTGAGGGCCGGCAACCACGAAACGATCGCCAGCGGCGAATCCTATGTGAACAAGGCAGACTGCCTTCACGTCATCGGGTTGATCAAGAATGTGCAGGGCGAGACGCCTGTGAAGGAAATCTGACGCAGCGTCACGCCTGGATCCTATTAGCTGCTCCGCCGGGCTCCATGCCTGGCGAACAACTTTTTTACGACCTCCCCCAGTCCAAAGCGAGCACCTTCGATGAACAGGCACTCACCCATCAACCTCATTCAGAAATATGCCCTGTTCCAGGATCAGTGGGCACCGAAAGTCGTGGCTGAAATGAACGACTACCAGTTCAAGGTCGCCCGACTTGAAGGCGATTTCATCTGGCACTCCCATGCCGACACCGATGAAACCTTCATAGTGTTGGAAGGGGAGCTTCGTATCGATTTTCGCGACGGCTCGGTGACAATAGGCGCAGGCGAAATGTATGTGGTCAAGAAAGGCGTCGAGCACCGGCCCAGTGCCGCTCGGGAAGCGAAGGTGTTGCTGATCGAACCTCGCGGGGTCATCAACACAGGCGAAGCCCATGAGCGAACCGCGGATAATGATGTCTGGATCTGACCGGGCAGCCCGGCACGGCGTCAATCGTATTCCGCTTCCCGATGGTCGCCTAACAGGCGCCGCTGGCGAGGTGTTGCGGCAGCCAGGACGGCAGGGTTGAACCGCCAGTGCAGATAAGGCGAAAACTTCTGCGCGACCATGCGCCGGCCATAATGCACTTGCAGCAGATAACGGGTGCGATCGGTGGTGCGGTTGTCACTGCCCGCATGCCACAACTCACTACGCAGCACCAGCACGTCGCCCGCCTTGCATAACACCGGCTGCGCAGAATGTCCTGCCCATTGCGTCTCACCTGCCGCAGGCGCCCGTCCCGCCCGATGGCTGCCAGCAATGACACGCGTTGGGCTCAAATCGGCATCGATGTCATCCAGATAAAACTGTGCGGTGACAATCTGCATCGGCAGCTCGAAGGCTGGATCCGCGAGCAGGTCCGGCGGCAACGCCATCGCCAGATAATCCACGTGTAATGGAGCCCCGACGAAACCGGGGTGGCAGCGCCAGGCTGTCTGGCCGATGATGTGACAATCGTCCCCCAGCGCGGCTTCGGCCAGATCGATCACCCCTTCCATATCCAGAAATGGTAGCCACAACGGGTCGCGATTGAAGACACATTTGTAGTGGTCGATGACGCCGCTGTAGTCCCAGTGCATGGGTGCGAGGTGATCGATTGCCTGACGCAGTTCGGCAATCTGCGTATGAGTCAGTACGGCGGGCATCAGGACGAAACCGTCCTGATGCAGGGCACGCAGGCGCTCATGAGTGAGCGTCGTGTCAGATTCTGGAGCAGACACTGTCGCATTTGCCTCAGGTGCGGAAGCGGCCGATCAGTTCCGCCAAACCTCTCGACAGACTGGAAAGCTGTTGGCTGGCAACCATGCTCTGCGCAGAATTCTCTGCCGCTTCGTTGGACAGATCACGAATGTCGGAGATGTTCCGGGCGATTTCTTCGGTAACGCTACTCTGTTCTTCACAGGCATTGGCAATTTGTGCCGCCATGTCATTGATACGCTCGATCGAACCACTGGTGCCGCTGAGCACCTGATCGACACCGGCAGCGCGCTCGACACTGTCACGGGCCTTGCTGCTGCCGACTTGCATGGCTTGCACCGCCCTGGCAACACCGCTCTGCAGTCGCTCGATGCGAACCTGAATATCCTTGGTCGAATCCTGGGTACGCGCCGCCAGGGCCCGGACTTCGTCGGCTACCACGGCGAAACCACGCCCTTGTTCGCCAGCCCGGGCGGCCTCGATGGCCGCGTTCAGCGCGAGCAGGTTCGTCTGCTCGGCAATACCACGAATCACTTCCAACACCGCACCGATGCTTGAGGTTTCTTGAGCAAGGGCCTCGATGGTAACCGAGGCGGTCTCGACCTCCTGGGCCAACTGGCGGATCGATTCGATGGTACTGGTGACGACTTCCGTGCCATCCCGGGAACGGCTGCTGGCTTGCTGCGCGGCGTCCGAAGCGCTCACTGCGTTATGCGCCACCTCATGCACTGCCGCGCTCATCTGGGTCGCAGCGGTACTCACCTGATCGAGCGCCGCATGTTCGCTGCTGATCAGTTGATCGTTGGTCGCGGCCATGCTGGCCATCGCACGGGCCGCAGCCTCGACCTCACCGGTAACCCGACCCACCTCGGCGATCAGCGGCTGGAGCTTATCGAGGAAACGGTTGAATGCACTGCCAAGCTGTCCCAGCTCGTCAGCCGAACGCACTTCGAGACGCCCTTTCAGGTCGCCACCACCCTCGGCGATCTGCTCGACGCGATGAAGCAGACGACGCATGGGAGTCAGCACGACAAGCGGCAGGACCAGAACGACCACGATGCCACCGAGCAGACCGATCAACAGGACCCCGCCCTGGAACATTCCCACGGCCTCGCCGTGTTCGATCGCTGCGTCCCCTTGACGGTGCGAGGCCTCCTCCTCGAGTTCGCCCAACTTGTCGATGGCATCGCGCATTGCCTCGAACAGGCGCTCGCTGTCAGCAAAACTCAGGGCGCTGGCCGCTTGCGGATCCCCCACCGACAAGTCAATCACGCGTCGTGAAACCTGTGTCCATTGGGCAAAGCTGTCGTTGAACTGACTCACCAGAGCCAGCGCATCGGCACCAGGCTGCATGGCTGCGTATTTCTGGACACGGTCATAGGCTTGCTTCGTGTTCTCCCCGTGACTGGCGCTCAACGCTTTCAGATGCTCGTTGGCATGGCCGTCGAGCAGGCTGCGCTCGGCCACAAAAGCCTGATAAAGATCACGATCGGCATTGAGCAACAGACTGATGGCTGGCAAATAACGCTTGGTCAACTGCGTGCTGGACTCGGTCACCTCACCAATGCCACGCATGCCCGACCAGCCCATCAGAACCAGCAACACCACGAGGAAAGCGATGGGCAGGGTAATTTTCCAACGGAAGCCAAGGTCGGCAAAAAACCGCAACATGGTGTCGCTCCTTTTGTGGGGATTGACCTGCCTATCGGCAGACATGTCTTGAGCTATAGACCATTAGTCCAATTGTCACAAAGAAGTGACAGGTCACTGACCTGGAAACTGGAATTCGTTTCGAACCGGAACGTAACAACTACTGGCCTCTGGCCAACAGATTCGTAATCCATCGAACCTGCCGGACCATGTCCTCCATCCTCTCCTCGGGCACGGCTTGCCGTGCCCTGGCAAAGCGGGCCAGGGTCTTTTCCTTCAGGCGCAGCAGGCGTTGCCATTTGAGCAGGAACGCTGGACTGCGGACCTGCATCAGCAGCGGACCGAAGTAGAGCTCCTCGGCGGTGTACGTCACCGGTCCGTCGCGCTCGGCGACGATGATTTCGTAGTCGAAACGGTTTTCTCGCAGCACCTCTTCGAAGAGGATGCGGTAGTCGTTGTCCATCAGCCATTGGCGCAATGGCCGCTCGCCACCGTTAGGCTGCAGGATCAGCCGCTCCTGACCGCTCATGCGCGACTTGCCGCTGTCCAGGATGTCCCGAATCGTCTCGCCGCCCATACCACACAAGCTGACCGCCGTGATCCCGTCCCCCGGCTCGATGGCCGCCAGGCCATTGGCCAGGCGCACAATGATCTGCTGTCCCAGGTCGTTCTCACGCACGGTGCGTTCAGCCGAACGAAACGGCGTCAACGCCACCTCACCGGCCACTGCCATTGAAATGATCCCTCGGCGCATCAGCGCCACTGGCAGGTAAGCATGATCCGAACCGATATCGGCCAGGCGCGCGCCCGCAGGCACATACGCGGCTACACGCTCCAGGCGCATGGACAATGTCTGTTCGTTCAACGGTTGCCTCTTTTCATCAAAAATGTGACCTGACGAAACGCCGGAAACGAAAAAGCCCCTGAAATGTTTAACCATTTCAGGGGCTTAGACGTGTTCAATAGTGGCGGAGAGATAGGGATTTGAACCCTAGGTACTGTTGCCAGTACAACGGATTTCGAATCCGTCCCGTTCGGCCACTCCGGCATCTCTCCAGTGGCGCGCATCATACCAGCACATTCGCCGGAAGCGAACCCCCGAGCGAATTTTTTTCCGTGCTATCAGATGCTTGCGTCGATTACAGCGGTACACCCAGGCGCTGGGCGACTTCTTCGTAGGCTTCGATCACATCGCCGAGGCCTTGTCGGAAGCGGTCCTTGTCCATCTTCTTCTTGGTGTCCTTGTCCCAGAGACGGCAGCCGTCCGGGCTGAATTCGTCACCCAGGACGATGGAGCCGTCGCTGAACACACCGAACTCGAGCTTGAAGTCCACCAGCAGCAGGCCGGCGTCGTCAAACAGTTTGGTCAGTACGTCGTTGACCTTGAGGGACAACTCCTTCATGCGCGCCAGTTGCTCGGCAGTGCCCCAACCGAACGCCACGACGTGGGATTCGTTGATGAACGGGTCCCCCTTGGCGTCGTCCTTCAGGAACAGTTCGAAGGTGTAAGGGTTGAGCTTCATGCCCTCTTCCACACCCAGGCGCTTGACCAGACTGCCGGCGGCGTAGTTACGCACGACGCACTCGACCGGGATCATGTCCAGCTTCTTGACCAGGCATTCGTTGTCGCCCAGCAGCTTGTCGAATTGGGTCGGCACACCGGCCGCTTCGAGCTTCTGCATGATGAAGGCGTTGAACTTGTTGTTCACCATCCCCTTGCGGTCGAGCTGTTCGATGCGCTTGCCGTCGAACGCCGAAGTATCGTTGCGAAACAGCAGGATCAAGCGGTCGGCGTCATCGGTCTTGTAAACCGACTTGGCTTTGCCGCGGTAGAGTTCTTCACGTTTTTCCATGATGGGCTCCGCTTGCTAAGTAGTGGGCTAGGCGATGTGTCGCCAGTCGAGCCCTGAATCTTGATCGGCCAGTTGCAGCCAGTCCGGGTCGCACCCGAGGGTGTCGACAAAACATTGCCGGGCCAGCTGCGGCAGGTTGTTCTTGCTGCTCAGATGGGCCAGGACCAGGTGTTGCAGGCCCTGCCAGCCCAACTCGGCCACCAGGTACGCCGCCTGGTGGTTATTCAAATGTCCGCGCTCCCCGCCTACCCGCTGCTTGAGGAAGTACGGGTAGTACCCACTCGCGAGCATGTCGCGACAGTGGTTGGACTCGATCATCAACGCATCGAGGTCCCGGTAACTGTCCATGACCCTGCCGCAATACGAGCCCAGGTCGGTCAACAGGCCGAAGCGCCGCTCACCGTCACTGAAAACATACTGTGTCGGTTCGCGGGCGTCATGGGCCACGCTCACCACGCTGATATCCAGGGCACCTATGCGCAGTTGCTCGCCACCCGCCACGAAACCGGCGGGTTCCAGGGGCTTGCGCAGGCCGTCCAACGTGCCACGGCTGAGGTAGACCGGCAGATTGTAGCGCCGAGACAGCAACCCCACGCCATGCACGTGGTCGGCATGTTCGTGAGTCACGAGTATCGCGCTCAATTGCGCTGGATGCACACCCAGGCGCAGCAGGCGCTTCTCGGTTTCCCGCAAGGAGAAACCACAATCGACCAACACATACGTGCCGGCGCTGGCGACCAGCGTGCCGTTCCCTTGGCTACCGCTGCCGAGAACGGCAAAACGCATCGGATCAGCCCAGGTTATCCTGAATGACGCTCAACACCTTGCGGGCCACATCGGCCGGCGCCACGGTGTTGATGTTCTTCTCGACCGTTACCTGGACGTTCTCGCCCACTTTGCTCAGGCGAACCTGATAACGTTCGGCACGGGCTTCGATTTCTTCCTTGTCCGGCTTGCTGCCGAACAGACCACTGAAGAAGCCAGGCTTCTCGTCTTTCTTCTCGGCTTTTTCGGCGAGGTTGATGTAATACAGGCCCAGGCTGCGGTTGATGTCTTCAACTCGCCATTCGCCCTGCTCCAGCGCACGACCTACGCTGGACCATGCACGATCCAGATCGGAGCCGACGTTGAGGACCGGGTTACCGCTGCCGTCTTCGCTCAGGCTGACACGGCTCGGCGTGTCGAAATCCCGGGAAGCCAGCATCGAGACCGAACCGCCCTGTTCGGCGGAGCGACTCATGCTGGCGAGCATGTCGTCCACCAGCGCAGCGTCGAGGCCGGTATTGACCGAACGGTTGGTGAAGGCCACATCGGCGGTGCTGCCGGCAGGACGCTCGGCGCTGACGACGTAGATTTCACTGGTGTTGCGCTGCACGCCCGGCTCGATACGCACCCGTACGCGGGATTCGCTGTCGCTGGCGACACCGGCTGCGCTCAGGCGCTTGCCCATGGCGGCAGACAATTCATCGGCGTGTTGCCAGGTGGTGGTGAACTCGCCGGTTTGCGGGCGCTGCTCGTCGATGCGGAAACCGTTGTCCTGGAAGAACTGGATCGCCACGGGCCAGACTTCGGCCGGCGGATGCTGAGCCATGACCCAGCGCGTATCGCCGCTTTTCTGCAAGGTGTAATCGCTGGCATCGGCCATGGCCGACAGCGGTTGCGGACGAGGGACGACGTACTCGCCCTTGACGCTGTCATCCGCCACGTTACGTGGAATCGGCAGCAGCGGATCCAGGCGCTTGGCGACGTGGACATCCGGCGGCAGTTGCATCGGTGCGGTCTGTTGCGCGTTCAGGTAATCGCTACCCCGATCGCGGAAATAACCTTCCGGGCCCCAGATCCATCCACAGCCACTGGTGCTGGAGATAATCAAGGCAAGTGCGGAAAGTCCGGCAATTCGCTTCATGCGGTGTACTTCCTCAATTAAACCTGGACGCCGGACTGGCGCATGGCCTGCCGCAGCGGTTCTTGACAAGCATTGCTGAGCCAGGTGAGCGGCAGGCGAATACCTTCGTGCATCAGGCCCATTTCCACGAGCGCCCATTTCACCGGAATCGGGTTGGCTTCGATGAACAGGTCCCGGTGCAACGGCATCAGTTTTTCGTTGATGGCCCGTGCTGTCGCCGCATCGCCCTTGAGCGCTGCCTCGCACATATCGGCCATTTCCCGGGGAGCGACGTTGGCGGTGACGGAGATGTTGCCCTTGCCACCCAGCAGGATCAGCTCGACCGCCGTTGGGTCATCGCCGGACAGCAGGATGAAATCCTTGTCCGCACCATCGAGGATGGCCTTGGCGCGCTTGAGGTCGCCGGTGGCTTCCTTGATGCCGATGATGTTCGGAACGGTGGAAAGACGAATCACGGTCTCGGCCTGCATGTCGCAGGAGGTGCGGCCGGGAACGTTATAGAGGATTTGCGGGATGTCGACCGCTTCGGCAATGTGCTTGAAGTGCTGGTACAAACCTTCCTGGGTCGGCTTGTTGTAGTACGGGACCACCAGCAGGCAGGCGTCGGCGCCGGCTTCCTTGGCGTTGCGGGTCAGCTCGACGGCTTCGCGGGTCGAATTGGCGCCGGTGCCGGCGATCACCGGAATGCGTCCGGCGACCTGATTGACCACGGCCCGGATGACTTCGATATGTTCGTTGACGTCGAGGGTCGCCGATTCGCCGGTGGTGCCGACGGCGACGATGGCATGGGTACCGTTTTCAAGGTGGAAGTCCACGAGTTTGCTGAGGCTGCCCCAATCAAGACGCCCTTGTGCATCCATGGGTGTGACCAACGCCACCATACTGCCCGCAATCATGAAACCGCTCCTGCCGGAAAAAGAGAGCCGTAATGGTACTGGCGCCAAGATGCTTGTACAAGCGAACTCCCATTCCCCTGGGCGATGGTTTTCGCTACCCTTCAGACTTTGATCGGTACCGGTCAGCTCATATGCCGGTTCCCAGCCTCCGTTTTCGTCGCCACAAGCCCCATGCCTGCGTTTGCCCTGGTGCATTTCCGTCATTATGGAATACAGCGCAACCCCAGGCACAGGGCTTGAGTCGTTCGGTTTCCGTAGGTCGGGCACCGTGCCGAGAGACTAAAGGTACCGACCGCTCATCGCTTTAGGAATGCTGCATGTCCACCCCCACAGTCCGCGAACAATTCCTTGTTATCAGTGCCCTTGGCGCCAACCCCATGGAGCTGACTAACGTCCTGTGCCGCGCCAGCCATGAAAACCGCTGCGCCGTCGTGACTTCACGCCTGACCCGTCATGGCGAATGCAGTGCGCTCGTGCTTGAAGTCTCCGGCAGTTGGGACGCCCTGGCCCGCCTGGAAGGCAGCCTGCCAGTGCTGGCCAAGAAATATGCCTTCACTGTCAACGTGGTGCGCAGCGCCGCGCTGGAAAACCGTCCACAGGCCCTGCCCTACGTGGCTTACGTAAGTTCGGCCTACCGCCCGGACATCATCAACGAGCTGTGCCAGTTCTTCATGGACCATCACGTTGAGCTGGAAAACCTGACCTGCGACACTTATCAGGCCCCGCAGACCGGCGGCACCATGCTCAACGCCACGTTCACCGTGACACTGCCGGCCGGCACCCAGATCAGTTGGCTGCGCGATCAGTTCCTGGACTTCGCCGATGCGATGAACCTGGACGCCCTGATCGAACCGTGGCGCCCACAGAACCCCATGTAAGGAAGCATTCATGGCCGTTGCCGTCGACCAGCCGGTTACCGATTTCCAGGCGCCCGCCACCAGCGGGCAGACCGTCAGCCTTTCTGCCCTGAAAGGCAAGCAGGTGGTGATCTACTTCTATCCCAAGGACAGCACCCCGGGCTGCACCACCGAAGGCCAGGGTTTTCGTGATCAATACGCACAGTTCAAGGCCGCCAACACCGAAGTGTTCGGGGTCTCCCGGGATAGCCTCAAGTCCCACGAGAACTTCAAGTGCAAGCAACAATTCCCGTTCGAGCTGATCAGCGACAAGGACGAAGCCGTCTGCCAGCTGTTCGATGTGATCAAGTTGAAAAAGCTGTATGGCAAGGAATACCTGGGCGTAGACCGCAGCACGTTCCTGATCGACAAGGACGGCGTGCTGCGCCAGGAATGGCGTGGCGTGAAAGTGCCCGGGCATGTGGAGGCGGTGCTGGCGGCGGCTCAGGCACTCAATAAGGCCTGAGGTTCTTTATTGTCTGCCAGGCCCTATCGCGAGCAGGCTCGCTCCCACATCGGATCTGTGTTGGTGCATAGATCCCTGTGGGAGCGAGCCTGCTCGCGATGAGGCCATCAGCCTCACCCCAGTTACAACAGCGGCGCCACCACCGGCTCCTTGCTCGGCCATGCATCCAGCACTGCTTTGATCAGCGTCGCCAGGGGAATCGCGAAGAACACGCCCCAGAATCCCCACAACCCGCCGAACAACAGCACCGCGCAGATAATCGCCACCGGATGCAGGTTCACCGCCTCGGAGAACAGCAACGGCACCAGGACGTTGCCGTCCAGCGTCTGGATAATCCCATAGACCGCCATCAGATAGATGAACTGGTCGCTCCAGCCCCACTGGAACAGCGCAATCAATGCCACCGGCACGGTCACCACCACGGTCCCGACATACGGCACCACCACCGAAATGCCCACCAGCAAAGCCAGCAACGCCGCGTAATTGAGCCCCAGGGCGACAAAGCCGATATAGGTCACGCCACCGCAGATGAAAATCTCGATGACCTTCCCGCGAATGTAATTGGCGATCTGGCGATTCATTTCCTGGGCCACACGGGTAATCAACGCCCGTTCGCGAGGCAAGTAGCCACGCACCCAACGGCCGATCATCTCCCGATCCTTCAGAAAGAAAAACACCAGGATCGGCACCAGCACCAGGTAGATCATGATGTTCACCAGCAACGGCAAGCTGGACAGCGAGAACGTCAGCGCCCATTGGCCGAACTTGCCAATCTGCCCGCGTACCACCTCGATGGTCTGCAGCACCTGCTCATCGGATACGAGGTGCGGATAGCGCTCGGGGAGCAGCAATAGAAGGGACTGCCATTTGGCAAGCATCCCGGGCAATTCATTGAACAAGGTCACCAACTGGTGCCAGAGTAGTGGCACGATGACCACCATAAACACCACCAGCAGGCCCATGAACAAGGCAAATACCAACCCGACCGCTGCGGTTCCGGGCAACCGCAGGCGCTCCAGCGTGGTGACCAGACCTTGCATCAGGTAGGCCAGCACCATCCCCGCCAGCACCGGCGCCAGCATGCCGCCCAGGGTCAGGATGGCCGTAAAAGCCAGGAACAGCAGGACGGCCAGCACCACAGCCTCTTCATCGGAGAAGTAGCGCTGGAACCAATCACGTAACACTTTGAACATTAAAAATCCTTAACGAGCACGGTCTTTTTTCAGGCTTTCTTCAGCCAGTAACGGTAGACGCCGTTATCGTCCTCTTCATGCAGCAGCGTATGACCGGCGAGCCGGGCAAAGGTGCGGAAATCGCGTTGCGAGCCTGCATCCGTGGCGATGACCTTGAGCACAGCGCCGCTGGAGAGGCGATTGAGCTCCAGCTTGGCCTTGAGCAACGGCAACGGACAGTTCAGGCCGCTGGCGTCCAGTTCGGCGTCATGGTCAACAGCATCGGTCATCGGTTCACTCCGGACAGGTCTCTGGGCGACCTAGAATATCTGGTCCCGAGCCCGGTGTCCGGCTACAGTAGGATCTTTGTCGACAAAGGCCCCGTGCATGACCTTTCTGCGCCCCACCCTGCTGACGCTCGCTTGCCTGCTTGCCTCACCGGGCTTCGCCGACGACCTGCCGTCACTTGGCGATGCCAGTTCTGCCATCGTTTCGCCAGAACAGGAACACCAACTGGGTCGTGCGTGGCTGGCCTTGCTGCGCAGCCAGGTTTCTCAACTCAATGACCCACAGCTCAAGGATTACGTTGAATCCAGCGTCTACAAGCTGGTGGAGACCAGCCAGGTGAATGACCGGCGCCTGGAATTCATCCTGATCAACAGTCCCCAGCTCAACGCTTTCGCCGCCCCCGGCGGAATCGTCGGGGTCAATGGCGGCCTGTTCCTCAACGCCCAGACCGAAGGCGAATACGCCTCTGTCATGGCTCACGAACTGGCGCACTTGTCGCAACGCCACTTTGCCCGCGGCGTCGAAGCCCAGCAACGCATGCAGGTGCCGATGATGGCAGCGCTTCTGACCGGCATCGTGATCGCCGCGGCCGGCGGCGGAGATGCCGGGATCGCAGCCATTGCCGGGACCCAGGCAGCTGCCATTCAGGAACAACGGCGCTTCTCGCGCCAGAACGAGCAGGAAGCCGACCGCATCGGCATCCTGAACCTGGAAAAGGCCGGCTATGATCCACGTTCGATGCCGACCATGTTCGAGCGCCTGATGCGCCAGTACCGCTTCGACGCCAGACCACCGGAATTCCTGCTGACTCACCCGGTGACCGAGTCCCGGATCGCCGACACCCGCAACCGTGCCGAACAGGCCAGGCCGGGCGGCATCGAAGACAGCATGCGCTATCAGTTGATCCGGACACGGGTCCAGTTGATCTACGAGGAAACCCCTGGCCTGGGCGCCAAGCGCTTCCGCGCGCAACTGGATGAAAACCCGAAGAACGACGTGGCCCGTTATGGCCTGGCGATTGCGCAGATCAAGGGCGGTCAGTTGAACGAAGCGCGAGAGAACCTCAAGCCGCTGCTGGCCAAAGCACCTAACGAGATCATCTACAACCTGGCCCAGGTAGATCTGGACATCACCAGCAACCGACTGCCGGAGGCCCAGTCCCGTGTGGAGCGGATGCTGAGCCTGTACCCCGCCAACTATCCGCTCAATCAAGTGCGCGTCGACCTGCTGCTCAAGCAGAACCGCCCTGTCGATGCGGAGAAAGCCCTGGAAACGTTGCTCAAGACGCGCCCTTACGATCCGGACGTCTGGTACATGGTGGCCGAGACCCGCGGACTGTCGGGCAACATTATCGGTTTGCACCAGGCCCGTGCCGAATACTTTGCCCTGGTGGGCGATTACCGTCAGGCCATCCAGCAACTGGACTTCGCCAAGCGGCGTGCCGGCACCAACTTCCCCCTGTCGTCACGCATCGATGCCCGGCAACGAGAGCTCATGGAGCAGGAACGCATGGTCAAGGACATGATGGGCTGAGGAAGGCCGGAGTTTCGAGCCCAGGCACACCCGCTCCCACAGAGCCTGCATAGGCCGCCGCTCCCCATTTGCACGCACAAAAAAACCGCCTCTTTCGAGGCGGTTTTTCGTTGAACCACTAACCGGTCATTCGGCCAGCTTGAAGGTGATGAAGCTCGCACGCCCCTGACGCAGGACTCGCATCGACACCGAGCGATTCTTCGGCAACGCCTTGGCGATATCGGTGAACTCCTTGGCAGAGCTGATGGCCTGGTTGTTCAGGTGCGTGATGATGTCGCCTGGCTGCAGACCAATCAGGGCGGCCGGACCGTCCTGCACTTCCTTGATGACTACGCCGCCCTGCAGCTCCAAGGCTTTCTTCTGCTCTGGCGTCAGCTCGACCACAGCCACACCCAGGCGGTTGCTGCTGCGCTCGACGCCGGACTTGATCTGTGGGTCCAACTCCGCGCCTTCCTCTGGGATGGCACCGACGGTCAACTCAACGTTTTTGCGCTTGCCCTCGCGAATCACTTCCAGGTTGGCTTTGGCACCGGCCTTCAAAGCGCCCACCAGATGAGGCAGGTCCGCGGACATGATGATCGGCTGGTCGTTGAGCTTCAGGATCACGTCACCGACTTGCAGGCCGCCCTTGGCAGCCGGGCCACCTTCCTGAATCTGCGCCACCAGCGCACCGGCCGGTTTCTCCAGCCCGAAGGACTCGGCCAGGTCTTTATTCACTTCCTGGATGACAACACCCAACCAGCCACGACTCACTTTGCCTTCGTTTTTGAGCTGGTTGGACACGTCCATGGCGACATCGATCGGAATCGCGAAGGACACGCCCATGAATCCGCCCGAACGGGTGTAGATCTGGGAGTTGATACCCACCACCTCACCGTCGAGGTTAAACAGCGGACCACCGGAGTTGCCCGGGTTGATCGGTACGTCGGTCTGGATGAACGGGACATAGTTCTCGTTCGGCAGGCTGCGACCGATCGCACTGACGATGCCCTGGGTCACGGTGTGGTCGAAGCCGAACGGCGAACCGATGGCCACTACCCACTGGCCAGCCTTCAGGTCCTGGGACTTGCCGAGCTTGAGTACCGGCAGGTCCTTGCCTTCGATTTTCAGCAGCGCCACGTCGGAACGTGGATCGGTACCGACCAGCTTGGCCTTCAACTCGCTGCGATCGGCCAGGCGCACCAGGATTTCGTCGGCGTCGGCGATCACATGGTTATTGGTCAGGATGTAGCCGTCGGGAGAGATGATGAAACCTGAGCCCAGGGACTGCGCCTCACGCTGACGGCCACCGCCAGGCGAACGCGGCTGTGGCATCCCGCGCTCGAAAAACTCGCGCAGCATGGGCGGCAAACCTTCCAGATCCGGCATCTGCTGGTCCGATACACGGCGATCCGGCAGCTTCTGGGTTGTACTGATGTTCACCACTGCGGGAGAGGCGTTCTCGACCAGGTGGGTAAAGTCGGGCAACTCGGCCGCCATGGCCGGAACGCCCTGACCGAGCACCAGCACGGTGGCGAAAATGGACAGATAGGTTTTCAAGCGTGGTATCGACATACGGCTCCCGTTACGACGAGCAGGGTTAAGCGATATGGACCAGAGATACCGGTTGGAAAAAGACGCCGGTATTTTGGTTCCGGAAAAACAGGCAAGGCCAGAGCCGAGCGGCTCTGACCTAATAGAAAAAAAACAAAAAATTTGCAAATTAAAATGCTGACATGAAGTTTCGGCATTTCGATCAACCCCGGCCTGACTGGCCTCTCGCATGATCGAACCACCGAAGCAGCACGTTATTGAGTCGCCGTGGCGTCAGAACGCATGGACAGAGCGATCCGTTCAGCGGTACCGATGGGGATCTCACCGACAACCGTGACCATCATTTCACCCTGGGGCGTTGTGAGGCGACGGGAAACGGCGGCCGTTGGCCCTAGCTGGGTACGGGTATCGGTGACGGTCGCACCGTTCAAGGGCTCCAGGAACACCGAGAAACGAGCCAGCCCATCATCGTACATCAGGCTGGTGACTTGGACATTGGTGTCCGGGTCCTTGCGCACGGTACTGCCGATCAATTCGAAGCCAGGTGGAAGCCAGTCCGAATGCCAGGCAGCTTTCGCCGTAGCGGACTTGCCAGCACCCTGCGCCACCGCCTTGCATTCCGCGCTGGCCTGCAGTTCGCTTTCCGACGGCTCGACCGTGTTCAGCCGCGTGTACTGGAACCGTTCGAGCAACTGTCCCTTGTCATTGAGCAAAAGGGACTTGAGCGGCAAGCCTGTCTCTTTGTCCAGGTGCAGTTCAAAAGCGTATCGATGCTGGTCCCTGGGCGTCAGGGAGATGATGACAGCCGGGCGCCCGGCCACACGCGACCTGCCGATTACGGCAAGGTCGTACCAATTCTTGAGTTTTTGCGGATCGAGCGCACGTGCAGTGCCTTCAGCATTCCCCAACCCCGGTGCCAGTGCACCGCTGACGCATTGTGTGCGCCCATCAACACGCAGGACCTCCTGTGCAGAACCGTCCTGCTGCAGCAAACGCTCGCGGACTTTACCGTCCTGGGCGCGATGCCAAATGTTATGAGTGGAGAAGCTGCCGTTGCGCTCGTAAACGAAAGTACCCTGGAAACTTTGCTGTTGCTCGGCCTGGCCCAAACGATTCAACCAGTCCTGAGCTTCATCGGCGTAGGCTGGAACAGCGCACCAGCCACCCAGCAGAAGCGTGAATAGAGGTATGGCGCGCAAGAGTCCTTTCCTTAACGATTTTCCAGGCTGGCTGCGCGAGCGTACGGCAGCGCGCTTTCGGTTCCTTTCAGGGCAGCCTGCTGGGCATGCTGGCGCAGGTAGCTGGGCAGACGCTGGTCATGCCAGCCTGGCTGGCCTTGCAGCACACCATTGACCATCGGGCCAGCGGTTTCCGAACCTTCACTGTAGCCTGCCAGTACCGCTGGTCCCTTGACCTGTGGCGCGGCGAGGCCTGGCTGGTTGGATTGTTGCGCCATTTGTACACCCGCGATTTCATCCTGGTTGTACAGACGAACACCCGCCAGAACGGCGACGGTAACCGAAGCGGCAACGGCCAGACGACCCAGGCTGCGCCATGGACCGCGGGAAGCTTTCGCCGGTACGGCTTCATCAGCCAATGCAGCAGAAACGGCCGCAGCGATATCCAGACGCGGAAGCAGCAGGTCCTTGTGCATAACAGCCCGGGCGATCTGGTAACGAGCCCAGGTCTCACGGGTTTCAACATCGTCGAAGGCATTCAATACCCGACGCAATTCCAGTTCGTCCGCTTCGTTATCCATCACTGCGGACAGCGATTCCTGCAGGGCTTCACGACTCATGGCGTTCCTCTCTTGGCTGTCGCCGCTGTCTCAGTTTTCCTGCAACAAAGGCTGCAGGGCTTTATCGATGGCCTCCCGAGCGCGGAAAATCCGGGAGCGCACGGTACCCACCGGACACTGCATGACGCTTGCAATGTCCTCGTAACTCAGACCGTCGAATTCACGTAAAGTTAACGCCGTACGCAAATCTTCGGGCAGTTGCTGGATGGTTCGATGGACAGTGCCTTCGATCTCATCCCGCAGCAACGCTCGCTCCGGTGATTCGAGGTCCTTGAGGCCGTGATCGCCATCATAGAACTCCGCATCCTCGGAACTCACATCACTATCCGGCGGCCGGCGGCCGCGTGAAACCAGATAGTTTTTCGCCGTGTTAATGGCGATGCGGTAAAGCCACGTATAAAACGCGCTATCGCCGCGGAAATTACCAAGTGCGCGGTATGCCTTGATAAAGGCTTCCTGTGCGACATCCTGGGCTTCATGGGTGTCGTGCACGAACCGCACGATCAACCCGAGAATTTTGTGCTGGTATTTCAGCACTAGCAGATCGAAAGCTCGCTTGTCGCCGCGCTGAACGCGTTCGACCAGCTGCTGATCCTCTTCCTGGGTTAGCATGAACACTCCTCGATAAGCTCGAAGGAGGCTTGCATGACTAATTGACCGGGCTTGCAAACATAGACTCGGGCTTTTCGCAAAAGTTCTCCCCCTTCAAAGCAAGTTTCCGGCGCGCTCTGATCTCGGCACGCACGAAAAACGCAGCCAGAGATTCCCCCGGCTGCGCGAATAATCTGTCGCCGGGGCTGCCGGCAGAGACTCGAATCGAAATCTTGCACCAGCCCGACGCTGCTCCCTTCTGCAGACAACCGTCTATTGAACCTGGTCGCTTGGCAAAAGTTCCCGCTATTTGTAGCCATTCAAACCGAACACCAGGCAACCTGCGCGTCAGACACCTTTCTTTCGAAAGGCCGGCTTGTCGCCCCTGGACGGACATTGTGACGTCGACGAAGCATGCCTCGCTTTTTGTCACATTGGTTTCATATTGCCATGAATGCACGGCTATTGTGCCGATCCCCCCCTCTATATACTAGTGGGCTGTGTGGCAGCCTGACCCGTTGAAGCGGATGTCTTGCGCCAACCCCGACCCGGGTCGCTTTGAGCGGAAACCTTTCGAATGAGCCAACAGTATCAACACGATGTTCTGGTAATCGGCAGCGGTGCCGCCGGATTGAGCCTTGCCCTGACATTGCCACAGCATTTGCGCATCGCCGTGCTGAGCAAAGGCGATCTGGCCAACGGTTCGACATTCTGGGCCCAGGGCGGCGTCGCCGCCGTGCTGGATGACACCGACACCATCGAATCACATGTCGACGACACCCTCAACGCCGGCGGCGGCCTGTGCAATCCTGAAGCGGTACGTTTCACAGTCGAACACAGCCGGGAAGCCATCCAATGGCTGATCGACCAGGGCGTACCGTTCACCCGTGGAGAACCATCCGGTACCGAAGACGGTGGCTTCGAATTCCACCTGACCCGTGAAGGCGGTCACAGCCATCGGCGCATCATCCATGCCGCCGACGCGACCGGCGCGGCGATATTCAAGACCCTGCTGGCCCAGGCACAGCAGCGGCCTAATATCGAACTGCTGGAACAGCGGGTCGCGATCGACCTGATCACCGAAAAGCGCCTGGGCCTGGACGGCGATCGTTGCCTGGGCGCCTACGTGCTCAACCGTAGCACCGGGGAAGTCGACACCTACGGTGCCCGCTTCGTGATCCTGGCTTCCGGTGGTGCCGCAAAAGTCTATCTTTATACCAGCAACCCCGATGGCGCCTGCGGCGATGGCATCGCCATGGCGTGGCGCTCGGGTTGCCGGGTGGCGAACCTGGAATTCAATCAGTTCCATCCCACCTGCCTCTATCATCCACTGGCTAAAAGCTTCCTGATCACCGAGGCCTTGCGTGGCGAAGGCGCCCACCTGAAGCTGCCCAATGGCGAACGGTTCATGCAACGCTTCGATCCGCGCGCCGAACTGGCCCCACGGGACATTGTCGCCCGGGCCATCGACCATGAAATGAAGCGCCTGGGCGTCGACTGCGTCTACCTGGACATCAGCCACAAGCCCGAGGCGTTCATCAAGAGCCACTTTCCAACGGTGTACGAACGCTGCCTGGAATTTTCCATCGACATCACCCGACAACCGATTCCAGTGGTACCGGCTGCGCACTACACCTGCGGCGGCGTGATGGTCGACCAGCACGGCCGTACCGACGTGACAGGCCTCTACGCCATTGGCGAAACCAGCTTCACCGGCCTGCACGGTGCCAACCGCATGGCCAGCAACTCGCTGCTGGAGTGCTTTGTCTACGCCCGCTCGGCTGCAGCGGACATCCTCGAGCAGTTGCCGCAGGTTGGCATGCCCGCGGCCCTGCCCTCATGGGATGCCAGCCAGGTCACCGACTCGGACGAAGACGTGATCATCGCTCACAACTGGGACGAACTGCGGCGTTTCATGTGGGACTACGTCGGCATCGTGCGCACCAACAAGCGCTTGCAACGGGCCCAGCACCGGGTGCGCCTGCTGCTGGATGAAATCGATGAGTTCTACAGCAACTATAAGGTCAGCCGCGACCTCATCGAGCTGCGCAACCTTGCCCAGGTGGCTGAACTGATGATCCGCTCAGCCATGGAACGCAAGGAAAGCCGGGGGCTGCATTACACGCTCGACTACCCGAACCTGCTGCCGGAGGCACTGGACACTATCCTGGTGCCGCCCACCTACGCCGACTGAACCTGAGCCGCACTCGCAGGCGCCGATGCACATCAGGCGCCTGCGCGTCGCGGGGCACGCAGATCGAGCGGATCCGCCGTTCACCGTTCAGGCGAAAACGCAGCACGACGATAAGTGGCAACGCCAGACTGTCGGGACACAGTTGCACTGCCTGCCAGCCGTTGTCCCTGTTCCAGAGCCACCAACCATCAGGATCACGACGCAACCCACGAAAGGCCTGGCGATGGTTCAGCAAGAGATGGCGCGGTATCGTCCAGGCGCCATGAGCCAGGCACAGCGCAACGCCAAGCACTGCGAATCCGCCCGGGACCGATATCAGCAGCAACGAGCCCAGGGCAAACACCTGGGCCAGAAGATAGGCCACCAGCAGCTGCCTGGAGGCCTGCCAGCGGCATTCGAAGCGGTTATTTTGGCTGGACACGGTCCAGGATCATCCGGACCATGCGCTGCAGCTCCGGGTCTTCGGACTCGCTGCGCTCCATGAACCAGCCGAACATGTCCTGATCCTCGCACGCGAGCAGGCGGACATAGCACGCACGGTCCGCTTCATTAAGATGGGGATAAACCTCTTTCACGAATGGCACCAGCAATACGTCAAGCTCGAGCATGCCGCGACGGCTGTGCCAGTAGAGGCGATTCAGTTCTACATCTTCGACCATGGAGCGCTCCTCAAATAGAGCGCAAGTATACAGGCACGGTCGCGGCGGAACAGACCGCTTTGGTCGGGCACCACCAATCCTTTGTGAACTACCCATTTCAAGGGCGCCCCCTTATGATGTCCGTCAGACTTTTTTATCCTGCGATGACTCATGGCTGATTCCGCTTTTTTCTGCACCCTGTCCCACGAAGGCGTTCTCGCGGTTCGCGGCGTGGACGCCAGTAAATTCCTGCAGGGCCAGTTGACCTGCAATCTCAATTACCTGAGCGACGAGCGGGCCAGCCTCGGCGCCCGCTGCACCCAGAAAGGCCGGATGCAATCGAGCTTCCGCATCGTACTTCAAGGCGACGGCGCCCTGATGGCGATGGCCGCCGAACTGCTCGAGCCGCAGTTGACGGACCTGAAGAAGTACGCAGTGTTTTCCAAAGCCAGGCTCACCGACGAAAGCGCTGCCTGGGTTCGCTTCGGTCTGGAGAATGCCGACACGGCGCTCGCCGGATTGGGCCTTGACCTACCGGCCGATGTCGACAGCGTGGCCCGGCATGAATCCCTGATCGCCATTCGCGTCTCCCCCGGTCGCGCCGAGCTGTGGGTTTGCGCCGAACAAGCCGATACACTCAAAGCCCGGCTGCGCGGGGAACTGGCCGAGGCCGACCTGAACCCTTGGCTGTTGGGCCAGATCCGCGCGGGCATTGGCCAGGTCATGCCTGCCACTCGCGAACTGTTTATCCCCCAGATGCTCAACCTGCAAGCCGTCGGCGGCGTAAGCTTCAAGAAAGGTTGCTACACCGGACAGGAAATCGTTGCCCGGATGCAGTACCTGGGCAAACTCAAGCGACGCCTGTATCGACTGCAACTGGACGCCAGCGAATTGCCGGAACCCGGCACTCCATTATTCTCTCCGCTGCATGGCAGCTCCATCGGCGAGGTGGTCATGGCCGCACGAGCCGAGCGAAACATTGAACTGCTGGCGGTGTTACAGGCCGAAGCAGCAGAAGAAGGCGATGTACACCTTGGCGCGTTGGAAGGCCCTGCGCTGCAGTTGCTGGACCTGCCTTACGAACTGGACCGCGACCGCGAGATCCAGCGCTGATCGCAGCATTTGTCGCAACACCCTAGAGAACCTAAATGAGCGATTTGGCGGATAAGGTCCTGCGGGATTTGGTGGAGGCCATCGATAACGATGACCTGGTTCTGCCGACATTACCGGAAGTGGCCCTGCAAATTCGCCGGGCCGCGGAAGACCCGGAGATCAGCGTCAGCGACCTGAGCAAGGTGATCGGCCGTGACACGGCGCTTTCGGCGCGCTTGATAAAAGTGGTCAACAGCCCGCTGCTGCGCGCCACCCAGGAAGTCACTGACCTGCACACCGCCATCACCCGGCTGGGCGTCAATTACAGCAGTAATCTGGCCATTGGCCTGGTCATGGAGCAGATCTTCCATGCCCGCTCCGAGGTGGTGGAACAGAAAATGCGCGAAGTCTGGCGCAAAAGCCTGGAGATCGCCGGCATCAGTTACGCGCTGTGCCGTGGCTATACACAACTCAAGCCCGATCAGGCTGCATTGGGCGGCCTGGTGCACCAGATCGGCGTGCTGCCGATCCTGACATATGCCGAAGACCACAATGAATTGCTGTCGGACCCGGTCAGCCTCAGCCATGTCATCGACACGATCCACCCGATCCTGGGAGACAAACTGCTCAGCGTCTGGGAGTTTCCGGAAAGGCTGGTGAAACTACCAGGCCTTTACCTGGATTTCACACGGGAGTCGAGGCATCTTGATTATGTCGACCTGGTACAGGTCGCCGCCCTGTACTGCTACAAGGACACCGATCATCCTCTCGGCAGGATTGACGTGTTCAGGGTCCCGGCCTTCAAGAAACTCGGCATCGACCCGGACAACAAGAACCGCTGCGCCGACATTGAAGAAGCGCGGTCGATGTTTTACTGAAAAGCATCGCGGGTAAGCCCCGCTCCCACAGGTATCGATATCTGCGGCAGCAAGGCTTGCCCGTGATAGCGACTGTCAGTCTGAACCGGGAATAAAACTGACCCGCACTTTCAATCCGCGCTCCTGCCCGTCATGGAGGCTGATTTGCGCCAGATGGGCACGGCAGATTTCACCCACGATCGCCAATCCCAGGCCGGAACCGGCGACTTGCTGGTTGCGTCGATAAAAGCGCTCGAAGACGCGATCACGCTCATGTAAAGGAATGCCCGGCCCGTCGTCCTCGACCTCCAGCACTGCCGGCGCGGTAACCCGCAGGATCACGTTGCCCCCCGACGGCGTATGGGCCAGGGCGTTGTCCACCAGGTTGCTCAACAGCTCGTTCAACAAGGTCGGCTCACCTCGCAGCCAAACCGGTTCATCGGCTTCCAGCGCCAAGGCCACGCCCCGGGCATGAGCCAGCGGCGCCATGGCCATGCCCAGCTCTCGGGCCAACTGACTGAGGTCCAGCAACTGCGCACCGCCTTCGGCGATGGCCCGCGCACCGTTCTCCACCCGCGCCAGAGATAACAACTGGTTGGCCAGGTGGGTCAATCGGTCGGTACCCTGGGCAGCGGTTTCCAGGGTTTGCCTCCAGGTCGCCGGCTCGCTGGCGCGCAAACCCAACTCAAGCCGCGCCTTGAGCGCCGCCAGGGGCGTGCGTAGTTCGTGAGCGGCATCGGCGATGAACTGCGCCTGACGCTCGAATTGCCCACGCAGCCGCTCGGTGAAATGGTTGAGCGCACGCACCAGCGGCCATAATTCGTGCTGCACCTCCACCAGCGGCAAAGGTCGCAAGTCGTCCGGCTGGCGCTCTTCCACTGCCGTTCGCAATCGCTCCAGCGGGCGCAACGCGGCGCTGACCGCAAACCACACCAACAGCAATGCCCCCACGGCCAGCATGCCCAGACGCAACAATGTATCGGCCATCAGGCTGCGGGCCATCCTGACGCGCGCCTCCTCGGTTTCCGCTACGCGGACTTCCGCCATGCCGTTCATGTTCGGCTCGCTCACCGCTTTGAGCAAGCTCACCACGCGCACGCTCTGGCCCTGGTAGCGGGCGTTATAGAAGCGTGCCAGCGCGGGGTAATCGTCGGTGCGGGGCGTACCGGGCGGCGGGCCGGGAAGATTTTCGTAACCGGAAATCAGCTTCTGATGGATGTCATTGACCTGATAGTAAATCCGCCCGGCGCTGTCGTAGGCGAAGGTGTCCAGGGCCACGTAAGGCACATCCGCACTGAGACTGCCATCGCGCTGGGACAGGCCGGCGGCGATCGTCCTGGCCGAGGCCAGCAGGGTCCGGTCATAAGCGGTATCGGCGGCTTCGCGGCCATTCCAGTAGGCACTCAGGCCGCTGGCAAGCATCAGCACCACCAGTAGCAGTGCCAGATTGCGCAGCAGCCGCCAGCGCAGGCTGTCGGGCCTATGCATCGCGGTTTTCCAGCAGGTAGCCCAGCCCCCTGAAAGTCACGATCGCCACGGCATGCCCGTCGAGCTTCTTGCGCAGGCGGTGAACATAGATTTCGATGGCGTCGGGGCTGGCTTCTTCATCGAGGCCGAACACCTGGGCCGCCAGTTGCTCTTTGCTCATCACCCGCCCTGGCCGGGCGATCAGCGCCTCCAGCACGGCTTGCTCGCGGGAGGTCAGTGTCAGCAGTTCGTCGTCGAGGGTGAAGCGGCGGGTGTCGAGGTCGTAGATCAACGCTCCGCAACGCTGCTGGCGTTCACCACCCAGCACGCTGCGGCGCAGCAAGGCCTTCACCCGAGCTTCGAGTTCGCTGAGCTCGAAAGGCTTGGCCAGATAATCGTCGGCACCGAGATTCAGGCCATGAACCCGATCCTTCACGTCACTGCGGGCGGTCAGCATCAGGACCGGCAATGTCTTGCCCCGGGCCCGCAAACGCGCCAGCACTTCAAAGCCATCCATGCGTGGCAGTCCCACGTCCAGGATCGCCACGGCGTATTCCTCGCTGCTCAACGCCAGATCGGCAGCGACTCCGTCGTGCAGCACATCCACGGTCAGACCGGTGCTCTTGAGCGCCTGGGCAACGCTTTCGGCGAGCTGCAGATGGTCTTCGACGAGCAGAACACGCATGGGTTTTTCCTCGATTCAGGGACGGCCGGCGCCATTCACTGGCGCGGAGTTTACAGCCGCATCCGGCGCTGTGAAGCCAAAAAACACCTTGAAAGCTTTTGAAAGGTTAGCGAAAGGTTGGGCCGATAAAGTCTTGCAAGGACGGTTTCCGACTGTCTGTCGCGCCACACGACGCGAACGAAAAACGCCCCGAAGCGTTTTCGCCCCCATAAGAACAATAAAGCGGAGTATTCACCATGCTCTCCATGCAGCTCCAGGCCCAGATGCCTTCCCGCTCCTGCCGATCTTGCCGGCAAGCGCACCTTGCACATACCACATTCATGACGTCGAGCCGCCACGCATTGCGAGGCTGAGCGGCCCCATGCGCCCGATTTGCTACACACACAACAACAACTCCTCTGGAGACAATAATGAGCCCATCACTGCGTAAAATTGCCATGGCCGCCGGTTGCCTGGTGTTCGCCGGACAATTGCTTGCCGCTGATCCATCCAAAGAGCCCAAGCGCCCTGAATGCATCGCCCCGGCCTCCCCTGGCGGTGGCTTCGACCTGACGTGCAAGCTGGCGCAAAGCGCCCTGGTCAACGAGAAGCTGCTGACCAAGCCGATGCGCGTCACCTACATGCCGGGCGGTGTTGGCGCGGTGGCCTACAACGCAGTGGTCGCCCAGCGCCCCGCCGATGCCGGCACGCTGGTGGCCTGGTCCAGTGGTTCGCTGTTGAACCTGGCCCAAGGCAAGTTCGGCCGTTTCGATGAAAGCGCGGTGCGCTGGCTGGCCGCCGTCGGTACGAGCTATGGCGCCATCGCAGTGAAGAGCGATTCGCCCTACAAGACCCTCGATGACTTGGTCCAGGCCCTGAAAAAAGACCCCGGTTCAGTAGTGATCGGTTCCGGTGGCACCGTAGGCAGCCAGGACTGGATGCAAACCGCCCTGATCGCCAAGGCCGCCGGCATCAACCCTCGCGACCTGCGCTACGTGGCCCTCGAAGGCGGCGGTGAAATCGCTACCGCCCTGCTGGGCGGTCACATTCAGGTCGGCAGTACGGACATCTCCGACTCCATGCCGCACATCCAGAGCGGCGACATGCGTCTGCTGGCGGTGTTCGCCGAGAAGCGCATCGACGAGCCGGAGATGAAAGACATCCCCACCGCCCGCGAGCAAGGCTACGACATCGTCTGGCCGGTAGTACGCGGTTTCTACCTGGGGCCAAAGGTCAGTGACGAAGACTACGCCTGGTGGAAAGAGTCCTTCGACAAACTGTTGGCCTCCGAAGACTTCGCCAAGCTGCGCGACCAGCGCGAACTGTTCCCGTTTGCCATGACCGGTCCGGAGCTGGACACCTACGTGAAGAAGCAAGTGGCTGATTACAAGGTACTGGCCAAAGAGTTCGGCCTGATCCAGTAACCGTCTCTGTTCACGTGGCGGCGCCGGCATCACCGGCGCCGCCCAGGAGTTAGTCATGCTCACCATCCAACGAATTTTTGCTGCGGTGCTACTGCTGGTCTGCATCGGCCTCGCGCTGATGGCCTGGCCGTATCAGGCAGCGTTTTCCTACGAGCCTGTCGGCCCGCGCGCCTTTCCCCTGCTGATGCTGGGGCTGATGGGCGCGGCATTGCTGTACATGGTGTTCCGTCCGGCCCCCATCGTGCACAGCGATGAAGACCGGCAGCTGGACCGTGAAACCCTGAAGAAGATCGGCATCTGCGTGGCGCTGCTGCTGATATTCGCCGGCACCTTCGAGCCCCTGGGCTTCATCCTCGCCAGTGTCCTGACCGGCGTACCAATGGCCCGCCTGTATGGCGGTCGCTGGATCCCGAGCGTGGTGATCATCAGCCTGATGGCCATTGGTCTTTATCTATTGTTCGACAAGTTGATGGACGTTCCCCTGCCCCTGGGCCTGCTCGACGTCCTGGAGAACTGATATGGATACCCTGAATTATCTTGGCCAGGGTTTCGGCGTTGCCATGACGCCCTACAACCTCGTCACCGCACTGACCGGCACCCTGATCGGCACCGTGGTCGGCCTGTTGCCGGGCCTGGGCCCGATCAATGGCGTGGCGCTGCTGATCCCCATCGCCTTCGCCCTGGGCCTGCCGCCTGAATCGGCACTGATCCTGCTGGCCGCGGTGTATCTGGGCTGCGAATACGGCGGGCGCATCAGCTCGATCCTGCTCAATATTCCCGGTGAAGCGTCCACCGTGATGACTACCCTCGACGGCTATCCGATGGCACGCCAGGGCCTGGCCGGGGTGGCATTGTCCCTGTCGGCATGGAGTTCGTTCATCGGCGCCTTCATCGCCACCTGCGGCATGGTGCTCTTTGCGCCCTTGCTGGCCAAGTGGGCGATTGCCTTCGGACCGGCGGAATATTTTGTCCTGATGGTCTTCGCCATTGTCTGCCTCGGAGGCATGGCGGGCGACCGACCGCTCAAGACGTTCATTGCAGCGTTGATCGGCCTGTTCCTGTCGGCAGTCGGGATCGATGCCAACAGTGGTGTGTACCGTTTCACCGGTGACAACGTTCATCTGGCCGACGGCATTCAGTTCGTCGTACTGGTCCTGGGCCTGTTCTCCATCAGTGAAATCCTGTTGATGCTGGAAAAGACTCATCACGGCCAGGAAGCGGTGAAAGCCACCGGGCGGATGATGTTCAACTTCAAGGAGGCGGCATCGGTCTTCATCGTGAACCTGCGTTGCGGCGTGCTCGGCTTCATCATGGGCGTGCTGCCAGGAGCCGGTGCAACCCTGGCCAGCGCCGTGGCCTACATGACTGAAAAACGCATCGCTGGCGCCAGTGGTACGTTCGGCCAAGGAGACAAGCGCGGTCTCGCCGCCCCGGAAACGGCCATCGGCGGTGCCGCCTGCGGTGCACTGGTGCCGATGCTGACCCTTGGCGTGCCTGGTTCGGGTACCACGGCAGTGATGATCGGCGCGTTGTCGCTGTACAACATCACCCCGGGTCCACTGTTGTTCCAGCAGCAGCCGGACATTGTCTGGGGCCTGATCGCGTCGCTGTTCATCGCCAACATTATGCTGGTGATCCTCAACATCCCGATGATTCGTGTCTTCACTCGCATCCTGGCCGTGCCGAACTGGGCCCTGGTACCAGTAATCGCAATCATCACCGGCATCGGCGTCTACGCGGTGCACGCCACCACGTTCGACCTGTTCCTGATGATTGGCATCGGCATCTGCGGCTACATCCTGCGCAAGCTGGACTTCCCACTGTCGCCAGTGCTGCTGGGCTTCATCCTCGGCGGCCTGATGGAACAGAACCTGCGTCGTGCGTTGTCGATCTCCAACGGCGGGCTGGAAATCCTCTGGTCGAGCCCGATCGCCTTCGGCTGCTGGGTACTGACGGCTATCATGCTGTTCATGCCACTGCTACGGATCTGGCGCCGTCGCGCCGCACAACGTCGCGCCCTGGCCAATGTCTGAAGCGACTTTCAGACAATGGTGGGGAACACCGCTGGTCGGCCTGGCCGGCGGTTACCTGGCCAGCCTGATCGGCTGGCCTTTGCCGTGGATGGTCGGCTCGTTGCTGGCGATCATCCTGGTGCGTTGCCTGACCCCATGGCAATTGGCGGAAATCCCCGGCGGCCGCAAATGCGGCCAATGGGTGGTAGGCATCGGTATTGGTCTGCACTTCACGCCCGTGGTGATGGAACAGGTCCTGAGTCATTTCGGGCTGATTTTCTTCGGCGCGCTGATCACCAGCGTGTCCAGCGTGGTGAGTGTCTGGCTGATGCGCCGCACCGGCGAGGATCGCGCCACCGCTTTTTTCTCCAGCATGCCGGGCGGTTCCGGTGAAATGGTCAATCTCGGCGCGCGCAATGGCGCAGACCTGAGCCGCGTCGCCGCGGGCCAGAGCCTGCGTGTACTGGTGGTGGTGCTGTGCGTGCCGGCGGCGTTCAAGTACCTGTTGGGCGAAGGCGCCCCGCTGCAACACGCCACCACCGTGGACTGGCTGTGGCTGGCCGCGTTGTTTCCCGCCGGCGCCCTGCTCGCCTGGATCTGGGAGCGCCTGCGTCAACCCAACCCGTGGTTGTTCGGGCCTTTGCTGGTGAGCGCGGTGGCAAGTATCGCCTGGGACCTGCACATCAGCCTGCCCAATGGCGGCAGCCAGATCGGCCAATGGCTGATCGGCAGTGGCCTGGGCTGCCACTTCAACCGCCAATTCTTTCGTCGGGCGCCCTCGTTCATGGGGCGAACCTTGATCGGCACGGTGTTGACGATGCTGATCGCCACCCTGGCGGCCCTGGGCCTGAGCACGTTGACCCATCTGGATCTGCGCTCGTTGACACTGGGCATGATGCCCGGTGGCATCGCGGAGATGAGCCTGACGGCAGAGACGCTGCAATTGTCGGTGCCACTGGTGACGGCACTGCAGGTGATGCGGCTGTTGTTCGTGCTGTTCCTGGCGGAGCCGTTGTTCAGGTATTGGATCCGCAGGCCGGGTTCTGACCTTTAGACCACATTGTTTTTCATCGCGAGCAGGCTCGCTCCCACAATGGATTTGCAGCATACGCAGATCGGTGTGGGAGCGAGCCTGCTCGCGATGGGGCCCTCAAAAACATCCGCTAAACCGGCGGCAATCGCCAATCGATCGGCGCCTCGCCGTGCTGTTCGAGAAACTTGTTGGCACGGCTGAAATGCCCGCAACCCAGGAAACCACGATAAGCCGACAACGGCGACGGGTGAACCGAAGTCAATACCAGATGCTTGGTTGTATCGATCAGTTTCTGTTTGCTCTGAGCATGGGCTCCCCATAACAGGAACACCAGATTCGGCTGATGTTCGCTGACCACCTCGATGACCCTGTCGGTAAAATGTTGCCAGCCCTTGCCCGCATGGGAATTGGCGTTGGCGCGCTCCACGGTCATGGTGGTGTTGAGCAGCAATACGCCCTGGTCGGCCCAGCTTTGCAGGTAACCGTGGTTGGGGATGTCGATGTTCAGGTCGCGTTTGAGCTCCTTGAAAATGTTCACCAGCGACGGCGGCGCCGGCACGCCTGGTTGTACCGAAAAGCACAGACCATGTGCCTGGCCTGGGCCATGATACGGATCCTGGCCCAGGATCACGACCTTGACCTTGTCCAGGGGTGTCGAATTGAGCGCATTGAAAATCAGGGACGCCGGTGGATAAATCTGCTTGCCGGCCGCGTATTCCTGGCGCAGGAATTCGCGCAACTGAGCCATGTAGGGTTGGTCGAACTCGGCGCGCAGTGCCTGCTTCCAGCTCGGCTCGAGTTTGATACGGTCGTCAGCAGCCATGATTGCACCCTGTAAAAACAATGGGCGCACCCTAGGAAAGCTCACGAGGCTTGTCAATTGATCCGACAGGGCTTTGGTGTCCGACCCGACATTTTCCTGAGTAGCAGTCATACTGACTATTCAATTTTCTGATCGAGGTCACGATGAATCTGCACTTCGAAGAACTCATCGGCATCGACGGTGCCCGTATCGGCATCGCCACCCTGGATGCCGAAAAATCCTTGAACGCCCTGTCCCTTCCCATGATCAACGCGCTGCGTGATCGCCTCGATGCGTGGGCCCGAGAGCCACAAGTCGTCTGTGTGTTGTTGCGTGGCAAAGGCACCAAAGCGTTCTGCGCCGGCGGTGAAGTCCGCAGCCTGGTGGAAGCCTGCCGTGCCCATCCCGGCGAAGTGCCAACGTTGGCGGCACAGTTTTTCGCCGCGGAATACCGTCTGGACTTCAATCTTCATACCTACCCCAAGCCATTGATGTGCTGGGGTCACGGCTATGTACTCGGCGGCGGCATGGGCTTGCTGCAAGGTGCAAGCACGCGAATCGTCACGCCCAGCAGCCGCCTGGCGATGCCGGAAATCAGCATCGGCTTGTATCCGGACGTCGGCGCCAGCTGGTTCCTGTCCCGCCTGCCGGGCAAGTTGGGCCTGTTTCTTGGCCTGACCGGCGCTCATATGAATGCTCGAGACGCCATCGACCTGGGCCTGGCCGACCGTTTCCTGCTGGACAACCAACAGGACGATCTGATCGAAGGGCTGCTTCAGCTCAACTGGCAGGAAAAGACCGACATGCAGCTCAACAGCCTGCTCAAGGCGTTGCAGCAAGAGGCGCTCGATCAACGGCCTGAAGCCCAATGGCTACCGCGCCGGCAGCAAATCGACGAATGGCTGGATGTCAGCGATATACGTTGCGCCTGGAAAGCCCTCAGTCTGCTGGTCGAACATCAAGACCCGTTGATTGCCCGGGCAGCCAGGACCATGACTGAAGGATCGCCCTTGACCGCTCATCTGGTATGGGAACAGATCGAACGGGCCCGGCATCTTTCGCTGGCCGGCGTGTTCCGCATGGAATACACGATGAGCCTCAACTGCTGTCGACATCCCGAATTCAGCGAAGGCGTGCGGGCCCGGCTGATCGACAAGGATCACAAGCCACGCTGGCACTGGCCGGACATCAATTCCGTACCTGAGGCGGCGGTGCAAGCGCACTTTTACAAGGCCTGGGAGGGCCGGCATCCGCTGGCGGATCTGCCCAATGAGTAAAAGCACTGGATGAAACCTGTGGGGGCGAGCCTGCTCCCACAGGTTTGGTTGCACGCACAAAAAAGCGGCGCTCAATGCGCCGCTTTCAACTGTCTGAAGATCAGCGGTGACTGCCCCGTCCACCATGATCGCCCCGTCCCCGATGATCATGCCTGCCACGCCGATTGTCATCCCAACCGCCTCGGTCACGGCCGTCCCAGCCGCCGCGATGCGGGTAGGACCGATAGGCTGCCCGCGGTGGAGAATAGTAGCGGGGGCCGTGTTGGTAGTAGCGCGGAGGCGAGTAGTAGCGTGGCGCCGGTTGGTAATAGCGTGGTGCGTAATAGCCACGCGGAGCCGAATAGTAATAACTGCCGCCGCCGTAATAGACCGGCGCCGGTGAGGTGTAGACTTCGGAACGGTAATAGCTCGTGTCTCCGTCGTAATAAGGCACGCAGGCCGAAAGAGTCAAACCGAAAAACGCAGTAAGCAGCAGTCGTCGATACATGGCGGCCTCCTGGACCGCGGATGGGCCACATCAGCGACGCTGATGGGCGGCAGTCATTTGTGGGTGACTGACGCATAGTCAGACAGCCAAAACGGCATCTGGTGCGTTTTAGCAATAAGTCGAAACATGTAGCGTTTTGCCCATTCGCCTCCTCGCTGCGGCGACAAATCCCGTCGCCATTTGCCACGAGCCACTAAACTGATTGCATCCATCGCCGTTCAGGGAATTGCCATGTCGCCTCGTTCGCCGTTGTATTCCCAACGTAAACCGCTTCTGATGCTGACGGCCCTGCTGAGTGTGGGTTTCCTGGTGGTTTCATTGCTGGGCTATTACCTCACCCCTACCTCGGTGCGGGACAATCTACTCAAAGTGCTGTATCTGAACCTCCTGATTGGCCTGTTGATCACGGTGACGGTGATGGCAGTCCTGTATCGAATGCTCAACGGCTTTCAGCTACGCATCGACGCCCAGGCCACGCTTGACAGCCTGACCGAACTGCCCAACCGCCGAGGCTTCGATCTGCTGGCTGTGCAGGCACTCCACGAAGCACAGCGCGAACCCAGGCCCTTGACGGCGCTGTTACTGGAACTGGACGATTTCAAACGACTGGACGCCGTTCACGGTCACATGGTCTGCGACCAGCTGTTGAACGGGTTTGCCCGCGACCTGTCCGACACCCTTCGGCATTCAGACATCGTCTGTCGCTGGAGCACCGAAGCCTTTGTCGTACTGCTCAAAGACACTGACGGACAGACCGGTCTGAAGATCGCCGAGAAAATTCGCCAACACATCGAAAACCAGCGCTATTACTGCAGCGGAAAACAGCTATGTGTGACCGTTAGCATCGGCGCTACCACACTGCAGGACGAAGACACCTTGCACAACCTGCTGTCCCGAGCCGATCATGCGTTGCAACGCGCCCGACAGACCGGAAGCAACCGGACCTGCATGGAAATGCCCCACTCCAGCTATGAATAAACCTGATCTCTGCCCAGCCTGCGGCGCCCCCAATGACTGCTCCCTGGCTAACCCGATAACAGCCGACCGGGCCTGTTGGTGCTATGGGGTGAACATCGACCCGACCGTGCTCGAAGCCTTGCCAGCCGAGCTGCGCGACAAATCCTGCCTGTGCCCGCGATGCGCCCGGGTGGACGACCAATTGCGCGCCGATGCCCGACCGATCGCGTAAGATGCACGCCCTCCGCTTTCTTGTCTGAACTGCCCCATGCGCGTTGACCGTTTCCTCAGCAACCTGCCGCGTTTCAATCGCCAACAGGCCCGGCTGTTGCTGGTGGAACGTCGGGTGCGGATCGACGGCCAGGTGGTCAGCGACCCTCTTGCTCAGGTCCGAGCGTTCAGCCGTGTCGAGGTCGACGACCAACTGCTGCAGGCAGGCCGACCGGCGCGCTATTACATGCTGCACAAACCTGCCGGCTGTGTCAGCGCCACCCGTGACCCGCAGCACCCGACCGTGCTCGACTGGCTGCACGAACCGGACAAGGACGAGCTGCACATCGCCGGACGTCTGGACTTCAATACCACGGGGCTGATGCTGATCACCAATGACGGCAACTGGTCGCGACGCCTGACCCAACCCCAGACCAAATTGCCAAAGGTCTACTACGTCGAGACCGAGCAAACCATCACCGCCGAATACGCGGTTACCTTCACCCGCGGCCTGTACTTCGCCTTCGAAGACCTCACGACCCAGCCGGCGGAGCTGACGGTGCTGGGGCCCAATTCGGCGCGGCTGAGCATCGTTGAAGGGCGTTACCATCAGGTCAAGCGCATGTTCGGCCACTTCGATAACAAGGTGTTGCGCCTGCACCGGGAACGCATGGGCCCTTTGGTGCTGGATGCCGATCTCGAGCCCGGCCAATACCGCGCGTTGAGTCCCGAGGAAATCCGCTCGATCTGATCGATGACCGCTTGGCAGAAAGTGTCGAACAATTTCCAGAAGACCACTTGCGCAACGGCAATACCCCTGCTTGAATCAAGCCGTCGGCCGAAATGTGACCGATGAGTCACCCCATACCTCTAAGAAACTTTTTGTCGGTACGAACCCTTTGGTTCCGCCTTGCCCACCGACAATCTGCCCGCCTATAACAACACCCGTCGACCGGCTTCCGTGGATCGACATGGGCCTTGATCATTCAGGCGTATGCCTACCTGTCACATTGCCCGTGCAATCTCATTGCGCGCATACCCGCTTGCCAGGAGTTCTATGACATGAGGCCAGAAATCGCTGTGCTGGATATACAAGGTCAGTATCGGGTTTACACGGAGTTCTATCGCGCAGACGCCGCGCAGAAGACCATTATCCTGGTCAACGGCTCGCTGGCCACCACTGCGTCGTTCGCGCAGACCGTCAAAAACCTCTACCCACAATTCAACGTGGTGCTGTACGACCAGCCCTACGCGGGCAAGTCCAAACCCCACAACCGGCACGAGAAAATGCTGACAAAGGAGGATGAAGGCCAGATCCTGCTGGAACTGATCGACCATTTCGCCGCCGAGCATGTGCTGTCGTTTTCCTGGGGAGGTACGGCCGCCCTGAGTGCCTTGGCTCAACGCCCACGGCGCATCGAAAAAGCCGTGATCAGCTCGTTCTCCCCGGTGCTCAACACCCCAATGCGCGACTACCTGGAACGTGGTGTCGACTACCTGAGCAACCTGGATCGCGACCGGGTCGGACACTTGGTCAACAACACCATCGGCAAGCATCTGCCGCCGTTGTTCAAGCGCTTCAACTATCGTCACGTCAGCAGCCTGGCCGAACACGAATATGGGCAGATGCACTTCCACATCAGCGAAGTGCTTCACAGCGACTTGCGGTGCTACGTCAGCGCGGCGAAGAAAATCAACGTGCCGGTGCTGTTCCTCAACGGCGAATGGGACGAATACACCACCCCCGCCGACGCCAGGCTTTTCGCCGACCACGTGCAAGACAGCTCTTTCAGCACGGTGCAGGCAACCGGACACTTCCTGGACATGGAACACAAGGCCGCCTGCCGCGACAGCCGCAACGCCCTATTGGATTTCCTCCAGCCCACCCGCCACGAGAGCCGGCCACGCTATAGCTACGTGCAGGATTACCATGCACTGGCAATCTGAAGGCGAGTCCTCGCGAGCAAGCCCCGCGCCTATGTGCAGGGGCTTGCCCGCGAACGACCGCTCTGGCTTGTGCGCTGGCAGGACGGATGGACTCGTCGCAGGTAAAGAAAAACTTCAAATCCGCGCCTACATCTGGTACAAAGTCAGCCGCCCAGAGCGGGTGTCGTATAATGGCATTACTCCAGCTTCCCAAGCTGATAACGAGGGTTCTTATTGGACATGCCGTTTTAGTGCACCGTGAAGGCAAGAAAATGCGGGTATAGTTGAATGGTACAACTATAGCTTCCCAAGCTATCGGTGAGGGTTCGATTCCCTCTACCCGCTCCACCTTCCAGCCAGTGTTGTCGGGCCTTCCAGGGGATCCCCCCTCAATCAGGAAGCCTCGGAAAGCCTCATAGCAGTCCCTACATTCAAGCTCCCAAGCCCTCCCCTAGAGTCACCAAAATTTGGTGCACCGTCGGCGCCGTCCAGAATCACGAATCGACAGACCATCGCCCTCCTTGGGCCACCAAATAAACCCCAAAAATCTCATTTCCGTACCAAGCCTGGATCACCAACCAGCTCATCATCGTGCGTCCCAGAATGGCGCTCCGGAATGACGCTCCGGACTAGCGCGCCAGAGTGTCGCCCAGAATTCCGCCTCAGAAGACGACCCAGAATTCCCGAAAGGGAGTGAGCAGAACGGTCAGCCCTCCCCCTCGAAAATCACCTCGACGTCGACAGGGCTCCAAACGACCACCAGCATTCATTTCAATCTTCAGTCGTTCCCCACCTTCCGATCGCGCTCCTGAACATGATCACAATAGCGCTCCTAACCACGATCACGCTCACGTTGGCGGTAGCGCTTTACAAAGGTGGATTCGATCAATTCTTCAACTCCCAGCCCAAGCCCGCAGTTTACCAACGAAGCCATAGAACTATCGGACAGTGAAAAATCATCGGGAATAAAGCCGATATTCTCCGCCCTGTTCCTATCAAGTTCTGCTTCAAACGCTTTCAAGAAGTCAGCCAGCCCAGGGCGACGAGCTTCAGTTGCTGCATTTGCAGCGGAGTCATCAGCAACTGTTACTGCATTAGCCGCATTGATGCCAATCTGCGCCACCACCTTACTTATGGAAGGCCAATACTTGAGATCATATTGATAGGTCAAGCTATCTAACTTCTTCTTCAGGTGAGACCTGAAAAGCCCATTATCCTCGGAAGCATCTTCAACGACATCCATAATATGGTAGTAGGTATCACTATTAAAACTAGACACCTCTTTAACCCGAGTGCGCTGCGAGAGCAGCTCCGAGAGCAACTCTGAAACTTTTACAATTCGCACATTCAACTCAGTGAGCTTATCCCGATCCTTGCGAGCTTCTTTGGTCTTTCCAGGATTCCAGGAGTACACCGCATTTGTGAAAACGTCGAAGAATGATTTCAGCGCCCTAGGCTGTTCAGCCAACTCGGCATGCAGCTCCACGTAGACATCAGCGAGTTCAGTGGAGCGCCCCAGCAGACCTTCAATGATCCGATTGATACTGCGCCAGATACCGTGCTCCTCGTTATATTTAAAGTCCTCACGCAAAATATTTTCACACGCTTCGATTGCAGCAGAACGACCTTTAACATCCATTTTAAAAACCTCAATTAATTGATAAGCCGATGATAAGGTTTCAGCAGTGAGGTGTCGGTACCTATCCGAAAAAAATCTCTCCGTTATAGGTACCCTCAGCGCGAACCATCCACCATCCAACCCGAGCAGAGCATAAGCCCAACCATCAAGCCAAAACCAAAAGCGAAGCGACAGATAATCAAACAGCGCCCCTGTCCAAATAATCCGACAACAACTAATCCCACTCACCAAGCCCCGCAACCCAATCAGCTTTACTTTACATTCCAGTAAAGCTAATCACACAAACATGGGTGGCGAATCGCATCTCTTTCAGTAACACTTAACCTACTCTGCACAGGTAATCGAAATGAACGCCACTTCCTCCCCAGTCGACGAGTTGCTCAACCCAGGCGAGAGCGCCTCTCGTCCAGTCCGGATTTTGGCCGCTGCGGGCAGGATGTTCATCGAGCACGGGTACGAAGGGGCCAGCATGGAGGAAATTGCCAAGGCTGCAGCGGTGACCCGTCAGACTCTGTACAACCGCTTCCCCGAGGGCAAGGAGTCACTGTTCGTGGCGGTGGCGGAACGTATGTGGAAGGCCTTCCCGGCTATGCACGTGCCGACCGATGAGGGCGCACTGGCTGACCCCAGGAATGGACTGATGCAGATCGCTACCGAGTTTGCGTGCTTCTGGTCTGGGCCTACGGCAGCCGACTTCCTGCGCATGGTCTTCATGGAAGGTCGACGGTTCCCCGTGCTTGCGTACCGCTTTGACGAGGTTATCCAGGGGCCAGCTATGGCTGCCATCAGCGAGTATCTCGCCGAACTGGCACGACGAGGCATCCTGTCAGTTCAAGTGCCTGAGGCTGACGCCCGCTACTTCATGCAGACGCTCGATGGCGGGGTTCTCCTGAAACAGATTAGAGCCAACGGCGAGCCGCTTGCCCGCCAGGAGATCGAGCAAATCGTGGAGAGCACCGTAGATGCCTTCCTGCGATTGCTCCGGCACTGAGATCCTGCAGGCCGGGCAGAAGATCGTTTCCTGCCTGCAGGACAAACACCATGCCACGAGCGTTAGAACGACTATGTCGGATCTGATGGCCCCTCTAGGGACAGCGTGAGAGGGCTCCTCCTAGAGCCCCTCCTCCACAGCTTCCAGCTAAAACCTAAGGTCAACTCACCCCTTGGGTGGATGGGGATCATTGCCGTACGAATCCCGCTCTCTGATCTTGCTATCCCTTCCATGGATCAGCACTTCGCTCTTTTGATTCTGCGCGATCGCCCGCGCCGCATCGGCGGCTTCCTGTTGAGTTCGATGATGAGATGTATCCTTGGAGTTGCCTTCGCCCCGGACTGCCCAGCCATCGTCGCGCTTCACCACATGTTGGTTTTTACCTTTGCCTGCCATGAGACACCTCGCTCAATAAGGGGTATCTGAAAAGTTAGCAGTTCGCCCCACAAACACAACATATAGCACCAAAAAAAACCAAGAGGCACATCATATAGTAGACAAATCCTAAAAACGCTTAGTAGTCGTCATCCACCGGCAGCGCTTCGCTTCTCATGAGCAACGGATGCGCGCGTTGCACTGCCAGCGGCTTATCCTCCGGCAGCGCCTGATCGTCTGTGGAGTACTTCACCTGCTGAATCCCGTGGTAGACGAGGCTGTCACTGACATACTCAATGCAGGGCCCCTCGGATGCCTTGGGGCCTCTGATCATATAGCCGTTCTGAATCCTTCCAATCAAAGCGGTGGCAGCGCAGGCAACGTGCGAGAACAAGACGATGTTGCTACCGTCGCTTTCCTGCACCGACTTGAAGATCACACCGTCAATTCGAGGCTTGCAGTGGGTTGCTAGGTATTCAGCGATGACTTGAGTGGTCAGATAATCTCGCTCTGCTCCAGGAAGCACAGGCACCGTGATTGCGTCATGCAGGTACCTCAGGAAATCTCGACGACCCACCTTCGAATGGTATTTGGAGTCGAAGAAGCTTGGCATGGGCCCGAGGTCAGCTTTTTCGAAGCGTCCGAAATCCAACACCTTGACCTCCCTGACCAACCTGAACTCGCCACTGACCACGGTGCCGCCGACCGGGGGGCGGAGCTCGGCGACACAGGTCTTGCGCTCGAAGGCTCCGTAGAAGGCAGGGACACCTGCCGGGTTCATCCTGCCTTCACCTGCTCGCTCCTTAGGAGGCGCACCGAGATTACGCGCAGGATCAGCTGTGATCTCGGAGACGCTTTCCGAACTCATGCAGGTTCGGGCGCGGTAGATCGGTGGAGAACCTTTAGGTGTAAGCAATCGCACCACAGCATGCTCATCAGATGAGGCTGAGTACTTGTCCAGATCTTTGAAGATCCAGTCCAGAAACGCCTTGGCGCTGTCGTTGAAGAAGCGGATTCCATGCTTCATGCCTTCCTGGAACTCGCACCATTGGTGGCCGATGTCATCCAATCTGAAACGTTGCCGGGAGTACTGAATATCGTCGCTGTATGACGTCAGGCGCCGGCTCACTGCAGCCACGATCGGCTCGATGTTGTCGCAGCCAAAGATTTCGCTCACCCAGTGCTCGATGCTCTCGCCTTCTTGGTGGTCAACCCGCCCACCGTTCCAACGCCAAACGTGATCACCTTCTGTGATGTATGTACCAAGGATTTCGGTGACACGAGAGACGATCTCAGCGAGTGGCGCGCACTTGCGTTTCGAGTCGCAAAGGCTGCACTGAGAGGACGCCCCACTGCGCTGGATCTGCCGTCCTAGAAAAGGGTCGTGCACGCACTGGTAACACACCATCGTGATAGCCTCGCCGTCCTTCACATTTTCCTTTCGCATGGTGCTGGCAGTACCTGAGCCTGTTCATCAAGAGGGGCATGATGGCTGAAGCGCCGCGATTGGAATACCATCCAAAACGGCTCAAGGCCCAAATTGCTCTGAAGTGACCGTTGCCCTCCACATCGGACAGGGTGCCCTCTAATGCGCTGTCAGATACCCGATCTGGGCGCTTCCATACTCCAGACATCGAGCCCACTCAAGGAATCGACATGCTGATCGAGTTCGACCTGAACCATAATGACGCGCAGGCGCTGTTGCACCATTGCAAAGAGCACCAGCCAAGCTCTGGTGATTTCCGAGAAAATGCTCGCCTGAGAGAGGCCTTGGAAGTGCTCGCAGAAGCCATCAATGACGCGATGAGTCCAAGGGAGGAAAGCCCGGAGTCGTCGGAATCGATTGACCCACGGTTGCTTGATGCAGCGATGGCAATCTTCGGCGACAAGAAAAGTGCGGTGGACTGGCTATCGAAACCCTTACTAGCGTTAGGAGCGAAACGCCCGAGGGATGCCCACATCGACGACGCCTTGACGCTTCTCGCGCGCATTGAGCATGGGTTCGGTGCCTGAAAGCATTGCGAGGTCTGCAGATCACCCCGCAGGCGGATTAAGTGATTCAGGGAGGTTGCACAGGATGGCCAAGAAGCCGAAGTTCTACGCTGTTGTCCACGGACGGAAACTCGGGATTTTCAATAGCTGGGAAGGTGGGGCTCGCTTGTCCATTGACCGCTTTCCGGAAGCGAAACACCAGTCGTTCGCAACGCTTGAGCTCGCTGAGGAGTGGTACCGCCAGAACACCCCCACGCCAGGCTCGAACCACTCACCGGTTCTTCACTTCAGCACGCAAACGTCCGCGCAACTGCCGACCGTCATTCCACAACAGCCTCAACAGCCGCCCCTGGACGGCGTGGTTGCCAAGGACTATGTCGTCTATCTGATCATTGATCCCGTAACGGAGGAGCCGTTCTACGTGGGGCAGACAGGCGACTTCGAAGGCCGGCAGCGAGGCCATCTTGGGAAAGCCAACCACGACTGCAAACGCGCGGCAGCCAAGATCGCCCAGATACTCGATGCCGGGATGACCCCAGCATTCAAAGTCGTGGAAACCTGCGAATCTGAAGAGGCCTCATTGGAGGCCGAGACACGCTGGATCGAGCACTGTACCGCCAGGGGTATCACGGTTTGGAACCGCACGAGGGAGCATCGACAAATCCAGGCATTACACATGAAGCCCAGAATCGAGTTTGATCGAATTATCGGGGACGGCCCCTTCACCCTCGGCCCCTATCCATACGACTCCAGGTTTGAGCTGAAGAGCAAGCTCAATGCCTTCCTGGCCAAGTCTACCCATGGTGCGATGCAGCTGGGCATGGCCACCGAGAAGCTCAGGTTGATCTGGAGACTCACCCGCCAGGCAGGGGAAGTGAGCGAATTTCGCATCGTTAAGAACGCATCCAAGCATCAGCTCGAAGCAGTCCTCGTGTCCGGATCAACCGTGAACTTTGACTACGGCGCCGCGATCGACCGCCTCCCCTGACCTGCTGCAACCAGGTGACTAGAGCCCCCTCCAGCACCTTATCCGAGCGCGTAGAAGAAGCGCACCTGATGCACCTCAGTCACCTTCTCTAAAGACCGGATTATCCAAGCCTAGGAAATCCGCCATCCAAGTTCGCTCCTCGTCACTGGGCTCGTAAGAATAAGCAGTCTTACCCTCGACTTGTTCAGGCAGTTCACGCCAATATCTTGGTTCAGCCACACTATCCAAAAATACTAGCTCGCAGGATACATAGCACATCCATATCCCTCCAGTCAGGAACTGAATATTTAACTGCAACGATTCCTCAGTGCCAGTGTATTCACGAATGGGTGTGAACTGCTTATGCAAAGTTCCAATATGCGTAAACTCCCGACTCAGCAAGCCGTAGATGTGGCCGAATGGAGGGAAGACGCGTTTGGCACTGGAAACGGCGCGCGGAGACTCAAATTTGTGCTCTTGGTACTTTTGAAAGTCTTCCGGAAATTGCATGAGATGCAGGGCTACGGCCATGGTTTCAATGGCTGAGCGCACGACCGGCCCAGGCTGCAAAACGAAGCCACCTCGAAGCATGTAGGCCGCGCCAACCATGGAGTTCAGCGCATTGGAGAGGAGCTCTGCACATGCCATGCGAAGCTTATCTTCATTGCGTTCGGCCCTAAACATCCCCGAAGCCCAGATAGCGGAGCAATGGGCAAAAAGTGCACTCATTTTTTCAAGGTCAGCACTATGTAGCGCATCAAAACCTTTAGCAATTCTATCAGCATCGCGAGTTATCTGATTAATGAGCATTGACCTACGAAACTCGTATATCTTCTCGTTAGCTGGATTAAAAACCACTGCACAAGTATCAGGATGCTGTTCCCACATAGATAATTCCTTGTTTGTTAAGAGTCTTCAACCTGCGACGCTGATACCTTTAATCCGCCACCCCATGTAAGCGAACCGGCTCAGGCAATAGGGTGCTGAAGCCAATAAGAATATAATTCCGCGATCAATATCAGCAGTACCCGTCCTGTGAAGCATAGCTAGCAACCCAAGACAGTTTTCCCGTTGCCCCCTGTACGATGACTTCCATCAGGGCAGCCGAAAAAATCCCCCTCATGGTCAAGCCTGGCATGCTGGCAAGCCTGTCCAGCTGGCAAATCTCTGAGTATTGATCAGCACCAGAAGCGATGCTACCGTACCGACCACGGTCTTCCTGGATCGAGCGGTCGGCATGCAAAGCCTTTGCGCCTCAGGTGTTTCTCCCCTTCTTTCGCACGCACTTCGACAATTGTCAGCGGGCAGCCGACACCGTGACATTGGAGAATTGCCATGCGCGTTGCGGTCTATCCCGAAGATCTGCTCCCCCAAGCCGCCTTCAAAAAACTCGCCAAAATCATCCAGAAACGATGGCCAGGCCAATCACCCGTCCAGCTCTCTTTTGCCCGAGAGACCCTGTCCAAGGGACTAGGGTACGCCAATTACGACGATCTCATGAAAGAGTCCGTCATCTGGCCTCGGGATGCAGAAACGCCTGCCCTGAGTGCTACGCACACCCAGCTCGCGGCTGAAATTTCTTCGGTATTGGCCTTGGCCAACGACACCTCAGTACCGCGCAGTGTGCTTGACCCTTTTGTCGAGACGCTCCCGTTGAAAACGCTTAGCACGTTCAAGGGGGCTTCCTCACGAGGCGTGGAGGTGACCAAGATCCCAATGCCTGATTTAGACCAGACTGAAATCTGTCCTGTGAACACCACCGCCCCAGAGTCAGAAGTCCCGCGCTACACGTGTCGACCTATAACGCACAAGCCATCGAAGCTCCAGGCCATTTCGTTAGGACTGGATGTCTTCACTCACAGTGATGCGATCAAGCGGATCGTCGAAAACTCAGGAAGCCTTCGCGACCGGAGCCTTTTTGCATTGCTGGAGGCAGGGCTTCGGGGGCACGTCATCCTTGGTGCCAAGGTTTCCCAGGTTGTCAGCTTGGAAACCCAAATGCCTTCGAGCAAAGAGATATCCATTGAGATCACAAAAGCGAAACCACCACTACTTCTTGCGAACACAGCAGTAATCGAGAAGTACATCAGGGAGGAAAATCTCTCTGCCGATGACTATCTCTTCCCGAATGATGACCGGAAGCAACCCATGTCGACATCGCAACTGCTTCGGATTTTTCAGGCGTGGGAACGAGAAGCTCAACTCCCCCGCTCAACACTCACGCCGAGCACCTTGAGACGGGCAGCTATGGCACAGCTTGCAGCGTCCCCCCCACCGCAACAGCTTGGCGAGCGAATCGCCGATCAGCTGGGTCACTCCTCCAGTTCCATGGCCGAACACTACGTTTCACTCACTACGACAGGCGCTAATGCGGCCTGGAAAACCAAGAAGCGTCGTACCTAAATAAGGCGGGCTACGTGCGACGGTAGGTAACCAGGCCCCCGTGGCCTTCTACCCAGGCCGTCTCTACCTTAACTCGCAAGGTAGAGACGGTGCCGTGCCGATATAGCGATCAAAGGTGAATCACACCGTCTTGAGTTACCTTATATTCCTGACCGAGCTTACGGTGGCGAGTAGTCACTCACTGGCTTGAAAGGCAAACTTCTGAGCAATGTACTTCGCCGAGCTCTCTATATAGGGAAACACGGTACTTTCATTTATATTCAACCGATCTAGCTCTTTCAAAATACTTCTCTTGTTCGTTACCGCTATGCGGTGAAGCGTGATATCAGAAGTACCTTCCTCATCCAGCACCGCTTCATCACCGAACAGAAGGAAAGCTCCCGACTGAAATGAGATTCTGCTATTGGTGTGTTTTCCTTTGACGCACAACACGGAGCGAAGATGCCCAGGTTCTAAGCGGGGTTCAAAGAATGGCTTTTCTTCCTTGATAAAATGAAGCAACTGCTTCAATGCCCGCTGATCGTTAAAACCATCTACATCTTCAGAATCGAATGTGATTGAGTCCCTTACGCCTTTCGACAAACGAGACAGGTTAGCAATACAGCTAGCCGTATCAGAATCGAAGTATTTTATATAACCAGGATCCATGGAGAGCACGACGACCTCTCCAGCATCATCTAAGTGGCTCTTACAGCAGAAGTACAACCCGATCAATGGGTTAGATGTGATATCGAGTAATCGTGTCGGCAGCGAATAATGCTGCATCCGAACCAAGCGATCCAAGGTATAGATATCGCCACTGAAATCCAGGGAGTTGGAAACCAGAAGTTCCCGATACATCCTATCTTCAGCATCTCGGTATACGAAGTTACCATCTTGATCCCTGCGAAAAATCGAGGGCTCCAATCGATACTTTTTGCTGTTCGAGTGCCCTCGATAAAAAACCTCGCGACGGCCATGATTTAGTCGAAAAACGTGTTCAATAAAGGCACCGACGCTGTCAGCTTGAGTTTCTGGTGGCGAGGTGGCAGGAAGATCTTCCTTGGTGACTTTCGAGCCAACCGTCCCTTCCGGCAAAAGACCTGCGTGATGAAGAATGGCAAAAAGGTCTTCGTCCTTGACTGCCCAGTGCGTGCGATTGATCTCCCAATCGCGAATATCAAGAGCGGCTTGAAGAGGTCTGATCTGCTCAAACTCAATGGGTGCAATTTGATCATCCATGATCGGTCGAGCAAACAAAACTCTACCGTTGCTACGAAGCTTTACCTCAAGCTTCCCCACTCTCATGGCATGATGCGTGCCCTCGTAAGCAAACAGGCAAGGGAGCTCCATCAGTGCTTTAAGCTGTGGCTCTTTGAGCTCTTTGAAACTTGCAGCAATATCATCGTTCGTGTACTCCAGAAAGCGGCTCTTATCATACTCATAGCCGCTGTCCCATGCCCCCTCACGAGACGTCACTAGGAAATTATACATAACCCTTACCCCCTCCTTCCTTGGTTAATGCCAATATAACAGGCTACGGAATAAACCTGCTTGCAATTGCCAAAACTGAGCCTCCACTATTACGACCGGAATTCACATCACCAGCCGATTCAAGCATGCTCCCCCATCATCTTTTCATAGTGCTCTTCAAAACCAGTCCTAACAAAAACCTCCCTGAATCGATCCACGTAATGCGATGGCACAATTTCACCAAAATCAGTCAAATTGACTGCGTCGGAATGAGACTCGCGGTTCACGTATCGATAGAGGGCTTTGAATTCTGCATCCTCGTCAGACAGTGCCATAAGTGCTGCCTGGAGCTCATCCTGCCGATGTACGAAGGTGAAGTAGTACTCTAGAATATTTCGCATCATGTTAGGAATAACGCTAGAAGAAGTGCGACCTGCTTGAGCATCTTTGATGGCCTGCCAGAATGATTGATAGTCATTCTGTACGTCACTGGCCTTCATCGGTGTGATCATGCTGTGGGCTGCCTTGGTGATCCGGAACAACGAGTATTCGTCGGACTTCCTGAGGTGCTTGAGCATTTCATGAAAGAAGAACAAATTGTGCGTCAGGATAAATACTTGCTTGAAGCGTTCCTTGGGGCTCAGCACTCGTCTATGGATCATTGTGGCGATGTCGTAAATATAGTTGTGAGAGAGGCTTGAGATAGGATCGTCAATGACAATGATACGCTCACTTTTGAGCTTGCCACCTTTTTCGTCGAGCTCGCCATTACAGACTTCAAGGAAGTACAGGAATGAGATCAGGGTTTTCTCTCCCTCGCTGAGCGTCTTGAATACCCCAGCCTGCTGATCAGGCCGCTGCAGACGGTAGCGCGGCAACTCCCCCTCCTCCCTGACCACCACAAAGCCGTTCAGGCCCAATGCGGTAAGCGAGGAGTTAATGCTGTCAATGGATTGATCAATATTCGTGATCTTGGCTTTACTCTCGGCGATGACGTCGTGGTGAGCTTGTGATTTGAGACGGATCTCATCCGCCAGCTTACGTTTCGCTTCCTTCTTGACCCCAAGCTCCTCGTGCACCTTCCTGGCCGATGCGATAGCAGCATCGCAACTGGATCTAAAGCAGATCCAGAAGCGTGTCTTGATTTTTTCCAAGTGGTTTTTCTTGTCTTTCACCTTGAGATTGAAAGCATCGATTTTCCTTTGACCTTCCGCAATCAAGTCGGTGAGATCATCCATGATCAACCCGGTAGGCTCCAGTGCCACGACCATTGAAGGACTGGCCACTTTGGCATCCAGCTTTTGCGTATTCTGCGAAAGCAGAGTATCGAGTTTCGCAATCAACAGTTGATACTCAGACGCGTCGTATTCGGGACGCTTGAACTGGGTTCTCAAGCGAGTGACGCCGCCTTCGTACCGCGTTTTGAGGGCTTTCAATTGGGTGATGCGCTGTTCATACGTCTTGTCGAACACCTTCTGGATTTCTTCGTAAAATCCAGAAGGTAGAGTTTGCTGACAAAAGGGGCACTCCTCCCGCTGCGGGTATTGCAACCCTCGCTTGACCCAATCGGAGTTCCCCAGGTCGGTGATCAAGGCGGAAAGATAGGAGTCGCCGGAGCCGGCAATGGCCTCCGACAGCAGCGGGCTGGTTTCCACATCCGCTTCCGCAAACCGGATTGTGGGTATACCAGGCAGCTCAGCATCACTGGCGTAAGCGTCCGGCAGACACACCTTGACCACACCATTCTCCCCCGTGCTCCTCAAAACCACGCTCATTTGCAAGGCTTTAGTAAGCGCTTGGTTAAGTCACCGTGGTTCGGAATTCGCGCTTAGAAAACTCAATAGATAGTGAAGTGGGACGCCTCAGACCTCGGCAGATGGTGCGGATAAGATAAAGATTCGGTCGTCTTGGATTACCAGACCCATTCTCCGCGCCTTAGCTTCGGTTATCAGCGCCCATTATCAGACTGAGGAGCTTTTTAGCAGGTCAACTCCGAGCGCGAGAACGTTCGTTCAGCTACTGCCCTTATGCTGATGAGGTTGCCAGATTTGCACGGGCCCACTCCTCAGCGGTCGTGACTTGAGTCGACTGCTGCGCGTTGAAAGTGCCTGCTTTAGGCCAGGCCACGCCTCTGCCCTGGGCGAACACAGCGCGGTACTTCTTGATGTGATGCGTTGGGTCTCTCTCCAATTCTTGGAGCAAGTACGGAACAGTCCACACGTTACGTTTGAACGGGCGACCCAGTACACGTTCGAGGAGGCTCGCAACCTCTCCGTACGTCACTGTATCTCCCGAGAGGTACACAATCTGATCGCGGAAGCGAGGTTCGAAGAAAACAATTTCCGCTGTCAACGCACCAATGTCTTCTGGAGTCGTGAGCGTCACGCTGGTCTCAAGACTGCCTAGCGCGTTCACGGTATCGTTTTCGAAGTCAACCACCTCGAATACTGGCTCGAATAGAAAGCTGGTGAACATACCCGTCGAGATGATTACCCATTCAGTTTTATCCTGGGCGCGAAGCAATTCGCGTACATCAAGCTGAGCATCGAACAGATCTTGAGGACTGCCCCGACCGATTACCTCGAAGTCGACACCAAACTGCCAAGGAAAGTAGCGCTTCACACCGGACTTGAGAGCTGCTGTAGCCAGCTTCATCGGGGTTTCCCGGCCTGCAACCATGCCTGCGCAGCCTATTACGGTATCGAACCGTGCGAACACTTCAGCCAACTGATCGATTGAATTATTCACGAGATCTGCGGCCACCATCTGGATGCCAAGATCTCGAAGCTCATCGATTTCGACCTTTTTCTCGGGCACCTGAGTGTTGATGGTCGAATCCCTGAGCAGGACGCTGATTGTGGAGCCGGGCGCGCGCTTTGCTACTCGCGCAAGATTGCGCAGAACCGGCAGCCCAAGCTCACCGGCGCCTAGAACGAGAATGGATTGGGGGGAAAGCTGGGTCACTTCGGTCATGATTTCTCCTGAGACCTGTTGCCTGTAAGATGAACAAATGCTTGCACGATTAGGCAACGTTCGTAAGAAGGCACACCTGTGATACCAGAGAATGAAATGACCGATCAGGAGGCTCTCAGCCAGGCAGAAACAATTTGCCGAACGCTTAGAGAAGACGATGATGGCGTCAGACGAGAAGTGCTTGCTCACGCAGGTAGCCGCTGGTCGTTAGGTATTCTGCATGCCCTGGGGGTTTACGGCACGATGCGCCATGCCGAAATAAAAAGGCAGATGACTGGGGTGACTCAGCGGATGTTAACCAAGACGCTACGCTCCATGGAGCGGGATGGGCTAGTGGTTCGGCGGGAGTTCGGTGAGATTCCGCCACGTGTCGAGTATGAGCTGACGCCGCTGGGTATGGGACTGTTGATCCGCATGTCACCTATCTGGACTTGGGTTGTCGAGAACGTTGAGGATTTCCGCAAGGCGCGGCGTATTTTCGACAGTCAGGATGACAAAAAACCCGCATGGCAAATACCTCCATCGACACCATTAGATTCAGACGCGTCGGACTGAATGTAGCTCATAGCGTGTTAGGAGCCCTGTGCCCATTGATGCGGTAGTAATTGGTCAATTGCACTGGCCCTCTGTGTCGGCAACCGCGTCAGTACATCCTTGAGATACGCGAACGGATCATGCCCATTCATGCGTGCCGATTGAATCAAGCTCATAATTGCCGCCGCTCGTTTACCGCTGCGCAGTGATCCGGCGAAGAGCCAATTCGAACGGCCAAGGGCCCAAGGCCGGATCGTATTTTCGACCCGATTGTTGTCGATGGGCACAGCACCATCATTGAGGTAGCGCGTCAGCGCTACCCAGCGTTTCAGGCTGTAATCCAGAGCCTTGGCTGTGGCCGAGCCCTCGGGCACAAGTTCGCGCTGAGCCAGCATCCACTCATGCAACTTCTCCGCGATAGGAATCGCCATTTCTTGACGTAATCGCCAGCGATCTTCATCGCTCATCTTTTTGGCCTTTCGTTCAACCTCGTATAGGCCGCCGATTGAGTGCAGCGCCTGTTCGGCCAGTTGGCTTTTGTTCGCCACATGCAGGTCGAAGAACTTGCGGCGAGCATGGGCCATGCAGCCGATTTCGGTGATGCCCCCTTCGAAGCCGGCCTTGTAGCCTGCGAAGCCATCGCAGACCAGCTTGCCGTTCCAAGTGCCCAGGAAGTTGCGCGCATGTTCGCCAGCACGGCTCGGGCTGAAGTCGTAGACTACCGCCTTCAGTGCCGAGAATGGTGTCGTGCAGTAGGCCCAGACATACGCTCGGTGCGTTTTCTTTTCACCCGGTGCCAGCATCTGCACGGGTGTTTCATCGGCATGGACGACTCGCTGGGCCAGCACTGCCTCGCGCAGTGCTTCCACGAGCGGTTGCAGTTGTACGCCGGTTTGACCCACCCACTGCGCCAGTGTCGAACGGGCGATGGGCAGCCCGGCGCGGCCGAAGATTTTCTCTTGGCGATACAGCGGCAGATGGTCGGCGAACTTGGCCACCATGATGTGGGCCAGCAGGCCTGCGGTCGGGACGCCTTTGTCGATGACGTGCGCCGGTACCGGCGCCTGGATTAGCGTTTCACACTGCTCGCAGGCCCACTTTCCACGGATGTGACGCTCGACGGTGAATACGCCGGGCGTGTAGTCGAGCTTTTCGCTGGCGTCTTCGCCGATGCGCTTGAGGGCGCAGCCGCACTGGCAGTGGCTGTTGTCCGGTTCGTGATGGATCAGTGTGCGAGGAAACTGCGGTGGCAGCGGTGCGCGCTTGGGTTGCTGGCGCACTTTGGCTTCGACAGGTGCCGGTTGCAGCGCCTCAAGTTCGGCTTCGATAGCGGCGATATCCGTATCGATCAAGTCGTCGAGCAGGCTGGCTTGATCCGGGCTCAACTGCTCGCTGCGCTTGGCAAACTTGAAGCGTTTGAGCAGCGCGATCTCGTGGGCCAGTTTCTCGTTGACCGACTTGTGATGAGTGATTTGCTTGTCCATTGTCTCGACGCGCTGGATCAACTGCGCCGCCAGGGCACGCAGTTGTTCAGGGTTTAATTGATCGAGATTTGGATGCAAAGTCATGCCGCCGATTTTGCCAGAGAGGGCTGATGGCGACGATAGACTGATGGGCCAATTGCGCTGGCAAGCACGCCATGGCAGATGTTAAAGCATCGAGATGATTCCGCCTGCACCGACGCGCTGCCAAGGTAAACCGAGCACCAGGGCCTGAAGTTGCTCGGCATCCAACTCAACTTCGGAGCCGTGTCGCACACCCGGCCAGAAGAAGCGTCCTTGATTCAAACGCCGGGCGGCAAGCCAAATCCCCACGCCGTCATGCACCAGCACTTTCATTCGATTGGCGCGGCGGTTGGCGAACAGATAGGCACAGTGCGGCTTCGCCGCACCGAACACCGCCACGACTCGTGCGAGCGCGGTTTCAGTGCCGGCGCGCATGTCCATGGGCTCGGTGGCGAGCCAGATGGAATCGACGCGGATCATCGCAGCAGGTCTCGTAGGAAAGCAGAACACGCCGCTGCATTTTCTGCTGGCCAACTCACCACGACTACACCTTTTGGATGCGGCACTTCGATTCGGATCGTGGCAGGAAGGGCCTGATGCATCGGCACCGGCGGCGAAGTCTTGACCGGGATGAAGGCAGTTTGCAGTGCCAGGTTTTTCTGCGCATGCACCCGAATCCATTTATGGACGAGGTTTGCATTGAGGTTGTGGGTCAAGGCGACATTGGCAATTGAAGTGTCAGGATGGGCGCACTCAGTAATGACCTGGGCCTTGAAGGACTTGGAATAGGAACGGCGTTCTTGTGGCATGGGCGTCCGCTTAAAAAGGCTAAAAATGGTGTCCACTTAAATTTAGGTGGACACCATCGCCTTAACCGATGGCATCAGGAAGATGTGTTGCTCGGACGGTTACTCACTGGCTGATTGCAGCTGTTCCGCCTCCGCCGCCAACGCTGAGAAATCATCCGGCGACGACACAAGAGACAGGGTACGTAGCTTTTCCCCAAGCCGATCCTTTGTATTGAGAGAAGCGAAGCAGTACCGCAGAGGCCCGGTATCGAACGGTCTCTTGAGGGCCCACAGCTGATCGAGCAAATCCGCTTTATTGGATTTCTGGGACTCCCCGAAGCCATTGCCCGCTGCCACCTCGGCCTGATGTTCAACCAGCAGCTTTTTGAGTGCTTCCTCAGCCGCGAGCAGCTTTTTCTCGGCCTCAATATTTCCTTCATTGAGCGTGAAGATGCCGGGCTGTGAGCTTGCGTGAAAATTGGTCTCCATGAACGTGTGGTTGTAGACCATCACTTCACGTTCCGCCGAGACAGGCTGAGTCTTACACTGGTGGTAGAGCAGGTCAGAAGGATCTTGAAGATAGTTGCCGATTGTGGTCTTACCCGTTCCATTGTGCCCATAGAACATATTCACTTTCGTGAGTGGGCCGATCTGGGAGTTTTGCTCGGGGGAGTAGCTCGAAACGCCGCGCAATATCAAATTCTTGATCACGATGCTGTCCTTAGCTTCTGAAGGCCACTACTCGGTATCCTATTACCGTCGCGCCCAAGAAGATAGGCTGCTTTAGAGGCCTGTTTAGGCGTTTGCCTCCGGCCAACCTTCGCCTCTACGACACGTCAATCGTGCCCTCTTGAACCACAATTTGTCGACGTCTCCGCTGATGCCAGCCAGGCGCATGGCTCTCAACAGATTGCGTTTGACCAGGCAGCTACCTGAGTGGCTGCGGGGACAACTGGCAGCCCAGCGAAGTGTATTAACGCATCAAGGTCGCCGATCAATTCCGACTTGCGCCCAGTAGCCAACAGGCGGCGTAGGAATTTTCAGGCTGATGTAGACCTTCGTGAGATAGCTGGAGGAGGCTCCATATCGCGAGCTAATTTTGGTCATTGGCCTCGTCCAAGCCTGCTCGAACAAGGACTCTCTCTTAACGACTTCGTCCAATGGTGGCCCTCCAATCCGCCGGGCCTTGTGCCCGAGAATGCCCTTCGCACATCCGAACCTACAGACGGAACAGCCGTAACCGAATCGTTACTTTTGGCCTTTGGTTGGCCGCGATACCTCATCAAGCATTGATCGGTGTATCAATGAATCGATCAGCCGAATCCATATAGGTGGCCAAGTCGACGATCTGTCGGAGGAAGACGACGACCTCAAGTTTCTGGGCGTCGTCGGGCAGCCCTATCCATTTTAGCATCGCCTTTGCGTCTTCCTCGATCGCCGCTAGCGCATCGATATCGCTCTGCAACCTCATGTCGGCCTCCTGCCAGTGTGAGATCAGAGATACATACCTCACTTCTTCATACCACGCCAGCCGTCACATGCGCTGCTTCGCTGGGCAGCGAAATTAAGCCAATCTAAATTGAGGTGGGTTCAGAGCCCTTCGACCCATACTCACCTTTGCGCTGATACAAATTTGGCACCCATTCAGTAGGTAGGTATTTAAAAACCCTGCTATCGTGTCCGCTTGCAGCCTGCTCCGTAGGCCTAGTTGTAGTTTGAGGTTTCTGAAGGTGGGATTGACTTCTCGTCCATTGGCGAGCCGGCTATGTTCACCTACCAAATGGTTGTAGTAATGATGATGCCCTAGGGATGCATGAGATGAATTATCTGGCTCATTTACACCTTGGAGGGCAATCGCCCGACGAGCTCCTGGGCAGCCTTTACGGCGACTTCGTTAAGGGCCCACTCGTAGGTCGCTTTTCCTCAAAGACTGAGGCCGCGATACAACTGCATCGCACAATTGATGCCTTCACCGACTCCCACGAGTTGGTTAAGCGAGCTCTATCTCGATTTCCCGATGAGAAAAGGCGCTACGCCGGAATCGCTCTCGACATGTTCTTCGACCACTGCCTCGCGCGGGACTGGGAGGAATACTCTGGTGTTCCGCTGAAGAGATTTGCGCAGGCGATCTATGGAATTTTGGAGTCAGAGCCTTCCCTTCCACCGTCACTGGCGAAGGTAGTGCCCGTGATGATCTCGGAGGATTGGCTCTGCGCCTACAAAGACATTGAGATGATTGGATATGGCCTAGGCATAATCTCGAAGCGCCTTTCCAGACCAGAGGGGCTTGATGGGCTGTTCGAGCACCTAAAAGATAACTATGAGCTGCTGAGCACAGACTTCCGTGAGTTTTACCCAGCACTTCGTGCTTTTGCGTGTTCCTCAGCGGTCGCACAGGCCTGACGTAGTGGGCACAGCGAGCCATCACTATTGAAAGCGCTCCAATGTACTCGTACGGCACACCTGTATAGCTCGCTTAAGCTTATCAGGCAGGAGCGAATGTCCAAGCTGGTCAGATTAATTCGACACGCCGAGAGCGCTGCCAACGGCGGACTCGCTGCGATGATCACTTCGGCTTCAGATTGGGTCATCTCATCGCCGTTCCAACCCTACAAGACGGTCTTTGGAACGTAGAGGCCCAGCTTAGCCAGGACGGGCAAGTCAGGTTTAATGAACAGTTCTGCGTAGACGCCTATATCGCGCGCGCCTCTGACTCGCGAATCCTGAGGCGTGCTTAACGTAAGCAGGATCGTAAAGCTCGCCAATCCCTTGTGGCGCTCAGTTGAAGGACGCATGTCGCATCAGCTAGCTCAGTGCAGGAGGCGAACGCTGTCTTATGATGTGTGACTAATTTATGATGCCCAAATGATAAATTTGGATGCAGCATCATGAGTACACGTTCAGACCTTTTGATCAGCGCTGAGGTTCTGCTGCGCACGAAAGGCTACGCGGCCTTCAGCTATGCCGACCTTGCAGACGACATCGGCATTAAAAAGGCTAGTATTCACCATCACTTCCCCACCAAGGAAGGCCTGGCAATTGCCATCGTCGAGAGCTACCTGTTCCGGTTTAAAAAGCAGCTGGACGCTATCAATGATGAACACATCAGTATTGTCGACCGGCTGAATGCATTCGCCTTGATGTTCGCACACAGCAGTCTAAATGGGATGCTTCCACTCTGTGGAGCCCTGGCCGCAGAGCTTCTGGCCCTGCCTGAAAGCCTCAAAGAAATGACAAAGGATTTCTTTGAGATCCATCTCACTTGGCTCCAAGCAAATATTAAGCAGGGTCAAGATCGAGGAGAGCTTAAAGCCGACCTGGATGTAATCAGAGTTTCAAGGCTCATATTGAATACTTTGGAAGGTGCGAGCTTTGTTTCTTGGGCGATGAGTGATGATTACGAGAAATCTTCGGGGTTAGATTTGATTTTATCTACCCTTCGTCGCTGAAGACGTTAGCAAGCACATTTATCGTCTCTACCGCTGCATTCCCTTTCTAGGGGGCATCTTTCATCAATGGATCTTTGATATATATTCCAATAGCCTCTCGACTTGATCGCCTGCCAAGAGCAGGCGGCCTTGAATCATCTGATTTGGGGCCGCGAGCCAATCTACGCTCGTTTTAATTAGCGCGAACTAAAACTACCAGATAGATCACTCGGTATTATCTGGTGTGCGGTAAATCTGCATCCAATGACGGGAAGGTTGGCTTGTAGGCGGCGCTTTTTCGTGATCGCGAATTGTACAGTACCGTCCATGCTTAGCGACGACCGCGCTCTTGGCTGCGTTCAAAGTGACTTCTTGAAACGAACCTCCATCTCGTCCCAACACGTGCCCTGGTGCATAAACAGCCATAAAACCTCCCTGATTTTTATCCATGTAGTGACGGCCTTATGCCATCAATTCGTACGATTACATAAATTTCACCCGGTGCATAGAGCTGTGAAAGGTCGTTTCATGGCGTCGCTTTCGAAGTGACTCTGTTGGTCACGACACTCACTCACTGTGGTTGTCATCAATATTCCCATTTCTCTATGCAGTCTAGTTTTTCAAAACTATCAGGTATGGCTATCTCTATTGCAAACCATCCTACTACTTGGTAGGCTTGTTTCTCTTCCGGTCGAATCGTCCGGCTTTTCTGAAGAGGAACGTCCACATGAGCAGCAATCTGAACGGTATCGATGTAGCCGCACTGCAGAATTTCGCCGAAGGCGTTGCTGGGGATGCGACAAAGCGTCACGCAAGCTTCAACGTTAAAACCGCGTGGAAGGGGCAGACCCGTTCTGTAGCCAAAGTCAGCCGTTACAGCTTGGCCGGTGAGACCTATCCCCGCGATTTTGAAATTGCAGCCGATGAGCCGAATGAATTGCTGGGCGAGAACACCGCGCCCAACCCTCAGGAGCTGCTGATGGCTGCTCTAAACGCCTGCATGTCGGTCGGCTATGCCGCCAATGCCGCAATGATGGGCATCAAAATTCACAGCCTGGAAATTGAGACCGACGGCACTCTCGACCTGCGTGGCTTCCTGGGGATCGACGAAAGCGTTAACCCAGGCTACGACGAGGTGAGTGTCGTGATTCGCCTGCACACAGATGCTTCTCGTGAGCGCGTAGAGGAACTGCACAACGTGGTGCTCAAGACTTCGGTCAACTACGCAAATTTCTCTAAAGCCATCCGCATGCTCCCTAAGCTGGAAGTCATCGAGGGCTAACCGTTCTGGCCATAGGTCAGCACGGCACCTGGCCGCTGACCACCTCTCACTTATCTGATACCGGAGTCTGTAATGAGCGATTTTTTTAGAGGCAAAAAACTGTTGGTCGTCGGCGGCACGAGCGGCATGGGCCTGGAAACAGCACGCCAATTTTTAAAGGCGGGTGGCAGCGTGGTTCTCACCGGCAGTAAACAGGATAAAGCCGATGCTGTGCGCGCCGAGCTGAGCCCGCTGGGGAACGTATCAGTGATCGTTGCCAACCTCGTGACCGAGGAAGGGATGAACCATGTACGCAACGAAATCAATGCCAACCACAGTGACATCGGCTTCATGGTGAACTCTGCAGGTATATTCATTCCGAAGCCTTTCATCGAGCACGATGAGGCTGACTACGACATGTACCTGGATCTGAACCGCGCCACATTCTTTATCACGCAGGCAGTGGTCAAAAATATGCTTGCTGCCAAGCGCGAAGGCTCCATTGTCAACGTCGGTTCGATTGGCGCGCAAGCCGCGCTGGCCGGCTCTCCAGCAACCGCTTATTCGATGGCCAAGGCGGGCCTGCACGCAGTCACTCGGAACCTGGCAATTGAATTGGCGCACTCAGGTATCCGAGTCAATGCCGTTTCGCCCGGCATCGTTCACACCTCGATCTATGAAGGCTTCATGGACAAGGACGCGATCCCGGATGCGATGAAGTCGCTAAACGATTTCCACCCACTGGGTCGAGTCGGTGTTCCTGAAGACGTCGCCAATACCATCCTCTTCTTACTCTCCGATAAAACTTCCTGGGTGACCGGTGCTATCTGGGACGTTGATGCAGGGGTGATGGCGGTACGTGCCTAAACACCGAGGCAAGCGCCCTGTGTAGCGCCTCTCAACGGGGCGCTTTCCAGCAGGCTGCTTCGGTGATAAGGGTGTTGGCTGTAGGAGTTTAAATGTCTATCACGACAAAAGCCGCGCTGCTGAGCTACGCGGAAACCCAGATGCGCTCAAAGGGTTACTCAGCGTTCAGTTACGCGGATCTCGCAGCGAAAGTCGGCATTAGAAAAGCCAGCATTCACCATCACTTTCCGACCAAGGAGTGCCTGGGCGCTGAGCTGATCAACGACTACATCGCTCGGTTCAACGAGACGTTGCTATCAATCGAGATCATGCATCCCGAGCCACTGCAGCGCTTGCAGGCTTTTTCCCGACTTTTCGTGATCAGCGCGAATGAGGGGCTGCTGCCGTTATGCGGTGCCTTGGCAGCGGAAATGGCTGCTTTGCCTTTGTCGCTACAAAGACTTACCAGGGACTTCTTTAATTCCCAGCTCGCATGGCTCCAAAGCACCCTAAATGACGCAGTCCGGCAGCACCACTGGTTACTTGGAACAACTGCTGAGAGCTTCGCCTTCATGCTGCTGAGCATGTTGGAGGGAGCAAGCCTCATTGATTGGACACTGGGTCGCTCAACCGACCCGTTGGCGGGCTTTAACCATTTGCTTGAAATGGCCGCAATGCAATCTTCACTTCTCCGTGCAGGATAAAATATGCAAACCCCTTCGAAAAAATATGTAGTCGATATCTGGTCTGATTACGTGTGTCCCTGGTGCTGGATTGCCAAGCGTCGTTTTGAAAAAGCACTCGAAAACTTCTCGCAGAAAGACGATGTACAGGTCACCGTTCGGGCCTATCGACTGGCTGCAAATCACGCCCCTGAACCGATGATTGCGGCACTGAAACGTAAGCTCGGCAACCTAGATTCCGCAGAAGCGATGATGAGTACGGTCAGTAAATATGGCCAGGCTGACGGGCTGGATTATCGCTTCGACACCATGATGTTTGGTGACACAGCTGATGCTCATGTCTTGGTGAAAGCAGTTAAAGACACGACAGTGAAAAAGCGCCTTGTCGAGGCGTTGTACGAGCAAAGTACCAGTCACGGCAAGTCGCTTTTTGATCGCGCCAATTTGGAGGCGATTGCGAAGGAGGCAGGTGTGCCCGATGAATCAATTCAGTTGGCGTGGTCATCCGTGGAGCTGCGCGTTGAGATGGAAGAAGACGAGCATTTCGCAGCCCAACTGGGTTCCGGCGTGCCACTTTTTGTCTTCAACAAAGCGTTCTCGGTGTCAGGTGCTCAGCCAGAAGCGGCCTTTCTTGAAGCGCTGAATCAAATGGTTGCCAAAGCGAGAACCGAGGATAGCTCATTGATGGGCCAAGTCTGCGGCATCGATGGCTGCAAAATTTGATGCAACGGAACGGGGGCAATCAGAAGGTGCTCCCGTTTTCCTTAACACAACACGTGAGATCCAAATGAGCCGTATCGTTGAATTGAGCGCTCCTCAATTTGCCTGCTTTGTTGCCAAAGGCAGCAGTGTCGTACTGTTCTCAGCGTCCTGGTGCAAACCTTGTAAAGAGATGAAGCCAGTCTTCGTCGACTTGGAGGAAAAACTCCATGCTCTCGCAGTGTTTGGAAAGATTGATATTGCGGTATCGCCGACGATTGCGCAGATGTATGGCATTCGCTCTGTGCCCTCCTTGGCAGTGTTCCACGAAGGCCGATTATTGAAGGTCTTCGCTGGTTCTAAATCAGTTTCAGCCTTGAAAAAAGCAATCATCACTGAGCTGGAGGACGCTAGTTAACCAAGCATCCTCCTCGACCTGTAAGGCAAGTCAGCTACCTGTCTCCCTGTGCGCAAGGCTCATTTTTCCTGGGCCAACATCAATTGGATGAGCGCGGTCTTCATTGAATATTTCCGTTAGTAAAGCGTTGGCTCGTTTGTAGGCGTCGTACTTGAATTCGGTATCGTCCTCGGGCTGAGCGGCCATCTCCTCTAGCATCTCCAAATTCAGGCGGCGGAATCGATCCGCACGCTCACGAGCTTCGTAGCGTCCTATCCCAAGTTGCTCCAAAGCCCTGCGCCCGAGGGACAGCGCGCTTTCAAAGGTTTCCCGCTCGACGTCTTCAATACCCATCTGACGTAGGGTAATGATGTGCCCCATATCTCGAGCGCGCACCACCAGTTTTAGGGATGGAAAATGCTCCTGGGCCAACTTGGTCAGTGCCAGGTTATCGTCTTGATTATCGATGGCGTTGATCAGCACCACGGCTTGGGCAGCACCCGCAGCGTGCAGTAAATCGAGGCGGGTGGCATCTCCATAGAATACCTTGACCCCGAACTTACGCAGCGTCTCGATGTGGTCTGGATCATGATCCAAGACCACTACCTCAAAACCACAGGACATCAACAGACGGCCAGCGATCTGACCGAATCGACCGAAGCCAGCAATGATGACCCGAGGATTGCTCTGATCAATGGTGTCAGCTTCATTGCTGCCCTGTTTGCTCGACGACTCCAGGTGATTGAGCAAAAGGATCAACAAAGGCGTCACACACATCGACAACGCCACCGCTAGCGTTAGGCTCTTACCCCAAGGGTCGACCAAGATGCCGATGACGGTCGCTGCGCCAAATACTACAAAGGCAAACTCACTGCCTTGGCCAAGGAACACCGCCTGCCATGAACGCTGGTCACTTGGGACATTCAGGAAGCGACCCAGGAGCTTGATCACGAGCAGCTTGATCAGAATGAAGCCCAGGGTCAGGGTGATGACTTTCAGCGGCGAATCGATCAGCGTGCCGAAGTCAATCGACATCCCTACACCGATAAAGAACAGACCCAGCAACAGGCCTTTGAAGGGTTCGATATCGCTTTCCAGAGCATGGCGATACTCCGAGCTGGCCAAGAGGACGCCGGCTAAGAACGCGCCCATGGCCATGGATAAGCCGGCCTCCTCCAACAAGAGGCCGAAGCCAAACACCAGGAACAGTGCGACGGCACTAAAGATTTCTCTCAGGCCTGAGCGCGCTACAAAGCGAAGGACAGGCCGAGAGACGTACTTACCCAGGAGAACCACTGCGGCAATTGCACCCACGATTTTGGCAATGGATAGGCCCAGCTCTGCACCTGAAGGCGTACCACCGTTTGCGGCTAGCAGTGGGATCATTGCTACTAAGGGAATCGCCGCGATGTCCTGGAAAAGCAACACGGCGAAGCTGCTGCGACCCACGGCGGTGGAGTTCATGTTTCTCTCGCTCATGGCCTGCATGGCGATAGCAGTCGACGACAGGCTCAACGTCAGCCCTACCAACAACGCAGCCGTCCAATTCAAGCCAAGTGCAGCGCAGAAAACTGCGATGGCCGCACCGCATGCCAGCATTTGCAACGCGCCGCCGCCGAAGACCATGCGGCGCATAGCCCAGAGACGCTTGGGGTCGAGTTCGAGACCAATGATGAACAGCATCAACACCACGCCAATCTCAGCAAAGTGCAGGATGGACTCGACATCGGTCACAAGCTTCAAACCCCATGGGCCGATCAGGCAGCCGGCTATCAGGTAGCCTAGAACCGGGCCAAGCCCTAACCGGACGGCAATTGGGACTATCAAGGCAGCTGAGCTCAGGTAAATGAGCATTTCAATCAGGCTATGAGTGCCCATTCAATCTTCCCTCCATGACGTCAGGCGCTCGCCATAATTCCGGATCTGTTTAAGCAATGCGCTTTGATCTGCTCTGTAAGCACCATGGACTGCGACTGGACTCAACCAATGCATTTCGCAGTAATTCGCCGTCGCCTGAATGGGCTGGGACAGCACCGCAAAACCTGGGTGGTCGCCGCCTTCAAAATGATCATGCTCTCCGCCAGTGGTCACGGCCCACAGCATTTTTTTGTTTTTCAAGGCAGTAGCGCCCGCGCCGTAAGCCCAGCCCTGTGTGAAAACCTTATCGATCCACAGCTTCAAGAGAGGTGGGTAGCTATACCAGTACAAAGGGTGTTGCAGAACGAGGAGATCTGCCTGTTCCACCGCCCTCTGTTCAGCTTCAACGTCGATATTGAAATCGGGGTACAGGTCGTACAGCGAACGGATTGCGACATCGGGATTGTTAGCTGCCAGCTTGAGCATCAACATGTTGACGTTGGATTTATCAGGGTAAGGATGGGCGTAAATGATCAGAATCACGGAGTAGTCCCCACAAACCTGGCGTTCGTTAAGAACGGAAAAGCTCCCTGTTCGTTGAGCATGGCCGCACTCAAAGAACAGGGAGCTAATGACATGAAGGTGAAGTCTTACTCGCCGGCTTGCAGCTTCAATACTTCTTGGGCGGTCACAGGTTTGCCACCAATACCCCAGTCTCCACTTTTTACCTCTTCGAAGATGACCCACGTGAGGGCGCGCATGTTTTCGCCTTCAACCGACACCATAGCGTCAGTCACTTTGCGAATCACTTCAGCCTTTTGCTCGTCGGAAAAAACGCCTTCAATCCCTTTGATAGTTACGAGTGGCATGGTGTTCTCCTAAAAGTTTGTGAAGGAATATCAGGCTTTGGTCGCTGCGTATTCCGGATAGTCGGTGTAGCCCTTATCAATCGAACCACTTACGCCGTAGTAGGTCGCGCGATCACCCTCGGCCAATGGCCAATCGTTCTGCATACGCTCTACCAGATCAGGGTTGGCAATGTAGGCGGTGCCGAAGGCAATGAGATCTAGCTCGCCTTTGGCGAGCTCAGACTCTGCGATCTCTTTGGTGAAGCCGCCCGCAGCCATCAAGGTGCCCTTGTACGCTTCACGGAATGCAGCGCCGAAACCTGGTGGCGTTTGCGCGGCGAGGATGGTCGGTTGGTAGTTCAGGTGAACAAATGCCAGCTCTCTTTCGTTGAGGGCAGCCGCCATACTCATCCAGGTTTCTTCTTCGCCTTCGTACACACCAAAGTCATACAGTCGACCAAACGGAGAGAAGCGCACACCGATCTTCGATCCGCCGATTTCAGCAGCAATCGCATCAATCGTTTCCAGCAGGAAACGCTGACGGTTCGCGATAGAGCCGCCGTACTGATCAGTACGAGTGTTCAGGGCGCTGCTCAGGAATTGGTCGAACAGGAAGCCGTTGGCTGCCATGATTTCGATACCGTCAAAGCCGGCGTCAATGGCTATCCTTGCGGACTTCACGAAGTCGGCGATGACGCGTTTCACTTCTTCAGTTTCTAGCGCACGTGGTGTGCTTGGCTGTACCGGGCCAGATTTACCAGGTTCGATCCAGGCATACACCGTGGTATCTACCGCAGGCACCGTGCCCGAGGAGACTGGCATCATGCCGTGTACCGAGGTGTGGGACATACGGCCTACGTGCCAGAGCTGCGCAAAAATCTTCCCGCCCTTGGCGTGCACCGCGTCAGTCACTTTGCGCCAGCCTGGTAAGTGCACATCTTCGTAAATGCCAGGGGTGTACAGATAGCCGCGAGCCTCATCGGAAATAGGCAGGCCTTCGGTGATCAGCAAGCCGGCAGAAGCTCGCTGTGCGTAGTAAAGCGCGTTGGATTCATTCGGAATGTTGTTCAAGGTTCGGGTGCGAGTCATAGGGGCCATGACAACGCGGTTTTTCAAAGGAGTACCGGCTAGATCGTAAGGAGTGAACAGCTTATTCATGATTAATCTCGACGTCGTTAAGGGTTGAATTCGGCGTTTGAGTTAGGACTTGTCGAACGCGTCGAGTACGTGGGTGCTGTAGACCAGCGCGGCACCGGCATTCATGTTGATAGCCACACCCAGTGCTTCGGCGACCTCTTCACTGGTTACACCGAGCTTCTTTGCTTCAGCGGCGTGAAATGCAATGCAGCCATCGCAGCGAGTCGTCACGGCCACTGCGAGGGAGATGAGCTCGCGAGTCTTGGCGTCCAGATGATTGGTTTTGCTTCCGGCGGCACCGAGAGCAGCCATACCCTTCATGGTTTCAGGTGACAAGCCGTTCAGCTCTATCAAACGGGTGTTGATGTCTTTTCGGGTTTGCTTCCAGTCTTGCATGGGATTCTCACAGGGTTGTCGTTGGTTGCAGGAATTTAAACTCCACAACAACGCTACCATCCAGTTGGTAGGGTTTCAACGACTCCATAATGATTTTTAATATCAATGCAATCGAATAATCAGCTTCTTGTTTTTTGGCGAGAGATTACGAGCGACACGCAGAAAAAGGAGCGCTACCAGAAAAAAATTCATATCGCAAAATCAAGGACTGACATAATGATCGCCACGCGTTTGGTTCGCTGGCGACGCGACTGATAGGGAGGCACTTGGTTGATTTGCCGCAGGTGATTTGCGCGGCCCCGCCTATGTCAATATATATGGCACGCCGCTTAGTGTTGCCGACCTTGGCAAGCACCAGGCAATCAACTACATCTCGCGAACGAGCGGAAGGCCTTTTCCATTCGAATTCCAGATAAATGGGGCGGTGCAAGAGGTCACGATCCCGACGGCGATCTCTGTGTTCGGCGCGGAGATTTACACTGCATCTGCCATCGCAGGAATCGGGATTATTAGGCTCCCAGATACAGAGTAGCTAAGGAGTTGCAGCAGAAAATCCTGTGCGAATTACTCTCTTTCGCCTAGATTTCGATGACCGGGATTTAGTGATTTCAACTATCATGCCCGCTCATTATAGGTTCCAGACTGCGTACGCTTGGGTGACGGCACTGTCAACGCGGGCCAAGGTGGGAAGGAAAGCGACTGCCTCATTGCATCCTCCGTATCCTGCGCGCCCGTGAAGCTAAGGCCTGTACTTCGGCATCGGACAGCCCCTAAGATCTAAGCCGTCACCAATCCATGGAGCGCTGATCTTGCCAAGCGTATTTTTTTCATACTGCCATGCCGATGAGGCGCTTCGTGATCAGCTGGAAAAGCAGCTATCGATGCTCAAGCGCCAGGGCGTTATCGACACTTGGCATGACCGCAGGATCGGCGCTGGTCAAGAAATCGATGCAGCCATCGACAACCATATCAACAGCGACGAAATCATCCTTCTCTTGGTCAGTCCTGACTTCATCGCCTCTGATTATTGCTACAACATCGAGATGACTCGCGCCATGGAGCGCCACGCCTCGAAGGAAGCGATCGTCATCCCTGTGATTTTGCGCGCGTGTGATTGGCATCATGCTCCGTTCGGTAAGCTGCTGGCCACGCCTGAGGATGGTAAACCCGTCACCCTTTGGCCTGACCGCGATGTAGCTTTCCTTCAAGTAGCGCAGGCAGTACGCAAAGCTGCAGAGCGATGCCGCAAGGATGTGACCATTCCTGCATCGCAAATCGCGCGCTCGGCGCCAGCTATTCCACAGCCGCCCTCCTCGCTACCGGCCACCGGCCCCCGGTCGAGTAACCTTAGAGTTGCCAAGAGCTTCACCCAACGGGACAAAGATCAGTTCTTGTTGGACACCTTCGAATACATCGCTCGCTACTTCGAGAACTCCCTGCAAGAGCTTCAAGCTCGTAATCCTGGTTATGAAGGTGTGTATCGTCGAATCGACGCCAATCGCTTTTCTGCGGTCATCTACAAGGACGGACGGGACGTTACTAGGGGGACGGTGTTTACGGGAGGTCAGCTGGGTGCCGGGATTTATTACAGCCAAGGCGATTCATTCGCGGGTAACAGCTACAACGAGTCGCTGTCGGTAAACGCTGATGATCAAGCCCTGTATTTGAAAACGCTGGGCATGTCCCACTACGCTGGGCATGATCAAAAGCTATCTCAAGAAGGTGCTGCGGAAGCGCTGTGGAGCATCGTCATCACGCCATTGCAACGCGGGAGGTAACCTTTCCTGATCAACCTCAAAGGCGTAGTCATGGCATGAAGGCGTGACGAATATCGAGTGCTTATCGCCTGGAGTCGATGTCTGCCATCATTTGGGGCGCTTCGAAGTAATAAGGGCATCGAAGGCCTCCTTGTTCGAACGTCCCTCCCGCATCCTCGCGACCAAAAAATCCGCATCCAACCCTGCTGGGTCAAAATGCTCTCGGGCATGCCGAACGATGCTCAACCAGAGTTCAAAAGGGACTGCTGTGTTATCACTATTTCTGTATCGATAACTTGGGCGCTGAAGCAACGACGGCGCTCGTAACACTAGGTCGTCACACAGCCGTTGGAAAATTTGGAAGGGTGTCTCGCTCATCCCTATTAGGGAGGGATGGGTGAGGCGGCTGATCGATTGGATAGCTGACTCGGTATCGACCTTGTGCAGATGCGACAGACGTCGGACGTCCGCCTCAAATGCTTCTGGGCCAATTGACGTCACTAGTCGTTCGACAGATTCGAGTTCTGATAGGTTGTCACGGCCCAGCGTTCTTACGTGCTGCTCCATCATTCCTCTCCCGCTGACTAATTCCCTGGTTTAACGCTCAAGAGACCACTCTGACCCACTGGAATAGCATCGTGGGCATTCGGGAAATTGCTGTTATTCGTCATCGAGTGCCAATCGATGTTGTTCCACGTGCGCCACTTCGCGCTCCCAAGCCTCTAGAAAATCAGTCCAATCATGCCAGTAAAATCCTGCCTCCACGCGAGCTGCGGGCCCCAGAGCTACCGCAAAGCGGGATCTCCAAGGTTCTGGGATATCTGCATCGCGAATAATCCAGCACCCTACAGGATGAGCCTCCCTAGGCAGCCGAACCAGTTCAGCGTGGTCGAGATGGCAGGCGCTCAATGGAACATCATGATCAAGTCGTTCAAGCTCATCCAATCGTTCCAGGATCGCTCGTGCGCTTTGATCGCCTGGTACCAGTTCAGCGAGCTGCCATAGCGCCTTCCTTCGTTCTCGTTCTCGTAGCCAGATATCACTCATCACGACGCCCTGGGAGCACGTAAGTACTCATAGTTAGTTGAGTAGGTGCTGCGCAGTTGTCCGTTAGCCTTATCCATAGATGCAAATCCAGGCTACGCCTCCCAAACGAAGGTCAGACGGGAGGTAGGGAGGTCAGTTTCATAAGTTAGCGGCCTCTCGACTACGCAACCGCAACGCATATCGAACTAACGTCCGCGATGATTAACGAACTATGATTCCGTGCTTCGCAAAATCGCTAAGCAGTGTTTTGCGACTAAGCATCGCTGGAAGCTTGAAAATGTTCCTGTATCCATACCAGAGCCCCATTGGCATGATGACCAACCCGAGTCCAAATGTGGCCGTGGCAGCAATAATGGCCGCAGGAATTGAGCCGAGCGAGAACACAACACCTTTAAATATTGTCGATCTAGCGATCAATCGGATGTCATCCAGATCGTATTCAACTTTCCCAGCTTTGTTTTCAAAAGCCAGCACCACAATGGTCTTTTTCGAGATTCTCTTGAAATACCAGGTTCGTGGAGTCTCGGTCGCCATTGCACCATGAATTTTCAGGTATTTCGGAACGACCACCTGTTTGAAATAGAATGTTTCTCCATTTGCATCTTCAAGTCGCACTCGACTGTAAAGAGCATCAAGATCGCCTTGCGCATGGACGTGATAATTCTTGATCGTCACTGTTAATTTTTCGAGGTCAGCCATTGTTCGTCCTTAAAGCATTAGTTTTTGGCAGGGGCTGCTTTTTATACAAACCATCATGAACTGCCTTGCGGTGTGCTCACAGGGCACTGAATGAAATTGGACTGCGGCAACTGGCCACTGGAACCACCTCCCGTGTTACGAGAGACTCGGGCAAAAGACTGTCACGAGTTCTGCTCGCTGGAGATCACGTAATTATCTCCACCGGCGGTACGCACCAGTTTGAAGCCTTCCCTCTCCTCAACGCACCAGACGGGAGGCGTGGCAACTGTCATGCCGTCTTCCAACTTCCTCGATTGATCGTTGTAAACGAGCGCGACGTATCGCTCACCTACTCTTGCCGCGCTGAAAAGGTAAGCGTCGACGTATACTGACCAGTCGACGCCCTGGGCCCGAACGACCTCGCAGGGCAGACCCTGCCAGGCGGTCTGCAGGTTCTCACCCCTCTTGAGGCTTACCGGCCACTTACGGTTAGACATCTGCTTCCCTCTCGACAATTTAAAACCACACCGGGTGAAACCTAGACACACCGCCCTCTTCGATCGACAGGCCGACGGGACGCAATGCGATTTAGCGAATAATTGAGGGGCTTCTCGTGCAGCCCCACCCGAAGCCCCCCGTATAACGATCTTCAAAGCCAGGGCTGCGCGGCTTGAGTCCGTCATGCCTTAAGACGTCATTGGCTAGCGCTCCAGGAACCGCAAGCGATACCGCCAACCCGCAAAGTACAGTTTTATACATTATATGATGTGTAACTGTACACGCTAACGTGGCTATATCCTCGCTTTTTGGGGACATCGCCTTGTTGAAGCAAGCGCTTGCGGCAGTCGTTCGGACGATCCGAGGGAATCTGGGCTTAACGCAGGAGAGCTTGGCTCACGCGGCATCGCGGACATACCTGAGCAGGATCGAGAACGCAGAGACCAATCCGACCATCGAGAAATTCGCAGAGCTGGCCGAGGCGCTCGGATTGAACCCTGTGTCACTCATGGCGCTGGTTCTCTCGACTCGCGACAACACCTCCGCCGCCGATGTCCTAGCTAAGGCTGCCGAAGACTTGAAATCCCTTGAGGCTAAGATCAGCACTGATGACATCAGGGCACACCTTGCGGGGATGACTATCCAGAAGCGGCCTGCCGCGCGCCCATCCGATCCTTTAAAGCTGCAGCAGGTGATTGAACGCAAAAATGCCGGGCTGACTAAAGCTGAAACCGCCAGACAGCTCGGGTTGAGTCGCTCGACAGTTGGCTTTCTATGGAATCGCTCATCCACCACTGACAACTAATGTTGAGTGCTGCCTTGAGGTCTTAGCTCACCCACGCGGGCCAGCCCTTCGTAGGGGTGGCTGCGAGAATGAGTTGTACCCATCCAATCACACACTGTGGTGAACGAGCTCACAGTTTCTCTGGTCAGAGCAGCTCTGAGCGATGATCAATCCAAGACAGAAGTCATCGAGCGTACCGTTGCCCGCATTAACCAGATTGCAAGCGCAGGCTCCTCGGTTTACTTCCTCGCTCGGTTCAAGCACGAACTGCCTGATCTGGATGGCTATGCGGCTCGTTACCCTAACCTTTCCTTCAAGAACGATTCGATCCATAGCTCCAAGGGCAAGGAAGCCGACTACGTCATTCTGCTGGGTCTTAGCAAAGGCAAGTACGGCCTTCCTTCCGAAATCGTGACTCACCCTCTCATTGAGGCCTTGCAGCCGAAGGCGGAGGCGTATCCTCATGCAGAGGAACACCGGTTGTTCTACGTTGCGCTGACCCGCGCCAAACACAGGGTTTATCTGATCTGCGACATGCTCCGATGCTCCCCGTTCGTGCGTGAGTTGATCGACGGCCAGTCCCCCCTGGAGCTTCAGGAGTTCGCAGCCAGCCCCGAGCAGAAGAATGCGATCGCGACCAACTGTCCCGTGTGTACCCAAGGCAATCTGGTCAACCGACGAAACAAGACGACTGGCTCCTCTTTCATCGCTTGTTCGAACTGGCCTCGCTGCACCCACACAGAAAGTGGATGCAGGCAGTGTGATGCCCCGATGGTTCGCTCCGGGCGGTACCGTCTCTGTACCGCACCCGCATGCAGTGGATGGGCGGCAGTGTGCCCGAGCAGCGGGGGTACCATGGTCTATCGGGAAAAGGTCAATGGTTGGGGCTGCTCATACTATCGTGTTGCAGACAAAACTCCTGCAGACATATGGAGCGGTTCATCGAAGCGCCTTCTCCCCTGCCGAGTACGTCTGGCTGCGCGGCGGATGACATGCAGCCCGAGTGAACAGTGCTAAGCGTTTGCCGCGTAACCCGCCAAGATATCACCGCACCTATAACAGGCTCGGTTGAGAAACGCTTTACGTCCAAAACCGACCGGCATGATGCAGGAGCGAAATGTTCGTCGGTGGTGAATCAGATTTCGAGCTTTGCCTAAAGCGCCTGCCACCAAAAAACGATGCATCCTCAACAACCACGGTAAAGTTAAGACCCTACCAGCCAATCAATTAATCAATTCCCTCAAGATAAAAAAATCATCATAGATTTTTTGAGTACCACATCACCATGATCACCGCTCTGCACTACCTTCAGCGCATCCGCTGCTTGATCACAGCCTAATCGTCAACCATGCCCCCCAGATCCGCCACTTACCTTCGCTCTCGGCCACCGCTCTGACTCCGTGTTTTTGATGAGTGATGGCAATCCTACTAGTGGCCTCCGGCCATCAGACCAAAAAGGTTGATCGGAGGTCATGCACCTCGCGCTGTATGCATGTAGCAAACGATCAGAGAGCCGACACCTCAAACCTTGTTAACCATTTTTCTGATGCGTTAACTGACAAGGCTTACAGGTCAAAAAAATGGTTTACACCACCTACGGCGTTGAGCGGACGCACTCGGAATCAACTGGATCTCGAACATGGCTCCGCGCAAGGACAAAGCGCTGCATAGTCGCGAAGCCGCCACCATCTCAGGCAGGTGTTGTTTATGAGCAATCAAGGAAGGCATCCAGGTCGAGCCAGCCCCACCCTACTCACCTTCAATCGCTCCCCGCCTGGCTAGCGAATCAACAGGCTCGTAAGCAGGTGCAGGTGTTCATCATCATCCAGAGAAATCGCAACCGACCCCGATCGCGATAACTCGATCTGCACAGGCGTTGAGTTGTACGTGTAGACGATTTTGATCTTGTCGATCGGCGCCGGGCGCCCACCAGTGATCTCCAGCAATTTCATCATCGCATTACCGGTCGAGGCGATATCCACCCGGTAGCTACTTTCGATATCAAAGGTGACCGCGCCGGTCACGATGCGCTTGGCCATGACCCTCGTTAAGCGCTTGTCGGCCTTCAACTGCTGGTAGACCGACGAGATATCTGGCTTCACGATCTCCAGGGCGAATGTTGTCCCGGCTGCAGCCCGGATGAGCTCTACGAACGGTTTCAGATCCTTGGGCGGCGAGCTCATGCAGATCGAATAACGATCCCGCCCCAGCGATTCGAACACCATGTCAAAGCTGATGAACGTCGAATAACTCGACTCGACCGTCTCACCAAGAGGGTTCGTGAACGACTGAGTGATATCCCGCTGCTCGTGGTACCGAAGGGTGGCCTTGCCATCCAGGATCTCAAGAATCTCGACACCGAGCCGATTCTCGTCGTTGAACGGCTGCTGCCGAAGGCCATGAACAAGGGTCTGAAAGTCAATACGAGCGGTCAGAACCCAGAGTTTCAGCCGCTTTGACTTCATGCCATCAAGCTCCTTTCGATGTCGTCCAGTGTTTTCTGCGCCGCTTCCTCCAAGCGGATCTTGAGCTTCTGCTCAAGCACCGGCTCGGCACGTACGGGGTTCTTGGCGTATTTTCCGTTGTTGTAGTTGTAGACACCTTTGACGATATAGGAAAAATCGCAGCACTTGGCCTGATTGCCAAATTGAGCCTCGAACTGAACGATCTCTGAACCTAAGAGCTTTTCGCGGGCTGTCCATCGAATCTTCCACATGTAGAAACCGTGGCCCTCCAGCTCCATGAGCTGCTTGGACTCCAATACCCCCTTGCCCTTCAGTGATGCCTTGTCGATGCGGATAATCTTGTGAACCCTAGCTTCTGGCTGCGGCCTCGCCAGCTCGGCTTCCGGATCGCCACCATCCCCCTCCTCGTCCTCATCGTTTGAGTCAAACTCAACTGCATCCTCGATCACCAATGCCTCATCACTGAGATCCAGGTCATCATCATCTCGATCTTTAGGGTTGAATGTGGAGACGTCGACAACATCGACCACCTCCATGTCCTTGAGGTTGCGGATCAAGCTGCGAAGGAAATTTGTCCTGATGCCGGCGTCCGAGATTGCTTCTAGGGAGATGGCGCGGGTCGCCACATCTTTGTCAGTGACAATCTCGATCTGGGAATACAACTGATCGGTGATGTCCTTGAACTTATCGTTCATGGGGCCAGTGATTTTCCAGCCGTTGCCCTGCTTCTCAAGGATGACCTCAGCCGTCTTCTCGACGACCTGGCGGAATTCAGCCTGGCTCAGATCAAGTTTCTGATATTTGACGGTGAGCTTGAGCTGATCGCCATGGATGGCTATTTCAGCTTGTTCGTGCTGGTTATCCACAAGCCACTCCTTGACGGAGGTAAGCGCGTCGGTCAGCTGATCTTTTGTAACCGCCGTGGTAACGACCACATTCGTGGTTTTCTCACGACTGTCACGGCCACCTACCAGGAGCGACAGGTTCCGATAGTCGTAGTAGTCATGGAACAAGGCACTGAACCGATTGGCCAGGAATTTTTTGTCCGACTCGTTGGAGATCACGATTCCCCTGGAGAGAAAGACCTTCCGGAGCTCAGCGCTCGTCAGGCTTCGCTGCGTGAGCGCGTCATAGATCGCTTTGTCGGACGCGAAGTACAGGCTACCCATTCTCATGTCAGTCCCGCTCCCAGCCGATCGCTTCGGGCTTATAGTTCGGAATCGCGTGATTCACGATGTCCAGTTCGATCGCCTGCAGTTTCCGCTTGCGATTCTCGTCTTCGCCCCACTCAGTGACGTAGCTGTTGATGGCAGCGTTGAAGTTGCTGAGGATGCTGCTGTGATGGTAGCGATTGGCAACCCTGATCCGGATCTTCAAGTCTTTGTTGGCGTTGAGAATCTGGAACCTGGACAGGGCGTCAAAGAGGTACCGGAATTCGATCTCACTGCTGCCATCGCGGCGATAGTAGATCAGGTAGCCTTCACTATACGTTTCTGTCGGCTTCATGGCCTTTTCGCAGTACGAGATCACCTCCTTGTGGTGGATGATCATGTACGGCGAAGCGATGAGCTCAGCGGTGGCCGCACGCTCCCAGTACTCGCCACTGGCCTTGTGCAAAACGAGGTCAGGGTAATAGAAGGTGTAGTTGTCCTTCGGAAATGTCCCTGCCGCCCTGAGGGCATTCACATCGACCTGAAGCGTCTTCAGGTAATTGATCAGTGAAGGTTCTACGATATGAATCTGCTGAGAATCCTTGATGTGCAGGTTCTCGCCCTTGTAGTCCTTGAAGTGATCGTAGAAATTCTTGTCGTACTCGTCGTCGTGGTTGTACACGAACAGCATCCCACGAACCTCATACCTCTCACGCTTAGCCAAGTGGTAGCGGGTCTGCCACTCCGTCGAGGCACGGGCACAGTCGATGGTCTTGCCCAGAGATTTCAAGGCTTTCTTGATCGAGTCCAGCGTGATAGAGCCCACCGCATAGCTCTTCAAATCGGTATGAAGGTACACGGCTTTGTTGAGATATGGGTCAGCGTACTTGAACACCACGTCAGTCGGATGCGTGTGCTCAGACTTCTTCAAGGGCGCGTGCGTTTCCTTTTTCACACACGCGAAGTTGAGGTTCGCCGGCCCCTCTTTCTTCCAGCGGAAGAAGCTGAAGATCTCGTTGGAAACGAGCTCCGCGAGCCTCGCAATTTTTTCGGTTTCGCCGCCTGACATGGTCGTTCCTGTCACGAAATAAGTGCGCAGGAACGGTAGCGACCAAGGATCAAAAGCCCTTGCCGGGAAGGTGCGTCCTGCTGTGAGTATGGCTTCATGCCAGCACAAATTACCGCAAAACGCTGAAGCCGACCATCGTGACTTTACCCCCCGATAAGGCTGTTCGTCGGATGGCGGCAGCCGATACATCCTTGGCGCATCGCGAAAGCAGACAAAAAAATCATGAAATTAATGGTGGGAGCACACTGGTTGCTAAACAGCCTACGCTTGGTGTGCTATCGGGGCGCAGGAAAACGGCGCCCCTTGAATTACGAGACCTTGCGAGGATACGAGAGGGAGTCAATGTCGTGCTGAGTAGCACCATACGGGGATGAAAAGACAAAGAAAGGCATAAAAACTCTATCAATAAGAACTTTTTGTCATTTCAAATTGTACTTTACAGTCAATACCATTCCGCTCATCAGATTACACCACGATACGGGATGCTTGTCAATATATGCGTAAATCGAAGATTGCCTTGGTTGGTCAGGGCTCGAATCCACCCCCCGCGGCCTCGCAAAAACAGTCCAACGCCGGTAATAGCATTGAGGCGATGAATAGCCTCACGCGAGTCAAGTGCGAACCACCCAGGCTCTACGAGACAGCCACAGGCGCACCATTGGATTTCTACAATGAGTTCACCGAGCACCTTTGGGGCGAGATCGGCATCAGTTACTCGCGCAACTCGGCCATCGCGATGGAGAGAGGTGGGCGGGTGTTCACCGAATTCCTCTATGAAACCGGCGCCCTCTCTGGCCGACTCGACCCTGCGACTGCATCGAAAACCATGCACCTTTTCCCGTCATATCTCATCGACGGAGCGCAGGCCAAAGACCCGATCGTCCGCCAGGCATTCATCCGAACGGGCCGCAAAACGATCTCCCCCAAGTCTGCCGGGCAGTACATCGCAGGTGCCAATCGCATGCTGAGCGCCTGCAGCACGATCTCGTTTGAGCAGGCAGAGCTGACCTCTGTCCTGACCGGTCTGCCTCCCCAGACTCAAACCAATGCGTTGCCGGAACTCAATCCCAGGGTGCGCAGCCCTCAGGAGTTAGCTCGGATCCATGCCAATACGCTGCAGGTCAAACCCACCCTTGGTGCCGGCGCAAAGAAAGCCCGAGGCGGCCTGCGCGCCCCTAAGGTCAAGAAAGACCGGAAGGCCAAGCACATTGGCCTCCCACATATCCTACCCATGCTTGAGAACGCCCCAACGCCATTGGACGGTTTGATCTGGAGCTTGGGACTTGGCAGCCTGAGGCTCTCGGAAGCGGTTGGGGTTCGCCTGGAGGACGTTGACGTTCACAAGAGGATCATTCGCGTAAAAGATCCTGATGGCCTGCGTGACACGACGAACAAGGAGCGCTTTGGGTTCAAGGGTCGCAAGACTGCGGTCGTGACGATGTTCGAGCCATTCAAATCCATTTTCTGGCAGAAGCTGGCTGATTACATGGCTGTGCGCCCCTGCTCCGACAGCCGCTGGCTGCTGCTGTCGCTTGATGAAGACACCTACGGTGTACCTCTCTGCGAACTCAATTCAAACAGCGTCAACAAGACGATCAACCGCCGCATTCAAGCCACTCAGAAAAAACTGAAGTTCGTCGCTCCCCAGGGAAACTACTCGTCCCACGACTTCCGACACCTCTTCGGGGTTTGGGCGCGCAACTACGTAATGGTGCCGGGCCGACCCAGGCCGGGCCTCGACCTACCGGAAATTCAGTTGCTGATGGGGCACGCAGATCTCCGGAGTACCGAGATCTATGCCGCAGATCTGGGCATCAACACCCTTGTGGACGTCGATGCTGCCAACGAGCTCGTGTACCACCAAGGCAAGGGCGAAAGCATTGACCACTACCGTGGCCTGGCCTACGGGCGTTTGAGCGAAGAACTGCTTGAGCGGGGCCCAGAAGCGTGATCAACACCACCGACAGCCTTACCCTGCACGGCAATGATGTCCTAAAAAATGCTGCGGCTATCTTGCAAGAACTGGCTCAGAAAGCCATGGATGCCGAGAGCGTGTCTGGGAAAGCCAATCCCGAGCTCCTGACAGATAGGCAAGCCAGGCACCGGCTGGCGTTATCCATCTTCCTGAGGATTCGCAAGGGTCGCGCGTTGACCTATCCGGAGCTCACGACACTCTACAATCTCTGCCTGGTTCCCGACAAACAGCTCGATCTTGCCCTACCTTTGTATACGGCACTCACTGGCGAGGCTGCCCCGCATCCTAAAGATGTTAGCGGCATTCGCATCCCCATTCGGACAATGTTTGTTCTCTTGTGGACTAAGGGGAATGCCACGCTCCCTCATGACTTCAACATCAGTGGCGTATGGGCTAAGTATCCGGAGCTGATTGATAGATCGCAGGGCTTTATCCACAAGCTCGCGGGAGTCAAGACATCGAATCTGCATCGCTGCACTCGAAATTTTCAATACCGAGTCAACTGGCAGCGGCCCGAAGACATTGTATTTGAAGAGTTGTGGGAAGCAGCGCCTGTAGTAGTCGACAAGCAACGTGAAATAAAAAGCAAGTCTAAGAAGGGTAGCAAATGCACTGACTTTTCCTACCTAACATGGCTTCATCTATTTGCCAGAGAGCATCCAAAAATTGTAAGCCCGGATCAAGCCCGGCTTCTTGAAGGCTATCATGCTCACCTAAGTACCAGCACGTTCGAAATTTCGAGCACCGAGAACAGGAAATCTTATGCGCAGTTCGTCAAACACTGGGGCTCGATGGGTAACAATTACTCAAAAAATGAGAATCTCCAATCCAGAAGAGCCCGCTACGCCTCGGGAATAGATGGCCGAAAACACAAGGACAAACAACGAGCCGAAGAAAAAAATACGCGAGCCGAGGAAACCAAAAAGGAGGCACAAGACTTACTCCCCCCCGAGGAGTATGCTCTTTTGCCTGGTCGTCGCCGACCAACTATTTATAACTATGACTGGGTGAATGGCTACTACAACACCCAAGACAACCTAGACATTGAAAAGAACTTGTCCTGTTGGATTAAGGCTGGCGAGCTGCACCTTGAACACATTGAAGAACTCATAAGCATTAACAGCAGAAAGCAAGAAGTTGGATACATACATATCCTGATGGATTACCTAGGTAGGTATCTGCCTGCTTGGCTTAGCAAACACCCCAACAGCGGCATCGAGATCCCGACCAACATTGAGAATTTTCACCGCTCCATTTTTTGGCATCGTACGTCCAAAAACTGCAATCTAAGCAATCCGAAGGACAATTCAAAAATCGATTTACCGCTCACACTGATGCAGTTTTACGACCTGAAGCGCAGCATCAAAACCAAAGCCAGGTTCATTTTTTCGATATGGCGATATTTCGAAGTCGCGATAGCGAACGGCAACGTAGTAATGCCTAATGGTGAACCTCTAATCAGTGGCCTCTATAAAAATCCGATCCATCCAGATTTGGACTCCACAGGAAGTGGCTCGGCAGGTAAAAGTGACAAAATCCCCCTCCCCATCGACTCAATGTTGATGGTGGAAGCCTATATGCTCGCACTCGACGCTATCGGGGTCGAGCTTCAAAACAAATGCCTCAGAGGTATCTATAGTTTCCAAGACACTTTGGATCTAAAAAACAGCAGCTGGATCGACCTCGAAAAATACGGAATCTCTTATTCCATCAAGTTGTGGAACCCGAATGACACCTCGCAGGAATTGGAGGTACCGCTCAAAAAAATCATCAATGCTTACTCGTGGAAAAGTGAAAAATACAAATCATCTAGCAGCGAAATTTACGTTCCATGGCTGTCACAGGTCAGGATGCTCACAACGGCTCTCTTCTCAGGGCTGCGCCTGCAAAATTGCCAATGGTTGGATATCCGCAGCTTTGATAAATATTACGACCACTCTATGAGGGGAAGCCTGAGCAGCTGCATCCTCTATGTCAATACGGACAAAAGTGGAAAAAGCCGCCCCATCACACTCCCTTATAAAGTCATGGATGTACTGCTCCAGGAACGCCATTTCCAAACCAGGGAGTACGGAAAAAAATACACAGGCGTGCATTATCAAAATGACCCTAAGAGCACTAAAAAATACAGCAAGATCCACCCTCTTTTCCGTAGCCCTTGGCTCAATAACGGCGCTCCGTTTTCTGACACTTCTTACACCCTAAAATGGACATTGGTTCTTCGCGGATTTCAGGAGATATACAACGAATTCGTACCTCCAGAGCGTCGTCATGAGTTCGTGGAACGCACTGCCGCTGGAGATTGGTCGGCAGTACATACCCCACATGCTCTGCGGGCCACATGGATTACCCATCGCCGTATCTATGCGAGCCTTGATTACGCCATTATCGGAGGGCAAGTAGGTCATGCTCAGAAGTATACAAGCGCGCATTATGTAGTGCCGACTCATCAAGAAGCTCTGGCCTTGATTGATTCCGCCAACAGAGCGGTCTCCGAGCATGCGTTTGCAGCTCTGACCGGACGTCCTCCCAGCCCATCATCGCCTAATTCGGCGCTGGTTAAAGGCTGGGAACAGAACCGCAAAGAGACCGTGCGCGACCAGCATCTCGTCTCCGTAATCCCTGATATCTTGGACGCCGACGAGACAGGCCTGGACTTGATTGCCAGCACTAAAACTCAGCGCGTAAAGTTCTTAGACTGTTGCATTTGTGCTCTTGATGGTGACTGCCCGAAAAAGCTGATGACTTTCACGCGAAAGGCTCGCACCTGTGGTATTTGCCCTTACGCAGTATTCGGGATCGATCATTTACCTGCCCTGAATGCAAAAGTCCGTGATCTTGCCTGTCGTGTGGAGCAACTCAGACCAAAACTTCAGCAAACCCTTAAACACCAACCAAAATCTTCCAGCACAGAGATAATTTACGACGAACTTTCGCTTTGCACCCTGGAGCTGGCTGGTTATCGCCAAGTCATCCAGATCTTGGAGAAAAATTGGCAAGAAGAAAAATTTCCGAACGGGTACATCGCTCGTCATCGCGACCTTGCGAACGCTGTTCGTCATAGTGTTGATATGGCAGATCCCAAACAGCGCGTAATTTCGATGCTAATAGACGCCTCCCAGTTCCCAGCTTTCGCATCAGAACATTACCCCCTGATTCTTGATGAGTTGGCACGTAATCCGGAATTCCTCCAGGTTGCCAACCAACCGTTCGAGGAAAGGGAAATCTACATTGGGCAGATCTTGTCGATCATGGCCGGTACAGGCCTTTCATTCGAGGAAATCTCCGCGTATGCGCTGAGCAAGCCCTCTGCCCTCCTCCTCAATCATCAAGCCTCGATGGCAGGGGCGAGTTGAGATGACCAGGCGAGCTCGTGTGTCCAAGGTAGGTGAATTGGCCAGACGAGCTCGTGGGACTGCGCAGAACTGAACATGAAAAGAAAACCCACCAATGCTCTGTCTACCCCAATGCCTCAAAAGCGAAGAGGTGCAGCACAACTCAAGGCAACGATCGCTCGAATCCATGCCGCTTTGCAGGTGCTTAATCAACAGGCTGAGCCCTTCAAAAACATCAGTCAGCTGGCTGATGAAGTCGCACGTATCTGCGGCGTCGACCGCAGCCTGCTCTTAAAGCGCGGAAAGTCATACAGGAAGTGCCTCGACGCTTACCCAGGGCTCCTTGGCGATGGAAGTACCCCACCCACCCCATACAACACGGACATAGATCCACTGCATCCGGTCATGATCCGGAATTCACAGCTGGAAGAGGAGAACGTCAAGCTTCGCAACATCGTGGACGATTTGTCGAAACGCCCCGTGCAGGCTGCCCGGTCTCAGGACGCTACTACCAAGGCCAGCAGAGTACCTGAGTACCAGCGCGAGTATGAAGTGACCTGCCAGTTGGTCGACAGGATCCTCGATCACAAGCGGGCCATTCGGATCATAAACGACACCCTGACCGACCTCTCAGATGTCAGCGGCATCCCGAAATCGATAGCCGACTCAACACTCATTGCCCCCTATGTCGAATGGAAGAATGCCCGTGCGTGAACTCAATGATCGTATCTCCAGCGCTGAGGCTGAGACTGAGGCTGAAGTTGGGTTGGGAGTTGGGGCTAGGTCAGCCCGGAGTGCTTCTGCAGGTGCTTCTGGAGGCGGTTCGCCGCATGAGGTGCTACGCGCCATGAAACCGGAACTGGAGTCGGCGAAGAGGCTGCGCCAGGTAGCCCTGGAGATCATCGAGTCAGGTAAGAGCGTGCCGATGCGGGCCGGCAAGATAAACCTTGCATGGCTGGCTGGGACGGTGGGACTTACCAGGCAAGTCTTCTATGAAGGGCGCGGCGGGCACGAGCTGCCCCAGATTGCTGAGCTGCTGCTGGAGCATGTGCGATCTCAACCCTCCACCAAGGCCCATTCGCAGTACGACAAATCGCTGGCCAGCTTACGAACCGAGATCCAGCTGCTCAGAACCCAGCTGCGAGATGCCGAGCGTGGTTTGCAGCGTGCGGCTTTCCGGGAAGAGATCATTCGGTCAGGAAAGATCCTCACGTTCTGACTGGGCCCTTGGCAGGCCTCGCTTCGCGGCTCTACAGCAGATTCCATCCAGCTTCATTTCCCTGTCTTTCTACCCAACGGTGCATCAGGCTAATGGCAAAGTACTACTTCGTCCGGAAATTCACTCTCACGCTGGGTGGCGAGCGGCGATTCCATCTCCTATCGCTGACCACCGGGACATCCTTCAAGGCGCGGCTGGATCCGGAGCTAGGGTCGAAACACATATTCCCAGGCATGACCTATCGCGCGTCCATCACCAAGCGCGGGAGGGGGCTGGTCATTACCCACCTGTACCCCGCTCTTTGCGTGGAATATGACGAATGCAGGGCACTGGCGGGCTTCGTTAGTACACAGAAAGCGCTCCCTCAATACTCCCCTCCCACCGGACTCGCGAGCGTTTTGGAACAAGCTGCTTTGCTGGAGCAGCGCAGTGTGCGGCAGCTGCTTGACCATGAGAGTCGGTTCATTCTTGGGAAGCATCTTGGCGATGCTCAGACGGCCCAGTTGCAGTTCGCATGGCAGGAGTACATGGACTTCCAGGAATCGGTGTCTGGACTTATGATTCAGGGATTCGATCAAGCCAGTGCGGAGCAGATGGTGATTTGTCTGCCAGTAAACGCCTGCTTCCTCCTTATTCATCCCCCACTGGCACTGCCGTTTCTTGAGACCAATGACGACTCAGTTCTGGATCATCCAGGCTTCGATCAGACGCCTGGATTGAGGAAGGCTTGGGCACTGCTAAGGCATCTGGAAGCCCAGTCGACGGCGGGGAACACCCTTGTTGAGGTCGCTTCTGTTTATGGGTGTGTGGCAGATGTGGCTGAGGCAGATGGCGGTGGCGGTTTAGCCGACAGCGTCATCGCTGGCTCGGACGATGTGCTTGAGGCGATTCGCGAGTGTGAGGGCCACGGCTGGGTTGTGGCGACGGAAGACCACGTTCAGCTCCAGTCGAACCATATCCTGCAGAGCGCGGTACGCCATCATCTGACCAGGATCTGCACGCCCTTTCACCCGGTCTATAGCGAGCGTGAGATTGAACACGCCTTCAGCCGCTTGAGCGCGTTCACCCCGGACATGTTCGCTTTCGACATGCTCGACGAAGTGACCTTGGCACTGAATTCACGCGTACTGCTCGTTCGATATGACGATGTCAAAGCAGCCGTCGAATTCACCCAGCAGTACTGTGCGGTCTCGGAGCTTTTGACGAATACCGTTCCGACCTCGGTGACGATCGCGAAGGCCAGGTGCGCGGCCTATGAAAATGAGTTAGGTCATGCCCCTGTCCCGTTCTACGAAATTACAGATGGCGCGCATGCCCAAGCAATCGTCGTACATCAGTTCAATCAGTTGCCCTTGTTCGAGATTTTTCAGCTGCTGGCAGAGCTGGAGAATGTGGTGAATTTGGTTGCGCTGGTCGATGCCACCCTGCCGGCCAATGCAGCTGTTGACCAGATGTCTCGCTACTTCCCCACCGTGGATGTCCGCATTCGCCAGCAAGGTGCTTTGCCAATCCAGCAATGCCTTCGGAAACTCTCCGAGATCGAGGCACGGATCGATGCAGAGGACGTTCAGCGCATCGCGGTGATCTGTGATTGCCCTGCGATTGCCCACCTGCTGAACCGGCGGTACAGCTCAGTTCCAGCAGATACGAAAGTGCCTAAAAAGGGCGATCTGATTCGGCTCTCTCCACGTGGTCTTCGACGTAAGGATGGCGCCCTGATTCGCATTGTGAACGTCAGGTCGAATGAGCTTTTCGTGTCCCAGTCACAGACGTATCGGATGATCAAAGCGGACGAGTTCGCGGGGTACTCATGGGATGCAGGATTTGCACTGAGCCCGAACGAAGCACTGGGGGTCGAGCTCCCTCCGGTACTGGTGTTCACCTCCGCTCAAGGCGGTGCTGGTGGGGAAAGGTCGGGGGCTGCCTTCGTCAGGAACCTCCAGGCGCAAGGGGTTCGCTTGATTGAGCACTGCGTGTATGAGATTGAGGGCTTTCCGAGGCTTGCGAGTCCTGGGACTTTGCAGCGGATTGTGCCGCAGGTTGAGTGATGCTTGATTGAGTTTGTCCCAAGACTGTCGTCGCAGCCCTCCCGAAGACACGATCCACCCAATCGCTTTGGCCACGGAACGGCATCCGACTCTGGCGGCGTACGATTCCGAAAAACGATAGGCCAAACATTGAGTTATGTTTGAGCTCAGCTACCCTTGATTGCATTAGGCCACTTCTCGGGTGATGGATGCGCGTTGAGCAGTTGACTGTAAAGAATTTCAGGGGCATCAAGCATCTCGAATGGAAGCTGATGGGACAGTCCATTTGTTGCCTGATCGGCGTGGGCGACAGCGCGAAAACAACCGTGCTGGACGCCGTGGAGGCGGCCTTATCCCCACGGTGGATGACCTTCAACGAAGCCGACTTCCACCACGCGAACACCGCTGAAGACATCGAAGTGGAAGTCACGATCGGCGAATTGTCTCACGCCCTGCTCTCTGATGGTCGCTTCGGCCTGTATCTTCGTGGTCTCTCCCCAACCGGCGAGCTAAACGATGAACCCGAGGACGCCGACACCCCAGTCCTGACAGTAAGACTTTCGGTCGATGCGACCATGGAACCCGTTTGGTCTCTGGTCTGCGATCGCTATCCAGTTCCAAGAATCCTTTCGAACAGGGACAGGGCCATGTTCTGCCTTGTCCGGCTGGCCGGTGACGAGGCACGCCATCTGACCTGGGCCCAAGGCTCAGTGCTCTCCAAGATGACTGAGGCCAACGATGAGACCGCGCAGATGCTGGCTCATGCTTATCGTTCTGCTCGTCAAAGTGCCAACCTGGGCTCCATCCCAGAGTTAGCCCAAGCTGCGGCCTCTGCCGAAACAGCTGCCCGCTCACTCGGCGCGTACATCAACCAAGCGTACGGCCCCGACCTTGAGCTCGGGCGAGGTGGATTCAACTCCAGCTCAATCGCGTTGCATGACGGTTCCGTACCATTGCGGTTGGCAGGCCTTGGAACCAGGCGTTTGGCGACGTTGGCTGTTCAACGTTCAGCTATCAGCGAAGGCGCAATTGTCCTTGTTGATGAACTGGAGCAAGGTCTTGAGCCGCATCGCGTCCTTGGCGCAATGGCTCAGCTCAAAAAATGGCAAAAGGAAGCAGAGAAGGCGCATCTGGCTAAAGGCCAAATTCTGATGACCACCCACTCCGATGTCGTCTTGGCGGAGTTGCCTCCACCTTCTCTGTTCATTGTTTCCCGCTCGCCCGAGGCGGTTGCAGACATCAAACATGCCTTGGCAAGCGGAGATATTTCCCGGGTTTTGAAGGGGGCCCCACGGGCCCTATTCGCCCGGAAAATTTTACTCTGCGAAGGCGCAACAGAACTCGGAATGATGCTTGGATTGAGGGAGCGCTACCCCGACAGACACGATGGAGTCCCGATCGAGCAACTCGGCGCGGCCATTATTGATGGAGGGGGATCAGCAGGCCCACCCTTGGCGCTCTCGCTCCGGGCACTTGGATACGAAGTGGGTCTGTTCAGAGATTCAGATCGAAAACTGGACGCTCATTTTGCTACCAAACTACAAGCTCAAGGCGTGCGCGTCATCGAGTATGGGGGCGGTCTGAACACGGAGCGAGCGGTGTTCCAATCAGCCACTGATACCCAAATTGACGGCCTGCTCGACCTGGTAGCGGAGTTCATCAGCGAGCCCACATTACTGGATCACCTAGAAAAGACCTTCGAAGGCCTTGATGTCGACGCCTGTTTTTGTGATTGGGATCTGGTCGGTGTCTGCCCAAACCCTCGGCTACGCCTGAGCGATCTAGCCGCCGAAAAAAGCTGGTTCAAAAATGCTGAGCGCGGTCGCGCTATATCCGCTCTCGTGATGCAAATTATCGACAACCCACATGTGTCGCCCATAGGCATATGCCTCCGCACCTTAGAGAGCTGGCTTTATGGTAACGCCTGAGTCCATTCTCACGCTCAGCCGTCGGGCCGTCGTGGCTCCAGCAGGCCATGGGAAAACGGAGCTGATCGCCAAGGTGGCCGCACTAGGGCGCCGAACCTTGGTACTGACCCACACACATGCAGGGGTTCACGCAATCCGGGCTCGCCTCCAGCGAATGCACGTGCCCAACGACAAGGTCGTCGTAGATACCATTGCATCGTGGGCTCGCCAGTACGTCCAAGCGTTCCCCGGTCGCTCAGGAAGGTCTGCACTTCATCCCAACAAGCCCAATTGGGATGACGTATACCTTGGTACGGCTTCAATCCTGCAGAGCCCTGTCGTCCAGGAGGTCATCAAGGCCTCCTACGACCGCGTGCTGATAGACGAATATCAAGACTGCGAGCAGTACCAGCATTGGATTGCTGGCTGGCTCTCCTGCATCGTTCCGACCGTTATTTTCGGGGATCCCATGCAGGGAATCTTTGAATTCGTCGAAACAAAAATCGGCTGGAGCGACTCTGTCGCCAGTTACTTCACCCACGCTTATGAACTTCAAATACCCCACCGCTGGGCCACAGCAAATACCGCGCTGGGTAAATGGATTGCGGAAACTCGGCAAAAGCTGATGGCAGGGGAACCAATCGATCTGCGAGAGGGGCCCATTAAATACATCCAGAGCAATAACGCATTTGATATGTCGTTGTTCTTTGATGAGTTCAACTCCAGAACCGGCTCGACGGCAGCGATAAACTGCTGGAGAAACACCTGCAATGACTTAGCCAAGAGCACCAGAGGTGCTTTTCAATCCATTGAAGAAATAGCGGCGAAGCGTTTGATGGATTTTGCAGAGAGCTGGGATATGTCAGTGTCCGCGCCACAAGCACGCGCCGATGGGTTGAGGTCACTGATTGATGATGCGATCACTCGCGCTCCGGCAGCGCCAGGGCATCCATCCGACGCCATTCTCGATATCGAAATATCCGCAGCCTGGGCGGTACTGTCGATTAATGGTTCAGCTGAAAGTGCTCTGGAGGTGTTGAAGCTGGAAAGGAGCCACCCCCTATCGAGAACATTCCGAGGGGAGCTTATCGGTGATACCAGGCGGGCATTAAGTGAAATCATGGATGGCAGGCATCAGAGCCTTGTCGCTGCGTCGGAAGCAGTAAGGCAGCGCTTAAGCAGGACAGGAAGAGCACCGGTGGCTAGGACAATATCAACCCCCCTGCTCCTCAAAGGGCTGGAGTTCGACCACGTGTTGATTCCCGACGCGATCCACTACACAAGGCAAAAATCTGCCGCTGCCAAGTCTTTCTACGTCGCCATTTCCAGAGCCAGGCACACCCTCACGATCTCTAGCAAAACTCCCATTCTGGAGTTCCCTCTGCCGAACCTTTAGCGGATACACCATTAGTGCACCCATGAGCGCTACCCATGATATTTAGGGGAGTAATATGGAAGAAACACTCTATGACGGGCGGGGCCGACCAGTAGCGTACATTGCCGACGACAACGAGATGTCTATTTATCTTTGGTCAGGCCATGCTGTGGCATATGTTGTTGAAGAAAATCTTTATGGCTGGAACGGCCAGCACATCGGCTGGTTCGTTAATGGAGTGCTTTATAACCGACGAGGGCAGCGGGCGGGATCAATCGGCAGCCAATGCCCATACGCGCTGTACGCTGCTCCTGCAAAGTATGCCAAGTACGCAAAATATGCCAAATACGCTCGCTATGCTGCCTACGCTCGGCCAGGCCTCAGAAGCTATAGCCAGGAACCCTTGGAGGAATTCTTAAAAAGTGGAGCTGTTGGGCGGGTGTAGGGCGATCAAAATTGCGCCTCATGGCTGTGTTTTGAGCTATGGAGCACAGCCACGAACGGGTGTAGACATTCCACCCGTTTCTGGACGAAGACATTTCCGGTGGCGCTCGCGACATCGGGAATGGTGAGAAGCTTATCGCCAAATCCTCAAGGAAGACATCCGGCAAGGCCGCAAACCTCAGCCAGATGACGTGCGTCAAATGTAAGCGTCCAGCCATCACACGTTGTAATTGAGCCCGTGTAATGGCTGACATCCCATCCGAGCGCTTCCTAAATAGAGCGTTGATTCATCCTGGCCGATAGAGCTTCCGCGCTTTCTTTTCGCTCTGAATACCGATCAACCAGATAGTCCTCACGACCACGAATCAGCAGTGTGAACTTCACCAGTTCCTCCATCACATCGACTACCCGGTCGTAGTATGGCGAAGGCTTCATTCGGTCAGCGTCGTCGAACTCCAAATACGCCTTTGGCACGGACGACTGATTCGGGATGGTCAGCATGCGCATCCACCGACCTAGAACACGCATCTGGTTCACAGCGTTGAATGACTGAGACCCGCCGGACACCTGCATCACGGCGAGTGTTTTGCCTTGGGTGGGCCGCACGGCACCCATGGTCAAAGGAATCCAATCGATCTGCGCTTTGAACACTCCGGACATAGCGCCATGACGCTCTGGGGAGCACCACACCTGTCCGTCTGACCACAGCACCAGATCACGCAGCTCTTGTACCTTCGGGTGTTCGACTGGCGCATCATCCGGCAAGGGCAGGCCTGACGGATCGAAGATCACCGTCTCGGCGCCCATATGCTGGAGCAGGCGAGCACCCTCTTGTGTCAGGAGACGGCTGAACGAGCGCTCTCTGGTCGACCCATAGAGCAGAAGGATGCGTGGTTTGACGTTCGACCCACCTTCTAGGCCGAGTTTATCGGCACTGGGGAGATCCATCAGCGACAGATCCAAGGCCGGAAAGTCCTCGGCAGAGTCGATATCGAACTCGCTCATCATAGTGCTCCAATCCGATCCAATGCCTGCTTCAGATCGGTGCCCTGAAGCGTATTCAGATCCAGCGTGAAGAACGCTGCGTACCGCCTTTTGATGTGTTCAACCGTTGCGTCGAATGCAGCCTGGATGGCGTCGTCATTGCCATCCACTTCCGATGGGTCAGAAAGCCCCCAGTGAGTTTTGATAGCCGGGCCAAAATACACCGGGCACGCTTCGCCACTTGCCTTGTCGCACACGGTGATAACGATATCGGGTGGCGCGTCCGCGAACGTTTCTGATCCCTTGCTATAAAGGTCGGACGTGTCGATACCCAATCCTTGCAGAGTGCTCACCGCACGTGGGTTGAGTTTGGCGCTGGGGAAGCTGCCCGAACTGATTGCCGTGAAGCCGTCCGGCGCGACATGGTTGAACAGTCCTTCGGACAGGACGCTGCGACAGCTGTTGGCCGTACACATGAACAGGATCTTCATAAGATAACTCCTACGCGCTGATGCTCAAGCGCACGGCAAGTGCTGCCAGTGTCGTAAGCAGGATGGGAAAGGTGAGTACGCAGCCAACCTTGAAGTAGTAACCCCAGGTGATGCGGATGTTTTTCTGAGCCAAGACGTGGAGCCACAACAACGTGGCCAGGCTGCCAATGGGGGTGATCTTCGGGCCCAGGTCGCAGCCGATGATGTTGGCGTACACCATCGCTTCATGTACTAGCCCAGTCGCGCTACTGTCCTGGATCGACAACGCACCGATCAACACGCTGGGCATGTTGTTCATGGCAGATGACAGCAGCGCAGCGGTGAAGCCGGCGCCGAGTGTCGCAGCCCACAGCCCCTCATCAGCGAAGGTGCCCAGGAGTGAGCTGAGCCCTTCAGTCAGCCCGGCATTCTTGAGCCCGTAGATGACTAGATACATGCCAAGTGAAAACAGCACGACCTGCCAAGGTGCGTTGAACATGACTTTGCGTGTCGAGATCACGTGCCCTTTTGCTGCAATGACCAGTAGCACCAGAGCACACGTGGCGGCGACGGCACTGATAGGAATGCCAAGCGGCTCCAGAGCGAACAACCCGACCAGTAGAAGCAGCAGCACCCACCAACCAGCGATGAACGTGGGGCGATCCTTGATGGCCTCTTCTGGTCGCCGGAGTTGCTCGGGCAAATACGCCACAGGCACCTCCTTTCGATAGAACACCCAGAGCATGCCCAAGGTCGCAACGACGCTGACCAGATTCACCGGCCACATGATCGAAGCGTACCGCGCGAACCCGATATCGAAAAAGTCCGCAGAGACGATGTTCACCAGGTTCGAGACAACCAGCGGCAGGCTGGCCGTGTCTGCAATGAACCCGGCAGCCATCACGAAAGCCAGAGTCGCAGCTGGACTGAAGCGTAATGCAGTCAACATAGCGATCACGATGGGCGTCAGGATCAATGCTGCACCGTCATTGGCAAATAGCGCCGAAACCGCTGCCCCCAAGAGCACCATCAGGGCGAACAGAAGTGCGCCGCTGCCTCGTCCCCATCGAGCGACATGAAGTGCTGCCCACTCAAAAAATCCTGCCTCATCCAGCAGAAGGCTGATGATGATCACCGCAATGAACGTCGCTGTTGCGTTCCACACAATGTCCCAAACCACTGGGATATCGCTGAACGCAACAACGCCCGTCATCAATGCGAGCACCGCTCCGGCAGACGCACTCCAACCCACGCCAAGCCCTCGGGGCTGCCAGATCACCAGTACCAGCGTGACCAGAAAAATAGAAACTGCCAGCAACATGTCAGGTCTCCAATAACACTTAGCAACAGGAAACCTGGCGTACCGGGCGACCTTCCATGGAAGCAAGGCGACCTTGGTCATCGCCGAGCCAGGAGCGGTTAGCCTCAAGCGTCGCTTGAAGCACATTCACTGCCCACTGAGGCAGTTCCGGATGAAGGCGGTAGTAGATCCATTGGCCCTGTCGACGATCCTCCAGCAGCCCGCAAGTGCGAAGCTGAGCTAAGTGGCGGGAGACCTTAGGCTGGCTGTCGTCGAGCGCCCAAATCAGTTCGCATACGCACAACTCGCCCTCAGCAGAGAGCATGAGCATGATTCGGGCGCGGGTCTCGTCACCGAGGCATTTGAAGAACGTATGGGGCTGAATAGGCATGGCCAACCTGTATATTCGTTTTTACGTATATACGAATTTACAGATATATTGCTGTTATTGGAAGGTGCTTACCTTGCTTTAGACGACCAGGTATGCGGAAGCAGATCTTGAAGTTCGCTTGCCCTTTGGGTTGGCAGCCGAGTGAGTACGTCCTTTAGGTAGGCGTAGGGATCATGCCCATTCAGCCGTGCCGACTGGATCAGGCTCATGATCGCCGCTGCCCTTTTACCGCTGCGCAGCGACCCGGCGAAGAGCCAATTCGAGCGACCGAGGGCCCATGGTCGAATCTGATTTTCCACCTGATTGTTATCGATGGGCACAGCACCATCATCCAGGTAGCGCGTCAGCGCGACCCAGCGTTTTAAGCAATAGTCCAAGGCTCTGGCTCTGCATACCTGTGCCCTTGGTGACCAATGCGCCATTATCCCAGACAATCTAGCTTCCACCATTATTGGCAGGGTCACTGCCAAGACTTCGAGTGCTCGCCCCACGGTGCAACATCCGGTGGTGTCAGCCTTCCCACTGAGCACCTATCTGACTCAGAAAATGCTCGCTCTTGAACCGGGGGGGCGGAAGTAACCTTCTCGCGCTAGAAATCAAGATCTCTGTCTAGGTACCTGATCTTTGTTCTCGTTCAGGGTGGTGTTGAGCTTCATATAACCTCGGTCTGCCTTACGCCCTGCATACGAGCTATCGAAGCCAGCAGCCTTGCTCTGCCGGCCCTTGAGCTGATCAATGCTATCTTAAGCTCCTGTCATGGAGTGGATGCCCGAGTGAACGATTACGATTTTTCGCGTCTGAACGACAAAGAATTTGAAGTGCTTTGCTGCGATCTCATCGGCGCCGAAGAGGGCGTCCGTTTTGAACGTTTCAAGCCTGGTCGGGATGGCGGCATAGATGGGCGCTACTTCAGCCCAGACGGTGGCGAGTGGATTCTGCAGGCTAAGCACTGGGCCGCTACCCCCTTTCCTCAGCTCGTCACCCGCATACGGTCTTCCGAGGCATCCAAGGTTGCTGCGCTTAGCCCCGAGCGCTACGTCCTCGTGGTTTCATATCCGCTTTCGAGTATGAACAAAAAGCAGCTGATTGAAGCGCTTGGAGCTTCCTACCCTGTAAATGTTTACGGAAAAGAGGATTTAAACGATTTTCTTGCCAAGCATCCAACGGTTGAGCAAAGACACTTCAAACTCTGGATTAGCAGCGCCACGGTGCTCGTTCACTTGCTCAACAATGCTATTAGGGGTCGCAGCGAGGCGATGATGAGCGAAATCGTTGAAAAGTCAAAAATCTTTGTCCAGACAAGCTCTTTCAACGAGGCTGTAAATAAGCTGGATAATCAAGGAACAGTAATTATCACTGGCCAAGCAGGCATCGGCAAAAGCACACTTGCAGAGCAACTCATCTTGTTCTATGCCAAAGATGGCTTCGAGTTTCTTTCTATCAGCCAGAATTTACATGAGGCTGAGCAAGCTTACGTGCCTGACAGGGCTCAGCTTTTCTATTTTGACGATTTCTTAGGCCAAAATTACCTGGAAGCGCTGAAAGGAAACGAAGGCAGTCAGATCGTTCACTTCATGAAAAGGATCTTTCGTGACCGAGCGACAAAGAAATTCGTACTCACGTCTCGATCAACGATTCTAAATCAGGGGCGAATCCTGAACGATGCTTTTGAGAATGGTAACGTCGATCGAAACGAAATGGAGATAAAGCTTCAATCGCTTTCAAGTCTAGACAAAGCCCACATCCTGTACAATCATATATGGCATTCAGGCTTGAATGCTGAATATGTAGAGTCCTTCTACGTAGCCAAACGTTACCATCAGATCATTCGCCATCACAACTTCAACCCACGCATTATACAATTCATCACCGACCCGCATCGACTGGCGGATGTACCCGCTACAGAATATTGGAAGCATATTACCGGCCTTCTGGATAACCCCACAAAGATCTGGGAACATCCTTTCGACGCTCAACTCGATGATTTTGGTCGATTCTTGGTTCTTCTGGTCGCGTTCAACGGAGAGAACATTCTTGAAGAGGATTTAGCTAAAGCCTACGCTGCGGGTTTACGCATGCCGGAGCATGCTAACTTCAATGGCAAGCGGGAGTTCGCTGTCGCGACCCGACATCTCTCAAACTCACTGCTAACTCGCGTGATGGTGGGTGACAAACGTTACTACAAACTATTCAACCCCTCAGTTGGGGATTTCCTGCTGCATCGATACGCGAAAGATTCGTCGCTGCTTGAAACCTTGTTTAAGTGCTTACGTAGTCTCAGCACCATCAAAATGCTGCAGCACATGACAAGAAACCATCTCACGCCTAGCGATGTGACGATGGGTTTGTTCAGGTCACTTTTCGTGCATGAGGAGAGTCTGGGTTTTGAGGGTAGTCCGCCGGAATACCTCGCCAAACTTTACGTAAGCACCCAAAGAGGCCTTAGCGAAGCCGAATTAAAACGACGCGCAAAGTATGTTACTGCAGTCATACTGGGTAACCCAATCACGACGACTTGCGAGTATTGCCTGGTGGTGCTGGCAGATGCGGTGAATGAGGAAATCATCACACCCTCATCTGCTGGAAACTTTGTGTTGGATGTAATCAATTTCGGCATCGACGAGAAAGACCTGCCGGCCTTAGGCGACTTGATAGGTCTTCTTGAAATGAATGACTACCATGAAACAACGAAGCCATTCACAAGTCTGGCTCTTCAGTTTATGACTGACTCCCTTGATGAGATGTTTGAGGAAAGCGTTGTATTCGGAGATGGTGAAGACTTGGACGCGGCCAACAAAAATCTTATCGTTATGATTGATGATAAGTTCACGAGCTGGCAGGTCTCTGCTACCAGGGCAATGATTGATGAAATTATTGACGCTTATGACGTTCCATTCCGCATGCAAAATTACTTCAGGGAAGCAGAAGAGACTTACGTGTCTCACCGACCGGATCAGAGCAGACTGGAAGCTCTGGATATCGATGATCTGTTCAGTAGGGAACGTTAGGTAATTGGATGTCGTGGCTCTGTGTGCTGGCGTTTTTTGGTACGGAAATGGTGCGCGCCGGTTGTGTCGTTTGGCTAGGCGCTGTCTGAAATCCCAGGAAACTGAAATCTGATCCCGGATCGGCCTGGGTTTTGTACAGTCGCCCAACGTCTACGGAAAGAATCCTGTGATGGCGAAGCGTTATCAACTCTTGGATGAAGTGTGGGCAGTGGTCGCTGACCGTCTTACTAGAGCCCATACGAAGCAGGCCTCGTAGCGGTGATAACGTGGTGGTTGATGGCGTGTTTTGGGTGCTCTGCTTAGGAGCAGCCTAGCGAGATATGCATGAGCGTTCCGAATCTTGGGCAACGGTCTATCACCGCTTCCGAGTCTGGCGAAACTGTGGAACATTTGACCAGATGCCCAGACGACTACACTTCAAAATCATTGACGAAAAGCCTGATCGGTTCCACCGCTTTTCGAGCAACCCGTGCTTCATCTGGAGCGCGGAAAAAGAGGACTGACGATCATCATTGACGCTGCACGGCGAAGTGAGCTGAATGATGCCCCCTTCACCCGATGGTTTATAGACTTGGTCGCACAACTGATGAAAGAACTGCGGTCAGCGCCCGGCCATCCGAAGGGGATCGCTCACCTATAATCCTAATTCTGAATAGTTGGATAGAGCATCTTTATGCGCTTAAGACGTCACGACCAAACTGCCTGGCTGATACATTTCGTACGCGACCGAGATCCTAAACAGGACTTCCCTAGCGAAGATGCGCGTGGCCCTGGCCACTACGCGGGAGGTGAACTGGAACTTAATGCAAAAGCGTTTGAGGTTTTGAAGACGATTATTCGATTGGGAGGGTTGAAACCCGGATATTCGTTTAGGAAGGGGCGTACCACAATCTACGGGGGTCAGCCTGCGGTCTGCGCAACAGAAATGCCTCTGTATGCGTTTGCCACCTACGCCCGCGAGAGAGCGAAAGCTGGAAATGTATCAGCCTATGGCATTGCATTTCTCAAATCAGAATTTTACGCAGCCGGAGGACGGCCCGCGATATACGGATTATCCACCGAAAACGTAACCTGCCATAACGAAATGTCAACTCGCCGGATTATTGATGAAAAAGTTCTGCCTCAAAGAGAGCAGTATCGCTATGTCGCTCATAATCCAGGGCAGCCAGTTAGGCCTATCGATTGGAGTCACGAGCGGGAATGGCGTTGGATTTGCCAAAATCCCCAACTCGATGAAATTTGGATGAGAAACTATGACGGTATGCTCGGCCCCGCCCCAGCGCTCCCGATTTTCAAAGGAAGGCTGGAGGGACGACACTTTACTCGCACCTGCATAATTGTGTGGTCTAACCAAGAAGCCGAGGAAGTCAGAAAGTTGATTACCGGAATATATCTGGCAGGCGGAAACAATTACGACACCCCTTTCGACGAAGAATTGATCATGCGATCACGAATCATTGTCTTGGAGGATGTAATAAGCTCTGTGGAAGCAGGACAAAAGATTGATGCACAGACAATTGAAGGGCTTGAGAAGGCTCAATTACTGCAATCTGTCACCATCACTGCAGCCCCGGAGAATGCCGACAAGATAGTCGAAGACGCCTTCGACGCCGCCCTGGAAGCGGCAGCACTTGCAGATGCAGATTATACTGACAGATTTGGTGATTACTTCAGCGGCTACGGGTTCGCTCACCTAGCAACGGCTGATACTACGACCCCTATCGTGCAGTATCTATTAAGTGTTGGGATAGCCTCAAGCCCATTTGATGGAGTCTTATACATTAAAGTTCCAGGCACCACAGGCTCAAGAGATTTAGACCGTGCTGTAGTCGTCAATGGAGCGGTTGCCAAGGTGCTATCTGAGAAGCTTGGCATCAATGTTCACATTGTGGCACGGGAGGACTAGAACTTGATGCTCCGGGCTCTTTGATGTCGGTGAAGAATGTGAGAGACTGCCCTAGTAGCGTCGGCGCAATGCCTATTTAATAGGAGGCTTATGCGCCTATGCTGATGTGGAATAGCCGACGATACTTCTTTCTTAGGAGTTCTCGCATTCCTTCTGCATTTTTCAAAGCTTCAGTTTGAGTTCAAGCCAAGCCACTCCCCCAAGATCTGGTTGCGGTAAAAATCCGAGTGCAGGTCGTATTGAGGGTCGATGTTTTCCGAGTACAGATAAAGGCGCTCTTTTTCTGAGAGCCTCATAATATCTCCGAGCCACATTACAACGCTTTGAGATGAGTTGATGCCATAAGGAACTTTAATGTCATCCTTGGTGGTTATCAGTCCGGAAGAAGGTGTCGATTTGTGCAGCTCACAACTTTCACTATGCTCGAATTTTATCAGGACGTCTCGATTAAAATACACAGGCGTTAAATAGCCATCACTCGGAATATCTCGAATCAAGCCTGGTATGAAGAAGTGCTCCACAGTTGAATACTTGAATTGCGCACCATCTGCAATGGAGAATTTACCGCGATTGAATCTTCCGAATTGATTAATCGTAACGGTTTCTTTGTCTTGTGCTTTAGCGCGAGACACTTCAGTTTCGATGATGTGAACAGCTGGGGCAGTAAAGAAGATTTGTCCCGTAGCTGTAGATTTCAGGTAAGGTAGTTTGTCTAGAATTACCTTCACGCCGTCGTGCCGGAAGGTGTGCCTGTCAAAGCACAAGTGCAACGGGTTCTCTTCATGATCAAAGTAGCTGTCGTGCGATATCAACTGCTCAGTTTCCATAGTGTATCGTCCTCGTCCATATGATGCTCCGAGTAATCTATCTTTAGAAAACCTGCGGCGCAGTCATTTTGACATTGCTGCGCTGGGCATTATGCCGATCACATCACTCAGCGAAGCCCTAGTGTACTGAGCGGTAACAGTCATGCGTGCGGCGTTCGATCTGACCTGGGCGCAGCGGCAACATCAGCCCCCTCAGGCCGCTAGCGTACTCTATTTTGCTCAATCGACTGTTGAGTGCGCCCCCGTTGGCCAATGGTTCAGCGGCCTAAGGTTCGTGCGTAGACTCAATCGGACAACGGTAGAACGTTACGAATGCCTCATGCACCAAGGTGCACCATGGTGATATCGGAGAATATCCAGCGTTTACCAACGTTCGGACGACTTGAGGGCTACACAGATACACGCTTCCAGGCGTTTCTGACCAATGAGGGTTCGATTCCCTCTACCCGCTCCACCTTCCAGCCAGCATTTCCGGGCCCTCTAGGGAATCCCCCAATTCCAGAACCCCCATCACAGCCTCTCCCTCCAGCATCCAAATCCCTACCCAAGCCCCACCAAAAAGCCGTCTAGAATCACCAGATTTTGGTGCACCGTCGACGCCGTCCGAAATGACGACCTGCACGCGACATTGGTCGATGGCACGGGTATCAAGCCGTTAGGCGGACGCTTAACGTGGATTGGTAATGGCAACGTGCCTATCGATGTCATCCGCCTGCTGTGCAGGTCGGCTGCGGACTTTGGCGGTTCCGATATTAACGATGGGCGCTTGGCTTCGCTGCTGGGTGAAGGCATTACGTCAATCGACGTGCTGGGCCGATCGTCAGTAGGCGCCGCGAAGTTCGACTACTCGATGCTCCATGAGCTGCTGGAGCTGCCGGGCATTCATCTGGGCGTCATAGGCCTTGAGGTCGAGACGGAAGCTTGCGAGGCCAGCGAGCTGATTCCCTCCCGTCTGCAACAGCTAGGCAATCATGAACATCGCTCCTTGAACTCCTCTGGCAATTCTGGGCTTCACTCTCCCAACGGGCCTAGGAGCGCCTGTACCTACCCTTCTGGAGAGCCTCGCCTTACCGCTTGGGCGGCATCATGGTGCAAAAAGCACTTCAACTGTTTAGTAGTTTGCGACGCGCGGATATAATGTTCGAGCATGCAAAAAAACGCAGGGAAGACAGTGAAAATAAAGCCAGGCACGAAATTCACCCTTTGTTCTCCGGACGACCTAGGAAGTCTTGATTACACCACAAGTGTAATTCTTCTAAACGCCTATTCATCTTACGACAGGGGCCTTCTCCGGTCTGCACTTAGGCCAAGCATTAGAAAAAATAAACTACTTCCTAGAGAGATTGATGCCTACAATCTTTGCATACATGAATACACCCACTATCTCGACCTTCACTGCACAGTTTGGGGAATGGAGTTTGTAAGTCGCAGGTGCAGAGCGCTTTCAAGGATCCTTGAGCAAGGTAAAGAGGCCTTATCAGTCACAATGCTCAACACAGCTGAAATCTTAATGCATAAAGACTTCGAAAAAGTGCATCAGAAGCTCAAGCTTGAGCGAGTCGTAACTAAGCACGCGATTACTTATTCCAAGAAATACGGAGCTGTTATAGTCGTATACCTCTATCGCGATGGAGCTTTGATCGCAGAAACCTCTGTTAGCATGCTGTCAATTCTAGAGGCGAATGCTGTCGCCAACGAGTTTGAGGGTGAGTACCACTGGGTTGGCTGCACGTTGGGCGAAGTAACGCCGCATCAAGATGGCAGAATCGAGGCAAAGTACACTCAACTACTCCAAGACAGTTCAAGGCTTGAATACAACATTATTCACATCCTTGTTGCTATTCATTTTCCTGCCCATACGCTTCGTCATCGCTTGCGACTCGTCTCCGTCCTCTGTCAACTCGCCTTGGATATGTATGCCCTAGATCTATCCATGCTGGCGAATTTAATCAATGACGCGATAAAGAATAAATATTTCGGAGATGCGCTTTGCAATGATCTTTGCAGAGGCATGTCACGTCAAATAGTCACGTTTTATCTCGTACTTTGGCTGCATGGTTACATTCAGCACGCTAAACTGACAGTTGATGAAGTAGCCAAATATATCGACGGCCCGCTAGATGAATTGATAGATGACATGCTAGAGGCAGTGGGACTGGAGCACCCACTCAGCCGTAACATGAGCGACTTTGAGTTCCGAGTTTATTACAACACCCTTAAAAAAGAGCCAGGGAAGTTCATATTGCCGGGGGCCTTGAAAGCGGCTGCTCACAATCGAAGGGTACGTAAATCCCAACTCGCTACTAGCAGGGCTTTTCGCAAGCTGATGTTGCCAGATATAGTCTTGGACGATCATGCAAAAATCCGTCCCCTATCACGGATCAAGGCTAGCGTTTTATCTCACTGGGATAACATGTACGAGGAATGTTCCGAGCTTGATGGGATGGCGGGAGATCCTGACGTCATGAAAAAATTCCATATGTCCCCGGATGATTTCGGGCCGATGCAGCAGCGTCGCCAAATACACATGCAGAAAGGGATGCAGGAGGAGTTGGATGAATACTGATTACTCAGGTGGCCACATAAGCCTGGGACGGCACCGGAAGTTGAAAGATAGTGCGCAAAAGCATGCAACTAGGGCCATCAGTCCGTCGCTCAATTTATCCCTATACACATGCTCAGCGACCAGCCAGATCGCCCGCTTCATATCCTCACTCAAACGCCATCTGTAGTGGTCTAATGAAACCGGATGCCCATTTAGGCGAGAATGCTCGCCATAGAGAGGTGTCCGATGACCAAGCAACGCCGTACCTTTACCCCCGAATTCAAATGTGAAGCCGCCAGCCTGGTGCTCCACTAAGGCTACAGCCACATTGAGGCAGCGCGGTCGCTCGGGTTAGTTGAATCAGCATTGCGCCGGTGGGTCAGCCAGCTCCAGCAGGAGCGTGGCGGCTTCACCCCGATCAGCAAGGTGTTGACACCTGAGCAGCTAAAAATCCAAGAACTGGAAGCTCGGATCAATCGGCTGGAACGGGAAAAATCCATCTTAAAAAGGCTACCGAGCTCTTTATAGCCGAGGAACACGAGCACTCGCGTTAGTTGATCAACTCCGCTCAGAAGATCCGGTTGATCTGTTGTGCTCGGTCTTTGAAGTCACTCGATCTTGCTACTACGCGTACTGCCGAAAACGTCGGTATCCGGATGCCGAGCGGGTGTTTTTGCAAAGCCGCGTGAACGAGCTTTTTACGCAAAGCCGAAGCGCTGCGGGCAGCCGGAGCATCATGCTGATGATGAAAGAGGATGGCATGCAGATCGGGCGATTCAATGTACGTAAGTTGATGCGCGAGATGAACTTCATCAGCAAACAGCCGGGCTCCCATGCCTACAAAAAGGCGACCGTGGAGCGGCCTGATATCCCGAACGTGCTTGATCGAGAGTTCAACGTTACATCCCCGAACGAGGTCTGGTGCGGTGACATTACGTACGTCTGGGCTGAAGGCCAATGGCACTGTCTGGCGGCTGTCATCGACCGTTGTGCCCGCCGTGTTGTAGGTTGGGCGCTCTCAGCCAAGCCTGATGCCGACCTGGTGATCAAGGCATTGGATATGGCCTATGAGCAGCGTGGTCGGCCTCAGAATGTGCTGTTTCACAGCGACAAGGGCAACCAATACGGCAGCCGGAATTTCCGCCAGAGACTATGGCTATACCGCTTCACAGAGCATGAGTCGTCGCGGCAACTGTCATGATAATGCGCCAATGGAGCGACTATTTCGCAGCCTAAAAAGTGAGTGGATACCGACAGTGGGGTACATGAGCGCTGCGCTAGCGCAACAGGATATCGGCCGGTTCCTGATGGAGCGATACAACTGGCGGCGACCACATCAGTTCAACGAAGGGCTACCGCCTGCGGTCGCTGAGGAAAAACTCAATTCAGTGTCCGGGATCAGTTGACCACTACAATGAGGCAGTGGCCTCGCCTTGGATAAACATAGTCTATTCATCCAGCACGTATTTTGTTCAAAATTTCCGGGATGTCGCCATACTCCTCGTACCAGATGACGCTCACCCCTAGCTCACGCATAAGCTCTTCGTTGGTGGCATGGTGTCTTTCAAGGAAGCGCTCAACAACAGCATTTGAGATTTTGAGAGGCTTGCCACTCGCCCCTGCCATGAATTTCTTGGAAGTCAAACGCCGCATGAAAGCGAAGTGTTTGGGCTCCTCGATCGATTTGGACGCGATCTCCAATAGCCGGCGCAGATTCGGATCGGTCAGTGAAAGACCGATCATAAGGCACGAGCTTTCCTTGAAGCTGTTCAACTGAACCAAGTTTGACCAGTGATAGGCGTCACGGTAAATCTGATGATAGCCTTCCTCAGAGAAAACTAAGGTGCATCGATCCAGATTGGAGTAGCGCTGCCTATCCTCCGGTAAAAAACCATGCACATGGTATACAGGCAGTTCTTCAGCGCTTGGTGTCTCAAACTCTTCGAACACGCTTTTATGTACCAACGAGCGCGAGAGCAGCGCCCTCTCAATGAAATCATCAAAGTTATAGGTCAAAATAGATTTTACGTTGGCACCGGTTCGAGTCGGGGTACATAGCTTCGCGATAGAAGAAATCAGCTCTGATTCGACTGGGAATTTTTTGTCACGCAAAGAATAAAGCTGATGGGTGATCGCATCAACAAACCCTTGCTGTTCTACTGGTGATCCCACAGCAAGCCCTTTTCGGATATACCTTGCTAACATCAATGTGGACGGCCCATCTACTTCCATTAGCCTGGCGACGATTTCAGATACCTTAACCGGATCGCCGTGGGGGCCGCCGAAATTTTCCTGCGATAGCATAGAAACTAATAAGGAATTCAGTAGAGTATTCCAATCAGGCAATCCAGCGCTACTGGATACTCCAGCGCCAAGAATTAAAGAAAACCTGCCTGCTCGGTATTTTTCAGCAACTGCTTTTACTAACTGATCACGATCTTCCTTCCACGACCTGACAGTACGCTCCGCAGCCATTTTTAAACGCAGAGAAAACAAATTAGAGGTGAGCGTTTCTACAGCCTCCTTATGCTTCTGCATCAGCTCGTTGACTTCCTTCCCACCCCATAGGTAGACAAGATTGTCCACTTGTGGGTTTTCTTCATTGATATAAATACTTTTCTTCAGATCTGATATTTTTGGAGCAATGATCAGCAAACTGTAACCGCGACTAGAATGCCCTCTAAATTTTTCAACGGTAGCATCGAGCTTTGACCGGGAAACAGAAAATACGATTTCCACAACCAGCGGTGAAGAAATTTCACCGATACCACTTGGAGCAATGGCGTCAAAAGCTGAAACATGGCTGTCTTGACCCTCAACCTTCTGCCCTAACTGCTGTCCTTCGACCTGAAGGAGTTTGATAATGAATGCTTCTAAGAAAAGATATCCGCCCGATCCATAGTCCGCCAGGCGCTCTTCCAGAGTGTTGAAATCCATTGACTCAAATCCTAGTTCATGACATCGATTCGACTACGTTGAAGGCAAAGACACGGACTAGCCGCCATACCAAAGCCGCCTGGAGGGGCTCACGCTACCACAGATTAAGACGCCATTTATAGCCATTAGCCATCTCCTCGTCGCGCTGCTTTTGGTGCCTCTGGCACCTCTGATTGGAAGGACAATTTACGTCGAATTCACAGGTTGGAGCCGCCGACCAAAAACGCGACATGAACTCCGGATCGGACGACCCTAGGCGAGTGTTGCGTTGCGATTGGCTCCGGGGATACTGTGGTATGACGGTGCACCGTGGTGCACGGTGTAGAAAACGGCTATCCCCTCATGAAGAGGGGGCTTGGGGACGAGAGATCACTACACGGATACACACTTTAAGCCGGAAATATCCAATAAGGGTTCGATTCCCTTCACCCGCTCCATATCGACCAGAACGATGATTCATCTTCCGCGACGCCATCGAGAAGGGTGCTCTTCTGCATACCGACTCTCCAAACGATTCCGTATACAGCCCGCCTGTCATAAAGCAGCTCCCCTTCAGATGCCCCATAAGCCGTAACACTGCTCGATCAGTTATGGACGGGAATTGCCGAGCTACAGCTGGAGATAGCAGCCAGGGAACGCACAGTGACAAGGTTGTTTCGGAACCTTCGGTAGCATGAAAACGCTATCGGAGCGACAGGGAATCAAACATGCTTTGCAACAAAAACGACGACGGCGAATAGAGCCAGAGCGAACGCTGCCCCGATGCTGAACGGCAACAGTGTCACGCGGAAACTGTTCGGGGCCGGGCGGCTCATTTCCTCTGCTAAAGCCTCTACCTCGCGATGTAGCTGTTCGATGTTTGCTTGGTTACTTCGATGTGTGGACACGTCTTTTTCTCCTCCGAGGTCGCGGGCCCCGCTGAGTCGGTGAGCCCTTTCCAGCAATGTGAGTGTGTGATAGCAAACCCCAAGAAGGGGTGGACATCGGCGCATTGTGGCGAACCTGCTCTCAGACTCTGATCCAAACACTCGCAATGGCGACAAACGCGGTCACCACCCCTGCCCCTACTGCGTATGGGTACCAGAAGGCTTCATGCTTCAGCTTCGTTTCTTCCGCCGTGAGCTTACGCGCCTCAGCCAACAATTTTCGGGTTTCGACGAGGAGTTTATCGAGCTCTAAATTGTCGCGGTCGTTCAGTGAGTTATGTGCGAAAGAATCACCAACTTCCCCATTGACGATTCATTAAGTAAACATCTTGGAACTGGATGTTTAAAAACACTCGTTATTACTTCCAATCACCTACGAAACCTTGTGCCAATGCCTACGGCTGAGCCAGAATCCGCTGGCTTGTACGGCTATGGGACGGGCTATATCGTTTTTCCTGTCACTGGAAAACAGTGATCGGGTTTGGTAGCCCGTCTGTAATAGCCGTATAGCACTCTCTATGCTGTCTCTTTTTTTGGGGCTCAGCGATATATGGTGGTCATGCGTGGGGCTCCTTTGCGAGCGCCGGGTTCCTATTGCAGCCGGTCTACCAACCCGCGTATGGCCGCCACCCTCGTTTGGTAGCGAAAGTGATGGCCCCTTCGTTCTGCAATAGGAGTTCATCCATGTTCAAAGTTACGCCCAACCCTCCAGATACCAATCCGATCCCCTATGACGCAACGCTTGACGTGCTGAATAAAACAGCGCAAGACCGCGCGATCGACCTCTACCTCAATCCTGCGGCATCCAGGACGGCTACACCGTCGCGCAAACCTGGCAGCATTTTTGTCGTCGATCCCAGGGTGGATAATGAAACGCTGCTCGTCGAGGCCTGTGATTCGCTATCGTCGGCCAGCGACATGGTGCGGGATATCGCAGCGTCCGTGGATGATTCACAACGCAGAGCAGTGCTGGTGCTGCAACAGGTGATCATGTTGAGCGAGCTCGCGGTGAATCGAGTGCTGGATACACAGCGCGTTCCGCGGTAGTTGTCCAGACAGCGAAGCAAGGCGCTGCCCCACTCCAAAGCGCTTATGCCCGGCTCAAGCAATACCGGGCAAAAGCGACACATTCAGGAAGCAATCATAAAAGCGTGATCGCCTTGGAACGTTTCCTCCGGTGACTCATATCAAGCGGCAAGAGACACCGGCTCAGCGGTTCAGGTGAACAAATCCACGTTGCCTCCCCCTACGCCCGACAGATTGATCAGCTGCATATCAGCTGTCTGGATCTGTTCGATAGTGTTGTGACCTGCATACCACCCCTCAAGACGCACACCCTCCTGTGGTGTCTGCCCTGGAGCGAAGCTTGATCGGTGCAGATAGAGGTCGTCACCGATGCGGTCGGCCAACAGTTCAGAGCTGCTGATATATGACAAAACCAATTTATCGCCACTGCTGATGCCGTCGTCCTGAATCGTCACTAACCCTGGCGTGTCGATGGTGTAAATATCGGCACCCTCACCACCGTTAGCAAAACCGCCGGCCTGCAATATCAGTCTGTCATCACCCTGGCCTCCTGACAGCGAAAAGCCCATGCCTGTACCGGTCAACAGGTCGTTGCCTTCCCCACCGTCAGCCATGCCATGTGTCACAGTGATAACGTCACCTCCGGCCTCACCGTAAGCTTGAGTACCCTCATCGCTGGCAGCCGTGACGATGGTGTCGTTACCGTTGCCGCCATACAAAATGTCTGCCTGCGGCCCGTTGGCCGAGCTATCGACTTTGAAAGGTCCGATCGACGACGTCAGCCCGCCATAGAGGTAATCATTGCCATCCCCGCCGTCGATGACGTCGTTGCCCAATCCCCCCTCCAGGTAATTGACACCCGCATCTCCAACCAGGACATCGTTGAAGTGACTGCCCAACACGTGTTCGATGTTGAGCAATACATCTCCTTCGGCATCGCCACCTTGATTGATTTGAGTCTGCAAGTTGATCGAGACCCCTGTTGTGCTTGTAATGTAAAAAGCACTGTCCAGACCTACGCGACCATCGATTACGTCTGCGCCTGCTCCACCGATAAAGATGTCCTTCAGACCAGAGCCTGATAGCGTGTCGTTAAAATTGCTGCCCTGAAAAAACTCTATGTTGGCGTAGGTGTGACCAGCAGCCTCCCCTGTGTTAGCCCCGCTGGTCAGGTCGATCGTCACCGCGCTGCCAGCCTGTTCATAAGTGACTAAATCCAGGCCACCCACGCCGTCCACCCGCATGGAGGAACTACCGCCATAGAAGATATCGTTAAAATTCGATCCTCTGATCACCTCAATATCGGTGTAGGTATCACCTGCTGCGATCCCGGAATGCACGCCCGTCTTGAGGTTAATGGCCATTGCTTCTTTGCTGTCGAGATAGCCCGCTACGTCGGTGCCAGCACCGCCGAAGAACTGATCCGCTCCCGCGCCACCGTATAGGGTGTCGTTACCCGAACCGCCA
>NZ_JAIWKS010000010.1 GCF_021271205.1 Pseudomonas uvaldensis
AGAATGGGGTCGCGAAAGCGAGCTGGCCTATACCGTGCAGAGCGGCGCGCTGAAGAACCTCAACGTGAAATGGCGCAACTCGTCCCTGCGTCGGGACTTCAGCACCAACGAGTTCGATGAGAACCGCATCTTTATCAGCTATCCGATTTCGCTTCTCTGAGCAAAAAGGGCTGGCGTCGTGACTGTCACATCGCGGTCATGACGCTGGCGTAACGAGTGGCAAGGAGGCCGGTTTAGAGCGATTCGTCGATCGGACGTTGACAAGGTAATGCAAGGATAAGGATATTCGCTCTCGGTCGTACGATAACCTATAACAAAACTGATACCTCTCACTGTTTGCTCAGGTAACTTCATGACTACGACAACCATTCGCCATCCCTTCAATCGCCTGCTGTTGACCGGCGCCGCCGGCGGCCTGGGCAAAGTGCTGCGCGAACGCCTCAAGCCTTACGCCCGGTGCATCCGGCTGTCGGACATCGCCAGCATGACCCCGGCCATCGACGAAAGCGAAGAAGTGGTGCTGTGCGACCTGGCCGACAAGCAGGCAGTGCATCAACTGGTCGAAGGCGTCGACGCCATCCTGCATTTCGGTGGCGTATCGGTGGAGCGCCCATTCGAAGAAATCCTCGGTCCCAACATCAGCGGCGTCTTCCACATTTATGAAGCGGCCCGCAAACATGGCGTCAAGCGCGTCATCTTCGCCAGCTCCAACCATGTCATCGGTTTCTACAAGCAGAACGAGCACCTCGATGCCCTCTCGCCTCGTCGCCCGGACGGTTACTACGGCCTGTCCAAGTCCTATGGCGAAGACGTCGCCAGCTTCTACTTCGATCGCTACGGCATCGAAACCGTGAGCATCCGTATTGGCTCATCGTTCCCCGAACCGCAGAACCGCCGGATGATGAGCACCTGGCTGAGCTACGACGACCTTACCCAACTGATCGAGTGCTCGCTCTACACCGCGAACGTGGGGCATACCGTGGTGTACGGCATGTCTGCCAACCGCGACGTCTGGTGGAACAACAGCCAGGCCGCGCACTTGGGCTACCAGCCCAAGGACACCTCCGAAATCTTCCGCGCCAAGGTCGAGGCACAGCCGATGCCGGCTGCCGACGATCCGGCCAGGGTCTACCAGGGCGGTGCCTTTGTCGCCGCCGGCCCGTTCGACGACTGATTCGCCTGTCTTTTCATGGGATACGAACGCCACAAGGGAATCACCATGCAAGCCGAATTGATTGTCGATGCACGCAACGCCGTCGGGGAAAGCCCGGTCTGGGTCCCCGAAGAAAACGCCCTGTACTGGGTGGACATCCCCAGCGGCGGCCTGCAGTGCTGGAATGCTGGAACCGGGCAACTGAAAGGCTGGAATGCTCCGGAAATGCTCGCCTGTATCGCCCGTCACCAGGACGGCGGTTGGGTGGCCGGCATGGAGAGCGGTTTCTTCCGCCTGCACCCCAACGACGATGGCACGCTGGACAGTGAGTTGTGCGCCAGCGTCGAGCACAGCCGCGTCGACATGCGCCTCAACGATGGCCGTTGCGACCGCCAGGGTCGCTTCTGGGCCGGCAGTATGGTGCTGAACATGGGCGCGAACGCCGTCGAAGGCCGGATGTACCGTTATCAGGCCGGGCAACGCAGCCCGGTCGAGGCGCAACTGAGCGGCTTCATCGTGCCCAACGGCCTGGGCTTCAGCCCGGACGGACGCACGATGTACCTCTCCGACTCTCATCCGTTGGTGCAGCAGATCTGGGTCTTCGACTACGACATCGACAGCGGCACCCCGTCCAACCGGCGGCTGTTCGTCGACATGATGCCCCTGGCAGGACGCCCGGACGGCGCAGCGGTAGACGCCGATGGCTGCTACTGGATCTGCGCCAACGACGCCGGCCTCATTCACCGTTTCACCCCGGATGGCCGGCTGGATCGCTCGCTGCCAGTGCCCGTGAAGAAACCGACGATGTGCGCCTTTGGCGGCAGCCGCCTGGACACCCTCTTTGTCACCTCGATCCGCCCCGGCGACGACAACGACCCACAGTCCCTGGCCGGTGGGGTGTTCGCCCTCAAGCCCGGCGTCAAGGGTCTTGCTGAACCTGTATTCGGAGGATCGAACCACTTCGCGAGCTGAACCGCAGTGCCGCTTCACTGGATGAGCCCATAAAAAAAACAACACTGGAGATTGACCATGAACCTCAAACGCACGCTTCTGATCGCAGCCCTCCCCCTGGCCTTCCTGGCCCAGGCGGCCCATGCCCTTGAACTCAAGATCGCCGACATCCATCCCAAGGGCTACCCCACCGTGATGGCCGAAGAAAACATGGGCAAGACCCTGACCAAAGAGACCAACGGCGAACTAACCTTCAAATACTTCCCGGGGGGTGTACTGGGTTCCGAGAAAGAAGTCATCGAGCAGATGCAAGTCGGCGCGATCCAGATGTCTCGTGTCAGTCTGGGCATCGTCGGTCCTGTAGTGCCCGATGTGAACGTGTTCAACATGCCATTCATTTTCCGAGACCATGCTCACATGCGCGCCGTCATCGACGGAGAAGTGGGGGACGCGATTCTGGATCGAATCACCAATTCAGAGTTCGGCCTGGTAGCCCTGGCCTGGATGGACGGCGGTACGCGCAACATCTACACCAAGAAGCCGGTCCGCACGCTGGAAGACCTCAAGGGCATGAAGATCCGCGTACAAGGCAACCCGATGTTCATCGAGATGATGAATGCCATGGGCGCCAACGGTATCGCGATGGATACCGGTGAAATCTTCAGCGCCCTGCAGACCGGTGTGATCGACGGCGCGGAAAACAACCCGCCGACCCTGCTCGAACACAACCACTACCAAAACGCCAAGTACTACAGCCTCACCGGTCACCTGATCCTGCCAGAACCGATTGTGATGTCGAAAATCACTTGGGAAAAACTGACCCCGGATCAACAGGCGATGGTCAGAAAAGCCGCCAAGGCTGCCCAGGCTGAAGAACGCGTATTGTGGGACCAGAAATCCGCCGCCAGCGAAGAAAAACTAAAGGCTGCGGGTGTCGAGTTCATCACTGTCGACAAGAAACCTTTCTACGACGCCACCGCACCCGTTCGGGCCAAGTACGGCGCGCCCTATGCCGACCTGATCAAGCGTATCGAAGCCGTCCAGTAACGCCTCCCGTTCTGTATTCATGAAAAAGGCCCGGCGCGCCTGATGTCCAAGGCGTGCCCGGTTACGGTGGAACCCGATGAAGAATTTGCTGCTGCGTATCAACGATAAGATCTATATGACGTGCATCTGGGTCGCCGGCCTTTCCGTCCTGGCGATTTCCCTGATGATTCCCTGGGGTGTGTTCGCCCGCTACGTGCTGGGTTCCGGCTCGAGCTGGCCGGAGCCCACGGCGATCCTGCTGATGATGGTATTCACCTTCATTGGCGCCGCCGCCAGTTATCGCGCCGGTGCGCACATGGCCGTGGCCATGCTCACCGACCGTATGCCACCGCACCTGAAATCCGCGGCGTCGGTTTTTTCCCAGGTGCTCATGGGCCTGATCTGCATCTTCATGACGGTCTGGGGCTTCAAGCTGTGCATGTCCACCTGGAACCAGTTCATGGCTTCACTGCCCGGCCTGCGGGTTGGCATCACGTACTTGCCGATTCCCCTGGGTGGCTTGCTGACGCTGATTTTTGTCCTGGAAAAACTCTTGCTCGGTGACCAGAGCAAACGTCGGGTCGTGCAATTCGATCTGGTTGAAGAAAGTGAAGGTGCCGCTTAATGGACGCTCTGATTCTGCTGGGCAGTTTTATCGTGTTGATCCTGATCGGCATGCCGGTCGCCTACGCCTTGGGCGCTGCCGCCCTGATCGGTGCGTGGTGGATCGATATCCCGTTCCAGGCCGTGATGATCCAGGTGGCGGGTGGGGTGAACAAGTTCTCGCTGCTGGCCATTCCGTTCTTCGTGCTGGCCGGTGCGATCATGGCCGAGGGCGGCATGTCCCGCCGCTTGGTGGCGTGTGCCGGGGTGCTGGTGGGTTTCGTGCGTGGTGGCCTGTCACTGGTCAACATCGTCGCCTCGACCTTCTTCGGCGCGATCTCCGGCTCGTCGGTAGCCGACACCGCCTCGGTGGGCTCGGTGCTGATTCCGGAAATGGAACGCAAGGGCTATCCGCGGGACTTCTCCACCGCCGTAACGGTCAGCGGTTCGGTACAAGCCCTGCTCACCCCACCAAGCCATAACTCGGTGCTCTACTCCTTGGCCGCAGGCGGCACGGTCTCGATTGCCTCGCTGTTCATGGCGGGCATCGTACCGGGCTTGTTGATGAGCGCGTGCCTGATGGTGCTGTGCCTGATCTTCGCGAAAAAACGCAGCTACCCCAAGGGCGAAGTCATCCCCATGCGCCAGGCGTTGAAAATCGTCGGCGAAGCCCTTTGGGGTCTGATGGCGATGGTGATCATCCTTGGCGGTATCCTCTCGGGTATATTCACCGCCACCGAATCGGCGGCCATCGCAGTGCTGTGGTCATTCTTCGTGACCATGTTCATCTACCGCGACTACAAGTGGCGTGAACTGCCGAAACTGATGCACCGCACCGTGCGCACCATCTCCATCGTGATGATCCTGATCGGCTTCGCCGCCAGCTTCGGCTACATCATGACGCTGATGCAGATTCCGGCGAAGATCACCACGATGTTCCTGACCCTGTCGGACAACCGCTACGTGATCCTGATGTGCATCAACGTAATGTTGCTGCTGCTGGGCACCGTGATGGACATGGCGCCGCTGATCCTGATCCTGACCCCCATCCTGATGCCAGTGATCGTAGGCATTGGAGTCGATCCGGTGCAGTTCGGCATGATCATGCTGGTGAACCTGGGTATCGGGCTGATAACGCCGCCAGTGGGTGCGGTGCTGTTCGTCGGTTCCGCCATCGGCAAGGTCAGCATCGAAAGCACCGTCAAGGCGCTGCTGCCGTTCTACGCCGTACTGTTCCTGGTGCTGATGCTGGTGACCTACGTTCCAGCGCTGTCGCTGTGGTTGCCGCATCTGGTGTTGTAAGAATGACAAGTCCCTGGTGATCAGGGGATTCACCTGGGGCAGAGAATGTTGTGGCGAGGGGATTTATTCTCTCGCCGCAACAGCGTCCGCACAAAAAACTTCTGTCACACCATTTCCAGTTCAGCAGACCGACACCACCATGACCCCACCTCTTCTGCACCTCGAAGACGAACTGACCCACCTCACCCTCGCCCCCCATCTGGGCGCCAGCCTCGTCGAGTGGACCCTGCGCAGCAACGGTGCGCCGCTGCTTCGCCCGCCGGCCCCACAGGCCGTGGAGAACGGTCTGCCCGGCAAGCTTGGCGGATTTCCGTTGATCCCCTGGTCGAACCGGATCGCCAATGGCGGTTTCGACTGCCCGGCCGGTTGGCTTGCATTGGAAGCCAACAGCCCCAACGATCCGTTTCCGATCCATGGCAGCGCCTGGCAACAACCGTGGCAGGTGATCGAACAAAGTACGCAAGACGTGCTATTGCAACTCGACAGCCAACAACCCTTCGCCTACTGCGCCAGCCTGCGGATCCGCTTGAACGGCGGCCAGTTGCAAATCGCGATGCACGTCACCCACATGGCCGAACAGGCGGCGTGGCATGGGCTCGGTCTGCATCCGTACTTCCCGCGTACCGCCGGAACACGCCTGCAAACCCGTGCCCGTGAAGTGTGGCTGTGCAATGCCACGAAGCTGCCGACCGAACGGGTGGACGTTCCGATGCAATGGGATTTCCAGCAGCCCCGCTTGCTGCCGGATACGCTGGTGGACAATGGTTTCGGTGGTTGGGACGGACAGTGCCTGATCCAGCAACCGGACCTGGGTTATGAGCTGCATTGCCAGGCCAGCGGCAGCGATTACTTTTTACTGTACTGCCCGGTGGGCCTGGACTTTTTCTGCATCGAACCGGTCAGCCATCCGGTCAATGCGCACCACCTGCCAGGACGGCCAGGGTTGCGCCTGCTGGAGCAAGGCCAATCGGTGGCGTTGGGGTTTTCAATGCAATGCAGAAGGCTATAAAACCGCTCCCCCTATGGCGAGGGGATCGCCCGCACCACCATGAACACCGCCACCCCCAGGCACACCCCGGCAAATCCCACCTGCAACGCCCGGGCCGGGACCTTGGCGGACAATCGCCGGCCCAACACCATGCCGGCAATGCTCGCTGCGATGAATGTCGCCCCGCCCCGGTCGATGCTCACCCCGGCATGAAACGCACCCAACACGCCAATCAATGAAATCAGACTGATGACCATCAGCGACGTGGCGACGATCCCGCGCATCTGCACATCGGTCAGTTGCTTGAAGGCCGGCACGATCAGGAAACCACCACCCACGCCTAGCAGACCCGACACTAGGCCGGTCACCGCGCCCAGCGCCGACAGCGTGGCGGTGCAGCGAGCGGTCCAGGCCAGGCGCCCGGTCTTGTGGTCGAGCATGCAGTTTTTCTGCCCCCAGCTGGCCGCGCCATGGTCGCTGGGCCCAGGCTGCGGACGCTCCCCGCGCAACATGCGCGCCGCTACCAGCACCATCAGCAGGCTGAACAGAATCATCAGGATTTTCTCCGGCAACTGATGGGCGACGTAGATGCCCACCGGCGAAAACACTGCACCCAACAGCGCGATCAACATCGCCGCCCGGTAACGCACCAGGCCGTGGCGCAACCCGTCGATAGCCCCCACCGCCGCCGCGCTGCCCACTGCGAACAACGCCACGGGAGCCGCCTGGGTCATGCTCCATCCCAACCCCAACACCAACGCCGGCACAGCCAGGATGCCGCCGCCGGCCCCGGTCAAACCCAGCACCAGGCCCATGATCACGCCAAAAAGACTTGCCAGTAACATAGAGCTCTCTCAAGCCGCGCACACCTGTTGGCAGGTGCGATCGCATTTGCAGGACGCCTTGGCCCTCACTAAGCTGCGGACCATATGTTGTAACCCTCAAGCGTTGCAACCGGTTCTTCCCGCACAGGTTCGTTGTCATGCCCGCGCAGATTCAAAGCTTTCTCGACCCCGCCTCCAAGACCTATACCTACGTCGTCTATGAACACGATGGCGGGCAATGCGCGGTGGTCGATCCGGTGCTCGACTACGACCCGGCCTCGGGACGCAGCGGCACCGCCCAGGCCAACCGGGTGATCGCCTTCGTGCGTGAACATCGGTTGACGGTGCAATGGCTGCTGGAAACCCACGCTCATGCCGATCACCTGTCCGCCGCGCCCTACTTGCGACGGGAACTGGGGGGCAAGATCGCCATCGGCCAATCCATCGGCCAGGTCCAGGGCGTCTTCAAGACACTGTTCAACCTTGAGCCGCAATTCGCGGTTGATGGTTCCCAGTTCGATCACCTGTTCGCGCCTGACGAATCGTTTTCCATCGGCAACCTCAAAGCCACGGCGCTACACGTGCCCGGCCATACGCCAGCGGACATGGCCTACCTGATCGATGGCGACGTGATCCTGGTGGGCGATACCCTGTTCATGCCGGACGTGGGCACCGCCCGTTGCGACTTCCCCGGCGGCAACGCCCATCACCTCTATGCCTCGATTCACAAATTGCTGGCCTACCCCGCCGGGGTGCGACTCTATGTGTGCCACGATTACCCCCCCGATCATCGTGACCCTCAATGCATGAGCACCGTGGGCGAGCAACGCCAGCACAACATCCATATTCATGACGGCATCGACGAAGCCACATTTGTCGCCATGCGCACTCAGCGAGATTCGACGCTGGGCATGCCGACGCTGTTGCTGCCGGCGATCCAGGTGAATGTACGGGCGGGGAATCTGCCGCCGGCTGAAGACAATGGTGTGATCTATCTGAAGATTCCGATCAATAAACTTTAAGAAGCTTAGAAGCTCACTCCCACAGGAATTAATGGTGGCGGGCTATCAGGTGCCCAAGGTCAACCCATTGGCCGGCAACGGCAGCGCCGTCTTGTACCGCACCTGCTTGAGCGCAAAGCTGGAGCGAATGTTCGCCACGCCCGGGACCTTGGTCAGAAAGTCCATCATGAACCGCTCCAGGGACTGGATCGTCGGCACCAGCACGCGGATCAGGTAGTCCGGATCCCCCGCCATCAGGTAGCACTCCATTACCTCGGGTCGGTCGGAGATCGCCTCTTCAAAGTGCTGCAACGCTTCCTCCACCTGCTTCTCCAGGCTGACATGGATGAACACGTTGACGTGCAGGCCCAGCAGGTCGGCATCGAGCAACGTGACCTGCTCACGGATCACACCCAGCTCCTCCATGGCCCGGACCCGATTGAAACACGGCGTCGGCGAGAGGTTGACCGAACGGGCGAGGTCGGCGTTGGTGATGCGGGCATTTTCCTGGAGGCTGTTCAGAATGCCGATGTCGGTGCGATCCAATTTACGCATGAGACAGATATTCCTGATTTTTATCGTTGTGCAGATTTTTTATCTGCAAATGACCTGAACAGCAACCCAACAGAGAAAAATATTCTTCTACGTCGAGCCTATGATTGTTGTAGGACAATTTTCCTTACCCAGGGGAATTGTCAGCTAGCGCGCCCACTACAAGAAATTCACAAGATCGAGCGTAGAAAGCCATGAACCCAGCGTATGAACCGCTACGCCTGCACGTCCCCGAACCCACGGGCCGTCCCGGCTGCAAGACCGACTTCTCCTATCTGCATCTGAGCGATGCCGGCACGGTGCGCAAACCGTCCATAGACGTAGAACCTTCCGACACTGCCGACCTGGCTCGCAGCCTCATCCGGGTGCTCGACGACCAGGGCAATGCCCATGGACCATGGGCCGAAGACGTGCCGCTGGAGATCCTGCGCAAGGGCATGCGCGCCATGCTCAAGACGCGGATCTACGACAACCGCATGGTGGTTGCCCAGCGTCAGAAGAAAATGTCCTTTTATATGCAGAGCCTCGGCGAAGAAGCCATCGGCAGCGGCCAGGCCCTGGCGCTGAACATCGATGACATGTGTTTCCCCACCTACCGCCAGCAAAGCATCCTGATGGCCCGTGAGGTACCGCTGGTGGGCATGATCTGCCAGTTGCTGTCCAACGAGCGCGATCCGCTCAAGGGCCGGCAATTGCCGATCATGTACTCGGTCAAGGACGCGGGCTTCTTCACCATCTCCGGCAACCTCGCCACCCAATTCATCCAGGGCGTGGGCTGGGGCATGGCGTCGGCGATCAAAGGCGACACCAAGATCGCCTCGGCCTGGATCGGCGACGGCGCTACCGCCGAGTCGGACTTCCACACCGCCCTCACCTTCGCCCATGTCTACCGGGCGCCGGTGATCCTCAACGTGGTCAACAACCAGTGGGCGATATCCACTTTCCAGGCCATCGCCGGGGGTGAAGCCACGACTTTCGCCGGACGCGGCGTCGGTTGCGGCATCGCCTCGCTGCGGGTCGACGGCAACGACTTCATGGCCGTCTATGCCGCCTCGCGCTGGGCCGCCGAACGTGCCCGGCGCAACTGCGGCCCGGCGCTGATCGAATGGGTCACCTACCGCGCCGGTCCGCACTCCACCTCCGACGATCCGTCCAAGTACCGCCCCGCCGACGACTGGAGCCACTTCCCGCTGGGCGACCCGATTGCCCGCCTCAAGCAGCACATGATCCGTATCGGCCAGTGGTCGGAGGAAGAACACGCCGCCGTCACCGCCGAGCTCGAAGCCGAGGTGATCGCCGCGCAGAAGGAAGCCGAGCAGTACGGCACCCTCGCCGGCGGGCAGATTCCAAGCGCCGCGACCATGTTCGAAGACGTCTACAAAGAGATGCCGGAGCACTTGAAGCGCCAGCGTCAGCAGTTGGGGATCTGACATGAACGATCACAACAACAATATTGCGTTGGATACCGCCATGACCACTACCACCATGACCATGATCCAGGCCCTGCGCTCGGCCATGGACGTGATGCTCGAACGTGACGATAACGTCGTGGTGTTCGGCCAGGACGTGGGCTACTTCGGCGGCGTGTTCCGCTGCACCGAAGGCCTGCAGAGCAAATACGGCACCTCGCGGGTGTTCGACGCGCCGATTTCCGAAAGCGGAATCGTCGGCGTGGCGGTGGGCATGGGCGCCTATGGCTTGCGTCCGGTGGCCGAGATCCAGTTCGCCGACTACGTCTACCCGGCTTCGGACCAGATCATTTCCGAAGCGGCGCGCCTGCGTTATCGCTCGGCCGGCGAGTTCACCGCGCCGATGACCCTGCGCATGCCCTGCGGCGGCGGCATCTATGGCGGCCAGACCCACAGCCAGAGCATCGAGGCGATGTTCACCCAGGTCTGCGGCTTGCGCACCGTCATGCCATCGAACCCCTACGACGCCAAGGGCCTGCTGATCGCCTCCATCGAAAACGATGACCCGGTGATCTTCCTCGAACCCAAGCGTCTCTATAACGGCCCGTTCGATGGCCACCACGACCGCCCGGTAACCCCGTGGTCGAAACACCCATCGGCCCAGGTCCCGGACGGTTACTACACCGTGCCGCTGGATGTGGCCGCCATCACCCGCCCTGGCAAGGACGTGACCATCCTCACCTACGGCACCACGGTCTATGTGTCCCTGGCCGCCGCCGAGGAAACCGGCATCGACGCCGAGGTCATCGACCTGCGCAGCCTCTGGCCGCTGGACCTGGAAACCATCACCAAATCGGTGAAGAAAACCGGCCGCTGCGTGATCGTCCACGAAGCCACCCGCACCTGCGGCTTCGGCGCCGAGTTGGTGTCGCTGGTGCAAGAGCACTGCTTCCACCACCTGGAAGCGCCTATCGAGCGTGTCACCGGTTGGGACACTCCCTACCCGCACGCGCAGGAGTGGGCGTATTTCCCAGGGCCGTCCCGTGTGGGCGCGGCGTTGAAACGGGTCATGGAGGTCTGAATGGGCACGCACGTTATCAAGATGCCGGACATCGGCGAAGGCATCGCGGAAGTCGAATTGTCGGTGTGGCACGTCAAGGTCGGCGACATGGTGGTCGAGGACCAGGTACTGGCCGATGTCATGACCGACAAAGCCATGGTGGATATTCCGTCGCCGGTGCATGGCCGGGTCATCGCCCTGGGCGGTGAGCCGGGCGAAGTCATGGCGGTGGGCAGCGAACTGATCCGCATCGAGGTGGAGGGTGCGGGCAACTTGAAAGAGTCGGCAGCACAACCGGCTGCACCGGTCCAGGCGCCGAAGCCTGAACCCGTCTCGGCGCCCGAGCCGGTCGTCGAGAAAGCCGCCGCGCCGCGTCCGGCGCCCGCCCCGCAAGCGCCGGTAGCGCGTGCGCCGGATGAGCGTCCGCTGGCCTCCCCGGCCGTGCGCAAACACGCCCTGGACCTGGGCATCCAATTGCGTCTGGTCCAGGGCACCGGCCCCGCCGGGCGGATCCTGCACGAAGACCTGGAAGCCTATCTGACCCAAGGCCCGTCGACCCAGGCCAAGGGCGGCTCCAGCTACGCCGAACGCCACGACGAACAGCAAATACCGGTGATCGGTATGCGTCGCAAGATCGCCCAACGCATGCAGGAAGCGACCCAGCGCGCCGCGCATTTCAGCTACGTCGAGGAAATCGATGTCACCGCCTTGGAAGAGTTGCGGGTCCATCTGAATGAAAAACACGGCGCCACCCGCGGCAAGCTGACCTTGCTGCCGTTCCTGGTGCGGGCGCTGGTCGTGGCGCTGCGGGACTTTCCGCAGATGAACGCCCGTTACGACGACGAAGCCCAGGTCATCCACCGCTCGGGGGCGGTGCATGTGGGCGTCGCCACGCAAAGCGATGTCGGCCTGATGGTACCGGTGATGCGTCACGCCGAAGCCCGCAGTCTGTGGGACAGTGCGGCGGAAATCTCGCGCCTGGCAACCGCTGCCCGCAACGGTAAGGCCAGCCGCGATGAACTGTCCGGCTCGACCATCACCCTGACCAGCCTCGGCGCCCTCGGCGGCATCGTCAGCACGCCGGTGTTGAACCTGCCGGAAGTAGCCATCGTCGGGGTCAACAAGATCGTCGAACGGCCCGTGGTGATCAAAGGCCAGATCGTCGTGCGCAAGATGATGAACCTCTCCAGCTCCTTCGATCACCGGGTAGTCGATGGCATGGATGCGGCGCAATTCATCCAGGCTCTGCGCGGCCTGCTCGAACAACCCGCTACGCTGTTTGTGGAGTAAGGAATGCAACAGACTCTGAACACCACGCTGCTGATCATCGGCGGCGGCCCTGGCGGTTACGTGGCAGCGATCCGCGCCGGTCAGCTAGGCATCCCGACCATCCTGGTGGAGGGCCAGGCACTGGGCGGGACCTGCCTGAACATCGGCTGCATTCCGTCCAAGGCATTGATCCATGTGGCCGAGCAGTTCCACCAGGCGCGCCACCACAGCCAGGGTTCGGCCCTGGGCATCACGGTATCGGCGCCGAGCCTGGACATCGGCAAGAGCGTGGAATGGAAGGACGGCATCGTCGACCGCCTGACCACTGGCGTCGCCGCGTTACTCAAGAAGCACAAGGTCCAGGTCATTCATGGTTGGGCCAAGGTGGTCGACGGCAAGACCGTGGAAGTCGGTGACACCCGCATTCAATGCGAACATCTCTTGCTGGCTACCGGTTCGAAAAGCGTCGACCTGCCGATGTTGCCGATTGGCGGGCCGATCATCTCCTCCACCGAAGCCCTCGCCCCCACCTCGGTGCCCAAGCATCTGGTAGTGGTCGGCGGCGGCTACATCGGCCTGGAATTGGGCATTGCCTATCGCAAGCTTGGCGCAGAGGTCAGCGTGGTCGAAGCCCAGGAACGGATCCTGCCGGCCTATGACGGCGAACTGACCCAACCGGTGCATGAGGCGCTCAAGCAACTGGGCGTGAAGCTCTACCTCAAGCACAGCGTCGAGGGTTTCGATGCCCAGGCCAGCACCTTGCAAGTGCGCACTCCGAATGGCGACACGCTCAACCTGGACACTGACCGGGTGCTGGTGGCGGTCGGGCGCAAGCCCAACACCCAAGGCTGGGGCCTCGAAGCGTTGAACCTGACGATGAACGGTTCGGCCGTGAAAATCGACAACCGCTGCCAGACCAGCATGCGCAACGTCTGGGCCATCGGCGACCTGAGCGGCGAGCCGATGCTTGCCCACCGGGCCATGGCCCAGGGTGAGATGGTCGCCGAACTGATCGCCGGCCAGCATCGCGAATTCAACCCGGCGGCCATTGCGGCGGTGTGCTTCACCGATCCGGAACTGGTAGTCGTCGGCAAGACGCCGGACGAAGCCAAGGCGGTCGGTCTGGACTGCATCGTGTCCAGTTTTCCGTTCGCGGCCAATGGCCGGGCGATGACCCTGGAGTCGAAAAGCGGTTTCGTGCGGGTCGTGGCGCGTCGTGACAATCACTTGATCGTGGGTTGGCAGGCGGTTGGCGTGGGTGTCTCGGAGTTGTCCACGGCGTTCGGCCAGTCCCTGGAAATGGGCGCGCGGCTGGAAGACATCGCCGGCACCATTCACGCCCACCCGACGTTGGGTGAGGCGGTGCAGGAAGCGGCGTTGCGTGCGCTGGGGCATGCGTTGCATGTGTGACAGTTGTGGGTGAATAACTTGTGGGAGCAATCCCTCACAACGACCGCAGGGCTATTTTCAGCTGCAGGAGCCATGTAACAGGCTGCGAAACACCCCTGGAATGAAGTATTGTTGTCCCCATCCAAAAAACGTCAGAAGCCTTGAACCGTTTCGACGGTTGTTAAGAAATAGAGGGTGTCATGGGTAACGAGAGCATCAATTGGGACAAACTGGGCTTTGACTACATCAAGACCGACAAACGCTACCTGTCGCACTGGCGCGATGGCGCCTGGGACGCCGGCACCCTGAGCGATGACAATGTGCTGCACATCAGCGAAGGCTCCACGGCGCTGCACTACGGCCAGCAATGTTTCGAAGGCCTGAAGGCCTATCGTTGCAAGGACGGCTCGATCAACCTGTTCCGCCCGGACCAGAACGCCGCCCGCATGCAGCGCAGCTGCGCCCGCCTGTTGATGCCGCAGGTCGAGACCGAGCAGTTCGTCGAAGCCTGCAAACAAGTGGTCCGCGCCAACGAGCGCTTCATTCCGCCTTATGGCACCGGCGGCGCGCTGTACCTGCGCCCATTCGTGATCGGCGTGGGTGACAACATCGGCGTGCGCACCGCCCCCGAGTTCATCTTCTCGATCTTCTGCATCCCGGTCGGCGCGTACTTCAAGGGCGGCCTGACCCCGCACAACTTCCTGATTTCCAGCTTCGACCGTGCGGCCCCGCAAGGCACCGGCGCAGCCAAGGTCGGTGGCAACTACGCCGCCAGCCTGATGCCGGGCTCCCAGGCCAAGAAAGCGAGCTTCGCCGACTGTATCTACCTCGACCCGCTGACCCATTCGAAAATCGAAGAAGTCGGCTCGGCGAACTTCTTTGGCATCACCCACGACAACAAATTCGTCACCCCCAACTCCCCTTCGGTCCTGCCGGGCATCACCCGCCTGTCGCTGATCGAGCTGGCGAAATCGCGCCTGGGCCTGGAAGTGGTCGAAGGCGACGTGTTCATCGACAAGCTGTCGGACTTCAAGGAAGCCGGCGCCTGCGGTACCGCCGCGGTGATCACGCCGATCGGCGGGATCAGCTACAAGGACAAGCTGCACGTCTTCCACAGCGAAACCGAAGTCGGCCCGATCACCCAGAAGCTCTACAAGGAACTGACGGGTGTGCAGACCGGCGACATCGAAGCGCCAGCGGGTTGGATCGTCAAGGTCTGATTCGGCTGTAGGCAGAGCTTGCTCTGCGATACGGGCGCCTCGGTCCCTGGTGAACCGAGGTGCACACATCGCGAGCAGGCTCGCTCCCACAAGGTTCTCGGTTGCTTCCGAATCTTGAGTTCACCGAAGATCCACTGTGGGAGCGAGCCGGCTCGCGATGGCGCCCGTAGGCTCCACCTCATTCTCGGCACTGACCCCGAACCGCCGCACTATCTCCTTGTGTCCAAGAGCCGTCACCGCCAACGCCCGGCTATCCAGGTCCTGAACCACCCACTTGCGCTTGATCGCCACCTGCAACAACGCCGCCCCCAACGCGCCTCCAAGATGCGGACGACGCATGCTCCAGTCCAGGCATGGACAGGCGAACCGGCGTCGCTGAGCGGCAAGAGTCTGGACATCGATGCCCAACCCCGCGAACAACACCTCGCCCAACTCGCTCAAGCGATAGCCCCGCCCTTCCACATCCACTAGCAATCCGGCTTCGATCATACGGTCATGCAACCGCACCGCCAGCGTCCCAGCCATGTGGTCGTAGCAGGTACGGGCAAATTGCAGGCGATCCGGAGTACGTGGCGTAAAGGTCGGCGCGGCACTCTGGCCGATGACCATCAGCGCCTCGAGGGCCTGGGCCACGCGCTTGTCCGCCAGGCTGTAATAGCGATGACGGCCCTGGACATGCAGGCGCACCAGGGCCAGTTCCTTGAGCTTTGCCAGATGAGCGCTGGCGGTGGAGGCGCTGACGTCGGCGATGCTCGCCAGCTCGGTGCTGGTGCGCGCATGACCGTCCATCAACGAACAGAGCATGCGGGTGCGCGCCGGTTCGGCAATCGCCGCCGCCACCTGGGACACGCCAAGATCATGCTGCTCTGCACTCATATTTCGCTCCCGGACGAATCAAGCCATGACGCCGCAAGGGATATTAGCAGCACTTTCCCGATCATGAACAAGGCAGCGCTCCATGGACCCGATCACCGCCGCGACCCACTTTGATCCCTATCCTTACTATGCGAGCCTTCGAGCGGCTGGCGGAATGACCTTCGACGCGCACTTGAAGCTATGGATTGCCAGCAGCGCCGAAGCGGTGTGCGCCGTGCTCCGTCATGTCGACTGTCATGTGCGCCCACCCCACGAACCCGTGCCGCAAGCCATTGCCGAAGGTCCCGCCGGCCGGGTCTTCGGGCTGCTGATGCGCATGAACGAAGGCGAACGCCAGCGTTGCCCGAGGTCGGCGATTGCGCCGGGTTTGCAAGATGTCCCTCAACAACAGATCGAGGCCCTGGTCAGGGCCCGCTTTTTCAAGGACGGCGCCGAAGGCCTGCACCACGCTCAATTCATCGGACCGGCTGCCGTTGTGGCAGCCCTGCTGGGTTTCAGCCCGGCGGACAGCCGCCTGGTCAGCCAGCTGACAGGGGATTTCGTCGCCTGCCTGTCCCCCCTGAGCAATGCCACACAACTGCAGGCGGCGCACCGCGCCACCGAACAACTCGAGGCCCTGTTTCGCGAGCGGATCGAGACAAACGATCACGCCAGCCCCTTGCTCACCGGCATCTGCCAACGCTTCGAGGGCGCCAACCCGGACAACCTGATCGCCAACCTGGTTGGACTGCTTTCGCAGACTCATGACGCCACGGCGGGTCTGATCGGCAACGCGCTGCTGGCATTGCGGCACGACCCGGCACTGCTGCTCAGGCTCAAGGAAGATCCGACGCGCATCGGCCCGTTGCTGGCGGAAATCCAGCGCTTCGATCCTGGCGTGCAGAACACCCGCCGCTTCGTTGTCGCCCCCAGCGAGATCCTCGGCGTTTCGCTGGAACCCGGGGATGCCATCCTGGTATTGCTCGCCTCGGCCAACCGCGATCCGGCTCTCAACCCGCATCCGGACCTCTTGCTGATGGATCGCCCGAACCGTCGCAGCTTCACCTTCGGCGCAGGGCGCCACGAGTGTCCAGGACAGGCCCTGGCACTGGGTATCGGCCGTGCCACGCTGGCGACACTCCTCGAGCGAGAGCCGCCGCTGGAGCGACTGGACTGGCGCTACCGCCCTTCGGTCAACGGTCGTATCCCGGTATTCAGCAACCGACCCTGAAAGGCCCTGCCAAACAGGTTCAATCGTCGCGGGTCAGAACTTCCAGCAGCTCGATCTCAAAGACCAGATTACTGTTGGGCTTGATATGCGCGCCCACAGAGCGCTCACCGTAAGCCAGGTGGGCCGGCACCAGCAGCTTGCGCTTGCCGCCGACCTGCATGCCCATCAGGCCGAGGTCCCAACCTTTGATGACACGACCGGTGCCGATCACGCATTGAAAGGGCTTGCCACGACTATAGGACGAATCGAATTCGGTGCCGTCTTCGAGCGTGCCGCGATATTGGGTGGTGATCAGCGCCCCTTTGACTACGCTTTTACCGTCGCCCTGCTCCAGGTCGATAATCTGCAGTTCTTCGTTCATGGGTCATATCCGTGATTTCAAGGCGCGGTTTTTCGCAGAAATCGGTGCGCCTGGCAAACTTTTGTGGCAAGCGGTCTTCCAGTGGGAGGGAACCGCAATGGCCGCCTCGGTTCACATGGGTATCGACCCTGCATTTCAGATAAGGATGTTCTGATGATCGACTCTCGCCCACTCCACGGCTTCATTCCACCTTACATTCTCAATCGCATCATCGCCCACGGCTCCGAACAACAACGTTCCAGTGCCCTGGGCACACTGACCCACGTGCGCAACCTGCGACACAATCCTGGCCCACCCAACCATCCGCCCGCCGCAGCCGCCCTGCCCAAGCCTGGCAAGGCCGGCCGCCCACAGCGCAGCGTGCACGACGCCCAGAACACCATGGATCTGCCCGGCCAACCGGTGCGCCTCGAAGGTCAGCCGGCCAGCGGCGACCCGGCCGTCGACGAAGCCTACGACGCCCTGGGCGCCACTTACGATTTTTTCTGGAACATCCTGGGCCGTGACTCCATCGACAACAAGGGCTTCGCCCTGGTAGGCACCGTGCATTATGGCCAAGGCTACGAGAACGCCTTCTGGAATGGCGCGCAAATGGTGTTCGGCGACGGCGATGGGGAAATTTTCCAGCGCTTCACCCGTTCCCTGGACGTGGTGGCCCACGAGCTTGCCCATGGCGTCACCGAAAGCGAAGCGGGTTTGATTTATGCCAACCAGTCCGGCGCGTTGAACGAGTCCATCTCCGATGTGTTCGGCGTTCTGGTCAAGCAGTTCGTCCTGGAGCAGACCGCCGACCAGGCAGACTGGTTGATCGGCGCCGACCTGCTCACCGACAAGATCAACGGCGACGGCCTGCGCAGCATGTCCAACCCGGGCACGGCCTACGACGACCCACTGTTGGGCAAGGACCCGCAACCGGCGCATATGCGCCAGTTCGTCATTACCCGCGAAGACAACGGCGGCGTGCACATCAACTCAGGCATTCCCAACCGCGCCTTTTATCTGGTCGCCACCGCGTTGGGCGGATTTGCCTGGGAAAAAGCCGGCCGGATCTGGTATGACACCTTATGCGATAGAAATCTGACCAACGACGCCACCTTCAGCGCCTTCGCCCACTTGACCGTCGAGCACGCCCGTCGGCGCTTTGGCGAACGAGAGGTTCGAGCGGTGCAGGACGGCTGGGCTCAGGTCGGCGTCAACCTGACCGAGGAGAGTTGATGAAGCACCTTCCAGACCTCGACGATAACGCCGTGGTACGCCTGTCCCGCCAGGGCGGCGTGGCGGCTATCCATGCCCTGACCCGGCCCCGGGAAATCGAGTTCGCCCAATGCGATATCGACCAGCGCACGCGCATCTGCTCGGTGCTGGAGGGCTGCGTGCCGCTGGCCTCGGCAGAATCGGGTCGTGGCGACCAGCGTTTTTTCCGTATCGAAGTACGCTATCGCGCCAATGACCAGGACGACGAAATGGTGCTGCAAGTGCCCGAGGACCGGGCACCTGGCGAGCTGGTTCATCTGTGGGACAAAGGTGAAGTGATCTGAGAGCCTGGGCTTTGTACGAGACGTCGCCCAGGCACTTTCCGTACAAAGCCTAACGCGTAGCTGGCACGATCTTGACGATGGCACCCGACACGGTTTCGATCAGCAGGTATTTGTCGTCGATTTGCACCCATTGCTGGTCGCTTGTCGGCTGCTCGAGTTGTTTCTGCTTCCAGTCCTTCACGGCCCTGTCGGCGCGCTGGTAGTCCGCTGGTACGCGGTCGTTCTCCACCAGCCTGCGGCCATTGCTCGGCGAGTGCTCCAAGGCATCGCCGGTCTTCTCGACTGCGTGCGTCGCAGGCCCAAGGACGGCGAGACCGGCGATCAGAAGCAGACTGGCGGTCAGGGTTGGTTTACGCATAGAAAAAACTCCAGTTTTCGAGGGACTGAAGCTGGGACTTCGCGGGCGGCGAATCATTCCGTTGACTGTGGCCGTGACGAGGGAAGCTTGCTCCCTCGCCACGGGATATAGTGAAACCCCCTTGGACGACGGACCCCACCATGACAACCCCGACCACTGCCTCCCCTGCCCTCAAGGAAATCTTCAACACCGCACGCCTGGAACACATCGCCAGCGAAATGAGCGCGGTGTACCCGGCATTCGACGCCAAGGCCTTCCTGCGCATGGCCAACGAGGGGCTGGCCGAGTTGTCGGTGATGCAACGCATGGCCCGGGTCAGCGAGTGCCTGCATGCCGTGCTGCCCCTGAGCTATGAGGCCTCGCTGGACGTGCTGCGGGATCTGGCCCCGCGACTGAACAGCATGTTCGTCAGCATGTTCCTGCCTCACTACGTTGCCCGCCATGGCCGGCACGCCTTCGACCTGTCCCTGGACGCGCTCAAGTATTTCACCCGGTTCGGTTCTTCGGAATTCGCGGTGCGGCACTTCCTGCGCGACGATCTGGAACGCAGCCTCAAGGTCATGCACACCTGGGCGCTGGATCCCGACGAGCACGTACGACGCCTGGCCAGCGAAGGCAGCCGTCCGCGGCTGCCGTGGTCGTTTCACCTGGAGCCGATCCAGGCCAACCCCGAACTCACCGCCACAATCCTGGAGACCCTAAAGGCCGACAGCAGCCTCTATGTGCGCAAGTCTGTGGCCAATCACCTCAACGATGTGACCAAGCAGCATCCCGACTGGGTGCTGGACCGGATCGAAGGCTGGCCGCTGCAAGACCGCCATACCGCCTGGATTGCCCGGCACGCGCTGCGCAGCCTGATCAAGCAGGGCGATCCCAGGGCGTTGGCCGTCATCGGGGTAGGCGGCAAGGCCCAGGTCCGGGTTTCGGAATTGAAGGTGACACCTGCGGTGATTCGCCTCGGAGAGCAGATCACGCTGTCCTTCAAGGTGCAGTCCACCCTGGAAGAACCCCAGCGCCTGGTGGTCGACTATGCCATCGATTATGTGAAAGCCTCGGGCGGCACCTCGGCCAAGGTGTTCAAGCTAAAGACCTTCGATCTGCCGGCCCACGGCTGCGTCGCCCTGAGTCGCTCCCAATCCATTCGCGAGCTGACCACTCGCCGGCACTACGCGGGCCGGCACGCGGTGCACCTGCTGGTCAATGGCGAGCGACTGGGGAGCACGGCGTTCGACATCCTTGCCTGACGCCCAATCAGACCGCCACCATCCGTGGCGCCTGGCGGATATTCTGCAGGAAACGCTCCGCCGGCAACGGATGCCCCAGCAGGTAGCCCTGTAAAGAATCGCAGCCCAGCTCGGTCAGGAAGCTCTGTTGCACATCCGTCTCCACACCTTCGGCGACAATGCGCAGACCAAGGGCCTGGCCGAGGGCGACAATGGCCGAGACGATGGCGGCGTCGTCGCTGTCATGCTCCAGGTCACGCACGAAACCACGATCGATCTTCAGTTCGTTGGCCGGTAGCCGCTTGAGGTACATCAGGCTCGAATAGCCGGTGCCGAAGTCGTCGATGGACAAGTCCACGCCCATGTCCGACAGCTGTTGCAGCACCGTCATGCTCGCATCCGCGTCGCTCATGGCCGTGGTTTCAGTGATTTCCAGGGTCAGGCTGTTGGCCGGCAGACAATGCGTCTCCAGCGCCTTGGCCACGCTTTGCACCAGGCCCGCGTGGCAGAACTGCAAGGCCGACAGGTTCACCGCGATGCGCCAGTCGGTATAGCCGAGCACGTACCATTCGCGCATCTGGCGGCAGGCCTCGTTCAGTACCCATTCACCGATGGCGATGATCAGGCCGGTCTTTTCCGCCAGGTCGATGAAAGTGTCGGGCATCAACAGGCCCTGGGTCGGATGGTTCCAGCGCAACAACGCCTCTGCGCCCACCGGACGGCCGTTGGCGGCGTCGAACTTGGGCTGGTAATGCAGGCTGAATTGCCGCTGTTCAACAGCGATACGCAAATCCTGGAGCAATTGCAGTTGCTTGCGAGCGTTGCTGTTCATGGAGGCATCGAAGAAGCTGTAGCCGTTCTTGCCGGAACCCTTGGCGTGATACATCGCTGCATCGGCATTCATCAGCAACTCTTCGGCGTTCTGGCCATTTCCGGGGTACAGCGCGATGCCGACGCTGGCGGAGATCTGCAGGTCATGTTCGGCGACCCGGAACGTACGACCAATCAACCCGACCTGGCGTGCCGCCAGCCGCAAGGCGTCGTCGGGCTCGGCCAGTTGCACCAGCAGCACGAACTCATCGCCGCCAATCCGCGCCAGCGTGTCCTGGCTGCGCAGGTCTTCGCGCAGGCGCAGGGCCACGTCCCGCAACAACAAGTCACCCATGTGATGACCAAAGGCGTCGTTGACCGGTTTGAAGCCGTCCAGGTCGATGAACATCAAGGCGAAGCAGCCTCCCTGCTCCCGCACCCGGTGCATGGCCTGACCGATGCGGTCGGCCAGCAGTACACGGTTGGGCAACCCGGTGAGCGGGTCATGCAGGGCCAGTTGGGTCAGCTCACGGTTGGCCAGGGTCAACGATTGAGCCAGCTCTGCGGTACGGGCTTCCAGGCGTGCATCGAGAATCGACGTCAGCAGGGCAATGGCCAGCACCGCCAGGGTGGTGATCAACACGATGTTGTCCAACCCCTTGCCGCTGAGCCCATCCAGGGCGCCGCAAAAACTGCCTTCGCGAAACTGGGCCCCGGCCATGCCGGTGTAATGCATGCCAACAATGGCGCCCCCCATGATCACCGCTGCGCCGGCCCGGGCCAGTCGCACATGTGGGGTGTTCTGGCGCAGGCGAAAGGCTATCCACAGGGCCGCCGCAGAGGCTCCCACCGCGATCAGCAGCGAAGCACTGAACAGCGTCGGGTCATAGTCGATGCCCGGTTGCATCTGCAACGCCGCCATGCCGGTGTAATGCATGGCGCTGATGCCGGCGCCCATGATCAGTGCCCCAAACGCCAACTGCCACGCAGGCAACCGGGGCTGGCTGACCAGCCACAGGGCGAAACCGCAGGAAAGGACGGCGATGAGCAGCGACAGCGCGGTGATCGATACGTCGTAGCCCAGCTCCACCGGCAAGGTAAACGCCAACATGCCGATGAAGTGCATGGACCATACGCCCACCCCCATCGCCAGCGAGCCACCGGCCATCCATAAATACGCCGCGCGCCCGTGGGTGGTGGCGATACGTCCGGCCAAATCCAGCGCGGTGTAGGACGCCAGCACTGCAACCAACAGGGAAATCAAAACAAGGGCGGGGGAATAGCTGCCGATGAGCATGGAGTTTTCTCGTAACTGGAAAGCCGAACTGCCTCCATGCCCGGTTTAGGTAAGCGATTGTACACAACCGTATCGTGCGCGCACGAACCGAATATCAAAAAGCCATTATTTACGACGAAATACATGGGGCTTTCCACAAGGCTCCACCGATAAGGCAACATCAGGACCGGCATGCAGACGCCTTCATAAAAAACAGCTTCCTTGCAATGCGGGTTGGCTAAGCTGGGAAAAGCCACTTCAGGAGAAGCCATTCATGTCCCTTCCAGACACCAGGGCCACGACCACCGCGCTGCTGGTGATCGATGTCCAGAACGATTTCATCCCCGGCGGCCAACTGGCCGTTCCGGGGGGCGACGAGATTGTGCCGTTGATCAACCGCCTGGGCCGCTCCTTCGCACAGGTCGTCCTCGCACAGGACTGGCATCCGGCCGGACACGCCTCGTTTGCCTCCAGTCATCCCGGCAAGCAGCCTTTTGACCTCATCGAGTTGCCGTACGGCGAGCAGAAACTCTGGCCCGACCACTGCATACAAGGCACCCAGGGCGCCGCGCTGCACCCTGCACTGGACCTGCCCCACGCGCAACTGATCATTCGCAAGGGTTGCAATCCGGCCATCGACAGCTACTCGGCCTTCATGGAAGCCGACCGTCGAACCCCCACCGGGTTGGCGGGCTACCTCAAGGAGCGCGGCATCGATACCGTCTACCTGGTAGGCCTGGCGCTGGATTTCTGCGTCATGTTCTCGGCCCTGGATGCCCGGGCCGCCGGGTTCAACGCGTTCGTGGTGGTCGACGCCTGCCGTGGCATTGATATCGACGGTTCGATGACTACGGCGATCCGGCGCATGCAGGAGGCTAACGTGGCATTGATCCAGTCCAGCGCCCTGGCGGGCTAGCGCCCATGTCTTTTCTCGCTCGCACCCATCCACGACTTTCCGCGGCCACGGTCCTTGGTTTGATCGCGGGATTTCTGCTGCCCGTGGACTCGGTCATCGGCAAGATCCTGGCCGGCTGGAACGTCGGGGTCTGGTCCTATCTGGCACTGATGTTCTGGCTGACGGTGCAAGCCAAGGCGCCCGATGTCAGGCGCATCGCCGAGATCGAAGACGAAAACGCGGGACTGGTGTTGCTGATGGTCTGCATCGCGGCATTGGCCAGCCTGGCGACTATCACCTTCGAGCTGGCCGGCAGCCGTGAGTTGCAAACCGCCGGCAAGTTGCTGCATTACGGTTTCACCGCGCTCACGGTCATAGGGTCGTGGCTGCTGATCGGCGTGATCTTCAGCCTGCATTATGCGCGGCTGTTTTACACCTGGGACGGCAAGGAGCCGGCCCTGCGCTTCGCCGAGGGCTTGACCACCCCCAACTATTGGGACTTCCTGTACTTCTCGTTCACCATCGGGGTGGCGGTGCAGACATCGGACGTGGGCGTCGCCACCCGGCAGCTGCGCAAGATCGTACTGGCGCAATCGTTGATCGGGTTTGTGTTCAACACGGCGATCCTGGGGTTCTCGATCAATATCGCGGCGGGGTTGTTCGGCTGATCAGGGCGCCGGCAGCCACAACCTGAACCGCGCCCCACCCAGCGGCGAGGCCTCGACCGTCAACGTACCGCCCTGGGCCTCCAGAGCACGGCGGCTGATGGCCAGGCCGAGGCCGAAGCCGCCCGTGGCGCGGTCGCGGCTGCGGTCCAGACGGTAGAACGGCTCGAACACCCGCTCACGCTCGTCGTCGGGAATGCCGATACCGTCGTCGTCCACCCAGATCTCGCAACCTTGATCGCTGACCAGCACCCCGACCTGGATCCGCTTCTCGCAATAACGCATGGCGTTGCGCAACAGGTTCTGCAACGCCCGGGCGGTCAGGCGCGGGTCCAGCACGAAACGCTCCAGGGTGCCGTGCAGCAACACGTCGATCACCACGTCCGGCGCCGCCAGGTCCTCATCGACGCTGCCCAGGATGCTGTCGATGAACTCGTCCAGCGGCACTTCGACCCGCTCGGGCAGACGCGCCGGATTTTGCAAACGGCTATAGGACAGCAATTCCAGCACCAGCTCATCCAACTCGCGAATGTGCGCCACCAACCCCTGCAGGCGTTCGCGGCTGGCGGGTGGCAGGTCGTCGGACAACGCCAGGGCCAGGCCGAAATCGAGCCGGGTCAAGGGGGTGCGCAGTTCGTGGGAGACCGCGTTGAGCAAATCGCGCTGCTGGTTGAGCAACTTCTCGATGTCGCCGGCCATGGTATCGAACACATGGGCCAGGCTGCCGATGTTCGAGCTGGAGGCGATGTGGGTTCGTTCGCTCAAATACCCCTTGCCGAAACGTTCGGCGGTGCGCTTGAGGCGCTCCAGATCGCGCCAGTGGGGGCGCAGCCAGAGCAACAGGCAGGCGAGCAGCGTCGCGCCGATCAGCACGTTGATGCTCCAGTACAACCAACTGACATCAGCCGGGTCCGGCGGGACAACCATCTTGACCGCCATCTGCCCATCCAATGGCGACACCGCCAGGGTCCGCCAACCCCATTCGCCGAGGCGCACCACGTTCTCACCGCGTTTGAGGCGCGCCTGCTCGTCGGTGCTGAAGCCATTATCGTCGATGGGCACCAGTTCGATGCGCAACGGGTCGAATTCCTTATCCATTTGCGCCGCCAGCGCCGGCCACTGCGCCCCGGGCGCCGCATGGAACTGCTTGACCATCAGGGTTTGCAGGCCACGGGAATAGTCGAGGTTGTAAGTCAGGAAGCGCTCGTGGAACAGACGGATCACCAGTTCCGGCATCAGGTAGATCGCCGCGCTGTAGGACACAATGGTGACCAGGTAAAGACGGATCAGCAGCTTCCACATGGGCTCAGCATTCCCACTCGGAACGGCTGAACAGATACCCTTTGCCCCACACGGTCTTGATCTTGCGCGCCTCGCCAGCGTTGTCGTCGAACTTGCGCCGCAACTTGGAAATCGCCACGTCCACCGAACGGTCGGTGCCGTTGAACTCGATGCCCCGCAGGCGTTGCAGGATCTGGTCGCGACTCAGCACTTCGCCCGAATGCCGGGCCAGCACCACCAGCAGGTTGTACTCACCGCTGGACAGCTCCACCGGCTGGCCGCGCCAGGTCACGGTGCGCTCGGACAAGTCGATGCACAGGTTGCCCATCAGGATGCGGTCGTTGACCGTCTGGGGTTCGGTGAGGCTGCTGCGCCGCAGCAAGGTACGGACCCGCGCCAGCAAAACCCGGGGCTCGCACGGTTTGGTGACGTAGTCGTCGGCGCCCATCTCCAGGCCCAGCACCTGATCGTGACTGTCGTCCCGGGCAGTGAGCATCAGGATTGGCAAGGACGCCGAATCGGCCCGCAGCAAGCGGCAGACCTGCAAGCCGTCCAGGCCGGGCAGCATGAGGTCGAGGATCACCAGGTCCGGCGGATCGACCCGCGCCCGCTCACGCACATGATCACCACGGCTGAGCACGCTGACCTGATAACCATTGCGTTCCAGGTAACTGGCGATCAGTTCGCTGAGGGCGGTGTCGTCTTCCACCAGAAGGATGTTGGGCATGGGCGATTCCAGAAAAGTGCTGTGGCGCCTGATAGATCCTCTTCGCGAGCAAGCCCGCTCCCACAAGGTTCACGCAAACCCTGTGGGAGCGAGCCTGCTCGCGATGAGGCCCTGCCAGGCGCAGGAAATCTCAAGCTGCCAAGGATATACGCCCTCACCCACCCCCGAGCAAACCCCTTACACAATTTCACATACCGCCTACAAAGCTTTCCCGCTGTCGCCATTAGCAATCTTTGAGCGGTCAGTAAAAGCACAGGCGTATCGAGCGGCATACTGTCAACTCTTACAGTTTACAACCCCTCGGATAAGGCATTACATGAAGTCGATCTCACCTGTACCTCATTGGTGGGGCACCCTTTGTCACGACAATGGAGATTGATATCGATGAGCGCACTAATGAGAGAAATCACACAACCGGTCTTACTTGGATTTTGCCAGGGAGAGATCGGATCAGTGCCATTTAACGCCAACTTGGTGGAGCTGTCCGAGATTGACTATCCCAACTATCCCTCCCCCCATGACAAAGCCCGCGTCATGCTGGCAACGCAGCTGGCGCCAGGGCCAGATTACACGACCAAGGAACTGCAGGTTTCTTTTACCAAGGACTTGAATGGCGGCACATATCCGGTGGGTGAAGCAACCTTTCCTGTGGGGGTTACATTCATCGATCGCTCGGTTCCCAGTGCGCCTGTGATTTATAGACAACACAATGGCATCGCAAGGATTGAATACAATCCCACAAGCGCGTCACTCTCAGGTGAAATCAGTGTGGATCTCGAAAATCGTGATGATGGGACGATCACCCCGCTGAGCCTCAGAGTCATTTTTAGTGCCCATACCCCTGTACGCGTCCGAAGAAACCTGCGTCGCCCTTCACCCCGGGCAAGAAACTGCTGACCGGCCCTTACCGGACTCAGGCCAGTCCAATGCATAAAAAGGAGGCCGAAGCCTCCTTTTTAATTCAACAGGTTCTATTTATTAAAATGCGTAACGCAGACCCAACGTCAACCCAACCGGCTGCCGAAAGTTTTTCCCATCGCTGTATTCATAATCCGCGTGCAATTGCAGTTTCTCTGACATGGATGCAGCAATCCCCGCTCCCAGCCCCGTGCGTGAGCCGGACAGGTCATTATTGAACACATGATCATTGACTTGTACTTCATTGTTTTTTGCGAACTCATAAGCACCGGACACACGAACATAGGGTTGCAATTCAACATCATTGTTCACTTTAAAGTTTCGTCCGGCAGTCAGGCCAACCTCGCCCAGCAGGGATCGCGCACGGTCACCTTCAGCGTGCAGGCCGTTGTCCAGGGAGAAACTTTTTCCCTGAATGACCACCGCAGACCATTTGGTAAACGGCTCGATGAAATAGCCATCGTCGAGCTTCATATGCCGACCGAACTCGACAGATCCACCGACGCCGCTGTTGTCATAATCACCCTTGGCCCGGCTACCATCACTCAGGCTTGCCTTGGCTTTGTTACGAAACCGGTTAACTTTCAAGACAGCATCGGCGTAATACCCGCTGCTCGCATCGAGCCAGGTGGCATAAGTACCGAGGTAGTAACTGTCGACATCACCCGAGCTGCCCGCATCCAGATTCAGGTCGGAGGTACTATGGCCTCCCATTACACCCACCAGCCATTGACCATCCCCCAGCTCCAGTGCGGCGTCAGCACCAAGGGTAAATCCCTGTTGGCTTTGCCGATACGCCAGGCCGGAGCCGTTGGCAATTTCGTATTTATTGCCGTAAGTCCGTCCCCACGCTCCAGACTGGCCAGGGTTCATTCGCAACTCACCCATACGGGTGCGCAACGACGTCAACTCGCCATACCAGGTGGGCAATGGCGTGTTGAAAAGCGCCATCACCGAGCGGGTACCCGGACTGATGACACGAGTATCCGGGTCCAGAATCCAGTCATTGCCGCTCTTCGCCAGACTATACGAATAGGCACCTTGATCTACCACGTCATTGAACAGCGTGAACTGCGCGTCGCCCCCGCCGGTGGTCACGACCGTGATCGGCTGACCGGCGGCCGGTTCGGACCCGCTACTGGCGATCAGCAATTCATGCGTACCGCTAGCAGTACCGGTGACATTCAAAACATCCGTGCGACCCGTGGCGAAATCAGTGCCCATGATGAATCGCCCCTGGCCCGACAAACTCGCCACATCCAGCTGATAGAACGCACTGTCGGCGCCGAAACGGACTGAACCGCCATTGAGTACCAGGCTTTCAACCTGGCTATTGTCCACCAGCACCCACTCGGAGCTTCCATTGATAGTCGCACTGGCCACATTTTCCAATCGCCCGGTCAGTACGGAATTGTTCTGCAAGGTCAGATGGGTCGTGCTGCCGGACTCCGTCACGATATCCCCCGTCAATGAGCTGCCGTTTACCGTCATCGCCGTGGTGGCCCCACCCTTGACTTCCAGCAGCGTGCCATTGCCGGCTAACAGATTGGAGTTGGTCACGTTCAACGTGGCAGTTGCGGCCCCCTCATTATTGAAGTCGACCACGATCGCTGAGCCGCCCCTGCCCTGAACGGTGGTGTTTTCCAGGTTCAGGGTAGCCGGTGCAATACCCGTCACATCGAGCTCGATGAACACCCCATTTTGCCCGCCGACAATCGTACTGTTGTTGGCAACCGCAGTGGCGCTCTGAAGCCACAAGCCATAGCCGGTGGAGGCGGTACCTTCAAGCGTGGAGTCGGAAATATTGAGCACGCTGTGGGACGAGGCAAATGCACCGGCGTCCGCTCCTGTAACAGTGCTGTTACCCGTTACATTGACGACAGAGCCATCCAGGCCGGTGGAAAACCGCACCGCCGATATCCCGAAAACATCACCGTTGATGTTGCTGTTGTTGATATTGCCCTGGCTGGAAACCAATTGAATACCCGCAAAGCCGGAACCCGAAACGTTGGCCCCGTTCACGTTGACAGTCGAACCGTTACTGCCCGTAATCGCCTGGGTACTGCTGCCCGCGTTGACATTGACCGTTGAAGCATCCGCATCGATGCCAAGCGCTTGTGCATTATTGACATCCAACGTTGCGTTTTGACTCAAAAACCAACTCTCAGCCACATCGCCATTGTTTACAGTGGCGCTCCCACCGATAAGCGACCCAGCCTCAGCACCAGCAGTTAGCAAAAATACAGGAAGGCACAGTACAGTTTTCAAAAAGGGCGGTGGCGGAAATACCATGGATTTGGAATGCATACTGGATACCTGCTTTGAGAAAATGGATTAAATTCCGGGGCCGGCCGTATGGAGAACCGCGACCACATTTTTCAAGGTCCGCAAGGCTATCGAGTAATGGCGAATTGTTATGTAGGACTTATCTATATGTATCATCAGAAAAATCCTGCAAATATTCATTGCAAAACATCCGACCCCTCACAGGCATGAGCACAACAAGCTCATGCCCAGCGCCGGATCGTTAATATGTCTTACGGTATTGGATTGGCAATCTCACAAAAATCGTCGTTGTTATCCTTCAAAAATACAAAGTGGATAGCCGGATCAGACTCCGGTACGACATCGGTGACGGTATAGGTGAGCTTTCCAAAGCCGTCTGTCACCGGCTTGAAGTTAACGAAGTAATCACCAATCTCCATCTCTATTCCTTCCGCAGGTACGGTACCGACAATCGTATGGGTGGCGGTGACCTCGGTTCCGGCGATAGGGATCGTCGCGTTCTCATCGCTGAACCCTCCCCATTTTAACGTCACGACTCGTGTATCGATAAGCGATGGGCTGAACGGGATCACGACCTTTAAATTCCGACGAGGCGTTCCATCATTCGGAGGTACAAAGTTCAAGGTTGGGCAAGCGATGGCATCATCCTCGAGTCCCTGTACTTCCGGCGGAGGTAAGTCGATTTTGGTAATGTCGACGTTGACATCCTCTTCTAATGACCAGACCGGGTTATTACCCAACACCACCGACAGTTGATACTTTATTTTAATGATCTCATTCGGCTTTCTTGCAATCACATCCCACGGAACCGTCGCAGCCGGAATTTCCGTACCTTCTTCGCCCGGTGCCAGGAAATAAGCAGGGGTGAGCGGCACGTCATCGTACCAGACCGTTATACTTTGCCCGGACTCGGTGGCTGGAGCAGCCCACAATTGAATATAAATATCGGCAGGTTCACCATAGTCATTATCGTCCAGTACATTATCAACTTTCTGAGACGAAACCAGACGAGGTAAATTCAGAGCCGGATTCACTTCATCTGGATCGTCTGGATTTACAGGTCCAGGGTACGAAATATCGACTTGAATCGTTGTCTGATTTTGTGCAACGACATCGCCCGACCCCCGTACCATGACATAGCTGACCGTGGTATCGACCTCACCATCAGTCGCCCCATAAGCGGGTTTAATGATCGTCTCGTAGTCCACAGGCAGAACCAACAGGGTGTTGTTTTCCACGCGCACAGGAGGAAGATCCCTGCCCTGCCAAGTAGCCTGGATTATATCGTTATATACACTTGGCAGGGGCACTTCGATCTCTACCGTCACCCCCTGATTGCAATCCGCCAGATTAATCAATGTGTCACCATCCGTACCGTCCGCCAGCGGTACGACAGGCGGAACGGACACGGGCGGCGGCAAACGCCGGACAGTACGCTGTACCGCCTTGGACGGACGGCTGACGTTACCGGCCAGGTCCGTCATTATAAAGCGCAAGGTATTTACACCTTCCTGCGAGTTTTCAAAGATATCGATGGTCATTGTGATCTTGCCATCGGGCGGCACAGGAACATCGCTCATAATGGGTGTGGAAAAATAGGCCGGATCAGATACATCGCCCCAATAAATATCAACTTTGTCCGTCGCCTCTGCGTTGAATGGCGCTAATGTCAGCGTGATTTCAATTCCGTTGGGGTGATTGCTGATGTATTCGTCATCGATTTCTTGGGTCTGCGGTAGATCCGCGGGAAATGTGACGCCATCAGGAGAAAAATCAGAAGCTGGTGTTTTGACTTGATAAGGCTTCGTCTTGTCGATATGGAACTCAGCAACGGTCGGTGGAGTTGGATTGACGCCGGCGGCATACATTATATAAACCAGCTCGTACTGAGTAGGTGCTTCCGGCGTAGGCAACTCGACAAGATGGACGAGAGGGATACTCAATTCTTTCGGCCAAATACGATCAGCGACCGCCCCCAATGGCAAACGCGTTTCGAGGGGCGTCGTAGCTGTATCGCCTTTGACTCGCAAGAAAACGGTCAGCGTGTCCCGGTCATGTTGAGTGACGGGTTGGTTGATACGATATTCCAGGTCAGAGCTCAGTGCTGCCACAGGAATACGCAAGTCATTCGGCAAGGTTTGTGCGGGGAAGGTGGCTGGATCAAGCAGTATGCCACCGCCACTTGACAGGGAAATTTGCTTGCCTGCACCGATACGTCCAACTTTAGCATTCATGAAATAAACTCCATTTTTATACACGACGGCGCCGGATAATTAATGCTCTGAAAGTGGCGCGAATTTGACAATGCGTTGAATGACATCAATGAGCCTCAAGGACCGCAAGGTTGCGACTCTCCCGGAATAATTCGATCAATTTTCACTGCCCTCTTGACCGAAGCGCCTATCCTCCTGCTACCACGGTAGAGGGTGTAATTCGCCAAGGCGGACGCTTTGTCTATCATCGGTTCCAGATGCGGCCGGAAGGGCTCTATCGTTACCGAAAAACCCCGAGTTATCTCCAAAGCCGTTAACAGCGTATCGATTCTTTTGTAAGTAGCCGCGATGGGCGGGCCGCTGCCGTTCAGACTTTGATATCCAATCCATTCCACGGCACAAGTGTCTCCAGGTCGACAAAAACCAGGGAGCGGAGGAACCTTGACTTCCACGCCCTGCCAGATAGGCGGTTGCGTGGCGCAATTGAGATAACCGAATAAATTTGCCGCGGGAAACTCAACCTCAGTGAGATCCAACGGAATCGGCGTATGATCGATCGTCAGTGTTCTAGGAAACGATGGATGCGGATTTCCGAGATAATTTTTGGTCGTATAGGAAACCTCAACCACACCATCCGTAATGAGATACTGCGGACCAACAGAAATGAAAAATTCCGTTTCGCTGATCGGCGTTGGATGATAAGTCGTCGAGCTGAACTCCACGATACCATTACGTTTCATCTCAACAATGAGTGTATCGGTCTTACCAGGAGGAGATGGTAAAGGCCAGACAGGTATTCTGACCTCGATACCCGTCTGCAACAGATCGAGCGGGATATAGCCGTCCGGGTCGTTTTCGTCCACGCCGACGACAGTTGGCGAATCGTATTCCTGAACTTCAACAGGCGGCATGATGGGTTACCTCGACCTTTCACTGAAGCATCAAGTCGAAGCCAATTAAGCACCGTATCCACCTTATGAACTACTGTCAGATCTAACAGGTCTGACTACCGCTTGTCGGCTTTCATTGCGACATTGCTATCAGGCTCTGTCTGAAAAGTGCCTGCGCGACTCGCGCCAGGGCAACCTGCCCGTTACACAATTTCACACACCGCCTACAAAGCTTTACCGCTTCCGCCGATGGTCCCCCGTAGCATTGCCCCGTTCATTATTGGGGAAGCACCATGTCAAAAAAAGCCTTCGCCACGCTCGGCCTGGTACTCGGCGTATCGCTACTGAGCGCCTGTGACACGTCATCGCCCCCCACGGATGAAGCCCCTTTGGCGACGGTTACCATCGAAACCATCGAAGCCAGGCCCCTTTCCATAAGCGCAGAACTGAGTGGGCGCATCGCCGCGCCCCGAACCGCCGAGGTCCGCGCCCGGGTGCCGGGGGTGGTGTTGCAACGGGTCTACCGCGAAGGCACTGACGTGAAGAAAGGTGATGTGCTGTTCCGCATCGACCCGGCACCGTTCAAGGCCGACCTGGACAGCGCCGAAGCCGCGCTACGCAAGGCCGAGGCCAACGCCTTCCAGGCCCGCTTGCAGGAACAGCGTTACGCCCGGTTGATCGAAGACAACGCCATCAGCGCCCAGGATTACGACAACGCCCGCGCCGCCGTGCGCCAAACCGCCGCCGACGTCTGCGCCAACAAGGCCGCCGTGGAACGGGCCAGGCTGAACCTCGGCTATGCCACCGTCACCGCGCCGATTGCCGGACGCATCGGCCGGGCGCTGGTGACCGAAGGCGCGCTGGTGGGCCAGAACGAAACCACGCCGTTGGCCCTTATCCAGCAACTGAACCCGATCCACGCCGACCTCATGCAATCGACCCGCGAACTCAACGAACTGCGCCGGGCCTTGCGCTCCGGGCAGTTGCAGCAGGTCGGCCAGGGCCAGGCCAAGGCCACGCTGATCCAGGACGACGGCAGCGCCTATCCGTTGCCGGGTAAGCTGCTGTTCACCGATATCAGCGTCGATCCGGGCACCGGCCAGATCACCCTGCGCAGCGAATTCCCCAATCCCGATCTCGACCTGTTGCCCGGCAGCTTCGTACGCGTGCGCCTTGAGCAAGCCTTCGACCGCCAGGGCATCAGCGTGCCGCAACGGGCCATCCAGCGGGACAGCGCTGGCGTCGCCCAGGTATTGCTGGTCGACGCCGAGCAGCAAGTCAGCCTGCAACCGGTGGAGTTGGGTGGCGTGCGGGACGACCGCTGGATCGTCACCCAGGGTCTGAAACCCGGTGACCGAATCGTGGTGCAAGGCCTGCAACATGCACGTCCCGGCGAAAAAGTCCGGGTCGAAGACTCTCCAATTGCCCAGCACCCGTAAGCAGGACATCGCTCATGCCGCAGTTCTTTATCGATCGTCCGGTGTTCGCCTGGGTGGTCGCCTTGTTCATTCTTCTGGCAGGCGCCCTCGCCATTCCTCAGTTGCCGGTGGCGCAATACCCGGATGTGGCGCCGCCGCAAATCGAGATCTCCATCACGTATCCGGGTGCTTCGGCGCAGGCCGTGGACGAAAGTGTGGTCAGCCTGATCGAGGAAGAGCTTAACGGCACCGATAACCTGCTGTATTTCGGCTCCCAGAGCAGCCTCGGCAGTGCCACCCTCACCGCGACCTTCAAGCCCGGCACGAACCCCGAGCTGGCCCAGGTCGACGTACAGAACCGCCTCAAGGCGGTGGAATCGCGACTGCCCCAGTCGGTCATCCAGCAAGGCTTGCAGGTGGAAAAGGTCTCGGCCGGTTTCCTGTTGCTGATCACCCTCACCTCCAATGACGGCAAGCTCGACGACGTCGCTCTCAGCGACTATCTGGCGCGCAACGTGATGAACGAGATCAAGCGCCTGGACGGTGTCGGCAAGGCGCAGCTGTACGGCGCCGAACGGGCAATGCGGATCTGGATCGACCCGCAGAAACTGCTGAGCTTCAACCTGACCCCGGCCGACGTCAACGCCGCCATCGTGGCACAGAACGCTCAGGTGTCGGCGGGCAGCATCGGTGACCTGCCGACCCGTACCACCCAGGAAATCACCGCGACGGTGTTGGTGAAAGGGCAACTGTCGACGCCCGAAGAATTCGCAGACATCGTCCTCAAGGCCAACTCCGACGGCTCCACCGTGCGCATCGCCGATGTGGCCCGAGTCGAGGTCGGCAGCCAGGAGTATCAATTTTCCACACGCTTGAACGGCAAGCCCTCCACCGCCGTCGGGGTACAGCTGTCACCGGGCGCCAATGCCTTGAACACGGCCACCCTGATACGGGAAAAAATGGACGAACTGGCGCGCTACTTCCCGGCCGGCGTGGAATACAAGATCCCCTACGACACCTCGCCCTTCGTCAAGGTCTCCATCACGAAAGTGGTCTACACCCTCGGCGAAGCCATGCTGCTGGTGTTTGCCGTGATGTTCCTGTTCCTGCAGAACATCCGCTACACCTTGATCCCGACGCTGGTGGTGCCGGTGGCGCTGATGGGAACGTTCGCCATCATGCTTGCCCTGGGTTTCTCCATCAATGTGCTGACCATGTTCGGCATGGTGCTCGCCATCGGCATCCTGGTGGACGACGCCATCGTCGTGGTGGAGAACGTCGAGCGGATCATGACCAGCGAAGGCTTGTCGCCCAAGGAAGCAACACGCAAGGCGATGCGGCAGATCACCGGTGCCATCGTCGGCATTACCCTGGTGCTGGTGGCGGTGTTCATCCCGATGGCGTTCATGCAGGGTTCGGTGGGGGTCATCTACCGACAGTTCTCGCTGTCCATGGCGACGTCGATCCTGTTCTCGGCGTTCCTCGCCTTGTCTCTGACACCGGCTCTGTGCAGCACTTTGCTGAAGCCGATCCGCCAGGGCGAGCACCACGCCAAGGGCGGGTTCTTCGGCTGGTTCAATCGGCGTTTCGATCAGCTGGGCGACCGCTACCAGGGCTGGGTCGGCTATGCCTTGAGGCGCAGCGGACGTTTCCTGCTGATCTATGGCGTGCTGCTGGTGGGCATGGGCCTGCTTTTCAGCCGTCTGCCCTCTTCGTTCCTGCCCGTGGAAGACCAGGGCTACACCATCACCGACATCCAGCTGCCGCCTGGCGCGAGCAAGCATCGCACGGTCCAGGTGGTCGAGCAGATCGAAGCCCATAACGCCGGCGAACCCGGGGTGGGCGACAGCACGGTAATCCTGGGTTTCAGCTTCTCCGGCAGCGGACAGAACGCTGCGCTGGCCTTCACCACCCTCAAGGACTGGTCAGAACGTGGTAGCGACGACTCAGCCAGCGCCATTGCCGACCGCGCCAACCTGGCCCTAGGCCAGATCAAGGACGCCATGGCTTTTGCCGTGCTACCTCCACCAGTGGATGGCCTCGGCACGTCCAGCGGGTTCGAATTCCGCTTGCAGGACCGTGGTGGCCTCGGCCACGCCACATTGATGCTGGCACGCGACGAACTGCTCGCCGCCGCCGAAAAAAGCCCAGTGCTGATGAACGTCCGTGAAAGTGCCTTGGCCGAAGCGCCGCAAGTGCAATTGGAAATCGACCGCAAGCAGGCCAATGCCCTGGGCGTTTCATTCGCCGATGTCGGCAGTGTGCTCGCCACGGCGGTGGGCTCTAGCTACATCAACGATTTCCCCAACCAGGGACGGATGCAGCGGGTGGTGGTCCAGGCCGAAGGCGATCAACGCAGCCAGGTGGCCGACCTGCTGAAGATCCATGTGCGCAACGACGCTGGAAAGATGGTGCCGCTGTCAGCCTTCGTCCAGGCCCGATGGACCCAGGGCCCGACACAACTGACCCGCTATAACGGCTACCCGGCCATCAGCATCTCCGGCGAACCGGCCCCCGGCCACAGCACAGGCGAAGCCATGGCGGAGATCGAACGCCTGGTCGCCCAGAGCCCCGCCGGCCTGGGCCAGGAATGGACCGGGCTGTCGTTGCAGGAGCGCCTGTCCGGCAGCCAAGCGCCAATTCTGCTGGGCCTGTCGCTGCTGGTGGTGTTTCTGTGCCTGGCGGCCCTGTACGAGAGCTGGTCGATCCCCACTTCGGTGCTGCTGGTGGTGCCATTGGGCGTACTCGGCGCGGTGCTGGCGGTGTCGTTGCGCGGCATGCCCAACGACGTCTTCTTCAAGGTCGGGCTGGTCACCATCATCGGCCTTTCGGCCAAGAACGCCATCCTGATCATCGAGTTCGCCAAGAGCCTGTACGACGAAGGTCATGACCTGGTCGACGCCACGCTTCAGGCCGCGCGCCTGCGCCTGCGGCCAATCATCATGACCTCTCTGGCGTTCATCCTTGGCGTGGTGCCATTGGCCATCGCCAGCGGCGCCAGCTCGGCGAGCCAGCAGGCCATCGGGACGGGGGTGATCGGGGGGATGATCACGGCGACATTGGCGGTCATATTTGTTCCGGTGTTTTTCGTCGGAGTGATGAGGCTTGTGGGCAGGACCAGCCAGCGAGACGCACACTGACACACCGCAATCATCGAATCGCCGCCCGAAACAGGCTCGCACCCATAGAATGCCTACGGTGAAACGCAGACATTGAAATCACCCAAATCATTGTGGGCGCGAGCCTGCTCGCGATGAAACCTTCAAGTCAGGCGCCGTCCCCTCAGGCTAGACGCTGCCGTAACACGCCCTTCGCGCACAAGACGATCCGCTGGCAGGCATCTGTCAGCTTCAGTCGATCGATCACCAACCCGATCCGAATATGCCCCGCCGCGCTGGGCCCGAACGCCTCGCCGGCCAACACCGACACCCCATAGCCGTCCAGCAGGCGCTCGGCAAAAGCCTGGGCGCCGAGCCCCGTCTGGCGCACGTCGGCCATCACGAACATGCCGCCGTCAGGCCGCACCGGCCTGAGGCCTGGACAGTCATCGAGCATGGCGCACACCAGATCCCTGCGCCGACGATACTCTTCGCGCATCTGCGTCACTTCAGGCAGATCCGCCTCCAGCGCGACCTGTGCGGCGCGCTGCACGAAATCCGGCAGACCGAACAGCATGCACAACGACAGATTCGCCAAGTGTTCTGCGAGAAGTTCGGGCCCGATAACCCAACCGATGCGCCAGCCGGTCATGGCGTGGGACTTGGACAGGCTGTTGATGGTCGCGGTGCGTTCGGCCATGCCCGGCAGGCTGGCCGGGCTGATGTGCGTGCCTTCGTACAACAGGTCGCTGTAGACCTCATCGCTGATCAGCCACAGATCATGTGCGATGCACAGCTGCGCCAGTTCTTGCCAAGTTTGCAGCGGCAAGCTGGCGCCGGAGGGGTTATTGGGGCTGTTGAGCAACAGCGCCCGGGTTCGCGACGTGACCCGCCGGGCCACATCGGCCGGATCGACCCGAAAGCCGTTTTCCGGGCGCACCGGCACGGGCACGACCTTAGCCCCACAAGCGCCGAACACGGCTTCGTAGGTGACGTACATCGGCTCGGCGACGATGACTTCGTCGCCGGGATCGAGCAAGCATTGCGCGACCGCATACACGCCGCACTGCGCCCCTGGCAGCACCGTCACGTGGCCGGCCTCCACGGCCTGACCGCAGCGCTGGCGATGGCGCCGGGCAATGCTCTGGCGCAGCCCATGCAGTCCACGAATGTCGGAGTAATGCGTGTCGCCGGCTCGCAGGCTGTCCACGGCGGCGTCGACAATAGTGCGCGGCGTGTCGAAGTCCGGATCGCCCACCGACAACAGCAACACCTCCCTGCCCCGTTCACGCATCGCCAGCGCCCGGTCGTGTATCGCCCAGGCAGCGGCACCGTCTCCGATGATGCGTTGGGTCAAGGCTGAATAGCGCATGCACGTCTCCTGATTGCGCGGCGTCCAACCTCAACCCTATCTCAAATCACAAACCGCGCCACCATCGCATTCAACGCCACCGCCAGGCGCGACAGTTCATGGGTGGCGTCGCTGGTCTGCTGCGCGCCCGATGCCGATTGGGTGGCCAGGTCGCGGATGTTCACCAGGTTGCGATCCACTTCACGGGACACCTGGGCCTGTTCTTCCGAAGCGCTGGCGATCACCAGGTTGCGCTCGTTGATCTGGTGGATCGACTGGGTGATCTGCTCCAGGGCGACGCCGGCGGCACGGGCCATTTCCAGGGTGCTTTGGGTACGTTGATTGCTCTGTTGCATCGAGTGCACGGCCTCGCCGGTACCGTTCTGGATGCCGGCCACCATTTTTTCGATTTCCTGGGTCGATTGCGCGGTGCGATGGGCCAGGGCCCGGACTTCATCGGCCACCACCGCGAAACCGCGTCCGGCTTCCCCGGCGCGGGCGGCTTCGATGGCGGCGTTGAGGGCCAGCAGGTTGGTCTGCTCGGCAATGGCGCGAATTACGTCCAGCACCTTGCCGATGTCACGGCCCTGGATCGCCAGGCCTTCGATCATCGAGGCGGTGGCTTGTACATCCTGGGTCATGGTCTGGATCGCCTCGACCGTTTCCACCACCCGGCTGCGCCCTTCCTGGGCGGCCTGGGTCGACTGGTTCGAGGCCTCGGACGTGGACACGGCGTTGCGGGCGACCTCCTCCACGGCGGCGGTCATTTCGTTGACAGCCGTGGCGGCTTGTTCGATTTCGTTGTGCTGGCGTTGCAGGCCCCGGGAAGATTCCTGGGTCACCGCGCTCAGCTCTTCGGCCGCCGTCCCCAGTTGGGTGGCTGAGCCGGCGATCTGCTCGATGGTCTTGCGCAAGCTGCCCTGCATGTCCGCCAGGGCCTTGAGCAAACGGGCGGGTTCATCCTTGCCATCGTCCGTGATGACCTGTACCAGATTCCCGCCGGCAATGGTCCGGGCGGCTTCCAGCGCACGATTGATCGGCGCGACGATGCTGCGGGTCAACAGCAACGCCAGCACCACAGTCGCCAGCGCAGCCACGATCGAGACGATGATGATGCCCATCAGCGCACTGTCATAGTGCTCGCCGGCCCTGGCCGAAGCCTCGCTGGCGCCCGCCACATTGATGGCGATGAGTTTATTGAGTTGTTCGCCCATCAGATCGGTACCTTCCTTGATCCGCGTGTTGATGTGGGCGCGCAGCTCATCCATTTTGTTTTGCCGCGAGAGGTCGAGCATCTCTTTCTGCGCTTGCAGGTACTTTTCCAGCGTCGCGGAAAAGGTCTTGTACAGCTCGGTTTCCTCCGGCGTGGCCGGCAACGCGGCGTAGCTGTTGTTGGCCTTGTGCAGTTTTTCCACCAGCACGCCAATGCGGGTCTCGGCTTCCGCCAGGCTGGCCGGGTCCCGGTTCACCAGGATGCGAAACGAGAGGATGCGCATGCGCAAGGCGCTTTCCAGTACAGTGGCGAGGTGGGCAACACTGGGGACTTGGGTGTGCTCCATGTCCAGCGATGCCTGGCGGATCACGGACATGCGACTGGCGGCGAATACGCCGAGGAACACCACCAGCAATGCAATGAAAGCAAAGCCGAGAAAAGCACGGGGCGCGATATTCAGGCGACGTAAGGACATGGGAAGACCTCGAGGTTGGGTCGAGCGTCCATGCCGGAAAACGCATTGGTTAGCGTGTTTTGTAAATGCGCTTGATTCGTTATCGGCCGGGTTTGAGTCTCTTTACAGGGGAAACGCAAAAAAAATTCCGTAGAACATCCCTGGCCTGTGGCAGCAAGGTGATTATTGCGCGGCTACTCGCCAGAGCCGTGCAATATCCCGGGCACGCTCGCCCAGCAGACGCGGCGCGTCGGCGCAGGCCTCTTGCAACGTCATCGGCCCGCTGACCAGCGCAAAGGCCGCATCGATGCCATGTTCGTACAACGCCGGGTAGCCCTCCCCCAGCGTACCGGCAATGACCACCACCGGTACGCCGTGCCGGCGGGCGATACGCGCCACGCCAAATGGGGTCTTGCCACGTAGGGTCTGGGCGTCGAAACGGCCTTCGCCGGTGATCACCAGGTCGGCGCCTTCGATGGCTTCGGCCAGTCCGGTCAATTGGGCAACGACGTCCACGCCCGTGCGAAATTGTGCCCCCAGGAACGCCTTGGCCGCGAAGCCCAGGCCACCGGCGGCGCCGCTGCCCGGTTCATCGCGCACATCTTTTTGCAACGCCTGAGCGCAGTGCCCGGCGAAGTGCGCCAGGGCTTGGTCCAGTGCGCGCACTTGCTCGGGGGAGGCCCCCTTCTGCGGACCAAAAATCGCTGAAGCGCCGTGGGGTCCGCACAGCGGGTTATCGACATCGGCGGCGATTTCGAAACTGACCCGGGCCAGGCGCGGGTCCAGGCCGCCAAGGTCGATGCGCGAAAGGTTCGCCAAAGCCAGGCCTCCGGGGGCCACGGGTTGGTCTTGTTCGTCCAGCAACGCCACGCCCAGGGCTTGCATCGCACCGGCACCGCCATCATTGGTGGCACTGCCGCCGATCGCCAGGATGACCCGTACGGCCCCTTCATCCAGCGCCGCGCGGATCAGCTCGCCGGTGCCGTAGGTGCTGCTGGAACAGGCATCGCGCTGCCCCGGCGGAACGAGCTGTAAACCACTGGCCTCGGCCATCTCGATGATCGCGGTGCGGCTGTCGGCCAACCAGCCCCAACGAGCCTCGACGGTAGCGCCCATGGGGCCACGGACCGGGCTACGACGCCACTCGCCGTTGCAGGCGGCCAGTACCGACTCCACCGTCCCCTCGCCGCCATCGGCCATCGGGCACTTGACCAATTGGGCATCCGGCCAGACCTGGGCCAGCCCGAGCGCAATGGCGTCGGCCACGCCCTGGGCGCTGAGGCTGTCCTTGAACGAGTCGGGGGCGATGATTATTTTCATGTTGTTCTCCGGTTCCGATGCCCAGCATGCTGCCAGCTGACCGCAGACGTGACGCCGGTCCGCCGCACAAAAGACACCGGGCATTATTGTTCAAAACCACAAAGGCCGGTTTGCCGGAGGGGTTATTGTGGCTGGGGCCCTTCGCGAGCAGGCTCGCTCCCACGAGTTATACCTTTGCTTGAGGCAATAGCTGCACGCCAAGGTACAACGCCAGCATCCCATCCAGCCGCAGCGGGTCCACGCCGCTGAGTTCGGCGATGCGCTCCATGCGATAGCGCAGGCTGTTGCGGTGGATGCCCAAGGCGTCGGCGCAGGCCTGGCTCTGGCCGTCGTGTTCGCACCAGCTGCGCAAAGTGGCGAGCAGTTGGCCGTTGCTGTCCTTGGCCATCACCTTGCGCAGCGGGGTGAGCAGTTCGTCCAGGGCATCGTCGCTGCGATGGCGCCAGAGCATGACGGGCAGGCGATAGCGGTTGAGAACAAGCAGGCGATTGTGTGGCAACACATCCCGCCCGTAGGCCAGCAAATCCCCCACCCGCCGATAGCAGCGACGCAGGCCCGACAGCCCTTCGGCCTGGCCACCCACCGCCACCCGGAGGATGTTCCAGCCCAATCCGTCCAGCTTGCCCAGCAGCCGCTCGTTGTCCACTGACGCGCTGACCGGCCGGCACCAGAGCAACGACGATTTGGACGAGGTGAGACACCAACTGTCGGGATAGCGGGACATCAGCCAGGCACTCAGCGCCTCGACGGTCTGCCCGGGCCCATGCTCCAGACCCAACTCGAACAGATAAGGCACCCGCGACAATTGCGGCTTGAGCCCCATCTGCTGTGCCTCGTCCAACAAGCGCGGCGAATCCCCGCTGTCCCCCAGGAGCAATGCCAACAGGTCATCGCAACGCTGGCGGCGCCATTGCTGTTCGGCCTGCTGGTTGCGCTGGCCCAGCAGCATTTCGGCCGTCATGCGTACCAATTCGGCGTAGGTGCGCAACTGCTCCGGCTCACCGGTGATGCCCAGCACGCCGATCAGCCGCTGGTCGAGCATCAGCGGCAGGTTGATTCCCGGCTGTACGCCCTTGAGATGCACCGCCGTGTAGGCATCGATTTCCACCACCCGTCCATTGGCCAATACCAGTTGCGCGCCCTCGTGACGGGTATTGATCCGCTCGCGCTCGCCACTGCCGAGGATCAGGCCCTGGTTGTCCATGACATTGACGTTGTAGGGCAGGATCGCCATCGCCCGGTCGACGATGTCCTGCGCCAGGTCGTGATCGAGTTCGAACATGCACGGGGTTCCTTGCAAGGTGATTGGTCAGGCGCACAGGGTCCGCACTCAAACCCTGTGCTCAAGCACAAAGACACGGGGCCTTGGGCTGGCCGAGACTCAAGGGGCGGTCAACGTTACCCCTTGGCTCGCAAAAATCATAATAAAGAGAGACTCGCCATGTCCCAGAGCGCAGCAGCCGTCCTGGCTACTCCAGACGAAAAGAACATCGTCTACAAACGCATTACTCTGCGTTTGATTCCCTTCATCTTCATCTGCTACTTGTTCAATTACCTCGACCGGGTCAACGTCGGCTTCGCCAAGCTGCAGATGCTCGACGCGCTGAAGTTCAGCGAAAGCGTATATGGCCTCGGCGCCGGGATTTTTTTCATCGGCTATGTGCTGTGCGGCGTGCCAAGCAACCTGGCCCTGACCCGGTTCGGCCCGCGGCGCTGGATAGCGCTGATGATGATTACCTGGGGCACGCTGTCCACCTGCCTGTTGTTCGTCACGACGCCCACCCAGTTCTATACCTTGCGACTGTTCACCGGCGCGGCTGAAGCCGGCTTCTTCCCGGGCGTGGTGCTGTACCTCTCGCAATGGTTCCCGACGTTCCGGCGTGGCCGCATCATGGCGTTGTTCATGTCGGCCATCCCGGTGTCCGGCCTGCTGGGCAGCCCGTTCTCCGGCTGGATCCTCAACCACTTCGCTGCCGGCCAGGGTGGCCTCGCGGGCTGGCAATGGATGTTCCTGCTGCAGGGCATCCCCACGGTCGTCCTCGGCGCACTGGCGTTCTTCCTGCTCAGCGACACCTTCGCCAACGCCAAATGGCTGACCGCCGAGGAGCGCGCCGTGCTCGCCGCCGACCACGCCGAAGACCTGGCGAACAAACCGAAAACCACCAGCGACTCCTTGCTGGCCGTGTTCAGGAACCCGGCGATCTGGGCGTTCGGCCTGATCTACTTCTGCATCCAGAGCGGGGTCTATGCGATCAACTTCTGGCTGCCGTCGATCATCAAGAACCTGGGCTTCAGCGATAACCTGGTGATCGGCTGGCTGAGTGCGATTCCTTATCTACTGGCGGCGCTTTTCATGTTGCTGGTGGGTCGCTCGGCAGACCTGCGCAAGGAGCGCCGCTGGCACTTGGTAGTGCCGATGCTGATGGGCGCGGTCGGGCTGCTGATCGCGGTCAATTTCGCCGGCACCCCGGCCATTGCCATTGTCGGCCTGTCCATCGCCACCATGGGCGCCCTCACCGGCCTGCCGATGTTCTGGCCGGTGCCCACCGCCCTGCTCAGCGCGGGCGCAGCGGCCGGCGGACTGGCGTTGATCAACTCCATGGGACAGATGGCGGGCTTCCTCAGCCCGTATCTGGTGGGCTGGGTGAAGGATGCCACCGGCTCGACCGATGCGGCGTTGTATGTGCTGGCCGGGGTGATTGTCGGCGGTAGCATGCTGGCGTTGCGTATGACGGTGCATTCCCACAGGAACGGCGGTATCTGATAAATCCGTTTGATCCACGCGGTGGTTCTGGGGTTTGATTGGGCCTTTCCCATCGATGAAAAGGATCTTGTCATGAGCTACCGCACGCTTGGCCATTCCGGGTTGCAAGTCTCGACCCTGACCTTGGGCACCATGATGTTCGGCGAACAGACCAGCACGGAGGATTCGCTGCGGATCATCGACAAGGCCTGGGACCAAGGCGTCAATTTCATTGACACCGCGGACGTCTACACCAATGGTCGCTCCGAAGAGATCGTTGGCGAGGCGATTGCCAGTCGCCGCCAGGAATGGGTACTCGCCACCAAGGTCGGTTTCGGCCCGGCGGACGGCGTGCCCAACCGCAGCGGCCTGAGCCGCAAGCACATCTTCAATGGCATCGACGCCAGCCTGACCCGCCTGGGCACCGATTACCTGGACATCTACTACCTGCATCGCGAGGATCACAACACGCCGCTGCACGTCACCGTGTCGGCCATTGGCGACCTGATTCGCCAGGGCAAGATCCGCTACTGGGGCCTGTCGAACTACCGTGGCTGGCGCATCGCCGAAGTCATCCGGATCGCCGACAGCCTGGGTATCGACCGGCCGGTGATCAGCCAGCCTTTGTACAACATCGTCAACCGCCAGGCGGAAACCGAGCAGATCATCGCCGCGCAGAACTACGGGCTGGGCGTGGTGCCCTTCAGCCCCCTCGCCCGCGGTGTCCTCAGCGGCAAATACGCACCGGACGTCGCGCCAGACGCCAACAGCCGCGCCGGTCGCCAGGACAAGCGCATCCTGGAAACCGAATGGCGGGTCGAATCCCTGCGCATTGCCCAGCAGATCCAGCAATACACCCAGGAACGTGGCGTGGGCATCGTCGAGTTCGCCATCGCCTGGGTACTGAACAACCGCGCCGTCACTTCGGCCATTGTCGGGCCGCGCACCGAGGAACAGTGGGATGCGTACACCAAGGCACAGGCGGTAACGATCACGGCGGAAGATGAAGCCTTCATCGATTCACTGGTAACACCGGGGCATGCTTCGACACCCGGGTTCAATGATGTGGGGCATTTCGTGTCGGGACGTGTGCCGCGTACGTCATAAGCCAATATGAACTGAACCCCTGTGGCGAAGGGATTTATTCCCTCGCCACAACGTGCTAGTTGCTCGGCCCCCAGAGAATCCAAGTGTCCAAAGGCATCGCTCTATCGGTCACAGCCTCCGCGCTGTTCGCCGTCATGTACTACTACACCTCGCTACTCGCGCCATTGACTGGCGTGGAAATCTTCGGTTGGCGCATGCTGCTGACGATGCCATGCATGACGGTGTTCATGCTGGTGGCAAAAGAGTGGGGACTCGTCACCCGACTTGTCCGGCGACTGATCGCCACGCCGCGCCTGTTGCTCGGCGCAATGGTTTCCTCGTTGCTGATGGGGTTGCAGTTGTGGCTGTTCATGTGGGCGCCGCTCAACGGCTATAGCCTGGATGTGTCGCTGGGGTATTTCCTGTTGCCGCTGGCGATGGTCCTGACCGGCCGCGTCGTCTATGGCGAACGACTTTCTCGTTTCCAGAAAATCGCCGTCTCCTTCGCCACCCTTGGCGTGCTCAATGAGTTGTACCGGATGGGTGGCTTGTCCTGGGCGACGTTGCTGGTCGTGGTGGGTTATCCGATTTACTTCATCCTGCGCAAACGTCTTGGAACCGACAACCTGGGCGGACTCTGGATGGACATGACCCTGGTCCTGCCGGTGGCCCTGTGGTTCGTGCTCAGCGGCGGACAGGGCCTTGCCGTTTTCGACCAGCAGCCGTGGTTGTCCCTGCTGATCCCGTTGCTCGGCGTGATCAGCACGTCGGCCCTGGTGACCTACATCATCGCCAGCCGGTTGTTGTCGTTCAGCCTGTTCGGGTTGTTGAGTTATGTCGAACCGGTGCTGCTGCTGGGGGTTGCTTTGCTATTGGGCGAAAGCATCCAGGCCGGCGAATGGTTGACCTACATCCCCATCTGGATGGCGGTAGCAGTGCTGGTGCTCGAAGGGTTCCGGCACCTGATGCGTCAACGGCGCCAATCCTGAAGCCATCCGTCCCGCAGGGGCTTGCATTGGCAGTAAAAAGCCCGCCCGACATCACTGCCGGGCGGGCTTTTTCAGGGTGCAAGCGTTATTCGGTAGCCAGCACTCCCCGACGCACCTGATCCCGCTCGATGGACTCGAACAAGGCCTTGAAATTGCCTTCGCCAAAGCCGTCATCGCCCTTGCGCTGGATAAATTCGAAGAACACCGGCCCCATCAGGGTTTCCGAGAAAATCTGCAGCAGCAGGCGCTTGTCGTCAGGGTTGGATGAGCCGTCCAGCAGAATGCCCCGCGATTGCAGCTCAGCGACCGGTTCGCCATGGTTCGGCAGGCGGCCTTCGAGCATTTCGTAGTAAGTGTCCGGCGGTGCGGTCATGAAACGCATGCCGATTTTCTTCAGTGCATCCCAGGTCTTGACCAGATCATCGGTCAGGAAGGCCACGTGCTGGATGCCCTCTCCGTTGAACTGCATCAGGAACTCTTCGATCTGCCCGGCACCCTTGGACGACTCTTCGTTCAACGGGATGCGGATCATACCGTCCGGGGCGGTCATCGCCTTGGACGTCAGGCCGGTGTATTCGCCCTTGATGTCGAAGTAGCGGATCTCGCGGAAGTTGAACAACTTCTCATAGAAGTTGGCCCAATAGGCCATGCGGCCGCGATATACGTTGTGGGTCAGGTGATCGATGATTTTCAGGCCCGCCCCCACCGGATGACGGTCGACCCCCTCGATGAACACAAAATCGATGTCGTAGATCGAGCTGCCTTCGCCAAACCGGTCGATCAGGTACAGCGGCGCACCGCCGATGCCCTTGATCGCCGGCAGGTTCAGCTCCATCGGACCGGTTTCGATGTGGATCGGCTGGGCGCCGAGCTCCAGGGCACGCTTGTAGGCCAGTTGCGAATCCTTGACGCGAAACGCCATGCCGCACACAGACGGGCCATGCTCGGCCGCGAAGTAGGACGCCACGCTGTGGGGTTCGTTGTTGAGGATCAGGTTGATCGCGCCCTGGCGATACAGGTGAACGTCCTTGGAACGGTGCGTGGCCACCTTGGTGAAGCCCATGATCTCGAAGATCGGCTCCAGGGTGTTGGGTGTCGGGGATGCGAACTCAATGAACTCGAAGCCCATCAGGCCCATCGGGTTTTCGTATAGATCTGCCATGTCGGCGCCTCATCATGCTTATCAATTAACGGAACGTTAGTTGCTGGCGATGCTGAGGGCACAGGGTGGCGCGCAGGAGATACCGCGAACGCTGCGGGCGAGGAAATCGCCATAGATCAGTTGTAACCCGAGTATCTTCATTGTCGACCCAAGGCTCTTGCGGGCGAGGCTTCTGCTGCCAGAAGACGTTATTCTTATATGCGTAAACCGATTCTACACAGCGTAACCTGTTTTGTCCGCCTCCTGTATCAAATCGTCTTTTGCATCGATCGTGCAAGGGGCTTGTTGCACAGGAAAATGCCCGTCAGGATCAGCCCTCCCCCCAGCCCCATCAGCGTCGTGAGCCGTTCGTCCAGCAGCAGAGCCCCCGACAGCACCGCGGTCAGCGGATTGAGCGCAATGAATACTCCGCAACGGGTGGCGCCAATCCGACGAATCCCGTCGTACCAGGCTATGTAAGCCAGGGCCGAGCCCAATACACCGAGGTACAGCAGACTGAGCCATTGGCGGGTATCCAGTCCGCGCAGAGGTTCGAATTGGACCTCGCCTGCGATCATGCAAACCAACCACAACATCGCAGTGCCCAATAGAATCGACCAGGTAACGGTCTGTAACGGGCCGAGGCTGTCGTTCAGGCCCTTGGAAAACAGGGAATAAATTCCCCATCCCAGCACGCAGCCGAAAATCAACAGGTCGCCCCTCCACCCTTGCGCGGTGCTCTGAAGCAAGGATGGATCACGGCTTACGATCACCAGCGCGGCCCCGCCGATGCACAGCGCGATGCCCAGGACTTTCCACCGCCCCAGCCGCTCCTTGAACAAGCCCCAGGACGCCAGGCCGATGACTGCAGGGTTCAAGGCCACGATCAGCGAAGCACGCGACGCCTGGATGTATTGCAAGCCATAGAAAAAACACAGGTTATAGAAAAGGATGCCGAAGAACCCCAGGACGGCCAGTTGCAGCGCCTGTCTCAGGGAGGGCCTGACCAGGGGAATTCTGGCCAGGCCCAGAAACAGCAGCAACGCGATACTGGCCAACGAAAAGCGCAGGCTGGCGGCCAGCAAGGGTTCCAGAGCGCCGGACAGAATCCTGCCGGCCACAAACGTACCGCCCCAGACCATGGTGACCATGGACAGTTTCAGGTACACCGACACATCCGACGAGGTCGGGACGACATGTTCAAGGGTCTTCATGGTTCACCACATCCGTTCAATCGATACCGATATGGCGTATTCTCAGACTCATGTCTGATCATCGTAAAATGAGTAAATACTCATGACCCTCACCCAGCTCGAAATTTTCTCCCTGGTGGCCGAACTGCGAGGGTTCACCGCAGCGGCGATGCGACTGGGCATCAGCCAGTCAGCGGTATCCCATGCCATCAAATCGTTGGAGCAAGAGCTGGGTGTCGAACTGCTCAGGCGGCATCAATCGGCAGTGGAACTCAGTGACATCGGCCAACAACTGCTGTTACGGGCGCGGGCCATGCTCGGGCTGGCCAACACGTTGCGCCAGGAAGCCGCCGATGCCCAAGGCATGCGCCGAGGCACCTTGCGCATCGGCTCGTTTGGCCCGACTTCGTCAATGAAGTTGCTGCCGCCCCTCCTGCAGCGCTATCGCGCCCTGCATCCGGGGATCGAAGTACATATCGACGAAGGGCCGGACCGCCAGGTCATCCAATGGCTGGACGAGCGACGGATCGACGTCGGTTTCGTGGTATTGCCCGAAGAGCGTTTCGATACGGTCGCGCTGATGGAGGACCAAATGGTGGCCCTCCTTCCGACCGCTCACCCTCTCGCCGCCCACCCAGGCCTGGCCCTCAAGGATCTGTGTCACGACCCTTTCGTACTCACCGAGGCCGGGTCATCGGAGCTGGTTACCCGCTTGTTCAACGCCGCGCAACTTACGCCTAACGTGCGTTACCGCTGTTCGCAACTGCTCAGTACGCTGCATGTCGTCGGCCGGGGCGATGCTGTGTCCGTGGTCTCCGAAGGATCGCTGCCAGCGGGCGAGTATCCAGGTTTTGTGGTGCGGCCCCTGATGCCCCGGGTCCGGCGCCGGATCGGCCTGGCAGTGCTGGATAGCCGCCAGATTTCGCCCGCTACCCGGGCGTTCATCGACCTGGCTCGCCCGGCCTGAGTGCCTCTGCCGAGCGCAGGTGATAACGCAACGCAATTAAGAGACAGTCGGCCGGCAACTTCACAGCAAACTATCTATTGCCTGGTAGTTGCTCGCGCATTTGGCCCGGCGTGCCGGCCACGATTGAACTTGAGGAAAACGTTTGCCATTGTTACATGACGAAAAAGTTGCGATTTACACTGTCCGGTTTAACTACTACAATTTTTCTACCTGTGCTGATTGGCAAGGGGGAATCATTTATCACCGGGTCGCGTCAAGGCGCTTGGCTTATAGCTTTGTTTGCGGTTGGTATCAGCCACCTATTTGATTGGAGTAACGATAATTGTCCAGACTCGCTGAATTTCGTAAAGCCGAAAAGGACCTTCAAGCCCAGCTCAAACAGCTGGAAATGCTGAAGAACGACGCCGGGCTCAAGAAAGAAATCGAATTCGAAGAAAAGCTCCAGGGACTGATGAAAACCTATGGCAAGAGCTTGCGCGACATCATCGCGATTCTTGACCCGGGCCCGTCCAGGGCAGGTGTGGCATCGGCCAGGAAGACGCCCAAGACGCGCCGCGCCCGCGTGGTGAAGGTCTACCAGAACCCGCACACAGGCGAACTGATCGAAACCAAGGGCGGCAACCATCGCGGCCTGAAAGCCTGGAAAGAAAAGTACGGCGCCGAGACCGTTGACTCCTGGGTACGCACCTGACATCCAGCCTTGAATAAAAAAGCCCTGATCATCAGGGCTTTTTTATGGACTTGAACTTTTGGATTAAATCCTGAGTATCGGGCCGCCAGGCTTATAGTTTCAGACTATTTCGTACCGACTGTATTTCACCCTCGCTTTCGACAACCGCCTGCGCCTGCCCGGCATAGGACAATACATAAGCTCGCCCGGCATTTAGTGCGGCAACCAGTGTCTGAGACAACACATGCCGACCATTCTGCGTGATGGTGCAAGTGGTTTCCAGGGCGGTGACGCCACCCAAGCTGGAAGCATGGATCTTATTACAAACACTTTGATAACCGCCCTGGAAAAAGTCTTTCTGGACTGACTTGCGCATTTCCAGCAACACGCCTTGCAAGTTGACTTGATGATCCGGTTCCACGGGCGTTGCGGTCAGTTCCATGACCAATAATGCATTCCCCGCGGCATCGCTTTTGGTCCCACGCTGACGTGTGGTCCCCTGGCCGGCTGTCGTGGCGGAAGCATCGGAAGGCAGCGACTCGATGACCCAACCTTGGGGCCATACGACCTGCGGTTCGGCCGCCTGGACGCCGACACTCGCAACGAAGGCAAACGGCAGGACAAACAGCGAAAGGAGCGGTCGAATCATCAGGTTGCACTCAAGGACGGATTGGCAAGTCTGAAGCCGACCGCAAACCCAGGCAATAGCCACCTGCGGTTTGGCGTGGCCGCGTCCCTTGCGTATCATGCTGCAAGCCATTCAGCGCAGCCCGAGAACCGTCGCGACAAGCTCTGCGACGCCGTCTGCCTCATTTCTTTCCGGAGGGCCCATGAGCCTGCACGAACTCAATACTTTTCCGGGTGTCACCGCCCAACCCGATACCGCCACTCACAACTTCGTGTTCAACCACACCATGCTGCGGGTCAAGGACATCACCAAGTCCCTGGACTTCTATACCCGTGTCCTGGGGTTCTCGCTGGTGGAAAAACGCGACTTCCCGGAAGCCGAATTCAGCCTGTATTTCCTGGCCCTGGTGGATAAGCGCCAGATTCCGGAAGACGCCGCGGCCCGCACCGAATGGATGAAATCGATCCCCGGCATCCTGGAGCTCACCCATAACCACGGCACCGAAAACGACCCGTCGTTCGCCTACCATAATGGCAACACCGACCCACGAGGATTCGGTCACATCTGCATCTCGGTACCGGACGTCGTCGCGGCCTGCGAACGCTTCGAAGCACTGGGCTGTGATTTCCAGAAACGCCTGAGCGACGGTCGCATGAAAAGCCTGGCGTTCATCAAGGACCCGGATGGCTACTGGGTGGAAATCATCCAGCCTGCGCCGCTCTGAAGACTGCCAGAGCCCATTGAGAGAGCTCCCCACAGGGTTCGACAGTGGATTGGAATCTCAATAAAAAAACCCCATGAGCCTGGCCCATGGGGTTTTGTTTTTGTGGCCTCCAGCGGCTTACGCCGGTGCAGTGGTGCGGATCAGGTGGTCGAAGGCACTCAGCGAGGCCTTGGCGCCCTCGCCTACGGCGATCACGATCTGTTTGTACGGCACGGTGGTCACGTCACCGGCGGCGAACACACCCGGGATCGAGGTTTCACCCCTGGCATCGACAATAATCTCGCCACGCGGCGACAGCTCGACGGTGCCCTTGAGCCAATCGGTGTTGGGCAACAGGCCGATCTGAACGAAAATACCTTCCAGCGCTACATCACGCACTTCACCGCTTGGACGGTCCTTGTAGCGCAAGCCATTGACCTTCTGACCGTCACCGGTCACTTCGGTGGTCTGGGCGTTGGTAATCACGGTCACGTTCGGCAAGCTGTGCAGCTTGCGCTGCAAGACCGCGTCGGCACGCAGTTGTACATCGAACTCCAGCAAGGTGACATGGGCCACGATACCAGCCAGGTCAATGGCCGCTTCGACACCCGAGTTGCCGCCGCCGATCACCGCTACGCGTTTGCCCTTGAACAGCGGGCCGTCGCAATGCGGGCAGTACGCCACGCCCTTGTTGCGGTACTGCTGCTCACCCGGCACGTTCATTTCGCGCCAGCGGGCACCGGTCGCCAGGATGACGGTCTTGGCCTTGAGGCTGGCACCACTGGCAAAGCGGACTTCGTGCAGCGCGCCGTCCTTGCCCGGCACCAAAGCATCGGCGCGTTGCAGGTTCATGATGTCAACGTCGTACTGCTTGACGTGCTCCTCCAGGGCGACGGCCAATTTGGGGCCTTCGGTTTCCTGTACCGAGATGAAGTTTTCAATGGCCATGGTGTCCAGCACCTGACCGCCGAAGCGCTCTGCCGCAACACCGGTACGGATGCCTTTACGGGCGGCGTAGATCGCCGCCGACGCACCGGCCGGGCCGCCGCCGACCACCAGCACATCGAAGGCATCCTTGGCGCTGATCTTCTCGGCCTGGCGCTCGATGCCGCTGGTGTCGATCTTGGCGAGGATTTCTTCCAGGCCCATGCGGCCCTGGCCGAAGTTCTCACCGTTCAAGTAGATGCTTGGCACCGCCATGATCTGGCGCTCGTCGACCTCGGCCTGGAACAGCGCGCCGTCAATGGCGACATGGCGGATGTTCGGGTTCAGCACCGCCATCAGGTTCAGCGCCTGGACCACGTCCGGGCAGTTCTGGCATGACAGCGAGAAATAAGTCTCGAAGTTGAACTCACCCTTGAGGGAGCGGATCTGTTCAATGACTTCGACACTGGCTTTCGATGGGTGGCCGCCGACTTGCAGCAAGGCCAGCACCAGCGAAGTGAATTCATGGCCCATGGGGATGCCGGCAAAACGCAGGCTGATATCGGCTCCCGGGCGATTCAACGAAAACGAAGGCTTGCGCGAATCGTTACCGTTGTCGAGCAAGGTGATCTGGTTGGAAAGACTGGCAACGTCTTTGAGTAAAGCGAGCATTTCCTGGGATTTCGCACCGTCGTCGAGGGATGCAACGATCTCGATCGGCTGGGTGACCCGTTCCAGATATGACTTCAACTGAGCTTTAAGATTGGCGTCCAACATACGGGCGATTTCCATTTTTGAATTTCAGAAAAAACAACGCCCGAGCGAATCTCGCCCGGGCGTTTTTTGTGGGCGGTGCGGCTTGCTTAAGTGCGGATGACCGCCCTCAAAGGACTCACGGTCTTAGATCTTGCCAACCAGGTCCAGGGACGGAGCCAGGGTGGCCTCGCCTTCTTTCCACTTGGCTGGGCAGACTTCGCCCGGGTGAGCGGCAACGTATTGAGCAGCCTTGACCTTGCGCAGCAGCTCGGAAGCGTCACGGCCTACACCGCCGTCGTTGATTTCAACGATCTTGATCTGGCCTTCAGGGTTGATCACGAAGGTGCCACGGTCAGCCAGGCCGACTTCTTCGATCAGTACGTCGAAGTTGCGGGAAATCACGTGGGTCGGGTCGCCGATCATGGTGTACTGGATCTTGCCGATGGCTGGCGAAGTGTTGTGCCAGGCAGCGTGGGCGAAATGAGTGTCGGTGGACACGCTATAGATCTCGACGCCCAGCTTCTGGAACTCGGCGTAGTTGTCGGCCAGGTCTTCCAGTTCGGTCGGGCAGACGAAGGTGAAGTCGGCTGGGTAGAAGAACACGACAGACCACTTGCCTTTCAGGTCGGCGTCCGAGACTTCAACGAAGTTGCCGTTTTTGTAAGCGGTAGCGGTGAACGGTTTGACTTGGCTGTTGATGATAGGCATCGATGTTTCTCCGTCAGGGTTGAAAAGTTGATGGAGTGAAGCTTACCCATTCATTCCCATGCTGGCTCATTGGCAAAGCTCATGCGAATAATTGGTTTTGGCTATCAGGAATCTCTATAGATAGAAGAATCCAAGCATAGATGCTGCCGATGGCCACGCTTGCCCAATCTCGCGCCAGACTGACGCGGGTCAAGAAAACGTGGCCTTCAGCCGTTGGAGCGCGCCATTGTCTCAGGCGGTGGAGGTACGCATGGTGACGAACTCTTCGGCAGCGGTCGGATGGACGCCGATGGTTTCGTCGAAATCGCGCTTGGTGGCGCCGGCCTTGAGGGCAATGGCCAGTCCCTGGACGATTTCCCCGGCATCCGGGCCAACCATGTGGCAACCCAGCACCTTGTCGGTGCGGGCATCCACCACCAGTTTCATCAGCGTGCGTTCCTGGCAGTCGGTAAGGCTCAGCTTCATCGGCCGGAAGCGGCTTTCGAAAATCTGCACCTCGTACCCCTCTTCCCGTGCCTGTTCTTCGGTCAGACCCACCGTGCCGATGTTGGGCAGGCTGAACACGGCGGTGGGAATCATCCGGTAATCCACCAGGCGGTACTGTTCGGGCTTGTACAGCCGTCGCGCCACTGCCATGCCTTCGGCCAGGGCCACGGGCGTGAGTTGCACACGACCGATCACGTCGCCGATGGCCAGAATGGACGATTCCTGGGTTTCATACTTTTCGTTGACCTGGACAAAGCCTTTCTCGTCCAGCGTGACCGCAGTGTTCTCCAGACCGAGGTTGTCGAGCATCGGTCGCCGGCCGGTGGCATAGAACACGCAATCGGTGAACAGGATGCGACCGTCCTTGAGGGTCACCTGCAGGCTGCCGTCAGCCTGTTTGTCGATACGCTGAATATCGGCGTTGAACTGCAGCTCCAGCCCGCGCCGTGTCAGTTCCTCGGCCAAGTGTTTGCGGACCGCGCCGTCGAAGCCCCGCAGGAACAGCTCGCCGCGGTACAACAACGATGTCTGCGCGCCCATTCCATGGAAAATCCCCGCAAACTCCACGGCAATGTAGCCGCCGCCCACCACCAGCACGCGCTTGGGCAGTTCCTTGAGGAAAAAAGCCTCGTTGGAACTGATGGCATGCTCGCGCCCGGGTATATCCGGAATCACCGGCCAGCCCCCGGTGGCGATCAGAATATGTTCGGCGGTGTGACGCTGGCCGTTGATCTCGACTTCATGAGGACCGGTGACCTTCGCGTGGCCTTCATGCAGGGTCACTCCGCTGTTGACCAGCAAGTTGCGATAGATCCCGTTAAGACGATTGATCTCCCGGTTCTTGTTGGCGATCAGCGTAGCCCAGTCGAAACTCGCCTCGCCCGTCGACCAGCCATAGGCCGATGCCTGTTCGAAATCCTCGGCGTAATGAGCGCCATAGACCAGCAACTTCTTGGGCACGCAACCCACGTTAACGCACGTACCGCCCAGGTAGCGGCTTTCCGCCACAGCCACCCTGGCGCCAAAACCGGAAGCGAACCGCGCAGCCCGCACACCGCCAGAGCCGGCGCCAATCACATACAAGTCAAAATCGTAGGCCATCACTCTCTCCTTTGGCAGGCCATCAGCATACCCGCTGTTCTGCTGCGAGGCAGCGTTGCGATGGTTATGGTGGCAGAAAATGAAAAAGAAACACCTGGGGCAACATGGCTCTGGATTTCTGGCACAAATGAAAACGCCCCGAACCAGTCGGGGCGTTTTTCAAGGTACGGCGCGGGCTATCAGTAAGCCTTGCCAGTCTTGTAGAAGTTCTCGAAGCAGAAGTTGGTCGCGTCGATGTAGCCTTCGGCGCCACCGCAGTCGAAACGCTTGCCCTTGAACTTGTAGGCCATGACGCAGCCGTTCTGGGCCTGTTTCATCAGCGCGTCGGTGATCTGGATCTCACCGCCCTTGCCTGGCTCGGTCTGTTCGATCAGGTCGAAGATGTCCGGGGTCAGGATGTAGCGACCGATGATGGCCAGGTTCGACGGAGCATCTTCAGGCTTTGGCTTTTCAACCATGCTGTGGACGCGGTAGATGTCGTCGCGGATCATCTCGCCGGCGATCACACCGTACTTGTTGGTTTCCTGCGGATCGACTTCCTGGATCGCCACGATGGAGCAGCGGAACTGCTTGTACAGCTTGACCATCTGGGTCAGAACGCCGTCGCCTTCCAGGTTGACGCACAGGTCGTCCGCCAGGACCACGGCGAAAGGTTCGTCACCGATCAGTGGACGGCCAGTCAGAATGGCGTGGCCCAGGCCCTTCATTTCGGTCTGGCGGGTGTAGGAGAACGAACACTCGTCCAGCAGTTTGCGAATGCCGACCAGGTATTTTTCCTTATCGGTGCCCTTGATCTGGTTTTCCAGCTCGTAGCTGATGTCGAAATGGTCTTCCAGCGCACGCTTACCACGACCTGTGACGATGGAGATTTCATTCAGGCCCGCATCGAGGGCTTCTTCGACACCGTACTGGATCAGTGGCTTGTTCACCACCGGCAGCATTTCTTTGGGCATGGCTTTAGTCGCTGGCAGGAAGCGAGTACCGTAACCGGCTGCTGGGAACAAGCATTTCTTGATCATATGAATCCTTGTAAAGGCGGTGTATACGACGAATTTCGGCGCAGTCTAATCAGGCTGCGGACACCTTACAATGCCCGCACTGGCTAACCGATGCCATCATAGAGAAATAAACCGGCGGATAGTTCAATCGCCCTTTCGTTTCGAGGGGCCGGCGGTCTCGTTGGAGGCCCGCAAGCCCTGTTTTCGTGCAGATGAAGTATCATGCGCGCCTTGATCACGCCAATGAGGCCACTCGATGTCTGCAACACGAAACGCAAACGGTTACTCGGTCAGCCAGGGAAAGGACGGACAGTGGTGGATCATCAACTACCACGGCGAGCAAGTGGCCGGTCCCCTGCCCAGCAAAGCGATGGCGGTGGAAGTCGCGGCAGTCTTCCACGACGAACGCCCAGCCCCGGCGGCCAAGACGCGTGAGCGGGCTCCCGCAGGTACCCCTCGCAAGAAGTGAGCGGACGGATCGCCTCGGTGCATCGAGGCCCTGGAGAAGCCGGCCGCTGGGCCCTCAACCGGAGATGCAGGCGTTGGCCGCGTCCTGCACATCGCCGGGCCGCACCGGGACATTGGACATACTTTCGTGCAGCTTGACGCTGCTGCCACTGGAACGTTCTTCAATGTCGAACACCGCTGCCGGAAGGGACGACAGCTTGCCGGGAATAATCAACCGGACCCCGCTCTTGTGCGGTTCCATCTGCAACGCACCACGGCTGCCGGCCAATTGATCGGCCACACACTTGGCATATTCGTGAGGTTTCTTTCCGGAGATGAAGCTCATGGTGGGCGGCGTCTGGTTGATGTCCGATACCGATGCACATCCACTCAAGGCCAACGCCAAAACCCACACACTGCGCTTCATATGTTTCCTCCAATAAAGACCCTCCGACAGTACAAACGGTGTTTTTCTCCGGCCCGCGTCGCTTTTTTTATCCGGCATCGTTGTGATAATGGACAAGGCACTGCAACACAGGTCGGCTATTCACCCACGGTGCTGATAAACTGCGCCTCTATATAGCAGTTCCTGCCGTTTTGTTTTGCCTAGAAATGCCCTTCTGGAGGCGCCATGAAATTCATCCACCAGCGCGAGCACCTCAACGAAGACGACATTGTTGTCATCGAGTGTTCCCAAATGTGCAACATCCGCCTGATGAGCGACGCCAACTTCCGCAGCTTCAAGAATGGCGGCCGACACACCTACCATGGCGGTGCGTTCGATAAGTTTCCGGCGAAAATCACCGCCCCGAGCACCGGTTTCTGGAACATCACCATCGACACCGTCAGTCGTCGCGCCATCAGCGTCACGCGCAAGCCCAACCTGACCCACAAAATCAAGATCATCCGACGCTCCAGCTCGAAGCTGGGCTGAGCATTACTCACTTTGAAGGCAGGTCGAACCGTGGCCCAGACGAGCAAATACGTCATCAAGTACAAACTCAACGGCGAGCGCCGCTTTGAATTCGCACAATTGCAAACCGGCACCGAGGAAGAAGCCCGGGCGGCGCTAGAGGCGTTGCATGGGCAGACCGATGATGTCATCAGCGAGGTCAGGGTCAGTAAGGCGCTGTAGCAGTCATCCCGACGATTGTCTGGTGAGATAGACCGCAAGATCCGGAGTGGCGCCCATCCAGGCGTTTGCCAGACTGACCAATCCTTCTTCCAGGGATTGTATTCATGTCACCTGTCGCTCATCTGCCGTCGCTGCTCCTACCTATACAAACCCCCAACTGGCCGGACCTCGAACACAGTCTCGACCAGGACGGCAGTGCAATCATCCGCAACCTGTTGCCGTCTACTCTATGCCGGCGGCTCAGCAACCTGTACGCCGAGCCGGAGCATTTTCGCTCCCGGGTCATCATGGCCCGGCACGGCTTCGGACGTGGCGAATACCAGTATTTTCGTTACCCATTACCCGATATCGTTCAGCAGTTACGTCAGTCGTTGTACCCGGCGCTGGTGCCCGTGGCCAACCGTTGGAACGAACGCATGGGCATCGAAATCCGATATCCCGATGATCATCGCGCTTTTCTTCAGCGCTGCCATGACGCCGGGCAATTGCGCCCCACTCCCCTGTTGCTGCAATACGGTCCGCAGGACTACAACTGCCTGCATCAGGATCTCTATGGGGAACAGGTCTTTCCCTTGCAGGTAGCGATCCTGTTGTCCGAGCCGGGCCTGGATTTCACCGGCGGCGAGTTCGTCCTCACCGAGCAACGCCCTCGTATGCAGTCGCGACCGCAGGTCATCGGTCTGAAACAGGGCGATGCGGTGGTGTTCGCCGTGCATCAGCGGCCCGTCAAGGGCGTTCGCGGCTATTATCGAGTGAACATGCGCCACGGTGTCAGCTGCGTGCACAGCGGCAGGCGACATACGTTAGGAATCATTTTTCATGATGCGCAGTGACAACACCCCGATCACGCTGGATCTGTTCGCCGACCAGGCACCCTCCACGCCCGGCCAGACCGAACGGATCGGCCAGCAGGCATTCGTGCTGCGCGGGTTCGCCCTGCCCTGGCTGGAGCGTTTGCTGCCGGACCTCGAATCGGTCTTGCAGGCCGCGCCGTTCCGGCAGATGGTTACGCCAGGCGGCTTTACCATGTCGGTGGCCTTGAGCAGTTGCGGGGCGCTGGGCTGGACCACCGACCGCAGCGGTTATCGCTATACGTCCCGTGACCCGCAGTCCGGCCAGCCCTGGCCAGAAATGCCGGCAGTGTTCCGGGAACTGGCCCAGACGGCCGCCCGAGCCGCGAACTTCGAGCATTTCGAGCCCGATGCCTGCCTGATCAACCGTTACGTGCCCGGCGCACGGATGTCGCTGCATCAGGACAAGAACGAGCGCTCACTCACCGCGCCCATCGTGTCGATATCCCTGGGCCTGCCGGCGGTGTTCCAGTTCGGTGGCTTCGAGCGCAGCGACAAGAGCCTGCGCATCCCATTGTTCCATGGCGACATTGTGGTCTGGGGTGGCGTGGACCGATTGCGTTATCACGGCGTGCTGCCGCTCAAGGATGGCGCGCATCCGCAACTGGGTGCCCAACGGATCAACCTGACATTCCGCACCGCCGGATAACGATGCACAATTCAACCGCAAGACCCGGAGTGTCGGCATTTTCCAGGCTGGCTACTGTAGCCAAAACGGGCCACCGGACATAACGACCATGAACAATCCTTCGAATACCCTTGCTCCTGAACTGGACCCACGCTGGGCCGCCGTGCTCGCCCGGGATCCGCGCGCCGACGGGCAATTCGTATACGGCGTGAAAACCACCGGTATCTATTGCCATCCCAGCAGCCTGTCGCGCCTGCCCAACCCGCGCAATGTCGAGTTCTTCGACACGCCGGAACAGGCCCAGGCGGCGGGGTATCGCCCCAGCAAGCGTACGGCCAGGGACCAGACCCAGATCGCCGCCCAACAAGCGGCACGGGTCGCGGCAGCCTGCCGGCAGATCGAGGCGGCTGACGAACTGCCAGGCCTGAATGAACTGGCGCGTCATGCCGGCTTGAGCCCTTTTCACTTTCATCGCGTATTCAAGGCGGTCACCGGACTGACGCCCAAGGGGTATGCCGCCGCCCACCGTTCACGCAAGGTACGCGAACGCCTGGCCGATGCCGGGACCATCACCGAAGCGCTGTACGACGCCGGTTTCAACTCCAACAGCCGTTTTTACGAAGCCGCCGATAAAGTGCTGGGTATGAAGCCCACTGACTACCGGGCCGCCGGGCAGAACACCGACATCCGCTTCGCCGTCGGGCAGTGCTCCCTCGGGGCGATCCTGGTGGCACAGAGCGAACGCGGCGTCTGCGCAATCCTGTTGGGGGACGACCCGGACGCGTTGGTGCGCGACCTGCAGGATAAATTCCGCCGCGCCAACCTCATCGGCGCCGACCGGGAATTCGAGCAACTGATTGCCCAGGTGATCGGCTTCATTGAAGCGCCGGCCTTGGGCCTGGACTTGCCGCTGGACCTGCGCGGTACGGCGTTCCAGGAACGGGTCTGGCAAGCCTTGCGGGACATCCCGCCGGGCAGCACTGCCAGCTATGCCGAAATCGCCCAGCGAATCGGCCTGCCCAAGGCCGTTCGCGCCGTCGCCCAGGCCTGCGGCGCCAACAGCCTGGCCGTGGCGATCCCCTGCCATCGGGTGGTGCGCAGCGACGGCAACCTGTCGGGCTACCGCTGGGGCGTGGAGCGCAAGCGTCAGTTGCTGGCGCTGGAACGCTCGTCCGAGGACTGAACGCCGATGTAGATCGCCACCGAATCGGGGCCACTATAGACCTCGAAATCGGTGGCGAAACGGCGCAGGGTCTGCGGGTTGTCGGCAAAGTACGCCCAGATCAGGCCCCAAGTCTGGATCACGCAGTCAGGCATAGGCCCGTTGGCCGAAAACACCAGGTAATCCCCGCCCTCGATGTCCACGGCGGGGTAGCCTGCGCTCGTTGCGTCCACCTGCACCCCGGCCGTCACGTCGAAATGCCCCGTGGCGTCGGACTCATAGTTGGAGTACACCCCATAGACAAACGATTCCGACTGCCGGGCCGGGATTTTGTCGAACAGTCCTTCGGTGAAAAACCGTTCCCACATCGGACCGATCCTGGCCGTGTCGGGTTGCTGCTCGTCGGAGTTGCGGGTGCGCACCTGCAAACCGGCCACGATGAAGGGTTCGACTGCCTTGAGTTTGACGTCCATGGGTGCAGACTCCTGAGAAAGTGAAGCACGCATGGTAATCCTCTCCACCGAAGGATCAAACGGTCGCTTTCGATTGAAAAACTCGACTGGCCCTGGCCGGGGCACAACTGTTAAAACGCTGTTTCCTTTCGCCTCCGGAGCTCCACACATGAGCCAATGGCCAGACACCCGCCTCCTCGATCTGCTTGGCATGGAACTTCCCATCATCCAGGGTCCCCTGGCCGGCGTGACTGGCCCGGCCATGGTGGTCGCCACCTGCAATGCCGGCGGATTGGGCTCGATGCCGGCGGCGATGCTGGATGTCGAGCAGTTGCGTCAGGCGCTGACAACCATCGGCGAACAGACCGACAAACCCTTCAACGTGAATTTTTTCAGCCACCAGCCGCCGGTGTTCGATGAGGAACGCGCCGAGGCCTGGAAGCACCGGCTCAAACCTTACTACGAGGAATTGGGTGCCGATTACGATGCGCCAACGCCCGTGTCCAATCGCACACCATTCGACGATGCGGCCTGCCGGGTGCTCGAGGAGCTGCGTCCGAAAGTGGTCAGCTTCCATTTCGGCCTGCCGGAGCAATCCCTGCTGGATCGGGTGAAAGCCACGGGGGCGAAGATTCTGTCGTCGGCGACCACGGTCGAGGAAGCCGTCTGGCTGGAGCAGCACGGTTGTGATGCAATCATCGCGATGGGCTACGAGGCCGGCGGCCATCGCGGGATGTTCCTCAGCGACGACATCAATACCCAGGTGGGTCTGTTCGCCTTGCTGCCCCAGGTCGTGGATGCAGTGAAGGTGCCGGTCATCGCTACCGGCGGCATTGGCGATGCGCGGGGTATCGTCGCCGCGTTTGCCCTTGGCGCATCGGCAGTGCAACTGGGCAGCGCCTATCTGTTCACGCCCGAGGCCAAGATCAGCGCGTCCCATCACCGGGCGTTGCGCACGGCCAAGGAAAGCCAGACCGCCGTCACCAACCTGTTCACTGGTCGGCCGGCCCGGGGCATCGTCAACCGGGTCATGCGCGAGGTGGGCCCGATGAGCCCGCTGGCCCCGGCCTTTCCTTTGGCCGGTGGCGCGTTGATGCCGTTGCGAGCCAAGGACGAAGCAGACTTCAGCAACCTCTGGGCCGGCCAGGCGTTTCCCATGGGCCGCGAGTTGCCCAGCGCCGAGTTGACCCGGCGACTGGCTGAGGAGGCGTTGGCGCTGCTGCGGGGGCGGGGTAAGGTCTGGGACAGTGATAGCTGATCCATCGCCATCGCCCCGACAAAATGCCGCGTTCCGTTTGTGGGGCATTCGCTATATATTTCCGTATATAGCGAACTTGCCCCTACGGAGCCTTGCCCATGCCCCCCCGTTTCTCGCTGTTGCCGCTTCCCTTTTTGATCATCGGCGCCGTCCAGGCCGATGAGGTGCAGGTGGCGGTCGCCGCCAATTTCACCGCGCCGATCCAGGCCATTGCCGCCGATTTCGAAAAAGACACCGGGCATAAATTGGTGGCAGCGTACGGCGCCACCGGGCAGTTCTACACGCAGATCAAGAACGGCGCGCCATTCGAGGTGTTCCTCGCCGCCGACGACACCACCCCGGCCAGACTCGAAAGCGAAGGCAACACCGTCAAGGGCTCGCGCTTCACCTACGCCATCGGCACGCTGGCGCTCTGGTCGGCCAAGGACGGTTATGTCGACGACAAGGGTCAGGTACTCAAGGACAACGCCTACCACCACCTTTCCATCGCCAACCCGAAAGCAGCGCCCTACGGCCTGGCTGCAACCCAGGTGCTGGACAAGCTGGGGCTGACCTCGCAGGTCAAGAGCAAAATCGTTGAAGGCCAGAACATCACTCAGGCTTACCAGTTCGTCTCCACCGGCAACGCCGAGCTCGGCTTCGTCGCCTTGTCCCAAGTGTACAAGGACGGCAAGCTCAGCAGCGGTTCGGCATGGATCGTCCCGGCCGAACTGCATGACCCGATCAAGCAGGACGCGGTCGTCCTCGACAAAGGCCGGGACAACCCCGCCGCCATGGCATTGGTGGACTATCTCAAGGGCCCGAAAGCGGCTGCCATCATCCAGGCCTATGGGTATCAACGCTAAATGCCACTGACCAGCGCCGACTACGCCGCCATCTGGCTGACCCTGAAACTCGCCTCTGTAACCACAGTGATCCTGCTGCTCATCGGCACGCCCATCGCTCTGTGGCTGTCGCAGACCCGTTCCTGGCTACGCGGGCCGGTGGGTGCCGTGGTGGCGTTGCCGTTGGTGCTGCCGCCCACGGTCATCGGCTTCTATCTGTTGCTGGCGCTCGGGCCGAACGGCTGGCTCGGTCAGCTCACCCAGGGCCTCGGGTTAGGTAGCCTCACTTTCAGTTTCGCCGGGCTGGTGGTCGGCTCAGCGATCTATTCCATGCCGTTCGTGGTGCAACCGTTGCAAAACGCCTTCGCGGCCATCGGCAGCCGTCCGCTGGAGGTCGCCGCCACCTTGCGCGCTGACCCATGGGACACGTTTTTCAGTGTCATTGTGCCCCTGGCCCGGCCCGGCTTCATCACCGCCGCGATTCTTGGTTTCGCCCACACCGTCGGCGAGTTCGGCGTCGTGCTGATGATCGGCGGCAATATTCCGGAAAAAACGCGGGTCGTGTCGGTGCAGATCTACGACCATGTCGAAGCCTTGGAGTACGCCCAGGCTCACTGGCTGGCGGCGGCGATGCTGCTGTTCTCGTTTCTGGTGCTGCTGGCGTTGTATTCCAGTCGCAGAACCCGGTCTGGTTGGAGCTGACCGATGATTCAAGCGCGTTTTCAGCTCGACCGTGGAGATTTTTCCCTCGACCTGGATGTGCAGTTGCCGGGCCGTGGCGTGACCGCGTTATATGGTCAGTCCGGTTCCGGCAAGACCACCTGCCTGCGCTGCATGGCCGGACTGGAGCAGCCGAAGCAGGGTTTTATCGAGGTCAATGGCCAAATCTGGCAGGACACCGCGCGTGGCGTGTTCGTACCGCCTTATCAGCGGGCACTGGGCTATGTATTCCAGGAGGCGAGCCTGTTCGCCCACCTGTCGGTGCGGGCCAACCTGACGTTCGGCTTCAAGCGTATCGCGCCGGCACAACGGCGGGTGAGCCTGGATCAGGCGACCGAACTGCTGGGCATCGGGCACCTTCTGGCTCGACAGCCACACACCCTGTCCGGCGGCGAACGCCAACGGGTGGGTATCGCCCGAGCGCTGTTGACCAGCCCACGGCTGCTGTTGATGGATGAACCCCTGGCCGCCCTCGATACCCGACGCAAGAACGAAATCCTGCCCTACCTGCAACGTTTGCACGATGAACTGGATATCCCGGTGGTGTACGTCAGCCATTCCCAGGACGAAGTGGCGCGCCTGGCCGACCATATCGTGCTGCTCGATGCCGGTCGTGCCCTCGCCAGCGGACCGATTGGCGAAACCCTGGCCCGGCTCGATCTGCCGCTGGCGCTGGGGGACGACGCGGGCGTGGTCATCCAGGGTAAGGTCAGCGGTTATGACGCCGGTTATCAGCTGCTCACCCTCACACTCCCCGACAGTCGATTGGAGGTACGCGTCGCCCATACGCCGCTGGCCTGCGGACAGCCACTGCGCTTCAAGGTGCAGGCACGGGACGTCAGCCTCAGCCTGGCGAACGACGCCCACACCAGCATCCTCAACCGCCTGCCGGTCACGGTGATCAGCGAACTGGCCGCCGACAACGCCGCCCATGTGCTGATTCGCCTGGAAGCGGCCGGTACCCCGCTGTTGGCGCGCATTACCCGATACTCGCGTGATCAGTTGCAATTGCATCCGGGGCAATCGTTGTGGGCACAGATCAAGGCAGTGGCAGTGTTGGCGTAAGCCCCAAGGCCTCTGTCCAACCCTGTGGGAGCCCAAAAAATCCGGCACGACCGCAACGGCCTGTGGTCAATGAATCCATAGGCTCCCCGGATCTGCAGCCAAGGATTCTTTCATGCCCGATAACCCGTCCCCGCAAGCATTGCCGCCCGACCTGCATTATGTCGACGACACCGGCCCCGGCATCACCCGCAAGAAGTTACGGGGCAAGTTCTGTTATTTCGACCAACAGGGCCAGCGCATCACCGACGCGGCTGCAATCCAGCGCATCAATGCCCTGGCGGTACCGCCGGCCTACACCGATGTCTGGATCTGTCCCGACCCGCGCGGCCATCTCCAGGCCACCGGTCGCGATGCCCGTGGGCGTAAGCAATATCGCTACCATGCGCGCTGGCGCGAGGTGCGCGACGCCGACAAATATTCGCGCATGCTGGAATTCGGCCGGGCCCTGCCACGCCTGCGCAAACGCCTGGAAGCGATCCTCGCCACGCCCGGCTTCAGCCGCGACAAAGTCCTGGCCACAGTCATCACCTTGCTGGACGTGACGCTGATTCGCGTCGGCAATACTCAGTACGCCCGCGACAATCGCTCCTACGGCCTGACCACCCTGCGCAACAAGCATGTCGAGGTGAACGGTAGCGCCATCGCCTTCCAGTTCCGGGGCAAAAGCGGCGTCGAACACCAGATCACCGTCAAGGACCGGCGCCTGGCGCGGATCATCAAGCGCTGCCAGGAAATACCCGGCCAGAACCTGTTCCAGTACCTGGACGAGAACGGTGAGCGCCACAGCGTCACCTCATCGGACATCAACGCTTACCTCAAGACCCTCACCGGCGCTGACTTCACCGCCAAGGACTACCGCACCTGGGCCGGCAGCGCAGCGGCACTGGCCGGGCTGCGTACACTGAGCTGGGACACAGAGACGGAAGCCAGGAAACACGTCGTCGAAATGGTCCGCCAGGTCGCCCAGCAGTTGGGTAACACACCGACCGTCTGTCGTAAATGCTACATCCATCCCGCCGTCCTGGAGGGCTTTCTGCTCGGTGCTTTGAGGGAGTTACCCAAACCCCGGGTACGCAAGGGTCTCAGCGAAGAAGAAGTCGCGCTGGCGATGTTTTTGCAGAAGCTGGCGCAAGCCGCCGAAGCCTGTTGATCGAAGCGTTCGACGCCCGAGACATCCGCCAATGCCCTGCTAGGCTATGTACGAAAGAGGAACATCCGACAGCCTGCGAACTCCCAACTGTACGGCACCGCCGATCCGCAGACACTTCAACGAATGAAGTCGACAGGAGCTTGAGATGTCCGAACATATCGTCCACTTTCATTGCCAGATAGATCAGGGAACCACGGAGCGCTTCCGGGACAATTGCCTGGAAGCCATCGAAAAAGGCGCAGATTCATTGATGCTCAACCTCTCTACGGTGGGCGGCAGCACCAATTTCGGCTTCACCCTCTACACCTTCATCAAGTCCCTGCCCGTGCCGGTGCGCGCCGTGAATGCCGGCAACATCGAGTCGATGGGCATCGTCATGTATCTGGCTGCCAGCGACCGCACCACCACGCCTCATTCGCGCTTTTTGATCCACCCGATGAACTGGTATTTCGGTCAGAAATCGGTGGACCATTCCCGCTTGCGCGAATACCTGTCCAGCCTGGACAACGACGTGGCGCGGTACGTGGAGATCTACGTCAAGGAAACCGCCGGCGCCGCCACTCAGTTGGATATTTTCAAATGCCTGTGCGCCGAGGAGCGGGTCATCCCGGCGGAAAACTCTCTGGCGTTCGGCATTGCGCATCGGGTCGAGCAGGTGGTGTTTTCAGCGGAGGCCAAGCATTGGAAAGTCAGCGGAGGGGACGATTGATCAGCGACAAGACATTGGCTCTTCAGACATCCTCTATATAGCCATTCAGTGCCCCGCAACTTTCAAGCGAAGCGGCTGTACAACTTCCAAGCGCAACGGCTGTATAACTTTTTTACCACTCGTCGCCAGCGAAACGATTTTTCTAAACTTCCGGTCGGCATTTTCTTTCACAGTAATGCGAGGCAGTTACTCGCTTAACCAAAATGAGGAATCTCGAAATGGCTAATAGCGGAAACAAGAACCCAGGTAACTTCGCAAACGACCGTGAGAAAGCTTCCGAAGCCGGCAAAAAAGGCGGACACGCTTCGGGCGGAAACTTTGCCAACGACCGGGAAAAAGCCTCCGAAGCCGGTAGGAAAGGTGGCGAACGCAGCCATGGCGGCGGCAGGAAATCGTAACCCGGAGGACCGTTGGGGCGCAGCCTGCTGCGCCCCGGCGCTTATTCTGTCGAGGTCAGCATGAGCCACCAGGACCGATTCATCGTCAGTTTTATCGCCAACGGCCAACCCGATAGCCGGGTGCTGGAGGCCGACACCGAGACGCTGAGCGTCAGCGAAGCCGAGGCCCTGCTGAGGATGTCTTTCAGCGAACTCAAGGCCGTCGAGCTCAGTGACATCCAAGTTCAGAAAAGAACTCGACCCTTAGAAGAAGAACATGGGGTGCCGGGGCATTTTAAACAGCCCTGACCCTTTACTTTTATCAGTGCATTAATTAAACCCAGCGCCCCTTCACTTCGCCTGGCTTACTCTTGCCGCAATAACGATCCGCTGGTGAGAGAACTTATACCCTCACCATGCGATTCCTTTCCAAACATCAATGGGCATGTTCACCTGTCGGATCCTTGATCTGCCACACCCGCCCTTTCTGCCAAGCATCCGCACCAGGATCCACCGCCGGGGTTTCGATACCGGACCGGGCGCGCTTCTTCGCTTCACTGTCCACCCCCATGCGGCTGTCGCGTTCGCGCACCCGTTGCGGGTCGATCTGCCCGTCCGCGGTAAACCCCATCATCAACTGCGGCACGCCGTAAGGCAGCGGGTTGCCCTGCTCGGGATGCCAGGTGTGCCAGGTCTTGCCGTAGGTGCCCACCAGCTTTTCCATTAGCCGGGTTTCCGCTACTTCAGGGATGCCGGGAGCGATCAGTTGTCCGGATTTCACTTCATGCACATGGCTGTGCCACAGTTGCTTCTCGCTGGCGGGCAAGCCTTCGAACAGCCGCTTGCTGATGATGTATTCCACGCCCATCAACTTGGCGCGGGAAGTGTTGCCGTCGAAGATGGCGCACTGGAAGACTTCCTCGTTCAGCGCCGTACAGTAGTGATGGGCTTCCATTTGCCCGGACATCCGGCCGTTGTAGAAATGAAAGCCGTCGAGATACGTATTCAGTGCCTGCAGCGGGGGTTTGTCCTGCAGCACGCCGGCCCCTGCTTCCAGCGTGACGGTGCTCGGGGTCTTCGCGGCCCCGGGTACGCTCACGGACGAATCGGTGTTGCCGCCCGCGCAACCGCTCAACCCCACCGCCGCAGCGCAAATCATTGCCCAACGGTCCTTACTGTTTTTTCCCTGCATGTCATCTCTCCTTTTTCCATGACTGTCCATGAGAAAGGGATCCTGCACAGCGGGTTTGATTTTCCTGCCAGCGAACCGACGGGCGGATCGTATCAGCGTGGGTCGTAAGCCCGTTTCACCGTCTCGATCCAGGCAGGGTCCAGGCGCGGCTGGTCGATGTCCAGCTGCAGCCGTTGCATGGCCGCCACATGCTCGGCAGCCTCTCGCTCCAGTGAACCCTGGGCGCTGGAGTTGGCGTCCAGTTGATGCATCTGGGCCAGCCCCAGGTGATAGAACCTCAGCACGTTCATGGCGACCGGATCCCGGACCTGCACGCCGGCTTTCACCTGATGCATCACGTTGGTGATACTCATCAGGCTGCGCTTGAGCTGCCAGCCGTACACCGCTGCGGCCATCCACGGCTGGGACCAGAAATACAGGCGCATCAGCACGACCATCGCCAGTACGGCTGCAATGACTCCCCCCAGGTTGAAACGAAAGTTATCGCCCCCAGGCGTGCCGAACAGCATCACGGCGAGGCTGGACAGCAACATCGCCAGCGCCAGGAACACCACCGCGACAATGAGCGTGCTGCGTCGTGTCTGCTGTCGGTAGAGAGCGGCGTCCCACGGTTTGATCTCGAACATCGCGGTGCTTTTTCCTCGTATGGGCGCAAAAAAGTGTCGCGCATTATCGCCTGATCGGTCGATTTAGCTATGCTGGGACTCATTTTGCGTTGCAACCGACCCGACGGGTCCGGATCAAAGTCCATGGCGGTACCGCAAGGATCATGCGATCTTCTGCGTGGACGGTTTTTACAAGATGCCGTCGTTGTGTGCATGGCATCGTTTTCAAGGAAAGCTGAATGACTCAAAGACATGTAATCAACGCCTCGGTCAGCCCCAAGGGTAGCCTGGAGACCCTGTCCCAGCGCGAAGTCCAGCAACTGAGCGAAGCCGGTTCCGGCAGTATCTATACCCTCTTCCGCCAGTGCGCCCTGGCCATCCTCAATACCGGCGCCCATGTCGATAACGCCAAGACCATCCTGGAAGCCTACAAGGACTTCGAGATCCGCATTCACCAGCAGGATCGGGGCGTGCGCCTGGAATTGCTGAACGCGCCGGCCGACGCCTTCGTCGACGGCGAGATGATCGCCAGCACCCGCGAAATGCTGTTCAGCGCCCTGCGCGACATCGTCTACACCGAAAACGAACTGGACAGCCAGCGCATCGACCTCAGCTCCTCCCAGGGCATCAGTGACTATGTGTTCCACCTGCTGCGCAACGCCCGTACGTTGCGTCCGGGCGTGGAGCCGAAGATCGTCGTGTGCTGGGGCGGTCATTCGATCAATACCGAAGAATACAAATACACCAAAAAGGTCGGCCACGAGCTGGGCCTGCGCAGCCTGGACATCTGCACCGGCTGCGGCCCGGGCGTGATGAAGGGCCCGATGAAAGGCGCCACCATTGCCCACGCCAAGCAGCGGATACATGGCGGTCGTTACCTGGGCCTGACGGAGCCGGGCATCATCGCCGCCGAGGCACCGAACCCGATCGTCAACGAGCTGGTGATCCTGCCGGACATCGAGAAACGCCTGGAAGCCTTCGTGCGCGTCGGCCACGGCATCATCATCTTCCCGGGCGGTGCCGGTACGGCGGAAGAGTTCTTGTACCTGCTGGGCATCCTGATGCACCCAGCCAACCAGGAACTGCCCTTCCCGGTGATCCTCACCGGGCCGAAAAGCGCCGCGCCGTACTTCGATCAACTGCATGCCTTTGTCGGCGCGACCCTGGGCGAGGCCGCCCAGAAACACTACCAGATCATCATCGACGACCCGGCCGAAGTGGCGCGCAAGATGACCCAGGGGCTCAAGGACGTGAAGCAGTTCCGCCGTGAGCGCAACGACGCCTTCCATTTCAACTGGCTGCTGAAAATCGACGAAGGCTTCCAGCGCCCCTTCGACCCGACGCACGCCAACATGGCCAGCCTGGGCCTGCGCCGCGACCTGCCCGCGCACGAACTGGCCGCCAATCTGCGCCGAGCGTTCTCGGGAATCGTGGCGGGTAACGTCAAGGACAAGGGCATCCGCCTGATCGAGGAACATGGTCCCTACGAAATCCACGGCGACGCCGCCATCATGGAGCCCCTCGACCGCCTGCTCCAGGCTTTCGTCGCCCAGCACCGCATGAAACTGCCGGGCGGCGCGGCGTATGTGCCCTGCTATCGCGTGGTGACCTGATTTACTGATCACCGCCACTGCCTGTGGGACTGAGGATCACCGCAGATCAAATGTGGGAGCGAGCCTGCTCGCTCCCACAGGGTCGGTGGTGGTTACGAAATGGTTTGAAGCCTCATCATCCCGACTTCATCTACCGTGACGCCAAGCCCACGGTAATCTTCGATCGAAGGGTGGCGGGTCAACAGCGGATGCGTATGGGTGGCCGTCACGACCATCACATCCGCTCCCGCCGCCTCACCGGCCTGGATACCGGCGTGGGCATCTTCGAACACCAGGCACGCCTGCGGCACCACCTGCAAGCGCTCGGCGGCCAGGCGATAGCAGGCGGGGTTGGGCTTGCCGTCGTTCACGTCTTCGGCGGTGACCATCACGTCAGGGCGCGGGATGCCGGCCGCTTCCATCCGACGCAAGGCCAATGCCATCGGCGCCGAGGTGACGATCGCCCATTGCTCGGGCGGCAGGCTTTGCAGCAATGCCCGCGCGCCGGCAATGGCTACCACCCCCTCTACGTCCTCGATTTCTTCGCGGGTAATCTGCCTGGCCTCGGCCTCGGCATCCACCCCCGGCAAATGCTGGCGAGCGATGGTGTCAACGGCACGCACGCCATGGATGGTCGGCAGGAATGTCGCCACGTCCACTCCGTGACGCAAGGCCCAACGTGTCCAGATGCGCTCGGCGGCGGCAATGGAATTGAGCAGCGTACCGTCCATGTCGAAGAGGAAGGCGCGGTAGGTGTTACTCGGTAAAAGGCTGACTGGCATCGGATCCTCGGTGGCGATGTGAGAATGTGGGTCACTGTAACATCACCCGACACCGCATCCTCCTGTGGGAGCGGGCTTGCTCGCGAAAGCGGTGTGTCATTAACCCCTTCAGTGACTGATACCCCGCCTTCGCGAGCAAGCCCGCTCCCACAAAGGGACTTGTGGTGATCAAAAATGCTCTATACCAACCGCTCGATCGACTGATGCAGCCACACCCGTCGGTAATACACCGTCTGCAACAGCAGCATGCTCAGGTAAGCCACGGGAAACGCCATCCATACGCCTTGCAGGCCGAAGTGCGCGTCCAGTAGATACGCCGCGGGCACCTGGACACCCACGATGCAGAAAATGGAAATCGCCACCGTCGGGAGTACAGTGCCACTGGCGCGCATGATGCCGCTGACGATTGCCTGGAAGCCGAACACCAGCAAGCTCCAGAGCATGATATGCAGCAGGTGTTCGGCCTGGACCCGCGCCGCCGGGGCGGTGATGAATAACCCCAACAGCCAGTGGGACAGCAGATAACCCAACAGCACCAGCCCACCGGTCAGGCAGACGTTGATCATCAGGCCCGTGTGCAGGATCGGCCCCAGGCGTTCCAGGCGTCCGGCGCCAATGGCCTGGGCGCCGAGGATCGACGCGGTAATGGCAATCGACAGCGCTGGAAATTGCACGTAATTGACGATCTGGCTCACCGCGCCATAGGCCGCCGTGGCCTCTGAACCGTGGCGATTGACCAGGCTGAGGATCACCAGTTCCGACAACGAAATCACCACCATCTGCAATCCCGTAGGCAGGCCGATGCGCAGGACCTTGGCGAGGATGTCCCTGTCCAGGCGCATCGCTGCGAAGAATGCCCGGTCCGGCGCCAGGGCATGCTCGCGGCGGTTGAGGCGCCAGACCAGCATCGCCATGGCCGCCGCCGTGCCCACCAGCCCCGCCAGCGCCGCACTCTGAACCCCCATCTGCGGCAACCCCAGCCAACCACGAATCAACGCCGGCGTGAGCAGTAGCCCGACGCTGGTGGACACCAATAATGCCAACAGCGGCGAAAACGTATCACTCACTCCCCGCAGCAATTGGGTGAACAGCACAAACACCAGCAGTATCGGCAAGGTCCACATCATGACCCGGGCGTAGGACACGGCATCGTCCAGCACGTCCATCGGCGTGCCCAACCCTTGCAACGCCGGGCGGGCAAAGACGCTGCCAAGCACGGCCGCCGTCAGCCCGATGATCGCACCCAGAAGCAACGTAGTACCGGCAATGGCCTTCACCGTACCGGTTTCCCGTGCGCCGTAGGCCTGCCCGATCAACACCCCCGCCCCCGCACCCAAGCCGATCACCAGCGCGATGAAGAAGAACAGGATCGGAAACATCCCCGACACCGCCGCCAGTGCCTGAGTGCCCAGCATCTGGCCGATATAGATGCTGTTGAACGTGCCGGACATCGATTGCAGGAAATTGGACAAGACCATGGGGGCCAGGAACAGCAGATAGGTTTTCCAGAGAGGCTGGTCGGGCATGGGGGCTCTGATGGTGGATTCGACGATTCGGGTGTCAATAATCTAGCTCAATCAAGACACTTCATAGAATTGACTCGACCCGTTTTTGTGGCGAGGCGCGTGAACCATAGCTTCGTCAGTCCGATTCGACATTTCACGAACTGCGTCTAATCTGAAGTAGCACAGTGCCACTTACTGAGTCAGCTTCTGCCTACAGAGGTCGGAATCGGACGACCGGTCTTCAAGTCATATCCGGGATCGCAGATAACCAGTTATTCGCCAATAACCTGTTAGCAACACTGTTCAAGGACCGAACCATGACGTCGTACCCACACGGTCATTCTTTCGCCCCAACCCAACCCCGTTTCCTCTGGAGCACCGTCCTCGTAGCCGTTGTCGCCGCTGCCGGCGTGCTGCTGCTCAACGGCTCGAGTGCACAGAATCTGGGGTTGAGCGCAGTGCTCCTGGCCGTAGGCATCGGTGCCGGAGTCTGGGATGCTCGCTCGCAACGTCGCCGGTTCGATAACGCTTTTGCCGCTGCCACTGCGCGCCACGACCTGCACAACATCGAGCAGGCCAACCACGCCGCCAGCGCACAGCTCAACGAAGTCATCCTCGGTGCCATGCCCATCTGGGCCAGGCAGGTGGAAAGCTCCCGTCAACAAACCGAAACCGCGATCGTCTCGCTGACCAGCCGTTTCACCGGCATTTCCTCGCGCCTGGAGGAAACCGTGCAGGCCTCGCAATTGGCCGCCGGTGAGCTGGCTGGACAAAGCAGCGGCGGTGCCGTGCAGGTGCTGGCTCAAAGTGAAGGCGAACTGGTACAGGTCATCAACTCCCTGAAGGCCACCCAGGCCAGCCGCGACGAAACCCTGGCCCAGGTGCGCAACCTCACCGCCTACACCGGCGAGCTGCGGACCATGGCCGCGGACGTCGCCGCGATTGCCGCGCAAACCAACCTGCTGGCCCTCAACGCCGCCATCGAAGCCGCCCGTGCGGGTGAAGCCGGGCGCGGATTCGCAGTGGTGGCCGACGCCGTGCGCAGCCTGTCGAGCAAGTCCAGCGAGACCGGCCAGCAGATGTCGGCCAAGGTCGACATCATCAATACCGCCATTACCCAACTGGTCCAGGCCGCCTCCAGCGGCGCGGACCAGGACAGCCATTCGGTCACCGCTTCCGAAGAGAGCATCCAGCGCGTGCTGGAGCGTTTCAAGAGCGTGACCGGACGGCTCGCCGAATCGGCGGACATGCTGCAGCAGGAAAGCTTCGGTATCCGTGACGAACTCACCGAAGTACTGGTCAGCCTGCAGTTCCAGGATCGGGTCAGCCAGATCCTCAGCCACGTGCGCGACAACATCGAGGACCTGCATGTGCACATGCAGCAGGCCAGTCAGTCGCCCGACCAGGCCGCCCCCATCGACGCCCGCCAATGGCTGGCGCGCATGGAAACCACTTATGCCACCGACGAGCAGCGCCGTAATCACCACGGCGACTCCGGTGCGCAACAGACTTCCCAGGAAATAACCTTCTTTTAGGAGAGCCGTTCATGGCTAAAAGTGTATTGGTTGTCGACGACTCCGCGAGCGTTCGGCAGGTCGTCGGCATCGCGTTGAAAAGTGCCGGCTACGACGTGATCGAGGCCAGCGATGGCAAGGATGCGTTGGGCAAGCTCACCGGCCAGAAGGTGCACCTGATCATCAGCGACGTGAACATGCCGAACATGGACGGCATCACCTTCGTCAAGGAGGTCAAGAAGCTGGCCAGCTACAAGTTCACGCCGATCATCATGCTCACCACCGAATCCCAGGAATCGAAAAAACAGGAAGGCCAGGCAGCAGGCGCCAAGGCGTGGGTGGTCAAGCCATTCCAGCCCGCGCAGATGCTCGCGGCGGTTTCCAAGCTGATTCTTCCTTGATCGATGGAGACTGCAATGCCGTTGCTGTACGAAACCCAGGATGACACCGCCCAGGTCAGCATCGACGGCGAACTGACGATCTACACCGCCGCCGAGCTGGCAGCTCAGTTGCTGCCTTGCCTGGGCAATATGCCGCGCATGACGCTGGACCTGTCGCAGGTCACCGAGATGGACGGCGCCGGGCTGCAACTGCTGTTGATGGCATTGCGCGAGGCGCCCAAGGCCGGTACCGAACTGACGCTGACCGGTCGCAGCAAAGCCGTCACCGAAACACTCGAGCTGTGCAATCTGCAGGCCTGAGCCTCTGCTGTATCGCGGCCCGACACGACAAAGGATATGAGCGTGAGCATCAATCTCGACCAGGCACAACAAACGTTCATCGTCGAGGCACGAGAACAGTTGCAAGCCATGGAGGAATCCCTGCTGCAATTGGAAAACGACCCAGGCGACGATGACGCCATCGGTGCGATCTTCCGTGCGGCCCACACCATCAAGGGGTCGGCAGGCCTGTTCGGCCTGGAGCCGATTGTCAGCTTCACCCATATCGTCGAAGACGTGCTCGATCGCCTGCGCAACGGCAGCGTCGAGGTGGATACAGGCTTGATCGCCGTGCTGCTCAAATCCAGCGACCACATGCTGGAACTGATCAATGTGGTCGCCAACCAGGGCGGCACGCTGACGCCACCGGCCCTCAAGCGCGAGATGGAACTGTGCCAGGTCCTGCAGGAGTACCAGGCGCCCCCGTCTGACGAGACGCCGAAGGTGGCAAACGAATCCGACAACGACGCCCCCTCCGAAACGCGCCTGTGGCACATCTCCCTGCGCTTCGGCCAGGACGTGTTCCGTAATGGCATGGACCCGCTGTCGTTCCTGCGCTACCTGCAAACCCTCGGGGAAATCATCCACATCGCCACACTGACGGACGCGATGCCATCGGTCGACCGCTGGGACGCCGAATCCTGCTACCTGGGGTTCGACATCGATTTCCGTTCGGACGCCAGCCATGCCGCCATCAATGAAGTATTCGATTTCGTCCGGGAAGATTGCCTGATCGAGATCGTTGCCACTGACGAAGCCGAAGCCCCGGTGAATACCGGTCTGGTTGCAACCGCAAAAGCGCAGCGCGACGAAAACACAGCGCTGGTGGCCACCGGCGAACTGCTGCCGGACCAGCGCAAGACCCCGCGGACACCTGCCCAGGCAACCCCCGACAGACAAGCCGTCACCACTGAAAGCAAAGCCAAGGACGGCGCCTATGTGCGGGTCAACGCCGACAAACTGGACGAGCTGATCAACCTGGTGGGCGAGTTGGTCATTGCCAGCGCCGGTACCAGCCTGCTGGCCCGTAACTGCCACGACGACTCATTGCAAGAATCCACCTCGCGGGTCTCCGGGCTGGTGGAGGAAATCCTCGACGGCGCCCTGCGACTGCGCATGATCCCCATCGGCGAAACCTTCAACCGGTTCCGGCGTGTGGTGCGCGATGTCAGCCAGGAACTGGGCAAGGACATCGACCTGATCATCAGCGGCGCGGAAACCGAGCTGGACAAGACCGTGGTGGAAAAAATCGGCGACCCGCTCATGCACCTGCTGCGCAACGCCATGGACCACGGCATCGAAACTGCCGAAGCGCGGCTGGCGGCCGGCAAGCCGGCCAAGGGACACCTGCACCTGAACGCGTACCACGACTCGGGCAGTATCGTGCTGGAGATCGCCGACGACGGCGCCGGCCTGAACCGCGACCGGATCCTGGAAAAAGCCCAGGAGCGTGGCCTCGTTGCTCCCGGTGCCAGCCCCACCGACCAGGAGATCTACAACCTGATCTTCGAGCCCGGCTTCTCCACCGCCCAGGCCGTTACCAGCCTGTCAGGGCGCGGCGTGGGCATGGACGTGGTCAAGCGCAACATCACCCTGCTGCGCGGCACGGTCGACCTGGATAGCCAACCGGGCCAGGGCACGGTGGTGCGCATTCGCCTGCCACTGACCCTGGCGATCATCAACGGTTTCCTGGTAGGCATCGATCAGTCCACCTACGTCATTCCGCTGGACATGGTCCAGGAATGCATCGAACTGAGCGAAGACGACGGCGTTGCCAGCCGTGAACAGGGCTATCTCGACCTGCGGGGCGAAGTGTTGCCCCTGGTGTACCTGCGCGACCACTTCAACCACGAAGGCCCTGCCGCACGCCGGCAGAACGTGGTGGTGGTGCGCTACGCCGACCTCAAGGCCGGGCTGGTGGTGGATGACCTGCTGGGGGAATTCCAGACCGTCATCAAGCCCCTGGGCAAGCTGTTCGGCGCGCTGCGCGGCATCAGTGGCTCGACCATCCTGGGCAGCGGCGCCGTGGCATTGATTCTCGACGTCCCGGCGTTGCTCACCCAGATCGCCCAGATCGAAAACCGCTACACCCCTACTCAATTACAAGCCAACGCTCGCTGATGCTTTAGCAATTCCATGGAGAGGTACTTCCCAATGAAATGGTTCTACGATCTTAGAATCGCCACCAAACTGATCACTTCATTTCTCGTGGTGTTGGCCCTCACTGCCATCATGGGGGTGTTCTCGATCATCCAACTGGGCCAGGTGAACGGCACCACCATCGAGATCCGCGAGAACTGGATGCCATCCATGCGGGCAGCCTCGGGGATGCGCTTCTTCGCGGCCAGCTATCGCCTGAAGGAAAACCGCCACATCGCGGCCGACTCCGAACAGGAGCGGACCACGCTGGAACAGGAAGCGGAAGAAGCCAAGAAGGCCTTTGAAACGCGCCTGGCAACCTATGAAAAACTGCTCTCCAATGCCGAGGATCGCCAACTGCTCGATGCCACTCGCACTGACTGGGTCGCTTACTTGGCAGTGAGCAAAGACCTGTTCGCGTTGTCCCGGCAGAACCTGACCCAGGAAGCCCAGTCGCTGCTCAAGGGTGAGTCCAAGCGCGTATTCGACCTGGTCACCGCCGATCTGCAGAAAATGGTTGAATTCAACGATGCTGGCGCCGCCAAGGCCAGTGAACACGGCACTGCACTGTTCGAAAAAGCGCGCCTGTCCATCATTGCCGTACTCGTCGCCGCCCTGCTGGTGGGCCTGGGCCTTGCGCTGTTCATTTCCCGGGTGATCTCCCGTCCGTTGAAGCAGGCCGCGTTGGTAGCCGAGCAACTGGCCGAAGGCAACCTGAACGCGAAGATCGAAGGCGGCGCCAAGGACGAAACCGGCCTGGTGCTCAACGCCATGAAGAACATGGTGGGCAAGCTGTCCCATATCATCGGCGAAGTGCGCAACGCGGCGGACAATCTGGCCAGTGCTTCCGAACAGGTCAGCGCCACCGCGCAATCCATGAGCCAGGCCACCAGCGAACAAGCGGCCAGCGTCGAGGAAACCAGCGCCTCCATCGAACAGATGAGTGCCAGCATCAACCAGAACACCGAGAACGCCAAGGTCACCGACGGCATGGCCAGCAAGGCCGCCAAGGAAGCCACCGATGGCGGCGAATCGGTACAGCAGACCGTAGTGGCGATGAAGAAAATCGCCCAGCGCATCAGCATCATCGACGACATCGCCTACCAGACCAACTTGCTGGCCCTCAACGCCGCCATCGAGGCCGCCCGTGCCGGCGAGCACGGCAAGGGCTTCGCCGTGGTCGCTGCCGAAGTGCGCAAGCTGGCCGAGCGCAGCCAGGTTGCGGCCCAGGAAATCGGCGAGCTGTCGTCCAGCAGCGTCGACATGGCCGAGAAGGCCGGCAACTTGCTCAACGAAATGGTGCCATCGATCAACAAGACCTCGGACCTGGTGCAGGAAATCAGCGCCGCCTCCGAAGAACAGGCCGCCGGCGTGGCACAGATCAACACCGCCATGACCCAGCTCAACCAGGTAACCCAACAGAACGCGTCCAGCAGCGAAGAACTGGCCGCCACTGCCGAGGAGATGAGCAGCCAGGCCGAACAACTGCAACAGGCCATGAGCTTCTTCACCCTGGACACGCCGCCCAAATCGGCCAGCCTGCCGGTAAAGATGGACAACACGCCTGGCCCCACCAGTCGCAAACCGGCCCGGGCCACGGTGACCGTGCTGCCCAAGGCCTTTGCCTACAACATGGCCAGCGCGCCGGACGAATCCGAGTTCACCCGGTTCTGACGGCTCGCCACACAGGCACGATTTAAAGGAGAAACGGCATGGGCGCCATCGCGACCACACGTCAAACCGCCATGGCGGTCGAGGAAGAAGCGCAATACCTGACATTCATGTTGGGCACGGAAATGTTCGCCATCGGCATCCTGTGCATCAAGGAAATCATCGAATACGGCAACCTGACCGTGGTACCGATGATGCCGTCGTTCGTGCGCGGCGTGATCAACCTGCGCGGCGCGGTCGTGCCGGTGGTGGATCTGTCGGCCCGTTTCGGCCGGCAGAACTCGTCGATCACCCGGCGCTCCTGCGTGGTGATCATCGAGGCCAACAGCGCAGACGGCCTGGCCCAGGACATCGGCTTGCTGGTGGACACCGTGTCGGCGGTGCTGGAAATCCCGGCTTCGCAGATCGAGCCGCCACCGAGTTTCGGAGCGAAGATCCGCGCCGATTTCATCAGCGGCATGGCCAAGGTCGACGGTAAGTTCGTCATCGTGCTGGAAGTCGACCGGGTGCTGTCCATCGACGAAATGTCCCAACTCGCCGAGGCCGGCCCTGTCGCATTGGAGTTTGAAGGAAAGTGAACACCGACACCTGCAAGGAACGCACGGGGAATGCACAAGCGCTCAGTGACCGAGAGTTCAACCAGTTCCAGTCCTGGTTATACCAGGCCGCGGGCATCAACCTGTCACAGGCCAAGAAAGCCCTGGTGGCCGGGCGTTTGTTCAAGCGCCTCAAGCACTACGAGCTGAGCAGTTACGGCGAATATTTCAAGTTGATCATGAATGGCCAGCGCAGCGATGAATTGCAGGTGGCGCTGGACCTGCTCACCACCAACGAAACCTACTTTTTCCGGGAGCCCAAGCATTTCGACTTCCTGCGCCAGCACGTATTGCCCCATGCGACGCCGGGGAAAACCTTCCGCCTCTGGAGCGCGGCCAGTTCGTCGGGGGAAGAACCCTACAGCCTGGCCATGACCTTGGCCGAAGGCTTGGGCACCACGCCCTGGGAGGTCATCGGCTCGGACATCAGCACCCAGGTGCTGGCCAAGGCTCGCTCCGGACATTACCCGATGGAACGCGCCCGCACCCTGCCCCAGCCGTTGTTGGTGAAATACTGCCTCAAAGGCACCGGCAGCCAGCAAGGCACGTTCCTGATCGACCGGGCATTGCGCAGCCGGGTCAACTTCATTCAGGTCAACCTCAACGACACGTTGCCGGATCTGGGGGAGTTCGATGTGATCTTCCTGCGCAATGTCATGATCTATTTCGACCAACCCACCAAAAGCAAAGTGGTCGCCCGCCTGGTCCCCCGGCTCAAGTCCGGCGGATATTTCATCGTGAGCCATTCCGAGAGCCTCAACGGGGTATCCGATGCGTTGAAGCTGGTGGCTCCTTCGATTTATCGCAAGCCATGAATACCGTGAGGAAAGCCGCGGCGGAAGTCTACCTGGCACCGGGGGATTTTCGCTTCGCCACCTGCCCGACCCGGCTGCGCACGATCCTCGGCTCCTGCGTGGCAATTACCTTGTGGCATCCCGAGCGCAAGATCGGCGCCATGTGTCACTTCATGTTGCCCAGTCGCCTGCGCTGCTCCACCGCGCTCAATGGCATGTACGCCGATGAAGCCATCGAACTCTTCGTGCGCGAGGCCCGGGCTCACCGTACCGACCCCGAGGATTATCAGCTCAAGCTGTTCGGCGGCGGCGAGATGTTCCCCGAGCTGCAACGGGAAGTCCCCTTCGGCGACGTGGCGCGCTTGAACATCAACGCAGCGCTGGAAATGGCCGCCCTCTATCGCCTCGATCTGATTGCCCAGGATCTGGGCAGCACGGGTTACCGAAGCATCATCTTCGACCTGTGCAACGGCGATGTATGGGTCAGGCACCAACCGATAAGGACCCGGCATTAACCATGTCAAAAAAGATCAATGTTTTACTGGTGGACGACTCCGCCGTGGTGCGCCAGGTGTTGCTGGCGATCCTCAGCGACACGCCGGATATCCACGTGATGGGCGCGGCTTCCGACCCTATTTTCGCCATGGACAAGCTGACCCGGGAGTGGCCGGACGTGATCGTGCTGGACGTGGAGATGCCCCGCATGGACGGCATCACCTTCCTGAAGAAAATCATGAGCGAGCGTCCAACGCCGGTAGTGATCTGTTCGTCACTGACCCCCAGGGGCGCGGAAACCACCTTGCAGGCCATGGCGGCCGGCGCGGTGGAAATCATCACCAAGCCCACTACCGGGCTGAAGAATTTTCTCCTGGAGTCGGCACCAGAACTGGTGGCGGCGATTCGCGCTGCGGCCCAGGTGAATGTCCGGAACCTGGGCAAGCGCCCGGCCCCGCTGGCACCGGCCATCAAACTCAGCGCCGACGCGATGCTGCCCGCCGCCAACGGCCATGCCATGGCGCAAACCACCGAGCGCATCGTCGCCCTGGGCACCTCCACCGGCGGCACCCAGGCCCTGGAAGCGGTGCTGACCGCCCTGCCGCGGGTCTCCCCGGGCATCGTCATCGTCCAGCACATGCCGGAAAAATTCACCGCCTCGTTCGCTGCCCGGCTCAACAGCCTGTGCCAGATCGAAGTGCGCGAAGCCCGCAACAACGATCGCATCCACCCCGGCCTGGCCCTGATCGCCCCCGGCGGCAAGCACATGATGGTGACCCGCAGCGGCGCGTTCTATCACGTACAAGTGGTGGACGGCCCGCTGGTCAACCGCCATCGCCCTTCCGTGGACGTGCTGTTCCGCTCGGTGGCCAAGTTCGCCGGTCGCAACGCCACCGGGGTCATCATGACCGGCATGGGTGACGACGGCGCCCGCGGCCTGAAGGAGATGCTCGACGCCGGCAGCGCCACCGTGGCCCAGGACGAAGCCAGCTGTGTGGTCTTCGGCATGCCCAAGGAAGCGATCAAGCTCAACGCCGCGCAACGGGTGATGGGGTTGCAGGAAATCGCGCAGGCGATCCTACACCGGTGAAATCGTCGCAAGAGCGCCGATCAGAAGCGTCAGCGCGAGAAAACCACCGAGAAAAATCGCCATCTTTGTCATGAGTCAGTCCTGATCGAGAATCTTGATCCTGTGGGAGCAAGGCTTGCCCGCGATGAACGATAACGCATACACCGCGTCGACCGCATCGCCAGCAAGCTGTGCTCCCACAGGGGTTGGGGTGATTTCATGTGCTCCCACAGGGGTTGGGGTGATTTCAGGTTTTTGTTCGCCATTAATCCGCCGCGTAGTTTGGCCAGGGGATCGGGCTCATTACAGACGCACCTGACGGCGAAAAAAGCGGATCAGCGATATACCAACGTATATTTTCATGTCCCTAGTCTTTCTGGCCCTGTTCGGAGGCAATGCTTAATCTTGCCGGGCATTCAACCCAGCCCGTCAACGTGCTCCACAACCCATAGCGAGGTGATCGATGCGCTCTCCACTCCCCGCGCCGGCATTGACCACTTTCAACCCTGGCCAACAGACTTCCTGGCGGGCCGATCTCGTCCTGCTGGGTCTGATCGTCGGTCTGGCGGCCTTCATCGGCTACGGCCTGGAGCAGATGAACCAGCCACTCGGGGTCCTGGATGCATCACCACTGTCGCTGGATCTGGCTCGCTTGCCGGAGTATGCCTTGCGCACCACGCTGCGCATGTTCATCGCGCTGTTCGCTTCCTTTGTCTTTTCCCTGGTCATTGCCACGTTGGCAGCGAAGAGTCGCAAGGCCGCCATGGTCATACTGCCGGCACTGGATATCCTTCAATCCGTACCGGTACTGGGCTTTCTGACCTTCACTGTCGTGTTCTTCATGGGGCTTTTCCCGGGCAAGGAATCGGGCGTTGAATGCGCGGCCATCTTCGCCATCTTCACCAGCCAGGTCTGGAACATGACGTTCAGCGTCTATCAATCGCTGAGAACCGTGCCCAACGACCTCTACGACGTCAGCCGACAATTCGGCTTTTCGCCCTGGCAACGTTTCATCCGGCTGGAACTGCCGTTCGCCACGCCGGGCCTGGTGTGGAACATGATGATGTCGATGTCCGGCGGCTGGTTCTTCGTGGTGGCATGCGAGGCGATCACCGTCGGCGACACGACCGTGAGCCTGCCGGGCATCGGTTCCTGGCTGGCACTGGCCATCGAACAGAAGAACGTCGCCGCGACCGTGTGGGCAGTGCTGGCCATGGTCGCCGTGATCATACTTTACGACCTGCTGTTCTTCCGGCCCGTGGTGGCCTGGGCGGACAAGTTCCGCTTCGAACAGACCGCCGCCCAGAAACGCCCACGGTCGAGAATCTACGACCTGTTGCGCTCGACCCGCCTGGTGCCGTTGATGTTGACCGCGCTGGGTGACATCAAGGCCGCGCTGTACCTGCACAGGCTGCCCAGGCTCCCCCAGCTTCGCTTCAAGGTCAGCGAGGGTTTCAGTCGTGTCGCCGACCGGGCCTGGATCGCCCTGGTGGCCCTGGCCTGCCTGGCTGGCCTGCTTCAATTGGCAGGTTTCATCGCCAGCACGTTGGGCCTGGAGGATGTCATCGGGGCCTTCAGCCTGGGACTTGTCACCCTGCTGCGGGTCGCGGTGCTCATCGTCCTCGCCAGCCTGGTCTGGGTGCCCATCGGCGTCTGGATCGGCCTGCATCCGCGCTGGGCCGAGCGTCTGCAGCCCGTTGCGCAGCTGCTGGCGGCCTTTCCGGCCAACGTGCTGTTTCCCTTTGCCGTGATCGCCATCGTCACCCTGAAACTCGATCCGGATATCTGGCTGTCGCCGCTGATGGTGCTGGGCACCCAGTGGTACATCCTGTTCAACGTGATCGCAGGCGCCAGCGCGCTGCCCAACGACTTGCGCGAAGCGGCGCGCAACTTTCGGATAGGCGGCTGGCAGTGGTGGCGCGTGGTCGCGCTGCCCGGGATCTTTCCGTATTACGTCACTGGCGCCCTCACCGCCGCCGGCGGTTCGTGGAACGCCAGCATCGTCGCCGAGGCCGTTTCCTGGGGCGACGAGCACCTTTACGCCTCAGGGCTGGGCGCCTTCATTGCCCAGGCCACGACCGCAGGAGACCTTCCGCGGGTGGCCCTGGGGGTGACGGTCATGTCGGTTTTCGTCGTGGGTTTCAACCGCCTGCTGTGGCGCCCGTTGTACGGTTTCGCCGAGCGTCGGCTTCGAATTGATTGAAGGAGGTGAGCCAATGCAAGCAGTCATGGACAAACGCTGCCTGGTGGATGTGCAACAGCTTCGGCATGTCTACGGCACCACCGGCGGTGCCGAGCGACTGGTGCTGGACGACGTCTGCATGCGCTTGAACGATGGCGAGATCGTCGGCTTGCTGGGACGTTCGGGCTCCGGCAAGTCGACCTTGCTGCGGTCCATCGCTGGCCTGATCGCGCCCACGGCCGGCGTGGTCGATTTCCCTGCCGATGACCGCGGGCTGGCCAGTTCGGTGCGCATGGTCTTCCAGAGCTTCGCCCTCTTCCCCTGGCTGACGGTGCTGCAAAACGTGGAGGTCGGCCTGGAGGCACTGGACGTGGCGGCGCCCGAGCGGCGCCGACGGGCCCTGGCCGCCATCGACATGATCGGCCTGGACGGTTTCGAAAGCGCCTTTCCCAAGGAACTGTCGGGCGGCATGCGCCAGCGCGTCGGCCTGGCCCGCGCGCTGGTGGTCGCTCCGGATGTGCTGCTGATGGACGAGCCGTTTTCCGCACTGGACGTGCTGACGGCCGAAACCCTGCGCACCGACCTGCTGGATCTGTGGTGCGAAGGCCGGATGCCGATCAAGTCGATCCTGATGGTCACCCACAACATCGAAGAAGCCGTGCTGATGTGCGACCGGATACTGATTTTCTCCTCCAATCCGGGACGGATCATGAAGGAAATCGTCGTCGACCTCAGCCAGCCGCGCAATCGCGCCGACCCGGCGTTCCAGGCGTTGGTGGAACATATCTATGTGCAGATGGCCGGCGGTGGCCGGGACGGTTCTGCCCATCCGAGTGCATTTGCAGGCACTGGCGTGGGCATGGTGTTGCCTTCGATTTCAACGAACGCCCTGGCCGGCCTGATCGAGGCGGTGCACGATCAGCCCTACGACGGTCAGGCGGACCTGCGCGAGCTGGCCGACACCTTGCGCTACAGCCCCAGCGATCTCTTCCCGGTGGCCGAGGTGCTGCAACTGATGCGCCTGGCCGACCTGCAGGATGGCCATATCGCGCTGCTGCCGGCCGGGCGACGCTATGCCCAATCGACGGTCGACGAGCGCAAGCAATTGTTCGCCCAGCAGCTGCTCAGGCACGTTCCCCTGGTGGGCCATGTGCGCAAGGTGCTGGATGACCGCCCGACCCGCACGGCACCCGCCAGGCGCTTCCGGGACCAACTGGAGGACTTCATGTCGGAGCACGACGCTGCGACTACCCTCGATTGCGTCACGCAATGGGGACGCTACGCGGAGCTGTTCGCCTACGACGAAGTGGCCGACCGGTTCAGCCTGGACAATCCTTCCTGAGCCAGGCGCACGGAGGCGATATACACTGCGTGCCTGGGCCGGCCATTTGTGCGATGCGAGATGAATATCCAGTGAGAAGCACTCAATTGACCCTTCGCCTGCTGCTGTTGCTGGGATTGTCCCTCGGCATCGCGGCCATCGATACCGTCACCGACCTTGAAATCGCGGTGGGCGTCTTCCAGATTGCCGTGGTGCTGATCGCCGTGCGCATCCTGCCGACGCGCGCCGTCGCCGGCCTGTCGGTCGCCTGCATGCTCCTGACGATCCTCAGTTATCGGCTCACCCGCTTCGGCGATACGGAGGCCGGGCTGGTCAACGTCCTGATCAGCCTCGCCGCCATCGCCGGTACCACTTACCTGGCGCTGCGCCTGTCCGCCGCCATCGGCACGGTGCACAAAACCCGCGCGCACCTGGCGCACATCGCCCGCGTCAACATGCTGGGAGAGCTGGCCGCGTCCATCGCCCACGAAGTGAACCAGCCACTGGCCGCGATGGCCACCAGCAGCAGCGCGTGCCTGCGCTGGATGGCCAACGACCCGCCCAACCTGCCCAAGGCCCGCCAGGCCGTGGAGCGCATCATCGCCGACACCCATCGGGCCAGCGAAATCATCACCCGCCTGCGGGGCATGGCCCGACACCAGGCCCCCAGCAAGCGGTGGCTGAACGTCGCCGACACGCTCCATGCCGCGCTGCGGCTGCTGGCCGGCGAACTGAACGAACAAAACATCAATTTGCAGGTGCATGTGCAGGAAGGCCTGCCGCCGATGCTGGCGGATGAAGTACAGATCCAGCAGGTCATCCTGAACCTGGCGATGAACGGGATCGACGCGATGCGGCAGGTCGATGTCGAGCAGCGCAGCCTGGAGGTCAATGTCGTACTGGAATCGGCTCAGCGCTTGCTCTTTTCCGTGTCCGACCAGGGCAAGGGCCTCTGCGGCAACGACCACGAACGGATATTCGACGCGTTCTACAGCACCAAGCAAGACGGCATGGGCATGGGCCTGGCCATCAGTCGCTCCATCATCGAGGCCCATGACGGTCGGCTCTGGGTCTCCAGCAATCCACAGGCGGGCGTCACTTTCCACTTCACCCTGCCGGCCGTAACCCGAGAATCCGATGACTGCCCATGACCCCAACGAATCGATGATCTACATCGTCGATGACGACAGTTCCGTGCGCGCCTCACTGCAGGACCTCCTGGCCTCCGTCGGCCTGCCGAGCATGGCTTTCGGCTCGGCGCGGGAATTCATGGACGCCACGCTTGCCGATACCCCGGCGTGCCTGATCCTCGACGTGCGGATGCCGGGCTTGAGCGGCCTGGATTTCCAGCAGGAAATGGCCCGCTTGAACATTCAGATTCCGGTAGTTTTCATCACCGCCCATGGCGACATCCCCATGTCAGTGAAAGCCATGAAAGGCGGGGCACTGGAGTTCCTGACCAAACCGTTCCGTGAACAGGATTTGCTGGACGCCATCGGCCTGGGCTTGAGTCGTGATCGGGAGCGACGTCAGGTCGCGGAAAAGATGGATGAGCTGAAACGTCGTCACCTTACCCTCACCGACGGAGAGCGGGAGGTGATGGATCTGGTGGTCTCTGGTCTGCTGAACAAGCAGGTGGCCGGGCGGCTGGGGTTGAGCGAAGTGACGGTGAAGGTGCGACGCGGCGCCTTGATGCGCAAGATGGGCGCCGATTCGTTGGCCACGTTGGTGAAGATGTCGGAAAGACTCAAGGACGCAAGCTGATGCGCCGCTGAACGAAGCGCACCCTGTGGCAGTCGGAACAACAAATCCCTGCCAGAGAACACTGGTTCATGTCCGTACGATCCGCTGCCCTCGCCGCTTTGCTCACCCTGGCCACCCACACACTGGCTGCCGCGCAAGAGCCGCTGCGCCTGGAAACCCTGAAGCGCTGCGGCGACCTGCTGCAAAGCCAACGACAGGACTGGTGCCTGACCGTGCGCGGCCTGGGCCAGGAAACCCCGCAATTGAAGCTGGGTGACAAGGCGATACCGGCGCAGGCCGTCCAGCGCGACGGGGCCAACCTTCGGTTGAGCCTGGACAGCGCCGATTACCAGAGCGGACCGCTCTGGCTGCAGGAGGGGTCGCGCACCAGCAATGCAGCCTGGCTGACCCTGCGCAACAGTCACGTCCTGGCCGCCACAGCGGACGAAGTGGCGAAGAACATGGACGGCCTGACCAGCTACGTCAATCTGGTCAGTGTGCTCATTGAGGAAGACCGCGAAGGCTTGCCGGAAGCCCAGCGTCTGGCCAGCAAGTACGGAGCGAAGGTGGTCGGCAGTATCGCGCCCCTGAACGTGTACCAGCTGCGCTTGCCCGCCAATGACCTCGTGCAGCGCGACGCATTGGTGCTGCGCCTGGGCAGCGAGACCAGCGTGGATGCCGTGGTGGTCGAAGAATCCGCCGCAGAAGAAACCGAGCAGGCCACCGCCCGCCCGGCAGAACCGAAGAAGCCCGCCCAGGACTCCGATGAATGGGCGGCGAACCGCTTTCTCGACGCGGTGAATTACTACCAGCGGCGCATCCCCGGCCAGCACGCGCCCATCCGACCGCAACCGGTGCGCATCGGTCTCATCGAGCGTGACGTGGACTTCGACACCGCGGATTTTGCCGATTACGTCGGGGCCTGCTCCGTGCCGCGCACGTGTGTCTATGCACGCGATGCGGATAAACCGGACAACCATGGCACCACCGTCGCCGGCATCCTCGCCGCGCGCTGGGACGACGGCGGCAACACTGGATTTCTCCGTGGCCTGGATAAAACCAGTGGTGGATTCGAGGTGATCGTCGAACGTAATTCCGATGCGGGGATCACGGCGAACATCGCTGCCTCGGTCAATCTCGTGGAAGACGGCGTTCGTGTGTTGAACTGGAGCTGGGGGATCCATCGCGTTGGTGCGAAGGACGTCAAAGGCGACGACGTGGATTCGCTGCTGCGCTCGGGGATCGCCATGGGGGGCTACGAGGAATTGCTGGAAGAATTCTTCCTGTGGCTACGCAAGGCCCATCCCGACGTAGTGGTGGTGAACTCCGCCGGCAACGGGTCTTCGTTCTCGGGCACGGACGAATACCGTCTGCCCTCCTCCTTCATCACCGAGCAACTGCTGGTCGTTGGCGGCCACCAGCGCAGCGAACGCACCGGAGTCGCCGTCGAAGACCCGACCTATGCGGTCAAGCGCGACTCCTCCAACATCGACATGCGTGTCGATATCACAGCCGCCGCCTGCGCCCACGCCTCGACGCCCCAGGCCGGCCAGGAAGGCGCGGTGCATTGTGGCACCTCCTATGCCACGCCCATGGTGGCGGGATTGGCGGCGGCGATGCTGTCCATCAATCCGCAACTGCAACCCGAACAGTTGCGCATGCTGCTGCGCCGCAGCGCCATGACCATTGGCGACAATCACGACTTCGAGGCCATGGACGGCGAGGATCTCACCGCGCCCATCCTGCCATCGGAGCGCCGTTATCAGCTCAACGACAAGGACGTGGGCCGCTCGGCGCGGCTGGACATGCAAAAGGCGCTGGATCTGGCGGCGCAGAGTCGCGATCGGGTGCGTTGAGTCTGGTGAGTTCGCGTCGTGACCAACCGCCGCAGGCCTCGTGCCGGGTCTATACTGATGTCACTTTTGCATTCAACCCTTGGACACCGGCCAGGCCATCAGGCAGGACACTTGAAACAATCCATATTCATTGTTGCGCTGCTCTGCCTACTGCTCGGCACGCCGGTCCGGGCGGAGTCGTATCTGGTCGTCACCGAAGAATGGGCGCCATACAACTACCTGGAAAACAATCGACTCACCGGCATGACCACGGAGATCGTCCAGGCCATCATGGCTTTGACCGGGGACGATTTTCCGATAGAGGTGCTTCCCAGCATGCGCAGTTCCCGGGTCTTGAAGACCCGGCCCAAGACCATTTTGTATTCCATGTTCCGCACAGCCGAGCGCGAACCGCTCTACAAGTGGGTCGGGCCGATCGTGGAAGAGTCCATTTACCCTTACCAGTTGGCCGATGCGCGACAACCGGTCAATTCGCTGGAGCAACTGATGCAGGTGCCCCAGATCACCACGCGAAATGCCGGTCTGATCCCCGATGTGCTGCAATCCCGTGGTTTCAAGAATCTGGATAAAAGCGCCACCGGGAGCCTGCAGCTTTATCGCATGCTCCTGGCCGGACGCACGGAGATCATCGTCGGTGATACTCCGGCGGGCATGGCTTACTACTGCCGCCAATTGAATATTGCGCCCGGCACGTTGCGCAAAGTACCCGTCGAACTCTATCGCTCATCGCTGTACATCGCCTTCAGCTCAGACTCGGAAGACCGCGTGATCGCCGCGTGGGCCCAAGCTCTGGAAAAACTGCGTCGCTCAGGCGAGCTGGAACGCATCCAGCGACGGTACGTCCAGCCGAAGCAATAGCCCACTTCATCCACACCATCGCGGGGACGCTGCAGGCCCATAGCAACCGGTCGCTGATCACGGCATCACCCTCGGCTTCAAGAGCAGCACCGACACCCAACTGCGCCTGATCAACCTTGGCCAGACCGGCGCCTTGCTCGCCATTGACCAGGCGGGCTACGCCAACCGGCTCACCGGATTCGAAAACCCGGATGAAGTCACCATCCCGCCGAAGACGGCCGTGCGGCAGAAGTTTGTGTTCGAGGGAATGAACGAGGCGATCAATTCGGTACAGGTTTGGGGGCGGGATTATTCGGTTAAGAAGTAAGGTTACTTGATTATGGTGTTCGGAAGCCGCGTCATCGGGTAGTCGCGGCAGGGCCGATGGACGTGGGTGGGAAAGGTGAGCTGACGCTGAGTCCGGAGTCCACTCCTCGGTCAAGCACTCATTTAACCAATCGCGTATCCAGGCCAAACCGCTCCTGTGAGACAAGCCTGAACTGATTCGTCGCCAAATCGCAGCTTACCAACAGATTCCAAGAATGCTGGGTCACCGCAGAAGGAATCAGTATGAAGGGGTACTCAGCCAGCAGCTTGTCCGCAAACTGCTGTTGATTGGGTGAAGGTCTAGCCGGAATAAGCCAGTTCGGGTTCGGCAGGTCTTCGACCTGGACCACTTTGACGAGTGCCGGATCCAGCACTTCAAAACATGTCAGCAGATAAGGCATCATGTCCAACGCGTCGAACCCCAGATGGGACGCCACTTCCAAAATGGCCGTAGATGGGTCAGCGGAGGCGTAGATGACCCGCCGTCCAGGCGGATTCCAACGTCCACCGGTTCGTTGTGCCCCAATACCGCTGTCCCACGTATCTTTGTAGATCTCGCGGTCCAGTCGCCAAGCATGCCATCGACCGTCCCAGGGCAACGGAATCATTGATAAACCCCATACTCGATCCGAGTCAGGTAATCCTCCGCTACTTGAAAGCCCAGCGAGTTGTCGATCAGCTCCAATGGCATGTATCCATCCAGGTACTTACAGGGTTTTTTCAGCCAGTCCTCAGCCAATTGCTGACTGCCAAAGACATTGATTGCATGCTCCAGAATCTGGGCATACTGAAAAGCAACCGTGCTCTGTTGCTGGTTCAGACGTATGGGCTTGGTCTCTTTCGCCAGACGCTGGACGGTTCGGACGGATCTTCCTGTAATCCGCTGAACCAAGTCATGCTCCATGTACAGAGGGGACGTAGACAGCATGTCCTTGACGTCACTTAAGTAAAAGCCCTCCTGCGCGTACCGGATAATCAGCAAGCGCTCATCGCTTTTTCGACCCTGCAACAGAACCTCCGTGGGCTTTCTGGCAAGACTCCTCGCCCCCGCACCTGTTTTCCCTTTGGATTTGGTGACTCGCTTGTCTGCTTGCTTCACTGCGGACATAAGGCTAACCTCATTGCGACATTTGACGTAATCATAGCGCCAAATGTCGTTATGGCGGCAAGTCGGTTCGTCGGCCTTGACGCATAGGGTTTCAGGCATCGATTTGTCCTCACGATATGAAACGAAGCTGAGCGTGCTGGATGCCACGCGGGGCACCAAGGCAGTGCCAGATCGTAAGTGCAATACGTCCGAAGCCCAACCTTAAAAAGTTGTCGGACACTTCCTCATTTTTCCCAAAGTGATCATTAGTCGTAGGACGCATTTCGTTGAGGGCTGGCTACGCCCGCTCGCCACAAGTTATCACCGGCCTCACCTGTAAGCGCACCGATTAAAAATGTTACAAAGTTAAAGAAATACACGACAGGGAGTCTGCTTTGAAATCAGCATCGCCGTTCATCGTCCATGAAACCAACCACTGGACAGTCAACCATCACATGGCGTCTTCCCTGCCCGGCTACGTCATGCTCGGCTCCAAGGCTCACGCTAACTCCTTGACCCAACTGCCCGCCCCAGCGCTGGCGGAACTGGGTGGCTTGATGGCGGATATCCAGAGCGTTCTTGAAGCGCAACTGGACCCCAAATGGCTTTACATCAGCCGATTCGGCCACGATCCCCGCTACCCTATCCACTTCCATTTCATTCCAGTGTACGAATGGGTCGAGGAGCTGTTCTGGAACGATGCCCGGTACAGGCTGCTTGAAACTTTTGGCACTCAGGAAAATGCCCAGACACTGACCGATGGCGCGGAGCTGACGTTATTCATCTGGCGTGAATTCGGTGAAAGCCCGACGCCGCCCGCTATCCAGGGGCCGTCGATTGACCATGTGATTGAACGATTGCGCCAGTCATTTGAAACGCGCGCTCGCCCCTGAACAAGGCCCACAACAAATGAAGATGCTGTACACCGCTTTGCTAGGGCTGTTGTCCATCGCTCCACCAACCCTGTCCTTCGCGGACAACGCCAATGGGAAGACTCTCTATCTTCAAAGATGCGCCGTTTGCCACGGGGCGGATATCAAGGGAACAGGGCCGTTGGCCAGGAAAAGCAATCCGCCAACCCCTGACCTCACGACACCCGCCTTCAGAAAACGACTGGCTGATTACCCGGGCGTGATCGTGTCCTCGATCATCCTTCGTCCCAATGGAGACCTGATTCCGAGGACCTTGCAAGAGAACGGGGTGAAGATCCCGCCGCACGCCTGGAGCGTCAGGGATTTTCGCGACCTGCATCAATACATGAGTGGCGTCATTTCAAAAAAATGACCTTGTGCCCCAAGCAAGCGCGGAGCCCACGACGTATTCAGGTGACAGACCAGACCATTGCACAGCGGCTGCCCGGAGCGTATCCGCGCTGGTATTCGCCACTCAATAGCGCCGCCAGTCGCGGCTCCAGGTGCTGGCTGGCTTGAACCTGGAAACCCATGCGGGCATAAAACGGGGCGTTCCACGGCACATCAAGGAATGTCGTAAGGGTAACCTGACGCAGCCCGTTGGAGCGGGCATGGGCCTGCGCCACCTCTATCAGACGCCGCCCTACGCCCCGGCCCTGCCAGGGCCGCGCGACGGATATCTCATGGATATGAAGAGCCTCGTCGTAGCGCTCGGCACTGAGAAACCCTTGCGGCGCGCTTTCGTCATCGAGGGCAACCCAGCACGTCGATAGCGCAATGAGCTGGCGATGTCGCTCGACAGACATCGGCGGCGACTGCGCCACCCAGCTCAGCTCATCAATGCTTCCGAACGCCAGGGCGGCGGACGCCTCGATGGCGGGCAGGTGTTGTGCATCGTCCGCAACGGCGACACGAACAGTCACAGGCATAGGTTCCCTCGGTTCTGTGAATGGACTGGCCCGATCAAGAGCCTGACAGGCCGCGCCCATTCGATGGCGCAGCCTGCGCAAGCATCAGCGCAATGACCCTTGTGGTCAATGCGCCTCCCTCATCAGCCCGGACACCGCTTTCTCCAGAAAGCCCAGGCAGTGCTCATCCAGCCAGGTGCCTTCGGCGAGGCTGGGCTCCTGTTGCATGGCATCGCGGATCTTCTGGTGGGTGCTCGGATCGTCCCCGGCATAACCCCGGAACAGGGCGAGCCAGCGCGCAGCCAGTGCCCGCCCCTGCTCTCCATCCGGCATGGCGCCGGCGTCCAGAGCATTGCGCAAGTCCATCAGCAACGGCGGCCACCCCTGCATCTGGCGTCCATAGTGCTGGCGCATGAAAGCGAACTCCTCGGCCGAGAGGTAACGGGCGAACACGCAAAGCTTGCTCTCGGCGAAGGCCTCCAGCAGATAAGCCACCACCTGCGGCGACACCCCCAATTGCTGCTGAAACAGAGGCTCCTGGGCGTGCATACTGCTGAGCCTGAGCAGCCAGTCGGGATTGGCGTCGGTGTCACGCTCCAGGGTGCACATCCAGCGTCGGGCAAGCTGCTGGGCGGCTTCGCTGCTGGGCGGGGTACCAGCTTCATGAAACGCATTGGCCTCGGCGGCCAGTTCCAGCCATTGCGTGCGCAGGGCGCCATCGGCCTGATAGAACGGCAGGTGGTCGAGTTGGTCTTGGGTGAAATAGCGGTCGTACATGAACATCATCTCCAACGTGGTCAGCCAGTCGTCCAGCTCCGGCGCCTCCCCCGCCACGAGCCGCGTCTTGAGCAGGCTCAGCCGATTGCGCAAATGGGTCTGCTGCGCGATCAGGCGGTCGATGGCGCCGATCTGCCGCTCGAGGGTGGGAACGAGCGCGAGGTCCGGATCGTCGATTGCCGCGCCGATTTCTGCCAGCGACATGCCGAGCTCGCGCAGCGCCTGGATCTGGTGCAGGCGAGCGATGTCGTTACGGTTGTAGAGGCGGTAGCCGGCGTCGGTGCGGGTCGAAGGACGTAGCAGTCCGATGCTGTCGTAGTAATGAAGGGTCCGCACGGTCAATCCCGTGCGCCTGGCCAGTTCACCTACTCGAAGCAACATCGTTTCAACTCCTGTTTCCTTAGACGACGCCCATGCTGCGGCCTCACGTTGCGTGAGGGTCAAGCCCCGGGTGGACGACCCTCAGGACTTGGAACGCATCCGGCCGCGGATCGCCATGTACAGGCAACCCCAGGCAATGAAGCCAATGACCACGCCTTCGACGAGACCCACCAGCAGGTTCAAGGAAAAACTGAACGGCTGCTCAGCCCAGTGGAACGTCGTCGAGCCCGTTCGAAAACCACTGACGCGCAGCCGTCCGGTAAATATGGCCGGCACCAAGGTCATGACGTTAGTCAGTTCCAGCACCGCAAAGAAGGCGCCCAACAGCGTGAGCAAGGTTCGTGCGGGCAAGCCCAGTTTCTCGATTGGCTCAGGCGCACGACGGAAAACGGGACAGATTTATTATCAGAAAAATATATCCATCCCTTTTGTCCGGCAATAGTCTAGCTGGCTTGTGTCATGCGGTGTATGCGACGGCTTTTTTCAGACAGAGTCTGTCCCGTTATTTCCTAGTGTAAGCGTCCGGGGAAGGCACATTGCGATGCGCTAAGCTGTAATCCTTTAGAATTGAGGTCTCAGCATGAAATGCCACGTTCGTCCCGCCACGAGCAGCGATGCAGCAGCGATAAGCCGCGTAGTTATAGCCGCCCTGCGTGAGTCAAATTCACAGGACTATCCGCCTGATGTGATCGCTCAGGTTGAGCAGAGCTTTTCTCCTGAAGCCATCAACACACAGCTTACAAAGCGTAGGGTTTTCGTAGCCTTGTTGGGCGAAAACATTATTGGCACTGCCGGTCTCGACGGTGATGTGGTCAGAAGTGTTTTCGTTGACCCGACTCACCAGAAAGGCGGTATCGGGCGGCATTTGATGGATGTCATCCATACAACTGCTGCCAGCGTAGGAGTTGGAGCTGTACGTGTGCCCTCGTCGATTACAGCTGAAAGGTTTTATACCGCGTTGGGTTATCAGAAAATCCGAGACGAGTTTCATGGGGCGGAGCGCACCATCGTTATGGAGAAGCGGCTGTAGGATTCGCCCAGACTATTTACTCACTTATGCGGCAAGGGACGGACTTATTATCCGAAAAACAAGTCGAAAAATAAGTCTGTCCCGTTTTTCAGTCCCGTTTTTCAAACTCAAACGTTTGAGTGGGCTGTCAAAATGCTCGTTCAGAGGTATTAACAACCGACCCACTGTGACCCGCGACTGCCGCTAAACCCCATACGCACTGTGGGCATGACCGTGCATGCTCGGGATGCCAAGCTTCTCAAAAAAGCTATCTACAAACGCAACCGCGCTTGCTATTGCCCAGCGAGCACAACCCGCCCCAAGCACCTTGTCCGGGTAAAAAGGATTGCCCGGACCGGTCAGCTTATTAGGCTCAAATCTTCCGCGTAGCTTCTTCTCGAACTTATGCTCCGCCCCTCTATTCTCATCGTCCTCGCTGAAGTTGAAGATGGTCTCGGGCTCATAGTGAACCAAAGCATTTCGGAGATCGACCAGCAGCTTCACGTCCTGATAGGGGCTAGCGTTTCTCGACAGTGCAGGCTTCCCGTTCAACTCAAGTGCCAGCTCAAATTTCTCAAGCATTGTTGATCGTTTGAGCGGTGACTTCCGCCATAAAGCGGCCATTACTTCACTGTTCTGAAGACCTTCGATCCGGGCTGGATCGAAACCTTCACTGCAGTCAGCCCATAGTTCGTTGATCGCCGCCTCTAAAAACGCAACTGACAGCATAACGCTGCTGACCACGCATGCCATGTGCTCACGAAGACCTTCATTCGAAGCAGAATCTCCAAGAGTCAGTACGGGCTCAAGCGCGGCCGCCCGCTGGGAGAAAAGTGCAGCCGCTGATAGATGCGATGTTGACAGATAGTGCCTAGAAGAAATGCTGATAGATGACGTGATGGCCACGACCACTTCCTTATGCTGAGACGTTGATTCAGGGACTTTTCCACGATGCCATTATGGCTTTGCGCTCTTCAAGATAATATGCCGAGTTACATCGGAAATCATGATGGCAAACAATGGCAATATGTTTGGTCCCTTCAAACATGACACTACTTTCGATGCCATGACCTAAGAGGAAAGTAAATCCTAGCTGTCCGCTTCTGGCCGACTCCTGCCTAGCAAAAGGCTCCAATCGATCAAGTCACAGCAATAACGACAGAGGCCGCAAATGCAGCCTCTCGGAGCGTCTGGCAAAACCGCCTTTCGCATAATCACACAACTTGCGACGGCGCCTCGTTAATCGCCGGCAACCTCAGAAATCCACAGTAGCCGACACCTTCAACGTACGCGGCGCCCCTTGGGTCAGATAACCACCATTGGCCGAGGCCCAGTAGTTTTCGTCGGCGACGTTCTCCAGCATCGCGTTGAAGGTCAGCGCGCGGCCATCCATCTTTGTTCGATAGCGTGCGCCCAGGTCGACACGGGTCCAGGCGGGGATGCTGTATTCGTTGGCGCTGTCTACGAACTGGCCGCCGGTGCGCAGTAGCAGGCCGTTCAGGCTCACCCCGGGCAAGCCGGGCACATCCCAGTCGGCGCCCAGATTGAACTGGAATTTCGGCACCCCCACCGCTTGGTTGCCATCGTCGCGCCCGCCAGCGGTGCCGCTGAGTTCGGCTTTGGTCCAGGTGGCGCCGCTCAGCAGGCGCAGGCCGTCCAGCGGTTCACCGAACAGGCTCAGTTCCACGCCGCGATTGCGCTGCTCGGCATCCACCCGGTAGTAGCCGTCGCCGCCGAGCACGCCCTGCGGCTGCTCGATGCGGAACAGGCTGAGGCTGCCGCCGAAGGTGCCCCAGTCAAGCTTGGCACCCACCTCGGTCTGCTTGGAGCGATAAGGCGCGAACATCTCGCCGTTGTTGAGCGCGGCGGCCGGCGCGGTCGGGCCCTGTTGAAGAGACTCGACGCGGTTGGCATAGAGCGACAGGTACTCGGTGGGTTTGATCACCAGGCCATAGGCCGGCGTGGTGATACTTTCCTGATAGTTCGAAGTGCGGGCACCGCTGGCCGCGTTCCAGGCATCGGCGCCGATGGATTGGCGACGCACGCCCAGGGTCAGCAGCACGCGGTCGTCGAGCAAGCCCAGGGTGTCGGACACCGCCAGGCTACGGTTCTGCACCTTGGCGGTGGTGTCCGGGTCGTGGATATCGCCGGAGACGCTGGTGGCCGGCGGCTCGGCCACGGGCTGGCCCTCATACAGGTTGCCGAAGCCACGACTGCCCGCCGCGGTGGTCTCGAACGCGTTGCGTTTCTCTTGCCAGATGCCGTTGGCGGCCAGGTTGATGCGATGGCTGACCGGCCCGGTGGCGAGTTCGCCGCGCAGCCCGGTGACAGCGCTGAGGGTTTCCTGGTCCAGCGGCGAATAGAGACGGCCGATACGGGCGTCCCCATTCGCGCCATAGACGTAGTTGGAGGCGTAGACCCCGTTCTCCCGCGTGTATTTGCCACCAGCGCTCAGGTAGGCGGTCCAACTGGGCGAGAGGTCATACTCGGCGCTGAACATGCCATAGGTGTCTTCGAGCTGCGACCAGCTCCAGGGTTGCGCGTAGTTGTGGTCGGAGTCCGGTGCCGACGGCGTCTTGCCATTGAGTGTGCTGGTAGGCCCCGTCGTGGTCAGGTAGACCACCGAGCGTCCCTCATTGACCCGTTGCTTCTGGTAACCGAGGTCCGCAGACAGGCGCAGACGGTCACCGCGATAGTCCAGACCGAGGGTGGCCAGGCTGAAGCGCGAGTGTTCATCGTCCACCGCGGTCTCGCCTTCGCGCTGGGCCAGGTTCACCCGCACGCCGAAGCGGTTGTCCTCGCCGAAGCGTTGGCCCAGATCGAGGTGCCCACCTACCCGGCTGTCGCTGGCATAGTCCAGGGTGGCGCTGCGCGTGGGGGTGTCCTCGGCACGCTTGGAAACCACGTTGATCGCCCCGCCGACACCGCTGCCCGACGGCGACACGCCATTGACGAAGGCGTTGGCCCCTTTGAACACCTCGACGCGCTCGACCGACTCGGTGGCGATGATCTGGCGCGGCAGAATGCCGTACAAGCCGTTGAAGGCAATGTCGTCGCTGAACAGCTGGAACCCACGCACGACGAACACCTGGGAGAAGTTGCCGAAGCCGAACGACTGACGCACGCCCGGATCGCTGGCCAGCACATCGGCCAGGGTCTGCGCCTGGCGCTTCTCGATCAGCTCGGAGGTGTAGCTGGAGAAAGCGAAGGGCACATCTTGCATGTCCTGATTGCCCAGCACACCGATGCGCGCACCCCGCGCCGCCTCCCCGCCGGCGTACTCGGCCGGCAGGTCGACACGGCCTTCGGCGGCTCCATTGATGGTGGTCGAACCCAGCTCCAACACGCCCTGCTCGGGCACCGGCATCAGCGTGAAGGTGCCGTCATCGCCGCTCTGGAAGGTCAGGCCGCTGCCCTCCAGCAACCGCTGCAGGCCTTCGATCACCGAATAATCGCCCTTGAGTGCCGGCACCACGCCGCTGTCACGGGTCAGGCCGGCGTCATAGAGCAGACGCACATCAGCCTGCTCGGCGAAATCGATGAGCGCCGCGTCGAGGCGTTGGGCAGGCACGTCGAGCTCGACGGCTTGCGCCTGTGCGGCAGTAATGGCCAGAGGGAGAACGGCTAGCGCCGCGAGGAAGGAAGTCGACCGCATGCTGATGTCCTAGACTGTCAATACGAAGAAGTCGCATTTGCAGGAACGGAAGACGAAGGCGGAGATGATTTCTGAACCATCGCCGCCCAAATATTTTCTTTTTTTCTTGAAGGTACAGGCGCGGCGCGGCTCTCAGCGACGTGACGCGACCAGAATCAACCCCGGCAGGCGCACCAGGCGCACAGGCAAGGTGGTTTCCACAGCGCTCAACACCGCCTGCGGATCGTCAAGGGCGAACACGCCGGTCACCTGTAGGCGGCGAGCGGCGTCATCGACAAACAGCACCCGCGCAGACTGGCTGCGCTCGAGCTCGGCGAACACTTGCTCCAGCGGCTGGTCGCGGAACACCAGCTTGCCGCGCTGCCAGCCCAAGCGCTGGCGCGCATCCAGTGCTTGCGGCGCCTGCAGCGCCCCGCCGCGCCACTGCACTTGCTGCCCGCCGACCACGGGCAGCGGCTCGCCCCCCGCGCTGGAGGCCAGCACTCGACCCTCGCTGACTGCGAGGTCGACACCGCCCTCCTCCAGACGCACATCGAAGCGCGTGCCGGTGACGCGGATGCGCGCCTCGCCGGCACTGACCATGAACGGCCGGGTCGGGTCATGGGCGACCTGGAAATCCGCCTCGCCACGGTACAGCCTGACCTCGCGACGACCGTCGACAAACTGCCAGTCCAGCGCCGAATCGCCGTTGAGGGTCAACAGCGAACCATCGGCCAGACGCACCTCGCGCACCTCGCCCGGCTGGGTGCTGATATCGGCATACAGGCCAATCCAGGTGCCGCGGGGCAACCACAGGGCGAGCAACAGCATCGCGGCGCAGGCCAGCGGAGCCGCCCACAGGCGACGGCGACGCAGCACGCGCACCTGGGGCTGCTCGACCGGACGTTCAATCTGGCCGAGCAACGACCACAACCCTTCCACCTCCCGCAATGCCTGCTCGTGCTCGGGCGCCGCCTGGCGCCAGGCCTGTGCGGCAGCGTGATCGGCAGCGGTGGCGCGGCCAGAATGCAGCAAGACCTGCCATTGTCGGGCCTGATCGAGAAACGAAGAATGAGTCACGGCTGCGGGTCCATCTGCTGCTGGCAGTGTTCGAGGGCCTTCAGGATATAGCGTCCGGCCATGCTTTCCGAGACCCCCAGGCGCTCGCCGATCTCACGCTGGGTCAGCCCGTCCAGGCGATTCCACAACAACGCCTGGCGCAGGTGCGGGGGCAAACCCTCGACCACGCGCTGCAGTCGCTCCAGGCGCTGGGCGTCGCTTGCCGCTCGCTCCGGCCCCGGCTGGGCACTGACCAATTCGATGGATATCTCCTCCTCGACCGGGCGGGATTTTTGCTGGCGGCGGTAGTCGATGATCAGGTTGCGCGCGATGCGGTAGAGAAACGCGCGAAGATTGCCGATCTCCTCTGCGGACTCGCGCCGGCGAAAGCGCAGCCAAGTCTCCTGGCGCAGGTCGGCCGCCAGCTCTTCGCACTTCACCTGCCGGGTGAGGAAGCGCAGCAGCTCGCTCGAATGGCTCTCGAACTGGCCGTCGGCGGAATGAGGATCGGATGGCCTGGACACGCAAGCGACTCAAGCGAGGAAGAGTCGCGAGAATATATCAAATGATAATGACTTTCAATTAGTGAGGCGCTGCGCCATTTTGCCCTCGACATGATGTCGCCCGGGCCGCCCAAAAGCGGCCCAAGGCTAGAAATGAGCAGGCGCCCGCCAGCAGGATTTGCCGTCATCCTGAAAACGTCAGAATGCCTTTTCCTGCCTCGTCTCCATGACTTGGTTGATGACTTCATCCCAAGGCGGCGTTGAAGGGAACAGCTCGACCAGAAAGGCAACGAATGCCTTTACGTTCGGGCTACCTCGACGGCTCTCCGGCCATAAGGCGGTGATGGTGAACCGTTCTACGCTGAATTGTGGAAGGATCGGAACCAGTTCTGCCCGACGCACATACGGCGCGGCCACATAATGCGGCGAGATACCGATACCGCCTCCTGCAGCCAGAATCGCCGCTACCGCATCGCTGACATCAACGGTAAACGCTGAGTCTGGTGCCAGTTCAAGTTGCTTATCATCCGCTACATAAGGCCATCTCAAACTCTGCCCCGTGCTCTGATAGCGAAAATTCACGCATTCATGATCCGCAAGATCTTCAGCCGCTACCGGGATGCCTTTGCGCCGTAGGTAGTCAGGTGATGCAAACGCACCGATTCGGTGGGGCCCCAGAGGCCGTGAAACCAGACGCGTATCGGCAAGGTCGCCGACTCGGACTGCGACGTCGATTCCTTGCCCAATGATGTCCGAATACTGATCTCCGAGCCTCAGGTCGATTGCCAGATTCGGATATTGATCACGGAACCTGGGCAGCGCAGGCGCGAGAATGTTCAAACCGATCGGCAAAGGCGCAGTCACTTTCAGGACGCCGGAGGGCTCGGCTCGGGAAGCGACTGCTGCCTGATCGATGTCCTCGACTTCTCGCAGAATCCGCAGTGCACGTTCATACAGGTCGCGCCCCTCGGGTGTGAGGATCAACGACCGCGTCGTGCGGGTGAACAGCATTAGCCCAAAATGTTCCTCAAGCCTTTGCACACTTTTGCTGATCGCGGAAGGTGATACCGAGAGTGCTCGCGCAGCAGCCGTGTAGCTGCCCAGCGAGGCCGCTCGTGCAAAGGCGATAAGCCCGGTTAGACGATCCAATCCAATTTGTGCCTTCATGGCACTAGTAAAGCGACTTTTACCCTAATTATCAATCTTGATTCATAACAGTAGTCTTTCCCCATCGAACGCCACTTCAGGTGTTCCAGACGGAGACTCATCATGAACATCAGCCAAACACTTCCCTCCTCCCTCGCCGACAAAATGGTGGTCATTTTCGGCGGCACCTCCGGCATCGGGCTGGCCGCTGCGGTACAAGCGAAAGCAGCTGGCGCCAAAGTCATCGTGGTCGGCTCAAACGCCCCGCGTGCCGAGCACGCAGCCATCGAGCATGGCCTGGACGGTTGGCGCGCCGCGGACGTGACCGACAGACAGGCTGTCGAAACCGCACTGGCGGATATTCCCCAGGTTGATCACCTCGTTCTGCTTGCCGGGACATTCGTTGCCGGCAGCGTGTTGACGGCTGATCTCGACTACCTGCACCGCGCTTTCGATGAACGCATCTGGGCATCGATCAATGCGATTCGTGTACTGGGTGACAAGTTGGCAAAAGATGGCTCGATCACGTTCATTTCCGGTTCCCTGGCAGATCGACCGAACGCTTACGGCACTGCCGTGCTTGCAGCTGCATCGGCGGCAATGGAAGCACTGGCTCGCGGTCTGTCGCTGGAACTGGCGCCGGTACGTGTCAACACGCTGTCTCCCGGCCCGATCAACACACCAATTCTCGGCAAGGCACTGGGCGAGGGGCGTGATGCATTCGTCGCGTCTCTGGAACAGATTCTACCGTTGCATCGCCTTGGCACATCCGATGAAGCAGGCGCGGCAGCAGTGTTCTTGATGAGCAACACCTTCATGAACGGCGCCGTACTCAACATCGATGGCGGCGCACGCCTGGTTTGATGCTACCCCCACCCGAGAGCTTAATCATGACCACATTATTTGATTCCCTGCGCCTCGGCGCGCTTGATCTGCCGAACCGAATCCTGATGGCGCCGATGACCCGGGCGCGTGGGACTCGCGAACACATTCCGACCGATATGATGGTTGAGTATTACCGACAGCGCGCCAGCGCCGGCCTGATCATCTCCGAAGCAATCGGCATCAGCCAACAAGGGCTGGGATGGCCCTACGCGACGGGGCTCTGGTTGGACGAACAGGTCGCCGGCTGGCGCAAGGTCACCGATGCGGTGCACGCAGCGGGTGGCCGAATCATTGCGCAGCTGTGGCACATGGGCCGGGTCGTGCATCCGAGTTTTCTTGGCGGAGGTCAGCCGGTCTCCGCATCTGTCACCACCGCGCCGGGACAGGCGCACACCTACGCCGGCAAGCAGCCGTATACCCCGGCGCGTGCTTTGCCCCTGGAGGAAATTCCCGCACTGCTGGAAGACTTTCGTCAGGCCACGCGTAATGCGATAAAGGCGGGTTTTGATGGTGTGCAAATCCACGCCGCCAACGGCTATCTGATCGACCAGTTTCTGCGTGACAGCGACAACTTTCGCACCGATGCCTATGGCGGCTCGGTTGATAACCGAATCCGCTTGTTGAAAGAAGTCACCCGGGCGGTGGCGCAGGTTATCGGCGCAGACCGTACCGGAGTGAGGTTGACCCCAAGCAGCTATGAACAGGGTGTGCGCGATAATGACCCCGAGCGCTTGTTCAAGCGTGCGGCCGAGGTGCTGTCTTCGATTGGAATCGCCCATCTTGAAGTACGCGAGCCTCCGCTGGATGGCACATTCGGCAAGTCCGAGCGCCCCCCGCTTGCGGGAGTAATCCGCGAGGTATTCAGCGGTGTGCTGGTTCTCAATTCAGACTACGATTTCGCCCGGGCGCAAGCACAAGTAGAGGCTGGGCTCGCCGATGCGATTGCTTTTGGGCGGCCCTTTATTGCTAACCCAGATTTGCCTTTGAGATTAGCGAGGCAGGTGCCCCTTGCTCAAAGCGAGATGAGCACTTGGTTCACCCAAGGCAAGGAAGGTTATCTGGACTATCCGGCGTCAGGTAGCATTTGATGAGAAGCGGGCACAACCAGGCAAGTTGAGATAAGGGGAAACCCAGCAGTTAAAAACTGCAGGCCAAGTTGGCTTTCAGCCTTGAGATCGGCTAATGGGTGTCCCCTTTTTTCCAAGGCAAGGAATGATCAGGTTTGCGTCATACCCACAGGTCAGCCACTCCGATCAACTGAAAAACTTCATCTCCAGAAGGCTCGGCGAAGATGATGTCCAGGTTACGGTACCCGGAGTGATCCCCTGCAAGGCTCAACTCGAATCGAGCCCCATTGGCGTCGGCTTCGTAGCTCTTCAGGTAAGTCAGGTTCTTGGCTTCATTGAGAACCACGTCCAGCGTGCCGTTGTAGCCATTTCCCAGTCGGGTAAAGCCCAAGGCGGACAAATCGATGGTGTCTTCACCCACGGTATAGTCGAGCAGGCGATCCGTGTGGTTTTCGGTGGCGGTACGGTAGCTGTCGCTCAGCGCGTCGAAGCGGAACACATCGTTGTTACCGCCACCTGCCAGCAGGTCCCGGCCCTCTGCGCCTACCAGCACATCATTCCCCAGCGCGCCATAGAGGCGGTCATCGCCCGCGAACCCTTCGATGATTTCGCCTCGGGCGTTGCCCTGTAAACGATCGGCCTCTTCGGTGCCCGTCAACCTGGCTTGCTGGAACAGGATGTTGGTTTCATTCAGCGTTTGGCTCAAGTCACCGTCGAAGACCAATTCGAAGCGTTCCCCCTCCGCGTTGGCATCGAAACTCTTGAGGTAGGTCCGCGTTCCGCTTTCATTGACTCGTATCGCCAGCGTTCCGTCATGTCCATTGCCCAGCCCGAGGAAGCCCAGGGATGAGAGATCGATCGTATCGGTGTTGGGATCGAAGTCGGTGATTCGGTCGCTATGGGCGGTGGTTACGGTTCGGTAGCTGTCTGCGACTGTCTCGTAACGGAACGTATCGGCCCCGAGGCCGCCCGTCAGCAGGTCGCGACCTTGCTGGCCATCGAGCAGATCGTTACCGGCCCCGCCAACGATGGCATCGTCGAACGAGTCGGTACCCAGCAAGAAGTCATCATTCTGGCTACCGTCAAGGTGGTAATAGCCGTCGTCGGGATTGCCAAAGCTGTGGTCCAGGCTACCGTCGGGGTTCAACTGAACCAGTGCGGCCAGATAACCGTCCGCCTTCGTCCCCTGGCTTCCCCCAATCAACACCCTGCCGTCGGCCAACACCACCATGTCGGCGACTGCGAAAGGCGCACTTTGCGAGCCCCAGCTCACCTGCCCCTGATCACCGAACCCGGTGTCGAGCGAGCCGTCGGCGTTGAGCCGCATCACCGTCGCCACGCCGCCTGAGGCGCCCGCCAGCAGGATTTTGCCGTCCTCCTGGATAACGAGGGCATTTGCATGAACATCCAGGGCCAGGCTGCCGCCGTTGCCAAAGCTGCTATCCAGGGTACCGTCCTGGTTGAGGCGGGTCAGGGTATCTCGACCGGTGACCAATACCTTCCCGTCCGCCTGCAGCGAAACGTCGATCGTGCCGCTGGGTTGAATGCCGACGGATGCTGGCAGGTGCAGGATCCCGCCCTCTGCGAAAGACGAAACCAGGGCCCCCGTCGCGTCGAAGCGGGCGATGTAGATTTCCCCAGTGGGATACGCAGCGCTCGCAAAAAAGCTGCCGTCGCGTTGCACGGAGAACGACGCTTGCTGACCTAGAGATTCATTCCAGTAGAACGGCACGGTCGCGGTTCCGCCGTTGCCGAAACTCGTATCGAGGCGGCCGTCAGCCAAGGTCCGACTTACGCCCGACACCCAGGCATCGCCGACTTTCACGTACTGAGCCACCAGGTAGCCCCCGCCCGGCTGCACCGCGGCATTGCCACCATCCTCGATATCGAGCGACACAGGCAGGAGGGATTTGCCGTCTGCACTGTAGCTGCGGTCCAGGCTACCGTCGGCATTGAACCGGACCAGGCTGCCGGTAAAGCCCGAATCCTCTTCGCCTCCCAGGCCCAGGCGGCTGTAGGCGCCAAGCCAGATGGCACCGTCCGGATCGACGGTGATACCGCCGATCTTGTCCGAGCCCCATAAGGTCGTGGCGACCATGCCTGTGTTCCCCACAGCCGCAGCGGTGGGCGAAGTGCTATGACTCATGTCCATGCCTCCGATGGCAATCTATCGCCAAAGACAATAGACGCGGCTCGGTCTGGTTGCCACTTTACGGAACGAAGAGAACGGTAAGAGAAGTCCCTACTAACTCAACCTACTCAACCACCCCGTTATAGACAACAACCTCACCCCCCTCCTTCTTGACCCTCAATTCATTCCCCCGCGCCATCACGTCAACCGCCTCAGAACACCCATCCACCGCCTTCGTCCCATCCACCCGCTCAGCCTTGGCATCAAAACTGAAAACATAAGTAGACGCTGGGCAAGCATTGCCGCCTTCCCCGGTGGAAAGGACCACCACATAGCGACTCGGGCCAAACGTGTAGACCCTTTCAATCGCCACATAACCCGTGTACTCAGGCTGCTCGACGATTGACTCCATGACGTTCATCAAGCCTGCGCGCGCCTGGTAATTCAGCGCGGTTCCCGTCTCCAGGGGTTGGGTCGTGAAAGGCCCTGCGCGCTCGGTGTCGACGGGCAAGGGTTCGTAGGCAACGCCCGGAGGCGCCGGAGGGGCTACTTTCGGGGTGGCGGCGGGCTTTGCGGCGGGGCTTTGCTGGGGCGTGGGCAGATCGCACAGGCCGTTCTTGCAGATCAAGTCACCTTGGCAGTCGATGTCTTGCGTGCATTGGTTGGTTTCTTCGAAAGTGCTTTCTTCGGCGTTGACATAGCCGACGACCGCCAGTGCAAGGAGGGTACAGGCGAATAGACGCTTCATCGGTGAAGTCCTTTTCCGGATGGGGGCCTGATGATAACTGTCACACCGCGCAATTGTCCCCTGGTGCGTGCGGTGATGTTGGATTTGCCGTGCGGGTGGCCCGGCTCGGGTTTGAAGGCTAGCCTTGCCGAAACCCTCACACGGAAGTCGAGACAATCATGACCGGCCGCGAACAGCTCCAGCGCGATGGTTACGTACTGCTTCGTCAGGCGATCCCGACCGATTGGCTGGATGAGCTGCGGGCCGTGTTCGAGGCTGGGGTGAAGCCATCGGAGCAGTGGCCGGTGCCGCGCAATATGGATTGGCGTTATTCGATGCTGGACGATGCGGCGACGGTTCAGGCGGTGTGTCGTTTGCCCCAGGTGCTGGCGGCGGCAGGTGAGTTGATCGCTGAGCGGTTTTTCCTCTCGCAGGTGGAGGGACGAGAGCCGCTGGCCGGTGGCGGTCACCAACCGTTGCACCGGGACTTGTCGGCCCAGCGGCCCGGCGACGTCGCGGCCGCCCTGGCTTTTCTCGATGATTATGGCCCTTGGAACGGCGCGACTCGTCTCGTTCCAGGCAGCCATCGCCCCGGACCTGGCGAACCCGAATTCGACTTCCCTGACGAGTCACGCTCCGTACAGATTGCGGGCTGCGCCGGTGACATTCTGGTGTTCAATGTGGACGTGGTGCATGCAGGCAGTCTGAACGCCCTTGGCGCACGGCGGCGCTCCCTGTTGATCAGTTATTTTGCCGAGCCGCTGTACGCCTCACACCGGGAAACCGTGGGCCTGCGAAACGTACGCATGGACACCCGCGAGCGGTTCGAACCGTCGGACTTTGTCTTCGCAAGCCAGGCATTCAGCAACCCTGGCGCCTTGGTGTAGGATCTGCGCAGATCGGATCACGGCGTGCCTGCCCCGGCATACATCTCCACCCTTCCCCAGACGATCCCACCCTTATGAACCCAATCGATCTGCTGTCTTTTCAACGCATCACCACCGCTCACGGCGCACTCGAAGGTGCGGCGTATTTCGACGCTGAAGAAAGTCTTGTCCACGACGTATTTACGGACCGCATCCTGTTTCAGACCAATTATCTGGATCACACCAGCTACGAAGTCAGCTTCGCCGACGGCGCGGTACAGGTTCGCAAGACGCGGCTGGATAATTATCAGCGCGGCCACAAGGCACAGGTGATCGATGACGACATGGATGAAGAAGACTGGAGCGAGCTGGACAGCCTCTGGCAGCGCTTGAGCCAGGATCTGAACACTCAGGATCAAGGGCCGCGCCCCGATCTGGCCGATACGCTGGCCGACCTGTTCGATTGCCTGTTCGACGAGGCGCAGGCGCAAAGGCTCATTCAAGCCATCCCGGCCCCGACCGCGCAATGGGATTGGGCCTGGACGCAAGTCGAGTCCGCGCTCATCCAGGCCAATCAGTTGGCTGAGTTCGAATGGAAGGAATGGGCATCCTGTGGCGTCCATGCGGTAAATGCCCTGGCGCCGCTACAGCAGTTGGGCATCGAGATCGCGGTTCCTGATGCGAAAACCATCGCCGCCGTCAACAGCGCCAACGACTGGGAGCGAGCGATTCTTCAGTACTTCAATACTCAGTTGGACGAGCATGACCTGAAACTGCTGGCCATCGGCACCCATTTCGATGAGCACCAGGCGTTTGCCTGCCTGCCCATGAACGGCCTGAGCCTGGTGAATGCGTTGGAAATCATGGGTCGGCTGGGCATCGTCCATAAATACTGAGCGTCTTTATAAAAATTTGCGGAGAAACAGTGTGTGGCCAGGGGGTTTATCTCCTCGTCACAAGGCCGTTATCCGCTCAACCATTCGCACGCAACCGAAGCGAAACGCAGCTATCCGATTTTCCCATAGTAGCTATCGATACCATGCAGTTCTCGGCGTCCGCCTCTCTCTCTAATCTGCCCACCAACGCGATCGATGACGGTCGCAGCCGTTCAAACCACCCTTATGGAGAGAGAACCGATGAACACCTTCAACCGCACCCTGGCTATCGCCACACTCGCCCTCGCCGCCCTCGGCGCTGAAGCCGCGACACCTGTCCAGACCGGCGCGGCCGTGTCCGCCGTTGGCAGCGTGATCCAGTCCGCCAGCTACATCACCACCAAGGATGGCGTACAGCTGTACTACAAGGATTGGGGCCCACGAAACGGCCAGGTCGTCACTTTCAGCCACGGCTGGCCGCTGGACTCCGACAGCTGGGAAGCGCAAATGATGTTCCTCGCCTCCAAAGGCTACCGGGTCGTGGCCCACGACCGTCGCGGTCACGGTCGCTCCAGCCAGCCGTGGGAAGGCAATGACATGGATCACTACGCCGACGATCTGGCAGCAGTGATCGAGGCGCTGGATCTCAAGAACGTGACGCTGGTGGGCTTCTCGACGGGAGGCGGTGAAGTGGCTCGCTACATCGGTCGTCACGGGACCGCGCGGGTGAGGAAAGCCGTACTGGTGTCCTCGGTTCCACCGTTGATGCTCAAGACCGACACCAACCCCGGCGGCCTGCCGATCACAGTGTTCGACGGCCTGCGCAAGGCATCCCTGGAGAACCGTTCGCAGCTGTACCTGGACACCGCCTCGGGACCGTTCTATGGCTACAACCGCAAGGGCGCCAAGCCATCACAAGGGCTGATCCAGTCCTTCTGGGCACAGGGCATGCTGGGTGGTGCCAAGAACACTTATGACTCCATCGCGGCGTTTTCGGCCACCGACTTCCGCGGCGACCTGAAGAAGTTTGACGTGCCGACCCTGGTGATCCATGGCGACGACGATCAGATCGTGCCGATCGATGCCGCCGGCCGGGCTTCGGCTGCGCTGATCAAGGGCGCTCGGTTGATCGTCTACCCAGGTGCACCCCATGGCTTGACCGAAACGCACAAGGACCGTCTCAACCAGGACCTGCTGAAATTCCTCCAGGAATAAGGCAAGTCATTGTCCACACGAGCCCTTCACAGGAAGGGCTTTGGGGGGATCGGGAGATAAACGAATCGCCCGATCCCCCCAAACGTATCAGCGTGCGCAACGCGCCGACTGGCTCAAGTCTTCCTCTACTCCTCGACTCTCCCTTCGCCTTCACGATCACTCACGTAATGGCGCGCAAACGGAAACGGCGGCAACCAGGCTTCGCGACGCACCGTCCAGCATTCGTAGGTCGGCATCAACTGGTTGGGCGCATCCAGGATCCCCAGGTTCACCTCGACTTCGTCATCGGTACGGGCGAACACGGAGGAGCCGCATTGCGGGCAAAAATGCCGTCCGGCGTAATCCCGCGTCTCGCCCTCGATTTTCACCGCGTCCTGAGGAAACACCGCAGCCGCAAAGAACAACGCCCCGTGATGCTTGCGACAGTCGAGGCAGTGACAAAGGCCCACCCGGTAAGGGCGGCCCGAGGCTTCGATGCGGACGCTGCCGCACAGGCAACCGCCAATGAATCGGTCCATGTTGGCTCTCCTCTGTAGCACGCATTTGCGACATCTACCTTCGACCGCCTTGCCCTGCTCTTGGTTTAGTTCACGAATGCCCCACCATTGGCACGGCGATCAGCAATATCGCCGTCCCATGGGTGGCGGTCGACGCCACTACGCCGTAGCGCATGCGAACAAGACCGCATGCCAGGCCTTCAATCAAGGTGAAGAGCAAAACAGGCCAGCCAAGTTGGGTAACGCTCAGGGCCAGGAAACCGTGGCAGGCCGAGAACGCCGTCGCGCTGATCAATGCCGCCCGCAGCGCGCTGACGTGCTGTTCGAGGTAACCCTGCAGGAAGCCACGGAACAGCACCTCCTCCAGCGCGTTGGCGCCATACGCCAGCACCGCCATGCCGAACAACCATGTCCGGTAATCGGGGATCAGGATCGCTTCGGAATCCTGATAAAGCCGCAACGGCCAGCCAATCGCACATCCCGCGACAATACCTACCGCCAGGCCACCCCATCGATTGCCCTTGAAGAAGATGACCAGTTGCCAAAGCTCTGGAAACAAGTGGGCGATCAGCACGACCAACGCCAGCGATGCAACGCCCAACGTCGCCAGCACGAACGGGTTGTCCAGGAAGCCGATTTGCAAGTGTTCGTCGAGGGACCACATGTGCAAAGGCGTCATCGCGTCTCGCATCAGCACGAATGCCAACATCAGTATCAGGATACGCAGGCCCGGCAAGGACTTCGGCGTCAAACCGAGCCAGACACCGAAGAGCCCGAGGCCTGGTAGCAAATAGGTGACGTAGTCCAGCAGAACAACCCATCCTTCGGCGATCATCCGGTTCCCTCGAGCATTGAAAGTGATGCGTAATGAAGCTGTGGAGTGCTATGGACCTGCAACCGGCGCATGCTGCGCCATCAACTCGGCAACCCACTCGATGAAGACTCTCAACCGCGCACTGATGTGCCGGTTCGGAGGATAGGCTACGTAGAGCGGCATCGGTTCGATACGCCATGTTTCGAAAAGCGGCACCAAGTCGCCTGTCGCTTCGTGGGGCCTGGACATGTACTTGGGTAGCCACAGCACACCCAGCCCCGCCAGCCCCGCCGCTAGGTAAGCGTTGCCGTCGTCGACCGCCAGGGCATAGCGCCCATTGATGTAGAGACGTTCGTTGTCGTTGTACAGCGCATACGGCACGGGCCTGCCGGTGCGTGCCCAGAGGAACGCGACGATGCGATGCGGGGAGCCTTCGAGTTCGCGCGGATGTGCTGGCATGCCAAGGCGCGCCAGGTAGCTCGGCGCCGCGTAGACACCCAGGGCGAGATCGCCGATACGCCGGGCGATCAGCGATTGATCGGCCAACTCGCCGCCTCGCACCACGCAGTCGACGTTCTCGTCGATGATGTCGACGATGCGATCGCTGACACCCAGGTCGATCTGGATGTCCGGGTATCGCTCGTAGAACGCCGGCAAGGCCGGTATCAGGATCAAGGCCGCCAGCGGGCTTGGGACATCGACTCGCAAACGGCCCCGGGGCAATGCCTGGGCGCCGGACAGGCTGGTTTCGGCATCGTCCATGTCGGCCAGCAGACGAAGCACCCGCTCGTAATAGACAGCCCCCTGAGCGGTGACATTGACTTTGCGCGTGGTGCGGTTGAGCAACTTGACCCGCAACCGCGCCTCCAACTGTTGCACCAGTTGGGTCACGGTAGTCTTGCTCATGTGCAGCGTTTCCGCGGCCTTGGTAAAGCTGCCCGCTTCCACCACGCGTGCGAAGGCGCGCATTGCATCAAACCGGTCCATGCTGCCCCACGTATCGATCGGATTGTTTGGATTTCACAAACAGTGTTCGCCAAGCTTGCCCGTTTATCGTCCGGACACAAGCCCCTAGAGTGTCTTCATCGTTGATTTCGGGTCAGTTCCGACCTTTTTGATGGAGGTATTTATGACACAGCGTGACGTCGTTTTCCCCCCAGGACGCCAGGCGCTTTACGAGCGCAACCGCTACTCTCCGGCCGTGCGTTCCAATGGGTTTCTGTTCGTGTCGGGACAGGTGGGCAGCCTGGAAGACGGTTCGCCGGAAGCCGACCTGCAAGCCCAGGTCCGGCGTGCCTTCAACAACCTGAACGCGATCCTGGCAGCCGCCGGTTGCACCTTTGACGATGTGGTGGACGTGACCGTTTTCATGGTCGATCCACAGTCGACATTCGAGACGATATGGGAAGTGGTGCCTGAGTTCTGGGGCAGCGCGCCGCACCCGACGGTGACGGCGGTTGGCGTGACCTGGTTGTATGGGTTTCAGTTCGAGATCAAGGTGATCGCTAAAGTGCCTGAAGCCGCTGGGGTGTAAGTGGTTCGGCGCAGGCCAGCGGTGGCGCCATCGCGAGCAGGCTCGCACAGGACTAGCAATATGCCCGGATGCTGGGGGTGCCACAGGTCCTATGTGGGAGCGGGCTTGCTCGCGAAAGCGGTGTATCAGTCAACATCAATATCAGCTGATCCATCGCTTTCGCGAGCAAGCCCGCTCCCACAGGTTCGGCGATGTGCCGGGCGTGTCAGCCTTTGACCGCCGCCTCGATCGTCGCAATGTCGATCTTGCTCATCTGCATCATGGCTTCGAACGCGCGCTTGGCGGCGGCCCGGTCGGGGCTGGCGATCGCGTTACTCAGGACTCGCGGCGTGATCTGCCACGACAGCCCCCATTTATCCTTGCACCAGCCGCAGGCACTTTCCTGGCCGCCGTTATCGACAATGGCGTTCCACAAACGGTCCGTTTCGGCCTGGTCGTCGGTGGCGACCTGAAACGAGAACGACTCGTTGTGCTTGAACACCGGACCGCCGTTGAGCCCGATACAAGGGAGGCCCATCACTGTGAATTCAACGGTCAGTACATCGCCCTCCTTGCCCGACGGATAGTCGCCCGGGGCGTGATGCACGGCGTCGACCGTACTGTCCGGGAACGTCGCGGCGTAAAACCTGGCAGCGTCCAGCGCAGCGTATTCGTACCAGAGGCAGATCCTGTTCTTGTTATTCATCCGGGTTCTCCGAAAGGGGATCGGGTCCGTGCAGTCTAGCAGCGCTGTTTTCCTGCCCTCGACGGTGTGATGAACGGCCTTCTGCATCCGATCACCGCGCCGCCAGGCGGTCGCGATGATCGGGCCAGAACGCTCAGACCTCAGGTAAACAGATCGACGCCCAGCTGGAATGCAACCCACAACGCCAGACCCGTCGCAAAGGCCAAGGCGATGTTTTCGAACAGGTTGTTGCGATACTCCTTGCCCAGCAGAGATTTCTGGTTGGACATGATCAGCAGACCCAGGGAGATGACCGGCAAGCCGATGATATTCAAGGCGTTGACGCCGATGGTCAGCGTGACGAAGTCCGGCATGCCGGGCAACGACCACACCAATGGCGTCACCAGGATGAACAGCATGAACCACTTGTGCATCGGGTCGCGGTGGAACTCTTTGCCGTAACGCTCCCGGCGTTCGGGCCGCACGTGCTGGAAGGCGTCGGTGATGAGCATCGGGAACGCCGTGGTCTTGCCCGAGATGCTGGCGAACAACGTGGCGAACACGCCGACGAAGAACACGTACCAGCCGATGGAGCCGAAGAACATTTCCAGCGCCTTGCCCAAATCGCCCAGGGTGTTCACCTCGATGCCATTGGGGCGCAGGATTTCCGCGCCGACGATCCAGATCGCCAGGTTGATGACAATCCCGACGAACACCGCAAACAGCAGATCGTTGCGCTGGATTCGCTTGTGTTCTGGTCCTGTCCAGCCCTTCTGGCGCATGACATAGGGATGCACGAAGTTGGCGATGGAGCCGGCGACCGCACCGATGACCGAAACCGCCACCAGCAACGCACCGTGGACACCTTCATCAGGTGGGATACTGAAGCCGATGGTGCCTCTGACGATTCCGGCGACATCCGGGCCGGACATGACAGCCAGCGCCAGAAATGCCAGTGTCATGATCGCCAAGAGCGCCTTCATCACCCCTTCGATCATCGAATAGATATTGCGGCCGACCAACAACCACACCGCCAGCACCACCGCCACCGAGCAGAGCAGCGGACGGTCGATCTTCAGCAACATGGCCAGGGCCTCGCCGGCGCCCTTGATCATGTAGGCATTCATCAGGTGCCCCATCAACAACGCGTACACCAGCAGGAACCAGGCGAAGAACGGGTTGAGCTGGGCATAGCCCTGCAGGATGGTCATGCCCTGGTTATTGCACAGCTGGAAGCGCGCGATGATGTTGACGATCAGGTATCGCAACAACAAGGACACCGCCAGCACCCACATCATGGCGTAGCCGTAATTGGCCCCGGCCACGGAAGAGGTGATCAGGTCACCTGCGCCCAGCCAGGACAGTACGGCAATGATGCCAGGCCCCAGAAGCTTGAGGATGCGCACGAAACGGCTCTGCGTGGACGCTGCGGCCTGACCTTCGACGGTAGGAATGCTCGTCATGGATGGAGTCTCCGTTATTTTTTTTGTAAGAAACGGAGACAGTCGAACACACTACATATGACATCGTACAACTGTTATTAGCGGGAAAATGTTTAAAAATGTTTCGAGTCGACTGGGCTACTGGCAAGGTCGGCACATGGAGGCTGGTTAAGCCCCCACCTGCTCCCCATGCTCCGTCATCCAGCGAATCAGGCGGGCCAACGACACCCGGTGATGCCGGCTGGCACATCCACTGTCCTGACCGTGGCGGTAGCGTTCAACGTAACGGCTGAGCAGTACATGGCGGCCATCCTCCGCCAGTCGCAGTTCGACTTCGCGGCATTGCATCGCCTCTTGACCGAGCCTCTTGAGGCGTCGCCGCAAAATCAATGCATCGTTATTCATCGTCGCCTTCTCCTTCCTGGCACTGCGGGGTGATCGCACCCAATTTGCCCTGCGCGACGAAATCGGCGCGCTGTTGCGCCACCGCATCGCGCAGCGCGGCGTAGTAATCCGGTTGGGTGCGCAACTCGTCTGTCAGCGGGAGCGCCTCTGCCCGACCATCGACGATGCCGCCCGCGGTATCGATCGTACCCAGGGTGTCGAGAGTGTCGCTGTCGCCTGCGAACGGATCGACGACAAAGCTCACCACCTTGCCCGTGGCATCCCTCAGGTTGGCGGTGCCCAGCAACGGCAACTCGACGGTCGGACCGGCGGCGATGTTCCAGACACCAAAAGTCTGGCCGAAATCCGCCTCGTGGCGCTCGATTCCCAGTTTGCCCGATACATCGATCAACCCGACGATACCCGCTGTCGAGTTGATGACGAAACGGCCCAGGGTGTTGACCGAACGTTGCGCGTTGCCTTGCAGCAAGTCGTTCATAAACACCTTGGGCTCGCCGAAGTTCGCCACGAAGTTGTGCACGCCGGTCTGCATGAAGGTCGGAAGCTTGCGATAACCACGGGCAACGGGGGTCAGTGCGTAGTCGTCGATAGTGCGGTTGAAAGCGAAGATGCCGCGGTTGACGGGCTCTGCTGGGTCAGCAACGGTATAGCTGGCGCTGGCGCAACTGCCTGGTGTCGCGGCGGGCGTGCTGGCACAGCCACTGGCGAGTGCCGCGAGCACAATGACCAGGGAGGATCGAACGCGGGGCAAAGCGGGATCGGTGAGCGACATACAGGCTATCTCGACAAGGAATGGGCGATGCCGATCAGTCAGGGGGAGGAAAACCCCGCACAATGGCTGGTGGTGTGCTCAACAGACCGGCAGTGGGCAATCCTGCCGCCGCTTTTTTGCCTGGAGATTTCCGGAACATTGCCGGACGGCAACTTTATTTCCAGATTGAAATATATGACGCAGGCCGTGGATTGAACCTAGTATCGCTTCCTGTACTCATGACCCGACGTGCCCACCGTGAGCCACTTACTACTGGTGGACGATGACCTTGAAGTCCTCGCCCTCTTGCGCAAATTTCTCGAACAACACGGCTACAGCGTGGACGTGGCCGCCGACGGTCCCGCCCTGTGGCAGGCAGTGCAACGCCAGGTGCCGGACCTGATCATCCTGGACGTCATGCTCCCCGGCGACAGTGGCCTGGTGTTGTGCCAGAAGCTGCGGGCCACGCATACGGTCGGCATCATCATGCTGACCGCCATGGGCGAGTTGAGTGACCGGGTCGTTGGGCTGGAATTGGGAGCAGACGATTACCTGACCAAGCCTTTCGACGCGCGGGAACTCCTGGCCCGGGTGCGGGCCGTGCTCAGGCGCACCGGCGAAGCACGCGGCGCGCTGAGCGACTCCTCCAGCCCGGTTCTGGAGTTCGAGAATTGGCGACTGGATATCACCCGCCGCGAGCTACGCTCGCCGGAAAACGTCATGATTCCGCTGTCCACCGGCGAGTTCGAACTGTTGCTGGTCTTTGCTCAACACCCACGCCGGGTACTCAGCCGCCAGCAACTGCTGGACATGGCCCGCGGCGAGACTTACGACGCGTTCGACCGCAGCATCGACGTCCAGGTCAGTCGATTGCGACGCAAACTGGAAACGGATGTTTCGGGCACGTCCATGATCCGCACCGTTCGCAACAGCGGGTATCTCTTCAGTCCTCACGTGGTGAAACGATGAAACCGGGACACCCAGCCACTCCCCGCCCCAGGGATACCCTGGCGCGCTGGATCGCCCTGACCACCCTGGTCGCCATGTTGACGTTGCTGGCCCTTAACGCGCTGTTCAGCCAACTGGCCGGCGCCTGGGCCCGCCCTCCCCTGTTGGAGACCGGTTTGATCGAAAAGATCGCCGCCATCACCCGCATCATCGACTCCGTGGCACCCGAACAAAGGCCTGCCATCGCCAGCGCGGCCAGCGACCCGATTTTCAAGGCGCAGTGGCTACAGCGCTATGAAGACGCTCGTTTACCGGTGGTCAATGACCCGGAATACAGCGAAGGCGTGGCTCTGATGCGCCAACAGTTGGGCAGGCCCGACGCCAAAATGGAAGGCTATGAACCCAGTGACTGGCCCTTCGACCAACCTGGCGGCCACTACGCCGCGATGATCGAGCTGGCCGATCATTCGTGGGTGTTGTTTTCCCTGCCCTCGCGCAGTTGGGGGCTGGATGAATGGGAACGCAACCTGATCACCATCGCCCTCATGCTGCTATCGACCTTGATGGTGGCGCTGGTCGCCACGCGATACCTGGCCACGCCACTGGAGCGCTTCGCCGAAGGCGCCAGGCGTTTTGGCATGGATCACAAGGCGCCACCCATTCCTGTCATCGGCCCCTATGAAATCCGCCAGGCGATTCTCGCCTTCAACGCCATGCAGGCCCAGCTCAAACACTTCCTGCAGGATCGCACGCAAATGCTCGCCGCCATTTCCCATGACTTGCGTGCGCCCCTGACCCGCATGCGCCTGCGCGGCGAGTTCATCGAGGATCCCGAACAACAATCCCGATTGTTCAGAGACGTGGATGAGATGCAGACCATGGTCAATTCGGCCCTGGAATTCTTCCGTGATGATGCGCGGCTCGAGAACGCCACCGCGTTCGATCTGGCCGAGTTGCTGCACACCATCGTCGACGACCTCAAGGATACCGGCTCCGAGGTGTCCTTTCAGGGTCCTCACCGCCTCGTCTACATGGGCCGGCCCATCGGTATCAAGCGCGCCTTGGTCAACCTGATCGACAACGCGATCAAATACGGCGGCGAAGCGTCCATCACACTCGAGACGGACGCCCATTGCGTGGAGATTCGCATCCTGGACCGGGGCCCGGGGATTGCCCCCGAATACATCGATCAGGTCTTTACGCCATTCTTTCGGATCGAAGGCTCACGCAACAAGAATACCGGTGGGGTCGGACTCGGGCTGCCGGCGGCGCGGGCGACCGTGCTCGAGCACGGTGGGATGTTGACGCTGAGCAATCGCCGTGATGGCGGCCTCGAGGCCAGGGTATCGTTGCCGTTGAGCTGAGCGCTACGGGCCGGCTGGCCAACAAAGCCTAAACATCCGGCGCCTTCCTCGGTAGGATGTGCGGCCTTCTGGCCCGGAACCGCCCTGGAACTACCGATGATCCTGATCGTTTACGCCCACCCCTACCCCGACCAGTCGCGGGTCAACCAGCAGATGCTCGAGCGGGTGTCCGGTCGCCCGGACGTGGCCGTGCGGTCCCTCTACGACCTGTACCCGAATTTTGACATTGATGTCGACGCTGAGCAGCGCGCCGTCGAGCAGGCAGAACTGGTCGTGCTCCAGCACCCGATGTACTGGTACAGCATGCCGCCCCTGCTGAAACTCTGGATCGACAAAGTATTTACCCATGGCTGGGCCTATGGCCGGGGCGCCACGGCCCTCAGCGGCAAAGGGCTGCTGTGGGCCGTCACGACGGGCGGGAATCAGGATCATTTCCAGATCGGCGCTCATCCTGGGTTTTCCGTGTTGGCCCAGCCCCTTCACGCGACGGCTGTCTATTGCCATATGCGCTGGCTGGACCCGGTCGTTGTCCACGGTGCCTACGCCGCCGACTCCGAAACCCAACGCGCACAAATCGAACATTACTGCGCCCGCCTGGCCTGCTGGAAGGAAGATTGATATGCAGACGCACAGCCTGATTGAACTGCTCATCTACCTGGGCTCGGCAGCGCTGATCGTGCCGATTGCCGTGAGGTTGGGGCTGGGCCCGGTGCTGGGCTACCTGCTGGCCGGGTGCGTCATCGGCCCTTGGGGGCTCAAGCTCATCACTGACGTGAAGGCCATTTTGGAGTTCGCCGAAATCGGCGTCGTGCTGATGCTGTTTATCATCGGGCTCGAGCTCGATCCCAAACGGCTGTGGGCACTGCGCCGGATGGTGTTCGGTGGCGGGGCCTTGCAGATGCTGGCCTGCGGTGCAGCGATCGCGGCTTTCTGCATGGTCCTGGACCTGAACTGGACGGCCGCTTTGTTGGTCGGCCTGACCCTGAGCCTTTCTTCCACGGCGATTGCCATGCAGGCGATGAGCGAACGCAACCTGACCGCCACCGCCGTAGGACGCAGCAGCTTTGCCGTCCTGCTGTTCCAGGACATTGCGGCCATTCCCCTGGTCGCCATGATTCCCTTGCTGTCGGCCCACGGTGAAACGCCGTCAGGCACGGCCCTGGTGCTGTCGATCGTCAAGATTGTCGCAGCCATCGGCATCGTCGTGCTGCTGGGGCGCTACGTGACACGACCGCTGCTGCGCTTCGCCGCACGCTCGGGCCTGAGGGAGATTTTCAGTGCCGTCGCCCTGTTCCTGGTGTTCGGCTTCGGTTTTCTCCTGGAGGAAGCCGGCCTGTCCATGGCCATGGGCGCCTTCCTCGCCGGGGTGCTGCTGGCCAGTTCCGAATACCGGCATGCCCTGGAAAGCGACATCGAACCGTTCAAAGGTTTGCTGCTCGGCCTGTTCTTCATCGGCGTAGGCATGTCGATCGATTTCGGCACCCTGATCAACGCCCCGCTGAAAGTCATCACGCTGACCCTGGGCTTCATCCTGATCAAGCTGTTGGTGATCAGGGCTGTCAGCCGCTTCCTGAACGTACCCGCCGGCCAGCGTTCCTGGCAGGCGGTATTGCTCGGCCAGGGCAGCGAATTCGCCTTTGTGGTGTTCGGTGCCGCGACGCTGGCCGGCATCCTGACCGACCAGTGGGGCAAAAGCCTGACCCTGGCGGTGGCGCTGTCCATGTGCGTGACGCCCTTGCTGATCCTGCTGCTGGATCGACTGGAATCGGCGAGCAAAAAGGGCCGCCAGGAAACCGACCTGGTGGATCAGCAGAACCCACGCATCATCATTGCCGGGTTCGGGCGTTTCGGGCAGATCGCCGGACGCCTGCTGATGTCCTGTGGCGTCGAGGTGGTGGTGCTGGACCACGACCCCGACAACATCGAGACCTTGCGCAAATTCGGCGTGAAGGTGTTCTACGGCGACGCCACGCGCCTCGACCTGCTGCACGCCGCCGGCGCGGCCCAGGCCGCTGTGCTGATCAATGCGATTGACGATCAGCAGGACAACCTGACGCTGACCCGGCTGGTCCAGGAGCACTTCCCCACGCTGAAACTGATCGTACGGGCGCGGGACATGGGGCACCTGATCACCCTGCGCCAGATGGGCGTGGAGGTGGCCGAGCGGGAAACCTTCGAGAGCGCATTGTCGCTGGGCCGCCGGGCGCTGGTACAGATGGGCATCGGGGCGTACGAAGCGCGGGAGCGAGCGGATCAGTTCCGTCGCCTGAACCTGCAGATGCTGGAGGAAATCGTCGCCCAGCCGGAAGACGACCTCAAGTTCCGCCACGACGCCTACCGACGCGCCAACGCCCTGCTCACGGAAATGTTCAACGAAGACCGGGCCCACCCCGTCGATGCTTGGCCTGAACACCATCGAAACGAGACGGATGAGGCGCGCAGCTAAGCCATCTGCCGGCTCACACACGCCCGAACTGGCGCCGGTACTCCACCGGCGTCAGCCCCGTCAACGCCTTGAACATCCGTTGCAGATTGGAACTGCTGCTGAAACCCAGCTCGGCACCAATACTGGCAAGGGGCAACGACGTCAGCGTCAGGCGCTCGCCGACCTGGTTCAACTTGATGCAACGGGCGTAGGCGGCGACGGTCTGGCCCGTTTCGCCGCCGACCTTCCGAGCGAGGGTGCGCTCGGACATCGCGAGCCGATCCGCCAGCGCCTTGACCGTGATCTGCTCCGCAGGCATTCGCTCCACCAATCCATGCAACCGCCGCAGCAACCCGTCGGGCTGCTGGATCAGCGCGATGCCCTGGAATGCCGCGTGAGGGACGGCCGGACGCGGCAACACCATCAGCCGAGTGATGTCGCGCAGCGCATCGCGGCTGAGACTTTTCTCGATCAGGTTTTCCGCCAGCGGCAGATAGCCGTTCACCCCCGACGCAGTGGCGTTGCGCTCGTTGAACACGCAGTTGCGTTCGCTTTGCCAACGCACCTTGCGATACCGCGCTTGCATCGCCTGCGCCAGCCACCAGGTCACCGTGGCGTACTGCCCGTCCAGACGGCCGCACGCCGCCAGCAGGCAGACGCCGGTGCAGTAAGCCCAAAGCTGGCGATCCCGGGGCCCTTTCGACAGAGCCTTCACCAACAAGGCCTGCCCGGCAACGACCGCATTCACCTGTTCAGCCGATTCGGCCCAGAAGCCGGGAACCAGGACCGCATCCAGATCGGTCTCGCCCAACGCCGCCTGTGCCTGGAGGCTGATGCCATGGGCACAGGTCACCGGACCCGCCTGTAGTGCGACGTAAGTCGCCTGGAACAGCACCCGGCCCCTGCGACGGTTGGCGGCGTGCAGCAGATCGGCAAATCCGAACAGGCCGGCAGGCATGCAACCGGGGAACAGGAGTAGACCGACACGGATTGGCTGGGGCATGGCATGAAATGAATCAATGATGTCAGATCCGGCCATTATGCCCGTCCCCCCGGATCGGCACCATGAAGCGCTCGCCTTGAACAGGAAACCTTCATGAAAATCCAACAGATCCGCAACGCCACGCTCATCCTGGAGGCCGGCCCGTATCGCGTGCTCGTCGACCCGATGCTGGCCGGCAAGGGCACCCTGCCGCCGCTTCGCCTGTTCGGTGCCACCCAGCGCAATCCGCTGGTGGAACTGCCGGCCTCTGCCGAGGAAGACCTCAAAAGCGTCACTCATTGCCTGATCACGCATTGTCAGAAAGGCCATTTCGATCATCTCGACCGAGCGGCGAAGCGCTGGCTGAGGGAGAAACAGATCCCGGTCATCTGTACCCCCCATGATGCCGGCTACCTCGCCAAGCGTGGCTTGAATGTCCAGCCGCTGGCCGAGGACCACGAGCGGCCCGTGCCCTTCCTGGGCGGCACTCTTCGCTCCGTCAGATGCACCCACGGCCGTGGCCTGGTGGGCAAACTGATGGAACATGGCTGCGGCTACCTGATCGAGCTGCCCGGCGAACCCAGCGTGTACCTCGCTGGCGACACCCTGCTCACCCCTACCGTGCGTGAGTTCGTCCTGCGCCATCAACCGCAGGTCAGCGTGATTCCGGCTGGCGGGGCACGGTTCGATTTAGGCGGCGATATCATCATGGGGATAGAGGAAGCCATCGAGTTCACCCGTTTGTCTCACACAGCCGTGATCGCCAATCACCTCGAAGCGATCAGCCACTGCCCGACCACGCGAAAGGCACTGCGCGACGCCGCCACGATGGCTGGGCTTGGAGCGCGATTGCACATCCCGGAAGATGGCCAGACGCTGGAGTTCCAGCCGGTCTAGTGGCCTGTAGGGCCACAGCCAAACAGACCATCAGGCCAGGGCGTCCAACTCGGCCAGCAACGGTGCCGGAATTTGCAGCTCGCTCGCCGAGAGGTTCTCCCGCAGGTGCGCCACCGACGACGTACCGGGAATCAGCAGGATGTTCGGCGCACGTTGCAGCAGCCACGCCAGCGCCACGCACAGCGGTGAGGCGTCCAGGCGCGCCGCCACGGCCGAAAGGGTGTCCGATTGCAACGGCGTGAACCCACCCAACGGGAAGAACGGCACATAGGCGATACCCTGCCGGCCCAGATCGGCAATGAGTGACTCGTCACCGCGATGGGTCAGGTTGTAGTGGTTCTGCACGCAGACCACCTTGGCAATGCCCTGTGCCTGCTTGACCTGCGCCGCCGTGACGTTGCTCAACCCCAGGTGACGGATCAGGCCTTGACGCTGCAGTTCGGCCAGTGCGGTGAACGACTCTTCGATGGACGCCTCCGTGGGCGACTGCATGTCGCCCCAGGCCCGCAGGTTGACCACGTCCAATACGTCCACGTCCAGGTTGCGCAAATTGTCGTGGACGGCTTGGGTTAACTCGGCCGGGCTCGCGGCGGGATTCCAGGAAGCGTCGGCGCCACGAACGGCACCCACCTTGGTGACGATCACCAGGTCCTCGGCGTAAGGGTGCAGCGCCTCACGGATCAGCCGGTTGGTGACGTGGGGCCCATAGAAGTCAGCGGTATCGATATGGTTGACCCCTGATGCGAGCGCCTCGCGCAGCACGGCGATGGCCGCCGCCGGATCTTTCGGCGGTCCGAACACGTGAGGCCCCGCCAGTTGCATGGCACCGTAGCCCATGCGGTTGACCGTACGGTCTCCCAGCGAAAAATGACCTGCCTTGTCTGCCTTGCTCATCTCGTACCCCTTGGATTGATTGCCTGGAGCCGACTATAGGCGTTGACCACTCCACTGATAATCAGGTGCAATCCGCACGGGCTGTACGGCGGAGAGAACAATGGCGACGGATATTCAGGACCTGCTGGCCTTCGTGGCCGTGGTCAATGCAGGGGGATTTCGAGAAGGCTCGCGAGCCAGCGGCAAGTCCGCATCCAGCCTCAGCGATGCCGTGCGCCGGATGGAAAGCCGGCTCGGTGTACGCCTGCTCAACCGCACCACCCGCAGCGTGGTGCCGACCGAGGCCGGCGCCCGCTTGATGGAACGCATCGTGCCGGCCTTGGGCGAGGTCGAGTCCGCCCTGGATGTGGTCAACGATTTTCGCGACCGCCCTTCCGGCACCCTCAGGCTGAACGTACCGGTCAGTGCCGCCCGCCTGGTGCTGCCGTCCATCATCACGCCGTTTCTGAAGAGTTATCCTGACATTCGCCTGGAAGTGATCACCGAAGAAAGCTTCGTCGACATGCTGGCGGCCGGGTGTGATGCGGGTATTCGCTACGACGAGCGCCTGGAACAGGACATGATCGCCCTGCCCATTGGCCCACGCTTGCAGCGCTTCGCGACCGCCGCCTCGCCGGCATACCTCAATGCCAGGGGGCGTCCCGAGCACCCAAGAGATTTGTTGGGACACGCCTGCCTGCGGGGCAAGTTCCCCAGCGGCGCCATGCCGTTGTGGGAGTACGAGCGTGACGGCGAAACCGTCAGCGTCGACCCGAGCGGCCCGTTGATCACCCGCATTGGCGGTGCGGTGGATCTGTCGGTGCAGGCGGCGGTAGACGGGCTGGGCATCGTCTATCTGTTCGAAGACTGGCTTCGACCGTACCTGGACAATGGCGTCCTGGAGCCGGTGCTCGAACCTTGGTGGCAGCGCTTTACCGGACCGTTTCTCTACTACCCCGGCCGCCGCTACCTGCCCTCGCCGTTGCGGGCGTTCGTGGATTTCATCAATCAGAACCGGGGCCGCTGAGCGACCGCGAATAGAGCCGGTCGATCTCCGACCGGGCGTGACACACGAACGCCGCAACCTGCCGGGGTCGGCTGGCCAGGTCATCCCGGGCCTGCCCCCGGTAGACCGCACGGGCCGTTTCAAGTACAGGCCGATGGGCCACGGGCAAACGCTCGAGCAGCCATGTCGCTGCCTCGCCCTTGGGAACGATGTGGCCCGTGGCGAGGGTCAGCCAGATGCGAGCCAGGGCCAGTACCACATTGCATTGTTCATCCTGCCAATCGGCGTCTTCATTCCATTGCGTGGTGGTGTCATAGAGCGCCCGCAGCAAGTCGGCCTCGGGTATCGGCTGGATGATCGCGGCGGCCGCGGGCCCGAGCAGACAGACGCTGTGCTGCCTGGTCTTGGTCAGCAGGATCGCCAGATCGTGATCGGCCATGGGCGGTTCGAAACGCCCGGCCTGCAAGTCCTCGCGCAGCCATTCGCCGAACTGCAACTCGCGCACCGGCGGATAGCGCCACGGCACCAGCGCCGCTTGGGCGACCACCGTCACCTCCAGCGGCCGCAATGACTCGGTCGGCGGCCAGGCCGATACCGATAGCAGATCACTCATCAACCCATGCCGCAGCGATTGCGGCAGTGGCTGGTGGACGATCACCAGCAGGTCGATGTCGCTGCCGGGCTGCAACCCGCCGTCCACCGCGGAACCGAACAGGTAGACGGCTTGCAGTCCATCGCCGAGATGAGCCGCCAGCACCTGGAGAGCACGGGTGATTTGCTGGGAAATTTCAATTGGTGTGTCAGTCATGAGTAGCCCGGTGGTTGGCAGAGACCTGCCAGTATTTTTCCATTGCCCGTGCCAGGGCAAGCCGTTACGCACTGAGACGGCGGGCATGCCCAGGAGGCATGGACCGCCGCTCGTCTCCCCGCGCCGAGGATTTTCGAACCAAGCACGGACCCCACGGCTCGGACCTACAGGGCACCACTGCAAGCAATGACGGCGCGCTTGGCCAATCGGGACTTGAACGGCAGGCGCATCGAGGGTCCTTTGCGTTTCACTTCAGGGAGTTTTCGCTATGTGTGATGGTTTTGTTCAGCACGTCTGCTCAAAGGACTCCCTGACGTATTTTGCCCAGCGAGACACTTCCGGAGGACGCATCGATCCCCACCTGACACGCATGGACCTGTTCAGGACGACACCCGTCAGGCCACCAGAGCGCCACAGCCTGATCAAGCCGAACATGCAGGTCAGCGCCATTCGTCGTCGCGGCGGACACTTGGAGTCCATCAAGGTTCGCTGGGGCTGGTCACCCATCTGGTCAGTGGGAACGATGCCGCCCCTGACGCATCTGCCGCTGCACCTGGTGATGCGTTCCAAGGTCTTCGACGCGATCAAGCGCGAAGGCCGCGTGCTGGTTCCCGTGGAAGGCTGGTACGAGTCGCAGGTCCCCTCCTCAAACCAGGCACAACACCTCACGTACACGACGTCCCGGCATTCGGCCCCGATTTTCCTCGCGGCCCTGGCCCAGGCCAGTGAAACCTCCTTGGGCTGTGACGGCCTGACCCTGGTGACCTATGGCGATATCGCCAGCCAACAGCAGTGCGTACTGGCCTTGGGCGCCGAAGACGCGCTCGATTGGTTGGACCCGGAATTCGGTTGGGAGCACGCGCAACAATTGGCCGAGCGTCTGAACAGCGTGGAACCGCACCTTGAACCGCCGTTGACCACCCAGGTCCAGGGCAGCCTTTGACCCGGGCCGAAACGGTGGCGGTCCTCGAGATAAAGGAATCCGGGAATGACGCGGCATTGGACGGTAAACTGCGACGTCTATTCCTGTTCCCATGAGGCCCTGCATGACCCACCAAGACATTACGTTCACTCCCGACCCGGATGCAGATTCCATCTCTTCCGACGTCGCCGGCTTCGGCGGCCTGCTGGTGTCCACCCAGATTCCGACTCGCCCCGACGGCAGCCTGGAACTGGGGAGCATCACGCTGCAGAGCGAATGCACATTGCAGGCTCTCAAGGCCGCTCTGGAGCGCGCCGGCAGCTCCATGGACCGCGTGCTGCACCTGACCATCTACCTCACCGACATGGCCGACCGCGCGGCCTTCAACGAAGTCTACAAACGCTTTTTCGCCAAGCCATGGCCCGTTCGTGCGGCGGTGGGCGTGGCGGCGCTGGCGGTCGAGGGGATGCGGGTGGAAGTGACGGCGATGGCGGCCAAGGGCTGATTGCATCCGGCTGACAGGGACGTCGGCTGTACGGGCCTCATCGCGGGCAAGCCTTGCTCCCACAACGTGAGAGTCCATGTCCCAAATGCGCGACTTCAGGCAAAACAGTCATTTGCGCACCTAGCCCAGGCCCCACCGGCTGTTTAAAGTGCGCCGTTTCCCGCCTCGTGGAGTGTCCATGAATCTCTGGTTCCGACTGTTGCTGATGCTGTTTCGTCGTCCGTGGCGCAAACCCACGGCTCCCCTGGGCACCACGGTGGTGCGCATGCGCGTATGGCCGCTGGACCTGGACCTCAACCGCCACGTCACCAACGGACGTTACTTTACCCTGGCCGATGTGGGGCGCATGGATTACGTGCTGCGCAGCGGCGCCTACAAAGTGGCGTTGCGCAACCGGGCGGTGCCGATCGTGGGGGATGTCTGGGGCAAGTTCAGGCGGGAATTGAAACTGTTCGAGGCATTCGAGGTACACACCCGCATGCTCGGCTGGGACGAAAAATGGACCTTCATGGAGCACCGTTTCATCAGCCGGGGACGTGTGGTCGGAGTGGTGATCATGCGAGGCCTGTTCCGCTCGGCCAAGGGCACCCTGGCGCCGACAGAATTCGTCCGCGAGCTGGGCCTGGCCGAACAATCGCCGGCCCTGCCCGACTGGCTGGCCGCCTGGTCACAAAGCTGTGATGACTTGAGCCTCGGGCTTCGCCTGGAAGAAGGCGCACGCGCTGATCCACGCTAGCCCGCACACCATTGTTTGGCGAGGGTCTACCTGCCCCTCGCCATTGCGCCAATCCCCCCCGCCGGAACCCCTTCTATACTCTTCTGCCAATCCCCACGGGGCCTGCACTTCCAACAATAAAAAGCAGAGGTGGAACATGGTCTGGCAACAAGTCTACGATCCCTTCGGTAATGCAGTGCTGTCGACGCTTCTGGCGGCGGTTCCGGTGGTGGTGATGCTGGCGTCACTGGCGTTCTTTCGTATCAAGGCGCACCTGGCGGCGTTGTATGCCCTGGCCTCGGCCTTGCTGATCGCGATCTTTGCCTTCGGCATGCCGGCCGACATGGCCGGTTCGGCAGCGTTGTATGGGGCGGCCAACGGCCTGCTGCCCATTGGTTGGATCGTCCTCAACATCATCTTCCTGCACCGCCTGACCACCGAAAACGGGTCGTTCAAGGTCCTGCAGGATTCCCTGGCGCGCATTACCGACGACCGGCGCCTGCAACTGCTGCTGATCGCCTTTTGCTTCGGCGCGTTCTTCGAAGGCGCGGCGGGCTTCGGTACGCCGGTGGCGGTGACCGGGGCGATCCTGATCGGGCTGGGCTTCTCACCGTTGGCAGCGTCGGGCCTGGCGCTGATCGCCAACACCGCGCCGGTGGCCTTCGGTGCCCTGGGGACACCCATCATCACCCTGGCCAAAGTGACCGGTCTGGATGAAATGGAACTGTCGATGATGGTCGGTCGGCAGTTGCCCTTCTTTTCCGTGATCGTGCCGTTCTGGCTGATCTGGGCCTTTGCCGGATGGCGCAAGATGCTGGAGGTCTGGCCGGCGATCCTGGTGACCGGCATCAGCTTCGCCGTCCCGCAATTCGTGGTGTCGAACTACCACGGGCCGATGTTGGTGGATGTCATCGCCGCGCTGATTTCCATGGCCTGCCTCACCGGTTTTCTGAAAGTCTGGAAACCGGCGACGGTACACACCTCCGCCGCGTTATCCGGCCGGGTCGACGACTCGAAAATCGAAGCGAGCGAGGATGAAAAGCCGACCACCAGCAAGGTTTTTTCCAGCGACACCCGCCCCGCCGTGCTGCGGGCCTGGATGCCGTGGATCATCCTGACGGTATTCGTGTTCGCCTGGGGCACCCAGGGCTTCAAGAACCTGTTCGACACGCGCCCGGCGATAGACCCGCAAACCCAGTCGGCCAAGCTCGATCCCCAGGGCAAACCGATGCGCGAGGCGAACCCGATCTTCTCGCCCCTGGTGACCTTCACGACCTTGCATCAGCAGATCGAGAAGGTGCCGCCCGTGGTCCCTCAGCCTAAAACCGAGGAGGCGATCTACAAGTTCAACTGGTTCACCGCCACCGGCAGCGGCATTTTCCTGGCAGCCGTTCTCGGCGGGTTGCTGATGGGCTACTCCATCCCGCAACTGGTGCACCATTACTTGCGAACGTTGTGGGTGGTGCGGTATTCGCTGATCACCATCGTGGCGATGCTGGCGCTGGGGTTTCTCACGCGTTATTCGGGCCTGGACGCCACCATGGGCCTGGCCTTTGCCGCGACAGGCATCTTCTACCCGATGTTCGGCACGCTGTTGGGCTGGCTCGGTGTCGCGCTGACGGGCTCGGACACGGCGTCCAACGTGCTGTTCGGCGGCTTGCAACGGGTCACGTCCGAGCAGTTGGGGTTAAGCCCCGTGCTGATGGCCGCCGCCAACAGTTCCGGCGGGGTCATGGGCAAGATGGTCGATGCGCAGTCGATCGTGGTCGCCTCCACCGCAACCCGTTGGTACGGGCATGAAGGGGAAATCCTGCGTTATGTGTTTTTCCACTCGGTGGTGCTGGCGATTCTGGTGGGCGGGCTGGTGACGTTGCAAGCGTATGTGGCGCCGTTCAGTCATATGGTGGTGGGAGGACATTGAGCATCGAGCAGTGTGGCGAGGATAGCTCCTCGCCACAGCAACGCTTACTGAGCGTTTTTCAGCTTGACCACGTCGCCGGATACCGAAGTGGTGTAACCGGTCAAGACCCAGGCCCAGAACCAGTTTTCCTGCACTTGGGTGTTGATCATGGCGTCGCCGCCCTTGGCCTTGATCGCCGCATCCTGGGCGCGCACGAAGCGGTTGTTCTGGCGAATCGGGATGAAACCGAACAACAGCAGGCCGGTGGCCTTGGCTTCACTGTGACCGACAACGGTGTACTGGCTGCTGTCGTACTGCTGGGTCTTCATTGCGGTACCGGTGCAACCCGCCAGGACCAGGCCCAACAATGCGCCGGCGATAACTTTGCTGAAATGCTTCATCAACTACTCCATGGGATAACGCCCGGGATCCATCTCTCGGGCGGCGCGTACTCTACCCCATCGACCTCAAATTGACATCAGTCACGCCAACCCGCAAAAACGCCGGCAAGGCTCGATGCAGAGCCATCCGTCAGGTGCCCCTCCAGCGAAACAGGCCTGGGTCGATAACATGGACACTGTGCCATGGAAGGCAAATTTGCCATTACGGTCGAGACCACGGCCGACTCCATGGGAGTACCCGATCATGATTGACCTGACTATCTGGAACATCACCCTTCCCGTGCAGACCCCGGCGCAAGTGGTGCACACCAAGGCCATGCCGAGCCTGCAGAACAAGTACTTCAACCGCAGCGGCGAACGCATCGTGTTCTGGGCGCCGGTGACCGGTTCCCATACCGGCAAGAGCGAATTCCCACGCTCCGAGCTGCGGGAAACCAGCAAGGATGGCAAGCTGCGCAACTGGCGCTACAACAGCGGCATCAATACCCTCAAGGGCACGCTGGCGGTGAACCAGGTGCCTTCCGAAGGGCGCGTGGTGGTGGCGCAGATCCACGCCAAGGATGCCCCTACGCCGCTCTTGAAACTGGTGTACCGCTACGCCAAGGGCAAAGGCAATGTCGATGTGGAATACCGGGTCAAACCCAAGGACAAGAAGAGCCCGGTGCTCTTCAGCGTGCCGAACGTGGCCCTGAACAAAGCCTTCAACTACTCGCTGCAGATGGACAAGCAAGGCAAGCTCACCGTACTGGTCAACAACGTCGGCAAGCAAGTGAAGCTGGACTCGTCCTGGCACCCCTATAACTTTTACTTCAAGGCCGGTGTCTACACCCTGGACAATGTCGGCAACTCCAATGAAGGCGGGAAAGTGACCTACACCAAGCTGGACGTCAGCCATAAATGACCGACGTCCCGCCCGGCCTCATGCCTTCGAGGTCGCCGTCAGCGCTTGCCGGCCACTGAAGGTCAGCAGGAAGAACACCAGCACCACCAGCGCAAAACCGGCCGGGAACAGCCAGATGCTGTTCCAATCGTGGCCCGCCTCCACGACGAAGCGATCGGTCACCTGCCCCGCCACCCAGAAGCCGATCAACATCCCCACCCCATAGGTCGCCAGGGTGATCAACCCCTGGGCCGAACTGCGCAGGTGCTTGGGCGCCTTGGCGTCGGTGTAGATCTGCCCCGAGACGAAAAAGAAGTCGTAGCAGATGCCATGCAGCGCGATGCCGGTGAACAGCATGAACGCCAGGTCCCCGTTGTTACCGTAGGCGAACAACACATAGCGCAACGTCCACGCCAGCATCCCCACCAACAGCGCCAGCTTGATGCCGAAACGTTGGATGAACAGCGGCAACAGCAGCATGAACAGCACTTCGGAGACCTGCCCGATGGCCATCTTCGCCGTCGGGTTGGACATGCCGGTTTCGGCCAGGAACGGATTGGCGTTCTGGTAGTAGAACGCCAGGGGAATGCAGATCAGGATCGAGGCGATGAAGAACACCAGGTAGCTGCGGTCCTTCAACAACCCCAACGCGTCCAGCCCCAGCAGTTGCCTGAAGCTGTCACCGCCGGTCTGCTTCTCCAGAGGCGCCGTGGCCGGCAGCGTGAAGCTGTAGAGCCCAAGGGCAAGCGATGCAACGGCCGCCATCAGGAAGGTGTTGCGCAAACCGCCCGCAGCGATGGATTCACGCGAGTCCCAGGCGAACACAAAGCTGATCACCACCCCCGCGACGATCCAGCCCAGGGTGCCCCAGACCCGGATACGCGAGAATTCCATCGCCGGGTCGCGCATCTGGCGGAACGCCACGGAATTGACCAGGGCCAGCGTTGGCATGTAGACCACCATGTAAGCCAGCACATACGGATAGAACGCGCTGAACTGCGCCGCCGAATACAGCTGGTACAACAACACCGCCCCGATCAGATGCAACACCGCCAGGATCCGCTCGGCATTGAAATAGCGGTCGGCGACCAGCCCGATCACCAACGGCGCGATGATCGCTCCCCAGGACTGGGTGGAAAATGCCATACCGATCTGCCCACCGTTGGCACCCAGGGTGCTGGACAGAAACGTTCCGAGGGTGACGAACCAACCACCCCAGATAAAAAACTGCAGGAACATCATCACGCTCAGGCGTGCATTCATCGTGGTCATGACCGTCACCGTTTTATTTGTTGTTCTTGTGATCCATTGGAAGCTGGCCTATCTGTGGAAGCGAAACCTGTGGGAGCAAAGCTTGCTCGCGATGAAGTCAATGCGGTTCTGCTGGAGACCAGGCTGCCCTTATCGCGAGCAAGCTTTGCTCCCACAGGTTCTGCTCCTACAGGTTTTGCTCCCATAAGCTTTGCTCGGTTACTGCGGCAACCCCAACAGCCGTCGATTGGAGGCCTCATCCGCCGTGACGCCGGCAAAATCGTCGAACGCCTTGCGGGTCTTGCTGATCATGTGCCGCTGGATGAATGCCGCGCCCTCTGCCGCACCCTGTTGCGAATCCTTCAGGCAGCACTCCCACTCCAGCACCGCCCAACCCTTGAAATCGTATTGCGTCAACTTGCTGAAGATCGATTTGAAATCGATCTGCCCATCACCCAGCGAACGGAACCGACCAGGGCGATCCACCCAGCCCTGATACCCGCCATACACGCCGGAACGGGCATCGGGACGGAACTCGGCGTCCTTGACGTGAAACATGCGGATGCGCGCATGGTAGCGATCGATGAATCCCAGATAGTCCATTTGTTGCAGCAACAGATGGCTCGGGTCATAGAGAATGGCCGCCCGTGGATGACGGTCCACCGCTTCCAGGAAGCGTTCGAACGAGGCGCCATCGTGCAGGTCTTCGCCGGGGTGGATCTCGTAGCACAGGTCGACGCCGGCCTCGTCGAAGCAGTCGAGAATCGGCAACCAGCGCCGGGCCAGTTCGGCAAAGCCTTGCTCCACCAGCCCTGATGGACGCTGTGGCCACGGGTACATATAGGGCCACAGCAGCGCACCGGAAAAAGTCGCGTGGGCCTGGAGGCCCAGGCGTTGGCTGGCGCGAGCGGCCAGCTTCAGTTGCTCGATGGCCCACTCGGTGCGCGCCTGGGGTTGGCCGCGCAAGTGAGCCGGGGCGAAGTCGTCGAACAGCGCGTCGAAAGCCGGGTGCACCGCCACCAATTGACCTTGCAGGTGCGTCGACAACTCGCTGATCTCGACGCCAGCCTGGGCGCAGATGGCTTTCAATTCATCGCAGTAATCCTGACTTTCGGCAGCCCGGGCCAAGTCGATATAACGCGAGCCCAGGGTCGGCAATTGAATGGCCCTGTAGCCCTGCGAGGCGGCCCACCCGGCGATGTTCGCCAACGTGTCGAACGGCGCCTCATCGGACATGAACTGGGCCAGGAAAATCGCCGGCCCGCGCAGGCCTTCCGGGGTTTGATCGACGGCACTCACAACAGCGATTCTCCGGTGTTCAGCGCGGTCCACTTCGCCTCGCCACGATGGTTGATGACGGCGGCCTCGATAAACGCCATTGTGCGCAAACCCGTCTCGATGCCGGGTACGCCAGGCACGTCGGGCCCTTCGACATGTGCGCGAATGGCACGGGCGAAGTCACCATAGAGGTTGGCCATGGCTTCCAGGTAGCCCTCCGGGTGCCCGGCCGGCAGGCGCATGCGACGGGTCGCCGCTTCGCATAGCCAGGGCTGACCGACACCACTGCGCAGGATGCGCAGGGGCTGGTCGATGGCGCGATGGATCAGGCTTGTCGGCTCCTCCTGGCGCCATTCCAGGGCACCTTTATCGCCATAGACACGGACCTTCAGCGGGTTCTCTTCACCCGTGCAGACCTGGCTGGCAAGCAACACGCCGCTGGCGCCGTCCTGCATCCTGAACAGCATGGCGACGTCGTCATCGAGTTGCCGGCCCGGAACATGGGTGCCCAGCGTGGCGCAAAGCTCCTGGATCGGCTGGTCCGCGACGAACTCCGCCAGGGAAAACGCATGGGTGCCTATGTCACCGATGCATCCACCCAGCCCGGACCGTGCCGGATCGTCGCGCCACTGCGCCTGTTTGTTGCCTTGAGCGGCGAGGTCCTGGCTGAGCCAGCCTTGGGGATACTCGACGAATACTTTGCGCACCTTGCCGATCACGCCCGAGCGCACCATCTCACGGGCCTGCCAGACCATGGGATAGCCAAGGTAGGTGTGGGCCAGACCATAGAGGCAGCGGCTGCCTCGCAGATCGTCTTTGAGCGCCAGCAACTCCTTGAGGTCCAGCGCGGCGGGTTTCTCGCTGAAGACATGGAAGCCGGACTTCAATGCCTGGCTGGCAATCGGGGCATGGAGGTGATTGGGCGTGACGATCACCAGCAACTCCATGCGTTGATCCAGGGGCAACATCGCTTCGGCATCAAGCATCTGTTGCCAGTCCTGATAGCAACGGGACCCGGTCAACCCCAGGGAGGCGCCGGTCTGCCGGTTGTTATGGGCATCGCGGCTGAACGCACCGCACACCAGCTCGAAGCCGCCATCCAGGCCCGCGGCCTGGCGATGGGCCCGGCCAATGAATGCGCCCTCTCCACCGCCTACAAAGCCCATTCTTATTTTCCGTGCCACAGGGTTCATCGCGACGCGCTCATGTTGGAGTTGATGACATGTAACCGGTTACATCACGACGAATCTAGGCCCTGTTCTGCGCACTGTCAAACCCGATGCGTGCATGCATGGGCGTTTGTGAGGCGGGCAACCTGCGGTAAGCTCCTCAGCCGTGTGCCCCATTTGCGGCGCAGTATCGAGGTGCGATTGTCCAACATTCGTGAAGTGGCGCGGCTGGCCGGCGTTTCAGTGGCCACAGTGTCCAGAACGCTGAAATCCCCCGAGCGCGTCTTGCCCGAGACTCGGGAAAAGGTCAATGCGGCGGTGGAACAGGCCGGCTATCGACCGAACCTGATGGCCGTGCAGTTCCGTTCCCGGCGAACCGGAAACCTGGTGATCCTGGTGCCGAAGATCGCCAACACCTTTTTCGCCCGAGTGATCAGCGGTGCCCAACAGGCAGCGCAAGCGTCGGGTTATCGATTGCTGTTATGCGACACCCAGGGTCGGGAAGATATCGAGCAGGAATTCGCCGCGCTGGTCTATGCACACCAGGCCGATGGGGTGATCCAGTTGCGGGCAAGCGACCCCTTCGTCTCGCTCCCTCCCGGCACCGATGCGCTGCCGCTGGTCAATGCCTGCGAGGTGGTCAAGGACGCCCCCTACCCGACCATCAGCCTGGACAATCGGGCCGCTGCCCGAGCCATGACCGAACACTTGCTCAGCCTGGGTCACCACCGTATCGGCATCATCAAGGGCCCGCGTAGCAGTCCCCTGACCCTGGATCGCGTCGCCGGCTATGAAGACGCCTTGCGTCACGCCGGTATCGCCATCGACCCTGGCCTGATCTGCCACGGCGACTTCACCCTGAGTGCCGGTTACGAAGGCGCCGGGGTGATGCTGGGGCTGGCCGAGCGGCCCAGTGCGTTGTTTTGCGAGAACGACGAGATGGCCATCGGCGCCCTCAAGCGCATCAAGCAGATGGGCCTGCGAGTGCCCGAGGATATTTCGCTGGTGGGCTTCGATGACATCCCGTTCGCGGCCTATTGCGACCCGCCGTTGACCACCATTTCCCAACCGGCCGAGGCTTTTGGTCAGAAGGCGGTGGAGATGTTGATTGCGCGGATAGAGAACAAGCCTGTTGCGCAACGGCATGTGTTGTTGCCGTTCGAGTTGACGGTGAGGGGCAGCACGGCGCCAGTGGCGAGCGAGCGAACTCCCCCGCCACCATGATCGGCGCAACCTGCAATCAGGCGAACGTCGCCCCTCGGGTATTCACGAACAGCGAATACAGCGAGTGACTGCCGGCCATAAACAACCGGTTACCCTCTCGCCCGCCGAAGCAGACGTTGGGGCAGCGCTCGGGCAGTGAGATGTGCCCGATGGCCTTGCCATCGGGGTTGAACACCCGCACACCATCGAGCTTTTCCAGGTCGGCCTTGGGGTCGCCGTTGCCGCCCCAGCCGCACCAGAGGTTGCCACTCTCGTCGCACTTGATCCCATCGATGGCGGCGTAATCCAGGCCTTCGATGTGCTTGCGCCGTTCGCCCAGGGAGCCGTCGTCCTTGACGGTAATCGCCCAGATCAAACGGTTGGGCTTGGCCCGCCCCTCCACCACATAAAGGGTCTTCTCGTCCGGAGAGAAACACAGGCCGTTCGGTCCCGCCAGGTCGTCGATCACCCGGCTGACCTTGCCGGTTTCGCCGTCGATGCGATACACCGCGTGGGGTTGGGCAGGCGTGACCTTGTGCCCTTCGTAATTGTTGCCGGTCTGGAACGGTGGGTCGGTGAACCAGACCGAACCGTCCCGCTTGCAGACGATGTCGTTGGGTGAGTTGAAGGGCTTGCCCTCGAAACTGTCCGCCAATACGGTGATGCTACCGTTGTGCTCGGTGCGGGTAACGCGCCGGCCCTCGCTCGACGTCGTAGAGCCCTCGCAAACCAACAGCCGCCCCTGGCGATCGCGGCACATGCCATTGGAGAAATTGGCATGCTCGCGGTACACCGACAGGCCGCCGGTGACTTCATCCCAACGCACGATGCGGTTGTTGGGAATATCGCTGACCAGGAGATAGCGACCGTCGCCAATCCACACCGGCCCCTCCGCCCAGCGCAGGCCGGTGGCGAGTTTTTCCACGCTGGCGTTGAAAATGCGCAGGTCCATGAAGCTGGGGTCGAGGATGTTGACCAATGGATCCGGATAACGCTGGCTCAGCGGTTCTGCCTGGGCGAACCCCGGCAGATTGCCCAGAGTGGTGGCCGCCGCCGAAACCACCAGGGATTTTTTCAGGAATACCCGGCGGCCCTGATCGGCAGCGGTTGCAGTTTGCGAAGCATCCATCATGACTTTCTCCGTTAGTTATTATTGGACGGGGACGACAGTTTTACTACGTGATAAGACATCGTACAAGAATATGTTTTCGGTACACTTTTAAAAGAAAGCGCACAGGACCAGTCCTGCCTTACGATCATGAAAAGCCCTTGATTCAGCGCTTTGCCTGACTTGTTCCTCTTCGCGGGATACGGTACAAACTCAGACAAGTTGTACGACCACAATATAAAAATATTTGATCGAAGCCCCTTTTGGCTTCGGCGACTTGTCTTGGGAACACCTGCCATGACCCGCTCCAGCGCACTACCGGATATCCCCACTCCGCTTCCCCGCCATCTCGCGGTGCTTGTCCTGTTATGCATGGGCTGCGCCTTTGCCGGTAACCATGTCGCGGCACGGGTCGCATTCGACGACGGGGCCGGCGTGTTGCTGGCGATCCTGATGCGCTCGGGCGGAACGCTGTTGGTGCTGGCCATGATGGTGCTGTGGCAACGGCAGAACCTGCGTCTGCCAGCAGGAGCCTGGCGCTGGCAATTGACGCTGGGCCTGTTGATCGGCGCCCAGAGCCTGTGTCTTTATTCGGCGGTGGCGAGGGTGCCGGTGGCGCTGGCGCTGCTGGTGGCCAATGTCTTTCCGATCCTGCTGGCCTTATTGACTTGGGCACTGGGTGGGCCCCGCCCGACCGTACGCACCGCCGCGTTGATGGGGATGATTCTCGTGGGCCTGGTCTTCGTGCTGGAGGTGCCGACCCGGCTATCGTCCGAGCAAAGCGTCGGCCCGCAATGGCTGCTGGGGGTGTGCCTGGCGTTCTGCGCCGCCTGCGTATTCGCCTGCGCGCTGTGGATCACCGATCACAAGTTGTCCCAAGCGCACGGTTCCGTGCGCAGCCTGCTGACGATTGCCATCGTATTCAGCAGCGTCAACCTTGCCGGCCTGACCGGCGCCCTTCCCGGTGGTTTCGACCTGCCGGCCACCAGCACCGGTTGGTTCGCCCTGGCGACCCTGGTCGTACTCTATGGCACCGGCTTCATCGTGCTGTTCATCTCCATCCCCCGTCTGGACATGCCGCGCAATGCCCCGGTGATGAACATCGAACCGCTGGCGACCCTGCTGATCGGCTGGCTGGTGCTGGATCAGATGCTCAACCCGGGCCAGGTGCTCGGTGGCGCTATTGTGGTGACTGGGATTGTGATGTTGACTTATCGCAAGACCAAGCGTGTCGAGGCCGCGGTGGCTGATGCCACGGACTGAAGGCTGAAGCTGAATCCGTAGGAGCAAGGCTTGCCCGCGATGCTGACGAGGGGATTTCCCGGGAGACCGAGGTGTCTTCATCGCGGGCAAGCCTTGCTCCCACAGAGCCTTGTTCCAGCAGAGCCTTGCGCTTACAGGACCTTGTTCTCACAGTACTTTCAGCTCAGCAGCCTCTGCCGCTTTGAAACTTGTTTTCAAACCCAAAGTCCTAGCTCAGCCCTGAAACCTCGCCTGTCGATAGCGATGCGTTTTCCGGTGGGTCGGCGCCAGTCCTGGCGCCCAGGCATTTTCCTCCTGAGCCGTTCGCATCATGCGCCACACTGTTCGCTCCTGCCGTTTCGTTTCGCTCTGCTTCATCCCCTTGTTTGCGTTGTTCACCAGCCCGGCCCATGCCCGAGGCGAAGGGCAATTGGTGGACGCCATCAATGACTACCGCAGCCAATCCCGTCGTTGTGAATGGCGCACCGTGCGTGCTTCCAGGCCACTGGTGCTGCGCTCGCGCCTGGCCTTGCCTATCGGCTTTCGCGGCGGCCTGCGCGAAGCCCTCAAGGACGCCGGCTATCAGGCCCAGACTGTGCGCAGCATCCGCCTGACCGATGCGCGGGATGCTGAGGAAGCGTTCGAGATGCTGGCGGATGAGCATTGCTCGACGCTGCTGGACAGCCAGTATGCGGATATCGGCGTCAATCGGGTCGGCGATCAGTGGCGAGTGGTCCTGGCGCAGCCCATGGGTGGCGCTCCGGTAAGCGACGCCTCCTCGACGGGCAAGTCGTTGCTGGCCCAGGTCAATGCGGCGAGGGCCCAGTCCCGCTTGTGCGGGCGCCAACGCTTCGCCGCCGCCCGGCCCCTGAGTTGGAACGCGGCACTGGGAACCGCAGCCCAGGGACACAGCCGGGCAATGGCCCGCGGCAATTATTTCGCCCACCGCGACCCGGACGGCCGCTCCGTCGCCGACCGTGCCAAGAGTGCCGGTTATCGTGGTCGAAAATTTGGCGAAAACATCGCCGCCGGCCAAGGCTCACCGAACCAGGCCATGCGGGATTGGCTGGCGAGCCCAGGACATTGCGCCAACCTCATGAACCCGATGTTCACTCAGATGGGCGCCGCATACGCCACCGAGTCAGACAGCGACGCAGGGATCTACTGGACGATGGTGTTTGGCGCGCCGTGAAATGGTGTCCTCACGGCCCCGGGCTGGATCAGAAGTGAATCTCTCCCGCCGGCACCACATCGACCCGTGACACCGCGCCGCTAAGGCGGCCCAGACGGTTGTTGTGGTTGGCGATGATCTGCTCCGCCGCCAGGCTACCGTTGTCCACGGTGGAGTGGGCATCGGCAGCCAGGACCACGTCGTACCCCAAGGCATGGGCCTGGCGCACCGTCGCGTTGACGCAGTAGTCGGTCTGTAGGCCGCAGATCACCAGGCGATCGATACCCCGGGCTTGCAGCAACGGTTGCAGGTCGGTCTGGTAGAAGGCATCCGGCGTGGTCTTGCGCACGCTCAGGTCATCCGCCGCGGTCAGCAGGCCGTCGGCCAGTTGCCAGGCGGCGGAGCCATACAGCAGCGAGCCTTGCAGCTCCTCGTGCTGGATCAGGATCACCGGCACGCCAACGGCCCTGGCTTTGGCGCTGAGGTCGTTGATGGTCCGGATCACGCGTTGGCTTTCGAAGCATTCCTCCTCGCCGGAGCACAGTGCGCTCTGGACGTCGATGATCAGCAATGCGCTATTCATGGTGCTCCCTCTGCAACTCAATATCCCAACGATAACCCGGTGTTGCGGCGTGGGTCGTTGGCACCGTAGAAACGGTTCTTGCCCACCGGCTTTCCGCCCAGCGACGGAGCCCCCACCAGGATCGCGGCAATGTGGTTCGGATCCTGGGGGCCGGCGAACTTATGCCCCCAGCTCTCAAGGATTTTACGAGTGTCGGGGCTCGCCGCGAAGGTTTCCAGATTGGTCTCCTCGGGCATCCACTGTTGATGGAAACGCGGGGCGTCAACCGCTTCCTGCAAGTTCATGCCGTAGTCGATCACGTTGAGGATGGTCAGCAATGTCGCAGTGATGATGCGGCTGCCGCCCGGCGTTCCCACCACCATCACGGTCTTGCCGTCCTTGGTGACGATGGTCGGGCTCATGGACGACAACGGCGCCTTGCCCGGGGCGATGGCGTTGGCTTCGCCTTGCACAAGACCGTACATGTTCGGCACGCCGACCTTGGCCGTGAAGTCGTCCATTTCGTCGTTGAGGATCACACCGGTCTTGCTCGCCATCACACCGGCGCCGAACCAGTCGTTGAGGGTGTAGGTGACCGAAACCGCGTTGCCCCACTGGTCGACGATGGAATAGTGAGTGGTATTGCTGCCCTCGTGAGGCGCCACGCCGGGTTTGATCTTCTGCGAATCCCCGGCCTTTTGCGGTTCGATGGCGGCGCGCAGTTTGGCGGCGTATTGCTTGTCCAGCAGATGATCGATGGGGTTCTGCACGAAGTCCGGGTCACCCAGGTAGCTGTTGCGATCCACGTAGGCGTGGCGCATGGCTTCGATCTGGTAGTGCATGGCCTGGGCCGAATGGAAGCCCAGGTCCTTCATCGGATAGCCGTCGAGGATATTCATGATCTGGCACAGCACCACCCCGCCGGAACTGGGGGGCGGGGCCGAAACGATGTGGTAACCACGGTAATCGCATTCCACTGGCGCCAGCTCGCGGGTCTTGTATTTGTCCAGGTCGGCCTGGGTAATGATGCCTTTGTTGGCCTGGCTGGAGGTGACCAGCGCATCGGCGACCCAGCCTTTGTAGAAGCCATCGGCGCCCTTGGCCGAGATCTCCCGAAGGGTCCGGGCGAGGTCCTTTTGCACCAGTTTCTGGCCGACCTGCATCGGCTCGCCGTTGTGCAGGAAGATCGCGCCGGAGTCGCGCATGTCTTTCTTGAACACATCGGTGGCGGTTTCCAGCAGGTCCACATCGCCCTGTTCCAGGGTGAAGCCTTCCTCGGCCAGACGGATCGCCGGGGCGATGAGTTCGGCGCGGGGCTTGCTGCCGTACTTCTTCAACGCCAGTTCCATGCCGGAAACGGTGCCGGGCACCCCGACCGCCAAGTGTCCGCGAGTGCTCAGATCAGGGATGACATTGCCATCCTTGTCCAGGTACATGTCGGCCGTGGCCGCCAGCGGCGCTTTTTCGCGGAAATCCAGGAATGTCTTGCGCCCATCGGCCAGTTGCAGGGTCATGAAACCACCACCGCCCAGGTTACCCGCCGCCGGATACACCACTGCCAGGGCATACCCCACCGCCACCGCCGCATCCACGGCATTGCCACCGTTCTTGAGCACGTCGACGCCCACGTGGGTGGCCAGATGCTGAGCCGTGACCACCATGCCGTTTTCGGCGGCGACCGGCGCCTGGGAGGCGGCTTGCACGTAGAAACAGCTGAGGGTCAGGGAGGTGGCCAGAAGGGTTCGGGCAAGGCATTCGAACTTCATGAGTCGGTCTCTTCTTGTTTTTAATAGGTCACGGATCGCATCAAGAGCATCAGGCAGTATGGCTTGGTTTACGTAATCCGCCCGTTCGCGGTTGATCGCATGACGCCACCCTAACCTTTGGGATAGGCTCTGGCGGATCACTTTCACGTATAAGGACATCACCGATGACGCTGCGAATCGAACGCACGGACGCCCCCACCGACGAGGAGCGCCAGGCCATCCTCGCCCCGCTACGGGCCTACAACACGGCAAAGACCGGGGGAACGTCACCGGAACTCGTCGCCTGGCTGGTGCGGGACGAACACAGCAACGACATCGTCGGCGGGCTCTACGGCCGGGTGTTTTTCAGTTGGCTGTATATCGAGCTGTTGGTGGTGCCGGAACAGGCACGCGGCCATGGCACGGGCTCGACCTTGATGCGAATGGCCGAAGAGCTGGCCAGGGAGAAAGGCTGCGTGGGCATCTGGTTGGACACCTTCGACTTCCAGGCGCCGGAATTCTACAAAAAGCACGGTTTCACCGAGTGCGGTCGGATCGACGATTACCCGCCCGGGCATCGGCACTTCTTCTTCCAGAAGCGCCTGCCCCCCGCCGATTGAAACCGGCTCCCAAAGGGTTGATGTCAGCCTGGATATTCCAGCTGCAGATCAATCCTTGTGGGAGCGAGCCCTGCTCGCGATAGCGGGCGACCCGGTCATCCGCCTAGAGACAAGTCGCCAACGCCGCCAACCGGCGCTTGGCCACGAAATCATCGTGTCGCGCGTAATAGTTCAGCGTCGTGCCCTGCGCCCCGCTCTCCAGGTCGACAAACGATTCGGCGGAACGGGTATACACCGTCGAGCCGCCTTTCTTGCCCGGTTGCAGGTAAGCTCCGGCATCCACGCCAAACACCGCTTCGTCCTGCCAGGAAAACTGCACACACTGGGCCACGACCTGTTCCGGTTTGTCCGAGGTCATCGTCTTGTAAGGGGCTTGAGTCCGGGCGTGTTCCATCGCCGAACCCGCGCAGCCGGCCAGCAGGGTGGTGGCCAGGACCACCGTCAACATTCGCATTGCGTTCACTCATCGAGAAAAAGCGGAATGTAGCACTTTGGCCCCCCTGCAATCGCCCCTGCGCCCATAAAGCTTTATCATGGCCGCAGTTTTGCTGATCGGGTCTGTCATGAAGTTCGCCATTGCGCTGTTTTCCGCCGCCCATGCGCCCTCCTCGCGCCGCGCCCTTCTGTTCGCCCAGGCCGCGTTGGCCGGCGGGCATGAAATCGTCCGACTGTTTTTCTATCAGGACGGCGTCCATAACGCCGACAGCGGCGTCGTCACGCCTCAGGACGAGGCAGACCTGCCCCGGCAATGGCGCACCTTTGTCACCGACAACCAGCTCGACGGCGTAGTCTGCATTGCGGCAGCCTTGCGACGCGGGGTACTCAACGATGAAGAAGCCCAGCGCTACCAGCGTTCAGCGGTCAGCGTCGAGGCCCCCTGGACACTGTCCGGGCTGGGCCAGTTGCACGATGCGATCCAGGACGCCGACCGCTTGATCTGTTTTGGAGGCGCATAATGGCCAAATCTCTATTGCTGATCAGCCGCCAGGCGCCCTGGTCGGGACCGGGCGCACGGGAAGCCCTGGACATCGTGCTGGCCGGCGGCGCATTCGACCTGCCCATCGGCCTGCTGTTTCTCGACGACGGGGTGTTCCAACTGCTCGCGGGCCAGAACGCCAAGGTTGTCCAGCAAAAAGACCTGAGCGCGAACCTGCAGGCGTTGCCGATGTTCGGTGTCGAAGCGCTTTTCGTCTGCGCCGACAGCGCCACCCAACGGGGCGTCGACACCGAGACCCTGGCCCTGGATGATCTGAAGGTGCTGACCGCTCAGGACATCGCCGCCCTCATTGACCGTTACGACCAGGTGATCACCCTCTGATGTCGACTTTGCATGTGTTGTCTCATTCGCCCTTTGGCGACCAGCGCTTCACCAGTTGCCTGCGGGTCCTGGGGGCGCAGGATGCACTGCTGCTATGCGGCGACGCGACCTATGCGTTGCAAGCTGGCAGCGCACCGTTCGAAAAGCTGCAAGGCAGCAACTTGAATCTGTTCGTGCTGGCCGAAGACCTCCAGGCCCGAGGCCTGCACCTTCCAGACTGGGCCGAAGCCGTTGATTACCCTGCCTTCGTCGAGCTGTCGATCCGGCATGACAAGGTCAACACGTGGTTATGAGTGTACTGAACGTGGGTGACCGCGCCATCACGCTGGACAAAGACGGCTACCTGGCCGACCTGAACGACTGGTCGACCGATGTTGCCAGTGCGCTGGCTACCGCCGAAGGCATCGAGTTGAGTCCCGAACACTGGGAGATTCTCGAACTGTTGCGCGGCTTCTACGATGAATTCCAGCTCTCCCCCGCGACCCGGCCCCTGATCAAGTACACCGCCCTGAAACTGGGGGCGGACAAAGGCAACAGCCTGCACCTGAACCGACTGTTCAAAGGCACCCCCGCCAAACTCGCCGCCAAACTGGCGGGCCTGCCAAAACCGACGAACTGCCTATGACCGACTTCCCATCGCTGACCCTCCAGACCCCGGCCGAACATCCTTTCGCCCAGTTCGTACGCATCCTTGGCAAAGGCAAGCGCGGCGCCCGCAACCTGACACGTGAAGAAGCCCGCGAGGCCATGGGCATGGTGCTGGACGAGCAGGTCGAGGACACCCAACTGGGCGCCTTCCTGATGCTATTGCGGCACAAGGAAGAAAGCGCCGAGGAAATGGCCGGTTTTACCGAAGCCCTGCGCGAGCGCCTGGTCGTCCCGGCACTGACGGTGGACCTCGATTGGCCCACCTATGCCGGCAAGAAGCGCCACTTGCCGTGGTACTTGCTGGCCGCCAGGTGCCTAGGGCAAAACGGCGTGCGGATTTTCATGCACGGCGGCGGCGCTCATACGGCGGGCCGTCTTTATACAGAACAGCTGTTGGGGCTTCTGCAAATCCCCCTGTGCCGCGACTGGCAACAGGTGAGCGCCGCCCTGGACCACAGCGGCCTGGCCTTCATGCCCCTGGTGGACTGGGCGCCGCAAATGCAGCGCATGATCGACCTGCGCAACACCCTTGGCCTGCGTTCACCGATCCACTCCCTGGCGCGGATTCTCAACCCGCTGGGGGCTCGTTGCGGGCTGCAAAGTATCTTCCACCCTGGCTACCAGGCGGTGCATCGCGAGGCCAGCGGCTTGCTCGGCGACACCGCCATCGTCATCAAGGGCGACGGCGGCGAGATCGAAATCAACCCGGACGCCGACAGCCATCTGTACGGCACCACGGGCGGCGTGAGCTGGGACGAAGAATGGCCACGGCTTTCGGAGCAGCGCCACGTAAAGCCGGAAAGTCTTGATCCCGACCATTTGAAGGCGATCTGGCGTGGTGACCTTGAAGACAGCTACCCACAACTGGCACTGATCGCCACGATGGCTTTGGCCCTGCGCGGCCTGGGCCTGACCCGCGAAGAAGCCTTCGACCGCGCCCGCCTGTACTGGAGTGCCCGCGATAGATCGATTTAATCGATCATCAACGCCCAACCTTTGCGCTTTTTGTTCGAACCTATCGGAATAGACTCGTCTCCAATGTTTATAGGTCGAGGAGATCGAGATGGGTTTGTTAGTCAAAGGTCGCTGGCAGGATCAGTGGTATGAAAGCAAGGACGGCACTTTCCAGCGCGAACAGGCGCAACGTCGCAACTGGATCACCGTCGATGGCAGCGCCGGCCCCACAGGGGACAGCGGGTTTGCCGCCGAATCGGGACGCTACCACCTGTATGTGTCTCTGGCCTGCCCCTGGGCCCACCGCACGCTGATTTATCGCAAGCTCAAGGGCCTGGAAGACTTGATCGATGTCTCGGTGGTCAGCTACCTGATGCTGGAAAACGGTTGGACCTTCGACAAGGCCCACGGCTCCACCGGCGACAAACTGGACGACCTGAGTTTCCTGCACCAGCGCTATACCAGCGACACGCCGGACTACACCGGCCGCGTCACCGTGCCCGCCCTGTGGGACACGCAGCGCAAACGCATCGTCAACAACGAATCGGCGGAAATCATCCGCATGTTCAACAGCGCCTTCGACGGCCTGACCGGCAACGATCTGGATTTCTACCCCGAACACCTGCGCAGCGATATCGATGCCCTGAACGAGCGCATCTACCCAGCCGTGAACAACGGTGTCTATCGCGCCGGGTTCGCCACCACCCAGCAAGCCTATGAAGACGCCTTCGATCACTTGTTTACCGAACTGGACCGACTGGACGGGTTACTGGGGTCGAAACGCTACCTGACCGGTGAATACCTTACCGAAGCCGATATCCGCCTGTTCACGACACTGATCCGTTTCGATGCGGTGTATTTCGGCCATTTCAAATGCAACCTGCGCCGCATCGCCGACTACCCGAACCTGTCGAACTGGCTGCGGGAGCTGTACCAGTGGCCGGGCATTGCCGAGACCGTGGATTTCACTCATATCCAGCGTCATTACTACGGCAGCCACAAGACCATCAACCCGAATGGGATCGTGCCCAAGGGGCCGTTGCAGGATTTCACGGTTGCCCATGATCGGGGGCGGTTGAGTGGGAAAGGGATTTGGCGGGGTTGAGAACTGTTCCTGAAAATTTGTTGTAGCTGAGAGCCCTTTCGCGAGCAAGCCCGCTCCCACATTGGATTTCGTTCAGCCGGAATATCAAGGCCGACATCAATCCCCTGTGGGAGCGGGCTTGCTCGCGAAAAGCGCGACGCGGTCTTTCTAGACCTGCCCCTGCGCCCCCTCAAACCACGCCAGTTTCTCCCGCAGTTGCACCACTTCCCCGACGATCACCAATGTTGGCGCATGAACCTCATGCTCCGCCACCAGTTGTGGCAGGTTCGCCAGGGTGCCGGTGAAGACCCGCTGGTTGGACGTGGTGCCTTGCTGGATCAACGCCGCCGGCGTATCCGCCGCGCGACCGTGCTTGATCAGCTCGTTGCAGATCATCGGCAGGCCGACCAAGCCCATGTAGAACACCAGGGTCTGGGCCGGGGACACCAGGTCGGCCCACGGCAAGTCGCTGGTACCGTCCTTGAGGTGGCCGGTGATGAAGCGCACCGATTGGGCATAGTCACGATGGGTCAGTGGAATCCCGGCATACGCCGCGCAGCCACTGGCGGCGGTAATGCCCGGAACGACCTGGAACGCGATGCCATGGGCCGCCAGCTCCTCGATCTCTTCGCCGCCCCGACCGAAAATGAACGGATCGCCGCCCTTGAGCCGCACCACGCGCTTGCCCTGGCGGGCCAAGTCCACCAGTTGCTGGTTGATCTGATCCTGGGGCACCGCGTGCTCGGAGCGGCGCTTGCCGACATAGACCCGCTCGGCGTCACGTCGGCATAACTCCAGGATCGCCGGCGCTACCAGGCGGTCGTAAAGCACCACGTCCGCCTGTTGCATCAGGCGCAAGGCGCGAAAGGTCAGCAGATCAGGGTCACCGGGCCCGGCACCCACCAGATAGACTTCGCCTCGGGCCTCCGGTGCCTGGCCGTCGATTTTCTCGCGCAACAAGCGTTCGGCCTCGGCGCCCTGCCCGGCCAGTTGCCGGTCGGCAATGGGACCCTGAAACACGTCTTCCCAGAATGCCCGTCGTTGCTGCACATCCGGAAACAACCGTTTGACCTGACTGCGAAAACGCGCCGCCAGCCCGGCCAGCTGACCATAGGTAGAGGGAATCCAGGTCTCCAGCTTGGCCCGGATCAACCGGGCCAGCACTGGCGCATCGCCGCCGCTGGATACCGCGATCACCAGGGGCGAGCGGTCGACAATGGCGGGGAAGATCACGCTGCACAGGGCCGGCGCGTCCACCACGTTGACGGGCACGCAACGCTTATGGGCATCGGCCGACACCTGGGCATTGAGCGGTTCGTCGTCGGTGGCGGCAATGATCAGGGCGCAGCCGTCCAGGTCCGTTTCGAGGTATCCACGCAGGACGCATTCACCCCCGCTGCCACGGACCAGCTCCTGCAACTGCGGCTCGATTTCGGGTGCGACCACCCGCAGCAACGCGCCGGCATCGGCCAGCAGCCGGGATTTGCGCAAGGCAATTTCCCCGCCGCCCACCACCAGCACGCGGTTACCGCGCAGGTTATGGAACAGTGGCAGATAATCCATTTAACCGATGACCTCGATGCCGCCCATGTAGGGCTTCAACACCTCAGGCACGCGGATCGAACCGTCGGCCTGCTGGTAGTTCTCCAGTACGGCCACCAGGGTGCGGCCCACCGCCAGGCCCGAGCCATTGAGGGTGTGGACCAGTTCCGGCTTACCGGTCTCCGGGTTACGGAAACGCGCCTGCATGCGGCGGGCCTGGAAATCCCCACAGTTGGAGCACGAGGAAATCTCGCGGTACTTGTCCTGGCTCGGGATCCACACTTCCAGATCGTAGGTCTTCACCGCGCTGAAGCCCATGTCGCCGGTGCACAGCGCCAGGGTGCGATACGGCAGTTCCAGCAGTTGCAGGACCTTCTCGGCGTTGGCGGTCAGGCTTTCCAGTGCTTCCATGGACTTCGAAGGTTCGACGATCTGCACCATCTCGACCTTGTCGAACTGGTGCTGGCGGATCATGCCGCGAGTATCACGACCTGACGCCCCGGCCTCGCTGCGGAAGCACGGCGTGTGGGCGACGAACTTGATCGGCAACTGCTTGGCGTCGATGATCTCGCCAGCAACGATGTTGGTCAGCGATACTTCGGCGGTCGGGATCAGGTACAGATCGGCTTCGCCATCGCGGCCGATCTTGAACAGGTCTTCTTCGAATTTCGGCAACTGACCAGTGCCCTGCAGGGCCGGCGCCTGGACCAGATAGGGCGTGTACGTCTCTTCGTAGCCGTGCTCGGTGACGTGCAGGTTGATCATGAACTGGGCCAGGGCGCGATGCAGGCGGGCAATCGGTCCGCGCAGCAACGCGAAACGGGCGCCGGACAGCTTGGCGGCGGTTTCGAAGTCCAGCCAGCCGAACTTCTCACCCAGGGCCACGTGATCCTGCACCGGGAAATCGAAAGTCTTCGGCGTGCCCCAGCGACGCACTTCGACGTTGCCGTCTTCATCTTCGCCGACCGGCACAGACTCGTGAGGCAGGTTCGGAATGCCCAGCAGGATCGCATCCAGCTCGGTCTGGATCCGGTCCAGCTCGATCTTGCCGTTGTTGAGTTCGGTGCCCATGTTCTCGACGTTCGCCATCAACGGCGCAATGTCTTCGCCGCGTTGCTTGGCCTGGCCGATGCTCTTGGAGATCGCATTACGCTCGGCTTGCAGCCTTTCGGTCAGGGTCTGGACGCTCTTGCGCTGCTCTTCCAGCGCTTCGATGCGCGCGACGTCGAGGGCGAAGCCACGGGATGCCAGGCGGTCCGCTACGTCCTGAAGGTTGCTACGTAACAGTTTGGAATCGAGCATGTCGGTCTCTCGTTTAGATTAGTTTGGTCAGGGACAGGCCAGCCCAGGTCGCGAGCAGCCCGCCGAATACGCTGGCAGCCGCATAGCCCAGGGCCAGCGGCACCTGCCCGCTTTCCAGCAGGCGCACCGTATCCAGTGAAAAGGACGAAAAGGTCGTCAGGCCGCCAAGGAAGCCGACGATAAGCCCCGCGCGCACTTCGACAGGCACTTCGGGACGAATCAGAAACAGACCGTATAGAACGCCGATCAGCAGACAGCCCACGATATTAACGGTCAGCGTCGCGGTATAGAAGTGCCGTGGCCAATTTGCGTTGACCCAATTACCGGCGGCAAAGCGCGCCAAGGTGCCGACAATGCCACCAGCGGAAACTGCAAGTATCAGAGGGATCAAGGCTTTCTCCGCTGCCGTGGGCTCAGGCGATCCAATTGCGCCAGGTGGTTGAGTTTTTCACCGATCTTCAGCTCGAGGCCACGGGGCACCGGTTGATAGAACGACTGGGGTTCGAGTTCTTCGGGGAAATAGTCTTCGCCGGCGGCGTAGGCGTCCGGCTCGTCGTGGGCATAACGGTATTCTTCGCCATAGCCCAATTGCTTCATGAGCTTGGTTGGCGCGTTGCGCAGGTGCAGCGGTACCTCGAGGGAACCATGCTCGGTGGCGCTGCGCATCGCCGCCTTGAAGCCCATGTACACTGCGTTGCTTTTTGGCGCACAGGCCAGGTAGGTGATGGCCTGGGCCACGGCGAGCTCGCCTTCGGGGCTGCCGAGACGCTCCTGCACGTCCCAGGCCGCCAGACAGAGGCTCAGGGCTCGCGGGTCGGCATTGCCGATGTCCTCGCTGGCCATGCGCACCACCCGTCGCGCCAGATACAACGGGTCGCAACCGCCGTCGATCATTCGCGCGAACCAGTACAGCGCTGCGTCGGGGTTGGAACCACGTATGGATTTGTGCAGCGCGGAAATCTGGTCGTAGAACGCCTCGCCCCCCTTGTCGAAGCGCCGACGGGTATCGCCCAGCAGGCTTTGCAGCAGCTCGATACCGATCTCGCTGTCGTCTTCGGCCAGGTCCGAAGCGTTCTCCAACAAGTTGAGCAACCGACGGCCATCGCCATCGGCGGCGGACAGCAGCATCTGGAAACCTTCATCGCTCAAGCGCAGCTTGCGCTTGCCCAGGCCCCGCTCCTCGGTCAGCGCTCGCTGCACCAGCTTGCGCATGGCCGCCTCGTCGAGGCTCTTGAGGACATAGACCCGTGCTCGGGACAGCAAGGCGTTATTGAGCTCGAAAGAAGGGTTTTCAGTGGTGGCGCCAATGAAGATCAGCGTGCCATCCTCGACGTATGGCAGGAAGGCATCCTGTTGTGACTTGTTGAAACGGTGCACTTCGTCAACGAACAAAATGGTGCGCTTGCCGTACTGCCCGGCCTGTTGCTTGGCCACTTCCACCGCCTGGCGGATTTCCTTGACCCCAGCCAGCACCGCCGACACCGTTTCGAAATGAGCATCCGAGACTTCCGCCAGCAGCCGCGCCAGCGTGGTCTTGCCAACGCCCGGCGGCCCCCAGAATATCATCGAATGCAAGGCCCCCTGCTCCAGCGCTTCGCGCAAGGGCTTGCCGCGAGCGAGCACATGCTCCTGGCCGACATACTCATCCAGATTGGTCGCCCGCAAGCGGGCGGCCAATGGCTGGGCAATCGGGGCGCTTCGAAACAGGTCCATCACTACCTACCAAACCTCCGCTGAATCCTGCTGCCAATCCTCTATGTCAGAGCAGATCTGTGGGAGCAAGGCTTGCCCGCGATTGCATCGCCTCGGTCTCCCAGATGCACCGAGGTGTCCGTATCGCGGGCAAGCCTTGCTCCCACAGGCCATCTCCCACAGGGGGCCGGTGTTTATTCCTGGATGACGTCGGCACCCTTCGGGATGTCGAACTTGAACTTGGACGCAGGAATACTCTCGTTGGCCTTGACCCCGGTGAACAGAATGTTGGTGCGCTGGCCGACACTGTCGATCAACTGCATGTCATTGACCAGGCCATTGCGGAACGACAGGCGCAGGCTGTCGAACAGGCTGTCCTTGGTCTTGGGCTTGAGGGTGAAGTCAATCACGCCGCCCGCTTCCCTGGCACTGATGTCGAAGCTCTGGCTGATCTTGGAAATGTCGCCCGAAAGCAGCAACGCCGGGGTCTGGGTCAGGCGTTGGTCGAGCGTCTTGATGGTGACCTGCTCCAGGTCCGGGTCCCACAGGGAGACTTTCTGGCCATCGGAGACCATCAGTTGCTCGGCCGGTGCATCGGTGTGCCAGTAGAACAGCCCCGGACGCTGCAGGGCCATGTCACCGGCAGTTTCCTGCAACTGAGTACCGCTGCCGTCGAGGGTCAACTGGGAGAAACGCGCGGTCAGGGTCTTGGACCCTTCCAGTAACTGGGTCAGGCGAGCTACATCCTTTTCAGCGGCATGAGCCGACAAGGTGGTCAGGGCCAGTACGGGCAACAGCAACATGCGAATCAGGCGCATGGGAGTCCTCATGAAGTCGTGGGGGGCGAGTGGCCTGCTGCCAGGCCGCTCAGGTCGTTAGTCGCGCATCGGGCCCGGCGCCAGTACTTCGCGCGAACCGTTGGTGTTCATGGCCGTCACGACCCCGGCCATTTCCATGGCTTCGATCATGCGCGCGGCGCGGTTGTAGCCGATCTTGAGTTTGCGCTGGACGGCAGAAATCGACGCCCGACGGCTTTCCAGGACGAACTGTACCGCTTCGTCATAGAGCGCATCGGTTTCCGCGTCCTCGTCACCACCGCCACCGCCGCCTTCGAAGCCGCTGCCAGCCTCTTCGACGCCGTTGAGGATGTCGTCGTTGTATTCAGGGGCGCCACGCAGCTTCCAGGCTTCCACCACCCGATGAACTTCATCATCGGACACGAACGCACCGTGCACCCGGATCGGCAGGCTGGTGCCCGGCGGCATGTAGAGCATGTCACCGTGACCGAGCAATTGCTCGGCGCCACCCTGATCGATGATGGTCCGTGAGTCGATCTTGCTCGACACCTGGAACGCCATGCGGGTCGGGATGTTGGCCTTGATCAGGCCGGTAATCACATCCACCGACGGCCGCTGGGTGGCGAGAATCAGGTGAATACCGGCCGCACGTGCCTTCTGGGCAATACGGGCGATCAGTTCTTCGACCTTCTTGCCGACGATCATCATCATGTCGGCAAATTCGTCCACCACTACCACGATGGTCGGCAACTTATGCAGCAACGGCGCTTCGTCGTGGATGCTTTCGCGGTGGTACAGCGGATCGGTCAGAGGCGTACCCGCCTCTTCGGCTTCCTTGACCTTGGCGTTGAAGCCCGACAGGTTACGCACGCCCAGCTTCGCCATCAGTTTGTAGCGCCGCTCCATCTCGGCGACGCTCCAACGCAAGGCGTTGGCGGCGTCCTTCATGTCGGTGACCACCGGGCACAGCAGGTGCGGGATGCCTTCGTAGATCGACAGTTCGAGCATTTTCGGGTCGATCATGATCAACTTGGCGTCTTCCGGGCCGGACTTGAACAGGATCGACAGGATCATGGCGTTCACGCCCACCGATTTACCGGAACCGGTAGTACCGGCCACCAGCAGGTGGGGCATCTTCGCCAGGTCGGTAATGACCGGTTTGCCGCCGATGTCGTGGCCCAGGGCCAGGGTGACCGGTGACTTGTGGTTGTCATACTCGGGCGTCGACAGCACTTCGGAGAACCGTACGATCTGGCGGTCTTCGTTGGGGATCTCGATACCGACGGTGGTCTTGCCCGGAATCACTTCCACCACCCGCACGCTGGTCACGGCCAAGGAGCGCGCCAGGTCCTTCGCCAGGTTGGCGATGCGGCTGACCTTCACGCCCGCGGCCGGCTGGATTTCGTAACGGGTAATGACCGGGCCCGGATGGATCGAATCCACCGACACCTCGACACCGAACTCCTTGAGCTTGATCTCCAGCAGGTGACCGACGGCGGCCAGGGACTCGGGGGAATAGTTGAGCTGCTTCTTCTCGGCGGGGTCCAGGATCGAAATCGGCGGCAAGGTGCCTTCCACCGCGCTGTCGACGAACAGCGGCACCTGTTTTTCCTTCTGCACGCGCTTGCTCGGCTCCGGGGCCTTGGCCGGCGCCGGGGTGATGACTGGCGGCACCTGTTTCTCGCGCTCGGACATGTGCTTGCTCAGGGCTTGCTCGCGCTCGATCAGGCGTTCCTTGACCTTGGCCTGCTCGCGCTTGTCTGGTACGACCGGCGCCACGACGTCATGGACCCGATCATCCACTTCACGCAGTTGCGCCACCAGTTGCTTGCGCTCTGTGCGCGCCGCCCACCAGCGGTTCACGGCGCCCTGGATCAGTTCGATCAGGTCGAGGGTGATCTTGCCGGTCACGTCCATGACCTTGAACCAGGAAAGATCGGTGAACACCGTCAGGCCGAACAGGAACAGGGCGATGAACAGCAGCGTGCTGCCCTGGATATTCAGTGCGTTCCTGGCCAGGTCGCCGAGGCTTTCCCCCAGCGCACCGCCCGCCCCGGCTGGCAGGCCGGTAGGGGCATGGAAATGGATATGGGCCAGCGCGGCCCCCGACAGCACCAGGAACACCAGGCCGATCAGGCGCCAGGAAAACAGCCAGCCGCTCCACTGCCATGGCTCGTGACGCTGGCGAAAGATCTGGTAGGCCTTGATCGCCAGCAGCAAGGGGAAGATATAGGCGAAATAGCCCAGCACCATGAACAGGATGTCGGCGCTGTAGGAACCGGCCGGCCCGCCAAAGTTCTGCACGTCCTCGATCTTGCTGTTGTGGCTCCAGCCCGGATCGTCCTTGCCATAGGTCAGCAGGGCCATCATCAGGAACAGGCACAAGGCTCCGATGGCGATCAATGCACCTTCCTTGAGCCGGTAGTGCAACTGCTGGCGCCAGAGCGGAACGACTGTCTTGGGTGCTGCGGTGGATTTCTTCAAAACGCTTCTTTTCCTGCGCCAATGGCGCGTCCATCTGTTGAATGACTGCAAAAAACTGCTCGAAACGAGCAGGTAAAAAAGTGAATGTGCACAATCGGTACTATTTTTACCACTGAGACGTGCATCCGGAAAACCGCAGGTGTTGCCGAAGATGTGGACCTTTGGCTCATCCTGCGTTCAAAACATGTGCATTGTACGGCTTTATCGGCCCCGAGGCATCGCATCGCCTCAGTTACAAGCATAGCCAGAATCAGGGGTATACCGGAGCCAATTTGAGCATGCATTCTCTTTTGTGACAAAGGCTTATGAGGTGTTTTTTATGAACGAAGCGAAGCATTCACGCCTGATCATTCTCGGCTCCGGCCCCGCCGGCTACAGCGCAGCCGTATACGCCGCCCGTGCCAACCTCAAGCCTGTTGTCATCACCGGCCTGCAGGCCGGAGGCCAGCTCACCACCACCGTCGAAGTCGATAACTGGCCCGGCGATGTCGAAGGCTTGACCGGCCCGGTGCTCATGGAACGCATGCAGCGGCACGCCGAGCGCTTCGATACACAGATTGTCTACGACCATATCCACACCGCCAAGTTGCAGCAGCGCCCGTTCGAGCTCGTCGGCGACAGCGGCACCTACACCTGCGATGCCTTGATCATCGCCACCGGCGCTTCGGCCCAATACCTGGGCTTGCCCTCGGAGGAAACCTTCGCCGGCAAGGGCGTTTCCGCCTGCGCCACCTGCGACGGGTTCTTTTACCGTAACCAGGTGGTGGCGGTGGTCGGCGGAGGGAACACAGCGGTGGAGGAAGCCCTGTACCTGTCCAACATCGCCAGGGAAGTGCACCTGATTCATCGCCGGGACAAGCTGCGCTCGGAAAAAATACTCCAGGACAAACTCTTCGAGAAAGCCGCCAACGGCAATATCCGCCTGCACTGGAACCAGAACCTGGACGAAGTGCTGGGCGACGCCAGTGGCGTGACCGGCGCCCGTCTGCGCAACAGCCAGAGCGGCGAGACCAGCACATTGCAATTGGCCGGCGTGTTCATCGCCATCGGCCATAAACCCAATACCGAACTGTTCCAGGGCCAGTTGAGCATGCGCGACGGCTATCTGCTGGTGCGCGGCGGCAGCGAAGGCAATGCCACCGCCACCGATATCGAAGGCGTGTTCGCGGCCGGCGACGTGGCCGATCACGTGTATCGCCAGGCCATTACCTCTGCCGGCGCCGGCTGCATGGCCGCGCTCGATGCGGAAAAGTATCTCGATGACATCCCTGCCGTTTGACGGTTAATCTCCTGTGGCGAGGCGTTGCCCCCTCCTCGCCCCCCTCCCCTTCCGCAATCCCGGACCACCATGCTGACTTGGTTACAACGCAACACCTTCGACTTTCCTCCTCTGGAAAAAGCCATGCGCGACCCCAACGGCTTGCTGGCCGCTGGCGGCGATCTGTCTGCCGACCGATTGATCCAGGCCTACCGCCATGGGTGCTTCCCATGGTTCTCCGAAGGCCAACCGATCCTGTGGTGGTCGCCTGACCCGCGCACCGTTCTGTTTCCCGACGAGCTGCACATCTCCCGCAGCCTGGGCAAGCTTTTGCGCAAGCAACGTTACCAAGTGACGTTCGACAAGGATTTCGCAGCCGTCATCAAGGCCTGCGCCGAGCCCCGCGCCTACGCCGACGGCACCTGGATCACCGAAGCCATGCAAACCGCCTACCTGCAATTGCATCGGCGCGGCTTCGCCCATTCGGTGGAGGTCTGGGACGAGGGCCAGTTGGTGGGCGGCCTGTACGGCCTGGCCATGGGGCAGCTGTTTTTTGGCGAGTCCATGTTCAGCCGGGCTGACAATGCCTCGAAATTCGGCTTTGCGACGCTGGTCAACCATCTCAAGACCGCAGATTTCGTGCTGATAGACTGTCAGATGCCCACCGAGCACCTGCACAGCCTGGGCGCCCGCTCAATTCCGCGGGCAATGTTTGCCGGTTATCTCAAGGCACATCTGGACCGCCCCAACCGGGCAACCTGGGTTTGCTGAGCGACATCGGCGCGCGTGGCTTACACTTAACCAAAGCTTATCCCCGAGGGTTGATCATGACCGAGTTGGCGCGTTTGAAGTTTTATGCCACTCAGCCCCACTCTTGCAGCTATCTGCCCGAGGAGCAGGCCACGACGCTGTTCCTCGACCCTAGCCAGCCCATGGACGTGCATGTCTACGCAGACCTGTCGGAGATGGGCTTTCGTCGTAGCGGCGATCACCTCTACAGGCCCCATTGCCAGCATTGCAATGCATGCGTGCCGGCGCGCATCCCCGTGGTGCAATTTGCTCCCAATCGTCAGCAAAAACGTATTTTCAAGCGTAACGCCGACATCCAGGTCCGGCCTGCCAAGCCACAGTTCACCGAAGAGTATTTCGACCTGTACCAACGCTATATCGAGCAACGCCATGCCGACGGCGACATGTACCCGCCCAGCCGCGATCAGTTCTCCACCTTTCTGGTTCGCGACCTGCCCTTCTCCCGTTTTTATGAGTTCCGCCTCGAAGGACGACTGGTGGCCATTGCCGTGACGGACCTGCTGCCCAACGGCCTTTCCGCGGTGTACACCTTCTACGAGCCCAATGAGGAGCGCCGCAGCCTGGGACGGTTTGCCATTCTCTGGCAGATCGCCGAAGCCCGGCGCCTGGGCCTGGAAGCGGTATACCTGGGCTACTGGATCAAGAACTGCAAAAAAATGAACTACAAGACTCAATATCGGCCTATCGAATTGCTGATCAACCAGCGCTGGGTGGTTCTCAACTAGAGGACGCTCTCGATTGGCTTCCCCTCCGCGATAAAGAACAACAGAGAACGCCCCCAAGAACCCCTTGGCTTGCCCCCCCTTTTTCGGGCACAATGCACGCCGCTTTTGCCTGGCGCAGTTGCACCGGGCCATTCACTGGATACCGAGGGCTTTACTGCATGTCGAAAGAAGACAGCTTCGAAATGGAAGGCACTGTCGTCGACACCCTGCCCAACACCATGTTTCGTGTGGAGTTGGAAAATGGGCACGTCGTTACCGCGCATATCTCCGGCAAGATGCGCAAGAACTACATTCGTATTCTGACCGGTGACAAAGTGCGCGTCGAGCTGACGCCCTATGACTTGAGCAAAGGGCGCATCACCTACCGCGCTCGCTAACAGGTCGACACAAAACGCCCGGCTCATGCCGGGCGTTTTTGTTTGCCTGCGACTAAGCCTCACAAGTGCTGGCAATAACATCCAGCATTGAGGCCAACCCCACACCCTGTGGGAGCGGGCTTGCTCGCGAATGCGGTAGATCAGCTTGCATAGATGCCGAATGTGAAATCGCATTCGCGAGCAAGCCCGCTCCCACAGGGTTCGATGCGCTTCTCGAAAAAAGCAAAAAGGCGCCTTTCGGCGCCTTTTGCATTGTTGCGTATAAAGATCAAGCCATTTCGGCCGTGGTTTCGAACTCGAAGGTCAGTTCGCCATCCTTGATGTCGATATGGACCACACCGCCATGCTCGGCCAGTTCGCCAAAGAGAATCTCCTCCGCCAGCGGACGCTTGATCTTGTCCTGGATCAGGCGAGCCATCGGCCGCGCACCCATGGTCACGTCGTAGCCACCCTCCGCCAGCCAGCTGCGGGCCGCGTCGGTGACTTCCAGCAACACACGCTTGTCTTCGAGCTGCGCCTGAAGTTCGGTAAGGAACTTGTCCACCACGCTCTTGATGACCTCATGGCTGAGGCGACCAAACTGGATGATGGTGTCCAGACGGTTGCGGAATTCAGGCGTGAAGCTCTTCTTGATCACTTCCATCGCATCGGACGAATGGTCCTGATGGGTGAAACCGATCGAAGCACGAGCCGCTGTCTCGGCACCGGCGTTCGTGGTCATGATAATGATCACGTTGCGGAAATCCGCTTTGCGCCCGTTGTTGTCGGTCAACGTACCGTGATCCATGACCTGCAGCAGCAGGTTGAAGACTTCCGGATGCGCCTTCTCGATTTCATCGAGCAACAATACGCAGTGTGGCTGCTTGGTAATGGCTTCGGTGAGCAGGCCACCCTGGTCGAAACCGACATAACCCGGAGGCGCACCGATCAGACGCGAAACGGTATGGCGCTCCATGTACTCGGACATGTCGAAACGAACCAGTTCGATGCCCATCGCCTTGGCCAGTTGCCGCGCCGCTTCGGTCTTGCCCACCCCGGTGGGACCTGCGAACAGGAACGAACCCACCGGCTTGTCCGGAGATTTCAGGCCGGCACGAGACAGCTTGATGGCCGTGGACAGCGAATCGATGGCCGCATCCTGGCCAAACACCGTCAGCTTCAGGTCGCGCTCCAGGTTACGCAGCAGTTCCTTGTCGGAGCTGGTGACATGCTTGGGCGGAATCCGTGCGATTTTCGCGACGATGTCCTCGACCTGCGGTACGTCGATGCGCTTGACGCGGCTTTCGGCCGGTTGCAGGCGCTGGTAGGCACCCGCCTCGTCGATAACGTCGATGGCTTTGTCCGGCATATGCCGGTCATTGATATAGCGTGAAGCCAGCTCGGCGGCGGCGCGCAGCGCTTCATCGCTGTACTCGATGCTGTGGTGCAGCTCGAAACGCCCTTTCAGGCCGCGCAGGATGCCAATGGTGTCTTCCACCGACGGCTCCGATACGTCGACCTTCTGGAAACGCCGGGCCAAGGCACGATCCTTCTCGAAGATCCCGCGGAACTCCTGGAAGGTGGTCGAACCGATGCAGCGGATATCGCCCGACGAAAGCAGCGGTTTGAGCAGGTTCGAGGCATCCATGACACCACCGGATGCGGCGCCCGCACCAATGATGGTGTGGATCTCGTCAATGAACAGGATCGCCTGGGGACGCTTTTTCAGCTCGCCGAGCAACGCCTTGAAGCGCTTCTCGAAGTCGCCCCGGTACTTGGTACCGGCCAGCAAGGCACCCAGATCGAGGGAATAGACCACACTGTTGGCCAGCAGATCCGGCACCTGGCTGTCGACGATGCGCTTGGCCAGGCCCTCGGCGATGGCCGTTTTACCGACACCCGCCTCACCCACCAGCAGCGGGTTGTTCTTGCGACGCCGGGCCAGGATCTGAGCGACGCGCTCGACTTCGGCCTCGCGTCCCACCAACGGATCGATGCGCCCCTGGCGCGCCAGTTCGTTCAGGTTGCTGGCATAGGCATCCAATGGATTGCCCGAGGAAGAAGACTCACCGCCCTCGTCATCCTGCATATCCTGCTCACCTTCGGAGTGGTCGCCGTGCCCTGGCACCTTGGAAATGCCATGGGCGATGTAGTTGACGACATCGATACGCGCAACGCTCTGTTGCTTGAGCAGGAAAACCGCCTGGCTTTCCTGTTCGCTGAAAATGGCAACCAGCACATTGGCGCCGGTGACTTCGCGCTTGCCCGAGCTCTGTACATGAAAGACAGCACGCTGCAGAACGCGCTGGAAGCCCAGGGTTGGCTGGGTTTCGCGATCCTCGTCATGAACGGGGATCAATGGCGTGGTGGAGTCGATGAACTCCTGCAGATCGTGCTTGAGTTTATCGAGGTTCGCGCCGCAGGCACGCAAAACGGTGGCGGCAGCCTCGTTATCCAATAGGGCCAGCAGCAGGTGCTCGACCGTCATGAATTCATGACGCTTCGAACGGGCCTCCTTGAAGGCAAGATTGAGGGTGACTTCGAGCTCGCGGTTTAACATGGCTTCACCTCATACCCAAGTGGTCGGCGTTAACCGTCCTTCTCGATTTCACAGAGTAGCGGATGCTGGCTTTCCCGGGCGTACTGGTTGACCTGCATAGCCTTTGTCTCGGCGATGTCGCGGGTAAACACTCCGCACACTGCCCGTCCCTCTGTATGGACGGCCAGCATGACCTTGGTCGCCAGCTCGCGGTTCAGGTTAAAAAACACCTCGAGCACTTCGACGACGAAATCCATCGGTGTGTAGTCATCGTTGAACAAAACCACCTTGTACATCGGTGGCGCCTGTAACGCGGGCTTTGCTTCCTGGACAGCAATGCCGGCGGAATCGTCGTCATGCTGATCCGGGCGATCCTGATTGAATGTTAGTCGAATCTGGCTGATTGCATGCATGGAAAGAAAGGTTCGTTTAGTTGGCATTTACACTAATGGGGGTGCCGGCTGGCGATTTCAACCACGACCGCCGGGTCACCTTGACTATCGGCAAAACGGTGTTACAACCAATAGAGCCCATCGCGGGTTAAAAAGGTCCGCGGCATTGATCCTGACAACAAGATTAGACTGCGGATGAACCGGATGATACTCCAGTGATGGAGTGCGTTGCAGAGGGATATGGTTTATGTCGGTCGTCAAGATGAGTGGCAAGGTGAAATGGTTCAACAATGCCAAAGGCTACGGGTTCATCCTAGCGACTGGCAGGGAGGAAGACCTTTTCGCCCACTACTCGGCAATCAATATGGAAGGCTATAAAACCCTGAAAGCCGGGCAGCCTGTAAAATTCGATGTCATCCAGGGGCCCAAAGGCCTGCACGCAGTCAACATTACGCCCATCGAAGTTCAAAACACACCTGCCTCCGTGGAAATCAAGGTCACCGAGACCCATTGACCTGCGATAGCTTGCGGGCATGAAAAAAGCCCGGCTCGATCACTCGAGCCGGGCTTTTTCATGCCGATTGTCTTACATATGGGCGATCAGCGCATCGCCAAAGCCCGAAGACGACACCAGCTTCGCGCCCTCCATCAGGCGTTCGAAGTCATAGGTCACGGTCTTGGCCGAAATCGCGCCATTGGTGCCCTTGATGATCAGGTCGGCCGCTTCGGTCCAACCCATGTGGCGCAACATCATTTCAGCCGACAGGATCAGCGAGCCCGGGTTGACCTGGTCCTTGCCCGCGTACTTGGGCGCGGTGCCGTGGGTGGCTTCGAACATGGCGACGGTGTCCGACAGGTTGGCACCCGGGGCAATGCCGATGCCGCCCACTTCCGCCGCCAGGGCGTCGGAGAGATAGTCACCGTTGAGGTTCAGGGTCGCGATCACGTCATATTCAGCCGGACGCAGCAGGATCTGCTGGAGCATGGCGTCGGCGATGGCGTCCTTGACCACGACGTTCTTGCCGGTCTTGGGGTTCTTGAACTGCATCCAAGGGCCGCCATCGAGCAGGGTCGCGCCGAATTCCTCGGCCGCCACTTCGTAGGCCCATTCCTTGAAGGCACCTTCGGTGAACTTCATGATGTTGCCTTTGTGCACGATGGTCAGCGAATCGCGGTCGTTATCGACTACATATTGCAATGCCTTGCGGGCCAGGCGCTTGGTGCCCTGCTTGGACACGGGCTTGACGCCGATACCACAGTCCTCGTCGAAACGGATCTTGGTAACGCCCATTTCCTCCTTGAGGAACTTGATCACCTTGGTGGCTTCGGCCGAGCCGGCCTTCCACTCGATGCCGGCATAGATGTCTTCGGAGTTCTCGCGGAAAATCGTCATGTCCACATCGCCAGGCTTCTTGACCGGGCTCGGCACACCTTCGAACCAGCGCACCGGACGCAGGCAGACATACAGGTCGAGCTGTTGACGCAGGGCCACGTTCAGCGAACGGATACCGCCACCGACCGGCGTGGTCAGGGGGCCCTTGATGGAGACCACGTAATCCTTGACCGCATCCAGGGTTTCCTGGGGCAGCCATGTGTCCTGGTCGTAGACCTGGGTGGCTTTTTCACCGGCATAGACCTCCATCCAGGAAATCTTGCGCTTGCCGCCGTAGGCCTTCTGCACGGCAGCGTCCACGACCTTGATCATGACCGGGCTGATGTCGACACCAATGCCATCCCCTTCGATGAAAGGAATGATCGGATTGTCAGGAACATTAAGAGAATGGTCTGCATTGACGGTGATTTTGTCACCGACGGCCGGAACCTGAATCTTTTGATACCCCATGCTGAACTCCATTGCTTGGATTAAACATCTGGCTGCGTTCGAGCGTACCCCAGTTGAATCGGCGCGCAAACCCTACCAAGACCAAAGAGATACAGTTCGCCGCGTACAACCCTGAAAACCAAGGGAAAAGCGCCAAACATGAGCATAGACGCGTTCCGCCCACTGCGACGTTTAGACCAATGGACGAGCACTAAAGTCTATGAACCATCGGCAGATCGCCAGCTACCTATGTATAATGCCGCCGCTGACCACAGGGTCACGATGGCTGACTGCTCTGCGACAGGACTTTCCGCCCGTTAAAAGCCGGTCCGTTACCACGGCCCGACCGCTTGACGCTCGACTGATGCACCCAACATCACCGCGAAGAAACCTCGACATTCGGTTCACGGATGACTTTGAACGAACGCGCTTACCCGGCGCCCTCGAGTTTCTGCGCATGCTTTAGCAAAGAAGAGAGTTAATCCGAATATGCCCACCCGCTCGAAGATCATCTATACCTTCACCGACGAAGCGCCCGCCCTCGCCACCTATTCGCTGCTGCCGATCGTCGAAGCCTTTACCGCTTCGGCCGATATCGCCGTGGAAACCCGCGATATCTCTCTGGCAGGGCGCATCCTGGCCAGCTTCCCCGAGCAACTGGGTGACAAAGCCGTAGCCGACCATCTCGCCGAACTGGGCGAACTGGCCGTGACACCTGAAGCCAACATCATCAAGCTGCCGAACATCAGCGCTTCGGTCCCGCAACTGCAGGCCGCGATCAAGGAACTGCAGGCCCAGGGCTATGCATTGCCGGACTACCCGGAAACCGTGACCACCGAGGCCGAGAAAGACGCTCGCGCCCGTTACGACAAGGTCAAGGGCAGCGCCGTGAACCCGGTGCTGCGCGAAGGCAACTCCGACCGCCGCGCACCGCTGTCGGTCAAGAACTATGCCCGCAAGCACCCACACAAGATGGGCGCCTGGGCTGCGGACTCCAAGTCCCATGTAGCCCACATGAGCTCCGGCGATTTCTACGGCAGCGAGAAAGCTGCCCTGATCGACGCCGCTGACGCCGTGAAAATCGAGTTTATTGCCCAGGACGGCACCACCACCGTCCTGAAAGAAAAAACCAGCGTCCAGGCCGGCGAGATCCTCGACTGCGCCGTGATGAGCAAGAACGCCCTGCGCGCCTTCATTGCCGCTGAAATCGAAAGCGCCAAGCAACAAGGCGTACTGTTGTCGGTCCACCTCAAAGCCACCATGATGAAGGTTTCCGACCCGATCATGTTCGGCCAGATCGTCGCCGAGTTCTATAAAGATGCCCTGGCCAAGCACGCTGACGTGCTGGCGCAGATCGGCTTCAACCTGAACAACGGCATCGGCGACCTGTACACTCGCATCAAGGCCCTGCCGGCCGAGCAGCAGGCGCAGATCGAAGCCGATATCCAGGCGGTCTATGCGTCGCGCCCTGCCCTGGCGATGGTCAACTCCGACAAAGGCATCACCAACCTGCACGTGCCGAGCGACGTCATCGTCGACGCCTCCATGCCGGCCATGATCCGTGACTCCGGCAAGATGTGGGGCACCGATGGCCAACTGCACGACACCAAGGCCGTGATCCCGGACCGCTGCTACGCCACCATCTACCAGGCGGTGATCGAAGATTGCAAGGCCAACGGTGCGTTCGATCCGACCACCATGGGCAGTGTGCCGAACGTAGGCTTGATGGCCAAGAAAGCCGAAGAGTACGGCTCCCACGATAAGACCTTCCAGATCAAGGCCGACGGCGTGGTGCGCGTCACCGACAGCAAGGGCACCCTGCTGATGGAACAGACTGTCGAAGCCGGCGACATCTTCCGCATGTGCCAGACCAAGGACGCGCCGATCCAGGATTGGGTCAAGCTGGCCGTCAACCGTGCCCGTGCAAGCAGCACCCCGGCCATTTTCTGGCTGGACCCGATGCGCGCCCACGACGGCGTGGTGATCGAGAAGGTCCAGGCTTACCTGAAGGACCACGACACCAGCGGCCTGGACATCCAGATCATGTCGCCAGTCGACGCGATGAAATACACCCTGGCCCGCACCCGCGAAGGCAAGGACACCATCTCGGTGACCGGCAACGTGCTGCGCGACTACCTGACCGACCTGTTCCCGATCATGGAACTGGGCACCAGCGCCAAGATGCTGTCGATCGTGCCGCTGATGAACGGTGGCGGCCTGTTCGAAACCGGCGCTGGCGGTTCGGCACCCAAGCACGTCCAACAACTGCTGGAAGAAAACTTCCTGCGCTGGGATTCCCTGGGCGAATTCCTGGCCCTGGCCGCGTCCCTCGAACACCTGGGCGTGACCTACAACAATCCGAAGGCACTGGTTCTGTCCAAGACCCTCGACCAGGCCACTGGTGAGTTCCTGGACCGCAACAAATCGCCTTCGCGCAAAGTCGGCGGCATCGACAACCGTGGCAGCCACTTCTACCTGACCCTGTTCTGGGCCCAGGCACTGGCCGCTCAAAACGACGACGCTGCCCTCAAGGCTCAGTTCGCGCCCCTGGCCAAGACCCTGACCGACAATGAAGAGAAGATCGTTGCCGAGCTCAACGCCGTCCAAGGCAAGCCAGTGGACATTGGCGGTTACTACTTCGCCAACCCAGAGCTGACCAGCAAGGCCATGCGCCCGAGCGCTACCTTCAATGCGGCGATTGCTGCGCTGGTGTAAGGTTGTAAGAGAACATCACAACCCCCGGCCTTGTGCCGGGGTTTGTGTTTCCAAACCCACCATCCCTATGGGAATCAGGATGAACGCCAGACTTGTGAACGCCCTAGCCCTTGTGGGAGCGAGCCTGCTCGCGATGGCGGTATAACATTCAATACTGATGCCGCCTGACACACCGCTATCGCGAGCAGGCTCGCACATAGACCGAATGCAGCTACTGGAATCGAGGAGACATCATGGACTGGCAACCCCACATTACCGTCGCCACCATCGTCGAAGACAACGGCCGCTTCCTGATGGTGGAAGAATCCAAGGGCGGACGAGCGGTGCTCAACCAGCCGGCCGGCCACCTGGATCCAGACGAAACACTGATTGAAGCCGCTGTACGCGAAACCCTGGAAGAAACCGGCTGGGACGTCGAACCCACCGACGTGGTGGGCATTTACCTGTACACCGCGCCCAGCAACGGCGTGACTTACCAGCGCGTCTGTTTCGCCGCCAAGGTCTTGAACCATCGCCCCGACTATCAACTGGATGACGGCATCCTCGGCGCCAAATGGCTAAGCCGCGACGAACTGCTCGAACAGCGCGAGCACTGGCGCAGCGAGTTGATCATTCGTTGCATCGACGATTATCTGGCCGGCCATCGCCACAGCCTGTCATTGATCCGCCCTTCTCTTTAGCCTTGCGCGCCCGGGCCTGATAGAATCGCGTCCTTTTTCAAGACACTCATTGAATTCCTATGCGTGATCCAGCTCGTTCCGACACCACCAAACAGCGCGTCATTGTCGGCATGTCCGGCGGCGTTGACTCTTCCGTTTCCGCCCTTCTGCTGATGGAGCAGGGTTATGAAGTGGAAGGCCTGTTCATGAAGAACTGGGAAGAAGACGACGGAACCGAATATTGCACCGCCATGGATGACCTGGCGGACGCCCAGGCCGTGTGCGACAAGATCGGCATCAAGCTGCACACCGCCAATTTCGCCGCCGAGTACTGGGACAACGTGTTCGAGCATTTCCTGGCCGAGTACAAGGCCGGCCGCACGCCGAACCCGGACATCCTCTGCAACCGCGAGATCAAGTTCAAGGCATTCCTCGACTACGCCATGATGCTCGGCGCCGACCTGATCGCCACCGGCCACTACGTGCGTCGCCGTGATATCGACGGTCGAACCGAACTGCTCAAGGGCCTGGATCCGAACAAGGATCAAAGCTACTTCCTGCATGCCGTCGGCGGCGAGCAGATCGCCAAAACCCTGTTCCCGGTGGGGGAACTGGAAAAGCCGGAAGTACGGGCGATTGCCGAGAAGCACGACCTTGCCACCGCCAAGAAAAAGGATTCCACCGGCATCTGCTTCATCGGCGAACGGCGTTTCAGTGATTTCCTCAAGCAATACCTGCCGGCCCAACCGGGCGAGATCAAAACCACCGAGGGCGAGGTCATCGGTCGCCACCACGGTTTGATGTACCACACCATCGGTCAGCGCCAGGGCCTGGGCATCGGCGGCCTGAAAGATGCCGGCGAAGAACCGTGGTACGTGCTGGTCAAGGACCTGGAGCACAACGAACTCATTGTCGGCCAGGGCAACGATCACCCATGGTTGTTCTCCGGCGCCCTGCTCGCCTCGGACATCTATTGGGTCAACCCGATCGACCTCAGCAAGCCACGTCGCCTGACAGCCAAGGTTCGCTATCGCCAGAGCGACCAGCCTTGCACCCTTGAAAAAACCGCCAACGGCTACCGCGCCACCTTCGATGATCCGCAACGTGCGGTCACCCCCGGCCAGTCCGTGGTGTTCTATGACGGCGAAATCTGCCTGGGCGGCGGCGTGATCGAAGTCGCAGAGCCATGGAGCAGCAAGGCATGAGCCCGATACAGGAGCAATTGACGGCATTGGGCGGTGTGTTTCTGGCCGCCGTGCTGGTGGACCGCATCGCCAAGACCGGCCAGGCCACCGAAGCGGGCCTGGCCTGCATGCTCGGCAGCCTGCTGGTTCGCGACCCCAAGGACACCCTGGAAGTCTATGGCGGCGATGACCTTAACCTGCGTGAAGGCTACCGGGCATTGATCGGCGCTCTGGAACGCGACCCCAGCGCCTTGCAACGCGAGCCGCTGCGCTATGCCCTGTCGATGCTGGGCCTGGAACGTCAACTGGCCAAGCGCGACGACCTGCTGGACACCATCGGCAAGCGTCTGCCGCAAATCCAGTCCCAGGTCGAGCACTTCGGCCCGTCCCATGAAAACGTGATCGCCGCTTGCGGTGCGTTGTATCAGGACACCCTCAGCACACTGCGTCAGCGCATCCAGGTGCATGGCGACATGCGCAACCTGCAGCAACCGAGCAACGCCTCGAAGATCCGCGCCCTGCTGTTGGCCGGCATCCGTTCGGCCCGGTTGTGGCGGCAGTTGGGCGGCCACCGCTGGCAACTGGTGATCAGCCGACGCAAATTGCTGAAAGAGCTTTACCCATTGATGCGCCACGAATAATCGCCTCGACCCGTTTTGTACCTCGTTACGCGTAACACGCCGGTCAGTTGGCGACGGACCGGCGCTGGTTTTCATGTATGATACGCGCCCCATTTCGTTGCCCGACTGTCCGAGAACACCCCATGCAGCTCTCTTCGCTCACTGCGGTTTCCCCTGTTGACGGCCGCTACGCCGGCAAAACCCAGGCCCTGCGCCCGATTTTCAGCGAGTACGGCCTGATCCGTGCCCGCGTCCTGGTTGAAGTGCGCTGGCTCCAGCGCCTGGCCGCCCACCCCGCCATCGGCGAAGTTCCGGCGTTCTCCGCCGAAGCCAATGCGGTACTCAATGCCCTGGCCGATAACTTTGCGCTGGAGCACGCCGAGCGCGTCAAGGAAATCGAGCGCACCACCAACCACGACGTGAAGGCCATCGAATACCTGCTCAAGGAGCAGGCGGCCAAACTGCCGGAACTGGCCAAGGTCAGCGAGTTCATTCACTTCGCCTGCACCAGCGAGGACATCAACAACCTGTCTCACGCCCTGATGCTGCGCGAAGGCCGCGACGATGTGATGCTGCCGCTGATGCGCCAGGTCGCCCAGGCCATCCGCGAACTGGCGATCCGCTTCGCCGACGTACCGATGCTGTCGCGCACCCATGGTCAACCGGCTTCGCCGACCACCCTGGGCAAAGAGCTGGCCAACGTGGTGTATCGCCTGGAGCGCCAGATCGCCCAGGTTGCCGCCGTGCCACTGCTGGGCAAGATCAACGGTGCCGTGGGCAACTACAACGCCCACCTGTCGGCCTACCCGGACATCGACTGGGAAGCCAACGCCCGCGCCTTCATCGAAGATGAGCTGGGCCTGAGCTTCAACCCGTACACCACCCAGATCGAACCGCACGACTACATCGCCGAACTGTTCGACGCCATTGCGCGCTTCAACACCATCCTGATCGATTTCGACCGTGACATCTGGGGCTACATCTCCCTGGGTTACTTCAAGCAGCGCACCATTGCCGGCGAAATCGGTTCTTCGACCATGCCGCACAAGGTCAACCCGATCGACTTCGAAAACTCCGAAGGCAACCTGGGCATCGCCAACGCGCTGTTCCAGCACCTGGCGAGCAAGCTGCCGATTTCCCGCTGGCAGCGCGACCTGACCGACTCCACCGTACTGCGCAACCTGGGCGTGGGCTTCGCCCATAGCGTCATCGCCTACGAAGCCAGCCTCAAGGGCATCGGCAAGCTGGAGTTGAACGAGCAGAAAATCGCCGCCGACCTGGACGCCTGCTGGGAAGTCCTGGCCGAGCCGATCCAGACCGTGATGCGTCGCTACAACATCGAAAACCCGTACGAAAAGCTGAAAGAACTGACCCGTGGCAAGGGCATCAGCCCTGAAGCGCTGCAGACTTTCATCGATAGCCTGGACATGCCCGCCGAGGCCCGCACCGAGCTGAAGAAGCTCACGCCGGCCAGCTACATCGGCAATGCGGCGGCACAAGCCAAGCGCATCTGATCATCGCTTTGCCCTGAGACGCCCGGCCGAGCGCCGGGCGTTTTTATTCGCGTCTGAAAAATACTTTTTTTCAATAGGTTACACATGAATCCTGATATTCCTCTGCAACTCCTGGGCGGCATCACGGCACGGGAGTTCATGCGCGACTACTGGCAGAAAAAACCACTGCTGATCCGCCAGGCGATCCCTGACTTCGAAAGCCCGATCGATGCCGACGAACTGGCCGGTCTGGCCCTGGAAGAAGAAGTCGAATCGCGCCTGGTGATCGAGCACGGCGAGCGCCCGTGGGAACTGCGTCGTGGCCCGTTTGCCGAAGACGAGTTCAGCAAGCTGCCGGAGCGCGAGTGGACGCTGCTGGTCCAAGCTGTCGATCAGTTCGTGCCGGAAGTCAGCGAGCTGCTGGAGCACTTCCGCTTCCTGCCGAGCTGGCGTATCGACGACGTGATGATCAGCTTTGCCGCCCCGGGTGGCAGCGTCGGTCCGCACTTCGACAACTACGATGTCTTCCTGCTGCAAGGCCATGGCAAGCGCAACTGGAAGATCGGCCAGATGTGCGACTCCGAAAGCCCACTGCTGCAACACGCCGACCTGCGCATCCTCGCCGAATTCGAAGCCACCGACGAATGGACACTGGAACCGGGCGACATGCTCTACCTGCCGCCGCGCCTGGCCCACTGCGGCGTGGCCGTTGACGATTGCATGACCTACTCGGTGGGCTTCCGTGCGCCGAGCGCCGCTGAAGTGCTGACCCACTTCACCGACTTCCTCAGCCAGTTCCTGCCGGACGAAGAGCGCTACACCGACGCCGATGCGCGCCCCGTGAGCGATCCACACCAGATCCAGCACGACGCCCTCGACCGCCTCAAAGGCCTGCTGGCCGAGCACATGAGCGACGAGCGCCTGCTGCTGACCTGGTTCGGCCAGTTCATGACCGAGCCTCGCTACCCGGAGCTGGTGGCAGGTCCGGAACTGGAAGAAGAAGACCTGCTGGCCAGCCTGGAACAAGGCGCAGTGATCATCCGCAATCCGAGCGCCCGCCTGGCCTGGTCGGAAGTGGATGATGACCTGCTGTTGTTCGCCAGCGGCCAGAGTCGCTATCTGCCGGGCAAGCTGCGCGAGCTGCTGAAAATGATCTGCGCCGCCGACGCACTGCACATCGAGAACCTCAGCCCGTGGCTGGCGGACGAAGACGGTCGCGGCCTGATCCACGAGTTGGTCAAACAAGGCAGCCTGGGGTTCGCCGATGAATAAAATTCACGTTCGTGTCGCAGACTGGCAAAAGGATAACGCCGAGATCCGGCGCATTCGTGAAAGCGTATTCATAGTCGAGCAGTCGGTTCCGCCGGAGCTGGAATGGGATGCCGACGACCAGGGCGCGGTACATTTCCTGGCGTACGAAGGCGACTTCCCCATCGGCACCGCCCGCCTGCTGACTGACGGCCACATCGGCCGGGTTTCGGTGCTCAAGGACTGGCGCGGCTTGAAAGTGGGCGACGCATTGATGCATGCGGTAATCGCCGAGGCCGAGAAGCGCGAACTCAAGCAGCAGATGCTCAGCGCCCAGGTGCATGCCACGCCGTTCTATGAGCGACTGGGCTTTGCCGTGGTCAGCGAGGAGTTCCTGGAAGCCGGGATTCCCCACGTGGACATGGTGCGGCGTTCGGCCTGAGACCGTGCCGCCGCCATCGCGAGCAGACTCGCTCCCACAGGGTCTGGGCCATGCACGAACGCCGTGTGCTACACAGGCCTCATGTGGGAGCGAGTCTGCTCGCGATGAGGCCCTCCGAGCCACCCCAAAACGCCCCGCCATCTACCGATGCCGGGGCGTTTTGCCGTCTATCATTCAACTTGCCCCACCCGGAGCCGACAAACTGGCAATATCAAGCCTTTGTCTCGCGGAGAAATGGAATGTCCTTACGCACCCTCCTGGCTACCCTGCTGCTTGGCTGCAGTCTGTCGGTGATGGCCGACACGCAGATCGTGCCACTGAACTACCGCACCAGCGCCGACCTGCTGCCAGTGGCGCAGAATTTCATCGGCAAGGACGGCCAGGTCAGCGCCTACGGCAACCAACTGATCGTTAACGCCGACCCGGGCAAAATCGAAGAACTGCGGCAATTCCTCGCCCAGTTGGACACCGCGCCCAAGCGCCTGCTGATTACCGTCGACACCAACGAAAACAACCTGCAGGGCGACCAGGGCTATTCCATCAACGGCGCCGCCCCGAGCCAGACCCGCATCATCAATCGCAGCACGGCCAGTCGTGACGGTGGCGTGCAACAGGTTCAAGCCAGTGAAGGCCAGCCGGCGCTGATTCAGGTCGGCCAGAGCGTGCCGTTCACCAGCAGCCAGACCGACAATTACGGGCGCATGCAAAGCCAGACCGAATACCGCAATGTCACCCAAGGTTTTTATGTCACCGCCAGCGTCACCGGCGAGACCGTTCATCTCAGTATCAGTACCAACCGTGACCGCATGAGCCAGGAACGTCCCGATGTAGTGAACGTGCAAAGTACCGACACAACTGTCAGCGGCCGGCTGGGCGAATGGATCACCCTGGCCGGCGTGAATCGCCAGACCCAAGCTGACAAACAGGGCCTGACCCGCAGCTACTCGACCCAAGGCCGCGATGACATGATTCTGCGGGTCAAGGTCGATACCCTGAACTGAAGCATCAAAAACTGACTGATGAGTCGTATTAGACCAAAGATGTAGTGCTTGAAAAATAGCACTACAAAATGTTTGACGAGCCAAAAAACCGAAGGCATGATGGCCTCGCTCCCGCTAATCAGGGGCCCTGGCAAGGGCCTTCGGGTCGACGCTTGCACCTACCCCGCGAGCCGATTCGTGTCTGTACCGCCCACAAGGTGTGTTTGACGAGGTTGCGACTGGAACGAAGTTGTCCCGAGGGACGGAAGCGTAACTAGGTAACCCGGCATCACTCTGAGTTCACATGAAGGCCCACGACGCCCGAATGCGCCCGCAGTTCGCCTGTACCTGCTCACTTTCTCCTCGAGCCCATCGTTCATCCCGTCGCCTCCCCGCCTGAACCGACTTGTGCGCCCGGCCCCCTGGCCAGCGAGCAGCCTTTTTCGCCAATGACTGGCGAAGCGGCAGGAGCAGGAATTTTTCCACCCCAGACCTATGCGACGAGGTTTATCTCCATGGCACTGACACGCGAACAGCAAATTGCAGCCCTTGAAAAAGACTGGGCTGAGAACCCACGCTGGAAAGGCGTGAAGCGCAATTATTCCGCTGCTGACGTCGTCCGTCTGCGTGGCTCGGTCCAACCCGAGCACACCTTTGCGAAGATGGGCGCCGAGAAGCTCTGGAACCTGGTGACCCAGGGCGCCAAGCCAGCCTTCCGTCCCGAGAAAGATTTCGTCAACTGCATGGGCGCCCTGACCGGCGGCCAGGCTGTACAGCAAGTCAAGGCCGGCATCCAGGCGATCTACCTGTCGGGCTGGCAAGTGGCCGCGGACAACAACTCCGCCGAGTCGATGTACCCCGACCAGTCGCTGTACCCGGTGGATTCGGTTCCTACCGTGGTCAAGCGCATCAACAACGCGTTCCGTCGCGCCGACCAGATCCAATGGAAAGCCGGCAAGAACCCGGGCGATGAAGGCTACATCGACTACTTCGCGCCAATCGTGGCTGACGCCGAAGCCGGTTTCGGCGGCGTGCTGAATGCCTACGAACTGATGAAAAGCATGATCGAAGCAGGCGCCGCCGGCGTTCACTTCGAAGACCAACTGGCTTCGGTGAAGAAATGCGGTCACATGGGTGGCAAGGTATTGGTACCGACCCAGGAAGCCGTGCAGAAGCTGACCGCTGCCCGCCTGGCGGCCGACGTCGCTGGCGTTCCGACCATCATCCTGGCCCGCACCGACGCCAACGCCGCCGACCTGCTGACCTCCGACTGCGATCCGTACGACCAGCCGTTCGTGACCGGCACCCGCACCCAGGAAGGCTTCTATAAAGTGCGCGCCGGCCTCGACCAGGCCATCGCCCGCGGCCTGGCCTACGCGCCATACGCCGACCTGATCTGGTGCGAAACCGCCAAGCCGGACCTGGAGGAGGCGCGTCGCTTCGCCGAAGCGATCAAGAAGGAATACCCGGACCAGATCCTGTCGTACAACTGCTCGCCTTCCTTCAACTGGAAGAAAAACCTGGACGACGCGACCATCGCCAAGTTCCAGCGCGAACTGTCCGCCATGGGCTACAAGCATCAGTTCATCACCCTGGCTGGCATCCACAACATGTGGCACAGCATGTTCAACCTGGCGCACGACTACGCCCGCAACGACATGACCGCCTACGTGAAGCTGCAAGAGCAGGAATTCGCCGACGCCGCCAAAGGCTACACCTTCGTGGCTCACCAGCAGGAAGTGGGCACCGGTTACTTCGACGACATGACCACTGTGATCCAGGGTGGCGCTTCGTCTGTGACCGCGCTGACCGGCTCCACCGAAGAAGAGCAGTTCCACTGATCCATGGATAAACGGCTCTTGCGGACCGAATGAAAAAAGCTGACTGCAAGGCCGACGATCTGAAGCCCCGACTGGTTCGGGGCTTTTTTTCGCCTAGGCTTTGAAGGGCAACCTGAATCCTCTATGGGGGGCGGGCAAGCCTGCTCGCACCAGAATCGAAAGACCTTGAGAAAAATTGATCGAACGCAGTATCGGGTAGTCTGAAAAAGAGTAAAAAGGCCGGCGCTGACAACTGCAGCCTTTGTCATGTAAGGCAAGTTTCCGACTGTCGAAGGAAACAATCGAGAAAATGCCCTACAAACAATAATAATTATCATTTGAAAGGCATTTTCATTATTACCCGTCGCCTGGATATACCGATCAACAAATGGCCGGCGCCCCACAGGAGCAGGCCTTCGAGGCCCTTGGAGAGGTGTGATGTCCTTATTCCAATAAATAATTTCGCTATCGAATTTTACTTGCCCGGTGTTTAGCCATAAAATCACCGCGATTGATTGCTGCGACATATCGTCACTGCGTTATTTCTTTTCAAGCTCAGAGACCTTTGCTCTCTGTTAAGGATTTCCAGCATGCCCGAAGCGACAGGACTCATGGCCCACAACTGGGGCTTTGCCATTTTCCTTCTGGGTGTCGTCGGCCTGTGTGCCTTCATGCTCGGCGTCTCCAGCCTCCTCGGGTCACGAGCCTGGGGCCGCAGCAAAAACGAACCGTTCGAGTCCGGCATGCTACCTACCGGTGGCGCCCGCTTGCGGCTCTCAGCCAAATTCTATCTGGTCGCGATGCTTTTCGTGATCTTCGATATCGAAGCCCTCTTTCTCTTTGCCTGGTCTGTGTCCGTCCGCGAAAGCGGCTGGACCGGATTTGTCGAAGCTCTCGTTTTCATAGCAATTCTGTTGGCAGGTCTTGTCTACCTTTACCGGGTGGGGGCACTTGATTGGGCTCCGGAAGCTCGGCGCAAGCGGCAAGCGAAGCTGAAACAATGAGGCTTTGGCAATGCAATACAATCTCACCAGGATCGACCCGGATGCTCCTAACGAGCAGTACCCGATTGGCGAAAGGGAAACCGTCGCCGATCCGTTAGAGGATCAAGTCCACAAGAATATCTTCATGGGCAAGCTCGAAGACGTGCTGAACAGCACGGTCAACTGGGGTCGCAAGAACTCCCTGTGGCCGTACAACTTCGGCCTTTCGTGCTGCTACGTGGAAATGACCACCGCCTTCACGGCGCCCCACGACATCGCGCGCTTCGGCGCCGAAGTCATCCGGGCATCGCCGCGCCAGGCGGACTTCATGGTTATCGCCGGTACGCCGTTCCTGAAGATGGCCCCCATCATCCAGCGCCTGTATGAGCAGATGCTGGAACCCAAGTGGGTCATTTCCATGGGCGCCTGTGCCAACTCCGGTGGCATGTATGACATCTATTCCGTGGTCCAGGGCGTCGACAAGTTCCTGCCCGTGGATGTCTACGTGCCCGGCTGCCCACCTCGTCCCGAAGCGTTCCTGCAAGGCTTGATGCTGTTGCAGGAATCCATCGGACAGGAACGTCGCCCGCTTTCCTGGGTCGTCGGTGACCAAGGCGTCTATCGCGCCGACATGCCGTCGACAAAAGCCGAGCGCCGCGAACAGCGAATCGCAGTCACCAACCTGCGCAGCCCCGACGAAGTCTGATCCAGCTCTGTTCCGTCAAGAAACGAGAAACTGGCTTCATTCTTTACGTTGACCGAAAGCGATAAATAACCATGACTACAGGCAGTGCTCTGTACATCCCGCCTTACAAGGCAGACGACCAGGATGTGGTCGTCGAACTGAATAACCGTTTTGGCCCCGAGGCGTTCACCGCCCAGGCAACCCGCACCGGCATGCCGGTGCTTTGGGTCGCCCGCGAGAAGCTTGTCGAAGTCCTGACCTTCCTGCGCAACCTGCCCAAGCCCTACGTCATGCTCTATGACCTGCACGGCGTGGACGAGCGTTTGCGAACCAAGCGTCACGGGCTGCCAAGCGGCGTCGATTTCACCGTGTTCTACCACCTGCTGTCGGTGGAACGTAATAGTGACGTAATGATCAAGGTCGCCTTGTCCGAGAACGACCTCAGCGTGCCGTCCGTGACCAGCATCTGGCCGAACGCCAACTGGTACGAGCGTGAAGTCTGGGACATGTTCGGCATCGACTTCCCCGGCCACCCGCACCTGACGCGCATCATGATGCCGCCGACCTGGGAAGGTCACCCGCTGCGCAAGGACTTCCCTGCCCGCGCCACTGAATTCGACCCGTTCAGCCTGTCCCTGGCCAAGCAACAGCTCGAGGAAGAAGCCGCGCGCTTCAAGCCCGAAGACTGGGGCATGAAGCGCTCCGGGGCGAACGAGGACTACATGTTCCTCAACCTCGGCCCGAACCACCCTTCTGCCCACGGTGCGTTCCGGATCATCCTGCAACTGGACGGCGAAGAGATCGTCGACTGCGTCCCGGACATCGGCTACCACCACCGTGGCGCCGAGAAGATGGGCGAGCGTCAGTCCTGGCACAGCTACATCCCGTACACCGACCGTATCGACTACCTCGGCGGGGTGATGAACAACCTGCCGTACGTACTCTCGGTCGAGAAGCTGGCCGGTATCACCGTACCGGACCGGGTCAACGTGATCCGCATCATGATGGCCGAGTTCTTCCGTATCACCAGCCACCTGCTGTTCCTGGGTACCTATATCCAGGACGTCGGCGCCATGACCCCGGTGTTCTTCACGTTCACCGACCGCCAGCGGGCCTACACGGTGATCGAAGCCATTACCGGTTTCCGTCTGCATCCGGCCTGGTACCGCATCGGCGGCGTCGCCCACGACCTGCCACGCGGCTGGGAAAAACTGGTCAAGGACTTCGTCGAATGGATGCCCAAGCGCCTGGACGAATATACCAAGGCTGCCCTGCAGAACAGCATCCTCAAGGGCCGGACCATCGGCGTGGCCGCCTACAACACCAAGGAAGCCCTGGAATGGGGCGTCACAGGTGCAGGCCTGCGTTCCACCGGCTGCGATTTCGACCTGCGCAAGGCGCGTCCTTACTCCGGCTACGAAAACTTCGAATTCGAAGTACCGCTGGCGGCCAACGGCGATGCCTATGACCGCTGCATGGTTCGCGTCGAGGAAATGCGCCAGAGCGTCAAGATCATCGAGCAGTGCATGCGCAACATGCCGGAAGGCCCGTACAAGGCGGACCACCCGCTGACCACGCCGCCGCCCAAGGAACGCACGCTGCAACACATCGAGACCCTGATCACGCACTTCCTGCAGGTTTCGTGGGGCCCGGTCATGCCGGCCAACGAATCCTTCCAGATGATCGAAGCGACCAAGGGCATCAACAGTTATTACCTGACGAGCGACGGCGGCACCATGAGCTACCGCACCCGGATCCGTACTCCAAGCTATCCGCACCTGCAGCAGATCCCTTCGGTGATCAAAGGCAGCATGGTCGCGGACTTGATTGCGTACCTGGGTAGTATCGATTTCGTTATGGCCGACGTGGACCGCTAAGCATGAACAGCACGCTTATCCAGACAGACCGTTTCGCCCTGAGCGAAACCGAGCGCTCGGCCATCGAGCACGAGCTGCATCACTACGAAGACCCGCGCGCGGCGTCGATCGAAGCCTTGAAAATCGTTCAGAAGGAACGTGGCTGGGTGCCAGATGGCGCGCTCTACGCCATCGGCGAAATTCTCGGCATCCCGGCGAGCGACGTCGAAGGCGTCGCAACCTTCTACAGCCAGATTTTCCGCCAACCAGTGGGCCGCCATATCATTCGCGTCTGCGACAGCATGGTCTGCTACATCGGTGGCCACGAGTCCGTGGTCAGTGAGATCCAGAGCAAGCTGGGCATCGGCCTCGGCCAGACCACCGCCGACGGCCGCTTCACCCTGCTGCCGGTGTGCTGCCTGGGCAACTGCGACAAGGCCCCGGCGCTGATGATCGACGACGACACCTTTGGTGACGTCAAGCCGGATGGCGTCGCCAAACTGCTGGAGGGCTACGTATGACCCTGACTTCCTTCGGGCCCGCCAACCGCATCCAGCGCTCGGCCGAAACCCATCCCCTGACCTGGCGTCTGCGTGACGACGGCGAACCGGTGTGGCTGGACGAGTACCAGGCCAAGAATGGCTACGCCGCTGCGCGCAAGGCGTTCACCCAGATGGCCCAGGACGATATCGTCCAGACCGTGAAGGACTCCGGCCTCAAGGGTCGCGGCGGTGCGGGCTTCCCCACTGGCGTGAAATGGGGCCTGATGCCCAAGGACGAGTCCATCAACATCCGCTATCTGCTGTGCAACGCGGACGAAATGGAGCCCAACACCTGGAAAGACCGGATGCTGATGGAGCAACTGCCCCATCTGCTGATCGAAGGCATGCTCATCAGTGCCCGTGCGCTGAAGACCTACCGTGGCTACATCTTCCTGCGCGGCGAATACACCACCGCTGCCCGGCACCTGAACCGTGCCGTGGAAGAAGCCAAGGCCGCCGGCCTTTTGGGCAAGAACATCCTCGGTTCGGGTTTTGATTTCGAACTGTTCGTGCACACCGGCGCCGGACGTTATATCTGCGGTGAAGAAACCGCACTGATCAACTCCCTGGAAGGCCGTCGCGCCAACCCGCGCTCCAAGCCGCCCTTCCCCGCTGCCGTCGGCGTGTGGGGCAAGCCGACTTGCGTGAACAACGTCGAGACCCTGTGCAACGTGCCGGCGATCATCGCCGACGGTGTTGACTGGTACAAATCCCTGGCCCGCGACGGCAGTGAAGACATGGGCACCAAGCTCATGGGCTTCTCCGGCAAGGTCAAGAATCCAGGCCTGTGGGAGCTGCCTTTCGGCGTCACCGGTCGCGAGCTGTTCGAAGACTATGCCGGCGGCATGCGAGACGGCTACAAGCTCAAGTGCTGGCAGCCTGGCGGCGCCGGTACCGGCTTCCTGTTGCCCGAACACCTCGACGCCCAGATGTACGCCGGCGGCATCGCCAAGGTCGGCACCCGTATGGGGACCGGCCTGGCGATGGCGGTGGACGACAGCATCAGCATGGTCTCGCTGCTGCGCAACATGGAAGAGTTTTTCGCCCGTGAGTCGTGTGGTTTCTGCACCCCTTGCCGCGATGGCCTGCCCTGGAGCGTCAAGCTGCTGCGGGCCCTCGAAAAAGGCGAAGGCCAGGCCGGCGACATCGAGACCCTGCTGGGTCTGGTGGGTTTCCTCGGCCCAGGCAAGACCTTCTGTGCTCACGCACCGGGTGCCGTGGAGCCATTGGGCAGCGCAATCAAATATTTCCGCCCTGAATTCGAGGCCGGCATCGCGCCCACCCGCGCGGGCGACCTCAATCAGGTGGTCACGCCGACCATGGTCGGCGCGTAACAACGCTTAAAAAAGGCGAAGGGTCCGTGCCCTTCGCCTTTCGTCCGATGACGCCTCAGAGGCTGTTTGGATTCGGACGAACCACAAGATTCCATTAGCCACGCCCGCTGACACCGGGCCAACGAAGAACTTTGAACCATGGCCACTATCCACGTAGACGGCAAAGCGCTCGAAGTCGATGGGGCAGACAACCTGTTACAGGCATGTCTGTCGCTAGGCCTCGACATTCCTTATTTCTGCTGGCACCCCGCGCTTGGTAGCGTCGGGGCCTGCCGCCAGTGCGCAGTCAAGCAATACACCGACGAGAACGACACCCGTGGTCGCATCGTCATGTCCTGCATGACCCCTGCCACCGACAACACCTGGATCTCCATCGACGATGAAGAGTCCAAGGCCTTCCGTGCCAGTGTCGTCGAATGGCTGATGACCAACCACCCGCACGACTGCCCGGTCTGCGAGGAAGGCGGTCACTGCCATCTGCAAGACATGACGGTGATGACCGGCCACAACGAGCGCCGTTATCGCTTCAAGAAGCGCACCCACCAGAACCAGCACCTGGGCCCGTTCATTTCCCACGAAATGAACCGCTGCATCGCCTGCTACCGCTGCGTGCGTTTCTACAAGGACTACGCCGGCGGCACCGACCTGGGCGTGTTCGGCGCCCACGACAACGTGTACTTCGGTCGCGTTGAAGACGGCACCCTGGAAAGCGAATTCTCCGGCAACCTCACCGAGGTCTGCCCGACCGGTGTGTTCACCGACAAGACCCACTCCGAGCGCTACAACCGCAAGTGGGACATGCAGTTTGCGCCAAGCATCTGCCATGGCTGCTCCAGCGGTTGCAACATTTCCCCAGGCGAGCGCTACGGTGAACTGCGTCGCATCGAAAACCGCTACAACGGCTCGGTCAACCAGTATTTCCTCTGCGACCGTGGCCGTTTCGGCTATGGCTACGTCAACCGCAAGGATCGCCCTCGCCAGCCGCTGCTGGCCAACGGCACCAAGCTGAGCCTGGACGAAGCCCTGGACAAGGCCGCAGATCTGCTGCGCGGCCGCAACATCGTCGGCATCGGCTCGCCCCGGGCCAGCCTGGAAAGCAACTACGCACTGCGTGAACTGGTGGGCGCCGAGCACTTCTACAGTGGCATCGAAGCCGGTGAGCTGGAACGCATCCGCCTGGTGCTGGACGTGCTCAATAACAGCCCGCTGCCCGTACCGACGATGCGTGACATCGAAGACCACGACGCGGTGTTCGTCCTTGGCGAAGACCTGACCCAGACCGCCGCCCGCATGGCCTTGGCCCTGCGCCAGTCAGTCAAGGGCAAGGCCGAAGACATGGCCGACGCGATGCGCGTCCAGCCGTGGCTCGACGCCGCCGTGAAAAACATCGGTCAACATGAGCTGAACCCGCTGTTCATCGCCAGCCTCGCCGAAACCAAGCTCGACGACGTGGCCGAGGAATGCGTCCACGCCGCTCCGGACGACCTGGCCCGTATCGGCTTTGCCGTGGCTCACGCCCTGGACGCCAGCGCCCCGGCCGTCGACGGCCTGGACAGCGAAGCGGCCGCCCTGGTGCAACGCATCGCCGACGCCCTGCTGGCGGCCAAGCGCCCATTGATCATCGCAGGCACCTCGTTGGGTTCCAAGGCGCTGATCGAAGCCGCCGCCAACATCGCCAAGGCCTTGAAGCTGCGCGAGAAGAACGGTTCCATCAGCCTGGTCGTGCCGGAAGCCAACAGCCTTGGCCTGGCCATGCTCGGTGGCGAATCGGTCGATGCCGCGCTGCAAGCGGTGATCGACGGTAGCGCCGACGCCATCGTGGTACTGGAAAACGACCTGTACACCCGCACCGACAAGGCCCGCGTCGACGCGGCCCTGAGCGCGGCGAAAACCGTGATCGTCGCCGACCATCAGAAAACCGCTACCACCGACCGCGCCCACCTGGTGCTGCCAGCGGCGAGCTTCGCCGAAGGCGACGGTACCCTGGTCAGCCAGGAAGGTCGCGCCCAGCGCTTCTTCCAGGTCTTCGACCCGCAATATCTGGACGCCAGCATCCTGGTCCACGAAGGCTGGCGCTGGCTGCACGCCCTGCGCGCCACCCTGCTGAACCAGCCGATCGACTGGACGCAACTGGACCATGTCACCGCTGCCGTGGCCTCGAGCACCGCGCAACTGGCCGGCATCGTCGACGCGGCACCGTCCGCCGCGTTCCGCATCAAGGGCTTGAAGCTGGCCCGTGAACCGCTGCGCTACTCCGGTCGCACCGCGATGCGCGCCAACATCAGCGTTCACGAACCGCGCACCCCGCAAGACCAGGACACCGCGTTCGCCTTCTCCATGGAAGGCTACTCGGGCTCCGCCGAACCGCGCTCGCAAGTGCCGTTCGCCTGGTCGCCGGGCTGGAACTCGCCCCAGGCCTGGAACAAGTTCCAGGATGAAGTCGGTGGTCACCTGCGTGCTGGCGATCCGGGCACCCGTCTGATCGAAAGCCAGGGCGATGGCCTGAGCTGGTTCGCCAGCGTGCCGCGCGCCTTCAACCCGGCGCCGGGCACCTGGCAGGTCGTGCCGTTCCATCACCTGTTCGGCAGCGAAGAGAACTCTTCCAAGGCCGCGCCGGTACAGGAACGCATTCCGGCCGCCTATGTGTCGCTGGCCAAATCCGAAGCCGATCGCCTGGGCGTCAACGACGGTGCCCTGCTGAGCCTGAACGTGGCCGGCCAGACCCTGCGTCTGCCGCTGCGCATCAATGAGCAGTTGGGCGCTGGCCTGGTGGCCCTGCCGGCCGGCCTGGCGGGTATCCCGCCGGCGGTGTTCGGCAAAACCGTCGACGGTCTGCAGGAGGCAGCGCAATGAGTTGGTTCACCCCTGAAGTGATCGACGTGATCCTGACGGTCCTCAAGGCCATCGTGATCCTGCTGGCCGTGGTGGTCACAGGCGCCTTGCTGAGCTTCGTCGAACGGCGCCTGCTGGGCTGGTGGCAGGACCGCTACGGTCCGAACCGCGTGGGCCCGTACGGCATGTTCCAGATCGCCGCCGACATGGTCAAAATGTTCTTCAAGGAAGACTGGACGCCGCCGTTTGCCGACAAGGTGATCTTCACCCTGGCACCGGTCGTGGCCATGAGCGCCTTGCTGATCGCCTTCGCGATCATCCCGATCACCCCGACCTGGGGTGTGGCGGACCTGAACATCGGCCTGCTGTTCTTCTTCGCCATGGCCGGCCTTTCGGTGTACGCGGTGCTGTTCGCCGGTTGGTCGAGCAACAACAAGTTCGCCCTGCTGGGCAGCCTGCGGGCCTCGGCCCAGACCGTGTCCTACGAAGTGTTCATGGGCCTGGCCCTGATGGGCGTCGTGATCCAGGCCGGTTCGTTCAACATGCGCGACATCGTCGAGTACCAGGCCCAGAACCTGTGGTTCATCATTCCGCAGTTCTTCGGCTTTTGCACCTTCTTCATCGCTGGCGTGGCCGTGACACACCGTCACCCCTTCGACCAGCCGGAAGCGGAGCAGGAACTGGCCGACGGCTACCACATCGAATATGCCGGCATGAAATGGGGCATGTTCTTCGTCGGTGAGTACATCGGTATCGTCCTGATCTCGGCACTGCTAGTCACGCTGTTCTTCGGCGGCTGGCACGGTCCGTTCGACATCCTGCCGCAACTGTCCTTCGTGTGGTTCGCCCTGAAAACCGCGTTCTTCATCATGCTGTTCGTCCTGCTGCGCGCTTCGATCCCGCGCCCACGCTACGACCAGGTGATGGACTTCAGTTGGAAATTCTGCCTGCCGCTGACCCTGATCAACATGCTGGTGACCGCTGCGATCGTGTTGTTGAACACGCCTGCGGCCGCGGTTCAGTGAGGATTTGACCCATGTTCAAATATATTGGCGACATCGTTAAGGGTACCGGTACCCAACTGCGAAGCCTGGTCATGATCTTCGGCCATGGCTTTCGCAAGCGCGACACCCTGCAATACCCGGAAGAGCCGGTTTACCTGGCGCCACGCTACCGCGGCCGCATCGTCCTGACCCGTGACCCCGACGGCGAAGAGCGCTGCGTGGCCTGCAACCTGTGCGCCGTGGCGTGCCCGGTGGGCTGCATCTCGCTGCAGAAAGCTGAAACCGAAGACGGTCGCTGGTACCCGGACTTCTTCCGCATAAACTTCTCGCGCTGCATTTTCTGCGGCCTCTGCGAGGAAGCCTGCCCGACCACCGCGATCCAGCTCACGCCGGATTTCGAAATGGCGGATTTCAAACGTCAGGACCTGGTGTACGAGAAAGAAGACTTGCTGATTTCCGGTCCCGGTAAAAACCCTGATTACAACTTCTATCGTGTTGCAGGTATGGCCATTGCCGGGAAGCCGAAAGGTGCCGCGCAAAACGAAGCCGAGCCGATCAACGTGAAGAGCTTGCTGCCTTAAGGAAGAAAGATGGAATTCGCTTTCTATTTCGCATCGGGTATTGCTGTGGTCTCCACGCTTCGCGTGGTCACCAACACCAACCCCATCCATGCCCTGCTCTACCTGATCATTTCGCTCATCGCCGTGGCCATGACTTTCTTCGCCCTCGGCGCGCCGTTTGCCGGTGCCCTGGAAGTGATCGCCTACGCTGGCGCCATCATGGTGCTGTTCGTGTTCGTGGTGATGATGTTGAACCTGGGCCCGGCCTCGGTCCAGCAGGAGCGCAACTGGCTCAAGCCCGGCATCTGGGCGGGACCGGTGATTCTCGCCGCCCTGCTGCTGGGTGAACTGCTGTATGTGCTGTTCGCTCACCAGAGCGGCCAGGGCATCGGCCAAACCACCGTAGGCGCCAAGGCCGTGGGCATCAGCCTGTTCGGTCCGTACCTGTTGGTGGTCGAACTCGCCTCGATGCTGCTGCTTGCCGCAGCCGTCACGGCGTTCCATTTGGGCCGTAACGAGGCGAAGGAGTAATCACATGCCTGCTATCCCTCTCGAGCATGGTCTGGCGGTTGCCGGCATCCTGTTCTGCCTCGGTCTGGTCGGCCTGATGGTCCGCCGCAACATTCTGTTCGTGCTGATGAGCCTGGAGGTCATGATGAATGCCTCCGCCCTGGCCTTCATCGTTGCGGGCGCCCGCTGGGCCCAGCCGGATGGACAGATCATGTTCATCCTGGTGATCAGCCTGGCAGCCGCCGAGGCCAGTATCGGCCTGGCGATCCTGTTGCAGCTGTACCGCCGCTTCCACACTCTCGATATCGACGCTGCCAGCGAGATGCGCGGATGAACCTACTCTTTCTGACTTTCGTATTTCCTCTCATCGGTTTCCTGCTGCTGTCGTTCTCCCGTGGACGCTGGTCGGAAAACCTCTCGGCGCTGGTTGGCGTCGGTTCCATCGGTCTGTCCGCCATTGTCGCGGCCTACGTGATCTGGCAATTCAACGTCGCGCCACCTGAAGGCGGCGCGTATGCCCAGGTGCTGTGGCAGTGGATGGCGGTGGAAGGCTTCAAGCCGAGCTTCACCCTGTACCTGGACGGCCTGTCGGTCACCATGCTGGGCGTGGTGGTCGGCGTGGGTTTCCTGATCCACCTGTTCGCTTCCTGGTACATGCGCGGCGAAGCCGGTTACTCGCGTTTCTTCGCCTACACCAACCTGTTCATCGCCAGCATGCTGTTCCTGGTGCTCGGCGATAACCTGTTGTTCGTGTACTTCGGCTGGGAAGGCGTGGGCCTGTGCTCGTACCTGTTGATCGGTTTCTACTACAGCAACCGCAACAACGGTAACGCGGCACTGAAAGCGTTCATCGTGACCCGGATCGGCGACGTGTTCATGGCCATCGGCCTGTTCATCCTGTTCCAGCAACTGGGCACGCTGAACATCCAGGAACTGCTGGTGCGTGCGCCCGAGCACTTCAAGGCCGGTGACTTCTGGATCGTCCTGGCGACCCTGATGCTGCTGGGCGGTGCCGTCGGTAAATCCGCGCAACTGCCGCTGCAGACCTGGTTGGCGGACGCAATGGCCGGTCCTACGCCGGTTTCGGCGCTGATCCACGCGGCCACCATGGTCACCGCGGGCGTCTACCTGATCGCCCGTACCCATGGCCTGTTCGCCCTGGCGCCGGACATCCTGCACCTGGTGGGCATCGTCGGTGGCGTGACCCTGGTACTGGCCGGCTTTGCCGCCCTGGTGCAGACCGACATCAAGCGGATCCTCGCCTACTCGACCATGAGCCAGATCGGCTACATGTTCCTAGCCTTGGGCGTCGGCGCCTGGGAAGGCGCGATCTTCCACCTGATGACCCACGCGTTCTTCAAGGCCCTGCTGTTCCTGGCCTCCGGTGCAGTGATCGTGGCCTGCCACCACGAACAGAACATCTTCAAAATGGGCGGCCTGTGGAAGAAGCTGCCACTGGCCTACGCCAGCTTCATCGTCGGCGGCGCGGCCCTGGCGGCCCTGCCACTGGTGACCGCCGGCTTCTACTCCAAGGACGAGATCCTCTGGGAAGCGTTCGCCAGCGGCAACCAGGGGCTGCTCTACGCAGGCCTGGTGGGTGCGTTCATGACCTCGCTGTACACCTTCCGCCTGATCTTCATCGCGTTCCATGGTGAAGCCAAGACCGAAGCCCACGCCGGCCACGGAATCGCCCATTGGCTGCCACTGTCGGTGCTGATCGTGCTGTCGACTTTCGTCGGCGCAATGATCACCCCACCGCTGCACGGCGTGCTGCCGCAAAGCGTCGGCCATGCCGGCGGCGAAGCCAAGCACAGCCTGGAAATCGCCTCGGGCGCCATCGCCCTGGCCGGTATCCTGCTGTCCGCCCTGCTGTTCCTGGGCAAGCGTCGTTTCGTCACCGCCATCGCCAACAGCGGCCTCGGCCGTGTCCTTTCGGCCTGGTGGTTCGCCGCCTGGGGCTTCGACTGGATCTACGACAAACTGTTCGTCAAGCCATACCTTGCGATCAGCCACATTCTGCGCAAAGACCCGCTCGACCAGACCATTGGCCTGATCCCGCGCATGGCCAAGGGCGGCCACACTGCCCTGAGCCGTACCGAGACCGGTCAATTGCGTTGGTATGCGGCTTCCATGGCGGCTGGCGCCGTGCTGGTTATCGGCGCCATCGTGCTGGTAGCGGTCTGATATGAACCTTGCGAACTTGCGAAAGGAAACGAGCCCGTCATGATTCTGCCCTGGCTAATCCTGATCCCCTTTATCGGCGGCCTGTTGTGCTGGATCGCGGAGCGCTCCAGCTCCACGCTCCCGCGCTGGATTGCGCTGCTGACCATGTCCCTGGAACTCGCACTCGGCCTCTGGCTGTGGGCGACCGGCGACTATTCGTTGGCCCCTGCCCCGGGTGCCAATCCGACCTGGGCGCTTGAATTCAAGCACCTGTGGATCGAGCGCTTCGGCATCAGCGTGCACCTGGCCCTCGACGGCCTGTCGCTGCTGATGATCCTGCTGACCGGCCTGCTGGGTATCCTCTCGGTCCTCTGCTCCTGGAAAGAGATCCAGCGCCACGTCGGCTTCTTCCACCTGAACCTGATGTGGATCCTGGGCGGTGTCGTCGGCGTGTTCCTGGCGCTGGACCTGTTCATGTTCTTCTTCTTCTGGGAAATGATGCTGGTGCCGATGTACTTCCTCATCGCGCTCTGGGGTCACAGCTCGGCGGACGGCAAGAAAACCCGGATCTACGCGGCGACCAAGTTCTTCATCTTCACCCAGGCTTCCGGCCTGATCATGCTGGTGGCGATCCTCGGTCTGGTACTGGTCAACTTCAACAACACCGGCGTGATTACCTTCAACTACGCCGACCTGTTGAAAGTGCAGATGTCGCGCACCACCGAGTACGTGCTGATGCTGGGCTTCTTCATCGCCTTCGCGGTGAAGCTGCCGGTCGTGCCGCTGCACTCCTGGCTGCCGGACGCCCACGCCCAGGCACCGACCGCGGGTTCCGTGGACCTGGCCGGTATCCTGCTCAAGACCGCGGCCTATGGCCTGCTGCGCTTCGCCTTGCCGATGTTCCCCAACGCCTCGGCCGAGTTCGCGCCGATCGCCATGACCCTGGGCCTGATCGGGATCTTCTACGGTGCCTTCCTGGCGTTCGCCCAGACCGACATCAAGCGTCTGATCGCCTTCTCCAGCGTCTCGCACATGGGCTTCGTGCTGATCGGCATCTACTCCGGCAGCCAGTTGGCCCTGCAAGGCGCGGTGATCCAGATGCTGGCCCACGGCCTGTCGGCAGCGGCGCTGTTTATCCTCAGTGGCCAGTTGTACGAACGCCTGCACACCCGCGACATGCGTGAGATGGGTGGCGTGTGGTCGCGCATCGCTTACCTGCCGGCCATCAGCCTGTTCTTCGCAGCCGCTTCCCTGGGCTTGCCGGGTACCGGCAACTTCGTCGGCGAGTTCCTGATCCTGATCGGTACCTTCGTCAGTTCGCCATGGATCATCGCTATCGCCACCTCTGGCCTGGTGTTTGGTTCGGTCTACTCGCTGATCATGATCCACCGCGCCTACTTCGGCCCGTCCAAGTCGGACGAAGTGCTGCGTGGCATGGACGGTCGCGAACTGATCATGGTGCTCGGCCTTGCGGTGCTGCTGATTTACCTCGGCGTTTACCCGCAACCGTTCCTCGACACCTCTGCCGCCACGATGCATGGCGTGCAGCAGTGGCTCGGCACCGCCTTCTCTCAACTCGCTTCGGCCCGGTAAGAGCGCTATGGAATTCACGATTCAACACTTTATCGCGCTTGCGCCGCTGTTGATCACCAGCGCCACGATCCTCGTGGTGATGCTGGCGATCGCCTGGCGCCGCAATCACTCCCAGACTTTCCTGCTGTCGGTGGCGGGGTTGAACCTGGCCTTACTGTCAATCCTGCCGGCCCTGAAAGTCGCTCCATTGGCGGTCACCCCGCTGATCCAGATCGACAGTTTCGCCTGCCTGTACATGGCGCTGATCCTCGTCGCCACCCTCGCCTGCGTCACCCTCGCCCATGCCTACCTCGGTGATGGCGGTTCGGGTTACCCGGGCAACCGCGAAGAACTGTACCTGCTGATCCTGATGGCTGCCGCCGGTGGCCTGGTCCTGGTCGGCGCCCAGCACCTGGCGAGCCTGTTCATCGGTCTGGAACTGCTGTCGGTGCCGGTCTATGGCCTGGTGGCCTACGCCTTCTTCAACAAGCGCTCCCTGGAAGCCGGCATCAAATACATGGTGTTGTCGGCGGCCGGTTCCGCGTTCCTGTTGTTCGGTATGGCGTTGCTGTACGCAGAGGCCGGCACCCTGAACTTCGTCGGCATTGGCCAGGCCCTGGCGGCCACTGGCCTGCCTAGCCCGATTGCGCAACTGGGCCTGGGCATGATGCTGATCGGCCTGGCGTTCAAACTGTCGCTGGTGCCCTTCCACCTCTGGACCCCGGACGTCTACGAAGGCGCCCCGGCGCCGGTGGCGGCATTCCTCGCCACCGCGTCGAAAGTGGCAGTGTTCGCGGTGATGGTGCGACTGTTCCAGATCTCGCCAGTGGCCAGCAGCGGTGTGTTGAGCAACGTACTGACCCTCATCGCCATTGCGTCGATCCTGTTCGGTAACCTGCTGGCACTGACCCAGAGCAACCTCAAGCGTCTGTTGGGTTATTCGTCCATCGCCCACTTCGGTTACCTGCTGATTGCCCTGATCGCCAGCAAAGGCCTGGCCGTGGAAGCCATCGGCGTGTACCTGGTCACCTACGTGATCACCAGCCTCGGCGCCTTCGGCGTGATCACCCTGATGTCCTCGCCGTACAACGGCCGCGACGCCGATGCCCTGTATGAGTACCGTGGTCTGTTCTGGCGCCGTCCGTACCTGACTGCCGTGCTGACCGTGATGATGCTGTCCCTGGCCGGCATCCCGCTGACCGCCGGCTTCATCGGTAAGTTCTACATCATCGCCACCGGCGTCGAGGCCCACCAATGGTGGCTGGTCGGCTCCCTGGTGCTGGGCAGTGCCATCGGCGTGTTCTACTACCTGCGTGTCATGGTCACCCTGTACCTGATGGAACCGAACCTGCGTCGTCACGATGCCGAGCTGCACTGGGAACAAAAGGCAGGCGGCGTGATGCTGCTGGCCATCGCCGTACTGGCGTTCTTCCTCGGTGTGTATCCGCAGCCGTTGCTGACCCTGGTCCAACAGGCTGGCCTGACGGGCTGATTGCCCAAACGGTGTAGTTGAAAAACCCGTATCGCGAGATGCGGGTTTTTTTATGGCTGGATGTTTGGTCGTTCGCACATGAATTGCTGAGGGGCGAGAGCCCACTTATCACATCCACTTGGTTGACACTCTGTCTTCGCGAGCAAGCCCGCTCCCACATAGGGGTCGGTGTATTCTTTCGAGAGCTGTTTGGGAGATCCGAGGAGAATGAGTTGAACGTCGATGTGGAATGCGTAGTGGTCGGCGCGGGCGTTGTCGGCCTTGCCGTGGCGCGGGAAATGGCCCTCGCCGGTCATGAAGTGCTGCTGATCGAAGCCGGCGCGGCCATTGGCACAGGGATCAGTTCACGTAACTCCGAGGTGATCCACGCGGGCATCTACTACCCACCGGGCAGCCTAAAGGCGCAGTTGTGCGTCGAGGGGCGGCGTAGGCTGTACGCTTATTGTGAAATCCACGGCGTAGAGACCCGCCGCCTCGGCAAGTTGATCGTCGCCCGGGATCAGGCACAAGTGGCAGGCCTGAAGGCATTGCTTGAACGCGGCTTGGCCAATGGGGTGGACGACCTGCGCCTGCTCGACCAGAAACAGGCGCAGGCTCTGGAACCGGCGCTGGCCTGCGTCGCCGCCGTGTATTCGCCCTCCACCGGGATCGTGGACTCTCATGCCCTGATGCTGGCCTTGCAAGGCGATGCCGAAGCGGCCGGAGCGAATGTCGTGTTCCACGCACCGTTGTTGCGGGCCAGCATCCACGTCGGGTACTTCATGCTGGAAGTGGGTGGAGCGGCACCGATGAGCTTGACCTGCCGCCAACTGATCAACGCGGCAGGCCTCCAGGCCCCGGCCCTTGCCCGCTGCATGGAAGGGGTGCCACCCCCATCGGTGCCCGATGACTATTTATGCAAGGGTAATTACTTCAGCCTTGCCGGACGCGCGCCCTTCCGGCACTTGATTTACCCTGCCCCGGAAGCCGCCGGCCTGGGCATTCACATGACGCTGGACCTGGCGGGCCAGGCTCGCTTCGGCCCTGATGTGGAATGGGTCGAGCGGGAGGATTACCGGGTTGATCCGGCCCGGGCCGAGTCTTTTTACCCGGCGATCCGCGACTACTGGCCCGGCCTGCCGGACCAGTGCCTGCAACCGGCCTATAGTGGGATCCGTCCGAAAATTTCCGGCCCCGGCGATCCCGCCCGCGACTTCCTCATCAGTGCAGAAACCGAGCACCGGGTGCCCGGTCTGATCAACCTGTTCGGCATCGAATCGCCGGGGCTGACGTCTTGCCTGGCGATGGCTGGACGGGTACGGCAATTACTCGACAACTGACACGGAGTCTTCACGAGCCTGCACACACCCTGAATCCTCTGTGGGAGCGGGCTTGCTCGCGAATGCAGACGGACATCCAACATCTTCGTCGACTGACACACCGCTTTCGCGAGCAAGCCCGCTCCCACAAAGGGGGTTGGTCGGGGCAGCGCAAAGTGCAAGGCGCTTTACCCCCTCTTCATGCAGGCTGCACGATGATGAAAATGGCGTAGCTTTCAACTCATTGTTTTAAAAGGATTTAATAGCTCCGTCTGGCTGGCACGACCGATGCAATCCTTGGTTAACGCGACGTCGGCGCTTGAAGCCGGCTCGTAACCGTGAATTGCCGAGGAGCTGTATATGAACGCCATCGATCTGTTGAAAGCCGACCACGAACGCGTCAAGGGCATCCTTGCCCAGTTGAGCGAATCCACTGAACGCGGCATCAAAAAACGCACTGACCTGTTGGCGAAACTGGAAATGGAAGTGTCCATCCATACCCGTCTGGAGGAAGAAATCCTCTATCCGGCCTTCAAGCAAGTGGGTGGCAAGGATGAGGCCGAGATGTACTACGAGGCCAAGGAAGAGCATCGCACCGTCGATTCGCTGGTGCTGCCGGACCTGAAGGCCACCGACCCTTCCCAACCGGAATTCGCAGGTCGAGTGAAGGTGGTCAAGGAACTGCTTGAACACCATATCGAAGAAGAAGAAAAAGAAATGTTCCCTCAAGCGAAAAAACTGTTGGGCAAAGCCAGGCTGGACGCCTTGGGTGAACAGATGGAAACCATGAAAGCGCAGTACAAGAAAGAACTGAGCAGCGCAAACCTCGCTGCCTGATCGAGTACTGAGAATGCTTCAGCCGTCATTTGGACGGCTGAATGCGTTCCGGCTTGCTACTGCTGCATGTGTTCGCGCAGGAACTCAATCAACGCCTGCACAGGACGCGAACTTTGTCGATGCTGCGGATAAACCGCCGAGAGTGTCAGCGGCGCAGTTTCGAAGCCCTCGAGTACCTGGACCAATCGTCCCTCCTTCAATGCATCCCCCAGGATAAACGTCGGCAGGTAGGTAATGCCCATGCCGGCGATGGCCGCATCCCGGAGCAGTTCACCGTTGTTGGCACGCATACGGCCGCCGACTTCCAGCACCAGCGGCTTGCCCCCTCCTGCGAATCGCCACTGCACCTGACGGCCGTGACCGTAAGGCAGGCAATCGTGCCCGCCCAAGTCTTCGGGCCGTGTGGGGTGGCCGTGTTTGGCGAGGTACGCCGGGCTGGCGCAGAATATCCGCTCGATACTGGCAATGCGTCGGGCGATCAGCGTTGAGTCCTCCAGCACGCCGATTCGCAGCGCGAGGTCATAGCCCTCGCCCAGCAAATCCACGGAGCGGTCGCTCAAGTCGACCTCCACGCTGACGTCCCGGTAGCGTTGCAGAAACAACGGCAACAGGCTCCCCAGGTGCGCCACGGCGAATGACAGTGGTGCGCTGACGCGAAGGGTGCCACGGGGTTCGCTGGTCTGGCCGCTGATGCCCTGCTCCACTTGCTCGATCTCACTGAGCAGGCGCAATGCCGCTTCGTAATAGCGCTGGCCGAGGGGCGTCACGTCCAGTCGCCGCGTCGAGCGATTGAGCAGGCGTACACCGAGTCGTTGCTCCAACTCCATGAGCTTGCGGCTGACGAACTGCTTGGACAGCCCCAACTTGTCCGCTGCGGCCGTGAAACTGCCCGATTCCATGACCTGGGCAAAAATGCGCATTTCTTCGAAGGGATTCATTGGAGATCCGCGGGTGGACAGTCGGGAATTCTATAAATAGATTCAGGTTTTTCGCCAGGCAAAAAGATGCCCGCACAAAAGGCGGGCATCCATTCAGCCAGGCAGCACAGCTTACTTGGCAGTCAGTGCCGCATAGCTGTTCATCAGGTTGCGGTAGTTCGGAATGCGCTGGGACAGCAGGTTGCCCAGGCCTTCGATGTCGTTGCGCCAGTCGCGGTGCAGCTCACAGGCCACCGAGAACCAGTTCATCATCTGCGCGCCGGCAGCGGTCATCCGTACCCAGGCGGCTTGCTGCACGGTTTCGTTGAAGGTGCCCGAGGCATCGGTGACAACGAACACATCGAAACCTTCGGCCAGGGCCGACAGGGTCGGGAATGCCACGCAGACGTCTGTCACCACGCCAGCAATGATCAGTTGCTTGCGACCGGTAGCCTTGATCGCCTTGACGAAGTCTTCGTTGTCCCAGGCATTGATCTGGCCTGGACGCGGGATATACGGCGCGTCCGGGAACATTTCCTTGAGTTCCGGCACGATCGGGCCGTTGGGGCCTTGTTCGAAGCTGGTGGTCAGGATGGTCGGCAGTTCGAAGAACTTCGCCAGGTCGGCCAGGGCCAGCACGTTGTTCTTGAACTCGTTGGGCGAGAAGTCCTGGACCAGGGAAATCAGGCCAGTCTGGTGATCGACCAGCAGGACGACTGCATCATCTTTGTTCAGGCGGTTGTAGACAGGGGCGTTGCTCATGGGATGACTCCTCAGTGTGGACGTTGTAAAACTTTGTGGGAGCGAGCCTGCTCGCGATGGCGGCGTGTCAGGCGACGGCGAAGCTGAATGTTCAGCCGCTTTCGCGAGCAAGCCCGCTCCCACAGGGGGAAATGTGTGTGTTAGTTAAAAGGCAAAGCAGGAACAGCCAAACGCGCCCCAGAAGCCCTGGAAATCACTGACCGGGACATTCGACAGCCGCGCTCGCTCATGGCTGTGGGAGTGCACGGCGCAAGGGCCGCTGCACTGGTGAACCTGGGCCTGCAGCGGTGAGGTCGGGCGCCAGTGCCCCGGAACCTTGACCACCGGCGACCAGTCCGGCAACACGGGAACGCTGGCCGGGCCGAGTTTTTCGAAGTCGCCGGCGGCGTACACCACTTTGCCGTCGACCACCGTCAGCACGGACTCGATCCACTTGATGGCTTCTTCCTCGACGCTGAAGAAGTCCGCGCTCAGGGCGGCCAGGTCCGCCAGTTGGCCGACCTTGATCTGGCCCTTCTTGCCCTGCTCGGAGGAGAACCAGGCGCTGCCATGGGTGAACAGTTCCAGCGCGGTCAGGCGCGGCAGGCCTTCTTCGTACAGCGACAGGCCGCCGACGGTGCGTCCGCTGACCATCCAGTACAGCGAGGTCCACGGGTTGTAGCTCGACACGCGGGTGGCGTCGGTGCCGGCGCCCACCGGCACGCCCTCGGCCAGCATGCGCTTGATCGGCGGCGTGGCTTCGGCAGCCTTGGCGCCGTAGCGGTCGACGAAATACTCGCCCTGGAACGCCATGCGGTCCTGGATTGCGATGCCGCCGCCCAGGGCCCGCACTCGCTCGATGTTCTTGGGCGTGATGGTCTCGGCGTGATCGAAGAACCAGGGCAGGCCGTTGAACGGAATGTCCCGGTTGACCTTCTCGAACACATCGAGCATGCGGCTGATGGATTCGTCATAGGTGGCATGCAGGCGGAACGGCCAGCGTTGCTCCACCAGATGGCGCACCACCGGCTCCAGGTCCTGTTCCATGCCGGGCGGCAGGTCCGGACGTGGTTCGAGGAAGTCCTCGAAATCCGCCGCCGAAAACACCAGCATTTCACCGGCGCCGTTGTGCCGCAGGAAGTCATCGCCCTGGTGCAGCTTGACGCTGCCGGTCCAGTTCTTGAAGTCGGTGAGTTCTTCCTTGGGCTTCTGGGTGAACAGGTTGTAGGCGATGCGCACCGTCAGTTGCTGTTCACGGGCCAACTGCTCGATGACCGCGTAATCGTCCGGATAATTCTGGAAACCACCGCCGGCGTCGATGGCGCTGGTCAGGCCCAGGCGATTGAGTTCACGCATGAATTGGCGTGTGGAATTGACCTGGTACTCCAGTGGCAGCTTCGGCCCCTTGGCGAGGGTCGAATACAGGATCATCGCGTTGGGCCGCGCCACCAGCATGCCGGTCGGCTCGCCGTTGCTGTCGCGCACGATTTCGCCGCCCGGCGGATTCGGGGTGTCGCGGGTATATCCGGCCACCCGCAGCGCGGCGCGATTGAGCAAGGCGCGGTCATACAAGTGCAGCACGAACACCGGGGTATCGGGGGCAGCCTGGTTGAGTTCTTCCAGGGTCGGCATGCGTTTTTCGGCAAACTGGAATTCGTTCCAGCCGCCCACCACCCGCACCCATTGCGGCGTCGGGGTGCGGTCGGCCTGGTCCTTGAGCATGCGCAAGGCATCGGCCAGGGACGGCACGCCTTCCCAGCGCAGTTCCAGGTTGTAGTTCAAACCACCACGGATCAGATGCAGGTGCGAGTCATTGAGGCCAGGGATGACCGTGCGGCCCTTGAGATCGATGACCTGGGTGCCGCTGCCACGCAACGCCATGGCCTCGGCATCGGTGCCCACGGCGACGAATTTGCCCTGGCTGATGGCAACGGCGCTGGCGCGAGGTTTCTCGCGGTCGACCGTATGGAATTGGCCATTGAACAGAATCAGATCGGCATTCATCGGATTTCCTTTTGAATGAGAAGAAGCAAGGGACAGGCGCGGCCAGAAAGCCGCCGCGGCACTGAGCAAGGACCCGGCGGCCAGTAACTGGCGGCGCAGCGGATCGGTCGGATCATCGTTATTGGCCATGGCCGGGCTCCAGGTGTTCATGGGCCTTCGACGCTTCCAGCCACGGCGCGAACAAACGGGTCGCCAGCGGCATGCACACGTAACAGACCGAGAGCACGATGGTCAGGGTGATCAGGAACGTGGCGACCACGTAGTTGGAGAGAAACGCATTGAGTTGCAGGACCGGCCCCCAGATCAGCGGCACCAGCAAGGTGTGGGGCAAGATCACCAGCAGCGTCACCACGGCCTGCTTCCAGCGCGGCGGTGGCGTGGAGGCGTCGGCCAGCGGGGCGAACCAGAACTCCTTGTGGGCCCCGACTTCAGTCTGGTCACCGTCGGCCAGCAACGGCGCGGCTTCGTCGATCAGTTCACGGCGCACAGGCGAATCCAGCCAGCGTTGCATGGCCTCGGTGGAACGGAATCGCAGCACACAGGTGAACAGTGACAGCCCGCCCTGCTTGCCCCGGACCACATCCACGCCCAGATGTCCCGGCCAGCCAGCCGCCACGGTCACGGTGCGACGCAACCAGGCCTCGTAGGCCGCGTCCTGACCGGCCTTGACCCGGTGCTTGACCACCAGGGTGACGACTTCATCGGCACCGGGTCTGGCGGTGGTTTCGAGGGTTTGAGATTCAGACATGGCGAAGCACTCCAGCAAAACGCGTGTTGATCGCCAGGCGCCCAGGCCCGGCAATGAATACGCTGGTAAACAGAATCAACAGCAGCCAGCCGAACTGCCCTTCTTCCAGGCTCCACTGTGGGTGAACCACCAGCAGCGCAACGGCCAGCAGGAACAGGATGGGCAGGCAGGCCAGGCGCACCAGGACGCCGGCCATGATCAGCAACGGACAGAGCACCTCGGCGAAAATCGCCAGCACCAAGGTCGGTGCGGCGCCGAGGTGAAACGGGTCTTCGATACGGGTCAGCTCGACGCTGTAGTTCAACAGCTTCGGCAGCCCATGGACCCAGAGCAGGAACAGCGCGCCGCTCAAGCGCAGGAACAGCAAGCCCAGGTCCTGCAACGGACGTTCATCGGTGAGGTTCATCGGTGGTCTCCGACCGACTGCGCCGAAGCGGCCGCCGGCAACGGTTGGGACATATGTGTGGCGATGCGCGAGCGCAGCCAGCGCTCGGCGGGGTCGTTGTCGTGGACACCGCTCCAGACCATCGACAACTCGGCCGGGTTGATCTCGAACGGCGGGTCTTCTGCACGTAACCCGCAACCTTCCACCAGCGCACAGGCTGCGTAATCGGGCACGGTGGCGATCAGTTCAGTGCCGGCGAGCAATGCGCGCAACCCGCTGAACTGCGGCACCGCCAGCACCACTTTGCGGGTCCGGCCGATGCGAGCCAGATCCAGGTCGATGTTGCCGCTCAGATCACCCGAGAACGACACCATGGCATGGGGCCGCGAACAGTATTCGTCCAGGGTCAGCGGGCCCGGACGCTTGTCGCCACGCAAGACCTTGCAGGGGATATCCCGTAGTTTCTTGCGCTTGGCATTGGCCGGCAGATCGGTGGTATAGCTGACCCCGACACTGATTTCGCCACTGGCCAGCAGCGACGACATCAGCAGGAAATTGGCCCGGCGCACCACCACGATGATGCCCGGCGCTTCTTCCCGCAGTTGGCTCAGCAGCGGCGGAAACAGGCCGAACTCGGCGTCGTCCGACAAGCCGATGCGAAACACGTCGCAACTGGTGGACGGATCGAACGCCTTGGCCCGGCTGACCGCGCCGGAAATAGTGTCCATAGCCGGTTGCAGCTCTTTGAGGATGGCCATCGCCCGCGGGGTCGGCTCCATGCCGCGCCCGTGGCGGATCAACAGCGGATCGTCGAACAGATCCCGCAACCGTCCCAGCGCCGCGCTCACCGCTGGCTGGCCCATGAACAGCTTTTCAGCGACGCGGGTCAGGTTCTTCTCGAACATCAACGCCTCGAAGATCACCAGCAGGTTCATGTCGAGGCGGCGTAAATCATTGCGGTTCATCGGCTAAGGTCCTGTTGAATACCGATCCCTGTGGGGGCGAGCTTGCTCCCACAGGGTTTGTAGCTTGATCAGCCCTGGATAAACGCCAGCAAATCAGCATTCAACCGGTCCTTGTGGGTATCGGTCAGGCCATGAGGCGCGCCGGGGTAGACCAGCAGTTGCGAGTTCTTGAGCAGTTTGGCGGCTGCGATACCGGCGGTTTCGATGGGGACCACCTGGTCGTCATCGCCATGGACCACCAGGGTCGGCACGTCGATGTTGCGCAGGTCTTCGGACAGATCGGTTTCCGAAAACGCCTTGATGCAGTCATAGGTGTTCTTGTGACCGGCGAGCATGCCCTGCATCCAGAACCAGTCGATCATGCCTTGGGACACCTTGGCGCCTGGACGGTTGGCGCCAAAAAATGCACTGGCCACATCTTTGTATAGCTGAGAACGGTCCGCGAGGGAGGCCTGGCGGAAACCGTCGAATACCGCGATCGGCAAGCCGCCAGGGTTGGACGCGGTCCGCACCATCAAGGGCGTCACTGCCGAGATCAGGCCTAGCTTGGCTACGCGGGCGGCACCATGCCGGCCGATGTAGCGCGCCACTTCGCCACCGCCCGTGGAAAAGCCCAGCAACACCGCGTCCTTGAGGTCCAATCGTTCGATCAATTGCGCCAGGTCATCGGCGTAGGTGTCCATGTCGTTGCCATTCCAGGGCTGGCTTGAGCGCCCATGTCCGCGACGGTCATGGGCAATCACCCGATAGCCGTTGGAGGCCAGGAACATCATCTGCGCTTCCCAACTGTCCGAGTTCAACGGCCAGCCGTGACTGAAGACCACCGGTTGACCACTGCCCCAATCCTTGTAGTAGATCTCGGTGCCATCGCGGGTGATGAAGGTGCTCATGACATGATTTCCTTGCAGTGGATGAAGGGCTACATGGTCGGTTCAGAAACGGCTCCTGCGTGAGTTAAACGTTGTTAATTTTTCCCTCTTTTTTGACGAGCAGATGTCTAGGTCGAGGGATCCGTAGCTCCTCGCCGTTGCGTTCAAAGCCAAACCTGAGGAATATAGTCGGATAAATCCCACATACCGGGACCCCGACATCGAGAACACCATGAACCACCCCCTCGACCTCGCCGTCGAACAGACCGTGCATTTCGGCCCCTATCAGGTCCACCCCCGCCAACGCCTGGTACTGGAAGCCGGGCAACCGTTGCGCCTGGGCCGGCGGGCGGTGGAGATCCTGCTGGTGCTGCTCGAACACGCCGGGCAGGTGGTCAGCAAACACCAGTTGATCGCCCGGGTCTGGCCCAAAAGCGTGGTGGAAGACACCAACCTGCGGGTGCACGTCGCCGCTCTGCGCAAGGCCCTGGGGGACGGTCAGGCCGGCCAGCGCTACATCGTCACCGTGGCCCAGCGAGGCTATAGTTTCGTGGCGCCGATTTCGTTCGCGCCGCTCGAAGGACAGACGCCCATTGCCCCTGCGTCAGTGGTCCATAACCTGCCACTGCCGAACACCCGGATGATCGGGCGCCAGGCAATCGTGGATGAGCTGGTGGCTCAACTGCCGCGCAAACGCTTCATCACCCTGGTGGGCGCGGGGGGCATCGGCAAGACCACCGTCGCCCTGCGCGTCGCCGAGCGGTTGATCGGCCGCTACCGCGACGGCACGTACCTGCTCGACCTGGCCTCGCTCAACGACCCGGCCATGATCGCGCCGAACCTGTCTGCCTTGCTGAAGCTGCCGCCTTATAACGGTGAACCGCTGGATGTCATCGTGCGCCAACTCAAGGACCAGCATCTGCTGCTGGTGATCGACAATTGCGAGCATCTGATCGATGCTGTCGCGCAATTCAGCGAAACCCTGTTGCGCGGTGCGCCCCACCTGCACATCCTGGCCACCAGTCGCGAAGACCTGCGAGCCGAAGGCGAACATATACAACGCCTGGATGCCTTGGCGTTTCCGCCCAGGGGAATGGCCATCGAAGGCTACCCCGCCCTGGAATACCCGGCACTGCAACTGTTCGCCGAACGGGCGATGGCCAGCCAGGAAAGCTTCGAGTTGACCGACCGCGAGGTTCCCCTCGTGCTCGATATCTGCCAGCGACTGGACGGCATTCCCCTGGCAATCGAGCTGGCCGCTGCGCAAATCGGCCGCTTCGGGCTTGAAGCCCTGCACCAGCAACTTCAGGACAGCGTCACCCTCCTCCACCAGGACTGCCGGGCGAGCGCACCGCGCCAACAGACCCTACAGGCCACCCTGGACTGGAGCTTCGCTCTGCTGACGCCCTGTGAGCAGGCCTGTCTGCGGCGGGTGGCGGTATTCATGGGCAGCTTCAACCTGGCATCGGCCGCGGCGGTGATCGTCGGCCCGCATATCGCGCCGGATCAGGTGCTGGTGTCTATCAGCCAGTTAGTCGCCAAATCATTGCTCAACGTGGAGCTTGGCGACGAAGAAGTGCGCTATCGCCTGTTGGACACGACCCGTAGCTATGCCCTGGAGAAACTGACCGAGGCCGGTGAGCTGTCCGCCAGCCAGGCGCGCCATGCCGAGCGCTGTCTGACACTGATGGAGCAAGCCGAGAGCGACTGGGAAAACACTCCCACTCAGCTCTGGACCGCCCGCTACGCCGACTATCGCGACGACATCCGCGCCGCGCTTGACCGGGGCCTGGCCCCACACGGCGCGCACGCCGTCGCCATTCGCCTGACCGCCCGGACTCTGCCTCTCTGGCAGGAGCTGTCCCTGCTCAAGGAGCACGGCCTGTACGTCAACAAAGCCCTGGCATTGCTGCGGGCCAGTCCCACGCCCTGCCCAAGGCTGACCCTTGCCCTGGAACTGGCCCGCGGCAGTTTCAGCTACCACACCGTAGGTGGCACATCGGCGACCATCAACGCATTCATCACCGCCCGCCAGCTTGCGCAGCAGTGCAAGGACCTGACCAGCGAGCTCCGGGCGGTCTCGGGCCACATGGCCGTCAATCTGAGTTGCGGTCATTACCAACAGGCTCTGGAGCAAAGCCGGGACTTCGACCGGTTGGGCACGCATGGCGACCCGACCCTGTCTCTGAGCACTCAGCGGCTGCGGGTACTGGCGCTGCATTTCGCCGGCAACCAGGACGCGGCCCGCCGTGACGCCGAGGAGGTGATCCAGCGCATGTCCCAAAGCGGCCATCTCAGCCGATTCACCCATGGCTTCGGCGTGCAGTACGACCAAAGCGTCGCCGCGCTGACGATCCTGGCGCGAATTCTCTGGCTGCAGGGTTTTGCCGAGAAAGCCCGTCGCACTGCCAGCCTCGCGTTGCAAATCGCCTTGCAGATCAACCACGGCACCTCGATCTGCTACACCCTGGCCCTGGCCGGTTGTGTGATCGAGCATTACAACGGCAACCGTGCGATCGCCCATGAACGGCTCCAGATGCTGCGGCACCAGGCCAAGAAACATTCGGTGCTGCTGTTCGATGATTGGGCCGCTTGCTACGCCTGTGCCTTTGAGGGGGGCCCCTCGGGGGCGGATCAACTCACCACCGGTCTGATCCACGATATCGTCGTCACCCTGCGGGCTGATCTGGTCAGCCCGGAACAGATCGAACGGGCCCACCAGGGTCTGGCGGGCTGGTGCTCGGCGGAAATCCTGCGGGCCGAAGCCGAAGCACTGCTGGCAGGCAATGACCCGATACTCGAAACACGGGCTGAAGAACTACTGCACATGGCCTTGAGCATGGCCCGCGACCAGGGAGCCCTGGCCTGGGAGCTGCGCAGCGCCATGTCCCTGGCTCGGCTATGGCAACATCGGGGTCAGGAACAGGCGGCGCGGAACCTGCTCGAACCGGTTTTTCGCCGGTTCACGGAGGGCTTCGATACACCCGACCTAGTGGAGGCCGATGCGCTGCTCCAGTCCATGTCTCGGCGGCACGGGCCTTGACTGGGGCGCCCAGGCGTCCTGCAACACATAACGCCGATGATAAAGATGCCATTGGCCATTACGCTGCAGTTTTTCCAGGGCATAAGCCCGCGTGGTATGGAGCAGATAGAACCGAACCTCTTCGCCGCACGGGTCGCGCATCACCAAAGACTGCTTTACCAGTTGCGCCAACAGCGCAGGCAACTGCCCTGGGGTCAGTTCGGGACAACTGATCACCGCCATCGCCGCGTCCAGGCTGAAAGGCCCCTCGAACACCGCGAGGCGTGACAACACTGTCTGCCCGGCGGCCCCCAGGCGCTCGAAACTCCAATCCAGCGACGCTTCCAGGCTGCGGTGGCGAGCCAATGCGGTGCGCCGGCCATGGCTCAAGAGCGCCAGCCCGTCATCCAGTTGTTCAAGCACCCCCGCGACGCCTAGGACGCCCACCTGAACCGCGGCCAGCTCCAGGGCCAAAGGCAGACCATCAAGACGCTGGCACACCTGTGCAAGAGTTGCCCGCTCCCGGTCGTTGGGCTTGAACCCGTGCTGACGAGCACTCACCCGGTCAATCAGCAACTGCACCGCCGGACAGGCCAATAGCGCCTGCTGGGGCTCCAGGTCTTCGGCCACCGCCAGGCCGGGCAACTGCACGACATATTCATCGGCCAAGTCCAGGCATTCGCGACTGGTCACCAGTACCGACACTTCGGGTGCGGTCGTACGAAGCGCCAGAATCAGTTCCCGGCAGGCGTCGAGCAACCGGTCGCAGCCGTCGAGCACCAAGAGCATCCGACAGGATCCGGGCTGCAATGTCAGGGCGTCTGGCTCCAGGCCCAGCGTCTGAGCGACGTGCGCCCGCACCTGACCCGGATCCACGAGCGCATCCAGGTCAACCAACCAGACGCCGTCATGGAAATACCCCAGCAATAACTCCGCCGCCCGCAGCACGACGGTGGTCTTGCCGACACCGCCTGGCCCGGTCACGGTGGTCAGGCCGTGGCGCGGCACGTCGACCAGCAGCTGACCCAGTACTCTGTCCCGCCCCAGCACCGGGCTCAGGCGCGCAGGCAGGTTATGCCGTTCGCTGCGTGACGCTGAAACCGGCGAGGAAACAAAACAATAACCACGCCGGGGATCGTTGCGAATGTACCGGCACCCGCCCGTGGTATCACGAAATGCCCGGCGCAGCGCCGCGATATGCACGCGCAGGTTGATGGCTTCGACGACACTGTCCGGCCAGACACGCGCAATCAGGGTCTGCTTGTCGACGTAGCTGCCGGCGTGTTCAGCCAAGACGTGGAGAATATCCAGGGCCCGTCCGCCCAGCGACAAGGGCCTGCCCTTGCAGGTGACCAGGCGCTGCTGCGGATGGAAGGTAAACGGACCGAAAACCACCGTCGTTTCGGTACCCGGCGTGGCGAAATTGTTCATGGGCGTTCCAGCGCCAGCAGCCAGTTTAGACATGACGCTGCACTCGACAACGTCTCCGCCCCGGCTCGAGCGCATCCTTTAAAGGGTTCACCGATTATCTTGGCAGCCACGAGCGACAGGACAATGCTGGCAAAGGACGCATCACGGACATCACGATGCCCAGGACGGACACCGTCGGCTCAACTGAACTGTTGGCGATACTGTGCCGGGGTCAAGCCAAGCTTTTCGCTGAACTGGGCGCGCATGTGCCGCACGCTGCCGAAGCCACTGCGAAAGGCCACGGTCTTGAGGGGCAAATCCGTGGCTTCCAATAGCTGACGCGCCCGGTCGATACGCGCGCCCTGGAGGAACTCCATGGGCGTCATCTTGACTTCACGGGCAAATACCCGGGCGAAGTGCCGCACACTCATGGCAGCCAGCTCGGCCATGCGCTCGACGGTGAAGGGCTCCTCCAAGTGCTCGATCACGTGGTGCTGTACCCGGGTGATGGCCGACTCCTGGGTCGCCACCGCCGCCACCAACGGGCTGAACTGCGCCTGCCCGCCCTGGCGCTTCATCACCACCAACAACACCTTGGCCACATCCAGGGCCACCTTGCGTCCGTAGTCTTGGGCGACGATAAACAAGGCCAGGTCGATACCGGCGGTGACGCCGCCGGAAGTCATCAGGCGCCGGTCCTGCAGGAAAATTCTGTCGGTTTCCACCAAGGCCTTGGGAAAACGCTGGATCAGGCGTTCGGTGTAGTGCCAGTGAGTGGTAACCCGGTACCCATCGAGCAATCCTGCGTTGCCGAGTACAAAGGCGCCGGTGCAGATGGAGCCATAGCGCGTGGCCCGTTGTGTCGCGGCCTTCAACCACGTCTGCAGCCCCGGATGCTGTTGGTTATAGGCGCCCGGCCCCCCCGGTACCAGCAACACGTCATAGGCCGCCCAGGCCTGGTCGATGTGGATATCGGCCTGCACCATCACGCCGTTTGACGCCCGCAGCGCGCCGCGCTCGGTACCCAGGGTCAGCAATTGATAACGCTGGTCCGGTTCGAGATAACGATTGGCGATGGAGAAGACTTCAAGCGGCCCCGCCATATCGAGCAGCAGAAAGTCCGGGAACAGCACCATTGCAACGGTTTTCATCAGAAAGAACGCCAGAGGATCGAAGGAAAAGCGGTAAGTTCAAATCGCTGTGATCAGAGCCTGAACACAGCGGAACCGTCGCATTATGGCGAAGCGAGGCGTAGGCTGGCGAGCTTACTTGATTGTCCACTGTAATGGGACAGTCTTTCGTTTTTGATCTACTTATTGGATTATCCGTTAACCATTAATCTTTTCCTGAACCCGGCGAACGGCCACGACCGCTCCGCCCAGAATCAGGAGAACCACCATGCTGACCCTTCGCAAAGCTTCGGACCGCGGCATCGCCCGTCACGGCTGGCTGACCTCGTTCCATACTTTTTCCTTCGCCAACTACCGTAACCTAAACGAACAGGGCTTCTCCGACCTTCTCGTCATCAACGACGACCGGGTTGCCGCAGCCAAAGGCTTTGGCCAGCATCCGCATCGGGACATGGAGATCTTTTCCTATGTGCTCGAAGGTGCGCTTGAGCACAAGGACACCCTGGGCACAGGCTCGGTCATCCGCCCGGGCGATGTGCAACTGATGAGCGCTGGCAGCGGCGTGGCCCACAGCGAGTTCAACCACAGCGATAGCGAACCGGTGCACTTCCTGCAAATCTGGATCGTGCCCGACGTCGCTGGCGCCACGCCGCGTTATCAGCAACAGCACTTCAGTACTGAGCAGAAATGCGGACGGCTGCAATTGATCATTTCGCCGGATGGAACCGACGGCTCGCTGCAGATTCGCCAGGATGCACGGGTGTATGCCGGGCTGTTCGACGGTAAGCAAAGCGCCAGCCTGACACTGGCGCCAGACCGCTACGCCTATGTGCACGTGGCCCGGGGCAAGGTCGAGCTCAATGGCGTATCCCTGCAGGAAGGCGATGGCGTACGGGTTCGCGAGGAGCAGGTGCTGACATTGACCAATGGCGAGAACGCCGAGGTGTTGGTGTTCGATCTGCAACCCAGGGAATTGCCGCAGATGCCGTGACTACGGGTATAAGCTTTGGCCTTCATAATGATCAAAACATCTGAAAAAAGTCAGGCGGCCCGCTAAATTCCGGCTTTGCTAAGAGAAACATGGCGCATGGTCCAGCTTCCGGAAGCTGGACCATGCGCTTTGTCGCTTGTGCGGAGCAAGCGGGTATCCGAAGGTAGGCCAGGGTTTCAGAAAAGTTCCAGGGAATTGAGTATTTCCGACCAGCGGTCAAATGTGACATCATTCTGTAGTGGTAACTTGATGTTGCAAATCACGCAAAACGATATCATTTAACTATCAGCCATCCTGTTCATTTCATGGAAGAAAACATGAAGACGGTTATGTCTCTCATTACCCTGTCCGTAGCGTGCTGCGCGACGGCGGATCCGCAACAAATCACCTATAACTACGATGATTCACAAGCCCAATACTCCATCGTCTCTTACGTCGAAAACGGTTCTGCCATACAGGCCACCGTTCAGAGGCAGGGCACCTATTTCACCAACTACACCAAACTGGAACTTGATTGCGCCGAGCGCAATGTTCGCCACACAGGCATGTACAGCAGCCTTGAGGAGCTTGAAAAAGCCCAGTTTGACGAGATGCAGGGGCTGGTCGTCGATGGCTCGATCGCCGATGAGGTCGGTAAGGTGCTTTGCAAGGGCACAACCCTGACCGCCTCGCAGAGTGACGAACTGCCCGACGCCGAACAATCTGACGATAGAACCTGATCTCAACGCCAATAGCCTGCGGCGTGTCCCCTACGCATTTATTGACAGGGATGTTTGGGGCCGGAGCTTAGCGCATCGCCTGTTTCCGCTCGAAGGTTGAACGATAACTGCCGGGCGGAACCCCGAAGAAATCCCGAAAACGTCGCTGGAAATGCGGAGAGCTGACGAAGCCCGTCGCAACGGCAATTTCCGTCACCGACCTGTTGGTTTGCTGGATCAACTGGCGAGCGCGCGTCAGGCGCAATTCCAGATAATAACGCGTCGGAGTCGCCCCGAGAAAACGACAGAAGCGCCGTTCGAGCTGGCGCTTCGAAATCTTCACACACGCAGCCAACTCATCGATGGTCAAAGGCTCCTCGATGTTTTGCCACATCAACTCCAACGCCAGTTTCAGGCTCTCCGGCAGCGTCGGGTCGGTTTCGACGAAGACCGGCGGCAAGTCGCTTTCATCGCCGGATTCATCGCAACGCAGGATCTCTTCGATGGCCCCCACCAACGCCTGCCCACCTGTCTGGCGGATCAACTGAAGCATCATGCGCAGGGAACTGTTCGCGCCCGCGCAACTGACTCGCTCCCGGTCGACGACGTAGGCCCGGCTGGACACTTTCACGCGGGGAAAGACTTCCAGCATCATCGCACGGCTTTCCGGGTGGACGGCGCACTCGAAATCATCCAATAGATTGGCGTCGGCGACGAAGAAAACGCCATTCCACAGTCCGCCCATGATCGCGCCTGACGCCGCGTTGGCCCGCAGTTTGCGCCGCAATAGGGGCACGCCTTGCAGCTTGACGCGAAAGCCCCCGGCGACGATCAGGATATCCAGGTCCTCCCGCAGTTGCGCCAGTTCGACATCGGTAGAAATGACGATGCCCAGGTCACTGGGCACCTGCCCGCCCGAAACCCCGACGGTCAGGACCTCGTAAAGGGGCCTGTCGCTCATCAGGTTGGCGGTGACCAGCGCGTCCACCGCACCGGTGAAGGACATCATCGAGAAGTTGTCCATCAAGACAAACGCGACACGAATCGGAGCCTGGTCGGTACCCGGTGAACCGAGTGGTCGATAGGCCATGTTCTTGTTTTTGAGTACGCTCTCGAATGCGCTTGGCATAGGGCCTCGTTAATGGAAGACAATCGGGCTTGCTTGACATTTGCGCCCTGGCACAGCAGTCGCAGCCGTCTTCCAGACAGGAACACTGGCCACAATTACCCTGCTACTTTCCTGTGATGATGAGCAAAATCGCACCGCCGAGTAACCCCAATGCGTCATTTTCAACACCTTCTGCGACATGACCTCGCCATACAGGAAAACCTCCCGTCCGCAAAGCCGGAGCCTGCCTAAAGTGCCTACCACTTTGGTCGATACGCTCCAGGTAGGCTCGGCGATTCCCTTGCGGGTAACTCGCGACACAGCCCATTGGTTCCGCCGAAACAACATCTATAAATACCCGCGGGAGAAGTCATGAATATCAAACAGAAGCTGACATGGGCGTTCGCGGCCATCGCCTGCCTCCCGGTCATTCTGGTAGCCGTGCTCGTCGTGCTGAACCTGCGCGACGCGGCGCAGACCAATTTCCTGGACAGCAGCAGTCGGGAAATCCGGCAGATCGATAATGGCATGAAGACTTTCTTCGATGGCATCAGCCAGAACGTGGAGTTCTTCGCCAAGGATCCGCGGATCGTCGGCGCCAAGGACCTGAAGAACTATTCCGGTGCCGACGCTGCGCAGATCCCCCTGACCGAGACCAACAAGCAGCTACTGGATATCTTCGACAGATTCGCCAAGAGCCACCCAACCACGGCTTATCTTTCCGTGGGGCTGGCCGACGGCGGCTATGCCAGTTGGCCTGACGATCCCAAGATTTCCAACTATGACCCCCGCGTGCGCCCTTGGTACAAGGCCGCCGTGGCCGCTCCAGGCACCACCGTGCGTACGGATGCCTATTACTGGGCGCCGGATGATGTGTCGCTGATCGGCATCGTGCACACCATCGCCGACGCCAGCGGCAAGCTGGTGGGCGTCGTCGGCCTGGACGTGTCGCTCAAGCAACTGACCGAACTGGTCAAGAACATCAAGCTGGGGGAAAGCGGCTATCTGATGCTGGTCGAGGCCAATGGCAACGTCCTTGTGGACGCTGGCGATGCCAAGCACAACTTCAAGCCGCTGGCCGACCTTGGCCCCAACTATGCTGCACTGGCCAAGAGCAGCGACGGCGTCACCCAGATCGAGATCGATGGCGTGCCTTACATGGCCAACGTAGTCAGCTCCAAAGGCTTGGGCTGGCGCTTCATCGGCCTGATCAAGCGTGATGAGGTGATGGCCCAGGCTTCTAGCCTGACCTGGTTGATCGCGCTCATTGCTGCCGTATTGGCCGTAGTCTTTGCTCTCGTGGGTGCAAGCTTCGCCCGCGTGATCGTGCGGCCGATTCGCGGCGTCGCCGATGGCCTGCAGGAAATCGCCGAAGGTGAAGGCGACCTCACCCGTCAGCTCAAAGTGCAAGGCAAGGATGAAACGGCCACCCTGGCGAGCTGGTTCAACCAATTCCTGGGCATGATCGCGCAGCTGGTGCAGCGCATCGGCAGCGCCTCGTCCGATTTGCAGAGTGCCGCCGCCGACACCAGCGAAGTGGCTTCGAACATGAACGAAGCCGCCGGGCGCCAGCGTCAGGCGGTGGAACTGGTGAGCACCGCCTTCAACGAGATGGTCGCGACCGCCAACGAAGTGGCCCGATCCTGCAGCCAGGCAGCCTCCAGCGCGGACACGGGCTACCGGGATGTACATGACGGCCAGCACCATATCGGCGAAGCCACTGGCAGCGTCCTGAAACTGAGCGAAGACTTGCAGCAGTCGACCCAGACCATGCAGGCACTCGAGCAAGACAGCAAGAATATCAACACGATTCTCGACACCATCCGCTCCATCGCCGAGCAGACCAACCTGCTGGCTCTCAACGCCGCCATCGAAGCCGCGCGTGCTGGGGACCAAGGGCGCGGGTTCGCCGTGGTGGCTGATGAGGTCCGGGCCCTGGCACGGCGCACCGCTGACTCCACCGGCGAGATCGACAGCCTGCTCGGCAACCTCGCCCGACGCACCCAGGAAGTGACCCAGCAGATGCAGACCAGCCTGCAAGTGTCGCAAACCAGTGTCGAGCGCATCCAACAGGCCCGCGACAGCTTCGACAAGATCCGCAACTCGGTGGACTCGATCCGCGACCAGAACACCCAGATCGCCACGGCGGCGGAGCAACAACACCAAGTGGCGGAGGACATCAACCGGCACATCGCACAGATCCATGCCGATGCACAACTGGTCGAAGAATTTGCCCACACCGCCCAGACCGGCTCCGGCCGCCTGACAGACATTTCCAGTCAGCTCAAGGGATTGGTAGGTCGGTTCAAGTTCTAAATACAGAGCCTGGAACAAGCCTGTGGGAGCCAAGCCTTCCTCCCACAGGACCGGGTCAATCCGCATGTTCTATCCTTGAACTCAAGCCCTCACGCTTGAGACTGCCAATGCCCGCCTCCGAATCCGCCCTCCTCCAGAGTTGGCAGCACAACGCGCAAGCCTGGATCGAAGCCGTCCGCACCGGCGCCATTGAAAGTCGCCGCGAAGTCACTGACCAAGCCATCCTGCTGGCGATACTCAGCCGCCAGCCCGAACGAGTGCTCGACCTCGGATGCGGTGAGGGCTGGCTATTGCGCGCCCTGGCCAAACGGGCCATCGAAGCCGTCGGCGTGGATGGCGACGCAACCCTGGTGGAGGCCTCACGGGCAGCCGGTTCTTCCCTCGTGTATCTGGCCAGCTATGACGCGCTGGTGCACACGCAGGTGGATATCGGCAGCGATTACGACCTGATCTGCGCCAACTTCGCCCTGCTGCACCAGGACATCATCCCCCTGCTCAGCGCCCTGAAAGCCCTGCTCGCTCCAAGTGGCGCCCTGGTGATCCAGACCTTGCATCCCTGGGCTACGGCAGCAGGCGATTATCAGGATGGCTGGCGGCAGGAAACCTTCAGCGGATTCAAAGGACAATGGCAACCCATGCCGTGGTATTTCCGCACGCTTTCCAGCTGGCTCAATGCGCTGGATATGGCGGGCTTTCGCTTGACCGGGTTGCAGGAGCCACAGCATCCGCAGAGCGCGGCGCCGCAGTCATTGTTGATCGTGGCCGAATAACGAACGGAAACTGAAATTGAACGGGCGTTGGCGTTGCTCCAGCAATCCGCCCCCTTGACCAGATGATTGACAATCCTGATCTCAAAAACTCAAACCTCCTGCCGATACCCATGACAAGAGTAACGATTGGACTACAGCATTGAGGCGGCAGTCATGACAGAGATTTATTTGCTGATAGCACACAGCACAGACCAAGGCGAACCTTATGTCCTCGGTTGGTTCGACGACCGACACAAAGCCAGGGAAGTCGCCGAGCAGAAAGAATGGGAGGCCTATCGCGCCAGCCTGAAGGCTGGGCATCTATGGTCAACCCAAAAACCGCTGGCACCCGATCAGACCGACTATCGCCGCTACTGGATCAAGACCATTTCGAAGTTTGATCATGTTCCAGTGCCGAGATCCTTGGCGCTGCATTGATCTTCCCTGGCGATAATTCAACGAAACGGGTTGTTTATTGCAGACATGAAAAAGCCCAATCTTTGCAGATTGGGCTAAGTCATTGAAAAATATGGTCGGGACGGAGTGATTCGAACACTCGACCCCTAGCACCCCATCTCCTTTTTCATACTTCTTGAAAGCCTTCAAAATTTTACTCTGGAATATTCAAAGCTAGTATTTACTTGAGTTTCAGCGGAGTTCTGCTCCACAAAGGTCCAGTAACGTCCATCAAGAGCCGACGTTTTTGTGGGGGGAAAAGTAGGGGGAACCGATTTTATGGCCAAAATCACCATAAAAGAACTCGAGTCGCTGACCGCAAACGATGCCGGTCGAATCCTCCGGGAGGATGGCAATCTGGCCGGTCGAATCTCAATGCGTAAGGACGGTGTGTCGGTCAGCTTTTTCTATCGGTTTCGCTGGGCGACCAGAACAAAGAGTACTCCTGCGGATCCTGGCCGCGCAAATCCCTGACGGACATCCGCAAGGCGCGCAACCAGGCCCATGCGCTTATTGATGAGCAGATCAATCCCAACGAGCACAAGAAAACCGCGAAGGTGCAGGCATACACCGCCGCTAACGTAGAGACCGAACACCTAAAAACAACGAAGGTGCAAACACTGACCGTCCAGGATCTGGTCAAGGCCTGGCTGCTGGATGGTGTCGCGCGTAAAGACGGCAATGCCAAATTGCAACGACGCTTTAACAAGGACCTTATGCCAGCACTCGGCAAGACCGCAGTGAGCAGCGTCTCCGAACATGATGTCCGGGCGCTGATCCAGGCCGTGGTCAACCGCGGCGCTCACCGGCAGGCCATCAGCTTCTTCGCCGACCTCACCCAGTTGTTCAACTAGGCTAGAAAGCGCCAACCTTGGCGGGCGTTACTGGTTGAGGGTGATCCGACTGAACTGGTCGACATCTCCCCCCTGATTGCAAACCTCCAGTCCTTGAAGAGGGCCGCTTCCTTGATGGAGGTGAACCAGGCTGGTCAGTGGTTCCTGGACGCAGCTCAACTATCAGCTTGCCTTCATCAAGGCCTTGGCTATGCCCTCCGGGCGCCCTTCAGTCCGCCCCTCAACGCGGCCCAGTTCCACTCCATGGCCTCTACCCGACTCGAAGCCCTCTCCTACGCCGACCAAGTGCTCAGCTTTCCAAGCCGAGCGCTGCTTGAAACCTACGGCATCGAGAATGAGATTGGCGAGACCACTGAAAAAGCCACCCTTTACCGGCATCACGCTTCTGTCAGGGACGGGCGATTTTCCTTCTGCCTCGGCCTGGGCCAGAGGTGATGGGGAATTAGGGTCTGTTGTTGGTGAATCCACTAGCTGAAGGCTCCCTGCTGTCCTAGAGCGTGCCTGACAGACGTGGCACGCCTTTGTGAAGAAAGGTCAGAGGTTAACACCATAATTGTAACGCCAAGCTTCTAACGCCTGGGTTTGCTCTGCCGGATGAAATGCAAACTACGAGGCAGAGGCGCCATGAGAGCGTCTGCGAAGCTATGGCGGGCCAGGGTGTTTTGGATTGCTTTGCCCTGAAAAAGAAGCGTAGTGTCTGCTGCTAACGCCTCACCAACGGAGATGGATCAATGAGCAAAAGTTTTCGTGACCGCATCCAGACAATGAATGCGATGTACAAGCTGCCCATCCATGAGGCTCCGCACCTCTTCCCGGATGCAGAAGATCGCCTCCTGAAATTCAAGCGGACGCTGCTCGACGAAATCGCCGAGATCGATGACATTACTGAGCAGATTCGTCGAGGAGACGATGCCATCGATGTTCAGGTCGCCATTGCAGACCTTCTCGGCGACGTCATCGTGTATTGCCGCTCCGAGGCAATGAAGTACGGCATCCCTCTTGAAGCCGTACTGGAGCTGATCATGGACAGCAACGAGAGCAAGCTAGGTGCCGATGGCAAGCCTATCTACGATGAGAATGGGAAATTCCTCAAGGGCCCTAATTACTGGAAACCCGAGCCCCAAATCAAGCAGCTCCTGGCAAGCCTCCCGGCCCAAAAGTAACCCTACGTTTCAGAGGTGATAGCTTGGCAATTAACCACGTGGGGAAGTGCCGGAGCCTGGTTGAGATTGAGGAAATCATCTCCCAGATCGAGTACTCCGACAGCGATACCGTGTTTCGCTTCCCTATAGACACCCTCGGCGCTCGACATAGCCCGATGCATGACGCATCGCGACTGCAGATGGTCGTTACGCTCGCTCGCCAAAAACTCGAAGATGACTATCTGGACATTCATCCAAACGCTCAAGAACTGGATGCTCAGCAGGCTGTTTGTGATTACTCACCTGGGATTGCAGGGGTTCGGCTGTCCAAGGGAATACGGATTGGTAGCAAGGAAATTGATCGCCGAGACGTTCTGACCTTCGCGACCAAAAGAATGCAAGCGATGGATGCTCAAGAGTTTGACGACCTTGTCAAGGGGCGCTGTATAGACCTCCTGTGCGTCGGAGGTTCCAAAATCCAGTATCTGAAGCCGCTGTTTTCTTCGCGAGGCAAGGCTAAAGAGAAAGACGGCATGGCCCCAGTGATGCGCACGCTAGTGGATCGTACAACGCAGCAAAGCAGGGCCAAAGTACCTGAGTCCCTGGTCGATGCGCTCGCTTTGTTCTCTGCTGAGCTTATTCAAAACACCCAAGAGCACGCGATCACAGACCATACTGGCAGGCCGTATCTCTCGCATGTCGAGGGGGTGCTGATGGGCTGGACACGGTTTTACGAGTCGACCTTCAAAGACGATTTCTCTGGCCACCCCGATCTGAACAAATACTGGAATGATGAAGCTGCTAGAACCGAAACCGGAGCCAAGAGCCTCCGGGCATTCGAGATCAGCTATTTTGACTCAGGGCCAGGGTTAGTCAGCCGCTTCACTGGCAAGCCCGTGCAAGAGATGTCACTCGAAGATGAACGACGAGCGCTTCTCCGTTGCCTGCAGCACAAATCAACGTCGAAATCCCAGACAGCAGCAGGTGAAGGCTTGCCCTCGGTCTTGCAAGAGTTGAGGCAGATCGGCGGGCTGATGAGGATCCGCACGGGAAGGCTGTCGATGTTCAACGCCTTCACGCCTGGCGATAACCGTGACCTCTTTGCTTTCAATGACTGGACTGAAACCAACCTTTCGCCCGTTCAAGGTGCGGTCATTTCTATTCTCGTACCGCTGAGGGCTCAGTGATGGAACGCTTTTATTCCTGGCGGCACCTGAAACACTGCCCCACGCACGGCAGCATTGAAGCCCTAGTGCTCTGCTATAAACGCTGCCAGCTGACCGAAGGCAATGTGTATACCGATGTAGAGACCGCCCTCAAGAGTGATGCCAATCTTCCCGATTGCGTGTACATCGTGGGCTCTACCGAGCAATGCAACACGTTCAAGGCAGCCTGGGATCCGGCCAATCTGCACCTGCAAACCATGATCAAGCGCGGCATGAAGGCTGGCTTTGACTTCGTGAAGCAATACACCTTCGTTGAGTGGGATGGCACAAACTTCAATCAACACGCCCTTGGAGCGCATACGGGCCCTTACAACGTGGATCTGAAGCTTCTCATAACCCGTGGCGTAAACAGCCTTATCGAGAAGAACAGTGCCATTCACCAGGCCCCCTCTGGCCATGTGTTCAAGCACCCTTCCCAACGCCGGAACAAGGTCTTCATCCAAGCAAGGGAAATCGCCTCAGGCGAGGCAGAGTTGTACGTCGTCGCATACTTGATCGCGCTATGCCACGGGCAGGCCCTGCAAGGGAGCACCAAGGTTTTCATCGATACCATGGGTATCTATGCTTACGTCAAATGCGCTCTGGCCCTGTGCCGCTCCGAGGCAGAGATAGTCAGCTTCCACTCCTATGATGAGTTGGAGAAGATCAATCCTCCATCAGATCCCTATTTCTGCATTGTCTCCGCCTCGACGTCCGGAAGCATGGCAAAGAAGATGGCAAGCAGCGTTTGGGATCCTCAGCGAATCGCCACCATCGTCGATGTGACGTCCCAGGGACGAGCCGGCGACGTAATGGTCGCGCTTGATAATATGGGGGTCGCATTCCCTGACTTGAAAGTCAGCGACGGCACCCTGATCGAGATCATCGGCGAAAATTTCTCGTCAAAAGCCAAGCCTCCTCGACCAGTCGTTCTCGGACAGCCACATACTCCGAAAGCCTTGGCCGATTTCCATCAATTTTTTGGCTTTTCGATACACCCTTTCAATACCCGAGTTGGAACGAAGAGCAAGCTGCTGCAGCTTGATGTCATCGAGTTGCTGGAACACGCAGAGTTTAAGAAATGGCTCGACGCAGAAATTGACTGGTCATTCCCCCTGACCGTAAGTCACGTTATCCACGCCGATGACGAGGCTTCCAAAGCTCTCGCAGTGATCGTCGTGGCTCGCCTGCGCACTCGCTTGGCTGCTGGTTCGTCGATTACGGTACTTCCATACCACGAACTGGAGAAGGACAACTGCAAAGACGCCACCGGCGTAGTGATCGTTTCCACCGTCGCCCGAGATGGCGGCGTGCTTCGCGAAATCAGTCGCGATCTGCGTTCGTACATCAAAGCGTACATTCCGAGGCATTTTCTTTCCCCGATCGGTATCCCCCAGACGAACGCGTCATGGAACCAATTGCGTATGTTCTTGGTTCGCAACCCCACGACCAGGGAGTACGGCTTTTCCAACTGGATACAGCTCCCACTTGGTGAAGACTCCAATGACAACTCTTGGCATCGCTTGATCGAAACTCACAAGGCTCATTCGGAACAAAACATCCATGACCTAGGCCTTGAGCACCTGCCCAACACCTCCAACATCCTGCCGTCCCTCGATCTAGCTGGAAAGGCAGCCTTAAGTGCGTTTCGAGGATTTTTGCTTTCGCCACGAGGCAACCCGCTGCGGCTCTCAGAAGGATTTCTCTTTTTCGGAAACAAAACCGAGATTGCCAGGCGCTACGCTGACGTTGAGCCCAGCATGGTGCACCTCACCATGGCAGCCGTGCTCCAAAACGCCCGGGAACACAAAGATCACGAAAGGCGTCTCTGCCCCAACGGCTACGAGTCGGTCGTATTGGCCCCAGAGTGCTTCCTCAGATTCAACGAGGCCATCCTGCAAGCGTGCATGCTGAGGGCATGCCACCCAGCGGAGTTGGACTACTCATCCAGCCCTGAGCTCAGCAAGGTGATGAAAGAGCTGTTAGTGAAGGTGTTTGCACGTTCGGACAAGGACTTCGGCGACGCAGCCCTTGAGTTCGCTGCTGCCATCGCCGTAGGCTCGCTTCGGCTGGCGAAAACGGATATGGAGACTCTGCTGGACGATGCGCTGAAGCAGCACGCTGGCAATACGTCCGAATTGCTCGGGATGCTTGTGCTGGCCAAGCAAGCTAATCACTAGAATGACCCGCTGAAAGTCGGCTTGCCGGCCATGGCATGTCGAATACAGAGAGACCAAGCAGTAGTTCAGGCAATGAAGTGGCAAATTCGATGGGCCCAATCAACGGCTCACTAATCTTGCTGGGCTACGGATCTGCGAGCCAGACGGTGGCGTCCGTTGGGACAGGCAGCATGAGCTGCCTGGTCTCGTTAGGCTGAAAACTCCTAGCGCGGCTGATGGATCAATTGAGCCACGACTCAACAGTTTCCGCACCATACTGTACTTTCCAGGCCTTCAGACCTTTGTGATTTCCCCCTTTGGTCTCTATAAATTCACCCGTGTGGGGGTTTACCTGATAGTGCCCCGGCAACATCGATTCGACAGTGCACCACGGCAATTTTTCGGTCTGAGCGATGGCGTCCACACTGTACAGTGGACGTCATGCATGCCATCGGAGCTGATTCGTCGTAAGCAGTGACGATCGCGTTGATCTAGCCAGAGACGGTGACCTCTCCAGGCCATCCTCCGCTGAGCCACCAATTGAGCAGTGCAAGGATTCGCGATGCCCAGATACCTCAGTAACAGCGCAATACGTCTTTTGGAAGCGAGCCAAGAATCTTTGGCCTTGGCGCTGCATTGCCTGGGCACTCCAAATCGGGGAAGCCTGAGAGTTGAGGTAGCTCGATACTCCCCCGCGATTGGATTGATCGGAGCCGCCGCTGAGCAGGCTTTGGCTGCAATTATCGTTCAGGTTCGGGGCGATGAGGCTCTGGCTGCGTCCCCCACCCAGTACAAAAGCGCGCGACAGATTTTGTCGGACATGAGGGATTTACTCCGCGCGCCCATTCCTGCCAGCTCTTTCCTGACCGCAGGCGTAGCCGACCCCGCTCAACACCGCGAGTCGATCCTGCAGGCGTCAGAAGGATTTTCTGTGCTTTTCACCTACCGGGCGACCGGGCTCCATGCTGGCCTTGGTTTGTCTCGCACAGTGACACTGAAACAAGCCGTGAAGGTTCACAGTTTCCTTGAGCTCCTAGCCAGGTCAACTCGTATCCGCGCCTATATGGATCGGTTGCCGATACCACCAGATGAAGTCATCGACCAGACTGTATTGATTGATGACCTCATTCAAAAATTCCAAAGCACCGATGCAATTACCGAGCGGGTCAACGCCTTACGATCTTTGTTCCTGATCCTCCCCGAAGTCCCCCCAGAAGCACCGGAGTGGCTTGAAGCGTTTGACCGCTCCGTAGTCTCGCCACGCCCTGCTGACATCACTTTGCTTTTGGAAACACTTGAACGCGCGGCACCAATGAGGTTCCGTCGCATGAATGCAGGGGGCCAAGCACTACCAGTAGTTGTCCGGCCAAACGACCCAAATGCGTTACCTATCGCCTTGCAGGACATGCGCCAAGCCTTTGGCCACGCGCGTGAGCAGTTTGGCGCAGACGTGGGAAATGCAAATGGACGGCTCGATCAAGGTATTCTGGATCTGCCCCCAGAGTCCTTCTTGCTCGATTTGTGCCTCCAAGGCCCTGAGCTGCTACGCGAGACTCTGGATCGGCAAACGCTCACCGGTCAAGAGGTGTGGCCTTTCGTGGCTACTGCATTGAGCCAGCAAGGAACAGAGCGCCCATACTGGTTCTTGGTATCGATGGTCGACGACATCGGTCAGCTAATCGGCCAGCTTCGCAGGGCTTCGGCGGTATCGGCTCAGGGACAGTTCAAAGAACGCTGTACCGCAGCCATCAGAGCCCTTGAGGCCAAAAGACAGGAGCGCACACTTCCGCCAGCTACTGAAATTGCGACCTTTACCGTCACACAATCTGCTGCGGCTGAAACCGCACGAGAAAGCATCCCCGACTCGATGGAGCGCAACGAAGGCACTGTTCGTGAAGCCTCTTTGGAAGCAATGCCGCCACTAGCCGCGTTATATGCCGGCGAATTCACTGCCGGCCAGGCTTTTCCTGCGGTGTATGCGTCCGAGAATCCAGACTCTAAGAAATACTGGACTCGCCAGTTGCTCATAGCAGCGACCGATGCCAGCGACCGCTCAATGCTCATCACTGCCCTGCGAGACCCTGAATTCGCCAACCTAAAGACGGATGCTCGAAAAGCGCTGCGCCTGGTAGATATTCTGACCTACGGGCCGAATATCGAACTAGGGTGACCACGATCCGTTCAACGACATCGGAGCCCCCCCCTGCGCATGCCTCGAACCCAGCAAAACCTCACCAGCCTGCGAGATACCTTCAGTCAGATCTTGGGCAACCAGAAAGACCACTACACGGATACACGGATCCCTGAATTGCTTTTCAGGCTAGGGCTGGATGATTGCACTGAGTACAGCTCCAAAAGGCAACATCTTGAGAAAGCAGTAGAAGCTTCGAGTGGTGCTCAAATGTTGGCTGCCGCTCAGACGGCCTTGGAACTGATCGGCTTTGCGGCTCATGAGCGAGACCAGCTTCAAGAGCTGGTGTGGGACGATGGAACAGCGCCTGTCATCCCCGGTCGTTACCGAAGAGAGCTGGCAGAAAGGCTCAACCCCATCGAGCTATTCATAGACAGGGCTGCTTTTGAACACGTGCTCGGTGAGTTCTGGCAAATCGACACGATGTCGTTTGTGAATTTGCTGCGACCGACCCCGACACTTCGCCAAGAAATTGTCCGCCACTACGTCGAAAATCCCGATTGGGATGCGGTGACGATCTTCGACAAGCTCGGAGCGTTTCAGTCCTCGCATGCCCGATTTGGCCGATTCGTCGAAGCCTTGGCTTCCTCGCGGGTATTGCCCAGCGAACCCGCTCAGCGAAAATTCATTGAGATCGTCAACGATACCCTCAAAACGTGTGGAGTCCACATTGTCGTCGGGGTGGGGGACGATGCCTTCCTGACGGCCTCCTTGGCTTACGTAGGCTCAGCCAAGAAGTCCTCCCCCAAGAACCTGATCTTCGCCTCCACCACGAAGCCAGATCTGCGACTCGGCAACGCCCTGGACAACGATATCGAGGTGATGTCCGACCCAACGGATATCCTGATCTATGACCGACCTATCGGAAGCACCGGCCTCTTGTGGCGCGACCTACAGGCTTGGTATGCCCAAACCTATGACATCGAGGAAGGCCAGGCCAAAAATCGCCTATATCGGCGCCTGGAGGCCTGCCTGCCTAAATCATCGCCCCCTCAAGCGCTAGCCTTCAGCAGCTTTTTCAAGGCCTTCACGACACACATTCCTGAACTTCCAGTCTTACTGCCCGAGGTCTGGTTTCACTGGGATCCCCTGACGGTCTCACGGCGCGGCAAGGAGGCATTGCTCAGGTCGCGCATGGACTTCCTTCTACTATTGCCGGGCGGGGTGCGGGTTGTCATCGAGATTGATGGCAAACACCACTATTGCGATGCAACCGGACGCCCAAGTCCCCGCCTCTACGCCGAGATGATGGCAGCTGACAGGGCTCTAAGGCTGGTGGGGTATGAGGTCTATCGCTTCGGTGTTCACGAGCTTCAGCAGCCTAATGCCGAGGAGGTGCTGATAATATTCTATCGCTCGCTGTTTGAACGTTACTCATTGCTGCCGGCACCGTGATTCACTGATCCCATAAGCCTAAGATCGCTTAGCCTGAGCGCTGAAAAACTTTCCGCGAAGTAATTGATCAACGCCGATGCTTGCGGCCTCTTCCTGAATTCACATTGCTCCTCCAAATCCACAGATGGCACCATGTGGAAGACCTGATCATCACGATAGAATTTCAGCGAGACGCTGGGATGCTCACCCTCGCCCCCCCGAAGGCTCACATTTTCAAAATCTACCAAGGAAATCGAAATTCATGGACAGTGTTTTTGAAGGTACCTTCCCTACTGACGCGAGCCCAGAGGAAATCTTCCCGCAAAACGCGCTCTCAATATTGCCATTCGTTCCGGAGGCCATATCAGCCTGGGCGTCAGGAAACGACCTGCATACCTTCATTCACAAACTACTTGAAGGTACGGGTTATGAAGATCAGGCAGATGAAAGGCTGGAGGGAGCGATCAACCAAGCCCTGGCTTTGGCAGACCACTTTGCAGAGACCGCAACTCATTCAATGCCGGCGCCTGGTGCACGAACCCAAGCACCCGTGATGGTCGACTTTGAGCATGACCCTGTGTTCGGACGGTTAGCCAAGACATTGATAGCTTGGCAAGAGACCATCGGCAACGTCTTGTCCGAAGCAGGATATTTTTCTCTTTCACACATGCTTGAAACCCGGTCTGATCTTGATGTGCTCTGTACAGCTGGCGGGCGCGCTGTACTACCGTCAGTCCATGCAAGTGCTGCGCGGATTCATCGAAAGCGTCATTTTACCAATCCATTTTTGCAGACGGCCCGAGCTGTTCAAGAAATGGAAATCTAACGAGTACCAAGCGCCTTCGATACGTGGCAAGGACGGAGTTCTATCGCGCCTGAAAAAAGATGGGATCATTTCGACAGAGCTGGAAACTACCATCTCCGATGCCTACAGCCTGCTCAATGGGTATATCCATGGTAGCGAAGAGAAACTGAACAACACCGGCCTGGATCGAGGCGAGTGGGAAGGTCATACATTCCAACAAGCGCGGTTCGAGGCATGGGCGCAGGTCTTTGCCTCACTCATCGAGGCCTCCCTCCCTCTCGTCAAAATCAATTTATCTCAGTGGGCAACAGCCAGGTTAGATTGGGAATTGTTCTGTAGCATATGCCATGGTCATGAGCTCGAAACCAAGCAGCAAAGAATTGACCCACCGATGACTCAGCATCAGTGTAAGCAATGCAGTCATACCTTCTGGAGGAATGAGGACGGCCAGCAATTCGTGCATGCAACCGTAGAATTTCTCGACTGATCATTTCATGCGCTCAGGGCTGTGGAGAAGACCTCAACAGCCCGCCATGCAAACAGACTTTTTAGCTGACCTGCACGGGGATAGCCCAAGTTAAGCCCACGAGTTAATATTTGGGCGTTATTAGCTCTCCATGACTCGGGACTCAAGACTCAGGGCTCCCATGACGCTGATCGGGAAGGTTTAAGCTTTGGCCTGTACCTTCACCCAAACCAATCATTCGTATTTACAGAGAGCCGAAAGCTAGTAAGTCGATCACCGCGCCATGTAAGGGTGACCGACAAACTATACAGTCGGATCAGCCTCGTAGTGGGAAGAAGCCGTATCTCCCACTCTTTCTGCTTTTCGTGAAGTGCTGATAATTCAAATGAGGGATGAGCGCCATATCAGGCTCCTTGTTCTCAAATACAATCACTTGAGAATCTTTGAAGTTGTCGGCAATATCCTGATAAAACGCATAAATCACGTCCGCTGCCACTTCCTCATCATCTTCCTCAGGCTCCGGATCCCCTTCTTTGTATGTCGTCAGTGGCGAATCAAGCACCACAAAGCCAGGGTGGCGCCCAGAGAGTTTTAGTAGATTCATCAGCCCTAGAGCAAATGCAGAAGACGCGATGGCTCGATACCCCTTGCCAAAATTGCCTCTCGCACTCCCACCAATTGTGATGTCCCGTGCTTTGAAGTTGAATTCCACCGGGGCGTGATTCGGGAAACTCCAGCGCTGCAAGATATCCTGAATCTCTTTAACCAAAGGCTTGGCAGACTCCTCAAAGCTTTCAGGGGTGTATTTGTTTTGCTCCTCAAGCAGCAATACACCCAGCTTTTTCAGCTCCCCTCTTAGCTTGGCCTTATTCGTAACGTACTTATCCAGCGCCGAGTGATCCTGGTTGAGGCATGAGGCTAGCTCCTTCAGATCGCTCACCAGCTGCACTGAGCTCTGAATCTCTGTGGAGATCAACTTCTCCAGTGCTGCGATGGACGTTTTGGTAGTCTCAGCGGTGGAAGTATTCCGTTCAATCGCTGCCGCCAGGGATCCCTGTGCCTCCCCAAGCTCATGGAGGTTTTTCGAAATTCGCTCCAGCTCGAAGGAAACCCCCTTCTTGATGTCATCGACATCGGTTGTGCATGATTCGGAGTCGAAATGATTGCCACAGGTTGGACAAAGCACCGCGTCTGACTCGTCGAGTAAGACTGCCGCTTGCTCAATTCCCTGTAGACGCTGGCGGTCTGATTCATATTTTTGGCCAAGCATGCCAAACCGCCCCAGTAGGGCCCTATCTTCAGCAATTTTTCCTTCGACCACTTCCAGTTCGGAGATATGGCTGGCCTTTTGGGTGAATAGCCCTTCACTCGAATGAAAAGCGCCTTCCAGCTCAGTTTCAGCCACCTTGAGCCGAAGCTTAACTTGGGTCGTAAAAGAACTGAGCTTCTGGAGTTCAAGCGCCTCAGCCGCGTCGTCACCTGGATAGAATTGCTTGATAATGTCTTCGACAGCAGCTGCCCTGTGCCTCAATGCCCCTTTTGACGCCAACTCCTTTTTAGCCTGTTTAACCCCGGTGTCGTCTTTCCCCGTCAGCAACAGCTTCAGAATGGATGTCTCCATAGTGCGCTCATCTTTCTGACCCGTACCCAGTGGAGAGTACTCAGCCACGATTCGCGTTTCATCCATCAAAAATATTTTTTCGAAATCACGAAGAGAGAACGAAGCGTTATTGAGAGAGGCTGTACCTTTCAACAACAGCTTTCCATTCAACCCCAACCTATCCAGGAATTGATTGGAGATCGAATTCATCTTTGTAGGGTTATGTTTCACCCCCAGGGTTTGAACCTTCCCCTCTTCATCGTAAAAAGTAGGCTTAGAGCTTTCTGAAAGGTGCCTCTCAATGGTGAAGGAGCGCCCATCATCGTGCACAAACTTAACCTTGAGAGTGGTGTAGCCCTGCGACTCGTTGATAGGCTTTGGAGGCGTATTTGCACCAAGGGCAAACTTCAGGCACTGAACAATGTAGGACTTACCAGTGTTGGAGCCGCCTTGAACAACGTTCGCACCCTTCTCAAAATAAACAGCGGCGTCTGCACGGTCAGGGCCACTCACGACAACGCTTTCAATATACATCAGACCACCCTGTCAATTTTATAAATAGTGCGGCGTTGAGCAGCGAGAAAATCAACATTAGCCTCGACCCAAGAAACGCGTCTTCTGAAATCCACATGGTATTCAGTACTCAACTTGGCGGCAAACACACTACCCGCACTGGTGATAGAGTATCGAACACCTTTCTCATCAACTTGGGAAGTAATCAAACCTTTAGCGGTAAATAGTTTTATGGCGCCTGGGAAAATTTCTCGCCTACGCACCAGTTCGGCAAGTCGATTCAAAAGGACTGGATGCAGGCTTGCATCCCCTTGAAAGTCACTACTATAAATAGAGGCATAGTCAAAGAAGATAAGTTCATCGAGATCAAGCTGCCGGGCTAAGCCTGCAAGCAACAGAACAATGCGTGCACCAACTTCCACAGGGCTGTTGTACAAATCCTTTGAGCTCGTCATCTATTTCTTAATCCATTTAAACTTTAGGTCATTCACCAGTTGATGACATAGCCCCTTTCGATCGGAGGTCTGCAAGAAATGCCGAAGTGGATGAGAGTCATATGGAATATTAACGGACTGCGTGCTTACTTCGAGAAAACGTTGATACCCATCATCGAATTTCTTACGCACCACGCTGTGCAAGCCTTCGTGGCACTCACCTTTGAGGCTTTCATAGCATCCTGTAGGAAAAGCATCGCGCGAAAATATCTCCAGTGACTCAGCGCTGAAAAAGTTAATCCGCGCTCGCTCAAGATCTTCCTTATACTCAGAGTCCATGACGCTACTGAATGAATACTCTGCACCATCGGCATCAGAGAACGCATCTAAAAGCGCATCAATATAAATTTTCTCATTATCACCAACAGCGCTGGGCTCAGGCTTCCGAACCTGCGGTCGCTTAAGATGATAGCTTCCAAACCGCGTCGTGTGATATGGCGTCAGGGCGTGCCTATCAATTAACTCCTGTGAAGACATTTCATCAACAAATGAAAAATCAAGGGTATTTATATAATCCAACAGACCACCCTCAAGAGGAATGGACTCCGTCTTCGTAATCTTATCCTTACATACCTTATCCCAACGCTTAATGATCTCAGCCTTGATGCGAGACTTCTTGGACAGCATATCGATGCAATCAGAGCTGCAGCCTTTCGGGGAAACAAAGCGGTACTCACGCGGCAGGGTGTAATCCTCCCTCCACGTGTAGTAAACCAGCTTACCCAGCTCCCCAACTACGTTTGCTACGCTCAGTTTATCTTTGTAGTGCTTGCATTGGTAATTGTCCCACCCCGTCGCATGCCGCGCGATGACATCGCGCCCCTTGTCTCCCGCACCAGCACAGCGAGTGACCGATTCGTAGTCTTTACCTAAGTAAGAGACGAACTCCAGCGTAAAAATTTCCCAAGTATCCGGAGACATGATCTGCAGGCGATCCAGGGGATGAACTGTTTCACCTTTTTCTACATCCAGTGCTGTGAGCTCGAATTCCGGGGGTGGAGGGAGCTTAATGGCATGTTCACCAAAAGACATTAGCTACTCCTCTGCGACAAGGTGCTTTGCTTGCTGAGTTGTAATTAGCCCATATCATAATCCGAGGTCGCGCTCCACCTGTAGAGTCTGGATACGATCTGGCATCTCACCAAGGATTCTATTTGGATTCTTCCGCAAGGCGCCCGTGAGCTTCTTCAGGAAACGCTGATTCAACTCCATATTCCCCATCAGTTCGGCAATAATGATTTCAGGGTCAACGTCAGCTTCTTCCAGTCCAATTGCCAGCGCCGCGCGGGCTGCGCCGATGGGTTTGTCCATCGCGTATTCGACTAGATCGGCAGGATGAAAAGCATATTCCTGCTTCTGTTCCTGGCCCTTTTCCTGCTCCTGCTCACTCATGCATGAGTTCCTTAGTTGTCGGCATATTGTTCGTCTGGGGATTCGTCTGGGTTCTTGAGTTATTGGGCTTTCAGGCTTTCAAGCGGGTGCTCTTCTAATCGCATGCACGACTAAGACTCCCAAGTAGCCGCCTCGGGATATGATGGTCGTCTGTCTGCGTTTCTGTGGCGTAGCTGATCCATGCCGAATTCCTACCGCCCTACTCTCCCCTTAGGCAGGGGTGGCTGGGCATCTAAGTGTCCATAGGTAATGACACAATACTATCTTTAATGCGCCGTGCTGGGGAACCCGACGGGGCGCCTGGAGGGCTAACTGGAGGAGTCGTGCGGGGCACTTGGGGACTGAGGGTTATGGAATTGCGGGCTTTGTGTGGGGGGTGGGGGTAGCCGACATGTTCATCGATTTGAGAAAAATGGACAATGGACAAAAAAAATAAGCTACTGATTTGTATAGATTTGACATGTCCATTTATGGATTTAGCTCACACGTACAGAACTTATCGGACGCGGCCACGACTTTTTCCTAATCGTCGAGAACAAGATTTCAGCCGATTCAATAAAGAGACCACGCGTGAGCGCTAACGCCTGCGTCTACCCACGTGAAAGCCGTGAGAATTCCACCCAGAGCCAGCGATTTTGTGGGGGTAAAATCGTTCACAAATAAAAAGGGTCGCGAAATAAAATCTCGCAACCCTTTGATTTATATGGTCGGGACGGAGTGATTCGAACACTCGACCCCTAGCACCCCATGCT
>NZ_JAIWKS010000011.1 GCF_021271205.1 Pseudomonas uvaldensis
AAGCGCCCTGCTGGCCTGTCCGGGGATCCGGGAAGCCGTGGTCATCGCCCGCGAAGACAGCCAGGGCGATTCGGAGAACAAACGCCTGGTGGCCTATGTCTGCGGCGAGCCGGTCCCGGCCGAGCAACTGCGCAGTGCCTTGTTGAACGGATTGCCCGAGTACATGGTACCCAGCGCCTTCGTTCACCTGGACCGCCTGCCCCTGACCGCCAATGGCAAGCTCGACCGCCGCGCATTACCGGAACCGGGCCAGGATGCGCTCGCCAGCAAGGCCTACGAGGCGCCGCAGGGCGACACCGAGGTCGCCATTGCCGAAATCTGGAAAGGCTTGTTGCACCTGGACCAAGTCGGCCGTCATGACGGTTTCCTCGAACTGGGCGGGCACTCGCTGCTGGCTGTACAGCTGCTCTCGCGGCTGCGACGCAAGCTCGGCGCGCGGGTCACCCTGCGCGAGCTGTTCGACGCACCGACCGTGCGCGGCCTCGCCGCGCTGGTCCAAGCCGCGTCGCCCACCGAGGCGGCATCGATTCCCCTGGCCAATCGCTCGGGACGACTGCCCTTGTCATTCTCCCAGCAACGGTTGTGGTTCCTCGACCACCTGGACCACGCGGCCGGCGCCGCCTACCACTTGCCATTGGCCTTGCGCCTGAAGGGGCCGCTGGACAAGACCGCCCTGCAGGCAACCCTCGATCGCCTGGTGGCGCGCCATGAAACCCTGCGTACCCGCTTCGAGCTTGTGGACGGCGAACCGGTGCAGAAAATCGCCCCGGCCGACTACCGCTTCCCGCTGGAACACCAGGACCTGCGCCAGATGTTCGCCGACGAACGCAGCGCCACGCTGGAACGCCTCGGCCAGGCCAACGCAACGCAGCTGTTCGATTTGAGCCGGGGTCCGCTGATGCGCGGTCATCTGGTGCAGTTGGCGGACGAAGAGCATGTGTTGTTCATGACGTTGCACCACATCGTCTCCGATGGCTGGTCCAACAGCGTACTCGCCCGTGAAGTCAGCGTGCTCTACAGCGCCTTCGCCCAAGGCGAGAAAGACCCGCTGCCACCGTTGGCGCTGCAATATGTGGACTACGCCGCCTGGCAGCGCAAGTCCCTGGAAGGCCCGGCGCTGCAAGCCCAGATCGACTTCTGGCGCCAGCATCTGGAGGGCGCCCCGGCCCTGCTGAACCTGCCGCTGGATCGCCCGCGCCCGGCGATACAAAGCTATGCCGGCGGTATCGTCGATTGTGTCTTCACCCCGTCCCTGAGCGCCGACCTGCGCGCATTCAGCCAGGCCCAGGGCACCACGTTGTTCATGGTGCTGTTGGCCGGCTGGTCGGTGTTGATGAGCCACCTGAGCGGACAGCACGATGTAGTGGTCGGTACGCCAGTGGCCAACCGTCAACGTCCGGAGCTGGAGGCCTTGATCGGTTTCTTCGCCAACACCCTGGCGTTGCGGGTCGACACCGGTCGCGACAGCCGCATCGAAACGCTGCTGGAGCGGATCAAGCATCTGACCCTGGCGGCATACAGCCATCAGGACTTGCCCTTCGAGCAGGTGGTCAGCGCCTTGCAGCCGACCCGCAGCATGAGCCATAGCCCGTTGTTCCAAGTGATGTTGAGCCTGGACAATACGCCACCCTCACCGCTGCAATTACCGGGGCTGGAGGTACAGACCCTGGACAGCCCCCACAACACCACGCAGTTCGATCTGTCGCTATCGCTGGTCGACAACGGCGAGCGCATCAGCGGCAGCCTGCAATACGCCAACGACCTCTTTGACACGGTGACCGTGCAAAACATTGCCCGACTGTTCGCCACGGTCCTGGAAAACCTGGTGGCCGACCCACAACAGTCTGTCGGACAGTTGTTGGAAAACACCCCGCCGCTGGTGCGCTCGGCCAACGCCGTGACGCAACCGGTCGATACCGCGGACACGGTCGAGGCCTTGCCGTACGAAGCGCCGCAGGGCGATACCGAACTCGCCATCGCTACACTTTGGCAAGACTTGTTCAAACGGGAGCGAATCAGCCGACACGACGATTTCTTCAGTCTTGGCGGGATTTCGTTGATGGCCGTCCAGATGGCCTCGCGGCTGCGCAAAGTGCTGGGTAAACCCATTGCCGTGCGCGACCTGTTCGTCGAGCCTACCATCGCCGGTTTTGCCAGGACCCTCGACGGTCAAACCCGACCGGGCGCCCACGGCAACCTGGTACCGATCCGTCGTACCGGTTCCCAGCGGCCGCTGTTCCTCGTTCACCCCCTGGGCGGCGAAGTGCAATACGCCCGGGACCTGGCAACGGCGCTGGATCCCCAGACGCCCGTCTACGGTCTGGCCGCCAGCGGCCTGGTGGCCGGCGAGGCGCCGCTGTCGGACGTCGCGGCCATGGCGACGCGTTACCTGTCGGCCATCCGCCAGGTACAGCCGCAAGGACCGTACCGGATCGCCGGTTGGTCGGCCGGTGGCCTGATCGCCTATGAAATGGCCCGTCAGCTCCAGGCCGGTGGTGAGACCCTGGAATTCCTCGGCATCATCGATGCTTCGGCACGCCCTGATCCGGTATCGACTCCGGCGGTGAGCGAGGCGCAGTTTCTGATGGCCTGGCTCCCCGAGCAGATCGATCCGGACCTGTCCCGGCAACTGACGGAGATGGCCCGGGACTCCGCCATCGAGGCAATGCTGGCGCTGTGCACGGCCCATCGCCTGCTGCCGGAGGAACTGCCTCATGACATCGACGCGGGCCTGCTGCGCACGCACCTGGCGGTGGCCTATGCCACACGACAAGCCATCGGCGCCTATGTCAGCCCACCGAGCCCACTCAAGGTGTCGCTGTTCACGGCCAGCGAACAGCAGCGCAGCGACCCGACTCTGGGCTGGCGCGCACTGCTCCAGGATCGGGTGAGCGTGACGGCCCTTCCCGGAACGCACAATACCGTGGTCAAGGCCCCCCATGTCGCCCGGCTGGGCGAGGCGATCAACCAGGAGCTGAGAACCGCCATGGCGTCATGAACCCACTGTCTCTGGGTGGAAGCGAAGCTTGCTCGCGGTCGTGGAAAGGCAGTCGGCGCAGAAGCGACTGTCCGGACGTCATCGCGAGCAGGCTCGCTCCCACAAGGATCAGTGGCGAACACAATCATCATGAACTCCAGGAAAACTGTGGGAGCGGGCCTGCTCGCGATAAAGCCCCGGATAGAGGGCGGGCCAGGTGTCCCTGTTTTCCGCCACAGACTTTTCCCACCCGGCACGGCTTAATACCTCCCTGGAAGCTGAATCGTTTTAGTGGATGGAGTCCACGGGCGATAGCCGGTTCATCACTCACCGCACGATCACTCTGGAGGGAACCTTATGCATGTGATCATTACGGCTGTCGGCTCAGCCGGCGATGTTCATCCTTTCGTTGGCATCGGTCGCACGCTCGCAGCCAGGGGGCACCGGATAACGTTTTGCGCCAGTGCCGCGTTCGCCCCGTTGATAGAGCGTTGTGGCTTCGAATTCCTGCCCCTGGGCACCCGCGAAGAGTATGACGAAGTCATGGCCGATCCCGCGCTATGGCATCCACGGACATCCCTTCCAACGCTATGGAAAACCATCGCCAGCACCCTGCACGAACAATACCGGCTGCTGGAACAGGCGTGTGATGATCAGACCGTCCTGCTGGGGTCCCTGTGGGCATTCTCTGCCCGGCTGCTACAGGAAAAAACCGGTATCCCACTGGTCACCGCACAGGTCTCGCCGTTCGGTTTCTGGTCCGCCGCCGCGCCCTCCACCCATCCACCGGGAACGAACCTGCCGGCGTTCGTGCCCTATCCGGTGAAACGGCTGCTGCTGGGGGTCATAGAACGCGCTTTCCTCGATCGGGTCATGGCGCCAGAGCTCAACAGCTTCCGCCGCGAACTGGGATTGCCGCCCATCAAACGCATTATCAGCCAATGGATTTCGTCCCCGGATCGGGTGCTGGGATTGTTTCCGGAGTGGTTCGCCCCCGTACAGCATGACTGGCCCGCCCAGACCGTGCTGACCGGCTTCCCGCTGTTCGATGAGTCGGGCTTCCAACCGATCGATACCGAACTGGACGACTTCCTGAACGAAACCTCGCCGGTAGTGTTTACTCCCGGCTCGACCATGGTCAACAGCGAGCAGTATTTCACGGCTGCCGTCCAGGCCTTGAAGTTGATCAATCGGCGTGGTGTGTTCCTGACCAGCCAACCCATCGACCCGACGGTGTCTACCGAAGGCCGGGTCCTGGTGCGTCGCTATGTGCCGATGAGTCGCATCCTACCCCGGAGTTCGGCGCTGGTGCACCACGGAGGCGTCGGGACCACCGCCCTGGCGATGGCGGCTGGTGTGCCGCAGATCGCCACGCCATTTGCCCATGACCAATTCGACAACGCCGCACGAATGGAACGGTTGGGCTGCGGTGTGCGGGTGTTCCCGCCCGCCTCCGCCGAATCGTTGGCCACGGCACTGGACAACGTCCTGAACAGCCAGGAAATACGTGCCCATTGCGATCGCTATCGTGCGCTGATCCCGGACGGCGAGAGCGCCAGTGAAGCGGCGGCGTTGCAGATCGAAGCACTCGCCCGCACCGCCAGGCACCGCGCAGCATAAGCCCGCAGCCACGCGGCGGGTGCATGGATGAATCAGTCACCGACGGGAAGCGGCCATCCGTTTGCCGTCGGGCTTTGAAAAGGACGACGGACATGGACGTGCTTTACCCCCTTACTGCCCCACAACTGGACATCTGGCTGGACCAGGTCCTGCACGGAGATAGCCCGCTCTACAACATTGGCGGCTATGCACGCATCAACGGAGCGGTCGATGCCTCGCGGATGCGACTGGCCGTCCAGCAAGTGGTCGACCGTCATGACGCGTTGCGCATCCAGCTGGTACCCGGCTCGCCTGACCATCCCCTGCCGCGACAGCGCTTCCTGGCGTCTGTGAATGTTCCGCTGGCTCTGCACGATGTATCCGGACAGGCCGATCCTGAAGCCAGCGCACTGGCCTTGCTGCAAACCAACCTGCAAGCGCCGTTTTCCTTCGACAGTGGATTGCTGTTTCGCGCGGCCCTGCTCAAGGTGCGGGAAGACCTCTACTATTTTTTCGTCAACTGTCACCACCTGATCATCGATGGCTGGTCCTTCGCCATGATCGGCCGGGCCATCAGCCAGGCCTATACCGCCCTTTCGGACCCGGCACAAACGCGGGTGCCGGCGCCCACCTACCAGGCGTATGTCGAGCAGCAATCCGACACCGACAAGCACTCGCCGTCGGTGCGTCGCCAGCGCCAATACTGGCTGGACAAGTACCGCACCCTACCCGAGCCACTGCTCGCACCCCGCTATCAAGGTCGATTCGCCCAGCGCGTGGCCCCCAGCCGCAACCATGCCTGGCGCTTGCCCCGAGCGCTGTACGACCGCCTTGGTGAGCAGGCCAGGGCACGCGGCCAGGGGACGGTTTTTCACGCCATGGTGGGCCTGCTGTACACCTACTTTGTCCGCGTGACCCTGCGCGATGAAATCGTGATCGGCCTGCCGATCCTCAATCGCGCCAACGCCACGCACAAAGCCACGGTCGGCCTGTTCGTCGGCATGAGTCCGGTGCGCCTGAGCCTGGGCACCGACTTGGGCTTCAGTGAATTGGTTGCCAGGATTGCCCTGATGCTCAAGCAGGATTACCGCCATCAACGCTACCCGTTGAGCGAGCTGAACCGCGAGTTGGGCCTGCAGAACCTGGGCCGGCGGCAGTTGTTCGACCTGGTGGTGTCCTACGAGCAGGACCAGGACACCCGGTACGGTTCGGCCCTTGCACAACCGGTCAAGCTCAGCAACGGCTATGAACAGATGCCCTTGGCGATGCACATTCGTGAAGCCGCCCCAGAGGACGACGTGTGGATGCATTTCATCTACAACGAAGCCTACTTCGATGCGGCGCAGATCGAGGCATTGCAACAACGTTTCATGAGCCTCCTGGACCGGGTGCTCGCTGATTTCGACGCGCCGGTCAAGACGCTCGATCTCATGCCACCCGCGGAGCGTGAACAGGTATTGACCGGGTGGAACAGTACCCGCGTCGACTATCCCAGGGACGTGCTGCTACATCAGTTGATCGAAGCGCGGGTGGCCACACATCCCGAAGCGATAGCCGTCCGGTTCGAAGACCGGACGCTGACCTATGAGGAACTGAACCAACAGGCCAACCGGCTGGCCCATGCCTTGATAGAGATGGGTGTCCGCCCCGACGCCCGGATCGCCATCTGCCTGGAACGGAGCCTGGAGATGGTGGTGGGCCTGCTGGGGATCCTCAAGGCGGGCGGTGCCTATGTGCCCCTGGACCCTGGTTACCCGGCCGATCGCCTGGAACACATGCTGAGGGATTGCACCCCCAGCGCATTGATCACCACCCGTGCGCAACTGGCGAACCTGCCCGCCGTGATATCGCCAGTGCTGTGTCTGGACACCGATTCCGAACACATGGTTCGTCAACCGGCGCACAACCCTGACGCCAGCGCACTGGGATTGACGCCGCGGCACCTGGCCTACGTGATCTACACCTCCGGTTCTACCGGTATGCCCAAGGGTGTCATGAACCAGCATGACGGGGTGGTGAACCGATTGCTCTGGGCTCGCGATACCTATCAGGTCGATGAGCACAGTCGCATCCTGCAGAAAACGCCGTTCAGCTTCGACGTCTCCGTCTGGGAGTTCTTCCTGCCGCTGCTGAGCGGCGCGCAACTGGTCGTGGCCGCCCCCGGTGGACATCAGGATCCTCGCTATCTGATGGAGATCATGGCGACCACCGGCATCACCCTGCTGCATTTCGTACCGTCGATGCTGCAGGTCTTCCTCGATCAGGTCGTGCCACAGCGCTTGCCCGCACTCAAGCAGGTGCTGTGCAGTGGCGAAGCGTTGCCCCCTGCGTTGCAGGAGCGCTTTTTCCACCACCTGCCGCAGGTACAGTTGCATAACCTCTATGGCCCTACCGAGGCGGCCATCGACGTAACGGCCTGGCAATGCCGCCCCGATGTGCACCCGGGTATCGTTCCCATCGGTCATCCCATTGCCAATACCCGGCTCTATGTCCTTGATGAACACCTGCAGCCGCTGCCGCCGGGTATCGCCGGCGAACTTCACATCGGCGGCATCGGCGTGGCGCGAGGCTATTTGAACCGTCCGCAGCTGACGGCCGAACGGTTCATCCGCGACCCGTTCCAGGCCACCCCCGAAGCCCGCCTGTACAAAACCGGTGACCTCGGGCGCTGGCTGCCCGATGGCTGCCTCGAATACCTCGGACGCAACGACTTCCAGGTGAAGATCCGTGGCCTGCGTATCGAGCTCGGCGAGATCGAAGCGCACCTGGCGGCCTGCGAAGGGGTCAAGGAAGTGGCAGTGATCGCCCGCCAGGCAGGCGACGGGGACGCGTTCCTCAGCGCTTATCTGGTGAGCGAGACCGGCAGCACCCTTTGCCCACAAAGTCTGCGCGAGGCCTTGCGCAGGCAGGTGCCGGACTACATGGTGCCCCGCCACTTGATCCAGCTCGAACAACTGCCCTTGAACGCCAATGGCAAGCTGGACCGAAAAGCCTTGCCCGAACCGGAGCACACCTCTGGCAGCACCGATGCGACGGCGCCTCGCAATCCGTTGGAACAGACGCTGGCCGAACTCTGGGCAGACAACCTGAATCGACCCGCGCCGGGCATTCACGACAACTACTTCATGTTGGGCGGCGACTCCCTGAAAGTCATCCACTTGCAGATCCAGGCCCGTGAACAAGGGATCGGGCTGACGCTGGCACAGGTCTACCAGCACCCGACCATCGCAGAGCTGGCGCAAAGCCTCCAGGCGCCGAACCTCACGCCGACGTCGCTGCTGCCCTCGACGCACGTCGTGCCTTTCGCCCAGGTTCCAGAGGCGATCCGCCAGGCCAGCGAGGGTGAATTCGATGATGTGTTCGCGGCCTCGCAGTTGCAGGTCGGGATGATTTACCACTCGATGATGCACCCGGACTCGGCGATCTATCACGACATCTTCCGCTACCGCCTGCGCTTGCATTGGGATCCGGTGGCCTGGGAACGTGCCTGCGACGCCTTGATCCGCCGCCACCCGGCATTGCGCATGTCGTTCGATATCGGACATGCCGAGATTCCCATGGCCCGCGTGCACGCCAGGGTCGAATCGCCTGTGCAGGTCATCGATACCCTGTCGCTGAGCGCGCAGGCCCGTGCCCAGGTCATCGACGCCTACGTGGAGGAACGCAAGCGTCACCGCGAGGACTGGCAGCGAGCGCCGCTGTATCAGTTCTGCGTGTTCGTGGCGGCGGAGGAAATCGACCTGGTGTTGAGCTTCCACCATGCGATTCTCGACGGCTGGAGCGTTGCGACGCTCATGCGCGACCTGGTCACCCTCTACACCTCGGCGCCGGACACAAAGCCATTGCCCCGGCTGAGTACCACGCCCGCCGATTTCATCGTCCTGGAACGGCAGGCCATGGCGAATGACGACCACCGCCGCTTCTGGGGTGCCTACCTCAGCGATGCACCCGCCGCGTCCATGACCAGCTGGGTGCCGGCGGTTGCGCCGGATCCGACGCCTCACCGCTCGGCCTACCGGGAAATTCCCGCGGCTGAACTGGCACGACTCGAAGCGTTCTGCCGCGACCACGACCTGCCGCTGCGTGCGGTATTGCTGGCCGCCCACGGTTTCGCGCAAGCCATCCTGTCCAACCATAAAGAGGTATTGTGCGGCGTCATCAGTCATGGCCGGCCTGAGTTCGAAGACGCGGCCTCGGTCCTGGGCCTGTTCCTCAACACCCTGCCCGTACGCTTCAGTGCCCGGGGCTCGAATTGGCTGGAGGTAATCCGCGCAACGGCCGCCGAGGAGCGAAAGGTCTTTGCACATCGACGCTATCCATTCGCCCTGATCCATCGCGATACCGCTGTCGCCCTGAATGTCGTGTTCAACTACGTCGATTTCTATGTGCTCAAGGACATGGTGGCCCGGGACGCAGAGATCCTCGTCGAATGGCAGACCACCGAAGCCAGCAACTACGACCTGCTGACCACCCTGGGTCGCCATCCTGGCAATGGTTCGCTGATGTTGAAGATGGATTACTGCACGGCACGCGTCGCCACGTGCCAGGCCGAGGCTTACGCCGATTATCTGCTGCGCACCCTTGACCTGATGATCGCCGAGCCCGACGCCCAGCCTCGCATACCGGCCTGGCTCCCCGACCTCGGGCCAACCAACCCTGTGCCAGCGCCGTTGCCTCGGCACAATTTATCGATCCTGCTGGAGCACAGCCTGTCGCACCATAGCGAGCAAACGGCCCTGAGCTTCAACCAGACCCGCCTGTCCTATCGCCAGCTGCGTGACCGTTGCGCACAGCTGGCCGATTGGCTATCCCGGCACGGTATCGGCCAGGGGGATCGGGTAGCCATCATGATGCCCCGCTCCCCCGAGCTGATCGTTGCCCTGCTCGGTGTCGTCCAGGCCGGCGCGGCCTATGTGCCGATCGATCTGAGCTATCCCCATGACCGCATCAGGCTGATCCTGAAAGACTCACAGCCAGGCCTGGTGTTGTTCGCCGATGCGTCGCAAGATCTCGCGGCACTCGCCGGCAAGACGGTGCAGCGCCATTGGGATAGCGTGACGGCGGAGTTCGACGACGACCTGGCGCGCTGCCATGAACGGGTTGCCCTCGTGGCCGACACCATCGCCGGTGAAGATAACGCTTACGTGCTCTACACGTCGGGCTCCACAGGACGCCCCAAGGGCGTGGCGATGCCCCACCGTGCGCTGACCAACATGATCGTTTGGCAGATTCGCCAGCAGCCCCAGCACACCCCGGCGGCCGCACCGCTGAAGACTCTGCAGTATTCGCCCATTTCGTTCGATGTATCGTTCCAGGAAATTTTCTCCACGGTGTGCTGCGGCGGGGAATTGGTCTTGATCGACGAAGGGCTGCGCTATGACTTCATCCGGCTGCTGAAGTTGATCCGCGAACAAGGCATCAGTCGCCTTTTCCTGCCCTACGTTGCCTTTCAGGGGTTGGCCGAAGTGGCGCTGCAACTCGGCATTCGACCTGTTTCGTTGCGCCAGATCAACGTGGCCGGCGAACAACTGAAAATCACCGGTGAAATCCGCAACCTGATCGATAGCCTCGAAGATTGCCGGGTTGAAAACCATTATGGTCCCACCGAAGCCCACGTGGTCACGAGCCTGACACTCGAAGATGCCGCGGCGGCCTGGCCGAGCATGCCGCCCATCGGCACGCCCATCGAAGGGGTGCGCATGCACGTGCTGGACGCAGCGGGCGAGGCCTGCCCTGTGGGCGTCATGGGAGATCTTTATATCGAAGGCACCTGCCTGGCGAACGGTTACTGGAACCGTCCCGACCTGACTGACGAACGCTTCGTCTATCGCCAGCTGGAAGGCAAGGCCCGTCGCCTGTACGAAACCGGCGACATCGGGTTCTATCTGCCTTCGGGCGATCTGGTCTATCAGGGCCGCAGCGACGCCCAGGTCAAGATCCGCGGCTATCGCGTCGAGCTGGGTGAAATCGAACTGGCCATCCTCGGCTCCACCCGGTTCGGCGCGGAGATTCAACAGGTGGCCGTCATCGACAAGCCAGCGGCGGACGGCAGCCGTTACCTGGTGGGCTTCATCCAGGCCATCCCGGGCCGTCAGCCGGACCTGGACCAACTCAAGGCCGAAATGCGCCTGGCGCTGCCCGACTACATGGTACCGACCACGCTGGCCGGCATCGTCCGGATCCCACTGGGCCCGACCGGCAAGATCGACCGTCGACGCTTGCAGGAAGTCGAGGTCGAGAACACCTCGATACGCCCCTTTACCGGCCCGAGGAATGTCACCGAGGACCTGCTGCAGGCCTATTGGCAGGAAACCCTGGACCTGGAGAACATCAGCGTCCACGACAACTTCTTCGAGCTGGGCGGCAACTCCCTCAAGGCCGTGCAACTGGTTGCCATGCTGACCCGGCACCAGGGTTTCGAACCGTCGCTCTCCGACTTCATCCAGGCGCCGACCATCGCCGAGTTTGCCCAGGTGCTGCAACGGACCGAAGCCATGCGCCGGGACACCGGTGCGCTGGTGGATTTCAAGAACGCCAGCCAGGCACCTGCGCTGTTCCTGGTTCATCCCATCGGCGGCCATGTCTTGTGTTACGCCGCATTGGCCCGCGTTCTCAAAGACCAGGTCCATCTCTATGCCTTGCAGGCACCGGGGACCTGGGATGAACGCGGACCGCTGCAATCCGTGCAGGCCCAGGCGATCCATTATGCCGATGCCATCGAACAGGTCGCGCCACGAGGTCCCCTGAATATCGGTGGCTGGTCATATGGCGGCGTCGTTGCGTACGAGCTGGCAAGCGAGCTGCGCCGCCGTGGGCGACGCCTGCACAACGTGTTCCTGCTGGACACCATCGTGCGCATCAAGCAGGGCGAGGTGCAGATAGAACGCAGTGAATTCATGAACTGGTTCATGTGGGAGCTGCTCAGCGGCGACGGTCAGAAGGATTACGACTACCAGGCACTCGACTTCTCGTCCCTGGACGACCCGGATGCCTTCGATGCCATCAGGCAACACGGGATCGACCGTGGCCTGTTCGACGAAACCCTGACCCGGGCCACCCTGAACCAACTGTTCCAGGTCTTCCACGCCAACTGGCAATCCTTGCTGGACTACCGCTTCCCGCCGTTGGACCTGCCCATCACGTTGTTCGCTGCGGATGTCCAGCTACCCGATGTGCTGCAAGCCCCCCATGAATTGGTGGGGACCGCCTTCGCCGATCCCTACCGAGGCTGGCGTTCGATTGCGCCGCAGGTGCAGCGCATCGCCGTAGAGGGTGACCACCTGACGATGATGCGCGAACCGCACATCCGGCGAGTGGCCGAATTCATCAGATTACGCATGGACGCCGCACGGGCTGAGAACGCCAGCGCCAGGACGGCGTTCGTTTGAATCACCCCCCATTCGAAAAAAGGTGAACGACATGACTGAACCCAGGAAAGCCATCGTGGCAGGCGCCGGCATCGGTGGGCTGACCGCGGCCATCGCCCTGCAACGAGCAGGTTGGCAGGTCAGGGTCTTCGAAGCGGCCCAGACGCTCCGAACCGGCGGCACCGGATTGTCCATCATGGCCAATGCGATGGCGGCGCTGCACGCCATCGATGCCCACCTGCCCGTGGAACAGGCTGGCCAGGCAATCCGCCAGTTCTGCTTCAAGAGACAAAACGGCACGCCCATCACCCGCATGCCGATCCATGAGATCGGCGAACAACTGGGCCACCCCAGCGTGAATATCCAGCGCCCACTGTTGCTGCGCGCCCTCGCCGCGCAGCTCGCACCCGACACGCTGATCACCGGATTGCGTTGTGTGGGCTACGCCCATCGCCCGGACGGCGTGACAGTGCGGTTCGAGGATGGCAGCAGCCACGAGGCGGACCTGCTGATCGGCGCCGACGGCCTCAATTCGGTTGTCCGCCAGCAGATGCTCGGCGAGACGCCCACACGCGCCTCTGGCTATATCGCGTGGCTGGCGGTAACGCCCTTCAGCCATCCAGTGATGAGCGAAGGCTATGTGGCGCATTACTGGGGCCGTGGCAAACGCTTCGGGTTGTGTGACGTAGGGGACGGCCAGGCGTACTGGTGGGGAACCTGCAACCACGATAATGCCGCGCACGCCGCCTTGAACGTCAATAAACAAGAGGTCCGGGCGACTTATGCCGGCTGGGCGCCGGAAGTCATGGCAGCCATCGAGGCCACCCCCGAGAATGCATTACTGAAAATGCACGCCCGGGATCGTCCTCCGGTCAAACAGTTCTGCGACGGGCACGTGGTGCTGCTGGGCGATGCAGCCCATCCGATGTTGCCCAGCCTGGGCCAAGGCGCGGCACAAGCGATCGAAGACGCGGTGGTACTGGCCGACCGGCTGGCGCAAACGCCGGACTTGCGCACCGCGCTGGCCCTCTACCAGGCGTATCGACTGCCCCGGGCCAACGGGATCGTCAACGCCGCTCGCTTCATGAGCGGTATCGAACAGGCCGAATCGGCGGTTGCCTGCTGGGTCAGGGAACTGTATTTCCGCCTGGTCCCGCAAAGCAGCTGGCGCAAGAAAAACCTCGACATCCTGTCATTCAAGGGCGGCTTACAGCCGATCCCTGACTACGTCAATGACTGAAATTGACTCACGCATAGACAAAAAATGAAAAAAAAATTCAAAATCCGACGGAGCCCTCCATAATTGGAACTCAGATTCCGGCCCCTGCTGTCCGGAACGATCCGCCGCAACACCGCCAAAAAACGGACAGGACGTCACTCGAATGAGCCCGATAGCTGCGCAGTTCATTGGTTTAATAAGGATTTTCGAATCGCAAAAAGCCCCTGCCAAACCGCCAGTGCGGAAACTGATTTCCGCACTGGCGGAATCTGGTCTGGTGTCGTCGGTCAGACAACGCCCCTCCCGCTCCACACGATGTCCCTGTTTTCCCTTACAGATTTTTCCTACATGAGAATGCTTAATAGTCCCACCAGCTGAATCGTTTTTCATGCGAATGGATTCACAGGTGATATTGATCAACAGGTATTAATCCAGAAAGGCTTCAGCATTTTGGGAAGCGGTCGGATTTTCCTCCGTCAACGATCACTGAAATGCAAAGCAGTTTCGATATGCAGGATAAGCATATGAATCGACATGCGGTTTTTGGAGGTGCGCAAAACACGCACATCTACGCAGAGCTAGGAAGGCTGATTTCAAGTGTCGGACACGAGAGTTTCTTGACCAACATGCACCAGCTGATCGAAGCATCGGTGCCTGTCAGTCGACTCGAACTGAGCGAATGGACAGTTGACGATACTCAGACGAGCGTTCTCGATGTGCAGTTGCTGGGGGACGCGGGCCTGCAAAAAAGCCCCGAGATGCAATCCGTCTGTCCCACCACCGCGGTCCAGCGCAACGACCACCCCCTGGTGAAACGGGTGCTGGAAGTAGACGACGCCCTGCTGATCCACCTGGGCGCCAGGATGAAGGACGAAAGGGGTAACACCTGCCTCGGTACGTCCCACCAATGCAGCCTGATTTCCCGTAAAGGCAACCGCCGTTGCGTGATCTCGCTGCACCGACCGCAACTGCACCGTGACTTTTCCCTTCAGGAACTGTCCTTTCTGAAATACCTCTCCGAAACCTTGCTGCCACTGGCGGAGCGCCATGCCCATCTCAATCGCCAGTCAAGCGTCAAGGCCCCTGGCGGTGCTTCGGGTCACTCGCTCAATGCCGCGGAGCAAACGCAACTGCAGCGTGATTTCGATGAACGGTTGAGCCCGTGCGACGTCACGCTGTCGGTGCGGGAAAAAGAAGTCTGCCTGGGGCTTCTGGCCGGTGGCACGGTTCCGGAGATCGCGGAAAAACTCCAGGTCAAGAACAGCTCCATCGAAACCTACCTCAAGCGTGCCGCAGCCAAGCTTGGCGTCAGCGGGCGGCACGGGCTGGCGAAATGGATGATCGGATCATGACGAACCGGCGCGCAAGGCCGCTGCCCCGACAGACCCCGCCTGCCCGTGCCAACGGGGCTTGAGCAGGCACTATTGAGACAGGTCGATGCATAAATTCTTGAGCCCTCTGACAGCCGCCACCTTGCTGCTCGGCGGCTGTTCGCTGATTCCGGACTACCAGCGCCCCGCGGCCCCTGTCGCCGCGCAGTATCCGCAAACGTCGGCCTATGCTCCGGCACTATCAGGACCTGTCGCGGCCGACCAGGGCTGGCGCGACCTGTTTCGTGATCCGGCGCTGCAACAACTCATCGAGAGCGCACTGCGCAACAACCGCGACTTGCGCGTGGCGGCCCTGAACGTCCAGGCCTACCAGGCGCAATACCGGATCCAGCGTGCAGATCTGTTCCCGGCAGTCAGTGCCACCGGCGCCGGTTCGCGCCAGCGGGTGCCCGCCAGCATCACACAGACCGGCGATTCCGCAATCAGCAGTTCGTACTCCGCCACGCTGGGCATCAGCGCTTATGAACTCGACCTGTTCGGACGCATCCGCAGCCTCAGCGACCAGGCCTCGCTCGTCTACCTGTCCAGTGAAGAAGCCCGTCGCAGCACCCAGCTGAGCCTGGTAGCCAGTGTCGCCAGCGCCTACCTGACCTGGCGTGCCGATCAGGAATTGCTGGCGCTGACCCGCGACACCCTCCAATCCTTCGAACAGAGCCTGCGCCTGACAGAGCGCAGCAATCAGGTCGGCACTGCCTCGGCCCTGGACCTGAGCCAGTCGCGAACCTCGGTGGAAAGCGCCAGGGCCAGCCTCGCCAAGTTCCAGCGCCAGGTGGCCCAGGACTTCAACAACCTCACCCTGCTGGTCGGCGCATCGGTCGCCGATGACCTGCCTGCCCGGGCATTGTCGGAGGACTTGCTGGCCGAAGTCCCAGCGGGCCTGCCTTCGGACTTGCTGCAACGGCGACCGGATATCCTCGAGGCCGAATACCTGCTGCAATCGGCCAACGCCAACATCGGGGCCGCCCGTGCCGCGTTCTTCCCGAGCATCAGCCTGACCGCCAACGCCGGCAGTTCGAGCAACGAGTTGTCGGGATTGTTCAAGGGGGGATCGGGCACCTGGCTGTTCCAACCCCAGATCAACCTGCCGATCTTCAATGCGGGCAGCCTGCGGGCGAGCCTGGATTATTCGAAGATTCAGAAAGACATTCGTGTATCGCAGTATGAAAAATCGATCCAGACCGCCTTCCAGGAAGTATCCGATGGCCTGGCGGCCCGCAAGACCTATAAGGACCAGCTGATCGCACAGAACGATCTGGTACAGGCCAACCAGGACTATTACAGGCTGGCGGAGCGCCGGTACCGTATCGGCGTCGACAGCAGCCTGACGTTTCTCGATGCACAACGTTCGCTGTTCAGCGCCCGCCAGACGCTTATCGTCGATCGTTTGGCCCAGTTGCTCGCCGAAGTCAACCTGTACAAGGCGCTGGGTGGGGGTTGGCTCGAACGCACACAGACGCTGACTGCGAGGTGACTGATGATGGGTACATTCGAACCCGGAACGCTGGTTCGCTTACGCTCGGGAGGCAAGACCATGGTGGTCAAGCACGCCTCGTCCATCTCCCAACTGCCCGACACCCTGTTACTCCTGTGCGAGTACCGGGCCAAGAAACGCCTGGTACAGGGTTTCTATGCGATACGCGACCTGATCCCTGCCTCCGTAGACCCTGGCGGCGAAAACACCTGAGGGAATGAGAGACCCTCCCCCGCACGGCTTGTGGTCAGACCGTTCGCGAATACTGGACCGTCGGGGCCGCCTCCAGATAGGCATCGAAGGCCATCGCGACGCTGCGCATCATCAACTGCCCCTGGGGCAGCAGCACCAGTGTGTCGGGATGGATCTGCACCAGTTGGTCGCGTACCTGCTCCTGAAGCCGGACCAGCGCATCGGCGAAGTAGTCGGTGAAACGAACGCCATGGACGGCCTCGATGCGGGCGAAGTCGATCCTTCCATGACACATCAACTCACTGATGACTTCGCGCCGCACACAGTCGTCGGCGCTCAGGCGATAGCCACGCTGCACCGGCAGCAGCCCCTGCTCCAGGCGCGCGTAGTATTGGGAAAGTTCCTTGACGTTCTGGTTATAGCTGTCGTCGACCTTGCCGATTGAAGAGACCCCGAGACCGATCAGGTCACAATCGGCATGGGTCGAGTAGCCCTGGAAATTGCGCTGCAAGGTGCCTTCGGCTCGTGCACGCACCAGTTCATCGTCCGGCAGGGCGAAGTGGTCCATGCCGATGTAGACGTAACCGGCCTCGGTCAGGCGATTGATGGTCAGCTCCAGCAGCTCCAGCTTGCGCTCCGGTGGCGGCATGTCTTCCGGCCGGATCATCCGTTGCGCCCTCACCCGCTGCGGCAGGTGCGCGTAGCTGTAGGCGGCGATCCGGTCGGGACGCAGCGCGATGATCTTGCTCAGGGTAACGTCGAAACTGGCGACGGTTTGCAATGGCAGGCCGTAGATCAAATCGACACTGACCGACTTGAAGCGCGCCAGACGGGCGGCCTCCACCAATTGCGCAACCTGCGCTTCGCTTTGCACCCGATTCACCGCGGCCTGCACCTGGGCATCGAAATCCTGAACACCGAAGCTCAGACGGTTGAACCCCAATTGCCGCAAGCCCCGCACCCGTTCGGCACCGATGGTGCGCGGGTCGACCTCGATGGAGAACTCATGGGCGTCGCTGTCATCCATGTCGAAGGCCTGGCGCAGGCAGCCCATCAGATCGGCCAGTTGTTCATGGGACAGGTAGGTCGGAGTACCACCGCCCAGGTGAAGTTGGGTCAGCTTGCGCGAGCGGTCGAACAACGCTGCCTGCAAGGCGATTTCCCGCTTGAGGTACGTCAGGTATTCGGCCGCGCGGTGGGTCTTGCGGGTAATGATCTTGTTGCACGCGCAGTAATAGCAAAGGCTTTGGCAGAACGGGATATGGATGTACACCGATAACGGCTTGGGGATCGGTGCCTGGTTGCTGCGCTGGGCCGCCTGGCGATACTCATCCATGGCAAATGCCTGATGGAACTGCGGCGCGGTGGGATAGGACGTGTAGCGTGGCCCCGGACGGTCGTATTTCTCGACCAGGGCGCGGTTGAAACCGGAGGGGGCATTCATGGTGGATTCAGTTCTCGAGAAGTCGGGTCAAGTATCGGGTCGAAGGGCGCCGTTCCGGCCTCGTCCGGACGGGGGTCGAACAGTTCGCAGATCGCGTCCACGTCCAGTCGTCCGGCCGGCAGGATGCCGATGAAGCGGCTCGACAATTCGATCGATCCCTTGGCATGCAAGGTTTGCAGTTGCGGCCAGATCGAGGCGAAGTGTTCGCGAAAATCCAGCCCGAAACGTGCCTCGATGGCGGGGATATCCAGCTCCAGGTCACAGGCCAGGTGTTCGGTCACCGTCGCGCGGATCCGGTCCTGGGCTTCGCAACGCCAGCCACGCCAGACCGGTAGCTGTCCGGCGTCCAGTTGCTGGCGGTACTGCAGCAGGTCCTCGGTGTTCTGTACGTACAGATGTTCGATCTGAGAGACGGCCGCCAGCCCGAACCCCACATGATCGCAACAACCGTGTCGGGTAAACCCTTGGCAATTGCGATGCAGCCGTCCATGTTCCTGGGCAACCGCCAGGTCATCGTCGGCCCTGACGAACTGCCCTTGGCCGATGTAGTGATAGCCCGCTTCGAGCAACTGTTCGCAGCAGATCCGCGCCATGGCGTCCTTGTCGGACTGGCTACAAAAGGCTTCCACCGCTCCGGCGTTGACCGAACGGTAGCGCCAGGGCGCTCTGGCGTAATCGAACACATGCAAGCGATCCGGCTCCAGTTCGATCAACGTCGCCAATTTCACGGCAAAACTGCGGGGCGTCTGCCAGGCATGACCATAGCCGAGGTCGATGTTGACCGAGCGAAAACCGAAGGTTCGCGCCGCGTCGATCAGCGAATGGATCGGGGCCGGGTTCTGATAGCAGTCCACCGCCATGTCCCGGTCGACGCCCATGTCGGGCACACCGATGCTGACATGGGTGAAACCCTGGTCGCGTATCAAACCCATGGTTGCCCAGTCGGTGTGGTGCAGGTCCACTTCGATGCTATGGTCGCCGCTCTCGGAAAAGTCAAAGCGCTTGCGCAGATCGCCCATCAGTTGCTGCAAATGAGCGATCACCGGCGTCCCTCCGGTCAGCCAGAACTGCTCGACGCTGCGGCCTGCCCCCAGATGACAGCCGACCAGGCCCATCTCGTACTTCAGGCGTTGCAGATAAACGTCGATTTCGGCGCATCGGCAGACGCTGGCCAGTGGCGAGCAGGACGCCAGCCTCAAACGCGACGGCAGGTGCACCGACAGCGACAACGGCCGGCACTTGCGACGACTGTCGCGCAACCCCCGGAGCAGGTCGAGGGAGCCGACACCTCCGTGGAATTTATGAAACAGGTCGAACATGACAATCTCCGAGTGGTTGCCGGGACATTGTCCGTCTTGAGCCAGCTCCTCACCTTGACCTGTATCAAGCGCCCGGAACCCCACACCATCGGCTTACCAGGCGACGTAGAACATGGCCTTGGCCAGCAGCACGATTGCCACCAGATGCAAGAACACGCGGGTATGGATGATCCGGACACAATGGGCATTCATCCGACCGCGCCTGAACAGCCACATGGCCCAGAAAAAATGCCCCAGTACGCTGCCTGCCAGAAGAATCTTCAGCCCCAGCAGCAAACCGAACGATGAGTGCATGGGCGATATCAGCGCGGGCCAGTAGCGCAGCCAGACCATTGCAACGCCCGCCCCGAACAGCACCAGCAACACCCAGGGCATCAATTGCCGCGCTCGCTGGCTGATACCCTGTTCCAACAGCACCATGACCTTGGCGGGCAGTTGCTTGCGGATGCTCTCCAGGAACAGCACTTCGAAAAACACCGTGCCGACGAAGACCAGCGCGGCGAACAGGTGCAACGTCAGAAACAGCGGATAACTCATGGGGGATTCTTCACCGGCGGAGGGTTTATCCCGAGGCTACCGCGTGCCCCCGTCATCCCGATTTGATGCCAGTCAACAAAGTCCTGAATACCTGCTCCCACAGGTCATGCGTCAACAGAACGTTATTTTCCAATCCGTAGTTCCCGACCGCTGATCCGTTAGTTCAGCTTTTTGACACTTCTCCCGATGTGCGGTCACAACTTTCCCGCTCCGCCGGGTCCTAACTCCGTGGTCGCCGATGGAATATTGGCATTTACCGTGGTTCCAGCCCGATACGGAGATAAGCTCATGATTTTCAACGTACAAAATTTTGGCGCCAAAGGAGACGGTATTACCGATGACACCGCAGCCATCCAGGCTGCGATCGATGCGGCGGCCGCCGCCGGCGGGGGCCAGGTGTATATGCCCACCGGGACCTACATTGTTTCGGGAGGCGAGGAACCGTCCGACGGTTGCCTGATGCTCAAGAGCAACGTCTATCTGTACGGCGACGGCATGGGCGACACCACGGTCAAGCTGGCCGATGGCTCCGACACCAAGATCACCGGCATCATCCGCTCGGCCTATGGCGAGGAAACCCACGATTTCGGCGTCAGCAATCTCACCATCGACGGCAACCGCGACAGCACCACCGGCAAGGTCGACGGTTGGTTCAATGGATACATACCAGGCGAAGAAGGCTATGACTCCAACGTCACGATCGACAGCGTCGAGATCAAGGACTGCTCCGGATACGGCTTCGACCCCCACGAGCAGACCGTCAACATGGTCATCAAGAACAGCGTGTCCCATGGCAACGGCCTGGACGGCTTCGTGGCGGATTTCCTCAGCGACAGCACCTTCGAAAACAACGTCGCCTACAACAACGACCGCCACGGATTCAACGTCGTCACCAGCACCCATGATTTTACCCTGACCAACAACATCGCCTACGACAACGGCGGCAACGGCATCGTGGTCCAGCGCGGCAGCGAGGACATCCCCTCCCCCAGCAACATCACCATCACGGGGGGCGAGGTCTATGGCAACGGTGCCGAAGGCGTGCTGATCAAGCTGTCCAGCGAAGTCGACGTCACCGGCGTGGACATCCATGACAACGCCAGCGCCGGGATCCGCATATACGGCAGCAACCACGTCGACATTATCGACAACACCCTGAACAACAACGCCCTCGGCGGCGCCGTACCGGAAATCATCATCCAGTCCTACGACGACACCCTGGGCGTCTCCGGCAAATACTTCAACGGCAGCGACAACCTCATCCAGGGCAACCTCATCAGCGGCAGTGACCTGTCGACCTACGGGGTAGCCGAACGCAACGAGGACGGCACGGATCGCAACGCCATCATCGCCAACACCATCAGCCACACCAGCAAGGGCGCCACGCTGGTCTATGGTGATGGCAGCTACGTCAGCGCCACGGTGCCGATGACCACCGTGCAAGGCACGGCCGGCAACGACACCCTGCTGGGCAGCAGCGCCAGCGAGATTTTCTACGGCGGCGCGGGCAATGACACCATCAATGGCGGCGCCGGCGGCGACATCCTGGTGGGCGGCGCGGGCGTCGATAAACTCACCGGTGGTACCGGCGCCGATACCTTCCGCTTCGCCAGCCAGTCCGACAGCTACCGTAACGCCACGTCCAGCTTCGATGACACGATCACCGATTTCGACGTCACCCAGGACAAGATCGACCTCGCCGACCTGGGCTTCACCGGCCTGGGCAATGGCCGTGGCGGCACCCTGCAGGTCAGCTACAGCGCCACCAGCGACCGCACCTACATCAAGGACTACGATGCCGATGCCAGTGGCAATCGCTTCGAACTGATTCTGTCCGGCAACCTGGCCAGCACCCTGACCGCCAGCAATTTCATCTTCAATCGCGTGGTCACCGGCACCAGCGGCAACGACTCGCTGACGGGCAGCGATGCGGCCGACACCCTGCTCGGCCTGGCGGGCAACGACAGCCTCAGCGGCGTTGCGGGCGATGACAAGCTCGATGGCGGTGCTGGCATGGACACGTTGACCGGCGGTGCCGGAGCGGACACGTTCGTGTTCTCCAACCGTCTGGACAGCTACCGCAACTACAACACCGGAGGCGCCAACCTCGGCGACCTGATCACCGATTTCAACGTGGCCTCCGACAAGATCGACCTCTCTGCGATGGGCTTTACCGGCCTGGGTGACGGCAAGAACGACACCGTGTACCTGGTGCTCAACAGCGCCGGTACCAAAACCTATATCAAGTCCCTCACCGCCGATGCCAATGGCAACCGCTTCGAAGTGGCGTTGGACGGCAACTACCTCAACACGCTGACCAGCGCCAATTTCGTGTTCGCCACCTCGTCCCCGACCAACCAGGCCCCCGTGGTGGCGACGCCGCTGCTGGACCAGAACGCAACGGAAAAAACGCCATTCAGCTACGTGGTACCGGCTACCAGCTTCAGCGACCCGGACAATGACAGCCTCAGCTACACCGCCAAACTGGCCGATGGCAGCGCACTGCCCAGCTGGCTGGTGTTCGATGCGGCCACCCGCACTTTCAGCGGCACGCCCAGCGACACGGCATCGGGCACCTACGCCATCCAGGTCACCGCGACCGACGGCAGCAATGCCAGCGTCAGCGACAGTTTTACCCTGGCCGTGCAGGATGCGCCCGCCGCCCCCATCGTGATCAACGGCACGCCGAACAACGACACGCTTACCGGCACCGCGGCCAACGAGCAACTGTTCGGGGGCGCCGGCAACGACACGCTCAACGGCGGCGCTGGTAATGACATCCTGGTGGGTGGCACCGGCGTGGACAAACTCACCGGCGGCGCGGGCGCCGATGTATTCCGCTTCACCTCCAGACTCGACAGCTACCGCACCAGTTCGACCAGCGTCAGTGACCAGATCCTGGACTTCGATGTGGCCGCCGACAAGATCGACGTCTCGACACTTGGCTACACCGGTCTGGGCAACGGCCTCAATGGCACGTTGCAAGTGACCTACAGCTCCTCGACCAACCGGACCTACCTCAAGGACCTGACCGTCGATGCCAACGGCAACCGCTTCGAAGTCTCACTGGCGGGCAACCTGCTCAATAGCCTGACCGCCTCCCATTTCGTCTTCGCCGACCAGAACACACCAAGCAACGTCGCGCCGGTGGTGACGATTCCATTGCTCGACCAGACGGCCAGTGAAAACACGCCGTTCAGCTACACCGTGGCCCATGACAGCTTCACCGACGCCAACCAGGATGTTCTGACCTACACCGCGACCCTCGCCGACGGCAGCGCCCTGCCCTCGTGGCTGAAATTCAACGCCACCAGCCTGAGCTTCAGCGGCACGCCCACCAGCACCGCCGCGGGCAGCTACGACGTGCTGGTGAAGGCCACCGACCCCTCGGGTGCCTCGGTCAGCGACAACTTCGCCCTGGTGGTGGCCGACGCCCCCGCCAACACCGTCACCGGAACCAACAACGCCGAAACCCTCAATGGCACGGCAGGCGCGGACTTGATACTCGGACTGGGTGGCAACGACACGATCAAGGCCGCTGCCGGCGCGGACATCGTCGATGGCGGTGCCGGACGGGATTCGCTGTACGGCGGCGATGGTGCCGACACCTTCCGCTACAGCAACGTGCTCGACAGCTACCGCGACTACGACACCGGCGGTGTCACGGCCACTGACACGGTCTATGACTTCACCATGGGCATGGACAAGATCGACGTGTCCAGCCTGGGCTTCACCGGCCTCGGCGATGGCAGCAACGGCACGCTCTACATGACGTTGAACTCGGCGGGCGACAAAACCTACATCAAGTCCGCCGAGGCCGACGCCGACGGCAACCGCTTCGAAATCGCCCTCAACGGCAACTACCTCAACACCCTGACCGCCAACGACTTCGTCTTCGGCGAGCGCGCCCAGCAGGACATTCTCTATCTGCCGACCCTCGGCCAATCCAATGCGCGGCTACTGCGCATGACCGAGGACGACGATCAATCCGGCACGTCAATGCTGGTCAACGACCTGGACAGGTACACGACCTATGACGTGCGCAGCCAGTTCACCGATGCCGACGGCAATGGCATCGACATCGCGGTGGGTGGCAGCACAGTCAACGGCCTGTCGACCCTGGGCCCCGACGAACTGAAGCTGTGCTGGTGGCTGACCGATACCAACCAACCCGGACCGGCGCTGTTGCGTGCCGTGACGTTGTTGCGCGACCAGCTCACCGAACTCAAGGCCATCGACAACGTCACCATGGGCATCATCTGGGGCCAGGGCGAGGAAGCCGCCCAGGAAATCGCCCGCTCGACGGACAAAGCGGCAGCCGCCGCAGCCTACAAGGCGGCGACCCTGAAAGTGTTCGACTACTTGCATGCCCAGTTCGGCAATTTCAACGTGTACCTGATGGAGACCGGTCACTACGAGCAGGATGCGGCGCGTGCCCGGGGTTATTCCGAAGAGAAAATCGCCGCCATCGTCGACGGAGTGGGTTATGTCCGTGCCGCCCAGGAGGCCATCGCCGCCGAGCGCGCGGATGTCAAGCTGGCGGTGGACTACACCGACCTGCCCCTGCGCTACGAAGTCGATCCGCTGGTGTACCCGGATGATGTCTGGCATCTGCACGAGGAGTCGGCGGAAATCGTCGGCCAGCGCCTGGCGGACTACATTGCCGATGACCTGGGCTTCCAGGGCAACCCCAACGACAACAACAGTGTGCAGGACATTTTCGACAACGCCCAGAATGAAGGCGGGATGATTGTCGGCACCGACCAGGCGGATACCCTGGTGGGCAGTTCCGGCAACGATACGCTGGACGGTGACCTGGGTGCCGACACCCTGACCGGGGGCGATGGCAACGATATCTACATCGTCGATAACGCCTTCGACAGCGTGGTGGAGACCAACACTTCGACCTCGCAGATCGATACGGTACAGGCATCGGTCAGTTGGACCCTGGGCGCCAACCTCGAGAACCTGGTGCTCACCGGCGTCTCGGACATCGACGGCACCGGCAATGAGCGACGCAACTTCATCACCGGCAACGCCGCCAACAACGTGCTCGATGGCGCCGCCGGAGCCGACAGCACCAGTGGCGGCGACGGCGATGACACGTACTACGTGGACAATGCCAGCGACACCGTGATCGAGACCAACGTCAATGCGTTGACCGGCGGGGTCGATAGCGTCCACAGCAGCCTCGCGGCCTACACCCTCGCCAACAACGTCGAGAACCTGTACATCGCTGGCGCCGGCGCGGCCAATGGCACGGGCAACGCGCTGGACAACACCCTGTTCGCGGGTGCCGGCGACAATGTGCTGGACGGGCGTGACGGCAACGACACTGCATCATTCGAACGTGCCCTGGCGGGCGTCACCGTGACCCTTTCGACGTCCTCGCAACAGAACACCGTGGGCTCGGGCCTCGATACCTTGAAGTACATCGAGAACCTGACCGGCAGTGCCTACGCCGACACCCTGACCGGCAACAGCGCCGGGAACATCCTGAACGGTGGCGCGGGCAACGACGTGCTGGTGGGCGGCTCGGGGGATGACCGGCTGATCGGCGGCGCGGGCACCGACAACCTGAGCGGTGGCACCGGCGCCGATACCTATGCGTTTTCGGCGTTGTCGGAGATGGGCGTGGGTGCGTTGCGCGATGTGATCAGCGGCTTCAAGAGCACGGAGCTGGACCACCTGGACTTGACCGGCCTGGACGCCAACCCGCTGACCGCCACCGTCGACACTTTCACGTTCATCGGCAGCAATGCCTTCGACGCCACCAACGCCACCGGCCAACTGCGCTTTGTCGATGGCATCCTCTACGGCAGCGTCGACGCCGACGCCACGGCGGAGTTCGAGTTCGAACTGGTCGGCGTCAAGGAGTTGCATGCCAGTGACTTTACCGCCTGAGGAGGTTTGGACCGGCGAGGCCCGAGGCAGCTGACCCACCGCTATCGCGGGCGAGCCTTGCCCGCGATGGCGATAGCTGACTCAGAAAAGCGCTTGCACCTGTTCCAGTACAGCACGACTCATCTGCCCGGTGTGGGTGTGCAGGCTCACGTAGCTTTGCAGCATATCGAGCTTGGTGTTGAGCAGATCTCGACGGGCCTGGAAGACCCGTTGCTGAGCGTCGAGGATGTCGACAGTGGAGCGCACGCCACCCTGGAAGCCTTTTTCCGTCGAGGTCAGCGCCCGCTGGTTGGATTCCACCGCCCGTTGCATGGCCTTGCTCTTGGCAAACCCGGCCACCACGCCCTGGTAATCGGTTTCGATATCCTCCGCCAGTTGTTGGCGTTGCACGTCGTAGTCCGACTGGGCACCGGCCAGTTGCGCCTCGGCCTTGGCCACCGAAGCCCGTACCGCGCCGCCGCGGTACAGCGGAATATCCAGCTGCACTCCCACGTAGTAGGTATCCTGGCGTGGATCGAGCTCCTGGTACTGGCGGGTTTCCCGACGGGTCAATTGGGTGGTGAGGGACAAGGTCGGATAGTGCCCGGCACGCTGGCTGTCGGCCTGCGCCTCGGCCACTTTCACCGCCGCCAGCCGGGCTGCCAGCTCGGGGCTGGCTTCACGGGCGATGGCCGTCCAGTAACGCAGGTCCTGCTCCGGCGGGATCGGGCTGCTGGCGGCAAGCTCCTCGCGCATCGGCAGAATGTCATCGATAGGCACGCTGGCACGCCCCGACAACGCCCGCAACGCCGCCACCCGACGCGCCTGGGCCTCGGCTTCCTGGGCCTCCACCAGATCGAGCCGCGCCTGGGCCTCGTCGATGTCGGTGATCGCCCCCTGCCCTCCCTGGAACAGCTTTTTGCTCTGCGTGACCAATCCATTGATGGCGGCTTTCTGCTGGGCGATCAGCTTGATCTCGTTCTCGGCCCGGGCGACGTCGAAATAACCCTTGGCGACCCGGTCATACAGGGTCTGCCCGGCCACATCGAACACTTGGCTGCCCAGTCGCCCCCGCGCCTTGCCCTCCTGATAAGCGGCCCAGCGCCCCTTGTCATAGAGCGGTTGTTGCGCCACCAGGGACACGTTATTGGCCTGGTAGTCGTTGCTGTTGACATAACCGCTGTCGTCGCCGCCATCGGTACGTCCACCGTAGCCATAGCGTGAAGTCAGGGACACTTGCGGATAGAGCCCGCCTCGCCCGATGGCTTCTTCATGCCGGGAAGCCTCGAAAGCATGGGCCGCCGACTGCACGGTCGGATCGTTGAGCCGTGAAGCATCGTACGCGGCGGTCAGGCTCAGCCCTGCCTCGGCGCCCCAGGAGGGGCTGATCACCGCCCAACCGGTGCACAGACTCAACAACATCCGGGCGCGATAAAGACAACGGTGGGTCATGCTCATTCCTCTTTAAAAGCCGCCAGCAAGCGTTCGCGCAACGGTTTCATCAAGTAGTTCATCAGCGTGCGTTCCCCCGTCACCACCGTGACATCGGCCAGCATGCCGGGACGCACCAGCAACCCGGCGGACTGCAGCGCGGCAACGGTATCGGCGCCGATTTCCACCTTGGCCGAGAAATACGGCTGGTGCGTCTGCTCATCGATCAACTGATCCGCCGACACCGTACTCACCGTGCCCGTCACCGTTGGCGTATCGACACGTTGCAAGGCGGTGAAATGCACATGCACCGGCAGCCCCGGTCGCAACTTGTTGGCCATCAGCGGCTCGAAACGCGCCGTGATCGCCATGGGCGCATCCAGAGGCACCACTTGCATCAAGGTCTGGCCGGCCTGGACAACGCCGCCGACCGTGTGGATGTTCACGTCCATCACTTGCCCGGCCGCCGGCGCACGGATGGCACCGTTGTCGACTTCGAACTGCAAGGCGCGGATCTGCTCGGCATACCCCGCCGCCTCGGCGGACACCTCGCTGAGCTGGGTTTCGGCGTCACGCCGGAACTCCTGTTGTGCCTGCAACGCCTTGAGCCGGCTCTCGTTGATCGCCTGCCGGGTCCTGCCGATATCGCCGACCCCGGAGGCAATCTGGCCAGCCAGTTGCGCGGCATTGCGTTCAGCCTCGAAGAGTTTGTTGCGCGGTACATAACCCTCACGCGCCAGGTCCCGCAGTCCCTCCAGTTCCTGTTGCTGGAAGCGCATCTGCGCGTCGTAGTTGCGCTTGACGCCTTCGTAGCCGAGCAACTGCTGCTGCAACGCCGCCACTTCATGCTCGATGATCTGCAAACGGCTGCCCAACTCAGCGCGGCGAGTCAGGAACAGTTGGCTCTGCAACGCCATGGCCGCCTTGACCCGCGGCTCGTCAGCGCGTTCGAGCAATTGCGCGGGCCACTGGATCTCGGCAGCGCCCAGGCGCTCGGCGATCAGTCGTGCCTCGATGCTACGGTCGTTGAGCAGTTTGCCCAGGGTCACGTCCAGCTGCGACTGCGCCTGCACGGTGTTGAGCTGCACCAGTAATTGCCCCTGGCTGACGCGGTCGCCATCGCTCACCAACAGTTTCTCCACCACGCCGCCCACCAACGACTGCACCGCCTTGCGCTCGCCGGCCACCACCACGGTGCCGCTGCCGACGACGCCCTGGTCCAGCGGTGCCAGGCAGGCCCAAAGCAACGCACCGCCCAAAGCCAGGACCAGGAAGCCCACGCCATAACGGGCAGCCCCGCTCGCATCGGTGCTGGCGCCCGGCAGTGCCGCGACGTTGCGCACGCTCAGCCCCTGCTCGCTGAACGCTTGTGTATTCGGAGTCAAGTCACGCATCTTCGCCCGCTTCCCTCACTGCTGTCGGCCGCGGCCCAGGCATCAGCGCCTTGAGCACCCGGTCCCGGGGACCGAACGCCTGTTGCATGCCGTCCTTGAGCACCAGGATGTGATCGACCACCGCCAGCACGGTCGGTCGATGGGTAATCAGCACCACGGTGCTGCCAGCGGCTTTCAGCGCATTGATGGCCTGCACCAGCGCCAGTTCGCCGGCTTCGTCGAGGTTGGAGTTGGGCTCGTCGAGCACGATCAGCGACGGGTGCCCATAAAGCGCGCGGGCCAGGCCGAGACGTTGTTTCTGCCCACCGGACAAACCAAGCCCGCCGGGACCCAGCGGCGTGTCATAACCCAGGGGAAACCTCAGGATCATTTCGTGGATACCGGCGTGACGGCTGGCGGCAATGATCTTGTCGGCGTCCTGCTCGCCGAAGCGGGCAATGTTGTCGGCCACGCTGCCATCGAACAGTTCGATGTCTTGAGGCAGGTAGCCCAGGTGCGGGCCGAGGGCATCGTGGGACCATTGGCTGATCTCGGCGTTGTCCAGGCGCACCGATCCCCCCAGGGGCGGCCATACGCCGACCAGCGCCCTGGCCAGGGTCGACTTGCCGCTGGCGCTGGGACCGACGACCGCCAGCACTTCACCCTTGTTCAGGCTGAAGTTGATCCCTCGCAATATCGGCTGTGTCGAACCGGGCGGGCCGACATACAGCTGCTCCAGGCGCACCGCGCCGGTGGGCGGCGGCAACGGCATGCGCAGGCGTTCGCGGGGATGCTGGGCCAGCAACTGGCTCAGACGCTGATAGCTCTGGCGGCCGGCATTGAATTGCTTCCACGAACCGATGGCGATTTCCACCGGCGCCAGGGCTCGTCCCAGCAGCAGCGACATGGCGATCATCATGCCCGCCGAAAGCTGGCCTTCGAGCACCAGCAACGCCCCCAGGCCCAGGGCCAGGGACTGCCCGGAGATACGTACGAAACGGGTTGTCGAGGTGATACGGGCACTGCGGTCGCTGGCATGGGCCTGGGCGGCAATGATGCGCTGCTGCAACAGGCTCCAGCGTTGGCGCAATGACCCGAGCATACCCAGGGCCTGGATGACCTCGGCATTGTGCAGCGTGCTGTTGACGTAAGCGGCCGACTGCACGCCCAGCCGGTTGGCTTCACCCAGGCGCCCCCGAGTCGCCAACTCACCCCACAACGCCAGACCGATGAGCACCAGCGCGAGCACCAGCGTCAACACACCGAACCAGGGATGGAAGATGAACGCCACCAACAGGAAAATCGGCAGCCACGGCGCATCGAGCAAGGCGATCAGGCCCTGGCCGGTAATCAATTGCCGCAGCGTGGCCAGATCCGTGAGCACCTGGGCCGGGTTGGCGTTGTGTTCGCGCAGGCTGCGGGCGAACGCGGCGTCGAAAATCCGCTCGCCCAAGGCCTCGTCCAACCCAGCGCTCATGCGGATCATCACCTCGCCGCGCACCCACTCGATCAGGGCACTGAACATGAACAGCCCCAGGGCGATCAGAGTCAGCATGAACAAGGTGGTTTCGTTGCGACTGGTCAGGACACGGTCATAGACCTGCATCATGTAGAGCGATGGCACCAGCACCAGCAGATTGATCACACCGCTGAACAGCGCCAGCGCCCAGAACACCTTGCGATAGCTCAACAAGGCGGCATCGATGTCATGACGCGGATCGAGTAGCAAAGCCATAGAGTGGCAACCCGCCAAAGGAATAGTCGGTCCAGGACGCAATCCATCGCGAGTTATTTGCCCGAAGGCGAGCACCACAGGCGCCCATTACTGACAACGCCGCCGCGAGTTAGTGCCGGTTCGACAGGTGGGGTTTCGAGGCGGGTGACAGGCGGATGTCAGACACCGGAGAAGCTGTTTCAGACTTGAAACAGCTGGAAGGATCGAGACCCTGTCAGCACCTCGACAGGGCTCCTTGCAGCATGACTACGACCCCAGGGTAACCGCTCCCTTCACTGGGGAGTGCTGACGCGACGTCACCAGCCCGATGAAGGAAATGATCAGCGCCAGACCCAGGGTGGAACTCACTTCGCTACGGTGCTCGGGCGTGATCATCATGACCGCCAGAGCCGCCGAGATGAACGCGATCACCACCCAGGTCAACCAGGGAAACAGCCACATGCGAAAGGTCAGCTCAACGTTCTGGCGACGCAGCATCCGGCGCATGCGCAGTTGCGAGATAGCGATCACCAGATACACCAGCAAGGCGATGGCGCCGGAACTGGCGAGCAGAAACTGGAACAGCCCGGCGGGCATGAAATAGCTGAACAAGGTGATACCCGCCCCCAGCACAGTACTGGCGATCACGGCAGCCCTTGGCACGCCCGCCGACGATGTCACTTTCAACGATTTTGGTGCATCGCCACGTCGTGCGAGGGAATACAACATGCGCGAAGCAATGTAGATCGAGGAGTTCATGCAACTGGCCACTGCAATCAACACCACCGCATCCACCATGAACTTGGCGTGGGGAATGTTCATCAATTCCAGCGCACGCTGGTAGGAACCCACTGAAGCCAGGAGCGGATCGTTCCAGGGCACCACGGAAATGACCACGAAGATCGACAGCAGGTAGAACACGCCGATGCGCCAGATCACCGAGCGCGTTGCCTTGGCGATATTCTGGGCGGGGTTATCGGATTCCGCCGCCGCGATAGTCACGGCTTCTGTCCCGATGAAGCTGAACATGATGGTGATGAAGGCACCGACTACCGCCGACAAGCCATTGGGTGCGAAACCGCCATGCTCTTGCATCAGGCGACTCAGACCGCTGGCTTCCCGCTCGGGAATCCAGCCCATCAGGACCGCGAACCCCAGGGAAATGAAACCGATGATCGCCACGACCTTGGCCATGGCGAACCAGAATTCGAACTCACCGTACTTGGACACGCTGAACAGGTTGGTCACGGCCAGGGCAACAATCGATACCGAGGCGAAGAACCAGGCGTCGATGGAGGGAAACCATTGATTCAATACATGCCCGGCGGCCAGCGCCTCGATGGGTATCACCAGCACCCAGAACCACCAGTAGAGCCACCCGATGGTAAAGCCCGCCCAACGTCCGATGGCCTGGTCGGCGTAGGTGGAGAAAGAGCCGGTGTCCGGGCGGGCCACCGCCATTTCCCCGAGCATCCGCATCACCAGCACCACCAGCAGGCCGGAAAACAGATAGGCCAGCAGCACCGCCGGCCCCGCCGCCGCAATGGCATGCCCCGAGCCGACGAACAGACCGGCGCCGATAATCCCGGCGATGGACAACATGGTGACGTGTCGAGGCTTGAAGCCCTGTGCCAGATGGCCGTTCGAATCCTTGAAACTGGGGCTGGTCATTTTCTTATTCTCTTTTGTGATTGCTTGAAACGTACCGAGGCACCGACGCAGGGACGAAACCGTCCGCCACGTTACCCGCCTGACCGGTCGGTCGTGCTGCCTGTATGCGCTCTTTTTTTGCCTGATCTCGCCATTTCCGGCGTAGCATTTGGCCATGTGTGGGGCTGCCTCACCGCCATCGCGAGCAGGCGTGCTCCAACAGGTTATGTGAAAACGTTCAAGGCTTTAGTCGTGTCGCGCCCAAGGACTCGGCCATTCGCACCAGGTCCGCAAAAGACTTGGCATGCATTTTCTTCATTGCATGGGCTCGATGGATCTTCACGGTGATTTCGCTCAGGTTCATCTGCCCGGCAATCTGCTTGTTCATCAGGCCCTGGGCGGCGAACGCCATCACCTCTTTTTCGCGAGCGGTCAGTGTCTGGTAATGGGCGTGCAGGTCCGCCAATTGCTGCTCGGTTTCCCGACGCTTGATATCGGCCTGGAGCGCGGCGCTCACCGCGTCCAACAGATCCTGTTCGCGGAACGGCTTGGCCAGGAAGTCCACGGCGCCAGCCTTCATCGCCTTGACGGACATTTCGATGTCACCGTGGCCGGTGATAAAAATAATGGGGATATTGGCGTCCGAGGCGGCCAATTGGTTCTGGAAATCCAGACCGCTGCTGCCTTGCAGCCGCACATCGAGAATCAGGCAACTGGCGCAGTCAGCCTTCGGTTGCCGGAGAAATTCCGCCGTGGAAGCAAACGTCTCGACGTGGTTCCCGACAGAGCGCAAGAGGTTACTCAGTGCATCGCGAATGGAGGCATCGTCATCCACCACGAACACAATGGAACCTTTGTTGCCCCGTTCATGGGATGAGACATTGCCGCTCATGCGCGATCCTCTTGGGATGGACAGGGAAAAAAGTGTAGCACAGGGGCCCGCCCGGAAAGCTTCATCCAAGACTACGCAATGAAGTAGGGCCGCAACGCCGCAATCAACGCCAACAATTCACCGGGACGATGGAACCAGGCGTTGACTTGCGCACTGTAGCTTCTGCCACTGACGCACCAACTGCAGAAGTGCTCGCAGTTATTGGAAAACACGTGATAACGGTTTTCACCCAGCCTCGAGCGCGCCCGACGTGCCACCTCTTCGTTGGAATAGTTGCAGGGTTCCTGAAGGATCCAGACCGGCTTGCCGCTGGCGAACTGCTCAAGGTCGATCACCTCGATCGGGCCCGACCTGAACGTACTGCTGAATCCCGAGTAATGGGCAACCTGTGCACCGCCCAGGTAGATCCCGTGGTGCAGGTAGAACCGTCGCGGGCTGACCAGGTGAGCGCCAATCGGCACCTGGTCTGCGGGCTGTTCTGGATTGACCGGTTTGAGTGAAACATCAGCCATGGAGGTCAAGTAATTCATGACAGGTACTCCGCAGTGCTTGCTGCGGAATATATCGCCGGGTTCACCGCACTTCATTTGTACCTGCGCCTGTTTCGCATGATCGATTGATATGCGATTTTTAAACTTAAGTATTAAGCAGGCATCCGGTACCTGTGGGAGCACATTCACCGTTGTGCGATAGGCAGCGTGAAGCGAACCGTGGCGCCGCGAGGTTGATTGGCGCCAGCACTCAGGCAGCCGCCGTGGGCCTCGATGATCGAGCGACAGATCGACAATCCCAACCCCAGGCCCGTGGGCTTGGTGGTGTAGAACGAGGTGAACACCAAATCGGTGCTTGGCGTCGCGAACCCAGGTCCCGAATCGCTGACGCTCACCAGGATACTGCCCTCCTCGCCTGGCATCGTACAGATGACCAGGTGCCGTTCGCCCTCGCCGACGCCAGCCATGGCTTCCAACGCGTTCATGATCAGGTTGAGCAGCACCTGTTGCAGCTCGACGCGGTCGCCCTCGATGAGGGGCAAACCTTCCATGAGTTGTATGTCGATGCGGGCGCCACTCTTGAGGATCTGGCCCCGCGTGAACTCGATCATTTCAGCGATAGCCGCATTGATATCCACCGGTCCTTTTTCCGGCGGCGCCTTGCGAATATGGCCGCGAATTCGACCCAACACGTCCGCCGCCCGGTTGGCATCGTTGATTAGCCGGTCGAGCACCTGCCGGACCTCTTCGATTTCCGGCGGTTGGGCATTCAGCCAGCGCAACGCGGCGTTGGCATTGAGAATGGCCGCGGCAATCGGCTGGTTGACTTCATGGGCAATCGAAGCCACCAACTGGCCCATGGTCGCCACGCGGTTGGCATGGGCCAGTTCGGTTTGCACCTCGCGATACCGCCGTTCGCTCTCGCGGATTCGCTCTTCCGCCTGCCGGCGCTCGGTCAGATCCAGTACGAAAGCGACCCCTTCCCGGCTGCCGGCCTCGAACAGGGCCAAGCCCACGATGACCGGTAGGTGACTGCCGTCTTTCCTGAAATATTCCTTCTCATAGGGCCGGGCATGTCCGGTCAGCAGTGCCTGGGCCAGAGAGCGGTCGCTGAGTTCGCGGAACTCCGGCACCGTCAGGTCTCGCCAGCGCAGGCGGCCGCCGGCAAGGTCGGCGCGCTCGTAGCCCAACATGCGCAGGAATGCATCGTTGGCTTCGATGATGTCACCGTCGGCGCTCCAGACGAGGATCCCGATGATGTTGGCGTCCACCAGGCGCCGAACCTTCGCTTCACGTTCGGCGACCTCGCGGTACAGCCGGGCGTTCTCCAGGGAAATGGCAGCCTGAGACGCCACCAGTTTCAGCACGGCGATCCGAGCCGGACTGAACACATGGGCGGCAAGATTGTTTTCAAGATAAAGCGCGCCCACCAGCTTGGCCTGGTTCATCAATGGCAGGCAGAGAATCGAACGGGCGCGCTGCTGACGGACATAGGGGTCCGTGGCGAACGCCGTTTCGGCCACGGCGTCATCAAGCACGACGCTCTCCCGGGTACGCAGGACATGGTAAAGAATCGACTCCGGCAGCCGCGCCGCGCTGATCGGCGTATCCCGCACTTGCGTTGCGTCGCCCCCCGAGCTCACCTGGGCGACGATCCGTGGTCCGCCGGCATCCGACAGGATCAACACCCCGCGCTCGGCACCGGCCTGTTCGATCGCCGTGCCCATGATGGTGTCGATGAGTCTGTCCAGCAGGATTTCCCCCGACACGGCCTGGGACACCTTCAGTACGGTCGCCAGGTCCAGGTGCTCGACCGGCGTCGTCATGGTGGTCGTCGGACCGAGCACCGGTTCCTCGGCCCTCAAGAACGGACACTCGTTCTCCAGCTGCCGTACCTTGCCATCAGCGCCCCAACGCAGATAGCCATAACGGGCGTCCTGCATGTAGACGCGAGCGATCCTGGCAAAACCGCGCGCCGCGTAGAAACGAGAGGCGAGTTCATTGGCCAGCGCCTCGACATGAACAAAACCGCTCTGCCGGGCGCTATGCAAGGCTTCTTCATAGAGCATCTCAGCCTCGATGACCCGGCCCTCGACGCGAGCGATTTCAGCACCAACCAGAGCAGCGCGACAGGCGAAATTCTCGGGACATTGCTGCGCCCAGGTCTTGAGCCATTGGTGCGAAGCCGCCATTGCGCTCAAGTGCTGATCATGATCGCCCACCGGCAGGCCATCGCAGCGAGCAGCCCGTGCCAGCGCTCCATAAAAGTGATATTCGGCTTCTTCGCAGAAGGCCTGGCAGACCCAGAGCAACCCCTGGGCCCGAGTCGCCGCTTCCAGGGCCGCTTCAGGCTCACCGGCCAGGAAGCGCGCCTGCAACTTGCGAACCCAGTACAAGCATTCGGCCAGGACCAGATCCGGGTTGGCGGATAAATGCGCCTCGGTGGCCGACTCGTCAACCTCGCCGTCGTCCAGACGTCCAAAGGTGTGCGTCGTTCCCCGCAGCATACGGATCAGGGTCAATTGAGTGACGATGAAATCAGTCACCAACCCGAAGCGCACCTTCCTGGCATACGCCAGGCCGCGCTCGGCTTCCCCTTGAACATCGAGCAGAGGCTCGCCCGCCAGCAACAGGTCGGCGGTGAGGTTATTGCCCGCATAGGCGCCATAGGGCAGATCGCCGATCCGGTTCGCCGCCGCGAAGGAACGGCGTAACAGGTCGCGACATTGCGTCACCGGTTTCATCCAGCGCACGGCAAAACAGGAAAAACAAAGGTAGGTACTGGCCTCGAATCGTGTCAGGCCACGTTGTTCGACCAGGTCGCAACCGAGCTGGCCAAACCGGAACCCCATTTGGTAGTCGCCGAACCGCCGGCCGGCCACCCTGAAGAAATTGGCATAGAGCACACAGGAGGCATCGCAGTTACCCCGCTCCAGGCTCAGGTTGACCGCCTTGCAGATCAGCAAGTCCGCCAGGTTCGCGTCGCTCTGCAAGGCCGGTGCGAAAAGCTTGCCCAAGGCGTTGGCGGTCATGAGGGACGTCGGGTCCTCCATCAGCGGCAGATCGATGAGGTCTTCGATGGCCCGCCCGCCGAGCAACGAGCCGATGCGCTCGTATTCCTCGCGCACTTGGGCGTCGCTCGGATGAGCCGACCACTCGATGCCCACGTGTCGCAGGTAATCCAGGCAAACCGCCACCGCGCCGTCGCTACGGTCCTGCAGCAGGTAGACATCCATCAACAGACAGGCAACGCTGGCCCGTTCGATCACGGTTTCGGCGCGATCCGCCAATGCCGTCAGGCACTGGTCGGCGACGCTGAGCTGGCCGGTCAGGAGTTCGCACTCGGCCCGACTCAAGGCCAGCGCGAAGATCAGCCCATGCCGGCGGGTCCAGCAATCGTCGTCCAGCAAACGCATCCCGGCGGCAAGGTAGCTGAGCGCCGAAGCATAGGCCGTCGACGCCTTCGCCCGCTGGCCGGCAATCAGATTGAAGTGCGCCAGTTGCTCACGCTCGTCCGGGTCGCTGATCAAGGCGGCGCCGCGATTGAGCTGGCCGACGATTTCGAAGATCGCCTCCTCCCGCGCCTGCTCGGGCGTCTGCGCGGCGAGCAGGCGCCCGATACGCAGATGAGCCTCGGCGCGATCGTCCAGGGGTATCAGCGAATAAGCCGCCTCATGGATACGGTCATGGACGAAGCGGTAGGTACCGTCCAACCGCTCGATCATTTCCTGGCGGATCGCCTCCCATAGCACCGCCTTGACCTCGGTCTTGAGGAGACCCAGCACCTTCGAAAGCGTTTTGGAACTGGCGACGTTTCCCAGGCACGCCAACTGCTGCAGGGCCTGTTGCGTCCGCGGCGGCAAGCGTACAAGTTTGCCGACCATCAGGTCGACGATGTTGTCGGTATAGCCCTTGGCGTGGATCCGATCCGGGTCCCACCACCATTGCCGAGCCCCATGATCGAAGGTCAGCAGTCGCTCCTCGGCGAGGGCCTGCAAGAACTGGATGACGAAGAACGGGTTGCCCGCGGTTTTATCCAGCACCAGCTGCGCCAGGGGTTCGATGCGGGCGAGGTCGTCGTGGAGCGCCTCGGCGATCAGTTGTTCGACATGCACCTTCGCCAGGGGCTTGAGGATGATTTCGCTGACCTTGCCTCCCGCGCTCCGGATGGCCCGGAGCTTGGAGGCCAACGGGTGACTGACGTCCACCTCGTTGCTGCGGTAGGCGCCGACCAGCATCAGGTGCCGCACGTCGGTGCTGGTCAACAGGTCTTCCAGCAGGTCGAGGGTCGCGGCGTCGAGCCATTGCAGGTCGTCGAGGAACAAGGCCAGCGGATGGTCTTCACGGGCGAACACGCCGATGAAACGGCGGAACACCAGCAGGAAGCGACGTTGCTCCTGTTGCGGGTCGAGTACCGGCACCACCGGCGGCTCGCCGATAATAAGTTTGAGCTCGGGAATAAGGTCGGTCATGAGCCGTGCGTTGGCATCCAGCGCATGGAGCAGGGCCTCGCGCCAGCTCGCCAATTCTGTGTCACTTTTGCCCAGCAGGGTGCGAACCAGGGTCTGGAAGGCCTGTACCAGCGTCGAATACGGAACATCGCGGCGGTATTGATCGAACTTGCCACTGGCGAAGAGCCCGCGCGGCGGCACCAGCGATTTGTGCAGTTCGTTGACCACCGAAGACTTGCCGATGCCCGAATAACCGCTGACCAACACCAGCTCCGGTGCGCTGCTGTTGACGATCCGGGAAAACGCGCCGACCAGGGCCTCCACTTCCTGCTCACGGCCGTAGAGCTTTTCGGGGATCAGCAACCGGTCCGAGGTGCCCTGTTCGGCCAAGGCAAAGTCATTGATCTCGCAACGCTGCTGCCAGTCCTCCAGGCATCGGCGCAGATCATGCTCGACACTGGCGGCCGTCTGGTAGCGTTCCTCGGCGGTCTTGGCGAGCAGCTTCATGACCAGGCGTGACAGCACATCGGGCACGGTCCCGATCCGCTCGCGGGGCGACAGGGCCTTCTTGGCAATGTGGCAGTGCACCCACTCGATCGGGTCCGCCGCGTTGTACGGCAACGAGCCGGTCAGCATCTGGTAAAGCGTGACGCCGAAAGAATAAAGGTCGCTGCGTGAATCGATCGAGCGGTTCATCCTGCCGGTCTGCTCGGGCGCCATATAGGCGAGCGTGCCGGCCAGCGTCTCCGGCGCCTGGCGTTCCCGTGGCAACCGTGAAGCGAGGCCGAAACCGGTGAGCCGGGCCTGACCATCGCAGCAATTCACCAGGATATGGCTGGGCTTGATGTCCTTGTGAACGAGGCCGCTCTGATGCAGCTTGCCCAAGGCCACCGCGATGCTCACTGCAAGGCGCAGGAACGTGGCCGTTTCCATCGGCGCGATCAGTAACTGCGAAAGTGGGACGCCGCCGGGGTCCTCAAGCACCAACTGCACCTGGCCGCCTTCGCGCAACATTGCCACCGGCCGTACCGACCAGCTGCCGTCCAGTTCGTCCTTGAGGCCGAACTCGTGAGCCAGACGCCCGAGGCAGCCGGGGCGTGGTTGCTCGCCGGCAGGTCGGGCAACCAGGACCGGTCCCTGCCCGTCGGCACCCGAACGGGTTTGCCGACAGAAGATACGCTCGCCATCGTCCCAGAGTATTTGCATGTTGTTTCCACCGGTACGGTCGTGTGACCGCCTTGTAGATTACCCTTTGGTCAAAGCCCTTCCCAGCGATTTTATTGGGCGACCTCGAGCCCGAATCTTAGGTCTTAACAGGTTATACGCAGGTATACTTTTGCCTCTCGCGAGAGCGCGTATGGTGTAGTCACGACAGGCGCTGCCACGAGCGACCCCTATGCCAGGTACCCATATCCGCAAAACCAAGACCATTGCTGTCGTCGATGATGACGAATCCGTTCGGGCGGCCCTCAAGAGCTTGTTGCGGTCCAGCGGATATGAAGTGCTCACCTACTGCAACGCCTTGGAATTCCTCGACACACATTCTCCCGCCGTGACCCACTGCCTGGTGTCCGATGTGCAGATGCCGGGAATGAGCGGCGTGGAGCTGCATGAACATTTGGGTGCGATGGGCCTGCGCATTCCCACCATCCTCATCACCGCCTACCCGGGCAAAGTGGCTCACCTGGGCGCCGACACGCCCGGACTGGTCGCGTGCCTGCCCAAACCCTGTGACGCCGAACGGCTGTTGCGCTGCATCGAAACCGCCCTGGCCCAGGAACCTTGAGGCACTGTTTTTTCAGCCCCTCATACCTTCGTATAAATCCCCGCCACTGATGTATGGCTGCGCTGAACCGATGTAGAAGTGCGTACGAAAGGTCCCGCTCTTATCCTGAACCCATCGCCGAAACTGATGGGGAACGGGCTATGTCAGGCTGTTTCGAACGACCCCAGCGAGCCTGGAAAACCTTCAACCTGGTCATCATGGGCGTATTCTCCCTGGCCGGCTGCATGGTCGGACCCGACTTCACGGCTCCTGCAAGCGGTCTCGACGCGCTGCAACTGGCACCTCGGGCAGAACAGGTCAGTGCGATCCCCACATCCGACTCCCCGGTACCGGCCCACTGGTGGGCGTTATTCAACGACCCGACGCTGATCCAACTGCAATCGCGGGCGCAGAGCGGCAACCTCGATATTCAGATGGCTTCCGAGCGCATTGAGCAAAGCCGGGCGCAGTTGGGCATCGTAGCGTCACAACTACTGCCCACCGTGGGCGCCGAAGCCAGCTACACCCGTGAAGCCCTGCCCTTGCCTTCGCTGCCCACTCGCGTGCCGCTCGGTGTCCCGTCCGAACTGGCACGCCGGCGTCCGGACATCCTGCGCGCCGAAGCACAACTGCATGCCGCCACGGCCGCCATCGGCGTTGCCAAGGCCGATTTTTACCCGCGCATCGGCCTGAAGGGACGCGTCGGTATGGAGGCTTTCAACAGCGGCGACCTGAGCAGTTGGGATTCGCGTTTCTTTTCCATCGGCCCGACGGTTTACCTGCCGATTTTTCAGGGCGGTCGTTTGACCCAGCGCCTGGCCCTCAATGAGTCCCGGCAGAAGACCGCCGCGCTGGTCTATCGGCAAACGGTGCTGAGCGCCTGGCATGAAGTGGACAATGCCCTTGACGCCTGGGCCGCCCGACAGCGCGAGCATGAAGAATTGCAGGCGTCCTACGAACAGAATCAGCTGGCCCTGCGCGCGGCCGAGCGCGGCTACCAGCAAGGGGCAGCGGACTATCTGAGCGTGCTCACCGCCCAGCGCAACCTGTTGGCCAGCCAGACCCTTCTCAACAACAGTGCGACCGATGCCACGCTCACAGTGGTCAACCTCTACAAGTCCCTGGGTGGTGGCTGGGATCCGGAGATCCGGCGATGAACGTCGTCGCCGTGTCGCCAGCCGATGCAGCCGACCGTGTAGCGCCTCAGGCCCGGTCTGCGATCCGCCCACTGGTGGGCCTACTCGGCATCTTCCTTGCGGCTATGATGGCGGGCTTGAACACCCGGGTCGGCGCCCTCGCGGCGGCGGATATCCGGGGCGCCATGGGGCTGGGTTTCGACGATGGCTCCTGGCTCAGCACCGCGTACAATGCCGGAGAGCTGATCGCCATGCCCTTTTCGGCCTGGTTCGCTATCACGCTCTCGGTGCGTCGCCTGGAACTGTGGATGCTCGCCGGTTGCAGTCTGCTCGCCTTGATCTTGCCCTTCATCCACATGCTGGAGCTGCTGCTGACGTTGCGCTTCGTACAGGGCATCGCCTGCGGCACGACCATTCCATTGCTGATGATGGCGGCATTGAAATTCCTGCCGCCGCCCATACGCCTTTACGGGCTGGCGCTGTATGCGATGACCGCAACGTTTGCCCCCAACCTGTCTATCTGGCTGGCCGGATACTGGACCGATGGGCTGCAGGATTGGCGCTGGGTCTATTGGCAAATCATCCCTCTTGCAACGCTGGCCGCCGGCTTGATCGCCTGGGGGCTGGAGCGGGAACCGATCCAGACACCACGTTTTAAGCAGGCAAATTGGACAGGCCTGTTTTTCGGGGTACCGGCGCTCGGCCTGATCACCGTCGCGCTGGATCAGGGCGTGCGGCTGGACTGGTTCCACTCGCCCTTGATCGCTTCGTCCCTGGTGGCGGGCCTGGCCCTGCTGGCGATCTATCTGCTGACCGAATGGTATCACCCCACGCCGTTCATCAAGTTGCAGATTCTGGGACGCCGTAACCTGGGGCTGGGCTGCATCCTGTTCGTCTCGCTTTTGGTGGTGCTGATGTCCAGCTCGCTGTTGCCCGCCAGCTACCTCGCTCCGCTGCAGAACTACCGCCCTTTGCAGATGGCCTCCATCGGACTGATCGTGGCGCTGCCGCAGTTGCTGCTGGGGCCGTTGGTGGCACTGTTGCTCTACCGCAAATGGGTCGATGCGCGCCATGTGTTTTCGCTTGGTCTGGTGCTGATCGCCCTGGCGTGCCTTGGCGGTGCGCAGTTGACCGCCGACTGGAACCGCGACCAGTTCGTCATGGTGCAGACGCTACAGGCCTTCGGGCAGCCGATGGCCGTGGTGTCGATGCTGTTCCTGATCACCAGCGTGGTACAGCCCCCCGAAGGCCCTTATGTGTCGGGCACCATCAACACCCTGCGCGCCTTCGGCTCGCTGCTCGGCGCAGCACTGGTCGGGCAGCTGATGACCGTACGAGGCCGCTTCCAGGCAGAGATGTTGCTCGATCACGCGGCTCTGGCATCCGTACCCACGCCAGCAGGGCTGGCGGGCATCGTCAGCCAACAAGCGCTGGTGCTGTCCATTGCCGATGCCTATCGCGTGCTCGGCCTGCTCGCGCTGCTCCTGATCCCCCTCGTGCTGCGCCTGGCCTACATCCCAGCGCCCACGCCGCACGCGCCCTCCTCGTCCTCCCATGGGTGACCATCATGGCCTTACCGAAGAAAGCCCAGATCATCAGTGCCGTGCTGCTCGCAGTGGGCATCGGCGCCGTCGTCTATTTCAATCGCCCCGAATCCAGCGCGGCGGTCCAGTCCACGGACGATGCCTACGTCCTGGCGGACTTCACCACCGTAGCGCCGCAGGTGTCGGGCACGGTGCAGAACGTGCTGGTGGAAGATAACCAGCGAGTGCAGCAAGGCGACCTGCTCGCAACCCTCGATGATCGGGATTTCGTGGCGGCGGTGAACGCGGCGAAAGCCCAGGTCGCCAGCGCCCGGGCCAGCATCGCCAGCCTGCGAGCCCACCTCATCCAACAGAACACCGCCATCCGCCAGGCCCAGGCGGTGGTGGCCGCGGACGAGGCCGCGCTCAAGTTGGCCATGGTCAATCAGGCGCGCTATCGCAACCTCGCTGCCGACGGTTCAGGCACGGTGCAGGCTCGGCAACAGGCCGAAGCGCAGTTGAGCGTACAACTGGCCGGACGGGACCGGAGTCAGGCGGGTTTGCAAGCGGCCAGGCAGCACGTGGACATTCTCAAGGCCGATCTGGAAAAAGCCCAGGCGGGCCTGGCCCACGCCGAGGCCGCCCAAGCCATTGCCGAGCTGAAGCTCTCCTATACCCGCATCACGGCACCGATCAGCGGCACCGTCGGACAGAAAGCCGTGCGTGTCGGCGCGTTCGTCAACACCGGCAGCCCCTTGCTGGCGATCGTTCCCCTCGACGCGGTCTACGTCACCGCCAATTTCCGCGAAACCCAACTGACGCGCGTAGCTGCCGGCCAACCCGTGAACATCGACGTCGACGCCCTGCCGGGTGCCACGTTCAAAGGCACCGTTCAAAGCCTCGGCCCGGCCAGCGGCGTAAGCTATTCCGCCATCGCGCCACACAACGCCACGGGCAACTTCACCAAGATCGTCCAGCGCCTGCCGGTGCGCATTCGCCTCGATGCTGATCAGCCGATGATGGAACGACTTCGGGTGGGCATGTCGGTAACGCCGCGGATTCGGGTGGGGGGATAACGACAGCAGGGCTTGCCCGCGATGGCATCCGTCCGTTGGATATTGATGCAAACTGACCCAACCGGCCCCTCCAAAGACTTAAGCAAATAACCCAAAGTTATTTGTTTTATGTTTTTTAGATCACTTAGATTAAACCTTAAGCCTGAGGGCTCTCACACCCAGCGAACTCATCCATAGGCCACCGTCATGCAGCTCCTTACCCTACCCCCATCTCCCGGCCTGGCCACTTCAATACGTGCAACGGCCCAGGTCTTCGAAGACGCATCGTCTCGTGCCCTGCTGGCCCATTTGCAACAAGTGGCGCCCAGCGATGCCAGCGTGCTGATCATCGGCCAGACCGGTACCGGAAAGGAATTGGTGGCGCGGCATGTGCACAACCTCAGCGCTCGCCGCGACAAACCGTTCATCGCGGTGAACTGCGGGGCGTTTTCCGAGACGCTGGTAGAGGCTGAGTTGTTCGGCCACGAGAAAGGCGCTTTCACAGGTGCGCTGACGGCCAAGGCTGGCTGGTTCGAGGAAGCCGACGGCGGCACGTTGTTCCTGGATGAAATCGGTGATTTGCCCCTGCCGATCCAGGTCAAACTGCTCAGGGTGTTGCAGGAACGTGAAGTGGTGCGACTGGGCTCGCGCAAGAGCATCAGGATCAACGTCCGCGTGCTGGCCGCCACCAACGTGCAACTGGAAAAAGCCATCAATGCCGGGCACTTTCGCGAAGACCTCTATTACCGTCTCAATGTGGTCAGCCTGGTGCTCAAGCCTCTTCGCGAGCGGCCCGGCGACATCCTGCCGCTGATCCGTCATTTCATCGCCGAATACAGCCGCAGGCTCGGCCACGGCGAAGTCACGCTGGATGCCCAGGCACAACGCAAATTGCTTGACTACTCCTGGCCGGGCAACATCCGCGAGCTGGAAAACGTCATCCATCACACCTTGCTGATCTGCCGCAACAACGTGATTGGCGTACAGGACCTGCACCTGTCCAACTTGCGCATCGACCGTCAACAGGATCCGCAATCCTGCGTCCCCCAGAACGCCGACGCCTTGCTGCAAAAAGCCTTCGAGCAGTTGCTCGAACGGGAGGACGGCGACTTGTATGAAAAAGTCGAGGCGCAGTTGCTGCGCGCCGCTTATCGCTACGCCAACTTCAACCAGGTGCACACCGCCAGCCTGCTGGGCCTGAGCCGCAATGTCACCCGCACGCTGCTGATCAGGATCGGCGAGCTGGTGGTGAACAAACGTCGGCCCGCGTTGAGCACACGGGACGGCCAGGTCATCAATCTTTCAACCTAGTCGCCACAGGGTTTAACCGCCCACCGCAACATTCTTCGCCCCCAGGTAAAAATCCTGGAGATCACCCCGGGCCGCCAGTTGCCCGGCGCTGCCCTCACTGACCACGCGACCGCTTTCCAACACATACCCGTAGTGGGCGTATCGCAGTGCAATGTTGATGTTCTGCTCGGCGATCAGGAAGCTGACGCCGTCGTGCCGATTGAGTTGGCGAACGATGTCGAAGATTTCCTCGACGATCTGCGGCGCCAAGCCCATCGACGGTTCGTCCAGCAATACCAACTGCGGCCGGGCCATCAGCGCACGGCCAATGGCGATCATCTGTTGTTCTCCCCCGGAGGTGTAGCCGGCCAGGCTCTTGCGCCGCAGCTTCAGGCGAGGGAAATACCCATAGACCACTTCCAGATCGGCCAATAGCTGACGCCGCGAAACCTGCCGTGCGAAGGCGCCAGTCAACAGGTTTTCCTCCACGGTCAACTGGGCGAAGCAGTGCCGGCCCTCCAGCACTTGCACCAACCCCCCGGCCGCCAAGGTATGGGGCGCACTGCGAGTAGCCTCCCTTCCCTGATAGAAAACCCGTCCCCTGACCACTTCACCCCGCTCGGCCCGAACGAGATTGGACGCCGCTTTTAACGTGGTGCTTTTGCCCGCGCCGTTGGCCCCCAACAGCACCACGACCTGCCCCCTCGCCACCTCCAGCGAAACGCCGCGTACAGCCAGGATTGTCTGCTCGTAGAGAACCTCGATATCGTCGATTTGCAGGATCGGCACATCCGTCATGCTGTCTCGCCTCTTAAGAGGGCGACCGGGACGCTTTGGCGCCCGGTTCACCCGGATGCCTCAGGATTCCCGGGTGCAGTCGCGCGGGACAATGCCTTTTTCCCGGGCGTACTGGTGGGAGGACGCTTCGATGATCGGTCGCAACAATGCGCGGTCGGCCTGTACCCAATCGCTGATCAGTTTCCACTGCGTGCCGTCCCATTGCTGGAAGCGCACCGCGCCACCGCCTTCATGGTCCGAGCATGATAACTGCAGCGGCTGCACCAGCCCCAAGGCGCCGAGCTCCTTGAGCCGGGCATCCTCGAGCTTGAGATGTTCGAAGCCCCAACGCACCTGCTCCCCGGTCAGCGGCTGTTTGCCGAACTTCTGCTGGGCAATGCGCACGGCTTCGACGTTGAGGATGCCGTTGACCACGCCGAGGTTGTAATACACGGTACCAAAGCGCTTGGGATCGGCCAGGTCGCCCTTGCCGGCATCGACCACCTGCTGCTTGATGCCTTGCAATACCGGGAAATCGGTGCCCGAAGGATGGGTGGTGATCGCGATGAATCCCTTGGCCGCCGCACCGGCCGGCGCGGCATCATCCTCGGAATTGCTCCAGATGTTGCCGATGATATGGTCTGCCGGGAAGCCGACTTTCTGTGCAGTCTTCAACGCCACCGGGTTCATTACGCCCCACCCCCGCAGGATGATCCAATCGGGTTTCTCCCGCCGGATATTCAACCATTGGGATTGCTGCTCGTTGCCCGGATGCGGGACCTCCAGCAAGGTCAGTGTGAAGCCGTACTTGTCGGCCAGGGTCTGCAGGACTTCATTGGTTTCCTTGCCATAGGGCGACCCATGATACAGGGTGACGATCTTCTGGCCCTTGAGCTTTTCCAGTCCGCCGGCGCGCTGGCCGATGTAGTTGATGATCGCCGACACCTCGGAATACGGGTTCAGTTGCAACGGGAAGACATAGGGAAACACGCTGCCGTCGGTGGAGTCGGTGCGACCGTGGTTGATGGTGATCAGCGGCAACTTGTCGGCCGTCGAACGCTCCAGCGTGGCGTAGGCGATACCTACCGACAACGGATTGGTGGCCGCTGCGGGGGCGCCGTTCAAGCCTTTCTTCAGGCGCTCATAGCACTCGACGCCTTTTTCCACCACGTACTCGGTCTCGCACTCGCTCCAGGTCAGCTTGATGCCATTCACACCGCCATTGGCGTTGACGTACTTGAGATAGTCGATGAAACCACCGAAGAACCCCGTCCCGCCAGCTGCATAAGGGCCGACGCGATAGCTTTGCAAGGGGAAATACTGTTCATTGTCCGCCTGGACAGTAAAGGCTGCGACGGTCAGGCTGACCGCCAGCGCCAGACGGCTGGCGAGTGATCGTTTAAACATCGGGTTTTTCCTTGTTCTGAAACCAGTGATAAGCCAACGCAATGGAAGTGCAACGCCGCATCGTGCGGTTCGCCCAGTAGCGCAGTGGCCATTGCCGTGCGCGCTCGCGAAATGTCTGCCAGAGGCGCGCCAGGCCCTCTGGCTCCTTGATCAGGAACAGAATGATCAGTGCGCCGAAAATGATCTTCTGCAGGTTCTCCACCTGGCCGGCGTCGAGTACCCCACCGGGCAGCAGGGACACCAGGTTCGAAAGCAGCACCGGAAACAGCACGATGAAAGCCGCCCCGAGGAAATTGCCCAGCAGACTGCCCAGGCCACCGATAATGATGATGAAGAGGATCTGGAACGACCGATTGAGATCGAAGCCATGGGGCTCCACCGTGCCCAGATAGGTAAAGGCCCACAGAGCGCCGGCCACACCGAGGAAAAAACCACTGATGGCGAAGGCCAGCAACTTGGTTTTCGCCAACGGGATGCCGATGACCTCAGCCGCTGTGTCCATGTCGCGCACCGCCATCCAGTTGCGCCCCAACTCGCTGCGCACCAGGTTCTTGCCCAGCCAGCACAACGCGGTGACCACCGTGAGCGTCAGCAGATAGCGCCCCACCGGCGAATCCAGGTTCACGCCGGCGATGTCCAGGCGCGGCGCACTGATCACGCCCGAAGCGCTGTCGTTTGAAAACCAGCTGAACCGGGTCAGCGCCCAAGTCACGAAGAACTGCGTCGCCAACGTGGACACCAGCAGATAGAAGCCCTTGATGCGCAGGCTTGGAAGGCCGGACAACAGCGACACCAGCGCCGCCGCCAGTCCGCCCAGGGTGATGCTGAGCAGCAGCGGCAACGCGGCAACCCGCACTTCGAGGTTGTAGGTGGCAAAAGCGCCCACCGCCATGAACGATGCCGAGCCGAGGGATAACTGCCCGGCATAACCGGTCAACAGATTCAGGCCCAATCCGGCTAGGGACAGCACCAGGAACGGGATCAGAATCGCACTGAACCAATAGTCGTTGCCCAGCCATGGGATCACGAAAAACGCTGCCACCCCTAGCGCCGTAAAGCCGTAGCGGTGCTGGCGCAGGGCGGAGATACGACGATCCTGGGCATGACGCGTAGTGAACTGATCCGCTTCACGATAAAACATGCCGGTCTCCCGAGTGGCTTGTACGATTGATTGAATGAGCCGAGGTCACTAGACGCGTTCGATGGCGCGCTCGCCAAACAGCCCTGCCGGACGCACCAGCAAAAACAGCAGTGCCAAGCCGTAGGGAAACCAGTTCTCGATACCACTGCCGATGACGGGGCCGAGATAGACCTCCGCCAGCTTCTCAGACGCGCCGATGATCAACCCGCCGACGATCGCCCCGCTGATGGAGGTGAAACCGCCGATAATCAGCACCGGCAATGCCTTGAGCACCACCAGCGACAGCGAGAACTGCACCCCCAGGCGTGCCCCCCAGAGCAAGCCGGCCACCAGCCCGACAAACCCCGCCACCGCCCATACCACCACCCACACCCGCTCCAAGCGGATGCCTACGGCCAGCGCCGCCAATGGATCATCGGCCACGGCGCGCAACGACAGTCCAAGCCGGGTCTTGTTGAACAGCCAGGACAACAGCAGTACCAGCGCAGCGGCCGTCAGTGCAGCAAAAATGTCGAACTGCGACAGCAGCATTCCGCCCAGTTCCAGCGGCTCGTCACTGATGCCCAGCTCCAGGCCGTGGACCTGGGCGCCCCACAGCGCCTGGGCGAAACCTTCGATCATGTAGGAAAGCCCCAGCGTTGCCATGAACAGGGTAATAGGAGAACGGTTGACCAACGGACGCAACACCATGCGCTCCACCGCCACGGCAATCAGCGCCATCGCGGCAAGGCTGATGGCGAACGCCAGCCAGAACGGCACCCCGCGCTCAAGCAGGCTGACGAAGGTCAATGCCGAGAACAACACCATCGCCCCCTGGGCGAAATTGAACACACCCGAGGCTTTGTAGATCAGCACGAAACCAATGGCGACCAGGGCGTACATCACGCCGGCCAACAGTCCGCCTATCAATACTTCAAAGAAAAATGCCATGCCTGTTCCTGTTTTGCGGGCGCAACTTGCCTGCCTTCCCGGAGGGAAAAACGCGAATAATCGGGATCAGTGGCGGGTGCCGAGGTAGGCCGCAATGACCTCTGGATTTCGCCGTACCGCTTCGGGCGGGCCATCGCCAATCTTGCGACCGTAATCCAGCACCACCACATGGTCGCTGATGCCCATGACGACGCCGATGTCGTGCTCGATCAACACCACGGTGGTGTCCAGCTCGCGATTGACGTCCACGATGGAGCGGCTCATCTGCTGCTTCTCCTCGGCATTCATCCCGGCCATGGGTTCGTCCAGCAACAACAGTCGAGGCTCCGCCGCGAGGGCACGGGCCAGCTCCACCCGCTTCTGCAGGCCGTAGGGCAACTTGCCCACCAGCACGTCGCGCCAGGGCTGCAAGTGCAAGAATGCAATGACCCGTTCGGCGGCTTCGCGCTGACGGTCATCATCCCCCCGGGCCCGACCGATTTGCAGGGCTTGCTCGATCCAGCTGCTGCGGCGCTTGAGGTTGCGTCCGGTCAGCACGTTATCGAGCACGCTCATGCCCTTGAACAGCGCGATGTTCTGAAAGGTGCGAGCAATGCCGCCCACTGCGACGTCCCGGGCACGCATCCGGCGCCGCTCCTGCCGGTCGAAACGAATACGCCCCTCCTGCGGTTGGTACACGCCGCTGATGACATTCAACAGCGAGCTCTTGCCCGCACCGTTGGGGCCGATCAAGGCGCAAATCTCACCCGTCGCGACCGCAAAGCTGATATCCGTGATGGCCTTGACGCCTTTGAATGACAGCGAAATGTTGTCCAGTTCCAACAAATGGGCGGTGGGCTGTGTCATGGGCATTTCCTCTCAGGCAGGTAGCGACTGGCGCTCGAACCGGGCTACTTTGCCTTGCTCCAGCTCACGTACCAGCGGCAGGACCTTGCGGCCGAAGTATTCGACTTCTTCCTGAAAGTGCAGGAAGCCCGCCAGTATCAGGTCGACACCCACGGCCTTGAGCGCCACGATGCGTTCGGCGATCTGCTGAGGCGTGCCAATCAGGTTGGTCTTGAAGCCGTCGTTGTACTGCACCAGGTCTTCGAAGCTGGACTTGGCCCAGTTGCCCTCGCCCTCCGGGCTCGACTTGCCAGCCTGTTTCGCCGCGTCACCAAAGGCGTTGACGGCTTCGGGGTCGGCCTGATCGATGATCTGCGCCAGGACCGCACGAGCTTCTTCTTCCGTATCGCGGGCAATGACAAAGGCGTTGATGCCAACCTTGACCTTATGATTGTTGGCCGCCGCCTTCGCCCGGATATCATCGACCTGGGCCTTGACGCCTTCGACGGTATTGCCATTGGTGAAGTACCAGTCGGATACGCGAGCGGCCATGTCCCGGGCCGCACGGGAACTGCCGCCCTGGAAGATTTCCGGGTGCTGTTGCAACGGTTTGGGTTTGAGGGTGTAGTCGTGGAAGCGGTAGAAGTCGCCGCGGAAAGTGAAGTTGTCGGTGGTCCAGATGCCCTTGAGCGCGGTGATGAATTCTTCGGAGCGGCGATAACGCTCATCATGCTCCAGCCACGGTTCGCCAATGGCCGTGAACTCCCCCTTGAACCACCCCGAGACGATGTTGACCGCCACGCGGCCACCCGTCAGTTGATCGATGGTTGCGATCTGTTTGGCCAACACCGACGGTGTCCATGGTCCCGGCAATACCGCCGCGATGACCTTCAGGCGCGTGGTGGCGGCCAGCAAAGCGTGACTGAACGCCACTGATTCATGCTGGTACTCAGCACCGTAGCCGGCGGTAAAGCGGACCTGCGACAGGGCATAGTCGAAGCCCGCCGCCTCGGCGATCTGCGCCAGTTTGCGGTTGTAGTCAATGCCCCAATCGGTGCGCTGGGCAATCTTGCTGACCACCAGCCCGCCGCTGACGTTTGGCACCCAGTAGGCAAATTTGATCGTGTCCTGGCTCATTGCGTATACCCCGTGGCTCGTTGAAAAGTAAGTGGATCAAGCGGCGCTGGCGTTGCGCCGAGGGTCCGGGAAAAGGCTTTGCAGCGCCGACTCGACCGCGCGCTCGATGCGCTCCAAGACCTGGGCGCTGGAAATCCGGTAATCGGTGAAATCACTTTCGCTGGCGTAGACACCCACCGGCAGGCTCAGGGCCTGGAAGAATCCGAACAGCGGTCGCAGCTGGTGATCGATCACCAGGGCATGGCGTTCGGAGCCGCCTGTGGCGGCCAGCAGCACCGGCACGTCCTTGAGGGCGTCGTGATGCACAAAATCGAACAGGTGCTTGAACAGGCCGGTATAGGACGCCCGATAAACCGGGGTGGCGGCAATCAGCAGGTCGGCGGTTTCGATGGCACGCAGGGACTGTTCCACGGCGGCAGGCAGTGCATGACGATGCAAGGTCCCGCCGAGTTGAGCACCGACCTGGGATAACTCGATCACCTGCACGTCGATCGGCACTTGCTGCCCGAGCCGCGCCACCAATGTCTTGAGCAGCACCAGCGTTCGCGAGGGTTGCTGCACGCTGCCTGACACCGCTACCACTTTGAGTTGCTTGCTCATCTCTCGCCCCATTCGATAGACGTCACGTCGGCGTCCGCACCAGGGGTAGAGCAGCAACCGTGCCACCTGAATATTTCTTTTGAATCCAATGAGTTACCGATTTTCATCGACGAACGATGTTGTCGTGCAACAAACAGGCTGTTGGTCCACTGTTGCCTGGGCAACACCTCGCGGATCGGCCTCCGCGGCCGCGACTGTTGCGCGCCACACAGTGACGCAACACATTGTCCGCAGGACGACAGCGCCTGCTTCGTAAAAACCGGCGCAGGCTCAGGTTTCATGGGCGTTTCGCCGCGGGCATGCTCCGTGCAACGACAGCCTGGACTGGCAGGTACACATTCCTGCCCATCCTCTCGTCACTCAGGAGCAGCATCCATGACCGCACAGCAACAACACCTGCCGCCAATCCTTTCCACCGGCACCGACTACGAAACCCTGGCCGAGCGTTTCCGTCCCCTCTTCGCCCGCATTCAGGCCGGTGCGCTGGAGCGTGAACAGAGCCGCAGCCTGCCCTTCGAGCAAGTGAAGTGGCTGAAGGAAGCCGGCTTCGGCGCCGTGCGTGTGCCGGTTGAATACGGAGGCGCTGGCGCCTCGCTACCGCAGTTGCTGCAACTGCTGATCGAACTGGCCGAAGCCGACTCCAACCTGCCCCAGGCCCTGCGCGGTCACTTCGCCTTTGTCGAGGATCGACTCAATGCTCACGCCACGCATCCGCAGGACGTCTGGTTCAAACGTTTCGTAGAGGGAGAACTGGTGGGCAATGCCTGGACCGAAATCGGCTCGGTGAAGATCGGCGAAGTCGGAACGCGAGTATCCCGTCAAGGCGAGCAATGGGTGGTCAATGGCACCAAGTACTACAGCACCGGCAGCATCTTCGCCGACTGGATCGACCTGTATGCCCAACGTGACGACAACGGCACCGATGTGATCGCCGCCGTCAACGTGCATCAGCCGGGCGTCCGGCAAAGCGATGATTGGGACGGATTCGGCCAGCGCACCACCGGCAGCGGCACGTCGGTGTTCGAGAATGCTGTGGTCGAGGCGGAAAACCTCATCGACTTCTCCACTCGGTTCAAATACCAGACCGCGTTCTACCAGCTGGTCCTGTTGGCCGTGCTGGCGGGCACTGGTCGTGCCGCTGTGCGCGACATAACCGAACAGGTACGGGCACGGACGCGAGTCTTCAGCACTGGCAACGCCGGTGAAGTGAGCCAGGATGTTCAGGTGCAGCAAGTGGTCGGCAAGGTTTCCGCCCAGGTCTACGCCGCCGAAGCCACCGCCTTGCGTGCCGCAAAGGCGTCCCAGCGCGCCTATGAAAGCCGCTTCGGCCAGGACGCCGAGACCGAACACACCGCCAACATCGCCGCGGAACTGGAGTCGGCCCAGGCGCAAGTGGTCATCTCGGACCTCGTGCTTCGCGCCACCAGCGATCTGTTCAACGCTCTCGGCGCCTCGGCCACCAGCACCGGCAAAGCCCTCGACCGCCACTGGCGCAACGCCCGCACCGCGGCGTCGCACAATCCGTTGATCTACAAGGAGCGCATCATTGGCGACTGGGAAATCAACGGGACGGAACCGCCCTATGTCTGGCAGATCGGCCGGGGTACTAAGAACGCCTAGCCGACCTGTGTAGGAGCGAGGCTTGCTCGCGGTGGGTTCTTCTGTTCGGCATCTGATGCAAGCTGTGCCGCCGCTTTCGCGAGCGAGCCCGTTCCCACACATTCGAGGTGTTGTCCGGGGAGATTTTCTCAAGCAGACTTCCGGCACAGGCTCAAGCCCTGCCCCACCGGAACCCGCGCCCCATGAACGAACGCCAGTCACTCATCAAAGCCAGGATCGAAGCGGCGATGATCGCCAGCCAATCCGACCGGATCGACTATCAGTCGGAGTGGCTTGGCTACATGCCCTTCGGGGTCTATCAGTGGGTGGAATGCCAGGGCGAAAACATTTCCAGCGACTTTCCCTTCGACTGGTCCCTGGAGGATCTTGCCGGCCTTGAGCAGATCGGGTTTCTGGAGACGCTTGAAACCTGCGAGAATCCCGAAGACCACTATGACCGACATATCCAGTACCGCGTGTGTGGCGCGGTCATGATCAGTTTCGACGCGTGAATCAGCGGATGTTACCCGCCCAGACAGCCGGACGACGCTCCGACCATGGCAATTCGCGCTCCAACTGCCCGGCCAGTTCGAACAACAGACCCTCCGTCCCAAACTTGCCCATGAACTGCATTCCCACGGGTAATCCAGTCAGCGGGTCGTGGCCCAGCGGCACCGACATGGCTGGGGCGCCGATGACGTTTGCCAATGCGGTGAACGGCGACTGATTGAACACCCGGTGCATCCAGCCCAATCCATCGAGTTGTTCCTGACCGGCGTTGTACGTGCCGATCTGTGGCGCCAGCCCTGGTAACGTCGGGGATAAAAGCACATCGTAACGCTCGAAGAAATCACCCAGTTTGCGGGCGACGATATTGCGCTCGAACAACGCGCCCAGCAGCTCGGTGGCGCGCAGGGCTTTCCCTTGCCGGTAGAGCGCCAGCGTAGCCGGCTCCAGGTTCTGGGCATCGATGGAGCGCCCGGTGGCGGCGGCGATGGCATCGATCCAGGCTGCGGTGTTGGATGACCAGAAGCAGCCATTGAGCGCGACGAACGCCTCCCAACTCAACCCGATATCAGGCTGCACTTCCTCGATCCGATGCCCGAGTCGTTCCAGATCGCGAGCCGTCTGCATGAGCGTTTGCGCCACGGCGGGGTCCACCGCCTTGCCGTTCAGAGGGCCGCCTTGCAAGCCGATCCGCAACGAGCGAGGTTGACGTTGCGCGTGTGCCAGGAAGCTGGTTTCAGGAGAAGGTATGCAGAACGGATCACCCACTGCAGCGCCGTGGATAGCATCGAGCAACGACGCGCTGTCGCGCACCGAGCGAGTCAGTACGCCATGAACGGCCAGGCCGCTCCAGACTTCATCGACCTGTGGCCCCATCGGCACTCGGCCGCGACTGGGTTTCAAACCGAACAGGCCGCACATCGAAGCTGGCACGCGAATGGAGCCACCACCATCGGTGGCATGGGCGACCGGCACCATCCCCGTCGCGACTGCGGCAGCCGAACCTCCGCTGGACCCGCCGGCACTGCGCTCGGTATCCCAAGGGTTACGGGTCGGCCCACACAAGCGACTTTCCGTGGTGGTGCTCGCGGAGAACTCGGGCGTGGTGGTCCGGCCCAACGGCAACAACCCGGCGAGGCGCAGGCGCTGCATCAGGTGCGAATCGCTGGGCGCCGTGCAGCCCAGCGCCAAAGCGCTGCCCAGTTCGTTGCGCCGTCCTGCCGCAGTGACACCCAGGTCCTTGAGCAATATCGGGACACCTTGAAAGGGGCCGGAGCCAGACAGCGGTTCATCCATCCAGGTTTCCACCACCGCATTGACCTGGGGGTCGAGGGTATCGACGGCCTGTAGGGCGGCGGCCCTGACTTCGTCGGCGCTCACCTGTCCGTCGCGGATCAGTTGAGCCAGGCCGGTTGCGTCCTGGATGGCATATTCGTAAAGGTGCATAGGATTCTCCAGATCGGTATGATCGATACCAGCGGGTATCAGGAGATACTCATTAGTATCATGCGATACCAACCAGTATTGCTGTCAAGTGGAGATTATTCATGCGCCCGGAACGTATCCCCCAACTGCCACCTCGGGAGCGTATCGTTGACGCCGCGCAGGCCCTGTTCACGGAACAGGGCATCACCCGCGTCAGCGTGGATGCCATCGCCGCGCGTGCGGCATCAACCAAGATGACCGTGTATCGCCATTTCGAGAACAAGGATTCGCTGGTGCTGGAATGGCTGGGCCGTTTGGCTGAAAGCTACAGCGATGTGCTCGACCGCTTGGCCGAGCAATATTCCGAATCCCCCCGTGAACAGTTACTGGGGTTCGTGACCTTTATCGTCGAGGACCTGGAGCAAGCCGGTTACCGCGGCTGTGCCTTCACCAACGCACTGGCCGAATTACCCGACGCCGACCACCCCGCTCGCGCATTGATACAGGCCCATAAGCAGCGACAGTTCCATCGATTGGCGACCCTATGCACCCAATTGCAACTCAACCAACCCGAGCAGGTTGCCGAGGAGCTGACCCTGTTGATGGAGGGCGCCCAGGTCGTGGCGCAGAACAAGGGTATCGAACGGGTCGGCGAACGCTTGATCCGGATCGCCCAGCGACTGTTGGAGGCCTGAATAATGTTGATCGAACCGTTCTGCATCGATGTGCCCGAATCCGCTCTAGATGACTTGCGCCGTCGCCTGCAACACACCCGACTGCCCGAGCCCCTGGCCGACCAGGGCTGGAGCGAAGGCATGAATATGGATGTGCCTCGGGAGCTGCTGGCTTATTGGTCGACCTCGTTCGATTGGTTCTTCCGGCCCCAGCGTCAGTCACTGTGGTGAATTCAAGATTGTGGTGAACTCAAAACTGAGGTGAACTCAAAACTGTGGAAGCAAGGCTTGCCCGCTCCCACAAGGGCTGCTTTGCGCTAGCCCCTCCCCCCCTTTACTCAGAAAACAGAGAGACCCGCATGGAAGACCATAATCGACTGCAACCCTCGGAATGCACCGACATGGAAGACATCCGATGCGAAATCGACGCCTTGGATCGGGCCGTTATCAAGCTTTTGGGCAAACGCTTCCAGTACGTGCTGGCGGCCTCGAAGTTCAAGACCTCGGCGACTTCGGTGCGCGCTCCGGAGCGTTTCAAGGCGATGCTGGCGACACGCCGAGAATGGGCCGAGTCCGAAGGACTGAGTCCGGATGCTATCGAGAAAATGTACAGCGACCTGGTCAGCCACTTCATTGCCGAAGAAATGAAACACTGGATGGCTCACCCTTCCCGACCATGACTGTAAACATTGTCATTTGGAATGCAAACAGCCCCGGTCGGCTTCCGTCATCATTGACGGGATACCGACCAGGGCTGTGTACAGGCGCTACAGGACTGCGTCTGTCATCACCGGGTTGTTTCGACAGGCTCCGTCAACGCAGCCAGCACCAATGGGTGCAAGACCGCCCCCGAATGCTCTACCCGACAGGCTGCCAGTTGCCGGCGCATGACCGGGGTCCAGAAATTCTGGATGTGCTGGCGCACCCCCTTCACGGCCAGTTCGGTATCCGGTTCGCTAGCGAAGTACTGGCCGATCTGGTTGGCCATCTTGATCAGGCTTTCGGTGCTCATCGACGCACCTCGGCTTTCTCGGCATGACGGCGTTCGCGTAGCAGACGGCTCTGTTCATCGCTGAACGCCTGATAGCGTTTCTGCCATTCCGAAGGCTGGCTGACCCGCACGATTTCCACCGCCGTCACCTTGTATTCCGGGCAGTTGGTGGCCCAGTCGGAGTTGTCGGTAGTGATCACGTTAGCGCCCGATTCGGGGAAGTGGAAAGTGGTGTAGACCACCCCCGGCGCCACTCGCTCGGTGACCTTCGCCCGCAGTACCGTCTGCCCGGCGCGGCTGCCGATGCCGACCCAGTCGCCATCGACGATGCCGCGGTTCTCGGCGTCGGTCGGATGGATTTCCAGGCGGTCCTCCTCGTGCCAGGCCACGTTTTCGGTGCGTCGGGTCTGGGCGCCGACGTTGTATTGGCTCAGGATGCGCCCGGTGGTCAGCAATAGCGGATAGCGGTTGTTGACCTTCTCCTCGGTGGGCACGTAGCCGGTGAGCATGAAGCGCCCCTTGCCGCGCACGAACTTCTCGATGTGCATGATCGGCGTACCGTCCGGTGCGTCATCGTTGCAAGGCCATTGCAGGCTGCCATGGCGATCCAGTTCGGCATAGCTGACCCGGGTGAAGGTAGGCGTCAGACGGGCAATCTCATCCATGATTTCGGAAGGATGCTTGTAGTCCATTTTGTAGCCCAAGGCTTCGGACAGGGCCATGGTAGCCTCCCAGTCAGCCTTGCCGGCCAGGGGCTCCATCACCTTGCGTACCCGGGAAATGCGGCGCTCGGCATTGGTGAAAGTACCGTCCTTCTCCAGGAACGAACTGCCCGGCAGGAATACGTGGGCGAACTTGGCCGTCTCGTTGAGGAAGATGTCCTGCACCACGACACACTCCAGGGCACTCAGGGCCGCAGTCACGTGCTGGGTGTTCGGGTCACTCTGGGCAATGTCCTCACCCTGGCAATAAAGCGCCTTGAAGGAGCCATCCAGCGCCGCTTCAAACATGTTCGGAATGCGCAGCCCTGGATCGGGTTGCAGGGTCACGTTCCAGGCCTGTTCGAACTGGGCACGCACCGTTTCGTTGGAGACGTGTCGATAACCGGGCAGCTCGTGGGGGAACGAGCCCATGTCGCAGGAGCCCTGCACGTTGTTCTGCCCGCGCAACGGGTTCACACCGACGCCTTCGCGACCGATGTTGCCGGTGGCCATGGCAAGGTTGGCGATCCCCATCACCGAGGTACTGCCCTGGCTGTGCTCGGTCACACCGAGGCCGTAGTAGATGGCCGCGTTGCCGCCGGTGGCATAGAGCCGTGCGGCCGCGCGAATCTGCTCGGCGGGCACGCCGCAAACCGGGCCCAGGACCTCGGGGGCGTTTTCCGGCAGGCTGACAAAGTCACGCCAGCGGGCGAAATCCACCGCTTCGCAGCGCTCGTCGACGAAAGGCTGGTTGACCAACCCTTCGGTGACGATCACGTGGGCCAATGCGTTGAGCATCGCCACGTTGGTGCCTGGGCGAAGCTGCAGGTGCAACTCGGCGCGGGCGTGGGGCGAATCCACCAGGTCGATGCGCCGTGGGTCGATGACGATCAGCCGCGCGCCCTGGCGCAGACGACGCTTGAGCTGGGAACCGAACACCGGGTGGGCATCGGTAGGGTTGGCGCCCATCACCAGGATCACGTCGGCCAGCATCACCGAATCGAAGGTCTGGGTACCGGCGGACTCGCCCAGCGTCTGCTTGAGACCATAACCGGTCGGCGAATGGCAGACACGGGCGCAGGTGTCGACGTTGTTGTTGCCGAAGGCGGTGCGCACCAGTTTCTGCACCAGGTAGGTTTCTTCGTTGGTGCAACGGCTGGAGGTGATGCCGCCGATGGAATCGCGTCCATACTTCAATTGGATGCGCCGAAATTCACTGGCCGCGTAGTTGACGGCTTCATCCCAACTGACTTCCTGCCACGGATCGCTGATGTGCTTGCGGATCATCGGCTTGGTGATGCGATCCGGGTGGGTGGCGTAGCCCCAGGCGAAACGCCCCTTGACACAGGAGTGGCCGTGGTTGGCCTGGCCATTCTTGTCCGGGACCATGCGCACCAGTTGATCGCCTTTCATCTCGGCGCGGAAGGAGCATCCCACACCACAGTAGGCACAAGTAGTGACGACACTGCGTTCCGGCTGGCCGATCTCCACCACGCTTTTTTCCATCAGCGTGGCCGTCGGGCAAGCCTGCACACAGGCGCCGCAGGAGACGCATTCGGAGTCGAGGAAGTTGTCACCGCCGGCAGTCGCCACCCGTGAGTCGAAACCGCGCCCGGTGATGGTCAACGCGAAGGTGCCCTGGGTTTCCTCACAGGCCCGTACGCAACGGTTGCAGACGATGCATTTGCTCGGGTCGTAGTCGAAATAAGGGTTGGAAACGTCCTTGGCCTCGGCCAAATGGTTGTCGCCCTCGTAGCCGTAGCGCACTTCACGCAAGCCGACCTGCCCCGCCACCGTCTGCAATTCACAGTTGCCGTTGGCCGAGCAGGTCAGGCAATCCAACGGGTGGTCGGAAATGTACAGTTCCATCACGTTACGCCGCAGACCGGCGAGCCGGGAGGTCTGGGTGCGCACCACCATACCTTCAGTGACCGGCGTGGTGCAGGAAGCCGGGTAGCCGCGCATGCCCTCGATCTCGACGAGACACATACGGCAGGAACCGAACGGCTCCAGGCTGTCGGTGGCACAAAGTTTGGGGATGGTCGTACCGAGCAGCGCCGCCGCGCGCATCACCGAGGTGCCGGACGGGACGCTGATTTCGCGGCCGTCGATGGTCAGGCTGACCTGCACCTCGCTTTCACGGGCCGGGGTGCCCAGGTCGATATCGCTGGCAGGGTCGAAGATAGTAATCATTGGTCGGCCTCCATGGTCGCCAGACCGAAATCGGCGGGAAAGTGCTTAAGGGCGCTGGCGACGGGGTAGGAGGTCATCCCACCGAGGGCACAGAGCGAACCGTATTGCAGGGTGTCGCACAAGTCTTGCAGCAGCAGAGCCTGTTCCTGTCGAGCATTGGCGTCGGTGCTGGCGATCAGACGGTCCACCACTTCCACGCCACGGGTCGAACCGATCCGGCACGGCGTGCATTTACCACAGGATTCCTCGGCGCAGAATTGCAAGGCGAACCGGGCCATGTGGGCCATGTCCAGGCTGTCATCCGCCACGACCACACCGCCGTGACCGAGCATCGCGCCCATGGCGGCGAACGCTTCGTAGTCCAGGGGCGTATCGAACTGCGAGGGCGGCACCCAGGCACCCAGCGGCCCGCCCACCTGCGCGGCCTTCAACGGCCGACCGCTGGCAGTGCCGCCGCCGTAGCCTTCCACCAATTCGCGCAGGCTCAGGCCAAAAGCACGCTCTACGAGGCCGCCCTGGCGGACATTGCCGGCCAGTTGGAACGGCATCGTGCCCATGGAACGGCCCATGCCGAAGTCGCGGTAGAACTGCGCGCCTTTCTCCAGAATCACCGGGACCGAGGCCAGGGTCACCACGTTGTGCACCAGGGTCGGCAAACCGAACAGACCTTGCAGCGCCGGCAACGGCGGTTTGGCGCGAACCTCGCCGCGCTTGCCTTCGAGCGATTGCAGCAGCGACGTTTCCTCGCCGCAGATGTAGGCTCCCGCCCCTACCCGGACTTCCAGCTCGAAGCGACGACCGCTACCGCCCACGTCCTCGCCGAGGTAACCGGCGCCACGGGCAATGCGCAGGGCTTCGTTCAGGGTGCTGACGGCGGCCGGGTATTCCGAGCGCACGTAGATGTAGCCCATGGTCGCGCCAACGGCGATGCCGGCAATGATCATGCCTTCGATCAGCAGGAACGGATCGCCTTCCATCAACATCCGGTCGGCGAACGTGCCGGAGTCGCCTTCATCGGCGTTGCACACCACATACTTCTGCGCCCCCACCGCGTCGCGCACGGTGCGCCACTTGATGCCCGCCGGAAACGCCGCGCCACCCCGACCACGCAGGCCGGAATCGAGGACGCTGGTGACCACATCCAGGCCATCCATCTGGATCGCCCGGGCCAGCCCCAGGAAGCCACCCTTGGCCCGGTATTCTTCCAGGGACAGCGGCTGAGTGATACCGGCACGGGCAAACAACAGGCGCTGCTGGCTCTTGAGATACGGGATCTCTTCCACCGGACCCAAGGCCAGCGGATGGCTGCCTGGGTCGCCCGCCAGGGCATCGAGCAGACTCGGCACGTCTTGCGGCGTGAGGGGACCGAAACCCAGGCGCACACCGGCGCTTTCAAATTCCAGCAGCGGTTCCAGCCAATAGAGGCCACGGGAACTGGTGCGACGCAGCTCCAGTGGCAATTGTCGGCGTTCAGCTTCACTGACCAATGCCGCCGCCACTTTATCTGCGCCCACGGCACAGGCAACCGAATCACGGGGGATAAAGAGCGTCAGCATGAGCCCTCCTCCAGGCAACCATTGACCAATTGGCGCAGGCGCTCAGGGGTCAGCCGCGCATGCAGCTCACCGTCCAGCTCCAGGGCCGGCGAACACATGCAGGCCCCCAGGCAATAAACCGGACGCAGGCTGATGCTTCCGTCGGCGCTGGTGCCGTGATCGTCCATGGACAGGTGTTCGCGCAACTGCGCAGCCAACGTTTCGGCCCCCCTGCTCTGGCAGGACTCGGCCCGGCACAGACGCAAGGTATGCCGCGCTGGCGGTGTGGTGCGGAAGTCGTGGTAGAAGCTGATCACCCCTCGCACTTCAGCCTGGCTGAGATTAAGGGCATGGGCGATTTCAGGGACGGCGGTGTCGGGCACATACCCGCAACCTTCCTGGATGGCATGCAGGATCGGCAGCAAGGCACCCGGGGTGGCCTTTTCGCGTTCCAGCACGCTGTGAATCAGGGGCAGGTGAAGCGTCTCATCGAGCATAAGTTACCTCGGCATCTCGAACGCCACCGCCGCATAGCGGCAGCCGTCCGGAGTCTTGGCTGCGGCGCCCGGCCCACGTCACGGTAGCGTGGCTGATCCAGACGCCATTCCTGCTCTCCGGCCAGGCGTCTTGGCGCGCCTGGTCCGGGGCATCTTTACAGCTTGCCACTCCCCCAAGGTGGCGATTGCACGTGGACGACAGAACGTGTTCTGAAAGCGACTTGGGGTGCGAGTCGCTCATGTCCGCAAGGCAGGACTTACAGGATTGTAGGCGACCCATGAACTAATGGCAGGAGTGGGTGCTGTGGGATGGTTGACTGATCTGAATTGCCCATAGCGGACGGCTCACTAAGGGAGGCCATTTGTCGAAGCCGGGACAAACACCAGTTCACGCCCTTTGCGCCCATCGGTCACGATGCGGTTCACCAGCTCATCCTGGATCTGGGCATATTCGGACAATGAAAGCCGCGGGCGAGCCGCGTTGATGACCTGCGAGAAGATCCGGGTGCCGTTGAGCAGCACCTCCATGGTAATCAGGGTGCTGATCAATGTGCCGGAAAGGCAGTCTGCCTTGACGCTGTAGGTCAGGGGCCGTTTGCCATCGAATTGCTGGAGCACCATTTCAATGGCCGCCATTTCACTGTTGGCTCCGTGACTGCCGGCAACCAGATTACTGGGTTCTTCCCTGCCCCCGAGGCCATGGCCGCGCAAATGAAGCCATTCCTGGTCGTCACGGACGGCATATCGCGATGCCGACAGCGAGCCACCTTCGATCAATCCCACTGCTCTCCTCGCGTCCTCCACAGTGACATCGCTCAAGGGCGGTAGCAGTCCGGATGCCGTGCCGCTGGCGACAGCCGTAAAGAACTTCGCCATAACGCCGCCTTGGGATTTTCGCTTTGCAGCATTGCGGCCGGTACCCACCAGCGCTTGCTCCAGCGACATATTGCTGTATCCCGACTCATCGATCGACCATTGGCGATGGTTCCAGTCGGCAGCGATCTGGTGCATCGAAGGCTGTTCGCGCTCAAGGCGCATCGTCATGTGAAAGCCCCCGCCTTTCCTCTTGGCCCTGAAAATCTTGCGCCAATGGTAAAGGTTGGAATGAGGCCGATTTCTCATCAAATACCAGCCGCGTCCCCTCGAATCCACTAGCCGACCAAGTGCGCCAGTGCCGCCAGGTGACGGATCGAACCTGAACGGAGGGACTACGCCCTCCGGCGGGTCCATCTCGCCCACCCCTTCGATTCGGATCTTACCGATGGTGATTTTTGGCGTGGTACGTGCGACATGCTTGATCGTTGCGCTGCTGGGTGCAGAGGCGTCCGGCAGCGAGGCCGAGCCGTCGTCCAATAACGTATTGCAAAAAGGGCAGTACATGAAAAGATCACTGACCGAGTAACGGCACTTCTTGCAATTGGCCACGGCGCTCTCCTCCTTGGATACGTGGAAAAGGCTAGCATCTGAGTCGTCTTTAGGCAGATCAACCGGATGAACATGACATTCTTGATAGCAAACCGATGCAATCCACGGCGGTATTGGCTTTTGCTATGTCGCGCAGTCAACCTGGATAGGAAAGGAAAACTGAAAAAAGCTGCCCTGAGCAAACGCGGCTAGGCACGCCCATGCCGTTATAGGCGACTCTATTGCGACCGTACTTCCAAGAGCCCTTTCCTGATGCCCGACATACCGACCCACCGCGCCTATACCCGACGCTTCGACGCGGTGCTTGCCTACATCGAAGCCCATCTCGAAGAAGATCTGTCGGTGAGGAAGTTGAGTCAGGTGGCGAACTTTTCGGTGTACCACTTTCATCGCCAGTTCACCGCATTCGTTGGCGTGCCAGTCTCACGTTATGTGCAACTGATGCGGCTACGGCGCGCAGCCCATTGTCTGGCGTCTCGCACTGACCTCTCGATATTGGACGCCGCGCTCGGTGCCGGATTTGAAAGTCCCGAGTCATTCAGCCGGGCGTTCCGACGGGCATTGGGCATGACGCCGAGCGCGTTTCGCAAGGAGCCGAACTGGCAGGTCTGGAATGCGGCGTTCACCATCCCTCACTTTTCCAGGACTATTACCATGCAAGTACGAATTGTGGATTTCGCTGAAATCAGGTTGGCAGCGCTGGAGCATTGCGGCCCGTCCAGCCTTGTCAACGAAAGTGTGCGCAGATTTATCGCGTGGCGCATACAGAGCGGGCAATCACCAGTGGCGTCGAGTCGCAGTTTCGGTATTCCCTATGGCAACCCCGATACGACGCCGTCGGAGGCATTTCGCTTCGCCATCTGTGGCGAGATACAGGAGGCCGTGGCGTCCAATAAATTCGGTGTGCGGGAGCTCGTTATTCCTGGTGGTCGGTGTGCCGTGGTGAGGCACACGGGATCACCGGATCATATTGGTGAAACGATCTACCCGGTCTACCGCGATTGGCTGCCTGCCAGCGGAGAAGAACTGCGTGACCATCCACTGTTCTTTCATTACCTGAGCGTCTATCCCGAGACACCGCAAGAACAGTGGCAGACGGATGTGTATGTTCCGCTGCGATAGTGGATCCTGGGGATGCTGCCCAGGATCGCGGCGAGGCAGTTTCGGTCAGGTTGAATGCCGCCGCCATCGCGAGCAAGCTTGCTCCCACAACGACTCTGCAGTGGTCTTGATACCCACAACTCCGCCAATCTTCTGTGGGCTTACCCTGCCCCCGCCACATCAAACCCTTGCTCCAGATCCGCGATCAACGCACCGGCATCCTCCAGTCCGATATGCAAGCGCACCACCGGATTCAAGGCTCGATCATCAGCACTGTCGCGGTCCTTTGTATCAGCAATGGTCACCAGACTTTCGTACCCACCCCATGAAGCACCCAGCCCGAACAACTGCAACGCATCGATGAATCGCTCCAGATAAGCATCGTCGGCGCGTTGAAGTTCGAAGGACAACAAGCCGTTGCTGCCTTGGAAGTCGCGCTTCCATAGGGCATGGCCCGGGTGATCGGTCAGTGCGGGGTGGAAGACTCGTTTGACCTGCGGCAGTGTCTGTAACCAACGGGCAATTTCCAACCCCTGGCGCGCGTGCACATCCAGGCGAGATGCCAGGGTGCGGGCGCCGCGCAGGACCAGATAAGCGTCGTCGGGACTGACGGTGGTGCCGAAGGTGTCGCTCATGGCCGCCAGCGCCGGCCAGACCTCCTCCCGGGTGCAGACACTGCCCATCATCACGTCGCTGTGGCCGCTGAGGTATTTGGTCAAAGCCATGATCGAGATGTCGGCGCCCAGGGCCAGCGGTCGATACAAAAGGCCCGAACCCCAGGTGTTGTCCACCGCCAGCAGAATTCCCCGCGGCCTGCACAGGGCGGCAATGGCAGGCAGGTCGCAAAGTTCGTACAACAGCGAACCGGGCACTTCCGCATAGACCATCCTGGTGTTGGCTTGCAACCGTGCAGGCAGGTCGCTGCCATCGGGGGCGAAGTAGCTGACTTCGATACCGAAGGGCTGAAGAAAGTCTCGCGCCACGCGGCGTACCGGAGAATAGACCGCATCGGTGATCAATACATGATCGCCGGGACGCAGGTAAGCCAGGAAGGTTTGCGCCACCGCAGCCAGCCCGGTGCCAAACAACCGGGTGCGATAGCCGCCCTCCAGTTCAGTAACAAGGTCTTCCAGGGCGAAGGCCGTAGGGTTGCCCTTGGCGCCATAACTCAGAAGCCGCTCGCTGTCGCGGCGCGAGCGGACGTCACGCATCTGCGCCAGATTGTCGAACAGCACCGTACTCAGGCGGCTGATGGGGACGTTGACCGCCCTGGCACCGCTGCCCTTCTCGGTCCGCGCAGCATGGACCAGACGGGTACGGACTCGCTCAATGACCGGCTGTGAGCGCAGCGGTTTCAGACTGGCGATTTCGTCTGCGCTCATCTGCGCCAACAGGCCGATTTCCCAAGCCAGGTACTGACGCGCCGCATCCTTGTTGCCGGCATGACGGTCATGGGTGAAAAACAGGAAGTCGATGCACTGATCATCCGGTAGCGTCTCCACACCATGCTCCAGTGCCGGATCCGCCGAAGACCAGCCCTCGTCGAGCAAACGCACCTGCCCACGCTGCGCTTCAGGCAGTTCCAGCGCGGCCAGGGCAGCCAGCCGCGGATCATCGGCGACCAGCACCACCGGCCGCTTCTCACCGGCCACCGTGCCCGCCAACAACGGACGGATCGACCAGCGCGCCCCGGCGATATGACCTTTGCGGTAGGCCATGCTCGGGCGCAGATCGATCAACGCGACCGCATCATCCTTCAGCGCATCGACCAGGGCCTGCACGCTGATCGATGGCAGGGCTTCAGGCAGCACGACGTCCTGCGCCGGCAACGCCAAGCCACTGCTCAAGCCCTCGGCCAGCACGTAAGCCTCATGCCCCAACTGCCGCAGCCAAGCGGCGATGATCGGCGCGCGCACACCGTCGTTGTCGAACAGCAACACCCGCGCCCCTCGTACGCCCACATACAGGTCGGTGGATTGAATCAACTGCCCGCCCGGCGTGTGTTGCGCCCCCTTCAGCGTGCCGGCGACAAATTCCTCGGCGGTGCGCACGTCACACAAAAACAGACTGCGGCCGCCCTCCTTCGCCCATTGCTGAACCTGCGCCGCCTCGACGGTCACCGCGCCGGCCCGTTCGGCCAGTCGTGCCGCCGCCAGCCGCCGGGCCGGCAGGGTCTCTGTCGACACCTCATCGGTATAGCGCCGGTCACTGCTATGCTCCAGGGGCAGGTCTGCCAGATCCCAGCCTTGAGTGCCGTTTTCCAAGGCGTAGACCGGATTTCTGATACCCAGGTCGATCAGCGTCTGGGCACCGATGATGCTGCGCGTCCGACCCGCGCAATTGACCACGATCGGCGTCCGCTCGTCCGGCACCAGATCTTGCACGCGGTAGCCCAGTTCGCCGTTCGGGCAACAGATCGAACCAGGAATGGTCATCTTGCGGTATTCCTCGAACGGACGGCCGTCCAGCACCACCAACGGTTCACCACGGGCCTGCCATTCGGCCAGTTGCCGGGCGCTGACATGCGGCGTGTGACGGGCCTCTTCGACCTTTTCGCCAAAGGCCTTGGAAGGCACATGCACCCCGGCGAACAGTTGGAACCCGGCACGCTGCCAGCCATCGGCGCCGCCTTCCAGAATGTGCACATTGGCGTAGCCCAGCGCGTGCAGACGTTGCGCCGAGCGTGCCGCCAATGTCCCGCCATCCTGGTCATAGATCACCAGCCGGACCTGAGAATTTGGCGCCAGACGCCGGGCTTCCAGCTCCAGGCGACTGTAGGGCAGGTTAACCCCGAAAAACAGATGAGCTTCGCCATACTGGCCGTGCTCGCGCACATCAAACAGGGCGGTTTCCTGCCCGTCGAACAACCATTGCTGCAATTGTCCGGAAGTTATGGTCTGGCTCATGAAAGTCCCGCTGGAGAAATATAGATGTCTGACATGCACGGAGATCAGTGGGCGTAGGCCTTGATCGACGGCGCCATTTGCGAGGCGTTGTAATTGAGGATGCGTCCGTCGGCTTCAACGCCATAACGCCCGTTGAGGGATTCCAGCGGCAAGCCATAGAGATGGAAGTGCAAGGTCGGTTGCTCACCCGCGACTCGGATACCGTGCAGGTCCTCACCGAGGAAGGCGATGGACGTGCCGGGCTGCACGATGATTTCTTTCTCCAGGTGCAACGTGGTGTAGCCCGGCTCGCGCCCTTCGTCATCGCGGCGGTAGACGTAGTTGATCTCCTGGCCTTGCACCGCGCTGATGATGGCCCAGGTCTCGTGGTTATGCGGGACCGTGCTTTTGCCCGGCAACAGCGAATTGAGGTACAGCGTCGGTGTATCGCCGTCGTCATTGAGGCGGTAGCGAAACGCGGTGCTGCCCTGCCCCGGCACTGGCGCCGGGAAGGCGTCGAAGTTGAACAGGTCGCGGCGCTCGGCCAACCCTTCCAACAGGGCAACGATTTCCACCAGGGCGGCACGGTCGACGCCACGCTGATGGACCACCCGCACTTTCTGCAGGAAGTCTTCGATGACATCGGGACGGCTAAAGATACTCATGAGGCAGGCTCCATTTTTGATCGATAGAAAATCAGACGGACAGGCTGTAACGACTGAGGTTTGTCAACAGGTACGGGTCGTTGGCAATCGACTGGCGACGCCCCGGATCGCCGAGGGCGTGCCGCAGGAACTCGTGGGTGCGTTCGCTGGTTGGGGCCTGGAAAATCTGCGCCGCGCTGCCGTGCTCGACGATCACCCCGTTTTCGGTGAAATAAACGACATCGCTGATTTCTTCGGCGAAGCGCATTTCATGGGTGACCAGCACACAGGTCATGCCCTCCTCGGTCAGCTCACGGATCACCGTCAGCACCTCGCCGACGGTTTCCGGGTCCAGGGCCGAGGTCACTTCGTCGAACAGGATCAACTCCGGGCGCATCGCCAAGGCACGGGCAATCGCCACCCGTTGCTGCTGCCCACCGGACAGTTCGCCCGGATAGGCATCGGCCTTGTGCTCCATGCGCACCTTGGCCAGCAAGGCGCGGGCGTCCTTTTCAGCATCGACCCGGTTGCGCCCCAGCACCTTGCGCGGGGCGATCACCAGGTTTTCCAGCACCGACAGATGCGGGAACAGGTTGTACTGTTGGAACACGAACCCAACGCGTTTGCGCAACTCGATGCGCTGGGCTTCCCGGGCCAGGGCATGGACTTCGGTGGCACCGACGCGGATGCTGCCGCGTTGGGGCTGCAACAGGCCCGTAATGCAGCGCAGGATCGTCGACTTACCCGAGCCGGACGGGCCGATGATCGACACGGCCTGGCCTCGGAATACATCAAGATCAACGCCCTTGAGCACCGGGCTACTGCCAAACGACAGGTGCAGGTCACGCAGGCTGACCAGAGGCTCGGCGACGGTTTCAGTAAAAGGCATAGCGTCGCTCCAGGGATTGGGTCAGACGGGAAATCGGATAGCAGTAGGCAAAAAACAGCACCAGCAGGCTCAGGTAGATCACTACGGTGAAGCCGGTCAGGTTCACTGTGTTGCTGGCGATCTGCGCGGTGTCGATCACATCGTGCACACCCACCAGGGACGCCAGCGCCGTGCCCATGGTGATCACCGCATACAGGTTCATCCACGGCGGCAGCATGCGTTTGAAGCACTGCGGCAGGATGATCGAGCGAAAAATCTGCCCACGACTGAACGCCAGAGAGCGCGCGGCCTCCCACTGGGTGCTGGGGATGGAGGCGATGGCGCCACGGAAGATTTCCGCGACATTGGCGCTGGCCGGCAAGGCCAGGCCGAGGGTGACCTTGACCCAGTCGGGGAATGCGACGTAAGTGTTGCCAATCCGAATCTCGAACGGGAACACATAGGTGGTGAAATAGATCAGCACCAGCCAGGGCGCGTTACGGAACACCTGCACCCAGACCCGCGCCGGCCAGCGCAACAGGCGCAGCGGCGACACCACCATCGCACCGACCACCAGCCCCACCACAGAGCCCAGACCGATGGCCAGCAGACTGATGAGAATGTTCTGGCCGAAGCCTGCGATCAGCGCCGGCGACCACTGCAACAAGGCCTTGAACACTGGGCTATGAGGGGCGACATAGGCCAGCCAGACCAGCGCGATCGCCACCAGCAGCAATTTGCCGAGATGCCGACGCGGCCATGCCAGGGGCGCGCTTACCAACGAATCAATGGCCATAACCGGGCATCCTCAGGCGCGCTTCGAGGTAACGCCCCACACAATTGACGGTAAAACTCAGCAAGCCGAAGAACGACAGGATCAGGATCATCAGTTCCAGCACGTTATCGCTTTGGGTCCAGATCATGATCGCTGCGTAGGTGATATCCCCCACGGCGATGGCCGAGGCCACGGCGGTCATTTTCACCAGGTCGATCAGGTTGTTGATCAGCGACGGCAAGGCAAAACGCAGGGCCAGGGGCAGTTGCACGTTCCATAGCAACTGGCGATTGTTGAAGGCCAGGGAACTGGCAGCTTCCAGAGTCACCACCGGCACTGCTTCGATCCCGGCTCGCAGCGCTTCAGCGTGAAACGCGCCCTTGTGCAGCGAGATCACGATCACCACCCAGGCAAACGGCGTCAGCGGATTGGCCGTGCCGACCGCCTGGGTCAGCAACATGTTCAGCACCAGGAATGCACAATAGAGCTGCACAAGCGTCGGTGTATTGCGCGTGACCTCGACGAATAGCCGCGCCGGCCTGGCCAGCCAGGGCCGGCCAGAGATCAACAACGCCGCCAGACCAACACCCGCGAGCAGGCTGCCGACAATAGTCAGCAGGCACAGCAGCACCGTAGTCAGCGCCCCCTGCTCCAGGGTGCCGCGCTGATACGCGTCCAGCAAAAAATTGTAGTTGAGGCCCAGTCCGGCGCTCCAATGGACGAACACTTCCAGCCAGTGGCTCATGGCTCGGTCCTCAGTTGGGCGCAGGCGTGTGCGATACGTCGCCCCGCTTCGCTGACGGTTTCGGTCGCGGCGGCAATGGACAAGCGAAACCACGGTGACAAGCCATAGGCGCTGCCAGCGACACCGGCGACGCCCTCTTCCATCAGATAGGCAACGACATCGGCATCGCTGCCCAGGCGCTGTCCATCCGAACGATAACGTCCCAGCAATCCCGCGCAGCGCACGAACACGAAAAAACCGCCTTGCGGTTCAAGGACCTCAAGACCGTCAACATCGCGCAACGCACTCACCAACACATCGCGGCGCCGGCGATAGGCCGCGACCTGTTGCGGCAGGAAATCCAGGCCACCCTCGAATGCCGCCAATGCGGCCGCCTGTCCGACCGAAGAAGCGCCGGAGGTCGATTGCGATTGCACCACACTCATGGCTTCGGTCAGCACTCGCGGGCCCGCCCCGAAACCGACGCGCCAGCCAGTCATGGCGTAGGTTTTCGACACCCCGCCCACCAGCAGGCAACGCGCCTGCAAATCCGGCGCAACGTTGAGCAGACTCTGGGTCGGGAAACCGTCGAAGCGAATGTGCTCATAGAGTTCATCCAGCAGGATCAGCACTTGGGGATGACACCGCAGAACCTCGGCCAAGGCACGCAATTCGGCCTCGCTGTATACCGCGCCACTGGGGTTGCCCGGGCCGTTGAGAATCAGCCAGCGCGTGCGTTCGCCGATGTGTTGCGCCAGCTGCCCGGCAGTGAGTTTGCAACCCTGGGCCAATCCGCATTCGATGAACACCGGCTCGCCACCATTGAAGCGCACGCTGTCGGGAAAGGACGGCCAGTACGGTGTCGGTACCAGCACTTCATCGCCGTCATCCAGGGTCGCGGCGAAGGCGTTGAAGATGATCTGCTTGGCGCCGTTGGCGATCACGATGGATTCCAACGGATAGTTCAGGCGATTTTCGTTGTGCAGCTTGCGCTGGACGGCCACGCGCAGTGCCTTCACGCCGGGCGTCGGGGTGTACTTGGTGGCGCCGGCGGCAATGGCTGCATAAGCGGCCTGCTTGATGTGTTCAGGGGTGTCGAAATCCGGCTCGCCGGTGGTCAGGTCGAGAATATCCCGACCGCTATCGCGTAACGCAGTGACGCGGGATCTGGCGGCGGCGTTGGCAGACAGTGAGACACACTGCACGCGTTTGGAAAGGCGAAGACTCATGCTTGCCCTCCCGCCAGGACCTTGCCGGGATTGAGCAGATTGTGCGGATCCAGGGCTTGCTTGATGCGGCGCATCAGATCCAGTTCCACCGGGCTTTTGTAGCGAGCCAGCACGTCTACCTTGCGCTGGCCGATCCCGTGCTCGGCGCTGATCGAACCGCCATGGGCATGGGCACTGTCATGCACCAACTGACTGAGCTCAGCGTAATGGGCCATATGCGCCTCGACCGTGGAGCCCGGCGGATGGGCAACGTTGTAATGCAGGTTGCCGTCGCCCAAGTGACCGAAGGTATAGTGCCGCACGCCTGGGAAATGCTGCTGCAACAGCGCATCGGTATCAGCCACGAACGCCACCACCCGGGAAATCGGCACCGAGATATCGTGTTTCATATTGCGCCCGGCGCGTTTCTGCGCCTCGCTCATGTTCTCGCGCAATTGCCAGAAGGCCTCGCTCTGGGACAGGCTTTCGGCGATCAGCGCATCGGCCAACAGGTTTTGCTCGAAGGCCTCCCCCAGCACGTGCTCGAAGGTTTCCCGTGCATGGGTTTCGCTGTGGTTGTCCGACAGTTCCAGCAACGCGAACCAAGGCTGGCGGGCCCCGTTGAAGGGCCGCGGGCCATCAGGGAACTGCTCGTGCAACAACGCCAGGCACCCGGCGCTGAGCAACTCGAACGCCGTCAGCCCTGCGCCGAAACCGCTGCGGGCATGGGACAGCAACGCCACGGCTTGCGCCAGCGAGTCGAAAGCCAGCAGTGCAGTGACCTGCGCCCTGGGTCGAGGAAAGAGTTTCAGGGTCGCGGCGGTGATGATTCCCAGGGTGCCTTCGCTGCCAATGAACAGGTCTCGCAGGTCGTAGCCGGTGTTGTCCTTGCGCAAACCGCGCAGGCCGTCCCAGATTTCACCTTGGGCGGTGACGACTTCCAGGCCCAGGGTCAGTTCACGGGCATTGCCATAGCGCAGCACGGCGGTGCCGCCGGCGTTGGTCCCCAGGTTGCCGCCGAGGGTGCAACTGCCCTCGGCGCCGAGACTCAGGGGAAACAGCCGATCCGCCTCACGGGCAACCTGCTGAACGGTTTGCAGGATGCAACCCGCCTCGACGGTCAGGGTATCGTTATCGGTGTCCACTGCACGTATGCGGTTCATGCGGTCCAACAGCAACAATACGGCGCGGCCATCGGCGCTCGGGGTGGCACCGCCCATCAGTCCGGTGTTGCCGCCCTGCACGACCACTGGGGTTTGCGAGGCCACGCAGGCTCGGACCACCGCGGCGACTTCCTCGGTATTGGCTGGATGTACGGCGGCGATCACTTGTCCGACATAGCGGCCCTGCCGATCGGTCAGGTACGCCACAGCCTCTTCGCTGTTCTGCACATGTTTCGCGCCGACCAAGGCCTGCAAGGTCAACCACAGCGCCTGGCTCATGGGAGCGCCGCCAACGGTTCGGCGTTGCGATATTTTTCATGCAGGTCGCGCAAGGCTTGAGACGGTGCCATGCCGGTGCGCTCGCCCAACTGGATCAGCCAACCACTGCGGTGCCAATCGCGCACCACGGCATCGAGCCTGGCCTGAAGGTCGTGCTCGCCCTTGCGCAGCCAGATCACCGAATTCGATGGAATCAGATCCCCCGGCAGCGGGATTTCATAACCTTCCCACTCCGCGTCGCTGAGCAACGCATGCAGGGTCGGGCTCACATGCACCGCTGCGACACAACCGTTGCCGCGCAACGACAGTAACGATTCGGACTGGCTGCGAAAGGCCTTGATCTGCGCGCCGTAGTTCTCCTGCAAGGGCTTGATGAAGTTGCTGCCCTGGGACACGCACACCGGCTTGTCCTTGAGGTCGGTCCATTGGGTGAGGCCGGATGCCTTGCGAATCAAGGCAGCGCCGCCGACCTCTTCATAAGGCGTCGGCACATAGTCGAGGATCTCGGCGCGCTCCTCGGTGAACTGCATGTTGGCGATCAGAATGTCCACCTTGCCCTGTTGCAGGAACTGCACGCGGTTCGGCGCCAGGACAGAAACGGTCTGGGCTTCCACACCCAAGGCCTTGCCGATGCCCTTGGCCAATTCCACGTTGTAGCCCAGGTGCTCGCCGGTCTTGGGATCGATGGTGCCGAAAGGAGCACCACTTAACATCACTCCGACGCTGATGACATGGCGTTGCTGGATCTTGTCCAGTGTTGCATCAGCCTGGACCAGGCTGGCAGCGCTCGCGGCGGACCACGCCAGGCATAGCGTGGTCAGGGTTCTGACGGAGAAAAACGAAATCATGGGCGGCTACCTTGAGCGACGGTCGAAGAAGAGGATGGAAAGTCCGGCAGCCGTCAGGCACCGCTGCCCTGGAACTTTTTCTGCAACTCCACCAAAGCCGGTGACGCAGGCGTGATGCGGTTGCGGGTCTGGGCTTCGATCAGCCAGCCGCTGCGGTGCAGTTGTTGAATGATCGGGTCGAGCCTGGCCTGGGTGTCGTTTTCACCCTTGCGGGTCCAGATCACCGACGGCGCGGGGTTGAGCTCCGGGCTTATGGCGCGATAGCCCTGCCATTCGGCGTTGTCGGTCACCAGCGGATTGATCAGCGTGGCGTCGTGTACCGCCGCCACGCAGTTGTTGCCACGCAGCGCCAGCAAGGACTCCGAGGAACTTTTGAACGCCTTGATCTCGGCGCCTAGTTCGGTCAGCGGCTTGATGTAGCTGCTGCCCTGAGAGGTGCAGACCGGTTGATTCTTCAGGTCTTCCCAGCGGCCGATCTTGCTGTCCTTGAGCACTGCGGCAGTGCCGCCGACGCGGTAAAACGGTGTGGGCACGAAGCCGAGGAGTTCGCCACGCTCGGCGGTCCATTCCATGTTAGCGATCAGCAGATCCACCTTGCCCTGCTGTAGGAACTGCACGCGGTTGGCGGGCAACACCGGTACCAACTCCACCTTGGCGCCCAGTTGCCGGCCCAATTCTTCGGCCAGATCGACGTTCAAACCACGCGGTTTCTGCGTCGTAGGATCAATGCCGCCGAAAGGCCCGCCGGACAGCAGGACACCGACCACCAACTCATGGCGTTGCTCGATTTTGTCCAGGGTCGCATCGGCCTGGGCAACGGAGGCGCCCGCCAATGAGATCAAGGCGCCCAGCATCACAGGCAGTAATCGTTTTTTGGGTGAGCGCTTGAGCAACATGAATTTCCCCCTCATGAAATAGCCGGCGTCCCCCGGCCTGATGAGTGGGCATCCTAGGTATCGCGCGATGGCGAAGGAAATTCAAATATCGACTATCTTTATAACTCTTCAGGTTTGGTCGTCAGGCAAAAAATGAATAACCAAGTATTTACTGGTCTAAAACCCACGCCAACTTAAAATGCTCTACCAAATACATAAAAATACGTAATGTTTTGCATTGCACCCTTGATATGAGCACCGCCATGTCGACCCTCGATCTCGAATTGCTGCGCACCTTCATCGCCGTGGTCGACCACCACAGCTTTGCCGAGGCCGGCGCCCGGCTGGCCCGTACGCAATCGTCCGTCACCCAGCATATGCAGCGCCTGGAACAGCAGGTCGGCGTGAGCCTGTTTGAAAAGCGCGGCCGGCAAAAGCAACTCACCGAAGCCGGCCAACAGCTGCTGCGCCACGCACGGCAGATGCTCTCGCTCAACGATGACGTACTCAATTCCCTGCGCGAGAGCAGCCTGAGCGGTGTGTTGCGCATCGGTTCGCCCCATGACATCGCCGACACTATCCTGCCGCCGATCCTCAGCCACATCGCCCGCTCGGCGCCGCGCCTGCGTTTGGAAATCGACGTCGGTCGCAGCCCGTTCCTGATGGACGACCTGCACCGGGGCAAGGTCGACATGATCATCTCCACGCGCCAGGATCCGAACCTCGAAGGCTTCGCCCTGCGCACCTCGCCGGTGTGGTGGATCTGCTCGGCGCAATACCAGCACAACCCCGGCGAACCGTTACCGCTGATCCTGGTGGATGAGCCGAGTATCTATCGCCGCTACGCCTTGGAAGCCTTGGAACGCGCCAACATTCCCTGGCGCCAGGCCTACCTGGCATCGAACCTGATCGGTATCAAGGCCGCCACCCGCGCCGGCCTGGGGGTCACGGCGCGCAGCATGGAAATGCTCGGCCCGGACATGCGGGTGCTGGGGGAAAACGATGGTTTGCCACGAATGCCGGACGTGACTTATCACCTGTGGATTCGCGCCAATACGATCAATCCGCTGGTGCGTAGGACCTATGAATTGATCAGGACCAGCCAGGGCCATTAAGTATTTTTTTCCAGCCGCCAACAGGACGGACGTCAGCCATGCCCAGTATTCACTTCAGCCGGATCGTCGATCTCAGCCACCTGATCACCCCGGACATTCCTCTCTGGCCCAACGATCCACCCGTGGCGTTCAACACCGAGGCTTCGCTGGAAAAGGATGGCTACTACCTACGCAGCTTCAGCATGGGCGAGCACAGCGCTACCCACATGAATGCCCCGAATACTTTCGAGACTGGCGCCATGGGCATCGATGGTTACAGCCCCGACTCGTTGGTGCGCCCAGCGGTCGTCGTGGATCTGGCGAGCCGTGTTGGCGACAACGCTGACTACATCATCGACCTGCAAGACATCGAAAGTTGGGAGCAGGCGCACGGCCAGATTCCCGAAGGTTGCGTGGTGCTGTTCCACACGGGGTGGCAGTCGCGCTGGCCCGACCCGTGTCGATTCTTCAATCAGGATGAGAGAGGCCTGCGCTTCCCCGGTGTCGGTGCCGCCGCTACTCACTTCTTGCTGGAGCAGCGACATATCGCCGGGATCGGGATCGACACCCACGGCGTCGATCCGGGGCAGGAAACGTCCTTCGCGAGCAACCGACTGGTGCTGCAACGGCGCGGCATCATTCTCGAATGCTTGAATCAGCTCGATCAACTTCCCGCCACCGGCTGTACGCTGGTCATCGGCGTACTGCGCCTTCAGACCGGATCAGGTTCACCGGCCAGCGTGCTGGCCTTTATCCCTTGAGGCCCGCTCAGTAATTGAAATCGTGTCCCAGCTCCTTCGACATCCACTCCAGGAAACGTCGGACTCGGGGGAAGTTGGCGTGGGCCCGGGGAAACACCAGGTGGTGCGCGGTGATCGAGGCGCTCAAATCCGGTGCCACTTCAACCAGCGCCCCACGATCAAGGTAGTCCTGGGCCAACAACGTGCTTTCCAGGGCAAAGCCGAGGCCGTGGCTGGCAGCCTCCAGGGTCATGTAGGAACGGTCGAAGCTCAGGGTGTAAGGCTTCTCGGGCCGGGCCAGACCGTGCTGGGCGAACAACTGCGGCCATTTGATCAGGGTCGCCTCCGACAGAATCAGCTCGCGGTCGAGCAGATCCGCCACCGCTCGCACAGGCCGCTTCGCCAACAATTTCGGGGAGGCCATGACTGCAATCCGCTCGTTGCGCACGGTACGCACTTCGAAGCTGGGCCAATTGGGCATGCCGTGACGGATGTCGACGTCGATCTTGTCCCGACTGAAGTGCAACGATTCGTAGGAGCACGAGAGGTTGAGCTGGATATCCGGGTGACTCTCGCGAAACTGTTCCAGGCGCGGCATCAGCCACAACAGGCCGAAGCTGGGAGACGAGTGCAGGCGCAGGCAATCGAGGCTGACATCGCTGGTCGCACGTTCGGTGGCCACCGCCAGGCTGTGGAGGATGCCAGAGACTTCAGTCAGGTACTGCTCGCCCACCGGGGTGAGGGTCACGCCCCTGGCCGTGCGGAAAAACAGTTGGCGCCCGATCATCGCTTCGAGCTTGGCCAGTTGGTGACTCACCGCCGAGGGGGTCAGCTCCAGCAATTCGGCGGCGCGGGCGACATTGCCGAAACGCGCTGTCTGTTCAAAGGCCTGAATGGCTTTCAGGGGAGGCAGCACGGCAGGTGCATCGTCAGGTGAGCGCATGATTATTGTTATTCCGCTGCAAGTCATGTAATCCGGGCACCGGGCTATTCAACCACCCCGCTCACCGGCTGGCGAGTGCTGAATTTTTTTCAGCACCGAGTGACATTCGCGTTATTGCTCAGGTCATGGGCGCGGAACAAAGTGAGTCATCGGTTCATGGCCGAATGTCTCCCATAACAACAATCAGAGGTGCCCCATGCTTCTTCAAGGCAAAGTCGCGATTATCACCGGTGCTGCTTCGGCGCGCGGTATCGGTCGTGCCACTGCAACCACGTTTGCGCAGCACGGCGCACGGGTCGTGATACTCGACCTGGACGCATCCGCTGCCCGCGACGCCGCCGCCTCCCTGGGCGAAGGTCACCTGGGCCTGGCCGCGAACGTCGCGGATGAACGCCAGGTCCGCCAGGCCGTCGCCACCGTCCTCGAACAGTTCGGCCGCATCGATGTGCTGGTCAACAACGCCGGCATCACTCAACCGCTCAAGACCCTGGATATTCGCGGCTCGGACTATGACAAGGTGCTGGACGTCAGCCTGCGCGGCACCTTGCTCATGTCCCAGGCGGTGATTCCGGTAATGCGCGAGCAGCGCGCCGGAAGCATCGTCTGCATGTCGTCGGTTTCCGCCCAGCGCGGTGGCGGCATCTTCGGTGGCCCGCATTATAGCGCCGCCAAGGCGGGCGTGCTGGGCCTGGGCAAAGCCATGGCCCGGGAACTGGGGCCGGACAACGTGCGGGTCAACTCGATTGCTCCGGGGCTGATTCACACCGACATCACCGGCGGCCTGATGCAGGATGAACGCCGTCACGCGATCATCGATGGCATTCCACTGGGGCGCCTGGGTGAAGCCCAGGATGTCGCCAACGCAGCGCTGTTCCTGGCCAGTGACCTGTCTTCCTATCTGACCGGCATCACCTTGGACGTGAACGGCGGGATGCTGATTCACTGATAACACTGGCGGGCCGCGAGGCCCGTACGGTTCTGGATCGAGACGCAGCCGGGCCCATGGCCTGGCGGTCAATAACAACAAGAGATCAGACCCCATGACCACTCTGTCGCTCGAAGCGGTTTCGACCGTGCGCACCAACGCCTATCGCAAGACTGCCTGGCGTCTGATGCCATTCCTGATGCTGTGCTACCTGTGCGCCTACCTTGACCGCGTCAATGTCGGCTTCGCCAAGCTACAGATGATGAACGACCTGGCCCTTAGCGAAACCGTCTACGGCCTGGGTGCCGGCATGTTCTTCATCGGCTATTTCCTCTGCGAAGTGCCCAGCAACATCATCCTGCACAAGGTCGGGGCGCGCGTCTGGATCGCTCGGATCATGATCACCTGGGGCATTATTTCCGCGCTGTTCGCCTTCGTCGAAACCGCGTGGCAGTTCTATGTCCTGCGCTTTCTGCTCGGCGTCGCCGAAGCCGGTCTGGCACCGGGCTTGTTGCTGTACCTGACCTACTGGTTCCCGTCCTATCGGCGCGCCCGCATGACGGTGTTGTGGTTCATCGCCATCCCACTGTCAGGCATGGTCGGCGGCCCGCTCTCCGGCTGGATCATGAATCACTTCGCCGGTCTGCACGGCTGGGCGGGATGGCAATGGATGTTCGTACTGGAAGCCATCCCTACCGTCGTGGTGGGCCTGCTGGTGCTGAGCTATCTCAAGGATGGCGTGCATCAGGCCAGTTGGCTGGACGAGGACGAAAAAGCCCTGATCAGCCGCGAATTGGCCGAAGACGAACAGAAAAAAGTGACCCACACCTCGGTGCGCGAATTCATCCATGACCGTCGGTTGTGGCTGTTGGCGGGGATCTATTTCTGCGTGGTGATGGGCCAGTACGCAATCACCTTCTGGCTGCCCACCCTGGTGCGTAACGCCGGGGTGACCGATCCGCTGCACATTGGCTTCCTGACCAGCCTGCCCTACCTCTGCGCCATTGCCGCCATGTTGCTGGTGGGACGCAGCGGCGACAAACATCGTGAGCGTCGCTGGCACTTGATCGGGCCGATGATCGCTGGCGCTCTGGGCCTGACCCTCGCCGCGCTGCTGGGCGGCAACGTTCTGCTGTCGATCCTGAGCCTGTGCCTGGCCGCCTCGGGGATTCTGTCCGCTTCGTCGATGTTCTGGATGTTGCCCACCACCTTGTTGGGTGGTGTCTCTGCCGCAGCCGGCATCGCCGCCGTCAACAGTTTCGCCAACCTCGCGGGCTTCTGCTCGCCCTACCTGATTGGCTGGATCACTACGCAGACCGGCTCCAGCGCCATCGGCATGTACCTGATCACCGGCGTGCTGTTGGGCGGTGCCTTGCTGGTGCTGCGCATCCCTGCCGCCCTGGTCAATCGTTGAGTTACCGGAGTCTTACCATGACTAACCTTGCTGCCCACACCGCGTCCACGTCGCTGGCTGAACGCGCCCACAACATCCGTCATCATGCGTTGCGCATGGGACAAGTCCAGGGCCAGGGCTACGTTGGCCAGGCCCTCGGCGCCGCCGACCTGCTGGCGGTGTCGTACTTTCATGCCCTGAACTACCGACCCGACGAGCCTGAGTGGGAACAACGCGACCGCTTCTATCTGTCCATCGGTCACTACGCCATCGCACTGTACGCGGCGTTGATCGAAGCCCGTGTCATCCCCCTGGATGAGCTGGAAACCTACGGCGCCGATGACAGCCGCTTGCCCATGTCGGGCATGGCCACCTACACCCCAGGCATGGAAATCACAGGCGGCTCGCTGGGTCAGGGGCTGGGTATTGCCGTCGGCGCCTGCCTGGGATTGAAACGCAAAGACTCGTCTTCCTTCGTCTACAACCTACTGTCCGACGGTGAGTTGAATGAAGGGTCGACCTGGGAAGCGGTGATGTCAGCCTCCCACTGGAAGCTCGACAACCTGATCGCCATCGTCGACGTCAACAACCAGCAGGCCGATGGCTATTCGAACGAAATCCTTTGCTTCGAACCCATTGTCGACCGCTGGCAGGCCTTCGGCTGGTTCACCCAGCGGGTCGATGGCAATGACCTGGACGCGCTGGTCGCCGCCTTCGATGCCGCCCGCAACCACCCCGGCGCGCAACCCAGGGTGATCATCTGCGACACCCGGATGGGCAAGGGCGTGCCGTTCCTGGAAAACCGCGAAAAAACCCATTTCATCCGCGTCGAAGAACATGAGTGGGACCTGGCGCTGAGCAATCTCGAAGAAGGAAAACAGCCATGAGCAACACCGCCAACACCTCGATTTCGACGAGCGAGCCGGCCAAGAAACGCCTCACCACCTCAGCGATGATTGCGTCGATTGCCGCCGAAGGCCAGGCCACGAAACCGGCGCCTTTCGGCCATGCGCTGGCGACGCTGGCCGAGCGGCGCAAGGACATCGTCGGGCTGTCCGCCGACCTGTCCAAATACACTGACCTGCACGTTTTCGCCAAGGCCCATCCCGATCGCTTCTATCAAATGGGCATGGCCGAACAATTGTTGATGAGCGCAGCGGCCGGCATGGCCCGCGAGGGTTTCGTACCGTTCGCCACGACTTATGCCGTGTTCGCCTCCCGGCGCGCCTATGACTTCATCTGCATGGCCATTGCCGAAGAGGACCTCAACGTCAAGATCGTCTGCGGCTTGCCGGGCCTGACTACTGGCTACGGTCCCAGCCACCAGGCCACCGATGACCTGGCGATCTTTCGCGCCATGCCTAACCTGATGGTCATCGATCCATGCGACGCCCTGGAGATCGAACAGGCCGTGCCGGCCATCGCCGCACACCAGGGCCCGGTCTACATGCGCCTGCTTCGCGGCAACGTGCCGTTGGTGCTGGACGAATACGGCTACCAATTCGAGATCGGCAAGGCCAAGACGCTGCGCACAGGCAACGATGTCCTGATCGTTTCCACCGGTCTGATGACCATGCGTGCGCTGGAAGCGGCCAAAGCGTTGCAGGCTGACGGTGTCGACGTTGCGGTGCTGCATGTACCGACAATCAAGCCACTGGACGAGCAGACCATTCTCGCCGAAGCCCGCAAGCCAGGACGGCTGGTGGTAACGGCGGAAAACAGCTCGGTGATCGGTGGGCTGGGCGAAGCCGTGGCCACGGTGCTGCTGCGCAATGGCGTGACGCCGACGTTCCGGCAGATCGGCCTGCCGGATGTCTTCCTCGACGCGGGCGCCCTGCCCACGTTGCATGACCGCTACGGTATTTCATCCCAGGCGGTTTGTACGCAGATCAAAACCTGGCTGTAATGAAAAAGCGCGGGGTGCCCTTGCCGGTGCCCCGTTGCCCGACGCATAGGACACAGCACTTTGAAACCAGAAGAACTGCTCGATCCAGCGTTTCACAGCTTCATGAGCCCGAGCCCGGAACGCTGGTCACTGGATACCCTGCCCGCTATTCGCACCCGTGTGCACTCGGCATTCAAACCAGCGCACCGCGTCCGGTGCACAGAGTCCTGGATTCCGGGCACGGACGGCGAGCGTTTGCGGCTGTGTTTCTACCGCCCCACGAACTGTGTCAGTAGAGCGCCCCCTCCGACAATTCTGTATGTCCATGGTGGCGGCTTCGTGCTCGGCAGGCCGGAAATGGCCGACGATTATCTGGCCGACCTGGCCGATGAGCTGCAGGTGCCGATCGTCGCGGTGGATTATCGGCTGGCGCCCGAATATGCCTTTCCTGCCCCGTTGGAGGATTGTTATACGGCCCTTGGCTGGATGCACGTCAACGCCCTGAGCCTGAACCTCGACCCACAGCGCATTGTGGTCATGGGTCATAGCGCCGGTGGTGGGTTGGCCGCGGCGTTGGCGATCATGGCGCGCGACAGGCAGCAATATCCGGTTGCCGCTCAGGTGCTGATTTACCCGATGCTCGACCATCGAACGGGTTCGTCGGATTCGCTTTACCTGAATCCCAGCACCGGTACGTTCAATTGGCTGCCGGCGCAGAATCAGTTCTGCTGGGAGTGCCTGCGCGGCGGCTATCGCCTGGACGATGGACGGGTTGGGTGGTTTTCTCCGGCGTTGGAGCAGGCGCTCGGTGGACTGCCACCCTGCTTCCTGTCAGTTGGGGCGTTGGATTTGTTTGTCGATGAGGATGTGGCTTACGCGATGGGGTTGTCACAGGCGGGCGTGGGGGTGGAGTTGCATGTCTACCCAGGCGCGCCGCATATGTTCGACCAGGTGCCCGGGCGCATCACGACGCAGTTGGCGATTGATGTTGTTCGAGCGCTAAGGCAGTTCCTGGGCTAAAGGTGCCCTGTGTCTCACTCGGTTGTGCTCTGATCCCACGGGGGCAGGAATGTTCTCAGGATCCAAGTCCACTACACATCGTTGTGCTTCCCTTCAGCGCCAAGCCAATCTTGTGCTGCAACTCGCTTTCGGAAAACGGCTTGTGCAGGACCGGATAACCTGCGAACTCGGCCGGCACGCCGCTGGCGCCATAGCCGGTGCTGAACAGAAACGCGATGCCGCGATCGCGCAGGATCTGCGCCACCGGAAAAACCCGCTCGCCAGCCAGGTTGACATCGAGGATCGCCAAGTCGATGTGCGCCGTACTGGCCCGATCCTGGGCCGCCGTCAACCGGGCGACCGAGGCCACGACTTCGCAGCCAAGGTCTTCCAGTAACTCTTCGATCAACAGGGCGATTGCGCCTTCGTCCTCGACAACGAGCACCCTGACTCCGGCGAAGGGCGTCATGCCTAGGCTCCAATGAGGAACGAGAAGTGACAGGACACGCCCTGCGGGGCGAAGGTGAGGTCGAACGTGCCCCCCAGGTCACGCTCGATACAGCGCTTCATCAATCTCGACCCCAGCCCTTCCCGCTCCGGCCGGGACACCACCGGCCCTCCCGATTCGCGCCAGTCCAGGGTGAACAACGTTCCATGGGGTTGCGGCTGCAGTTCCCATTTGACCGACAGCGAGCCCGTTTCGACGGACATGGCGCCGTATTTAAGGGCGTTGATCGCCAATTCGTTGAGGGTCATCGTCAGGTTGAGCGCCACCCGAGTACCGACATCGATCGACGGTCCCTCGACGATCACGCGGTCAGGATCGCTGCCGAACACCGGCATCAATACTTCCTGGGCCAGGGAATCCAGCGGCGTATTGCCCCAGTGGCGCCGGGTCAGCAGATCATGCGCACGGGACAACGCCAAAAGCCTGGCTTCGAAGCGCTTGTAGCCGTCCTTCGCGTCCACCGCATCGCGCGCCGTCTGCACCGCCAGAGACTGCACGGTGGCCAGGGTATTCTTGACCCGATGATTGAGCTCGTCGATCAGCGTTTTCTGTCTGTTCTCGGCCTGTTTGCGCTCGGTGATGTCCACCAGCATGTTGATCGCTCCCACCAGGTTTCCCTCGGCATCATGTAGAGGCGTGGGGTACGGGGTGAACGGCACGCGGCTGCCATCGGGCCGTTGGGCGATGGCCTCTACGCCGCGTATCGGCCGGTTTTCCTTCAGGGCCACCGCCATCGGGCACTGATCGTGAGGCAGCGGTGTTTCATCGGTGTTGAACAGCTTCCACGTCACGCACCACAGGTCACCCAACTGCGGCGTACGGCCCGACAGTTCCACCGCCGCCCGATTGTAAAAGGTGATACGGCCCTGCGCATCGGTGGTGTAGACCGCCGCGGGCAGCGCCTCGAGGAGATTGCGCATGTGCCGTTCGCTTTCACGGATCTGCTGCTCCATCCGCTGCGTCGCGGTGACGTCCTGAAGCACCCGCACGCCATAGCGAAAGCCACCGGCGGCGTCCCTGACCGATGAACTGTGCACATCCAGGTAAAGAATTTCGCCATCGGGTTTCACGGCGCGCTTACGAACCACATAGCTGTCCAGCTCGCCGGCCACCTGACGCGCATAAAGCGCCGCGTCCTCCCCGGCGCAGTCGCGATGGGTATAGTCCAGGAATGTCATGTCCAGGAGTTCTTCGCGAGAGCGGTCCAGCATGCGGCAAAGGGCATCGTTGACACGCAGCAGGTGCCCGTCGACGTCGGCCTCGGCAATACCGATGGTGGCCGCCTCGTAGGTGGCCGCCAGCCTCTCATCGCTCTCCTGGCGCGCCGCCTCGGCGGCATGCATGCAGGTCACATCGATGGTGAAACAACGCGTGTTGAACAGCTTGCCTTCTTCGAACCGTCCGTTCGAGGTGATCGTCACATACTTGATCGAGCCATCCTTGGCCCGCAGGCGCGCCGGGTAGTCCTGCAGGCAATCACCACTGGCGAGTTTATGGAGGATTTCACCAATGACGGGGGCATCGACATGAAACTCGGTGATATGACGGCCGATGTATTCCTCTTCCGAATAGCCCAGGAGCGCCAGTTCTGCCTTGTTGGCGCGCAGGATGACCCCGTCGCCACTGACAATGTGCAGACCCACGGCGCTGTTTTCGAAGAAGTCTTCGAGGTCGGCACTTTTGCGCCGCAATTGCTCGGCCACGGCGTGGTGCACCGAGATGTCCTGGAAGCAGTTGATCGCCCCCTGGATAACGCCCCGCCGGTCCCTCAGGGCCCGGATATTCACCAGTGCCACGAATCGCGAGCCATCCGGTCGTTGAATGATGACTTCCTGGTTGCGGGTCACGCTGCCTTCGTTGAGGGCCACGGCCATCGGGCAATCCTCGGGCGCCAGGGGTGTTCCGTCAATCAGGAACAGCCGGTGGGAACCACAAAAGCGATCCCCGTTCTCCCCCAGCACGGGCGTACGTCCCCAGAGTTCGGCGGCCTCGCTGTTGTACCTGACGAGCCATCCGTGCCGGTCGCACAGGTACACGGCACCAGGAATGGCTTCGAGCGCGTTTGCGCCAATCGAAACCAGGCTTTCGTATTCACTTGACGCCAGTGCTTCCCTGGAAAGCTCTTCAACATTCGACATCGGTCATCCTCGATCTTTTCGCACTGCCGCAATGGACTCTCAGATTCCCATTGTTCTCACGAGTTCAGGAAAACCGGGATCTATCGTCCTGGTCTCTCAAAAACCGAACAATACCCGAGGCGCCTGCACCATTAACACATGCATCAGCGGCGCTGGACACGCCAATGCGTTCAACTGCTCCAGCAGGGCCAGCGCGGCCCGGGCGAAGGCGATATTCTGCGGGTCCGTCCCCCATTCGATAGATGCCGGGCACCAGCACGCCGTGGCTAAGCCAGGGACGTGCAATTGCGCCAGGTACTGTACCGGCGTGGCGTCGTAATCCGGTGTACCGCCGGCCAGGGACAAGCTGCAGTGAACGGCTGAACACATGGGCATGATGCTTGTCCTTATCCTTATAGGTGGAGCGAAAGGCAGCCGAGAGCGAACCGCGCCGCTGCGACTTGGGGGCCTCCTGTCAGCGTCGCCATCGAACATCCACACCCAAGGGGATGACGATATGACCACACCCTCGCAAGACGCACGGCAAGGCCCCCTCGGCTTCCCTTCTCCCGATGGGAAGACGATCATCGCTTCGGTCCTGCGGCGCTACGCCGAACCGCTGCCCGATCCGGACTCACCTGACTTCGCCCCGATGTTCGACCGTTACGCCGACGCACGGGTGGTTCTGATCGGCGAGGCCAGCCATGGCACCAGCGACTTCTATCGACTCAGAGCGGCCATCACCCGACGCCTGATCGAGCGGCACGGCTTCAGCATCGTTGCCGTCGAAGCGGACTGGCCGGACGCGGGCCATCTGGACCGATACGTCCGGGGACAGGCACCCTCGGCGTGGAAACGGCACATCTTCAGCCGATTCCCGACCTGGATGTGGCGCAACACCGATGTCAAGACGTTTGCCCACTGGCTGCATCGCTACAACCAGCGACTGGCCCCGGACAATCGCGTCGAATTCCGCGGGCTGGATATCTATAGTCTGCGCAACTCCATCCATGAAGTGTTGGCCTATCTGGAACGGGTCGATCCCCGACTGGCCCAGGAAGCCCGACGGCGATATGGCTGCCTGACGCCCTGGCAGGATGAGCCTGCGTTGTACGGCCACTTCGTCGAACGCGATGGCTTGATGCCCTGTGAAAATGCGGTGGTCGAGCAACTCAATACCCTGTTGGCCGAACGGCTGGCGGGGCTGGTCAAGGACGACGAGGCGTTTTTCAATGCCGCGCAGAATGCACGGGTCGTCCAAGCGGCCGAGCATTATTACCGGGCGATTTATCGCGGATCGACCACCTCCTGGAACCTGCGCGACCAACACATGTTCGACACCTTGCAGGCTCTGCTGGAACATCGCGGCCCCCAAGCGAAAGCGGTGGTATGGGCACATAACTCCCACATCGGCAACGCGGCCGCCACGCAGATGGGTTGGAAGGGCCAATTCAATATCGGCCAGCTCTGCCGCAACACCCATGGCCACGACGCGGTGCTGATCGGCATGGGCACCGACCGCGGCCAGGTGGCAGCGGCCGACGACTGGGACGGCGACATGCTCATCAAGGACGTCCGCCCGTCCCGCCCTGACAGTTGGGAATATCAGTTCCTCAAGGCAGGCATCGCGGCGTCCCTGACCGACTGGCGAGACCCACGACGCACGGAGCTGCGCCACGCCCTCTCCAAGCCCCTGCTGGAAAGGGCCATCGGCGTGATCTACCGCCCCGAAACCGAACGCCACAGTCACTACTTCGAGGCCGTGCTGGCCGAGCAATTCGACGCCATGATCTGGGTCGAACAGACGCAACCGGTAACCGCACTGGCATTGCCCGAGGGCCAGGCAATCGAATCGGAAGACGAAACCTTTCCGTTCGGCGTGTAGCCGGCCGGCACAAGCCTGACCCTACGGATGGACGTCGCCCGTCGACTCTCGTTGCCAGGCACGCTGCAACAGATCGATGACGACTTCATCCGGGGTCTGGGAAAAGTCCTCGTACCAATGACCGATCGAGATCATCCACTCAGGCACCAGCGGGCAAATCACCTCGTCCACCTCGCTGCGCAAGGCCTCCAGGGTTTCCAGGGGGGCAACCGGTACGGCGACGACGATGCGCGAAGGTGCCTGGGTCCGCACCGCGTGGATCGCCGCCATCATGGAAGCTCCCGTCGCCAGGCCATCGTCGATCAGAATCACCACCTGGTCCTTGAGCTGCAGCGGCGCGCGCGTCCCCCGGTACGCCTGTTCACGACGCATCAGCTCGCGTGACTCCTGCTCGACCACCGCGTCGAAGCGGTCCTGGTCGATCGGATGCGCACGCAGTACATCGTCATTGAGGATTCTGATCCCGCCACTGGCGATGGCGCCCATGGCGAACTCTGGATTCGACGCCATGCCCAGCTTGCGCACCAGCATCAGGTCCAGGCGCACTTGCAGGGCGGTGGCGACTTCATACGCCACCGGGACCCCGCCGCGAGGCAGGGCCAGCACGGCAACATCCGGTCGATGGGCGTACTTGAGCAAATGGTTCGCCAGCCCTTGTCCTGCGGCGCGCCGGTCCTTCAAGACGGTTTGCAGCGAGGGACTCTGACCCATTGGGAACCTCCCCAGGCGAAGACGCCTGCGTACGTGATGAATTTCAACGAAATCAACCCGCCGGGCGCGATCAATGCCCTGATAACGCCTCTACGGCATCATTAAGAATAGCCCGGTTCGACTGAGTGCCGGTTGGATCACGAAGCCAGTTCGAGGCGATCAGGCGCTGGCCGCCGGATCGGCATGCCGAGGCAACCCCACCGACACCACGGCCGCCACCACCACGAACAGGCTGGAGATCCACAGGCACGCCTCCAGGCCATGCACCTGGTACACCCAACCGGACAGCAGCGTGCCGATCAACCGCCCCATGGCGTTGGACATGTAGTAGAACCCCACGTCCAACGAAACGCCGTCCTCCTTGGCGTAGGAAACAATCAGGTAGCTGTGCAGGGACGAGTTCACGGCGAACAGCACACCGAACACCATGAGCCCGCCGAGCAGCACCCCCTGCGACGGCCCGCCGCCCAGCCCCAGCGCGATGGCTGCCGGCAGGCCCGCCAGGGCAAGGGCCCAGAGAAACGCCGTGCGGCCATCCGGCACATGGCCCCGTTTCTTGCCGGTGATGCGCGGAGCGAAGGATTGCACGATGCCGTAGCCGATCACCCAGGCGGAGAGAAACCCGCCCACCTTCCAGAAGTCCCAGCCCAGGACGCTGCTCAGGTAGACCGGCAAGGCCACCACGAACCAGACGTCGCGTGCGCCGAACAGGAACATCCGCGCCGCCGAGAGCAGATTGATCGCCCGGCTCTTGGACAGCAGGTCGCGAAACCTGGGCTTGGCCCTGGACTTGCCCAGGTCCTTTTTCAGCAGGATCAGGCTACCCAGCCAGATCAGCCCCAGTACGCCAGCCATCGCCAGCAGCGAGCCCTTGAAACCGATCCATGCCAGCAAGGCCCCGCCGAGGAAGAAACCCACGCCCTTGAGGGCGTTTTTCGAACCGGTGAGAATCGCCACCCAACTGTAGAGCCGGCCTTGCTGCCCATCCGGCACCAACAATTTGATGGCGCTTTTGGCACTCATCTTGTTCAGGTCCTTGGCGACGCCAGACAGCGCCTGCGCGCTCATCACCCAGGGCACCGTCAGCCATGCGGCTGGAACGGTCAGCATCAGCAATGCAACGACCTGCATGCCCAGCCCGATGTTCATGGTCCGGTTCAACCCCAGCCGGGCGCCGAGATAGCCGCCCACGAGGTTGGTGACGACGCCAAAGAGTTCATAGAACAGAAACAACGCCGCGATCTGCAACGGGCTATAACCCAGTGCATGGAAATGCAGCACCACCAACATGCGCAAGGCACCATCGGTGAGGGTGAAGGCCCAGTAATTGCCCGTCACGAGCAGATATTGCCGCACCGGGCCGGGCAAGGTTTTCATGGTTGCTCCTCAGACCGCCAGGCCCACCATCCGGGCCAATTCGACGGTGCGATTGGCGTAGCCCCATTCGTTGTCGTACCAGGCGTAGAGCTTGACCTGGGTGCCATTGATGACCATGGTCGACAGCGCATCGATGATTGATGAGCGCGGGTCGGTACGATAGTCGATGGACACCAGCGGACGCTCTTCGAAACCGAGGATGTCCTTCAATTCGTTCTCGGAAGCGTCCTTGAGCAACCGGTTCACTTCCTCGACCGTGGTGGCTCGCTCGACCTCGAAGACGCAGTCAGTCAGCGAAGCGTTGGCCAGGGGCACGCGTACGGCGTGACCGTTCAGGCGCCCGCGCAATTCTGGAAAGATCTCCGCGATGGCCGTGGCCGAGCCGGTACTGGTGGGAATCAGGCTCATGCCCGAAGCACGGGCGCGGCGCAAGTCCTTGTGAGGTTGGTCGAGAATGCTCTGGGTGTTGGTCAGGTCATGGATAGTGGTGATCGAACCATGGCGGATGCCCAGTTTCTCGTGGATCACCTTGACCACCGGCGCCAGGCAATTGGTGGTACAGGATGCCGCCGTGACGATGGGGTGTTCGGCGGGCTTGAACAGCTGATGATTGACGCCCATGACGATGTTCAGCGCGCCCTTCTCCTTCACCGGGGCGCTGACCACTACACGCTTCACGCCTTGATCGAGGTATGCCTGGAGCACGGCGACCGTCTTCATCTTGCCGCTGGCCTCGATCACCAGATCGCAGGCCGACCAGTCGGTGTCGGCAATTGCCTTGTTGGCTGTGACCCTGATCTGTTTGCCGTCAATGACGATGCTGTCGCCCTGGGAATCGGCCCGATGATTCCAGCGGCCATGCACTGAATCGAAGTTCAGCAGGTGCGCGTGGGTGGCCGCGTCGCCGGCCGGATCGTTGATTTGCACGAACTCGAATTCCGGCCATTGCCACGCCGCCCGCAAAGCAAGACGACCGATACGCCCGAAACCGTTGATGCCCACTTTGATCGTCATGCTTGCCATCACCCATATGCGAAAAACCGAATATATGTTTTTCCAAATATAAAGAAAAGCCTTGCTCCGCTTGTCCCTGGTGGGGCGCTTGCGAGTGCTGCATGCAACGAGAACTCCTGCGCAGGTCGTTCAAATTTTGGCCCGACCTTGATTTGAAGAAACCTCAGCCTGCTTTCCCGTAGTACAGTGCACGACATGAAAATCACCGGCCACTTCGAGGCATCTGAAATGGCCAGGATCCACCTACCGTCCCCAGCGATATCAGCATGATCGAAATCACCGAAGTTTCCATTGCCCAACTGCGCGCAGCGCTCGAATCCGGCCAGACGACGGCGGTTGAGCTTGTCCAGGCCTACCTCGCCAGGATCGATGCCTACGATGGCCCCGACACGCCCACCGCGCTCAACGCGGTCGTGGTTCGCAATCCCGAAGCGCTCGCCGAGGCGCAGGCATCGGATGCCCGTCGCGCCAGAGGCCAGACACTGGGGCCGCTCGACGGCATTCCCTACACGGCCAAGGACAGTTACCTGGTCAAGGGGCTCACCGCCGCTTCCGGCAGCCCGGCTTTCGCCAAGCTGATCGCCTATCGGGATGCGTTCACCATCGAACGGCTTCGTGCCGCCGGGGCGATCTGCCTGGGCAAGACCAACATGCCGCCCATGGCCAATGGCGGCATGCAGCGCGGGGTGTATGGCCGCGCGGAAAGCCCCTACAACCGCGACTATCTCACCGCCCCGTTCGCATCGGGCTCTTCCAATGGTGCGGGCACTGCAACGGCGGCCAGTTTCGCGGCGTTCGGCCTGGCTGAAGAAACCTGGTCGAGCGGGCGTGGCCCGGCATCGAACAATGGCTTGTGCGCCTATACCCCTTCCCGCGGGGTGATCTCGGTACGCGGCAACTGGCCACTGACGCCGACGATGGACGTGGTCGTGCCCTACGCCAGGACCATGGCCGATCTTCTGGAAGTGCTCGATGTCGTGGTGGCCAATGACCCGGACACCCGGGGAGACCTGTGGCGCCTGCAACCCTGGGTGCCGATCCCGAGTGTAGACGCCGTCCGGCCCGTTTCCTATCCGCAGCTGGCCGCCAACGCAAGCGCTCTGGCCGGCGTCCGCTTCGGCGTTCCCCGCATGTACATCAATGCCGATCCCGAAGCCGGTACGGCCGAAGCGCCGGGCATTGGCGGTCCGACAGGGCAACGCATCGTCACCCGTGCCTCGGTGATTGCCCTCTGGGAGCAGACTCGCCAGGCGCTCGAAGCCTGCGGCGCACAAGTGATCGAGGTTGACTTCCCGCTGGTGTCCAACTGCGAAGGCGACCGCCCGGGCGCGCCGACCGTGTTCACCCGCGGCCTGGTGTCCAAGGCGTTCCTGCACCATGAGCTATGGGATCTGTCGGCCTGGGCGTTCGATGATTTCCTGCGGGCCAACGACGATCCGGCACTCAACCGCCTGGCCGACGTCGACGGCCCGCTGATTTTCCCTCACGATCCGGGCACCCTGCCCAACCGTGAGGACGACCTTGCCGCCGGCATGGACGAATACGTGAATATGGCCAAGCGCGGTATCACACCCTGGGACCAGATCCCCACCCTGCCCGATGGCCTGCGTGGGCTTGAAGCGACACGCAAGATCGATCTGGAAGACTGGATGGACCACCTCGGCCTCGATGCGGTGATCTTCCCCACCGTGGCCGATGTCGGGCCAGCGGACGCCGACGTCAACCCGGTGTCCGCCGATATCGCCTGGAGCAACGGGGTCTGGGTCGCCAACGGCAACCTGGCCATCCGGCACCTGGGCGTTCCCACTGTCACGGTGCCGATGGGCATCATGGCAGACATCGGCATGCCCGTCGGGCTGACATTTGCCGGCCGTGCCTATGACGATTCGACGCTGTTGCGCCTGGCCTCGGCGTATGAGTCCCTGGGATCGAAACGTCAGGTTCCACCCCGGACGCCGCCGCTGTCGGCCAGGGGGCGCTGAAACCCTCCCCGCCTACAATCGGAAGTGTCTCTGAAGGGTCCGCAAAAGCAGGCTCACCGCCTCATCGGCGTGTGAGGCCTGCGACCGCATGAACACCACCTCATGCTCTGCTATGACGGGCAGATCGTCGAGAATCTGCATGCGCTCCGTTACACGCGCCCGATCTATCAGACTGATCGCCAGCCCGGCCTCCACGCAGGCCTTCACCGCCTGGTTGGAGGGGCTTTCCAATACGATGCGCAACCGGCGGCCGCTCTGCCTGAGCGATTCCATCATGGCCTGCCGATAAGGGCACTGCGAAGCATGCACGGCCAACGGAAGCGGCTCCAACGCCGTCACCGCCGTGTTCATCGACGCGACCCAGACGGGCGTGGTGGTTTCCAGCACCGGGTCCTGCCCAACACCCTGACCTTTTGGCTGGGTCACGATTGCCGCCTGGATTTTCCCACGCTGTACCTGATCCCGTAGCGCATAGCTGGGTGCCGTCTTGAGCTCCAGTACGACGTTTGGCCACGCCCCGGCAAAGGTCGGGAGGACGTCACGGATGACATGGTCGGCATACTCATCCGGCACACCAAAGGTCACGCGCCCTGCCAGGCGGGTGCCCTGCAGGTCGGCCAGCACTCGATCATGGGTACTCAACAGCTCGCCCGTCGACATGAGCAAACGTTTGCCCAGCCCGGTCAGGGAGACGGATTGGTTATCCCGGTTGAGCAACCGTCCTCCGGCGATCGCTTCCAGCCGCTGTATGTGGACGCTCACCGCCGCCGGGCTTTTGTGAAGCTGCTCGGCCGCGGCGCTGAATTTTTCCAGCCGTGCCACGGTGTGAAAGGTGCGGATCAATTCGATATCGAGAATGGAAGCCATGATTCAGTTTTCCTGAACGACTGCTACAGGACATTTTGATTTATTAGATTAGTCCGCTCTCGTAGCCTTTGGGCATGAACCGACCAAAAACACTGTCCCGCAGCCCCCTGACCAAGCCTGATTGGCGCTTGGCGATTCCATTGCCCATGCTCGAGGCTGCGCTGCTGCTGGCCTGGAGCTCGGGGTTTGTCGGTGCTCGGTTCTCGCTGGATTACGCACCCGTATGGCTGGTGGTGTTCTGGCGTTGCGTCCTGGTTTCGCTTGTCCTGTTTCCCTTCGTCATCAAAGCGTTGCTGCAGACCCCACGTACGGTGCTGCTGAAAAACGCAGGCATCGGGCTTCTGGCCATGGCGGGCTACCTGGCCGGTATTACTCAGGGAATCGCCCTCGGCGTACCCGCCGGCCTGGCTGCGCTGTTCGCCGACCTGCTGCCGATGGGCCTGGCATTGTTGAGCGCTGGCGTTCTCGGCCAGCGCCTGGCCTGGCCAGTCTGGGTCGGATTGGTGATCGGCCTGATCGGCGTTGCCCTGGTGACCCAGGGTGCACTGGCCTGGGGAAACGCCCCGATCTGGGCCTATGGCCTGCCGTTGTTGGGCATGTTTTCCCTCGCCGTCGCGACCCTCTGGCAAAAATCTCTGTGTCCTTCGCAGCGAATGGGCTTGCTGCCCAATCTCTGGTTGCAATGCGCGGTGTCGGGCCTTGCCTTCGCTATTGCCCAGGGCGCACAGGGTGGCCTTGCGCCGATACCCGGGACGGGATTCGCGCTCAGCGTGTTATGGACCGCGGGATTGTCGACGATAGGCGGCTATGGGCTCTATTGGATGTGCCTGCGTCGTGCGACCGCCACCCGCGTCACCAGCCTTTTGTACCTCAGCCCGCCCATTACGATGCTGTGGGCCTGGGCCATGTTCGACGAACCGCTGTCCTGGCAAATGGCAGTGGGCATGGCTGCATCCGGAATCGGCATCTGGATGGTGGTACGTACGGAAGCTCGGGACGCACTACCAGGCGGTAGCCCTGCTACTTCGCCGCCGGGTACGTCAGCTTGAGCCCATGCACCTGCGCGACGGGATTCAACAAGGCCTTGCTCGCCTTGCCTTTGTCCATGATGTGAATGACTTCAACTTCCCGGACCAAAAGATAATCCGCAATGATCCTGCGATGGCAGCGCCACCAGACCGCTTCGGCACACATGATGGCGCAGCGTCGGGTTTCGCTCAGTGACAGAAGGCGTTCGAGGCCGACCTCGAACGTCTCCGTGAGTGCATGATCCGCGTAGTTATGAAAGCTCCGGTTGTTCCAAAAGCCGTTGGTTTGCTCGGGGATGGTCGTGGACTTCTTGCGCAACCCGCCGAGCTCCAGGATCCGGTCATGATGGATCCCGAACCCGGCCAACGAGTCGGGCAACGTATCCAGGTTGTACTGAGGATTTGTCCGGGATCGCGGGACCGTTCTGACATCGACAATCGTATCCACGCCGAAGCCCTGAACGATTTCCACGAACTGCTCGAGGGTCCGGGTCGAATGGCCGATCGTATAGACGGTGCCATGACTCATGGATGACCCTCGAGCAATTCTGTCATTGATCAACGGCTCCAGGACTTTGACCATATTTCTCCAGCAGCTTGAGTGTGACCCCGTTCGTCCAGCCGAAACCGTCCTGCAGCTCGTATTCGCCCCCACCCCCGCCTTGCCCGGCGCCAGATACATCGTACTTCTCCACCAGTTTGTCCTCGTCTCGGTAGAGATTCTGTACCTGCTGCAAGAAGCGCGTACCGATCTGCTGCGCGAGCTCGGTCTGCTGGTACCGGCTCAGCCCTTCCACCGCAACCCACTGCAACGGCGCCCAGCCATTGGGCTCGTCCCATTGCTGACCATTGCTGACCTGGGTGGTGGCAATTCCCCCGGGACGTACCAGGCCATCGCGTACCGCGTCAGCCGTGCGACGAGCACGCTCGGTGGAGGCAAGGCCGGTGTAGAGCGGGAACAGCGTCGCGGCGGTCAGTGCCGGGCGTTGCTGCTTCAGTTGCCAGTCGTAGTCCACGTAGTAGCCGCCCTCGGCGTTCCATAGATGCTTCTCGATGGCGCGCTGGCGCTGGTCCGCGCGCTGGCTGTACGCCTGGGTGCACGGCATGTTCCGGGTGGTGTCGCACGCCTTGGCGATGGTGCGCTCCAGGTGATACAACAGACTGTTCAGGTCCACCGGCACGATCGCGGTGGTGCGTATGGTCGACAGGTTTTTCCCGTCACCCAGCCAGCGGGAGCTGAAGTCCCAGCCACTTTCGGCACCGGCCCGCAGGTCACGCCACACCTCCTGCCTGAGCCTGCCGGACGCCTGCTCAGCAGTCTTGACGTCCTGCAACCACGACTCCTGCCGAGGCGTCGGGCTGGCATCCCAATAACGATTGAGCACGCTGCCGTCGGCGAGCTTGACGACATGCTGGACGGCGGCTCCAGGCTCAAGCGTACGGGCACCTTCCATCCAATAGGCATATTCTCTTTGCAATTGTGGCAGGTACCGGCCGTAGGCCTGGTCCCCTTCAATGTGCGCCTGCAACTCCACCATATAGGCAAAGAACGGCGGCTGCGAGCGACTCAGGTAGTAAGTGCGGTTGCCATTGGGAATGTGGCCGTAGGTGTCGATCATGTAGGCAAAGTTATCGGTCATCTGGCGAACCTGGGCCCTGTCACCGCTTTGCTCCAGCCCCAGCATGGTGAAATAGGAATCCCAGTAATACATCTCGCGAAAGCGTCCGCCGGGCACTACATAGGGCTGCGGCAGTGGCAGCAGACTGCTGTACTGCGGCACTTCTCTGAATGTGCGGCTCAGTACGGGCCACAGATTGTCGATGTGTTCCTTGATCGGCGCGCCGGGTTTCGGCGCTGGGCTTTCGGCTTCGCCAGACTCGACGAAGTTGTCCTTGACGAACGCTTTCAGGTCGAAGCCGGTACTGCCACGACGGGCCAGATAATCGGCGCTGATCGTCGAGGGATCGCGGATGGGCAGCGCATCCACGAAGTGCTTCTGATCGGTGAACACCTGGTCGCGCTGCACCGCTTCGAACAGTTCGGGGTAGGCCTGGTCGGGCGGTAGCGGAGTGCGACCCTGGGCATCGCTGTAGCTCCAGGTTGCGGCGGGTTGGCTTGAACAGGCCGCGCACAGCACGGCGGCGAAGGACAGGCTGGTGAAATGCAATGGTCGCATCAGCGGCTCCGTGTATTGTCGTTCCTGACAAAACGAGTGACCTGACGCGATGGACCTCGGTTCATTTAAATGAACATCGGCCAAACCAGAGCGACCGAGCGCTTCGCCTCGACGAGTGACATTCAAGCCAGGATAGGCCCAGCCGATAACCATTGAGTAGATGGACTCCAAGGCCTCGTCGGGCCCTGCTGGTCATATAAGGTAAACAATCGATGGTCTTGCCGTTTAATCGCTTACTGGTGCTTGTCGTATTGATGTTTGTGACCGCAGGCGGGTTTTCGCCGAATGCTGCGGCAGAGTCTGCGTTGCGCATCGTCACGGAGGAGCTGCCTCCGTACAACATGACCCAGGATGGACGAGTGACCGGTATGAGCACCGAAGTGGTCGAGGCTGTCCTCAAGGAAGTCGGCGTGCACGCTTCGATCCAGCCCATGCCCTGGGCACGCGCCTACGAGCTGGCCCTCAATGAAAGCAACGTCCTGATCTATTCCATCGCCCGCACGCCTGCGCGTGAATCGCTGTTCCAGTGGGTAGGCGCCATCGCTCCGACCCGGTGGTACCTGTATTCGCTGGCTGAACGGCCGGTGAAGCTCAATTCGCTGGAGGATGCCAGAAGCTTCCAGATTGCCACCGTCAACCAGGACGTGGGCGAGCAATACCTGATCTCAAAGGGTTTCCGCATCGGCGAGCAATTGCAATCAAGCACCAAGTACGAACACAACTATCGCAAGCTCAAGGTCGACCATGTGGAGATGTGGATTTCCAACGAGCTCAACGCGCTGTACCTGACCCGTCAGAACGGCGAGGATCCGGAAAAGGTGTTGATTCGTTCGCTGCCGATTCCCGACCTGAGCAGCGATGAAGGCCTGAGCATGGCGTTCAGCCGCAATACGCCTGTCGAAACGGTGGAGAAATTCCGTGCGGGCCTGGCAACCATCCGTCGCAACGGCGTCTACGATGCCATACTGCGCAAATGGTTGTGATATGGCGCGTAATGGCGAGACGGCGTCCGCGCAACAGACAAAGATAAAGGTATTCAGGTCCCTTGGGCGACGCCTGGTACTGGCGACGCTGTTGTTCTGTTTGATCTTTACCCTGGCGATGGTCACCTTGCGGACCTGGCTCGCCTGGGAACACAACCTGGCGGAAATGAATTCGGAACTGGTCCTGATCGACCAGGTGTTCCAGAACACCCTGTCCCATGCCATCTGGGAAATGGACCGCGAATCATTGAACAAGCAGCTCGCCAGCGTCGCGAAGGCGGCACCGGTCGGTCGCCTGTTGCTCACGATCCCGCGTCCCGGCCAGTCGACCGAGGTCATCGAACTCAATCGATACAACACAGTGAACGCCGGCCCGGCGCCTGTGCTGCACCGCGAGCTGGTTGCCCAGCCCTATGCCGGCGCCCATGAAAAAGTCGGCGAACTGACGATCGAAGGCGATAACAATCTGCTCTGGGAACGCCTATGGGGCGAAGCTCGCAGCATCGTCATCACCCAGGTCATCCAGTCGCTGTTGCTGGCGGGCCTGGTCATGACCGTGTTCAACCGCCTGGTGACGGTGCACGTCGTCCACATTGCCCGGCACCTGGGGAACCTTACGCCGGGAACCCTCAAGCGACATTTCAAATTGCAGCGCAGGGTGCATGGCCAGGACGAACTGAGCCTGCTCGAATCCCAGGTCAACGAGCTTCAGGACAACCTCCAGGCCCACCTGGAACGCCAGCACCAGGACGAACTGGCGATGGCCGCCAGCCGCGATCAATTGGCCGATCTGGTCGAGGCCCGGACCGCAGAACTCAAGGCCGCCAACCAGGCCCTTGAAGCGCTGTCACGCCACGATGCATTGACGGGTCTGCCCAACCGTCGCTATTTCGATGAGCTCAAGGAAGTCGAATTCCGTCGGGCAATCCGCCACAAGACGCCGCTGACAATACTTATGTGCGATGTCGACTTCTTCAAGGCCTACAACGACACCTACGGTCATCTCAAAGGCGATCAGTGCCTGCAACAAATTGCTGAAACCCTGCGTAGCGTCTTCGAACGTTCGGGCGAATTGACTGCTCGCGTGGGCGGCGAGGAATTCGTCGTGGTGTTGCCCAACGTCGACGCCAAACAAGCTCAAGAGGCGGCCCAACAAGTCCGTGCACGCCTGGCCGAACGCGAACTGCCCCACAGCGGTTCGGCGGTATCGACCTTCGTCACCTTGAGCATCGGCGTGGCCGAGCTGGACCCAGTGACCATGAACCATTTCGATCAGTTGCTGCAACGCGCCGACCAGGCGCTTTACCGGGCCAAACACCAAGGGCGCAATCGCGTCGCCATCCAAGACCAGTGAGACCTGTATGCATTACTGCCTGACGTTCTGCCTGTATTGCATCCTCGTCTTGTTCCCCCAGGCGAGTCATGCCCTGGAGATCGAAGTGGTGACCGAGGACTCCCTGTATGCCTACCTCCGTGATGACAAACTCGTCGGACCAGGCACCCGCGTCGTCGAAGAAACCCTGAAAAAAGCAGGACTGACCGATCACCATATCCTGCTCTATCCCTGGGCCCGGGCTTATGAAAAGGCTCTGCACGAACCCAATGTACTGATCTATCCAATGGATCGCACCCCGCTGCGCGAGCCATTGTTCAAATGGGTGGGTGAACTGGAGCGGGTCACGATCAAGCTTTACAAGCTGCGCGAGCGCCACGACATCGTCCTGGCCAGCCTCGAAGACGCCAAGCGCTACAGCGTGGGGGTGGTGCGCAACGACTCCAAGCAGTTACTGCTGCAACAACAGGGATTCACCCGGCTGGTCGTCTCGGCCGATCGTCGCGACAACTTTCAAAAACTGCTCAACCACCAGGTACAGCTGTTGCCGATGCCCGAGAATGCGGCGCGGGTGATCAGCGAAGACGAGCACGTGCCGTTTGACGCGCTTGAAGAAGCCTATTCCATCGACGAGCGCCCGGCCAGGGTCTCCATGGCCTTCAGCCTGGACACCTCGGATGAAATCGTCACCCGGGCACGGACCGCTTTCGAGCAGTTGAAGGCTTCTGGCGAAGTGGATCGGATCATGCGGGAGGAACGTTAGGCTTTGTACGAAAAGTCATCGAACGGCAATCAGGCAAGGCGAAAACAGGCGAGCAGGCACTGTTCTACAAAACCCAGGCTGAAAATGAAATAAGCTGCCCACGCCACGTCGGTACATCTCTGCTACGCTGGCCGGCTCGCAGGTAGCGTCATCGCGAGCAACCATCAAGTAAGGGAGGCTTAACGGACATGATTGTCGGCATTGACCTGGGCACCACCCATAGCCTGATCGCGGCATGGCGCGATGGCGCCGCGCAACGGGTGCCCAATGCGCTCGGCGAGTGGCTGACGCCCAGCGTGGTGGGGCTGGATGACGAAGGTCGAATGATGGTCGGCCGGCCCGCGCTGGAGCGCCTGCAAACCCATCCCCAGGCAACCGCCGCACTCTTCAAGCGCTACATGGGCAGCGCCCGCCTGACCACGCTGGGCAATCGTCAGTTCCGCGCCGAAGAGCTTTCGGCCATGGTCCTGCGCAGCCTGCGCGAGGATGCCGAGCGGCATTTCGGCGAACCGGTCGAGGAAGCCATCATCAGCGTGCCGGCCTATTTCAACGATGCCCAGCGCAAAGCCACGCGCATCGCCGGCGAACTGGCCGGCCTCAAGGTCGAACGGCTCATCAACGAACCCACTGCCGCCGCCCTCGCCTACGGCCTGCACCAGCACGATAACGCCAGCACCTTCCTGGTATTCGACCTCGGCGGCGGGACCTTCGACGTGTCGATCCTGGAGTTGTTCGAAGGTGTGATGGAGGTCCGGGCCAGCGCCGGCGACAACTACCTGGGCGGGGAAGACTTCGACACATTGCTGCTCCAGTCTTTCGTCGCCACCCAGGCCAAGGCTGCCGCTGGTCCCGTCCCCCTTGGTGACGCGCACCTGTTCAGCCGCTTGCGCCGTGAAGCCGAACGCGTTCGCAAATCGCTCGGTCATGACCCCAGCGCCACGTTTTCGGTGCGCCACGGCGACCGGGAATGGCACCATGAATACACCCAGGCGCAAATGGCCGAGCTCTATGGCCCGCTGTTCGCTCGCTTGCGCGCGCCCATCGAGACCGCCCTGCGCGATGCCCGCATCCGCGCCAGTGAACTTGACGAAGTGCTGCTGGTCGGTGGCACCACCCGAATGCCACTGGTACGCAAATTGACCGCCAGCCTGTTCGGGCGCTTCCCGTCCATCCAGCTCAACCCTGACGAAGCCGTGGCACTGGGTGCTGCCGTGCAGGCGGGATTGAAAAGCCGCGATGCGGCGCTTGAAGAAGTGGTGCTCACCGATGTCTGCCCTTATTCCATGGGCATCGAGATTTCGGTCGAGTACGGTGGCAGGCTCGAATCCGGCCATTACCTGCCGATCATCGAACGCAACTGCGTGGTGCCCGTGAGCAGGGTCAAGCGCGTGGTGACCCTGCGCGACCAGCAGAAAGTCGTTGTGCTGAAGGTTTATCAGGGCGAGAGCCGCCAGGTCAGCGAGAATATTCTCCTTGGCGAGCTGGAAATTCCCGTGCCGCCCATGCCAGCGGGGGAAGTGAGTATCGACGTACGTTTCACCTATGACACCAACGGCCTGCTGGAGGCCGATGCGCAAACTGTCCAGACCGGAGAACGGCACAATCTGGTGATTGCCAATAACGCCGGCGTGCTGGACGACCAAGAGATCGCCCAGCGCCTCAAAGCGCTGGAGGCGCTGAAGATCCACCCGCGCGACGAACAGCCCAATACCGTGCTGGTCGCACGGCTTGAACGCCTTTACCAGGAAAGCCGCGGTGAACTGCGTCAGCGGGTCGACGACCTGGCCACTCGTTTCGCCCAGATGCTCGAAACCCAGGAGCTTCATGATATCCGGGCGATGCGGATACAGATCTCGGAGCAGCTCGATGCGTTGGAACGGGATGTCTGGCGATGAGTTGCTGGGAAGTATTGGGTCTGTCGGAAGACGCAGACAAACGCAGCATCAAGCGCCAGTACGCCAGCCTGCTCAAGCGCCATCGGCCGGATGATGATCCCGAGGGTTTCCAGAAGTTGCGCCAAGCCTATGAACAGGCTTTGGAATGGGCGCAATGGCAACCTGAAGCACCCACCCTCAGCCAACTGCCTGCGCCTCTCGACGATGTTCAGGCACCACCGCCCGTTCCACCTCACCCACTCGAAAGGCCGTCCCCGGCCCAGCGCCTGGCCGAGCAATGCCTGGAGGGGGTCGACGCTGCCAACCTCGCTGACCGCCTGGCCCAGGCGCGCCTCCAGGGTTGCGAGCGAGCGTTCGAGCACGGTCTGCTGCAACGCTGTCTGCCAGACGAGGACAACTACGCGCTGGCCGAAGCGGCTATCGAGCAGTTGCACTGGCTCACGCCTTGGCAGCGTGAAGACCTGCCCCATGCCGCCACCGAACACCTGCGCAGCAGGCTTATGGATCATGCCTGTTCCCGCTTGACCGAGGTCTTGCACGATACCCAGCGTTTCCTCGATCTGGCCCGACAGCTCGCAGCCAGTCCCTGGCTGCAAACACTGGATGCGCGCCAATGGCTGAACCAGAGCCTGGCGATGATCCTGTTGCAGGCACCGGGCTGGTCGGAACGACTCTTCGAAGGCGTGTGTGCCCAACAGGGGTGGAGGCTGAGCGGCCACCACAGCGCCTGTCCCGAACCCTGGTGGAGCCAGCTGCTGGCTCAAAGTCAGTGCGCCACGTTCGTGCAAAACCAGGTCCGGCTCACGCAGTTCTACGACAGCAGCGCCTCCCAGGCAGCACGCATGTTGTTCGGATCCCTGGACGAAGACGCTCGCGTGCGCCTGAGCATTACGTTCAGCGCGGCCGACTGGGACGCCTGTGAGGAGCTGTATCGCACTGTCCAGCTTCGCCATCCGCAACTGTTGTACCAAATGCCCCAGCTGGCCCCCGACAACTGGCGCCCGTTGCGCCGGCGGCCTCCTGCGGTGGCCGTGCCCGCGGCCATCGTTGGCGCCAGCGCCTGCATGAGTTGGTTGCTGGAATATCGCCTCGGTGGCAGCTTCTACATCAGCGTGATCGATCTGCTCCTGCGCGCCCTGTTTCTGGGTGCTGTCGCCTGGGCACTCAACGCGGGCTGCAAGATGTTGAGCCGCGCATGGCGTCTCGACCAATGGCTCCACGAGCGATACGGGCATTGGCTCAGCTTTCGGCGTCCTGCCCCGCTACCGATCCGCGAGAGCCTGTGGGTCGGGCTGCTGGGTGGTGTCATCTACATGGCTGGGGGGCTTGCAGGGTCGGCGACGTATTTCGGCATCCTCGCCACGTCGGCCATCATGAGCCGGGGCGCGACTTCCAAACGCATCGCTTCAATGTATTCGCGGCTTTATGAACGATTGCCGGACGATGTCCTGGTCGGCCTTTTCCTGGGCATCCTCATTCCTCTGGTCCTGTTGGGCAATACCTTTGCAGGGAACGCGCCACTCGCCGCCAACGAGGGTCTGCAGGCCTGGCCGCAGCGAACCTGTGTCGCCCGCCAGCTCACCACTACGCCCTGCCCAGTGCAATTGTCCGCCCGCCAGTGGCATGTGCCCAAGACGTCCCAGGCAGATCAACCATGATCAGTAACCGAGCCTTTGCCATCGCCGTTATCGCACTGCTGGGCCTGACCTGGCTGGTCCTGCAATTGGAGGGTCCGAGGCACATCGATCAGCAAACCCGTTCGCGTTGGCTGGAAGTCCAACAGATCAACACTTGCCTGTTGAACGGCGCGGATCTTCTGGAACGTCGCTTTGCCGACTACCGCGACTTGATTGCGCCTGCCACCAAGACCAGCCCTTACCGAAGGTTGTTTTCCGGCTTCGGTATGGGCTCCGGCAACGTCATTCCTTCCGAGGACACCCAACCATCGCCCTGCTACCGATGGTTCGATGGAGAACCCGGCAGCTTGCAGTACTTCGCCAAAAACTACGTCAGAGCCTATGACAGCCTGCGACCGCACGCCGAAGCGACCGAGCGCTGGCTGACTATCCGGCCCAGCGATCGGGATCAATCGCGACTCGAACCACTCGACCGCGCCCTGCGCTCGGGTCTGCAAGAGGCTCGTGCCCAATCGATTCCCTTGCGCCAGGCCTTGGAACGGCCGCAACTGTTGGTTCGTGAGCAGCAGTTGGCATCCATCGAACAGCGCCTGGGGCAGGACCAGCATTGGCATACGCTGCGCTTCATGATCCATGCACGCGAAACCATCAACGCTCTGGACGCCATGACCAACGGGGCGGATTTGACGCCGCAACAGTTGCTCGACTTCTATCGACCGCTCACAACCAGCTGGACGGCCGCCGAAGCCTTCGTACAGGCGCGCCCCCGCTTACGCTCGTCAGACGGGAAGCAGCCCGTGTGGAGCTTGATCAGCCTGGCGGCCAAGCAATGGCTTGGTGCCGTCGAGCGCCTGCAGCAACACTGGGCATCGGGTGTTGACGCCATGACGTTGAACCAGGATCTCGCCGCGGTCCGAGCCGGCTACGATGAGTTACAGACGCGCTACAACGCTGCGGTGGTGCTGCAGTACTGAGGCACGTACGAGATGAAGAGCAGCCCGTCCACGCGCTCTCGGCCAGTCAAGCAAATCCGGGAACAAAGGAAGATTAGCGGTAGCCCTTTGGCTGCGATGGCAAGCGCCTGGGGAAACCCTACTCCTTGGCCGCGTCCTTAGGGGGTTTCTCGCGCCGACTGGAAGCGCCCACCTTGTACTCTTCGGTAGTAGCCTCCGTCACTGCATGTGCGGCCAGAGGTTCACTGCGGGAATGATAATAAGCGGGGGCTTTCTTCACGGCGGGTCGAACCGTCTCAATGCCAGTCGCCTTGGCCGGCGCCGTAGGCACGAAAGCACTTGGGTCCATCGCGAACCGCTTTGCCAGTGCATAGGCCATCTTGTGACTGATAGGCCTGTCTCCACTGAGTACTTTCGACACCGCCGTCTTGTCACCGATCTCGGGAAGATCCGATCCGGTCAGCCCGAGGGTTTCCATCAGGTCCCTGATCAGTTGCACCGGGGTGCATGTCGCCTCGAAGGCGGCATTGGATTCGCGAAACTGGTCGGACTCGCGTTGGTAAGCGAGGATTTCATCCTCGAGCTCGATGAGAATCTTCTCCTCGACCTTGCTCAGTTCTCGTCCATCGGTGAGTTCATCGAGCAGGTCGGTCGCCCGTTCATAGTCGGCGGGCGTCTTGATTCCGTGCACGAACTCACCGCGCAGGCGCTCCAGTACTGCTTGCAGCTCACCGAGGGTTGCGATCACGGTCTGGAGGTGGTTTGGGGCTGCGCTCATCTCTTTGTCCCTTTGTTTCTTGCATACCAGACGTTCGCGACGTCGTAGTCGGCATGTGTGTAGATGTGTTTGACGTAAAACTTCTGCCGGATGTAGTTGATACCGCCTATCACCCTGAGGTTGTTGCCGCCTACGTCAATCACGACCCAGTTCACTGCGGCTCTCGGCTTGAACAGGTCGATACCGTGCGTACCGAAAAGTCTTTGCAGGTCCGCGAATGCTGTCGGACGGGCCATCTTCAAAAGGCGCAGGCAGCGATCGAGCCCGGCCGTGTCGTTCGGGTATAGAACTGCTGCGTCGTCAAAACGTGATGGCTTGAGTATATCCATGGGCTTCCCTGTCCTTGAGCCGGATGCTACTCCAGTTGTGTTTTTTCACAACCTGAATTTATCGGCATCGGTAAAATTCAAAGCGCGCGCATTGGGGAATGGTCGCGCTCCCCTTGCTGATACTGCCTCGGCGTGCACCCAAACTCCCGACGAAATACTGTGTGCAGATATTGCGCCGACTTGAAGCCGCAGTTCCGGGCCACGTCCGCAATCGCCAGATCCGTCTTCTGCAACCCGCTGGCAGCCGCCGCCAATTTGAATCGCAGGATCTCGTCATGCACGCTTCGTCCTCGCTCTCTACGAAAATGCGCCTCCAGCGATGACCGCGAAACCCCGACATATCCCGCCACCTGGGCGGTCTTGATGCCCTGGCAAGCGTACTGGCGGATAAAGAGCAATGCTTGCATGACGTAAGGGTTACCCAGCGGCTGATGCAGGCTCGACGCCTGGACGTTGATTGCGTCCGGAGGGATCAGCACCTGAGTGCCCGAAGACGGCATGCCATGCAACATCTGGTGGAGCAGGCGCGCGGCGGTCCGCCCCATGGTTTCGGTGCCCTGGATGACTGAGCTCAGCGGCACCCGGGTCAAGCTTCGGGTCAGAGGGTCGTTGTCGATACCGATCAGCGCCACTTGCTCCGGTACGGCGATACCAGCCGTCAGGCAGGCTTGCAGCAATTGCCGGGCTCGCGCATCGCTGACGGCGATGATACCGATGGGTTTGGGCAAGCTCTGCAGCCAGGCGATCTGCTGTTCGACGGCGCTGTCCCAGAGCGGTGCGCTGGTACCCATGCCGCGATAGATCTCGGCCGGCAGGCCATCGCGTTGCACCAGCGAGCGAAAGGCCTTTTCCCGCTCCTGAGCCCAGCGATTGGCTTGCGATTCAGGCAGGCTGAAGCAAGCGAAGCGCGTCAACCCGGCTTCGATCAAGTGCTCGTACGCCAGCTTGATCAAGGCGAAGTTGTCGGTGGCGACATAGGGAATGCCCTTGGGATAAGCGCCCTCCTCCTGGTAGGACCCACCCACGGCCACCACGGGCATGCGGATCCCGGCCAGCGCCTCGCCGATCTGCGGATCATCGAAGTCGGCGATGATCCCGTCGCCCTGCCAGCGCTCGATGCCTCTCAATCGGCAGAGGAAATCCTCTTCCAGGAACAGGTCCCAGGAGGCGCGAGTACTGCTCAGGTAATTGCCGATACCGCTGATGATGCCGCGGTCATAGATCTTGCTGCCATTGAACAACAGCGCAATGCGGTGGACGGGAGGCACGGTTTTCATTGTCTGGACCCTGGGCCGGTAAACACCGAGACGTTCAGCGCAGATTACTACTCAAAATCGCACCACGCTTTGGTGATTTTCATAATCGGCAACCTCGGGGCCGTTGCTAGTATCGAGACACCGCCAAGAACAACAAGGAAATTGCAATGTCCTACTTTCCCGTTGTCGACAAGATTCGCTACGAGGGGCCTGCCAGCGACTCGCCCCTTGCCTTTCGCCACTACGACGCCAACAAACTCATCCTTGGCAAACCCATGCGCGAGCACCTGCGCATGGCGGTCTGCTACTGGCACTCGTTCGTCTGGCCGGGGTCGGACGTGTTCGGCGCCGGCACCTTCAAGCGCCCCTGGCACCAGGCCGGGGATCCGATGGCCGTGGCCATCGGGAAGGCCGAGGCAGCCTTCGAGTTTTTCTCCAAGCTGGGCATCGACTACTACTGCTTCCATGACACCGATGTCGCTCCGGAAGGCCATTCGTTGAAGGACTACCGCAACCACTTTGCCCAGATGATCGACCATCTGGAGCGCCATCAAGAGCAGACCGGGATCAAGTTGCTGTGGGGCACCGCCAACTGCTTCAGCCATCCGCGCTTTGCCGCTGGCGCCGCCACCAACCCGGACCCGGAAGTGTTCGCCTGCGCTGCCGCCCAGGTGTCCAGCGCCCTGAACGCCACCCAACGCCTCAAGGGCGCCAACTACGTGCTGTGGGGCGGGCGCGAAGGCTACGAGACCCTGCTCAACACCGACCTGAAACGCGAGCGCGAGCAGTTGGGTCGCTTCATGGGCATGGTGGTCGAGCACAAGCACAAGATCGGCTTCAAGGGCGACCTGCTGATCGAACCCAAGCCCCAGGAACCGACCAAGCACCAATACGACTATGACAGCGCCACGGTCTTCGGCTTCCTGCAACAGTTCGGCCTGGAGAAAGAAATCAAGGTCAACATCGAGGCCAACCACGCGACCCTGGCCGGTCACAGTTTCCATCACGAGATCGCCACGGCCGTTTCGCTGGGGATCTTCGGCAGCATCGACGCCAACCGCGGCGATCCGCAGAACGGATGGGACACCGACCAGTTTCCCAACAGCGTCGAGGAAATGACCCTGGCCGTTTATGAAATCCTCAAGGCCGGCGGCTTCAGCAATGGCGGCTTTAACTTCGACGCTAAGGTCCGGCGCCAGAGCGTGGACGAGGTCGATCTGTTCTACGGCCACATCGCTGCCATGGACGTGCTTGCCCTATCCCTGGAACGCGCCGCCGCCATGGTGCGCAATGACCGGCTCCAGCAACTCAAGGATCAACGCTACGCCGGCTGGCAGCAGCCTTTCGGTCAGGCGGTACTGGCGGGCGAGTTCAGCCTTGCCTCGCTGGCCGAGCACGCCTTCGCCAACGAACTGAATCCCCAGGCCGTCAGCGGCCGGCAGGAGATGCTCGAAAACGTGGTCAACCGGTTCATCTACCCCTGACGACGAGAGGACCGGGGGCGCCGCGAGGCTGTTACATTCTCGCGACAATTCTCTGCTCGCGTCGCCCCGCGACTCTCTACAGTTCTACCGGCATCACGTTCATCGTCAGGCAGTGTCTTTCAAACAACAATAAAAGGACGCAACCCATGAAAACTTTCAAACGCACGTTGCTCGCCGGCGCCCTGGCCCTGCTGTCGCTTCCGGTCATGGCCGACGCCGCCCACCCGAAAATCGGCTTCTCCATCGATGACCTGCGACTGGAACGCTGGTCGCGAGACCGCGACTACTTCGTCGCGGCGGCGGAAAAACTCGACGCCAAGGTTTATGTGCAATCGGCCGATGCCAACGAGCAGAAGCAGATTTCGCAGATCGAAAACCTCATCTCCCGTGGCGTCGATGTGATCGTCATCGTGCCGTTCAACGCCACCGTACTGACCAACGCCGTCGCCGAAGCCAAGAAGGCCGGTATCAAGGTTGTGTCCTATGACCGATTGATCCTGAACGCCGATATCGACGCCTACATTTCCTTCGATAACGAAAAGGTCGGTGAAATGCAGGCCAGCGGCGTGTTGAAGGCGGCGCCCAAGGGCAACTATTTCCTGCTGGGTGGCGCGCCGACGGACAACAACGCCAAGGTCCTGCGCGAAGGCCAGATGAAGGTGCTGCAACCGGCCATCGACAAAGGCGACATCAAGATTGTCGGCCAGCAATGGGTAAAGGAATGGAACCCCACCGAGGCCTTGAGCATCGTTGAAAACGCCCTGACCCGGAACAACAATAAGATCGATGGCATCGTCGCCTCCAACGACGCCACCGCCGGCGGCGCCATCCAGGCCCTGGCCGCGCAGAAACTGGCCGGCAAGGTGCCGATCTCGGGCCAGGACGCCGACCTGGCGGCGGTCAAGCGGGTGATCGATGGCACCCAGACGATGACCGTCTACAAGCCACTGAAGCTGATCGCCTCGGAGGCCGCCAAACTCTCGGTGCAACTGGCGCGCAATGAGAAACCGGCCTTCAGCTCGCAGTACGACAATGGCAGCAAGAAAGTCGACACCATCCTGCTGACGCCTACACCGCTGACCAAGGACAACATCGACCTGCTGGAAAAGGATGGGTTCTATACCAAGGCGCAGCTCGCCGGGCAGTGACCGGGGCGCAATGCTATTGGACCTGTGGGAGCGGGCTTGCTCGCGAAGGCGCAGCAACATTCAGCCTTGATGTGCATGACACACCGCTTTCGCGAGCAAGCCCGCTCCCACAGGACTGTCATACTCCTTCGAGTTCTCCCCATGTCCGACTACCTTCTGCAAATGAACGGCATCGTCAAGACTTTCGACGGCGTCAAGGCCCTCAACGGCATCGAGATCAAGGTCAGACCCGGTGAATGCGTTGGCCTGTGCGGCGAGAACGGTGCCGGCAAATCCACGCTGATGAAAGTGCTGTCGGCGGTCTACCCCTACGGCACCTGGGACGGTGAGATCCTCTGGGACGGCCAGCCGCTCCGGGCACAATCGATCAGCGAAACCGAAGCCGCCGGGATCGTCATCATTCACCAGGAACTGACGCTGGTGCCCGACCTGTCGGTGGCCGAGAACATCTTCATGGGCCACGAGCTGACGCTGCCCGGCGGACGCATGAACTACCCGGCGATGATCCATCGCGCCGAAGCCCTGATGCGCGAACTCAAGGTACCGGACATGAATGTCTCGCTGCCGGTGTCCCAGTACGGCGGTGGCTACCAGCAACTGGTGGAGATCGCCAAGGCGTTGAACAAACAGGCGCGTCTGCTGATTCTCGATGAGCCGTCATCGGCCCTGACCCGCTCGGAAATCGAAGTGCTGCTGAACATCATCCGCGACCTCAAGGCCAAGGGCGTGGCGTGCGTGTACATCTCTCACAAGCTCGATGAAGTCGCTGCCGTATGCGACACCATTTCAGTGATCCGCGATGGCAAACACATAGCCACCACCGCCATGGCCGACATGGACATTCAGAAGATCATCACCCAGATGGTCGGGCGGGAAATGAGTAACCTCTACCCCACCGAACCCCATGACATCGGCGAGGTGATCTTCGAAGCGCGCCACATCACCTGTTACGACGTCGACAACCCCAGGCGAAAACGGGTTGACGACATTTCGTTCGTTCTCAAGCGCGGGGAAATCCTCGGTATCGCCGGGCTGGTGGGCGCCGGCCGCACCGAACTGGTATCGGCGCTGTTCGGCGCCTATCCCGGTCGCTACGAAGGCGAGGTCTGGCTCGACGGCCAACCGGTCGACACGGGCACGCCGCTCAAATCGATCCGCGCAGGCTTGTGCATGGTCCCCGAAGATCGCAAGCGCCAGGGCATCATTCCGGACCTGGGGGTGGGCCAGAACATCACTCTGGCCGTGCTGGAAAACTATTCGAAAATGACCCGCATCGACGCCGAAGCGGAGTTGGGCTGCGTCCACAGGGAAATCTCGCGCATGCACCTCAAGACGGCCAGTGCTTTCCTGCCGATCACCGGCCTTTCCGGCGGCAATCAACAGAAGGCCGTGCTGGCGAAGATGCTCCTGACCAAACCTCGCGTGCTGATTCTCGACGAGCCTACGCGAGGCGTCGACGTCGGGGCCAAGTACGAGATCTACAAACTGATGGGCGCGCTGGCGGCCGAAGGCGTGTCGATCATCATGGTGTCTTCGGAACTGGCCGAAGTGCTGGGCGTTTCCGATCGCGTGCTGGTGATTGGCGAAGGCCGGTTGCGTGGCGACTTCGTCAATCAGGGACTCACCCAGGAACAAGTGCTCGCCGCCGCGCTCAGCCATCCAGACAGTCGTGACAACAAAGATCGGAAGTCCGCGTAGATGAATCAGGTCAAACAACTTTTCAGCCGCTACAAAATGCTCGCGCTGGTGATTGCCGTGGCGGTCATCTGGTTGTTCTTCAGTTGGCAGACCGACGGCGGGTTCCTGACGCCCCGCAACCTGTCCAACCTGCTGCGGCAAATGTCCATCACCGGCATCCTCGCCTGCGGCATGGTGCTGGTGATCATCAGCGGTGAGATTGACCTGTCGGTGGGCTCGTTGCTCGGGCTGCTGGGAGGCCTGGCGGCAATCCTCGATGTGGTCTATCACATCCCACTGCTGGCGAACCTGAGCCTGGTAGCCTTGTGCGGACTGATGATCGGCCTGGGCAACGGCTACATGACCGCCTACCTGCGAATTCCGTCGTTCATTGTCGGTCTGGGCGGCATGCTGGCCTTTCGCGGAATCCTGTTGGGCGTGACCGGCGGGACCACCATCGCCCCGGTATCACCGGAGCTGGTCTATGTCGGCCAGGGTTATTTACCCCACACCGTGGGGACCGGGCTGGGCGTGCTGTTGTTCGCCCTGACCCTGTTCCTGACCTGGAAACAGCGCCGCAACCGCGCCCTCCATGGCCTGGCTGCCCATTCATGGGGGCGTGACGTGTTGCGCGTGGTGCTGATCGGCGTGGTACTGGCCGGGTTCGTCTATACCCTGAACAGCTACGATGGTATCCCGGTGCCGGTGCTGCTCCTGCTGATCCTGCTGGGGCTATTCAGCTATGTCACCAGCCAGACCGTGTTCGGCCGACGGGTCTATTCAGTGGGCAGCAATATGGAAGCCACGCGGCTGTCCGGCATTAACGTGCAGGCGGTAAAACTGTGGATCTTCGGCATCATGGGCGTGATGTGCGCCCTCGCCGGCATGGTCAACACCGCCCGCCTCGCCGCGGGCTCGCCTTCGGCAGGCAACATGGGTGAACTCGACGCCATCGCTGCCTGCTTCATCGGCGGCACCTCCATGCGCGGCGGTTCCGGCACCGTCTACGGCGCCCTCCTCGGTGCGCTGGTGATCACCAGCCTGGACAATGGCATGTCCATGCTCGATGTCGACAGTTACTGGCAGATGATCGTCAAGGGCAGCATTCTGGTGTTGGCGGTGTGGGTGGATGTGAGTACGCGCACTGGACGGCGGTGATATCGCGGGCAGGCTGTGGGAGCTGAGCTTGCTCTCGATGACGGATGCTCAGCCATCTTCGCCTCAACTGCTCTGGCGAATTGTGACCATTGACTTTATTAGTCACCTGACTAAAACTGATTCTCCGTCGAATTGACTGGCGTATGAGCCGGGGCGATCCGACGGGCGCCGAATCAGTAGTGACGAGGGTCAAATGATTAATTCCAAAGGTCGCAAGCGAATTGTAGTCACGGGGGCCGGCATCGTCGGTCCCCTGGGGTGTGGCGTCGAAGAAGTATGGCGTCGTTTGCTTGACGGACGCTCGGGCATCCGTCGGCTTCCCGAGGAAATGGTCGAGGGTACGGGGATCGCGGTAGGCGGCCAGGTGCCGACGTTGGAGGAGGACGCCGTGGCCGGTTACACACCGGACCGGTTCATCCCGGCGAAAGAACGCAAGAAGATGGATCGCTTCATTGAATTCGCACTGGTCGCCGCCCACGAAGCGCTGGAGCAGGCAGGCTGGCATCCGACACAAGCGTCCCGGCAAGAGCGGACGGCTACGATCATCGCGTCGGGTGTCGGAGGTTTTGCAGCGATTGCCGAGGCCATTCGTATCACCGATACCCGCGGCCCTCGCCGGTTATCGCCGTTCACGGCCCCTTCCTTCCTGGCGAACATGGCGGCAGGACACGTCTCTATCCAGAACGGTTTCAAAGGCCCCCTCGGTGCGCCGGTGACGGCTTGCGCCGCCGGTGTCCAGGCCATTGGCGATGCGGCCCGTCTCATCGCCAACGATGAAGCAGACATCGCCATCTGCGGTGGCACGGAAGCGGCAATGGATCGTGTGACCCTGGGTTGCTTCGCCGCCGCCCGGGCGCTGTCCACGCATTCGGCCGAGCAACCTGAAACCGCCTCGCGCCCGTTCGATCGCGACCGCGATGGTTTCGTCATGGCTGAAGGCGCCGGGCTGCTGGTCATCGAGTCACTGGAACATGCTCTTGCCCGAGGTGCCACGCCCCTGGCGGAACTGGTGGGTTATGGCACCAGCGCCGATGCCTACCACCTGACCGCCGGCCCCGAAGACGGCAACGGAGCACGACGCGCCATGGAACAGGCCCTGCGCCAGGCAGGCGTGGACGCCAGCGAGGTCCAGCACATCAATGCCCATGCCACGTCGACCCAGGTCGGCGACAAGGGCGAGCTGGCCGCGATCAGGTCGGTGTTCGGGCCCGGTTCAAACGTGGCGATCACCTCCACCAAGTCCGCCACTGGCCATTTACTCGGCGCCGCGGGAGGCATCGAGGCGATCTTTACGGTATTGGCGCTACGCGACCAGATCGTGCCTCCAACCCTGAACCTGTCCAGCCCCGATGAGGCTGCCGATGGATTGGACCTGGTTGGCCTCAGCGCCCGGAAAATGCCCATCACCTACGCCCTGTCCAATGGCTTTGGGTTTGGCGGGGTGAATGCCAGCGTATTGTTCCGTCGCTGGGAAGCTGCGTCGTGACGGCCGGACCGCAGGCACCTTCGCTGCAGCGAACCGAGGGCTTGAGCGCCGCTGCCCCCACTTCAGGGCAGTCGGCGCTGACCGGCAGGATCGTGGTGCTGTTGGCCGGCCTTGCCGCGATCAGCATTCTGTCCACCAACATCATCCTTCCGGCCTTTGCCGACATCGGGCGAGAGCTTGGCGTGCCGACGCGTGCGCTGGGCCTGACCCTTTCCAGTTTCTTTATCACGTTCGCCCTGGCCCAGCTTATCGTCGGCCCGCTGGCGGATCGGTATGGTCGCAAGAAACCGGTTCTCGGCGGCTTATCCATATTCGTGGTGGGCACGGCCGTCGCAGGCTTCGCCACCACCCTGGAAATGCTCCTGCTCGGACGGATTATCCAGGCATTGGGGGTCTGCGCGGCGGCGGTGCTTTCCCGCGCTATCGCTCGCGATCTATTCGAAGGCGAGAGTCTGGCCCGGGCCTTGTCGCTGACGATGATCGCCACGGCTGCCGCGCCGGGTTTTTCCCCGCTGATCGGTAGCCTGTTGACCTCGACGCTGGGTTGGCGGGCGATCTTCGGGCTGGTCGCCCTGGCGGCCTTCGCCATCGCGATCTTCTATGCCCGTGGGTTGGGGGAAACGCACCCGACCGAGCGCCGTGCCCCGCTTTCGCCACTGAGCGTTCTTTGGGCGTATGGCGGTTTGCTGCGCGACCGCCGCTTCGTGCTTCCAGCCGTGTCGGTGAGCCTGTTGATGAGCGGACTGTTCGCTTCTTTTGGCGCGGCTCCGGCCATCCTGATGAGCGGGATAGGCCTGACATCTCTGGAGGCCGGGTTGTATTTCGCCGCCACTGTCTTCGTCGTGTTCGCGGCGGGCATGGCGGCTCCACACCTGGCTCGACGCTATGGCAGTCGGCGGGTCGCCGCCTTGGGCTTCGCCACCGCACTGGCGGGCGGACTCGTGCTGATCGTCGGTCCCGCCGATCCGGGGCTGGCCTGGTATTCCCTGTCGATGGTCATTTTCCTGTGGGGCATGGGGCTTGCGAATCCGTTGGGAACGGCCATTACCCTGGGCCCCTTCGGTAAAGAAGCCGGTCTGGCGTCTGCGCTGCTTGGCTTTCTCACCATGGGCGCGGCAGCGATAACGACCTGGTTGGGCTCGGCATCGGACCTCGCACCGGCGACCACCCTGGGCGCCACACAGGCCAGCGTCTGCCTGGTGGCGATCATCCTGTTTCTGTTTACACGTCGTGCCTGAGCCACGGGAGGGCAATGTGGCGGCTCATTTATTCCAGTAGAGTCGAGCGCGACCCCGGCCTTTCCTCCTCCGGTTTTCGCCTTGCCTGACCTTCGTCTCAAGTCTTTTCAAACAGAGCCTAACGGCGCAGGGCCTGCTTGTGCGCATACATGGCCGCATCCGCGTCGGCCAACAGACTGTCGATCGACGCGTGGCGCTGCGGTTCATATTCGATCTGGCCCACGCTGAAGCGGATGTCATAGCCGCGCTGCAACGTTGCATTTCGTTCATCCAGGATTTCCTGGAGCCGTGCCATCACCGACGCTATCTCGACATGGGAAGCCCCCGTGAGCAACGCCACGAATTCATCCCCGCCCAAACGGCCAATCACGTCACTTTCGCGAAAGGCGATGCGCAGCACGTCGGCAAAGATTTTCAGCGCCTGGTCCCCCTCGGCGTGGCCAAAACGGTCGTTGACCGCCTTGAAACCGTTGAGGTCGAAGAACAGTAATGTCGCCGGGCGTCCCATGCGATCACAGACGCCCAGCGCATGCTGAGCCAGGATCTTGAACCCACGCCGGTTGGACAGCAGTGTCAGTTCGTCCATGCTCGCCATCTGCACGGCAATCAGTTCCTGCTCGGCCATGCGCGCCAGATCGCGCAACAACTCGCGCTCCTCGCTGTCCAGTGTGCGGGGACGGGTATCGATCAGACACAGCGTGCCCAATTTGGTGCCGTCGTCCAGCCCGAGCGGCTGCCCGGCATAGAAGCGAATGCCCGGCTCGCTCACCACCAACGGATTGTCGCAGAACCGCTCGTCTTGCTCCGCATCGCAGATTTCCAGGATGTGATCCTGCAGAATCGCGTGCCCACAGAAAGAGGTATCGCGTGAAGATTCACTGGCGTCCAGGCCGGCATTGGATTTGAACCACTGTCGATCGGCGTCCACCAGGGACACTAACGCAATGGGCACGTCAAACAGGCGTCGGGCCAGCCGGGTCAGCCGATCAAAACGTTCCTCCGGCGCGGTGTCGAGCAGCTTGAGCGCTTGCAGATTCTTGAGGCGGGCCGCTTCATTGTCAGGTTTACCTGGCGCGAGCATCGTGAACTCCATTGACGGGACTTCTTGCAATCGGATCAGCTGGAGTCTAGCCCAGTGCTGCGCGCCTTCAACGCAGCATGATCGTCGCGCAGATACTTTTCGTACAAAGCCTAATACACTGCGACACAGGTTCAACATGAGGAAGCCACCCGATGAAGCCCGTCCACCAAGACGACGCGCCGCGCTTCTGGCGTGACGCCGCCCTGCCCTTCATCGAAGCCCGGGCCATCGCCGACGGGCGCAAGGTCTGTTATTCGCGTCACGCCCACGACCATTTCTCTATCGGAGCGATCACCGCCGGGTGCAGCACTTACCTTCACGAACAATCGACGTTCAAGGTTGAAAGCGGCACGGTCGTATTGATGAACCCCGGCGACGTTCATGCCTGCAACCCCATCGACAATCAAGCCTGGTCCTATGTGATGTTGTATGTCGACACCCCGTGGTTAACGGACTTGCAACAGCGGATCGGCTTTGACGAAACCCCGGATTTCCAGGGCTTTGCCACCACCCATAGCCGCGACATCGAACTCTTCCGCGCCTTGCTGGAGCTGTATCGGCTCCTGGTGGATGAGCGGATCGACACCAGACGTAAACAGTCCGCCGCCGAGGCTTTCTTTACCGACCTGCAACAACGTCTCAACCCAGCGGGTCGTCCGGACCGAGGCAGCCATCCGGGCCTGATGCGAGCCGCGCAATTCATTCACGACCACTGCACCGAAGCCTTGAAGCTCGAAGACATCTGCGCCGCCGCGCAGCTCTCGCCGTCCTACCTGAGCCGGGCCTTCAAGCGCCATTACGGGATGACGCCGCATGCTTTTCTGGTCAATCGGCGGATCCAGTTCGCCCGCCGTCAACTGCGTGAAGGCAGGCTGATCGCCGATGTCGCGCTGAACAGTGGCTTTGCCGACCAGGCACATTTTCAACGAGCCTTCAAGCAGCACCTGGCGGCGACGCCTGGCCAGTATCGTGGTTGACGGCCTGGCAATCTCAAGGCAGTAGCAGATACACCGCGCTGGCAACCAGTAGTGCTGCCATGGTCCGATTGAACAGGCGCATGGTCGCCGGGTTGCCCAGCCAGGCCCGCAGAAAACTGCCGGCATAGGCCCAGCAACCCACCGAAACGTAGCAGATCACCAGGTAAATGGCCGCGAATTGCCAGACCAGCCGCGCTTCACCATCCGCCACGAATGCCCCCATCCCCGCCACGCAGGCCAACCAGGCCTTGGGGTTGAGCCATTGCATCAGTGCGCCATGGAACATCGAAGGCGCCCTTCCCGCCTCTGCGGCGCCGAGGTTTCCATCATCCAGCGCCAGTTTCCAGGCCATGAACAATAGAAACCCCACGCCCCCCAGCTGCACCACCCGCGTGAGGCCTGGCCAGTGCTGCAAGACTTCATGCAACCCCAGTCCCATCAGCACCAGTAACAATACAAATCCCAGGGTTGCACCGGCCACATGGCCCAGTGTGGCGCGAAAGCCGTAACGGGCTCCGGAACTGAGCGCCACGATATTGACCGGCCCCGGTGTAATGGAAGCGACCAGCGCAAAAGCCGCCATGGAAAATATCAGACTCATCGCCATTCCTTCTTCTTGTCTGTGAGGTGGCGATCAGGGTAAATGGCGTGCTACTTGAGGTATTGAACAAAACTGCCCAACGAACGCCCATGTTTCGGAAATACTGAGCGCTTCGTTCGCGAACGAATTCCCGGCCAAATAAAAAGCCGCGACACCTTGGCAAGAGGCATCACGGCTTTCTTATGGGCAATCAGCGGTCGTTCTTGGTCGACGAACTGGTCGCGTTGGTCAGGCCTTTGGTGTTGTGAGTACCGGGCGTTGTGGCGGAAATGGCCGACGCCTTGGTGAACCCGCGGGTATCACGATCCTTGGCGATGCTCGATGTCACGGAAGCATGGGCCTCGCGGGCGCGGTCGGTGCGCGTGGTGCCGGTGTGCTTGCCGCTCAAGCCGTGGTCGCGGGTACGGGTGCCGGAATGATCGCTGCTCAAGCCCAGACCATGACCGCTGGAATCGCCGGACTTGCCACTGCCATGGCCATTGCCGCCACCATGACCGCCGCCATTGCCGCCTCCGTTGCCACCTCCATTACCACCACCGCCGCCACCACCGTTACCGCCACCTGCGGCGTAACTTGCGCCAATGGGCGACAGGTCGGCCGGCAGCAAGGCAGAAGCACCGAGCATCAGGGCACAGACCGCAACGGCGATCATGGATTTCTTATGTTTGGACATGATGTCTCCGAAAGACAAAAACAACGGTTGAACCTCTAAGACTCGAAGGTTCAATTTTTGTTCGCGGCAATCCGATGGACGACTTACAAAATTCACTGTCGATTTTTCGGTGGAGCCCTTCCGAACTCGTCTTTATGCTCGACCCATGAACAGACAAGACTCGCTACTTCCGCCCCATGCCGAGATGGTCCGCGCCATGCTCGAACGAGACACCGCCTACGAAGGCGTGTTCTTCACTGCGGTCAAGACCACCGGCATTTTCTGTCGCCCCGCTTGCACGGCGCGCAAGCCGAAGCCAGAGAACGTGGAGTTCTTCGCCCATGCCGACGAAGCCATGTCGGCCGGCTACCGCGCCTGTCTGCGTTGCAAGCCCTTGGACGCCGCCGCTATCGCGCCGGATTGGATCCAGGCGCTGCTCAAGGCCGTGGACGCCGAACCCGACCTGCGCTGGACCGACGCCTTGTTGCTGGAGCAAGGCATCGAGCCGCTGAAACTGCGGCGCTGGTTCAAGCAGCATTTCGGCATGACCTTTCACGCGTATCTGCGTACCCGACGCCTGGGCATCGCCCTGGGAGGGATCAAGGAAGGTTCATCCATCGACAGCGCGGCATTCGATTCAGGTTATGAATCCCTGAGCGGGTTTCGCGATGCCTTCGTGAAGTCCTTCCACATCACCCCGGGCCGGGCCGCCCTCAGCGAGCCCTTGCTCTTTACCCGCCTGACCACGCCGCTGGGCCCCATGTTGGCGATGGCCGAGCGGCGCGGCCTGGTGCTGCTGGAGTTCCTGGATCGTCCGGCCCTGACCCGAGAAATCGAAGAGTTGCAACAATGCTATGGCTACACCGTTGCACCGGGGCATAACGCTCATCTGCAGCAAATCGAAGCCGAGCTGGCGGACTATTTCGCGGGTAATCTCACGGCATTCAAGGTCCCGCTGCATATGCCTGGCAGTGCATTCGCCATCCGTGTCTGGGCCGAACTGCAAAAGATCCCCTACGGTGAAACCCGTAGCTACGGCGCCATCGCGGCGATGCTCGGCAGCCCCGGCGCCAGCCGCGCCGTCGGCCTGGCCAATGGACAGAATCGGCTGGCAATCGTTATACCCTGCCATCGTGTGATCGGTGCGGACGGTTCGTTGACCGGCTATGGTGGCGGACAGCCGCGCAAAGCCTTTCTGCTGCGGCTGGAAAAAGCCGCGGTGCAGGTTTCGCTGCCCCTGGCGTTTTGACGGATCTGGAGAGACGAATCCCCGATGGCCGTGCCATACCGCGATGCCAGCGCCTTCCTGGCGAACCTCGACGAAGACTGGCGACGCCACGTCGAAACGGTCGGCCCGTGCCTGTTGCAACCCAAGCCGACCCGCGAGCCTTATGAAGCCCTGGTCCGGGCCATTGCCTACCAGCAATTGCATGCCAAGGCAGGCGATGCGATTTTTGGCCGGTTGTTGGCACTGTTTCCCGCGCAGGACTTTCCCACGCCCGAGCAGATCCTGGCGACGGACTTCGAACAGCTGCGTGCCTGCGGGTTCTCGGCCAGCAAAATCACGACTATCCAAGGCATCGCCCAAGCGGCCCTGAACGGCGTGGTGCCGGATTACCCGACAGCCCTGGCCATGGACGATGAAGCCTTGATCGAGCGCCTGGTCACCCTGCGTGGCGTCGGCCGCTGGACCGTGGAGATGCTGTTGATCTACAGCCTGCAACGACCGGATATCCTGCCGGTCGACGATTTTGGCGTTCGCGAAGGATATCGTCGCCTCAAGCGGCTGGAACAACAGCCCAGTCGCAAGCAAATGATCGATATCGGCCTGGCGTGGAGCCCCCATCGGACCGTCGCGGCGTGGTATTTGTGGCGGGTGCCCAGCCGCAGCACGGCATAATCGTTCATCGCGAGCAGGCTCGCTCCCACAGGGATCGGCGGTGTCGCGCTTACTAATGAACACTCAAGATCTGCTGTGGGAGCGAGCCTGCTCGCGATGGCGCCCGCCCATTCAACACAAATTCGCTTGAGCAACTCCCAAGCGTCTAAGCTGCCCCAAGTCCCCCATTTCCAACTGGAGATCCTCATGCACCTCGAAGGCTCCTGCCACTGCAGGGCGGTGTCGTTCAGTCTGGATTGCACCCATCCCTACCCTTACCAACGCTGCTATTGCTCGATCTGCCGCAAGACCCAGGGCGGTGGCGGTTATGCGATCAACCTGGGCGGGGATGCCCGCACCCTCAAGGTAAAAGGTCGCCAACACATCAGCATTTACCATGCGCGGCTCAAGGATGAAGGCGACAAACGTGCCCGCCGCAGCAGTGCCGAACGGCATTTCTGCTCGCTTTGCGGTTCGGGACTCTGGCTGTTCAGCCCCGAATGGCCGGAACTGATCCACCCCTTCGCCTCGGCGATCGACACACCGCTGCCCGTCCCGCCGGAACATACTCATCTGATGCTGGGGTCCAAGGCACCGTGGGTGGAAGTCGAAGCGCAGCCAGGCGACCAGCGGTTCGATGCCTACCCCGAGGAGTCGATTGCCCAGTGGCATGAACGCCTGGGCCTGGCCGATGGCTGATGCCCGCTCAGGAATTGCCGCTATAGCGTCGGCACGCCACTGTGGAAGCGAAATTCCACATCCGGCGATTCGATCAGCTCGCGCTCAGCCTCGCGAACCTTGTCGATTACCCGTGCAATGTCATCGGCATCGCCGTACTGGTAGGCCAGCTTCAGGTAGCCCTGGAAATGCCGGGCCTCGCTTTTCAGCAGGCCGAAATAGAACTTGCCCAGTTCCTCGTCCAGATGTGGCACCAGGGCCTCGAAACGCTCGCAGCTACGGGCTTCGATGAAAGCACCGACCACCAGGGTGTCCACCAACTTGACCGGCTCGTGGCTACGCACGACCTTGCGCAGGCCCGAGGCGTAACGCCCGGCGGAGAGCTGGCGCAAGCCGACCTTGCGCTTCTTCATCAGGCGCATGACTTGCTCATGGTGCACCAGCTCTTCCCGGGCCAGGCGCGACATCAGGTTGATCAGGTCGACGTGGGAATGGTACTTGGCGATCAGGCTCAGGGCAGTGCTGGCGGCCTTGAACTCACAGTTCTTGTGATCGATCAGCAGGGTTTCCTGATCGGCCAGCGCGGCCTGGACCCAGGCATCGGGGGTACGGCAGCCAAGGAATTCATGGATTTCGGGAAGGATCATGGGGCTCACGGGAAAAGGTAGTCGAGCGAAGGGCGCCGATTATACCGGCCTGCCCCCAGACCACCAGCCACCGCCGTTGATATGCGTCAAGTCGACGACTCACCGCCAGCAACTATAGTTGAGCAACACCATGCCATTTATCGCTGGAGACGCCGATCATGCAAGCCATTCGCAGCATTCTGGTGGTCATCGAACCCGAACATTCGGAAAGCCTGGCGCTCAAGCGCGCCAAGCTGATCGCCGGGGTGACCCAGGCTCACCTGCACCTGCTGGTCTGCGACAAACGGCACGACCATGGCGGCATGCTCAGCGTACTCAAGGCCGGACTGGTGGCGGATGGGTACAGTGTCACCACGGAACAGGCCTGGAACGAAAGCCTCCACGAGACCATCATCGACGTGCAACAGGCCGAAGGTTGTGGCCTGGTCATCAAGCAACACTTTGCCGACAGCCCGCTGAAAAAAGCCTTGCTCACCCCGGCGGACTGGAAGCTGTTGCGCCATTGCCCGACCCCGGTGCTGCTGGTGAAAACTGCGGGCTCCTGGAAAGACAAGGTGATCCTGGCCGCCGTTGACGTGGGCAACACCGACGGGGAACACCGGCACCTGCACAACACCATCATCGATCATGGCTATGACATTGCCCTCCTGGCCAAGGCGCACCTTCACGTGATCAGCGCCCATCCCACCCCGATGCTGTCGTCAGCCGACCCGACGTTCCAGCTCAAGGAAACCATCGAAGCCCGTTATCGCGAACAATGCCGGGCATTCCAGGCCGAATTCGATATCGACGACCAGCACCTGCATATCGAGGAAGGGCCGGCGGATGTGCTGATTCCGTATATGGCGCGCAAGCTCCAGGCCGCCGTGACGGTGATCGGCACCGTGGCGCGTTCGGGTTTGTCGGGGGTCCTGATCGGCAACACCGCCGAAGCGGTGCTCGATACGCTGGAAAGCGATGTGCTGGTGCTCAAGCCTCAGGAGGTGGAGGACCACCTGGTGGAGCTGGCGGTCAAGGAATAGACAAGCTGTGGCGAGGGGATTTATCCCCTCGCCACGAAAGCACCCTGGCGCAAACGCTTCTTTGCACAAATGGCCGGGGATCAACGGCCCATCGCATCCTTCAGGAACCCCGGCGCGATGTAGCGCTGGTAATGCGCCTCGGACAGCAGGAAAAATTCCCGATCGATGGCATCGCGCAGGTCGGGCAGCTCCCAATCGCGAAACTCCGGCAGCAGCACCATGCCATAGGCTTCCAGATTATTGATCACCCGCGCCCCCCGGGCGATCAACTGGTAGGCCCAGCAATATTCCGACTGCTGGGGCACGAAACGGATCTGCCGGCTCACCAGTTGCTGGCGCAGCAGTTCGGGGTCGAAGACTTCCAGTTTGGCGACCATTACCTGCACCAACAGCTTTTCCAACCGCAGCCACACCGCCCGTTTCTCATCCTCGTTATAGCCGTTCCAGTGGATCACTTCATGGTGGAACCGCTTGCAGCCACGGCACACCAGGTCACCGTAGACAGTGGAGCAAAGGCCGACGCAAGGAGTCTTGATAAGCTGGTTGGGCATAAGAAACAAGGCACGTAAAAGCAGGACAGGCCGGCATGTTAGCCCTTTGTCTAAGATTGATCACCCCTCAAACCCTGCTCAAACTTCAGGAGCCAACTTACCTTTAATTTTTTTTTCCCGTAGAATCAGCCAGCCTTTTAAGGCGCCAAATGTCCGTTAGAAGCTGTTTTCAAAGCGTCACGAGCACAGTCGTTCCTTCAGAACGGTGTTGGCGAAGGGTCTTTCCAGCGGGGAAAGCCCGACGCCAACCCTCATCAGCTCCCGTTCTGCAGGCGTAAAACTTTGAAAGCAGCTTCTGTGAGGAACCCCGGTAACGCTGGCATGGTGGCTCAAAAAGCCTCCGACGCGCATGCGTACCGCGGGCTCCTGGATGAGCGTCCCGGACACCCATTTGGGACCACTGATGAGGGTAATACTGTGCTTGAAGCCTACCGCAAACATATCGAAGAGCGCGCAGCACTGGGTATCGTTCCCCAGCCGCTTAACGCCGAACAAACCGCAGGCCTGGTCGAGCTGCTGAAGAATCCCCCGGCTGGCGAAGAAGCTTTCCTCGTTGACCTGATCACCAATCGCGTTCCGCCTGGAGTCGACGAAGCCGCCTACGTCAAGGCCGGTTTCCTCTCCGCCCTGGCCAAGGGCCAGGCCCAATCCCCTCTGCTGGACAAAAAGCGTGCCGTCGAACTGCTTGGCACCATGCAGGGCGGCTACAACATCGTGACCCTGGTGGAACTGCTGGACGACGCCGAGCTGGCCCCGGTAGCCGCCCAAGAACTCAAGCACACCCTGCTGATGTTCGACGCCTTCCACGACGTGGCTGAAAAAGCCAAGAACGGCAATGTCCACGCCAAGGCCGTACTGCAATCCTGGGCCGACGGCGAGTGGTTCAAGAAGCGCCCTGTACTGGCCGACAAGATCAGCCTGCGCGTGTTCAAGGTCCCTGGCGAAACCAACACCGACGACCTGTCCCCTGCCCCGGACGCCTGGTCCCGCCCCGACATCCCGCTGCATGCCCTGGCCATGCTGAAAATGGCTCGCGACGGCATCGTGCCTGACGAGCAAGGCAAGACCGGCCCGATGAAGCAGATCGAAGAAATGCGCGGCCAGGGTTTCCCGATCGCCTACGTCGGTGACGTGGTCGGTACCGGTTCGTCGCGTAAATCGGCGACCAACTCGGTCCTGTGGTTCTTCGGCGACGACATTCCATACGTGCCGAACAAGCGTGCCGGCGGTTTCTGCTTCGGCAGCAAGATCGCTCCGATCTTCTACAACACCATGGAAGATGCCGGCGCCCTGCCGATCGAGTTCGACGTGTCGAACATGAACATGGGCGACGTGATCGACCTGTACCCGCATGCCGGCAAGGTCTGCAAGCACGGCACCGATGAAGTCCTGACCACCTTCGAAATGAAGACCCCGGTCCTGCTGGACGAAGTCCGCGCCGGCGGCCGTATCCCCCTGATCATCGGCCGTGGCCTGACCGAGAAGGCCCGCGCCGAACTCGGCCTGCCACCGTCGGACCTGTTCAAGAAGCCTGAAGCACCGGCTGAAAGCACCAAGGGCTACACCCTGGCGCAGAAAATGGTCGGCAAGGCCTGCGGCGTGAAGGGCGTGCGCCCTGGCACCTACTGCGAACCGAAGATGACCACCGTCGGCTCCCAGGACACCACTGGCCCAATGACCCGTGATGAACTGAAAGACCTGGCGTGCCTGGGCTTCTCCGCCGACCTGGTGATGCAGTCCTTCTGCCACACCGCGGCGTATCCGAAGCCGATCGACGTGACCACCCACCACACCCTGCCGGACTTCATCATGACCCGTGGCGGTGTGTCCCTGCGTCCGGGCGACGGCATCATCCACAGCTGGCTGAACCGCATGCTGCTGCCTGACACCGTCGGCACCGGTGGCGACTCCCACACCCGTTTCCCGATCGGCATCTCGTTCCCGGCCGGTTCCGGCCTGGTAGCCTTCGCTGCCGCCACCGGCGTCATGCCGCTGGACATGCCAGAGTCGATCCTGGTTCGTTTCAAGGGCAAGCTGCAACCAGGCGTCACCCTGCGTGACCTGGTTCATGCCATCCCTTACTACGCCATTCAGAAAGGCCTGCTGACGGTCGAGAAAAAAGGCAAGAAGAACGCCTTCTCCGGCCGCATCCTGGAAATCGAAGGCTTGGAAACCCTGACCGTCGAGCAAGCGTTCGAGCTGTCCGACGCCTCGGCCGAACGCTCGGCTGCCGGTTGCACCATCAAGCTGTCCAAGGAATCGATTGCCGAGTACCTGCAATCGAACATCACCCTGCTGCGCTGGATGATCGGCGAAGGCTACGGCGATGCCCGCACCCTGGAGCGTCGTGCCCAGGCGATGGAAGCCTGGCTGGCCAACCCTGAGCTGCTGGAAGCCGACAAGGACGCCGAGTACGCCGAAGTCATCGAGATCGACCTGGCCGACGTCAAAGAGCCTGTGCTCTGCGCACCGAACGACCCGGACGACGCTCGCCTGCTCTCCAGCGTTGCTGGCGAGAAGATCGACGAAGTGTTCATCGGTTCGTGCATGACCAACATCGGTCACTTCCGCGCGGCCGGCAAGTTGCTGGATCAGGTCAAGGGCCAGCTGCCAACTCGTCTGTGGCTGTCGCCGCCGACCAAGATGGACGCTCATCAGCTGACCGAGGAAGGCTACTACGGCATCTACGGCAAGGCCGGTGCACGGATGGAAATGCCAGGCTGCTCGCTGTGCATGGGTAACCAGGCACGCGTGGAGCCAAACTCCACCGTGGTTTCCACCTCGACCCGTAACTTCCCGAACCGTCTGGGTGACGGCGCGAACGTCTACCTGGCCTCGGCCGAGCTGGCATCCGTCGCGTCCATCCTGGGTCGCCTGCCGACCGTCGAGGAGTACATGGAATACGCCGGCAAGATCGACAGCATGGCAGCGGACGTGTACCGCTACCTGAGCTTCGACCAGATCGCCGAGTTCCGTGAAGCGGCTGCAAACGCCAACATCCCGGTCGTCCAGGCCTAAGGTTTCGACGCCCGACTAAAAACGCCGCCCTTCTTGCGAGGGGCGGCGTTTTTTTATGCCTGCCGTTTAGCTGCCGGGTACACCCGGAACCCGGTCAGGCCAGGAGGGAGTAGACCAGCGCCGTAATCGCCACCAACCCCACCATCACCACGAACACATTGGACGCCTGGCCACGGTAGCGGGCCATGGCCGGAACCTTGCGGATGGCATACATCGGCATCAGGAACAGGATCGCCGCGATCACCGGACCACCCAGGGTTTCGATCATGCCCAGGATGCTCGGGTTGAGCGTGGCGACGATCCAGCACACCACCAGCATGAACAGCGCCGTCAGACGATCCAGCGTCTTGGGGGCCGGACGACGACCGCTTTTGACGATCAGGCCCTTGAGACCTTCACTGGCACCGATGTAATGCCCCAAAAACGACTTGGAAATCGCCACGAACGCGATCAATGGCGCCGCAAAGGCAATGGTCGGGTTGCTGAAATGGTTGGCCAGGTACGACAGGATCGACAGATTCTGTGCCTTGGCTTCAACCAGTTGCGCCGGCGACAAGGTCAGCACGCAACTGAATACGAAGAACAGCACCATCACCACCATCAGCACATGAGCGCGGGACAGGACCTGCGAGCTGCGTTCCTCGGCATTGGCGCCGTAGCGACGTTTCTGATCCACCGCAAACGCCGAAATGATCGGGGAATGGTTGAAGGAGAACACCATCACCGGAATCGCCAGCCACAGGGTATGCAGCAACGCCGAAGGCTCCGGCACCGTGGACGCGGTGATCAGAATCCCACCGTTCCAGTGCGGGATCAGGAACACCGCCAGGAACAGCAACGCCACGATGAACGGATAGACCATCAGGCTCATCGCCTTGACGATCACCTGTTCGCCACACCGTACCACCGCCAGCAGCCCCAGAATCAATATCAGCGACAACACAGCCCGAGGCGGCGGCTGGATGTGCAACTGGTGCTCCAGGAAGCTGCCCACCGTGTTGGTCAGCGCCACGCTGTAGATCAGCAGGATCGGGAAGATGGCAAAGAAGTACAGCAAGGTAATCAGCGCGCCGGCCTTGATGCCGAAGTGCTCTTCCACCACCTCGGTAATGTCCGCACCGTCTCGACCGGACAACACGAAACGGGTCAGGCCCCGGTGCGCGTAGAACGTCATGGGAAACGCCAGCAGCGCCAGAATCAGCAACGGCCAGAAACCGCCCAGGCCAGCATTGATGGGTAGGAAGAGAGTGCCTGCACCGATGGCGGTGCCAAACAGGCCCAGCATCCAGGTAGTGTCATGGCGACTCCACTGGCCGAGGGTGGCTGGGACTGACGTTTCAAAGCGCTCTTCGACGCTATTGGCCTGATCATTCATCCGGTCGGATCTCCGTTTTCCGGTCACGTGCACCCGGCCAGGACGAGTCGGAAAAGCCCGACAGGCAGCGCCCTGGCCGAAACAGGGCCGCGATTGTCCGGGATTAGCGAGCAGAAGCAAAGACTTAGCTGAGGAACGGTTGCACGGATCAGATCGGTCAATTGCATGTTCTGTGGGAGCGGTGCAAACCAGAAATGCGCATAAAAAGCCAAAACCCCCTGCCCTTGACTCCTACAATCAGGTTGAATACATGCGAACCGCCAAAGTGCCCACAGGAGCCCAGCATGACCGCCACCGTCCTGGTACTGGTTGAAACCGTCAACGACTACCTGCCGATTCTCGAGCGCCAGGGTTATCACCTGGAGCTGGCGCCCACACCCGCCGAACGCAAGGCGGCGATTTTCGAGCATGGCGAGCGGTTCAACGCGGTGCTGACCCGCGGCCCCCTGGGTCTGACGGCCGATGAGATCGCCGCCCTGCCCAACCTGCAAATCATTTGTGTGATCGGTGCCGGCTACGAGCAGGTGGACTTGTGCGCCGCCCGTGACCGCGGGATCGTGGTTACCAACGGTGCCGGAGTCAACGCGTCGTCGGTGGCCGACCATGCCATGGCGCTGCTGTTGGCGCTGGTACGTGATATCCCCCGGGCCGATGCCTGTGTGCGGCGGGGGGAATGGGCGAAGGTCATGCGCCCCTCCCTGGCCGGCAAGCGACTGGGAGTGCTGGGGCTTGGCGCGGTAGGCATGGCGATTGCCAAACGGGGGGCCCTGGGCTTTGACATGAACGTGAGCTACCACAGCCGCCGGGTGCGCAACGATGTGCCCTATATCTACTGCGCCACGCCCACGGAACTGGCCCGGGTGTCGGATTTCCTGATCATCGCCACACCCGGGGGTCTCGATACCCGGCAGTTGATCAACAAGCAGGCGCTCGACGCCCTGGGGCCGAACGGTTTTCTGGTGAACATCGCCCGGGCCAGCGTCGTCTCGACCGCCGAACTGATCAACGCCCTGGAACATCGGCGCATCGCCGGCGCGGCCCTGGACGTCTTCGACCACGAGCCTGAGGTACCCGATGCGTTGAAGAACCTGCCCAACGTGGTCCTGACGCCCCACGTCGCCGGCCTTTCGCCGGAAGCGACCCGTGGCACGGTAGAGCTGGTGGGCCAGAACCTGAACGCCTTCTTTTCCGGCAAGCCGGTGCTGACGCCAGTGCCGTTACCCGTTCCACAACGTTAAAGCACACCCAGCAAGGTCCACACCCGACGGGATTCGGCATCGGCGTTGATCAACTCTCCCAGCAGCTCGCTCAACGGCTTGTTGCCCCATTCCACACCACGCCGGATCAAATAGGGCACCGGGCTATGGGGTTCGGTGCGTGCCAGGTATCCGGCGATGACCAGCAACTGTCGATAGGCTTCCTCTCGACTGGCCGGTTCCTGAAAAACCGGGGACGATGCGACGGCTCCCTGGGACTCCTGCGGCGCGGCCAGGGAAAGCGCGGCCACTGGCGCGACGGTAGGTTGCTGTGGATGCATCGCGATGAACTCCTCTACCAATGCCAGCAGGGCCTGCATGACGTCTTGCAAAGCTTTGTAGCCCGGCGCCAGCGAGCCCAGGTAAGCGTCGCTCCAGGTGTCAAGCCGTTGCAGATGTTGCAGGCTCAGCATCAGACTGCCCTGACGATGCAGCCAGAACGACAACGGCGTGTTGCGGATCAGCTCGGTGAGTTTCTTTTGATCGTTGCGTGCGGTTTCCGCCGACGCCTTGGCGTTTTTGCTGTCGTTGGCTTGCACCTGCTGACGCTGCAAACGCTGCCAGTCATTCAGGCAAAAACTGTCGAAGGCCGGATCGCGGCCATCGAACAAGGGCACCCGCGTCAGCAGCACTTCGCTGTAGCGACGCGCCAACCATTCCAACGGAATCACACGCCATGACTGATCGCCCTCATCGGCCTGGGGATGCAGTTGCTCGGGGTAGCGCTCGCACAGGCCCACCACCAGCGCCAGGCTGCCCGGTAGGCCTTCCAGTCCACTCAAATGCAGCCAGGCCTCTCCCAGCCAGGCGCTGATCATCAGGTCCTTGCTGCGTTCGAGCAGCAGCGTCGTGGCGAGCCGTTCCAGCTCCGGCCACTGGGCTCGCTTGACCGACGCCTGCCACACCCCCGTTGGCAGACTGGTATCGTCTTCCCTGCGCAATTCGCGCAACTGGTCGTATTCCGGCTCATAGCGCAGGTCCAGGCCGCAGGGCGATTGAGCACTGATCGGCTCGAGCAATGCAGTGACCAGCTCAGGCAACGGGGATATCGGTACGCTCACAGGCCCTCCTCACGGGTCGCGATGGCGGGGCTCGATGAGGTCGCCATGAAAGGTGAACGGGGCGCCTGGGTTGGCAGCGGCGGGATCGACAAGGGCAGCTTCGACCCCTGGCTCATCAGCGACAGACGCAGGAACATCAGGGTTTGCTGCGTCGTGCGCGCCTGGATCTGTGCCAAGGCCGGGGGCTGGGTAGCAATCTGGCCCGTGACCGGCAGTTGCAGGGTCAGCGGAAAATCGGTGTAGTCGACGTTCGGTTGGCGCTGCACCGACACCAGCGAGCGCATCAGGCGTAGCAACGACCACGGCCCCTGGTATTCCCAGCCGGCCTCCAGGTCGCGCACCACCAGGTTGGGCTGCAAGGGATCATTGGTCGGCCGCTGGTAACCGTTGCGGGCCCAGCGCAAGGTCAGCCGCACGGGTTGCCCGATCATCCAGCGCAGGTTCTGCCGGGCTTCCCCTGGATAACTGATCTGCTGGTTGCCGGCGTCGATTGCCCAAGCGATGACCTGGTCGGCACCACGCTCCTCATCGCGGTCGGTGCGCCAGCGTACATCCATCTCCACGCCGAGAATGCCGCTCTTGTCCCGCACGAACAACGGCCCCAGCCAGGCACCGGCCTGCTTCAAGCGATTGAGAAAATCCTCGGCTGCCAGCCGCTCCGGCGTCTGGCTCAACGCGAGCCCCGCCTGGGCCAGGGGCAAGCGTGTATCGATCAACTCCAACAGCCGCTGAACCCGTGCCGGATCTGCATCACTGGCCCGCACGTCCTGGGAAAACGGAAAACGACCGGCCAGGTACTGATTGAAATAATTGGCCAAGTCGTTCCAGGCCGTCGCCGCCTGATGCTGTTGCAGATACAGGCAACGTTGCAAGGCGGTCTGCTGCAACGTGACGGCACGCTGCGCCAGGTCGCCGCGTCCGCCCGACAGATTGGAGGTCTGCAAAATCTGCGCACAGGACGCCGTGTCCATTTCGTTGAAGTCCCGGCTCACCAATTGCGCCAATTGCGCAGCCGAACTGGCCGGATTTTGATTCTTGTACTTGAGCAGCTCGTCGTTGATCGCCATGAACCGTGCCACCTGGTCGTGCTCCAGGGCCGACAGGTTGTCCTGCTGAACAATCAGCCACTCCAGTGCCGGCATGCGCTGCTCGGCGATTTGCAGCATGGCATCGAACTGCTGATTCAGACTCAGCTTCAAGCCCTGTGGATCGGCGGCACCGTACAGTTGCAAACCGAAGTTCTTCGAGCCGTCCCAGCGCTGGATGTCGGCTCGTTGGCTGAACAATGGCTGGGCATCGATTTCGCTGAGGCCGCTGCTGATCTGGGCCATTGCGCGACGATTGAGCAAACGCTGAAAACGCGTCGCCAGATCACTGCGATGCACGTCCATGAAGGCCTTTTGCAGCGCTACGGCCTGGGACGTCTGCACATTGAAGCCCATGCCCGGCAGTTGCTCATCGCTTTCATCCAGGCTTAGCCACATGGCCTGTGCAGCGGCGCTTTCTGCAGCCTGCATCAGCGCATCGCGGTAAGCCGGCGGAATGCGTGGCAGCTCTTCATTGGCGTAGCTCCTGTAGCTGGCGAAATAATTCAGGGCAACATTGAAATCATCGCTGCCATCGGCCTGCCCCATGGTGTCGGGCGCATTGACAGACGGTGCCTTTTGCAGGGCCAGGGCTACGAAATCGCGCTTGAACAGGGCCTGCACCACATCGTCGAGGGCGGTGACATGCTCTTGTAACACCAGCAAGCCACTGCCTTGCTGGACCAGCAGATTGTCCCGGGACCCGCTCTGCACGATCCACTGGTCGCGAAAGCTCTGCTGCAATTTCGCCGCCCGGCTTTCCAGGTCCTGTTCGAGTTCCGGCCCCAGCAGGGTGCTATGGCTGACCTTGTCCATCAACTGGGTGTAACCGGGAACCAGGTCCTGGCCCTTGCCCCGGCCCCAGGCTGCATTGGTCAGGCTGACCAGGCTCTGTAGATCATCGACCAGCGCCATCAGGTCTTCCAGCTCCCCCAACGAATTGCCACCGCCTGCCTCCAGCCTTTGCAGGTGCAACTTGAGGTAACCGGCCTGGCGCACGAAATTGTCGGCAAGGAAATAATGATCGAGCCAGCGCTGCATCAAGCCGGTGAAATTGTCGGAGACCAGTGGGCGCGCAGCGTTCAGGTCCAGCCCTTTGAGGTCGGTGTTCTGTGCGTCGAACAGCACCCGGTTGTAAAACCGTGCGCGGCTCAAGGTGCCGGCATTGAGGTTCAGTGAGAGCGCGTTGTTGCTCAATAGCACCAGTTCGTCCAGCGGCGCCTTGGGGTTACTGACCGCCTGGCTGAACATCTGGTTCTGCTGTTCGAGGCGCACCGCCCGCTCCACCAGGTCCCTGGCCTTCACGTAGCTTTGCCACTGGGCCGGGTCTTCGCTTTCCACGTTGCCGCGGCGTTCGGTGTTGCGGATGGCCTTGAGTTGTTCCAGATCCGATACCAGCAGGTCGCGCAGGGGCAGGATCCAATGATGCCGGGCAGTCTGGCGCAGCCCCTCCTCCAATTGCGTGTCCACCGAGGAAAACCACGAGGTGGGAAACACCACGGAAACGAAGCGCCAGCGCGGGGCTTGTTCCAGCACGCTCCAATAATTCTGCACGTTGTAGCGGGTCGGTTCCAGGCGGGGTTGGTCAGGATCGACCACCAGATGATTCTTGTGAGCGCGCAGGACCAATTGTGACAGGCCCTCGGCTTGCTCCACCGAATCGTGCCAGACCCAGAGCATGCCTCCCAGCCAGATCAGCCCGACCACCAGCGCGGTGGCGCCGGCCAGTCGATGCCAACGCTGGCGCAGGCGCAACAGGCGCGGTACAGGCTGGGCCAGGCCCCGCTCGGCCACCAGCCGGCGTGACCACAACTGCCGGGCGAATACCATTTGCCGCAAAATGTTGTCATCGGCTGGAAAACCGTCCCCGTTGACAACAGGCGCCTGGCTCGCGGTGAAATACAAACCGCGAAAGCGCGGTGCCTCGCCTTGGGCGTTGCCCTGGAATACCGGCTCCAGCAAAACCTGCAAGGCCCGTCGCAACCCTTCGAAACGCTCAGGCAAACCATACAGGTCGCCGCTCAACTGCCCCGACAGTGCACCAATCTCGATGATCGACTGCGACAACGCCGCGTTGACCTGATCCAGCGCCTGATCGCTCCACTGCGATTGCCAGGCCGCCTCGGGTGCGTACGGCGATGACCAGCCCAACGTCGACTCACGGGCCTGGGCAGGCAGCGCGCTGACCAGCTCCTGGAAGCCGGGCAGTTCCTCCATCCCGGTGATGACCACGTACACCGGCAAGCTGAGACCAAAACGCTGCAACAAATCGATGAAGCAACGGCGGACCTTGAGGCTCAACTCGGTGGCGCGCTCGATATCATCGAGTTTGTCGAACGGCACGGTCCAGATCACCGCGTCCAACGGCCGCCGGCTGCGCAGGCGCAGAATCAAACCCAGCAAGCGCCACCAGTTGCCCCGTTGCCGGTTCATGCCTTCGCCGGGCAGGAACAGCGCCTGGGGCACCACCAGCACCGCGCCTTCGGCGTCCGACCACCAGCGCCCGAACCATGCCGCCTTGTCTGTTGGCTGCAAGCGCCATTGGCTGCACAGCTGGGCGCCTTCGGCTTCGTGGCCGAGCATCATCAGCCAGGGCATCTGGTAGCGGTCGCGGGTGCCCTGTTCCTGCTCCATGTGGCGAACCGCCCCATAGAAACTGCGAATGGCGGCGCCCCCCTGGGTCCGCAGCCACCAGACCAACGCCGCGACCAGTACCACCAGGACGATGGCCAACAGCACCAGGGCGAAGATGCTCAGGGGGCTCATGAATCCTGCTCCTGGACCACCGACTCGTTCAGTTGCAACACCGGCTCGAGTTCAGAGCGGATGTCACGCCAGAAAACTTGCCCCAACCCCGTCAGCAGAAGGACCATCGCCAGGATCGCCAACCCCAGGCGAAAGCCGTCCGGCAACGAGGTCTGCGCCGGCATGCGTATCGGTGGCGCCGCCGCGGACATCGCCAGGCGCTGACTAACATCTTCGAAGTCCGGGTCGTGCTGCCAGGCAAACGCGAACAACGCCAGACGCCATTTTTCATGCTGGATCTGACCCGACTCGCCCCGCAGGCGCCCCTGAAAACCAAGAATCAGGCATTGCAGATAAACATTCGCCAGATCCCGAGTACCGGGCATCTGCTCGTCCAGCAGTTTCTTGATGGCCGCTGGCAGCCGTTCGCCGGCCTGGCGGCTGGAATACATGCGCGATTCCAGCGGGTGCTGTTGCCAGGCGAGTTGCCCCGGCCAGGGCGTGAACAACAGGGTTTCATCCACCAGCGCGACGAATGCGTAGACCAGCGCCTTGACCTGCTCGGTGGCAGAGTCCCCGACCGTGGCGAAGGCGGTCCGCCACAGGCGTTGGGCACTGCGTCCGGAAAACTCCACCACCCGGCTGACCAGCGCCGCACTGTCGCTATCCTTGGGCAGGTCCTGCCACTCCTGGAACCATTTCAGCCAAGCTTGTCGGAAAGCGCTGCTCAGCGGCGCCTCATGCAGACCCCGAACCGCCCCGCCACTTCCGTCCGGCATACGACTCCCCTTCTGCGATCAGGCACTTTCACCGGTTTGCGCGACGAACAACACCACCTGCCAAGGACCGCTGGCCTGGGCCGACGCCGGCGCGACAATGTGCAACGGCAGTTGCCCGTCGAACCATTGGCCACTGGCATTCACCACGAACAATCGGGTGTCGTCGCCCACGCTATAGGCCACCTGTTCGTTGCGACTCATGGCTTGGTGAGGCAAGCCGCTCATGCGTTGGCGACTCAGCAACGGGACATGAGGCGCGGATGCGATGATTGCTCCGCGCAGCCAATCGGCAGCGGCCTGCTCACCGGCACCGTTGGGCATGCGCAGGCCGATGACCAGTCGCTGGCTTGGCTGGTCGTCGGGCAGTTGGATGGAAAAAACCGGGTCGTTGCGTTCGAAGGCCAGGGTGCGATATCCGGCACGGACCCGCTCCAGGGTGTCTTCCAGCCAGTCGAGCAGCGGTTCGTAGCCCCGTTGCAGCTCCACGAAATCCAGCGGGGCAAAAGCCGGGACGCCAGCCAAAGGATTAAGCGCCGACCAGGCTCCGGCCAGCCCCAGCAACAAACCGTAGAGCGCGTGGGGCGTGGCCACGCGCATGTTCAGAGCCCCTTCGACTTCGGGCAAGCGTGCCCATATCGCCGTCATTAGCCGGCGGATTTCCATCGCATCGTCCTGATTACCGGCCGCCTGGGCCTGACGCAACCGTCCGGCGAGGAACAGGCACTTCTCCCGCGCCCGTGCACACAGCCCGGCGATACGCCGCCCTAGCACCGACTCGGGTAACAACACGGGCGTGGGTGGCGTATAGGGCACGCGCAGAAAGCCGCCGCCTTCCTTGCGGATGCGCAGCAGCGGCAGGCAGATCGAGTCAGCTTTGCTCAGTTGCGTGCACAACCGTGGATTGGGTCGCCACACGGTGATGGATTCCGGGAATTCGCCGCTGGTGAGGTCCGGCAGGGCGTCGCCCACCACCGATTGCAACCGCCCCTTGAGCGGCAGCAACTGCCCGGCGCGCCAGAGTGGGCTGATCGCCAGGTAAACGGTCACGGTAGCGTCGTCGGTCTTGTCGACCGCCTCGGTGATATCCAGCTCCAGGGTCGGCCCGACGCCGGCTTGCAGATTGACGGGCAAGCCGTCCGGCAAGGTGCCTTGCAGTTGCAGCAGCCGGACCTGGCCGGCGCTGAGGGCCGAAGGGTCGACCTCCAACTGGCTGACACCCCAGAACCAGGGATTGCAGGCGGCCGCGACATGCGCCGCCAGGGCCTCGGCGCGCAACCCTTGTAATTGAAAATGCTGGGGCAACAGTTGCATGCCCTCGTGCCAGCACACCGCGTCAGGTAACAGACTCATACGACTCCCTTCGACATTCCAGTGTCGCCGCACCTGGGCGGCCCGCGGTCATTCAAGGCTGACTGGCATCGAGCTGCCCATCGTTGATGAGGGTCATCTCGCGACTGTCGAACTTCAGCCAGGCCTTGCGTTGATCGTCCAGCCGAAGCCGGTGGGCTCCGGGAGTGTTATAGCTGGCGAAGACCAAAAGTCCAGCGGCGCGCCGGCCCTCCAGCGGGAAGGGTTGGCGGTCGATGAACTGTCCGGGGACCAGCTCCAGCCCCCATACCGACATGAGTTGACGATAGTCGCGCTGGAACTGTTCGCGCTCTGCAAACCACTGCCTGGCGGTAATTCCCGAGAGTTGCTTGAGCAGGTCCGGATCGTTCACGGCGACAAAATCCACGGCGATCGGAGTGTCGTCATTGGCACGGGGCGCGACGTCCAGGGTCAGGCTGTCCAGATCGACGCTGGGCGCAAACAGCGAGCAACCCGTTAGTGCCACGCTGAAAAAAAATCCTGAAAAAAACACACGCAAAATGAATCTTCCTTTTCGTCGCGGTCAAAAATTGTTTTTGCTTGCATTTTTATAGACCTGTTCTAGCGTCTTGGATAGTTCGGCCAACACGGTCGAATGGACCAGGTTCGTCAAGGGAATGACAGGTTTTCTGCCCTCCGTTTGCAACCTGCGGATCAGCAAGGGAATGCGATGAGCGGGCCTCCCGATGCATTGCTTCCACTCATGCATCGGAGTCGGCCGCCATGGCAGAAAGTACCCAGCACAAGCTCGACAGAGTCCGTCCTCCCCGCGTCCAGATCACCTATGACGTGGAAATCGGCAATGCCATCGAGAAGAAAGAACTGCCACTGGTGGTCGGCATTCTGGCCGACCTCTCGGGCAAGCCACTGGAGCCGCTGCCCAAGCTCAACGAGCGGCGCTTTACCGAAATCGATCGCGATAATTTCAACGAAGTGCTCGCCTCCATCGGCCCACGCGCCACGCTGCAGGTGAACAACACCCTCAGCGGCGACGACAGCAAACTCAATATCGAACTCAAGTTCCGTCACATCGATGACTTCGACCCGGTCAAGGTCGTGGAACAGATCACGCCACTGCGCCGGCTGTTCGAAGCCCGCCAGCGCCTGCGCGATCTTCTGACCAAGCTCGACGGTAACGATGACCTGGACAAACTGCTACGCGACGTGATCGCCAATACCGAGGGCTTGCAGGAGATCAAGTCGGCCCGACCACAGGATGTACCCATAGAGCTGCCGACCGTGGCCGCCAACGATGCCCCGGCCCCAACCGACGAACCACAGGCCTGATCGTGCTCATCACTCAAGGGAGATAAAGCCATGCCTGCTTCATCCAGCGCTCAAACCAGCGAGAGCACGACCCAGACCCTGTCCCTGCTGGACAAGATCATCGCCGAAGGCCGCATGGCCCATGACGACAGCCAGCAGGACTATGCCCGCGACATGCTCGCGGAATTCGCCACCCAGGTCCTCGACGAAGGCATGGCCATCGACAAGGACACCGTGGCGATGATCAACGACCGCATCAGCCAGATCGACCAGTTGATCAGCGCCCAGCTCAACGAAGTGCTGCACCACCCCGAGCTGCAGAAGCTCGAAGCGTCCTGGCGCGGCCTGCACCTGCTGGTGCAGAACACCGAGACCAGCACCCGGCTCAAGCTGCGCTTGCTCAACGTTACGCAGAAAGAGCTGCAGAGCGACTTGGAAAAAGCCGTCGAGTTCGACCAGAGCGCGCTGTTCAAGAAAATCTACGAGGAAGAATACGGTACCTTCGGCGGGCATCCGTTCAGCCTGTTGGTGGGCGACTACACCTTCGGCCGCCACCCGCAGGACATCGGTCTGCTGGAAAAACTGTCGAACGTGGCTGCCGCGGCCCACGCGCCGTTCATTGCTGCCGCCAGCCCGCGCCTGTTCGACATGACCAGCTTCACCGAGCTGGCAGTGCCCCGGGATCTGTCGAAGATTTTCGAAAGCCAGGAACTGATCAAGTGGCGCGCCTTCCGGGAGAGCGAAGACTCACGTTATGTGTCCCTGGTGCTGCCGCACTTCCTGCTGCGTCTGCCCTATGGCCCGGACACCCTGCCGGTGGAAGGTATTAACTACGTCGAGGACGTCAACGGCACCGACCACAGCAAATACCTATGGGGCAATGCCGCCTGGGCGCTGTCGCAACGCATTACCGAAGCCTTCGCCAAATATGGCTGGTGCGCCGCGATTCGCGGGGCCGAGGGTGGTGGCGCAGTCGAAGGCCTGCCGGCCCATACCTTCCGCACCAGCTCCGGGGACCTGTCGCTCAAATGCCCCACCGAAGTGGCGATCACCGACCGCCGCGAGAAGGAGCTCAACGACCTGGGCTTCATCGCTCTGTGCCACAAGAAAAACAGCGATATCGCCGTGTTCTTCGGTGGCCAGACCACCAACAAGGCCAAGGTCTACAACACCAACGAGGCCAACGCCAACGCGCGGATCTCGGCGATGTTGCCGTATGTCCTCGCGGCCTCGCGTTTTGCCCACTACCTGAAGGTGATCATGCGCGACAAGGTCGGCAGCTTCATGACCCGCGACAACGTACAGACCTACCTCAACAACTGGATCGCCGACTACGTACTGATCAACGACAACGCCCCCCAGGAGATCAAGGCGCAATACCCGCTGCGCGAAGCGCGGGTGGACGTGACCGAGGTGGCCGGCAAGCCCGGGGCCTACAAGGCCACGGTGTTCCTGCGGCCGCATTTCCAACTTGAGGAACTGACGGCGTCGATCCGGCTGGTGGCAACCCTGCCGCCACCGGTCGCTGCCTGACCCAAGAATCCTGTGGCGAGCGAGCTTTTGTGACGAGGGGATTTATCCCCTCGCCACAGGTTCGGCGTTCGTCTTAGCGGTATCGGGCACCACCCATTCGTCTTATTCAGGAGTTCCACACAATGGATGCGATCATTCTCGACCTCGGCGGCGACATCAAGGGCGACAGCCAGCTGGAGGGGTTCACGGACAAGATCGAGGTCATGTCCTACAGCCACAACGTGGCCATGCAAGTCACCAATGATGTCAGCAACTCGGAGCGTACTTCAGGCAAGCCCCATGTCGGCGAATTCACCCTGACCAAGTTCGTCGACAGTTCCACCCCTACCCTCAACGAGTACTGCTGCGCCGGCAAGCCGATCCCGGAAGCCATCATCACCATCGGGCGCAATGCCGCCGAAGGCAGCGGCCAGCTCATGCCTTTCATCGTCTACACCCTGAACAACGTCGTGCTGTCCAACGTCAGCGTCAGTGGTGGCACGGGGGGCAAGCCGGTGGAGACCCTTTCGCTGAACTTCACCAAGATCAAATGGGAACTCACCGCCCAGAAAGATGACGGCACCAAAGAAGGCACGGCGGGCACGACCTGGGACATGGCAGCCAACAAGATGACCAAGTGACGGAGCCGCGCCATGGCTGGCTTCGGGCTTCGACCTCCGCTGTTCGAACGCTTGGCCGACACGGCGGAGGACGCCAGTCGGGTGTTCGATCGGCAGGCGTTGCAGGATTCGGTTCATGCCGAACTGCATCGCCTGTTCAATACCCGCCGCGGCCCCCTGGCGCTCACCGAACCGCCGAGCATCCTGGACTACGGCATCGCCGACTGGACCGCGTTGCAACAGCAGCGCAGCGATGACCGTCGTCAACTGATCCGCGAGATCCGCCAGGCCATCAATCATTTCGAGCCTCGCCTGCAACTGGGCGAGGTCCAGGTCGTTCCGGTTCCGGGTCATGCGCAACAACTGAGCATACGGCTGTCGGGTGTGCTGCGTGGGGACCCGCGCCCATGGCCCGTCGCATTTGTCATCGAGCACGCCGGCGACGGCCTTGAGGTACTCCATGAGCGACTCGATTGATCCGCAACTGCTGGATTATTATCAGCGCGAACTGACCTGGCTGCGACATGCCGGCAGCCAGTTCGCCGAGCGCTACCCCAAGGTCGCCCGACGCTTGGAGTTGTCTCCGGGAGAATGCCCCGATCCGCACGTCGAGCGCCTGCTGGAAGGGTTCGCCCTGCTGGCGGCCCGATTGCAACGCCGGCTGGACGATGACTACGCCGAATTCAGCGACGCCCTGCTCGAACAACTCTACCCCTTGGCCATGCGCCCGTTACCTTCGTGCGCAATCGTGCAGTTCGAGCCCGACCCGGGCAAGGGCAACCTCGACGATGGCTATCCCCTCCCCAGGGATACGCCGCTGTTCGTCACCACGGACAAAGGCCAGAGCATCCACTTTCGCACCACGGCCGCGGTGCATTTGTGGCCGCTGCAAGTGGACGAAGCGGTATTGCTGGGCAGTGACGAAGCCCAGGCGCTGACCGGCGTGGTCCAGGCCCGCTCGGCCCTGCGCTTGAACCTGCGTTGCCTGGGCGAACGCCAGTGGTCGACATTGGGGATCGAGACGCTGCGGGTCCACCTGGCCGCCTCACCCATGATCAACGCCTGGCTGTACGACCTGCTCGGTGCCCATGCAATCAAGGTGCTGGCCGGCCCACCGGGCAGCGTACCGGAACCGCTCGCCGGCCTGCCCCGTGTCGTCGGTTTCGCCAGTGGCGAAGCCCTGTTGCCAGATGAGGACGGCGTGCACCCGGGCATGCGGTTGCTGGCGGAATATTTCGCCTTCCCCGACAAGTTCGACTTCTTCGACCTGCCCTTGGCGGGAGCAACCAGCGACAGCCCGTCGTTGTACCTCTACATCGTGTTCGACCGTGCCCCCGCCAGTCGCCTGCCCCTCCAGGCCAGCGACATCGCTCTGGGCTGTGCGCCAGTGATCAACCTGTTTCCCAGGACCAGCGAACCCCTGCGCCCGGACGGCACCCGTAGCGAGTACCGGCTGGTGGCCGACAGTCATCGGGAAAACAGCGTCGAGATCCATAGCATTCGCGGCATGCGAGCCAGTACCCGCGAGGGCGTGCGCCAGGTACCGGCTTATTACGGCAGCCAGCACGGCAGCGATCAGCCCTGTTATTGGTACGCACGACGGGTGAGCGGCATGAGCCCGAACCGCCTGGGTACCGACCTGATGGTCAGCCTGGTGGACACCCGGCTCGATCCCCTTGCCGATACTCGGGACTATAGCCTTACCGCCGAATTGCTCTGCACCAATCGGCACTTGGCCCAGAGCCTGCCTGCCGGCACGCCATTGGGCTTCGAGCGCCCGGGCCCGGTGGCCTGGGCCCGCCTGCGCAATCCGCCCAGCCCACAGAGCCTGCCGCGCCTGGACGGCGAATCGCGTTGGCGGCTGGTCTCACAGCTGACGCTCAATCACCTTTCGCTGGTGGAAGGTCCCCAGGCGCTGGACGCACTGCGCGAAATTCTCGAATTGCACAACCTGCGGGACGAAGCCAGCGCCCGGCGGCAGATCGAAGGCGTATCGGGCATGGGCTGCGAGCGAGTTATCGCCCATGTCGGCGAAGACGCCTGGCGCGGCTGGCGCAACGGCCTTGAAGTGCGCCTGCAACTGGATCCGCAGCACTTCGTCGGCAGCAGCGCCGTGCTGTTCTCCGGCGTGTTGGCACAATTCTTTTCGCTTTATGCCACCGCCAACCGTTTCGTGCGCACAGTGCTGGTTCAGTCCGACAAGGAGGTGAAGACATGGCAACCCCAAGCCGGCAAACCCCTGACGCTCTGAACCTGAGCCAACGACTGCGGCGCGATCCGCAGCGCTTCGAATGGCTCCAGGCACTGCTGTTGTTGGAGCGCGAACACCCACAGGCCGAACCCTTGGGCAGCGGTACCGCGCCCGACGCCGAAGCCCTGCGCCTGCGCGGCCCATTGACGCCGCTGTTTGCCGCCAGTGAAGTCGAAAGCCTGAGCCAGGAACCCGGCTCGCCGCCAGTGTTGACTACACCGATCTTCGGGCTCGGCGGCCCCGACGGTCCGCTGCCCTACGCCTATCAGGAATGGTTGCAACAACGGGCGCGGTCAAAGGATCATGCGCCGGCGGAATTTCTCGACCTGTTCCAGCATCGCCTGCTCAGCCTGCTCTACAAGGTCATGCGCAAGCATCGCATCGCCCTGGGTTTCACCGCCCCGGGGGCGTCCGCCGTACAAGCACAACTGCGGGCACTGACCGGCCTGCTGCCCAAGGCCCTGCAAGAACGCCAGGCTGTGCCCGACTCCGCCGTGCTCGCCTGCACCGCGCTGTACGCCGATGGCCGCCGCTCCCTGGCCGGGTTCGCGGCGGTTGTCCGCGAGCAGTTCGGATTGCCGGTGGAACTGACCGCCTATGAAGGTGGCTGGCGAGAAATCCCATCCGCCAGTCGCAGTCGCTTGCAACCGGGCGGCCGCAACCTGCGCCTTGGACGCAACGCGGTGGCCGGCACGCGGGTCTGGGATGAACATGCCGGCGTGCGCCTGACCCTGGGCCCGCTGAGCACCACCCAAGCCAGCGGATTGCTGCCCAACGGCGAGACCCATCCATTGCTCGCCAGTCTTTTTGCCCTGTATTTCGGTCCCGACCTGGACTGTACGCTGGTCCTGCTGATCCGCGGCGCCGGCCCGCTGCAACTGGGCCATCAGACACCGCCGCGGCTGAACTGGAACGGCGGTCTGCAACGCCAGTCCAGCCTGGCCGTACAACGGATCGAAACCCGCCTTCGTCAGCCGGAGATCGCCTGAAATGGAACTGGCCAGCCTGATCGGGCGCCTCAACCCGGACAACCGTCGTGCCCTGGAACGGGCCGCGCAACGTTGCATGCAGCGCAGCCACCACTACGTGGAAATCGAACACCTGTTGCTGGAACTGCTGGACATTGAAGGGGGCGACTTCGCCTGCCTGCTACCGCGTTTCGGGCTGGAGCGCGACGCGGTGGCGACAGAAACCAACAAGGCCCTGGAGCTGTTCAAGTCCGGCAGCACCCGCACGCCCGCGCTGTCCGCGCAAACCATTGGCCTGTTGGAAGACGCCGTGGTCCAGGCCAGCGTGTTGGGGCTGGACAGCATCCGCTCCGGCCTGTTGCTGCTGGCCCTGCTGGACCGCGATGAGCGTCGCAGCCTGCTACTCAATAGCGCTTCGTCCCTGCTGCGCATTCCCCGGGACGCTTTGCGCGCGCATCTGCTGGAGTGGACCGAAAGTTCCCGGGAGCATGTCGGCGGCGCACGCCCGGTCAGATCCGGCGAGACGCCACAGAAACAGGACCCGGTACTCGACCAATACACCCAGGACCTGACCGCCGACGCCCGCAACGGCCGCATCGATCCTATCGTCGGGCGCGACGGTGAGATTCGCCAGTGCATCGATATCCTGCTCAGGCGTCGACAGAACAACCCGATCCTGGTGGGCGCACCCGGCGTCGGCAAGACCGCCGTGGTGGAGGGCCTGGCCCTGCGCATCGCCGCTGGGGATGTTCCGCCGTCGCTGCAGGAGGTCACACTGCGGGTATTGGATCTGGGTCTGCTCCAGGCCGGCGCGGGGGTCAAGGGTGAGTTCGAGCAACGCCTCAAAGGGGTGATCGATGCGGTACGCAGCGCCGAAAAACCCATCATTCTGTTCATTGACGAAGCCCACACCCTGATCGGCGCTGGTGGCGCGGAAGGTGGCAGCGATGCCGCCAACCTGCTGAAACCGGCCCTGGCCCGGGGTGAACTGCGCACGCTGGCCGCCACCACCTGGCTGGAATACAAGAAATATTTCGAGAAAGACCCGGCCCTGGCTCGTCGCTTCCAACTGGTGCAGGTCGAGGAGCCGGATGAAGGGACCGCCGTGGAAATGCTCCGTGGCGTGGCCGCCAAGCTGGAACAGCACCACGGCGTGCAAGTACTCGATGCCGCCATTCACGAAGCCGTGAAACTGTCCCATCGTTATATTTCCGGACGGCAATTGCCGGACAAGGCCATCAGCGTGCTCGACACCGCGTGCGCCCGGGTCGCCCTCGGCCAGCATGACATACCGCCGCCCCTGGAAAGCCTGCGCCATCGGCAAAACAGCCTGAAGGACGAACTCGAACGCCTGCGCCGGGAACAGGCCACCGGACTGGACCACCGGGAACGCATTACGCTGCTGGAAAGCGAATCCACCGACAACGTGCAGGCCATCCGCGAACTGGAGTCCCGCTGGGGCGAAGAGCGCGAAGCCGTACGCGAACTGCTCGACACTCGCCGCGAACTGCTGGCCTTGAGCGAACGCGCCGACGCCGGAAAGCCCGACACCGAGATCGATAACCGCATCGACCACCTGGCCGCCGAGCTGCTGCGCCTGGAGGCTGGCCTGGATGCCATTCGCCAGGACGATCCCCTGGTTCCAGAACAGGTGGACAGCAAAACCGTCGCCGCCGTGATCGCCGGTTGGACCGGCATCCCGGTGGGCAAGATGCTCGCCGACGAAGCCCATGCCGTGCGTACCCTCGGCCAACGCATGGGCCTGCGGGTCATGGGCCAGGGCACGGCGCTGAATACCATCGCCCAGCGTCTGCAAGCCTACCGCGCCGGCCTCACCGACCCCCAGAAGCCGGTCGGCGTATTTCTGCTGGTGGGCCCCACCGGCGTGGGCAAGACCGAAACCGCCTACGCCCTGGCCGATGCCTTGTACGGCGGCGAACGCAACCTGATCAGCATCAACCTCTCGGAGTACCAGGAAGCCCACACCGTCAGCCAACTCAAAGGCGCCCCGCCCGGTTACGTCGGCTATGGCAGTGGTGGTGTGCTCACTGAAGCAGTGCGACGCAAGCCCTACTCGGTGGTGTTGCTGGATGAAATCGAAAAAGCTCATCCCGATGTGCTCGAAGCGTTCTACAACGTCTTCGACAAAGGCCTGATGGAAGACGGCACCGGGCTGGTGGTGGATTTCAAGAACACTGTGATGCTCGCCACCAGCAACGTCGGCGCCGAACTGCTGCTCGACACCCCGACCGCGCAAGTGGGCAGCGACGGGTTCAACGAGGCCTTGCATAAGGTCCTGCTGAAGGCGTTTCGCCCGGCGTTCCTGGCGCGCATGACGGTGGTGGCGTACCGGCCGCTGGATGAAGCAACGCTGGAAGGGATTGTGCTGGCGAAGCTGGAAAAGTTGCGTGGACGCTATAAGGCCGCGACCGGCAAACAGTTCGAGTTCGATGCCGGAATCGTCAAGGCCGTGTTGGCCAAGTGCAGCGCGGCGGGCGCGCGGGATGTCGAGAATGTGTTGATGACGCAGGTGACGGGAAAGTTGGCAGAGTGGGTATTGGAGTGACCCTATCAATGGCATGAGGTGCAACATGAAACTAGCAAAGAACGTAATGCTATACGGGGCTCCAGAGACTCCCTACCTCGAGCCTGAAACCATCAACTGGGTGTATCAAAACACCCCCATAGTTCCCCAACAGAGTCTCAGTGGCCGGGTTCTTAATTATTACCGCTGCCCATACTGCGAAATGGATGCTCGAATCCAGACAAACTGGTCATGGGTATAGGCAACCTGCTTAACAAACAGTGACAAGGCCCCTTGATACGGGGGGAGTCGAATTCAATGAACGGCTGCGCAATGAGGGTGTTCAATGGCAAGAAGCGTCGACAGCAACACCACCTTCTCCCTCACCGCCACCGCATTGTCGGCGCTGTACCCTGATTCACTGTCCGGCGAAGAACGCCTCAATGCGCTGGGCTCGCACATCCTCAACGGCATCGTCGACGGCGCTCCGCTAACGCTTACCAGCGCCGTCGCCAGTCACGTCACCAACACACTGCATAAGGACGCTCTGCTGCGCCCAATGGACTGGCTCGTCGCCGAGATCCGCCAGCTCCCCGCCGACGCCACCGCCGAACGCTATCAGCTACTGCTCCGGCCCTGGCTCTGGTGGCTGAGCCTGGCCAGCAACAACCGGGTGTTCCAGAACCTCGCCACGTCGGACATCGTCACTTCGATCCTCCAGGCCCACGGTTTCACCGATTTCCAGCTCAAGCTCACTGGCAGCTACACGCCGAGGGAGTACTGCGTGCAGTACGGCGAAACCGACCTGGCCTTCGTTTCGCGCCTGATGGAAGAGGATGGGATCTTCTGGTTCTTCAGCCATGAAGACGGCAAGCACACCTTGGTCCTGGCTGACAGCAACGACGCCTTCCTCCCCATTCCCAATGGACCGACGGTGAATTACCTCGGGCAGAAACTGGGCGAGCGGGAACTGCACGGTATCCGCTCCGGACAGGTGTGCCTGCAAGCGGTAGCCGGGGTTTACCAGGCCACCGATTACGAGTTCACCACGCCGACGACTTCGCTCTTCAGCCAGGCCGAAGCCGTGGCCGGGCCGAGCTCGATGTACGAACATCCCGGTGGCTACACCGCCAAGGCCCGGGGCGATGCACTGACCAAGCAGCGCGTGGATGGTTTGCGCAGCCAGCAGAAGCGTTTTGTCGGTGAAAGCGATTGCCGCTGGCTGATTCCGGGCTACTGGTTCACCCTCGCCGGCCATGAAGACTCGACGCTGAACATCGACTGGGTGGTGATTTCGGTCAGCCACGAAGCCAGCCACGACAGCTATCGCAACCGCTTCGAAGCCATCCCCAAGACCACGACGTATCGACCGGCACGCCTCACGCCGAAACCGCGCATGCACACCCAGACGGCGCTGGTGGTGGGCAAGGCCGGCGAAGAAATCTGGACCGATGAGTACGGTCGGATCAAGCTGCAATTCCCCTGGGACCGCACCGGCAAGAGCGACGAAACCTCGTCCTGCTGGGTGCGCGTCGTGCTGCCCTGGAGCGGCAAGGGGTTCGGCATGCAGTTCGTGCCGCGCATCGGCCAGGAAGTGATCGTGACCTTCATCGACGGCGATCCGGACCGTCCGCTGGTGACCGGTTGCGTCTACAACGGCGATAACACCTTGCCCTATGCGCTGCCGGCAAACCAGACCCAGTCCGGAATCAAGACCAACTCGTCCAAGGGTGGCGGCGGCTTCAACGAGTTGCGTTTCGAAGACAAGAAGGACGTCGAAGAGGTATTTCTCCAGGCCCAGAAAGACTTCAACATCAACGTGCTCAACGACACCACCGCCACCGTCGGCCATGACGAAACCCTCACGGTACAGAACGCCCGTACCCGCACCGTCAAGGATGGCGACGAGACCGTCACCCTGGAGAAAGGCAAGCGCAGCGTCACCATCCAGACCGGCAGCGACAGCCTGGATGTGAAGGACACCCGCACCGTGACCGTGGGCTCGGATCAGAACCACAGCACCGGCGGCAACTATGCACACAAGGTCACCGGGAATTACGACCTGACGGTGGACGGCAACCTGACCATCAAGGTCAGCGGCACCCTGACCCTGCAAAGCGGCGGCAGTTTCGCCATCAAGAGCGGCGCCGACCTGGCCGCCCAGGCCAGTACCTCCATCAGCCAGAAGGCCGGCACGGCCCTGAGCAACCAGGCCGGCACTTCGCTGGAAAACAAGGCCGGCACCACCCTGACCAACGACGCCGGCATCAGCCTGGTGAACAAGGCCGCCGCCGAACAGACCGTGGATGGCGGCGGCATGCTGACCATCAAGGGCGGCCTGGTGAAGGTCAACTGACGGGAGCGCAGCGATGGCCTCGAAGAAGCTCGACGTGGAACGCAACGACAGTCAGCTCAGTGGACAACTGGTGGACGGTCGGCTCGACGGCCCGTTGAAAATAGAGGACGCCGGGCGCCCGCAAGCGGTACTCAACTATCAGCACGGCGAGCTGCAAGGCAGCAGCACTTTGTATCATCCAAACGGAAAGGTCTCGGCGGTCTTGCCCTTCGTAGGCGGCAAGTTGCAGGGCGTGGCCAGCTTCTATGCCGCCGAAGGAGGATTGCAGCGCCAGGCCAGCTACCGCGCCGGATTGCTCCACGGCGAGGCGAACAACTACTTCCCGGACGGACAACTGGCCGAAGCCGAGTTCTATCGCAACGGCGTGCGCGACGGTCGCTACCGCCGCCTGCATCCCAACGGCAAGCCCGCGGTCGAGGCCCGCTACCTCAACGGCCAACTGCTGGAGCCTGCACAAGCCTATGCCGAAGACGGCCGGCCGCTGGATGCCGAAGGCAAACCCATCTCCCGGGTGCGCTGGTGGTTCAGGCGCTGGAACGACCCGGCGCAGGCCTGAGCCTCACTGCGGTTTCATTGTGGGAGCGAGCCTGCTCGCGTGGGGTGGCCGCTGACTTTTCCTTCAGGGAATCAACATCTGCACCTGCCCCGGCACGACGATCTTGATCACTCCGGCCCAGGTGCACATCAAGGTGCTGTTGGCGTCGATGGCCGGCATGTTGCCCAGCAGCAGGGTCGGCGCGCCGCCGGGGATCCAGGGGGTTGCGGTGGCCGGGATGCAGGGCATGGGAGTCAGTACGCCCAGGGCTGCCGCGGTGGCTGCGGCCACGGTCGGGTTGGCCAGGCTCTGGCACATGCCGAACGTGGTGATGTTCACCAGCGGGATGTGATCCATGATGTTCGCCGCCGGCATCCCGCCGGTCAGCATTCGGTTGACCGGCAATACATTGAGTACCGCCGGAGCGACGCCGAAACTGCATTGCAGAGTGGCGGTACTGCAGACTTGCGGGCATCCCATCGCGACGACTCCTTTCAGGCGCTTCAGAAACCATAGCCCACCCAAGCACATCAGGCCCGCTGATTATCCGGCAACACGCTAACCTATAAGGCCCCGGCGTGCTTGTGACGCCTCCCACGCGCCATTAGATTAAGCAATGATCAATGGCCTCCAAAATAAGCAGAAGGGATAAGCATGGCGTTTACAGATCAGTCCACCCGCGTACGCGACGGTGAAGAACTCGATGCCAGTCTGATCGACCCGTACCTCAAGGCCCATATTCCAGGCCTCACCGGCCTGCCCCGAATCAGCCAGTTTCCCGGGGGCGCGTCGAACCTGACCTACCTGCTGGAATACCCCGAACAGGAATTCGTCCTGCGTCGCCCGCCGTTCGGCCACAAGGCCAAGTCCGCCCATGACATGGGCCGTGAATTCCGCATTCTCAATCAATTGCGCGACGGATTCCCGTACTGCCCGAAAGCCTACGTGCATTGCACCGACGAAACGGTGATGGGCGCCGAGTTCTATGTCATGGAACGGGTCAAGGGCATCATCCTGCGCTCCGACCTGCCACCGGAACTGGGCTTTGACGCCGCCCGGACCGAGGCGTTGTGCAAAAGCTTCATCGACCGGCTGGTTGAACTGCACCGGGTCGATTACCGGGCCTGCGGCCTGGCCGATCTGGGCAAGCCCGAGGGCTATGTCGCCCGGCAGATTCGTGGCTGGAGCGACCGCTACGAAAAGGCCCTGACCCCCGACGCGCCAAAATGGGAAGCGGTCAAAGCCTGGCTTAATGACAAGATGCCCGCCGACCACCCCACGTCGAGCATCGTCCACAACGACTATCGCTTCGACAACGTGATCCTCGACCCCGACAACCCGATGCAGATCATCGGCGTGCTGGACTGGGAACTGACCACTATCGGCGACCCGTTGATGGACCTTGGCAACAGCCTCGCCTATTGGATCGAAGCCAACGACCCAGCCCCCGTCCAACTGATGCGCCGCCAACCGAGCCATGCCCCCGGCATGCTGACGCGACGCGAGTTCGTGGATTACTACGCCGAGCGCGCCGGGATCCGCATCGACAATTTCGACTTCTACTACACCTACGGCCTGTTCCGCCTGGCCGGCATCGTCCAGCAGATCTACTACCGCTTCTTCCACGGTCAGACCCAGGACAAACGCTTCGCGCAGTTCGTTCAGATGAACAAACTGCTGGAGCAGATGAGCCTGCAGGTCATCGCCAAATCCACGCTCTGAACGCACCTACAACAAGGAAACAGCATGTCCAAGACCCAGTTGTTCGACCTCGACGGCAAAATCGCTTTCGTTTCCGGCGCCAGTCGCGGCATCGGCGAGGCCATCGCCAAACTGCTGGCCCAGCAAGGCGCCCATGTGATCGTTTCCAGTCGCAAGCTCGACGGCTGCCAGCACGTGGCCGACGCCATTATCGCCGCGGGCGGCAAAGCCACCGCGATCGCCTGCCACATCGGTGAAATGGAACAGATCAGCCAAGTGTTCGCTGGCATCCGCGAGCAGTTCGGACGGCTGGACATCCTGGTGAACAACGCGGCCACCAACCCGCAATTCTGCAACGTGCTGGACACCGACTTGGGCGCGTTCCAGAAAACCGTCGACGTGAACATTCGCGGCTACTTCTTCATGTCGGTGGAAGCCGGCAAGCTGATGCGCGAGCACGGCGGCGGCAGCATCATCAACGTGGCGTCGATCAATGGCATCTCGCCGGGGATTTTCCAGGGCATTTACTCGGTGACCAAGGCTGCCGTGATCAACATGACCAAGGTGTTCGCCAAAGAATGCGCGCAGTTCGGCATCCGCTGCAACGCCCTGCTGCCGGGCCTGACCGACACCAAGTTTGCCTCGGCCCTGGTCAAGAACGACGCCATCCTGAAAACCGCCCTGGCACAGATTCCGCTCAAGCGCGTGGCCGACCCGAGTGAAATGGCCGGCGCGGTGCTGTACCTGGCCAGCGATGCGTCGAGCTATACCACGGGTGTGGCCCTGAATGTGGATGGGGGCTTTCTCTCCTGATACCGCGCTCCCACAGGATTAGCGGCGCTCGCATAAATGAATTTTTATTCCACAATTTGCAATTAAGGAATTTTTATTCCATAAAGAGCCCTTCTGAACATAACCATTCAAAGGGCTTTTTCTCATGCAAGAACTCGGCATCGGCCTGATTGGCACCGGCTTCATGGGCCGTGCCCATGCCTTGGCATTCAATAATGCCAAAGCGGTGTTCGACCTTCCCCTGAATCTGAAACTGGCGGCTCTGGCCGATGCCGATCCGCAGCGCGCCCGGCAATGTGCCCAAAGCTGGGGCTTCGAGACGGCCCACACAGAATGGCAACAACTGGTCGACGACCCAAAGGTCAATCTGGTCGCCATCACCACCCCCAACCATCTGCATTACCCAATGGCCATGGCAGCGCTGGCGGCCGGCAAGGCGGTCTATTGCGAAAAACCCCTGGCGGTTTCCCTGGCGCAGGCCGAGCAAATGCGCCAGGCGGCCCGGATGGCTGGCGTAGTGACGCGGGTCGGCTACAACTACCAGCACAACCCGATCATCCAACTGGCGCGAGAGATGATCCGGCGCGGCGAACTGGGACAGGTCATCAGCTTCCAGGGTGAGTTCAGCGAAGACTTCATGGCCGATCCCGCTTCGCCGTGGTCATGGCGTTGCGAAGCGACCCACGCCGGTGGCGCACTGGCCGACCTGGGCAGCCATTTGTTGGCCATGGCCCGTCATCTGTTGGGGGATGTCGAAGCGGTATGTGCCGACATCCAGACCGTGCACCAGCAGCGTCCCGCCACCGTCGGCGCGACCGAGCAACGGAGCATCGCGGTGGACGATCAGGTCCACGCACTGCTGCGCTTTGCCAATGGCGCCCGGGGCACTGTGAGCAGCAGTTGGCTCAAGCATGGCTACAAGAATCACTTGAGTTTCGAAATCAGCGGCACTCTGGGCACATTGACGTTCGATCAGGAACGACTCAACGAACTGCGCCTGTGCCGCGCCGGCCAAGCCGGCTTCCAACGCCTGCTGGCCGGCCCGGAGCTGACGGGGTACGCAGCGTTCAGCCCGGCGGCGGGTCACCAGCTCGGATACAACGAATTGAAAACCCTGGAAGTCCAGGAACTGGTCATGGCCCTCGCCGGCCAGGGTGGCACCGGGACGGACTTCGACGAGGCCTGGGAGGTGGAGCGGCTGGCGGGGGCGATTCGCATCGCCGCGCGGGAGGAGCGGTGGGTAAAGGTGAGTGAGCTATAACCGCTCACTTCAGCGAACCCCTTGTAGGAAAATATGCTTCATTTTCTTATTTCATTTAACGACTGGAGAACGAACACGAGTTGGCCATTTCATACCGATTATCGACACTGTCATTCCTGACAGTAGCCAGCGCTATGGATTGGGGAGTTACTGGACGGGAACCCCGCGAAGGCCTGAATCGTGTCGAGACTGACGGGCAGCATTCACACCCACACCCCCACCCTGACGGTGGTGGACCCGCGCGGGCTCGATGTTCGTTCAGTCGCTTATTACCGTGCCGTCGAGACCGCAGCCCCCGAAGAACGAATCAACCGCAGCGCCTATGACGCAATGGGGCGTCTGATTGAACAATGGGACCCCAGACTATGGGCTCTCAGTGTGGAAAGTGCCGGAACTCCGGCCAACCTGAGCAATCGTCACTCGCTGTCAGGCAAGGTCCTGGGCTCGATGAGTGTCGATGCCGGTGAGCGGATCAGCTTGTTCGGTGATGGGGATCAACTGGTCCAGACCTGGGACAGCCGTGAGACTGAACGACGGGTTGAATACGACGATCTGCTGCGCCCGATGGCCGTTTTCGAACAAGGCAAAGGCGAAGCCGCTCGCTGCGCCGAGCGTTATGAATACGCTGATGGAGCCGCCGGCTTTGCCGCTCATAACCAGTGCGGACAATTGATCCGACACGACGATCCGGCGGGTACCCAGACGCTGGACGAGTATGCTTTGACCGACGGAGTACTTGAACAGACCCAGCGCTTTTTGCATGCGCTGGAATCACCGGATTGGCCGCAGGCACTACCTGAGCGCGAGACATTGTTGGAGCCCGTGGCGCAGGCGGCAACCAGTGCGACACGCTTCAACCCGCTGGGCGATGTGCTGGAGCAGATTGACGCCAAGGGCAATCGGCAGTTGTTCGATTACACCGTCGACGGCCAGTTGTTCGCGAGTCATCTGCAACTGAGCGGTCAAGCCACGCCTCAGACCCTGGTCAGCGCCCTCGCCTACAGCGCCTACGACCAGGTCGAGCAGGAAACCGCCGGCAATGGCGTGGTCAGTACGCTGGCGTACCGCCCTGAGGATGGACGCTTGACCCGGCTTGAAGCGCGGCGTGGATCGCAAACATTGCAGGATCAGCGCTACCACTACGATCCGGTAGGCAATGTGCTGAGCATCGAAGACGGCGCCCTGCCGATCCGCTACTTCGCCAACCAGCGGGTGGAGCCGATCAACCGCTATGACTATGACAGCCTCTATCAGTTGACCAAGGCAACCGGCTGGGAGGTCGGAAGTGCCGGTCGAGGTCCGGGCTTCAACCGCTTCGACGATCCGGGCGCAGTCGCCAACTATCAGCAAACGTACCAATACGACGCCGGTGGCAACTTGCTTGAACTGGTCCATGTCGGCCCACAAAACCACAGCCGCAAACTGACGGCGGCGCGCCACAGCAACCGTTGTCTAGCGGAACACAATGACCGGCCTCCGACTGAAGAGGACATCGCCGCCGCGTTTGATGGCAACGGCAATCTGCTGGCTTTGCAACCGGGACGAACGATGGCTTGGGATTTACGCAATCAACTGCGCGAGGTACGACCGGTTGAGCGTGAAAGTGCTGTGGATGATCGCGAGCAGTACCTCTACGGGGGTGATGGAATGCGACGGCGCAAGGTCCGCTCGACCCAAACCAATGCCCGCTCGCTGATTTCGGAAGTTCGTTATTTGCCGGGCCTGGAAATTCGTACCCACGCAGGCACGGGCGAAGTGTTGCAAGTGATCTGCGTGCAGGCCGGACGTAGCGCGATGCAGGTGCTGCACTGGGAAACGGCGCCGCCTGCCGGCATCGCCAACAACCAATACCGTTACAGCCTGACTGACCATCTGAGTTCCAGCAGCCTGGAATTGGATAACGAGGCCGAGGTGATTAGCCAGGAAACTTATCATCCGTATGGCGGTACGGCCTGGTTTGCCGGGCGCAGTGAGGTGGAGGCGAGTTACAAGACGGTGCGTTATTCGGGGAAAGAGCGGGATGCGACGGGGCTTTATTATTATGGGTTCAGGTATTACGCGACGTGGTTGCAGCGGTGGATTAATCCGGATCCGGCAGAAAGCGTAGACGGGCTCAATCGCTATCGGATGGTATCCAATAATCCACTCGCCCGGGTTGATGTCGAAGGGTTAATGGAGCGGTCCCCCCCCGTTCCTGATCGTCCCTCATCAACACTGGCTGCACCACCTGTCGTTCCTCCTCGGCCCTTATCAACATTGCGCACTCGCCCTGGCGCCCCTCCAAGACCATCCTTTGTTTCAGCAATAGCTGCTCCTCAGGAACCAGGCTGGAGACCGCTTGAAGCACCAGCAGTGCAAAGCCCGCCACGGCAGAACGCTCTAGATACGACGGTTGCCCCATCGAACAGCCTAAGCGATGCTCAGCTGAACAACTTGAGACGCTTAGGCATAACTCCTTTGAAATTACGCAACTTCGGAGAACAAACTGCGGCTAAGCCGAGTCAGGTATCTGAGTTGCGCCGAGACGCAGAAGGTAAATATTATTTTGTGCCAACCGAAGGGACCGAGACGCCTAAACCACGTGGAGTGTTTATCTTCGTCATTAAAGCGAATGAACCTGATCGTATCTTGGCAGCGCCCCCTTATGGTTCGGAGACCGCAGAAGACCAATTCAAAGTTCAGGGCCATACTTCAATTTCTCTTAGAGAAGACGTGTTATTTGCCGGGCATTTCACTCTTGACGATAAGGGAAAACTTAAACGTTGGAATAACGGCAGCGGCCACTATTTGACGCCGGCTTCCCTACACCAAACAAACCTCTTGCCTGAATTGCGATCTCTTTTACCGAGCCACCTGTTTATCGATTATTGGTCTATGAATAAGGAAGAGCTAAATCGTGACCTCGCAGAACGAGGGTATTTTATTGCCATATCGTGACCTCGCGGCACAGGGACATTTTATTTCCATGTATTTCCTTGGGTTGGATATCCCGCAGTTTACTGAGGGTCATGTATGACAAGTGGGTAACTCCATACTCATTTTCCCCTCTTCGTTGGGCTCATGAGGAGTTGTCCTCAACTTTGACGTCAAACAAACCCAACCAACCGCCTCGCCAACGCCTTGGCCTGGCTCGCCACGTCGGTCACGGCGGTGCTTTCCCACCACATCCCCCGCAACGGCGGGCCCATGGCGAACAAGCGGTCGGCGGGTTCGCCTCGAGCATCCAGCACCGCACCATCGGCACGCGCGGCAATACCCAAGGCCAGCGGCCCCGGCTGGATCAGCCCTCGGGCCAACAGTTGTTGCGGCAACGGCCGTGCAACCCGACGCCAGTCATATTCAATGCCGCTGGAGTTGATCAACGCTGCGCCCTGCACCACTGCCAGGCCGGCTTGTCCCCGGCGGCGGATGTGAATACCCACTGTGCCCTCGGGAGACGACGCCAGCCCCTTGAACGACGCCGCCTGAATCCGCAACCGCCCTTCCCCATGCAAACGCGCCACCAGCTCCGCGCTCAACGGTGGCGAGCGATGGTGATGACTCTCCCACCACGGCCGCACATGCCGCACGAACTGTCGGCGCTGCACATCGCTGGCTTGGTTCCACAAGCGCCCGATGTGTGCGCGCACGGTGTCCAGCGGCGCTTGCCAATCGATCCCCAGGGCGTGGGCCTGGCGGCATTGCTCACGCAGGGCACGCATCAGTTGGCGTGGCGAACGCAGGCTGTGATCTTCAGCGAGGAAATCCACCCAGGCCGGTGGCTGGCGGCGCACGTGGGGCAGCAGGCCATGGCGGGAAAACACTTCGATCGGCCCGCGGTGCCCGGCCTGCTCCAGGGACACCACGGCGTCGACCATGGTCAGTCCCGAGCCAATGATCAACACCGTGGACTGCGGGTCGAGCTGGCGCATCGCAGCCACATCCCAAGGGTCGAGGGCGGCGGCATTCAAGCCGCTGGATTCGGTCTGCGGGGTGCGCGCCGCCGGGAACATGCCGGTGGCGAGCACCGCGAAACGACCACGCAAGAGCTGGCCGTCGTCCAGCGTCACCATCACGGTATTGTCGGCAAGCCGCAGATCCACGGCCTCCCCGCGCACGTGCTCGGCGGTCGAACCGTTTTGTGCGCCCAACTCGCGAGCCTCGGCCAGACGTTGCTGCACATAGAGGCCGAATATCCCACGGGGTGGAAACAACTCGCTGACCGGCACGTGCTGCTGATCCGATTCGGGCCAGCCGCCGGCTTCGATGAACGCGGTGAGCCATTGGGTCAGGTCATCGGCATTGTCCGGATCGACACTCATCCGTGCGGCGTTGCCATTCAACGTATGGCCCAGTTCCACGGCGCTGTAGGCCTCGCCCCGGCCCAGCTCGCTGCGCGGTTCGACGATCAGGATTTCCCGTCTGCCGGGTAAACGCAGCAACTGCGCCGCCAGCATGGCACCGCTCAGGCCGCCGCCGATGATCAGGATATCCGCTGTGTCCATGCCGCTCTCCCGGTTCAAATCACCACGTTGCGTACGAATATCACCGCCACAGGGCCGTCGTTACGATAGGCATGGGGCTGGTTGCTGGCGAACATGAAAAACTCACCGGCGCCGATACGACGTTCTTCGTTGCCTAACAGTAGCGTCAGGCAGCCCTCGAACACATACAGTTGCTCGCTCCAGCCATCGGCATCGGGTTCGGAATGGTAATGCTCGCCGGGTTCGAGGCGCCATTCCCAGAGCTCGACCTCGCGGCTGGCCGTGGCCTTCGCCAGCAAGACGGCTTTGCTGCCGGGGATGGTCCCCGCCCAAGCCAGCTCGTTGATCCGGCTCGGGTCGCGTGCGTCAGAAGCCTGGATCAAGTCGCTGAAGGCCACGTTCAAAGCCTCCGCGATGCGGTCCAGGGTGGTCAGGCTCACGTTCGTCTCGCCCGCCTCGATCGCTACCAACATCCGCCGACTGACCCCGGACAGTTCCGCCAGCGCGCTTTGGCTGAGCTGCGCGGCATGACGCAGACGGCGGATGTTCTGGCTGACGTGTTGCAGGACGGAGGCCCGCGGGCCATTTTCTTTGTGCACTATATTGCTCATTTCATGGGGCTGCGCATTATACTGCCCAACTTCGGACGCATTGTGCGTCCGCCTCAAGTGACGCGCAAGGACATGGCATCCGTGAATTCTCCCCAGGCTTCTTCCCCTTTCCTGCGCCTCAGCAAAGCCGAGTGCGTGCTGGTGCTGATCACCATGATCTGGGGCGGGACCTTCCTGCTGGTTCAGCACGCCATGACAGTCAGCGGGCCTATGTTTTTCGTCGGCCTGCGCTTTGTTGCCGCGGCGGCGTTCGTGGCCTTGTTCTCCTGGCGCCACCTGCGGGACCTGACCCTGTTCGAGCTCAAGGCCGGGGCGTTCATCGGCGTGGCCATCATGCTCGGCTATGGCTTGCAGACCGTCGGCCTGCAGACCATCCCCAGCAGCCAGTCGGCGTTCATCACCGCGCTCTACGTCCCGTTCGTGCCATTATTGCAATGGCTGGTGCTGGGTCGTCGGCCAGGCTTGATGCCCAGCATTGGCATTATGCTGGCGTTCACTGGGTTGATGCTGCTGTCGGGACCTGCCGGCGCTTCGCTGAACTTCAGCGCCGGCGAAATCGCCACACTGATCAGCGCCATCGCGATTGCCGCCGAGATCATCCTGATCAGTACTTATGCCGGCCAGGTCGACGTGCGCCGGGTCACCGTGGTGCAGCTGGCAAGCACGGCGGTGCTGGCCTTCCTGATGGTGGTACCGACCCAGGAAACGATTCCGCACTTTTCCTGGTTCCTGCTGTTCAGCGCCGTGGGCCTGGGGGCCGCCAGCGCGGCGATCCAGGTGGCGATGAACTGGGCGCAGCGAAGCGTGTCGCCGACCCGCGCCACATTGATCTATGCCGGTGAGCCGGTGTGGGCCGGCATCGCCGGGCGCCTGGCTGGCGAACGCTTGCCGGCGATTGCCTTGTTCGGCGCGGCTCTGATCGTGGCGGCGGTGATTGTCAGTGAGTTGAAGATGCGGGGCAAAGAGATTGTCGAGCTGGATGGGGGGCTTGAGCGCGAGCAGTGACGCGGGTCACCTGCAATGATGATGGAACCTGTGGCGAGGGACCTAGCTTCCTCGCCAAGCGTCAGTATGTATGGCGTGCTATCTCCTGACTGGCCATTACCCAAGCGCCTTCAATCACGCGCTTCGACGTTCGTTGAACACAACATAGAGTGGCTCCAATCCGAATCCTGGGGAAACACCACGACGTAATCATCGAATCGAACACCTTCGATGGAGTCAAAGGCTGCCAACATCGGCACCGGTGAAGCGTGAATAAAACCGGCAGAATCGAGTCGATTTCGCTCGGACGCAACCGGCGCCTCCAAGCTGTCCGCACCGGTCCACTCAATCACTCGGGGCTGCGGGCCGTCCGTAGTCAAGCGAAAAGCCCGTCCAGCCTCATCCCAAGCCGCGGGCCTTACGCGCACCTTGGACGGCAACATACCCGTAGCTGGCGTGATGTATATCTGAAAAAGCTCACGTATTTCTTTCAGGCCTCTGAAATGGCTGCCGGGTTTTGTCGCGACTGTTGCAGTGCTCATTCGCAACGGCAACGCCACCTCACCTTGCTGTGCGGCCAGGGTCTGCCAGTCCTGTTCAATGGCAGAGATCTCGGCCAACGCCACACACAGGCCAAAACGCACCTCTTTGGTTCGACTGACAAGATCAAAACTCAGAACCTCGGCATATTGCCCGGTGTGGCCCTGCTCCGAATGTGTCATCAACCAATTGAACTCGGCGACGGCTGAACGAATGGATTTTTGCAATTCCACCCGTTGACGGGTCTTGAGCGGCGGCGCGGCACTCAGCAACAGGTTCGGGTGCCTCATATCGTTGGCAGCGGACAAACGAAACAATGTCGGTCTGCCGGCCTGCCCACGCAACCGTATCAATTGCTCCATGGAACGTTCCAGTACAGCTTCAGCGGCAGCGTGAAGAACGGCATGCCGCTGGGCGATCGAGGAGAGACGCGCAAGATAACGACCATGATTGGCAGCGGCCCGCAGTGCATTCGCTTGCCAGAGCGCCTGATCGGATTTGTTATAAGCGAGATCACGTTGGGCTCCACTCAAAGCGAACTCGACACGCATTTTATGTCGCTCGAACGTACGAACGGCCATGACCACTTCGTGTTGTGCCTGCTCCAATCGCCGCATCCCCTGTTCGAGTGCGTCCAACGTCTGCTCTGCATCGTGCTGGTTTTGTCGTTGCCGCGTCGCAAGCTCCAGCTGGGTAAAGACTTTCTCAACCGTCTGCTCTGCGGCGGTGATATCCGAGGCCAACTGCTGTGCATTGGCAAGTTCGCGCTGGGCTCTTGCCGTCGCGTGTTGCGCCATGCTCAAGCGAGGCGCGGGCTTCGCCGGGGCAGGCAACACTCCGCCCTTGAAGGGAACAACGTTTTTGTTGAAATGCCACTGCTTTACGAAGTGGATAATCGTTTCCGGGGCATTGGTATACCCGGTGTCCTCAGGGTAAAACAGCAGGTCCGCACCTTCGGGGTGCCCGACGATTCGATCGAAGTGGTTGATTAGTCGGTCATGTTCTTCTTTGCCCATGCCAACATTCCAGATTCTCCCTACGAACGCCTGAAACTCGGTTTCAGTGTAATCCTGGAGTTTGGGTTTAAGTTCCATCTATGGTTTTCCTTGTTTGAGCATTCGTCCTCGGGAACGCACTTGCTTGGCAGATCGAACAGATGCGTTCGCCGGGGCTCATTTATTCGGGCTTGAAGCCGGGTTTGTTATTTCGGGCGCGCCATTCCTTGACTTCTTTCAGGATGCCGGCGGGGCTGTCTTCCTGGCCTTCCTTGGGATAATAAATCACATCGGACTTTGACGGATGTTGCGTAACACGTTCGAAGTGATCTGCCAGCAAGTCCCAATATTTACTCAGAGCACAACCTTGCAATTTGGTTTTATTGTCAAAAAACTCTTCAAGGAACAGCAGAAACTCCGCCTCAGTGTAATCTTCAATACTATTTTTCAAGTTGATCATTTTTCTTCGCTCCGTGTATTCCTATATGGCATCGAGGCGTCACCACCGAAAGATTGTCCATGCCGTACACGTCCCCACCATCCGTAACCCTAATGTGATGATGAAGTTCAAAGCTCTGTCGTCCTCCAGCAACGTCAGACGCTACTGCGCGTGGGGCCACTCCATTTCGCATTTTTACTAAATTCGAATTGTTAAATTGCCGGCTCAGTTCCGCATCCGCCGCCACCGCCATCCAAAACGCCTCCCTGAACCGATGAAAGTTCGCAAACTCTCTGCCCCTCAGTTGATCCGCAATCCGATCAGGAACAGGCACACCTGTCGTCCTGGCTGCCTCCCCCAACCAAAGACCCGACACTGGCTGCCCAAACCCGAGCGCCACGCCAGGATCATCCCGCCGGTCATAAAACAGCGCATCCGGCGAAGGCAACTCCATATCCGCCGGGAACCCCGGAATACTCGCACCGGTTGGCCCCGGATCAACAGCCGGAAACGTCTCGTTTTGCGGTAGGACGGGGATTACAGGGTTACCTGGATAAACCGGCGAAAGCGGCGGCGTAATCGGCGAGGTGGTCGGACCGAGCAGTTCAACACCCGGCGGCGCCAGGGGCGTTCGGGTGCCCGTGCCGATCGGTGGCGCCGGCCAAGGTATAACGGCCGGGACGATTCCCGGCCTGCCGTGCTCGCTGTCTGGCGTAGTGATGCTGATACGGTCGAGGTTGAACGGGTTTTCACCCAATTCCGCCCGCGCTTGATAACGCAGTTCGAACTCACGGCGTTCACCGACCCATGTGCTTTTCGGCGCATAGGGCGCAAAACCTCGTTCGATGCGCTTTTGGTTGATGTCGCCCGGGACTTTTAGGAAAACGCCACCTATCTTGTAGGATTCTGCGACACCCTCGCGGTTGGTGATCTGGAATACGCCACGTATGATCCCTGCTATCCACCCGCCGAATAGAAACCTATGTCCCTGATAGTTCTATTGCTTTTGCCCTTCCTCGGCAGTTGTGTCGCGGCGCTGTTGCCGCATAACGCCCGTAACGCCGAATCATTGCTGGCTGGCCTGGTCGCCTTGGCCGGCACGGTCCAGGTGGCCTTGCTGTACCCGCAGATCGCCGACGGCGGCGTGATCCGCGAGACCTATGCCTGGTTGCCCAGCCTGGGCCTGGATTTCGTACTGCGCCTGGACGGCTTTGCCTGGCTGTTTTCGCTGCTGGTGCTGGGCATCGGCACGCTGGTTTCGCTGTATGCGCGCTACTACATGTCCCCGGATGATCCGGTGCCGCGTTTCTTCGCATTTTTACTGGCGTTCATGGGCGCCATGCTGGGGCTGGTGATTTCCGGCAATCTGATCCAGATGGTGTTTTTCTGGGAGCTGACCAGCCTGTTCTCGTTCCTGCTGATCGGCTATTGGCACCACCGCGCCGATGCCCGACGCGGTGCCTATATGGCGTTGATGGTGACCGGGGCCGGTGGGCTGTGCCTGTTGGCCGGGGTGATGCTGCTCGGGCATGTGGTGGGCAGTTATGACTTGGATCGGGTCCTGGCCGCTGGCAATACCATTCGCGCCCACGCCCTCTACCCGGCCCTGCTTTCACTGATCCTGATCGGCGCGCTGAGCAAAAGCGCCCAGTTCCCTTTCCACTTCTGGCTGCCCCACGCCATGGCCGCGCCCACACCGGTATCGGCGTATCTGCACTCGGCCACCATGGTCAAGGCCGGGGTGTTCCTCCTGGCGCGGTTGTGGCCGTCGCTGTCGGGCAGCGAACAGTGGTTCTACATCGTTGGCGGCGCGGGTGCCTGTACGCTGATGCTGGGCGCCTACTGCGCGATGTTCCAGAACGACCTCAAGGGCCTGCTGGCCTACTCCACCATCAGCCACCTCGGCCTGATCACGCTGCTGTTGGGCCTCAACAGTCCGTTGGCGGCGGTGGCAGCGGTGTTCCATATCCTCAACCACGCCACCTTCAAGGCCTCGCTGTTCATGGCCGCCGGGATCATCGACCATGAGAGCGGCACCCGCGACATTCGCAAGCTCAGTGGACTGGTGCGGCTGATTCCGTTCACGGCAACGCTCGCCATGGTCGCCAGCGCGGCGATGGCCGGGGTGCCGTTGCTCAACGGCTTCCTGTCCAAGGAAATGTTTTTCGCCGAGACCGTCTTCATCTCCGCCACGACCTGGGTCGAACTGTCGCTGCCCATCATCGCCACCCTTGCCGGAACGTTCAGCGTCGCCTACTCCCTGCGCTTCACCGTGGACGTGTTCTTCGGCCCCACCGCCACCGACCTGCCCCTCACCCCCCACGAACCGCCGCGCTGGATGCGGGCACCGGTGGAGTTACTGGTGTTTGCCTGCCTGTTGGTGGGGATCTTCCCGGCCCAGGTAGTCGGTTCCCTGCTCGCCGCCGCTGCGTTGCCGGTAGTAGGCGGCCCCCTGCCTGATTACAGCCTGGCGATCTGGCATGGCCTGAACGCGCCGATGGTCATGAGCCTGGTGGCGATGTCCGGCGGCATCGTCCTGTACCTGCTGCTTCGCAAACGATTCAAGCGCGGGCAGATCTTGCAGCCACCGCTCATTGGCCGGCTCAGCGGCAAGCGGCTGTTCGAGCGCAGCCTGGTGTTGATGATGCGCCTGAGCCGTCGGCTGGAACGGCAAATCAGCACCCGGCGTCTCCAGGCCCAACTGTTCCTGCTGGTGCTGGTCGCGGTCCTGGCCGGGCTGATTCCGATGTTGCACAGCACGCTGGTCTGGGGTGATCGACCGAAGATTCCTGGTTCCATCGTGTTCGTCATTCTCTGGCTGCTGGCAATCGCCTGCGCATTGGGCGCGGCCTGGCAGGCCAAGTATCACCGGCTCGCGGCCCTGACCATGGTCAGCGTCTGCGGCCTGATGACCTGCGTGACCTTCGTCTGGTTCTCCGCTCCCGACCTGGCCCTGACCCAGTTGGTGGTGGAAGTGGTGACCACTGTGCTGATCCTGCTGGGCCTGCGCTGGTTGCCACGGCGGATCGAGGACGCCTTGCCGCGCCCCAACAGCGAACGGCGTGCTCGCGTGCGTCGCCTGCGGGACTTGCTGCTGTCCTTCTCCGTGGGCGGCGGCATGGCGCTGCTGTCCTATGCGATGCTGACACGCCAGACCCCTAACGACATTTCCTCGTTCTACCTCAGCCGGGCCTTGCCCGAAGGCGGCGGTAGCAATGTGGTGAACGTGATGCTGGTGGACTTTCGCGGCTTTGACACCCTGGGAGAGATCACCGTGCTGGTCGCGGTCGCCCTGGCCGTGTTCGCCCTGTTGCGGCGTTTCCGGCCACCAAAGGAAAGCATGCAGCTCCCGGCGCAACAGCGACTGCTGGCACCTGACGTGGTCACCGACCTGGTCAACCCGCGTCACGCCAGTGACACAGCCCTGGGCTTCATGATGGTGCCGTCGGTGCTGGTGCGCCTGCTGTTGCCGATTGCCCTGGTGGTGTCGTTCTACCTGTTCATGCGCGGTCACAACCAACCGGGCGGCGGCTTCGTGGCCGGGCTGGTGATGTCGGTGGCGTTCATCCTGCAATACATGGTCGCCGGCACTCAGTGGGTCGAGGCGCAAATGAGCCTGCGTCCCCTGCGCTGGATGGGCACCGGGCTGCTCTTCGCCACGGTCACCGGTCTTGGCGCAATGGCCGTGGGTTATCCGTTCCTGACCACCCACACCTGGCACCTCGAGTTGCCGTTGCTGGGCGATATTCATGTGGCCAGTGCGCTGTTCTTCGACATCGGCGTGTATGCGGTAGTGGTCGGCTCGACCCTGCTGATCCTCACCGCCCTGGCCCACCAATCGGTGCGGGCCCACAAGCCGGGCCTGCAGGCCAAATCCACAGCCCCCGTCTCAGGAGCCGCCATCTGATGGAAGAAGTCATCGCAATTGCAATCGGTGTCCTGGCCGCCTCCGGTGTCTGGCTGGTGCTGCGGCCACGGACCTTCCAGGTGGTCATGGGCCTGTGCCTGCTGTCCTACGGCGTCAACCTGTTCATCTTCAGCATGGGCAGCCTGTTCATCGGCAAGGAACCGATCATCAAGGATGGCGTGCCCCAGAATCTGCTGCACTACACCGACCCGTTGCCCCAGGCCCTGGTGCTGACTGCCATTGTGATCAGCTTCGCCATGACCGCATTGTTCCTGGTGGTGCTGCTGGCCTCCCGGGGCTTGACCGGCACCGACCATGTGGACGGCCGGGAGCCCAAGGAATGATGTTGACGCCTCACCTGATCGCCGCCCCCATCCTGCTGCCGCTGCTGACCGCCGCCTTGATGCTGATGCTGGGCGAAAAGCACCGTACGCTCAAAGCACGGATCAACCTGTTCTCCACGCTACTGGGGCTGGGTATCGCGGTGTTGTTGCTGCGCTGGACCCAGGACCAGGCCTTGCCCGCCTCCATTGGCGTGTACCTGCCGGGCAACTGGCAGGCGCCTTTCGGCATCGTGCTGGTGGTCGATCGCCTGTCGGCCCTGATGCTGGTACTGACCGGCATCATCGGTTTCAGCGCCCTGCTCTTCGCCACCGCCCGCTGGCACAGCGCCGGGGCGAGCTTCCATGCGCTGTTCCAGATCCAACTGATGGGTCTCTACGGTGCTTTCCTCACGGCGGACCTGTTCAACCTGTTCGTGTTTTTCGAGGTGCTGCTGTCGGCTTCCTACGGGTTGCTGCTGCATGGCTCGGGCCGGGCACGGGTGTCGTCGGGGCTGCATTACATTTCCATCAACCTGCTGGCCTCGTCGCTGTTCCTGATCGGCGCGGCGCTGATCTACGGGGTTACCGGCACCCTGAACATGGCCGACCTGGCATTGAAAGTGCCCCTCGTCCCCGAAGCCGACCGGGGCCTGCTGCACGCCGGAGCGGCCATTCTCGCCGTGGCGTTCCTGGCCAAGGCCGGCATGTGGCCGCTGAACTTCTGGCTGGTGCCGGCGTACAGCGCCGCCAGCGCGCCGGTGGCGGCCTTGTTCGCGATCATGACCAAGGTGGGTGTCTACACGATCCTGCGCCTGTGGACGCTGCTGTTTTCCGGCCAGGCCGGTGCTTCGGCGTATTTCGGCGCAGACTGGCTGATCTATGGCGGCATGGCGACCATCGTCTGTGCCGCCATCGCCATCCTCGCGGCCCAGCGCCTGGAGCGTATGGCAAGCCTGAGCATCCTGGTATCCGCCGGTATCCTGTTGTCGGCCATCGGCTTCGCCCAGCCAAATCTTGTGGGCGCAGCGCTGTTTTACCTGGTGAGTTCAACCCTGGCGCTGTGTGCGCTGTTCCTGCTGGCGGAGTTGATCGAACGTTCACGCTCGGCCAACGAACTGCCACTGGATGACGATGTCGATGCGCTGCCCCGCCCTCTGGAATCCCTGGAACCGCCCAAGGGCACCAACCTCGATGATGAGCAGAAGGCCGTGGTCGGACAGGTCATCCCCTGGACACTGGCCTTTCTCGGCTTGAGTTTCATTGCCTGTTCGCTGCTGATTGTCGGTATGCCCCCCCTTTCCGGCTTCATCGGCAAGCTGGGCCTGTTGAATGCACTGCTCAACCCCCTGGGGCTTGGCGAGAGCGCTGGACAGTCCGTCTCCCCTCAGGCGTGGGGCCTGCTGGTCTTGCTGATCCTCTCCGGGCTGACCTCGCTGATCGCATTCTCGCGCTTGGGCATTCAACGCTTCTGGACCCCCAAGGAGCGACCATCGCCTTTGCTGCGATCGTTCGAATGCCTGCCGATCATCGTGTTGCTGGGCCTGGGTATCGTGCTGACCTTCAAGGCCGAGCCGCTGCTGCGCTACACCCAGGAGACCGCCGAGGCCCTGAACAACCCTGAGCATTACGTGATGTCGGTGCTCGCCACCGGCGCCATCCCAAGCCCCGATGCCCGCGCCGCGTTACAGGAGGTGCAGCCATGAAGCGCCTGTTCCCCGCACCGTGGCTGTCCCTGGCGCTCTGGATGCTATGGCTGGTCCTGAATCTGTCCGTCAGCGCAGGCCATGTGTTACTGGGGGCGGCGCTGGGCTTTCTGGCACCGTTGCTGATGCGCCCGCTGCGACCACGCCCCATTCGTATCCGTCGCCCATGGACGGTGCTTCGGCTGTTCCTGCGGGTGGGCTTTGACGTGCTGGTGTCCAACCTGGCCGTGGCCTGGGGCGTGGTGAGCGCCGGACGCCGCCCGCCTCGCTCGCGCTTCGTCAAGGTGCCGCTGGATCTGCACGACGCCAATGGCCTGGCGGCATTGTCGATGATCACTACGGTCATCCCCGGGACCGTGTGGTCGGAACTGGCGCTGGATCGCAGCATCCTTTTGATGCATGTGTTCGATCTGGACGACGAAGCTTCGTTCATCGCCCACTTCAAGGCTACCTACGAGCGCCCCTTGATGGAGATCTTCCAATGAGCCCGCTGCTGTCCAACGCGATCCTGTTGAGTCTGTTCCTGTTCTCCCTGGCGCTGGTACTGACCTTGTTGCGGCTGTTCAAGGGCCCCTCGGCACAGGATCGGGTATTGGCCCTGGACTATCTGTACATCGTGGCGATGCTGATGATGCTGGTGCTGGGTATTCGTTATGCCAGCGACACCTATTTCGAGGCGGCGTTGCTGATCGCCCTGTTTGGCTTTGTCGGCTCGTTCGCCCTGGCCAAGTTCCTGCTGCGTGGCGAGGTGATCGAATGAATGGGCAATTGTCGATGTGGATCGAAGGCGCAGTGGCAATCCTGCTGGTGCTCGGCAGCCTGCTCGCCCTGCTCGGGGCAATCGGTCTGGTACGGTTGAAAGACTACTTCCAGCGGATGCACCCGCCGGCCCTGGCCTCGACACTGGGCGCCTGGTGCGTGGCGCTGGCCTCGATCGTCTATTTTTCGGCGCTCAAGTCCGGGCCGGTACTGCACGCCTGGCTGATCCCGATCCTGCTGTCGATCACCGTACCGGTGACCACCCTGCTGCTGGCCCGGGCGGCGTTGTTTCGCAAGCGCATGGCAGGGGATGATGTGCCAGCGGAGGTCAGTAGTCGCAGGAGCGAATGAGGTATCTTCAGGCCCAGGCGACCGCCAGCAACCCCGCCCCGAGCACGACACACAACGGCGAATAAACCCAGGTGTCGAGCTTGGCAAACGTCGAGTCCTTGAACTCCTTGAAGAATCCCACCAGCTCCGATTCGCCGATGGCCCGGGCGAACATCAGCAAGGCAATCGCACTGATCACCCATTGCAAGGCCCGATGGGTGACCGGCGGTGCCAGCAGGCCGACCCGCAGGCATACCAGAACGGCAATCAACAGCAGCGCCAGGGCCACCAGCAAGGTCAACCAGCCCGACGGATCGAACGCCGGACGCAACGTGTCGCCCTGTCGCACCGGAACCTGGGGTACCACTGCCAGGACGGCCCATCGTCCGCCCAAGGCCCAATACAGATGAATCAAGCTGATGGCCGCGAACATCGCGACCAGCGACCGAGCCAATAACAGCGTCATTCGCCAGCCTCCTGGAAAAGGTTGAACATTCATCCTAGCTCGAATTTGATATTTCGCTGGACCGGCGCAGATTGCCAGCTTCCAGCAAAACACTCATTGCCCAGGATCAAGAGTTCAACCGACCGGCGGACGAACGCCTACAGCTGCGCAGACACTTTGTCCGCCACGTCCTTGGGCAGCCACGCCTGCCAGACTTGAGGATGGGCTTTGAGAAAGGCCTCGGCGGCTTCGCGCGGCGGCGTACGCTTTTCGCTCATGTCGGCCAGGGCCTTGTTCAACGGATCGATGGGCAAGTCGACCTTGCTGAAGAACTCGGCGATGTGCGGGTACTGCTTCTGGAACGGCGCCGATACGCCGATGGACAGTTTCGAGGCCAGTGACCGGGTCGGCTTCGGATTGGAGTTGTCGGCATCGGTCAGGGTTTTCCACGCTTGGGCATCGAATGGCGGTTCCTCCAGTTGCACCAGCTTAAAGCGCCCTAGCAACGGCGTGGGCGACCAGTAATAGAACAGGATCGGTTTGCCCCGGCGGATCGACGAGGTGATTTCCGCATCCAGCGCGGCCCCCGAGCCGCTGCGGAAGTTCACGTAGCTGTCCGTCAGGCCATACGCCTTGAGTTTCTGCTTGTTGACCACCTCGGACGTCCAGCCAATGGGGCTGTTGAGGAAACGCCCCTTGTCGGGACTCTCCGGATCCTTGAACACGTGCTTATAACGCGCCAGGTCGCTTACGCTGCGCAGGTCCGGCGCCAGGGGCTTGATTCCCTTGGCCGGGTCGCCCTTGATCACGTACTCCGGCACCCACCAGCCTTCGGTGGCGCCCTTGACCGTGTCACCCAAGGCAATCACCTTGCCCTCGGCTTCGGCCTTGACCCATACAGGACTGCGTCCGGCCCACTCTTCGCCGATGACCTGGATATCGTTATTGGCCAGAGCGGTTTCCAGGGTAATGGTGGTGCCTGGCAATGTATCGGTTTTCAGGCCATAACCCTTTTCGACGACGACCCGCAGGATCTCGGTAATCAGGCTGCCGCTTTCCCAGTTCAGATCGGCAAAGTGGATCGGCGCCGAAGCGGCCGCTGCCGGAAGTGGCGAAACCAACACCGCGAAGGCGGCCCAGGCAGCCAGCCACTGTCGAACTCGTTTCATCTGTTGTACCTCGTGCCAGACACAGCCATAGCTGAATGGCCCTGCGTAATTGAACGCGAGCCTACGAATAATTCAGTCAACTGACTGTAGCCGAGGTTCCAGCGAGTTCTGGTGAAAACTGTTGCCGGGTTTGGGGATTCGGAACGTGCGCGGCCTACTTCCTACATTTTTTCACGGAGCTTGCATCGATCATTCGCTGGCCTTGAACGTCACGAGTTCGCCCTTGCGCCACTTCGCGGCTTTAGCGGTAACGGCCTTCAGGGTTTTGGTGATGCCTTCCTGAAGTTGTTCGTTCGCCGCGAACACGGTGACCACGCTATGGCCTTCCTTGAAAAGGATCGCCTCGCCGCCCGACGTCGTTACAAACGCGTAATCCCCAAGGCCATAGGCCGTCAGCTTGATGTCGCGAAACCTGATTTCGAACTTGCCACCCTCGCGACTTGGCAATACCGCCGCACGAAAATGATCACCGACCTTGAGCTCGAGTCTGGGCTTGTCATCCACCACCAGCGCCGACTCGGTATCGATTTCAGCAACATAAATACCTTCGGCGGTCTGCTCGGTGATGTAGACGAAACGTGACTGAAAGAGCTTGACCAGCTTTGCCCGAAGGTCACCCAGTACAAATAACGCATGCATGTCGAGATTACTTACTGCCAAGGAAACATCCCCATCTTTTGAAATAAGGTCCGCTCTGCGCGATGGACGGACAACGAGAATCCGTGCCGACTGTATCGTCGCAATGAACCTGAAACTGAAATTCGAAGTGAACGGCGTACCCTGTCCCGGGCGAGAGAAGACTAAAGGATTGTCGCTCTCGCCGTCTTTCCCGGGGGTCGTCAGGGGCTGAAGGAAATCGCCACTCTGAACGCCGGAAAATGTCGGACTACTAACTTTAGGGAAATTTCACACTTAAAAAAGCATTTTTCTGACATCGAGCCTGAAAAAAATTGCTTTAGATAGGCACAACCGTCCATACGGTGCCGTCGATTCTAGAGCACCCGTACGCACGGAGACTACTCAAAACCCCCGGCAATTCGTCGGTAAGCCATAGAAAAGGAATTCACATGGACACCTTCACACCCTTGATCCAACCCGCCACGCCTTGCATCGTCGATACCCACGAACCCCCTGGCAGGGTCGAATGCCTCAAGGTTGCCCTGTTCCAACCGCGTTATCGGGTCGTCCTGGCCGGCAAGTGTTTTTTCCATATTGAAGAAACGTCGACTGGCCGTGTAAGGGGTTTCCGCGCGGATCATAACGAAGCCTGTTACCTCGCCAGGCACCTGGAGCACAGCGCTTGAACATCGGCGTGCAAACAATAGAACTCTTGGCGTCCGCTTGCCTCAGATAAAGGAACGCAACCGAAGCGCCATGACGGCGCATGCCCCAAGGAGAATCCCATGGAACAGCCTTCCCACGAACTCAAGACCCTGTTCGACCAATTGGGCCTGCCCTCGGACGGCAAAGCCATCGACGACTTCATCATGGCGCATCCACTGGCGCCGGAAACCAAACTGGTGGAGGCCGACTTCTGGTCGGATCAGCAGAAAGACCTGCTTCGGGAATGGCTGCTCGCCGATGGTGAGGAGGCCGTGCTGGTGGATCAGTTGAATGTGCGATTGCACGACGGTAAATAGTGTCCAGGGGCATCCGTTGAACGTAAAACCGGCCTGTGTGGCAGGGAGATTGCTCCCTCGCCACAGGGTTCTGCGTTTTCCAGTGTTCGGTGCGTTATCGTGGTTTCTCGGGTTTGTAACCCAGTCGCAGCCCGCCCCAATGGCGTCCCTTGATCATGATCGGTACGGACAAATCGTGCATCAGCTCGCCGGTGTCACGGGTGTAGGTCTGCAATAAGACGGGCTGTTGGTGGCTGCCACACCGTATGCCGGTGCGGTCGGAAAACTTGCGCTTGGTGCGGTTGTTCAGCGTATCCACCTGGGGATCGCCGGTCAGCGGCTGGCTGAAAACCTTGTTGTGCGTCGGCACGTAGCCCTGTTGGGTGCAGGCGATGGCAAACACCAGGCCCTCGTGCCGTGCGAGCAGCGGCTCCTGGATGGCCGGCAGGACCTGATCGGTGTAACGGTCGAAACGGGTCTGGTATTTGGCCGGCTGGGTGTTGGGGATGGGCTGGTAATTACGATCGAACAGGTCGTCCAGGCTGATGCGGCCCTGGTCGATGTCCTCCTCGAATTGTGCGGCGATCTGGCCGGCTCCTTCCTTTGCCAGATCGTAGACCCGCTGGTGATAATCATCGAGCCCCACTTCGGCCAGGCGTTCGCTGATGGTTTCGGCCTGGCCTTCCATCTGCACCGCCGCCTCGGCCAGGCGGAGGGTTTGCTGGTCGCTGACGCAAAGGTCGCTGCGCATCTGCTCGATGGCATGGAACAGGCTGTCGAGTTGTTCGCGATTGGTGTCGGTGCCCTGGGCGATGGCGCCGACCTGATTCTCGACACCGGCGGCGAGCCGGGCGATGTTTTCCAGGTGCTGTCCGGTGTGCTCGACCTGCTGGACGCCACTGTCCAGATCACCGGCCAATTGACGGATCTGCTCGACCACCTGGGCGGTGCGTTGCTGGATATCCGCGACCATGACCCCGACTTCCCCGGTCGCCGCGGCTGTACGACCGGCAAGGCCCCGCACCTCATCGGCCACCACCGCGAATCCTCGGCCATGCTCGCCGGCCCGTGCGGCCTCGATGGCGGCGTTCAGCGCCAGCAGATTGGTCTGGCTGGCGATGGACTGGATCACCAGGGTAACTCGCTGGATCTCATCGCTGCGCACGCTCAACGCCTCGATTAGCTCGCGGCTGTCGTTTGCGCGCTGGCTGAGCTGGTGCATGCGGCTGATGGATTCCACCAACTCGCTACGACCCGCCACGCTGCTGCGATGGGCCTCGCTGGCGGCGCCCAGGGCCTGCTGACTGAGTTGCGAGGTGGCCTGCTCGGTGGCGATCATCGCTTCGGCGTTGCTGACAATTTGGGCGGCGGCATCGAGCTGCGACTGGACCCTGCCGGCCAGTTGCTTGACCGAATAGGCGACACCGGCCGCCGACAAGGCGTTGTGGCTGGTGGTATAGGACAGGTCACGGGTCAGCCCGGCCAGGGCATCGGCGTCAGCCACCGTTTCAGGCGCGGTGGTCAGACGCGAGCGCAGGCGCGGCAACCAGACGATCAGCATCACCAGCGGCAGGGCCAGGTACAGCGACCATCCGCCCAGCGCCATGCCGCACAGCAGCAGGGTCAACGCCAGACTTTGCAAGGTCGGCGTCAGCCAGCGCGCCGTACGTTGTGTCTCAGGCACCGAGGAAGGCACCGCACCCGCCAGAGATCCGTCTGTCGCCATGTTCGTCACCCACACTTCTCGTTGTTATGCCTGCATTAAACGCCACTACCGAGCCATTATCCATGGTCCATTAGTCGTGTTTTTTGCAGTAGATCAACGTTAGCCGGGAGAGAAAAACACAAAAAGATCGCAATCTTGGGCAGCGGTTGCCCCAGGTTGCGATCTTTTTGCCGGAGAATCAGGCCTGACGCTGGTGCTTGTCGATCTGCTCGTGACGTTCCTGGGCTTCGATGCAGTACTTGGTGGTCGGGCTGATGAGCAGGCGCTTGAGACCAATCGGCTCGCCGCTGTCGTCGCACCAGCCGAAGCTTTCGTCGTTGATGCGATCCAGGGCCTGCTCCAACTGGGGCAGCATGCGCTGGTCACGGTCGATGGCGTTGACCAGCCAGGTACGCTCTTCTTCTACGGATGCAGCGTCCGCGGGGTCGGCCGGGGAGTCCAGGCTTTCAATGGCGATTCGGTTCTGTTCGATGCGCTCGTGGGTTTCGACTTTCATGTTCTGCAACAGCTTGGTGAAGAAAGCCAGCTGCTCGGCGTTCATGTAGTCATCCGCCGGCATGGCCAGCAACTTTTCCTTTGTCATTGATTTCTCTATAAAAAACGTGCATTAAGGCGAATTATGGAGCGTCCCGCGACTTTTCATGCAAAGCCCAAGCTGCCACGCTCATCGGGAAAGGCGCCGTTTATTGCAGCGCCACCCGGCACTCAATTTACGAGGGGCGGCAGTCTAAGGCCGAGTGGAGGCCTCAGCAACTGAAAACATAGGGAAAATGTCCGACAACCCCTTTAAAAACCGTCTGACAGACGTCTGGCGATCATCGGAGTGCGTTTATAACAAGAAATTCGGTGCCGTGGCTGTATTAAGAAGACAAATGGCAACGCCACGCGGGTCAGGCGTGGCGCTTTGTCGCAACCCTTCGAGGATCAGCGCTTGAGTTTGCGTTTGTTGCGGTACTGGTCGATCACCACCGCCACGACAATGATCAGACCCTTGATGATGTCCTGGATGTAGGCATCGACACCGACGAAAGTGAAGCCGCTGGCCATGACGCCCAGGATCAGCGCCCCGATCACCGTACCGGTGATACGCCCCACCCCACCCGCCAGACTGGTGCCGCCGATAACCGCCGCGGCAATCGCATCCAGCTCATAGGACATGCCCATGCCAGCCTGTCCTGTGGCGGCCCGAGCCGAGGCGACCACACCGGCCAACCCCGCCAGCAGCCCGGCAATGCTGTAGACGATTACCAGGTGACGCTTGACGTTGATCCCCGAAGTCCGCGCCGCCTGCATGTTGCCGCCGATGGCGTAGGTGTATTTACCGTACTTGGTGTAGCGCAGGGCAATGTGAAAGATCACCGCCACCACCAGAAAGATGATCACCGGCATGGCGCCATGGCCGATGGCAGTGTAGGAATCCGACAGCATGCTCACCGGTTGGCCTTCGGTGTAATAACGCGCCAGCCCGCGGGCCGAGACCATCATGCCAAGGGTGGCGATAAAAGGTGGAATGCCGGTGATCGCGATGATGCTGCCGTTGATTGCGCCAGCCAACAACCCGACGCCCAACCCCGCCACCACCGGAATCCAGGCCGGCAGATCGGTCAGGGAAGGAAACACCGCCCGGGCGAAGTCCGACGTCTGGGCAAGGCTGGCGGCGATCATCGCCGACAGCGCCAGCACCGAGCCGGACGACAGGTCGATACCCGTGGTGATAATGACCTGGGTCACGCCGATGGCCAGCAGACCGATGATCGACACTTGCAGGATCATCAATACCAGGCGCTGGGAATTCATCAGGAAGCTCTGGTCGCGCATGATCCAGCCAAACAGTTCGAACACCAGGCCGATGCCGATCAGCACCAGGAAGATACTCAGCTCCGTCGGCAACCGCCGGCGCGTCCTGGCCGGCGCCGCCGCAGGTTTGTTCTCCAGTATCGCGTTCATAGCCACTCACCTTTTTATTGCGTGTCGACGGCGCGGGGATCGCTGTCGATTCGTTTGATCGCGAGGGTTTGTACGAAAAGTCGCCGAGCGGCGATCAGGCAAGGCGAGCTGTTTTCAACGCAGCATGACCGTTGCTCAGGCACTTTTTGTACAAAGCCTAATGGACCACGGACAAACCCGAGGCCAGTTGCATGACCCGCTCCTGGGTCGCTTCGTCACGGTCGAGGATGCCCATCTGATCGCCTTCGTGCATGACCAGCACCCGATCGCTCATGCCCAGCACCTCGGGCAACTCCGAAGAAATCATGATGACCGCCATGCCCTCGCTGGCGAGGTAGGCAATGAGCCGATAGATCTCGGCCTTGGCGCCGACATCGATGCCGCGGGTCGGCTCATCGAGGATCAGAATGCGTGGGTTGGTCATCAGCCAGCGGGCCAGCAGCGCCTTCTGCTGGTTGCCGCCGGAGAGGGTATCGATGCATTGCTCCAGCGAGGGCGTCTTGACCCTCAATTTTTTGCACATGTCCTCGCACAGGGCGCGCAAGGCTTTCTGTTGGATGAAGCCGTTGCCGACGTAATGAGGCAACACCGCCATTTCCATGTTTTCCAGCACCGACAGGCACGGGAACAGGCCGCTGAGCTTGCGGTCCTCGGTCAACAGCGCGAACCCTTTCTCGATAGCCATGTGCGGGTCGGTAATGCGCACCGGTTGGCCGTCGAGCAGGATTTCACCACCGGTAGCGGGCGTCACACCGAAGATCGCCTCGGCCACGTTGGTCCGACCCGACCCCATCAACCCGGCGATCCCCAGGATTTCCCCGGCGTGCAAATCGAAGGACACGTCCTTGAAAACACCTTCCAGGCTCAGGTCGCGCACCGACAACAAGCGCTCGCCGATGGGTTTTTCCCGCTCCGGAAACAGTTGGCTCAGTTCACGCCCGACCATCATCGAGATCAGGCTGTCGCCGTCCATGCTGTCGGCCCGTTGCAGACCGATGTAGGCGCCATCGCGGAACACCGCCACTTCATCGGCGATGGCGAACACTTCGTTCATCTTGTGGGTGATGTAGATGATGCCCTTACCCTGGGCCTTGAGGTCGGCAATGATCGAGAACAAATGGGCGACTTCCGTTTCGGTGATGGCTGAGGTCGGTTCGTCCATGATCAGAATGTCGGAGTCGTAGGACACGGCCTTGGCAATTTCCACCATCTGCCGCTCGGCAATGCTCAGGTTGCCCACCTGTTCCTCGGGGTCGAGGTTGATGCGCAGGCGCTCCAGCAGCCTGGCAGTGCAGCGATGCATTTCCCTGTGATCGATCATATGCAGGCCATTGAGCTGCTCGCGACCGATCCAGATGTTCTCGGCGATGCTCATGTGGGGCATGAGATTCAGTTCCTGGTGGATCATCGCGATGCCGGCCTGCAACGCGGCCAGGGGCGTGTCGAACGACACCGGCTTACCCCGCAGGCGCAACTCGCCGGCATCCGGCTGGTAAATACCGGCGATGATCTTCATCAGGGTGGATTTGCCCGCGCCGTTTTCCCCCATCAAGGCCAGCACGGAGCCGGGACGCACCCGCAATTGCACGTCGGACAGGGCCACCACGCCGGGAAAGCCTTTGCTGACATTCACAACTTCCAACAGGTACGGCTCGTCGGGTGATGCGTCCGGTCGGGCTATCGGTGCCGGGGCGCTCGAAGCAGTCGCTGAGGCGAACATGATCAGGTACTCCCTCGGCAAGATCGGCGTGGCGACCTTGCCTGCTGATTATTGTGATTGGGCCTGGGCTCGTGGACGTTACTTGAACTGGTCGACATTCTCCGGCGTGATCAGGCGATACGGCACCCATACGGCCGGCTCCACCGGCTGCTTCTTGACCATTTTCACCGCTGTATCGATCGAGCCATCGGCCTGGCCCTTGGCATCCTGAAACACCGAGACGGTCATGTCGCCCTTCTTGATCGCATTCAGGCCGTCCGGTGTGCCGTCAACACCAGCGATCAACACGCTGCCCTTCTGGGTGCCCGCCTGTTTGAGGGCCATGGCCGCACCAATCGCCATCTCATCGTTATTAGCGACCACAGCCTGGAACTCACGTCCCTGGGTCAGCCAGTCGTTGACCAGGGTCATGCCCTTATCCCGCAACCAGGTGCCGGTCTGCTCCTGCTCGATCTTGATGTCGGGGTACTTGGCCAGCACCTCCTTGACGCCCTTGGTGCGGTTGGTGGTGGAGTTATTAGCCAGGTCGCCCAGCAGAATCACGATATCGCCCTTGCCGCCCATCTTGTCGGCCAGGTATTGCATCTGCATCCGGCCGGCTTCCAGGTCATCGGAGGCAACGGTCACCACGCCTGCGGGCAGTTTCAGGTCATCTGGCCGGCGGTTGACGTAGACCAGCGGAATACCGGCGGCCACGGCAGCCTTGGTTATGCGTGCAGTGGCGGCGGTGTCCACTGGGTTGACGATGATGGCGTCGACCTTCTGGCTGACGAAGCTTTCCACCTGACTCAGTTGCTTGACCACGTCGCTGCGGGCGTCCTCGAATTGCAGCGTGACACCCTCCGGCATGGATTTGGCCTTCTTGTCCATGGATTCGCGCAGGTAGGTCAGCCAGGTGTCATCGAACTGGGACATGCTGACGCCGATCTTGAGGTCCGCCAGGGCTGCGCCGCTGGCAAGCATCAACGACAGGGCCAGCGAGGCGATACGGGTCTTGGTCTTCATGAACGGTCTTTCTCCACATTCTTGTTGGTTTTTATGGATAAGGCGTGGCGGTTCAGGAACGGGGCAAGCACACGATGGGCGCGCCGGGCATGCAACACACCACGGCGCCCTTGCGCTGGATGCACAGGGACTCGAACAGAGGAAGGATCGCGGACAGGCGGAACAACTGAAAGGTAAAACGGCTGAAGGTTTTCATCGACGGTACCTGCAGTGTTTCTTGTTTTTGTTTAATTCCTTACCGTGGATGCAAGCTGGTACGGGAAGGAAAAGGATGTCGGTAACCTGGAAATGACTCTATTGGAAAATTTTTTCCATATCAACTTGTTTTAGAATTTTATTCGTTTTTCATTCCATGACCGACCGGTGCGGACAACACCACCACCTGGCCCTGTTCGGCGCTCTGTCGGGCGGCGTCGAGGATTCGGGTGGTCGCCAAAGCATCACGAGCCTCGACTGGCAGCGGGCCGGCACCCTGCAATGCGGTTTGCAGGCGACGGTAGAACTCGATCCAGCAACCCCGCTCCGACGCCACTCGCTCACGCTCGGTGCCATGTTCGAACCAGCCCCAACGCCGATGTTCCTCAGCGCCCCAGCGTTCACCTTCCGTCGCCGGGCTCAACCCGGCCAACGCCTGGGCCTCCTGCCCGTCGAGACCTTCGACGGTATAGCAGCCCTCGCTGCCGCTGACCCGAAATCGCGGGCGCGGTGCGTTCTGCACGCAGCTGCCGCTCAAGTGGGACACCACACCGCTGACGTGGACCAATGACATGAAGAAGCCGTTGTCAAACACCTGGCCGGGTTCACGGTACTCCAGCTCGCCGTAAACCCGCACCACCGGTCCGAACAGTTGCAGCGCCTGGTCCACCAAATGGCTACCCAGATCGCGAAGGAATCCGCCACCGCTGCCCTTACCGACCGACGCGGGCGAATAGCGCTCGACACTGGACTCGAATCGACTGATCTGCCCCAACACCCCGGAATCCAGGAGCTTGCGCACGGTCAGGAAGTCCGAGTCCCAGCGGCGATTCTGGTACACACTCAACGGAACCTTGTTCCGCTCGGCTGCCACGACGAGGGCTTGGGCTTGCAGGGCATCGGCGGCGAACGGCTTGTCGCTGACCACCGCGACGCCACGTTCGATGGCCTCCATCACCACAGCCGGGCGCCCGTCCAATGGGGTGGACACCACCACCGCATCGACGCCGGCCGCCACCAATTGTTCCAGTGTGTCAAACGCCTTTGCGCCCGGATGCTCCGCCGCCAATTGCCGGCGCCGCTCGACGGACCGGGTCACCACGCCCACGAACGTCGTCCCCGGCAAACTGCTGATCAGCGGCGCATGAAAAAACCGCCCGCCCTTGCCGTAGCCCACTAGTCCGATTCGCATGCAAGCTCCTTATGACTCACTGAATGAACACACCCCCTGTGGGCTAGTCGTAGAACCGCGGGCGTTCAGGCAGCTCGATCCTGACTATTTGCCCGCTCTGCTGTGCTTCGATGCAGGCATCGGCCGCCACCGCCGCGGCAAAGCCATCCCAGGCCGACGGGCCGCCTACCTGACCGGCGCGCACGCCGTCGATGAAGGCCTGCAACTCGACGTCATAGGCAGCGATGAACCGATCCTTCCAGTCCATCAGGATGGCGTTGGACAGCTTGGCACCGCTGCGCAGTTGGACCTGGGGAGGCTCCGGCAGCTTGGCGATGCCGGTTTCCCCCACCACTTCGCATTGGATGTCATAGCCGTACTGGCAGTTGACGAACACCTCGACGTCGATGCGCGTGCCCCTGGTGGTTTCCAGCAAGACGATCTGCGGGTCCCGCAGATGAGTCAGGGCCTTGCTGCTCTTGCGCGGGAACACCACTTGTACCGACACGTAGTCATCGGCCAGCAGCCAACGCAACACGTCCAGTTCATGGATCAAGGTGTCGGTGATCGCCATGTCGGTCTTGTAGTTTTCCCCCACGCGGGGGTTACGGTGGGCACAATGCAGCATCAACGGTTCGCCGATCTGGCCGCTGTCGATCACTGATTTGAGCGCCCGGTAGCCTTCATCGTACGGGCGCATGAAGCCGACCTGCACCAGCCGCTTGCCGTGAGCCTCCTCAGCCTCGACGATCCGACGGCAGCCTTCGGCCGTGACCGCCAGGGGTTTTTCACAGAACACCGGTTTGCCGGCGGCGATCGCCGCCAGCACGAACGCCTCGTGGCTCGGCCCCCAGGACGTAACCAGAATCGCCTCCACCTCTGGCGCCTTGATCAAGGCGTGGCCGTCGGGATACACCTCGGCCGTCAGGTTCAGATCGGCCACCACCTTCGCCGCCTGAGCGAGGTTGATATCGGTCACTGCTACCACCTGGCTGTGGAGCAACGCCTGGCTGCAACGACGGATATGGTCCTGGCCAATGGCCCCGGTGCCAATGACGCCCAGCTTCAAAGACATGTGCAACTCCTTGTTCGTGTTGTTCGGTGGGGGCAATCAATACTGACGGGCCTGTGCCAGTCTTTCGTTCAGGGTTTTAGCGGCGGCATCGGTGCGAGCGCTGGTGGAGACTTGTGCCACGCCGACCCGCCACCACGACAGATAGCCGTGGATCATGGTTTTGGGCAGCACCTTGATGTCGATCAGGGTCGAGACCGTTTGCAGCCGCGCATCGGCCAGGGCTGCGTACAGTTCTTCCAGATTTTTCACCTTGTAGGTCTTGCAACCGTAGGCCGCCGCGCTCATGGCGAAATCCACCGGTACGAAAGCGCCATCCAGCTTGCCGCTGTCCGGGTTGCGGAAGCGGAACTCAGTGCCGAAGCTGTCCATGCCGTTGCCCATCTGCAGGTTGTTGATGCAGCCGAATGCCATGTTATCCAGCAGCACCACATTGATCTTGCGTCGCTCCTGGATCGAGGTCGCCAGCTCCGAGTGCAACATCATGTAGGAGCCATCGCCCACTAACGCATAGACCTCTTTGTCGGGCTCGGCGAGCTTCACGCCCAACGCTGCGTTCACCTCATAGCCCATGCACGAATAACCGTACTCCAAGTGATAGGTGTTCACGCCCTTGCTGCGCCAGCTGCGTTGCAAGTCGCCGGGCAAGCTACCGGCGGCGGCAACGATGATCGCATCATCGGCCAGGACTTCATTGAGGGTACCCAGCACGCGGCTCTGGGTCAGGCATGAGCCGGTGAGCTCGATGTACTCACGGAACACCGCCGGGTCCATGCCGTCGTTGATTTCCGGAATGAAATCCTGGATTTGATAATCCGCCTGGAAGACCCGATCCACCTCGGCATCCAATTGCGCCTTGGCATCGGCGATCCCCCCGCCCCATTCGGCACGGTAGTCGCCCAGCGCGGCGGACAGCGCCTCCAGGCCCGCTCGGGCGTCGGCCAGCAGTTGCACGCCGTCCAGTTTCAAAGCATCGCACGGGCTGATATTCAGATTGAGAAACTGCACATCCGGATGCTGGAACAGCCACTTGGAACCGGTGGTGAAATCGCTGTAACGGGTGCCGATACCGATGATCAGGTCCGCTTCCTTGGCCAACCGGTTCGCCGCCAGGCAACCGGTTTCGCCGACGCCGCCCACGTTAAGCGGATGGCTGGACACCACCGCGCTCTTGCCGGCCTGGGTTTCGGCGAACGGAATGTCAAAGCGCTCGGCAAAGGCTTGCAGCGCAGCATTGGCACCGGAGTAACGCACGCCGCCACCACAGATGATCAAGGGCCGACGCTTGCCCTTGAGCAACGCCAGGGCATCACCGAGCATCGCGTCGGTGGTCGGACGTCGGTCGATGCGATGCACGCGTTTTTGCAGGAAGTAATCCGGGTAATCGTAGGCTTCGGCTTGCACATCCTGGGGCAGCGCCAGGGTCACCGCGCCGGTTTCGGCCGGATCGGTGAGCACGCGCATGGCATGGATCGCGGCGGTCATCAGTTGCTCGGGACGGTTGATGCGGTCCCAGTATTTGCTCACCGCCTTGAATGCGTCGTTGGTGCTGATGCTCAGGTCATGGAATTGCTCGATCTGTTGCAGCACCGGGTCCGGCTGGCGGCTGGCGTAGACATCGCCGGGCAACAGCAGCAAGGGGATGCGATTGGCCGTCGCGGTGGCCGCGGCAGTCAGCATGTTCGCCGCGCCAGGGCCGACCGATGAAGTACAGGCGTAAATCTTGCGGCGCAGGTGCTGCTTGGCGAAACCGATGGCCGCGTGGGCCATGCCCTGCTCGTTGCGGCCCTGATGCACCAACAGGTCGCCGCTGTCCTGCTCCAGCGCCTGTCCCAGGCCCAGCACATTGCCGTGGCCGAAAATGGTGAAGACCCCAGCGATAAACTTGCTCTGGACCCCATCGACCTCGACGTACTGGTTATCGAGGAATTTCACCAGGGCCTGGGCCATGGTCAGTCGTGTTGTGGACATGCGTGCACCTTGTCTGGAATGCAAATCTGGCTGCTGGCTGAATCCCACAGAGCCGTTCCCTCATCTTGATAGTGATGTCATGCCTGCAGGTTCTGCAGGTGACTCATACTCGCCCCCAGCGCCTGGCGAATATCGGCCAGTTCATGAACGCTCTCGGCGAACGGTTCGAAGGACAAGTAGCCTTCATACCCACCGGCCCGCAACGCCTCGATCTGCTGGGCATTACCCAGGATGTCGCCCTCGCCCACCAGCACCCGATGGCCGTCGCGAATCGTTGCCAGGGGCGCCTGGGCATCTTCGACGCCGGAGATGTGCACCAGCCCGGTCAGTTCGGGAAAGAGCTGCCGCTCGCCCGCCAAGTGATGGTGAAAGGTGTCATGCACCAGGCGGAACACATCCAGCCCACCGATGGCCTCGATGGTGTCCACCGCTGTGCGCTTGAGCCGTAGCGAGCACTCCTCGAAACCCAGGGGCTCGATGAAACCATAGACACCAAAGGCCCGCAGAACAGGCGCCAGTTCACTGAGCGCCGTACGCAGCCCCGCCGCGCGCTCGGCCTCGCTGCGGGGATCGGCACGATCGTTGAGCGGACACATCACCACGGCCTCGGCACCGCATTCGCGGGCGTAGTCGGCCAGCCTCACGGCCTGGGCCCTGCGGTCTTCGTTCCACACATCGAAGGGGTACAGGGCGTTGATCGACAACACCTTGATGCCCCGGGCCCCGCACAATTCGCGCACGCGAGCGGGCGGCATGCCGTTCTCGATTTCCACGCCTTTGAGGTCGTTGCGGATTTCGATGGCATCGGTTTTCAAGGCCAGGGCCAGGTCGATGAAATCGGGCAGTGGCAAGCGTGGGGCAACCATTCGGTTCAGGGCAAAACGCAGGGGCTTGTTCATTGTTATTCCTCCGGCATTGTTGCAACAGGCTATGGAGCATCAGAGGTCCAGCAGCCAACTGTGCTGCGGGTCGTTATGGAACTGCCAGACGCGCTTCGGTCCGGCCATGACGTTCAGGTAATAGGACTCGTACCCATAGGGCACGCTGACCGGGTGATAGCCCTTGGGAACCACTACCAGATCGTTGTTCTCCACGGCCATGGCCTGGTCGATGCTGCGATCGTCGGTGTAGACCCGCTGGAACACGAAACCCTGGGACGGGTTGACCTGGTGATAATAGGTTTCTTCCAGGAAGCTCTGGTGCGGCAGGTCGTCGGTGTCGTGCTTGTGGGGCGGATAGCTTGAGGAATGGCCCGACGGGGTGCGCACCTCCACGACCAGCAGCGAATGGGCGGGCTCGCTGTCCGGCAAAATATCGCAGATGTATCGGGTGTTGGCGCCCTTGCCCCGCACGCTGCGCTTCATGCTGTCCGGGCGGATCAGCCGCGGGCCGTATTCGTTTTCACTGGAGCCCGGCGCCGCGCACACCGCCAGTTGCACGTCGCTCAAGGCGGTTACCTGGGCCTGGCTGCCGGGCGGAAGGTAAGCGGCGTACGGCGATTTGTCCTCGAACACCGACTGGCGATCACCAAGGTTGTCCCAATCGAAAGCCCCCTGCCCCGGCGCCTCCCCCTTGAGGCGGATGCGACCGCTGAGCAGCACCAGACACAGCTCCTTGTCACCGGCCGCCACCGACAGGTTTTCACCGAGACTCAGGCGGTAGGCGCAAAATCCGACGTATTCCAGCTCTCCACGGGGCAGTTCGACCAGGGTCCGACCGCCGGATTGGCTCTTGATCAACAGGCTCATGCCATCGCCCTCTCTTGCAGCAAGGCACGCAGGGTGTCGTAGCCTTTCTTGGCGTAGACATAGCTCGGTGCGACGGCGGGATCCTGTTCGGCCTCCACCACCAGCCAGCCCTGATAATCAGCGGCCAGCAGGACGTCCAGCAACGCGGCGAAGTCGATATCGCCATCCCCCGGCACGGTGAAGGTGCCGTTGATGATGCAGTCCGGGAAACTCCAGAGATTGTTGCGCGCCAGTTGCACCACCGGTTTGCGCACGTCCTTGAAGTGCACATGGCAGACTCGCTCGATGTGCTTGCGCAACACCTGCAAGGGCTCGCCGCCCCCCATGTAGCAGTGGCCCGAATCGAACAGCAGGCCGACTTCGCTACCGGTCAGGGCCATGAGTTTGTCAATGTCCGAGGGCGATTCCACATAGGCCCCCATGTGGTGGTGATACGCCAGGCGCACGCCTCGGGACAACGTGAAGCGGGCCAGTTCGGTCAATTTGTCGGCGTAGGTCTGCCAGGCTTCGTCGGTGTGAAAACGCGGCCGCTCGACCAGAGCAATCCGCTGGCCCTGAATGGAATCGGCGACCTCGCCGTACACCAGCACGGTCGCCCCGTTCTGCGCCAGCAACTCGACATGGCTGGCGATGGCATCGATTTCCTCAGCCGCCGAACGCCGGGCCAGACGACTGGAATACCAGCCGGAAACGAGGGCAAGGTCGTAGGGCCGCAGCACATCGCCGACACCCTTGGCGTCCTTGGGAAACTTGCCGTTGAGTTCGAAACCTTCATAGCCGATGGCCTTGCCTTCGCTCAGCGCCGTGCTCAGGGGCGTCTCGCCACCCAACGATGGCAAGTCGTCATTGCTCCAGGAAATCGGGTTGATGCCAATTCGAATAGCGGGCATGGCTGCACCTTTTATTGTTTTTACAGATCAGTAAAACGACGCTGAGTCCTTGTGGGAGAGGGCTTGCTCGCGAAAGCGGTGTGTCAGGCGGTATCGAAGTTGACTGGTACCGCCGTCTTCGCGAGCAAGCCCGCTCCCACATCTGAATGTCATAGGCTGTCACGCCCGGGCCGCACGCCACGCATCGATCAACTCCACAAAAGTGCCCTGCACCTGCCCGATCAGCGTTTCGTCATCGATTTCCCCGGCGAGCCAAGCCCGGCTCGGTTCCTGGAAAATCGTGCGTCCGACCGCAAAACCCCGGCACGTCGTGCTCTGGCTGGCCTGGCGAAAACCTTCTGCCAGTGCCGCCGCCGGGGCATTGAGGCCCAGCAAGACCACGCCTCGGCAGTACGGGTCACGTTGCTGGATCAACTCATCGAGCTGCTTCCACTCCTGCGCGGTCTGGGCTTCGATTTTCCACCAGGCCGGGAAGATACCCAGGTTATAGAGGCGCTTGATGGCCCGATACAGCACATCCGGGTGCGGTGATGGATGATCCTTGGGTGGAATGACCTCCAGCAGCAATTCATGGCCGCTGACCTGAGATGCCTTGTACAGCCCCATCAACTGGGCCTCCTGCTCCAGGCGCAGCAGCGGTTCGTCGTCGGGGTGGTACTGCACCAGGCACTTGATGATCTGCTCGACAGGCCAGGCGATCAGGTTGCTGCCAATGGAACGCCCATGCTCGAACGCCAACGGTCGCGACCCCTGCATCTCCACCGGTCGCGCCACCCACCAGCCACGGCCGGTGGCGGCATTGAGCGAGTCCTGGCCGAAACGCTGGTCGGCCAACAATCCGACATCGGCCTCGATGCCCTGATGTCGCAGATCGGCTTCGACCCGCTCCACCGCCTGGATGAACAGTTGCTTGAGTTCGCCGATGCTGCTCAGGTCCCGATCACCCTTTTGAGCCAGCTCCACCAGTTGACCGCGATGGTCGAAGGCGAAGATGAACAGCTGCTTCCAGGTTTTGCGAGGCACGCTGACCTGATGCAAGCGCTGCAACGCAACGTCCTGGTCCGGCCGCGTGATCGGCACCGGACTGTTGAACAGGTAATCGAGCTCGGCCCGGGTCGGCATTGCCGGGGCACAGGCATGGCGCGACACCACCAGGCCCCCGCAGGCGTTGGCCAGTTGGCAGCAGCGCGCATCGTCAGCGTCCTCCAGCCAACCGGCGAGAAAGCCCGACATGAACGCGTCACCCGCGCCCAGGACGTTCAAGACTTCTACCCGGACCCCCGGATAAATCGCACCGTCTTCCAGTCGATCCGGGATAGCACCATGGATCACCGTACATCCCTGCGGGCCGAGCTTGACCACCAGGGTCGCGGTCGTCAGAGACCGTACGGTGCGCAGTGCTGCCAGCAGGTCCGTGCTGCCACCGGCAATCAGGAATTCTTCTTCGGTGCCGACGATCAGGTCGAAACGCGACAGGATGCCTTGCACATGGCGGCTGACGGTCTGGTCGGCGACGAAACGGGTTTGCCCATCGGCCTTGCCGGTCAGCCCCCAAAGCACTGGCCGATAGTCGATGTCCAGGATGCGTTTGACGTTGTGTTTTTCAGCATGGTCCAGCGCCTGGATGCTGGCCTTGTAGACGCTTTCGGTCGAGAAATGAGTGCCGGTGATCAACAGGGATTTGCCGGAGGCGATGAAGGCTTCGTCAATGTCTTCGGCGCGCAGCGCCATGTCGGCGCAGTTTTCCCGATAGAACACCAGGGGAAAGGTTTCGCGGTCCTTGATACCCAGCAGGACCATGGCGGTGAGACGTTCCGGGTCGACCTTGATGCCGCTGACATCGCAGCCCTCACGTGCCAGGGACTCCACCAGGAAGCGGCCCATGTGGTCGTCCCCCACGCGGCTCAGCATGGCTGACCTGAGCCCGAGCCGAGCTGTGCCGAACGCGATGTTGGCCGAAGACCCGCCCAGGTATTTGGCGAAGCTTGAGACATCTTCCAGCCGCGCCCCGACTTGCTGCGCGTACAGGTCGACACCCAGGCGTCCCAGACAAATCACATCCAATTGACGCCCACTGGCAAAACGAGTCTGGCCCATGCTGGCTCCTGTTATTTTTATCAGCCTGCGATCGCTGCCGAGAGCGGCGCCAACGCATTTGGTGAATGCAGACTAAAACGAGCCACGGGCTTGAATCAACAAATATTCTATAAATTTTTTATGTAGAATATTTTTTCCAATACACTGCGCGACGAACCGGGTCGGGCGCAGTGCATCGTTTCAGCACGTAAACGTGACTCGCCGCGCTCATTATTTTCCGTGCGCCTACGCTGTAGACTGCAACCAGCCAACCCGTTGCCGAGGGCCGGCCTGTTACCGGACCGCCCTACAAGAACAAGCCAGAAGGATTTCCTATGACCCGCCCCGATCTGACGGAGCCGTCCGAGCGCGCGTCCGCCCCCTCAAGCCCACCGATCAACGCCGAGCGTCTGTTGCAACTGATCACCGAAGAATACGAAAGCCTGCCGCGCCAACTCAAACGCATCGCCAGCTACATGAGCCAGCAGAGCGACCGGATCATGGTCGACCGCATCAGTGACATTGCCCGCGAGTGCGAAGTGCACCCCTCGGCCATCGTGCGCTTTTCCCAACGCTTCGGGTTCAGCGGTTTCAGTGAAATGCAGGCGTTGTTCCGCGAGGCCTACACCCACAAGGCCACTCCGGTACAGAACTACCAACAGCGCATCCGCAGCATGATCGCCAACAAGTCGCAAAAAGCCAGCGGCGGCGACCTGGCACGTGAATGCATCAGCGCCACGCTATCGGGCATCGAGCGACTGGGGCTTGAACTGGATGACCAGGCGTTCGACAAGGCCGTGGACCTGGTGGTCAATGCCGACAACATTTATGTCGTGGGCGTACGGCGGTCTTTTGCGGTGGCCGATTATCTGGTCTACAACCTGCAACACACCAACAAACGCATACACCTGGTGTCCGGGCTGGGGGGCAGTTATCGCGAGCAAATGCGCAGCGTACGGGCCAACGACCTGGTGATCGCCATCAGCTTTACGCCCTATGGCAAGGAAACCCAACACTGCCTGCGTATCGCCCAGCATCATCAGGCCAAGACGCTGATCATCACCGACAGCAACCTGTCCCCCCTGGCAAAACGGGCCAACACGGTGTTGCTGGTCAACGAAGGCAGCTCGTTCGCCTTCCGTTCGCTGAGCGCCACCCTTTGCCTGTGCCAGGCTCTGTTCATCGCCGTGGCCTACCGACTGGAGCTCAAGGTCGATGAGATCCATGAGCAAGCAGGATTCGAGGATTAATCTGCGCTTCATTAATTGCTGAAGGAAAAGCCATGAAACTGATCGGTATGCTGGACTCGCCTTATGTGCGACGCGTCGCCATTTCCGCCAAATGCCTGGGTATTTCTCTCGAACACGCGTCGGTTTCGGTGTTCAGGCATTTCGAGCAGTTCCACAGCATCAACCCGGTGGTCAAGGCGCCCACAATGGTGCTCGACGATGGCACGGTCCTGATGGATTCGACGTTGATCATCGACTATCTGGAGGCGCTGGCCGCACCGGGCAAAAGCCTGATGCCGAACGATCTCGGGCAACGGACACAGTCACTTCGCCTGATCGGACTGGCACTCGCGGCGTGCGAAAAATCGGTACAGATCTACTACGAACGCACTCTGCGGCCGGCGGACATTCAACACGCGCCGTGGCTCGAACGCGTTCAAGGCCAACTACTGGCGGCCTATACCGCGCTGGAGCAGGAACTACAGAAACAACCCCTGGCCTGCGATGGCTCAATCGATCAAGCCGGCATTACCGTAGCAGTGGCCTGGAGCTTCACAAATCTTGTGGTACCTGACCAGGTGCAGGGCAAGCCCTTCCCGTTGATCAGTGCGTTCACGGCGTATGCCGAGGGGCTGGAAGCGTTTGTCAGTACGCCGATGGAGTAGCGTTTGTTTCAGGATGACCGCAAACCTGTATTCACCATAGTCTCCCTGTGGGAGCAAGGCTTGCCCGCGATAGCGGTGGATCAGTTGGCGGTGTTGTTGTCCGCACCGCCGCTATCGCGGGCAAGCCTTGCTCCCACAGGTGTTCGAATGCCCCAGAAGGTGTAATCACCCCAAATCCCGGGACCGCTCAGGCCAACGCCATTTCCTTCGGTTCGGCAGCCGGCACCACCTCGAACCGATCCGCCAGGAACGGGGTGATGTCCAGCGGTAATGGCTCGTTGTTCACCAGTTTGTCCAGCAGCACCCCGGTGATCGCCGAGGTCAGGATGCCGGTGCGGAAATGTCCGCAGGCATTGAGGTATCCCTCCACGCCTCGCATCGGCCCCAGGATCGGCAACTCATCGGGAGAGCCAGGACGCAAACCGGCCCAGGTCCGCTTGAGATTGATGTCGGCCAGTTGCGGGATGCATCGCACGGCTCCCTGCACCAGCCCTTCGATCTCCGGGTAGGTGGTGGTCACGTCGAAGCCTTTGTCCTCGGTGGTGCTGCCGATCAGGATTTCGCCGTTGTCTTTCTGCGCCACATAGCAGTCGCTGGTGGTCAGGCAGCCGTTGAGAATTTTCGGCATGCGTTCGGTCAACAGGATCTGGCCTTTGACCGGTTTGACCGGAATCCGCACGCCAGTAGCCTGCTCGCTCAGGTCTGCCGCCCAGGCGCCGGCGGCGTTGATCAGCGTCCTGCAGCCGAAAGTGCCCGCCTCGGCGGTTTTCACCCCCGTGACCCGCGCCCCCTTGCGCAGAACCTCCGTGACATTGGTATTGAAGAACATGTCGACGCCGTTCTGCCGGGCACCTTCGGTATAGGCATCCGCCAGGCGGAACGGACTGACCTGATGGTCGCACAGGAACTCCAACGCTCCCCTCGCCTCATGACTGACACTCGGTTCGGCCTCGCGTAGGGCGGCCTGGTCCAGCCAGCGCACTTGATCGGCCAGATGGGGAATACAGGCGACGATATGTTCGGCGTACAAGCGGTCCTCGTCGTCATAGATCACGAATTTGAGCCCGGTCTGCTCGAACTTGAAATCCATGCCGTGATTGTCGATCAGTTCCCTGTGCAGCTGGGGGTACATCGCGTTGGACTGCAAGGCGAAGTCGAAGAACGACTGGGGCAGGATGTGCGGCGTACTGGCGTCCACCGCCACGGCGGCGCCCTGGGCCTTACGCTTGCGATTGGCCGACATCATGCGAAAGAAAATCACCCCGCAACCCAGCCCCACGGATTCGCCGATGGCCCACAGGCCTCCGGCGGATGCCCGGGTGGCATTGCCCGGACGCTTGGCATCGATCAGGGCGATTTTCAGCTCCTTGCGCTTGGACAACTGATAGGCGCAGGAAGCCCCGATTACACCGCCGCCGGCGATGACGACGTCATATTCCTTGAGGTACTGATGCTCAATCATGCTGTACGCCCTCCTGGCCTACATTGACGAATGCGGAAAAAGGGACAGGATCGATGGGAAAGCGCGGTCGCAGCCAACCGACATCCGCGCGACCGGTGGCTTCGCGCAGCCGGTCGCTGCAATAACCGACGCACATCCGCCCCTGGCAGTCGCCCATGCTCACGCGGGTGCGCATTTTCAGGCTGGCCATGTCTTGCACGCCCTGCTCCAACGCCCGATCGATATCGGCACGGGTCGCATGCTCGCAACGGCAGATCACCGTATCGGCGGAGGGCAATGCGGTCTGCCCCGCACCGCGGCGGGTATAACGATCCACGGCGGCGCGGAAACGAACGATACGGTCCAACTGCGCCTGGTATCGCTCGCGGCGTTCGAGGGCGACGCGGGAATCGATCACGTTGCCCTGCATCAGAATCGACAGGGCGGCGATGCGTCCGCTCAGCATGGCGGCTTCACCGCCACGGATCCCGCCCATGTCGCCGGCCAGGTGGATATGGGCCTCGCTGCTCTGTTGCCAGGCGTCGGACACCGCCCTCAGATAGCCGTCGTCGCTGAAGCCATGCTCCAGGCCCATCTGCTGGCTCAACTGGGTGCGCGGAATGAAGCCGTAGCCGACCGCCAGTGTCTGGGCCGGTACCTGTTCGGCACGGGTCAGGTCGGGCTCCCAGTCGCTGGAATAGGGAGCGACGGTGACGCAGCTCAATTCATCCTCACCATCGGCCCGCACCACGCCCCAGCCATAATGCACGGCAATACGGTGCAGCTTGAGGTATCCCAGCATGCTCAAGCCGTCGAGAAACAGCTGTGGCTTGTTCAGCAGGGCCAGGCTTTCCCTGGCGATCCTGCCAAATGCACATGCCTCGTAGACGCCGGCCACCGCCACGCCCGCCGCATGCAGCTGACAGGCCACCAGCGGCAGCAACGGGCCGGTGCCCGCGATCACCACGGGGCTTGGCGGCTTGACTACACCACTCTTGATCTGCAGCTGCAGCCCCCCCAGCAGCATCACCCCGGGGAGTGTCCAGCCGGGAAACGGCACACTGCGCTCATGGCAACCGGCCGCCAGCACCAGGTGGGAATAGGTGATCTCCCGTACCCGCTCTTCGGCATCCAGCAGCATCAGCGCCCGAACCCCTTCGGCGCCAATGACCCGGCTCTCGAGCCGGACGTCGATCAGACCGGCATACCGATGGAACTCGCCATGGAGTTTACCCAAGGCTTCGCTATAGCGTGGCCCCAGGTAGTCCAGGCTCACGCCGTCGCGCAACGGCCCACGGTACACCACGCCACCCAGGCGCGGCGCCTCTTCGAGCAAGGTGCAGCGCACTCCATGGGCGGCCAGCTCGATGGCCGCGGCCATTCCCGCCGGTCCACCGCCAACGATCACGGGATCGAGACTCATGGCGCCTCCGTTTCGGCAATGCGGTTGGTCCGGGTTTCGATCTGCATGCCGGGACGCACCCGGGTCTGGCAGGCGCGGCGCTTGTGGCGCCCGTCGATCTTGACCAGGCAGCACTGGCACACACCCATGCCGCAATATGCGCCGCTGATCTGATGATGGTCGTTGCGAGCCACCTGGCGCTGGCCCAGGGACTGGATGACCGTGAGAACGGTTTCGCCATGGGCGGCGTCGACGGTCCGCCCATCCAGGCACACCGTCATGTCGGCCCTTGCCAACGGCTGGATATCGAATTTTCGACGTAGAGGGTCTTGAGGCTGCATGATGCTGCTCTTCCTTGATGTTTTCATTGAAGGACCCGTGAGGTCTCCGCTCCTTGCAGCACACCATCACCGGTGTGCGTCGGTGCCTGGATCAACGCGCCAAAGCAGGGCAACCGATGCAACATGATAGTGCGGGCGAAAATCATGTTATGGATTATTTGTGACCAAGTGTTGACCCAGGCCAGTGAAACCGCTTGCCGGCTCGATGAACTTTTTTTCAGAAAGCCGACAGGTAATATTTGGCAGAATGTTGCGCAATGGCATCAATTTCCAACCTGGTATCGCCCATGAACCGCATCCTGACCATCGAAGACGACGCCGTGACCGCCCGTGAAATCGTCGCCGAGCTGACCCGCAACGGCCTGAGTGTCGATTGGGTCGACAACGGCCGCGAGGGTCTGGAGCGTGCGGTAAGCGGCGACTACGACCTGATTACCCTTGACCGCATGCTGCCCGAGCTCGACGGCCTGGTCATCGTCACTACGTTGCGCGACATGGGCGTGGCGACGCCCATTCTCATGATCAGTGCCCTGTCCGATGTGGATGAGCGGGTACGTGGCCTGCGGGCCGGCGGTGACGACTACCTGACCAAACCCTTCGCCACCGACGAGATGGCTGCCCGTGTCGAAGTATTGCTGCGCCGTAGCAATAGCGCCCAGGAGACAGAAACCGCGTTGCGAGTGGCCGATCTGGAGCTGAACCTGATCAGCCGCGAAGCCAGTCGCAACGGGCAGTTGCTCAGCCTGTTGCCCACCGAATACAAGCTGTTGGAATTCCTGATGCGCAACAGCGGGCAGATCCTGTCGCGCATGATGATTTTCGAAGAAGTCTGGGGTTATCACTTCGATCCCGGCACCAATCTGATCGATGTCCACATCGGCCGTCTGCGCAAGAAAATCGACCCACCGGGCCTGGAACCCCTGATTCGCACGGTTCGAGGTTCCGGCTATGTCATTGCTGAACCCCGCTAAGGGCTGGCGCTCCTCCAGCAGTCGCCTGCTGGCGCTGTACAGTGCGCTGTTCGTGATATGGAGCGCCTTGCTGATGGGGGTGATGTACTACGAAGTGTTCGGCTACCTCGACAGCCTGGCCCGACATTCCATGATGCAGCGTCAGCATCTGTTCGCCCATATCCGAGCCGATCAGCTGGAAGATGCACTCATGGCCAGCCTGACCCTGGACGAGCGCGGGGTCGATGCCTATGGCCTGTTCGATCCGCAATTGCGGCATCTGAGCGGGCCGATCCAGCGGATTCCCGTCGACCTCCCCCTCGATGGCAAGATCCACATGCTGGGCAGCTGTGGCGACTACGATGCTCCGGACGTGCCTTCCGACAGTTGCGACGCAGTGGCGACCCGGACCCAGGACGGGCGCTGGCTAGTGTTGGCGCGGGACAACGGTTCGCTCTTCGCGGTCACGCACATCATTCTGCGTGCGCTGCTATGGGGGGTCTCGCTGACCATCCTGCCGGGTCTCGCCGGCTGGCATCTGTTGCGGCGCCGACCGCTGCAGCGTATCCGCAAGCTGCAAGCCAGTGCCGAGGCCATCGTGGCGGGCGACCTCACCCATCGTCTTCCGCTGTCGAGCCGACGCGATGAACTGGACATGCTGGCGGCGATCGTCAATGCCATGCTCGATCGCATCGAGCGCCTGATGAATGAGGTCAAGGGTGTATGCGACAACATCGCCCATGATCTGCGCACGCCGCTCACCCGTCTGCGCGCCCAGCTTTATCGCATACAGCAGGAAGCCGAGGAAGGCTCACCCGAAGCCATGCAGATGGATCAGGTGATTGCCGAGACCGATACCCTGATGGCTCGGTTTCGCGGGCTGCTGCGCATCTCCGAACTGGAAGACCAGCAGCGCCGCTCGGGATTCGTACGCCTCGACCCCCTGCAACTATTGCAGGAACTACACGATTTCTATTTGCCCGTGGCCGAAGAGCGGGAGCTGGCCTTCAGTCTAGAGGTGCCCGACAGCCTGCCCCTGCTCAATGGTGACCGGGCGTTGCTGTTCGAAGCGGTATCGAACCTGCTGAGCAACTCCATCAAGTTCACACCGCCAGGAGGTGTGGTGATCCTGCGCGGTGTCGACCAGGGCGACAGTACCCTCATCGAGGTACTCGACTCCGGCCCCGGTATCCCGGAGGCGGAGCGCCAGGCGGTGTTCCGTCGTTTCTACCGTGCCGAGGGCAGCAGCCAGCACGGTGGGTTCGGCCTGGGCCTGTCCATCGTCGCGGCGATTGTCAATTTGCATGGGTTTACACTGGAGGTGAACAGCAGCGAACAGGGCGGAGCGCGGTTGGCACTCGATTGCCGGGCTACGCTGCTGTAACGATCAGGCGGGATCGCCGCGATGCAGCGGAGTGTTCTCCAACTCATAACGCAACTCGTCGATGAGCTTTGCAATGCTCTCTTCCGATCGGACGCTATCGACACTCATCCCACTCACCACCAGGTCGACTTCACCGCTTTCCCGGTGGTAAAGGCGTACGGTGAGCGTGCCGTCGCCATTGAGACTGCATTCACAGGCCAGTGGCGAAAAGTTTTCTTCAAGGCGCAGGCGCAAGGGAGCCAGATGAGTCATGCGCTGCACCCTTCAGGCCTGGAGGCGTGACAGAACGGTATACAGAACTGGCCTTCCGCCCCCCTTGGACGTCCTGTCGATCCCGCTTTTGATTGGCTTGTTGCACATGTGCGTATTCCTTGACTGTTTCGTAGGGACGCGACGTCACCCGCGACGTCGCACGCAGAACAGCCTAAGGAACCCGGTGCACCGGTAAAACCCGTATTTGCACCAGCGCAACCGGTGCATTTGCACTGGCTATCATGGCGCCTTCATCCGCCATTCATTGGCAAACAGACCACGCTCCCGCGCCCAGACGATCGCCTCGCTGCGGCTGTGGACGTCCAGCTTCGAATATAGCGTCGCCACATGATTGCGTACGGTATTGGGCGCCAATTTCAAGCGCGAGGCGATTTCCTTATCGGCCAGGCCCTGGCAGATCAACCCCAGCACATCACGCTCCCGAGCCGTCAGTTCGGTGAACGATACGCTGGGTACCGGTGCGTTAATGCTTTTCACATTCGCCAGTTTTTCAATCAGGGTCCGACTGAACCAGGAGGCGTCCTTCATGACCTCTTCAATGGCTGACACCAGTTCCAACTCCGAGCGCTTGCGTTCGGTGATATTCATCAGCACCAGCAGGTAGCAGGGCTTGTCCTGGATCTGCACCGTATCGGCGGCCACTTCACAATCGATGAGTTCACCGCCCTTCTTCTGCACCTTGACATCGAGCCTCGACACGGCAGCGGCGTCTTCCAGCCTGGCAAACAGCGTGGCGCTGGCTTCGTTGTCGATAAAGCCGATTTCCTCCACGGTCTTGCCCAGCAACTCCTCACTGGCGTAACCGGTGGTCCGTAGAAATGCCTCGTTGATTTCCAACAACTGTTGTTCAGCGCTGCATACCAGGGTAGGCACCGGGGACAGACGGAATGATTTGGCGAAGCGTTCTTCGCTCTGGCGTAACGCAGTCTCGGCCTTGCGGCGCGGCTCCATATCCATGAAGGAAAACAACATGCAGTTCTCGTCCTGCAAGTCCAATGGCTGGCCGGCGACGATCACCTGCTTGCTGCCGCCGTCGGGCAGCCTCAGTTCAGCCTGCATTTGCGGGATGGTCGCGCCCTGCCCCAGGCGCTCGATGGCCAGGTCACGTTTTTCCGCGGCTTCGAGCACGTCCAATTCGTACACGGAACGACCGATCACCTGGTCACGACTGTAGCCGGTCATCTCCAGGAAGCCCTGGTTGACCTTGATATAGCGCAGGTCACTGAGGCGGCAGATCACCGCCGGTGCCGGATTGGCAGCAAAGGTTTTTTCGAAACGTTGTTCGGCACTGGCCCAATCGGTGGCATCGCTGAGGATCAGCACCAGATATTCCGGCTCGCCGCCACGGTCGTTCAGGACCATGCTGCGGATGCGGTGGACCCAGGTGCGATCCGGCTCGGCCTCGGGCGTGACTTCAACCAGCACGTCGCTGAACTCATCGCCACGCGCCACCCGGGCGATGGGATAGTTGTCCTCGGGAAGCGGGTGGTTGTTGCGGTAGCGCAAGGCGAAGCGCCGGGCGTACTCCTTGGCATTGCCACCCAGTTCGTCGAGTTCCTTGACCCCGTGCATGGTCAAAGCGGCCTCATTGGCCCAGGCAATCGTCTGGTCGACGCCGATCAGCATCACTCCGTCCGACAGCCCGGCGATGATCTGCAACAACTGACGACGATTGGTATCGGCGTTGGGGACTTCTTGGTTCATTGGGTCTCCATGTGATCAGCAACGCATGGTGGTTACGACCCTACCTGCCAGCGACGCGTTCCCTGCGGAGAACATCGGACGCGGGGTTCCAAAGTGACCTTCGACTAATGTATTAGACCGGTCATCGCATAACTTAAAAACAATAGTTTCTTGTCCACCGTACCGGATGGCCTAAGCGCAGCGGCTTTACCGAGCCCTCCCTCACGGCAATCGGGTAGCCTCCCGCTACCCGACGTAGCTATTCGTTTGAAAATCAAATAATGGCCAGTTGACAACGAGTCACCGGCCACAAATAATCTCGCCCATGTTGTACGACGACGTATGACAAATAAAAACAACAAAAAAGTAAGGGAGCGCCATAGTGAGTACACGTGTCCGTTTTTCGCCCGTCAACCGTCCACACCGCCGTACTTTCTTCAAATCCACCCCCGCGCTGACCCTTCTCGGTTGCAGCAGTCTGGCTGCATTGCTGCCCCTGACCGCCCAGGCCGAAGGCTTCGTCGATGATGCCAAAGCTACGCTGAACTTGCGCAACGCTTACTTCAACCGCAACTTCACCAACCCGAACAATGCCCAGGGCAAGGCCGAGGAATGGACCCAGAGTTTCATCCTCGACGCCAAGTCCGGCTTCACCCAGGGCACGGTGGGTTTCGGCGTGGACGTGCTGGGCCTGTACTCGGTCAAGCTCGACGGTGGTAAAGGCACGGCCGGCACTCAGTTGCTGCCAGTGCACGATGACGGCCGCCCGGCCGATGACTTCGGTCGCCTGGGCGTCGCCCTCAAGGCCAAGGTGTCGAAGACCGAACTGAAGGTCGGCGAATGGATGCCGGTACTGCCGATCCTGCGTTCCGACGATGGGCGCTCCCTGCCGCAGACCTTCCGCGGCGGCCAGATCACCTCCACT
>NZ_JAIWKS010000012.1 GCF_021271205.1 Pseudomonas uvaldensis
TTATGCGCTCGAATGCTGGTAAAAGGATGCCCCTGCAAGGTCATCCTTTTTTATCCCCAGACCTGTTAAGCCTCAGGTACCGGGCAGCTCAAATCCCCTTCCTTGCATTTGAGATAGGTTTTGAAGGTTTCGACTCGCGCCTTGGTCAGGGCGGTGATGCAACTGCCGTAGATCAGTGGATAGACGCTACCACCTTCGACTCCCGACGCGGAAAAGTTGCATTCGGCATCGCGAAAGCCGATCCACGCTCGTTGTGCCTTGACCAACAGTTGCTTGGCCTCGGGGTTGTCTTTCAAACGTGCTGTGATTTGCTTGTACAGGCTGTTCAGCTCGTCGTCGGCGGCTTTCTTCGCCTGGGCCGCGCATTGGTTCATCTCACCCTGGGTGGTGGCATTGGCGCAATCGTCAGCTTGGGCGATGCTGACAAAAAGCAGCGGTGCCAGGGTCAGCAGCAAGCGTGGAGGCATGTTGATCTCTCCTTGAGGGGTTAAAAAATGCAGAGGAGTGTACATCGGGTCAGGCCGCTTTAACGTCACCGCACTGCCAAACCGCTCGACAGATACAACTTTCTGGTGGGCCGTGTGGTCTTACAGACCTACTGTTGAACACAGGAGGTGACCTATGCATTCATCCGATCGCATTGAAAGAAAGATCCTGCTCAAGGCGCCGCGCTCTCAGGTTTGGCGGGCCTTGGCCAATGCCGAAATCTTTGGCCAATGGTTTGGAGTAGCGCTGGAAGGCAAACGCTTTGTGGCGGGTGAACGCACCCAGGGAAGGATTACTTATCCCGGTTATGAGCACCTCACCTGGGACGTGGCGGTTGAACGGGTAGAGCCCGAGAGAGTCTTCTCGTTTCGCTGGCACCCCTACGCGGTCGAGCCTGAGGTGGATTACTCCCAGGAACCCGAAACCCGGGTGCAATTCGAACTGGAGGACATGAACGGTGGCACCTTGCTCAAGGTGATAGAGTCGGGATTCGACGGTATTCCTGAAGCTCGCCGACTCAAGGCTTTTCGCATGGACAGCCGTGGTTGGGACGAACAGATGGCCAAAATCGAGGAATTTCTGACCAAATCCTGATTCCAGCGGCTTAACCGCAGGTCATACCTGAGACCACTAGGGGTTTGCGGAAGTGCGCTATGGCAAATGTCTTACACAAGATGGTAGCTATGTCGTCTGTTTCACTTTGGATCCGACGCGTAATCTGTACCCATCCACTGAAGCACAGGGAGTGCTCAGGATCAGGGACGATCGACCTTGCCAGGATGGCTATCGACAGGGAGTCGTAATGGTCTTGGAAAAAACCCGCTTAGGCGGGTTTTTTTTCGCCTATTAAAAGCCCAGGTGAGGCTGTATAGCGAAACGCTTACAGATCGACGCTACTTTCTCGTCTTTTGCCACACCTGAGATGGGCCTAATCTGTGTCCATCCACTGAGTACAGGGAGTGCTTGGGGTCATGGATGATGGGACCAGGCATGGAATGCCAGACAGGGAGTCAAATTGGTCCTCAAAAAACCCGCTTCGGCGGGTTTTTTTTCGGCTTTGAATAAGTGTCACGATCAGGCGCTGTTGGGCTGCAACGTCAGTGCACGCAGGCGGGCGATGTCCTTGCTCGGAGAGGCGCCAAATAGACGGCTGTATTCGCGACTGAACTGCGAAGGGCTTTCATATCCCATCTTGTAGCCGATTGACGAAACGTCGCTGTTCTCCGAAAGCAGCAGCCGTCGGGCTTCCTGCAGGCGTAGCTGTTTCTGGTATTGCAATGGGCTCATGGCAGTCACGGCCTTGAAGCGGTGATGCAACGCCGAAGGGCTGAGATTGATCATCTGGGCGAGGCTATCGATGCTCAACGGCTCGGCGTAATGGTTGTTAAGCCACTCGATGGCGCGGCTGATGCGATGGGCCTGGGTGTCCGGGATGGCAATTTCATGCAAGCGTTGGCCCTGGGCACCACGTAACAGCCGGTAGAAAATCTCCTGCTGGGCCAGTGGCGCGAGGGTGGCGATATCGTCCGGGGTTTCCAGTAAGCGCAGCAGGCGCAACATAGCGTCGAGCAGTGGCACGTCGATGCGGTCCAGGAACAACCCACGTCCACTCCGTTGCGCCGGCACACCGATGGGGCTGGCGTCGGCGATCAGGCGACAGACCTGTGCCGGGTCAATGTCCAGGCGAATGCACATGTAAGGTCGCTCGGGGCTGGCTTCGATCACTTGGCCGGCCAACGGCAGCGTCACGGAGACCACCAGATAGTTGAGCGGATCGTAGACGTAGCATTCATCTGCCAGACGTACTTCCTTGCGCCCCTCGATGATCACGCACAGGCCAGGCTTATGCACCAGGTGCAGGGCTTCGGTGGGCTCGTCGCTGCGAATGAGGTTCAACGCGCCGATGGCGGTAGGGAACACTCCATTTTCCGGCGCAAAACGTTTCATCAGGTCCGCCAGTTCGGCCCGGCGCTGGTTGAGGCCGTCGTCTGGCGCAATTTGTATGGATGTGGATACCGACATGCCGATCAAATCTCCCTGGCCAAATGAATGGATCGCGCTAGTAAAGCCGATTGCGAGGCTGGCGACCAGCGTCGCTTTTATCGCTACAGGATCGTGCAAGCGGGCAAGAGGATCCGGCTAACCCCAGCCTCGGTCGCTTCCCTAATCTGGATCTGTCGAAACGCTCCCACCGGGGGCCAACACATCCAGACGAGGAAACCATCATGTCCGATATCCAAAACAAAGTAGTGGTGATCACGGGTGCCAGCAGCGGGATTGGTGAAGCCGCGGCACGCCTGCTGGCCGCCCTTGGGGCCCGTGTGGTGCTCGGCGCACGGCGTGTCGATCGCTTGCAAGCGTTGGTCCAGGAACTCGAAGCCAGTGGACAGCAGGCTATCTGCAAAGCCGTGGACGTGACCCGTCGTGACGATGTCCAGAGCCTGGTCGACTTCGCCGTCGAACGTTTCGGCCGGATCGACGTGATCATCAACAACGCCGGCGTCATGCCGCTTTCCAAGCTCGAGGCGCTGAAAGTCGAGGAATGGGATCGTATGATAGATGTCAACATCCGTGGCGTGCTCCACGGCATCGCGGCCGGCCTGCCGTTGATGCAGCGCCAGCGCAGCGGCCAGTTCATCAACATCGCGTCCATCGGCGCCTACACCGTCAGCCCGACCGCCGCCGTGTACTGCGCCACTAAATTTGCTGTGCGGGCCATTTCCGAAGGTCTGCGTCAGGAGGTCGGCGGTGATGTGCGGGTGACGGTCATTTCCCCTGGCGTGACCGAGTCGGAACTGGCCGAGAGTATTTCCGATGAAGGTGGCCGTGCCGAGATGCGTGAATTCCGCAGGATCTCGATTCCCGCGGAGGCGATTGCCCGGGCGATTGCCTACGCCATCGAGCAACCGGCGGATGTCGATGTCAGTGAACTGATCGTACGGCCCACCGCCAGCCCGTTCTAAAACGGACTGAGTCAACGTCAGAACGGCCTCTGTGACATACGGGGAAAATTTCCGTAGGCACAGAGGCCGATCCGATAGGAAGCGACTGCTACGCCAACGCCAACCGCTCCGCAGCCCGTTGGGTAATCTGCGAGCGCACTCGGAACGACTCCGCCGTACGCCGGCGGGCTTCTTCCAGTACATGGAGCGGCGCGGTATCCGGGCTCCCCGACTCGAACGGCGGGGCAGGGGCATATTCGAGCTGCAGCTGGACCAACTCGGCCATGTCCCGGTCGAACAGCTCGGCCGCCAGGGTCAAGGCAAAATCGATCCCTGCCGTGATGCCGCCACCGGTGATCAGGTTGCCGTCGCGTACTACACGCTCCTGGACGGGTGTCGCCCCAAGGGTGTGCAGCAGGCTGTGATAGGCCCAGTGGGTGGTAGCGCGTTTATCCCGCAGCAGTCCCGCGGCGCCGAGTACCAGAGAACCGGTGCACACCGAGGTGACGTATTGGGCGTGAGCCGCCTGGCTCTGGATGAACGCCAGGGTCTGCGCATCCTCCATCAGCGCCCCGACGCCCGTGCCGCCAGGGACGCAGATCACGTCGAGCTTCGGACAATCGTCGAAGGTGATGGTGGGAAGCAGAACCAGACCGGTACTGGCGGTGACCGGGGCCAGGTCTTTCCAGATCAGATGCACCTTCACGTCCGGCAATGAGGCCAGTACGTCATAAGGGCCGGTCAGGTCCAGCTGTTGGACCTGCGGAAACAATAGCAAGCCGATCTGTAATGTCATGGTGCGTTCTCCTTGTGATGATGCCCGAGAGCTGGACGACTCAACTTTAGGGCCGTAGGCTCTGGCGTACTCGCCAATAAACCCACGAATTACGCCAATATGCCCAATCCGCCGAAAACCGTTCATGTGCTGGCCTTCGCCAACGTGCAAGTGCTCGATGTCACCGGGCCTTTGCAGGTGTTCGCATCGGCCAATGACCTGGCCCGCCAGAAAGGCCTGCCGTTGCCATATGCGCCGACGGTGATCGCGGCCGGTGGCGGGGCAGTAGTGTCTTCGGCGGGCTTGGCGTTGGTGGCCCAGCCGCTGCCGAGCGAAGGTAGCGATACCTTGTTGATCGCCGGTGGCTGGGGGGTGTACGAGGCCGCGAAGGATCCGGCGCTGGTGGCCTGGGTCAAGGCGCAAGGTTCGCGTTCGCGGCGGGTAGCCTCGGTGTGTACCGGGGCGTTCCTGCTGGCCGCCAGTGGCTGGTTGGACGGAAGGCGAGTGGCCACCCACTGGACCCGTTGTGAACAACTGGCCGCACAGCATCCGCAGCTGCGGGTCGAGCCCAATCCGATTTTCATTAACGACGGTCCAGTCTGGACATCGGCCGGGGTCACCGCCGGCATCGACCTGGCCCTGGCACTGGTGGAAGATGACTTGGGTCGCGCCGCGGCCCTGGAGGTTGCCCGGCAGTTGGTGGTGTTTCTCAAGCGTCCTGGTGGGCAGTCGCAATTCAGCGTGACGCTATCGCTACAGAACCAGGGAAGTCGGTTTGACGAATTGCATGCCTGGATCGCCGAGAACCTCACCCGAGACCTGGGCCTGCCCCACCTGGCCGCCCAGGCGGGCATGAGCGAACGCAGCTTTGTGCGGCACTACCGCGCCGAAACCGGCCAGACACCGGCGCGGGCGGTGGAGTTGATCCGTGTGGAAACTGCCCGCCGGTTGCTGGCCGACACCGTTGTGCCGATCAAACGGGTGGCGGTGCATTGTGGTTTTGGCAGCGAGGAAACCCTGCGCCGCAGTTTTCTGCGGGCCATGGGCGTCACACCCCAGGCCTATCGCGAGCGGTTCGCGGTCAGCCCTCAAGCAGATCCAGCAGGGCCCTGAGCGTCGCTTCAGGCGCCTCCTGGGGAACGTTGTGTCCAACGCCGGCCAGCACCCGGCGCTCATAGAAACCGGTGAAATGGCCGGCGTCTTCGTCATGTTCGGATGGAGGCCCGACGCCGTCGTCGGCGCCACACAGGGAAATACTCGGCACACCGATGGCCGGTTGCGCCGCCAGTTGTTCCTCCAACCATTCCAGGGTCGGGTCCCCTGGTGCGTACATGAAGCGATGCCGATAGGAGTGGATCACCACGTCGACGAAGTCCGGATTGTCCAAGGACGGAGCGCTCAGCGGGTACAGTTCGGCGCCGCGTTTCCAGGTCGGTGACCACAAGCGCCAGAGCAATTCACACAACTCGCGTCGATTCTGCGTCAGGCCTTCAACGCCGCGGGCGGTGTGGAAATAGTACTGGTACCACAGGCGATGTTCGGTGGCCGGGTCCAACGGCTGGGTCGATTGGGGAATGTTCTGCAGGTTGTAGCCATCCCCGGTGACCAGGCAGCGTACGCGCTCTGGCCACAATGCCGCCACAATGCAGGCTGCCCGACCGCCCCAGTCATAGCCGCACAGCGCCGCTTGGGGGATATGCAGGACGTGCATCAGATCCAGCAGGTCCTGGGCCAGCGCCGCTTGCTGACCGGAGCGGATGATGGCCGGGTTATTGAACCGGGTCGGGCCGTAGCCACGCAGGTAGGGCACGATGACCCGGTAGCCGCGCTCGGCGAGGGCCGGGGCGACTTCATCGAAGGCCCTGGGGTCGTAAGGGAAGCCATGCAGCAGAATGACCGGCTCGCCCGAGATGGGGCCGTGCTCTTCATAGGCGATGCGCAACAGCGGCGTCACCGCGAAATTGACCTTGGAATCCAGGTTCATACCGGCCTCCGACTGCACCCGGTTGCGCTCACGCGGGTTCCTGATTCACGTATTTGGCCCGGTCCGGCGTGAAGGTCACGATCATCTTCGTGCGGGAGCAGGTCAGCGTGCGTTCCTGGGACAGGTCGATGTCCAGGTCTTCACCGCGCAGCCCCTGCCACTGGGCGAGGTATTTGAGGCAACCGAATTTTTCGTTTTTCTTCAGGCTGCGGTTGACGCCGCCTTTCCAGCCCAATACGGGCAACTCCCCAGCCAGGCAGCGTTGTGCCAGTTCCGGAAATTTCAGCGCCCGGTCGCGGCCGATTTCCCAGCACTTGATCAAGCCCTTGTCCTGGCCTTCCCAGAGCGCCTCCCGGGTCAGGCCCGTGCGGGCCGGGGTGTCGATGGTTCGTTTCACGTGGGTCATGCCTAATCCTTGAATCGGGTTTTATCGGGCAGCTCCGCTGCACCCGTAGCGCATCGATCTTAGGAGGGGTTGGGCGGGCTGGCAACCTGCGAGGCGATGGCGCGATAAATGGCTGGAGTCGGTGATGTTTTTCTTGTGGCGAGGGGATTTATCCCCGCTGGGCCGCAACGCGGCCCCTTGTAAACATCCCTATTCGTTCGACCTGACGTTCTCGGTTGCGTGCTTTTAGGACTGCTGCGCAGCCCAGCGGGGATAAATCCCCTCGCCACAATGGTGTGGTGTTCCTACAAGAAAATAGGCGAGCCGGAAATTTCCGACGAGTTCTGGCGGTTGTCGGGTCGGAAGCGGTGGGGATAGGCTTTGCCGGTCGCTGCAAAATCAGCGACCGGGCTTGGTCGTCCGGGTTTAGAATGGCGCACGGTGCCGCGAGAGCGGCTGTCTGCTTTATGGCTGGCTGTGCGTGGGAGGGCTTCGGGCCCTGCCGGGTTTCCATTCCCTGGTCGACCAACCTGCGTACAGTTCGCCACCTTCTGCTTGGTCGCGGAAATGGCGAGCTCCACTTTTGAATGGAGCTTCATCATGGTCAAGATCACCCCCAACCCCCCGAAAGCCGAAAACCTCGGCGCCTACACCACCCTCGATTCAAAAAAACTCCGCGAAGCCGCCGACCGGGCGCTGAAGGTTCACTTGTCACCGGCACCTGTGGACAAACCCGATACCCAAAACGGCCAGGTCTTCGCGGTGGTGCCGGGCCTCAACACCGAATCGGTGCTGGTCAGCCTCAGCGAAACCCTGGCCTCGGCCAATGCGCTGGTCTGTGACCTGGCGTTCGAGCTGGAGGGCTCCCGGCGGCATGTGGCGCTGGGGATTCAGCAGTTGATCGAGTTGGGGACGCTGCTGGCGAATCGTGCGCTGGATGATGTCGAAGTGGCAGGGCGCTGAGTTTTGTAGTGCAGTTGATGGCGCTATCGCGGGCAAGCCTTGCTCCCACAGGTCTGGCGGCATCCTGTGAGAACAGCCTTGCTCCCCAGGTTCGGCGGCATTCTGTGAGAACAGCCTTGCTCTCAGAGGCGCAGAGATATTCTGTGGGAGCAAGGCTTGCCCGCGATGGAGGCATGACTGACACTCCTCACGGCTGCCAGTGATTTTTCTCCCCGCTCAGCTTGCGATCCAGGAAGCTGGCGGCGCTGATCAGTGCCAGGTGGCTCAAGGCCTGGGGCGTGTTGCCCAGGTGGTAGCCGTGGCTGTCGAATTCTTCGGCGTACAGCCCCAGCGGGTTGGCATAACGCAGCAGTTGTTCGAATTCCAGCTGGGCTTTTTCCACGCGGCCAGCCCGGGCCAGGCATTCGACGTACCAGAACGAGCATGCGACAAACGAGCCCTCGCTGCCGCTGAGGCCGTCGATCGGATGGTCGTCGTTGCGGTAGCGATACACCATGCCGTCGCGCACCAGGTGTTTTTCAATGGCGTCCAGGGTGGACAGCCAACGCGGATCGCGGGCGCTGACGAAGCGCACCAGCGGCATCAGCAGCATCGAACCGTCAAGGGCAGTGCTGCCCAGGCACTGGACGAAATGCTGGCGTTCGTCGTTCCAGAAATGCGTCCAGATGTCGTTGTAGATCGCCTGGCGAGTCTCGTCCCAGCGGGTGAACGGCGCGGGCAGGGAGCGTTTGACGGCGAGGCGGATGGCGCGGTCGACGGCCACCCAGCACATGAGCCGCGAATGCAGGAAATGTTGCTTGGCCCCGCGCATTTCCCAGATGCCCACGTCTTTTTCCTGCCAGATGGCGCAGACCTGGTCGATCACGTCGACGGTGTGCTTCCAGCCTTCATGGGAAATCGCCTCGCCGTACTTATTGACCAGGTACACGGCGTCCATCAGCTCGCCGAAGATGTCCAGTTGCACCTGTTCGTACGCCAGGTTGCCGATGCGCACCGGCTGCGCATCGCCGAAACCCTTCAGGTTCGGCAACTCGGTTTCCGGCAGTTCCAGCCGGCCATCCAGGCCGTAGAGGATATTGAGGCGGGTGGGTTGTTCGCGACAATCGCTGACCCGACCCCGCAACCAACGCATGTAGGCGTTGGCTTCTTCGACGAAGCCCAGGCGCATGAACGCATAGACGGTGAACGAGGCGTCGCGGATCCAGGTGTAGCGGTAATCCCAGTTGCGTTCGCCACCACGGCTTTCCGGCAGGCCGAAGGTGGCGGCGGCGAGAATGGCGCCGTGTTTGCGCGAGGTCAGCAGTTTCAACGCCAGGGCGGAGCGGTTGACCATTTCCCGCCAACGCCCGCGGTAGTTGGATTGGCCGATCCAGCCGCGCCAGAACGCCAGGGTCCGTTCCAGGCACAGGGCGCTGGCGTCGTCAGTAAGTCTCGGATCATCGATGCCGCCCAGCAAGAATTCAGCGCTCTGGCCTTGCTGCAGGGTGAAACCGGCCACCGCCGCGTTGCCTTCCAGGGTCATGTTCTGGTCCGAACATAAACGCAGGCTGGGTTGTCCCGGTGCCTCGAAGCAGATGTCGGCGTCCTCCTGGCGAGCGGTGGTGGCGGCCCGGGCGTAGTCATGGCGTACCGCGCAGCGCATGCGAAACGTCGCCTGACCGACCGCCATGTGCACTTTGCGTATCAACACCGGCCGATCATCCTCGCTGTCGCCGATGGGCAGCAGGTCGGTGATTTCCACCACCACGCCATCGCTCAGCCAGCGGGTTTGCAGGACGTTGGTGTCGGGCAGGTAGATCTGCTGGCGACGGGCGTCCGGCAAGTCGGGAGCGAGCTGGAAAATGCCCGCTTCGGGCGTGTCCAGCAGTGAGCAGAAAATCGACGGGCTGTCGAATTCCGGCCAGCAGAAAAAATCGACGCTGCCCTGGTCGTTGACCAGCGCGGCGGAGCGCATGTCGCCGATGATGCCGTGGTTCTCGATAGGGCTCTGGGGTTCGTCATACTCAGCCATTGCCACGAAACCCCGGATAAAGGCTCATCCCGCCATCGATGAACAGCGTCGTGCCCACCACATAGTCGGACAGGTCCGACGCCAGCCAGACCACCGCGTTGGCGACATCTTCCACATCCCCCACGCGACCATAAGGGATCAACTCCAGCAGCTTTCGCCCCTGTTCGCCTTCGGTGGCTTCTCGATTGATGGCCGTGCGGATGGCTCCGGGAGCGATGCTGTTGATGCGGATGCGCTGGTGGCTGATTTCCTGGGCCAGGGTCTGCATCAGTTGGTCGATACCGCCCTTGGACGCCGCGTAATTGACGTGGCCGGCCCAGGGGATGCGTTGGTGCACTGAACTCATATGGATAATTTTGCCGGCGGCCCGGGATACACCTTGGCGGATACCCTGGCGGTTGAAAATCCGCAGGGCGGCGCGGGCGCAGAGGAACTGGCCGGTGAGGTTGACGCCGATCACCGTGTTCCAGTCGTCCAGGGTCATGTCGACGGCGGCGGCATCTTTTTGCAGGCCGGAGTTGGCCACCAGGATGTCCAGCGTGCCAAAGGCGTCCAGCGTCTCGGCGAACAGTCGCTCGACGTCCTGCTCCTTCGACACATCGGCGCCAATGGCAATGGCGCGGCCGCCGTTGTCGTTGATTTCACGGGCAAGGTCTTCGGCCGGACCGGCGCTGGAATGGTAATTGAGCACCACGGTGGCACCGGCCGCCGCCAATGCCCTGGCCGAGCCGGCGCCGATGCCGGAACTGGCGCCGGTGACAAGGGCGACTTGTCGGGCGAGAGATATCTGCATGGTTCAGCACCTTGAATGGAGGGCCTTACCTGCTGACTGGTGCGAGACGTTTGGAGTTCATTTGCAGAACGCAAAAGCAGTGTGTCTCGCCTCCCGTTACCAACCCCGCCCTGAATTCACCCAGAAATTCACCGACAGCGATGTGGACACCGACTCCACCTGGTGGAACCAGCCTTCGGGCAGGAACAGCAGGTCCCCGGCCTCCAGTGTGATGCGCATGAACGTCACGTTCCGGGCATCGGGAAAGCGCTGATAATCCGGCGCGTCCGGGTTGAAGTCGCAGCCGTCCAGCCCGCCTTGGGGCGCCGTGGACCAGGTGCCCAGGGCCTCGCGATGATGGGGGGCGGCAAGGATGAAGCTTTTGCGACCCCAGACTTGGGCGAACAGGTTATCGGTGTCGTCGCGGTGCAGCGGCGTGAGGGTGCCCTTGGGACCGATCCAGATGCGCGGCGGAATGAACAGCGACGGGTCGAAGTAGGGCGGGTATTTGATCTGTTCCATCAGTTGCGCCGGCAGAATGTTGTTCCCCATGTAGGCTGGCGGTTCGCCGTCGGCGTCCTTGGGGGCCGGGTTGTCGAGGGAAGCGATAAAGTCGGCCATGGACGTGGAGCGAAAGTCCCGTTCGGTTGAGAAGGTCTTTTTCACGTAGTCGCCGTGGCGGGTGATGCCTTGCAGTTGGGCAAAATGTACCAGGGACTCTTCGCGGCTGAGCTTGAACAGCGGCCAGTCCTGAAGCGCATCGCTGATGATCAGCGGAATGCCATGGGGCAGGTAGCGCGACTGGAACTCCTGAACCGACAACTCGCTGCGCGGGCGGCGCTCCACGCTGCGCTGGGTAGGCAGGCTGGCGGTGAGTCTTTCGCTGAAGCGCGGTGGGGTGGGGTAGCGTTTGTTCATGTCGACCTTTTCCGCCGCGCCAGCGCCGCGACGGGCATGCTCGATGATCTGCGGCAGCAGGGTCGCCAGCCCCATATTGCCGCCAATCTTCAAGCGACCGCTGGCGAACAACTCCTCGACGTTCGCCATACCGGCCATGATCCCGAGAAAATCCTGCTCCGCCACCTCGATGGTCACGTCGGGGCTGGTGTGCCGGCCGGCCTCGGTACGACTGCTGGCCTTGACCTCGGACCAGTACGCCTGTTGAGGCCCGAACACGAATTGGAAAACGCCTTCGATACCAACGGCGCCGGCATTGGCGAATAGTTTGCCCAGGATGGTGTGCAGGTCCACGGCGGTCACTCTTGCTGTTTTTGGTCTTAGCAGATGACGAGAACCCGGCTCAACAATTTAGTCTCGGCTAGCTACGATAAATACCCGTGGAAACGGCAACAGCACCGAACCGTCGTCCAGCGTCGGGTACGCCTGTTCGATCGCCTTGAGGTACTGCTCCAGATATTGCTCACGCTGCGCCTCATCCAACGGGTCGAGGAACGGTCGCAAGCCACTGCCCTTGAACCACTCCACCACGCCCGCCGCGCCATCAGCCAACGGATGGTGGTAGGTGGTGCGCCATACGTCGACGCGGGCGCAGTGGGGCTTGAGGATCGAGTAGTACGTACTGGCGTCTTCCACTTCCGTACGCGAGTCCGCCGCACGGGCCAATTGGCTGGCCCAGGGGCCGCTGGCGGCGATGTCCCGCATCAGGCGATGGGAGGGTTGGTGGAGGGTGTCGGGCATCTGGATCGCCAGGCTGCCGCCCGACGCCAGCTTGTTCACCAGTGACGGCAGCAACGTGGCGTGATCGGGCAGCCATTGCAGCACGGCGTTGGCAAAGATCACGTCGAACGGGCCGGCTTCGTCCCATTGGCCGATGTCGGCGGTGTCGAACGCAACGGCGGGCAAGCGTCGGCGGGCAGCCTCGACCATGTCGGCGGAGCTGTCCAGGCCGCGCACCGTGGCGTCGGGGAAATGCTGCACCAACAGTTCGGTTGAATTGCCGGGGCCGCAGCCCAGGTCGATCACCGAGCGCGCCTGCGTCGCAGGGATGGCAGCGAGCAGGTCCCGGGCCGGGCGGGTGCGTTCCTGTTCAAACGTGACATATTGTTTGGCGGACCAGCTCATGACGGGCTCCTTCAGAGTGGGCAGGACGAGGTGCCGCCAGTATAGGAGCAGTCGATATAAGATGGCGCGTCGACGGCGCATGTGACTAATTCAATGTATTGCCATTTCGTTATCTTTCATACACCACCGTTCGGAGAAAACTGCTGTGACCCCACTGACCCTGCTGTGCCTGCCTTATTCCGGCGCCAGCGCGATGGTTTACAACCGCTGGCGGCGCAAGTTGCCCGAATGGCTGCGCGTGCAACCGGTCGAGCTGCCGGGACGCGGGGCGCGTTTCGCCGAGCCGTTGCACACCGACATGGGCCCGCTGGCGCTGCAATTGGCGCGGGAGCTGCGCCCGACGCTCCAGGCTCCCTATGCCCTGTTCGGTCACAGCCTGGGCGCATTGCTGGCGTGCGAGATCGCCCATGCCTTGCGCGAGCTAGGCTGCCCTGAGCCGGTGGCGCTGTTTGCCTCGGGCACCGCTGCGCCGACGATGCGGGCCGATTACGACCGTGGCTTTGCCGAACCGAAGACCGATGCCGAACTGATCGACCAGTTGCGTACCCTCAACGGCACGAGCGAGGAGGTGCTGGCGAACGAAGAACTGATGGCGCTGACCTTGCCAGTCCTGCGGGCGGACTTTCTCATGTGCGGTCGTTTCCAGCCCAGGGTGCGGCCACCGCTCAACTGCCCGGTACATGTGTTGGGCGGCACCGCCGACAAAGCCACCACTGAACAGTTGATCGGCTGGAGCCGGGAAACCTCGGGCAGTTTCTCCGTGGATATGCTGGCCGGCGGACACTTCTTCATCCATGAGCATGAGGTCAGGGTGCTGCGTCTGATCAAGGAGCAACTGAGCGTGCATCATCGGCGCCATGGCTTGGCGATCAGCGCGTGATTTGATGCCCAGGCATACAAGCCTGTGTGGGAGCGAGCCTGCTCCCACATGGAGTATCTGCATCGTTTTCAAAATCCTCGTTCCACCCCTCTTCTGACACTCATTCTCAAACGCTAATTTTTCCGGTCTGCATTCGTTTTAAAGGGACGACTTGCCTTTGTGCCTTGTGCCCACTGATCCCGGATACCTAGAAAATGAATGCTGAAGACGCCTTGAAACTTGCTCGCCGGTTTATCGGGTTGCCCCTGGAAAAGCGCCGGATGTTCCTGGCGGCGCTGGAGAAGGAGGGCGTGGAATTCAGCGGTTTCCCGATTCCTCAGGGCGTCGAGGCCGAGGATCGCCGGGCCCTGTCCTATGCCCAGCAGCGCATGTGGTTTCTCTGGCAATTGGACCCCCACAGCGGCGCCTACAACCTGCCGGGAGCGGTGCGGCTCAAGGGGGGCTTGAATCTGCCGGCACTGGAGCAGGCGTTCGCCACCCTGATGGCCCGTCACGAAACCCTGCGCACGGTGTTCCAGCGCCAGGCGGATGACAGTCTTTTGCAAGTGCCCATGACGGCACCGCTGGTGATCGAGCAAGAGGATTTCGCTGCGTTACCCGCCGACGAGCGCGAGCGGGCGGTGGCCCAGGCGGCTCAGCAACAGTCGCTGCTGCCGTTCGATCTGGCGGTCGGGCCGCTGTTGCGGGTCAAGCTGCTCAAGCTCGCTGAGCAAGAGCATGTGTTGCTGTTGACCTTGCACCACATCGTCTCGGACGGCTGGTCGATGAACGTGCTGATCGACGAATTCATTCGCTGCTACGACGCCCATGAAGCGGGGCAGGCACCGCGACTCGCGCCGTTGCCGGTCCAGTACAGCGACTACGCCCTGTGGCAGCGCCGCTGGCTCGAAGCGGGCGAACAGGCGCGGCAACTGGAATACTGGCAGGCGCAACTGGGCGACGAGCATCCGGTCCTCGAACTGCCCACCGATCATGCGCGCCCGGTGATGCCGAGCTATCGCGGCAGCCGTCATGAGTTCGCCATCGATGGCGTCCTGGCCGATCAACTGCGCAGCGCTGCCCAGCAGCAGGGCGTCACCCTGTTCATGTTCCTGCTCGGTGCGTTCAATGTGCTACTGCATCGCTACAGCGGCCAATGCGACATCCGTGTCGGCGTGCCAATCGCCAACCGCAATCGTGATGAAATCGAAGGCTTGATCGGCTTTTTCGTCAACACCCAGGTACTGCGCACCCCGCTCGACGGGCAGACGCGGGTTGTCGATTTGCTTCGAACCGTCAAAGAGGCGGCCCTCGGTGCCCAGGCCCATCAGGAACTGCCTTTCGAACGTCTGGTCGAGGCTTTGAAACTGGAGCGCAGCCTCAGCCATACGCCGCTGTTCCAGGTGATGTACAACCACCAGCCGCACGTGGCCGATATCACCACGATCAGCACCGCGTCCGGGCTGGAATTGGGCATGATCGACTGGCAAGGCCGAACCACCCAGTTCGACCTGACCCTGGACACCTTCGAGAAGGCCGGCAAGCTGCACGCCGCGCTGACGTACGCCAACGACTTGTTCGAAGCCGCGACTATCGCACGCATGGCGCGGCATTGGCTGCGCTTGCTGGCGGCGATGGTTGCCGACCCGTTGCAACGCATCGGCGAACTGCCGCTGCTCGATGCCGACGAGCACCAGGCACTGGTGCACGATTGGAACGCCACCGCCCAGCGCTACCCGACCGACCGGTGCATGCATCAGTTGATTGAAGCGCAGGTGGCGTGCACTCCGGACTCGGTGGCGGTGTCGTTCGGCGAGCACAGCCTGACCTACGCCCAGCTCGACGCCCGCGCCAATCAACTGGCCCATCTGCTGCGTGAGCGCGGCGTACGGCCTGACAGCCTGGTGGGGATCTGCGTCGAACGCTCGGTGGAGATGGTGGTCGGGCTGCTGGCGATTCACAAGGCTGGCGGCGCCTACGTGCCGCTGGACCCGGAGTACCCACGGGAGCGCCTGGCCTACATGATCGAAGACAGTGGCATCGCCTTGCTGCTGACCCAGGGCTCGCTGTTGGCGGAGCTGCCCACCGAGGGCGTGGCCGTGATCCTGCTCGATCAACCGGCCGGCTGGCTCGATGGCTACAGCGAGGGTCGGCCCGAGGTGGCGGTCGATCCGCTGAACCTGGCCTATGTGATCTACACGTCCGGCTCCACCGGTCGGCCCAAGGGCGCGGGCAACAGCCACGCGGCGTTGGTCAACCGCTTGTGCTGGATGCAGCAGGCTTACGGCCTCGACGGCAGCGACGCGGTATTACAGAAAACCCCGTTCAGCTTCGACGTGTCGGTGTGGGAGTTCTTCTGGCCGCTGATGACCGGTGCGCGTTTGGTGATGGCCGCGCCAGGGGTACACCGCGACCCGTTGCAGTTGATCGAGACCATCAACCGATACGGCATCAGTACGCTGCACTTCGTGCCGTCGATGCTGCAGGCGTTTATTCATGAGCCGGGGGTCGAAGCCTGCGCAGGACTCAAGCGCATCGTTTGCAGTGGTGAAGCTTTGCCGCTGGATGCCCAGCATCAGGTCTTCGCCAAATTGCCTGACGTGGGGCTCTACAACCTCTACGGTCCGACCGAAGCGGCCATCGACGTGACCCACTGGACCTGTGTCGACGAAGGCGCCTCCATCGTGCCGATCGGGCAGCCGATCGCCAACCTGCGCACCCACGTGCTCGATGCTCAATTGAAACCCGTGCCTTGGGGTGTGTCAGGCGAGTTGTACCTGGGTGGGGCAGGGCTGGCGCGTGGTTATCACCGACGTGCGGCGCTGACCGCCGAGCGCTTCGTGCCGTGCCCCTTCCAGGCCGGCGAGCGCCTGTACCGCACCGGTGACCGCGTACGCCAGCGCGCCGACGGCGTGATCGAATACCTTGGCCGCCTCGACCATCAGGTCAAATTGCGCGGCCTGCGCATCGAACTGGGCGAAATCGAAACCCGGCTGGCGCAACACCCGCTGGTACGTGAAGCAGTGGTGCTGGTGCAGGACGGCAAGCACCTGGTGGGTTATCTGGTGCTGGAAAATCCCGAGCCGCCGGAGCAGTGGCAACAGGACGTCAAGGCCTGGTTGCTGGGCAGCCTGCCGGAATACATGGTGCCGACCTACCTGATGCCCTTGGACAGGCTGCCGGTCACGGCCAACGGTAAGCTGGACCGCAAGGCCTTGCCGCAACCGGATGCCGCACCGCAGCAAGTCTTCGTCGCGCCACAGGATGCGCTGCAAATCGCGTTGGCCGAGATATGGCGGGACGTCCTGGGGCTGGAGCGGGTCGGCCTCGAAGACAACTTCTTCGAGCTGGGCGGTGATTCGATCATTTCCATCCAAGTGGTGAGCCGTGCGCGACAGCTCGGTATTCACATCAACCCACGGGATCTGTTCCAGCACCAGACCGTGCGCACCCTGGCGCGGGTCGCGAGCGTCGATCATCAGAGTATCGATCATCAGAGCGCCGTGGACCAGGGACCGGTCACCGGCGATGCCCTGCTCGGCCCAATCCAGCAGCAGTTTTTCTCGCGGTCGATGCAGGCCCGCGAGCACTGGAACCAATCGTTATTGCTGAGCCCTCGCGAGCCCTTGAATGAACAATGGCTCGATGCGGCGCTGACCTGCGTGATCAATCATCACGACGCCCTGCGCCTGCGCTTTGTCGAAGACGCGGACGGTTGGCGGCAAGTCCATGGGCCGCTGCTGCAAAGCGCCGGCCTGTGGCTGCGCGATGCCCAATCCGTCGAGCAGTTGAATGCTCTGTGCGACGACGCGCAGCGCAGCCTCTCCCTGGAAGAAGGGCCGCTGGTGCGGGCCATGCTGGTCAATCTGGTCGATGGCAGTCAGCGGCTGGCGCTGGTCATCCATCACTTGGTGGTGGACGGCGTGTCATGGCGTGTATTGCTGGAAGATTTGCAGCAGGCCTACGAGCAGTTGGCGGCGGGTGGCGGCGTTACGCTACCGGCCAAGACCAGTGCGTTCCAGGACTGGACCGCCCGCCTGAGCGCCGAAGCGTCGCGTTTCGACGACCAGTTGGCCTATTGGAAAGCCCAGCACCAGGGCGCGCAGGACCTGCCATGCGACCGCCCGCAAGGCAGCCTGGAAAATGTCCATGGTGCGAAGATCCAATGGCGTCTGGACGCCGAACCAACCCGGCAATTGCTGCAACAGGCACCCGCGGCCTACCGCACCCAAGTCAACGACCTGCTGCTGACCGCGCTGGCTCGCACCGTTAGCCGCTGGAGCGGGCAGCCGGGCACGCGGGTGGAATTGGAAGGTCATGGCCGTGAAGACCTGTTCGATGACATCGACCTGACCCGGACGGTGGGCTGGTTCACCAGCCTGTACCCGGTGAAGCTGACCGCCACCGATGATCTCGGCGGTTCGATCAAATCGATCAAGGAGCAGTTGCGCGGTGTTCCGGACAAAGGTCTGGGGTACGGCGTGCTGCGCTATCTGGCCGCGCCTGCGGTGCAAGCCGAACTGACGGATCTGCCGCCCGCGCGCATCACCTTCAACTACCTGGGCCAGTTCGACCGCCAGTTCGATGAGTCGGCGCTGTTCGTGCCGTCCGGCGAAGGCAGTGGCGTCGCGCAGGATCCCACGGCGCCACTGGCCAACTGGCTGACCGTGGAAGGGCAGGTGTATGGCGGCGAGCTGACGATGAGCTGGGGGTTCAGCCGCGAGATGTTCGACAATGCGACCGTGCAGCAATTGGTCGACCAGTACGCCGTCGAGCTGAAGGCACTGATCGAACATTGTGCCCAACTGGCCGTGCCGCAAGCCACACCGTCGGATTTCCCGCTGGCGCGCATCACCCAGGCGCAACTCGACGGATTGCCTGTACCCAGCGGTCAACTCGACGACCTGTATCCGCTGTCGCCCATGCAGCAAGGGCTGCTGTTCCACACCCTCTACGAGCAGGCCGCAGGCGAATACGTCAACCAACTGCGGGTGGACGTGCAAGGCCTGGATGCCGAGCGTTTCCGCGGGGCGTGGCAGGCGTGCGTCGATGCGCAGGACATCCTGCGCAGCGGCTTCGTCTGGCAGGGCGACTTGCAGCAACCGTTGCAGATGGTCCACAAGCAGGTCCCGGTACCCTTCACGGTGCTGGACTGGCGTGACCGTGCCGAGCAGCCGCAGGCCCTTGCCGCGCTGGCCGAGGATGAGCGAGCGAAAGGCTTCGATCTGAGTCAGGCGCCATTGCTGCGCCTGGTGCTGGTGCGGACCGAAGCCGAACGTTGGCATCTGATCTACACCCACCATCACATCCTGATGGACGGCTGGAGCAACGCCCAACTGCTGGGCGAAGTGCTGCAGCGCTACAGCGGTCGCGTGCCCGCCGCCGGTGTCGGTCGCTACCGCGACTACATCGCCTGGCTGCAACGCCAGGACCCTCAACGCAGCGAGGCGTTCTGGGACGCGCAACTGGCGACCCTGCAAGAGCCGACCCGCCTGGCGCGGGTGATGTCCGCCGGCGAAAGCCAGCATGGCCATGGCGATCATTTCCAGACCCTGGATGCCACCCGGACCCAGGCACTGGAGCTGTTCGCCCGCCAGCAGAAAGTCACCCTCAACACGCTGGTGCAAGCGGCATGGCTGCTGTTGCTGCAACGCTACACCGGCCACGACAGCGTTGCCTTCGGTGCCACCGTGGCGGGGCGTCCGGCGGATGTGCCGGGCGTCGAGCAGCAAGTGGGGTTGTTCATCAACACCTTGCCGGTCATCGCTGCGCCGCGTCCGGATCAATCGGTCGGTGAATGGCTGCAAGCGGTGCAGGCGCAGAATCTGAGCCTGCGGGAGTTCGAGCACACGCCGTTGGCGGACATCCAGCGTTGGGCCGGGCAGGGCGGCGAGGCGCTGTTCGACAACATCCTGGTGTTCGAAAACTACCCGGTTGCCCAGGCCCTGCAGGACAGCGCCGGGCAAGGGCTGGTGTTCGGCGAGGTCGTTCATCGGGAGCAGACCCATTACCCGTTGAGCGTAGCCGTGACCCTCGGCCAGACGTTGGCGCTGCACTACAGCTTCGAACGGGCATATTTCAGCCCGACGGCCATCGACGAGATCAGCGTGCATCTGACCCACCTCCTGGAAGCCTTCGCTGAATCGGCGACCCGCAACCTGGGGCAGATCGCCCTGGTCAGCGACGCAGAACAGGCCCGTCAGCAGGTTGCGAACCATCCGCAGCCATACCCGACCGATCTCTCCGTGCATCAACGAATCGCCCAATGGGCGGCGCTCAAGCCCCACCGCACAGCGGTTATTTTCGACGGACAACGGTTCAGCTATGGCGAGATCGAGCGTCGGGCCAATCAACTGGCCCACGCGCTGATCGCCCGAGGCGTCGGCCCGGAAACCCGCGTCGGCGTGGCCTTGCCCCGCAGCGAAGGGGTGATCGTCGCGCTGCTGGCGGTGCTCAAGGCCGGCGGTGCCTATGTGCCGCTGGACACCCAGTATCCTCGCGAACGACTGGCGTACTTGATCGATGATTCGGGGTTGGCGCTGTTGCTGACCGATTCGCGGGTATCGGCGCAGCTGCCGCTTGAGGGGGCCGCCCAGGTGCTGGAACTCGATAGCCTGGACCTGCGTCAACACCCTCTCGATGCGCCCGATGTCCAGGTCGATCCGCAAAACCTGGCCTACGTGATCTACACCTCCGGCTCTACCGGCAACCCCAAGGGCGTGAGCGTGGCCCATGGTCCGCTGACAATGCACTGCCAGGCCATCGGCGAACGCTATGAAATGCGTGACAGCGACTGTGAATTCCACTTCATGTCCTTCGCCTTCGATGGCGCCCATGAACGCTGGCTCACCAGCCTGACCCATGGCGCTTCGCTGTTGATTCGCGACGACAGTTTGTGGACCCCGGAACAGACCTGTCAGGCGATGCGCGAGTACGGCGTGACCGTGGCGGCCTTCCCACCGGTGTACCTGCAACAGTTGGCCGAACAGGCCGAACGCGAGGGCAACCCGCCCAAGATGCGCGTCTATTGCTTTGGCGGCGACGCGGTGCCCAACGCCGGTTTCGAACGGGTCAAGCGCGCCCTCGACCCGGACTTCATCATCAACGGCTATGGCCCGACCGAAACCGTGGTCACCCCGCTGATCTGGAAAGCCGGTCGAGACGTGACCTGCGGCGCCGCATATGCGCCCATCGGCAGCCGCATCGGCGACCGTAGCGCCTACGTGCTGGACGCGGACTTGAACCTGCTGCCCCAAGGCATGGCCGGTGAGCTTTACCTGGGCGGCACGGGCCTGGCCCGGGGTTACCTGAACCGTCCGGGATTGACGGCTGAGCGTTTTGTCGCTGACCCGTTCAGTGTCGGTGGCTTGCTGTATCGCACCGGCGACCTGGTGCGCCAACGGGCCGACGGCACCTTCGACTATCTGGACCGCATCGATAACCAGGTGAAGATCCGCGGTTTCCGTATCGAGCTGGGCGAGGTCGAGGCCAGCCTGCAAGCCCTGGAGGGCGTGCGCGAAGCGGTGGTCGTGGCCCAGGAAGGCGCTGCCGGCAGCGGCAAGCGCCTGGTGGGTTATGTGGTGGCAGACGAGTCGGTCAGCGCGCCTGAGGCGTTCGCCGGGCAACTGCGCGAACAGCTCCAGGCGACGTTACCGGCGCACATGGTCCCAGCGTATCTGCTGGTGCTCGAATGCCTGCCCCTGACCCCCAACGGCAAGCTCGACCGCAAGAACCTGCCCAAACCCGACGTCGGCCAATTGCAGCAGGACTATGTGGCGCCACGCAGTGCGCTGGAACGGCAACTGGCGTCCATCTGGCAGGACGTGCTCAAGCTCGGTCGGGTGGGGCTGCGGGACAACTTCTTCGAGCTGGGCGGCGATTCCATCGTGTCGATCCAGGTGGTCAGCCGCGCCCGTCAGGCCGGCATTCACTTCACACCGAAGGATCTGTTCCAGCACCAGACCCTCGAAGCACTGGCCACCGTGGCGCAGACCGGCGCGGCGGCGCCAGTGATCGACCAGCAGCCGGCAACCGGCGAAACCGCGCTGCTGCCGATTCATCAATGGTTCTTCGCCCAACCGATTCCCGACCGCCACCATTGGAACCAGTCGGTGATGCTCAAGCCGACCCAGGCGCTGGACGCTTCTGTGCTGGAGCAGGCCTTGCAGGCGCTGGTCGCCCATCACGACAGCCTGCGCCTGGAATTCATCGAGCAAGGCGAAGGCTGGACCGCGCGCTACCGTGATGTGGACACACGGGCCGCCGGACCGTTGGTCTGGCAGGCCGAAGTGACTGACCTTGCCGCGCTCCAAGATCTGGGCAACCGGGCCCAACGCAGCCTGCAACTGAGCGGTGATACGCTGCTGCGGGCGGTGCTGGCGAACCTCGCCGATGGCACTCAACGGCTGCTGCTGATCGTGCATCACCTGGTGGTGGACGGTGTGTCCTGGCGAATCCTGTTCGAAGACCTGCAAAGCGCTTATCGGCAGCTTCAGGCCGGCGCAGCGCTGCACCTGCCGGCCAGGACCAGCGCTCTCAAGCGCTGGACCGAAGCGTTGCGGGACTATGCCGCCAGCGCCACGTTGCAGGCCGAATCGGGCTTCTGGCAACAGCAGTTACACGGTGTTGGGGCTGCGTTGCCTTGGGACCACCCTGAGGGCGGGCAGCAGCATAGCCACGCGCATGTGGTGCGCAGCCAACTGGACAAAACCCTGACCCGACAACTGCTGCAACACGCCCCGGCAGCCTATCGCACCCAGGTCAACGACCTGCTGCTCACCGCCCTGGCGCGGGTGATGGTGCGCTGGACCGGCGACGACAGTGTGTTGGTGCAACTGGAGGGCCACGGTCGGGAAGATCTGTTTGCCCACATCGACCTGACCCGCACCGTCGGCTGGTTCACCAGCCTGTACCCGGCGCGGCTGACGCCCGTCGCCGACCTCGGCAGTTCGCTGAAGCAGATCAAGGAACAGCTGCGGGCCATTCCCCACAAAGGCATCGGCTTCGGAGCCCTGGCGCACCTGGGCGATGCCGACACGCGTCGAGCCTTGCAGGGCTTGCCGACACCATCACTGACGTTCAACTACCTGGGCCAGTTCGATGCCAGTTTCAATGGCCGCGACGACGCGTTGTTCGTGCCCACCGGTGAAAGCGGCGGTGAAGAGCTGAACCTGCAAGGCCCGCTGGGCAGCCCGCTGGCGCTGGACGGCAAGGTGCTCGATGGCGAGCTGGCGCTGAGCTGGACATTCAGCGGCGAGCGGTTCGACGTCGCGACCATCCAACGCCTGGCGGATGACTACCAGCAGGAACTGACCGCGCTGATCGTCCATTGCTGTGACAGCGCTCATGGCGGTGTAACGCCCTCGGATTTCCCCTTAGCGCGTCTGTCCCAGGCGCAATTGGATGCTCTGGTTCTGCAATCCCGGGCCGTCGAGGACATTTATCCACTGTCGCCGATGCAGCAGGGGATGCTGTTTCACAGCGTCTATGGCGAGGCCGGTGGCGACTACATCAACCAATTGCGCCTGGACGTCGAGGGGCTGGATCCGGAGCGCTTCCGCCAGGCCTGGCAGGCGGCGGTGGACGCCCATGACATTCTGCGCACTCAGTTCGTCTGGTTGGGGGATCTGCCGGAGCCGCTGCAAAGGGTCAGCAAACACCTGGAACTGCCTTACCGCCTGCATGACCTGCGGGACGCTGCGCAGGGCGATGAAACCTTGCAGGCGCTGGCCGATGCCGAGCGTCGGCAATTGACGCTGGACTCGCCGGCTCTGTTGCGGCTGACCATCGTGCGCCTCGATGAACAGCGCTACCACCTGATCTACACCCATCACCACATCCTGATGGACGGTTGGAGCAACTCGCAGTTGCTCGGCGAGGTGTTGCAACGCTACAGCGGCCAGCGTGTCGCCGTGCAGAGCAGCCGCTATCGGGATTACATCGCCTGGTTGCAACGCCAGGACGCCGCCGCTGGCGAAGCGTTCTGGAAAACCGCGCTGCAACGCCTGGAGGCACCGACGCGGCTGGCCGACACCATGCCTCGGTCGGAAGCTCGGTCGGAAGACAGTGGCGTCGGTTACGGCGACCATGTCCAGTTGCTCGATGAGCCGCTGACCCGGCGCCTGGAGGCGTTCGCCCGTACGTCGAAAGTCACCGTCAATACCCTGGTGCAAGCGGCATGGCTGCTGCTGTTGCAACGTTACACCGGCAAGGCCACCGTGGCCTTCGGCGCGACCGTGGCCGGTCGTCCGGCGGACTTGCCGGGTATCGAAGAGCAGATCGGCCTGTTCATCAACACGCTGCCGGTGATCGCCAGCCCACGGGCCGAGCAATCCCTGGACAGCTGGTTGCAAGCGGTACAAGGGCAGAACCTGGCGCTGCGGGAGTTCGAGCACACCGCGCTGCTCGACATCCAACGCTGGGCCGGGCAGGGCGGTGACGCGCTGTTCGACAGCCTGCTGGTGTTCGAGAACTACCCGATTGCCCAGGCCCTGGAACAGGGCGCGCCGCAAGGCCTGCGCTTCGGCCCGGCGACCACTCGGGAGCAGACCAGTTATCCATTGACCTTGCTGGTGAGCCTGGATCGGCAGTTGTCGGTGCACATGAGCTATCAGCGCGCCTGTTTCCAGCCCGACACCGTGGCGCGGCTGGCGGCGCATCTGGCCCAACTCCTGGGGCAGATGACCGGCCAGGGCGAACGTTGCCTGGGGCAGTTGTCGATGCTCGGGTTCGATGAGCATCAGCGCCTGACCCACGACTGGAACCCGATTGACGCACCGTTCGAGCAAACACTGTGCGTGCACGAGGTGATCGCTCGCCAGGCCGAAGCCGCGCCGGATGCCCTGGCAGTGATCTTCGCCGATACCCGCATGAGCTACAGCGAGCTGGATGGCCGCGCCAATCGCCTGGCCCACAAGCTCATCGAACTGGGCGTGGGCCCGGAGGTTCGGGTGGGCGTGGCGATGCCGCGCTCCGAACACCTGCTGGTCGCCTTGCTGGCAGTGCTCAAGGCCGGCGGCGCCTACGTGCCGTTGGACCCGGATTACCCGGCAGAACGCGTGGCCTACATGCTCGACGACAGCCGTGCCCGTGTGCTGCTGACCGAGCAGGCCGTGGCGATGACCTTGAGCGTGCCGGTCGACACGACGGTGCTGATGCTCGACCGGCTCGACCTGACGCCGTATCCACTGAGCGCGCCAAGTACCCCGGTCAGCCCGGACAACCTCGCCTATGTGATCTACACCTCCGGCTCCACCGGCAAGCCCAAGGGCGTGGCGATTGCCCATCGCAACGTGCTGGCATTGATCGACTGGTCCCGTTCGGTCTACAGCCGTGACGACATCCAGGGGGTACTGGCTTCGACCTCGGTGTGCTTCGATCTGTCGGTGTGGGAGCTGTTCGTGACCCTGGCCAATGGCGGCTCACTGGTCATCGCCCGCAATGCCCTGGAGCTGCCGCACCTGCCGGCGCGGGATCAGGTGCGACTGGTCAACACCGTACCGTCGGCCATCGCCGCGTTGCAGCGCAGCGGCGATATCCCGGCCAGCGTGCGCATCATCAACCTGGCGGGCGAGCCACTGAAGCAGAGCCTGGTGGAGGCGCTGTATCAGTCGACCCGCGTCGAACACGTCTACGACCTCTACGGCCCTTCCGAAGACACCACCTATTCCACCTGGGCGCGGCGCTCCGTCGACGGCACGGCGAACATCGGCCGTCCCCTCAAGCACACGGCCAGCTACCTGTTGGATGCCGGTCTGCAGCCGGTGCCCCAGGGAGTACCGGCGGAGCTGTACCTGAGCGGCGCGGGCATCACCCGTGGCTACCTCGGGCGAGCGGCGATGACCGCCGAGAAGTACGTCCCCAATCCGTTCTCTACCACCGGCGAGCGCCTGTACCGCACCGGTGACTTGTGCCGTTACCGCGCCGATGGCGTGCTCGAATACCAGGGACGCATCGACCATCAGGTGAAGATCCGTGGCTTCCGCATCGAGCTGGGGGAAATCGAAGCGCGGCTGCTGGCTCAACCGGAGGTACGCGAGGTGGCCGTCCTGGCCCAGGACGCGCCGGGAGGCCCGCAACTGGTGGCCTACGTGGTGGCGCCTGCGCTGGACCGGGACGCCGAAGACCTGCGTGCAGTGCGCGACCGACTCAAGGGCGGACTCAAGGAGCATCTGCCCGACTACATGGTCCCGGCCCACCTGCTGTTCCTCGACCAACTGCCCATGACCCCGAACGGCAAGCTCGACCGCAAGGCCTTGCCCGCCGTGGAGAGCGGCCTGTCGCAGGCCGGTTATGTGGCCCCGGCCAGTGAACGGGAACAACAGGTCGCGGCGATCTGGGCCCAGGTGCTCACGGTGGAGCGCGTCGGCCTGAACGATCACTTCTTCGAGCTGGGCGGTCATTCGCTGCTGGCGGTCAACGCCGTCTCGCGCATGGCGCTCGAACTGGGGCTGACCCTGACCCCGCAACTGATTTTCCAGCACCCCGTCCTGAAGGATTTCGTCGCGCAACTCGACTCCGGCGGCGGGCCAATCAATGAACAGAAACTGAACAAGCTGGAAGCCCTGCTTGATGAAATGGAGGAAGTCTGATGGACAAGAGTGTTGCTTTGAGGATTGCCAAGCGCTTTATCACTCTGCCGCTGGACAAACGCAGGCTGTACCTGGAAAAGATGCTCGAAGAGGGCGTCTCGCCGGCCAACCTGCCGATCCCCGAGGTGCGCTCCGGGTTCGAGGATATCCCGCTGTCCTACGCCCAGGAACGCCAATGGTTCCTGTGGCAGATGGATCCCCTCAGCCCGGCTTATCACATTCCCAGTGCCCTGCGCCTCAAAGGTCGGCTGGACGTGCCGGCCCTGGAGCGCAGCTTCAATGCGCTGGTCGAACGCCATGAGAGCCTGCGCACCACCTTCATCGAGCGGGACGAGCAGACCGTGCAGGTTATCCACCGACAGATGCCGCTGCGTATCAGCCTCGAATCCTTGCCCGCGAATTCCCCGGCCAGTCAGGACGACAGCATCAAGGCCTTCGTCGAGGCTGAAACCGCACGCCCGTTCGACCTGCGCCAGGGGCCGTTGCTGCGGGTTTCCCTGTTGAAAGTCGCCGAAGACGACCATGTGCTGGTGCTGATCCAGCACCACATCATTTCCGACGGCTGGTCTATGCAGGTGCTGGTCGATGAGCTGGTCCGTCACTATGGCGCCGAGACTGTCGGCACGCCGCTGTCGTTACCGGAATTGCCCTTGCAGTACGCCGACTACGCCATCTGGCAGCGCCATTGGCTGGAGGCCGGCGAGCGTGAGCGGCAGTTGGCCTACTGGGTCGAGACGTTGGGCGATGAACAGCCGGTGCTGGAGTTGCCTCTGGATCATCCGCGCCCGCCCGTGCAGAGCTTCCGTGGCGCACGGCTGGACCTGGACCTGCCGCCGCCATTGGTCACAGCGCTCAAGCAACTGGCCCAACGCGAAGGGGCCAGCCTGTTCATGGTGCTGCTGGCGTCGTTCCAGGCCTTGCTGCACCGCTACAGCGGCCAGCCGCAGATCCGCGTCGGCGTGCCGGTGGCCAACCGTAACCGGGTCGAGACCGAGCGCCTGATCGGCTTTTTCGTCAACACCCAGGTGCTCAACGCCCATGTCGACGGACAACTGCCTTTCGATCGTTTGCTCGATCAGGTCAAGCGATCAGCCATGGCCGCCCAGGCCCATCAGGACTTGCCCTTCGAGCAGTTGATCGAGGCGCTGCAACCGGAGCGCAGCCTCAGCCACAGCCCGATTTTCCAAGTGATGTTCAACCACCAGACCGCCCGCGACGTCCAGGACCGGCAAGTGCAACTGCCGCAACTGGGCATCGAGGACCTGGTGTGGGAAGGGCGCACCGCCCAGTTCGATCTGACGTTGGGCACGTATGAAACCGAGCAGGGTGTCGCCGCGGAATTGACCTACGCCACCGACCTCTTCGAACCACAGACCATCGAACGGCTGGCCCGGCACTGGCAGCAGCTGCTGCAAGGCATTGTCGAGGCGCCGCAGCAACGGATCGGTGAACTGCCGCTGCTGGACAGCGACCAGCAGCGCCAGACGCAGCAGGACTGGCGTCGGACGGTGGACCACGGCGTTGAGCTTGAATGCGTGCATCAACGCATCGCCGAGCAGGCCTCCCAGACCCCGGACGCCTTGGCGCTGACAATCGATGGAGAGGCCCTGACCTACAGGCAACTGGACAGGCGCGCCAACCAACTCGCCCATCGTTTGATCGCCCTGGGCGTGACGCCCGGCCAGCCAGTGGGCATCGCGCTGGAGCGCAGCGTCGAGATGATCGTCGGGCTGCTGGCGATCCTCAAGGCCGGCGGTGCCTACGTGCCGTTGGACCCGGCGTACCCCGAGGATCGCCTGGCCTACATGATTCAGGACAGCGGCATCCGGTTGCTGTTGACCCAGGCCCGCTTGCAGGCGGTGTTGCCTATTCCAGCGACCCTCCCGGCCCTGTTGCTGGACCAACCCGACGCCACGCTACAGGAGGCCTGCGACGCATGCCCGAGGGTACCCCTCACTGGCGAGCATCTGGCCTACGTGATCTACACCTCCGGTTCCACCGGCAAACCCAAGGGCGTGATGGTGCGCCACGGGGCATTGAGCAACTTCGTCACCAGCATGATCGCCCAACCCGGCCTGACGGCCGACGACCGCATGCTGTCGCTGACCACATTCTCCTTCGACATCTTTGGCCTGGAGATCTATGGCCCGCTGTGCGCCGGCGCCAGCGTGGTGCTGACCGGCCAGAACGTGCACCAGGATCCGCAAGCGGTACTGGAGTTGATCGCACGTCACGATGTCACCGTGTTGCAAGCCACGCCTTCGAGCTGGCGCATGCTGCTGGATCATGAACAGGCGCCGCTGCTGGCCGGGCGTACCTTCCTCTGCGGCGGCGAAGCGTTGCCCCAGGAACTGGCGCAACGGCTGCTGACGCTGTCGCCCAGGGTCTGGAACCTCTATGGCCCGACCGAGACCACCATCTGGTCGGCGGTGCATCCGTTGAGCCCCGAAAACAGCCGTCCGTTCCTGGGTAAACCCCTGGACAACACAGCGCTGTACATCGTCGGCAGCGACCTGACCCTCAACCCGCCCGGCGCGCCGGGTGAATTGCTCATCGGTGGTGAAGGCCTGGCCCGCGGTTACTTCCAGCGTCCGGCCTTGACCGCCGAACGGTTTGTCCCGGACCCGTTTTCCACCCGCGGCGAGCGGCTGTACCGCACCGGCGACCTGACCCGCTATCGGGCCGAAGGCGTGGTCGAGTACCTCGGGCGCATGGATCATCAGGTCAAGATCCGTGGCCTGCGCATCGAGTTGGGTGAGATCGAAGCGGCGCTGTTGGCCCAGGACAGCGTGCGTGAAACCGTGGTGATCGCCCATGAAGGCCCGACTGGCGCGCAACTGGTGGGTTACGTGGTACCTGCCGTCAATCCGGGGGCGGATTACGAAGGCGAGGCCGCTGCGCGCACTGCACTCAAGGCTGCGCTCAAGGCGCAGTTGCCCGAGTACATGGTCCCGGCGCACCTGCTGTTCCTGGCGCAACTGCCGCTGACGCCCAATGGCAAAATCGACCGCAAGGCCTTGCCTGCCCCGGATGCCCGCGATGTGCAGCGGGCCTACGTGGCGCCCCGCAGCCACCGCGAGCAACAGGTGGCGGCGATCTGGCAAGAGATGCTCAAGCTCGAACGGGTAGGGCTGGAAGATAACTTCTTCGACCTGGGCGGCCACTCACTGTTGGTCACCCAAGTGGTGTCGCGGGTCCGGCGGGCACTGGGGATCGAAGTGCCGCTGCGCAGCCTGTTCGAACACAGCACGTTGCAGGATTTTGTCGGCGCCCTCGATGTCGACCGGGGCGAACACGCGCCGGCAATGGTGCCAGTGCCGCGAGACAAGCCGCTGCCGTTGTCGTTTGCCCAGGAGCGTCAATGGTTCCTGTGGAAAATGGACCCGGACAGCGCCGCCTACAATATTCCGACGGCCCTGCGCTTGCGCGGCGCGCTGGACAAGCTCGCCCTGCGTCGCAGCTTCGAAGCGCTGGTGGAGCGCCATGAAAGCTTGCGCACGGCATTCGTCGAAGACGATGGACGCACCTGCCAGGTGATCCGCCCGCAGGGCCAGGTCAGTTTCGTCGAGCAGCGCCTGGACGAACAAGACGAGGCCGCTATCCAGGCGTTCCTCGAACACCAGACCCAAGGCCCGTTCGATCTCATGAACGACGCGTTGCTGCGTGTGGCGTTGCTGGCGCTGGGCGACCGGGAGCACATCCTGGTACTGACCGTGCATCACATCGTCGCCGATGCCTGGTCGTTGCAGGTGATGGTCGATGACCTGATGAGCCTGTACTCGGCTTTCGTTCAGGAGCGACCTGTGCAGTTGCCTGCGTTGTCGGTGCAGTACGCCGACTATGCGGTCTGGCAGCGGCAATGGATGGAGGCCGGCGAGCGGGATCGCCAACTGGCCTACTGGACCGGGCAGTTGGGCGGCGAACAGCCGTTGCTGGAATTGCCCACCGACCATCCGCGTCCTGCGCAGCAAAGCCTGCGGGGCGCGCGTTTGCCCATTGTGATCGATCCTTCGTTGAGCGATGCCCTCAAGGCACTGGCCCGGCGGGAAAACGTCACGTTGTTCGTGCTCCTGCTCGGTACCTTCCAGGCCTTGTTGCATCGCTACAGCGGACAGTCCGACATTCGCGTCGGGGTGCCGATCGCCAACCGCCAGCGGCTGGAAACCGAGCGGTTGATCGGGTTCTTTGTCAATACCCAGGTGTTGCGAGGCCAATTCCACGGTGATCTGAGCGGGGCCGACCTGCTGCAACAGCTCAAGCAGACGGCCATGGCGGCGCAGATGCATCAGGACCTGCCGTTCGAGCAACTGGTCGATGCCTTGCAGCCGCAGCGTAATTTGAGCCACAGCCCGCTGTTCCAGGCGATGTTCAATCATCGCGCCGAAAACGTCGCCGCGTTCGCCGAAGCATTGCCGGGCCTGACGGTCGAACCTATTGGCTGGGCACAACGCACCGCCCAGTTCGACCTGAGCCTGGACACCGTCGACAGCCCGCAAGGCTTGCACGCGGCCCTGACCTACGCCACGGATTTGTTCGAACCGGCCACCATCGAACGCATGGGTCAGCATTGGCTCAACCTGTTGCAGAGTCTGGTGCAGGACCTGCATCGCCCCGTGGCGCAATGGACCTTGCTGGAGGCTGGAGAGCGTCGGCGGATGCTCGTCGACTGGAACGCGACGACGGTTCGCTACCCTCTCGAACGCACGGTGCAGGGGTTGATCGAAGAGCAGGTGCGCAGCAATCCGGATGCCCCGGCGCTGATCTTCGGCGAGCAACGTCTGACCTACGCCGACCTCAACGCCCGGGCCAATCGACTGGCTCACCGGCTGATCGATCAAGGCGTCGGCCCGGACGTGCTGGTGGGCATCGCCGTGGAGCGTTCCGTGGAGATGGTGCTAGGGCTGCTGGCGATCCTCAAGGCCGGCGGTGCCTACGTCCCGCTGGACCCGGAATACCCTCGTGAACGCCTGGCCTACATGTTCGAGGACAGCGGCATCGGCCTGCTGCTGACTCAGCAACACTTGTTGGATTCGCTGCCGATCCCGACAGGGATGCACAGCCTGGTGCTGGATCAACCTGACGATGGCCTGTATGCCGGTCGCGACAGCGATCCACAGGTCGACGTCCACGGTGAGAACCTGGCGTATGTGATCTACACCTCCGGTTCCACCGGCAAACCCAAGGGCGCGGGTAACCGCCATTCTGCGCTGGTCAACCGGCTGTGCTGGATGCAGCAGGCCTATGGGCTCGATGCCACGGACAGCGTGCTGCAAAAAACGCCGTTCAGTTTCGATGTGTCGGTGTGGGAATTCTTTTGGCCGCTGATGACCGGCTCCACCCTGGTGGTGGCCGCGCCGGGCGCTCATCGCGACCCGGCTCAACTGATCGAGCTGATCACCGCACACCGCATCACCACGCTGCACTTCGTCCCGTCGATGTTGCAGGCTTTCGTGCAAGATCCTCACGTGACCGATTGCACCAGCCTCAAGCGCATTGTTTGCAGCGGTGAAGCCCTGCCGGTGGATGCGCAGCAACAGGTGTTCGCCAAGCTGCCGACCGCCGGCCTGTACAACCTCTATGGCCCGACCGAGGCGGCCATCGACGTGACCCACTGGACGTGCGTCGAGGAAGGTCGCGACAGCGTGCCCATCGGCCAGCCGATTGCCAATCTGGGCACCTACATCCTGGACGATGAACTGGCCCCGGTGCCGGTGGGCGTAATAGGCGAGTTGTACCTGGCGGGCGAGGGCCTGGCCCGTGGTTACCACCGCCGCGCCGCGCTGACGGCCGAGCGCTTCGTCACCGGACCTTTCGGCCCGGGGCAGCGGCTGTACCGCACCGGTGACCTGGCGCGATACCGCGCCGATGGTGTGATCGAATACGCCGGGCGGATGGATCACCAGGTGAAGATCCGTGGCCTGCGCATCGAACTGGGCGAAATCGAGGCGCGCCTGGCCGAGCACGAAGACGTGCGCGAAACCGTCGTCATCGCCCAGGACGGTGCTCTGCTGGTGGCCTACGTGGTGCCGGCCCGCGTCGAGCTGCTGGCCGCCGATGACGCCGTTCGCCAGGCATTGCAAGAGCGCCTCAAGGATCACTTGAGCCGTGCCCTGCCCGATTACATGGTGCCGCAGCACTGGCTGTGGTTGGAAAAGATGCCGGTCAGCCCCAACGGCAAACTGGAGCGCAAGGCACTGCCCAAGGCCGATACCAGCGCCACGCCCAAAGCCTACATCGCACCGCGCACAGCCATCGAACAGGCGCTGGCCGACATCTGGCAAAGCGTGCTGGGGCGCGACCAGGTGGGCATCCAGGACAACTTCTTCGAGCTGGGGGGCGATTCGATCATCTCTATTCAGGTGGTCAGTCGGGCCCGCCAGGCCGGGATTCATTTCAGTCCCAAGGACCTGTTCGTCCACCAGACCATCCAGGGCCTGGCGGGTGTGGCGAGCAGGGGCGACGGCGGTCCGGGCATCGACCAGGGCCCGGTGACGGGCGATACGGTGCTGCTGCCGTTCCAACAGTTGTTCTTCGAACAGAACATGGCCGAGCCTCACCACTGGAATCAGTCGCTGCTGCTCAAGGGCAAGCGACCGGTAGACGCCGGGCATCTGGAGCAGGCGTTGCAGGCGCTGATGGCCCATCACGATGCCTTGCGGCTCGCGTTCATCCATGAGGATGACGGCTGGATCGCTCGCCATCGCACGCTCGCCGAGCAGCACACGGTCTGGCAACGATCGCCTCTGTTGTGGACCGCCGAAGTGGCCGATGCCTTGGCATTCGAGCCATTGGCCGAACAGGCCCAGCGCAGTCTTGCTCTGGACGGCGGCACGTTGTTGCGCGGCGTATTGGCGAACCTGGCCGATGGCAGCCAGAGGCTGTTGCTGGTGATCCATCACTTGGTGGTGGACGGCGTCTCCTGGCGCGTTCTGCTGGAAGATCTGCAGCAGGCTTATGCCCAACTGCAAGCCGGACAGACGCCGACGCTGCCCGTCAAGACCAGCTCCACCCAGGCCTGGGCGCAACGGTTGCAGACCCATGCCGGCAGTGCAGCGCTACAGGCCCAGATGGCTTATTGGCAAGATCAGTTGGAGGGCGCTCGCCCTGACCTGCCATGTGATCGCCCTCAGGGGGAAATGCTCAGATGCCATGCCGCGCAGGTCCAGACGCGTCTGGACAAGCATCAGACCCAACGCCTCTTGCAGCAAGCGCCGGCGGCTTATCGCACCCAGGTCAACGATTTGCTGCTGACGGCCTTGGCCCGGGTCATCGGCCGCTGGACCGCCGAAGCCTCGACCTTGATTCAACTGGAGGGGCATGGCCGCGAGGCGCTGTTCGACGACCTGGACCTGAGCCGTAGCGTGGGTTGGTTCACCAGCCTGTTCCCGGTGCGCCTGACCCCGGCGGCCACCGCGGCGGATTCGATCAAGGCCATCAAGGAACAATTGCGAGCTATCCCCGACAAGGGGCTCGGATTCGGCGTGCTGCGCTACCTGGGCGATGAGCAGACCCGTCGCACCCTGGCGGCGCTGCCCGTGCCGCGCATCACCTTCAACTATCTGGGCCAGTTCGACAACGGGTTCGCCGATGACACGGACGGGCTGTTCGTCCCGGCCAGTGAATCGTCGGGCACGGCACAAAGTCCCCTGGCGCCGCTGGACAACTGGCTGACGCTCAATGGCAGCGTCTACGGGGGCGAGCTGAGCATCGACTGGACCTTCAGTGTGCACATGTTCGACGAGGCGACCGTCCAGGCCCTGGCCTCGGATTATGGTCACGAGTTGCAGGTGTTGATCGAGCATTGCTGCCAGGCGCAGCACCAGGGCTTCACACCGTCGGACTTGCCGCTGGCCGGTTTGACCCAGGCCCAACTGGATGCCCTGGCCCTGGCGCCTCGGCAGGTCGAAGACCTCTATCCGTTGTCGCCCATGCAGCAGGGCATGCTGTTCCATACCCTCTATGAACAAGAGGCGGGTCACTACATCAATCAATTGCGGGTGGACGTCGAGGGGTTGGAAGTCGAGCGCTTCCGCCAGGCCTGGCAGGCCGTCATGGACGCCCATGAAGTGCTGCGCAGCCGCTTTACCTGGGAGGGCGACTTCAAGCGGGCCTTGCAGGTGGTGCATAAGCGAGTGGAAGTCCCGTTCCTGTTCCATGACTGGCACGCCAACCCCAGCCTGTCCACAGAACTGGACGCGCTGGCCCTGGACCAGCGCCAGCAAGGTTTCTCGCTGGACGCGGCGCCGTTGCTGCGCCTGGTGGTGGTGCGTGTGGCAGAGGACCGTTATCACCTGATTTACACCAGCCATCACATCCTCATGGACGGCTGGAGCCATTCGCAGTTGCTTGGTGAAGTGCTGCAACGCTACAGCGGCCAGGCACCGGCGCGGCCGGCCGGACGCTACCGGGACTACATCGAGTGGCTGTCGCTCCAGGATCCGTTGGCGAGCGAGCAGTTCTGGCGCACGCAACTGGCCGAGCTGGACGAACCGACGCAGCTGGCGGGGGCCTTTGCCCGGGACTCGCGCAGTGAGGCAGGCGTCGGCCATGGCGAGTACGAACAATCGCTCGACGAGCACGCCACCACGCGGTTGCACGCTTTTGCCCGAGAGCAGAAGGTGACGGTCAACACCCTGGTGCAAGCTGCCTGGCAGTTGTTGCTGCAACGCTGCACCGGGCAATCGGTGGTCGCTTTTGGCGCCACGGTGGCCGGCCGGCCCGCGTCCATTGCCGGCGTTGAGCAACAGATCGGGCTGTTTATCAACACCTTGCCGGTAATCGGAAGCCCACGGGCGGAGCACAGCGTCGGCCAATGGTTGCGGGAGGTCCAGGGACGAAACCTGAGCCTGCGTGAACATGAGCACACACCGCTGTTCGATATCCAGCGTTGGGCCGGACAGGGCGGTGCGGCACTGTTCGACACCTTGCTGGTGTTCGAGAACTACCCGGTGTCCCAGGCGCTGCAAGAGGGCGCTCCGGCCACATTGCGTTTCGGCGAGGTGGCGAACCATGAACAAACCAACTACCCGCTGACCCTGGCGGTGAACCTGGGTGAATCGCTGTCGCTGCTCTTGAGTTACCACCGCGCCAGCTTCGCGCCAGGGGACGTTGCCCGCATCGGCCAGCACCTGGTGCACCTGTTGGAGCAGATCGTTCTCGGCGGCGAGCGCAGGGTGGGGCAATTGTCATTGCTCGATGCCGGACAGCTGGCGGTTCAGCAGGGCTGGAACGCTACCGCCACTGCGTACCCGCTCGACCGCAGCGTGCATCGTCTGATCGAAGAACAGGTGGATAAAACCCCTCACGCCTGCGCGCTGGTCTTCGGCCAGCAACGGTTCGGTTATGCCGAACTCAACGCCCAGGCCAACCGCCTGGCCCATCGGTTGATGGCGCAGGGCGTCGGCCCGGATGTACTGGTGGGCATCGCCGTGGAGCGGTCGGTGGAAATGGTGGTCGGACTGTTGGCGATTCTCAAGGCCGGTGGTGCCTACGTGCCGCTGGACCCGGAATACCCTCAGGATCGCCTGGCCTACATGTTCGAAGACAGCGGCATCGGATTGCTGCTCACCCAGCGTCATCTGCTTGACCAACTGCCTGTGCCGACGGGTTTGCTCAGTCTGGTGCTGGATCAGCCGGGCGACTGGCTGGCCGGGTGCAGCGACGCCAATCCCGAGGTCGCCGTGCAAGGCGAAAACCTGGCCTACGTGATCTACACCTCCGGTTCCACTGGCAAGCCCAAGGGCGCCGGCAACCGCCATTCGGCCCTGGTCAACCGGTTGTGCTGGATGCAGGACGCCTACCGGCTGGACGCAGGCGACAGTGTGCTGCAAAAGACTCCCTTCAGCTTCGACGTATCGGTCTGGGAGTTCTTCTGGCCGTTGCTGACCGGCGCCACGTTGGTAATGGCGCCTCCAGGGGCTCATCGCGATCCGCAGCAGTTGATCGAGCTGATCACCGCGCAGCGGATCACCACCTTGCACTTCGTGCCGTCGATGTTGCAGGTATTCATGCAGGATCCGGCGGTCGGTCGTTGCCAGAGCCTGAAGCGGATTATTTGCAGCGGCGAAGCGCTGCCGGTGGATGCCCAACTGCAAGTGTTCGCCAAACTGCCGGCTGCCGGCCTGTACAACCTGTACGGCCCCACCGAAGCCGCCATCGACGTGACCCATTGGACCTGCGTCGATGAAGGTCGGGACGCGGTGCCGATCGGCCAGCCGATCGCCAACCTGGGCACGTTTATCCTCGACCACGACCTGTCGCCAGTGCCCGTGGGCGTGACGGGCGAGTTGTACCTGGGCGGTGAAGGCCTGGCGCGCGGCTACCATCGTCGCCCGTCGCTGACGGCCGAGCGATTCGTCACCAGCCCGTTCGGCGACGGTGCGCGGTTGTACCGGACCGGCGACCTGGCGCGCTATCGCGCAGATGGCGTCATCGAGTACGCCGGGCGCATGGACCATCAAGTGAAAATCCGTGGCTTGCGCATCGAGCTGGGGGAGATCGAAGCGCGCCTGACCGAGCATGACGAGGTCCGTGAAAGCGTGGTCATCGCCCAGGACGGCACGCTGCTGGTGGGCTATGTGGTGCCGCAGTCGCCAGCGTGGCTGGGCGGCGACGGCACTGTCAGCCAAGAGCTGGAGCAGGCGTTGAAGGCCCACTTGAGCCAGAATTTGCCCGACTACATGGTTCCACAGCACTGGTTCGTGCTGGAGCGCATGCCGGTCAGCCCTAACGGCAAGTTGGAGCGCAAGGCCCTGCCGCGCTTCGATGCCAGCCAGGCGCAGCCAGGCTTCGCGATGCCGGAGGGCGAACTGGAGCAACGGATCGCCACTGTCTGGCAAGAAGTGCTGGACGTGGAGCAGGTCGGGCGCCACGACCATTTCTTCGAGCGCGGCGGTCATTCGCTGCTGGCGACCCAGGCGGTCTCCCGCCTGCGCAAGCTGACCGGCTATCCGCTGAGCCTGCGTGATGTGTTCGACCATCCGCAGCTCAAGGCGCTGGCGGCCCTGATGGCTGGCGCCGTAGAGGGGCCGGTGCGGGCCGGGGACTCCAACGGAATCCGGCTGGTGGCCCACGGACCGCGGCGTTCGGCGCCGCTGTCGTTGGTACAGCGACGGCTGTGGATCGCCGAACAGTTGTCCGGCGGCACCTCGGCGTACGGCATGCCCATGGCGTTGCGCCTGTGCGGCGAATTGTCGGTGGCGCGTCTGTTGGACAGCTTCGCCGAAGTGGTCCGTCGCCACGATGTGCTACGCACCGCGTACACCCAGGACGACGAAGGGGATCCGGTGGCGTTGATTGCCGATGAGGTTCGACTGGACTTCCCGGTGATCGACCTGTCCGGCCTTTCCCCCAGCGCCCAGCGCGAGCGGGTGGCCCAGGCGACATTGGAAAACGCGCGCATGCCGATCGACCTGGAGCAGGCACCGCTGCTGCGTGGGCGAATCCTGCACTTGGGACCGACCGAGCATGTGTTGCTGTTCGCCATGCATCACATCATCTCCGATGGCTGGTCCATGGGTCTGTTGATCAACGAACTGGTGCAGGCCTACGAGGCGTCCCTCAAGGGCGAACCGATGCCGCTGCCGCCCCTGGAGGTCCAGTACCAGGACTTTGCGTTGTGGCAACAGGCGCTGGAAGAACAAGGCGTATTGGCGCGCCAGGCCGAGTACTGGAAACAGCGGCTCAGTGGCTACGAGGGGCGTTTGAGCCTGCCGCTGGACAGCCCGCGTGGCCAGGCCGCGTCCTATGACGGCGATGCGCTGCAATTCCAACTGTCCACGACCTTGAGCGAGGCCTTGCGCCGGTTGTCGGGCGCGGCTGGCGTCACCTTGTACAGCACGTTGCTGGCCTCCTTCCAGGTACTGTTGCATCGCGTCTGCGGTGCGCAGGACGTGGTAATCGGGGTGGACGTGGCCGGTCGTGAGCGACCCGAGCTGGAGCGCCTGATCGGCTTCTTCGTCAACGTGTTGCCGCTGCGTTCTCGCCTTGCCGCCGACGCCACGTTCGCACGGTTCCTGGGGCAAACCCAGGAGGACCTGCTTGGCGCTCTGGAGCATCAGGATGTGCCATTCGATCAGATCGTCGACGTGTCCGGGGTCCCCCGCCACAAAGGCATGAACCCGTTGCTCCAGGTGTTGTTCGTGATGAACAACGTGCCGGTGCGCACCCGCTCCATGGCGGGGCTGAGCGTAGAGTTCCTGCCGGCGCTTGAGACCCATTCTAAATTCGACATGGCGCTGTTCGTTGACGAAGAAGAAGGGCAATTGCGCGGTAATTGGCAATTCGCCACAACCTTGTTCGGACACGAGCGCATTCAGTACCTGATCCAGGCCTGGACGGCCCTGTTGGAACAGATCGTCGCTGATCAGGACATTCAATTGGGAGCTATCAGCATGCCAGTCGACAACTTGGCGGCAGCCGTCAAGCCTGCCACCGTCCCGGGGCCCAAGGCCGATAAACTGGGCAAGTTTCTTAAACGCTCCGTGACACCGCTGGCCAAGGCCCGCCCGGCACGGGTGCGTGAATCGCTGGTGGCGGCGCCGCAGCGATTCCCGTTGATGCTGGAGCCGGCAGAGCCCCATCTGGATGTCATCGAGTGGATCCAGCAGAACCGGCCGTTGATCGAGCAGAAGCTGGCCGAGCATGCCGGCATTCTCTTCCGCGGTTTCGAGCTGGATGGCATCCAGGGCTTCGAAGCATTCGCCGAAGCCATACAGCCGGGCCTTTACGGTCAGTACGGCGACCTGCCCAAGAAGGAAGGGGGCAAGAACACCTACCGCTCCACGCCTTACCCGGAGCGCAAGATGATCCTGTTCCATAACGAGAGCTCCCATCAGGACCGCTGGCCACGCAAGCAGATGTTCTATTGCGAGCAGGCAGCGCCGGTGGGAGGTGCGACCCCGGTGGTGGATTGCCGGTTGATGTACGAAAAACTGCCGGCCGACCTTCGCGAGAAATTCGAGGACAAGGGCCTGCTCTACGTGCGCACCTTCACCGACAAGCTCGACGTGTCGTGGCAGCACTTCTTCAAGACCGAAGACCGCAGCGAAGTCGAGGCCCGTTGCCGGGCCGGCGGCATCCAATGGCGCTGGCTCGACAACGACGAATTGCAGACCCGCACGCCGGGGCCCGCGATCATCACGCACCCGGTCACCGGTGAGAAGTCGTTCTTCAACCAGGTGCAGTTGCATCACATCTACTGGCTGGACCCGGACGTGCGGGAGGACCTGCTGTCGATGTACGGCCTGGAGCGGATGCCCCGGCATGTCTACTACGGCGACGGCACACCGATCGAAGACGAGGTGATGGAGCGCATTGGCCAGTTGTACGAAGCCTGCGCGGTGCGTTTCGACTGGCGCAAAGGCGATGTGATCCTGCTGGACAACATGCTGGTGGCCCATGCCCGCGATCCGTTCGAAGGTCCCCGCAAGATCGTGGTTGCCATGGGCGACATGTACGACCGCAGCAGCCTGGAACATCCGCCGGCCGCTATGCAAACCGCCCAGGGCGCATTGAATACCGAGGAAGTCGGAGCATGAACGAGGTCATGATGGACGCACAGGATCCGGGTTTCGCCCTGACACCCGAGCAACAACGGGTACTGGAGCAGTTGTCGAACACGGCGACTTGTGGCGAGGCATTGCGCTGGTTGAAGGTGGGCATTGAGGGCGATCTCGATCCGCAGCGCTTGCAGGTTGCGTTGGATGCCCTGGTGGCGCAGCAGCCGATGTTGCTGGCGCGTCTGGTCAAGGTCGCCGGTTTCCACGGTTGGCGTCAGGTCGCCGCTACTGCCGGGCGCTTCCCGCTGGCGATACAGGCTGGCGAGCAACGGGTCGAGGACGCCCAGGCGCAGATCGAGGAATCGATGGGCCGTGCCTTCGTGGTCGGTGAATCGGAAGGCGTCCAGGCCGTGCTCCATCGCCTGGCGCCCCAGCGATGGCAACTGGTGTTGGGCATCGCTCGCCACAGTGCCGATGCACAAACCTTGAACCTGCTGCTTGAGCAAATCCAACAGGCCTATGCTGCGGCCCAGGCAACGGATGACGAGCTGCCCGGCGAGTTTGCCCAGTACCTGGAATGGCGCAGTGAAGTGGTGCTCGATGAAGACGCTGCCGCTGCGCGGACCTACTGGCAACAACATCTGCAAGGCGTGCAGGCGGATATCGCCACGCCATGGCTGGCTGAACGCGGTGCCAGTGCAGAGGCGGGGGTTGCCGACACGCGGGTATCGCTGGCACTGGCGCCTGCTCAGGGTGACGCTTTGCAGCGTTTGGCCGAGCAGCTCGGCCAGCCGTTGGCCACGCTGTTACAAGGCGCGTGGTGGCTTCTGCTGGGCCGTTTGAGCGGTCTGGAACAGGCCCTGGTGGGCGTGCGCCATGACAGCCGCGAGGACTATGAGTATTTCGCCCATGCCCTGGGTATGTTCGAGAAAACCTTACCGTTGTGGCTTTCGTTGCCTGCCACCGCGCCGTTCGATGAGTGGTTGGGAGCGCTGGCGGCGCGCCTCGAAGAACATCGCACCTGGCAGGAGTACTGGGCGCCGGAACTGTCGCCCGGCGCAGCGCGTCCGGCCTATGGCTTTACCGTGGGACAGGCTATTCCCGCCGGGCACATGGGCGGCTTGAACTGGGTCGCATCGGAGTGTACCGAGGGCCAGGCCGATGCGTTCGAGCTGCTGCTGCAGGTTCAGTTGCACGCTGATCAGCGGCTTGCCGCCATCGATCTGTGTTACGCCGGTTCGCGTTATTCGCCAGCCTCGGCCAATGCCCTGCTTGAACAGTACGGCGTGCTGCTGGCCTCGATCCTGGCGGCACCGCGGACGGCACTGGCCCAGCTCAGTCTGCTGGGGGCCACCGAGGAACAGCGCCTGCGGGCGATCAACCCGACGATGCAGGCGTTGGCGGATAACCGTTACCTGCCACAGCGCATCGCCGATCTGGCGATCCGAACGCCCGATGCCATCGCCCTGAGCGATGCCCATGGGCAATTGAGCTATCAACAATTGCAAGCCCGGGTCGAGTCTGTAGCGCGAGGCCTGAAGGCGCGGGGGCTGGAGGCCGGTTCGATTGTCGCCCTGGCCCTGCCGCGCTCGGCGGACCTGGTGATTGCGATGCTGGCGAGCTGGCGCTTGGGGGCGGCGTATCTGCCGCTGGATGCGCAGTGGCCCCAGGCGCGCCAGGCGTTGATGCTGGAACAGGCCGGCGCGACGGTGTTGCTGACCGATGCGACGCGTCTGCCGATCTGGCAGGAACAATCGTACATGGCGCTGACCCTGGCTGAGCTCGGCCAGTCGACGGTGCCGTTGCCCGCACTTGCCACTCGGGGCACCGACATCGCTTATGTGTTGTTTACCTCCGGCTCGACCGGCGTGCCCAAAGGCGTGGTGATCGAGCATCGGCAATTGCTCAACTACACCGCCCAGGCCAGCCAGGCGTTGGGGCTCGAGCAGTGCAGGAGCGTCGCTTTCAGCTCCACCGTAGCGGCGGACCTGGGCAACACGACCTTGTTCGGTGCGCTGTTCAACGGTGCGGCATTGCATGTGGCCAGCGATGAGCAGATGCAGGACGGCGCGTTGTTCGCCGAGTACCTGCGACACCACGCCATCGACTGCCTGAAAATCGTGCCGTCGCACCTGGCAGCGCTGCTCGACAGTGAGCGGGCGGTCCTGCCGCGGACCGTGATTCTGGGTGGCGAACCGATTGCGGCTACGTTGGTCGAGCGCATCGCACGGGTGCGTGGCGATTGCCGGGTGTTCAACCACTACGGGCCGACCGAGGCCACGGTGGGCGTGATGATCCATCCGTTATCGCTGGACGGCGCCGCCGACGATTGTTCGGCGCTCAGCCAAGTGCTGGGCAATAACCAGGTGTACGTGCTGGACGCCGACCTGCGCCTGGCGCCGGTGGGCCTGCTGGGCGAGTTGTACCTGGGCGGCGCGCAGCTGTGCCGGGGGTATCTGAACGCCGAAGCCGACGGGCAAGCATTCATCCAGAGTCCCTTCGATCCGGCGCAGCGGCTGTATCGCACCGGTGACCTGGCGCGTTATCGGGCGGACGGTGCGATACAGCTGCACGGCCGGCGCGATCAGCAGATCAAGGTGCGCGGGTTCCGTATTGAACTGGCGGAAATCGAGGCCGAGCTGCTGCGCCTGCCAGGGGTGGCCGAAGCGCAGGTGTTGCCGGCCGCGTCGACCGAACAGGGGCTGCTGGCCTTTGTGGTGGCGCAGTCGGGGCCGTCGGCGGGCTTGCTGGACGCCGTGCGTGCCGGCCTGAGCGCGCGCCTGCCCAGTGTGATGGTGCCGGCACACCTGCAACTGATCGAGCAATTTCCACGGTTGGCCAACGGCAAGATTGATCGCAAGGCGTTGCAACAGTTGGCCGGTGCAACGGCGAATGACGAAGACGCCGCGCCACGGGATGCGCTGGAGCAACTGCTTGCCACACGCATGGCGCAATTGCTGGGGCTTGAAAGCCTGGGCATCGACCGCGACTTCTTCGCCGCCGGGGGGCATTCATTGCTGGTGATCAAGCTGGTGGCCGGCATTCGCAAGTTATTGCAGTGCGACATTCATCCGGGGCTGGTCTTCGATCATCCGACGGTGGCGTCGCTGGCGTCGGCCATGCGGGCGTTGGAAAGCAGCCCGGGACAATTGGAAAAAATGGCCCAGGTGCGCTTGCGCATGGAGGCGATGAGTCCCGAGGAAAAGGCCCGCCTGACCGAACAGGCTCGGCTACAACACGCCACTCGGGTCGCGCAAGGCACCTGACCCGACAGGATCGCAAAGCAGGGAAAAAGGCCGTCGCCTCACCGCGTCGGCCTTTTTTTAAATTTTGTTACGTGAATGATAAATAAACTCATTCCGGTTTTCTCCAGGTGCTGCGTCTTACTAACGTGTGTAGGCAAATCGGGTCGGGCAGGGCAGCCCAGGCAGCGGATTTGTCCAGCAGGAAAATTGCCGTCGTCCAGCCGGATGACCGCGCCCGGGGAGGGGCCGGTCAGCGCGCACTGATCCATTGCCAAAGGCAGTCGGCAGGGCGGGTTCACGGGTACTGGCGAGCGGTGGGCCCTCCGGCCCCATGACCTTTCACTTCTACCAATAATAGAGAGCACGATGTCATCCATTCATGAGTTGAAACCTCTGTTCAAGGCACTCGTCATGTCCCGCGGCCTGCGTTCGCGTCGGATGTTGGCCGGTCTGGGGTTGGTTTGCGTTCTGCCACTGAGCGCCCAGGTGATGGCGGAAGACGTCAGCATCGACATTCCCGCGCAATCGCTGCCCAAGGCGTTGCAGGCGTTCGGCCAGCAGACCAATCAGCAGGTGATCTACAACGCCGACGATATGGCGGGCCTGAAAAGCAACCGCGTCAGCGGAAAGATGAGCCCGCAGGCGGCCATTGCCGAATTGCTCAAGGGCACGGGCGTGAGCTACAGCGTGGAGGGCAGCACGTTGATGCTGGTGCGGGGTTCCTCGGCGGGAGGCCTGGAGCTGGGGGCGACCACAGTGAAGGCGACAGCACCGGACGCGACGACCGAAGGCAGTCAATCCTACACCAGCAACGCCGTGACCATTGGCAAGGGCACCCACACCCTCAAGGAAATCCCCCAGTCGGTCACCGTGATGACGCGTAAGCAGATGGACGACCAGAACCTGGTCGATCTCAAGGACGCCGTCAACCAGACCACCGGCGTCGTTGGCCTGCAGGGCGTTGGCCAGGGCATGATCCTGTCGTCGCGCGGTTTTCAGATCGACGATTGGCAGTACGACGGCGTACCGATCCCGCGCAACACCTATTCGTTGGGCAACTGGGCGACCCAGGATCTGATCTTCTTCGACCGTCTGGAGATCCTGCGCGGCGCTTCCGGCCTGCTGCAAGGCACGGGCAGCCCCGGCGGTGCCGTCAACCTGGTACGCAAGCGTGGCCAGAGCGCCCCGACCGTGACCCTGACCGGCAAGGCCGGCTCCTGGGACCACTATGGCCTGCAACTGGACGCTGGCGGCCCCTTGAACGAGGCCGGCACTATCCGCGGTCGTATCGTCGCCGACGAAGACCAGAGCAATTCCTTTATCGATCATGCATGGAACAAGACCCACTCGCTGTACGGCGCGCTGGACATCGACCTGAGCGAGGCCACCACCCTGGGCCTGGCGGTCAGCCGGTCCGAAGGCGAATCCCGCGGCAACATCCGCGGCCTGCCACGCTACGCCGACGGCTCGATGCCGGACGTGTCGCGTTCGACCTACACCGGCGCGCGCTGGAATCGCTCCGACATCAACGTCACCACCACCTATGCCGATCTGGAGCACCGCTTCAACGAAGACTGGGCGTTCAAGGTGGGCGCCGTACACATGACCGAGGACAACCAGGCGAAAAACCAGCGAGTCCAGCGGGGCGGTGGTCTGTTGCCCGATGGCAGCGGTGTGCAATATGCCGACTTCGTGACCGATTTCCAGTCCGAGAAGTCCGGTCTGGACATGAACCTGACCGGCAAGTTCGAAGCCCTGTCGATGCAGCAGGAAGTCATGCTGGGCGGCAACTACTCTCAGTTGGAGACCGATGACAAATACGCCCGTACCTTCAACAACACCAACGACTCCATTTTCGATCTGGACAATGACCGTCCGGACATCAGCTATGACAGCCTGATCAATGCGGGTGGCTTGGGCGTCCTCAGCAAGTACGATGTCCGCCAGAAAGGCCTGTACGGCACCTGGCGCGTCAAGCCGGTGGATGACCTGACGCTGATCCTGGGCTCCCGGGTCAGCTGGTATGACTTCAGCTACAAGTCGAAAAACCAAAGGTCAACCGGGATCACACGCAACGAGCCCAGCACCTCGACTGAAACCGGAGTGGTCACGCCGTACGCCGGTATCGTCTATGACCTGAGCCGTGAATGGGCGGTGTATACCAGCTACACCGATGTGTTCCAGCCACAGACCAATATCGATGCCAGCGGTTCGGTGCTCAAACCTGTAGTCGGAAAAAACTACGAGGTCGGTCTCAAGGGTGAATTGATGGACGGTCGGGTCAATACTTCCCTTGCGGTCTTCCGCTACGACCATGAGAACCGCGCCGTCAATGACGGCGGCTCGGGGTGTGGAGGCTTCGGTTGCTCTACAGCCTCTGGCAAAGTGCGCAGCCAGGGCATCGACGCCGAAATCAGTGGCGAAGTGATCGACAACCTGGAGCTGTTCGCCGGCTACACCTACAACACCACCAAGTATCTGGAAGACCCGAACAATGAAGGCAGTGTCTTCAGTACCTGGACGCCGAAACACATGCTGCGCGTATGGAGCAACTACCAGTTCACCGGTGATTGGAACCGCGTCAGTGCCGGCCTGGGGTTCACGACCCAAAGCCACACGCTGGTTTACGACCTTGACCGCGACGTACCGGGCTATACCGTCTGGAATGCTCGTGTGGGGTATCAACTGACGCCTGAAATCAATCTGGCGGTCAATGCCAATAACCTGTTCGACAAGACGTACATTACGTCGGCTTACAACCAGCTCAACGGCAACAACAACTTCGGTGATCCGCGCAATATGATGTTCACCGTGAAGTACACCCCGCAGTTCTGATCCCATCAATAAAAAACCGACCCGCCTGAGTGCGGGTCGGTTTTTTTATGGCTGAAGGGTTGGTGGGCAAAGCGCTGTGGCGATCCCGCCTTATGGGCTGACGGTACTGCCCATGAAGGTCTCGACCAGCGAGTCCAGCAAGGCGTCATCGAAGATCATGCTACGGTGGCGCAACGGCGAGTGCACCGAACCGTTCAGCTCACCGGTCAGGCTGTGCGCCTGGATCAGGGCTTCGCAGAAGGCCAGTTCTTCCGGAGTTTTTTCCGCCTGCGTCCACCAGCAGCTGGGACGGACCCGCACCGGCTTGAAGGTGTACCCATCGAAAGCTTCCAGCAAACGATCATGCACCGAGAACGCCTGGGCGTTCATGACCTCTTCCTTGACGCTTTGCACCACCGACAGCAAATCGCTGCGGCCTGGCTCGATCTGGCTGGCGGCCCAGTCATGGAAGGCCTTGGCCGTGCTCTCGGGATGTTCACGCCGATACGCCGCCGTGCGCTCCGTAAGTGTCGGAAACAGCAGGTCGAAATACTCGATGGCCTCGATCAGATCCTGGGACGCCAGGTCGGTTTTTTCCTGGCCGGGCAAATGCCGATGACGCGGCAACTCTTCAGGGTACAGGTGCTCAGGGATCGTGCTGTCCACCAGGCCCAGGAAACCGACGGTATGGCCCTGGCTTTCCAGCATCGCGGCGATGTCCAGGGCAATCGTGCCGCCCAGGGACCAGCCCATCAGGTAGTACGGGCCTTGGGGCTGGGCCTTGACGATTTCCCGGCTGTAGTCGGCAATCATCTCGCCCCAGGCCTCGGGCCCCACATGGGGTTCGCTGAAGCCGCGGTGCATGACGCCGAAGGTGCGCGCCCGATTCTGCAGTTTGCGCGCCAGGGGTTGGTAGCAGAACACGATGCCGCCGCTGGGGTGCAGGCAGAACAACTGGGGCGCGCTGGCGGGGGCGCTGTTCAAGGCGACCAGGCACTGGGCTTGCTCGCGATGCTTCTGCGAGATGAACAGGGCCAGTTCGGCGATGCTCGGATGGCTCAGCAACTCCTGCAGACGCACCGTGATATCCAGGCGTGCCTTGAGGCTGGCGATCAGCTCGATCGCCAGGATCGAATGCCCGCCCAGCTCGAAGAAGCTGTCGTCGATGCCCACGCGCTCGACCCTGAGGGATTGCTGCCAAAGCTGCGCCAGGGCCTGTTCCAACTGGGTGCGAGGCGCCACGTAGCGCGATTGGCCGAGGTTGGCGTCGGGCTCCGGCAAGGCCTTGCGGTCGAGCTTGCCATTGGCATTGAGGGGGAACCGGTCGATGAACAGCAGGTGGCTGGGCACCATGTAGTCCGGCATTTGCGCCTTGAGCGCGGCCAACAGGCTTTCGCGCAGTTCCGGGGTGGGCTGCGCGGCAATCACATAGGCGACCAGTTGCAGGCCGCCGGGGCCGTCATGGGTCAGCACGACGGCATCCTGCACCGGCGGCAGCGTTTGCAGGCGCGCCTGGATTTCGCCCAATTCGATGCGGAAGCCGCGGATCTTGACCTGATGATCCAGACGCCCGATGTATTCGATGCTGCCGTCGGCACGGTAGCGTGCGAGGTCGCCGGTGCGGTACAGGCGTCCACCCGGCAGCGGATCGAAGGGGTCGGGAATGAAGCGGCTGGCGGTCAGGTCAGCGCGCCCGTGATAACCACGGGCCAGGCCGGCCCGACCGACATAGAGCTCACCGGTGCAGCCTTTGGGAACAGGGTTCAAGTGAGCGTCGAGCAAATACCAGGACAGGTCGACAATGGGCTCGCCGATAGGGCTCGCGGCCTCGCTATCCAGGTCTTGCATCGACAGCGGTCGCCAGGTGACATGGACGGTGGTTTCCGTGATGCCATACATGTTGATCAGCTGTGGCGTCCGGTCACCGAAGCGTTCGAACCAGGGGCGCAGGCTCTGCACATCGATGGCTTCACCGCCGAAGATCACCTGCCGCAAATGCTGATCAAGCGGCTGCCGTGACGCACAGGCGACCTGCGACAACGACTTGAACGCCGACGGTGTCTGGTTCAGCACGGTGACACGTTCGTGGCACAACAGGGCATGAAAATCTTCCGGCGAACGGCTCACGACATGGGGCACGACGACCAGCCGGCCGCCATGCAACAGCGCGCCGAAGATCTCCCACACGGAAAAGTCGAAGGCGTAGGAGTGGAACAGGCACCAGACGTCCCGGTGGTCGAAACTGAACCAGCGGTCCGTGGCCTGGAACAGACGGGTGACGTTGTGATGCGCCAGCAACGCGCCTTTGGGCTGGCCGGTGGAGCCTGAGGTGTAAATCACGTAGGCCAGGTTATCCGGGTGCACCGGCACATCCGGGTTGTGCTCGGGACATCCGTCATCGACGTCCTGCGGATCCAGCGACAGACAGACCGTACCGGCGGGCAACGCCAACGAATCACGCAGATGCGCCTGGGTCAGGACCTGCGTGATGCCGCTGTCCTGGATCATGTAGGCCAGGCGATCGGAAGGATACGCCGGGTCCAGCGGCACGTAGGCGCCGCCCGCCTTGAGAATCGCCAGCAGGCCGATGATCATTTGGGGTGTCCGTTCTGCGGCGATCCCCACCAGTACATCGGGCCCGACCCCTTCGGCGATCAGCCGATGGGCCAAGCGGTTGGCCTGCCGGTTGAGGTCGGCATAGCTCAGGTGTTGCCCTTCGAAGGTCAAGGCAATCGCGTCGCCCGTGGTGGCCGCGTGGCTTTCGATCAGGTGGTGCAGGCATCGCTCGCGGGGCAGTTGGGTCGGTTGCCGGTTCCAGTCGTCCAGGATCTGTTGGCGCTCCCGGGAACTCAGCAGTTGCAGTTCGCCCAATGCACATTGCGGGGTGTCGATCAGGCCCTGCAACAGGTTTTGCCAGTGCTCGGCCATGCGCTCGATGGTCGCCGTCCGGTAGAGATCACGGCTGTATTCGAACGTCGCCAGTAATTGCTGCGGTGAATAATCGATATCCAGCGACAAGTCGAATTTGGCCTGATTGTCGCCGGTGGGCAGAAATTCCAGCGCCAGTCCATCCTGGATCGACATCGATGTCGTGGGCGTACCGGTGCGCCAGTTGAACAGGACCTGGAACAGCGGGTTGGAACTCTGTGTGCCGGGGCGTTGCAATTGGTCGATGATCAGTTCCAGCGGGTAGTCGGCATGTTCAAGCGCCGCCAGGGATTGCACGCGCAGGTCGCGAAGAAAATCCAACACGGTGCGCGTCGAATCGAGCTGCGCCCGATAGACTTGGCTGCTGACGAAAAAACCCACCAGCTCCTGGCTTTCAGGGCTGTTGCGGTTGGCGTTGGGGACGCCGACGGTGAAATCGTTCTGGTTGGCGTACCGGCCCAGCAACAGTTGCCAGGCGCCTAGCGCCACCACGAACGGCGTGAGCCCCTGGCGTCGGCAAAACGTCTCCAGGGCCTGGGCCAGGGCCGGTGCAAGTGTCACCTGGACGCGTCCGGCCATGTGCTGCTGGCTCGCGGCGCGAGCGAAATCCTGAGGCAATTCGAGAACGGGCAGGTCATGGCCCAGGCACTGGCGCCAGTAGTCGCCGCTGCGCTGGCAGGCCGTGCTCTGCAGGTATTCGCCTCGTTGGTGGGCTGCGTAGTCGGCGTATTGCAGGGGCAAGGCCGGCAACGGTGAAGCGTCGCCGAGCAGGGCGCGGGCGTAGGCCTGGGTCAGGTCCTGCATAAGAATCGTGTTGGACCAGGCGTCGGAGACGATGTGATGCATGTTCAGCAGCAATACATGTTCAGCGCTGTCCAGTCGCAGCAGCGTTGCTCGCATCAGTGGCGCATGGCTGAGGTCGAAGGGTTGCCGGGCGTGCTGCTCGATGCGCTGGGCGAGCTCGATGGTCCGTGCCTGTTGGCCGAGCGCGCCAAGGTCATCGCGCTGCAGGACCAGCCTGGCGTTGCGTTCGACCACCTGGGCCGCCACGCCATCGATTTCAGTGATCGCGGTGCGCAGGATGTCGTGGCGGTCAATGACGCGGTTGAGCGCCTGTTCCAGGGCGTCGGCATCGAGCTCGCCCGTCAGGCGCAGGGCCCTTGGCAAGTTGTAGGCCGAACGGGTCGGGTCACGCTGGTGCTCCAGCCACAGGCGTTGCTGGGCAAAGGACAAGGGCGCCCGGTCCAGGCGGGGCCCTTCGGGCATGCCGTCCTCGGCCTCATCGAGCAGTAGCGTCAGCAGATCATCATCTAGCAGTTCGTTCATGGTGTTCTCGCGGTAGACAGCATTGCGTCGGGACGGCTCAGGCAAAAGCCTGCGGGGCCTTTTCACTGATGACCCGACCGGCCTGCATCCGGACCAGTTGATCGGCAATATCGAAGTAACGGTCATCGTGGGAAATGACGATGATGGTTTTGCCCAGCGCCTTGAGTTCCGGCAGCAGTTGCGTATAGAACACCCGGCGGAACACCGGGTCCTGGTCGGCGGCCCATTCGTCGAAGACCAGCACCGGGCGGCCTTCCAGCCAGGCGTTGAGCAGGGCCAGGCGCTTGCGCTGACCGGTGGATAGGTCGGTGGTGCTGAACAGGCCGTCGTGGATGCTGACCTTGTGGGCGATTTCCAGGCGCTCCAGGTAGCGGTTGGCTTCTTCAGGCACCTGCTGGTCGCCCTGGACCAGTTCGTCGAACAGGTAGTAGTCGGCAAAAATGGTCGTGAACAACTGGCGATAATCGTCCCGTTGGGCGGCGGTTACCGGTTGGCCATCGAGCAGGATATCGCCACGTTGTGGGGGATAGAGCCCCAGCAGAAGCTTGATCAGTGTGGTCTTGCCGCCGCCGTTTTCGCCGACGATGAAGACGATATCGCCCTGGGCGATGGTCAGGTTGATCGGCCCGAGGGTGAAGGGTTGGCTGCCGTCGACCGCCGGGAAGGCGTAATGCACATCGCGCAGTTCGAGCTGCTGGATCGTCGGGCTGGGACTGTTCCTGTCATCGAGCAACAGGTGCGACTCTGGGGAGGAAAACTGCTCGGCCAGTTCGGCGATGCGCTTGAAGGCGATGTTGGCCCGGCTGATGACCGGCAAAGTCATCACCAGGTATTCCAGCGGGCCCTTCATGTACAGCAGCACCAGCACGAAGCCGCTGAGCACCGCCTTGTCGGTGCCCAGCCACAGCGATTGCAGGGCCAGGACCAGGCCGATGACCACGAAGAACAGCATCGAACCGAAGGTCTTGGCGACCACGAAGGTATTGACCGAACGGATGTTGGTCGCGCAGATGTCATCGGCGGTCGCTTCGATGCGCTGGCTGAACATGCGCTGGCGGCGGGGACGGTGGATGCGCAGTTCCTTGGCACCGGCGGCGATGGCGCTGTAGTGCTTTTGCAGGGCGTCTTCCGCCTCGCGGGCCGCTTCGAAGCCCCTGATGCCCCGGGCCCGGGCCACGTACTGGATGACGGTGCCGATCACCAGCGCCGCCAGCAGCACCGCGAACATCGGCAGTGACAGGTAGGCCAGGTAGGCCAGGCAACCAAGGGTGACGGTGAAGGCGATGGCCAGCGGAGCGAAGGAAAACGCGAAGTTGCTGACCATGTTGACGTCATGGGTCAACACCGGGATGAGCCGATGGCTGCGAAAGCGTTCGATCTGCTCGATGGGGGCCAGCAAGACTTTCTTGCCCAGAGATTTACGCAAGCTGGCGATGATGTTCTGGCCGACATGGTTGGTGCCGATGTCCGACAGAATCGAGGTCAGCAGCGCCGCCGCGCAGAGGCCCACGAACGTTGCCAGCACCTGCGGCGTGGGCTTGGTCGCGGCATTCAAGGCGTCGTTGATGGTGGCGAGCAGGGCGGTGATGCTCAGGCCACCCAGCATGCCGAGCAGAATCGACGCCACCACAATGAGCCGGAAAGGCTTGAGCAGGCTGAGCACTTCACGCAGGGCTCCGCGGGAGTTCGAGGTCATGGGGGATTCCCTTTTAGGGCCGGTGATGGCCGTGGTTCAAGGCGTTGGCGCGAGGCGGGAAAAATGCAATGAGCAGGGCGGTCATGGTTCACATATCCCGCGCCACGCGGAACCCCAGCCAATCGCCCCGTGCATCGGGATAGACCGCGTTGCGATTGCCCGAGCGAGAGAACACCGGCGCTTCGCCCCAGTCATTGCCCCGGATGCGCCGCGCCTTGCAGTCGCCGCTGAGCCAGGCGCTGCCGTCGCTCGGGGCGCCGTCGTAGTTGGGGTTGTAGCAGTCAGCCGTCCATTCGTAGACGTTGCCGTGCATGTCGTACACCCCGAAAGCGTTAGGCGCGAAGCGCCCGGCGGGGGACGTGAAGTTGTAGCCGTCGCCCGCGCCGTAGGTATTGGCGTGCTGGGCGATGCTGTAATCCTTGCCGTCATCGAAGGGGAAGGGGAACGGGCCGGTGCTGCCGCCGCGGGCCGCGTATTCACGCAACGACTCGCTGACCAGGCGGTATTGTTTCCCGGTCTTTTTCGACAACCACGCCACGTAGGCAGTAGCTTCGTCGAAATTCATGCACACCGCCGGGTGCATGTCGGTGTACTGCTTGCCCGGGTCGCTGCCCTGGTAGTCGGGAACGCCGGCCTTGCAGGCACGGCCGGGGCGCTTGTCGGCGTCGGGCATCGTGTAGCGGGTGTCCTTGAGGTAGGCGAACCATTCGCCTTTGAGCACCTGGAAGCGGCTGATGGCCACGGGCCTGGCGAATGTCACCGGGTGCATCGGTCCTTCATCGGGCTCGCGGCCGACTTCGTCGTCCGGGGTGCCCATGGTGAAGGTGCCACTGGGCAGCACCACCATTTGCGGGCAGTCCTTGCAGTCTCGGAATACCTGGCCCGGTTGTGACGCCTGGGCACCGGAGGGCAGCAGGGCGGTGAGTGTCAGTGCCGGGAGTAACTTCAGCGAAAAACTGTTCATCCATCTCTCTCGATTAGATCAAAAAGGTTCGGTTCAGAGCGTCTTGCTCAGCAGCCCCATGAAGTGATCGATCTCGGCTTCGGTATTGAGTAGCCCAGGCGCGGTGCGGACCACTGGGCCGGCGTCGCGATGCACCGCGTCGGCGATCACCCGGTTTTTCATCAGGTAGCCGGCGATCTCGTCGCTCTCGCGGCCCTTGACCCGGAAGAAGGTGAAACCGGCGGACAGCTCCGGGCTCAGAGGCGTGACCAGTTCGATTTGCGGCTTCGCAAGCAGTTGCTTTTTCAGGTAGGTGTTGAGGGCATGGATGCGCGCCTGCACCTCGGCCTTGCCCAGTTGCAGGTGCAGCTTGAAGGCTTCGTCCGCGGCCCAGCGATGCTCGAAGGCGTGGAAGCCCCCCGGCGTCATGACGGTGGAAAATGCCGTGGCTTCGGAGAACGTTGGAATGATCGGTGTGACGTACCTGAGCTCTTCGCTGCGGCTGCACACCAGGCCCGTACCCCGTGGACCGAACATCCACTTATGGGTGCCGGCGATGAAGAAATCGCAGTTCATGGCCGGGAAATCGAGGTCCTCGACGCCGAAGCCATGGACGCCGTCCACCACGTAGATGAGGCGTTGTGCATCGCTGCGGCCTTGATTGTGCTTGTCTACCAGAGCGCCGATCTTGTCGATGGGCAGCTTGACGCCGCTGCCCGAATGCACCCAGGTCATGCCCAGTACGCGGGTGTGCGGACGAATATTGCGGTCGATGGTCGCGAGGATTTGCGCCTCGCTGGCGTTGTGGGCGCTTTCGAACAGCTTGATCTTGCGCACCTGCGTGCCGTCCCGCTGATTGCGCAGGCCGAGGATGGTGTGGGTGGAATAGTGTTCGTGAGCGGTGGTGAGGATCTCCTGATCGGCGTTCACCTGAACGCCGCCGTAGATCATCGCCAGGCCCTCGGTGGTGCTGCCGGTGAGGGCGATCTGTTTCGGGCTCGCTTGCAGATAGCGTCCGGCCCAGGTCCGCACGTTCTCCTCGCGTTCCTCGGTGACGCCCAGGTCCCAGTCCATCAACAGGCCGGGGTTCTTATCCAGGGCGGCGCGGTGTTTTTCGATGGCTTCGCGCACCGGGCGGGGGTGGGTGGTGACCAGAAAGTTGGAGAAATGCAGGTAGTCCGGGTCCTGGTCGAACAAGGCGCGCAGTTGTGCCCATTTGTCTCGGGGCAACCGTGGCAGAGCGTCGGCACTCGCGGGCGCGGGAAGGCTGGCGACCAGTGGCAGGCCGGCGGCGAGAATCCCGGCCTGTTTCAGGAAAGTGCGGCGTTCATTCATGGCTGTACGGCCTTCTGGTTCGAGGTCACGGCTGGCCGGGCGGCTTTCTGCACCTGGTCCCAGACCCGCAGGAAGTTGCCGCCCCACAGCTTGGCGATGTCGGCTTCGGAGTAGCCGCGGGTGATCAGTTCGGCGGTGACGTTGCGGATGTCGCCCACGTCCTCCCAGCCTTTCACGCCGCCGCCTTCGTTGAAGTCCGAGCTGATGCCGACATGGTCGATGCCGATCTTGCGCACGGCATAGTCGATGGCATCGCCCAGGTCCTTGAGGCTGGCCTTGGGTTCTTCCTCCAGGATGCCGTAGAGCTGGGCGGCGTATTCGCCAAACCGCTGTTCCGGCCAGGCGGCGATGATCGGGTCGCCTGGCATCAGCGCCATCGCCAGGTTGGGCAATGGCGGCAAATCGAAGCGCGCGCGCAGGGCGTTGAGTTTGTCCTGGGTTTTTTGCGTCAGTGGGCGCAGGTATTGGGAGAAGCCAACGATCTGCACCACCCCGCCGCTGGCCTTGATCAGTTGCATTTCCTTGTCGCTGAGGTTGCGTGGGATGTCCACCATCGCCCGTGGCGCCGAATGGGAGGCCACCAGCGGTGTGCGGCTCAGCTGCGCGACTTGTTCCAGGGCCTGGGTCGACATCTGCGAGACGTCGATGATCACGCCCAGGTCGTTCAGGCGGCCCACGGCTTGCTTGCCGATGTCGGAAAGACCGCCCAGGGCGTCGGCGGAATCGTTGAAAAAGGGCAGCGGCCGCGAAGAGTCGGCCCAATCGTTGTTGCCGATGTAGCTGAAGCCGAACATGCGCATGCCCCGCGCCGTCCACAGGTCCAGCAGGTTCAGGTCGTGGCCCAGGGGATAGGCATTGAGCATGCTGATAAAAATCGCGAACTTGCCTTCGCCGTGCAGGCGCCGGAAATCGTCCGGGGTGTAGGCGATGGCGACCTCGTTGGGGAAGTCGCGGACCATGCCGGTGATGATCTTGTAGCGCACCTCCTGCTGGTTGCGCGCTTCTTCGACGAAACCGGCAGTGGGCCTGTGGGGGGCGTTGGGGCCGTTCCACAGTTCCGGCCAGCCGAAGATGGTCAGGGCCGCGCCGGACAGGTGCCCGCGGTTGGCTTTCACCAGGTCGAACTGACCCTTGCCGTCCTTGTCGGCTTCGTTGCCGGCGGTGCCGAAATCCAGCGGCACGGTGATGTGGCTGTCGAAGGAAAGCAGGCGTTCGTGCAGCTCCCGGGCTTGCTTCATGACCTTGACCGGGTAGCCGGGGTTGTCCCGCCACCAGTGGTCCCAGGCCGCGAGGCCGCCACCGACCACCAGCGCCAGGGCCAGGGGCACACCGGTGAAAAGAGCCTTTTTCGAACGTCGTGTTGTCATTGCCGATCTCGATCTGGTTCGCCTTGGAAGGACAGGCGCGGGGCCTTTGCTATCTGGGGAGGACGAGTGGTTGGCGGGGAAATTTAGGTGGCCGGTGAGTCCCCCTGCAGTGTTCTTAAATTTGCCGGCCCACCCATCGTCCTAGCTTGGATAAAGCCCACCCCAGGGCCCGAACACAGGTAAGGCAATGACGATTTCTCGACGATGGTTCATGGCAGGCCTGGCGCTGACCGGTGCCGCCGTGCCTGCGGTTTATTACGGGCATCGCGAACTGACCCGGCCGGACCCCACCATCACCCCCGGCGAGGCTTCATTCGATGTGGCGGACGTGGCGGGCCAGCGTCGCGCCGACAAGCTGCGCGGTATCTGGACGATCCGTTTCACCGGGCGCGACGGCGGCGTCGATGGTCTGCCGAGCGACGGGCTGCAGCTGTTTCTCGACATCGCCCACAAGGGCCGTGGGGTGGTGGGTTGCCTGGATACCGCCGAACGCTTGCGTACGGGCGACGAGCCTCGTTACCGGGTGCTGGGCGACCTGGCCGGCGACGACCCCAGGCAGTTGAGTTGGCGACTTACCAGTGCCGAGCATGAAGCACCGGACTATGAATTCATCATGACCCTGGACGAGGTCTGGGCCGGCTTCGGCAATGCCGGTCGCGCCACGCTCAGCGGTCGCGTGTCGCGACTGGACCGGTCGGCGGCCCTGCCGGAACTCGACAATCAATTCATCGCCCTCAAGCAAGCGTTTCCCGAGGCCCGCGAACGCACGCCGCTGAGCCCCGCACTGCTGGCCTGGCTGGTGTCGCCCGAACATCGGTTGTTCCACCAGCTCTGGCACGCCTCGCGGGACAAGTGGCACACTCTGGACGAAGACAAACGCAACGCCCTGCGCGGTCTTGGCTGGCAGCCCGGCCCGCGCGACCAGGAACGTGACGCCCGTGGCCCACGCAAGGACCGTAACGGCTCTGGCATCGACTTCTTTTTCATGCACCGGCACATGCTGAGGACGGCTCGTGCGTTCCAGCCGCTGCCGTCCTGGCAGCGCTTTCCCTTGCCACAGCCGGAGCTTGACCGTGATCGCCTGGGTTTCGCCCGGTATTTCGACAACCTCGACGGTACGGCACTGCCGCCTACCTGGCTGGCCGCCGGTGACGAGCAATACGCCCAATGGGTGAGCGACATCAAGACCGCGGAGACCTACCACAGCAACTTCCTGGTCTGGGAGTCGCGTTACCGGGATCCGCGTTACCTGTCGAAACTGACCCTGGGTCAGTTCGGTTCGGAGGTGGAGCTGGGCCTGCACGATTGGCTGCACATGCGCTGGGCCTCGGTGCCTCGGGACCCGTCCAACGGCCACCCGGTGCCGTTCGCCCGCGATCAGGCCGACTTCGCCCAGCGTTGGTTTGCAGTGGAAAACGACTTCCTCGGCGATCCGTTCTCCTCCCACGTGAACCCGGTATTCTGGGCGTTCCATGGCTGGATCGACGACCGTATCGAAGACTGGTTCCGGGCGCACGAGCGTTTCCACCCAGGCGAAGTGAGCCGGTTGGACGTCAACGGCGTGCCCTGGTTCGCCCCAGGCCGTTGGGTGGAAATCGCCGACCCCTGGCTGGGCCCGGACACCCATGGCTGCAGTACCACGCCTGGGTTGCAGGTTGGCCGCTCGGTAGAGATGGACCCGGAAACCATGAAACTGGCCCTGCGCATCACCTTCGGCAGCGATGACAAAAAGCTTTCCAAACTGTTCCGTCGGGTGCCGCAACGGCCTTGGTATGCGCGCAATCTCAAGGCCAGACCTGTGTAGTGCCTGGGCGAGGAGACCTGTTAGTTCTTACAGCAGACAGCCTCGTCCTCTCGGCATAGAGTGCCTGCACTGTCATCGGATCATCTGCGAAAGGAGGCTTCGAATGGAAACCAGCAAAGGCATCCTGATTACCTTGACCGAGAAAAACGGGTCGACTTTCGGGGCGGTGGAGATTGATTTCGTGACCCGCATGACGGGGTTCATCGATGACGACCCGGACACTGAGTTCATCGACTCGATTGTGTCCGCCTACGGCGTCCGGGTGACCAGGACAAACCCGCAAGGTCCCCTCGACAAGGTTTCGGTACATGGAGACATGGACGGGGATAACGACGTGGACGCAGCCGACAGTCAGGCGCTGATCGATCTCGCCATCGCCGCAACCAGGGTGCCCGAACCGGCAGGATAAACCCAGGCCACAGTGCCCGCGGTCCGTCAGATACACCGCCATCGCGGGCAAGCCCAGCTCCCACAATGACCGCAGCTTGTCAGATACACCGCGACCCCCTGTGGGAGCGAGCCTGCTCGCGAAAGCGGCGGCACATCCAGCATCACCGGTTCAGGTAGACCGAATCGCGAGCAGGGCTCGCTCCCACAAAAATGTGGCTCTTTCATATTGGGGGGGCTTGATAGGACTTTGCTCAGGACTACGGCCGTTCGGCGATATCCAGGGCACGGTTCGCCAGCAGTTCGCCCAACTCGACCATCTGCTGGACATGGTGCAGCTCCTGGTTATTCACGTGGGCTGACATTCATCACTTGCAGATCCGATCGCTGAAATCAGCAACCCGGAAACAGTAAAAGCCACGAGCCAGGCGCACAAGCCGGCGGATTCTGGCGCAGTTGTAGGTAATGACGCAAGGCGATGTAGCCTCGCTCGGGAGTCCTACGTTGCAGCCTCAACAAGACTGAAATCGACATCGTTGTGCCATGAGACGTTTGTCTGTGGGAGCAAGGCTTGCCCGCGATGAGAGCGACGCGTTTTTCAAGGAAGACCGAGTGGCCTTGATCGCGGGCAAGCCTTGCTCCCACAGTTAAATCCTCGCCACAAAGGTGCTCGGCTCGGGCGCTAACGCACCCGCCAACCCCCACCCAATGCCTTGTACAACGCCACGCTCGCCTGCACCCGCGCCAATCGCAATTGCACGTTCATGTCCTGAGCGGCGTAGAGCGTACGTTGGGTTTCCAGCACGGTGAGCAGGTCTTCGGCCCCGGCCTGATAGCGGCTTTGTGCGATGTCGAAGGCGTTCTGGGCTTGCTGTAGTTCTTCGGTTTGCCACTGCCGTTGCTGGTCGAGTCCGTGCACGGTGTTCAGGGCTTTCTCGACGTCGGCGAAGCCGTTGATGATGGCGCCCCGGTAGAGTTCCAGCAGTTCTTCCTGGCGAGCGCTGGCCTTGTCTCGTTCGGCCTTGAGGCGGCCGTTGTTGAAGATTGGCGTGACCAGGCCGGCGCTGAGGTTGTAGACGTTGTTGCGCAGCAGTTGGTCGGCGATGTCGGCGCCGGTGGCCAGGCCCAGGCCCAGGGTCACGGAAGGCAGCATCGCGGCCCGGGCGACGATGATGTCAGCCTGGGCCGCCGCGAGGCGTGCTTCGGCGGCGGCGATGTCCGGCCGCCGGCGCAGCAGGTCGCTGGGCACGCCGGCGTCGATGGACGGCCAGTGCAAGCGGTCGAACGGTTCATCGTCGAGCCTGACCGCTTGCACCGGCTGCCCCAGCAACGTCGCCAGGGTGATCAGCGCCTCTTGGGCCTGCTGCTGCACTTGCGGCAACCGGCGTTGCTGGGCTGCCACCAGGCTTTTTTGCTGGGACAGCTCCAGGGCCGTGGCGCTGCCGGCGTCGTAGCGGGTCTGCACCAGATCGAGTACATGTCGGGCGTTGGCGAGGTTCAGCTCGGCGATGCGCTGTTGTTCGCGTAAGGACAGCGCCTGGGTGTAACTGTTGGCGACGCCGCTGAGCAGGGTCAGTTCCACGGTCGCCCGGTCGAACCGGCTGGCCGACAGGCTGCTCGTCGCACTGTCCCGGGCCGCTCGTTTGCCACCCCAGAAATCCACCTCGTAGCTGGCGCTGAGGTGGGCATCGTAGTAATCGATGGTGCGGTTGTTCCGATCCACATCCAATTGGCTGTAACCCTTGCCGCGAAGCAGCTCCTGGCGGTTGCCGTTGAGCCCGGCCGTGATCTCGGGCAGCAGCGGGGCGCCGGCGATCACTGCGCTGGCCTGCGCCTGACGAACCCTTGCCGTGGCGGCCGCCAGGTCGTGGCTGTCCAGGCGTGCCTGTTCGATCAGCCGGTTCAATTGTGGGCTGCCGAAGTGCGTCCACCAGAGTGAGTTGTCAGCCTGGGTGCCTGACGTGTCGGGGTTCTGCCAGGTCAGTGGCGGCTGGATGCCGCTTTCCGGCGTCGGCATCGGAGTGCCGCAGGCCGCCAACAACAGGCCGGCAGCCAAAAGGGTCAGGTGCGCTTTCATAGGTTGGGATTCATTCGCTTGTGAGGGCCGCGACCGGGTCGAGGCGGGCGGCCTTGCGGGCCGGCATGAAGCCGAAGACGACGCCGGTGACCAGGGCGCAGCCGAAGGCGCCGAACACCGCCAGCCATTCGAAGGCCACGGCGATCCTGCCCAGCAGCAACGCGCCGCCCACTAGCAGGGCCAGGCCGATGCCCGTCAGTCCGCCGACCACCGAGAGCATCACCGCCTCGGTGAGGAACTGGCGCAGGATGTCGCGCTGGCGAGCGCCGGTGGCCATGCGGATGCCGATCTCGCGGGTCCGCTCGCGCACGGTCATGAGCATGATGTTCATCACACCGATACCGCCCACCAGCAGCGAAATCGCGGCAATGGCGCCGAGCATCAGCGACAGGGTGCCCTGGGTCCGGGCTTCGGCCTGGATCATCGCGGCGTTGTTGGTCAGCTCGAAATCCCGCTTGCCGTCGTGCAGGCGCAGCAGGGTCCGGGAGATGGCCTGCTCGGCCTCCTTGACCTTGGTCGCATCCCTGGCGGCGATGACCACGTATTCGGGATGACGGGTGCCGAACAGCCTGACGCTGGCGGCGGAGTAGGGCACGGCGATGCGGTTGTCGGCATCGGAGTCGCCGGAGCTGGCGCCTTTTTCCGCCAATACGCCGACCACCTGGAACGGCATGTTCTCGATCAGGATGTAGCGGCCGATGGGGTCGGTGACGTCCTTGAGCAGTTTCTGCCGGACTTTGTGGCCGATCACCGCCACCGCTGCCGCACCTCGTTCGTCGGCGTCGGTGAAGTAGCTGCCCTCGGTCACCGGCCAGTTGAAGATGGTCGGGAAGTTCGTGTCGTTGCCGCCCACGTAACTGGTGTGGTCGAGGTTGCCGAAACGCACGCTGGCGTTGGCGCCGTTGACGGGCATGATGCGTTGCACCTCGGGCAGGGCGGCGAGGGCGGCCAGGTCATGTTCGCTGATGATGCCTTTGGCGGCACGCGGGCTGGGCGCGGCACCGTTGAGGTAGATGATGTTGGAGCCGAAGGCGCCCATCTGGGCCATGACCTGGCGCTTGCTGCCTTCGCCCACCGCCAGCATCACCACCACCGAGGCCACGCCGATGACGATGCCGAGCAGGGTCAGGGCGGTGCGGAAACGGTTGATCCACATCACCCGCCACGCCGCCTGTACCGCGTCCACCAGCTCGCCCTTCCAGGCGCCGTTGTGTTCGCTGCCGGCACTCAGGCGTTGCCGCAGGTCCACGGCCTGCAACGCATTCGGGTTGGCCCGCGGCGGTGTCGGATCGGCGTGGGCGCTGTCGCTGATGATCAGTCCGTCGCGGATTTCGATGATGCGTTTGGCCCGGGCCGCCACGTCGCGGTCGTGGGTGATCAGGATCACCACATGGCCCTGGCTCGCCAGCTCGTCGAGCAAGGCCATGACCTCGATGCCGCTCTGGCTGTCGAGGGCGCCGGTGGGTTCGTCGGCGAGAATGATATGACCACCGTTCATCAACGCCCGGGCAATCGACACCCGTTGCTGCTGTCCGCCGGACAACTGGTGCGGGCGGTTGCCGGTGCGGCTGGCCAGGCCCAGGCGTTCGAGCAGGGCGCTGGCCCGGGCGTGGCGCTCGGCGGCCGAAGTGCCGGCATAGATCGCCGGCATTTCGACGTTTTCCTGGGCGGTGCCGGACGGAATCAGGTGATACCCCTGGAACACGAAGCCAAACGCTTCGCGTCGCAGCCAGGCCAGTTCGTCGCTGCCCAGGTGGGCGACATCTTCGCCGGCAAAGCGGTACTCGCCACTGGTAGGGCGGTCGAGGCAGCCGAGGATGTTCATCAGTGTGGATTTGCCGGAGCCGGATGCCCCGACAATTGCCAGGAATTCCCCGGCATGGATGGACAGATCGATGCCTCGCAGCACCTCCACCCGGGGACTGTCGCCCCCACCGTAGGCCTTGCGAATGTCCCGCAGTTCGATCAGCGGTGTGTTCATTCAGCCTCCGTTGCCGGAGGCCGGGTCGATCAGCACCCGGTCACCCTCGCTCAGGCCGTCGACAATCTGGGTGCGCAAGCGATCACTGACGCCGGTACGAACGGTGCGTGCCTGAACATCGCCGTTATCGGCCAGCACCCGCACCTGACCGGTGTTGTCCTGCAGGGCTGCGGTGGGTACGGTCAACACATCGTGAGCCTGGGCGGCGACGAAGAACACCTGGGCGGTCATGTCGGTCATCAGGGCGCGGTCGGCGTTGTCCACGTCCAGCAACACGGTATAAAGCACCACCCGTTCGGTACCGCTGCGTCCGGCGGTGGGGCTGCCGCCCTGGCTGGCTTCCAGCGGGCGCGGCGGCACCGGCAGGATCTGGCGCACGGTGCTGCTCCAGCGCCGGGTGCCGCCGGCCAGGGTGGTGAAGTAAGCGGTCATGCCCGGCTTCACGTGGCCGATGTCGGCTTCCGAGACCTCGGCCCACACCGTCATCGGCGACAGCCGGGCGATGCGCAGGATCAGAGGCGTTTGCTGCTGGGCGTTGAGGGTCTGGCCTTCCCGGGCGCCGACGGCGACCACGGTGCCGGCCATGGGCGCATAGATGCGGGTGTAGCCCAGCTCGGCCTCGTCACTGCGCAGGCTGGCCTGGGCCTCGCGGATCCGCGCCTGGAACATGTCGATGCGCGCCTGGGTCGCCCGCACTTCGGCCTGGGCGGTCTGTACGTCCTCCTCGCGGGTGGCGCCGCCTGCCTTGAGTTGCTGCTGGCGGCGGAATTTCTGCTGTGCCAGGTCGTGCTGGGCACGCTGTTCCTGAAGCTGCGCCTTGAGGTTTTCGATGGAGAACCGACCGGCATCCAATTTGGCTTTTTGCGTGGACGGGTCGATTTCCACCAGCAACTGGCCTTCGCGAACCTCGTCTCCGGCTTCCACGTGGATCTTCTGGATCTGTCCGGAGGCCTGGGCGCCCACGTCCACATACCGTCGCGGCTGCAACGTGCCCAGGGCGGTCACGCTGTTTTCGATGTCGCCACGGCTGACGGTGACGGTGGCCAGGGGGGCGCGGCTGGGTACAACCGCCTGCCAGGCGGCGAAGGCGACGGCCGGGAGCACGGCAATAGTAAAAAGCCAGGCGCGTCGGGTAGGGCGAGGACGTTTCATGCAGGGTTCCGACCGGTGAAAACGGGCCCGTTCCGAGAGGCTGCGGGACGGACGGCTGTTTCGTTAAACGAGCGCTTTGGCCGGGAATTTACTGGCTGAAACACTTGGTAGCAGGTTGAAGGGATGCGCCATGTTTTGCGAAAGCCGAGGGGGCGAGTCAACTCCGACACAAACGAAAGCTTTAAATCTATATGAGAATTACTATAAATTACGTGATTGGATCTGCCACCATCGTGCTATTGCCTTGCGGGGCAAGCCGGGTGGCACAGGGATAGCTGGCGCAGCCATTGCGCACGGGAGTCATGTTGGAAAACTACTATCGCGAGCTGGTGTGTTTCCTGAACGCCAGGCTAGGCAACCGCCAGGCGGCCGAGGATGTGGTGCATGACGCCTATGTGCGGGTGCTGGAGCGGGCCAGCGACACGCCCATCGAACAGCCTCGGGCATTCCTGTATCGCACCGCGCTGAACCTGGTGATCGACGGGCATCGTCGCAATACCCTGCGCCAGGTCGAATCCCTGGATGTCCTGGACAGTGAAGAGCGCTTCTTCACGCCATCGCCCCATGCCAGCCTCGACCACGGTCAGCGCCTGGATATGCTGCAACGTGCCCTGGCCGAGCTGCCGCCGCTGTGCCGGGACAGTTTTCTGCTGCGTAAGCTCGAAGGCTTGTCTCATCCGCAGATCGCCGAGCGCCTGGGCATTTCCCGGGCGTTGGTGGAAAAGCACATCGTCAATGCCATGAAACATTGCCGTATTCGCGTCCGGCAATGGGACAAGGGCTGAACACCGCAGTGCGTTAAATTTTCTTTCATCGTCCTCGTTACCACTCAACAGCAACTACTGACGACTTGCCGGCCCGGTTGCATGGTCACCGCCGGCCGGTTTTTACGGCTTTTCGCGCCCTGTTGAGGGGCCTTCTCTCCAGAGGACACTGGACATGACACAGGCAACTGCAACGCCACACGTTCACGATTTGATCGGTATCGGCTTCGGCCCCTCGAACCTGGCGTTGGCCATCGCGTTGCAGGAACGCGGCCTGGTCCAGGGCGAGCTGGATGTGCTGTTCCTTGACAAGCAGGCCGACTACCGCTGGCACGGCAACACTCTGGTGAACCAGAGTGAGTTGCAGATTTCCTTCCTCAAGGACCTTGTGACCCTGCGCAACCCCACCAGCCCCTATTCGTTCGTCAATTACCTCAAGCACCATGGCCGCCTGGTGGACTTCATCAATCTGGGTACCTTCTACCCGTGCCGCATGGAGTTCAACGATTACTTGCGCTGGGTCGCCGCACAGTTCGCCGGGCAGAGCCGTTATGGCGAGGAAGTGCTGCGTATCGAACCGGTGCTGCACAACCAGCAGGTCGAAGCCCTGCGAGTGATTTCCCGCGATCGCCAGGGCGAAGAGCGCGTGCGCACCACCCGTTCGGTGGTGGTGAGTGCCGGTGGTACACCGCGTATTCCGGAGGCATTCAAGGCGTTCAAGGATGACCACCGGGTGTTCCATCACTCCCAGTACCTGGAGCGCATGGCGACTCAGCCCTGTGTAAAAGGCCAGCCCATGAACATCGCCATCATCGGTGGTGGGCAGAGCGCGGCGGAAGCCTTTATCGACTTGAACGACAGTTACCCTTCGGCGCAGGTCGACATGATTCTGCGCGGCTCGGCCCTCAAGCCGGCCGACGACAGCCCGTTCGTCAACGAGGTGTTCTCGCCACAATTCACCGACCTGGTGTTCCAGCAACCCCACAGCGAGCGTGAACGCCTGATCAACGAGTACCACAACACCAATTATTCGGTGGTGGATATCGACTTGATCGAACGCATCTACGGGATTTTCTACCGCCAGAAAGTTTCCGGCATCGCCCGCCACGCGTTCCGTACCCTCACCACTATGGAAAAAGCCACCGCCACCGACGCGGGCGTGGAGCTGGCGGTACGCAACAATGCCACCGGCGAGGTGAGCGTGCGTCTCTACGACGCCGTGGTGCTGGCCACGGGATACGAGCGCCAGACGCACCGCACCTTGTTGGCGCCGCTTGCGCAATACCTGGGCGACTTCGAAGTGGACCGCAACTACAAGCTGGTCACCGACGAGCGCTGCAAGGCTGCGATCTATATGCAGGGTTTCTGCCAGGCCAGTCATGGCCTGAGCGATACCTTGCTGTCGATCCTGCCGGTACGCGCCGATGAAATCGCCGGCTCGCTGTATGAGCATGGCAAATATCTCGGCCAGGGGCGCTCGGTGCGCGAACAACGGCTGGCCGCGGTGTAGCGACGTTCGGAACGTGTCAATCAACACAATCCTCGTGGGAGCGGGCTTGCTCGCGAATACGGTGGGTCAGTCGCTGTCTATGTTGACTGGTCTGACGCCTTCGCGAGCAAGCCCGCTCCCACAGGTTCCATCTCAGGTCTTTCGCCAGGGTTGGAGTCGGGCAAGCAAATCTTCAGAAATTTCCTACACTCATCCCACGCCTGCCCCCCATTTGGCAGGCGTGTTGACGGTTCGCTGTTCCCTCGCATTGTCAGTCTGAACCTATCAGCCGGTCGCCCTGGCCTGGAGTCGGTGGTATGCCGGGTCGATTTCGCCATGCGAACAGATTCAGATGATGCTGCTTCTACGCACGGGCCTGGTGGCGCTGTTGCTGGGCTTATTGAGTATGGCGCCACAGGCTGGCGCGGCTCCCGAATGGTTGCAAGTGCTCGGGCGCTCCCATGTGGACGGTTATTCGGTGACCCTGGACGCGGCCGACCAGGCCTGGTTGCGGCAGAAAGGGGCGTTGCGCTTGGGCGCCTCGGCACCGGATTACGCGCCGTTCAGCATGACCGGCAATGGCCGTGATTATGAGGGGCTGACCGCTGACTACGCGCAGTTGCTCGGTCAATTGCTACAGGTACAGGTGCAGGTGCTGCGCTACCCGTCCCGTGCCGAATCGCTGCAGGCCCTGCGCGATGGTGAAATCGACTTGCTCGGCACGGCCAATGATTTCGAGGCCGACGATCCGGCGTTGGCGATGTCACGGGCCTATGCCGATGACCTGCCCACGCTGGTGGCCCGCGTCGACGACAGCCAGGACCTGCCCCCGGACCTGGCGGGCAAGCGGCTGGCGATGCTCTATCACTACTTGCCGCCGGACCGGGTCGAAGCGTTCTACCCAGAGGCGACGTTACAGTTGTACCCCTCGACCCTGAGTGCCATCGGCGCCGTGGCGTTCGGCCAGGCCGATGTCTACCTGGGGGATTCCATCAGTTCCAATTACCTGATCAGCAAGAACTACCTGAACAATGTGCAGTTGGCGGATTTCTCGCCCATGCAAGTGCAGCCGTTCGCCTTCGCGCTCAGGCGCGACAATACGCGTCTGTTGCGGATCGTCGACGCGGCGCTGCAAGCCATTCCCGCTGGTGAAAACATGATCATTCTGCGCCGCTGGAGCGCCGGCGGCGCGAGCATGCCGGGCCAGCAGGCGTTGCATTTCAGCGTTGATGAACAGCGTTGGCTGGCGGCCCATCCGCGGGTCAGGGTCGTGATCGATGACAACTTCCTGCCGCTGACATTCAGTGACGAACAAGGTCATTTCCGGGGTATCAGCGCCGATGTGCTGGCCCGGATCAGTTTGCGCACGGGCCTTAAGTTCGATATCCAGCGTGGCAAATCGGTGTACGACCTGATCGAGCAGGTCAAGAACGGCCAGGCCGATGTGCTGGCGGCGATCACCGTCAGCGTCGGCTCCGAGGATGAGGATGCGCTGCGTTTCACCCGACCGTACCTGACCAATCCCTTCGTGCTGGTGACATCCCTTAAGGCCAAGGCTCCGTTGACACTGGACCAGATGGACGGCAAGCGATTGGCGCTGGTGCGCGGCAACGTGTTGCACGACTACCTGCGACAGACATTTCCACGGGTGCAACTGGTACCCGCTGAAAACGTACCCGAGGCCATGGCGATGGTCGCCGCCGGTACGGTGGATGGCGCGGTCAATTCGCTGATCAGCGCCCGCTATATGATCTCCCGCCAGTATCGCGACCGGTTGCAGGTCACCAGCACCGTGGGCACGCTGCCGGCGCGCATTGCCTTGGCGACTCACCGGGATGCACCGCAGTTGCATTCGATACTCGACAAGGCGCTGCTGGGCATCTCCCCCGAAGAAATGGACGAGCTGACCAACCGCTGGCGCAGTGAAGTGGTGATTGACGACAGTTACTGGCTGCGCAACCGCACTGCCATCCTCCAGGGGTTCGCCCTCGCCGCGCTGTTGTTGCTGCTGGCCCTGGGGTGGGTCGTTTACCTGCGCCGGCTGCTGGAACAGTTACGTATGGCCAAGGAGCGCGCCGACGACGCCAATCGAGCCAAGACCACTTTCGTAGCCACCATGAGCCATGAAATTCGCACGCCGATGAACGCGGTGATCGGCATGTTGGAACTGGCTATGAAAAAAGCCGAAGAAGGGGTCGTGGACCGGGTTGCCATCGAGGTCGCTTACGGGGCGGCCCAGGGTTTGCTGGACCTGATTGGCGACATTCTCGACATCGCCCGCATCGAGTCGGGGCGACTGACCCTGGCGCCGGAGCGCGCCAACCTGGGGCAATTGATCGAGTCAGTGGTGCGAATGTTCGACGGACTGGCGCGGCAGAAACACGTGCAGCTGTCACTGGACCTGGATGAAACGGTAAGCCGCGACGTGTTGATCGATCCGTTGCGCTTCAAGCAGATCGTGTCGAACCTGTTGGGCAATGCCATCAAGTTCACCGATCGAGGCCAGGTGCGTTTGAGTGCCCGCACCGAGCCGGGCGGTGACGATGAACACTTGGGCGTCTGCCTGCGCGTCGAAGACACCGGTTGCGGTATCTCGTTGCCGGAACAACGCAAGCTGTTCCGTCCCTTCAGCCAGGCCACCGACAACCCTCAGTCGGCCCGCAGTGGTTCAGGGCTTGGGCTGGTGATCAGCCGTACCCTGTGCGAGATGATGGGCGGTACCCTGACGTTGCAGAGTGCGCCGGGAGAGGGCACGCAGGTCGAGGTCCGGCTGAGCCTGCCTTTGCTCGGCACCGAGGAGCGAGCGCCGCAGCCTGAATCCGAGGTGGCGATGCCGGTCAGGGCGCTGGATATCCTGGTGGTGGACGACCACCCGGCCAATCGCTTGCTGCTGGCACGGCAGTTGAGTTATCTGGGGCACCGGGTCCAGTCGGCCGAAGACGGCTCACAAGGGTTGCGTCTTTGGCGCGCCGGACACTTCGATGCGGTCATTACAGACTGCAACATGCCGCTGATGAGTGGTTACGAGTTGGCTCGCGCCATTCGCAGCGATGAGCTGACCCGAGGTGTTTCGCCAGTGGTGATCCTGGGCTTCACAGCCAACGCTCAGCGTGAGGAAAAGGACCGTTGCATCGAAGCCGGGATGGATGACTGTCTGTTCAAGCCTATCGGCCTCCGGCACTTGAAGGTGCGCCTGGAGGAGAGTGTCGCCTCACGATTTGACGAAATGGCGACCGCTGATGGTGCGGATTTTTCCAGTCTCGAAGCGTTGATCGGGGGCGACACGGCTGCGATGACGGAACTGATGCAGGCGCTGGCCGACAGCAATGCCGAAGACAGGGCGCGGCTGTTGCAGTTGTTCATCCGTCGTGATGTGCCAGGGCTGGCAGACCTGGCGCATCGGATCAAGGGCAGTGCCAGGATCATCGGGGCGCAGAGCCTGATCGTTGCCTGTGAAGCATTGGAAAACGCCTGCCGAGGCGCCGATGCCACGGAGCTCGCCAGCACGGTGGATGGCTTACAGCAAGCCATGGACCGGCTGGCGGAGCGGCTGCAAACGGGTGGGGCGCAGGGATGACATTCCAACGCCGCACGTCCGGGGTGGCTTTTTCCGTCTCAATTTAGGATTCGTCCTACAGCGCCCCTCAAAAGCTTTCTCTAGCCTGACGGCCACTTAACGTTCACGACACGCGCCGGCTCGACCCCTCGCGTCGTCATTGGGATGGCCCGTCATGCCGAATAAAGCATTGCGCATCATGATTGCCGATACACAACATGCTCATCGAATGAGGCTCGAGTTCCTGTTCAATCAGCAGGGCTACTTCCGCATTGTTCCCGTGAGTGATGTGCAGGAGTTGATGACGCTGGTGGAGTACGCCAGCGAGCCGTTCGACCTGCTGGTCGTCGACGCCTGCCTGGCGGACGGGGCGGACCTGCCGGGTTTCTTCCTCGAACACCCTCAGCTTCGCCACGGGATGATCTACAACGCCCGGCAGGCCGGACCCATGTCGGTGCCGGGCGAGCGTCGGACCAGCGTGTACCTGCATCCTGCCCCGTTGCCTGACCTTGTTTCGCTGGCGAACCTGATGGCCCGGATCGACCCTCAGGACAACGTGTCGGCAGCGCCCTGGGACAGAGCCATCAGGCAGGGCCTCGGAGGTTGACTTGACCTTCGGTCGGGACTGTCAGAGCTGACAGGTGGCCTGGCCTTTCGCCTGTGTAAGAGTCCGGTGCACCCATGGCATCGGTGCCGTTTATTTTCGTCCGGGGAGTAGCCTTGAAAAACGTGTTGATCGTCGATGACCACCCTGTCATACGGGGGGCGTTGCGGCTCATTTGCCAGAACGAAGGGTTTAGCCGTGTCAGAGACGCCAGCGGCGTGGCCGATGCCAGGGCACTGATCAAGGAGAGTGCGCCGGACCTGGTCATCCTGGACCTGGTCATGAACGGCTTCGATGGCCTGGACCTGTTGGTGTGGATCATGGCCCAATACCCGGAGTGCGCTGTGCTGGTGTTCACCTCGCAGGATGCGCAGCACTTCTGTAACCGTTGCATCTCGGCGGGGGCGAGGGGCTTCGTGACCAAGAAAAGCGACTTGAAGGAACTGGCCAAGGCGCTTCATGCCCTGAAATCCGGTTATTCCTATTTCCCCCAGATGCCCGTCAGGCTGGACCTGCGGCAGCGCACCGAACAGCAGGCCCTGGAAAGCCTTTCCACCCGCGAGCTGTCCATCCTGCGAATGCTCGCCATGGGCATGCGGGGCAAGGATGTCGCCGAGTCTCTGTTTCTGAGCCCGAAAACCGTCAGCACCTACAAGACTCGCCTGCTGGAAAAGCTTGGCTTGAAGACGCTGGTGGGGTTGTCGGATTTCGCCAAGCGCAATCACCTGTAAAACGTCATGATCGTTCTTCATATAGAACGCTGAGGCTGATTTTTACAGCCTAGTGGATTGGCGGAGCCGCCTTTAATCTGTCTCCATCGCTTGGCCTTACCGGATTTGGAGACGCAACATGAAACGTATCATTGGCCTTTACGCCAGCCCACGGCCCCATTGGGTCGGTGACGGTTTCCCGGTTCGCACGTTATTTTCCTACGACAGCCTGGGCGAGCACATCAGTCCGTTCCTGCTGCTGGACCACGCGGCCCCGACCGAATTTGCCCCCACCGGGGAGCGTCGTGGTGTAGGCCAGCATCCGCACCGGGGGTTCGAAACCGTGACCATCGTCTACCAGGGCGAACTGGAACACCGGGACTCCACCGGCAGTGGCGGCAGGATCGGCCCAGGTGACGTGCAGTGGATGACTGCCGGTTCCGGTATTATCCACGAAGAATTTCATTCCGAAGCCTTTGCCCGTCAGGGTGGATTCATGGAAATGGTCCAGCTGTGGGTCAACTTGCCCGCCAAGGACAAGATGACGCCGGCCGGCTACCAGACCCTCCTCGACGGCGATATTCCGGATATTGCCTTGAAAGACGATGCCGGCCGTTTGCGCCTGATTGCCGGCACTTTCCAGGGGCAGCACGGACCGGCAAAGACCTTCACCCCGATCGACCTCTGGGACATCCGCTTGAACGCGGGGAAAAGCCTGACCCTGGACCTGCATGAAGGGCGCAACGTCGCGCTGGTGGTGCTGCGCGGTACGGTCCAGGTCAATGGTCGCGAGCGGGCCGAGGCCGGGCAACTGGCCCTGTTCGACCGGTCTGGCGACCGGATAACGCTGTAAGCCAATGACGATGCGGTAGTGCTATTGCTCAGCGGTGAACCGATCGACGAACCCATCGTCGGCCACGGCCCGTTCGTGATGAACAGCGAGCAGGAAATTCATCAGGCGTTCAGCGATTTTCATTCCGGGCGCTTTGGGCGGATGGATGACTGAAGCCTACGCGGCTTTTGTGGAGCGATCCAATCACTGACGAACCGGGACTCTGTGGGAGCGGGCTTGCTCGCGAAGGCGCAGGCACAGTCGACACCTTTGTCGACTGTGCCGTCCTCTTCGCGAGCAAGCCCGCTCCCACAAAAGTTTGTGGCGTGTTCAATCTGTGCCAATCTTCGCTCCAATGATTTCCCTGGAGCTGTCCCGATGCTGTCTCTGATTGCCGACCACCCGCTGCTCTGCGCCCTGGTGCTGCTTGTCCTCGACTTGCTGTTGTGGCGGCTGGTCAGTGTGGAGCGGACCTATTGGAAGATAGGCGTGCGGCTGGCGATCTTTTCCTTGTTCAGCATGCTGCTGTTCAACGAAGGCCTCAATCCCATGCAACCGGCGCAGTGGGTCGACGACGTACCCAGGCACCTGGCGGCCACCGGCCTGCAGATCGCCTGGTGGTTGTTCGCCGCGCGCACCCTGACGGTGATGATCGGCGCGGCGATGATGCAACGGGTCGGCCATACCGGACGGTTGTTGCAGGATCTGCTCGGCGCGGTGATCTTCCTCATCGCCGTCATCGCGGCCCTGGCCTATGTGCTGGACCTGCCGGTCAAGGGCGTGTTGGCGACTTCCGGGGCCATGGCGATCATTGTCGGCCTGGCGTTGCAAAGCACCCTCAGCGACGTGTTCTCCGGCATCGTGCTCAACACCACCAAGCCCTATCAGCTCGATGACTGGATTTCCATCGATGGCACCGAAGGCCGGGTCACCGATATCGACTGGCGGGCCACGCGGTTGCAGACCTCCCAGGGCAGCATGGCAGTGATCCCCAACTCTTTGGCGGCCAAGGCCAAGATCGTCAACTTCAGCCGGCCCAGCGATGTGCACGGGCTATCCATCAGCGTTCAGGTCAGCCCCCATGCCCGGCCGCAAAAAGTGATCGATGCACTGGAGCGGGCGATGATCGGCTGTCGTGCGCTGCTTGCCACTCCGGCTCCTTGTGTCACGCTCAAGAGCTCCGGCAGCGACGGGGCGCAATACGAAATCAGTGGGTTCGTCGCCTCGATGAGCCAGAAGCGCGAGGTGCGCAACCAGTTGTTCGACCTGGCGTTCCGGCATTTGCGTGCGTCTGGCATCAGCCTGCTGTCCACTGGCGAAAACGCTTCGGCCAATGGCGCGTCGCGACCTCGGGCGTTGTTGGACAGTTCGAGCATATTCTCCACCTTGCGTCCGGAAGAAAAAGACACCTTCAGCCAGAACATGACCCTGCAGACCTTCCGCGCCGGGGACATGATCCTGCCGGCGGGCGAGGTCAGCGATCACCTGTTCATCATTGAATCGGGCGTGGTCAGCGTGACCCTGGTTCGCAATGGCCAGGTGCTGGAAGGCGGGCGCATGGGGCCGGGGGAAGTGATTGGTGAGGCCGGCATCGTTGCGGATCAGGCGACGTTGGCGGATTTTTCGGCCAAGACGTACTGCACCCTTTATCGCATCGAAAAGGATTATCTCAAGCCTTGCCTCGACGCCCGTCACGACATCAACGACGCCATGAAAAACCTCCTGGACTTCCGCATGCACCTGGCCCAGAACCTGACCCGCGAGGCGCCCAAGCCCGTCGCCAAAAAGCGCTTTCTGCAATGGTTGCGCAGCCGGGCCTGAGCGAAATCCCACAGGGTGACGTTCGCCCATTGGCCACCCGAACTTCCCAATAATTGGCTATTTGTACGGCGCTACCTGAAGGCTAACGTAGCGCCACACCCAATCGTTCTGGAGTTCACCATGCAACCGCGTATCGATTTCTACACCGCGTCCCCTGAGGCCTTCAAAGCCATGATGGCCCTGGAAACCGCCGTTTCGAAGCTGGGCCTGGAAAAGTCCCTGCTCGAATTAGTCAAGCTGCGTGCCTCGCAGATCAACGGCTGCGCCTTCTGCATCGACATGCACACCGCCGATGCCCGTAAGGACGGCGAGACCGAGCGTCGCCTGTACGCCGTGACCGCCTGGCGTGAAGCGCCGTTCTTCACCGGCCGTGAGCGCGCCGCGCTGGCCTGGACCGAAGCCTTGACCCGCGTGAGCGAAACCCACGCACCGGACGCCGACTACGAATTGCTGAGCCAGCATTTCAACCCCAAGGAAATGGTCGACCTGACGGTGGCGATCAATACGATCAATGGCTGGAACCGTTTGGCGGTGGGCTTTCGCAAGATGCCCGAGGCGTAATTGAGCGAAGAAAATACCGGTGGGAGCGAGCCTGCTCGCGATGCGGTAGGGCATTCAATGCTGTATTGACTGTCACTCAGCCATCGCGAGCAGGCTCGCTCCCACTGGACATTCTCATTTCTGAAAGCTTCGGATGACAGGCAGTGCATTGGGTTTGCCTCTCATTAATAGGAAGCATTACTATTCACGTCCCGTTCCCGCAGCGCGCCGTGATGACCCCCAAGTTGCCCCGCAGACCCGGCTTTTTCGAGCATTACGAAGAGTTGATCGGGACCTGGACCCGTCGCCTGCGCAATCGCGAGCAGGCCGAGGACCTGGCTCACGATACCTTCGTGCGGGTGCTCGAAGCCGATTCGGCCGGGGTCGAGCAGCCGAGGGCTTATCTGCACCAGACGGCACGCAACATTGCAGTGGATGGCTTTAGGCGCGAAGATCGACGGGGTGCCATGGAGGAGGCAGCAGTCGACTTCAGCCAGTCGCTTACCAGCGACCCGGAGCACTTCATGCACGCGATACAACTGGCGGACTCCATCGAACAGGCACTTGCCGAGCTGCCGGCCAATTGCCGCACGGTGTTTGTCTGGCAGAAGATCGAGGGCCTGACCCAGGCGGAGATCGCCGAGCGCCTGGGCCTGTCAAAAAACATGGTGGAAAAGTATATGATCCGCACCCTGCGGCATCTGCGCGATCGCCTGGACGGGCCAGGACCATGATTCGCCGTCATCTTTCACTTGAACCCGTTCACCCGAACCCGAGGACCTTCCATGATGGATAGCCGTGAATGCCCCTGCGGGCAGAACCGGGTTCGCGACGAGGCGGCGCAATGGTTCGTGCGCTTGCAAGCCCCTGTCATGAGTGTCGAAGAGCGTCAGCGTTTTAATGGCTGGCTGGACGAACACCCCAACCATCGGGATGAAATCCAGCTACTGCAAGGCATCTGGAGCGCGACGGACTTGCTGCCCCGGGAGCGTCTGCGAGCGTTGTGCGAACCGCCCGCCAAACGCCCCTCGCGTCGACCATTGCTGCGCTATGCCGTGGCCGCCGGGTTGCTGGCGATGACCGTCGGGCTAGGGCTGTTCAGCGGCCTGGGCTCTTCCACCGACTACAGCGCTGAATTCGCCACGGCCCTCGGTGAGCGCCGGCACGTCGCGCTGCCGGATGGTTCGGTAATCGATCTCAATAGTCGCAGCCGGGTGCGTATTCAATACGCGCACCATCAACGGCGGGTGGAATTGGCCGAAGGCGAGGCCTTGTTTCGCGTCGAGCATGACGCGGGCCGACCTTTCACCGTTGATGCCGGCAACGGCCAGGTGACAGTCACCGGGACGCGCTTCGACGTGCGTCGTGACCTCGACAAGACCCGGGTGGCAGTGGAGCAGGGCAGCGTCAAGGTCCAGGGGCGCGATGTGTCCCAGGCCCGCTTTGTCAGCCTCACGGCTGGCCTGGGTACCCAGATCGACGCCCAGGGCAAGGTCGCCACGCCTTATGCCATCGATGCCGATGCGCTCACTGCCTGGCGCAATGGCAAGCTGGTGTTCACCAATGCCTCGTTGAATGAGGTGGCCGAAGAGGTTTCCCGCTATCGCGCCAAACCCCTGCGGGTCGGCAGCGCGGCGGTGGGCAACCTGCGCCTGACCAGCGTGTTCCGCTCGGACAACCCCGAGGCGCTGCTCAAAGCCTTGCCGAATATCCTGCCCGTGGCCATCCGTACGCTGGAGGACGGCAGCCAGGAAATAATTGCGCGGTAGATTCAGGTTTTTTTCGAGTTCTTCGTCTTCTTGTCCAACTGCAACTGGTTTGCATTAACAGACGCGTATTCTTGCTATTCCACAGGACAAGGTTCGACGTGAAAACTTCTGCCAAAAACAACAAACGCCTCCACCCACGCTGGTTGCCACTGGCCTTGACGCTGGCGGTCAGCGCCGCGATGCCCCAGGCGTTCGCCGATCAGGCGACCGGCGCTATCCATATCCAGGCGCAGCCGCTGGGCCAGGCCTTGAGCCAACTGGCGCAGCAGACCTCGTTGCAAGTGTTCTTCAGCCCGGAACTGGTGGCGGGCAAGCAGGCGCCGGCGGTGGATGGCAACTTGTCCCCGGAAGCGGCTCTGCGCCAGTTGCTGCAAGGCAGTGGTCTGCAATATCAGATCAATGACGGCTCGGTGACGGTGCTGCCGGCGCCTTCGGCCACCAACGGCGGTCCGCTGGAGCTGGGCACCACGGATATCCAGGTAGTCGGCGACTGGCTCGGCGATGCCAACGCCGAAGTGGTGCAGAACCACCCCGGCGCACGTACGGTGATCCGCCGCGAGGCGATGCAGGAACAGGGCGCCATGAACGTCGGCGATGTGCTGCGACGTGTGCCCGGCGTGCAAGTGCAGGATGCCAACGGTACCGGTGGCAGCGATATTTCCCTCAACGTCGGCGTTCGCGGACTCACTTCGCGCCTGTCGCCGCGCTCCACGGTGCTCATCGACGGCGTGCCGGCGGCGTTCGCGCCTTATGGCCAGCCGCAACTGTCCATGGCGCCAATTTCCTCGGGCAACCTGGACAGCATCGATGTGGTACGTGGCGCTGGCTCCGTGCGCTACGGGCCGCAGAACGTCGGCGGGGTGATCAACTTCGTGACCCGCGCCATCCCCGAGAAAGCCACCGGTGAAATCGGCTCTACCCTGGAGACTTCCCAGCGCGGCGGCTGGAAGCACATCGACACGGCGTTCCTCGGCGGCACCGCCGACAATGGCCTGGGCGTTGCGCTCCTGTATTCGGGCGTCAACGGCAACGGTTATCGCCAGAGCAACAACGGTAACGACATCGACGACGTCATCCTCAAGACCCATTGGGCACCCACCGACGTGGACGATTTCTCACTGAATTTTCATTATTACGACGCCAAGGCCGACATGCCGGGCGGCTTGACCCAGGCGCAATATGACGCCGACCCGTACCAGTCCGACCGCGACTGGGACACTTTTGCCGGCCGGCGCAAGGACGTGTCCTTCAAGTGGATCCGGGAAATCAGCGACCGCACCCAGGCCGAAGTGTTGACCTATTACTCCGACAGCTACCGCGGCAGCACCATCGCCTCGCGGGACCAGCGCAACCTGGTGTCATACCCCCGCACCTACTACACCTTCGGTATCGAGCCGCGGGTGTCCCATGTGTTTGACCTGGGTTCTACCACCCAAGAGGCCAGCATCGGCTATCGCTACCTCAAAGAAGGCATGCACGAAGAGGCCAGTCGCCTGGCGCTGCGGGATAACCAGCCGGTGGTGCGTCCCGGCTCCGATGGCCATGTCTACCAGGATCGTACCGGCGGCACCGAGGCCCATGCGGTCTACATCGATGACAAGATCGACGTCGGCAAGTGGACCATTACGCCGGGCATCCGCTTCGAAAGCATCAGCACCGAATGGCACGACCGGCCGGTGCTCGACACCGCCGGCCGCCCCGTGCAGGAAAAACGCCGCAGCATCGACAGCAACGAGCCATTGCCGGCCCTGAGCGTGATGTACCACTTGTCCGATGCGTGGAAGCTGTTCGCCAACTACGAAACGTCGTTCGGCAGCCTGCAGTATTTCCAGCTCGGCCAGGGCGGCAACGGCAATAACACGGCCGATGGCCTGAGCCCGGAAAAAGCCAAGACCTACGAGATTGGTACGCGCTACAACGATGACGTGTGGGGGGGGGAGGTAACGCTGTTCTACATCGATTTCGATGACGAACTGCAGTACATCAGCAACGACATCGGCTGGACCAACATGGGCGCCACCAAGCACCAGGGCCTGGAAGCCTCGGTGCACTATGACCTGGCCGCGCTGGACCCGCGTCTCGAAGGCTTGAGCGCCAATGCAGGTTTCACCTACACCCGAGCGACCTACGAAGGCCAGATCCCGAGTTTCAAGGGCCGCGACCTGCCGTTCTACTCCCGTCAGGTGGCGAACGTGGGCTTGCGCTATGAAGTCAACCGTTGGACCTACAATCTCGATGCCTTTGCCCAATCCAAGCAACGCTCACCCGGTAACAACGTGAACGCCGATGGCAGCTTCAGTGACAACTACATCACCGACGGCAGCGCCGACGGGCAGTTCGGCGACATGCCGGGCTACGTATTGTGGAACGTGCGCGGCGGCTATGACTTCGGTGAGCAAATGTCGAACCTGAAAGTCGGCGCCGGGGTGAAAAACCTGTTCGATCACCAGTACTACACCCGTTCGAGCGACAACAACTCGGGGATCTACGTGGGGGCGCCGCGGACGTTCTTCGTGCAGGCCAGCGTGGGGTTCTGACAGAGGGTAGGAGGATCGACACTGTGGGAGCAAGGCTTGCTCCCTCATCAGTCTGGCTCCTACAGGTTCAGACTTTGAGCACTTTTCCACTGGCCGCCACCGCCACCAGTGACAGCGCAATCAGCCCGAACGCAATGCTCAAGCTGCTGCCGTGGGCCACGAACCCGATCAGCGCCGGACCGGCAAGGATGCCGGCGTAACCGATGGTGGTGATGGCCGGTACGGCAATTGCTTCGGGCATCAGGGTCTGCTTGCCGACGGCGGTGTACAGCACCGGCACGATGTTCGAACAACCAGCCCCCACCAACCCATATCCCAGTAACGCCGCCTGCCACATCGGTGCCAGGGTCGCCAGCAGGAACCCGGCCGCGGCGGTCGCGCCGCCGTAGATGATCACGCGCCGGGCGCCCAGGCGATGCACCACTGAATCGCCCGTCAACCGGCCGACGGTCATCGTCAGCGCGAACGCGGCATAACCCAGTCCGGCGTAGGCGGTTTCCACCCCGCGCTCGGTGGCCAGGAACACCGCACTCCAGTCCAGCACCGCGCCCTCGGCCAGAAATACGATGAAACAGAGGATGCCGATGAACAACACCACGCCATGGGGAATGGCAAACGCCGGTCCCGAACTCTCACTGCCGTAGGGCAGCAGATGCGGTGCCGCCTTGAACAGCGCCACCAACAGCAAGGCGTTGACCACCAGTGTCGCCCCCAAGGGCGACAGCCCAAGGCCGAGCAAGGCACTGACCCCAGCCGCACCGATGATGCCCCCCAGGCTGAACATGCCGTGGAAGCCCGACATCATGGTCTTGCCACTGGCTCGCTCGACGATTACCGCTTGCAGGTTGACCGTCGAATCCACGGTGCCAAGCCCGGCGCCGAACACGAACAACGCAGCCACTAGCCAGGGCAGCGTTGTCATCGTTGCCAGCAACGGCAGCGCCAGACAGATCAGGATCGTGCCGCCGCTGAGCACCCGACGGCAGCCGAACCGCGCCGCCAGCGCACCGGAAATCGGCATCGCCAGGATCGACCCCACCCCCAGGCACAACAGCAGCAGCCCGAGAGTGCCTTCATCGAGATTGGCCCGGACCTTGGCATAAGGCACCAGCGGCGCCCAAGCCGCGATGCCGACACCGGCGATGAGATAGGCAATGCGGGTGGACATCTGTTCCAGGCGTCCGGGAATGAAGGTGGGCGGTGGCGTGATGGCGGTCATGGAGCGTCCTTTGGTTTTGCGGTGCTTGGTGCGGGCAAGCGCCTATGCTTGCATATCCACTGACCGCACCGCGACCCCGAGGTGCCAATGCCTTGAGGCGCCATCCTTCAATGGCCTACCGATCCTTGAACAGCCGGACACTCACCACACGGTCTGCCTCTACTTCCAGGTAAAGAAGGCTGGTGGGAAAGGCCTGGTGGTCATCGAAGCATTGCACGATCACGTTCCGGGCCGAGGTGGCCTGGGCCGCCAGGCGTTGGGCCTGGCGCAGCGCGCGCTTGATCTTGATGTCGACGGGCATGGGTGGACGCCCCTCGCGCACGCTGTCGCAGAAAGCGATCGCCACTTCGCGCGGCGTGGGTGGCGGTGGCGAGACGAGACCGGCCTCTTCGAACAATCGATTGAGTTGATCGGCCGTGGCGACAGCCCTGGGAAAGCCGGTAAAGGCGCTGGCTTGCACGACCAGTTCGGTGATTTCTCCTGGCGCCAGGCCGGACGCCATGCCGGTCCTGAAATGCACGCTCAGGGGTGGCCCCACCATACCGGCCGCCACGATGGCAGCTAGCGTCGCAGCCTCTCGCAGGCGCGGGTCGAGGCCGGGCCGACTTTGCAGATGGCCATACACGACGCCTACCGCGAGCTCACCGAGTGCCGGTGCGGTATGGAACAGCGCATCGAGCCGAGCGCCGCCGTCGGGTACCAGCTCGATGAAGTGTTTGCGGCCTTCGCTGTAGAGCTCGGCCATGGGGCTGACGTGAGGTTTGCGCTTCATACTGGGCTCCTTGTTCGATGGGAGTGCCCAAAATACGGGGTCGCCGATCAGGTCCGCACCTGTCAGACCTGACAGGTGCGGACGCGACGTCTTGCCGGGGTGCAGGCGCCGCAGGTGTGCTTTTGTGTATCAGCCTTTAAAGTGGCGGCTTTCCTGGTTCAGGACCGGTCCATGTCACAGTTCTACGATGCGCGCGGCAATATCTATGGGGTTGTATCACCGCAACAGGTCCGTGCTCAGGGCGTGGATCTGCCATTCTCGGCGGTCCAGGCTGCACAGGCTCGTGGCGCCTGGGCAAAGGCCTCCATAGAGGCCTTTTGTGCCTGGGCGCCCGGTGAAGCACCGCCCGATGCCAAGGCTCATCGCAGCGATGGTCTGCTGATCGGTCCGTTCCAGGACACACCGCCCTTCGATCTATTGATCGTCAACACCGATGGCACCCTGGCCGAGCGCAGCGGTAATGGCCTGACGATCTTTTCCCAGGCGTTGCGAGAGCAGGGCTTGATGCCGGGTGACGGCGATTATGTGTTGCAGGTCCATCACGGCAAGGGCGACGGCCAGTCACCCTTGCAAACGTCGGTCCGGCCCGCCGAGTTCGAGGGCTTCTCGGGTTTCTGGCTGGACCTGGGGCAGCCTGCGTTCGGACCTCAGGCGGTGGGTGCGCGGGGCGTGGAGACGGTGACGGTCAATCAACGGGACATCAGCCGGGTGGCCGGGCTGCACGCGCTGAACCCGGCATGGGGCCACAGCCAGTTCGTGAGCATCGGCAATCCGCACTGTGTGACGCTGGTCGATAGCGCCGAGGCCTTGCCGGACAACTCGCAGATGCGCGCCACGGCGTTGTCGCAAAGCCTGACGCGCATCGCCTATGCCGCGCCCGGTGGGGACGGGGTTCCCTGTCAGGCGGGTGTGAACCTGCAATGGGCCCGGCTCGAAGCTCCGGGACGAATCGCCGCCCGCGTCTTCGAGCGCGGCGAAGGTCCCACCGCCTCCTCAGGCACCAGCGCCAGCGCCGTGGCGTGCGCTGCGTGGCGGGTGGGCTGGGTGACGGCGGGCCCGTTGAAAGTCGTCATGCCGGGCGGCACGGCGCCGATCCTGTTGCAGGAGCAGGGTGGGGAACTGATACGGGTGAGTTTGTTCGGGGCTGCCAGAGTCCTTGAGTGAGGGGGTGTGGCTGATGGCCCCTTCGCGAGCAAGCCCGCTCCCACACTCGATCTTCAGTGGGCATTAACTTTATGTTCGGTGCAGAACCTGTGTGGGAGCGGGCTTGCTCGCGAAGGGGCCAGCATGCCGAACATCAATGCATCTGGACCAACTCCATCGCGAGCGGACTCCCACAGGAACTCAACCCACCTGAGCCCCAAACTCCACCACCGGCATCTGCCGCTTCATCAACACTGCGCCATTGCGAATCGAATAAAGCGGCAACCCCTGGCTGCGGATCACTTCGTAATCACTGTCGGCCGACAGGATCAACAGGTTCGCCGGCCGTCCGGGTTCCAACCCGTAGCGCTCGCCCAGGGCCATGGCCTTGGCGCTATTGTCCGTGACCAGGTCCAGGGCGCTTTGCAGGTTGCGGTAGCCGAGCATGTGGCAGATGTGCAGCCCGGCTTCCAGTACCCGCAGGATGTTGCCGTTGCCCAGCGGGTACCACGGATCGACGATGGAATCCTGGCCGAAGCACACGTTCATCCCGGCTTCGAGCAGTTCATTGACCCGCGTGACGCCGCGGCGCTTGGGAAAGGTGTCGAAGCGTCCCTGCAAGTGGATGCTTTCGGTGGGGCAGGAGACAAAACTGATGCCCGAGTGGCCGAGCAGACGAAACAGCTTCGCGCAGTAGGCATTGTCATAGGAGCCCATGGCCGTGGTGTGGCTGGCGGTCACCCGGTTGCCCATGTCGCGGCTGCGGGCTTCTTCGGCGAGCACTTCCAGGAAGCGCGAATGCGGGTCGTCGGTTTCGTCGCAGTGCACATCCACCAGGCAGCCGGTGCGTTCGGCCAGGTCCATCAGGAATTTCACCGAACTGACACCCTGGTCGCGGGTGTATTCGAAGTGCGGGATACCGCCCACCACATCGGCGCCCATGCGAATCGCTTCTTCCATCAGCTCGCGGCCGTTGCGGTAGGACTCGATGCCTTCCTGGGGAAACGCGACGATCTGCATGTCGACCAGATGACGACTCTCCTCGCGCACTTGCAGCATGGCCTTGAGGGCGGTGAGTTCGGGGTCGGTCACGTCGACGTGGGTGCGCACGTGCTGGATGCCATGGGCGGCGAGGGCCTGGATGGTTTTTTGGGCGCGGGTCCGGGTGTCCTCCTGGGTGATGGTGGCTTTGCGCTCACCCCAACACTCGATGCCTTCGAACAGCGTGCCGCTCATGTTCCACCGCGGTTCGCCGGCGGTGAGGGTGGCGTCCAGGTGTATGTGCGGTTCGACAAAGGGCGGCACCACCAGGTTGCCGCCGGCATCGAGGTCGTCGGGGCCGAGGCTGGGGGCTTCGGTCTGGCGGGCGATGTTGGCGATCAGGCCGTTTTCCAGGTGCAGCTCATGCAAGCCTTCGCGGTTGCGCAGGCGGGCGTTGATGATGTGCATCGGGCGAGTCCTTGTTATAGGTCTTGGAGTGGCGCAACAGCGGTGCGGGTACCCATGACGCCGGTCAATAACACATACGTTAGCGCGCCGGTGGCGATTCCTACCAGTGGCGCGATCCATGGCGAGTTGAACGCGGCGACGGTGCCGAGCCCATAGGCCAACAATCCGGGCCAATTGAACGCTGGCAGCCGTGTATCGGCCAGGCGTGGGTAATGGCCGCGCCAGCGGAAAAAGAAGTCGGCCATGATCACGCCGCCAATGGGTGGGATGACCGTGCCCAGCAGGATCAGGTACGGCACCAGCATGTCGTACATGCCCAGCAGCGCCAGCAGCGTGCCGATCACCGCGCCGCCCAGGGTGACGGTCTTGCGACGACCGGTGCGCAGCAGGTTGCAGCCGGCCACGGCGAAGTTGTAGATGGTATTGTCCTGGGTACTCCAGATGTTGAGCAGCAGCATCGCCATCGCCGCCATGGCGAAGCCCTGTAACAGCAGCACTTCGACCACGTCCGGCTGTTGGTAAACGATAGCCCCGTAGGCGCCGATCAGCACCATCAGGCCATTGCCGAGGAAGAAGCCGATCAGGCTCGCCAGCACCGCGACTTTCGCCGAGCGGGAAAAGCGTGTCCAGTTGGTGGCCTGGGTCGCGCCGCTGACGAAGGTGCCAAACACCAGCGTGATCGCCGTGGACCAGTCGAGGCTGCCCGTGGGTACCACGGCCAGCAAGCCGTCGAAGCCACCGACCTTCACCGTCGCCACCCACATCGACAGCATCAGCAGCAACATCATGGCTGGCACAGCGATATACGAAAGGATTTCCAACCCCCGATAACCGATGTAGGCCGTGGCACAAAAGCCCAGGCCGAACAGCACCATCAAGCCCAACACGGTGCTTTGGTCTAACTGAAAATACTTGCCCAGCACCACGGCCGCGGTCGCCGTGCCCCAGGCGTACCAGCCGATCTGCGTGAAGCCCAGGATCAGGTCGCTGAGCTTGCTGCCCACCTCACCGAAACAGAAACGACCCATCAGCACCGAATTGAGCCCGCTCTTGAACGCGATGTAGCCCAGGCCCGCGGCATAAAGGCCCAGCAGCAGGTTGCCGCTCACGATCACTGAGAGCATCTCGGCAAAGCCGAACGCCACCCCCAGCTTGCCCCCAGCAAACATCGTGGCGGTGAAGAAGGTGAAGCCCAGCAGCACCATGGCCGTGGAAGCCAGGCCCTTGCGGGCATGCATCGGCACTTCACTCAGCGGGTAGTCGTTGCCCGGATCGTTCTGGGTCATGTGGCGGTCCTTGCGGTCAGAGAGGAAAGTCGCAAGCTTGCAGCGGCCGTGCCAAACGAGTGATCGCGAGTTATTTATAGTCAAACCGGGGAATTTCGTGAGGGAAGAGGGCAAAAGCGGTGCGGGGGTGATTCAAGTTGGATCACGGATGTGGGAGCGGGCTTGCTCGCGAAGGCGATCTGTCAACTATCAATGGATTGACTGAAACACCGCCTTCGCGAGCAAGCCCGCTCCCACAGAAAGTACAGCGCTCTTCAGGCCGCGCAGTGCAATGGCAGAAATCGCAACAGCGCCGCCACGATGGCTTCCGGCGCATCTTCCTGGACCAGGTGCCCGGCGTTCGGAACGGGATGAAATTGCGCTCCCGGGATCATCCGTTGCAGGGCCCGGCCGCGTTCGATGGGGATCCACTGGTCGTCTTCTCCCCACAGTATCTGGGTCGGGCAACGCACGTTCGGATACCTGCCTTCTGCTTCACGGGTATAGCGTTCGTCCATTTGCGCAATCTGCCGGTAGAACGCGGCCTGGCCTGTCTCGCCTAGCCAGGGCTGTACATACGGCGCCAGTTCCTCGTCCGGAATGTCCCGTTTGATTGCGCCGCGGATGTACGTCGGTACGATGGCCCGTTGAATGTAGTCAGGCAGTCCGCTGAAAGCGGCTTCGTGTCGGCGTACATGCTGCACGAAGGGGGATCCCCAGGGCGACAGTGCCACCGGGTCGATCAGGGTCAGGCTGCGGTAGTTTTTGCCATTGAGTAAATGCGTGCGCAGCGCGGTAGCGCCGCCGAAATCGTGAGCCACCACATCCGGGCAGTCCAGGCCCCAATGCTCCAGCAGTTGCGCGAGCAGTTGGTTTTGCACCCCGAGGGACACGTCCGCGTCGGGTTGTGCCGATTGGCCATAGCCCAGCAGGTCGAAGTAATGCACGGTGTGGGTGGCAAGGAACAGCGGGGCGATTCGGTGCCAGACATAGGAGGAGAAGGGCGTTCCGTGGACAAATACCAGCGGCGGGCCATCGCCCTGGATAGCGTAGCGGATGGCATGTCCGTTGAAGTCGTATACCTGATCCAGCGGCCAGTGGGTCATTGGCGTGTCCTCTTGGCATGTTCGAATCCAAGAGCATAGTCACAAAAAACTGGCCGATCAGCCGGTCACTCGCCGCGATAGATGCAGCCGCTGGTGCACGTCTCATGGATGCGAATGGCGCTGAGTTCCGGCAACAACGGCTTCAACTCATTCCAGATCCACTTGGCGAGGACTTCGCTGGTGGGGTTTTCCAGACCGGGGATGTCGTTGAGGTAGTTGTGGTCCAGGCGCTCGTACAGCGGCTTGAAAATCGCCTTGATTTCCGAGAAATCACGAATCCAGCCGGTATGTGGGTCGATGTCGCCGCTCAGGTGGATCGCCACCTTGAACGAGTGGCCGTGCAGGCGGCCGCATTTGTGGCCGTCCGGGACGTGGGGCAGGCGGTGGGCGGATTCGAAGGTAAATTCTTTGAAGATTTCCACGGGGTTCGGGCTCTTTAAGGTAGCGGTCGCGAAGCAGGCGGCGGAGTTTATCAGGTTGGCCCCGGCGTTGCGCGACCGTGCTGACTAAAGGGTCAGCAAACGCTCCCCCAGCCCGCCGTTTGCCGCCAGCTCAAGGAACTCGTCGCCCAGCCGCCGGCTCTCGTCCATCGCCGTGCGCCAGTATTTGCGGCGGCTCGGGTCATCGCCCATGAAGCGCTTGAAGTCGTTACGGTCCGGCAGTTTGCCGAAGGGCAGGCGAGCCAGGTACTCCCGGGACGGCGCGAGCAACAGCACGTCTTGCAGGCGCTCGACGTTGGCCCGGCGCCACGGCAGGGTCTTGTCGAACCAACCGGGAATCACCCGGTCGGTAAAGTGTGGATACAGCACGATGTCATCGCCGCTGTAGGGCAGGTCGAGGTGATAGTCCAGCAGGCCGCCATCACGGTAGGTACCGGCACCTGCGCCCGGCAGGTCGCGCACGCCCTCCATCACCATCGGAATCGAACCCGACGCCAGCAACGCCTGGCGCAGGTTACCGGCTTCCAGCGGGACGAAGCGCGATGGAAAATCGTTCAGAGGGTGCAAGGGTGGCGCCAGGCGAGGGTCGTGGACGATCAGCCGTTCAAAATGGCGCGACAGCCGGGCGCGGCCGCGCAGGTTGTCCGCAATCACCGACGACAGTCCCAGGCCCAGCCGTCCGCGATGATCCTGGGCAAGCAGTCCATGGCTTTTGACCACCATGATGTTGAGCCGATAATGAGGATTGCCGAGGATCGAAGCGTCGCGGCCTTCGAGCAGGTCGTCGAGCATGCGCTGCGAACTTTGGCTGACGCTGGCCATGGTCACGCCTTTGGAGAAGCTTTGCTCGTTGTACAGGGTACCCAGGCGCCGGATCCCTTCGGCGGCGTCCGGCAGGCAGGCGCTGGCGAAGCGCCAGGAACCCACCGAGGCCCCGATCAGCGAACGCTCCCGGGGGGCGGCGGGCAGCCATTCGCCAAACAAGGCCAGGTCCAGCCCCTGGATCCCCAAGGCCTTGGGACCGCCGGCGGCGCCGGGCAGGATACCGACGTCGGCCGCGTCGAGGCCCGCCTGGCGAATCCGTGCGAAAGCCCGGGGGCCGGCCTTGAGGGTGAGGGCGGGGAACTTGATATGGATGGCGGTCATACCGGTCTCTTGGCTTGGGCAAGCAACGGATTATAGCGGCACGCTCTTGCAGTGGGAGCGGGCTTGCTTGCGAAGGCGTCAGCACATCGGACATTGGTGCAAACTGACCCACCGCTTTCGCGAGCAAGCCCGCTCCCACACACAAGAGTTTGGCCACATTGATCTGGGTTCAATGATGGCAATTCAGTTTCAGTTAAGTTCATCCCGATACAGTCGCCCCGTGACGATTATAAAAAGGAGACACCCCGTGAACCGCCTGACTGCCTTTTTCATCGCGATGCTCATGGCCCTCGGTGCCGGCCTGGCCCACGCACGAGATCTTACAGACGACGAGGCCCAAAAACTGAGGGACGCTGGTACCATTCTGACCTATGAAAAACTCGACGCTGCTGCCTTGGCCAAACACCCTGGCGCCACGTTGACCGATGCCGAGCTGGAAGAAGAGTACGGCAAGTTCATCTATCAAGTGGAACTGCGCGATGCCAAGGGCATTGACTGGGACCTGGAATTGGACGCCGTGACCGGTGAGGTGCTCAAGAATCATCAGGATACGTAATGAAGCTTAATCGATGCGCCCGCCGTCCATGGCCGCTGGCGCTGCTGGCGTTTTGCTCGGTGGTCATGGCTCGGGACCTCGACCAGGACGAGGCCCTGCAATTGCGCCAACAGGGCGTGATATTGCCGCTGGAACACCTGCTGCAACAGGCGCTGGACCTGCACCCCGGCGCCAAGCTGCTGGAGGCCGAGCTGGAAGAGAAGCACGGCGTTTATATTTACGAGGTCGAGCTGCTGGATACCGACGGCGTCGTGCGCGAACTGGACCTTGAGGCCAAGACCGGCCGTTTACTCAAAGATAAGGAAGACTGATGCGCCTGCTTCTGGTGGAAGATCATGTTCCCCTGGCCGACGAGTTGATGGCCGGGCTGACGCGGCAGGGTTATGCCGTCGATTGGCTCGCCGATGGTCGCGACGCGGTGTACCAGGGCAGCAGCGAGCCCTATGACCTGATCATCCTCGATCTTGGCCTGCCGGGGGTTCCGGGGCTCGACGTGCTGGCCCAATGGCGGGCCGGTGGCTTGAGCACCCCCGTGTTGATTCTCACGGCGCGTGGTTCCTGGGCCGAGCGCATCGAAGGTCTCAAGGCCGGTGCCGACGACTACCTGACCAAGCCCTTTCACCCTGAAGAGTTGCACCTGCGGGTCCAGGGATTGCTACGCCGGTCCCACGGCCAGGCGAACCAGCCGACGCTCCAGGCCGCCGGCTTGCATCTGGATGAGGGCCGGCAGTGCGTGGTTCGCGATGGCACGGACATCCAGCTCACCGCCGCCGAATTTCGCCTGTTGCGCTATTTCATGCTCCATCCCGAGCAGATCCTGTCCAAGAGCCACCTCGCCGAACATTTGTACGACGGTGAAACCGAGCGTGACTCCAATGTGCTTGAAGTTCACGTCAACCACCTGCGGCGCAAGCTGGGGCGTAGCGTGATCGAAACCCGTCGCGGCCAGGGTTACCTGTTCGGCGGACAGGCGCAATGAGCGCCAGGCCGTGAGGTCCATCCAGCGGCGCCTGAGCCTGGGCCTGATCGGTGTGATGGTGGTGGTCGGCCTGGTCCTGGCGCAGACCAGCCTGTGGCTGTTCGAACTGGGTCTGCAGCGTTACCTGGAAGCGGGTTTACGCAACGACAGCGAAAGCCTGCTGGTGGCCCTGGTGCGTGGCCCCCAGGGATTGCAACTGGATGAGCGGCGCTTGTCGCCGGCTTACCTGCGGCCGTTCTCCGGGCACTATTTCCGCATCGATTTTGCCGACGTGCACTGGCGTTCCCGCTCCCTGTGGGACCAGGAACTGCCCCGGCTCGACCATCCGGGCCTGCACAGTAACCTGCAACTGGGGCCGGAAGGGCAGAAGCTGCTGGTACTGCGCACCGACTACCGACGCCTTGGACAGGCGATCACCATCAGCGTGGCTCAGGACTACACGCCGGTGCGCGACAGTTTTCGACGCATGCAACAGATCGGCCTTGGCCTTGGCCTGGCGGGGTTGCTGCTGATTCTGTTGCTGCAACGGTTCACGGTGCACCGGGCCCTGCGCCCGCTGGAGCGGGCCCGGGAACAGATTGCCCAGCTCCAGCGCGGGCAGCGCTCGCAACTCGACGAGCAGGTGCCCCGGGAGCTGGAACCGCTGGTGGCGCAGATCAACCACTTGCTGGCCCACACAGAAGACAGTCTCAAGCGTTCGCGCAACGCCTTGGGCAACCTGGGTCATGCCTTGAAGACCCCGCTGGCGGTGCTGCAAAGTCTGGCCTCGAACGAAAAGCTCGATCCGTACCCTGAATTGCGTGCATTGCTGCTCGATCAGCTGGAGCAGGTCCGGCAGCGCCTGAATCGTGAACTCAACCGTGCCCGGCTGTCCGGCGACGCCTTGCCGGGGGCACACCTGGACTGCGATGCCGAACTGCCGGGACTGCTGGCTACGTTGAACATGATTCACGGTGAGCACCTGCATCTGGAATACGTCGCCGCGCCAGGCCTGCATTTGCCCTGGGACCGCGAGGACCTGCTGGAGCTGCTGGGCAACCTGTTGGACAACGCTTGCAAATGGGCGGACGCCGAAGTGCGCCTGACCGTGACCGAGACGGCCGGGGCATTCGTCCTGGCGGTGGAAGACGACGGCCCTGGCATCCCTGCGGACCGGCGCGACCAGGTGTTCAGCCGAGGCACGCGCCTGGACGAACAGACCGATGGCCATGGCCTGGGGCTCGGTATCGTACGGGACATCGTCGATACCTGGGGCGGGACGCTGGCCTTGCATGACAGTGAGTGGGGCGGGTTGAAAGTCCTGATTGAACTGCCTAAGCGCTGACGTACTTCACGACCCAAGACCCCTTGTGGGAGCGGGCTTGCTCGCGAAAGCGGTGTGTCAGCTGAAAATTCATGACTGACACGACGTTTTCGCGAGCAAGCCCGCTCCCACAGGGACGGTGCGACAACGTAGCGTTCGAAAACCCGCCGCATGGCCCTTGCAGCCTGGCGCCGCTTGCTGCACAGTCGCGACCTTTTTGTCCGGTGGCTTTCCATCGCTGTGCTTTGAGGTAACGATGATAAATGCAGTAATTGCCGCGGTTGGCGTCATGCTGGTACTCAGCCTGTCCCGCGTGCATGTGGTGATCGCGCTGATTATCGGCGCGTTGGTGGGTGGCCTGACCGGTGGCCTGGGCATCGAGGCGACGCTCAAGGCGTTCAACGCCGGCCTGGGCGGTGGGGCGACGGTGGCGTTGTCCTATGCGTTGCTCGGCGCGTTCGCGGTGGCGATTGCCAAGTCCGGCATGGCCCATGCCTTGGCCGACAAGGCCCTGGCCATGGTGGATCGCCAGGACGCCGCCGGTGGTTCCGGTGTGAAGTGGGTGCTGATCGGCTTGTTGGGCAGCGTCGCCGTCGCTTCCCAGAACATCCTGCCGATCCACATCGCCTTCATCCCGCTGTTGGTACCGCCGCTTCTGTATGTGCTGACCAAGCTCCAGCTCGACCGCCGGCTGATCGCCTGCGTCATGACCTTCGGCCTGATCACCCCCTACATGTTCCTGCCGGTGGGCTTCGGCAACATCTTCCTCAATGAAATTCTGCTGGCCAACATCGCCCGCAGCGGCGTGGATGTCAGCGGCATCAACGTCACCCACGCCATGGGCATCCCCGCGCTGGGCATGGTGTTCGGCCTGCTGCTGTCGTTCTTCAGCTACCGCAGGAAGCGGGTCTACGATCTGAAGAAAATCGCCCGGGTCGAGCAGGTGGCAGTGCGCTATAACCCGATGAGCCTGATGGTGGCCGGGCTTGCAGTGGTGGCGGCGTTCGCAGTGCAACTGTTGGTGGATTCGATGATTATCGGTGCCCTGGTCGGCTTCCTGATCTTTTCGCTGTCAGGCGTGGTGCGCTGGCGCGAGACCGACGATCTGTTCACCGAAGGCATGAAGATGATGGCGATGATCGGCTTTATCATGATCGCCGCCTCGGGTTTCGCCGAAGTGATGAAGGCCACCGGTGAAGTCCAGAGCCTGGTGGAAGCATCTGCAGGCTGGATCGGCCATAACAAGGGCATCGGCGCGCTGCTGATGCTGCTGGTGGGGCTGCTGGTGACCATGGGCATCGGCTCGTCGTTTTCCACGGTACCGATCCTGGCGACGATTTTCGTACCGCTGTGCCTGCAATTGGGGTTCAGCCCGCTGGCCATCGTCTGCATCGTCGGTACGGCGGGTGCTCTCGGCGATGCCGGCTCGCCGGCCTCGGATTCGACCCTGGGCCCGACCTCCGGCCTGAACATCGACGGCCAGCACAACCATATCTGGGACACTGTGGTGCCGACCTTCATCCACTACAACCTGCCGCTGCTGGCGTTTGGTTGGGTGGCGGCGATGGTGCTGTAGCCTCAAGACCGAGTCGCCTCAATCGCGAGCAGGCTCGCTCCCACAGGGAATTGCATTCCAATGGGGGAGCGAGCCTGCTCGCGAAGGGGCCGCCCAGATCAACCCTTCCCTAAGCCCCTGCTCACCTTGTCCTACAGTTTTGCCATGCGATGCCGTTAATACAGCTAACCACGCCAATAACACCTACAAGAGTGAACAGCATGCGCCTGAGCCTGAAGGCTAAAGTCCTGTCCCTGGCAATACTCCCGGTATTGCTGTCCGCTGCGATCATCAGCCTGACCACGGCATTCATCCTGAAGGAACAGGCCGCCAACGAGGTCCGGCAGACCCGTGAGCGCCTGCTCGCCGAGGCCAAGGCCACGCTGCAGAATTACGTGGCGGTGGGCCTGACCGCCATCAGGCCGCTGTACGATGCCGCCGCGCCCGGCGATAACGCCGCGCGAGCCCAGGCGATCAAACTGCTGTCGAACGTCAGCTACGGCAAGGACGGCTATTTCTTCGGCTACGACTCCGAAACCGTGCGCCTGTTCAAGGCCAACAGCCCCGATGGCGTTGGCAAGAGCTTCAAGGACAACCGCGACCCGAACGGTGTCTACGTCAACCGTGATCTGGTGAAGGTCGCCAAGGACGGGACCCATTACCTCGAATACAGCTCGCCACTGCCCAACAGCAAGGACCTGGTGCCCAAGCTCGGCTACACCGAATACCTGCCCAAATGGGACATGGCAGTGGGCAGCTCGGTCAACCTGGACGGCATCGAAGCCCAGGTTGCCCTGGTGGAAGCCAAGGTCCATGAGCGTGTGCAAGGGGTGATATTGAGCATTGTCGGCATAGCCGCCGTCGTGTTGCTGGTGATTGCGGTGGTGGGGCTGCTGCTGGCCAACACCATCCTGCGACCGCTGCACCTGATGAAAGACAACCTCGATGACATCGCAGCGGGTGAGGGCGACCTGACCCGGCGACTGGCCATAACCAGCCAGGACGAGCTCGGTCAACTGGCCGGTTCGTTCAACCGCTTTGTCGACAAGATTCACAGCCTGGTACGGCAGATCACTGACATGACGTCGCAATTGACCGGGTTGGTGACTCAGGTATCCGAACAGGCCCAGCGCTCCGAGCAGGCCATGGAACGGCAGCGCCACGAAACCGACCAGGTCGCCACGGCGATCAACCAGATGTCCTCGGCCGCACAGGAAGTGGCTCGCAGCGCCCAGGGCGCTGCTGTCGCGGCCCAGCAGACCGATGAAGAGGGTCAGTCCGCCAAGCGCGTCGTGGCCGGCAGCATCCAGCAGATTCATGCGCTGGTAGAGGATATCCGCAGCAGCGGCGTGTCCCTGGACAGTCTGCAACAGGACGTGGCCTCGATTGTCAGCGTACTGGGCGTGATTCGTTCGATTGCCGAGCAGACCAACCTGCTGGCCCTCAACGCCGCCATCGAAGCCGCACGGGCCGGGGAGGCCGGGCGCGGCTTTGCGGTGGTGGCCGATGAAGTACGGGCCTTGGCCAGTCGGACCCAGCAGAGCACCCAGGAAATCCAGGGCATGATCGACCGCCTGCAATCGGGTACCCATGCCGCCGTGGAAGCGATGCGCCGCTCCAGTGAGGCCGGCGATGGGACGTCGGTGCGGGCCAACGAGGCGGGGGCGTCCCTGGACACCATGGCGCAGCTTATTGGCACCATCAACTCCATGAACGCCCAGATCGCCAGCGCCGCCGAGGAGCAAACCGCCGTGGCCGAGGAAATCAACCGCAGTGTGCACCAGATCGCCGTGGCGGTGGACACCGTCGCCGACGAAACCCAACTCGGCGCCCAGACCTCCCGCAGCCTGAACGAGCTGGGCCAGCGCCTGGGCAAACTCGTGGGTCAGTTCCGGATCTGATCCCCAGGAGCTGCCGAAGGCTGCGGTCTTTCGCTCTCGATCCAGATGCAACGCCTGGGCAACCGGGCCCTATCGGGAGAGGAGGACCGCAGCCTTCGGCAGTTTCTCCGATCAAAAGGTCAATGCATGCTCTTGTGGGAGCGGGCTTGCTCGCGAAAGCGGGGGCTCAGGCAATCCATTTTCTTCTGCCCCCGCATTCGCGAGCAAGCCCGCTCCCACAAGAGACGGCGGCGCCCCTAAGCCTGGCGCACATCCCGCATCAACAACCCGAACCGCAAATCCACCGCATCCGGAATCGGCACGTACACCACATGCCCGTCTCCCGGGGCGACGTCGATGCGTTGGCCTTTGACGTCCTGCAATTGATGCAGGTCGAAGTGGAAGTTGCCCTTGGGTGTCATCAGTTCCAGGTGGTCGCCGACTTCGAAGCGGTTCTTGACCTTCACCTCGGCCAGGCGTTCGCGGCGCTCGCCGGTCAGTTCGCCGACGAACTGCTGGCGCTCCGACACTGAGCTGCCGTTCTGGTAGTTCTGATACTCATCATGTACATGCCGCCGCAGGAAGCCCTCGGTATAGCCGCGTTGGGCCAGCGACTCCAGGTCGGTCATCAGGCTGCGGTCGAATGCCCGACCGGCCACGGCGTCGTCGATGGCCCGGCGATACACCTGGGTGGTGCGGGCGCAATAAAAGTGCGACTTGGTCCGGCCTTCGATTTTCAGCGAGTGCACGCCCATGCGAGTCAGCCGCTCCACATGCTGCACCGCCCGCAGATCCTTGGCGTTCATGATGTAGGTGCCGTGTTCGTCCTCGAAGGCCGGCATGGATTCGTCCGGGCGGTTGGCTTCCTGAAGCAGAAACACCTGGTCCGTGGGTGCCCCGAGGCCCAGGGTGGGTTCGGGTTGATAGGTGTGCACGATATCGCCCGTCGCATTTTCCACCGCCGGTTGCGCCGAGTACTTCCAGCGACAGGCATTGGTGCAACTGCCCTGGTTGGCGTCGCGCCTGTTCAAATAACCCGACAGCAGGCAACGACCGGAATAGGCCATGCACAGCGCACCGTGGACGAACACTTCCAGTTCCATGGCCGGCACGTGTTCGCGAATTTCGGCGATTTCCTCCAGGGATAATTCCCGCGACAGGATGATCCGGCTCAGGCCTTGTTGCTGCCAGAACTCGACGCTCGCCCAGTTCACCGTATTGGCCTGCACCGACAGGTGGATAGGCATCTCGGGGAAATGCCGGCGAACCAGCATGATCAGCCCGGGATCGGACATGATCAGCGCATCCGGCGCCATGGCGATCACCGGTTCGAGGTCCTTGAGGAACGTGCGCAGCTTGGCGTTGTGCGGCGCAATGTTGACGACCACGTAGAATCGCTTGCCCATGGCCTGGGCCTCTTGGATGCCCAGGGCCAGATTGGCGTGGTCGAATTCATTGTTGCGCACCCGCAGGCTGTAACGCGGCTGGCCGGCGTACACCGCGTCGGCACCGTAGGCGAAGGCATAGCGCATGTTTTTCAGGGTGCCGGCGGGGGCGAGCAGTTCGGGGGCTACGAGGGGCATGGTGGCGTCGGATCGCAAAAAGCGGCGAGGGTAGGCCACGCACGGCCGGACGGTATTGACGCAGGTCAATGTCCGAAGGAGCAAACGCGACGGCACTCCGGCGAGTCCGGGCTGACTAAAGGTTATCCGGCCTTGTAGACATGGAAAGCTGATGAACCGAAAGATGCTGCAAAACAAATCCCAGATGCTGTTGCTTGCCCTGGTCACCATTGCCTTCATCTGGATCCTGCTGCCGTTCTACGGCGCGGTGTTCTGGGCGGTGATCCTGGGCATCGTCTTTGCGCCGATGCAGCGTCGCCTGCAACTCAAGTTCGGCTGGCCGCGCAACGTCACGTCGCTGTTCACTCTGAGCACCTGCGTGGTCATTGCGATCCTGCCGGTGATCGTCATCAGCACGCTGTTGGTGCAGGAAGGGGCGGCGCTGTACAAGAGTCTGGAGAGCGGAGAGCTGGATGTCGCCGATTACCTGGCCCGGTTCAAGGATGCCTTGCCACCGTACTTCCAGCATCTGCTTGACCGCTTCGGCCTGGGTAACCTGAGTGGGTTGCGGGACAAGATCGTCAAGAGTGCGATGCAGGGCAGCGAGTTCTTCGCCACCCAGGCCTTCAGCTTTGGCCAGGGTACGTTCCAGTTCCTGGTGAGCTTCTTTGTCATGCTCTATCTGTTGTTTTTCTTCCTGCGCGATGGCGCGGAGCTGGTACGCAAGGTGCGTACCGCCATCCCCTTGGCCGAACACCAGAAACGTCGCCTGCAATTGAAGTTCAATCGGGTGGTGCGAGCGACGGTCAAGGGCAACCTGCTGGTGGCCATCACCCAAGGGGCCCTGGGCGGATTGATTTTCTGGATCCTGGGAATTCCGACGGTACTGCCGTGGGCGGTGCTGATGGCGTTCCTGTCACTGCTGCCGGCCGTGGGGGCGGGCATCGTCTGGGCACCGGTGGCGGTCTATTTTCTGCTGTCGGGGGCGATCTGGCAGGGCGTCGTCTTGACGCTGTTCGGTGTATTCGTGATCGGGCTGGTGGACAACTTCCTGCGTCCGATTCTGGTGGGCAAGGACACCAAGATGCCTGACTACCTCGTGTTGGTCTCGACGCTGGGCGGCCTGGCGGTGTTCGGGTTGAACGGGTTCGTGATCGGGCCGCTGATTGCCGCGCTCTTCATCTCGTGCTGGGCGCTGTTTGTCGAGAGTGGGCCCAAGGTGAAGTTGCCTTAGGCGGTCAGGACATAAGGGCCGATACGTTGCGACAACGCCTGGGCGGCGGGCAGTGAAGTCAGCGGGCCGCTGATCGTCACGCCGTCCTGGACCAGATACCAACAGGCCAGCAGGCCACGTTCCCTGAGCGGGGCGGGGACGGCGCTGCCAACGACAGACATGATGTGAATCTTGGACATGAGAACCTCCATCAATCGATGGGGTTACCTTACGACTCAGCCGGCAGGACGAAAAATCAACAGCCTCGATAGTAGGAATCGACGCCGCTCAATCGACGACCTGATCGAGCATGTGCAGCACTTCCCGTTCGTTGAGCAGGCCTTTGCGCACCAGGTTTTCAGTCAACAGCGAAAGGAATTTGGCGCTGCGATGGCCTTCCAGTTGCTTGAGCTCGGTCAGCGCGTTGTACACCTTGCTCGAGGTGCACAGGCCGACGATGCGGTGGGGATTCTGCGTAGGCATACCTTCGTCCTTGTTGTTATAAGCTGCTGTTCATGGACAAGCGCCAGCTTGCGGCGGCGTCATGACACCCGCGTGACAGCTTGGGTTGCAGGAAAAGAAAGCAGGATTCAGACCATAATGCCTTTTTGGCGCCGGATTATTGTTCCGGTAGCGACATCGGGCAGGCTTAAATGGCCATGAGCCTGAGAATCGCCCACAAAAAAGCCCCTGAATCTTTCGATTCAAGGGCTTTTGTATTGCTATCTGGCTCCACGACCTGGACTCGAACCAGGGACCCAGTGATTAACAGTCACTTGCTCTACCAACTGAGCTATCGCGGAATGACGCGTATGTTACTGATTGGAAAAGAGAAGTCAAGCTTTGAGTGATGATTGGGGGATTGGAAGGCAGTGGGCGATCCTTTGCTCACTTGTTACCGCTTCACCCAGCCCCTGAGACGGGAAACGCACGAACCAATGTGGGAGCGAGCAGGCTCGCTCCCACAGGGTTTTTTCATTGAATCCCGTTATTCAGCGGGCTTCAGATGACCTGCACGATCGCCTTGGTCACCACGTCGATGTTGTTCTGGTTCAGCGCCGCCACACAGATGCGACCGGTATCCAAGGCGTAGATGCCGAACTCGTTGCGCAGGCGCGCCACTTGTTCGACGGTCAGGCCGGAGTAGGAGAACATCCCGCGCTGGCGTGCAACGAAGCTGAAGTCGCGGTGTGGTGCGGCCTTGGCGAGCAGGTCCACCATCTGGTTGCGCATGCCGCGGATCCGCAGGCGCATTTCGGCCAGTTCCGCTTCCCATTGGGCTCGCAGCTCAGGGCTGTTGAGCACGGCGGCCACGATGCTGGCGCCGTGGGTCGGCGGGTTGGAGTAGTTGGTGCGGATCACACGCTTGACCTGGGACAGCACGCGAGCACTTTCTTCTTTCGATTCGCTGACGATCGACAGGGCGCCAACGCGCTCGCCGTACAGGGAGAACGACTTGGAGAACGAGCTGGATGCGAAGAAGGTCAGGCCCGATTCGGCGAACAGGCGCACGGCCGCCGCGTCTTCGTCGATACCGTCGCCAAAACCCTGGTAGGCCATGTCCAGGAACGGAACATGGTTCTTGGCCTTGACCACCGCCAGCACGTTTTTCCAGTCTTCCGGGCTCAGGTCCACGCCGGTCGGGTTGTGGCAGCAGGCGTGCAGCACGACGATGGAGCGGTCGGGCAGGGCGTTGAGGTCTTCCAGCAGGCCAGTGCGGTTCACGTCATGGGTGGCCGCGTCGTAGTAGCGGTAGTTCTGCACCGGGAAACCGGCGGTTTCGAACAGGGCGCGGTGATTTTCCCAGCTTGGGTCGCTGATGGCCACGACGGCGTCGGGCAGCAGTTGCTTGAGGAAGTCGGCGCCGATCTTCAGCGCGCCGGTGCCACCCACGGCCTGGGTGGTGATGACGCGGCCGGCGGCGATCAGCGGAGAGTCCTTGCCGAACAGCAGGGTCTGGACCGCCTGGTCGTAGGCGGCGATGCCATCGATTGGCAGGTAGCCACGGGAAACGTGCTGGGCCACGCGAATCGTTTCGGCTTCGACCACGGCGCGCAGGAGTGGAATGCGCCCCTCCTCGTTGCAGTAAACACCCACGCCCAGGTTGACCTTATTGGTACGGGTGTCGGCGTTGAATGCTTCGTTGAGGCCCAGGATGGGGTCGCGGGGTGCCAATTCGACAGCGGAAAACAGGCTCATTATTGCGCGGCTCTGAATGGAGTATGAGGGGACGTGTCGCGCTCCAGCCGAATGCACTAGAGCGGTGCACAAACGGGGAGCTAGTATAGAGGCCATCACCGGGCACGGCGACAGGCGATTCGGCATTTACGGTAAGTATTTTCGATTTTTTTCGACCGTTAGTCCTGTCGCAGCGTCAAAGAGTCCAAGGCGTGTAGGACGTTCGTCTTGAAAGCGAAGGCATTCACCTCCACATTGTCTGCATTCCAGCTTTTTCCTCGGACGACATCAGTCGTTTCGGTCTTCCTCGTTCCTGTCGCCTGGCCGACAGGAGTGAACCCAGAGGTTATGTCATGTCTGAATTCCAGCTCGTCACCCGATTCAAGCCCGCCGGCGACCAGCCGGAGGCCATCCGCCTGATGGTCGAAGGTATCGAGGCGGGGCTTTCCCACCAGACGCTGCTGGGTGTGACCGGCTCGGGCAAGACCTTCAGCATCGCCAACGTGATCGCCCAGGTGCAGCGTCCGACTCTGGTACTGGCGCCGAACAAGACCCTGGCGGCGCAGTTGTACGGTGAGTTCAAGGCGTTTTTCCCCAACAACGCGGTGGAGTATTTCGTTTCTTACTACGACTACTACCAGCCTGAAGCCTATGTGCCGTCCTCGGACACCTTCATCGAGAAGGATGCCTCGATCAATGACCACATCGAACAGATGCGGCTCTCGGCCACCAAGGCGTTGCTCGAGCGCAAGGACGCGATCATCGTCACCACCGTGTCATGCATCTACGGCCTCGGCAGCCCGGAGACGTACCTGAAGATGGTGTTGCACGTCGACCGAGGCGACAAGCTCGACCAGCGCGCCTTGCTGCGCCGCCTGGCGGACCTGCAATACACCCGCAACGACATGGATTTCGCCCGGGCGACGTTCCGGGTCCGGGGTGATGTAATCGATATCTACCCGGCGGAATCTGACCTGGAGGCGATTCGCATCGAGCTGTTCGACGATGAGGTGGAGAGCATCTCGGCGTTCGATCCGCTGACCGGGGAGGTGATCCGCAAGCTGCCGCGCTTCACCTTCTATCCCAAGAGTCACTACGTGACGCCACGGGAAACCCTGCTGGACGCCATCGAGGGCATCAAGGCCGAGCTGCAGGAGCGCCTGGAATACCTGCGCTCGAACAACAAGCTGGTGGAAGCCCAGCGCCTGGAACAGCGAACCCGTTTCGACCTGGAGATGATCCTGGAACTGGGCTACTGCAACGGCATCGAAAACTACTCGCGCTACCTGTCGGGCCGCCCGGCGGGCGCGCCACCGCCCACCTTGTACGATTACCTGCCGGCCGATGCCTTGCTGGTGATCGACGAGTCCCATGTCAGCGTGCCTCAGGTCGGCGCGATGTACAAAGGCGACCGCTCGCGCAAGGAAACCCTGGTGGAATACGGGTTCCGCCTGCCCTCGGCACTGGATAACCGGCCGATGCGCTTCGACGAATGGGAGGCCGTCAGTCCGCAGACGATCTTTGTCTCGGCCACCCCCGGCAACTACGAAGCCGAGCATGCCGGCCGTGTAGTCGAGCAGGTGGTGCGGCCGACCGGGCTGGTTGACCCGCAGGTGGAGGTGCGTCCGGCACTGACCCAAGTGGACGACTTGCTCTCGGAAATCAACAAGCGCGTGGCGGTGGAGGAGCGGGTATTGGTCACGACGCTGACCAAGCGCATGGCCGAAGACCTCACCGACTACCTGGCCGACCATGGCGTGCGGGTGCGTTACCTGCACTCGGACATCGACACGGTGGAGCGGGTCGAGATTATCCGGGACCTGCGTCTGGGCACCTTCGACGTGCTGGTGGGCATCAACTTGCTGCGCGAAGGCCTGGACATGCCGGAGGTGTCGCTGGTGGCGATTCTCGACGCCGACAAGGAGGGTTTCCTGCGCTCCGAACGTTCGCTGATCCAGACCATCGGCCGTGCGGCGCGTAACCTCAACGGTCGGGCGATCCTGTATGCCGACAACATCACCGGCTCCATGGAACGGGCTATCGGTGAGACGGAGCGCCGTCGTGAGAAACAGATTGCGTTCAACCTGGCGAACGGCATCACGCCCAAAGGGGTGTTCAAGGACGTTGCCGATATCATGGAAGGCGCCACCGTGCCGGGCTCTCGTAGCAAAAAGCGCAAGGGCATGGCCAAGGCCGCCGAAGAAAGCGCCCGCTACGAGGCCGAACTGCGCTCGCCCAGCGAAATCACCAAGCGGATCCGGCAATTGGAAGAAAAAATGTACCAGTTGGCCCGGGACCTGGAGTTCGAGGCGGCGGCGCAGTTGCGCGACGAGATTGGGAAGTTGCGGGAGCGGTTGCTCACTGTCTGAGTCTTTTGTTGCCTGTCAGGGCCCTATCGCGAGCAGGCTCGCTCCCACATTGGACTTGTGGCGTTCACAAATCCCCTGTGGGAGCGAGCCTGCTCGCGATTGAGGGCGACTCGGTCCAAAGGTCGGCTATACAAATCCCCCTCTGACTGGAGCCCGCCCACCATCGCCTGTTACCATTCGCCCCCTGTTTCACCTTCGCTTTTATCTTCTTTTTGAGACATGCCATGACCACCGTCCGCACCCGCATCGCGCCTTCGCCCACTGGCGATCCCCATGTCGGCACCGCCTACATCGCCTTGTTCAACTATTGCTTTGCCAAGCAGCACGGCGGTGAGTTCATCCTGCGGATCGAAGACACCGATCAGTTGCGCTCGACCCGTGAGTCCGAGCAGCAGATTTTCGACGCCTTGCGCTGGTTGGGCATCGACTGGAGCGAAGGTCCGGATGTCGGCGGCCCGCACGGCCCGTACCGCCAGAGCGAGCGTGGTGACATCTACAAGCAGTATTGCCAGCAGTTGGTGGACATGGGGCATGCGTTCCCGTGTTTCTGCACCGCCGAGGAGCTGGACCAGATGCGCGCCGAGCAGATCGCCCGTGGCGAAACCCCGCGCTACGACGGCCGTGCGCTGCTGCTGTCCAAGGAAGAAGTCGCCCGTCGCCTGGCGGCCGGCGAGCCCCATGTCATTCGCATGAAAGTGCCGAGTGAAGGCGTCTGCGTGGTGCCGGACATGTTGCGCGGCGATGTCGAGATCCCGTGGGATCGCATGGACATGCAGGTGCTGATGAAAACCGATGGCCTGCCGACGTACTTCCTCGCCAACGTGGTCGACGATCACCTGATGGGCATCACCCACGTGTTGCGGGGCGAGGAATGGCTGCCATCGGCGCCGAAACTGATCCTGCTCTACGAGTACTTCGGTTGGGAACAGCCGCAGTTGTGCTACATGCCGCTGCTGCGTAACCCGGACAAGAGCAAGCTGTCCAAGCGCAAGAACCCCACCTCGGTGACCTTCTACGAGCGCATGGGCTTCATGCCCGAGGCGATGCTCAACTACCTCGGCCGCATGGGCTGGTCGATGCCCGACGAGCGTGAGAAGTTCTCGTTGCAGGAAATGGTCGAGCATTTCGACCTGTCGCGCGTCTCCCTGGGAGGCCCGATCTTCGACATCGAGAAACTGTCATGGCTCAACGGCCAGTGGCTGCGGGACCTGCCGGTGGAAGAGTTCGCCGCTCGCGTGCAGAAGTGGGCATTCAACCCCGAGTACATGATGAAAATCGCGCCCCATGTGCAGGGCAGGGTAGAAACCTTCAGCCAGATCGCCCCGCTGGCCGGTTTCTTTTTCGCTGGTGGCGTGACGCCGGATGTGAAGTTGTTCGAATCCAAGAAGCTCTCGGGCGATCAGGTGCGTCAGTTGATGCAACTGATCCTGTGGAAGCTCGAAAGTCTGCGCCAGTGGGACAAGGACAGCATCACCGCGACCATCCAGGCCGTGGTCGAGTCTCTGGAGTTGAAATTGCGCGATGCCATGCCGCTGATGTTCGCCGCCATTACCGGCCAGGCCAGCTCGGTATCGGTGCTCGACGCGATGGAAATCCTCGGGCCGGATCTGACCCGTTTCCGTCTGCGCCAGGCCATCGATCTGCTCGGTGGCGTGTCGAAGAAGGAAAACAAGGAGTGGGAAAAACTGCTGGGCGCGATTGCTTAAGCGGTCGATGAGGCAGGGCACACCCCGGTTTTCCGGGGTTTGTCGGTAAGTGATTGTTATCCCGGCAAAAAATTTTCAAATTTGTTGAAAATAAATTTGACAGCCCTCCGATACGCCCTTAAGATTCGCCCCGTCCTCAGCGATGAGGGGCTATAGCTCAGCTGGGAGAGCGCTTGCATGGCATGCAAGAGGTCGACGGTTCGATCCCGTCTAGCTCCACCAATTTACACTTCAAGGTCTGGCCACACCGACCTTGAAGGGATCAACACTCAGCGTTGATCAGTTGTTAGAAGGGTTTGCGTCCCCTTCGTCTAGTGGCCTAGGACACCGCCCTTTCACGGCGGTAACAGGGGTTCGAGTCCCCTAGGGGACGCCAGTTTTACAGAAGCGATATTGCAATATGTCGCTCCGCCGCAAGGCGAAAAATTCGGGGCTATAGCTCAGCTGGGAGAGCGCTTGCATGGCATGCAAGAGGTCGACGGTTCGATCCCGTCTAGCTCCACCAATCGACAGGTTCAAGGTCTGGCCACACCGGCCTTGAATCGATCAGTTCTCAGTGCTGATCAAGCAAGAAGGTTTGTGTCCCCTTCGTCTAGTGGCCTAGGACACCGCCCTTTCACGGCGGTAACAGGGGTTCGAGTCCCCTAGGGGACGCCACGATTACCCGCTCTGCGGGATTTTTAAGGGTCATTCAATCATTGAATGGCCCTTTTGTTTTTCTGGCGTTCAGCCAATTTTCAATCTCAATAAAATGATGCTTCTGACGGGCGGTCCGTGATTTCGCTTGCAGAAATTTATTATGCGAATAATATTTCAGTCGTAATATTTGGAGGCAGCGATGAGCGATAAAAAGGCACAGACCCGTGAACGCATTATCAAGGCCGCCAGCGACGCGCTGATTCAGCGTGGCCCGGCCGAGCCGAGCGTGGGCGAGGTGATGGGCGCGGCCGGGCTGACGGTCGGCGGCTTTTATGCCCATTTTGAAAGCAAGGACGCCTTGATGCTGGAGGCGTTCAAGCAATTGCTCAGTCGGCGTCGCGGTTTGATCGCCGACATGGATGCCGAACTGACCGGTGAAGAGCGGCGTGCTCTGGTGGCCGCGTTCTATCTGTCGCGAAAGCACCGGGACTCCACTGAGAATGCCTGCCCGATCCCCGCATCGATCGGAGAGCTCGGGCGGCTGCCGGACCCTTTCCGTGAAGTGCTCAATGAGCACATCGAGCTGATGACCGCACAGTTGGCGGCCAGCCCGGAGGACGCCGACAAAGCCCTGGCCGATATCGCCTTGATGGTCGGCGGCCTGGCCCTGGCGCGGGCGTTGGGGCCGGGAGATTTATCGGATCGTTTATTGCGTGCGGCCAAATCGGCGGTGCGCTGAGCACAGACGCAGTTCTGGAGATGAGCGATGGACAGGTTGAGCTGGATTCGCGGCGTCAATGGCACGCTTGGCCGGGTAGCCCCGCGCCTGGTGGCGAAGAAAATGCGGACGCTGTTCATGCGACCACGAAATCTGCCGCCACGGGACTGGGAACTGCCCTTGCTGGCGAGTTCCGAGCGCGTCACCTTGCGCTTCGGTCTTTCTGCTTTGTGCTGGGGCAAGGGGCCGACCGTTTTGCTGATGCACGGTTGGGAAGGGCGGCCCACGCAATTCGCTGCGCTGATCACCGCGCTGGTGGACGCCGGATATACGGTGGTGGCCCTGGACGGGCCGGCCCATGGCCGCTCTCCCGGTCGCGAGGCGAATGTTCTGCTGTTCGCCCGGGCCATGCTGGAAGCCGCGGCTGAGCTGCCGCCATTGCAGGCAGTGATCGGGCATTCCATGGGCGGCGCCAGCGCCATGCTCGCGGTCCAGTTGGGCTTGCGCACCGAGACGCTGGTCAGCATTGCGGCGCCGGCGCGCATCCTTGGGGTGTTGCGTGGTTTCGCCCGGATGATGGGGTTGCCGCCCAAGGCGCGCTCGGCGTTCATTCGTCAGGTAGAAAATGATGTGGGCATGCCGGCTTCGAAGATGGATGTCGCGCACTATCAATTGGACGTGCCAGGGCTGATCGTCCATGCCGAGGATGACACATCGGTTTCGGTCACGGAGTCGCAACTGATCCACGAAGCCTGGTTCGACAGTCGCCTGCTGCGGCTGCCAGCGGGTGGGCACCAGCGGGTGCTGGCCGATCCTCGCGTCATCGAAGGCGTGTTATCACTGCTGGCCGGGCGTAACCTGCAAGCGCGGCAATCGGCCTGAGTGTGCGAGCAAGGCTGGCCCGGGTCCCGCAGGGATCGGATACACTGCCTCGATCATATTCGACCGGGAGAGGGGCATGGGCTGGGATCGGGCAACACCGTTCATCATTGATCTTCAGGTAAACCCCGAAGATATCGACGGGCTGGGCCACGCCAACAACGCGGTCTATGTCACTTGGCTTGAGCGCTGTGCCTGGCGTCATTCCCAGCGGCTGGGACTGGATCTGGCGGAATACCGGCGACTGGACCGGGCCATGGCGGTAGTGCGTCATGAAGTCGACTATCTGGCTGCTGCCTACGAAGGGGACGAGTTGCAACTGGCAACCTGGATCGTCGATTGGGACCAGCGATTGAAGATGACCCGGCATTTCCAACTGATTCGTCCCAGCGACAACACCACCTTGCTGCGTGCCCAGACCACCTTCGTCTGCATCGAACTTTCCACCGGCAGGCCCAAGCGCATGCCGCCGGAATTCGTTGAGGGTTATGGTGCGGCCATACCCACGGCAGCGTTGTCATGAGTCGAACCCCTGTGGGAGCGAGGCTTGCCCGCGATAGCATCGCCTCGGTATCAGAATAAACCGAGGTGTCTGCATCGCGGGCAAGCCTCGCTCCCACAGGATTGGGGGAAAATCCGGTAAACTGCCGCACGTTTTTTCGTTGAGTGCGTTTTCCCATGCAAATTGCCCTGGCGCCCATGGAGGGGTTGGTCGACAACATCCTGCGGGACGTCCTGACTCGCGTTGGCGGTATCGACTGGTGCGTGACCGAGTTTATCCGCGTCAATGACCGCCTGCTCACGCCGGCCTACTTCCATAAGCTTGCCCCGGAGCTGCTGACCCATGCGCGGACCGCTGCCGGCGTGCCGTTGCGGGTGCAACTGCTGGGTTCGGACCCGGTGTGCCTGGCGGAGAACGCCGTGCTGGCTTGTGAGCTGGGCGCGGAAGTGATCGACCTGAACTTCGGCTGTCCGGCCAAGACCGTGAACAAGTCCAGAGGCGGGGCGGTGCTGCTCAAGGAGCCGGAGTTGTTGAACGAGATCGTCGAGCATGTGCGTCGCGCGGTGCCCGGCCATATTCCGGTCACCGCCAAGATGCGCCTGGGGTTCGATAGCCCGGACGGCGCGCTGGTCTGCGCCACGGCCCTGGCCGAAGGTGGCGCCGCGCACATCGTGGTGCATGCGCGGACCAAGACCGACGGTTACAAGCCGCCGGCGCACTGGGAATGGATCCCGCGGGTCCAGGAAGTGGTCAAGGTGCCGGTGTTCGCCAATGGCGACATCTGGAGCGTGGAGGATTGGCGCCGTTGCCGTGAAATCAGTGGCGTCGAGGACATCATGCTCGGTCGCGGTCTTGTTTCCCGTCCCGATCTGGCCCGGCAGATCGCCGCGGCCCGGGCTGGCGAGGAAGTGATCGAGATGTCCTGGGCCGAGCTGCAACCGATGCTCCAGGACTTCTGGATGCAAGTGGTCGAGCAATTGACTCCGCGCCAGGCCCCCGGTCGGCTGAAGCAGTGGCTGGCGATGCTGACGCGCAATTATCCCGAAGCGGTTGTGCTGTTCAGCGCGTTACGACGGGAAACCGACCTGGATGCGGTGGGCCATTTGTTGGGAGTGCAGCGCACCGAAGCGGCCTGAAAAAAAATTCGAAAAAAGCTCTTGAAAAGTATTTGGCGGACCCTAGATAGGGGGTACGCGATGCCGAATTCGGGTCGCGGAGACAAAAAACCTTGCTGAACTTTTCAGGAGATTTGAATCATGAGTACTGCATTCTCGCTGGCCCCTCTGTTCCGTTCCTCGGTGGGCTTCGACCGTTTCAACGACCTGTTCGAAACCGCCTTGCGTAACGAACCGGGCAGCAGCTATCCACCTTACAACGTGGAAAAACATGGCGATGACGAATACCGCATCGTGGTCGCCGCCGCCGGGTTCCGGGAAGAAGACCTGGACCTGCAGGTGGAAAAAGGTGTGCTGACCATCAGCGGCGGCAAGCGCGAGGCCAGCAACGACAGCGTGACTTTCCTGCACCAGGGCATCGCCCAGCGTGCGTTCAAACTGTCCTTCCGGTTGGCCGATCATATCGAAATCAAGTCCGCCGGCCTGAGCAACGGTCTGTTGAGCATCGACCTGTTGCGGGTGATTCCGGAAGAGGCGAAAGCCAAGCGCATCCCGATCAACGGTGCGCAGCAACAACCCGCGCTGCAGAACTGATGCATCGCCACTGAAAAAGGGCGCCGGAAGGCGCCCTTTTTCATGCTCATCGCTTACGGCAACAACCGCTCGAACGCTTCCAACGGCAACGGCCGGCTGTGCAGGTAGCCTTGGTACAAATGGCAATCGAGCCCCTGCAGGAACTGTAACTGTTCCAGGGTTTCCACACCTTCGGCAATCATCTCTAGATTCAGGCTGCGGGCCATGGCGACGATGGCGCGGATGATTTCGGCGTCGTTGGGGTCGCTGGTGGCATCGCGCACGAATGACTGGTCGATTTTCAGCGTGTCCACCGGCAGGCGCTTGAGGTAGGTCAGTGATGAATAGCCGGTGCCAAAGTCATCCATGGCAAAGCTCACTCCCAGTTTCTTGAGGCGGCGCATCTTGCCGATGGTGTCGTCCAGGTTCTGGATCACGATGCCTTCGGTGATTTCAAGCTTGAGCATGGAGCAGGGCAGGCCGTGGATGGCAAGACTGGTTTCAATACGTTCGACAAAATCGCTCTGGCGGAATTGTCGCGGGCTGATATTCACGCACAGGCTGAAGCGCCGGGGATCGACCTTGCCCTTGGCGATCAGTTGCCTGAAGCCGTCGCAGGCCTCGTCGAGGATCCAGGTGCCGACTTCCAGGATCAGTCCGCTGTCTTCCAGGACCTTGATGAACTCGTTGGGCGACTGGGCGCCCAGTTCCGGGTGATGCCAGCGCACCAGGGTTTCGGCCCCGATGATGCGGTTGTCCCGGGCATCGACCTGAGGCTGGAAATGTACGCTGAACTCGCCACGGGCCAGGGCCTGGCGCAGGTCTGTCTCCATGCGCAGCCGTTCGCTGGCGGCTTTTTGCATCGTGGCCTGGAACATCTGCGAAGTGTTGCGTCCCGAATCCTTGGCGCGGTAGAGCGCGATGTCGGCGCGCTTGAGCAGGTCGGCGGGCGTGGTGCCATGGTCGGGGATCAACGCCATGCCGATGCTCGGTGTGACTTGTAGCCGCTGGCCATCAAGGGACATCGGTTCGGAGAGCAACTCGCGCAAGGTGTCGGCCAGCTTCTGTACCTGTTCGCTGACTTCAGCGCGAGTGCCTTCCAGGCCGCTGAGCAGCACCACGAATTCGTCGCCACCCAGTCGCGCGACGGTGTCTTCCTGGCGCACGCTGGCTTCAAGGCGGGCAGTGATGATCTTCAATACCGTGTCGCCCACCGGGTGGCCAAGGGAGTCGTTGATGTGCTTGAAATGATCCAGGTCCAGGAACAGCAGCGCGCCCCGCAGGTCATGGCGTTTGAGCAGGGCGATCTGCTGGCTCAGCCGGTCCATCAACAGGGCGCGGTTGGGCAGGTTGGTCAGCGGGTCGTGATAGGCCAGGTGGCGGATCTGTGCTTCGGCGTTGCGCAACAGGCTCACGTCCCGGGCCGTCAGCAACAGGCAGGCCGTTTCATTGAGCGTGATGGGCTCCACCGAGACTTCCACGGTGAGCATCTCGCCGCGCTTGTTGCGCCCGAGCATTTCCAGATGATGGACGCGACCCTTGAGTTGCAGTTCGGCCAACAACGCCGTGCGTTGCTTGGTTTCCGCCCAGATACCCACCTCATACACCGTATGGCCGATCACTTCGTCGGCACGGTAGCCGGTCAGGCGACAGAAACCATCGTTGACCTCAAGGTAGCGGCCGCTGTCGCGTTCGGTGATGGTGATGGCGTCGGGGCTGGAGTGGAACGCCTTGGCGAATTTCTCTTCACTGGCCTTCAGGGCTGCTTCGGAGCGTTGCTGCTGGGTGATGTCCCGCAGGGTGGTGACGATGCAGGGCTGGTTGCCGACATTGATCTGTCGGCTGGAGATCACGCAGGTCAACGGATAGCCGGATTTATGGTGCACGACAATGGCGACGTTGCTCAGCGACTGCTCGCGGATCACTCGTTCGATGCGTTGCAGGCTGCTGCCCGAGGCGTCCCATAGACCGATTTCGTCGGCGGTTCGGCCAATGACTTCGCTGGCGACCCAGCCGAAGGTCTGGGTGAAGCTGGAGTTGATCTCCAGGAACCGACCGCTGTCATGGTGGGTGACACAGATCGGGTCGGGGCTCACTTGGAACAGTGTGGCGAATTTCTCTTCCGACGCCGCCAGGCTCTGTTCACGCTCCACCTGGTCGGTAATGTCCAGCAGGGTTCCGGCCATGCGCAGGGGGCTGCCGTCTTCGTTGCGATAGAGGCGGGCGCGGCTTTCCAGGTAGCGGGAGCTGCCATCCGGTAGCTGTACGCGGTAGGTCAGCTGGTAGTTGCCGGCCGGGCCCTCGCGCAGGCTGCGGTAGGCGTTGCGCATGTTGTTGCGTTCATTGTCCGGCACGCCCTCGAAAAACGCATCGAAGGATTCATGGAAGGGCTTGGGCTCCAGGCCGTGCAGCTGGGCGGCCCGGGCCGAGCCGTAGAGCATGCCGCTGGGGATGTGCCAGTCCCAGGTACCCAGCTGTGCCGAGTCGAGCGCCAGGTCCAGGCGTTCCTGGCTGTCCTTGAGCGCCTGTTCGGCCAGTTTGCGTTCGGTGGTGTCGAGGAAGGTGCTCAACAGGTAGGGCTGGCCTTCGAGCTCGACTTTCTGCGCGCTGAGTATGCCGTTGTGAATCTGGCCGTTGCTGGCCCGGAACTCCACTTCCATGCTGACCAGCTCGCCCTTGGCCTTGGTCGCTTCCACCAGCCTGGCTCGTTGGCTGGGGTCGACCCACAAACCCAGTTCCAGAGTGGTCCGTCCGATCACGTCATGCACCGGCCAGCCGAACAGGCTTTCGAAATACTGGTTGGCTTCGCTGATCAGTCCATCTTCCTGGCGGGTCAGCAAGACCATGTTCGGGCAGAGATGGAAGAGCGTGGCGAAACGTTTTTCGGAGCTGCGCAGGGCCTGTTCGCGCTCGCGCTGGTGGGTGATTTCGCGGATCACGCCGATCATGCGCGGACGACCGTGCTTGTCGGGCAATACGCTGCCATTGATCTCCAGCCAATGCAGGCTGCCATCGGGCCAGACGATGCGGTGGTGCATGGCCTGTTCCAATGGCGCGCCAGCCACGGCCGCGTGGAACGCCCGGATCGCCTTGGCCCGGTCTTCGGGCAGCAATAGGTCGAGGTACTCAACGTCCGTTGGCAGCGGCTGGCGCGGATCGAAGCCGAACAGCGCCTGGGTACCCCGGGACCAACTGATCTTCCCGGTCTCGATATCCCACGACCACGCCCCCAGGTGCGCGCCGTTCAGGGCGGCCAGCAGCTGCGGTGCGCTGTCCCAGCTTTGCTCGGACCGCTTGGGGTCAAGCGCCTGGATGCGTGGCAAGGGCGGGGTATGGTCGGCAGGGTTGGGCATTATCTAGCGAGCCTTGGGCAGTTGGGCGTTAAGCACAGGCATTCGGCACCAGAGGAGTAGCACAACCTATGCCTGGGTCCCTGGCAGATCGATTTGTGCGTCCAGTAGGGCCATGAAAGCCCGAGCAGCGTTCGACAGCGTCCGTTCGGTGTGCAGGATATAGCCTAGCTGGCGACTGAGCTGTATGCCCGGTAAAGGAATGCGCGCTACCTGATCGTCAAGCATAGTGCGTGGCAGGACGCTCCACGCGAGGCCGATGGAAACCATCATTTTTATGGTTTCCAGATAATTCGTGCTCATGGCGATGTTTGGCGTCAGGCCCTGGGCCTCGAACAGGCGCTGGACGATGTGATGGGTAAAGGTATTGCCACCTGGAAATACCGCCGGGTGCAGCGCAATGTCCGCCAGGCTCACGGTGGGGTTCTCCAGTAACGCATGCTCTGGCGCCACCACGAAGTCCAGAGGGTCGTCCCACACCGGCATGGCGCGCATCAGGGCATGCGGCTCCGGGGCGAGGGTGATGATCGCCAGTTCCGCCCGGCCATGAAGGATTTCTTCGTAGGCGACTTCCGAATCCAGAAACTGGATATCCAGCGCCACCTGCGGGTAACGACGGGTGAATTCGCGCAGCAGAGGCGGCAGGCGATGCAGGCCGATGTGGTGGCTGGTGGCGAGCGTCAGCCGTCCGGTGACTTCGCCGGTCAGGTTGGTCAGGGCACGACGGGTGTCGTCCAACACGTTGAGGATCTGATAGGCCCGTGGCAGCAGCGCCCGGCCAGCCTCGGTCAGGCCTATCTCGCGGCCCAGCCGGTCGAACAGACGTACGTTGAGCTGCTGTTCCAGGCCGGCGATCCGCTTGCTGACCGCCGGTTGGGTCAGGTGCAGGCGTTCACCGGCACCCGAGAAACTGCCCGTCTCGGCAATGGCGATGAAGGCGTTGAGGTTCGCAAGGTCCATGGCCGTCTCGATGGGATTCCTGTGAGTTATGCAAAGCATGAAAAATATGAATTTGAGTTATTTAATGTAGCCTCTTACCATCAGCCTCACAAGCCAAAGGGTTATTGATTCAATAAAAGCCCAGGCATAGAACCAAATAGAAACAAGCTGATGAGGAAACCGTCCAATGGCCGGCAAAACGCTCTACGACAAGCTCTGGGACTCGCATTTGGTCAAACAGCGCGACGATGGCTCGGCGCTGATCTATATCGATCGTCACATCATCCACGAAGTGACCTCGCCGCAGGCCTTTGAAGGCCTGCGCCTGGCCGGGCGCAAGCCATGGCGCATCGACGCCAACATCGCGACCCCGGACCACAACGTCCCGACCACGCCGGAGCGCAAGGGCGGCATCGAAGCCATCGTCGATCAGGTCTCGCGTCTCCAGGTTCAGACCCTCGATGACAACTGTGACGAATACGGCATTGTCGAATTCAAGATGAACGACGTGCGCCAGGGCATCGTCCACGTTATCGGCCCGGAGCAGGGCGCGACCTTGCCCGGCATGACCGTGGTGTGTGGCGACTCCCACACCTCCACCCACGGCGCATTCGGTGCGCTGGCCCATGGCATCGGCACTTCCGAAGTCGAGCACGTGCTCGCCACCCAGTGCCTGGTGGCCAAGAAAATGAAGAACATGCTGGTGCGCGTCGAGGGCAAGCTGCCATTCGGCGTGACTGCCAAGGACATCGTCCTGGCCGTGATCGGCAAAATCGGTACCGCCGGCGGTAACGGCCATGCCATCGAGTTCGCCGGCAGCGCGATTCGTGACCTGTCCGTCGAAGGCCGCATGACCATCTGCAACATGTCCATCGAGGCCGGCGCCCGCGTCGGGCTGGTGGCGGCCGATGAAAAGACCATCGAATACGTCAAAGGTCGCCCGTTCGCCCCGAAAGGCGCCGAATGGGACAAGGCGGTCGAAGCCTGGAAAGACCTGGTGTCCGATCCCGACGCAACCTTCGATACCGTGGTCGAGCTCGACGCCGCGCAGATCAAACCGCAAGTCAGCTGGGGCACGTCTCCGGAGATGGTGTTGGCGGTGGATCAGAACGTCCCGGATCCGGCCAAGGAAATGGACCTGGTCAAGCGCGACTCTATTGTCCGCGCCCTGAAATACATGGGCTTGAGCGCCAACCAGGCGATCACCGACATTCAACTGGACCGCGTATTCATCGGCTCCTGCACCAACTCGCGGATCGAAGACCTGCGCGCTGCGGCGGTGATTGCCAAGGGGCGCAAGGTGGCCTCGACCATCAAGCAGGCCATCGTGGTGCCGGGCTCAGGGCTGGTGAAAGCCCAGGCGGAAGCGGAAGGGCTGGACAAGATCTTCCTCGAAGCCGGTTTCGAATGGCGCGAGCCAGGCTGCTCGATGTGCCTGGCGATGAACCCGGATCGCCTGGAGTCGGGCGAGCATTGTGCGTCCACCTCCAACCGTAACTTCGAGGGGCGTCAAGGCGCCGGTGGCCGTACGCACCTGGTCAGCCCGGCCATGGCCGCGGCTGCCGCTGTCAACGGCCGTTTCGTCGACGTTCGTGAATTGATCTGAAGGAGCGCAGCATGAAAGCTTTTACCCAGCACACTGGTCTTGTCGCGCCTCTGGATCGTGCCAACGTCGACACCGACCAGATCATTCCCAAGCAATTCTTGAAATCCATCAAGCGCACCGGTTTCGGTCCGAACCTGTTCGACGAGTGGCGCTACCTGGACGTGGGCCAGCCGTACCAGGACAACTCCAAGCGCCCGCTGAACAAGGACTTCGTTCTCAACGCCGAGCGCTACCAGGGCGCCAGCGTGTTGCTCGCCCGCGAGAACTTCGGTTGCGGCTCGAGCCGCGAACACGCGCCGTGGGCGCTGGAAGAGTACGGTTTCCGCAGCATCATCGCGCCGAGCTATGCCGATATCTTCTTCAACAACAGCTTCAAGAACGGCTTGCTGCCGATCATTCTGAGCGATGCGCAAGTGGACGAGTTGTTCCAGCAGGTCGAGGCCAATCCGGGCTATCAACTGCAGATCGATCTTCAGGCCCAGACCGTGACCCGCCCCGACGGCAAGGTGTTGAGTTTCGAGATCGATGCGTTCCGCAAGCACTGCCTGCTCAATGGGTTGGACGATATCGGCCTGACCCTGCAGGACAGCGACGCGATTGCGGCGTTTGAGGCCAAGCATCGGGCGAGCCAGCCTTGGTTGTTTCGTGATGCTTGATTTTGCGTAAGGCGTAATGATGCCATCGCGAGCAGGCTCGCTCCCACATTGGGTTTGCGGCGTTCACAAGAACCCTGTGGGAGCGAGCCTGCTCGCGATGAGGCCAGCCCAGACAACACAACCCTTAAGGACATCCCATGACCACCACCGCCCACAGTCAGGTTGTACAAAAGCAATTCGGTGAGCAGGCCTCGGCCTACCTGAGCAGCGCCGTGCACGCTCAGGGCGCCGAGTTCGCGTTGCTACAGGCGGAGCTTGCCGGTCATGCCGGCGCCCGTGTGCTGGACCTGGGTTGCGGCGCCGGTCATGTGAGTTTCCATGTGGCGCCATTGGCCGCTGAAGTGGTGGCCTACGACCTGTCCCAGCAAATGCTGGACGTTGTGGCCGCGGCGGCAGCGGATCGGGGCCTGGGCAATATCGGCACGGTGCGCGGCGCCGCCGAACACCTGCCGTTCGCCGAGGGCGAGTTCGATTTCGTGTTCAGCCGTTATTCGGCGCATCATTGGAGCGATCTGGGCCTGGCCCTGCGGGAAGTGCGTCGGGTGCTCAAGCCGGGTGGGGTGGCGGCATTCATCGATATCCTTTCGCCGGGTGCGCCATTGCTGGACACCTACCTGCAAAGTGTCGAAGTGCTGCGCGACACCAGTCATGTGCGCGACTATTCGGCTGGCGAATGGCTGCGCCAGGTCAGCGAGGCGGGGTTGCATACCCGTAGCACATCGCGCCAGCGCCTGCGTCTGGAGTACCGCTCCTGGGTCGAGCGCATGCGCACGCCCGAAGTGATGCGCGCCGCGATCCTCGAGCTGCAACGCTCGATGGGCGATGAAGTGCGTGAATATTTTGAGATTGAGGCCGATGGTTCGTTCAGTACAGATGTACTGGTGCTGTGGGCCGAGCGATAGACTTTTCCCGGCCAGTCCCAGGTTGCAAAGCCTGGGGCGCGTCGACAGAGCAAATGAGGAATACATGAGCAAGCAGATTCTGATTCTCCCAGGCGACGGCATTGGTCCGGAAATCATGGCCGAAGCGGTCAAGGTCCTGGAGCTGGCGAACGACAAGTACGGCCTGGGCTTCGAGCTCAGCCACGACGTGATCGGTGGCGCGGCCATCGACAAGCACGGCGTGCCCCTGGCCGATGAGACCCTGGATCGCGCCCGTGCCGCCGACGCCGTGCTGCTGGGCGCCGTGGGCGGTCCGAAATGGGACAAGATCGAGCGCGACATTCGCCCCGAGCGCGGCCTGCTGAAAATCCGTGCGCAACTGGGCCTGTTCGGCAATCTACGTCCGGCGATCCTTTATCCGCAACTGGCTGATGCGTCGAGCCTGAAGCCGGAAATCGTCTCGGGCCTGGACATCCTCATCGTCCGTGAACTGACCGGCGGTATCTACTTCGGCGCCCCGCGTGGCACCCGTGAGCTGGATAATGGTGAGCGTCAGGCCTACGACACCCTGCCGTACAGCGAGAGTGAAATCCGCCGTATCGCCCGGGTCGGTTTCGACATGGCCCGCGTGCGAGGCAAGAAACTGTGCTCGGTGGACAAGGCCAACGTGCTGGCGTCCAGCCAATTGTGGCGCGAAGTGGTCGAGCAGGTGGCCAAGGATTACCCGGACATCGAACTGAGCCACATGTACGTCGACAACGCGGCCATGCAACTGGTGCGTGCGCCGAAGCAGTTCGATGTGATAGTCACCGACAACATGTTCGGCGACATTCTGTCCGACGAAGCGTCGATGCTCACGGGTTCCATCGGCATGCTGCCGTCGGCCTCCCTGGACGCCAACAATAAAGGCATGTACGAGCCGTGCCACGGTTCGGCGCCGGACATCGCGGGGCAGGGCATTGCCAACCCGCTGGCGACCATTCTGTCGGTGTCGATGATGTTGCGCTACAGCTTCAATCTCAACGCCGCCGCCGATGCCATCGAGAAGGCTGTCAGCGTGGTGTTGGACCAAGGGTTGCGCACCGGTGACATCTGGTCGGCCGGTTGTACCAAAGTCGGTACCCAGCAAATGGGCGACGCAGTAGTCGCCGCGCTGCGGAATCTGTAATCTCTCGGGCCCACTGCCTGGACGGTGGCCCACTTTTGTAAAGGTGTAGTTGCGATGAAACGTGTAGGTCTGATCGGTTGGCGCGGCATGGTCGGTTCCGTGCTCATGCAGCGAATGCTGGAAGAGCAGGATTTCGATCTCATCGAGCCGGTGTTTTTCACCACTTCCAATGTTGGTGGCCAGGGCCCTTCCGTGGGCAAGGACACCGGTGCGCTCAAGGATGCCTACAGCATTGAAGAGCTCAAGACCCTTGACGTGATCCTGACGTGCCAGGGTGGCGACTACACCAGCGAAGTCTTCCCCAAGCTGCGCGAAGCCGGCTGGCAGGGTTACTGGATCGACGCTGCTTCGAGCCTGCGCATGAAGGACGACGCGGTGATCATCCTCGACCCGGTGAACCGCAAGGTCATCGACCAGCAGCTGGACGCGGGCACGAAGAACTACATCGGCGGCAACTGCACCGTCAGCCTGATGCTGATGGGCCTGGGCGGCCTGTTCGAAGCCGGCCTGGTGGAATGGATGAGCGCCATGACCTACCAGGCGGCCTCCGGTGCCGGCGCGCAGAACATGCGTGAACTGATCAAGCAAATGGGCGCGACCCACGCAGCCGTCGCCGATGACCTGGCCAACCCGGCCAGCGCCATCCTGGACATCGACCGCAAGGTGGCCGAGGCAATGCGCAGCGATGCGTACCCGACCGAAAACTTCGGCGTGCCGCTGGCCGGCAGCCTGATTCCGTGGATCGACAAGGAACTGCCAAACGGCCAGAGCCGTGAAGAGTGGAAGGCTCAGGCTGAAACCAACAAGATCCTGGGACGCTTCAAGAGCCCGATCCCGGTGGATGGCATCTGCGTGCGCATTGGCGCCATGCGCTGCCACAGTCAGGCGCTGACCATCAAGTTGAACAAGGACGTGCCGATCGCCGACATCGAAGGGCTGATCAGCCAGCACAACCCATGGGTGAAACTGGTGCCGAACAACCGTGAAACCAGTATGCAGGAGCTGAGCCCGACCAAGGTCACCGGCACCCTGAACGTGCCGGTGGGCCGTTTGCGCAAACTGAACATGGGTTCGCAATTCGTCGGTGCTTTCACCGTCGGCGACCAACTGCTGTGGGGCGCGGCCGAACCGCTACGCCGCATGCTGCGGATCCTGCTCGAGCGTTGATCGGTTTGCTGCAGTGAAAGAGCCCGTGCCTTGCGAGAGGTGCGGGTTTTTTTATGGATATTGTGTTGGCTCTAATGGCCTCATCGCGGGCAAGCCTTGCTCCCACAGGTCTTGGGGCCATTGGATATCCCCTGTGGGAGCAAGGCTTGCCCGCGATGAGGTCGCCACAGTCACCGGAAATCCCAGCCCCATTTGCCTGCATACCTGCCACCCGGTAAAGTGCCGCTCCCCCCGTTTTGCCTGAGGTAGTCCCATGAGCCAGTCCTTCGATATTGCCGTGATCGGCGCCACCGGTACTGTCGGCGAAACCGTTGTCCAGATTCTCGAAGAACGCGACTTTCCCGTCGCCAACCTGCACCTGCTGGCCAGCAGTGAGTCGGCGGGCAGTTCGGTGGCGTTTCGAGGTAAAAACGTGCGGGTGCGGGAAGTCGATGAGTTCGATTTCAGCAAAGTCCAACTGGCGTTTTTCGCCGCCGGACCGGCAGTGACCCTGAGCTTCGCTCCCCGTGCCACCGCCGCCGGTTGCGCCTTGATCGATTTGTCGGGCGCTTTGCCACCGGAGCAGGCGCCGCAGATCGTGCCTGAAGCCAACGCCCACGTGCTGGCGGGGCTGGGCAAGCCCTTTCAGGTGAGCAGCCCCAGCGCATCGGCCACGACGCTGGCGGTCGCGTTGGCGCCGTTGCGGGACTGCCTGGATCTGCAGCGTATCAGCCTGACCGCCAATCTCGCCGTTTCCGCCCAGGGGCGTGTCGCGGTCAGCGAGTTGGCGCGCCAGACGGCCGAGCTGCTCAATGCCCGCCCGCTGGAGCCGAAGTTTTTCGACCGGCAGATGGCGTTCAATCTGCTGGCCCAGGTGGGGACGCCGGACGAGCAGGGCCATACACCGCTGGAAAAACGTCTTATGCGCGAGTTGCGGCAGGTGCTGGATCAAGCTTTATTAAAGATTTCCGTTACTTGCATTCAAGCCCCGGTGTTTTTCGGCGATAGCTTTAGCGTGACCGTGCAGTCTGCAACGCCCGTCGATCTGGCGAAAGTCAGTGCCGTCCTGGAAGCCGCGCCCGGCATCGAGCTGGTGGAGGCGGGTGATTATCCGACGCCCGTGGGCGACGCAGTGGGGCAGGACGTGGTTTATGTGGGACGCGTACGCGCCGGTATCGATGATCCGATGGAGCTCAATTTGTGGCTGACCACGGATAACGTGCGCAAGGGCGCGGCCCTCAACGCGGTGCAGGTGGCGGAGTTGTTGATAAAAGACCTGCTGTAAAAGATACTTGGCAACAATTTGTCGAATGATTCTAGCTGGGCGCTATGCTTGGCGAGAGTAATGAAGGCGAACCATGCTCCCGGAGTATTTCCGGGCATGTGTGAAACGATCGCGCGCACCGTTGTTTACTGGGGGCAGTGCGCAATGCCTCGCGGCGGCGACAACACTATCTTCTCGCTGGCCGAGGAATGTTCAAACAAAGGAAGAGGCTATGGTTCAAGTTCGCAAACTGGTGTTAGCAATAGCGGCCGCCTCGGCGCTGTCCTCCGGTATGGCGCAAGCGCTCGGGCTTGGGGAATTGACCCTCAAGTCGCCGCCGAACCAGCCTCTGGTCGCCGAGATCGAGTTGCTCGATGTGCAACAGCTGACCGCTGCCGAAGTCGTACCGAGCCTGGCCTCGCCCGAAGAATTCGCCAAGGCCGGCATCGACCGCCAGGCCTTTCTCAATGACCTGACCTTCACCCCAGTGATCAACGCCAGCGGCAAGAGCGTCCTGCGCGTGACCTCCAGCCGGCCGCTGTCCGAGCCGATGGTCAAGTTCCTGGTGCAGGTCCTGTGGCCCAACGGTCGCCTGCTGCGCGACTACAGCGTGCTGCTCGACCCTTCCAAGTTTTCGCCCCAGGCGGCCGAGGCGGCTCGACCGAAACCGCCCCAGGTCATCTCGACGCCGGTGACCGGTGCTACCAAGCCGTCCCAATACACCACCACGCCGCGCGACACCCTGTGGGAAATCGCCGCCAAGGCGCGCAACGGTGGCTCGGTCCAGCAAACCATGCTGGCGATCCAGGCGCTGAACCCGAACGCATTCATCGATGGCAACATTAACCTGCTCAAGACTGGCCAGGTGCTGCGCCTGCCGGATCCGGTGCAGAGCACCGCGTTGCCGCAGGCCCAGGCCATTGCCGAAGTGGCGGCGCAGAACGCGGCCTGGCGAGGGCGTCAGGGACGCCAGGGCGTGGCACGTAGCGGCCAGCAGCAACTGGACGCGACCAAGCGTGGCCGTGGCGAAAGCGCACCGGCGCAGGCCGTCGGTCGCGATAACCTGAGCCTGGTATCGGCCGAATCTGCGAAGAAAGGTGGCAAGGGCCCCGCCGGCGATGCCCAGGCTCTGAGCAACAAGCTTGCGATCACCCAGGAGAGCCTCGACTCGGCTCGCCGCGATAACGAAGAACTGAAAAGCCGCATGGCGGACCTGCAGAGCCAATTGGACAAATTGCAGCGCCTGATCGAGCTCAAGAACGATCAACTGGCCAAGATGCAGGCCGAAGGCGCCGCTGTACCACCGGCTCCCGGATCGACCCCGGCGATGTCGGCGCAACTGACGCCGCCGCCATCCTCGGCACAAGCTCCGACAACTGCGCCCGCACCGGCCGCCCAGACTACGCCGCAAGCCACGTCCGAGGCCGCCCCTGAAGCGACGCCGCCGGCTGCTCCTGCCGAGCAGAAGTACAACGACCTGCTGACCAATCCGATCCTGCTGGGATTGATCGGTGGTGGGGTGGTGATCCTGCTGTTGCTGCTGTTGTTACTCGCTCGTCGTCGCAAGGCGCAACAGGAAGCCGAGAAACATCTGCGCATGGCCCGAGCCCTCGAGGAGGAGGCCGACTTCTCCCCGGAGCTCGATCTGCCCCCGAGCAGCTTCGAGGGCATTGAAGTCCCACCGCCAAGCGTAAAACTCGAACCCAAGCCAGCGCCGGCGCCAGCGCCCAAGCCGGCTCCGGTCGTGGCTCCCGTTGTAGTTACGCCGCCTATCGCTGCGCCACTGGTAGCGCCGGCCGCCGATCGGTCCGACGACGTGCTGCCCCAGGCTCAGGCCCATATCGATCGTGGTCGCCTGAACCAGGCGGCTGACCTGCTCGAGCAAGGCATCAAGGCCGCACCACAACGCAGTGATCTGCGCCTTAAACTGATGGAGGTCTACGGTCAGCAGGGCGATCGTGACGCGTTCGTCGCCCAGGAGCGCCAGCTGGTGGCCAATGGCGATAATTACGCCCAGGTCGAACAACTCAAAAGCCGCTTCCCGGCCATGGCAGTCGCCGCCGGTGCCGGCCTGGCCGCCGCAGCAGTGGCCGCTGAGCTGGACGCGCAGTACGTCAAGGAACTGCTGGAAGACACGCCGCCGACCAATGAAGAGCTCGACAATGCTTTCGATCTGAGCCTGGACGACCTGGAGACCGCACCGACCACGCCGGTGCCCGAACCGGTTCCCGAGCTGGACGCATTCCCGGCCGACGATGACCTGAGTTTCGAGTCGGTGCTCAAGCAGCAGACCGAAGCCGCCGAAAGCCTGGACGACTTGTCGGAGTTCGACCTGGACCTGGGAGCCGATGCGCCAGCGCCGGCCCTGGCCGACGAAGATTTTCTGCTGGATCTGGACGACGACCTCAAGGGGCTGGACGTGTCGCCAGCCGAGACGCCGGCTCTGGACGATACCCCGGCCGATGACCTTGAGCTGCCGGCGGATTTCGACCTGTCCCTGGCCGATGAAATGGATGTTCCCGAGGCGCCGAAGGATCCTTTCGAGTCCGAACTGGACGATGTCAACGCAGAACTGGAGCGTCTGTCCGAGGGTCTGGGCCAGCCGTCTTTCACCGCTGAGGATGCTCTCGCCAGTGCGGAAGACGAGCCGGACTTCGATTTCCTCAGCGGCACCGACGAAGTGGCGACCAAACTCGACCTGGCCCAGGCTTACATCGACATGGGTGACAACGACGGCGCCCGGGATATCCTGGGTGAAGTCCTCAATGAAGGCGATGCGACCCAGAAGAGCGAAGCTCAGGAGATGTTGTCGCGCCTGGCCTGAGGTCATAGGGGTATTCAGAGCGGCAGCCGGTGAGGCTGCCGTTTTTGTTTGAGGGGAGGTGGCGTCTGCGCTGGCATCCCACCCCATCAGCCTTATAATGCCCGCCTTTGCGTACCTCAGCAGGCTGTAATTCTTTGGCAAACATAGACAATCCGGCCGCCGAAATGGCGGCCGACGGCTTTTTCCGGATCGCCCTGGGCGTTGAATACAAAGGCTCGCGCTATCGCGGCTGGCAGCGCCAGGCCTCCGGTGTGGCGACGGTGCAGCAGACCCTTGAAGAGGCGCTGTCCAAGGTCGCCGATTCACCCGTGTCGCTGCATTGCGCCGGTCGCACCGATGCCGGCGTGCACGCTTGCGGGCAAGTGGTGCATTTCGATACCCAGGCCGAGCGGTCGATGAAGGCCTGGGTCATGGGCGCCAACATCAACCTGCCACACGATGTCAGTGTCAGTTGGGCCAAGGTGATGCCCGCGCATTTCCATGCGCGTTTCAAGGCCATTGCCCGTCGCTATCGCTATGTGATCTACAACGACCAGATCCGTCCGGCGCACCTGAACGAAGAAATTACCTGGAACCATCGTCCGCTGGACGTCGAGCGCATGGCCGAGGCCGCGCAGTGCCTGGTCGGCGTCCACGATTTCAGCGCCTTCCGCGCCGGCCAGTGTCAGGCCAAATCGCCGATCAAGGAGCTGCATCACCTGCGTGTGACCCGTCACGGCAAGATGATCGTACTCGACATCCGCGCCAGCGCATTCCTGCATCACATGGTGCGCAACATTGCCGGGGTATTGATGACCATCGGCGCCGGCGAGCGGCCGGTGGAATGGGCCAAGGAAGTGCTCGACAGTCGCATCCGCCGCTCCGGTGGCGTGACGGCGCATCCGTTTGGCCTGTATCTGGTGCAAGTTGAATATCACAAGGAATTCGAGCTGCCGGAGCGTTACATCGGGCCACATTTCCTCACGGGCTTCTCGGAACTCGACGGCTGACGCCCTCCGCTGCATTTGCTACCATCCGGGACTTTCACGGATCTGCCTGAGGTTTTTCACGATATGCCAGCCGTTCGCAGCAAGATTTGCGGGATCACCCGCGTCGAGGACGCGTTGGCGGCAGTCGAGGCCGGGGCCGATGCCATCGGACTGGTGTTTTACGCCAAGAGTCCTCGGGCGGTGACGGTGCAGCAGGCAAGGGCGATCATCCGTGCATTACCGCCGTTCGTGACCCCCGTGGGCCTGTTCGTCAATGCCAGCCGTTGCGAGCTGGGCGAAATACTCGACGCGGTGCCGCTGGCGCTGTTGCAGTTCCACGGTGACGAGACGCCGGCCGATTGCGAAGGCTGGCATCGCCCGTACATCAAGGCGCTGCGGGTCAAGGCCGGTGATGATATCGCCGCCGGTTGCGAAGCTTTTGCCAGTGCCAGTGGCATTCTGCTGGACACGTATGTCGAAGGCATTCCCGGAGGGACCGGCGAGGCATTCGACTGGTCGCTGGTGCCCCAGGGTCTGAGCAAACCCATCATCCTGGCCGGAGGGTTGACGGCCGACAACGTGGCCGAAGCCATTCGCCAGGTCCGTCCGTACGCAGTGGATGTGAGCGGGGGGGTAGAGCAGGGCAAGGGCATCAAGGATCCAGAAAAGATTCGTGCGTTCATGGCTGCTGTGCGCAGCAGTCAGTCGCCAATGTGACGGCTGGCAGACTGCCGCCGTCCATACCTGCACTGTACAAAGCAGGCAGGCGCCGCCTCAGGGCGGGCCGATAGCGTAGTGGCAACCGCGGTGAAGCAGTTGTCGGAATGGCAGGGAAGGTCGAGCTGCTCGCAGGTCATGTTTCGCGCTGACCGTGGTGGCTCCCCGAACCCCGTCACACAATGAATTTAGCTCAAGGGCATACGCGGGGCCGCGAACCAGAGCGTTCGGGCCGCCGGTACTGGAGAAAGAAAGCATGAGCAACTGGTTGGTAGACAAACTGATCCCTTCGATCATGCGTTCCGAGGTGAAGAAAAGCTCGGTGCCCGAAGGTCTGTGGCACAAATGTCCATCCTGCGAAGCGGTGCTGTATCGCCCCGAGCTGGAAAAGACCCTGGATGTTTGCCCCAAGTGCAACCACCACATGCGCATCGGCGCACGTGCCCGTATCGACATCTTCCTGGACGCCGAAGGCCGTGTTGAGCTGGGTGCCGACCTGGAGCCCGTGGATCGCCTGAAATTCCGCGACGGCAAAAAATACAAGGACCGCCTGACCGCGGCCCAGAAGCAGACCGGTGAAAAGGACGCCCTGGTGTCCATGAGCGGTACGCTGCTGGGCATGCCGGTAGTGGTTTCGGCCTTTGAATTCTCGTTCATGGGCGGGTCCATGGGCGCCATCGTCGGCGAGCGCTTTGTTCGTGCCGCCAACCATGCCCTGGAAAACCGTTGCCCGATGGTCTGCTTCTCCGCTTCCGGCGGTGCGCGGATGCAGGAAGCGCTGATCTCCCTGATGCAGATGGCCAAGACCTCCGCGGTGCTGGCGCGTCTGCGAGAGGAAGGCATTCCATTCATCTCGGTACTGACCGATCCGGTCTATGGCGGCGTATCGGCTAGCCTGGCGATGCTTGGCGACGTGATCGTCGGCGAGCCGAAGGCCCTGATCGGCTTCGCCGGTCCGCGCGTGATCGAGCAGACCGTTCGCGAAAAACTGCCGGAAGGCTTCCAGCGCAGCGAATTCCTGCTGGAGCACGGCGCCATCGACATGATCATCCATCGCCAGGAGCTGCGTCCGCGCCTGGGTAACCTGCTGGCGCAACTGATGGGCCTGCCGACGCCTAAGTATGTCGCCACGCCCATCGAGCCGATGGTCGTTCCACCGGCGCCTGCGGGCCTATGATCCAACGTACCCTGAGCGAATGGCTGGCCTATCTCGAGCAGCTGCACCCGTCGGCTATCGACATGGGGCTGGAGCGCTCTCAGGTCGTCATGTCCCGCATGGGGCTGGGCAAGCCGGCCCCCAGGGTCATCACTGTCACCGGCACCAATGGCAAGGGGTCGACCTGCGCCTTCATGGCCTCGCTGTTGCGGGCCCAGGGGCTGAGTGTCGGTGTGTACAGCTCGCCGCACCTGCTGCGTTATAACGAGCGGGTGCAGATCAACGGCGTCGAGGCTGGCGACGCCGAGCTGTGCGAGGCCTTCGTCGCGGTGGAAGCCGGGCGAGGCGAGATATCCCTGACCTATTTCGAGATGGGCACTCTTGCGGCGTTCTGGTTGTTCGCGCGTGCCGGTCTCGATGCCGTTGTGCTGGAAGTGGGCCTGGGAGGTCGCCTGGACGCCGTCAACCTGGTGGATCCAGACGTCGCGCTGGTGACCAGTATCGGCGTGGACCATGCCGATTACCTGGGCGACACCCGCGAATCCGTGGCTTTCGAAAAGGCCGGGATCTTCCGTCAGGGCGCGCCTGCGCTCTGCGGCGACCTCGATCCACCACAGCCATTGCTGGACAAGGCTCGGGAACTGGCCTGTCCGTTTTTCCTGCGTGGGCGCGATTTCGATCTGGCCATGACCGAGCAGCATTGGCAATGGCGTGGCAGCGATGCCCAGGGTAATCCGGTGGAGTTGCATGACCTGCCGCTGCTGGACCTGCCAATGGAGAATGCCGCGCTGGCACTCCAGGCCTACCGGTTGCTGGGGCTGCCCTGGGATGCCGGCCAGATCGTCAAGGCCTTGCAAGCGACCCGTGTCGTCGGCCGGCTCGATCGCCGCACGTTCGATTGGCAGGGCAAGCGCCTGAGCCTGCTGCTGGATGTCGGCCACAACCCCCATGCGGCGCACTACCTGGCCGAGCGCCTGGCTCGTCGGCCTGTGGCGGGGCGGCGACTGGCGGTATTCGGGTTGCTGTCCGACAAGGATCTGGATGGCGTGGTCGAGGCGTTGAGTGCTAGTGTCCAGCATTGGGCAGTCGCGCCGCTGGACTCGCCGCGCTCGCGTCCGGCGACACAATTGCAGGCGGCCTTGCAGGCGCGTGGCGCTTCGGTAGATGCTTATGCAAGTGTGGTCGCCGCGCTGGAAGGGCAGTGCGCCCTGGCGACCGCCGACGACGAAATCCTGGTGTTCGGATCATTTTTTTGTGTCGCCGAGGCCCTTCAATGGCTGAGCCGGCGCTCCACGGAGGAAGCTGCAGATGGCATTGCTGGATAAGGCATACAAGCAGCGCATGGTAGGGGCCCTGGTATTGGTGGCCCTGGCGGTGATTTTCCTGCCGATGCTGTTTTCCCGTCAGGACGAGCAGCGTCAGGTCACGGTCGATGCACCGGCCGCGCCCCAGGCGCCGGCGATGCCACCGGTGCAGGTCGAGCCGGTGACGGTGCCTGAGCCCCAGGCGCTGCCCCAGGAGCCAGTTCCAAGCGATGAAGAACTGGCCGCGCAACCCGCGCCTGCCATGCCGATCACGCCCGCTCCAGCGGCTCCTGCGGCGCCGACCGCTGCACCGGCTGCACCGACTACATCGAGCAAGCCGCCTGTTGCAGCGGCTCCTGCGCCAGCCGCGCCTGCTGCTCCGGCAGCCAAGCCGGCACCGAGCCAGCCGATCACCGCTGCGCCGACCAAGCCGGACACCACCCAGAGTCGTGTGGACGCCAATGGCCTGTCGGTCAGTTGGTCCGTGCAACTGGCCAGCCTGACCAGTCGCGAAAGCGCCGAGAACCTGCAGAAATCCCTGCGCAGCCAGGGGTACAACGCCTACATTCGTTCCGCCGATGGCAAGAACCGGGTGTTTGTCGGGCCGTTGATCGAGCGTGCCGAGGCCGATCGCCTGCGGGACTTGCTCGGTCGCCAGCAGAACCTCAAGGGCTTTGTGGTGCGCTTCCAGCCGGAGCGCGGTTGATTGCGGTTCGCCTGATTTGAATCACACTGACAATCGCAGCTTACCGACAGCTCTGCGCTCTGCTAAAATGCGCCGCCTTATCCGTCTGTAGGCTGCACCGTGCCATTTACCTGGGTTGACTGGGCGATCGTTGCGATCGTCGCTATCTCCGCATTGATCAGTCTGAGCCGCGGCTTCGTCAAGGAAGCCCTCTCGCTGCTGACCTGGATCATCGCGGGAGTCGTAGCCTGGATGTTTGGTGGCTCGCTGTCCCAGTACCTCGCCGGATACATCGAAACGCCGTCGGCTCGCGTCATCGCGGGCTGTGCCATTCTGTTTATCGCCACCTTGCTGGTCGGCGCAATGATCAACTATCTGATCGGCGAACTGATCCGCGTCACCGGGCTTTCCGGGACGGACCGGTTCCTGGGCATGGCTTTCGGCGCCGCGCGTGGCGCGTTGCTGGTGGTCGTGGCCGTCGGGCTGCTGAGCCTGGGGCCGGTACAACAGGATAAGTGGTGGCAGGAGTCCCGGCTCGTGCCACAATTTTTATTGGTCGCAGACTGGTCCAAGAACCTGATCCTGGGTTGGAGCAGTCAGTGGCTTGCCAGCGGTATCAGCGTACCCGCTGAAATACCGTTCAAGGAACAGCTCTTGCCGATGGCCAAAACGCCTCAGTAAGGGTTGTTCAGTTCAGATCCATTAAGTAGGGGTTGCGTCGCATGTGTGGCATCGTCGGTATCGTCGGTAAGTCGAACGTCAATCAGGCGCTGTATGACGCGCTAACCGTGCTCCAGCACCGCGGCCAGGACGCTGCCGGTATCGTGACCAGCCATGATGGCCGGTTGTTCCTGCGCAAGGATAACGGCCTGGTGCGTGACGTGTTCCAACAGCGCCACATGCAGCGCCTGGTCGGCCACATGGGCATCGGCCATGTGCGTTATCCGACCGCGGGCAGCTCGACCTCGGCTGAAGCTCAGCCGTTCTACGTCAACTCGCCGTACGGCATCACCCTGGCACACAACGGCAACCTGACCAACGTCGAACAGCTCGCCAAGGAAATCTACGAATCGGACCTGCGTCACGTCAACACCAGCTCCGACTCGGAAGTGATGCTCAACGTGTTCGCCCACGAGCTGGCCCAGCGCGGCAAGCTTCAGCCTACCGAAGAGGACGTGTTCGCCGCCGTGTCGGAAGTGCATAACCGTTGCGTTGGCGGCTACTCGGTGGTGGCGATGATCACTGGCTACGGTATCGTCGGTTTCCGTGATCCCCATGGCATCCGCCCGATCGTGTTCGGCCAGCGTCACACCGACGAAGGCGTCGAGTACATGATCGCCTCCGAAAGCGTGTCCCTGGACGTGCTGGGCTTCACGCTGATTCGCGACCTGGCCCCGGGCGAAGCGGTCTACATCACTGAAGACGGCAAGCTGTTTACCCGCCAATGCGCGACCAACCCGTCGCTGACGCCCTGCATCTTCGAACACGTGTATCTGGCGCGCCCTGACTCGATCATGGACGGTGTCTCGGTCTACAAGGCGCGCCTGCGCATGGGCGAGAAGCTGGCCGAGAAGATCCTGCGCGAGCGTCCGGACCACGACATCGATGTCGTTATCCCGATCCCGGACACCAGCCGCACCGCGGCCCTGGAGTTGGCGAACCACCTGGGCGTCAAGTTCCGTGAAGGCTTCGTGAAGAACCGCTACATCGGTCGTACCTTCATCATGCCGGGTCAGGCTGCGCGGAAAAAATCCGTGCGCCAGAAGCTCAACGCCATCGAGCTGGAATTCCGTGGCAAGAACGTGATGCTGGTAGACGACTCCATCGTACGCGGCACCACCTGCAAGCAGATCATCCAGATGGCCCGCGAAGCCGGCGCCAAGAACGTGTACTTCTGCTCGGCGGCCCCGGCCGTGCGCTACCCGAACGTCTACGGCATCGACATGCCGAGTGCTCATGAGCTGATCGCTCATAACCGTACCACCCAGGAAGTGGCCGACCTGATCGGCGCCGACTGGCTGATCTACCAGGACCTGCCGGACCTGATCGAGGCGGTCGGTGGCGGCAAGATCAAGATCGAGCAGTTCGACTGCGCGGTGTTCGACGGCAAGTACGTCACCGGCGACATCGACGAGGCTTACCTGAACAAGATCGAAAGCGCTCGTAACGATGCGTCCAAGGCCAAGACCCAGGCGGTCAGTGCGATCATCGATCTGTACAACAACTGAGTGACAAACCGGCCCTGAGGGGCCGGTTTGCGTTAAACCGATTGAAGGAGTGGCAGCATGAGTCAGGATTGGGATGCCGGTCGGCTGGACAGCGACCTTGAAGGCGTAGCGTTCGACACCCTGGCGGTACGCGCCGGCCAGCATCGTACGCCAGAAGCCGAACATGGCGATCCGATGTTCTTCACTTCCAGCTATGTGTTCCGTACCGCTGCCGATGCGGCGGCCCGGTTTGCCGGTGAAGTGCCGGGCAACGTCTACTCGCGCTATACCAACCCCACCGTGCGAGCGTTCGAAGAGCGTATCGCCGCGCTCGAAGGCGCCGAGCAAGCGGTTGCCACCGCCACCGGCATGGCCGCGATCATGGCGGTGGTGATGAGCTTGTGCAGCGCCGGTGACCACGTACTGGTGTCGCGCAGCGTCTTCGGCTCGACCATCAGCCTGTTCGAGAAATACTTCAAGCGCTTCGGCGTGGAAGTCGATTACGTGCCCTTGGCTGACCTGTCCGCTTGGGATGCGGCAATCAAGACCAATACCAAGCTGTTGTTCGTCGAATCGCCTTCCAATCCGCTGGCCGAGCTGGTGGACATCGCCGCCCTGGCGGAAATCGCCCATGCCAAGGGCGCCATGCTGGTGGTGGACAACTGCTTCTGCACTCCGGTGCTGCAACAGCCGTTGAAGCTGGGGGCGGACGTGGTGGTGCACTCGGCGACCAAGTTCATTGACGGCCAGGGGCGTTGCATGGGCGGTGTGGTGGCCGGCCGTGGCGAGCAGATGAAAGAAGTGGTGGGCTTCCTTCGCACTGCCGGTCCGACCCTCAGCCCGTTCAACGCCTGGGTTTTCCTCAAGGGGCTGGAAACCCTGGGATTGCGCATGAAGGCCCACTGCGCCAATGCCCAGGCGCTGGCCGAGTGGCTGGAGCAGCAGGACGGCATCGAGAAGGTGCATTACGCCGGTCTCAAGAGCCATCCGCAGCACGAACTGGCCGTGCGTCAGCAGCGTGGTTTCGGTGCAGTGGTGAGCTTCGAGGTCAAGGGTGGCAAGGAGGGCGCCTGGCGTTTCATCGACGCGACCCGTCTGGTCTCCATTACGGCGAACCTGGGCGACAGCAAAACCACCATTACCCATCCGAGCACCACCTCCCATGGTCGTTTGTCGCCCCAGGAACGTGAGTCGGCAGGCATCCGTGACAGCCTGATCCGCGTTGCGGTCGGCCTGGAGGATGTAACGGACCTGCAGGCCGATCTGGCTCGTGGGTTGGCGGCCTTGTGATTGACGGCATTCATGGCCGGGTTGCGCTCGTAACGGGGGCCGCCCGGGGCATTGGTCTCGGCATCGCGGCCTGGCTGATCTGTGAAGGCTGGCAGGTGGTCCTGACCGACCGGGATCGCGAGCGCGGTTCCCGGGTCGCCAAGGCCCTCGGAGATAACGCATGGTTCGTTGGCATGGACGTGGCGGACGAAGCACAGGTCGCAACGGGCATCGCCGAAGTGCTCGGTCAGTTCGGTCGCCTTGACGCGCTGGTATGCAATGCCGCCATTGCCGATCCCCACAACATCACCCTGGAAAGCCTCGACCTGGCTTACTGGAATCGAGTCCTGGCGGTCAACCTGAGCGGACCGATGCTGCTGGCCAAGCACTGTGCGCCATACCTGCGTGCCCACAACGGCGCCATCGTCAATCTGGCATCGACCCGTGCCGCGCAGTCCGAGCCTGACACCGAGGCCTATGCAGCCAGCAAGGGCGGGCTCCTGGCCCTGACCCATGCCTTGGCGATCAGCCTGGGGCCAGAGATCCGCGTCAACGCCGTGAGCCCCGGCTGGATCGACGCGCGGGACCCTTCGCAGCGCCGTGCAGAGCCGCTGACCGATGCCGATCATGCGCAGCATCCGGCGGGCAGGGTGGGTACGGTAGAAGACGTAGCGGCCATGGTGGCGTGGTTGTTGTCGCGCAATGCCGGTTTCGTCACGGGCCAGGAGTTCGTGGTGGACGGTGGCATGACCAAGAAAATGATTTACGAATAAGAACAGCGGCGAGCTGCGAGCGATTTCGCGGTGTTGGCGTTTCTGCTTGCAGCTTGTCGCTCGAAGCTGTTTTTGAAAAAAACTCAATCCTGCTATTGACTTAGCTTCGGCACCTGCGTAAATTTCGCGGCCTCAGCGAAGCAAAGGGTGATTAGCTCAGCCGGGAGAGCGTCTGCCTTACAAGCAGAATGTCGGCGGTTCGATCCCGTCATCACCCACCATGTTCCATGAGAGTCTTGCGAGAGCAAGATGGAAGCTGTCAGAAGCCTCCACCGACGCGCAGCGGTAGTTCAGTCGGTTAGAATACCGGCCTGTCACGCCGGGGGTCGCGGGTTCGAGTCCCGTCCGCTGCGCCATATTTTCCGAAGCAGGTTCGCCTGATTCGAGATCGAAACCCAAGGGTTCCGATCAGATGAGTTAACTGGACGCAAGTCCATAGCGATACGCAGCGGTAGTTCAGTCGGTTAGAATACCGGCCTGTCACGCCGGGGGTCGCGGGTTCGAGTCCCGTCCGCTGCGCCATATCTGCTTCGAGGCCCACTGAACGCCTTGAAGCTAAGAAGAGAACCGCAAGGTTTCTTCCAATCGATAGCAAAGACCCTGGTCGAAAGACCGGGGTTTTTTGTTTCTGCCTGTCCAAACCTGACCCGTTCTGTTTTTGAAAGCGTGAGTTGTGGTTTGTGCGCATTCCATCACAGGGAAGTATGAGCGCTCACCTGCGCAGGGGAGTGAGACGTTGATGCTGGACTTCTGATGAGTTTTGGAGGTTGTGCCTGGTTCAAACGGGCCCATCCGGCTCGTGCTTCAGCAGGTCCGACAGGCGGGTCAGCCCCTGGGTCAACGCCTCGAAAGACGGGCCACCCAGACACAGGCGAATACCGGTCATCTGTTCATCGCGATCCACCATCAGCGATTGTGGTGTCGTCACCCTGATGCCCGCCTGGGCTGCCGCTTTCGTCAAGCGCTCAGCGGCGTCACGAGGCATTGGTAGCCAGATGTGATAAGCGTCCGGGTGCGAGACGCATTCGGTGTCGCCGAGCCATTCGGCGGCGAGGCTGGTCCTGCGCCGAGCTTCATGACGCAAGTCCTGCTGGATGGAGGCGATGACGCCGTTGGACAGCCAGTCTTCCACCACGGCGCAGGACAACGGCGACGGGCCCAGGGGAATGTCCTGCAGATGTTCCTGCGCAGCGTCATGCATTTCAGCGGGCAGCGTGAGCATGCCGATTCTCAACCCGGGGCCGAGGGACTTGGACAGGCCATTGACGTGCAACACCCTTTCGGGCGCCAGCGTCGCAAGGGCAGGCACTGGCGCAGATCCCAGCGCGTGGACACCATCCTCGATGATCCAGGCACCCGCTTGTCGACAGACCTCGACGATAGCCTGCCGTCGCGCCGCACTCATCGTCGCCGTGGTGGGGTTGTGAAGGGTGGGAGTGAGATAGACCACTTTGCCGGCGGTCGTTGCGAGACGGTCGAGGGCGTGCGCAAGCGCCTCCGGCAGCATGCCTTGCCCATCGATCTCGATCCCCTGCATCCGATAGCCTTTGCGCCGGGCCAGCGCAATCGCGCCGGGATACGTGAGGCGTTCCGTCAGGATCACCCCGTGGGGGCCGCAGGCGAGGTCGAAAGCCAGGGAAATGGCCTGGCGGGCATTGCCCGTCAGCACCAAGTGGGACGGTTCAACCGCGATGCCGAGGGTTTCGAGCCAACGGGCCAGCAGGCGCCGATGTTCCAGGTGTCCGGCGGGGGGTGAGTAGAGATTGAGATGATCGGCGTCGATCTTGCGAGCGATACCGGTCAAGGTTTGCGCCAGGAGACGGCTCGTCAACATGGCGGGGGGCACATTGGATGAAAGATCGATCAGTTGCTGCCCGTGTGCCTGCAGGATGGCCACGAACGTTGCCCGACCCTTGACGCTGCGTACCAGACCTCGCCGTTCCAGGGCGGCATACGCTTTCGTCACCGTACCCAACCCGACCCCCAGCTGCCATGCGAGCTGTCGATGGGCGGGGAGGCGGTCGCCACTTTTCAATCGTCCTTCAACGATGTCGTCAGCCAGGGCGCACACCAGGCGTTCTGATGCGTTCGCTTCGATGTCCGCAAGGCGGGGTATCCAGGGCGATTGAAGGCGCATGGTGAGTATCCGGTGAATGAATAGTGTCGCGTGACACTATTTAAATAGTCATGAAGTGTCACGCGCATTATGGTGTTTCCAAATCATTCGTTAAACCGCGACAGCAGCAGGGAGCGCCAGATGTTCAGCCATGTCACCGTGGGGGCGCAGGACTTTGAGCGGGCCGGCCATTTCCTGAATAAGCCTATTCACGGGGTTCGACCTCCATTCCCGGGAGCGTCCTTATGATCGACCATCCGATCATGCTCGCCTTTGGCAGCTACATCCTTGCCGCCGCCAGCCCAGGCCCCAGCAATATGGCGATCAAGGGTGTGGCGATGCGTGACGGGCGCTCCCACGCCCTGGTCCTGGCGTCCGGCGTCATGACAGGTTCGCTCTTCTGGGCATTCCTGGCGGCAACGGGCATCTCCGCCTTGTTGACGGCTTGTGCTCAGGCACTCTTCGTCATCAAGGTGGCGGGTGGGGTCTATTTGCTTTACCTGGCGATGCGTGCGGGCAAGGCTGCCATGGCATCGACACACGAGAGCGCCGGTGCGGTTGCCGGACGGGAGGCTCGGCGTTATCTACCTCTGTACCGCCAGGGCGTGCTCATGCACATCGGCAACCCCAAGGCCGTCATGTCCTGGATAGCGATCATGTCGCTCGGGCTCCGTGAAGACGCGCCAGTCGGTACTTTGCCTGTGATCATCGGCGGTTGCGCCTTGCTCGGCATCATCATCTTCGGCGGCTACGCCATCGTGTTTTCGGCGGCTACGCCATCGTGTTTTCGACGGCCAGGATGATTGCCGGCTACACCCGGCTGCGGCGCTGGGTTCAAGGGCTGTTCTCTGCGCTGTTTGCGGTCGCGGGATTGAAGCTCCTCGTGTCGTCTCACTGATGTTCCGGTGTTGTGAAGTCGCGAGGAAAAACGAAGGCGGATGCCTCGATCGGTCGCCAGCCCATGAATGGCAACCACCAGCGCACTATCGTCGAAGACCTGGTCACAGGCAGCCCTCACTTGTCACGCGGGGCTGCCGAGCGTGGGGTTACACCCCAAGCTTGTCCCGCAACCCGTAATACCAAGCCCCCAGCGCCGCAAACGGCGTGCGCAACAACTGGCCGCCAGGGAACGGGTAATGGGGCAGGTCGGCAAACGCATCGAAGCGCTCGGCCTGGCCGCGCAACGCTTCCGCCAGAACCTTGCCCGCCAGATGCGTATACGTCACGCCATGACCGCTGCAACCCTGGGAATAATAGATGTTGTCCCCCAGGCGCCCGACCTGAGGAAGACGCGACAGCGTCAGCAGGAAATTGCCCGTCCAGGCGTAATCGATCTTTACATGCTTGAGCTGAGGGAAGGCCTTGAGCATCTTCGGTCGAATGATCGCTTCGATGTTAGCCGGATCCCTGGCGCCATAGACCACGCCGCCCCCGAAGATCAGGCGCTTGTCACTCGTCAGCCGGTAATAGTCCAACAGGTAGTTGCAGTCTTCGACGCAATAGTCCTGGGGCAGCAGGCTATGGGCCAACTCGTCCCCCAGCGGCTCGGTGGTGATGACCTGCGTGCCGCACGGCATGGACTTGGCCGCCAGCTCCGGTACCAGATTCCCCAGATACGCGTTGCCGGCCACGATAATGAACCTGGCCCTGACCTTGCCTTGTGGCGTATGCACCACCGGGCTGGCGCCACGCTCAATTCGAACGGCCGGTGATTGTTCGTAGATGACACCGCCAAGGGACTCCACGGCCGCCGCTTCACCCAGTGCCAGGTTGAGCGGATGAATATGGCCGCCGCTCATGTCCAGCATACCGCCGACATACTCATCGCAAGCCACCACCTCGCGAATGCGACGCTGATCCATCAGTTCCAGCTGGGTATGACCGAAGCGCTCCCATAAGCGTTTCTGGGACTCCAGATGACCCATCTGTTTGGCGGTAAGGGCCGCGAACACACCGCCGTCCTTCAAATCGCACTGGATCTGATACTTCGCCACCCGCTCGCGAATGATCCGACCGCCCTCGAACGCCATATTGCCCAGCAACTGCGCCTGCGCAGGCCCGACACTGCGTTCGATCACATCAATATCGCGGCTGTAGCTGTTAACGATTTGCCCGCCGTTGCGACCCGAAGCACCAAACCCCACCTTCGCCGCCTCGACAATCGTGACCTTGAAACCGTTCTCCAGCAAAAACAGGGCAGAGGACAGGCCGGTGTAACCCGCGCCGATGACACACACGTCGGTTTCGACGTCATCCTGCAGGACCGGGCGCGACGGCGTCGGGTTGGCCGACGCGGCGTAATAGGATGCTGGATAAGGAGTGTTCGCCATTCTGCAACCTCTGTTTTATATTTTTTACGAGTGCGCCGATCCTACCCGAGATAAAAATCGGCCGCCAGCCACCGCAAAAACTTCGTCGCGGCGGCGAAATTAAATATTTTGCATATTCATAGGGTTAGGTGAAAAAAAGGTGTTGACACCCCTTTGGAATTCCGTAGAATGCCGCCTCACAGCAGGCACGTAGCTCAGTTGGTTAGAGCACCACCTTGACATGGTGGGGGTCGTTGGTTCGAGTCCAATCGCGCCTACCAAACAAAATCCGCTCTGCTGGGCGGTCTAGAAGGGGGCACCGGAAACGGTGGCCCCTTTTTGCTTTCTGCGATTTGCAAACATTCACACTCGTCCCTGCGTACGTCCCCTCGCTCCGGCATTTATCACAGCAGTGACTGACCCACCGTTATCGCGGACCGGCCCGCTCCCACCGCGAGACCGGTAGAAAAGCCCTGCACATTTGGATCATTAACTTGTCAGTTATGGTCATTGAGCGGTCGCCCCCGGCCTTTTAGGCTGTTGGGCATGACTGACGGAGGCCGCAGAGCTTTCGCATTTTTTCCGTGATTTGCCCGTTGTGGAGTGACCAATGACCGCCTCTCATTACCCGCACCTGCTGGCCCCGTTGGATCTGGGTTTCACCACGCTGCGCAACCGTACCCTGATGGGGTCGATGCACACGGGCCTTGAGGAGAAGCCTGGTGGCTTCGAGCGCATGGCGGCGTATTTTGCCGAGCGTGCCCGGGGCGGCGTGGGGCTGATGGTCACCGGCGGGATTGCGCCGAACGACGAGGGTGGGGTCTATTCCGGCGCAGCCAAGCTGACCACGGAAGAAGAGGCGCTCAAGCACAATATTGTGACCCGGGCCGTGCACGAGGCCGGAGGCAAGATCTGCATGCAGATCCTCCATGCCGGACGTTATGCCTACAGCCCCAAGCAGGTGGCGCCAAGCGCGATCCAGGCGCCGATCAACCCGTTCAAGCCCAAGGAGCTGGACGAAGCGGGCATCGAAAAACAGATCAGTGACTTCGTCAGCTGTTCGGTATTGGCCCGCCAGGCGGAATACGACGGTGTCGAGATCATGGGCTCGGAGGGTTATTTCATTAACCAGTTCCTCGCGGCCCACACCAACCATCGCACCGACCGTTGGGGCGGCAGCTATGAAAACCGCATGCGCCTGCCCGTGGAGATCGTTCGTCGGGTACGCGAGGCGGTTGGCCCGGATTTCATCATTATCTTTCGCTTGTCGATGCTGGATCTGGTGGAGGGCGGCAGTACCTGGGAAGAGATCGTTCAGTTGGCCAAAGCCATCGAACAGGCCGGGGCGACGATCATCAACACCGGTATCGGCTGGCATGAAGCACGGATCCCGACCATCGCCACCAAGGTTCCGCGTGCAGCGTTCAGCAAGGTCACGGCCAAGCTGCGCGGCTCGGTGAGCATTCCGCTGATCACCACCAACCGCATCAACACGCCGGAAGTCGCCGAGCGGATCCTGGCCGAAGGTGACGCCGACATGGTGTCCATGGCTCGGCCGTTCCTGGCGGACCCGGAGTTCGTCAACAAGGCAGCCGCCGGCCGGGCGGATGAGATCAATACCTGTATCGGCTGCAACCAGGCCTGCCTCGACCATACCTTCGGCGGCAAGCTGACCAGTTGCCTGGTGAACCCACGGGCGTGTCATGAAACCGAGCTCAACTACCTGCCGGTGACCCAGGTGAAGAAAATCGCCGTGGTCGGTGCCGGCCCGGCCGGGCTGTCTGCCGCGACCGTGGCGGCCGAGCGCGGTCATCAGGTGACGCTGTTCGATTCGGCCAGTGAGATCGGTGGGCAGTTCAATATCGCCAAGCGGGTGCCGGGCAAGGAAGAGTTCTACGAGACCTTGCGCTACTTCAACCGCAAACTGCAGACCTCCAATGTCGAAGTGTGCCTCAACACCCGCGTGGATGTGGCGCAACTGGTGGCAGGGGGTTACGACGAGATCATTCTCGCCACCGGTATCGCGCCACGGGTTCCGGCGATTCCTGGTGTGGAGCATGCCAAAGTCCTGAGCTATCTGGACGTGATCCTGGAGCGCAAGCCGGTAGGCCGCCGTGTTGCGGTGATCGGGGCGGGCGGTATCGGCTTTGACGTGTCGGAGTTCCTGGTTCACCAGGGCGTCGCCACCAGCCAGGATCGCGAAGCCTTCTGGAAGGAATGGGGTATCGACACCCGACTGGAGGCGCGTGGCGGCGTGGCCGGGATCAAGGCCGAGCCCCATGCGCCGGCGCGTCAGGTATTCCTGTTGCAGCGCAAGACTTCCAAGGTCGGTGATGGTCTGGGCAAGACCACTGGCTGGATTCACCGCACGGGGCTGAAGAACAAACAGGTGCAGATGCTCAACAGCGTTCAGTACCTGAAGATCGACGACGAAGGTCTGCATGTCCGCATCGGCGAAACCGGCGAGCCGCAGGTGTTGGCGGTGGACAACATTGTGATCTGCGCCGGCCAGGATCCGCTGCGCGAACTCCAGGAAGGTCTGGAAGCGGCGGGTCAGACCGTCCACCTCATCGGCGGCGCCGACGTGGCGGCGGAGCTGGATGCCAAGCGGGCGATCAACCAGGGTTCGCGATTGGCGGCGCAGTTGTAAGGTCTGACTTCTCACCGATTCTTGTAGGAGCGGGCGATCCCGCTCCTACAAATGCAGTGGGGTGAGCCTGGTTACTGCGGTCATCCGCGACCAAACTGATAAGATGCGGCCTCTTCCTGCAAGGCTTGCCGCAATGCTCCTTCCCGCCCTCGACTGGCACCCGCAACCCAAACTCGAACGGCTTTCTCTGGACTGGCTTAGCCGTGCCGGTGTCGAGGTGGCGGTGTTGCGCCTGGACCGGATCGATCCGCTGATCAGCGGCAACAAATGGTTCAAGTTGCGCCATCATCTGCGTATCGCGCATGAGGCTGGAGCCAGCGGCCTCATGAGCCTGGGCGGTGCCTACTCCAATCATCTGCATGCCCTGGCTGCGGCCGGTAAGCGTTTCGGGTTCCCAACGGTCGGGCTGTTGCGAGGACATCCTCGGGAGACGCCGACCGTGTTCGATCTGCAAGCGTTCGGCATGACCCTGCACTGGTTGGGTTACGGTGGATACCGAGAGCGACACGCTGCGGATTTCTGGCGACCCTGGCAGGTGCGTTATCCGCATTTGCATCCAGTGCCCGAGGGTGGTTCGGGGTTGCCCGGCGCGCAAGGCTGCATGGCCTGGGTGGCCAGCGCCCGTGCGCAGCTGGCGGCCTTGGAGTGGGCGGATTATCACGGCTGGTGGTTGGCCTGCGGCACGGGAACGTCGTTGGCGGGGTTGGTGCTGGCGGAAGCGGGGGAGCGACCGGTCCATGGCGTGCTCGCGGTGCCCGAGGATCACGGTGTGGCGTCGCAGGTCGCAAGCATCCTGCGAGAAGCCGGCCTTGCTAATCCGCGTTATGAGCTGCTCGACGGCAGCCGTGACGGGTTCGCCCGGGTCGACGCCGAGCTCAGCGCTTTCATCAGGGCGACCGATACCCTCGAGTTGGAGCCGCTGTACACCGGCAAGGCGCTGATGATGCTTAAGGCACGGGTGGAAACCGGGCAGTTCGCACCCGGCACCCGCCTGATCTTCGTCCATACCGGCGGCATGCAAGGCCGCCGTGGATTCGAGTGACGGGCTGTCAGCCGCGTTTGGGCATCATGCGCAGCAGTGTGTTATCGCGCACCACGTAGTGGTGATACAGCCCGGCCAGGGCATGCAGGCCGATCAGCCAATAGCCGATGGTGCCACCCAGTACGTGCCAGCTCTCGAGCTGCTTGGCGAAATCCTTGTCCTGATCGACGAGCAATGGCAGGTCGAACCCATAGAACATCACTTGATGCCCTTCGGCGCTGGTGATAAGCCAGCCCAGCAGTGGCATGGCGATCATGAACACGTACAGCGCCCAATGCATCAGGCGCGCCAGAACGGTCTGCCAGGCAGGCGATGCCGGAAATATCGCCGGTGCCTTGCCTATGCTGCGGGCGAACAGGCGCAGCCAGACCAGCAGGAACACCGTCAGACCAAGCATGAAATGCGCTTCCTTGATCAGCGTTCGACCGCCACTGCCCTTGGGAAAGATCCCGCGTAATTCGATGCAGGCATAGACCACCGCCAGCAGCACCAGCATCAGCCAGTGCAGGGCGACCGTGACGGTACTGTATCGGCTCTCGGAGCTTTTCCAGGGCATTGCAATATCTCCAACTGTCAGGGTGAGCACCGTCTTGAGCGGCGTTGTGTTTACTGTAAGCCCGTTTCGCTGGGTTTGCTTGTGCCAGATCAGGTTTTGCCGGCTCGGCGCAGGTGGGATTCTGCGCGAGCCAGCCCCCCTTCGTCGTGTCAGGCTGTGGTGTCGGGAGGGTTCAAGAGCCAGTCGAACAGTAGCCTTGCGTCCCGGTTGCCTGATGCGGGTTTACGTGGCGCGGCGACTTGTCCGCTGCCGGTGTCGATGGCGCCAGGACATAGCACTGGCCGGTCGGGGTCGCCATCGAGGAAGCTCACCAGCACTTCACTGCCGGCTATCAGGGGGCTGTTGCCATTGGACATCCGTCGCGACACGGGCAGCGCGACGCCTTCCTGGTCCGGGGTCCACAGGCTGACCTGGATCCGCCCACGCTCGTCGGGTGTGGCTGGCTGGTTCGGTGGGCCGAGTACGTAGGCAATGTGATAACCGGGAACGCAGGGCTTGGGGTGGTCGAGGGCTGGCCTGAACACCGTAGACCAGGGAATGGCCGAGAAACGGCTTCGGTAGTCCCGGACCGGCGGCGAGAGGGATGGATTCGCTTCGAGAATGGACGCTTGCTGCCCGCTATGCTCGACCTCGGTGACAAGCCATTGGTCGTTGAAGGTGGAAATCGGGTGCCCTGCGATTTGCATGACCTGACCGCTGCGCAGCACGGGCAGGGTAGTTTGACCGCAGACTTGCCGTTGTCGACAGCGCAACCGTTCCAGGTTCCGACGCCCGACCTGGTGGGCATGAGCCAGGGCTGGATTGCCCCGCACTGGCTCGCGATCGGCATCGTTGAAGGCATGATTCGCGGCGTTGGCGGTGGCGCGGGTCGTTGCACGGTCGCTGAAGCGGGGAGGCAGGGAGGGCGTCGAGTGCTGGTAATGCTGGTAGAGCCGCTCGATCGGCGGTTGGCAATTGGCGTCGGCACGCAGGAAAAGTTCGCCCGGTCGCGTGGGAAAGCTTTTCGGATCTTCTGCGAATACCACGACATGACCGTAGGGCGTATGTTCGAAGTGGTAATGGATGCCTTCTTCCTCGCACAGCCGTTGCAGCAACTCCAGGTCGCTTTCCTCGTACTGGATGCAGAACGGACGACACGGGTACTGCCCATGGGGCAATTCGAAACGGTAACTGTGGGTGGGCAGAGCGTGGTCCTCCAGCAGGCATTGGAGGATCTGGACGACGCTGAGTCTCTGGAAAACCCGTCGTTTCGGGCCTTGTTCCAGCATCTGCAGAAAAGGAACCAGTGTCAGGCGATAGCCGATACGGTGCGGGGCATGGGCGCTGAGGCTGACGTCGTACACGATTCCGTGCACACCCGTTGTGCGGTCCATGTACAGGAAGGCCGGTTGCCCCAGTAATGCGTCGGGGCTGATGGGAGGGGCCAGGCCGATCAGTTCGAGGTCGAAGCGATACGGCTGGTTGAGCGCTTCCCGACCGCTGAACCGCAGCACTTGCAGGCGCAAGTCGCTTTGCGTGAGCGTCAGGCTGAAGGGGCTTTCCGTGTCATTGCGCATTGCAGTGCTTACTTGAGAATGAAAGCCACGAGGGTACGAAACCATTGGGCAAAACGGGTGAGGCGAGTCGCTATTTCAGAAAACCCCTACAACGCGTTGCGAAAATGTCGATTTTCCAGGGTGCATTTTTTGGTCGATCAGTCGGTTTAGGCCGTATAAACTTGCGCCACAGCGTCGGCCAGCAGATGTCTCGGCGCGTCAGACAAGAGAGTGAGTAATGGGCGCACAGTGGAAGGTTAAACACAAAGAAGCGGCTGCCAACGCCAAGGGTAAGATCTTCGGCAAACTGGTGAAAGAAATCAGTATTGCTGCACGAAACGGCGCCGATGTTGCGACTAACGCGCACCTGCGGCTGGTAGTCGAGCAGGCCAAGAAGGCTTCCATGCCCCGCGAGACCCTGGAGCGTGCCATCAAGAAAGGCTCCGGACAGCTCGGTGAAACCGTGCAATACCACCGCGTCACCTACGAAGGCTTCGCGCCTCACCAGGTGCCGCTGATCGTCGAGTGCGTGACCGACAACATCAACCGCACCGTGGCCGAGATCCGCGTTGCGTTCCGCAAGGGCCAGTTGGGCGCTTCGGGTTCGGTGTCGTGGGACTTCAACCATGTGGGCATGATCGAGGCCACGCCGGACAGCCCGGACGCCGATCCGGAAATGGCCGCCATCGAAGCTGGCGCCCAGGATTTCGAGCCGGGCGAAGAGGGCGCGACCCTGTTCATTACCGATCCTACCGACCTCGACGCCGTGCAGAAGGCGCTGCCGGAGCAGGGCTTCACGGTGCTGTCCGCCAAGCTGGGCTACCAACCGAAGAACCCGGTCAGCGGCCTGTCCGACGAGCAGATGGCTGAAGTCGAAGCGTTCCTGGAAGGTCTTGACAACCACGATGACGTGCAGGATATGTTCGTCGGGTTGGCCGGTTAAACAAAGCCTGTGGCGAGGGAGTTTGCTCCCTCGTCGCGGTCAGTGTTTGAGTTTCCCCAGGCACTGTTCGATCTCATCAAACCCGGGCCGGGCCAGCACAACTGGCTGACAGCAGCGTGCCTGCAGCTCTTGCAGTGTTCCAAGCTCCACGCCGTCGGGTTCGACTCTCTCCAGCAGTTCCCCCAGCAGAATTCCAAACGCCCGTACTTCGATGCGCTGCAATGCCCTGGTCTGCAGGCTGTCTGTGGTGGCATGGAATGACGCTGCGCCGAAATCCCCCAAGAGGCAATCGCCCTGCTCATTGAACAGAATGTTGTGTCCGTACAGATCACCATGGGTGATGCCTTGGCGATGCAGATGCGCCGCCACCGAGGCGATGCCGTGGGCGATACGCAACGCTACGGGCAGACCCAAGCGCAGTTTATCGGCATACACGTCACGGGTGCAGGATTCCAGGCTCGGCAGTCCGGCCAGGTTGCGATAACGGGGTTCGACCAGCGCCATGACCAGCCCGGCCTGTTCCTCGGGATGCCCGACGATCTGGCCCAACACCTCGATCAGGTTCGGATGCCGGCCCGCCGTGATGCAGGCATGCATTTCGTGCAGCGGTGAGCCATCACTGGTCATCTCGCCCTTGTACAGCTTCACCGCAACGTTCCGGGCCGCCTGACCAGGGGGCTGCCATTGCGCCTGATGAATCACCCCCGAGGCGCCTTCGCCCAGCCGTTGCCGCACAGTCAACTGCGACCAATCGATGGGCGTCGTGCTGTTCGGTGCGGCGGCTTCGGCCTGGGTCTCCAGCGGATTCCCGGCGTAAGCCAGCCAACTGAGGCTGGGCAGTTCAAGCAGCCATTGCGGCAGTTCGGTCAGTCGATTGGCGGCGACGCGCAGTAGCTCGAGTTGGCGGCACTGCGCCAGGCTCTCCGGCAATTGCTGCAGACGGTTGCCGGCCAGCATCAGTTTTTGCAGATAAGGGCGATGACCCAGTTCGTCCGGTAGCTGACTGATGCAATTGTCCGTCAGGATCAGCCAGCGCAGCAGCGGCGGCAGGGCCGCGCCCGTCACCCGTTCGATGCGATTGGCCTTGAAGCCGACCATGGTCAAGGCGGCGCAGCGGCCCAGGCATTCGGGCAGTTCGGTGAAGCGGTTGTTCGAGCAGAACAGGATGCGCAGCCGACTCAACCGATGCAGGTCGTCGGGTAGCGTATCGAGCTGATTGCCACTGAGGTCGAGGATTTCAAGGGAGTCCGCCAGGTCAAAAATTTCACCAGGGAACTGCGTCAGGCCGCAGGCCAGGCTGAGGCGGGTGATGCCCGACAGTTGGCCGGCGCGAAGTTGGTCAAGGGTGTCCATGGTACGGTCGCTGTGATCAAGGGGAATCTGATGCCAGCTAGTTTGTTATAAAAAACTGTGGCGAGGGAGTAAATCCTCTCGCCACACGCGCTATGCCGGTTAGCGCTCGATGCTGCGGTTCCACCGAGCATTCCATGCCGGGCGCTGTTCATTGACCTGGTCCCAGTCCACGGCAATCGCTGTTGTGAGGTATTGCTTCATCGCTTCGACCTGGCCACGGGTCTTGTCGGTGGTCGGGGTGTTGGGGTTGGACGGGATCTGGTCGCCTTCTTCCAGGGCGATGGCCTGGGCCTCTGGGGTCAACAGGAACGCGGCGAGTTTCTGCGCCAGTTCAGGCTCGGTGTTGCGTGCGATGGCGCATTCGGCAACGTTGAGGACCACGGCGCCTTCCTTCGGTTGCGCGTACTCCACTGGCATGCCCTTGAGTTTCAGCGCGGTGACCTGGGTAGGTGTCAGCGGAAACAACGCCGCTTCGTCGGTCTGCAGCATTTCCGAGATCTTCGCCGAGCTGGGGATGTATTCCAGCACGTTACGCCCGACGGTGTCCGGCCAGGCCTTGAAGCCCGGTTCGACGTTGGTCTCGTTGCCGCCCTGGATGCGGTTGAACATCAGGAAGCCGTGCAGGCCGAAGGTCGATGAGGCCACCGACTGGAACACCAGCTTGTCCTTGAAGCGCGGGTCGGCCATGTCCATCCACGAAGTGGGCGCGCTCCAGCCTTTTTCCTTGAACAGCCGCGTGTTGTAGGCCAGTCCGGTCACGCCGAGGCTGACCGCGACGGCTTCGTCCTTGATGCGACCCTTGGCCGGAATTTGCGCCAGGGTCGGGTTGTCCTGAAGCTTGTCGCACAGCCCCATGGCGATGGCGCGATACATGATGCCGTCATCCAGGAACATGACGTGCATCTGCGGGTTGTCCTTGCTGGCCTGGACTTTGGCCAGGATGTCGGCGGAGGTGCCGGGTACGATCACCACTTTTACGTTGTTGGCTTTCTCGAAGGCTGGCAAAACCTTGTCGGCGTAGAGCCGCTCCATGGTCCCACCGTTCATGCCCAGGTAAAGCGTCGGCTCGGCGTGTGCCTGGCCAATGCCGAGCAAGACGCTCAAGCAGGAAAAGCCCAGAAGTGCAGTGCGTTTGACGTTATTCATTGGCGCGACCTTCCTCTATCAAGCAACGGAGATGGAGTGAAACCGGGTGATGGAAAACGCATCCAGCGGCGTGTTCGAGGCGCCGCAACAGATGATTTCGGTGAGTGCCTGGCCCACCGCAGGGCCGATCTGGAAGCCTGCGCCGGCGAAGCCGAACGCGTGCAACAGACCGGGTTGGGTACCGCTGTGGCCGATTACCGGCTGGCGATCGGGCAGGTAACCTTCGGTGCCGCTCCAGGTACGAATCGCCTGGGCGCCCTCCAGAAACGGGTAGAGCTCGACCGCCTGGCGCAGAATCTCGAGCACGGCGTTCTGGCCGGGACGGGCGCGTGCTTCGTCCAGCGCGAAACCCTGACCACCCCCCAGCACGCAATTGCCGCGAGCAACCTGGCGGGCATAGATTCCGCCGCCTTCCACGCCGGTACTGGCATCCATCACCCATGGCAACGGTTCGGTGACCAGCATGGCCGGGTGTCCGGCGTACATCGGCACGGCTTCGCCGAATAGCGCGGCAAAATGGCTGGCCCAGGCGCCGGCGCAATTCAGCAGCCAGGGTGCGCGAAACGTCAGGCCGGTTTCGGTACGCACGACAAAGCGCTGGCCATCATGTTCAACGGTGTTCACGGGGCATTGTTCGTGGACCTGGGCACCGTGCCTGCGAGCGGCCTGGGCGAATGCCGGGGACACCAGTCGTGGGTTGGCGTGGCCGTCATCCGGGCACAGGGACGCTCCCACCGCGACGGCGCCCACCCAGGGGAAGCGGCTGTGCAGCTCGTCATGATCCAGTAGTTGCAAGTCGAGGCCGAAGCCCTGACTGCTGGCGGCATAATCCTGCAGCGCTCGCAGGTCATCGGTGCTACGGGCCAGTTTCAGATGACCGCTGCGCTGGTATTCGCCGTCGATGCCGATCAGTTGTGGCAACTGGCTCCAGATTTCATGGGCCCGCTGCGACAGTGGCAGTTGAGACAAGGGCCGTCCCTGGCGCCGCACGCCGCCGTAGTTCACGCCGCTGGAGTGAGAGCCGCAGAAATCCCGTTCCAATAGCGCCACCCGGCGCCCGGCCTTGCTCAGGAATAATGCCGCCGAAGCACCGACAATGCCGCCGCCGATGATCACCACGTCCACTTCGATCATGGTTCGACCTCCAGGCCGAAGGGCAGGGGCTTGACCGGCGCCTGGGCCCGCAAGCGACCGACCCCGCAGACCGGGCGTGCGCTTTCGCGGGCAATGATTTCCGCAGCCGCTGCGCCGCACATCCTGCCCTGACAACGCCCCATGCCGACCCGGCAATGGGCCTTGACCCGGTTGATTTCCCAATGGCCTTCGTTCACCACCCGGCGGATGTCGCCGGCGCTGACTTCTTCGCAGCGGCAGATCACCAGGTCGTCGGTGGCGTCGCCGGCCCAATGTTCCGGAAAGATGAAAGCCTGTTCCAGGCCCTGGCGGAAACGACCGATACGTTCCAGTGAGCGCTCCAACCGAGCGCAACGTTGGGGATCGACGCGGTATCCGAGGTCTGCGAGCAAGGCCAGGGCGGCCCGTTCGCCGGCTTTTTCCGCCGCATCGGCGCCCATGATCCCGGCCCCGTCGCCCGCCAGGTAGACGCCGGGCACACTGCTGCGACCGGCGGCGTCCCGCTGGGGCAGCCAGGCCCGGTTGAGCGGCTGCCAAGTGAATTCGCAGCCCAGCAGGTCGGCCAGTTGGGTTTCGCTGCGCAAGCCATGGGCGAAGGCCACCGCATCGCAATCGAGAAAGTGCTCGCCTTTTGCGTTGCGCCATTTCAGCCCGTGCACCCGGCGCTCACCTTCGATCCGCGACAGATTCGCGCCTTGATGCACGACGATGCCGCGAGCGGCCAGCCAGCCTCGGTAGTAGAGGCCCTTGGCGAGCGTGGCCGGTTGCGCCAGCAGGCCGGGCAGTGCGCGGGCCTGGGCGCTTAACGGGGCACTGTCGAGCACCGCGACCACATTGGCACCGGCCTTGGCATATTGATACGCCACCAGATACAGCAGGGGGCCGCTGCCGGCGAACACCACTCGTTCGCCGATGGCGCAGCCCTGGGACTTCAGGGCAATCTGCGCCGCGCCCAGGCTGTATACCCCGGGCAAAGTCCAGCCCGGCACAGGCAGGATACGGTCGGTGGCGCCCGTCGCGACGATGACGGCGGCGTACTCGAGCCGGGCGGCACGCCCCTGATGCAAGGTATCCAGCAAGCCAGCCTCGGCATTCCACACCAGCGTGTCGGGACGGTAGTCGAGTTGTCCGCGCAGTACGTCGGCGGTCTGGTGGATGGCAGTGGCCTTGTGCGCTTCGAAGCCATACAGGCGGGTCGGTGAGCGTTTGAAGTTGGCCGGTTGGCGCCGATAGATCTGCCCACCGGCGCGGGCGGCTTCATCCAGCAGCACGGGAAATACGCCGTGGGCGACCAGGGTCTCGGCAGCACGGATCCCGGCCGGGCCGGCGCCGATGATGGCGATCGGTTTCATACCTGCCGCCCCGGCTCGCGAGTGATCTGTTGCCCGGCTTCCAGGAAGGTGGAGCAGGCGCGTACGCGGCGGCCGTCGCCCAGGCGCACCCAGCAATCCTGGCACGCGCCCATCAGGCAGAAACCAGCCCTGGGTTCGGCGCTGAAATCGCTGCCGCGCAGGTGTTCCTCGCGGGTCAGCACCGCGGTCAGCAAGGTATCCCCCAGCAGGCCGGTAGCCGGTGTGCCGTCGAGGGTAAAATCGAGCACCGGGCGGTCGCCTTCGGCCAGTCGTTTCAGCAGAGCCATGGCGCCCTCATTGTTTGCCTACCAAGACCCGATCCAGGCCGTAGACCCGGTCGAGCAGAATCATGGTCAGCGCCGTCAGGGCAATGACCAGCGCCGACACCGCGGCCATCATCGGATCGATGGATTCGGTGGCGTAGACGTACATGCGCACCGGCAGGGTTTGTGTGGCCGGTGACGTGACAAAGATCGACAGCGTGACTTCATCGAAGCTGTTGATGAACGCCAGCAGCCAACCTCCGGCTACGCCCGGCAGGATCATCGGCAGGGTGATCTGCCGGAACAGCGTGAAGCGTCCCGCCCCCAGCGATTGCGCGGCCTGTTCGGCGCTGCGGTCCAGACCGATGGCCGAAGCCAGCACCAGTCGCAGCACGTAGGGCGTAATGACCAGCACATGGGCGAAGATCAGCCAGGTGAAGTTGCCGTTGACGCCCATCAGCGCGAACAGCCGCAACAGCGCCACGCCCAGCACCAGGTGGGGGATGATGATCGGCGACAGGAACAGGCCGTTGAAGAAATCCCGACCCGGGAATTCGAGACGGGTAATTGCCAGCGCCGCCGGCACCGCAATCAACGTCGCCAGCGAGGCCGCGCAGAACGCTAGGGCCAGACTGTTGTAGAACGCATCGACGAAATCCGCGCGCTCGAACACGGCACGGAACCAGCGCAGGGAGAAATCCGTGGTCGGCAGGCTCAGGGTGTTTTCCGGTGTGAAGGCGACGAGACAGACCACCACCAGCGGCGCCAGCATGAAGACCACCACCAAGGCATGGAACAACAGGGCGAAAGGACCGTTCCTGGACATGACGAATTACCCCAGTGACTTCTTGTAGCGGCCTTCGATCATGCGGTTCCACGACAGCATGATCAGCAGATTGAGCAGCAACAATGCGATGGCAATCGCCGCGCCCATGGGCCAGTTGAGTTCCGACAGGTACTGGTCGTAGATCAGCGTGGCGACCATTTTCAGGCGACGTCCGCCCAGCAGGCCGGGGATGGCGAAGGAGCTGGCGGCCAGGCCGAACACGATCAGAGTGCCGGACAGCACGCCGGGCATGATTTGCGGCAGCACGACCTTGCGTATCACCGTGAACTGGCTGGCGCCCAGGGACAATGCGGCCTGTTCGGCGGCCGGGTCGAGTTTTTGCAATGAGGTCCAGACCGGAATGATCATGAACGGCAGCATCACATGGACCAGGGCGATAACCACCGCGAACGGCGTGTAGAGCAGCTTCATCGGCGCGCCGCCAAAGGCCTGCAGGGTTTGGTTGACCAGACCGTCTGCACCCAGTAACAGGCTCCAGCCGAAGGCCCGCACCACCACTGAAATCAGCAGCGGGGTCAGGATCAGGATCAGGAAAATCGAGCGCCACGGTGCCCCCATGCGACTGAGGATGTAGGCCTCGGGCACGCCGATCAGCACGCAGAGCAACGTGGTCAGGGCACTGATCCAGAAGGTGCGCAGAAAGATCTCGTAGAAATACGGATCGCCCAACAGGCTGATGTAGTGATCGAAGGTGTAGGCGCCGCTGTCGATGCCCGAGCCATAGTCGAAGACGTTGAACGACAGCACCAGCGTCAGGCCCAGGGGGATGACCAGCAAGCCCAGGTAAAGCGCCAAGGCCGGTGCGGACATCAGGTAGCCCGGGCGGCCCCGGCGTAGTCTATCCAGCCACTTCATGCCGGCACCTCGTCCACGCTCAGCACCCGCAACAAGGCCGGGTCCCAGTCCAGGCCTACAACCGTGCCTTCGGTCAGAGGGGCGGAGCCGTCGTTGCGGCGTACGACGCAGAGCTCGCCCAGATCGGTGGACACGCCGTACAGCCACTGGCTGCCGAGAAAGAAACGACTGACGAGGGTGCCTTGCAGGCGCCCGGTACCGGCGGGGCACAGGTCGATTTTTTCCGGCCGCAGGCTCAGGGTCAGGTCGCCCGTGCCTGGGCTGCAGGCCTGGACGACGCCCGCGCTGTCACGTTCGCCCGGCAGCAGGTTGGCTTTGCCGACGAAGCCGGAGATGAACTCCGTGCGAGGATGTTCGTAGAGGGTGTATGGCGCGTCGATCTGGGTGATGCGCCCCGCCTGCATCACCACGACCCGGTCGCTGATGGACAACGCTTCGGACTGGTCGTGGGTGACCATCAACGTGGTAATGCCAACCTCCCGCTGGATGCGACGGATTTCGAATTGCATCTCTTCACGCAGGTTGGCGTCCAGGTTGGACAGCGGTTCGTCGAGCAACAACACCGGCGGCTCGATCACCAACGCCCGGGCCAGTGCCACACGTTGACGCTGGCCGCCGGAGAGTTCCCGTGGGTAACGCTCGGCGTGCCGGTCCAGGCGCACCAGTTTCAACACCCGATCCACCCGAGGTTGCAGCTCGGCGTTGGGCACTTTGCGCATGCGCAGGCCGAAAGCCACGTTGTCCCGGACGGTCATGTGGGGAAACAGCGCATAGCTCTGGAACACCACGCCCAGGCCGCGACTGGCAGGTTTGGCGTGGGTGATGTCCCGGCCATCCAGCAGGATGCGACCGCTGCTGACTTCGACGAAGCCGGCGATCATTTGCAGGGTGGTGGTTTTGCCGCAGCCGGAAGGGCCCAGCAGCGAGACGAATTCGCCTTTTTCCACCGAAAGGTTGGTGGCAACCACGGCGTCGATGTCGCCGTAGCGTTTGCTCAAGTCTTGAAGTTGCACGAAAGCCATGACCGCGCTCCACCTGAGATTGTTATGCGTCGCCAGCCGGCGCGCTTTTTTGTATGGGCAGATACGAAGGGATATTGCGGGGTGCGTTGGCGCTCGACCTTGGGTCGGCTGCCGCTGTTGTTCGAATCGCCCCTGTATGGACGCAGAGTAGGACGAAGACTAGGATGGGCTCAATGGACTATTTCACTGAAGCGATGATTATTTTCAGTTTTATTCGATGAGTAAATTTTCCTACGAGAAATTTGATGAACGATTCCATTGATCGGAATAAAGAAAAAGGCGAAGTGGGCGTCGGCGCGGTATCCAGACTGTTTGCCGTGTTGCGCACCCTTGGGGACACCGCCGAGGGCGGCGAGCGGGTAACGCAACTGGCCCAGCGCATCGGCCTTTCCCAGCCGACCACCCATCGCATGTTGCGCAGCTTGATGGACGAGGGCATGGTCGAGCAGGATGCACGCAGCAAGCGTTATCGCCTGAGCCTGGACTTCTTCGCCCTGGCCGCCCGCGCCGGCAACACCGGTAACCTGCGCGAACTGGCGCGGCCGGCCATGTTGCGGCTGTCGGCCTCACTCGGGGACTCGTTGTTCCTGCTGGCCCGCAGTGGTTTTGATGCGATCTGCCTGGACCGTAGCGAAGGGCCTTTCCCGATCCGCACCTTCACCGGTGACATCGGTGGTCGGGTGGCGCTGGGGGTAGGTCAGGGCAGCTTGGCGATTCTGGCGTTCCTGCCGGAAGAAGAGCGCGACACCGTCATTACCTACAACCTGCCGCGGCTCAAGGATTTTCATCTGTACGACGAAGTCTTCCTGCGCTCGGAAGTCGAGAACGTGCGCACCCTGGGTTACGCCGGACGCAATACGGGCGTGTTGCAGGGGATGGCGGGGGTGGCCGTGCCGATCCTCGACCGCGAAGGCCGGGCCGTAGCGGCCTTGAGCGTGGCCACGATCAGCGATCGGCTGGGGCCGGATCGCCTGCCGACCGTGGTGGAAATGCTCAAGCGCGAGGCGAACCTGATCGGGCCACGAATCAACCCGTTCGATCCGGTGTTGCGCCGGCCATCGCAGGTGTTCGGGCAGGGGTGAGTACATCAAACATCCGCAGATCCCACAGGCATCTGTGGTGGTCAGAAGTTAAGTGTCTGCCTGAGCTTCTGCGCCGCCGGCAGGTCGCTGGGAATGACCATCGCATAGTTGTAGCCTGGCCCGGACCAGTACTCGGCCTGCAATTCGCCGTCGCGACGACTGCCCCGGGGCAGCAGGAAATTCCTGGGGCCCGGAGGTCGTACATAAAAGCTGATCTTCTGACCGCTCGGGTCCTGATAGACCACCATGGCCGCCGCCCCTTGCTCGGTGCTGAGCAACCGTCCACTGACGGGTTTGAAACCCGCGCCCGACAAATCCGGCAGCCGATTGATCTGGTTGAAGTAGCGGTCGAGCCAATCCTGCATGCTGTGGCCATCGCCGCTCTGGTAGTCGGCCGGCAGGATGCCTTGCTGGGCAAATAAACGGTATGCCTGCATGGCGTCCGCCATGGGGGCCGCAGCGCTGAGAAGCGTCATTTCCCGGGCATGCCAGCCACCGAACCCGCCCACGCTGACGGCCAGCAACAGGACAGCCGCGCTGGCCAGATAACGGCGGGCACGGTGCTTCAGGCGCAGGCGAATCATGGCTGGATCGAGGTCCGGATTCGTCGGTTGCTGCAGGGCTCCGCTCAAGGCTGTGCGCAAGTGCTGCGCATCCTGCTGCCAGGCCCGGACCTTGGCGGCGACGTCGGGGTGATTGGCGAGGTACGTGTCCACCAGGTGCTGGTCGGCCTCGCTCAGTTGTCGATCAATGTAGGCGTGCAGGTCGTTTTCGCTGGGGGGCATGCTGATCATTTGAGTATCCGCAGGGCAGGGCGGGTGATTTCGCCTTCGCTGAGTTGGCGCAGGGCCTGGCGGGCACGGGACAGGCGCGACATCACGGTGCCGGTCGGCACGTCGAGAATGTCCGCGACTTGCTGGTAGCTCAAGCCTTCCACCGATACCCACAGCAGCAGGGCGCGTTGCTCGGTGGTGAGCTGATCGAACGCCTGGAGCGACGATTGGGCGATCACGCTGCGCTCGGCCGAAGGCTGGGTGTCGTCGCGACCGGTGAAAAATTCCAGCATGCGCGCATAACGCCGGGAACGGCGATGAGCGTCGAGGAACTGCCGATAAAGAATGGAAAACAACCAGGCGCGCAAGTCACCCTCGGGACGTTTGTCCTGCCATTTCGACAGCGCTCGTTCCAGGCAAGTCTGCACCAGGTCGTCGGCGTTGCTGGGGTTATGCGTCAGTGACACGGCAAAGCGCCGTAGCCTGGGGATGAGCACGCGCAACTGGTCATCGAGTTCGTTCATGGGAGGCTTCTGTGAGGCAGTCAGTGCACCGAGGCTGGAAAGACGACCCGCGAACAAGATTATTCCAGAGCAGGAAAAATAAATACGAGGCCTGGGAATAAACCTGCCGTGCCTTCGTCTGACGGGTCCTTCCTCAAATGGCCTTGGGCCTTGGAGCTTCGTCATGGTTGACCCTTCCGCTTCACCGAGCCGGCCGCCGTTGAGTCCCGCAGCCCTGGCGCTGCGCCTGAGTGGCATCGCCGTCATTGTGGCCGCGTTGGGCGGGGCGTTTGCCTACGTCAACGGCTCCCTTGACCCACAGCGACTGACGCCCGATGCGCTGGTCAATGTGCTAGAAAAAAATAACGGTGTTCACCCCGGCTTTCGACGCAACCATTCAAAAGGTGTCTGCGTTGCCGGCTATTTCGAAAGCAGCGGCGAGGCACGAGCCTATTCCCGAGCCCAGGTGTTCATGGAGTCGCGCACGCCGGTAGTCGGACGTTTCGCCTTGCCCAGTGGGAATCCTTACGCACCGGACGGCAGCGTGCCGATCCGCAGTCTTGCGCTGCGTTTCACCCAGGCCAACGGCCAACAATGGCGTACCGGCATGAACAGCATGCCGGTGTTCCCGGTGGGTACGCCTGAGGCGTTTTACCAGTTCCAACAGGCTCAATTGCCCGACCCGGCCACGGGCAAACCCAATCCGGCGGCGGTGCCGGCGTTTTTTGCCGCGCATCCGGAAGCCATGCCGTTTCTGCAATGGATCAAGACGGCCAGGCCGTCGGCCAGTTATGCCACTGAAACCTATAACGGTATCAACGCGTTTTATCTGGTCAATCAGGCAGGGCAACGTCAGGCGGTGCGCTGGGGCGTGGTGCCCTTGAGCCAGGATACGGCGGACGCAACGCCACCCCAGGGGGCCGACTTTCTCGAACAGGACCTGGCCAAGCGCCTCGCTGCCGGACCGTTGCGCTGGCGGTTGAACATCACTTTGGCCAACCCGGGGGATCCAGTAAACGACGCCAGCAAGGTCTGGCCCGCCGATCGCAAGGTGCTCAATGCCGGCACGCTGGTACTGGAGCGCACCCAGGCGCAGGACAACGGTGAATGCCGCGACATTAACTACGACCCGCTGATCCTGCCCAGCGGTATCGAAGGTTCCGAAGACCCGTTGCTGGTCGCACGGTCCGCCGCCTATGCCAGGTCCTACTTGCGGCGTGCCAGTGAAGTGAATCCATTGCCCGCCAACCAGGAGTCCCGCCCATGAACGCCCCCCATCACTTCGCGCCGCTGGCTCGGTTGCTCCACTGGCTGATGGCCCTGATGATCATTGCCATGCTGTTCATAGGCGCGGGCATGGTGGCTTCGGTGTCCGAGCGTCATGAGTGGCTGCTGCAACTGCACAAGCCGTTGGGGGTGGCGATCCTGCTGTTGGTGATCGTGCGTCTGGTGGTGCGGTTCACGACTCGGCAGCCGTCGCTTCCCGCCGATCTGCCGGGCTGGCAGGCGTTGGCGGCCAAAGCGTCGCATGTCCTGCTGTACGCCTTGATGCTGGTGTTGCCGTTGTTGGGTTGGGGAATGGTTTCAGCGGCCGGGGACCCGGTGATGCTCAGCGACACGCTGCAACTGCCTTCGATTCTACCGGCGGACGCACCGACCTTCGCGCTGCTGCGCAAGGCCCACGGTTACCTGGCGTATCTGTTGTTCCTGACCGTGCTGGTGCATCTGGCGGCGGCGCTGTTTCACGGTTGGGTAAGACGGGATGAGGTATTGGACAGTATGTTGCGGGGTAGAGATCGGACTTGAGACGGATGAAGGTTTTGTGGCGAGGGGATTTATCCCCGCTGGGTTGCATAGCAACCCAACCCCCTCGCCACAAGGAGTGCTTGCTTCAGCGCAACTCGTCGACCATGTCCGCCATGGTACTCAATACATCCTTGCCCAGTTGCATCGAGCGCTTGCCGGACCAGCCTGTGTGCGGGTTCGGGTGGTCGTTGTGGTCTTTGAAAGGCATTTCCAGGGTCAAGGAAAGGCAGTCGTATTTCTGACCGACTGCATTACAGGCCAGCGTCATGTTGGCCTGGCCCGGTTCGTCCCGGGTGTAGCCATAGGTGGTCTGGAAGTCTTTGGTCTGGTGTTTGAGGTGGCTGCGGAAGCGTTCTTCGAGTTTCGCAATGCGTGGCGTGTAGCCTGGATTGCCTTCGCAGCCGGCCGTGAATACGTGAGGAATTTCCTCGTCGCCATGGACGTCCAGAAACAGATCGACGCCGTATTTCTCCATTTGCTGCTGTACGAAAAACACCTCAGGGCTTATCTCCTGGCTGGCATTCTGCCAGGCGCGGTTGAGATCCTGGCCCATGGCGTTGGTCCGCAGATGGCCATGGAACGCACCGTCCGGGTTCATGTTCGGTACCAGGTACAGGTCGGCCTTGGTCAATAGCCGGTTCAGTTGTGCATCGTCCTTGTCCTGGAGGCGTTCGATCACCCCTTCCATGAACCATTCGGCCATGTGCTCGCCAGGATGCTGCTGGGCGATGATCCAGATCTTGCGTTGGCCTTCGGCACCGCTGCCTTTGCGCAGCAATTGAATGTCGCGCCCTTCGGCGCTTTTACCGGTGGCCAGTTGTTCGATTCCGGCCTTGTGTTGTGCCTGCTCGATCAACCAGTCGTGTCGGCCACGGCTGTAGGGTTCGAAATAGGCGAACCAGGCATGAGACTGTTCGGCTTCAAGATGAAAACGCAGGGCATCGCCTTCGAACTGAGTAGGGATGCGGAACCAGTTGACGTGATCGTAGGATGCGACGGTCTGATAACCCGTCCACGCCTTGTTGTAGGACGATTGACTGGCATTGAGCAGTCTGAAGGAATATTCCTGACCAACGTGAAGACCGCTGGCTTTGAAGTGGAACCATTGGAAGTGGGCGCTGCGGGTGTCGGGTCTGATTTTCAGCAACGACTGCAACGGGTTGCTGATGTCCACGACTTCGATGTTGCCGCTGTCGAAATTGGCAGTGATATCAAAAGAGGATTTAGCCACGGTCACGATTCCCGAAAAGGATTTTTATGGCCGTTACTTTACACGCTGGAAAAGAAAAATCGGGACGATTTGCATCATGCGCGAAGGGGGCGTCCTCCCTGGACGCAAAAGCAGCTTAGAGAGTCTGCAATTGATTCTCAAGTGCTGCCTGTCAATAGTTTTCACCGCGATGGCGGGTGATGTTTGTCAACGGGTTTTCATTTGCTATCATCGCCGCCATCAAAATCAGCCACACCCAAAAGACTTCATTAGCCTGAAGCCATAAGCCGAAAATCGGCCAAAAAAAAGACCCGGCAAAAAGCCGGGTCAAAAACCGTGATTAGCCTGATGAGGAGATATTCCAGAAGTCCGACCTAAGGTCTTCTGGTCTATCGACTGATCTCGCGACCAGCTGATGCAATAATAATCATTATCATTTGCAAGTCAAATGATTTTATTGCATTCATTGGAAAAAATTTTCCTGCCGGTCGCGTCCGCCGCGCCATTCCCAATGGTTACGCCTGACGGGTAGGGTAGCTATCCAGCGAGCGGTCAAGCATTGCCTTGACCAGATCAATCATATGCACCACTGAAAATGCCAGGTCACGGCTCGAACCTTCCAACCGATTGGCTGACTCGTGGGCGGTGGCAGCTGCGCAGCGCAGCAGGTCGCACGCGTGAACCAGGGCTTCTTCTCCGCTGATGTTGCGGTTCACGTCGAAAAAACGATGCTCTTGAGTCTCTGAAACACCCGGTTTCAAGTAGTAATCCAGGGCCCGCTGGGCGGCCGGGCAATCCTGTAGCGAAGGGAACGCGCTGTCGAAAGGGTTGATAGGCTCGTCTTTGTTGGCAGTGTCCATGGTATCGAGGTTCTCCGTGAGGGGCTTGGATCCTCGATTCAGAATAGTACTAATCGTAATTGTGACGGCGATTTAAATACTACAATATGTGTTTTGATGGTGGAGATCATCCACGTATCGTGCCGCTCATGGATAAATGGATAGAGTTGGTCAAGGCCAAGATGAAGGAGCTGCGCGTCACGCAAGTGGTGCTCGCAGAACGTTTGGGAATGTCTCAGGGCGGCGTCGGCCATTGGCTGACCAAGCGCCGGCAACCCAGTGTCGAAGACATGAACCGGGTCCTGCAGGAATTGGGCATGGAGTTCCTCGAAGTGGCGATGGTGATCCGCGAGCCGGACACATCGACCGAAGAGGGGATGGCCCTGGCGCAAAAGTACAACCCGTACTTCCGCTACCCGGTGAGCGACTGGCAGGATGTTGGCGCAGTCCGCGAAGGTGCTCCTGGCGATTACAGCCAGGCACGCTTTGAGCTGACGGACTACCACGCGCAAGGAGACGCGTTCTGGCTGGTCGTGGTGGGGGATGCGATGACTGCCCCGACCGGGTTGAGCATTCCCGAGGGGATGTCGATCCTGGTGGACCCGGCCATCGAGGCGGTGCCCGGCAAGCTGGTGGTCGCTCAGTTACCGGGTTGCAGCGATGCGACCTTTCGCAAACTGATCGAAGAGAGCGGGCAGCTTTACCTGGTCCCGCTCAATCCGACATACCCGAAAAACCTGTACACCGAGCAGTGCCACATCATCGGTGTCGTCGTGCAAGCCACTATCCGGTTCTGATCGTATCGGCCCCTGGGACGGGCCGATATCTACTCCTCGAACGCCACCAGCGTGCTGCCTTCGCTGACCATATCGCCTTCCTGGCAATACAACGTTTTGATCACGCCGGCCTTGGGCGCACGGATGCTGTGTTCCATCTTCATGGCTTCCAGCACCACCAGTTGAGTACCTGCTTCCACTGTCTGGCCGGGGCTCACCAGCACCCTGACGATGCTGCCGTTCATGGGCGCGGTCAGGCCACCCTGGTGGCTGTGGCTGGCTTCGGCGGCGGCCAGCGGATCGTACAGGTCGATGCGGTGCAGATCCCCGTTCCACTGCAGATACAGGCTGTCGCCCAGGCGTATGACGCGATGGCCACGGCGCAGGCCGTTATGCTCGATGATCAGTTGCTCGCCACGCAGCTCCGCGGCCGCAGCCTGGAGGTCCAGCGTCACCGCCCGGTCCTGGCCGTCGCAGCTCAAATGCAAGGTGGTTTCCCCTGGCAAGCCCAGGCGCAGTCCGGTGGGACGGGACCAGGGCGAGCCGGCATCGTCGGATCGCTGGCGTGGCGTCAGGCTCAAGGCGAACCCTTGGGCTGCGGCGAACCAGAATGCGTCGTCCAGTTCACCAGATTCCGGCAGCAATTGCGTCTGGTAACGTGGGATAAATCCGGTGTCCAGTTCGGCCGCCGCGAAGGCCGAATGAGCCAGAATGCGCCGCAGGAAGCCGATATTGGTTTTCAGGCCACCGATGGCAAATTCGTCGAGCATGCTCAACAACCGCAACCGTGCCTGTTCACGGTCTTCACCCCAGGCGATCAGTTTGCCGAGCATCGGGTCGTAGAAAGGTGAAATTTCGTCGCCTTCCTCCACTCCGCTGTCGACGCGACGGCCGGGTCCTGCCTGGGATTCACGGTACAAGGCCAGCCGCCCCGTAGCGGGCAGAAAGTCATTGGCCGGATCTTCGGCGTACAGTCGCACTTCGATGGCGTGGCCTCGCAGGGGGACCTGCTCCTGGGTGATGGGCAACGGCTCACCCTGGGCGACGCGGATCTGCCAGGCGACCAGGTCCAGGCCGGTGATGGCTTCGGTGACCGGGTGCTCGACCTGCAACCGGGTGTTCATTTCCATGAAGAAGAACTCGCCCCGCGAATCCAGCAGGAATTCTACCGTGCCCGCGCCGACGTAGCCGATCGCCTGGGCCGCACGCACGGCGGCTTCGCCCATCGCCTTGCGCAATTGCGGGGTCAGGCCTGGGGCGGGCGCTTCTTCCACCACCTTCTGGTGACGGCGCTGGATTGAACAGTCCCGTTCGTTGAGGTACAGGCAGTTGCCATGCTGATCGGCAAATACCTGGATTTCCACATGACGCGGCTTGAGCAGGTACTTTTCCACCAGCATCCGTGAGTCGCCGAACGACGACTGCGCTTCACGTTGCGCCGAGGCCAGGGCTTCGGCCAACTGGCTGACGTCTTCGACGACTTTCATGCCTTTGCCGCCACCACCGGCCGTGGCCTTGAGCAGGACCGGGTAGCCGATGCGCCCGGCGGCGTCGCGAAAGGTATCCAGGTCCTGGGCTTCGCCATGGTAACCAGGCACCAGGGGGACGCCGGCGGTTTCCATCAGCGCCTTGGCCGCGGATTTACTGCCCATGGCGTCGATGGCCGACGCCGGCGGGCCGAGAAAGATCAGCCCGGCATTTTCAATCGCCCTGGCAAACCCGGCGTTCTCTGAAAGAAAGCCGTAGCCCGGATGAATGGCCTGGGCGCCGCTGGCGTGGGCCGCGGCAATCAGTTTGTCGATCTGCAGGTAGCTGTCGGCGGCCTTGCTGCCGCCCAGGTCGACGCGTATATCGGCTTCGCGGCTGTGGCGAGCGTCGCGGTCGATGGCGCTGTGCACCGCCACAGTGGTCAGCCCCATGGCCTTGGCGGTGCGCATCACGCGGCAGGCGATTTCACCGCGATTGGCCACCAGCAATGTGGTGAGGACGGGGGCGGTCATCAACGCGACTCCTTATGTTTCGACGCGGCAGGGGGCGTATCGGCTTGCCAGTTTGGCGCCCGTTTTTGCAGGAAGGCCCGCAGGCCTTCCTGGCCCTCGGGACTGACACGGATGCGAGCAATGGCATTTTCCGTATACCGCCGCAACGCCGGGGTAAGGGCACCGCTGCCGACTTCGCGCAGCAGTTCCTTGCTGGCGCGCATGGCCGCCGGGCTGTTGAGCAGCAGGTTGCCGATCCATTGTTCGACTTGGGCATCCAGCGTCTCGGGCGGGTAGCTTTCCGACAATAAACCGAGTTCTTTCGCACGCTGGCCGCTGAAGCGTTCTGCGGTAAGGGCGTAGCGTCGGGCCGCTCGCTCACCAATGGCCTGCACCACGAACGGACTGATGACCGCCGGCGCCAGGCCAATGCGCACTTCCGACAGGCAGAATTGCGCATCATCGGCGCCGATAGCCATGTCGCAGGCACTGATCAACCCCAGGGCGCCGCCGAACGCCGCACCCTGGACGACCGCCAGCGTAGGAATTTTCAGCTTGGCCAGGTTGTACATCAACTCAGCCAATTCCCGGGCATCGTCGAGATTGGTGTGGTAGTCGAGTTCGGCCGACTGTTGCATCCAGGCCAGGTCGGCGCCGGCGCTGAAATGTTTGCCACGTCCGCGGATCAACAGGAAACGCAGGTTCGGATCAGTGCCGATATGGTCGAGGGCAAGGATCAGCTCGCGGATCATTTCGGCGTTGAAAGCGTTGTTTTTCGACTCGCGACTCAGCCATAGGGTGGCGACGCCGCGTGGGTCGGTGAGCAGTTCGAGGGTGTTGAAGTTATCCATGGACATTTCCCGGTTACATCCGGAACACGCCGAAGCGGCTCGGTTCAATGGGGGCGTTGAGTGACGCGGACAGGGCCAGGCCCAGTACGTCGCGGGTCTGGGCCGGGTCGATGACGCCGTCGTCCCACAACCTGGCGCTGGAATAGTAGGGGTGACCCTGTTCTTCGTACTGGTCGAGGATCGGTTGCTTGATCTCGGCTTCCTGCTCGGCGCTGAACGGGTGACCGCTGCGTTCGGCCTGTTCGCGCTTGACCTGCACCAGCACCCCGGCGGCCTGTTCGGCCCCCATCACGCCGATGCGTGCGTTCGGCCACATCCACAGGAAACGTGGGTCATAGGCCCTCCCGCACATGCCGTAGTTACCCGCACCAAAACTGCCACCGATGATGACGGTGAATTTAGGCACCCGGGCGCACGCCACCGCGGTGACCAGTTTTGCGCCGTGCTTGGCGATGCCACCGGCTTCGTATTTTTGCCCGACCATGAACCCGGTGATGTTTTGCAGAAAAAGCAGTGGAATGCCCCGCTGGCAGGCCAGTTCGATAAAGTGCGCGCCTTTTTGCGCCGCCTCGGCAAACAGGATGCCGTTGTTGGCGAGGATCGCCACCGGGTAGCCGTGCAGGTGGGCAAAGCCGCACACCAGCGTGGTTCCGAACAAGGCCTTGAACTCGTCGAATACCGAACCGTCCACGAGGCGTGCGATCACCTCCCGCACATCGAAAGGCTGTTTGGCATCGGCCGGCACCACGCCGTACAGTTCTTCGCTCGAGTACAGCGGGGCGATCGGCGTGCGGGCCTGCACGTCACCGAGTTTGCGCCAGTTGAGATTGGCGATGCTGCGGCGGGCCAACGCCAGGGCATGCTCGTCGTTGTCGGCGTAATGGTCGGCCACGCCGGAAGTCCTGCAATGCACATCCGCACCGCCCAGATCCTCGGCGCTGACCACCTCACCGGTGGCGGCTTTGACCAACGGCGGGCCGGCGAGGAAGATAGTGGCCTGCTGGCGAACCATGATCGCTTCGTCGGCCATCGCCGGTACATATGCGCCACCGGCGGTGCACGAGCCCATGACCACCGCAAGCTGCGCGATACCCTGGGCGCTCATGTTGGCCTGGTTGAAGAAAATCCGTCCGAAGTGCTCGCGGTCCGGAAAGACTTCGTCCTGACGGGGCAGGTTGGCGCCACCGGAGTCCACCAGGTAAATGCAGGGTAGGCGATTCTGCTGGGCGATGGCCTGGGCCCGGAGGTGTTTCTTCACCGTCAGCGGGTAGTAGGAACCGCCTTTGACCGTCGCATCGTTGGCGACAATCATGCATTCGACACCTTCCACGCGACCGATCCCGGCGATAACGCCGGCGGCAGGGACGTCTTCGCCATAAACCTGATGGGCGGCCAACGGGCTGATCTCCAGAAAGGGCGAGCCCGGATCCAGCAGCCGGTTGATGCGTTCGCGAGGCAGCAGCTTGCCCCGTGAGGTATGGCGTTCCTGAGCCTTGGCGCCACCCCCTTGCCGGATTTGATCGAGCAAGGTGCGCAGGGCCTCGACCTGGCCGAGCATGGCATCGCGGTTGACGATGAACTCCGGCGAGCGGGGGTTGAGCTGAGTGTGCAGCGTGGCCATGGTCAGCTCCGTTAGCGAGTTTCGTTGAACAGTTCGCGGCCGATCAGCATCCGACGAATCTCACTGGTGCCAGCGCCGATTTCGTACAGTTTGGCGTCACGCAGCAGACGTCCGGCGGGGAACTCATTGATATAGCCGTTGCCCCCCAGGATCTGGATGGCATCCAGGGCCATTTGTGTGGCGCGTTCGGCGGTGTAGAGAATCACCCCGGCGGCGTCCTTGCGGGTGGTCTCGCCGCGCTCGCAGGCCTGGGCCACCGCGTAAAGGTAGGCGCGGCTGGCATTGAGTTGGGTATACATGTCGGCCACCTTGCCCTGGATCAGCTGGAACTCGCCGATGCTCTGGCCGAACTGTTTGCGGTCATGGATGTAGGGGACGATGAGGTCCATGCAGGCCTGCATGATTCCGGTGGGGCCGCCGGACAGCACCACGCGTTCGTAGTCGAGGCCGCTCATCAGGACCTTTACGCCACCGTTGAGCACACCGAGGATGTTTTCTTGCGGTACTTCGACGTCATCGAAAAACAGCTCGCAGGTGTTGGAGCCGCGCATGCCGAGCTTGTCGAACTTGTTGCTGCGACTGAAGCCTTTCCAGTCGCGCTCGACGATGAATGCGGTGATGCCGTGGGGACCCTTTTCCAGGTCGGTCTTGGCGTAGATTACGTAAGTGTTGGCGTCGGGGCCGTTGGTGATCCAGGTCTTGCTGCCATTGAGCACGTAACGATCACCGCGCTTGTCGGCCCGCAACTTCATGGACACCACGTCGGAGCCCGCGTTGGGCTCGCTCATGGCCAGGGCGCCGACATGTTCGCCGCTGATCAGCTTTGGCAGGTATTTGGCTTTCTGTTCGTGATTGCCGTTGCGGTTGATCTGGTTGACGCAAAGATTGGAGTGAGCGCCATAGGAGAGAGCGACCGAGGCCGAACCGCGACTGATTTCTTCCATCGCCACCACATGGGCGAGGTAGCCCAGCCCGGCGCCGCCGTACTCTTCCGGTACGGTAATGCCCAGCAGGCCCATATCGCCGAATTTGCGCCACATGTCGGCAGGGAACAGGTTGTCACTGTCGATCTGAGCCGCGCGAGGGGCCAGTTCGGCCTGGACGAAGGCTTGCACCTGGTCACGCAACATGTCGATGGTTTCGCCGAGGGCAAAATTCAGGGATGGGTAACTCATGGGACACCTTTGGCTTTTTTGTGGGTGCGGAGGAGCGATGGGATGGCTCTCACCTTTACGTTAACGTAAGCCTGCGATGGGTGACTGTCAATCGCCCTTTACGTTAACGTCAACTTGAGCGAGAGTAAGGACGCTGCATCAGCTTTCCTGTGGCGAGGGAGCCTGTGTGCATACGGTTCACCGATACACCCACTAATAAAGACAAGAGGGAGCATCATGGATCAACCCGGTTCGCATTCGCAGCTCAGCTATACGCGAGGTTTGCAGGCCAAGGACCTGCTGGCGCAAACCATCGGCGAGGCTTTCGACCAGACCGTGCAGCGGTATCCCGATGGTGAGGCGTTGGTGGTTCGTCATCAATCGTTGCGTTACACCTGGCGAGAATTGGCCGAAGCTGTCGACCTGCACGCTCGGGCCTTTCTGGCGCTGGGTTTGCAAACCGGCGACCGCCTCGGTGTATGGGCACCCAATTGCGCCCAGTGGTGCATCAGCCAGTTCGCCAGTGCAAAGATTGGCGTCATCCTCGTCAACATCAACCCGGCCTATCGCACCTCCGAGCTGGAATATGTGCTCAAGCAGTCCGGGTGCCAGTGGCTGGTGTGCGCTGGGGCGTTCAAAACTTCCGATTATCACGCCATGTTGCAATCTCTTGCGCCGGAGCTGGAGCAGCAGTCGATCGGCCATCTGGACAGCGAGCGCTTGCCGGACCTGCGAGGCGTGATCAGCCTCGATCTACAGCCGCCGTCAGGCTTTTTGCCCTGGTCGCAACTGGCGGCGCTGGGCATGGCGGTATCGCCCGCGCAACTGGCTGAACGCGAGGCCGGCCTGCACATCGATCAACCGGTCAACATTCAATACACCTCAGGTACCACTGGCTTCCCCAAGGGCGCGACCCTCAGTCACCACAACATTCTCAACAACGGTTACATGGTGGGTGAAAGCCTGGGCCTCACGGCCAACGATCGGTTGGTGATCCCGGTCCCGCTGTACCACTGCTTCGGCATGGTGATGGGCAACCTGGGCTGCATGACCCACGGCAGCACCATGATCTATCCCAACGACGCTTTCGATCCGTTGCTGACCCTGACCACCGTGGCCGAGGAAAAAGCCACTGCGCTTTATGGTGGGCCCACCATGTTCATTGCCATGCTGGACCACCCTGAGCGACGCGAACTGGATCTGTCCAGCCTGCGCACGGGAATCATGGCCGGCGCGACTTGCCCGATCGAAGTGATGCGGCGGGTCATCAGCGAGATGCACATGGCCGAAGTGCAGATCGCCTACGGCATGACGGAAACCAGCCCGGTGTCATTGCAGACCGGTCCTTCAGACGAATTGGAATTGCGCGTCACCACTGTCGGCCGTACCCAGCCGCACCTGGAAAGCAAGATTATCGACGAGGCTGGCGAAGTCGTCCCTCGAGGGACTATCGGCGAGCTGTGTACCCGCGGCTACAGCGTGATGCTCGGTTACTGGAACAATCCCAAGGGCACTGCCGAGGCTATCGATCCAGATGGCTGGATGCACACCGGCGACCTGGCGACCATGGATGAACAGGGTTATGTCTGCATCGTCGGACGCAACAAGGACATGATCATCCGCGGTGGCGAGAATATTTATCCTCGTGAACTGGAAGAGTTCTTCTTTACCCATCCGGCGGTGGCCGACGTACAAGTGATCGGCATCCCGTGCTCGCGTTATGGCGAAGAGATCGTCGCCTGGATCAAGTTCCACCCCGGCCACAGTGCCACCGAACAGGAACTGCAGGCCTGGTGCAAGGAGCGCATTGCCCACTTCAAAACACCGCGTTACTTCAAGTTCGTCGAGGCGTTTCCGATGACCGTCACTGGGAAGATCCAGAAATTCCGCATGCGTGAAATCAGCATTGAAGAAATTTGCGACAGGGAAGGCTGAGGCTGACCACAAGGAAAAACCCAAACACCAGACAGCACAAAGGGGAGCCGAAGCTCCCCTTTAATTTTGTCGTCGCGTGCTCTTTTTATTATTGAGGGGCGGCCTGTTGTTGTTTTTGGCAGCCGTGACCCTTTACCACTGTTTTGGGCGATCCCCATCCGGGATCAAGAGCAAACGTATTTTTTTGAGCGCTGATCTGCTTTTTCGCTTCGCGATCCAACCGATTCGGGTACTACCTGACGGTAGTCTTATTCTTCTCTGCCCGGTTGCGGGTTGCTCCTGGAAGCACCCTGAAAAGCACATCTTCTCCAAAAAAATCTGTTAGCTGCGTCTCTGCCGTGTTGTTTTTGTTATGTCAGAGTCGTTTCGTCTTGTTTTTATTGGTTTGCTACTTTTTTATTCTTGTTATGCCAGAGAGAAAGCAGGTGCCGTGCCAACTTTTAAAAGTCCTTTAAAATCAATAGTTTGATTTTTCTGGGCGCCGTCGAAGGCACGGCAGATCTGACAAATTGTTTCCGTGTTACTCGTTTCGCCGTCGTTACAAACGAGGCAGGTAACACTCACGACGCGCTGCGTGCCTTGGCCACCCGTGAACCGGTCGGGCGACCCAGCACGTCACAGATCTGTCGGCCCGCGTGAATCAATGCATCCAGGTCAACCCCGGTTTCAATGCCCAAGCCGTTGAGCAAATACAGTACGTCTTCGGTGGCGACGTTACCGCTGGCGCCCTTGGCGTAGGGGCAGCCGCCGAGCCCGGCAATGGAGCTGTCGAACACGGCGATGCCTTCCAGCAGGCTGGCGTACACATTGGCCATGGCTTGACCGTAGGTGTCATGGAAATGCCCGGCGAGCTTGCTACGCGGCACTTGTTCGCCGACCACCTCGAACATCCGGCGGGTGGCGCCTGCGGTGCCTGTGCCAATGGTGTCGCCCAGGGACACTTCATAGCAGCCCATCGCATACAACTCGCGGGCCACCCAGGCGACCTGCTCAGGCTTGACCGCGCCTTCGTACGGGCAGCCCAGTACGCAGGACACATAACCCCGCACGCTGACGCCGCTCTGCTTCGCAGCCTCCATGATCGGTGCGAAGCGGTTCAGGCTTTCCTTGATGGAGCAGTTAATGTTGCGCTGGGAAAACGCTTCGGACGCCGCGGCGAATACCGCCACCTCCGTGACGCCGGCCGCCAGTGCATCCTCGAACCCCCGCAGGTTCGGTGCCAGGGCGCCGTAGGTGACGCCGGGCTTGCGCTGGATTTGTGCAAACACGTCGGCGGAGCCGGCCATTTGCGGCACCCATTTGGGCGAGACAAAGCTGCCGACCTCGATGTAACCCAGGCCAGCGGCGCTCAAGGCATCCACCAGGCGAACTTTGTCGGCGACGCTGATGGGTTGGGCTTCATTCTGCAGGCCGTCGCGGGGGCCGACTTCGATCAGGCGTACAAAGGAGGGGAGGGACATGGAGATTGACCTGTAGTGGTGGGGCTCATCAGGTCCAGTGTGGGAGCGGGCTTGCTCGCGAAAACGGTGTGTCAATCGACAGATGAGTCGAAATAAATCCGCGTTCGCGAGCAAGCCCGCTCCCACAATGGATCCGTATCGTTACTGGACGGTTTTTTCACCCTTGAGCGTCTGCTCCAGCGCCTGGATGCAGCGTTCTTCGGCGGTGTCGAGTTCAAGCTTCATCTGTTCGATGTCGAGCAATTGCTGTTCGAGTTGTTCCCGGCGCTCGGCGATCTTGGCCAGCATGCTGTGCAGCTGTTTCTGGTTGCCGCTGGAAGGGTCGTAGAGTTCGATCAGTTCGCGGCATTCGGCCAGGGAAAAACCAATACGCTTGCCCCGCAGGATCAGTTTCAGACTGACCTTGTCCCGCGGCGAATAGATGCGTTCCTGCCCACGTCGTTCGGGGCTCAGCAAGCCTTGTTCCTCATAGAAACGAATGGCCCGGGTGGTGATGTCCAATTCGCGGGCAAGGTCGGAAATGCTGTAGGTCTGGCTGCTCATGGAAGCGCTCGAAACGGAAGGGGCTGGGGCTAAGCTAATGGCAGGTTGACGTTCACGTCAAGCAAAGCGCTCTGGAACTCAGGGACCCAAAACCTGTGGGAGCGAGCCTGCTCGCGATAACGCGGCACCTTCAACATCAAAGCAACCTGATCCACCGCTATCGCGAGCAG
>NZ_JAIWKS010000013.1 GCF_021271205.1 Pseudomonas uvaldensis
CCTCGCCTCGGCGTAATGCAACGACGCCCAGGGCACACGCTCCCACGACGGCCAGCAGTAGCCAGGGAATATGGCGCAGCAGGCTATTATTGTTTGTCATTTTTATATTCCAGCCAGAGTGGACAAGAAAGAAGCCACTGGAGTTTAGCGCTAACCCGGACAAAGACCATACTCGACATTCGTCTGCCAGCGGGCGAAAGATGGCGATGCCCTGCCAGTTGGGGTCTATAGTCAATGGATCTCCGGAGGGAAAAGCGTAATGAGCGATCGCCGCCGCTTTGTACGAATCGAATTCCATGCCAGGACCGAACTGATCCAGAAGCCATACAAATGGCCAGTGGAGCTGCTGGACCTGTCTCTCAAAGGTCTGCTGATCAAAAAACCCGAACCCTGGCTGGGTGATCCCGAGAAAACCTTCGAAGCCGATATCCACCTGGGCAAGGACGTCGAGGTAAAAATGGAAGTCCGGCTCACCCACGACGACCATGGCCACCTGGGTTTCGTCTGTGAGCATATCGATCTGGACTCCATTTCCTATCTGCGCCGGTTCGTGGAATTGAACCTCGGCGATCAGGAGGAGCTGGAGCGGGAATTTGCGGCGTTGATCCGGATTTGATCGGCCTCTTTGTGGGAGCAGGCTTGCCCCCACAGGTCTTTCCACAGCGCGGGTATCATTCGAACAGCGCATCCAGCGCCTGCTCCAGGCGTGTCACGGCAATGATCTGCAAACCCTGTGGCGTTTCCTTCGGTGCGTTGCCCTTGGGCACGATCGCCCGTTTGAAGCCATGCTTGGCCGCTTCCTTGAGTCGCTCCTGACCACTGGGCACCGGCCGCACTTCGCCCGACAGCCCCACTTCACCGAACACCAGCAGGTCATGGGGTAGCGGTCGATTGCGCAAGCTGGACATCACCGCCGCCATCAGCGCCAGGTCGGAGGCGGTTTCCAGCACTTTCACACCGCCCACCACGTTGAGGAAAACGTCTTGGTCGTGGGTCGGGATCCCCCCGTGTCGATGCAGGACAGCCAGCAACATGGCGAGTCGGTTCTGATCCAGCCCCAGGGTGACGCGGCGCGGGTTCGCCAAGTGACTGTCGTCCACCAGTGCCTGTACCTCCACCAGCATTGGACGGGTACCTTCCCAAGTGGCCATGACTACACTGCCCGGCACTTCTTCCTGGGCACGAGTCAGAAAAATCGCCGAAGGGTTGGAGACTTCTTTAAGCCCCCTGTCGGTCATGCCGAACACCCCCAGTTCGTTGACCGCGCCGAAGCGGTTTTTCACCGCCCGCAATAAACGCAGACGACCATCGGACTCACCCTCGAAATACAACACGGTGTCTACCATGTGCTCCAGCACTCGCGGGCCCGCCAACGCGCCCTCCTTGGTGACGTGGCCCACCAGGAAAATCGCCGTGCCACTCTGCTTGGCATAACGCACCAGCAGCGCCGCGCTTTCACGCACCTGGGAGACGCCGCCCGGTGCCGATTGCAGTTGCTCGGTGAAAATCGTCTGGATCGAGTCGATCACCATCACTTTGGGCTTTTCCAGGCGGGCCGTGGCGATGATGGTTTCAATGCAGGTTTCGGTCATGACCCGCAGTTGATCCTGGGGCAATCCCAGGCGCCGGGCGCGCATGGCGACCTGTTGCTGCGACTCCTCGCCCGTGACGTACAGCGCCGGCATCCGGGTGGCGATGTTGCACAAGGTTTGCAGCAGGATGGTGGATTTGCCGATGCCCGGATCCCCGCCGATCAACACCACCGAACCGTCCACCAGGCCGCCACCCAATACGCGGTCCAACTCACCGGACGCGGTGGAGAAACGCGGGATTTCCTCGACGCTGACTTCGGCCAGGGTCTTGATCTGCGCCTGCTGGCCGGCCCACCCGGTACGACCGGTGGGTGCCGCCGCCCCGCCGCTTTCCACCATGGTTTCGGTCAGGGTGTTCCAGGCGCCGCATTCACTGCACTGGCCGGCCCATTTGGGAAAGGTCGAGCCGCACTCGGTGCAGCCGTACATGCGCTTTGCCTTGGCCATCTGAACCCCCGGGAAAAACCGCGATGATAGCCCAGGCAGAGGTCAACGAGGGGCCGGCATTCTGATTTCACCCTTGGCCAGATCCGCCGCGGTATTGCCCAGCGGGTCCGTCGCTTGCAGGTCGGCGCCCTTGGCCTTCAAGGCGTCGAGCAGCTCGGCACGCTTGAACAGGCCGGCATACATCGCCGCAGTCTGCCCGGCAGCGTTGCGCTGGTCGGGACTGCAATCGGTTGACATCAAACGACGGGCGATCTGCACTTCGCCCTTGAAAATGGCCCCCATCAGCGCCGTGTTACCGCGCTTGTCCTGGGCACAGGCATTTGCCCCGGCGGCCAGCAGCCGTTCCACCGCCGGCCCCTGGCCGTGATAAGCCGCCAGAATCAGTGCGGTGTAGCCTTTTTCATCCTGGGTGTCGAGCGAATAACCCGCCTCGATGAAGGTATCGAGCATCTCCATATCGCCCCGGCGGGCGGCGTCGAAATAATAGTTATGCAGTTGTTCCTGTACGGCAGCCGGGTCGGCAGGTACTGGCTGGTCGGCGAGCGCGACCGTCGACCAGATCGCAACTATCGGCAATAGAAATCTACCCTTCATGACATCTCCTTAGGTGCAGTCTCACAGGAAGTCGGTGGTGTACACCAACCCCAAGATCACCAAAGCCCATGTAGAAGCGAGCCTGCTCGCGATAGCGGGCTATCAGCCGACATCGTCACTGACTGATCCACCGCATCGCGGACAGGCTCGCTCCCACTGGGTCTACCCCTGCTACCGGTGGATCAGTCGGTCAGCTTTTCCGCCAACGCCTTGACCCGCGCCAGATCGCCCTTGGCGACACGGGCCACGCCAGTGCCGTACTCAGGATCGGCCTTGTAGAGGAAGGACAGGATGATGTGCTTGCTCTCATCATCGGTAGTCGCCAGCGACCCACCGAAGCTTTCGATCAGGTCATTGCGCTCTTTCTGGTTGAACGAGCGATAGAGGTCACCGGCCTGCTTGAAGTTCTGCTCACGCTGGATCTTCGCCTGCTGGGTGCTGCCGGTCAGCGCGGTCTGGCTGTAGCGCGCCGAAGACTGCTCGTCACGAGGCATCAGGCGGCTGGGTTGATAGTTGACGCCGGTGCTGGTGCTGCCGAGGTTCATCGCGCCGTCCTGGTTACCGTTGTTCACCGCGACCTTGGGCGCGTTGATCGGCAACTGCAATGCATTGGCGCCTACCCGGTACATCTGCGTGTCGGCATAGGAGAACACACGCCCCTGCAACAGACGATCCTCGGAAGGCTCGATGCCAGGCACCAGGTTGGCCGGCGCCATTGCCACTTGTTCGGTTTCCTGGAAGACATTGGCCGGGTTACGGTTCAAAACCATTTGTCCGACTTTGCGCTCAGGCACACCCGGCCAAATCTTGGTCGCGTCCAGCGGGTCGAAATCGAAACGGGACAACTCCTCCGGCTTGAGAACCTGAACGTAGAGGTCCCACTTCGGAAAGTCCCCTTTATTGATATGACTGACCAAATCATTGGTCATATGGCTGTAATCTTGCCCCTGAACTTTCACCACTTCTTTCGGATCGAGGTTTTTCAACCCCTGCAAACTTTTCCAGTGAAACTTGACGTAATGAACGTCGCCCTTGGCATTCACCAGTTTGTAAGCGTGTACGCCATTGCCATCCATTTCGCGATAACTGGCCGGAGTGCCGGAGTTTGAATACAGCTCGGTCAGGGTTCGCGTCGCCTCTGGCACATGGGAGAAGAAGTCGAATCGACGAGCGTCATCATCCAGGTTGGTCCGAGGGTCGGGTTTGAACGCGTGGACCATATCGGGAAACTTGATGGCATCGCGAATAAAAAAGGTCGGGAAGTTATTCCCAACCAAGTCCCAGTTACCGTCCGCCGTGTAGAATTTGGTAGCGAAGCCACGAGGATCGCGCAGAGTTTCCGGGGAATGATTGCCATGCACCACGGCCGAAAAGCGAACGAACACCGGCGTGGTCTGGCCTGCCGCGAAGACCTTCGCCTTGGTCAGATCACTGAGGTCGTTGGACACCGTGAAAGTACCATGGGCGCCAGTGCCACGGGCATGTACCACACGTTCGGGAATGCGTTCACGGTCGAAGCGCTGGAGTTTCTGGATCAACTGCACGTCTTGCAGCAGGGTCGGACCGTTGGGACCTGCCGTCTGCGAGTTCTGGTTATCGCCAACCGCAGCCCCGTTATCCCGGGTCAGGGTGGCAGCATTGACAGAGAAGGACAACAGGCCAGCGGTCAGTGCGAAAAGGGCGCGACGGGGCGAAAGCGTTCCGCCGCCAAGGGAAGTATTCATCGGATTTTTCCTCTGATGTTATAGAGCGCATCCATGTGCGCTTTTCAGAGGCTAGTGCCCGAAAAAGCAAAACCTAAATAGAAATGCCATACCGCCGTGATAGAAAAAACGTTATTGGTGAGTGGGCTGGAATGCGTGTAGCACGCGCGATTGATGGCACTTTGTAAACTTTTAGACAGGCCCCGGGTCGATAAGGAGGCGTTTTGTAAGCAGGCGTGTCGAGCGGGGCGCGCCTGGCTGAATTACACTGCCATTCAATCTCATCTGTCACAAGGAATTACTCATGGGCGTGCTAAGCGAATTCAAGGCCTTCGCGGTCAAAGGCAATGTCGTCGACATGGCCGTCGGGATCATCATCGGGGCTGCGTTCGGAAAAATTGTCTCTTCATTTGTCGGCGATGTGGTGATGCCGCCCATCGGCCTGCTGATCGGCGGAGTGGATTTCAGCGACCTGGCAATCACACTCAAGGCCGCCCAGGGCGATACTCCGGCGGTGGTGCTGGCCTACGGCAAGTTCATCCAGACCACGGTGGACTTCCTGATTGTGGCCTTCGCAATTTTCCTGGGCGTCAAAGCCATCAACCGTCTCAAACGCGAAGAGGCCGTGGCGCCCAGCGCACCGCCGGTTCCGACCAAAGAAGAGCAGTTGCTGACCGAAATCCGCGACCTGCTCAAGGCGCAGAACGAAAGGCAGTGATCAATTCACGTCGAATACGGCGTCTTGCGACGCCCTTTTCCTACCAGTAGTTTTCCACTGCCACCTGGCCCGGTCGCCGGGTAAGGCTCAATTGCAGTCCGCGGGCCTTGAGCAGCTTGCGCGTGTCATCGATCATCTGCGGGTTGCCACACAGCATGACCCGCGAATGCTCCGGCACCAGCGTGATGCCAGCCGCCCGCTCCAGTTCGCCGTTTTCAATCAGCGTGGTGATGCGCCCATTGAGCGCGCCAGGATGCTGCTCACGGGTCACCGTCGCGATGAAACGAAACTTGTGCGCATGCTCGGCCAGGTAATCACGCCGGGCCAGACCATCGATCAGGTCCTGATACGCCAGCTCCCGTGCCTCGCGGACGCTATACACCAGAACAATCCGTTCGAACCTCTCCCATACCTCGAAATCCTGGAGAATCGAAAGAAACGGCGCCACTCCCGTCCCGGTGGACAATAGCCACAGATCCCTGCCGTCCGCAAAACGGTCCAATGTCAGATAGCCAAAGGCCTGACGCTCCACCAACAGGCTGTCGCCCGGTTGCAGGCGGTTGAGTTCGCTGGTGAATTCCCCGTCCGGAACGACGATGGAAAAAAATTCGAGATAGTCATCGAATGGCGAAGAAACCATGGAATAGGCGCGCCAGACGGTACTTCCATCATCCTTGACGACCCCCAGCCGGGCGAACTGACCTGCCGTGAAACGGAAACCGCGATCCCGAGACGTCCGCAAGGTGAACAGATGAGGCGTTACTGGTCGCACCTCCAGCAGGGTCTGGCGGGTGAACTTCTCTGCGCTGTCGGTCATGAGCCACTCCAGGGAACAAGAAACCACAGTGTCCCGCAAAGTGGGCGAGCTAACCACCGACAGAGAGTAGTGGCATTGAGTCATGGCATGGTGATTCGATGCTATGACTCATACAAAAGTTATACAAACAGACGACTGCTGTAGCAGTAACAATGATTCAAAGTTTTTTATCCAATGTAGCTCGCCGCAAGCAACAACAAAAAATCTAACTACAAATCGGGAAAAGTCCTACACTATTCCTTCGCACCACAAATTGGATCCACGCAGCTGAATGTCAACTCAGGAGATTGTGATGGACAAGTGGAAGGACTTACAGTTGAGGAAGTTATCCTGCGAAAAAGACCTGCATACAGCCTATCGCCTGGTCTTGAATTTCTTTAATAATCAGGGATTTGAATTTTGTGCATTTGCCGCTTATCTCGGCAGCCCCAACAACCATACCAACAAGGTAAACCTGAATAATTACCCTTATGGATGGGACAGATTATATGAACAGAACGGGTATGCTTCGAAGGACCCTGTAGTAGCACACTGCAATCAATCGCCACTCCCCATTCTCTGGGACGAAACCCTCTTTGCCCAGACGCCCAAGTTATGGGAAGAACTTAACCGACAAGGCCTCAGGTACGGCTGGACCCAATCCATTCATGACGAACAAGGCATCTATTGCAGCCTGTTCAGCCTCGCCCGGACCGACTGCCCCATCGATATAGAAGAGCATTACGGGAATCTGGGCTACGCCATTTTCGCCAGCCAGCGGTTGCATGCACTGGCGAGCAAGAAGATGTTCGACGCGACCGAAATGACACAAAAATGTCATTTATCCCCCAGAGAGATCGAAGTGCTCAAATGGTCCGCCGAAGGGAAGACCGCGTCGGAGGTGGGCAGGATCCTTTGTCTTTCCGAACGCACGGTGAATTTCCATGTGTGCAGTTGCATGCGAAAACTGAACGTCAACAATAAGATCTCAGCCGTTGCCAAGGCGGCGCACATTCACGTGATCTGATAGCGGCCTACGCCATCGGCCTTGAAAACCCACGAGTATTGCACGGCGAAAAAACGTAACATTCACGGTTCCACTTGAATGATGACGCGCTTAGCACGCGACGCTGTTCATTCAGGCGGTCCCGCTGCGAACACCTGCCCCAGGGCAGCGGGACATCCGTCGATTGCCAGAGTCCCCAGCCATGCCCCTGCTTGACAGCCCCTTCGCCCAGCTCGACTTGATCCGCCAGCCCGAACAGCAGAACGAACCCCTGCAAGCCTTCGACGCGGCCGATGAATACCTGCTCGCCTACCTGGCCGAACAACAGCCGACCACGAATACCCGGATCCTGATCCTTAATGATGGATTTGGCGCCCTGGCAGCCAGCCTGGCCGGTCACGTTGAGGTCATCAGCAGCAGCGACTCGTTCCTGGCCTTGCAGGCACTGGAAAAGAACCTGGTGCGCAACGGGCGCCCCTTCGATACGGTGCCGACCTTGCCGGCCAGCGAGCCGCTGACCGGCCCCTTCGACAGGGTCCTGATCAAGGTGCCTAAAACCCTCGCCCTGCTGGAAGAGCAACTGATCCGCCTGCAAGGCCAGTTGGCGCCAGGGGCTCAGGTGATTGCAGGGGCCATGGTCAAGCACCTGCCTCGGGCGGCGGGTGATCTGTTGGAACGCTACATCGGCCCGGTGCAGGCCTCCCTGGCAGTGAAAAAAGCACGCCTGCTGGTCGCCACGCCTGCCGACAGGGCGCCGACAGTATCGCCCTACCCTACCCGCTACCGACTGGACGAGCCGCAGATCGAACTGCTCAATCATGCCAACGTGTTCTGCCGGGAAGGATTGGACATCGGCACCCGGGCGTTCCTGCCGCATCTGCCGAAGAACCTGGGAGCAGCCCAAGTCGCGGACCTGGGTTGCGGCAACGGCGTGCTGGCGATTGCCAGCGCCCTGCAGAACCCACAGGCCCACTACACACTGGTGGATGAATCCTACATGGCCGTGCAATCGGCCGCAGAGAACTGGCGGGCGGCCCTGGGCGAGCGCGAGGTGACCGTGCGGGCCGGTGACGGCCTGGCCGGGCAAGCTGCGCAGTCATTGGACGTGGTGCTGTGCAATCCCCCCTTCCATCAACAACAGGTCGTGGGCGACTTCCTGGCCTGGCGGATGTTCCAGCAGGCTCGCGAGGCGTTAGTGGTCGGCGGCGCGCTGTACATCGTCGGCAACCGCCACCTGGGCTATCACAGCAAACTGGCGCGGCTGTTCCGGGGTGTCGAGCAAGTGGCCGCGACCCCGAAATTCGTGATTCTCAAAGCCCGTAAGTAGATCGTCCTCCGTGGGAGATCGTCCTCTGTGGGAGCAAAGCTTGCTCGCGATGCAAGCACCTTGATTCTTCAGAGACCGCGTTGTCTTCATCGCGGGCAAGCCTTGCTCCCACAGGCTTTGCCCCCACAGGTCTTGCTTCCACAGAGAAATCAATGAGTGGTCAGGCCCGCGGCGTTCATGAACATGCGCATCAGGCTGGCGACGATAAACAGCGCCAGCACACTCCCCGCCCAGATACCCGCGAGCCAGCCAAGCCGTTGCCAGAGCGGCTTTTTTTCGGCGGCCTCGATTTCTTTCAAGTCTGGCTTGGCCATTCTCGGCACCTCGCAGGTCAATCAATGGTAACCGTCATCATGGGTCACCTTGCCCCGGAACACGTAGTAGCTCCAGAAGGTGTACACCAGGATCAACGGAATGATGAACAACGTGCCCACCAGCATGAAGCCCTGGCTCTGGGGCGGTGACGACGCGTCCCAGATCGAGATGGACGGCGGCACAATGTTCGGCCACAGGCTGATGCCCAGGCCGCTGTAGCCGAGGAAGATCAGTACGAGGGTCAGGATGAACGGCGTGTAGTTCGCATTGCGGGCCACGGCGCGGAACAGCCCGTACATGGTCACCAGCACCAGGATCGGCACTGGCAGGAACCAGAACAGGTTCGGCAGGGTGAACCAGCGGGCCGCGATGTCGGCGTGGGCCAGCGGCGTCCAGATGCTGACGATACCGATCACCGCCAGCACCACGAACGCCAGCGGCCGCGCCAAGTCGTGCATCTGCTCTTGCAGCTTGCCTTCGGTCTTCATGATCAGCCAGGTGCAACCGAGCAAGGCATAGGCAGCGATCAGTGCCAGGCCGCAGAACACGGTGAACGGCGTGAACCAGTCCAGGGAGCCCCCGGCATACTGACGATTGACCACCTCGAAGCCGTCGATGAATGCGCCCAGCGCTACCCCCTGGAAGAAGGTGGCCGCCAGCGAGCCGCCGATGAAGGCCTTGTCCCAGAGGTGTCGCTTGTCGGCCTTGGCCTTGAAGCGGAACTCGAAGGCAACGCCCCGGAAGATCAGGCCGATGAGCATCAGGATCAACGGCAGGTACAACGCCGAGAGCACCACCGAATAAGCCAGCGGGAACGCGCCGAACAGACCCGCGCCGCCCAGCACCAGCCAGGTTTCGTTACCGTCCCAGACCGGGGCCACGGTGTTCATCATCACGTCACGGTCGCGCTCGCCCTTGATGAAAGGGAAAAGAATGCCGATTCCCAGGTCGAAGCCGTCCATGATCACGTACATCATGATGCCGAAGATGATGACCACGGCCCAGATCAGCGGAAGATCAATACCCATGACTCAATTCCCCTTGTTCGAGCGGTCGTTGTGGTCGGCTTCGTCGGCGCCTTCGTTGGCCGCCGACAACGGACGGGCCGGGGTGCGTTTCTGGCCCGGGCCGCCATCGGTCGGCTCGGCTTCGTGAGCCACAGGCCCCTTGCGCACCAGGCGCATCATGTAGCTCAGGCCCGCGCCGAACAGCGCGAAGTACACCACCACGAACAGCACCAGGGTGATGCTCATCTGGGCGAAGCTGTGACCGGACGAAGCATCGGCCGTGCGCATCAAGCCATAGACCACCCATGGCTGGCGGCCGATTTCGGTGGTGAACCAGCCGGCCAGGATCGCGACCAACCCGGATGGCCCCATCCACAACACCAGATGCAGAAACGGACGCGACTGGAAGATCCGGTCGTTGCGACGCAGCCACAAGCTGCACAGACCGGTGAAGATCATCAGCAGCCCAAGTCCCACCATGACCCGGAACGACCAGAACACGATGGTTGAATTCGGTCGATCCTCAGGGGGGAACTCCTTGAGGGCCGGCACCTGCTTGTCCAGGCTGTGGGTCAGGATCAAGCTGCCCAGGTAGGGAATCTCTACCGCGAACCTGGTCCGTTCCTCCTTCATGTCCGGCCAGCCGAACAGGATCAGCGGGGTTGGCTCATTGCCGACGTTCTCCCAGTGGCCTTCGATGGCCGCGATCTTCGCCGGTTGATGCTTGAGGGTGTTGAGCCCGTGGAAGTCACCGATGACCGCCTGGATTGGCGCCACCAGCAAAGCCATCCACATCGCCATCGACAGCATGCGGCGAATGGCCGGGTTATCGCGGCCGCGCAGCAAATGCCAGGCCGCCGAGGAGCCGACGAAAAATGCCGTGGCAACGAACGCCGCCGTGGACATGTGCAGCAGGCGGTAAGGGAATGACGGGTTGAACACCACCGCCAGCCAGTCCACCGGAATCACCCGGCCATCGACGATTTCGTATCCCTGCGGCGTCTGCATCCAACTGTTGGAGGACAGGATCCAGAAGGTGGAGATCAGCGTGCCGATCGCCACCATCACCGTGGAAAAGAAATGCAGGCCACGGCCGACGCGATTCCAGCCGAACAGCATCACGCCCAGGAAGCCCGCTTCGAGGAAGAATGCCGTGAGCACTTCGTAGGTCAGCAGCGGCCCGGTGATCGCACCGGCGAAGTCCGAGAACCGGCTCCAGTTGGTGCCGAATTGATAAGCCATGACCAGTCCGGATACCACGCCCATGCCGAAGTTGACGGCAAAGATCTTCGACCAGAAGTGGTACAGGTCGCGGTAGGTGTCATCGCGGGTCTTGAGCCACAGGCCTTCGAGCACCGCCAGGTAACTCGCCAGGCCGATGGTAATGGCCGGGAACAGGATGTGGAACGAAATGGTGAATGCGAACTGGATCCGGGCGAGATCGAGCGCCTCCAAACCGAACATAAGTCTTCCTCTGTCAGGTAAAACCGGCTGCGGGCGGGGCCTGCATCACGACCCCCACGGATATGGAGTGCGATGCATTTCAAATCGTTCTTTTTAATAACCTTCACAACGCAGGTGTCTGCCCAGCCCAACACCTTGACGTGGTGTTGATCTGGATCAAGCTTCGATCAAAGAGTAGTCGCATTCCCGCCGATGAACGGCGTGGTCTTTTGCCGCGTGACAGGTTGTCTCAGTCGGTTCAGCAATAGGAAAGCCCAATGGAAGATAAGGTTGCGGGTAATGACTGTGGGAGCAAAGCTTGCTCGCGATTACGGCAGCTCAGTCGACAACCCTGTTGGCTGGTCTACCGCTATCGCGAGCAAGCTTTGCTTCCACGGGTGCCCAAATCGATGTTTGGCTAACTATTTTTCCAGTGATCGTACCTCCCATCGCAGCTCGGTGATAATCTCGATGCCCTCTCCACCGGACCCATCATAGATGCCCAGCCAAGCGCCGTTGCTGCTCCGTCACCACCGCCCTTTCATCGCCTTCTGGCTGGCCCGGATCTTTACCGCCAGCGGTTTCCAGATGCTCACCGTCGCCATCGGCTGGAACCTCTACCAGTTGACCGGCAATGTCCTGGACCTGGGGCTCGTGGGTTTGGTGGAGTTCGCACCGCGGGTGTTGTTCATGCTCCACACCGGCCACGTGGCCGACCGCTATGACCGGCGCAAGGTCGCGGCAATCTGCCAGTCGATGCAGGCGATGATCGCCCTGGCGCTGGTCATCGGCAGCGCCACCGACCAGGTCACCCGCGAGATGATCTTCATTCTGGCGTTCCTGCTGGGTGCCGCCCGCTCTTTCGAAATGCCCACCACCCAGGCGTTGTTGCCCAGCATCGTGCCCGCCGAACTATTTCCCCGTGCCGTGGCCGCCGCGCAATCGGCCCAGCAATCGGCCACCATCGTCGCCCCTGCTCTCGGCGGGCTGCTCTATGCGTTCGGCAGTGTCTGGGTCTATGGACCGACCGTGGCGCTCTACCTCATCGCCTGTTGCCTGATGCTCAACCTGCCCGCTCGCCAAACTCCGCTGAACAAAGGCAAGGCCACCCTCGATTCGCTGCTGGCCGGGATACGCTTCATTCGCAGCCGCCCGGACATCCTCGGGGCCATTTCCCTGGACCTGTTCGCGGTGCTGCTGGGCGGGGCGACGGCGCTGTTGCCGGTGTTCGCCAAGGACATCCTGCTCACCGGCCCCTGGGGACTGGGCCTGTTGCGTTCGGCCCCAGCGGTGGGCGCCTTGCTGATGTCGTTGTGGCTGGCGCGTTTCGCCGTGGAGCGCAACGTGGGCCGGGTGATGTTCACTGCCGTGGGGGTGTTCGGCGTCGCCACCATTGCGTTCGGTCTTTCCACATCCTTCTGGTTTTCCCTGGCGGTGCTGGTGGTGCTAGGCGCGGCGGACATGATCAGCATGGTGATCCGCGCTTCTTTCGTGCAATTGGAAACCCCGGATGAAATGCGCGGCCGGGTCAGCGCGGTGAACGGCCTGTTCATCGGCGCCTCGAACCAGTTGGGCGAATTCGAATCGGGCCTGACCGCCCATTGGTTCGGCACCGTGCCGGCGGTGGTCATGGGCGGTGTGGGCACGCTGCTGGTGACCGGGGCCTGGATCAAGTTGTTCCCGACCCTGGCCAACCGCGACCGGATGCACGAACCGGTCGCCGCGAAAGCCTAGAGCAACTTGTCGAGGGTGATGGGGAACTCCCGCACCCGCTTGCCGGTGGCGTGATAGATCGCATTCGCCACGGCTGCTGCCACCCCCACGATGCCGATCTCACCAACGCCCTTGGAGCCCAGGGCGTTGACGATCTCATCATCTTCCTCGACGAAAACCACCTCAATGTCGCCGATATCGGCGTTGACCGGCACATGGTATTCGGCCAGGTTGTGGTTCATGTGCCGACCCAGGGCGTGGTCGGTCAGAGTCTCTTCGTGCAGAGCCATGCCGATGCCCCAGACCACGCCACCGAGGATCTGGCTGCGGGCGGTTTTCGGGTTGATCACCCTTCCAGCGGCAATCGCGCTGACCACTCGATTGACCTTCACGGTGCCCAGGTCTTCGTCCACCAGCACCTCGACGAATACCGCTGAATGCGTGGCCGTGGCATAGGCCTCGCGTTTTTTGTCAGGCCCGGCACTCACTTCAGCCTGCAACGGTGTCTCGCCACTGCTTTGCGCCAAGTGCGCCAGCGGTACGCTTTCATCGCCTGACCACAGTTGGCCGTCTGCGAAGGTCACTTGCTCCAGGGTCGCACCCGCGAAGGCCGGGCAGGTCTGCCGGGCCACGTCCAGCAGCTTCTCGTTCAGCGCCTCACAGGCTTGCTGCACGGCAGTACCCACTGAGGAGACGGTGAATGAACCACCCTGCAATGGGGCAGTCGGCAGTGAAGAGTCGCCCAGGACAAACGTGACGTCGTCCAGGGAAACCCCACACGTCCCGGCGGCGATCTGAGTCATGACCGTATAGGTGCCGGTGCCGATGTCCGTGGTGGCGCTGCTGACCGTCAGCTTGCCGTTAGCATCCAGCGATGCACGGGCGCTGGCCTTCTGTTGCATGGCTTCCCACACGCCTCCCGCCATCCCCCAACCGACCAACTGCCGACCGGAGCGCATGCTGCGCGGTTCGGGGTTGCGCTTGTCCCAGCCGAAGCGCTGGGCGCCTTCGGCATAACACTCTCGCAGCGCCTTGCTGGAATACGGCTTGCCTTCGTTCTCGTTGCGCTCGGCGTAGTTGATCAAGCGCAATTGGATCGGATCGATCGCCAGCGCACAGGCCAGTTCATCCATGGCGCACTCCAGGCCGATCAAGCCCAGAGCGGCGCCGGGAGCCCGCATGTCCAGGGGCGTGTAGACATCCAGCGGCACCAGTTTGTAAGTCAGTTGCACGTTGTCGCAGTGATAAAGCATGCCGCTCCACTCCACCACGTGCTCGGTGAAATCTTCGAAGCGCGACGTCTGGCCAGTGGCGGAGTGCGCCACCGCCAGCAAGCGTCCATTGGCCGCCGCGCCTAATTGCACGCGCTGGAACGTCCGAGGCCGATAGCCAAAGGTGAACATCTGTTGACGCGTCAGGCTGACCCGCACGGACCGTTTGAGAGCCAGCGCGGCCATCACTGCCAGGGGCAACTGATATTGAGGCCGCAGGCCGGAACCGAAGGCGCCGCCGACGAAGGCGGCGAACACCCGCACTTGTTCTTTCTCAAGGCCAAAGACTTTCTGAATGTAAGCCTGGCAGTTCTGCGCGCCCTGGGTCTTGTCGTGGATGTGCAGGCCGCCGTCCGCTTGATACAACACCGTGGACGCATGGGGTTCCATCGGGTTGTGATGTTCCACCGGCGTGCTGTAGGACACATCCACGCTGATCGCTGAACTGGCGTACTCACCCTGAAAATTCCCACGAGGCTTAGGCAATTCGGCCGGTGCCGGATGGGCTTCGTTTTGCAGGATTGCCAGATCCGTCTGATGGTCCTGAGCTTCGTATTCGATTTCAATGAGCGAACCGGCATAGCGGGCAAGCTCAAGGTTTTGCGCAACCACCAGGGCCAGCGGCTGCCCGCTGTAGAGAATCTGGTCGTTGTACAGCGGCCGGAACGGCGAACCTTCCGCCGCATCGGCGTCCTGGTAGGGTTCGTCGTAGCTGGCGATCCTGGGACGGTTGGTGTGATCGATCACCGCGATCACACCCGGCAACGCCAATGCCTTGGTCGCATCGATGCGCAACACACGGCCACAGGCGATAGGCGCCGACACGACGCTGCCATGCAACAAGCCGTCTGCGGGATATTCAGCGGCATAACGGGCCTGGCCTGTCACCTTGAGCAGACCATCGACCCGATCCAGCGGTTGTCCTATGGATTTTGCAATGTTCATCAGGCATTCCCTCCCGCCAGTGCGGCATCGCTCAAGGCCCGGACGATCGCCCGGCGCGCCAGACGAACCTTGAAACCGTTGTGTGCCAACGGCTCGGCGTTCTGCAACAGCGCATCGGCGGCGGCCGTGAACGTCTCGCGGCTGACGGTCCGGCCGCTCAACCAACTTTCCACCGCCCGGTCGCGCCAGGGCTTGTGGGCCACGCCCCCCAGGACCAGGCGCGCCTCACGGATCGTCGGTCCGTCCAGTTCCAGCGCCACCGCCACCGAAACCAGTGCAAAGGCGTACGACGCCCGATCCCGGATCTTCAAGTAATGGCTGTGGTCGGCAAAACCGGGAGCGGGCAACTCGATGGCCGTCACCAGTTCGTCATCGGCCAGTTGATTGTCCCGCTCCGGCGCGTCGCCAGGCAGACGATGAAAGTCCGCAAATTCGATGGTCCGCGCCCCGCCCCGGCCCAGAACATGGACCACGGCCTCAAGGGCCGCGAGGGCGACGCACATGTCCGAGGGATGGGTCGCGACACAGTACTCGCTGGCACCGAAAATCGCGTGGATCCGGTTCAATCCGTCCCGGGCCGGGCAGCCGCTGCCGGGCCGACGCTTGTTACACGGCACGTTGGCATCGTAGAAGTAGTAACAACGCGTACGTTGCAGCAGGTTGCCGCCGGTGCTGGCCATGTTGCGCAACTGCGGCGAAGCGCCCGCCAGGATGGCTTGGGACAACAGCGGATAGCGACGTTCGATCCAGGGGTGCCAGGCCAGGTCGGCATTGCTCACAAGGGCACCGATCATCACCCCGCCGGACGGGGTTTCGCTGAGATCCGCCAGGGGCAGTCCGGTGATGTCGATCAGGTGTTCGGGGCGGGTGAGGTTTTCTTTCATCAAGTCCAGCAGGTTCGTGCCACCGGCAATGAAGCGTGACGTCGGACTGGACAGGTCGATGGCCGCCTGCACGGTGTCGGGCTTACTGTATTGAAAGGGATTCACTGGTCACCTCCCTGCTCTGGCTGTCGGCAGAGCGGCAAGGCTTCTTCGATGGCGTCACGGATGTTGTTATAGGCGCCACACCGGCACAGGTTGCCGCTCATCAGTTCGCTGATTTGCTCACGGGTCTGCGCCCTGCCCTCATGGGCCAGCGCTACCGCTGAACAGATCTGCCCCGGCGTGCAATAGCCGCATTGGAAAGCGTCATGCTTGATGAACGCCTGCTGCATGGGATGCAGTCGGTCGCCGTCGGCCAGGCCTTCAACAGTGGTCAATACAGCACCATCGCACATCACCGCCAGGGTCAGGCAGGCGTTGATCCGCTTGCCGTCGCGCAGCACCGTGCAGGCCCCGCACTGACCGTGGTCACAGCCTTTCTTACTGCCCACCAGATCCAACTGCTCGCGCAACAAGTCCAGCAGCGTGGTCCAGGGCAACACCTGCAACTCACGCAACTGACCGTTGAGCGTCAGGCGAATCGGATGGTGGACGAAGGACACCGGCGTCGCTTCGGACAGGGTCGCGCTCATGGAACACCTCACGGTTGGTCGTACACGCGGCGTTTTCGGAAACCGCCGTCATAAGGGGTACGACTTCAGGGTGAGGGAGAGCGTTCAAGGTAAATGCGGCGCATGTGAAAAAGCCCTACCAAGCGCAGAACGCACAAATCTGTCGGGCGCGAGCGGTATATAGATACCGCACCATGTGTAATGTATCGCCTTACACTCAATTCCATGATTAAATCCTTCCAGCACAAAGGCCTCAGGATCTTTTATGAAACGGGTTCGACCCGTGGCATCCGGGCTGACCATGGAAAACGCCTGGCTCGCATACTCCAGTTCATGGACAGGGCACAGGTCCCGAACGACTTGGATATCCCTGGGTGGCGACTGCATCCACTCAGAGGGGAACTCACCGAATACTGGTCACTGAGCGTGTCGGGCAACTGGCGAATTATTTTTCGCTTCATCGGATCCGATATCGAACTGGTCGATTATCTGGATTACCACTGATCAGGAGGCTGGAACATGCCCATGCACAATCCGCCACACCCTGGCGAAACGCTGCTGGTGGACGTGTTGCCTGAATTAGGCATCACAGTCACGGAGCTGGCACGACACCTCGGCTTCGCCCGGCCTCACCTTTCGCGGGTACTGCACGGCCATGCGCCAATCAGCCCTGATCTGGCGGTGCGCCTTGAGCGTGCCGGGATTGGCAAGGCCAGGGTTTGGCTGGGCGTCCAGACCGACTATGACTTGTGGCAAGCCGAACAGCGCGAACAACCCTATATCGAACCGTTCCTCCAGCACGCCTGATCGCTGTCAGGCCAGCAACTCCGCCGCCACCACAGCCCTCACACCCTTGCCGCTGAGTTGTTCCACCAGCGTCAGGGCGAATGCCAGGGCGGCGGCCGAGCCTTGGGCGGTAATGCAGTTGCCATCCACCACCACCGGTTGGTCGACGAAGGTGCAGCCGGAAAGTTGCTGACTCACCGCGGGCAGGCAGGTCATGCGTCGCTGGCGCAGTACGCCGAATGCTTGCAACGCCAGCGCTGGGGCTTCGGAGATGGCAGCGAAGTAGCGACCAGCGGCGGCCTGATCCTTGATCAATTGCTGCAACGGTTGATGAGCCGCCAGGTGCTGGGCGCCGATGATGCCGCCGGGCAGGACGATGAGGTCGAAATCCTGCGCCAGCACATCCACCAGCATGCCATCGGCGGTCAACCGGGTGCCGCGGGCGCAGGTAAGCATGCGACGTCCTTCGATGCTCGCCACAACCACTTCGACCTGAGCCCGACGCAGCACATCGATCAGGGTGACGGCTTGCAGGTCGTCGACCCCTTCGGCGACGGCAATCAGGGCTCGGGCAATCTTGGTTCCAGGAATCATGGTGACTCTCCGCTGCATGACTTCTGAAAGCCTAGACAGGTTTGCCGGATCGCGTCCTGCCGGTTGCGCGGCTTATTTGATGTACAACTGGGTCGACATGCGATTGCCCGGGGCATTGATCGAGACGTTGCTGAAGCTGAAGGTGCCCTCCTGCTTGCCCTTCAGGTCGAAGATGTACAGATAGCCGACCACCCGGGTCTGGGTGGAGCAGTCGTTGAGATTGCCGTTGCTGTACGCACAGACCGGCGAGCGGGTGCCATCGACCTCGAAACCGTCCAGCGTGACGTGGGGCTCGCGGCCGTAGCCGACTTCCAGTACGTAGACCTTGATATTCGGACCACTGTGGTCGCAACGGGTCTGGGCCTGCCCTTGGGCAATGTCTTCGAAGCCGCAGGCCGGCGATTCGACCTTGAGCACCTTGACCTCGCTCAAGGGCGCGGCTGACGCGGCATTGGCAGCCTGCCAGGGCAAACAAAGGCCCAACATCCAGCCCACGACAACCGCCAGCGTTTTTTTCCTGCAATACATAGAAACCTCCCAAGACCGCACGCAGTATGGCCCAGTTGTTGCCTGGGCAAAACATCGGCGACGATCGCAGCCACAACGCCATGCTACTGGTATGATGCGCGGCTTTTTCCGACTCACAGTAAATTCCGGGCGCCGCTGGCGCACTGTGCTTTGCTGTTTGAGTCGATACATTCACGGCGCCCGGCGCGCCACGGGGAGCAGACATGCTGGAAAGGCTGTTTCAACTCAAGGCACACAACACCAACGTGCGGACCGAGATCCTGGCGGGCGTCACGACGTTCCTGGCCATGGCCTACATTTTGTTCGTCAACCCGAGCATTCTCGGCGAAACCGGCATGGACAAGGGCGCGGTGTTCGTCGCCACCTGCCTGGCGGCGGCCATCGGCTCCACGGTGATGGGCCTGATCGCCAACTACCCGATCGCACTCGCACCGGGCATGGGCCTGAACGCCTTCTTCACCTACACCGTGGTCCTGCACATGGGCCATACCTGGCAAGTGGCGCTGGGGGCGGTGTTCGTGTCCGCCGTGCTGTTCTTCCTGTTGTCGATCTTTCGTATCCGCGAGTGGATCATCAACAGCATCCCGCTGCCCCTGCGCTCGGCCATTGCCGCCGGTATCGGCCTGTTCCTGGCGCTGATCGCCCTGAATAACGCCGGCATCGTGGTGAAGAACCCGGCGACCATGGTCGGCCTCGGCGACTTGAAACAACCGGCGCCGATCCTCGCGACCCTCGGTTTCGTCCTGATCGTTGCCCTGGAAGCACTAAAAGTGCGCGGCGCGGTGCTGATCGGCATCCTGGCGGTCACGGTCGTCTCTATCCTGATGGGCTTCACCCCGTTCGGCGGCATTCTTTCGACGCCACCGTCCCTGGCCCCGACCTTCCTGCAGTTGGACATCAAGGGCGCCCTGGACATCGGCCTGGTGAGCGTGATCTTCGCCTTCCTTTTCGTCGACCTGTTCGACAACTCCGGCACACTGATCGGCGTTGCCAAGCGCGCCGGGCTGATGGGCAAGGACGGACACATGCCGAAGATGGGCCGTGCGCTGATCGCCGACAGCACCGCCGCCATGGCCGGCTCGCTGCTGGGCACGTCCACCACCACCAGCTACATCGAATCGGCGGCGGGCGTCAGCGCCGGCGGCCGTACCGGCCTGACGGCCATCGTCGTGGCGTTCCTGTTCCTGCTGGCGTTGTTCTTCTCGCCACTGGCCGCCAGCGTCCCGGCCTTCGCCACCGCGCCGGCCCTGCTGTTCGTCGCCGTGCTGATGACCTCGGGCCTGGCGGAAATCGACTGGGACGACATCACCGTCGCCGCCCCGGTCGTGATCACCGCCCTGGCGATGCCATTCACTTATTCCATCGCCAATGGTATCGCCTTCGGCTTCATCGCCTGGACCGCCATCAAACTGGTGTCCGGCCGTGGCCGTGAGCTGAACCCGGCGCTGGTCATCCTGTCGATTCTGTTCGTGATCAAGTTGGGTTGGTTCAACGCATGACTTTCGATTCCCAGGCCTACGCCGCCCAGCTCCAGGACAAGGTCGCACGCTTGCGCGACCTCTTGGCTCCGTTCGATGCACCACAGCCTGACGTCTTCGACTCGCCACTGGAGCACTTTCGCCTGCGGGCCGAATTCCGCCTGTGGCGCGAGGCCGGCGAGCGGCATTACGCGATGTTTTCCCAGGACGACAAGCGCACGCCGATTCTCATCGAGCAATTCCCCATCGCCAGCCTGCGCATCAACCAGTTGATGCCGCAGCTCAAGGCAGCCTGGCAGGCCAGCGCGCCGCTGAGTCACAAGCTGTTCCAGGTGGAATTCCTGACCACCCTGGCCGGCGACGCGATGATCACCCTGTGTTATCACCGCCCGCTGGATGAGCACTGGCACGCTGCCGCCTCGAAGCTGGCGAGTGACCTGGGCGTGCACATCATCGGCCGCTCCAAGGGCAAGCGTGAAGTGCTCGGCCACGATTATGTGGTGGAAAAACTCGAAGTCGGCGGCCGCACCTTCAGCTACCGCCAGCCGGAAGGCGCCTTCACCCAGCCCAACGGCACGGTGAACCAGAAAATGCTCAACTGGGCTTACGAAGCGCTGGGTGATCGTAGCGATGACCTGCTGGAGCTGTATTGCGGCAACGGCAACTTCACCCTGCCCCTGGCGACCCGGGTACGTAAAGTCCTGGCGACCGAAATCAGCAAGACCTCGGTGAACGCGGCGCTGAGCAACCTCAGCGAAAACGCGGTGGATAACGTCACGCTGGTGCGCCTGTCGGCCGAAGAACTGACCGAGGCCCTGAACGAAGTCCGTCCGTTCCGCCGCTTGCAAGGCATCGACCTGAAAAGCTACGAGTTCGGCAGCGTCTTCGTCGACCCGCCCCGCGCTGGCATGGATCCGGACACCTGCGAGCTGACCCGGCGTTTCGACAACATCCTGTACATTTCCTGCAATCCGGAAACCCTCGCCGCCAATATCGCGCAACTGCACGACACCCATCGCATCGTGCGTTGTGCGTTGTTTGATCAATTTCCTTGGACCCATCATATGGAATCCGGGGTGTTGTTGACCCGGCGTTAGTCCTTTGTGGCCAGGGCCATCCCTGGCCACTGCGCTCCATTCCTATGCTCCAGTGCGAGCCGTCGTTCGATCATCGAACACTTAATGGCCGACGGCGTCGGCTTCGTTTGACCAAATTAACCATCTAGTACAATTTATCTCCACCGGCTGGAACCAGCCGACGCCAATAATAAAATTGTGGAGAAACGGCAATGCCTCCAATCGTTCTGGTGCTCAACGGCCCGAACCTCAACCTGCTCGGCAGCCGCGAGCCGGCGACTTATGGCCATGAAACCCTGGCGGACATCTCGGCGCTGTGCGGTCGAACGGCCGAAGAACTCGGCCTCACGGTAGAATTTCGCCAGACCAACCAGGAAAGCGAACTGATCGACTGGATTCACGGCGCCCGCGGCCGCTGCGCCGGTATCGTCATCAACCCGGCAGCCTGGACCCACACATCGGTGGCGATCCGCGATGCACTGGTGGCAAGCGAAGTGCCGGTGATCGAGGTTCATCTGTCGAACGTCCACGCGCGCGAAACGTTTCGTCATCACTCCTTCGTTTCATCCGTCGCCGTCGGCGTGATGTGCGGCTTTGGCAGCCATGGCTATCGCCTGGCCCTCGAACATTTCAGTCAGCGGTTGAAGGGTTGATGAGCATGTCGAAAACCACTGTGCTTGCCGGCCTGATCGGTGCGGGCATCCAGGCATCGCGAACGCCCGCCCTTCATGAACACGAGGGAGATGCCCAAGGCATGCGCTACCTCTATCGTCTGATCGATCTCGATATGTTGAAACTCGACAGCAGCGCCCTGCCCGACTTACTGAAAGCCGCCGAGCACATGAGCTTCACCGGCCTGAACATCACCTTCCCCTGCAAGCAGGCGATTATTCCGTTGTTGGATGAGCTGTCCCCCGAGGCCCGCGGTATCGGTGCGGTGAATACCGTCGTGCTCAAGGATGGCAAACGCGTCGGTCATAACACCGACTGCCTGGGGTTCGCCGAGGGCTTTCGTCGTGGGCTGAGCGATGTTTCGCGCAGGCATGTGGTCCAGATGGGCGCCGGTGGCGCTGGCGCAGCCGTTGCCCACGCATTGTTGGCAGAAAACATACAGACACTGAGCATCTTTGATGTCGAGGTCAGCCGTGCCGAGACGCTGGCGAACAATCTGAACCAGCATTTCGGAGCGGGCCGCGCCAGGGCCGGGCGTGATCTTGCCAGCGCCATGGCCGAGGCGGACGGGCTGGTGAACACCACCCCCATGGGCATGGCCAAGCTGCCCGGCATGCCGGTGCCGGTCGAGTTGTTGCGGGGCGAGTTGTGGGTGGCCGAAATCGTCTACTTCCCGCTGGAAACCGAACTGCTGCGTAACGCCCGGACCCTGGGTTGTCGCACCCTGGACGGCGGCCACATGGCGGTGTTCCAGGCGGTGAAGGCATTTGAACTGTTCAGCGGCGTAGCACCGGATGTGCAGCGGATGCTGACGCATTTTCAGAGCATGAACCACTGAATTGAAAATGCTTCCCTGTGGGAGCGGGCTTGCTCGCGAAGGGGCCCGCACAGTTGCCATAGAGGTTGACTGTCAGATCGCATTCGCGAACAAGCCCGCTCCCACAGGGGCTGCGTTCAGGCTTGCAGGTAACGCAACACCGACTCGCAGACCATCTCGCGATGCCGCCGCTTGACCGCTTCATCCGAGAAGTCGATCTGGAAAATTTCACCGAACGTCTGGCGGTTGGAAACCCGATAGAAGCAGAACGAACTGATCAGCAAATGCACATCCAAGGGCTCGAGGCCGGCGCGGAACACGCCCTCTTCGGCGCCCCGACGCAAAATCACACCCAACGAATCGAGGATGGTGCTGGTCATCGCCTTGATCGCACCTGACTGCTTCACGTACTCGGCGTTGTGGATGTTCTCGATGCAGACGATGCGCACGAAATCCACGTTTCGGTCATGGTGGTCGAAGGTGAACTCCACCAGGCGCCGGATCGCGTCGACCGGTGCCAGTTCCGCCAGGTGCAGGCGGCTCTCGGTGTTACGGATATCGCCGTAGAGTTTTTCCAGTACCTCGATGTACAACTGCTCCTTGCTGCCGAAGTAGTAGTAGATCATACGCTTTGAAGTGTGGATGCGCTCGGCGATGGCGTCGACCCGGGCACCGGCCAGGCCTTGCTGGACGAACTCGACGATGGCTTCCTGAAGAATGTTCTCCCGGGTTTTCTCCGGGTTGTTCTTGCGACTCTTGCGCGGCGCGGCGACAGGTTCGTCGACGGCGGCGGACAGTTCTGGATTCATAGTCATTGCGGGCTCACGGCCATCACTGCACAGGCTGGCGATTATGGGCCGCGCCGTGCAGTGAAGGAAGCCACGGGGTCGCCGTTTACCGCCGCGTTTACGATTTATCTACAACTTGGCGTGCCGCAAACCGCCGCTGCGAGACTTCGCCATGGCTGCCAGCCGCACCGCGACGTTGGCCGCGCCGTACCCGGCATAGCCGTTTTTGCGTTGAATGATCTCGAAGAAAAACCGCCCTTCGAATGGCTCGGTGTAGACGTGAAACAATTCACCGCCCTGAGCGTCACGGTCGTACAGCACGTTGAAGTAGGCCAGCTCGCTGAGGAACTCGTCATCGAAGTCGAAACGCGCGGCCAGATCGTCGTAGTAGTTGAGCGGAATATCCAGCAACGGCACGCCGGCCTCCTTGGCGCGGCTGACCTGGGCAAAGATGTCATCACAATCGAAAGCGATGTGATGCACGCCGGAACCGCGATAACTCGACAGTGCGTGTGAGATTGCGGTGTTGCGGTTCTCGGAAATATTCAGGGGCAAGCGGATCGAACTGCAACGGCTGCGCAGGGCCCGGCTCTTAACCAAGCCATACGGATCAGGCAGCACCACTTCGTCGTCGGCCTCGAAATCCAGCAAGCTCTTGTAGAACAGCACCCAACTGTCCAGGCTGTCGGCCGGTAGCGCCATGGCCATGTGGTCGATGCGCTTGAGGCCGGCCCCGATGACCGCGCCGGGCTGCAAGTTGAAATCGGTGCCATAAACGTCGGCCTCCTGGTCCACCAGGTAGATCAGGCTGCCGTCCGGGGCGCGCACCGCCGCCAGCTCCAGTTCGTTGGGCCCCACCAACCCGCGGTAGGGCTGGCCCTTGTAGGCCACGGCCCGTTCCAGGGCGCTGGCGCTGCTCTTGACCCGCACGGCGGTGGCGCACAGCGACGGTCCGTGGGCTTCGAAGAAGCTGTGGGCAAAGGAATAGGGTTCGCAGTTGAGGATCAGATTGATATCGCCCTGGCGCAGCAGGCTCACGTTCTTGGAGCGATGCTCGCCGGCCTTGACGAACCCCAGTCGCTCCAGCCAGTGGGAGAGCTTGGCGCCCAGGCTGTCGTCCACGGCGAACTCGAGAAACTCGATGCCGTGGTATTCACTGGCCGGCGACGTGGCAAACAGGATATCGGTGTTGGCCGCAGGCGCGGCTTCTTCGGCCAGGCGCTGGCGGGTCTTTTCTTCCAGATACAACAACGAGCGCAGCCCGTCGGCGGCATTGGCCCGTGGAGGGGCGGCGCGAAAACCGTCGTTGAAGATCTCCAGCGACAGCGGCCCGGTATAACCGCTCTTGATGATCGGCGCCAGAAAGCCCGGCAAGTCGAACTCGCCCTGCCCCGGGAAACAGCGGAAATGCCGGCTCCATTCCAGCACATCCATGGCCAGGATCGGCGCGTCGGCCATCTGCACGAAGAAGATTTTCTCGCCCGGAATGTCAGCGATGGCGCTCGGATCGCCCTTGAGCGATAAGGTGTGGAAACTGTCGAGCAACACGCCGAGGCTGGGATGATCGGCCTGGCGCACGATATTCCAGACCTGCTGATACGTATTGACGTGCCGCCCCCAGGCCAGGGCCTCGTAGCCAATGCGCAAGCCACGAGCACCGGCCCGTTCGGCCAGCAACCGCAGATCATCCACCAGAATCCGCTCGTCGCCCATGCTGTCGGCTGAGGCGTTGCTGCACACCAGCACCAGGTCGGTGCCCAGCTCCTGCATCAGATCGAACTTGCGTTCGGCCCGCTCCAGGTTGCGCGCCAGGCGATCGCGACGGCAGCCTTCGAAATCACGGAACGGCTGAAACAACGTAATGGCGATGCCCAGATCGGCGCACATCTGCCGGATTTCCCGAGGGCTGCCGTCGTAATAGAGAAGATCGTTCTCGAAGATTTCCACGCCGTCGAAACCGGCGGCGGCAATGGCTTCGAGTTTTTCCGGCAGGGTACCGCTCAAGGATACGGTGGCAATGGAACGCTGCATGACTTCGGCTCCCGGGACAGGCATCGGCTACAGAAGGTGCGCCGCTTTTGAAAGATTGAGCCGATTATTGGGTTGCCGGTTTCTTTGGGCAATTTAATATGTACCACCCAGTTAGTTTTTTGGGCGATTATCGAACATAAAGGCCGAATGCCGAATTGACGATTTTTTGTCCACTGCGCACCATCGGCCCCACATTGATGCAGGCCAAACCACCGACACCAATGGATGCCCCCCCGATCACCCATAAGAATTTCAAAAACGGGTACACGTTATGAATCTTTCCCAAAGCTCTCCCCTGACGCCCGGCATGGGTGCCACCACTGGCGGCATCGGCGACAAAATCCGCGGCGCCATGGCCGTGGGCAAGACCCGTTGGGGCATGCTCGCACTGGTGTTCTTCGCCACCACCCTGAACTACATCGACCGTGCCGCCCTGGGTGTCATGCAGCCCATCCTCGCCAAGGAAATGAGCTGGACGGCGATGGACTACGCCAACATCAACTTCTGGTTCCAGGTCGGCTATGCGGTTGGCTTCGTGCTGCAAGGACGGCTGATCGACCGGATCGGCGTCAAACGCGTCTTCTTCTGTGCCGTGCTGCTCTGGAGCCTGGCGACCGGTGCCCATGGCCTGGCCACGTCGGCAGTGGGCTTCATGGTCTGCCGCTTCATCCTGGGCCTGACCGAAGCCGCCAATTACCCCGCCTGTGTGAAGACCACGCGGCTGTGGTTCCCGGCGGGCGAACGGGCCGTGGCCACGGGCATTTTCAACGCCGGGACCAACGTCGGCGCGATGTTCACGCCGATGCTGCTGCCTCTGGTTCTTCAGGTGTGGGGCTGGCAGGCTGCGTTCCTGTGCATGGCCGCGCTGGGCGGGATCTGGTTGCTGTTCTGGGGCCTGAAATACTTCAACCCGGAAGACCATCCCACCGTCAAACAATCGGAACTGGACTACATACAACGTGAAAGCGAACCGGACCAGACCCGCGTGCCCTTCTCCCGGATCCTGCGTATGCGCGGCACCTGGGCCTTCGCCCTGGCCTATTCGATCACAGCACCGGTGTTCTGGTTCTACCTCTACTGGCTGCCCCCGTTCCTGAACCAGCAATACAACTTGGGCATCAACGTGACCCAGATGGGCATCCCGCTGATCATCATCTACCTCACCGCCGACGTCGGCAGCGTGGGCGGCGGCATCCTCTCTTCGTTCCTGATCGGTCGCGGTCTCAACCCGATCAAGGCGCGGCTGGTCTCGATGCTGCTGTTCGCCTGCTGCATCATCGGCGTCATCCTGGCCGCCGGTGCCAGCAACCTGTGGATGGCGGTGTTCGCGATCTCCCTGGCCATCGGCGCACATCAGGCCTGGACTGCGAATATCTGGAGCCTGGTGATGGACTACACGCCCAAACACATGATGAGCACGGTGTTTGGCTTCGGCGGCATGTGCGCCGCCATCGGCGGGATGTTCATGACCCAGCTGGTGGGCCACATCCTGACCGTGACCAACAATAACTACACCGTGCTGTTCACCCTGATCCCGGCCATGTACTTCATCGCCCTGACCTGGATGTACTTCATGGCGCCGCGCAAGGTTCCGACACTGGAAAACTGATTCCCTACATCCGAACGATCAAGGCTGGCACTTTTTTATGGCGGGGGATTTATCCCTCGCCACAGGGGCGTGTATTGCCAGCCATCAGGCCCGCCGCTGCTGCCACGCGGCGGCCAATCCGCTCAAGCAAATCAGCACGATACCCAGCACCGTGGTCACTGTCGGCGTGTGGCTGAACAGCAACCACCCCAGCAATCCGGCAAACACGATCTGACAATAGCCGAACGGTGCCAGCAGCGCCGGGGCGGCAAAGCGGAACGCCTGGGTCAGCATCAAGTGCGCCGTCATCCCGCAGGCTCCCAACGCCAGCATCATCGCGCCATGGACCAGGCTGGGCACTTGCCAGAAGAACGGCACCAGCGCGCTCATCACCAAGGTATTGCACAGGCCAGCGAAAAAATTGCTGGTGGTCGGGCTGTCGATCTCACTGAGCTTGCGCGTGAGCAACTGATAGAAACAGAAAAACAGCGCCGAACAGAACGGCAGCAACACTGCAGGCGTGAACAGGTCTCCGCCGGGATGGACAATGATCAACACCCCGATGAAGCCGAAGATCACCGCCACCCATTGCCCCCGTGTCACCTGCTCACCAAGCAGTGGCACGGACAGCGCGGTGACCAGCACGGGAGCCAGGAAATTGACCGCCGTGGCCTCGGCCAACGGGATATACATCAGCGCCGTGGTGAAGAACAGGCTGGTGCCCAACAGGCACAACGCCCGCGCCAGTTGCCACAGCGGGCGCTTGGTACGCAGCACCCGCAACCCGGAACGGGGCAGGAAAATGCCCGCCATCAGTAGCGTATGCACCACATAACGGGCCCACACCACCATGATGATCGGATAGAAACCCGAGAGGTATTTCGACAAAGCGTCGTGACTGGAAAAGAGGAACGTCGCGAAGACAATCAGCAGGATGCCCTTGAAGGCTTGGTTGACGCCGGAAAGCGGGGTGCTGACAGTCATGTAAAAATCCCGAAACCTGCCCACCTGACAGGTCGCCAAGTGATCGAACGAAGTCTAATGCAAAATCCGGACGCGCTGACGGATTCGTGGTCGATGAACCAAAATCGGTAACGATTGCCTGAAAGCTCAGAGGAGAACTGGCGGCAATCTTGCCAAGGGACAACACTCTTCACACGGTCAATTCAGAGGATTCCCACATGCTATGGAAAAAAGGTCGCCGCAGTGACAACGTGGTGGACGCCCGTGGTGATGGGGGCAGCTCAGGCGGAATGCGTTTCGGCGGTGGCAAGGGACTGAGCCTGACGGCCGTCCTGCTGATCGTCGGCATCGGCTGGATCACCGGCCAGGACCCCATGCAGATTCTCGGACAACTCGCCGGACAGATGGACCAGAGCGCTCCCCCTTCCTCCCAGACCCGCCAGGCCCCGCCCTCGAACGATGAACAGGCCGAATTCGTGCGCTCGATCCTTGGCGACACCGAAGACACCTGGGGCCAGGTATTCCAGCAAGCCGGACGGCAGTATCAGCAACCCAAACTGGTGCTGTTCAGCGGTCGGGTCAACTCCGCGTGCGGCCTGGCGTCCTCGGCAACCGGCCCGTTCTATTGCCCCGCGGACCGGCAGGTTTACCTGGACATGAGTTTCTTCCAGGAAATGTCCCAACGCTTCGCCGCCGCCGGCGACTTCGCCCAGGCCTACGTCATCGCCCATGAAGTCGGACACCACGTGCAGACGCTGCTTGGCGTCTCAGCAAAAATCCAGGAGGCTCGCCAGCAAGGTCGACAGATGGAAGGCGACGGCGGTCTGCTGGTGCGCCAGGAATTGCAGGCCGATTGCCTGGCGGGTGTCTGGGCCAACCATGCGCAGAAACGCTTGAACTGGCTGGAGCCGGGTGACGTGGAAGAAGCCTTGAACGCCGCCAATGCCATCGGCGACGACCGCTTGCAGCAACAGGGCCAGGGCCGCGTGGTACCGGACTCCTTCACCCATGGTTCATCGGCGCAGCGGGTGCGCTGGTTCAAGGCCGGGTTCGCCCAGGGCCAGGTCAGCCAGTGCGACACCTTCGCGGCGAAAAACCTGTAGATGAAGTGGGCAGCGGTGATCGCGCTGGTGCTGTGCGGCACCTTCGCTCAGGCAAGCGAACAGGGTGTGGCCGTCGTCGCCCAAGGACGACTGCAACTCAAGGGCGGCGCCATGGCCGTGGCCGTGGGACCGCCTCCTGCCTCTATCCAACGGGTGCTGATCATCCTCCACGGTCGGCTGCGCAATGCCGAGACCTATCTGCACAGCGCCGAAAAAGCCGCCGGGCAGGCCGGGCAACTGGCCACGACCTTGATCATCGCCCCGCAGTTTCTCAACGAACAGGATGTGCTGCGCCACCAACTGCCCGCCGAACTCCTGCGCTGGCAAGGCAATGAATGGATGGCCGGCGGCTTGTCCACAGGACCGCATCCGCTGAGTTCCTTCCAGGTACTCGACGAGATCATGGCCCGGGTCAGTGACCGGCAGCAGTTTCCCGACGTGAAGGAGATCGTCATCGCAGGTCATTCCGGCGGGGCCCAGGTGGTCCAGCGCTACGCCCTGCTCGCCCGGGGGCCGTTCCGGATTCCTCCGCGCTTCGTCGTCGCCAACCCGTCTTCCTATGCCTATTTCGATGCGCAACGGCCCATGGCCTTCGCCCCCGCCAGTTGCCCCAGTTTCGACCAGTGGAAATATGGCCTCCAGAACCTGCCCGCCTATGCCGCCGGGCAAACGCCCGCCCAGCTGGAAGAGCACTACATCAAGCGCGACATTGTCTATCTGCTGGGACAGCAGGACACCGACCCGGAGCATCCGGCGCTGGACAAAGGCTGCGAGGCCCAGACCCAGGGCCCGTATCGCCTGCTGCGCGGGCACTTCTTCTTCGACTATCTGACCCGACGTCATCCCGTTGGCCTGAACCAGCGGCTGATCGAAGTGCCCGGGGTGGGGCATGATGGGGATGGGATGTTCAACTCGGCCGAGGGATTGAAGGTTTTGTTTGGTCAATGAACCTTGTGTCGACTGGGCAGGCCTGCTCGCGATGGAACCATCCCGCCAAATACCACTTCAAGCCAAAAGCATCCGCCGCAACTCAACACAATCGCGCGCATGCCAGTCCGTCAGCTCCGGCCATGGATTGTCCGGCAGGTTGACCAGCACCGTCCGTGCGCCGGCCGCACGACCACAGTCCAGGTCGAAGCGGTAGTCGCCCACCATCACCATCGACTCGGGCGCCACATTCCAGGCTTCGGCCAGTTTCAGCAGGCCACCGGGATGCGGTTTGGGCGGCGCTTCGTCACGGCCGAGCACGTCCTCCACGGCGAAACAATCCGCCAGGCCGATGGCTTCGAGGGTCACATGGGCCAGCTCCCGTGCATTGCGGGTCAGGATCCCCAGACGGTCACCACGCCCGGCCAGTTCGCGCACCAACTCGACGGCACCGGGTGCGGGCCGGGAACCGAGGGCCAGGTCGCGCTCGTGCTCCAGCAGCCAGGCATGCTTGGCCGCCGCTTCGTCTGCCGGCAACGCTGCCAGGTGAGTCAGGATGTCGTCTTCGGGCGGGATCGCCAGGGCCACGCGGATCGCCGCGAAATCATGCACGGCGATGGTCAGCGTGCCATCCATGTCGAATACCCAATGCCGTACATCCGTCAGGCTCATGCCCAATCCTTGCGATGGCGGATCAGCCCTTCCTGAGTCACCGACGCCACCAGTTGCCCGGCGCGGTTGAACACACTGCCACGGGAAAACCCGCGGGAATTACCGGCCCAAGGGCTGTCCATGGCGTAAAGCAGCCAGTCATCGGCGCGCAGGTCGGCGTGGAACCACAAGGCGTGATCAAGGCTGGCAACTTGCATGTCCTTGTGCCACACCGATTTGCCGTGAGGCAGCATCGAGGTGGTCAGCAGACCGAAGTCCGACGCATAGGCCAACAGGTACTTATGCAGGGCCGGCGAATCCGCCAGGGCGCCATCGGCGCGGAACCACACGTATTTGATCGGATCGGCCGGCTGCGGGTTGTAGGGGTCCTTTTCCGTGACCGGGCGCACCTCGATCGGCTTGGGGCACAGCAGTTTTTCGCGCATGTGCTCGGGCAACAGGTGCGCCCGCTGCTGGGTCAGCTCCAGCTCGGACGGCAGGTTCTCCGGCCCGACAACCTGGGGCATGGCGCTTTGGTGCTCGAAACCCTGCTCGTCGTACTGGAACGACGCGCTGCACGTAAAGATCGGATGGCCTTTCTGGATCGCGGTGACCCGCCGAGTACTGAAGCTGCCGCCATCACGCACCCGATCCACCTGGTAGACCACCGGCAGCGCGGCATCACCCGGGCGCAGGAAGTACCCATGCAACGAATGTACATGACGCGCCTCTTCCACGGTCTGGCTGGCCGCCGACAGCGATTGGCCCAACACTTGGCCGCCGAACAACTGGCGGAACCCCAGGTCCTGGCTACGACCACGGAACAGGTTCTCTTCTATCGGTTCCAGGGTCAGCAGGTCGACCAGATCTTCCAACACGTGGCTCATTTAAGACTTTCCTCACACAGCACATACCGCGCAGTCGGTGCTGCGGCGGCGGATCGATTGTTGGCCCGGGCCACTCTGGCGGGCATTGTAAACGTCCGTGTCGGCTAACCGTGCAGGGTTTCCAGCCACTGCTCACGATTGATGCGGTAGAGCACATGGTGACGCAATGGATGATCGACCGCGAGTTTTGGATGCTCGAAATCGTCGGCCGGGTCATGGTGCATACCGATGGCCTGCATGACTTTTTGCGATGGCTGGTTATCGACGGCGGTAAACGCCACCACTTCCTCCAGCCCCAGGCGGTCGAACCCGCACCGCAGCGCCGTCCACGCCGCCTCACTGGCATAGCCCAGGCCCCAATGCTCCCGGGCCAGACGCCAGCCAATCTCGATGGCAGGCGTGAAATGGGCGTCGAACCCGACCACGCCCAGGCCGGTGAACCCGATAAAGGCACCGGTATCCTTGCGCTCCAGCGCCCACAACCCAAAGCCGTGCTCGGCGAAATGACCTCGCACACGCCCGATCAGCGCGGCGCTTTCCAGTCGACTCAGGGGCGCGGGGAAATAACGCATTACCTGCGGATCGGCCGACATGGCCGCGAACTCCGGCAGATCCTCGTCGCGCCATTGCCGCAACAATAGGCGCGGGCTTTCCAGTTCAAGTATCAGCTCCATCTTCACTCCCTTTCCATCCCCAAAGTCTACATCGCTGGTAGGATTCACTGCTCAATTGCCGCTGAAATCACCATGCCGCTACCGCTTATCTACCACGAAGACTACAGCCCCGAATTCCCGGCGGACCACCGTTTCCCCATGGACAAATTCCGTCTGCTGCGCGATCACTTGGTGGACAGCGGGCTGACCCGTGACGCGGACCTGTTGCGCCCTTCTCTGTGCTCGCCCGAGATCCTGGCCCTGGCCCATGACCGCGCCTATATCGAACGCTACATGGGGGGCGAGTTGTCTCGGGAAGACCAACGGCGGCTCGGCCTGCCCTGGAGCGAAGCCCTGGCCCGCCGAACGGTACGTGCAGTGGGCGGTTCGCTGCTGGCAGCCGAGCAGGCGCTGCAACACGGGCTGGCCTGCCATCTGGCCGGCGGCACCCATCACGCCCATTTCGACCATCCTGCCGGGTTCTGCATCTTCAACGATCTGGCGGTCATCAGCCGGTATTTCCTGGCCTGCGGCCGCGTTTCCCGGGTGCTGATTTTTGATTGCGACGTGCACCAGGGTGACGGAACGGCCCGAATACTCCATGACACTCCGGATGCAGTGACAGTTTCCCTGCATTGCGAAAAGAATTTTCCTGCACGCAAGGCCCAAAGCGACTGGGACATCCCACTGCCGATGGGCATGACGGATGCCGCTTACCTGAAGGTGGCGGACGATGCCCTCAACTACCTGCTGCCGCTCTATCAACCGGACCTGGTGCTCTACGACGCGGGGGTCGATGTGCACAAGGACGACGCCCTCGGCTACCTGAAGCTCACCGATGAAGGCCTCGCTGCCCGGGATGAAAGCGTCATGCGCCACTGCCTGAGCCGCGACATTCCTGTAGTCGGGGTGATCGGCGGCGGCTACAGCAAGGACCGCAAGGCCCTCGCCCGACGTCACGGGATCCTGCACCACAGCGCACAAAGGGTCTGGGTGTCATCAGGTTGTCATTGAAACCTGGGTGCGTTACCCACAATGACTGTGGAGCGGGCTGTGGATAACCTGAGCGAAACGGTCTGGAGCCCAGGCCGGCCATAGCTTGCAGGGCCTTGGTTGTTTTTTAATCACAGCTCTAGAACACCTCCATCCGTGTGGGAACGGGCTTGCTCGCGAAAGCGGTGTGTCCGTTAACGAAGATGTAGACTGAGGCACCGCTTTCGCGAGCAAGCCCGCTCCCACAATATCTGTGCTGATAGAATGCCGCGCTTATCCTCGTCCCAGCAGTCCACGCCATGACCTCGACCGTCCCACCCGCCACTCCAACCATCGCCATCATCGGCGGCGGCCCTGCCGGCCTCATGGCAGCGGAAGTCTTGAGCCAGGCCGGGGTCCGGGTCGATTTGTACGACGGCATGCCGTCAGTGGGCAGGAAATTTCTGTTGGCCGGTGTCGGCGGCATGAACATCACCCATTCGGAACCCTTCCCGGCGTTCCTGTCCCGCTACGCCGAACGCGCACCGAACCTCGCTCCACTGCTGCGAGCCTTCGGCGCCGATGAGTTATGCACATGGATCCACGACCTGGGCATCGATACGTTTGTCGGCAGCTCGGGGAGAGTATTCCCTACCGACATGAAAGCCGCCCCATTGCTACGCGCCTGGCTCAAACGGCTGCGGGATGCGAGTGTGGCAATTCATACACGCCATCGCTGGCAGGGCTGGAACCCCGACGGTAGCCTGCGAATCGCCAGCCCGGACGGCGAAATCACGCGGCGGCCCGACGCGACGTTGCTGGCATTGGGCGGTGGCAGTTGGTCGCGCCTGGGCTCCGACGGCGCCTGGATGCTGCCCCTGGAACAACGCGGCGTCGCCCTGGCGCCGTTGCAACCCAGCAACTGCGGGTTCGACGTGCCGGGCTGGAGCGATCTGATGATCAGCAAATTTGCTGGCGCCCCATTGAAAAACATTGCCATCGGCCTCAACGATGACGTGCCACGCCTCGGCGAATGCGTGCTGACCGCTACCGGCCTGGAGGGCAGCCTGATCTATGCCCTGTCGGCACCGATTCGCGAGGCCATCAACCGAGATGGCCGTGCGACGGTTCACCTGGATCTGTTGCCGGGCCGGCCTGTGGATAAAGTTCTCCAGGCCTTGAACAAGCCTCGCGGCTCACGCTCGATGGCCAAGCACCTGCACAGCCAATTGGGGATCGATGGGGTCAAGGCTGCGTTGTTACGAGAGCAGACATCCGCCAACTGTTTCACGGACCCGACGCAGCTGGCCCGGGCGATCAAGGCATTGCCGATCACTCTGGTGAAAACCCGCCCATTGGACGAAGCCATCAGCAGCGCCGGCGGCGTGGTTTTCGAAGCCTTGGACACACGCCTGATGCTCAAGCAAATACCCGGCGTGTTCTGCGCCGGGGAAATGCTGGACTGGGAAGCGCCGACCGGTGGTTATCTGCTGACCGCGTGTTTTGCCAGCGGGCGGGCGGCGGGGTTGGGGATGTTGGAGTGGCTACAGCGCAAGGATTGAAACCGCGGCGCACCTATCGCGATCTACCAGACGAAGCACATCAAGGCTTACGCTTACGCGGCCCGGTATTGAACACCGGCACTTTTCGCACAGGCTTGATCGAAGGTTCAACCGGCGCCGAGTCCCCGCTGTCCACCCATTTGCCCAGGTTGCGCTTGCCGCCACCGCCCGACGCCTTGGGTTTCTTCGGCTTTTTCGGTTTTTTGATGACCTGACCGCTGGCATCGGTATCGGGCACGCGGTGCTCAGGCTCGAAATCCTGTTCCATCTGCCGCGGCAAGGTCTTGCGGGTCAGCATTTCGATGGCGGACAGCAGGTTCACTTCATCGGCGCAGACCAGGGAAATGGCTTCGCCGGTGGAACCCGCCCGGCCGGTACGGCCGATACGGTGGATGTAATCCTCGGCAACGATGGGCAGATCGAAGTTCACCACCAGCGGCAAGTCTTCGATGTCCAGCCCACGGGCGGCGACGTCAGTGGCCACCAGGATCTGGATTTCACCAACCTTGAAACGGTCCAGTGCGCGTTGCCGGGTGGCCTGGGGCTTGTCGCCGTGGATGCCGTCGGCGTTGACGCCCAGGCCCTGGAGTTTTTCCACCAGCGCATCGACGCCGTTGCGGGTCTTGGCGAAAACCAGCACCTGTTTCCATTTGTTCTTGCGCATCAAATGCACGAACAATTCCGGCTTGCGCTTCTTGTCCACCGTCACCACCCATTGCTTGACGGTGTTGGCGGCCACGTTGCGCGGACTGACTTCGATGCTCAGCGGATCGTTGAGCATCTGTCCGGCCAGCAAGCGGATCGCGTCGGAGAAGGTGGCAGAGAACAGCAGCGTCTGGCGCTTTTTCGGCAGCGCCTTGTAGATATTCGCCAGTTCCTCGGAGAAGCCCAGATCGAGCATGCGGTCGGCTTCGTCCAGCACCAGGGTCTGCAACTGGTTGAACTTCAGGGCGTTCTGCCGAAACAGGTCGAGCAGGCGGCCCGGCGTGGCGACCAGCAGGTCGACGCCCTTGCGCAGCTTCATCATCTGCGGATTGATGCTGACGCCGCCGTACACCGCGTAAGTACTCAACGGCAGGTGCTGTGCGTATTGGCGTACGCTTTCATGAACCTGCTCGGCCAGTTCACGGGTCGGTACCAGGATCAGCGCCCGTACGGAATTGGAAGCGACCTTCGGCCCTTCGGTGGTCAGCAACTGCAACAACGGCACCGCGAACCCGGCGGTCTTGCCGGTGCCGGTCTGGGCCGCGGCCATCAGGTCGCGACCGGCCAGCACCGCAGGCATGGCCTGGGCCTGCACCGGGGTCGGGGTCTGGTAGCCGAGCGTCTCGAGGGCGCGCAGCAAAGGTTCGATCAGGCCAAGGGTGGCGAAAGTCATGGGAATACCGTAGGAAAATCAGCGCAAGGTGTGCAATGCGCGGCAGTTTACCTCAAATCAGGCCACGGGCTTGGGCTTGCGCCACTGGGGCAGCCCGATCAACACCACGGCACTGATGATGACCAGCATCGCCAGGGCCTCTTCGACACCGATGGTTTCACCGGCGAACACGATCCCCAGCAACACCGCTACCGCCGGGTTGACGTAGGCATAACTGGTGGCCGCCGCCGGACGCACATGCTTGAGCAGGTACATGTAGGCATTGAAGGCAATGATCGAACCGAAGAAGGTCAGATAAGCCAGGGCGAACCAGCCTTCGAACGCAGGCATGCGTTCCAGGTGCTCGCCACTGGCGAAGCTGCCGATCAATAACACCACACCGCCCACCAGCATCTCTACGGCACTGGCCATGGCGCCCGCCGGCAGCGGCAGGTGCTTGCTCAGCACGGAGCCGAAGGCCCAGGAGGCCGCCGCGAATATCAGCAAGGTCGCACCCAAGGGGCTGGATTGCAGGTTGGAGCCCAGGTTGAGCATGGCGATGCCGATCAGCCCCAACACAATCCCCGCCCATTCCAGACGCGTATTGCGCGCGCCCCAGAAGTAACCACAGAGCAAGGTAAACAAAGGCACCGTCGCCACCGCCAGCGCCGCCACGCCGGATGCCACGCCAGTGTGTTCCGCGACGCTCACCGCGCCGTTACCAAAACTGAGCAACAACACACCGATGAGCCCAGCGGCCTTCCATTGCGCCCAGGTCGGTGCCGGCGCGCCACGCCAGCGCAAAAAGCCATACATCAGCGAGCCGGCCATCACGAAACGAATGCCCGCCAGCAACAACGGCGGCCAATGCTCGACACCGATGCGAATCACCAGGTAGGTGGACCCCCAGATGACATACAAGGCGAAAAAAGCAGCGATCAACGGCAAAGGAAAACGGCGTGGGCCAGACATGGTCAGCTCGAAATCAGGACAATGGAGAGACGCTATTCTAAAAAAGCGACGAACGGAAAATAAGCTACAAAACCTGTTTATCCGGCCCATACACTTTTCAGCAAGCCTTCGATGGGCCTGTCCACCACCATTGAAAGGCGGGTGCCGCTGGGGCAATTGGAGGGCAATGACAAATAGCAGACTCACTGCAAACCAAAACTGTGGGAGTTCGCGATGGTATTCAGCCTTCGCGATACCGCTTGAGGTGCTCGCCGATCTTTGCCGCCGGCACTTTCTGCAAACTGCACAGCAAATCATGGGACAACGCCTGCACCCCATGCGTTTGCCGCAGTTCGGATGCCAGGTGCGCCGTTAGGTTGGCGGCCATTTCGGCGTCGGCCATGGCCCGGTGGGCCTGGCCGGTATGGGGCAGACCGGCGTAGGTGTTGAGGGTGCCGAGCTCGTGGTTGGGTGCGGCCGGCATCAGGCGCCGCGCCAGCAGCAGCGAACAGGCAAAATTCTGCAGCCGGGTACGCTTGATGCGACCCAGTTCGAAATCCCAGAACTTCTGGTCGAACGCGGCGTTATGGGCCAGCAGCGGCGTGATGCCGACGAATTCATTGACCTCGTTCATCACCCGCTCGGCCGGGGGAGCGCTGCGCAGCATGGCGTTGCTGATGCCGGTCAGTTGCTCGATGAAGGCAGGCACGCGCACGCCGGCATTCATCAGGCTCTGGTAACGGTCGACAATCTGCCCACGCTCAAGGATCACCACGGCGATTTCCGTGGCCCGACAACTGCTGCTGGGGGTGATGCCGGTGGTTTCAAAGTCGATGACTGCGATGCGTTCCAAACTTGTCTGAACTCCGTAAACGATCAATTCTTGAGCAGCAGCGCGCCTTCGATGGGCACGTAGCGACTGGCGGCGCGGATCAGCGAGTTGGCGGTCAGCCCCGGCACGCCGTAAGCCACCGCCTGTACACCGTGCTTGGCGATGATGCGCTCGAGCAACATGTCGAAATCGCCATCACCGGAAGCCAATACCACTTCGTCGACATGATCGGCGGCGTCCATGATGTCGAGCGTGATACCCACGTCCCAATCACCTTTGGCCGAGCCATCGCTGCGCTGAATGTAGGGCTTGAGCTTCACAGTGAATCCCAGGTTGCGCAGGATCTGCTGGAATTGCTGCTGCTTGCTGTCGCCGCGGTCGATGGCATAGGCATAAGCCTCGACGATCTGCCCCTGCTTGCTGACATCGGCCCACAGCGCCGCGTAGTTGAAGTGACAACCATAAGCCTGGCGCACGGTGTAATAGAGGTTCTGGACATCGGCGAACACTGCGATTTTCTTCACCGCGGTTCCTCTTGAATGCACAAGCGCGCAGGCTCTGGGTCAGGCCACCGGCCCCGAAAAGGCGCCCAGTATGCCAGCCCAGTGGATCGTTCCGCGAATAATCGGTCCGAGGCGCCTCGCGCCCCGGACGAATGGCAGGCTCAGACGTAGGAATCGTCGTCGCCAAAGAAGGAAGAATCGTCGCTGTAGTCGGCGTCGTCGAAGCCGCCCTGGTCGCTGCCGAAGGCATTGTTGTCGGCCACTTGCTGGTGATCGCCCCAGCCGCCGTTGTCAGCGGCATCATTGACCGGCTGCGCCGGCTCTTCTCGGAGGATCTCGACGATTTCCTGGGGCTGTTGGCTGCTGTGGAACAGGCTGCTGATGCCCTGCGCCAGCATCACGCCACCGGCTACACCGGCTGCGGTTTTCAAGGCGCCGCCCAGAAAACTGCTGGCCGCCGGGGCCTGCTGTAGCGGTGCGCCGTAACCCGCGGGGGGCGCGCCAGAACCTTGCTGGGCCGGCGCAGCGCCGAAAGAAGAAGGCCGCACCGATTCCCGCCAGCCGCCGCTGGAGGCCGGAGCGCTCGGAGCTGCTGTCGGCCGCGTATCCCGGTTGCTGCCGCCGAAGATACTTGAGAGAAAACCACCACCGCTCGCGGCCGGAGCCTGATTGCGAGCGCTTTGCAGGTCAGCCTGCAACTGCTCGATTTGCTGGGTCAGTTGCCTGTTCTGCTCGTCGAGGCGCTTGATCGCCGCCTCCTGTACCAGGATCGCCTGGGCCATGAAATAGCCCGCCGCAGGCTGGTTGGCCAAGTGTTCCTTGATCCGCGCCTCGGCCTGGGCATCGCGCGGGGCTGAGTCCTTTTCGGCCTGTTGCAGCCGTGAAAACAGTCCATCGATCAGGGTTTGTTCTTCGCTGTTCATGGCGACCTCATCAGATTGCCGGGTAGAAAAACCATGCCGGTCCCGAAGCACCGGCGCCTGACAGTAATGGGGCTCGCCGGGAAGGTTTCAATGTTCTTTACCTGATGTTTACGTTTGCTCGTGCGGGCGCCTGATCGGTTAAAGTGTCGGACCGCTTCTGGAACTGCGATACCGACTCATGAATCCGTTCGACGTGCTGCGCGACTCTTTGTATTTCTTCAAGCGCCATCTGGGCCGGATCGCCCAGTTGTGCCTGCCCCTGGTGATACTCGAGGCGCTGTTGCAGCAAGGCGTGGACAGTGCCGTCGGCCCCGACGGTTTTCCTGGCTACAGCTTGGTCGTCGGCCTGCTGGTGTACCCGCTGTACACCGCTGCGCTGATCCTGTTTCTCGATGCCCGCAGTCGCGGCGAATCGCCGCGCACCCGCGACCTGCTGGCCGCCGCCCTGACCCTGTGGCCACGCTTCGCCGTGCTGACGGCCCTCAACACACTGTTGATCCTGCTGGGTATCTCGTTATACCTGCTGCCTGGCCTTTGGTTGATGGTGACCCTGGCGTTCAGTGAATACCTGCTGGTGCTCAGGGGCCTGGCGCCACTGGCGGCGATGAAGGAAAGCCTGCGCATGAGTCGCGGTCGTTTCTGGCGGATCCTGTTATGCATCCTCGGCGTGATGGGCCCGCTATGGCTGCTCAAGGGCGCCAGCGTCTCGTTGTATCCGGCCCCTCAGAATCCGGCGATCGGCTTGTTGATCGACAGCGTCCACAGCTTCCTGCAACTGTTCACCAGCGTGGTGCTGTACCGGATCTTCATGTTGATCACGGAAAAGCCCGAGCCATGACCGGTTTTCTGCGCAACACCTTGCTGGGCCTGTTGGCGATCCTCTGCCTGGCCGCCCTGGCGATCTATGGCCTGACCTGGCGTCCACAGGCCCGGGAAGCAGCGCCGGTCAGTTGCGCTGCCAACGCCGCACCGCTGATGCCCGGCCAGGCCTTGAAAGTGATGACCTGGAACGTGCAGTTCCTGGCCGGCAAGCGCTACGTGTTCTGGCACGACCTGGCCCAGGGCGACGATGAAAGCCCGACCCTGGAAGACATGGCCTTCAGCCTCGACGAAGTGGCACGGGTCATTCGCGACGAGCAACCGGACATTGTCCTGCTCCAGGAGCTGGACAACGGCGCCAAGGCCAGCGACTACCAGAACCAGCTCAAGCTGTTGCAGGAACGGCTCGCCGACCTCTATCCATGCAGCACCAGCGCCTTCGATTGGAAAGCCGACTTCATCCCCGACCCGCACATTTTCGGCAGTGTCGGTAGACAACTGGCAACGCTGAGCCGCTACCGCATCGACCAGGCCGAACGGGTGCAACTGCCGGTGGCCAAGGCCAATTTCATCAGTCGCCAGTTCCAGCCGAGAAACGCTTTGCTGGTGAGCTACCTGCCCCTGAGCGATGGCGGCCGGCTGGCGATCCTCAATACCCATCTGGAGCGGGCTGCCGAGCCGGATGAAACCCTGCCCCGGCAAGTCACCGCCGTCGCCAAGGCCCTGGACAAACTCGAATCCGCCGGCACGCCCTGGCTGATCGGCGGCGACTTCAACCTCCTGCCCCTGGGCCAGTACCTGCGCCTGCCCGCCGAGCAGCGCACGCCCTACTCCGCCGACAGCCCGTTGCATCTGCTGTGGGACAAGTACCCGATGATCCCCACTAACAACGAGGCCAGCGGCATCGACCGCAAGCACTGGCTGACCCACTACCCGAACGACCCCGGCCTCAACGGCCCCGACCGCACCGTCGACTACCTGTTCTACAGCCCCCGAATCAAACGGGTCGAGGCTCAGGTGCGGCAAGACGACACGTTGCGGATCTCCGATCATTTGCCGGTGATTGCGCGGTTCCTGCTGCCCGTTACGCCATAGCCGGACACCTGTGGGAGCGAGCCTGCTCGCGATTGCGGTAGACCAGCAACATTGATGTCGACTGACACACCGCTATCGCGAGCAGGCTCGCTCCCACAGGGTTTACATTTAAGATCAGGACTTCACTTACGCGGCTTCACCCGCGCCGTCGCCTCCGCCACCAGCGGATCGTCCGGCCAGTAATGCTTGGGATATCGCCCTTTCAAATCCTTCTTCACCTCGGCATAGGTGCTGCGCCAGAAGTTCGCCAGGTCCTGGGTCACCTGCACCGGGCGGCGGGCCGGAGACAACAGGTGCAGCTTGACCACCTGGCGCCCGCCGGCGATGCGCGGGGTGTCGGCCAGGCCGAACAGCTCTTGCAAGCGCACTGCAAGAACCGGCGGATGCTCGCTGTAGTCCAGGCGAATCGACGAGCCCGAGGGTACGCTCACGTGCTGCGGCGCCAGCTCATCCAGCCGTTGCGGCAAGGGCCAGGGCAGCAGATTGCGAACGATGCTCGACAAGTCCAGGCTGGCAAAATGACTGAGCCGCGACACCCGTCCCAGGTAGGGCATCAACCAGTGCTCCAGGCGATCGAGCAGCGTCGCGTCGCTGACGTCGGGCCATTCGCTCTCGCCCTTGGCCTCCAGGTCCAGTGCGCGCAGCAGCGCCACTCGCGCTTGCCATTGGCGCAGTTCCGGGGTCCAGGGCAACAGCTCCAGTCCCTTGCGTCGCACCAGGTTTACCAGCGCCTGACTGCGGGCCGATTCGTCCAGGCCGGTCAACGGCTCACGGCTGAGCACCAGTTCGCCGACCTTGCGCTGGCGCTCGGCCCGAAGCACGCCTTCGCGCTCGTCCCAGTCCAGCTGATCCACCGTATGCACTTGCTCGGCCAGCACCGAATCGAACAGCGCCGGGTCGAAATCCGTCGCCAGGTAGATCCGCTCTTCTCGCTGCCCCTGGCGGCTGCCAAGATCTGCGATCACCAGCCACGCTTGTTTCATCAGGCTGTCGGCCTCGGCGAACAACGCCGCACGACCATTGGCCAGACGATATTCCGCGCCACCAGGCCGACGCTGCTGGGCTACGCGATCCGGATAGGCCAGGGCCAGCAATGCACCGAGCCAGCGCGGATGATCGGGATCGTTCACCGCAGCTTCGGCCTTGCCTCGCAAGTAGCCCCGATACTGCCGGGCCAGTTGCCGAGCCCGCTGCACGCCGCCCTGAGCACCGCGTGCCGCCCGCTCCTCGCCGGACAGCAAGGCCAGGCGGCTGTGCAGGTCCGCTCCCGCGCCCCGGAGAATATCCCGCTCGCCCAATAATGCCGCGACGTTGCACGCCATCTCCGCCAGCCCCAATGCCTGGCCACGCAGAAGCAGATGAGCGATTCGCGGGTGCGCTGGCAACTCGGCCATGGCCTGGCCGTGACGCGTCAGTTGCTCGCCATCCAGGGCGCCCAGACGTTGCAACAAATCCTGGGCCTGGGCATAAGCGGCGGGCGGCGGCACGTCGAGCCAGACCAGTTGCTGCGGCGTCACGCCCCAACGTCCCAGCTGCAAGGCCAACCCGGCCAGATCCGCCGAGAGCATTTCCGCGCTGCCGTAAGCGGCCAGTTGCTCATGCTGGTCCTCGGACCACAATCGATAACACACCCCCGGCTCCAGCCGCCCGGCCCGACCGGCCCTCTGCGTGGCGCTGGCCCGAGAGATACGCTGGGTATCGAGACGGGTCATGCCGCTGCCCGGATCGAAACGCGGCACGCGGGCCAGGCCGGCATCCACCACCACCCGGACGCCGTCGATGGTCAGGCTGGTTTCGGCGATGTTGGTCGCCAGCACCACTTTGCGCCGACCAGGGGGCGCCGGGTCGATGGCGGCGCGCTGGGCCGCGAGGTCCAGTTCGCCGTGCAGCGGGCAGAGCAACACATCGCTGTTTTCGCCCAAGGCATCGGCCAGTTGTTGATGGACACGGCGGATCTCCGCCTGGCCCGGCAGGAACACCAGCACGCTGCCGGTTTCATCGTGCAACGCTTCCAGTACCGTCTGCACCAGTCGCGGCTCGATGAACTCGCCGGGCTGAAACGGACGCCCCCAACGCACCGTCACGGGAAACATCCGCCCCTGGCTGCGCAGGATCGGCGCATCGCCCAGCAGACCGGCCAGGCGCTCGCCTTCGAGGGTGGCGGACATCAGCAGGATCTTCAGCGGCTGATCTTCGCGAAACAGCTCCCGACCGTTGAGGCTCAAGGCCAAGGCCAGATCGGCGTCGAGACTTCGCTCGTGGAACTCATCGAAAATCACCAACCCCACGCCTTCCAGCGCCGGATCGTCCTGCAGGCGGCGGGTGAGGATGCCTTCGGTGACCACTTCGATACGGGTATCCGGGCCGACCTTGCTGTCGAGGCGAATCCGATAGCCCACGGTTTGTCCGACTTTTTCTCCCAGCTCACTGGCCAGCCGCTCGGCCGCCGCCCGGGCCGCCAGGCGCCGGGGCTCAAGCATCAGGATGGTCTGCCCGGCCAACCAGGCTTCGTTCAGCAGGGCCAAGGGGACCCGGGTGGTTTTACCGGCGCCGGGAGGTGCTTCGAGCACGGCTTCGTGGCGTGAGACCAAGGCTTGACGCAAGGCAGGTAAAATTTCATCGATCGGTAAAGAAATCATGCGGGTGGCCTGTACGGTTAATTCGAGTACTCAACTTCGAGTGCCAGGGCTTGTCAGGCAAGGCGCCATGACGAGTCGTAGCCCGCTACGGCGAGGATTGGCAACGCAGTCTGGCAAGTTCTGGCGCCGAAGTTGAGTGCACGAATTAGCCACACAGGCCACTAGCTCCAGAACAGAGGGCCGAGTATAACGGCGAACTGTTTCGCGTGGTCTGGACTCCAACCAGCAACGCCCCCCTTACCTGTTCAGGAGATTGTTATGCGTATGCCCTCTCGCGTGATCGGCGGCGTCCTGGTCGCCGCCTTGCTGACCCAGCTCAGCGCCTGCGGCTCGATCTTCTATCCGGACCGTCGCGGCCAGATCGATGGCAAGATCGACCCGGCCATCGCCGCCCTCGATGCCGTCGGCCTGCTGTTCTACATCATTCCCGGCCTGATCGCGTTCGCCGTGGACTTCGCCACCGGCGCCATCTACTTCGAACCGGGCAAGAGCGCCCAGATCGCCCCGGAGAAACTCAAGCCGGCCATCAACGCCGACGGCAGTGTCGACAACCATAAGCTGCAAGCGATCCTGGAAAGCGAACTGGGCCGCAGCTTCCCGCTGGACGATCCACGGCTGATCCAGCACAAGGGCAGCGCCCAGCAACTGGCCGCCTTCGGTCTCAAACCTGCCGCATGAAGGGCGCCGCCGAAGGAACGACCGCGCCATGACCACCAGCGCCGAACATGCTCGTCTGCTGCGCCTGGCCACCCGTGCCTCGGTGGCCGTGGCGCTGATCCTCATCGTCGCCAAGGCTCTGGCCTGGTGGTTGAGCGGTTCGGTGAGCATGCTCGCCGGCCTGACCGACTCGGCATTGGACGGCGTCACCTCGCTGCTCAATCTGCTGGCGGTGCATTACGCTCTGCGCCCCGCCGACGACGACCACCGCTACGGGCACGGCAAGGCCGAGTCCCTGGCCGGCATGGCCCAGGCGTTGTTCATCGCTGGCAGTGCGATATTGATCGCGTTGCAGGCGTTTGAACGCTTGAAAGAACCGGTTGCGGTGCAGGCGCCTTGGCTGAGTGTCGGTGTGATCGTATTTTCCCTGGTGTTGACGCTGGCGCTGCTGGCATTGCAGCACCGGGTTATCCGCGCCACCGGCTCCAATGCCGTACGCGCCGACTCGCTGCATTACCGCTCCGACCTGCTGCTCAACGGCAGCATCCTGGTAGCCCTGGTTCTGGCCGGGTTCGGCTGGTTCCAGGTCGATGCCTGGTTCGGCCTGGGTATCGCCGCGTACATTTTGTGGAGCGCCATTCAGATCGCCCGGGAAAGCTTCGCCGTGCTGATGGACGAGGAATTACCGCCCGACGTCAGCCAGCACATGCTGGCACTGGCTTGCGCGGTACCTGGTGTGCTCGGTGCCCATGACCTGCGCACGCGGATCTCCGGCAACCATTGGTTCGTGCAATTGCACTTGGAATTGCCTGGCGAGCTGAGCCTGTCGGTGGCCCATGGCATCAGCGACCAGGCCGCCGACGCCATCCACCAGGCCTATCCAAAAGCCGAAGTACTGGTCCATGCCGATCCATCGGAGGTGGTCAAGGGCGCCAGGGGCGGATGAGCCTCATCGACTGAACAAACAGACCTCAGTAATTCACCTGATACCCTCGGCTACTCAGGCAACTCCCCTGAGCCTGGCGGTAGGTCTGCACCACTTCCGGCGCCGGCGGATAGGTGTAGTTGCGCGGGTCGAAACCGCTCTGCTGCACCGCCCAACGATAGCAATCGTAGCCATCCTGGTTGACCTGCTCGGGAGACTGGCCATTGGCCGGATAGGCCACCACATCGAAACCGTTACCCTGGGGTTGAGGCTGCGGGTTGGCGATTGGCGCATCGACCACGACGTAATCCCGGGTGCTGGCCTCGTAAATGTAATAGGCCCCGGCGGCGAGGAAAAACAGCGAGCTGCCAATCCACACTTCCCGTGCGTAATCGGGCAAGTAACGGGTACGAATCCCCCGTGGCGGCTGCACCACGATGTAGCGCGGCCCCTGCGGACGATACCAGTAGCCGCCCGAGTAGAAATAATCCTCGCCACGATAGGGCACTCGATAATGGCGCTCCGGAAAACGGTCGATCACATACCCCGGACGATATTGCGGCCCCGGCCCCCAACCATTGCCGTGACCGTCCGGCCGACCGGGCCAGTACTGGTCGGGGCGGTTGTCGGGGCGGTTGTTATAGTCGGGCCGTGGCCTGCTCGGGTAGCCTTCGCTGCGACGCGGGATATCGCGGTAGTAACCCGGTTGGGGTTCCTGCGTCTGGGTCACGCTGTCGGGCCGCCCCTGGATCGGCAGGTTATTGCCCGGTTGGTGAGGAGGTCGACCTGCGCCGTTGGGGTCCTTGGGCGGACTGTAGTAAGGCTGTCCGCCCTGGCGCTGGGCGCCAGGCTCGAACTGGCGGCTGTTGTCACCGCGGATAATTTCGTTGTTTCGTTCGTTATGCTGCGGCCGGGGTTGATCGGCGTGCCCCTGACCATTGCCGCCTCGCTGATCCCCGCCTCGCTGATCATAGCCACGCCCACCTTCCGGGCCGCCACGATTCTGTTGATCATCGGCCATCCCTTGCGCACTGACACTTGCCCACAACAAACCAACACCTGCCAAACGCCAGATGCGCGACTTCATGTTATTCCTCACGACGGTTCAAGGCCTGACGATAAGACTGAGAAAAGCCCAGGCCGGTTCTGCTACAGATTACTCGGTTTTTTTGCAGGCATTAAAAAAGGGAGGCCCGTCGGCCTCCCCTCGAGAATTTCGTCCGTGCGCGACGCTTTTGACGTCGGCTCACCTCACGCCGTCTTCTGGACAACGTGCAGCTCGGGGGCCTGCCAGACACCTGTGGGTGCCGCGACCGCAGCCGGCCTGATCGGGCGGGCTGCATTGGACTGTTTGTCCGAGCAGTGATCTTGGTGGTAAGCATAAGGCTGCAGAGCCGACAGATGATTGCGAAGATTGCTCGAATAAACACCACTTGCGCAATTTTTAACTCAGGATGGATAATCCACCGCAATTAACAGAATAAAGGCCCGACCGATGAGCAAACTCGACCGTTACGACCTGAGTATTTTGGCGGAATTGCAGCGCGACGCGCGGATCTCCAACCAGGAACTGGCCGAACGCATCGGCCTGTCCCCTTCCCCCTGCTCGCGCCGGGTCAAGCAACTGGAGGACGACGGGTACATTTCCCGGCAGGTCGCTCTGCTCGATCGCAAGATGCTTGGCCTGAGCCTGACGGCCTACGTACTCATCGGCATGGACCGTCACACGCCCGAGCGCTTCGAGAATTTCGAGGCAGCCATCCGCAACCTGCCGCAAGTGCTGGAGTGCAGCCTGGTGACGGGGATGGACGCGGACTACCAGCTCAAGGTCGTGGTGCCCGACATGGACCATTACCAGAAACTGCTGCTGGGACACCTGACCCGGATCGACGGCGTCACCAGCGTACGCTCCAGCTTCGTGCTTAACCAAGTGCTCAACAGCACCGAGTTGCCATTGACTCATCTGCGCGGCTGAAAGCCCCCAGCAACCTTGTGGGAGCCGAGCTTGCTCGCGATGGCGGTGGATCAGCCAAATCATAGTCGACAGTAAGGCCGCCATCGCGAGCAAGCTCGGCTCCCACAGAGTCCGCGATGAACAGCTGCGACACACCGCCGCAGGCCAGCCCCTCGGCCTTCCCCCATGCCGTATACTCGCCCGGCCTTTTCAACCCGTCTGCGCCGGAGTGTTTCGATGGATCCTGCTGTTTTCGAAGAGTGGATGATGACCGGCCTGGTCAGCATCCTGATCATTTTCATGGGCTTCATCGTCTGGGACCTGGCGAAGAAATCCAAGGCCGGGCGTTTCGGCTCGTTCATCCTGTTTTTTGTGCTAGGCCTTGGCGTGGCGGCGTTCATCATCAAGAGCGTGGTGATCGGCCTGATCGAGTCCGGAACGCTATAAGCGCGCCGGCACTTCCTTCCACTGGCCCTGATCGAGCCCTTCGATCGTCCAGTCGCCAATCCTGACCCGCACCAGCCGCAGCGTCGGCAAGCCCACCGCGGCGGTCATGCGCCGCACCTGACGGTTGCGCCCTTCACGGATGACCAGTTCCAGCCAGCTCGTGGGCACGCTCTTGCGAAAGCGCACCGGCGGATTACGCGGCCAGAGTTGCGGTTCGTCCAACTGGCGAGCCTCGGCCGGCAACGTCATGCCGTCATTCAGTTCCACGCCATCGCGCAGCCGCTGCAACTGTTCGGCACTCGGCTCGCCTTCCACCTGCACCCAATAGGTCTTGGCCAGTTTGTGCTTGGGGTCGGCGATGCGGGCCTGCAATTGCCCGTCGTTGGTCAGCAACAGCAGTCCTTCACTGTCGCGATCCAGCCGCCCGGCCGGGTAGATGCCTGGCACATCGATGAAGTCCTTGAGCGTTGCCCGCCCCTCACCGTCGCTGAACTGCGTCAGTACATCGAAGGGTTTGTTGAACAGAATCAGCCGCGGCTCGGCCGGCGGGGCCTTGGCCACCCGGCGCGGAGCGAATGCAGGAGACTTCACACCAGGGCGGCGGGAAGCGGGACGTGGAGGACGGGCCATGGCAAACACAACATCTAACGGTCAGGGCCGACCATGCTAGTGGCCCGACCGTTAAATAACCACCGCCCGAACGATGTCAGCGGAACGGCGGCTCGTCGAAACTGCGCAGTTTGCGCGAGTGCAGCGAGGTGAGTTCGGTACGCAACAGGTCCAGCGCCTCGATGCCGATCTTCAAGTGCTGGTTGACCGCACGCTCATAAAAGGCGTTGGCCGAGCCCGGCAGCTTGATCTCGCTGTGCAGCGGTTTGTCCGACACGCACAGCAGCGTGCCATAAGGCACCCGCAGGCGATAACCCTGGGCGGCGATGGTGCCGCTTTCCATGTCCACCGCTACGGCGCGGGACAGGTTGATCAACGGCCGCTCCTGGGCCCAGCGCAGCTCCCAGTTGCGATCATCGTAGGTCAGCACGGTGCCGGTGCGCAGACGCTTCTTCAGCTCGTCGCCCTTTTCGCCAGTGATGTTCGCCGCCGCCTGCTGCAACGCCAGCTGCACCTCCGCCAGGGCAGGGATCGGAATGTTCGGCGGCACCACGCGGTCGAGAATGCCATCGCGGCGCATGTAGGCGTGGGCGAGCACGTAGTCGCCGATGGTCTGGGACTGCCGCAACCCGCCGCAGTGGCCGATCATCAGCCAGCAATGAGGACGCAGCACCGCCAGGTGGTCGGTGATGTTCTTGGCGTTGGAAGGACCGACGCCGATGTTCACCAGGGTCACGCCGTGGCCGTCGCTGGCCTGCAGGTGATAGGCCGGCATCTGGTAGCGGTGCCAGACCACGCCGGCGGCGATGGCCGAGGCTTCGCTGTGATCCATATGCTTGTCGATGATGACGTTGCCCGGCAGGACCATGCGCACAAAACGCGGATCGCTGCGCAACTGCTCCAGGCCATGGACGATGAACTGGTCGACATAACGGTGATAGTTGGTCAGCAGGATCCACGGCTGCACATGACGCCAGTCGCTGCCGGTGTAATGCACCAGCCGGCGCAGGGAAAAGTCCACGCGGGCGGCATCGAACAGCGCCAGGGGCAGTGGGTCGGTGTTTTCCCAATCGTACAGGCCGTCGGCGATGCCATCGGTGGCGGCCGACAGGTCGGTGCTGGGGAAAACCCGCGCCAGCACCGCCGCCGTCACGCCGGAGCCGGCCAGCTCGTCACCCTGCTCGACTACGTACGGATACGGAATATTTTGCTCGCTGACGCCGACTTCCACGGTAACCGTGAAGTCGTGCATCAGCGGAACCAGTTGTTCCAGCAGGTATTTACGGAACGCGGCAGGATGGGTGACGGTGACGCAGTAAGTGCCCGGCAATTGGACCTTGGCATAGGCGCGGGTGGTCTGCGGGACTTCGCCATGGCAGTGATAGGTCAGGCGCAGGGCCGGGTAACGAAACAACGCCCGTTGCTCGGCACTCGGTTCGATACGGTCCTTGAGATAACGCATCAGCGCCTGGTTCAGCGCGGTGGTCGCACGCTCGTGCAGGGCCGCGAGCCGATCTACGGCTTGCTCGGCGGTTTGAACGACAATAAACGCTTCGGTCACGATCAGCTTCCTGTGTTCTGACTTGCAGGCCTTCATCTTGCCTGCATCGTCGTCTTACGGGAACAGTGGCGTAATGGCTGTTATTAATCCCAAGCCCCAGGGGATCCCCTGTGGGAGCGGGCTTGCTCGCGAAGGCGGTGTGTCAGCTTATGAAGGGGCAGGATGTGCCGACGCTTTCGCGGGCAAGCCCGCTCCCACAGGAGGTTCAGTGCAAGTTGCAGGCTATTCAGAAATCCTGCGGCGTAGAGCGCGCCACGATCGTCTCGACATTCAACCCCCGAGGCAGGGCTCCATAGACCCGTCCGGTCGAGCCGAGACGGCTGGCAATAAAAGCGTCGCTGACCTCGCTGTTCCCCGCTTCCAGCAACAACTTGGCTTGCAGGCCGACGGCAATGTCCTCAGTCAATTGCCGGGCACGGTACTGGATGTCGTCGGTGTCTTTGAATGCCGTGCGCAGTCCCTCGATATGGGCAGCCAGGCGCTTGTCGCCGTGGCCGTCGCCCAGTTCGCTGAACAGCACTTCAAGCACGCCGGGCTCCTTGGACAGGGCCCGCAATACATCCAGGCATTGCACGTTGCCGGAGCCTTCCCACGTCGAATTGACCGGTGCTTCCCGGTACAGGCGCGGCAGGATGCTGTCTTCGACGTAACCGGCACCGCCCATGCACTCGGCGGCTTCGTTGATCATGGCGGGGGCGCGCTTGCAGATCCAGTATTTGCCCACCGCCGTCACCAGCCGGGCGAACCTGGCCTCGTGTTCGTCACTCAAGTGATCCAGCGCCCGGCCCATGCGCAGGCTCAGTGCCAGGGCGGCTTCGCTTTCCAGAGCAAGGTCCGCCAGTACGTTTTGCATCAGCGGCTGTTCGCTCAACACCTTGCCACCGACCTTGCGATGCGCGCAGTGGTGGCTGGCCTGGGTCAGGGCCTGACGCATCAGGGCGCTGGAACCCACCATGCAATCAAAACGGGTCATGGCGACCATCTCGATGATGGTCGGCACGCCCCGCCCTTCTTCACCGACCATCCAGGCCAGCGCGCCGCGGAACTCGACTTCGCTCGACGCATTGGAACAGTTGCCCAGCTTGTTCTTGAGCCGTTGAATGTAGAACTGGTTGCGGGTGTCATCCGGGCGATGGCGCGGCAGCAGGAAACAGGTCAGGCCCTTGTCGGTCTGCGCCAGGGTCAGGAAGGCATCGCACATCGGCGCCGAACAGAACCACTTATGGCCCACCAATTCATAAGCCTGACCCGGACCACGGGCGCCCACCGGATAGGCCTTGGTGGTATTGGCGCGCACATCGGTGCCACCCTGCTTCTCGGTCATCGCCATGCCAAGGGTGACCCCAGCCTTATGAGCCACGCCGACGTTGCGTGGGTCATACTCAGTGGCGAGCACCTTGGGCAGCCAGCGCTCGGCCAGGTCCGGTTGCAGGCGCAGCGCCGGCACGCTGGCGAAGGTCATGGTCAGAGGGCAGCCGGTGCCGGCTTCGGCCTGGCTGTGCAGATAAGTCATCGAGGCCCGGGCGACATGAGCGCCGGGTTGCGGATGGGCCCATGGCAGGCTCGGCAGGCCATGCTCGACGGCGGTGCGCATCAGTTGGTGGTAGGCCGGATGAAATTCCACCAGGTCGATCCGATGCCCATAGCGGTCATGACTGGAAAACACCGGCTTGTTCTGGTTGGCCAGGAACCCCGCCTCCATCAGTGGCCCACCGGCCAATGCACCATATGCATCGATCCGCTCCTGTGCCCAGCCCGCGCCAAAGCGTTGCGACCATTGCTGCAGTGGCAGGTCGATGCGGTACAGGTTGGCGCCATCCAGGGACGGTGGCTGATTGGTGACGTCGTGGGTTTCGGCAAACTGGTGCAGATTCATGACGGGGCTCCTCGGTCGGCCAGCAGGGATTCAGTTAAGCACCGCCTCCAGGCCGAACAAAGTGTCATATGCGCCTAAATATCGGCGCTTTCACCCTGTTTCGGACACAGTACCCGCCGCTGCAGAATCGTCTGCAACACTTCGAATTTCACGGGTTTGCTCAGGTAATCGATCAAGGCGCCGGAGGGACAGTAAGTCGGTTCAAGGTTCGAACTGACCACCAACACCGGCACATCTTCACATCCGGCCAGGGTGCGAATCCGGCAACAGATCGCCACGCCGTCCAACGGAGGCGACTGACAGTCGAGCAGCACCGCGTCAAAGCTGTCCTGCTGCAACAGTTCCAGCGCCGCGTGACCGTTGTCAGCCGTACGCACTCGATAGCCAAGCTTGAGCAACATGCCGCGCATGACCAACTGATCGACGCTGTTGTCATCGGCCAGCAGCACCGTACAGTCCTGGGGTCGACGCGTCTCTTCCCGCGTGTCGAACGAAAACGGCGCGGGCACGGGCGATGCCGTCTCGAACTCGACGTCCAGCTGGAAACGGCTGCCGCGGCCGGGCTCAGAGGTATGGGTCAAGCGGCCACCGAGCAACTCCACCAATTGCCGACAAATCGCCAGGCCCACACCGAGGCCACCGAACTCGCGGGTCATCGATCCGTCGAGCTGGAAAAACCGCTGGTACAAGGTCGCCTCTCCCAGATCGGTGAAGCCAATGCCGGTATCGATCACCGCGAAGGACAGCCCCCACCGATCAAGCCCCATCGGCCTGCCGCTGACCCGCAGCGCAAGGCCGCCCACCCGCGTGAACTTGATGGCATTGTCCAACAGGCATTCCAGGCATTGCGCCAGCTTGCCGCTGTCGCCCAACAGGCGATCCGCCAGGTCGGATGCCACATCCACCCTGAAATCCAGCCCCTTGACCGCCGCGTTACCGCCGAACTGCATCTGCAAGGCATCGATCATCCCTCGCAGGCTAAACGGCGCCGCAGCCACCTTGAGCTTGCCTGCCTGCAGCTCGGTGAGCGTGAGCATGCCGTTGACCATGCGCATCATGTCCCGCGCCGAACCGGCGGCGGTCTGTTGATACTGGATCAGTTCTGCATTCATTTCGACGGTTTCCATCAGCTCCAGAGAGCCGATCACACCGTTCATGGGCGTGCGCAGTTCATGGGTCAGGGTGGCAAGGAATTCGTCCTTGAGTTTGTTGCCCTGGGCCAGTTGCTGGTTGAGCACCTCCAGCTTCTGCCCGGCGTCGAAAAGGGTCTGGGCCTGTTGTTCACGCATGGCATTGATGCGGTCCGCCAGAGCCAGGGACAGCAGGGCCACCTCGATGGCCGAGCCAATCTGGCTGGCGTACATGGTCAGGAAGACGTTCGGCAGATAACCAAGCACCATCAGCGTGTTGACCGCGCCTCCCAGCAAAAACGCCGACCAGGCAATGATGAAATAACGCGCGACCCGCAACCCTCGCCACCAGGCAAACAACCCGGCAGCGAAAACCACCACGGTAAACATCAGCGCCAGCGCCGTCGCCAGGCGCAGCGCCAGGGCGTAGCTGGTCATCAACGACAGGCCCACCACCACTGCACTGTAGGCAATCAATACCAGGAGTAATCGGTCCAGCCAGCGACTGTGTTGTGCGGTTTGCAGGAAGCTGCGGGCAAACTGGCTGCCGAACAGGCCCGCGCAACCGATGAAAAACGGCGTCGCGGCATTGGCCCACCATGGGCTGTCCGGCCAGAAATATTCCACCGCGGCCCCGTTGACCGACAGCTGATACAAGCCGAACGAGGCGATATAAACGATGTAATAGAGATAACTGGTATCGCGCACGCTTAGATAGATGAACAGGTTGTAAACCAGCATGCCCAGCAGCACGCCATAAATGATTCCCAGCACGTACAAACGCAACGGCTGCTGTTCGAGATAGGCGGTGCTGGACCACAGCGTCAGCGGTGCCTGGATCGAGCCCTGGCTTTGCAAGCGCAAATAGACGGTCTGGCGTTGATCGGGCTTGAAGTCCAGGCTGAACAGGTAATTGTTCTGGCGAATTTCACGGGCGGCGAACGGCAACGCATCGCCCGTCCGGCGAGCCAGACGATACGCGCCCGTGGCGTCCGGCAGATACAGGTCGAGGTGGTCCAGCGGCGGATACGCCAGTTCCAGCAGCCAGGTACGCTGGGCATCCGGATTGCCGGGGCGGTAGTGCAAGTCGATTTTTAGCCAGAACGCCGAACGTGAATAACCGGCGTTCAGCGTGTCCTTGCCATGGGGCTTGAATTGGCGGGCGACGGCCTGGGTCACGACATCGTCAATGGTGGCCGTGCCGTCCACATCTTCGAACACTTGCAAGGCTTGGCCCAGGGGCAGGCTTTGGGTGAATTCATCGAATTCGAGGGCGCTTGCCAAAGGGGACAAGCACAATAGAAACATCAGCAAATAGCGCATTTAAGCCCCAGCGTGGCCTGTCCGGTTGAGTCAGGAAGCCCCCCATTCCCTGAGTAGACGTAAAACCGGCATTACCTGTTATGAGTTGGATCCATATTTAGCATAGCCGTTGATGGCCAACTTGCACCACGGAAATTTTTTCTTGCGGAGCGCTCTAGAACGGGCGTTTCAGCGCCAAGCATTGAGATAGAGCTGTTGCCTTGGTCAGATAAAAAACTGGCTGCACCAAGCGATCTTTCTGTGGGAGCGAAGCTCACTCCACAATTGACTTCGCTTACGCTCCAGCGGCAGGTTTGGTGGTAAGCTCGCGCACCATGAATACCTACAGCTCTCGCCCCGTTGTCCTCTGTCTCTCCGGCCACGATCCCAGTGGTGGCGCCGGCTTGCAGGCAGATATCGAAGCCCTGCTCGCCCAGGGTTGCCATGCCGCCCCGGCCGTTACCGCGTTGACCGTGCAAGACACAGTGAACGTGAGCGATTTCCGCGTCCTCGATCGGGAGTGGGTCCTGGCGCAAGCCAATGCCGTGCTCAACGATTCGCCGGTGGCGGCGGTCAAGCTGGGCATGCTCGGTTCACTGGAAATGGTCGACACGGTGGTCGAACTGCTCCAGGCCCACCCGCACCTGCCCATGGTCTGCGATCCGGTACTGCGCGCTGGCGGTGGCGGACGGCTGGGCAAGGATGAAGTCGGCTACGCCATGCGCGAACGTTTGCTGCCCCTTTCGATCATTGCGACCCCCAACCTGCCCGAAGCCCGCATCCTCGCTGAACTGCCCGAAGGCAGCGCCGATGAATGCGCCGAAAAACTGTTGCCCTTCGTCAAGCACCTGTTGATCACCGGTGGCCATGGCGACGAACATGAAGTCCACAACCGCCTGTACAGCCGTGACGGTCATCGCGAAACGTTTACCTGCCAGCGTCTACCCGGCAGTTACCACGGTTCCGGCTGTACCCTGGCCAGTGCCCTGGCCGGTCGGCTGGCACAGGGCGAACAGCTCGCCAGCGCCGTGCGGACAGCCCTGGATTACACCTGGCGCACCCTGCGCGACGCCGAACAACTGGGCAAAGGCCAGTTCGTGCCGCGCCGCCTGCCGCTGGATTTCTGCTCTTAATATCGGAGGGCTGCTGCATGAAACTACGTGGCCTTTACGCCATCACGGATAGCCAACTGCTGGCCGGCAAATTCCTGGCCTATGTCGAAGCGGCGCTGGAAGGTGGTGTCACCCTGCTGCAATACCGTGACAAGAGCAGCGATGACGCCCGGCGCCTGCGTGAAGCCGAAGCGCTGCGCAATCTGTGCGAACGCTACAAGACCCAACTGATCATCAACGACGACGCCGAGTTGGCTGCGCGCCTGGGCGTCGGCGTGCATTTGGGACAGACCGATGGTCCGCTGGCACCGGTGCGGGCACTGCTCGGGCACAAGGCAATCATCGGTTCCACCTGTCATTCCAGCCTGGAGCTGGCCGAACAGGCCGCGAGCGAAGGCGCCAGCTATGTCGCCTTCGGGCGATTCTTCAACTCCAACACCAAGCCCGGCGCCCCCAGCGCAAACCTTGAACTGCTGGAGCAGGCCCGTATCAAATTGCATATACCCGTCTGCGCCATTGGCGGTATCACACTGGATAACGCCGCCCCGCTGGTGGCCCATGGTGTCGACCTGCTGGCAGTGGTCCATGGCTTGTTCGGCGCCGACAGCACCACCGAGGTGACGCGCCGCGCCCGCGCATTCAACGATCTGTTGCAGATCCACTAATTTCCGCTTTCGAGAGACCGACCATGTCCCGTTCCGAAACTCTGTTTGCCAACGCCCAGAAACACATCCCCGGCGGCGTGAACTCCCCCGTCCGTGCGTTCAAGAGCGTCGGCGGCACCCCGCTGTTCTTCAAACACGCCGAAGGTGCGTACGTAACGGACGAAGACGACAAGCGCTACGTGGACTACGTCGGTTCCTGGGGGCCGATGATCCTGGGCCACAGCCATCCGGACGTGCTGGACGCCGTACGCCGGCAGCTGGAACACGGCCTGTCCTACGGCGCCCCGACCGCCATGGAAACGGAGATGGCCGACCTGGTCTGCTCCATCGTGCCGTCGATGGAAATGGTGCGCATGGTCAGCTCCGGCACTGAAGCCACCATGAGCGCCATCCGTCTGGCGCGCGGCTACACCGGTCGCGACAGCATCATCAAGTTCGAAGGTTGCTACCACGGCCACTCCGACAGCCTGCTGGTCAAGGCCGGCTCCGGCGCGCTGACCCAAGGCGTGCCCAGTTCCGCCGGTGTGCCAGCGGCGTTTGCCAGGCACACCCTGACCCTGCCCTTCAACGACCTGGAAGAAGTCGAGAAGATGCTCGGCGAAGTCGGCCAGGAAGTGGCCTGCATCATCGTTGAGCCAGTGGCAGGCAACATGAACTGCGTGCCACCGGCACCGGGCTTTCTGGAAGGCCTGCGCAGCCTGTGCGACCAGCATGGCGTAGTGCTGATCTTCGACGAAGTGATGACCGGTTTCCGCGTAGCCCTCGGCGGCGCCCAGGCGCACTACGGCGTGACACCGGACCTGAGCACCTTCGGCAAAATCATCGGTGGCGGCATGCCGGTGGGCTGCTTCGGAGGCAAGCGTGCCATCATGGAATGCATCGCGCCGCTGGGTCCGGTCTACCAGGCCGGCACTTTGTCGGGCAACCCACTGGCCATGGCCGCCGGCCTGACCACCTTGCGCCTGATCAGTCGCCCCGGCTTCCACGCCGAACTGACCGACTACACCACCCGCCTGCTCGACGGTTTGCAGATCCGTGCCGACGCGGCCGGTATTCCGTTCGTGACCACCCAGGCCGGCGGTATGTTCGGGCTGTATTTCAGTGGTGCCGACGACATCGTGACGTTCGAAGACGTAATGGCCAGCGATGCAGACCGCTTCAAGCGCTTCTTCCATCTGATGCTGGAGGGTGGCGTCTACCTGGCGCCGAGCGCATTCGAGGCCGGCTTCACCTCCATCGCCCATGGCGAGGCCGAGCTGAAAATCACCCTTGATGCCGCCGAACGCGCCTTTGCCGCACTGAAGTAAGCCTGTGGATAACTGACGCTGGCTTACACCAGCGTCAGCTATTGACGACACCCCCCAGCCCTTTTTCCTACGTCTTTACCCCTGTAGCAGCCATTGGCATGCCTCGGCAGCAGAAAAACGAGTAAAGACTTTGTAAGGATGGCCCTGCTTATTTCATAATGCGCGCTTATTGGATCCCCCCGGAGGGTCCGCGCGCCCCTCAGAGGTAAGTCGATTCCCATGAACCGCACCGGCCGCACCCTTGCCCTGGGCTGCCTGTTGCTCCTTCAGCCCCTGCTCGCGAACGCACAGGCAGGCGGCAACTCGTTGTTGATCCCGGCAATGGGCCGTTGCACGCTCAACACCCAGCCACAAGATCTCGCACCGGCGCTCGACGCCTGTCGAAAAGCCGCGGACGCAGGCGATGCGCAAGCGCAATACGAGTTGGGCGAGTTCTACTACGAAGGCAAGGCGGCGCCCCGCGACCTCAAACAAGCCCTCGACTATTTCGAAAAAGCCTCGCTGCAAGGCCATGCCCAGGCACAGTTCAAGTTGGGCGGCATGTTCTTCCATGGTGAAGGCGTACCCGCCAATAATGTCCAGGCCTACATCGTACTGAAGATGGCAGCCGTCAACGGCGCTGAAGAAGCCCTGGACACCGCCGACGAAGTCGCCGAGCAGATGCCCCGGGACGAGCTGGAAGTGGCGACCCAGGTGCTGGGGCAGATCTTCCGCAAATACCTGATGGAACTGCAGAACGCCGATGGGCGTACACCGTTCTCGCCATTGCCTTGATCATTGCTCTGGCTCTACAGGCCCTTTCGCGAGCAAACCCGCTCCCACACAGGATCTCGGGTGCTCACAATTAATGTGGGAGCGGGCTTGCGCGCGAATGAAGGCAACTCGGTTTTAAGTCTTACTTCTCAGGCATCGGCATCGGAAACGGCATGACATTGCCGACCCCGCCACGGGCCTCGCTGATTTTCGGCGTGCCCAGGCGCTCGACCTCGTCGATACGCACGATCGAATGCATCGGCACGAAACTGCGCACCACGCCTTCGAATTGCGCCTTGAGCTTTTCTTCGCTCGGGTCGACCACAACCTGCGTGCGCTCACCAAAGACGAACTCCTCGACTTCCAGGAAGCCCCACAGATCGCTCTGGTAGATCTGCTTGGCGTACATCTCGAACACCTGGCCCTGGTTGAGGAAAATCACCTTGTAGATTGGAGCTTCACGTTTGGTCATGGCGGGCGAAACACATCGGCGGGTAAAAATGAGGGCGCAAACTATAGCATGCCACTGCTCGCGCTGCGGTAGGAACCTGGGGACTTGTTCCCTATAATGCGCGGTTCTTTGAATCACGTGAGACTCAGGTCCATGGCCAAGAAGCTTTACATCGAAACCCACGGTTGCCAGATGAACGAGTACGACAGCTCGCGCATGGTCGATCTGCTGGGTGAACACCAGGCCCTGGAAGTCACCGCCCGCGCCGAAGATGCGGACGTGATCCTGCTCAACACCTGCTCGATCCGCGAACGTGCCCAGGACCGGGTTTATTCCCAGCTCGGCCGCTGGCGCGAACTGAAGCAGGCCAACCCGGAAATGGTCATCGCCGTGGGTGGCTGCGTCGCCAGCCAGGAAGGTGCAGCCATTCGTGACCGTGCGCCCTATGTGGACGTGGTTTTCGGCCCGCAGACCCTGCATCGCCTGCCGGAGATGATCGACGCGGCACGCGTCACCAAATTGCCGCAAGTGGACGTTACGTTCCCGGAAATCGAGAAATTCGACCACCTGCCCGAACCCCGTATCGACGGCCCGAGTGCCTACGTGTCGGTGATGGAAGGTTGCAGCAAGTACTGCACGTTCTGCGTGGTGCCCTATACCCGGGGCGAGGAAGTCAGCCGGCCGTTCGACGACGTGATCGCCGAAATCATTCACCTGGCGGAAAACGGCGTGCGCGAAGTGACGCTGCTGGGGCAGAACGTCAATGGCTATCGCGGCCTGACCCATGATGGACGCCTGGCGGACCTCGCCGAGCTGATCCGCGTGGTGGCTGCGGTAGATGGCATCGACCGCATCCGCTACACCACCTCCCATCCTCTGGAATTCTCCGACAGCCTGATCCGTGCCCATGCTGAGGTGCCGGAACTGGTCAAACACCTGCACTTGCCGGTGCAATCGGGCTCGGACCGGATCCTCGCAGCCATGAAGCGCAACCACACGGCGCTGGAGTACAAATCCAAGCTGCGCAAACTGCGGGCGGCGGTGCCAGGCATCTGCATCAGCTCGGATTTCATCGTCGGCTTCCCGGGTGAAACAGAGAAAGACTTCCAGCAGACCATGAAGCTGATCGAAGACGTGGGCTTCGACTTTTCCTATTCCTTTGTCTACAGCCAACGACCGGGCACTCCGGCGGCGGACCTGGCGGATGACACCCCCGAAGAACTGAAAAAGGAACGGCTTAACGCTCTGCAGCACCGCTTGAACCAGCAGGGTTTCGAAATCAGCCGACAAATGGTCGGTACCATCCAGCGGATCCTGGTAACCGATTACTCCAAGAAAGACCCGGGCGAATTGCAGGGAAGGACTGAAAATAACCGCATCGTCAACTTCCGCTGCGACACCCCGGCCCTGATCGGCCAGTTCGCCGATGTGCACATCGATTCCGCGCAACCGCACTCCCTGCGGGGTTCCCTGGTCCAGTAGCCACACCATTCCCTGTGCGAGCGGGCTTGCTCGCGATAGCGGTGGATCAGTTGATGCAAATGTCGACTGACACTCAGCCATCGCGAGCAGGCTCGCTCCCACAGGGATCGTGTCGGGCCCTGTGATCGTTTAAGACCTTTCGCACCCAGCCTACTGGCGTTATCCTTGATTTCATCTCAATTGCCCCGGGCGGCTAAAAACGACCTTGAACGCACCCATCGAACCTCATCGTTTCATTCTCGAGCCCTTTGAGGCTCGCCGCTTCGCCAATCTGTGCGGGCAGTTCGACGAGCATCTGCGCTTGATCGAACAGCGCCTGGCCATCGAAATCCGCAATCGCGGAAACCAGTTCGAGCTGATCGGCGAACCCAAGCACACCACCTCCGCGGAAAACCTGCTGCGCCGCCTCTACCGGGAAACCAAGGGGAGCGAATTGTCGCCGGACACCGTCCACCTGTTCCTGCAGGAGTCGGCGGTCGAGGAACTCGACAATCACGCCCCGTCGGAACCCGCCGTGGCCCTGCGCACGAAAAAAGGCATGATTCGCCCTCGCGGCTTGAATCAGCAGCGCTACGTGAAGGAAATCCTGGGCAACGACATCAACTTCGGCATCGGCCCGGCCGGCACCGGCAAGACCTACCTGGCCGTGGCTTGCGCCGTGGACGCCCTGGAGCGTGAACAGGTGCGGCGCATCCTGCTGGTGCGTCCGGCGGTCGAAGCCGGGGAAAAGCTCGGTTTCCTACCCGGAGACCTGACCCAGAAGATCGACCCGTATCTGCGCCCGCTCTATGACGCCCTGTATGAAATGCTCGGCTTCGAACATGTCGCCAAGCTGATCGAACGCCAGGTCATCGAAGTCGCGCCGCTGGCCTACATGCGTGGTCGTACGCTGAACAACAGCTTCATCATCCTCGACGAAAGCCAGAACACCACCGTCGAACAGATGAAAATGTTCCTGACCCGGATCGGCTTCGGCTCCACTGCGGTCATCACCGGGGATATCACCCAGGTCGACTTGCCCCGCGGCACCAAATCCGGGCTGAACCATGTGATCCAGGTGCTCAAGGAGGTCCCGGGCATCAGCTTCACGCATTTCCTGCCCAAGGACGTCGTGCGGCATCCGCTGGTGCAACGCATCGTCGAGGCCTACGAGCGCTTCGAGCAACGCGCCGAGGACTCGCATGAAAGCAAAGGCAGCCGCCACGATGCTTGAACTCGACCTGCAACTGGCCAGCGAACATGAAGCTCCCAGCGAAACACGTTTCCGACAATGGTGCGAGCTGGCCCTGCGCCAGCGCAGCGCCGACTCGGAGCTGACGATCCGCCTGGTGGACGAGCCCGAGGGGCGTGAGCTGAACCACACCTGGCGACAGAAGGACTACGCCACCAACGTGTTGTCGTTCCCCGCCGACGTCCCCGATGGACTGCTCGACATCCCGCTGCTGGGGGACCTGGTGATCTGCGTCCCGGTAGTGGAGCGTGAAGCTGCCGAACAGGGCAAGGCACTCGAGGCCCACTGGGCCCATCTGGTGATTCACGGCTGCTTGCATCTTCTGGGCTACGACCATATCGAAGATGACGAAGCCGAAGAAATGGAAGCACTGGAACGGACGTTGCTTGCAGAGTTGGGGCATCCCGACCCTTACGCCGGCGACGAACACTGATACATCAACCTGTAACGATAAAGGATTCAGAGTAATCGCTATGAGCGAAGATCGATCGAGCAACGGGCAGAAGTCATGGCTGGGCAAGCTCACCCAGGCTTTTGCCCATGAGCCGAAGAATCGCCAGGAGCTGCTGGAGCTGCTGCGCGACGCACACCAGAACAAATTGTTGGACAGCGAAGCGCTGGCCATCGTCGAAGGCGCCATCCAGGTCGCTGACCTGCAGGTCCGGGACATCATGGTCCCACGCTCGCAGATGATCAGCATCAAGGCGACCCAGACGCCCCGCGAATTCCTGCCAGCCGTGGTTGATTCCGCCCACTCCCGTTACCCGGTGGTCGGCGAGAGCCATGACGACGTCATGGGCGTTTTGTTGGCCAAGGATCTGCTGCCGTTGATCCTTCAGGAAAATGGCGACAGCTTCAATATCAAGGATCTGTTGCGTCCGGCCACGTTCGTGCCCGAATCCAAGCGCCTCAATGTGCTGCTGCGCGAATTCCGCGCCAATCACAACCACATGGCCATCGTCATCGACGAGTATGGCGGCGTGGCAGGACTGGTCACCATCGAGGACGTGCTCGAACAGATCGTCGGCGACATCGAGGATGAGCATGACGTCGAGGAGGACAGTTACATCAAACCTCTGCCCAGTGGCGACTTCCTGATCAAGGCGCTGACGCCTATCGAGAATTTCAACGAGTTCTTCGACAGCGAGTTTTCCGACGACGAATTCGATACTGTCGGCGGCCTGGTGATGAGCGCATTCGGACACCTGCCCAAGCGCAACGAAACCACGGAAATCGGTTCCTGGCGTTTCCGCATCCTGAACGCCGACAGTCGTCGGATTCATCTGCTGCGCCTGTCCCCCATTGCCCGATAAACCCTGCGAGACCCGCTAAGGACGAAAATGCGCTGGATAACCCGCCCCGGCTGGCCCGGTAACCTGCTGGCCGTGGCGGCCGGCGCCATCACCACCCTGGCCCTGGCCCCCTTCGACATCTGGCCGCTGGCGTTGCTGGCGGTAGGGTTGTTCTACGCGGGGTTGCGCGAGCTTTCGCCGCGCCAGGCCCTCGGCCGTGGCTGGTACTTCGGCTTTGGCCTGTTTGGCGCCGGCACCAGTTGGATCTACGTCAGCATCCATAACTTCGGCGGCGCCTCGGTGCTGCTGGCCGGGTTGCTGATGCTGCTGTTCATTGCCGCCATCGCCTGGTTCTTTGCCCTGCCCGCCTGGCTGTGGGCGCGCTGGTTGCGACGCAACGAAGCGCCGTTAGCCGACGCCCTGGCGTTCGCTGCGCTGTGGTTGGGCCAGGAAGCCTTCCGCGGCTGGTTCCTCACCGGCTTCCCATGGCTCTACTCCGGCTACAGCCAACTCGACGGCCCTTTGGCCGGTCTCGCGCCGCTGGGCGGGATGTGGCTGATTTCCTTCACCCTGGCCCTGACCGCTGCACTGCTGTACAACGCACCCCGGCTGATCCGCGCCAGGCGCAAAGGCTTCATCGCCGCCGGCCTGATGCTGCTGGTCGGCCCCTGGATTGTCGGCATGGCGCTTAAAGGGCATGCCTGGACCAGCCCTTCGGGCGCACCGCTGAGCGTCGCGGCGATCCAGGGCAACATCGAACAAAACATGAAATGGGATCCGGAACAACTCAACGCGCAGTTGGCCCTATACCGGGACATGAGTTTTACCTCCAAGCGCGCCGACCTGTTGATCTGGCCGGAAACGGCAGTCCCGGTGCTCAAGGAGTCCGCCCAGGGCTACCTGGACATGATGGGCAGCTTCGCCGCCGAGCGGCAGTCGGCGTTGATTACCGGCGTGCCGATTCGCCAACTGGTGCGCCATGAGAAGCGTTACTTCAATGGCATCACTGTGACCGGCGAAGGCGATGGCACCTACTTGAAGCAAAAGTTGGTGCCCTTCGGCGAATACGTGCCCTTGCAAGACATCCTGCGTGGCCTGATCGCGTTCTTCGATCTGCCGATGTCGGACTTCGCTCGAGGCCCTGCCGACCAGCCGCTATTACAGGCCAAGGGTTACCAGATCGCGCCGTTCATCTGCTACGAAGTGGTCTATCCGGAATTTGCCGCCAACCTCTCGGCACGCAGCGACCTGCTACTGACCATCAGCAACGACACCTGGTTCGGCACCTCGATCGGCCCGTTGCAACACCTGCAAATGGCGCAGATGCGGGCCCTGGAAGCTGGCCGCTGGATGATTCGCGCCACCAACAATGGCGTGACCGGCCTGATCGACCCCTTTGGGCAAATCACCGCAAAGATCCCTCAATTCGAGCGAGGCATCCTCTATGGCGACGTGGTGCCGATGCATGGATTGACACCGTACCTGCAATGGCGCTCGTGGCCATTGATCATCCTGTGCGTGTTGCTGGTGGGCTGGGCGCTGATGGCGGGCCGGATGGCCAAGACGGTCTAAGGCCTTTCCCCCCTGTGGTGAGGGGATAAATCCCCTCGCCACAGATAAACAACTCATCACGAAGCCGTTCAGCGATAGAACAACCAATACCCCACCAGCCCCGCCGCCTCGTTCATCAACTGCCCGGACTGCCAGATCGCCTTGAACTCCGGCATCCAGCCGCCCAGCGGCCGGGCATTTTCCTGCCCCAGAAAGCCAACCGGCGCCGGCAGTACGTCAAACCCGGCCCGCTCGAAACTCCAGACCGCCCGTGGCATATGCCATGCCTGGGTCACCACCACGACACGCTGGATGCCCTCCGGTAACAGGACCTCTGCGCTCATCCGGGCATTTTCCCAAGTCGTGCGGCTGCGTTTTTCCTGCCAGCGCACCGTGACGCCGAAATCTCCCTGCATCGAATCGGCCATCAATTCGGCTTCACTGGGCGGGCTGCCATAGTGCAAGCCGCCCGTCACCAGCACCGGCAACCCCGACGCCTTGGCCAGCCGCGCGGCATAACGCTGGCGCTCCAGGCCGACACCGGTGGGTTGGTCGGCTCCCCAGGCCAGGTCACCACGTTCGCGGCCAGCACCCAATATCACGATGGCATCGGCGCGCTGGGCCAGGGTTGCCCAGTCGCTGCGAGGCAACGGTGGCTCGCGCTCCAGCGCCTTGGCGCTCCACTGTACGACCACGGGCAGGCTCATCAGCCAGAAACCGCCCAGGCCGACGAAAAAACACAGGCGAGCCAGGCGCGGCCGAGTGTTTCGCCACCACCAGGCAAGCACCAGCAGTAGTAAAAGAAGGCCGGGAGGTAATAAAAGTTGTTTGATGAAATAGCGAAACGGCATCGGGCATCTCCATAGATGCCCGAAGCCTAGGTGGGTTGACGCAGAGCGACAACAGATTCGAAGGACCTTGAATCAAAAAAAGCAAAACGCGTGAACCCGGCCTTACTTGAACTGCAACGACCGGACTTTTACAGCATCCTTGTCAGGCGTACGATCCTTGAGCCAGACAACCTTGGCCGAACGGGGCGCATCGAGACGCTGGATGACCTGGGCCCCGCTTGTGCGGGCCTGATGCCCGACCTGCTCAAGGTAAGCCTTGACCAGTTCGAACTCCGCAGGGCTCAAGCCCCGCAGTTCCAGCTCTACCGGACGCTCATTGCGCAAGCGACCGGCAGTTCTTGCGGCGTCCAGGGCCACCCCGAGACGATCGATCAGTTTTTCATACAACTCCGGTGTAGCGACTTCTCGTTGTGATTCAACCATCCCTCACCTCATTGAAGATAAGACTCACTCCCCATTGAGAAGCTTAGCTTCGCTGTGCAAACCGGCAGGACGCCGCGACCAACGGCCCTGAACACTCGCAGGCGCCGGCTGTCGGCACGGTCCGACACGCAATCAGGGTTTCCCTCCGCGGAGTGCGCTCATGTATGCTACGGCGCTTCCTGTAACTCCACTTCCAGCTTGGCTGGGCATAGAAAGCGCCGCATCCGGCGTCGTTCGCGTCCAGCATGGCAATGAAGAGGATTGGGCCACCCCATTCAGTACAAAAGTAGCCATGCACGAACACTACCAGCCCCGTGAAATCGAAGCCGCCGCCCAGTCTTTCTGGGACGAGCAAAAGTCCTTTGAAGTCAGTGAACAGCCAGGCAAGGAAACCTACTACTGCCTGTCGATGTTCCCTTACCCCAGCGGCAAGCTGCACATGGGGCACGTGCGCAACTACACCATCGGCGACGTGATTTCCCGTTACCAGCGGATGCAGGGCAAGAACGTCCTGCAACCCATGGGCTGGGACGCCTTCGGCATGCCGGCGGAAAACGCCGCGATGAAGAACAACGTGGCGCCCGCCAAGTGGACCTACGAGAACATCGCCTACATGAAGTCCCAGCTGCGCAGCCTGGGCCTGGCGGTGGACTGGTCCCGCGAAGTGACCACCTGCAAGCCCGACTACTACCGCTGGGAACAATGGCTGTTCACCCGTCTGTTCGAAAAAGGCGTGATCTACCGCAAGAACGGCACCGTGAACTGGGACCCGGTGGACCAGACCGTACTGGCCAACGAGCAGGTGATCGACGGACGCGGCTGGCGTTCCGGCGCGCTGATCGAAAAACGCGAAATCCCGATGTACTACTTCAAGATCACCGCCTACGCGGACGAACTCCTGGAGAGCCTCGACGAGCTGACCGGCTGGCCCGAGCAGGTCAAGACCATGCAACGCAACTGGATCGGCAAATCCCGGGGCATGGAAGTGCAGTTCCCGTATGATATCGCCTCCATTGGCGAAGCCGGTACCCTGAAAGTTTTCACCACCCGCCCGGATACGCTGATGGGCGCCACCTACGTCGCCGTCGCCGCCGAGCACCCGCTGGCGACCCTGGCGGCACAGAACGACCCCGCGTTGCAGGCGTTCATCGCCGAATGCAAGGGCGGCAGCGTCGCCGAAGCCGACGTCGCCACCCAGGAAAAGAAAGGCGTACCGACCTCACTGTTCGTTGAGCACCCGCTGACCGGTGAAAAACTCCCGGTATGGGTGGCCAACTATGTGCTGATGCACTATGGCGACGGCGCTGTGATGGCCGTCCCGGCCCACGACGAGCGCGACTTCGAATTCGCCCACAAGTACAACCTGCCGGTCAAGCCTGTGGTCCGCACCAGCGCCGGTGACCAGACCCCGGCACCCTGGCAGGACGCCTATGGCGAACACGGCGAGTTGATCAACTCCGGCGAGTTCGACGGCCTGGACTTCGCCGGTGCGTTCGACGCCATCGAAGTGGCGCTGATCAAGAAGAACCTGGGCGCCTCCCGCACCCAGTTCCGCCTGCGCGACTGGGGCATCAGCCGCCAGCGTTACTGGGGCTGCCCGATTCCGATCGTACACTGCGACACCTGCGGCGACGTACCGGTGCCGGAAGACCAGCTGCCCGTGGTCCTGCCGGAAGACGTCGTACCCGACGGTGCCGGCTCGCCCCTGGCGCGCATGCCTGAATTCTATGAATGCAACTGCCCGAAATGCGGCGCACCGGCCAAGCGTGAAACCGACACCATGGACACGTTCGTCGAGTCCTCCTGGTACTACGCCCGCTACGCCTCGCCGCGCTACGAAGGTGGCCTGGTGGACCCGGTCGCCGCCAACCACTGGTTGCCGGTGGACCAGTACATCGGCGGCATCGAACACGCGATCCTGCACCTGCTCTACGCACGCTTCTTTCACAAGCTGATGCGCGACGAAGGCCTGGTCACCTCCAACGAGCCGTTCAAGAACCTGCTGACCCAGGGCATGGTGGTTGCCGAGACCTACTATCGCCGCGAGGCCAACGGCGCCTACACCTGGTACAACCCGGCGGACGTGGTACTGGAACGCGACAGCAAGGCCAAGGTCATCAGCGCCAAGCTCATCGCCGACGGCCTGCCGGTGGAAATCGGCGGCACCGAGAAGATGGCCAAGTCGAAGAACAACGGCGTCGACCCCCAGTCGATGATCGATCAGTTCGGCGCCGACACCTGCCGCCTGTTCATGATGTTCGCTTCGCCACCGGACATGAGCGCCGAATGGTCCGACTCGGGCGTCGAAGGCTCGCACCGCTTCCTCAAGCGCGTCTGGCGCCTGGCTCAGGCTCACGTCAGCCAGGGCCTGCCGGGCAAGCTGGACATCGCCAGCCTGAATGACGAACAGAAGGCCATCCGCCGCTCGATTCACCTGGCCATCAAGCAGGCCAGCCATGACGTCGGCCAGAACCACAAGTTCAACACCGCCATCGCCCAGGTGATGACCCTGATGAACGTCCTGGAAAAAGCCGCCCAGGACACCGAACAGGATCGTGCACTGGTCCATGAAGGCCTCGAAGCTGTGACGCTGCTGCTGGCACCGATCACGCCGCACATCAGCCACGAACTGTGGCGTCACCTGGGCCACACCGCCCCCGTGATCGATGCCGGCTGGCCAGTGGTGGACGAGAGCGCACTGGTGCAGGACAGCCTGACCCTGGTCATCCAGGTCAACGGTAAGCTGCGCGGACAGATCGAAATGCCGGCCACCGCCACTCGCGAAGAAATCGAAGCCGCCGCACGGGTCAATGAAAACGTGTTGCGCTTCGTCGACGGGCTGACGATCCGCAAGGTGATCGTCGTGCCCGGCAAACTGGTCAACATCGTCGCAAGCTAATTGGATCGGGCGCCGGGCCAGGGCCAGGCGCCGAATATGACCTGCAGGGCCGCATCGCCGGCCCCTAGGGCTTCAAGGGGAGCAACAAGATGATGAAACGTAATCTGCTGGTCATCGGCCTGACGGTCCTGCTGAGCGCCTGCGGCTTCCAGCTGCGGGGCACCGGCACTACCGAACTGGCCATTACCGAGCTGGATCTCAGTGCACGGGACGCTTATGGCGATACCGTGAAGCTGCTGCGTCAGACCCTGGAAAACAGCGGGGTGAAAATCTACAGCGGGGCGCCGTACAAGTTGGTGTTGGCGCGGGAACAGGAAAACCAGCGCAGCCTGAGTTATTCCGGCGCCGGCCGTTCGGCCGAGTATGAGCTGACCAATGTCCTGAGCTATGAGATTCGCGGCCAGAACAACCTGTTGCTGCTGAATGACAAGCTCCAGGTCCAGAAGGTCTACCTGCACGACGGTAACAACATCACCGGTTCCGTCCAGGAGTCGAGTGAAGTACGTGACGAAATGCGTCGTGACCTGGTGCAACGCATGATGCTGCGCCTGCAACAACTGACCCCGACGCAATTGGAGCAGTTGCAACAGACCGCTGATGCCCAGGCCAAGGCAGAGGCCGAGGCACTGGAAGCGGCACGCAAGGCGGAGGCGGAAACACCGCAACAGTCACCGATGCAAATCCCGGCCGAATAAGCCATGCGGGGCGCTCCGGCGCCCCGCTCGCTTTCTCTTGTGAACCCTGTTCTATGAAGCTGGCCCCCGCCCAACTCGGTAAGCACCTGCAAGGCGCCCTCGCGCCGGTCTATATCATCAGCGGCGATGATCCGTTGCTGTGCCAGGAAGCCGCCGACGCCATCCGCTCTGCCGCACGCCAGCAAGGCTTTGACGAACGCCAGGTGTTCGCCGCCGACGCCAATTTCGATTGGGGTACGTTACTGCAGGCCGGGGCGAGCATGTCGCTGTTCGCCGAAAAACGCCTGCTGGAATTGCGCCTGCCTTCCGGCAAACCCGGTGACAAGGGCGCTGCCGCGCTGATCGAATACTGCTCACGTCCCGCCGAAGACACGGTGCTGCTCATCAGTCTGCCGAAACTCGACGGCAGTGCCCAAAAGACCAAATGGGGCAAGGCCCTGGTCGAAGGCCCACAGACCCAGTTCGTGCAAATCTGGCCGGTGGACATCAGCCAACTGCCGAGCTGGATCCGCCAACGCCTGTCACAGGCTGGCCTGTCAGCGAGCCAGGATGCGGTGGAGCTGATCGCCGCCCGGGTCGAAGGCAACCTGTTGGCTGCCGCCCAGGAAATCGAAAAACTCAAGCTGATGGCCGAAGACGGGCAGATCACCGTGGATACGGTACAGGCCGCGGTGGCCGACAGCGCACGCTTCGACGTCTTCGGCCTGACCGATGCGATCCTCAACGGCGAAGCCGCCCACGCCCTGCGCATGCTTGAAGGCCTGCGGGGCGAAGGCGTCGAGCCACCGGTGATCCTCTGGGCCCTGGCTCGGGAGCTGCGGCTACTGGCCAACCTGTCTCTGCAATACAGCCAGGGCGTACCGCTGGACAAAGCCTTCAGCCAGGCCCGTCCGCCGGTGTGGGACAAACGCAAACCACTGATGAGCAAGGCCCTGCAACGCTACTCGGCGCAGCGCTGGGCACAACTGCTGCTCGAAGCCCAGCGCATCGATGCACAGATCAAGGGCCAGGCCGCCGGGTCGCCATGGATGAGTCTCAGTCGCCTGTCGCTGTTGATGGCCGGTCAGCGACTGACGTTGCCGGCTGACTAACTCCCTATCGAAAGCCCGCCACAACTTTGTCCGATTTGCTCACATTTGAAGCACACTGTCGGGCTGGACAGCTCCCCGACTCTGGCCCATGATTGCGCCCCGCAAACCCATCTGCGAGAGTTCCAACCATGAGCAAAAAGCCATCCAGGCACGGCCCCAACAAGGCCAAATCCATCATTGCCCAACCCCTGTTCCGAAGCCGCCAGGAACGCCCCGCAAAGGGCAAGGGCAGCTACCGCCGCGAAGCCTTCCAGTCTGACAACTGGGAGGCTTCTTGCTTTATGGCGGCTTGAAACATCGGGACCAGCCCAATTCTTCCCCGCCCATGATAAGGTCAGCACCTGATCTGTATTTCTGGACCCCTGCATGCCCTTTTGCCCTTCCCGCCGTTGGCCCGTGCGCCAACTGGCAGCCATCACAAGCTTCGCGCTGCTCGTCGCCTGCGCAGAAAAACCCACCGCCGCCGACGCCCAACCGCTCCAGACCGTCCCGGCCGTCACCGCTCCGGCCATCGTACCGCCCGTGGTACCCAACGGTGAGAGCCTGGATATCGTTCCCACACAGACCTTCGCGCAATGGCAGGCGGGCTTTCGCAAGGAAGCACTGGCCGCCGGCATCCGTGCCGACCTGTTCGACCGTGCCTTTATCGGTGTCAGCCCGGACATGAGCGTGATCAAGGCCGATCGCAGCCAGCCGGAATTCACCCGCCCCGTGTGGGAATACCTCGATGGCGCCCTGTCGCCCCTGCGGGTCAGTAAAGGCAAGAGCCTTATGCAGCAGAATGCCCAGGTCCTGCAGAGCATTGAACAGCGCTATGGCGTGGATCGCGCCGCATTGGTTGCGGTGTGGGGCATGGAAAGCAACTTTGGCCAGTTCCAGGGCAACAAGTCGGTGATCAACTCCCTGGCGACGTTGGCCTATGAAGGGCGGCGTCCGGGCTTCGCCCACGCGCAACTGATCGCAGCACTACAGATCCTGCAGCAGGGCGACATCGCACCGGAAAAAATGCTCGGCTCGTGGGCTGGTGCCATGGGTCAGACCCAGTTCATCCCTACGACGTACAATACCCACGCCGTGGATTTCGACGGTGACGGCCGCCGCGACATCTGGGGCAGCGCCACCGACGCCCTGGCCTCCACCGCCCACTACCTGCAAAGCTCCGGCTGGCAACGCGGCCAGCCGTGGGGGTTCGAGGTAGAACTTGACGAAGGGTTCGACTATTCCCTGGCCGACGGCACGATCCGCAAGCCCGTCTCCGAATGGATAGGGTTGGGCGTGTCCGCCTATGCCGGCATGCCGATTCCTCCCGGAAACCGGCAGCTGTCCGCGTCCGTGCTGCTGCCGGCCGGCCACCGCGGTCCGGCGTTCCTGGTGTTCGACAACTTCCGCGCCATCCTCAAGTACAACAATTCATCGTCCTACGCTTTGGCAGTGGGACTGTTGTCAGCGCGTTTCACGGGCGAAGGCCTGGTCTATGGTCAATGGCCGCGGGATGACCTGCCCCTGAGCCGCACCGAACGCATTGAATTGCAGACCCTGCTGAGCCAGCACAACTACGATGCGGGCAACCCCGATGGCATCATCGGTGCCAACACCCGCAAAGCCATCCGCAGCGCCCAGCAATCCTTCGGCTGGCCGGCGGATGGGTATCCGACGCGTAAGTTGCTGGAAGCGTTGCGTAGTCGCTGAGATTGTCTTAATGGCAATTGCCGCTTTCGCGAGCAAGCCCGCTCCCACAGATGATCGTGTTCCCATGACGGAGTGCGATCCCTGTGGGAGCGAGCTTGCTCGCGATGACTGAGTCGCAGACTATTTAGCGCGTAATCACCACATCCTGCCCCAACACCAACTTCTTCTCCCCCGCATCCAGCCTCACCAACGCCCCCATGGGCAACGTCAGGTTCGGGTCGCAGTGCCCGCTGCGCCAACCGGACAGCACCGGGATCCGCAATGGTTCGAAAGTCTGCTTGAGCAACCGGTTCAGTGCCTCGACGTCCACCCCGGCCACATCCCCTACCAACACGCCTCGCAACCGGGATAAGGTCCCCGCCAACCGCAACTGTGTCAGCAAGCGGTCGATACGATACAACGGCTCGTTGACGTCCTCGATGAACAGAACCACGCCCTCGGCATCGATCTGATACGGCGTGCCCATGGTCGCTGCGATAATCGACAGGTTGCCCCCCAGCAAGCGCCCATGGGCGATGCCGGGCTCGACGGTGGTCAAGGGGTAGGCGGCGGGATGACTGAGCTCGTCGCCCGCCTTCAATTGCCCCCGCAACAGGCCGAAAAAAGATGTGACGGTGGGTGGTTCCTTGTCGCCCAGCAGATCGGCATTGAGCAGCGGCCCATGAAACGTGACGAACCCTGCATAACGGCTGATAGCCAAGTGCAAGGCGGTGATGTCGCTGTACCCGACGAACGGCTTGGGATTGCGCCGCAGTAGATCGAAATCGAGACGATCCAGCAGGCGCGGCGTGCCATAGCCGCCTCGCAGGCAGATGATTGCAGTGATCTGAGGATCAGCGAAGGCGCTGTGCAAGTCGTTGAGGCGAGTCTCGTCGCTGCCGGCCAGATAACCGTCCTTCTCATAAACACCGGGGAAGATCTTCAACCCATGCCCGCGGGCGCGCATCCACTGCGTGGCCTTTTCCGCGTCCAGTGGGGCGGGACCGGCTGGAGCGATCAGACCGATCAGCCCTTCCTGCGGCAGGGCCGGGACGGGGTGATGCGGACTCAGGGTGTGGGTGGGTTGAACGGTCATCCATGGGCTCCCGGTTTGGAATTGCTTGGGGGTGTCGACTGACGTGTGGGAGCGAGCCTGCTCGCAACAGCGATGGATAGGCTTGCATCAATATCGACTGAGCCGGCCTCTTCGCGAGCAAGCCCGCTCCCACAATGGATCAGGTACAACTGCAAGAAACAGATCAGCTTCAAAGCCGCCTCGCTTTTGCTTTGCTTTGCTTTGCTTTTGATCTTAGACGCCCCGTTAACCACGAAGGCCGAACGCAGGCATTGTGTAGTGGGCATCCCGGCATGGATGCCGGGATAGCCGCGCTGGGCCATGGATGGCCCTTCGCGGCGGGCCCACGGAGCAATGCCGGAGTGAGGGAACGCCGAGCCTTGGCGAGGTGCCTGGTGGTGGGGCGAGCCTTTTTTGCTTACTTTTTTGGCGTTTGAAAAAAAGTAAGTCGCCGTAAGGGCGAAACCGTCAGCCGCCGTTACCGCAGCAACGGATCTGCCCCTAAAAGCCAATAAATCAGCTTCCCAACAACTCAGCCTTGACCAACTTAGCCTGCTCATCCGCATGATACGAAGACCGCACCAACGGTCCCGAAGCCACATTCTTGAAGCCCATCCTGTACCCCTCCTCCGCAAACCACGCAAAGGTATCCGGATGCACAAAACGCTGCACCGGCAGGTGATTGCGCGACGGCTGCAAGTACTGCCCCAGCGTCAGCATATCGATGTCATGCTCGCGCATGCGCTTCATGACCTCGATAACTTCATCGTCAGTCTCTCCCAGGCCCAGCATCAAGCCGGACTTGGTCGGAATGTGCGGCATCATCTGCTTGAAGCGCTGCAGCAGGGTCAGCGACCACTGGTAATCCGAACCGGGACGCGCAGCCTTGTACAGGCGCGGCACGGTTTCCAGGTTGTGGTTGAACACATCAGGCGGCTCGGCCGCGGTGATTTCCAGGGCGATGTCCATGCGGCCACGGTAGTCCGGCACCAGGGTCTCGAGCTGCACATTCGGCGACAGCTTGCGGATTTCGCGGATGCAATCGGCAAAGTGCTGGGCACCACCGTCGCGCAGGTCGTCGCGGTCTACCGAGGTGATGACCACGTAGCGCAGTTTCAGGTCGGCGATGGCGACGGCCAAGTTTTCCGGCTCGCTGGTGTCCAGTGGTTTCGGCCGGCCGTGGCCAACGTCACAGAACGGGCAACGCCGGGTGCAGATATCGCCCATGATCATGAACGTCGCGGTGCCGCCGGAGAAGCACTCGCCCAGGTTCGGGCAGGACGCTTCTTCGCAGACGCTGTGCAGCTTGTGTTTGCGCAGCAGCGCCTTGATCCGGTCGACTTCCGGCGAAACCGGAATGCGCACGCGGATCCAGTCCGGTTTCTTTGGCAACTCGGTGGTCGGGATGATCTTGACCGGGATGCGTGCAACCTTTTCGGCGCCGCGCAGCTTTACGCCGGCCTCGACCTTGGCACGCGGGGCCGGACGTTCGGTAACGTCCTGCGTCGGGATGATGGTTTGCACTGCATCGGTAGTCATATCAGTCGATTCCGCCCGTAAGGGTCGTCTGCTCAGCGTAGTCGAGGTGTTTGACGAGCTGCGCACGCAGCCGGGCACTTACCTCGGCAAATTCAATCGATCCTGTGTGATCGCGCAGCTGGGTCATCGCCAGCCCCGCGTAACCACAGGGATTAATCCGTCGAAACGGTTCCAGGTCCATGTCCACGTTCAACGCCAGGCCGTGAAACGAACAGCCGTGGCGGATCCGCAGCCCCAGGGAAGCGATTTTCGCCCCATCGACATAGACGCCCGGTGCATCCGGCTTGGCTGCGGCGCTTACGCCATAGCTGGCCAGCAACTCGATCAGGCAGGTTTCCATGCGCGTCACCAGCTCACGCACACCGAAACCTAGCTTGCGCACGTCCAGCAACAGATAGGCAACCAGCTGCCCGGGGCCATGGTAAGTCACCTGCCCGCCCCGGTCGACCTTCACCACCGGAATATCCCCCGGCAGCAACAGGTGCTCGGCCTTACCGGCCTGGCCCTGGGTAAACACGGGTGGGTGCTGCACCAGCCAGACCTCGTCCGCGGCGGTGTCGCCACGTTCGTTGGTAAAGCGCTGCATGGCATGCCAGACCGGCTCGTAAGCCATCCGGCCCAGCTCGCGAAAGCCCAGCGTGCCCGGCATCACAACACCATGTGCACGAAGCCGGTCGCCCGCAGTTCGCTGTTGATGTCGTACAGCTGTTCCTGGCCGGTGGCGATGATGTGCAACTGGATGGTGGTGTACTTGCCGTTGGTGCTCTGGCGCTCGGCCAGGGTCTTGAGGTCAACGGTGGCATGTTTTTCAAGGATGGCGACGATCTTGTCCTTGAAACCTACGCCGGTGTCGCCAATTACCTTGATCGGGTAATCCGCGCACGGAAATTCGATTTTTGGCGCCTTTACTTCAGAGTCTGTCATGGCGTAACGGCCTCGCAAGCCGTGGTAACGAACATGGCCCCGTACCGGACAGGAACGGGGCCATGGAGGTCAACATTGAAATCAGTTGAACAAGCCGTAGAAGAATAGACGGATGCTATCCCACATGCGGCGGAAGATACCACCTTCCTCGACCGCGTCCAGCGCGATCAGGTCGGCGCTGTGCACCACTTTGTCGTCCAGTTTGACTTCGACTTTACCGATCACGTCACCCTTGGCGATGGGCGCGGTCAGTTGCGGGTTCATGGTCATGCTGGCGGCAAGCTTCTTGAGCTGGCCTTTAGGCAGGGTCATGGTCAGGTCCTGGGCCAGTCCGGCCTTGACCTGGCTGCTGGTACCTTTCCAGACCTGAGCCTGGGCCAGTTCGGTGCCCTTCTGGTAGAAGGTCTGGGTTTCGAAGAAGCGGAAACCGTAGGTCAACAGCTTCTGGGTCTCGGCGGCGCGGGCCACTTCACTATTGGTGCCGAAGACCACGGCGATCAAGCGCATGCCGTCACGAACCGCCGACGAAACCATGCAGTAACCGGCTTCTTCGGTGTGGCCGGTCTTCAGGCCATCGACGGTCTTGTCGCGCCACAGCAGCAGGTTGCGGTTGGGCTGCTTGATGCCATTCCAGAAGAACTCCTTCTGGGAGTAGATGGCGTAGTGCGCCGGGTCTTCGTGGATGATCGCCCGCGCCAGGATCGCCATGTCGTGAGCCGAGGAGTAATGCTCGGGGTTCGGCAGGCCGGTGGGGTTCATGAAGTGGCTGTTGGTCATGCCCAGGTCGGCGACCGTCTTGTTCATCATGTCGGCGAACGCATCTTCGCTGCCGGCGATGTGCTCGGCCAGGGCGACGCTGGCATCGTTGCCGGACTGGATGATGATGCCGTGCAACAGGTCGCTGACGGTCACTTGCGAACCGACCTTGATGAACATCCGCGAACCGCCGGTGCGCCAGGCGTTTTCGCTGACGGTGACCGGATCGTTTTCACCGATCTGGCCGCGACGGATCTCAAGGGTTGCGATGTACGCGGTCATCAGCTTGGTCAGGCTGGCGGGAGGCAGGCGCTGGTCACCGTTGCTCTCGACCAGCACGTTGCCGCTGCTGGCATCCATGAGCACAAAGGATTTGGCCGCCAGTTGTGGAGGCGACGGCATCATCTCGACCGCGAACGCGGCGGGAGAAAGAAGCAGCGGGACTAGCAGGCAAAGGCGCTTGGCAAAGGTGGTGATGTTCATCCGTCTCTCGAAATCGCTAATGGGACTGCCCAAGGGCAAAGCTAAACAGGCAGCTGTCGAGCTGCCGCGTTATTTTAGTTGCTCACTCACATCCCTTGCCGGGCTTTTGTTATTCATGGAGCCAACAACCAGACCCGCTCGAACCGCAAGCGGGCCTTGAATCAATTCATTCGGCGGTGACCAGGCTCGGCGAGCCGAGATTGGCCAGGCGCACACTGTTCTGCACCTGCTGGACTTCACCCGGAGAACCGATCGGCCCCAGGCGCACCCGATGCAGTGTCTGCTGGTTGCGCACGATCGAGCTGATGAACACCGGAGCGCTCACCATCGAGCTCAGCTTCGACCGGAGCAGCTCTGCAGCGTCCGGGTTGGCGAACGCGCCCACTTGCAGATACTGGCCAGACGCTGGTGCAGAAGCGTTTTTTTTTGTATCGATCTGTACCGGCAGCACGGCCGCGGCGTGCTGCTGCGGCGGCGGGGTCCATTGCTCGACCGTCCCGGTGGACGCCGTGACGACCGGCGCGGCATTTTGCGCCACTTTCGGCTCGTTGAGCATCAAAGGCGCCGGACGGCCACGTTGGGCCCACCATTCCTGCGGGTCGATGCCCTCGACCTTGACCCGGGCGGTACCGATTTCAGCGTAACCGAGTTTTTTGGCTGCCGCATACGACAAGTCGATGATGCGGTCGGAGTAGAACGGTCCACGGTCGTTGACTCGCAGGATCACGCTCTTGTTGTTGTCCAGGTTGGTCACCCGCACGTAACTGGGCAGCGGCAGGGTCTTGTGTGCCGCGCTCATGCCATACAGGTCATACACCTCGCCGTTGGCGGTGTTCTGGCCATGGAACTTGGTGCCGTACCAGGAAGCCGTGCCTGAGGCGACATAGCGCTTGGAGTCGGCCATCGGAAAATAGGTCTTGCCCAGCACCGTATAGGGGTTGGCCTTGTAGGGCCCGGTGTGCAGGGTCGGCGTGGCGTCGGGAATGCGTGATACATCCACGTCCCACCACGGCGCACCGTCCTTGTGGGCACGGTTGATGTCCAGGCCCGGCGTGGCCCGCACAGCCGTGCTGTTTTTCTGGGCCGGCGCACGGCTGGTCGAGCAACTGACGACCAGCAACGACAAAGCGGCCAATGCCACGAGCTTCAGGGGTTGATAGGTAGGCAATGCCCGCATTATTTGACGCCCCGTGCTTTTACCAGCTCTTCAGACAGTTGATGCACAGCCATGGCGTACATCACACTGCGGTTATAACGCGTAATCGCGTAGAAATTCTTCAGACCCATCCAGTACTCGGGGCCTTGTTCGCCTTCCAGGCGCATGGCGGTGACCGGCATGTCATCACGCAGCGCATCATGACTCGACCAGCCCAACGCTCGCAACTCCCCGACGGTTTTCGTTGGCTCGATGCCCTCGCTCAACCCCTGGTCCACCTGATCGCCACGCACATCGGCGCGGCTGACCACCGGCTGGCCGGCTTCCCAGCCATGGCGCTTGAAATAGCTGGCAACGCTGCCGATGGCATCGGTCGGGTTGGTCCATATATTAATGTGGCCGTCACCGTCGAAGTCCACCGCATAGGCGCGGAAACTGCTGGGCATGAATTGCGGCAGGCCCATCGCCCCGGCATACGAGCCCTTGAGGGTCAGCGGGTCGACCTGTTCTTCGCGGGCCAGCAGCAGGAACTCACGCAGCTCTTTGCGGAAGAACTCGGCACGGGGCGGATAATCGAAGCCCAGGGTCGACAGCGCATCGATCACCCGGAAATTGCCGGTGTTGCGGCCAAAGAAGGTCTCGACACCAATAATGGACACGATGACCTGGGCGGGCACACCGTATTCCTGCTCGGCACGGGCCAGGGCGGCCTCATGCTGACGCCAGAAGTCCACGCCACGGGCGACACGCGCCTCGGTGATGAACATCGGCCGGTATTCGCTCCATTGCTTGACCCGCTCGGCGGGCCGGGATATCGCATCGAGGATCGACTGCTTGCGCTCGGCCTCGCGGAACACCCCCATCAGCTGCTCGCCGGCAAAGCCATAGTCACGGGTCATTTCACCGACGAATTCGGCCACCTGCGGCGAGCCTTCGTATTCGCCGGCCAAGGCGTGCGGCGCACCGCCCAGGAAGCAGACCAGGCCGATCCACGGAACATGTCGCGTCGACCAGCCACGCATTGCTTGCATTGAACTCTTCACCTTATTCAAACCTGCGCGATCCACTTGCGGTGGGTATGAATCGACATCAAAACCCCAAACGCTGACAGTAGCGTCACCAGCGAAGTTCCTCCGTAGCTAATGAAGGGCAACGGCACCCCCACCACGGGCAACAAGCCACTGACCATACCGATGTTGACGAAAACATAAACGAAAAACGTCATGGTCAGGCTGCCCGCCAGCAATTTGCCGAACAGGGTCTGGGCCTGTGCAGTGATGACCAGGCCGCGGCCGATCAACAACAGGTAGATCAGCAGCAGCAGGCAGATGCCCACCAGGCCGAACTCCTCGCCCATCACCGCGATGATGAAGTCGGTATGGCTTTCCGGCAGGAAGTCCAGGTGCGACTGGGTGCCCATCAACCAGCCCTTGCCGAACACACCGCCCGAGCCGATGGCCGCCTTCGACTGGATGATGTTCCAGCCGGTGCCCAGCGGATCGCTTTCCGGGTCGAGGAACGTCAGGACCCGTTGTTTCTGATAGTCGTGCATCACGAAGTACCACATGGCCACCGACACCGGCACGGCGGCCGCGATCACGCTCAGGATCCAGCGCCAGCGCAGTCCGCCCATGAACAGCACGAAGGCGCCACCGGCCAGGATCAGCAGCGAGGTGCCCAGGTCCGGCTGGCGCACGATCAGAATGAACGGGATGCCGATCAGCAACAGACTGATGCACACATGTTTGAGCTGCGGCGGCAGGGAGCGCTTGGACAGGTACCAGGCAATGGTCGCCGGCATGATGATCTTGAGGAACTCCGAAGGCTGGAAGCGAATCACCCCGGGAATGTTGATCCAGCGTGTGGCGCCCATGGCGTTGTGGCCCATCACATCCACGACCACCAGCAGGCTCACGCCGATGACATAGGCCAGGGGCACCCAGCGCGCCATGAAGCGTGGCTCCAACTGCGCAATGACGATCATCGACACCAGGCCGATACCGAACGAAGTGGCCTGCTTGGCCAGCAGGTCCCAGCTCTTGCCGCTGGCCGAATACAGGACGAACAGGCTGCCGGCGGCCAGGATCAACAGCAGGATCAGCAATGGTCCGTCGATGTGCATGCGTTGCAGCAGGGTGGCGCGACGGCGCATCACGTCTTCGCTGGAGAGGATCCGGTCGAAATTACTCTTCACGGGCCGTAGCCTCCGCGCTGATAGGGCTTGCGAATTCAGGCTTGAGCTGACCGTGCTCATCCAGCAGCCAGGCGTCCATGACCTGACGCACCACCGGCGCGGCGACGCCGGAACCGGACTCACCGTTCTCCACCATCACCGACACGACGATCTTGGGGTTCTCGGCCGGGGCAAAACCGACGAACAGGGCGTGGTCGCGATGGCGCTCCTGGACTTTGGACCGGTCGTACTTCTCGCCCTGCTTGATGGCGACCACCTGGGCCGTACCGCTCTTGCCGGCAATCCGGTAGGGCGAGCCGATTGCGGCCTTGCGGGCCGTACCCCGGGCGCCGTGCATGACCTGTTGCATGCCGTTGTTGACCTTCTGCCAGTCCGAAGCATTACGCAGCACGATGTCCGGCATCGGATCCGGGTCGACGGGGGGCTGGCCCTCGATGGTCTTGGCCAGGTGCGGCCGGTGCCACTTGCCCTTGCTTGCCACCAGCGCGGTGGCCTGGGCCAGTTGCAATGGCGTGGCCTGCATATAACCCTGGCCGATACCAAGGATCAGGGTCTCGCCGGGGAACCACGCCTGGCGACGGGTCGCCCGCTTCCATTCCCGCGATGGCATCAGGCCGGGGGATTCTTCGAACATGTCCAGGGACACCTTCTGACCGATACCGAACTTATTCATGTAGGACGACAGTCGATCGATCCCCAGCTTGTGGGCCAGGTCATAGAAATAGGTGTCGTTGGAACGCATGATCGCCGTTTCCAGATCCACATAACCGTCGCCGGTGCGGTTCCAGTTGCGGTACTTGTGGTCGTAGTTGGGCAGCATGTAGTAGCCGGGGTCGTAGACCCGGCTCGACGCGGTCACCACGCCGGCATCCAGCCCGGCGATCGCCACGGCCGGTTTGATGGTCGAGCCCGGCGGGTACAGGCCGCGCAGCACGCGGTTGAACAGCGGCCGGTCGATGGAGTCGCGCAGTTCGGCGTAAGCCTTGAAGCTGATACCGGTGACGAACAGGTTCGGGTCGAAACTCGGCTGGCTGACCATCGCCAGCACCTCGCCGGTGTTCGGGTCCAGCGCCACCACGGCGCCCCGGCGCCCGCCCAGCGCCGCTTCGGCGGCTTCCTGCAACTTGATGTCCAGGCTCAGCACGATGTCCTTGCCGGGAATCGGGTCGGTGCGTTTGAGCACCCGCAGCACGCGGCCACGGGCGTTGGTTTCAACCTCTTCGTAGCCCACCTGGCCGTGCAGCTCGGCCTCGTAGAAGCGCTCGATACCGGTCTTGCCGATATGGTGCGTACCGCTGTAGTTGACCGGATCGAGGGTCTTGAGCTCTTTCTCGTTGATCCGCCCCATGTAGCCGACCGAGTGGGCAAAGTGCGGCCCCTGGGGATAATGCCGGACCAACTGCGCCACCACCTCGACGCCGGGCAGGCGGAACTGGTTCACCGCGATCAGAGCGATCTGTTCTTCGGTCAGCTCGAACAGGATCGGCACCGGCTCGAACGGTCGCCGTCCCTGGCGCATGCGCTTCTCGAAGATGGCCCGGTCCTCGGGCGTGAGCTGCAGCACTTCGACGATCACGTCGAGCACCTTCTGCCAGTCGCCGGAACGCTCGCGGGTCATGCTCAGGCTGAAGCTGGGCCGGTTATCGGCCACCACCACGCCATTGCGGTCGAAGATCAACCCGCGAGTCGGCGGAATCGGCTGGACATGCACCCGGTTGTTTTCCGACAGTGTGGAGTGATAGTCGTACTGGATGACCTGCAGGAAATAGAGCCGTGCGATCAGCACGCCAATCAGCGCCACCACAGTGATAGCACCGAACACGACGCGACTGCGCACCAGGCGGGCGTCTTTTTCGTGGTCCTTGATGCGGATCGGCTGGGGCATGAGGCAGGATTACTTGTGGTAAGGGTGCCCGGACAGGACTGTCCAGGCACGGTACAACTGTTCACCGATCAGGATCCGCACCAGCGGGTGCGGCAACGTCAGCGGCGACAACGACCAGCGCTGGTCGGCCCGGGCACAGACTTCCGGCGCCAGCCCTTCCGGGCCGCCGACCATGAAATTCACCGTGCGCGAATCCAGCCGCCAACGGTCCAGTTCCACCGCCAGTTGCTCGGTGCTCCAGGGCTTGCCGTGGACTTCCAGGGTGACGATGCGCTCGTTCGGCCCGACCTTGGCCAGCATGGCTTCGCCTTCCTGGCGGATGAAGCGCGCCACGTCGGCATTCTTGCCACGTGTATTGAGCGGAATTTCCACCAGTTCCAGGGCCAGCTCGGACGGAAGACGCTTGGCATACTCGTGCCAGCCTTCTTCCACCCACTTGGGCATGCGGGAACCGACGGCGATCAGGCGCAGTCGCACAGCGATCCCTTATTGCTGGTCTTTGTTGAGCTTGGTGAAGTGCTCATGGGTGTTTTCCGGGCTGTGGTGACGGGCATCGGCCGCACGGCTCTGCTCGGCACCGGCCCACAGGCGCTCCAGGTCGTAGAACTGGCGTGCCGAGGCGGTCATCATGTGCACGATGGCGATGTCCAGGTCCAGCAGCACCCAGTCGCTGTCGCCCTTGCCTTCTTCACCCAGGGGCTTGAGGCCTTTTTTCTTCACCTCTTCACGGACCTTTTCCAGCATCGCGTTGATCTGGCGATTGGACGTACCGGTGGCGATGATCATGTAGTCGGTGATGCTTTGCTTTTCGCGAACATCCAGAACCTGGATGTCCTGGGCCTTCACGTCTTCCAGAGCATCGACGATCACTTTGACCATCGGGTTCTCGATTACTGCGTCTTTGTTCGTCATATAAAACTCGTTTTGCTCATGTGTTCGGGGCACTTCGTGCACGGTGGTTCGTGTCAGTGAAGCACGCCTTGTTCAGTTCGACGCACGGTACAGCCCGTGCGCATCGATGTAGGCCAGGACCGCGTCGGGCACCAGGAAACGTACCGACTTACCGCTGGCCAGCAGTTGACGGATCTGGGTGGCGGATACCGCGAGCGGCGTCTGCCAGACGAATGCAATCTGTCCGCTCGGCCCCTTCAGGGCCAGCGGGTCGCTCACCGAGCGCGCCGCCAGCAGGTTGCGCAAGGCATCCGGCGGCTCGCTGTCGGCATCCGGGCGTTGCAACACCAGGATGTGGCAGTGCTGGAGCAACTCTTCCCAGCGATGCCAAGTGGGCAGGCCGCAAAATGCGTCCCAGCCCAGAAGCAGAAAAACCTGGTCTTGCGCGGCCAGTTCGGCGCGCATCAGCTCCAGGGTGTCGATGGAATAGGACGGTTTGTCCCGCTGCAATTCGCGGGCGTCCACCACCAGCGGCGTTACGCCGTCCACCGCTCGCTCGACCATCGCCAGGCGGTCCTGGGCCGACACCTGCGGCACATCCCGATGAGGCGGTCTGGCGCTGGGCACCAGACGCAGCTCATCGAGCCCCAGGGCGTCGGCCACTTCCAGTGCACCGCGCAAATGGCCAATGTGCACCGGGTCGAACGTGCCGCCCAGGATGCCGATGCGCTTTGACGCGGTGGTCACCGTCACAGCGGGCGTCATCATAGAGGCCAGTGGGTCGAGGTCGCCCAAGTCAGGCTGGCTCCTGTCCGCGCAACTGGCCGTCGCCGACTACGATGTACTTCTCGCAGGTCAGCCCTTCGAGGCCCACCGGGCCGCGGGCATGCAGCTTATCAGTAGAAATGCCGATCTCGGCGCCCAATCCGTATTCGAAACCGTCGGCGAAGCAGGTCGGGGTATTGATCATCACCGACGCCGAATCCACTTCCGCCACGAAGCGCCGGGTTTCGCCCTGGTGCTCGCTGACAATCGAGTCGGTGTGGTGCGAACCATGACGATTGATGTGCTCGATGGCTTCATCCAACCCGTCCACCACGCGGATCGACAGGATCGGCGCCAGGTATTCGGTGTCCCAGTCTTCGCCCGTGGCCACTTGCGCCTCGATGATCGCCCGGGTGCGCTCGCAACCGCGCAGTTCGACGCCTTTTTCGCGGAACTGGGCGGCCATCGACGGCAGGAATTGCTCGGCCACGGCCTGGTCTACGAGCAGGGTTTCCATCGCGCCGCAGATGCCATAGCGGTAGGTCTTGGCGTTGAAGGCGATGCGCTGGGCTTTCGGCAGGTCGGCGTGCGCGCTGACGTAGACGTGGCAGATGCCGTCCAGATGCTTGATCACCGGCACGCGGGCGTCACGGCTGATCCGCTCGATCAGGCCCTTGCCACCGCGAGGCACGATGACATCGACGAACTCGGGCATGCTGATCAACGCGCCAACGGCAGCGCGGTCGGTGGTTTCCACCACTTGCACCACGGCGGCCGGCAGACCGGCCTTGGCCAGGCCCTGCTGAATGCAGGTGGCAATGGCACGGTTGGAATGAATCGCCTCGGAACCGCCCCGCAGGATGGTCGCGTTACCGGACTTCAGGCACAGGCTCGCCGCATCGATGGTCACGTTCGGCCGCGACTCATAGATGATCCCGACCACGCCCAGGGGCACGCGCATCTTGCCGACCTGGATACCCGACGGACGATAGTTCATGTCGCGGATCGCCCCGACCGGGTCCGGCAACGCCGCGACCTGCCGCAGGCCGACGATCATGCCGTCGATGCGGGCCGGAGTCAGCGCCAGGCGTTCGAGCATGGCCGGCTCGAGGCCATTGGCCCGACCGGCGGCCAGGTCCAGTTCGTTGGCGGCGGACAACTCGACGCGAGCGGCGTCCAGCGCATTGGCGGCGGCTTGCAGGGCGCGGTTTTTCTGCGCGGTGCTGGCACGGCCGATGATGCGCGACGCTTCGCGGGCGGCGCGACCCAGGCGGGTCATGTAGTCAAGAACGGACTCAGTCATGGTCTGTGTGGTCTTGGCGAGGGAGAAAGCGGCAGATTATAACTGTCGTAACCCTCGACTAACAGCGTGGACTCGCAGCGGTGACCGGCGGAAGAGCAAAACCGGCACAAATTTCACCCATTCAGCGGTGATTAAGATTTGCGTTGCTATGATCGCGCTTCCTTTGGCCTCACTTCGTCCATCGCCATGACCGACTCGCCACCTTCGCCAAACGCCCTGCCCCACGCCTTTTTTGACCGCGACGCCCAGGTGCTGGCCCAGGAGCTTCTGGGCAAAGTGATTCGTCACAAGGTCGGAGGCCTTTGGCTCAGCGCACGGATCATCGAAACCGAAGCCTATTACTTCGCCGAAAAAGGCAGCCACGCCTCCCTGGGCTACACGGAAAAACGTAAGGCTTTGTTTCTGGATGGCGGGCATATCTACATGTACTACGCCCGGGGCGGCGACTCGTTGAATTTCAGCGCCCAGGGCCCGGGCAACGCCGTGTTGATCAAATCGGCGTACCCGTGGGTCGACGGAGTTTCCGGCCCGGAAAGCCTGGCGCAGATGCTGTTGAACAACCCCGACGCTCAGGGCCGCCCGCGTACGCCACAGAAGCTCTGCGCCGGCCAGACCCTGCTGTGCAAGGCCCTGGGCCTCAAAGTACCGGAGTGGGACGCCAAGCGTTTCGACCCGGAACGCCTGCTGGTGGAAGACGTCGGCGTGCCGACCGTCAATGTGATCCAGACCACCCGCCTGGGCATCCCATTGGGACGCGATGAGCATCTGCCCTACCGCTTCGTCGACGCTGCGTACGCGCCATGGTGCACCCGCAACCCGCTGCGACGGGGGCAGGTCGAGGGGCGTGATTATTTTTTGCTGTCCTGAATGAGACCACACAAATCCGTTGTGGGAGCGGGCTTGCTCGCGAAAGCGCCGGGTCAGCAGAATTGATGGTGGTTGATACACCGCCTTCGCGAGCAAGCCCGCTCCCACAGGGTGATGTAGTGCAGAAAGTCCATACGCCGTTCACTATTCAATGGAGTTGTTCTTATGGGCCCATGGCTCGATAGCGTCACTGGCTGGCTGGGTGCCAATCCACAATGGCTGGCGGTGGCGCTATTCATCGTTGCGTGCGTGGAGTGCCTGGCCATCGCCGGGTTGATCGTGCCGGGAACCGTGTTGCTGTTTGCGGTGGCGGTCCTGGCTGGCAGCGGCGCTCTGTCGCTGGGCGAGACGCTGTTGCTCGGCTTGCTGGGGGGGTTGCTCGGGGATCTGGTGTCTTACTACCTCGGGCGGCATTTTCACCAGAACATCCGGCGGCTGCCGGGGCTGCGGCATCATCCGGAATGGATGGGCGCGGCGGAAACCTATTTCCAGCGCTACGGCATCGCCAGCCTGTTGGTGGGACGCTTCATCGGCCCGCTCAGGCCGATGCTGCCGATGGTGGCCGGGATGTGCGACATGCCGTTCCCACGCTTTGCCGCCGTCAGCCTTCTGGCCGCATCCGGCTGGAGTGTGGCATACCTGCTACCGGGCTGGGCCACTGGCGCGGCGTTTCGCCTGCCATTGCCCGAAGGATTCTGGCCCCAGGCCGGCATCGTCATCGGCAGCATCGCCGTGATGATCGGGCTGAGCGTCAATAGCAGCCTGCGCCGTCATCGGCACGCCGCGGCGCTGATCGCCGGCCTCGGCCTGGTGATCCTGATCGGGCTGTTCATCGGTTTCCGCTACCTGGCCGCCTTCGATCAGGGGCTGATGGCCCTGGTCCAAGAGCACCGCAGCCCGACCCTGGACGAAATCGCCGTGACCTTCACGCTGATCGGCGAATTCCACTACATGTTGATTTTCAGCGCCCTGCTGACGGCTTTGCTGTTGCTGGCGCGCCAATGGCGCCAGGCAATCTTTGCGGGCGCCACGATGTTGATCACCGCCCTGGCGAACACCGGTTTCAAGCAGTTCTTCGCCCGGGTGCGCCCGGAAATCCTCACCGAGCCGCTGACCAGCTATAGCATGCCCAGCGGCCATGCCTCCGGTTCGTTCGCGATGTTCCTGGCGCTCGCCGTGCTGGCCGGCCGCGGACAGCCGCCCCGCCTGCGGCTGACCTGGCTGCTGCTGGGCTGCTTGCCGGCACTGGCGATTGCCCTGTCGCGGGTTTACCTGGGCGTCCACTGGCCGAGCGACGTGCTGGCCGGCGCCATGCTCGCTGCCTGCGTCTGCGCTGCCATGCTGTGGCTGAGCCAGCGTCAGGCGCCGCTGCCGGCGATGTCACCGAAGATCTGGTGGCTGATCCTGCCGGCGCTGGTGGCGGCGTTCAGTTTCTTTGCGTTGCGGCATTTGCCTCATGGGATGTTGAGGTATGCCTATTGAGCACAGTCCCATAAACACAGAGTTCAGTGGTTTCAGGCGAACAGCTCGCCCTGCAACTCATCGAGCAGCGCCTGGATCGCATCCAACCGCTGCTGCGGGTCATCCAGTTGCAGCAGGTCGATCTTGTCCAGTTCATTGAACGGCAACAGATACGCCAGTTGATTGGCCAGCGATTGCTGACCGGTCGCTTCGGTGCCCATGTTCAGGGCCTCGACCATCGGATGCTCGGCCAGGGCCTTGAGCAGTGCGACCAGGTCGGCGTCTTCGTCCTGCAGCGGTTGTTCCGGTTCATCTTCCAGCCACTCCACCTCAGCGACCGTCAATTGGTCCGGCTGTACATGGCTGCTGTGCACGATAAAACGCCGTCCACCCTGCACGCGAATGCCCAGCAGGCCGTTGTCCTGCTGAGAGAAATCGGTAATCAGTGCCTCGCAGCCAACCCGCGCATAACCCTCGGGCGCGATGCCGACTTCCTCGCCATTGAGGATGCACACCACGCCAAAGCCCTCACCTTGCTTCATGCAACGCCCGATCATATCGAGGTAGCGCGCCTCGAAAATCTGCAGATCGAGGATGCAACCGGGGAACAGTACGGTGTTCAACGGAAACAGCGGCAACGTCATAACCCAATTCCTTAGACGGTCATCGATACGACCAGCGGCAGCAACACCGCCGTGGCCACGCCCATCAGGCTCATCGCCAGCGCCGCAAAGGCGCCGGACTCCTCGCTTTCCTGCAACGCCACCGAAGTGCCCACCGCATGGGCCGTCAGGCCCAATGCCATACCGCGAGCTTCGGGGCTGCGCACCCCCAGTCGATTCAAGATGCCTGGCCCCAGGATGGCCCCAAGCACCCCGGTGATCAGCACAAACACCGCCGCCATGGCCGCCACCCCGCCGATCTGCTCGGCCACCAGCATGGCAATCGGTGACGTCACCGACTTGGGCGCCATGGTCATCAGGATCATGTGGTCGGCGCCAAACGCCCACCCCAGCAGTACCGCGGAGCCGGTGGCGAACACCCCGCCTATCACCAGCGTAGTAAAAATCGGCCAGAACAATTGTCGGATGCGTCGCAGGTTCAAATACAACGGCACCGCCAGGGCGACCGTGGCCGGACCCAGCAAAATGCTGAGGATCTCGGTGCTCTTGCGGTATTCGGCATAGGTGATGCCACAACCGACCAGCACGCCGATCAACAACAGCATGGACATCAGCACCGGTTGCAGGAATATCCAGCGGGTTCTTTCAAAAGCCGCCAGCACCAATTGATAGGCACCCAGGGTAATGCCGATGCCGAACAGCGGATGGTGGATCACCGAGGCCCAGGCGCCCTGCCAGTCGAGCATCATTGCGTTTCCTCCGGCGCAGGAGCGTGGCGTCTGGCCAGGCGCTGCATCAATATCCCCGTCAGGGCCACGGACAGAATCAGTGACAGCGTCAGTGCACCGACGATGGCCCAGAAGTCGGCGGCTATGGCCCGGGCATAGACCATCACCCCCACCGCTGGCGGCACCAGCAGCAAGGGCAGGTAACGCAACAGGCTGCTGGCGGCCAGGCTCAACGGCTCGCTGACTTCGCCACGCATGACCAGATAAACCAGCAACAGCAACAGACCAATGATCGGCCCCGGCAGTATCGGCAAGAACAAATGATTGATGGCGGTGCCCAGCAATTGGAACAGCACCAGCCAGGTCAGGCCCCGTAGCAACATCCGCTCTCTCCCCAACACTTACTCAAATGAAAGCGCCCGCATTATAAGCATGCCCGCGCTATGACCCGGCATTCGTAAAAAGCATGGTCGATGACCTGCCCGGTCCGTCATGTTGATCTACAGTGGTTCTCCGGGGGCCGAAGCCGCCGTTTCAAAAAAAGATAAACCGATGAACCAAGGAGAGTCTCAATGCCCTATGTGCCTGTTGCAGCGCTCAAAGATTATGTCGGCAAGGAACTTGGACGTTCCGAATGGCTCACCATCGACCAGGACCGCATCAACCTGTTCGCGGAAGCCACTGGCGACTTTCAGTTCATCCACGTCGATCCGGTCAAGGCCGCGCAGACTCCATTCGGCAGCACCATCGCCCACGGGTTCCTGTCGTTGTCGCTGATGCCAAAGCTGATGGAAGACATCCTGATCCTGCCCGAGGGCGTGAAGATGGTGGTCAACTATGGGCTGGACAGCGTGCGTTTCATCCAACCGGTGAAAGTCGATTCCAAGGTCCGCCTCAAGGTCGACCTGGTGGACGCCACCGAGAAAAAACCCGGCCAATGGCTGCTCAAGGCCACCGCCACGCTGGAAATCGAAGGCTCGGAAAAACCTGCCTACATCGCCGAACCCCTGTCGCTCTGCTTCGTGTAAACCCGGGCGGAAGCGAAACCGCCCAGGCAGTTTCGCACCGCTTCTCTATATCCAGAAGGCTCGGCTGCGGCATACTCGTGGCCTGATTACCTGGATCCCGTTATGCGCTTACTCGTTCCTCTGACCCTGACTCTGTTGCTGACCGCCTGTGGCGACAGCGAATCGTTGCTGCCAGCCGATGCGCGCCTGCCTGACGGCGGACGCTATCGCGGCGACCTGGTGAACGGCTTGTTGCAAGGCCAGGGGCGCGTCGACTACCCCAACGGCAGTTGGTACGCAGGGCAGTTCGACAAAGGCCAGTGGCATGGCACCGGGGAATGGCATGGCAGCAATGGCGAGGTTTATCGCGGCCAGTTCCAGCAGGGCCTGTTCCATGGCCAGGGCAGCCTGACCACGCCAAGCAGCAGCTACACCGGCGGTTTCAAGCAGGGCCGGCGCGACGGCGAAGGCACCCTCAAGGAAAACGGCGTGACCTACCGCGGCGAGTTCAAGGCCGACCGCTATGCGGGCCTTGGACGCCTGGAACTTGCCGACGGCAGCCAGTACCAGGGCCCATTCGTCAACGGCAAGCCCAACGGCGAGGGCCAGCGCTTCGACGCCGCCGGTAACCAGTTCACCGGGCATTTCGTCGACGGTCAGCTCCAGGGTAAAGGCACCTTCAACAGCGCCGATGGCGATGTCTATGTCGGCGGCTTCAAGAACAACCAGCTCGACGGGCGCGGGCGCTACGAAAATGCCGATGGCGATGTCTGGATCGGCCTGTTCAAGGAAGGCGCGCTCACAGGCAAAGGCGAGTTGATCGGTGCCGATGGCAGCCATTACCTCGGCCAATTCAAAGAGTGGCGCTTTACCGGCCAAGGCCGCCTGAACCTGCCTGACGGCAGTTTTTATATCGGCCAGTTCGACAACGACGCTTATCACGGACGCGGCACCCTGGTGCTGACCGACGGCACTGTGCAGGACGGCACTTGGGCCAACGGCCAGCGGGTACGCGACGCAAACGGCCGGTTGCTACCGGATGTGCTTGAACTCGGCCTGCTGGCCCAAGGCCGTCTGCTGGACGACGCGCTGGCCGAGATCCCGGCCTCGACACCCGCGGTCGAGCTGTACAGCCTGACCTTGGGCGGCGATGGCAAGCAGAGCGTGTTCCTGCGCGAATCGGACTATGTCTCCAACATGCTCGCCAGCCGTTTTGGCGCATTCGGCCAGATTCGCCTGGTCAACCACCGCGATCACTTGGGCGACCGCCCCATGGCCACGCGCGAAAGCCTGCGCCGTGCCGTCAACGCCCTGGCCGAGCGCAGTGGCCCCGAAGACCTGGTCTTCATCTACCTGACCAGCCACGGCACCAGTGAACACGAACTGGTCCTCGACCAGCCGCGCATGGAACTGGCCGACCTGCCCGCCGATGAGTTGGCTACAGCCCTGGCGCCGCTGAAGAACCGCGACAAGATCGTGGTGATCTCGGCCTGCTATTCCGGCGGCTTCATCCCGGCACTCAAGGATGACCGCACATTGGTCATGACCGCTTCGCGGGCGGACCGGGTGTCCTTCGGTTGCTCCGAAGAAGCCAACTTCACCTATTTCGGTGATGCCCTGTTCGCCCAGGCCCTGAACCAGACCGACGACTTGGAACAAGCCTTCAAGCTGGCCAAGGCCACCGTCGCCGAACGGGAGCAGGCGGACAACTTCGAAGCCTCCGAACCGCAGATCTGGGCGCCACGGACGGTTCTTTCCCACTGGCAACTGTTGCGCAAACAGCAGGCACGAAAAGCATTGCAAAGTGCCGGACTGAACGACGAGGGCAAAAAGAGCAACTAAGCTGAATCGTATCAAGGGGGAAACACTATGTACTTGACGCCTCAGCATGTTTTGCTCGCCGGAGCGACCGGGTTGACCGGGGAACACCTGTTGGACCGGCTGCTCAACGAACCGACTATCACGCGCGTGCTGGCACCTTCGCGTCGGCCATTGGCCGAGCATCCACACCTGGAAAATCCGGTTGGGGAGCCGGCCCAGGTCCTGCCGCAACTCAGCGGCCAGGTCGACATCGCCTTTTGCTGCCTGGGTACGACCATCAAGAAAGCCGGTTCAGAGCAGGCCTTTCGCGCGGTAGATCTGGATCTGGTGGTGGCGTTTGCCAAGCGCGCCCGGGAACTGGGGGCGCGACACCTGATCGTCATCAGCGCCCTCGGGGCGGATGCGAAATCATCGATCTTCTACAACCGGGTCAAAGGTGAGATGGAAGCGGCACTCAAGGCCCAAGGCTGGCCGCAACTGACCATCTGCCGCCCATCCCTGCTGCTGGGCGAACGGGTCGAACCGCGTCTGGCCGAGCAACTGGCCGGCCCCTTGTCGAAGCTGATTCCGGGCAAATACCACGGCATCGAAGCCTGCCAACTGGCCCGCGCCATGTGGCGCCTGGCGCTGGAAGAGCAGGACGGGGTACGGGTGGTCGAATCGGATGAGTTGCGTAAGTTGGGTAAATAATTCAGTCGCTGCCGGAACAGTTTTGGATTTATCCGTGGGGCAAGCTGTGGGAGCAAGGCTTGCCCGCGATGAAATTTACGCGGTTCTGCCTTGGAATCGAGGCGGCTGTATCGCGAGCAAGCTTTGCTCCCACGAGGAAAATCCCATCGCCAAGTTCAGCGGCGTCACATACCGCCAGTCGCCTGAAACTCCACCCCCATCGCCGTAAACAACGACAACGGCAATAACAACGTATCGAGCAACGCACTGCCCGGCAGATCGACACCAGGGTAGCTCGGTGCCTCGGCGCCAAAACGGTCCTTGGCGCAGCAGCCGCCGTTGAGGGCATAGAGATCCAAGCGCGTCCCGGCATACACCACGGGCGCGCCGGGCTTGGCGGCGTCGAGGGTCCGGGCGGTGGCGCAGCCGGTCAATTGCAGCGCCAGCAGCACCACCATCAGTTTATTCATCGCTGCTCAAATGATGTTCACCCCAGCGCGGCAGCATGTCCTGAGGAATATTCAGCAGGTTGAGAATCCGCGCCACCACGAAATCGATCAGGTCATCGATGGTCTGTGGCTGGTGATAGAAACCCGGCGAAGCCGGCAAAATGGTCACGCCCATGTTCGACAACTTGAGCATGTGCTCCAGATGAATGCTCGAATACGGCGCCTCCCGAGGCACCAGGATCAACTGCCGGCGCTCCTTGAGTGTCACGTCCGCCGCCCGTTCGATCAGGTTGTTGCAGGCGCCGGTGGCAATCGCCGACAACGTGCCGGTGGAACACGGCACCACCACCATCGCCGCCGGAGCACCGGAGCCTGAAGCCACCGGCGACATCCAGTCCTCCTTGCCATACACCCGGATCTGCCCCGCCGCCGCCCCCGTGTACTCGGTGAGGAACGCCTGCATCATCTGGGGCTTGGGAGGCAGGGTGACGTCGGTTTCCGTCGCCATCACCAATTGCGCCGCCTTGGAGATCAAAAAGTGCACCTCGCGATCTTCCCGCACCAGGCAATCAAGCAGCCGCAGACCGTATTGGGCGCCGGATGCACCGGTCATCGCCAGGGTGATGCGTTCCGGACCGTTGCTCATCGCAGCGCCTCGGCCAGTTTGCCGTGCAGGCCGCCGAAGCCGCCGTTGCTCATGATCACCACGTGGGTGCCGGGTTGGGCCTGGCTCTTCACCCGCTCGATGATGCCTTCCAGCGAATCGCTGACAATCGACGGCACCGTGCACAGTGCGGCGGTGGCGCCCAGGTCCCAGCCCAGGTTGGCCGGCGAATACCAGATCACCTGATCGGCATCCACCACGCTTTCCGGCAGGCCATCACGGTGAGCACCGAGCTTCATGGAGTTGGAGCGCGGCTCGATGATGGCGATCAGCGGCGCATCGCCGATGCGCTTGCGCAAGCCGTCGAGGGTGGTGGCGATGGCGGTCGGGTGGTGGGCGAAGTCGTCGTAAATGGTGATGCCGCGCACTTCCGCGACTTTCTCCATGCGGCGCTTGACGCTCTTGAACGCGCTCAACGCCGCGATGCCCATGGACGGCACCACGCCAACATGACGAGCCGCGGCCAATGTGGCCAGGGCGTTGGCGACGTTGTGCTGGCCGGTCAGTTCCCACTCGACCACGCCTTGGGACACGCCCTCGAGCATCACTTCGAATTGCGAACCGTCGTCGCTGAGCAATTTTACCTGCCACTGCCCGCCCGCGCCGGTGGTCTGCACCGGAGTCCAGCAGCCCATCTCGATCACCCGCTGCAAAGCCGGCTCGGTGGTCGGATGAATCACCAGGCCTTCGCTCGGGATCGTACGGACGAGATGGTGGAATTGCCGTTCGATGGCCGGCAGATCGGGGAAGATGTCGGCGTGATCGTATTCAAGATTATTCAAAATCGCGGTGCGCGGGCGGTAATGGACGAATTTCGAGCGCTTGTCGAAGAACGCGCTGTCGTACTCATCGGCCTCGATCACAAAAAACGGCGTGCCCCCCAGACGCGCCGACACCGAGAAATTCTGCGGCACGCCGCCGATCAAGAAGCCCGGGCTCATGCCGGCGTGCTCCAGGACCCAGGCCAACATACTGCTGGTGGTGGTCTTGCCGTGCGTACCGGCCACGGCCAGGACCCAACGGCCCTGCAACACGTGATCGGCCAGCCACTGCGGCCCGGACACATACGGCAGGCCCTTGTTCAGCACATACTCCACCGCCGGGTTGCCCCGAGACATGGCATTGCCGATGACCACCAGGTCCGGCGCCGGATCCAGCTGCGCCGGGTCATAGCCCTGGGTCAGCTCGATGCCCTGGGCTTCCAGCTGCGTGCTCATCGGTGGGTAGACGTTGGCGTCGGAACCGGTCACATGATGGCCCAGCTCCTTGGCCAGGACCGCCATCGAACCCATGAAAGTGCCGCAAATACCGAGAATATGGATGTGCATAGTCGACCTCGTAAAACATGGCCGCAGGTTAGCGTAGGGAGGGGGAAATCGCACCTTGTGTTTGGTCTCGACTGATACTCACAGGCCGCAAAGCACCGCCGATCACTGTGGGAGCGGGCTTGCTCGCGAATGCGGTGGTCATTCAACAGATGCATCGGCTGGCCTACCGCCTTCGCGGGCAAGCCCGCTCCCACAGGGGATTTTCAGTGGCTGTGGAATCGGTGCTCAGCGAGCAATCGCATGCTTGCGCAACTTCCTGTACAGCGTGTTACGGCTGATACCCAACTGCTGTGCCGTGTTGGTCATATGCCAGCGCGTCTGCTCCAGCGCATTGAGCAATGCCAGCCGCTCGGCGCTTTCCAATGGATGCTCGGGTGGCGCGGTGTCCTGCGCCGGTGGCCGTGCCTGGCGAATCATTGCCGGCAGATCCTCCACCCCAATCCGCCCGCCCTCGCACAACGCGGCGAGGGTACGCAGCACACTGCGCAGTTGCCGTACGTTGCCCGGCCAGTCGAAGGCCAGCAAGGCCTGACGCGCCGGTTCGTCAAGGATCACCGTCTCGTCGCCGCTTTCTTCGGCCAGCAAAAAGTCCAGCAACTGCGCCTTGTCGCTGCGCTCGCGCAACGCCGGCAAGGGGATTTCCAGGCCGTTGAGCCGATAGTACAAGTCCTCACGGAAACTGCCGTCCTGCACCCGTTCAAGCAATTGCCGGTGGGTAGCGCTGATGATGCGCACGTCGACCGCCTCGGGTTCGCCGCCAATGGGCACCACCTGGCGGTCCTCCAGCACTCGCAGCAAACGGGTCTGCAAGGCCAGAGGCATGTCGCCGATTTCATCAAGGAACAGCGTGCCACCATCGGCCTGTTGCAGCTTGCCGCGCATGCCTTCCTTGCGGGCGCCAGTAAAACTGCCGCCGCGATAGCCGAACAACTCGCTCTCGATCAGGCTTTCCGGGATGGCCGCACAGTTCAGGGCCACAAAGTGCTTGCCGGCGCGCTGGCTGGCCTGATGCACAGCCTTGGCGAATGCTTCTTTGCCGGAGCCGGTTTCACCGTGGATCAGCAACGGAACATCGCGCTCGAACACCCGGAGGGCCTTGCGAAAATGCGCCTGCAGCGTCGCATCCGCCAGGCAGATACCTGGCGACTTGGGTGGTTCGATGACTTTGATCGCGGGAACGACCGGCATCGGCATGCTGCGTGGCTGGCCGCGGAGCACCGCGAACAAGTGGCGCCCGTCGCGAGTGTGCAATGGCCAACTGGCGCTGGCCTGGGCACTGGCGCGGCCCAGCAGCTCGTCCAGGGAGCAGTCAAAAAACGCCTCCACCGGTTGGCCCAGCAAGCCACCACGCCGGTGTCCCAGCAGATTGAGGGCACTTTGGTTGACCGCGCAGATCCGTCCTTCGCCGTCGAATGCCAGCAGTCCCTCACTAAACAACCCCACGGATTCGGCTTGCAGGTGAAAGCGCAACAGCCATTGATTGTCGAAGCAGCGCAGGAAATAGCAGCTCTCGATCATTTTTGCCGAGAGATTGACCAAAGCCATGGTATGGAACTGGCTCTGGCGGGACACCTCGGGCCGGGCCGAGGAGACGTCGAGCACTGCCAGCAGCTCGCCATGGGGATCGAACACCGGGCTTGCCGAACAGGTCAGGCCGGTGTGGCGACCGCGAAAGTGTTCTTCCTGGTGAATGGTCAGGGCCTGGCGCTCCACCAGGCAGGTGCCGATACCGTTGGTGCCTTCGCAGGCTTCGCTCCAGTCGGCGCCGAGCCAAAGGCCGGCCCGTTCGAAAATCTTGCGTTCGCTGGGCGCGGTGACGCAGTTAAGAATCACGCCCCGGGCATCGGTAAGCAACACCGCGTGGCCGGCGCCGGACAATTGTTGATGCAGGCTGGTCATTTCCGTGCCGGCGATGTGCAACACCTGCTGCAGGCGCTCGCGGCTTTCCAGCACCCGACCATGCTCCAACACCGTCGGCGCCAGATTCTGCGCCGGATCGAGGTGATAATCCTCCAGGCAACGCAGCCAGGAACGGGCTATCGATGGATCGCTGCCAGGGCCCTGCAGATGCGCCTTGCCCTGGGTGACCGTCAGGACTTGCTGGGCGTGGCGGCTCAAATGGTTGCTGTGCATTTTTTATTATTCTCCCGCTGTTATCTGTGGGAGCAAGGCTTGCCCGCGATGGCCTCGACACGATCCAAAAGGAAATCCGTGTCATCGTTCATCGCGGGCAAGCCTTGCTCCCACAAGCGCCCGGCATCCTTCACAAAGATGTCCTGCATCCTCCGTGGAATGCCCAGCATCCTCCAGCCCAACCCGCAATGCAATGCTGGCGCGACCCGCCAGTCACCCGCTGTATCAGCAATGGCACAAAGTGTCACACCCTCTGTATCGCTATCGTCACGGGGTGGCGCCCGTCCGTCCGATGAATTCCCTTCAAGTCCTTGATTTCCGGGCCCTGCAAGGCAATGGCCCAACCTTTGCTCTAGGCTTGTACCAGCGCTTGATTGCGCAGCTCCCTAATAAGCACAAAAGCCAAGGAGAACTCACCATGCGTTACGCTCACCCCGGTATTGAAGGCGCTATCGTTTCGTTCAAGAGCAAATACGGTAACTACATCGGCGGCGAGTTCGTCGCGCCTGTCAAAGGTCAGTACTTCACCAACACTTCCCCGGTCAATGGCCAGCCCATTGCCGAATTCCCGCGCTCCACAGCCGAAGACATCGAAAAAGCCCTGGACGCCGCCCACGCCGCCGCTGATGCCTGGGGCGCCACCTCGGCCCAGGCCCGTTCGCTGATTCTGTTGAAAATCGCCGACCGCATCGAGCAAAACCTGGAGACACTGGCGATCACCGAGTCCTGGGACAACGGCAAGGCCGTGCGCGAAACCCTCAACGCCGACATCCCTCTGGCGGCGGATCATTTCCGCTACTTCGCCGGCTGCCTGCGGGCCCAGGAAGGCGCGGCGGCCGAGATCGACGGCAACACCGTGGCCTATCACATCCATGAACCGCTGGGCGTGGTCGGGCAGATCATCCCGTGGAACTTCCCGCTGCTGATGGCCGCCTGGAAACTCGCCCCGGCCCTGGCCGCCGGTAACTGCGTGGTGCTCAAGCCTGCCGAGCAAACCCCGCTGGGCATCAGCGTGCTGATGGAACTGATCGGCGACCTGCTGCCACCCGGCGTGCTCAACGTGGTGCAAGGTTTCGGCAAAGAAGCCGGCGAAGCCCTTGCCACCAGCAAACGCATCGCCAAGATCGCCTTCACCGGCTCGACGCCGGTGGGCTCGCACATCATGAAATGCGCTGCGGAAAACATCATTCCATCCACGGTGGAACTGGGCGGCAAGTCGCCGAACATCTTCTTCGAAGACATCATGCAGGCCGAGCCAAGCTTTATCGAAAAAGCCGCCGAAGGCCTGGTGCTGGCATTCTTCAACCAGGGCGAAGTCTGCACCTGCCCATCCCGCGCCCTGGTGCAGGAGTCGATCTACGACGAATTCATGCAAGTGGTGATGAAGAAAATCGAGCAGATCAAACGCGGCGATCCGCTGGACACCGACACCATGGTCGGCGCCCAGGCGTCCGAGCAGCAGTTCGACAAGATCCTCTCGTACCTGGAAATCGCCAAGGGAGAGGGCGCGCAGTTGCTGACCGGCGGTGCGGTGGAAAAACTCGAGGGCAACCTGGCCAGCGGTTATTACATCCAGCCGACCCTGCTCAAGGGCACCAACAAAATGCGCGTGTTCCAGGAAGAAATCTTCGGCCCGGTGGTGAGCATCACCACCTTCAAGGACGAAGCCGAAGCCCTGGCGATCGCCAACGACACCGAGTTCGGCCTCGGCGCCGGCCTCTGGACCCGCGACATCAACCGTGCCTACCGCATGGGCCGGGCGATCAAGGCCGGTCGTGTGTGGACCAACTGCTACCACCTCTACCCGGCCCACGCCGCGTTCGGTGGCTACAAGAAGTCCGGCGTGGGTCGCGAAACCCACAAGATGATGCTCGATCATTATCAGCAAACCAAGAATTTGCTGGTGAGTTACGACATTAATCCATTGGGGTTCTTCTAAACCTCCCTCTGGAGCGATGCAGGTAGGTCCTGCGTCGCTCTTTAGATAGTTTTCGCGAGCGAGCCCGCTCCCACAGGGGATTTGCGTCGGCTCACAGTCCCCTGTGGGAGCGGGCTTGCTCGCGAAGGCTTCCTCACTAACACACCCATAACCAATGCCCCACAGCCCTGGCATAACCCTTGCGTGCCCGCTCCACACCCCAACCACCGAAAGTCCACCAAAGATCAAAAACCAAGAGAGGACTTATGACAACTACCAACCAACTCAAACCTACACTCGGCACCCTGCATTTATGGGGCATCGCCGTCGGCCTGGTGATTTCCGGCGAGTACTTCGGCTGGAGTTACGGCTGGGGCACGGCAGGGACGCTGGGCTTTCTCATCACCGCGCTCATGGTGGCGCTGATGTACACCTGTTTCATCTTCAGCTTCACCGAGCTGACCACCGCGATTCCCCACGCCGGCGGGCCGTTCGCCTATAGCCGACGGGCCTTTGGCGAGAAAGGCGGGTTGATCGCCGGGATCGCCACGTTGATCGAGTTCGTCTTTGCGCCCCCGGCCATCGCCATGGCCATCGGCGCCTACCTCAACGTGCAGTTCCCGGACCTGGACCCGAAAGTGGCGGCGGTTGGCGCTTACATCGTGTTCATGACCTTGAACATCCTGGGTGTCAGCATCGCCGCAGCGTTCGAACTGGTGGTCACCGTGCTGGCGGTCGCCGAATTGCTGGTGTTCATGGGCGTGGTCGCGCCGGGCTTCAGCTTCAGCAACTTCGTGTTGAACGGCTGGTCTGGTGCAAATGAATTCAGCCTCGCCTCAATTCCGGGCATTTTCGCGGCGATTCCCTTCGCGATCTGGTTCTTCCTCGCCATTGAAGGCGCAGCCATGGCCGCCGAAGAAGCCAAGGACCCGAAACGCACCATCCCCCGCGCCTATGTCAGCGGCATCCTGACCCTGGTGTTCCTGGCCATCGGCGTGATGATCATGGCCGGCGGTGTCGGCGACTGGCGGCAACTGTCGAACATCAACGACCCACTGCCCCAGGCCATGAAAGCAGTGGTCGGCAACGATTCGACCTGGATGCACATGCTGGTCTGGATCGGCCTGTTCGGCCTGGTGGCAAGTTTCCACGGCATCATCCTCGGCTACTCGCGGCAGTTCTTCGCCCTGGCCCGGGCCGGTTACCTGCCACGGGGCCTGGCGAAACTGTCGCGCTTCCAGACCCCGCACCGGGCGATCCTGGCCGGCGGCGTGATCGGCATCGCGGCGATCTACAGCGACGGCCTGGTCAACCTGCAGGGCATGAGCCTGACGGCGGCGATGATCACCATGTCGGTGTTCGGCGCCATCGTGATGTACATCATCAGCATGCTCAGCCTGTTCCGCCTGCGTAAGGTCGAACCGAACCTGGAACGCACCTTCCGCGCCCCGGGCTACCCCATCGTGCCGGGCATCGCCCTGTTCCTGGCGGTGGTGTGCCTGATCGCCATGGCTTGGTTCAACATGTTGATCGGCCTGGTCTTCCTGGTGTTCATGATCGTTGGCTACCTGTACTTCCAACTGACCGCCAAACAACGCTCCAGCGCCCCGACGGACGCTATGCTTACTGGGGTTTGAAGTACGAGGGCGCCGGGCCTAAACCCGGTGCCAGCCATACGCCGGACTCTTTGTGGGAGCGGGCTTGCTCGCGAATGCGGTGTGTCATTCAACAGATGCATCGACTGACATACCGCATTCGCGAGCAAGCCCGCTCCCACAGGGTTCAGTGCAGGGTTCAGTGTTGTATTTGAATTCATTATAAGAACCAGGAGGACATCGCCACATGGTCGCATTCGTCCATTCCGTCGGCGCCCAGACCTATCGCTTCGACTGCCTCAAAGACCTGATGGCCAAGGCCAGCCCGGCCCGCTCCGGGGATTTCCTCGCCGGTGTCGCCGCCCTCAACGACGGCGAACGCGTGGCCGCGCAAATGGCGCTGGCCGACCTGCCTCTCAGCCATTTCTTGCAAGAAATGCTGATCCCTTACGAGGCCGACGAAGTCACCCGGTTGATCGTCGACACTCACGATAAACAGGCCTTCGCCGCCGTCAGTCACCTCACGGTCGGCGGTTTTCGCGACTGGCTGCTCAGCGACGCTGCCGACGAACAGAGCCTGCGCACCCTCGCGCCGGGCCTGACGCCGGAAATGGTCGCGGCGGTTTCCAAAATCATGCGCGTACAGGACTTGGTGCTGGTGGCGCAGAAAATACGCGTGGTCACCAAATTCCGCGGCACTCTTGGCCTGCGCGGACGGCTGTCCACCCGCCTGCAGCCCAACCACCCCACCGACGAACCGGCCGGGATCGCCGCGAGCATCCTCGACGGCCTGCTCTACGGCAACGGCGACGCCATGATCGGCATCAACCCGGCCACCGACAGCACGGCCTCGATCTGCGCCATGCTGGAAATGCTAGACGCCATCATTCAGCGCTACGACATCCCGACCCAAGGCTGCGTGCTGACCCACGTCACTACCTCCATCGAAGCGGCCAACCGTGGCGTGCCGCTGGACTTGGTGTTCCAGTCCATCGCCGGCACCGAAGCGGCCAACGCCAGCTTCGGCATCAACCTGAACATTCTGAAAGAAGGCTACGACGCCGGGCTGAGCCTGAATCGCGGCACCCTCGGCAACAACCTGATGTATTTCGAGACTGGCCAGGGCAGTGCGCTATCGGCCAACGCCCACCACGGCGTCGATCAACAGACCTGCGAAACCCGGGCCTACGCCGTGGCGCGACATTTCAACCCATTCCTGGTCAACACCGTTGTAGGATTCATCGGCCCGGAATACCTGTACAACGGCAAACAGATCATCCGCGCCGGCCTCGAAGACCACTTCTGCGGCAAGCTGCTGGGCGTGCCGATGGGCTGTGACATCTGCTACACCAACCACGCCGAAGCCGACCAGGACGACATGGACACCCTGCTGACCCTGCTGGGCGTGGCCGGGATCAACTTCATCATGGGCATCCCCGGCTCCGACGACATCATGCTCAACTACCAGACCACTTCGTTCCACGACGCGCTCTACGCGCGCCAGACCCTGGGCCTGAAACCGGCACCCGAGTTCGAGCAGTGGCTGGCGAACATGGGCATCTTCACCCAGGCCGATGGCCGGGTGCGGTTCGGCGACAACCTGCCGCCGGCGTTTCGTCATGCCTTGGCTCATTTGGGATAAGCCGTATTTGGATGAGTGATTAATGGATAAACAACCCGTCGACTCGCAAACCCCCTGGCTGGAACTGCGCCGCCTCACCCCTGCGCGCATCGCCCTGGGCCGCTCCGGCACCAGCCTGCCGACCCAGGCGCAACTGGACTTTCAGTACGCCCATGCCCAGGCCCGCGATGCCGTGCACCTGGCGTTCGATCACCAGGGTATTCGTGCGCAACTGAGCGAACGTGGCCGCGAGAGCCTGCTGCTCCACAGTGCCGCCAGCGACCGCCACAGCTACCTGCAACGCCCGGACCTGGGCCGGCGACTGGATGAGGCGTCGGTGAAGGTGCTGGACGATTACGCAATGGCCCATCCCGGCGGTGTCGACCTGGCTATCGTGGTAGCCGACGGCCTGTCGGCACTGGCGGTGCACCGTCACACCCTGCCGTTTCTGGCGCGCCTGGAAGAACAGATCGCCGCTGACGGCTGGTCGGTTTCCCCGGTGGTCCTGGTGGAACAGGGCCGGGTCGCGGTGGCTGATGAAGTGGCGCAGCGGCTCGGCGCAAAAATGTCGGTGATCCTGATCGGCGAACGCCCCGGCCTCAGCTCGCCCGACAGCCTGGGCCTGTATTTCACCTACAACCCCAAGGTCGGCCTGACCGACGCCTACCGCAACTGTATCTCCAACGTCCGGCTCGAAGGCCTGAGCTACGGCATGGCGGCCCATCGCCTGGTCTACCTGATGCGCGAGGCCTGTCGCCGGCAGCTTTCGGGGGTCAATCTGAAAGACGAAGCCCAGGTTCATACTCTAGAGTCGGAAAATGGAGCCGATATGAAAGGTAATTTCCTACTGATGCCGCCCCAAGGCTGATCCGTATGTCCGATTGCGTTTTTGATCCGCTTTCAGGCAGCATCAAAAGCACGGCAGAGCGCCGTTGTTGTCAGACTCTGTGTCGAACTTTGTAAACGAGACCTGCCATGCGGATTATTCAAGCGACCCTGGAACACCTGGACCTGCTGACCCCATTGTTCGTCAAATACCGGGAATTCTATGGCTCCCTGCCCTACCCGGATTCGTCCCGGGCCTTTTTGGAAAAGCGCCTGCGCCGCAAAGAATCGGTGATCTACCTCGCCCTACCCGATGACGACGACAGCAAGCTGCTGGGCTTCTGCCAGCTCTACCCGAGCTTTTCGTCGCTGTCGCTCAAGCGCGTGTGGATCCTCAACGACATCTACGTCGCCGAAGACGCCCGCCGCCAATTGGTGGCCGACCACCTAATACGCACCGCAAAGAAAATGGCCAAGGAAACCAACGCCGTCCGTATGCGCGTCTCCACCAGCAGCGACAACGAAGTGGCGCAGAAAACCTACGAGTCGATCGGCTTCAGGGAAGACACCGAGTTCAAGAACTACACGATGCCGATCAGCGAAGAGCTCTGACACCCCGGAAAGCAAGCCAGCCCCAGATCATCTGTGGGAGCGGGCTTGCTCGCGAAAGCGCCGGGTCAGCTTGCATCAACGTTGGATGTGCTGCCGTCTTCGCGAGCAAGCCCGCTCCCACACCGGTTCGAGACATTCACGAAAATCCATGCCCACCGCCATCCATCGAAATCCCCCGCTACAAACTCAACACGCCCATCACAATCCACCCCGTATAATCCCCCCTCTTCCCGGCCTGTAAGAAAAAGCTACAAACCCCGTAGCCCAACTCCAGAGCTCGACCCACCCGCCTGCCGAGTCGGGCCACCACCAAGGTGCATTACATGGATTTCAACCCCCTCGACCTTATCCTGCATCTCGACGTGTACCTCGACATGCTGGTGACCAATTACGGAACATGGGTCTACGCCATCCTGTTCCTGGTGATCTTCTGTGAAACCGGCCTGGTGGTAACGCCCTTCCTGCCCGGCGACTCGCTGCTGTTCATCGCCGGCGCCGTCGCCGCCGGTGGTGCCATGGACCCCGTGCTGCTGGCCGGCCTGCTGATGCTCGCGGCCATCCTCGGCGACAGCACCAACTACCTGATCGGCCGCACCGCCGGCGAAAGACTGTTCAGCAACCCGAACTCGAAAATCTTCCGCCGCGACTACCTGCAACAAACCCACGACTTCTATGACAAACACGGTGGCAAAACGGTGACCCTGGCGCGCTTCCTGCCAATCATCCGCACCTTCGCCCCCTTCGTCGCCGGCGTCGGCAAAATGAATTACCTGCGTTTCTTCGGCTTCAGCGTCCTCGGCACCGTCCTTTGGGTCGGCGGCCTGGTCACCCTCGGCTATTTCTTCGGCAATGTGCCCTTTATCAAGCAGAACCTGTCGCTGCTGGTGGTGGGCATCATCCTGGTGTCGCTGCTACCGATGATCATCAGCCTGGTGCGCAGCAAAATGAGCCAGCGCGCCTCGAAGGCCTGATCGCCCATGTGGTCCCTGAGCAACTGGCGCCGCCAACGCACCCTCGCCAAACACCCTGTTGCCGAAGACACCTGGCAACGGGTGCGTCAGCAACTGAGCTTCCTCGACGGCATCAGCGCCGCCGAGGACCAGTGGCTGCGCGAAGCCTGTGTGCTGTTCCTCCACGATAAGCACCTTACCGCCCTGCCCGGCGTCGAACTGCACCAGGAACAACGCCTGCTGCTCGCCGCCCAGGCCCAATTGCCACTGATGCACCTGGGCGAACTGAACTGGTACCAGGGCTTCCACGAAATCGTCCTCTACCCCGACGACTTCCTCAGCCCCCAACGCTACCGCGACGCCAGCGGCATCGAACACGAATGGGACGGCGAACACAGCGGCGAAGCCTGGCCCCAGGGCCCGATCATCCTGGCCTGGGACGGCGTGATGGCCAGCGGCGGCTGGGACGGCTACAACCTGGTGATCCACGAACTGGCGCACAAACTCGACATGCTCAACGGCGACGCCAACGGCCTGCCGCCACTGCACGCCGACATGCGTATCAAAGACTGGGCCGACGCCATGCAACAGGCCTACGACGACCTTAACCGCCAACTGGACCACGACCCGGACGCCGAAACCCTCATTGACCCCTACGCCGCGGAAAACCCTGCCGAATTCTTCGCCGTCACCAGCGAATACTTCTTCAGCGCCCCGGACCTGCTGCACCAGGCCTATCCGCAGGTCTACTCGCAGCTTCAGGCGTTCTATCGTCAGGATCCGTTGGCCCGGCTGCGGCAACTTCAAGCCGAAGATCCGGTCTATCAGGCGTCATACTAAGGTCTCTACGACCCTGGTAACGTGGCATCAGCGGCCGAATATGCCTATAATCGCCGCCACTTTTTGGTCAATCCGACCAGCCTTTTGGTCAACTAACGGGGGCACCGCCCAATGAGCTACAGCAAGATTCCGGCTGGCAAAGACCTGCCGAACGACATCTACGTTGCGATCGAAATCCCGGCCAACCACGCCCCGATCAAATACGAAATCGACAAGGACAGCGATTGCCTGTTCGTTGACCGTTTCATGGCCACCCCCATGTTCTACCCGGCCAACTACGGTTACATCCCCAACACCCTGGCCGACGACGGTGACCCCCTCGACGTGCTGGTCGTAACCCCTTACCCGGTTGCCCCAGGCTCGGTCATCCGCGCCCGTCCGGTCGGCATCCTGAACATGACCGACGACGGCGGCGGCGATGCCAAAGTCATCGCAGTGCCACACGACAAACTGTCGCAACTGTATGTGGATGTGAAGGAATACACCGACCTGCCAAAACTGCTCATCCAGCAGATCGAACATTTCTTCGAGAACTACAAGGATCTCGAAAAAGGCAAGTGGGTCAAGATCGAAGGCTGGGCCGGTGCTGACGCCGCCCGCGAAGCGATCACCAAGTCGGTTGCCGCCTACAAAGGCTGAACCTGAACTTGCAGAAGAACCCCGGTTTTCACCGGGGTTTTTTATGCCTGGAAACTTAATTAATACGTTGATGTATTAATAGTGCAAGCCAGCGTTTATCTGCGTTTAGCTCGCTTAATTCCATTCCCGCAAACGGAAAGATCATCTTATAAATTTGAACGACATGTTTATTGCCGAAAACAAACTCGCCTCTAAACTTTCCGTTTATGAAAAAGATCTCCAGTGGCGACCGCTTCAGAGCCCTTCTTAAAGAAGCCAACATCCGCTCCGCCGACTTCGCGAAGTTATACGGCGTGAAGTCGCAGCACGTGAACAACTGGTTCAACCGTGGCATCCCGCCCGGCCGCATCCACGGCATTGCCGGCCTGCTGACCGTCAGCCCCCAGTGGCTGGCCCACGGCGAAGGCCCGCAAACCCCGCTGGGCCTCGGCCCCGGCACCACCTACGACGCCGCCGAAGTCCAGGGCGTCTACAGCGTGCCGGAAACCACGGACATCGAACTGCCCTACTACAAGGAAGCCCCCATCGCCCCCGGCGAAACCAGGACACACGTCATCGAAATCCCCGACCAATCCATCCGCCTGCCCCGCAGCCACCTCGACTCCCTGGAAATAAACCCTGGCGATGCCATCTGCACCACCATGGTCGGCGACAGCATGGCCGACCGCATCGAAGACGGCTCCACCCTCGCCATCGACCGCGGCCTGACCCAAATCATCGACGGCCAGATCTACGCCCTCGAACACGACGGCATGCTCCGTATCAAATACCTGCACCGCATCCCCGGCAACCGACTGCGACTGCGCAGCCACAACAACACCGCTTATCCGGATGAAGTCTTCAGCGTCGAGCAGATCGAAGCGCAGAATCTGCGCGTCATCGGCTGGGTCTTCTGGTGGTCCACCCTGACCAAACAACGCCCACCGGTGTTCGACTAACCCCCAAATGTGGCGGGAAAGCTTTTGTGGCGAGGGGATTCATCCCCGCTGGGCTGCAAAGCAGCCCCCGCCCTTTCCCACCACCCCATAACCCAATGATTCAACACAACTTCCACTGGGATTTTGCCAAAAACCCACGTATCCTCCGCCCCACATTTGCGAGACCACGCCTCGCACCGACAAGGCAGATCACTTTCTGACCAAGTCCCACAGCCGGCCGCAAGAGCCGGATGTACGTTTTGAAGGCTGGTGAGGTTTGTCAAAAACGAACTGAGTCAGTCAACGAGAAGCCGGCCATAAGCCGGCTTTTTAATGTCTAGACGCTTCCAGTGATAACCTGCAAGTTCTTCTATAAATGACCATTGGATCAGTTATGAAAAGCTGTGTGAGGACGCTCGGAGCTAGCCTCCCTAACAGTATAGTGATCTCCGCCGCTTGGTTATCGGGGCTTGCGACGATAGGACTCTTGTGGGGCATGATAGTGTATTGGCCCGATAAGCTTACAACCGAAGGACGTCAGCTCTTCCTGGCTTCTGTTTCTATTTTTTGCCTCTCCATATGGCACTTGATACGGCGCAAGAGACGAGCAAAAGCACTTGTAGCGTCCATCAACCTAAAAGAAGGCTTGAGCCTTGACGATACTCATCTGCTCGGCTATCCAAGCCCCATCTTTTTTGTCTTTGACCCCTCCAGCAAGAAACTCGCTCAATGCCAAAGCGCCACCGGCGATTATCACATTCGCGACTTCACGTGGATCACAGGCTGGCATTTCGAGTGGCGACGGATTGACCGCAGGGTATCGGGCGGGGTTCTTCGAGTAGTCGATGAGGCAGGCATGAGCGTTCCAGCCGACGAGATTCGGCGCAGATTCATAGGATTCTCACTGGTTTTGACGGTTGCCGATACAAGTCATCCGCTCCTCCGCTTCCCAATGAACCGGAGCGCAGTTGAAGGGTGGTGTACACGGTGCAAAGTACTTTTCAAGTGCTAAACACAAAGCCACAAGGTTCCTCTTACTCCAGTCCCTCAAAGCTCAGGTCGTACACGAATGCACCAGGTATCAACGAAGCCATTTGAAAGTTAGGACTGGCGGAAGCGCGACTGACTGCATCCATGCAGCCAGTCGCGAAGCAGTGTTACTTCTCGTTGCTCAGCGGGGCTTGCGACCAACATCGCAATAAATCAGGCGGGACATCTCGATCATATCCACAACGGTTTTGTCATCGACCTCAAACCCGCTGCCTGAAACCCCTGTGTTGCTATTACTTGAGTGTGACGTCGAGCATCGGCGGGATGTAACCGTAGTCGTACTCGGCCACCACGAACGTCTGCTGCCCTTTTATTTTCATGCCCACCGTGGGTGCTTCAGTGCCACCCACACGAACCTGCGTGCCGGTTTCGTCGGTCGGTACGCTGTCGATAAAGGAGGTCACCAGGCCGTTTGGCATCACGTAGTGCGAGTAGGTCTGGAATGGCTGGGAGGACGGGTTGCCCAGCACCAGGCCGGAACCGTTCAGCGGCACGTAGGGGCCGAACAGCGAGTCCGCGACGAAACCGTACACGCCGTCCGGGCCGGTCACACCGTCGGCATAGGTGAAGGTGTGGCTGATCGTGAACAGGTAGTACTTGCCGTCCTGGAACACGAAGTGCGGGCGTTCGGTCTGGTCGTTGACGCCCACGGCCGTCAGCAGTGGCGGCAACATTTCCCAGTCGTCACCGTCCGCGTCGCGGGCTACGGCGATGCCGACACAGGCGGTCTGGAAGCGCGAGTTGCCGACATCTTCATAACCCGGCGGCACATCGCCGATTTCGGCCTCGCCCACCTTGTGCGAACCGCGCTCACCGGCCACGTTACCCTCGAACAGCATGTACAGCTTGCCATCGTTCGGGTCGCGGAATGGCCATGGGTCGCGAAAACCCCAGAAGGCGTTTTGGGCTTCGGTCTGATACATCTTGCCGTCGGCCTCGAACAGCGGCTTGACCTTCTCGAAGCCGACCATGCTGACACCGTGCTCAGTGGTCACTACCCGACCACGCACCTTGACGATGGTCGCGCCTGGGGTGACGGCGGTGTAATACAGATCCACTTCACCTCGGTCGTTCAACAGGATCGGCGTGCCGGCCCATTCGCGAGCGGTCGGCGAAACCCCTTCGGCCATCACGCGGCCGCCGAGCTCCCAGTTCTTGCCGGTACGAGAAAACCAGTAGTACATCTTTGCCCGACCGTGACGATCGTTCCAATCGCGGAGGATGTCGTAGTTACCGTCCTCGTCGAGGTACGCCGGGTCGTTTGGATGACGATCGGCTGTCAGCGTGAAGATCACCGACCAGCCATCGACGGAGGTCACGTTACCGTCCAGGTCGCGTAGGGGCATGGTGTCCCAGATGAACACGTCGTCGCTCAATACCGGGAAATCCGCGCTGACCAGCGGCTGAGTGGTGGTGGGATCGTCCGCCCGGACTTTCAACGCATCAGCGCGGGTCCACAGGCTGGGTTGATGGGGGGTTGCACCGAATTTTTCAGTGTTGGTTTTCATAAGGTAATACCTCGTCCATGAATGGATTCAAATAAATGACGCTTGAGAAATACTGGATGCGCATACAGTGAAACCACCTTATAGAGGCGCACCCGTGCGGGTCAAGAAAAAAATGCATTTGTGCATATTTTAGTTTTTTCTTGGAGCTGATACGTTTCAGCCATGAGCGTTCAAAGAAGTTTTATCGTGGAAAGATCGACGATGTTGGCAGCACACTCAATGCGCCAGACCACTAATCGGTGGAAGCGGGTTGACTGGGATTTGGGCGGAAGTAGTGCATGGAGGATCAGTGAGCTGAGCCGGCCTGTCCTGTTTGAAGCCCAGCATGAAGCGGGGGATCAGCACGGTTGATGTCGTATCGTTTTCGCGAGCAGGCTCGCTCCCACAGTGGGGGGGGGGGTGAAATGCCTGCTACGGTGGTGGGTCAGTTGGATTGGTGTTGGCTGATGGCTCGCTCCCACAGGGGATTGGAGGTGGCCAGAAGACGGGGAAGCAGCCAGCGAATGCATGTCATAGTTCGTTCGGTCCTGTCTTTGGGCTGCTGCTATAAACGCCGAGCCATCAGGCATTGCTCCCTCCCCCAAGCCTCAAACCGCTCCAACATTTCCCAGCCAAACTTGGCGTAGTAATGACTCTGGTTATGGGTATGCAAGTACAAGGTAGTGACCCCAGCCGCCCTCGCATGACGACAAACACCTTCGATCAACTGCGCAGCGATCCCTCTGCGCCGTGCATTAGGGGCGACGAGTACGCACGCCAGCCACGGTCCCAGTTCCGGCCGCTCAGGCAGGTCGTCGCTGGCAAGTGAGGCGCCGCCCAATAGTTGGCCGTTTTCTGTAGCGATCAGGCATTTCCAGCGGCCGTCGCGCTGTCCTTCGGCGAATTCCTGCTGCCAGCTATCGAGGGATTGTTGTGCATATTCGTGGCTGAATTCCCGATAAAGCCATTCGGCCATCAGGTTGCACTGATCCATTTGGTTTTCGAGCCAATCCATCTGCGGCATTTGAAACGCTCCTTGTGCTTTTTTCCTGTGGCATGAAGAAAGCCCTGCTTGTGCAAGGCTTTCTTCATGCCTGGGGTAACGACGCTTCCCTACCTTACCTCAACAATATCCAAAGCCCGATTCGCCAACAGCTCATTCAACTCAACCACCTGCTGAATCCCCAACGCCACATGCCGTCGCGAGCCTTCAAGGTCGGATGCCAGGTCTCCGATCATTGCGTTCGCCGAAACGAGGTTTTCACTGAGGGTGGCAAGTAAGCATTCGGAATCCACATCAGAAGCGATGCGGTAGATGGTGTTGGGGTTGTCGGACGTTTCTTTCTTCGGCTTGGGATTCAGGTAGTAATCCAAGGTCCGAGTCGCGGCATCATCAAACTTTTTGTTGCGGGCCGATTGGACGCGGGAAACGGTTTCGTCTGTTGCTGGGGGGGGTCGGTGTAATTTTAACCATAGCCTTAGCTCACTCTTGGTTGAGGCCACGCCCCGCTCGCTGCTAAACGAGTGGAAGGCAGCTGTACGCGGGTTAGCAGACCGATGAGCTAAGGAATCGGCGCGCCCGAGGGCGCCCCACGCACAGCCACCATCAAGTGCAGGGATGGGGATCCCTGACTGATGAAGCTTGATACGACTCAACTCGACGGGCTGTTAAACCCGATCACTGATGGGCAGTGACGGGATTCAAGTTACCGACGCGGCCAAGGACGCACAAGCCGGCGGATTCTGGCGTAGTTGTAGGTAATGGCGCAAGGCGGTGTGGGTCGGGGCTGATCCTAGGGCGTCACAATAAACACCGGGCCGGGGTGTGGATGTCATGTCGTCAAAAGTCGATTTTGACGACACGTTATTGGGGTATGTCGTTGGTGGCGACATGAGACCTGAGAGCGGTGGGGATAGATGTATTGCTATCGCGAGCAGGCTCGCTCCCACAAGGGGGAGCGGTTCAGGCTCACGCTTATGCAATTGCGCAAACGAAACTCCTGGCGTGACCGGCTTCCGCCCCCATTAAGGTTATGGCTGGTTCATCGATGGGGTCGAGTCGAACCAGGCTCATGCCTTCTCGTCGGTAAACCGAGCTGCCGCCTGAATCAGCGTGAACCACATATCCTCCGTGCTTTACGCCCACGCGAGCCTTAGCGAGGGCAATGCTGGCCGAGACCAGAATATGAAAGTCCAGCACATTGTTCTTATGCAAAACCGTCGCGCCAATAAAATGCTCTGCGCATATTTCCAGAGCGATTTGCAGGTCACGGACAGCAGGGGTTTCTCGATAGCTGCCCGGCATGAATATTTTATCGGCCCAGAACTGCGCCCCAGCCAGTTCTTCCAGCCCATCATTTCCGATGTTGGGGTAGCGTTTATGCTGATAAAAGACGTTTCCATCCCAAATAATGAAGCCGGTATTTCTGACGATTCCGTCCCTGGCTTCCGGCCCTCTTGTTTCGATTGTCGCAATCTCCGCCTTCGTAGTCTTTGCATAGTGGCCATAAATGCCTTTACTCAGGCGATCACGTTGTGGAATTTCGCCCACGACCGCATCCATTTCCTGACTGTATTTTGGCTTATTAATATTTCTGGTTTGTCCCCACGATTTTAACTTCCCGGTCTCCCTTTTCAGCATCCTGGAATCCGGGCGCATCATTGACTTGAACCACAGCGTCGTGCCTGGAACCAGTATCGACCTTGGGTTTCTCTTTGAAACGTCCACCAACGTTGCCCGGATGGTTTCTTTTTCCTCCTCTGAAAGAAGCGTGTCAGGCATGTCCTTGGAGAAAAAATACTCGGGCGCGACGACCAGACAATAATCCAGTCGATGTTGATCGGCATTTTTGGCGAAGGCCGTTTTCGCCATGTCTTCCAAAGCCCCAATTCTTTGGTGGATGGCGACAAGGCTGTTATCAGTAGGGACTCGTAATTTGCGTGTATCGAAGTCCCATATCACCACCAGTACGTTCGGCATCCTTCCTCCCGCCCTGGCTGCTGATCGGTGCCGCAGGCCGGGTTGGCCGCATTGGGTGGGGAGGCACTGGCTCATTTTCCAGGAAAACTCAGCTTAGATGAGTCAGGGCGATTTGGCTGACAGCCCCTGAAAAATCTTGTGGCACGCCGGATTCGAGGCCCTTTCGGATGCTTTCAGAAAAAGAAACATCGGACAGGTGACCAAACCTGCCCGATGCCAACGACCTGAACCCATCACCCCAGCGTATTCAAACAAACCACCTTCGGCTGGGTCATTTCCTCATACGCAAACCGCACCCCTTCCCGCCCGAGACTGCCGTATTTGGCGCCACCAAACGGCATGGCATCGAAACGAAAATCAGACGAGTCGTTGATCATCACCCCGCCGGCTTCGATGCGTCGGGCGGCGCTCATGGCGGTGGTCAGATCATTGGTGAAGATCCCGGCATGCAAGCTGTATTCAGGCTCGTTGGCCAACTCCACCGCCTCATCAAACGTCTCGAACGGTTGCAACACCACCACCGGGGCGAAGACTTCGTTGCGCCACAGGCGGCTGGTGTGGTTGACGTTTTCCAGGACGGTGGCGGCGTAGCAGGCGCCTTGGCGGTGGTGGCCGCAGAGTAAGGTGGCGCCTTCTTGTAGGGCTTCGTTGACGACTTGTTCGGCGTTTTGCGCAGCTTGAGGGGTGATCATCGGGCCGATGTCGGTGTCGGCCAGCAGGGGGTTGCCGACGACGAGGGCCTGGGCCTGGTTGACGAAGCATTCGCGGAAGGCTGCGTAGATCGGCGCCTGGATCAGCAGGCGTTGGGCGCCGATGCAGTTTTGGCCGGCGGCCCAGAAGGCGCCGGAGAGGCAACTTTCGACGGCGGCGTCGAGGTCGCAGTCGGACATGACGATGACGGGCGCGTTGCCGCCCAGGTCCATGGCGAGTTTTTTCAGGCCGGCGGTGCGGGCGATTTGTTCACCGGTGATGAAGCCGCCGGTGAAGGAGATCATTCGCACTTCGCGGGCGGCGACCAGGGCTTTGCCCAGTTCGGCACCGCCAGTGGCGACGGTGACCACGGTTTCGGGCAGGCCGGCCCTGACCAGGTAGGAGACCAGTTTGAGCGCCGACAGCGGCGTCAGCTCGGACGGTTTTAGGATCACCGCGTTGCCACCGGCAATGGCCGGGCCGAGTTTGTGGGCCACCAGGTTCAGCGGGTCGTTGTAGGGGGTGATGGCGACGATCAGGCCCAGGGGCTCCCGGGTGAACCAGCCCTGGCGCGATTCGGCGCCGTCGTAGGCGTCGAACGGCACCACTTCGCCGGCGTTGCGCCGGGCTTCTTCGGCGGAGAGTTTGAGGGTGTTGATGCACCGTTTGACTTCTTTTTCCGCCTGCTTGAGGGTCTTGCCGGCTTCGTCGACGATCAGCCGGGCGAAGATCCGGGCGTCGCGTTGGATGTTCGCGGCGGCGTGTTCGAGGATGCTTGCGCGGCGATGCCGGGGCAGCGCGGCGCAGGCTTGGGCGCCGCTGCGAGCGGTCACCAGCAGTTGCGGCACTTGCGCGGCGCAGATGTCCGCCACAGTACCGACAAGGCTGCCGTCGAACGGGTTAAGGACGTCGATTTGCGGCTCTGCCATTGCCAGGGCCAGACGAGATACGTTCATGGTGGTCTCCTAGTTGCGCACGGCAGACTGGTGAATGGCGATGATGTCCGACAGCAGGGCGAACGCGGTTTCCGTGCGCCCAGCCCCAGGGCCGGACACTGTCACGGCGCCGAGCAGCTCGCTGGTGAACGACACGGCGTTGATGGCGCCACTGATGCCGGCGAGTGGATGCTCGTGGCTCAGCAGGCGCGGTTCGACGCTGGCGCTGATGGAGCCGTTGGCGTGGCGGCTGGCGGCTCCGATGAGTTTCCAGCGAGCGCCGTCCTGGCGGGCTTTTTCGATGTCGGCCAGGCTCAGTGAGGAGATGCCGTTGCACGAAACGTCGGCGATGGTGAGCTTGGCGTCCAGCAGTTCGTTGGCGAGGATTACCACTTTCAGGCGCACGTCGTGGCCTTCGACATCCGCCGTCGGATCGGCTTCGGCGTAGCCCAGCGCTTGGGCTCTGCTGACGGCTTCGGCAAAGCCCAGGCCGCCTTCCATGCAGGTGAGGACGAAGTTGGAGGTGCCGTTGAGGATGCCTTCGAAACCGATAATCTCGCTGCCGGCCATTGCCTGTTTGGCGACGCGAATCACCGGCGTACCGCTCATCACCGAGCCTTCGTATTCAAAGGCGACGTTATTGCGGTGGGCCAGGGCCTTGAGCTCGGCGCCATGTAAAGCGATCGGGCCTTTGTTGGTGGTGACCACGTGTTTGCCGCGCTCCAGCGCCCAGCGGCAGAACGAGGTGGCGGGTTCGCCGTCCACCGGATTGGTGAAGGTGGCCTCGGCGATGATGTCCGCGCCGCTGTCCTTGATCACAGCCTCATTGAGGGCTTCGGCGGAGCCGCCCGGCCATTGTGCGAAGGCACCTTTGGTGGCCGGCAGTTGGGCGAGCAACGCAGCCTCGAGGCCTTCGCGGCCCATGACCGAGCCGAGGAACAGATCGGTCACACCGACGATTTTCAGGGTGAAGCCCAGCTCGGCTTTCCATTGTTCGTTACGCTCGGCAATCAGTTGCGCCAATGCCCGGTTCACACCGCCGAAGCCGACCAGCGCCAGTTTGTATTCAGTCATTTTTGTTATGCCCTTGATCCGGGTGATGGGTTGTTGGAATCAAGGTTAGGGCCGGGGCCAGGGCAGTGAAATAGGCCAATTTGCTCTATTTTATGGGCGTTTTGACCAGGGGTTGGGCAGGGTGACGCGCCCCCGACTAACACAAAAAAACTGTGGGAGCGAGCCTGCTCGCGATGGCGTCAGGTCAGTCAACATTGAAGTCGGCTGGTCCATCGCTATCGCGAGCAGGCTCGCTCCCACAGGGATTATGTGTTGGGGTTCAGATTACTGATGACAGTACGAACGAGGTGACAGTGTTCTCCACCCCCGGCAACGCCGAGATCTCTTTCCAGACCTTATGCACCCGCTCCGGGCTCGCGGCGCCTACGCGCAGCATCAGGTCGAACTCGCCGCTCATCACGTCGCACTGCTGCACTTCCGGCATGGCTTGCAGGGCTTGCAAGACGTCGGCGCCGCGCATGCGGTCGTAGCGGTAGACGAAGATCACCGCGTTGATGTTCGACGAGGCGTGGGCGCCCTCGCCGGTGCGGATGGTGTAGCCCTGGATCGCGCCGTCGCGTTCGAGCCGTTCGATGCGTTGGCGCACGGCGTTGCGTGAGAGGTTGACCTTGGCCGCCAGCTCGGCGTGGGCGGCGCGGGCGTTGAGTCGCAGTTCGGCGATGATGCGTTCGTCGAGGGGATCGAGGATGCGCTTCACGGGGGCTCCTTACAGTGCGTCGAGCAACTGATGGATCGTGTCGGGTTCGTGCGGCTGGATGCGATGGATCTGCGCCGGGCCATGGGCCGAAACCGGAAGGGGTTGGACCGCTACATTGATTCCCAATTCACCGAGCAGCGCCGCCGATTTGACCGGCGAGATCTCCCCCAACGTCACCATCGGCGCCACCAGACTGCGCCGGTACAAACGCGCCGCGAGCACACCGGTGGCGGTGTGCGGATCGATGACATAACCGGTGTCGCGATACAGCGAAGTGATCTCCTCCAACGTCTGCTGATCCGTGACCGCATAGGAGTCGATGATCATCCGCGCCTGCAACCAGAACTCGTTGGCGATGGTCATTTCGCCGCTGGTTTCGAAGCGGTCCATCAGCGCGCTCACCGCCTGGTCGTCATGCCCGTAGAGTTCCCAGAGAAAGCGCTCCAGGTTGGAGAAGATCGACAGGTCCATGGCCGGCGACAGGGTCTTGTTGGCGCGCAATCGGGAGTAGTGGTTCTTCAAGAACAACTGATGCAGCGCGTCGTTCTGGTTGGTCGCGACGATCATCTGAGTGATCGGCAAGCCCATCTTCTGCGCGATGTAGCCGGCATAGACTTCGGCAAAACTCGCCGCCGGCACGCTGAAGCCAATCGGCCGCTGACCACCGCCCAGTTGCAGCACGGCGTGGAAGTAGAACACCAGTTGCGCCAACACACCGATCCAGTTGCTGGAGTTGAAGCTGATCGCCTCGTGCTGCGCCCAGGGCCACTGGCGGAACAGACGACTGACCAGGGTCTGGCAGTCGTCGAAGCTGCCATTGACAGCGAATTGATGAACCCGCGGATGTGCCGCCGCTTGCAGCTGTTGAAGCTGGTGTTGCGGTACGCCGGCCTCCGGATAAAGCACCACCACCGCCACTTCATCGCAGTGCTTGAACGCTTCGATGGCCGCCAGCCCGGTGTCGCCGTTGGTGGCGCCGATCACCACAGCGCGTTGGCCGTTTTTGCGCAGGAAATACTGCACCAGTCGAGCCTGGAGCTGAGCGGCGAAATCCTTCGAAGAACGGGTCGGGCCATGGAACAGTTCCAGTACCCATTCGTTGCGATCCACCTGATGCAACGGCGCCAGAGAGCGGTGACTGAACTGACTGCCGGCTTCCTTGAGCAGGCGCTTGAGGTCCGTCTCGGGAATCGTCTCGCCCACGAACGGGCTCATCACTCGATAGGCCAGTTCGTCATAGGACAGGGTCGACCAGTTGGCGATTTCCTGGGCTTCGAACAGCGGCAGTCCGACGGGCACGAACAGCCCGCCGTCCTCGGCCACGCCCGATAGCACGACCTTTTCAAAACCGACCTGCACGGCCGAATTTCGGGTACTCACATAGCGCATGGTTGGCTCCGGTCATTCATTTGAAACGGTGTGCCTGCTCGACCAGCCAGGTGGCAAACGTGACTGCGTCGGGATGCTGCTCGGTCCCGGAACCGCGCACGAGGTAAAACGATTCGCTGGCTTCGATGCGTTGGCTGAAGGGTTCGATCAGGCGCCCGTCGGCCAGCAGGTCCGCAACCATGGACGAGCGCGCCAGGGCGATCCCCTGCCCCAGCTCGGCCATGCGCAAAGTGCAGACCAGCGTGTCGAACTGCAGGCCTGCCGACGAGTCGACGTTGTCGGCACCGACCATGTTCAGCCAATAACCCCAACCTTCTTCGTAACCCAGCACATGCAGCAGCGAGTGCTTCGCTACGTCCGCCGGCACCTTGAGCGGCGAGCGCGCCATCAGCTCCGGCGAGCAGACCGGGAACAGGCTGTCCCAGGTCAGGCGCTGCGACACCAGGCCGGGCCATTGGCCGCGGCCCCAGCGAATCTCCAGGTCGTCCTCGCCATCCAGTTCCTTGACCCAGATGTTGCTGATGTAGCGAATGTCCAGCTGTGGATGGGCCTGACGAAACTCCGCCAGCTTCGGCGCCAGCCAGTGCACGAAGAACGCGAGACTGCCACGCACTTTGATCGGCCGCCGCTTGCGCTGGCCGAAAATTTCGTTGGTGCCCACCGCCAGCCGGGTGATCGCGTCCTGCACCACCGGCAGGTAGGACTGGCCTTCCTCGGTCAGCCCCAGGCCTCGGGGCAGGCGCTTGAACAGCGCCACCCCCAGGTGACTTTCCAGTTGGCGGATCTGCTGGCTCACCGCGCCCTGGGTCAGGCACAACTCTTCGGCGGCGTGGGTGAAGTTCAGGCAGCGGGCGGACACTTCGAATGCCCGCAGCCAGTTCAAAGGGGGTAATGGTTTCTGCTTCATGATCCGGTTCTCGTCTACGCCCCTTTCCCCCGAGCACGCCAACTAGATAGCGTCGGACGGCTGTGCCAACGGGTTCAGCAGCAAGCGTTGCTCGCGGCCTTTGCGGGTAATGAAGTACACGAGATAGCAACAGGCGATGAATGGCAAGCCAAAGTACAACGCCACTCGCTGTTCCGGGTCGAATGCGATCCCGACACACGCCAGCCCACAGGACGACAACGCCCCCAGCGGGATCCACGGATAGCCGCGCACGCGGAACTTGAGCTGGCTGACATCACCGCCGTTGGCAACGTAGTGGCGGCGGAACGCGATCTGGCTCGCGGCAATGCTCATCCACACCACGACCACCGCCAGGCCTGAGATCGACACCAGCGCCAGGTAGATGGTGTCGGCGGCAAATACGCTGCTGAGCAACGACGCAGCGCCTCCGGCCATGCTGACGATGATGGCGTTAAGCGGCGTGCCCATCCGCGTCAGGGCCGAGAACTGCTTGGGCAGGTGCCCTTGGTCGCTCAGGGTCCAGAGCATCCGCGAGGCGGCATATAGGCCGGAGTTGGCCGCCGACAGCAAGGCGCTGATGATCACGAAGTTCATGATGTCGGCGGAGTATGGAATGCCGATGTAGGTGAACACGGTGACGAACGGACTCTCGACGATGCCGGCCTGCTCACGGGGCAACAGGGTCGAGAGAACAAAGATGGTGCCGACAAAAAAGATCGCCAGGCGCAGCACGGTGGTGCGGATGGCTCGCGGCACGTTGCGTTGTGGATCCTTGGTTTCACCGGCGGCGATGCCGATCAGTTCGGTGCCGGAGAAAGCGAAGGAAACCGCCAGCAGCGTCATGGCAATCGGCATGAACCCGGTAGGAAAAAGCCCTTCGCGGGTGAAGTTGCTCAACCCGATGCTGTGGGCCTGATCGATGTGCAGAAGGCCAAGAATGGCCCCGCCGCCAATCAGCAGGAACGCCACCACGGTCGCGACTTTGACCAACGACAACCAGAACTCAGTCTCGGCGAACAACCGCACCGAGACCACGTTGCTCAGGAACACCACCCCGGCGAACAGGGCGCTCCAGATCCACACCGGCGTGTCCGGAAACCAGCGCGTCATCAGGATCCCGGCGGCGGTAAATTCCGAGCCGATGGCCACGGTCCAGGTCAGCCAGTACAACCAAGCCACGGTGTAGCCGGTGCCTGGGCCGAGAAAGCGTGTGGCGTAGGTGCTGAACGAACCGGTTTCCGGCATCTGCACCGCCAGTTCACCCAGGCACATCATCACCATGTACACCATGAGCGCGCCGATGATGTAGGCGATCACCGCGCCCAACGGCCCGGCCTGGTTAACCGTGTAACCGGAGGTGAGAAAGAGCCCGGTACCGATGACGCCACCCAATGCCAACATGACAATGTGGCGCGTCTGCATTTCCTGTTTGAAGCCGGCACGTGTCGTGAGTTGTTGTTCTTGTAGGGACATGGTTTTGTTCTCATGAAGGTTGTCAGGGCGCGTGTCGACGCCTGCGGTGAGTTGCGCCGCAGGGTCAACTCGGATCGCCACCAAGCTTTATTATTTTCCTGTTCATGAACGCCCCGATGACCGCCTTGTCGTGGGGACTGATACTTCAGCTGGCTGTTTCGGAGCACATCTCAGGGGTTGTGGATGGGGTGTTTGCCTGGGCCAGTGCCTCTCGCGAACGTCGGGCAAAGGCGAAGGCCTGTTTCAGATCGTCGAGCAGATCATCGGTGTCTTCGATGCCCACCGAGACCCGCACCAGGCCTTCGGAGATGCCCAGGGCCAGTCGTTCTTCCAGGGTGTTTTCGACATGGCTGGTGGTCCGCGCCGGGCCGTAGATGGTTTCCACCGCACCGAGGTTGCCGGCGCAATGGGCGAAGCGCAGACGCGGCAGCAGCACTTTCACGGTGTCCATGCCACCGACCAGGACAAAGCTGACGATGGCGCCGAACCCGGCCATTTGCGCACAGGCCACGGCGTGGTTCGGGTGGCTGGGCAGGCCGGGATAATTCACTGACTCAACCAACGGCTCGGTGAGCAGGAACTCCGCCAGGGCCCGGGCGCTGGACTGCTGCTGACGCATGCGCAGCACCAGGGTCTTCATGCCGCGGATAATCATGTAGGCCGAGAACGGGTCGAGCGCCGCACCGTTGATTTCCCGGTAATGCCGCACCTTGCTCATCAAGGCTTCACGGCCGCACACCAGCCCGCCGAGCACATCGCCATGGCCGCTGAGGAATTTGGTCGCGCTGTGGATCACCACGTCCACGCCCAGTGCCAGTGGGTTCTGGTTCAGCGGCGTGGCGAAGGTGTTGTCCGCCACCACCACCGCGCCGACCCGTTTGGCCGCTGCCACCAGGCGTTGGATGTCGAGGATTTTCAGGGTCGGGTTGGTCGGCGTTTCCAGGTACAGCACCTGGCAGCCCTTGGCGATTTCCCGTTCGATTTCTTCGTGGTCGAAGGTCTCGCACAAGCTCACGTTCACGCCCATGCGCGGTAGGAACTCTTCGAAAATCTTGTTGGTGCCGCCGTAGCTGTCCTTGGTGGAAACCACCCGATCACCATGGGCAAGAAAGGTGTAGAGCACGCTGCTGATCGCCGCCATGCCGCTGCTGAAGGCCACGGCCGATTCGCCTTTCTCCAACTCGCAGATCTTGGCTTCTAGGGTCTCGACCGTCGGGTTGCTCATACGGCTGTAGATAAAGCCGGGGGCCTTGCCCAAGGCCACGTCATACCAGGCGTCGATGTCGTTGTAGCCGTAAGCGGCACTGACCACGATAGGCGTCTGCGTGGCGTTATAGGGATGCCCGCCCTGCTCCCCACCCCAAACCGCCCGGGTCCCCGCGCCTGCGTTATCAAGCCCTGCGCTGTCAGGTTTATTGTTCATTTGAGACTACTCGCACTGAGGGGATGACTGGTGAGTCATTCACTAGATTTGGTAGCCAATATAGGGAAAAGAATCGGGGACTAGAAACGATGTTATTGGTGCCAAAGGGGTGGTTTTTTTAATGGCTGGGATTGGAAACCGGGGCTTGGAATGGCTGCGATTTACTGCACACAAGCAAGCCCGCTCCCACAGTGATCCGGGGCTGATGCAAACTGAGTGTTCACCCTCGATCCCCTGCTCGCGATGACGGTGGATCAGTTAGAGTGACTAGAGTTAGTCAAGAGCGGCATCATCCCTATCGAGAACCTCAAGAATATGTTTCAGCCACATAGCGCCACTCTCCCACTCCATCCAATAACAATAATTACAGGGCATTTTTTCCATAATAAAATCTCGAAGGTCCTCCTCACCAAGACGTTCGTCCAACAGCACCGAAATTTCTTTTCTTAACGCGTCAATAGCCTGCGGTACCGAATCTGACGCGAAAAGTCTTATCACCCCGTCCGGCTCTGATGACTCACACATCCAGTCTTGGTGAAAATAGCAACCAAAAAAATGGAAAAGTTCTGGATATCTATTTTTCATATTTTTCGACATACCCTGTAAGCAAATTATATCCAACAGGTGACTGCTTGGATTTTTTCAATACTAAAGTCACGACGGACAATGACTCTAACTTTCCATTTTTTCGTATAACCCCGACTCCAACAGGAGAAGGGAAGGACTGCTGTAAAACCATTTTCTTTTCTAATTTATTATTTAAAAACCCGTCAATCTCCGTTTCTTTTGTACTCAACACTTTGGAAACCGTTGACTCTGCCGATGCTCTATCAGGAAATGTCGACGCGGTAGGTACGTGAGGTTCTAACTCAAGTCGCCTTCTCAACTGAACCTCAGAACGACCTATGTGCTTGTTTATCAAATGCCCTCCACGAGCCTCATGTGCCGCTAAGCCGCCTCCCGGCACGATCTCGCTAAACGGCCCATCAGCCTCGATATCACCTGGACAGTTGCACACCAACCCCAACGGATCCACCCACCCCGTCGGGTTCAGGGTGTACCGGTACCCATTGAGCCCACCCGCCAGTTTGCTCGGATCAGGCGTCAGGTAGCGGCCCGTTTCCGGATTGTAGTAGCGGTGGCGGTTGTAGTGCAGGCCGCTTTCCAGGTCATGGTATTGGCCCTGGAAACGCAGCGGTTGGTCCAA
>NZ_JAIWKS010000014.1 GCF_021271205.1 Pseudomonas uvaldensis
TGGACTGCGGCGAATAGCCGTCAGTAGTAGGCGTTTTCTTTCTGGGTGTGGTCGGTCACATCGCGCACGCCCTTGAGCTCCGGAATACGCTCGAGCAAGGTGCGTTCGATGCCTTCCTTCAGCGTCACGTCCGCCTGGCCACAGCCCTGGCAGCCGCCGCCGAACTGGAGCACGGCGATGCCGTCGTCCACCACGTCGATCAGCGAAACCTGCCCGCCGTGGCTGGCCAGCCCCGGGTTGATTTCGGTTTGCAGGTAATAGTTGATGCGCTCGTTGATCGGGCTGTCGGCGTTGACCATCGGCACCTTGGCGTTCGGGGCCTTGATGGTCAGTTGGCCACCCATGCGGTCGGTGGCGTAGTCGACCACCGCGTCGTCCAGGAAAGCTTCGCTGAACGAGTCGATGTACGCAGTGAAGCTCTTGAGCCCCAGGGCAGTGTCTTCGGGTTTCTCTTCCCCCGGCTTGCAGTAGGCGATGCACGTCTCCGCGTACTGGGTGCCAGGCTGGGTGATGAAGATGCGGATCCCGATACCCGGGGTGTTCTGCTTGGACAGCAGGTCGGCCAGGTAATCGTGGGCGGCGTCGGTAATGGTTATGGCGGTCATGGAAACTCCTCGCAGGCTTGCCGGCAGTTTACGCCAAATCAGGGCGTCGGACAAAGTCCCAGTATTTTTGTCAGGAAAGCCGATCAAAGGTTCTGATAGCGATTCATATCCAACACACCCGCCTCCAGGGGCTCGGTTTCCTGGATGTACCGGCTCAGGTCATGGAAGTACTGCCAGAACTGCGGATGGCTGCGCCGGATGCCCCAGCGCTCGACAATCCGCTCGAAGGCTTGACTATCCTCGGCTTTTTCCATGGCATCGACAAACGCCGGGACCTGCCCGGCCGGGATGTTGAACATGAAATTCGGGTAACTGCTGAGTACGCCCGGGGACACCGTCAGGGTGTCCAGCCCCGGCTGGTAACGCATCGCTTCGCCCAGCAGGAAGGCTACGTTGCTGTGGGCCCGGTTGCGCAGCAAGCTATAGACCTCGCGCCGGCCGCCAGCGGTTTCGATACGCAGCAAAGTTGCCTCGGGCAAATGGTGTATCACGCCAAGCCCGGCGGCCGGCCGTGATACCAGGCGACTGAGGGCCTGTTCGGCATTTTGCAGCGCAGGATCGATGTTCGGGCGCGAGCAATAGGCGCCTTCGCAACGGTTGATCGGATCGGGTTGCGCATTGAGCTCCCCGTAGCGAAGCAGCAATTGCCTGGCGAAATCACGCTTGGGGTCCTGCTCATCGAGCTTGAGGGCGGTCGGCTTATCGTTGTCGATGTCCTCGTAATCCAACCACATCTTGAATTTGCCGCCGGACTGGTACCAGTCATCAAGGTAGCCCTGCCGTGAATCGGCTGGCATCAGGCGCAGGAAATTCAGTTCCGCGCCATTTCGGATCAGGTCGAAATACAGTCGGGTCTGGGCCTGGTGGGAGACATTGCCGAAGACATCGAAATTGACCGCCAACTGGTAGTAAGTGCGCTCCAGCAACGGGAAATCGAACAGCCACATTGTCTGCGGCACGTCACCGATCAGCCCCTTGGTGACCGAAGCGCTGTCGAAGTGCCGGAAAATGCTCAGCAGCGCGTTGTCGTTTCCGGCCCACAGGGTCGACCAACTCGGTGCCGGCAGCTCTGCGTAGTTGTCCCGGCGCAAGGCTTCGTACTCGTTGCGTTTGTCGCGGTAATCGAGCCACAAGCTGACGACACTGCCCACGTCGTCGTTCTGCCCCGGCATCGCCAGCAAGGGCGTGGCCTGGCCGCGATAGTTCGGGTCGGTGATGTAAAGATCATATTCGGGGGCCTGGAACAGCGCCCAGAAATTGTCGCGAATCACATCCGTGGCAATCTGGCCCCGGCACACCGGGCCTCGAATGAAAGTGCGGACAAAATACTCGGCATTGTCGAGCATGAACTGATAACGGGCCTGGGCCGGGATCGCCTCGAACGTGGAGAACGGGTTGGACCGCCGCTCCGGGCCGTAGCCCGGCAATGCCGTGACTTGCCAATTGCCCTTATAGAACAGGCTCTTGACCCGCGCCATTTTGGCTGCGCTCAACCCATAGGTGATGTGGGTCTTGTGCACAATCACCCCCTGCACCGGCCAGAGCCGGTAATAGAAGCGGGTGCCGGGATCGTCGTTCGGGCGGCGGGTATTGATCAGGTCGATGGGCTGGCCGGTGGGCGTGCGCGAACGCACCCACTGGAAGAAATGCCCTGGCTCGCCGTCCTTGAAGTGGATATGCGCCAGGAACCAATGCTCGAACAACCAGCGGGCGACCAGGCTTTCCCGGGCGCCAGGGGCATTGAGCAGGTTTTCCCACTGCACCACCTGCAAGGCTTCGGCAGCGCTCGGAGCAAGGGCCTGCTGGTCGATGGGGGCGCCGGCGGCCAGCCAGCGCTGCAAGGTCTGGTATTGCTGGTCGGTCAGGCCGGTGACGGCCAGGGGCATGCCTTCCCTGGGATGCGCGGCGGCATATTCAGCGAACTGCCCTGGCATTGCGCAGCTGTTTTCCCGATCCAGCCCCAATACGATGTCTTCCGGCAACTTGGCGTTGGGCTGTAGCGGCGTGCTGTGCCCCAGCTCCAGCATCTGCGCCATCAGCGCCGCCTGGCTGCCCTGGGCATCGAGTACGGAATAAAAGCCCTTTTGCTGCCAGGCACGCTTACCGGAAGCGTCATAGAACAAGCGCGTCGGAGCGGCCGCCTGGCGCCGCTCGCCGTCGTACACCGACAGCTTGCTGGCGCCCCGGGTCGCGCCCTCACCGCTGCCCAGGTTCAACTGGCAGGCGGAGTCATAGCAAGCGTGGCAGGCCACGCACTTCTCGGTAAAGATCGGTTGGATGTCGCGGGTGTAGGACAGCGCCTGGACGGGATCCTTTGCGGCCGTGTGAAAAGACAACAGCAGCAACAGACTGCCGAATAAGACGCGGTACGGCATGTCTCGATCCCTAAGCATGAATCCCGCGATTCTACCGGGCCAGCACGCCGATGCAAACATGAGCGATATTCATGTAAAAGCCACTCACGCTCAAATCCTGCACAAGCTTGCTATCATTTCCGCCTTCGTAATGGCTTTTTCCAGGTAGTCCTCATGTCTGATCGCAGCGCTCGCCTCTATCTTCTCCAGCAAGCCCTCAAGGAACGCATCCTGATCCTCGACGGTGGCATGGGCACGATGATTCAGAGCTATAAGCTGGAGGAACAGGATTACCGAGGCAAACGCTTCGCCGACTGGCCGAGTGACGTCAAGGGTAATAACGACCTGCTGGTGCTGACCCGCCCCGACGTGATCGGCGCCATTGAAAAAGCCTACCTGGACGCCGGCGCCGACATCCTCGAAACCAACACCTTCAACGCTACCCAGGTGTCCCAGGCCGACTACGGCATGCAGGGCCTGGCCTATGAGCTGAACCTGGAAGGCGCACGCCTGGCCCGCAAGGTCGCCGACGCCAAGACCCTCGAAACCCCGGACAAGCCGCGCTTCGTTGCCGGCGTGCTCGGCCCGACCAGCCGCACCTGCTCGCTGTCGCCGGACGTGAACAACCCCGGTTACCGCAACGTGACCTTCGATGAACTGGTGGAGAATTACACCGAGGCCACCAAGGGCCTGATCGAAGGCGGCGTCGACCTCATCCTGATCGAAACCATTTTCGACACGCTGAACGCCAAGGCGGCGATTTTCGCCGTGCAAGGGGTGTATGAAGAACTGGGCGTGGAACTGCCGATCATGATCTCCGGCACCATCACCGACGCCTCCGGCCGCACCCTGTCCGGCCAGACCACCGAGGCGTTCTGGAACTCCGTGGCCCACGCCAAGCCGATTTCCGTCGGCCTGAACTGCGCCCTGGGTGCTCGCGAATTGCGCCCCTACCTTGAAGAACTGTCGAACAAGGCCAGTACCCACGTCTCGGCGCACCCGAACGCCGGCCTGCCCAACGAATTCGGCGAGTATGACGAACTGCCGGTGGACACCGCCAAGGTCATCGAAGAATTTGCCCAGAGCGGCTTCCTGAACATCGTCGGCGGTTGCTGCGGCACCACGCCAGCACACATCGAAGCCATCGCCAAGGCCGTGGCCGGCTACGCGCCGCGGCAGATCCCCGAGATTCCCAGGGCTTGCCGCCTGTCGGGCCTGGAACCGTTCACCATCGATCGCAACTCGCTGTTCGTCAACGTCGGCGAGCGGACCAACATTACCGGCTCCGCCAAATTCGCCCGGTTGATTCGCGAAGACAACTACACCGAAGCCCTGGAAGTGGCCCTGCAACAGGTCGAGGCCGGTGCGCAGGTGATCGACATCAACATGGACGAGGGCATGCTCGATTCGAAGAAGGCCATGGTGACCTTCCTCAATCTGATTGCCGGCGAACCCGACATCTCCCGTGTACCGATCATGATCGACTCCTCCAAATGGGAAGTGATCGAAGCCGGTCTCAAATGCATCCAGGGCAAGGGCATCGTCAACTCCATCAGCATGAAGGAAGGCGTCGAGCAGTTCATCCATCACGCCAAGCTGTGCAAGCGCTACGGCGCCGCCGTGGTGGTGATGGCTTTCGACGAAGCCGGCCAGGCCGATACCGAGGCGCGCAAGAAGGAAATCTGCAAGCGCTCCTACGACATTCTGGTCAATGAAGTCGGCTTCCCACCGGAAGACATCATTTTCGACCCGAACATCTTCGCCGTCGCCACCGGTATCGAAGAGCACAACAACTATGCCGTGGACTTCATCAACGCCTGCGCCTATGTCCGCGACGAACTGCCTTATGCGCTGACGTCCGGCGGCGTGTCCAACGTGTCGTTCTCGTTCCGCGGCAACAACCCGGTGCGCGAAGCGATCCACTCGGTGTTCCTGCTGTATGCGATCCGCGCGGGCCTGACCATGGGCATCGTCAACGCCGGCCAGCTGGAGATCTACGACCAGATCCCGCAGGAGCTGCGCGACGCCGTGGAAGACGTGATCCTCAACCGGACCCCGGAGGGCACCGATGCCCTCCTCGCCATCGCTGACAAGTACAAGGGCGACGGCAGCGTCAAGGAAGCGGAAACCGAGGAATGGCGTAACTGGGACGTCAACAAGCGCCTGGAACATGCGCTGGTCAAGGGCATCACCACGCACATCGTCGAAGACACCGAAGAGTCGCGCCTGTCCTTCGCCCGACCGATCGAAGTGATCGAGGGACCATTGATGGCTGGCATGAACATCGTTGGCGACCTGTTCGGCGCCGGCAAAATGTTCCTGCCCCAGGTGGTCAAGTCCGCCCGCGTCATGAAGCAGGCCGTGGCCCACCTGATTCCGTTCATCGAAGCGGAAAAAGGCGACAAGCCAGAAGCCAAGGGCAAGATCCTGATGGCGACGGTCAAGGGTGACGTCCACGACATCGGCAAGAACATCGTCGGCGTGGTGCTGGGCTGCAACGGCTATGACATCGTCGACCTGGGCGTGATGGTGCCAGCGGAGAAGATCCTGCAAGTCGCCAAGGACGAGAAATGCGACATCATCGGCCTGTCCGGCCTGATCACTCCATCCCTGGATGAAATGGTGCACGTGGCGCGCGAGATGCAGCGCCAGGACTTCCATCTGCCCCTGATGATCGGCGGCGCGACGACCTCCAAGGCCCATACGGCCGTGAAGATCGAGCCCAAGTACAGCAACGACGCGGTGATCTACGTCACCGACGCCTCCCGCGCCGTGGGCGTGGCGACCCAGCTGCTGTCCAAGGAACTCAAGTCCGCGTTCGTCGAGAAGGCCCGTCAGGAATACGCCGACGTGCGCGAGCGCACCGCCAACCGCAGCGCCCGCACCGAGCGCCTGAGCTATCCGGCAGCGGTGGCCAAGAAGCCACAGTTCGACTGGAGCAGCTACGAGCCGGTCAAGCCGACTTTCACCGGTACCCGGGTGCTGGACGACATCGATCTGGATGTCTTGACGCAGTACATCGACTGGACTCCGTTCTTCATTTCCTGGGACCTGGCGGGCAAGTTCCCGCGCATCCTCACCGACGAGGTGGTGGGTGAAGCCGCTACCGCGCTGTACGAGGACGCCCGGGCGATGCTGCGCAAGCTCATCGATGAGAAGCTGATCAGCGCCCGCGCCGTGTTCGGTTTCTGGCCGGCCAACCAGGTGCACGACGACGACCTGGAAGTCTATGGCGAGGACGGCAAGCCACTGGCGCGCCTGCATCACCTGCGCCAGCAAATCATCAAGACCGACGGCAAGCCGAACTTCTCCCTCGCCGACTTCGTCGCGCCGAAGGACAGCGGCGTGACCGACTACCTGGGCGGCTTCATCACCACCGCCGGCATCGGCGCCGAAGAAGTGGCCAAGGCCTACCAGGAGGCTGGTGACGACTACAACTCGATCATGGTCAAGGCCCTGGCCGACCGCCTGGCCGAAGCCTGCGCCGAATGGCTGCACCAGCAGGTGCGCAAGGACTATTGGGGCTACGCCAAGGACGAAAACCTGGACAACGAGGCCCTGATCAAGGAGCAATACACCGGCATCCGCCCTGCTCCGGGCTACCCGGCCTGCCCGGACCACACCGAGAAAGCCACCCTGTTCCGCCTGCTCGACCCCGAGGCCAGCGAACTGAAGGCCGGGCGCAGCGGCGTGTTCCTCACCGAGCACTACGCCATGTTCCCAGCGGCAGCGGTCAGCGGCTGGTATTTTGCCCATCCCCAGGCGCAGTATTTTGCCGTGGGCAAGATCGACAAGGACCAGGTCCAGAGCTACACCGGTCGCAAGGGTCAGGACCTGAGCGTGACCGAGCGCTGGCTGGCGCCTAACCTGGGTTACGACAGCTGATCCGGAAGATCGCGGCCGGCAACGGTCGCGATCTTTTTTCGCGGGTTGTCTATGCTTGTCCCAAACACATGGCAGACGAGGGATATATGGACGATCCAGTCGACAACAAGCCGCCTACCCTGCTGCAGATGATGCACAGCGTACTGGCTGCCGCCTTCGGCGTGCAGAGCGGCAAGAACCGCGCCCGTGACTTCACCCACGGCAAACCGAGTCACTTCGTGATACTGGGCATCGCCTTCACGGTGATATTCGCCCTGACCCTGTTCGGCATCGTCAAGCTGGTGGTGCATCTGGCGGGGTTGTAACAGCCATTCCCCAATATCCTTGTGGGAGCGAGCTTGCTCGCGAAAGCGATGTGTCAGTCGACAGCAATATTGACTGAACCACCGCTTTCGCGAGCAAGCCCGCTCCCACAGAGGGTTATAGCGTGGACGAACGGATTATTGATGGCTGACCCAGAACACCGCCGTGCCTACCACCAGAATAATCAGGAACAGAATGGCCCAGGCATCAACGGTACTGTCGCTTTTCCTTGCTTTGGTCGGATTGCTCATTGCATCGCCTCTTGTCGGTTTTGTAGGTGATTGCATAGGGACTCGACCACAGTTAAGACGATGATTGCCCGCACGACAAATGTGGGTTAGGCAATAATCAAACTCATTAGTCGATTTGGTTCTTTGCATATACTCAAACATCACTTTTGCGCATATCCCAAAACAGGTATCTTGCATCGGCTCCTTTAGGAGTGCGCGGCCGTGCGCGCAGAATTGCCGAGGCAGAACCCGATTCCAGCGAGCCAACACGCAGCTGTTTCTGATCGGCCCAAGCCTGAGACCGAGACTTATATGTACGTATATGACGAGTACGATCAGCGGATCATCGAGGACCGCGTCAAGCAGTTCCGTGACCAGACCCGACGCTACCTGGCAGGCGAGCTGAGCGAAGAAGAATTCCGCCCCCTGCGCTTGCAGAATGGCCTGTATATCCAGCGTTTCGCCCCAATGCTGCGCGTGGCGGTGCCCTACGGCCAACTGGCCTCGCGCCAGGTGCGCAAGCTGGCGCAGATTGCGCGCGACTACGACAAGGGCTACGCCCACATCAGTACCCGGCAGAACGTCCAGTACAACTGGCCGGCCCTGGAAGACGTACCGGACATTCTGGCCGAGCTGGCGACCGTGCAGATGCACGCGATCCAGACCAGCGGTAACTGCCTGCGCAACGTCACCACCGACCAGTTCGCCGGTGTCGCCGCCGATGAGCTGATCGACCCCCGGCCGTGGTGCGAAATCGTGCGCCAGTGGACGACCTTCCACCCGGAATTCGCCTATCTGCCGCGCAAGTTCAAGATCGCCATCAACGGCTCGAGCTCGGACCGTGCAGCGATCGAGGTACACGACATCGGCCTGGAGGCGGTCTATAACGCCGAGGGCGAGTTGGGCTTCCGTGTACTGGTGGGTGGCGGCCTGGGCCGTACCCCGGTAGTGGGCTCGTTCATCAACGAGTTCCTTCCCTGGCAGGACCTGCTGAGCTATCTCGACGCCATCCTGCGGGTGTACAACCGCTACGGCCGCCGCGACAACAAGTACAAGGCTCGAATCAAGATCCTGGTCAAGGCGCTAACGCCTGAAGTGTTCGCCGAAAAGGTCGAGGCCGAAATGGTTCACCTGCGCGGCGGCCAGACCACGCTGACCGAAGCCGAAGTTCACCGGGTGGCCAAGCACTTCGTCGACCCGCAGTACAAGGCCTTGAGCAATCAAGACGCCGAGCTGGCTGCGCTGGACAAGGAATATCCAGGCTTCGCACGCTGGCGCACCCGCAACACCCTGGCCCACAAGAAGCCAGGCTACGTTGCGGTCACCCTGTCCCTGAAGCCGACCGGCGTCGCACCGGGCGACATCACCGACAAGCAGCTCGATGCCGTGGCCGACCTGGCCGACCGCTATAGCTTCGGCCTCCTGCGCACGTCTCACGAGCAGAACATCATCCTGGCGGATGTCGAGCAAAGCCAACTGTTCACCTTGTGGGGCGAGTTGCGCGAGCAAGGCTTCGCCACGCCGAACATCGGCCTGCTGACCGACATCATCTGCTGCCCGGGTGGCGACTTCTGCTCCCTGGCCAACGCCAAGTCGATTCCTATCGCCGAATCGATCCAGCGTCGTTTCGATGACCTGGACTACCTGTTCGACATCGGTGAGCTGGATCTGAACATTTCCGGCTGCATGAACGCTTGTGGTCACCATCATGTGGGCCATATCGGCATTCTGGGCGTGGACAAGAAAGGCGAAGAGTTCTATCAGGTTTCCCTGGGCGGCAGCGGTTCCCGTGACGCCAGCCTGGGCAAGATCCTCGGCCCGTCCTTTGCACAGGATGACATGCCCGACGTGATCGAGAAGCTGATCGACGTGTACATCGAACAACGTACCGAAGACGAGCGCTTCATCGACACTTACCAACGTATCGGCATCGACCTCTTCAAGGAACGCGTCTATGCAGCGAATCATTAAGAACAACGAGGTCATCGACGAAACCTGGCACCTGCTGCCCAAGGACGCGACCCTCGACGGTATCTCCAATTGCGACGATCTGATCGTCCCCCTGGCGCTGTGGCGGGATCACGCTCGCGCCCTGCAGGCCCGTGACGGCGGCCTGGGCGTATGGCTGGACGCGGACGAGGAAGCTGAAGAAATCGGTGACGACGCCAACCAATTCCAGGTCATCGCCTTGAATTTCCCGGCGTTCACCGACGGGCGCAGCTATTCCAACGCTCGCCTGCTGCGTGACCGTTACGGCTTCAAGGGTGAACTACGAGCCATTGGCGACGTACTGCGGGACCAGTTGTTCTACATGCGCCGCTGCGGTTTCGATGCCTTTGCCCTGCGCGCCGACAAGGACCCTTACGAAGCCCTCGAAAGCCTCAAGGATTTTTCGGTGACTTACCAGGCGGCCACTGACGAACCGCTGCCGCTGTTTCGTCGTCGCTGAGACTGCTCCAAATAAAAAGCCCTGATCCGGTCATGCCGGTTCAGGGCTTTTTTTGTCGTCGATGACCAGCGGCCTCTTGTGGGAGCGAATCTGCTTGCTCCCACAAGGGATTGCGATGATTGGTATTACCAGAACCGCTGCTGAGTCAGGCGACTCCACCAGTTCAGCAGCAGCCGGTCCACCGAACCGCTGGCAGCCACGCCGATACGCTCCTGCAAGCTTTTGCGTTCGGCGTAGTGCAAGTGGTAGAGCTCGGCAGTCTTGGCGCGTTCGGCCAGGTACTCGTCACTGGTCTTCAATTCGTCCACCAACTGTTTGCCCAACGCTGCGACCCCTAGCCAGACTTCACCGGTCGCTACTTCATCAATGGCCAGTTGCGGCCGGTAGCTGGACACGAAACGCTTGAACAACTGGTGGGTGATGTCCAGGTCTTCCTGGAATTTCTCCCGGCCCTTCTCGGTGTTTTCGCCGAATACCGTCAACGTGCGTTTGTATTCACCGGCCGTCAGGACTTCGAAGTCGATGTCATGTTTCTTCAACAGGCGATTGACGTTCGGCAACTGTGCCACCACACCAATGGAGCCGAGAATGGCGAACGGCGCGCTGATGATCTTCTCGCCGATACAGGCCATCATGTAGCCACCGCTGGCCGCGACCTTGTCGATGCACACCGTCAGGGGTATGCCGGCTTGCCGGATCCGTGCCAGTTGCGAAGAGGCCAGGCCGTAGCTGTGGACCATGCCGCCACCGCTTTCCAGCCGCAGTACCACTTCGTCCTTCGGGGTCGCCAGGGTCAGCAACGCGGTGATTTCATGACGCAGGCTCTCGGTGGCCGATGCCTTGATATCGCCATCGAAATCCAGCACGAACACCCGCGACTTGGCCGCCGGCTTGTCCTTCTGTTTCTTTTTGGCCTTTTCAGTCTTGCCTTCGCTCTTGCGCAGGGCCTTGAGCTGATCCTTGTCCAGCAGCGTCTGTTCCAGGCGCTCACGCAATCCTTTGTAGAAATCGTTGAGTTTGCTCACCTGCAACTGGCCGGCCGACCTGCGCCGCCCCTTGCTGCGCAATGCAGCAAAACTGGCCAGCACCACCAGTATGGCGATCACCAGCGTCACGGTCTTGGCCAGGAACCCGGCGTATTCGATAAAAAACTCCACGATGACTCCTAATAGATTCAACTCACCGCTCGGGGGCGGATACCAGACGCTCCCAGCATACCCATGCACCCGCATCGCTGCCAGCCGGGAAACCTGTGGTTACCTTACGCCGGACGAGGCCGGACAAGGCTGTAACGAGCATTTCAAACAAGCGTATGTTTTTTCATTGACAGCTCTCCGTCATCCTCATAACCTCGCCAGACCTTCAACGTACCGGGATGACGCGGACGTGGGCAGTATTTATCTGATTCGACATGGCCAGGCCTCCTTTGGTGCGGACGACTACGATGTTCTGTCGCCCAATGGTGTCCGCCAGGCGCAAGTGCTGGGAAGTCACCTGGCAGAGCTCGGTGTCGTGTTCGATCGCTGCCTCTCGGGCGACCTGCGCCGCCAGCAGGACACCGCCACGGGCGCGCTGGGCCAGATGTCCGCCGCCGGGCTGCCGGTGCCTGGACTGGAAATCGACCCGGCGTTCAACGAATTCGACGCCGACGCGGTGATCCGCGCCCTGCTGCCGGACATGTTGCCCGAAGAACCCGAGGCCCTGTATATCCTGCGCAACGCCGCGCAGAACCGCGCCGAATTCCAGCGTATCTTCGCCTTGATCATCGAGCGCTGGCTCAGCGGCCAGTACGACCCGCCAGGACTGGAAAGCTGGTCGGGTTTCGTGGAGCGGGTCCAGACCGGCCTGCATCGTCTCCTGGATCAGGCCGACAACACCCACAAGATCGCCGTGTTCACCTCCGGCGGCACCATCACCGCCCTGCTCCACCTGATTACCCGGATCCCTGCCCCGCAGGCCTTCGAATTGAATTGGCAAATCGTCAACACCTCGCTCAACCACCTGAAATTCAGGGGCCGCGAGGTCGCCCTGGCTTCCTTCAACAGTCATGCCCATCTACAACTGTTAAGGACCCCGGACCTCATCACTTTTCGCTGAGGTCGAATTACCACAGACCCTTGCTGTATCCACCCGAATAAGGATCGAAACCATGACCTCCGTAGTCGACGCCGTACAAAAGATGAAAGCCAAGTTCAACGCCGAAGCCGCCAAAGGCCTGGACCTGGTGTTCGGTTTCAACATCACCGATGAAAACAAGCAGTACGCCCTCATCGTCAAGAACCAGACCTGTGAATTGCAGGAAGGTGAAAACGCCGATGCCAACTGCACACTGGTCATGGACAGCGAAACCCTCAAGGGCATCGTCAGCGGCGAAACCGACGGCATGCAGGCCTTCATGGGTGGCAAGCTGCGCGTCGAAGGCGACATGATGCTGTCGATGAAGCTGTCCGAACTGTTCCCGGCCTGAGACCAGGCGCCCTCGCGGGCGCTGCCCGGCTGCCAACGAATCCCGCCCCGAGGCGGGATTCGTGTTTCTGCCCTTCCGAATCTCCCAAGGGCACACAACCTTGATCCTCGTCAGTTCATCCTCATCCCTCAACCGCTAACTTGGCGTCTCCATCAAGGCCAGGGACGGCTCATTCGGAGCCTGTGCCCGCTCATCTCAAGGAAAGAGACCCATGCCTGCACTGAAGATCATTCTTCTGTCGACCGCCTTCAACGGCCTGTCCCAACGCGCCTGGCTGGCGCTGCGCGAAGCCGGTCATCGTCCCAGCGTGGTGCTGTTCACCGATAGCGACTCGGTCTGTCGACAAATCGAAGCAAGCGACGCCGACCTGGTGATCTGCCCGTTTCTCAAGGATCGCGTCCCCGAGCGGTTGTGGCGCAATCCCCGCCGTCCGGTGGTGATCATTCACCCTGGCATTGTCGGCGATCGCGGCGCCAGCGCTCTGGACTGGGCCATCATGCGGCAAGTCGAACGCTGGGGCGTGACGGCACTGCAAGCGGTAGAAGAGATGGATGCCGGGCCGGTCTGGGCCACCTGCGAGTTCAACCTGCCCGAGGGTTTGCGCAAGTCCGAGCTGTACAACGGCCCGGTCAGCGATGCGGCTATCCAGTGTATCCATGAAGTGGTGGAGAAATTCACCAATGGTTTCGCACCGATACCACTGGATTACAACCGTCGTGACGTGATCGGCCGTCTGCAACCGAACATGACCCAGGACGACCGGACCTTCAGTTGGCACGACAGCACTGCATTCATCAAACGGTGCATCGACGCCGCGGACGGCCAGCCCGGCGTGCTGGCAAGTCTGGCCGGTGACCAGTTCTATCTCTACGACGCCCATGCGGATGTCCGCCGTGGCTTGCCCGGCACGCTGCTGGCCGTGCGTGACGATGCGGTGCTGGTGGCGACCGGCGATGCGAGCCTGTGGATCGGTTCCCTGCGTCGCAAGCCACAACCCGGCGAGCAGAACTTCAAGCGACCGGCGCGCCACGTACTGGCGGGGCAACTCGACGATGTCCCGGTGCTCGACGGCTCGCTGGCCCGGCATCCCTTCAGCGATGAGGCCTACCAACCCATTCGCTACCGGGAATGCGGTCATGTCGGGGAGCTGACGTTCGAGTTCTATAACGGCGCGATGAGCACCGAACAATGCCGACGCCTGGTGGACGCACTGCGCTGGGTCAAGTCCAGGGATACTCGGGTCCTGCTGATCCGGGGCGGACGCGGCAGTTTTTCCAACGGTGTGCATTTGAACGTGATCCAGGCTGCCACCGAACCCGGCCTGGAAGCCTGGGCCAATATCCAGGCCATCGATGACGTCTGCCTGGAGTTGCTGAACGCCCGGCAACTGGTGGTCTGCGGGCTGACGGGCAACGCCGGGGCCGGCGGTGTGATGCTGGCCCTGGCCGCCGATATCGTGTTGGCGCGCAGCGACATCGTGCTCAATCCCCACTACGCGACCATGGGTCTGTACGGCTCCGAATACTGGACCTACAGCCTGCCGCGCGCGGTCGGCCCGGACATGGCCTGGAAGCTCACCCAGGACTGCCTGCCCATCAGCGCACGCCAGGCGCTGCGCTACGGCATGGTCCAGGAGATTGGCCCACGTTGCCTCGATGAATTCGGCCTTTGGTTGCTGCAACGGGCCAATGGCGCGTGGCTCGATCCGGCCTATGAAGCCATCCGGACCCGCAAGGCCGAACGGAGCCTGCCGGCGATCCAGGCGTGTCGTGACGGTGAACTCAAGGAAATGCGTCACGACATGGTGGACAACCGCCGCGGTTTCGCCGAGAAGTGTCGCCACTTCGTCTTCAAGCACAAGGCCTGCCGTACGCCCGAGCGCCTGGTTGCGCCATGGGCGCGGGTGGCGCAGGTCGAAGCCGTCCAGTGACTGCCGGTATCGGGGAGGCGAGCCAGCTCTTACAATGCCCGCTTCCCCAGCATCGGCTTGAACATGGACATCGACCTCGCCCGCACCTTCTTGGAAATTGTCCGCCACGGCAGCCTCGCCGCCGCGGCTGACAAGCTGCACGTCACCCAAACGGCGATCACCGCCAGGGTCCAGAAGCTCGAAAGCCAGTTAGGCTGCGCGCTGTTCGTGCGCAATCGCGCCGGCGCACGCTTGACTCCAGACGGCGAGGCCTTCGTCGTCTACGCCAATCAACTTGTGCAGACCTGGGAAGCGGCCCGTCGGGACTTGCCATTGCCCGAGGGCTATCGCAATGTCCTGCACATCGGCGGCGAGGTCAGCCTGTGCAACCCGTTGATGCTCAGTTGGGCCCGGGAACTGCGCCAGAAAATCCCCGGCCACGCCTTGCGGATGGACATCCGCGATGGCGAAAAACTGCTGCAGCAACTGGAATTGGGTCTGCTGGACGCGGCGGTGGTGTATCAACCCGAGTACTGGCCAAGACTGCAGGTGGAACAATTGCTGGAGGAGAAACTGATCCTGGTGCGCCTGGCCACGTGCCCCGAGCCCTACGTGTACATCGACTGGAGCAGCGATTTCCGTCGCCAGCACGACACGGCCTTGCCGGACAAAGCCAAGGCCGCCGTGACCTTCAACCTGGGCCCACTGGCCCTTCAATACATCCTGGAAAACGGTGGCAGCGGCTACTTCCGCACGCGCGTCGTGCAAAGCTACCTGGACAGCGGAATTCTCGAACGGGTACCCAAGGCACCTGAATTCAACTACCCCACTTACCTGGTTTATTCCCGGGATCGGGATTCAGCGGCCTTGCAACAGGCGTTCGAAGTGCTGCGAGCCATCATCAGGAGCGGCAGCGACTGGTCCCAGCGCTGGGACCCGTTGAGCTGATCGCCCCTGGAAAAACCGTTGAAAGGGCCGCTCGCGGCCCTGTGGGATGACCCTCGCCACCCGTTTATTTCTTCAGGTGCAGCACGATTTGGTCCTTGATCATCAACCGCTCCTTCTTGAGTGTCTCCAGGGCAGCGTCAGGCATTCCCGCGGATGTCGGCTTCTCGGCCTCTACGACCTCGGCATCGAGTTGGGAGTATTTTTGGAGTAATGAATCCAGTCTTGGATTCTCGCTGCGCTTTTGCTGGATCTCGTCCTTGGTGAAGTTGAGATCCTGGGACAAATCATGGGGCACCGGCATGGAACACCTCCTTTGGTGGTTCGGTGGCAAGCACCTTGACGGGGCTCGTCAATTATCAGGATGGCCTCGCCAACGGGGTTCTGTCGACCGTCAATCCGACCAGCGGTGACCGTTCGTCGTACCGCAGCGCTTTCCAATCAAACCTTTGCCCGCACGCCGTCCTCCATTGAACAGTGATACCAAGAATCACGCGTACAAACTGTTCGTACAACCTGTATGGAGATTGACCAATGGACGGAATTACCCTGCGCCGACTCGGCCTGGCAGTAGCCCTGAGTACCAGCATGGGCATGGCTTGGGCCGCGAGTTCCAACGACTTCGTCGACGACGCCGCGGTCGGTGGCATTGCGGAAATCGAAACCAGCAAATTGGCCCTGGAAAAAAGCGCCTCGGCGGATGTGAAAGCATTTGCCAACACAATGATCACCGACCACACCAAGGCCAACCAGGAACTGATGTCGCTGGCCAAACAACACGACATCGAAGTACCGGACGAAACCACGCTGATGAAGAAGGCCAAGGCCAAGATCCTCGAAGTACGCGACGAATCCTTCGATGCCGCCTATGCGAACAATCAGGTCAAGGCCCACGAAGAAACCATCGCCTTGTTCAAGAAAGAAGCCGAGACCGTGACGGACGACAAGAAAGCGGGCAACACCGAGCTCAAGGCGTTCGCTCAGAAGATGTTGCCGCACCTGCAAGAACATTTGGAAATGGCCAAGAAACTCCAGGCCGCTCATCCCAGCAAATAACGTTTTGCTACCTGCATCGTGAGTAAAAAAGGGTCGTCCCAGGAGGACGACCCTTTTTGCGTGATGCCATCAACCGCCGTCGGTGTCGATATCGGCGTCGGTACTGTCACCCGATTTCGGCCGGTCTGGATCGGGCTTGAAGCCCGGGCTGAAGGTATTGTCGTTCTCGTGGTGATGTTGTTTCTGATCGACCTCCTCGGCAGCGCTCTGCGCCTGGTCCGCTCCCGCCGGGCCGACCGGACTGGCACCCGGCACCTGGGGATCGATAGCCGGGTCGTTACGCGGTGATGAGGTCTGCGTCTGACCTTGATGCTGAGTGTTTGCAGGCTTGTCGTTCATGGACACCTCTTCCCGACAGGGGCTCTTGACAGGGGCCGGCGCGATGACCGGCCTTGATCATTCGAAGGGAGCCTTGCAGCTTCGGTTCCATTTGTTTGAGCCCGCGATCAGCCGTTGAGCACCGCCCTGACCATCTGCGTCAGGGCGTCCGGCCCGTAGGGTTTGCTCAGCAGATGAGTGTCCGGGCTCAACTGGTGGTTGCGGGAGATGATGTCCCGGGTGTAACCCGAGGTGAACAGCACCGGTACCGGCGGGGTCTGTACCTTCGCCCACGCCTCCAGGTCCGAACTCTTGATCAGACCGGGCATGACCACGTCAGTAAAAATCAGGTCCACCGAGGCGCCTTCGAGCAGCAACTTCATGGCCACGTCGGCGTTGGGGGCCGTGATGGTTCGATAACCCGCCTGTTCCAGCAGCTCTACCGATGCACCACGCACGTCGTCGTTGTCCTCCACCACCAGGATCGTCTCATGCTTGCCAGGTGCCAGTGGGTGACAGTGTATTTGTTCCCCGGTTTCTGGCTTGTGGCTGCGGGGGAAATACATCTGCGCCCGCGTGCCCTCGCCTACGTCGCTGGTTATCTCGATATGACCGCCGCTCTGCTTGACGAACCCGAACACCATGCTCAGTCCCAGGCCGGTACCCTGGCCGTCGGTCTTGGTGGTGAAAAACGGTTCGAACACTTGATTCAGTACATCGGGCGGCATGCCTGCGCCGCTATCGATCACCGACAGTCGCACATAATCACCTGCCGGGATGCCCTTGCCGGCACAGTCCGACTCATCGAGCACGATGTTCTCGCCGACCATGCGGATGGTGCCCTCGCCGCCCATGGCATCGCGGGCGTTGATCGCCAGGTTCAACAGCGCGTTTTCCAACTGATTGCGATCCACGTGGATGCACCAGGGATCGTCGGGCAAGGTCACTTCGATCCGGATGGTCTCGCCCAAGGCCCGCTGCAGCAATTCGACCAGACCATCGAAAATGCGCCACGGGTTGTAGACCATCGGCGACAACGGCTGGCGACGAGCGAACGCCAACAGTTGCGAGGACAACTTGGCGCCCCGCTCCACGGCTTCAATGGAAGCACTGACCCGCCGCTGCACGTTACGGTTGTCCGGTTCGTGGCGCGCCAGCAAATGCAGGTTGCCGGCGATCACTTGCAACAGGTTGTTGAAGTCATGGGCCACGCCGCCGGTGAGCCCGCCAATGGCTTCCAGTTTCTGCGATTGACGCAACTGCTCCTCGGCCGCCAACCGCGCCTGGACCTCATCGGCTACCCGTTGCTCCAGGTCTCGGGTAAACCTGAGCAGCGACGCTTCGGCAGTCTTGCGCTCGTTGATGTCGATCAGCACGCCAGGGAAACGCAAGGGCCTGCCCGCCGCATCGAACTCGCACCGGCCACTGGCTTGTACCCATAGATCGTCATCCCCAGATCGACGAACCCGATACTCGGCATTGAAAGGGCCGCCCGTGCGCAAGGTCAGCTCGATCCGTTGGTTGAGCTCATTCAGGTCGTCGGGATGAATGCGCTGGCGGGCGACCTCGATGGGCAGCGCATCCAGCGACGTGTCCGGCGGGTAGTTGAAGGTACGGGCGAAACGCTCATCGCCCGACAGCGTATCGGATTGGATGTCCCAGACGAACGAACCCAGCAAAGGCCCGGCGGAAAGGGCCAACTGAATACGCTCGTTGACGGCACGATAACTGCGCTCCGCCTCCTGGCGCGCTCGCTCGGACAAAACCAGTCCGGTGGTTTCCACGACAATCGCCAGCACACCGGCCGGGGCCTGGTCATCGTCGGGCACGGGGCTGTAGAACAGGTCCATCCACACATCTTCGGGCTTGCCATTGCGCAGCAGCACCAGCTCCTTGCTGCGATAGGACAGAGTGCCACCGGCCAGGCAGACGTCCAACACGTGACGGTTGAACTCGGCCACCTCCGGCCAACCCAGTTCCACCGCGCATCCCAACAGATAGGGGTGACGCCCGCCGGCAAACTCGGCGTAGGCGTCGTTGTAAATCATGAAGCCCTGGCGCCCCCACAACATGACCATCGGCAAGGGCGAAGCCAGCAACATCTGGACGGCACTGCGAAGGCTGGCGGACCAGTGTTCGATAGCGCCCAGTTCAGTCTGGCTCCAATCGTACGAGCGGATACGCCGGGCCATTTCACCGCCCCAACCGGGACACCCGTGGTGTTGGGATAAGAACTGCATGGGTCGACTCTGAACCTCGAATACCTGCCGGGAAATCGGCTTGCGAACTTCTTGTGTTCAGAGCTTCGAGCATGGGGTTGGCGTTTGGTTTCATGTTCAAGCCATGGCGATGGCAGTAAAGTCAGAATCCATGGGCACAGACACACCGCCATCGCGAGCAGGCTTGGGTCAACGAAAATCGCGACTGCGTACGTTGATGCCTGCCAACAGCCCGGTCAGGTCGCTCAAGCGTCCGGCGATCAGGTGGCGCACTTCGCCGACGCTTTCCCAGCGTCCATCGACCCTGAGCAATTGCGACCCCACCAGGATTTTGCGTTGGCGCTCGGCCAGGTCGCGCCAGACCACCACGTTGAGGTTGCCGAATTCATCCTCCAGAGTGACGAAAGTCACGCCGCTGGCCGTGCCGGGGCGCTGGCGGCCGGTGACCAGACCGGCGACGCTGACGTTGCGTCCATGTTCCACGTCCTGCAATTCCCGCGAACTGCGACAACGCCGGGCGCGCAGTTCAGGACGCAGCAGGGCCAGCGGATGGGGGCCCAGTGTCGTACCGAGCGTGACGTAATCGGCGAACAGATTTTCGCCGACCGACGGTTTGGGCAGCATCACAGGCGGCTCTTCCTGGCTGGGCAAACCGGCGAACAGGCCCAATTGTTTTCGCACCCCGGCCACCTCCCAGCGGGCGCGATGACGATCCCCCGCCAGGCCGCGCAAGGCACCGGCATCGGCCAATTGTTCCAAGGCCCGTGCATCGAGTTGCGCACGCTCGCCCAGGTCAGCCACGTCATGGAAAACCCGTTGCCGACGTGCCACTTCGATGCGCCGGGCATCGTCCTCGCGAAAACCCTTGATCAGCCGCAAGCCCATGCGGATCGCCGGTTGCCGGCCTTCCAGGGGCTCCAGACTGCAATCCCAGTCACTGGCGCGCACATCCACCGGACGGATCTGCAATCGATGCCGGCGGGCATCCTGCAGGATCTGGTCCGGGCTGTAGAAACCCATGGGCCAGCTATTGATCAGGGCACAGGCGAACGCCGCCGGTTCGTGGCATTTGAGCCAACTGCTGACGTAGGTCAACAAGGCGAAACTGGCGGCGTGGGACTCGGGAAAACCGTAATTGCCGAAGCCCTTGATCTGCTCGAAGAGTTGCGCGGCATATTCAGGGCTGTAGCCGTTTTTACGCATTCTGTCGGCCAGACGTTCCCGATGAGGCTCAAGACCACCGTGGCGCTTCCAGGCAGCCATGGAACGGCGCAACTGATCTGCTTCGCCGGGCGTGTAATCGGCAGCAACGATGGCGATCTGCATGACCTGCTCTTGGAACAGCGGGATACCCAAGGTGCGCTCAAGCACCTCTTCCAATTCTGGCGAAGGGTAGATGACAGCCTCCTCCCCGTTTCGCCGTTTCAAGTACGGATGCACCATTCCGCCCTGGATCGGGCCTGGCCGAACGATAGCCACCTCGATCACCAGGTCGTAATACTTGCTGGGCCTGAGCCGAGGCAACATGGCCATCTGCGCCCGTGACTCGATCTGGAACACACCGATGGTGTCGGCGCGGCTGATCATCTCGTAGGTGGCCGCATCGTCACGGGGCAAATCCGCCAGGGTGTAGCGCTGCCCCCGATAGCGCTCGATCAGGTCGAAACAACGGCGGATCGCACTGAGCATGCCCAACGCCAGGATGTCCACCTTGAGCAGCCCGACCGCATCCAGGTCATCCTTGTCCCACTGGATGATGGTGCGCTCGGCCATGGCAGCGTTTTCCACCGGGACCAGGGTGTCCAGGGGTTGTTCGCTGATCACGAAGCCACCGGGGTGTTGGGACAGGTGGCGGGGAAAGCCGATCAGTTGTTGGGTCAGGCTCAGCACCCGGCGTAACACTGGGCTGTCCGTGTCGAAACCACCCTCACGCAACCGATCCAGCGGCGGAGCTTCGTCGCTCCAGCGGCCGCAACAATCGGCCAGGGCGTTGACCTGATCCGGCGGCAGGCCCAGGGCCTTGGCGACGTCCCGCACCGCACCGGCCCCGTGGTAACTGCTGACCACCGCCGTCAATGCCGCACGGTGACGACCGTAGCGCTGGAAGACGTACTGCAACACTTCTTCGCGGCGCTCATGTTCGAAATCGACGTCGATGTCCGGCGGCTCGTTGCGCTCCCGGGACAGGAATCGCTCGAACAACAGGTTGGTCTGGCTCGGGTCGATTTCGGTGATACCCAGGGCATAACACACCGCCGAGTTGGCCGCAGAACCACGTCCCTGGCAAAGGATGTTCTGCTTGCGAGCGAAGCTGACGATGTCCTGTACGGTGAGGAAATAGCTGTCGTAGCCCAGTTCGGCAATCAACGCCAGTTCGTTGTCGATCTGCCGCCGGACCTTGTCTTCCACACGTCCTTTCCAGCGTTCACGGATGCCATGTTCAGTCAGCTCTCTCAGCCAGGACGCCGGATCATGCCCTTGCGGCACCAGTTCACGAGGATATTGATAACGCAACTGGCCGAGGTCGAAGGTACAACGCCGAGCGATGTCTAGGGTCTCGTCGAGCAATGCGCGAGGGTAGAGATCGGCCAGGGCCTGGAGACTGCGCAAGTGCCGCTCGCCGTTGGGGTGCAGACGCTGGCCGGCCTCGGCCACCGTGACGTGGTGGCGGATGGCGGTCATGGTGTCCTGCAAGGCGCGACGTCCACGTACGTGCATGTGCACGTCGCCCGTCGCCACGGCGGGAAGCCCAAGGTGCTCGGCCAGCGCCAGCAGGTCGGTCAGGCGACGCCGGTCGTCCTGCCCGCAATGCAATTGAACGGACAACCACAAGCGCCCGGCAAAAATCGATTGGAGCCAACGCCCCTGCTCCTCGGCGCTCTCGTCAGGCACCCACAGCACCAGCAGCCCCGGCAAGGGTTCATCGAAATCCTCCCGCACGATGCGATAACGGCCCTTCTCGCTGCGACGCCGGGCGCGGGTGATCAACCGGCACAGGGCTTGATAGCCCTCCAGGTTTTCCACCAGCAACACCAGTTTCGGACCGTCCTCGATCTGGATCTCACTGCCGACGATCAAGTGCAGTTTCAGTTCCCTGGCCGCCTGCCACGCCCGGACGATCCCGGCCAACGTGCATTCGTCGGTGATCGCCAGGGCCCGATAGCCCTGTTGACTGGCCCTCCGGCACAGCTCCAGCGCACTGGAGGCACCGCGCTGGAAACTGAAGTTGGACAGGCAATGCAGCTCGGCATATTCGACGCTCATGCGAACCAGCCTTGCAGCCACAGCGGCCCGCCCTCGCCCACCGGTCGATAGGCCCAGCCGCGTTGCCCGGCGCGGGTTTCGACCAGGTAGTAATCCCGACGCACGTCGGCCCCGTCCCACCAACCGGTCTCGATACGCTCCGGGCCCATGAGGATACGCGCCTGGCCTTCCGGCAAGACCTGGCATTCGTCCAGCAACCAGCCAGGACGCTGTACACCGGCGCGCACGGGACAGGGCTGGGGCTGGGACGACATCTGCCAGGCACATTCAGGCCGGTGGTCATCACGAAAACCCAGGCCCTGCACCGCCTCATCGCCCAGTCGTGCCCGCAGCCGTTCCCGCAGTTGCTCCCAAGGCAAGGATTGCTGAGGGCGCTCATCGAACAATTCCAGACGCTGGGGTACGAAACTCGGCAGGTCTTCGGCACACAAGCGAAAGCCACGCACCGGCGCCTCGACCTGCACCTGCTCCAACCGGCCACGGGCCAGTTCGAAGAGCATCGACGGCTCGCGTTCGGCGCTGAGCAGGCCGACCTTGATCACGGTGTCCGGCAACCCGGCATGCTCCAGGTGCAGGTCAAAACGCTGCACACCGCTGTCGCGACCACCCAGGAAGGCCGACAGATCCCCCGTCAATCGACGTAACGGAAACAGCAGCGCCTGGTGGGACTGGACGTCGTAATTGAGTTCGATGCGCACATCGAAACGGTCCGGCGGCAAGTAGAACGACAGCGCCAGGGTGCGGCTGCCGATCAACGCATCGAGGTGCTTGAGCACCTGGGCTTCGAAGCGTCGCGCCAGGGTGTGCCGGGGCAAGGACTGGACCTGCCCCAGGCAACGCAGCCCCATGCGCGACAATGCGGTGGCGACGTCGGGCGCAAGGCCGATCCGGTCCACCGGCATCTGCGCCAGGCGTTGTTGCAGGGTTTCGGCATCGGGCACCACCAAGGCATCGTGGGCATTGGCGAGCACCCGGGCCGCCACCGGGTTCGGAGCAGCGACGATGCGATGACGAAACCCCAGCTCGGTCAGTTCGGCCCGCAGCCGCGCCTCGAACACCGGCCAGGGGCCGAACAGGCCCAGGCTCGACTCGATCTCGAACAACACCGTGCGCGGGTAATGCACGCTGACCTGGGAGCTGAAACGATAGGCCCAGGCCGCCAGGAACTGTTGCCAGCGCTCGATCTGCGCTGCGTCGTATTCGGCGGTGGCAAAGCCTTTGCTCAAGGCCTGGGCGGCGGTCATGGTCTGGCCGGGGCGCAAACCCAGGGCCCGTGCCGAGTCATTGACCGCTTGCAGCACCCGACGCTGGGGCGGGCCGGTCAGCAGCGCCAGGGGCTCCTCGGGATCGGGGCGCTGGCGCAGCGCGGCGTCCAGCGCCAATTGCGGGAAAAGAATGCAGACCCAGCGCATCGCAACCTCAATACCCGGTTCGTGATGCAGGTGTAGCGAAGGCAATCGGCCCGGAATGGGCCAAGCCACCTCGGCATTTGAGCACGCGCAATTGCCCGGGCCGAGCATCGATGGCGATGCGCAGTGCGGCCGGCGACGGGTTGACGGCTTCCTGGATCGAGCGCCAGGCGAATGCCAGGGTCTGGCCGGTTTCCGCCGCCACTTGCAGGCGGCGCAGGGCCCGGTCGTCCGCCTGGCGAGGCCAGCACAGGACCGCGCCGCAACTGCCCGAACGCAGGCACTGTTCGGTGGCCCAGAGGGCATCGCGCTCGTCGGCCCGGATCACCGACAACTGGCGCAGGTCTATCCCGGCATTCTGCCAGGCCTGGGGATAGGGCACGAACGGCGGCGCCACCAGCACGATCCGCTCCCGCGCCGCCGACAGCCGCGCCAGGGTCGGCCACACCAGTTGCAACTCGCCTACGCCCGGCGCGGCCAGGAGAATTTCCGTCAGCGCCGCCTCCGGCCAGCCGCCGCTGGGCAACGCCGCGTCCAGGGCGGCATGGCCGGTGGGTTGCGGGCTGGCGGCCGGCGGCGCAGGGCGGCCCTTCCAGACCTGGCCGCCGTTGAACAGCGTATCCAGCGCAACGACCGCTCCCATCAGCCTTGCCTCAACAGGCCACAAAACACCCCTTCTATCGCCAGGTCCCGGTCGGCCTCGACGATGATCGGCTGATAGGCCGGGTTGCGCGGCAGCAAACGCACCTGTTCGCCGACTCGCTCGAAGCGCTTGATGGTGACCTCACCGTCGAGCCGTGCCACCACGATCTGCCCGTTCGAAGCCTGAGGCGTGCGTTGTACGCCCACCAGGTCACCGTCGAGAATGCCGTCGCCGATCATCGAGTCGCCCTGGACTCGCAACAGGTAATCGGGCGCTTTACTGAATATCGCCGGGTCCAGCATCAGGCGGTCATGAACCTCGGCATCGGCACCGATGGGCAGGCCGGCGGCCACCCGTCCCAGCACCGGCACGTCCAGCAGCTCCGGGCGCGGCGGCTGGTTCAGCAATCGGATGCCCCGGGCCTGGTGCGGATTGACTTCGATAAAACCGGCTTCGGTCAGCGCCAGCACATGCTTGCGCGCCACGCTACGGGAGGCAAAACCGAACGCCTCGCTGATTTCAGCGAGGCTGGGAGGCTGGCCCTGATCGGCGATGCGCTCGCGAATGAAGGTCAGGATGGCGGTGCGGCGGGGAGTGAGTGTCGTCATGGAGTACATTTGTACTCTTGTCGGTTTTTTCTGACAAGCGCCGCCAGTCAGTTCACAGGGTCGTGCTGTGAGCCTCGGCCCCTTCACTGCGAAACGCGCTGGGGCTCATGCCGGTCCAGCGTCGGAACGCCCGGCGGAAACTGCGCACATCGCTGTAGCCCACCTCCTCGGTGATGCGTTCGATGGACAATCCGGGATTGGCCAGCAGGATGAGGGTCCGTCCGCGCCGCACCTGCTCCAGCAAGGCTTCGAACGTCAGGTTGTGTTCGGTCAGACGACGGCGCAGGGTGCGGCTGCTCATGTTGAGATCGCCGGCGATTTTCTCGATGTGGCTGCCCCGGGTCAGGTCCCGGGCAATCGCCCGTTCCACGGCCTGGATCAGGTCGATCTTCTGATGCCCCTCGGCGGCCTCCTGTTCCAGCAAAGCCAGGGCCTGACGCAGGGCCAGCGGGTGGTGATTGGGCAGGCGCAGGTCCAACCAGCGGACATCGATCAGCATGCGATTGTGCCGGCATCCAAAGCGCACGACGGGGCCCAGTATGCGCTGATACTCCTGGGCATAGGACGGCGCGGCATGCATGAACTCCACGGCTTCGGGCTTGAAATCCGACCCTGCCAGTGCCCGGCCATAAACCATCAGGCTGGCGAAGAATTCTTCCACCGCGAACACCTGGATCTCGGCAAAGGGCAGCCGACAGCTCGCCTCGACCATGATCCGCTCCGGGGTTTCTTCGACGCTGGTCACCGCGATTCCGCCGGTGGTGTGCTGGTAACGCACTCCCAGGGCGAAGGCATCGCGCAGGGTTTCGCACAGCGACAAGACATGCCCCAACAAGCCCAGGGTGCCCAGGACGTTGCGATCGCCGACCCACAATCCCAGGCCCTTGTCGGGCAACAGCTTGAGCGCCCGTTGAATCATGACGACGGCCTGACGATAGGAAATTCGTTGCGCAGGATCCTGTAGATCGTCGAGACCGAACCCCAGCCCGCGACACAGGCCGGCCGCGTCGAAGCCTTTGTCCGTCACGACTTCAGCCAGGGTTTGCAGCAGGAACGGCGACACCAGCGCCAGTTCATAGGTAGGGTCGATGACTTTGAGCATGGGCGGGTCCGGGGCACGTTAGGAGGCGTTTTTGTAACCGGTTATTTCATGAACGTTAGCATGAGCCAATGCAACGGGGGATACAAAATGTGGCCGCCCAAGTCCCCTGTGTGGCCGCCAATACCCTGCCCTACCGGTCACGAACGGCTTATTTCTATGGCTCGGACTTTAGGTGCTTCTCCAACAATAATAACGAGCTCCCCCATGAACCCGATCCGCACGACATTCGCCTTGCAAATGACCCTGGGCCTGGCCTGCGCTTGCGCTTTGCCGGCACTGGCCACCGAAACCGGTGTCGATAACATCGGTCCCGGCACCGACGGCTTTTTCGTGTTGCCGCTGGAGGTCGACAGCCTTCCGGACAACATGTTCGCGTTCAACCTGTATTACAACCATTACAAGGCTCGGAAATTCAACATCAGTTCATTGGGCGGTGAAGTACCCAATGTGGAGATCGAATCCACGGCAGTGGTCCCGCGTATCGATTACCTGAGCCCGCTGCGGGTGGCAGGCGGACGGTTTGGCATCTATATCGCCCAGCCCTGGCTCAAGCAGGAAATCTCGGTGTTCGGTCTGCAGGACACTCGCGAAAGCATGGGCGACACCACGATTTCACCCATCGTGCTGTGGGACATGGGCAAGAACCTGACCCTGGCCGCCGCCGTGGAAATCACTGTGCCGACTGGCGAATACGACGCGGATCGCCTGGCCAACACCAGCACCAACTTCTACACCTACAAGCCGCTGTTCTCCTTCACCTGGCTGCCCACGGAAAGAACCGAGGTGTCAATGAAGACCACTTACAGTTTCAACCGCGAAAACAAGGACACCGATTACCGTTCGGGGCAGATTTTCCACTTCGATTATTCCGTCAGTTACCGCGTGACTGACAACCTGCGGCTGGGCCTAAACGGCTATTACCTCAAGCAGACCACCGACGACAAACAGTACGGACGCACCGTGCAATTCGCCGGGCAGGATGTGGACGATGGCGTGCGCGGACAGGTGTTCGCCATCGGCCCGGCGCTGCACCTGACGTTCCTCAAATACGCCAGCGCCGAGATCCGCTGGGCCAAGGAATTCGACGTGGAAAACCGGCCCGAGGGCGAAATGCTGTGGGCCAAGGTCAGTATTCCGTTTGAGCTCTGATTGACATCAATCATCCCGTGGGAGCGGGCTTGCTCGCGATAGCGGACTGACATTCAACATCGATGTCGACTGGACCTCTGCTATCGCGAGCAAGCCCGCTCCCACATTGGATCTGTGGCAACTCTTCTATCTCTCTGGTTGTCGGTCAGCTGTAGACCGGCCACGTCTCGACAATTCTTCCCCCACGCACCGCCAGCAGATCGCCGAATTGCAGCAACACCGACTCGGTCTGGGTCGGTCTCAGGAACACCTGGTCTTCCACCGCCAACCCTACTGCTTCGGAGCCGTTGACCATTTCCTGGTTGGAGCTGCGGCCATACAGGCCGTTGCTCTTCAAGCCGGGGGGCGATTCGAGGTCGGCCATCCAATTGCCCCCGTAGATGAAAAACGTGGCGCGCTGGTTCACGTCCCACCAGGAAAAAATCCGCGACGTGTCATCCAGCGCCGGGATATTCACCGCGCCGGTACGTTTCAACACTGGCGTAGCGATGTAGGCCGCCGGTACATGTTCACTCAGCGACGGCAAATCGTAATGGCTGGGCTTGAGCATGGCGGTGCCCACCGAGACTTCGGTGCTGAGGTTTTCCCGCTCATGCAGGCGATAGCTTGGGCTGCCGGCGGTGTTGAACGTCAGGCTCGGGTGCCACAGGTCGGGGTAGCGCAAGCGGAGGAGATCCACCCGAGCGTTATAGATTGCCATGACCCGGGCCAGCAGGGTTTCCGGGCTCGCCAGCAGCTCCGGCACACCCATCCCGACGAAGGGGTCGTAGCCCATGAATCCGGCGAACTCCAGCTGCGCCGGGTGAGCGCGGATCAGCTTGAGCATCGCCTCCAGCGCCCCGTCATCGGTCACTCCGCCGCGATGCAGCCCCACATCCAGTTCGATATTGATCCGCATGCGCGTGCCGAGCCCCTGGGCCAGGGCCCGGTACTGCTCGAGACGTTCGGGCGTGTCCAGCAGCCATTGCAACTGGCGCGACGGATCGAACGCGCCTTTGTGAAGTCGATAGAACAGCTCGGCGGAACGCACCGGCAGGGGCTTGCCCAAGAGAATATCGGCCTCGGGAAACTGCCGCGCATCGTGATTGAGGAATGGCTGGTGGAATGACATCAATCGTCGGGTCTCGGCCCGCCGACCGATGTAATCGAGTAACCCGGGTGCCGGCAGGGATTTTTCCACCAGCCGCAATTGCTTGCCGGTGCGTCGGACCGAAGCCTTGACCACGTCGATGTTGTGATCGAGTCGATCCAGGTCGATCAGCATGACCGGTCGCATGGGGCCATGGGCCTTGAGTTCACGGTTCAGTTGGTGGAAATAATCGCTGTAGCCGCTGCCTTGATCCGTCGGCCGTAGCCAAGCCCCGGCACCCACCAGCAAGACCCCGGTGCCCAGCGTCCCCATGAGGAAACGACGACGATTGAAGCCCATCAGCTCACCCCCAGAATCGATGAAAGGTGCCCGTTGAGAAATTTCCCGTCAGGGTCCAGGGCCTGGCGCACCTGAGCGAATTCGTTCCAGCGCGGATACAGCGCCCGAAGCGCCTTGGCGTTGAGCGAATGCAATTTGCCCCAGTGCGGACGGCCCTGGTATTTCCAGAAGATCGGTTCGATGGCCGCGAAGAAGTTGTGGTGATCCATCTGGTAATGCTGGTGCACCGAGATCGAACAACTGTCGCGGCCCTCGAACATGCTCAAGGCAATGTCGTCGGCCCGCACGTAACGGTATTCGATGGGAAACCAAGTGCGCAGGTCCTTGTCACGGATCAGCGCAAGGATCTCTCGCAGGCACGCCGGGCCGTGTTCGGCCGGCACCGAATACTCCATCTCGTTGAAACGCACGGTGCGGGCATTGGCATAGATGTCATGGGAATCGCCGACCCGGTCGTCAAAATCCGCCACCAGCCGAAGGCTATTGAGCAGGGCCCGTCGTGTGGCCGGAAAGTCGCTGCCATACTTGTCGAGCTTTTCGATCAGGGTGACGAATTCGTTGCCGCCCTCTTCTTCGGGGCTGATGGGGGGCGTGGCCGGGTCCTCGGTTTCGTTCAGGGCTATCGACAGTGCGTAGTCGGAATGGGTCACCACCTGCATTTCCCAGTGTTGGTTGTCCCTGGTGTTGGTTTCCACGTCCTCCAGCAACTCTTCGGTTTTCGCCACCCATTGGCGCTCGCGCAACCGATACGCGGCACGGTTCTGCAGGCGTACGCGGGTCACCAGCCCCAACGCGCCAAGCGATACCCTGGCCGCCTTGAAGACGTCCGGATGGCGATTGGCATCGCAATCGAGCACCTCGCCACGGGCGGTCACCATCTGCAAGCCAACGACCTGAGACGCATACGAGCCAAAGGCCTTGCCGGTGCCATGGGTCGAGGTGGCAATCGCGCCCGCCAGGGTCTGGTAATCCACGTCCGCCATGTTCGGCAGTGCCTGGCCGATGGCCTTGAGTGCCGGCCCCATGCGCGACATTGGCGTACCACCGCCGAACTCGGCTTGCAGGCTCGCCGCGTCGTGATCCAGCAGACCGCTGAAATGACTCAGCGACAGCAGCGTCCCATCGGTGGGCACCAGCGCGCTGAAGGAATGGCCGGAGCCCACCGGACGAATCCGTCCTTCGGCACGGCTCACCACTTGCACCAGCTCATCGAGATCCTTGGGCGCCAGGCGCGCTGCCGGAAGGCAACTTTGCCCGCCAGACCAGTTGCGCCAGGGAATCAGGCGCGGGGCGCGCATCAGGTCGGCCAGCACGCCCTGGCTGCCCAGAGCCGTGAAGGCGGCGACAACACCCGCCTGCTTCAACAAGCGGCGCCGTGAATAACTCATCGTCATGCCTGGGTACCCATCTTCTTGTTATTGGAATTGTTGGCCGGACATAAAGGCGATCAATGCCATGAACTGCTCTTCGGAACAGTGCATGCACAACCCCATCGGCGGCATGCCGTTGTAGCCGTTGATCGCGTGGTCCAGCAGGGTGTCGGCGCCCTGGGCCACTCTGGGCGCCCAGGCATTTGTGTCACCCGTCAGGGGCGCTCCGGCGCCAGGGTTGGCATGGCAGAGCTTGCAACTGCTGTCGTAGATCTGGGCAAGCGCCGCGTCGGCGGGCATGGCCGTGAACACAGTAGGTGCGGGAGGTCTGGCGTCTTCGCCGCAGCCTGCGAGCAGCACAAAAGTAAGGACCTGCAACAACGTCCAAGGGATTTTCGCCGACATGGGAGCTCTCTTATTGTGGTCTGGCGGTTACCACACTAAGACATGCAGAGCCATCGGCTGAGGTCATTGCCGGCCAATAAAGGGGACTTGAACGGCCAGCGCAGACGAGCCTTGCTCCCCACAGGACAGCCCTCCTTTGGGGATCGCCCGCTCAGGGAAGCAATACCCCCTGCTCGCGCTCGCACAACTGCACCACGTAATCCCACAGCACGCGCAGGCGCACGGACCTGTGCAATTCGCGACGGGTACTGATCCAGTAGCTGCGCCGGATGGTTTCGTCGGGCAGGAGGGGCACCAGCGCCGGGTCGCTGCTGGCCATGAAGCAAGGCAACACGGCGATGCCCAGCCCCGAGCGCGCAGCCTGTTGCTGGGCGATGACGCTGGTGCTGTGGAACACCACCCGTGGGTTACGGCAGAAACTGTTGAGGAACATCAGTTCCTGGCTGAACAGCAAGTCGTCGACATACCCGATCCAGGCATGACGGGCCAGGTCGTCGCGACTGCGCAACGGCGGCGAGCGATCCAGGTAGGCTTGGCTGGCGTACAGCGCCAGGCTGTAGTCAGTGAGTTTACGAGTCACCAAAAGGTCGGCCGCCGGCCGTTCGAGATGAATGCTGATTTCCGCTTCGCGGTTGAGGATGCTGACGAACCGAGGCACCGCCACCAGCTCCACTTCCAGGCCCGGATAGCGCTGGAACAGGCTGTCCATGCGACTGGCGAGGAACATGATGCCCAGCCCTTCGGTCACGCCCAGGCGGATCTTGCCCAAGGGCGCACTGGACTGGGTGATGTCCTCCTGAGCCAACAGCGCCACGTTCTCCATGGCCTCGGCATGCTTGAGCAGCGTCTCGCCGGCCGGCGTCAGTTCGTAGCCTTGGGCATGCTGGACGAACAGCGCGGTGCCCAGGCTCTTTTCGATGGCCTCGATGTGCCGAGCCACCGTGGCATGGGTGGTGTTGAGGCGTCGTGCGGCGGTCAGCAAGCGGCCGCTGCGTTGCAGTTCCAGAAAATAACGCAGGTCATTCCAGTCGAACATGTCAGCTCCCTTGCACCTTGCTGTTTGTAAACGCACAGCGGGTGCGTGAAAACTAACATTTTTCAAACGAAAACTAACAACTAGGATGGGTACCACAAGAACAAGAAACGAGGTCGCGGATGCAACCTGTCATCGATGAATACGATTATGTAATCGTGGGCGCCGGCCCTGCCGGATGCCTGTTGGCCAACCGGCTTTCGGCCAATCCACAACACCGGGTACTGTTACTCGAAGCCGGGGCGCGCGACAACTATCCCTGGATCCATATCCCCGTGGGTTATCTATTCTGCATCGGCAACCCGCGTACCGACTGGTGCTTCAAGACCGAAGCCCAACCTGGCCTGCAAGGACGTGCCCTGAGTTATCCGCGTGGCAAGGTACTGGGCGGCTGCTCCTCCATCAACGGCATGATCTACATGCGCGGCCAAGCGGCGGATTACGATGGTTGGGCCGCAGAGGGCAATCCCGGCTGGGCCTGGAAGGACGTACTGCCACTCTTCAAGCAAAGCGAAAACCACTTCGCCGGAGCCTCCGAACTGCACGGGGCCGCCGGCGAATGGCGGGTGGAACGCCAGCGCTTGTCATGGCCGATCCTCGATGCCTTCCGTACCGCCGCCGAACAGAGCGGCATTCCCAACGTCGACGACTTCAATGGCGGCGACAATGAAGGCTGCGGTTATTTCCAGGTCAACCAGAAAGCCGGGGTGCGCTGGAACGCCGCCAAGGCCTTCCTCAAACCGGTACGCCAGCGTGCCAACCTCAGGGTACTGACCGAGGTTGAGGTCGACCGCGTACTGCTGCGCGACGGTCGGGCCGAAGCCGTCAGCGCACGCTGTCAAGGCAAGGCGATAAACTTCAAGGCGCGCAAGGAAATCGTGCTGTGCGCGGGGGCCATTGGCTCGCCAGGCATCCTGCAACGCTCCGGGATCGGTCCGCGCCATCTGCTGCAACGGCTGGGTATCGGTGTGGCCCAGGAGTTGCCCGGCGTAGGCGGCAATCTGCAAGACCACTTGCAACTGCGCTTGATCTATCAATTGGAAAACGCCCGCACCTTGAACCAGATCGCCGGTAGTTTATGGGGCAAGATGGGCATGGGCCTGCGCTACCTATATGACCGCAGCGGCCCGCTGTCCATGGCTCCCAGCCAGCTCGGCGCCTTCGCCCGTTCGGGGCCGGAACAGACCTCGGCCAACCTTGAATACCACGTTCAGCCATTGTCCCTGGAACGCTTCGGGGAACCGCTGCACACCTTCCCGGCCTTCACGGCCTCGGTCTGCGACCTGCGTCCGCAAAGCCGTGGCCGGGTGGACATCCGCTCGGCGGCCCCGAACGAGGCGCCGCTGATCCAGCCCAATTACCTGAGCCATCCCGAGGACCTGCGAGTCGCCGCCGACGCCATTCGTCTGACTCGCCGTATCGTCGCCGCCCCGGCCTTGCGCGTCTTCAAGCCGACGGAATACCTGCCGGGCCCGAGCCTGCAGACGGAAGAAGAACTGCACCAGGCCGCTGCCCGGATTGGCACGACGATTTTTCACCCGGTGGGCACCTGCCGCATGGGCCAGGATCGCGAAGCGGTGGTGGATGCGCAGTTGCGCGTGCATGGCATCAAAGGCCTGCGCATCGCCGACGCCTCGATCATGCCGCGCATCACCTCGGGCAACACCTGCTCACCGACGCTGATGATTGCCGAGAAGGCGGCGCAGATGATGCTGGAGCAGCAAACCCGGAACACTACAGTGCAAAAGGAAACCGCTACGGTCTGAGGGAATAATGAAAATCCGGTGTGGGAGCGGGCTTGCTCGCGAAAGCGGTGTGTCAGCCAACATCGCCGCTGACTGATAGACCGCCTTCGCGAGCAAACCCGCTCCCACATGGGACGTGCGCCGATTTCAAGGAATGCAGCAAGCAACAACGCCAATACCGGCGTCGACAGTGGAACAACAAAAACAATCACTGTGAGGGATACCGCTATGTCCGAACATGTTCAGCCCCTGGAAGCTACGCGCAGCATGGGCACCAGCCAGGAAACCCAGAAAGTCATCTTCGCCTCGTCCCTGGGGACGGTGTTCGAGTGGTACGACTTTTTCCTCTATGGCGCCCTGGCCGCGGTGATCAGCAAGCAGTTCTTCGCCGGCGTCAACGACACCACGGCGTTCATCTTCGCCCTGATGGCCTTCGCCGCCGGCTTCATCGTGAGGCCATTCGGCGCCCTGGTGTTCGGGCGGCTGGGGGACATGATCGGGCGTAAGTACACCTTTCTGGCCACCATCGTTCTCATGGGCCTGGCGACCTTCTGCGTCGGCCTGCTGCCCAACTACGCCAGCATCGGCATCGCCGCGCCGATCATCCTCGTCGTGCTGCGCATGCTCCAGGGCCTGGCCCTGGGTGGAGAATATGGCGGTGCGGCCACTTACGTCGCCGAGCACGCGCCGATAGGCAAACGCGGTTTCCACACCAGCTGGATCCAGTCCACCGCCACCCTTGGGTTGTTGCTCTCGTTGCTGGTCGTGCTGGGCTGCCGTTATTTCACCGGCGATCAGTTCGAAGTCTGGGGCTGGCGCATCCCGTTCCTGCTGTCGATCCTGCTACTGGGCATTTCCACCTGGATCCGCCTGAGCCTGCATGAGTCGCCAGCGTTCCTGAAAATGAAAGAAGAAGGCAAATGCTGCAAGGCGCCGATTCGCGAATCCTTCGGCAAGTGGGAAAACCTCAAAGTGGTGCTGATCGCCCTGTTCAGCATCAATGCCGGCCAAGCCGTGACCTTCTATGCCGCACAGTTCTACGTGCTGTTCTTCCTCACTCAGTTCCTGAAGATGGACCCGGCCCTGGCGAACAGCCTGCTGATCGTCAGCGTGATCATCGGCGCGCCCTTCTTCATTTTCTTTGGCTGGTTGTCGGACAAGGTCGGACGCAAACCGGTACTGATGGTGGGTCTGCTGCTGGCGACGGCGTTGTACTTCCCGATCTTCAAGACCCTGGCCCATTACGCCAACCCGGCCATCGACCAGGCCAGCCGCCAGGCACCGATCACCGTGGTCGCCGACCCGGCGACCTGTACGTTCCAATTCGATCCCGTGGGCAAGGCGCGCTTCGACAGCCCCTGCGACAAGGTCAAGACCTTTCTGGTCAAGCAAGGCCTGCCCTACAGCAGCGTCGCGGCCCCGGCCGGCAGCACGGTGCAAGTCAGCGTGGGCGACGTGAAGCTGGAAGGCTTCGACGAAGCCGCCCTGCGCGGCGCGGTGACCCTGGCAGGCTACCCGCAAAAAGCCGATGCCCAGCAGATCAACCGCACGATGATCGTCGTGCTGATCGTGGCGCTGATCATCATTTCGGCGATGTGCTACGGCCCACTGGCGGCGCTGATGGTCGAACTGTTCCCCACCCGCATCCGCTATACCTCCATGTCGTTGCCCTACCACATCGGCAATGGCTGGTTCGGCGGTTTCCTGCCCACCGTGTCATTCGCCCTGGTGGTCTACACCGGGGATATCTTCTATGGGTTGTGGTACCCCGTGGTCATCACCGCGGTGAGCCTGATCGTGGGCATGCTCTGCCTGCGGGAAACCCGTAACGTGGACTTGGACAAAAACTGAGGGAACGGCGGCGGTCCGGCACATCTGTGGGAGCCAACCTGACTTCCACAGAGGCTCCTCATTCTCCATCAATGGACCTGGTGATTCTTCACCGTGCTTTCTACCAGATCCAGCATCTGTCCCAACGCCCATGGCTTGGCAATGAACGAAGCGTGGTGCTTGATACCGGCGCTTTCCGGCGTTTCGTAGCCCGACATGATCAACAGCGGGATCTGCGGCCAACGGTCCCCGGTGAGGTTGGCCAGGTCCGCGCCGTCGATCTTGCCGGGCATGGTGATATCGGTGAGCAGCAAGTCCACGTAATCGGCGCTCTGCTCAAGGAATGTCAACGCTGAGTCAGCACTTTCCCGGGGTTCCACGACAAAACCCTCGTCCTCCAGTATCTCGCACAAGAACTCCAGGATGGTCGGGTCATCTTCAACGACAAGAATCAAACGTGTGGTCGCCTGCCCGTTGCCGTTTGGCATCGAATTCATGTGATTGACTCTCCTTGCCCTCGGAAATTTTCACGGTTTTTACCGCTCTGCCATTTATGAGTTGCACCTTTTCCATTAATTCATTCTGCTTGCCGCTACACCCGCCGAACGTCATGCCAAACGCTCTGCTGCAACGCAGCGCAACGTTTTATCTGTATATGCATACAGATAAAACTTGCCCTCGGGCCGATCCCTGACCATGCTACGGCCTCAGTAAACCGTTAGGAAAACAGGCGTCATGCAGCTCTACCTCTGTGAAAAACCGTCCCAGGCCAAGGACATCGCCGCCGTACTCGGTGCAAGGCGGCGGGGTGACGGTTGCTGGGTAGGAGCAGGCGTCACGGTCACCTGGTGCATCGGCCACCTGCTGGAAACCGCCCCGCCCGACGCCTACGATGCGCGGTACAAGCGCTGGGTGCTGGCCGACCTGCCAATCGTGCCGACGCAATGGAAAATGACCGTCAAGCCGAAGACCGCCAGCCAGTACAAGGCGGTCAAGCGCCTGCTCGGAGAAGCCAGGGAACTGGTGATCGCCACCGATGCCGACCGGGAGGGCGAGATGATCGCTCGGGAGCTGGTGGAACATTGCCGTTATCGCGGGCCAATCAAGCGTCTGTGGCTATCGGCCCTGGATGAAGCCTCGATCCGCAAGGCCCTGGCCGCCCTCAAACCGGGTGCCGAAACGTTCAACCTGTACCATTCGGCCCTGGGTCGCTCCCGGGCCGACTGGCTGATTGGCATGAACCTGAGTCGCCTGTTCACCTTGCTGGGACGGCAATCCGGCTACCAGGGCGTGTTGCCGGTAGGCCGTGTGCAGACACCGACCCTGCGGCTGGTGGTGGACCGCGACCGCAGCATCGCCGATTTCGTGCCGGTCGCCTATTGGGCCATCGACGTCCAGCTGCGCCATGCCGGCACCGGGTTCACCGCTCAGTGGCGGGCCGATCCGCAAGCCTGTGACGACCAGGAACGATGCCTGAACCAGGCCCTGGCCCGCGAAGCCGCCCAGGCCATGAGCACCGCCGGGACCGCGCTGGTCACCCAGGTACGGACCGAGCGCCTGCGAGAAGCGGCGCCGTTGCCCTTCGACCTGGGCACCCTGCAGGAAATCTGCTCGAAGAAGCTAGGCCTCGGAGCCCAGGAAACCCTGGACATCGCCCAGTCGCTCTACGAAACCCACAAGCTCATTACCTACCCGCGCAGCGATTGTGGCTACCTGCCGTTGAGCCAGCACAGCGAAGCGCCGGCAATTCTTGCCGCCCTCGCCCAGGCCGACCCGAGCCTCGTGCCGCTGGGCGAGCATCTGCAGCCGCAACGCAAATCCCGGGCGTGGAACGACGCCAAGGTCAGCGCCCACCACGGCATTATTCCTACCATTGCCGCAAAGAACCTCGACAAGCTCGCCGGCAAGCAACGAGCCGTTTATACCCTCATACGTGCGCGCTATCTGGCGCAGTTCCTGCCGCTCCATGAATACGACCGCACCCAGGCCGATTTCGCGTGCGCCGGTCAGGTGCTGCGTGCTGTGGGCAAGCAGATCGTCGAGGCCGGCTGGAAACGCGCCCTGCCCGAAGCCCTGGCTCCCGCACGAGGTCGGGAAGCCCCGGCACCGCAAACCTTGCCGGCATTGATCGAAGGCCATGACTGTGCCGTGGATGAAGTGACGCTCAAGGACCTGTGGACCCAGCCGCCCAAGCCATTCACCGAGGGCGACCTGATCAAGGCCATGAAGAACGTCGCCAGGCTGGTGGAGGATCCGCTGCTCAAGCAGAAGCTCAAGGACACCACCGGCATCGGCACCGAAGCGACGCGGGCCTCGATCATCCAGGGCCTGCTCGATCGCGGTTACCTGATCAAGCATGGCAAGGCATTGTCGGCCACCCCCGCGGCTTTCAGCCTGATCGACGCAGTGCCCCGCGCCATTGCCGACCCGGGCACCACCGCCATCTGGGAACAGGCGCTGGACATGGTGCAAAGCGGGGAAATGAGCCTGGAAGAATTCGTCACACGCCAGGCCGCCTGGATGAGCAAGCACATCGCCCGCTGTCAGGGCATGAGTCTGACCATCAGCGGTCCGGCCAGTCCCGCCGGTCGCAGCGCCACGCCCTGGAAGAACAAACGCAAACCGGCCAAGCGCAAGGCTGCCGGCACACCGCGCAAAGCGACCAAAGCCAAGGCAACCTGAACAAACCGGCCATCGCACCCAGGCTAGCCTTTTCATACCCAAATCATCTTGTCAGACAATATGTAGTGAACAAAAATAATCACTACAAAACCGTTGACGATACAGATTTGCCCTTGCATGATGCAGACGTCTCCCCGATCGGGAGCACAGGTAACCGTTTGAGCAAGCTCGTCTGACCGCCGAGCTGTTTTTTGGATAAGGGACTGCCCACAAGGCAGATTGAAGGTGCTGACCTGGCATGACCGTCCGGAAACAAGGACGAGAAACGCTGGCGAAAATCCTCATGACGCGCGGGTCGACCCTCGAAAGTTGACGATGCCTGAATGGTTCTTCGCTGTTTCTCTTCGTTGTAGCGCATTTGCGTAGCAGCCCTTCGATAGCACTACACAGCCGTTTGACGACACCGCCGAAGCTCGACGGATGAATGCTGACGGCCTGGTTTCGGTACCCGACTTACCGAATGGCGAAGTTTTTTGCGAACCACCAGACAGATCAACCGAATGGTCAAGGGGCTTACACATGAATCTGAACAATCAACCATCTATTGATGAACTGGCTCGCATGTTCGCTGCACACAAGGACACCCTCGACAGCCATATCCTGTGGATCAGCAAGACTGGTCAGGTACATATGGATTGCCTGTCGCCGTACACCCAGGAAGACGAGTTCGAAAGGAACACGCAAGACCTGTGTGCCCGGCTGAAGATGTATCGCCGCGGGCAGGGCTACGTCGGCAAGAAGGCCGCCGCCGACAAAGACTACATCGGTCGCGTACTGCAGACGCTGACCCAGGCCTGGCAAACGGTGCAAAACACCTCGCAGGTGCAGGTCATCGACCGCCTCTACTGATTGCTCCTGAATGAAAAGGGCCCGATTCCTCACCAGGAACGGGCCCTTTTTCGTCTTCCTTCATAGGACATGATCATCGCGCTGGCGCATTTCCGACAAAGCTAGAACACCGACCAGCCGATCCGCTGGCTCATCAGTTCCAGCGCTGCCATGCCGGCCAGTGAGTTGCCTGCGCCATTGAGTTCCGGCGACCAGACACATACCGTGAAACGCCCCGGCACCACGGCCACGATCCCGCCACCTACCCCGCTTTTGCCAGGCAGACCGACGCGATAAGCGAAATTGCCGGCCTCGTCATACAGCCCGCTGGTGGCCATAATGGAGTTGACCTGCTGGGTCTGGCGGGCGCTCAGGATCTGTTCGCCGCTGTGCTTGCAGAAACCGTCATTGGCCAGGAAACAGAACGCCCGGGCCAGGTCGATGCAGTTCATACGCAACGCACAGTGACTGAAATAGCTGCGCAGCACCGCCTCCACGTCGTTATGGAAGTTGCCGAACGATTGCATCAGGTAAGCCATCGCCGCGTTACGGGCGCGATGCTGATACTCCGACTCGGCGACCTTGCCGTCCACCATCACTTGGGGATTACCCGACAAGCGCCGCACGAAATCGCGCATCGACAACGCCGGAGCGGCAAAACGCGACTGGTTGATGTCACAGATCACCAAGGCACCGGCATTGATGAACGGATTGCGCGGGCGGCCGCGTTCGAACTCCAGCTGTACCAGGGAGTTGAAGGGCTGGCCGGACGGCTCATGGCCCAGGCGTTCCCAGATCGCTTCGCCGGAGTGTTGGATGGCCTGCACCAGGCTGAAAACCTTGGAAATACTCTGCACGGAAAATGGCGTTTCGGCGTCGCCGGCGTAATACATCTCGCCGTCGTTGCCATACACGGCAATGCCCAACTGATTGGCGGGCACGGTGCCCAGGGCCGGAATGTAGTCGGCCACCTTGCCCTGACCGATCAGGGGGCGGACCGCATCGAGGATCTCGTTCAACAGTGCTTGCATGGGTGCGGGGGTCCAGTCATTGCCCGTTCGTATGCGGGGATACAGACCCTAGACGTCGACAAGCGGGAACAGAGCACACTCATGCCCGCATCAGTCGTCCAATCGGGCGGTCTATAGTGAAAGATCAACCGGCAGGAGCACACGATGCGTCAGATCATGCAAAAGGAACCCTGGTGGGCGTCGCCACCCCAGCCGGGACAGGACGAGAGCGAACTGGAATGGGGCTGGCTGGTGATATACAGCGAAGGCGAACCGCGCTTCGAATTCATCAAGGAACGGCCCTCGGACGAACAGATCCGTCAACGCAAGGGTTGCCGCATCACCCTTGGGACGGAATGAGCCCGTCATCTACGGCTTGAGCTGTGGCAACTCTACGGGCCGGTTTGTCAGTTCCATTTCCACCAGGCTGTCTCTGATTTCTTCGTCCAGGTAATAGACCGGCGCCAGCACGCCGCTGAGGGGGTGCTTGAGCGACTTGAACCACGCCTCGTCGAAAGCGGCGCTCAGGCTTTTGCGGATCTGCGCTTCCATTTCCGGCCGCTCGCCCTCGTGAATGATTGCGCGAATGCCCGCCACTCCCACGGAAATCAAAGCCCCCGCCGCCTTCCCTGCCACGGCCGCGGCCGCACCGGTCGCTCCCCGCGTGGCGAACTGCCCTTCGATCTTTTCACTGGTGCGTTGCGCCACCGTGGCGATCACCGCGTCCGATGGGCCCGAACCCGTGGCGGCGGCTTTATTGACGTGATCGATCAAGGCAGCGTAGGCCGGCAAGGTATTCAGCGGGTCGGTGTGGACCAACTCGTACAGCGAAGCATTGCGCGCCGCTGGCGGTCCCAGGTTGATCGCCGGAATGCCGTGCAGACGACGGTTCATCAGCTCCAGCGGGATACGATGACGCTGGGCGATCACGGGGACCTGCTGATTGAGCAGGCTCGCGTAATAACTCGTTGCGTTGGCCCGGATCGCTTCGGGAGCGATTTCCACAGCGACAGGTTCCAGCACTTGCTCGCGATATTGCTCCTGCAGGTAGGTCGCCAGGCGCCTGGACGGGGAATCCGCCTCCCCTTCGGCACTGGCGGCATACCAACTGACTTTCACCGCCAGCCATTCCTGAGTCCAATAACTGCTGAACCAGGGGATGAACTCCGCCTCGGTCCGTTCGTAGACCAGCACCCGCCAATGTTCCATCGACCCACGAGCGTAGCGTTCGGCCTGCTCGATGGCACTCTTGGACGCCGCGACTATCTCCCGGTCAGCCTGCCGCCAGGTGTCCTGGGCAATCGCCACGGTGTCCGGCTGTTGACCGCGCTGCGGCATGGCGCACCCCGCCAGGACGATCAGGACCGCCAGCATCAGCGAACGCAGCACGATTGCGCCCCCCGGGCTCATGTCATGGTAATGAGTATAGGCCGCCGAGGGCGTGGCACCGCCTCATTAAGGCCGGGCTCGCGGCCCTGTCGTCACGGCTTGATGCACCGTGGCTGGTTGCGATTACCCTTGCCGGACTACCATCGATCACCAATGGCAGGAGAACCAGGGCCAGCGCCCGGTCAACAAGGTGGCCGCCGTGGTGATCGTATTGCTCTGGCTAGCCGCGCTGGTGGGGGTGTGGTTCCTGTTCCGAGACTCGTTCAGAGACGCGTGAACTGCTCGAATTGCCAATCCTCGACCGTCCCCTCCCCTGACGCCTCGTGATGGTTGCCGCTGGGCGTCCAGTCGGTGCGCTGGCCGACCAGGGTGCCCAGGTAGGGCCTGGCCACTTCCAGCACACGCTCATAATCCATCTGTTCCGGCTCGACAATGCCACGCGCCGGATGCTCAACGGCCCAGACCACCCCCGCCAGCACCCCGGCGGCCACTTGCAGGCTGGTGGCATTGTTGAAGGGCACCAGCGCTCGGGCTTCATCGACGCTCAATATCGAGCCGAACCAGTAGGCATTCAGCGCATGCCCCATCAGCAGAACGCCCAATGCATCGCCCCCACCACTTTCGATCTCGCTGTTGAGGATGCGCTCCTGGCGCTGGGTCTGCCATCCGCGCCCGATCAACTCATGGATGGATAACAGCGCGTCGTTGCACGGGTGATAGGCGTAATGCACGGTGGGCCGATAGACCAGGCTCTGACCCTTTTTCACCGTCAGCAGGTCGGCGGTGGACGCAATTTCGTGGTGGGTGATCATCAGCCCCAGGCAGGGGCCGCCCAAAGGGGTCCAGGTCTTGACCCGCACGCTGGCGCTCGGGCGTTCGAGGTAGATGGCGTTGCGCGCACCAAAGCGATGACGCCTGGCGGATGCTGGCCAAGTTCGCTCGTGACTGCCCCAGCCCAGCTCCGCCGGTTGGCTGCCCTCGCTGATGAACCCCTCCACCGACCATGTATTGACGAACTCATCGTCCTGCTTGATCCGGTGAGAAACCTGGGTGTCGCGCTCGGCGAAATGAATGACCTTGATCCCCGTTTCCATGCACAGCCTGGCCCAGTCCACACCGTCGCGATTCTGCGGTAGCGGGTGGTTCAATTGCAGCGCCAGGTCCACCAGCCCGGCCTTGAGCAGATGCGTGATCAGGCCGGGGTTGGCACCGTGCGCCACCACGGCCGTCGGACCTTTGCCCAGCTTCTTGCGCAACGCCAGTACATCGTGACGCAACGCGTAGTTGGTGCGACGCGAAAGCTCCAGGCGGGGATCGTCATAGCCGCCCGCCCAGGGTTCGACACAGGTGTCGAGATACAACGCGCCTCTGTCGAAGGCATACGTGATGAGTGCCAGTGAACTGACTTCCACGGAAAGATTGACGATGAAATCATCCTGCCGGACGACACGGTCCAGGACCTGGACAAAAGAGTGTTCAGTCAACGCCTGGCGGACAAAGCGGATCCCCCGCTCCTTGAACCAGATGTTGTGGTCGATTATTGGCGCGATGACGGTGATGCGCTTGACCGGGATGTGTTCCTGGCTCAACAGCAACGGCAGGATGGCTCGGGCAATGGTGCCAAAACCGATGAAAATCAGATGTCCGCTGAACGAAACCTGATGCTCCATGCGCTGTTCCCCGAAGCTGCGGTCATTGAAGCCATGAAATACCGGTCATGGCGCCTTGGCTACTGTCAGTCTCGACAGTCGATGGCGCAGGCTCGCGCAGCACCTGCGCCGATCCGGTGCCCTGGTCTATGACGTGCCCAGCCCATCGGACAGGTCCGTAGCGGAGGAGGCCTGGGTGCGAGCGGGTGGTTCCTGGCGATGCTCGGTGGTCTTGCTCACGGTATCGCGCACCGTTTCATAGCCCTCACGCGCTGTCCGCCTGGCCTTGTCAGCGAGGTCGGCGCTGGTCCTGCCCATCACCCGTTGCTCCGTAGCGGTGGCGGGCAATGCCGCGCCGAGCATGGCGCCCAAGGCGATGCCCGCCGCAGCCATCATCAGCGGTTGCTCCTTGAGCAGGCGACTGAACTGATCGCCCAGGTCCTGTGAGCCCTGGCTCAGGCGCTCACGGGTTTCCCGCGCACTGTGACGGGCATGGCGGGCATTGGCGCCGAGGCCGTCGGCCAAATGCGCTGCCTTGTCCTTGAGATGATGGAAACCATCGCGCAGTGAGTCGCTGGTGCTGTGCAGATGCTCCCTGGCGCTGCCAAGGCCATCGGCAAGCCCTTCGGCCCATCCGGAAGAATCCTGGTCCGGCCCGACACGGTAACCGACGCGTGGCGGATGGTTCTGGCCGAGCATCAGCCAGCACAGTCCCACCGTGGTCAGTACGGTGGGCACCGGGTTGTTGCGCACGGTGGCGCCCAGGTTGCCAAAGAACTCCGAGCCGTTGCCCTTTACCAAAGTCAATGCCTGGTCAAGCATTTGACCCGGCGTGAACTTACTGCCCAAGGCATCGACAATATGGCTGATATGAGCCCTCTGCTCGTCGATTTCCCGTTCGATGGTTTCCGGGCTCTTCTGCGATTCGGTTTTGAATTCATCCTTCATGAGGCTTTCCTCCGCAAGGCGTCCTGATCTTTGTTCAGCGCATCGAGCGTGCGGTCAGGCTTGAAGTGGGATGGCTCGAACTGCTTTTTGCCCGACTGCACCATGGCAAAACCGATGACCATGACCACCACACCCACGATCAGCGCCGCCAACCATGGCTGCATGATCGTGCTCAGGCCATAGACCACTGCCATCAGCAGAATGATGAAACCGGCCAGCAGCACGATTGCACCGCCCGCCACGGCGGCAATACCGGCCTTGAGGGTGGTGAGGCTGGCCTGGAATTCGGCCTTGGCCAACGCCAGTTCCTTGGTGAACAGCGAGGGGACTTCATGGGTCAGTTGCTTGAGCAACCCCACCACGGAGGCATCGTTATCGGTGACAGAAGCGCCCGTCGAACGCTGGATATCTGGGTCAGGTCGATTCATTGCAATTCTCCTCTGCTGTTGGCCGAGCCCGGCAGCAAGCCGGTGGGGGCATCACCGGGGTGATCCTGGACATTGGGGGACGTGGGGGTGATGCCGGTGGCCAGGCCAGTGGCGGTGCCGGCGCCAGGACCGATGGGGTCGGGGATCGGATCGAAGGGCTCGCGTCCGGCAAAACCACCCTGCGGCGGGTTGGAATGACCGGCGGCCGGATCCTCGATCTCCGCGCTCACCGGCGAATTACCCGCCTTGAGAAACCGCGACAGCCCGAAGCCCACGGCGATGCTGCCGGCCAGGAACAGACCCGGGTTTTCCTTCGCCAGCCGGGAGCCGTCATGCAGCAGTTGCTCGGCGCTCATGTTGCGCAGTTTCCCGGCCAACCCGGTCATCGAATCCGCCATGTCCGCCAGGTAGTGGGACAAGCCTAGGGTGTCATTGGCTTCGAGTTCCGACATGGCCGACTTGGCACCGCGCGCCAGGGCGTCGATCTGGTCCGCCGCCGTATCGCGGTAACGGCCGAACTGCGCGTCGGCCTGTTCGCGGGCGCTGCCGAGGGTCTCGTTCACGTCCTCCTTGATGTGGTTCAGGTGATCTTCAGGCCGGGGCTGGCCCGAATTACCGCGTTGTCGCTCGGAGTTGTTGTCCGGGATAGTCATGTCTGTCTACGCCTGCTCGATGAAAACTCATTAACGGGCAACCACCAAAGCGATGCCCGACTATGTGCCTCTCAGAACAAGTGACGGAGTGCGGCGAAGGGTAGTTCCAACGAGTTTCGGCATTGGACGCTGTGCGGTATGCATCCCCGCTTGATCACGTGCAGGCGAAAAAAAATCGGGCCAGTGCCCGATTTTTTTTGGCGGCAATCGCCTTCAACCCAGCGCCGTATCGAGAAACATCATCACCGCAAACCCCATCATCAACCCCAGGGTTGCGGGCGTTTCGTGACCATTGCGGTGAGTCTCGGGAATCACCTCGTGGGACACTACGAAAATCATCGCCCCGGCCGCCAGGCCCAGACTGATGGGATAAGCCACGGCCACACCCGAGGACATGCCCAAACCAATCACCGCGCCCAGCGGTTCCATCAGCCCGGAACCCACCGCGATCAGTGCAGCGCGCAAAGTGCTGATACCGGTGACCCGCAGCGCCATGGCAATGGCAAGTCCCTCGGGGATGTCCTGGATGGCAATCGCCGTGGTCAGCGGCAGACCGACCTTGAAGTCGCCGTCGGCGAAGCTCACGCCAATGGCCATGCCTTCCGGCAGGTTATGCAGGGTGATCGCCAGCACGAACAACCAGACCCGGTTGATGCGCTCGGATTGTGGGCCTCGCCGGCCACTCAACTCGTGTTCGTGTGGGACGAAACGGTCGAGGCCGATCATCAGCGCAACGCCGAGCCCCAGGCCGAGCACGACGACAAACGCGGCGAGCAACTGATTGCCGCAAATGATCTGGGCGGCTTCGATGCCAGGCAGTATCAGCGAGAACGAACTGGCCGCCAGCATCATGCCTGCGGCGAACCCCAGCATGATGTCCTGGGTTCGCGACGAGATGTCCCGCAGCACCACCGCCATCATGGCGCCAAGGGCCGTGGCGGCGAATCCGGACGTGCCGCCCAGTACCGCATAGCCCAGGTTATGGCGATCGGCCCCCACCAGCGCGTTGTAGCCGCTATAGAGCAGCAGCGCCGCGACCATGATCAACCCGAACCAGAAGCTCGCCCCCAGCAACGGATTGTTTTGCACCGGGTCCAGCCAGGTACGCCAGGGGGATCGGATCCGGGAAGTGGGCTGGTCCATCGAATATCCTTAAAAGTGTCAGGCGAGGAAGCCAGGCCCCCTCGCCGTTTTGTTTCTACAGGTCGCTTTGTTTCTATAGTTTGTCACCTTGCATCCCCGAACCCAAGTCGGCACCCGTGGTTGGGTCACTTTCAGGGTTGGACATCGTCCGCGCTTTCATGTCCATCAGCAGCGCTTCATCCTCTTCGCTCAGTTGCACGCTGGCCATGCCGTCACCGCCATCCACTGCCGGCGTCGGGTTCTCGACGAATTCCCACTCATCGCCCTGGTTCCAGGGTCCGCGCACGGTCGGTTCGCCTTGCGACATATTGAAGTACACGTTGGTGAACTCCGGCATGCCTGGCAATTTACCCTGCGGGAAATTGGGCTGAATCGAGTGCAAGGCTTTCTCGAACGACATCTGGTGCGCAATTTCGCGCGTCATCAAAAAGCCCAGCGCTTCTTTCACACCTGGATCGTCAGTAAGGTTCATCAGACGCTCATAGACAATCTTCGCCCGGGCCTCGGCAGCAATATTGGAGCGCATGTCCGCAGTGGGCTCGCCAATGGTGTCGACATAGGCAGCGGTCCAGGGCACGCCGGCCGAGTTGGTCAGCGGCGCACCGGCACCGTAAAGCAGGCTCGTGACGTGGGAGTCATTGCCGGCGCCGTTGATGTCACGGTACAGCTGGCCTTCCTCGTCAACGCCTTCGGCCATTTTGCCTTTGGCGCCCTTGTTCAACATCACAATGATCGAACCGATCACTTCCAGATGGCTGAGTTCCTCGGTGGCGATATCCATCAGCAGATCCTTGCGACCTGGATCGTCCTCAGCCAAGGCCTGGGTAAAGTAACGCGAGGCCGCTGCCAGCTCACCCTGCGGACCGCCGAATTGCTCCAGCAACAAATTCGCGAGTCCCGGGTTAGGCTCGGCGACACGCACGGTGTACTGCAATCGTTTGTTATGTAAAAACATGATTGAACTCCTCGATCAGGGCACGGGTCATGAGCAGGCTGCCAAATAGCAGGCCCATTAACGTCTGAAGAAATCAAATGAATAAAATTTATCTTTTATTCAATAAACGAGACGGACGGTAATTTATACGAATCGTATAAATCATCACGCAATAAAATTATTATACGGAGCGGCAATATATAACCGACCGTTGCAGGCCCCAGCTAACAGCCGGGACCCGCAAGGTTTCAGCACTTAAGATTTGCGACCGCCGCCGTGGCTGTTTTCGCCACCTTTTTTACCGGCTTCGGAGGCTTTCTCACGGTCATTGGCGAAGTTGCCGCCAGAGGCCTGACCACCTTTTCTGCCGGCTTCCGAGGCGCGCTCAGGGTCGTTGGCGAAATTGCCACCGGAGGCTTGGCCGCCTTTACGGCCGGCTTCTGCGGCGCGCTCGGGGTCGTTGGCGAAATTGCCGCCCGAGGCTTGTCCACCTTTGCGTCCAGCCTCGGCTGCGCGTCCCGGATCATTGGCAAAATTGCCTCCCGACGCCTGGCCGCCTTTTTTGCCGGCTTCCGATGCCTTCTCACGATCGTTAGCGAAATTGCCAGGGTTGTTATTGCCTGTGTTAGCCATTTCATTCACCTCGTTAGTTGCTGTTAGCGAACCAGTTGGCTCGTCTTATTCGGAAAGCTTGCGCAGACCAAGGTTTTAACTAACTGTCGCAAGCGGCGACGAACGGTCGACGCCATCGAGTTCACGTTTATTTAATAAAGCCACTGCATAAGCACACCCTATTGAACAAACGGCATTCGATAAATAGTTTTAAACTTTTCGACAATCAGACACTGTCTTGTGGGAGCGAGCTTGCTCGCTCCCACAAGAAGTTTGTCTATCAATCCGCCGAATAAAAAACAGTGCGTGTCTTTCCACGCCGTCTGCCAAAGGTCGGGCGGCGCCGGCACCCCATTGCACCGGTCTCGTCACCCTGGCCTCGCGCCGTTCCAGGAAGCCAAAACTCGCGGGCTGCCGGTGTTGTCCTGCACCACCGCACTGACCGGCTTGCGGTGTCCGGATACCCTGTCGCCGATACCCGGATAAAAATGCTCACGGAGAAATCGGATCGCTGGCCGGAAACGTTTCCTCCAGCGCATCGTCCAGTTGGTTATTGGTGATGTCCCGCTCATCGACCTTGCCGCTGCGCTCACAGTGGCAATCGGGCGATGGACAAGGCTCGCCGTTGGGGTGTTGTTCCGCACAGGCCTGACAGCAATATGCCTCACCGTCGTGATTGAACACCCGTTGTGGGTCGACCTCGCATTGACAATCGGGACAGCCGCATTTCAATTTCGATTCGCTCATGCTCCTTCTCCTGGGTACGCTTCATGGCCCCATTCAAGAACCCACCAGCAACTGGACTTCCAGGTTGGCGGCCGCAACGCCGTGCTTGACCACATACACCTCGGCGCTCCAGCCCTTGGTCAAATTGCGATAGGGCTGGCTGCCCAGGGCGTCGCCACTGTCCCATTCGAGAATGTCGCCGATATCGATGTCCTGGGCCGAACGCAGTTCAAGCACGGTGTGGCCATCCTGTTCCGTGACGTACACCCCCGCCATCGCGCTCTGTCGATTGATGGCCCGCACCTCACCGGTGGTTTGCTTCATACCTCTTCTCTTCCTGGCAAGTTCAGGGAGCGCCCGGACATGGCCGAGCGCTTTTTGTTATCTCAGCGCTTGGCTTCGGTATGCGGATTTGCCGAACGCTCGAGGAACGCTTGGGTAATTTCCGGCAGATGGTCGCGCAGCCAATCGGCCATGGCGATTTCCTGGGGCAGGATCTGTTCGCAGGCCCGCTGCGTTTCGACGTCGCCGGCCACTTTCGCCGCTTCGATCAGCACCGTGTAGGAGGCAATTTCCAGGTTCTCGAACACATAGCCGCTCATGGCGCCCTTGACCACCTCATCGCTCATCGTCATGCCACCGACCGCCTGACCGAAGGCCATGAGTTTGCCGGCCATGTCCTTGAGCATCGAAGTGCTGCCGCCCAAGCGCTGGATGCATTGCTCGACCAGTTTCTGTTGCCCGAGGGTTTCCTGGAGGTGCTCTTCGATCCGGGCTTTGAGTACCGGGTAATGTTCCAGGCGCTCGGCCTGGGCCTTGAGCATCTTCTCCGCTTGCTGCTCCATGGCATGGGCGTCGTTGAGCCAGTCCAGCAGGTTCTCTTTAGGCGTTGCCATTTCCTTCTCCTTACCCGTGGTCGCACAGCATTGCAGCGCGACGGTTCTGAAGTACCGCACATAGAGGTGGATGTTCCGGGCAGGAAGAAAGTTTGAAGCAACGTTGGCCCAGGGCGACGAAAGGCGTCGTGAGCGACCACACGCCAAACCCAGTGCTAATCTCAACCGCTCCAGGACAATGGAGAACACAGATGCCCGACGATCTGCACCTCGAACCGATCGATCAGCTACAGGCTCAAATGACCGGACGCCGTTTCCTGGTGCTCACCGGAGCGGGGATCAGCACCCCCTCCGGCATCCCCGACTACAGGGACAGCGACGGTGTACGACGGGGTCGGCAACCCATGATGTACCAGGAATTCCTCGCCAGGCCCGAAGCGAGACGGCGCTACTGGGCCCGGGCGATGCTCGGCTGGCCGCGCCTGCAACAGGCCCGGCCGAACGCGGCTCATGAGGCGTTGGCAGTGTTGCAGGCACAGCAACGCATCACCCACCTGCTCACTCAGAATGTCGACACCCTGCATGACCGGGCCGGCAGCCGGGACGTGATCGAACTCCATGGCAGCCTGCACCGTGTGCTGTGCCTGGATTGCAACCAGCGCAGCGAACGCCAGCAGATCCAGAAACTGATGGAGACTGAAAACCCTTACCTGGCCGGCATCGACGCAACCCAGGCGCCCGATGGCGATACCCTGCTGGATCCGACATTCGAAGCACGCTTCCAGGTGCCCCGCTGCCCTCACTGCGAGGGTGATCGTCTGAAGCCCGACGTAGTGTTTTTCGGCGAAAACGTCGCCGCCCCCACCGCCACCCGCGCCACCCAAGCCGTCGAGTCGGCGGACGGTCTGCTGGTGGTGGGTTCGTCGCTGATGGCCTGGTCGGCGTTTCGCTTATGCCGTGCGATCAAGGACCAAGGCAAGCCACTGCTGGCGATCAATCAGGGCAAGACCCGGGCAGATGAGTTGCTCGATCTGAAGGTGGAAGAGCCTTGCGAACGGGTGTTGCCGTTGCTCGCCGAGCGCCGAACCTGATGATCACCGCAGATCCCCTGTGGGGGACGGTGCTCAGCCTCTGGTTAGTTGTACGCCCAACTGCTGATCCCTGAATGTGTCGAACAACGCCTGCGCCGCCGCTGATAATTCATGCCCCGGTTTGGTCAACACACCGATGGCCCGCTCGACCACCGGATCGCTGAGGGTGATGCAACGCGCTCCCAACTCATGCATCTGCCCGACACACAGCGCTGGCACCGCGCTCACTCCCAGCCCGCTGGCGACCATGCGCCCGACCGTCGCCAACTGGTGGCTTTCGAACTCCACCGGCAGCTTCATGCCGCGGGCCTGTAGATGCTCTTCCAGCATCACCCGCACGGTGGAGGGCCGTTGCAGGGTGATGAACGGCTGCTCAAGTAACGTCTGCCACTGAACATCGCTGCGGTGGGCCAGAGGAGAATCCAACGGCACCACCGCGACGAAACGGTCCAGGTACAACGGCGTAAATGCCAGGGACGAGCCCTGCATCGGCTCGAACGCAACGCCCAGTTCGACGTGGCGATCACGCACCATCTCCAATACCTGTTCGTTGATCACATCGTTGACTGTGACGTTGACGTTCGGATAGCGGACGCGGAAAGTCTTCAGGATCGGGGGCAGCAGATTGCCGGCAAACGACGGCATCGCCGCCAGTGTCACGCGGCCTCGCTGGAGGGTGAAGCGCTGACGCATTTCATCCTCGACGTTATCCCAGTCGGCAATCAACCGTCGTGCCAGCGGCAACAGGGATTCGCCTTCGGGGGTCAGCGCCACATTGCGGGTGTTGCGGCTGAACAGGCGGCCACCCAGGCCATCCTCCAACGCCTTGATGGTCAGACTCAAGGCGGATTGGGACAGGTGCAACCGCTCGCCGGCCACGGCGAAACTCAGGCTCTGGGCCACGGCGAGAAAGGCGCGGATCTGCTTGAGGGTCATTGGCGCTGAGCTCCCATTCAATTATTGAGTTTTACCAATCAATCTACCTTAAAAATCAACTTAACAAATATATGACTTGACGCAACACTGCGTTTCATTGCGACCCCATCAAGAATAAAAGAGGTATCTATGGCAGGTTTCGACAAACGCGTGAGCTCTTATGAAGAAGCGCTGGAAGGCTTGAAGGATGGCATGACCGTCATCGCCGGCGGCTTCGGCCTGTGCGGCATTCCGGAGAACCTGATCGCCGAGATCAAGCGCAAGGGCATTCGCGACCTCACCGTGGTTTCCAACAACTGCGGCGTCGACGGTTTCGGCCTTGGGGTGCTGCTGGAAGACCGGCAGATACGCAAGGTGATCGCTTCCTACGTGGGTGAAAACGCTCTCTTCGAGCAGCAATTGCTCAGTGGCGAAATCGAAGTCCAGCTCACGCCCCAAGGCACCCTCGCGGAGAAAATGCGCGCCGGCGGCGCGGGCATCCCGGCTTTCTTCACTGCAACCGGCGTCGGCACCCCCGTGGCCGAAGGCAAGGAAACCCGTGAATTCCACGGTCGCCAATACTTGATGGAAGAGTCCATTACCGGCGATTTCGCCATCGTCAAAGGCTGGAAAGCCGACCATTTCGGCAACGTGGTCTATCGCCATACCGCTCAGAACTTCAACCCGCTGGCCGCAACGGCGGGCAAGATCACCGTGGTGGAAGTCGAGGAAATCGTCGAGCCCGGCGAACTGGACCCGACGCAGATCCATACCCCAGGCATCTACGTCGACCGGATCATCTGCGGCACGTTCGAGAAGCGCATCGAGCAACGCACCGTACGCAAGTGATCCCCTGCCCCCGGCCCGAATGAAGGAATAACACCATGGCACTTTCCCGCGAACAAATGGCCCAACGCGTCGCCCGCGAACTGCAGGACGGCTACTACGTGAACCTGGGCATCGGCATCCCCACCCTGGTCGCCAACTACATCCCCGAAGGCATGGAAGTCATGCTCCAGTCGGAAAACGGCTTGCTCGGCATGGGTGCGTTCCCGACCGAAGCCGAAGTCGACGCCGACATGATCAACGCCGGCAAGCAGACCGTCACCGCGCGTATCGGCGCTTCGATCTTCTCGTCGGCCGAATCGTTCGCCATGATCCGCGGCGGTCACATCGACCTGACCGTGCTCGGCGCGTTCGAGGTGGATGTGCAGGGCAACATTGCCTCGTGGATGATTCCCGGTAAGCTGGTCAAGGGCATGGGCGGCGCCATGGACCTGGTGGCCGGTGCCGAAAACATCATCGTCACCATGACCCACGCGTCCAAGGACGGCGAGTCGAAACTGCTGCCACGTTGCACCCTGCCACTGACCGGCGCCGGTTGCATCAAGCGTGTACTGACGGACCTGGCTTACCTGGAAATCCAGGACGGAGCCTTCATCCTCAAGGAACGCGCCCCAGGCGTCAGCGTCGAGGAAATCGTCGCCAAGACCGCCGGCAAACTGATCGTGCCGGACCACGTCCCTGAAATGCAGTTCGCTGCCCAGTGAGGAGAGATTCGATGCAAGAAGTCGTGATTGTCGCCGCTACCCGTACCGCTATCGGCAGTTTCCAGGGTTCGCTGGCTTCCATCCCCGCGCCGGAGCTCGGGGCAGCGGTGATCCGTCGCCTGCTGGAACAGACCGGGCTGTCCGGCGAGCAGGTCGATGAAGTCATCCTCGGCCAGGTACTGACCGCCGGCTCAGGGCAGAATCCGGCCCGCCAGGCGTCAATCCTCGCCGGCCTGCCCCACGCCGTCCCGGCGCTGACCCTGAACAAGGTCTGCGGCTCGGGCCTCAAGGCGTTGCACCTCGGGGCCCAGGCGATCCGCTGCGGCGACGCCGACGTCATCATCGCCGGCGGCATGGAAAACATGAGCCTGGCCCCCTACGTGTTGCCGGCTGCGCGCACCGGCCTGCGCATGGGCCACGCGCAGATGATCGACAGCATGATCACCGATGGCCTATGGGATGCATTCAACGATTACCACATGGGCATCACCGCCGAGAATCTGGTGGACCAGTACGGCATCAGTCGCCAAGAGCAGGATGCCTTTGCCGCCGCGTCTCAACAGAAGGCCGTTGCAGCCATCGAAGGCGGTCGCTTCGCCGATGAAATCACACCGATCCTGATTCCTCAGCGCAAGGGCGATCCCGTGGCATTCGCCATCGACGAACAGCCTCGGGCCGGCACCACCGCCGAATCCCTGGCCAAGCTCAAGCCTGCCTTCAAGAAAGACGGCAGCGTGACCGCCGGTAATGCGTCCTCGCTCAATGATGGCGCAGCGGCCGTCGTGCTGATGAGTGCGGAAAAAGCCAAGGTGTTGGGCCTGCCAGTACTGGCGAAAATCAGCGCCTACGCCAACGCCGGCGTCGACCCGGCCATCATGGGCATCGGGCCGGTCTCGGCCACTCGCCGCTGCCTGGACAAGGCCGGTTGGTCGCTGGAGCAACTGGACCTGATCGAAGCCAACGAAGCCTTCGCCGCCCAGTCATTGGCGGTGGCAAAGGAACTGAAGTGGGACATGGACAAGGTCAACGTCAATGGCGGCGCCATTGCCCTGGGCCATCCGATTGGTGCGTCCGGTTGCCGGGTGCTGGTGTCATTGCTGCATGAGATGATCAAGCGCGACGCCAAGAAGGGCCTCGCGACACTGTGCATCGGCGGTGGACAAGGCGTGGCCCTGGCACTGGAACGGGCCTGACAGAAGCGGGTTCAACGGTGGCCGTGCGGCCCCACGAATAGCCGCACGGTCATCGGCAACAGCGCCGGCGCAACTTGGGTTGCGCCGGTTTTTTTTGCCTGTTGTTTTATCCGAGAACTTGCCCTGTGGGAGCGGGCTTGCCCGCGAAAGGGCCATTACATTCAGTATCGATGCAAGCTGACCCACCGCTTTCGCGAGCAAGCCCGCTCCCACAGAGGATCTCAGGACCTGGCACCAAACCGGTCGCGGCTGTTGGTCAGGTGCAACCACATCGCGGCGCGGGCCGCGTCGGGGTCCTGCCGTTTGATGGCGTTGAAAATCGCTTCGTGTTCCAGGTTGGCCAACTGCGCCAGTTTCCCCAGGTCCGCCTGGCCGCGCTCTGCCATGTTCACCCGGGTCCTCGGAATCATTGCACTGCCCAAGTGCTGCATGATTTCGACAAAACAGGTGTTGTCCGTCGCCTCGGCAATAAGCAGGTGAAAGCGCCGGTCGGCTTCCACGCAACTGTCGTTGTTGCTGAGCAGCCGTTGGTAGTCATCCAGCGCCTGGCGCATTTGCTGCAACTGGCGCTCACTGCGGCGCTGGGCCGCCAGGGCCGCCGCCTGGGTTTCCAGGCCCAGCCGCAGTTCCAGAATCCCCCGCACGCCAGCCGCCGTGTCGACATTGAGACGCAGCCCCGGCTCGCCGGTTTGCTCCAGCACGAAGGTACCGATGCCATGCCGGGTTTCCACCAGCCCTGAAGCCTGCAGTTTGGAAATGGCCTCGCGCACCACCGTGCGGCTGACGCCATGCTCCTGCACGATGGCGCCTTCCGATGGCAGCTTCTGCCCCGGTTTCAACTGACCCAGCAAGATGCTCTGGCTGAGCTTTGCCACCAGCTCATGGGCCAGGTTATGGGTACGTTTGCGCAGGGGCGCGTCGGTGTCTTGCGGCATCGCCAGAATTTCCTCGGATACAGACCTGAGATCCTATCACCAGCGCCCACTGGAGTATGCATGCTTGACGCGCCAACTTGTATGACAACACTCATCACTGCGCGTTTTTTGCGGCCTTATTGACATCGTGCATAGCAGTCAGCATCTCCTTCGGCGCCCCACTATAAATTAAAAATTCGCCAAAAAACCCAGCAAACAAAGGTATAAGAACTTCAACCATCCGATCCAATCGTGATCAAAAAGCCCTTGTCATCGAAAAAAATCAGGTTGTATGATGTCTATCAACATCGACACGCATTGTGCGATGCCCCGCATAAAAATAAAGAGTGGGAGAAATACCAGTGAACACATCCAGCCTCCAGGCAAATGCTGGCGCGGATCCGGTGCTGCTGTCGGCCATCGCCAAGGTCAAGCGCCACATCCTGCCGCTGTTCGTCATCATGTTTATCGTCAACTACATCGACCGAGTGAACATCGGCTTCGTGCGCACGCACATGGAGCACGACCTGGGGATCGGTGCCGCGGCCTACGGCTTTGGCGCCGGCCTGTTCTTCATCGGCTATGCGCTGTTCGAAGTCCCGTCCAACATCCTCCTGCAACGAATCGGCGCCCGTATCTGGCTGACTCGCATCATGCTCACCTGGGGCCTGGTCGCGGCAGCCATGGCCTTCATCCAGAACGAAACCCACTTCTACATCCTGCGCTTTCTGCTGGGCGTGGCCGAGGCCGGTTTCTTCCCTGGCGTGATCTATTACTTCACCCGCTGGTTACCCGGCGCTGAGCGCGGCAAGGCCATCGCCATTTTCCTCAGCGGCTCGGCCATCGCCTCGCTGATCTCCGGCCCGTTGTCCGGGTTGCTGTTGCAGATCAACGGCCTGGGCATGCACGGCTGGCAGTGGATGTATTTCATCGAAGGGATGTTCTCGGTGTGCCTGTGCGCCTTCGTCTGGTTCTGGCTGGACTCCAAGCCTCACGATGCCAAATGGCTCAACCGCGATGAGCAGGACGCCCTAGTCAAGGCCATCGACGATGAACAACGGGCACGCGAAGCGGCCACGCCGATCAAACTGTCCATCGGCCAGTTGCTCAAGGATCGTCAGATCATCCTGTTCTGCCTGATCTACTTCTTCATTCAATTGACGATCTATGCCGCCACGTTCTGGCTGCCGAGCATCATCAAGAAGATGGGCGAACTCAGCGACCTCCAGGTCGGGATGTTCAACTCCATCCCCTGGCTGCTGTCCATCGTTGGCATGTACGCCTTCGCTTCGATGTCCGCCAAATGGAAATTCCAACAGGCCTGGGTGGCCACTGCCCTGCTGATCGCAGCGACCGGGATGTTCTTGTCCACTACGGGCGGGCCGATCTTCGCGTTCGTCGCCATCTGCTTCGCGGCACTCGGATTCAAGTCGGCCTCGTCGCTGTTCTGGCCGATTCCCCAGGCTTACCTGGACGCACGGATCGCTGCCGGTGTGATTGCACTGATCAACTCCGTGGGCAACCTCGGTGGGTTCGTCGCACCGACCACATTCGGCCTGCTGGAGCAGCACACCGGTTCGATCCAGGGCGGCCTCTACGGCCTGGCAGCAACTTCGATCATCGCCGCGATCATCGTCTTCGCAGCACGCAATACACCCAAGCCCAAATCCGCAACGACGCCGACCGACACTGCGGCCAGCCACGTCTGACATTAGATTCGTTCAAGGATAAGTACACATGAGTCCACAAGAAGCCAGCAAAGCCCCGATCATCACCAGCATGCAAGTCGTGCCCGTGGCCGGCCATGACGGTATGCTGCTGAACCTCAGCGGCGCCCATGGCCCGTTCTTCACCCGCAATATCGTGATTCTCAAGGACAACGCCGGTCGCACCGGCGTGGGCGAGGTGCCCGGTGGCGAACGCATTCGCCAGACGCTGGAAGACGCTCGTGCGCTGGTGGTCGGCAATCCCATCGGTACGTACCAGAAGATTCTCAACAGCGTTCGCCAGGCGTTCGCCGACCGCGATGCGGGTGGCCGTGGTTTGCAGACATTCGACTTGCGCATCACCATCCATGCCGTCACCGGCCTGGAAGCAGCGCTGCTGGACCTGCTGGGCCAGCACCTGGACGTACCGGTCGCGGCCTTGCTTGGCCAGGGCCAGCAACGCGACGAAGTGAAGATGCTCGGCTATCTGTTCTATGTGGGCGATCGTCAACAGACCGACCTGCCTTACCGCAGTGAGCCGGACGCCGACAATGACTGGTTCCGGGTCCGTCACGAAAAAGCCTTGGATGCCGACGCCGTGGTGCGCCTGGCCGAAGCGGCGCATGCGCGTTATGGCTTTCAGGATTTCAAGCTCAAGGGCGGCGTGCTCAAGGGGGATGAAGAGATCGAGGCCGTCACTGCCCTGGCCGAACGCTTTCCCCAGGCCCGTATCACGCTGGACCCGAATGGTGCGTGGTCGCTCAAGGAAGCGATCCGCTTGTGCCGTGACCAGCACAAAGTCCTCGCCTATGCGGAAGACCCTTGCGGCGCCGAGAACGGCTATTCGGGCCGTGAAGTCATGGCCGAGTTCCGCCGCGCCACCGGGCTGAAAACCGCCACCAACATGATCGCCACCGACTGGCGCGAGATGGGCCATGCGGTCACCTTGCAGTCGGTGGACATTCCCCTGGCCGACCCACACTTCTGGACCATGCAGGGCTCCGTTCGCGTCGCGCAGATGTGCAATGAATGGGGCCTGACCTGGGGCTCTCACTCCAATAACCACTTCGATATCTCCCTGGCAATGTTCACCCACGTGGCCGCCGCCGCGCCGGGCGACATCACCGCCATCGACACCCACTGGATCTGGCAGGACGGCCAGCGCCTGACCAAGGCGCCTTTGCAGATCCAGGGGGGTTGCGTGCAAGTGCCGAAAAAATCGGGATTAGGGATCGAGCTGGACACGGATCAACTGGCCAAGGCTCATGAGTTGTACAAAGGCATGGGCCTGGGGGCACGGGACGATTCGGTGGCGATGCAGTACCTGATTCCAGGCTGGACGTTCAATAACAAACAGCCGTGCCTGGTGCGCTGAAAAGGCCCCCGACCTCCTGCGCAACCCCTGTGGGAGCGGGCTTGCTCGCGAAGGGGGCCTGCAGCCACTGTCAATGTCGACTGTCACACCGCTTTCGCGAGCAAGCCCGCTCCCACATCGGACCTGTGGTGATCCTGATTCAGGACCACCACAGCCATCGGCAACTAACCCTCCGGCCGCAAGATCAACACCGCCAACGGCGGCAGGTTCAGTTCCAGCGACAGCGCCTGGCCATGGCTGGGCACTTCCTCGGTGGAGGCTCCGCCACCGTTGCCATAGTTGGAACCGGCGTAAGTGTCGGCGTCGCTGTTGAGTAATTCCACCCAACGTCCGGCGAACGGTACGCCGACCCGGTAGCTCTCGCGCGGCACAGGCGTGAAGTTGGCGACCACCAATACCGGCCGTCCCTCCTTGCTCCAGCGCAGCCACGCATAGACGCTGTTCATCGCATCGTCGCCAATCAACCATTGGAAGCCTTGCGGCGCATCGTCCTGGTCATGCAGCGCCGGCTCCTCGCGGTAGAGGCGGTTCAAATCGCTGACCAGTTGCTGCACCCCACGGTGCTCGGCGTATTGCGTCAGGTACCAGTCCAATTGCTGGTCGTGGTTCCATTCGCGCCACTGGCCGAACTCGCAGCCCATGAACAGCAGTTTCTTGCCCGGATGGCCCCACATGAAACTGAGGTACGCCCGCAGGTTGGCAAATTTCTGCCAACGGTCGCCGGGCATCTTGTCGATCAACGAGCGTTTGCCGTGGACCACTTCGTCATGGGAGATCGGCAGGACGAACCGTTCCGACCAGGCGTATACCAGGCCAAAACTCAGTTCGTTGTGATGGTGAGCGCGGTACACCGGGTCCTGCTGGATGTAATGCAGCGAGTCGTGCATCCAGCCCATGTTCCACTTATACGCGAAGCCCAGGCCGCCCTGTTGCGTGCTCTGGCTGACGCCGGGCCAGGCGGTGGACTCTTCGGCGATGACCAGGGCACCGGGTGCCTCCAGCGCCACCACATCGTTGAGGTGCCGCAAGAAGTCGATGGCCTCCAGGTTCTCGCGTCCGCCGTGGCGGTTGGGCACCCACTCGCCGGCCTTGCGCGAATAATCGCGATACAGCATCGACGCCACGGCATCTACCCGCAGGCCGTCAACGTGGAAATGCTTCAGCCAGTGCAGCGCCGAAGCCAGCATGAAGCCATGGACTTCGGTACGCCCCAGGTTATAGATCAGGGTGTCCCAATCCTGGTGGAAGCCTTCCAGCGGGTTGCCATATTCGTATAGCGCGGTGCCGTCGAACTGGGCCAGGCCGTGGGTATCGGTGGGGAAATGCGCCGGCACCCAGTCGAGGATCACACCGATGCCGGCCTGGTGGCAGGCGTTGACGAATGCGGCAAAGTCATCCGGCGAACCATAACGCGCCGTCGGGGCGAACTGCGACAACGGTTGATAACCCCACGAACCGCCAAACGGGTGCTCCATGATCGGCATCAACTCGACATGGGTGAAGCCCAGCTCCTTGACGTAGGGGATCAAACGCTCGGCCAGTTCATGCCAGTTGTATTGGCGAGACACCTCCCCTGCCTCGTCGATTTCGCATTGCCAGGACCCGGCGTGCAGTTCGTAGATCGACAACGGCGCGCCGGGTAGCTGGCGCTCGCGTCGATGCTGCATCCATTCATCGTCCTGCCACTCGATCTTCAACGGCGTGGCCACTTTCGAAGCGGTATCGGGTGGCATCTGGCTGGCCAGCGCCACCGGATCCGCCTTGAGGGGCAGGATGCCGTGGGCGCCGAGAATTTCGTATTTGTAGGCTTCCCCGGCGCCCAGGCGGGGGATGAACAACTCCCAGACGCCCGACGGGTAACGGATGCGCATCGGATGGCGACGCCCGTCCCAGACGTTGAAATCCCCCACCACCGAGACCCGCCGCGCATTCGGCGCCCAGACGGCAAAGCGCACGCCTTCGATGCCATCGACGGTGGTCAATTGTGCACCGAGGCAGGAACTGAGGTCGCGATGATTGCCTTCGGCGAACAGGTAGAGGTCCATTTCCCCCAATAACGGCCCGAAGCTGTAAGGGTCCTCGGCCAATTGCTCGCCCCCGGCCCAGCGAGTGCGCAGCAGGTAGGCCTGGGCGCGGTCGAAATGCCCCACGAACAGACCCGGTGTTTCGGTCAATTGCAGTTCACCCAGTTCTTCACCTCCGTCACGGGCGACGACCTGCACGCTCAGGGCACCGGGCAGGTACGCCCGGATAAACTGTCCGCCAGCACCATCGCTGTGAGGTCCCAAGATGGAAAACGGGTCGTGGTGTTCGGCGCGCACCAACGCGTCGATGTCACGCAGGGACGGCAGCAATGACTCCTTGGCCTGCCCCTGTGGATCCTTGTTCGAGACACTCATGATTCTCTCCACTAATTCGGTCCGGCTAAGTCGGAAAAGGGTTTTAGCCCACTCAACAACCCGTACAGACCGTGCAACGGCACGGGCAGCCAGGCGGGGCGATTCTCGGCTTCATAGGCCACTTCATAGGCCGCCTTCTCCAGGCCGAACAACGCCAGCGCGGCGTCTTCGCCTTCAGCATCCTTCCACTCATGGGCAAGACTAGCTGCCGCCAGCCTATATGCCTGGACAAATGCCTGGCGGGCCTCTGTCAGATAACGATTGGCTACCCGTTGCCGGGCCGCGTCGGCATCGGCCGTGCTGTCGACGGTGTGCAAGTGAATCGCCATGGCTGCCGCATAGTCGAAAGAGCGCAGCACGCCGCTGACGTCCTTGTACGGGCTGTGCTTGCCCCGCCGCTCATGCAACGGCCGCGCCGGCTCGCCTTCGAAGTCGATCAGGTAAGCGTCGCCCTTGATGACCAGCACTTGCCCCAGATGCAAATCGCCATGGACGCGGATGCGCAAGCCACCGGCAGCCTTGCCGGCGAGTTCCTGTACATGGGCCAGAACGGTTTTCCTGTGTTCCAGCAAGCGTGCGACCATCGCCCGGTCCGTCGGGTTCAATTGGTCCTGGTGCTGTTTAAGCAGGCGCAGGGCATTTTCCACTTGGGCGGCCACGTCCTTACCGATGGCCTGGGCATCCTTGGCAGTGGTTTTCTGCGCAGCGAAATCCGGATTGTCGGTGGCCTGGGCCAGTACCTGGTGCATTTCCCCCAAGCGTTGACCGAGCATGCCGGCAAAATCCTTCAGTTCGCCCAGGGCGTTGTAATGCTGCTCCTGCTCGGAGACCGCATCGGCCAACTCATCGCGCAAGGCCCGCTCCAGGTTGTTCTGGGTCCATTCCCAGGCGTCACCCTGATTGCTCAGATAGCCCTGGGCAATCATCAGCAACGCATCCTCGCCCTGGGCGTCGCGGCGAATCACCGCCCCCAGCAGCGGCGAGATATTGCTGAAGCCCGCCGCCGTCAGGTACGCGCTCATCTCCAACTCTGGATGCACGCCGGACGCGACCTTGCGGATCAGCTTGAGGACGAGACTGCCGCCCACTACCACCGAGCTGTTGGACTGCTCGGCGGACAGGTAACGCACCTCCGGCACGTCCCCGAGGTTCAGCGCAGCCAGCCCTTCGGTGGGTTCGAAACGCAGCTCACCGTCCGTGCAGGGCAACACCGTACCGGCCTGCATGTTTTGCAGCACGGACCGTACGAAGGTTTCCAGGCTGAACGCATCGGTAATCAGCCCCACCTGGCGACCTCGACGAACCCGCGACAGCGCCAGTTGCTGCGGCAACGCCGCCCCCACCTGATCCTCGGCCAACAGGCCGAACGGCAATTGATAGCGCAGCGTCTGCCCTGCGCTGGTCACGTCGATTTCACTGAGCAGCACCGGATGCTGTGGCTCGCCAAAGCGCACGCCATAGACGATGTCGACTTTCTCGATAGCACTGTCCTTGCCGGCGAACCAACGCCGGTTTTGCAACCAGCTCGGCAGGATGGTTTGCTCCAACGTGGCGCGCGCCGGGGCTTCGAGCAATTCTTCCAGGCGTTTCTTCAGCACCAGCGTGGTGAAATCCGGCAGGCTTTGGGCCGGTTCCACATGCCAGCTCGGCATCTGGTTCTCCGCCGCCAGGGCAAACCAGTAGAAACCGTACGGTGCCAGGGTCAGTAGGAAATTCAGCTGGCCAATAGGCGGGAACGCGTTGCCTCCCAGCATCTCCACCGGGACCATGCCCGCATAAGCGGATAAATCCAGCTCGGCGGCCTGAGCGCTACGGGACACGTTGGCCACGCACAGGATGATTTCGTGCTTGCCGTCGGGCCCGGTGTACTCGCGGGTATAGGCCAGAATCCGGCGATTGCTCGGCGACAGCATCTTCAAGGTGCCACGACCGAACGCCTTGGATTGCTTGCGCACCGCCAGCATCCGCCGCGTCCAGTTGAGCAGCGAATGCGGGTCGCCGGACTGAGTCTCGACGTTGACCGACTGGTAGCCGTACAGCGGGTCCATGATCGGCGGCAGCACCAGGCTGGCCGGGTCGGCCCGGGAGAAGCCGCCGTTGCGGTCGATGGACCACTGCATCGGCGTGCGCACGCCATCGCGGTCGCCCAGGTAGATGTTGTCGCCCATGCCGATCTCGTCACCGTAATACAAGGTCGGCGTACCGGGCATCGACAACAGCAGGCTGTTGAGCAGCTCCACACGGCGACGGTCGCGCTCCATCAACGGCGCCAGGCGTCGACGAATCCCCAGGTTGATCCGCGCCCGCCGGTCGGCGGCGTAGTAGTTCCACAGGTAGTCGCGCTCCTTGTCGGTGACCATCTCCAGGGTCAACTCATCGTGGTTGCGCAAGAAGATCGCCCATTGGCAGTTGGCGGGAATTTCCGGGGTCTGGCGCAGAATGTCGGTAATGGGGAAACGGTCCTCCTGGGCCAGCGCCATGTACATGCGCGGCATCAACGGAAAGTGGAACGCCATGTGGCATTCGTCGCCGTTGAGGCCCTGGGCATCGACATCGCCAAAGTACAACTGGGTGTCTTCCGGCCATTGGTTGGCCTCGGCCAGCAGCATGCGGTCCGGGTAGTTGGCGTCGATCTCGGCGCGGATCAACTTGAGGACATCGTGGGTCTCGGGCAGGTTCTCGTTGTTGGTGCCGTCACGCTCGATCAAATACGGGATCGCGTCCAGGCGCAGGCCGTCGATGCCCATGTCCAGCCAGTAACGCATTACCGACAACACGGCCTTGATGACCTGTGGGTTGTCGAAGTTGAGATCGGGCTGGTGGGAGTAGAAGCGGTGCCAGAAGTATTGGCCGGCCACCGGGTCCCAGGTCCAGTTGGATTTCTCGGTGTCGAGGAAAATGATCCGCGTGCCGTCGTATTTGTGATCGTCATCGGACCAGACGTAGAAATCCCGCGCCGCCGAGCCCCGCTTGGCCTTGCGGGCGCGCTGGAACCACGGGTGCTGGTCCGAGGTGTGGTTGATGACCAGCTCGGTGATGACCCGCAGGTTGCGCTTGTGGGCTTCGGCAATGAAACGCCGGGCATCGGCCATGGTGCCGTAGTCCGGGCTGACGCCACGGTATTCGGCGATGTCGTAGCCGTCGTCGCGCCGGGGTGATGGGTAGAATGGCAGCAACCAGATGGTATTGACGCCCAGATCGGCGATGTAGTCGAGCTTCTCGATCAACCCGGGAAAGTCGCCGATGCCGTCGTTGTTTGAATCGAAATACGATTTGACGTGGACCTGATAGATCACCGCATCCTTGTACCAGAGCGGATCCTTGATGAATGTGGCGGACCGCGGTTTTTTCGCCATTTGCAACTCCTGATGAATTCAATAAGGCCGTTGGGGCACTAGGGCTCATTTGTGGCGAGGGGATACATCCCCTCTCCACAAAGGCCCTCGCTGGCATCTCTCGTTGCACAGCCTTACGCCGCGCTGATCCGCCAGATCCCGAACGGCTGGTAGGCCGGGTCGATGCGCATGAACTGGTATTTGCCGTACCAGGTCCAGCGGTGTCCATTCATCAAATCCTCGCCCTGGGTCTGGGCGTCGTCCGGCAAACCCATTTCCCACAGTGGCAACTCGAAATTCGCTTCCTGGGGGTTGTGCGGGTCCAGGCTCACCGCCACCAGGACAAAATTGCTGCCATCGGGCGTGCGCTTGCCGAAAAACAGAATGTTGTCGTTCCAGGCGTTATAGATTTTCAGACCCAGATGGGTGTGCAGCGCCGGGTTCTGACGGCGGATACGGTTGAGCTGGGCGATCTCGGCAATGATGTTGCCCGGCGCGGTGAAGTCCCTTGGACGGATCTCGTATTTTTCCGAGTCAAGGTATTCCTCCTTGCCCGGTACCGGCGCCGATTCGCACAACTCGAACCCCGAATACATGCCCCACAAACCCGAGCCCATGGTCGCCAGCGCCGCGCGGATCAGAAAACCCGGGCGTCCCGACTCATGGAGAAAGGCCGGGTTGATGTCGGGAGTGTTGACGAAAAAGTTCGGCCGGTAGCACTCGCGCAGGGGCGATTGGTTGAGCTCGGTGAAGTAGGTCGCCAGCTCGGCCTTGGTATTGCGCCAGGTGAAATAGGTGTAGCTCTGGGAATAACCGACCTTGCCCAGCCGCGCCATCATCGCCGGCGTGGTGAAGGCTTCGGCGAGGAAAATCACTTCGGGGTACTGCGCCCTCACATCGGCGATCAACCATTGCCAGAACGGCAGCGGCTTGGTGTGTGGGTTGTCGACGCGGAACATCTTCACGCCTTCTTTGACCCAGCCCACCACGATATCCCGCAGCTCCGTCCACAGGCTGGGGATGGCATCGGCCGCATAGAAATCGACGTTGACGATATCCTGGTATTTCTTCGGCGGGTTCTCGGCGTACTTGATCGTGCCGTCCGGCCGCCAGCTGAACCAGCCCGGATGTTGCTTGAGCCAAGGGTGATCCTGGGAACACTGGATAGCGAAGTCCAGGGCGATCTCCAGGCCGTGATCCGCGGCAGCCGCCACCAGGCGCCGAAAATCCTCCAGGGTGCCCAATTGTGGGTGGATCGCCTCGTGTCCGCCCTCCTCGCTGCCAATGGCATACGGACTGCCCGGATCGTCGGGCCCGGCGGTCAGGGAATTGTTCGGCCCCTTGCGGAAGCTGCGACCGATGGGATGGATCGGCGGGAAATACAGCACGTCGAAACCCATGTCACGGATCATCGGCAGGCGCGAATGCACGTCATTGAATGTGCCGTGACGGTTGGGATCGTCGGTTATCGAGCGGGGAAACAGCTCATACCAGCTGGCGAACTCGGCTTCTTTGCGCTCTACGTCCAGCGGGTACTCGGGACTGATGCTCAGGTAGGGTCGATGATCGGCCAAGGACATGAGATCGGCACTGCGTGGTGCGAGAAACAGCGCCACCTGCTCCTCGGGCAACAGGCCCGAAAGCTCATGGTGCAACGCTGCCAACTCCTCGCTCAATTCGCCGTCGCTACGCTCGGCGGCCAGTTGCACCTGGTTGCGCCCTTCCTGCAATTCGAGGCTGATGGGTACCCCAGCGCCGTACTTCTTCTCCAGTTCATAACGGAAGCTGGCGAACTGATCGAACCAGGCCTCGATACAGAACACGTAACGGCCCTGTTCGGGTACGTTGAACTGGCCTCGCCAGCTGTTGTTGCCAAGGTCGGTCATGACCTCGCTGTTCCAGACCTCATCCTCCAGCGCCCGCCAGCGGATCCGCACGGCCAGCTTGTCATGACCGTCGGCGAAGACCTTGCTGGTCACGGTCACATCCCGCCCGGCGACGACCTTGGCGGCGAATTGCCCACCGTCGATCACCGGCATGGTGTTCTCAATGGCGATACGTGGCAGCAACAAGGCGTGGGACAGTGGCAAGTGCGGGTTGTACGCCAAGTCAGTCGGGTGTTCAGCAGTCATCGAGCATCGCTCCTTTTACGCCCCATGGACGTGCTTGTGACGATAAAAAACTCACTTAACCTCCGAACCGGGCCGGCAACCAAAAGTTCAGCGAGATTTACCCGGGACACCTGGGGGGATCGAACCTGGTCCCGGATGGTCAACAAGGATAAGCACGACTCAAGCCATGTGCCTCACGGAGACCCGTCCCGATGAATATTCCCATCCCGGCCGAAACACCTGATCCGAACATCGACGACCCCACTTTGCCACCGCCTGGCCCCGACCCGGAGCCCATACCGGAAAAGGACCCGCCCCTCGACCCGCAGCCGCCCGTGGGCGACCCGCCGAACGAGAATTCGCCGGAGCGGGTTTGAGGCATCATTCATAAGCATCATGGGGCGTTAGCGGCAACGGACTGTCAGCCACCGTCAAGGACGGCTGGCAGGCCACGTCGCCAGCAGTTCTGTGCAAGATGGCCATGAAATCAGGGTTTGTCGTCCCGCTCCTTTTCCAGGGCCCGGACAATCACCGGCATCACGCTGAAGATCGCCAGTGCCAGCACCGTGCTCAATACCGCCGTTCCTTCCTTGCCCAGGCCCGCCGCCACGCCGATGGCCGCAGTCATCCACAAGCCGGCGGCCGTGGTCAGGCCCTTTACCTGGCCTTCGTCGCCTTCATTGTTTTTCAGGATAGTGCCGGCGCCGAGAAAACCGATGCCCGCCACCACGCCCTGTATCACCCGGCTCATCGCATCGGCCTGGGAACCGGACATCTGCGGTACCAATACGAACAGCGCAGCCCCCAGGGCAACGAGCATATGGGTGCGCACGCCTGCGGCCTTGCCCTTGTGTTCTCGCTCGAACCCCAGGATGCCGCCCAGCAGCGCGGCCATCACCAGGCGCACGGTGACCCGGGTCATCTGTTGTGTGTCGCCGATATCGGCGAATTCCGACTGCATAGTGATCCAGACCTGATGCCACCAGGTTTCCATAGGTGCCTCCTCTTTCAGTCCATGAACGATGGACCGCAAACGACGCCAGAGGTGCGCCCGACCGCTGATCCGACGCAACGAACCCTGCCTTGCCGGCGACGCCTAACGCTTATCAACGTGAAGGAGTGACACCATGACTATGAACATCACTGACGGCATCTGCGAATTCCAGACAGCCGACGGCACGCTGGAGTGTTCCGCCAGCGAGCTGACGATCATTACCGACGCCGATAAAGCCATGTCAGCCGTGGACCTCAACGGCAAACGGATCTACCTCACCGAGGCCGAAGTCGACGCATTGACTGTAGCCGGAGCGAACGATGGGCGCCGCAACCTCAAGGCCACCGACAGCGGTTCGGCCATTTGAGACCCCCTGCGGGGCTGCCCTTCTTCCCTGGCACCCGGGTGGCAGGCGCAAACAGGATGGCAGCCTCGAGCAGATCAATCAGGGTGCATCAAAGTGTCGCAGGGCCTGGGCTACAGGCCATCTGATCCGGTTTTAATCGAAATACCTGAGCCTGTTATGCAAACAGTTTCGTGGTCATAGTGCCCCGGCCAGATAACGGCTGATGAGCGACCGACCATGAGCGACCGAATCCCCGTCCAGTTGATACAGACCTTCGACCCCACTCCAGGCAAGATAAAGGCCCGGAGCACCGATAACCTGATCCACACCCGCAGCTTCACCGGTTTGTTCCGCACCTTGCGCATGAGCGGCGCCGGGTTTCTGTTCCTGCTGTTCTTCGGCACCGTATGGTTGAACTGGGGCGGCCGCCAGGCGGTGCTCTGGGATCTGTCGGAAAGCAAGTTCCACATCTTCGGCGCGACGTTCTGGCCGCAGGATTTCATCCTGCTGTCGGCGCTGTTGATCATCGCCGCCTTCGGCCTGTTTGCGATCACCGTGTTCGCCGGGCGGGTGTGGTGCGGCTACACCTGTCCGCAAAGCAGTTGGACCTGGATCTTCATGTGGTGTGAAAAAATCACCGAAGGAGATCGTAACCAGCGGATCAAGCTGCAAGCCGCGCCCTGGAGCCTGAACAAGCTGCTGCGCCGCTCAGCCAAGCACACGCTGTGGCTGGGCATCAGCCTGCTCACCGGCCTCACCTTCGTCGGCTATTTCACCCCGATCCGGCCTCTGGCCGAAGCGTTGCTGACGTTGCAGATAGCCGGTATCAGCCTGTTCTGGGTGCTGTTCTTCACCGGCGCGACCTACCTCAACGCCGGCTGGTTGCGCGAGGCGGTGTGCATGCACATGTGCCCCTACGCACGGTTCCAGAGCGTAATGTTCGACAAGGACACGCTGACCATTTCCTATGACGCCGCCCGTGGCGAGATCCGCGGCCCGCGCAAACGCGAGGTAAACCCGGCCAATATCGGCCTGGGCGATTGCATTGACTGCCAGATGTGCGTGCAGGTCTGCCCCACCGGCATCGACATCCGCGACGGCCTGCAGATGGAATGCATCGGTTGCGCGGCGTGCATCGACGCCTGCGATTCGATCATGGACAAGATGGGCTACGCCCGTGGCTTGATCAAATACACCTCCGAACATCAGTTGCAGGGCGGCAAGACACACCTGCTGCGACCTCGGCTGATCGGCTATACCGCCGTGCTGTTGGTGATGATCGCGGCGCTGACGATAGCGCTGGTGCAGCGGCCCATGGTTTCGCTGGACGTCAGCAAGGACCGCGGCCTGTTCCGCGAAAACAGCCAGGGCCTGATCGAGAACATCTACAGCCTGAAGATCATCAACAAGACCCAGCAGCGCCAGGATTACCACCTGTCCCTGGTGGACGGCGACGGCTTCGTCCTGCAGGGCAAGATGCAACTGAGCCTGGCGCCAGGGGAGATCGTCGACGTGCCGGTGTCGGTGGCGATGCTCAGCGAAAGGCCCCGCAGCGGCTCGCAGGAGATGACTTTCAAGGTGGTCGACAGTGACGAGCCCGAGATCTACAGCGTGGCCAAGAGCCGTTTTGTCGCGCCGATGAACCGGTGAGGCTTTAAGATGCGATGCCATTGTCTGTGGGAGCGGGCTTGCTCGCGAAATCGGTGTGCCAGGTTGTACCAATGCTGAATGTACCGCCATTCGCGAGCAAGCCCGCTCCCACAATTGGTGCGCAAGCCACGCACTACCCTGAACCGTACAAGACCGGACCCGCCATGAAGCGCTACGAAAAATTCGCCGACGACATCGCAGAACTGATCCGCTCCGGCATGCTGGGGCCGGGACAGCGCGTGCCGTCGGTGCGTTATGCCAGCCAGACCTATGGCGTCAGTCCTTCCACGGTGTTCCAGGCCTACTACCTGCTGGAACGACGCGGGCTGATCCGGGCCCGGCCGCGCTCCGGCTACTTCGTCAACCACCATGCGCCGAGTCCGTTTTCCGAGCCGGTGATCAGCAGCCAGGTGCACGAATCCACCGAAGTCGACGTCAGCGAGCTGGTGTTTTCCGTACTGGAGTCGATCAAGGACCCCGCGACCATCCCCTTTGGCTCGGCGTTTCCCAGCCCGACGTTGTTCCCGCTGCAACGCCTGTCCCGCTCGCTGTCCAGCGCCACGCGGGACATGGACCCGCGGGTGGTGGTCACCGACATGTCGCCTGGCAATCCGCAACTGCGCCGGCAGATAGCCCTGCGCTACATGGTCGGCGGGCTGATGCTGCCCATGGAGGAATTGTTGGTCACCAACGGCGCCCTGGAAGCCTTGAACCTGTGCCTGCAAGCCGTGACCGAGCCCGGCGACCTGGTGGCCATCGAGGCGCCGGCGTTCTACGCCAGCCTGCAGGTGCTGGAGCGGCTCAAGCTCAAGGCCGTGGAAATCCCCGTGCATCCGCGCGACGGTATCGATCTTGATGTATTGGAACAGACGCTGGAGCGCCATCCGATCAAGGCCTGCTGGTGCATGACCAGTTTCCAGAACCCCATGGGCGCGACCATGCCCGAGGAGCGGAAAAAGGCGCTGGTGGCGTTGCTGAGTCGTCATCAGGTGCCCTTGATCGAGGACGACGTCTACGCCGAACTCTATTACGGCCAGCAGGCTCCAAAACCGGCCAAGGCATTCGACACCGAAGGGTTGGTGATGCATTGCGGTTCGTTTGCCAAGAGCCTGGCGCCAGGCTACCGCATCGGCTGGGTCGCCGCCGGTCGCTATGCCCGCAAGATCGAGCGATTGAAGCTCATGACGTCACTGTGCGCCTCGATGCCCGCCCAGGCCGCCATCGCCGACTATTTGCAACACGGCGGCTACGACCGGCATCTGCGCAAACTGCGCTACGCCCTGGAGGAACAGCAGAGCGCGATGCTCGCCGCCATCGCCCGCCACTTCCCGGCCCAGACCCGCGTCAGCCAGCCGGCGGGCGGCTATTTTCTGTGGTTGGAATTGCCGGAGCAGATGGACTCTCTGAAACTGTTCCAGATGGCCCTCGCCCAGGGCATCAGCATCGCGCCGGGCCCGATCTTTTCACCGACCCGGCGGTTCAGGAACTGCATCCGGTTGAACTATGGCAGCCCGTGGACAGAAGCGTCGGAGAAGGCCATGGAGACGTTGGGGCGGATTATTCGCTCATTTTGATATTGGGTTGCCTGTGCCGGCCTCATCGCGAGCAGGCTCGCTCCCACATTTGAATCGTTTCGACAATGAATTTGCGGTTGCACGCGGTCCAGTGTGGGAGCGAGCCTGCTCGCGATGAGGCCAGACCAGACAACCTAGATCTCAACGCCCCCCACCCAGCTCCACGAACGTCCCGGTCGCATACGACGCCTTGTCCGACAGCAACCAAATGATCGCTTCGGCCACTTCGTCCGGACGACCACCCCGGGCCATGGGAATGGCCGACTCCAACTTGCTGACCCGGTCAGGATCACCACTCAGGGCGTGGAAATCGGTGTAGATGTAACCCGGACGCACCGCGTTGACGCGGATACCTTCGCCGGCCACTTCCTTGGACAGGCCGATGGTGAACGTATCCAATGCGCCCTTGGATGCGGCGTAGTCGACGTATTCGTTCGGCGACCCCAGGCGCGCCGCCACCGAAGAGACATTGACGATGCTGCCGCCCTGCCCGCCATGCCTGGGTGACATGCGCAACACCGCATGCTTGGCGCAGAGAATCGGCCCCAGCACATTGGTTTTCATGATTTTCAGAATGCGGAATTCGGACATTTCGTCGAGCCGGGACTTGTGGGCCACCGTCCCGGCATTGTTCACCAGGGCCGTCACGCGCCCCAGTTCAGCGTCCACCCGATGGAACAGGCCGACCACCTCGTCCTCGATGCTGACGTCGGCCCGCACGGCGATCGCCTGGGCGCCCTTGGCGCGGACCTGTTCGAGCACGTCATGCGCGGCGTTCTCGTCGGACTGGTAGTTGATGCAGATCCGATACCCCTGCTCGGCAGCCAGCAGCGCCGTGGCGGCTCCGATGCCTCGGCCGCCCCCGGTGATGACAATGACTTTATCCACGATTGCTTCTCCCGTTCCCCGGATAGACGTCCGGGCCAAGAATAGCGTTCACGCCGCGCTTTGCACAAACCGCTGCGCTTAACGGGCCAGGGCCCGCAGATCCAGCCGTCCGTCCAACAGTGGCGGGCACCAGTAGTAACCACCGGTGATCGGCCGACTCATGCGATACAGCCCGTCGGTGATGCCGTCCTCCAGGCCGCTCATGCGCCGCAGTTGGGCTTCGAAGGCATCGAGGGAGAAGCCGAAGGCCAGGAACATCAGGCCAGCACGGTCGCCTTCGATCCATGGCATGGAGCGGCGCACAACGAAGGCCTGCGGGGCGAAGCTTTCCTGGGCGGTGCGTTTGACATGAGCCGACTCCGGTGCATCGTCGAGTTCTTCGTTGTCGCTCAGGCGCCGGCCCATGATGTTGTCGCGCTCATGAGGTTGCATCGCGGCAAACCCGTCCAGATCGTGCTGCCACTGCTGGATCGCCGCGAAGCTGCCTCCGCGAAGCCCGTCGATACCCTGGGCCAGGGCTGCAGCGATGGCGGCTTCGTCGTGGGGGTTTTCGGTGCCGTCTTCGTAGCCCGTCAGGTCGTGGCCGGTCATGTGGCGGAAGGTTTCATTCATTTGCACCAGGCGCAACGCCGGCGCCAGCGCCGACTCGATGGCGCGGCTACGGTGCAGCAGTTCACCGCGGTCTTCGCCGTGCAGCCAGCACCACAGCGCATGCTGGGTCGACGGGTTATCAACCCCCACGCCGGCCAGGGCAGGAAATGCCCGCAGGCCTTCAATTTGCGCACCCAGCGCCTGAACCAGCGACTCCCCAAAACCAACCACCGCACGACCGTCCAGTTGCAGCGACAACCTATCGATCGCAGCCGGCAGCGCCTCGACCGATTCCAGGACGAAAAACAGATGACGGGCCTGAGGCGGGACAGGGGTGGCGAGAATGCCGGGCTGGTAGTAACTCATGTGATCTCCTCTGGAAAGAACGAGAGTTTACCCGCCGGCCGCAGGTTTGTGGTGACTGCCGTACGATGCCCGATACGCCTGGGCGACTCGTACCCGCTGTAGGAACGCTCTGGCAACACCGTCGGAGGACTCGGAACCAGGCCCGGCGTGAATGACCTCCCGTTGCCTGCTCATTGAAAAGTGCCTAGATTGACCACCCCTTCGGTGCACCGATCCACGGAGAACGGTCAGACATGTACATTGCCAAATCGCTACTGGCAGGCGCTTTCGTCCTGCTGTGTGGAATGTCGCAGGGCTTTGCCCAGGACCCTATCCAGGACACGGTCGACGCGGCGATCCGACCCTTGATGAAACAACAGGACATCGCTGGCATGGCCGTCGCGGTCACGGTGGGTGGCCAACCTCGTTATTTCAACTACGGTGTCGCGTCGAAGGATACGAAAAACCCTGTCACCGACCAGACCCTCTTCGAGATCGGCTCGGTCAGCAAAACCTTCACCGCAACCCTCGGCGCCTATGCCCTGGCCCAAGGCAAGCTCTCCCTCTCGGACCCGGCCGGCCGTTACGCCCCCGAATTGCAAGGCAGCGCCCTGGACGCCATTCCCCTGCTCAACCTCGCCACCTATACCCCAGGTGGGCTGCCGTTGCAGTTCCCCGATGAGGCCGACCACCCGCAGCGGATGTTCGATTATTTCAAGGCCTGGAAACCGCTCTACCCGACCGGCACCCAGCGCCTCTACTCGAATCCCAGTATCGGCCTGTTCGGCTACCTGGCGGCCCGCAGCCTGGATCGGCCGTTCGACGAGGCGATGGAAAACGTGGTGATGCCGGGGCTGGGCCTCAAGCACAGTTATCTGAATGTGCCGTCGGAGCAGTCGAGCCGATATGCCCAAGGCTATGCCAAGGACGGTAAACCCGTCCGGGTCGGTCCCGGCGCATTGGACGCCGAGGCCTATGGCGTGAAAACCAGTTCGTCGGACCTGATTCGTTTTGTCGAGGCCAATCTGCATCCTGAAAAACTGGACACCCACCTGCGCCAGGCCATCGCCACCACTCACACCGGGTTCTACCAGGTCGGCGAAATGACCCAGGGGCTGGGCTGGGAGTTCTACCCTTACCCGATCAGCCTGGAAGCGCTGCTGGCTGGCAACTCGCCACAGATGGCGCTCATGCCACAGAAAGCAGCCCCCCTCGATCCACCTCGCCCGGCGCCGGACAATGCCTGGATCAACAAGACCGGGTCGACGGGCGGGTTTGGCGCCTACGTGGCGTTCGTGCCGGCGCAAAACATGGGCATCGTGCTATTGGCGAACAAGAACTACCCGATCGAGGAACGGGTGAAAGTGGCATACCGGATCCTGACGGCGTTGGCGGAGAAATAGGAGCAAGGCTGTAGGAGCAAGGCTGTAGGAGCAAGGCTTGCCGGCGATGGCATCGACGCGCAATGCCTGATCGACCGCGGTGTTTGCATCGCGGGCAAGCCTTGCTCCCACAGACCGCCTCTCACAGCCTTGCTCCCACTGCTCAGTCATCCAACGGCTTCGGTGGCTCCGTCGATTTTGCGGGTTTGCCTGCCTTGCCGGGCTTGGCCCCCTTCGCATCCTTGGTCGGTGCGGGTTCCGGCGCGGGTGGCGGGGCTGGAGGAGTGGCTTCTTTTTCGGCTGCCGGCAATTTATCGACGGTGTCGAAAATGTCTTTCAGTGCAATGGCCCCGGAATGTTCAAGCTTCTTTTCCCCGTCCTTGCCCACCAGAATGATCTTGGTCTGGGCACCGGCACCCAATTTGAGTGAACGGATCAACGCCATGGTGCTCTGCGGATCCAGATCTTTACCGTCTCGCTGCCCTATCGTGTTGAGCACGGTGAAAAGCACCATGTTGCGTTCGGAAAAGCCTTGCTTGCCCGTTGGCTCTTCCAGGGCCTTTTTCAGGCTGACCCAGGTCGGGTCGACAGTGCTGGGGGCGATGACGATCAACGGGCGGGACTTGCCTGCCTCCGCCAACAAAGGGGAGTCGCCATCGGCAGCGAACAAGGGGCCGGCGACGGCCAGCAAGGTAGCGAAGGTCAATGACCGAATGAGCATGCGCCTCTCCTTTTGGTATTCACGCTGTACTGATTGCACAGGGCGGCGAATGTTCCGCGAGAGAGTCGCCCGATACTGCGCCTGTCTGCCTTGAAGCTTAGGCCAGCAGATTCATTGCGCAACCGGGGCGCGAGAAGGCAATTGCAATGCAGAGCCTGAGACGAATTCCTGTGGGAGCGGGCTTGCTCGCGAAGGCGGCGCGTCAGTGACATCTGCGCCAACTGACACACCGCATTCGCGAGCAAGCCCGCTCCCACATCGATCACTGAAACCTTGTGGATCTATCAGAACGCCAACTTGAACCCGATCATCGCCAGCATCACCGCCAGACACGGGCGCAGCAGGTCATCGGAGATGCGGCCCGACAAGTGACTGCCCAGGTAGATACCCGGCAACGAGCCGACCAGCAGGAAGCCAAGGATGTGCCAGTCCATGTTGCCCATGCTGGCGTGACCCAGGCCGGCAACCAGGGTCAGTGGCACGGCGTGGGCGATTTCCGTCCCCACCAGGCGCCTGGTCAGGAGAAACGGATAGAGGATGAACAAGGCGACGGTGCCCAGGGCGCCGGCGCCGATGGACGTCAGTGCAACCATCGTCCCCAACACCAGGCCGGTGACAACGGTAAGCAGGTTGAGTCGCGAGCCCGTGGGGTTGTAGTGTCCGCCGGCGCGGTCGTGGGCAAATTGCAGCAGGCGTTTCTTGAACAGGATCGCCAGTGCCGTGGCAAACAGCACGAAACCCAGAGCCTGCTTGATGACAGCGTTCATGGCGTCGGGCGAACTGTGCAGGCTGCTGAGAAACCACAGCGTCAGCCCGACCGCTGGCACACTGCCCAACGTCAACCAACCCGTGATAGCCCAATCGATATTGCGGTTCCTGGCGTGAACCAGGACGCCACCGGACTTGGTAATAGCCGCATACAGTAGATCCGTTCCTACCGCCGTCGCGGGATTGATGCCGAACCACAACAGAATGGGGGTCATCAGCGAACCACCGCCGACGCCGGTCATTCCGACAATGAAACCGACCATCAGGCCCGCTACGACTAAACCGACATTACCGAAATCCATCAAACCCGTCTCAGCGCAACCGCAAGGAAAAAACTGGCCGCGAGCATAGCGATTTTTCTTATAACGCCCCTATATCATTGTGATCTATCTTTATGCTTTTTCGGCTTTAAGCTATTGCACAGGCAAGAAGTTGAGAAACAGCAAGCTCTGGGCGTAGTTCAACCCAATCCGCCGGTAACGCTCATCCAGCATCTGTGTCAGCAGGTCCAACCGCGCAACGATTTTGCCGAACTCGACGGCGAAGCTCAGGTTACTGCCCTCTTCCGAAATCTCATTGGAGAACAGCAATGGCTTGCCGTCCTTATCCTGTCGCTGGCTTAGCAGCCAGGTGGCCTTCTCAATATTGCGCGCCGCGTTGCTGACAAAGCGCGGGTCGATGGTGTCGGTCATGTAGAACTCGAGCCGGTTGCCATGGGCCGTGACCAGCATGCTGCCGATGGCGTAGATAAAGGCACCCACCCGGTCGCCGAGAAATTCCGGGCTCATGGCATAGCTCAACGCTGCAAGATCCTTTTTTCCACCCAGGGTCGGCAGAGGCTGCTGTTGCTCGATCGCCATGCGCACCTGCTTTTCAGCGCTGCGCGCATCGAGGAAGCCCGACTTGCGCAGTTCTTCGGGATTGCGCAGGTACAACTTGTTCATCAGCAGATAAAGGCTCTGCAGGTTGTCATGCATCGACAGCGTGGCCATGCGGTCGACACTGGTCTGCAGAAACTCCTGGGGCTTGGTGTTGCTGAACTGCGTGACCATGTCCTGGCCCTGCTGATGAGTGCAACCGCCACTGAGCAACATGAGGACGACGGCCGATAGCACCGGACCGCAACGTCGTAATTCCCTCAAGGGATAAAAAACATCGGCCATCGACTCTCGATCTGAGCATGGGGAGGCGGTGGGGCTCGCCGCTTCCTGGCCATGGATAGAGCGGCAAAAATCATAAAAGTGCAGTGCCCGGCGAGGGGGCTCCTGCCGGGGCATGAATCGCGCCATCCAATTAGTCTGACTTTTTAGTTGAAAATTCTCGATTTATAGCTATAAATCGTTTCGATCCACACAAATAGAAAGACTACTGAACAGAAAAACCTTCAGCGCTGTCCGACCAGTAACGGACTCGACGCGCGTTCAAAACAACAACAAAACCACAGGAAGGTCACACCATGCTTGAATCCAGACAGCTGCTCACGGCCCTCGGAGTGTCTCTGATGATCGCCACCCCCGCCTCCCAGGCCGCCGGCCTGACCAACGAACACGGCGCATTCGGCAAGACCGACGACGGCACGCCGGTGGAGAAATATGTCCTGCGTAACAGTCACGGCATGGAGGCCACCGTCATTACCTACGGCGGGATACTCCAGTCACTGATCGTGCCGGACAAACATGGCAAGACCGCCGACGTGGTGCTCGGTTTCGATGATGTCCAGGGTTATCAAAAGAACGGCAACGTGTATTTCGGCGCCACCATCGGCCGCTTCGGCAATCGCTTGGCCGACGGTGCATTCGAGCTGGACGGCAAGCGTTACCAGGTACCGCAGAACGACCATGGCAACTCCCTGCATGGCGGACCGCAAGGCTTCGACAAACGCGTATGGAAGGCGGTGCCCCATGACGGCAAGGACTCGGTGGGCGTGACCCTGACCTACCTGTCGGCCGACGGTGAGATGGGTTTTCCCGGTGCACTGAAAACCGACGTCACCTACAGCCTCAACGAACAGAACGAGTTACGCATTGAATACAAGGCCACCACCGACAAGCCTACGGTGCTGAACCTGACCAACCACAGCTACTTCAACCTCGCCGGCGCCGGAAATGGCGACATCCTGAAGCAGGTGGCGACACTTCATGCCGCCCGCTACACGCCGGTCACCGGCAAGCTGATCCCCACCGGGGAACTGGCACCCGTGGCGGGCACCCCGATGGACTTCACCAAACCGACTGCCATCGGCACCCATATCAAGGCTGACCATCCCCAGCTCAAGTTCGCCGAACCGAAACAGGGTGGTTTCGATTTCAACTGGGTCCTCGATGCCAAGGGTGACGTAAGCAAACCGGCCGCCGATGTCTACGACCCGCAGTCGGGACGGCGTCTGGAACTCTTCACGACGGAGCCTGGCGTGCAGTTCTACACCAGCAACTTCCTCGATGGCACGGTCAAGGGCAAGCAAGGCAAGGCCTATCCGCACTGGGGCGCGTTTACCCTGGAAACCCAACACTTTCCCGACTCGCCCAACCAGCCGGCGTTCCCTTCCACACGGCTTGATCCAGGCCAGACCTATACCCAGACCATGGTCTTGAAGTTCTCGGCGAAGTAAACCTGATCGCTCCCGCAGGGTCCGGCGCAAGCCGCCACCTTGTGGGAGCGAGCCTGCTCGCACCCACCGATAATCGGCTTTGAACACTTGGTCTATCCTGCTGCCACACGTCTGAGGTTCAAGCACACAGGAGGCAGGCATGAACACACTCGAATTGGCAGGCATATCCGTACCGGTAATCGGCCAGGGCACCTGGCGCATCGGGGAAGAGCCATCCCAGCAAAAAAAAGAAGTCGCGGCCCTGCGCCTGGGCGTCGAACTGGGCATGACCCTGATCGACACGGCGGAGATGTACGCCGAGGGCGGTGCCGAGGCAGTGGTCGGCGAAGCGATCACCGGCCTGAGAGACCAGGTGTTTCTGGTGAGCAAGGTCTATCCCCACAACGCCAGCCGCAAGGGCATCCCGCAAGCCTGCGAACGCAGCCTGCGGCGACTGGATACCGACTACATCGACCTCTACTTGCTGCATTGGCGCGGCCAATACCCACTGGAAGAAACCGTCGAGGCCTTCGAACGCCTGCGCGAAGAAGGCAAGATCGGCCGCTGGGGCGTCTCGAACTTCGATGTCGCCGACCTTGAAGAACTGGCTTCCCCTGCCTGCGCCACCAATCAGGTGCTGTACAACCTGCAGGAGCGAGGTATCGAATTCGACCTGCTGCCCTGGTGCCAGCAACGCTCCCTGCCGGTCATGGCCTACTGCCCGGTCGGCCAGGGCGGGCATCTGCTCAAGGATCAAACCCTGAGCCAGATCGCCGAGCGCCACCGGGCTACACCCGCGCAGATCGCACTGGCCTGGTTGCTGCGCCAGGACAACGTCATCGCCATCCCTAAAGCCGTACAACCGGAACACGTACGCTTGAACGCCGAAGCGGCGAATCTCAAGCTCGCCCCCCAGGACCTCGCCGCCCTCGACCTGATCTTCCCGCAGCCCCAGGGCAAGCAGCGGCTGGCGATGGTGTGAATAAATAAATCCGTAGGAGCAAAGCTTGCTCGCAATAGCGGTGAGTCTGATTCCTCAAAGCTGTATGGACCGCCACCATCGTGAGCAAGCTTTGCTTCCACAGGGTCAATCCTCACCGACAGCAGCCACCCTGTGTTTCTCCCAAAATCCCGCGGCACTGCTAGGCTGGATCAACCGGTACCGACAAAAACAATAATCGCGGGAGAAACCTCATGCTCACGAAAACCCACCCCTTCAGCCGTTGCATCGCTCTCGCCGCAGCCCTGGGCGCTGCCACACTCGCACTCCCCGCCCTCGCCCTGGACACCGTGAAATTCATGGCCCCTGGCTCCGTGGGCGGAGGCTACGACCAGACCGCGCGGATCCTGGGCAAGGCGCTGGTCGAGGCCGAGGCGGCCAAGTCCGTCACGTTCGAGAACAAGGGGGGTGCCGGGGGTACGTTGGGCCTGGCGCAATTTGCCAACAGCACCAAGGGCGATCCCAACGCACTGCTGGTGGTAGGCGCGATCATGGTCACGGCGGTGGAGCAGAACAAACCGCAGATCACCTTGAAGGATGTGACCCCCATCGCCCGGCTGTTCACCGAATACAACGTGCTTGCCGTCCGCCAGGATTCGCCCTACAAGAACCTGGATGACTTGTTGAAAGACTTCAAGGCCAAGCCTTCCAGTATCAAGTGGGGCGGTGGCTCGAAGGGTTCGATCGATCACATCGGCATCGCTGATCTGGCGAGCAAAATGGACATTCCGGTCAATCAGGTGAACTACGTCGCCTATGCCGGGGGCGGCGAAGTCGTCGCCGCGACCCTGGGTGGACACATCACCGTGATCACCGGGGGCTATGCCGAGCTGGCCAAGTATGTGCAATCCAAACAGTTCCGCCTTTTGGCCATCGGTGCCCCCAACCGTGTCGAAGGCATCGACGCGCCGACCCTCAAGGAAAGTGGCTATGACGTCACCATCGGCAACTGGCGTGGCGTTTACGGCGCGGCGAATCTCACGCCGGAACAACGCCAGCAAGTCACCGACGCCGTACTGGCCGCCACCCATAGCAAGGTCTGGCAGGAGAACATCAAGGCCAACGCCTGGACACAGGTCATCCTGACCGGTGACGAGTTCGGCAAATTCGTCGATGAGGAGCATGCGCGCCTGCGGGCCATGCTGGTGAAGGTCGGATTGCTCTGACATGGCCCGCCCGAACGCAATAGTGCCAATCCAATTGGCCATCGGCGTCGGCGTGATCGCCATCGGTCTGGTCCTTGCGATTGGCGCCTTCCGCTTTCCCCCCGAAATGGGTTTCGTCATTCTGGGGGCTCACGTCTATCCCTGCGCCGTGGCCGTGTTCCTGGCCGGGGTGGGCGTGGTGCTGAGCTACCAGGCGATGACGGGCGGTTTTCGTGAGCTGTCGCGGGATCTTCAGGCCTCCAACCTGCAGGCCAACGGAAAGTCGGGAGCGGCCTGGGTAACCGCCGGCATTGTGGCGATCGCCCTGCTGATCAATGTCATCGGGTTCGTCTTGGCCGCGGCGCTGCTGTTCGCCTGCTCGGCACGCGGGTTCGGCAGCCGCCATCCCCTGCGTGACCTCGCCATCGGCATAGCCCTGACGCTACCGATCTACTGGCTGTTCAATGCCGGGTTGGGGGTCGCTTTGCCGCCCCTGATCAATGCCTGGATCTGATTTGGGTCGAAGGAGATCATGCAATGGACATTCTCTTGAGCCTGGCTTCGGGTTTTGCTTCGGCGCTGGATCCGATCAACCTGCTATGGGGTTTCATCGGTTGTTTGCTCGGCACCGCCATTGGTGTGTTACCGGGGATCGGACCGGCATTGACGGTGGCGTTGCTGTTGCCGATCACCGCCAAGGTCGACCCGACCGGTGCCCTGATCATGTTCGCCGGGATCTATTACGGCGCCCAATTCGGCGGCTCGACCACCTCCATCCTGCTCAATACGCCGGGCGAGTCGTCGTCGATGATCACGGCCCTGGAAGGCAACCTCATGGCCCGCAACGGCCGCGCGGGGCCTGCCCTGGCGACGGCCGCCATCGGCTCGTTCGTGGCCGGCACGGTCGCCACCCTCTTGCTGACGCTGTTCGCGCCCCTCGTCGCGACGCTGGCCCTCAGGTTCGGGCCGGCTGAGTACTTTGCCATCCTGGTGCTGTCATTCACCACGGTGTCGGCGGTCCTGGGCGCGTCCATGTTGCGCGGCTTCGCTTCCCTGGGCATCGGCTTGACCATTGGCCTGATCGGCCTGGACTCCACGTCAGGCATCGCCCGCTACACCCTGGGCGTGCCCGAGCTGGTGGATGGCATTGAAGTGGTGCTGGTGGCCGTTGGTTTGTTTGCCGTCGCCGAGGCGTTGTACAGCCTGCTCTACCAAGGGGAAGAAACGACCGGGCGGCATCGGATGACCTCGTTGTGGATGACCCGTGCCGACTGGAAACGCTCCGTTCCCGCCTGGATACGCGGAACGATGATCGGTTTTCCCTTCGGCTCCATCCCGGCCGGCGGCGCCGAGATCCCGACCTTCCTGTCCTATTCGGCCGAGCGCAAGTTGAGCAAGTACCCGGAAGAATTCGCCGCCAGCAAGGGCAAGGGCGCCATCGAAGGCGTGGCCGGCCCGGAAGCGGCCAATAACGCCAGCGCCACAGGTTCCCTGGTACCGCTGCTGACCCTTGGCATTCCCACTTCGGCCACGGCGGCGATACTGTTGGCGGCCTTTCAGAACTACAACCTGCAACCGGGTCCCATGCTGTTCCAGACATCGGGTGAGTTGGTCTGGACGCTGGTGGCATCGCTGTACATCGGCAACCTGATCCTGCTGGTGCTCAACCTGCCGCTGGTGGGGCTTTGGGTGAAGCTGCTGCAGATCCCGCGGCCGTACCTCAACGCGGGCATTCTCGTGTTTGCCTCCATTGGCGTGTACGGCATGCGCCATTCCTCGTTCGACCTGATGCTGATGCTGGCGATCGGTTGGGCCGGCGTGCTGATGCGGCGTTTCGATTTTCCCGTTGCGCCTGTCATCGTCGGCATGCTGCTGGGGCCGATGGCGGAGAAACAACTGCGCAACGCGTTATCCATCAGCCAGGGCGACTGGATGGTATTCCTGACCGAACCCATTTCGGCCACGTTTCTGGGGCTGACGTTGCTGGTGCTGGTGGTGCCTCATCTGCTTCATAGGCGCGGTATTCGCCTGCATGAGGATGATTGAGCAGCGGTGAACGCTTGTGGGAGCGAGCCCTCAGAACAACCCCATCTGCCCGCCCACCAGCGTCAGGAAATCATCCCCCACGAACGGCAGGATCGCATCCGCCACCGGTTGCAGCTGCCTGGTCACGTAGTGGTCGTAGTCGATGGGCGCGCTGCGGGTCTCCAGCGGCTCGGGGCCGGCGACAGTGATGACGTAACTGATCCAGCCGCCGCTCTGGTACTGCCGTGGACGCCCCTGGCGCTGGTTGAACTCGTCGGCAATCCGCGCCGCCCGCACATGGGGCGGAACGTTGCGTTCGTAGTCGTCCAGCGGCCGGCGCAGGCGCTTGCGGTAGATCAGCCGATCATCGAACGCCCCGGCGAGGGTCTGGTGCACGTAGTCGCGCACGTAATCCTGGTAAGGCTTGCGGTGGAAGATCCGCTCATACAACTCCTGCTGGAATTGCCGGGCCAGCGGCGACCAGTCGGTGCGCACGGCCTCCAGCCCCTTGTAGAGGATTTCGTCACTGCCGTCGTCGCGGGTCACCAACCCGGCGTAGCGTTTCTTGCTGCCCTCTTCGGCGCCCCGGATCGTAGGCATCAGGAAGCGTTTGAAATGCGTTTCGAACTGCAGCTCCAGCGCACTCTCCAGGCCGAATGTCTCATGCACGTACTCGCGCCACCACTGATTGACGTAAGCCACCAGTTCACGCCCGATATTGGCCGCCTCTTCCTGCCCGTGGGCACGGCGCAGCCAGACGAACGTGGAGTCGGTGTCACCATAGATCACCACATGCCCCCGCGCTTCGATCAACTGCCGGGTCTGCTGCATGATCTGGTGGCCGCGCAAGGTAATGGACGAGGCCAGCCGCGGATCGAAAAAGCGACAGCCACTGGAACCGAGCACGCCGTAGAAGGCGTTCATAATGATCTTCAAGGCCTGGGACAGCGGCGCATTGCGCTCGCGTTTGGCGGTTTCCCGGCCTTCGGCGACCCGTGCCACGATGGACGGCAGGCAATGCCGCGTGCGGGAGAACCGCGCGCCGCGGAAACCGGGCACCGACTCGCGGTCGTCCGGGTGACGCAAGCCTTCGATCAAGCCCACCGGATCGATGAGAAAGGTGCGGATGATCGATGGATACAGGCTCTTGTAGTCCAGAACGAGCACCGACTCGTAGAGCCCCGGCTGAGAGTCCATGACAAAACCGCCCGGGCTGGCCTGGGGCGGGCGTTGACCGAGATTCGGCGCAACGAACCCCTGGCGGTGCATGAGCGGCATGTACAGATGCGTGAACGCAGCCACTGACCCCCCGCTGCGATCCGCCGGCAGGCCGGTGACGCTGGCTCGCTCCAGCAGGAACTTGAGCAGTTCGGTCTTGGCGAAAATACGCGTCACCAACTCGCAGTCCTTGAGGTTATAGCGAGCCAGGGCGGGCTTGTCCTCGGCGAACATGCGGTTGATTTCATCCATGCGCTGGTAAGGGTTGTCGATCGACTTACCTTCCCCCAACAAGGTCTGTGCGACGTTTTCCAGGCTGAACGAAGGGAAACTCCACGTCGCCGAACGCAGGGACTCGATGCCGTCGATGATCAGCCGTCCGGTCGCCGAGGCAAAGAAATGGTTGTTGCGTGCGCCATGCTCGCGCCACTGCATCTCTTCACCCCCGCGTCCCAGGCGCAACGGTACCGCCAGCCGCCGGGCATGTTCGTGCAGCACGCGCAGATCGAACTGCACCAGGTTCCAGCCAATGATCGCGTCAGGGTCGAAACGGGCGAACCAGTCGTTGAGCTTTTTCAGCAGCAAAGTGCGGGACTCGCAGTATTCGAGCTGGAAATCCACGCCGCTATCATCGCCATTGGGCGGGCCGAGCATGTACACCTGACGCTCACCGCAGCCCTCCAGGGCAATGGAATACAACTCGCCCTGGGCAGTGGTCTCGATGTCCAGGGACACCAGACGCAACGCCGGACGGTAGTCGGGGGCGGGTTTCATCTGGGCGTCGAGCAGCAGGCCGTCGGCGGCGGGGGTGCCGCCGAACCAGACCGGCGCGGTGATGAAGCGCTCCATCAGGTAACGCTCCGGCGGTCGGATATCGGCCTCGAACACCTCTACCCCGGCCCGGCGCAGGGTGGTGTCCAGCCGCATCAGTTGAGCGTGCTGGCGGCAATACAGGCCCAGCACCGGACGATGTTCGAAATCCAGCAGGTCGAGGGGACGCAACTCGACGTCTTTTTCTCCCTGCAACAACGCTTCCGCCTGGCCGCGCTGGATCTGTGGCACGAACGCCACCGACGGCTGCACCGCCAGGCGCACACGCTGTGGCCCTGCATCGGTGGCCAGCCAGAACTCGACTTCGGTGCCCGCCGGGGTATCGCGCCAATGCCGGGTCAGAACGAAGCCCTGCTGTAGATCCACCGTTTGCAAACCTCGAATTTATGCGTATAGCCGGATTCTACCCGTGGCGAGGGGATTTATCCCCCTCGCCACCCTGGTGAAGGGCATGCGACTTCGCCGGCCATGACGCTTTTGGACGACTGGCCGCCGCTTTACCGCTTGCTCTGTGCCGCCGGGTCTACGATTCTTTTACCACCCGCAAAAAACACTCGAGGCCCTTCATGAAAACCGTCGCACAGTTGCTCCGGATGAAAGACGAGAAGAACCAGCAAGTACACACCGTCTCACCGGACGACATGGTGTTACAGGCGCTGATGCGCATGGCCGAAAAGAATGTCGGTGCCTTGCTGGTGGTAAAAAATGATGAGGTGCTGGGCATCATCAGCGAGCGCGACTATGCCCGTAAAATGGTCCTGCATGGTCGCTCGTCGGTGGGCACGCGGGTCAGCGAGATCATGGTCTCGCCCGTGATCACGATCGACCCGCACCAGAACGTCGAGACCTGCCTGAGCATCATGACCGAAAAGCACCTGCGCCACCTGCCAGTGGTGGAAGACGGCAAGCTGGTCGGCCTGCTGTCCATCGGTGACCTGGTCAAGGAAGCCATCGCCGAGCAGGCCGACCTGATCCGGCAGCTGGAGCAGTACATCCGCGGAGAATGATCGATCCCGGGCCGTGTGGGATAAATCCTCACATGGCCCGTCAGACGGGTTGCTCATTCTCGACGGACTTCTATATTGAAGGGGTTGTCCTGCCGAGCATCCCCATGGCCGATACCGACCGACTGATCATCTGCGAGCATTGCGATGCGGTGTACGAGCCGGTCGTACTCGTGGCGCACCAGAAAGCCTCGTGCGTGCGATGCCATGCGGTGATTCAGCGCTACAACGGCCTGACCATCGAAAAACGCCTCGCCCTGAGCGTGACGGCCGCCGTGCTGTGGGCCTTCACCAATGTCTATCCGGTGATGAACATCCGCTTCCAGGGTCTGAGCAACAGCGCCACGCTGTGGGACGCCATCGTGGCGCTGAGTCAGGGACCGATCACCTTCATCGCACTGGTCGCCGCGGTGGCAATCATCGTCGCGCCGGCCCTTCAACTGGTGCTCCTGCTCTGGGTGCTGGGCCACGCCTACGGCAACCGCCGGGCGCCGGGGTTCAACCTGTGCATGCGCAGCCTGGAAACCCTGCGGCCGTGGAGCATGCTGGAGGTCTGCCTGCTGGGGGCCCTGGTGGCGGTGATCAAGCTCGCCGGGCTGCTGGACGTGCTGCCCGGCATCGGCCTGTTCGCCCTGGCGGCCTTGAGCCTGCTGATGATCCGGATTGCCGGGCGCGACATCCGCGACCTCTGGGATCAGCTGTGAACGGCGAGCCATTGCGCCCCCCGCCCCAGGCCAGCGACCTCAACCTGTGCCTGTGCCATGGCTGCGGCCTGGCCTGCGACATGACCCACGAACCCCAGACGTGCCCCCGTTGCGACGCCGTCCTGCATCGACGCAAACCCGATCCCATCACTCGCACCTGGGCCTATATGCTGGCCGCGTTGGTGTTCTATATTCCAGCCAACCTGCTCCCGGTGATGAACACGCAGATGCTCGGCGACGGTGCCGACAGCACTATCATCAGCGGTGTCATCGAGTTCTGGCATAGCGGCGCCTGGGACATCGCCCTGATCATCTTCATCGCCAGCATCGCGGTGCCGGGCATCAAGTTCGTGGTTCTGACCCTGCTGCTGGTCACCGTCCAGCGGCGCAGCACCTGGGCTCAGCTCCAGCGGGCGAAGCTCTACCGGCTGGTAGAGGTCATCGGCTATTGGTCGATGCTCGACGTGCTGGTGGTGGCCCTGGTGGCGGCCCTGGTGAAATTCCAGGCACTGAGCGATATCGAACCACGACCGGGGATCCTGTTCTTCGGCCTCGTGGTGTTGTTTACCATGCTGTCGGCCATGAGTTTCGACCCACGGTTGATCTGGGACACCCCCCCATCCGAGGAGGCCATGGATGAAGTCACAAACCACTGACGGACACAAACCGTTACCGGGCCGCGCCCATGTCACCCGCCGCCGCTGGACGGTGTCGCTGGTGTGGGTGGTGCCAATCATCGCAGTGCTGGTGGGGTTGTCCCTGGTGGTCAATAACTGGCTGCAGGAGGGCCCGACCATCACCATTACCTTCAAGACCGGCCAGGGCCTGACCGCCAACAAGACCCAGGTGAAGTACCGCAACGTGGTGATCGGCCAGGTCACCGACGTGCAACTGAGCGACGATCAGAAAAACGTCACCGCGACGGTCAAGCTCGCCAAGACAGCCGACACGTTCACGCACGAGGACTCGGTGTTCTGGGTGGTACGGCCGCGCATCGGCGCTGGCGGCATCTCCGGGATCGACACTTTACTCTCCGGCGATTTCATCGGCGCCGATGCCGGCCAGTCCAAGGTGCGCGCCAAGTCGTTCACTGGCCTTGAGGCCCCGCCGCCGATTACCTACGGCGAACCGGGCAAGCGCTTTACCCTTCACTCCCAGGACCTCGGTTCCCTGGACATCGGCTCTCCCGTGTACCTGCGCAAGATCCCGGTAGGCCAAGTGGTGTCCTACGGGCTGGACGCCGACGGCAAAGGCGTCAATATCGACGTGTTCATCAACGCGCCCAACGATGTATACGTCACCGAAAACACCCGGTTCTGGAACGTCAGCGGCGTGGACCTGAACGTCGGCGCCAACGGATTTGCAGTCAAGACCGAATCGCTCTCGGCACTGCTGTTGGGCGGTATTGCGTTCCGGGCACCGGAATACAGCCCCAACGATACCTCCGCCAGCGAGGACAAAACGTTCGAACTGTTCGCCGACGAACAGAGTGCCCTGGCGCCACCCAACGGCAAGGCACAATACCTGGCGCTTCGTTTCGATCAGGCACTTCGCGGATTGCGGGTGGGTGCACCCGTCGAATTCCTGGGCGTAGAGATCGGTCGGGTGGTGGCCATCAACCTGGATTTTGACGAAAAACAGCGCAATTTCCCCCTCAACGTCGGCGTTGTGATCTATCCCCAGCGGCTGGGTAAAGCCCACGAGAAACTGCTCAAGGCGCTCAATCACGATCCGGAGGACGAAGCCGCCTCCGCCCGCCTGATGGGCAGTTTTGTCGAGCGGGGCCTGCGTGCCCAGGCGCGCAGCGGCAGTCTGCTGACCGGACAGTTGTACATTGCCCTGGATTTCTACCCCAAAGCCGAAAAAGTCGCGTTCGATCCGAATGCCCGTCCTGTCCGTATCCCGACCATCCCGGGAAGCCTGCAGCAGTTGCAGGAGCAACTGCAATCGGTGGTCGAACGGATCAACAAACTGCCGTTGGAAAGCATCGCCAGCAACCTGGATGGCAACCTGGTGGAGTTGCGCAAAGGCCTGACGCAGTTCAACAGCAAGACCCTGCCGGGGGTGCAGAACACCTTGCAGGACGTCAGCAAGACCCTGCAATCGGCCAACTCCACCCTGGCCGAAGATTCGCCGCAGCGCGAACAACTGACCCAGACCCTCGACGACCTGGGACGTATGTCACGCTCGCTGCGCGAACTGTCCGACTACCTGAGCCGCCATCCTGAATCGCTGCTTCGCGGCCGTCCCAAGGACGCTCCGGCACAGAACCTCACATTCCCGGTGGACGAATGATCACAGGAGCCCGTCCCATGCCGCCGATGCTGAAATCCGCCCTGGTTGCTGCCCTGCTGCTGCTCGGCGCCTGCCGCAGCGATCCGGTCCATTACCACACCTTGAGCCCGGCTCAACCGGCGAGCCAACCGCCCGCCAACGCCGACATCCGGATCGAGCAAGTGAGCGTTCCGCCCCAGGTGGATCGTCCCCAGATGGTCATACGCCAAGGCAACAGTGGCCTGGTCATCCTGGAAACCGAATGGTGGGGTGCCAGCCTCGCGGATGAGCTGCGCAGCAGTCTGGAGGAGCCACTGAGCAACCCTGGGGCGCCCCGATTATTGTTGCGGGTGGACGTGCAGCGCTTCGACTCGATCCCTGGCCGTTACGCCCGTATGGATGTGCAATGGCGCTTGCGTAGCGTTGGCAACGAAGCCTCTCCTCTCACCTGCCGCAGCGCACTGCAAACACCGGCAACAGCCGCACTCGATGATCTGGTGACAGCCCATCAGAACAACGTGCGGCAATTCGTCGACCTGGTCGTTCGGGCCGCTGCCCGAAAAACCTGCCCATGATCCTTTCGGCCGCGCCTACGACGGCCAGTGCTGCGACAACACCGGCGCAACACGCGGGTGATGATCGATTCGCTCCAATACATCGTGGAAGGCGGGCCGTGCGCGGAGCATGGCTTCTCGCGTTCCTTGCCACTTAGTGATGACAGCCGCGAGGATATCCAGCGCTCCTGGCTCATGCCCCCCCAGAAACGGCTGTGCCGGGAATTGATCGGCAAACAACGTCCAGTTGCGGTACAGCCGTTGCTGGGTGCCCGACACCAACTGCTGCCGGGTGTCGTCGTCCGCCTCCAGCCAACGCTCCGGAAAATCGATGATGCCGATGGGTGTATAGCAATTGGCTGCGATGTAGACCAGACCCCTTATGGCTTGTGCGCGCAGCCCGGGATCGTCCGGCAATAACTTCGATGCAGGAAAGGTCAACCCTAGATGAATCAATATGGCCGCGGCTTCGGTCAACACGGAGCCGTCCGGCAACTGCAGGGTCGGGACTTGTTTCAGCGGGTTCAACGCCTCGAGTTCTGTCGCCGCCTCGCTGTCTTCAGTCGAGTAGGCATCTATCCGGCGATAGGGCACGCCGCACAGGCACAACGCAATCTCCACGGCCGAGGAGCCGGATTGTCTGTGGCCGAATAACTGGTACATAAGCCAGCCTCCCTGTTGGGTTCAGACGATAGAACCCGGCGGCTGGCCGATGTTCCGTCCGATGGACGACAGGCGCTCTTTCCCGATCAGCTATCACTGCCGTCGATGGTCACCATCACGTCAATGAAGTTCTCTTGATGATTGCCCGGCGCAACAATGGCGCCACACCAACCCACAACACCCCGGAGCACACCATCATGAAACGCCAAATCATCCTCAGCCTCGCTTTCTCGGTTCTGGCCGCCAACGCATTCGCCGCTTCCTCCCATCCGGTCGTCGCCCAGGATGGCTCTGATCGACTGATCGAACGACGCGTCGCCGAAGGGGGTTCCGACCGCCTGATGGAAAAACGTGTTGCTCAAGATGGCTCTGATCGTCTGATCGAGAAACGTGTTGCTCAAGATGGCTCCGACCGCCTGATCGAGAAACGCTTGGCCGAAGGGGGCTCCGACCGCCTGATCGAGAATCGCGTTGCTGAAGGTGGCTCCGATCGCCTGATCGAGAAACGCTTGGCCGAAGGAGGTTCCGACCGTCTGATCGAGAATCGCGTTGCTGAAGGTGGCTCCGATCGTCTGATCGAAAATCGTGTAGCTGAAGGGGGTTCCGACCGTCTGCCGCAGAACCGCGTATGAGTTGTCTGACCGCAACACCCGAAAGCGTCCCAATAAAGCCCGGCCTAACCCGCCGGGCTTTTTCATGATCGTTGTCTAACGCCCGGATGACCGACTCACGCATCGCTGATAACGCTCATCCACCCGCTTGGCAAACCAAGCCGTGGTCAGTTTGCGAGTGATCTTCGGACTCTTTAGCACGATGCCCGGCAACACCGCACGGGGCAGCGGTTTACCTTCGGCTTTCTCAGCCAGCTCGAACACCCGCTTGTAAAGTTTGCTGTCCTCGAAGGCCAGGGTGTCACCCAACTCCAATTGGTCACGGATGGTCGGATTGCGCATCCCCAATGACTTTCCCAGGGTTCGCACTGCCAGTTCGGTGCTGCCGGGCATGATCGAATCATGCCGGATCAGGTCGCCGTCCAATGCCAGGGTAATCCCTGAGGCGCGACTCACTGCGTGCTGGAATGCCGCGTTGCGACTGGCATACCAGCCGGCATTGAAATCGGCAAAACGGTACAGCGGTTCGGTGTAGCTCACCGGGTACCCCAGCAAATGAGCGATGCCGAAATACATGCCGCCTCGACGACTGAACACTTCGCGACGAATCGAGCCGTCCACCGTATAGGGGTAGTTCCGGGCATTGGCCTGGGCAAAAGCAATGCTGACTTGCATCGGCCCGCCGGTATGCACCGGGTTGAAGCCGTCGAACAGCGTCTTGCCCAACGGCACCATACCGATGAAATCATCGAAGATGCCGCTCAATTCCTTCTCGCTGCGCGCCCCGTTGAGCCGGTCGGCATAGCTCTTGCCATTGGGGGACCGCACCTGGAGCGCGCCGCTGACCAATACATTGGGGATGTGCAACTTCGCCGCACGCCGGTCGATTTCCTGCCGGGCAATCCTGCCCAACCCCGGCACCGTCGGATCGGCCTGGAAAGTGGACTCTTGTTCGGTCACCGCCAGCACCGAGCAGATATTCTGTGTTGTGGGCGGGATCTGCTGAGCGGCAAACGCGACGTATATATCGGTGGCCCAGCCCTCTCGGTCTACCGTCCTGGCGGGCAGCAACTGAACGATCTGCGCCTTGACCTGCGCTGGCTGGCGTTCAGGCTCCTGGGCCTGACGACTGCCGCAACCGGCCAGGGCCAGCAAGGAAAACAGACCGATCAACCCTCGATTGAATCGCATAAAACTCCAGCAGTTTTGTTATTTCTGTGGCCAGATACCCTGTGCCGGGCACGTGGGAGCAAGGCAGAACTGGCTGCGATGACGGGGGCACATTCAACATCGATGCAACTGACCCACCGCTTTCGCGAGCAAGCCCGCTCCCACAGTAGATCATTGTTGGATGCAAAACCGTGAGCACCAAGGCCCCCTTGTGGGAGCGAGCCTGCTCGCGATGACGGTGGTACATTCAACATCGATGCAAACTGACCCACCGCTTTCGCGAGCAGGCTCGCTCCCACATCAGGTTTCGTGTGTTCGCAACTTCCCGACTCACAAAGTCAGCGAGCCGTCGATGCAGGTCACCACCGCGCCACCGATCCAGACCTCCTCACCTACCTGTTCCACATGAATCCGCCCGGCCCGGCCCATGGTCAACCCCTGGCTGACCACATAAGACGACGGTGCCAGCCCCTTGGCGAGCATCCATTGGGCGAGACCGGCGTTCAAGCTGCCGGTGGCCGGGTCCTCCGGCATTCCGTCGCCGGCAATGAAACCCCGGACTTCGAATTGCGCGTCGACACCATCGACGACCGGGTCCCAGGGCGCCACGACGCCTACGGCCAGATCCAGCAATTGGTGATAATCAGGCTTGAGGTTCAAGACTTGTTGCCGGTCCCGGAGCATCAAGGCCAGCCACCCCGCGCCGTTGTCGACCCATTGCGCCTCGACAATGGCCTCGGCCGCCAGCCCGAGCCCGTTTCGCGCCCGCTCAAGCACATCGGCCTCCAGCGGCCCGGATTTGATCAACGGCGGTGCCAGGAATGACAAGCCGTGTTCGCTGCGACGAATTCTGACAAGGCCAACGCCGCACTCCTGCACGATCTCCTGCCCTTTCGGCACGCCTCCCGCTTCCAGCCAGGCATGGCAACTGCCCAGCGTCGGATGGCCGGCAAAGGGCAGTTCGGTCGAGGTCGTAAAAATCCGGACCCGGTAATCCGCCTCCGGATGCCGAGGCTCGAGCAAAAAAGTGGTTTCGCTGAGATTCGTCCAATTGGCAAACGCGATCATTTGCTCATCACCGAGCCCATCGCACCCCAGCACCACGGCCAATGGATTGCCCTTGAGCGGTACTTCGCTGAACACATCCAGTTGCTTGAAATCGAATCGGTGGGCCATGGATGTATTCACTCCGGAATCTTCAGTCCGCGAATCACCGCCGGTCGCGCCAGGAAGCGCTCCAGCACCCGCGTTACATTCGGGAAATGCTGGATGCCCACCAGATCGCCCGCCTCATAGAACCCGATCAAGTTGCGCACCCAGGGGAACGTGGCGATATCGGCAATGGTGTAGCGCTCGCCCATGATCCAGTCTCGTCCTTGCAGGCGACCGTCGAGCACCTTGAGCAGGCGCTTGCTCTCATCGACATAACGATCACGCGGTCGCTTATCCTCATAGTCCTTGCCGGCGAACTTGTTGAAGAAGCCCAACTGCCCGAACATCGGCCCGATCCCGCCCATCTGGAACATCAGCCACTGGATCGTCTCGTAACGCGCCGCCGATTCCCGGGCCAGTAACTGACCGCTCTTGTCCGCGAGATAAATCAGGATCGCCCCCGATTCGAACAACGCCAACGGCTGGTCTCCAGGCCCATGAGGGTCGAGGATCGCCGGGATCTTGTTGTTGGGGTTCAGGGACAGGAACTCGGGAGAGAACTGGTCGTTGCTGTCGAAGTCCACTTTATGGGGTTCGTAAGGCAGGCCGATCTCCTCCAGCATGATCGAGACCTTTACCCCGTTGGGGGTTGGCAGAGAGTAGAGCTGGATCCACTCGGGATACTGGGCGGGCCATTTCTGGGTGATGGGGAATGGGGTCAGGTTGGGCACGGGGGGCTCCACAGCGACTTTAAAAGGATGGAGCATAATTCAGGATCGCCCTGGAGGCATCAGAGGTTTCCTCGCCCGGCTCGTCTTCGATGACGGGTTCCGGCCCCCATACACCGTCATGGGATTCACACCGACTCTTCTTAATTTCGCAACATCCTGTCGCTAACGTTCATCCCATCTCATGGAAGAAGCCGCCGCTGGATCGAACCAAAGGGCTTCAGAGGACTCTGAGCAATGCCCCGGGGAATCGAAGCGGGTGTAACGACAGGGAAAACACCCGAGGCCAAACGCTTCGCGGTGCCAGGGTTTGTCAGCCTGACTCGATGTTCGATTCGAGACAGCCGAAGACTACTATCGATGATCAAGCCACTGAATTTCGCCAGACATTTCAAACCCCGTTCATGGCTGGTGCTACCGACACTGCTGGTAGCCTGCGGTCTGGTGTTGTCACTGGAGTCCAGCGTCAGCCGCGCCCAGCCGGTGAATGGTGTCCAGACCCTGGTGTTCCTGCGCCACGCCGAGAAACCCGCCGGCGGCCTGGGCCAGCTCAACTGCCGGGGGCTTAATCGCGCCATCGATCTGGCTACCCTGCTGCCGGAAAAATTCGGCAAGGCCGATTACGTGTTCGCGGCCAACCCGACCCGCAACGTCGAAGAGGGTGAGCTGGATAATTCATACAGCTATATTCGTCCGCTGATGACCATCAGTCCCAGCGCCATCAAGCTCGGGCTCCCCGTCAATATCGAATATTCGGCCAATGACACCAGCGACCTCGCAAATGAACTGCTGGAAGACAAATACCACAACGCCACTATCTACACGGCCTGGTCACATGGCTATCTGCCCGAACTGATCAACAAGGTCGCCGGCGAAGCCGTGGGCAAGAAGCAGACCATCACCGAAGACTGGGCGTCGGGGGATTTCGATTCGCTGTACGTGCTGACGCTGACCTGGCACAACGGCAAGGCCAGCCTCTCCAGCCGGACTTACAAGCAAGGCCTCGACAATGGGCAAGAAACCTGTCCGACCTGACCTGTCGACACCTCCTACGGTCAGGGCAGGTCACGGACAGGGCAGGCTGAGGTATGATGCGCCCACTCTCCAGCTGACCGGACGCTTTTCATGTCTCCAACCTCTGCCGCCGACGACCGGAGCTGGTCGTTCTGGTGGAAACCCGCCCTGTTCCTGCTCGTGGCCGTTGTCGGGCTCTACTATGTCAAATGGTCGCCCTATTATCTGAAGGCGTTCGTCGCCGCCGATAGCCACAACATCGGCAACTCGATTCTCAACGATGCCCAGACAGCGCCACTGATGGCGGCACTGACCTATGCCAAGGTGTATTTCCTGGCCATCTGGAAAGCTGCCGTGCTGGCGGTGATCCTCGGCTCCCTGTTGCAGGTGCTGATCCCCCGCGACTGGCTGTTACGCCTGTTCGGCCAGGCCGGCTTTGCCTCGACCTTGCGCGGCGGGTTGTTCGCCCTGCCCGGCATGATGTGCTCATGCTGCGCGGCGCCGGTAGCGGCCAGCATGCGCCGGCAGAACGTCTCGGTGGGCGCGGCGCTGGCTTTCTGGATCGGCAACCCGGTACTCAACCCCGCGACCCTGGTCTTCATGGGGTTCGTGTTGGGCTGGGGCTTCACCGCTCTGCGCCTGGTGGCGGGTATCGTGCTGGTGTTTGGCGTGTCGATGGTGGCACAGCGCATCGCACGGCCAGAGATCCTGCCCGAAGCGGCGGTGGAAGCGGTGACCGAGGCCAGCGTGGTGGATGCGCAACCGTTCGCCGTCCGTTGGGCCCGCACCTTATGGCAATTGTTCTGGAGCACCATCCCGGTCTATGTGCTGGCCGTGCTGGTACTGGGCGCTGCGCGGGTCTGGCTGTTTCCTCATGTCGACGGGGCCATGGCCGACAGTCTGGTGTGGCTGGTACCGCTGGCGATCGTCGGCACGCTGTTCGTGATACCGACCGCGGCGGAGATCCCTATTGTCCAGACCATGATGTCCCTGGGCATGGGCACCGGCCCGGCCGTGGCATTGTTGATGACCCTGCCGAGCATCAGCCTGCCGTCACTGCTGATGTTGCGCAAAGATTTTGACGCCCGGGTGCTGGTGACCGTGGCGCTGCTGACCATCCTGGTAGGCATCGTCTTCGGATTGATCGGGGCAGCGCTGCTTTAACGCGTCTGTCGCCGCCCCTTGGCAGGACTCCCACCTCGGTCGATGTGGGAGTTGAACTTGCTCACTTTGTCCGGGCCGCTCGCTCACGCAGGTATTCCAGCACAGCGGCCTGCTCCCCGGAAAACTCGATCCGCCTGCCCTTCTTTTCCCGCTGGAATACGTACATCGGATCGTAGTACTCACGCAGCAGACCTTCGATCCAGCCACGATGAAGGTCGACGGCACCGCTATCGGCCTGCTCGGCCAAGGCGGCTTCCATGATCGTCATCAAGCGCCGATGGCGGTCACCGCCCAGGCGCTTATGGATGTTGTCCAGGCTCGCCAGCAACCGCTCGGAGAACAACATAAACCCCTCATCGCCGTGTACAGCGACAAATTCGGCGCTCAGGTTGATGACGTAGTCCCGCAAGATCCGCTCGACCCGTCGCTCCACGCTGTCTTCGAGCCAGACCATCGGAACCTGCTGCATACGCTGGTACAACGGCAACGGCAAGGCACAGCTGCCGACTGCGCGGCTCTCATCCTCGACCACGAACTGCTCGATGCCGGCGGCGCGCTTTTTCAGCACGTCCACCGCCAGGCGGTTCTCGAAATCGATGTTCGAAGGCTGTCCGGTAGCACGTTTGCCGAAGCTTGAACCCCGGTGATTGGCGAAGCCTTCCAGGTCGAGGCCGTTGTTCAACCGGGTCAGGACCTCCGTCTTGCCGGTGCCCGTCATGCCGCCCAGCAATACCAGGTCGCACTGGGCAACCGCCTGTTCGACGGTGTCCAGCAGGAAGGTGCGCATGGCCTTGTAGCCGCCGCCAACTCTGGGATATTCGATACCCGCTTCGTCCTTGAGCCATTGCTGGACGATCTGCGAGCGCAAACCACCACGGAAGCAATACAGCAGGCCGTCCGGGTGAGCCTGGGCAAACTCGGCCCAGGCCTGGATGCGTTGCGCCTTGATCTCACCAGACACCAATTGATGCCCCAGCACAATGGCCGCCTGTTGGCCTTGCTGCTTGTAGCAGGTACCGACCCGCTGTCGTTCGATGTCCGTCATCAGCGGCAGGTTGACCACGCCGGGGAACGCACCCTTGTGGAATTCGATGGGCGCGCGGGTATCCATCATCGGCCGGTCGTTGAGGAAAATCTCGCGGTAATCGGTAATGTCATTGGCCATCATGACACCTCGACCGCGTTGGTCTGTCGCTCGACCAGCTCGCCAATCGGTTCCAGCGCAAGGCCCAGCTCGGCGGCCACCGCCAGGAACGACTCGTTGCCCTCGGGACTGACCGCAATCAACAACCCGCCGCTGGTTTGCGGATCGCACAGCACACGCTTGTGCAGTTCCTGGACCCGACCGACCTTGCTGGCGTAGCTGTCGTAGTTGCGCAACGTGCCGCCCGGCACACAGCCCAGGTCGAGGTAATACTCGACCCCCGGCAACCGTGGCACGGCGTCATAGCGTATGCGTGCCGTGAGACCGCTGCCATCGGCCATTTCCACCAGATGCCCAAGCAGGCCGAAACCGGTGACGTCAGTCATCGCCGTCACACCGTCGAGCTTGCCGAAGCGGCTGCCGGGTTTATTGAGGGTACACATCCAGTCACGGGCCAGCCCCACGTCGGCGGTGCGCAGTTTGCCCTTCTTTTCCGCCGTGGTCAGGATACCGATGCCCAGGGGCTTGGTCAGGTAGAGAAGGCAGCCGGCGGTGGCGGTGTCGTTGCGCTTCATGTGGCGCTTGCTCACCAGCCCCGTGACGGCAAGGCCGAAAATCGGCTCGGGCGCGTCGATCGAATGACCGCCCGCCAGCGGTATGCCCGCCTCATCACACACCGAACGACCACCGCGAATCACCTCTCGGGCGATTTCCGGAGCCAGTACGTTGACGGGCCAGCCGAGAATCGCAATCGCCATCAACGGATCGCCGCCCATCGCGTAGATGTCGCTGATGGCATTGGTGGCGGCGATACGACCGAAATCGAACGGATCGTCGACGATCGGCATGAAAAAGTCAGTGGTCGACACCACCCCGCGCTCCTCATCGATGGCGTATACCGCAGCATCGTCCCGGGAGGCGTTACCGACCCACAGCCTGGGATCAAGATTCTGCGCGCCGCTACCGGCCAGAATCACCTCCAGTACCTGGGGTGAAATCTTGCAACCGCAACCGGCGCCGTGGCTGTACTGGGTGAGGCGAATAGGTTCGCTCATGGGCATACCTCGCGTAGGTCAAGGTGGGCGATTCTAGCAGCAACGCCGATGCTTCAGCGCTTGCAGCGATGGCGCAGCCCTTGCGTCTTACCAAAGGGAATTTTCCTTCACGCAGAGAATCACTTGAACATCAGTCGCGCATTCAGCCAGGAGATTGCGATGTCCCTGCCCCCTGCAACCGACCACGGCACACACCTTGACTACGGTCTCGATACCTTGTTTGGTCGAGAAACCAAAAGCGTCGAATGCCACTTCCACATCATGCGCCTCGACGACGATGAGCCGCCATGGTTCGCGCTGCGCGTGCAGCCGCCACTGCCCGAGGACCTGGAAAAGGCCCAGATCGTCGTGTTCAGGGCCGAGGGCCGGAAGATCAGTGGCATTGTCCGGCGCACCGAGCGCCTGGCCGACGACACTCTGCAACTGGACGTAGAGCCGGACTGAGGTACACAAGCCTGCCGGACACTGCTGGAGCCAGGTGATGACCCGTGGGATGATTGGCGCTTCACGCGCCTCACGGGAAGAGTTTCGATGTCACTGCTGAGTAAACACGCCGCCGCTCTGTTTCTGACGGCCATCGCAGGCCTGGTCATGGTGCCTGCCCATTCGGCCCAGCCCAAAACCGACGGTGACTTGCCGGCCCGGAAGGTTTCGATGCTGGGCGGCAAGTTTACCTTCACCCTGCCAAAGGGTTTCACTGTCACCCCGCTGCCCGCTGGTGAGGCGGCCCAGGGCACAGGGGGGGCATCGGGAACGATGTACAGCAACGCCATCCGCAAAACCGTGGTGATCACCGCTGAAAACACCATCATCGACGGGGCGAACGTAAAGGACGACGACGGTGCGTTTCTTGACGCGACCATGGCTGCCTACGCTGCCCAACGAACCAAAGCCTTGCCGGATGCCAGGATCCTGAGTGAAAAAAGCCTGACCCTGAAAAGTACCGGCCTGGGTTTGCGCCAGCTCGATACCCGCGCCACCCAGGGCGGCGGACCGACGCTCGACACCACGCTGCTGGGCGCCTCCGGCACGCGCATGGCGGTGGTGCAGATCATTTCCAGGGCCAGTGACAAGGAAGGTCATGAGGCGCTGGTGAAGCAGATTGCCGGTGGGAAATCGTCGTCCGGCAAATGAACCGCGTCGCGTCCATCGCGAGCAAGCTCGCTCCCACAATGGGACGCTGGTGAATGGACCTTCTGTGGGAGCGGGCTTGCCCGGAAGACGATGGCACATTCACCATCAATGCAGGCAGAGCCACCGCTTTCGCGAGCAAGCCCGCTCCCACGGGGGTGACCCATTTCAGGGATTGAGCCGTTCCAGCCAGGCCCGCAGGTCCTTCACCTCCAGAGCGCTGATGCTGTGGCCAACACCCGGGTAGGTATGGAATTCAGGTTCCAGGGCCAGGGTTTTCAGGAATGTATTGGCCTCGGTGCCGTCATGGTAGGGAATGATCGGATCCGCCGTGCCGTGGCCGATGAACACGGCCAGCGCCCGGCGCGACTCGTCGGGGGTCAGTTCGGCCCGCAGCCCGGACAGGACCCGCCCGCCCATCGCGGCGATGCCGCCGACAGCATCGGGGTGTCGCAGGGCCACTTCGTAGCTCATCATCGCACCCTGGCTGAAGCCCACCAGGAACACCTGACTGGCGTCGGTCGGGTATTTGGCCCGCGCCTTTGCGATGAAATCCAGCAGCAGTTGGCCGCTGGCCTTCAAATCCGAGGTGTCGCCGTCATAAGCACCCTCGCCCTTTTTCGCAAACCACTGGTAATGGCCCGGTTCCATGACCTTTGGCGCTCGAACCGAGAGGTAGTTGTAGTGCTCGGGCAACGCCTCCCTGAGCTCGAACAGGTCCTGTTCGTTGCTGCCGGAGCCGTGCAGGAAAATCACCAGTGGCCGGTCTCTCGTCTGCTCATCGGCGTCCGCCAGGTAGTTCAGCGGCAGGTCCGTGTGCAGTGCCGGTTGGGCCTGCGCCCCGGCAGACACCAGCAGCAGAAACAGCGTGAGGGCTCTGAGCATTCATCTTCCTCCATCGTTCGATAGCCGCACGGCAACCGCCGTGCGGTGAGGTAGACCGCAGTTATCAGTCGTTGATCAATTTCCCGCTGCGAATCAGTTCAGCCCCGGCCACTTTCGCCTGCCAGATACCCGGCTGGGTGTAACGTCCACGGTCCAGGGCAAACAACACACCGGCAGTGCCGGCCGTTACCGTGGTGACCCGATCATTCAGCGGATCGACCACTTCGAACACCGGATCACCCTGCTCCACCCACTCACCGGCCTCACGCAGGAAGCTCACCACACCATGGTGCGGTGCGAACAGGTATTGCGTGCCTTCGAACGGAAACCCTCCGCAACAGTGCGCAGGCGCCGCCGGCCAGTCGCCGCCGATAAAACCCTGCTCGGCGAGAAACCCCAGAATGGCTTCGCAATTGGCCCGGGCCTGGTCCACTCGGGTGTCGCCCATGCTCCCCAATTCCAGCGTGGTTGCCAGGTTGGCCAGCGGGATCGCGGCCTCGGGAAACGCCTTGGCCAGGCGCAGCCAGGGCGATGAACAGGACTCGTCGAACGAACTGCCGCCCGAGTCCTCGCACAGCAGTGCCACGCCGGCCTTCAACCGCGCCGCCAGGGAGCGCCATTGCGGCCAGTGTTGCGGCAAGGCATACAAATGAATGACCGCCTCGAAATCGCAGTGCAGGTCCAATGTGATGTCGGCGTCGCAGGCGTGTCGCAGCAGCAGGCGATGCAGCGCTTCGAGTTGCGAAGGTGGTGCCGGCAGTTCGTCCAGTACCTGCGTCATGGTCTGGCGGATCAGGGTGATATTGGCAGCCGGGTCGTCCCCCAGCCGGTCGCCGATGCGTTGCGCCACCGGGGCGCTGAGCTCCACGAAGGAGCGGTTGAAATTCTTGCCGCTGCCCAGCTCGAAACGCCCCATGTGGGCGCTTTGCAGATGCTGGTCCAGCCCGATGGGGTTGGCCACCGGCACCAACTCAACCACACCCTTGAGCAGCCCCTGGGCTTCCAGTTCGTTGAGCCGCTGTTTCAACTCCCATGCCGTGCGCATGCCAGGTAACTCATCCGCGTGCAGGCTGGCCTGAATGTAGGCCTTGCGCGGGCCGTGGCCGTAACGAAACACACTGAGCCGGCGCTCGGTTCCCAGGTGGCTCCATGGCAGGGTATGGTCGATGCGTTGCATGAAATCTCCAAATACGAAAGCGCTCAGGATGCAGGGTAAAACAATCGCCCATGAAAAAGGTGGCCGACCGCGTCAACGGAGGGCCACCTTGGCGTCCGCGGGATTAATGCCCGTAGACGTCGAAGGCGAAGTACTTGTCCTGCACCTTCTTGTACGTGCCGTTGGCGCGGATTTCGGTGATGGCGGCATTGAATTTCTCGGCCAGGGCCGTATCGCCCTTGCGCACGGCAATGCCGGCGCCGCCACCGAAATACTTCGCATCTTCGTAGGTCGGGCCTACGAAGGCGAAGCCTTTGCCGGCGTCGGTCTTCAGGAAACCTTCATCGAGGTTGACCGAGTCGGCCAACATGGCGTCGAGACGGCCGGCGACCATGTCCAGGTTGGCTTCCTGCTGGGAGCCGTAGCGCACCAGGTCGATGCCCGCCGGCACCAGCACCTCGGTGGCGAAACGGTCATGGGTACTGGCGCGCAGCACGCCGACTTTCTTGCCCTTGAGCTCGGTCAGCGGATCCTTGACCGTGGAGCCTTCCTTCATTACGAAGCGCGCTGGGGTGTGGTAGTACTTGATGGTGAAATCGACGTTTTTCTTGCGATCGTCGGTGATGGTCATGGACGACAGGATCGCGTCGATTTTCTTCACTTTCAGCGCCGGGATCAGGCCGTCGAATTCCTGTTCGACCCAGATGCACTTGACTTTCATCTGCTCACACAGCGCATCACCGATATCGACGTCGAAGCCGGCCAGCTTGCCATCGGCCGTCTTCATCGAAAAGGGTGGATAACCGGCTTCGATCCCGAGACGGATCGGTTTGGCATCTTCGGCTACAGCCGACAGAGACAACACGGACAGTGCCAGGGCACCGAACATTGCTAGCTTCTTCATGAACTCTCCTGCGTGCGCTGATTTTATTCTTTGACGGATCGGGCAGATTCGACGGCTTACCGGAGTGCAACATCAGGTCGGCAAAACCGAAGTGGCCGGCAGTCTAGAGGGGTGCTCAGGCGGGAAGTTATGTTGAAGCGACAAATAATTACAGAAATACTCGGACTCGTCCGCAGACTTACGGATTTACGAAAGACCTGACGGACCTGTGGTGGCGAGGGAGCGAGGCCCCTGCCACCGAAGGCTGTCAAACAGAGAAAAGGCTTCAGCAGTCGCAGCCGATCGCTGTGTCCGTCACCCGCTCCACCGAACCGGTCAGGCGAAAGCCTTCGTCCAGCCAGCCCATGATGCCACCGATCATTTCCTTGACCGGGTAACCCAGGGTCGCCAGGCGGACCGCCGCCTTGTTCGCCCCGTTACAGTGCGGACCTGCACAATAGACCACGAACAATGTGTCCGGCGGATACACCGACAATGCCTGGGCGGTAATCGACCGGGTTGGCAGGTTGACCGCCCCCGGCACGTGCCCTCGCTCATACGCCAGCGGCCCGCGCACGTCCAGAAGAATAAAATCGACCTGCCCGGCCTGCTGGCTGGCATGGACGTCGGAACAATCCGTTTCGAACGTCAGACGACGACTGAAATGCTGCAGGGCGACGTCGGACGGGGCAGCCGGTACTTCACTAACCAGACTGGTCATCAGGTGTACTCCATGGAGGATGAGGGCGTAGGCAGACTTTATCCGTCTGATACTAACCGCTACAGTGGCCCATAAGACACTCTGTGGGAATTTTCCGCCATATGCAGCCCTCCCCCGGCCTTGTCGCCGTCCTCGCCTACGATGGCTTGTGCACGTTCGAATTCGGCGTAGCCGTCGAGATATTCGGCCTGGCCCGACCGGAATTCGATTTCCCCTGGTATGAACATCGAATCGTTGCGGTCGATGACGGCCCGATGCGTGCCATGGGTGGTTTCCAGATCCTGACCGATGGCGGGATGGAACTGCTGGAGACGGCCCGGACGATTGTGATTCCCGGTTGGCGCAGTCGCAGCGAAACACCTTCCGAGGCCCTGCTCGACGCATTGCGCAACGCCCACGCCCGAGGGGCGCGCCTGCTGTCGATCTGCTCCGGGGCCTTCGTGCTGGCGGCTGCCGGCCTGCTCGACGGGCTGGGCGCCACCACCCACTGGCGCTACACCGATGAATTGGCCGAGAACTTTCCCGCCGTCCTGGTGGATCCGGACGTCCTGTATGTGGATTCCGGCCAGGTCATCACCTCGGCCGGCAGCGCGGCGGGCATCGACGCCTGCCTGCATCTGGTGGCGCGGGACTTCGGCGCCCAGGTCGCCAATGCGGTGGCCCGTCGGCTGGTCATGTCACCGCAACGCACGGGCGGCCAGGCACAATTCATTCCCTCGCCGGTCAGCCGCACGCCCCGTGGTGATCTGTCACGCGTGATGCAATGGGCCCGCGAACGCCTCCATGAACCCCTCGGCGTACGCGAACTGGCCAGTCAGGCCGCCATGAGCGAACGCACCTTCCTGCGCCATTTCACCCAGGCCTGCGGACAGTCGCCCAAGGCGTGGTTGCAACATGAGCGCCTGGCGCGAGCCCGCGAGTTGCTGGAAAGCACCGAAGACACCACCGACAACATCGCCCAGTTGTGCGGCTACCGTTCGGTCGAAAGCTTTCGCGTGGCTTTTCGCAGCGTGGTGGGGTTGGCGCCGTCGGTGTATCGGGAGCGGTTTGGACGGGGTATGAGGCCGTCCCGCTGAACAAGCGCCTGTAGCACCAGGGCTTGCCCGAATGCCGGTCAGTCAAACCCGTGGGAGCAAAGCTTGCTCGCGATAGCGGTAGGCCAGCCGACACCGTTGTACCAAACCCGGCCCAATCGCGAGCAAGCTTTGCTCCCACAGGTTGTGGCTTAACTGATCGGCATTAAGACATGCCCGCGAACTTTCAGGGTTTACGCAACAAATAGGTGTCCATGATCCATCCGTTAGCCTGACGTGCGACCTTGCGGGTACGTTCGATATCATCGGCCACCTCCCCCAACCGGCCTGCGATCAGGATTTCATCCGGCGTACCGAGATAGGCGCCCCAGTAGATGTGCGTGTCCAGGTCGCTCACCTGGCGGTACGCATCCTGCGCATCGAGCATCACCACCACGCTGGCCCCGTCCCCCACCTGGGTCTTCGCCAACCGACGTCCGGTAGTGATTTCCAGCGCACCGCCAATGCTGTTCAACGGCACCTTGTGCCTTGCCGCGAGGGCCTGGACACTGCTGATGCCGGGGATCACTTCGAATTCGAAGGCACAGCGTCCCGAATCAAGAATCGCCTGGAGGATGCGCACGGTGCTGTCATACAACGACGGATCGCCCCACACCAGGAAACCGCCACACTGTCCATCAGACAATTCTTCATTGATCAGCCTTTCGAACATCGCCTGCTTGGCACGGTTCAGTGCCTCGACACTGCGGGTGTAATCCAGCTCGCCGCGTTGGCGCTCGGGACTTTCAGCCTCGATGAAACGGTAGGTGTGATCGACAATGTAGCGCTCGCAGATTGCACGCCGCAAATCCACCAAGGAATGCTTGGCAGGCCCTTTGTCCATGAGAAAGAACACATCCACCCGGTTCAAGGCTTTCACGGCCTGCATCGTCAGGTGATCCGGATCGCCGGCACCGATGCCGATGACCAACAATCTCTTCATTGGTTTGGCTCCACGTCAGGCCCCAGGGTGCGCAATCGCCACACGCCGTTGAACCGCAACTCCAAGGCGGACAGCGGTTCGACATCGATGCGATTGAATGTGGTCGCCGGGCAGTGCAGGACATTCACCAGGGCCGCCCGGATCACGAGCGGATGAGTAACAGCCAGCACATGCCCGGGGGTGTTTTCCAGGCTGGCCAGCCAGTCTCCGACACGGCGACACAATCGGGTGATGGACTCGCCGCCATGGGGCGCTGCATCGGGATCGTCCAGCCAGGCTTGCAAGCGCTGCGGTTCGGCCTTGAGCAGTTCGTCGATAGACAAACCGCGCCACTGCCCCAAATCACAATCGGCCAGGGCTTGCTCCACCCGCAAGGTTTCGCCGTACAGCGCCGCCGTCTGGCGAGTGCGTAGCTCTGGACCACAAAGCAATTGCCGGACATTGCCAAAGCCATGGCCGACGTCCGGGCGCCTGGACAGCCAATCGGTATCCACCGGTTCGTCCAAGGCAAAGCGCGCCGCTTTCTGAGCGACGGTACGGGCATGGCACAGCAGGGTCAGACGAGTGGCTTGCACACAGGGCTCTACGCAACCGGAGGGATTAAAGGGACGGCCATGCTGGGGCAGTTTCTTGTACAACACCTTATATGAAATCAAATATCTAGGACAAAGTGACGTTATCTCTTACATGAAAAGGAGCATTGGCTGACACACAAATGCCGATCTACCAAGTCCCCGTCCTACAGGGGTTTCGCACCATTTTCGAGCATTTTAAACGGAACGTAAAAAGCGCTGGACATGTAGTACCCGCTACATAAATACTCTTTTCAGGAGTTATGAAAGAAATCCAACACCCATCCAGGCAAGGAGCACGGATGCCCCCCCTCAGAGACCTGATTACCGACCCCGGTCTGGATTTGACACCGTCGGAACGCAAGGTCGTGCGCGCTCTGCTCGATCACTATCCACGCAACGGCCTGGGGCCGATGTCGCGCCTGGCCGAGCATGCCGGCGTGAGCGACCCGACCATCGTGCGGCTGGTGAAAAAACTCGGGTTCGGTGGTTATGCCGAGTTCCAGGATGCGCTACTGGTCGACATGGATCATCGGCTGCGCTCTCCCCGGACACTGTTGCACCCCCGCGCCAAACTGCAACAGGGCGATACCTGGAGCCAGTACCTGGCCGCCAGCCATCAGACGCTCCTTGAAACCCAGGCCCTGACCCAGCCCGAAGATGTGCGCATTCTGATGCAGTGGCTCCTCGACAACCGGCATCAAGTGCATTGCTTCGGCGGACGCTTCAGCAGTTTCCTGGCCCAGTATCTGCTCAACCACCTGCGCCTGCTTCGCGCTGGCTGTTTTGCCCTCGAGGACAACGCCCAATTGCCCGACCGGCTGTTCGACGTGCAGCGCCAGGACGTGGTACTGATCTTCGATTATCGTCGCTACCAGGCCCAGGCCTTGCGCGTAGCCAATGCGGCCAAGGAGCGCCACGCCAGGGTCGTGCTGTTCAGTGATATCTACACATCGCCCTTGCGCGAACTGGCCGACCTGATCATCAGTGCACCGGTGGAATCGTCGGTCTCGGCGTTCGACAGCCTGGTCCCGGCCCTGGCCCAGGTCGAGGCGCTGATCGCCTGCCTGACCCTGCAATGCCCGGAGCTGGCCGAACGCCTGGAAGGCATCGATGCCCTGCGCACAGAGTTCAACACGCATCTGCTGGAGGAAAAATAAGGATGTTCTCACTCCCCCACCGCTCCCCCAGGGACCTGCCCTTCACCCGCGACCACACCGCCTTGCTGCTGGTGGACATGCAACGCGCCTGGCTGGAGCCGCAATTCGATGCCCACCTGGACGCCCCCGAGGCCGACTATTTCATCCGTCGTGCCCGCGACCTGGTGATTCCCAACCAGCAGCGCCTGCTGGCGGGGTTACGAGCAGTCCGGCAGAACGTGTTGCACACCCACATCGAAAGCCTCACCGCCGATGGCCGCGACCGCTCGCTGGACCACAAATTGTCGGACATGCACCTGCCCAAGGGCAGCCCACAGGCGCAGATCATCGCCGAGCTGGCACCGCTGGAGAATGAAATCGTCTTGCCCAAGACGTCCTCTGGCGTGTTCAACTCCACCAACATCGACTATGTATTGCGCAACCTGGAGACCCGGCACCTGATCGTCGCCGGCATCGTCACGGACCAATGCGTCGACATGGCCGTGCGCGACGCCGCCGACCGCGGCTACCTGGTCACCCTGGTGGAAGACGCCTGCGCCACCTACACCGAACAACGCCACCTGGCCTGCCTGAACGCAATCCAGGGCTATTGCTGGATCACCGATACCGACACCGTACTCGGACGCTTGCAGGAGATGCTGCCGTGAGCCGACTCGAAGGCGCTACGCCGCTGGCACCGCTGCCCGTAACCACGCTGGTCAGTACCGATCTGATCGGGGTGACCCGCGGCCGTTCGTTTCCCAGCGATGAACTGCCTCATTACGTCACCGCCGGTTGCGGCTGGGTGCCGGCCAACAGTGCCCTGACCCCCCAGGACATCATTGCCTCGGTCAATCCCTGGGGCGCTTATGGCGATCTGCGGCTGATCCCGGACCTGTCCAGCCGCGTAACCATCACCAATGGCCCCGATGCTCAGGCCCCCGTCCTGGATTTCATCCATTGCGACGTGCGGGAAACCGACGGGCGCCCATGGAGCACGTGCCCACGCACGCTGTTGCAGGACGAAGTGGAGCGCTACCGCGCCGAGCTGGGCTTGCAGGTCTTTGCCGCCTTCGAGCATGAATTCAGCCTTCAGGCTCCCCAGCTTCAACCCGATCGTCTGGCCTTCAGCCTGCAAGCCCAGCGCCAGCAGGCGGGGTTCGCCGGATGGTTGCTCAGTGCATTGCGGGCCGGTGGTGTCGAACCGGAGATGTTCCTGCCCGAATACGGCAAGCACCAATACGAAATCACCTGCCGCCCCGCCCTGGGCGTCGCTGCCGCCGACCGTGCAGTGAACGTGCGGGAAATCACTCGCGAAATTGCCCGGCAAATGGACCTGGCGGTGAGCTTCGCCCCCAAGACCTCGGAGAATGCCGTGTGCAACGGCGTACACCTGCACCTGAGCCTGCAAGACTTGAGCGGCGACCCGGTGCTCCACGACGCCACGAGCGCCAACGGTCTCTCCAGCGTCGGTCGGCATTGGGCGGCCGGTGTGCTGCACTATCTGCCGGCCCTGTGCGCGCTGACCGCGCCGACACCGGTGTCCTATGAACGTCTGCAACCCCATCACTGGAGTGCGTCCTACGCTTGCCTGGGACAGCGCAACCGCGAGGCGGCATTGCGTATCTGCCCGACCGTGAGCCTGGGCGCGAAACCGGTGGCGAACCAGTACAACCTGGAGTTCCGCGCGATGGACGCCACCGCCTCGCCGCATCTGGCCATGGCTGCATTGTTGATGGCCGGGCGCCTGGGCATCGAACAGCGCCTCGCGCTCAACGCTGTCACCGACGAAATACCCGACGATTTGACTAAGGCACAACGGGAGGCTCGTGGCATTATCGCCCTGCCGACCACCCTCACTCAGGCGCTGGACTGCTTGCGTCATAGCGGGGCACTGCTGGAAGCCTTGCCCGGCCCGCTGGTCGACACCTACTTCGCCTTGAAGGCCGAGGAGCTGGCCTTGACCCAGGCGCTATCACCTGCCGAGCGTTGTGAGCACTATGCGCGAATCTATTGAGTGTGCCGAGTCGGGTCTCTATACCGAGCCCGCCTACCGGTTGATCCGGGAGAACGCCGGGCATCCTCTGATACTGGTGTGCGAACATGCCAGCCGTTTCATCCCCGCCGCCCTGAATGACCTGGGCCTGGATGAAACGGCATCCCATGACCACATTGCCTGGGACATCGGCGCTCTGGACCTGGCCGAGCGCCTGGCCGAAACGCTCGGCGCAACCTTGATGGCGGCCAACTACTCACGGTTGCTGATCGACCTGAACCGCCCGCTCCATGTGCCGGACAGCATCCCGGCCCAGAGCGAGATTTATCAGATACCGGGTAATCAGTCCCTGGACGAGGCCACTCGCGCTTATCGGCAACAGTACCTGTTCCACCCGTTCCATGACCGCCTGCGGTCGCTGATCGACCAGCGCCTGGCCGACCAGCGGCCGGTGCGGGTGGTGGGCATCCACAGTTTCACGCCGGTGTTCTATGGCCAGCCTCGCGCCCTGGAGGCCGGTGTGCTGTTCGCCGAAGCGGTGGATTACGCCCAGCGTATCGTCGACGGGCTGAGCCGGCACTCGCTGCGTGTGGCGGGCAACCAGCCCTACCGGATCAACCCTTTGAGCGACATGACAGTCCCGGTGCACGGCGATGGCCGCGGCCTGGATTCGGTGTTGATCGAAGTGCGCAACGATCTGTTGCGCACCCCCGAAGCGGTACGAACCTGGTGCGACTACCTGGCGCCGTTGCTGTAGAAAGCCCGCGACAAGGCACAACGAAATCAATGATCGGCTGAAAAGGAGAACGGCTTGTGAGCATCGAGGTATTTGGCTACAAACAGGAATTGAAGCGCAGCCTGTCGCTGGCGGACCTGGTGATCTACGGGATGATTTTCATGATTCCCATCGCACCGTTCGGCGTGTACGGCTACGTGAATGCCGAGGCGCCTGGCATGGTGCCACTGGCGTACATCATCGGCATGGTGGCGATGCTGTTCACTGCGCTGAGCTATGGCAGCATGGCCCGGGCATTTCCGGTAGCCGGTTCCGTCTATTCCTACGCACAACGGGGCCTCAACCCACACGTAGGCTTCATCGCCGGTTGGCTGATGCTGCTGGACTACCTGCTGATCCCGCCGCTGCTCTATGTCTACGCCGCCATGGCGCTGAATCATCTATACCCGGAGATTCCCAAGGTCGGCTTCATCCTGGCCTTCCTGGTGAGCGCAACTTTCGTCAACCTGCGGGGCATCTCCTTCACTGCGCGCATGAATATCATCTTCCTGCTGGCGCAACTGGCGGTGCTGGGCATATTCCTGTTTTACGCCTGGAACGCCCTGCACGGCGGTGCCGGCAACGGCCAACTGACCCTGGCGCCGCTGTACAGCCCGGATCACTTCAACTTCGCCCTGCTGATGCAAGCCGTGTCGATCGCCGTGCTGTCATTCCTGGGGTTCGATGCCATTTCCACCCTGGCCGAAGAGATCAAGGGTGATCCGGGGCGCAGCGTCGGCAAGGCATCGATGCTGACCCTGCTGGTGATGGGCGCGATCTTCGTGGCGCAAACCTGGATCGCCACCGACCTGGCGGCCGGCATGGGTTTCAAATCCGCCGATACCGCTTTCTATGAAATCGCCGAACTGGCGGCCGGCAGTTGGCTGGCGACCCTGACCGCGGTTGCCACCGCCTTGTCCTGGGGCGTGGCCGTGGCGATCACCTCACAAGCGGCGGTGTCGCGCCTGCTGTTCGGCATGGCCCGGGACGGCAAGTTGCCCAAGGTGCTGGCCAAGGTCCATTCGAAACACAACACCCCGTATGTGAGCATTTATCTGGTCGCCGTACTGTCATTGCTGATCTGCTATCTGTTCATCAATGCCGTGGACACCCTGACCTCCCTGGTCAACTTTGGTGCACTGAGCGGCTTCATGCTGTTGCATATCACGGTGATCAATCATTACTGGCGCCGCCAGCGGTCCGGGCAAGTGATCCGTCACCTGGTCTGCCCTTTGATCGGCTTCGGCATCGTCGCAGCCATTCTGTACAACATGGGCGTGGACGCGCAAAAGCTCGGCCTGATCTGGGTCGCGGCGGGCATCGTCTATCTATGCGTGCTCAATAAATTCGCTGCCGGCACGGCCCTGCCCGACCCAGCGGGTCAATGAGGTCAAACGGTGGCTGCCGGCTGCCCGGCGCCGCCTTGATACAACACAACGGTTATAACGCGTGGACATCGACAGTGATCGTCACGCCCGGTGCGGCCACCGGGCTCTGGAACAGGAGTGCAATCCATGCTGGCCTTACGTCCAGTTCAATTGAGCGATTTGCCGCAACTGCAGCAGCTGGCCCGCGACAGCCTGGTGGGTGTCACTTCGCTTCCAGACGACACCGAGCGCCTGCGGGAGAAAATCCTCGACTCATGCGCCTCTTTCGAGGCCGATGTGCAAAGCCCGGGCGGGGAGAACTACCTGTTCGTCCTACAAGACCTGGCCTCCGGCCGCCTGGTGGGCTGTTCGGAGATTCTCGCCCGAACCGGTTGCAACGAACCGTTTTATAGCCTGCGTAACCGTCCGTTTTCCAGCTCATCCCGGGAACTGAACATCCAGCATGGTGTACCCGCGTTATCGGTGTGCCAGGACCTCAATGGCCAGACACTGCTGCGTGGTTTTCACATCGATGCCGAGCGGGTACGCACCCCGGAATCGGAACTGCTGTCCCGAGCCCGGCTGATGTTCATCGCCGCACACCCGCAACGCTTTGCCGAATCGGTCATCACTGAAATCGTCGGCTACAGCAGCGATGACGGCCAATCACCGTTCTGGGATGCCATCGGCCAGCATTTCTTCGCCCTGCCCTACGCCGAAGCCGAACGCCTATGCGGCCTGCAAAGTCGCACCTTTCTCGCCGAGTTGATGCCCCAGTACCCGATCTACGTGCCGATGTTGTCGCCCGAGGCCCAGGCGTGCATCGGCCGGGTGCATCCCGATGGACAGGAAGCCTTCGACATTCTGGAACGCGAGGGCTTCGAAACCAACAGCTACGTGGATTTATTCGATGGCGGACCAACGTTGCACGCCCGTGTCCCGTGCATCCGATCCATCGCCCAGAGTCGTGTGGCCCAGGCTTGCAAAGGCTCGCAGATCGACGCACGGGGCCGTTATCTGGTCAGTAACGACGACCTTGGAGGTTATCGGGCCATCGTGGCCGAGCTGGACGTCAATGCCGAGGGCCCCGTGGCCCTGACACCTGACATGCTCACGGCGCTGGAAATCACCGAAGGCGAGCGGATCCGGATGGTCAGATTATGAACGTCGCGGGAAGTCGGGCCCTGCCAACACCTCAAGGCCGACAGAATCAAGGAGCTGCATCATGATTGTCCGCCCGGTCGCCATCACCGACCTGCCCGCGCTGTTGGAACTCGCGCGTTGTGCAGGCCCTGGCGTCACCAGCCTGCCGGCCAACGAAGAGCGCCTGGCCCACCGTGTGCGCTGGGCCCAGCGCACTTTTGCCGGGCAAGTCGAACGCGCCGACGCCGACTATCTGTTCGTGCTCGAGGACGATGACCGACAGGTGGTCGGTATCAGTGCCCTGACCGGTGCGGTCGGGCTGCGGGAGCCGTGGTACAACTACCGGGTCGGGGTCACCGTCAGCTCTGCGCCGGAGCTGGGAATACAGCGTCAGATCCCGACCTTGTTCCTCAATAACGAGATGACCGGGCAATCGGAAGTCTGCTCGCTGTTCCTGCATCCGGCCCAGCGTCACGGCCATAACGGGCGCCTGCTGTCCCTGGCGCGGCTGTTGTTCGTCGCGGAGTTCTCCCAACTGTTCGGCGAAAAACTGATTGCCGAACTGCGGGGCCACGCCGACGAGCAGGGTTGCTCACCGTTCTGGGACAGCCTGGGCCGGCACTTTTTCCAAAAGGACTTCAGCTACGCCGATCAGTTGTCCGGGATGGGCAACAAATCCTTCATTGCCGAACTGATGCCGCGCCAACCGCTGTACACCTGCCTGCTCACCGAACAGGCCCAGGCTGTGATCGGCCGCGCCCACCCGAACACCGAGCCGGCCCTGAAGATCCTGGGTGCCGAAGGCTTCAGCCATAAGGGCTATATCGACATTTTCGACGGCGGCCCGGTGATCGAAGCATCGGTCTCGAAAATCCGCAGCGTACGCGACAGCCAATCGCTGGCCCTGGCCATCGGCACGCCGGATGAACAGGCGCCGGTGTGGCTGATCCACAACCGTCGCCTGGCGCACTGCCGGGTTACCAGCGCACGGGCCCATCTGCACGGTCATAGCCTGCTCGTCGATCGACTCACCGCCAAGCGACTGCAAATGCAACCCGGTGACACAGTACGAGCGGTGCCGCTGCTCAGTCAGGCCCGGCAGGCCGTAGCGGCGTAGCCTGAACATAAATACCTTATCCAAAGCAGTGGCCTGACCACGCTTTCCCTGCTTACCATCACCCCCTCACCAGACTCTTTTCGATCCCCTCAGCAACATGAGGGGACATGTTCTATACATCGAAAAAATGCCGAGCTGCATGATTGCTCGATAAGCACTTAGTTCATCGGCAATACTTATCGACAATTCCATAATTGCCACTCCCACAGTCAAAATCCATACTTCCCAACACCAACTCACTGCAACGAAAAGACGCTCATGATCAAGAATCTGATTTCCAATCCATTGCCACTGGAAGACATTATGAAAAGAATAAAAACATTAAACATGGCAACGGAAATCAATGAACTGATTACCACGCTGTGTGACAACGAGACACTTGCCACAGCACAATCCCGACGCGCAACCATTATGCGCATGGTCAACCCTCACACAAAAACCCTGACGTTGCATTGCACAGGGATCGGTAATATCACCCTCACGACCATTACCCATAACAGGCCCTCCCCACACCTGTTTTCGGTACCGGGGAAAAGTATTCTATTCGCACTTGACCACCCCTTCGAAGTCCAGCGATATGCACGTCACGATAATGAACTTGAAAAAACCGATGTCGTTACTGTCAGGCCGAACAAGCCACTGGTCATCGAGGGCAGTCGAACAGTCTTCGACTATGGCCAAGTACACCAGGCTTCAGCCCGACTGGCAGGCAGAATCAACCTGCTGAACAAAAGTTCGGACATCGGCGTGTTTGATCGCACTTCGCTGAAAAAAGTCGCCTGGCTCCCTCACGATGAAAGTGCCGCCCGGTACCTCGTGAGTCTGGAGCTGCTCGAAACGATTCGGGATCCCAAGGGGACCGCCGTGGCCGAGGAGCTGATCTACCACTATCACCCCGCCGTGGCATGGAAGGCCTTCCAGTTGCTTTATCAGGCTGCGCCACGGCATGCATTGAGCTACCTCCCACTGTTGAAACGACACCAAAACCCGCGACTGGACCAACTGTTGCTTCCATTGGAGATGGCAGCATGAAGCTGGAAACATTTGTTGCGCGGCTGGGCACTTATGATCTGCAGCGTGACAACACTCACATCATCGAAGACCTCCGGCAACTGGCAACCAATCGTTCCTTATTGAGCGACCATCTCCATGCCACGATCCAGCAGGACGGTTTTGCTACGCATAACAGTCTTTACAACGTTTATGCTTTTGTTTTGTACAGCAATGATCTATTCACCCTTCGCATGGGCTTCTGGTCGCCGGTTGATACTTACGACGAAAGCGAGACATTCATTTACGACCTGAATCATAGCCATGACTTTGAAATGTATGCCGTTGGCTATAGCGGCGACGGGTACACCACTGTCATACGCGAAATACTGGACGACCTGCCTCTGCAATCAGGCAGGACACCCCGACTAGGCAAAGAGCGAACAGTCAAACTCGCACCTGGCGAAGTTTTATACATGCCGGCGCTGAGAGAGATCCACAGACAAGTTGCCCCTGAGTCAATGTCCGCGTCATTGAGTTTGCTCATTCATCCCGAGACGTCAAAAAAGATCGACGAAGCCTGGTGTTTCGACGAGCACTACATGCCGCTTTACCCCGGCATTGCCGCGCAAGAAACAGCGTTATTTACACAGACGCTGTCATTGCTCAATCCCGGGCAGCCTTACGCTGCCCAATAAACTAAAAGGAAGAAACATGAACAATCTGATGAACAACTGGGACGAAGCCCCTTTGCTGCGAGCGGGAACCAATGTGGTCCATACCGCAACCCAATTGAGCAGCGAAATCTACTGCACCATTCCTGGCTTCCCGACACGTTTCAACGTCGGAAATATTCATGAGATCAAGAAAATCTGGAGCGTTCCGGCCCAAGGCTGAATAGCCCGGTAATGAAGGGTGCATGACCCAGGCCGCCGACCTCAGGTCCGCGGCCTTTTGATGCGCTGCCAACATAGCCCATGCACATTCGTCATCATCTGGGTGGTAGCCACGTGATAGCCTTTGGTACTTTCGGCGTTGACACTTTTGCTCAAGCCCTTCCATTCCATTGGTGGAACTTATATGTCCAGGCTTTCCCATCAAGATTTACGCCGTAACTTCCGCCAACTGCTGGCTTCCCAGACCTGCTACCACACCGCGTCGGTGTTCGATCCGATGTCGGCGCGCATTGCCGCCGACCTGGGGTTTGAAGTGGGTATCCTGGGCGGCTCGGTTGCATCGTTGCAAGTGTTGGGCGCGCCGGACTTTGCGCTGATCACCCTGAGCGAATTCGCCGAACAGGCCACCCGTATCGGTCGTGTCGCCCAATTGCCGGTAATCGCCGACGCCGACCATGGCTATGGCAACGCCCTGAACGTGATGCGCACGATCATCGAACTCGAACGCGCCGGCGTCGCGGCGCTGACAATTGAAGACACGCTGCTGCCGGCACAATTCGGGCGCAAATCCACCGACCTGATCAGCGTCGCTGAAGGCGTCGGCAAGATTCGTGCAGCGCTGGAAGCCCGGGTCGATCCGGAAATGGCAATCATCGCCCGCACCAATGCCGCAATCCTGCCGGTCCAGGAAATCATCAGCCGCACCCAACAGTATGAGCGGGCCGGGGCTGACGGGATCTGCATGGTGGGCGTGCAGGACTTCGAGCATCTGGAGAAAATCAGCGAGAACCTGAACGTACCGTTGATGCTCGTCACCTACGGCAACCCGCTCCTTCGTGACGACAAGCGCCTCGCCGAACTGGGTGTGCGGGTCACCATCGACGGTCACGGTGCCTATTTCGCGGCCATCAAGGCCACCTACGACAGCCTTCGCGAACAACGGCAGATCTTCACTCAGGCTTCGGACCTCAGCGCCACCGAACTGACCCACACGTACACCCAACCCGAGGAATACATCCGCTGGGCCGAGGAGTACATGAGCGTCAAGGAGTGACCTTTATCCTGTGGTGAGATTCAAGGACGTATCGCGAGCAGGCTCGCTCCCACAGGTTTCTATGGCAGACGCAAAGATTGATGACCGCCGCTGTATCCTGTGGGAGCGAGCCTGCTCGCGATGGCGTCACCGGGGTGAAATGATATTTCAGCGCCCGCTGCGCAGCATTTCCTTGGGCACGTACTTGCCGATCTCGAACTTGCCGATGGCGGCGCGGTGGACTTCGTCCGGGCCGTCGGCCAGGCGCAGGGTGCGTTGCATCGCGTACATGTAGGCCAACGGGAAATCGTTGGAAACCCCGGCACCGCCGTGAATCTGGATCGCACGGTCGATGACTTTCAAGGCCACGTTGGGCGCCACGACCTTGATCTGGGCGATTTCGCTCTTGGCCACTTTGTTGCCAACGGTGTCCATCATGTAGGCCGCTTTTAAGGTCAGCAGCCGCGCCATGTCGATTTCCATCCGCGAATCGGCGATCTTGTCGACGTTACCGCCCAGCCGCGCCAACGGTTTGCCGAAAGCGGTGCGACTCACCGCACGTTTGCACATCAGTTCCAATGCTCGCTCGGCCATGCCGATAGAACGCATGCAGTGGTGAATCCGGCCTGGGCCAAGGCGCCCCTGGGCAATTTCAAAACCACGTCCTTCACCCAGCAGCACGTTTTCGTACGGCACCCGCACGTTGTCGAACAGCACTTCAGCGTGGCCGTGAGGCGCATCGTCGTAGCCGAACACCGGCAGCGGTCGTACGATTTTTACCCCAGGGGTGTCCACCGGAACCAGAATCATCGAATGCTGGGCATGGCGCGGCGCATCAGGGTTGCTCAGCCCCATGAAGATCAGGATCTTGCAACGCGGGTCGCAGGCGCCGGAGGTCCACCACTTCTTGCCATTGATCACCCACTGGTCGCCGTCGCGCTCGGCACGGGCGGCCATGTTGGTAGCGTCCGAAGAGGCGACGTCCGGTTCGGTCATGGCGAAGGCCGAACGGATCTCGCCACGCAGCAACGGCTCCAGCCAGCGTTGCTTCTGTTCTTCATTGGCGTAACGCACCAGCACCTCCATGTTGCCGGTGTCCGGTGCCGAGCAGTTGAACGGCTCCGGGCCCAGCAAGGAGCGCCCCATGATCTCCGCCAGTGGCGCGTATTCCAGGTTAGTCAGGCCGGCGCCCAGCTCGGACTCAGGCAGGAACAGGTTCCAGAGCCCCTCGGCTTTTGCCTTGGCCTTGAGCTCCTCCATGATGGCCGTGGGCTGCCAGCGGTCGCCTTCAGCCACTTGCCGTTCGAATACCGCTTCGGCCGGGTAGACGTAGGCGTCCATGAACGCCGTGACGCGTTCACGCAGCTCCTGAACCTTGGGGGAATACGCGAAATCCATGAGAGCACCTTCTTGGCAGAGGTTGTTTTAGGTCATGAAATCGATCCTAGTTCAGCTACGAAAATTTACCTAACCTATTCTCGGCGTGTATTAACATTCATCACCGATATATGTTTCACTGATTCGCATCGCCACCTGGCACCTCACAACAGTCCAAGAACAAGAGTGCAGCGCATGAATCTGAGCAAGGTCGACCTCAACCTTTTTATTGTCTTCGATGCGATCTACACCGAAGCCAACCTGACCCGCGCCGGGCAGATCGTCGGCATCACCCAGCCAGCGGTATCCAATGCCCTGGCGCGCCTGCGCGAGACGTTCAACGATCCGCTATTCGTACGCACCGCCCAAGGCATGGTCCCCACGCCCATGGCCCAGAACATCATCGGCCCGGTGCGCAATGCCTTGTCGCTGCTGCGGGTATCGGTACAGGAAAGCCGGATCTTCAACCCGCTCCAGGCGGTCAAGACCTACCGCATCAGCATGACCGACCTCACCGAAGGCGTGATTCTGCCGCCGCTGTTCCAGCGCCTGCGCCGACTGGCGCCCACCGTGGCCATCGAGAGCTTTCTGTCCAAGCGTCGCGAAACCACCAAGGAACTTGCCGCTGGCCGCCTCGATTTTGCCGTGGACGCGCCGCTCAATACCGACCCGCAAGTGCGTCACGTCAAGCTGATGGAAGATCGCTATGTGTGCGCCATGCGCAAGGGGCACCCGCTGGCGGGCAAGGAAAAGCTCAGCCTCGATGACTACCTGGCCCAGACCCACGTTCATATTTCCAGCCGGCGCAACGGGTTGGGCTATGTCGACCTCGCCCTCGGCAAGATGGGCATCCAGCGCAAGATTGCCCTGCGCTCCCAACATTACCTGATGGCCTCCCAGGTGTTACAACAGACTGACATGGTCATGACCGTGCCTGAACGCTTTACGCGTCGTCACGATTTGCATGCCTTCCTGCTGCCGGTCAACGATGTGCCGCCAGTGGAAACCCATCTTTACTGGCATGAAAGCACCGACCAGGACCCGGCCAACCGCTGGATGCGCGAGCAGATGATCGAGCTGTGCCAGCAGGTGACAGCGCATGAGAGGAAACTGGAGACGGTCTAGGCGACTAAAAACGGGGAAACGATCCAA
>NZ_JAIWKS010000015.1 GCF_021271205.1 Pseudomonas uvaldensis
GCCCGCAGGAAAGCTCCTTTGTGTTTCTATGCAACTGTCTTGTGCATGGCTATCATGCGGGCCTCATTATCAGGGCGTAGTTCGCATGCTCACGTTGCTAGAACTTCTAAAGGATGGCCGTTTCCATTCGGGGCAGGCATTAGGCGTGGCGCTCGGAATCAGCCGAAGTGCTGTGTGGAAGCAATTGCAGCACTTGGAGGCTGAGCTGGGCTTGTCTGTCCATAAGGTTCGAGGCAAGGGCTATCAATTGGCTAAGCCGTTGCTGCTTTTGAATGTGGCTGAGATTGGTGCAGAAGAGTCTTGTCTGTGGCCCGTCCATATATTTGATTCTATTGACTCGACCAACGCAGAAGCGTTGCGTTTCATAGAGCGCGGAGTACAGGCGCCGTTCCTTATTTTGGCTGAGCGGCAGACTGCTGGGCGTGGTCGCCGTGGTCGGAAGTGGGTCAGTCCGTTTGCGGATAATCTCTATTACAGCCTGGTGTTACGTATCGATGGTGGGATGCGCCAGGTTGAAGGGTTGAGTCTCGTCGTAGGGCTGGCTGTCTTGCGTGCCCTGCACGATATGGGTGTTTTGGAGGCGGGCCTGAAATGGCCTAACGATATCCTGGTCGGCTCAAAAAAAATCGCAGGCATCCTCCTTGAGCTGGTTGGTGATCCAGCAGACGTTTGTCATGTTGTCCTTGGGGTTGGAATCAATGTGAACATGCAGTCTGCTGCTGAGGTTGATCAACAGTGGACTTCCATGAGTCTTGAGGCGGGCAGAACTTTCGATCGGAATGAGCTGGTTATGCGTTTGGGGGTCAGCCTTCAGCGATACTTGAGGTTGCATCAGATGTCCGGGTTTTCGGCAATCCAGGAGGAGTGGGAGCGATATCATTTGTGGCAGGGGCGTTCCGTGTCGCTGGTTGCTGGTGCAAATCGTATTGACGGCGTTGTGTTGGGGATTGATCGTCAGGGTGCGCTGCGTTTGAAGGTAGATGGCGTGGAAAAAATCTTTAGTGGTGGCGAGCTCAGCCTGAGGTTGCGTGATGATTCTTGAGCTCGATTGTGGCAACAGTTTTATCAAATGGCGCGTTCTGGGTGCTGATAGCGCGACGCCTGTAGAAGGGGGGGTAGCTGGCTCTGATGCGGATCTGATCGCCTGTTTGAGTGACGCTGAAAAATTCCAGCTCAAGAAGTGCCGTCTTGTCAGTGTGCGGACCCAAGAAGAAACAGAGTCATTGATCGCCTCGTTGGTTAATGCGTTTGGAGTATCTGTAGCGCGCGCCGTGCCCACTCGGGAAATGTCGGGTGTCAGGAATGGCTACGAGGATTTTGAGCGGTTGGGGCTTGATAGATGGCTGGCTTTGCTCGGAGGGTTTCACCTCGCCTCGGGAGCCTGTCTGGTGCTCGATTTCGGTACGGCCATTACGGCCGATTTCGTAGGGGCAGATGGCGAGCATCTAGGGGGATTTATTTGTCCGGGCTTGCCTTTGATGCGTAATCAGTTGCGTACACATACCCGGCGAATTCGTTATGACGATACGGCCGCCGAGCGCGCCCACGAAAGCCTTGAACCAGGTCGCACCACTGTAGAAGCGGTTGAGCGCGGTTGCATGTTGATGCTCAGAGGGTTTGTGCTGACTCAACTTGAATTGGCCCGACAGTATTGGGGAAAGGATTTCGTTGTGTTTCTGACGGGTGGGGACGCTAATCTGGTTTCGGGCGTTGTCCCGGCTGCCAGGGTTGTGCCTGATCTGGTTTTTGTCGGTCTGGCGATGGCCTGTCCTTTGTCCTGAGGTTTTTATGCGTTGGCTGTTCTTGCTCCTATTGGTTTTGAATGTCTTCTACTACGTTTGGCACCAGCAGGAGGCTCCGCTTCGAGCAAAGGATGTGACTCCGTTGAATCTGTATCGTGGCTCGCAGCAAGACATTCATCTTTTGAGTGAAACGGCTGATGCGCTGGTCAGGCGTGATGCGAGCAAGCCCGGGGAATTACCAAAGACCTGTGCTTATCTGGGTGGTTTCAGTCGCCTGGAGATAGCCAGGCAGCTGGAGCAACGGCTCGCGGCGTCAGGAATCATTGCGCGTGCTGCGCCTTTGAGTTCGCCTGAGGCCGGAGGAGGGTTCTGGGTTCAAGTTCCCTCGGAGCATGCCGCGAAATTGAATGAGGCATTGCTTCAAAACCTTTCCAGAGAATTCAATGAGTTAAAACACAAAATAATGCCCTGTGAGGGGGTTGCGCCCTCAGGGTAGTTTGCATAGAATGGCGCCCGCTTCGCAGCGAAGACCTTTAAAGGTTAGCGGTGTGAATCAAGGTCAACGCAGCTAACCTCAGGTTTTTAATGAGAAAATGGTTGACAGAAGGCTGGCATGATGTAGAATGCCGGCTCGCTTAGGAGGGGTTCCCGAGCGGCCAAAGGGATCAGACTGTAAATCTGACGTCTACGACTTCGAAGGTTCGAATCCTTCCCCCTCCACCAGTTTTAGCGTGAGCTGCAAGCTCCGCGGGTATAGTTTAGTGGTAGAACCTCAGCCTTCCAAGCTGATGATGCGGGTTCGATTCCCGCTACCCGCTCCAAGTTTGCAGGTTGTGCAAAGTGTTTTGCTCTTGTAGCTCAGTTGGTAGAGCACACCCTTGGTAAGGGTGAGGTCAGCGGTTCAAATCCGCTCAAGAGCTCCATCTAACAAGGCAGATATGAAAATATCTGCCTTTGTTTTAATGGTTAGTGTGACTTGCTAATTTCTTCTCCTAGGGGTGATTTCGATGGCTAAGGAAAAGTTCGAACGTAATAAGCCGCACGTCAACGTTGGTACCATCGGTCACGTCGACCACGGTAAAACCACTCTGACCGCTGCTCTGACTCGTGTCTGCTCCGAAGTTTTCGGCTCGGCCAAGGTTGAGTTCGACAAGATCGACAGCGCCCCGGAAGAGAAGGCTCGTGGTATCACCATCAACACCGCTCACGTTGAATACGATTCGGCCGTGCGTCACTACGCGCACGTTGACTGCCCAGGTCACGCTGACTACGTAAAAAACATGATCACCGGTGCTGCCCAGATGGACGGCGCGATCCTGGTTTGCTCGGCCGCTGATGGTCCGATGCCACAAACCCGTGAGCACATCCTGCTGTCCCGTCAGGTTGGCGTTCCGTACATCGTTGTCTTCCTGAACAAGGCTGACATGGTTGACGACGCTGAGCTGCTGGAACTGGTTGAGATGGAAGTGCGCGACCTGCTGAGCACTTACGACTTCCCAGGTGATGACACTCCAATCGTCATCGGTTCGGCTCTGATGGCTCTGAACGGCCAAGACGACAACGAAATGGGTACTTCTGCTGTCAAGAAGCTGGTTGAGACCCTGGACAGCTACATTCCAGAACCAGAGCGCGCCATCGACAAGCCGTTCCTGATGCCAATCGAAGACGTGTTCTCGATCTCGGGTCGCGGTACTGTTGTGACTGGTCGTGTTGAGCGTGGCATCGTTCGCATCCAGGAAGAAGTTGAGATCGTCGGTCTGCGCGACACTCAGAAAACTACCTGCACCGGCGTTGAGATGTTCCGTAAGCTGCTGGACGAAGGTCGTGCTGGCGAGAACTGCGGCGTGCTGCTGCGCGGCACCAAGCGTGACGACGTAGAGCGTGGTCAGGTTCTGGTCAAGCCAGGCACCGTCAAGGCTCACACCAAGTTCACCGCAGAAGTTTATGTTCTGAGCAAGGAAGAAGGCGGTCGTCATACTCCGTTCTTCAAAGGCTACCGTCCACAGTTCTACTTCCGTACAACTGACGTGACTGGTAACTGCGAGCTGCCAGAAGGCGTTGAAATGGTAATGCCAGGTGACAACATTCAGATGACTGTCACCCTGATCAAGCCGATCGCGATGGAAGATGGTCTGCGTTTCGCTATCCGTGAAGGCGGTCGTACCGTCGGCGCCGGCGTCGTAGCCAAAGTCATCGAGTAAACAGTTGTAATGTCTTTTTCGGGCCGGCATAATGGTCGGCCTGATTTTGTTTTAGGTCAGTAGCTCAATTGGCAGAGCGACGGTCTCCAAAACCGTAGGTTGGGGGTTCGATTCCCTCCTGACCTGCCAGATTCACTCGTGTGTCTGGCTTTCTTTTCACAGGATCTTCATAGATGACTCCTAAAGCTGAAGCTCAAGGCTCTCGCTTCGATCTGCTCAAGTGGCTAGTGGTAGTCGCTTTGGTGGCTGTTGGCGTTGTTGGCAATCAGTATTTTTCTGCTTCGCCGATCCTGTACCGTGTACTTGCATTGCTTGCTATCGCTGCTGTTGCTGCCTTTGTAGGTCTGCAAACGGCTAAGGGCAAGTCTTTCTTTGTACTCGCTAAGGAAGCTCGCACCGAGATTCGTAAAGTCGTATGGCCAACTCGCCAAGAAACCACGCAAACCACGTTGATCGTCGTGGCTGTTGTTCTGGTAATGGCGTTGCTGTTGTGGGGGCTCGACTCCCTGCTCGGCTGGCTTGTTTCCTTGATTGTTGGCTAAGGGTGTCCCGTGGCTAAGCGTTGGTACGTTGTGCATGCTTACTCGGGTTACGAGAAGCATGTCATGCGCTCGCTGATAGAGCGCGTAAAGCTGGCTGGCATGGAAGATGGCTTTGGCGAGATTCTGGTCCCCACTGAAGAAGTGGTTGAGATGCGTAACGGCCAGAAACGCAAAAGTGAACGTAAGTTCTTCCCAGGTTACGTGCTGGTGCAGATGGATATGAACGAAGGGACTTGGCACTTGGTCAAGGATACCCCTCGGGTCATGGGCTTCATTGGTGGTACTGCCGATAAGCCCGCGCCGATTACAGACAAAGAGGCAGAAGCGATTCTGCGTCGCGTCGCTGATGGTAGCGACAAGCCGAAGCCGAAAACGCTGTTTGAGCCAGGTGAAGTTGTACGTGTCACTGATGGTCCATTCGCTGACTTCAATGGCACGGTTGAAGAAGTTAACTACGAAAAGAGCCGGATCCAGGTGGCAGTGCTCATTTTCGGTCGCTCTACTCCGGTAGAGTTGGAGTTCAGTCAGGTCGAAAAGGTCTGATTGAGCAGGCATCCCAACCCCGCAGCCCAAGGCTGTGGGGTTTTGTCGTCACTGGGATAAACGCGCAAGTAACCGGGGAGCCTTTCGAGGCGTTCGAACCCGTAATTGGAGTGCCTCATGGCCAAGAAGATTACCGCTTACATCAAGCTGCAAGTGAAGGCCGCTCAGGCTAACCCAAGCCCACCCGTTGGTCCTGCTCTGGGTCAGCACGGCGTGAACATCATGGAATTCTGCAAGGCTTTCAACGCCCGTACCCAGGGTCTTGAGCCAGGTCTGCCGACTCCAGTGATCATCACTGTCTATAGCGACCGTAGCTTCACTTTCGAAACAAAAAGCACCCCTGCTTCGGTTCTGCTGAAGAAGGCTGCAGGTTTGACCAGCGGTTCCGCTCGTCCAAACACTGTTAAGGTTGGCACCGTTACCCGTGCTCAGCTGGAAGAAATCGCGAAAACCAAAAACGCGGATCTGACTGCAGCTGATATGGATGCAGCCGTGCGTACTATCGCCGGTTCTGCTCGTAGCATGGGCCTTAACGTGGAGGGTGTGTAATGGCTAAGCTGACCAAGCGTCAAAAGGCTATCGCCAGCAAAATCGAAGCAGGCAAGGCCTACAACTTTGTAGATGCCGCTGCCCTGCTGGCCGAGCTGTCGACTGTCAAGTTCAGCGAGTCGTTCGACGTTGCTGTAAACCTGGGTGTTGATCCACGTAAATCCGACCAGGTCGTTCGTAGCGCTACCGTGCTGCCACACGGCACTGGCAAGACCGTTCGCGTTGCAGTCTTCACCCAGGGCCCAGCAGCTGAAGCTGCTCTGGCTGCTGGTGCTGATCGCGTAGGCATGGACGATCTGGCTGCCGAAATGAAAGGCGGCGAGCTGAACTATGACGTCGTTATCGCATCCCCGGATGCCATGCGTGTTGTAGGTCAGTTGGGTCAGATCCTCGGTCCACGTGGCCTGATGCCTAACCCTAAAGTCGGCACCGTAACGCCAGACGTAGCTACCGCGGTCAAGAACGCCAAGGCTGGTCAGGTTCGTTATCGCACCGACAAAAACGGCATCATCCACACCTCCGTTGGCAAGATCGGCTTCGATGCCGTCAAGCTGAAGGAGAACGTTGAAGCCCTGATCGCTGATCTGAAGCGCATCAAGCCAGCTTCTTCGAAAGGTATCTATGTCAAGCGCGTTACCCTGAGCACCACCATGGGCCCAGGTCTGGTTATCGACCAAAGCTCGCTCGACGCGTAAGACTCAAATTGGCGCAAGCGATTGCGCCAATTGAAAAATTGGGGTCCCTGCCTGGCGGGGGCTATCCAAGACCGTAGGCGACGCAAGTCTTAAACCACAAGCCTACGCAGATGGTGCTCCCGGTTCCTTACCGAATCAGACACCAAAACGACATTCGGTTCCGACCGAATGAAACGGTAACAAGCAGGAGTTAAACCCGTGGCAATTAAACTCGAAGACAAGAAGGCCATCGTCGCTGAAGTCAACGAGGCTGCCAAAGTCGCTCTGTCCGCTGTCGTGGCTGATGCCCGTGGCGTGACAGTAGGCGCTATGACCGGACTCCGTAAAGAGGCCCGCGAAGCTGGCGTTTATGTACGTGTCGTACGTAACACCCTGCTCAAGCGCGCTGTTGAAGGCACTCAATATGACGTGCTCAACGACGCGTTCGTCGGCCCGACCCTGATTGCATTCTCGAAAGAACATCCGGGCGCTGCTGCCCGTATCTTCAAAGAGTTCGCAAAGGGTCAGGACAAGTTCGAGATCAAGGCAGCTGCGTTCGAGGGCAAGTTCCTCGCAGCTAACCAAATCGACGTACTGGCAACTCTGCCGACCCGTGACGAAGCAATTTCTCAGCTGATGAGCGTGATTCAAGGCGCTACCAGCAAATTGGCTCGTACTCTGGCGGCAATTCGCGACCAGAAAGAAGCTGCTGCAGCCTGAGGCTGAGCGTTTCCTTTCCCGCGTATTTTTGTTTATTTCGATGGCCGTGCCGGCTATCCCCCAATTCAGGAATTGAGTCATGTCTCTGACTAACGAACAAATCATCGAAGCAATCGGCGAAAAATCCGTAATGGAAATCGTTGAGCTGATCAAGGCAATGGAAGAGAAGTTCGGCGTTACCGCCGCCGCTGCTACCGTTGCTGCTGCTGGTCCAGCTGCTGTCGTTGAAGAGCAAACCGAGTTCAACGTTGTTCTGGCTGCCGCTGGCGACAAGAAAGTCAACGTGATCAAGGCTGTTCGTGAACTGACCGGTCTGGGTCTGAAAGAAGCCAAGGAGAAGGTTGATTCCGCTCCTCAGGTTATCGCTGAAGGCGTTTCGAAAGAAGCTGCTGAAGACGCGAAGAAGAAGCTGGAAGAAGCAGGCGCTACCGTCGAAATCAAGTAATTTCGACCTTGCGTCTCCAGCCCGAGCGTCGAGCGAAAGGCTGATGGCTGGTGGCTTTTGCCACCGGCCTTTTTCCGTTATTGGCAGCCGACTGGGTCGGTGCTGGTAGCGAGCTGTAACCACCCGAGGTGGTGGCGCAAACCATGGGGTTTGCACGATTTTCTGGCCGCTCCCGTCGGGAAGGGCCAAACAAGCAGGTGACCAAGCTGGGGAACGCTGATGGCTTACTCATATACTGAGAAAAAACGTATCCGCAAGGACTTTAGCAAGTTGCCGGACGTCATGGATGTGCCGTACCTCCTGGCCATCCAGCTGGATTCGTATCGTGAATTCTTGCAAGCGGGAGCGACTAAAGATCAGTTCCGCGACGTGGGCCTGCATGCGGCCTTCAAATCCGTTTTCCCGATCATCAGCTACTCCGGCAATGCTGCGCTGGAGTACGTCGGTTATCGTCTGGGCGAACCGGCATTTGATGTCAAAGAATGCGTATTGCGCGGTGTGACTTACGCCGTACCTTTGCGGGTAAAAGTGCGCCTGATCATTTTCGACAAAGAATCGTCGAACAAAGCGATCAAGGACATCAAAGAGCAAGAAGTCTACATGGGTGAAATTCCCCTGATGACTGAAAACGGTACCTTCGTAATCAACGGTACCGAGCGTGTAATCGTTTCCCAGCTGCACCGTTCTCCAGGCGTGTTCTTCGACCACGACCGCGGCAAGACGCACAGCTCCGGCAAGCTGCTTTACTCCGCACGCATCATTCCTTACCGCGGCTCCTGGCTGGACTTCGAGTTCGACCCGAAAGATTGCGTGTTCGTGCGTATCGACCGTCGTCGCAAGCTGCCTGCATCGGTATTGCTGCGCGCGCTCGGCTATACCACCGAGGAAGTGCTCGACGCGTTCTACACCACCAACGTCTTCCATGTGCAAGGTGAAAACCTCAGCCTGGAACTGGTGCCTCAGCGCCTGCGCGGTGAAATCGCCGTTCTCGATATCCAGGATGACAAAGGCAAGGTCATTGTCGAGCAGGGTCGTCGTATCACCGCTCGTCATATCAACCAGCTGGAAAAGGCCGGAATCAAAGAGCTGCAAGTGCCCATGGACTACGTCCTCGGTCGCACTACGGCCAAGGCCATCGTTCACCCGGCCACTGGCGAGATCCTGGCAGAGTGCAACACCGAGCTGAACACTGAAATCCTGGCGAAGATCGTCAAGGCTCAGGTCGTTCGTATCGAAACGCTGTATACCAACGATATCGACTGTGGTCCGTTCATTTCCGATACGTTGAAGATCGACTCCACCGGCAACCAGCTGGAAGCGCTGGTCGAAATCTATCGCATGATGCGTCCTGGCGAGCCGCCAACCAAGGATGCCGCCGAAACCCTGTTCAACAACCTGTTCTTCAGTCCTGAGCGCTATGACCTGTCTGCGGTCGGCCGGATGAAGTTCAACCGTCGTATCGGTCGCACCGAAATCGAAGGTTCGGGCGTACTGAACAAGGACGACATCGTTGCGGTGCTCAAGACCCTGGTCGACATCCGTAACGGCAAGGGCATCGTCGATGACATCGACCACTTGGGTAACCGTCGTGTTCGCTGCGTAGGCGAAATGGCCGAGAACCAGTTCCGCGTTGGCCTGGTGCGTGTAGAGCGCGCGGTCAAGGAACGTCTGTCGATGGCTGAAAGCGAAGGCCTGATGCCGCAGGATCTGATCAACGCCAAGCCGGTAGCGGCTGCGGTGAAAGAGTTCTTCGGTTCGAGCCAGCTCTCCCAGTTCATGGACCAGAACAACCCGCTGTCCGAGATCACCCACAAGCGTCGTGTCTCTGCACTCGGCCCAGGTGGTCTGACGCGTGAGCGCGCAGGCTTCGAAGTTCGTGACGTACACCCGACCCACTACGGTCGCGTATGCCCTATCGAAACGCCGGAAGGTCCGAACATCGGCCTGATCAACTCCCTGGCTGCCTATGCCCGCACCAACCAGTACGGCTTCCTGGAAAGCCCGTATCGCGTAGTGAAGGAAGGGCTGGTCACCGACGAGATCGTGTTCCTGTCCGCCATTGAAGAGGCCGATCACGTGATCGCCCAGGCTTCGGCGACCATGAACGAAAAAGGTCAGTTGATCGACGAGCTGGTAGCTGTTCGTCACCTGAACGAGTTCACGGTAAAGGCGCCGGAAGACGTCACCCTGATGGACGTTTCGCCCAAGCAGGTAGTATCGGTCGCGGCCTCGCTGATCCCGTTCCTCGAGCACGACGACGCCAACCGTGCGTTGATGGGTTCGAACATGCAGCGTCAGGCTGTACCGACCTTGCGTGCCGACAAGCCGCTGGTAGGTACTGGCATGGAGCGTAACGTTGCTCGCGACTCCGGCGTTTGCGTCGTGGCTCGTCGTGGTGGCGTGATCGACTCCGTCGATGCCAGCCGTATCGTGGTTCGCGTGGCCGATGACGAAGTTGAGCCAGGCGAAGCCGGTGTCGACATCTACAACCTGACCAAGTACACCCGCTCCAACCAGAACACCTGCATCAACCAGCGTCCGCTGGTGAGCAAGGGTGATCGGGTACAGCGCAGCGACATCATGGCCGACGGCCCGTCCACCGACATGGGTGAGCTGGCACTGGGTCAGAACATGCGCATCGCGTTCATGGCATGGAACGGCTTCAACTTCGAAGACTCCATCTGCCTGTCCGAGCGTGTAGTGCAGGAAGATCGCTTTACCACGATCCACATTCAGGAACTGACCTGTGTGGCGCGTGACACCAAGCTGGGTCCAGAGGAAATCACCGCGGACATCCCGAACGTGGGTGAAGCCGCTCTGAACAAGCTGGACGAAGCCGGTATTGTTTATGTAGGTGCTGAAGTAGGCGCTGGCGACATCCTGGTCGGTAAGGTCACTCCGAAAGGCGAAACCCAGCTGACTCCGGAAGAAAAACTGCTGCGTGCCATCTTCGGTGAAAAAGCCAGCGACGTTAAGGACACCTCTCTGCGCGTGCCTACCGGCACCAAGGGTACCGTCATTGACGTACAGGTCTTCACTCGCGACGGCGTTGAGCGTGATGCTCGTGCTCTGTCCATCGAGAAAAGCCAGCTGGACGAGATTCGCAAAGACCTGAACGAAGAGTTCCGTATCGTTGAAGGTGCCACTTTCGAGCGTCTGCGCGCTGCGTTGGTTGGCCATAAGGTCGAAGGCGGCGCGGGCCTGAAGAAAGGTCAGGAAATCACCGACGAAGTGCTCGACGGTCTTGAGCACGGCCAGTGGTTCAAACTGCGTATGGCTGAAGACGCTCTGAACGAGCAGCTCGAGAAGGCTCAGGCCTATATCGTTGACCGTCGCCGTCTGCTGGATGACAAGTTCGAAGATAAGAAGCGCAAGCTGCAGCAAGGCGATGACCTGGCTCCGGGCGTGCTGAAGATCGTCAAGGTCTACCTGGCAATCCGTCGTCGCATCCAGCCGGGCGACAAGATGGCCGGTCGTCACGGTAACAAGGGTGTGGTCTCCGTGATCATGCCGGTTGAAGACATGCCGCACGATGCCAACGGCACCCCGGTCGATGTCGTCCTCAACCCGCTCGGCGTACCTTCGCGTATGAACGTCGGTCAGATCCTTGAAACCCACCTGGGCCTCGCGGCCAAGGGCTTGGGCGAGAAGATCAACCGCATGCTCGAAGAGCAGCGCAAGGTCGCCGACCTGCGCAAGTTCCTGCATGAGATCTACAACGAAATCGGTGGTCGTAACGAAGACCTCGACAGCTTCTCCGACCAGGAGATCCTGGATCTGGCGAAGAACCTCAAGGGCGGCGTTCCAATGGCCACTCCGGTGTTCGACGGTGCCAAGGAAGTTGAAATCAAGGCCATGCTGAAACTGGCAGACCTGCCGGAAAGCGGCCAGATGCAACTGTTCGATGGCCGTACCGGCAACAAGTTCGAGCGCCCGGTTACCGTTGGCTACATGTACATGCTGAAGCTGAACCACTTGGTAGACGACAAAATGCACGCTCGTTCTACCGGTTCTTACAGCCTGGTTACCCAGCAGCCGCTGGGTGGTAAGGCGCAGTTCGGTGGTCAGCGTTTCGGGGAGATGGAGGTCTGGGCACTGGAAGCTTACGGTGCTGCATACACTCTGCAAGAAATGCTCACAGTGAAGTCGGACGATGTGAACGGCCGGACCAAGATGTACAAAAACATCGTGGACGGCGATCACCGTATGGAGCCGGGCATGCCCGAGTCCTTCAACGTGTTGATCAAGGAAATTCGTTCCCTCGGCATCGATATCGATCTGGAAACCGAATAACACGTGACGCGAATCGAGAGCGGGGCTGTAGTGCCCGCTCTCTGCTCCGCCAGGAGGAAAGGCCTTGAAAGACCTACTGAATTTGCTGAAAAACCAGGGTCAAGTCGAAGAGTTCGACGCCATCCGTATTGGACTGGCCTCGCCTGAGATGATCCGTTCGTGGTCGTTCGGTGAAGTTAAAAAGCCGGAAACCATCAACTACCGTACGTTCAAACCCGAGCGTGACGGTCTGTTCTGCGCCAAGATCTTTGGCCCGGTAAAGGATTACGAGTGCCTGTGCGGTAAGTACAAGCGCTTGAAGCATCGTGGTGTGATCTGCGAGAAGTGCGGCGTTGAAGTCGCGCTGGCAAAAGTCCGTCGTGAGCGCATGGCGCACATCGAACTGGCCTCGCCGGTTGCTCACATCTGGTTCCTGAAATCGCTGCCGTCCCGTATCGGCTTGCTGATGGACATGACCCTGCGTGATATCGAACGTGTTCTCTACTTCGAGAGCTATGTCGTTATCGACCCGGGCATGACTACCCTTGAAAAAGGTCAACTGCTCAACGACGAGCAGTACTTCGAAGCGCTGGAAGAGTTTGGCGACGATTTCGATGCCCGCATGGGTGCCGAAGCCGTCCGCGAACTGCTGCACGCGATCGACCTGGAGCACGAGATCGGCCGTCTGCGCGAAGAAATCCCGCAGACCAACTCCGAAACCAAGATCAAGAAGCTGTCCAAGCGTCTGAAGTTGATGGAAGCCTTCCAAGGCTCCGGCAACCTGCCTGAGTGGATGGTGTTGACCGTTCTGCCGGTTCTGCCGCCAGACCTGCGTCCACTGGTTCCGCTCGATGGCGGTCGCTTCGCGACGTCCGACCTCAACGATCTGTATCGTCGAGTGATCAACCGTAACAACCGCTTGAAGCGCCTGCTCGATCTGTCCGCTCCGGACATCATCGTGCGCAACGAAAAGCGTATGTTGCAGGAGGCCGTTGACGCGTTGCTCGACAACGGTCGCCGTGGCCGCGCCATCACCGGTTCCAACAAGCGTCCTCTGAAATCCCTGGCCGACATGATCAAGGGTAAACAGGGTCGTTTCCGTCAGAACCTGCTCGGTAAGCGTGTTGACTATTCCGGTCGTTCGGTAATTACCGTAGGCCCGACCCTGCGTCTGCACCAGTGCGGTCTGCCTAAAAAAATGGCTCTGGAACTGTTCAAGCCGTTCATTTTCGGCAAGCTGGAAATGCGTGGTCTTGCTACCACCATTAAAGCAGCCAAGAAAATGGTCGAGCGCGAGCTGCCAGAGGTCTGGGACGTTCTCGCTGAAGTGATCCGCGAACACCCCGTACTGCTCAACCGTGCACCGACCCTTCACCGTCTGGGTATCCAGGCGTTTGAACCGGTACTGATCGAAGGTAAGGCTATCCAGCTGCACCCGCTGGTCTGTGCTGCGTACAACGCCGACTTCGACGGCGACCAAATGGCCGTGCACGTACCGCTGACGCTGGAAGCCCAGCTGGAAGCGCGTGCGTTGATGATGTCCACCAACAACATTCTGTCGCCAGCGAACGGTGAACCAATCATCGTTCCGTCGCAGGACGTTGTATTGGGTCTGTACTACATGACTCGTGAAGCGATCAACGCCAAAGGCGAAGGTCGTGTATTCGCGGACCTGCAGGAAGTTGACCGTGTGTTCCGTGCCGGCGAAGCCGCACTGCACGCCAAGGTCAAGGTACGGATCAACGAAACCGTTAACGATCGCGATGGCAACAGCGTGACCAACACTCGTATCGTCGACACCACTGTCGGTCGTGCGCTGTTGTTCCAGGTTGTGCCGAAGGGCCTGTCGTTCGACGTCGTCAACCTGCCGATGAAGAAGAAGGCGATCTCCAAGCTGATCAACCAGTGCTACCGCGTGGTGGGTCTGAAAGAAACCGTGATCTTCGCTGACCAGCTGATGTACACCGGTTTTGCTTATTCGACCATCTCCGGCGTTTCCATCGGTGTTAACGACTTCGTTATCCCGGATGAAAAAGCCCGCATCATCGGTACCGCTACCGAAGAAGTTAAAGAGATCGAGAGCCAGTACGCCTCCGGCCTGGTAACCCAGGGCGAGAAGTACAACAAAGTGATCGACCTCTGGTCGAAGGCGAACGATGAAGTCTCCAAGGCGATGATGGCCAACCTCTCGAAAGAGAAGGTCATCGACCGTCATGGCGACGAAGTCGAGCAAGAATCCTTCAACTCGATGTACATGATGGCTGACTCGGGTGCGCGGGGTTCTGCTGCGCAGATCCGTCAGCTCGCCGGTATGCGTGGCCTGATGGCCAAGCCGGACGGCTCCATCATCGAGACTCCGATTACCGCGAACTTCCGTGAAGGCCTGAGCGTACTCCAGTACTTCATTTCCACTCACGGTGCTCGTAAAGGTCTTGCGGATACCGCGTTGAAAACGGCGAACTCCGGTTACCTGACCCGTCGTCTGGTGGACGTGGCGCAGGACCTGGTGGTGACCGAGATCGATTGCGGCACCGAGCATGGCCTGGTCATGACGCCGCACATCGAAGGCGGTGACGTTGTAGAGCCGTTGGGTGAGCGCGTATTGGGTCGTGTCATCGCCCGTGACGTCTTCAAGCCGGGCACCGAGGATGTAATCGTTCCTGCTGGCACCCTGGTCGATGAGAAGTGGGTCGAGTTCATCGAGCTCAACAGCATCGACGAAGTGATCGTACGTTCGCCGATCAGCTGCGAAACTCGCTACGGCATCTGCGCCAAGTGCTACGGTCGCGATCTGGCTCGTGGTCACCAGGTGAACATCGGTGAAGCGGTCGGCGTTATCGCTGCCCAGTCCATCGGTGAACCGGGTACCCAGTTGACGATGCGTACGTTCCACATCGGTGGTGCTGCAAGCCGGACCTCCGCAGCTGACAGCGTTCAGGTGAAAAATGGCGGTACCGTCCGTCTACATAACCTGAAGCACGTAGAGCGAGTGGACGGTCACCTGGTTGCGGTATCCCGTTCCGGTGAGCTGGCGATTGCAGACGACTTCGGTCGTGAGCGTGAGCGCTACAAGCTGCCATACGGTGCCGTGATTTCGGTCAAGGAAGGCGACAAGGTCGACGCTGGCGCCATCGTTGCCAAGTGGGACCCGCACACTCACCCGATCGTCACCGAGATGAAAGGTACCGTGACCTACGTGGGCATGGAAGAGGGCATCACGATCAAGCGTCAGACCGACGAATTGACCGGTATGACCAACATCGAAGTGCTCGACGTCAAAGACCGTCCGGCTGCAGGCAAGGACATCCGTCCTGCAGTGAAGATGGTCGACGACAATGGCAAGGACCTGTTGCTGCCAGGCACTGACGTAATCGCTCAGTACTTCCTGCCAGCCAACGCCCTGGTCGGTGTTGCGGACGGTGCGCAGATCGCAATCGGTGATGTTATCGCCCGTATCCCGCAGGAAACTTCGAAAACCCGTGACATCACCGGTGGTCTGCCACGTGTTGCCGACTTGTTCGAAGCCCGTCGTCCGAAAGAAGCCTCGATCCTGGCTGAAGTCAGCGGCACCATCGCGTTCGGTAAAGAGACCAAGGGCAAGCGCCGTCTGGTCATTACGCCGAATGATGGTAGCGATCCGTACGAAGAGCTGATTCCGAAGTGGCGCCACCTGAACGTCTTCGAAGGCGAACAGGTCAACCGCGGCGAAGTTATCTCCGACGGCCCGAGCGATCCTCACGACATCCTGCGTCTGCTGGGTGTGAGTGCGCTGGCCAAGTACATCGTGAACGAAATCCAGGACGTTTACCGTCTGCAAGGCGTGAAGATCAACGACAAGCACATCGAGACCATCCTGCGTCAGATGCTGCGTAAAGTTGAGATCACCGAGTCCGGCGATTCCAGCTTCATCAAGGGCGACCAGATGGAACTGACTCACGTGCTGGTGGAGAACGAGCGTCTGGCAGCCGAAGACAAGTTCGTTGCCAAGTTCACTCGCGTATTGCTGGGTATTACCAAGGCGTCGCTGTCCACCGAATCGTTCATCTCGGCGGCTTCCTTCCAGGAAACCACCCGTGTACTGACCGAAGCAGCGGTAACCGGCAAGCGCGATTATCTGCGTGGCCTGAAAGAAAACGTGGTCGTGGGTCGTCTGATCCCGGCAGGTACAGGTTTGGCCTATCACAGCGAGCGTAAGCGTCGCCGCGATGCAGACAAGCCTCTGCGCGTAAGCGCCAGTGAAGTGGAAGCTGCACTGACCGAAGCGCTGAACTCGAGTGGTAACTGAGTTCTGCGGTAATTGAGCGCCTGGCCCTGATCACTCCGTTCGGCGGATCGAGACAAATTGTCGAGATTCGTCGGGCGGGGAGGTCGGGGCCTCGCCTTGACTGGGGCCAAGATCCTCTTTAGACTCTTGATCCCCTAAATTTGGCGGGAATTCGTTCCTGCCATTTTTGCTTTTCTTGTAAGACAATAGCGTCGCAAGACAACAGTGGAGCTAGTAGATGGCAACTATCAACCAGCTGGTACGTCAGCCGCGCAAGCGTATCGTCGAGAAATCCGACGTGCCTGCGCTGCAGAACTGCCCGCAACGTCGTGGCGTATGCACTCGTGTGTATACCACTACGCCGAAAAAACCTAACTCGGCACTGCGTAAAGTATGCCGTGTGCGTCTGACCAACGGTTTCGAGGTTTCCTCGTACATCGGCGGTGAAGGCCACAACCTGCAGGAGCACAGCGTGGTCCTGATCCGTGGCGGTCGTGTAAAAGACTTGCCAGGTGTTCGTTATCACACCGTTCGCGGCTCCTTGGATACCTCCGGCGTTAAAGGTCGTAACCAGGGTCGTTCGAAGTACGGTACCAAGCGTCCGAAGTAATCGGTCGTTTTGCAGTTTTCTTTTTTATTGAGTCGATAAGAGTAAGGTCGGGCACGCACCTGCTGTCCCGGGCTAACCTGAAGACCGTTTGAGGGCTTATCAATGCCAAGACGTCGCGTAGCAGCCAAACGTGAGATTCTGGACGATCCGAAATACGGAAGCCAGATTCTCGCCAAGTTCATGAACCACGTAATGGAAAGCGGCAAGAAAGCCGTTGCCGAGCGTATTGTTTATGGCGCACTGGACAAAGTTAAGGAACGCAAGAACAGCGATCCCCTGGAAATCTTCGAAAAAGCTCTCGACGCCATCGCTCCGCTGGTCGAAGTGAAGTCGCGCCGTGTAGGCGGTGCTACTTACCAGGTTCCGGTCGAAGTTCGTCCGTCCCGTCGTAACGCCCTGGCAATGCGCTGGTTGGTAGACTTCGCCCGCAAGCGCGGCGAGAAGTCCATGGCTCTGCGTTTGGCTGGCGAACTGTTGGACGCTGCTGAAGGTAAAGGTGCTGCAGTTAAGAAGCGTGAAGACGTGCACCGTATGGCTGAAGCCAACAAGGCTTTCTCGCACTACCGCTTCTAATTCTGGCGTCACTAATTTCGCGAGGGCTTTATGGCTCGTACAACTGATATCAAACGCTACCGTAACATTGGTATCGTTGCTCACGTGGATGCGGGTAAAACCACTACCACTGAGCGCGTCCTGTTCTACACGGGCGTAAACCACAAAATGGGCGAGGTGCATGATGGCGCCGCGACCATGGACTGGATGGTACAAGAGCAGGAGCGGGGTATTACCATTACTTCCGCGGCTACCACTGCTTTCTGGGAAGGCTCCAACAAGCAATTCCCTAAGCATCGCTTCAACATCATCGACACCCCCGGCCACGTGGACTTCACCATTGAAGTAGAGCGTTCGCTGCGTGTGCTCGACGGTGCTGTCGTTGTGTTCTGTGGTACTTCGGGTGTTGAGCCTCAGTCGGAAACCGTATGGCGTCAGGCCAACAAGTACGGCGTTCCTCGTCTTGTCTACGTGAACAAGATGGACCGTGCCGGTGCCAACTTCCTGCGCGTCGTTGGTCAGATCAAACAGCGTCTGGGTCACACTCCGGTGCCTATCCAGTTGGCTATCGGTGCCGAAGACAACTTCGAAGGTCAGATCGATCTGATGACCATGGAAGCTGTTCGCTGGAACGATAACGACAAGGGTATGGCTGCTGTTCGTGGTCCGATCCCGGCTGAGCTGCAAGAGCTGGCTGAAGAGTGGCGCAGCAATATGGTCGAGGCAGCTGCCGAGGCCAACGAAGAGCTGATGAACAAGTACCTGGAAGGCGAAGAACTCACGATCGAAGAGATCAAGGGTGCTCTGCGTCAGCGTACTATCGCTGGTGAAATCGTTCTGGCTGTTTGCGGTTCTTCCTTCAAGAACAAGGGTGTTCCCCTGGTTCTCGACGCCGTTATCGACTATCTGCCTGCACCGGTCGACATTCCGGCCATCAAGGGTACCGACCCTGATGACGAAACTGTCGAAATGGAGCGTCACGCAGACGACGCTGAGCCGTTCTCGGCTCTGGCGTTCAAGATCGCTACCGACCCGTTCGTGGGTACCCTTACCTTTGCTCGTGTCTACTCGGGCGTGTTGAACTCCGGTGACGGCGTTATCAACTCGGTCAAGGGTAAAAAAGAGCGTGTGGGTCGTATGGTGCAGATGCACGCCAACACCCGCGAAGAGATCAAGGAAGTACGCGCTGGTGACATCGCGGCTCTGATCGGCATGAAGGACGTCACCACTGGTGACACCCTGTGCTCCGCTGACAAGCCAATCATCCTGGTTCGCATGGACTTCCCGGAGCCGGTTATCTCGGTTGCCGTTGAACCAAAAACCAAGGATGACCAGGAAAAAATGGGCATCGCTCTGGGCAAGCTGGCTCAGGAAGACCCGTCTTTCCGCGTCAAAACCGATGAAGAGACTGGTCAGACGATCATCTCCGGCATGGGCGAATTGCACCTGGACATCCTGGTTGACCGGATGCGTCGTGAGTTCAACGTCGAAGCCAACATCGGTAAACCGCAGGTTTCCTATCGTGAGAAGATCACGAAGTCCTGCGAGATCGAAGGCAAGTTCGTTCGTCAGTCCGGCGGTCGTGGCCAGTTCGGTCACTGCTGGATCCGTTTTGCACCTGCTGACGAAGGTCAGGAAGGTCTGCAGTTCCTGAACGAAGTAGTGGGTGGTGTGGTTCCGAAGGAATACATCCCGGCTATCCAGAAGGGTATCGAAGAGCAGATGAAGAACGGCGTTGTCGCCGGCTATCCGCTGATCGGCCTGAAGGCTACCGTGTTCGATGGTTCTTACCACGACGTCGACTCCAACGAGATGGCGTTCAAGGTGGCGGCCTCCATGGCGACCAAGCAACTGGCTACCAAGGGTGGCGGTGTTGTGCTTGAGCCGATCATGAAGGTTGAAGTCGTAACACCTGAGGATTACATGGGCGACGTGATGGGTGACCTGAACCGTCGTCGCGGTCTGATCCAGGGTATGGAAGATACGGTTTCCGGCAAGGTTATCCGTGCCGAGGTTCCGTTGGGTGAGATGTTCGGTTATGCAACCGACGTTCGTTCCATGTCCCAGGGTCGCGCGAGCTACTCTATGGAATTCTCCAAATACTCCGAAGCTCCGTCGAACATCGTCGAAGCTCTCGTTAAAAAACAAGGCTGATTCAGCCCCTTTAGGCTAGGAGTTAATTGTCGTGGCTAAAGAAAAATTTGAACGTAACAAACCGCACGTCAACGTCGGCACCATCGGTCACGTCGACCACGGTAAAACCACTCTGACCGCTGCTCTGACTCGTGTCTGCTCCGAAGTTTTCGGCTCGGCCAAGGTTGAGTTCGACAAGATCGACAGCGCCCCGGAAGAGAAGGCTCGTGGTATCACCATCAACACCGCTCACGTTGAATACGATTCGGCCGTGCGTCACTACGCGCACGTTGACTGCCCAGGTCACGCTGACTACGTAAAAAACATGATCACCGGTGCTGCCCAGATGGATGGCGCGATCCTGGTTTGCTCGGCCGCTGATGGTCCGATGCCACAAACCCGTGAGCACATCCTGCTGTCCCGTCAGGTTGGCGTTCCGTACATCGTTGTCTTCCTGAACAAGGCTGACATGGTTGACGACGCTGAGCTGCTGGAACTGGTTGAGATGGAAGTGCGCGACCTGCTGAGCACTTACGACTTCCCAGGTGATGACACTCCAATCGTTATCGGTTCGGCTCTGATGGCTCTGAACGGCCAAGACGACAACGAAATGGGTACTTCTGCTGTCAAGAAGCTGGTTGAGACCCTGGACAGCTACATTCCAGAGCCAGAGCGCGCCATCGACAAGCCGTTCCTGATGCCAATCGAAGACGTGTTCTCGATCTCGGGTCGCGGTACTGTTGTGACTGGTCGTGTTGAGCGTGGCATCGTTCGCATCCAGGAAGAAGTTGAGATCGTCGGTCTGCGCGACACTCAGAAAACTACCTGCACCGGCGTTGAGATGTTCCGTAAGCTGCTGGACGAAGGTCGTGCTGGCGAGAACTGCGGCGTGCTGCTGCGCGGCACCAAGCGTGACGACGTAGAGCGTGGTCAGGTTCTGGTCAAGCCAGGCACCGTCAAGGCTCACACCAAGTTCACCGCAGAAGTTTATGTTCTGAGCAAGGAAGAAGGCGGTCGTCATACTCCGTTCTTCAAAGGCTACCGTCCACAGTTCTACTTCCGTACAACTGACGTGACTGGTAACTGCGAGCTGCCAGAAGGCGTTGAAATGGTAATGCCAGGTGACAACATTCAGATGACTGTCACCCTGATCAAGCCGATCGCGATGGAAGATGGTCTGCGTTTCGCTATCCGTGAAGGCGGTCGTACCGTCGGCGCTGGCGTCGTAGCCAAAGTCATCGAGTAAGACTTTTGTAGAGTCAGCTTGATGATTTGAAAAAGCCCCCGCTTAGCGGGGGCTTTTTTATTGAGTTGACACCTACCGGGGGCGTCTATAGAATTGCGCCTCCTTTTAACGGGCGTATTGCGCCCGGTGGGAATAGCAGCCGGAGTCTGAAATCCAATGCAAAATCAGCAAATCCGTATCAGGTTGAAGGCCTTTGACCATCGCCTGATCGACCAATCCACCCAGGAAATCGTGGAAACCGCGAAACGTACTGGTGCTCAAGTGCGTGGTCCTATTCCACTGCCTACCCGTAAAGAGCGGTTTACCGTTCTGGTCTCCCCGCACGTCAACAAAGACGCGCGTGACCAGTACGAGATTCGTACTCATAAGCGCGTTCTGGACATCGTCCAGCCAACGGATAAAACCGTTGATGCACTTATGAAGCTCGATCTTGCGGCCGGTGTGGAAGTGCAGATCAGCCTCGGCTAAGACTCGGTCTTGGTCGTGTAACGCTCTGAAATGGGCGGCCATAGCGGGTGAAAGCCCCGTACACTCATGAGGTTTACAACATGACTATTGGTGTAGTCGGTCGTAAATGCGGTATGACCCGTATTTTCACCGAAGAAGGTGTCTCCATTCCGGTCACGGTCATTGAGATCGAGCCGAATCGCGTCACCCAGTTCAAAACTGAAGAGACCGATGGCTATCGTGCAGTGCAAGTCACTGTCGGCGAGCGTCGTGCTTCGCGTGTAACAGCAGCTCAGGCTGGCCACTTCGCCAAGGCGAACGTTGCCGCTGGTCGTACCGTAATGGAATTCCGCCTTGAAGAAGGCGAGTACCAAGCCGGCGATCTGATCAAGGCCGAAATCTTCGCCGCAGGTCAACTGGTTGATGTAACCGGTCAGTCCAAGGGTAAAGGCTTCCAGGGTACGATCAAGCGTTGGAACTTCCGCGGGCAAGATAACACCCACGGTAACTCCGTATCCCACCGCGTTCCAGGCTCTATCGGCCAGTGCCAGACTCCTGGTCGTGTATTCAAGGGCAAGAAAATGTCCGGTCATATGGGCGCCGAGCGCGTGACCGTACAGTCCCTGGAAGTAGTGCGCGTGGACGCTGAACGCAATCTGTTGTTGGTCAAGGGCGCTGTTCCTGGCGCTACTGGCGGCAACGTGGTTGTACGTCCAGCAGCCAAGGCTCGCGGTTAAGGGGAAGCTGACATGCAATTAAATGTAAATGACGCTCAAGCGATCGAAGTTTCCGAACTGACATTTGGCGGCGAATTCAACGAGACGCTGGTTCACCAAGCAGTCGTGGCCTATATGGCTGGCGGCCGTCAAGGTAGCAAGCAGCAAAAGACCCGTTCCGACGTTTCCGGTGGCGGCAAGCGCCCATGGCGTCAGAAAGGTACTGGCCGTGCTCGTGCCGGTACTATCCGTAGCCCAATCTGGCGTGGCGGCGGTACCACTTTTGCAGCTCGTCCTCAGGACCACTCCCAAAAGCTGAACAAGAAGATGTACCGCGCAGCAATGCGTTCCATCCTTGCTGAGCTGGTGCGTACTGATCGTCTGGTCGTGGTTCAGGATTTCGCTGTTGAAACACCGAAAACCAAAGACCTGCTGGGCAAACTGAACAACATGAGCCTGACCGACGTTCTGATCGTGTCGGACGCTGTTGATCAGAACCTGTACCTGGCTGCTCGTAACCTGCCGCACGTCGATGTGCGTGATGTGCAAGGTTCCGATCCAGTTAGTCTGATCGCATACGACAAGGTGTTGATCACCGTGTCGGCCGTGAAGAAATTCGAGGAGCTGCTGGGATGAACCAGGAACGCGTATTTAAAGTTCTGCTTGGCCCGCACGTTTCCGAGAAGGCTACGGTTCTGGCAGACAAGAAAGGCCAGTTCGTTTTCAAGGTTGCTACCGACGCAACCAAGCTGGAAATCAAGAAGGCCGTCGAAAGCCTGTTCAGCGTGAAAGTTGAGCGCGTGACTACCCTGAATGTTCTGGGTAAGAGCAAGCGCACCGCTCGCGGTCTGGGCAAGCGTAATGACTGGAAGAAGGCAGTTATCTCCCTTCAGCCAGGCCAAGATCTCGATTTCAGCAGCAGTGCTGAGTAAGGAAGGGGTGCATCATGGCAATCGTTAAATGCAAACCGACTTCCCCTGGCCGCCGTTTTGTGGTCAAGGTGGTCAATCAGGAGCTGCATAAAGGCGCTCCTCACGCACCGCTGCTCGAGAAGAAGTCGAAGTCTGGTGGTCGTAACAACAATGGCCGCATCACCACACGTCACGTGGGTGGTGGTCATAAGCAGCATTATCGTCTGGTCGACTTCCGTCGCAACGACAAGGATGGCATCGCTGCCACCGTCGAGCGTATCGAATACGATCCAAACCGTACTGCTCACATCGCTTTGCTGCTGTACGCAGATGGCGAGCGTCGCTACATCATTGCCCCTAAAGGCGTGAGCGCTGGCGACCAGCTGATCTCTGGTGCTCTGGCGCCGATCAAGCCGGGCAACGCTCTGCAACTGCGCAACATTCCAGTTGGTAGCACCGTACACGGCATCGAATTGAAGCCAGGTAAAGGCGCGCAGATCGCTCGTTCCGCTGGTGCTTCGGCTCAGCTGATCGCCCGTGAAGGTGTCTACGTTACCCTGCGTCTGCGTTCCGGTGAGATGCGTAAAGTACTGGCTGAATGCCGTGCGACCTTGGGTGAAGTCTCGAACTCCGAGCACAGCCTGCGTTCGTTGGGTAAAGCTGGTGCCAAGCGCTGGCGTGGCGTTCGCCCAACCGTTCGTGGTGTTGCCATGAACCCGGTTGACCACCCACATGGTGGTGGTGAAGGTCGTACCTCTGGTGGTCGTCATCCGGTATCGCCATGGGGCTTCCCGACTAAGGGCGCGAAGACTCGTGGTAATAAGCGTACCGACAAAATGATCGTCCGTCGTCGCAAGTAAATAGAGGGATACGACAGTGCCACGTTCTCTGAAAAAAGGTCCTTTTATTGATCTTCACCTACTGAAGAAGATCGAAGTGGCGGCGGAAAAGAACGATCGCAAACCAGTCAAGACCTGGTCGCGTCGTTCGATGATCCTGCCACAGATGGTCGGTCTGACCATCGCTGTACACAACGGTCGCCAGCACGTCCCGGTTCTCGTGAACGAAGACATGGTCGGCCACAAACTGGGCGAGTTCGCCGGTACCCGCACATACCGTGGGCACGTGGCTGACAAGAAAGCCAAGCGTTAAGGGGTAAGGAAATGGAAGTAGCCGCTAAGTTGTCGGGCGCTCGAATCTCCGCCCAGAAAGCCCGCTTGGTCGCCGACCAGATCCGCGGGAAGAAGGTGGGCGAAGCGCTCAACCTGTTGGCTTTCAGCAGTAAGAAAGCCGCCGAGATCATGAAAAAAGTGCTGGAGTCGGCCGTAGCCAACGCCGAGCATAACGAAGGCGCAGACGTTGATGACCTGAAGGTCAGCACCGTTTTCGTTAACGAAGGGCGTTCGCTGAAGCGCATCATGCCACGTGCCAAAGGCCGTGCTGATCGCATCGTCAAGCGGTCTTGCCATATCACTGTCAAGGTTGCTGACAAGTAACGGAGTCGAAGAGATGGGTCAGAAAGTACATCCCATTGGCATTCGCCTGGGAATCGTCAAGGAGCACACCTCCGTCTGGTACGCAGACGGTCGGACTTATGCGGACTACTTGTTCGCTGATCTGAAGGTGCGTGAGTATCTCCAAGACAAACTAAAAAGCGCGTCCGTAAGCCGTATCGATATTCATCGTCCGGCTCAGACAGCACGTATCACCATCCACACCGCTCGCCCAGGTATCGTTATCGGGAAGAAAGGTGAAGATGTTGAGAAGCTGCGTCAGGACCTGACCAAGCAAATGGGTGTGCCTGTGCACATCAATATCGAAGAGATCCGCAAGCCGGAGCTCGACGGTATGCTGGTTGCGCAGAGCGTAGCTCAGCAGCTGGAGCGTCGCGTAATGTTCCGTCGCGCTATGAAGCGCGCTGTACAGAACGCCATCCGCATTGGTGCCAAGGGCATCAAAATCCAAGTGAGCGGTCGTCTCGGCGGTGCTGAAATTGCACGTACTGAATGGTATCGCGAAGGTCGTGTGCCACTGCACACCCTGCGTGCCGACATCGACTATGCCAACTACGAAGCTCACACCACCTACGGTGTGATCGGTGTAAAGGTTTGGATCTTCAAAGGCGAAGTAATTGGTGGTCGCCAAGAAGAGCTGAAGCCACAAGCACCAGCGCCTCGTAAAAAAGCTGCTAAGTAAGGGGTACGCCAAATGTTGCAACCAAAGCGTACGAAGTTCCGCAAGCAGATGACCGGTCACAACCGTGGCCTGGCACTGCGCGGTAGCAAAGTCAGCTTCGGCGAGTTCGCGCTGAAGTCTGTTGCTCGTGGTCGTCTCACCGCTCGTCAGATCGAGTCAGCGCGTCGTGCTCTGACCCGTCACGTAAAACGTGGCGGCAAGATCTGGATCCGTGTATTCCCGGACAAGCCTGTCACCAAGAAGCCTCTCGAAGTGCGGATGGGTAAAGGTAAGGGTAACGTGGAGTACTGGGTTGCCCAGATTCAGCCAGGCAAAGTCCTGTATGAAATCGAGGGTGTTTCTGAAGAGCTGGCGCGTGAGGCTTTCGCCCTGGCTGCTGCAAAGCTGCCGCTCGCCACCTCCTTTGTTAAACGGACGGTGATGTGATGAAAGCGAATGAACTTCGTGAAAAATCCGCACAGCAGCTGAACGAGCAACTGCTCGGCCTGCTGCGCGACCAGTTCAATCTGCGTATGCAGAAGGCAACTGGCCAGTTGGGGCAGTCTCATCTGCTCTCGCAAGTTAAGCGTGACATCGCTCGCGTGAAAACTGTGCTCAACCAGCAGGCAGGTAAGTAATCATGGCAGAAGCCGAAAAAACTGTCCGTACGCTGACTGGCCGTGTTGTCAGCGACAAGATGGACAAAACCATCACCGTTCTGATCGAGCGTCGCGTAAAGCACCCGATCTACGGTAAATACGTTAAGCGTTCGACTAAGCTGCACGCGCACGACGAAACCAATCAGTGCCACATCGGCGACAAGGTCACTATTCGTGAAACCCGTCCGATGGCCAAGACCAAATCTTGGGCGCTGGTTGATGTTCTCGAACGCGCTGTGGAAGTCTAAGGGCTAGGGGTCGGAGAAATTATATGATTCAGACTCAATCCATGCTTGATGTGGCCGATAACAGCGGCGCTCGCCGCGTTATGTGCATCAAGGTGCTGGGTGGCTCCCATCGTCGTTACGCTGCTATTGGCGACATCATCAAAGTTACCGTCAAGGAAGCAATTCCTCGCGGTAAGGTGAAGAAAGGTCAAGTGATGACTGCTGTTGTAGTCCGCACTCGCCACGGTGTTCGTCGTGCAGACGGCTCCATCATCCGCTTTGATGGCAACGCTGCTGTTCTGCTGAACAACAAGCAAGAGCCAATCGGCACCCGTATCTTTGGGCCAGTGACCCGTGAACTTCGTACTGAGAAGTTCATGAAGATCGTCTCGCTCGCCCCAGAAGTGCTGTAAGGAGATCCGACATGCAAAAGATTCGTCGTGACGACGAGATCATCGTGATCGCCGGCAAAGACAAGGGCAAGCGCGGTAAGGTGCTTAAGGTTCTTGCTGACAACCGTCTGGTTGTTGGTGGTCTGAACCTGGTCAAGCGTCATACCAAGCCTAACCCGATGTCGGGCGTACAGGGCGGTATCGTCGAGAAAGAAGCGCCACTGCACGCTTCCAACGTCGCCATTTTCAACGGCGAAACCAACAAGGCTGACCGCGTTGGTTTCAAAGTAGAAGACGGCAAAAAAATTCGTGTCTTCAAGTCGACCCAAAAAGCGGTTGATGCTTGAACACTGCTAGGTAGAAGACCATGGCACGACTGAAAGAGATTTACCGGAAGGAAATCGCACCGAAGCTTAAGGAAGAACTTAAGCTGGCGAACGTGATGGAAGTTCCGCGCATTACCAAGATCACCCTGAACATGGGTCTGGGCGAAGCGATCGGCGACAAGAAAGTCATCGAGCACGCGGTAGCTGACCTGGAGAAGATCACCGGCCAGAAAGTCGTTGTGACTCACGCTCGTAAATCCATCGCTGGCTTCAAAGTCCGCGAAGGTTGGCCGATCGGTGTCAAAGTGACCCTGCGTCGCGATCGTATGTATGAGTTCCTGGATCGTCTGCTGTCGATCTCCCTGCCTCGGGTTCGCGACTTCCGCGGCCTGAATGCCAAGTCCTTCGATGGTCGTGGCAACTACAGCATGGGCGTGAAAGAGCAGATCATTTTCCCGGAAATCGATTACGACAAGATCGATGCTCTGCGCGGTCTGGACATTACCCTGACCACCACTGCCAAATCGGATGAAGAAGGTCGCGCTCTGCTGCGTGCTTTCAAATTCCCGTTCCGCAACTGATTGGAGTAGGAAAATGGCCAAGAAGAGCATGAAAAACCGTGAGCTGAAGCGTCAGCTCACCGTTGCCAAGTACGCCACCAAGCGTGCAGCGCTGAAAGCTATCATCGTTGATCTGAACGCAAGTCCAGAAGCGCGTTGGGAAGCTACCGTTGCGCTGCAGAAGCAGCCACGTGACGCAAGCGCCTCGCGCATGCGTAACCGCTGCCGCCTGACTGGTCGTCCGCACGGCGTGTACCGCAAGTTCGGCCTGGGCCGTAACATGCTGCGTCAAGCTGCAATGCGTGGTGACGTTCCAGGTCTGGTCAAAGCCAGCTGGTAAGCACTGTCAAAGTCCCGGTGCTCAGGGTCTCAGGATCCTGACCGCCGGTGGCCTTGAAGCCGAATCAAGCCCCTTTTGGGGCTTGATTCATTTCTGGGGTGTGTCTAGAATGACCGGCTCGCCTGAGCCCGTGTTTTTCATGCCCGGAGTTTCTCGGCGACACGTAGTAGCCGCAAGGCTAATTTTTTTGCATTAGGAGCGTCTAGCCCATGAGTATGCAGGACCCGTTAGCGGACATGCTAACTCGAATCCGTAATGCCCAGATGGCTGAAAAGTCCGTCGTAAGCATGCCGTCTTCCACGTTGAAGGTGGCTGTAGCAAAAGTCCTGAAGGACGAAGGTTACATCGCGGGTTATCAGATCAGCAGCGAAATCAAGCCTCTGCTGTCCATCGAGCTGAAATACTTCGAAGGCCGTCCGGTCATCGAGGAAGTGAAGCGCGTTAGCCGTCCAGGCCTGCGTCAGTACAAGTCCGTCGAGGAGTTGCCGAAAGTTCGCGGCGGTCTGGGCGTGTCTATCGTCTCCACCAACAAGGGTGTGATGACTGATCGTGCTGCGCGCGCTGCCGGTGTCGGCGGCGAAGTTCTTTGCACTGTGTTCTAAGGGGGGATAAGCATGTCTCGCGTCGCTAAGAACCCCGTTAAGCTGCCAGCCGGTGTCGAAGTCAAATTCGCAGGCCAACAGCTTTCGGTGAAGGGTGCCAAGGGCACTCTTGAACTGAACATCCATTCGTCCGTTGAGATCGTTGAGGAAGCCGGTGAGCTGCGTTTCGCTGCTCGCAATGGCGATCAACAGACTCGCGCAATGGCTGGTACCACTCGTGCGTTGGTAAACAACATGGTCCAAGGCGTAAGCCAGGGCTTCGAGCGCAAGCTCCAGCTGGTCGGTGTTGGTTACAAAGCGCAAGCAAAAGGCTCGGTTCTGAACCTGGCTCTTGGCTTCTCGCACCCTGTGGATTACGAACTGCCGGAAGGCATCACCGCTGAGACCCCTAGCCAGACCGATATCCTGATCAAGGGCATCGACAAGCAGCTGGTAGGTCAAGTGGCCGCCGAGATCCGCGACTTCCGTCCACCAGAGCCGTACAAAGGCAAAGGTGTGCGCTACGCGGACGAAGTCGTCCGTCGTAAAGAAGCCAAGAAGAAGTAGGGCATAGCAAATGACCGACAAAAAAGTTACTCGACTGCGTCGCGCTCGCAAAGCACGCCTGAAAATGCACGAACTCGAAGTCGTGCGTCTCTGCGTGTTCCGCTCTTCGCAGCACATCTACGCCCAGGTCATTTCGGCCGACGGCAACAAGGTCCTGGCAAGCGCCTCGACTTTGGATAAAGAACTGCGTGATGGTGCTACCGGCAACATCGACGCGGCCACTAAGGTTGGCCAGCTGGTCGCTACGCGTGCTAAAGCCGCTGGCGTCTCGCAGGTGGCTTTCGACCGCTCTGGCTTCAAGTACCACGGCCGCGTCAAGGCGCTGGCTGATGCTGCTCGTGAAGCTGGGCTGGAGTTCTAAGTTATGTCCAATAACGACCAAAAGCGCGACGAAGGCTACATCGAGAAGCTGGTTCAAGTTAACCGCGTAGCCAAAACCGTAAAAGGCGGCCGTATCTTCACTTTCACCGCGTTGACCGTGGTAGGTGACGGCAAGGGCCGTGTTGGCTTCGGCCGTGGCAAGTCGCGTGAAGTGCCTGCTGCGATCCAGAAGGCAATGGAAGCTGCTCGCCGCAACATGATCCAGGTTGATCTGAACGGCACCACTCTGCAGTACGCAATGAAGTCTGCCCATGGCGCTTCGAAGGTGTACATGCAGCCTGCTTCTGAAGGTACCGGTATCATCGCCGGCGGCGCCATGCGTGCTGTCCTCGAAGTTGCTGGCGTTCAGAACGTTCTGGCCAAGTGCTACGGCTCGACTAACCCAGTGAACGTGGTTCACGCCACCTTCAAGGGTTTGAAAGCAATGCAGTCTCCTGAATCCATTGCCGCCAAGCGTGGCAAAAGCGTCAAGGAGATCTTCTGATCATGGCTACCGTAAAAGTTACGCTGATCAAAAGCATGACCGGCCGTATCCCTAACCACAAACTGTGCGTTAAGGGTCTGGGTCTGCGTCGCATCGGTCACACTGTAGAAGTCCAGGATACTCCCGAGAACCGCGGGATGATCAACAAGGCTTACTACATGCTGCGTGTCGAGGGTTAATCGATGAAACTCAATGATCTGAGTCCAGCGCCGGGTTCCCGTCGCGAAAAGCATCGTCCGGGCCGTGGTATCGGTAGTGGTTTGGGCAAGACTGGTGGCCGTGGTCACAAAGGTCAGACCTCCCGCTCCGGTGGCACTATTGCTCCAGGCTTTGAAGGCGGTCAACAGCCGCTGCATCGTCGCCTGCCGAAGTTCGGTTTCGTTTCCCTGAAGGCCATGGACCGTGCAGAAGTGCGTCTGTCCGAGCTGGCTAAAGTGGACGGCGACATCGTCACCGTGCAGTCCCTGAAGGACGCCAACGTGATCAACCAGAACGTTCAGCGTGTGAAAATCATGCTGTCGGGCGAAGTTGCTCGTGCTGTCACCATCGGAAAGGGAATCGGCGCCACCAAAGGTGCGCGTGCGGCTATCGAAGCAGCTGGCGGCAAGTTCGAGGAATAAATGGCTAAGCAAGGTGCTCTCTCTGCGCTCGGCAAAGGCGGTATGTCTGAACTCTGGGCTCGTCTGCGTTTTCTGTTCCTGGCGATTATCGTCTACCGAATAGGCGCACACATCCCGGTTCCAGGTATCAACCCGGACCGACTCGCAGACCTGTTTCGACAGAATGAGGGGACCATTCTTAGCTTGTTCAACATGTTTTCCGGCGGCGCGCTGGAGCGGATGAGTATCTTTGCGCTGGGGATCATGCCGTACATTTCGGCATCGATCATCATGCAACTGATGACCGCTGTCAGCCCGCAGCTGGAGCAGTTGAAGAAGGAAGGTGAAGCTGGCCGTCGCAAGATCAGCCAGTACACCCGCTACGGCACTGTCGTTCTCGCTCTTGTCCAGGCCATTGGCATGTCCATCGGTCTGGCAGGACAGGGCGTTTCGTTCACTGCTGACTTCAGCTTCTATTTCGTCGCGGTAACCACTTTCGTGGCGGGCGCGATGTTCATGATGTGGCTGGGTGAGCAGATTACTGAGCGTGGTGTTGGCAACGGTATCTCGATGTTGATCTTCGCAGGTATCGTTGCCGGTCTTCCGAGAGCGATCGGGCAGTCTTTCGAGTCTGCGCGTCAGGGTGATATCAATATTTTCGCTCTGGTTGCCATCGGTTTGCTGGCAGTAGCGATTATCGGTTTTGTGGTGTTCATCGAGCGTGGTCAGCGTCGTATTGCTGTTCACTACGCCAAGCGTCAGCAGGGCCGCAAGGTATTTGCTGCGCAGACGAGCCACTTGCCGTTGAAGGTGAACATGGCTGGTGTTATTCCGGCTATTTTCGCGAGCAGCATCTTGCTGTTCCCGGCTTCGTTGGGTGCCTGGTTCGGCCAGTCTGAAGGTATGGGCTGGTTGCAGGACCTCTCGCAGTCGATCGCTCCTGGTCAGCCGTTGAATATTCTGCTGTTTAGTGCAGGGATTATTTTCTTCTGCTTCTTCTATACGGCGTTGATGTTCAATCCGAAAGACGTAGCGGAAAACCTGAAGAAGTCCGGTGCCTTTATTCCGGGTATCCGTCCTGGTGAACAGTCGGCACGCTACATTGATGGCGTTCTGACCCGTTTGACCATGTTCGGTGCTCTTTACATGACGGCCGTCTGCCTGTTGCCCCAGTTCCTGGTGGTTGCGGCAAACGTACCGTTCTACCTTGGCGGGACCTCGTTGCTGATCGTGGTCGTGGTTGTGATGGACTTCATGTCCCAAGTACAATCGCACCTCGTTTCGCACCAGTACGAATCCCTGATGAAGAAAGCCAACCTGAAGGGCTACGGCAGCGGCATGTTGCGCTGAGTAGCGTCCATAAGGTTCGAGGAGTTGGTGATGAAAGTTCGTGCATCGGTGAAAAAGCTGTGCCGTAACTGCAAGATTATTCGCCGCGAAGGTGTTGTTCGAGTAATTTGCAGCGCGGAACCGCGTCACAAACAGCGCCAAGGCTGAGTGTGATTGTGCTTTAAGCCCGGCAGCTAGTGCGCTGCCGGGTTGATTATTTGTTATTACAGCGATATTATCTCGCGCCCTATTTCTTGGCTTCCGGGGCGTAGGTAGCTGTCAATTGGAGTCCCACTGAATGGCCCGTATTGCAGGCGTCAACATTCCAGATAACAAGCATACTGTTATCTCGCTGACCTACATCTATGGTGTTGGTCGCACTACTGCACAGAAAATCTGTGCAGACGCTGGGGTCAACCCAGCTGCAAAGATCAAAGATCTGAGCGACGAGCAAATTGAACAGCTGCGTGGCGAAGTGGCGAAGTTCACCACTGAAGGTGACCTGCGTCGCGAAACCAACATGAAAATCAAGCGCTTGATGGACCTCGGTTGCTATCGCGGTCTGCGTCATCGTCGTGGTCTGCCAGTACGCGGTCAGCGTACCAAGACCAACGCGCGTACCCGTAAAGGCCCGCGTAAGCCGATCCGCAAGTAATCGCCCCAGCGAATCGACAGGAATTTAATCATGGCAAAACCTGCTGCTCGTCCTCGTAAAAAAGTTAAAAAGACAGTGGTTGATGGCATCGCCCACATCCATGCTTCTTTTAACAACACCATCGTGACCATTACCGACCGTCAAGGTAACGCTCTTTCCTGGGCTACCTCCGGTGGTTCGGGTTTCCGCGGTTCCCGCAAGTCCACCCCGTTCGCTGCTCAAGTAGCTGCTGAGCGTGCTGGTCAAGCTGCGCTGGAATACGGCCTGAAAAACCTCGACGTAAACGTCAAGGGTCCAGGTCCAGGTCGTGAATCTGCAGTCCGTGCTTTGAACGGCTGCGGCTACAAGATCGCCAGCATCACCGACGTGACGCCAATCCCGCACAACGGGTGCCGTCCGCCGAAGAAGCGCCGCGTGTAATCCAGGAGATTGTAAAGAATGGCTCGTTACATTGGTCCAAAATGCAAACTCGCTCGTCGCGAGGGCACTGATCTCTTCCTGAAGAGCGGCGTGCGCGCGATCGAATCGAAGTGCAACATCGAAGCAGCACCTGGTATCCACGGCCAGCGCCGCGGTCGCCAGTCCGATTACGGCACCCAGCTGCGTGAAAAGCAGAAGGTCCGTCGTATCTACGGCGTTCTCGAGCGTCAATTCAGCGGCTACTACAAAGAAGCTGCTGGCAAGAAAGGCGCAACCGGTGAAAACCTGTTGCAACTGCTCGAATGCCGTCTGGACAACGTTGTATACCGTATGGGCTTTGGTTCGACTCGTGCCGAATCCCGTCAGCTGGTATCGCACAAGTCGATCAGCGTTAACGGTCAAACCGTGAACGTTCCGTCCTACCAGGTTCGTGCTGGTGACGTGGTTGCTGTTCGCGAGAAAGCAAAAAATCAACTTCGCATTGTCCAAGCTCTCGATCTGTGTGCCCAACGTGGCCGCGTAGAATGGGTAGAAGTAGACACTGAGAAGAAGTCGGGCGTTTTCAAGAACGTTCCAGCTCGCAGTGATCTGTCCGCCGACATCAACGAAAGCCTGATTGTCGAGCTCTACTCCAAGTAAGGGCTAGAAAATAGGTGCATCCATGCAGAGTTCGGTAAATGATTTCCTGACACCCCGCCATATTGATGTGCAGGTTGTCAGTCCAACCCGAGCCAAAATCACTCTCGAGCCTCTCGAGCGCGGTTTTGGCCACACCCTGGGCAACGCGCTGCGCCGCATCCTGTTGTCCTCAATGCCCGGCTGTGCAGTAGTCGAGGCCGAGATTGACGGTGTACTCCACGAGTACAGCGCCATCGAAGGCGTACAGGAAGATGTCATTGAAATCCTGTTGAACCTTAAAGGTCTGGCTATCAAGCTGCACGGTCGTGACGAAGTTACGCTGACCTTGTCGAAGAAGGGTTCGGGGGTGGTTACCGCTGCCGATATTCAGCTGGATCATGATGTCGAGATCGTTAACCCCGATCACGTAATCGCTAACCTGGCGTCTAACGGCGCCCTGAACATGAAGCTCACCGTAGCTCGTGGTCGTGGTTATGAGCCGGCAGACTCGCGTCAGAGCGATGAAGATGAAAGCCGCAGCATCGGTCGCTTGCAGCTCGATTCTTCGTTCAGCCCGGTTCGCCGTATCGCATACGTGGTGGAAAACGCCCGTGTCGAGCAGCGTACCAACCTGGACAAGCTGGTTATTGATCTGGAAACCAACGGTACCCTGGATCCTGAAGAGGCTATCCGCCGTGCTGCAACCATCCTGCAACAGCAGTTGGCTGCGTTCGTCGACCTCAAGGGTGACAGTGAGCCAGTGGTTGTCGAGCAGGAAGACGAGATCGATCCGATCCTGCTTCGCCCGGTTGACGATCTGGAACTGACTGTACGTTCGGCTAACTGCCTTAAGGCGGAAAACATCTACTACATCGGCGACCTGATTCAGCGTACCGAAGTAGAGCTGTTGAAGACTCCGAACCTGGGCAAGAAATCCTTGACTGAAATCAAGGACGTTCTGGCCTCCCGCGGTCTGTCCCTCGGCATGCGCCTCGACAACTGGCCGCCTGCAAGTCTTAAGAAGGACGACAAGGCGACTGCCTGATCGTCGTAATCACCGAACGTAGTGTTTGGTAAGGAATGAACCATGCGTCATCGTAAAAGTGGTCGTCACCTGAGCCGCACCAGCTCGCACCGCAAGGCCATGTTCCAAAACATGGCGGTGTCGCTGTTCGAGCACGAGTTGATCAAAACTACACTGCCGAAAGCCAAAGAACTGCGCCGCGTTGCCGAGCCGCTGATCACTCTGGCCAAGACAGACAGCCTGGCTAACCGCCGCCTGGCTTTCGACCGTACTCGTTCGAAAGCCATCGTTGGTAAGCTCTTCAACGACCTGGGCAAGCGTTACGCTACCCGTGAGGGTGGCTACCTGCGCATCCTGAAGTGCGGTTTCCGCGCTGGCGACAACGCGCCTATGGCGTATGTCGAGTTGGTTGATCGTGCTACCGGCGGTGAAGCTGTATCCGCTGAGTAAGACGGCATCATAAAAAAACCGGGCCTGGTGCCCGGTTTTTTTATGCCCGCGGAAAAGTCAAACCCGTTTCGCCCGGCTTCGTTATAGCAAGGCTGCAACGTTAGATAATGACTATCGATATCTATGATTTAATGAATTTGGATACTGTAACTAACATGATCAATACTCCTTTCCAGCCGATTAGCCGGCAGTTCAAAGACCGACCGAGGAAGATTGAGCATGAGCCAGACCAAAACGCTTACCACCGCAAGCGGCGCTCCTGTCGCCGATAACCAGAATTCTCGCTCCGCCGGCCCCCGTGGCCCGCTGCTGCTCGATGACTTTCATCTCATTGAGAAGCTTGCTCATTTCAACCGAGAGAACATCCCTGAGCGCCGTGTGCATGCCAAAGGGTCGGGGGCTTATGGTACTTTCACCGTAACCCGGGATATCACTCAATACACCAGCGCCAAGCTGTTCGAGTCGGTTGGCAAGCAGACGCCCACTTTCCTGCGGTTTTCCACAGTAGGGGGCGAGCGTGGCTCTGCCGATACTGAGCGTGATCCCCGTGGTTTTGCCCTTAAGTTCTATACCGAGGAAGGTAATTGGGACATCGTAGGTAATAACACCCCGGTCTTCTTCATTCGCGATCCATTGAAGTTTCCCGACTTTATCCACACCCAGAAGCGTCTGCCGCAAAGCAACCTCAAGAGTGCTCAGATGATGTGGGATTTCTGGTCGCATTCGCCTGAGGCGCTGCACCAGATCACCATTCTGTTTTCCGATCGTGGCATTCCCGATGGCTATCGCCACATGCACGGCTTTGGCAGCCACACTTACAGCCTGATCAACGCTCAAGGTGAGCGTCATTGGGTGAAATGGCACTACAAGACCAAGCAGGGCATCAAGAACTTGTCGCCGGCCGAGGCTGCACGCCTGGCGGGTACCGATCCGGACTACGCCCAGCGTGACCTGTTCAACGCCATTGAGCGCGGTGATTTCCCGAAATGGAGCGTTTGCATCCAGATCATGACCGAAGCCCAGGCCGCCGCGCATTACGAAAATCCGTTCGATGTGACCAAGACCTGGTCACAGAAAGAGTTTCCACTGATTGAAGTCGGTGAGCTTGAACTCAATCGCAACCCACTGAATTACTTTGCTGAGGTGGAGCAGGCGGCATTCGGGCCGAGCAACATGGTTCCAGGCGTGGGGCTTTCGCCGGATCGTATGCTGCAAGGCCGCGTATTCGCCTACGCCGATGCACACCGCTACCGCGTTGGCACCAATCACCAGCAATTGCCGGTGAATGCCCCTCGCAGCCCCGTCAACACCTATCAACGCGACGGTGCGATGGCATTCGGTAGCAATGGCGGCGCGGCGCCCAACTACGAGCCGAACAGCTATGTGGAAGCGCCGAAGCAGGCCCCACGTTATGCCGAGCCGGCACTGGCGCTGAATGGAGCGGCTGATCGTTACGATCATCGTGAAGATACCGATTACTACAGCCACGCAGGTGCGCTGTTCCGGCTGATGAACGATGAGCAGAAGGCCCTGCTGATCAGCAATATCGCCGGGGCGATGGCCGGTGTATCGGCAGATGTCGTGGATCGTCAGTTGCAGCACTTCTTCAAGGCTGACGCCGCATACGGGGAAGGTATCGCAAAAGCTTTGGGTGTACAGCTTAACTAAGTCTAAACGAGAAGCAGAACCGCCCTCATTTGGGCGGTTTTTGCGTTATTTGTCCTGCTTTTCTCGGATTTTCTTCGCTTTTCTTGCGATGAACGAGTGACCTTACAGTCAGCATGGTTCAAACTACAGCCTTTCAAAGCTTGTGGAGATGTAGGGCGATGCAAGGTCACCCAGACGTAATCGATTACCTCAACACGTTGCTGACCGGTGAGCTGGCAGCCCGTGACCAATATTTCATCCACTCACGGATGTACGAAGATTGGGGGTTTACCGAACTCTACGAACGTATCAACCATGAGATGGAAGAAGAGACTCAGCACGCCGATGCGCTGATGCGTCGGATTCTGATGCTCGAAGGCACTCCGCGGATGCGCCCGGATGATCTGGACATCGGCACGACTGTACCCGATATGCTGGCGGCCGACTTGCGCCTGGAATACAAGGTCCGCGCGGCACTGTGCAAAGGTATCGAGCTGTGCGAGCAGCACAACGACTACGTGACCCGCGAGATCCTGCGCGTCCAGCTCAACGACACTGAGGAAGACCATACCTACTGGCTTGAAAAGCAGTTGGGTCTGATCAAATTGGTCGGGTTGGAGAATTACCTGCAATCGCAGTGCTGATCGGGATTCTCCACACAAAAACAAAAGCCCCTGTCATCGATGAGATGGCAGGGGCTTTTCCATGCCCGGAACGAATCAGTCCCGGTCACGTTCCAGCAACGGCTTGAGGTAATGGCCGGTATGGGACTGCTTCATCTCGGCTACCTGTTCAGGTGTACCGACGGCGATGATCTGCCCACCCTTGGAACCACCTTCCGGACCCAGGTCGACCAGCCAGTCGGCGGTCTTGATCACGTCCAGGTTGTGTTCTATCACCACCACGGTGTTGCCATGGTCGCGAAGGCGATGTAGCACGTCGAGCAGTTGCTGGATATCGGCAAAATGCAGGCCTGTGGTCGGCTCGTCGAGGATATACAGGGTCTTGCCGGTGTCACGCTTGGAGAGCTCGCGGGACAGCTTGACCCGTTGGGCCTCGCCACCGGAGAGAGTCGTCGCCGACTGCCCGAGCTTGATATAGGAAAGCCCAACATCCATCAGCGTCTGGAGCTTGCGCGCCAGGGCAGGCACCGCGTCGAAGAACTCCCGGGCCTCTTCGATGGTCATCTCGAGGGTTTCGTGGATGTTCTTGCCCTTGTACTTGATCTCCAGGGTTTCGCGGTTGTAGCGCTTGCTCTTGCACACGTCACACGGCACATAGATATCCGGCAGGAAGTGCATTTCCACCTTGATCAGGCCGTCGCCCTGGCAGGCCTCGCAGCGCCCGCCCTTGACGTTGAACGAGAACCGACCCGGGCCGTAGCCACGGGAGCGGGATTCCGGTACGCCGGCGAACAGTTCGCGGATCGGCGTGAACAATCCGGTATAAGTCGCCGGGTTGGAGCGCGGCGTACGGCCGATCGGGCTCTGGTCGATGTCGACCACCTTGTCCAGATGCTCCAGCCCCTTGATGCTGTCGTGGGGGGCGGCTTCCAGGGTGGTGGCGCCGTTCAGGGCCGTGGCGCTGAGGGGAAACAGGGTGTTGTTGATCAGGGTCGATTTGCCGGAGCCGGACACACCTGTGACGCAGGTCAGCAGGCCGATCGGAATCTCCAGGTCGACGTTGCGCAGGTTATTGCCTCGCGCGCCCTTGAGCGTCAGCGACAGTTTCTTGTTGCGGGGCGTGCGTTTGGCCGGGACCTTGATCTTCACACGGCCCGACAAGTATTTGCCGGTGAGGGAGTCCGGATGCGCCATGACTTCGGCTGCGGTGCCTTGGGCGACGATGTTTCCGCCATGCACGCCGGCACCCGGACCGATATCCACCACGTAATCCGCCAGGCGGATCGCATCTTCGTCGTGCTCGACCACGATCACGGTGTTGCCGATGTCCCGCAAGTGCTTGAGGGTCCCGAGCAGCCGATCGTTATCCCGTTGATGCAGACCGATGGACGGTTCGTCCAGGATGTACATCACCCCCACCAGGCCAGCACCGATCTGGCTGGCCAGGCGAATACGCTGGGCTTCGCCGCCCGACAGCGTGTCCGCGCTACGGTCCAGGGTCAGGTAATCCAGACCCACGTTCACCAGAAACTGCAGGCGTTCGCAGATCTCCTTGAGGATCTTGTCGGCAATTTCACCCCGGCGACCGGTCAGTTTAAGGCCGTCGAAATAATGGGTGGCGTCGCCGATCGGTAGACTGGTCACCGCCGGCAGGGTCTTTTCGCCAACCCAGACATGTCGTGCTTCGCGACGCAAGCGGGTGCCACGACAATCGGGGCAGGGCTGTGTACTGAGGAACTTGGCCAGTTCTTCCCGTACGCTCGCCGATTCGGTCTCGCGGTAGCGCCGCTCAAGGTTCGGTACGATGCCTTCGAACGGGTGGGAGCGTTTGACGATGTCACCGCGATCGTTCAGGTACTTGAAATCGACATTCTGCGAACCACTGCCGTGCAGGATGTACTTCTGTTGTTCGGTGGGCAGTTCATTGAAAGGTTTGTCCAGGCTGAACCTGTAGTGGGCCGCCAGCGACCCGAGCATCTGGAAATAGTAGACGTTACGCCTGTCCCAGCCGCGAATCGCGCCTTCGGCCAGGGTCAGTTCGCCATTGACCAGGCGTTTGGTGTCGAAGAACTGCTTGACCCCCAGGCCGTCGCAGGTCGGGCAGGCGCCGGCCGGGTTGTTGAAGGAGAAGAGCTTGGGTTCCAGTTCGCTGATGGCATGGCCGCAGACCGGGCAGGCGAAGCGTGCCGAAAAAATGATTTCTTCGCCGGGTTCGTCGTCCATTGGCGCTACCAGAGCGATGCCGTCGGCCAGCTTCAGTGCTGTCTCGAAGGATTCGGCCAGGCGTTGCTGCAGGTCTGGGCGCACCTTGAAGCGGTCCACCACGACATCAATGGAGTGTTTCTTCTGTTTATCGAGCTTCGGCAGTTCGTCCAGCTCGCACAGCTTGCCGTTGACCCTTGCACGCACGAAGCCCTGAGCGCGCAATTCTTCGAAGACCAGCAGGTGCTCGCCTTTGCGCTCACGGATGACGGGTGCCAGCAGCATCAACTTGCTGCCTTCAGGCTGGGCCAGCACCAGGTCGACCATCTGGCTGACGGTCTGGGCTTCCAGGGGAATGTCGTGGTCAGGGCAGCGGGGGGTCCCGACCCGCGCATACAACAGGCGCAGGTAGTCGTAGATCTCGGTGATGGTGCCGACCGTCGACCGCGGGTTATGGGAGGTCGATTTCTGTTCGATGGAAATCGCCGGCGACAGGCCCTCGATGGTATCGACGTCGGGTTTTTCCATCATCGACAGGAACTGCCGGGCGTAGGCCGACAACGATTCGACATAGCGTCGCTGGCCTTCGGCGTACAGGGTATCGAAAGCCAGGGATGATTTGCCGGATCCGGACAGGCCGGTGATGACGATCAGCTTGTCCCGCGGCAGGGTCAGGTCGATGTTCTTCAGGTTGTGGGTACGGGCCCCACGAATCAGGATCTTGTCCAAAGTGGCCTCGCTCGGCGGGCGTCGAAAACGTAGGAGTATACGGGTAAATACTGGATGGATACACACTATTGAAAGTGAGTTTTCAGTCATACATGAAGACTGCGCGGCAAACGGTCGCCATATACCCCCTCAATCGATGGGACTGGTAGAATCGCCGCCGGTTCACACGAGGTTTTTCCATGCACGATCCCCACAGCGAACGCATGAGTAGCGGCGAGACGCGAGCAGCAAGCGGTCTGGCCCTGGTGTTCGCCTTTCGTATGCTGGGCATGTTCATGGTGTTGCCGGTACTGGCCACCTACGGCATGGACCTGGCGGGCGCGACGCCGGCCCTCATCGGGTTGGCGATTGGCGCTTATGGCCTGACCCAGGCCATTTTCCAGATCCCGTTCGGGATCATCTCCGACCGTATCGGCCGGCGCCCGGTCATCTACCTCGGGCTGATCGTCTTCGCCCTCGGTAGCGTCCTGGCGGCCGGTGCCGATTCCATTTGGGGGGTGATCGCCGGCCGGATCCTTCAGGGCGCCGGGGCGATTTCCGCTGCCGTGATGGCGCTGTTGTCTGACCTGACCCGTGAACAGCATCGCACCAAGGCCATGGCCATGATCGGCATGACCATCGGCCTGTCGTTCGCCGTCGCCATGGTGGTCGGCCCCTTGCTGACCCGTGCCTTCGGCTTGTCGGGCCTGTTCCTGGCGACCGGCGCCATGGCGCTGCTGGGGATCCTGATCGTGGCGTTCGTGGTGCCGCGCTCCACCGGGCCGTTGCAACATCGCGAATCCGGTGTGGCTCGCCAGGCGTTGATCCCGACCCTCAAGCACCCCGACCTGCTGCGCCTGGACCTGGGCATCTTCGTACTTCACGCCATGCTGATGTCCAGTTTCGTTGCCCTGCCGCTGGCCCTGGTCGAGAAGGCCGGCTTGCCCAAGGAGCAGCACTGGTGGGTGTACCTGACCGCCTTGCTGATTTCGTTCTTCGCCATGATTCCCTTCATCATCTATGGCGAGAAACGACGCAAAATGAAACGAGTTTTGCTCGGCGCCGTCGTGACGCTGATGCTCACTGAGCTATTCTTCTGGCAGTTCGGTGACAGCCTGCGGGCCTTGGTGATCGGGACTGTGGTGTTCTTCACCGCGTTCAATCTGCTGGAGGCATCGCTGCCGTCGCTGATCAGCAAGGTTTCACCGGCGGGCGGCAAGGGCACGGCCATGGGGGTCTATTCCACCAGCCAGTTCCTGGGTTCGGCGTTGGGCGGAATTCTCGGCGGCTGGCTGTTCCAGCATGGCGGTTTGTCGGTTGTATTCCTGGGATGCGCCGCGTTGGCTGCACTTTGGCTGGTCTTTGCTGTTACCATGCGCGAACCTCCGTATGTGACGAGCCTGCGCTTGCCGTTGTCGTCCGAAGCCATCCGCGAAGCAGGCCTGGCCGAGCGCCTCAGGGCCGTCGTGGGAGTAACCGATGCAGTGGTGGTCGCCGACGAAGCGGCCGTATATATCAAACTGGACACCGAATTATTGGATCGTGCGACGCTCGAGCGCCTGGTGAACAACCCGGCCCCGACCGCGTGCGAAGCCTAGGAGAACGTTATGGCCCGTGGGGTTAACAAAGTCATATTGGTCGGTACTTGCGGCCAGGATCCCGAGGTTCGCTACCTGCCTAACGGCAACGCCGTGACCAACCTGAGTCTGGCGACCAGCGAACAGTGGACCGACAAGCAGACCGGCCAGAAGGTCGAGAAGACCGAATGGCACCGCGTGTCGATGTTCGGCAAGGTGGCCGAGATTGCCGGCGAATACCTGCGCAAGGGTTCGCAGGTGTACATCGAGGGCAAGCTGCAGACCCGCGAGTGGGAAAAGGACGGTATCAAGCGTTACACCACCGAAATCATCGTCGACATGCAAGGCACCATGCAGTTGCTGGGCGGCCGTCCGCAGGGCGATCAGCAGCAAGGCGGTAACAACTACCAGCAATCCGCGCCTCGTCAGCAGGCTCCACGTCCGCAGTCGGCGCCTCAGCCGCAACGCGAACGCCCGGCTCCGCAACAGGCCGCGCCGCAACCGGCTCCGGATTTCGACAGCTTCGATGACGATATTCCGTTCTAAGAGCAGCTGAAAGCTCCAAGCTGCAAGCTTCAAGCTCAAGAAAAAAACCGCGCATCGTTCCAGCGCGGTTTTTTTTCGCTTGCAGCTTGCAGCTAGGCTGCCTATAGCCGGCCGCCGAGAAATTCCTCGGTACTCACCACGCTCGCATACGCAAACCCCAGCGCCGCCATGAAGGCCGCATGCACCTGGGCGGCCGGAACGACCACACCATTGAATTCCAGGTCCAGGGTGGCGCAAGCATCGTGGATCACCGTGACGTCATAGCCCAGGTCCGCCGCCGCGCGGGTGATACCGTCGACGCACATATGACTCATGCTGCCGACGATGACCAATTGTTCGATACCGTGCTGGTCGAGGAGGGCCTGCAGCTCGGTTTCACGGAACGAATTGACATAATGCTTGAGCACCACCGGCTCATCGGCGCGGTTGAGCACCTTGGGATGCAACTTCGCGCCTTCGGAGCCCGGCGTGAAGAACGGAGCATCTTCGGATGTGAATTCGTGGCGAATATGCACCACTTGGTTGCCGGCCTGGCGAAAGGCTTCAATGATCCGGGCGGCGTTGTCGGCGGCGGCTTCGGCGCCGACCAGTGGCCATTTTCCCTGGGGGAAGTAGTCGTTCTGGATATCGACTACGATGAGCGCTTGCTTGGACATGAGGCTTCCTCTATCAGGTTGGGAGTGAGGTCATCATCGGCGTTTGCGGTGGGATCGAGGATTGGCCGCAACGACAATTAGCGGGGGAAAACTGACAATGACGCAGCAAAGGGCAGTCGCCGAGCTCGGGGTGCTGATCTACCCCGGCGCGCAACTGGCGGCGGTGCACGGGTTGACCGATCTGTTTGCCGTGGCGGAACGGATCGCAGGCGAGCAGGCCTCTGCGCAACTGCCGCGACTGCGGGTGAGCCACTGGCGGGCCGAGAACGGCGAGACGCCGGGGCGGGTGTTCGACAGCGGCCCGGGAGCAGCAGAAAAACTCACTGCGTTGCTGATTCCACCCTCCCTGGCCGGCTTCAGCGAGGGCCAGGCCCCACGGGCGCTGATGGAATGGCTGCGGGCCCAGCACGCCAGCGGCACGGTTTTGGGTGGGGTTTGCGTCGGTTCGATCCTGCTGGCCGAAAGCGGCTTGCTCGATGGGCGTAGCGCCACCACCCATTGGACGTCGGCCAAGTCCTTCGCCGACCGTTACCCGAATGTCAGGCTTCACGCGGACAAACCCATCGTCGACGACGGCGATTTGATCACCACCGCCGGACTGATGGCCTGGTCGGAACTGGGGCTGCGGCTGGTGGATCGCCTGCTTGGCCCGAGTATTGCCACGCGCACTGCACAGTTTCTGGTCGTTGAGCACAGCGACAGCGCGAGCCAGTGCGGCAGCAATTTCGCACCGATCCTCGGACATGGGGATGCGGCAATTCTCAAGGTCCAGCACTGGTTACAAGGCAGCGGCGCGGTAGATGTGTCCCTTGGCGCGATGGCCGAGCGGGCGGGGCTGGAAGAACGCACGTTCCTGCGCCGGTTTCGTGCGGCCACCGGACTCAAACCCACCGAGTACTGCCAGCATCTGCGTGTCGGCAAGGCCCGGGAAATGCTGGAGTTCACCAATGGCACCATCGACCACATCGCCTGGACGGTCGGCTACCAGGACCCGGGCGCCTTTCGGACAACGTTCAAGAAAATTACCGGGCTGACGCCGAGCGATTACCGGGCGCGGTTTGGGGTAAGTCCACCAAACGCCTCAAAACAGTAGCTTTCTCGCCCCGGGATGTTGATTCAACATCGTGCAATTTGCGGGATGAGCTGTGCCGGTCGTGCAGAATGAAACAGGCCAGGCGCCATCTATCACCTCGCGATGTACCCGTTTCCCTGACCGTTCGTCCCCCATAGACCGTTGGCCTGATCTCTGCACTCCTTTACCTGAAACCATAGAACGCAGGTAAAAGGGCCACGAATGACCTCAGCCAATCGCAACAAAACGGTAGTCGCCTATTCGATCAATCCTCAGGCACCGCTCCATGAGGTGGAAACCAATCGGGCCCTGGCCCGCTGGCTGGCGCGGATAATGGGGTGTGAATACGGTGGCAGCTACGACCCCGATCAACATACCGGACGCGATCTGTACCTGCTGCCCACGCAGACGCTGGTAGGCGGCGAAACCCTGCGGCGCTTGGGTGTCACGGGGGCGGACGACCTGTGGGGGGGATATGTCGAACATGATTTCATTTGCACCAAGGCCATTACCCACGGTCTGTTGAACAAGTATGCCGTCGCGCCAACGGGCTGGTCGCCGCTGTTCGCCAAACTGAGCCGTGGCGTGGTGCTCGATGGGATAAGTGTTTTTTCGCTCAAGGATGCGCGCCCCGCCGCCGAGCATATGCTCTACGCCGGGCCCATCCGCTTCAAGCCTATTCACGCCTGTGCGGGGCGCGATCAGCGGGTGATCGAGACCCTCGCCCAGTTCGATGAAATCGTCGCCGCTCCGGACGCCCAGGCGCTGTTCAGCGACGGAGTGGTGTTGGAGCAGAACCTTCGGGACGTCAAGACCCAGAGCGTCGGCCAGAGCCGCATCGACGGCAAGCTCATCAGCTATTGCGGCGTGCAGCACCTGACCCGCGACAGTGAAGGGCTGGAAGTGTATGGCGGCTCGGACCTGCTGGTGGTGCAGGGCGGCTACATTGAGCTGCTCAGGCTCGACTTGCCCGATGATGTGCGCGAAGCGGTGCGGTTGGCCCAGGTGTTCGACGATGCCGCCAACCAGGCCTATCCCGGCTTCTTTGCTTCCCGGCGAAATTACGATATCGCCCAGGGCCTCGATGTCGGCGGCCAGCCCCGCGGTGGCGTGCTGGAGCAGTCGTGGCGCATGGGCGGAGCCAGCAGCGCGGAGCTGGCGGCACTGCAAGTGTTCGTCGAGGAGCCCACGACCAGCGTGGTCCGCGTGTCCTCGGTGGAAATCTACGTCGAACAGCCGTTGCCGGCAGGTGCCGTGGAGGTCTATCGCGGTCCGGCGCATAACGGCGACTTCTTACTCAAATACGCAACGGTTCATTCCCATGACGGCTAGAAGCGAAACCATTCAGATCGAGATCGATGATGAACGCATGAACGGGACCTTCCTGAGTCCCAAGTCGAAGGTGCCTGGCGTCCTGTTCGTCCACGGTTGGGGCGGCAGCCAGGAGCGTGACCTGGAACGGGCCAAGGGCATCGCCGGCCTGGGTTGCGTGTGTCTGACTTTCGACTTGCGCGGGCATACCGGCGGCGCGGGCATTCCGCTGTCCCGGGTGACGCGGGAAGACAACCTGCGGGATTTGCTGGCGGCCTATGACCGGTTGCTGGCCCATCCGGCCCTGGACACGTCGGCGATTGCCGTGGTGGGCACCAGTTATGGCGGTTATCTGGCCTCGATCCTGACCTTGCTGCGCCCGGTGCGCTGGCTGGCACTGCGGGTGCCGGCGCTGTATCGCGACGAGCAATGGCACACGCCCAAGCGCGACCTGGACAAGGCTGACCTGCTGGATTACCGCAGCACCCTGGTGCACGCCAGCACCAACCGCGCCTTGCACGCCTGCTCGCAGTTCACTGGCGATGTGTTGCTGGTGGAGTCGGAAACCGACGATCATGTGCCCCATGCCACCATCATGAGTTACCGCGCCGCGTGCCAGCAGACCCATTCGTTGACCCACCGGATCATCGACGGCGCGGACCATGCCTTGAGCGACCCCGTTTCACAGCAGGCCTACACCTCGATCCTGGTGGGATGGATCACGGAAATGGTGGTGGGAGAGCGGTTGAGCATCATTCAGGAGCGGTAATTGTGTGGCGTTTGTTCCGGCCTCTTCGCGGGCAAGCCCGCTCCCACAATTTGTATCGGCGGTGAACACAGAGCTGTTGTCCGACACCCAAACCTGTGGGAGCGGGCTTGCTCGCGAAGAGGCCAGCCCTCTCAGTCACGGCCACGGCTTCGCTTGAGCCCCGGTTTGACCCGCAACGCCTTGGCCTTCGCCTCGATCGCCAAGTACATCACCACGGTGATCAGCAACGGCAGGATGAAGTAGATCGCCCGATAAGCGATCAATCCTCCCAACAGGCTGCCCCGCGACACTTCGTGTTGCAGCAGTGCAATGAATACTGCCTCCAGCACGCCGAGCCCGGCCGGGATGTGGGTGATGACGCCGGCGATGCTGCTGATCAACAGCACCCCGAGTACCACAGGGTATTCCAGCTTGCTCGGCAGCAACGTGAAAATCACCGCCGCCATCAGCGACCAGTTCAGCGCCCCGAGCGCCAGTTGCAACACGGCCATGCGCAGCGACGGCAGGTTGATTTCCATGCCACGGATCGTCCAGGCCCGGCGCTTGGAAAACCGGCAGGCCAGCAGGTAGCCGGCGCTCGCCAACAGCAGCAATACACCCACGCCCTGCAAGGCGTTGCTGCTGAGTTTCCAGCCTGGCGGCATCGTAACCAGGCCGCTGCTGAAGACCACGCCGGCCAGGGTCATGTAGCCAAACCAATTCGTGGCCAGGCTCAGGCCAAGGATCTTGGCGATATTGCCGGTGCTGACCCCCAGCCGCGAATACAAGCGGTAACGCATGGCAATGCCGCCGACCCAGGCACTGAGGTTGAGGTTGAAGGCATAGCTGATCACGCCCACGGGCAGTATCTGGCGCCAGCCGAGTTTTTGCCGGATGTAGGTACGACCGATCAAGTCGAAGCACGCGTAGGTAATGAAACTGGTGATAGTCAGCCCCGCCGCGATGATCAAGGTGCGGATCTTGAAGTCGGCCAGGGTATTCAACACTTCCGCCCAGTCGATGCGCCGCGCCAGGGCCGTGAACAGCACGATCAGCAGCAGGAAGAACGCCAGCGTCAGCGGGCGTTTCCAGCGGCTCCAGCGTGAGGCCGGTTTCGCCTCGGCATGGGTGTGCTCCGACCCGTGGGCGTCTCTCGGCGCGGAGTGCGCTTCAGAGTGGTTCATGGGGTTCGCTCCGAACCGCCGTCGGCGGCGAGAAAGGTTTCAGACGCGGCTTATGGGCCGGCAGCCATCCGGCCCAGGCCGGGAAATGCCGCAGGAAGTGGAAAACCATAAAACCGATGGTCATGCGCCACAGCAGCCCCCTCTGGGCGTGATTGGCCGCCATGACGGTGCAATGCTCGCGGCTCAGGTGATCGAGACGCTCGAACAGTTCGCGATTGAACGCCCGATCACGGATCAGCACGTTGGCTTCCAGGTTCAGGGATAGGCTCAAGGGGTCGAGATTGCTCGACCCCACGGTGCTCCAGTCCTCATCCACCAGGGCCACCTTGCCATGCAGGGGGCGCTCGCAATATTCATAGATCACCACCCCGGCCTTGAGCAGATAGTCATAGAGCATTCGTGCCGCCAGCTTGGCGATCATCATGTCCGGCTGACCCTGCAGGATCAGCCGTACCTCCACCCCGCGTCGCGCCGCGTTGCGGATCTCGCGCAGCAACCGATAGCCGGGGAAGAAATAGGCATTGGCGATCACCACCCGCCGCTGGGCGCTGCGCAGCACTTGCAGGTAGACCTCTTCGATGTCGGTCTGGTGTTCATGGTTATCCCGGTAGACCAGCCGTACCTGGCCGTCGTGGTCGCTGAAAGCCAACTCGCTGCGACGGCTGCGGCGGCGCTGCCACCAGTATTTGGCCCGGCTCGGCCGACCGCTTTGCATCAAGGCGAAGTGATGGATATCGACCACCGCCGGTCCTTTGACCTCCACCGAATAGTCCTGTTTGGCCTCGGGGCCGAAATCACCCAGATGGTCGGCGGAGAAATTGATCCCACCGATGAAGGCAATCACACCATCTACCACCACCACCTTGCGGTGCAGACGGCGGAACCAGTTGGTGCGAATCCCCAGGTGAAGTGGGGCGGGGTCGAACATCTGCAGGCGCACGCCGGCATTGCTCAACGACGCGAGGAACTCTGGCGTGAGTTCCCCGCAACCGAAGCCATCCAGGCTCAGGGTCACTCGCACGCCTCGGTGGGCGGCATCGACCAGCAGGTCGCGCAACTCGTTGCCGACCTTGTCCTCGAAAAGAATGAAGGTCTCGATGAGGATTTCCGTCTCCGCCCGGCGGATCGCCTCGAACACCCGGGGGAAATATTCCTCGCCATTCTCCAGCAGCGTGACCCGGTTATTGCCGTGCCAGCCATATTCGATGTCCACCAGCGCCGGATCGCGTTCGGTCGGTGGGACCTCGACCTGTTCCACTGTGGCCTTGTTCATCGTCGCGCTCATAACTCGATCTCCACCGACAGGGGGGCATGGTCGGAAAGGTGCGACCAGGGCCGTACGCTTAGCACTTTGGGGTGATGGGCCTTGAGGTTGCGCACATAGATGCGGTCCAGGCGCAGGATGGGCAGGCGGGCCGGAAAGCTGCGGGCCGGTTTGCCCCATTGCTCGGCGAACACTTCCCGCAGACCGCAGGGTTCGAGCAGGTCGTTGGCCTTGCCGCGCCAGTCGTTGAAGTCGCCGGCGACAATCACCGGCGCCTCGGGCGGCAGTTCGCTCAAGCGTTTGCACAGCAGTTTCAGTTGCTCGACACGATGGCCTTCGCGCAATCCCAGGTGAACGCAGATGGCATGGATCTGCGGGCCGTCGCCGCCCGGCAGGCGCAGCACGCTGTGGAGCATGCCGCGGCTTTCATGGCCGCTGATGGACACGTCCAGGTTGTCGTGGCGAATGATCTGGAACTTCGACAGCAACGCATTGCCGTGATCCCCCGCCGGGTAGACCGCGTTGCGCCCATAGGCGAATTGCGGCCAGAGGCTGTCGGCCAGGAACTCGTATTGCGGCATGCTCGGCCAGTTGCTGTAGCGCCGGGGATGATGTTCATGGGCGCCATGGACTTCCTGCAGGAACACCACGTCGGCGGATACGCTGCGCACCGCTTCGCGCAATTCAGGCAGGATGAAACGTCGGTTCAGCGCGGTGAAGCCTTTATGTGTGTTGACCGTCAGGACGGTGAAGCGGCTGACCCTGTCCAGGTCGTGCGCAAGACTCCGGGTGGGGTCCAGGCGCGCTTCAATGGGTTCTGTGCTCATGGCAACACTCCCTCGGCGGGGCGCTGGCCGGGTACGGTGGCAAGGTCCTTGTCCAGGTCGAATCGCTCCAGCAGGTGGCGTGCGTCGTAGGGCGCACGCACCTTGATGTCGTTGTCGAAATAGCAGAACACTTCCCGGCTCTTGCGCGCCCTGGGTTTCTTTTTCGGATCGATCAGTTGGGCATCGTCCGGCTGAGTGCCGTGGCTCCAGGCCTCGATGCGGTCGCCCCAGCGTTTCAAGGCTTCGTCGGTATAGCCGCTGGCATACAGCTCTTCGGCACCGTGCAGGCGCAGGTAAACGAAATCGCTGGTGACGTCTTCGCGATAAGGCCATTTGCCGGCGGTGTCGGCGATGACCAGCGCCACGTCGTAGCGCTTGAGTAGCGCAACGAAATGCGGATCGATGAAGCTTTCATGACGAATCTCGACGGCGTGGCGCAGCGGGCGTTTCTTGTCGGTTTCGGTGCTGGCGTGGCCATCCAGGCGCGGCTCGTGCTCCCGGGCCAGGGCCGCAGCGCCTTCAGTGTCGTGGGGCAATTGCTTGAGGAAGTCTTCGAACAGCTCGGGGTCGAATTTGAAGCTGGGGGGAAACTGCCAGAGGATAGCGCCGAGCTTTTCCTTGAGCTCCAGCACGCCGGAGGCGAAGAAGTTGGCCAGGGGCTTGCGAATGTCGCGCAGACGCTTGATGTGGGTGATGAAGCGCGGTGCCTTGACGCTGAACACGAAGTCCGGCGGTGTCTCGGCGTACCACTGCGCATACCGTTCGGGACGTTGCAGGGCGTAGAACGATCCATTGATTTCGATGCTGTTGACTGCTCGCGAGGCGAACTGCAATTCACGCTTCTGGGTCAGGCCCTTGGGGTAGAAATCCCCCCGCCAAGGCGTGTATCGCCAACCGGAAATGCCGATGTGGATCGCCGTCATGTGCTCCTCCCGTGCCAGATGACCTCGTACTGCCTGTGTCTTTTGATGACTGTCGGGCGGGCCGGAAAGTTTCGACGGGGTTACAGGCGGCGGGTAAGGCAATGTGGGAGCAAGGCCTGTGGGAGGCTGTGGCGCAAGACCTGTGGGAGTAGGGCTGTGGGAGCAAGGCTTGCCCGCGATGAAAGCACCGCGGTCTTAGCCAATATCGAGGGCGCCTTTATCGCGGGCAAGCCTTGCTCCCACAATAAATCCCCATGTCACAGGGAAGTATCAATCCCGAGAGCGAACTTGCCCGCACGATTTGGATCAGTTCCTTATCGATCCCCGCACAGGAGCCTCGCGTTTTGTCTCGATTGACCACTGCATTGCTGCTGATCGTGCTGGCGCTGGCCGGCAATGTCGCCTTCGGGGCGGCGGCCGTTCCCGCGCCCAGCGAGGCCCCCGCCGAAGCCGAGCCGCTGGTGCAGGGCGGGTTGTTGGGGGCCATCAGTTCGAGCATCGACGATGTCCAGGACAAGCTCGATCTCAACCAGAGCCTGATCGATGCCTGGCGCTTGCGGGCGGACCGGGCGGCGGATGAGGTGGACCGCCTGGTCGACCAGACCGCCCGCTCGTCCTGGCGCGTGACCGGGGATTTCCTGCTGCTCTCCGGCGTCTGGCTGGGCGCCTTTGCGCTGATCTGGGCCGGTGCCCGGTTGCTGGTGCGCCACCTGCGCCAGCGTCGATGGTTGCAACGCCGCCAGCGGGTGCGGGACTTGTTCGGCTACCTGCTGCCCTACACTGTACCGGCGCTGGTCTGCCTGCCGCTGACCCTGTACGTCAGCCACTTCTTGCAGGTGTCGGTCGGTCGCGCGTTGGCGCTGTGCTTCGCCTACGCCACCAGCAGCGGGATATTCTCAACGTCGGTGTTGTTGTGCGTGATCGTGATGTTCAACGCCGGCCACAAACGCCGGGCGGTGGCGATCATTCGCCGTTTCAGCCCCCGGCCGTTGTTCCTGATCGGCTTTCTCGCCGCCCTCAGCGACGCGCTGACCAGCCCGCAGATCGCCCGGCAACTGGGCGGCAACATCACCAGCAGCGTCGCGGTGTTCACCGGATTGCTGGCCTCGTTGATCTTTGGCTGGCTGGTGATCCGCATGCGCCGGCCGGTGGCGCACCTGATTCGCAACCGACCGCTGGCCCAACGCTTGAAGCAGCCGGCCTTGCAGGAGTCGCTGCGGATTTTTTCCGGACTCTGGAACTGGCCGATTCTGTTGATGGTGCTGGTCTCGGCGGTGAGCCTGATTGGTGTAGGCGAGGACAACCAGAAAGCCCTGCGTTGTGCGTTGTTCACCACCATCCTGCTGATCGCGACGGTGTTCCTCAGCACTGTGTTCCAGCAGGTATTCAAGTCTCCCAAGGTCGAGGCCATCCAGCGCAACAGCGCCTACAAGAGCCGCTTGTTGAGCCTGTTGCATGCGCTGTTGCGTATTGTCATGGCGGTGGCGTTCATTGAAGTGCTTGGCCGGATCTGGGGTGTCTCGCTGTTCGAGTTCGCTTCGCGCAACGCCGTGGGCCGGGCGATCAGTGATTCCCTGAGCCGCATCGGCCTGATTTTCCTGGTGACCTGGCTCACGTGGGTGGTGCTCGACACGGCGATCCAGGAGGCCCTGAAACCGCCGCTCAACAAGCGAGGGGCACGTCAGCCCAGCACTCGGATCAAGACCATCCTGCCGCTGCTGCGCAACGCGATCAAAATCATCCTGGTGGTGATCTGCGCGATCACCACCATGGCCAACCTGGGCATCAACGTCGCGCCATTGCTGGCCGGCGCCGGGGTGGTGGGCCTGGCGATCGGCTTCGGTTCCCAGCAGTTGGTGCAGGACGTGATTACGGGGCTGTTCATCATCATCGAAGACACCCTGTCCATTGGTGACTGGGTGGTGCTCAGTTCCGGCCACGCCGGCACCGTCGAGGGCCTGACCATCCGCACCCTGCGCCTGCGCGACGGCAAAGGGTTCGTGCACTCAGTGCCGTTCGGCCAGATCAAGGCGGTGACCAACCAATCGCGGCAATTCGCTTTCGCGTTCTTCTCGGTGCAGTTCACCTACGACACTGACGTAGACCAGGCCATCGAACTGATCCGCGAGGCCGGGAATTCGATTTCCGAAGACCCGTTCCTCAAGTTCAATCTGCAAGGACCGCTGGATGTGTTCGGCGTGGACCGGATGGACCTCAACGGCGTGGTCCTCACTGCCCAGTTCCGCACCGTGTCAGGCGGGCAGTATGCGGTGAGCCGGGCGTTCAACCAGCGCTTGAAGAAGCTTGTGGATAACCATCCAGCGGTGCATTTCGCGCAGACTTATCCACAGCAGGTGGTGATGCCGAAGCGGTTGGTGGAAGAGCCGAAAGAGGGCGATGGAGTGGCTGAATCGCAATGAGGTTGTGGCGGGCCGGCTGGCCTCATCGCGAGCAGACACCCTAACCTTTCTGAATCAGCTTACTGCGCACCTCAGCCATCCCCTGAGCATCCAACTCCAACCAGAAAACCGGCTTGCCGGCAATCAGCGCCGCCGCCGGCCCCCCATCGCGATACACCAACCGATTGCTCGCCAGAGCCGGCACCTTCGCTCCCGGCAACAGCGTACCGGCCAGGTTCAGCGGATCGACGCCACACACACCGACCAGACTGCCATCGGTAGGGCGGCGGCGGACTTCGCGCAGCAGCGGGATGGCCTCGGGCAGGGCAAATTGCTCGCCCGCCAGCCCGCTGACAAACCGTCCACCGCGGATTTCACCCCGTGCCTCCAGGCGATGAAACGTGCGCAGCAACTCGCGCCAGCTGGGCAGCCATTCGGCCTCGCGGTCCAGCATGCGCCAGAACACCACGCCGTAGCGACGCAGCAAGGTCATTGCGATGTGTTCCAGGGTTTCGGGCGGTGTGGAAGCGGGCCGTATGCCTTCCATGGACGCGGGGCTACGGCGCAGCAAGGCCCAGCGCCCGGCGTCGTCCATGCCGCCGACAAACGCCCCGCGTCCGCGTCGGCTGCTACGGGCCTGGCGTTTGCTGGCCGGGGTGATCAGCGCCCGCAGGCCGGCGAAGCTGTCGGCGTTCACCAAACCGGCGCCCACCAGTTCCTGCAAGGCGATTTCCAGTTCGGCGCGCAGCAGGTGGGCTTCGTGCAGCAGTTCGTCAAAAAACAACGCACCGTGTTCGCTGAGGGCCTGATGGACTTTCTGTGTCTTGAGTGACAGTTCGTCCAAAGGTGTCTGCTCTGCCAGGCTGCTCCACCGCGCGACCTGGCTGCGGGGCAACAGTACCACCGGTGTGCTGCGCAGGGCGTTGGCCGAAAGCTTCTGGCGAGCGCTCAAACGCGTCCAGACCAGCTTGCCGCTGCGGCACAACTCATCGAGCCAAGTGGGCGAATAGTCCTTGATCCGTGCCGGCAGCAGGTCGCTGTCCCAGGCCGAGGCCGCAGCCGGGTAGCCTTCGAACTGGCTGATGATCGACGGCAGGACGGCGCTGCCCCGACCTTGGGTCGATGCCGACAGGTGCTGCCAGTCGAACAGGAACCGCACGAAGTCCTGCAACGTCACCGGCTCGATTTCCCGGCGCAGGCGCTTGACGGTATAGCGATGGATGCGCGCCAGCAGATGCCGCTCGCACCATTCTTCCTGCCCCGTGCCGGGCGTGAACCGGCCGCGCAACACGTAACCTTGCTGTTCGAGTTGTGCCAGGGCCTGGGTGGCCTGCGGTGTCGACAACCCCAGCGGGTAGGCGATGGCTTTCAGCGGTAGCGGGTCGAAGGCACTGAGTCGGGCGCGGAGCACTTCCACTACGGCTTCGTCACGGTCCCAGGTTTCATCGAAACCGACCAGGGGCGCCAGGGGCGGTTGCCATGAAGCCTGTGGATAAATTGCCTGCAAGCAAGTCAGCCGTTCCAGCGGCACCCACAGGCCGCGTTCGGCGCTGACTTGCAGGTGACTGGCGCGTCCGCGTCCGGCCAGGACGGTCAGCCACTCCAACCATGAAGCGTGGGCACTGGCTTCGCTGTCGGCGATGCAGGCCAGGCTCATCAGCGCTTCGTGCATTTCGTCGAGATTGCTCGGCGTCGGCCAGGCTTCTTCGCGTACCGACTGGATGGCCTCGACGTCCAGCGCGCCGAGGTCGTCGGTGGACTGTGGATCGCTCCAGCGGCGATTGATCACCGCTTGGGTGCGACGTTCTTCCAGCGGCGCGTCGTCGAGGAAGGTGTAGGGCCGGGCGCTGAGAATTTCTGCCGCCAGGGGCGACGGCGCCGGCAGGTCACGGCTGATCAGGCGAATCTCGCCCGCTTCCATGCGCCGCAACAAGGCCAGCCAGCCTTCGCTGTCCATGGCTTCGTGCAGGCAGTCGTCCAGGGTTTGCTCCACCAATGGATGATTGGGAATTTCCCGTTCGCCGGCGAGGTTCTCCAGGCAGGCAATCTGATCCGGGAACACGCTGGCGATCAGGTCTTCGCTTTTCATCCGCTGAATTTGCGGTGCGACCTTGCGCCCGCCGGTATAGCGCGGCAAGGCCAGGGCCACCCCCGCGTTCCAGCGCCAGCGCACGCCGAACAGCGGCGCGTCCAGCACCGCCTGGACCAGGATCCGTTCGGCGCTCTGGCTGTTGAGATAACGCCAGACTTCGTCGAGCTCGAAGCTGTGGCTGGTGGACAATGACAACACGATGGCGTCTTCACTGGCCGCAGCCTGCAATTCGAAATTGAAGGTCCGGCAGAACCGCTTGCGCAGCGCCAGGCCCCAGGCGCGGTTGATGCGACTGCCAAAGGGCGTATGAATGATCAGTTGCGTGCCGCCGGACTCGTCGAAGAACCGCTCCATCACCAGCGTGTCCTGGGAGGGCAGGGCACCGAAGGCCAGGCGTGCCGGCGCCAGGTAATCCACCAGTTGTTCGGCGCTGGCCTGGTTCAACTGCAAGGTGCCGGTCAGCCAGTCGAGGGCCGGTTGCAGGTTGCCTGGCGTCGCGCCCAGCAGTCGGTCCAGTTGCGCTTGCAGGCGGGCCACGGCCAGGGACAGCTCGGCGCTGCGCCCCGGGGCTTCGCCAAGCCAGAACGGAATGGTCGGTGGCTGGCCCTGGGCGTCCTCGACCCGCACGCGGCCGGTCTCGACGCGGATGATGCGGTAGGAGGTATTGCCCAGCTGGAACACGTCGCCGGCGATGCTCTCCACGGCGAAGTCTTCGTTGACACTGCCGATGTTCAGGCCCTGGGGTTCGAGCAGCACACTGTAGTCGGCATTGTCCGGGATGGTGCCGCCGCTGGTCACGGCCGTCAGCTTGCTGCCGCGGCGACCGCGCAGCGTACGGGTGACGGCATCGCGATGCAGATAAGCGCTGCGCACGCCCTGGCGGCCGTTGAGGCCTTCGGCGAGCATCTGCAGCAAGGCCTGGTAATGACCTTCATCCAGTCCAGCGTAGGGCGAGGCGCGGCGGAACATCTCCAGCAGCGCCTGCTCCTGCCATTCCTGGCAACTGACTTCGGCGACGATCTGCTGGGCCAGCACGTCCAGCGGTGCCTTGGGAATGTGCAGGATATCCAGCTCGCCGCGGCGCACGCAGTCGAGCAGCGCGGCGCATTCGATCAGGTCGTCGCGGGTGGTGGCGAACAGTCGGCCCTTGGGTGTGCCGCCCACCTGGTGGCCGGAACGCCCGACCCGTTGCAGGAAGGCGGAAATCGAGCGGGGCGAGGCGATCTGGCACACCAGGTCGACATCGCCGATGTCGATGCCCAACTCCAGGGACGCGGTGGCGATCAACACCTGCAATTCGCCGCGCTTGAGCCGTTGTTCGGCGTCGAGACGAAACTCTTTCGCCAGGCTGCCATGGTGGGCCGCCACCGCATCCTTGCCCAGGCGTTCGCTCAAGTGCCGGCTCAGGCGTTCGGCCAGCCGCCGGGTGTTGACGAACACCAGGGTCGTGCGGTGCGCTCGGGCGAGGTCGGCGAGGCGGTTGTAGACCAACTCCCAGACGTCATTGGCCATCACCGCCGAGAGCGGCACCGGCGGCACTTCGATGTCCAGGTCCCGGGGGCGGGCATGGCCGATGTCGACGATTTCACAGGTGCGTCCTTCGCCGACCAGAAAGCGCGACACCGCTTCGATGGGCTTTTGGGTGGCAGACAAGCCGATGCGCACCAGCGGTTCGGCGCACAGCGCTTGCAGGCGTTCCAGGCTCAAGGCCAAGTGGCTGCCGCGTTTGCTGGCGGCGATGGCGTGGATTTCATCGACAATCACTGTGCGGGTGCTGGCGAGCATCAGCCGGCCGGAATCGGAGCCGAGCAGCACATAGAGCGATTCGGGGGTGGTCACCAGAATGTGCGGCGCGGTCTTGCGCATCGCCGAACGATCTTTTTGCGGCGTGTCGCCGGTGCGCACGGCGGTGGTGATTTGCAGGGGCGGCAGGTCCATCTGGCGCAATTGTTCGGTAATCCCGGCCAGTGGCGTTTGCAGGTTGATCCGGATGTCGTTGCTCAGGGCCTTGAGTGGCGAGACGTAGACCACCAGGGTCTGATCTGGCAGGCCGCCTTGTTCCAGGCCGCGGTGCACCAGGTCATCGAGCACGGCGAGGAACGCTGTCAGGGTCTTGCCCGAGCCGGTGGGCGCGGCCACCAGGGTCGAACGGCGCTGGCCGATCAACGGCCACGCCTGGGCCTGGGCGGCCGTGACCGCCGGGAATGTCTGGCTGAACCAGGCACGAACGGCAGGGTGGAAGCCTGCCATGGCATGGTCGGCGGCAAGAGGCAGATTCATGAGGGCAGTTATGCGGGTGGGGCGGGGAAGATGCAAGTACCATTGGGGTCTCTGTCGACAGGCAGGGCCCTTTCGCGAGCAAGCCCGCTCCCACAGTCGATCGCATTCTTGCAGAGGAAACCCGGTTCACTGTGGGAGCGGGCTTACTCGCGAAGAGGCCCCAAAGGGCAGCATACATCCAGGATCTGCACTTTACGGATGACGGTTGCGCACTAAACCCGCAAAATGCAACGATTCCGACGACGCCTGTGGGCGTTGTCGACCAAATTCTTGTGCCAACAGACTGGGCCTGCTGATTTTATGCGAATGCGCCTTATGTTACTGGGCGGCGGAAATGCCCTTGGGCAGGCGCTGATTCGCCTCGGTGCGGAAGAAGACATCGGTTTTCTCGCCCCTCGACCGCCCGAAGACGGATGGGACGCCGCGAGCCTGACGCAACTGCTCGACGACACCCGGCCGGACGCCGTGATCAATCTGGCGTACTACTTCGACTGGTTTCAAGCCGAGGCCGTCAGCGAGCAGCGCCTGGCCAGCCAGGAGCGCGCCGTCGAGCGCCTGGCCGAACTGTGCCAGCACCACGAGATCGTCCTGGTGCAACCGTCGAGCTATCGCGTGTTCGACGGTTCTCGCGCCACGGCCTACAGCGAAAAGGACGAACCCGTGCCCCTGGGTCTGCGTGGCCAGGCGTTGTGGCGTATCGAGCAAAGCGTGCGCGCCACCTGTCCGCAACATGTGCTGTTGCGCTTCGGCTGGCTGCTCGATGACAGCCCCGATGGCATCCTCGGACGTTTCCTGGCCCGCGCCGAACAACCCGAGGAATTGCTGCTGGCCGATGACCGTCGCGGCAATCCAACGCCGGTAGACGATGCGGCACGGGTGATCATTTCCGTACTCAAGCAGCTCGATTGCGCGGCGCCGTTGTGGGGGACCTACCATTACGCCGGGCACGAGGCGACCACGCCCCTGGCGCTGGGCCAGGCGATCCTCACCGAAGCCCGGGCGCTGCATCCGCTGGCGATCGAATCGCCCACTCCCCAGGCCCACGCCGCCCGGCCGGATGCCGCGGAAGAACCACAGCACGCGGTGCTGACCTGCAAGAAAATTCTGCACACTTTCGGGATCAAGCCCCGCGCCTGGCGCGCCGCGCTCCCGGGCTTACTGGATAGGTTTTATCGTCATGGCTGAAGGCCCTGTTTTAATCACCGGCGGTGCGGGTTTCATTGGTTCGCACCTGACCGACGCCTTGCTCGCCAAGGGCCACTCGGTGCGCATCCTGGATGACTTGTCCACCGGTAAACGCAGCAACCTGCCGCTGGATAACCCGGCCGTGGAACTGATCGAAGGCGATGTCGCCGATGCGACGCTGGTGGCCCGCGCGATGGTCGGTTGCAGTGCCGTGGCGCATCTGGCCGCGGTGGCTTCGGTCCAGGCTTCGGTGGACGATCCGGTACGCACACACCAGAGCAACTTCATCGGAACCCTGAACGTCTGCGAAGCCATGCGCCAGGCTGGTGTGAAACGGGTGTTGTTCGCCTCCAGCGCGGCGGTCTATGGCAACAATGGCGAAGGCCAGTCCATCGACGAAGACACGCCCAAGGCCCCGCTGACCCCGTACGCCTCGGATAAGCTGGCCAGCGAGTTTTACCTGGATTTCTATCGCCGCCAGCATGCCCTGGAGCCGGTGGTGTTCCGCTTCTTCAATATCTATGGTCCACGCCAGGATCCGTCGTCGCCGTATTCCGGGGTCATCAGCATCTTCAGCGAACGGGCGCAGAAAGGTCTGCCGATCACTGTGTTTGGCGATGGCGAGCAAACACGGGATTTCGTTTACGTCGAAGACCTGGTGGACCTGCTGGTCCAGGCCATCGAAAAAACCGAGGTGGAAGTCGGCGCGGTGAACGTCGGCTGGAACCAGGCCACGACCCTCAAGCAGATGCTTGCGGCCCTCGCACAAGTGGTCGGCGACCTGCCGCCGATCAGCTACGGCCCGGCACGCTCCGGTGACATCCGCCATTCACGGGCCAACAACCGCCGTCTCCTGGAGCGCTTCAGCTTCCCGCAACAGACGCCGATGAGCGTGGGATTGGCGCGGTTGCTGGGCCGCTGATCCAGGAAATGAAACCGCTGTGGGAGCGAGCCTGCTCGCGATGGCGGTGGATCAGTCAGCATCTTTTTTGACTGACAAACCGCTATCGCGAGCAGGCTCGCTCCCACAGGGGATTTGAGCAAGTTTGAAGGTATGGGTCAGAACTTGTAACCCAACCCCACCATGTAGATCAGTGGATCCACGTCGACATCCACCTTGGCCCGGGTACCACCGGCCACGGCGTTATTGTCGACATAGGCAGTGGTGTCGATATCGATGTAGCGAATCTGACCGTTGATCATGATGTTATCGGTCAGCATGTAGTCAGCGCCCACTTGCCACGCCATGCCCCAGCTATTGCTTGCCCGGAAGTTGCTGAAACCGTTGGCGCTGGCGCCGCTGCCGACGTGTTCGTCGTAGATCCAAGTGTAGTTGATGCCGGCACCGACGTAAGGCTGGAACGCCGATTTCGCGTCGAGCGGGTAGTAGACCAGGCTCAGGGTCGGCGGCAGGTGCTTGAGGGTGCCGAGCTTGCCATTGGCGGCGCCGAGGGCAGTTCCTTTGAGCTTCACGTCATGCTCGAACGGCGAGGCAGCGAGCAGTTCGATACCCAGGTTGTCGGTGAGCATGTAGGCGAAGTTCAGGCCCAGTTGGGTGTCGCTGCTCATGGTCGCCTTGCCGCCCAGATCGGCACCGGCCAGCGGGCCGCGGTCAACCTTGACGCTGGAGCTGTCGGCCTCGGGATTGACGGTGATGGCGCCGGCACGGACGATGATATCGCCGGCCGTATGGGCCTGGGCGAGCGGGGCGACGAGTGCGAGGGCGACGAGGGAAGCGCTGAGCAGAGACTTGTGCATGGGGGCTCCATAGGGCATTCGAAAAGTGATGTCCTATGGTACGAAGCGCTCTGGGGTGGTCTTTTGACTCAGCTCAATGAAAGTGTGATGAAGCCCCTGGCGGCCTCTTCGCGAGCAAGCCCGCTCCCACAGGGACGGGTGGTGAACCCTGTGGGAGCGGGCTTGCTCGCGAAAGCTATCTCACTGCCACAAAATAACCACCAGGCTCACTCCGGCAGCTCATACACATAAATCTTCTCAGCCTCCATCTGGTACCCGGCATCGGCCAGTTCACTGGTGGACGGCTTGACTTGCATCGGCCCCTCGACCCAGTACGGCTGGTACAACTCATCGAGCTTGACCCCGACTTCGCTCTTCACATGCACGATCTGGTTCGACGGCGGTGGTGGCACGTGGATGCAGGCGCCGAAGTAAGGCACCAGCAGAAAGTCCGTGGTGCGACCTTCTTCGCTGACTTCCAGCGGCACGATATAACCCGGTAAACGGATCTGTTGGCCGTCCAGCTCCTTGACCACCGGTGCGTTGGGCAGGTCCTGCTTGGCGGCCGGAGCGGATTCGGCGGCCAGGGCGTTGCCCATCTGCGACAGATCATGCAGTGGGGTCATGTTTGGCACTTCCGGTGGCGCGCCCGCCGGGATCATTTCCGACCAGGCAAGGTCCCTCGGCTCGGCCGCCCACAGGGGCAGGGCAACCATCATCAACAGCGCAAGCAGGGCGCGGGGCATGTTCAACGTCCTCATAAACGGATCGACAGGCCATCGGCCAGCGATTGGCGATAAGCGCGCCAGGCCGGCACGCTGCCCATCAGCAGGGCGGCGATCAGAATGCCAGCCATGAGTGTCCATTCATACTCGCTCGGCCAGCCCAGGGGCAAATACAGGCCATAGGCCGACTGCACGTAACCCTGGGCGGCGGCGATGCCGACGTACAGCAGCGCCAGCCCGGACGTGACACCGGCCAGCGCCAGGGCAAAGGCTTCGAGTACCAGCAGGCTTGCGATGTGCCAAGGCCGCGCGCCTACCGAGCGCAGGATCGCCATTTCCCGACGGCGTTCGTTGAGGCTGGTGAGGATCGCCGTGAGCATGCCGATCAACCCGGTCAGCACCACGAACAGAGAAATCACGAACAAGGCTTTTTCCGCCGTACCCATCAGGCTCCACAACTCTTGCAGCGCCACGCCGGGCAGGATCGCCAGCAGCGGTTCGCCACGGAACTCATTGATCTCCCGTTGCAGGGCAAAGGTGGATATCTTGCTGTTGAGACCGAGCATGAACGCCGTGATCGCCTGGGGCGTGAGGTCCATATTGCGGGCCTGGTCGGCGCTGATGCGGCCATTGCCCTGGGCCGGCACGCCGTTCTTCCAGTCGATGTGGATCGCTTCCATGCCGCCAAGGCTGATGTGCAGCGTGCGGTCCACCGGCGTGCCGGTGCGCTTGAGGATGCCGACCACGGTGAAGGGCTTGTCGTCATGCTTGACCAGGCTGACCGCTGCCACGCCGTGGGCCAACACCAGTTTGTCGTCGAGTTTGTAATGCAGCGCCTCGGCGACTTCGGCGCCGAGCACGACTTCGAACGGATCGGTGGCGAAGGCCCGGCCATCGGCCAGTTCCAGGTGCTGCTGGCGACCGTACTGGTAATGCTCGAAGTAGGCCTCGGTGGTGCCCATCACCCGGTAGCCGCGATGGGAGTCGCCCAGGGACATGGGAATCGCCCACTTCACTTTCGGGTTGCTGGCGAAGTGCTCGAAACTGTCCCAACGGATGTTGTTGGTGGCGTTGCCGATGCGAAACACCGAATACAACAGCAGGTTCACCGAACCCGAGCGGGCACCGACGATCAGGTCGGTGCCGCTGATGGTGCTGGCAAAGCTGGCGCGTGCCTCGGTGCGCACTCGCTCTACCGCCAACAGCAGGCAGACCGACAGGGCAATGGCGAAGACGGTGAGGATGGCGGTGAAACGGCGGTTCGCCAGGCTGGCCATGGCTAGACGGAACAGATACATCTCAGACCTCGAGTGGCTTGGCGGCGCGATTGAGATCGGCCAGCGAGAGGTTGCGGTCGAACAATGGCGCCAGGCTCTGGTCGTGGCTGACGAACAGCAGGCTCGATCCGGCTTCGCGGCATTCGGCGAACAACAACCGCAGGAAATTTTCCCGAGCGTCGTAGTCCAGGGCCGAAGTCGGTTCGTCGGCAATCACCAGTTCAGGCTGGCCGATCAACGCCCGTGCGGCGGCGACCCGTTGTTGTTGGCCGATGGACAGCGAGTCGGCGCGGCGTCCGAGCAGGTTCGGATCGGTCAGGCCCAGGTGGGCCAGCAAGGTCGCGGCGGCCTGATCGACACTGCCGTGGCGTTGCGTGGCCCGTTGCGCCCGTAGTTTGGAAAAGTGACAGGGCAGTTCGACGTTCTCGCGCACCGAGAGAAACGGCAGCAGGTTGAACTGCTGGAAGATGTAGCCGGTGTGGTCCACCCGAAAGCGGTCGCGGCTACCCGCGCCCAGTGTGCCGAGTTCGTGGTCGAGCAAACGAATACTGCCGCGATCCGGCACCTGCACGCCGCCCAGAAGGCCCAGCAGCGTGGTCTTGCCACTGCCGCTCGGGCCCTTGAGAAACAGGGTTTCGCCGGCTTCCAGGCGAAACGCCGGAATATCCAGCAACGGCGGATGTCCGGGCCAGCTGAAGACCAGGTCGGACAGTTCGATGAGTGCTTGGGTCATGATTGTGGTTTCAAAGTCATTGAACACCTGTGGAATGCCTGTGGGAGCAAAGCTTGCTCGCGATGAGGCGGTCCATTCAGCCTTGATGTCGACAATCGGACCGCTATCGCGAGCAAGCTTTGCTCCCACAGGTTCGCTCCCACATGGGTATTGGGATGTACTTAAAATTTAAGGGCCGGTGCCTCGGCCGTCACTTCCCCGCCTTGCTGGCCGTTCGGCCCGACCAGTTGCACCAGGATTTTCCGGGTGGCCGGGAAGGCTTTGAACAGTGGCGCCAGGTTCAGCTCCGTCAAGGCACCGGGCGCGACACAGCGGAACTGGTAGTGGGCGTGAATATCACTGTGTTCGTGATTCTCGTCGCCATCTGCGGCGTGGTCTTCGTGGTCCGGTTCGTCGCCGAACAACGGACTCTCCAGCTCTTGCTGCTCCAGGGAACATTTGCCATCGGCGAGAATGACCAGCGCCGCCGGCTTTTCCAGCTTCGCCCGGACAGCAGCGACCTTGGCCTTGTCGGCGTTGCTGGTGGCGGCGTGCTCGAAGCCCACCAGGTTCATGGCCGGGCTGTCCAGTTCCAGCTCCAGGGTCTCACCGTCCAGAGAGGCGTTGAGGCGGGCAACACCATGTTCGTGGGCACCCAGGCTTCCGTGTTCATGATCATGGTCATGATCGTGCTCGACAGCCGCATGAGCGGCAGCCAAGGGCAGCAGGGCGAACGGCAGGGCGAGAAGCAGACGGCGCATGACGAGTCTCCGGATAACATGAATATTCTGTTATGTAATCTTATAACGAAAACGTGAGGAGTTTGACCGTCTGCTTGGCGTCGCGCAAGGCCCATGGGAGCATGGGCACATTAAATCTTCAGGAGCACAGTGATGTTGCGCATACGCGGAACCGTCGGCGATTGGCCGGTGGACTTGTCGATCGAAATGGATGAAGGCGACTGGGTGCAGCTCGGCGCACAACTGCAAGCGGTCAAGCCTGACAGCACCGCAACGCCGGTGGCCAAACCGGTGAACCAGGACGATGCCCTGTGGCAAATCGCCAAGGAACTGCTGCGCAAGGCCGGGCAACTGAGCGGGCCGGACCTGTTGGAGCAGCTCGAAGGTCTGACCGGCAGCGCCTCGGCGGGCAAGCGCCTGCTGGTGCGCTTGCGCCATTGCGCCGAGGTCAAGGTGCTGAGTGGCGGTGATACGCCGCTCTACAGCTGGGTCGGTTAATACAACGCCGCAAACAGCTTGCGACGATAAATCGTTACCAGCGGGTGATCGTTACCCAACAGTTCGAACACTTGCAGCAGCGTCTTGTGGGGCAGACCTTCGTTGTAGCTGCGGTTACGCATGAACAGTTTGAGCAACGCGTCGAGGGCCGGTTCGTACTGTTGGCGGGCCAGTTGCTGGATTGCCAGTTGGTACACCGCTTCGTCATCTTGCGGATCTTTTGCCAGGCGTGCCTTGAGGTCGGCGGCGTCGGGCAGGTTCTTCGCCAGGCCCAGGAACTGAATCTGCGCCTTGGCCCCGGCCAGTGCTGCCTTGTGCTCATCGCTTTTCACCGCATCGAGCACGGTCTGGGCTTCAGCCAACTCACCGCGTTCGGTCAGGCAGCGGGCATACAGGATCAGCGCCTTGGCGTTGGTGTTGTCTTCGCCGAGCAAGGCCGTGAGCAGCGCTTCGGCGTCAGCGAAACGACCGTCGTCGAACAGCGCCTGAGCCTGTTCGAATGGATCGGCGGCGGCCGGTGGTGGCATCTGTACGTGGGGTTCGAGCATCGCACGCACGGCGGACTCCGGCTGGGCGCCGGCAAAGCCGTCGACAGGCTGGCCGTCCTTGAACAGTACGACAGTGGGCAGGCTGCGGATGCCGAAGCGGGCGACGATGTCCTGCTCGACGTCGCAGTTCACCTTGGCCAGCAGCAAATTGCCCTGGTAGCTCTGGGCAATGGCTTGCAGCATCGGCATCAGGGCCTTGCACGGCGCGCACCACTCGGCCCAGAAATCCACCAATACCGGTGCGTGGAAGGAGTTCGCGATCACCGACTGGTCGAAATCGGCGGTGGTGGCGTCGAAGATGTACGGGGTGTCCTGGGTCATGGGAATCTCGTAGAACGCTCGGATGGGGCAACTATACGCGGGGTCTTGTAGTGTCTGGTAGGCCACCTTCGCGAGCCTGCTCGCGATGCTGTTTGAAGCTAACGCCGCGCGTGATACAGGCTCACATGCCGAAACTCCTCGGGCTCGGCCAGGTCCGGCAGAGTCATGGCTTCGAGCAATTCAATGCGCCGGTACAGCGAATGCTTGAAGTCCCGTACCCGAGAGTCGGCCACCAGGGCCTCGCGGCCACGACTCAGAAACTGATCGAGCAACGGCAGGTTGGCCCGGTCGTAGAGCACATCGGCCACCAGGATCAGATCAAAGCGGTCGGCCTCGGCGAAGAAGTCCACCGAATAACCCAACTCAACATCGTTGAGGACGGCATTGGCCCGGCATGCGGCGATTGCCAGTGGATCGAGGTCGCAGGCCACCACCTCCAGCGCCCCGGCCTTTATCGCTGCGATGCCCGCCACGCCGGAGCCGGCACCGAAATCCAGTACCCGCTTGCCCGCGACCCACTGAGGTCGCTCGGCCAGATAGCGGGCCATCGCCAGGCCGCTGGCCCAGCAGAAGCTCCAGTAGGGCGGCTCGTGGAGAATGCGCCGGGTTTCTTCCGGACTGAAGGCGCGATCCATGTTGTCGCCGTCGATCAACCACAGTTTCAGGTCTGTGTCGGGCAGCGGGCAGGCCACCAGGCGCGCATCGCCCAGCAACTCGCCCAGTGCTTGTTGCAAGTCTTGCGGTGCATTCATGGTGCTTTGACGAACTGCAGCACGCCCAGCGCCTGGGTGGTCGGTTGGCTGATACGTTGCTCCGGCAGGTGCAGGATCAACTGGCCCGATTGGCTGGCACGACCGCGCAGTTCCACGCGAGCGCCAACCGGGAAGGCGTCCGGGTTGAAGCGCAGGCGGAAGGGCAGGGCCTGGTTGGTGCCGATCAGGCTGGAACTGGCGAGCAATTGCTGGGGACGGTCCTTATCGTCGATCACCAGCAGCGCCAGTTCGACTTCGGCCCCGGCCGGCACGCCTTGCAGCGTGCCGCTCAATTCCCGTTGATAGGCCGGCAACGGCCCCAGTTCGGTGGCTTGGCGGGCTTTTTCCTGAGCCTGTTTCGGCGCTGGTGCTGGTGCGGGGGCTGCAGGTTTGGGGGCGTCGCTGCTGCACGCCATCAGCAGGCTGAAAAAACTGAGCAAAACGAGTGATCGTAGCGGCATGTGTGGCTCCAGCAAGGTGAATTCCATGGATCTGGCAGTAAGCCCGTCTGTATACCGTAAACCCTATGGCTTGTCTTGCCAGTGGGATGCGCTACCATGGCCCTCCCATTTTTTGTTGCCTGCCACCATGCACTGTCCCTTCTGCGGTGCCAACGACACCAAAGTCATCGACTCGCGACTGGTCGCCGAGGGCGAACAGGTTCGCCGTCGCCGCGAATGCCTGGCCTGCGGCGAACGTTTCACCACGTTCGAGACCGCTGAGCTGGTGTTGCCGCGCCTGATCAAAACCGACGGCAGCCGCCAGCCGTTCGACGAAGACAAATTGCGCGCCGGCATGCAGCGCGCCCTGGAAAAACGCCCGGTGAGCGTCGAGCGCCTGGAAGCGGCGCTGGTGCACATCAAGCATAAGCTGCGGGCCACTGGCGAGCGGGAGGTCAAATCCCTGGTCGTCGGCGAGCTGGTGATGGCCGAGCTGCAGAAGCTCGATGAAGTCGCCTACATCCGTTTTGCCTCGGTGTACCGTCGCTTCCAGGACTTGAACGAATTCCGCGAGGAAATCGACCGCCTGGCCCGCGAGCCGGTGAAAGAATGACCGCCCCGGCGCAGCAGGCCGTCCTCGACGCCCACTATATGGCCCGTGCCCTGGAACTGGCGCGACGTGGTCATTACACCACCCATCCCAATCCCCGGGTGGGCTGTGTGATCGTGCGCGACGGGCAGATTGTCGGCGAAGGCTGGCATATCCGTGCCGGCGAACCCCATGCCGAAGTTCATGCCTTGCGCGCCGCCGGTGAACTGGCCCGGGGCGCCACGGCCTACGTGACGCTGGAACCTTGCAGCCACCATGGGCGTACGCCGCCCTGTGCCGATGCGCTGGTCAATGCCGGTGTCGCCAGGGTCGTGGCGGCGATGCAGGACCCGAACCCGGAAGTCGCCGGTCGCGGCCTGCAGCGGCTGGCCCAGGCCGGCATCGCCACCCAGAGCGGCGTGCTGGAGGGCGAGGCGCGCAAGCTCAACGAAGGTTTCCTCAAGCGCATGGAACACGGCCTGCCGTTCGTGCGGGTCAAGCTTGCCATGAGCCTCGATGGCCGCACCGCCATGGAGAGTGGCGAAAGCCAATGGATCACTGGCCCGGCCGCGCGCTCGGCGGTGCAGCGGCTGCGGGCCCAGGCTAGCGTGGTGCTGACCGGCGCCGACACGGTGTTGGCGGACAACGCCCGGCTGACCGTGCGGGCCGAGGAATTGGGGCTGGACCCGGAGCAAACCGCGCTGGCCATGAGTCGCCCACCGCTGCGGGTGCTGGTGGATGGACGCCTGCGGGTGCCGCTGGACGCGCCGTTCTTCAAGGCCGGCCCGGCGCTGGTCGCTACTTGCATGGCGGTGGAAGAACAATATGCCAACGGCCCTGAATGCATGATCGTGGCGGGGGATGACGGTCAGGTCGATCTGCATCGCCTGTTGCTGGAGTTGGCTGCCCGTGGCGTCAATGAAGTGCTGGTGGAAGCCGGTCCACGCCTGGCGGGGGCCTTTGCCCGGCAAGGGTTGGTGGATGAGTTCCACATTTTCATCGCTGGCATGTTCCTGGGCTCTTCGGCGCGGCCATTGCTCGATTGGCCGCTGGCGTACATGAAGGACGCCCCGGAACTGAAAGTCACCGAAATCCGCGCCGTGGGCGATGACTGGCGAGTCATTGCCGTTCCCGTCCCGCCGGCCAGCGTATAATTCCCGGCCTTCGCTCCTGCGGCGGCCCGTTCTCGAGGAGGACTCCATGTTTACCGGCATCATCGAATCCATCGGCAGCATCCGCGCACTCACCCCCAAGGGCGGTGATGTACGGGTCTACGTCGAAACCGGCAAGCTCGACCTGAGCGACGTCAAACTGGGCGACAGCATCGCCGTGAACGGCGTGTGTCTGACCGCCGTGGAACTGCCGGGCAATGGTTTCATGGCCGATGTCAGCCGCGAAACCCTCGACTGCACCGCCATGAACGACCTCAAGAGCGGCAGCCCGGTCAACCTGGAGAAAGCCCTGACCCCCACCACCCGGCTGGGCGGGCATCTGGTTAGCGGCCACGTGGACGGCGTCGGCGAAGTGGTTTCCCGTACCGATAATGCACGGGCCGTGGAGTTTCGGATCCGCGCCCCGAAAGCGCTCGCCAAATACATTGCCCACAAAGGCTCGATCACCGTCGACGGCACCAGCCTGACGGTCAACGCGGTGGATGGCGCCGAGTTCCTGCTGACGATCATTCCTCACACTCTGAGCGAAACCATCATGGCCTCGTACCGGCCGGGTCGTCGGGTCAACCTGGAAGTCGACCTGCTGGCCCGTTACCTGGAGCGCCTGCTGCTGGGTGAAAAGGCCGCGGAGCCGACATCCGGCAACAACATCACTGAAAGCTTTCTGGCCGCCAACGGCTACCTCAAATCCTGACCCAAGGGGGTGCCGCGTGGCGCTCAATAGCATCGAAGAACTGGTTGAAGACATCCGCCAAGGCAAGATGGTCATCCTCATGGATGACGAAGACCGCGAGAACGAAGGCGACCTGATCATGGCCGCCGAGTGCTGCAAGGCCGAACACATCAACTTCATGGCCAAACACGCCCGTGGCTTGATCTGCATGCCCATGACCCGGGAGCGTTGCGAACTGCTGAAGCTGCCGCTGATGGCGCCGCGCAACGGTTCCGGCTTCGGTACCAAGTTCACCGTGTCCATCGAGGCCGCCGAGGGCGTGACCACCGGTATCTCCGCCGCTGACCGGGCGCGTACCGTGCAGGCGGCGGCCGCCAGAGACGCCAAGGCCGAAGACATCGTCAGCCCCGGCCACATTTTCCCGCTGATGGCCCAGGCCGGCGGCACCCTGGCCCGTGCCGGCCACACCGAAGCGGCGTGCGACCTGGCGCGCATGGCCGGTTTCGAACCCGCCGGCGTAATCTGCGAAGTGATGAACGACGACGGCACCATGTCCCGTCGCGCGGAACTGGAGGCCTTCGCCGCCGAACACAACATCAAGATCGGCACTATCGCCGACCTGATCCACTACCGGATGATCCACGAGCGTACCGTTCAGCGGATTGCCGAGCAGCCGTTGGACAGTGAATTGGGCCAGTTCAACCTGGTGACCTACCGTGATTCGGTGGAAGGCGACGTGCACATGGCGTTGACCCTGGGCACCGTATGCGCCGAAGAGCCGACCCTGGTACGTGTACATAATATGGACCCGCTGCGCGACCTGCTGATGGTCAAACAGCCCGGCCGCTGGAGCCTGCGCGCTGCCATGGCCGCCGTGGCCGAGGCCGGCAGCGGCGTGGTGCTGCTGCTCGGACACCCCCTCGACGGTGACGTGCTGCTGGCGCACATCCGTGAAACCGCTGATCAGACCGCCGTGAAAAAACCGACCACCTACAGCATCGTCGGCGCCGGTTCGCAGATTCTTCGCGACCTGGGCGTGCGTAAAATGCGCCTGATGAGTGCACCGATGAAATTCAATGCGATATCCGGTTTCGATCTGGAAGTTGTAGAATACGTGCCCTCCGAATAATGACCCTGTTCAATTAAGGAGGTCCCCCTTGTGGGAGCGGGCTTGCTCGCGAAGGCGATGGAACATCCAGCATCGTTGTTGACTGATACACCGCTTTCGCGAGCAAGCCCGCTCCCACAGGGGACTTCTGGCCCCAACAACATTGAGGAACGCGTACCAAACGCGCTCCGGCTCTTTAAGAGATCTGACGAATGACCCTGAAGACCATCGAAGGTACCTTCATCGCCCCCAAAGGCCGCTACGCTCTGGTAGTGGGCCGTTTCAACAGTTTCGTGGTCGAGAGCCTGGTTGACGGTGCGGTCGATGCCCTGGTTCGCCATGGCGTGAGCGAAAGCGACATCACTATCATCCGTGCGCCTGGCGCCTTCGAAATTCCTCTGGTTGCGCAGAAAGTCGCTCAGAAGGGCGAATATGCAGCGATCATCGCCCTGGGCGCGGTCATTCGTGGCGGTACTCCGCACTTCGAATACGTGGCTGGCGAGTGCACCAAGGGCCTGGCCCAGGTCTCCATGGAGTTCGGCGTACCGGTCGCTTTCGGCGTGCTGACCGTTGATTCCATCGAGCAAGCCATCGAACGTTCCGGCACCAAGGCCGGTAACAAAGGCGCCGAAGCTGCCCTGTCCGCCCTGGAAATGGTCAGCCTGCTGGCGCAGTTGGAGGCCAAGTGATTAGCGACGAAAGCGATCGTTTCAACCCACGCGATCCCAAGCCGGCCGATGCCGGCAAGCCTTCGAAGAGCGCCAAGCGCCGCGAAGCCCGTCAGCTCGCGACCCAGGCACTGTATCAATGGCACATGGCCAGGCAGTCGCTGAACGAGATCGAAGCGCAATTTCGGGTCGATAACGACTTCAGTGATGTCGACGGTGCGTATTTCCGCGAGATCCTCCACGGGGTCCCGGCACACAAGACCGAGATCGACAAGGCCCTGGCTCCATGCCTGGACCTGACCATCGAGGAGCTGGACCCGGTCGAGCTGGCCGTGTTGCGCTTGTCCACCTGGGAGCTGATGCAGCGGGTCGACGTGCCGTATCGTGTGGTGATCAACGAGGGGATCGAGCTGGCGAAAGTCTTTGGCTCCACTGACGGTCACAAATTCGTCAACGGCGTACTCGACAAGCTTGCCCCACGCCTGCGCGAAGCTGAAGTGAAGGCGTTCAAGCGCTGAATGGGTGAGTTTGAGCTGATCCGCAGCTACTTCGCCGCTGCGCCCTGCGCGCAGGGTGGCGAGGGCGTTGCGCTGGGGATCGGCGACGACTGTGCCTTGCTGGCCGTTCCCCCGGTGGAACAGCTGGCGGTGTCCACCGACACGCTCGTGGCCGGTGTGCATTTTCCCGACCCTTGCGACCCGTTCCTGCTAGGCCAGCGTTCGCTGGCCGTGGCAGTCAGCGACCTGGCTGCCATGGGCGCCACTCCTGTCGCCTTTACCCTTGCCCTGACCTTGCCCGCAGTGACCGCCGACTGGCTGCAAGCCTATGCCCGTGGCTTGAACCAGATGGCCCAGGCTTGCGGCGTCGCGCTGGTGGGCGGTGACACCACCCGTGGGCCGCTGAGCCTGACCATGACCGTGTTCGGCCGCGTGCCGACCGGCCAGGCTCTGACTCGAAGTGGCGCGCAACCCGGCGACTGGCTGTGTGTCGGTGGCGAGCTGGGCAATGCGGCCGGGGCATTGCCGCTGGTGCTTGGCCAACGCGAAGCCGAACCCTCGATCGCCGAGCCGCTGCTGGCCCACTACTGGTCGCCGCAACCGCAGATTGGCCTGGGCCTGGCGCTAAGGGGCATGGCCAGTGCCGCCATGGATATTTCCGATGGCCTGTTGGCCGACTGTGGGCATATTGCGGTGGCGTCCGGCGTGGCACTTCGGATTGAACGGGACCGGCTGCCGCTGTCCAACGCATTGCTGGCGTTTCTTGGCCGGCCGGCCGCCGAGCAGGCTGCGCTGAGTGGTGGAGACGACTACGTATTGCTCTTTACCGTGCCGTCTGTCCGATTGTCGGCATTACAGGCCCAGGGTTGGCCCATCCATGTGATCGGCCGTGCCGAAGCGGGGCAGGGCGTGCGCCTGGTCGACGCCGACGGGCGCGACATCACCCCGCAAATCCGGGGTTATCAACATTTTCGGGAGACACCGTGACAGATCATCCCAACCAGGTCCCGGCTGAATTCGTACCCCCCTCGGTCTGGCGCAATCCCTGGCATTTCATGGCGTTTGGCTTCGGTTCGGGTACTTTACCCAAGGCGCCGGGCACCTGGGGCTCGCTGGTTGCGCTACCCTTCATACCGTTGTGGCAGATGTTGCCGGACTGGGGCTATTGGCTCGCGCTGGGCATCACCATGCTGTTCGGCTTCTGGCTGTGTGGCAAAGTGGCGGATGACCTGCGGGTGCACGATCATGAAGGTATCGTCTGGGACGAAATGGTCGGGATGTGGATCACCCTGTGGCTGGTGCCGGAAGGCTGGTACTGGCTGCTGACGGGTTTTGTGGTGTTCCGCTTCTTCGATATTCTCAAGCCCTGGCCGATCCGCTGGATCGACCGACATGTGCACGGGGGTGTCGGCATCATGCTCGACGATATACTGGCCGGGGTCTTTGCCTGGCTGGCAATGCAAGGACTGGTGTGGTGTTTTACCTGAGGGATGCGGGCATGGGCGTAAGCCGAGCGCTGTTGCTGTTGCTGTGTCTAGGGACCTGCCTCGGTGCTCTGGCGGCGGAGCCGACAGCCCTTCCCGGCAAAGTCCGCGCCGCCAGCGAAGAGTGGGCCGATTACACCCAGGCCGATGGCCAGGGCATGGGCTGGGACATCTTGCGTGCGGTGTTCGAACCTGCCGGCGTCAGGCTCGAGATCCGCAGCGTGCCCTACACCCGCTCGACCGGGCTGGTGCAGCGCGGTGAGGTCGACGTCCAGGTCGGTGCCTATCGCGACGAAACCGAAGGCGTGCTCTACCCTCAATGGCACTACGACATCGACCACATCTATGCCCTGGGTCTGGCTTCCAAACCGGCCCCCACCCTGGCGACGCTGGGTAATTATCGGCTGATCTGGATGCGCGGCTACGAATACAACAACTACCTTCCCAATATCCGGCGCTTCAATGAAATTCATCGCGCTGTAGGTATTCTGCCAATGCTGGCCCATGATCGCGCCGATTTTTATATCGATGCGTTGATGGAAATCCAGGACGTACTTTCCAAGGCCGACAATCCGCGACAGTACAGGCTCACGCCGCTGATCAATCTGCCGCTCTATCTGGGCTTCGCCAACACCGCCAACGGAAGGGCATTGCTCGAGCTGTTCGATAAGCGCATGGAGATCCTGGTAAAGAGCGGCGAGCTGAAACCGATTTTCGGGCGCTGGAAACAACCGTATCCTTTCGACGAACATGGCAAGCCGCCGAAGCCGTAATCAAACTTTTCGATGGTAATGGCCGATAATTCAGCCTAAGCGTCCATCGGAAGCTGCTGTTACAATGCCCCCCTCTGCGAAACTCCAGTACTAGATCAGGAGCACACCGGTGCCTGTCGTTTTTGTTGCCGCTTCCAAGCTGCCAACGCCCTTTGCGCAATTCACCATGCATGGTTTTCTTGACGAAGCCACCGGCCGCGAGCATGTCGTGCTGAGCCTGGGTGACGTTGCCGATGGCGCCCCGGTGCTCGGTCGCCTTCACTCCGAATGCCTGACGGGCGATGCCCTGTTCAGTCAGCGCTGCGACTGCGGCTCGCAACTTGAAGCCGCGCTGCAGGCCATCGCCCGCGAAGGCCGTGGCGTGCTGCTGTATCTGCGCCAGGAAGGGCGCGGCATTGGCCTGTTGAACAAGATCCGCGCTTACGAATTGCAGGATGGCGGCGCCGATACCGTGGAAGCCAACGAACGCCTCGGGTTCGCCGCCGACTTGCGGGACTACAGCATCTGCCTGCCCATGCTCCAGCACCTGGGTGTCAAATCCTTGCGGTTGATGACCAACAATCCGCGCAAGGTCAAGGCGTTGACCGACATGGGCATCGTCGTTGCCGAGCGTGTGCCGCTGCACACGGGCCATAACCCTCACAACAAACTCTACCTGGCGACCAAGGCCAGCAAGCTCGACCACATGATGGGCAACGAGCACCAGGGCGAGGTCGACCGGGCGTGACGCGGGGTCAAGTCCGGCGGCGGCTGTCTATCAGTTGGTGGAAATACCTGGCGTTGGCGTTGCTGCCGCTGTTTGTGATCAACGCGGTGTTCGGCCAGGGCGAGGCGATTCTGCCAATGCTGGCGATGCCGTTGTTCATCGCCGGCATGGCCTCGATGTTTGTCAGCCTGCGATTCTTCGGCGCTTATAAACTCGCCTTGATTGCCACTCAGAAGGCCCTCGACACTCCCGAAGAACCTCAGGCCTGGATCGAGCTGGCGGCGCGTCGTCGGGCCGCTTTTCTGGCTGCCGGGTTACCGGCCTGGATCGGTGCCCTGGCGGTGTTCGTGGGCCTGGAAGCCGTGCCGCTGATGTTGCTGGCCTTGTCCTCCGCCGTGTTGTTCTACCTGTATCGCCTGCCGCGCCAGCTCGGTTGATGAAACGATGGCTGGTGCTTCTGCTGCTGGCCGTCAGCGCCTCGACCTCCGCGGCCCAGCGGGTCGTCAGCCTGGCCCCGTCGCTTTCCGAAATCGTCGTTGAACTGGACTCCGCCGACCTGCTGGTGGGTGTGCTGGATGGCGGCGACCGTCCTTCGGTGCTCGAGAAGCTGCCCTCCGTAGGCCGCTACGGGCAGTTGGACATGGAGCGTTTGCTCAGTCTGAAGCCTGACCTGCTCCTGCTCTGGCCCGGTAGTGTGGGCAAGGCCCAGCGCGACCAACTCAAGCGCCTGGGCGTCCCGGTCTACGTGGCCGAGCCCCACAGCCTCGACCAGCTCATCAACCAAATCGAAGACATCGCCATTCGGCTTGGTCGCCCTGAGCGAGGCGTGCGCAGGGCGGCGCAGTTGCGCGGGCATCTCGAAGCGTTGCGCCAACGCTATCGCCGCGACGTGCCGTTGCCGGTGTTCTATCAGGTCTGGGACCGGCCGCTGTACACCGTCGGCGGCGGGCAGATCATCAGCGATGCCCTGGCAACATGCGGTGCGCGTAATGTCTTTGCGGACCTGAGCCTGCCGGCGCCGCAGGTGAGCGTGGAATCGGTGCTGCAACGCAACCCACGGATTATCCTGGCCACTGAGCAGGCACAGCTCGATGCCTGGAAAGCCTGGCCAGTGGCGCAGGGGCGATTGTTGCTAGTGAGTGACAAAGGGCTGGAGCGGCCCAGTGGGCAGATGATCGAGGCGACGGGGCGGTTGTGCGGGTTGATTGCGCCTGACAGATAAACCGCGTCGCCTGTTTCGCGAGCAAGCCCGCTCCCACAGGGACCGCGTTCAGCCGAACAACCCGAGCGAATGTGGGAGCGGGCTTGCTCGCGAAGAGGACAGTCCAGACACCATCGCAGCGGGATCAGAAAACCGGTGTCCAGGTCACCCCGAACAGCCAGCTTCGCCCCTCCTCACGATAGCCATATTGCGCTCCGTCATGGCTATACAGCGCTCGGCTGTAACCCTTGTCCAACAGGTTATCCACCTTCATCTCCAGCTTCACTACCGATGTCAGCGCCCAACTGCCGCGCAAGCCGAGCAAGGCATAGCCGCCCAGGGCATTGCGGTTGTTCTCGTCGTCATAACTGCCGCTCACCGCTTGCCAGGTGGCACCCAGGCCCAATCGGTCGAACTGCCGGTCCAGGTCCAGGCTCAACGTCCGGCGGGCGCGGCGGGCGAGGGTGTGGCCGCTGTCACGGTCCCTCGGGTCGATAATGGCCAAGCCCAGGTTGCCTTGCCAGCCGAACAGCTCCTGCCTGAGGGCTGCCTCGAAACCGTTGATCCGCGCCGACGCAACGTTCTGCGGGCGGGAATTACTGCCGAAGATAATCGCGTCTTCAAGGTCGGTGCGGTACAGCGAAGCTTCGAGGCGGGCACTGTCGTTCAGTTGGCTGCGCCATTGCAGCTCGTAGCTCCTGGCGGTTTCGGGCGTCAGGTTCGGGTTGCTGAAGTCCGGGTAGTAGAGGTCGTTGAAGGTCGGTGCGCGGAAGCTCTCGCTGTAGGTCAGCAACAGATCGTTGTCCGGGTTCATCGGTAGGGTAAGCGTGCCGCTCCAGCTGTTCTGGCCGCCGAACTGCTGGTTCTGGTCGCGGCGCAGGCCCAACTCGGTGGAGAAAGTGTCCCCCTGGAAACGATGCTGGATGAACGCTGCGCGATTCCAGCGACTGTCCTCGTCGAACGGTGTGCTGCTGTTGACCCGGTCCTGGTATGCATCGCCTCCCAGGATCAGGCTGTTGCGAGCATTCAGCGTCACGTCGTTCTGCCAGGTGACGGAATCGCGGTAGGTGTTGAATACTTCCCGGACATCGCTGAGCTTGTCGAAGGTTTTCTCGCGATTTTCGCTGTGGGCCAGTTCGAGGCGCGATGTCCAGGCGTCGTTGATCCGTCCGTCGATATAGGTGCTGAAACTGCTGACCGCAAAATCACTGTAGGGTTGCTGGGGCAGCGATTCGAAGGTGTTCGGGTCGAAGCGGCCGAACGGATTGTCGTATTCGCTTTTGCCGCGGTTATCCAGCAGGTTGAGGCCGATTTCCAGATCATCGTTGACGATGTGGCTCAGGCTCAAACTCAAGGATCGGTTGCGATTGGCATCGTCGTCCCGGTCGCTGGCGTAGGACTCGTGGGTGCGATTGGTCCCGGCGTTGTCGTCCAGGCTGGCACCCAGGTTGAAGCGGGTTTGCTCGTCGCCGCCGGACAGGCCCAGGCTACGCTCCCAGGTCTGGTGACTGCCGAACCCCAGGTGCAGGCGTGGTTGCAGGCCGGACGCATTGCCACGCCGGGTGAAGATCTGAATCACACCGCCCACCGCGTCGGCACCGTAGATCACCGAGCGCGAACCGCGCAGCACTTCGACCCGTTCGATCTGGTTGATGTTCAGGCGTTGCAGGTTGCTGTCGCCGGATGTGGCGTTGCCGATGCGCTGGCCGTCCACCAGCACCAGGCTCTGGGCCGATTTGGTGCCGCGAATATAAATCCCCGGCAAACTGCCGCGCCCGCCCAGCGGGGCTACCTGTACCCCCGGTACGCGGCTGAGCAGATCGGTGACGCTGTTGGGTTGCAGCCGATCAATGTCATCGCGGGTGAACACAGTGTTGGCCGCGCTGCTGTCGTTGCGTGCCTCCACCTGGCGGTTGGCGCTGATCACCACGTCCGGCAGCTTCAATGCCTGATCGCGCTCGAAGGTGTCGGCCAGCAGTGCTGTGGTCGGCAGTAGGGAAAGGGCGAGGATAGCTCGCAGTTTCATAGGTGTTCCGCAAAAAATCGGCTGCACACATAACCAGTGTGGGAGCGGGCTTGCTCGCGAAAGCGGTATATCAGTCGACATGGATTTGACTGATACACCGCTTTCGCGAGCAAGCCCGCTCCCACAAGAGGCCCGCGTCGTTTTGAAAATTACCGGCCCAGCAACTGCAACCGCTGGCGCACCGACGCTTCGATCCCGGCTTCATCCAGCCCGCATTCAGCCAGCATCTGTGCAGGCTTGGCATGCTCGACGTAGATGTCCGGCAGGCCCAGGTGCAGCACCGGCTTGAGGATGTTCTCCCGGGCCAGGTATTCGCTGACCGCCGCGCCGGCGCCGCCCATGATGGCGTTTTCCTCGATGGTCACCAGCAGTTCATGGCTGCCGGCCATCTCGCGCACCATGGCTTCATCCAGAGGTTTGACGAAACGCATGTCCACCACGGTGGCATCCAGGGTTTCGGCGACTTTCAGGGCTTCGGCCAGTTGCACGCCGAACACCAGCAGGGCGGTCTGCTTGCCTCGGCGGCGGATTACACCCTTGCCGATCTCGATCGGCTCCAGGCCAGGATCGATGGTCGCGTTCGGGCCGCTGCCGCGTGGGTAGCGCACGGCAGCGGGGCCGTTGAACAAGTGACCCGTGGTGAGCATCTTGCGCAGTTCGTTTTCGTCGCTCGGGGTCATCACCAGCATGCCCGGGATGCAGCGCAGGAACGAAAGATCGAAGCTGCCGGCATGGGTCGGGCCGTCTTCGCCCACCAGGCCGGCGCGGTCGATGGCGAACAGCACGTCGAGGTTCTGCACCGCCACGTCATGGACCAACTGATCGTAGCCGCGCTGCAGGAAGGTGGAATAGATCGCCACCACGGGCTTGGCGCCTTCGCAGGCCATGCCGGCGGCGAGGGTCACGGCGTGCTGCTCGGCAATCGCCACGTCGAAGTAGCGCTGTGGGTAGCGTTCGCTGAAGGCCACCAGGTCCGAACCTTCCTTCATCGCCGGGGTGATGCCCACCAGGCGCTCGTCGGCGGCGGCCATGTCGCACAGCCACTGGCCGAACACACCGGAATATTTCGGGCCACCGGCCTTTTTCGGCGCGGCGGCAGGGGCGTCCAGCGGTTCCAGCTTGGTGATGGCGTGGTAGCCGATGGGGTCGACTTCCGCCGGGGCGAAGCCTTTGCCTTTCTTGGTGACCACGTGCAGGAACTGCGGTCCCTTGAGATCACGCATGTTGCGCAGGGTGGCGATCAGCGTGGGCAGGTCGTGGCCGTCGATGGGGCCGATGTAATTCCAGCCCAGCTCTTCGAACAGTGTGCCGGGCACCAGCATGCCCTTGGCATACTCCTCGGTGCGACGGGCTATTTCCCAGGCGCCGGGCAGGCGCGACAGGACCTTCTTGCTGCCTTCGCGCATGCTCGCATAGGTGCGGCTGGAGAGTATTTTCGCCAGATAATTGGACAAACCACCAACGTTGCGCGAGATCGACATGTCGTTGTCGTTGAGGATCACCAGCATGTTGGCGTCGACTTCCGGCGCGTGGTTCAGCGCCTCGAAGGCCATGCCGGCCGTCAGCGCGCCGTCACCGATCACGGCAATCGCCTTGCGCTCGCTGTTCTGCAACCGGGCGGCAATCGCCATGCCCAGAGCGGCACTGATGGACGTGCTGGAATGGCCAACGCCGAAGGTGTCGTATTCGCTCTCGGAGCGTCGCGGGAATGCCGCGATGCCGCCTTTCTGGCGCAAGGTGTGCATGCGCTCGCGACGACCGGTGAGAATCTTGTGCGGGTAGGCCTGATGGCCGACGTCCCATACCAGCCGGTCGTCCGGAGTGTCGAATACGTAATGCAGCGCGATGGTCAGTTCGATGACGCCCAGGCCGGCACCGAAGTGCCCACCGGTCTGGCCGACCGTGTAGAGCAGTTCCAGGCGCAGCTCATCGGCCAGGGTTTCCAGCTCGGCTTCACCTAACCGGCGCAGGCCGTCCGGCGTGTTGGCGCGGTCCAGCAGGGGCGTGGTCGGGCGTTTGCGGGGAATCTCTTGAAACGTCGTGGGCATCAGGCGAATCGTTATAGGTATAGAAAGAGGCGGCAGTTTACCTTATGCATCGCAAGCTGCCCACGCGTTGGCCGGAACTTGGCCGATACGCAGTCTTAAGGGGTTGACACCTTGTCAGCTGCGTCGTTCGACGATATAGCGCGCCAGTTCGCGCAGTGGCTCGGCCGCCGCGTCAAACGGTCGCAACGCGGCCAGGGCCTGGTCACGCAGTTCCAGGGCGTAGGCCTTCGCGGCGTCGAGGCCGAGCAGGGCCGGGTAGGTCGGCTTGTCGCGGGCGATGTCGGCGCCCTGACGCTTGCCCAGGGTCTGGGTATCGCTTTCGACGTCGAGAATGTCGTCCTGGACCTGGAACGCCAGGCCAATCGCCCGGGCGTAAGTTTGCAGGGCTTGCAACTGCTCAGGCGTGGCCCGGCCACTGGCCAGGGCGCCGAGGCGGACGCTGGCTTCGATCAGCGCGCCGGTCTTGTGCCGATGCATGTATTCAAGGGCGTCCTGGTCCAGCTTCAAGCCGACCGAACCGAGATCGATGGCCTGGCCGCCGACCATCCCGGCGGGACCTGCCGCCAGCGCCAGGACGCTGACCATGTCCAGGCGCGTCTGCGTGGGGCAATCGCTCAGGGCCGGGTCCAGCAGGGCGCTGAAGGCCAGGCTCTGCAAGCCGTCGCCGGCCAGGATCGCGCACGCTTCGTCGAATTGTTTATGGGTGGTGGGCTGGCCGCGACGCAGATCGTCGTCGTCCATGGCTGGCAAATCGTCGTGGACCAGCGAATAGGCATGGATCAACTCCACCGCGCAGGCCGCACCGTTGGCCTGTTCGGCCACGCCGCCCAGGGCTTCGCACGCGGCATAGGCCAGCAGGGGGCGGACACGCTTGCCGCCATTCATGACGCTGTAGCGCATGGCTTCGTAGAGTCGCGCCAGTTCCGGGCTCGGGGCGCTGAACAGGGTTTCCAGTGCAGCATTGACCCGGGCCTGACTGCTGGCCTGATACGCGGCGATCATTCAGGCTGTTCCGCGTCGAAGGGTTCCTCAGTCAGCTCGCCGTCGCGTTCGAGCAACAGTTGCACCTTCTGCTCGGCCTGGGCCAGCGCTGCCTGGCAATCGCGAGTCAAGCCGATACCCTGCTCGAAGGCAGTCAGCGAGTCTTCCAGCGACAATTCGCCGTTCTCCAGCCGTTCAACCAGCGTTTGCAGGTCGGCCAGGGATTGTTCGAAGTCCAATGCAGCTTTTTTACGGGCCATGGCGGCTATTCCGGTTGACTGTTAAACCGGCGCGACACTAGCAGACATGGGGTATTGGGGCAAATCAGGGCGGGTGGGCTCTTTCGGGTCAGGATGGAGCGACACCAAGGGACTCATGTATCCGAGCGGCTGATCCGATACCGCGTACTGCGCCCTCCACCAGGCATTCGCTCCAGACAGCCTTTCTCCAATAGTTCCGCAAGGTGTCGGGTCGCCGTCGCCTTGGATATCTTGGCAACTGCTTGGTATTGGGCCGCGCTGATGCCTCCCTCGAAGCCTCTTTCACCGCCATCGAGCAGTCGATTGAGAACTTTGATCTGATGGGGTGAAAGCGAGCTGGCGCGATGGGTCTGCCAGAATCTCGCCTTGAACAGTACGCTTTCGATCCGAGCGATGGCCTGTTGAAGACTGCGTAGCAGGGTTTGCAGAAACCAGGTCAGCCACGGAGTAACGTCCAGGGTGGCCTTCTGACTGCTTTCCAGAATCCGATAATAACCAGAACGGTCCTCCAGGATGCTCGCGGACATGGCGTAGAAACGGATTGCCCGGGCTTCACCTTGGGCCAGTGCCAGGTCGGTGAGGGTGCGGGTCAGGCGACCATTGCCATCGTCGAAGGGGTGCAGAGTGACGAACCAGAGATGGGCGATTCCGGCCCGCAGTAAGGGATCCAGCTCGCCTTGACGGCGACTGGCCTCGAACCAGGCAATGAACGTTTGCAACTGATGTTCCAGGCCCGGGCGTGGCGGCGCTTCAAAATGGACGGTCGGGCGATCCAGTCTGCCCGAGACCACTTGCATCGGTTCCTCACCGCGCAACGCACCCACGCGGATCCGTCGTTGGGCAAGGTCGCTCGCCAGATCAGGAAATAACCATTCATGCCACTCCATCAACCGATCGATGGTCAGTGGCTGGTCCGCATGCCGGGTTGCGTCCATCAGTAGGTTGGTCAAGCCTTCACTGCGCGGACTGACAGGACTGTCGTCCAGCTGTTCAAGGCCCAGGCGTCGGGCCAGTGACGAACGCACCGAGCCGACATTCAACCGCTCTCCTTCAATGGCCGAAGATGTCACGATGTTCTGCAGCAGCGCATCCAGCTCGTTCTGTGCACTGAGCGAAGCCGTGACCGCGCCGGTCATTCCCAGTAATTGGCCCTGGGTCTGAACGCATTCGCGCAGTAGCGGTGCCAGGGTCTCGGCATGCCAGTGAAAGTCGGGCCAGTCGGGCTGTTGCCAGATCCAGTGAGGAGTCATGTGTCTGTTCGAAAAGGGGATGAGCCGAATAATAACGCTATTCGGCTCATTTTGTGAGCCGAATAGCGTTCCTAATCGGCTCACCCTCTTTTCAGGACGTGATTTCCCACACAGATTCGTGCGTTTCCCGATTGTGAATAGTCCGCCGAATAGCTAACCTTCGCGCCATCTATAGCCCCTTTGTAACGGGGCCTTCAGACGAACCCGAACAATGATAAACAGCGCCGAGGAAGGGCGCCGGGTTGCGTTGTGCATGGCAGGAGGCATTCGTGCGGTTTCTTTCATTATTGATCGTGTTGATGAGCGCGCCCCAGGTGTGGGCCGGGCCTTCGGCCGAACTGTCTGAACCGGTGGGCGGATGGCGCTTCAACGGCCTGCTCGATCGCAGCGAGAACCCGCAGGTGGCCTATCCCACGCCGCCCATCGACCGGGGCGTGCAGCGTAATCGCACAATGATCGAAGGCCGACTCAAGGACATAGGCACGGCCCGGCAGCCCCACAGCCTGGCGGTCAACGGTAATCCACTGAATCTCTACACCGACGACGAGGGGCGTTTCGGCCGACCCTATGCGTTCGGTGCTGGCTCCAACAGCGTCGAAGTGCGTAGCTCGGAAGGCAAGTCCCTCAAGCGCGTGCAGTTCTATGAAGCCAACAACCTGCGAACCCCGGCGCAGATTCGCGTAGTGCTGGGCTGGGACGATCCCAAGGCCGAGCTGGACCTGCATATCGTCACACCCGACGGCCAGCATGCCTTCTTCGGCCGCCCGGCACTGACCAATGGCGGCGGCCTCGACCCGGATGGCGTCGATGGCCCCGGCCCCGAGATGTTCACCATGACCGCGCCGATGCACGGCACGTATCTGGTCTACGTCAACTATTGGGGCAACTACGGCAGCGGCGGCTACAACTTCGACGAAAACAGCAATCAGAACGAGGTGATCACCTCGCAGATCAACCTGGTGCTCAACGAAAACACCGTCGATGAAAAACGCGAGACCTTTGTCGTGCCCCTGCGCGCCATTGGCGACCTGCTGCTGGTCAAGACTTTCAACTATTAAGTACTCCGCTCCACGGATGAATAGGCCCTTGTGAATATGAGCGACAACACTGCTTCCCCGACCACGCCGACACCTGTCGCTAAACCTGCGCGCCGCTGGCCGGCGATGCTGATCGGGCTGTGCCTGGTCGCCGGTGTCGCCGCCGGGCTGGGCTGGTTCATGAACAAGCCCAAGGCGCCGCCCATGACGCTGGCGTTGGAAAAGCTTGGCCTGAGCCGTCCCGATGGCCTGCTCGAAGCCCATTCCCTGAGTCAGTTGCCCAAGGATCTGCTGGCCGTGCCGTTCCTCAAGGCCACGCTCACCGAGGATTTCGTCTTCTATTACCAGGCCCATGCCGACCGTCTCGGGCTGATTGGCAGCCTGCGCCGGATCATCTATGAGCATGATCTCAAGCTGCAGGACAGCCTGATCGAAGAGCTGTTCGACCAGCCGGCCGATGTGGCGCTGTGGCGCGGTGCCGACGGTCGTCTCAAGGATTTCCTGTTGGTGATGGATCGCGGTGGGCTGGCCAAGGTGCTGGAGCCGCTGGCGAAAGTCGCCCTGGACGACACCCAGTTGAGCAAACTCAGCGACCTGCGGGTGGGCGGCGATGACGTTGCGCTCTATCAACTGAGCTACAACGCCAGCAAGTCCCTGGTGTTCGCCTCCCATGGCGACAAGTTGGTGGTGTTGTCCAACCCCACCAAGCTCTATGACCCGGCCAACGGTGCGTCCGAGGCACCGGGCAGTGTGTCGACCACCGCCCTGGCAGCCTTGCTCAATGGCGAAAAACTTTTCCCCGAAGCCTTCGGCCTGCAGCCCAAGGCGCCCGAGGTCAAGCAACGTATCTCGGTCAACGCGAGCGTGCTTGCCATGGGTTACCAGCGTTTCATCCCGAATTTCGCCGGGGTGCGTTTCGACATGGACGACAAGGGCTGGCACAGCTTCCTGGCTCTGGACGAACTGGAAAACCAACCGGATTTCGATTTCAAACCGGTCTGGCAAGCCATGCCCATGGGCGCCAGCGCCTGCGTCTCGCTACCCCTGGCCGCCGAGCAGCAGAAACCGCTGCTGGTAAAACTCGGCGCCGACGAGAAAGCCGCCCAGTCCATGATCGGACACATGGCCGGCGCGGCGGGCCTGTGCTGGTACGCCGATTCGCGGCTGTATACGCCGTTGCTGGTGGCGAGCCTGAACGAAGACGACGGCAAGCTCGACGCTGACCTGGGCAGCCTGTTCGGTTCAATGGTGGGCGCCTATGAAAACAATGTTCCCGAGCACGCTTTCCCGGTCGTGGAAAAGCAGGAAGGCTCGATGCATCAGTGGCAACGTCAGGTGAGCTCGAACTTCGGCCCCTACCTGGCGAAGGACTCGTTGCAACCGGACGCCATTACCGGCAAGGCGTTCATGCGGGTCAGCCTGGCACGTCATGGTTCGACCCTGCTGTTTTCCCTTGACGACAAGCTGGTGGAGAAGGCCCTCGGCACCCTCGACAAGCGCTTCCCGCCCATGGCCGACGTGCTGCCCAAGGACGTGCTGATGCCGGTGTACTTCGGCCCGGATGCCATGGCGCAACTGATGCAGCGCGAAACCCTGGACAGCCTGCCCCAGGACATGGAACCGGTGTTCTATAACGCCGCGCAAACCTACCTGATCCCGAAACTGCGCACCCTTGGCGGCTATGGCAAATACGCCCTGACGCTGCCGGAAGGCAGTGAGCCGGATGGCCACTGGCAATGGCTGCCGCTGGAATGGAAAGCGCTGTGACAGGACTGATCCGCAATCGCGGCTGGATGCTGATGCTGGCGTTGTTGCTGGGCGGGCCTGCGCTCGCCGTCGAGACACCGGCGCTAGACGTGCAGCAATCCCAGGTCTTCCGCGCCTGGTTCGTGCGCATCGCCCAGGAACAACTGAGCCGGGGCCCGAGCCCACGCTGGTATCAGCAGGACTGTGCCGGGCTGGTGCGTTTCGCCGCCAACGAAGCGCTGAAGGTCCACAACGAAAAATGGTTGCGCAGCAACGGCCTGTCCAATCGCTACCTGCCGCCGGAACTTGAGCTGAGCGACGCCCAGCGGCGCCTGGCCCAGCAGTGGCAGCAGGGCGGTGGCAAGGTCGGACCTTACGTCAATGCCATCAAGCTGATCCAGTTCAACAGTCGCCTGGTGGGCCGTGACGTCTCCCAGGCCCGTCCTGGCGACCTGATTTTCTTCGACCAGGGCGACGACCAGCACCTGATGATCTGGATGGGCCGCTATATCGCCTATCACACCGGCACCACTACCCCAACTGACAACGGCATGCGTTCCGCAAGCCTGCAACAACTCATGAACTGGAAGGACACCCGATGGATACCCGACGCAGCCAACCCCAACTTCATCGGCGTCTATCGACTCAACTTTCTCTCCCAATGACCGGTGCCCGCATGCTGCGCTTGTGTTCGAAACTGCCCCTGCTCTTTGCCCTGTTGCTGGCGCCTGTCGTCAATGCCGAAGACACCGTGGCGCCCAGCGGCTACACGCCGGTGGCCGGCGAAAGCTTCTTCCTGCTGGCCGACAGCAGTTTTGCCAGCGATGAGCAGGCCATGGTCCGCCTCGAAGCGCCGGGTCGCGACTATCGCCGGTTCCGCATGGAGCCTTACGGCGGCGCTGACATCCGGGTCTATCGCATCGAAAAGCCCCTGGACTTCCTCAAGCGCCAGAAGAACCTGCACCGCGTGGTCAGCGATGGCCAGTTCAAGGGCGAAGGCCTGTCGAACACCCTCGCGTACCTGTGGGACAACTGGTACCGCAAGTCCCGTCGGGTCATGCAGCGGGCGTTCTCCTACGAGTCCCGCCAACAGGTCACCGAACAAGTGCCGGAACTGAAGATGGGCGACGCGATAGTTGCGCCGACACCTTACGAGGCACCGGCACAGTTCGCTTTGATCCCGGGCTTGCCGGTGGTCAGCCAGTTCCGTTATCCGCTGTGGCAGGCCAAGCCGATCCAGCCGCCGGCGGGCGTCAACCTGGCCGGTTCGTCCAGTGAGTTCGTCAGCGTTGCGCCGGGCAATGTCTACATCCCGCTGGGTCAGTTGAAACCTGGCCTCTACCTGGTGGAAGCGTTGATTGGTAAATACCGCGCCACCACCATGGTCTTCGTCTCCAACACCGTAGCGGTCAGCAAGATAGCCGGCGATGAACTGTTGGTCTGGGCCGCACGAAAGCATGAAGGTCGCTCGGTGCCCAAGGTCAACGTGCTGTGGACCGATGGCCTGGGCGTGATGAGCAGCGGTGCCACCGATGAAGATGGCCTGCTGCGCCTCAAGCACGTCAGCCCTGAGCGCTCGTTCGTCATTGGCGAAGACGAGGAGGGCGGTGTATTCGTCTCCGAGAACTTCTACTACGACAGCGAAATCTACGACACCAAGCTCTACGCCTTCACCGACCGGCCGCTGTATCGCCCGGGCGACTGGGTGTCGCTGAAAATCGTCGGGCGTGAATTCAAGAATGCCCGAGACTCCGTGCAGCCGGCAGCGGCCGAGGTGAATGTCAGTGTGCTGGATGCCACTGGCACCGCCCTGCAGACCCTGGCCCTGAAGCTGGACTCCAAAGCCGGTACCCAAGGCCGCTTCCAGTTGCCTGAAAACGCCGTGGCCGGTGGCTATGAACTGCGCTTCAGCTACAAAGACCAGCTCTACAGCAGCGCTTTCCGTGTGGCCGAGTACATCAAGCCGCACTTCGAAATCGCCCTGAACCTGGACAAGCAGGATTACCGCACCGGTGAACCGGTCAAGGGCAAGCTGGTACTGCTCTACCCGGACGGCAAGCCGGTGGCCGACGCCACCGTGAGCCTGAGCCTGCGGGCCCAGCAACTGTCGATGGTGGATAACGAACTGCAATACCTGGGGCAATTCCCGGTGGAGCTGACCAGCAGTGAAGTGACCACCGACGACAAAGGCACCGCGGTCCTCGACCTGCCGGCCGCCGACAAGCCGAGTCGCTACACCCTCACCGTGTTTGCCAGCGATGGCGCGGCGTATCGGGTCAAAACCACCAAGGAAATCCTCATCGACCGTGGCGCCGCGAATTTCCGCCTGAGCGCTCGCCAGCGTTTCAGTGCAGCGGGCGAGAAGGTCGCGTTCAGCTACGTCAACGAAGGCGGCAACGAGCAGAGCAAAGCCGTGACGCCGGGTAGCTACGCCTGGGTGCGCCTGGAAGACCAGAGCACCGGCGAGGGCAAGCTGACCGCCAAGGACAAGGGCTTCAGTGTGGCCTTCGAGCGTCCCGGTACCTACAACCTCACCCTCAAGGACGACCACGGCCGCGTCATCGGCGCCACGGGGCACTCGGTGACCGGTGAAGGCATCAAGGCCGTGCCGGGCACCGTCGAGATCGTTCTCGACAAGCCTGAATACAAGGCTGGCGATGAGGCCCTGGCGCTGATCACCTTCCCGGAACCGGTCACTGATGCGCTGCTGTCCCTGGAGCGCGACAAGGTCGAGGCCACGGCGTTGCTGTCCAAGGGCGGTGACTGGCTGAAAATGGAAAGCCTCAGCCCGACCCAATACCGTGCCCGCATTCCGGTGAAGGATGCCTTTGCACCGAACATGACTTTCTCGGTGCTCTACACCAAGGGGGGGCAGTACAGCTTCCAGAACGCCGGTATCAAGGTGGTAGCGCCGCAGATCGACGTGGCCATCACCACCGACAAAGCCACCTACCGGCCCGGCGACACCGTGACCGTGGACCTGGGCACCCAATTCGCCGGCAAGGCGATTCCAGCGCACCTGACCGTCAGCGTGGTCGATGAAATGGTCTACGCCCTGCAACCGGAAGTGGCGCCGACCATCGACCAGTTCTTCTATCACCCGCGCCGCAACAACGTGCGCACCAGTGCCAGCCTGTCGTTCATCAGCTACGACGTGGCGCTGCCAGGCAGCCCCGGTGCACCGGGCAAGGCCAACCGCAGCGAGCGTGGCGTCAAAGTGCTGGAACGACCTCGTCGCGAAGACGTGGACACTGCCGCCTGGCAGCCGGAACTGGTCACCGATGCCAACGGCAAGGCCCGCTTTACCTTCAAAATGCCAGACTCTCTGACCCGCTGGCGCATCACGGCCCGCGCCATTTCCGATGACGGTCAGGTCGGCCAGAAAAAGCAATTCATCGCTTCGGAAAAACCGTTGTACCTGAAATGGAGCGGCCCGACCCGGTTCCGCACCGGCGACAAGCCGCAATTGGGGATGTTCGCGTTCAGCCAGTCGGACAAGCCTGTGAAGGCCGAGCTGTTGATCCGTTACGCCGGCACCGAGCAACGGGTGGTGGCGGACCTGAAAAAAGGCATCAACTACGTGGCGTTGCCGGCGCTCGAACTGAGCAGCGGCGATTTGAGCGTGCAGTTGCAGCTCAACGGTGAAACCCAGGACACTCTGGCCGTTCACCTGAACGCCAGCGGTAATGGCTGGCAAGTCACCCAGAACCAGCGTCTCGACGTGGCGACCGGTGATACCCCGCTGACCCTGCCTGCGGACGCCAGTGATATCCGCCTGCGCCTGGACGACAGTCCGCAAGCGCTGTTCCGTTCCGCCCTGGATGACCTGTTGAGCTACCCGTACGGTGGCGTCGAGCAGACCGCCAGCCAACTGCTGCCGCTGAGCATCGCTTACCCGACCCTGGCCGCAGACTCGCATACCCGCGACCGCCTGCGCCTGATCATGCAAAACAGCCGCTTGCGGCTGGTGCAGATGGCCGGTCCGTCGGCCAGTTTTACCTGGTGGGGCCAGGACGGCGAGCCGGATGCCTTCCTCACCGCTTACGCCTATTACGCCGACTGGCACGCCAGCAAGGTGCTGGACCTGAACCTGCCGCCGGAACACTGGCAACGGGTGCTGGAGGTCTACGCCAAGCAGGCCGGCGACACGCCGCTGTTGCAGCGTGCGCTGATCCTGTCGTTCGCCCGGCAGATGCAGTTGCCGGTGAATACCCTGGTCAGCGGCCTGATGGAAGATCTGGCGAAGGCCGGTGAAGGCAGCGCCGAGAGCGTGATGGATGACGGCGAGGAGAGCCTGGTCATGTACGCACCGGATTCAGCCCTCGGGTTGGCCAGTGCCCGCGTATTGGCCGCCTCCCTCGCCAAGCAGGTGAAGGTGCCGTTGCCGGATGCCTTCAACCGTCAACTGCCCGCTGCTCAGCAGAAACTGGACGTCAGCGCCCAGCCGTTCGCCGAGGCGCTGGTGCTGTCGTTGCAAGCCTTCGACCAGGCCCGCTCCACAGCCCTGCTGGAACGCCTGCTGCCGCAACAGTCCACTCTGGAACGGGCGTTGGCCCTGACCTGGCTGCAACGCAGCATCGAACAGGCATCGCCGGCGGTGGCGCTGACGCCGGGCGAAGGCTGGAAAGCCCGCCAGGGCGCTTCCGGAGAAACCTTCTGGCAATGGCAAGGCGCGCAGGTGCCGACAATGCTGACCCTCAGCGGTGCCCAGGAACGGCCGTTGCAGGCGGCCCTGAGCTTCCAGAGCCAGCAACCGCCCTTGGCCCCGATGGCCGTGTCCATCACCCGTCGCCTGTCGCGGCTGGTGCCGGGCGGCGATGCCTACACCTTTACCCTCGAAGCCGTGGGCAACAAGCCGTTGTCCAGCGATGGTCTCTATCTGGATGAGGTGATCATCAACAGCAAGGCCAGTACGCCGCTGCGCTACGGCATGCTCGAGGTGCCATTGCCGCCGGGCGCCGATGTGGAGCGCACCACCTGGGGTATCCAGTTGCTGGGCAAGGACGGTGGCGAGTTGACCGCCCTGGAGAAGGCGCGCTTCGAGCCGGGCCAGATGGCTTACGCAGTGCCAGTGGATGCCCTCAGTGGCGAGTTGCGCCTGCGACATCTGGTGCGTTTCTCCCAGAAAGGCCAGTTCAACCTGCCGCCGGTGCGCTTCACCCAGGTCTATGCACCCCAGCATCAGGCTTGGGAAAAGAAACCGGCGCTCGGTCAGGTTACGGTCAACTGACATGCGCAAGCGGCTGCTCGGGTGGCTGTTGTGCCTGATTCCTGCGCTGGCGACAGCGCAGGAGGAACCGCTGCGCCTGGCCTTCGATGGCCAGTTGCTGCGGGTGAGCCCGATCCAGGTGCTGGATCGCCAGCCATTGCCCGATACGTTGCAAACACCGCTGGGCAGCCTGTGGAAACTGTTCGTCTACGCCTGGCTGGTGGACACCGATGCCCGCGAGCCGGCCTATGAATGCCGCGGCGAGTCGAAGGAAGAAGTCTATTGCTGCAGTGCCGGAAAGAGCATCGGTCGCGATCAGGCGCTGGTGAAATCCTGCGGCCTGTATTTCGAACCGCAGCGGCTCGGGCTGACTGCCACGAGCTGGCGTGACTATTGGCAGGCACGGCAGGCACCCACTTGGTTGCTGGACTTGCCCTCGCTGCATCCGCAAAAGCAGGTCTCCGTCGCTGAACTGCTCAAGGCATTGGGTTCGCTGCCCGCCCAGGATCAGGCCCGTCGGGTGCTGCTGGACGTGGCGCTCAATGCCGCCGATGGTCGTCTCGTCGGTCAGTTGGGCAGTCGGTTGCGGGTCAAGACCTGGAGCTGGCTGGGTGAACAGGGCCCTTCGTCGCGTCAGGGCGGATTCGCCGGTTGGCTGGCCGATGGCACACCTGTATGGGCCGGTGGCCGCGGAACCAGCCAGCAAGTCCTGAAGGTCTTCGGCGATGGGTTGGCCGCTGCGCTGCCGGTGCAATGGCCGGCGGAAACGGGACGTTGCGTGGAAGTCGGCCTGTTTGCCCGTTACCCGTTGCAGCGGGTCATGGCGGGCGCTCGGCCGGCCTCGCCGGGTCAACTGCGCGGCGACTACCGTGTCGAGTTCACCAACGGCAATCAGTTGGATATCCACAGCGACGGCGAACTGTTCCTGATGCCCGGCAAGTTGGTGGCGCGTCTGGACCGGGAAGAATACGTCGCCCGTGTCCTGCAACGCGAAGCCAAGGCCGAGCCCGCCGAAGCAGCCAAGGCCCTGGCCGTGGCGATCCGCACCTATCTGCTGCAAAACGCCCAGCGCAATGGCGATTGCCTGAGCATCGACGACAGCAGCCATCGCCAGCGCGTCGCCCCGCGCCCGGCAGCGGCCGAAGCCCGTGCCATCGCCGCGTGGACCAGTGATCTGGTCCTGGCCGGCACCGATGTTACCTACCATTCCGACCAGCCCGGCCCGGACAAACTGTCCTGGCTGCAAGCGGTGGAACAAGCCAACGCCGGGCAGCGCTACGACGCCATCCTGCTGCACGCCTATCCGCGTGCCAGCCTTAGCCGGTGGGACAATCCGGTGGCGTCCTGCGAAGCCTTGCCGGCCGCCCAGGACTGGCTGCTCAAACAGCGCCGAGGCTGGCGCTCCCGCCTGGAAAGCGAAGTGGGCTACAACGAAATCAGCGCTTTCGCGGTGTGCCGCGTCGCCTTCGGCCGGCCTTATGTCGACCGCGAGCGCCAGCGTATCTACGTCCGGGGCGTGCTGTCGCTCCAGGACCGCCTCGACCTGACTCATGAATATTTGCACCTGGCCTTCGAAGCTCATCCCAACGGCCAGGACGAAGACTATATCGAAGGGCTCGCCCGTCACCTCTTGCTGGAATAGACCATGACACTCCGCTCTCCACAGGTCTTGCTGTTGCTCTGCGCCATGACCGCGTTGCCCCTGGCCGTCGCTGCCGACGGCATCAAACTCGACACTCCGATTGGCGGCTGGCGCAGCGGGGCGCCGGGCGGCGAGGACGAAAGCTTCATCCAGACCGTCAACTACCCGGCCTCGTCGGTCAACACACCCCAGGGCCAGGCCAATACCGCCCGTATCACTGGCCAGATCAAAGCCTTGCCCAAGGACACGAGGGAGCCGGGCAAGCTCATCGTCAACGGCGTGAGCCTGCCTTTGAAGCTGGACGAGCAGGGCGGCTTTGACCGACCGTTCTCGTTCCCCAACGGCACCAACAGCGTCGAAGTCCGCAGCCCCGACGGCCAGCACCGGCACCGCACCCAGTTCCTCAACACCAGCGGCGGCGCTACCCCGGCCAAGCTACGGGTCCTGCTGACCTGGGACAGCGACGGCACCGACCTGGACCTGCACCTCGTCACCCCCGACGGCGCCCATATCTGGTACGGCGATCGCGTCGCCCCCAACGGCGCCGTGCTCGACGTCGACGTGACCACCGGCTACGGCCCGGAAATCTTCGCCATGCCCAGCCCGATCAAGGGGCAGTACCAGGTCTACGTCAACTATTACGGCGGCGGCTACCGCAGCGAGGAAGGCGAAGACGGCGAAGAACAGGTCGAACAACCGAAACAAGCCCTGACCACGGCGCAGATCACCGTGATCACGGAAGAGGGCACGCCGAGTGAAAAAATGGAGACGTTCGTGGTCCCGATGCGGGCGCCGGGGGAGTTGACCCTGGTGAAGAGTTTTAGTTATCCGTGAGGAGAATTGGCCAACAGCTATTGGACAATCGTGGGTGGTAGACAGGTAGGAGACTGTCACCGCCTGTCGCCTTTCCTGAATTCTCCGCCCCCCTTCCAGTCGATTTCAGAGAGCCCCTACAAAACCGAACCAAACGTCCCACCCCGCAAAAAGGAGGCCATCCATGCGCATCCATCACCTGAACTGCGGCTGCATGTGCCCGCTGGGCGGGGCGTTGTTCGATGGCTACAGTCGTGGGCTAACGGCGTGCCTGGTGTGTCACTGCCTGTTGGTCGAAACAGACACCAACGGCCTGATTCTGGTGGACACCGGCTTCGGCCAGCGGGACATCCAGACCCCCGAGCGGCTGAGCCGATTCTTTCGCATGTTCAACAACATCCGGTTCGAGCATCGGTTCACGGCGCTGGAGCAGATCCGACGCCTGGGTTTCGACGCCCACGACGTGCGGCACATTCTTTTGACTCACCTGGATTTTGACCACGCCGGCGGGCTTCAGGATTTTCCGCAGGCGCGGGTGCATGTGATGCGCGACGAGATGGCGGTGGCCCGCTCCGCGAACACCTGGATCAGTCGGCGTCGGTTTCAAGCCCGGCAGTGGCAAGGTGTGGACAGTTGGGAGTTCTACACCACCGAAGGCGACACCTGGTTTGGCTTCGATTCGGTGCGGGCGCTGATCGGGGCGGAAGAAGAGGATATTTTTCTGGTGCCGTTGCAGGGCCATACGGCCGGTCACGCCGGGATTGCCCTGCGCACTCCCGGCGGCTGGATGCTTCACGCCGGCGATGCGTATTTCTTTCACGATGAAGTCCATCAATCCGAACGCCGTTGTCCGCCGGGCATGCGGTTTTATCAGTACATGATGGACACGGACCGTCCGGCACGCCTGCATAACCAGAGTCGTTTGCGGGAGCTGGCATTGTCCCGGAATCATCAACCTGTCGAGATCTTTTGCAGCCACGACGTCCGGGAGTGGGAACGAGCCGTGGCCCGAGCGCGCAAGCTCCGGGTCGACTCCAGTGCTATGCCGTCGGCCACGGGTAAGCAGTCAACCTGACACTGGCCTGATGTTGCCAAACAGCTGCTTTTCCCTTCGCCCACTTGCAGTGGGCTTTTTTTCAGGTCCACCAATACCGGACCAGGTGAAAGAAAATCGGCGCCGCGAAACACACCGAGTCCAGTCGATCGAGCATGCCGCCATGGCCTTCGATCATGTGCCCCCAATCCTTGACGCCACGGTCGCGCTTGATGGCCGACATCACGATGCCGCCGGCAAACCCCAGCAGGTTGATCAGCAAGGCGATGAGGAACGACTGCCACGGGTTGAACGGCGTGATCCACCACAACGCACCGCCGATCAGCGAGGCCAGCAGGATACCGCCGACGAAGCCCTCGACGGTTTTCGACGGCGACAGGTTCGGCGCGATCTTGTGTTTGCCGAACAACTTGCCGCACACGTACTGCAACACATCCGACAGCTGCACCACGATCACCAGGTACGCGATCAGCAACAGGTTGCGGCCTTCGAAACCGGCGATGTCCAGGGTCAGCAGGGCCGGGACGAAGGAGATGCAGAACACCGCGATCATCAGTCCCCACTGCACCTTCGAAGCACGCTCCAGGAAGTGCGTACTGTCGCCGCCCAGGGACGCCAGGATCGGCAGCAGCAGGAACACATACACCGGGATGAAGATGGAGAACAATCCGTACCAGTCGTAGTAGATCAGCAGGTATTGCAGCGGCAGCGCCAGATAGAACGCCGCCACCAAAGCTGGATAGTCACTGCGCCGGGTCGGCGTCAGGGTCATGAATTCCCGCAGGGCGTAGAACGACACGGCGTAGAACAGCAGGATCACCGCCGCATTGCCGAGCCAGAACGCGATGCCGATCACCAGCACCATGACCCACCAGGCGTTGATCCGTGCGTTGAGGTTGTCGATGACCGAGTTCGGTGCGCCTTTTGTTTTCAGCTTGAGAATGAAACCGATCAGCGAAGCCAACACCAGAATGGCGCCGATGCCACTGAACAACATCACGGTATATCGATCCATGTCAGACGTGCTCCGGAGCCAATGCCAGCAGCGCGGCGCGGCTGCGTTCAAGAAATTGCTCTTTGCTTTCACCGTCTTCGATGCACAGCGGCGCACCGAAACTGGTGGTGCATAACAACGGCAACGGCAATACGCGGCCCTTGGGCATGACACGGTTGAGGTTGGCGATCCACACCGGAATCACTTCAACCTCGGGATGGCTTTTCATCAGGTGATAGATCCCGCTCTTGAAGGGCAGCAGACCTTCGTCGGGGTTGCGCGTGCCCTCGGGGAAGATGATCAGCGAGTCGCCGTTTTCCAGGGCTTCGAGCATCGGTTGCAGCGGGTTGTACTCCGGATCCTTGCGCTCGCGGTCCACCAGCACGCCGTTGAATACCCGGTTGATGATGTAGCGGCGCAGCGGACTCTTCTGCCAGTAGTCAGCCCCGGCCACCGGCCGGGTGAGCTTGCGCAGGGACGGCGGCAGAGACGCCCAGAGCAGCACGAAATCGCCATGGCTGCTGTGGTTGGCGAAGTAGATCCGCTGCACCGGTCGCGGCGCGCAACCGAGCCACAGGCTGCGGGCGCCCGTGACCATGCGGGCGGCGGAGGTGATGAGGTTGGCGACCACGGGTTCGAACATGAGGATTCCTTATCCTGAAAATGCCAGCCAGGGGCTGGTGAGGATGAAGCCCAGCGTCAAGATAACTTGAGCAGCCAGCAGCAGCGATTGTCGACGCAGCAGCCGCAATGCACCGTTCTGGCGTTCGCTCCAAGGCCGACCGCCACGCCCTGCCGGTTGCAAGCCGAGGGCGACGAGGGCCTGGTCCAATGCCTGGGTACGCTCGACCAATGGCTGAGTGCCGTCGGCCACGCGCTGAAACAGATCGGCATCGAAGGCCACGCGCAACGCCCAGTATTTTTGCAGCACACCCAAGGTGAACAGTACGGCGCTGAACAACAGCAACCACGGATCGATGCGGCCCAGCAGCCACTGGCCCAATCCCAGCAGCGCCGCCAGCAAGGTCAGTCCGGTAGAGAACTGATCCAGCGACCGACCTCGGCGCAGCAGGCTCGCCACGCTGTGCAGCTCCATATCACTGCTCATGAGCTAACGGCTCCAGCGCCTGACGGTGCGCCTGATGCAGCACGACTCGCGGCCGAACGCGTTGGATCTGTGCGATAGCATCATCGACACTCGGCGCCCGTCCACTGTGCAGCAGCCACGCGGCCATTGCGGTAGCGCTGCGCGAATAGCCCAGCGCACAGCAGACCAACACCGGCCCATGCTGACGCAGGCTTTCAATCGCTTGCGCAGCTTCCAGGCACTGCTCGGCGGTAGGCGTGGTGAGGTCGAGCACCGGCAGCGAGCGATAGGCAATCCCGGTGCTGTCCATGGATAACTCGGCGCACAGATCGAGCACGCCGGCAAAGGTGCCATCCTTTAATTCCGACGAGGTAGGAATCCGCCCCAGCCAGACGTTATCCACCATGTGATCCGGCTGCGGATGCTTGCGCGTCCACCACCGAGAATTCACCCATGCCGCCGCCAGATACGGCGCCAGCATCCAGCGCACGGCTGGGTTCAATCGGCCATCGGCACGCTTCTGGAAGCCGCTGGCATCGAACAACAGGTAATTCAGCGCCACCCACAGCACCGCCACCGCCGGCCAGATCAACCACAACCACGCGCCGCCAAAGGCAAATGCCGGGATAAACAACACCGCAGCGCTCAAGGCATAACGCAGGGCCAGTTGCAGGCGTTTCGGATCGGTCGTGAGGCGAGCGCTATGCAATGGGCTAGGGCGGTCCAGCGGCCACAGCCAGACACACAACCAACCGGCCAGCGCACCGGTGGGCAGGTCAATGAAGTGATGCTGATAAGTCGTCAGCACCGACACGCCAATCAGTGCGAACCAGCCGTGCATCACCCAGCGCCAGACACCTTGCAGGTGTCGCTGGTAACAGACCCAGAGGATCACCAGCAACGCAATATGCAGCGACGGCGCCTGGTTGAACGGCTTGTCGAACCCCGCCAGCACGTCGAACAACCAACCGAACACGCCATCCATTTCCGGTCGGGGGAAGGTAAAGCGCAACGGCCAGAGCAGAAAGCAACTGACGGCAATCGCCTGGGCCGTGAGCAAACGCAAGGCGTGGCGCTTGAGTTCGTCGCGGCTGGTGGGCAACAGCAGGGACAGGCCGTACAGCAGATCGATCGACCAATAGGGCACGATGGTCCAGGCCATGAACGGCATGTGACTTTCCCAACCGAACACCAGCGTGCCGACATCGTCACGCTGGGAGGTGACCCAGGTGGCGAAGCCGTAAGTGCTGAAGAACAGCGGCGCCAGCAACAGCAGCCACAGCACCGCCGGTTTCAGCAGGGCGGGCTCGCGGGTCGGTGCGATGACGGCACTCATCACTGCACGCGCTGAGCCAGCGAAACGCTGAAGATGCCCCATTCATCGACCCGCAAGGTGATCTTGCGGAAACCGGCCGCCTCGACCAACTGATCCATCTCTGCCTGGCTGCGCCGACGCATCACCCAGGCCTGACCGGCGCGGTGGCTGGTCAGGGCGCGAGCGATCAGCTCCAGCTGCGGGTGCCACGGCTGGCCTGTGTAGACCAGGAAACCGCCGGGCTCCACCGCTTCCGCCAGCCCGGCGAGCGAGCCGCCGACCATCTGGTTATCGGCAAACAGCTCGTACAGACCGGATACCACCGCGAGGGTCGGTTTTGGTTCCAGGGCCGCCAGGTCCTGACGGTCGAAGGCATCGCCTTTGACGAAACGCGCAATCTCGCCCAAGCCTTTTTCCACGATCAGCGCACTACCGTCCCGCACGTTGATGTCGCTGTAGTCCCGCAACAGGATCGATTCCGGCAACGGGCTGACGCCTTGCAACGCTTCGAGAATGTAGCGGCCATGACCGGCGGCGATGTCGACGATGCGCACCTCGCGGTTCTCTTCGCGCAACTTGCCCATCGCCAGGCGCAGCAGTTCTTCGACGTGCAATTTGCGCTGGCGAATGCCGCGCCAGCCGATGGAGTTCAGGTAGTTCTTGTCGATCATCCGCCCCACCGCCGAAGTACCGGTGGGGCGGTTGCGGTAGACGTAATCCAGCGTGCTGCCGGAGTCGAACCCGGTGTCGAAGCCCAGCTTGACCCCGTCCGACATCGTGCTGCCAAAGCGCATGCTGGCGCGGGTCATGCGCCAGTACAGGTCGCGCAACGAGTTGTGCGGCAGCAGGGTTGCCAGGGACTCGGCTTCGGCGCAGGTCGCGCCGATACGATCGGCGTCCAGCAAGGAAGGGCGCTCCAGCGGACGCTCGAAATTCTGCAGGATGAACCGCCGCGCACTGGCAATCGCCGGCCCACGGTTCTTCTCGCCCAGGGTGTCGTGGAAGAACCCCGGCAGGATGTGCTTTTCTTTGCGCAGGCTGCCCAGCCGCTCGAAGAACTGCTCCTGGGGTTTGCGATGCACCACGAAGTCCGAGCCGGAAATCAACAACTGCGTCGGCACCTGGATCGCCTGCGCGTCGGCCACCACCCGGTCGGCGGCTTCGTACAGGCCCAGCAGCACGTTCACCGAAATCGCCTTGGTGATCAGCGGATCGCTGTCGTAGGACGCCACCCGCTCTGGATCATGGCTGAGGAATTTCGCCTTGACGTAGCTGTTGACGAAAAAGTTACCGCGAAACTTGCGCATCAGCGCCAGCCCCGGACGGGCAAACGGCACATAGAGCTTGACCTTGAACGCCGGCGACGCCAGCACCAGGGCGCGAATGCGCGGTGCGTAGTCGTGGACCCAGGTGGACGCGATCACCGCGCCAACGCTTTGCGCCACCACGGCGATGTTCTGTTCGTCGATCTGATGCGCCGCACCGATATGATCGCAGAAGGTCTGCACGTCCCGCGCACTGGTGGCGAAACTCGGGCTGTCGCCCCGCTCGCCGGGGGATTGGCCGTGGCCGCGGGCGTCCCAGGCAAAGAACTCGAAGCCGGGCATGTCCAGCTCATCCACCAGATGCGCGATGCGCCCGGAGTGTTCGTGACCCCGGTGAAACAACAGCACGGCCTGGCGCGGTTCGCCTGGGTTTTCGGCCACGGCAGGCCAGTGCCGGTAGAACAACTCCACGCCATCATGGGTGGTGAACGTCCGGTTTTGAGCTTCGCGCATTGCAAGTTCCTTTATGCTGAGGGAGCGTTATCCGTCACCTGGCCCAGGCCCTGACGCACCCGGTTGACCAAGGTATAAACCAGCAGGGCGGCCACCACCGCCATCACACCATCGACCCACAGCGCCCCGAGCCAGCCCAGGGCAATACCGGCCGCCAACACGCCAAACACAAAGGCCCGGTCACTCTTGCCCATCGGCCCGTCATAACGCCGCGAAGCCCCTACCATCGCCCCCAGCACACCGGCGTATTCGCTGAACAACGCCAACAGCGTGACCAACAACACCAGCAACAGGCTGGCATCGGGAATCAGGGCAAAAGGAAGGATCAGGGCCGCGTCGGCGATGATATCGCACAGCTCATTCAGGTACGCGCCCAGGTGAGATTGCTGGCCGAACTCCCGGGCGAGCATGCCATCCACGGCGTTCAGGGCCATGCGCAGGAACATCCATACGGGCACCAGAACGAACACCCACGGATGACTGGCGAACCCGGCAACCACCGCCCCGACCAATACTGAAACCACACCGGCCAGCAAGGTGATCTGGTTGGCGGTGGTGCCGTTGTCGTAAAGCCGCTGGACCGTTGGCCGCAACAGGTTCTGAAAGGCGGGTTTGAGCTGGTAGATAGAGGGCATCGGAACGGAATCTCGGGCCGGTTTTTCGGATGAGCGGTGTGCAGATGCGAGATTACGACAGGTTGGGGAGTTGCTGGAGGGAATTTCTCGAGAATGAGCGCGGGTAGGCATCTGGCGGCGGTTTTACCCGGGCGACACGGACCCTGTGGGAGCGAGCCTGCTCGCGATGGCGGAGTGTCAGTCGATACTTGTGCCGCTGAGCTACCGCTGTCGCGAGCAGGCTCGCTCCCGCAAGGAATCTGTGGTGAAAACTCTTTCAGCGACCAATCTGGATGGAGGGAAGCCTGAGGCACAGCCTCTCAGAGTTGAGTAAGTCCATACCGAGAACCATTGATCCGTTTAATTTACCGAATCGCCTTACACCCAACGCCTCCTTATCTGGCTTATTTCCCCAGCCATCCCCGGCAAAGTCTCGCGTCCGTTCCCGCATCGCGAGACTTCTGCAATGTTTGCCCCAGACAAACTCCTGGCCCTGAACAACGCCATCGGCTCGTTGGTAGTTGCCGCCATGGACCCCGAACGACCAGATGTCGAGGCGGTGCTATCCGATTTCCGGGCATGCCTGAACGACTATGACAGTTGGGCTGAAAGGTTCTGGACCGGATGGGCATTGGATCTCGAACAGGTCTTCAAGGTGGGCAACGAGGTCGCGCTCGCGGCGCCGAAGAACCTGGACGAGCCCGTCAGCGCCACGGTGATGGCGTGTCCGGCGAGCGGTCCGTTGACCCTGGTGCACATGTTCCAGGCGGCGCGCTTCGTGCCGATCGGTGATACGCCGGTCATGCTCGAGCCGGTCATCGACGGCGAGCCGGGGCAGGAAACCTTCGGCGGACCGGTCCATCACGTGATCGGTCCCAGCGGCATCCTGGAAATTCCCGAATGCTGGCGGGGCCGTCGATATCGCATCACTTTTTTTCCTCATGTGACGGCAGATCACGTCAAAGCCCTGTACGCGTCCTACCAGAGCGTGATCGACGAGCTGGAAGGCTGGCTGAAAACGGAGTGGGAAAACGAATTTCAACCGCTGTGGGCGGAATTTTCCGGCGCCGGGTTTCGCGAACGCTACTACCTGTTGCAACAAGCCGACTGGCGTGGCTTTGAAAGTGCCCTGCAAGCACTTTGGGATGACGTCAAACAGGTTTTCGAGTTGCTGGCGGACCTCCAGGCCAATAGCGAAAAGCTGCTGGAATACCTGACCCAAACCGAGCTCGAGCAACTACTGCAAGCCTCATCCGAGGCAGTAGCCAAAGGCCTGATGATATTGAGCGACGAGCCGTTGCTCTTCATCCACATGGCAGCCTTCACCAGTTGGCTGCGGATGTTGCCACCCCAGTACCTGGCCGAAGTCGTGGGAGAAATACGCGCTTCGGTGCTGGTCAATTTCCTGCTGATTCGTTTGACCGGCGCCCTCGGCCTGGGCGTGCGCATGAGTGGCAAAGTGCTGGATCAGATCCGGTCCTGGCGTGCGCGGGACTGGTTACACGCGTCGAGCCAAAGGTTAGGCCAGCTCGCCAGCGACCGGCTCGAACAACATGCCGATGTGTTGAAGCCAGTGGTGGTCAGTGCCCAGCGGGCGCCCTTAAGGCCTACGCCTGTCAGACCTTTGGAAATCACCCCTGAGCACTTGCCGCCGCTGTCGGTCAGTAATCCCGCCGCGGTGGCGCGGGAAAAGTCCCAAACCTCCACGCGGCTCAGCAAGCACGAACCCCACGACGACGCCCCAGCCCAATCGAAGAACCCCAACGGCGACAGTGCTGACAGCGCGGCTCTGACCCGCACCGACGGCTGCCCGGTGTCCATGGTCACCGGCGAGGAGCTGCTGACCCTGGAGGACGGCACCCTCGATGGTCGGCTGCCGTTTGTCTTCACCCGCTTGTACCGCACCAGCGCAGTGGAGCTGGACGTGGGCCTGGGACGCGGTTGGAGCCATGCCCTGGCCCATCGCCTGGAGCTTGAGGACGGGCAGGTCATCTGGATCGACCAGGAAAACCGGCGCACACCCTTTCCGCTGCCCAGCGTCCAACGCCCGGCAATCCACAACAGCCTGGCCCGCGCCGCGATCTACCTGGGCGGCGAGCCGGACGAACTGATCATCGCCCAGCCCGGCGAGAACGCACCGTTCCTGCACTTTCGCGACGGCT
>NZ_JAIWKS010000016.1 GCF_021271205.1 Pseudomonas uvaldensis
CCTACTTAACTCATTGAATTTCAAGGAGTTTTCCGTTTCGACTGCGCCGGAAGTGGGGCGAATTATAGAGACTCAGAATCTGCCGTCAACCCTTAATTATGCTTTTGTTGAAAAAGGAACCTTGCGCCCCATTAGACGCGGGATCCGACGCATCACCGGCGGAACTCTCAGCACGAGCAGCGAGACGCCTATGCCAGCATAGAGGCTCCACTCCTGAAGGTCCGCCCGTACGATCCACAGCATATGCAGCAACCCAAGCCCCAGGATTGGATAGACCAAACGATGCAACTTTTTCCAGCGTGCGCCCAATCGCCGTTGACTATAGCGGTTGGACGTAAGCGCCAAGGGCAACAAACCGAGAAAGCCAAGCACACCGACGATGATGTAAGGCCGCTTGCTCAACTCGATCCCCAACTGCGACCAGTCGAAACCCAGGATGAAAGCCAGATAGCTGGACAGGTGCAACACCACATAGGCAAAGCACCACAAGCCAAGTTGACGCCGGACCGAGATCCACCCTGCCCACCTCGTCAACTTCTGCAGCGGCGTCATGCTCAAGGTAAGCAGCAAAAGAATAAGCGCCCCCAAACCAAGCCTGTCCACCAACACCTTGCCAGGGTCAGGCCCCAACGCATTGGTCAGCGCCTGATAAAGCCAGAACAGCGGCCAGACGGCCGCTGCCACGAAAACGCCGATTCGCCAAAGTGGAAAACGCATCAGTAGTCCTTCCTCAAGTCCATCCCCGCATAAAGAGAAGCGACCTCGTCCTGATAACCGTTGAACATCAAGGTATCGCGCACGTTGGGACTGAATAGCCCGCTCGGCAAACGACGTTCATGGGCTTGCGTCCAGCGCGGATGATCCACTGTCGGATTGACGTTGGCATAGAAGCCGTACTCATCTGGCGCGATGCTTTGCCATGTCGTTTTGGGCTGTTCGCTGACCAGGCTGATGCGCACAATGGATTTCACACTTTTGAAACCGTATTTCCATGGCACCACCAACCGCAATGGCGCGCCGTTCTGGTTCGGCAACTCGCGTCCATACATACCAACCGCGAGGATGGCCAGCGGATTCATTGCCTCGTCCAGCCGCAGCCCCTCGACATAGGGCCAGTCGATCAAGGCAAAGCCCGAACGCTGCCCGGGCATGACCTTGGGATCCTGCAATGTTTCAAAACGTATGTACCTGGCCTTGGAGGTCGGCTCAACCTGCTTGAGCAAGGCCGAGATGGGGAAACCGATCCAGGGAATGACCATCGACCACGCCTCGACACAGCGCAAGCGATAAATCCGCTCCTCCAGTTGGTAAGGTTTCATGAAGTCTTCCAGAGCATAACGCCCCGGCTTACCCACCTCGCCGTCCACCACAACGCTCCAGGGCTCGGTTTTCAAGGAGCCCGCATTGGCAGCCGGATCCCCCTTGTCGGTCCCGAACTCATAGAAGTTGTTGTAATGGGTCGCGTCCTTGAACGGCGTCACCGACTCATCTTTGACGACGACCGCCCCCCACTGGATAGAGGGCAGTTTATCGGCGAACCAGGACGGCGCCTTGCCGGGCTGTACATCGGGATAACGTGCGGCGTCGGCAGCATATGCCCAGCGTGGCAGGCCACCCATGGCAAGGCCAGCCACCATGGTTGCCCCCAACATTTGACGACGGGACAGATAGTGGGATTCAGGGGTGACATCCGATTCACGGCAATCGGACGACTTGGGGATCTTGATCAACATGACGACTCCGCAGCATTGGAGGGCAGATGTACCAATAGACTGCGGAGTATGGGGGAAATTACATTAAGGCAACGTTTAGCGTCGGCGAAGGCGCAGCAGGTACTGCACCGGCCCGGAAGCGGCATACGCGAGAAACACCAACAGCAGAATCCGTGGCGGATCACTGAAAACCACCGCGAAGACCAGTACCACCGCCAGAATCGCAACGAATGGCACGCGCCCCTTCAGATCCAGCTCCTTGAAACTGTTGTACTTGATGTTGCTGACCATCAGCATACCGGCTGCTGCTACGAGCAACGCCACCAGGAAGGACATTTTCGACCCCTGGATGCCATAGTCGCTGAACGCCCAGACAACCCCAGCCACAACACCTGCCGCAGCCGGACTGGCCAGGCCGATGAAATAGCGTTTGTCAGCCTTGCCAACCTGGGTATTGAAACGCGCCAGACGCAACGCGGCGCCCGCCACATAAATGAAGGCGACCATCCAGCCAACCTTGCCCATGTCTCCCAGCGCCCAACCAAACGCCAGCAATGCCGGGGCCACGCCAAAGGCAACCATGTCGGACAGCGAATCATACTCGGCGCCGAACGCGCTCTGGGTATTGGTCATGCGCGCCACCCGCCCGTCCAGGCCGTCGAGCACCATAGCCACAAAGATAGCAATGGCGGCAAAGGCAAAATAACGACTCGCCCCGGCACTGTCGCCAGCGCTCAATGCAGCCTGGGCGCTCATGGAACTGATGATGGAATAAAAACCGGCGAACAGGTTTGCGGTGGTGAACAGATTCGGCAGCAGATAAATGCCACGATGCCGGACCTTGCGGCCTTCAGCGTCATGACCTTCTTCGACGTGCTCATCGATGGGCAGCATGCTTTCGGCGTCAGAAGCCTGGTTTGGCTCGTCGGGACGTTCGCTCATGGACAGTACCTTGCAACGGTGTGAAAAAATTCGACAGGTGTCTGGGACGACGGTTCGGCCGCAAACGATGCAGCTTTATACCAGAAGCCGTCGCTCAAACGAAAAAACGCGGCCGAGGCCGCGTTTTCCGATCAAGCTCGCGACTCAGTTCTTGGTTTTGTCGACGATCTTGTTGGCGCTGATCCAAGGCATCATCGAGCGCAGTTGCTCGCCGATGATTTCGATACCGTGGGCAGCGTTGTTGCGACGCTTGGCAGTCATCGAAGGATAGCCGGTGGCGCCTTCGCTGATGAACATCTTGGCGTACTCGCCGTCCTGAATACGTTTCAGGGCGTTGCGCATGGCCTGGCGGGACTCGGCGTTGATCACTTCCGGACCGGTCACGTACTCGCCGTACTCGGCGTTGTTGGAGATCGAGTAGTTCATGTTCGCGATGCCGCCTTCGTACATGAGGTCAACGATCAGCTTCAGCTCGTGCAGGCACTCGAAGTAGGCCATTTCTGGAGCATAGCCCGCTTCCACCAGGGTTTCGAAACCGGCCTTGACCAGCTCGACGGTACCGCCGCACAGAACGGCTTGCTCACCGAACAGGTCGGTTTCAGTCTCGTCCTTGAAGGTGGTTTCGATGATGCCGGTACGACCACCGCCGACGCCGGCAGCGTAGGACAGGGCCACGTTCTTGGCGTTGCCCGAAGCGTCCTGGTAGATAGCGATCAGGTCAGGAATACCACCGCCCTTGACGAACTCGGAACGTACGGTGTGGCCCGGAGCTTTCGGCGCGATCATGATCACGTCGAGGTCCGCACGTGGCACAACCTGGTTGTAGTGGATCGAGAAGCCGTGGGAAAAGGCCAGGGTAGCGCCCTTCTTGATGTTCGGTTCGATTTCGTTCTTGTACAGCGCGCCCTGGAACTCGTCCGGGGTCAGGATCATGACGAGGTCGGCGGCGGCAACGGCAGTCGCCACGTCAGCCACTTTCAGGCCATGGGCTTCTGCCTTGGCGACGGTAGCCGAACCTTTGCGCAGACCGACGGTTACGTCGACGCCGGAGTCTTTCAGGTTGCACGCCTGGGCGTGACCCTGGGAACCGTAACCGATGATGGCGACTTTCTTGCCCTGGATGATCGACAGGTCGCAATCTTTATCGTAGAAAACTTTCATGAATTTCCTCTCTATCCGGCCGTTCAGGCCATTCGCTAATTTGGTTTAGATGCTCAGCACTTTGTCGCCACGGGCAATCCCGGTGACGCCACTGCGTACGGTTTCCAGAATCGAGGCAGTGCCAATCGACTGAATGAAGCTGTCGAGCTTGTCGCTGGTACCGGTCAACTGAACGGTATAGACGCTGGCGCTGACATCGACGATCTGCCCACGATAAATATCGGTGGTGCGTTTGATCTCGGCGCGCTGCGCGCCGGTGGCCTTGACCTTGACCAGCATCAGTTCGCGCTCGATGTGAGCACTTTCCGACAGGTCCACGAGCTTGACCACCTCGATCAGCTTGTTCAGGTTCTTGGTGATCTGCTCGATGATTTCATCGTGGCCCACGGTGGTCAGCGTCAGACGCGACAGGGTCGGGTCCTCGGTTGGCGCCACGGTCAGGCTTTCGATGTTGTAGTTGCGCTGCGAGAACAGGCCCACTACACGAGACAGAGCACCCGGTTCGTTTTCCAGAAGCAGGGAAATAATATGTCGCATGATTAGGTACGCTCCGTCTTGCTCAGCCACATATCGCGCATGGAACCGTCTTTGATCTGCATCGGATAGACGTGTTCGCTGGTGTCCACCTGGATATCGAGGAACACCAGGCGGTCCTTCATGGCGAAGGCTTCTTCAAGCCCGGACTTCAAGTCCTTCAGGTCGGTGATGCGGATCCCCACGTGACCATAGGCTTCGACCAATTTGACGAAGTCCGGCAGCGATTCCATGTAGGAATGCGAGTGACGGCTGCCGTAGCTCATGTCCTGCCATTGACGAACCATACCCAGCACGCCGTTGTTCAGGTTGACGATCTTCACCGGCAAACCGTACTGCATACAGGTGGACAGCTCCTGGATATTCATCTGGATACTGCCTTCGCCCGTGACGCAGGCGACGTCGCTATCCGGGAAGCTCAGCTTCACGCCCATGGCCGCCGGAAAACCGAAGCCCATGGTGCCCAGGCCGCCGGAGTTGATCCAGCGGTTGGGTTTGTTGAACTTGTAGTACTGCGCGGCGAACATCTGGTGCTGGCCCACGTCGGAGGTCACGAAGGCGTCGCCCCTGGTCACTTCGCACAGGGTCTCGATCACGGTCTGCGGCTTGATCACGCTGCCATCGCCCTTGTCATAAGGGAACAGGCCACGGTCGCCACGCCATTCGTCAACCTGCTTCCACCAGCTGGCAACGGCCTCCTTGTTCGGGGTCTCGCCGATTTCCTTGAGGATGGCGACCATTTCGGTCAATACGCTTTCCACTGGCCCAACGATCGGCACGTCTGCCTTGATGGTCTTGGAAATGGACGCCGGGTCGATGTCGATATGGATGATCTTCGCGTTCGGGCAGAATTTCGCCGGACCGTTGATGACCCGGTCGTCAAAACGCGCGCCAACGGCCAGGATCACATCCGCATGGTGCATCGCCAGGTTGGCGGTGTAGCTGCCATGCATGCCGAGCATGCCAATGAACTGACGATCGGTGCCCGGGAATGCACCCAGGCCCATCAGCGTATTGGTAACCGGCAGGTTAAGCATCTTCGCCAGTTCGGTCAGCGGCGCGGAGCCACCACCGAGGATCACGCCGCCACCGGAATACAGCACGGGACGTTTGGCCGCCAGCAGCATTTCGGCCGCCTTGCGGATTTGCCCGGAGTGGCCGCGTACGGCCGGGCTGTAGGAACGCAGCTTGGCTTTTTTAGGGAAGACGTATTCGAATTTCTCGGCCGGGTTGGTCATGTCTTTCGGGACATCGACCACCACCGGGCCCGGACGACCGGACTCGGCCAGATAGAAAGCCTTCTTCATGACTTCCGGGATTTCCGAAGCGTGCTTGATCATGAAACTGTGCTTCACGATCGGCCGGGAGATACCGATCATGTCGGTTTCCTGGAACGCATCGGTACCGACCATGGTGCTGGGCACCTGACCGGAGATGATCACCATCGGAATGGAGTCCATGTAGGCAGTAGCGATACCGGTGATGGCGTTCGTGGCGCCAGGGCCGGAAGTCACCAGTACCACGCCGGCCTTGCCGGTGGCACGGGCATAGCCGTCAGCCATGTGGGTTGCCGCTTGCTCGTGACGAACCAGGACGTGGGTCACTTCCGGTTCTTTGAACAGGGCATCGTAGACATGAAGAAGAGCACCACCCGGGTACCCGTAGATATATTTGACGCCTTCGTCACGCAGGAAGCGGACGAGCATCTCACCGCCAGATAAAAGCTCCACGTTGTTCACCTCTAAAACGCCAGAATACCGACCCTCAGGAAAGGGGACGGGTCTTAATAGGTTTACTTCTCGGCAGAGCATGAGCGACGGTGGTCGCCGACTACGTCAGCACTGACTGAGCAAGTATTGGGATCGTCCCAAGTGTTGCGGGCCTTTCCCACCCAGCGCGAGGTAACGCGTTGCGGGTGTAACAGGTCGACGCGGATATGCGCCTCATGATCTGCCGAGTGGGTCTGCTTCTGGCAGTCCCTCTACAGCGGACTTTGGATTCTTCTGTTTCGCCTTCTGCAAGTCAAGTCGTCTATGTGCTTTATTCAAGTAAGCGCATGAGAACGCAAGAAAAAACCTTTAAACGGCAACTGTGTTAGCTTCAATTGCGCAACCCAAGACAAGGAAACAGCATGCGAACGTTATTGTTGACCGCCGGCCTGCTGGTCGGCATGAGCCCGATGTGCATGGCCGGCCAGGTCTACAAGTGGGTGGACGCCCAAGGTGTCACTCACTTCGGCTCTCAGCCCCCTCAAGGCACGGAAGCCACCACCGTGATCAAATCCGCTGCGCCGCCCGCTGGCAAACCGCCAGCGCCCCCTTCCGGCGGCACCATTGGCGATCAGAAGGCCATCGACCAGGACGTGAAGAAACAGGTCGCCGAGCAGGAAGCCCAGCTCAAGGTCTTCTGCGAACAGGCCCGGACCAATCTGGCGCAGCTGCAGAACAATCCCAGGCTGCGCGAAGAGGTGGAAGGGGAAATGCGCCGCCTTACGGACGAAGAACGGAGCCAGCGTATCGACGAAACGCGCAAGCAGATCGAAGAACACTGCCAGTGATGGCGATCAGCTGACCTCTGCGATCAATTGGTCGAACTGCGCCAGCAACCGCTGCAGTTCGATGCCCTGCCCTGGCCGCTGGGCATAGACCATCTCGGCCATGGCCAGGATGCCCGAGGCATTGGGCAATGGCAGGTCGTTTTCCAGGATGGCTTTCATGCGAGGCAGGAAAATCCACTGCAGCCACTGCTCGAAATCCAGGGTGTCGACCGCGAACGGCTCGACGCTGGCCAGCGCTTCGTCCGAAGGCGAAACGCTGCTCCACCACCCCTGAACCCGTAGCTCTCGCTCGATCAGCAGCAACTGATCGGCGATCCGAGGGAAGCGAACGTCCATCAGAGCGAAACCTTGGCCTTCTGACGGGCCAGCGCCGCGCCAGCGGAATCGCCCTGCTTCTCGCGAGCCTGGGCGATCAATTCCCACAGGCTGGCCTGAAGTGCCGGACGGCCACTGGTGAATGTCAGGCCACGACGGGCCAGTTGCTCGGCTTGTGGCGCATCGCCCTGGGCCAGACGCACCTGGGCCAGGCGATAAAGAACCTGGGGTTCACGAGGCGCAACGCGTTGCGCACGCTCCAGGCTCGACGAAGCACCGTTGAGGTCGCCACCGGCCTGTTGTTGCTGGGCCGTGGTCAGGAGGGCCAATACCGGTCCGTCCAGTTGTTCATCCGCGGACAAACCGCCGCTGCTGGACGGAGCAATGCTGCCGGGCGTCGACGGCATGCTGTAGCTGCCCTGGTCGATTGGCGAACCACTGACAGGTCCGGGTGTAATCGGACCCGACGTGACCGGCCCCGGCGTGATCGGCTGGCTACTGATCGGAGCCGAAGTGGCGGCGCCGCCACCCGGTACCATGACCACGACGCCGGAATCCCCCTGAGGAATCGCCTGGGCCTGCCCCTGCACCGGGCGTTTTATCGTCGTCTGCCGGAAACCGCCACTGGCGGAGACTCGCTCGCTATTGGAAACCGCCGTGCCGGCATCCACCACCGGAATCGAACCACGTTGTACGGTGGAGCAACCACTGAGCAAAGCCACGGCAGTCAACGCTGGAATCAACCACTTATTCACTTGAAACCCTCTTTGCTTAATTCATCCAGTCCTTGACCCAATCCATCACCGATTCGGCGGGATTCGTACTGCCACAGGCGGCACCGGGTGGCGGTTCGCTGCCGCGAATATACGGCATCTGCACCGCTCCCGGACAATTGGCGTCAGAGCCCTGTCCGGTACGGGAATCTACCCAGGCCTGAACGATGTTGTCCGGTTGCGGCATGTCCAGCGGCAACGGGTCGGCCTTGCGCATGAAACTGGTCCAGACTTGCAACGCGCCGGTGGCACCGGTGAATGGCGTCTTGCCGTTGTCATCACGGCCAAGCCAGACCACAGCCAGCAGGTCCTGGCTGAAACCTGCGAACCAGCTATCGCGCGAGTCATTACTGGTACCGGTCTTGCCTGCCAACGACAGAGTCCGGGGCAACACGTTATAAACCGAACTGCCGGTGCCTTCACGCATGACACGTTGCATGGCGTTCTGGATCAGATAAATGGAAGCCGGATCGAAGCGCTGCTGGATCTGGAACGGGTAACGCTTGAGTGGCTCGCCGTCCGCGGTAAGCACGCTGCGAATGCCGCGCATCGGCGTATTGAAGCCGCCGTTGGCCAGCGTCTGGTACATGGCCGCCACTTCAATTGGCGTGAGGCCGCCGGCGCCCAGCAACATTGATGGGAAGGCCGGCAGTTCGCGATTGACACCCAGGCGAGCCAGGGTCTTGAGCACGTTCGGCACACCGACTTCCATTCCCAGGCGCGCGGTCGACAGGTTGTAGGAATGCGCCAGCCCCTGGTACAGAAACACCGTGCCATGAGTACGGCGGTCATAGTTTTGCGGTTTCCAGACCTGGCCGTCTGCCCCTTTTACCGAGAACGCCTCGTCGGACAGCCAACTGGTCAAGGTGTACTGGCTCGGTTTTTCCAGAGCCGTGAGGTATACCGCCGGCTTGATCAGCGAACCAATCGGACGCACCGCATCCAGCGCCCGGTTGAATCCGGCAAAGCTGGCCTGGCGACTGCCGATCATGGCCTGCACCTCCCCCGTTTCGGGGTTGGTCACTACCATCGCGGCCTCGACCTCGTCCGCGCCCTTGCGGCCACCCAATCGCTTGAAGGTATCTTCGACCGACGCTTCGGCCTTCATCTGCAGGATCGGGTCGAAACTGGTGAAGATACGCAGGCCTTCTTCGGTCAGGTCTTCATCGCGGTAGTCCTCACGCAACTGACGTTTGACCAGATCAAGGAAACCGGGAAACGAGCTATCCGCCAGGCTGCCGCGCTTGGTCACGCCCAATGGCATTTTCTTGGCCGCCTCGACTTGCTCGGCCGTCGCCACGCCCTGTTGCTGCAACAGATCGAGCACCAGGTTGCGCCGTTCCAGGGCACGCTCGGGGTTGCGGCGCGGGTTATAGGAAGAAGGTCCCTTGACCATGCCCACCAGCAATGCCACCTGGTGCAGCTTGAGCTCGGACAGGGGCTGGCTGAAGAAGAACTGGCTGGCGAGACCGAAACCGTGCACCGCCCGCTGGCCATCCTGGCCGATGAACACCTCATTGAGGTACGCCTCGAGGATCTCCTGCTTGTCGTAATGCAACTCCAACAGCAACGCCATCATGGCTTCAGTGAGCTTGCGAGTGAGGCTGCGCTCGTTGGTCAGGTAGAAATTCTTGACCAGCTGTTGGGTCAGGGTACTGCCGCCCTGGCGCATGTGGCCTGACGATGTGTTGACCCAGACAGCCCGGGCAATCGACTTGGGCGAAACGCCAAAGTGGTGATAGAAATCGCGGTCCTCTACGGCGATCAGCGTGTCGATCAGGAACGGTGGCACCTGGTCGAGCTTGATCAGGATCCGGTCTTCCAGATTCTTGGGGTACAGGCCACCAATCAGCAGGGGCTCGAGGCGCACCACCGAGAGATTCGCATTCTTGGCGCCGGTCAGCGCAGCCACATAATCGCCGGAAAAACGCACGCGCACCGATTGCGCCTGCTCCATGCCTTCATAGAACTGGAAGCCACGGGTATTGAGATCGACGGTATTGCCGTTGACGGAGGCCGCGCCCGGCCCGTTGGCCACGCTCTCGCGGCGGTAGCCCAAGGCATCGAGCTCGGTGAGGAAATCGTCACGGCTCAGTTTCTGGCCGACGAACAGCTCCAGGGGGCGTGCATAGACCTTGGCCGGAATCATCCAGCGTTTGCCGGAGAATTTTTCCTGGACAATGGCATCGAGGTAGACGGCAAAACCGACGAGCACGACAAGGCCCACCAGGCTCAGTTTAAGGGCCCAGCCCAACCAGGGCCGCAGGCGGCTGGCGGGTGGTTTCTTTGGGGTACGGGGGGATCGGGTACGAGTCATGGCGGCGGATTATACGCACTTTGCGACGGTTCAACATGAGCCTGCAAAACGGCCTGACAGAACGGAGCGTCCAGCCTCTGCGGTTTGCGTTAGCGCCGCTTGCAGCCATAATGACGGCCTTGAATTTTCCAGACTCTGAAGGATCGCCTGTGAGCCAGTCCCTGATCGCTGCCCTGCAAAACCCGGCCCTCTTCCCCCACCCCGTCGAAGGGTTCCAGGTCATCGAAACCCACATTTCCTGGGTCTTGCTCACCGGCCCTTACGCCTACAAATTCAAAAAGCCGGTCAACTTCGGTTTCCTCGACTTCACCGACCTCGAGGCCCGCAAGCATTTCTGCGGTGAAGAACTACGCCTGAACCAGCGCCTGACCCAGGATCTTTATCTGGAAGTGCTGCCGGTGACCGGCAGCATCGACGCCCCACAATTGGGCGGTGATGGCCCGGCCATCGAATACGCCCTGAAGATGCGCCAGTTCCCGCAGAGCCAACTGCTCAGCACCTTGCAGGCCAATGGCGAACTGACTACGGCCCACATTGACGAGATGGCCGAGCAGATTGCCCGCTTCCACCTTTCTACGCCCAAGGTCCCCGCCGAGAACGAGGCCGGCACTCCCGACAGCGTGATGGCACCGGTTCGGCAGAACTTCGAACAGATCCGCCCGTTTCTCAGTGACAAAGCTGACCTGGCTCAGCTCGAAGCATTGCAAGCGTGGGCCGAAAGCAGCTTCGAACGCCTCAAGCCACTGTTCACCCAACGCAAGGCCGAAGGTTTCATCCGTGAATGCCACGGTGACATCCACCTGGGCAACGCCACCGTGATCGACGGCAAAGTGGTGATTTTCGACTGCATCGAATTCAACGAGCCGTTCCGCTTCACCGACGTTTACGCCGACACAGGGTTCCTGGCCATGGACCTGGAGGACCGCGGCCTCAAATCATTGGCCCGGCGCTTCGTCAGCCAGTACCTGGAGCTGACCGGCGATTACCAGGGCCTGGAACTGCTGAACTTCTATAAGGCCTACCGTGCCCTGGTCCGAGCCAAGATCGCGCTGTTCAGCATGCCGGCCGAAGCCGACCCTGTGCAGCGAGCCACTACCCTGCGCCAATACCGCAACTATGCCAACCTGGCCGAAAGCTACAGCACCATTCCTTCACCGTTCCTGGCCATTACCCATGGTGTTTCGGCGGTGGGCAAAAGCCATGTCGCGATGCGCCTGGTGGAGGCGCTGGGCGCGATTCGCCTGCGTTCGGATGTAGAGCGCAAGCGTCTGTTCGGCGAGCAACAGGTGCCGAACGACCCACAGGCCGGCATTTATAGCAGCAACGCCAGCAGCGCCACGTATGCACGCCTGCATGAAATCGCCGGCGCCATCCTGCGCGCAGGGTTTGCGGTGGTCATCGATGCCACCTACCTCAAACATGACCAGCGCGACGCGGCCGCGAAAATCGCCGAAGCGACAGGCGCCCCGTTCCTGATTCTGGCCTGTGAAGCACCGCAAGCGGTCATCGAAAGCCGCCTGGCGCAGCGTCAGGCAGACCGTAAAGACCCGTCCGACGCAAACCTGGCCGTGATCGCCACCCAACAGGCCAGCCGCGAGCCTCTGACGCCGGAGGAAATCCTGTGCAGCAAGCCGGTCCAGACCAATGAAAGCGAGACACTCGACGAGGTCGTCGCGCAGATTCGCCAGCGCCTCCCTGGCCTGTAAACCACTATCAGGCCGTGAAGCGACGCCCGGCTTCACGGCCAACAACTGGTGGCACTATACTGGCGTCATAAAACCAACAGGTGCTATGACATGAGCCATCCCAAGCTTCTCAATACCCCGCTTTATGCCTTGCTGCGCAAAGACGACATCGCGGGCTTCAACAGCGAACGCCCCCAAGGCCCGGTCGACATGCGTGGCGGCGACTTTCGTGGCCTGGATCTGCGGGAGCTGAACGTGGACGACGTCGACTTTACTGACGCGTACTTCCGCTCCGCCGACTTGCGCGGCGTCGATTTTCGCAAATCCAAACTGGAAGGCGCGAGTCTGGCCCACGCGCAGATATCCGGCGCTTATTTCCCGCCGGAACTGTCCGCCGACGAGATCCTCATGTCGATGAACTTCGGCACCCGGTTGCGTTACCGCACCCGCTGATGGCCCCGCTGATGGCGTAAGTACGACTGAGCACCACTGTCTCCAGCGCCCCCGCTCGCGCTGGACACAGGCATGCCGATGCGTGCCGCGCCATGTCGTGCGTTGTGCCTTAGAAGCTTTTGCGACGATTGCGACCAAAGAATCACGCTTTTCCTACTGAGCGCTACACTCCTGAAAAGCTTGCCCACTGCAACAGTCGGCCGTCGCAAGGAGGCTCGATGAATGATGAATTGCAACATCTGAAAAACCTGGGCAAGACATCGGCCCAGTGGCTACACGCCGTAGGCATCCACAGTGCTTCCGATCTGCGTCGGCTCGGAGCGGTCGACGCCTACCGCGCCGTGCGTACTCGTGGATTCCGGGCATCGAAAGTATTGTTATACGCCATCGAAGGCGCCTTGATGGATGTGCACTGGAACGACATCCCCGCCGAACGCAAGGAAGCCCTGAATCAACAGTTGGATGCCATTTCCACGCGCAACAAAGCCTGACAACACCCGTTACCTGACGATGCGTGACAACCGCCTTGGAGTATTTCAAGGTTTCGTTAAAAGAAAGTTTGACTTGGTAATGAGAATCGCTATGATTACCACATCCGGTCGCGAGACTGGCCGATATTTGAACAGCCCTTGGTTCGGACTCTCAGATATCTCCTCATCAGGCTAATCACGGTTATTCGACCCGGCTTTTGCCGGGTCTTTTTTTGCCCGCAGGACCGGCGCTCACCCTACCCCCCACGCATCTGAGCGCAATAATCCACCGCTGGCTTGGCTGGCGTGTACCACACGTAATCCGCCATGGCCGACGTTACCTCGCTGCCCTCCTCCGCCAGCATCAGGACTCGTGGCGCTTCTGACGCACCGAGATCCAATGTGTGCAGCGGCACGCCAACGTCCTTGCGTCCATGCCAGGCGCCAGCCAATAACAAGGCGGGCTTCGGCGCCTCCAGCAATCGCTCGGCCATACGCCGGTCACGCTGTTGCTGGACAGCCAGCATGGCCGGCATTTTCGACGCTGGCAGCAGACCGCAATGCGAGTCCCTGATCTGCCCCAGCAGTTGATCCTTCACGGTCGCCGCATTGGAGCGAGCCCCCGTGAGGCCCGATGACTGCCGGTAAAATCGCTGGATCTCGACGGTATCCAGGTTGGCAGCCAGGAGCGGATAGGGTTGTACCAGGGCAAATGTGATAACCGGCCCATACAGGGTCCAGTCCCAACCCGGCGACCAACCCAGCGCGGCAGGCAGATCCTGCGGCAAGACCGGCAACCGGCGGACCGCGTCGACCCGAGGTTGCTGCTCCGGCGTCAGCATTTCCAGCAACAGACTGCCTTGGCTCCGTTGCTCTTCCAGGGCCTGGAGCAACCACAATTGCAAGGCGTGATGATCCTGATTGTCGTGTTGTTCGCCCACGATCAGCCGCGGAGCCTTTGCCAACTGCTCGACCAGCGCCTGGGGCGTGACGGCCCTGCCGGTGTGCAAATCGCGAATACGCCCGGTGATCGGGGGCGGCGAGAAGCTCTGGCAAGCGGTCAGTAGGCTCAGGAACAAGATCAGGATCAGGCGCACAGCGTCATCCTCATTGAGCCCTTCAACGGGCGATGATCAATGGGTGTCCGCGCTCCGGATGGGGTTGCACCAGCACTTCAAGACCGAACACCGCCTTGAGCGGTTCCGGGCGCAGCACGTGTTGCGGTGTGTCCAGCGCCACCGGCCGGCCGGACGCAAGCAGCAACAGGCGATCACAGTAGCGTGCCGCCAGGTTCAGGTCATGCAGAATCACCAGCACGGCGCCGCCTCGATCTGCAAAATCACGCACCGCTTGCAGGATCGTATGTTGATGCAACGGATCGAGCATTGAAGTCGGTTCGTCCAGTAGCAAAGTCTGTCCTGCTTCCCCCGGCCATAATTGCGCAAGTACCCGCGCCAAGTGAACTCTCTGACGCTCGCCCCCCGACAACGCCAGGTAACTGCGACCCTGCAGATGCGCAGCGTCTGCGGCTTGCAGGGCCGAGGCCACGATTTGCTCATCTCGCGCACGACCGCTTTGATGCGGCAGACGCCCCATGCCGACGACTTCTTCCACGCGAAACGCAAAATCCAGGGTCGAGGATTGTGGCAACACCGCGAGGCGACGGGCGCGTTGGGCGCCGTCCCACTGGGCCAGCGGCCTCTCATCGAGCCATACCTGTCCCTGGGTTGGGCGCAACTCACCACACAGGCCCGCCAGCAAGGTGCTTTTGCCGGCACCATTGGGTCCAAGCACACCGAGCACTTCGCCGGAATTGAGCGCCAGATCAACGTCCGCCAGCACCGTTTTCCGACCACGGTGAATGTGCAGGCTCTGCGCTCGCAACATCAGGCACGCCCTCGCAGCAATAAATAAAGAAAGAACGGCGCTCCGATGAACGCCGTGACAATGCCGATCGGCAGCTCCGCCGGGGCCAGTGCCAGCCGCGCCACCAGATCGGCGAACAGCAGCAGGCTTCCCCCCGCCAGCACGGAGGCTGGCAGCAGGACGCGGTGGTCGGGACCGGCCATCAGCCTTACCAGGTGGGGCACCACCAGCCCGACAAAGCCGATCATGCCCGCCGCCGCTACCGCAGCGCCGACGCCCAGGGCGGTGCAAAACACCAGTTCACGCTTGAGCTGTTCGACATCGACACCCAAGTGCGCGGCCTCGGACTCACCCAGCAACAGCGCGTTGAGGGCCCGGGCCCGCCGTGGCAGCCACAGCGACACACCAGCGCTGACCAGCAGCAACGGCCATAAGCGCGCATAACTGGCACCGTTGAGACTGCCCAGGTTCCAGAACGTCAGCGTGCGCAGGGTTGCGTCATCTGCCAGATAGGTGAACAGCCCGACCGCGGCCCCGGACAATGCAGTGAGGGCTATACCGGCCAGGAGCATGGTGGCGACATGGGTCTGACCGTTGCGTCGTCCCAGGCGATAGACCAATGCCGTGACCCCGAGCCCACCAAGGAATGCACACAGCGACAGCAGGTAAGGGCCGAACCCTTCGGGCAGCCCGCCCAACGCGGTCCCGCCGACGATGGCGAACGCCGCGCCCAGTGCAGCGCCGCTGGAAACGCCCACCAGGCCCGGGTCCGCCAGCGGGTTGCGGAACAGGCCTTGCATCGCCACGCCGGACAACGCCAACACGCCGCCTGTCGCCAGGCCCAACAGCGTGCGCGGCAAACGTATCTGGCCAAGGATCAGTTCGGCCTGTTCCAGATTGTCGGCGGCCACCGGCAAGCCCGACAGGCGTAACGCCGCGCGTGCAGTATCGAGCAAAGGCAGGCTCACCGGGCCCAGGGCCAGGGACAACCAGATCGCCAACAGACACAGCAGCCCCAGGCCGATAAACAACGTGCGCGGCTTGACCAAGGGCGTCATGGCGCACTGACCGTCTCATTCGGGTAAAACCGGGCCGTCAGGGCCGCCAGGCTTTGGGGCAAGCGAGGCCCCAGACCGCCCACCAGCAAGGTTGGATCAAGTTCCACGACACGCCCGTCCCGGGCGGCTCTGGTCGAGGCCAGAATCGGGTTTTCCTTGAACAGTGCCGCACGGGCCGCTTTGCCACTCAAGGCGCGGTCGGCGAATACCAGCACTTCGGGATCCAGTCCGGCCAGGGCTTCCATGGAAAAAGGTTTGTAACCGCTGTGGGACGCCAGATTGCGGCCACCGGCCTGTTGCAGCAGCCAATCGGCGGCCGTGTCTTTGCCTGCGATCAGCGGCTTGCCGCCCGCGTTCCCCAGCACCAGCAACACGCCGGGCGCCTGTCGCTTCAACTGGGCTTGCGCCACTCGCGCCTTTTGCCGGACGAGCTGCTGTTGGAAATGCTCGAACAACTGCGCGGCCTTCGCGTCAGCCCCCAGCAAGCGGCCCAGGTGCGCTAGATTGTCTTGAAGCGTTGATAAGTCGGGCGTGGCCGAGAACAGTTCCACCTGTACCCCGGCACTGCGAATCTGCGATAACACCGGCGGCGGCCCCATTTCTTCAGTGCCCACCAGGATCTGTGGACGCAGGCTCAGCACACCTTCCGCCGACAGTTGTCGCTGATAGCCGATACTGGGCAAGGCCCGAAGGGATTCAGGATGCTGGCTGGTGGAGTCAACCCCTACCAGCTTCGATTCCCCACCCAGGGCGCTGACCCACTCCGACAATGCCCCACCGGCACTGACCCAGCGTTGCGGCAATTCGGTCGAGCCGGCCTCCTGGCTGGCCAGCAATGCGACACAAAGTGCGACAACGCGGATATTCAGGCGCATCAGGCAGCTTCCTCATACGATGTTGTTCACAGGAGCGGGCATTGACCCGCCATGCCAAGTATCCTCGACGACCTGCGAAGGAGGCGCCATTTGATAATTGTTTTCATTTGACCGTCAAGCGTGGACATTCAGAACCTATATGCAAGCTGGCTCCCTACAGCCTGCTGCGTCGGGCTATTGAGGATCTACATGAAATTTCTGTGTACCAATACAGATTTGCCTGACAACGGCAGTCGTGGTTTCGACATCGAGGGGCGCAAGGTGCTGGCCGTGCGTCGTGCGGGTCAGGTGTATGCCTATCTCAACCGCTGCCCTCATCGCGGCGTGCCGCTGGAATGGCAACCGGACCAGTTCCTCGACGCCAGCGCCAGCCTGATCCAATGCGCAACCCATGGCGCGCTGTTCCTCATCGAAAGCGGCGAGTGCGTGGCCGGCCCCTGTTCCGGTCAGTTCCTGGCCGCCCTAGAGAGCCGGGAGGACGAGCGAGGCATCTGGGTTGAGCTGTAGCGGCTCAAGCAGAACCGGCAGCGCGCGGTCCACCCACATCTGCTGGGGCGTCAACGTGACACCATAGGCCAGCACTTCCACGCCTGCCGCCACCGCCTCGCGTAACGCGGCCGCATAGAACGGATCGATTTCCTCGGCGGGACGCACGGCGTCGATGCCACTCAGGTTGACGCAATACAGCTGTACCGCACGCACGCCTTGTCGAGCCAGACAGGCCAGCTCCCTCAGGTGCCTGGCGCCGCGCTGGGTCACGGCATCGGGAAACGCGGCGACATTCGTCCCCTCGAAGCCCAGCGTGACGCTCTTGACCTCGACCCAGGCCGAGCCGTGATCGTAATCCAGGCGAAAATCGATACGGCTGTTCTCCACACCATAGGCCACCTCACGCTTCAAGCCGGTGAAGCCGTTCAGCTCAGTGATCACCCCGGCGCGCAACGCCTCTTCGATCAAGGTATTGGCCCGCGCCGTATTGATGCAGGCCAGCCGTCCGTGAGGCGTCTCGCCTATTTCCCAAGTGCCGGGCAGCTTGCGCTTGGGGTCGCTGGAGCGACTGAACCAGACGCGCGCGCCTTCGGCCATGCAATTGAGCATCGAACCCGTGTTCGGGCAGTGAATGGTCAGGTGCTCGCCATCGACGGTTTCGATATCGGCGAGAAAACGCTTGTAGCGCCGGATCAGTCGACCTGCTTCCAACTCAGGAGAAAATCGCATCAGCCTTGCCAGCTCCGCAGCCCGCGGGCAATGCGCTCCACCGCTTCCTGGAGCCGTGGCAGGCTCTGGGTATAGGCGAAACGCACATGATGCCCGGCCTGATGACGCCCGAAGTCCAGCCCTGGCGTGAACGCCACGTGTTCGGTTTCCAGGAAATGCTGGCAGAAGGCAAACGCATCGCCGCCGAACGCACGGATATCAGCGTACAGATAAAACGCACCTTGCGGCTCGACCGCAATGCCGAAACCCAGCTCACGCAAGGCCGGCAGCAGGAAGTCGCGGCGCAATGCGAACTCGGCCCGACGCTGCTCGAAAATCTCGATAGTGGCCGGCTCGAAGCAGGCCAGCGCCGCATGCTGAGCCATGCTGGGTGCACTGATGTAAAGGTTCTGCGCCAGCTTTTCCAGCTCACCGACCGCAGCCGAAGGGGCCACCAGCCAGCCCAGCCGCCAACCGGTCATGCCGAAATACTTGGAAAAACTGTTCAGGACAAAGGCCTCGTCATCGACTTCCAGCACGCTGGCGGCATCGGTGCCGTAGGTCAGGCCGTGGTAGATCTCGTCCACCACCAGATGGCCATTGTGCCCCTTGATGGCCGTGGACAGCCCGGCGAGCTCGTCCCGGGTGAGGATCGTCCCGGTAGGGTTGGCCGGCGAAGCCACCAATGCGCCAACGCTACCCTGGTCCCAGTGACGGTTCACCAGGTCCGGTGTCAGCTGGTAACGCACCTCCGGGCCTACCGGCACCAGCTGCGCCGCGCCCTCCACCAACCGCAGGAAGTGACGATTGCAAGGGTAACCAGGGTCGGCCAACAGCCAGTGCTTGCCCGGATCCACCAACAAGGCACTGGCCAGCAACAACGCACCGGACCCGCCCGGAGTGACCAGGATGCGCCGGGGATCGATCTCGACCCCATAGCGCTGCCCATAGAACCGGGCGATGGCCTCGCGCAGCTCGGGAATTCCGCGGGCTGCGGTGTAGCGGGTCTTGCCCGCCGCCAGCGCGGCCTGACCGGCTTGGATGATCGGCGCAGCCGTGGTGAAGTCCGGCTCGCCGATCTCCAAGTGGATGACATCGTGTCCGGCGGCCTGCAGCTCGTTGGCGCGGGCCAGCAGCGCCATGACATGGAAAGGTTCGATGGCGCGGCTGCGCGCACTGTAGGGCTGGGCCATGGGCCTTCCTTCGCGTAAAAAGAACCGATTCTACCCAACTCGTAAACGCGTGCGGGAACGAGCATCGATTCAAAAGGGTCTGAGCCGTTGGATTGCAGGAAATGACTCCGGCGATTGACCCAGGCTTGACTAGAATCAAGCATTGAGCAGGATGACAGTTCCACCGGAGCGAACCCGAGCGTGCCTCACAAAGCCCCGCCCGCCGCAGGCTCGACAACCGGGAGTAGCGCGGCCCGATTCGATCTGGTAAGTTCGCCCGCTTGCAGCCGCAGGGCCGGCAGGTGTCGGTGATGGAGCAATCCTGCGTAGTGGATTACAAGAGTAGAGGCGGTCCATTCATGCCCACCCAAGCAAAGCAGAATCAAAACCAGTCGCTCAGCGGGTTTGAGCCTTATGTCCCCAAAGAGGGCGAAGAGTACATGGGCGCCCCCATGCGCGCTCACTTCACCAAGATCCTGAACAAGTGGAAGCAGGACTTGATGCAGGAAGTCGACCGCACCGTGGACCATATGAAAGACGAAGCGGCCAACTTCCCCGATCCGGCCGACCGTGCCAGCCAGGAAGAAGAATTCAGCCTCGAACTGCGTGCCCGTGACCGTGAACGCAAGTTGATCAAGAAGATCGACAAGACGTTGCAACTGATCGAAGACGAAGAATACGGCTGGTGCGAATCCTGCGGCATCGAAATCGGTATCCGCCGACTGGAAGCCCGACCGACCGCCGACCTGTGCATCGACTGCAAGACACTGGCGGAAATCAAGGAAAAACAAGTCGGCAAATAATCGCCGGGCTGTAATAAAAAACGGAGCGTCCACACGCTCCGTTTTTTGTTTGCGAAACTGTCCCCCTGTAGGAGCGAGCCTGCTCGCGATAGCGCCAGATCAGCCACCATTGATGTGACAGGCATACCGCCATCGCGAGCAGGCTCGCTCCCACAGGGGATATGCTTCGTCAGCAAGACCTATATTCTTACTAAGATTCAGCAATCCACCCCCCATGACCGTTACCTCCTCCTACATCGGCCGCTTCGCCCCCACCCCCAGCGGCCACCTGCATTTCGGCTCGCTGGTCGCTGCGCTGGCTTCGTACCTGGATGCCCGGTCCGTGGGTGGACGCTGGCTGTTGCGCATGGAAGACCTCGACCCGCCAAGGGAAGAGCCTGGCGCGCAGGCGGCGATTCTCAAGGCCCTGGAGGCCTACGGTTTCGAATGGGACGGCGAGATGGTTCGCCAGAGCGATCGTCATGACGCCTACAATCAGGTCATCAACCGGCTGTTCAGCCAGGGCCTGGCCTATGCCTGTACTTGCTCGCGCAAACAGCTGGAGGCCTACCACGGCGTTTATCCGGGGCTGTGCCGCAACGCCGGACACGATATGCAGGGCGCTGCCATCCGTCTGCGTGTGCCCGAACTCGAGTACCATTTCACCGACCGGGTACAGGGCCCATTCCGCCAGCACCTGGGTCGCGAGGTTGGCGACTTCGTGATCCGTCGTCGCGACGGGCTCCATGCCTATCAACTGGCCGTGGTGCTGGACGACGCCTGGCAAGGGGTGACCGATATCGTGCGTGGCGCCGACCTGCTGGACTCCACCCCGCGCCAGCTTTACCTGCAGGAGCTGCTCGGCTTGCCGCAACCACGTTATTTGCACGTGCCGCTGATCACTCAACCGGATGGGCATAAGCTCGGCAAGTCCTACCGTTCGCCGCCGCTGGACGCCGACCAGGCGACCCCGCTTCTGCTACGGGCGTTGCGGGCGCTGGGCCAGCGGCCGGGGCCCGAGCTGGTCGATACCAGCCCCCGTGAACTGTTGGATTGGGGCATCCGGCACTGGGATGTAGCCAGCATTCCACGCACACTGACCCTGCCCGAAGCGCAAATACGCTGACGGCCCTTGCAGCTTGGCGCCCATCCGTTACCATCGCCGCACGTTTTTCGGGCACGCGCTTAAAAAAGAGAGGCCGGGATGTACATCTATCGCTTGGTCCTGCTCCTGGTAGTGGGGATTTATCTGTTCTCCCCAGCCATCATGGATTGGTGGATCGACGCCACGGGTGCCTGGTATCGGCCTTATCTGCTCTGGCTGATCCTGATCGTCGTGACCTTCATCCTGCAGAGCCAAAAAGATGCCGATGAGCTTTAGCCTGACCCAGATGATCCTGATCAGCGCCGTCTACCTGGCGGTACTGTTCGGCGTGGCCTGGATCAGCGAGCGGGGCATGATCCCACGGGCGATCATTCGCCATCCGCTGACCTACACCCTGTCGCTGGGCGTTTACGCCAGCGCGTGGGCGTTCTACGGTACGGTCGGCCTGGCCTACCAGTACGGCTATGGTTTCCTGTCCAGTTACCTCGGTGTGTCAGGAGCATTCCTGCTGGCGCCGGTGCTGCTGTACCCGATCCTGAAAATCACCCGTACCTACCAGCTCTCTTCGCTGGCCGACCTGTTCGCCTTTCGTTTCCGCAGCACTTGGGCCGGGGCGCTGACTACGATCTTCATGCTGGTGGGCGTGCTGCCATTGCTGGCCTTGCAGATGCAGGCAGTGGCCGACTCCATCAGCATCCTGACCCATGAGCCAGTGCAACACCGGGTGGCGCTGAGTTTCTGCGTCCTGATCATCCTGTTCACCATCTTCTTCGGCTCCCGGCACATCGCCACCCGGGAGAAACACGAAGGTCTGGTATTCGCCATCGCTTTCGAATCGGTGATCAAACTGATCGCCATCGGTGGCGTTGGCCTCTATGCGCTGTACGGTGTCTTCAATGGCCCGCAACAGCTCGAACTTTGGCTGCTGCAAAACCAGACCGCCCTCGCCGCCCTGCACACGCCACTGCAAGAAGGCCCATGGCGCACCCTGCTGCTGGTGTTCTTCGCCTCGGCGATCGTGATGCCGCACATGTATCACATGACCTTTACCGAAAACCTTAATCCGCGTTCGCTGGTCAGCGCGAGCTGGGGCCTGCCGCTGTTCCTGCTGCTGATGAGCCTGGCGGTGCCTTTGATCCTGTGGGCCGGGTTGAAATTGGGCGCCAGTACCAACCCGGAGTACTTCACCCTGGGCATCGGCATAGCCGCCAACAGTCCGGCCCTCGCCTTGCTGGCCTACATCGGCGGCCTGTCGGCGGCCAGCGGCCTGATCATCGTGACCACCCTGGCGCTGTCGGGGATGGCCCTCAACCATCTGGTGCTGCCGCTTTACCAGCCGCCGGCCGAAGGCAATATCTACCGCTGGCTGAAATGGACCCGGCGGGCGCTGATCGTGGCGATCATCATGGCCGGCTACGGGTTCTACCTGATGTTGGGGGACGGACAGGACCTGGCTAACCTGGGCATCGTCGCCTTCGTCGCCACCCTGCAATTCCTGCCGGGGGTGCTGTCGGTGCTGTATTGGCCGACCGCCAACCGCCGCGGCTTTATCGCCGGTCTGTTGGCGGGCATCCTGGTCTGGCTGGTCGCCATGCTATTGCCGTTGCTGGGCAATCTGGAGGGTTTCTACATCCCTCTGCTGAACATGATCTACGTGCTCGACGACACCAGTTGGCACATGGCGGCCATCGCCTCGCTGGCGGCTAACGTGTTGATGTTCACCCTGATCTCCCTGTTCACCAACGCCAGCAGCGAAGAAGCCAGCGCCGCCGAAGCCTGCGCGGTGGACAATGTGCGTCGTCCGCAACGTCGCGAACTGCACGCCGCTTCGCCCCAGGAGTTCGCCACGCAATTGGCCAAGCCCCTGGGCGCCAAGGCCGCGCAAAAGGAAGTCGAACAGGCCCTGCGCGACCTCTACCTGCCTTTCGATGAACGCCGCCCGTACGCCCTGCGCCGCCTGCGCGACCGCATCGAAGCCAACCTGTCCGGCCTGATGGGCCCCAGCGTGGCCCAGGACATGGTCGAGACATTCCTGCCCTACAAGGCGGGCGGCGAAAACTATGTCACAGAAGATATCCACTTCATCGAAAGCCGCCTCGAAGACTACCACTCCCGCCTCACCGGCCTGGCCGCCGAACTGGACGCCCTGCGCCGTTATCATCGCCAGACCCTGCAAGAGCTGCCAATGGGCGTGTGTTCTCTGGCCAAGGACCAGGAAATCCTGATGTGGAACAAGGCCATGGAGGAGCTGACCGGGATCGCCGCCCAGCGCGTGGTCGGTTCACGCCTCAGTACCCTGGGCGAACCCTGGAGAGGCTTGCTGCAAGGCTTCATCGACCTGCCGGACGAGCACCTGCACAAGCAACACCTGGCCCTGGACGGCCAGACCCGCTGGCTCAACCTGCACAAGGCGGCGATCGATGAGCCGTTGGCGCCGGGTAACAGCGGCCTGGTGCTGCTGGTGGAAGACCTGACCGACACCCAGATGCTCGAAGACAAGCTGGTCCACTCCGAACGCCTGGCAAGCATCGGCCGGCTGGCCGCCGGGGTGGCCCACGAAATCGGCAACCCGATTACCGGCATCGCCTGCCTGGCGCAGAACCTGCGCGAAGAGCGCGAGGACGATAGCGAACTGACGGAAATCAGCAGCCAGATCCTTGAGCAGACCCGCCGAGTGTCGCGCATTGTCCAGTCCCTGATGAGTTTCGCCCATGCCGGCGGGCACCAGCACAACGACGAACCCGTGTGCCTGGCCGAAGTTGCCCAGGATGCCATTGGCCTGCTGGCCCTGAACCGGCGCAATTTCGAAGTGCAGTTCTTCAACCTGTGCGACCCGGATCACTGGGTCGACGGCGACCCCCAGCGACTCGCCCAAGTGCTGATCAACCTGTTGTCCAATGCCCGCGACGCTTCACCCGCGGGCAGTGCGGTACGAGTCAAGAGCGAAGCCAGCGAACACACGATCGATCTGATCGTCGAAGACGAAGGCAGTGGCATCCCACAGAACATCATGGATCGGTTGTTCGAACCTTTCTTCACCACCAAGGATCCTGGCGAAGGCACCGGACTGGGCCTTGCACTGGTCTATTCCATCGTTGAAGAGCATTATGGACAAATCACCATCGACAGCCCGGCCGATGTTCAAAGCCAGCGCGGCACCCGTATCCGGGTCACCCTGCCGCGCCATGTCGAAGCGACGTCCGCTGTGAACTGAGACCGTCGAGAGAATCGAATCAATGCCGCACATTTTGATCGTCGAAGACGAAACCATTATCCGCTCCGCCTTGCGCCGCCTGCTGGAGCGCAACCAGTACCAGGTCAGCGAAGCCGGTTCCGTGCAGGAAGCACAAGAGCGTTTCAGCATCCCAACGTTTGACCTCATCGTCAGCGACCTGCGTCTGCCCGGTGCTCCCGGTACCGAGCTGATCAAGCTTGGCCAGGGCACGCCCGTGCTGATCATGACCAGCTACGCCAGCCTGCGCTCGGCGGTCGACTCCATGAAAATGGGCGCGGTGGACTACATTGCCAAGCCGTTCGACCACGACGAAATGCTCCAGGCCGTGGCTCGCATCCTGCGTGACCGACAGACGGCAGCGAGCAATCCGTCGGAGCCGACGAACGGTAAAGGCGCAGCCTCCGCGAAAGCCGGCACCGGCAATGCCAATGGCGAAATCGGCATCATCGGCTCCTGCCCTCCCATGCAGGACCTCTACGTCAAGATCCGCAAAGTGGCACCGACCGACTCCAACGTCCTGATCCAGGGGGAGTCCGGTACCGGTAAGGAACTGGTCGCCCGCGCCCTGCACAACCTGTCTCGCCGGGCCAAGGCCCCGATGATTTCGGTGAACTGCGCGGCGATCCCGGAAAGCCTGATCGAGTCCGAGCTGTTCGGGCATGAGAAAGGCGCGTTCACCGGAGCCAGCGCCGGACGCGCCGGATTGGTGGAAGCAGCGGATGGCGGCACGCTGTTCCTTGACGAAATCGGCGAGCTGCCGCTGGAAGCCCAGGCACGGTTGCTGCGGGTTCTCCAGGAAGGCGAAATCCGCCGGGTCGGCTCAGTCCAGTCGCAAAAAGTCGACGTACGCCTGATCGCAGCGACCCACCGGGACCTCAAGAGCCTGGCAAAGATTGGCCAGTTCCGTGAGGACCTGTATTACCGGCTGCACGTCATCGCGCTGAAATTACCGGCCTTGCGTGAACGAGGCGCGGACGTCAACGAAATCGCCAATGCCTTCCTTGCCCGCCAGAGCGCACGGGTCAACCGCACCGACCTGAAGTTCGCCCCGGACGCCGAACAGGCCATTCGTCATTACGCCTGGCCGGGCAACGTACGAGAACTGGAAAACGCAGTGGAGCGGGCAGTGATCCTGTGCGAAAGCCCGGAAATCTCCGCCGACCTGCTGGGTATCGACATCGAGCTCAGCGATATGGACGATGAAGAATTCATTGGCCTGGCCCCTCAACAGGGCGGTGCTGCCAACAACACCAGCCACGAGCCGACCGAGGACCTGTCCCTGGAAGACTACTTCCAGCACTTCGTCCTGGAACACCAGGACCACATGACCGAGACCGAACTGGCTCGCAAGCTCGGGGTAAGCCGCAAGTGCCTGTGGGAGCGCCGCCAGCGCCTGGGGATTCCGCGGCGCAAGACCGGGGTGGCCAGCGAGAGCTGACATTTGAGAATTGTGGGAGCGATCTCCCACAGAGGGATCACTGTCGTACCGTATCAATGTGAAAAAACTGTTACCCCAGCTTTTTCACGTAACAGAAGCCGGGGTTTACGGTAACGAAACCCCGGCTTTTTTTCGCCCAGGAAAAATGGCTATAACCATAGAACCCCCGGTTTCGCTGGGCCTCGCAAAAGTTGGCACGCCCCCTGCTATAGCTTTGGTACAAGAACAATAACAAGCAATGCACAAGACAATAAAAATAAGACGAATCGACTCACGCACAATAAAAACAAGACGGCGAGAGGCGCAGCTAACTGATTCTTTTGGAGAGGCGTTGTATTTGGGGCTTGCCCCACGACCAGGCCGAGAACAATAAAAACTGTCTCAAGACAGGCGCCTGAACTGGTTGGATCGACTGATCACTGCAACACAGCGACCAAAGCAATCCGTTTGCTCTTGGCTCCCGATTGGGAGGGTCACGACGGGAAACCTCGTGGCGCGGGCACTCACAAAAACAAGAAGCCCAAAACCATAATAAAAACAGAGCACGCAACTAATTCTGGGGGAGCTTCGGCTCCCCTTGTGGTTTCTGACATTCCCCTTCCCTCCAGCCTACAAGCCTTGTCGCTTGAAGCTTGCAGCTCAAAACTGCGGTGTCCTACACCATCCCCTGACTAAATGCTAGAATCCCCGCCCATCATGCGGCCATTCTCCGTTTTGGCCGAACATTCCTTCAAACAGTGCATCCCATGCTGAAGAAGCTGTTCCAGTCATTTCGTTCTCCCTTGCGTCGTACGCAACACATTCGCAGCACGCCTGAAGTGCTCAACAGCGGCCAGCACTCATTGCAAAAGGCCCAGTTCAGCCGTTATGCGGTGAACATCGTCGAACGCCTGCAGAACGCCGGCTACCAGGCTTACCTGGTGGGCGGATGCGTGCGCGACATGCTACTCAACATCACCCCCAAGGATTTCGACGTCGCCACCAGCGCCACGCCGGAACAGGTTCGAGCCGAATTCCGGAACGCACGGATCATTGGTCGACGCTTCAAACTGGTTCATATCCATTTCGGTCGTGAAATCATCGAGGTGGCGACTTTTCGCGCCAACCACCCGCAAAACGAGGATGAAGAAGACAGCAACCAGTCTTCTCGCAACGAGAGCGGGCGCATCCTGCGGGATAACGTCTATGGCACCCTGGAAGAAGACGCGCAACGCCGCGATTTCACCATTAACGCCCTGTATTACGATCCGGTCAGCGAGCGCATCCTCGACTACGCCAACGGCGTGCACGATATCCGCAATCGTCTGATCCGCCTGATTGGCGATCCCAAGCAGCGCTACCAGGAAGACCCGGTACGCATGCTGCGGGCCGTGCGTTTCGCCGCCAAGCTGGATTTCGGCATCGAAAAACACAGCGCCACGCCAATTCGCGACCTGGCGCCGACGCTGCGGGACATTCCCTCGGCGCGCCTGTTCGAGGAAGTGCTCAAGCTGTTCCTGTCGGGCAATGCGGCGGACACCTTCGAAATGCTGGTGGACCTGCAACTGTTCGACCCGCTGTTCCCGGCCAGCGCCGAGGCGCTGGAGCACAACCCGACCTACACCCATACCCTCATCAGTGAAGCGCTGATCAATACTGATTTGCGTATCAAGCAGAATAAACCGGTGACCCCGGCCTTCCTGTTCGCCGCGCTGCTCTGGCCCGCGCTGCCGACTCGGGTGTTGCGCCTTCAGGAGCGCGGCATGCCGCCGATCCCGGCCATGCAGGAAGCTGCACACGAACTGATCAGCGAACAATGCCAGCGCATCGCGATCCCAAAGCGTTTCACGATGCCGATCCGAGAAATCTGGGACATGCAGGAACGCCTGCCACGGCGTAGCGGCAAGCGGGCCGACCTGCTGCTGGACAACCCGCGTTTCCGCGCCGGCTACGACTTCCTGTTGCTGCGCGAAAGTGCCGGTGAACAGACCGATGGCCTGGGCGAATGGTGGACGGATTACCAGGACGCCAATGACAGCGAGCGTCGGGAGATGATCCGCCAACTCAGCGGCAAGGACGACGGTGCCAGCGGTCCGCGCAAACGCCGGCGTAGTAGCGGTGCCAAGCGTAAACAGGTCGGCGCGTCGGGCGAATAATCCATGGAACGCGTCTACATCGGCATGGGCAGCAACCTGGCCGAACCCGCCGAACAACTGCGCAGTGCCCTCCAGGCGCTGGCGCAATTGCCCGACACCCAGCTGGCTGGCGTTTCGGCGTTCTATCAAAGCGACTCGCTGCTGCCCGGCCAACCGCGCTACACCAACGCGGTGGCCGCGCTGGACAGTCGTCTGGCGCCGCTGGCGCTGCTCGATGCGCTGCAAGCCATCGAAACCGGCCAGGGACGCGAACGCCTGGAACGCTGGGGCCCGCGCACCCTGGACCTGGACATTCTGCTGTTTGGCGATCGGCTGATCGACGAGCCTCGCCTGAAAGTCCCCCACTACCACATGCAGGCCCGGGCCTTCGTGCTGTACCCTCTGGCCGAGCTGGCCCCCGTCGACCTGCGCCTGGCCGATGGGCGCCTGCTCGAAGACCTGCTCGCAGCTTGCCCATTCGTCGGCCTGGAACGCTTGCCTGGCTGACAATACCCTCCCAAGGATCGGTACCCAACGGTCAGATTCGATACGTTCCCCCACGCTGAAACGCATCAGTAACCCCGGTAACACCCGCCGGTAACACATCCAATTGACTTCCCCGGTGCTCCTCACGACTATAGGCGTCCCGTTGCCGCCAACGCGGCATTCAAGGGCGCAATCCAGGCCTTACAAGCACCACGCATAGAGGGTGCGCCTGAATACGAGCGTCCAATGAGGACTTTTTCATGCCAGCTATTACCCTGACCACGCTGCAAGGTCTCAAGCAAAAAGGTGAAAAAATCACCATGCTGACCTGTTATGACGCAACCTTCGCCCACGCCTGCAACGAGGCCGGCGTCGAAGTGCTACTGGTGGGCGATTCCCTCGGCATGGTGCTGCAAGGCCATGACAGCACGCTGCCGGCAACCACCGCCGACATGGCCTATCACGTGGCCTGCGTCAAACGCGGTAACACCGATGCGCTGATCCTCGCCGATCTTCCGTTCATGGCCTACGCCACCCTCGAACAGACCATGACCAACAGCGCCCTGCTGATGCAGGCTGGCGCCCATATGGTGAAAATCGAAGGCGCGCTGTGGCTGGCCGAGTCGATCCGGCTGCTGGCCGAACGAGGCATTCCGGTGTGCGCACACCTGGGCCTGACGCCGCAGTCGGTGAACGTTCTCGGTGGCTACAAGGTCCAGGGGCGCAACGAAAACCAGGCGCGGCAGATGCGCGCCGATGCGATCGCGCTGGAACAGGCCGGCGCGGCGATGTTGTTGCTCGAATGCGTACCCAGCGAGCTGGCTGAAGAAATCACCCAGGCGGTCAAGATACCGGTCATCGGGATCGGAGCCGGCAGTGCCACCGACGGCCAGGTGTTGGTGCTGCACGACATGCTCGGGCTGTCGATCACCGGCCGCGTCCCCAAGTTCGTGAAAAACTTCATGGCCGGACAAACCAGCATCCAGGCAGCCTTGAGCGCCTACGTGGCAGAAGTCAAAGCCGCGACCTTCCCAGGCGCCGAACACGGATTCTCTGCATGAACACCGTCAAGACCGTACGTGAACTGCGGGCCGCCGTGGCCCGTGCCCGCAACGAAGGCAAGCGCATCGCCTTCGTACCGACCATGGGTAATCTGCACAGCGGCCACATGGCGTTGGTGACCAAAGCAGCGCAACGGGCCGATTTCGTGGTGACGAGCATTTTCGTTAACCCGCTGCAATTCGGAGCGGGCGAAGATCTGGACAAATACCCCCGCACCTTGGCGGCGGACCAGGAAAAGCTACTGCAGGCTGGCTGCCACTTGCTGTTTGCCCCCAGCGTTGAAGAGATGTATCCCGACGGCATGGCCGGACAGACCCGGGTCAGCGTTCCGCAATTGTCCGAAGGCCTGTGCGGTGCCAGCCGTCCGGGCCATTTCGAAGGCGTGGCGACCGTGGTCAGCAAGCTGTTCAACATGGTCCAGCCTGACCTGGCGGTATTCGGCCAGAAGGACTTCCAGCAACTGGCGGTGATCCGGGCGCTGGTCCACGACCTGAACATGCCGATCCAGATCATCGGCGAGCCGACCGTCCGGGCCGAAGACGGCCTGGCGCTTTCATCGCGCAACGGTTTCCTCAGCCCCGAACAACGCGCCGTGGCCCCAGCGGTCTACCGCAGCCTGAGCCACATCGCCGAGGCGATCCGCCAGGGGCAGCGGGATTTCCCGGCGTTGATCGCCGAGCAGCTCAAGCAACTCGAAGCCGCCGGCCTGCGCCCCGACTACCTGGAAGTGCGCCATGCCCGGACCTTGCGCCCGGCCACGGTCGAAGACCGCGACCTGGTGATCCTGGTCGCTGCCTTCCTGGGCACGACTCGGCTGATCGACAACCTGCATCTGGATCTCGACGCGCACGCCTGAACATCCTCCTGTGGAAACAAACTGTGGGAGGAAGCTGTGCTCCCACAGGTTCGCCCATAGGGCGCTGCGGTGTTATTGCCGCTCCTGCAGCCTTCGGGCACACTGCCCGCCGTTTGGACCCGACCAGAGGAAAACCCATGCACGCCATCATGCTCAAGGCCAAGCTGCACCGCGCCGAAGTCACTCACGCCGTGCTCGATTACGAGGGCTCCTGTGCCATCGATGGTGAATGGCTGGACCTGTCCGGCATCCGCGAATACGAGCAGATCCAGATCTACAACGTGGACAACGGCGAGCGCTTCACTACCTATGCCATTCGTGGCGAAGATGGCTCGCGGATGATTTCGGTCAACGGCGCCGCGGCGCACAAGGCCAAGGTGGGCGACCGTGTCATCATTTGCGCCTACGCCCATTACAGCGAAGCCGAACTGGTGAATTTCAAACCCCGCATGCTGTACATGGCGCCAGGCAATGAACTGAGCCACACCAGCAATGCCATCCCGGTCCAGGTTGCTTGATTTCCCTAATGCTCCCACATGAAGTGTCCAGTGATAGGATTCTGAGCCCCGTCTGTCGGACCTGTCCCGAGCCCGTTGTATAAAAAAGTACCGGGAAACGGTCAGACAAAGTCAAGACAGATCGCAACGCGAGGTTTACTGTAGTCGCCCTGCGCCCAGTGATCGTGTCGACGCAGTCGTCCGGACGCCCGCCTCGGGCCATGCCGGAGTTTTTAGTGTACAAAAGGTCGTTCAAGTAAAAGGAAACCCGCAGCGATGGCGTATTACCGAAACCCTCATGACGTGACCGCTCTGCCCGCCTGGCAAGCGCTGAATGACCACCGCAAAGCCATGCAGGATTTCAGCATGCGCGAAGCGTTCAACGTCGATCCGCAGCGTTTCAACCAATTCACCCTGTCGAGCTGTGGCCTGTTTCTCGACTATTCGAAAAACCTGATCAACGCCCAGACTCGCGACCTGCTGGTCAACCTGGCCAACGAAGTCGACCTCAAGGGAGCGATCAAGGCGCTATTCGAAGGCGAAATCGTCAACGCCTCGGAAAACCGCCCGGCCTTGCACACCGCCCTGCGGCGACCGGTAGGCGACAAATTGCTGGTAAACGGCGTCAACGTGATGCCGGACGTGCATAAGGTCTTGAACCAGATCACCGACCTGGTGGGCCGCATTCACGACGGGCTGTGGCGGGGCTACACCGAGAAGCCGATCACCGACGTAGTGAACATCGGCATCGGTGGCTCTTTCCTCGGCCCGGAACTGGTGTCCGAAGCACTGTTGTCCTACGCGCAAAAAGGCGTTCGCTGCCACTACCTGGCGAACATCGACGGCAGCGAATTCCATGAGCTGACCATGAAGCTGCGCGCCGAGACCACGCTGTTCATCGTCTCGTCGAAATCCTTCAATACCCTCGAAACCCTGAAGAACGCCCAGGCCGCCCGTGCCTGGTACCTCGCCCAGGGCGGCTCCGAAGCCGAGCTGTATCGCCACTTCATTGCCGTATCGAGCAACAATGCGGCGGCCGTGGCGTTCGGCATCCGTGAAGAGAACATCTTCCCGATGTGGGACTGGGTCGGTGGTCGTTACTCGCTGTGGTCGGCCATCGGTTTGCCTATCGCCCTGGCCATCGGCATGTCGAACTTCAAGGAACTGCTGTCCGGCGCCTATTCCATGGACCAGCATTTCCAGAGTGCGCCGTTCGAGCAGAACATGCCGGTGCTGCTGGCGTTGCTCGGCGTTTGGTACGGCAATTTCTGGGGCGCGCAGAGCCACGCGATCCTGCCGTACGATCATTACCTGCGTAACATCACCAAGCACTTGCAGCAATTGGACATGGAATCCAATGGCAAGAGCGTGCGCCAGGACGGTACCCCGGCATCGACCGACACGGGCCCGGTCATCTGGGGCGGCGTCGGTTGCAACGGCCAGCACGCTTACCATCAGTTGCTGCACCAGGGCACCCAATTGATCCCGGCCGACTTCATCGTCCCCGTGGTCAGTTTCAACCCGGTGGCCGACCACCATCAGTGGTTGTACGCCAACTGCCTGTCCCAGAGCCAGGCACTGATGCTCGGCAAGACCCGCGCCGAGGCCGAGGCCGAATTGCGCGACAAGGGCGCCAGCGAAGAAGACGTGCGCAAACTGGCCTCCCACAAGGTCATTCCGGGCAACCGGCCGAGCAACACCCTCGTGGTCGAACGCATCAGCCCTCGCCGTCTGGGCGCACTGGTGGCGCTGTATGAACACAAAGTGTTCGTGCAAAGCGTGGTCTGGGGCATCAATGCCTTCGACCAGTGGGGCGTGGAGCTGGGCAAGGAGCTGGGCAAAGGTGTCTATAACCGCCTGGTGGGCAGCGAAGAGAGCCCGGCCGAAGATGCCTCGACCCAGGGCCTGATCAACTACTTCCGCGGGCGTCATCGCGGCTGATCCCAGGTTTGCATTACCCTTGTGGGAGAGGGTCTTGTGGGAGCAAAGCTTGCTCGCGATAGCCTTATCAACCTGCGTGTTGAATGTGACGGCGTCATCGCGAGCAAGCTTCGCTCCCACCGGGCTCGCTCCCACAGTCATTTGTGCATGGCTTGAACCCTCCGGCGAGTGGGCGCATCTTTATGACTTGTCGCAAAACAAGAATAAGGAACCGCCATGCTCGATATCAGCCAGTTCCCCCAAGCCGATGCCGTCCGCCGGGCTGCGCAACTGAGTCAGGACGAATACAAGCGGCTCTACAAGGAATCCATCGAACACCCCAGCACCTTCTGGGCCGAACAGGCCACCCGCTTCCTCGACTGGATAACGCCTTGGCAAACCGTCCAGCGCTATGACCTCAAGACCGGGGATGCCACCTGGTTCGCCGGGGGCAAGCTGAACGTCAGCGCCAATTGCATCGACCGCCATCTCGAAAAACGCGCCGACCAGACAGCAATCATCTGGGAAGGCGACAATCCCGCCGAATCGGCGGAAATCTCTTACCGAAAACTCCATCATCATGTGTGCCGCCTGGCCAACGTGCTGAAAAGTCGTGGGGTCAAGAAAGGCGACCGGGTTTGTATCTACATGCCAATGATTCCGGAAGCGGCCTATGCGATGCTCGCTTGCTCTCGCATCGGCGCGGTGCATTCGGTGGTGTTCGGTGGCTTTTCGCCGGACTCGCTGCGCGATCGGATTCTCGATGCCGATTGCCGCACAGTGATCACCGCCGACGAAGGTGTGCGGGGAGGACGGTCCATACCGCTCAAGCGCAATGTCGACCAGGCACTGGAAAGCTGCCCCGACGTCAGCACCGTCCTGGTGGTCGAGCGCACCCAGGCCGAGATCAGTTGGGTCGAAGGCCGTGACCTCTGGTATCACCAGGCCATGCACGACGCCAGCGACGACTGCCCGCCCGAACCGATGGATGCCGAGGATCCGCTGTTCATTCTCTACACCTCCGGCAGCACCGGAAAACCCAAGGGCGTATTGCACACCACCGGCGGCTATCTGCTGCAGGCCGCAATGACCTTCAAGTACGTACTGGACTACCGCGACAACGAGGTGTTCTGGTGCACCGCCGACGTCGGTTGGGTCACCGGCCACAGTTACATCGTCTACGGCCCGTTGGCCAACGGTGCCACCACGCTGATCTTCGAAGGTGTACCGAGCCATCCCGACAGTTCGCGCTTCTGGCGGGTGATCGACAAGCATCAGGTCAATATTTTCTACACCGCACCTACCGCCCTGCGCGCGCTGATGCGCGAAGGCATCGAGCCACTACAGAAAACCTCCCGCAAGAGCCTGCGACTGCTCGGCAGTGTCGGCGAGCCGATCAATCCGGAAGCCTGGGAATGGTATTTCAACAAGGTCGGCGAGCAACGCTGCCCGATTGTCGATACCTGGTGGCAGACCGAAACCGGCGGCATCATGCTCAGCCCGCTGGTGAGCCAGCAACAGCTCAAACCGGGCTGCGCCACCCGGCCGATGTTCGGCGTACAACCGGTACTGCTGGATGAAGCGGGCAAGGAAATCAGCGGTCCCGGCAGTGGCGTACTGGCGATCAAATCCAGCTGGCCCGGTCAGATCCGTAGCGTCTACAGGGACCATCAGCGCATGGTCGATACTTACTTCAAGCCCTATCCCGGCTATTACTTCACCGGCGACGGCGCCCGTCGCGACGAGAACGGCGATTACTGGATCACCGGGCGCATCGATGACGTGATCAACGTCTCCGGACATCGCATTGGTACCGCCGAGGTGGAAAGCGCCCTGGTCCTGCACGACAGCATCGCCGAGGCAGCGGTCGTCGGCTATCCCCATGACCTCAAGGGCCAGGGCATATACGCCTTCGTCACGCCCATGAACGGGGTCGAGGCCAACGAGGAGCTGAAGAAGGAACTGCTGGCCCATGTCAGCAAGGAAATCGGCAGTTTCGCCAAGCCGGAACTGATCCAATGGGCGCCGGCGCTGCCCAAGACCCGGTCAGGCAAGATCATGCGACGCATCCTGCGCAAGATCGCCTGCAACGAACTGGACAGCCTCGGCGATACCTCGACTCTGGCCGATCCGAGTGTGGTGGAGGGGCTGATCGACAAGCGCTTGAATCGCTGAACGCTCAACGGCGACTCTCCTCACCTTGTGGGAGCGAGCCTGCTCGCTCCCACAAGGACCATACCCGTCATTACTGCTAAACTCCCGCGCCTCATTTCTCTAAGGCGCGCTTGGCATGTCTTCCTTGAATCAGGCGCTGCGCGCCGCCCTCGACCAGCGTCATGACCTGCTCGGCCAGTTGCAGCAGCAAGGCACCGATTGCTACCGGCTGTTCCATGGCAGCCAGGAAGGCGCACCGGGCCTGACCGTCGATCGCTACGGCCCGCAGCTGTTGGTGCAGAGTTTTCATGAGTCACTGGGACGCGATGCCTTGTTGCACATGCACGACATCGTCAACCAACACCTGGGCCTGGACACGCTGCTGGTCTACAACGACCGCGCCCGGGGCAATTCACGGATAGACCGCCAGGACGCCGTCTACCAGGCTGACGAGGCCGCCCTGCAAGACCTCGTCGGCCACGAATGGGGTCTTAATTATCGCGTTCGCGGGCGCCATGCCGGACAAGACCCGTTGCTGTTCCTGGATCTGCGCAACGCCCGTGGCTGGGTCAAGGCACACAGCCGGAACAAAAGCGTGCTGAACCTGTTCGCCTACACCTGCGGGGTTGGCCTGAGCGCCGCGGCCGGTGGCGCGCGGGAGGTATGCAATCTTGACTTCGCCGAAGGCAACCTCGCCGTGGGTCGGGAGAACGGCCTGCTCAATCCGGATTTACCGCCCATGGAGTTCGTGCAATCCGATTACTTCCCGGCGATCCGCCAGTTGGCCGGCCTGCCCATCAGCCAGCGACGCGGACAGAAATTACCGAGCTATGTGCGCCTGGAACCTCGCCAGTACGACCTGGTACTGCTGGATCCACCGGCCTGGGCCAAGAGTGCTTTCGGTACCGTCGACCTGTTGCGTGACTACCAGAGCCTGCTCAAGCCGGCGCTGCTGACCACCGCTGACGATGGCGTGCTGATCTGTTGCAACAACCTGGCGAAAGTCTCCATGGATGACTGGCGCGAACAGGTGCTGCGCTGCGCGAGCAAAGCCGGCCGACCTGTGCGGGAATGGAGCGTGCTGACGCCCGGCGACGATTTTCCCTCCAGGGACGGGAATCCGCCGCTCAAGACACTGGTCCTTCAGTTCTAAGCCAACCTCCGCAGACCTACGGAAAAAACGGACAAATCCGATAAATCTCAGTGGTTTCGGAACCGTAAACGCATGCCATACTCCAAGGCACTCCGATTCACACCAGACGAAGCCACACATGTCCAAAGGATTGAAGCGCGCTTTCGCCGCACTGCTTATCGCACTGGCCCTCTACAGCCTGCTGGGGTTTCTGATATTGCCGGGCATCGCCTTGCGGATCGCCAACCAGCAACTGGCCAGCCATGCCACGGTGCCGGCCCAGCTCCAGCGCATCGAACTCAATCCATTCAGCCTTGAAATCACCTTGTGGGGGCTGAATGTGGGCGAACCGGGCAAGGAGCAGGTCGGCTTCGAACGGCTGTACGCCAACCTGCAAGTCGACAGCCTGTGGTCCGGCGCCCTGCACCTGGCCGACATCGAGCTCGACAAGCCCAAGACCGAGATTGTGTTCGCCAAGGATGGGCAACTGAACCTGCTGGGCCTGTTCAAATTACCGCCCAGCGAGCCTGCTCCGGCGAACCCGGACGCCAAGCCGTTTCCCCTGCGGGTCGATAGGATCAAGCTCGCCACCGGATATGTGCATTTCCAGGACCTGCGCCCCAGCGAGCCCATCGAGTTCCTTTACGACGCGCTTGATTTCGAACTGAAGAACCTCAGCACTCTGCCCGACGACAGCGCCGACATGACCCTGGTTGCCGCCGGGCCCGAAGGCGGGAAAATCGACTGGACCGGCAATTTCAGCCTTTCGCCAATCGCCTCCGAGGGCAAGCTCAAGGTCACCGATGGTCAGATGAAATTCTGGTGGCCCTATGTACGCGATGCGGTCCCCCTGGTGTTGGAAAACGGCATCGTCAACCTGAGCACCGACTACAAACTCAACCTGGCCAAGGGCACCGAACTGCTCTTGAGCAACGCTGCCGTCAGCGTCGCGCCCTTCGCCATCAAGTCTCCCGATGGTCGTCCACTGGCCAGGCTCGAACGCCTGGATGTCAGCGAAACCACGGTGGACCTGGCCAAACAGCAAGTGCTGGTGGGCAAAGTCCGCAGCCAGAAACTGGAAACCTGGGCGGCCCGGGAGGCGGACGGTCAACTGGATTGGCAGAAATTGTTCGCCAGCCAGCCGGCGAAGCCCCAGGTCAAGGTGGAACCGGCATCGGCGCCGGCAGCCGCCGACTCCCCCAAACCCGAACCCGCTCCGCCGAGCAAACCATGGCAGGTCCTGTTGAAGGACGTGCAATTGCGCGACTACCAGGTGCACCTGGCCGATCGCCAGGCCCAACCCGCCGTGGCGCTGGACGTCGGCCCGCTGAACCTCGACCTGCAGAACTACGACACCCTCAACGGTTCGCCCTTCACCCTCAAGCTGGACACCGGCCTGGGTAAACAAGGCAAGATCCTGGCTGACGGCGAAGTCAACCTGAACCCGGTCAGCGCCAGACTCAAGGTCAAGACCCAGGATATCGACTTGCGCGTCGCCCAAGCCTACATCAATCCTTTCATTCGGCTGGAGCTGCGCTCCGGGATGCTCGGCAGCGACCTGGCGGTAGATCTCAAGGGCATCGACCCGCTGGCGTTCGCGGTCACCGGTCGCGCCCAGGTCGACCAATTGCACACGCTCGATACTCTCAAGACCCGTGACTTCGTCAAATGGCAAAGCGTGGTCGTCGAGGGCCTCAACTACCAGCATGGCGACAGCCTCTCCATCGACAAGGTCAACCTGTTCCAACCCTACGCGCGCTTCATGATCAACGACGATCGCACCACCAACGTCGATGATCTGCTGATCCCGCAACCGCCCGACAGCGCGAAGAACACGGCGGCCAAACCGGCGTCCCAAGGGAAGCCGCTGGGTATCCACATCGGTGCGATTGCCATCAATGACGGCTCGGCCAACTTCGCCGACTTCAGCCTGACGCCAAATTTCGCCACCGCCATCCAACAGCTCAACGGCCAGATCGGCACCATCGACAGCCGCCAGGCCAAACCGGCCAGCGTAGACGTCAAGGGCAAGGTCGACCGCTATGCCCCGGTCATCATCAAGGGGGCGCTCAATCCGTTCGACCCCATGGCCAGCCTCGATATCGCCACCAGCTTCAAGCGGGTCGAGCTGACAACCCTGACGCCCTACTCCGGCAAATTCGCCGGGTATCGCATCCGCAAGGGCCGGCTCAATCTCGATTTGCATTACCGCATCACCCAGGGCCAGCTCCAGGCCGAGAACAAGGTGGTGGTCGAGCAATTGCAATTGGGCGAAAAGGTCGACAGCCCGGACGCCGTCAGCCTGCCGTTGAAGCTGGCCGTCGCCCTGTTGAAGGATTCCGAAGGCAGGATTTCCATCGAGTTGCCCGTGTCCGGCAACCTCAACGATCCGCAGTTCAGCGTAATGCCGATCGTCTGGCAGACCCTGCGCAATCTCGTGGTGCGGGCGGCCCAGGCACCGTTCAAGCTCATCGGCGGGTTGGTGGCCGGTGGTGGCTCCGAGGACCTGGGCAGCGTGGCGTTCGCACCGGGCTCCAGCGAGCTGAGCAAGGAAAACGAGGGTGTGCTGCTCAAGCTGTCCGAAGCGCTTGGTAAACGTCCGGAACTGCGCCTGGAGATCGAAGGCACCGCCGCCGAGAGCAGCGATGGTCCATTGCTGGCCTCCCAGCGCCTGGAGCGTGAGTACCAGTACAACTACTACAAGATGCTGCAACGTCGGGGCGATAAAGTTCCGGCCAAAGCGTCGTTACTGGAAGTTCCGGAAGACGAAAAGGCTCCGCTGCTGGAAGGCATCTACCGCACCCGCCTCAAGACACAACCGCCGGTCGAATGGTCGCAACTGGATAAAAAAGCCCGTATCGAAAAACTGCGCGAAGGGGTAATCAAATTCTGGAGCGGCAGCGAGGTATTGCTGCGCGAACTGGGCCAGGAACGGGCGAGCAGCATCAAGGACTTCCTGGTGGACAAAGGCAAACTGGCCGACGACCGTGTCTATTTTATCGACGCCAGCCTCGGCCAGGCCGAAAGCGATGGGCGCGTGATCACTCCCATGCACCTGGACGCCGAATAAGATGAAACGCTCTTGCTGGCTCTCCCTGGGTTTGTTGCTGGTTGCGAGCCAGGCACCGGCGGCCGACACGTTGCGCTGCGGCAGCCAGTTGATCAGCGTCGGCGACCGCTCCAGCGAAGTGCTGCAAAAATGCGGAGAACCGGCGGCTCGGGATGACCTGGGCTATAAGCGCAGTGTCAATCGGCGGGAAGAGTACCCGGTGGAAGAATGGACTTATGGGCCCAACAGCGGCATGTACCAATACCTGCGCTTCGAGGGTAATCGATTGGTACAGATCACCAGCAAGCGTGGGCGCTGAACCGCAACCGCTTCATGGCAAACAAGGTTGATGTCTGTTCCACCGCAGTCTTTGAATAGCCTATGCAGAATAGAACAGGCCCCCGGCAACGCCGGGGGCCTGTGGACGGCCACCTCCCTGTGGCCTTTCGCATGAACTCCAAAGCAACGGCAAACGTATGACTCAGCCCGTTTGCCGTGCCTTCTCCCGGTCCAGGCGAGAAGTCTTGGCGTTATTCGGCCTTCAGACCATCAGCCGATACGTCTTGCACGCCTTTGATTTTCTTGGCAATCGCCACGGCGGTTTCCTTCTGAGCCTTCGTTACAGCGACGTCCGAAGACAGAGATACAACGCCTTTGTTGGTTTCAACCTTGATATCGGTGCCTGGAATGCCTTTTTCAGTGACCAGGTCCGCTTTGACCTTGGTGGTGATCCAGGTGTCTTTGGTTTCTTCCTTGGCTTTCGTAACTTCGCCAGCAGCCAGCATCATTGGAGCCTGCGTCGCTTGAACGTTCTGGGCAAATGCGGCGTTAGCCATGGTCAGGGTCAGTGCGGTAGCAGCAGCGGCAGTGATAGCGAACTTCTTCATACGAGTAACTCCTGTTTTTCTCAGAAACTGCCGGGAAATGCAGTCCGGCAGGGCTGTCAGGAGTAGTGCGAAGGGTGTGCCAGTTTTTTATTTCAAAAAAAATCTATAAAAATCAACAATTTAAGCGAAACGGTATTTTACGGAATCATGCAAAATGCATGACCCGTCGATTTTGTACATGCAACATGCGGGTTTCGGCCATGGCTTAAGCCACTGAATTGCAGAGCATTTTCCTACAACAAAAAACCCCGCTAAAAGCGGGGCCGGTCAGACCAACCTTTATGCCTCAACCACCTGCAGCGGCACCGGTGCAGCCCTTGGGAGCGTATTCCTGCTCAGCCGTGGTGGCGCATGTCCATACCCCGGTTCCCGAACGACTCAGCGTAATCGTCTTGCCCACCACCGGACCCGGCGCATTGAGGATGGTGCAGCCAATGGTGCCAACCCCTGTAGAGGCAACACCCGAGGCAGTGGTGGTGCAGTTACTGGTCGTTGCCGTCCCGCCAACAAGTTCGAGGGTCGGGTTGGTACCCGAATTGATCGTGTCCTCGAACGGCACCTTCAACGCAGTGATCTCCGCCAGGCCCGCCGTCACCTTGGCCCGCGCCTGGTATTTGGAATATTGCGGCAACGCAAAGGTCGCCAGGATGCCGATGATCGCCACGACGATCAGCAGCTCGATCAGGGTAAAGCCACTCTGCTTGTTCATAGACATCTCCATACATGAGGTGGAGTCTCATGGTTGGGGCAGCCGTTGCAGGGCACATGCCAACCGTCCGGAGCCATGCCCACCGGGGGTTCGGGGCCACAGAAGCCTTGCGCCCCATCCCTACAACCGCACTATCTGACATTTTTTGTCACCCCAACCCGCTGGTTTGGTGTTGATGCTTGACTAGGCTATAAGTCATGAACTGTCTGCGTCCGGGATCCCCATGAATGACATCGCCCTCAGCGGCCTGACCAAGCAACTGGTGCTGGCCGAACTGCTCACCGAACAAAGTGCGCAACAGGCGCATCAACAGGCCCAACGCAATCGCATGCCCCTGGTCAGTTATCTGGTGCAGAACAAACTGGTCCAGAGTCGCCAGGTTGCGGAGATCGCCTCAGAACACTTCGGCGTCGCCCTGCTGGACCTCAACAGCCTCGACAAGGAGGCCCAGCCTACGGGCCTGGTCAGCGAGAAACTGGTTCGCCAGCACCATGCGCTGCCGCTGTGGCGACGGGGCAACAAACTGTTCGTGGGCATTTCCGACCCCACCAACCACCAGGCTATCAATGACATTCAGTTCAGTACCGGCCTGACCACCGAAGCCATCCTGGTGGAGGACGACAAACTCAGCGATGCCATCGAAAAGTTCTTCGAATCCAGTACCACAGGCCTGGAAGGCATGGGCGATGTAGACCTCGATGGCCTGGACATCGAGTCGGGCGATGACCACAAGCAGGACGCCATCGCCGGCCTGGACGCCGACGATGCGCCGGTGGTGCGCTTCGTCAACAAGATGCTGCTGGATGCGATCAAGGGCGGCTCTTCCGACCTGCATTTCGAGCCTTATGAAAAATCCTACCGTGTGCGGGTCCGCACCGATGGCATGTTGCGCGAAGTCGCCCGACCGCCGATCCAGTTGGCGACCCGCATCGCCGCGCGCCTGAAGGTCATGGCCAACCTGGATATTTCCGAACGGCGCAAGCCTCAGGACGGGCGGCTGAAAATGCGCTTGTCGAAAACCAAATCCATCGATTTCCGGGTCAACACCCTGCCCACGCTCTGGGGCGAAAAAGTGGTGATTCGGATTCTCGACCCCTCCAGTGCGCAGATGGGCATCGACGCCCTGGGCTACGAACCGGACCAGAAAGAGCTGTACCTGGCGGCCCTCAAACAACCGCAAGGGCTGATCCTGGTAACCGGGCCGACCGGCTCGGGCAAGACCGTCTCGCTCTACACGGGGTTGAATATCCTCAATACCGTGGACATCAACATTTCCACAGCCGAAGATCCGGTGGAAATCAACATGGAAGGGATCAACCAGGTCAACGTGAACCCACGCCAGGGCCTGGACTTCGCCCAGGCGCTGCGCTCGTTCCTGCGCCAGGACCCGGATGTGATCATGGTCGGTGAGATCCGCGACCTCGAAACAGCCGAAATTGCCATCAAGGCGGCCCAGACCGGGCACATGGTGTTGTCGACGCTGCACACCAACAGCGCTGCCGAAACCTTGATCCGTTTGCAGAACATGGGCATTCCCGGCTTCAACATCGCCACGGCGGTCCACCTGATCATCGCCCAGCGGCTGGCGCGCAAGCTGTGCAGCCATTGCAAGAAGGCCATCGAGATTCCCGAAGAGACGTTGCTCAAGGAAGGTTTTCCCCGGGAACGCATCGGCTCGTTCACGATCTATGAGCCGGTCGGTTGCGAACAGTGCAACAACGGCTACAAGGGACGCGTGGGGATTTATGAAGTGGTCAAAAACACACCCGAGCTGCAACGGCTGATCATGGCCGAGGGCAACTCGCTGGAAATCGACCTGCAAATGCGCAAGGACGGCTTCAACGACCTGCGCGCCTCCGGGCTGCTCAAAGTGATGCAAGGAGTGACCAGCCTCGAAGAAATCAACCGGGTCACCAAGGATTGAGCATGGCGGTCAAGGCAGTCAAAACCGATACCTATACGTGGGAAGGCAAGGACCGCAAGGGCACGAAAATGTCCGGCGAGCTGGCCGGCCAGAGCCCGGCACTGGTCAAGGCACAATTGCGCAAGCAAGGCATCAATCCGGAAAAGGTGCGCAAGAAGTCCGCCTCGATATTCGGCAAGGGCAAGCGCATCAAGCCGCTGGATATCGCCCTCTTCACCCGCCAGATGGCCACGATGCTCAAGGCCGGCGTGCCGCTGTTGCAGGCGTTCGACATCATTGGCGAAGGCTTCGACAACGCCAACATGCGCAAGCTGGTGGATGAGGTGAAACAGGAAGTCGCCGCCGGCAACAGCTTCGCCGCGTCGTTGCGCAAATGCCCGCAGTATTTCGATGAGTTGTATTGCAACCTGGTGGACGCCGGTGAACAGGCCGGCGCACTGGACACGCTGCTGGACCGGGTTGCCACCTACAAGGAAAAGAGCGAAGCCCTCAAGGCCAAGATCAAGAAAGCCATGACGTATCCGACGGCCGTCATCCTCGTCGCGGCGGTGGTCACGGGCATTCTGCTGGTCAAGGTGGTGCCACAATTCGAGTCGGTGTTCGCCGGGTTCGGCGCCGAACTGCCGGCGTTCACGGTCATGGTCATCGGCCTCTCGGAGTTCATGCAGCAATGGTGGTGGCTGCTGCTGGGTGGCCTGGTGGGCGGCTTTTTTGGCGTGAAGTACGCGCTCAAGCGCTCCCAGGGGTTTCGTGACTGGCGCGATAAATGGCTGCTCAAGCTACCGCTGGTAGGTGCCCTGATGTACAAATCCGCGGTGGCCCGCTACGCCCGCACGCTGTCCACGACTTTCGCGGCCGGCGTGCCGCTGGTGGAAGCCCTGGACTCGGTTTCCGGCGCCACCGGCAATGTAGTGTTCAAACGTGCCGTGCAGCGCATCCGCCAGGATGTCTCAACCGGCATGCAACTGAATTTCTCCATGCGCGCCTCAGGCATCTTTCCGAACCTGGCGATCCAGATGACTGCCATCGGCGAGGAATCCGGCGCGCTGGACGACATGCTCGACAAAGTGGCGAGCTTTTATGAGGCCGAAGTGGACAATCTGGTGGACAACCTCACCAGCCTGATGGAACCCTTCATCATGGTGATCCTGGGGGTGGTGGTCGGCGGCCTGGTGGTCGCGATGTACTTGCCCATCTTTCAACTCGGCTCTGCGATCTGACATGCCCCTGACCGAATTCTTCGTGCTGTATCCCTTGGCCTTCGTGCTGGCGGCGCTACTGCTCGGGCTGATTGTCGGCAGCTTTCTCAACGTCCTGGTGTGGCGCCTGCCCAAGATGCTCAGCCGCGAGTGGCGGCTGCAAGCCCACGACTTGCTCGGCCTGCCCGCCGAAACGCCCGGCCCGGCCTACAACCTGGTGTTGCCTCACTCCCAATGCCCCCATTGCGGACACCGCATTCGAGCCTGGGAAAATATTCCGCTGCTGAGCTACGTGGCGCTGCGCGGGCGTTGTTCCAGCTGTGCAGCCCCCATTGGCAAGCGTTACCCATTGACCGAACTGGCCTGCGGCGCATTGTCGGCGTTTGTCGCCTGGCATTTCGGCTTCGGCTGGCAGGCCGCGATGGTGATGGTCCTGACCTGGGGCCTGCTGGGCATGAGCCTGATCGATGCCGAGCATCAATTACTGCCCGACACGCTGGTACTGCCGTTGTTGTGGCTGGGCCTGATCGTCAACAGCTTCGGTGTATTCGTTTCGTTGAACGAGGCGATGTGGGGCGCGGTGGCCGGTTACCTGGCGCTGTGGTCGGTGTTCTGGGTATTCAAGCTGATCACCGGCAAGGAAGGCATGGGCTATGGCGATTTCAAGCTGCTGGCGATGCTGGGGGCCTGGGGCGGCTGGCAAATCCTGCCTCTGACGCTGTTATTGTCTTCCCTGGTGGGTGCCGTCGTCGGCATTGTCATGCTGCGCATGCGGGATGCGCCGACATCGACTCAGATCCCCTTCGGACCTTATCTGGCGATTGCCGGCTGGATTGCCTTGCTCTGGGGTGGTCAAATAACGGACTTTTATTGGCAGTCTGTCGGTTTTTAATGAACACCTCTTTGGAAAAACCCTGGATCCTCGGCCTGACCGGCGGCATCGGCAGTGGCAAAAGCGCGGCGGCGCAGCACTTCATCGACTTGGGTGTACACGTCGTCGACGCCGATCACGCAGCACGCTGGGTCGTCGAACCAGGGCGCCCGGCGCTGGCGGAAATCACGAGGCATTTCGGCCCCGGCGTGTTGCAGACCGGCGGCGCCCTCGACCGTGGGGCGCTGCGCACACTGATCTTTGAAAATGCCGAAGAACGGCGCTGGCTCGAAGCCTTGCTGCACCCGTTGATAGCCGATGAGATCGCGCACCACTTGGCCTTGGCACAATCGCCGTATGCGATTCTGGTATCGCCGCTGCTGATCGAGTCGGGACAATACGCCATGACCCAGCGGATCCTGGTGATCGATGCCCCGGAACAGCTGCAGATCGAACGCACCTTGCAGCGCGACCAGACCAGCGAACAGCAGGTCCAGGCCATCCTCAAGGCGCAGTCTACCCGTCAGGATCGCCTGAGCCATGCAGACGACGTGGTGGTCAACGACCGCGACCTCGCGTGGCTGCACGCCGAGGTCGAACGCCTGCATCACTTTTACCTTACCTTGCGTGGAGGCCAGTCATGAGCCAGACCCCAATCGTCAATTGCCCAACCTGCGGCGCACCTGTGGAATGGAGCCCGGAGAGCAAATTCCGGCCATTCTGTTCCGATCGCTGCAAACTGATCGACCTGGGCGCCTGGGCATCGGAAGAGCACAAAATCCCGGTCAGCCCGGATGCCGAGGATGAACTGTTCAGCGAGGACTTCAATCCTCGCTCGCACCACTAAGGCCGCATAAAACTGTAATCCTGTTCATCGTCGAGGTTCTCCGCCAGGAAACTCAACTCATCGGCCAGGTCTTCAACGCTGCGCACTGTCTTGCTCTGTTGCACGATTGCACTGAGCAAGGCACGCAGGCTCAAGCCTGGATCGAAGCCGATCTCCATCGCCGCGTCGTGACTGCGCCTGATCTCTTGTCTCGCCCATTCATAAACACTCATGGCTGTGCTCCTGGAAATTTTCCAGAGCATGAAGCGCCACTGTCTGCCCGGCCTTGATGTGAATCAAGGCTTGTCGTCATCCTTCCAGGGCGCCGACAGATAGCGCGTGCGGTTGAACGTCTCGAGCCATTCGGGACTGAATACCACCAGGGCGCTGACCACCATGCCGTTGATGAAGGCCTCGGGAAAAATGATCAGCCAGAGGTAGCCGACGAAATCGCCCAACCAGTACGGCATGGCGAATACCCCGTCGTACCACAGCAAGCCGAGCCCCAGCAGCAGGCACAGCAACGCCGACAGAGCAGCGGCAAGAAACCCCGAACAAAAGATGTACACGAACAGATTACGCGGCTGGGCACGCTCCACCAGGATCGCACAGCACTCGGTGACCCATACCGGTAACAGGACCAGCAACACGCCGTTGACACCCATCGCCGCCATGTCCTGGCGCCCCAGCAGCACCAGCGCAAGCTGTGCAGAAAGCCCGCCGAGGATTGCCAGCGGCCAGTCCAGCAACAGCGTTACCGCCGTCATGCCGATGAAGTGATACGAGACGCCGGTCTCGAAATCCCGTCGCACCAGCCATAACATGAACAACGACAGCACCGTGCCGAACAGCAGGTGCTGACGACGGCTGTCGGTGAACAGCTCGACCCAGGGCGCCCGCCACACCGCCCAGGCGAGCATCGGCACATAAATCAGCCAGCCAACCGCCAGTGTCTGTGGTGAGAGCAGTTCAGCTCCGATCATGGACTACACCTTTCGCCTGCCCTCGCGTCACTTGAGGGTTCAATCCGGCAGTCTACACCCCACCTCCCCTCCATTAATCAACGCAACGCTTTCAGCTTGTCGCAATTGAACGCTAAGCTTGGGCTCATGGATGATTCCGATTACTTACGCCTGCTGACCATCGCGGCCGAGCAAGCCAACGCCTTTCTCTCCAATGCACGCAAATGGGAGCGTGAGCGTTGGGTCTGCCAGCGGCTGTTGCAGGGGCTGAACGTGCCCTATCGCGCCGATGAGTTCGCCCCCGCGGGGGAGCCGCCGGACGTATTGTTCCGTGATGCGAACTTCGAGGTGTTTTTCGTCCTCGACGAAGGTCGTCGCCTCAATGATGAATGGCGCGACGAACTGCAACGCCGCCGCAGTGCCTTTTCCCTCAGCCAATTGGTACGCCGCGAGGCCAAGCCCAGGCGGATCCCGGCCAACGAGTTCCTATTGAGACTGGCGCCGACCTTGCGCAAGAAAGCCCACAACTACACAGAGCGGGGCATGGACCTGGGGGAGCTGGACATCATCGCGTTTGCCAGTCTCAAGCGTGAAGTGCTGGACCTCAACAGCCACTTCCCGCCCCCAACCGAATACCTGCGCCAGGGCTGGCGCTCGCTGTCGCTGGTGGGGCCGACCTTCGCCCGGGTACTGTTCGCCCATCCCGACGCGCCGGATTTCCTGCGAGGCAACCTGGGTCGCAGCATCGTGTTCGATGTCGGGATCAGCTTGTGAAGTCTCATGCCCGGATACATTGCCTGTAACGTCTGTACACTTCGTAACGTCTACCTGACGAGGCCTTTATGACGAGCCGCCTGAACCCCGAAGACCAGAAGCATGTCGAAGAGTACCTGCAACTGTCCCAGCACCGAGTCGAGCGCCGGCCTTTCCGGCCGTGGTTGCTCCTGGTGGTGGTATTGGCCGTGACCATCGGCCTGGGTCTGTTGAGCCGACTGATCAGTTACCTGACGCTTTGAGCAGGTATCGTGCCTCACAACAGTGTTGTGAGGCACGACACCTATGCTCGCGAGGGTAACGGCACCGATTTCCTTTAGCCTTGCGAGATATCCCCATGACTCACCGTATCGTTATCGTTGGCGGCGGCGCCGGCGGCCTGGAGTTGGCTACCCGCCTGGGTAAGACCCTGGGCAAGCGCGGCACGGCCAGCGTGATGCTGGTCGACGCGAACCTGACCCACATCTGGAAACCGCTGCTGCACGAAGTGGCCGCCGGCTCTCTCAACTCCTCCGAAGACGAACTCAATTACGTCGCCCAGGCGAAATGGAACCACTTCAAGTTCCAGCTTGGACGCATGAGCGCCCTGGACCGGGAGCGCAAGCGCATCCAACTGGCCGCCACGTATGACGAGGCTGGCCTGGAACTGTTGCCGGCCCGGGAATTGAGCTACGACACCCTGGTGATTGCAGTCGGCAGCACCACCAATGACTTCGGCACCGAGGGCGCGGCGCAGCACTGCCTGTTCCTCGATACCCGCAAGCAGGCCGAACGCTTCCACCAGCAGTTACTCAACCATTACCTGCGCGCCCACGCCGGCCAGACAAACACCGAGGAGCGGATCAGCGTTGCCATCGTCGGTGCCGGGGCCACCGGCGTCGAACTGGCGGCCGAGCTGCACAATGCGGCCCATGAGCTGGCGGCCTATGGCCTGGACCGGATCAAGCCGGAAAACATGCACATCACCCTGATCGAGGCCGGGCCAAGGGTGCTACCGGCATTGCCCGAGCGCATCGGCGGCCCGGTGCACAAGACCCTGGAAAAACTGGGGGTCAACGTGATGACCAATGCCGCCGTCGGCCGGGTCACCGCCGACAGCCTGATCACTGTCGATGGCAACGTGATCGACGCGAGCCTGAAAGTCTGGGCCGCCGGGATTCGCGCCCCGGAATTTCTCAAGGACATCGACGGACTGGAAACCAACCGGATCAATCAGCTATTGGTACTGCCGACCCTACAGACCACCCGCGACGAGAACATCTTCGCCTTCGGCGATTGCGCGGCCTGCCCGCAACCGGGCTCCGACCGCAACGTACCGCCCCGTGCCCAGGCTGCGCACCAACAGGCCTCACTGCTGGCCAAGTCTCTGAAACTGCGGATCGAAGGCAAGGCGCTGCCGCACTACAAGTACACCGATTACGGTTCGTTGATTTCCCTGTCACGGTTTTCGGCGGTGGGTAACCTGATGGGCAACCTCACCGGCAGCGTAATGCTCGAAGGCTGGCTGGCGCGGATGTTCTACGTGTCGCTGTACCGCATGCACCAGATGGCGCTGTACGGCATGTTTCGCACGGCCATGCTGATGCTGGGCAGCAAGATCGGGCGCGGGACCGAGCCTCGGCTCAAGTTGCACTGAGCCTGACACGCCGCTTTAGTGAGCAAGCCCGCTCCCACAGTGGAATGCAATCCCTGTGGGAGCGAGCCTGCTCGCGATGACGGCGGTACAGTCAACATCCAGGCTCGACCAGAATCACTACCCGAGCCTGCCATCAATCAAACCTGAAACCGCTGCACCATTGTGCGCAGCGAGTTCGCCAGTTGCGACAGCTCATGGCTGGAGGCACTGGTCTGGTCAGCGCCCGTGGCCGAGCGCACGGACAGATCACGAATATTCACCAGATTGCGATCCACTTCGCGGGCCACCTGTGCCTGTTCTTCCGCGGCACTGGCGATCACCAGGTTGCGCTCGTGAATCTCATTGACCGACGCCGTGATGGTCTGCAACGCCTCCCCTGCCCGTTCCGCCATCGCCAGGGTGCTGGCTGCGCGAGAGGAGCTGGCCTGCATGGAGTCCAGGGCCTGGGTGGCACCGGTGCGCATGCCCTGAACCATCTGCTCGATTTCCTGGGTCGATTGCTGCGTGCGATAAGCCAACGCCCGGACTTCGTCCGCCACCACCGCAAAACCGCGACCGCTTTCGCCAGCCCGTGCGGCCTCAATGGCCGCGTTGAGCGCGAGCAGGTTGGTCTGCTCGGCGATGGCCCGGATCACGTCCAGGACCTTGCCGATATCCTGCGACTGGTTCGCCAGGGACTGCACCAGGCCACCGGTCACTTCGACATCGTTGGCGAGGGCGCCAATCGCGTCGACCGTGTCGCTGACCCGCTGCTGCCCAAGGGACGCCGATTCGCTGGACTGGCGCGTGGCATCGGAAGTGGACACCGCGTTGCGCGCCACCTCTTCGACAGCAGTGGTCATTTCGGTGACAGCGGTGGCGGCCTGTTCGATTTCGTTGTTCTGCTGTTGCAGGCTCTGAGTACTGTCGAGGGTGACCACGTTCAGCTCATCGGCCGCCGTTGCCAGCTGCGTCGCCGAGCCACTGATGCTTTGCAACGTATCACGCAGGTTTTGTTGCATGGTCGCCAGCGCCTTGAGCAAGCGGCTCACCTCATCGTTGCCATGGGTTTCGATCGGCCGGGTCAGGTCCCCTTTGGCCACGCTCTCTGCGGCATTCAGTGCCTCGCCCAAGGGCTTGACGATGCTGCGCGTCAGCAGCATCGCCAAGGCCACCGTCGCCAGCGCAGCCAGCACAATGAACAGGGTGACGATCATGCGGGAATTGGCGTAGTGCTCCTGGGACTTCTGGCTCTCGATGGAGACTTGTTTGGAGAACAGCTCCGCCAGATCGTTGAGCTGCTTGCCGGAACCGTCCACGACGGTCTTCATGTCCACCAGCAGCAGCTTGATCAGTTCATCCCGACGCCCCTGCTCGGCGAGGGTGAAGGATTGCGCGATGCCCGCACGGTAGGCGGCAAACGTCTGCTTGAACTGGTCATAGAGCGCTTTGCCTTCAGGCGTCACGACGAGCCGTTCGTAACTGGCGATCTTTTCGCTCAGCTCCTTGTCGCGGGTGTCCATTTGTCCCCGGTAGACCGAAGTGTTCTTCGGATCCTGGTCAAGGGCCATGCGCAGGGAAATGGTGCGAATGCGCAGCATCAATTCACGTATCTCGTCACCGCCGCGAATGCTCGGCAACCACTGGGTTTCAACCGCGACCTCACTGTCGCGGATGCTCGACATCTGCCCCAACGCAAACACCCCGAGCAGCGCCACCAACAGGGCGATCAAGGCAAAACCCAACGCGGCACGGCGGGCGATATTCATCTGACGAAGAAACATAGTGGAATGCCTTTTTTATTGTTGGCGTGAAGTGGGGTCGAATCCCTGTCGGCGGTTTATCGGCTGGTTGTACGACAACTTGAAGCATTGCGCTTTTTCGCAGGCAAAAAAAATCCCCGTATCTTTCGATACGGGGATTTTCTATATGGTCGGGGTAAGGGGATTCGAACTCCTGACATCCTGCTCCCAAAGCAGGCGCGCTACCGGACTGCGCTATACCCCGGTAAAAAAAAGGCGACCTTCGCAAGTCGCCTTCCTCGATCAGCGCTTTTGGCCTCTGATCTTGAGATTCGATTCCAGCGAACTGGTTTCAAAAATGGTGGGTCGTGTAGGATTCGAACCTACGACCAATTGGTTAAAAGCCAACTGCTCTACCAACTGAGCTAACGACCCAAATATGGTCGGGGTAAGGGGATTCGAACTCCTGACATCCTGCTCCCAAAGCAGGCGCGCTACCGGACTGCGCTATACCCCGATTGAAATGGCTCCGTGACCAGGACTCGAACCTGGGACCCAATGATTAACAGTCATTTGCTCTACCGACTGAGCTATCACGGAACTGATATTTCAAGTTGCAACATTGAAGCCTGTCGAATCTCGCTTCAACCTCTTCTACTCGTCTGCATCGCTGCGTTCGTGTGTCTGAGGCGCGCTATTCTACAATCTTCAAAACCGCTGTCAACCCCCTAAATTGCTTTCAAGACAATGATTTGCAACTTGTTTTGGATTCCTTCCCGATGAGAAGTAACCCGTGGGTGACTGACTGCGGGGCGCACTTTACAAGCCTTTTCCTTTGAGTTCAACGGCCTGATGAAAAAAATGGCCTCGCAATGCGAGGCCATTCGATCAAAGCACCTGCAGGCTGTCAGTTGAAGACGATTTCGTCGTTCTCTACTGTGCCAGTCACGGTTTCACCGGGCATGAAGCGCCCGGACAAAATCAACTGAGCCAACGGGTTCTCGATCCAGCGTTGAATCGCACGCTTGAGCGGTCTTGCGCCATACACCGGGTCGTAACCCACGGCAATCAGCTTGTCCAAGGCTTCGTCGCTCAATTGCAACTTCAGCTCGCGCTCGGTGAGGCGGCTGCGCAGACGGCCCAACTGGATTTCGGTGATGCCGGCGATCTGATCACGGGCCAGCGGTTCGAAGATCACCACTTCGTCGACCCGGTTGATGAATTCCGGGCGGAAGTGCGTGGAGATCGCGTCCATCACCGCGGCACGCTGCGCCTCGCGATCTCCCACCAGCTCCTGGATCTGGGCCGAGCCCAGGTTGGAGGTCATCACGATCACGGTATTGCGGAAGTCAACCGTACGCCCGTGACTGTCGGTCAGGCGTCCGTCTTCCAGCACCTGCAACAGGATGTTGAATACATCCGGATGCGCCTTCTCGACCTCATCGAGCAGGATCACCGAGTACGGTTTACGCCGCACGGCCTCAGTCAGGTAGCCGCCCTCTTCATAACCGACGTAGCCCGGTGGGGCACCGATCAGCCGCGCCACGGAATGCTTCTCCATGAACTCGGACATGTCGATGCGCACCATGGCTTCTTCGGTGTCGAAGAGGAATTCGGCCAGCGCTTTGCACAATTCGGTTTTACCGACACCGGTCGGGCCGAGGAACATGAACGAACCGCTTGGACGGTTAGGGTCCGAAAGCCCCGCACGGGACCGACGCACGGCATTGGACACGGCCACGACGGCTTCTTCCTGACCGATCACACGCTGGTGCAGCAGGGTTTCCATCTTCAGCAGTTTGTCGCGCTCGCCTTCGAGCATTTTCGACACCGGAATGCCCGTCCACTTGGACACCACTTCGGCAATTTCTTCCTCGGTCACCTTGCTGCGCAGCAACTGGTTTTCACTCTTGCCGTGCTGATCGACCATTTGCAGGCTGCGCTCCAGGTCCGGGATCACCCCGTACTGCAGCTCGGCCATGCGGTTGAGGTCGCCTTTACGACGAGCCGCCTCCAATTCCTGGCGCGATTGCTCGATCTTCTGCTGAATCTGCGCAGAACCCTGGACTTCGGCTTTTTCCGAGTTCCAGACTTCCTCCAGATCGGAATATTCGCGCTCGTGACGGACGATCTCTTCCTGCAGTTTCTCCAGACGCTTCTTCGCCGCTTCGTCGCTTTCTTTCTTCAAGGCCTGGGATTCGACCTTGAGCTGAATCAGGCGCCGCTCCAAGCGATCCAGCACCTCCGGCTTGGAGTCGATCTCCATGCGGATACGGCTGGCCGCCTCATCGATCAGGTCGATGGCCTTGTCCGGCAACTGGCGGTCGGTGATGTAACGATGGCTGAGCTTGGCCGCAGCGATAATCGCGCCATCGGTGATCGCCACCTTATGATGCACCTCATAGCGCTCCTTCAGGCCGCGCAGGATGGCGATGGTATCTTCCTCGCTCGGCTCGTCCACCAGCACTTTCTGGAAGCGCCGTTCAAGGGCCGCGTCCTTCTCGATGTATTGGCGGTACTCGTTGAGGGTGGTCGCGCCGACGCAATGCAACTCACCACGGGCCAGCGCGGGCTTGAGCATGTTGCCGGCATCCATCGAACCTTCGCCCTTGCCGGCACCGACCATGGTGTGCAGTTCGTCGATGAACAGGATGATCTGCCCTTCCTGCTTGGACAGCTCGTTGAGCAGGGCCTTGAGCCGTTCTTCGAACTCGCCACGGTACTTGGCACCGGCAATCAGCGCCCCCATGTCCAGGGACAACAGGCGCTTGCCCTTGAGGCCGTCCGGCACCTCACCGTTGATGATGCGCTGGGCCAGGCCTTCGGCGATGGCGGTCTTGCCGACGCCGGGTTCACCGATCAGCACCGGGTTGTTCTTGGTGCGACGCTGCAACACCTGGACCGTACGGCGGATTTCGTCGTCGCGGCCGATGACCGGGTCAAGCTTGCCCTCCTCGGCGCGCTTGGTCAGATCGACGGTGTATTTGTCCAGCGCCTGTCGGGACTCCTCGTGGTTGGCGTCGTTTACCGCTTCGCCGCCACGCAGGTTGTTGATGGCATTTTCCAGGGCTTTCTTGCTCACACCCTGGCCAAGCAACAATTTGCCGAGCTTGCTGTTCTCGTCCATGGCGGCGAGCAGCACCAGTTCGCTGGAAATGAACTGATCGCCCTTCTGTTGGGCCAGACGGTCGGCCTGGTTGAGCAGCCGCGCCAGATCCTGGGACATATTCACGTCGCCGGTGGGGTTCTGGATCTTGGGCAAGTGGTCGAGTTCTTTCGCCAGCTCTTTGCGCAGGCTGTTGACGTCAAAGCCCACCTGCATCAGCAGCGGCTTGATGGAACCGCCCTGTTGTTCGAGCATGGCCTGCATCAGATGCGCCGGTTCGATACCGGGATGGTCCATGCCGACAGCCAATGACTGGGCGTCGGACAAGGCCAATTGCAGTTTGCTGGTTAAACGGTCAATACGCATAGGGTCACCTTCCTTTAAAGCAGGCCGGACCTGAAAACCATCCTGAATGAAGAAACCTGCCAGATACCGTTATAGATGTGGTCGATTCTGGAAGTTTCAAGCAACGCGCTATTGATGTAGATCAGCAGAGTCTAGCGTTCGATCCAGACCAGGGAGGCGAAGCGACCGGTGCGCGGATTGCGACGGTAGGAAAAGAAACGCGGGTCGTTCACGGTGCACAGCCCGCCGCCGTAGACCGCCGTGACGCCCCGAGCTTTCAGCCGCAGACGTGCCAGCTCATAGATATCAGCCAGGAACTTGCCGGCATTGGGACTGGGTACGAAGGCTTTTGCGGCCTCGGGCAGTGCGGCGGTGAAAACTTCTCGCACCTCGGGCCCGACCTCGAAGGCTTGCGGGCCAATGGCCGGACCGAGCCAGGCCAGCACTTCACCCGGAGAAACTTCAAGGCTATCGAGCGTGGCTTCCAGTACGCCGTTCGCCAGCCCGCGCCAGCCAGCATGGGCCGCCGCGACGCGGGTGCCGGCACGGTTGCAGAAGAGCACGGGCAGGCAGTCCGCAGTCATCGCTGTGCAGGCGATACCCGGCGTAGCGGTCCAACTGGCGTCAGCGATAAGCACCTGCGCCGGATCAGCCTCGACCACATTGATTCCATGAACCTGCTGCAACCAGGCCGGGCGAATGGCGAATCGGTCGGTGAGACGACGACGGTTCTCGGCAACGGCCAGCGGGTCGTCGTCCACATGGTTGCCAAGGTTGAGGCTGTCGAACGGCGCCAGACTGACGCCGCCCCCGCGGGTAGTGACGCAGGCCTTTACCCGGGTCGGCGCAGGCCAGTCGGGTATCAGCCAGTCACTCATCCGACGAACGCCTCGCGATCCTGCTTGAGCAGCGTCAGCAGCCAGACGAAGTCATCCGGCAGCGGCGACTCCCAGCTCATGCGCTTGCCGGTGGTCGGATGGTCCAGCTCCAGGAAGCGTGCATGCAGCGCCTGGCGCGGGAAATTCTTCAGGGATTCAACCATCGTCACGCTGGCCGCCGGCGGGATGCGGAAACGACCGCCATAGGCTGGGTCGCCCACCAGCGGGAAATTGATGTGGGCCATGTGCACGCGGATCTGGTGGGTACGACCGGTTTCCAGCTTGACCCGCACATGGGTGTGGGAGCGGAAGCGTTCCAGCACGCGATAATGGCTGACCGCCGGCTTGCCGCCTTCCATCACCGCCATGCGCTGGCGTTGCTGGCCATGACGACCGATGGGGGCATTGATCTTGCCACCCGCGGTGACCACGCCGATCACGATGCATTCATAGATACGACTGACGCTGCGACTTTGCAGCTGCGCGACCAGCTGTGTCTGCGCCTGGATGGTCTTGGCCACCACCATGAGGCCGGTGGTGTCCTTGTCCAGACGATGAACGATGCCGGCGCGCGGGACATTGATGATGTCCGGTACGTGATGCAGCAAGGCATTGAGCAGGGTGCCATCGGCATGGCCCGCCGCCGGGTGCACCACCAGGCCCGCCGGCTTGTTGATCACCAGGATATCGTCGTCTTCATAGACGATGTCCAGGGCAATGTCCTGCGCGACCCATTCACCCTGGGCCTCCTGCTCGGCGGTCAGTTCGAGGACGGCGCCGCCATGGACGATGTCGCGCGGGCGCACGACCGCCCCATCCACTGTCAGGCGGCCGTCCTTGATCCAGGCGGAAAGGCGCGAGCGCGAATGCTCGGCAAAGAGTTGGGCGGCGACTTGATCGAGGCGTTGGCCGCCCAATTCGGACGGCACCTCTGCGCGAAGTTCTATTTTATCGGACATGCTCGGACTGGGCGTCGGCACAGCCTTTGGTTTCGGCTGCGCGCTTGTGGTTAAATACGGCGTCTTTTGCCCCGAGGCTTTTCAACGGGGCGCTCATCATAACAGGACGGCCCCGCCCAAGACAGCGGCCGTCATAGGGACGCAAGCCGCCATGCAAGTGAAACACCTGCTGCTGATCGCCATCCTCGCATTGACTGCTGCTTGCTCGTCGAAGGAAGTCGTAGACGAAAACCTGAGCGAAGTCGAACTGTACCAACAGGCGCAGAACGACCTGGACAACAACAGCTACACCAGCGCCACCGCCAAGCTCAAGGCCCTGGAGTCGCGGTATCCGTTCGGTCGCTACGCCGATCAGGCCCAGCTGGAGCTGATTTACGCCAATTACAAGAACGCCGAGCCGGAAGCTGCGAAATCCGCCGCCGAGCGCTTCATTCGTCTGCACCCGCAGCACCCGAACGTCGATTACGCTTACTACCTCAAGGGCCTGACCTCCTTCGACCAGGACGTCGGCCTGCTGGCACGCTTCCTGCCGCTGGACATGACCAAGCGTGACCCGGGCGCCGCGCGCGACTCCTACAACGAGTTCGCCCAGCTGACCAGCCGCTTCCCCAACAGCCGCTACTCGCCGGATGCCAAGCAGCGCATGATCTACCTGCGCAACCTGCTGGCCTCCTACGAAATCCACGTGGCCGACTACTACCTGACCCGTCAGGCCTATGTCGCCGCCGCCAACCGTGGCCGCTACGTGGTGGAAAACTTCCAGGAAACCCCATCGGTCGGCGACGGCCTGGCGGTGATGACCGAAGCCTACCAGCGCCTGCACCTGGACGACCTGGCGGCCTCCAGCCTGGAGACCCTCAAGCTGAACTACCCCGATCACCCCTCCCTGGTCGATGGCCAGTTCACCCCACGGGTCGACGAAGCCGACAACCGGTCGTGGCTGAGCAAGGCGACCCTGGGCCTGATCGAATCCCGTCCACCTCTGCCGCCGGGCGAAACCCGCGCCAACCAGGACGTGCAGCGCCAGTTCCAGGACGCCAAGGAAGCCATCCCGAACGAACTCAAGCCCAAGGACGAGAATGGCGATGTGATCGAGGAGGAAGCGCCCGAGCAGGAGTCCGGCGACCGCTCCTGGTTCAGTTACATGACCTTTGGCCTGTTCGACTGAAGCCAAGGCATGCATCAAAAGGGAGACCCGGCGGTCTCCCTTTTTCATGCCTGCCTTTTATTGCGCTGTGCGCCGTTCCGGTCCTTGGCTAAACTGCCGCATCATCAGCCGAAAAGCCGCCCATCATGCTTCGTTTACTGTTCTGGATCGCCTTGATTGCCGCCGCGATATGGTTCTGGCGCAAATTAAAGGCCGCCTCCTCCGCACCGAACGCCCCTCGGGAGCAAGACGCACCGCCCATGGTTCGTTGCGCCCATTGCGGCGTACACCTGCCCCGTGACCGTGCGCTGGCGCTCGAGCAACAGTGGTATTGCAGCCAGGCTCACCTCGAGCAAGGCCCGGGCCCTCGTGATCGCTGAGGCTTCGAGCCCTCGCGTCAAGCAGACGCAGCGCCTGCTGCGCCTGTATCACCTGTACCGCCTGAGCATCGGCATCACCCTCGTACTGTTGATCTCCAGCAACATGGACAACCGTCTGCTGGAGTACGCCAACGACGACCTGCTACGAAGCGGTAGCTGGTTATACCTGGTACTCAACATCCTGCTGGTGGTGTTTCTGGAAAATACCCGCCGCCCAGCACGGCTGTTCGGCCTGGCTCTGACCGACGTATTGCTGCTGTCGTGGCTGTTCTTCGCCGCGGGCGGTGCCCCTAGCGCCATCGGCAACCTGCTCATCGTCTCGGTAGCCATCGGCAACACCCTGCTGCGAGACCGAATCGGCCTGTTGATCGCGGCCGTCGCCACCCTCGGCATCGTCAGCTCGACCTTCTTCCTGGGTCTCAGCGACTCGAACCGACCCAGCAGCTATCTGCAGGCCGGCACCCTTGGGGCCTTGTGCTTTGCCGCCGCCCTGTTAGTGCAGGGCCTGACCCGGCGCCTGGAGGCCAGCGAAACACTGGCCGAACAGCGGGCCAGCGAGGTGATCGGACTCGAAGCGCTCAACGCGTTAATCCTGCAGCGCATGCGCACCGGGATCCTGGTCCTCGACCGGCAGCGACGGGTGCAGTTGGCCAACGAAAGCGCACTGAACCTGCTGGGCATGCACGACCTGGTCGGCCAGCCGATCGATGATTACTCCAGCGATCTGGTCGAGTGCCTGACCTTGTGGCAGAACAACCCCAGCCTGCGTCCACCAAGCCTGACCATCGCCGGCACGGGCCTGACCCTGCAACCGAGCTTCATCGCCCTGGGGCACAATGAACAGCACCAGATCCTGGTCTTTCTCGAAGACCTGGCCCAAGTGGCCCAACACGCCCAGCAGCTTAAACTCGCCTCCCTGGGACGTCTTACAGCCGGTATCGCCCATGAAATCCGCAACCCCTTGGGGGCGATCAGCCACGCGGCACAATTGCTGCGCGAATCCGAGGAACTGAACGACGCGGATCGGCGTCTGACGCAGATTATTCAAGATCACTCCCAACGAATGAACCGCGTCATTGAAAATGTCCTGCAGCTGTCCCGCCGCCAGCAAACCACTCCCCAGCGCCTGGACCTGCGAGCCTGGCTCGGCCAATTCGTCCGGCAGGCCCGCGAAAACGCGACCGGGCACCAGCAGTTGCACCTGAGCATCGATCCGGGCGACTACGCCACGCTCATGGACCCCGATCAGTTGACCCAAGTGTTGGACAACCTCCTGCGCAACGCCTGGCGCCACAGTGCGCAGGTCCATGAGCAAGCCGAGGCCTGGCTGAAGCTCTTCATCGATCCCCACAGCCATCTGCCCACGCTGGACATCATCGACAACGGCCCCGGCGTGACACCGGACCAGCAGGCACACCTGTTCGAGCCTTTTTTCACCACCAGCAGCCAGGGCACCGGCCTTGGTCTCTATCTGTCCCGTGAGCTGTGCGAAAGCAACCAGGCCCGCCTAGACTTCAAACCACGCCAAGGCGGCGGCTGCTTTCGCATCACCTTTGCTCACGGACGGAAACAGATTTGAATACACGCTCACGGCAACGAATCCTGATCGTCGACGACGAGCCGGACATCCGCGAACTCCTGGACATCACCCTGGGACGGATGAAACTCGACACCCGCAGCGCCAAGAACCTTGCCGAAGCCCAGGCCCTGCTGGCCGGCGAAGCGTTCGATCTGTGCCTGACCGACATGCGCCTGCCCGACGGCACCGGCCTGGAGCTGGTGCAACACATCCAGCAAAGTTTTCCCCAACTGCCCGTGGCGATGATTACCGCCTACGGCAGTCTGGAAACCGCTATCGACGCCCTGAAGGCCGGGGCTTTTGATTTTCTGACCAAGCCGGTCGACCTGGGGCGGCTGCGGGAACTGGTCAGCAGTGCCCTGCGCTTACCGTCGGTCGCCGTCCCGACCACCACCATCGAGCGTTGCCTGCTGGGCGATTCTCCACCGATGCGCAATGTGCGCAAACAGATCGAGAAACTCGCTCGTAGCCAGGCACCGGTGTATATCAGCGGGGAATCGGGGTGCGGCAAGGAACTGGTGGCGCGGCTGATCCATGAACAGGGTCCTCGCTCCAACCAGGGATTCGTACCGGTCAACTGTGGGGCGATTCCGACGGAACTGATGGAAAGCGAGTTTTTCGGCCACCGAAAGGGCAGTTTCAGCGGCGCCATCGAGGACAAGCCCGGCCTGTTCCAGGCCGCTCACGGCGGGACGCTGTTCCTTGATGAAGTGGCCGACCTGCCCCTGGCGATGCAAGTCAAACTGTTGCGAGCGATTCAGGAAAAGGCCGTGCGCGCCGTTGGCGGCCAGCAGGAGGAAGTGGTGGATGTACGAATCCTCTGCGCGACTCACAAAGACCTGGGCGCCGAAGTTGCCGCCGGACGCTTCCGCCAGGACCTTTATTACCGCCTGAACGTTATCGAACTGCGCGTCCCGCCCCTTCGCGAACGCCGCGAAGACATCGAACCACTGGCCAACCACATGCTCCAGCGCCTGGCCGTCAACACTGGCAATCCCCCCGCCAAGCTTCACCCCCATGCCGTGGCAGCCCTTAAGAACTATCGCTTCCCCGGCAATGTGCGAGAGCTGGAAAACATGCTCGAACGCGCCTATACGCTCTGCGAACACCAACAGATCGAAGCCGGCGACCTGCGCCTGTCCGAAGGCACCAGCCCCACCGAAGTCGCCAGCCCCGACCTGACACGGGTCGACAACCTGGAAGACTACCTGGAAGACGTCGAGCGCAAGCTCATCCTCCAGGCCCTGGAAGAAACCCGCTGGAACCGCACAGCGGCGGCGCAGCGGTTGAAACTGTCGTTTCGGTCGATGCGGTATCGGTTGAAGAAGTTGGGGTTGGATTGAGAGGTGTCAGAGTCAGCATGACCAATGGCAGGGCTCACATTCCTACCAATCGGTGGTGGCTGTCAGACCGTCATCGCGAGCAAGCTCGCTCCCACAATGGCTCTGTGTATACCTTTGAGAGCCGTGTCGAGCTATAAGTCGCGCCGCGGCTTTTGATCTTCCGCCCCTTCGGAAGGCTGAGCGCAGGCATTCATCAGGGGGATGGCGCGCAGCGCCGTTCGACGCAGTCGAACCCATCGAGTGGAGGTCAAGCGCAGCGGACCGGAGCCGATGCCCCCCTGATGAATGCCGGAGCGAAGGAACCCCGAGCCTTGGCGAGGGGCCGTACGCTGGGGCGAGCCTTTTTGGTTACTTTTGGCTGGGCCGGCATTCCGGGCGTTTGCCAAAAGTGACCCGCTGTAAAAGCAGAACCGTAGGCAGCCGCTACCGCAGCAATGGATATACACCCGCTTAACAGAATTCCGGACACTGCCATCGCCAGCAAGCTTTGCTCCCACAGAGTGAACTGCCCCCAGAAAAACAGCCCAGAGGACACCCAGATCAGAGCCTACAACCGCCCGGCAGGCGCATACGGCGCAGGATCGATCACCGGCTCACGCCCCAACATCAAATCAGCAAACAACTGACACGACGCCGGCGCCAGCACCAACCCATTGCGGAAATGCCCGCAGTTGAGCCACAGACCCGCAACGCCCGGCACTTCACCGATATACGGGATACCCTCCGGCGAACCGGGTCGCAACCCCGCCCAATGCCCAACCACCTCAGCATCGGCCAGGGCCGGGATCAACTGCTGCGCAGAAGCCTTCAGGCTTTGCAGCGCGTTATCGGTCGGCGTCTTGTCAAAACCTTCGCGCTCCAGGGTGCTGCCCACCAGGATATGTCCGTCGCGACGCGGAATCGCGTAACGGCCCTTGGCCAGGACCATGCTCGACAGGAAATCCGACGCGCACTTGTACAGGATCATCTGACCCTTGACCGGCTCGACCGGCAACTTCAGCCCTAACGTCTTGAGCAACTCACCGCTCCAGGCGCCTGCGGCCAGTACCACTTGATCGCCACGAATCGGTCCGGCCGAACTCTCTACCCCGACAACCCGCTCACCGTCGCGGATGAACCCGCCGACCTCACAGTGCTCATGAAGCGTGACATTGGGCAGCGCCAGCAAGGCAGCCTTGAGGGACTTCACCAACCGGGGGTTGCGCACGTTGGCAACGTCGGCCATGTAGATCGCTCGGGAAAACCCCGCCCCCAGCACCGGCACGGCATCATGGACAGCAGAGATATCCACAGCCTTCAACGGACGCCCTTCCCGCCTGGCCCAGGCCAGCGCTTCGTCCTGATCGTCCAGGTCCAGCCAATACAGACCGGTAACATGCACTTGCGGGTCGACCCCGGTGGCCGCGAGCAGACGCTGCCCCAGCTGTGGATAAAAATCCTGCGACCAATGCGCCAGTGCCGTGACAGCCGGGCTATAGCGCCAGGGGTAGAGCGGCGACACGATACCGCCACCGGCCCAGGACGACTCCTGGCCAACACTGGAACGGTCCAGCAGAACCACGCGTTGGCCTTCCGAGGCCAGATTGAACGCCGTCAGCAGGCCGATGACTCCGCCGCCGACAATCACCACTTGCTGTTGCCTGGTCATGTTCTGATTCGACTCATAAGACAGGGGCGCAAACGGCGCCCGAATGAAAAACTCAGCGACCCCAGCAATCCTTGGCGGTCAAGCCGGCAGCGGCATTGAGCATGCTTCGCGCCCCCGTGTTGTTGATCGTGAAATCGCCACACTTGTCCGTAGCCATGGACGAACCGCTTTTGCGCACGGCGGTCAAGGTAAAGCTCTGGTCCGCCAGCGTCTGTGTAATGGTGTAGAAATCATTGCCACTGCTCAGCCCGGTGGCATTGGTGTACACGTTGTTCTTCGAGTAGTAGCGCTCGAGGATCTGAGCCTGCTCCGATAGCAGACTGGCTATTTCGGTACGTCGGCCTTTTTTCATGTACTCGGTCAGGCTCGGGTAGCCGACGGTGATCACGATACCAATGATGGCGATCACGATCATGATTTCAATCAAGGTAAAACCCCGGTTGGATTTGCGCATACCTACCTCTTACTGTATTTGCCGCCACATGATGCGACGGCTGCCGCCAACGGCTTTCCCCAGCAGGTCAGTAATACCGCCTCCGGAATCGTTCACGACCATGTTGGTGGCTCCGTTGGCACTGACGACTGCACTCAGGGTCGGGATACCACCGGTGAAAACCACCCCGGCGGAGATCGTATCGAGGCTGCTGAGTGTGCCGTCCCCATTGGTATCGAGCACCGCATAGTTGAGCATCTTACCGTTGAAAGCATCCACTTCGATCAGTTTGCCTGTACCGAAGCTGGCACAGGGGTCGGTGGTGTCCACCGCGGCGGTGGTGAAGACCACACGCCCGAGCACCAGGTTGGCCGGGTTGATGACCCGCTCCCCGGTCAACGCGTTGTTGTACACCAGAGGCAAGTACCAGCCTTTTTTCGCGGGGTAAGTCACGTCGGTCTGGCTGGTGGTCACGAACTGCCCCGTGCTGCCTGAAAACACGCCGGTGATCGACTGGGCCTGCAGACTCGACACCGTGATCGCCCCGGCGCCACCGACGGCATCCCAGATCGAATAGAACGCTTGCAAGTCCTTGTTGAGCTTGTCGGCTGTTTCATTGAATTTGCCGGTGCCGAAGAACACCTGGACCCCGCCCTGGGGGTTGTCCGCCAACAAAGGCTGCACGGTGATCGGCTGGGTCGCGCCGCCCGGCGCGGTGAACAAGGGTTGACCGGCAAATGCCACGCCCCAGGTGTTCGGAGAGGTGCCGCTGAGGTCGAACTTCCACATCCGTCCCTTCAAGTCGCCACCATAGGCCGCCTGAACCACGTTCTGGGAGTTGACCCGAAGCTTGACCGAGGACAAGCCATTATCGGTCTCGCTGCTGTTGATGACGATTTTCCTGATCAACGATCCGTCACGGATATCCACCACGTACAACGCCGCCACGCCGGAGTTGCTGCCGTAGCCATTGGAAATGAAGGCGGCCCAGCGACCATCCGCCAGACGAGCTACCTCGGGGCGCGCGTAGGCGTAGCCCAGGTCATTGAAAGTGTGCGCCGTGTTGGCAACGGTCGGCGCGCTGATTTCCCACAACGCCCGGATCGTGTTGCCTGCCGTCGCGTCGTACAGCTGAACGGCAAAGAATGATTTGCCCCCGGCCCCTGTTCCCCCAACGGCAACGGTCTTCCAGGCGCTGCCCGATTGCGTATCGAACACCCCGACCTGCCCGTCCACCAGGAACTTGTGGCTGACACCGTTGATGTAGTTGACGTCGGCAATGGACTGCAGCGATGGCAGTACGCTCGACGGCATGTAGGCGTAGCGGCGCGTGCCATTGGCGCTGTTGATGACATTGAAGAAACCGTCGTTGGCGTTCACCACCAGGCTGCTGTTCATGCTCGCGGCCTTGGTTGTCAGGTACGTGCTGTAACTGGTGTCGTTCACCAGGTCCGCGGCAGTCTGGTCATTGGGCGAGGCCAGCACCAGGGGTGAGTTGATGATGTCCCCCAGCAACAGGCTGCGCACCTTCAGGCCGGTTTTGTTAGTGCCCTTGCTCCACTCCACCAGATCGTTGCCGGTGATCCCCGTAGGCAGGTTCTGGCTGAGACTGGCTTGCTGGGCGGGCGAAAAGTTGGCGTAGGCCAACGTTACCGGCACGTTGGTCGCGGTGTTCCATGACTGGTAAATCGGCGCCGTGGCGCCGGGTACGATGGTGGTATTGGTGGTCCACTGCACCGCCGCCGTGTTGACCGTGCCTGTCGAGTTGAAGCCGAACGCCCGGATGGTACCGTGCCAGTCCTTGGGGTCGTAGGTGGTCTGGTAGAAACTGGATGTGCTGGAGAGCGTGGCGCTGTTGGCGGTGCCGCCGCCCCCTGATCCGGCCTTGGATGTGATGTCGCTCAGGGCCGATGACAGAGCCGAGTTAAGGCCTTCGCTGTCGGTCGCCGGGTAATACCGGCCAGCACCGTAACGGGCAGCATCGGACAGCATCTGGTTGTTGACAGCGAAACCGACGGTGTAGGTGTTGAGGTACTGTCGGGGAAAGTCCGTCGAGTTCCAGCCCTTGCCAGTGGCATCCGTGCCGGTGGAGCGCATGTCGATGTCGAAGGCGAATTTGGCGATGTCGTCCAGGTAAAGCGTGTCGCCCTCGCCATCGCCACTGAGGTTGTCGCCATCGTTGGTGCCGATGCCATCCCAGTTCGGCAAGCGCGGACCGCTCGTCGAGGTTGCCTGCGGGTCGTTAGTGGGAAACGTCCGGTCGAACGTGGGCAGGCCATCGGTGATCACCACACCGAAGTTTTTTTGGCACCGATACTGGATCGGGCTGGTGTAGGTGCTGGGGGTGCCGTTGTAGTACGGTGCCATGCCCCTGAAGTAGCGGGTGACTTCGTAGTAACTCTCGGCCAGTGGAGTGTTCGCGACAGCGCCCAAACCATTGATGGCGTTGACCAGCGCTGTGTAGTTGGAGTTGGCCTGGGTCTGGGTAACACTGCCGCTGACGGGCGATAGGTCGCTGATGGCCCGGACAATGTACCCCCCCGGGCCGGAGTTCCCACTGTTGGGCGGATTGAAAGTGGCCAGGCCAATGCGCAAGGCGCGGTTGCTGGCGACCAGATCGTTGGAAACGTCACGCGCCACGTTTATCCGATAGTCGGAGGGGATCACGCCTGTGGTGAAGTCCCGGCTCGAACCATTGGCCAAGGTTACGAGATAGGCCAGGTACCTGGCGGTATAACGGGTATTACCGCCGCCCACGGGATCTGGAAGTCGAAGACAGACCCGGCCAATGCCGGAGCGATAGAAACCGTACCAGCCAGACGAACAGCCACCACGCAGCAGGCTCAGCAACAGGATATTCGAGTCGTCCAGGTCTAACTCATACCTTTCATTGCAATTGCTGCTGGTGCTGCATGCATACGTGCGCGTTTGCGCCGCCGTTGGATCGAACCCCGCCGCCCAGATGATGTTGTTCATACTCCCCGAGTCATCGATCAGCAGCATCACGTTCGGCGTTACCGCAGCTGCACTCAGCAATGGCGAATCCGATGGCGTGAAGGCATGGACCGGAGCTGTGAGATAAAGGCTGAGCAGTACGCCCCACAGCGCCTGCCTCCAGCCACGAAGAGCCTCAATATTTCGCATAGACGCTCTCCACAACGCTGCGCTGGTTATTGCCCACCACCGCCACCGCCGTGATCCGGTACAGGGTCGCCGACGTATTGCTGGGCACGTTGACCGCCGTGAGCGTGGTGCCAATGTTCTGCACGCCATAGAACCCGCCAGGAACGGCAATCCAGTTGACCCCGGAGGTGGAATTGCGCCCCGCCGCCGTCAGGGTCGCCGACTCGGCCGGCGGCGCGCATTGGATCGCGGTGGTACAAACCGGCAATGAATAGGTCTCCACCTGCACGGCGCTTTCGCCCATCCTCAACGCCGCCTCGGCCAACTGGAACGACTGGTTACGCAGCATGGTGCTACTGGTCATCTTTTCCTGGAGGGTGGCGCTCTGCATCGACGACAGGCCGATGAGCGTCAGGAGCAGCAGAAAGACGAGACTCACCAGCAAGGCCATGCCACGTTGGTTGTGTCGAGTGGACGTCAGCATCATGAGTCGCCCCTCACAACAACCGGTTGCGCAAAGCGGCAACCACGTTGTAGGTCTGATCGCGCACCACGTTTCTGGGGTCGAAGAGCGTCAAAGTCAGGCGTACGCTACGGATCAGTGCCGGGTCGGACGGATTGCTGTTATAGCTCGATGCCGCGATGTCCGTAGCGCTGCTGGCCACGCCGAACGTCACGGTGAAGGCCCGCACGTTATCCACCAGCACCGCCATGGTCGGGTTGCCGGGCCCGGAGCCCATCAACAACTGATTATTGCTGAAGCCGTAGATCAACCGTCTTATCGGGAACGCCATCTGCCCCGCCGCTGGCGCCCGCACGCCGGTGTAGGCAGTGGCCGAAGTGCGGCAATCGGACACCACGGTCCAGGCCGGCACACCGCCACTGCTGCCTACATCCGCGGTCACCAGGGTCAGCCTCAGGTTGGCGTTGTCCCAGCGAATGGGCGTGACCTGGCTGGCATTGAAATCCCCTGCCTGGGACGCATCGGTGATGCTTCCCAGGCAGCCGAACATGCCCACCATGCGAAGCTCCTGAAGCATCTTGCTCAGTGCGAAGCGAGCGTCTTCCTGCATCACCGCCGCGGCGTCCTGACTGATATAGGTGTTCTTCGCGGCGATGAAGATCTGCACCACACCCAGCACCACGACCAGGCTGAGCACCAGCGCGATCATCAATTCAATCAGACCGAAGCCCCGACAGCGTCTGTTCATGGCGTCGCCACCGGGTCGACGGCAACGCGGCTGGTCAGCACGAAGCTGCGTCGCGCCTCGGCCGCATTGCTCGTATTGGCGGCTCGCGCATCGTCCCAGGAAATGGTGATGGTGTAGACCCGCTGGTTCAGTGCAACGGTGCCGGTGGCCGTGGCACCGCCGAAGGCGATGATGTTGGTCTTGAAATCGTAAAGATCCTGGTCCCTCGCCACATTGAGGTTCGGCGAGCTGGGTGGCGTGACGGTGTAGTCCGCACCGGAATTGGCGCGAATGCGGTCCAGCAGGTCATAAGCGATGAAACTGGCCTGGCTGGTCATGCGCGAACTGTCGGTGTACTTGAGCGCATTGAGCTGGATCATTGCCGCCCCCAGCAAGCCCACGCCGAGGATCAGCATCGCCACCAACACCTCGATCAGCGTCATGCCCTCCTGTGTCCTTTTACTGCAATCCGTCATCCGCAACTTCCACCCAATACGATTCGTCCGTTGAGGCAAACACTCAGCGACCTGCTCTGCGTCCCTCGCACATAATTGAAGGTCACCGGCGTAGTCGATGCCGACAACCCTCCAAGGTTGTTGAAATCAATGCGGGTTACCTCTGAGGTTAGCGTCAGAGTCGCACCGCTGCTCATCGCTGGAACAACCCGCAATACATTGGCTGGCGTGCCCGTGCTGTCGTATACCGTCAGTTCGCTGCTCCAGGCGCTGCCAAGGATCGTGGGGCGAATGCGTATCGTGGCGCCGCGGTCGATCGCGGTCATGCGGGCAAAATTCAGCGCCCGGCGCAGATCGCCGATCTCGGTGTCGGCCTTGGTGCGCTGCATCGAGCCGGTGAATGCAGGCACCGCCATCGTGATGAGGACCAGCAACACGCCGAGGGCGACCAGCACCTCGATCAGCGTGAAACCTTTTGTACGAAGATCCATCGATGCCCTCCGCCGACGTCGGCTATACCTGCCTCTACAAGCTAGAACAAACCATTGCCACAACAAGCCCTGCCCCACCATTGATTGCACTACCACGCCGTTCCACGCTCTCCAGGGAGGAGACGCCATGCACCAACAGGGCTTCAGTCTGATCGAACTGCTCATGGGACTGGCAATTGCCGCGATTGTTCTGCCATGGGCTGGATCCGGCTACAAAGCCCTCATCGAGTCCATCGAGCGCAAGGAAGCCGCCCGCCTGTTGGCCAGCGGCTTGCGTACCGCACGAAGCGAAGCCATCACACGCAACCAAACGGTGGCGATCAAAGGAATAGACAACGATTGGAGCCAAGGGTGGCAAATCATCCAGGACGGAGATGACCAGGCGTTGCTGATACAGCGCAGCAGCGGTGCTCGCATCATCGGCAACTGGGCGGTGAAGCATTCGGTGAGGTTCGCCGGTCATGGGCAGGCGCTGCTGCCCAGTGGCGCGTTTCAAGCGGGCACTCTACACATTTGCGCGAAACACCAGCCGGTCAGCCACCACCAGGTGGTGCTGTCGCGTACCGGGCGCGTCAGCCTGCGCAGCAAGGAGGCCGAGCAGGCGCTATGCGAGTTAAAGGAGGGAGCGGACCCGTAGTTCCTTGGGCATGGAAAAGGTGATGTTTTCCTCGCGACCGGCCAGCTCGTCGGCCCCGGTGGCGCCCCAGGCCTGCAATTGCTGGATCACGCCACGCACCAACACCTCCGGTGCTGAAGCACCGGCGGTAATACCGATGTGCTCGACGCCCTCGAACCAGCTGCGTTGCATGTCCTCGGCACCGTCGATCAGGTACGCCGGCGTCCCCATGCGCTCGGCCAGCTCACGCAAGCGGTTGGAATTGGAACTGTTCGGGCTACCGACCACCAGTACGACATCGCACTCGTCGGCCAATTGCTTGACCGCATCCTGACGGTTCTGGGTGGCGTAGCAGATATCATCCTTGCGCGGCCCGCCAATAGCCGGGAAGCGCGTACGCAGGGCGTCGATCACGCGGCTGGTGTCATCCATCGACAAGGTGGTCTGGGTGACGAAGGCCAGTTTTTCCGGGTTACGCACCTGCAAGGCCGCCACGTCTTCCTCATCCTCGACCAGGTAGATCGCGCCGCCATTGCTGGCGTCGTACTGCCCCATGGTGCCTTCGACTTCCGGGTGCCCTTCGTGGCCAATCAGAATGCATTCACGGCCGTCGCGGCTGTAGCGGGCCACTTCGATATGTACCTTGGTCACCAGCGGGCAGGTCGCGTCGAACACCTTCAGGCCACGGCCAGCGGCTTCGGTCCGCACGGCCTGGGAAACCCCGTGGGCACTGAAAATCACGATGACATCATCCGGCACCTGGTCCAGCTCCTCGACGAAAATGGCCCCGCGACTGCGCAGGTCTTCGACGACGAATTTGTTGTGGACCACTTCATGGCGCACATAGATGGGCGGCCCGAAGACTTCCAGGGCGCGGTTGACGATTTCGATCGCCCGGTCCACCCCGGCGCAGAAGCCACGGGGGTTGGCGAGTTTGATTTGCATGCTGTGCCTCGTGTCTTGCGCAAGGACTGATCACTTGCCAGGAACAATGGGTATCTCATTTGGGAGCGAATCTGTGGGAGCAAAGCTTGCTCGCGATGAACGATGACACGATCCTTCAGTTGAAACGTGTCGCCTGCATCGCGGGCAAGCCTTGCTCCCACAGGCTCGCCCACACAGCCAATCGAACAGTGCTTAAACCGCCTTGACGTCGAGGATTTCCACTTCGAAGTTCAAGGTCTTGCCCGCCAGCGGGTGGTTGAAGTCCACGGTCACCTGGGCGTCGTCAAATGCCTTCACCACGCCCGGCAGTTCGGTATTGGCGGCGTCGTTGAAAATCACCAGCAGGCCTTCGGACAGCTCCATGTCCTGGAACTGAGAGCGTGGCATGGTCTGCACGTTCTGCGGGTTGGGCTGACCAAAGGCGTTTTCCGGCGCAACGACTACGGTGCGCTTGTCACCGGCCTTGAAACCGAAGATCGCCGCTTCGAAGCCTGGCAGCAGGTTGCCATCACCGACCTTGAACACGGCCGGGGCCTTGTCGAAGGTGCTGTCGACGGTGTCGCCGTTTTCCAGGTGCAGGGCGAAGTGAAGTTTCACTTCAGTGTTTTGAGCGATGCGCTGCTCAGTCATGGACGGCTTCTCCGGTTTTCTTGCTCTTGAACATATCCAGCGCGAGCATCACGGCGCCCACGGTGATGGCGCTGTCGGCAAAGTTGAACGCCGGGAAATACCAGCGGGTCTGCCAATGCACCAGGATAAAATCGATCACGTGGCCCAGGACAATGCGGTCGTAGAGATTGCCCAGCGCGCCACCCAGCACCAGGGCCAGCGCCACGGCCAGCCAGGTTTCGTTGCGACCCAGCCGCTTGAGCCAGACCACCAGCACACCGCTGACCGCTATCGCGATCAGTGCAAAGAGCCAGCGCTGCCAGCCCGAACTGTCGGCCAGGAAGCTGAAGGCCGCGCCAGTGTTGTAGGCCAAGGTCCAGCTGAAGTAGTCGGGAATGACCACGATCTGCTGGTACAGGGTCAGCGAGCTTTCGAAGTAGAACTTGCTGGCCTGGTCGATGACCAGTACCAGCACGCTCAACCAGAGCCAGCTCAGCCGTCCGAAACGGCCTGCTGCATTAGGCATAGTGGCGAACCTCACCGCTGCCGCTGATGTTATCGACGCAACGACCGCAAATTTCCGGATGCTCCGGGTTCACGCCGACGTCTTCGCGGCAATGCCAGCAACGGGCGCACTTGACGAAGCTCGACTTGACCACCTTGAGCTTCAGGCCGGCCACTTCAGTGACCACCGCATCGACCGGTGCCTGTACCAACGGGGCGACACTGGCGGTGGAGGTGATCAATACGAAGCGCAGCTCGTTACCCAACTTGGCCAGGTCGGTGGCCAAAGCCTCTTCGGCATAGAGGGTCACTTCGGCCTGCAGGCTGCCACCTACGGCCTTGGCCGCACGCTGGATTTCCATTTCCTTGTTGACCGCGGCCTTGACCGACATGATCCGGTCCCAATAGGCACGGTCCAGCTCGAAACCTTGCGGCAATTCGGTCAGTCCTTCGTACCAGGTGTTGAGCATCACCGATTCGTTGCGCTCGCCCGGCAGGTATTCCCACAGCTCATCGGCAGTGAACGCCAGGATCGGCGCGATCCAGCGCACCAGCGCCTCGCTGATGTGGAACAGCGCGGTCTGGCATGAACGACGGGCCTTGCTGTTGGCGCCGGTGGTGTACTGGCGATCCTTGATGATGTCGAGGTAGAAACCACCCAGCTCCTGCACGCAGAAGTTGTGGATCTTGGAGTAGACGTTCCAGAAGCGGTATTCGCCGTAGTGCTCCTGCAATTCGCGTTGCAGCAGCAGGGTACGATCCACGGCCCAGCGGTCCAGGGCGAGCATGTCCTCGGCCGGCAGCAGGTCGGTGGCCGGGTTGAAGCCGGTCAGGTTCGAGAGCAGGAAGCGCGCGGTATTGCGGATACGCCGGTAGGCGTCGGCACTGCGCTGCAGGATCTGCTCGGAAACCGCCATCTCGCCCGAATAGTCGGTGGACGCGACCCACAGGCGCATGATGTCGGCGCCCAGGGTGTCGTTGACTTTCTGCGGCGCAATCACGTTGCCCAAGGACTTGGACATCTTGCGGCCGGCCTCGTCCACGGTGAAACCATGGGTCAGCAGTTCGCGGTACGGCGCATGCTCATCAATGGCGCAACCGGTCAGCAAGGACGAATGGAACCAGCCCCGATGCTGGTCCGAACCTTCCAGGTAAAGGTCGGCACGCGGGCCGGCCTCGTGGCCCATCGGGTGCGAGCCGCGCAGCACGTGCCAGTGGGTGGTACCGGAGTCGAACCAGACGTCCAGGGTGTCGCTGATCTTGTCGTACAGCGGCGCTTCATCGCCCAACAGCTCGGCGGCGTCCAGCTTGAACCAGGCCTCGATGCCCTCGGCTTCGACGCGCTTGGCCACTTCTTCCATCAGCTCGACGGTGCGCGGGTGCAGCTCGCCGCTTTCCTTGTTCAGGAAGAACGGAATCGGCACGCCCCAGTTGCGCTGGCGGGAGATGCACCAGTCCGGACGGTTGGCGATCATCGAGTGCAGGCGCGCCTGGCCCCAGGCCGGAACGAACCTGGTGTTTTCGATGGCCTTGAGCGAGCGCTGACGCAGGGTTTCGCCGCTGGTGGGCTGCTTGTCCATGCCGATGAACCACTGCGCGGTGGCGCGGTAGATCAGCGGAGTCTTGTGGCGCCAGCAGTGCATGTAGCTGTGTTCGATGACAGTGGTGTGCAGCAGCGCGCCGACTTCAGTCAGTTTGTCGACGATGGCCGGGTTGGCTTTCCAGATGAACTGGCCACCGAAGAATTCCAGGGACGGCACGTATACGCCGTTGCTCTGGACCGGATTGAGGATGTCGTCGTTGACCATGCCGTACTTCTTGCAGGTCACGAAGTCGTCCACGCCATAGGCCGGCGCGGAGTGAACCACACCCGTGCCCGCACCCAGCTCCACGTAGTCGGCCAGGTACACCGGCGACAGGCGGTCATAGAACGGATGACGGAAATTGATGAGCTCCAGCGCCGAACCCGGCGCAGTGGCCAGCACCGAGCCTTCCAGGCCATAGCGGGTCAGGCAGGATTCGACAAGCTCTTCGGCCAGCACCAGCAGCTTGTCGCCCACGTCAACCAAGGCATAGTTGAACTCCGGATGGACATTCAGCGCCTGGTTGGCCGGAATGGTCCACGGGGTGGTAGTCCAGATCACGATGGCGGCCGGCTTGCTCAGCTTGCCCAGGCCGAAAGCACTGGCGAGCTTGTCTTCGTCGGCGATCGGGAACGCCACGTCGATGGTCGACGACTTCTTGTTCTCGTACTCGACTTCCGCCTCGGCCAGGGCCGAACCGCAATCGAAGCACCAGTTCACCGGCTTGAGGCCCTTGAACACGAAGCCGCCCTCGACGATTTTCGCCAGGGCACGGATTTCGCCGGCTTCGTTCTTGAAATCCATGGTTTTGTACGGGTTGGCGAAGTCGCCCAGTACGCCGAGGCGGATGAATTCGGACTTCTGCCCTTCGATCTGCTCGGTGGCGTAGGCACGGCACAGCTCGCGGGTCTTCTCCGCGCCCAGGTTCTTGCCGTGGGTCACTTCCACCTTGTGCTCGATCGGCAGGCCGTGGCAATCCCAGCCTGGGACATAAGGCGCATCAAAACCCGACAGGGTCTTGGAGCGGACGATCATGTCCTTGAGAATCTTGTTCAGCGCGTGACCGATGTGAATGGTGCCGTTGGCGTACGGAGGGCCGTCGTGCAGGACGAACTTCGGACGATCCTTGCCAATCTCGCGCAACTTTCCGTACAGGCCAATGCTGTCCCAACGCTGCAGAATCTGTGGTTCGCGCTGAGGCAGGCCGGCCTTCATTGGGAAGGCGGTGTCCGGAAGGTTTAGCGTGGCTTTATAGTCGGTCATTTAAGGCTCTTCATTAGCGATTGGCGCTGGTTGCGACAAGGGCACGGGCGGCGGCGATATCGGCATGGATCGCCGTCTTGAGCGCCTCCAGAGAGGCAAAACGCTGCTCTTCACGCAGCTTATGGTGGAAAACCACCGTCAAACGCCGGTCATACAGATCGCCGGCAAAATCCAGAACATGTACTTCGAGATGGGCCTTGCCATCTCCCTGGACCGTGGGGCGTACGCCGATATTGGCGACACCGGGCCAGGTTTTGCCGTCGATTTCGACACTTACCAGGTACACACCGGTCAATGGCACGCGACGGCGCTTGAGTTGCACGTTGGCAGTCGGCGTTCCCAACTGGCGCGCCAGCTTCTGCCCGTGCAGGATCCGTCCCGCGATCCGGTAAGGCCGCCCGAGCAAGCGTTCGGCCAATGCGAAATCGGCGGCCGCCAGGGCGTTGCGAACCTGGGTGCTGCTGACTCGCAAGCCATCCATCTCGACGGTCTGCGCCGCTTCGACAGTGAAGCCATGGGCGATACCGGCCTGCTGCAAGTACGTGAAATCCCCTGCCCGGTCGCAACCGAAACGGAAGTCGTCACCGACCTCCAGATGCTTGATGCCAAGACCGTCCACCAGGATGGTCTCGACAAAGTCGGCCGCGCTGAGCTGGCTCAGCCGTTGGTTGAAGGCCAGGCACAGGACCCGGTCGATGCCTTCGGCAGCCAGCAACTGCAATTTGTCCCGCAACCGGGCCAGACGGGCCGGCGCAGTGTCCGGGGCAAAGAATTCCCGGGGCTGCGGCTCGAAGATCACCACGCAGCTGGGCAGGCCCAACTCCAGCGCACGCTCACGCAACCGCGCCAGGATAGCCTGGTGGCCACGGTGAACACCGTCGAAGTTGCCAATGGTGGCGACACAGCCCCGATGCCGGGGACGCAGGTTGTGGAGGCCTCGAACCAGCTGCATAACGCGCTTCTTGCTCATAAAGTGGCCGATTATAACCACACCCGACGGCCAACGACAGGCAACACCGTAACCCAAAGTGATCGAACCGACAAAACCGCTACCCGCCCGCGGCCCGTCGTCAGCTCAAGGCCTTGCGATTGAAGTCCCGCAGACGGAACCCCAGCAGCAGCAACATGCCGAAATATGCCACTACACCGGCCACGACCAGCAGGCCCAGGCGCAGGAAACGTTCCAGCATCTGCCCCCCACCCCAGGCCGGCATGAAATACATTCCCGCGAGCAGGACCGCCGACATCACCCCCACGGCCACCAGCAGCTTGAGACCAAACTTGCCCCATCCCGGTTGCGGCTGATACATCTTCTGCCTGCGCAACTGGTAAAACAGTAGGCCGGCGTTGAGGCAGGCACCGATACTGATCGCCAGGGCCAAGCCGGCGTGAGCCAGCGGACCGATCAGCAACAGGTTGAACAACTGGGTCATCACCAGGGTGAAAATGGCGATCTTCACCGGCGTGCGGATGTTCTGCTGGGCATAGAAGCCTGGCGCCAACACCTTGATCAGGATGATCCCGAGCAGCCCCACCGAATAAGCGATCAAGGCCCGCTGGGTCATGGCGGCATCGAACGCATTGAACTGGCCATACTGGAACAGTGAAACGGTCAGGGGCTCGGCCAGGATCCCGAGCGCCAGGGCACACGGCAGCACCAGCACGAAACACAGCCGCAGGCCCCAATCGAGAATGCGCGAGTATTCCTGGCGATCCTGGCTGGCGTAGGTCTTGGCCAGGGTCGGCAGCAGGATCGTGCCGAGCGCTACGCCCAGAACCCCGGACGGCAACTCCATCAGGCGGTCGGCGTAATACATCCACGACACCGAGCCGGCCACCAGGAACGAGGCGAAAATCGTGTTGATGATCAGGGAAATCTGACTTACCGAAACGCCAAGGATCGCTGGCAACATCTGCTTGAGTACCCGCCAGACGCCGCTGTCGCGCAGATTCAACCGTGGCAGCACCAGCATGCCAATCTTTTTCAGATAAGGCAGTTGATACAGCAGTTGCGCCAACCCGCCCACCAGCACCGCCCACCCCAGGGCCATCACCGGCGGATTGAAATACGGCGTCAGGAACACCGCAAATACAATCATGCTGACATTGAGCAGGGTCGGCACGAACGCCGGCACCGAGAAACGGTTCCAGGTATTGAGGATCGCGCCAGCCAAGGACGACAGGGAGATCAGCAATATATAAGGAAAGGTCACCCGCAACAGGTCACTGGTGAGTTGGAATTTTTCCGGGGTGTTGGTGAACCCCGGCGCCGTCGCCCAGATCACCCAGGGCGCGGCGAGCATGCCGGCCGCCGTGACAAACGCCAGCACCAGGGTCAGCAAACCGCTGACGTAGGCAATGAAGGTGCGAGTCGCCTCGTCGCCCTTCTGGCTTTTGTATTCCGCCAGGATCGGCACGAAAGCCTGGGAAAAGGCCCCTTCGGCGAAAATCCGGCGCAGCAGGTTGGGCAACTTGAAGGCGATGAAGAAGGCGTCAGTGGCCATCCCGGCACCGAAGATCCGTGCGATCAACGTATCGCGAACGAACCCCAGGACACGGGAAAGCATCGTGATAGAGCTGACGGCGGCCAACGATTTGAGCAGATTCATGAAAAGAGTTCTTGCCTGTCGATAAACAGCAGGCGAACTACGCGCCCACTTGTGCGATACTCCGCGCCGCCAACAGCACAGCGCCAAAGCCCGCGAGTTTACAGGTCGCACGCCGGAAAGAAATCATCCGGTGCGCCGTACCTGCCATTCAGCGGAACGCGTCACCCGCCCTTGACAAGACCTCAACTCATCGGCATGATTCGCGGCCTATTTTGTTTGCTATTTCCCAAAAAGTCTTTCGAGGAGCTCGACGGTGGCCAACTCACCTTCCGCCAAAAAACGTGCAAAACAGGCTGAGAAGCGTCGCAGCCACAACGCCAGCCTGCGTTCCATGGTTCGTACCTACATCAAAAACGTAGTCAAGGCCATCGACGCAAAAGACGCTGCAAAAGCCCAAGCTGCTTACGTTCTGGCTGTGCCTGTTATCGACCGCATGGCCGATAAAGGCATCATCCACAAGAACAAGGCTGCTCGCCATAAGAGCCGCCTGAATGGCCACGTAAAGGCCCTGAACGTTGCCGCTGCTGCCTAAGCGACACGCTCGTTAAAAAACCGACCCCAGGGTCGGTTTTTTATTGCCTGCGATTTAACCTGTGGAAGCAAGGCTTGCTTCCACAGGTTTATTTATATTCTGACTATTGAGCGCGAGCCCACGGCAAAATCGGAATAGCCGTCACCGCATTCTGCGGACTGCCTTCGATCACCCGGTCGCTGTAGACCAGATACACCAGCGTATTGCGCTTCTTGTCGAGAAAACGCACCACTTGCATGGTCTTGAACACCAGCGACGTGCGCTCCCGGAAGACTTCCTCACCGTCCTTGAGCTCGCCCTTGAAACTGATCGGCCCGACCTGGCGACAGGCAATGGACGCCTCGGCACGATCCTCCGCCAAGCCCAATCCACCCTTTACACCGCCGGTCTTGGCCCGCGACAGGTAGCAGGTCACCCCATCCACCTTGGGATCGTCGAACGCCTCGACCACGATCCGGTCGTTCGGCCCGACGAATTTGAATACCGTCGACACCTGGCCGATTTCCTCGGCCGAGGCCAGCAGCGGCAACGCCAGCAGCAAGCCGATCAATCCTTTTGCCACACCCATGAATTTTCCTTAGACGAGAATCAGGTTGTCACGATGAACCAGTTCCGGCTCAGCCATGTAGCCCAACAGGCCAACAATCGCATCTGACGACTGGCCGATGATTTTCTGCGCTTCCAGAGCGCTGTAGTTGGCCAGGCCACGAGCGATCTCACGACCATCCGGCGCCACGCAAACCACCATTTCGCCACGACGGAAGCTACCCTGGACCAGCTTCACCCCCACCGGCAGCAGGCTTTTATTGCCCTGAGACAGCGCCGACACGGCACCAGCATCCAACACCAACGTGCCACGGGTTTGCAGGTGCCCCGCCAGCCACTGCTTGCGAGCGGCAAGCATGCCACGCTCAGGCGACAACAGCGTACCGATGCGCTCGCCCGCTTTCAGGCGATCCAGCACCCGCTCCAGACGTCCACCGACAATAATGGTGTGCGCCCCGGAGCGCGCCGCCAGCCGCGCCGCACGCAGCTTGGTCTGCATACCGCCGCGACCCAAGGCACCACCGGTACCGCCAGCCACCGCATCCAGCGCCGGGTCGTCGGCGCGGGCTTCGTAGATCAGATTGGCATCGGGATTGGAGCGCGGATCGGCGTCGAACATGCCATCGCGATCCGTGAGGATCACCAGCAAATCCGCCTCCACCAGGTTCGCCACCAGCGCAGCCAGGGTATCGTTATCGCCGAAACGGATTTCGTCGGTGACCACGGTGTCGTTCTCGTTGATCACCGGAATGACCTTCAACTCCACCAACGCACGCAAAGTGCTACGGGCATTGAGGTAGCGCTTGCGGTCGGACAGGTCATCATGGGTCAGCAGGATCTGTGCCGTATGGCGTCCATGCTCGGCAAAGCTGGACTCCCAGGCCTGCACCAACCCCATCTGGCCGATGGCAGCGGCGGCCTGCAATTCGTGCATCGCGCTGGGTCGCGACGTCCAGCCCAGGCGACTCATGCCAGCCGCCACCGCCCCCGAAGAGACCAATACCAGCTCGACGCCAGCCTCATGCAAGGCCACCATCTGCTCGACCCACACCGCCATAGCCTTGCGGTCCAGCCCCTTGCCATCCGCCGTCAGCAGTGCGCTGCCGATCTTCACGACCCAACGCCGCGCACCCGTCACCTTGCTCCGCATTTTCTTCAACCTTTGCCAGCGAACGGCGCGACCCAGCGCCGCCCATGGGATTATTCGTATTTGCGTTCTACAGATACCAAAACGCCGCTCGAATGAGCGGCGCCTGGGAACCGGCTGACTGCGATGATAACACCGCGCCTCGCCAGATATACTGTCATCGCGGGCAAGCCTCGCCCCCACAGGAGCCAGGCACACCTTTGATGTCAGTCGCGTACGTAAATGATTTCCGGACCGTCCTCGTCATCCACGTCTTCTTCATCCCAATCATCATCACCGATGTCATGGACCGACTTCACGCCACTGCGACGCAAGGCACGCTGGTCATCCAGCGCCTGCAACTGCGCACGCGCTTCGTCTTCGATACGCTGGTCGAGCTCAGCCAATTCTTCCTTGTAGACAGGATCATTGGCCAGCCGGTCGGCGCGGTCTTCCAGATAACGCATGATGTCATGGCACAGACGCTCGGTACCTTCCTTGGCAATGGCCGAGATCACGTAAACCGGACCGTCCCACTCCAGCCTGTCGACGATTTCCTTGACCCGCTCCTCGTGCTCTTCCTCAAGGATCTGGTCACATTTGTTCAGCACCAGCCAACGATCCCGCTCGACCAGGGCCGGACTGAATTTGGCCAGCTCACTGACGATCACTTCGGCGGCATCGGCGGGATTGCTTTCATCCAGAGGCGCCATGTCCACGAGGTGCAGCAACAGGCGAGTGCGGGACAAATGCTTGAGGAAGCGAATCCCCAGGCCCGCACCATCGGAAGCACCTTCGATCAGACCTGGAATATCCGCGATCACAAAACTTTTCCAGCGATCGACACTGACCACGCCCAGGTTTGGCACCAGGGTGGTGAACGGGTAGTCGGCAACCTTGGGCTTGGCAGCCGAAACCGAGCGAATGAACGTACTCTTGCCCGCGTTCGGCAGACCCAACAGCCCCACGTCGGCCAGCACTTTCATTTCCAGCTTCAGGTCACGCTGCTCGCCTGGCTTGCCTGGCGTGGTCTGGCGCGGCGCACGGTTGGTACTGGACTTGAAACGGGTGTTACCCAGGCCATGCCACCCCCCTTGGGCCACCAGCAAGCGCTGGCCCGGCTTGGTCAGATCACCAATGACCTCCTGGGTGGCGGAGTCGATCACCGTGGTACCCACTGGCACGCGCAGGATCAGATCCTCGCCCTTTTTGCCGGTGCAGTCGGTGCTGCCGCCATTGGAACCACGCTCGGCATCGAAGTGCCGGGTGTAACGGTAATCCACCAGGGTATTGAGGTTTTCGTCGGCGACCATGAAGATCGAGCCGCCGTCGCCGCCGTCACCACCGTTCGGACCGCCGTTTTCAATGAATTTTTCCCGACGGAAACTCATGCAGCCATTGCCGCCGTCGCCCGCCTTTACTCGAATCGATACTTCATCAACAAATTTCATGACACACGCCTCTCGTCATATGGACGAGCCGAAAAAACAAGACATAAGACTCTTGCAAAAATGAGCGCAGCGGCCTGATTCACGCCCCAATTGCAGCGCCGACAGCCCATACAAACAGCTTTGCAAGAGACTCACCCCACAAACGAAAAAGCCCCGTCGCAAGACAGGGCTTTTCCAGCGAGCTCGCAATTAAGCTGCGATAACGCTTACGTAACGACGACCGAAGGCGCCTTTTACTTCGAACTTGATCACGCCTTCAATTTTAGCGAAGAGGGTGTGATCCTTGCCCATGCCCACGCCGTAGCCAGCGTGGAATTGGGTGCCGCGCTGACGCACGATGATGTTGCCTGCTTTGATAGCCTGGCCGCCATACATCTTCACGCCAAGGCGTTTGGCTTCTGAGTCGCGACCGTTACGGGTACTACCACCAGCTTTTTTGTGTGCCATGAGTTCAATTCTCCTAGTGAGGAATTAGGCTGAAATTAAGCCTGAATACCGGTGATTTTGATCTCGGTGTACCACTGGCGGTGGCCCATACGCTTCATGTGGTGCTTACGACGACGGAACTTGATGATGCGGACTTTATCGTGACGACCTTGGGAGATCACTTCAGCCACAACGGTAGCGCCAGCAACGACTGGAGCGCCGATATTCACATCGTCACCATTGGCGACCAACAGAACACGATCAAAAGTCACGGATTCGCCGGTGGCGACTTCCAGTTTTTCGATCTTCAGGTATTCACCTGGGGCGACCTTGTATTGCTTGCCACCAGTAACGATTACTGCGTACGACATGGTATTTCTCCGATAATCCTGCTCACCCAGCGCTTTATAGAAAAAGGTATTGGCTGGCATGGCTGCATGGGCTGGAAGGCCCGGGATGCAATTGCGTAAGGCAGGTGCTGCCCAGGAAGTTCAGGGTGCGCGATTGTACGCAAGCCAACGGAGCCTTGCAAGTAGCCGTCCATCGTGCCTTGACAGCCCCGGACATGGGTCCTAGCATGCCGCGCAACCCTTCTGGAGCGCCTGTCGCTGATGCAACCCCAAGCTTTCTACCGCGCAGTGGCGGACGATTTTAGTGCCGTCGACGGCATCATCAAGAAGCAGCTGACTTCCCGAGTGCCGCTGGTCTCGAAGATCGGCGACTATATCACCTCGGCTGGCGGCAAGCGCCTGCGTCCTTTATTGGTGCTTTTGTGCGGCAAGGCCCTGGGCCGCGAAGGCGACGATCTGCGCCTGCTGGCCGCCACCATCGAGTTCCTGCACACCGCGACCCTGCTGCACGATGACGTGGTCGACATGTCCGGCATGCGCCGTGGCCGCTCGACCGCCAATGCCATGTGGGGCAACGCGCCGAGCGTCCTGGTGGGCGACTTCCTGTACTCGCGCTCGTTCGAGATGATGGTCGAGCTGGGCTCGATGCCGGTCATGAAGATTCTGTCCCAGGCGACCCGCATCATTGCCGAGGGCGAAGTCCTTCAGTTGTCCAAGGTGCGCGACGCCAGCACCACGGAAGAAACGTACATGGAGGTCATCCGCGGCAAGACCGCGATGCTCTTCGAAGCCTCCACCCACAGCGCGGCTGCCCTGGCCGGCGCCACCGCCGAACAGAGCGAAGCGCTGCGCACCTTTGGCGATCACCTGGGCGTGGCCTTCCAACTGGTGGACGACTTGCTGGACTACAAGGGTGATGCCGAAACCCTGGGCAAGAACGTCGGAGACGACCTGGCCGAAGGCAAGCCGACCCTGCCGCTGATCTACACCATGCGCGAAGGCACGCCGGAACAGGCGGCGCTGGTACGCCAGGCCATCCAGAAAGGCGGGATCGAAGACCTGGAAAGCATCCGCGTAGCGGTCGAAGCGTCCGGCTCGCTGGAATACACCGCGAAACTCGCTCGCGACTATGTTGCCCGCGCCATCAAATGCCTCGATGCCCTGCCGGCCAGCGAATACCGTGATGCACTGGTTGAGCTGAGCGAGTTTGCGGTGGCTCGCACTCACTGATTGCAACAAAGTACTCTGTGGGAGCGACCCGCTCCCACATTTAGAGAGTCATGCCTGCCCTTCCCTTCGCAAAACCTTATATAATGTGCGCCCTTTTGCCCTCCTGACACTCAAGGAACCTTAGTGAGCACGTTGCCTCCCTGCCCGAAATGCAATTCCGAATACACCTACGAAGACGGCACCCAGCTGGTCTGCCCGGAGTGTGCCCACGAATGGTCCGCCAGCGGTGAAGCTGAGGCGGCGTCCGAGGACACGGTGAAAAAGGATTCGGTCGGCAACGTCCTGCAGGACGGCGACACCATCACCGTGATCAAGGACCTCAAGGTCAAGGGCACGTCGTTGGTGGTCAAGGTGGGCACCAAGGTCAAGAACATCCGCCTGTGCGATGGCGACCACGACATCGACTGCAAGATCGATGGCATCGGTCCGATGAAGCTCAAATCCGAGTTCGTCAGAAAAGTCTGATTCATCTGTGATTCCATCCCGCGCCCAGCGTGGGATGGCGCCACACCCTCCCCCGTTTCAGCCCGCGTTTCCTCGCACCCGAGCGATGCCTGCGGTTTTAGCAGCCACAACCCATCGTCCGAAAAAATTTCAGAACACAAATAGAGCCTTGCTATTTAGCGAATAAGAATTATTCTCATCGAACCCATCAAGGAGATGAGCACCATGACTTATTTGATCGATGCCTGGCTGGACCGCCCACATCCCTATCTCAGGATTCTGCATCGGGAAACCGGGGAAGTCTGCGCGGTGATAGAAGAAGACGCCCTGAACGAACTGCAGGACCAGGGAGATCTGGACCTCACCAGCCTCAATTCCAGCGAGCCGACGGTGCTCAAGGAACTGGTGCGCAACCTGTTCCTGTTCTGCTATGCCCGGGCGTTGCGTCCGACGAGTGATTTCAGCGGCAGGTTCCACGGATGAACGCAGAGGTCATGTGGGAGCGGGCTTGCTCGCGAAGGGGTCGGCACATTCAACATCTTCGCTGAATAGCACACCGCTTTCGCGAGCAAGCCCGCTCCCACAGGTTTACCGGATCGGCAAGTCTTACAGAACGTCCAGCAGCTCGACGTCGAACACCAGTACGCTGTGCGGCGGGATGCTGCCAACGCCTTGAGCGCCGTAAGCCAGCTCGCTCGGCACGTACAGGCGCCATTTGCTGCCGGTGTTCATCAGTTGCAGCGCTTCGGTCCAGCCCGGGATCACGCCGCCAACCGGGAATTCGGCTGGCTGGCCACGATCGTAGGAGCTGTCGAACACGGTGCCGTCGATCAGCGTGCCGTGGTAGTGGGTACGCACCTGGTCTTCACGGGTCGGCTTGGCGCCTTCGCCCTGGGTCAGCACTTCGAATTGCAGGCCCGAAGCCAGGGTGGTGATGCCTTCGCGCTTGGCGTTTTCAGCCAGGAAAGCACGACCGGCGCCAGCAGCGGCTTCAGCCTTGGCGGCTGCTTCGGCCTGCATGATTTCGCGGATGACCTTGAAGCTGGCGGACATTTCTTCCTGGCCCACACGGCTCGGCTTGCCGGCAAAAGCGTCGGTCAGGCCAGCCAGGATCGCATCCAGGCTGACGCCCGGTGGCGGGTTGTCACGCAGCTGGTCGCCCAACTGACGGCCAATGCCGTAGCTGACGCGGGTTTCGTCGGTGGACAGGTTAACTTCGGACATGGTACTGCTCCGCTGAGGGGACGGCTCGGGATAAGGCCGTGCGTGACACACCGCCTCCCGGAGCGCCCGGAACCAAAAGGGCGAGCAGACTAGCACAGATGCCGCGACGGATGAGCGCTCGTTCATCAAAGCGCTCCGCCGGAAACGACAACGCCCGCCTGCGGCCAGGAGGCAGGCGCTGCGGGGACCTCAGTGCTTGGTCAGCTTGTCCAGGTAGCCCATGGCGAAGGCCGACACCACGAAGGTCATGTGGATGATCACATACCACATCAAGTGCTCGGCATCGATGTTCTGAGCATCCATGAAGATGCGCAGCAGGTGGATGGAGGAAATCGCCACAATGGAGGCCGCGACCTTCATCTTCAATGATGAAGAGTCCATGGTGCCAAGCCAGTTGAGCTTTTCCTTATCGGAATCAATGTCCAGCTGCGAGACGAAGTTCTCATAGCCGGAAATCATCACCATCACCAGCAGGCCGCCCACCAGCGCCATGTCGATCAACGACAGCAACACGAGGATCAGGTCGGACTCGGCCATGGAGAACACGTTAGGGATGACGTGGAAGACTTCCTGAAAGAATTTCAGCGCCAGGGCCAGCAAACCCAGGGACAACCCGAAATAGATCGGCGCCAGCAACCAACGGGAGGCATACATTGCATTTTCGATAAAGCGTTCCATTGAATCTCACACCAGGGCTTAAATGGCGGCGAGTATATCAGCCGCCCTGGCCCTCACAAACGCCCGCCCCTCCCTGGCCACGCCTTCGAATCAATGCTCAGCCCCCGTCGAGGATCATCAATGGGGCGGGCGGAACTCAAAGCTGCCGCCGCTGCGACTGCGCCCGCCGTTGATCTCACGCAATTGGGCTTGCATGTGCAGGCACCAGATCTGCGGGTCATCGGCCAACTTATAGCCGTGCAACGTCAGGCTTTGCACGATACTGTCAAGGATGGATTCAGCGGCGTTCGGACCGGGAAAAGGGCCTTGGGCCTTGAGGGCGGAAGGTTGTTCGCCGGCCATTCCGGCGGCGAAGAGCAAGGTCCACATGCCGTTATCGCCCGCCAGCGGGCGGATAGCGCATTCGATACGGGTGACCAGTCCCAGGCATTGACGGGTGAGACAAAGGTTGCGCGACATGGCGGCGCCCCTCAGTGATACGGTATTTCAGCCTGCAAAGGCTGGTTCGATCCGATGATGGCTCTCGTTATCCTTGAACTGAGAATAGAAGAAAAGTTCCGCTCGCAAGCGCACCGAGACCAGAATGCGCCGAATGGTCATAGTGTGGATATTGACGCCAAAGTGGCGTCTTTTTTTCACCTGATCGCAGCAGAATTCAATCACAGAACCATTGTGGGAGCGAACCTGCTCGCTCCCACAATGAAATCCAGGGTCAGGCCGGCTTGGCCTCTGCCAGGGCCTGCTGCGCCAGTTCCTTTTCCGCCTCCTTGATGTCCTCCTCGCTGACCATTTCGGCAATCACTCGCAACCGCTCCACGACCCGGGCATTGACACTGCCTTCAGGGAATTCACCGTTTTCATCCGGCTCACCGGCGGGCTCACCTACCAGCAGGCTCAGGGCCTCGTCCGCCTGGCGCACCGCGTAAACGTGGAACTGCCCTGCCCGCACGGCGGCCAATACTTTTTCATCGAGCATCAGGGTGGCGACGTTGGCCTGGGGAATGATCGCCCCTTGCTCGCCGGTCAGCCCGCGGGCCTCGCAGAGGCGGAAGAAGCCCTCGATCTTCTCGTTGACCCCACCCACGGCCTGCACCTCACCGAACTGGTTGATCGAACCGGTGATGGCGAAGCACTGTTTCAGCGGCGTCTTCGACAAGGCGGAGATCAGGGTGCAAGCCTCGCCCAGCGAAGCGCTGTCGCCATCGACATAGCCGTAGGACTGTTCCAAAGCAATGCTGGCCGAAATCGCCAGCGGGAATTCCTGGGCGTAGCGGCTGCCCAGATAGCCCGTGAGGATCATCACGCCTTTGGAGTGGATCGGCTGGCCGAGGTTGACCTCACGCTCGATGTCGACGATACCGCTGCCGCCCGGATACACCGTCGCGGAAATCCGGGCCGGCACACCGAACGCCGAATCCCCCACTTCCAGTACCGTCAGCCCGTTGCATTTGCCCACGGCGGCGCCATCGGTGTCGATCAGGATGATTCCCGCCAGCATGTCGTCGAGGATTCGCGCCGAGACACGCCCGGTGCGGGTGGCCTTAGCCTTGAGGGCACGCTCGATATGGCCGGCGTCGGTCATCTCGTCGCCAGCCAACTGGCGGATGAAGTCCGCCTCGCTGACCAGCTGGAACAGATCGCCGATGCGCGCCGACAGGCGTCCCTGGTGTTCGGCCAGGCGCGCACTGTAGGTCGCCAGGCGCGCCACTGCATCAGCGGTCAGCGGCGCCATGCCCTCTTCCGAGGTGCGGGTCTTGAGCAACTGGGCGAACTGCTCCAGGCTTTCGTCGCCCATGGGAATGTCTTCGTCGAAGTCCACCAGCACGCGAAACATTTCCTGGAAATCCGAATCCAGGTCTTGCAGGGCGTAGTAGAGCTGGCGAGCGCCGATGATCACCACTTTGACCTGCAGTGGAATGTGCTGCGGCGTCAGGGTCACCGTCGCCAGTCGTCCCAGCTCACCCAGGGGCGACTCCATTTTCAACTTGCGCGATTGCAGGGCGCGCTTGAGCGCATCCCACACGAACGGCTCGCCCAGCATCTTTTCCGCTTCCAGAATCAGGAAGCCGCCATTGGCCCGGTGCAAGGCGCCGGGACGCAACTGCCGGTAGGTGGTGTAGAGCGCGCCCTGGTCCGTGCTGTATTCGATGCGCCCGAACAGATTGTCATAGGTAGGGTGCGGCTCGAACACCACCGGAGCCCCGCCACTGGCTGGATGCCCGACCACCAGGCTTGGCGCGTATTGCTCCTCCAGCAGCTTGCGGGCGACGGCATCGCTCTTACTGTCGTCCACCAGTTGCTCGACCACCGTCCTGAGCAAATTGACCTGCATCGCCTGCAGATAACCGCAGACCGCCGCGTTCTCCGCATATTTTTCAGACAGTGGCGCCAGCAACGGCTGCAGGGCCAGGGTGATGGTTTCTTCGTTGAGCTGGCGCAGTTGGTTGTTGGACTCGCGTTTCCACTGCGGCAGGCTGGCGAGCTCTTCGTTCAGGCGCTCTTCCAGACCGGAGATGTCGTCATGGAAACGTTCGCGATCAGCCTCCGGCAGTTGGGCGAACTCCGCCTCATCCAGGGCCTTGCCTTCGCTCATTGGGGTAAAGGCGATATTGCTGCTGTCGCGGTACAACGCGACATCCTTCTCCAATGCCAGGCGCTCGATCACGTCGAGGGCGCGGTCGTAGCGCTGGTTGAAGGCACGGTCGATCGCACTTTTTTTCTGCTGGTAGGACGGATGCTCGAACACCGCCGGAAAAGTCGCCAGCAGGTTGTCGATCAGGCCGTTGATGTCGGCGATGAAAGCGCCGGCAGTGCCGGAAGGCAGCTCCAGGGCCCGAGGCTCGCGGGGTTCGTCGAAATTATTGACATAGACCCAATCGGCCGGGGTCTGCATGCGCTTGCCTTCGGCCTTGAGATAGCGCTTGACGAACGAAAACCGGCCGGTGCCGGGTTCACCCATGACAAATACGTTGTAACCGGGGCGCGGCATAGCCACGCCGAACTGCAATGCTTCGACCGCACGCTCCTGGCCAAGCACACCGCGGAAGGGCTCCAGATCATTGGTGGTAGAGAAGCTGAACTGTTCAGCGGAAAACGGACGGGTCAGCGCTTCGGGCGCTAGACGCAAGCTGGCAGCAACAGGATCAGGCATCGGGCTTCCTTACATCAGGCGGGGCAGATAACGGCATTCTGGCGCTGCGCGTACCGCACTGGCAAGGAGCGCCTCAGGTCAAAGCATAGTCAAGAGGCTCCCCCTGGGTCGGCGCCGGTAAATTCATGACTGGGAAGATAGTTTTTGCAAAATGTCACGGAACCCGCGGATCGTGCCTAAACTCCAAACTGCGCGGCTGGAACAATAACCGGCCCACTGGCACACGGCTCAACCGCCACGGGCCAGACCTGTCCATTGGTATGCACATAAAAGAGAACATAGCTATGAAACGGATTCTTCTCGGTACTCTCTTCACCGCTGTATCCCTCAACGCCATGGCTCAGGCGCCGGGCGGCCCGGATTGCGGCTGGGGCAACATGCTGTTCGAAGGTCAGCGTGGCACTCCGGCTCACTTCCTGGCATCCACCACCAACGGCACCTCCGGCAACGCCACCTTCGGCATGACATCCGGTACCAACGGCTGCTCCACCAACGCCGCACTGACCTACGGAGGCAAGTCCTGGCTGGCCATGAATGGCATGATGAACGAACTGTCCGAAGACATGGCCAAGGGGCAGGGCGAAGCGCTGACCACCTACGCCGTGGTGTTGGGCGTGGCACCGGAAGACCGTGCGCATTTCTCCGCCGTCACCCACGAGCACTTCCAGCAAATCTTCAACAAGGCTGACGTGACCGCGGAAGACGTGCATACCAATACCCTGGCCGTGCTGAAAAACGACCCTCGTCTGGCCAAGTACGCAACTCAAGCTTAAGCTCGACCCCACTCGCTCCTTTCGGGGAGCGGGTTTTCTTTTTTGGGCCCTTTTGGTCTTTATTTCGACTTTCCAAGTAGCCGACTATGCTCAAACGCCTTGCCTGGCTGGCGCTCTGTGTGTGCGCCCCGCTGTCCGCCGCGCCTCATGTCGACACTCAACGTTTGCAGCAACTGGCCAATGACCGCTTCTGGATTTCCCTGGGTCACTACGAAGCCGCGAAGCTGGGTGGCTGGCGCAGCTATATCAGCGACAGGAAATTCTTCCTCGCACCCGATGGCAACGAACGTCCCGACCATGAATTGAGTGCCACGCTGCAGGCCCTGTACGGTCCGACCAACACCGGCCAGCGACATGCCCAGTGCGTGTATCCGGCGCGCACACGCTGGCTGAAAGCGCAGCTCAACCTGACGGACCTGCCGGCAGTCGATTGCAGTGAATTCACCCAATGGTTCAAGGACGTTTCGCCCCACAGCGCTGTGATGATCTTTCCGGCTGCCTACCTCAACAGTCCGTCCTCGATGTTCGGCCACACCTTGCTACGCATCGACCAGGCCGACGTGCAAAGCGACAAGACCGCCCTGCTCAGCTATGCGATCAATTTCGGCGCCTATATCGAAGGCTCGGACAACAGCCTCCTCTACGCCTGGAAAGGCCTGATGGGCGGCTATCCCGGCCTGTTCGCCCTGGTGCCCTATCAGGAAAAACTCTCCGAGTACCGTAGCCTGGAGAACCGCGACCTGTGGGAATACCGTCTTAACCTGAGCCAGGCGGAAACCGAGCGCATGGTCGAGCATGTGTGGGAGCTCAAGCAGATCCAGTTCGACTATTTCTTCTTCGATGAAAACTGCTCCTATCGCCTGCTCGAACTGTTGCAAGTTGCCCGTCCCAGTCTGCGCCTGACCGAACAATTCCCGCTGACGGCGATCCCCACCGACACCGTGAAGGCCGTAAAGGAAGCCGGGTTGGTGGAAAGCATCCAGTATCGGCCGTCCCGTGAACGAGAACTGCTCAGCCGCGCCGAGCCGCTGAGCGATGACGAACAGCAATGGGTCCTGAAAGTCAGCGCTGACCAGCAAAATCTGCAAGCGCCCGAGTTCAAGGCTCTGCCCCGGGAACGCCAGGCGCTGGTCATCGACGCGGCCTACCGCCTTGAGCGCTATCGGGCCAATGGCCAGGAGCGCGATCCGCAGCGTGCCCAGCGCAGTTTCGAGCTGCTGCGGGCGATCAACCAGAACCCCGCGCCGGAACTCGACATTCCGCAACCGGGCCTGCCCGAGGACGGCCACGAGTCGCGCACCTGGCAAGCCGGCCTCGGCACGCGAGGCCACCGGGCCTTCGGCGAATATGGCCTGCGCATGGCTTATCACGACCTCAACGACAACACCGAGAGTTTCCCGTTGGGGGCGCAGATCGAAATCCTGCAATTGAAACTGCGCCAGTACGAAGGCAACGACTGGCAAGTGCAACAACTGGACCTGGCGACCATTCGCTCCCTGACCCCGCGCAACGAACTGCTGCAGCCGCTGTCGTGGCAAGTCACGGGCGGCCTGGAGCGGGTGCCGGGCAAGCACGACGATGACACCCTGGTCAGCCATGTCAACGGCGGTGCCGGCGGTACCTGGTCATTGGGGGACGACACATTGGGGTTCGCCCTCGGCACGGTGCGGGTCGAACACAACAATGACTTCGCCCAGTTCATCGCCCCGGCCGCCGGCTTCAACACCGGCCTGTTGTGGAAAAACCCACTTGGCAACCTCAGCCTGGAAGCCAAGGGCGATTATTTCGTCAATGGTGAAGTACGCCGTAGCCTGAGCCTGAACCAGCAATGGGAACTGTCCCGCAACCTCGGCCTGCGCCTGAGTGCCCAGCGGGAATTCAGTCACCTGGCCACGCCGGAAAACGAGGTGATGCTTGAGGTGAAGTGGTATCACTATTGATCAGACGAAGCCCATCCTCACCGGGGGTTATCCACCCGCCTTCGCAGATGGCTATGACAACGGTTGCAGCAGTGGCCTGGCACTAGGAGAAGGACCGTGCCGCCCGGGCTTATCGTTCGCAGTGAGTCGCGTACAGACATCCGTCGAAACCAAAAGCCTGCGACCATGGACCAAACTCCAATAGAGGAGAACACCATGAGTCGCGCCTTCGTCAACGAAGACAGCGCCGCCGCCCAGGCCGATCAGCCGGTCGAACGCCAGGTCAGCGCGCAGATCAACTACGTCACACCCGCCGGACTCACCCAGTTGCAGGTCCGGGTCGCCGAGTTGCAGGCACAGCGCAGCCAGCAGGCCGCCAGGAAAGACCAGACGGACAAACAACGCATCGCCGACATCGAGCGCGATCTGCGATATTTCAACCAGCGCTTGAAAAGCGCGCAGGTCGTAACGGCCACTTCAGTCGATCAAGTGCGGATCGGACACTGGGTGACGTTTGTCGATGAGCATGACCATGAGCAGCGAGTGCAATTGGTGGGCGAGGACCAGGCCGAAGCGGCCAGCGGGTTGATCAATTGGGGCTCGCCGCTGGGGCGGGCGTTGTTGGGGGCCAGGGTTGGGGATGAGGTGGTCTGGAAGCGGCCGGTGGGGGACCTGGCGATCGAGGTGGTGGCGATAGAGCCTGGGTAATCCGGGCGGCCTCATCGCGAGCAGGCTCGCTCCCACAGGACCCGAGCCAACCCGCCATGTTCGCGTACCGGGAATCCATTGTGGGAGCGGGCTTGCTCGCGAAAGCGGTGTATCAGTCACATATTATTGACTGACACGCCCTCTTCGCGAGCAAGCCCGCTCCCACATGCAGGCTTTGTCGCTGATCAGGCCAGTTTCTTGTGCCGTACGCGATGAGGCTGGGCAGCCGCTTCGCCGAGGCGTTTCTTGCGGTCGGCTTCGTACTCGGTGTAGTTGCCTTCGAAGAACACCGCCTGGGAGTCATCTTCGTACGCCAGTATGTGGGTCGCCACGCGGTCGAGGAACCACCGGTCGTGGGAGATCACAATGGCGGCGCCAGGGAAGTCCAGCAAGGCTTCTTCCAGGGAGCGCAAGGTTTCAACGTCGAGGTCGTTGGACGGTTCGTCGAGCAGCAGGACGTTGCCACCCTCCTTCAACGTCAACGCCAGGTGCAGGCGGCCGCGTTCACCGCCGGACAGGTCCTTGACGAACTTCTGCTGGTCGCCGCCCTTGAAGTTGAAGCGGCCCACGTAGGTGCGCGACGGGATTTCATAGTTGCCGATGCGGATCTGGTCGGAACCGTCGGAGATCTGCTGGAATACGGTCTTGCTGCCGTCCAGGTCTTCGCGGCTCTGGTCGACGCAGGCCAGTTGCACAGTTTCACCGATTTCGATGGTGCCCGAATCTGGCGTCTCCTTGCCCATCAGCATGCGGAACAGCGTGGATTTACCCGCACCGTTACCACCGATGACACCGACGATGGCGCCCTTGGGCATGGAGAACGACAGGTTGTCGATCAACACGCGGTCGCCGTAGCCCTTGGTGACGTTCTTGAATTCGATGACCTTGTCGCCCAGGCGCGGACCGGCCGGGATGTAGATCTCGTTGGTTTCGCTGCGCTTCTGGAATTCCTGGGACTGCATTTCCTCGAAGCGTTGCAGACGAGCCTTGGATTTGGACTGGCGGGCCTTGGCGCCTTTGCGCACCCACTCCAGTTCTTCCTTCATGGCTTTTTCATGGGCCGACTGCTGCTTGGATTCCTGGGCCAGACGCTCGGATTTGGCTTCCAGCCAGCCCGAATAGTTGCCCTCGTAAGGAATGCCCGCGCCGCGGTCGAGTTCCAGGATCCAGCCGGCGACGTTGTCCAGGAAGTAACGGTCGTGGGTAATCGCCACGACGGTGCCCGGGAAATCGTGCAGGAAGTGTTCGAGCCAGGCGACGGAATCGGCGTCCAGGTGGTTGGTCGGTTCGTCGAGCAGCAGCATGTCCGGGGCGGACAGCAGCAAGCGGCACAGGGCCACACGGCGTTTTTCACCACCGGAAAGGTGTTCGACCTTCGCTTCCCAGGCCGGCAGGCGCAGCGCATCGGCGGCGACTTCCAGTTGGCGCTCCAGGTTGTGGCCGTCGCTGGCCTGCAGGATCGCCTCGAGCTTGGCCTGCTCGGCGGCCAATTTGTCGAAATCGGCATCCGGATCGGCGTAGGCAGCGTAAACCTCGTCCAGGCGGGCCTGGGCGTCCTTGATCGCGCTGACGGCTTCCTCGACCACTTCACGGACGGTCTTGGTCGGATCCAGTTGCGGTTCCTGGGGCAGGTAGCCGATGTTCAGGTCCGGCATCGGACGGGCTTCGCCGTCGAACTCCTTATCGACGCCGGCCATGATTTTCAGCAGCGTGGACTTACCCGAACCGTTGAGACCCAGCACGCCGATCTTGGCGCCGGGGAAAAATGACAATGAAATGTTTTTCAGGATTTCCCGCTTCGGCGGAACAACTTTGCTCAGCCGATGCATGGTGAAGACGTATTGAGCCATGGTGAACCTAGCGTCTGTGACAGGTGAAAAGAACGAGCCGGGCCATGCGCGGCGCCGGCAGTTGACGGTCATCAATGCCTGCGGGCGGATAAAGCCTGGGAATCTGGAGCTGGAACGCTCTTGTTTGACCGGCAAAGCTACCTCAACCGTCCGTCAAGGTCCAGCCGCCAGGGACTGGCACTTTGCCACAACTCAAGGCATGCTAGCCGCCCTTCGGGCGTCCAGCTTATAGTGCACGTCGCGCCAGTCCAGCAAACTGCAGGATTACAGCTTGTCCAATGTCACGCCGACCCTGTCCCCTCGCGCACCGGATGCTGTGCCTGGCTCGCCCCTGCGCGGGACATTGAAGGGCGCGCTGGCCACGTTGGTACTGTTGCTGCTCGGATTGCTCTTCTGGCAACTGCTCGACCAGTTGCGTGTCACCCAGCAGCAACAGCGCCAATACACCATCGACTACACCGCCGACCTGGCCGCGCAGGTCAGCCTGAACATGGCGCTGAATGCGCAGATCGCCCTCAATCTGTTACCGATCGTCGAACAACCGCAAACGGCCGACGAACAGCAAGCCCTGTTGCGCAAACTCCGGCAATCACTGCCCGAACTGCGCAGCCTGGTATTGTTGAGCCCCTCCGGTCGGGTGCTCAGCGACACCGACGCCGACAGTCACGATGCCGACTACCTGGCCGAACTGGTACGCCGCAGTCGCGCCCAGGCGCACTATTTCAGCAATGCCGACGATGGTTCCGTGGTGCATCTGCTGTTGCACCAGGCCTCCGGCAGCACCCGCGGCTACTGGGCCCTGCGCCTCACGCCAAGCTTTTTCTCGACGTTGACCAAGCAGGCCGATACGGGCCTGCGCCCGCAATGGCTGGTAGAGAATCGCCTGAACCAGCAAATCGTCAGCCGCGACGAGAGCCCACCCGCGACCAATCCCGTCCGGGTATCGCCTGATGACCTGGATAATACGGTGTTGACCGTACCGCTGAGCAGCAGCGACTGGCAATTGCGCGGTCTCTTCAATCAGCGCCAGGTGCTCGAACAGCTACTGCCGGCCTTCATCGGCAAATGCCTGTTGGGGCTGGCATTTTCGATGCTGCCGGTGATTGCGCTGCTGAACATGCGCCGTCGTCAACGGCAACTGCACGAAGGTCGTCGTCGCTATCAGGACATTTTCGAAGGCACCGGCGTTGCCTTGTGCGTCCTTGACCTGTCGGGGCTCAAGTCATTCTTTGCCAGGGCCGGCCTGCACAATGGCGATCAATTGCGAGCCTGGATGAAAGCCCCGCATCAGCTCGAGCAGTTGCAACAGGAAGTACGCATCACTGAAGTCAATCAGATGGCGTTGCAACTGCTCAACGTCGACTCCTGCGAACAAGCCTGGCGGCTGCTGGTAGGCAATCGGCCGCAAGACAGCAGCCCCGTCGGCTCGAAACTGCTCGAAGCATTGCTCGACCCGCACAAGCAACTGGAGCTGGAAATCAAGCTCCAGGACGCCCACGGGCGCGATCAACACCTGTGGCTGGTACTGCGCCTGCCGGAAAGGCAGCAGGACTATAACGCCGTCATCCTGAGCATCAACGACATCACCAGTCGCAAGCTGATCGAGTTGTCGCTGCTCGAACGCGAAGGTTTCTGGTCCGATGTAGTGCGCACCGTGCCGGATCACCTCTATGTGCAGGACGTGATCAGCCAGCGGATGATCTTCAGCAACCATCACCTGGGGCAGACGTTGGGGTACGACCGCACCGAACTGCACCAGATGGGTGAGTACTTCTGGGAAATCCTGTTGCACAGCGACGATGCCGACCATTATCACAACCTGCGCCAGGAGCAGCGACGCGGCGGCTACACGCAACTGTTGCAATGCCAACTGCGCTTTCGCCATCGCAACGGCAAATGGCGTCGCTTCGACATCCGCGAACAAGCCCTGGCCCGGGACCGGCACAACCAGGTGACCCGGATCATCGGCGTGGCCAAGGACGTCACCGAACAGATCGAGGCCAGCGAGTCACTGCGCGACAGCGAACAACGCTACCGGATGCTCGCCGAAAGCATCAGCGACGTGATCTTTTCCACCGATAACAAACTTTCGCTCAACTACGTCAGCCCGTCGGTCCAGGCAGTACTGGGCTACAGCGCCGACTGGATTTTCCAGAACGGCTGGCAATCGACCATCGCCAATCCGCAACAGCTGACCGGCATCTATACCTTGATGGACCGGGTCAGCAAGGCCCTCGACAAACCCGAGCAACTGGCCGAATTGCGCAACCAGATGCAGACTCAGTTGTTCCTGTTCGACTGCCTGCGGGCCGACGGGCGCAAGATTCCAATCGAGCTGCGCCTGGTGCTGGTCTGGGACGATCTCGGTACATTCGAAGGGGTACTCGGCGTCGGCCGCGATATCAGCCAGCAGCGGCGCGCTGAAAAAGACCTGCGCATGGCCGCCACCGTATTCGAGCATTCGACCTCGGCGATCCTGATCACCGACCCGGCCGGCTACATTGTCCAGGCCAATGACGCCTTCAGCCGGGTGAGCGGCTATGCGGTGTCCCAGGTGCTGGACCAGTTGCCCAACATGCTGACCGTGGACGATCAGCAGGAAGCCCACCTGCGTTATGTGCTCAAGCAGTTGGAGCAGCACAGCACCTGGGAAGGCGAAGTCTGGCTCAAGCGCCGCAACGGCGAACATTACCCGGCCTGGGTCGGCATCACGGCGGTGCTGGACGACGAAGGCGACCTGGCCAGCTACGTCTGTTTCTTCAGCGACATCAGCGAACGCAAGGCCAGTGAACAGCGCATCCATCGCCTGGCCTATTACGACGCCCTCACCCATTTGCCCAACCGCACGTTGTTCCAGGATCGCCTTCACACCGCGCTGCAATCGGCCGAGCGGCAGAAGACCTGGGTGGTGCTGATGTTCCTCGACCTGGACCGTTTCAAGCCGATCAACGACTCTCTGGGCCATGCCGCCGGCGACCGGATGCTCAAGGAAATGGCCACCCGGCTGCTCGGCTGCGTCGCCGACGACGACACCGTGGCGCGCATGGGGGGCGACGAGTTCACGCTGCTGTTGCAACCACGCGCCAGCCGGGAAATGGCGCTGAACCGGGCGATCAACGTTGCCGAGCAGATTCTCGCCAGCCTGATCCGCCCCTTCGTGCTCGAAGGTCGGGAATTCTTCGTCACCGCCAGTATCGGTATTGCCTTGAGTCCCCAGGACGGCAACGAACTGAGCCAACTGATGAAAAACGCCGACACCGCCATGTACCACGCCAAGGAGCGCGGCAAGAACAACTTCCAGTTCTACCAGGCCGACATGAACGCCAGCGCCCTGGAGCGCCTGGAACTGGAAAGCGATTTGCGCCATGCCCTGGAGCAGAACGAATTCGTGTTGTATTACCAACCGCAGTTCAGCGGCGATGGCAAACGTTTGACCGGCGCCGAAGCCCTGCTGCGCTGGCGCCATCCACGGCGTGGATTGGTGCCGCCCGGGGACTTCATCCCGGTGCTCGAAGAGCTCGGGCTGGTGGTGGATGTCGGCGACTGGGTGATCAGCGAGGCCTGCCGTCAGCTCAAGACCTGGCACCAGGCCAGGGTCCGGGTGCCGAAGGTTTCGGTCAATATTTCGGCCCGGCAGTTCTCCGACGGCCAGCTCGGCACACGCATCGCCAACATCCTGCGCAGCACCGGCCTGCCGCCGGCCTGCCTGGAGCTGGAACTGACGGAGAGTATCCTGATGCGCGAAGTCAGCGAGGCGATGCAGATCCTGGCCGGGCTGAAGAACCTGGGCTTGAGCATCGCCGTGGATGACTTTGGCACCGGCTATTCGTCCCTCAACTACCTCAAGCAATTCCCCATCGACGTGTTGAAGATCGACCGCACCTTCGTCGATGGCCTGCCCTCCGGCGAACAGGACGCCCAGATCGCCCGGGCGATCATCGCCATGGCCCACAGCCTCAACCTGGCGGTGATCGCCGAAGGCGTCGAGACCCACGAACAACTCGACTTCCTGCGCGAGCATGGCTGCGACGAAGTCCAGGGTTACCTGTTCGGCCGCCCGATGCCGGCCACCCGGTTCGAAGCGCAGTTCAGCAATGATGCGTTGTTCATGCTCGACTGAGTCCTTGTGGCTCCGGCACCGGCTTCTTCGCGAGCAAGCCCGCTCTCACATTGAGATCGTACCCTGTGGGAGCGGGCTTGCTCGCGAAGAGGCTGTCCAGACAACACCGAAGGCGGCGTGAAACCCATTCGTCCGCGACATGACGTCCTTTCATATGCCTTCCAAAAGCGGTTGGGTTAGAATGCCCCCCTTTTCTGCCCCCGATCCTTGAGGACCGCCATGTTCAGCCGTGATTTGACTATTGCCAAGTACGACGCCGATCTCTTTGCCGCCATGGAGCAAGAAGCTCAGCGCCAGGAAGAGCATATTGAGCTGATCGCTTCGGAAAACTACACCAGCCCTGCGGTGATGGAAGCTCAAGGCTCGGTTCTGACCAACAAGTACGCCGAAGGCTACCCGGGCAAGCGCTACTACGGTGGTTGCGAATACGTCGACGTGGTCGAGCAACTGGCCATCGACCGCGCCAAGCAACTGTTCGGCGCCGACTACGCCAACGTCCAGCCCCACGCCGGTTCCCAGGCCAACGCAGCCGTCTACCTGGCCCTGCTGTCGGCCGGTGACACCATCCTGGGCATGAGCCTGGCCCACGGCGGTCACCTGACCCACGGCGCCAGCGTTTCGTCCTCCGGCAAACTGTACAACGCCATCCAGTACGGCATCGACGGCAATGGTCTGATCGACTACGACGAAGTCGAGCGCCTGGCCCTGGAACACAAGCCGAAGATGATCGTGGCCGGTTTCTCCGCCTACTCTCAAGTGCTGGATTTCGCCCGTTTCCGCGAAATCGCCGACAAGGTCGGTGCCTACCTGTTCGTGGATATGGCCCACGTGGCTGGCCTGGTCGCCGCTGGCGTCTACCCGAACCCGGTGCCATTCGCCGACGTGGTCACCACCACCACTCACAAGACCCTGCGCGGTCCACGTGGCGGCCTGATCCTGGCTCGTGCCAATGCCGACATCGAGAAAAAACTCAACTCCGCCGTATTCCCGGGCGCCCAGGGCGGCCCGCTGGAGCATGTCATCGCCGCCAAGGCGATCTGCTTCAAGGAAGCACTGCAGCCTGAGTTCAAGGCTTACCAGCAGCAGGTCGTGAAGAACGCCAAGGCCATGGCTGGCGTGTTCATCGAGCGCGGCTTCGACGTGGTGTCCGGCGGTACCGAGAACCACCTGTTCCTGCTGTCGCTGATCAAGCAGGACATCTCCGGCAAAGACGCCGACGCCGCGCTGGGCAAGGCATTCATCACCGTGAACAAGAACTCGGTGCCAAACGATCCACGCTCTCCGTTCGTCACCTCGGGCCTGCGCTTCGGCACCCCGGCCGTGACCACTCGCGGTTTCAAGGAAGCCGAGTGCAAGGAACTGGCCGGCTGGATCTGCGACATCCTGGCCGACCTGAACAACGAAGCGGTCATCGATGCCGTTCGTGAGAAGGTCAAGGCCATTTGCAAGAAACTGCCGGTGTACGGCGCTTAATCAGCCCAGCCAACCGCAAATGAAAAAAGGCCCGCATCGGAAGATGCGGGCCTTTTTTCATGTATTCAACAAGAGCCGTGCCAGCCCATTCGAAGTCCACTTTTAACTTCAACGCCGTGTCACTTAATGCCTTGCAATACACACGCGGCGTCACCTGTTGAGAATTCCATTACCATCGGTTCCGTTTAACAGCGCAACTTATGAAACTCAGTAAAGGATTCGAATACTACATGGACCGTACACACTCTTTCGAGGCAACACTCAGCCTGCCCGACACACACGTCAATCTGCTGGAAATGCTGCATGGCAAACCGGCACTGGCCACCGTCAGTTCATTCAGCGGCGGTTTCTTTACCGGCAGGCCGCAGACTCTTGACCACTCGCACCTGCTGGGGATGCGCCCCCATGACCAAGGTGCCGCCGCACAGCCGCTGAGGCTCGATTTTCACGCCACGCAAGAAGGCTACAGGTTATTCATCAAAAACCCGGGCGAGCATTACAACAAGTTGATTGGAAAACGTTGGTTGGAAGTATTGGGTGTCACCGATTCGCACATCGACAACCCCACGGCAGTCACTTTGATCGATCATCAGGACAATGTAATTACTCGGGCCGATATCAAGGCACGACATACGCCTGTTTCGCTCATGACTGCCAATAATAAATATATCGGTGGATTAAAAGTTCGAGGTTCACCTTATCTTTATCTCGCCGAGACGGAACAAAAGTCTCGGATAACTTTCATCCTGAGCATTTTTGAGGCAAGGCACGCCTGATCCAGACGCCGTGGAAAGCGGCAAGGTCGATGAAGCGGTGCGACTGATGGATGAGCATCTGGACCCTCTCGAACAAAAACTCTTGATGGCCGCAGGCGCGGCTGAATCACAGTAGCGCGGCCTCGAAACCGGCACGGATCTTCTCCTCCGGCAGTTCGTCGGCGATGAACACGATCACGCTTTCCCGGGCTTCGTCGGGAGCCCACTCAGTGTCCCAATCGAAGCCGTACAACTTGAGCACGCCCTGGAAGACCAATCGCCGGGGCTCGCCGGCAATGTTCAGCACCCCCTTGTAGCGCAACAACTGCTTGCCATGTTCTTCCAGCAATTGGTTCATGAAGTCGCTGAGCCGGTCGATGTCCAAGGGTTTGTCGGTGCGCAGCACCAGGCTGCTGATGCGATCGCCTGGGGTCGACTTGATGACCGGCCGCAGGCTGAATCCGGCACCCAGGTCTGCATTCAGGTTGAAGCCTCGGATATCGAGCAGTTCTGCCAGGTCGATCTTGCCGTGCTCCACGACCCGGACGGGCGCTCGTCGGTTGATGCGGGTCAGGCGCTCGCCCAGCGCCTCGACATGGGCAGCGTCCACCAGGTCGGTCTTGCTCAGGAGCAGGCGGTCGGCAAAGCCGACCTGGGCCTGGGCGATGGCCTGGGTCAGGTGGAGCTCGGCATGGGCAGCGTCCACCAGAGTCAGGATGCCGTCGAGGATGTAGCGCTCGCGCAGTTCTTCATCGATGAAAAACGTTTGGGCCACCGGGGCCGGGTCGGCCAGGCCGGTGCATTCGATTACCAGACGGTCAAAAGCGATCTCACCGCTGTCCAGCCGCTCGAGCAACAGGTAAAGAGCCTTGGTCAGGTCGGTGTGGATGGTGCAGCACACGCAGCCGTTGGCCAAGGTCATGACTTGCACCGGCTCGTCGCCCAACAATTGGGTGTCGATGCCTGCATCGCTGAATTCGTTTTCGATCACCGCGATTTTCAGGCCATGCTCGGCCTTGAGCAGATGACGCAACAGCGTGGTCTTGCCGGCGCCCAGGAAGCCGCTGAGGATAGTGACCGGGATGGGAGAGGACAACGGGATTCTCCTGCTGCGAAATGGGAAGAGGACACACAATACAACTGTGGAGCGGTGGCTAATGCAAATTCTGAGGCCACCCAAAACCAATGTGGGAGCGGGTTTCTGTGGGAGCTG
>NZ_JAIWKS010000017.1 GCF_021271205.1 Pseudomonas uvaldensis
CAAAACCCCTGTCTGCTGACGCAGACAGGGGTTTTGTCGTTTCAGGGCCGGTAATCGGATGATCACCTGAATGTGCGACCGCCACCGGCAAACCCCGTGGCCATTGCTATGCTTTGAATGTCGAAGGCTCTGCCAGAAACGGAGCCAGCGAGGTCAATGCGTCACTGGTCATGGGGATTCCAATAATGAAAAACCCTTATGCTCCTGGTTTCTGGTGTGCCATCGCAGCATTGGTGCTGCTTTCAGCGACGTATTTCTATGGCGTCATGCTGACTCACCAGATCGAAAAAGCGCTGATATTTCTCGACAGTGCAGCCGCTCTGATCGGTGTGATCTCCATTGCTGTCGTGGCCTGGGCATCGCTACAGGGCCAACGCATCAAGAGAAAACACCTGGGACAAGGCAAGACTCTGCTGTTGATCTGGGACACCAAGGTTGCGCTACGTCGGGTCGAGACGGTGTTTGACCGTTACTTCTGGGGCAGCTACTGGCAGCCTGGTCGTACCTTCCAGGAAGTCATGGGAGAGCTGACTGGCACCCCGCTGGAAAAAAGTCTTGAGGCCCTGAAGATCCAATGCGCCGCTTTGGACAAGCAAGTTGCACAGGAGGACTGGCACTGGTTGAACAATGCTCGTGAACTGTGCGATGTCGCCAATGCCATGGCCCGTGAACGCTATCAGCTGGACTTCTGCGACCCCCGCACAGAATCATCGGGCGCAGCGGTGATCAATCGTGATTTTGAGGTGTTGGTGTACACCTGGACGGCACGCCTCAGGACCTTCGACCATCAACTGGATGAGATCGAAGTCCAATATTCGTAGACCGCCTCTCAAGAATTCGCTTTTCCCCCTTTAAACATTGGGCCTCTACCGGGGCCTGATGGTAATCTCCCCGCACTTCACGGCGTCGAGCCACCCCCTTCGCGGGCCAGGGAAGACGACGACTTTTTAAACCATGGATATCGATCGGGTCACTCATGAATAAATCAGCAAGCGTACTCTTGGGAATCGTCGTGGTTGTCGGTGCGATCAGTGCGGGCGGCGCCTGGTACACCGGCACCAAGCTCGAAGGTGTACTGCAGAACGCAATTGCCGACAGCAACAAGCAGATGACGATCGCCTTGACCGGTTCCAACAGCTCGTCTTCCATCGAGCTGGTTTCGCTGGAGCGGGGGATCTTCAGCAGCACCGCTCGTTATCGCCTCAAGGGTGAAGGCGAAATGTTTGGCGGCGAAGCGGTTGAACTGCAGTTGGTAGACAATATCGAACATGGTCCGCTGCCATTTTCGCGTCTGATGACACTCAAATGGCTACCGGTCATGGCCACAAGCCACACCGAGATCGAGCGCAACCCGTTGACTGAAAAATGGTTTGCCGCCGCCAAGGACAAATCGCCGGTCAAGGGCGTGTTTAACCTCGGTTACGATCAGTCAGTCAACGGTACCTTGGAGTTCCTGCCTCTGGACACCAAGCTGGATGAACAATCCCAGCTTATCTTTTCCGGCCTGAAAATCGACCTGGCTGCCAGCGCCCAGGCCCAGAAGATCAAGCTCGACGGTTATATGGACAGCCTCAAACTGACCACCGTCTCGGAGGAGGATCAGAGCCCGGTACAAGTCGAAGTCAGCGGTCTCACGCTCGCCAGCAACTTGAGCAAGAGTTCGTATGGGTATTACCTGGGTGAAAACGCCCTGATCCTCAGTAACACCAAAGCTAGCTTCGGTGCAGAGAAGTCAGTGGTGGGCCTGAAGAATCTGGAAATGAGGAACAACAGTACCGAGAGCGGTGCCAGTGCTTCGGGGCGTGCCGATTACAAGATCGGCGAATTGTCGTTCAACGATAAGGCTATCGGCTCCGCACAAATGGCGCTGAGCCTGAAGAACCTGGATGTCCCCGCTACGATGTCGCTGATGCAGCTCTATCAGGCCAAGCTACCGTCTTATGAGAAAGCCGCCGCCGAGGCCGCTGAAGCCGGTGAGCCAACTCCTGAGCTGAACCTGACCGAAGCCGAAGAGAAGCAGGTCAAGGCTGATCTGGAAAAGATCCTGGCCGGCAGCCCGCAAGTGGCGGTGGAAAAGCTGTCCTTCAGCACTCCTAACGGCGAAAGCAGCGCGAGCCTGATCATTAACCTGGCCAAGCCTCAGTCCATGGACCTGCCACCTGATGAGCTGGGTCGGCAGTTGCTTGCTCTGTTGGAACTCAATGTGAAGGTGTCCAAGCCGATGCTGGCGGATCTGGCAACCGTGCAGGCGCAAATGGAAGGCCAGACCGACGCCAAGTTGATCGCCGATCAGGCCACCGCCACCAGCGACATGTTCAGTGCAATGGCGGTGGGGACACAATTGGCGACTCTGGAGGGCAATGACGTGGTGAGCAAACTGCGCTATGCCAACGATCAGGTTGATTTCAACGGCCAGAAGATGACGGTTGAGCAGTTCATCACGTTTGTGATGAATCAGATGGGTGGCGGCGTCGCCGTTCAATAATCCCCAGCAGCGTCATCCAGAACCGGCCCGTGCATTGCGCACCGGCCGGTTTTTTTTGGCCCGCTGAAAAGCCGGCAGCAAATCTGATCGATTCTGAAGAATTGTTGCGCTGCGAAAAGTGACCCGCACGGGGATGCAAGACTAAGCCCATTAGAGCTTGGCTGGGTTCCTTTGATCCGGCTTCCTGTTTGATGGGCAAGGGGGCACTGCGACCCGGCTGGCCATGTAAGGGTGCTGACGAATGCCGCGTACCGTAGGTCCTTTTATTCAATGTGGTTTGCGCCCGTTGTTTAGTGTCGTGCTGTGCAGCCAATTATGCTGGCCTGCGCTGGCGTTTGCCGATACCGCCTATGACGAAGCGGTTCGTGACGCCCGCGCCGGTCGCTACACCCCCGCCCTGGCTGTATTGCGCCAGGTGCCGGCTGACCAGGCCAGCACGACGCAGGTCAGCGATCACCTGCAAATCGCCAGTTGGGCCGGCCTCGATGCCGAAGTGGTACAGGTCTACGAAACCCAGGGGCGCCATCGGACTTTGCCCATCCAAGCCTTGAGCGCAACGGCTCGTGCTTATCGCAACCTCAAGCGCTGGGATTCAGCTACGCAGCTGTATCGCCAGGCGTTAGTCCTCGACCCGCAAAACCCTGACCTGCAACTCGGCCTGGCGTTGACCCAGGCCGACGCGGGCAAGCCTGACGAAGCTGTCAGTCGCGCCAGGGCCTTGGTCGCCACCCAACCCCACGACCCGATGCGCCGGATGGCCCTGGGCTACGCGCTGACCCGTGCCGACAATCCGCATGAGGCACTGTTCGAATACGACCAGGCCTTCACTCGCGCCGGCAACAACCCGGAGATTGCCCGGGAATACATCAACGCCCTGCAACGGGCTCGCCTGCCGGAGCCGGCCCTGCGCCTGGCCCGTCTACAGCCGGGATTGGTGGACCGTGGCGTACAGCGACGGCTTGAAGGCGATGTGGCCGCTGAGCGGGTTCGACTGGCGGACATGGCGACCCGTGGCGAAAAAGAGCGGTTTGTCATCGCTGACCGTGCCTTGGCCGACTACGACAAATTGCTCGCGACCTGGACGCCGGTGGCCGAGGCTCACGATGATGTGCTCCGCTGGCGAATCGACCGCATGGGGGCCCTCAACGCGCGTGCGTATCGGTCGGAGGTGATTGCCGAATATCAGAAGTTGCGCGCCGAGGGGGTCAGCATTCCCACTTACGCGCTGCGCTGGGTGGCGTCCTCCTATCTCGAGCAGCGTCAGCCGGAAATCGCCGTCGAGCTCTATCGCCAGGTCCTGACGGCGCCGGACGCCGATGCGGCGGATCGCTTCGAGGACAGCACGGCACTTTATTACGCCCTGCTGGAAAGCGAAAAGTCAGAGGAGGCCCGAGCCTTGGCCGAGGATCTGGCAAAGTCCCAGCGTCCGCGCGTCGAGCTCAAGGGGCTGCCCATCGGTAACCCCAACGACGAATGGATGGATGCCCAGCTACTCGCCGCCCAGGCCGGTACCTACGGTGCGGATTACCCGTCCGCCGAAGCGCGCCTGAACGCCTTGGTCAACCAGGGACCCGGCAACATCGGCTTGCGCCTGGCCCAGGCCGATCTGTATCGGGCCCGCGAATGGCCGCGACGCTCGGAAAGCCTGCTCAAGGAAGTTGAAACCACGACCCCGCGCAACCGTGACCTGGAGGTCGCCCAGGCCCGTACCGCCATGGAGTTGCAGGAGTGGCGGCAACTGGATGCGCTGACTGACGATGTGGTGGCCCGCTACCCGGAGAACGCTCATGTCAAGCGCCTGCAACGTCAGCGCGACGTGCATGATATGGCCGAGCTGCGCGTCGAAGCCTACACCGGCAAGAGCTACGGTGGTGGCAACGGTGAGGCCGGTGCGGTGACCGGTAGCCGGGATTTCGGCATCGAGACCTTGCTCTACAGCCCGCCCATCGATGAAGACTGGCGGCTGTTCGGCGGCGTCGGCTATGCCACGGGCGATTTCGAGGAAGGTACCGGGCATCATCGCTGGCAGCGCCTTGGCGTGGAACGACGTACTCGGGACATGACGCTTGAGGCGGAGGTTTCCAACCATGCGTACGGTTCCGGGAGTAAACAGGGCGCACGCCTGGCGGTGGCGCGGGATATCGACGATCACTGGCAGTACGGCGGCAGCCTGGATTACCTCTCGGCGAACACACCGTTGCGGGCGCTCAATAGCGGTATCCGCGCCAATGGCGGCACTGGCTTTGTTCGCTGGCGTGCCCATGAAAGTCGCGAGTGGCGACTCACCGTGAGCCCGTCCCATTTCAGCGATGGCAATAATCGTCTCGAGGCATTGCTCAGCGGTCGCGAGGGCCTATACAGCGCGCCTCGACTGCAAGTGGAGTTAGGCCTGGAAGTAAGTGTCAGCCGCAATAGCGGAACCGATGAAGTACCGTACTTCAATCCCAAGTCGGACCTCGGTGTGATGCCGACCCTAAGCGCCAATCACGTCTTGTACCGCCGGTATGAAACCACTTGGAGCCAGCAATTTCAGATCGGCGCCGGTACCTACAGCCAGCGCGACCATGGCACCGGTGCCATGGGGTTGCTCGGCTACGGACAGCGTTTCATCTGGAACGACGTACTCGAGGCCGGTGCCGCGCTGAGCTGGCTCAACCGCCCTTACGACGGCGATCGCGAAAGTGATCTGCGCCTGCTCGTCGACCTCACCTATCGCTTCTAGAAGAGTTTGAAGATGCCTGTCATTTCGCGATTCATCCTTCTGCTGGGCGTTTTGCTGGTCAGCGCCTGCGCCCAGCAGGCCCCGGCGTTCACGCCTCCTTTGCAGCGTCCGTTGGCCGCCAATGAAACTCCATGGCCGAAAAACCATTTGCTCGGTATCGCCTACCACGACGTGAACGATCGCGATCCGGACCAGGCGCTGGTGGCCGTGCGCACCGAGCGTCTGATCGAACAGCTGGCGTGGCTGCGGGAGAATAACTATCAGCCGGTCACGGTGGACCAGATCATCGCCGCCCGCAATGGCGGCCCGCAACTACCACCCCGGGCGGTGTTACTGAGTTTCGACGACGGCTACTCCAGCTTCTACACCCGCGTGATGCCGATTCTGCGCGCTTATAATTGGCCGGCGATTCTGGCCCCGGTGGGCAGCTGGGTCGATACACCATCGAACCAGGCAGTGGACTTTGCCGGAGTGCCGCGCAAGCGTTCAGAATTCCTGACGTGGGAGCAGATCCGCGAGGTCTCCCAGTCTGGCCTGGTGGAAATCGCCGCTCACACCGATGCCAATCACAAGGGCGTGCTGGCCAATCCGCAAGGTAACCAGCAACCCGCGGCGACCACCCGCCGCTACGATCCTTCCACCGGGCGCTATGAAACCGAGGCTGACTTCCAGGCTCGCCTGCGCAAGGACGTGACAGCGATTTCCGAAAAAATCCGTAAAGTCGCAGGCTATAGTCCGCGCGTTTGGGTCTGGCCGTATGGGGAAGCGGACGGCACCGCGCTACAGGTGATTGGTCATGAAGGCTACCAAATGGCCCTGACCCTGGAGGATGGCCTCGACAGCCTCGATAACCTGATGAGCGGGCCGCGTTTTCTGGTGTCCTCCGATCCGGATGGTGCGCACTTCGCTGAAAGCATCGTTTCCGTGCAGACGATGGACCCGATGCGAGTGGTTCATGTCGATCTGGATTACGTCTATGACCCGGACCCCGTCCAGCAGGAAGCCAACGTTGGCAAATTGGTCCAGCGCATCTATGACTTGGGCGCGAACACCGTGTTCCTGCAAGCCTTCGCTGACCCGAAAGGTGACGGCCTGGTGCACTCGCTGTACTTCCCTAACCGTCACCTGCCGGTACGGGCCGATCTGTTCGATCGGGTGGCATGGCAGCTGAAAACCCGAGCGAACGCCAAGGTCTTCGCCTGGATGCCCGTGCTCAGTTTTGCCCTGGACTCGAAGCTGCCGCGCGTGCAGCGTTGGGACCCGGAGACTGGCAGGACCGGCATCGCCAAGGATCAGTACGTCCGTTTGTCACCCTTCGACCCGAAGGTTCGGCAAGTGATCGGCGAGGTCTACGAGGACATGGCGCGAATGAGTTCGGTAGACGGCGTTTTGTACCATGACGACGCGGTGTTCTCCGACTTCGAGGATGCCGGCCCCGCTGCCTTGAAGGTCTATGCCGACAACGGCCTGTCGACCTCCATCGCAGCCCTGCGCGATGACCCGGCGGCCATGCAACGCTGGACCCGCTTCAAGAGCCGCTACCTGATCGACTTTACCCACGAGCTGACCGCCAAGGTCCGGGCGATTCGCGGGCCGCAGGTACTGACAGCACGCAATCTGTTCGCCGAGCCGATGCTCAATCCCGAAAGCGAAGCCTGGTTTGCCCAGAATCTCGACGATTTCCTTGGCGCCTATGACTGGACGGCGCCAATGGCCATGCCGCTGATGGAGAAACAGACCCGCCGGCAGTCCGGTCCCTGGCTCGAACGCTTGGTGAGCACCGTCAAGGCTCGCCCCGGCGCGCTCAAGCGCACGGTGTTCGAACTGCAGGCCCGTGACTGGCACAGCCAACCGGCCACTGACATCGACGGCGCGCAACTGGCCGAATGGATGGGGCTGCTGAAACGCCAGGGCGTGACCAGTTTCGGCTACTACCCGGACAACTTCATCGAAGACCAGCCCGCCGTGAAAACCGTGCGTCCTGCGCTCTCCAACAAGTGGAATCCTTGACATGCTCGACAGACTGCTCGCCCTGTTGGTACTGGCGATTGTCCTTGGGGTACCCCTGGGGCTGATTTTCCTGGTCACCGGGCAATTCCTGATGGACTTCGTATTTTTCTATCCACTGTTCATGTCCGGGTTGTGGATCGCCGGCGGCCTGTATTTCTGGCTGCATTGGGAACGCCACTGGCCGTGGAAAGATGACACCCTGCCGCCACCCCTGGCCGGTGAGCCGCTGATCAGCATCCTGGTGCCATGCTTCAACGAAGGCGACAACGTCGCCGACACCATCCACGCCGCTTTGGGGCAGCACTATCCGAATATCGAAGTGATCGCCATCAACGACGGCTCCAAGGACAGCACCGGCGCGGTGTTGGATCAGTTGGCGACGCAAGACCCGCGCTTACGCGTGCTGCACCTGGCAGAGAACCAGGGCAAGGCCGTGGCCCTGCGCATGGGCGCCATTGCCGCACGCAGCGAATACCTGGTGTGCATCGATGGCGATGCGCTGCTGGCGCCCAATACCTGCGCCTACCTGGTGGCGCCGATGCTGGACAACGCCCGCCTTGGCGCCGTGACCGGCAACCCGCGCATCCGCACCCGCTCCACCTTGGTGGGCCGGGTCCAGGTGGGTGAGTTCTCTTCGATCATTGGTCTGATTAAGCGTACACAGCGGGTCTTCGGGCGGATCTTCACTGTCTCCGGCGTGATCGTCGCCTTCCGGCGCACGGCCCTGCACCGGGTTGGCTATTGGAGCCCGGACATGATCACCGAAGACATCGACATCAGCTGGAAGCTGCAACTGGATCACTGGAGCATCTTCTACGAGCCTCGCGCGCTGTGCTGGATCCTGATGCCCGAAACCCTGCGCGGTCTGTGGCGGCAACGGCTGCGCTGGGCCCAGGGCGGTGCCGAGGTGCTGTTCAAGAATATTCGCGGCATCTGGCAATACCGGCATCGTTACCTGTGGCCGCTGCTGTTCGAATATTGCCTGTCCACCGGGTGGGCGTTCACCTTCCTGCTGTCGGTGGTTTTCTGGGGCGCCGGCAAATTCGTCGAGATGCCGGCGGCCATCGCCGTGGACCACCTGATGCCGCCGGCCTTCACCGGACTGTTGCTGGCGGTGGTGTGCCTGATGCAGTTCGCCGTGAGCATCTTGATCGATCGCCGCTACGAAAAGGGCCTGTGGCACATCATGTTCTGGGTGGTCTGGTATCCGCTGGTGTTCTGGCTGATCAGCCTGCTCACGACCTTGGTGAGCTTTCCGAAAGTGTTGTTCGGGCAGCATCAGAAGCGTGCGCGCTGGATCAGTCCGGATCGCGGCATCAAACCGTTCGGTGAGGAAGAAGAGGAAGTGATCCGATGAAGATTATCAGGACCCGGCAACGCCCTTTTCTGGTGGTGATCGATGTCTGTTTCACCGTGTTGGCATGGATCGGGCTGTTGTATCTGCTGATCACCGGCTTATGGCCGCTGTTCGACAGTCAGGCGGGGCCGCGATTGGGGGGCGCATGGCTGGAGACCCTCGGGACGTTGCAGATCTACGGTTGGGTGGCGCTGGTCAACGCCGCTATCCTGATCGGCTGGGCGCGATATCAGCAGCGCAAGAGCGGCCGTTTCGCCCAGCGTCGGCTGCCGGCGCCGGTGGTGGATGATCAGGATTTGAGCAACCGCTTCAAGTTGTGCGACGAGCGCCTGGGCACCTTGCGCCAGCCGGGCTCGAAAGTTATCCACAACAACCAGGACGGCGACATCAGTCACGTAGTGCCTCACCTCCAACACCTACCGTCCGTTGTGGGAGCGGGCTTGCTCGCGAAAGCGGAGTATCAGGCGACATCATTGCAGGCTGAACCGACGCCTTCGCGAGCAAGCCCGCTCCCACAAGCGCTCGACGACAACACCATAGGAGCCTAGCTTGCTCGCGATGGCGCTTGCAAATCCCTGTCCTCAGGACGTCGAGAAATCGCGAACCAGCCGCCACGCCTCATCCACCGGCAACGGTTGTTTCATACGCTGGGCGAGGGCCGCCATGGCCCGCCCTTCGTCGCAGGCAACCGCGGCGGCAACCAGGCCATTTCTGCCCAGCAAGCCAATAAAGGGCGGGTGCTCGGGTGAGCCTTTGAACTGCACCTCGTCCCACTGCTCGGCATGGCCGAGGTAGTCGTAGCGTTTGCCGAAGTGATAGGTCCAGAAAAAAGGCACGTCCAGGTAATGTTCGTCGGCGCCGAGCATGTTCGCCGCGGCGATGCGCGCCTGTTGCTGGGCCAGGCGCCAATGCTCGATGCGCAGGGGCTGGCCGTCGAGGGGAAAAGTCGCGATATCACCGACCGCCCACACCCCATCGGTCACGCGCATGCCCGCGTCGACGCGCAAGGACTGGTCCTTTTCCCCAGGCAGGTCGGTAAACGGCTCGGTGGCCGGGCGCACGCCGACGCCGACGATCACCAGGTCTGCCCCAAAGCGCTGGCCGTTATCCAGCACCACGGCTTCCACCCGGCCGGTGCCTTCGATGCGCACCGCCTCGCCATCGGTGTGATAAACGACGCCATTGGCGCGATGCCGGGCCAGGATCGCCTGACCGACGCTCTCGCCCAACTGCTTGGCGAACGGCACGGGATGACGGGCCAACACGGTTACGCTCAGCTCCCGCTTGCGCAATGACGAGGCGACTTCCATGGCAATGAAGCTGTCGCCGATGATCACCGCCCGTTGTCCTGCCCGGGCGTGGTCGACGATCTGTCGGGTATGTTCCAGGTTTCGCAGTACGAACACCTGCGGCAAATCGATGCCTGGCAGATCCGGGATCCTGGGCGTGCCGCCGGTGGCGATCAGGGCAGCGTCGTAGTTCAGCGACTGGCCGTCGGCGAGGTGGATCTGACGAGCGGTGGTGTCGAGGCCCGTGACGTCGCCCTGGATCCGTTCGATACGTTGCTGGGTGAAATAAGCTTCATCACGCAGAGACGGCCTCTCATCGACCTTCATGTCGCCGGCCAGGACGTACTTGCTCAGCACGGTACGGTCGTATCCGGCCTCGGCTTCGCGATCGATCATCTGGATGCGACCGCCAAACCCTTTCTCTCGTAACGCCGCGGCGCAAGCCGTGCCGGCAGCCCCGGCGCCGATGATGACAAACGTGCGCGAGTCATCGGCCGGTGGGATCTTCTCGGCCGGCAGCGGTTGGTCGTCGACCCAGACATCGTCGCCCCGCATCTCGACGTGATAGCGCGCCAGGCTGTCCAAGGCCGGCGGCTCGCACAGGGCGCCGTCTTCAGCCCGGAATGCCGCTTTGTGCCAGGGACAGATCAACCTGCCATGACACACCGCGCCTTTGGCCAGCGGTGCTCCGGCGTGCGGGCATTTGCCCTGGAAGGCACGTACTTGGCCGCCTGCGCGCAGCAATAGGATAGCGGTGTCGTTGATGTTGACTTCGAGGCCGCGGTCCTCGCGCACATCAGCGAAACGGGCGACATGATGCACAGGCATGATGGCTCTCCGACAGGCGTTTCCCATTGGAACCGGGGGAGGGCATGAGGTTCAGCGTAATTGTCACTGCAACCCGGCGGGCGCTGCGGCTATAGTTCGCAAGCCGTCCATGGCCTGAACCGCATAAGGTGCCCGGTATGACTCGATTAACCTCCCTTGCTCCCTGGCTGGCCGCCGTTGCCCTCGTGTTGTGCGCACAGGGAACCGTCCAGGCGCAGGAGCGCTTCACCCTCAGCATTCCCGGTGTGTCGGACGACCGCCTCTTCACCGCAGCGGCCGCCAGCGATGCGAACAATTGCGGCGGCAAGAACGTTTCCCCGGCCCTGAGCTGGAACGCCGGCCCGCCCGGCACCCTCAGCTACGCCATCGTCATGCATGATCCGGATGGTCAGAAGGGCCAGGGCGTCGACCATTGGGTGCATTACGGCATCAAGGCCTCCACGCGGCAGATTTCGGCAGGCGTGGGTGCCAAGTCGGCGTTGGACGGAGTGAGCGGCACCAACAGCAAGAATACTCTTGGTTATATCGGTCCTTGTCCACCTGTCGGTGATAGCGCCCACCATTACCTGATCCAGATCTACGCCCTGGACTTGCCACCGGAAGCGCTGCCTGCCGGTCTGACCCGTGCCCAATTGATGGAAAAGATCAAAGGCCACGTACTGCGCAACAGCAGCGTGGTGCGTCGTTACCACCGCTGACGGCCCGCTGGCCACCCTGTGGCGAGGGGCATTCCCGTTGGGCCGCTCAGCGGCCCCAACCACAACATTGGCATCGCGCGCCAAAAGCGAGCACTATCGAGCCCCTGTTCACATGCCGGAGGACGGCGATGACGCAGAAAACCGACGGCATTGCCCGGCTGAAGAACTGCCCCACCAAAGGCGACGAAATCCGCCGTGCCATCGCGCGCAGCCGCAAGGACTTTCTGCCTGAAGACGAGGCCGAAGACGCCGGACCGGGCCAACCGCCGGTTCCGCCCATGGACAACCGGAGCGACGACTGAACGGTCGTCCTCTCTCAACCTTTGTGCTATCTGCCTATGACTGACACAACGCATCTGCCAGGCGACCGATTCAGCCGGTCCGACTACAAGACCCTGGGCCTGGCTGCCCTGGGCGGCGCGCTGGAAATCTATGATTTCATCATTTTCGTTTTCTTCGCCCTGACCCTCAGCCAGTTGTTTTTTCCGCCGGAAATGCCCGATTGGCTGCGTTTGCTGCAAAGTTTCGGGATTTTCGCCACCGGCTATCTGGCGCGCCCATTAGGCGGCATCCTCATGGCGCACTTTGCCGATCGGTTGGGACGCAAGCGGGTATTCAGCCTAAGCATCCTGATGATGGCGCTGCCCTGCCTGCTCATCGGGGTGATGCCGACCTACGCGCAAATCGGCTATTTCGCCCCCCTGTTGCTGTTGGCGTTGCGCATCCTGCAGGGCGCGGCAGTGGGGGGAGAGGTGCCGAGTGCCTGGGTATTCGTGGCCGAACACGCACCGCCGCCGCATCGTGGCTACGCGTTGGGGTTCCTTCAGGCCGGGCTGACCTTTGGCTACTTGCTGGGCGCCCTGACCGCTACGGCGCTGGCACGGCTGTTCACCCCCACCGAAATCCTCGATTACGCCTGGCGGCTGCCTTTCCTGCTGGGTGGCGTCTTTGGCGTGATCGGTGTCTGGCTGCGTCGCTGGCTGAGCGAAACGCCGATCTTCATGGCCCTGCAAGCCAACCGTGACGGCGCGGCGGAACTGCCCCTGCGCACGGTACTGCGTGACCATCGCCACGCCTTGTTGCCTGCCGCTATTCTCACCTGCGTGCTGACCTCCGCCGTGGTGGTGTTCGTGGTCATCACCCCGACAGTCATGCAAAAGAGTTTTGGCATGACCCCTGGCCATACTTTCGCCTTGAGCAGTCTGGGTATTGTCTTTCTGAACATCGGCTGCGTTCTGGCCGGCCTCATCGTCGACCGCTTCGGTGCCTGGCGCACCGTCATGCTTTACAGCCTGCTGCTGCCGGTGGGTATAGCGTTACTCTATGCCAGCCTGATCGGCGGCGGTGCCTGGCTGGGCCTGGCCTACGCCGTGGCTGGCCTGGGATGCGGTGTGGTGGGCGCGGTGCCTTCGGTGATGGTCAATCTGTTCCCGGCGAAAATCCGCGTGTCCGGCATTTCGCTCACCTACAACATCGCCTACGCCCTCTGGGCCAGCATGACGCCGCTGCTACTGATAGCGCTGGTGCCCTGGAGCCCGTGGGTGTGTGTGGCCTACTGCGTGGTCATGGGCGCGGTGGGGGTGGGTGCGGCAGCGTATTTTCCGGGGCGGGCCACGAAGTCGGCGCCATCGCCTCTAGTGTGTGAGTCCTAGATTTGCACGACGACGCCCTGCCGCGCGTCCGGTCAGTCTCATCAGAGGCGTTCGCGCAGAAAGTCCACGAAGGCCCGGGTACGTGCCGAGCGTCGGCGGTCGCTGCTGAAGACCGCATTGATGGGCAGGGCGGTTGGCTGGTAATCCCCAAGCAGCTGCGAAACGGTTCCCTGACGCAGGTCGGCGGCAAACAACCACTGGGGTGAAAGGCAAATGCCCAGCCCCGACAGCACCATTTCCCGAATGGCCTCGCTACTGTTGCTGGTGACGTTGCCCTTGATCGTCACGCAGTGTTGCCTGCCTTCCTGGTCGAAACGCCAGGTGTCGTAGTGCTCCAGCAGCGTGAAGGCCAGGCAGTTATGGCGGGTCAGATCCGCCGGTTCGAGCGGCGTGCCGTGTTGTTGCAAATAGGCGGGAGCGGCGTAGACCCGGCGCGGACTGTCGCCGAGGGAGACGGCCACCAGCCCTTCGTGCTTCACCGTGCCGATGCGAATGGCCAGATCGATGTTTTCCTTCAGCACATCTTCGTTCTGGTCATTGAGCCGCAGGTCGATCCGCACCTTGGGGTGGCGCGCCAGGAACTCGCCCAGCAGCGGCGCGATGCATAGCCGCCCGAAGCTGACTGGCGCCGCCACACGCAAGGGGCCGGCGATCTCTTCCTGTCCGCTGGCGAAACTGAGCCGGGCCGCGTCCAGGCTGGCGAGTATCTCCTTGCTTTGCGCGTAGAAGCGCTGGCCCTGGTCGGTCAGCGCAAGCTGGCGGGTGCTGCGGGCAAGCAACGCGCCACCCAGATGCTGCTCCAGCGCTCGGACCTGCTTGCTCACCGCCGGTTGGCCCAGGTTCAGTTCCCTGGCGACAGCCGAGAACGAGCCGCGCTCCACCACCCGTACGAATACCTGCATCGCGTCGAACAGATCCATCGGAATTTGGCCTCTTCATGGAATAAAACCTATCCGTACTTGCTTACTTATCGGAATGCATCGTGGGTTGCAACATGTGCTCCACCCACTCATTGGAGGTCACTGACATGAACGACACCATGCTCGCCGCCATCGCTGAAACCGCCCAGGCCCCTTTGGTCATCCGTCCTGTTGCCCGGCCCGTGCCTGGCAAGGGACAGGTCTTGATCAAGGTCCATGCCGTCGGCATCAATCCGCTGGATACCAAGATTGCGACGGGAGGCGGCGCCCATGCCCGCCAACCGCTTCCCGCAGTGCTGGGAATCGACCTGGCCGGCACGGTCGTCGAGCTGGGCGATGGCGTCACCGACTTCATCCTTGGCGATGAGGTATTCGGCATGGCTGCAGGAATCGGCGGAATCCAGGGCGCCCTGGCCCAATACGTTGCCGTCGATGCGTCGCTGATCGCACCCAAGCCCCGGTCGATGAGCATGCGTGAAGCGGCGGCCTTGCCGTTGGTCTTCATCACGGCCTGGGAAGGCCTGGTCGATCGCGCCAACGTCCGGGCCGGTCAACAGGTGCTGGTCCATGGCGGCGCCGGTGGTGTCGGCCAGATGGCCGTGCAAATCGCCAAGGCCCGAGGCGCCAGGATCTATGCCACTGGCTCGGCCGGTAGCCTGGATTTCATTCGCGAGCTGGGGGCCACCGCCATCGATTACCGGACCCAGGGCACCGACAGCTACGTGCGCCTGCACACCGATGACGAGGGCTTCGACATTGTCTACGACACGGTTGGCGGCTCGACCCTGGATGCGTCGTTCAACGCCGTGAAGGCGTACACCGGCCACGTGCTCAGTTGCCTGGGGTGGGGCCAGCACAGCCTGGCACCGCTGTCGTTTCGAGGCGCGAGTTATTCTGGGGTGTTTACCTTGATGCCGCTGCTGACCGGCAAGGGGCGCGAGCACCACGGGCAGATCCTGCGGCAGGCGACGGCACTGGTCGAAGCCGGACAATTGCGAATCAAGGTGGACGAACATCGGTTTGGCCTGGACGACGTGAACGGCGCGTTCAAGCAAGTGGCCGAGGGGCTTGGCGCAGGGAAGACGGTGGTTGACATGTGAACCATGGAAGCCAGCAAAGCCCAGTCTCCAGGACCTGGGCTTTTCTGACTTGATGACGTTTCGCTGAAAGAAATGCGTACACAAATGAAAAAGGTGACGTGAGAAACGCTCGGCTCCCTTAAAATGCCGCCGGTTTTTTACTCTTCATTTCCCAGGGACGAATTCAGACATGCGCGTTTTTGCACTGTTGCTTGCTGCTTGCCTCATGGCAGGCTGTGCCTCCAAGCCGGACTACTATATTTCTCCCGCCCCCGTGACCATCCCCAAGACCGCCACCTATTGGATCGACACGTTCAATGTCGAAGTCGTGGGCAAGAACGAACGTTTTCTTCCTGACGAAAAGGTCCGCGATCAACTGCACTCCGACCTGATCGTCCGCCTGCTCGACGGCAATCGTTATGCCGACAGCAAGGAAACCGCCGATTACCTGCTGGATGTGAACGCCGTCTACACACGTCGTATCCAGGACACTCAGGGCGGCTTCATGAGCAAGATCGTTGCCGACGGCACGTACCTCGCCAGCGTCGATTTCAGCTATCAGGTCAAGGTCAAGAAGGCCGGCGCCGAAGTACTGCACTTTGCCCAGGCCCGGGAAGGGCTGATGCCTGCAGGCGCGATAGGCCAGATGCAGAACATGAAAAGCATGATGGGGGCGCTGACCAACAAAGGTAATGCCGACGTCGAGGGTTACTACACCGGTGTGCTGAGCCGCTTTATCGCCGATGACCTGCAGGCCATTCCGTCCCGCTAGTCGGTTTGCGGCCTGGTCGCCTTCGGGGGGCCGGGCCTGCGATTGCAGTGCGCCGTAAAATAATGTCCGGCCCTTAACCCGAATCCCCGATACCCCTCGTCTGAGCTTGTGAACGGATCATTCATTCACGAGGTTCAGCCCATGTCCCTTCCCTGTCCATTCCTGCGTCCCGCTGCCCAGGGCTTTGCAATGACCTTATTGGTGGCGCTGGCCGGTTGTGGGTTGTCTTCCCGAGAGGCCCCCAAGCCGGTCGAACCGGTAGCTCCCAGCCCGGTTCTACAAAGCGAGGCTGCCTATACTCGCCAACCGCTGACCAAGCGCATGGCTGCCCCGGCATCGGTGGTCGCGCCGAGTGTGGCGAACGATGCCATCGTCGGGGATTACCGTACCGAACCGCGAGAGCAATACGAGAAGCTGCCGGATAACCCTGTCCATAGCGTCGCCGAAACCCCCGTGTCGACCTTCGGTGCGGATGTCGACACCGGCAGTTATGCCAATGTGCGACGTTTCCTCAATCAGGGCAGCCTGCCGCCTGAAGGCGCTGTGCGACTGGAGGAGATGGTCAACTACTTTCCCTACGATTACGCGCTGCCCACCGACGGCTCGCCGTTTGGCGTGACCACCGAGGTGGCATCCTCGCCCTGGAATCCTCACACCCGTCTGCTGCGCATCGGCATCAAGGCTTCCGATCGTGCTGTGGCGGAGCTGGCGCCGGCCAATCTGGTATTCCTGGTGGATGTTTCAGGTTCCATGGACCGTCGCGAAGGCTTGCCGCTGGTCAAGAGCACGCTCAAATTGCTGGTGGATCAACTGCGCGACCAGGACCGCGTCTCGCTGGTGGTGTATGCCGGCGAATCGCGGGTGGTGCTCAAGCCCACTTCGGGGCGCGACAAGGCCAGCATTCGTAACGCCATCGATCAACTGAACGCCGGCGGCTCCACTGCGGGGGCCTCGGGTATCGAGCTGGCGTATCAAATGGCGCGGGAAAGCTTCATCGACAAAGGCATCAATCGCATCCTGTTGGCGACCGATGGCGACTTCAACGTCGGCATCAGTGACTTCGACAGCCTCAAACAGATGGCGGTGGACCAGCGCAAGAGCGGTGTATCCCTGACAACGTTGGGCTTCGGTGTGGATAACTACAACGAGCATCTGATGGAGCAACTGGCCGACGCCGGTGACGGCAACTATGCCTACATCGATAATCTGCTCGAAGCGCGCAAGGTCCTGGTGGACCAGCTCAGTTCCACCCTGGCGGTGGTGGCGAGAGACGTGAAGTTGCAGGTGGAGTTCAACCCCGCCCAGGTCAGTGAGTATCGCCTGCTGGGTTATGAGAACCGGGCGCTGAAGCGTGAGGATTTCAACAATGACAAGGTCGATGCCGGGGAGATCGGCGCCGGGCATACGGTGACGGCATTGTATGAAATCGTGCCGAAGGGCGAGCAGGGCTGGCTGGAGCCGTTGCGTTACGGCAGCACGCCCCAACTCGAAGGCCCGTCAGGGGAACTGGCGATGTTGCGTGTGCGCTACAAACCTGCCGAGGGTGGCAGCAGCCGCTTGATCGAACATCCCATTGCCGCCACACAGAGCGAAGGCAAGGCCAGCGACGATCTGCGTTTCTCGGCCGCCGTGGCCGCTTTCGCCCAGCAGCTCAAGGGCGATGGACGCTACACTGGCGCCATGAGCTTGAAGGACACCGCTCAACTGGCCCGCTCTGCCCGGGGCGATGACCCGTTCGGGCTGCGTGCCGAGTTCGTGCAGATGGTCGAGCTGGCCCAGAGCCTCAAGCCTGCGGCCAGATACTGATCCCAAGCACAACGAGGACCGATTGTGGGAGCGAGCCTGCTCGCTCCCACAGTTGGCCCTTGTTGTCTGCAAGACCGCGTTCACACGAAAGGAGTTCGCCACCCACATGTCCGCTCAGATGGACCCATCCAGCGACGAATCGCTGCTGGCTCGCTATCGAAACGGCGACAGGGCCTGCTTTGAAGCCCTGTACGCCCGTCATCGGCAGGGGCTTTACCGTTTCCTCCTGTCCTTGAGCAACAAAGCCGAACTGGCCGAGGAAATCTTCCAGGACACCTGGCTCAGTCTGATCCGCAGCACCACCCAGCCACAGGGGCGGGCGAGTTTTCGCACCTGGTTGTTCCAGATTGCCCGTAATCGCTTGATTGACCACTGGCGCAAACACGGCGTCCACAACCCGCTGCATGACAGCTACGACGAGCAGCTTCACGTCCAGCCCGACGACACCGGCAGCCCCGAGCAGCAGTTGAGCCTGAGCCGCGACCAGGCTCGCCTGGAGGCCGCGTTGCAAGCTTTGCCCGAAGACCAACGGGAAGTCTTCCTGTTGCGCCTGCACGGTGACCTGGAGCTGCCACAGATCGCTGCCCTGACCGGCGTCCCGCTGGAAACGGTGAAAAGCCGCTTGCGTTACGCCCAGCAGAAATTGCACCGCCTGCTGGCCGAGGAGGTACCCGCATGATCGATTCCAAACACACCCAGGATCCCAATGAAGACGCGATGATCGAGCATTTCCGCCAGCACGCCGGCGGCGAACCGCCCGCGCACCTGGATGCCGCCATCCTGGCCGCCGCGCACCGCGAAGCGCCGGCTCCCACGCCAAGCCTGTGGCAACGCTGGCTGCAGGCCTGCCAACGGCCACGCTGGCAAATGGCATTCGCCACGGTCGCCGGCGTCGCGCTGATAATCGGGCTGGTGATTCGTTCACCGGTGCCCCATGACGAACTGGCCGCGCCGGTTTCGCGGGATGATTCCACCGACCGCCAGGCGCCGGTCACTGCCGCCGCGCCAGCACCCGCCATGCCGGCGCCCGCGCCGATGGTCCGCATGGCGCCCCAGGCCGAAATGGCCCAGGCTCCGGACAGCCTCGCCGGCCAGCTTCACGCGGACAAACCTGCGGCGAAGATGAGCAAGCGCGCACCCGTTGCGCTGCCGTCGTTGGAAGAAGAATTGACGGAGGTCCTACGCCTGCGCCAAGCAGGAGAGGTCAGGGCGGCGGATGAAAAGCTGCTGGCGCTGCACAAGCGCTTTCCCAAGGAGGATCTGCCTGCGCGGTTGGAGGCATTGCGAAAGCGTTGAGAAAAAACATCGCCCACAAAAAAGCCCCAAGTCTTACGACTCGGGGCTTTTTGATTCTGTATGGCGCACCAGGCGGGATTCGAACCCACGACCCCTGCCTTCGGAGGGCAGTACTCTATCCAGCTGAGCTACTGGTGCAATGCGGGCGCCATGATACTCATAAGCATGCCGGGCGTCCATGCTGCTGATTCGCCGGTGTTTTCCTGCCCTTGGGCGGGCATCGGCTACGCTGATCAGAAAAAACAGGCAAATGCGGCTTTTTTGTTCTTTTTTTCGAACAGACTATTGTCCTTCACCCCTATCGGCCCTAGGATTCGTTTGAGATTTCAAACGCTCTTGTCTGGGTGCTGAACCGCACGTCTATGCTTGTTGTGCGTTATTTCTGTGCTTCAGCCCGGTGAATGATTTCCCTGACGGCAGCCCATAAGGCGCCTTTCTACAACTCTAATTCGCTCCGCGTGCGCGCGGTGCTGTTAAGGAAAGCCGACATGCAGCTTAAAGACACCCAGTTGTTCCGCCAGCAAGCCTTTATCGATGGCGCTTGGGTCGATGCGGACAACGGTCAGACAATCAAGGTCACCAACCCGGCCACGGGTGAAGTATTGGGTACCGTGCCGAAGATGGGCGCTGCCGAAACCCGTCGTGCAATCGAAGCCGCCGACAAGGCGCTGCCGGCCTGGCGTGCGCTGACCGCCAAGGAGCGCGCCAACAAGCTGCGCCGCTGGTACGAATTGCTGATCGAAAACCAGGACGATCTGGGTCGCCTGATGACCCTGGAGCAGGGCAAGCCGCTGGCCGAAGCCAAGGGCGAAATCGCCTACGCGGCATCGTTCATCGAGTGGTTCGCCGAAGAAGCCAAGCGCATTTATGGTGACGTGATTCCCGGTCATCAGCCTGACAAGCGCCTGATTGTAATCAAGCAGCCCATCGGCGTGACTGCCGCCATCACTCCGTGGAACTTCCCGGCCGCGATGATCACCCGCAAGGCCGGCCCGGCCCTGGCCGCCGGTTGCACCATGGTCATCAAACCGGCCTCGCAAACCCCGTTCTCGGCCCTGGCCCTGGTGGAGCTGGCACACCGTGCCGGTATCCCGCAAGGCGTGTTGAGCGTGGTCACCGGCAGCGCTGGCGACATCGGTGGTGAACTGACCAGCAACCCGATCGTGCGCAAGCTGTCGTTCACCGGTTCGACCGAGATCGGTCGCCAGTTGATGGCCGAATGTGCCAAGGACATCAAGAAAGTCTCCCTGGAACTGGGCGGCAACGCGCCGTTCATCGTGTTTGACGACGCGGACCTGGATAAGGCCGTCGAGGGCGCGATCATTTCCAAATACCGCAACAACGGCCAGACCTGCGTCTGCGCCAACCGCCTGTACATCCAGGATTCGGTGTACGACGCCTTCGCCGAAAAACTCAAGGCCGCGGTAGCCAAGCTCAAGATCGGCAACGGTCTGGAAGACGGCACCACCACCGGTCCCTTGATCGACGAAAAAGCCGTGGCCAAGGTCCAGGAACACATCGCCGATGCCGTTGGCAAAGGTGCGACCGTGCTGGCCGGTGGCAAGCCGATGGAGGGCAACTTCTTCGAGCCGACCATCCTGACCAATGTGCCGAAGGATGCCGCCGTGGCGAAGGAAGAAACCTTCGGCCCGCTGGCGCCGCTGTTCCGCTTCAAAGACGAAGCCGAAGTGATCGCGATGTCGAACGATACCGAGTTCGGCCTGGCCTCGTACTTCTATGCTCGCGACCTGGGCCGAGTGTTCCGTGTGGCCGAGGCCCTGGAATACGGCATGGTCGGCGTCAACACCGGGTTGATTTCCAACGAAGTCGCGCCATTCGGCGGTATCAAGGCCTCGGGCCTGGGCCGTGAGGGTTCTAAGTACGGCATCGAGGATTACCTGGAAATCAAATACCTCTGCTTGGGTATCTGATCCTGCTGCAAGCGCGAAGGGCACGAGAGCGCTGTCCCTTTGCGCCGTTTCAAAACGTAATTTCTCTGCGGCCGGGAACGCCGTGGCAGTCGATCATCGCATGCTGCCGCCGTTGACTTCTCGCCGTGTAATCCTTGACCCACGCCGACCGATGAGCGGCGAATGAGGACTGTAATGAGCAAGACTAACGCTGATCTGATGGCCCGCCGTACCGCCGCTGTTCCACGCGGTGTTGGCCAGATTCACCCGATCTTCGCTGATTCCGCGAAGAACGCTACGGTAACCGACGTCGAAGGCCGTGAATTCATCGACTTCGCCGGCGGCATCGCCGTACTGAACACCGGCCACGTGCACCCCAAAATCATCGCCGCCGTGACGGAACAGCTGAACAAGCTGACCCACACCTGCTTCCAGGTCCTGGCCTACGAGCCGTACGTGGAACTGTGCGAAAAAATCAACGCCAAGGTGCCCGGCGACTTCGCCAAGAAAACCCTGCTGGTCACTACCGGTTCCGAAGCGGTCGAGAACGCCGTGAAGATCGCCCGCGCCGCCACCGGCCGTGCCGGCGTGATTGCCTTCACCGGTGCCTACCACGGCCGGACCATGATGACCCTGGGCCTGACCGGTAAAGTCGTGCCGTACTCGGCGGGCATGGGCCTGATGCCAGGCGGTATCTTCCGTGCGCTGTACCCGAACGAATTGCATGGTGTGAGCATCGACGATTCCATCGCCAGCATCGAACGCATCTTCAAGAACGACGCCGAGCCGCGTGACATCGCTGCGATCATCATCGAGCCGGTTCAGGGCGAGGGTGGTTTCTATGTCGCGCCGAAGGAATTCATGAAGCGTCTGCGTGCCCTGTGCGACCAGCACGGCATTCTGCTGATCGCTGACGAAGTCCAGACCGGCGCCGGCCGTACCGGCACCTTCTTCGCCATGGAACAGATGGGCGTCGCTGCCGACCTGACCACCTTCGCCAAATCCATCGCTGGCGGTTTCCCACTGGCCGGTGTGTGCGGCAAGGCCGAGTACATGGACGCCATCGCACCAGGCGGCCTGGGCGGCACCTACGCCGGTAGCCCGATCGCTTGCGCTGCTGCGCTGGCGGTAATGGAAGTGTTTGAAGAAGAGCACCTGCTGGACCGCTGCAAGGCCGTGGGCGAGCGTCTGGTAACTGGCCTCAAGGCCATTCAGAAAAAATACCCGGTGATCGGTGAAGTCCGCGCCTTGGGTGCAATGATCGCAGTGGAGCTGTTCGAAAACGGCGATTCCCACAAACCAAACGCCGCCGCAGTGGCCCAGATCGTGGCCAAGGCTCGGGAAAAGGGCTTGATCCTGTTGTCTTGCGGCACCTACGGCAACGTCCTGCGGGTGCTGGTGCCGCTGACCTCGCCGGACGAGCAACTGGACAAAGGCCTGGCGATCATCGAAGAGTGCTTCGCCGAGCTTTGATCCTGTGCGCTGATTCACAAAAAAACCCGCTTCGGCGGGTTTTTTCATATCCGCCTGCCGGTTCGGATTTTTTGGATTGTCTGGAATGGCTGCCATTGTCTAAGGTGCATGTATGGCAAGGGAGCGATACTGCAATGACTGCTGTGGATTTACCCGCTGTACCTCGTGTGCTGATTGCCGAGGCCGATCCGGCGTCCCGGGAGCTGCTCGAGCAGGTATTGTCGCAGGTGCGCTGTGATGCGCGGGTGGACACCTGTGAGGAGGGCAAACAAGCCCTTGAGCTGCTGGCGCACAACCCCTACGACCTGGTCATCGCCGACTGGGAGCTGCCGGGAGTGGATGGCTTGAGCCTCCTGCGTGGACTTCGCCACCAACGCCGCACGCCGGTGCTGCCGTTTATTCTGATGAGCCGACGCAACGACGCTGCCAGTGTGCGTGAGGTATTGCCGTTGGCGCCGACGGCGTACCTGACCAAGCCCTTGAACCGGGAAAACCTGGCCCAACGTTTGCGAGGCTTGCTGTTGAGCGGTGCTGAAGAAACCTCCAATGATGCGCCGGTTCCCGGTCCGGCGCAGACCTTGGCAGCCTTTCTCGAGCGTCGGCGCGACTTGTCCGAGGGGGCGCCGCTGCTCACCGATGTTCAGGTGGCGGTCAAGCGCAGTCTCAACCCCAGTGGCCTGGACCTGAAACTGCTGGAAGAAGAAATTCGCACCGATCCGCAGATCACCGCCGTATTGATCGCCTCAGCCAACAACGCTGCTCAGCATCAAGGTGGCGGTCCGGTCCAGACCGTGGCCCAGGCGCTGCACCAGCTCGGCACCGGGCAGAGCATGAACCTGATTCTCGGCCTGACCCTCAAACGCTGCGCCCGGCTCAGCGTTCCGTGCCTGGCGGACTATGCCGAGCGTTATTGGACGTTATCGCTGCACACTGCCGAATATGCCCGAATGATGGCCCGGTTGCTGGATCTGGAGCCGGAGCGCTGCTACTGCGCTGGGCTCTTGCATCGCCTGGGCGAGCTGGCGGTGTTGCGATGCCTGGAAGAATGGAAACAGGCGGGTGGCGAGCTGGATGAACCTGAGGAGGTCGGAAACTCTCTCCACCAGTATGGCGCAGGTTTCGGTTCGGCATTGCGTACTCGCTGGCGCCTGCCACTGGAGCTGCGAGAGTTGATTGCCGCAGTCTACAGCCTCGGTGGCGGGGTGTATTCGCGGGAAGCGCTGGTGATGAACATGGCGGCGCAGATGGCCCGCCTGACCGAACACGAAGGGCTCGAAGAGTTGGCCCGAGGTCGCACGGCGCGGCTGTTGAAGATCGGGCTGCCGGAATTGACGCGCTTGCGCAGGAAGTAAGCTATCGCCTCCCCTTTATTCAGGCGGTGATGATGCGATTCTTGCCTTGGCGCTTGGCTTCATACATGGCGGCGTCGGCGCGGGAATAGAGGCTGTCGAGGGACTGATCTTCGGCGGTGATGCCAGTCAGACCCTGGCTGACGGTAATCCCGAAGCCCTGCTCTGCGTTGCGGAAGGTCATGCGTTGGATTTCCCGTTGCAGACGCTCAGCCACTTGCAGCGCCATGTCCGGAGGGCAACCGGGGAATACCGCCGCGAACTCTTCGCCGCCGATGCGCCCGAACAGGTCGCCACGCCGGAGCACGGTCCGCCCGCACTCAGCGATTTTCTGCAGCACGATATCGCCTTCCTGGTGGCCGTACGTATCGTTGATCACCTTGAAGTCATCGATATCCAGCAACAGGAACGCTATGGGGGTTCCTTGTAGCCGTGCCTGCTCGAATTCGCGGTGGGCGCACTCGAAGAAGTGGCGGCGGTTGCTGCTCTGAGTCAGTACGTCGGTGGTCGCCAGCCGTTGCAGTTCGCTTTCCAGCAACTTCTTTTCGGTAATGTCTTCGGCGATGCCCACCACGATCACGGGTTGTTCCGAGTCAGCCTGGCGGTTGATGAAGCACTTGTCGCTCAGCCAGCGAATCTGGCCATCGGCGGCAATGATGCGGTACTCACGGTCCTCCACGGCCCCCTTGACCAGTACTTCGGCCAGGCTACGTTCGGCGTAGTCGAGATCATCGGGGTAGATTGCATCGCGCCATTCGTTGAAATCAGCCAGGACCAGGCCTGCGGGACGGCCGAAGATCCGCTCATAGGCAGGGCTCACATACAGCAGTTGCCGGGTTTCCCAGTTGAACGCCCAAAGCACTGCATTGACGCTGTCCAGCAACGAGCTGAACAGCTGCTCGCGCTCACTCAAGCGTGCTACCTCGCCTTTGGCATGCATGAGCGCCATGAGCATCTGGGCCGCTTCGGGCCAATGAGGTTGGGATGAATCCTGCAGGTTCTTGTCGACCATCGGCACATATCTCAAAGAGCGCGCAGTGTTGTAGGTTCGCACGCGCTCACTCCAAAGCCCGCCTGGATGGCGAAGTGCTCTTGAGATAGGGGATTCCGGGCGAAGTTCCTTCCCAGGCGACGAAGTGCGGGGACTTGGCGAGCCAGGCCGATGGCGACGGGATTTTACTCCCTGGTCAAAGGAAAACCCCGCCGGATGGCGGGGTTTGTTATCAGGCAGTGGCGGGCCGCAGCGAGTAGGTTTTGAGCTGGTCGGCGAAGTCACGCAGGGACTGGATACCACTGGCCTCGGCCTCGTGTACCCATTCCTTGATGGCCGTGAGCATTTCGTGACCGTTGCTGCTGGTCTTGACCCAGATCTGTTGCAAGGCCAGGCGTTTTTCGTAGATCACCTTCAGCGCCTGGCTGTGTTCCAGGATGTTCTGGATGCGCAGGTGATGACGGTCGTCCAGCAGGCTGGTTTCCCGTGACAGCAGGCGTTTGGCCCGGTGGAACTGGTGACGTACCGAGTGATCGACCTTTTCCAGCTCCTGTTTGACCAACGGCGCGATGACCAGGCGGCGGTACTGAGCCATGATCTGAAAGCGGTTGTTGAGAATCGCCATGGCGGTGTCCATATCCAGGTGCCCCTTGCCTTCGACCCGATGGGCGATCGGCGCGACCCGCTGGACCTTGGCCAGTCGCAGGAAACTGAACACCCGTATCCAGGCCCAGCCGAGGTCGAACTCCCATTTGCGTACCGACAGCTTGGCCGAATTGGGGTAGGTATGGTGGTTGTTGTGCAGCTCTTCGCCGCCGATCAGGATGCCCCAGGGCACCAGATTGGTCGCCGCGTCACGGCACTCGAAATTTCGGTAGCCCACGGCGTGGCCCAGGCCATTGACCACTCCGGCGGCCCAGACCGGGATCCACATCATCTGGATGGCCCAGATGGTGATGCCGATGGTACCGAACAGCAACAGGTCGATCAGGCCCATGAGTGCCACGCCCAGCAGCGGGAAGCGACTGTAGAGGTTGCGTTCGATCCAGTCTTCCGGGCAGTTCTTGCCGTAGATGCGCAGGGTTTCCGGGTTCTCCGCTTCGGCGCGGTACAGCTCGGCGCCTTTGCGCAGCACGGTGGACAGGCCCTTGACGACCGGGCTATGGGGATCGTCGACGGTTTCGCACTTGGCGTGATGTTTGCGGTGGATAGCGGTCCATTCGCGGGTGTTCTGCCCTGTGGTCAGCCACAGCCAGAAGCGGAAGAAATGTTTGAGGCCTGCGTTGAGCTCCAGGGAACGGTGAGCCGAATAACGGTGCAGGTAGATCGTGACGCTGATGATCGTGACGTGGGTCATCAGCAGGGTGACTGCCACCAGCGACCAGGGCGACAAGCCAAGAAAACCTTCGTACCACATAGGCTATGGGGCCCTCGATAAAGTAGAAACAGCCGCTGCATTATCGCCAGCCCCACGGATAAAACCAGTCGGCCTTTCAGATAAGAGTGGCAGGATGTTTCTTCCTTTATAATTCCGGCCTCTTTGTAAGGACATGGACGACCAATGACTGCTTATCACCGTATTGCCTTGCGGGGCACGCTGCTCTATCTCGTGCTGTCAGTTGTCTGGCTGCAGTTGGTTGGTTATTTATTGAGCAGTTTCTTCGATGAATCCGCCGACAGGCTTCGCTGGCAACTGATCAACGGTTATACCTGGATCCTGATCAGTGCCGGTGCGATGTTCCTGGTGTGGATACGCAGGCCTCGAACGATGGAGGCGGGCCTGCCTTCCTCCGATCGGGAACGTCTGCGCCAGGCGGCCGCTGTCTTCGATTGCACTCGCGAAGGCGTGCTGGTGACAGATCGCAACGGCCTGATCGTACATGTGAACCGGGCTTTCATGGCGATCACCGGCTATGGCCGGGACGAAGTACTGGGCCGTCGTCCCAGCTTGTTCAAGTCGGGTCGCCATGGCCTGGACTTCTACCAGGATATGTTTGCGTCCCTGGCGAACGTGGGCGAATGGAGCGGCGAAATCTGGAACCGGCGCAAAAGCGGCGAGATTTACCCACAATGGCAGACCATCCGCACCATTACCGATGAGAGTGGCCAGGTCAGCCAATACGTCGCGGTGTTTTCCGACATCAGTGCCATCAAGGATTCGCAACACGAACTGGCGCACCTGGCCCATTACGATCCACTGACCGGCCTGCCTAACCGAGTGCTGTTCACCGACCGAGCGGAGCAGGCCCTGGCTTCGGCGCAACAACACAAGCGTGGCTGTGCCCTGCTGCTGGTGGACCTGGACCATTTCAAAAACATCAATGACAGCCTGGGGCACACTGTTGGCGATGAATTGCTCAAAGGGGTGGCCGAGCGTTTTCGTGGGCTTTTTGCGCCGGGCGTAACCCTGGCGCGCCTGGGGGGCGATGAATTCGCGGTATTGGTGGAAAACTGCTCCCAGCCTGGCCAGGCGGCGGTCCTGGCCCAGCGCATCCTCGACGGTTTGAGAGAGCCACTGCGGCTCGATGGCCATGCCTTGTTCATCAATGCCAGCATTGGCATCAGTCTGTTTCCCAGTGATGCCCTCAACGCCGGGCAACTGCTGCGCAATGCCGACTCGGCGCTGTTCAAGGCCAAGAGCGCCGGGCGTGACGGTTACGCCCTGTACACGGAAGAACTCACTGCCCACGCCCAGCAACGGGTCGAAATCGCTACCGAACTGCGTCGTGCCCTCGAACAGCAGGAGTTGCGAGTGCACTACCAGCCAGTGCATGACCTGGCGTCCGGCCGCCTGATCGGCGTCGAGGCGTTGGTGCGTTGGGAACATCCAGTTCGAGGACTGATTTCGCCGGCCGGGTTCATCCCTGTCGCCGAGCGCATCGGGTTGATCGCCCAGATCGATGCCTGGGTCATGGCCCAGGCCTGCCGGCAGATGTGCCAGTGGCGAGAAGAGGGCGTTGTGCTGTCATTCGTCGCGGTGAACGTCTCCAGTCGCTTGTTTGCCCATCGCGAGTTGTATGAGCAGGTCGCCAAGGTGCTGCATGACACCAGGCTGGATCCGGCGCTTCTGGAACTGGAGGTGACCGAAAGCGCGGTGATGGAAGACCCCGAGGTGGCGCTGGAACAGATGCATCGCCTGCGGGAGTTGGGCGTGCGTCTGGCGATCGACGATTTCGGTACCGGGTATTCGTCGTTGTTGCGGCTCAAGCGCTTGCCGGTGCAGAAACTCAAGATCGATCAGGGTTTTGTCGCCGGGTTGCCTTGGGATGAGGACGATGCGGCGATCGTCCGGGTCATCATTGCTCTGGCCCGCAGCATGGGCATGCAGGTGCATGCCGAAGGCATCGAGCAGCGCGAGCAGGCGGCTTTTCTGCTGGAACAGGGTTGTGGATTGGGGCAGGGCTACTGGTTCGGACGGCCTGGGCCCGTGCAGCAACTGAATTGGGCCGATGCGCCAGCCATCGCCTGAGAATGCAAGCCGCCTGGCTCAAGCGTGCAGGCTCGTTTCTTACGGATGTGTAAAAACGGTTATATAAAAATTCTTAAATAGTATTTTTAAGAATATCCCGCCTTATCTAGTATGGCTCCACGCCACGCGCAGTGCCGCCCACTGCCCGGCATTCATTCAAGGAGCAGCACCATGAGCGCATCCCTACGTAGCGTTGACGGCCAGGACGAAGCAACCATTTTGCGCGAGATTCAGAGCGCGCTGCGCGATCTGCGCTTTGGCGCGGTGGAGATCACTGTGCATAACGCGCAAGTGGTCCAGATCGAGCGCAAGGAAAAATTCCGTCTGCAGCAGCCGAGTCATAAGCCGGGCTGAAACAGCCTGGTTGTGGGAGCACAGCGTGCTCGCGAACAGGCGCCTCGATTTTTGGGGAAACGTGTCGCCTTCATCGCGAGCAGGCTGTGCTCTCACAGGTTCGATTTGTTCAGGTTTCACGATTTATAAGCCAAAAGAAAAAACCAGATTCCAGGAGCTTTCACCATGTCGTCGATTCGTCGTTATGCCTTGGCCGCACTGGTCAGCGCTGTTTTCGCAGGTTCAGCGGTCGCCAAAGATTACGAGCTGCTCAACGTTTCCTATGACCCGACCCGCGAGCTATACCAGGATTACAACGCCGAATTCGCCAGTTTCTGGAAGAAGGCTCACCCGGACGACACAGTGAAAATCCAGCAATCCCACGGTGGTTCGGGCAAGCAAGGCCGGGCGGTGATCGATGGGCTGCGGGCCGATGTGGTGACCCTGGCCCTGGCCGGCGATATCGACGAAATAGCCAAGCTGGGCAAATCCCTGCCGGCGGACTGGCAGACACGCCTGCCGGAGGCCAGCACACCCTATACCTCCACCATCGTGTTCCTGGTGCGCAAGGGCAACCCCAAGGGCATCAAGGACTGGGGCGATCTGATCAAGGATGACGTATCGGTCATCACGCCGAACCCGAAGACCTCCGGCGGCGCTCGCTGGAACTTCCTCGCGGCCTGGGCCTATGGCCTCAAGGCCAACGGCGGGGATGAGGCCAAGGCCAAGGAATACGTGCAGGCGCTGTTCAAACACGTGCCGATCCTCGACACCGGCGCCCGTGGCTCGACCATTACCTTTGTGAACAACGGCCAGGGCGATGTGTTGCTGGCGTGGGAAAACGAAGCCTTCCTGGCCTTGAAAGAGGATGGCGGCGCCGACAAGTTCGACATCGTGGTGCCGTCGTTGTCGATCCTTGCCGAACCGCCCGTGGCCGTGGTGGACAAGAACGCCGAGAAAAAGGGCAACCTCGAGATTGCCGAAGCGTACCTCAAGCACCTGTACAGCCCGGCTGGACAGGAAATTGCCGCGAAGAACTTCTATCGTCCACGGGACAAGGACGTGGCCGCCAAGTATTCCCGCCAGTTCCCGAAACTGGACCTGGTGACCATCGACAAGGACTTCGGTGGCTGGAAAACCGCTCAGCCGAAATTCTTCAACGATGGCGGCGTGTTCGACCAGATCTATCAGGCGCAGTAAGCTGGAACAGGTCAACTGATGGCCAGCCAAGCGCAATTCATGTGGGAGCGGGCTTGCTCGCGAAAGCGGTAATACAGTCAATAACAGCATTGCCTGACACACTGCTTTCGCGAGCAAGCCCGCTCCCACAGGTATGCAAACCTGATGGGCTGACACTTGCTTAACAGGTCTCGATTTATTGGGACTTTTGCGCGTTCTCAACCAAGGACTTCTATGTCGCGTCGCATCTCCCCCGTCATACCCGGCTTCGGGCTGACGCTGGGCTACACCCTGGTGTACCTCAGTCTGATTGTGCTCATACCGCTGGCGGCCATGTTCGTGCATGCCGCCCAACTCACCTGGGATCAGTTCTGGGCGATCATTTCGGCGCCACGGGTGCTGGCTGCCCTGAAGCTCAGTTTCGGTACCGCGCTGTACGCCGCGATCATCAATGGCGTGATCGGCACGCTGCTGGCCTGGGTGCTGGTGCGCTACACCTTCCCGGGTCGCAAGGTCATCGATGCGATGATCGACCTGCCGTTTGCGCTGCCCACCGCCGTGGCCGGTATTGCCCTGACCGCGTTGTACGCGCCGACCGGTCTTGTGGGCCAGTTCGCTACCTACCTGGGCTTCAAGATCGCCTACACCCCGCTGGGTATCACCCTGGCGCTGACCTTCGTGACGTTGCCGTTCGTGGTGCGCACGGTACAGCCGGTGCTGGCGGATATTCCCCGTGAGGTGGAGGAAGCTGCCGCCTGTCTCGGCGCCAGGCCCTGGCAGGTGTTTCGCCACATCCTGATGCCGGCGTTGTTGCCAGCCTGGTTGACCGGTTTTGCCCTGGCGTTCGCCCGTGGCGTGGGCGAGTACGGCTCGGTGATTTTCATTGCCGGCAACATGCCGATGAAAACCGAAATCCTGCCGCTGCTGATCATGGTCAAGCTCGATCAATACGACTACACCGGCGCCACCTCCATCGGCGTGCTGATGCTGGTGGTGTCCTTCGTCCTGTTGCTGCTGATCAACTTGCTGCAGCGGCGCATCGAAACCCCTTGAGGAGGCGCGAAAAATGTCCCAATCGTCTATTTCCGCCGCTTCCACCAATGCCGCCCGTCGTGGCAGCGCGGTTTCGCGGCGCATCCTGATCGGCTTCGGCTGGTTGATCTTCGCGCTGTTCTTGCTGTTGCCGCTGTTCATCGTGGTATCTCAGGGCCTGAAGTCTGGCCTGGGGACTTTCTTCGAGGCGATCCTCGAACCCGATGCGCTGTCGGCGCTCAAACTCACGGTGATTGCGGTGTTGGTCTCGGTACCGCTGAACCTGGTATTCGGTGTCAGTGCCGCCTGGTGCGTGAGCAAATACTCGTTCCGCGGCAAAAGTATGCTGGTGACGCTGATCGACCTGCCGTTCTCCGTGTCGCCGGTGATTGCGGGCCTGGTCTATGTGTTGATGTTCGGTGCCCAGGGCCTGTTCGGCCCGTGGCTGGCGGACCACGACATCCAGATCGTGTTCGCATTGCCAGGCATTGTGCTGGCGACGATTTTCGTCACCGTGCCGTTCGTGGCCCGCGAACTGATTCCCTTGATGCAGGAACAAGGCACCCAGGAGGAAGAAGCCGCGCGCCTGCTGGGCGCCAACGGCTGGCAGATGTTCTGGCATGTCACCGTGCCGAACATCAAATGGGGCCTGATCTATGGCGTGGTGCTGTGTACCGCACGGGCCATGGGCGAGTTCGGCGCGGTGTCGGTGGTGTCCGGGCACATTCGCGGGGTGACCAACACCCTGCCGCTGCACGTCGAGATCCTCTACAACGAATACAACCACGTGGCCGCGTTCGCCGTGGCGAGCCTGTTGCTGATCCTGGCGCTCTTCATCCTGCTGCTCAAGCAGTGGAGCGAAAACCGAATCAACCGCCTGCGCGCCAGCGCCGCGGAGGAATAAGTCATGTCGATCGAAGTCCGTAACGTCAGTAAGAATTTCAACGCCTTCAAGGCCCTCGACGACATCAGCCTGGACATCCAGAGCGGCGAGTTGGTGGCGCTGCTGGGCCCGTCGGGCTGCGGCAAGACCACGTTGCTGCGGATCATTGCCGGCCTCGAGACGCCGGACCAGGGCAGCATCGTGTTCCATGGCGAGGATGTGTCCGGCCACGACGTACGTGATCGCAACGTCGGTTTCGTGTTCCAGCACTACGCTCTGTTCCGCCACATGACGGTATTCGACAACGTCGCCTTCGGTCTGCGGATGAAACCGAAGGGCCAGCGCCCGAACGAAAGCCAGATCGCGGCCAAGGTCCATGAGCTACTGAATATGGTGCAACTGGACTGGCTCGCCGACCGCTATCCCGAACAGCTTTCCGGCGGCCAACGCCAGCGTATCGCCCTGGCCCGCGCTTTGGCGGTGGAGCCAAAGGTGCTGTTGCTGGACGAACCTTTCGGCGCCCTCGATGCCAAGGTCCGCAAGGAGCTGCGCCGCTGGCTGGCGCGGCTGCACGAGGACATCAACCTGACGTCGGTGTTCGTGACCCACGACCAGGAAGAGGCCATGGAAGTCGCCGACCGGATCGTGGTGATGAACAAAGGCGTAATCGAGCAGATCGGCTCGCCGGGCGATGTTTACGAAAATCCGGCCAGCGATTTCGTGTATCACTTCCTGGGCGACTCCAACCGCCTGCACCTGGGGGAAGATCGGCATGTGCTGTTCCGTCCCCATGAAGTCTCGCTGTCGCGCTCGGCGCTGGAGGACCACCACGCCGCTGAAGTACGCGATATCCGCCCGCTGGGCGCCACGACACGGGTGACCCTGAAGGTGGAAGGCCAGAGCGAACTGATCGAAGCCGAAGTGGTGAAGGATCACGACAGCCTGGTAGGCCTGGCGAAGGGTGAGACGCTGTTCTTCAAACCGAAGGTCTGGCAGAAGGTCGCCAACCTTTAAATCAAGAGCATCGCGAGCAGGCTCGCTCCCACAATGGCAGCGTCGATCAGCGGATTTGTGAACGACACTGAACCCTTGTGGGAGCGAGCCTGCTCGCGATGGCGTCTTCCATGACACCGCTTTCTGAGTCCGAATAATACCGCCCGGCTTTGCTTCGATTGGTTCTACCTTCATGTCTCTTCTTGAATCAAACCCTACCTAGACTCTGACTTGCCAGGAGGCAAGTGAGAGTCCATGACGGACCGGTGTTTTCTCCTGGCGCCCTGATGCCAAGGAGAGAAAGCATGAGAATGGAAGTCAGTCGGCATGGCCCGCTGGGCTGTGCCTTGTTGAGCGTGTTGCTGTGCCCGTCCGCCAGTGCCGCCCCCGCGTTATCACCGCAGATACCCTTCGATGTCACGGCCACCCAACCGATTTCGCTGGCCAGCCTGCAAGGCAATTTCGACACGCTTTCATGGCAGACCTTCATCGCCCTGAACTGGCCGGCGCTGGACAATGGCAATCCCAACACCGGTACCACCATCGGCCAACAGGACGGGGCCACGGTCTGGGAGAGCTGGAAAGAGAGTTATCAGATTTTCCGCGCCAAGGGCCAGACGCCCTTGCCCTGGGATGCGCCGGCGACGCTTCCCGAAGTGTGCAAGCAGCTCAAGCCGGGCCGCCTGTTACAGCAGATGGGCAAGGTCCCCGACGTACTGGATGAATTTATCCAGCCCTTTGAGAGCGGCCCGCTGGTGGATCAGAACGGCGTTTATACGCGCAACGAAATCGTCGTCAACCAGTCGATGTTCAACGGGATCGTCGACAACGGCCTGTACAGCATCGAAGGCCAGCGTAAATTCTTCGCCGCCAGTCAGAAAAACACCGTGGCCTTCAGCTGCGGATCCACCGATACCCAGCAGGTCGGTTCGGTGATGGTGAAGGCATCCTGGAAGGTGCTGGGCGCCAACGACCGCCCCCAGGATTTCCACACGGTCGACGCGCTGGTCTATACGCCGGGTAACAGTGATCCGAGTCACGGGCCTATTGTCGAGGAGTCGTGTGCGTCACAGTCGGTGGGTCTGGTGGGCTTGCACATCGTTCACAAGACCGCCAGCGCGCCGCAGTGGGTCTGGTCGACCTTCGAGCATGTGAACAACGTGCCGGAACAATCCACGCCGGTGGCGCAGCGCAAAGGCCCCTACCTGTTCTACAACGCCAGCAGCGACAGCACGATCAACCAGCCACCCCCACGACCGTGGAACCCTGCCGTCAAGGCGACGCCCTCGCAGATCGTGCGCGAGGTGCCGCTGACCGATGCCACCAAGACCTTGAATACCAGCTACCAGGCCTTGTTGCGCACGGTCAATCCGCAGAGTGTCTGGGCCAATTATCAACTGATCAGCACGCAATGGCCGACCGCCGCACCGCCGCCTGATTGCCAGATATCGGCCGCCAACCCGTTGGGCAACCCCGCCCCTTCGTTCCTGGCCAATGCCACGCTGGAAACCTACATCCAGGGCACCACGCCCCAGGCATCTTCCAGTTGCATGGCCTGTCACGGCAACGCTGCTACTCATGTCACCGAATCCCCGCGTACCAGCTTCGCGGACTTCACCTATTTGCTCGAACGCGCGCAGTCCACTACCGGACAAGGAGCCAAACAATGAGCACTGACCTGGACAATTTCGTCGGCCTGTCGTCAGCCCTGACTGGTATTCCCATCGAGCGCCTGGCGCCGCAGCTCGATCCGGTGGGTTTGCCGCCGCTTTTTCTCGATTACGTCACCCCACGCATCACCACCGATGTGCTCAACCCGTTGCTGACGCAGTACGCCACGTTGGCGGCCGACAACGTATCCCCGGATAAGATCGCCCAGCAGGTGCTGGTCACCTCGCAACCGACCCCCAACTCCGTGCTGGCGGCGCGTTCGATCATGAAGCTGTGGTATCTGGGTGTCTGGTACCAACCCTATGACGCCGGGAATTACAAGAAGGGTGACTCGGCGGTGGTATCCGACCAGGCCTATATCTACAGCTGGGCCTGGAAAGTGGCTCAGGCCCACCCCATGGGTTACAGCGAATCGTTCTTCGGTTACTGGAATGAACAGCCGTCGAGCCTCGAGGACTTGACCGGCGTACCCGCCAACACGTCTTTCAAAGCCCAGCAAGGAGACCGGTCATGACTATTGAACAAGCCGAAGTGGTGGTCGTTGGCGCCGGGCTGGCGGGCAGTATCGTTGCCTATCAACTGGCCATGGCCGGGGTGGAGGTGCTGGTGCTCGAGTCGGGACCGGAGATCCCGGTCAACCGGGCGCAATACATGGAACGCTTCTATACCACCACGCTGAAAACCCCGGAATCGCCCTACCCACCGGTCACTACACTGGACCCGCCCCGCAACCCGGCCGGCCAGAACGCCCCGCGTGCGACCATCGCTGACCTGATCCTGGGATGGGACAAACCGGAGACCAGTTACCTGGTACAAAAGGGGCCGATGCCTTTCACCAGCACTTATGAGCGAGTCGGCGGCGGAACCACCTGGCACTGGGTCGGGACCTGCCTGCGCATGGTGCCGAACGATTTTCGCCTGAAGACTCTGTACAACGTCGGGGTGGACTGGCCTATCGGCTACGATGACCTGCAGAGCGCCTATTGCCGGGCCGAAGCGGAGATCGGCGTCTCGGCCAACGTTGCCGATCAGGCCTACCTGGGCATGACGTTTCCCGAGGGTTACGAATTTCCCATGCACAGCATTCCGTTGTCCTTGGTCGATGGCAGTTTTGTCGCGGCGGTGACGGGGCAGGTATTCGACGGCTTGCCGTTGGTTGTCAGCCCGACGCCGGCCGGACGCAACTCCCAACCCTATGCAGGGCGCCGCGTATGTGCCGGCAACACCAACTGTACGCCGATCTGCCCGATCCAGGCCAAGTACGACGCCACCGTGACGTTGAACAAGGCCCTGGCCACCGGCAAGGTCAAGGTGCTGTACAGGACGGTTGCCACCAAGTTGAACGTAGGGTTGGACGGCACTATCTTCGGCGTGGAATTCAAGCAGTATCAATTGGGTGATGGACCGGTCACCGGCTTTGGCGAGGCCATTGCTCAACGTTATGTCATCGCGGCCCATGCCATAGAAACCCCCAAGCTATTGCTCAACTCCGCCACGCCCGCCTGGCCCAAGGGCGTGGCCAACAGCAGCGGTCAGGTGGGGCGCAACCTGGCCGACCACCCGATCTACCTGGCGTGGGGGCTGATGCCTGAAGGCAAGGCGATTTTTCCCTACCGTGGTCCCCTGTCCACCGCGGGCATCGAGAGCTTGCGTGACGGTGCCTTTCGCAGCGAACGCGCGGCGTGGCGTATTGAGATCGGCAACGAGGGCTGGAACTGGCCGGCCAACGATCCCTACGACACGGTGGCCGATTTTATCGACGGTACGAACAACAACGGCGTCAACCCGGTGAAGTCGGACCAGGACCCCGTACCCCCTACCGAGGCGCTTTATGGAACAGCGCTGGTGCAGAAACTCAACGACATTTTCATCCGGCAGTTCCGCATCGCGTTCCTGGTGGAGCAGGTGGAAGACGATCCCGATAACGCCAAGTGTTACATCGTGCCATCGGCCGACTACAAGGACCTGCTCGGTATTCCCCGGCCGGAAATTCACTATGAATTGTCCAAGTACACCCAGAAGGGGTTCCTGGAGGCAAAACGGTTGGCCACTCACATTATCAAAGACCTGCTCGGCGCCGTGGAACTGACCAAACCCCTTACGCCAGGGACGTTCACTTACGGAAACGAACCTATGAGCTTCCAAGGTGCCGGGCACCTGATGGGCACTTATCGCATGGGCAGTGACCCGGCCACATCGGTGGTCGACAAGGACCAGCGCAGTTGGGATCACAAGAACCTGTTCCTGGTGGGCGATGGGGTTTTCCCCAGCAGCGGCACCTCGAATCCGAGCCTGACGATCGCCGCCTTGTCGTTCCAGGCCGGGGACACCGTGGCCAACGATCTGAAGGCGGTGACTCTGACGGTCCAGGCCAATAAAAGCTGGCAGGGCACCGGCGTGCAGGTCAATGCGCTGGTACCACGCCTGGTTCGCTACGTCTCTGGACTTTGGTGTGCCAGTCCGCAAGGCGGGAATGTCGATGGGAATGGCGGTTCGAGGCACATCGACTACAGCAGCTACGCCTTGCCAGGGGCTGCCGAAGGTGCCTTGGTCGGTCGTGTGGGCGATGGTGGCACACCGTTTCTGGTGGGTGATCTGGGGCAAGTTCCAGGAAACCAGCAAGGGGAACTGCAACTGTGCATCAATGATGATTTGACCGGGCAGCACGGGGCTGGCTTGAGCGATAACTCCGGCGCTCTGACCATCCGGGTCGAGTTCGGTGCGCTGTAATGCTTGAGAGGTGAGGCCAGGCTCTTGTGGGAGCGGGCCTCACCACGTTAATGACATGGCGCTGTTTTCAAACCGCCGAACGCTGGTTGCGCATCGCCACCGGCCCGGCGCGTTCTTCGATAGCCTGCTTCAGCTCGTTGCGCAGTCCCAGTAGAAATCCCGCTTCGACCACCACGAACAAGGGGCCGACGATCAGTCCTGTCAGATCGTCGACGAACGCCGGCTTGCGGCCTTCGTAATAATGGCCGACAAACTGAATGATCCAACCCACCACAAACAGGCCCAGGCCGCTGCCGAGCCACACCGATGTGCTTTGCGTGGCCAATACCTGCCCCAGCCATACGGCCAGACCCAACAGCACCGTCATCAGCACACCCAGGCGTAACTCCAGGCGCAGGTAGAACCAGGCACTGGCCGCCGCCACCAGCAAGGCTGGCGACAACAGAACCGCGCCCAACGGCCAGCCCGGCCGTGACAGCAGCACGGCAACGGCGACGAATATCAGCGGAATGCCAATGAAGTGCGTGGCGATGTTGCGAGGGTCGCGATGGTAGGCGGCGTATTGACTGAGATGATCGACGAGGCTTTTCATTGTTGTTCCTCCTGATGTGATACCTGCATGATGCCCAGGTTCTACGCGGCGCTCTGTCAGCTAGCCGACACTTGTCCCGGAGTTTCCATGAATTCGCATCCCTGGCACTCGCACCTGATGACCGGTCACTGGTACAGCCATTTGCCCGTCCCGTTACAGGATAGTCTGCTGGGGATCTCGCGGGTGCGTCGCCTTTCTCCGGGGCATCGACTCTTTAAGCGCGGTGATCCGCCGTGCGGCCTGTACGCCGTACTGGAAGGCGCGGTGCGGGTCGGCGCGGTCAACGAACAGGGCAAGGAAGCGTTGTTGAGCGTGATCGAGGCGCCGCACTGGTTCGGTGAGATCTGCCTGTTCGACGGCCAGCCGCGTACCCACGACGCGGTGGCGGTAGGTCAATGCACCTTGCTGCATTTGCCTCAAGCGGCGTTGCTGGCATTGCTGGAGGAACAACCGGTCCATTGGCGGCAACTGGCTTTGCTGATGAGCCACAAACTTCGCCTGACCTTCATCAATCTCGAACAACTGAGCCTGATGCCCGCACCGGCCCGCGTCGCCCACCGCTTGCTGATGATTGCCGAGGGCTACGGCGAAATCGAAGCGACCCGCCAGGTCCTGCAACTGCCCCAGGAACAACTGGCGCTGATGCTGTCGCTCTCGCGCCAGACCACCAACCAGATCCTCAAGGACCTGCAAGGCCAGGGCATCCTTCACCTTGGCTACGGTGAAATCGAGATCCTCGATATTGAGCGGCTGCGGGTGCTGAGTGCCACCTGAAGGGTTGTATCGACTGATCCGCCGTCATCGCGAGCAGGCTCGCTCCCACATTGGTCTTCGGTGGTACACCGATTTTCATTCGCCGCTAACCTCCTGTGGGAGCGAGCCTGCTCGCGATGACGGCAGATCGGGCGACACAAAACCCTAGCGCAACCCCTCGCGAAACTGCCCCGGCGTCATCCCGGTCCAGCGCTTGAACGCACGGCTGAAGCTGCTGGCGTCGGCAAAACCCAGCAGATATCCGACTTCGCTCAATGAGCAATCGGGGTCGCGCAGGTGCAGCAGCGCCAGGTTTTCCCGGCATTCGTTGAGCAGCGCGTCGAAGCGGCAGCCTTCATCGGCCAGGTGTCGTTGCAGGCTGCGCAGGCTCAGGTGCATGGCCTGGGCGATGCGTTCGGCGCTGGGTTCGCCTTCGGGCAACTGGGCCTCGATGGCGGCGCGTACCTTGCGTTCCCAGGTCAGTGGCTGGAGCTGGGCGAGGGTGCGCTTGAGCACTGTTTCGTTGTGTTCGGCCAGTTCCGGATTGGCGTCGTCCAAGTGCCTGTCGAAATCGGCCAGGCCGAATTCCAGGTAATCCTGGCCGGCTGAAAAATGCACCGGTGAGCGGAACACTTTATGCCAGGGGCCGGGATCCGCCGGCTCCGGACGCCGCAGGTATACCGCCAGGGGCGCATAGTCACGGCCCAGCCGGTTGCGACAGGTACGCACGTAAATCGCGGCGAAGGCATCGATGGCCTCGAAGGCTGGGGCCGGATGGGCCTGGGGGGCATCGAGACTGAAGCGGTAGCGGTCTTCGCAGCGGCGCAGTTGCAACGTCAAGGCATCGCTGACCACCGGGTGATAGCGCACGATCCGCTCGAACACTTCCCGCAGGCTGCCGCTGGCCACCAGGGCATAACCCAATGCATGGAATGTGGTGGGACTGACGAAGCGCGACACCCGCAGACCGATGGCCGGGTCGCCACTGGCTTGTACCGCCAGCGTCCACAGACGCGTGGTGCCCGAGAGCGGGTAGCGGGCGTTGGGGTCATCCATCAACTGCGGGTCGAGGCCAGCCTCGACGCACAGCGCGTGGCTGTCCAGGCCCAGTGCATCGAGCTGTTTGCGCAGGGCGCGGGTCCAGCTGGCGAGGGTGGTCGGTTCAGTCATGACGATTGGCGCTTGCGGTCAACAGGTTGGCGTTTACGGCTACCACCCTGTGGAACCACGCCCGTCAGGATGAGCACATCGTTACTAGAGGATGTAAGCCATGCATGGCACTTGCGCAAGTCCCGACCGATTGAATGCACAACAACGAGCTGCCCATATTCGCCAGGTGGTGTTGGCCCGAGGCGATGAATTGCGCCGGCGTTATCCGATCCTTCGGCATCAGGACGCGCTGGGAGTGTGCATCCTGGCGTTCGCCCTGGCCGGGATGATCGGATCGGCCCTGCTGTACCTCAACGGTCACCTGGACGGCTGGGCATGCCTGCTGCTCAACGCGTTTTTCGCGTCCCTGACCCATGAGCTGGAGCATGACCTGATCCACAGCATGTACTTTCGCAAGCAGCGCCTGCCCCATAACCTGATGATGGGGCTGGTGTGGCTGGCGCGGCCGAGTACCATCAACCCGTGGATCCGTCGACACCTGCACCTCAATCACCACAAGGTCTCCGGCAGCGAAGCCGACATGGAAGAGCGGGCCATCACCAACGGGGAGCCCTGGGGGCTGGCGCGATTGCTGATGGTCGGCGACAACGTGATGTCGGCCTTCATCCGCCTGCTCCGGGCCAGGACATGGGCCCACAAACGCAGCATTCTCAAGCGCACACTCAAGGTGTATTTCCCGCTGGCGCTGGTGCACTGGGGAGCCTGGTATGTGTTTCTCGGTTTTCACGGGGCCAACGGCATTGCCGGCCTGCTCGGCACCGCGATCGACTGGTCCGCCGACACCCTGGCGGTGATGCACGTCATCGACATCGCGGCGGTGGTGATCATCGGTCCGAACGTGTTGCGCACTTTTTGCCTGCATTTCATCAGCTCGAACATGCACTACTACGGCGACGTCGAGCCGGGCAACGTCATGCAGCAGACCCAGGTGCTCAATGCGTGGTGGCTGTGGCCGTTGCAGGCGTTCTGCTTCAATTTCGGCAGCAGTCACGGAATCCATCATTTCGTGGTGAAGGAGCCGTTCTACATTCGTCAATTGACGGTGCCGGTGGCCCACGAGGTTATGCGGGAGATGGGCGTGCGGTTCAATGACGTTGGCACGTTCGGGCGGGCGAATAGGTTCGTGCGACAGGAAGGTGTGGTGCGGAGGGAAGGGAAGGCCGTTCGGGTTTGAGGAGCACAATTTCAGGGATAAAAAACAACTTGTGGCGAGGGGATAAATTCCCTCGCCACAGGTTGCCGTGGGTGACCTGAAGAATGAGTCAGAATTGGTAGCTCACGGTAGCCGCCACGTTGCGTTCTTCGCCCATGTAGCAATAACTCAGGCTGGCGCACGAGGCCACGTAGGTTTCGTTGGTCAGGTTGTTGGCATTCAGGCGCACGTCCATACCCTTCAAGCCGACCTTGCCCAGGTCATACCCCACCGAGGCGTCGAACAGCGTGTAGGACGGCACCTTCATGGTGTTTTCCGCATCCGCCCAGCTGTAGCCGACATAACGCACGCCGCCGCCCAGTCGCAGGCCATCCAGGGCGCCGCTGTCGAACTTGTAGTCGGCCCATACCGAAGCCATGTGGCGCGGGGCCTGGGTCGGTGAGTTGCCTTTGTTTTCGATGATGTCGCTCGGGGTGCTCAACGTGCTGACCATTGACTTCGAGTATTCGATGTCGGTGAAGGTGTAGCTGCCCAACAGCTTGAGCTGCTCGGTCAACTGCAGGTGCGCTTCCAGTTCCAGGCCCTGGGAACGTACGGCCCCCACGGCACGGTAGAAGTTTTCCTGGGGCAGTTTGGTCGCCAGGTTTTCCTGGTCGATGCGGAACAGCGACGCCGTGTACAGGTCATCCGTGCCCGGTGGCTGGTACTTCAAGCCCAGCTCCCATTGCTTGCCATCGGTCGGCGGCAGCGGGTTGCCGGCGCTGTCGGCATAGGAGTTGGGGTTGAACGACTCGGAGTAGCTGATGTATGGCGCCAGTCCGTTGTCGAACAGGTACAACGCTCCGGCGCGGCCGGTAAGCTTGGTGCGCTTGTCGTTGATTTCGGTGCCTTGCGGGCGACCCGATTCGGCGATGCGGTTTTCATCCGAGGTCTCGACCCAGTCCTGGCGCAGGCCGAGAGAGAAGCGCCACTTGTCCATTTCGACCAGGTCTTGCAGGTAAACGCCGGTCTGCTCCAGACGCCGCAGATAACTGGTAGGGCTGAAATAGGTGATGGCCGAGTTGCCATAGACCGGATCGAAGGCATTGATCGGTGCCAGGCTGCCGCTGGTCCAGTCGACCACGGTCTTGCGGCGCTGATAATCGATGCCCGTCAGCACGGTGTGCTTGGTCGCGCCGGTGAAGAATTCGGCTTGCAACATGTTGTCGACGATGAAGGCGTGGAGCTTTTCTTCGGCGCCGGTGTAGTAGCGGTTCAGCTCGTTGCTGGTGGGCGTCGTCCAGCCGTAGGCGTAGACCTGGTCGTTCTTGACCTCCGAATCCAGGTAACGGAAGTTCTGCCGGGCAGTGAAGACATCGTTGAAGCGGTGCTCGAACTGGTAGCCGAACGATTGCTGGTCACGCTCATAGCGATCGACGCCGGGTTCACCTTCGAAGAAGTTTTCGGAAATCCGTCGGCCGTTGCGCTGGTGCAAGGTACCGTCGGCCGGCATGCCGCCGTGGTAGCCGCCGTCGGGGTCGTGCTGCAGATAGGCCTGGAGGGTCAGCGAAGTGTCTTCGGTGAAATCGATGCTCACCGTGGGCGCGAGGGCGAAGCGTTTTTCCTTGTTGTGATCGAACTGGGTGTCGGAGGTGTCCGCCAAACCGATCAGGCGATAAGCGATGCGCTTGTCATCGTCCACCGGCCCGGTGAAGTCGAAGCCTACACCACGCTGGCCCTGGGTGCCGACCGTCGCCTGGACCTGGCGATAAGCCTCGTACAAGGGTTTCTTGCTGGTGAGCGCCACCAGGCCGCCGGGAGAGCTGCGGCCATAGAGCACCGAGGACGGTCCCTTGAGGATATCGACCCGCTCCAGGAAATACGGGTCGATCTGGATGGAACTGTAGGTGCCGCTGTCGCCCATGGACTTGAGGCCGTCGAGGTAGATGTTATCCACCGAGCCATCGTTGAAGCCGCGCATCGCCACGTAGTCGTAGCGGTGGGTGGCGCCGTAGGGGTTGGTCAACACGCCTGGGGTATAACGCATGGCCTGGGACACGGTCTGTGCACCCTGGTCGTCCATCTGCTCGCGAGTGACCACCGATACGCTTTGGGAGGTTTCCCGCAGGGCGGTACTGGTCTTGGTGGCGACCTGGCTGTGGGTGGCGTTGTAGCCCTCCATGCTGCCCAGGGCATTACCCAGGGCAAACCCTTTGATATCGGTGGTTGGCAACGCCAGAGTGCTGCCCTCGGCCTCGGTCTGCAGGACATAACTGCTGCCGTCCTGGCTGACGGCAACCAGTCCTGAACCGCTGAGCAGATGGCTCAAGGCCTGGTCTGCCGAGTATTCGCCTTGCAGACCGGGGGACTGGACGCCACGGGTCTGCTCCGGGGTACTGGCCAGGGTGATACCTGCCTGGCGAGCGAATTGGTTCAATACGTCGCTGAGGGGGCCGGCCGGGATGTTGTAGCTCTGGCGGCTGGTGCTGACGCTGTCGGGGGCGGCGACCGCCAGTACCGGTGCGACGCCGGCACCCAGCGCGGTGGTCAGTAGCGCGGCGCGGATGGCCTGGCGCAGCAGTCGGGTTTGCGAGGAACCGCCGAAGGGGGTCTTGAGGTTTACGCGCTCGGTCATTTACAGGTTTCCGTTGGAGTCGCTGAAGGCAGAAAAGCGTTGATTACCTTCCTAGCCGGTCAGCCTCCCAAAACCCGCCAAAAAAAATCAGGCAGGGCGTTCCACCGTGACCCACCAGCGGGTCCGATAACGTATCTGCACCGCGAGTGTGCGCGGCAGCACGGCCAGCAGCTTGTCGGTATCCTGCAGGCGGAAGACGCCTGACAGCCGCAAGTCCGCAATCGACTCGGCGCAGTTGAGGTAACCCCGGCGGTAGCGCCCCACCTCGTTGAGAAAGTCTTCCAGGCGCATGTTGCGTGTGACGATCAACCCGTCCGCCCAGGCGCCGGCATCCATGTCCAACGGCGGCGCAACGGTGGCCGTGGATGAAGTGATCAGGTAGCTCTGCCCTGCATTCACCTGGAGGGGATCCCCGTTGCTGTCAGCGTGCGAACGGATCACCACCCGGCCACTGCTGACGCTCAGACGCGTGCAGTCGCTGTCCTGGCGGACGACGAAGCGGCCCTCGATGCCTTCGAACAGTCCCTGCCGGCTTCGTACCAGCAAGGGCCGTTCCGGATCTCGACCACAGGTGACCATGATTTCACCGCGTGCCAGGTTGATCAGGCGTTGGCGGGCGGTGTAGTCCAGATCGGCTGCGCTCTGGGTGTTGAGCTCCAGGCGCGTCCCATCCGGTAGCTGGAAACCCCGTCGCTCGCCAATGGTGGTGGCGAAATCGGCACTCCACGGCTGCCAGCCCAGGTCCTTGCCCAGCCACGCGGCGGAGCCCAGCAGCGCCACCCCCGAGAGCAATTTCAGAGCCTGGCGGCGGTTGAGTCGCCGGGCGCTGTTTTCCAGGGTTTCGAGGGCAATATGAGCGCCGGGCACGGCCCTCAGGTTCGAGGTCAGTTCGCTGTGCAGCGATTGCACCCGTTGCCAGGCCAGTTCGTGTTCAGGATGAGTGGCGCGCCAGGCCTCGCACTGTTGATGCAGAGTGGGATGGGTGGCGTGGTTGCGCAGGCGCAGCACCCAGTTGATCGCCTGTTTGACCACTTGCTGCGAAGGGCCGCTACGACGGCCCACGGGTTCAGTTCTCATAACGCAACACGTAACAATGATACAGCGCATCAGCGACGTAACGTTCCACTGAGCGCAACGAAACGCCCATTTGCTCGGCGATCTGTTTGTAGGTCAGGCCTTCACACTGGGCCAGCAGAAATGCCCTGCGCACTTTGGGCTTGAGGCCTTCGAGCATCCTGGCGATGGCTTCGAGCAGTTCCAGGATCAACGCCTGGGCTTCGGCGCCGGGGGTTTCGGCTTCCGGCAGATGGGCGATGGTTTCGAGGTAGGCGCGCTCGATTTCTTCCCGTCGCCAGTGGTCGATGACGAGACCCTGGGCAATGGTGCGCAAAAAAGCTTTTGGGGCCTTGAGTTCCAGCCGTTCGGTGCGCTGCAGCAAGCGGACGAAGGTGTCCTGTGCCAGGTCTGCCGCGTCCGCGGCATTGCCAAGCCGGTTGCGCAACCATGCATGAAGCCAGCCGTGATGACTGCTGTAGAGCGCCTGTACTGCAAACTCGGGAGATGACATGAACGCGACGCCCTGGATGTCACAAATGATAATAGGTCGCATTGTCATCAGCGTTCAGGGAATTTGCAACCACCATTCGACTGGCATCCTTCCGTCGCCTGATGTTTGAAAGCCCTAATTTTTTTTGCGAACTGGCCGACAGAGAATCATGCGTGCACCAAAATGGAGCGGGTCAGCTCCCGCCCACGCTGTTACATGGAACGTTGCAACCCGGAATGCACCCCAACTCTTTGCATAAGAAGCCTCATCGATGAATCTCAAGTTCAGCCATAAGATCCTGCTGGCCGCCTCTGGTGTAGTGGTGCTGGCGTTCGCGCTTTTCACCCTCTACAACGATTACCTGCAGCGAAATACCATCGGCCGCAGCCTCGAATCTTCCATCGAGCAATCCGGCGAATTGACGGCCAGCAGCGTCCAGAACTGGATGAGTGGGCGGGTACTGGTGCTGGAGAACCTCGCGCAGAACATTGCGCATCAAGGCGCCAATGCCGATCTGGCGGGGCTGGTGGATCAGCCGGCACTGACATCGAACTTCCAGTTCACCTATGTGGGCCAGGCCAACGGTGTCTTCACCCAGCGCCCTGACGCAAAAATGCCCGACGGCTACGACCCGCGTCAGCGTCCCTGGTACAAACAGGCCGTGAGCGCCGACAAAACCATGCTCACCCCGCCCTATTCGGCGGCAGTCGGTGGCCTGGTGGTGACTATTGCCCTGCCGGTGAAGAAAAACGGCGAACTGCTCGGCGTCGTGGGCGGTGACCTGAGCCTCGACACCCTGGTGAAAATCATCAACTCGGTGGATTTCGGCGGGATCGGCCACGCATTCCTGGTCAGCGGTGACGGTCAGGTGATCGTCAGCCCGGACAAGGACCAGGTGATGAAGAACCTCAAGGACATCTACCCTGGAACGCCGGTGCGCATCGAGAAAGGCATCCAGGAAGTCGAACTGAACGGGCAGGATCGCATCCTGTCGTTCACGCAGGTCGCGGGCCTGCCGAATGCGCAGTGGTACATCGGTCTGTCGATCGATGAAGACAAGGCCTATGCCCCGCTGAGCCAGTTCCGCACTTCGGCCCTGATCGCGATGTTCGTTGCGGTGGCGGCCATTGCGCTGTTGCTGAGTCTGTTGATCCAGGTGTTGATGCGTCCGTTGACCGCCATGGGCCGCGCCATGCAGGACATTGCCCAGGGCGAGGGCGATCTGACCCGGCGTCTGGTGGTGCACGGCAAGGACGAGTTCGCGGTGTTGGCGGGCTCGTTCAACCAGTTCGTCGAGCGGATCCACGCGTCGATCGCCGAGGTATCTTCTGCTACCCGGCAAGTGCACGACTTGTCGCAACGGGTGATGACGTCGTCCAACGCTTCGCTGGTGGGGTCGGATGAGCAAAGCGCGCGGACCAACAGCGTGGCGGCCGCCATCAACCAATTGGGCGCCGCCACCCAGGAAATCGCTCGCAATGCCGCTGACGCTTCGCAACACGCCAGCGGTGCCAGCGAGCAGGCGGACGATGGTCGTCAGGTGGTGGAAAAAACCATCCAGGCCATGACCGAACTGTCGCAGAAGATCAGCCTGTCGTGCACGCAGATCGAGACCCTGAACGCCAGCACCGACAACATCGGGCACATCCTGGATGTCATCAAGGGCATCTCCCAGCAAACCAACCTGCTGGCGCTGAACGCCGCCATCGAAGCGGCCCGTGCCGGTGAAGCCGGGCGTGGTTTTGCGGTGGTGGCCGATGAAGTGCGCAACCTGGCGCACCGTACCCAGGAATCGGCGGAGGAGATCCACAAGATGATCACCTCGCTTCAGGTGGGTTCCCGCGAAGCGGTGACCACGATGAACGCCAGCCAGGCCTCCAGCGCCGAAACCGTGGACGTCGCCAACCAGGCCGGCCTGCGGCTGGTCAGCGTGACGCAACGTATCGGTGAGATCGACGGCATGAACCAATCAGTCGCCGCGGCGACCGAAGAACAGACCTCCGTGGTGGAAACCCTCAACATGGACGTCAGCCACATCAATCTGTTGAACCAGCAAAGCGTCGCCAACCTCAATGAAACCCTCAAGGATTGCGATGCCTTGTCACAACAGGCCAATCGGCTGAAGCAGTTGGTGGACAGCTTCAAAATCTGATGACCCACGGGAGCGGTCGGCCAGTTGGCATCGCTGCAAGCTGGCCGACCGCTTTCGCGAGCAAGCCCGCTCCCACACTGGGTTCCGGGGTGGACCTGGAATCAGGGTTCTCCACCAGTCCCTGTGGGAGCGGGCTTGCTCGCGAAGGCGTCGGCATATTCAACATCACTGCGAGCCGATCCACCGTCATCGCGAGCAAGCTCAGCTCCCACAAAGTATTAGCGATGGTCCGGCGAACTGCGCCTGCACATTCCCCATCGCCTCATCGGCGAAACCTTGCAGGAAGTCCCTGAAGCCCGATGGAGTGTGGGCGTCGGTGTGGTCGGCGATGATGGTCCAGGTGGCGCGGCAGCGGTGGTCCGCCAGCGGCTCGACGCGCATCGCCGCCCAGAGGTTGTCGATGCCCAGGGTGTTGTAGATCAGTGTCCAGGTCATGTGCATGGCCTGGTCGTCCCGGCTGTTGAGCTGTTCCACCACCAGGTTCTGCCCGTCGGTGAAGAACTTCTTGCGCAGGGACCTCACGCCCTCGCCAGTCATTTCGATGCGCGCCAGTGCCGGGATGAATTGGTCGAATCCGCCAAAATTACCCACCAATTCCCAGACCCGAGCAGCATCGGCTGCCACTTCCACCGACGTTTCGACGTGGCAGGCCTGGGGATTTTTGATCAGGGTGTCGGGTTGAAATGCAGTCATGGTCTTGCTCCTTTTTGGATGGGGTGTTTCAGATGAAATCGATGGCCTTGAGGTAATCGGCGCCGCGTCGCAGCAGGGCCGGTGATTTTTCCGGGTAGCGGGCGCCCATCTGCCGTATCCCGGTCCGGGCGTTGTCGTGGCGGATCATCGAAATGTCGCCGATGTCCTCCTCGAATCCGTTGAGGTAGAAACCCAGCACGCCGAACAGCGCATTGTCGGGATCGACCCGGCCCAGCTGCCGCTGCCAGTCCGCCACGCTCACCAGCGAGAACTCCCGGCCGCTGTCGCGAAACGACGCCACGTAAGCGTCCCAGCTCAAAGGCTCGGGGTTGTGCAGGTTGAATACCGCCTGGTTCGGTTGGTAGCGGCTGGCATGAAAGGCGATGAAACGAGCCAGGAAATCCACGGGCATCAGGTCGAAATTGAGTGACAGGGCTGGCACCTGGCCCAGTTGGATCGAGCCCTTGAGCATCAGCATCAGGCGGTTTTTGTGGGGCTGGCAGACCCCCGTCAGGCTGTTGAAACTGATGTTGCCGGGGCGAAACAGATTGACCCGCACGCCCCGATCCCGGGCCCGTTGCAGGATCCGTTCACCGACCCATTTGGACAGGTTGTAGCCATTCTTGATGTAGATGGGCGGTGTCGGTGCAGCGGGTTGCTCCAGCACCTGACCGTCGTCGCCCAACGCGCTGGAGGCCGACAGGGTGGAGACGAAGTTGAAGATCTTCTTGCTGCGCCCTTCGCACAGACGCAGGCATTCGAAGATCGGCTCCACGTTGTCCCGCGCCAGCGACTCGTAATCGAGGACGTGATTGACGTGGGCGGCGTTGTGCACCAGCGCGCCGAAGGTGCGGTCGATGCGAGTGTAGACGTCGTCCGGCAGGCCCAACTGCGGCAGGGTGATGTCAGCGGCGTAGACGCTGACCCGGCTCAGGTCCAGATGAGCCAGGCGATTGTCCTGCAGGGCCTGGGAGAAGCGTTGTGCCGCGCTTTGCCCGGCGGACTCACGCACCAGGCAGGCGACTTCGGTGGCGCCCCAGGCCAGCAAGGCCTCGACGATGTGCACGCCGAGAAAACTGTTGGCCCCCGTCACCACCACCTTGTGCACATCACCGATCTGACTGATGGGCAGCGGATCGATGTTGAGTTCGGCTTCGGCATCGATGAAAGCCTGTGGGCTGAGTACCGATACATCCGTTGTTTCGGGACCGTCGAGTAATTTCGCCAGGGTGACCAGCGTGGGCGCTTCGATGAAGCGATTGATCGACAGGCTGCGACCGAAAGCCTGGTGGATGTTCAGCAGCATCTGCGACAGCAGGATCGAATGCCCGCCCAGGTTGAAGAAGCTTTCATCGATGGCGATGTCTTCGGCGGGCAGCTCCAGCAGCTCGGCCCACAGCTGCTGCAACTGTGCTTGCAGCTGGTTTTGTGGCTGCCGGTGCTGACTATCGGACTGGACCTGCACCGACAGGGCGAGCAAGGCCCGGCGGTCGACCTTGCCGTTGCTGGTGTAGGGCAGGTTGGGTAGCTCGATGTAGGCACCAGGATGCATGTAGCCGGGCAGCATCCGTTGCACATGCTCGCGCAAGGCCTGGAGTGCGGCACCGGGTCGGTCTTCCTGCGGATGGACGAGGAACGCGAGGATCCGTCGACGTTCATCCACACCGACCGCGACCTGACGGAACAACTGGCTTTCCCGCAGGCAATGCTCGATTTCCTCCGGTTCGACCCGAAAGCCGCGGATCTTCACCTGGTTGTCGCGACGGCCGCACAGTTCGATACCGTGCTCGGTCCACTGGCCGATATCACCGGTGCGATAAACCCGTAGCGTGCGCTCGCCGGGCAGCGACAGGTCGAGATAGCGGCTGGCGGTCAGCGTCGAGTCATTCAGATAGCCCAGACCGACACCAGGCCCGGCGATATAGAGTTCGCCCGGTGTACCTTCTGGGACCGGTTGCAGGTGTTCATCCAGGATCAGCACCCGACCGTTGGCAATGGGTACCCCCAGGTTGCGGTTGTTGTCGCCACCGGTGAATTGTCGCGTGGTGGCAAGCACGGTGGTTTCCGTCGGGCCGTAAATGTTGTGAAACCGGCACTGTGGCGCCAGGCGCTCAATCACGAACGGCTCGCAGACATCCCCGCCGGTGATCAGGTGCGTCAGGCCCAGCGGCTCCTCCAGGGGCATCACGCTCAGCAGCGCGGGCGGCAGGAAGGCATGGGTGACTTGTCGTGAGCGGATCAGCTCGACCAGTTGTCGCGGATCGCGACGTTGGTCTTCGCCGGGCACCACCAGCAGCGCTCCCTGGATGAAAGTCGGCAGGATATCCAGCAGCGATGCGTCGAAGTTGATGGTGGAGAACTGCAACGCCCGGCTGTTGCGCTGCAACCCGACATGGTCGCCGTACCAGGCGCAGAAATGGCTAAGGTTACGATGACTGAGCAGCACACCCTTGGGTTGACCGGTGGTGCCCGAGGTATAGATCGCCACCGCCGGATCGTCGATGTCCACCCTGCGGCGGATCAGTGAGGCGGGGACATCCGGCCTGGCGGAGGGCAGCCGATGCACGTTCAGGGTGGGCACCGGGAGATCACCCAGGTCGGTGCTGCCGTCGTGCAGCAGCAGGTCGGCCCTGGCGTTCTCCAAGATGAAGCGTCGACGTTGCGCCGGGTGTTGCGGGTCCAGTGGCAGGTACACGGCGCCACAGCCCAGCACCGCCAGAATAGCCGCGTACAACTGCGCCGATTTTGGCAGGCACAGCGCAATCACCGTTTGAGGGCTAGGCTGATGAAGAGAGGGCTGGTGGGAGCGAGGCTTGTGGGAGCAAGGCTTGCCGGCGATGAACGATGGCTCGGTCTGGTTGGGTACCGCTGTGTCAGTATCGCGGGCAAGCCTTGCTCCCACAGGCCTTGCGTCAACAGAGGCATGCGCCAACAGTTCCAGCATGGCGTGCTGCAACTTCAGCGCTTCGCTGCGCAAGGTTTTGTAGTCGGTCAGCTTGCCGTCGGCCCACAGCGCCGGTGACATGGGGTCATCGAGCATGCGTTGTTCGATGTCGTGCATCACCGGTACTTCGGCGGCGGCCAACAGCCACGGCACGGAGGCTCGATTGAGCCGGTGTTCGAAAGCCAGTGGCTCCAGTGCGTCGAGCCCATGTAAAGGCTGATCGACAACGTCGACATGGGGCGCCGGCCAGTGATCGAAGCAGGTAGCATCCCGGGATAGCTGACTGACCAGCCGAGCAGCGGTTTCGACCACTGTTGCCAGTGTATTCAGCCGCAAGGATTGACCGTTACCAAAGTTTTGCATGGCAACGGTTTCCTGGCATAGCAGGCGCTGGGCCCCGTCGTGGAACACCACGACGGGTTGCGGCAGCGCCTCGCCGGGCACCGTGCGCAATGCCACACGCACTTGAAGACAGGATCGGGCTTCAATGGCGCACTGCACCGTGCCGTCATCGATCAACAGGTCGACAGGTGATTGAGCATCCACGATCCCGTGACCGTGCATTTCAAGTTCTCGGGCCAATTCGGCCATGGCCTGGCTTGTGCCAGGCACTGCAATTTCGAGGCGTCTCATCGGGGGCTCCTCATGGGATCAGGTAATCGGCCAGCGCATCACGCACGCAGGGGGAGGCGAGCATCGAACTGCTGCGGAAAAATCGAGTGATGTTGCCCACCAGCGGGTGATAGCGATTGATGGGATAGGCCAGCGCGCTGGCTTCTTCGCGCAGCGACTGGCGCACCGATTCGTCGACGGGCAAGTGGGCGATCAGCTCGAAATCGAAGGCCTGCTGCAGGTCGCTCGCCAGGTACTGGGCGATGAAACCGGGCATCAGGCGCGCAATCGTCTCGCGGTCTTCTTCGCTAGCGGTGCGCCAGTACATCTGCACCAGACGCGTCCAGAACCCCGAGTGCCGACCCTCGTCCAGCAAGTGATCGGCCATCAACCCTTTGATCGACGCCTTGACCGAGTCGTCCCGGGCGAAGGCGGCTACTTCGTTGGTCACGGTGTTCTCGGCAATGGCGATGCAGATCAATTCGACGGCGCTGAGCAAGTGCTCCGGCGCCTGGGCCAGTGTCGCGGGGATGGCCCGGCTGAGTTCGATCTGTGTCGGCAATGGGATCGGTGCGATGCCGGTCATGTCGATGGTCTGCTGCATGAAATCCATTGCCACCAGCGCGTGATAATCCTCGTCCACCACCACGGTCATCGCGTCGTAGCGACAGGCGAACGGGAACTCGATGCCGAAGCGATTCTTGGCGATGCGCCGGGCGGTGTGGTCCACCAGTTCGGTCTCGAAGATCACCACGTCGTTGATGAACTTGTAGAGGCTCTGCACCAGCGCAAAGTCGCGCAGTTGTGGGCAGTGGCTGAGAAAGGTCTGGCTGTGCACCAGTGGTTGGCGACTCATCGGGAAAATCAGCTTGTCGTCGTTTTCGACACGGCGCCGTGGGCGGGTGCGGATCGTGGCGCGGCTTTCCCAGGTGTCGGCGAAAGATTGGTATTGGATGGCGTTCATGGCATCACCTGCGCGACCGGCTGGCTCATGCTTTCGCGCAGGCCGTCCCATAGGGCCGCGCGGCTGTGCACGGCGGCGAGCGCGGCGGATAACACCTCCATCTCGCGTTGCGGGTCGCCATCGATCAGCCGGGCCAGCAGTTTTTCCGCCGCCGGGCCGTGATCTTCGGAATCCACTTCGATGTGCCGTTGCAGGTAGTAACGGAACGTCGGCGCCTGGTCCAGGCCGATGCCCCAGGCATCCAACATGCGCTGAAACATCTGCGGGATGACGCTCTCGCGGCCGTGCACGAACGCAGCCGCCACGCTGTGGGCCGGGGCGTGCAGGGCGGTGTGCAGAGTCTGGCGAACGAACCGCGCCGCCGCCGGTTCGACTTCGACGCTGTCCAGTGCTGTGTCAGGGCTGACACCTTCCTGCTGCAGGGTGATGAATTGTTCAATCGCTCGGGTATCCGCACCGACCTCGCGCATGGCGTCCAGGTACAGTTCGAAGTGACTGCAGTACCCCGCACCCGGACGATCGTCCGATTCTTCTCCCAGGACGATCTCGTTGATCAGGCGAGCCGCATGCGGATCGGCCGGCGGCAGCCAGGGCAGATGGACGCAGGTCAATTCCCGCTGCAACCGTTTGGTCAGCGACATGAAGTCCCACACGGCAAACACATGGCTTTCCATAAAACGGCGCAACAGATCAATTGACGTTATTTCAGAAAAAACCGGATGTTGCCCAAGTTCACGCTTTTTCAGAAAAAGTTGTTCTTTGGTTGGCTGCATTGGAACGTCCTCATCAATGATGTTTGACCAGTAGGCGGCTCGATATTTAATCAAGGCGAGCGGGGGCCTGAACCGGAATCCATGAATAGCTAAAGTGTTTGCTTTACCAGCTGTGCCGGGCCTTGGGGCCTTTGTTTATCGGTGTTTGGTAAAAAAATCGATCGTCGATAAAAGCTCGACAGCGAAAAACTAATACACGTAATAAGTAGGTCGCAAGAACTTTTTTTATTATTTTTAGTTGTGGTTTTATTGGGTGCGAAGAGGGATATTAAAACTTTATTTATAAGTTTTATTGGGGCGAAGTTGCTCCTTCCGATGGAGGGCCATCAGAATCGAAAGTTCGAGTGAATGCCTCACTCGGAGCACTTCAGGGAACAGGAAATAAGGAAGTTTGTGTATTAAGGGAGGGATATCGGTCGGACACTCGATCATCCCGCCGGTTGGGCGACGCTCCTTGCGTGGTGGCTTCGATTCGCCTGGCTGACGGCCGGACGCTGACTTCTTCAGGTCTGTTTCTTGAATCGACAAACGCAAGAGTGAGCCCAAATCGACGGCAGTGCCATTAGGCCGACACGACGATGCGTCGCGTCCACGGCCAAGCCCGCCGTAGAGGCGGGAAGGCCGGTAGGAAGGATGTGTAAGAAAGTGATACGCGGGTCGATAGGCGGGTCAGCCTGGAGACTGCTCCAGGTACCGGCGAATGGTCACACAGGCTTTTTCCAGATGGCGCTCCAGCAGCGCCACTGCCTGATCGATATCTCTGGATGCCGCCGCTTCGAGCAGCGCGCGATGATCATCCTGGGTCAGCTTGCCCAGTCCCATGGAAGACAGGTGAAAGCGCAGGAAGCGCTCTTCTTCACTGAGTTCGCGCTCGATCAGGTCCAGCAGCTTGCTGTTGGGCGCCTTGTGGTAAAGCGACATGTGAAACAGCCGGTTGAGCCTGCCGATTTCACTGTGATCGGTCTGCGTTTCCAACTGATCGATATACCGGGCGGCCTGAGCCAGGTCATCGTCATCCAGCAGCGGAATCGACAGGCGCAGGGCGAATGCTTCCAGGACCGCGCGCAACGCATATGTTTCGATGGCGTTATTGGTGATCAACGGGGCGACCACGGCACCTTTGTGCTGGACCACGTTGAGCAGCGATTGGGCTTCGAGCTGACGCAACGCTTCTCGCACTGGCATACGGCTCACACCGAACAGGTCGGCCAGCTCCTGCTGGCGCAAGGCAGTGCCGCGAGGCAGGCGCCCGTCGAGGATGGCCTCGCGCAGGGAGGCTTCGATGATCGACCGTGCCTGAGCCGCAGGGACGGGTTTATTGACTTGGATAGTGCTTAACGGCTTGGGCTTCTGTGTCACGACAACGCACCTGACTGGTGTAACGAAATTGGATCCAAGCCAACACTAGTTACAGTTTGTCATGCCGTCAAAATCTCACGGCTCCGGTTCCTGAACTAAAGTTTAGCGTGTCCGCGGTGATTCCACCCTGCCATTGTTTTTTCCCGGGCCAGGCTTCACCATCCAACGATTTCCAACGGCCCTTTTCCGGACGTATTTCCCTTGGCTGCACCTTCCCCTGTCTGCAGGTCCTTGCGCTGGCTGTGTTCGGCATTGTTGCTGGCCGGCCTCATGCTGGGCGGCCTCAGGGCCGACTGGGACTTTGCCCAGATCAGCCGGCGGGCGCAGGCGTTGTACGGGCAGTTGGGCGAAGGGCAGCAGCGGATCGATGCCTGGCAGCAATTGCTGGCGACCCAGAAGCAGATTCCGGAACTGGAACAGCTCAAGGTGGTGAACCTGTTCTTCAACAAGCAGGTGCGCTACGTGGAAGACATCGACCTGTGGCGTGAAGTCGACTATTGGGAAACCCCGATCCAGGCCCTGTGGAAGGGCGCTGGCGACTGCGAGGACTACGCCATCGCCAAGTATTTCAGCCTGCGTCATCTCGGGGTGTCCAGTGACAAGCTGCGCATCACCTACGTCAAGGCGTTGCGGCAGAACCGTGCGCACATGGTGCTGACCTACTACGCCACCCCCGATGCAATGCCGTTGGTGCTCGACAGCCTGATCGACGGCATCCAGCCGGCCAGCCAGCGAACCGACCTGTTGCCGGTCTACTCTTTCAACGCCGAAGGGCTTTGGCTGCCGGGCACCAAGGGCAACAAGAAAGTGAGTGATACCAAGCGCCTGTCCCGGTGGCAGGATGTATTGAAGAAAATGCAGGCCGAAGGTTTTCCGGTCGAGACTAACTAGGAGCGCGCGCTCAGATGTCCCTGTTCAAACAGCTGTTGATCGCTATCTGTCTGTTCCTGGTGGTTGCCTTCAGCGGCAGCTTCATGGTCAGCCTGGAGAGCTCGCGGGCCCAGTACGTCAACCAGTTGCGCTCCCACGCCCAGGACGCGGCCACGGCGCTGGCGCTGTCGCTGACGCCGAACATCGATGACCCGGCGATGGTGGAGCTGATGGTCAGCTCGATTTTCGATAGCGGCTACTACGCCAGCATCCGCGTGGTCGATGTGGCCACCGACAAGACCCTCGTCGAGCGCACCGGCGTGCCGGATGCTGGCAGCGTGCCGCAATGGTTCGTCAAGCTCATTGGTCTGGAGCCGGCCGGTGGCGACGCGATTGTCAGTCGTGGCTGGGAGCAGGCGGCGCGGGTCGAAGTGGTCAGCCATCCGATGTTTGCTCTCGCCAAGCTCTGGCAGAGTGCGCTGGGCAGCCTGGGCTGGCTGTTGCTGTGTGGCGCCATCAGTGCAGTGCTGGGAGCCTTGCTGCTGCGACGTCAGCTCAAGCCGCTGGATTATATGGTGCACCAGTCCCACGCCATCGCCCGCCGCGAGTTCCTGAGCCTGCCGGAGCTGCCGCGTACCCCCGAACTGCGTCGCGTGGTACAGGCCATGAACCAGATGGTCGAGAAGCTCAAGGCGCTGTTCGAGGAGCAGGCCGAGCGCAGTGAAAAACTGCGGATCGAATCCTACCAGGACACGCTCACGGGCCTGGCCAACCGGCGCTACTTCGAAATGCAGCTCAATGCCCGAGTGAGCAGCTCCGAGCAGGCCAGTTCCGGTTATCTGTTGCTGCTGCGGGTCAGGGATCTGGCTGGCCTGAACCAGCGATTGGGCGGGCAGCGTACCGACCAACTGCTTAAAGCGGTGGGCGAGCAATTGCTGCGCGAAAGTGCCCGCTACCCTGAAACCCAGAATCTGGTGACGCGCATCCGCGGTGGCGAATTCGCTGTGCTGGCCCCGGGATTGGTACGTGAGGAAGCCGTGCAGTTGGCACAGAACCTCGAAGGCGCGCTGGCGAGTCTGCATGCCACGGGGGCGACCGACGTGGCGTCGGTGGCGTCCATCGGACTGGCGCCGTTTGTCCACGGCGACTCCCCACAAGCGGTGCTCCAGCTTGGCGACCAGGCGTTGGCTCAGGCCGAAAGCCAGGGCGAACCGGGTTGGGCTTGCCTGGAACACAGTGCATCGATCAGCGTCGGCGACGATCACCATGCCTGGCACACATGGCTGGACGTGGCGTTGAACAATCAACGGTTCGAGCTGTACTTCCAGCCGGTGGTGGCGGCCCAGGACACCCAGGTGGTCCTGCATTACAAAGTGCTTTCCCGGCTGTTGGACGAGCAGGGCCAGACCATACCCGCCGGGCGTTTCCTGCCCTGGCTGGAGCGTTTTGGCTGGACCGCGCGGTTGGACCGCCTGATGCTTGAGCAGGTGCTCAAACAGATGGTCGAGCACGAACACGCCCTGGCGTTGAACCTGTCCTCAGCCACCCTGGCCGACTCTCAGGCATTGAATAAAATTTTCGAGATTCTGCGCTCCCATTCCAACCTTGGGCCGCGCCTGACCCTGGAGATCGGCGAAGAGCAATTGCCGGAGCAAGCGGTACTGGAGCAGCTGACCCGACGCCTGCGCGAACTCGGTTTCTCTCTGAGCCTGCAACGTTTCGGCGGTCGATTCAGCATGATCGGCAACCTCTCGCGGTTGGGGCTGGCTTACCTGAAGATCGACGGCAGCTACATCCGCGCCATCGATCAGGAAAGCGATAAGCGCCTGTTCATCGAAGCCATCCAGCGCGCCGCCCACAGTATCGATCTGCCGCTGATTGCCGAGCGGGTAGAGACTGAGGGGGAGCTGGCGGTGATCCGCGAAATGGGCTTGTTCGGGGTGCAGGGGCAGTTGATTGGGGAGCCCGGCCGCTGGGTTTAAGGCCTGGTAGCGGTGTTGCCGGTCAGTCGATTATCGCGAGCAGGATCGCTCCCACATGGGATGGTGTTGTCGCAAATACTTTGTTCACACCGAACCAATGTGGGAGCGAGCCTGCTCGCGATGAGGCCAGCCCTGACGCAGATGAATCAGGCCTAGATCAACCCTTTCTCATCATCATCGATCAACCGGCTCAACCCACCCAATGCTTCCCGGGCCTGGCTGCGATCCATCAGCTTGGCCTGGGCCGCCGCTGGCAGATCGGTGACACGGATGACACCTTTGGCGGTCAGAACCTGGATCAGGTCGTCGAGCACCCGGATCATCTCCAGGTCGCTCTGCTTTAGCTGCTTGAGGCTGTTTTCTACCGCCTGGTTGGCGAACCAGTCCTGGATCTCGTGGTTGTCGGCCGGCAGGGTTTCGGTGGCCTCGGCATAAGCGTTGGCTTCAACGCGTACCAGCAGGCCTTGCGCATCGCGTTGCACATAGAACATCGGGCATCCCTCATGTATGAAGCGGCATCATGCTGGGCAGCATAGGCCAACTGTGGGGGAAGTATGAACACTTATCCCATGGCGAGGGAGCCAGCTCCCTCGCCATGGTTCGGTGACAGCGTCAGCTGTTGTTGTGATCGACCTTGATGGTCGGGTCGCTGCCGGCGATCAACGTGTTCAGATTGACGTTCGACCAGTTGTTGCCTTCGAGCTTGATCGTCACGTCCGGCGTGGCCGGTGCACCGTTGGCAGCATTGAACTGGCCGGTAGTGCTGACCTGCAACGACGACACACCGTCGACCGTGGTGATCTTCAGGAAGTGATCGATGGTGCTGCCGGTTTCACCCTGCAACAGATCCCGCAGGTCGATCCGGTCGCCATCGGCGGCCTTGAAGTCCTTGATCACGTCGGTGCCGGTATCGCCGGCTTTCCAGACAAACGTGTCGCCGCCCAGGCCACCGATCAAGGTGTCGTTGCCTTTGCCGCCGATCAGGATGTCGTTGCCGCTGCCACCGAGCAGGATGTCATTGCCCTTGCCACCGTCGAGCAAATCGTTACCGCCCTGGCCGAAGATAATGTCATTGCCGGCGCCGCCCAACAGCGTGTCGTTGCCATCGTGGGCACCGGACACGTCGAATGCGGTGTAGTGCTCGGTGATGTACTGGTGCACGTTGGCGGTGGTGACCTTGCTGACGTCGACGCCGCTTTGCTGGGCCACGAACGACTGGATGGCCTGATAACCCTCGCCAGCGATGCCGTTGAAGCTCACCAGGTCGCCGAACAGGATGTCGTTGCCGTCGGCGCCATTGACCGTGTCGGAGCCCGGGAGCGTCGCTTCGGTATGGCCAATGATGGAGTTGGCCAGGTCTTTGGGGTCGATGTTGGTCTGCGGCTTGCCATCGGAGTCGTACGGCTTGAGGTCGGTCAGGGTGACGTCCTTGTTCAAGCCGATCGCTTCCACGCCCGACACCGAGCTCAGCAGCGCGAAAGCGCTGAGAGAGTTGCTGGTGGTGGTCGAGTCGGTGCTGCTGCCGGTACCGTCGCGGTACGACAGTTCGTAGGTACCGTCCCCTTGGGCGCGCAACGTGCCCAGGGATTCCTCGCTCCAGTAGCCGCCCCAGGATTTTTTCCAGGTCAGCAACGAGACATTGCCGGACTCGTCGACTTGCACCCGGTGGGTGCTGTCCAGGTCGGCGCTGAACGTCTGGCCCAACTTGTAATTGGTCGTGGTGATCAGGCTGTCGAGCTTCACGCCGTTATAGAGGTCGGGGTTCGTCTGCTCGCCGGCCTGGTAGAACGTCGGCTGGCCATCGGTGATGAAGTACGTCAGGTTCTTCGCCCCGGTGTTGCTCGTGGCCTCGGTGCTCTTGAACCAGTTGGCCGTGGTCTTGAACACGTCTTCGTAGTTGGTACCGCCGCCGGACACCATGGAGTCCAGGACGTTCTTGAGCAGGGTCAGTGCATTCGGGTCCTTGAGGTTGACCGAAACGGTTTTGTTCACCTGGCGGTCGAAGTCCGCCAGGAAGATGTTCACCGTGCCCGAGTTGTTGCCCATGCTCTGCTTGAGGGTGTTGAACACCGATGTCAGCGAGTTCTTGGCGGCAGTCAGGGACGACTCGCTCATGCTGCCGGAGCTGTCGACCATGAAAGCGATGTTGTAGTTGACGCCCGGTACCACGGTCAGACCGCCGATGTCGGCGACAATCACGTCGTTGCCGTCGGTGCCCGTGAAATTGTCGCTGCCGGAGGTGGCGGTGGCCGCGTTGTAGACCGCCGGATGCACCGTTACCGGGATCTGCGCGGTGGTGACCGCCGATCCGCCAAGGGCTTCGGTGGAGGTCGACGTCACGGTCAGGTTGATCTGGCCGTTGAAGTAGGACGGAGGCGTCAGCTTGAGGCTGCCGAGGTTCCAGCCCGTGACCGAGGCTTCGCCATTGGCGCCCACGGTCGCGGTGTGGCCGGCGCCGTCGCTCAGCACACTGCCTTGCGGCATGCCGCCGATCTTCACGCTCAGGCTTTCGGAACCGTCGGTATCGGTCAGGGCGGTGGTGATCTTCGACAGATTCACGCTGCCACCTTCGGCGCCTTCGTTGAGCTTGAAGCCGTCGTAATAGCCTTCGCCATTGGTGCCGTGCAGATCGGAAACGGTCACACCGGCATTTACCAGGTCTGTTACGCCGGTGTACAGCGGTACGCCAGCGCTGTTCAGGTCGACGGGAGTGCTGCCGTTGACCGACAGGTTCACGTCATAGCTGCCTGGTCCGCTCTGGTTGTGGTGGTAGATGTCCAGGGTGTAATAGCCACTGGTGGTCGGCGTGAACGAGCCGTTCAGCTTACCGCCAGCGCCCCAGGTCGCTGATGCCACGTCCTTGCCGCCAATGGTGACCAGCAGGCTGTCATCGGCGGTCCCGCTGAAGGTATAGGTCTTGCCGGCTTCGAGGAAAATCAGGCCGGAGGTTTTCGAAGCCGTACCGACGTTGACGTTGCTGTCGGACTGCACGTTGGTCACGGTGGTGCTGCTGTTCGGCGTGCCAGCGGAATCGATCACCGACTTGAGCGTGCCGGACGGCGCGCCGCTGCCATCGGTGCCCAGCCCCGACAGATTGGTCCAGACTTCCTTGACCAGGCCGGTGGAGGTCACATTGTTGCCGGCCACGTTCAGCGTCGGCGCATCGGCCACTGGCGTGATGTCGATCTTCACGGTGCCGGTGTTGCCCAGCGTCTGGCCATCGGTTGGCTGGAACTGGATCTGCGCGTAGTCGGACTTCTGATCGCCCACGCCGCTCGGGTTGCCATTGGCACCGGATTCGTTGACGTCCGGCGTGAAGCGCAGTTTGCCGCCGTCGATGTCGGCCTTGGTGAAGGTCTGGTTGTTGGTCACGTCTTTCCAGGTCGTACCGTCCAGGTACTGCAGCTTGCCGTCGCTCGGCAGGCCGGTGATTTTCACACCCAGGTTTGCACTGGCGCTGTCCACGTCGCTGACGCCAAAGCTCGACCAGCCGAGGACCAGCGAAGTGTCTTCGGTGCCGGTCACCGAACCACCGGCAGCCACCGGCGCATCGTTGACGCCGACCACGTTTACGGTGGTGGTGGCGGTGTTGGAGTAGCTGGAGCCGTCGGTCACCGTCACGGTGATGATGCGTGGCACGGTGCTCGGATCATCGCTGTTGTTGATGAAGGTGATGTTCTTGATCTGCTGCATGTAGTCAGCCAGCGTCGCATTACCCGACAGTGTCAGGGTGACCGTGCCATTGGTGCTGTTGGCGTTGATGCTGATGCCATTGACGCTGTTGCCCAGGTTCAGCGCATCGCCGGGCTGACGGTTGGTCAGCACGATGGTGGCGCCGGTCAGCATGGTGCTGTCCGGGTCGGTGATTTTCAGGTCGGTGTCGGCGATCGACACACCAGGGCCAGGGGTGCCTTCGGTGAAGGTCACTTGGTAATCGGCGCCGGTCTTGCCGCTGGAGTTGTTGGCGTCCAGGTCGAGCACCGGGGCCGCGTCGTTGTCGATGATCGACGTGCTGACGCTGCCATTGGTGCCGCTGACGGCCAGGTGCTCGAAATTGCCGCCGGTGGCCGAGTCGATCTTGACCACAAAGTTTTCCGTACCTTCGGTGATCTTGTCGTCCAGCGTCGCCACGTTGAAGGTGGCGCTGGTGGCGTTGGCCGGGATCTTCACGGTATAGACGCCAGTGAAATCCGTGCCGTCGGCGGCAGTGCCACTGTAGACGATCTTGACTGTCACCTCGGTCTGCGCCGGGTTCGTCAGGTTGACGGTATAGGTAGCGGTCTGGCCTTCAGTGACCGATGTGCTGCCGCTGATGCTGACGGTGGTGCTGTCGACGGTATCGGTAACAGTGGTAACTGCTGGGGCAGTGCTTGGCACCAGGTGCTCGAAGTTGCCGCCCGTAGCATTCTGGATCGTCGCCTGGACACTGCCGGCGTCTTTGTAGACGTCGTCCTTCGGTGCGTCGACGGTGACGGTACCGATGGTTTTGCCGGCGTCGATGGTGATCACTGCGCCGTTGCTCAGGGTCACGGTCACTGGTGAACCGGCTGCATTGGTCAGGGTCGCGGTGTAGGTGATCTGACCGCCCTCGGCAACCGAACCGGTGGCGCTCAGGCTCAGGCCGGTGGTGTCCTGGGTATCGGTGACGGTGGTATCAGCCGTTTTGCCGTCAATGGCGAGATGCTCGTAATTACCGCCTTTCGCGTCGTCGATCTTGACGCTCAGGTTGTCGCCGCCCGCGAGGGCGTCGTTTGGCGCGGTGAAGTTCACGGTGCCGGAGCTTGCGCCCACCGGGATGGTGATGGTCTGGCCGTTCGACAGGGTGACTACCAATGGAGCGCCGGTAACCGGTGCGTCCACCGAAGCGGTGTAGACGACGGTGCCGCCTTCAGCGACGTTCGACGTAGCGGTCAGGCTCACGGTCGAGGTATCGACGGTGTCGGTGACATCGGTGACAGCCGGTGTGGTACTCGGCACCAGATGTTCGAAGTTACCGCCCGTGGCGTTGTCGATGGTGACTTCGACTTTGCCGGCGTCTTTGTAAACGTCGTCCTTTGGTGCGTCGACGGTGACGGTGCCGGTGGTTTTGCCGGCGTCGATGGTGATCACTGCACCGTTGCTCAGGGTCACGGTCACTGGTGAACCGGCTGCATTGGTCAGGGTCGCGGTGTAGGTGATCTGACCGCCTTCGGCAACCGAACCGGTGGCGCTCAGGCTCAGGCCGGTAGTGTCCGCCGAATCGGTGATCGTGGTGACCGCAGGCGTGGTGCTCGGCACCAGATTCTCGAAGTTGCCGCCGGTTGCGCCAGTGATCGTAGTGCTGACAGTGCTGCCGTTGTTGTAAACGTCGTTGGCTGGGGTGTCGACGTTAATGGAACCGGTGGTCTGGCCGGCAGCGATAGTGATGACCGAGCCATTGCTCAAA
>NZ_JAIWKS010000018.1 GCF_021271205.1 Pseudomonas uvaldensis
AGCATGGGGTGCTAGGGGTCGAGTGTTCGAATCACTCCGTCCCGACCATATTTTTCAATGACTTAGCCCAATCTGCAAAGGTTGGGCTTTTTCATTGGTGGGGAGTTTTTCGGGACTTCATCCCATTTTCCTTTTCAAGATTGTCAGCACCGGTCCCCGCGAGTCGGTTGCTGATACCATATTGGCTGCCTCAATCAGATGCCCGAGCTCGGCGCCCGAGTAGTGGCTGGTGATGCTGCCGTTCTTGTGCCCCAGTAAAGCCTTGCGGTCTTCCTGAGAGACACCTGCCGCCCGAAGGCGACGGCCAAACGTGTGTTTCAAGTCGTGCACCCTGATGGATGCATACCCAGGGTGAGCGGGGCGAAGGTTTTCCTCCTGCCAGAGTTTCGCCGCTCTCACCCGTGCTTTCTTCCAGGCCGAGTCGTTCATGCGGTGCATCGCGGTACCGTTGTAGGGGAAAACCCACTCCTTGCTCAGGCCGCGCTGCTTATCAATGATCGACTTCGCCACGTTGTTGAGCACAACCAACCGCTCGTCGCCATTCTTCACACCTGACCGCTCGTTCCTCCCGCCGAAGTCGGACGGTATCAGGAACACGCTGGTGCCAAGCTCCGGCACCAGAATCTCCCAATCCCACCTCAGCTTGCAGACCTCCTGTTCACGGCAACCAGTGTTCACCTTGAACAGGGCCATCGTCTGCAGGTGTGCAGGCAATTCCCCGAACAGGATTGATTGCTCTTCCCAGGACATGGGGTAGGGCTCCCGCACCTTTTTCTTCAGGTCCAGCTTTGTCAGCATCGGCACCGAATCCAGCCAGGGCCTCCGCTCCTCATCCCGCCATTTCCTTGCACAAAGTGAAAGCACCCGGATCACCCGCTCGATCGATATGTTGATCGTGCGGGGCGCCACCGGCTTCAGCTGCTTACCGCACGGCAGCACCATTCCCTTCAAACGATCCCTCACGAATGGTTCAAGGGCCTGGTCATCGATGTGAGTCAATGGCAGGTCTTTGAGATAAGGGTGAAGTTGCTTCAGGTGATGTGCCGTCAGCTTGATCGAGGGTTGGTCCTTGCTCTCGATCAGGAACCTCGTAGCCGCTTCTTCCCAGGTGCGGGTACGCCGCACGCCGTATACCTTCTGCTGCCGAAGCTGCTCCAGACGGTGGATTAGGTACTGCTCGGCCTCCTGCCGGTCACTAGTGCCAGTGCTTTCTCGAAGTCGCTCACCTCTGAAAACCTTGTCGATTTGCCAGACTCCACCTTTCTGGTAGAGACCGGAGATCGCTTTTCTCGCCATGGTTTACCTCCTTTGAGTTCACCCTGGCGCTCGCTGCAAGGGCGATTGTTGTCCTGATTGGCTGCCTTTTCAATCGACTTGCTAGCGACGTATGCGTCTGCCCACTCGTCCAGTTCGATGCGATCAAACGCTACGCCTTGTTTCCCGATGGGAAATTCCCGCACGTTTGGCCTGACCGTTTTGTTGAATTCGTCCCGGCACATGCCGAGATATCCGGGTGCATCCATGAACCGGATGAACCGCGGCGCGATACTTGCGATTTTTGCCGCTGTGGCGTTTGCCATGTATTTACTCCACGGCGCCCAGCTACGGGCGCGCCTTTTGAATGATGTAGATGACGATGCAGCCGGTGGCGGCGAGCCAGGTCATCGAGCCGAAGCCCGCGGTGATCAGAGCAGCATCGGTGCCCGTGGTGAGCATTTCCGGAGCCACATAGGCGAACCAGAGGAGGGTGACCAGCAGGTAGGCCAGGGCACCCATCAGGATCTGGAATAGTTTTTTTGCAGACATGGGGGCTCCATGCCGCGCTTGGCGGCAGAAGGTGGTGATGGTTATATGTTTGTCTTGGCCAGAACGGCGTCAGCAACTGCCATTGCGGCCTGGGCGTCATCGACGTAAGCCGGATCAAATCCACCTGCAAGGTGAATCGTTGCCTGGCAGGCACGCAGGTTCTCGCGTGTGAGCTTCAGCGCCGCGATCAGCTCTTCGTGCAGTGCGCGTTCCTCCCGGCCGATATCCCAGAAGCGCTGTGCCCAGTGGCCGACAGGCGGCGGGTTGTTGTTCTGCGCACCGCAGGCCAGGGCCCCGACAACGCAGTCCAGAAGGTCGCGTTTGTAGGCGTTGTCACCATCAAGGCCCAGGCCTTGGCGGCGCAGTGCGTCGAGCGCGTTATTCAGGTTCGCTTCAGGCGAGGGCAGCACCAGGTCGAAGTCAGCCTTACCTGGCCGGCAGACGACAAGGAACATCTGGCAGTCGAGCGGCAGGGCCTGGGCGATATCGGAGATGGCATCAATCGCCACTTCACGCAGCAGGGATTTTTGATCAGGCATAGGAGTTCCTCGCCCGCCGTTCACCGGCAGGCTGTAGGGGGATTGGGGTTAGTGTCGAGTTGTCGCTGGCTTGCCTGATCCGATAGGCGACACAGCTACCATTGCGGCCAGCACCTCTCGCATGTCATTCCATGAAACGCCGGTAAACCTGCCGTCCGGGGCGCACAGCTCTAGCATTTTCTCGCCGCCGCGAAGCAGCATCAGGTCGGTTGGATTGAAGATGCTTTCGAATCGCTGGATTTCGCCGCGCAGGTAGACGATCAGATCGGCGCGGCTTTCCTCAATTGATGGCGCAGTGATGATTTCCCGAAGTTCCGCCATTGCAGCCCACCCATTCGCAAGCTGGATTGCCGAGGCTCCTCGGCTGGCGTCAGCAGCAAGAGCGGTAATCAATAGATCCAATGGCACGCTTACCATTTTTTCTTGTTCGCTCATGGCCTTGGCCCTCGATACACCAGCCAGGCCATGTAGAGCAGGGGGAGTATCATGGCTGAACCCTCTTGAACTCGACGACCCAGACCCAGGGGTTGGCTTTCCATGACTCGGCGCCGTTGATGGAAGACCAGAGGTCGGCGAAGTCCATCCGGGCGTCTTCAATAGCCTGATCGGGCGCATCTACCCACCACCGACTCCCCCACATCGCTTCGCCGCGAGTGCCCACGCCCTCGGCAGTTACCTGTTCTGGGCTGATGTCCTGCAACCGCTCGACGCGCACGTCCGTGATCTCCAGCAGGATCCGGCTGGCCCAGCGTGGCATGTGGATGCTCGGGCGGGACCGGCGCGGATAATCCCAGTGGGCAACGGTTCCGTCGTACTCCGGAGCATTGCTACCGGAGTACAGGACCGGCTCCCCGTCGGCGCTGTATCTGGAAAGCACGACGCCGTCACCGGTTTGCTCGTCGATCTCGGTTGTCTCGCGCACCCACAACCGGTCTCCGCGGCGTCCATAAGGGCAGGCACCGAAGGCGCCCAGCTGTGCGGCGCATTCATCCTCGGTGCTGGCCGAGACGACGAATCCATACCGTCGACCGTGCTGGCCTACCGCGACCCAAGGCCGTTCCCCGCCGCCCTTGCACAGGCGCGGAATTTGGTCGCCCTTGACCACGCGCCGCGTGACCGTTTTCCTTCCTTCCAGGATGGCGCGCACCATCGGGGCCGAGAACAGGATCGGCCGTTCCTTTATTTGAGTCATGAGTCGTCCTTGCCGCTATAGCGGCTGACTTTGAAAGGGGGAGGGGTTACGGCTTGATTGGGTTGAGGCGGGCTACTTCGGCGAGGGCAGCTTCATACGCCCGGTAGGCGAAGGTCTTCTCGTAGCTGCCGCCGCCAGCACGACAATACTGGCCATGCTCTTCCCACCAATATTCAAAGACTGCCTCAAGCTCAGGCATCACCACCGCTACCGGCGCTGGCTGCTCGGCGTAGAGTGGGCGTATCTCGCGCATTATTCCGAAGCGATTGAATTTGCCTGCTTCGTGCGAGTGCAGTGCGCGTTCCATTTCGCTGCACTGCGCCCACTCTGTCCACGTGGAGCCATCGCGATTGGTCTTTTTCCTGATCTGCCACGCCACGGGCTCTACTTCTTTGCTCATCACTCACCATCCTTCGCGGCTGGCGCGGATTGGTGGGCCATGTATGTGTGCATGCGATCAAGCAACCAATTCCATTCTTCTCCACGCTCAATGGCACCATAAGCGTGCTCGATCAACATCAGCGCCTTGGTCAGCTCGGATTGCAGGTAGACTATTTCGTCGACGTGCTTAACCGCTTGGGACGTGTGACGCTTTCGGTCCTGGCGCTGGTTTTCGAGCAGCCCATTCAGCCGCTCAACCTCAGACTGTAAAGCCTTGCGAGTTTCCTCGGCGGCTTCCATGTAGTCGTTCTTGTGCTGGCGAAGGTGTGCGACCTCAGCCTGTAGCCGGGTGACGGTTGAAGTGCAGGCATCAAGACAAGCGTTCCATATGTCGGCGCCATGCCAAACATTCACGACGCCATATTTACCGATGCGCTGCATAATTTCCGAACAATTCGCGTTCGTCGCACGATCTGGTATCGCCTCCCCGCCAGCAGGCGGCACAGGCTCAGCCAGGGCGGCGCGAGTGTACGAGCCGTTCCCGCCGCACTCCGGACACTTGCTGTTCTGGCAGAGAATCCCATTGCTGCACACGATGCGCTGGTTATCCAGGGCGGCTCGCAGCTCAGACAATGAATTTACTGCTTCACGGTGCAGCCTCGGGATGTACATGCCTGCCAGTCGCTCCGCCAGCTCCCGCGACAGGGTTACGGTTTCATTCTTCATGGCTTGCTCCATTCTTCGGCGCGCTGGCACTTGCCCTTGCAGCCATCGGTGATGTTCCGGCATGAGCCGCAATCCACATGGCTTGCTGCCTCGGCGGTGGGGTTGAGGGCGGCGCGCGCTACTGTGCCATCCTCAATGAAATCCGGTTCGTCCCAGCACCAGAGAATATTCGTCGGCTCGCCGCTTACGGTGTCCCAATTCCCACTTTCGAAGTGGTAATGCTCACCGTCCGCATAGAACTTCAACGCAGCTTCCAGCTCATCAACCCGCTGATCCTGCACTGTGAGGCGGGCTTGCAGGGCTTGGTTCTCGGTGGCAGTTCGCTCCAGCAGATTCGCCAGGCCCTCGATGTGTTCCTTCTCGGTCAGGCCGATATTGGGCTTGGCTGTGGCGAAGCTTCGGGAGTAATCGAGGGCAAGCTGAATATTCGGCGCGATTTTGTTTTCTGCGGGCATGGCTATGTCCTTTGCCGGGGCATGCCCGGGCGGTGGAGTGAGGGAGGTAGGTCAGCTGTACGGGCTGGGTGTGATCTGCTTGAGGAGGCGCTGGCCGATCCAGCGAACGACGGTGACGGCCTTGCTGTTGCCGATGGCCTTGTAGCGCGGGCCGTCTGCGTCTTTGACGTACCAGGCTTTGCTTTTCTTCGCCTGGCGAACCTCCATTCCAACGGCAATGCACTGTTCCGGAGTCTCGCCGGCGTCCAGCTTTCGCCATCCGTCCCAAGCGATAAGCGTGTAGTCATCAGGCATTCCCTGGAGGCGCTCACACTCTCGGGGGGTGAGGCGCCGAACACCAGCGCCGCTCTGGGTTATCGGTTGTCCGCGTCCTGTTCCGTCCTCGCTGCCGTCGAAGCCGTCGGCCTTCAGCGTGTGCGTAATGTCGCCAGTAATGCATACAGCAACCTGGCCACCTCCATTTGCGTGGCTGCCAGCGTGGTTCATCGCGCGGAGTGTTGGCGATATCGACCCAGCATCGGCGCCGTGGTCCTTGCAGGAAAACGCCAGCACCGCGTTTTCCTGACCGTTGTTTCTCCCGAGCGCGAAGGCGGTGGTATCGCTGACACCAGGGTCTTGCGTACCATGGACAACCAGTAGCCCAGATTCAGCATCCTGTTGGGTGGCGCTTCCGGCGGCCTTGCCGTTTGCATTCAGTGTTCCGGCGACGATGAACGCTTCGGAGTCGGCCCGATGGCTGCACTGTGCCTGGGCCCGGAGTGCTGGGGCAGTAATGGGGATATCGTCGAGCGAATACCCTCCGGACTTTCGACCGCCGCCGGCGATGGTCGGCGCGACGAAGAAGAACGTCTCGCTCTCCATGTCCATGCGGGTGTCTTTCGCGGTGAGCGTGGCCGATCTCTCAACTGATCCGCCCAGGCTGTGGCCGCCGAAGGCCGGGATGCCCCCGAACATGATCACCGCCGGGCCTTCGTCACCCTCGCAGTTCGGGCAGCCGTAATGCCCTAGGGACTCGGGGAAGACGTACCCGCACCCGCACTGGAGCGCAGGGCCGAAAGGAGCTGTTCCGGTAACGTCTTGCCCCTGGCCTCGGCCCGGCGCAGTATCCCGGCGCACGCCTTCGCGCTCAAAAAGTACCTCGGTGGGATCGAATCCGTCTCGAGCACTTGCGACAACGAACACACGGCGGCGTCGTTGGGCCAGGCCGAAATATTGGGCGTCCAGGACCCGCCACGCGATTGTTCTTTTGGGTCCATACACACAACCAGCGTCCGGCCATTTCTTCCCTGAAGGCTGCAGTTCGCAGTCTTCCCCAGCAAGCGCGCCAAGAAAACATCCGAAGGCGTTCCCTTTGTCGCTGAGGACGCCGGGGACGTTCTCCCAGACGATGACGCTGGCGGGCTTTCGCTGGCCGGCGCGAACATAGTCAACTGCATCTGCAAGCTCCACGTATTTGATGGTGAGGGCACCGCGGGGATCGGTGAGGCCTTCGCGCATACCGGCCACGCTGAAGGCCTGGCAGGGGGTGCCGCCGACCAGAATGTCCGGCGCGGGGATCTTGCCGGCCAGCACCTGGGCGCTGAGTTTGGTCATGTCGCCGAGGTTCGGCGTGTTCGGGTAGTGGTGCGCCAGGACCGCCGAGGGGAACGGCTCGATCTCGGCGAGCCAGGCGGCCTTCATGCCCAGCGGGCGCCAGGCCAGTGTCGCGGCCTCGATGCCGGAGCAGACCGAACCGTAGGTAATTTCCATGAGGGATCCTCGCCGGTTGGCGTGATTCGAGTTTGTGGGCTATTGGTTGATGGCCCGGCATGGGGCCGGATCAGGCGGCTGGCGCGGCGTCGTGGAAGACGTCCATCTGCGCTGCGCCGTCGAGCCAGGCCGCTGCGATGCGGCGTTCGGCCATGGCGGCGTATTCGGGATTCAGCTCACACAGGATCGACTTGCGACCCTCCTGCATGGCGACCACCGCCGTGGTACCGGCGCCTCCGAATGGGTCGAGAACGATGCCGCCTCGCGGCGCTCCGGCCAGGATGCAGGGCCGGATCAGGTCTGGCGGGAAGGTGGCGAAGTGGGCTTCCTTGAACGCATGCGTCGCTACCGTCCAAACGCTACGCTTATTCCGTGTCTCGATGTCCCATGAGCTTTCATCCCGGTCAGGCCGGTGCGTGCCTTTGGTCTGGCCCGGAATCGTTTGCTCTCGCTTCGAGTCATCTCGCTTGAAGCTGTCACGCCTGGAGCGCTCGGCGCCGTCTTTGTGAAAAGCACCGTGGCCACCGTCGCCGGTTGAGGTGTCCCAGCCGGTCGGTACCGTGACTCTCGATCGGTTGCGCTCCTTTGCATCAGTGCCATGGCCCCAGCCGACGCCGTTGTTCGGCGGCACCGTGTTTCCTGTTTGGGTTCGCTTACCGCCGTCCGCGTTGTCGAAGGTGGCGCCGTTGACATAGGCGCCGCCACGAAAACCATTGGAGCTTCCCTTGCCGGTTAGGTTGGCTGGCTCCCGAATCGCATCGCTGTCGTAATGGTACCGGCGCGACTTGCTGAGCAAGAATAGATACTCATGGGCCTTTGTGCATCGGTCCCGCGTCGACTCCGGCATAGGGTTCGGCTTGTGCCAGATTATGTCCTGACGTAGATACCAACCGTCATCCTGGAGCGCGAAGGCCAGCCGCCAGGGCATGCCCATAAGGTCCTTCGGCTTGTAGTCGGCATGAGTGGTGGCTTTCGACTTCCGCTGCGACGCCATCACCTGGCGCTGGCTAATGGTAGACACACCAACGCCCATATCGTCACGCCCATGTGCGCCCCAGCTCCCGGCATAGCTATCGCCCATATTCACCCAGGCGGTGCCGTCATCGCGAAGTACTCGTCGCACCTCGCGGAACACTTCGACCAGGCGAGCGATGAACTCCGCCGGCGTTTCTTCCAGGCCGATCTGTCCATCGACACCGTAATCCCGCAGCCCGTAGTAGGGCGGGCTGGTTACGCAGCACTGCACTGACTGGTCGGGCAAGGTCCGCATCATGTCGATGCAGTCGCCGACCAGGATCTGGTGGGAAGGGGTCATGGTTGATTTCCAAGCAGGCGCCGCCCTCCGTGACCGGTGGTGGCATTTTGGTTTTGGTTGGGGTATTACGGGTGACCGGCATGGAGCCGGACAGGGAGAAGCATTTGAGAAAATTGCTGTTACTTATAGCTGCCATGACACTGGCAAATTCGGCAGTGGCGGAAATCCTAGATCCTGTGCCTGCGAAAGTTTGTTCATTGCTTTCTGATGCCGGACTCAAAGGGCGAAAATGGGTCGAAGACTATGGCGATGGCTCCGCTGGATGCGCGAGTGATTACAAGGACATCGGAACAAGCAATGATTTGGCGAACAACTTAGCCTATTACGTCACCGGGGTTAGCCAGTACGTAATGGAAGTGAAGTTGGTCCTGAACTACAACCAGCCTCGCCAATCCAGTAAGGCAACCGCAGCGCTTCTAACCGCCTCAAAAAAACTCTCCGAGCGAGCCCTGGGTGCAGGCTTGCCTGAATCCGTTGTAACGCTGATCAAGCGCGGTGAGCATGGATCCGCAAAGGTTGGGAGCGGCGTGGTAGAAGTGGTGCGGGAGGATTGGCCGACTGGGAAAGGCTACGAAGTGCACGTCATGATGCGCTGACCCAAGGATCAATTATCTGATCTTCAGGTTCGCCTGGATCTTCGGCAAGCCGCTTCAAGCCAGCAGCCCGTATAATGCGTGACACTTTTTCATTAACAACAAAAGGTGTCGTGACATTCCTCAACATCCAAGTCTGCGTCTCGAAGTCGGCGCGGATTAGGTTCATCAGCAGGCGCTGGTGAACGTCCTGCTGGTTGTTGATGCCGTGAGCCTTCATGACCTTCTTCAGGTCTGGCTTGAACACGCCGGCTACTTCAACCGTGAACTTCTCGATGCCCAGCGCGGCGTTCTTGGCTGCTTCCTTCTCGCGCTTTCGCCGCTGCTTGAGGGCTTCCGCCGTGGGCTGTTGTTCTTCGGGCATGGCCTACCTCTTCAATTCCGCTGGATGGCAAGTCCAGCCAGGTCTGTCGTTTGCGTTGTTGAATGCGAAACCGTTTCACGCTGCTACCTTCACCTGGTTCCAGGCGCCGACGGCAGCCAGTAGCGCAGACAATCGCGCTTCGGGTACCGGCGTATCGCCGGGCACCGCCAGCCAGCCCATGCCGATCCGGTGATTCGGGTTACAGTCGGCCTTCACCTCTTCGTAGAAATGCTCAAGGACATCCGAGAGCCTTTCCACCATGTGCACGCCGTCCGGCCTGATGTCGATTGACTTGATGTACTGGGCGCCGTCTTGGCGGACGCAAATGCCTGCGATGTAGATTGTCCAGCGGTGAGCAACATCACAGAGAGCGTCAGCCACCGGCTTCGAAAGGATCTGCTTGCCGTTCTTCCAGTTGATCATCACTTGAAGCCCGCTCGGGTCGATGTTGATCACTGCTGCGTGGTTGGTGTTCACCAGGGCACGCATGCTGCGCTCTAACCGGACTCGCCGGTTGCATGGTTTGCGCTTGCTCATAGCGCGTCCGCCATCTTGCGAAGCGCTCGGCGTTCGGCCAGGGTCAGCTTGCGTGGTTTTCGCTTGAGGACCGTTTCAGGGTCTATCCGGGTTGAGCGGGGCGGCGGCAGGGGGTTGCGTGGTGGGCTGCGCAGTTCGTCGATCCGTCCACCGGCCGCCAGGAACTGGGCGACCTGGTCGGAGAGTGCGTCGGCTTGTGGCCGGTTGTGCTCGACCAGGCTGAGGTGGTTGCTGATCATGCTGCTTTACTCCTCAACTTGCGCTCGTAATCGTCGACCAGCAGCTTGAACTCCCACAGTTCTTCCTCGAGCTTTTCGATGTAGTCATCGTCACGCTGAAACTCTCGCAGCCAGAGTTGGCGGCCAACGGGTTTCAACAGGGGGCAGTACATCCCGAGGTGCCACCACTTGCGGCCTGTGATCCACATGCATCCCTGGACCTGGTCGATCACATCGCTGGCGTCATTGTCGATGTGGAAGGCCCTGAGTTTGTCCGGGGCCAGGAAGCACTTGTACTCAGCGCCACCGTCATCACCGATGAACCCGTCTGCACTGGCACCGAACACGCCGTCGTCCGTTTTTACCAAGCCCACCTGGGTGACGATCAGCCCGGTCTGGATTTCGTGTTCCATCCGCGCCTCAGGCTCCAGCTCATGACCCCGGCGCATTTGCCAGGTCTCGAACCCGCCTTCCAGCGGTGCACCGCCAATGCGCTCAACGGCCAGCTCGAATGCGTAGGTAAGCGCTGCGCTGGATGGCTCGCCGACTTTCTCGCCGTCCAGTGCGCGCTGGACGACTTCGGCTTTTGGCGCTGCCTTGTACCCGGCCAGATCCCGGGCGCGGGATTCGCTGTGGCCCGCAAGGAGCGCGTCGACGTAGGTACGCTGTTGCGCGGTGAGCTCGTTTACCTTGGAGCGAGCAGTGCTGAACATACTGGCTGTGATGACCCCGGCCCGGCCTTGCAGCCACTCGGCGGAGCCTTGCGTGCAATTAACGATAATCATTGGTCAGCCTCCGCGAATTCAACTTCATCATCGACCGCGCTTAAGGTGTCTTTTTCGGTAACTGGCTCTGGCTCTGGCTCTGGCTGCGAAGCTGCGTCTTTCAGCGCTACCCCCCGGGCACCGACTGCAAGCTTGAACGCTTCGTAGGAGGTCATGTCCTTGACCTCGTTGATGGCAGAGACACCGGACTTCCAAATTTCGGTGAGCGCTTCCGGCGTGGAGGCGGCTTCGGCCTGGATGATCCAGTGGGCCGCCAATGCAGGGTCGTGTGGTGCGGGTGTTGGTCTGCTGGCCTGCTGTGTTTCCTGCGGCCGAAGTTCCTCAGGCAGATCCTCAATATCCTGCGTGAAAATGTCCGAGGCGGCGGTGACGTTTAACGTCATGGCGATCATGGCTCGCTTGCAGGCCATTTTGAGCACGGTGTTAGCCAAGTCTGCTGCCTCGGTGCGCACCTGCTGGGCTGTTTCGACCTTGCCCTTGTATTTTTTGTATTTGGTGCGGCGCATCTTTTCAGGAGTCGAATCGAACTCCTCCTGGCAAACGGCGCCGCGCCATTTGTATTTCTCCTCGCCAGAGGAACACTCTCCAACCCCCTCGCCAAGGTCGATGCCTGTGGTCTGATGTCGACCAACACACGTCACCCGATAACGAGCCGTTGTTTCGGTGGAAAGATCTTCAATCCGGTAATTCTGGGCGACCCTGAATGTGACGCACAGCACCTCGGCGCCTGGTTTATACAGCGTGGGCTTTGGAGTGCCTGGGATCGTGCCGTAGTGAGTATCCCGCTTCATGATGCCTTGCATCACTTCCTGAACCAGGTTGACGCGCTGGCGGATCTCAGCGGCAGAGAAGCGATGAACCTCTGCCGCTGTAAGCCCGGCGCTCTCGCGTGCTGGCATTTGGATGATCTCGTTCATGACGACCTCAGTACTGAATGGAAATGGCTGGGATCTTGCGCTGGGCGATCAGAGTGATTGCCTGCTTCGCGCACTCCTCGGTCATGCCGCCGGCGATGAAGGCATCCAGGGCGGCGCGGTTGATCTTGGCTTTGTGCGCCTTGTCAGCCTCGCGCAGCCGCTCCTGGCGCAGGATTTCGTCCGCTGCGGCTTTCTGGCGGGCAATCTCGTCGAGGCGCGCCTTTTCGACGGCCTGCTTCTGATCTTCGATTGCTTGAAGGCGGTCGCGCTCGGCTTTCTGGTCCGCCTCGATCTTCTCCCGCCTTGCCTGTTCGGCTTTGCGCTCCGCTTCGGCGGCGGCCAGCTTCAGGTCGTTTTCGCGCTTCTCGGCCGCGGCCTTTTCGTCACGGGCTCGCTGCTCTTCTGCTTCACGCTCCCGCCTGGCTTTCTCTTCCGCTTCGCGGGTGGCGCGCTCGGCGGCTTCCCGGGCGATGCGTTCCTCGCGATCTTTTTGCTCCCGGGCCTCAGCCTCGGCGCGCAGGCGGGCCAGCTCGGCCTGTTCAGCCTCGAACGTTTCCCGCTTTACCAAGGCTGCTCGTAGCGCGGCCAGAACCTTGTCCTTGGCATTTGCTGCCTCGGCTTCGAATTCCTCCCAGTGGGCACCGAGCTGCATGCCTTCGGCTTCGGCGATCAAGCCTTTGATATGCAGCGACGTCAGCTCGCCCAGGTCGTCCGCAAGCGACTTCAGCCAGTCCAGGCGTTCGGTATGCTTGGCGACCCGGGCGTCCTCGGCTGCCTCCCACTCGTTCAGCGGACGGCGGACTTCTTCCTGCCATGCCTCCAGGGTATCCCGAACGCGCTTGCGCTCGGCATCGATCTTCTTGGGCACTTCCTTCAGGTCTGCCACTAGCTTCTTGCCGACGTCGTCCAACGCCGTCTTCGACCGGGCGACCTTGTAGGCCATCGACGCAATCGCCTCGCGACCTTTGCGGGTGCTGATGTCTGGCGTGAAGCCGTCGATTTCAGTGCGGATCTTTTGCAGCCACGGCTCCAGGCCTTTCGGGGCGCTGTAGACGGCCAGAGCTGTTTCGGCTGGCGGTACCGGGGCCAGTTCAGTAGATGCGGACACGGGGAATCCTTGCCGCGACATGCGCAGCGCTTGAAGGGTTGGTTTATTGAGTGATGTGACCGGCGTAGGCGCTGGCCAGCATCCAGGCGGTACACAACAGAAGGACGATGGCTGAGCCGCGCCAGGCGTAGAGCCTGCGCAGGCGTTGGTTTCTGGTCATGGATCATGCCTTCCTTCGCCGTTGCACTTGTGGCAGGCGCCGGTGGCGCTGTGATATGGGCCATGGCTAACGTAGCTTCCGGAACCCTTACATTCGCGGCACACAACCTTGCCACGCTCGCGCTGTAGCAGCTTGCGGAGGTTCGATACCTCGTTGTCGCGTGGATCCTCAACTGGGATATAGAACGCTTGGCTGATGTTCTCAGACCAGACAACCACATCCGCAGCAACCGCCCTGATCTGTTCAGGTGTTGCTGTAATGCCGTGCTCATCGAAGGATTCGGAGAGTCCCTCGGCATAGTAGTCAGCCCTTGAGTAGCTCATGGCCGAATCCTCACCGCAATACGGCCGCCTTTCATGGTCACCGCAAGGGGCGCCTTCAGGTCGCGCACCAGGTCTTCACGCTTGCGGCCAATAACCTCATTGAACGGCAGGCCGAAGCCGAGGATTGCGATTCGACGCTCGATGTCGTCCATCTGCTCGTCGATCAGGGATTTAACCGGTGCAGTACTCATGACAACTCCTTGCGCCTAGCTACGATCTTGTTGAGGCGCTGGCAGTAGTGGTTGAATTCGTCGATGCTGATCAACTCGCCAGTCATCATGTTGTTGATCATGTTCTGGACGACGGCTTGGGCGCCTGGCTCGCTGTCGGGGTGCTCCAGGCTTTCCAACGCTTGGTCGATGAGGATGTGAGGACTCACAGCACGTCGTCCTCGGCCTGGGCGATCAGGGCGTCGTCGGCCAAGGGCTCAAGCAGGGCCTGTGCGATTTCGCCTCGCTTTCCGAATGGGTGGTCGCTTGGCCCCAGAATCTCTGCGACGGCGTTCTGGTCTGGCCGGCTGTCTATGGTCATCAGCAGCCAGCCGAGCGCCGGGGTGACCACATCGCCGTCGGCAAGCCTGCCATTCGCATACTCATCGATTGCTAGGGCCAGCTCAGCGACCGTGACGCCTTGCGGCTTGCGCATGCGGCGCTGGAACATTACGTCGGTCTTGAACCGGACCAACTGCTCCACCGCGTTGTACAGCCACTCAGCCCGTGCTACCTCTTCCCGCGTCTCACTGACCGGAGGAGGCAACTTCGCGTCGTGCATGGCCTGACAGATATTCAGTGCTGCGTTCATGGTTGCCTCCAAGTGGCGTTATCGGTGGGCGCGCTTGATTTCAGCGTCCCGGTCGATGCTGCTCAGGCGGGCCCAGCGGTCGTGCTGATGGTTGTGATCGTCCAGCGCCGCCTGATTGCCGTTGCAACACTGCTCGCAATATCCTTCGTGCAGCGTTTCTGTAGGGTCGCCGCACTGTGGGCAATGGAACTGTTCATCGCACATGGCGACCTCCAGTGTTTGGGGTTAGGCGGCGTCGGCTTTCGGCTCGTCCTTGTCGTACTTCTCGCCGCAGAACATGCAGTAGCTGCCGAGCATCGACATGTCCTGCTTCTTGCGCTGGAACCCGTCGCCTTTCTTCTTGGGCACTTCGTACTCGATGTGCAGGTTCAGCTTGTTCTTCATGCTCACGGTGCCGCCCAGGAGCCAGGCGAACCCTTGCAGCTCGACGGAGAAGTCGCGGGAGCCTTCTGGCAACTTGGCGCGAATCTTTTCCTTGGCTGCCGCTTCAACTTCGGTTGCGCAATTGCACATGCTGGTTTCCTCAGTGGTTGATCCAACAAAACTCGCAATGCACTCGTCCGCTCCGCTGGTTGCCGTTGGGCGCGGAGGGGAGTGCATTCGGGTGTTGTCGGGGAAGGGGATGCCGGTTACGTCTCCGGCGCGGGCTCTCACCGCCGTATTACCTCGTCGTCTGGATCACGCACCAGATCATCGAAGTGTCCAGGCTTATCCGCAGGGGCGGCACCCAACCACCCGGGTCAACTGGCCGGTGCTGTAACCATGCAATGGAAACCGTAACGCTCCAGATGCTTCCGTTATAAACCCACGGTTTGCTTGGGTGATGCAGGTGGGCGGTTATAGGCCGCAGTTTCGTCCGCATCGGAAGTCACACATAGCCGGGGTCATGCCTTACTCGTGCGGCGGATCACTCTGTGAGCTGATCGCCCCCTTTCTCCCAGGTGCCGGCTAGCGCTTTCGCGGTGCCGTGTGACTTCCGATACGGCCTGAGCATGCCTTCCGGCGACAGGGGATCGGGCAGTTAACGACAGGCTGTCGTGGCGCTGGTTGTTCAGTCGTAAATGCCGTAGCTGAAGTCGTCTTCATCACAGTCGACGATGATCTTGGATTTACCGAAATAGAGTGCTGCGACCATCTTTTCGAATGGAGTGCGGAATTTCAGGGTTTGACTGATCTTCTCGTTGTCAATTTTGGCGGCGTACACCGATCCGACCTCATGACCCTTTTCGTTTCGGTCTTTCCCGTACCGGTCGAAGCTGATGTGGATCGCGTTATCGAGCATGTACTCGCTGCGCTCGGAGCTTCGGGAGTAGGTTGAAATCCCGTGATCCTTTGGCTTCTTGTCGAAGTAGATGTGCATGCCACCGTAATCGGAAGGCTGGAAGCGAATATCCGGGGCCTCCCAATGCTCTTCGGCTGCGGATTCTTTGTGATCCTCGACGAAGGCTTCCAGCAGATCCTGCAGGCTGATCACTTCCGGCATCGCATCTTTGGTCAGTACCTCATCGATGTGCTGTTGGGCCAGGCGAACCATGTCGGCCTCAACGCCGCTGTTTTCCCACTTATCCTTCAGCGCGGCGGCAATCATGGCGTTGTAGCGGGTCAGTTCGAAGATTTCGGTCAGATTGGCCGGTAGTGCTGCCTTGATGGCTTTCGTAATCTGCTCACCCATATCGCCATAGCGGCCGAAGCAGCTATCGATCACGCTGGTGAACATTTTCTTTACGTGGTCGTCGATGATTTCGACCGGCTTATCGCTGGCTGCGAAAGCGCTGACGCGCTCAACGAGAAGCTGTTGAAGTGTTTGCTCGCTCATTTGGTGCTCCGTGCTTGATCGGTTGTTTTCCCAATGCCCACCGCTCTGGATGGGCATCAGTGAAAAGGTCCGTCATGCTGCGAACAGCTCTTGCTGGTGCGGCTGGGGCGTGCAGCGCTGGATTCCGGCACGAATGGCTGACTCCAAAAGCTCGGCGCCTTGCTCAAGTTCAGGGAAGGCCCCGGCGAACTCGCTCACTGCACCGCGAAGTGCTGTCGCCTCACGCTGCAGCGCTGGGATCACGATGCTGCGCATGTTTCCGACGGTGCGCAGGTCAAGGCTGCATTCCCGGCAAAGCCGGATGTAGTCGAGCATGTATTTGGGCATTTCCGTCTCTCCGTTGATTTTCCGGATGACCCTGTCGCCAAGGCCAGCCAGTGAAATCAGATACGCTGAGAAATAAAATCCAGCGCCTCAGCGTGGCTTTTTATGAAGATCGACTGGGTGTCTTCACGTGCTCCAGAAGAGCCAAATACGATTCCACGCTCGTGGATAACAACCGCGCTTGGAGTCTTCTCAGGTTTGAAACCTTGGTGGGAAAGGGTTCGAAAAATTGCTGTTCTTTCTGCCGCTTTGTACGCGCCAAACCTCTCTGCGTCATTGGATTGCCAAGCCCCGCTGGCGTGGCAGGAGCAATAACCAGACCCTTGTTTCACTGCAAAATCAAACTGCTCAGCGCCTAGTACCCGCTGAGCCATTTCTTCCGGCATAGGGTCGCGCCAATAATCATGCTGCGTGCTCATGATGTGTTCCTCCGTTGATTTCCAATGCCGCCTCATAGAAGCGGCATCAGTAAATCTGTGGTCTTGCTTTCCAGTCGGGGCCCGCTGCTGGCGTCAGCTTCCGACTATCTTCTGATTGTTCTTCCAGCCGCGGCCTTGCCCGCCAGAAAACTGCTTTCGGTGCTTTACGCTGCGCACCCGGGTCAGTTGCCAACCCTCTGAACCGTTGAGGCCGGTTCATCGCTGCCTTTGAATCTGGGCCGGTGGTTATCCGGCAAGAGGTGTCGCTAAAGAGCGGCGGGTCTGTTGAGGCCCTGGCGAGTCGCTGTGGCGTCTCGATGGATGTAGTTAACCATCGGTATATTTATGCGTCAATACCGATGGTTAATTTATTTTCGATGAGTGTGCGTTATGCTTCGCTTACTACTGGATGTTTGTACAGTTATCAGGAGGTGGTCATGAGCGAACAAGAACAGCAGGCGCCCCACGGGGGGTACGAGATGTCCGGAATAGAGAGGCTAGGGCTAAGGGTCTCAAACATGATTAATCACCCGGTCGCGCAGATTCAGCGCTGGGTGACTATCCATCGCCTGGACAGCGACGGAGACAGGGAGTGGGAGGAGGTGATGGATTTGCTATCCGAAACGGACGGCATAGACATGACGTTCAACGACGACGGGTCGGTGACGCTGAGGTGGGAGGCGAGTGCCGAGGAGGGTCGGCCGGTCGAGGTCATGGAAAGGGCAGAGGAGCTGGCACCTTTCTGATGGACGAAAAGGCCCGCCAAGGCGGGCTTAGCTCATGCTTCAGTGATAAAAAGCCTGTGCAATTCACCGTCTTTGAATACCGGTCGCGCTCTGACCTTTAACGGTTCGTGACGATTGAGTGCTTGGGTGTAGGGGTTATTAGGCTGGGTTAGCGCTACATCGTTGATCTTTCCATGAAAAGTTCCGGAAAATCCTTCGATCTCGACTCTGCATACCCCGCTGTCGACGCTTAGCGAATAAATTCTCGCAACTACATAATTGCCAGGTTCTCCAACGACAACGTCACCATCAGAACGGATTGCGAGCGCTTCGGGTTCAGAAATTACCACCGGGTGTTCGGAGTCGGAAAACTGGGTGATCTGATTGCAGCTTTTCCCAACTGGAGTGAGCGCTGCCCTCATAGGTGATTTCGCAGCTTCGATCAAACCAGGAATCGAAACCATCATTTTTTCGTGAAGACTGGCCAGGTTGTCATTCGCTTTTATCAGTCCATTGGCTAAGAGTGTATTCAGCTCGGATGACGACTTCGCCTGCTCCTTGATGACGTCGACTAATTCCTTCACGTTTGATGTCCCCGACAGCGCTTCTTTGATATGTCCCATCACCTTTGCCACGAGCCAATCGAACGCTTTTTTGTAGACGTCGTTGAAAGCAGGGTATTGATGGGTAAGTGCTGTAAGTATAACCAGTGTTGACTCGAATGAGCCCTCTCTTGACGGCGCCGAGAAGCACCGTAGGTCAGATTGTTTCTTTCCCGAGAGAACCTCGCCGTGCAGGCAGTAATGGCTAACGAGACGATACAAGCGCCCGGATCCGTCAACTGAGCGAGCGTATTGGGCAGAGTCTAGTAAATGCCTATCCGCATCACCTCCGTCATATTTGAGGTCCATGTGGCCGGCAACACCAGTCATCGAATCCCATTTCATAATATCGTCCTTGAAGCCGCGGGGCGTCGGCCCTACAAATTGGAGGTTATATGGAGATCAGCGTAGCGCCGAATGCCTCACACAAGATGCGCATTCCAAACCAGGAGCACCCGCGCCTGGATGTAGGTTTCTTCTGCGCGGATCGTCCTCGGCGGATGGAGGGCGTTGTCCGAGATCATGCTGAACTGGTCATCTCCTATCCATTGGAGCCGTTTTATATATAGGTGACTATCCCAGGAGAACATGTAGATCCCGTCCCCGACGAACTCACGGATGCTGATGTCGACCAGCAATGGGTCGCGGTGCTTGATCGTCGGTGCCATGGATTGGCCCCAGCCGGTCACAATCTTGAGATGGAAGTGTTCCTTGAACTCGACGCCCATCTCGCGCAGGTGCTGCGGGCTGACGCGCACGTCCTGCAGCAATTCAGGGTAGTCGTGAGGGATCTGCCCTCCGCCCATCGCTGCGCGGATGTCGTAGTGTGCGATCCAAACCTCGTCCCCGACGACACCTGGGCGGTAGTAGTCCAGCTCAATCGCACCGCCGCCATCCTCAGCCTGCGCCACGGCCAGCAATCGCCGGCGGGCATCCTCGGAAAGGTTCTTCCCGCTTCGACTCAGCATTTCTCGGACCACGTCGGACGCCGTGCCGCCGACTGAGTAGCTGGCACCGTTCTCCCGCACAACCGGCGCGCTTGTCAGGCTGCGAATCTCTTCAGCCAGACGCGGACTGAAAGCCTCAACCGGTTCCTGAATCAGCCGGGCCAAAACCGCTGCGAACTGAGCATTCAAGGGGTTGATCCCTTTGAAGTAGAGGTTTACCGCAGCGGGTGTCATGCCGGCCGCATCGGCGATTTTTTTCTGACTCAGCTTCAGCTCGTTCTTCTTTGAGAGGAACAGTGCGTGCGCGGCTTCGCACTCAGCCAGGCGGTCAGGAGGCAGGATTCGTTTTTTCGTCATCGCGCGAATGTATACCAACGGTTAAAAATAAGAAGAAACCATCGGTATTGATTAAAAATTAACAGATGGTTAATATCGGCCTCATCTACAACCGAGGCCTGATCATGAACGAGACCCCCCTCGACAAGTTTGTTGCTGAAAAAGGGCAGTCCGAAGCCGCACGGCTTCTTCGTGTCACCGCCCCGGCAATTCACAAAGCGCTCATCGCGAAACGGGACATCCGCGTCTTGGAACTGCCTGACGGCAGCTTCAAGGCCCAGGAACAGCGTCCGTTCCCGTCCCAGAAAACCGCCGCCTAACTCATCTCAATAGCCAGGAGCACCGAAGCATGTACATGGACCCCAATCAGAAGCGCGCCATCCCGGTGAAGGTTCGATTTGAACCTGTGCTTGATCGGATTCTGCGTAAAGCCGCAACCAAGACCCGCATGCAGCACGCGACCTACCTGTACGAAATCATCGAGTGGGCCGTAGCCAACGGCGTGATCGAGGAACTGATGCAGGACAAACAAGAAGATATCGCGGGCTGAAGCCCCTTTGGAGGGCCGAATGACCGTAGAGCTTGAAAGGTTGCCTGCGCCGACGCGAAAGCGGGTGGAGGAGCTGATGCGCGTGAACGGCTGGAGCTTCAGCCGTGCGATCAACGAAATGACGGAAACCGCCATTGCCTGTGGCGCGCTTTCCGAAGTGGGAAGGAAGAAGGCCCAGGTCCTTCAGCTGGTGCCCCCAATGAGGGCCTCAGGCAGGGACTCTTCGGGGTAACTCGGAGGGCCTCTGCCAAATTCGAGACGAAAAAAAGCCGGGATTGCAGCCCGGCTCTCTTAAACACGTTGTGGAGCAAATCATGCACCAAACAAACCAAACGATCAATACCCCGGCCAATGTCGCGACACGTTTCGCCGGATCTGAAAACGTGTCGCGCACCACCATGTCGTCACGAGAGATCGCCGAGCTGGTTGAAGCACGACACAACGACGTGATTGTCACCATTGAACGCCTCTTCAGCAAAGGACTTTTACGATCAGCTCGTAAAACCAGAAGGGAGGCTACCGGCGGGCGTCCTACTGATGTTTATGACCTGATCGAGCGTGACACTCACCTGGTGGTTGCCGGTTACAGCGATGAACACCGCGCTCGGGTTATTGATCGCTGGCAGGATCTTGAAACGCAAGTCGCGCCACCTGTGGCAATTCCGTCTTACGCCGAAGCCCTGCGCCTGTATGCCGACCAGATCGAGCAGACGGCGGTGCTGCGCGTCGAGAATCACCAACAGGCCACCAAGATCCATTCCCTGGAAAACCTGTTCAAGGAAGGCATGACCCACACCCAGTTCTGCAAGGGCCTCAATGGGGTCAACGTGATGCAGGTGGGCAAGTACCTGGAAACCCGTAACTGGCTCTACAACGAGAGCAAGACCGGCCTGCGGCTGCGTGTGGCGTCCTACGCCCGCGACAAGTACATGACCGAGCACCAGCAAGAAGTCACTCCCCACGGCAAGGATCCGTTCATTTCCTTCACGCCTGTCCTGCTGAAGAAGGGCGCCATTCGCCTGTATGACCTGTACCTGGCCGGCGAGCTTCCGATGAAGAAGACCTGGGACGGCCTGTTCACCCATGACAAAGCACTGAGGGCCGCGTAATGGCCACATGGTTGAAGTTGAACGCAGATCTTCTGCACAAGCCGGACTTTGCTGTCCTTTGCTCACGGCTGGATCTCAGTGAAGGCGAGGCGCTGATCGCTCTTTTCAAAACGGCTGCGTGGTTTGAAACCCATGGCCACTACGGAAAGGTGCCCGGCACCGTCGGGATGATCGATCAAGTGACCCGCGTGAGTGGTCTTGGCGAACAGCTCGTTGAGGCTGGATGGCTGGAAACGCTCAATGGATCGCTGGTTTTGAAGGGGTTCAGCGCGCCGTGCGCCACTCGGAAAAGCCTCGGCGCCAAGGTGAGGGCCGAGGTTCTTTCCGTTGGAGAGTGCGCGGCGTGTGGATCCCCCGATGAACTGGTAATCGACCACATCATTCCTGTTGCGCGAGGTGGCTCATGCGAACAATCGAATCTTCAGGCCCTGTGCGCACCGTGCAACAGGCAGAAGGGCAAGAAACTCCCGGAAGAATGGAGGACGAACTGATGGCCAATCCATGGTTCCGGCTTTACTCAGAGTTTGCCACTGACCCCAAAGTCCAGATGATGTCGGAAGCTTATCAGCGCCGATATCTGATGCTGCTCTGCATCAAATGCAGTAACGGCGATGAAACGTTACAGGATGATCAAGTAGCGTTTCAGCTTCGAATCTCCGAAGACGAATGGGCGTCCACCAAGTCTGCATTCATAGAAAAAAACCTCATCAATGAAAATGCAGTTCCGCTCGCGTGGAACAAGCGCCAATACGTCTCCGACTCAAGCACGCCGAGGGTTGCAGCATATCGTGAGAAGAAGAAACGGGAGCGTAACGTTTCAGTAACGCCACCAGATACAGAAACAGAATCAGATACAGAACATAAAAAGCATGGTGCTGGCGCACCGGCGAAGTCTGGCAAATTCGATCCGCTCACTGCCAAGCCCGAGAACGTGTCGGAAAAGGCTTGGGCCGACTGGTGCCAGCACCGCAAGGAAATCCGCAAGCCGCTGACCGCCAAGAGCTGCGAGCAGCAGGCCAAAGCGTTGCTGGGTCACGCTGCGCCGGATCAGGTGCTTGCCACCTCGATCTCCAACGGTTGGACCGGCATCTTCCCGGACAAGGTCGCCAGCAATGTGCACCCGTTCCCGCAATCCCGCCACACCGGTTTCGCTGAACGCGATTACACCTCCGGCCTGAAAATGCGGGAGGACGGCAGCTATGCGCTCTGAGCCAGTCCAAACCACTCCAGAACTGCCGCCGGGCACTCGCATCCAGCCCGCTGAGTGCGAAACCCACGGCGCATACGAGCAGCGGGTCTTCTCCGTACTGAACAGGGAGCTGAGAAGCAACTGCCCTGAATGCACCCGTATCGCCCGCGAGAAGTCCGAAGCCGCTGAGCAAGCCAACAAGGCGATGGAGCTTCGCATGTCTCTTGCCCGCAAGCTGGGCGATGCGCTGATACCGAAGCGATTCACCACTCGTACCTTGGGCAACTACCAGGTCGAGAACGAAGGCCAGCGCAAAGCCCTCAGGTTCTGCCAGCACTACGTGCAGATCTTCGACGAGATCCTGAAGACCGGCCGTTGCATGGTGCTGATCGGCAAGCCCGGTACGGGGAAAACTCACCTCGGCGCAGGCATGGCCAACGAGCTGCTGCACAACACCTCCCACACTGCCGTATACCGTACTGTCGGCGCGATTTTGCAGGCGATCCGTGCCACATACGACAAACACAGCGAACGCAGCGAGGCCGAGATTCTGTCGAGCCTGATCGATCCCGACCTGCTGGTGCTGGACGAGGTTGGAGTGAGCAAAGAAACCCCGAGCGACTTCGAGCTAACGACCCTGTTCGCAATCATCAACGGCCGGTACGAGCAAGAGCGCCCCACGGTGGTGATCTCCAACCTCGAAGCCAGCCAGTTACCGGGCGCCATGGGTGATCGCTGCGTAGACCGTCTGCGCGAAGGCGGAATGATCGTAGTCCCGTTCGATTGGGAATCACAGCGCGGCAAGGAGGGCTTCTGACATGAGACTCGACAAAACCAAACTGCAGAAGCTGCTGTGGGCCGAGGCCGCGTCATTCCGGGCTGACTGTGCAGACTGGAAACGCAACACCGAGGCCCTCCAGGAGTTTCTGGGCGAGAAGACGCTCGAGGAGGTGGCGCTGGAGCTGTTGGCCGAGAATGAAACGATCAAGTCTCAATTCGACGAATGTGCGCGGTTATTTGTCGATGCAACTGAGCTGGCATGTAAAGCCCAGCGCGAGCGCGACCAGTTCAAGGCTGATAACGAAACCTGGCGTCTCAGCATTGAGGCTGAACGCTGTGTGCACAGAGCAACGGTAAAAGGCCTTCAGGATGAGCTGGACCGGCTGAAGGGGCCAGCGTTCGACGCAGAGTTGGCGGCAATGCGCAGAGATGCTGAGCGCTGGCGAGCATTGATTAGCTGCGCACGCATCAGGTTCTTAGGTTCGGCCGGGTATTGGGAGAAAGACCCTTACGGAAATAGCCCAGGCAACTACCGGCACTTCGGCGCCGAGTTCTGGACGATGCACGAAGCCCCGACCGCCGACAAGGAAAGGGCTGCCGAGATCCTAAATGGGTTTGCTGACGCTGCAATCGCCGCCATGGGCCAGGGAGGGCAGTCATGAGCGATGTAATAGGGACCACATTCATTATTCTCTGCCTTTTGCTCATGCTTCAAGGAGGGCAGCCATGACTGACAAGATCAGCGTCAACTGCCAGGCCAAGCTCTCCGAAGCTATCACCAGCCTGACCAACATGTACAAGGCCAAGAAGTTCGTGGTCGTCTCGTTGCGCCCGGGCAAGGACCGCACGCTCGACCAGAACGCCCTGTGGTTCGCGATGTACAAGCGGATCTCCGAAATGACCCAAATCGGCGACCCGGCCGACGCCCGGCGGTACTGCAAGCTGCACTTCGGCGTCCAGATCCTCTTGAACGAGGACGCAGGATTCCAAGCGGCCTGGTACCGGGTCATGCGCCACCTGCCGTACGAGGAAAAGCTGGCCTTGATGGGCGAGCACAAGCTGTTCGGCCCGGACGGCTTCCCAGTGACCAGCCTGTTCAATCGTGCCCAGGGCATCCAGTACACCGACCGCATGGCCGCGTACTTCACCGGCCAGGGCGTGGTGTTCTCCGACCTGCTGAGCGAGGTGGCCGCATGAACCATAACTTCAAGTCGGGCGACCTGGCGCTGATCCTCAACTCGGGGTCTCCAGAGAACATCGGGAAGACAGTTCGCCTCGTTGAGTTCATAGCCGCCCATAGCGAGGGATTCATGTGGGAAGGCGTGATTTTTTCTTCCATTGAGGTGGACGCGTGGATAGTGGAAACCTTGGATGGATCAAAGACCCTGATTGGTGGATACATCCAGAGGAACATCATGGTCAGCTCTGGACCGTGCCGGCAATCCTGGCTCATGCCACTGCGCGGCGACTTCGAGCCAGAACAGCAGAAAGCCAAGGAGGCCGGGCCATGCGCGTAGCTCTCAAGGGGAAGAAGGCGCCCCGCCCGAAGAAATGCCGCGTCTCAACATGCAGGGCCTCTTTCGTCCCTCGTGCCAGCTTTCAAACCTGGTGCTCGCCTGACTGTGGTGTCGTCATTGCCAGAGCCAAGGCGGAGAAGAAGCGCAAGTCCCTGGCCCAGGTCGAGCGCCGTGAGATCAAGATACGCAAAGAGAAACTGAAGACCAGGGCGGACCACCTGCGCGAGGCCCAGGCCGCGGTGAACGAGTACGTCCGCCTGCGTGACGCTCAGTTGCCGTGCATTAGCTGCGACTCGATGCCGAACGACAATGACCTCATGACTGGCAGCAGGTGGGACGCCGGCCACTACCGATCCGTCGGCGCCTGCCCAGAGCTGCGATTCGAGCCGCTGAACATCCATCGCCAGTGTGTGAAGTGCAATCGCAACCTCTCCGGCAATGCCGTGGAGTATCGCATCCGTCTGGTGCAGCGCATCGGCGCCGATCTGGTGGAATGGCTCGAAGGGCCTCATGAGCCCCGAAAGTTCACCGTGGAAGAGATCAAGGCCATCAAGGCCGAATACCGGGCGAAAACCAGAGAACTCAAGAGGGCCGCAGCATGATCTATCGAGACGTTATTTCCGCAGTAATCCGTGCGTTGGCGTCCGAGACGATCAACAGCGCCGGAGGTTGCGACTACACCCCGAAGGTGCAGGCCAACAAGCTCAAAGGAGAAATCGTGGGTAAGGAGGCTGCCTTCTTGACCGATTGCTGGGTGTTTGGTCGGTTGCATTCCTGCCTTGAGCCAAAGCACTGGATAGCCCTGAACGCCTGCTATTCGACGCACATGGCCTCTAAAGTGGGCGCCATTGGCCGGATCGTTTCGCACGTATCTTCGCCGGCGCCGCGTCTGTTTTTGACCAAGGCTGTGACAGCCTGGGCATACCCGCAGCTGAGCGGTGCCGAGCGTGCGCCCGCCGGGAAGGTTGCTATCGAAGTTGATGATGGCGCACCAGCCTGGAGAAAGGCGGCCGTGGCGAAAGCCCAGAAGACGATTAACGCCAAGCTGAAGCAGCGTCAGGAGGCGCCGTGCGAAGGAGTGATCATTCTTCCGGCGCACAACTACGACATGAACACTTGGGACCTCGACGGCACGCCGGAGCGCACGCGTCGGGACTGGCGCCGAAAGATATTCAAGGGCCTGGATAAGTTGGTCAATGAGGCGCTTCTTGAGGCGACCGAAATTCTGACGAGGGAGGGGGTTTTCTTCGATGATCAAGATGCTGCGTAGAGGGCCTTGACAGGGCCTGCCGGTTCGCCGATTATTCACTCATCCTGTCATTCCTGCGTGTGTAGGATTGACCAAAGAAGCCCGGCCACTGAGCCGGGTTTTTTTATGCCTCAGATTTACCTGTAGCCAGGGCAGCCCTCGGGACGGCCTGGACGTCGATAGCCGGACAGTGCGGCGTACGAAAAACAACACCGGCAGCCCGCGCACCCTTACCTCAAACTTGCTGTCGGGGTGGCGCGAGACTGGAGCGGCGAGATCGATGCATTGGGGCGTCGACGCTGGGCCAGTGTACGGCGGACCGAGGGGAAAGACCCTCACATCATGCGGATGAATGCGCAGGCTGATGCGCTAATCAGGTGAGCGAGAGCTGTTCGGGGCGGGTATTAGTATCCATAGGCTGAACAGGTGCGGAAGGTATGTGGATTGCAGTACGCACACCCGCAGCTATAAAACGAGGCGTCCCGTCCACGCCTATCGTCACTAAGCTGGAGATCAGCACCGGCCATCCGCACCTATTCAGGCCGCTTCGACCGAAACCGAAAGACGTTTCCCGAGCGCGGCCAGTGCATTCTCCAGGGCTTCCATCTTGGAAGTGTGCAGGAAGTCGACCAGGCGATCGCCTTGGGTCTGAGCAATACCCAGCAGCCGGCACAGATCAGCCTTGCGCATATCGCGCTCCATCATGGCGTTCCACAGCACGATCTTCGCCACGGTCACCGCTGGCAGGTGAACGACATGCTCGCCTTCCTGGGGATCGGATGCGGAAGGAATGGCCCGGCGCTGATCGACGTACAGCGACAGGGTTGTACCGATAGCGTCCATGGCTTCACGGACCGCGTGTTCGATGTCATCGCCAAAGCTGTTCAGCTCGGGCAGATCCCGGCAGAAGACAGCCACACCGGTGGCGTCCTGTTCAAATCGAATTGCAAAGTCGTACATGAGTCACTCCCTTGGAGGTGATCGTCCAGCATTCAGATGTGGTGAAGGGGCTCTCAGAGCCCCAGTTGTTTAATGATCGCCTTGCGGGTCGGTTCCGGCATTTCCTTGGAGCCGTGGTCCGCGAAGGTTGTCTTGTTGCCGTTTGGGGCGGTGACTTTGAAGTGGCTTCCTTTGCCTGCTTCGAAGGTCACCCCTTGGGCCTTCAACCATCGTCTGAACTCGCTGAACTTCATCACCTCGCCTCGTTGTTTGGATGAGTCCATTCTACAACAAATTTGTGTTAATACAACAAAAATGTTGTGTTTGGTTTGGCCCTTTTCAGGCCCTCTTTGAGCGCCTTCTTTTTCTCAATCATGCACAGTCGGAGTCGAAGGCATGGAGTTTCTACAGCGCCTGTTCGAAAAACTCGACTGGGCATTCGCCGGATTTCTGGGTGCGATCACTGCCAGCTTCTGGCACCGGGACGACCTGGTAGACCGAAAGGCCTGGGCGATCTTCATTTTCTCGGGTGCAGTCTGCGCCCATTACCTGACGGGCCTGATCAGTTCCTACTTCGGAGTAGTCGAGCCGCGCAGTGTTGCCGGTGTCGGGTTCCTCCTGGGCACCTTCGGCGGATCGCTCATCGCAGCAATCACCCGGGCCATCAAAGCCGCTGACCTCTGGGCATTCATTCGCCAGCGGTTCGGGGGAGGCAATCCACCATGAATCTTGAACTGATCAACTCCATCGCCTGCGGCTTCATTGCCTTGTGGGCGTTCTGGTGCGTGGTGAGCGGTAAGGTGAGGGACGGCATCCTTGGGAAGCTGATCTACTCGACTATCGCCATCAGCGCCTATGTCGTGACCACAGGGCACAACAGCTTCCTGTTCGGTCCCACCGTTGCCGGGTTGACGCTGCATATTGCCCTGGCGCTGGCCGGCATCCGCCACTTGTTCATGGTCACCTACTGGCAGCGGGTCAAAGCCTGGATCTGCCGGCACCTCAACTGTGAGCACTGCATGGGCTGTGACAAAAAGCCATGAGGCGTGATGGCCTTTTCCCATCTACACTCATTTCAAACAACCGCAGCGGGTGAGGCTATGAGCGATGGCGAAGGGGTGGGGTTTGAAATAAGGGGGCTAGATGCCTCCAACATCACCATGGGTAATATGGTTTTCAACGGAATGAAGGTGGGCATGAAGGTTACGAACTGTATTAATGTCGAGGCCGATAACGTCGTCGGCATTGATACTGAGACGCTTGCTTTCGTGCGGGGAACTGACGGATTCAAAGCTCGAAACTTCAGAGAGCTTGAACGCCCGTTTCAACCTCAGATAAAGGCTCTCGCGATATCTGTCAGGGAGGCTATTTATGGCTATGTTTGAATTTAAGGATTCGAAAAATATTGACCTGGAGGATTGCAAAACTCCGTGTGAAACCCTGATGAAGGGAGAAAATGTCGAAGGATTTGTGGCAACGAATTGTGAGGCGGGCAGTGCACCCGATGCGGCTAAACCTTCTCCAAGATCAATATGGGCTAAGATACTGGCAGTGATTGCGGATCATATTGGGAAGATAATCACTGGACTAATTATCGTCGCAATCGCGGGGGCCATGGGGCTCCGATGATTATCTAGGTCAGGCAGGCCCCGCTTTTGTTGGGGCTTTTTATTTTTGGGGGATACATGAATCGGCCGTATCCTCCATCATCCCTTGTTGAGTTGGCGGACCTCACCAGCTTCGGTATCCGGCTTGCTCCGGCGCCCGAGGTGTGGGAATGGCTCCAAGCCGAGATCCTCGCCGACACCGGCAGTATCCACAACGAAGATCATGCTCACCTGATAGACGCCGACGTGCGGGTCATGTGGGCATCGTCAGCATTCGAGAAGCAGGGCCGCACCGTCCTGGGCCAGGCCGAGCAGGTAGCGTTCCGCGCCGGTGGTTGGCAGAAGGCTCGGATGGAACAGCAGATGCGTGATTGGTTCGGCGATGTGCCGGCTTTCATCATCACCCTGGCTGCCGACTACTGCGCCCAGTGCAGCGACCTGGAGTTCTGCTCCCTGATCGAGCACGAGCTTTATCACCTGGCCCACGCCAAAGACAAATACGGCCAGCCAGCCTTCACCAAGGAAGGCGCACCCAAGATCGAGATGCGCGGCCACGACGTCGAAGAGTTCGTCGGTGTGGTCCGCCGCTACGGTGCGAGCCCTGACGTTCAAGCGTTGGTGGATGCTGCAAACAGTCCTGCTGAGGTGGGGAAATTGAACATTGCGAGGGCCTGCGGAACCTGTCTGCTCAAGTCGGCCTGATCCTTGACAGGACCTTGACGGAATAAACCCATATGGCAGCCCTGAAAGATGAGGTGAAGCGCTTCATTGTGCAGGCGTTGGCCTGCTTTGATACGCCCACGCAGGTAGTGCAGGCGGTCAAGGAAACATTCGGGATCGATGTAACTCGCCAGCAGTGCGAGCTGTACGACCCCACGAAGTATGCCGGTCGTGATCTTGGAGTGAAGTGGCGGACCGTATTCGAAGATACCCGCAAGCGTTTCCGCGAGGACACGGCTGAGATCCCGATTGCCAATCGCGCATTCAGGCTGCGCGGTCTGGGCAGGATGGCCGAGAAGGCCGAGAACATGCGCAACCTGGCCTTGACTGCCCAGCTTTACGAGCAGGCTGCCAAGGAGTGCGGCGACATGTACGTGAATCGCCGCCTCGAACCTGAAAAACCCCTGGGCTCCCAGGCGGACCAGCAGCACGCAGTTGCTGAGTACACGCTGGAGCCAGATGAAAATGTCCCGACTACCCCGTACCTATGACCCGCCGGTAAAGCTGACGCCGAAACAGGCGAACATCTACGTCTGGGGTTATCAGCGCAACGCACGCTTCCGTGACGCGGTTTGCGGTCGCCGGTTTGGCAAGACCTTCCTCGGCAAGGCAGAGATGCGCCGCGCGGCGAGGCTGGCTGCCGAGTGGGGCGTTAGCGTCGAGGATGAGATTTGGTACGCCGCTCCGACTCAGAAACAGGCCCGCCGGGTTTTCTGGCGCCGCTTGAAGCAAGCGATCCCCCGCGAGTGGAGAGAGTGCAAGCCGAACGAGTCAGACATGCTGATCACGCTCAAGAGCGGTCACCTGATCCGCTGCGTCGGCCTGGAAAACTACGATGATCTGCGCGGCTCCGGCCTGTTCTTTGTCCTGGTGGATGAATGGGCGGACTGCAAGTGGGCTGCGTGGGAGGAAGTCCTGCGGCCGATGCTGTCAACGTGTGAGTACGTCGTTCCAGGTGTTGGCAAGTGCAAGGGCGGCCATGCGTTGCGTATTGGCACCCCAAAAGGCTTCAACCACTGCTTCGACACCTACCGCGATGGGCAGCCTGGCGGCGAACCTGATCACAAGAGTTGGCTCTACACCTCGCTACAGGGTGGCAACGTTCCGGCTGAAGAGCTTGATGCGGCGCGCCGCAAGATGGACCCGCGAACGTTCCGGCAGGAGTATGAGGCCAGCTTCGAGAACTACGCCGGCGTCGTCTACTACACCTTCAGTCGAAGCGAAAGCCGGACCAGCGAACGCATAAAGCCTGGAGAAGCGCTGCATATCGGCATGGACTTCAACGTCATGAAGATGGCCGCAGTTGTCTACGTGGTGCGCGAAGGGCTGCCGCTTGCTCTGGATGAGTTCCATTCAGTGCGCGATACGCCAGAGATGATCGAGAAGATCCAGGCGCGCTTCCCTGGTCATGGCATAGCGGTATATCCCGACGCCAGCGGTCAGAACACCAGCAGCAAGAATGCCAGCGAATCGGATCTGTCCCTGCTGCGTAAGGCTGGGTTCACTGTGATCGTGGACAGCCAGAACCCGGGCGTAAAAGACCGCGTCAACTCGCTCAACGCCATGCTGATGAATGCATATGGCGAGCGCAGGCTGAAGGTGAATATAGACCAATGCCCGCAACTGACTTTGTGCCTGGAGCGGCAGACCTATGACAAGCATGGCGATCCCGACAAGGACCCAAAAAAGGGTCATGACCACATGAACGACGCCGCTGGCTACTTCATTGCCAAGCGCTACCCGATCAACGCCGACATGACAGCCACCCAGCCTCTGAGAATGTAACCATGAGCAATAACCCAAGCGACACGCTCCCGGCCGTTGACGCCATGCGCAAGTACTGGGACGTGATTACTCCGCTTATGGGTGGAACGATGGCGATGCGTGCGGCAGGCAAGAGCCTTCTACCCCAGTATCCAGCCGAGGCTGACGAGTCGTACAAGGAGCGCCTGAGGCTGTCCACGTTGTTGCCGGCCTACTCGGAGACCGTCGGCAACATGACCTCCAGGGTGTTTGCCGAGCCTTTGCAGGTCGGCGACGATGTTCCTGAGCAGCTCAAGGAAATGACCAAGGACATCGATCACGCCGGCAATGACCTGAACTCGTGGGCCGTCGAATTCTTCCGTGAGGGCCTGAGCCATGGCCTGTGCCATGCGTTCATCGATCACCCAAGGGTGGAAGGAGTGCGGACCCAGGCTGAGGAAGTCGCGGCTGGGGTTCGCCCGTACGCAGTTATGGTGAAGCCTGATCAGTTGCTGGGCTGGAGGTCGAAAGGCGGCCAGCTCACCATGGTTCGCTACATCGAAACCGTCGAGGAGGAGGACGGGGAGTTCGGCGCCAAGTGCGTCGATCAGATCCGCGTGCTTGAGCCTGGTTCCTGGCGCACGTACCGCATGGGCTCCAATGGCGGTGCCTGGGCGCTGCACGATGAAGGCACCAACAGTCTCAAGAAAATCTCCTGGGTGACGTTCTACACCGGTCGAACAGGCTTCATGACGGCAAAGCCGCCACTTCTGGAGCTGGCCCACCTCAACGTCAAGCATTGGCAGAGCCAGAGCGACCAGGACAACATCCTTCACGTCATCCGCGTGCCGATCCTGGTGCGCATCGGTGTGCAGGCCATGTTCGATAACCAGGGCAAGCCTGTGCCGCCTGAATTCAAGGTGGGTACCGGCGCACTGACTGACCTGCCAAAGGATGGCGACCTCAAGTACGTCGAGCACACCGGGGCGGCGGTAAAGGCGGGAAGGGAAGCGCTGCAGGACTTGCTCGACGAGATGCGCATGGCTGGTGCGAAGCTGCTCACGCCAGAAAAGAGCGCAACCAAGACCGCAACCCAGGCGGACGAGGAGGCAGCGCAGGAGTTGTCGCCGCTGGCAAGGATGGCAAACCACTTTGCTGACTGCCTGGCCCAGCTTCTTCAGTTCATGGCCGACTACCGTGGTCTTGGCGATGGCGGCACGGTCGAGATGCGAGGCAACTTCGACGTGGACTACATGCCTGAAGTGTCGCTGCCGACACTCGTTGCTATGGCGAATGCCGGGATGCTGTCCAAGGAAACCCTGTTCGCTGAGATGCAGCGCCGCGGCGTTGTCAGCGATGAGTACGAATGGGCCACGGAACTGGCGAAGATCGAAGCCCAAGGCCCCGCAATCGGTACCCTGTGATGAAGACCGCCAACGAGAAGCTACTCGACAAGCTGATCGGGCATGAGGTCGACCTGCAACACCTGAGCAACGCCCAGGTCGTGGCGATCATCAAGATCCTCAACAGCAAGGACGCCGAGCTGCGTGCGGCGCTGATCGAGGCAATCGACAACCTCGGCGCTAATCTGTCGGTGGCCTCAGTGGATGCGGCACTGTCCTCTGTGCTGCGCCTGAACCAGTCCACGTTCGTGGAAGTGCGCCAGGCATTAGACCAGGCCACCGACGGCTTGATCAGCTATGAGATTGCCTTCCAGCAGGGCGCGCTACAGGCTGTTATCCCTGTCGTCGTGCAGGAGGCCTTCCCGATTGCGGCGGCGCAGTTCAGCCAGGTCAAGGCGGTTGCCCAGGCCAGGCCATTCCAGGGACGCCTGCTCCGGGAGTGGATGGATGGCATTGAGGCGTCTCGCGCCGCCTTGGTTCGTGATGCTGTGCGTGCTGGCGTGGTCGAAGGGCGAACCACTGCCGAAATCGTCCGCAACATCATGGGTACCCGGGCGGAGAAGTACGCCGACGGCATCCTGCAGAAGTCGCGCCGGGAGATCGAGGCCGTTGTCCGGTCTGCTGTTTCAAGCACGGCTGAGGCTGCAAGCGACAAGGCCTACGAGGCGAACAGCGACATCATCAGCCACGTTGAGTGGATCAGCACTCTTGATACCCGCACCTCGACCACCTGCCGAATCCGGGATCGGCTGCCCTATACGCTTGGCACCTACTTGCCAATCGGGCACAAGATTCCCTGGCTGGCTGGCCCTGGGCGGATCCACTGGTGCTGCCGCTCGACCAAGCTGCCAATCCTCAAGAGCGCATCGAAGCTTGGATTCAGCGATGGCGCTACACGGGCCTCCATGGACGGCCAGGTGCCGCAGTCAACGACCTACGCCCAATGGCTGGGGAGGCAGTCAGCGGCACGCCAGGACGAGATCCTGGGCCCCGAGCGGGGAAAGTTGCTGAGGCAAGAGAAGCTCAAGCTCGACGACTTCTACAACGACAAAGGCAAGTTTCTGACGCTTGATGAGTTGAGGGAGCGGCTGTAATTCCCTGCGACACGAAATGCCGGCATTCGATTTTGTGCCGCAATCCAAGCCTCGCCAAGTGCGGGGCTTTTTTCTGCCTGCGGTTCGGATGGACGGGGCGACAAGGAGCCGGATGGCTCATCAACTGGCCGGATGGCCCAGAGAGACGAGATGAAACTGAAGACTGTTGAAGTGGATGGCAAGCAATACGCTGAGATCCAGGATGGCAAGCCTGTGTATGTCGAGGACGACGGCAAAGAAGTCGCCTTTGATGCCGTGGGCACTCGCAGCACCATCACCCGCCTGAACGCTGAGGCCAAGTCTCACCGCGAACGCGCCGATGGTTTCGAGAAGGTCGCTAAGGCCTTCGAGGGCATCGACGATGCCGCTGCCGCCAAGAAAGCCCTGGAAACCGTCGCCAACCTCGACGCCAAGAAGCTGGTGGATGCCGGTGAGATCGAGAAGGTGAAGGGCGAGATCAGCAAGGCCTTCCAGGCTCAACTGGATGAAGCCAATGGCAAGGCGCAGACACTCGAGCAGCAACTGTACTCCGAGAAGATCGGCGGCAGCTTCGCCCGCTCGCAGTTCATCGCCGAGAAGATGGCTATTCCGGCAGACATGGTTCAGGCAGCGTTCGGCAGCAACTTCAAGATCGAAGAAGGCAAGGTTGTCGCTTACGACGGCCAGGGCCAGAAGGTCTTCAGTCGTGCGCGCCCGGGCGAATTGGCCGACTTCAACGAAGCGCTTGAAACCCTCGTTTCGCAGTACCCCCATCGTGACCACATCCTCAAGAGCTCCGGCGCCAATGGCGGTGGCGCTCCCAATGGCGGTGGCCAGAACAAACCCATGAAGGGCAGCTTCGGCGGCTCCAAGGCTGAACGCCTGGAAGCCATCAAAGGCCTGACCGCAAGCGAATAAGGAGGCCCAATGGCCCTTTCGAACATGAAGGTATTCAACGAATACCTAAAGCGCACCACCATCGAGACCCTGGCGCAGGACGTTGAGAAATTCAACGCCGCTTCGGCAGGTTCCATCCGCCTGACCACTCAGGGCATTGACGGCGACTTCTTGCAAGAGTCGTTCTGGGCTGGCCTGCATGGCGCTCAGCGTCGTGTTGATCGGTATGCTGCCAACGGAAACCAGGCCGCAACCCCTCTGGCCCAAAAGCAGTATGACTCCGTGAAAATCGCGGGCGGCTTCGGCCCCATTCTGTGGGAGCCGGCTCAGCTGTCGTGGGTGCAGAAGAACCCGGAGGAAGCGCTGGAAGTAATCAGCCGCAACCTGTCCGAAGCCATCATGTCGGACCAACTGAACACAGCCATTGCCGCCCTGGTGGCCGCGATCGGTAACCAGCCGTCCGCCACCAACGATGTTTCGGCTACCGCTGGCGTGAGCTACATCGCCATTAACAACGCCCATGCACTGTTTGGTGATGCATCGCAACGCTTGGTTGCCCAGGTCATGACCGGCGCGATGTACCACAAACTGCTGGGCCAGAACCTGGCCAACGCCGAAAAGCTGTTCACCTTCAGCGGTGTGCAGGTGGTCGACATCCTCGGCAAGGCGGTGATCATCACCGACGCCGCGGCTCTGTACGAGGCCGGCACGCCGAACAAGCAGAAGGTGCTGAGCCTGGCCGACGGTGCGGCGGTCGTGATGGATGGATCCGACCTGATCACCAACATCGAGACCTCCAACGGCAAGGAGCGTATCGAAACCACCATGCAGGCCGACTACACCTTCGGCCTCGGTCTCAAGGGTTACACCTGGGACACCGCCAACGGCGGCAAGTCGCCGACCAGCGCCGAGCTGGCCACCGGCACCAACTGGGATCTGGTTGCGAACAGCATCAAGGCCTCGGCTGGCGTTCTCACCATCGGCGACGCAGCCCAGTAATCAATAGCGCCCTTCGGGGCGCATTCCCAGGAGAAGGGTAATGTCCGAGAAAATCGTTTACGAGAAACACCCGGTAACTGCTGAACGCAAGGCTGAACTGCGCCAGAAGGGCTACAAGATCATCGACGCCAGGTTCGCGCCGGAGGACTACAAGCACCCGGAACCAATGAAGAAGGGGGCTTCGGGTGGTGACAAGCCGTCCAAGGGCCTGCGGGTCGAAGAGATCAAGGTGAAGCTGACCGAGAAAGGCATCCCGTTCGATGATAACGCCGAGCGTCCAGCCCTTGCCGAACTGCTCGACAAATCGGCTCAGGAGTAAAGCCCCGTGACGACTTACATCAGTGTTGAGCAGGTGGATGCCTTGCTGGGTGCCAACTGGACCACGGAAGACAAGAAGCCGCGCGCAGTGCTGATGGCGAACACCTGGCTTACTAATCTCGGTCTGCCAGAGTTCGACCCAGTGCCGGACGATGTTGTTCAGGCGGGCGCCGAGGTTGCCATGGAGGCGGCGGCCGGCAGGATCTACGGCTCGAAGGAAACAGGCGTGACGGAGAAGTCCGTGAGTGCCGACGGCGTGTCTAGCAGCAAGTCGTTCGCCGAATCATCCCGGACCATCAGTGCCGGCGAATCGTTCGCCCTGGCGCTGCTGTCCCATTACCTTGGCTCGGGCCAGGTCAAAGTCGTGAGGGGCTGATATGGGACTGCGCGACGATCTACAGCGGGATCTGGTGGAAGCCTTTGATACCGACCTGGCCGATGCTGTGAGCCCTGTTGTTGGCATGCGCAAGGTTCAGGGTGAGTACGACCCGGACTCAGGCACGACGCCGGAAGTCATCACGACCTACGCCGGGCGCGGCGTGTTTGGCAGATACCTCGCCAAAGAGATCGATGGATCACTGATCCAGACCTCTGACGAAAAACTCACCGCCCTACAGAACGAGCTTTTCGTCACGCTGCTGGGTGAGCCCACCGAAATCCAGGCCATCCCTGAAATCGGCGACGTCATCGGCGGTAAGCGCGCAATTAACGTCAGCCAGGACCCTGCCAAAGCTACCTGGACAGTTCAATTGAGGAAATAGCCATGCCGCGCGGATCGCACATGACGGGGCGCTACGGCGGCAGGAGTGGAAGTTTCGAGTTGCAACTGGCTGAGTTTGCTGCGCAGGCGAAAGGCGCTATCGACGCGAGTCTGCGAGAAATCATCATTGAGCTTGGCGGGTCACTGATCCGGATGTCACCCGTTGATACGGGGCGATTCCGTGGAAATTGGCAGTTCAGCATCGCAGCGCCCGCCGGCGGCACCCTTGATGTGATAGATCCCACCGGGGCAGAGGCAACGGCGCGCCTTGTTGGCGAATCAATTGAGTTTCGCGCCGGAGCCACGGCTTTCATCGTTAACAACCTTCCGTATGCAATTCCGCTCGAGTACGGACACTCCGATCAAGCCCCGGGCGGGATGGTGCGCATCACCCAGGCCCGCTTCCAGCAAATCGTGCTGGAGGCCATCAGGAACAACCAGGTATGAGCCACAAGATCATTCGCTCCCTGCTGGAGGCTCGCCTCAAGGCCTGGGCGGCGGCCCGAACGCCTGCGCTGCGCATCGCCTACCAGAACGTGCCATTCACTCCGAACAGCGGTGAAACGTACCTTAGGGCTTTTCTGCTCCCCGCCGGGACCGACAGCAACGACCTGGCCGGCGCGCACCGGCTCTACACCGGACTGTTTCAAATCACCATTGTGACGCCGGCCGGCAATGGTCCTGCCGGCGCAGAGACGATCGCCGACGAGCTCGCCGTGCTGTACCCCCTTAACTATCGACTGACTCGCGACGGGCTGACGGCCCTTGTGATGACCCCGGTTGAGCCCGGGCCCGAACAGGCAGAAGACACGTCATTCACCTTGCCAGTGTCGTTTCAGTACCGAGCCGATACCAACTAATCCGCCCATTGGGCAAACCCAGAACCCGCCTTTGAGCGGGTTTTGTCATTTCTGCATAGAGGAATCCCCATGGCCGTAAAATTGCCAAACGGTGCGACGTTCGAGCACGCCGCCACCTACGCCGCCGCACTTCCTGTCACCGCAACATCCAACGCATCTGAAGCCATCTGCACCGTTTCCGGTGCGACCTTGGTGGCCGGGGATATCGTGCTGTGCACCTCGACCTGGACGGCTCTGAACAATAGAGTCGTTCGCGTGAAGGCGGCAACTGCCACCGCAATCACTCTGGAATCGATCGACACCACGGATACCACCGTTTACCCGGCCGGCTCCGGTGTGGGCAGTCTCAAGAAGGTCCTGACCTGGGTGCAGATCCCGCAGGTGACCGACTTTGCATCGGCCGGTGGCGAGCAAAACTACACCGACGTCGCGTTCCTCGAAGCCCAGCAAGGCTTCCAGATTCCGACCGACAAGTCTGCCGCCAGCATGACCATCACCGTCGCCGATGACCCGACCCTTCCATACGTGCCGGTAGTCACTGCTGCCGATGCGGCTCGTACCGTCCAGGCTGCGCGCCTCAACCTTCCTGGCGTCGACAAGATCTACTACGGGGTCTACACGTCGTTCTCGAAGCAGCCGGTGATCTCTCGCAACAACGTGATGACCAAAACGGTTTCGTTGGCTCAGCAAGCAGACCCAACCCGCTACACGTCGTAAGGAAACCACATGGCCAGTTTCAAGATCGCGCAAAACGCTACGTTCAAAGCCCAGGTCGAGATTCCTCGCGTTGGGCTCGACCCGGTCGCAGTGGAAGTCGAGTTCAAGTACCGCAACCGCAAAGACCTGTCCGCCTACTACGACAAGTGGAACGCGGAACGCGATGCGGCAGCCCGTGAAGCCATGAAGGACGGCGCAACCTGGGAGGCGGCAACCGCTGCTCAGATCGCGCTGGAGGTAGCCCAGCTCAAGGAAATTCTGGTCGGCTGGGATTTCGAGGAGGCATACAGCGATGAAAGCCTGCTCGAACTGGTTTCCGGCTTCCAGGGCGCTCCTGCTGCGCTACTCGAGGCATACCAGAAGGCCTACACGGTTGCTCGCCGGGGAAACTGATAGCCGCGGCGCGAAGCCTGTACGAGCCTAGCGCCACAGCCGAAGACATGGCGAAGCTTGGCCTGACGCTGGCAGACATTGCAGAGGACGATGTGGAGATTTGGCCGGACAACTGGCCCGTCTTCCGCCTCTTCAACGCCCTGTCCACCCAGTGGCGCACCGGTACCGCCGGCGCTACAGGGCTGGACTACTCCGTCATCCGCGAAGTAGCAGTGCTCATCGGCATCAAGAAGCGGCAAATCCCCGAACTATTTCCTGACCTTCAAGTAATGGAGGCCGAAGCGCTCGCTGTCATGGCCGAGATGAAGTGAAAAACATTGTCAGGAGAATGGCATGACACAAGACATTGCCAGCCTTGGGATCAAGGTCGAAACCGGCGACGTTGCCAAAGCGTCAACTGAGCTTGAAAGCCTGACCCAGGCCGGTGCCAAGGCTGAGAAGGCCACGGAGAGCCTTTCCACTGAGACCAAGAAGGCTGGCGCATCCATCAAGGCCATGGCGGCCGAGACGAAAGCAGCGGAAGCGGCCGCGGCCAAGCTTGAAAAGCAAACGAATGCCACCGGGATCTCCGCCAAGCAGACAGCCAACGCGTTGCGCGGTGTGCCTGCTCAGGTTACTGACATTGTCACCAGCTTGCAGGGCGGCCAGGCCCCGCTGACCGTGCTGCTCCAGCAGGGCGGCCAGTTGAAAGACATGTTCGGCGGCATCGCGCCGGCGGCTCGGGCGCTTGGCGGATATGTTGCAGGGCTGGTCAACCCCTTCACCCTGGCAGCGGCTGCAGCGGCAGCGCTGGGCCTGGCCTACTTCAAGGGCAGCGAAGAGGCCCCAGCGTATAGCAAGGCTCTGACCCTCACAGGGAACGCCGCCGGCACCAGTGGTGATCAGCTCGCCTACCTGGCTCAGCAAGTGTCTGCCACCATTGGGACGACCGGTGCCGCCGCCGAGGTCCTGGCCAAGCTGGCAGGGAATGGCAGGATCGCCGGGGAAAGCTTCGGTGAGATCTCCACTGCTGCACTTGAGATGGAGAAGGTCACCGGCAAGGCGATTGATGAGACGATCGCTGAGTTTGCCAAGATCGCCAAGGACCCGGTCGCCGCTGCGAAAGAGCTCAACGACCAGTACAACTTCCTCACCGCCTCGGCCTATTCGCAGATCGTTGCGCTGAAGGAGCAGGGCGACACCATCGGCGCGGCCAAGCTGCTGACCGATACCTATGCAGATACCATCAAGACCAGGACTGCGGACGTCACCGCCAACCTTGGGCTGATCGAAAGAGCCTGGAACAAGGTGAAGTCCGCCGCCTCTGGTGCGCTTGATGCGACCCTTGATGTGGGGCGCACACAGAGCATGGGCGAACAGCTTGCTGAAGCCAGGGCAAAGCTGGACGATCTTGAGCGCAAAACCGGTGGGAACAGTATTGTTTCCAGAAGCGGCGCAGTTGCACAGGAAAGAGAGCTGCTGAAAAGCACCATCGAAGCTCTTACAAATCAGCTTCAAACCCAGCAGAACATTGGCAAAGCCCAAAAGAACTACAACGACATCCAGCGCGAAGGCATCGATGCCGCCGCCAAGCTGAAGGCCATCAGCGACTCCAACCTCACCAACGAGGAAAAGCGCAACAAGCTGATCAAGGAGTACAAGCGGGATGTCGAGGCGCTGCGCAAGGCAGACCCCAACAGTCCGCTGATCCAGGCCGATGTCGTCGCCAAGAACATCCAGAACATCAAGGACAAGAACAAGGACCCGGCCGGGAAGGCCAATCAGCTCAACCTGAGCGGATACAACGACGCCCAGAATGCGCTCAAGGATCTGCTGGCCACCTACTCGAATTCCGAGAAAGAGCTTGAGGCCCAGCAGAAGGCCGGGCTCATCACCCAGCAGAGCTACATCGATCAGCGCACTGCGCTGATTCGGGCCGAGCGAGAAGAGGTGACCGGTGCCTACCAGGCCGAGATTGCCGCGCTCGAAGCAGTCAAGGAAAAAACCGGCACGACTGGGCAGCAGCGCATCGAACTGGATCAGAAGATCGCCGACGCGCGCACCAACATGGTCAAGGCGCAAAAAGATGCCGACAGCCAGCTGGAAGTGCTCGCCACCAACGAGGAAGGCCGCCTCAAGAAGCAAACGCTCGCCATCCAAACCTATACCAGCGCGCTCCAGCAGCAAGTCATCACTCTGCGCCAACAAGGTCAGCGGGAGGCGGCGAGCCTGGGCATGGGTGACCGCCAAAGGAACTTGCAGAGCCAGCTCAACGGCATTGACGACAAAGCCAATGCCCAGCGCATCGACTTGGCAAACCAGTACGGCGACGGCTCCCGTGGCATGAGCCTCGACGAATACAACGCCAAGCTCCAGGCAATCGCGAAGAGCCAGAAGGACTTGCGCGACACAGTCACGCTCAATTTCGACGACATGACAGAGGCCCAGGGCAGCTGGACCGCCGGCGCGTCATCGGCATGGCAGAACTACCTGGAGTCGGCGCGGGACGTTGCGGGCCAAACTCGAAGCCTCTTCACCAATGCCTTCAGCTCAATGGAGGACGCGGTAGCAAACTTCGCCATCAGCGGGAAATTCTCGTTTGCCAGTTTCACCAAGTCGATCCTGGCAGACATGGCGCGAATTGCGACCAGGCAGGCCAGCTCTGCGTTGCTGAACAGTCTGTTTGGCGCAGGGCTGAATTACCTGTCTGGCGGTGGATCCGCCTCGGTTGGCTCAACCCAGGCTGGGTATTCCGGTGACCTGTCCGGTTTCACCCCTGGAAGTATCCAGGCCAACGGCGGGGCCTGGTCGGGCGGGGTGCAGATGTTCGCCAATGGCGGCGCCTTCACCAACTCCATCGTCAGCAAGCCGACAGCGTTCGGTATGGCTGGCGGGCAAACTGGTGTGATGGGCGAGGCTGGGCCGGAGGCGATCATGCCGCTTACCCGCACGGCCGGCGGTCAATTGGGCGTGCGAGCACTCGCCGGAGGAAGCGGTGGCGGGAACGTGTACAACTTCCCGGTTGCTGTATCGGTCCAGACCAGTGGCGCCGGCGGCACAACCCAGGAGGATACAACCCAATTGGGCAAAGGCATCCAGCAAGCTGCCAAGGCTGAAGCAGAAACCGCAATTGCCAGAGGCTTGCAGCCAGGCGGCGCCATCTGGCGCGTTATCAACGGGAGGGGCTGATGGCTATCGAAACGTTCACTTGGCCCACCCAGCGCGGCGACTCGCCCGAGATCACCTACCGGGTGCGGACCTCGCAGTTCGGGAACGGCTACAAGCAAACGGCGGCCGACGGGCCGAACAACAAGGAAGACTCCTATCCGATAACGGTCATCGGCCAGAAGGCCGTGGCGCTGGAGATCATGGGCTTTCTTGACCGGCACGCCGGCGCGAAGGCCTTCCTCTGGACGACGCCGCTCGGGGAGCTCGGTCTTTTCACCTGCGTCAACCCCGTGCCGACTCCAATCGGCGGTGGGGTTTACAAACTCACCGCCACATTCAACCGGGCTTTCCAGCCATAAGGGGCAACCATGCCGCTGATCAGTGACATCCAGGCCCTCGAGCCTGGCAGCGAAGTGCTGCTCTTCGAATTGGACGGCTCGGACTATGGCGCGGACGTGCTGCGCTTCCACGGGCACGCGATACCGCACACGGCGGCGGAGTTGATTGCCGCCGGTGTGGCTAACGATGAGCTGCCGGCCAAGTCCATTTGGTGGCAGGGCAACGAGTACGGCGCCTGGCCGGTGCAGGCTGATGGCTTCGAGGCGAATGGTGACGGCACGGCGGTTCGACCCACGCTGTCGGTTGGCAATGTGAACGGCCGGATCACAGCTCTGTGCCTTGCCTTCCAGGATCTTGCAGACTTCAAACTGACGATGCGTCACACACTGGGCACGTACCTCGACGCGGAGAACTTCACCAACGGCAACCCACAGGCCGACCCTACCCAGGAGACGATCGAGGTCTGGTACATCGACCAGAAGACGCACGAGGATGGGGAAACGGTGACCTGGGAGCTTGCCAGCCCGGGCGACGTGGGCGGCGAGTCCATTGGGCGCCAGGCCACGACGCTCTGCCACTGGTGCCTCACCGGCGGTTACCGCGGGCCGAACTGCGGCTACACCGGGCCCTACGTCACCAAGGATGGCGTAGTCACCGACAACCCTGAACTGGACGAATGCGATGCCACGCTGGGCCGCGGCTGCACTCCACGCTTCGGCGAGGGTAATCCGTTGCCACATGGCGGATTTCCCGCCGTGTCGCTGATCGCCCGGAGCTGACCATGCGCAAACACATCTTGAGCGCGATCCAGGCACACGCAGCGGCTGAGTATCCGAAGGAATGCTGCGGGCTTTTGCTGGCCGTGGGCCGAAAGCAGCAATACTACCCGTGCAAAAACACCGCGACCGAGCCGAACGAGGAGTTCCGCATCGATCCGGAGGAGTACGCCGCGGCTGAGGACTTGGGCGAGGTTATCGGAATCGTACACTCCCATCCGGACGCGACCAGCCGGCCGTCGCCGCGGGACTTGGCGATGTGCGAGGCCACGGAGCTGCCCTGGCACATCCTGAGCTGGCCGGAGGGTGACCTGCGGACGGTAGTACCCACGGGCGAGACGCCGCTGCTGAAGCGGCCATTTGTCCACGGCGCCTGGGACTGCTGGCAGGTCTGCGCCGACTGGTACAAGCGCGAGTGGGGGCTGGAGTTCGAAGCCTTCAAGCGCGCCGACGGCTGGTGGGAGAGCCAGGACAACACCAGCCTTTACGAAGCGAACTATGAGGCTGCAGGCTTCTACCGGGTCGACCAGCCGCAGCGCGGCGACATGATTGTGATGGAGGTAGGACGAACGGTGCACCCGAACCACGCCGGGATCTTCCTCGGTGCCGATCCGACGCTTCTCGGCGAGGACGCCGAGACGTTCGGCCCTGGGCCTTTCCTCCTGCATCACCTGTATGGCCGACCGAGCGAGATCATCGTTTTTGGTGGGCCTTGGTGGCAGAAAACTAGATTAATTTTGCGCCATCGGGATGCGAAGTGAGAAGGCCAGGAATTATGGCGCTTGCGATGGAAGATGGTAGCATCTTGTCATTAGTCGTGGGTTATCCGCGACCATTGAGCAAGGAGTTCAAATGTTTGTAGTCCGGCTATTGGTTTTGAGTTTTCTCTCCTTTTTCAGCTACTCCATGGGCATGGAGCGAGGGGAGCTTAATGCGTTTGGTAAATTGGTCGCAATCAGCGGGGTAGTGTTCGTTCCGGCACTTTACATGCTCCCTACCATCGAGGCGGCAATTCGTAAGAGCAACAATCTTCCAGCGATAGCCGCGGTGAACTTTTTCCTGGGTTGGAGCCTGATCGGATGGGTGACTGCTTTGGTGTGGGCATTCAAAAACCCTACGCCAGTTATTTTGACAGAAGCTACTCCGTATCCGGCTTATAAGATGAGCACCACCACAGATGTAAAGCCGAAAAAAGACTGCCCATTCTGTGGCGAAGAGATCTTAGCAGTGGCCGTGAAGTGCAAACACTGCGGCAGCGAGCTAACCGGAACCAGTGGAGGTGTTGCGTGAAGGCGGTGATTTTAGTTATAGCTGGCTCTTTGCTGGCAGGGTGTGCCACCTCTCCAGTTCCTTCCAGTGAAGCCGATCCAGTCCCGTCATCCAGGCTGTTTGCGCTTCAAGCCCCAGCGCAGGGTGATTCGACACTGATCGTCACCCGGGACAAAGGTTTTGTGGGTGGCGGCTGCAATACTACGTTGAGCATCGACGGCCGCAAAGCAGCAGAAATCGGTGCCGGTGAGACTGCGAAATTCCGTGTTGCTCCAGGCGAGCACATTGTTTCGGCTTCAGCCTGCGGGAGCGGCCTGAAAGAACGGGAAACAAACATCAAGGCCGGTAGCACGAAAAAATTCAGGATATCCATAGACTCAGCGATGAGCATGGACTTATCACCCACCATGCAGTGAGAAGAAGCCGCCTCCGGGCGGTTTTTTTACGACCGGAGAAAGCCATGGCGATAGCTTTCAGCAATAACCCAGCAATGACCACCATTCTTCTTTCTGGCCCGCTTATCAAGCTGTTCGGTCGGGTCCACTACCGCGAGCTGGGCAGCAGATCCGTTGGGGAAGCCTTCAAGGCGCTCAAGTGCACCCTGGACGGATTCGAGTCGGCAATCAGAGATCTTGAGCGGAAAGGGATGCGGTTCGCAATCTTCCGCAACCGCAAAAATGTTGCGGAAAAGGATTTTACCCTGGGCGGCGCGCAAGAGATCCGCATCGTGCCGGTAGTCTCTGGTAGCAAGCGTGCGGGCCTGCTCCAGACGATCATCGGCGCCGTCTTGATCGTTGCAGGAACCTATTTTGGACAGCCATGGGCTGTACAGCTTGGGGTCGGCCTCGCCGCCGGCGGCGTCATCCAGATGCTCAGTCCTCAGGCCTCAGGCCTCAAACAGAGTGCCGGTCCCGAGAACGCACCGTCCTACGCCTTCGGCAGCGCCAAGAACACCACGGCCAGCGGCAACCCTGTCCCAATCTGCATCGGTGAGCGCCGGTGGGGCGGGATGATCATTTCCGCCTCGATCTACGCCGAAGACAAAACGTAAACCGAACGCAGCAAGCAGGCCGCCCATGAGGCGGTTTTTTTTCGCCTGGAGGAAAGCATGGGCGCAGCACAGAAGATCGACATCCGCGGCGCAAAGGGCGGAAGCAAAAAGCCGAAGACGCCGATTGAGGCAAGCGACAACCTCCGCTCAACGAACATCGCCAAGCTGCTGATTGCGGTAGGTGAGGGTGAGTTTGAGGGCGTGCCGACGGACGCCGACATCTACCTGGACAACACACCGATCAAAGATGCGAGCGGCAACGTCAACTTCCCGAACGTCAAATGGGAATGGCGCTCCGGCTCGGTGGATCAGACCTATATCCCCGGCATCCCCTCGGTCGAGAACGAGACATCGCTGAACATCGAGCTGCGCAGCGATGCGCCTTGGGTGCGCTCCGTCACGAACATCCAGCTTTCTGCCGTGCGCATTCGGTTCGCCTGGCCGGTGCTCCAGCGCCAGGACGACCAGGGCAACATTGGCGGCTATCGCATTGAGTACGCGGTCGACGTGGCTACTGACGGCGGCGCGTATCAGCAGGTGCTGACCGATGCCGTGGATGGGAAGACCACCACCCGTTACGAACGCTCCCGGCGCATCGACTTGCCGGAAGCAACCATCGGCTGGCAGATCCGCGTGCGTCGCATCACGCCGAACCAGAACAGTAACCGTGTCGCCGACACCATGCTGATCGCCGGCTTCACCGAAGTCATCGACGCGAAGCTGCGTTACCCGAACACCGCGCTTCTGTACATCGAATTCGACGCCGAGCAGTTCACCAACATCCCGGCCGTCACTGTGAAGTGCAAAGCCAGGAAGTGGCAGGTCCCGAGCAACTACGACCCGATCAGTCGGACCTATACCGGCACCTGGGACGGCAGTATGAAGCAGGCCTGGACCAATAACCCGGCCTGGATCACCTATGGCATCTGCACTGAGGACCGTTTCGGCCTCGGCAAGCGCATCAAACCGTGGATGGTCGACAAGTGGGAGCTGTACCGGATCGCCCAATACTGCGATCAACTGGTACCGGATGGCCTGGGCGGAACCGAGCCGCGCTTCCTCTGCGACATGAACCTGCAGGGCAAGGCAGACGCCTGGACGCTGCTGAGGGACATTTCCGGTATCTATCGTGGCATGACCTACTGGGCCCAGGGCCAGTTGATCATGCAGGCGGACATGCCGCGTGCCCAGGACTTCGACTACGTGTTCACCCGGGCGAACGTCATCGACGGGAAGTTCTCGTACGGCAGCGCCTCGGCCAAGACTCGGTACACCCGGTGCCTGGTCAGCTACGACAACCCGGCGAACAACTACGACACCGACGTCATTCCGTTTGCTGATCTGGATCTCCAGCGCCGCTATGGCGACCGCCCAACCGAGGTGAGCGCCATCGGCTGCACCAGGGCGTCCGAGGCCCAACGCCGCGGCAAGTGGGTGATCCTCAGCAACAACCTGGACCGGACTGTTACGTTCAAGACTGGGATGGAGGGTGTAATCCCGCTCCCTGGACACATCATCCCCGTGGCTGACTCGCTGCTGGCTGGCCGGGAGATTGGCGGACGGATATCTGCCGTGGCAGGTCGGGTGATCACGCTCGACCGCGACACCCAGGCCAAGGCAGGCGACCGGCTGATCATCAACCTTCCGGGCGGACGCGCCGAAGGCCGCACCGTGCAGAGCGTGGCCGGGCGAGCCGTGACCGTGACGGTAGCCTACAGCGAGGCGCCGCGGGCGCAGCTTCAGTGGGCGCTCGACGCTGACGACTTGGCGATTCCGCTTTACCGCGTGCTCCGGACCAAGCGCACGACCGAAGGGGATTTTGAGATCTCCGCTCTGCAGTACGAGCCGAGCAAGTTCGCCCACATCGATACCGGCGCCCGCCTGGAAGAGCGGCCGATCAGTGTTATTCCGATCACTGTCGTTCCTCCGCCGGCCAGCGTTGCCCTGACAGCGACCTCGGTTGTTTCTCAAGGCATCGCCGTTGCGACAATGACCATCACCTGGCCTGCCGTGCCAGGGGCTGTGGCCTATGACGTGGAGTGGCGCAAAGACAGCGGCAATTGGGTCAAGGTGCCGCGCACCGGTTCGACTGGCGTGGACGTGGTCGGCATCTATGCCGGCGCCTACGTGGCTCGGGTGCGTGCAGTGAGCGCCTTCGACATCTCTTCGATCTGGCGCAATTCCGTGCTCACAGAGTTGAAGGGCAAGGAAGGCCTGCCGCCGGCGGTGTCGTTCCTGACAGCTACCTCACTGCTGTTCGGCATCGGCCTGAAGTGGGGATTCCCTGCTGGCGCCGAGGACACCCAGCGGACCGAGATCTGGTACGGGCCCACCAACGTCCTGGACAACGCCACGAAGCTGGCAGACCTGGCGTATCCCCAGAGCGACTACAGCATGCAGAGCCTGCTGGCGGGGGCGACGTTCTTCTTCTGGGCGCGGCTGGTGGACAGAACCGGGAACATCGGACCCTGGTACCCAGTCGGCAACGGTGTCCTGGGCCAGGCCAGCTCTGAGGCAGGTCCAATTCTGGACATCATCGAGGGGCAGATCACCGAGACGGAACTCGGGCAACACCTGCGGGATGAGATCGAGAAAATCCCAGGACTCCAAGCCCAGATCGACGCGTTCGACGGCTTGTCTGCCTACAAGCCTGATCAGGTCTACGAGCAGGGCAAGATGGTGGTCGAGGATGACCGTATCTATCAGGCGAAAGTCCAGGTTCCGATCAACACGCCGCCGCCAAACGCCACTTATTGGCTGGACGTAGGCCAGTCGGTTCAGACGGCCAACGGCCTTGCGCAGCAGGTGGCGACCAACACCGTAGACATCACGGAACTCGAAGCCACGGCCACCTCTTTCGAAGCGCTGCGAGCTTCCTGGCGCGATGACGACGGGGAGGGCGATCTGTCTGACGCTATCAAAGGGTGGACCAGCACGGCAGCTATTGCGTCGGAAAGCAGCGTCCGAGCTTCAGAGAGTGAGGCGACGGCGCGCAGGCTGACCACCTTCGATGCCCAAATCGATGAGAACGCTGCGAACCTGACCACGCTTGAGCAGGTGGTCGCGACGAACGAGTCAGCCACGGCCACGAAAATCGACCAGTTGACTGCGACGGTGGGACAGAACACTGCAGCGATCCAACAGACCTCCACGGCTTACGCTGACACGAGCGGCAAGCTGAACACGATGTGGTCGGTGAAGATGCAACTCACCGCCGACGGGAAGTATGTCGCCGCCGGCATTGGCCTCGGTATCGAGAACACGGCGACCGGGCTCCAGAGTCAGTTTCTGGTCAGTGCCGATCGGTTCGCCATCGTGAACACCATCTCCGGCGGGGCCATATCGGTTCCGTTCGCCGTTCAAGGCGGCCAGGTGTTCATGAACTCCGCTTTCATCCAGGACGGCAGCATCACGATGCTGAAGATCGGCCAAGCCTTGCAGTCGGACAACTACGTTGCTGGTGTGCAGGGCTGGCGCCTGGATAAGGCGGGGAATTTGGAGTTCAACGGCCCGGCCCCTGGCGGCGGTCGCCTGACCATGACTAATCGCGCAATCAAGGTATACGACGAAAATGGTGTGAAGCGGGTTCAGCTCGGAGATCTATCAGCATGAGTTATGGGTTGGAAATCCGGGATGAAAACGGCAACGTCACCCTCGATCCATCTTCCTTCACGATGCGGGTCGTATACAGCGCAGTAGTCACGGGGTCGAATTCAATATCCTATCAAACAATATCGGTGCCTGGAATTACTCCGTCCAATGGCACCGCCTTTGTGGTGCCAATAGGGAACTACAACGATGCGGTGGATATGCAACTGGAAACTGAAGTCATAAACAACGCTGTCAGGGTGTATAGCTATATTCGAGGCAGGGAAGAATATAGCAACAAGACCGGCATCACCATGCGGCTGATTGTTATAAGGTACTCATAATGTCGTTCGGATTGGAGTTTACGAATAACAGCAACGTCGTGACGGTTGATTCCGAGTTCTCGCGGCTTGTTGTGTTGGCGAAAGGAACGTATGTACCGACCGAAGAGTGGGGCTTGGGATCAGTTACGACTTTCCCTAGAACGATAACGAGCCAAGAACCACCCCTGGTCTTCATTCGTCCTTCGGGAAGTAGCGGCATTGCTGGGTTATGCCAGATGCGGGTGATTGGTTCCCCAGGAGCATGGACGGGGTTTTATGTCAGGGCTTACGACGTCAATACGTTGCAACCCAATGGCTCGTACTTCGCCTGTGGCTTCGCTGCGACCGCTCTGGCTGATTATGGAATGAGGTTGTGGGATGGAAACTCCAAACTGCTGTTTGATAGTGGAACGCCTTATGCCCGTTTTACCCGAGCATTTCAGAACTGGACGTATGTTAGATCCGATCATACGTCGAACGGGACGCCCAGGAATTACTATCGAGTAGCGTTCGATTTTCCTGCGGGTGAGTACATGCTGATAAACAGCTTTAGCATGCCGATGCTTGATAACGATAACCAGAGTCGAATGCTCTATTGCTGGTGGGACTTCTCCGGTAACAATCTGTATGCGCTGACAGTAGGCCCGTTCAATCCAACCGTACTTTACCTTCCTGCCGTTTTTGCAAAACTTTAAGGACACTTTCCTATGCCCTGGTACAAAGCGGGGACGGTTTCCGTCGCCCTGAATTCCAATGCCGTCACGGGCGTTGGTACCGCGTTTATTGTGAACTGCCGGGTCGGGGATGCGTTTCGTGGCCCCGATGGCCGTTGGTACGAAGTCACCAACGCCCCGAGCAATACCTCGCTTTCCATCGATCCTCCGTATCAGGGGCCGACAGTCTCTGGCGGTACTTACGCACTGGCGCCGATGCAGGGCTACGTGAAGGATTCTGCCGATGCGCTACGGGCAATCGTAAACACCTATGGCGCGAAGCTCGCCGCACTGGGGACCACCGGCAACTACGACATCCTGCCGGTGAGCAAGGGTGGTACAGGTGGGAACACCATCTCTGATGCACAGGCTGGCCTGGGGCTGGTTCCCCAAACCACCACCAATGATGCGACTGGCGGGCGCTTGATGCTCAATGGCGCCCATGGCTGGGGCAGCTCTATCACGTTGCCGGTGATGCCTACGCTGCTGACCCATCTTCCAACGGGGGTCTATCGAGGGGTAGGTGGGACCACTGCTGGCTCCCCCTTCAGCACTGCGTCCGGCTTCATGGCGTACGCCAAGCGTTATTCCACAAACGATACTTTTTACACAATCTCCGCCACCTCGGTCGGACGAGTGTTCGAAGGGTGGTACACCACCGGCGCGGCGTCGATTGATTGGTTCGAGATTTACACGACCAATAACTCCGTGGGGGCGGTATCGCAAACTGGCGGGATACCAACCGGGGCACTGCTTCAGCGGGGCACCACCACCACGGGCACGTTCTCTAAATATGCCTGCGGTACGCTGATCTGTTCGGGGTGGTCGACGACGGCGGCTACTGCTAGCGCTGCTGCTGGTGGCGTTTTTATCGGTTCCGGATTTACCAACTTCACCTTCCCGCATGCGTTCAGCTCACCTCCGGCATGTAGCGATGCTTCACGATTTCAAATCTCGGGAGGTGCTGGTGCAGGCAACAGTCGAGGGTGGGGCACGATTGGCGTGGTGACGGCTACAACGGTGTCGCACATCGTTTACGGCCATGCGTCGACCTCATCGATGTATCCGGGTTATGTGGCCCATGGGAGGTGGTACGAATGAGGATTGATCTGATGCCCCAGGTCGGTGCCGCTCCATTCACGGTAGTGAAAAGCGGAGACACGCTGACCATAAATAACGAACTGTTCGACCTGTCACCCATTGGGGAAGGAGACACCCTGCCACACGGATCCATCGACTCGGTTTGGTTCGCCGGGGACATCACCCGCCAGGGAGGGGAGCTGAACATCAAACTCCTGTTTCCGATCCCCTCGAACTACAGCCAGGAACAGGCGTTTCCCAATCCGCTGTGGAGTGTTGCCGATGGCCTGTTGGTTTTTCCGCCCCCGAAGATGCCCGCCGGCGAACTGTACATACCGCCCAAGCCTGATCCGGATGCTGTGATCGTCGAAGTCACCATCGATTGGACGAAGTTGATCACCAAGGCCATGAAGGAATCCGCTTTGCTGGACCAGCAGTTCAAGGAGGTGAAGACGGAACTTGCCGAGAAGAACGTTGCAGCGATGGCTCAGATCACTCGTATCCAGGATCGCATCGACACCCTGGGTTATGGCATCGAAATCGGGGAGGCGACTCCTGAGGAGGAAGCTGAGCAAGTCGCCCTGGCCGCACCGCTGAAAGCCTGGAAGACGTACAAATATGCGCTGGGCAAGGTGACAAGCCAGCCTGGCTGGTTCGAGTTTCCGGTCTGGCCGACGGAGCCGCCGGTACCGGATATCGCAGCCGCACCGATGTTGGCCTCCACCGAAACCATGTAATCCGCCCAACACCGCAACCCGCCATCGAGCGGGATTTTTTTTGCCTGGAGAAAAGTTATGACTGTTTCCGAAAGGGACCGCGACATCCTTGCCCGCACGCTGTGGGCCGAAGCAAGAGGCGAGGGCTTGGCCGGGCAGATTGCCGTGGCCTGGACCATCCGCAACCGCGTGGAAGATGGCAAGACCAAGTCCTGGTGGGGGGAGGGCTATGCCGGCGTCTGCCTGAAACCGTACCAGTTCAGTTGCTGGAATCAGAATGATCCGAACTATCCGTTCCTGAGCGGCGCCAAGCCGATCCCGCCGAAGCAGATCGCCCAGGCGCAGCGGGCGGCGGATCTGGTTATCTCCGGCGCCGAGCCTGACATCACGAAGGGCGCGACTCACTACTACGCGACAACGATGCCGAAGCCACCGGCCTGGGCCGCCAAAGCCACGCAGACCCTGCGCCTGGGTAATCACATCTTTTTCAAGGATGTGCCATGAACCCCGTGGCCGTGAAGGCCTGGGTCGTTGGCGTGCTGGTACTTGTGCTGCTGGCGGTCGGCGCGACCTGGAAGGTCCAGGACTGGCGCTATGGAGAACGGTTGGCGGAGCAGGCCCGCCTGCACCAGTCCGACCTGGCTCAAATCAGCAGTGCGGCAGCGTCACAGGCCCGGACGGAGCAGGACAAGCGCCTGGCCCTAGAGCAGCGGCTGTCGGCAAGCGAACAAACCCATTTCAAGGAACTGAGCGATGCTCAAACCAATCAGGCTCGCTTGCGCGATCGCCTTGCCACTGCTGATTTGCGGCTGTCAGTCCTCCTCGAGGATTCAGCCAGTTGCAGCCCATTGTCTACCACCCCCGGCGCCAGCGGCGTGGTTCATGGAAAGGCAAGAGCCCAACTTGACCCAGCGCATGCTCAACGAATTATCGGCATCACCAACGAAGGCGACCGGGGGCTGATTGCGTTGGCGGCGTGCCAGGCGTATGTCAGAGGATTGAATCAGCAATAGGCCTGATCAGCTCCGGCCCCTGGTTCCTCACGTTGCCAACGGCGCGGTCCACCTTGAACCACTCGAAGGCCTCGGCCGGCTCGCCCTGGTGGAGAGCTATCTGTTCGGCGCGCTCCTTGGGCGTGGTCGGGTCGAGCCATTCCCGAGCGAGGTCGGGATTCAGCACGACAGGCCGCCGGTCGTGGATGTCGATCATGCCGCCCTGGCTGTCGGCGGTGATGATGACGAAGCCGTCGTGCTCGAGCGGTTCCCGGTTACCGGTGGGAAACTGGCCGATAGCTGCGCAGAAAATAGGCGCATGATCCCGCCGGCGGATCAGGTACGGTTGCTTCTTCGGTCCGCCTTCATCTACCCACTCGAACCAGTTGTTGATTGGCGTAATGGCCCGGTTCGGCCAGATCGCCCGGTAGAAGGGGCCGTGGGCGACTTTCTCAACTCTGGCGTTGATCGGCGGCGGGCGATCTTTGGCCCAGTGCGGTCGCCAGCCCCAGCGCACCAGGTCGGCGTGTAGCACTTCGCCTTCCTGGTGGAATAGGGCGAGCTGGCTCGATGGCGCGCAGTTGTACCGCTCCAGCGGTTGGTCATCCAGGGTACCGACATAGGCCCCGGGCCACATGGCTAGCACCGCAACGAAGTCATGGATACCGGTGTACTGCGATAGCCGTCCGCACATCGTCAAAGCTCTCCCGGGGTATCCAAAACTGTCTTCCTGGTTGGGCAGCTCATCTCCAGGCCAGTTCCTCCAGCGCAAACCAGTAGGAGGCGTTTGCCATCTCATCCATCTCCAGCTTGTCCATCCAGTCAATAAGCTCGCTCGCGACCATGGCGCTGCTTTGCTCGTGCAATAGCGACCGGTACAAGTCTGGGTTACGGTTTCGAAGGTCATGGTTGGCAAGAGCGCTGCGCCACTGAGTCGTCTCGGCGCAATCGGGTAATTCAGGAAACATATCGGGCTTTTTCTAAACTGTGGTTATGTACAGTATCCCGAAAAGTTATCCCAAGCCTGCGGTGCCGACGGGAGGCAGGTTGCCGCCCATCGGCCTGGACTTGAGGATGACGCTATCGCGGCTCGATACTGTATTTTTGTACAGTTGTGAGCCGATCCATGTATTTCTTAATCACTCGACGCCGCAAGCTGGGCGTAGCCATCCCAAAGGATCAGCTGAGGAGTGCTGAGACGTTTCGAGGCGACATAGTCATAAGTGAGTCGCTGGAGCCAGACTTAGGCAGGGCAGCGGTGGTGGCGCAGATTTTCAAGTCAGGCCCTGGCCCTGACGTCATCCCCCCGTTGCTCGATGTGAAGATCACGGGGATGGCCCATAGCGGGATGAACCTGACCGGGGTTGAGAAGATTGGAGACGCCTACTATGCGCAGTCGTGGTGGTGCCGTGTTGAATGAGGGGATTGGTGTTCGGTCGGCAGGACGCCGGAGAGGCCCCAAAAGGGCGTGGGGACTTTTTCGGGGATTCGCTATTTACCGTTCAGCTCCGTTGGGCACCGTTTGCAGCGAGCGCCAGAGGAAGAACCAGCAAATGCTGGGCTTTTAACCCATTTTCA
>NZ_JAIWKS010000019.1 GCF_021271205.1 Pseudomonas uvaldensis
AGCCACGCCGGCACCGCCGATGTAGATTTCGCCCGGCACGCCCAAGGGCACCGGCTGCCGGTGTTCATCCAGCAAGTAAAACTGGGTGTTCGCCACAGGCTTACCAATGTGCGGAACAAACCCATCTTCGCGAGCCATGGATACCCAACTGGAGTAAGTCGTGGTTTCCGAAGGACCGTAGAGGTTGCACAGGCGCTTGACTTGGGTCTGCTCGAACAGCGCCTCCACCAGACTGCGTTTAAGAGCCTCACCCGCAACGTTGACGGTATCGACACCCTCACCCAACCCACCCGACTCCAGCAACGCCTTGAGCGCCGACGGCACGGTGTTGATCAGGGTGATGTCGTGCTCGCCCTGTTGCAGTTCCAGCACGTTGCTCACGACTTCGATACTGCCACCACAGGTCAGCGGCGCGAAGCATTCGTAAACCGCGAGATCGAAGTTCAGCGAGGTCGAGAACAGGGTTTTCGACAGCGTTTGAGCGTCGAACGACCGATGAGCCCAAGTGAGGAAGTTCACCGTGTTGCGGTGTTCGATCATCACGCCTTTCGGCAATCCGGTGGATCCCGAGGTATAGATCACATAGGCCAGATGCGAAGAGGTCAGCTCAGGCACCTGCGGATTCGAGACGGATTCGTCCTGCCACAGCCCGCTACCGAGGTCGATCACCGGCATCGAGGCACCGGCCAGCAAGCCAACCGTGGCCGCCTGGGCCAATACCGCCGCCGGGGCGCTGTCTTGCAGCATGTAGGCAATCCGATCCGCCGGATAGGCCGGATCCAGCGGCACATAACCACCACCGGCCTTGAGGATCGCCAGCAGGCCCACGACCATATCGAGACCACGCTCGACGCAGATCGCCACCCGCGAATCGGGCCGTACGCCCTGCTTGCGTAGGTAATGCGCCAGGCGGTTGGCCCGCTCGTTCAGTTCGCGATAATCCAGGCGCTGCCCGCGGTGGAGCACCGCCAGCGCGTCCGGCGTCCGCTCTGCCTGGGCCTCGAACAAGCCGTGAACGGTCTGCTCAATCGGATACTCCGCTTGCGTGGCATTGAAGCCATCCAGTTGCAGGCGTTCGGCATCGCCCGGCAAGACGATTTCACTGACTACGGCACGGGCATCGGCCACCATCGCCCGCAACATGCGCTTCAGATAACCGAGGTAGCGTTCCATGGTCGTCCGGTCGAACAACGCCGTGGCATATTCCAGGGTGCCTGAAATCAGGCCATCCACTTCACCCAGGTTCAATGACACATCGAACTTGGCGCTACGCCCCGGTGCCTCCACGGTTTGCAGCGACAAGCCTTCCAGCACGAGGCTTTGCCCATCGGCGGCCTGCCACGCCAGCATGGCCTGGAACAGCGGGCTATGGGACAGGCTGCGCACCGGCTTGACCCGCTCCACCACTTGCTCGAACGGCAAGTCCTGATGGGCCTGGGCGCTCAAGGTCTGCGCCTTGACCCGCTGCAGCAGCGTTTCGACATTCGGCCGTCCCGATACGTCGATGGGCACGGCCAGGGTGTTGACGAAGAACCCGATCAACTCCTCGACCTCGGCACGTCGACGGTTCGCCGTCGGCGAGCCAATGACGACCGTGTCCTGCCCCGAGAGCCGGCCGAGCACGGCGGCCCAGGCAGCCAATACCGTCATGTAGAGCGTCGTGCCGTGGCGCTGACTCAACGCTTTGAGATCCGCCGTCAGCGCTTCATCGAAAATCACCGACAGGGTCGCGCCGGCATAATCCTGCTGCGCGGGTCGCGGACGGTCCGCGGGCAACGTCAACAGAGGCGGCGCGTCTGCCAGGGTCCGTTGCCAATAGGCACTCTGTTCGCTCAACACCTCCCCGCTCAGCCAGCGGCGTTGCCACACGGCAAAATCGGCATACTGGATCGGCAGCGGCGATAACGGATCGGCTGTGCCATGCAGGCAAGCCTGGTAGAGCGCGCCCAGTTCACGGGTCAGCACGCCCATCGACCAGCCATCCGAGACGATGTGGTGCATCGTGACCAGCAGGACATGCGCCTCCTGCGCCAATCGCACGAGGCGACCGCGGATCAACGGCCCTTGGTGCAGATCGAATGGCGCGTGTGCTTCTTGCGCAGCCAGCCGGGCCAACTCATCCTCGGCGTCGACGCGATTGGACAGGTCATGGAATGTCAGAGCAAAGCCGCTCTCTTCGGCGGCAATGCGCTGCACGACGTCACCCCCGACCTTGTCGAACGTGGTGCGCAAGGCTTCATGACGCGCCACGATCCGGTCCAGGGCATCACGCAGGGCCTGCGGTGCCAGCTGGCCATTGAGGCGAAGTCCACCGCAGATATGATAGGCGGCGCTGCCACCCTCCATCTGCGCCAGGAACCACAGGCGCTGTTGCGCAAACGACAAGGGCAAGGGCTCGTTGCGAGACACCGCCACGATGGGCGGCAATGTACTGGCCGTCGCCTGCGTGACCCAGGCTGACAAGCCCATCAGCACCGGGTTGGCGAACAGCTCCGCCAGGCTCAGTTCCACGTCCAATTGCTGGCGCACCTGAGACATCAAGCGCACTGCCAGCAACGAATGCCCGCCCAGCTCGAAGAAATCGTCATGACGACCAACCTGCTCCACGCCCAGCAAACGGCACCAGATATCCGCCATGCGGGTTTCCATCTCACCCACTGGCGCTTCGTAGCCGCGGCTTGAATAGGCATCGCTGTCAGGCGCCGGCAGCGCCCGGCGATCAAGCTTGCCGTTGGCCGTCAGGGGCAACGCGTCGAGTCGTACGTAGGCCGATGGCACCATGTGCCGTGGCAAGTGCACCTGCAACCGGGCACGCAGGTTGTCGGACGTCAGGTCGTGATGTTCGCCTTCGTGTGTCGTGTAGTAGGCCACCAGGCGCATGTCATCCGGCGTCTCCCCAAGGGCAATCACCACCGCGTCGCGCACACCGGGACAATCGCCGAGCCTGGACTCGATTTCACCGAGTTCGATACGCAAACCGCGTATTTTCAACTGACCGTCGTTGCGCCCCAGGTAATCGATATTGCCGTCAGGCAAGTAGCGCCCCAGGTCGCCGGTACGGTACATCTTCGCGTGCTGCACAGGGCTGAACGGGTCCTGCACGAAACGCTCGGCCGTCAGTTCAGGCCGGTTCAAGTAGCCCCGCGCGACCCCCGCGCCGCCGATATAGAGTTCCCCCGTCGCGCCAACCGGAACCGGTTGCAAGTGGGCATCGAGCAGATAGACCCGTGTATTGCCCACCGGCTTACCGATATGCAGCTGCGCCTCGCCGGCGTCGATCCGGCCTGAGGTGGCGACCACCGTGGTTTCCGTGGGTCCATAGTTGTTGATCAGCGTGAAGCCCGGGTCGATGGGCAGCTTGCGCAGGCGGTCACCGCCAATCAGCAAGGTGCGCAAGCGCTCATGACCCAGGTTGCGGCCAAACGCGTATTCGGCAATGGGGGTGGGCAGGAAGCACACATCCAGCGCCTGGGCCTGCCACCAATCGAGCAATGCATCGACATTGTCACTGCCCGCATGGGCCGGCGGCAGCAACAGCGTGGCTCCGACGCACAGCGCCGGCCAGATCTCCCAGGCGGCGGCGTCGAAACCGAAGCTGGCGACGCTGGAGGTGCGGCTGCCACGTTTCATATCGAAAGCCTGGCAATGCCAGCCCACCAGGTTGTTGAGGTTGCGATGCTCGACCATCACGCCCTTGGGCAGGCCGGTCGACCCCGAGGTGTAGATGACGTAGACCAGATGACTCGGATCGAGGCCCGGCACCACCGGATTGGCGACCTCTTCGTCCTGAGCGATGTCATGTTCAAGATCAAGTACCGGCAACGTGTCCCCCGCCATGAGGGCTTTGGTCACCGGGTGCACCAGAACCGCTACCGGTGCGCTGTCTTGCAGCATGTAGGCGATACGTTCTGTCGGATAGGCCGGGTCCACGGGTACATAGCCCGCGCCGGACTTCAGGATGCCCAGCAACCCGACGATCATGTCCAGGCAGCGCTCGACACAGATCGCCACCCGGTCATCCGGGCGAACACCCATCGCCAGCAAGCGATGAGCGACCCGGTTCGCGCGGGTGTTGAGTTCGCCATAGGTCAATGCCCGACCTTCATGCACCACCGCCGTCGCCTCGGGCTGCGTCACCGCCCGGGCTTCGACCTGGCGATGGATCAACGCTTCATCGGCGTACACCGCCGCCGTCGCGTTCCAGGTTTCGAGCAATTGCCGACGCTCGACCGCAGGCAAGATTTCCAGGCTGTGCAACGGTGTTTGCGGCGCCTGCTCCAATGCGTCGACCAGGCTCTCCAGAGCCCTCGACATATAGCCACAGATACGCTGGGCGCCGATCCGGGACTGGACCTGCACCGTCAGGCTGAAGCCTTCACCCAGATCATCCACCGACAGCGTCAGCGGATAGTTGGTGCGCTCCTCGCCACCCAGGGCCTCGATCCCCTGCCAGGCCGATGACGACTGCAGCGCGACGGGCTCGGCCACCGTATGCCGGTAGTTGAGCAACGCACTGAACAAGGGCGTCGGGGCAGCCACACCGCTGCACCGCTGGGCCAACGCCAGGGAAGCGTGTTCATGGCCCAACAGCCCGGTCAGCCGATCATGGGTCGCCCGTACACCGGCGCGCACATCCTGCTCGCCCAGCCGCACGCCAATCGGCAGGGTGTTGATGAACATCCCCAATGCCCGATCGGCGCCGTCGCCGCCCTGCATGCGGCCCATCAACACCGTGCCGAACACGACATCCTCGCGACCCGATACCCGGCTCAGCACCTGAGCCCAGGCCAGGTGATGCAGACTGGCGGCGCTCACGCCCAACTGGCGCGCTTGCCGGCGCAGACGGCGGCTCAGGTCTGCGGGGATGTCCTGCCTGGCTTCTTCGATGGCATTGCCGTCGCCGCGCACATCCTGCAAGCCGAACGGCAGCGTCGGCTCGTCGATCTCGCCGAGCATTTCGCGGAAGAACCCTTCGTGCGCCTCTCGACTGACACCCAGGCGCGCCTGGGCCACGTAGTTGCGATAGGGCACCGCCTCGCCCATCCGGTCGGCCTGGCCGAGCAGATGCGCCTGCATTTCGTGGCGCACCACTTCCAGCGCCGTGTGGTCCAGCGCCATGTGGTGGAACAGCAGCGTCGCGACCCAGCGCTGGTTGACGGCATCCTCGGCAAAACGGATGCACATCAGCGGTGCCTGGCGGATGTCCATACGGTGGTGCCGGGCGTCGAAACGGGCCTGCAACTGGCCGGCGATATCGCCGTCCTCATGATGCAACTCCACATGCTCGATCCCCAGCACCGCCTCGCGCCAGACCACTTGCACCGGCTCGTCCAGGCCTTCCCAGGCCATGGAGGTGCGCAAGATGTCGTGGCGATCGATCACGGCCTGCAAGGCCTGGGTGAACGCATCGAAGCGTTCGCGGCTGTCAAAGGCGAACTGCGCTTGCAGCACGTAGGGATCGCCCTGTCCGGCTGCCAGGTAGTGATAGAGGATGCCTTCCTGCAACGGCGCCAGCGGATAGATGTCCTGCACGTTGCCCGCCCCGCCCGGTACCGTCGCCACGATGCGGTCGATAGCGTCCTGGCTCAACGAGACCAATGGCAGCATGGCCGGGGTGATGGACTCGCAGCCGGAGGGGATCCGATTCGCCGGGACAGTGACTTCGTTGCGGTCATCGTTGCCGACAGCCGTCGCCAAGGCAGCCAGGGTGGGCTGGCTGAACAGGATGCGTACATCGGCACTCAAGCCGGCCTGGCGCATCCGTTCGATCAGGCTGACGGCCAGCAACGAGTGGCCGCCCAATTCGAAGAAGTGATCGTGACGACCGACCTGTGGCAGACCGAGCAGCTCCTGCCAGATCTGCGCCAGGGTGGTTTCGATCTCGCCCTGCGGGGCTTCGTATCCACGGGTAATCACCGAATCCTGATCCGGGGCCGGCAAGGCCTTGCGGTCAAGCTTGCCGTTCGGAGTCAGCGGCAGTGCGTCGAGGCGTACATAGGCCACGGGCACCATGTATTCGGGCAGTTGCGCTTGCAAATGGCTGCGCAGACTTTCGATGTCCGCCGTTACCGATTCGGTGAAATAGGCGACCAGACGCTTGTCGCCCGGTACATCTTCGCGGGCCAGCACCACGGCTTCCTTCACGGCATCGTGTTGAGCCAACCGCGCCTCGATCTCGCCCAGTTCGATCCGGAAACCGCGGATCTTCACCTGATCGTCGTTACGGCCCAGGTACTCGATATTGCCGTCCGGCAGGTAACGCCCCAAGTCGCCGGTCTTGTACATCCGGGCGTTCGGTTCACGGCTGAACGGATCCTTGAGGAAGCGCTCGGCCGTCAGATCGTCGCGGTTCAAATAACCCCGAGCCACCCCAGCGCCACCGATATAGATTTCGCCCGGCATACCCAGGGGCACCGGTTGCTTGTGTTCATCCAACAGGTAGAACTGGGTGTTCGCCACCGGCTTGCCAATGTGCGGAACAAACCCATCCTCGCGGGCCATGGATACCCAACTGGAGTAAGTCGTGGTTTCCGAAGGACCGTAGAGGTTGCACAGGCGCTTGACTTGGGTCTGCTCGAACAGCGCCTCCACCAGACTGCGCTTGAGCGCTTCACCCGCCACGTTGACGGTATCCACGCCCTCACCCAACCCACCCGACTCCAGCAACGCCTTGAGCGCCGACGGCACGGTGTTGATCAGGGTGATGTCGTGCTCGCCCTGTTGCAGTTCCAGCACATTAGTGACCACGTCGATGCTGCCGCCACAGGTCAGCGGCGCGAAGCATTCGTAAACCGCGAGATCGAAGTTCAGCGAGGTCGAGAACAGGGTTTTCGACAAGGTGTTGGTATCGAACGACCGATGGGCCCAGGTCAGGAAGTTCACCGTGTTGCGGTGTTCGATCATCACGCCTTTCGGCAATCCGGTGGAACCGGAGGTGTAAATCACGTAGGCCAGGTGCGACGAGGTCAGCTCAGGCACCTGCGGATTCGAGACGGATTCGTCCTGCCACAGCCCGCTACCCAGGTCGATCACCGGCATCGAGGCACCGGCCAGCAAGCCAACCGTGGCCGCCTGGGCCAATACCGCCGCCGGGGCGCTGTCTTCCAGCATGTAGGCAATCCGATCCGCCGGATACGCCGGATCCAGCGGTACGTAACCGCCGCCGGCTTTGAGGATTGCCAGCAGGCCCACGACCATGTCGAGGCCACGCTCGACGCAGATCGCCACCCGCGAATCGGGCTGCACACCCTGCTTGCGCAGGTAATGGGCCAGGCGGTTAGCCCGCTCGTTCAGTTCGCGGTAGTTCAGATACTGTTCGCCATGCAGAACGGCCACATCGAGTGGAGTCCGTTGCACCTGTTCCTCGAACAAGCCATGAATGGTCTGCCCAAGCGGATACTCCGCCTGCGTCGCGTTGAATGCCTGCAACACTTGCCGGCGCTCTTGTTCGCAGAGAATCTCCAGCTCATTGACGGCCGATTCGGGGGCAAATTCCAGCGCCTCCACCAGGCTCGCCAGGGCGGTCTGCATGTAGGCGCCGACCTGCCGGGCATCGACCCCGCCAGCGGTCTGTACGCTCAGTAGGAAGCCTTCACCCTGGTCGTCCACGGACACCATGCACGGGTAGTTGGTCCGTTCCATGACCTCCAACACCTGCATCCCCGCCCAACGGTCGACCTCGTCGCCTTCCGGCAGCGGACTGTGGCGGTAATTCAGCAAGGCACTGAACAGCGGCAACGAGGCCGGCACGCCACTGCAACGCTGGGCCAGTGCCAGCGAGGCATGTTCATGGCCCAGCAAGGCCGTCAGCCGTGCGTGGGTCGCCTTGACCCCGGCACGCACGTCCTGCCCACCGACATTCACCCGCAGCGGCAAGGTATTGATGAACATACCCAAGGCCCGATCCGCGCCCTCGCCGCTCTGCATGCGGCCCAGCAGCACGGTTCCGAAGACCACGTCTTCACGGCCGGACACCCGTCCCAGCACCCTGGCCCACGCCAAGTGATGCAGGGCCGCGGCACTCACGCCCAGCCGTCGCGCCTGCTGCCGCAAGCGCCGGCACAGGCTCGGATCCAGGTCCAGCTTCACCTCCTCGATACCCCGGCCGTCACCCTGCACCTCTCGCAGGCCGAATGGCAGGGTCGGCTCCTCCACGTCACCGAGCATGTCGCGGAAGAAACGCTCGTGCTGCTCGCGACTGACGCCCAACAATGTCTGCGCCACATAGTTGCGATAGGGCATGGCGGCCCCAAGGCGGTCGGCCTTGCCTTCGAGGCACGCCAGCATTTCCTCCTGCATCACATCGAGCGCCGTATGGTCCAGAGCGATGTGGTGGAACAACAGAATCGCGACCCAGCGCTGATGGGCTTCGTCCCAGGCACAGGCGAGACGCATCAGCGGCGCCTTGCCCAAGTCCAGGCGACAGTGCCGGGGGTCGAACAGCGCCTTCATCTGCGTGGCGATGTCGCCCTGGGCCGGATCGAGCGTCTGTTCTTCAAGCACCAGATGAGTACTGCGCAGAACCACCTGCAAGGGCGCTTCGAGGCCCTCCCAGAGCAAGGCGGTCCTGAGAATATCGTGCCGATCGATCACGGCCTGCAGCGCTTGCACGAAACCGTCGAGTCGGGCCCGGCTGTCCATGGCGAACGCGGCTTGCAACAGATAGGGATCGCCCTCTTCGGCGGCGATGTGGTGATAGAGGATGCCCTCTTGCAACGGTGCCAACGGGTAGATGTCCTGCACGTTAGCCAAACCGCCCGGCACGGTGGCGACGACGCGGTCGATGGTTTCCTGGTCGAGCTCGACCAGCGGCAACATCACCGGCGTGATCCGATCGCAACCGGCGACAATTCCGTTGGCCGGCACCACGACATCGACACGAGCGCCCACAGCCGCAGCAAGCGCCGCCAGGGTGGGTTGACCGAACAGCACCCGGACATCGGCACCCAGGCCGGCCTTGCGCATCAGCTCGATCAGTTTCACCGCCAACAGCGAGTGCCCGCCCAGTTCGAAGAAATGGTCGTGCCGCCCCACCTGCGCGACGCCGAGCACGTCAGCCCACAACCGCGCCAGCGTGTTCTCCAGCTCTCCTTGCGGCGCTTCGTATGCACGGCTGGCGAAGGCATCCGCTTGCGGGGCCGGCAACCCACGGCGGTCGAGCTTGCCGTTGGGCGACAGCGGCAGCTTTTCCAGGCGTACGTAGGCCGCCGGGACCATGTAGTCCGGCAACAGGGCTTGCAGGTGCGTGCGCAAGCCATCGGCCCCCACCGAGGCATTGGCCGTCTGCACGGTGATGTAGGCCACCAGGCGCTTCTCGCCAGGGCTGTCTTCACGGGCGACCACCGCCGCCTCTTTTACCTCGGCGTGCTGGCAAAGCCTGGCTTCGATCTCGCCCAGTTCAACGCGGAAGCCACGGATCTTGATCTGATCATCGTTGCGCCCCAGGTACTCGATATTGCCGTCGGGCAGGTAACGGCCCAGGTCACCGGTCTTGTACAGGCGCGCTTGTCCCTCGGTGGCGAACGGGTCCTGGATGAAACGCTGCGCGGTCAAGTCGTCGCGGTTCAGGTAGCCACGGGCGACACAAACGCCGCCGATATGAATCTCGCCAGCCACGCCGACCGGAACAGGTTGCAGCTGTTCGTCCAGCAAGTAGATGCGGGTATTGGCCACCGGCCTGCCGATGGCCGGCAGCGTCGGCCACGCGGCGACATCGTCGGGCAACGTCAGCGCGGTGGTGACGTGGGACTCGGTCGGGCCATAGTGGTTGTGCAGGCGACAGCCGTCCAGGCGCTCGAACATTGCGCGGATCTGCGGCGTAACGCGCAATTGCTCGCCCGCTGTGATGACATCTCGCAAGCCACAGGCCGACAGCGCGGCATCACGCTCACCGGCCACCGCTTCGGCCAGGGCCTGCAAGGCGATGCAAGGCAGATAGAGCCGTTCGATTCGCTGTTCACGGATGTGCTGGAACAGGCGATGGAAGTTCAGTCGGGTATCGGCATGGATCAGCGACAGCTCGCCGCCCGCGCACAGCGTGCTGAAGATTTCCTGGAACGCCACGTCAAAACCCAGGGCAGCGAACTGCAAGGTACGTGCGGCAGCCCTTCCCTGTTGTTGCGATTGCTCGATCTGCCACTGCATCAGGTTGACCAGGGCACGGTGTCCCATCGCCACGCCCTTCGGCTGGCCGGTGGAACCCGAGGTGTAGATGACGTAGGCCAGGTTGTCGCAAGTCAGTCCGTTCGCCTGCGCATCCGGGTTCGAAGACGGTTGGCTGCCGACACCGGCGGCGACACGTTCCCGGGCATCGAGCAACAGCACAGGCACGCGCAACGACGGGAAACGCCCGTGCAGGTCACGTTGGGTCAACAGCGCCTTGGGTGCGCTGTCTTCCAGCATGTAGTCCAGGCGCTCCGCCGGATAAGCCGGGTCCAGCGGCACATAAGCGGCACCGGCCTTGAGAATGCCCACCAGCCCCGCGACCATCTCCAGGCTGCGCTCGACACAGATCGCCACGCGGTCATCCGGCCGGATACCCAGCCCGATCAGGTAATGGGCGATCTGGTTGGACAGTTCATTCAGTTGCGCATAACTCAGGCACTGGCCCTCACAGGTCAGCGCAATGGCGTCTGGTCGAGCCCGGACCTGGGCCTCGAACAGCTGATGGACCAGCAGCCCGGTCGGGTACGCGACATCGAAGGCATTGAACGTCTCCAGCAACTGCCGGCGCTCGGCGTCAGGCACCAGGGCCAGGCTGTGCAGCGGTGCGTTCACGTCCTGGTCGAGTGCGTCAGCCAGGGCTTCGAGTACCGTGCACATGTAGCCGCAGACGCGCTCGGCACCGATCCCCGCAACCGCTTGCACCGTCAGCCCGAACGATTCGCCCAGGTCGTCCACCGACAGCGACAACGGATAGTTGGTCCGTTCTTCGCCCCCGAGGATCTGCGCCCCGGCCCAGATACGTGCCTGGCCCGCTTCTTTCGGGGCCTGGGCGGCGACGGCGGTCTGACGGTAGTTCATCAGCGCACTGAACAACGGCGTCGGCGCCGCCACGCCACTGCAACGTTGCGCCAGCGACAACGGCGCGTGTTCGTGGCCCAGCAGCGTCGCCAGGCGTCCGTGGGTCGTCTTCAACGCGGCCAGTACGCCCTGGTCGCCCGCTTCGACGCGCAATGGCAGTGTGTTGACGAACATGCCCAAGGCATGCCCGGCCTCTTGCCCGCCGTGCAGACGGCCCATCAGCACGGTGCCGAACACTACGTCCCGGCAGCCGGACAAGCGACCCACCACCTGCCCCCAGGCCAAGTGATGCAGACTGGCGGTACTCACGCCCAGGCGACGTGCCTGAGCACGCAGGCGCCCGGCCAGCCCGGCATCCAGCGCCAGGGTGGCTTCCTCGATGCCGGCGCCGTCGCCCTGCACATCCTGCAGACCGAACGGCAGCGTGGGCTCGTCCACATCCCCGAGCATCTCGTTGAAGAACGCCTCATGCTGCTCCGGATGGCTGCCCAACCGGACCTGGGCCACGTAATTGCGGTACGGCACCGAGGGTGGCAGCGCGGCCGAACGGCCCTCCAGGTGCGCCTCGATTTCCTTGCCCAGCATGCCGAGGGAGGTGGCGTCATCGATCAGGTGATGGAACAGCAACACCGCGACCCAGCTGCCATCGGCGGCATCTTCGGCGAAGTGGATGCGCATCATCGGCGCCTGGCGCAGATCAAAACGGGTATGGCGTGGATCGAAGCGGGCCTGCAACTGTCCGGCCACATCACCTTCGGCCGGCGAGAGATCAAGTTCCTCGACCACCAGGCGGGCTTCGCGCCAGACCACCTGCACCGGCTCGCCCAACCCTTCCCACACCACCGAAGTGCGCAGGATGTCGTGTCGGGCAATCACTGCCTGCAGGGCGTGCCCGAAAGCCTCCAATTGCTGACGACTGCCAAACCGCAACAGCGCCTGCAACAGGTACGGATCGCCTTCGTCGGTCGCCAGGTGGTGATACAGGATGCCTTCCTGCAACGGCACCAGTGCGTAAATGTCTTGCACGTTGCCGACGCCACCGGGCACCGTGGCGATGACGCGGTCGATTTCTTCCTGGGTCAGGCTCGCCAGCGGCAGCATATCCGGACTGATGCGTTCGACATCCGGAGCAATCCGGTTCGGCGGTATCATGATGCCGTCGCTGTTGCCCGTGGCGGCCGCCAGGCTCGCCAGGGTCGGCTGACCGAACAGCACCCGCACATCGGCGTGCAGGTTGACCTGGCGCATGCGTTCGATCAGCTTGACCGCCAGCAGCGAATGACCGCCCAGTTCGAAGAACCGGTCGTGCCGTCCCACCTGCTCAATGTCCAGCAGTTCGGCCCAAAGGGCCGCCAGGGTGATTTCCACCGCACCGACAGGCGCTTCATAGCGACGCCGGACAACAGCTTCTGAATCGGGGGCAGGCAGTGCCTTGCGATCCAGCTTGCCGTTGGTGGTCAACGGGAAGGCTTCGAGCAGCACGAACGCGCTCGGCACCATGTAGTCCGCCAGCGAACCCAACAGTTGGCCACGCAGGTCGGCCGCCGAGACAGACGCGCCTTCTTGCGCGACGACATAGGCCACCAGGCGCTTGTTCCCCGGCTCGTCCTCGCGAGCGATCACCACCGCTTCGCGCACCTGTGCACACGCCAGCAGTTTCGCTTCGATCTCGCCCAGCTCGATCCGGAAACCCCGGATCTTCACCTGTTCGTCGTTGCGCCCCAGGTATTGCAGTTCTCCGTTGCTCAGCCAGCGGCCAAGATCCCCGGTGCGATACAGGCGTGCATTGGCGCTGCGCTCGAACGGGTCGGGAAGGAAGCGCGTTTCGTTGAGCTCCGGCCGGTTGAGATAACCCCGCGCCACACCGGCACCGCCCACGTACAGCTCCCCCGTCACGCCCTTCGGTACCGGTTGGCCGTGTTTGTCCAACAGATACAGGCGCAAATCGGGAATACGCTTGCCAATGGGACTGACGCCAGTCATCTGCGCATCCGCCGCACACAACGCACGGTAGGTCACGTGCACGGTGGTTTCGGTGATGCCGTACATGTTGACCAGTTGTGTGCCGGCGTTGATGTTCCGGGCGTACCAGGGTTTCAGAATGGCCGCTTCCAGCGCCTCCCCACCGAAAATCACTTGCCTCAGGCTGTGGCGCAGGTCGCTTTCGCCCTGGGCCGCGATCAACTGGCGGAACGCGCTAGGCGTCTGGTTCAGCACCGTGACACCGGCCTCGCACAGCAGCGCATAGCAGTCCTGCGGCGAACGGCTGACCAGTTGCGGCACCACCAGCAGGCGGCCGCCGTGGGTCAATGCACCCCAGATTTCCCAGACCGAGAAGTCGAAGGCGAAAGAGTGGAACAGCGCCCAGACGTCCTGCGGGCCGAAGTCAAACCACGGCTGGGTGGCCGAGAACAGCCGCGCGACGTTGCGGTGCTCCACCATCACCCCTTTGGGCAGGCCCGTGGAACCGGAGGTGTAAATGACATAAGCCAAATGGCGCGAAGCCAGAGTGCCGATGTTCGGATCGTGCCTTGGCTGCTCGGCGATCCCGGCGGCGTCAGGCTGATCGAGCAGCAACACCGGGACGGACACCTCCGGCAGTTGGGATTCGAGCGATGACTGGGTGAGCAGCGCCACCGGTGTGCTGTCGTCGAGCATGAAGGCCAGGCGCTCCTGGGGATAGGCCGGGTCCAACGGCACGTAACCCGCGCCGGACTTCAGGATGCCCAACAGGCCGACAATCATGTCCAGGCCGCGTTCGACACAGATCGCCACCCGATCATCCGGGAAAACCCCCAATGCCAGCAGACGATGGGCAACCTGGTTGGCCCGCGCATTGAGCTCGCGGTACGTCAACGTCTGGCCTTCGCATACCACCGCCACCGCTGCAGGCTGTGCAGCGGCCCGTGCCTCGAACAGGCCGTGGATCGTACGGTCATGTTCATACGACTGTGGATCACCCGCGCTCCAGGCCTGGAGCAGACGGGATTCGGCCGGCGTCGGCAGGACAAACCCATGGACCGGCAGCGTGTCGTCTTCCAGCCCTTGCTCCAGCACGTGCAGGAAGCGCTCGGCCATCGCCTCGACTTCATCGGCCTGCAAATACGCCTGGTTGTAGATCCAGTGCAGCCAGGCAGTGTCTTCGTGAGGGTTGGTCCGCAGGTGGATGGCCAGGGGCATCTGTTCCTGGCCGTTGGAACTCTTCACCGAATAGGCAGTGGCGTCGCCGAACCGGTACAGGTGATTCTCCTCTTCATAGGAGAATGACACATCGAACAGCTGTGCCCGATTGTCACGCCGCAGTTCCAGGGAACGATGGATATCACTCAAGGGAAACCGCTGGTAGCGATAGTCCTGCTTGAGTGCGCGCGCCACTTCACGGATCAACTCGCCGAACGACAAGTCGTCGGCGAACCTCAGACGCATGGCGCTGACTTGAGTGAACAAGCCCACGGTTTGCTTGAATGTGGGATTGGAGCGATTGAGAATCGGCAGGCCGACCACCAGTTCGTCGCGTTGGGTGGTCCGGACAAAGTACACGTACAGCGCGGCCAGCAGCACCGGGAAACGCGAAACCTGATGGCTGAGCGCCAGGGCGTCGATCCGCTCGTTCAGCGTCTGGGGGAATGACGTCATGGCATGGGCACTGGGCACCACGGCTTCGGCGTGACGATCCCGGTAACGGGCGGTGAACAACGGTTCCGGCACATCCCGGTACTTGTCCAGCCAATAGGCCTGGTCCCGCAGATAGCGATCCGAGCCGTGATAGCGGGCATCCTCCTCGATAAACCCGGCATAGGACGGTGCCGACAGATCAGGCTCGCGGTTTTCCTCAAGGGCGGTATAAAGCTCGCTGAGCGAGGCAAGCATCAAACCGATGCCCCAACCGTCCTGGATGATGTGGTGCAGGTTCACCACGAAATAGAACGAAGCGTCATCGAGCTTGACCAGATAGAAACGGAACAGTGGGCCCTTATCCAGCGCAAAGGGCACCTCCAGCCCCTGCTGCACCCAGGTCTGGGCCGCTGCCTGCGGTTCGGGACGATTGGAAAAGTCGATCAGCGGAACCCGCACATCCAGAGATTCCACCAGCGTCTGCATCGGCACACCGTCGCCGCCGGCGTCGCAATGCAACACGGTGCGCAGGGCATCGTGCTTGCGCACCAACAGGGCGACCGCCTGCTGCATGCGCTCCGGGTCGACAGCACCGCGGATATGGACATAGCCGCCCATGGTGTACAGGGCAGAATCGCCCTTGGTCATCTGGTCCAGCCAGATGTCCCGCTGGGACGCCGTCAGTGGGTAGGTAGCCGCAAGCCGCAGGGACTGGTTCATACCCGGCCCTCCGGAACTTGTACACCGGCAGGGCTGGAATTGTGGTTGGCCGAAAAATCGGTTGCGACAGCGACGTCCACAGCAAAGATAAATGTCATACGTTCCTTCTCAGAAATTTGTCAGTGCTGCCCGGACAAACAACCGGTGCAGTACGGGTCGAACGGGTGGATGGCGGATGCACGACATCGCCACCCGACGGCGGATCCGCGGTGTCGGGTGGGGTCAGGTCAGGCGCCTTTCAAAGGTTTGCGCAGGGCTCGTCGCGACAACATCGCCGGCCGGAGGACAATCCGGGGGCACTCATTCAGGCTCGCTTGTCGCGAATGGCGCAGTTGACATCGGAAACGATCTGCCCGTCCGCCAACTTGATGATGCGATCGGCCAGCTGGAAATACTGATCATCATGGGTAATGATCAACACCGTCTTGCCGCGGCGCTTGAGCTCGGGCAGCAATTCCTCGTAGAAGAATTTCTTGAACGGCGGGTCTTGGTCGGCGGCCCATTCGTCGAGCACGTAGACCGGGCGATCCTCCATATACGCGCACACCAGGGCCAAGCGTTTCTGCTGGCCATAGGACAATGCCTTCAGGGTGGAGTAACCGAGTCCTTCGATCTTGATCTTGTCGGCCAGCCCGAGGGTTTCCAGATACTTGCTCGCCAGGACCGGGTTGCCGTCCTCTTCGTCCGGACCGATCAAGCGATTGAACAAATGGAAGTCGGAGAACACCGCGGAAAACAGATCGCGGTAGTCACTGCGGCTTTCATCGGTGATGGCGACCCCATCAAGCAGCACCTCGCCACTTTGCGGGATGTAGAGCCCGCAGAGCACCTTGGCCAGGGTGCTTTTACCGCAGCCGTTGCCGCCGACGATGTAGATCAACTCGCCCGACTGCACCGTCAGGTCGATAGGGCCCAGGGAGAATCCGCTGTCGGCCTGCACGTCGTGATAATGCATCTGTACGCTTTTCAACTCGATGCTGTCCCAGGACTTCTTGTGCTCAAGCAGGTGCACTTTCGACGTTTCGGCCACGACGGGATCCGGGTGCGGATCGTTGATCGCAAAACCGAACTCGGCGAGACGGGTGCAGGCGACACGCCCCGCCGCCAGCACCGGCATCGCCCCCACCAGCAGCGAGAGAGGCCCCATGATGTAGAGCACCGCCAGCACGCTGGCCGTCATCACCTTCGGATCGACCGCACTGACCAGTGGCGCGGCAAACAACAGGCAACCAATCAGCAATGACAAGGTGAACTGGCCAACGTTGTCGGCGGCGGTGTACCACAGGCGCTCGACGAAGTTGTAGCGCGCCACCCGAGTCGAAGAGGCTTCGATGGCGGAGCGGCCGAACCAACGGCGACGGATGCCGTTGAGCTTCAGTTCCTTGAGGCCGAACACCAACGCATGGGTGTACTCGTTGAATGCGGTGAACTCGTCCCGCACCCGGTTGGTGGACCTGACGCCGCTGGCGAAGAAGAACAGGTAAAGACCCACCCCCAGGATCATCAGCGAAACCGTCAAGGCCAGGACCACCCATGACAGGTACGCCAGGTAAGCGATGCCGAACAGGAACACCGTCATTTCCACCAGTACCGTGGGCATCACCACCAGTGTCGTATTCAGTTGTGGGATGTCATTGGTCAGCATGGTCAGCACGTTGGGAGGGCCACGCCGGTCCACCTCTTCAAGCGGCGTTGCGAGGATCTTGCGGCACAGCGCGATGCGCAACCGCGTCATGATCCGCATGCTCGCGTAAGCCGGGAACAACGCCGCGCCGTTACGCAGGATCAGCGCCGTCGCGCTGAGACCGACGAACCAGTACAAGGCCTCCAGGCGTGACCCATCGTTATGGATCGCCTGGTTGATCACACTCACCACCGCGATGGACGCGACCCCGCTGATGACACCGCAAATCAAGGTGAAGAGCGTCAGCCAGGGATGGTTGCGCCACAGCAGGCGCATGACCGAACCCGGCCGGGTTTTCTTCGCTTTCTGGTCTTTCATGGGTTGCTGTCCTCGAATGGAGTCACGCGATGGCTCACGCCGGTTGCCAGACGTCGCCCCTGGCGGTCATCTCGCCCATGGCCACGACGATCAACCGTGGCTCTTCGTACGGATCCCGTGCATGGGCTGCCAACATGTTGTCGAGCATCACGACATCGCCCTTGCGCCAGGCGAAACGGACGGCGCAGGCCTCGTAGATGTCGCCGACCAACGCCATGACGTCGTCCTCGATGGGCGTGCCATCGCCATAACTGACCATGCGCGGCAGCCGGTCGGCGCCGAACATGTCGAGCAGGTCCTCGCGCATCTCTTCGCCAAGGCAGAACGGATGGTGCAGCTGTACCTGGTTGAAAAACGCCGGTTCGCCGGTCACGGGATGACGGATCACCGCCGGACAGAGGGTACGGACCTGGAGCGTGTCGTGGTCGAGCCATTCGAAATCGGTGCCCTGCTCCCGGCAACGCTGTTCGACGGCTGCGCGGTCAGTGGTGCCGAAGAACGACTCCCAGCTCGGCTCGACCCCGGCCGTGAACGTGCGGCTGTACATCAGCCCTTTTTGTTCGAAGCGTGCCACCACCTCGGCCGGCAAACGCTGCAGCACCTGTCGAATGTCAGCCAGTGGCGTGGCGCCCCCCACCCGCGAAGGCTGCTCGCAGTAAAACCACTGCTTGCGCGGCCAGCTTTCCAGGTGCGAGCTCTCGTTGTGGTACAGGATCATTTCCCGTTCGGGATAAGGCGTGGAGCGATAGACGTTGCGTCCGCCCTCCTTCTTCGGCAAGTCACCGTAGCTGCCATGCAGTCCCGGCGACAGCGCCTCGGCGAACGCTTCGAAGGCGGGTACCGAGGCGAGGTCGAAACCGCGAAACAGCACCGCACCATGACGACACAGTAACGCCTCGATGGCCTCGCGATGACGACCGGCCCACGCCGACGGATCCAGCCCGGGGTCGACAGGTTCGATGACCACCGGCAGATTCGATCCGTCGGCAAGCAGCGACAGCCTGACCGCCCCGTCGAAGTCCGCATCGAGCAACGATTCGTCGCTCGTGGTGGACGCAGTGTTTGTGTGAAGACTCATGAATGACTCCTGAACCACGGACCCCTCGGATCCACGTCGTATGGGGCAAAACCTATACGCCCCGCTGTCGGGCAAGGATAAAAACATTGATCCGGCGGGATGTCTGGCACCGCAAACCGGGACAGACCCGACGCACCTTGGCGCTGCGTTCCGCCCAAAGCGATTTGTCCCCATTTCCCGCGACAGACGCCGGCACGGACTCGGTGCTGAAATGCGGCAGCTGCGAATCGCACAGGCGCATCAAACGATCCCGTGGGCCGCAGTGACGTCTCGAGTGCAACGGTTTTCGCAAACGCGCAAATACGCTGCACCTGGCAATTAACAGGAGCGTTAGTCATGCCGATTAAGAACACTGGCGGATCGGTCTACCCCGCGCCAGCCCCCCTCACGCCCGGTGCATTCCTGCATGAAATCTTCACCGCCCGGGCCCGTGAGTTTCCCGAGCGAACGGCGGTTTCAGACGCCACGCGTTCGTTGAGTTATGCGCAACTCGATGCGGCTTCGTCGCAGTTGGCCGCCCGTCTTCGCCAGGAAGGCGTCAAGGACGGCATGCTGGTCGGGATGTGCCTGGCGCGCAGCGTCGATCTGGTCATCAGCCTGCTGGGCATCCTCAAGGCCGGCGGCGCCTACGTCCCGGTCGATCCCCAGTACCCCGGCAAGCGCGTCGAACACATCGTGCGCGACAGCGGCATGAGCCTGCTGATCGGTGAGCTCGCCGACCTGCCCCGGTCTCCGTCCCTGCGTGTCCTGTCGCTCGCCGACCTGCTGGCCGGCCCGACCCTGGAACCTTTGAGCGACGTGGACCGCCGCAACCCCGACAGCTCGGTGGCCTACGTGATCTATACCTCCGGCTCCACCGGTGAACCCAAGGGTGTACTGGTGGCCCACGGCAACGTCAGCCGCCTGCTGGAAAGCACCCAACGTGAATACGCTTTCAACGAGCAGGACGTCTGGTCGATGTTCCACTCCATCGGCTTCGACTTCTCGGTGTGGGAAATCTGGGGCGCCCTGGCCCATGGCGGTCACGTTGCCGTGGTGCCTTACGACGTGTCCCGTTCGCCAGCGGCCATGCGCCAATGGCTCGTCGACCAGGGCGTAACCGTCCTGAGCCAGACCCCTTCGGCCTTCCGTGGCCTCGACGAAGCCGACCGTCAGCCCGGCGCACCGTTGGCGCTACGCTACGTGGTGTTCGGCGGCGAGGCGCTGCCGGCCACGGTGTTGCGTCCCTGGGTGGAACGTCATGGCGACCAGAAGCCTGCGCTGATCAACATGTACGGCATCACCGAGGCCACCGTCCACACCACGTTCAAGCGCGTGCTGGGCCAGGACCTCGAAAGCGCCGCCATGGTGTCCATCGGTGCGCCCCTGGATGGCTGGCACCTGAACCTGCTCGACGCCGACCGGCAACCCGTGCCCCAGGGCACCGCCGGGGAGCTGTACATCGAAGGCGCCGGTGTCGCACTGGGCTACCTGAACCGTCCGGCCTTGAACGCCGAGCGTTTCGTGCAATTGCCTGATCGTCCAGGTCGCGCCTATCGCACCGGAGACCTGGTGGTATTGGGCGATGATGGTGAATACCGTTACGCTGGCCGTTGCGATGAGCAACTGAAGATCCGCGGTTTCCGCATCGAGCCGGGCGAAGTCGAAGCCTGCCTGCAAACCAGCCCGGCCGTGGCAGCCGCCCACGTCGCCGGTCATGATTACGGTAATGGCGACTGGCGCCTGGTCACCTATGTGGTGCCAACCCAGGGCGTACAGGCCTGGACCGAACAGACCCGCAGCGAAGTCGCCGCCCTGGTGGCCGCCAGCCTGCCGGACTATATGCGCCCCTCGGCCTACATTCCCCTGGCGCAACTGCCGGTGACCGCCCACGGCAAGATCGACAAGCAACGCCTGCCCTCCCCCGACTCGGTCGCCGCCACCGTGCAGCACGCAGACGAAGCGGGCCTCACCGAACAGGAGCAGTTCGTGCTCAAGGTCTGGTCCCAGGACCTTGGCCTGAAGAACATCGGCTTGAACGATGACTTCTTCGACTTCGGCGGTACCTCCCTGGCCCTGATCCGCTCCCTGAGCACCTTCAAGGCCCACTACCAGGTCAACCTGGACCCGGGTGTGCTGGCTAACGGCGCGACCGCCAAGGTGTTGGCCGATTGCATCCAGCGCTCCCTTGTCCAAGCCCATTGACTGAAAAGGAAAAGCCCATGAGCAAGAAATTCGCCCTGACCCCCGAAGAACGCGCGTCCTTCGAGAAGAACGGTTTTATCGGACCTTTCGACGCCTATTCGCCAGAAGAAATGAAGGAAGCCTGGAAACGTACCCGCCTGCGCCTGCTCGACCGTAGCGCTGCCGCCTACCAGGATCTGGATGCGATTTCCGCCGGCACCAACATCGCCAACTACGATCGCCACCTGGATGACGATTTCCTCGCCAGCCACATCTGCCGTCCTGAAATCTGCGACCGCGTCGAAAGCATCCTCGGCCCGGATGTGCTGTGCTGGCGCACCGAGTTCTTCCCCAAATACCCGGGCGACGAAGGCACCGACTGGCACCAGGCCGATACCTTCGCCAACGCCTCGGGCAAGCCGCAGATCCTCTGGCCGGAGAACGAGGATTTCGGCGGTACCATTACCGTCTGGACCGCCTTTACCGACGCCAACATCGCCAATGGCTGCCTGCAATTCATCCCCGGCACCCAGAACAGCATGAACTACGATGAAACCAAGCGCATGGCCTACGATCCCGATGCCAACAACAGTTCGGTGGTCAAGGATGGGGTACGCCGCGGGTTCTTCGGCTACGACTATCGCCAGCTGCAGATCGACGAGAACTTCAAGCCCGACGAATCCGCCGCCGTGCCCATGCAGATGAAGGCCGGCCAGTTCATCATTTTCTGGTCGACACTGATGCACGCCTCCTACCCCCATAGCGGTGAGACCCAGGACATGCGCATGGGCTTTGCGTCCCGTTACGTTCCGTCCTTCGTGAAGATCTACCCGGACTCCGATCACATCGAGGAGTACGGCGGTCGCATCAGCCTTGAGAAATACGGCGCGGTCCAGGTGATCGGCGACCAGACCCCGTCCTACAACCGCCTGGTCACCCACACCACCCGAGGCAAGAAATTCGAAGCGGTCTGATTTTTTCAGTGCCATACGACAGTTGGCATGAGCAACGTGCCTGACAGGAGTCCCCCAATCCATGACTATTTCCACCGACGCAGCCACGCGCCTGTGCGAGACCGTGAGGATGCTTAGGCACCTTGCCATCCATCTGCCCGATCCCATTTGCCTGAGCTTCCTCGCTCGGGCAAATGAACCGTCACCTGACCAGGCCTCACCCAGCGTGAGAGCCACGGAACGGGCGGTCAGCGCCGCCTTCGCACGCATCGGCGTCAAAGCCGTGCAATACGTGCATGATGGCGAGGCGCAGCTGTCGTCCTTCGAGATGTTTATCAGCAAGAAAATCTGCCAGGCGCTGGATTATTCCTACGACCACTTCGACGAGTTCGACAGTGTCAGGGACTTCGGGCGCCTGGTCAGACACTTCGATTTCAGTGGTGCGGTGCCAGAGGTTGAAACCGTGCACCTCATCACCCGAGACAACGTCGCGTTGTCGGTCCATGCCAGTATCGACCGGCAGCGCCCGGCCATTGTCCTGGCCCTGCCCTGCGGCATGCCTTTCGATCTGTGCCGCGACTGGTTCAATGCACTGAGCGAGCGGTTCTTCGTGGTCACCTGGGAAACCCGGGGGCTGTTCGGGTCTTGCACCTCGTTCGATCAACTGTCGGTGGACACCGACGCTCAGGTCGGCGACCTGATCAACGTGATGAACCACTTCGGACTGTCCAGCGCGCACCTGATGGGTATCTGCGGCGGCGCGGTGATCGCGTTGAGCGCCGCCGCCATCCACCCCGAGCGGGTGAGTTCCCTGAGCCTGTGGCACGGCGATTACAACCTGGGCGACAACAGCCTGCGCACCGCTCACCAGCAGAACTTCGAATGGCTGATGGAGTCGGCCGCTGTCGACCGCAACGAGGCCAGCGACCTGCAAGCGTTGTTCCTGGACCAGGCGACACTGGCGACCATCCCGGACTCGATTGCCCATGCAGCGCTCTACCCCTACGTCAACGAGGAGCTGTTCTACCGTTATGCGCGGCTCAACGATGCGTTGAACAAGACCGAGCTGCAATCCAAGCTGGAACGCATTACCGTACCGACGCTGGTGGTGGCCGGTGATGCCGATGAAACCACCCACATCGGTGGTTCCCAGCGCATCGCCGAGTCCATCAGCGCCGCCCTGCTGCATGTGGAAAGCAATGGCAGTCACCTGGCATTTTTCGAATCGACCCACCGTTCGAAACAGACCGCGTTCCAATTCCTTGAGTCGACGCTGGAGTCAGTGGCTGTCTGAGGCTGGGGCTTGAAACCTGGGGTGTCGACCCTTGAAGTCGGCACTCCATCTCGCTCAAGGTGGGCTGATCAAGCTTCGACTCTTGCCATCGACACGACGCAATGGCAGCGCCTGGTAATCCAATCCATCGATACAGCACGCATTGACGCTGAGAACCTCAGGATTACTGCGACGTCGATGGTAGACATAGATACCGCACGTACCGCAAAAGTAATGCTGGGCCACGCCGCTGTTCCAGCGATACAGACGTAATGCGTCCTGACCACGGGTAATGCAAAAATGCTCCCGTGGCACCGTAGCCATCAACGCATTGCGCTTGCTGCACAGCGAACAGTCGCAACTGATCAGCTCTTCAAGTTCGGCCTCAAAAGCGAAGCCAACCGCTCCACAGTGACAGGCGCCCGTGTAGTTCATCGTGGGTATGTCTCCATTGTCGTGAGTTCGCCGTCTCATCGTAGTGGATTGTCCACCGCGCTATTCTCACCTGAGCATGATGACCAGCTTAACGCTTACTCCCACAACCGGGCCCTGGGGAACGAACGCCCGCGTGCGGGTAGTTCCCGCCCCTGATGCCACCACTGGGCATCAGGCAGATGTGTCGATGCTGGATCAGTTCGTGCAGCCATTCCCCATAACGTGATACTCCATGATGTGCCGGTCGCCCTTGGAATCATCATAAGTCATCTGTATCGGCACTACAGCGCAGACATCGGGTATCTGTGTAATCGCCACAACGTGGGCGATATCCAGGTTCTGAGAATACCGATAGGGCTCGACTGTAATCCGTGCGGTCTTAGTCGCCTGCTCATCGGCCATAGCGACAGAACCAAAGCAGCCCAGGAATAAAACGAGTAACAGTTTCATAGCAATCACCTTATCGTGGACGTGAAAGAGCCAAAGCACGTAAGCGGTGCTCAGCCGTAATAAAAGTCGGGGATAGCCCGGGCGCCGTCAGACGCCGGGCTGAGTTACATCAGAAAGGCTTGGTAGGCAGATATTTGCCATCCAGGGTGATGACGGCGCGGTGACCGCCCTCCGGATCTTCGACTTTCTTGATGTCCAGTTTGAAGTTGATAGCGCTGATGATGCCGTCGCCGAACTTTTCGTGAACCAGCGCTTTGAGGGTGGTGCCGTATACCGACATCATCTCGTAGAAACGGTAGATGGTAGGGTCGGACGGTACGCCGTCAAAAAAGCTGCCGCGAATTGGCATCGTTTGCAGCAAAGCGATTTGGTCAGCATCAAGGTCGAGCTTCCTGCCCACGACATTTGCGGCGTCAGATGGCAATGGGTGCTGGCCAAGCAGGGCTGCTGTCACGAAAGCTTCGGACAGGCCGGTGCCTTCAACAATCTCGGCGAATGAGAGGTCTTTGCGAGCCTTGGCCAAAATGATGGTCTCGGTCAGTTCCTGGCGAGCGGTGCGGGTAGCTTGGGTCTGGATCACGATGAATCTCCTGGTCAGGTAAAAATGCAGGCAAAGGTTTCAGGCGACGTGCCTGGGTTGTTGGGAAACAGCGTAAACATGGGGGTTCTCTGCGAGGGACACGAAGGCCCCGGTGCTGCCATCGAAGGCGTCGATACGCCCGCTTCCGATGTCATAGATCCAGCCATGCAGGGTCACTCGGCCCTCTTCAAGAGCCAGGCGAACGGATGGGTGTGTCTGGATATTGGTCAGTTGCGCGATGACGTTTTCGCGCACCATGGAAGCGACTTTGGTTGGCTGATCCGGGTGTTTGCGAGCTTCGTTAACAACCTTGGCGGAGTCCGCGTACCGCAACCAGCCGGCCACGGCGGGCATGTGGTCCAGGCACTTGCAGGTGGCGATGGCGGTCATCGCGCCGCAATCGGAGTGGCCGCAAATCACTATGTCCGCGACGCCGAGTCCGGCGACCGCATATTCGACGGAGGCCGAAACCCCGCCCGGCTCCGGGCCATAGGAAGGCACGATATTGCCGGCGTTGCGGATGACAAACAGATCGCCAGGCTCGCGCTGGGTGACCAGCTCAGGTACCAGTCGGCTGTCAGAACAAGAGATGAACAGTGCTTTTGGGCTCTGCTGGTTGGCCAGGTCCTTGAACAGTTTGACCCGCTCAGGGAAGGCGTTTTGTTGGAATTTCAGAAAACCGTCGATGATCGCTTTCATGGTTGCTGTCTCAGTGTCGCTGGGTGTGAGACAAAGATTAAGCAACGCATTACATAAGGTAAAAGTCTCATTTATTATGCTGTAGATCAGATTACCTTATGAATTAAGCCATGCTCGCTCGACACATTCAGTATTTCCTTGCGGTCGCGGAACACCTCAGCTTCACGAAGGCGGCTGCGGCGCTGCACGTATCTCAGCCAGCCCTTTCGCAGCAGGTAAAACAGCTGGAAGAGAGCCTTGGAGCCCAGTTGTTCGACCGCTCAGGACGCACAACGCGTTTGACTGATGCCGGAGATGTCTATCTTCTCTATGCGCGTCGTGCCTATCAGCAATTACGGGAAGCCAAAAGCGCCATCCATGACGTGAGCGACCTCAGCCGTGGCTCATTACGCGTAGCCGTGACACCGACGTTCACGACCTATCTGGTTGGGCCGCTGATCGAGGCATTCCACAGCCGGTACCCCAAAATCACCCTCAACCTGAAAGAGATCTCCCAGGAGCGCATCGAGGAGCTGCTTTTGGCAGGCGAACTGGACTTGGGGATCGCGTTCGATGAAATAAATACGCCGGATATCGAGGCCGTCCCCTTGCTGAAAGAAACCCTGGCTTTAGTGGTGAACCGCAAGCACCGCCTGGCCGAGGAACGTTCCATTGGATTGCAGGACCTGAGTGCCGAGTCTCTGGTCCTGCTCAGTACAGAGTTTGCCACTCGCGAACAAATCGACCGCTACTGCCGCATACACGAGATTCGCCCCCAAGTGCTGATGGAGGCCAATGCGCTCGGCGCAGTGATCGAAATCGTTCGTCGGACGAATCTGTCGACGTTATTGCCTGCCAAAATCGCGTTGGCCCATGATGATCTGGTGGCAATTACCCTGGAGCCAGAACGCTTGCAGCGAACCGCCGTTCTAATGCGGCGAAAGGACGCCTTTCTGAGCGCGGCGGTGCGGGTTTTCATTGAGCTGGCTAAGGAAGTCTCCAGCGATCTTGATGAGTGAGGCTGTGCGCGACTTCGCTGAGGATTGCGCGCCCAAGCACCCAACGCCCCCAAACAGCAAGATCGTTCAATACGGCAGCCGCACAATCCAAGATGCTGAAATCCCGTTCATCATCGATGTGCACCGCTCATGGATTCCACCCTTTCACCTTATCAAGCCTTCTGCAAAGGCTCGATGGCTGTGATTCCATTGTCCCTGGCCTGTGCGCCCTGGGGCTTGCTGGTTGGCTCATTGGCGATCGATGCCCAGATGACGCCTCTGGAAAGCCAAGGCTTCTCGGCCATCGTTTTCGCCGGTGCCGCCCAGCTCGTCGCCATTGGCATGATCAAGACAGGGGCCAGCCTGTCCTCGATTCTTGTGACGACCCTTCTTTTGACGTCGCAGCACCTGCTTTACGGTTTGCACATGCGCGCCACCCTGTCCTCGCTGTCTTCGCGATGGAGAATAGGCCTCGGCTTTCTTCTGACCGACGAGTTTTTCGCACTGAACAGCCAGTATGATCAAAAGACGTTCAGCCGTTGGTTTGCGCTGGGGGTCGGCCTCAGCTTTTACCTGGCGTGGAATCTGTTCACCCTGGCAGGGATCCTGTTGGGCAAGCGCATTCCGAACCTTGAGTCGCTCGGGTTGGAGTTTTCCATCGCTGCAACCTTCATCGCGTTGGTCACCCCTGCGGTGAAATCGGTCCCGACGACAGTGTGCGTGCTCGTATCCCTTACCTGCTCGGTGCTGCTCAGTTATTGGCATTGGGAGTCTGCGCTGGTGGTGTCGGGGTTGGCTGGCATGACGGCGGGTTTCGTCTGCAAGCGGTTACTGGAGGGGCGCTCATGATCCTCGCCGTTATCGCTGGGATGGGGGTGATTGTCTTCCTCAACCGCTACCTGTTTCTGGAGCCACGCTTACCGTTTAGACTGGGCCATGGCATCCGGGATTTCCTTTCCTTCGCGGTGCCAGGGATGCTGACGGCGATCTGCGGGCCCATCATCTTCCTGCCAGGCCATACGCTGAGCCTGAGCGTCTTGAACCCGTATTTGCTGGGTGGGCTCTGCACCATGGTTCTCATGCTCTGGACGGGACGGGTACTGACGAGCGTCCTGATCAGCATGGGCTGTTTCTACCTGTTCAGGTCAATGCTCTGAGGTGAACCGTGGCCAGCAAGATTGAAAACACGCGTTTCTGGCAAGCCTCAAGCCTGGGCGGCGTGGAGTTGCTGCACGCTCAATACTACCAGCAACGCTTCACCCCTCACGTTCACGACAGTTTTGTCATCTCGGTCATCGAGTCGGGGGCGCAGCGGTTTCGGCATCGAGGCAGTGAACACGTTGCCCCCATCGGTTCCGTGGTCCTGATCAATCCGGACGAGCTGCATACCGGTGCCACCGCCCACCATGAGGGATGGCGCTACCGAGGTTTTTACCCCACCTTGACGCAGCTTGCCGAGGTCATGGCTGAGCTGGAGATACGCTTCAACGGCTCCCCCCGCTTTATCAGCAGCGTCGTGACCGACTCACAAGTGGCGCGTGCGTTCAGTAACGTTCATTCGTTTGCAGAACATGAGGCCTCGGCATTGCTGCAGCAAACCGCCTGGAGGGAAGCCGCGCTGATGCTGTTCCAGCGGCATGCCGGGATCGGTCCGGTCGCTACGCCCGGGAAGGAGCCTGTAGCGGTGCGCAGAGCCAGGGAAATACTGCTTGAGCGCCTGGCGTTTCCCCCTTCGCTTGAGGAGCTTGCCTCTGGCGTCGGTCTGTCTCCTTTTCACTTTGCCCGGGTGTTTCGCAAAGCGACCGGCCTGCCTCCCCATAGCTGGGTCACGCAAAAGCGCCTGGCGTGTGCACAAGTGTTGTTGAAGCAAGGCATTGCGCCATCAAGGGTTGCCGCGGAACTCGGCTTTGCTGATCAAAGCCATCTCACCAGGCAGTTCAAACAGGCTTTTGGCATAGGACCGGGTGCTTACCGGTCTGCCATGATGAGGTAATGCAGGGACGACGTTCCCATTTCAACGGAAAGCCTGCTCGCGATGACGTCGGCTGACACCCACCTTCCACGAGCAGACTTGCACCCGCCCAACCAGGTGGGCCCTCATGCCGCCATGTGCTTCTCGCGATAGAACTCAAGATAAAGCACGGTACGGTGAGCCCGGGAAGCATTGACGGCAAAGTGGTCGAGAGAGCCGTCGAAGATCACCAGGTTGCCGTTGGTGCTCTGGTTGAAGCTGCCATTGACATTGAGATAGGCGTAGTTCTGGGTGGTCGGCGCATCGATGGTCAGTTGCATGTGCAACAGGCCTTCTTCCCAGGTGCCGGTATGGGAGTGGGTACCGAGGAAGACGTTGGGCTCCATCCGCAGCAAGGCGCAGAGCTTGATCCCGGGGATCTTGCTCAACAGATCGATGGTCCCGGGCATGGCGGCGCGGGCGTAGGGAATCGGCGTGTCATAGGCGACCAGGCCATATTGAGTCCACTCCGGCATGACGTCCATGTCATCCCCCCAGCCCCAGAGCCAGCCATATTCGCCGCCGGCCTCCATGTGCGCGGTGACTTCATCGACGATTTCGGTGATCGACTTGCCCACGCGGTTGATGGTCAGGGTCGGTGCGTCGAGGGCCAGGAATTCTTCACGGATCACCTCCCAGTTATCGGCAAGGTTCTTCAGGTGCGGAAAACGGCTGGAATCATAAAACGACGGGCGCATAGATGCTCCTTTTCTAGGTGGGGGTTGTGGATTCCGATGAGGTGGCGATACCGTCCTGTCCGTCCGGAAACGGGCGGCAGAAGCGTCTGCAAAGGTTGACCCACCGGGCCTGGCCTGTCTGTCACGGGAATCCGGTACAGCACGCCAGGCCAGGCATTACAGGGGCTCGACCTGGGGGTTGGCGGCCACTGAGACGACGGTCCCGTGGGTCGGCGATTCGTCCAGGCGCCGCATCGGCCCGTAGAGCAGGACACTCAAGGGCAGCAGCGCGAACAACGCGCCGGCTACCACGAATAGCAGGCCGACGCCACGCCCCGGCCCTACGCCGAGCCAACGTCCGATCGAATCGGCATACAGGCCACCCGGCATCAGCGCCGGCTGGAACCAATGGTCAACCAGGAAGCCACCGACGATGACAGACAGGCTGGTACCCGCGATGGTCAACATGCTGATCAAGGCAAAGACACTGGCGCGGCTGCCAGCGGGAATCCGACGCATCCACAGCGAGTTCACGCTGGCATCGGCGATGCTCGCCATGGTGATCGCGATGAAAGCCAGAGCACAGTAGGCAACAGCGTGCGAGACCACGCCCAAGGCGATGACGCACCCGGCCAGGAGCAGATCGGCCCCCGCCACCAGCGCCATCAATCGCCTGGGATTGCCCATGGAAATCAGCAACCCCGCCCCGGCCAGGCCACCCAGGGCGGCCCAGGTATAGGCCATCCCCAGGGTCTGGCTGCCCAAGGTCGACAGCAGCAATGGCGTCATCATCAAGGTCGCCAGGGCCAACACCGCGCCGCGCATCATGGTGTACACCAACAGCCCGGCCATCAGCCGCTCGGCGGCGAAGAACCTCAGTGCTGCGGCGATATTGCCCAGGGCGCCTCCAAACACACTGCCTTTGGCGGCGCTGTCGTGATGGACCGAAGCCACCCGCGCGTGGGAGAACGCCTTGATGACCAGCAACGTGCCGGAGCAGAACGTCAGCAGGTCCACCGCCAGGATCGTCACCAGCCCCGCCTTCGCCATGATCGCCCCCGCCAGCAGCGGCGCCACCAGGGCCGAGGCGTTCTTGCTGATGCTGACCAGGCCGGAGGCCCGGGTGAATTTGTCGGGAGCGACGATCGTGCTCACGGCAGCCTGGTACGCCGGCTTGCGGAAGGCCCCGACGATCGAGGCCAGGCAGTTGAAGACATACAGATGCAAAGGCTCCAGGCGCTCGTACCACAGCAACGCCATGACCCCCAGCAGCAACACGGCCAGGCTCACGTCGCAGCAGACAATGATGACCCGGTGGCTGATCCGGTCGGCCAGCCCTCCCGCCAGCGGCAGGAACAACACCGCCGGCAACGTCGCCGCCAGCACCACGTTGGCGAACGCCACCGCCGAGCCGGTGTGGGTATACACCCACACACCCAACGCGAACTCCATCAGTGCCGTGCCTACTACGGCCAACGACTCGCCGCACCAGAGGAAATAAAACCCCCGCCCCAGATCGAATCCCCGACGGCCACCCACCAGGCTCATGTGCGCACGTCGCGCGGCGTGGCGACACCGATCAGCTTGCTCATCAGCCGATAGGCGAGGGAATACACCACCGCACCGAAGACCAGGGGCGCGTATCGGGAGAACAGATAGGTGCGCAACACCCGCCGAGCGATGGGCGAGCTGATGTCGCCACTGACGTGCAGGGGCGTCGGGAACGTCGCCGCGACCGTGGCGCCGAACGCGTCGTCCATCGACTGCACCGCATGCCACCAGTAGACCGGGATGTACAGCGCATCGCCCGGCTCCACCACCGTGCGCAGGGCATGCAGATCGCGCGTACCGGGAAACCGCCCGGTGTCGATGTCATACAGGTAGCCCGCCTCTTCGATCACCGGCCGCAGCGCCCGCCAACTGGTCTCGTCCGGCGGCAGCAGCAAGACCTCCTTGGCCCCCACCACCTGAGCCATGAACGTCTCGTCGGTCACGTGAAAGTGCCAATCGGTGTAGGAGTTGCGGTACAGGAAACTGCGATGGGACGGATAGGCCCGGGACTTGCCCAACTGCGGCATGAACGGCAAGCCGCCCACGTCCTCTTTCATCGGCTCGATGGCCGAGCCCTCGGAGAAGCGACAGCTGTCGGCCACCAGCGGCCCATCGCCTTCGCACAGGTTGTCGAGAAATTCGTGGAACGGCATTTCCCGATAGACCGTATTGGCGTACTCGGTCAGCTCGGCCTTGACCTTTGGATTGGACCAGCCAATGACCTCGGAGACGATTTGCGAACGGACCACCACCGCCTGGTTGCGCGAGTGAGCCTTGAGGTAGTCCAGGCGATTCCACTTGTGAAACGCCGGCCAGTGCCGCACCGCATTCTTGATCAGGCAGGGGCGGTTGCGATTGACGTAGCGGCGGGTGAAATCCTCCTTGGAAATCACCAGCGCATCGATCACTTCGACCGCGCCCGCATGGGGATGATTGGGAAAACGGGACAGGCTCCAGAACTTGGATACCGGGCGATCCGATTCGGCGATCAATGGCATTTCAGACCCTCGCAAGCACACTCAGGGTCGTTGGTATAACAGAGTCGCATGACCACGCCCAAGCGCCGCAAAGCCCGGTTTCCCGCCGTTGTCCCTGCTTCCCATGACAGACACCGCGCAACGGATCCTCTAATTTTTTCCCACCTTGTGAAGGGATATCAGGCGCGGTCGGAAGGCAATGCGACCCATCGAAAGGCCACGACACGCCCCGCGACGACGCCATCGCACCAGGCCCCTGTCCACCCGCCCCGATGTCCCTGCCCACAACTATTTGCATCCCGCCGATTGGCAGTCGCCCAGGCCTCCATGCACCGCCATTCGAACGGAGACAAACCTCAATTGATTCTGCCTGCAGGTGCTCCGAAATGGATTCGTCGACCCAAATGTTGCCCACGCAAGACTGCGCCACCCACGAACTGGCCTCTGTCCAGCAGGGCATCTGGCTCGACCAGATCGCGCACCCGGACCTGCCCTACTACAACATCGGCATGTCCCTGGAAATCAAGGGCGAGATCGACATCCCGCTGTTCGAGAAAGCCATCGAGCTGGTTGCCAACAACCACGACGCACTGCGTCTGAGCTTCAGCCATGAGGGAGGCATGGGTCGCCAACGGGTCTTGCCCGAAGTCAAGGTCAAGCTGGAGGTGGTGGAATTCACCGAGGCCGAAGCCGACGCTGGCCTGGCCATGGAGTACCTGCGCAACGCCTTCCGCCAGCCGTTCGAGTCGTTGACCGGTCAACTCTGGGAAGCACGCATGGTGCGCTGCGGCCCGAACCGTCATTACTGGCTGAACCGTTACCATCACCTGGTGGCCGATGGCATCAGCGTGGCACTCATCGGTCACGCTGTGGGAGCCGCCTACAATGGCTTGCTGGCAGGTCACGAGGAAGTGCCGGAAGGTCACTCCTATCTCTCGTTCCTGGAGGACGACCGGGCCTATCTGCAATCGTCCCGCTATGAGCGTGATCGCGAGTTCTGGCAGGAAACCTACGCACAACTGCCGCCTTCGCTGCTGCAACGCCGGGCCGACTTCAAAACCGGCCAGGCCAATGAGCTGGCCCCCAGTGCCCAGGTCCAGGCGATGCTGCCCCGGGCGCTGTACAACGCCCTGACCCAGTTCGCCAGCGAGCGCAGCCTGTCGGTGGCCCATGTGCTGATCAGCGTCGTCGCCACCTATTTCTGCCGCACCGTGGGCGTCGATGAAATGGTCATCGGCATGCCCGTGCACAACCGCACCAACGCTCGCACCAAGGAAACCGCAGGGATGTTTTCCTCGGTCAGCCCGATTCGCCTGCCCGTCGACACGGATGCTTCGCTGCTGGACTTGATGAACACCGCCGGTAGTCAATTGCGTCGCTGCTACCGCCACCAGCGGTTCCCGATTGCCGAACTCAATCGCTTGCTGCGCCTGGCACAGACCGGCCGCCGGCAGCTCTTCGATGTTTCGCTGTCGTTCGAAAGCCTGGACGGGGACGATCAGTTCGGTGGCACCTCGTCCACGGTGATCACCATGGACAACGGCTACGAACAGACGCCCATGGCGATCTTCGTGCGTGACTACCATCCTTTCGAAGACGTGCACCTGGACTTCAACTTCAACACCGCCTATTTCAGCCTGGAAGAAGCCCGGTACCTGCAAGATCGCATTGTCTCGATGCTCGAAGCGGTACTGGAGCATCATGACACCCCGGTGGGACGCTTCCCGCTCATGAGCCAGGCCGAGCGGCGCCACCTGCAAGTCGACTTCAACGCCACGACCCGCGACTACCCCCGCAATGTGCTGATCCATGAACTGTTCGAGCAGCAGGCCGAACAGCGCCCGGAAGCCTGCGCGGTGCGCGGCGACGGCGGGCCGTTGCTCAATTACGGCCAGCTCAACCGCCAGGCCAACCAGTTGGCCCATCGCCTGATCGAACTCGGCGTGAAGCCGGATGACCGGGTGGCCGTGTGCCTCAGGCGCGGGGCGGACATGGTGGTTGCCCTGCTGGGCATCCTCAAGGCCGGTGGCGCCTACGTGCCCATCGACCCGGACCTGCCGAGCGCTCGCCAGGCCTACATGCTCGACGACAGTGCGCCCCGCGCCGTGCTGAGCAGCCAGGCGCTGCGCGAACACCTGCCATCGATGAACGTGCCGGTACTGGCGCTCGACGATGACGAGCGTATCGCTCAACCCGAACACAACCCGGACCCGCAAGTCCTTGGCCTGACGCCGAAACACTTGGCCTATGTGCTCTACACGTCCGGTTCCACCGGCCTGCCCAAAGGGGTGATGAACGAGCACCTGGGCGTGGTCAATCGCCTGCTCTGGGCGCGGGACGAGTATGGCGTCGACACCAGCGACCGGGTCCTGCAGAAAACCCCGTTCGGTTTCGATGTATCGGTCTGGGAGTTTTTCCTGCCGCTGCTGGCCGGTGCCGAACTGGTCATGGCGCGTCCCGGCGGCCACCAGGAACCGGATTACCTGGCGCACGTGATGCGCGAGGCAAGCATTACGATGATGCATTTCGTGCCATCGATGCTCGACCTGTTTCTGGAACACCGCGACAGCCAGGACTTCCCCGCGTTGCGCCGGGTGCTGTGCAGCGGCGAAGCCCTGCCTCGCAGCCTGCAACGTCGCTTCGAAGGTCAACTGGCCGGTGTCGAATTACATAACCTGTACGGGCCGACCGAGGCGGCCATCGACGTGACCGCCTGGCACTGCCGCCCCAGCGATCCCGGTGAAAGCGTGCCCATCGGCAAGCCGATCGCCAACATTCGGATGCACGTGCTCGATGCCCGTGGCGAACCCCAACCACTGGGCATCGCCGGGGAAATCCACATCGGCGGCATCGGCGTGGCCCGAGGCTACCTGAACCAGCCGGAACTGAGCGCCGAACGCTTCATCGCCGACCCGTTCAGCAGTGACCCGAATGCACGCCTGTACAAGACCGGCGACCTGGGCCGCTGGCTGGCCAATGGCGCGCTGGAATACCTGGGCCGCAATGACTTTCAGGTGAAGATCCGCGGCCTGCGCATCGAAATCGGTGAAGTCGAAGCGGCCCTGGCGTTGTGCCCAGGCGTCCGTGAGGTGGTGGTCATCGCCCGCGAGGACAGCCCCGGCCAGCCCGACAGCAAGCGCCTGGTGGCCTATCTCTGCGGCGAGCCGGCCAGTGCCGAACAACTGCGCAGCGCAT
>NZ_JAIWKS010000002.1 GCF_021271205.1 Pseudomonas uvaldensis
TTGCTCCCACAGAGGCTCGCTCCCACATTGGTTTTTTGGTGTCCCCAAAATCGCGTACACGACTGGCCCCCTGTGGGAGCGAGCCTGCTCGCGATGGCGATGGATCAGTCAGTGCAGCTGTTGAGTTGGCAGATCACTCCGCCAACAACACCGCCGCATCGAAGCCCACACGCAAGTTGCCCCAGTGACGGCCGCTCAAGAAGAACGGTACGTCGATCTCGGTCATGATTTCCCCGGTATCGCGCAGGTAGGTCTGGAGCAGGAAGCGCTGGACGTTGCCCGCCGCGCGCAGGCCGATGGGGTCGTTGAAGATCCGTTTGTTGCGACATACCGGCAAGTCCACGGTGCGGTCGCCGGTGGGTGGTTTCGAGACCCAGCTGTTGTTTACCGGACAGTAACCCTTGGTATCGACGATGAACGAAACCTTGCCGCCCGGCGTGCTGCGGGTGAGGGTGTCGCACGCTTCCTGGCAGACCTGGGCAAAGCGCTCGGTGTAGCGGGTCACGTACTGTTTGGGGTCGGTGCCCGGGATCAACTGGTAATTCTGGTCAAACAAATCGAGCCCTTCATCCAGCAATGCCTGCAACCGGACCTGGAGGGTGTCGCGGCACTCGCTGGCTCGGGTAATGGCCGCGTCGAGCTTGCCATGGCCAAGCACGAACCGACCCAACAGCGCCTGCACCCGTTCGGCGACGCCCGATAGATCACGGGTGGCCGTTGCCGAATGCTGCATGCGCTGATCGATCGACTGGCTGTCGGCGTGGATCTGGGTGACCCGCTCGTTGATACCGGTGTTGGCATCGGCGAACTGCTGGATATGCTCGGCGATGTCGGCCAGCTTGCCGTTGGTGGATTCGAAGTCGCCGATCATGCTTTCGAAATGGCCGGAAGCGCGCTCCACGACTTTCTGGGTTTCCCGGGCGCTGTGGCTGATCTGGGTGGTCTGCTCGTGGGTGGAGCTGACTTCCTCGAGCATGGCGTCGATATTGCGGGAAATATCGTCCGTCGCCCGACTGACATTCTGCGCCAGCGTCCGCACCTCGTCGGCCACCACGGCGAAGCCTCGGCCACTTTCGCCGGCCCGGGCCGCTTCGATGGCGGCGTTGAGCGCCAAAAGGTTGGTCTGGGCGGAGATCTGCTGGATCAACCCGACAATGGACTTGATGCTGGAGGAGCGCTGGTTCAAGGCGCTCACCAGTGTGGCGAATTCGCCGAGGCTGCTGGAAATTTCGCTGATGTTGCCGGTCACTTCCAGCAACTCGGCGTAGGAATCGCGGGCCATGCTCAGGTTCTGGGCGGTGGTGCTGGAGATGCCCTGGGTCTGGCGCGAGACTTCCTCTATCCGGCCCACGGCACTGTTGCTCTGGTCCATCACTTCCTTGGCGAAGCGCGCCTGGTGGGTAGCGCTGTCGCTGGAATCGCTGATGTTCTTGAGCGAACGCGCCGATTCAACGGCGATGTGCACGGTCAGTGCCTGGACATTGCTGATGATTTCCCGCTGCTTGGCCAGGAAACGGTTGCACGTGCCTGCCAGTACGCGGATTTCGTCGTGGGTCACCAGGGGCAAGTCCTTGGACAGGTCGCCTTCGCCGTTGGCGATTTCCTCAAGAGCCTTGGTCATGGCGGTGACCGGGCGCACGATGAGATGGCGGAAGTACCAGACCATGAAGCTGATCATGCCCGCTGTCAGTAACGTACCGAACAGCAGCGCGTGGGTCAGGCTGTCGAGTCGCCCCTCGATCTGTCCCAACAAGGCAGCATCCAATTGGGCGTTGCGCAACTGCAGCACGATGTCCGCACGGGCGCTGAGGGCGACCCAATACAGCAACCCGCTGACCACGACCAGTAGAAAAAGGCTCGACAGCTTTTTAGTGAGGGTATCGAAAAAACGCATTTCGATAGACTCGTACAAGTCCTTTAACGTCTGCATGCCGTCGCTCCTGGGCGGAAAAATCTTTTAATGGAATACATTCGACCGAAAGCGTCAAAGCTTTAGGCAGGGATGGGCTATTTGATATCACTTTGCAAAAATCGGCCCGTTTCAAAGGGTTGGGTAGGCGATGGGCTTGATGAAAAGATTTACTGGGAATTATTCTCAAAGTATATTCGCTCTCATTAACGTCCCTCCCATGAGTGCCCTTTCTTGAAGCGTTCCATCCCTCTCGCTAACCGCAGCGCATTCTTCAAGCGTGTGCTGCCCACGCTGTCCTGCTGCCTCATCGCCAGCCCCTTGTGGGCGCAGGATTCCCTTGAGCTGCCCACCACGGATATCGAGGGCACTCGCATCACTCAGGACGAGGGTTACACGGCATCGCAAGCCAGCACGGCGAGCAAGAGCGATGTACCGATCAAGGAAGAGGCGCAGTCCATCAATGTCGTCACCCAGCAGACCCTGGATGACTATCAGGTGCGCTCGCTGAACGATGCGATGAAATTCGTCAGCGGTGTCAGCCAGGGCAACACCCTGGGCGGCTCGCGGGATTCGCTGGTCAAGCGCGGTTTTGGCACCAACGACGACGGCTCGATCCTGCGCGATGGCGTGCGCTCGAACCTGGGACGCAACTTCAGCGCCACCACCGAACGGGTCGAAGTGCTCAAGGGCCCGGCCTCGATGCTGTACGGCGCGTTGGAGCCCGGCGGCCTGGTCAACGTCATTAGCAAGAAACCGGAATACACACAAAGCACCACGTTAAGCGGCTCGGCCTACAGCGAAGGCGGCGGCACCATGGCCTTGGACACGACCGGGCCATTGGGGGACACCGGCCTGGCCTATCGCTTGATCGCCGAACGTGGGCATGAGGACTACTGGCGCAACTATGGGGTCAACGAGAGCACGTTGGTCGCGCCTTCGCTGGCTTGGACGGGGGAGCGGGCTTCGTTGAATTTGAGTTATGAGTACAACGAATATTCCAATCCGTTTGATCGTGGGACGATATTCATTGATGGGCATCCAGCTGACATTGACTACGACAAGCGCCTCGATGAGCCGTGGGCCAAGAGTGTGGGAATTCGTGAGACGGCCACCGCCCGGTTCGAGTATGAATTAAGTGAAGCGTGGAAAACTCGTGTGACCTACGGGTGGAACAATGACCGGTACAGTCTTTCGATTGCGCAGCCGCGGCTGTCGAACGGAGTTTTCCAGCGTGCCGCCAACGGCGCGCACTATGACGATGAAACCCGCTACGCCAGTTGGGATTTCATGGGTAAGCAGGAACTGTTTGGCCAGCGTCATGACCTGTTGATTGGTGTCGATAATCAGGTGTCCGATCAATTTCGTGGCAAAACCTATCGCGGAGCTTATCAATCAGGCTTCGACCCTGCGGCACCGGTTTACGGTGGTCTAGGGGAGCCAAGCCGGGTAAATGAGCCGCAAAGTAACTTGAGCAACAAGCTGACCTCCAGCTCGATGTACTTAAAGGACAACTGGCATCTGGATGACCGCTGGATCCTGGTCTTTGGAGGGCGTTACCAGCATTACGATCAATACGCCAACCAAGGCATGATCAAACGCGTCAATGTCCGCGACGATAATGGCGATGCCTTTGTTCCGTTCCTGGGGCTGGTCTATAAGGCTACCGAAGAACTGTCGCTGTATGGTAACTACAGTCGCTCGTTCAAACCGAACGATGATGTGGATGATGCCGGTAATACTTTCGATCCAGAGGAAGGCCGTAGCTACGAAATTGGCGCCAAGTACGATCCGCTACCCGGCTTGAACATCAATCTTGCTCTGTTCGATATCGTTAAAAAGAATGTAGTGACCAGTACTCTTGTAGGTGAAAACACCATAGCCGAAGCCGCCGGTAAGGTCGGTTCCCAGGGGCTAGAGCTCGACATCACCGGACGTCTGGCCGACCGTTGGGACTTGATCGGTACTTACGCCTACACCCACACTGAAATCCTCGACGATCCGGACGACGAGGGTCATCGCCTACCCGACGCTCCTAAACACACCGCGAGCCTGTACCTCACTCACCACCTGAACATTCCAGCCGAATTCGGCGCCTGGCACGCCGGTGCCGGTGCGCGTTACGTCGGTGAGCGCGCCGCCAACAACGACAACAGTTTCTGGCTCAGCAGCTACACCGTGGCCGACGCCTTCCTGCGCTGGGAGTCGCCGGTCTTGGGCTACAAGACCTCGCTGCAGTTGAACGTGGATAACCTGTTCGACAAGCAATACTACCCGTCCTCCACCGGCAGCGAGTTGCAGGTCGCGGTAGGGGAGCCGCGTACCGCACGGCTGAGTGCCAGCGTGACGTTCTGATCGCGCCAATAAAAATGCCCGGACCTTGGATCCGGGCATTTTTTTTCCATCGGTTCAGCCTTGAGTCTGGGCGACTCCAAGACGGCAGATCAGGTTTGACGCCCGGAATCACCCAGGCGCCCGCGCAATGTCAGCGACGCTTGCCGAATACCGTTTTCGGCGATTTGCCGAAGAACCGGGTAAATGCCGCACTGAAATTATTCGGAAACTTGTAGCCGACCTGATAGGCCGCCTGCGCAACCTGGCATCCGCTTTCCAGCAAGGTATAGGCCTTGCGCATGCGCATCTCATGCAGCATGCGATGGGGCGTGGAATTGAAGCGGTGGTGCAGGCCTTCCTTGAGCTTGAATTCATTGAGCCCGACGGCAGCACACAGGTAGGGAATGGTCAACGGCTGGTCCATTTGTTCGAGCATGATGTCCCGCGCCCGGTCGAGTTTTTCGATATCGCTGGCGCTCAATTGCGGATTCTGGATGCAGGGGGTGGGCGGGCTTATCAGTTTCAGTTGTTCGGACAGCAGACTGAGGGTGTGGATGTGCATGTCCAGCGCGCCGGTCGCACCCTGGTTGAGGTAACGCGCCAGGGCGGTGGCGTGGCTGGCGCTGGTGGCCGAGGTCTTCTGGAAGGCCAATTGGCGCACATTGCCGTTGCCCAGTAACTGGCGGGTGCGCTGCTCGCCGATGTATCGGTTGAGCATGCTTTCACCGATCAGCAGCCGGAGCTGGGACACCGTCGTCCCGGCTTCGTAGCAACGTTCGCCCAGGCTCAATTGGAACGAGGTGATGGTGGTATAGCCGGCACGGAATGACACCGTCGAACCGTCGGCCCCCTTGTAGCCGGAATCGCCTTGCATGCCGAACGTGATGACCAGCATGTGACGATTGTGAGGGCTGGCGGTTTCCTCGATCAGGTGACGCGTGGGGCGATAACGCGAACGAACCACCATCAGGTCATTGTCGACCAAATAGCGCTCTGAGTAGCACTCGCCCAGTTCCCCCGGCAGTTGCTGGCGTGTCCAGCCACAGGCATCGCTGCTGATCAGCCGCGAATGCGTTGGCGCCACTCGATACGACTGGGAAATCTTCTGTAGGGCCGCCACTTTTAGGGTCCTCCTTGGTTGACTCTGGCTTGCATATGGATTGATCCGGATTCCATATGAACTACATGATAACTATTCGCATTAATCAATACCATGTTTGTATCTCAACTGCCATCGCCAGAACGAGGCAGTCGCGGATTCATTGATGGGGAGTGCGATGGTCAAGTCTGTATTGAAAGCCAGCGCTTACACGTGGAGCGTCGCTTGTTGTCTGGGCGTGGCCATGAAGGTGGCGGCCCAGACCGAATTGGCGCCGATCACCGTGACGGCGAACAAGATCGAACAACCGCAGGAGGCGGTACCCGCCAGCCTGTCGGTATTGACGGGCGAGGACTTGCGCAAGGGCGCGATCCATGACCTGCAAGACCTGGCGCGAGCCACGCCCGGCTTCACCTTCCAGCCATTTGGCCAGTCGGGCACCAACCTGCCGGTGGTGCGCGGCCTGACCGCCAGCCCGACGGCGTTTTCTTCCTCGATGCTGATGTTGGTCGACGGTGTGCCGACCCTGATGGGGCAGGGGTTCGATCATGACTTGCTGGGCGTGGAACGTATCGAGATCCTGCGGGGACCGCAGTCGACCCTGTATGGCCGCAACGCCGAAGCCGGCGTGCTGAGCATCCACACTCGCCAGCCCGATGCCCGGCCATACGCTCGGGTCGAAGCCGGTGGCGGCAGTCGCGACAGTCGGATCCTGGGCGTTGATGCCAGTACTGCGCTGGTCCCGCAGACGCTGTTCGCCGGGGTTTCCGGACAGTGGCGGGAGCAGGACGGCTACATTGACGACGATTGGCGCGGCGGGCAGGCCGATGATCGCGAACGTCACAGTGCCCGCATGGTGTTGCGCTGGACACCCACGCTGGCCACTGACGTCAACCTGCGCTACAGCCGCCAGGATTATCGCGATGGTGGGTCCCAGTGGGGGCCGGCGGATTCATCCCGTCGCCAGGTGCGCTCCGGTACCTCGAGCTGGAACCATTCCAGCGGTCGCAGCCTGTCCGTGGACGTGCTGCATGAGTTCGACTCCGGCTTGAAGCTGCGTTCGATCACAGCCCGCAACGACTTCTATGACCGGGTGCGTCAAGACACCGATTTCCAGCCTGCCGACCTGTTTCATGTTGGTCGCGATTACCACTTCAACACCATGTCCCAAGAATTTCGCCTGGAAGGCCAATGGCGCCAGAGCCAGTGGCTGCTCGGCGTCTATGCCGATCGCGACGACCATGACCTTTCCTACGAACAGAAACTGCCCGTTGGCCTGTCCCGCACGGACGTGCAATTGGGGGGTAATACCACGGCGCTGTTTGGTCAATGGCTGATGCCCCTGGCCGAACGCTGGACCCTGACTCTCGGTGCCCGTGCCGAACAGGACAAGGTGCACATCGATCCTCAGGGCGGCAGTCGTCAGAGCCAGCAGTGGCAACGTTTCACTCCGAAGGTGTCGTTGCAGTACGAGTGGCAACCGGATGCCTACCTGTACGCCAGCTATGCCGAAGGTTTCCGCGCAGGAGGTTTCAACGCCTTCGCCAGTGCCGCCGATTACCCCGGCTACGACCCGGAAAAGGCCAAGACGTATGAAGTCGGCGCCAAAGGCTGGCTGGACGACCAGCGCCTGCGTTATTCGGCCGCCCTGTATTGGATGGACGTGCGAGACATGCAGGTGCAGCAGTTGGTCCAGCCGGGCCTGGTGTACATCACCAACGCGGCGTCGGCCCGCTCCACGGGGTTGGAGCTGGAAGCCGAATACCAGCTGGCCGACCACTGGACGCTGGTCGGTTCCGTGGGCCTGAACCGGACCCGTTTCGAGCGCTTCAGTGAAGGCAACAGCGATTACCAGGGCAATCGCAATCCCTATGCCCCCGACTTCACCGGTCATCTGAGCCTGCGCTACGACGCCTCCAACGGTTGGTGGGCCCAGGGCGGTGTGGATGGGGTCGGCGAGACCTACCTGGACTCGGCCAACCAGTACAAACGGGGCGGCTACGGCCTGATCAACCTCAATGCCGGTTACGACATTGGCCAGTACGGCATCAGTGCCTATGTAAAGAACGCCGCTGACAAGCGTTACGACGCTGTCGGCTATTTGAACGGCACCGCCCGTGTCTACAGCCCGCCGAGGGAAATCGGCCTGCGTATGAGTTATGAACTGTGAGCTGCGAATGATGAACGGAATCGACCTGGCAACACCCCACCCCCTGCAACCCTACTGGGACCTGACCCTGGCCGGCGTGCGTGCCGATGTCCTGCGCATTGCCCTGGAATGGAAGCTGTTCAACCTGCTGCAAGTGCCCGTGACGGCGCAGACCATTGCCCGACAACTGCAACTCGACCCCGTTAACACCGGTTACTGGTTGGAAGCGTTGTGGAGTATGGAGTTGCTGGTGCGTGATCAACAACAACCGCCGCGTTACCACAACGCCGCGGTGGCCCACGACTACTTGCGCGCCGAGGCGCCGGACTATTGCGGCGATGCATGGACGTTCCGTCTGCGCGGGCTTCGACATTTCGGTGGACAGTTGGGCGATCAGGTACGGGCGGGTCAGCCCAGTGGGCAGGCGCCGAACGTGGCGACCACCATCGAGAACTGGACGGCCGCGGCGCGTCTGCAACTGGCCCAGGAGCAAAGGGCCGTCACGGTGGAGGTGGCGTTGCGCTTGATGGCCCGGATCCCCGAGTTCGCCCATGCCCGCCGATTCCTGGACCTGGGAGGAGGGCCAGGATTGGTGGCGATTGCCCTGGCCCGGGACAACCCGCTGTTGAGCGGCGAGGTGTTCGATTTCCCCCAGACGGTCAGCGTGGCGGCGGAAAATATCAGCAAGGCCGGTCTCCAGCAGCGTCTGGCGGTACGTGGTGGGGATCTGGCGAGCGATTGCATCGGTGAAGGGTATGACCTGATCTGGTGTTCCTCGGTGCTGCATTTTGTCCCTGACCTGGCAGCGAGCCTGGCGAAAATCCACGCCGCATTGCGCCCTGGCGGCGTGTTGGTCAGTGCCCATGCCGAGGTCCCGTCTGATCCCGACCTGGCCCGGCGAGTCATGCCTTATTACCTGTCGATGCAAATGCTCGGGCGGCAGGTTACCCATTCTGGCGGCCTGAGCGAGGCATTGACGCGCGCCGGGTTCGTCGATATCGACCCTTACCCCGAGGTGGCCTTTGCGGTCGCGCCGGTCGCGGTGCAAGTGGCGCGTCGGAGCCGTTCATGAAAGGCGAAGACAGCATCCATATGTGGCGTCTTCAGTGGTTGTTCGGCTGGCTCCACTTCGTCCTCGCGGTCCCCGGCATCTACCTGCTGCTGGGCCTTCCGCTGATCATGCGTGAACACGGCTGGTCCGGCACCGACATCGGGCTGTTCCAGCTGACGGGGTTGCCGGCGGTGTTCAAGTTCCTGTTGGCGTTGCCCGTGCAGCGTTATCGGTCAGTCCAAGGGCACTACCGTCTTTGGGCGCTGGTGCTGTGCCTGCTGCTGACGCTGCTGCTGGTGCTGGTTAGCCAGCAGGCGATCACCGCCAATCGCCTGTTCCTCTTCGGCCTGGCTTTCGCCGCCGGTGTACTGGCGACCTGGGCCGATATCCCGGTCAATGCCCTGGCCATCAAATTGTTGCCACAGGCACAGCGATCACGCGCCGGGGGGATTCGTTCGGCCGCGCTGTTTCTCGCCGCCATCGTGGGCGCCGGCGTCATGTTATTGGTCCAGGCGCGCTGGGGCTGGCAGGCGCCGTTTCTGTTGATGGCCGCCGGGCTGTTGGTGGCGCTGGTCTTCCTCGGGTTACTGCATGAGGGAGAGGTCAACGACGACGGTCTTCAAGCACCCCGGCGGTCATCGGTCGATTGGTCGGGGTTTTTCGGGCAGCCCGGCGCACCTCTCTGGATCGGGTTGTTGCTCAGCGGTTTTCCGTTCCTGGGCGCCGCGTGGCTTTACCTCAAGCCGCTATTGCTGGACCAGGGAATGCCCATGCAAGAGGTGGCCTGGATTGCCGGGGTCGGCGGCGGAGTGGTCGGTGCCCTGGCGAGCGTACTGGGCGCAAGGCTGGTGCAACACCTGGGGCCCGCAAGGGTGACGCCATGGTTCATGATCGGTGCCTTGTCGGCGCTGCTGGTGTTGACGAGCGCTGTCTGGCTCCAGGCCTCGACGCCATGGCTGGTGACGGCGGCTTTTCTATTGGCCACGGCCATGGGCGCGGTGTCGAGCCTGATGTTCGGCTTGATGATGTTTTTCTCCCGACGCCTCCAACAGGCCCACGACTACGGTCTCCAGGCCAGCCTGTTTGTACTCACCCGTCTCCTGGTGCCGATCGGCGCCGGCGCGTTGCTCGATCGCAGTGGCCCGGCGGCCATGCTTGCCGGGCTGTGCCTGGCGATGCTCGGCGTGTGTGTCCTGGCGGTGGCTGCGCGAAGTTCGATTGCCCAGGCCACGGCGTATGCCGGTGGTTCGTTGGGCAGACTGACCGAGCCAACGGCAACTGCATCAACTCCCCCTCAAAGCAACAGCTCCCCTCAAATCAGTTCGATCCAATAGGAATGGAGTCCATGAAGGCAACCTTAGGCATCTGTTTGATTACCCAGGCGCAGCCTCTGATCGAGGATGTGGCGTTTGTCGTCGAGTATTTGCAGGCCTGCTTGCAGCCTCCGGCCAATAATCCCGACTGGCCGCTCTCCATCAGGGGCAATGAATCGATGCATCGCGCCTTGGGCGTCAGGCCCCACGGTGAAGCTGTGCTGGAGACTCTGATGGTCCAGGCCCAGCAGTATCTACAGGGCAGCCCATGTGCCGCGGCGGCACTGCCCGATTTGTGGGTGCTGACTTTCGACTCGCCCCAGGCTGCCCGACAAAGCCTGCAACGGCAGCCCCCCGCGTTGTCCAACGAGTTGTTCATACTCGATCTTTGTCAGCAAACCGAGGCCGGGGACGAAGACCCTTTTGACGAATTGATCGCCGCCGCGCCCGGTTCACGTCTATCACCCCATTCGGCGCTGCTGTATTGCGCGTTGCCGGCGCTGCCCGGATGGATGAACCGGGTCGGCGGTAACCGTCATCTGCGAGTGGCAGGGCAGGACCGGGCGGCGCGCCGGGCGGACTTGCTGCGCATCATCCTCGATCACTTGGAACACGCTCACTTCAACCGTTTGCTCGCACGTTCCATCAGCGGTCCGTTGCTGTCGGTGAGTCTGGCGACGGAAATCACCCGCTTCATGTGCAGCCGTTGGCAGCAACGATGGGACTTTCATGCCTACACCGGGTCGATGGTGGCGGGGCTGATCCAGTCGATGCAGCAAAACCTCGCCGGCACCGGCGTGCGTTGCCTGAGCGGCTGCAACGAGCACAGCCTGGCGGTCAGCGCCATGGCCGGTTGGCAACTGTTTGGCCGCGCCTACGTGATTACCGTGACTTCAGGCATGATCGATGAGTTTCGCGGCACCCTGGCCAACCTCAAGCGTCTCGGTGCCCCGGGGCTGATCGTGTGTGCCGACAGCCCGGAGAACGTCTGGTTTGCCTTCCAGGGCACCCATGACCTGGACAATAACGGCTGTCGGGTGATCGAGGCCCGGGGGTTGCGCCAAGTGTTCATCCGAAAGGTCGAAGAGATCGGCCCGCGCTTGGAAGAGGCCTTCGCCATGCTCGCCGAGCGGCCCGAGCCGGTATTCATCCTGGCGACCCAGGGGGTGCTCGAATCCCGGCCCCAGGTGCCGCTGGAGGTACGCCTGCCCGACATCATTTCCACGCCAGCCTGGCGCCCCGACACACGTCAGGCCAAGGCGCTGGACCAGGCGCTGCATCTGATCAATCACGAGCCGGTGCACGTGTTATGGCAATGCGGCAAGCTCAACGCCGAGCAACGTCGGCGGATACATGCCCTGGCCGAACGGGGTGCCATCGGGCTGGCGGACAGCATTACCCAACCCGGCAGTGTCGGTCCTTACTACGAGGGGCGGGCAGTGCCGGAGTACCTTGGGCCGTTGTCCCTCTATGGGTTCAGTCGGCGGGTGTACCAGTTCATGCATTGCGAACACGAGTTGAACGGTGCCCGGGACCACTGCGTGTTCTTTCTCAAAAGCAAGGTCGACCAGGCGGCCACGCCGTTTTCCGAAGGCAAGCTCAAGCGTCAGTTGCGGGTGGTACAGGTCAATCATGAACCACGGCATCTTTCACCGTTCACCGACCTGGCGCTGGATGTACCGCTGGACGAATTCCTCTCCCATATCGAGCGTGGGATGCAGGTCGAGCCGCCGGTGCTCGCGCTGCGGCGCGACAAGCTGCGAGAAATGGCGCAACGCAGTGAAACCGTCGCGGTGGATCACATCGAGACCCTGCCCATGACCGCCAACTACTTTTTCCATCGGCTCGGTCACCTGGTGCGCGAGCTGATCGAGCGCCAGGATTATCGCTACACCGGTGTCTACGATGTCGGCCGTTGCGGTATTTCGGCGGTGCGTAACGTGCCTCGCACCGACCCGGGGTTTTCCGGGTGGTATGGGCGGGCGTTGATGGGGGATGCGCTGATGGCCTTGCCCTATATCGCCATGACCAGCGAGGGCAATGTCCTGGCCTTCGTCGGCGATGGCGCCCGCGCCCTGGTGCCGGATATCGAAGCGCGCCTCGCTGAAGGACTGGCCCACGCGCCGTCGGCGGGCCTGCGCAATGTCACTCTGTTCTACCTGACCAACGGCATGCTGTCGCTGATCCAGACGTATCTCGACAAACGCTATGCGCACAACGGCGCCCAGCAAGTCGCCGTCACCGGCGTCGGGGCAATGAGCGCACCGCTGGAACGGATCGGGGCCATCAGCGTACACCGAGAGCGCCTGGTCTCGTTCGACGAAGCCGCTTTGCGCCAGGCCCTGACGCAACCCGGACGACTGAACATCTTCGACGTATTGCTGGCCCATAACTCGGAGGGCGACGGTTTGAGCCTGGTCTCCGAAACCGCCTGGAACCGTCAATGAACCCTTGCCAAGGACATACTCCCATGAAATTCGGCTTCATCGCCCACCCGACCTCCATTGCCCTGCAGCGCCAGGTGAAAATCATCGACTTGTTGGATCGCACGCTGATTGAACAGGATCGCGGCTATCAAGCGCAGTTGTGGCAGTCACGTAATCTGGTGCCGTTCGCGGACTTCGGGCGCATCGTCAGCGCCAGTGGCGCGGTGTGCGAAGGCATCTTGCATTATCTGCCGCTGACCGCCGAGCAAATGCTCAGCCAGCCACGAACCATTGCCGCCCGGGTCCTTGAAGGCGTTCACAGCCTGCAGCAGGAGGGCGCGCAACTGGTGGGACTGGGTGGATTCACCGCGATTGTCGGCAACCGGGGGCTGCAGACACTGGAGCGCAGCGGCGTACCGGTGACCACCGGGAATTCGCTGACCGCCTACGCCGCTTACCAGAATGTGCTGGAGGCCATGGCCCGACTTGAGGTGACACCGGCCGACACTGAAGTGGCGGTGGTCGGCTATCCTGGCTCGATTGCCTTGGTCATCGCCAAACTCCTGGCCCGCGACGGCTGCCGCCTGCGCCTGGTGCACCGGGGCAGCGCCGAGCAGGGCCGTGAAAGCCTGTCCTGGCTGCCGGCACAATTCCATGGACAGGTGCTGCTGACGGCGGATATTGACAGTTGCTACGACTCGGTGCGTTTTTATGTGGCGGCGACGTCCAGCGGTGGGGTGATCGATCCTTACCGGTTGATGCCGGGGGCGGTGGTGGTGGACGCCGCGCTGCCTCGCGATGTCCAGCCGTTTCGCCAAGACCGCCAGGACATCCTGATCATTGACGGTGGCCTGGTGTCGGCCAGCACGCAGGTACGCTTCGGCACCGAAACCCTGGGGCTGACCCCAAAGAAATTCATGAATGGCTGCCTGGCGGAAACCCTGGTGCTGGCATTGGAGGGGCGTGCCGAGGCGTTTTCCATCGGCCGCGAACTGCCCGAGGAGCGAGTACTGGAAATTGGCCGCATCGCCCAATTGCACGGTTTCTCACCGTCGCCCATGGCGTCGTATGGCGAACGCCTGGACGAGCCGGATTTCCAGGCGCTGCGGCGTTTCCATCGGACGGCGAAGCACATCGCGCCCGTCGAACAGCAAACCGACCAGCCGACAGCCCTGCGTGCCGAAGCCTTGCGTTGCTTCGACCAGCACATCAACCCGGTGCTGCGTGAGTTCTACCGGTTCAACCACATCGAGCGAGTGTTCAACCACGGCAGTGGTTGCTGGTTGACGGACCTGGACGGCGGCCGTTACCTGGATTTTGTCGCCGGCTACGGCTGCCTCAATACCGGGCACAATCATCCGCTCATCAATCAGGCGTTACAGGCGTATCTGCAACAGCAATACCCGACGTTCGTCCAGTACGTGTCGGTGCCCTTGCAGACCAGCCTGCTGGCCCAGCGCCTGAGCGAGCTGGCGCCCGGCAATCTGGAACGGGTGTTCTTCAGCAACTCGGGCACCGAGGCGATCGAGGCGGCATTGAAGCTGGCGATGGCGGCCATGCAGCGCCCCCGCATCCTGTATTGCGACAACGGCTACCACGGCAAGACGCTAGGGGCCTTGTCGGTCACGGGCCGGGACAAACACCGCGATCCCTTCAAGCCTTTGCTGGCACGCTGCGACTCGATCCCCTTCGGCGATCCGACCGCGCTGGAAAGTGCCTTGCTCCAGGGCGATGTCGGCGCCTTTATCCTCGAACCGATTCAAGGCGAGGGCGGGGTGATCGTGCCGCCGGAGGGTTATCTGAAGCAGGTTCGCGCGCTCTGCAGTGCCTACGATTGCCTGTTGATCGTCGATGAAATCCAGACCGGCCTGGGCCGCACCGGCAAGTTGTTCGCCTGTGAGTGGGAGGCGGTGGTGCCGGATATCCTGGTGCTGTCCAAATCATTGTCCGGCGGGGCCGTGCCCATTGGCGCGACGCTGTCCAGCGCGGCGTTATGGGATCGAGCCTATGGCAGCATCGACACGTTTGCGTTGCACACTTCGACGTTCGGCGGCGGTAATTTCGCATCGGCTTCGGCGCTGGCAACGCTCGACGTCATCACCGCTCAGGATCTGGCCGGCAATGCCGCCCGGGTGGGTGGGCAACTGAAGCAGGCCCTGCGGGAGGCGGTGAGTCCATACCCGTTCATACGTGAAGTGCGCGGCGTCGGGTTGATGATTGCCATTGAGTTCGAGTACAGCTTCAAAGGCGGCGTCGAGGCTTTCGTGCGTGAGTTCGCCAGTCGTATCCCAGGCAACGCCGCAGGCACCTATCGCATGCTTTCCGGCAAGGCCAAGCGGCATATCGAAGAGGCCATCTGTGAGGTGGAGAAAAACTTCGAGGAGATGTTCGTTTTGCGTTTCGTCAGCAAGTTATCCCAGGACCACGGTGTATTGACCTTCGTCACGGCCAACAACAACCGGGTCATGCGCATCCAGCCGCCACTGGTACTCAATGACCTTGAAGCACAGCATTTTGTCGACGCTTTCAGGGCCGTATGCGAGGACATGTCGACCTTCCTCGCCTGACGGATCGAGTGCCCTGTGAAAGCCCTCGAAAGAGGGCTTTTGTCTGTGGGTTGGATTTCCAACTGATCCTGACTATCGAAGGGCCGTTATCGCGCATTGGTAACTCCTGAATGCATACGAAAACGGACCTTGTGCATATGAAATTCAAAGCCCTTCGAATTGATTAATCAAAGGGTCTGCCTGAGAATTACTTACATTCAGCAACAGGTATTAAACATGAAACTTCCTCCGCTTGTCGCTCCTGTTTCGAGTCTAAGTAACGAAGAAATAACCCGCTACAGTCGACACTTGTTGATTCCCGATGTGGGCCTGGAAGGGCAGCGCCGTTTAAAGAGCAGCAAAGTATTGGTTATCGGTGCCGGAGGCCTCGGTTCGCCGGCATTGCTTTACCTGGCTGCGGCCGGTATCGGCACCCTGGGGATCATCGATTTCGACCGTGTTGACGAATCCAATCTGCAACGCCAGGTGATCCACCGGGTGGCCACGGTTGGCCAGTTGAAGGTCGACAGCGCCGCCGAAACCATCAACGCGTTGAACCCTTATGTAAACGTCGAGCGCCATGAACAGCGGCTGGAACCGGAAAGCGCCGTGCAGTTGTTCAGCCAGTACGACCTGATCCTCGATGGTACCGACAATTTTGCCACTCGTTACCTGGTCAATGATGCCTGTGTGCTGGCCGACAAACCCTACGTTTGGGGCTCGATCTTCCGTTTCGAAGGCCAGGCCTCGGTGTTCTGGGAAAACGCTCCGGGCGGTGTCGGCCTCAACTACCGCGACCTGTACCCCGAGCCGCCTCCGCCGGAACTGGCGCCCTCGTGTTCCGAAGGCGGGGTGCTGGGCATTTTATGTGCGTCCATCGGTGCAATCATGGCCACTGAAGCGATCAAGCTGATCACCGGCATTGGCGAGAGTTTGCTGGGGCGTCTGATGGTGTACGACGCGCTGGAGATGTCTTACCGGCAGATGCCGCTGCGCCGAGTCCCGGGCCGTCAGCCCATCACGGCCTTGAGCGACTATCAGGCTTTCTGCGGCTTGAACGTGCCCCACGGTGTGCAGGATTCGGACATACCCTCGATCAGCGCCCGGCAACTGCAGGCGTTGCGCCAAAGCGGCGAGCAAGTGCTGCTGATCGATGTACGTGAACGCGCCGAATGGGACATCGTGCGGATACCCGGCGCCCAACACATGCCCAAGGGGCCGAAGACCGCGGAACTGATCGAAAGCCGTTTCGGCAAGCACGCCAACCTGGTCCTGCACTGCAAGACCGGCGCACGTTCCAGGGCGGTATTGCTTGAACTTCAGGCGCGCGGTTTCAGCAATGTACGCAACCTCGACGGTGGGGTGTTGGCCTGGGTCCGGGATGTCGAACCATCGTTGCCGGCCTACTGAGCCTGAACGGAGGACCGAGGATGTTGAGTATTCGTGCCGGCCTGCTGGAAGCCATGCTGGAGCAGGCGCGACGGGATCATCCGTTGGAAACCTGCGGCATTGTCGTCGCCCCGGCCGGCGTTCGTACCGCCGAGCGCTTGGTGCCGATGGACAACGCCGCCCGTTCGCCAACGTTCTTCACGTTCGATCCCAGGCAACAGTTAGCGGTTTGGCGAGCGCTGGACGAACGAGACGAAGAGTGCAGAGTGATCTATCACTCGCATACCGCCAGTGTCGCTTATCCGAGCGCCGAAGACGTGCGTTATGCCGGTGATGCCTCGCTGCATTACGTCATTGTTTCAACTCTGCCGGATATTGATGAATGGGTGCGAAGTTATCGCATCATCAATAACAAAGTGACTGAAGAGCGTATTTGCGTCGTTGACTGAAACTTGTCGGTGGCGCGGTTCAAATAATATTCATGGCCAAAGAGCTTATTAAAGGCTCAGGGAGTTCTGCATGTCGATATTTGTCACAGTGCCCACTTTGTTGCGCACTTTTACCCAAGATCAGAAACGCGTCGAAGTTCAAGGGCAGACTGTTCTTGAAGTGATCGAATACATGGAAAAACAGTATCCGGGCGTCAAGGAGCGACTGATAGGCGACGGTCAGGTGCATCGTTTCGTGAACATCTATGTCAACGATGATGACATCCGTTTTGCCGACAACCTCGGCACCGCGCTCAAGGCCGGTGACAGCCTCACCATTCTCCCTGCGGTTGCCGGAGGCTGAGGGCCGACGTTGACCTGGGGCTGCGCGCGGTACCTCACTAAAGGCCCGCGTGTGGCGGTATGGAAACCTGCTGGTATAGGTCTTATGTCGCGTCTTCTACAAGGTTGCAGCCTGCGCGGCTGTGTCGAATCGGTGCCCGCCGGCTTTGCCGCGCTGGCCGCGTCACTGCGCTACCAGGCGACGGCGCTGGGCCTGGAGCATCGTGAGTTCCAAGGTGACCCAAAGGCCTGCGGGCTGGGTTTTTCCTTTCATCATCCAGACCTTTCGCCCATCGACGGGAGGGTTCACGGCTGGCCTGACGGCAGCGCCCACGGCATCACGGAACATACCGTGCAGGCGGCCTGCGGGGTGATGTCGGTGCATGGCCGGGCCAGTGGCAAGGCCCAGGGGCTGGGCCTCGATTATGTCTCGACCCTGAGTGCCAGCCTGGCCCTTCAAGGCGCGCTGGCCGCCGCCCTCGGTCAGCTGCGCGGCGGTCGTTTCGAGCACGTCAGCAGCTCCGTGGGCGCCGCCGGGGTGCTGGCCATCGGTCAATACCTGGCCGGTGCCACGGCCGCTGATGAGGCGGAACGGCTGCTTCCCGGGGCGACCTGTTCGAAGAATCGGCCTCCCTTCGTATCCGCCGACGGCGTGGTGTTCGAACTGGAGACCCTTGACGCCGAGCCCTGGCGCCGTTTCTGGGCGGCGGTGGGGGTCGATGCCGAACAGGCCGGGCAGGGCTGGAAGGCATTCCTGTTGCGCTATGCCAAGGCGGTGGCGCCGATGCCGACGGTGTTTCGCCAGGCCCTGGCGCGGCTGTCCATGGACCGCATCCGTGCCTTGTGCGCCTTGAGCGGCATGGCGGTTTGTCCGCTGCGCAGCCTCGCCGAGCGGCGTGCCGACGCAGACCTGCCACGGCAATTGATTCAAGGCCCTTGGGCCTTCGAACGCGGCGCTGCCGATGGTCGGGCATTGCCTGCGCTGACGCCGGGTGAATTGCCGTTGAGCGGCCTGACGGTGATTGAGTCCTGTCGCCGGATCCAGGGGCCATTGGCCGGTCACTTGCTGGCGATGCTGGGCGCCGAGGTGCTGCGTATCGAATTGCCCGGCGGCGATCCGTTACGGGCCATGCCGCCCTGCGCCGACGGCGTATCGGTGCGTTTTGATGCGCTCAATCGCCTCAAGCAGGTGCGCGAACTGGATATCAAATCCGCTGCCGGTCGCGCCGAACTCTACGAACGGGTGCGGCATGCCGACGTGTTTCTGCACAACTGGGCGCCGGGCAAGGCCGCCGAACTGGCGCTGGACCGCGCCGACCTGGCACGGATCAACCCGGGCCTGGTGTATGCCTATGCCGGTGGCTGGGGGCACGACCGTCCGGGCGAACCGTTGCCGGGCACTGATTTTGTGGTTCAGGCGTGGTCCGGCGTCGGCGAGCAGATCGGCCAGGCCTCGGGTACGCCGGGCGGTTCGCTGTTCACGGTGCTGGATGTTCTGGGCGGTGCGGTCGCTGCCCAAGGCGTGACCGCTGCCCTGGTTCACCGCGCCCTCAGCGGCCAATCGGTACGGGTCGACAGTTCCTTGCTCGGTGCGGCCACGTTGCTCTGTGCCCCCGCACTGCAGACCCCACAGGCGAATCACGACAGCCTGCTCAAGGGGGTGTACCCGACCCTGTCCGGTTGGCTGGCGATCGATTGCCAGACCCCGACCCAGCTTGAACAGCTGAGCCTGATCCTGGCTTTGGACCCACGCACCGATCCCCAAGAGCTGGATGCATCGTTGGGCAGAGCCTTATCGGCGCAATCGGCCGAGACCTGGCAACGCATGCTGGATGACGCCGCGATACCGGCCTGTGTGGTCGTACAAGACCTGTCGCAACTGAGCCAAGACAGGCGATTGAAGCCGTGCCTAAACCTGAATGCCTATACCTCGGTCAACGCCCACTGGAGTTTTCGATGAATAACGCAGGCATCATTGATCTGGTCCCCGTTGAGGTTCGCAGTGTCTGGGAACGTGACGGGACCTACCCCAACCGCTCGGTCTATCAATTGTTTCGCGAGCACGCTCAGCGCGAGCCGGAAAAAGCCGCCGTGCTCTCTCCCGAAGGCTCCCTGAGTTATGGCCAGCTGCATGATTATGCCTTGCGTATGGCCGCCGGTTTGCGGGCAGCCGGGATCATGCCCGGTGATGTGGTGGCCTACCAGCTCACCAATAGCTGGCGTTGCTGTGCCATCGACCTCGCCGCCGCCGCGCTGGGCGCGGTGGTTGCACCGTTTCCGCCGGGGCGCGGCAGCCTGGACATCCAGGCACTGGTCCGACGCTGCGACGCGCGCGCGGTCATCGTTCCGGCCGAGTACGCCGGGATCGATCTCTGCCAGGTCGTCGAAGCACTGCGTCCGACCCTGTTGTCATTGCGGATATTGATCGTCGAAGGGGCCACCCGGGACGGCTGGCTGAGCCTGCAGGACCTGCTCGAGACCGAGCCGCTCGATGAAGGACAACTGCCCCAGGTTTGCCCCAATTCACCGGTGCGCCTGCTGGTGTCGTCCGGCACCGAGTCGGAGCCCAAGCTGGTGGCCTACTCGCACAATGCCCTGGTGGGCGGGCGCGGCCGCTTCCTGCAACGCATTCATCCCGAGGGCGCCAGCTTTCGCGGGTTGTATCTGGTGCCGCTGGGCTCTTCGTTCGGTTCCACCGCCACGTTTGGCAGCCTGTCGTGGCTCGGTGGATCGATTGCCGTCCTGCCGCAGTTCGATGTCGCGGCGGCCATCGAGGCCATTGAACGGCTGCGCCCGACCCATATCCTCGGGGTGCCGACGATGCTTCAGCGCATCGCCGCCGATGCCCGTCTGGCCGACGTCGACAAATCCAGCCTGCTGGGGTTGATCTGCGGTGGTTCGCTGATCGACGAAGTCACCGTGCGCCGCTGCGTCGATGCCTTTGGCTGTGGCTTCATCAGCCTTTACGGTTCGGCGGACGGGGTCAATTGCCACAACACCCTGGACGATGCATTGGAGGTGGTCTTCTACAGTGTCGGCCGGCCGAACCCGGCGGTATGCGCAATCAAGATCTTCGACGAGCAAGACCAGGAGGTGCCTCAGGGCAGCGTCGGCGAAATCCGCGCGCGCGGCCCCCTGAGCCCGATGCAATACGTCAACGCCCCGGAACTCGACGCGCAGTATCGAGACGCTGAAGGCTGGGTCAAAACCGGCGACCTTGGGTACATCGACGCCGACGGCTACCTGATTCTGGCCGGGCGCAAAAAGGACATCATTATCCGTGGCGGCGCCAACATCAGCCCGGTGCAGATCGAAACCCTGGCCACCGGTCATCCCGATGTGGTCAGTGTCGCCTGCGTGGCCGTGCCGGACCAGGACCTGGGGCAACGGGTGTGCATCTGCGTGACCCTGCGCGAGGGAGCGCCGCGCTTCACCCTGAATGAGTTGACCGACTACCTGCGCGAGCAAGGATTGGAAGTCAATAAATTGCCCGAGTACCTGCGTTTCTATAAACAGCTACCGCTGACCCCGGCCGGCAAAATCGACAAGAAGTCCCTGGCCGCCGAAGTGGCGTTCCTGGAGAGCGGGGCGGGCATCGCATGTTGAGCACAATGAGGACTGACCGCCCTTTGGACGCGGCTGAGCTGGCGCGCCAGGTCCGGCGCTTTGTCGACCAACGCATCATCCCCCTGGAGACCGAGCTGGCGGCTGACCCCGTACAAGCCGCCGAGCGCATCGCTGCGTTGAGTGCCCAGGCCCGGGCCGCCGGATTGTGGGGCACCTTTTACCCCCAGGCCCTGGGCGGTCGGATTGCCAGCTTGCGGGCCTATCTGTCGGTGGCCGAGCAGGAGGGGCGGTCGGAGTATGCGCCAGCGATCTTCGGCGACGACGCCACGCTGGATCTGCACATGTTGAGCCGGCATGCCGGCGAGGAGATCCGCCAGCGCTTTCTCGCTCCGCTGGCAGCGGGTGCGATCGTTTCCAGTTATGGCATGTCCGAGCCGGACAGCATCGGCTCGATCCCGGCGACCCTGCGCAGCCATGCCGAACTCGTCGACGGTCACTGGCGATTGAGCGGGCGCAAGTGGTTCATCTGCCGCGCCGAGCGGGCGGCATTGGTTACAGTGATTGCCCGTACCGCGCCAGGTCCCTTGGAGCGTGGGTTATCGATGCTGCTGGTGCCCAGCGACTTGCCCGGCTTTCGCGTCGAGCGACCTTTATCGGTTCTCGGGCGTTTTTCCGGGCAAGGCGAGCTGTCGTTCGATCAGGTCCAGGTCCCGGCCAGTCATGTCCTGGGCGAGGTGGGGCAGGGCCTGGCATTGATGCAGGAGCGCCTGGCGTTGGGGCGCGTCCTGCGCTCGGTGCATTGGCTGGGTCTGGCCCAACGCTGTTTTGATCTGATGTGTGCACGTATTCACTCTGCCCGAGGCGTGCAGGCACGGCTGGCGGACAAGCAACTGGTGCGTCAACGGGTGTTCCGGGTTTACCAGGGCATAGCCGCCGCTCGCGCATTGCTGCACGACGCCGCCGAAAAATATGACGCCGGCGTTGCCAACAGCATCGAGGTGAATATCGCCAAGGTCGCCGCGTCCCAGGCCTTGAGCGAGGCGGCTGATTCGGCGATCCAGATCATGGGCGCCGAAGGCTTGAGCGATCTGTCGCCGCTGTCGGGCATCTATCGACTGGCACGCACCACCCATATCCTGGATGGCACCGACGATGCACTGGTGAGTGCCGTGGGCAGGCAATTGCTCGACAGCCACGGCGAAGCAGGGCTGGACTTCGATTGGCCATCCGCGATGACGGAGGCGGAGCGATGATCGGGCACATTTCTTCTCGAGGCGTATGGCTGCGGTTGGTGCTCACCGCGGCCATGGCACTGCCCATGCTGATTTTCTATGCGGTCGGCACCCTCGGCCCGTTGATGCTCGCCGACCTTGGTGTGCCGACCCATTGGCTGGGCTGGCTGATCACCAGCGCATTCGGTTTCGCTGCCTTGTTATCGCTATGGGCCGGGCCGCTGGTCAATCGTCTCGGAACCCAGCGTTCCCTGGCTTTGCTGTTCTGGAGCACGGTGGCGGCGTACGGGTTGTTGGCGAGCTTGCCGGGGTTCATCGGGGTTGTGCTGGCACTGGCGGTGTGTGGCATTGCTCAGGCGCTGGCCAATCCGGCGACCAATCTGTTGATCGCCGAGCGCGTCGAACCTCGGCAAAAGGCGGCGGTGGTCGGCCTGAAACAGTCCGGCGTACAGGTTTCGGCGTTGTTCGCCGGATTGTTGTTGCCCAGTCTGGCACTGAGCCTGGGTTGGCGCGGGGCCTTGGCCACGCTGCTATTGCCGGCGCTGCTGCTGGCCTTGTTGGGGCCGCGCGTGGCGGCTCGCGAGGGGGCGGGCAAACCTCTGGGGTATGCCTTGAATCGACCCAATGCATGCCTGGCACTGTTGATGAGCGTGCAACTGTGCGTAGGCATCGTCTTGTCGTCGTTCGTGACGTTCGTGGGGGTCTTCTCCGCCCAGCAAGGCATGACCGGGCAATGGATCGGTGCGTTGATTGCCGGTTTCGGCGTGATGGGCATCGCCGCGCGGATCGTGCTCACCCCGTTGGGGGCTCGGATGGCCGATGAATCCTGGTTGTTGCTGGTTCTGCTGCTGTTGTCCGGCGTGGCGTTGTGGCTGACCTCGCTGGCCTTGCCCGTGCGTCACTGGCCGCTGTGGGCGGGCGCCCTGGGCATGGGCCTGACCGCCGTGGCGACCAACGCCATCGCCATGAGCATGGTGTTGCGCGATCCAGGGTTTGGCAGCCCGGCGTCGGCGGCCGGACTGTTGTCGGCGGGTTTTTTCGGCGGGTTTGCCGTGGGGCCGCCGTTGTTCGGTCTGTTCCTGCGCGGGCCTTGGGGTTTTGCCGATGCGTGGCTGTTGCTGATTGGCGTACTGGTGCTGGGCGGTCTGTCGAGCCTGCTGTTGATTCGCTTGCGTCAACGGCACAAGACACCTGCCATTACCGGACTGAGGGCCATCAAATGAGCGTTGTCCTGGCATGGCAAGCGCCATTGCGGCTCGACGAGGCCTATCGCGCCATTGCGGCGATGATCATACGCATGGATCAGATCCAGGCTTCGTGTGGCGACGGGTTCCCGTTGTATTGCGCCGGACCTGACAGCCATTGGAAAGTCTCGGCGGGCGGCTCCTGGCTGGGCGGATTCTGGTCCGGGCTGTGGTGGCTGCGCGCCTATCGAAGCGCGCATCTGGAGGATCGTCGGCAGGCCCGGCAGATTACCGAACGACTGCGAGACAAGCTCGCCACAGCCACGCACCACCGCAGCCTGATCTTTCATTACGGCGCAGGGCTGGGCCGTTGCCTGCTGGACGACGCCTTGGCTGATGAGTTGGCGCAACAGGCCGTGCAGCAGTTGGTTCGGGCCTTCGACCCCTTGCTGGGCTGCATCGCGCTGGGCCGTGACATGGGCGGCGGCGAGCGGGGTGACCAGTGCTTGAGCATCGACCCGCTGGCGGCCACGCTGCAGCTGTTCGCGCACCGGGCCGACCCTCGGCTGTTGAGTCTCGGACGACAGCAATTGCAGGCTTCTTTTCGTGCCTGTGCCGGTCGCGACGGGGCCTGGAGCAGCCAGGCTTGCCATGAAAGCGGAGACTGGCGAGCCGACGACAGGCCGGGCAACTGGTCCCGGGGCCAGGCCTGGGCGATGCTTGGCCTGGGTGTCGGCGCCAGGGTGTACGGCGCGCCTTACACTCAGGACGCTGTGCAGGCATGCCAGTATTGGCAGCGTAGTCGTGGCCTGGAGGTACCGCTCAATCGCTTGTCCGAGCCCCAGGGGCCGGACGATCCCTGCGCGGCGGCAATGGCTGCGCTGGCCTTGCAAGGATTGGCCTCACGGATACCTGATGGCGATGTGTTGCGACAGCACGCCGCTGCGCAACTGGCGGCGATTATTCGCAGTGACGATTTTCAAGAGGGGCGGTTTCTCGGCCATTGCTACCGAATCGGCGCCGCCGGGGAGCAGAAGGTCGAGTCGGCCTGCGGCAGTTTTTTCCTCCTGGCGGCCTTGCTGGCCTGGACCGGTGAGCTTGATCCAGGCGTTATTTAGAAGGTCGCTTCCCGCCGACACCCAGCTCCGGCATCGAGCAGTGAGTATAAATTTCCCCCTTTCAGGGCACTGAATCCCTGTCCCCTGCCTTTTTGCACCTATTCGACCCGTTCCAGGAGTCGCTGGGGAAAGCTGCAATAAGCGTTTCAGCTTTCCCACGGTGTTTTGTCGTATAAATAAAAACAAATTTCGCTTTTAAACAACTTCGTAACGGTTTTTCCAGCGCAATCTTGATCCATCGCGCTTAGGCACAGCCTTTGCTACGACTCGACAGCGACACCCATCCAACCGCTTGATCCAGTACAGGAGCGACCACGCAGATTCTATCAGGGGGCGCACGTCATCCAGACGCAAAGGCCAGAACAGAGACCGACATCCATCGAGGTGTTCAGCAAACAGAGCTCATCAAAACAAGGCAAGGCCGGACTATTGGAATGACGAAGTGATAAGAAATGCCGTGTAGAACGCGGCTGGGAGTTGGCTATGCCCCGAGCTTTTTTCAATGAAATGTACGATGCCCAGGGTGACTGCCGCCCGCATTACCAAGCCTTCGCACGCTGGCTGGCGGACACACCGGTCGAGTTGCTCGACCAACGCCGTCGCGAAGCCGACCTGCTGTTCCATCGGGCCGGTATCACTTTCACCCTGTACGGGGATGAACAGGGCACCGAGCGGTTGATTCCGTTCGACATCATCCCGCGCAGCATCAAGGCCAGTGAATGGCAATCAGTCGAGCGAGGCTGCATCCAACGGGTCCAGGCCCTGAATATGTTCCTCGATGACATCTATCACGGGCAGCACATCCTCAAGGAAGGGATCATCCCCCCCGAGCAGGTGCTGGCCAACGAGGGTTACCAGATCGCGATGCAGGGCCTTGACCTGCACCGGGGTATCTACGCCCATATCGCCGGGGTCGACCTGGTGCGCGATGGCGATGGCAGCTACTACGTGTTGGAGGACAACCTGCGCACCCCCAGCGGCGTGAGCTACATGCTCGAAGACCGCAAGATGATGATGCGCCTGTTCCCCGAGTTGTTCGCGGCCCAGCGTGTGGCCCCCATCGACCATTATCCGAACCTGCTGCTCGACACCCTGAAAAGCTCGAGCCCCCTGGAAAACCCCACGGCGGTGGTCCTGACCCCGGGCCGTTTCAATAGCGCCTATTTCGAACATGCGTTCCTGGCCCGTGAGATGGGCGTGGAGCTGGTGGAGGGCGCCGACCTGTTCGTGCGCGACGACCATGTCTACATGCGTACCACGGCCGGTCCCCAGCAGGTGGACGTGATCTATCGTCGCCTCGACGATGCCTTCCTCGATCCGCTGTCCTTCAACCCCGATTCCATGTTGGGCGTGCCGGGATTGGTTGCCGTGTATCGCGCCGGCAACGTGGTGCTGGCGAATGCGATTGGCACCGGCGTGGCCGACGACAAGTCGATCTACCCTTATGTCGACGAGATGATCCGCTTCTACCTCAGCGAAGAACCCATCCTGAAGAACGTGCCGACCTGGCAATGTCGCAAGCCCCAGGACCTGTCCCATGTGCTGGCTAACCTGCCGGACCTGGTGGTCAAGGAAACCCAGGGCTCCGGCGGCTACGGCATGCTGGTGGGGCCGGCGGCTACCGCTGCGCAGATCGAGGATTTTCGCGCACGCCTCAAGGCCCGCCCGCAAGACTACATCGCCCAACCGACCCTGAGCCTGTCCACATGCCCGACCTTCGTCGAGAACGGCATCGCCCCGCGTCACATCGACTTGCGTCCATTCGTGCTGTCCGGCAAGGAAACCCGACTGGTGCCCGGCGGGCTCACCCGCGTGGCCCTGCGTGAAGGCTCGTTGGTGGTGAACTCGTCCCAGGGCGGCGGCACCAAGGACACCTGGGTAGTGGAGGACTAAGACATGCTTTCAAGAACCGCCTCGGACCTCTACTGGATGTCCCGTTATCTGGAGCGCGCCGAGAACCTGGCGCGCATGCTCGAAGTCAGTTACTCGCTGTCGCTGATGCCCCAGGCCGGGCGCAGCGACGGCCATGCCGAGCTGGCGATGTCACTGCTGGCGGCCGGCACGCTGGACGATTACAACGCCCGTTATGGCGCGCTCAACAGCGAACATATGCTGCATTTCTTCGCCCTGGACGACACCAACCCCGGCAGCATCTACAGCTGCCTGCGAGCGGCACGCACCAATGCTCATGCCGTGCGCGGACGCATCACCGCCGACATGTGGGAGAACATCAACGCCACCTGGCTGGAGATGCGTAATATCGCCAGCAATGGCCTGGGCCGCTATGGCATCAGCCATTTCTGCGAATGGGTCAAGGAGCGCTCGCACCTGTTCCGTGGCGCGACGTCGGGCACCATCATGCGCAACGATGCCTACTGTTTCATTCGCCTGGGCACCTTTATCGAGCGTGCGGACAACACCCTGCGCCTGTTGGATGCACGCTACGAAATGTTCGGCGAAGAGTCGGAGGAGGTCAGCGACAAATCGGCCCGCGGTTATTACCAGTGGAGCGCATTACTGCGGGCGCTGTCGTCGTTCGAGGCGTTCAACGAGATCTATCGGAACGCGCCGAATGCCGAGCAGGTCTCGGAGATGTTGCTGCTGCGCGCCGACGTCCCGCGCTCGTTGCTCGCCTGCATCGAGGAACTCGATAACATCCTCGCCAGCCTGCCCGGTAATAACGGCCGCCAGGCCCAGCGCCTGGCCGCCGAGCTGCACGCACGCCTGCGTTATTCCGGGATCGACGAGATCCTCGCATCGGGCCTGCATCAGTGGCTGACCGATCTCATTGGCCAGATCCGTCACCTGGGCCAGACCGTTCACGAGTCTTATCTGGAGGTCGTATGAAACTGTCCATACGCCACGACACCACTTACCGTTACACCGATGACGTGTGCACCAGCATCCAGTTCCTGCGCCTGACGCCCAAGGACAGTCCGCGCCAGCGTGTGCTGCAATGGCATCTGGAACTGCCGCGCCTGGTGCGCAGCCAGCTCGATCCCTACGGCAACATCCTGCACGTGATGACCATGGACGAGCCCCACGGCGCGCTGGTGCTCACCGCATACGGCGAGGTGCAAATCAATCAAACGGTGGAGATGGAGCCGGACCATCAGTCGCCGCTGCCGTTCCTGCGCACCAGCCGTCTCACCCAGGCGGACGATGCCCTCAGCGCCTTTGCCCAGGAGCAATGCGCAGGGCGACGTGATCGTGTGGCGCTGACGGACTTGATGGAGGGCCTGGTTGCACGCATGCCCTACAGTCCCGGTACCACTGCGGTCAGCAGCACGGCCGCCGAGGCGTTTGCCGGCGGTTCGGGCGTTTGCCAGGACCACACCCATGCGTTCCTGGCCTGCGCCCGCAGCCTGGGCATTCCGGCGCGCTATGTTTCCGGTTATCTGTGTACCGAGGATGAAAGCCACCTGGCGAGTCATGCCTGGGCCGAAGCCTGGCTGGACGATGGCTGGTACAGCTTTGACGTGACCAACCGCCTGATCCGTCCCGACCGGCACTTGAAACTGGCGGTCGGCCTGGACTATCTCGATGCCTGCCCGGTGCGGGGCATGCGTCGGGGTGGCGGGGCGGAGCAGATGCAGGCGCGGGTGCAGGTGAACTCCATGGTCCAGGTCCAACATTAACGGTCGCGGGCTGCCGGCTAGCCGGCGCTGCGCAGGTGCTCCATGGCCCAGACGGCGGCCTCGACCCGCGAGCGCAGGCCAAGCTTGTGCAGCAGGTTCTTGACGTGGACCTTGACCGTGCCTTCGGTAATGCCCAGTTTGTGCCCGATCACCTTGTTGCTGAAGCCACTGGCAATGGCCCTGAGTACCTGGCGTTCGCGCTCGGTCAGTTCCACGTCCGCCTGGCGCGGCGGGGAGCGCAGGGCCTGGGCCATGACGCGGGTCAGGCCGGGGCTGATCACAAGGGCGCCGTGGAGGGCGTCGCGGATGTACTGGATCAGCAATTCAGGCTCCATGTCCTTGAGCAGGTATCCGTTGGCGTCCAGGCGCAGGGCGTCGCGGATGTCGTCCTCGGCATCGGACACAGTGAACAGCAACACCTTGCCGGTGTAGTTCATCGCGCGTAACCGACGCAGCGTTTCGATGCCGTTCAATTGCGGCATGTTGTTGTCCAGTAGCACCAGGTCGGGCTTGAGCGGTTCGACCAGCGTCAGCGCTTCTTCACCGTGGCTGGCTTCGCCGACGATCTGCAGATCGTCTTCAAGCTCGAGCATCTGGCGGATCCCGCGACGCATCATCGGGTGATCGTCGACCAATAGCAGGGTGTGGCGCAGGGGGGCGTTCATGTTGCGATGCCTTCGGAGTGTTGGCCCAGGAATTCCGGTTGGAAATGCACCTGGATACGGGTGCCCTGGGGTGTTCGGGAGAGAATCTGCAGTTGGCCGCGCAGGCTGCGGGCCCGTTCGTTCATGATGTTCAGGCCGTGATGCTCGCGCTGGTCGACCTCGCCGCTGAAGCCCCGGCCATCATCTTCGATCGACAGCCGCACCGTCTCGCCTTCCTGGCGCAATTCCAGCCAGGTGTTCTCGGCATGGGCATGGCGCAGGCAGTTGGACAACGCTTCGCGGGTGATTTGCAGGATATGGATCTGTTCGCTGGCCGACAGCTCGAACGCCAGCGTGTCGATGAACAGATGCACCTGAAAATCCCCACGGTTGGAGAACTCTTCGGCGGTGTCCTTGAGCTCCTGGACCAGACCGTCGTCGTGGATCTGCAAACGGAAGGTCGTCAGCAATTCGCGCAACTGCCGGTAGGCGTTGTTGAGCCCTTCGCGCAACTCGCCGGTCACTGTCTCCAGGGTTTGCACCGGTTCGCCGCGACGCATCAGGGTCTGCATGCGGCTGACTTGCAGCTTCATGTACGACAGGGCCTGGGCCAGCGAGTCGTGCAACTCCCGGGCAATGATCGTGCGCTCGTCGAGCAACAACAGGCGATGGTCCTGTTCACGCTGGCGTTTGAGCGACAGCGATGTGCCGATCAGGTTGGCCAGGGCCTGAATCAACTCGGTTTCCCAGGGTTGCGCCAAGTGGCCGTCGACAAAATGCGCCTTGAGTTCGCCAAGCTCGTTGCCCTGGTTGCTGATGCTGAACGTTTGTGGCCGGGTAGAGTGGTGTTTCTCGCACGTGGCGCAGTCGCTACTGGCGCACACCTGGCGGCTGTTGGCGCCATGCAAGGCCAGCAGTTGTCGTGCCGGTGCCTGGAGTTGCCCTTGCAGGCACAGCGACAGGCGCAGGCCGGGCAGTCGTTGCTGGAAGCGTCGGATCAATTCATCCAACCCCTCGGCATTGGCCTGGCGCGTCGCCAGGCTGCGGCTGCTTTGGTAGAGCAGCTCCAGGGCGGCATTGGCCTGTTGCAGGTTCAAGGTCTTTTGCCGAACCTGGTCTTCCAGGGTGCGGTGGGATTGCTCGATGGTTTCGGCCATGGTGTTGAAGCTGGTCGCCAACTGGCCCAGTTCATCCTCGGACTGATGATTGACCCGCACCTGGAACTCGCCCCGACGAAAGCGCTGGGTCGCGTCCACCAGCTCCTGCAACGGTGTGACTACGCTGTACTGCAATTCATACAGGCCGATCAGCAGGATGATCATGGTGCTGAACAGCGCCATGCCCTGGATCGTCTGTTGCCAGCCCTGTTTGTGCTCGCTCTGGCGCTGCAACAACGTGACGAACTGATCCAGTTGTGCGACGAAAGCGTCCGCGCTGGTCTGGAAGAAAGCCGAATCGCCGCGCTCGACGGCGGGCCGCAGCGCTCCATTCCAGCGTTGCAGGAGATCGCGATAGCTCTGATGCAACGCGGTAGTCGGACCGTCTTCCAGCACGGCGCGAAGGGAAGGGCTATTGAGGCGTTGCTGCAGGCTCTCGACGATGGCCGGGATGGCGGCGGTATCGCCCGCCGCCAGTTTCCAGCTCAGGTGGTAGGTTTCCATGCGTACCGAGCCGGCCGTGTTGATCGCCGCCGCGTCGCCCTGGCTGAACCAGGCGATCAGCCCGGCACTCAGAGAACTGGCCAGGGCCAGAATGGCGATCAGGATCACCGCCACCCCCGCGCGCGCGGGCAGGGAGCTGCGCAGCCAGCTCATCATCGCGGCTGACCCGGCAGGAAAATGTGCAACCCGGACATGGTAGGGCGCCTGGACTGGGGGTATGGCAGCCGATCCTGGCGCACTACCTCTAAAGAGTTCTCGGCCGTTCCGTTTCTGTAAAAGCTTCGGCCAAATTGCCCAGGATATTGATAAACAAAGGGTTTTATCTGAATCCCGATCTACCACCTTGGAGGTAGACGGGCCAAGCATAGGCCAGTACCCCCAAGTGGCTCTTTGACTCACGTCAAGTTTTTGCGGGGTAGGCATCACTAGTCTGCGCTCATCGAACTGACTGGGGTGCAGCGTAATGCGAGCGCAAGTGCAACAAGGGCTGGTACTGGGGATGAGTACCCTGGCCTTCACCGTGTGCTTCATGGTCTGGATGATGTTTGCCGTGCTGGGCGTTCCGATCAAGGAGATGCTCGCCCTCAACGAAACCCAATTCGGCCTGCTGGCCGCCACGCCCGTATTGACCGGTTCGCTGGTGCGTTTGCCCCTGGGGCTTCTGACCGACCGTTTCGGCGGGCGGATCGTGTTCTTCCTGCTGATGCTCTCCTGCGTCCTGCCGCTCTACCTGATCACGTTGGCGACCGCGTTCTGGCAGTTCCTGGTGCTGGGCCTGTTCGTCGGGTTGGCCGGTGGTTCCTTCTCGGTCGGCATCGCCTACGTCGCCAAGTGGTTCGACAAACAGAACCAGGGCTTTGCCATGGGCGTCTTCGGTGCCGGCAACGCCGGTTCCGCGGTGACCAAGTTCCTGGCCCCGGCCTTGATTGCCCTCGGCTCCTGGCACCTGGTGCCGAAGGTGTTCAGCGCCATTCTGTTCATCACCGCGCTGTTGTTCTGGTTCCTCACCGCCGAGAAGGAAGAACACCGCAGCAGCGGTGGCGCCGGTCTGCTTGAACAGCTCAGGGCCTTGAAAGAGCCAGCCGTGTGGCGCTACTGCCAGTACTACTCGATCGTGTTCGGTGGCTACGTGGCCCTGGCGCTGTGGATGACCAAGTACTACGTGCAGGAGTACGGCTTCAGCCTGCAAAGCGCGGCGCTGCTGGCGGCATGTTTCTCCCTGCCCGGCGGTGTGCTGCGGGCGGTCGGTGGCTGGATGTCGGATCGCTGGGGCGCCCAGAGTGTGACCTGGTGGGTGCTGTGGGTGAGTTGGATCTGCCTGTTCCTGCTGTCCTACCCCCAGACCCAACTGCAAGTGCAGACCGTCAACGGCATCATCGATTTCCATATCGGCCTCAACGCCACGCTGTTCACCGTGCTGTTGTTCGTGATGGGCATCGCCTTCGCGTTCGGCAAGGCCTCGGTCTTCAAGTACATCGCCAACGACTATCCGAAAAACATGGGCGCGGTGTCCGGCATCGTCGGCCTGGCCGGCGGCCTGGGCGGTTTCGTGCTGCCGATCATGTTCGGCGCCCTGGTGGACCTCACCGGCGTGCGCTCGTCCTGCTTCATGTTGTTGTACGGCGTGGTCTGGGTCTCCTTGACCTGGATGTATTTCAGCGAAATGCGCAAGCGCCCGCTGCTGGGCAAGCAACCGCCTGCCAGCCAATCCCCGTTTTCCAGCATTGCCCAAGGAGAAGAACATGTCCGTTCTGCAAACGCCTGACAAAGGCCCGGTCATTCATGACTGGCGCCCGGAAGACCCGGCCTTCTGGGGCCGCAGTGGCAAACAGACCGCGCGGCGCAACCTGTGGATCTCGATCCCGGCGCTGCTGTTGGCCTTCGCCGTGTGGATGGTCTGGAGCACGGTGATCGTGCGCCTGAACGCCATCGGTTTCAGTTTCAGCACCGACCAGTTGTTCTGGCTGGCGGCGCTGCCGGGGCTGTCCGGGGCCACCTTGCGAATCTTTTACTCATTCATGGTGCCGATCTTCGGCGGCCGGCGCTGGACGGCCCTGAGCACCGCCTCGCTGCTGATGCCAGCATTGTGGATGGGCTTCGCGGTACAGGATCCGGCCACGCCCTATAGCGTGTTCGTGCTGATCGCACTGCTGTGCGGTTTCGGTGGCGGCAACTTCGCCTCGAGCATGTCCAACATCAGCTTCTTTTACCCTAAATCCCAACAGGGCACCGCCCTGGGCCTGAATGCCGGCCTGGGCAACCTGGGTGTGTCGGTGATGCAGTTCTGCGTGCCGCTGGTGATCTCCTTCGGTGTGTTCGGCTTTATGGGCGGCCATCCGCAAGTACTGGCCGATGGTAGCTCGTTGTGGCTGCAGAACGCCGGTTTCATCTGGGTGCCGTTCATCCTGGCCGTGACCCTGATTGCCTGGTTCGGCATGAACGACCTGTCCAGCGCCCGCGCTTCGTTCAGCGAGCAGGCGGTGATCTTCAAGCGCAAGCACAACTGGTTGATGTGCTGGCTGTATCTGGCGACCTTCGGCTCGTTCATCGGTTTTTCCGCCGCGTTTCCCCTGCTGATCAAGACTTCGTTTCCCGAAGTCATCGCCCTGAAATTCGCCTTTCTCGGCCCTCTGGTGGGCGCGCTGGTCCGGCCCTTGGGTGGCTGGCTGGCGGACAAGCTCGGTGGCGCCAAGGTCACCCTGTGGAACTTCGTGCTGATGATCGTCATGGTGTTCGGTGTCATGCACTTCCTGCCACAAGGCGGGCAGGGCGGCAGCTTCTACGGCTTCCTGGGCATGTTCATGCTGCTGTTCATCACCACCGGCGTGGGCAACGGTTCCACCTTTCGCATGATCCCGGTGATTTTCCGCACCCTCCATGAGAAAGCCGCCCTGGGTAAGAAGCCCGAGCAGCGCGAGCAGGCGCTCAAGGACGCCGGCAAGGAGTCGGCGGCGGTGCTGGGTTTCAGCTCGGCCATGGGCGCCTTCGGTGCGTTCTTCATCCCCAAATCCTTTGGCACTTCGATGGCCCTGACCGGCGGCCCGGAGATGGCCTTCTACATGTTCGTCGGCTTTTACCTGAGCTGCATCCTGGTGACTTGGTGGTGGTACGCCCGCAAAGGCGCGGCCACACCCTGCTAAGACGAATCAACTATTGCGTGGGCGGGGCGAAGACCCCGCGGAGCAAGCCTGAGAGGAAGACACTGTGAGTCATTTACTGGATCAACTGCGGTTCTTCAACCGCAAGCAAGGCGAGTTTTCGCAGGGGCACGGCGAGACCCGCAAGGAGTCCCGGGACTGGGAGAACGTCTACCGTTCCCGCTGGCAGTACGACAAGATCGTGCGGTCCACCCACGGGGTGAACTGCACCGGTTCCTGCTCGTGGAAAATCTATGTCAAGAACGGCCTGATCACCTGGGAAACCCAGCAGACCGACTACCCGCGCACCCGTAACGACCTGCCCAACCACGAACCCCGCGGTTGCCCTCGTGGCGCCAGCTACAGCTGGTACATCTACAGCGCCAACCGGCTCAAGTACCCGAAGGTGCGCAAGCCATTGCTCAAGCTGTGGCGCCAGGCCCGTCAGAGCCTGCCACCGGTGGAAGCCTGGGCCAGCATCGTCGAGAACAAGGCCAAGGCCGACTCGTACAAGAGCAAGCGCGGCATGGGCGGCTTCATCCGCTCCAGCTGGGAAGAAGTCAACGAGATCATCGCCGCGGCCAACGTCTACACCGTCAAGCAGCACGGCCCTGACCGGGTGGTGGGCTTCTCGCCGATCCCGGCCATGTCCATGGTCAGCTATGCCGCCGGTGCCCGTTACCTGTCGCTGATCGGCGGCGCGTGCCTGAGCTTCTACGACTGGTACTGCGACCTGCCGCCGGCCTCGCCGATGGTCTGGGGCGAGCAGACCGACGTGCCGGAATCGGCCGACTGGTATAACTCCAACTACATCATTGCCTGGGGTTCCAACGTCCCGCAGACCCGGACCCCTGATGCCCACTTCTTCACCGAGGTGCGCTACAAGGGCACCAAGACCGTGGCGATCACCCCGGACTACTCGGAAGTCGCCAAGCTCACCGACCTGTGGCTCAACCCCAAACAGGGCACCGACGCCGCGCTGGCCCAGGCGTTCAACCATGTGATCTTCAAAGAATTCCACCTGGACAAGCCCAGCGCCTACTTCACCGACTACGCCAAGCGCTACACCGACCTGCCGGTGCTGGTCATGCTCAAGCCGATGCTCGGCGCAGCGCCCGGCTCAGGCTACCAGCCAGATCGGTTCCTGCGCGCCAGCGACCTGACCGACAACCTTGGCCAGGACAACAACCCGGAATGGAAAACCATCGCCCTGGACGCCGACGGCCAACTGGTTTCCCCCCAGGGCTCCATTGGTTATCGCTGGGGCGAGCAGGGCAAGTGGAACATCCTGCCCCGTGAAGGCGGCGAAGGTCGCGAGGTCGATCTCAAGCTGAGCCTGATCGGTGGCGACGTGGCCGAAGTGGCATTCCCGTACTTTGCCGGTGAATCCCAGGAGCATTTCCAGCACGTGGCGGGCGACGCGGTGCAGTTCCGCCGGGTGCCGGTGCACAGCGTGGTGTTGGCCGACGGCAGCGTGGCGAAAGTGGCGACCGTGTTCGACCTGTCGGCGGCCAACCTGGCCATCGACCGTGGCCTGGGGGGCGCCAACGTCGCCAAGGACTACAACGACGCCTCGGTACCCGGCACGCCGGCCTGGCAGGAACAGATCACGGGCGTGAGCCGCGAGAAGGCGATCCAGATCGCCCGCGAGTTCGCCGACAACGCCGACAAGACCCGTGGACGTTCGATGATCATCGTCGGTGCGGCGATGAACCACTGGTACCACATGGACATGAACTACCGCGGGCTGATCAATATGCTCATGCTCTGCGGTTGCATCGGCCAGACCGGTGGCGGCTGGGCCCACTACGTCGGCCAAGAGAAACTGCGTCCGCAGTGCGGCTGGCTGCCCCTGGCCTTCGGCCTGGATTGGAACCGGCCGCCACGGCAGATGAACGGCACCAGCTTCTTCTATGGCCACAGCTCCCAGTGGCGCCACGAGAAGATGAACATGCACGACGTGCTCTCGCCCCTGGCCGACAAGTCGCAGTTCCCCGAACACGCCCTGGACTACAACATCCGCGCCGAGCGGGCCGGCTGGTTGCCCAGCGCGCCGCAACTCAACACCAACCCGCTGCACATCTGCCGTAAAGCCGCTGCTGCCGGCCTGGAACCGAAGGACTATGTAGTCAAGTCGCTGCAGGACGGTTCCCTGCGCTTTGCCTGCGAACAGCCCGACAACCCGGCGAATTTCCCGCGCAACATGTTCATCTGGCGCTCCAACCTGCTCGGCTCCTCGGGCAAGGGCCACGAGTACATGCTCAAGTACCTGCTGGGTACCAAAAACGGCGTGATGAACGAGGACATCGGCAAGGTCGGCCACTGCAAGCCCACCGAGGCCGAATGGGTGGAAGAGGGCGCCATCGGCAAGCTCGACCTGGTGACGACCCTGGACTTCCGCATGTCCTCGACCTGCGTTTATTCCGACATCGTCTTGCCGACCGCCACCTGGTACGAAAAAGACGACATGAACACCTCGGACATGCACCCGTTCATCCACCCGCTGTCCGCCGCCATCGACCCGGCCTGGGAGTCGCGTTCGGACTGGGAAATCTACAAGGGCATCGCCAAGGCGTTTTCGGCCATGGCCGTCGGGCACCTGGGTGTCGAGAAAGACCTGGTCACCGTACCGCTGATGCACGACAGCGTCGGCGAACTGGCCCAGCCCTTCGGTGGCACCGACTGGAAAACCGCCGGCGTGGCACCGCAGCCGGGCAAAAACGCACCCAACCTGCAAGTGGTGGAACGCGACTACCCGAACATCTACAAGCAGTTCACGTCCCTGGGCCCGCTGCTGGAAAAACTCGGCAACGGCGGCAAGGGCATCAACTGGAACACCGACACCGAAGTGAAATTCCTCGGTGATCTGAATCACCGCGAAGTCGATTCCGGCATCAGCCAGGGCCGGCCGAAGATCGACAGCGCCATCGACGCCGCCGAAGTGATCCTGTCCCTCGCGCCGGAAACCAACGGCCACGTCGCCGTGAAAGCCTGGGCGGCGCTGTCGGAATTCACCGGCATCGACCACAGCCACCTGGCGGTGTCCAAGGAGCACGAAGCGATTCGCTTCCGCGACATCCAGGCCCAGCCGCGCAAGATCATTTCCAGCCCGACCTGGTCCGGCCTGGAAGACGATCACGTGAGCTACAACGCCGGCTACACCAACGTGCATGAGTCCATCCCATGGCGCACCATCACCGGTCGCCAGCAGTTCTACCAGGATCACCCCTGGATGCAGGCGTTCGGAGAGCAACTGATGAGCTATCGGCCGCCGGTCAACACCCGCACCATCGAGGTGGTCAAGGGCAAGCGCACCAATGGCCATACCGAGATCGTCCTGAACTGGATCACCCCGCACCAGAAATGGGGCATCCACAGTACCTACACCGACAACTTGCTGATGCTCACCTTGAGCCGTGGCGGCCCGATCATCTGGCTCTCGGAAATCGACGCCCGGCGCGCCGGTATCGAGGACAACGACTGGGTCGAGTGCTTCAACGCCAACGGCGCGTTGACTGCTCGTGCGGTGGTCAGCCAGCGGGTCAAGGAAGGCATGGTGATGATGTACCACGCCCAGGAACGGATCGTGAACGTGCCCGGCGCGGAAACCACCAAGACCCGCGGCGGCCACCACAACTCGGTCACCCGCGTCGTGCTCAAGCCGACCCACATGATCGGCGGCTACGCCCAGCAGGCCTACGGCTTCAACTATTACGGCACGGTCGGGTGCAACCGCGACGAATTCGTCGTGGTGCGCAAGATGGCCAAGGTCGACTGGCTCGACGGTTCCAGCAGCGATGACCTGCCACGTCCACTGCCGACCGAGCTGGATTGAGGAGATTGATATGAAGATTCGCTCACAAATCGGCATGGTCCTGAACCTGGACAAATGCATCGGCTGCCACACCTGCTCGATCACCTGCAAGAACGTCTGGACCAGTCGCGAAGGCATGGAGTACGCCTGGTTCAACAACGTCGAGACCAAGCCTGGCATCGGCTACCCCAAGGAATGGGAAAACCAGGACAAGTGGAAGGGTGGCTGGATCCGCAATGCAGACGGCTCGATCAACCCGCGCATCGGCGGCAAGTTCCGTGTTTTGGCCAACATCTTCGCCAACCCGGACCTGCCAGGCCTGGACGACTATTACGAACCGTTCGACTTCGACTACCAGCACCTGCACACCGCCCCCCTGGGCGAACACCAGCCGGTCGCACGGCCGCGCTCGGTGGTGTCGGGCAAGCGCATGGAAAAGATCGAGTGGGGCCCGAACTGGGAGGAAATCCTCGGCACTGAATTCGCCAAGCGGCGCAAGGACAAGAACTTCGACAAGATCCAGGCGGACATCTACGGCGAGTACGAAAACACCTTCATGATGTACCTGCCGCGCCTGTGCGAGCACTGCCTGAACCCGGCGTGCGCGGCATCGTGCCCGAGCGGGGCGATCTACAAGCGCGAAGAGGACGGCATCGTCCTGATCGATCAGGAGAAATGCCGTGGCTGGCGCATGTGCATCAGTGGCTGCCCGTACAAGAAAATCTATTTCAACTGGAAAAGCGGCAAGTCGGAAAAATGCATCTTCTGCTACCCGCGCATCGAAGCGGGGATGCCGACGGTCTGCGCTGAAACCTGCGTCGGCCGCATCCGTTATCTCGGCGTGCTGCTGTATGACGCCGACCGTATCAGCGAAGTGGCGAGCACCGCCGATGAAAAGGACCTGTACGAGAAGCAACTGGAGATTTTCCTCGACCCGAACGACCCGGCGGTGATCCGCCAGGCCCTGGCCGATGGCGTGCCGCAGTCGGTGATCGACTCGGCGCAACGCTCGCCGGTCTACAAGATGGCCGTGGATTGGAAGCTCGCGCTGCCATTGCACCCTGAATACCGCACCTTGCCGATGGTCTGGTATGTGCCGCCGCTGTCGCCGATCCAGAACGCCGCCGCAGCCGGTACCGTAGGCATGAACGGGGTGATCCCGGACGTCGACAGCCTGCGTATCCCGCTGCGCTACCTGGCCAACCTGCTGACTGCCGGCGACGAGAAACCGGTGAAGCTGGCCCTCAAACGCTTGCTGGCGATGCGCGCCTACAAGCGTTCCGAACAGGTCGATGGTGTGCAGGACCTCAAGGTGCTGGCCGATGTCGGGCTGGACGTGAACCAGGTGAACGAGATGTACCGCTACCTGGCGATCGCCAACTACGAGGACCGCTTCGTCGTGCCAAGCGCCCACCGCGAAGAAGCCATGAGCGACGCGTTCGCCGAACGCTCCGGTTGCGGCTTCAGCTTCGGCAGTGGTTGCAGCGGCAGCTCCGACACCAACATGTTCGGCGGCAAGAAGGCCAACCGTCGCGACGTGATCAAGACCGTGCAGTTGTGGGAGGACTGAGCATGCGAATTCTCAAGGTGATTTCGTTGCTGCTCGATTACCCGACCGAGACCCTGGTGGCCGGTCGTGACGAGTTGGAACAGGCGATTCTCCAGGCGCGGGAAATCAGTCCGAATCAACGAGCAGGGTTGTTCGAGCTGCTGGAAGTGATTTGCAGCAAGGACCTGATGGACGGCCAGGAACACTACGGCGCGCTGTTTGGCCGTGGCCGTTCGTTGTCGCTGTTGCTGTTCGAACATGTCCATGGCGAGTCCCGCGACCGCGGCCAGGCCATGGTGGACATGATGGCCCAGTACGAGGAGGCCGGTTTCGCCATCGGCGTCAAGGAACTGCCCGATTACATTCCGCTGTACCTGGAATTCCTGTCCACCCGCGACGACCTGGAGGCCCGCGAGGGCCTGGCGGACGTCGCGCACTTGCTGGCCTTGCTCGCGGCGCGCCTGGAGGAGCGCGAAAGCGTTTATGCCAGTTGCTTCCGGGCCTTGTTGCAGATTGCCGGGGCCGAACCCCAGGGCGCGGTCGCCGAACTGCGTGAGCAAGTCAAGGCCGAGCCCCGGGACGACTCCCTCGAAGCCCTGGACCGGGTCTGGGAAGAAGAGGCGGTGGATTTCATGAAGGCCGAGCAGCAGGACCGCTGCGGCGGGTTGCCGAACGCGCCGGGCAAGGCCCGGGAAGAAAGCGCGGTGCCGCTGCATTGGGTGGATTTTCAGCATGAAGGGCGGGCCGCTGCGCCTGCCGGGGAGGTAGGCAATGTCTAAGTGGGATCTGTTGTTGTTCGGGGTTTATCCCTACGTCGCCCTGGCGATCTGCCTGATTGGCAGCTGGGCGCGGTTCGACCTGTCCCAGTACACCTGGAAGGCCGGCTCCAGCCAGATGCTCAGCAAGGGCGGCATGCGTGTGGCGAGCAACCTGCTCCACGTCGGCGTGTTGTTCGTACTGGCGGGCCACTTCGTCGGCCTGCTGACGCCTTCGGCCATCTACCACCACGTGCTGAGCACCGAGAACAAGCAATTGCTGGCGATGCTGTCCGGTGGTTTCTTCGGTGTGCTGGGCCTGATCGGTTTGCTGATGCTGCTCAACCGCCGCCTCACTGACCCACGGGTTCGCGCCACGTCCAACACCTCGGACATCCTGGTGCTCGTCGTGCTGCTGGTGCAACTGGTGCTCGGCCTGATGACCATCGTCGCCTCCACGGCGCACATGGACGGCTCGGTGATGGTGATGCTGGCCGACTGGGCCCAGAACACCGTACTGCTGCGTCCGGTGCAAGCCGCTACTTCGATAGCGCCGGTCGGCCTGGTCTACAAGCTCCACGTGCTGTTGGGCCTGACTCTGTTCGTGCTGTTCCCGTTCACCCGTCTGGTCCACATCGTCAGCGCGCCGGTCTGGTACCTGGGACGTCGTTATCAAATCGTTCGGCAGAAGTTCTGAGGAGACGATCATGGCAAGTGGATGCGGATGTGGTGGCGGTAACGGCGGCGGTGGTGGTTGTGGTTCTTCGGCTAAAGCGGCACCGGCGGCTGCGCCGGTTGCCGATGCCGATCCGGCGGGGGCGGTGCAGTTCGAGCCGGCCCAGGCCGGCCTGGCGGCAGTCGACGAAGCGCCGCAGCTGATCGCCAGCAGCGAGCAGGAGTGGCCGATCATCAGTGTCAACGGGGTCGCTATCAGTCCCCAGTCGATGGCGCTGGAGTTGCAATACCACCCGGCCGAAAGCCGCGAGGAGGCGGTCTATCAGGCCGCACGAGCCCTGGTGATCCGTGAGCTGTTGCAGCAACGTATCGCCGAGCTGGGCCTGTCGTTGCAGGTCGCCGCCGGTGAAAACGAAGAGGAAGCGGCCACCCGGCTGCTGCTCGAACGGGAGGTGCAGGTGCCGCAATGCGACGAGGCCACCTGCCGGCGCTACTTCGAGAGCAACCGGGCGCGTTTCCACAGTGCTCCGTTGCTGGCGGTGCGGCACATCCTGCTCGAATGCGCGCCGGACGATGCCGAGGCCCGCAGCCTGGCTCACGTGCAGGCCGAGCTGTTGCTGGAACGCCTGGATCAGCATCCGGGCAGCTTCGCCGAGCTGGCCCAGAAGTACTCGGCGTGCCCCTCCAAGGAGCAGGGCGGGTCGCTGGGGCAGATCAGCAAGGGCCAGACCGTGCCGGAGCTGGAGCGTCAGCTGTTCACCCTGCCAGCAGGCCTGGCGGGTAAACCGCTGGAGAGCCGCTACGGCTGGCATGTGATCAGCATCGACCAGCGTATCGAAGGTCAGCCGCTGCCCTACGAGGCGGTAGCGACGGCGATCCGGACCCAGTTGCAGCAGGGGGTGTGGCAAAAGGCGTTGGTGCAGTACCTGCAAACCCTGATTGGTGCGGCGGACATCCGTGGCATTCATCTCCAGGGCGCCGACTCACCGCTGGTGCAGTGAGCACCGGGTCAAACAGGGGGTATTCATGAACGCGGTGTTGCAGGACGGATTTGGGCGCCAGATCGATTATTTGCGGATGTCGGTGACCGATCGTTGTGATTTTCGCTGTGTGTATTGCATGGCGAAAAACATGACCTTCCTGCCGCGTCAGCAAGTGTTGACCCTGGAGGAATTGCAGCGGCTGGCGCGGTTGTTCGTCGGCATGGGGGTGAAGAAGATTCGCCTGACCGGTGGCGAGCCGCTGATCCGTCCCGGCATCGTCGGGTTGTGTCGCGACATCGCGGCACTGCCCGGCCTGCGGGAGTTGGTGATGACCAGCAACGGTTCGCAGTTGGGCCGCCTGGCCCGGCCGCTGGTGGACGCTGGCGTCAAGCGCATGAACATCAGCCTCGACAGTCTCGATGGCGAGCGCTTTCGGGCGATCACCCGCAACGGCAACCTGGATCAGGTGCTGGCGGGCATCGAGGCGGCGAAGGCGGCGGGGTTCGAGCGGATCAAGCTCAATTGCGTGGTGATGAAGGGGCGCAACTTCGATGAAGTCCCGGCGTTGGTGCAATACGCCGTCGAACAGCGCATCGACATCAGCTTCATCGAGGAAATGCCCTTGGGGGAGGTGGGGCGTTCCCGGGGCGAGGCGTTCTGTTCCAGCGACGAGGTAAAGGCTGCGATCGCCAGCCGTTATCGGCTGCTCGACAGCGCCGAAACCAGCGGCGGGCCGGCGCGCTATGTGCGCCTGGAGCGTCACCCGGACACCCGCATCGGTTTTATTTCCCCCAATACCCATAACTTCTGCGCCAGTTGCAACCGGGTGCGCATGACCGTTGAAGGGCGGCTGCTGCTCTGCCTCGGTCAGGAAGATTCCCTAGACCTGCGGGGCTTGCTGCGGCGCTATCCGCTGGATGACCAGCCGGTGATCCACGCGGTGCAACAAGCGCTGCGCGGCAAACCGCTGCGCCATGACTTCAACCCCGGTGGCGAGGTGCAGATTGTGCGGTTCATGAACATGAGTGGGGGTTAGGCATTTACCTGGCAGACACCAAAACACCCTGTGGGAGCGGGCTTGCTCGCGAAGGCGGTGGGTCAGTCGCTGAAGATGTTGACTGATCTGACGCCTTCGCGAGCAAGCCCGCTCCCACAGGGAATGTTGATGAGTTAGCTTTCAGACCACCCCCAATTCTTGACATCAATCAATTTCAATTAAACCTATCGGGCCTAACATTACTGCATATTGTGTCTTTATAGCTAAATATATCTATATGTAGTGTCTGGAGCCCAAATGCAGAGCACATTGATCTCAGTAGGATGTAACCGCTTGCACAAGCGCGACGGCAGTGTGGTTGCCTTCGACGCGGACAAGATCCGCCAGGCGTTGATCGCCGCTGGCAAGGCCACTGGCGAATACGCCGAAGCCGAGGCCGAACAATTGCTCGAAGCCGTGTTGGCTCGATTGGAAGGACAGACACGCTTGAACGTCGAGCAGATCCAGGACCGCGTCGAACGCGTTCTGATGGACGCCGGGTATTTCCTGTCCATGCGCGCCTATATCGTCTATCGCGAGCAACATGGTCGCCTGCGCCGGGACCGCCGTACCCTGGTGGAAGTCGCCACGTCGATGAACGAATACCTGGACCGCGAAGACTGGCGCGTGCAGGCCAACGCCAACCAGGGTTACTCCCTCGGTGGGTTGATCCTGAACGTGTCGGGCAAGGTCACCGCCAACTACTGGCTGGACGAGGTCTACAGCCAGGCCATCGGCGAGGCCCACCGCGAGGCCGACTTGCATATCCACGACCTGGACATGCTCGCCGGTTACTGCGCCGGCTGGTCGCTGCGCACCTTGCTGCATGAAGGCCTCAACGGTGTGCCAGGGCGGGTCGAGGCCGGGCCGCCCAAGCACTTGAGCAGTGCCCTGGGGCAGATGGTGAATTTCCTCGGTACCCTGCAGAACGAGTGGGCCGGCGCCCAGGCGTTCAGCTCGTTCGACACTTATCTGGCCCCTTACGTGCGCAAGGACAACCTCAGCTACGATGAGGTCCGCCAGTCGTTGCAGGAGTTCATCTACAACCTCAACGTGCCGTCACGCTGGGGCACCCAGACCCCCTTCACCAACCTTACGTTCGACTGGGTCTGCCCTCAGGACCTGCGTGAGCAGATCCCGGTGATCGGTGGCGAGGAAATGCCGTTCGCCTATGGCGACCTGCAAGCGGAAATGGAACTGCTCAATCGCGCCTACATCGAGGTGATGCAAGCCGGCGATGCGAAAGGGCGAGTGTTCACCTTTCCGATCCCGACCTACAACATCACCCATGACTTTCCGTGGGACAGCGAGAACGCCGACCGGCTGTTCGAGATGACCGCCCGCTACGGTTTGCCGTACTTTCAGAATTTCCTCAATTCGGACATGCAGCCCAACCAGGTGCGCTCGATGTGCTGCCGTCTGCAACTGGACGTTCGCGAACTGCTCAAGCGCGGCGGGGGGTTGTTCGGCTCGGCGGAACAGACCGGCTCCCTGGGTGTGGTGACGATCAACTGCGCACGTCTGGGCTATTTGTACAAAGGCAACACCAGCGCGTTGTTGCAACGCCTCGATACCCTGATGGAACTGGCCAAGGAGAGTCTGGAGGTCAAGCGCAAGGTCATCCAGCATCACATGGATGCCGGCTTGTACCCTTACACCAAGCGCTACCTGGGTACCCTGCGCAATCACTTCTCCACCATCGGCGTGAACGGCCTGCACGAAATGCTGCGCAATTTCACCGATGACCAGCAGGGCTTGCACACCGAACAGGGCAGGGCGTTTGCCCTCCGGCTGCTGGATCACGTTCGGGCCACGCTGCTGCGTTTCCAGGAAGAAACCGGCCATCTGTACAACCTGGAAGCCACCCCCGCCGAAGGCACCACTTACCGTTTCGCCAAGGAGGACCTCAAGCGCTTCCCGGACATCTTGCAGGCCGGTAGCCCGGTCGCTCCGTATTACACCAACTCCTCGCAACTGCCGGTGGGCTTCACCGACGATCCGTTCGAAGCCCTGGAGCTGCAAGACGAGCTGCAATGCAAATACACCGGCGGCACCGTGTTGCACCTGTACATGGCCGAGCAGATTTCCTCCACGCAAGCGTGCAAGCAACTGGTGCGCAAGGCCCTCGGACGTTTCCGGCTGCCGTACCTCACCGTGACACCGACGTTCTCCATCTGCCCGGTTCACGGCTACCTGGCCGGCGAGCATGAGTTCTGCCCCAAATGTGACGAGGCCCTGCTGCTGCAACAACAGCGCCAGGCCACCGTTCACTGATTCGATCCATCGACCGCAAGGAGCTTCATCCATGAACGCATCACACACCGTTCCACAGGCACAGCGTCAACGTTGCGAAGTCTGGACCCGCGTGATGGGCTATCACCGTCCGGTGGCGGCTTTCAATCCGGGCAAGCAGTCCGAACACCGCGAGCGGGTGCACTTCACCGAACGCGCGGCCGGGCGTCCATGAGTCGAGTGCTGCGGGTCGGGGGCATGGTGCCCCTGACCACCCTCGATTATCCGGGCCAGTTGGCTTGCGTACTGTTTTGCCAGGGTTGCGCCTGGCGTTGTCGTTACTGCCATAACCCGCAGTTGATCGCGCCGCGTGGCAGCGAAGAGGTGGACTGGTGCCGGGTGCTGGCGTTCTTGCAGCGCCGCCAGGACCTGCTCGATGCCGTGGTGTTCAGCGGTGGTGAGCCGACCTTGCAGGACGGCCTGGCGTCGGCCATGGAGGAGGTGCGGCAGATGGGGTTTCGCATCGGCTTGCACAGTGCCGGCATCAAGCCGGCGGCCTTCGCCAAGGTGGTTGGTCGCGCCGACTGGGTCGGCTTCGACATCAAGGCCCTGCCCGAAGACGCGCTGGACGTGACCCGGGTCGAAGGCAGCGGCGCCGCCAACTGGCGCAGCCTGGACCACCTGCTGGACAGCGGCGTTGATTATGAAGTTCGCACCACGGTTCATTGGCATCTGTTCGACCCTGAGCGCTTGCTGAGCCTGGCCCGGCGCCTGAGCGAGCGCGGCGTGACGCGGTTTGCCGTGCAACTGGTGCGCACCGCGCGGATGCTCGATCCCTATCTCTCCAGCGTTTCGGCACACGCCTTGCAGCCCGAGCTGTGGGGCGCCCTGCGCGAATTATTCCCCTCGTTCGTGTTGCGCAGTTGATCACTGCGCGATGAGGCACAGCGGCTCGGCCTGACCGGGCCATTTTCTTTCCAAGGTTTTCAAATGCGCTGCCGGATCGGCAGGTAGTTGAACAGGGAGCATTTGATATGACCAGACTCACCACTGCCCAACGTATCGTGATCGGCTTTGCCATCGCACCCTTGGCATTGATCGCCCTGGCGTTGTACGCCTTGCACGACCTGGCGGCGCTGCGCGATCAGGCCGAGCAGATCGTTCGCCAGGACTGGCCGAAGATCGACCCGATCATGGTGATCGCCACGGGGGTGCGCGATAACGCCAGGAACACCCGTGACCTGTTGATCGACAAGAACAACGCCCAGGTCCAGCAATCCATCGACACCACCCGACAACGCATCACCCAGGCCTTCGCCACGCTGGAGCCGCTGCTGTTCCAGCCCGAGGGCAAGGCGGCCTATGCCGAACTGAAGAAGCGTCGAGAGGCCTACGTGGCCGCGTTCGTCCAGGTGCAGGCGTTGATCCGCCAGGGGGCGACGGATGAGGCAATGACGCAGCTGCGGCAAGGCGTGATCCCGGCGGAGCGTGAGGTATACAAAAGCCTCGAAGGGCTGATGGCGATGCAGGGCAGGTTGTTTGCCGAGCGCGAACGCCTGGCCCAGGAACGCTACAACGATGCGCGGCGCAACATGCTGGCGCTGGTGTTGGCGTGCTTGGCCCTGGTGAGCACGGTCGCGATCCTGGTGACTCGCAGCGTGACCCGTCCCTTGGGCGGCGAGCCCGACGACGCGGCGCGGGTTCTCAACCACATCGCCCAGGGTGACCTGACCATCCGCGTGCCGGTGAGTGGCGGCGCCAACGACAGCGTGATGAGCAACATGCACGACATGCAGCAGAGCCTCAATACCATGGTCCGCCACATCGCGGCATCGGTGGACCGGGTGGCCAGTTCATCCGAAGAACTGAGCGCCGTGAGTAGCCAGACCAACAGCACCTTGCAACTGCAGGGCATGGAGATCGAGCAGGCCGCGGCGGCGGTCAACCAGATGACCGCCGCGGTGGATGAAGTGGCGCGCAACGCCGTGAGCACCAGCGAGGCATCGCGCGTTTCCGAGCAGACTGCCCAGCGTGGCCGTGAGCAGGTCCAGCAGACGGTCGCTTCCATCTTCGCGTTGGCCGATGGCGTGACGGACACGTCGGCGCGCATTCAGCAACTGGCCGGACGGGTCGAGGACATCAGTTCGGTGCTGGACGTTATTCGCAGCATCGCCGAGCAGACCAACCTCCTGGCCTTGAACGCGGCTATCGAAGCAGCCCGCGCCGGCGATGCCGGGCGTGGCTTTGCGGTGGTGGCCGACGAAGTCCGGGCACTGGCCCATCGTACCCAGGATTCTACCCGGGAAATCGAGGACATGATCGGCAACATCCGTCAGGACAGCGGCCATGCCGTGACCGCCATGCAAAGCAACAGCGAACGGGTGCAGACCACTTTGCAAGTGGCCCAGCGCTCGGGCGATGCCCTGGATGAAATCGCCCGTTCGATCTCGCAGATCAACGAACGCAACCTGATGATCGCCAGCGCCACGGAACAACAAGCCTTGGTGGCCCGGGAGGTGGATCGCAACCTGGTGGGCATCCGCAACCTGTCCGAACAGGTGCTGCTGGGGGCCCGGCATACCGACACGGCCGGCCAGGACCTGGCGCAGATGGCCGGCTCGCTGCATGAGACGGTGGCGCGGTTCAAGGTGTAGCCGGATGCTTGATGGGTGGGATCTGTGGGATCTGTGGGAGCAAGGCTTGCCCGCGATGAAGATTATGCGGTCCCTGACAGATCGAGGTGTCGGCATCGCGGGCAAGCCTTGCTCCCACAGATATTCACCCTGACACTCACTCCTTCAGGAAAGGGTGTTGGGGCGGGGATCGATCACCACCCCCAGAACTGCAGCCACCAACCATATCCCACTAGGCCGCAGGCCAGCGCCAGGCACGCCATGGCGAGTACCCTGCGAGTCGGCGCCGTCTGCTCCAGTCGCTTCCAGCCCAGCCACAGGCTCCAGCCTATGGCCGCGATCAACAACGCGGCCCGGGCGGGCTGTACCCAGTCGAGCAGCAGCCCTTCATAACGCAGCAGCTTCACCGTGGTGGCCGACAAACCGAGGAACAGCCCCGCACCGCCGAGGGGCGTCAGGGTGATAGCTAAGGGCCAATATTGTGCAGGGTCGCCCGAGATTCTGGCCGCCAGGCGCATCAGCAGCGTCAAAGAAGTGCCCAGCAGCAAGGCGCTCAGGCCCAGGTAGGCGAGGATGCACAAACCGTCGAGCCAACTGAAACTGTCGTTGGCCTGAGGATAGTGCGTCAATAGCCACCAGGGCGCGTCGTCCTGCAAGGGCCATAGCCAATCATGGGCCACCAGCCATTGGGCCAGTGCCTGCTTCAGGGCGATGAACCAGGGGCTGACGGTCCACTGGAAGGCGCCCATGGCCAGGCCGATGACGCCGAACAGCAACAAGCGGACGTCCCAGGACGACACACTGCTGCTGGTCGATTGAAGAATCTCCTGGTTGCTGGAACGGGCAATCAGGCGAACGGCATCGCGCTGGCCGCTGCAGCGACCACAGGCGTGGCAATCGGCGGCGCCGCGCAGACGGCGGATGTCCAACAGCGGCGCGCAGTTGGGGGGCGGAAGGCGAGGGCCGGCATTCGCCAGCCAGCGTTGTTCATCCACCTGGAAATGCACCGGCGCCAGACGGGCGAGCAGGGCGAAGACGCCGCTGACCGGGCACAAGTAACGACACCAGACCCGCTTGCCACGGGCGAATAGCAGGCCGACGATCACCGCCGCGATGGTCGACCCCCCCAGGATCAGCAACGCTGCCTGGGCATAATCGTAGACGCTGATGAGTTGGCCATAGATCGTGGTCAGGCAGAACGCCAGGGTCGGCCAACCGGCCCAGCGCAAGCCTTTTGGCATCCCCAGGCCCTTGCCATAGCGACTGGCCCATTCGCTCAGGGCCCCTTCGGGGCATAACACGCCGCACCAGAGTCGTCCGAACAACACGATCGACAACAACACGAACGGCCACCAGAGGCCCCAGAACAGAAACTGCGCCAGCAGGGTGAGGTTATCGACCATCCGTGCCTGGCTGTCCGGCAGCGGCAGCAGGGCGGGCACCACCAGCAACACGGCATAGAACAGCACCACCGCCCATTGCACGGCGCGAATGGTTGCGCCGTGGCGCCGCATGCCGTCGCCCAGGCGCTGGAGCCAGTTATTCAGGTGGGGCATGGCAGGTGTTCCGCCTTGCGCGGGCGTAGCCAGCCAATGACGGCCAGCCAGTAGCCGATCCACACGAGCAGTGTCAGCGCGCTGGGACTCGCCCGATACCCGGCAAAATCAGCCAGGAAACCGCCGAACCCGTGGCCGTCATCCAGGATCGCGCTGCTGTCCCACAGGGCGTCACCGATGCTGCGATACACCGTCTCGGGCCAATCCATCGCGAGCAGTTGCCCGCCGATCCGCTCGATGCCGCTGACCAGCAGCGCCGCGCCGAGCAGCAAGAGGATCGTTTCGCTGATGGCAAAAAAACGCGGCCATGAGATGAACCGGCGACTGCCGTGCAGCACGGAGACGGTCAGCAAGGCCATTGCCAGTCCAGCCACAGCGCCAATGGCGAACAGGCCCAACGAGGTCCCCTGCAGGCGGGCACCGGCGCCATACAGGAAAACCACGGTTTCACTGCCTTCGCGGCTGACGGCCAGCAGCGCCAGGAGCAACAGCCCCAGGCCCCCCTGGCGGTCCAGGCGATGGCTGGCATCGCGTGTCAGGTCTTGTTTGAGGGTGCGTGCGTTGCGGTGCATCCAGCCCACCATCTGCACGATCAGCAGGCTTGCGATCATCGCCAGCGAGGCCTGGAACCATTCGTTGGCCGAGCCGCTCATGGCTTCGCCCGCCAGCAGGATCAGACCAGCCAGCACCGCCGACAGGAGCAGGCCCGACACCGCGCCGCCCCATACGTAGCGGGACAGTTGCCGGCCCTGTGGCTGGCGGCTGACCCAGGCCTGGAGAATCCCGATCACCAACAACGCCTCGACGCTTTCGCGCCAGACAATAAACATCGATTGGGTCATGCAAACGCCTCCTGCTGGCCGCTTACCGGGCCAGGATGCCGCCCTCGGGCAGTTGCGGATTGAATTCGTCGAAGAACGGGTACTGACCCGGACGCAACGGGTGGATCACGACGAAGGTGGTGACGCCGGGGGACAGCACCTTTTCCACCCGCAAGGGTGTGCTTTCGAACTCCGCCGGGCCCTGGCCGATGTTTTTCAAGACGATCTTGAAGCGTTGGCCCGCCGGCACTTCCAGCAACGGGGGGCTGAAATGTCCGTCACGTATGCTCAGCTCATAGGTCGGCAGTTCGGCCTGGGCCACCGAAGGCAACGCCAGGCCAGCCAGCATCAACCAGGCCAGGGGCCGTGCGCCGATTGCACGTCCCATCCTCAATACCCGCCTTTTTTGCCAATCCCGGCGTAGACGAATTCGTAGTGCAGCTCACAGCGTTCGAACCACGGCGCCACGCCGGTTTCCTTGTCGGTATGACGGCCCAGGGATGCATGGCCGCCGGGGGGCAGGAGGGTGAACGTCAATTGGTATTTGCCGGGACCGAGCAGTTTCACGTTGTCGCCGTAGTGCGGTCCGTCGTTGGCAACCATGGCGTGGAAATCCCCCTTGATCGGGGTGTCGTTGCCCTGTTTCTTCAATTGGAACGACACGTTGAGGTAGGGCACGAAGCTGCCTTCCTGAAAGCCCTGCCGGTTGTCCGCCGTGGCGCGGATGTCGGCTTCCAGGTGAACATCCGAATCGGCGGTAGGGCGCATCATGCCGGCGGGGGCCATTTCAATCGGTTGCAGGTACACCGCTGCGACTTCGAGGCCGGGACACATTTGCGGTTCGCCAATGGGGTATTCCTTGGCCTGGGCCAACGGTGCAAGAGCGAGCAGGGCGAGGGACAGGGGAGCGAGCGTGCGCATGATGACTTCCTGGGCAACGTTAGAGTTGGCCGGAGTCTAGGGAGCTTCGCTGCGAATAATAATGATTATTGTCAATTTTCAGCGTGATTCTGGCGAGGTAGAGGATGGTTTTCCCACCGGGGGTTCTTGATCGAAATCAAGGGCGATTCCGACCGGGCGCGATAGGGTGCGGATACACCCATTGTCAGCGGGGTTCCCATGGCCAAGCCCTTTCCCCTGAGTCCCAAACACCCGGAGCGTATCTGCTGGGGCTGTGACCGATACTGCGCGTCGAGCGCCCTGGCCTGCGGCAACGGCGCCGATCGGACGATGCATCCGGCCGAGATGATCGGCGAGGATTGGTACCTGCATGGGGATTGGGGGCTGGAGCTGATCGATGTCACCGCAAAGGTGATCGATCCAAGCGCCAATCAGGTGAAGGAATAGGATAAGCCCGTGGCGAGGAGACACACTCGCCACGGTGAACCGGACAGTCTTCTACAACTTCGGCAACTGCCCGACCCGTCCCATCATCTCGGTCACGATCTGCAAGTCCAGCATGAACTGCTCGACTGTCTTGAACTCGTTATCGTTGTGACCGGTGTACTTCACGTCAGGCATGGCCAGGCCGAATTGCACGCCATTGGGCAAGTCGTGGACCGACGTGGCGCCCGCAGACGTGCCGAATTTGTGTTCCATGCCCAGGTTCTCGGTAGCCACGGCCAGTAGCGCCTTGACCCATTCACCCTCGGGATTGCGGTACATCGGCTCGTCGATGGAGTAATCGAACGCCACGGTTACGTGGGACTTCTTGCTCCAGGCCGCCAGTTTGTCGGCTATTTCTGCCTTGAGTTTTTCCGTGGGCTTGCCCACCGGCACCCGCAGGTTCACCGCAAGCTTGAAGACCTTATCGTCCATCCCGACGTAGGTCAGCGAGGCGGTCAGCGGACCCATGAAGGTGTCGGAAAAACCGATCCCGAGCGTGTTGCCCAGGTAGTCCAGACCCCAGTTCTCGGCGGCGTAGCGGGCGGCGTCGGTGATGTGGTTGTGCTTGAGCGCCACTTTGCCGTCGAGGCCGTTGATGAAGTCTAGCATCCGGGCGACCGGATTCACGCCTGATTCGGGCTCGGAGGAATGGGCGGAAACGCCGGTGAAGGTCAACTGGACGTCCTTGCCGATAACTTTGGAGGCCACCTCGAAGTTGCCACCGTTGCGTTTGGCATAGTCGGTACCGGCCTTGAGCAGCTCGGCAGCCAGTTCGGCAGGCTTGTCACCGGCAAAGGTGGCTACCGAGGTCGACGGAATCTGGTTGGTGGCCAGCCCCCCCGTCAATCCGGTGATTTCGGCACCCTTGCCCTGTGCGGTACGCCGGGCGAAGTTGGCCATGACCGTGCCGTAGCCCTTTTCGGCGATCACCACGGGGTAGCCGCCGTCCAGCGCCAGGTTGTAGTCGGGCGTCGGGTTGCGTTCGAAGTAGTAAGGGATAGCGTCACCGCTGGTTTCCTCGGTGGTATCGACCAGCAGCTTGAAATTTCTCGCCAAGGGCAGCTTTTCTTCCTTGATGATTTTCATCGCATAGAGCGCTACGACGATGCCGTTCTTGTCGTCCTCGGTACCCCGGCCATACATGCGGTCGCCCACGAGAGTGACCTTGAACGGGTCGAGGCGGGTGCCGTCTTTCAAAACCCAGTTTTCCGGTGTCACCGGTACCACGTCGGCATGGGCGTGAATGCCCACGACTTCGCTGCCGCTGCCTTCGAGGGAAATTTCATAGACGCGGTTGTCGACGTTGCGAAAGTTCAGGTTGAAGGATTGGGCCAGGCCCTTGATCTTGTCGGCGATCTTTAGGAACTCCGGGTTCTCGTGCTGGGCGACGCCATCTTTGCGGAAGGTCGGGATGGCAACCAGTTCGCGCAGGGTTTCAGTGGCCGCCGCGCCATACTTCACCCGTGCATAAAGGCCGAGCAGACGATGGATTTCGTTCTGCTGTTCAGCCGAAAGGGGCTTGTTGTCGAGGAAGGCGTCGATGGCCGGGCCCAGCTTGGCGCTCTTGGCCACATCGCTCTTGGCCACGCGTCCCAGGAATTGCCTGAAATCCGTAACTGATGTGTCGGCGAAGGATTTGACGAGGGTTGCGTTCTGTTGCGCGGTGATGTTGGCGAACGCTGGCGTAGTGATCGAGGTGAGGCTGGACAGCATCAGGGTGGCCACGGCCAGGTGCTTGAGGGAAAAGTCCATTGCAGGAGGCATTCCTTTGCGGAGGATTGGAGTAAGTGTCTGTTCAAAGAAACAAACACTTACAACCTAGCACCCTCGGGAAGTCCGCACAAAGGCAAATGTTGAGTGAAGGGTCAAGTTCCAACAGGCGCCCCGGAACCCTGTGGGAGCGGGCTTGCTCGCAAAGAGGCCACGCCAGTCGACATCTTCATAGACTGGACGACCGCTTTCGCGAGCAAGCCCGCTCCCACAAGAGCAGGCCCGGTCAATGCGGCGCGCGGGGAATGGTCTTGAGCAGGTCTTCGGGGCTGATGTAGCCGACCACCGGCTCTGTGGTGCTGCCCGGCAGCGGCAGGTCAAGGATGTGACCCTTGATCTTGCCGATCACATGCATTTCGCACGGCTTGCAATCGAACTTCAAGGTGAGCACTTCGTCCCCCTGAATCAGTTGCATCGGGGCAACCTTGGTGCGCACGCCGGTGACACCCTTGGCCTGTTTGGGGCAGAGATTGAACGAGAAGCGCAGGCAGTGCTTGGTGATCATCACCGGTACTTCGCCGGTTTCCTCGTGGGCCTCGAATGCCGCGTCGATCAGTTCCACGCCATGGCGGTGGTAGAAGTCGCGGGCCTTCTGGTTGTAGACGTTGGCGAGGAACGACAGATGCGACTCCGGGTACACAGGCGGTGGGTTGGTCTCGGCTTTACGGCCGCCGCGGGGGTGAGCTTTGATGCGGGCAGCGGTCAGGGCTTCGATGACTTCGCGACGCAGAGTCTTGAGCTGTGAGTTCGGAATGAAGAACGCTTGGGGCGCGTCCAGTTCGATGTCGGTGGCGTGGTATTCGGTGGTACCCAACTGGCCGAGCAGGTCGTGCAACTGGTCCAGTGCCTGTTCCGGCTTGTTCGCCAGGCCGAATGGCCCTTCGAGGGTGACGCTGGCGCTGATACCTTCCTCGCTGGTGGCGGTCAGTTCCAGACGCTCCTGACGCAGGCGAGCGATCCAGGCCAGGCCCACCCGACGCTCGGCGGAGGTCTTGAGCAGCGCTTGCTGCCAGTTGTGGTCCAGGTTGCGGCTCAAGGGGTGGTTGGGGCGCAACTTGTACATCCCGGCCGGCATTTCGTTGGGCTCGACACGGTAGCGGTAGCGCTTCTGGCCGTCCTCCTCGAATTCGCCCTTGGGTTCGGCGATGTTCGCCCGGAAACCCACGACTTCGCGCTTGACCAGCACATTGAGGCCATCGCCGTTGGACAACGGGTCGACCGTCACCACTTGCAGGTCGCGCTTGCCGACCTTTTCCACCACACCCACCGGCACGCCGGTAAAGGTCGGTGAGTCAAAGGCGCCGATATCGATCTTGCGTTCGCTGACGAAGTAGTCGGTGCTGCCGCGATGGAAGGTCTTGTCCGGGTCGGGTACGAAGAAGTGGGCGGTACGGCCGCTGGATGCCCGGGCCAGGTCGGGGCGGTCTTCGAGCACATCGTCCAGGCGCTGACGGTAGTAGGCAGTGATGTTTTTCACATAGCCCACGTCCTTGTAACGTCCTTCAATCTTGAAGGAGCGCACGCCGGCCTCCACCAGGGCGCGGATGTTGGCGCTCTGGTTGTTGTCCTTCATCGACAACAGGTGCTTTTCGTAGGCAACCACCCGGCCCTGGTCATCCTTGAGGGTGTAGGGCAGGCGACAGGCCTGGGAGCAGTCGCCACGGTTGGCGCTGCGGCCGTTCTGGGCGTGGGAGATGTTGCACTGTCCGGAGAACGCCACGCACAGTGCGCCATGGATGAAGAACTCGATGGCGGCGTCGGTTTCGTCGGCGATGGCGCGGATTTCCTGCAAGTTCAGCTCACGGGCCAGGACCAGTTGCGAGAAACCGGCCTGGTCGAGGAATTTCGCCCGTGCCAGGGTACGGATGTCGGTCTGGGTACTGGCATGCAGCTCGATCGGCGGGATGTCCAGCTCCATCACCCCCAGGTCCTGGACGATCAGCGCGTCGACGCCGGCATCGTACAGCTGATGGATCAGTTGACGGGCCGGCTCCAGCTCGTTGTCATGCAGGATGGTGTTGAGGGTAGTGAACACCCGGGCGTGGTAACGATGGGCGAACTCCACCAGCCGGGCAATATCGCCCACCTCGTTGCAGGCGTTGTGACGGGCGCCGAAACTCGGGCCACCGATGTACACGGCGTCGGCGCCATGCAGGATGGCCTCGCGGGCGATGGTCACGTCGCGGGCAGGGCTGAGCAATTCCAGGTGATGTTTGGGCAAGGACATGTATTTTTCTGATCAGGCTGGTCACGGTCGAAGCGCGCATTGTAGCCGCCAGACGCCTGCCCGGCACCTGTGGACTTGGATTTACATGCGCCGGACCGATGCACGGCGGTTCGCAAGGTCGTCCCGCAGGTCAGCGTGGCGATGCGTCGGCACTGCACCAGCGGTTTCGCCCGGTGTTCTTGGCCAGGTACAAAAAGGCGTCGGCGGCCTTGATCAGCATCGCGGGCGTCACGTCCTCGGTGGCTGGCCGGCAACTGGTGATGCCCGCGCTGGCGGTGACGATTCCCAACGGATGGTCGCCGTGTTCGATGTTCAGTGCCCGGATGGATTCCAGTATTGTCTGGGCGACCTTGGCGGCACCCACGCTGTCGGTATTGGGGAGCAGGACGGTGAACTCTTCGCCGCCATACCTGACGGCCAGATCGCCCGGACGCTTGACCGCTTGCTGGATCGCACCGGCAATCGCCCGCAGGCAGTCATCGCCAGCGGCGTGCCCGTACTTGTCGTTGAAGCGCTTGAAATAATCGACATCCAGCATGATCAGCGCCAGCGACGAAGCCTGGCGCCGGGCCAGTCGCAGTTCATCGGCCAGGGTGATGTCCAGTTTCCGGCGGTTATACAGTCCGGTCAGGCTGTCGGTCAGCGCCATGGCCCGCATGGTCTGATGCGCTTCGAGAATCTGCTTTTCCATGGCCATCCGGTAGCGCAACTGGCTCAATACGATGAGGCCGAAGCTGACCAGCGCCAGGATCAGGAAGACCAGCACGAAGCCGGTCTTGAACAAGTCACGGCGCCAGGGTGCGATGATGGATTCGCGGGACAGGCCGGCTTCCACCACCAATGGATAGGTCGTGAGGGCGCGGTAGCCATACAGGCGTTCGGTGTCGTCAATGACGGCGCGGGCTTCTGCGATACCCTGGTTCGAGTTCGGCAGGAAGTTCTTGAAAATCACGCTGTTGACCAGGCTCTTGCCCACCACCGAGGCAACGAAGGGGCGTCTGACCAAGATGGTGCCACTGCGTGTGGCAAGGACCAGCGCGCCTTTGTCGTCGATCTTGAAATCGCCGTAATAATCCACGAAATAGCTGACCTTGACCGTACCGAGCAGCACACCGGCAAATGAGCCGTCGGGATTGTTCAGACGACGGGAAATGGGAATGATCAGGTCGTTGGTGGATCGGCTCCTGATCACCTCGCCGATTCGGACATTTCGGTCCTGGTGGGTACGGTGATACTGGAAATAATCGCGGTCTGCGTTGTTCGCAGTCTCGGGGGTCACTTCCTTGTCGGTGACCAGCCACTGCCCGTCGGGACCGTAGATAAACAGTCCATGCAGTTGCGGCATGATGGCGGATTGCTGCACCAGCAGCTTATGAATGCGCGGGATGTCCATGTTCTGGAGCCCGTCGCCTTCCACGCGCTCGCTGAGAGCAGCGGTCACCACATCCACCTGTCGGATGGTGTCTTCGGCGTGCTGGGCCGTCGCTCGCGCCAGGTTCGTCACCGAGTCGCGCGCGGACGCGAAAGCAGCACGGTAATCACGCCACGTTCGCCAGCCTTCAATACTGATGAACGTCAGAACCACCACCAACATGAAGCTGACCGTGAGCCGCAATGCGGCGCCAGCCCTCACGACTTGAGGGGAAAAGGCCTTGTCGGCGCTTTCCGTTATTGGCTCCGACTGTTTGCTTCCGAGCATTACGCTTCCTTTAGCGACTATTCTGCGTCTTATGCGGTACGCAGCCTACCTTATCCGAAAACCATGCGTTAGTTGACTATGAAGAGGAAGCCACCGTGAAAGTAGGTGTCATTTCCGATACCCATGGCTTGCTCCGGCCTGAAGCCCTCGCAGCGTTGGAGGGCTGTGAGCAGATCATTCACGCTGGGGACATCGGTAGCCCGGATATTCTGGAACGGCTGGCCGCCATCGCGGCGCTGCGGGTTGTGCGCGGCAACAACGATCTGGCCGCCGGCTGGGCAGGGCAGCTTGCGGACTGTTTGCAGTTCGACCTGTGCGGATGGCAGGTCTTGCTGGTCCATGACATCGCCGATGTCCCGGTATCGCTCGACCCGGGCGTGAGGGTGGTCATTACGGGCCACTCCCACAAACCGGGCGTCGAATGGCGTGGCGAAAGGCTCTATCTCAACCCCGGCAGTGCCGGTCGCCGGCGTTTCAAACTACCGGTGACGCTGGCCCTGCTTGAGGTAAGGGCCGACGGAATCGAGCCGAGGATTGTCCATTTGCTGGAAAGTCCACCCGATGGTGTTATCGGCTCAGCTTGAACCTGGCTGCGATCACCGACCTTGCGAGGGAAGCCGTCGGTCGCAAAAAATGCAGCTGATCGGCGGTGATCTTGCGAAGATTCGAAGGTATTTGCGCTAAAGCAGCTTCACTCATCAGGCTGCCGAGCTTGCCAGTGCGTCCCTCCAGTTTTCAGTATGGGCTTGCAATTCGTCGTGCAGCCGTTGCATCGAGGACGAGTGCAGTTTCAGCGGTCGGGCAAGCGCTCCACGGTGAAACTGCGCCTGCCAGCCGACTTCGCTCCCGGCGGGCATCACGCCGGTGAAGACGAACCCGGCGGCCATCAGGCGACGATAATCGTCGGTAAACTGGCGACGAAGTCCGAGTCGTACCGAGATGGACCAATGGGCGGGCAGGCGTTGCAGTTGTCTGGCCAGGGGACGACTTATCTGACCGGCTCCGACGTCGACGCGCCCGGGCAGTTGCCTGAGCTGGAGCGGTTGCATGGACGTCGGGATATCGTCATCGGTGACGCCAAATCGCGACGCAATCGGAACCATGAGCCATTGGCATGCCTTGGGCCATTGGATAGCGGGTAATGGCCGGTGATGGCTACCGATCATCTGGCAGCCCACCACAATGGTTTCGGTCAGGGCAATGTCGAACGGCGAAGGCACATGATCGGGCATCAGGCCGGTGTCCTGGAAACCGAGTCGTCGTGCCAAACGCTGGCTATAGGGATGGCTGGTGACTTGTTTGATCGACAGCCTGACGAGCCCCAGAGCCTCACAAAGGTCCAGCAGTTGCCGGCCCAGGCGCATCGCTATCTGGTTGCCTTGCAGGGCGGGGTCCACTGCCATCAAGGCCAGCTCTGCATCACCATGGTTGGCTGAAGGCAGGCACAACGCGGCGTGGCCAACCACACGATCATCCACCATGGCAACCATGGAGTGCCAATGTCGGTGCTGGTTGTGTTGGCAGATCATGTGCGGTACGTAGACATCCGGCGAAACGTAGTGGTCGCCATATACCCGGCGGAACAATTCACTTGTTCCAACGGCATCCGCGGGTGTGAACGGCCGGATAACCGGGGCGATCATCGCGCAAGCCCCGCCGGGCCATAGAGGCGCCGGTCGACAATCGGCAGATGCTTGCCCGAGCGTGGATGGCGCTCCAGCTCCAGGGCACTGCATTCCTGGACCTCCAGGCCAAGACGTTCTATGCCCGGGTATTGGCGGGACAACGTGGCTTTCAGTTCAAGAGAAAGCGACCCGTGCGCCTTTCGAGGAGCCGTTGAAACCCATTTGAATACCAGGCGATCTTTGTTTTCGACGTGCTCGAGAATCAGTTGCCATTGAAGGTCACCGGCAACGTGTCGGATGATCTCGCTGATCTGTTGCGGGAACAGCGAAATCACCCCCACCCGCACGCGCTGGCTCTGCGCGCTGCGGCCTTGCAGGGCGAATTTGCGCCACGGCGTGCCGACCGGCTCGCGCCAACAGGCCCGGTCCCCGACCGGATACCGTACGATGGGCATCAGCCTGCGGCTGAGGTTGCTGACCACCAGGTTACCGGGCCGATCGCAGGCCTCGATAACCTCGCCGCTCAGCTCGTCGATGATCTCCACGCGCGTCTGTTCATCGAAAACCCGGTGTTCGCCAGCATCGCAGTCCGGGGTGCTGGCTCCCACCAGGCCGGCGTCCACGCTGGCATAACCGATCGATGTGAAGCGTGCCTGTGGAAAGGCGCGCTGCAGCAGGGGTCGTTGACTCTCGAACAAGTGTTCTCCACCAAACAGTATCGTGGTAATGCCGGGCAGCGTTCGCCCCTGTTGCTCCAGGTGGCTGGCAATGGCCAGCAGATGCGCAGGAACCCCAGCCAGCACATTGATATGGTGCGCGATGACCGCGTCCGCCAGCGTGTCGGGATCGACCGAGCCCGTGAATGGAAACTCGGTAATGGGGACCTCAGCGCGGCGAAGGGCACCATGAATGAACAGGAAACTGGCATACAGGTCGCCCGAAAAAAACAGATTGGCAATGCGGTCGCCTGCACTCAATTGGGTGGACAGGCCACGACCGAAGCAGTCGACCATCTGGTGCCATTCATCCTGGGTGTAGACCGACAGCTTTCCCTGGCCTGTCGTGCCACCGGTTTTAAAGATCAATGCGTCCTGTAGGGGGGCGGTCAGTACTTCCCATGCGTCAAGGTCATGGCTGTCGGCCCAGAATTGGTTGACGTCGGTCATGGGCAAGTCCTGCAAGGCGTATCCTTGCGCTGGCAAATGCCTCCAGTGCCTCTGGTAATACCTTGAGTGCAGCCGGACATGACCGAGCCATTGTTCGATTGTTGAAGAAGTACTCATCAGGATTTTCTCTGGCTATGAAGTCCGCTGGACGGTTTGCGACGGAACAATCAGCCGGCTCTTCTGGAATCGATCACCAGCGGGACTTTGCCGCTGTGTTTGTTATGTTCGAAGCGTTCGGCCGGACAGGATTGGACGTCCAGGACCAACAAGGCTCCCTCGACCGATGTGAAGACGGATTTGAGACTCAACACTGCGCGCCGGACTGTTTCGACATCGCCGTCGGCGCGAATCGACAGGCGTTCACAGCCGCTGCGGTCATGGTCGAGGACGATTTGAATAGCCACTTGTGCACGTTCGGTCAGCTCGCGGGTATTGATGAATTCCGTGCCGATGCGTATCAGGCGTCCGTGGCGTTCGCGCAGCTCGAACCGGGGCGACTCCAGGCCACAGGGGCAGGGCGGCGTTACCCAGCGGCCGCAATCGCCGACTTCGTAGCGGCGAAGGGGTTGGGCCTGGCGCAGGCGGGAAGTAAAGAGCAGGCGCCCGGTTTCCCCGGGACTGACCGGCCTGTCCTGGTCCAGATCGACAATCTCCAGGTGTTGGATGTCGGTCATCAGATGGAATACGCCATCGTCACTGGCAGTGCAGGCATGGCCGAGGGGGCCTGCGTCCACCGTACCGTAGATTGCCGAGCGGATATGGCTGACCCCACACTCCCGGAGCAGTTGCCGGCTGCCTTTCCCCAGGTGTTCGCCACCCAGTAACACCTTGTGAACGCCCGCATAGTCTTTGAGCAGTGACTGCTGGCTCGAAAACAGGCGCTGGATTGTACTGGGCATGCCCACCAGGGTGTTGATGCCTTGGCTGACGATCAGCCTTGCGATTTCTTCGAAGTCATCGCCCGAGGGAGCCCCCATCGGGTAGTGCACGACGTTCATCTGCTCCAGTATTTTCGAGAAGCTGAAGAAGCCGCCGTAGAGGCTGCCCCCATAGAACAGGTTCATCACCCTATCCCGCGCCGGGTCGAGGCCGGCTGCACGCACTCCATCGGCGGCGGCACGCATGTGGCGATCGAAATCCCGATGGCTGTAGGGCGACAACACCGGATCACCGCTGCTGCCACCGGAGCGGAAAAAAAGCTGTGCCTGTGCTGGGGTGGCCAGCGCCAGGAAGGCGGCTTTGTCCATGATCGGCGTCGAGAGAGGTATCCGCATGGGGGCAGGCTGGGTATCCAGGGTGACGCGCAGGCTTGCGACATCCGCTGCAAGACCGATCGACACCCGACGGCTCAACCGTTGCAACGCATAGACCCCATCGTGAGGCTCGCCGTCATAGCCTTGCTGGATGTCGGCGGTTGTCGAGACACGGGTCACGCCAGCGGCTATCAGGCTATGTGCCAACCCTGGCACCCGTTCCGCTTCGCAGATCAGTGCGCAGCTTTGCAGGACGTTGCGCCACGGCTGCAGGGTTTCGATCAGCGAATCCTGGGGGACGGGCCGCAGCAGCAGCGTGCGGAACAGCGGCGACGGCGATAGGTCGCGGTGATGTTCCCAGAGAATGCGCCAGCCGCTACCGACCCAGACCTGGCCGGTCTGCCCCGCGAAGCTCTGGTCCAGTCGGGCCAGGGCGGTCCGGGTAGTGATCTCGCAGGCTTCGGCGGTGCTGGCGGTCAGCGCCGGCCACTGGCCTGCCCGTCGTTCGAACGCAGCGGCCAGTGCATTGCCCAGTGCCTGCAGCGCAGCGGGCTCGTCATGATCTACCAGGAGCCATTGGGGACTGGAGCAGGCTTGCTGATCGAGACGACAGACTTCATCCACCAGCGCATCCAGCGCCTGTGGCGTGGCGGCGCGAGGCGTGACATAGGCGAAGCTGATGCGGTGGCCCCAATCGATCCAGCGGCAGCCGCTCGGGATCTGCTCGCGCAGTGCCTTGAGCGCCGTTTCGCCGCCCCAGGCGCTGACGCCTTGGGCCAACGCGAAAAGCTGTCCGCTTTCATGGTGAGGCACGGGTAGAACCGCGAGGTGACCGCCAAGCCGGCCACTGCGGTCGCAATCGAGAAAGGCCTTCAGTGTCCGGGCCGTCAGGTCTCCATCCCGTGTGCTGGGCCGCAGCCAGTTGATATTCCCCGCCAACAGGCTTTCCAGGGCGGCGCAGAACGCCAGCAGCGGTGCGTTGCCCGGTGTGACATGCACCACCAGGCCCAGGGGTTGCCAGCTTTCGAAGGGACCGTCGCTGTAGTCGATTCGTCTGATCGAGCGAGGCTCCGCACCCAGTTCTCGCGTCAATTTGAGACTCAGATGCTCTCTCGTACAGAAGGCGATCAATGCCTGACGCTGGTCCTCGTCAAGGAAGCAATCCTGCCCCGCCGAGCGCAATGCCTGGGTGAACGCGTCGGCGCAGTCGAGGACGCTGTCGATGGAGGGGGGCTCGGCCAGCAGGGCGGGCAATTGCGCCTGCAAGCGTTCGAGGACCGGGTCGAGGAGCAGGCTCTCGTGCAGTTGGCCATTGATGAGATACATGTCAGTTTTCCTTGATCAATTCGGCGGCAGCCATGGCGCAGCTTCTGCTGGCGCTGGTGCCGGCACGGCCGTGGAGTTCGAACCACTGGGTGCTGGAGCCACACTCGCAGTCGGCGCCATGCAGGGTCGCGAGGTCGCTCATCACCACGGCGTGGGCGGGGCTGGAGGAGATGTAAGGTGAAACGAAGGACAGAAGACCGGCCTCGCCGAGGGGCTGGACACTGAAGTCCGATGGATGCCGCACAAAGACTTTCGAATAGACCGGCACATGAAAGCGGTGGTGTTCGCATTCGACATAAGGCACTGCATGCTCGACGGCACCGTAGCCGTCACGGCATCGATGGGGAGCAATCCCCAACTGCCGGGTGATGCGCTCGTAGACCTGATGGCGGGGAATCTCCTGGGCGGCCTGCTTTTTCCAGCCGCCTCCCAGGAATACCAGGGAGCCAGGCGCGAGCTCCAGGTCCGCAAGGCCTGTTTCGCGCATGCGTTCGAGTACGTGCCAAAGCAAGGCCGGGAAGCCGATGATCCTGACCGGCAAGCCCTGCCCGGCGAACGCTTGCAAGGCGCGGATAACGCCGAACACATCGAATTCGTGCCCTGTCCCGGTACGCCGCAAGGCATAGGCAACGCGATTGACCGGGGCAAAGCGACACAGGAACTGATCGGTGTACGCCGTTCCCAGTCGATTGTCCGGTTCGGGTTCATGCCCAAGCAGCAGATAGTTACAGGGCGTATCCGGGGTGGACCAGCCGTAATGCTCGAAGATCCGCGCCACCATGCCCTGGGCCGCAGCCATGCTGCGTTCGTCGTAGCGCATGCGGCTTTTCTGCCCACTGGTGCCGGACGACGTAAGTTCCAGGGCATCTGCGGCGGTTGGGCTGAGCAGCAGTCGCTGTTTGAAGTAGTTGGCATAGATAGGTGGCAGCCGCGACCAGTCTGTCATGTGCTCCAGGTCTGCGGCGTCAAGATCATTGGCGTTGAGCCAGGCTTCATAGCCTGGGGTATGGTGGCAATGAAACAGGCTTAGCTCCGCCATGGCACGATCGAACAGTCCGGAAGGTACCGAGTCGGGATCGTAGGGGTGGGGCAGTGCGCATAGCGCATCGGCGTGGGGAAAATGAATCATCTGGGCAAGGTTCCTCAGGGACGAGAACTTCAAACGTGGGCCGGCGGTTGCGACAGGAACAGGCGCAATGCCACAAGACAGCTGAGCCCGGCGATGCCGGCCATCAGGGCAAAGGACTCCAGGCTGGCCCCGGCGCCCAGCAGAGCCAGCAGCGAACCTGTCGCGCTCATCACCGCAATGGAAATCATCCCGACCATGGCCGAGACCAGTCCTTTGCTGTCGGGGCTGGCGAACAGCGCCAATCGATACAGCGCCGCATTGCCCATGCCGAGTCCAAGGGCATACAGCGACAGACCGCAGACCAGTATCGGCAGCGCAAGATCGAACCGACTGGCAATGACCAGTGCGATCAGGCCGGCGCACAAGGGCCAGAGGCTATAGCGGAGCACCCCGTGGACACCGGCCCGTTCCACCAGCCCGTTGAGCAGGAGGTTGCCAAGGATCACCGCGGCGAAGACCGGCATCTGCCACAGCCCGTACATGAGCGGTGAAAGGTCCTGGCCCTGGATCAACAACTGGGGCGACAGTCCTATCCAGGCGATCAGCGGCAGACTCATCAGGCCGAGCGCTACGCTGGCGGCCATGAATCCTGCGTGCCCCAGTAATGCGCCATAACGCTTGAGCAGGGAGCGCAATTCGAAGGGTTCGAGGGGCAGTGGTTTTCCGTCCGTCTGCCCGGTCCCCGCGTTTTGCGGCATGAACCACCACAGGGCCAGCCAGCTCACCGCCCCGAGGCCCGCGAGCAATAGAAACAGTTCGCGCCAAGACAACCATTGCAATAGCACCCCACCGAGCAACGGCCCCAGCAGGGGAGAAAGGAGCGCGAGGTTACCCAGCAGCGCCATGACTCTCACGGCGTCCGATTCGCTGAACATTTCCTGTATGGCGGGATAGCTGACGGCAATCACGAAGCCCAGGCCCATGCCCTGGATCAGGCGCAGGGCATTGAATCCGAGCATGTGGCTGACCTGCGTGATTGCCGCGCAAGCCAGCGCAAAGCCGGCGCAGCCGGCGAGCATGAACAGCCGGCGCCCATAGTGATCCGATAACGGGCCGATCAGCCACGGCAACACGACGCCGCCCAACAGGTAAAGGTTGAACGCATAGGGAATTTGATCCGCGGCGGCACCCAGTTCCTCGGTGACACCAGGCATGGCGGGCATGACCAGGTCGCTGGCCAAATAGGTCAGCAGTTCAAAAAGCGCGATAGCCAGGCAAAAACCTGTCAATCGATGTGACGAGAAGGTTGTCAGCGAGTTTTGCATGGTTCCCAACGTTATTTTCCATAAGGAGGTAGGTGCCTCTTTTCGAGAATACGTGGGGGAGTTTCAGGGTCGAAATAAGCCCTGGCCTCAGTTTGCGAAGGAAACCGGACCCAAGGTCGTACGAACAACGCTCGTAAATGGCGGACGTGTCGCCGCGACGAAGGGAATTAATCCGATAGCTGGTAGAAAGGCCGTATTGAACCGACCGAATATCCTGGTTGCGCACAGGTGCGCCTTCGGCTGTACCATGGGGCCCCGCCTGTGCCTCTTGTTCCCGCCATCGGGAATGCATCGGGCAAGCAGTCGGATACAACGGATACATTCAGGAACTGGCAATGACCCATTCGCAACGTTTGAAATACTCGATTCTGATCGTCCTCGTCGTCCTTGCAATCATGCTGGGCCTGTCCTGGATGCAGAACAAAGGCATGATCAGCGAACAGCTGTTTCAGTACATCGCCATTGCCGTGGCGGTCGTCGTGGTGGTGGTCAATGGTGTGATGCGTCGAAAGGTCAAGCCTTAGGCTCTGTACGAAAAGCCTTGATACTCGTTCATGCTGCGTTGAAAACAGCCTCGCAATGCTCATGTACTCCAGTACACTGCGCTTGCTCGGCTGTTTTCGCCTTGCCTGACCTTCGTCTCAAGACCTTTCGTACAGAGCCTAGGCGTTGTACGAAGCACTGTCATTCCCCGGCCTCGAGCACGGCGATTGCCCTGGCATGCAAGCTGTAGCTCTTGTCGGGGTTCAGCGTCAGCACACCCTCGCTGCACAGTCGCTTCAAGACTTCGCGCACGCTGAGAAAGGACAATGGAATGTCCAGTCCCGCCAGTTGACTGTGGATGCCTCGCACACCCAGGCCCCGGTTCTGCGCGGCTGCGGTGAGTAACGTATCGATGACCTTGAGGCGAATCAGGCTGGTCCTGAGCCCGAAACTCTTGAGCAAACGCTTGATGTGCTCATTGTTGCCTCGTTCCGCTGGCCTGGCGAACACGCGCTGGGCAGCTGTCATCGGGACGCCGGTCGGCCCTGGTTTTTTACCCTCCATGGGTAGTTGCGTGTCATGCATGCAAAACTCCTTACCAGCCTGATCAGAAAAGGTCACAAACGCTCTCCTGTATAGGACGAACGAAGGCGATCAATCATGAAGCCCTGGATGTGAAAAAAAACCGGGATGCCGGCAAAGCCCCGTGTTCCAGCGACCGCGAGGCTATTAATTTTTTTTCATCCGGTTCGTTTCCAGGGGAGGCGCATTCCCGGTCGTGCACGGTGAATGCGGATGGCTAGGCCGGATCCGATGTTTTTCCCCGTTGTCATATCGGGAGAGCGGTCCTGGTTCTTGCAGTTTTTTCGATCAGGAGTGAACGTGAGAAAGTCCGGGCAGTTATCGAAATTGCGTCTTGCAGGCGCATGTTTAGGAATGGGCCTGGCGCTCACTTCGGTCGCCAACGCTCAAGGCGATGCAGGCCAGGCCAGCGCGGAGATCCGTCGAACCCAATTTGGCGTCCCCCACATCCGGGCCGAAAATGAACGCGGCCTGGGTTACGGCATCGGCTATGCCTATGCCCAGGACAATCTTTGCCTGCTCGCCAACGAGATCGTCACAGTCAACGGCCAGCGCTCCCGCTACTTCGGACCCGAGCAGGTCACGGTGGAACAGCGCAAAAACAGCGCAAGCGACGTGTTCTTCAACTGGCTCAACACCCCGCAGGCGGTCTCCGGCTTCTGGCAGGCCCAGACACCCCAGGTCCAACAGTTGGTCGAGGGCTATGCGACCGGTTACAACCGGGCCCTGGCCGAGCGCCGGGCCAAAGGGCTGCCCGAGCAATGCGCGAGCGACTGGGTGCGGCCCATCACGGCGCTGGACCTGGTCAAGTTGACCCGCCGCCTGCTGGTGGAAGGGGGCGTTGGCCAGTTCGCCGAAGCCCTGGCTGGCGCGCAACCGCCCCAGGCGGCCGCCAGCATTGGTGGCCCGGCCGATTTTTCAGTCGCAGCGCTGCAGCAGCAGCGTTTTGCCCTGGAGCGTGGCAGCAACGGGCTGGCCATCGGCAGCGAGCGTTCGTTCAACGGACGCGGCATGCTGCTGGCGAACCCACATTTCCCGTGGGTGGGGGGCATGCGTTTTTATCAGATGCACCTGACCATTCCCGGCAAGCTGGACGTCATGGGGGCTGCCTTGCCGGGATTACCGATGATCAACATCGGTTTCAGCCGGCACCTGGCCTGGACCCACACGGTCGATACGTCCAAGCATTTCACCCTGTACCGTCTGCAACTCGACCCCAAGGACCCGACCCGCTATTTGCTCGATGGCAAATCCGTTCCGATGAGCCAACAGGCGGTCACGGTGGACATCAAACAACCCGATGGGCAGGTGAAGACGATTTCACGGGTGGTCTACGGCTCGCAGTTCGGCCCGGTCGTGCAATGGCCGGGGCGGCTGGACTGGGATCGACGCTTCGCCTACAGCCTGCGGGACGCGAACCTGGAGAACGACCGGGTGCTGGCCCAGTGGTACGCCATGAATCGGGCGGTCACGCTCAAGGACCTGCAAACGGCCGTCCATGAGATCCAGGGCATTCCCTGGGTCAATACCCTGGCGGTGGACGACCACGGGCAGAGTCTGTACATGAACTTGTCGGTGGTGCCGAACGTGGATGCTGACAAGCTGGCTCGCTGCAGTGACCCTCGGCTCGGTTCGAAGCTTATCGTATTGGATGGCTCGCGCAGCGAGTGTGCCTGGGACATCGATCCCGAAGCGGCGCAGCAAGGCATTTATGCCGCCGAAAGGCAGCCACAGCTGTTGCGCCGCGACTACGTGCAGAATTCCAACGATTCGGCCTGGATGACCAACCCTTCGCAGCCCTTGTCAGGCTATTCGCCCTTGATCAGCCAACAAGGCCAGCCGCTGGGCCCACGGGCACGTTTTGCGTTGGACCGACTCGACAAGCTGGCCAGGAAAGGGCCGGTACGCGTAGAGGACCTGCAGCGCATGGTCATGGACGATCAGGTTTATCTGGCTGATCAGGTCATGCCGGACCTGCTCCGGTTCTGCTCCGCTGATCCGGGACCCGAGGCTGCGGCACTCGCGCAGGTGTGTACCCGCCTGAAGGCCTGGGACCGTACGGCTGGCCTGGATAGCGGATTGGGGTTCATTCATTTCCAGCACATCATGGAGGGCTTTCAGGCTGTCCCTGACTTCTGGCGCGTACCTTTCGATCCCCAAGACCCACAACAGACCCCGCGAGGCCTGGCGATCGAGCAGCCTGCGGTTATCGAGGCGTTGCGCAAGGCCATGCTCGCTTCGGCGGATGCGGTCAAGGCGGCCGGGTTGTCAGTGGACAGTCGCTGGCAGGACGTCCAGGTTGCCAGCAGTCGTGGTCGACAGACGCCAATCCATGGAGGGCCGGGGGAACTGGGGATCTACAACGCAATCCAGAGTGTGCCGCGCGCGAATGGCAAGCGGGAAGTGGTCGGCGGTACCAGTTACCTGCAAGTGGTCACCTTTGATGACAAAGGCCCTCAGGCCCAAGGATTACTGGCGTTTTCCGTCTCCAGCGACCCCGCATCCCCCCATGCGGCAGACCAGACCGAAGCGTTCTCCAGGAAACAATGGAGCGTGTTGCCCTTTACCGAACAGCAGATCAAGGCCGATCCGTACTATCAGGCACTGATTATCCGTGAACGGGATGAGGCGGGAAGGGTGGCTACGCAGTAGGCCGAGGGCGCCGGACTTATCGGCACGGAAGCCGCCATCTCGCTCCTGTTGGGAGAGACGGCGGCTTCTTCACTGATTGGCGGGTCGTTGACCGACGGTGTTGAGGACCGGATTGCCATCCTTGTTCTGCGTCAGGTAGACCGGTAGCACCTTTGGTAACGAAGGCACCAGGTTCTTCACTTCGCTGATGTTGTAGATACCGCCGATACGCAGGGCTCCGGTGTTGTTATCGGCCAGCATGACGGGATGGTCGAGGTAGCGGTTGATCAATGGCAGGGCGTCGGTAAGGGTGAGGTTATTCAGCACCAGCTTGCCGTTGCGCCACGCCAATGAGTTGTCGTCGGCGGGGATCTCGCGGACCTGCGCCTGGAAGTCGCCGGCTTTGTAACTTGCCTGCATGCCGGGTGTGAGCCGCGAACCGTTCTGGGTCAGTGCCTGGTTGCTGGCGACCAGTACCGAGCCTTCCACCAGTGTGACCCGTACCTGATCCTGATACATCCATACGTTGAAGCGGGTACCGGTCACCCGTACCTGGCCTTGGCCGGCCCGGACGATGAATGGGTGCTGGGTATCATGGCTGACTTCGAAGAAGGCCTCGCCCCTTTTCAACGTAACCCGCCGCTCATTCTTGTAGTTGGCGAACACCAGCTCGCTGCCCAGGTTGAGCTCGACCTGACTGCCGTCGCCCAACGTGATGCGGCGAACGCTTGCGTCGGCTTCGAATCGCTCATAGGAATTGGCAAGCCAGCCCAGGTTCCAGCCTGTGTAGGCAGCCAGTGGCAGGCCCACCACCAGCACCGCGGCGGCGGTGGCCAGCGAACGCCAGCGCGACCGAGGCCGGGGCATCGGGGGCGGCGGCGCAGGCTCGACGCGGGGCAGGTGATCGGCGACATCCCAGATTTCCAGCATGGCTTCGTATTCGAAGGCGTGCAGGGGATCGGCATCGTGCCATTGCCTGAAGGCCAGTCGTTCGGCATCGGTGCAGTCGGCAGCATGCATGCGCATGCACCAGTGCGCGGCCGCATCGGTAATGGCGTCGTATTCGGCTTCCGACAGTGTTCGTTCGGTCATTGACTCTTCCTGGTTTGCCGCATTCTAACCTTCGGTATGACCTGTCGAGAACAGTCGTTATGACGTTTGCACGCCAAATGAGCCTGTTTTTTTGGCACAAAGCGTCCACGCCGGTAGGGTGCCGTCGAAGCATCTCACGGTTCCCGTGAAAAAAAGATCAACTGTGCCCACAGGGCGTGGGCTAAGACGCCCCGGCAGGGCTCTGAGCGGGCGGGTCGAGCTGACGCCCCAGCATGCAGATGAGCAACGTCATGGAGTCGGCGTTTCGGAGTATGACGTCGATGCGCTTGTCCGCTGAATTGGGGTCCAGAAAAATATCACGGGCTTCGCTCAGGGTTTTTGCACCTGTGACCTTGAGGATTTCGCTGGCCATGTCTTTGAAGGGCCGCAACAGTTCCAGGCTCTTGAGCTCGCCAGCGATGTGATCCCATGCCATGAATAACTTGGACCTTGGCGTGGTCAGCGACAATCCGTGGAGTTGACGGGCTTTCAGGTCATCCTGCTTGAGTCGGCCCAGCTCGGAGTCTGTCGAGATGAGGTCGTAGAACGGCAGCGCCGCGTCCAGGTAGACAATGTCGTAGGTATCGAAAAGCTGGTGGGTTATTTCATGGATGAGCGTCGCTCCCTGGGCATGAGCATCGACATTGAACGTCTCCGGGACCAGCTCCTTGTATTGATCCAGCCCCACCTCGAAGAACAGTTGGGTCAAATAGATTCTTCCCTCTGCCTTCGCCCCCAGGACGAACGCAGTCGACGTGTCGTCTATGTCCTTGAGGTTTCCGATCACGATGCGGTCGGCGTTCTGCGATTCCCAGGAAGGATCGGCCAATGCCTTGCAGATCGGCGCAATCGCGGTATTGATTTTTTCGATCAGGTTCGCATCGACACGACTGACGCCGAAGAAAAGCTTCAGGAAAGTGTCCAGCCTGGAGCCCGGTGCCAGTTGTCGCCGAGCTTGCCCCAGATTATGCAGTGCATTCGATGAATAGAACCTTGCGGTCTCCAGTGCCTGCACGATTGCATTGGCACAGTGAGGATATTTTCTGCGTATCTGCGTCATACCTTTGGCTTCGATATTGAGCGAGATGGTCGCCTTGTAGTCGCTATATGAGTTTGCCAGGGTCGACATCACCTTGCCGTAACGAATGGTTTGTCGATTTGGGTCAATCAGCCATTCCTGGCCCCCGGGCGCTTTTTTCAGTATCGGTCCTTCTCCATTCTCATGGACGATGCGCCACACCTGGTTGGCTTTCGCCACCTGGAAGACTTTACCGGCCAGGCAGGCATACGCTTTGCTGGACCCGGCGGCGCGGTAGGTGCCGTCGATAAGGTTTCGCTGCAGGTCGCACAGGCTGACGTCCGTAGCCTCGAAGGCTTGCAGATTGGTGCGGGTCGGGGCGGTGGACGCGATATCCGGCCAACTGGCGGGGGCCGCTACGGAGGCGGTTGGCGAGACTGGATCGAGCAGACCAAACGTGTCGTCGCGATTGAGAAAGCCCAGCGACACCATTTCTGCCGCACCGGCGACAAAATCATGCATGCCAGTCTTCCAGTCATGTTGCTGCAAGGCCTCGGCAGACGCTTTGAAATCCTGGTAGCTCTCCCACAGGGTCTCGAAAAACGCCAGTTTGCCCGGCAGGTGCCGTCCTGCGAACTTCACTCCGGAGCTGAATACATGCAGGACCGTTTCCCAGTCGAATTGACGCTTGCTGTCGGTTTGCGTAGTCAACAAGTCCGATAACACCTGCACATTGTCGTCAAACAACGCATCGAACAGGTTTCCCCGAATTGGATTGGAGGCCAGGGTGATCTCCGAGCGCTGTCCCATTGTAGAGGCGAACAGGTTCCTGAATAGACTTTGCTGGTTCGCGGGAAGCCGATTGATCACCAGATCCTGAAGCGCTCCCGGCAGGTTGAGCGCAGCGATAAGGCTCGCTTCGTCTTTGAACTCGGTAAGGGCCGGGCCTGCTAGGTAAGGCGAGTACAGCACGTGGGGCGCTTTCGCATCGGTGCTCGATCCGATCAGGTACAGTCCCAGGGCTTTGATGGCCGTGGCACCGTCGGTTTTGATCAGCTCCAATGGCCGAATCAGCGCATTCGCCCCCCTCACGGCCTGACGCGCGATGGCGTCCGGCATGTCCAGTACCTGGCGGATCAGATCGAATGCGGAAGGGGACAGGTATTGTTGCAAATGGCGTGCGTGGGCGTATTGCAACAGTTGCCAAGGTAATTGACGGCGAAAACGCTGCCTTCTCGATTGGGCGTCCACGCCCTTGCCGGAAAGCTTTTCCTGGACGTGTTGCTTATACGAGGTGGCGATATCGAGTGACAGTTGCATCTGTTTGACGGTCGTTTCGTTGAGGCGCTCAGGCAATGTTTGCCGGGAAGTAGAGGACACCGTGAATCCGGTCCTTTGGGTTGACTCGAGGTGATTCAAGGCGAAATCGGTCAGCGGACTGGCAGGGCCTGCGAGTGCCAGGTTCGGCGTGATCTGAAGTGTGGCCGGGTCCAGGTCGTTTTCGGCAAAGCGCGCATTCAGCAGTGTTTTCAGTTTTTTGTACGCATACGTGTGCAGCGGCTCGATGCCGTCCAGATAGTCTTTGCCGTCGCTCACGTTGCTCCTGTATTGCTCCAGCAGATCAACGTGCAGGCGTTGATCTTCAAGAGAGGCCGAGCCGAGCCAGGCGGGCAATTTCTGTCGCCATCTGTCGGCCTGGGCAATACGTATCGCGCGCGGAAGGTTGGTGGGAGCGCCTTTGTTCACCAGGGATTTCAGACTCTTTGCAAGAGCCTGCCCGGTCAGTTGCCAGTCTCCGCTTTTCAATGTGCTCAAGTAGCCTTGCTCGGCCTCGAAAAAATGGATGAAGGAGTTCATCCGGTTCAACAGCACGTTGTCCTCGATCAGCTCAAATGCCTCGAGCTGATATCGGCCATGGGGCTTGCGTTGAGCAGGGGGCAGGTTGACCAACAGGCTGAAGCGTTTTCTGGAGTCGAGCAGGTACCGGTTGATTTCCCGGGTGGCGATTTCGACGGAGGGAAAAACCTGAAGCCCATCCGAAGGTGTCCAGAGAATCGCCAGGCCTGAATAAGGCGTGTCCAGGCCTCCGCGTTCGGTCAGAAAAAAACAATTGGCGACAGGAAGGGACGTCGTCTGGTCTTCAGTGATGCAACTGAGTCTCAAGGCGTAGACATCTGGCCGAAAGCCTTTGACGCCGATACGTTGATCACGGTCCGGGTAATCGGGGTCGTAGGCGAAAACGCTGCCGATGAGGTCGTGGGCAGCCGGCGCCAGTGTGCCGTCAAGCTCCCGTAGCTCAGCCTCGGCGCGTATTCCGACGGAGAATACGTTGGTGAGTTTCGAACGCAAACCTCTCAACTCCTTGAGCAGGGAGAGGTCAGTGGAGACCGACAGTTGGCCGAACAGTGTATTGAAAGCGTCCTCGACGCTGGCATAAGTCTTGATTTTTCTTTCCAACTGATCGGCCATCAGACTGGATGGGCGCAAGTCTCCATGAAGCGCTGGCCGGGTGCCCCAATGACCGCTGGTTTGATGCCTCAGGAGGCTTTTGTCGACCAGGGTCCGTATGTCCAACGCCTTGTCGACGAGGGCATGTACGTTCATTTTGTCCTGGCGGGACATTTCCAAGGTGTAATGGAGATTGTTGATCTGTTTGGCAATGATTGAGTTCGCCAGGGACTCGAATACCGGCAAGGCCACCGGATGCCCCGACACTTGTGGTTCGTCGAAGCGCAAGAAACGGTTGCGCTCCTCCAGGCTCATGAGACCGTACAACGCTTCCTTTCGCGTGGTGCTGGCTGGCGTATCGAACAGCGCGTGCTTGAAACCCAGATAATCCTCGACGACCTGCACGCCCTGGCTGGGTGTATAGAGGTAGTGCCCTTTGGCGCTGATCATCAATGAGCCCGCAAGCTCTACGTACAGCGGGGCGTACTCCCAGAGACGAATCGTTTCGATGAACTGCAGCGGTTCGTCCGGGCGGGAAGGCCTGAACAGCCGCAGCAGCTCCCGGCTTTGCGTAGCCGTCAGTTGTCGTTGTTCCCGCTTGATCAGGATGTCCGCTCGCATTGCATCGCTGAGCACCTGGGAAAGAAACGACCGGCGTGGCGCATGAAAAGGGCCGCTGGCGTCCCAGTACGTCTCGATGCAGCCGACAAGCCGGGGAATCAGGCTTGCGGCGGTGACCCTCAGCAGGCTTTCCCACTCCCGCGAATTACCGGGCGATGCCGTTATTTCAGGGTGCACGAATTCGACGTCATGTCCGTAGGGGCGTCCCTGATGGTGAAAGTAGACCAGGATCGCGTCGGCCAATGACAGGATTCTGGTTACTTTATGGGTCTTGGACTCGCCCGGACTGCCGTGAGTGCTGATGGCCACCCGGGTATGCCGATGGTCGAAGTTCGAGGCTACTTCGTTCAGTATCTCGTCGAGCATCCGGTTCAGCGAGGGTAGTGCGATCAGCTGCTTCACCAACAGGTGCCCGTTGAGGGCTTGAGTGTGCTCGATGGATTCGACCTGAGACCTGAAGACATCACCTTCAATTGGTTTACGGGTCAGCACGATGGTAGTCGCGCCGTTCAGTTCGGCCCGTTGAGAGATTGAAAGCAGTTGGAACAAAGCGTCTCGCTCGGCGGGGATCGCCAGCATTTCGTTGATCTTCGTTTCGAGAGATTCCAGGCTGTCGAATTTTTCAATACCACGCCAGGGCGTGTAGAGAAACGCAGGCTTGTCGTTCGATGTACCGGCTTCTGGCAGGGCGGACAGGGCAAAGCAGCCGGCCAGTGGGATCGGGGCCTTGTCCTCGACTTCGAACCGAAGGGTTTCGGCAGTCATCGGGGGCGTCTGCGCGGCGCGTAGGGTGTGGCTGGGCAGCGCGGCGTGGTGCAGCCAGTCGAGGTCCTGCTGTGTCAATCCGTCGGGTGAGATCAGTTCGGCCAGGCGGGTGGCCCCCAGTACTTCGGGAAACAGCAGTGGCGTGGTTTCGGTGGTCATCGTCGCTTCTCGGTCAAGGCGCCGCGAGGCGGCACTCCAATGAAAAGCGGTCAGGCTAGGGGGGAGTGAACAGGCAAGGGTGGTACATAGTTACCGCACGCCAGGTTCCGGAGCTGTCAAGCTGCAGGGCCTTCAGGCCTGTCTGCGCGAAGGTTGACAGCGTATTCGTGAAGCAGTGTTAATCACCGGGCTGGTTTCTCTAACGCTGTTGCTACCTCCAACAATCACTCTGGAGCTTCAGATGTCTGCGCAATCCGATCACACCGCTTCCGGCCCCCTGTCCTACGATGTCCTGGTGAGTTTGCTGGAGAAGATTTTCCTGCGGCATGGCACTTCGGCCGAAGTCGCCCGGACCCTGGCGCAGAATTGCGCCAGCGCTGAGCGCGACGGTGCCCACAGCCATGGGGTCTTTCGCATTCCCGGCTATGTCTCGACGCTCAAGAGCGGTTGGGTGAATGGCCAGGCAGTGCCGGTGGTCGAGGACATCGCATCAGGGTTCGTCCGGGTGGACGCCGGTAACGGTTTCGCCCAACCGGCCCTGGCCGCCGCGCGTCCATTGTTGGTGGCGAAGGCCCGTAGTGCCGGCATCGCGGTACTGGCTATCCGAAACTCGCACCACTTCGCGGCGCTCTGGCCGGATGTCGAGCCGTTTGCCTACGAAGGGTTGGTGGCGCTGAGCGTGGTGAACAGCATGACTTGCGTGGTGCCCCATGGCGCGGATCGTCCGTTGTTCGGCACCAACCCCATTGCCTTCGCCGCGCCTCGGGCCGGTGGCGAGCCGATTGTCTTCGACCTGGCAACCAGCGCCATTGCCCACGGTGACGTGCAGATCGCTGCCCGCAAGGGCGAGCTGTTACCGCCGGGCATGGGGGTGGATAGCCGGGGCCGACCGACATGCGATCCGAAGGCGATTCTCGAAGGGGGCGCGCTCTTGCCGTTTGGCGGGCACAAGGGCTCTGCGTTATCGATGATGGTCGAGTTGCTGGCCGCCGCCCTGACCGGAGGCAATTTTTCCTTCGAATTCGACTGGAACAACCACCCGGGTGCCAAGACGCCGTGGACCGGCCAGTTACTGATCGTGATCGACCCGAGCAAGGCCGCCGGGCAGGACTTCGCCGAGCGCAGCCAGGAACTGGTCAGGCAAATGCAGGGGGTGGGCCTGCAACGGCTGCCAGGGGATCGTCGGCATCGCGAGCGTCGTCAATCCAATGAGAGCGGGATTGCACTGGATGAGCAGACGATGGCGCAGTTGCGGGAGCTTGCGGGCGTATAACCAGGATGTAGGATCTGGGCTTACCCGCGATAGCGTTCTGCCTGAATCGGTGATGTTGGAGGCACTGGCCTCATCGCGAGCAGGCTCGCTCCCACAGGGTTGGTGGTGTGTCTGAAAGAACGCTGTCCTTGTGGAAGCGAGCCCTGCTCCTCAGGTGTGGCGGGTCAGCGCCGTCCGAGCAATAAGCCCACCACCAGCCCGAAGCCGGCGGAAATTGCCACGGTTTGCCACGGGTGGCCGCCAATGTAGTTTTCGGTGGCATCGACCATGGGGCGGGTGCGTTCGCGCGCACTGGCAAGCGAATCCAGGGCCAGTTGCAGTTTCTGGGTGATCTGGCCCCGCAGGTTCTCGGCGTCTTCGCCGACCAGCGCTGTGCTGCTCTTGAGCAGCTTTTCCGACTCTTCGATCAGGACCTTCAGTTCGCTGAACACTTGATCCTTGATTTGCTCTCCGTTTGCTTGCTCGGTGTTTTTACGAGGCATCGAATGGCTCCTGGGGGATGGCGATGAACAATTGAGTGTGACGCTTGAGCGAAAGTTGCAGCCTTGGGCAATCATCGCAGTATCCAAACTCAATCGGGGTTAAGACGTTTCCCTGCAAGGTGTAAGATGTCGCCTATTTACGCAACAGGTAATTCCCCATGAGCTTCAATCTGGCTGACAAACCCCTGGCCGAGCGCGCTGCACTGGAAGACGAAAAATCCCGACTGTTCGAACTGTGGCAGAACAATCTGGGCAAGGCCAAGGGTGAGGCTGCCCGTTTGTTTGGTGAGCGTTCCAAGCGCAAGGGCAAGTGGGCCGAGTGGGTGCGTGCGGAACTGGACGGCATGTCGCCTCCGGAATTCGCCAATATGGTGCGCAGTGAAGTCAATCGTCTGATGGCGGCAAATAAATAGGCCTATGCAAAGGTGGCGACAATAGCCTCGCGAACCTTGATCACCGCAGGATCCATTTGGGTTGGGGTTCGCCAGCCCAGTTCGATAGGGTAGCGCGGTAATGCAATGGGACAGGGCAACAACGCCAGACCGCTGAGCGCCGCGATGGCCCGGGCGGCATGCCTCGGAATGGTCGCTACCGCCTGGCTGCCCTTGAGCAGAAACGGCAATGCGGCAAAATGAGTGGTCGACGCGCACACCTTCCGGCTCAGCCCGAGCCCGGCCAACCCCTCGTCGGTGATACCGATGAAGCCGCCGGATGAGACCAGCAGATGTTCGCGGGCCACGAACGCATCTAGCGTGAGGGTCACCTGGTCCTCTGCCAGGCTGGCCTGGTCGACCAGGCACGCATAATCGCCTTCCCCCAATACCTGGCGACTGAGCAACCGCTGCGAAAACCCTCCCGCCGTGATCGCCAGGTCCAGGGTGCGCTCCATCAGGTTACGGCCAACGATCTGGCTGTGGGTCTGGCGGAAAATCAACCGCAATCCGGGCGCACGTCGGGCCACTTCTTCGATCAGCCGCCGCCCATAAGCCACCTCGAAGTCATCGGACAGACCGACGATGACCGAGCGACCTTCGTAGCGACCGGCATCCGGATCGATCATCGCCAGGCTCTGGCGACACTTGTCCAGTGCATCGCTGATGACCGGTTTGAGCTGGTTGGCCCGCAAAGTCGGGGCCAGGCCGCGGCCGGTGCGCACGAATAATTGATCGTCATACAGACCTCGCAATCTGCGCAAGGCAGCGCTGATGGCCGACTGTGTCACACCCAGGCGCAGGGCGGCCCGGCTGGCGCTGGACTCGTCGTGCAGGGCTTCGAAGGTCTTGAGCAGATTGAGGTCGACGTCTTCGATATTCATATAGCTCATATCATTTAGCAGTGTTCAGGGCTTTATTCATGATCAATCGGCGTCCGAAAATCGGCAACACCCCAATGATCAGGAGTTGCAACCCATGCCAAAATCCATCGTCGCCGCCCTGCAGATCGGTTCCTTGCCCGGCGGCAAGGGCGAAACCCTGGCGCAGATCCTCTCTTATGAGGAGGCAATACGTCAGGCCGGTGCCCGATTGGTGGTCATGCCCGAGGCCCTGCTGGGCGGGTATCCCAAGGGAGAAGGTTTCGGTACTCAACTGGGCTATCGGCTGCCGGAGGGACGCGAGGCGTTCGCCCGCTATTTCGCCAATGCCATCGACGTGCCCGGGGTCGAGACCGAAGCGCTGGCCGGGCTCTCGGCGCGCACCGGGGCGAGCCTGGTGCTGGGCGTGATCGAGCGGGCTGGCAGTACGCTTTATTGCACGGCCCTGTATTTCGAACCCGAGGCAGGTCTGGTGGCCAGGCATCGCAAACTGATGCCCACCGGCACGGAGCGGCTGATCTGGGGCAAGGGCGATGGCTCGACATTGCCAGTGATCGACAGCCAGGTCGGCCGTGTGGGCGCGGCGGTGTGCTGGGAAAACATGATGCCGCTGCTGCGCACGGCGATGTACGCCAAGGGCGTCGAGGTGTGGTGTGCGCCGACGGTGGATGAACGGGATATGTGGCAGGTGACCATGCGTCACATTGCCCATGAGGGCCGGTGCTTCGTGGTCAGCGCCTGTCAGGTCCAGGCCTCGCCCCAGGCGCTGGGGATCGAGATCGCGAACTGGCCGACCGAACGTCCGTTGATCGCCGGCGGCAGTGTCATCGTCGGCCCCATGGGGGATGTGTTGGCCGGTCCGCTGAAAGACAGGGCAGGGTTGCTGACGGCTGAAATCGATACCGACGATCTGGTGCGGGCGCGCTACGACTATGACGTGGTCGGGCACTATGCCCGGCCGGATGTGTTCGAGCTGGTGGTGGACGAGCGGGCCAGGCCCGGCGTGCGGTTTACCGCGTAAGTCACCAAGTGGTCGTGGGGGCCCGCAAGTCCAGGGTCCCGCGGTCGACGAAGCGCACGGTACCGAACAACCCGCCCGCGAGCTTGCCCTTGAGCACGTAGGGCAGGTTGTCCAGGCTCTGGGCCTGGCTCAGGCCCAGCGTTTGGCGCAGCACCGAAAAAGCCGAGATGCTGACTGGTACACTCAGCACCTGCTCGGAAAACCTCGGGATGGAGCCTGTCTGATCACTCACCCCTGACGCCAGCGTGCGTCCATTGACCTCCAGGTCCAGCGCCACGCCGTTATAGTCGATGCCGATGTCGTTGGGGTTCTGCAAGCGCAGTTTCACCGCGAAACGCATCTCCAGTTCCTGGCTGGGCAAGGGTTCGATGCCCACCACATTGATGTTCAGCGGATCATGGCGCTGCCAGAGGGTACAGCCGCTCAGGCTCATGAGCATCAGGAGAATGGACAAACCAATGATTCTGCGCATGGGACTCTCACGATTAGTAGGGAGCCAGAGGACGCCGGGCTCCTGACAGTTTCTGACACCGGCCTCTGCTAATCTGCGTCAACTTTTTCCTTCCGGATAGTCCATCGTGTCGCGTACCACCCGGCTGCTCACTTTGTTGCAAGTCTTGCGCGGCAAGCGCTGTCCGGTTACCGCCGCGACATTGGCGGCCGAGTTGAAAGTGTCCGAGCGCACACTTTATCGAGATATCGCCGAGCTGACCGCCCTTGGGGCGCCGATCCAGGGGGAGGCCGGCATCGGTTATGTCTTGCGTAGCGGTTTGTTCCTGCCGCCCCTGATGTTCACCGCGGACGAAATCGAGGCCATTGTGTTGGGCTTGCGCTACGTGGATCAGCGTGGCGACGAGGTGCTGGGCAAGGCCGCTGCCGATGCCTTGGCGAAGGTCGCCGCCGTGCTGGCCCCTGACGTCCGGGATGCCTTGCAGAACCCGACGGTGCTGCCCGGTCCGCCGGGTTATGGCTACCCGCAGAATACCGTGGAATTGAATGTGTACCGCCAGGCCATTCGTACCCAGGCGAAGCTGTTCATCGATTACGTCGACGTCAACAACACACCGAGCCAGCGGTTGATCTGGCCGCTCGCCCTGGGCTTTTTCAACGAGGCGCGGGTCGTGGTGGCCTGGTGCGAATTGCGCGGTGCCTACCGGACCTTTCGCACCGATCGGATTGCGTCCGCCACCGAGCAGGGAGAGCGCTATCCCGGCAGGCGCAGCGATCTGTTGCGAGCCTGGATGAAGCTCATGCAACTGGATGAAACCGGACGTTTCACTCCTGACAAAAACTGACATTGCGCTGTTTTAGCATGGTGCCAGATCGATAAAACAAGGAGCCGTACCATGTCCAATCCCGTCTCTTCCCTGGCCCCGGCCATCGCCGGCTATATAGCGGCCGCCAATGCCCGTGACAGTTCGGCGGCGGTGCGTTTTTTCGCCGAGGACGCCAATGTCTTCGATGAGGGCCAACACCGGGCAGGCACCCAGGCCATCGCCCAATGGATGGAGGACACCGCCCAACGTTACCAGCCTCGGGTGGAAGTCCTGAACGTGCAGCAACGCACCGGCAAGGTGCTGGTACACAACCTGATCTCCGGGACCTTTCCCGGCAGCCCACTGGAGTTGCGGTACACCTTCCGGCTCGATGAACAAGGGAAGATCAGCCGGCTGGATATCTCGGCCTAGAGCCGCAATTGTGTAGGACCAGAGCTTGCTCGCGAAGGCGGTGGTCAGTCTGCATGGATTTTTGATAGGCGACCGCAGTGCCGTCATCGCGGACAAGCCTTGCTCCCACAGGGTTTCCACATGGCATACTCCCGGCTTCTCTTTTCGGACCCGGGCCGCATGTCTTTCGATTCTCCCCTGAGTGCCTGGCAGCATGCCATCGAGCATCACGGTTTCGTCCAGGACGAAGCCCAGGAGTTGGCCATCATGGCCCTGGAGCAATGCCACAAGGCGGTGCACGAGGGTCGGAAATCAATCCAGGGCGTCTATCTCTGGGGGCCGGTAGGACGTGGCAAGACCTGGTTGATGGATCGTTTCTATGAAAGTCTCAAGGTCCCGGCGCGACGTCAGCATTTCCACCATTTCATGGCCTGGGTGCACCAGCGCTCATTCCAGCTCACCGGCACGCCGGATCCCCTGCAGGCCCTGGCCCGTGAGTTGAGCGCCGAGGTGCGGGTGCTGTGTTTCGACGAACTGTTCGTCACCGACATCGGTGATGCCATGATTCTCGGTCGGCTGTTCCAGGTGATGTTCGAGCGGGGCATGGTGATCGTCAGCACCTCCAACCTGCCGCCCGAAGAACTTTATGCCAATGGCCACAACCGTGAGCGGTTCCTGTCGACCATCACGGCGATCAAGCAACACATGCAAATCGTGCCGGTGAACGGGTGGCAAGACCATCGCCAGCACCCGGGTGCGCTGCAACAACGTTATTGGTTGTTGGAAGCCGGGCAGCCCGACCCCCTGGCTGAAACTTTTGCCCGATTGACCGCAGGGCAAGCCCTTGGCAGCGGGCCGATAGAAGTGGGCCATCGGTCGCTTGAACCGGTCCAGGCCAGCGACACGGTACTCTGGAGTCGGTACGCGGACCTGTGCGAACAGCCGTTTTCGGCCCTGGATTTCATGGCGTTGTGTGACCGCTTCAGGGTTATTCTGCTCAGCGACGTGCCCAGCCTGAGTGCCCAACAGCGCGAGGGACGAATCGCCCGAGGTACCGAAGACGCTGTCGAGCGGGTCGAGGCGGGGGATCGGGAGTTGCCACAGCTGTCGGTTCACGATGACGGAGTTAGGCGCTTCATCGCCCTGATCGATGAATGCTACGATCGCAAAGTGCCGCTGTACCTTTCGGCCCGGGTGCCGATGGAACAGCTGTACACCGAGGGCTATCTGCAATTTCCGTTTCGCCGTACCCTCAGTCGCCTCCAGGAAATGCAACTGCAACGTTTTGGTCAGCCTGTCTGACCGGTATCCGCCGACGGCCCGAAGCGTCGGTATCAGCACAGAGAGATCGACGTTCATGGAAGAAGCCAAGGACATTCTTGTACTGCAAGCCAGCTACACCAATCCGGTCCACGCCGAAGCGATCTGCCATGTGCTCAATGGCTATGCCGAGGATCCGATGGGGATCGGACGGCCGCTGGCGCCCGAAGTGCTGCTGCATCTGCCCGAGGAATTGGCCAAGCGCCCCTATGCCTTCAGCGTGCTGGCTTTCGTCAATGGCGAGCCGGCAGGACTGGTCAATTGTTTCGAAGGTTTCTCGACCTTTGCCTGCCGTCCGCTGGTGAATATTCATGACGTTGCCGTGATGAAAGCCTTTCGCGGGTTGGGCCTGAGCCAGCAGATGTTGCGCAAGGTCGAGGACATTGCGCGCCAGCGAGGTTGCTGCAAGATCACCCTGGAGGTGCTGGAAGGCAATGCCGTGGCACAGGCCAGCTATGCCAGGTTCGGCTTTTCCGCCGGCATGTTCGACCCGGAGCATGGCCGCATGCTGTTCTGGACCAAATCCCTGTAGCCCTGAGGTACTGTGGGAGCGGGCTTGCCCGCGAAGGCTGAGTGTCGAGCGACGCAAATGTCGGCGGTTACGACGTCTTCGCGAGCAAGCCCGCTCCCGCAGCGTTTGTCTGGCCTACTGCTGTACGAGCCGAGGCTGAGGGGCCTTGGGCTGAATCAGGCTGAAGTCGATCAGTGCCTTGTGCTGGCGCTGGTGAGGATTTCCGATCATCAGCGGTCGGGCCATGAACTCATTACTGACCAGGCTCCTGCTACGGTCCAGTTCATCGAAGCTCAAGCCTGCCAGGTCCGCCCAGGTGTGAATCAATTGAGAGCTGCTGTATGGCCGTGACAGTTCGGCAGCGAAGTTCCAGTCATGGGTTTCCCGCCACTTGGGCGAAGCCCAGGCGATGAACGGAATGGTGTACATCGGCGCGGTAGGTTTGCCTTCGTTGCGACCCAGGGTGTCGTTGCCCGGCGAGTCGAACACGTCTTCGCCGTGGTCCGACAGGTACAGCAAAAAGCCGTTGGGGTCGGTTCTGGCATAGTCCTTGATCAGGCTGGATACCACGAAGTCGTTATACAGCACCGCATTGTCGTAGCTGTTATAGGTCGGGACCTGGTCGTCTCGCACACCTGCCGGCACGCCCTGACGGTCCTTGAATTTGTTGAACGTCGGCGGATACCGATACTGATAACTCATGTGGGTACCCAACAGGTGCACCACGATCAGCTTGCGCGGCGCACTGTCGGCCAGGGCCTTGTTGAATGGGGCAATGACATCGCCATCGTACTGCGCGGCGTTCTGGTTGCGGTTGTTGTTCAGGTACACCTGCTCGTCGGCCTGCTGGGAGAAGGTGGTGAGCATGGTGTTGCGCTTGGTCATGGTCTGCTGGTTGGTGATCCAGAACGTCTTGTAGCCCGCCTGTTTCATCATGCTGACCAGTGAAGGCGTGGTCAGGTACAGGTCCGGGTTCTGCTCGTCGGCAAACGTCAGGACCTGTTGCAGCGCTTCGATGGTGTAGGGGCGCGGGGTGATCACGTTATCGAACACCGACAACTGGTCCTTGAGCTTGTCGAGCTCCGGAGTGGTTGCCCGCGGATAGCCATACAGGCTCATGCGCTGGCGGTTGGTGGACTCACCGAGGACCAGCACCAGGGTCGCGGGCTGATTGGCCGTGGCGTCCTTGAGGTTGCGCAGTGGCGGGATCTGACTGGCGCTGTGGAGCATGCCCTGCATGTTGCTCAGTTGTTCGCCGTAACGACGGTAGGCCACCAGCATTTGCCAAGGCACGGCCGGCTCGATTCGATCCTCGAATTTCTCCAGGCCGCCGGCCCAGGTGCCGGTGCGCAGGGTTTGCTTGACCAGCGGATAACCGACCACGGCCACCATGATCACGGCCGCGATTGCCATGGCCTGGCCCTTGGGCAGGTACACCGGGCGCAGACGCGTCCAGAGCAGATAACCGACCGCGGTGTGCGCCAGGAATGCCGGCACCATCCACCAGGCAAAATACTGGGTCAGGTATTCCCCGGCTTCCGCCACGTTCGACTCGAACATGATGAAAATGACGCTCTGGGAGAATTCCTGCTGATAGATGAAGAAGTAACCGAGGCTGGCCATGGAGCAAGCCCACAGCACCACGCCGATCAGAGCGGCGAGCGAGCGGGTCCGGGAGGGGAACAACAGCATGGGTGCCAGCCACACGGCGCTCATGATGAAAGCCTGGCGAAATCCGGTGAAGCCGGAGGTATCGCTTACCAGGATGAGCAGTTGGGTAATGCCCGAAAAATACCAGAAAAACAGAAAAAGCCAGCCTAATCCGGCCCAATCGAAACCTTTCGCAGTCGTTTTGCTGCGTTTTAACAAGCTCATCAGCGCTCCAGCCTCTGTCGAAGAAATCCCGGGTAGCGAAGCCGCCCGCAGGCGCGCGCCGACCAACCCTGGCCAGGAGTATCGCGATAAGGGTGTGAAAACTTTGTGAGTTTTCCTGGATGTGAAGGGCGGGGCTTGTAGCGAGGGGGCTTACAGGGGCGCGTCACCGTGTGTCGCCGGCTGGCCTCCTGCAAAGGTTTCGTGGAAGTGACACCGATTCTGCTCAGCGTCACTTCCGGATTGGGCTGGATCTCAGCGAGCCAGTGCCTGGCGCTGGTGGGGCAGTGAGGCGTGCTGCAGCTGCATGCGTAGCTGGGTCACCTCGTCGAGTAGCAGTTCACGCTCTTCTTTGAGCAAGCGTAATTCATCGCGACGAATGGTCACATAAAGGGTCTGTGGGGGACGTGCGGTAACGACTGGGTCCATTGCTCACCTCGCAAATGGCGTACATCAACTATAGAGATGTCGCCAGTTTTTGGTCGACACCTCTACTATCGGCGCCGATTCTGATTTCTTTTGCTCGTGAATGGAACTTTTTTATTTTTCATGGTCGCCGTGTCTTCGACCGGATTTGAAGCGTTATCCCTTGTGATTGCACGAATTAACCGGAAACTATGCAGCAATGCTCTGGACTAACCTCCTCATAGTCGTGAGCTAAACCTTTGACATACCTTTATTTGTAGTAGGGAGCATCAGTACATGCAACTCGGGATCATTGGACTGGGCCGCATGGGCGGCAACATTGCGCGGCGCCTGATGCTCGATGGGCATACCACCGTCGTCTACGATCGCAATGGCGCGTTCGTCGAAAACCTGGTCCAGGCTGGCGCTACGGGCGTCGCGGATCTGCCGGCCCTGGTGGCTGGTTTGCAAGCGCCGCGAGCGGTCTGGGTCATGCTGCCGGCCGGCGCACCCACCGAAGACACCATCAACGCGCTGAGCGAGCTGCTGGAACCCGGCGACGTGATCATCGACGGCGGCAACACGTATTACAAGGACGACATCCGTCGCGCCCAGGCGCTGTCTGAAAAAGGTCTGGACTACATCGACGTCGGCACTTCGGGAGGCGTCTGGGGCCTGGAGCGCGGCTATTGCATGATGATCGGCGGTAACGCCGATGTGGTCACGCGCCTGGACCCGCTGTTCAACAGCCTGGCGCCAGGCATGGGCGATATTCCGCGCACCCGCGACCGCAAGTCCGACGATGACCGCGCCGAGCGTGGTTACATCCATGCGGGTCCGGCCGGTTCCGGGCATTTCGTGAAAATGATTCACAACGGCATCGAGTACGGCATGATGCAGGCCTTCGCCGAGGGCTTCGACATCCTCAAGACCAAATCCAGCGAAAGCCTGCCACCGGAACAGCGTTTCGACCTGAACCTGGCGGATATCGCCGAAGTCTGGCGACGTGGCAGCGTGGTGTCGTCCTGGTTGCTGGATTTGACGGCCGATGCCCTGGCCAGCGATCCGAAGCTGGACGGCTTTTCCGGTGAAGTGGCCGACAGCGGGGAAGGACGCTGGACCATCGAAGCCGCCATCGAACAAGCGGTGCCGGTACCCGTGCTGTCCAGCTCGCTGTTCGCCCGTTTCCGTTCCCGCCAGCAAAGCACCTACGCTGACAAGATGCTGTCGGCCATGCGCTTCGGGTTCGGCGGCCATGTGGAGACTCCGAAAAAATGACCGCGATCGGCAGGAAATCCAAGGCAGAGCCCGCGCCGCCGACCACGTTGTTTCTGTTCGGTGCCCATGGTGATCTGGTCAAGCGCCTGTTGATGCCGGCGCTTTACCACCTCACTCGCGACGGGCTCCTGGGGGATGGCCTGCAGATCGTCGGCGTTGACCACAACGCGATCAGCGACGTGGACTTCGCCAGAAAACTCGAGGAGTTCATCCGTAACCAAGCGGCGAGCAAAGGGGGCGATGCCGCCCAGGCGCTCGATCCGCAGCTGTGGGCCAGATTGGCCAAGGGCATCGGTTATGTGCAGGGTGACTTCCTCGATGACAGCACGTACGAGGCACTGGCGGCAAAAATCGCCGCCAGTGGCACCGCCAATGCGGTGTTTTATCTGGCCACCGCGCCGCGCTTTTTCAGTGAAGTGGTCCGTCGCCTCGGCGCGGCGGGCCTGCTGCAAGAGCAGGGCGATGCCTTCCGCCGGGTCGTGATCGAAAAACCGTTCGGTTCCGACCTGCAAACCGCCGAAGCGCTCAATGCCTGCCTGCTCAAGGTCATGAGCGAGAAACAGATCTATCGGATCGACCATTACCTGGGCAAGGAAACCGTACAGAACATCCTGGTCAGTCGTTTTTCCAACAGTCTGTTCGAAGCGTTCTGGAACAACCATTACATCGACCACGTGCAGATCACCGCCGCCGAAACCGTCGGCGTGGAAACCCGTGGCAGTTTTTATGAGCACACCGGCGCCTTGCGGGACATGGTGCCCAATCACCTGTTCCAATTGCTGGCCATGGTGGCGATGGAGCCCCCGGCTGCCTTCGGCGCCGACGCGGTGCGCGGCGAAAAGGCCAAGGTGGTTGGGGCGATCCGGCCCTGGACGGTGGAGCAGGCGCGCGCCAATTCGGTACGGGGCCAGTACACCGCCGGTACGATCGGCGGCAATGCCGTGAACGGTTACCGTCAGGAAGCCAATGTGGCCCCCGACAGTGCCACCGAAACCTACGTTGCCCTCAAGGTCATGATCGATAACTGGCGTTGGGTCGGGGTGCCTTTTTACCTGCGTACCGGCAAGCGCATGAGCGTGCGCGACACGGAAATCGTCATCTGCTTCAAACCGGCCCCGTACGCGCAGTTCCGCGACACCGAAGTCGATGAATTGCAACCTACCTACTTGAGAATCCAGATCCAGCCCAATGAAGGCATGTGGTTCGACCTGCTGGCCAAACGGCCGGGACCAGCCCTCGACATGGCGAATATAGAGTTGGGCTTTGCCTACAAGGACTTCTTCGAAATGCAGCCGTCAACGGGGTATGAAACCCTCATCTACGATTGCCTTACCGGTGATCAGACCTTGTTCCAGCGTGCCGACAATATTGAGAATGGCTGGCGCGCGGTGCAACCGTTCCTCGACGCCTGGCGGCAGGACGCAACCGTCCAGCCTTACAAGGCCGGGGAGGATGGACCCGCTGCCGCCGATGAATTGCTGACTCGCGACGGTCGCGTTTGGCATGGCCTGGGGTGAGTGATTTGTTGAAACGGCCCATCCGGTTTTTGCTCAGCGACATGGACGGCACGCTTTTGCTGCCCGATCACAGTCTCAACCAACGCACTATCGAAGCCGTGCGCTCCTTGCGCGAGGCGGGCGTGTTGTTCAGCCTGGCCACCGGCCGACCGCCACGGGCGATGTTGCAGCAGATCGAAGCCCTGGGTGTCGATCTGCCTACCGCCGCCTTCAATGGCGGGACGCTGGTTCACCCGGACGGCAGCTTCCTTGCCGTGCACTACGTGCCACCCGAAGTAGCCCTGACGACGCTGGCGCTTTACGCCGATCAGCCCGGCATCGAGGTGTGGGTGTTTGCCGATGGCCACTGGCTGGTGCGCGATGCCAATGGCCCGATGGTGCCGGTGGAAACCCGTGGCCTGGGCTATCCGCCCGTTGAGGTCGAGAGCTTCGAGCCGTACCTGGAGCGCATCGACAAAATCGTGGCGACCAGCGCCAATACCGATCTGCTGGTTGAACTGGAGGCCCGGTTGCATCCGCTGCTCAAGGGGCAGGCCCAAGTGTCGCGTTCGCAGCCGATCTACCTCGACGTCACGGCGCTGAAGGCGAACAAGGGGGAGGCATTGGCAACCCTGGCGGCGTTTCTGAATGTGCCGCTGGAGCAGACGGCGGCCATGGGCGATGGGGGTAACGACCCGGCGATGTTTCATCGTGCAGGCCTGTCGATTGCCATGGGCCAGGCGGAAGAGGCGATCAAGCGCCAGGCCGACGTCATCACCGCTACCAGTACCGAAGACGGGGCGGCGCTGGCGATCGAACGCTACATCCTTCCCCGTTAGGTACATCTGCTTTTGTGGCGAGGGAGCCTTCCTCGCCACAGATGCCCCATCGGCCAGGTTTTTTACAGCCAGTAAGTCACCGCAAACCACCCCAGGCCACCCATCACGACGGTGTAGGGCAGTGCCATCCAGACCATCCGGCCATAGGACAGGCGAATCAGTGGTGCAATCGATGAAGTCAGCAGGAACAGGAACGCAGCCTGGCCGTTGGGGGTCGCGACGCTGGGCAGGTTGGTGCCGGTATTGATGGCCACCGCCAGGGTCTCGAACTGCTCACGGCTCATGTGACCGGAAACGAAGGCCTGTTTCACCTCGGTGATATAGATGGTGGCCACGAACACGTTGTCACTGATGGCGGACAGCAGGCCGTTGGCGATGAACAGCATCCCTGGCTGCTGGTCGGAGGGCAGGGCCAGCACCCACTGGATCAGCGGCGTGAACAATTGCTGGTCGTGAATGACCGCGACCACCGCGAAGAACACCACCAGCAACGAGGTGAATGGCATGGCATCCTTGAATGCGTTGCCGAGTCGATGTTCGTCGGTGATTCCCGTGAATGCAGTGATCAGTACGATCACCATCAGGCCGATCAGGCCTACTTCGGCGATGTGCAGGGCCAGGGCCACGATCAGGATCAGCGCGGCGATACCCTGCACGATTAACGCGGCGCGTTGGCGTGAGGTGCGCTCGCGATTGTCCTGCTCCGCGTAGTCGGCCAGCACAACGCGCACGTTGTCCGGCAGCAGCGTGCCATAGCCGAACCAGCGCAGTTTCTCCAGAGCCACGCAAGTGACCAGCCCGGCCACCAGCACGGGCAGCGATACGGGGGCGACCTTCAGAAAGAAGTCGACGAAATGCCAACCCATCTCATGGCCGATCAGCAGGTTCTGCGGCTCGCCCACCAAGGTGCACACACCACCCAACGCGGTGCCTACGGCGCCATGCATCAGCAGGCTGCGCAAAAAAGCGCGGAACTGTTCCAGGTCCCCGTGGTGCAGCACAGGCAGGTCATGGTCTTCATCAACGTTGCTGTCCTGGCGCGGGTCGTTGCCTGAAGCCACACGGTGGTATACCGAATAAAAACCGACCGCGGCGCTGATAATGACCGCCGTGACGGTCAGTGCGTCGAGAAATGCCGACAGGAATGCCGACAAGAAGCAGAACATCAAGGCCAGCAGTGCCTTTGAGCGCACGCCCAGGAGCAGGCGGGAGAATAGAAAGAGCAGCAAGTCTTTCATGAAGTAAATCCCGGCCACCATGAACATCAGCAGCAGGATCACCGGAAAGTTGTGGATCAGCTCGTCGTACAGCGCCTTGGGGGTCGTCATGCCCAGGGCCAGGGCTTCGATCAACAGCAGGCCACCGGGCATCAAGGGATAGCATTTGAGCGCCATGGCCAGAGTGAAGATGAACTCCAGCACCAGCATCCACCCGGCCACGACCGGCCCAAGTGTCCACAGCGCCAGGGCATTGAGGATCAGGAACGCGACGATGCACGCCTTGTACCAGCGGGGGGAATGCCCAAGAAAGTTATGCGCGAACGCTCCAGCCATTGAACCGGACATCGGCTGCTCCTTTTATTTAGAAGCGCGCAACTTGCCGTAAGCAATAGGGAATATCAAGCGTAGGAAAAAATACGTTGGCAATTCATGCCCAATACCGTGCCACGACGGCCTTGTAAGTACCGTGGAGTGAATAGCCCCCCAGCAATATCTTCCCGTCTGCCTGGACCGCGAGTGTGGTGGCGGTGTCCAGGCTGTAGCCGAGCCGTGTGCGGGTCCAGCCTCTGCCTTGACCGAAAAACGGGTCGAGGTCGCCCTCCGGCAGATGCCGTGCCAGGACGAAATCCGCTTCGATGCCGCCGATGGTGGCACCGGCGGTTACGAGTTTTCCATCGGATAGAATCTGCGCGGCGGTCCATTGGCTCGCGCTGCGTCCGATCTGAATGAGCCGGCATTGGCCCTGGTTGAAGTCCGGGTCCGGTTTACCGTCCAGACGTACCTTGAGTGACAGGCACTGCATGGGGTCACGGCTGCTGCCGAATGCCTGCAGATCGCCGTTTCCATGCTGGACGATCTGACTGATCATCACGCTGCGTTCCTGCGTGGTGATGGACAGGAAACCGTTGTCACCGAAGCTGTCGTCGAGCTTGCCGCTGGGGTCATAACGGGCCATCAATCCCTGTTGGGGCAGGTCGATGGCGCCTCCCACCAGGATATTGCCGTCGGCCTGAAGCGCGAGACAGCTCAGCCAGGTATTTTTCAGCAACCGCCGGACCATCACGAAACCGCCGCTATTGAAGCTGCTGTCCAGGCTGCCATCCGGCAGCAGGCGGATCAGGATGCCGACATGGTCGGACAACTGAAAATGATGGTTGGCCAACAGCAGGATCCTGCCATCGGCCTGCACCCGCATGTCGCTGGCTTCCAGGCCCGGTACGCCGGGGGGCAGCCACGGGTCGCGCAGGCCCAGGGAAAGACCACCGCAGAGCCGGATGATTTTTTTTCCGATGTTGCCGAATCCAGGGACCGCACGGCCTCGTTGATCCAATAGCGCCAGGGCGGGAAGGGTGCGGTCGGCACTTTCGTAATGAAGGCCTGACAGCAGGATGTGTCCATCGGGTAACTCGATGACCTTGCCCGCCGTCGCTTCATGACCTTGTTCGAACGCGTCAATGACGCAGCCAAGGGTACCAAAACCCTTGTCCGGCGAGCCGTCGTGGTTGAGGCGGGCAAGCCCGAAGCGGCTACCTTGGGCAGTCTCGACCTTGGCGGCCACCAGAATGCGTCCGCTGCGATCGACGGTCATGTCCGTGGCCAGGCTTGAGGTGGTGCCGCCGAACTGAACCGACACCTTGCCGTTATCGGCAAAGCCTGCGTCAAGCTGTCCGGCGTGGGCTACCGGCTTCGGCAGCCCAAGGGCGAAGTGATCGAGCATGCATGCCTCTCCTTGCGCGTCGACCGGCCCGAAGGGGCGATGACTGCATGAGGGCAACATTCAATCCCTGAAAAGGATGACACACAACTGTCAACCTCTACCTATATAGAGGCGAATCGTGCCGGAACAATGACTTTTCGGCCCAGTACCAAGCCTGCGCACAATGACAGGCTTGTTCCGCCGAGTTATTCGGGCATGGACCAGGATTGCAGTGTGTAACCTTCCTGGCTCAGTTCGGCACGGGCCTGTTTCAACAGGTCGGCCAATTGGGCTGGATCGGTATAGGCACTGCTTGGGATCTGAGTGCGGCCAATATGAGTATTGGTGCGGTCGACGACGGTCAGGCTCAGTTCGCCGTTACCGTCTTGTGGAGCCCAGGCCACGCACTGGAAAGGCTTAAATGCGCGGTCGGCAATCAAAAGAGCTTCGTTGATACGGAGCGGGGCGTTCATGGCGTTTTCTCTTAAAAGTGCCCAATCAAATGATGTGCCGTCGGTTGGGCGTACCGTGCGGCGGGTTACTTGTACTGATGTCCCGAACCCCGGGCCAGGTCACACAATCTTTGAATAAATTTCGATTTTCTTTCAGACCCGGTAAAAACGCTTTTGTTTGAAAGCTCTATGAAAGAATTCAAGAGACGGTAACTAACGAAACACTCGCTTATAACCGGTTTAGTGCGATTTCCATAATCAAACGATACAAGCGCGCGTCAACTTCTTGCTACTGTTAGATGCAGGTTCGCCAAACACCTGTTTCTAATCATATTTCCTAACTTTTGGCGCCAAGGATCAGTCATGATCGAAGCCAGTACGTTGCGTCGTCTGCTCGTGGTTGATCCCTGCGATGATTGCCATCGCTTGTTGCCGGGATTACGCAGCATGGGCTGGGAGGTGGACAGTTGTTCCCTCGATCACGCGGGTGACCGTGCCTGCGATGTCGGTCTTCTGCGACTGCAGCCTTATCATCTGGAGCGACCGGAAGCGGTCAAGGAATTGATCAGCCGCAGCGGCGCCGAGTGGATTGCCGTGCTCAACCAGGAAGTGTTGCGCCTGAAGAATGTGGGTGATTTTGTCTGCGAATGGTTTTTTGACTTTCATACCTTGCCGTTCGATGTCTCACGGGTCCAGGTCACGTTGGGGCGAGCCTTTGGCATGGCGCGTTTGCGCGGCCAGGGCTCGATTCATATCGAACAGCCCGAACATGCGTTGCTGGGCGACAGCAAGCCGATTCGCGAGCTGCGCAAGCTGTTGGGCAAACTGGCCCCCACCGACTCACCGGTCCTGATTCGCGGCGAAAGCGGCACGGGCAAGGAACTGGTGGCGCGTACCCTGCATTTACAGTCCCAGCGGCGCAACAAACCCTTCATCGCCATCAACTGCGGCGCGATTGCAGAGCATCTGATTCAGTCTGAATTGTTCGGTCATGAGAAGGGGGCGTTCACGGGAGCTCATCAGCGCAAGATCGGGCGCATCGAGGCGGCTCACGGCGGGACGCTGTTCCTGGATGAAATTGGCGATCTGCCTTTGGAATTGCAGGCCAATCTCCTGCGTTTCCTGCAGGAAAAGCACATTGAGCGGGTCGGTGGCACCCAGCCGATTGCGGTCGATGTGCGGGTACTGGCCGCTACTCATGTGGATCTGGAGGCGGCCATCGAGCGCCGGTTGTTTCGCGAGGATCTGTATTACCGCCTGAACGTGCTGCAAGTGGTGATGGTGCCCTTGCGCGAACGCCCCGGAGACTTGTCGATGCTGGCCAGTCATTTCGCTCATGCCTACAGCCAGGAAACCGGTCGCCGTCCCCGCAGCTTCAGCGAGGACGCGCTGGTGGCGATGGGCATGCACGACTGGCCGGGTAACGTCCGGGAACTGGCCAATCGTGTCCGGCGCGGCCTGGTACTGGCCGAGGGGCGGCAGATCGAAGCCAGGGACCTGGGCCTGACCAGTCATTCGGCGATCGTGGCGCCGATGGGCACCCTCGAAGACTACAAGACCCGCGCCGAGCGCCAGGCATTGAGCGATGTGCTCAACCGGCACAGCGACAACCTGAGCGTCGCAGCCCGTGTGCTGGGCGTGTCGAGGCCGACCTTCTATCGGTTGCTGCATAAGCATCAGATCCGCTAACGCCGGGTTCCCGTGCATTGCCCTGTGGGGGCATACCTCTCGATCAGAAGTAATACGGGAATTTCAGGCTGAAGCTGAAATCCGGTGCATCGTCGGTCAGCCCGATGGACAAGTTGGGCACGATGGTCAGGTTATCGGAGGCGGCTACAGTCATGCCGATGTTGAAGTAGCCGGCATTGGCGTCGCTGGAAACCACGGACTCCCAATCCCCGCCATCCTGCTTGAGCTTGCTTTTCTTCTGGATCAGGTCAGATACCGAGAACGACATGCTCATTTTCTCGTTCAAGGCAAAGGCGATGCCTGCGCCGAGCTGGAAGCTGTCGCCGATCCGCACTTTGCCCGGCACCTTCTGGTTGACCGTGGAACTGATGTCGTCGAACGACTCCTCGAAGTTGTGGGTGTAGGACAAGGTGCCGAACAGAACGGCCGGGTCGAACGTCTTGACCAAAGAGATCCCGGGCGTGATCGACCAGACACCGTTGCCGGTGGGCAGGTCCTCGGGCACGAACAGGTTGGTGTTGGCCTGGGATTGGCGCAGCTTGATGCCGAAGGGGTCCTTGCCGGTGGGCGCCTTGACACGCAGCGTCACCACCGCATCGGGAGTGTCGACGGATTCGTCCATGAACTTGTAGGCGATTCCGAAATTCACGTCGCCGATGGTCGGGTCGCGGGTGACGGTTTCTTCGCTCGTCACCCCGGCAGCGCCCTGGTTGGCGCCGCCGGACTGATAGGTGGATTCGCGGTAGACCACCGGCACGTTCAGGTCGAACTGCCAACGATTGTCGAAGTTATAGCGACCGGTCAGGTCCAGTGTCCAGGTGTCGGCCTTGATCCGGTCCAGGTTGATGTTGCCCAGGAAAATCGAGTCCAGGGCCAGGAAACCGTTGAGGATCAGTTGTCGCGTGTCATAGCGCGAATAGGTCACACCGGTCTCGAAGCTGAACTTGCCGCCACCAAAAAAACCGCTGGCCTCGTCATAAAGATTGGAGACGCTCTGGGCTGGCTGGGAGTCCTCTGCAAGGGATTGCCCGTAGCCGCTGCCACCGGTCGTCTGGTTGCCTTTCATGTCGGCCGGCGACTTGACCAGGCGCTTGGGGGGCGCAGCGACGGGTTGTTCCTCCACCTGGCGTACCCGTTGTTCGAGGATCGCCAGGGCCTTCTGCTGGACCTCGTATCGCTGCCTCAGTTCGAGCAGTTCCTGTTTCAAGGCTTCGATTTGCGCATCCTGTGCCGCCTGCAGCACAGGAGCCGGGAACAATGTGCTCAGACACATGACGGCGCTTAACGATACGGATCGATACATAAGACGGTCCATCCCTTTATGGCCAGGGGACGCAGGCAGCGCCATTCAATAACCCGGGGTGCGAAGACCACGCAGCTGGGTCAGGTTGCAGTCCAGCGCTCCGGCACTCGGGCCGTTGTTGTTCAGCACCACGTTGAGCTGCGTCAGGTTATTGACCAGGTTGCTGTTGCCCAGTAAGCGAGTGTTTTGCAGCAAGCCACCCTGGGCCACTTGCTGCAGGGTACTGCCCTGGTTATGGCTCGCCTGGATAGCCATCCGTACACCGCTGCCGGTGGCCGTGACCGCGACACTGCCGGCCGCATTACTGCCGGTGATGGTCTGGCCCTTGGTCAGTAGTTGACCCTGGGAGGGGGGCAGCGCGGGTGCCTGGCTGCCTTCCTTCACGTTGATGCTGACGTTGTTATAGGCCGTGTTACCGTCGCCGGCGGCCCGTACGCTCTGGGTCACACCCTGGCCGGTGCCGAGGCCCGCGCCGCCGATGACGGTCCCTTTGCCTGGGGCCGGGGCGTCGCCGTTGCCGGTCTGCTTGAGGGTGGAGACATAGAACTCGGGTTTGACGGTGGCGGCCTGGATCTGCATGGAGCTGGTGGCGCCGATCAGGTCGCCGCTGGCGTTGCGCCAGGTACTGCTCATGACAATGCCGAAGCTAATGACTCGCCCGGGCATGACAAAACGACCACGCAGCTCGGCAAGCTCCTGGTCCTTGACTTCGATGGGTTTGAATCCGCCGTGGGCGTAGCCCGAGACCGTCGCGACCAGGCAGGCAAGCGACAGCCAGTATGAAGTTTTCATGTACTGCTCCCGGAGCATCCTGCTCCTTTTTGTACTTATCGTTGGCAGTGGTCGGCGATTAAAAGAAGTCGCTCTGTATGAAGCCGAAATCCATCAGTTCCGCATCCTTGACCGGGTTGAACCCGTCCAGCTGGTTGCGCGCCGTCAACGGTTGCGGAGGGCTGCGCAGCGCATTGGCCTTGTCATAGCCGGGACCGACGATGGCAAAGACGATGCCGTTCCAGCCTTTGACGAAGTCGTCGTGGGCGTAGCGCTTGTGCCCCAGCACCGGATCGCCGATGTAGACCCATTGCCGGTCGGCGCGCTGCAATACCACGAAGTGCTTGTAGCCACGTATCTCCATCAAGACCACCACGGGGATCGTCACGGCTTCCAGCTTTTCCGGTGGTATCCGGTAGCCTCGGGCGCGCATGCCGATGCTTTCCACGTAGCGCTTCATGTCGAGCATGGAAAAACCCTGGGTGCGGACCAGGTCCTGGTCGGCGTTGACCAGCATGCCCTTGATGACGTGCTCCTCATCGACATCGAGCCAATAGGCCTGGCGCAGCACCGTGGCGAGGGCGGCGGCACCGCAACTGAAATCGGTTTTCTGCTCGACGATGTCGCGGAACTTGCGCTCACGCAGGCTCTGTACCGGTTTGTACACCAGCATGCCGCCCGGCAAGGCGGCGACGGGTATCTGCGCAGCTTCGGCCATGAAGGCCATGCACAGCAGCAGGGACAGGACAGTCGCGCGCATGATGGATACGCCTATGGAAATCCTGGAACAGAAGCCCCGTTGCCGGGGCTTCGTTTCATGCGCGACTACATGCAGGCCTTGCAGCCGGCAGCGATGGACAGCGAGTTGCTTTGCTGGTTACCCACGCCTGCCGACACGTTGGCCCCGCCGTTGCCGGAGAAGCCGTTCATGGAATTGCTCATGGTGGCGTTGTTGATCACAGGGGTTTTCCAGCCATCGCGGGTCAGCACTTGCTGAGTGTTGCTGCCGGCCAGTTCGAAAGTACCCACGGCGGAGAATTTGAACTTGTCGTCATCGTGGCCGCCGCCGTAGCCACCCCTGTTGTCCCAACCGCCATGGTCGTCTTCGGCGGTGCCGGTGCCCTTGGCCTTGAAGGTGCCGGAGGCGGAGTAGGTGCTGGTGAGGGTGTCGGTCTTATAGGTGCGCACACCTTTGTTGTCGACCTGCAGGCCGGTGGAGGATTGATCGGCCGAGGCGGACGCTTCTGCGATGCGACCCCCTGATACAGCGATGGCCAGGTTGTTTTTCTGTTGGTTGAAGTTGCCGGCGGTCACGTTGATGCCGATGTTGCCGGAGCCGTTGTTGCCTGCATTGGTGAGCGAGGCGGTGTTATGGGTCGAGTTGTTCTTGACGTAGTTGTTGTTATTGGTTTGCGTGGCGCTGGAGGCGGCGACCGCCGAACCGAAGATGAAGCTTTCGTCGGCGGTGGCCAGGGCGGCGGCATTATCTTGCTGGTTGCCGTCGCCAGCGGCGATGTTGGCGCCCATGTTGCCGTTGCTGCCATTGAGTGAGTCAGTGGCTTGCGCGGTGTTTCGGGTGGCCTGGTTGGTCACCACGTTGCCGTCGCTGTTCTGCTCGTCCATCACCGTAGCCCCAGCTCCGGCGTTGATGGACAGCAGTTGATCCAGCGTCGGCCCTTGAGGACCATGGTGACCATGGCCGTTGCCGTTGCCATTACCGTTTCCGCCGGCCTGTGCGGCCATTGCCATGACAGCGGCGAGAGCGAAAACCATCGGTTTGAGTGCCGTTGCAGGTTTCATGGTGTTTCTCCTTGCTTGTCGTCGGTGAAGTGTCAGTTTTTTGTTTCTTGTTTTTATTCCGGGTCAGTCAGCGACCCGTATGCTCAGGGTGTTCGCCATGCGGTTTCCCACCCCGGCGCTCTGGTTCACCTGGATGACCCCACGGCTGCCGGTGAATGCCTGGTCGCTGGTGACGACCTGGCGGCTTCCGGTTGGGGCGCCAGTTGCTCCTGAGTTCGATGACAACGCCACGTTCTGCTGAGAAAGCGCGCTGTCGTCCATGCCCTGCGGTTGGGCACTGATGCCCACCCGCATGACGTTGGCCATCTGGTTGTTGGCACCGGCGGACTGGTTGACGCCCAGCACCCCGTTGCCGTTGGTGAATGAGTGGCCGCCGATGCGGGCGGTTGCGTTCATGGATGTGTTCGCCGGCGTATCCAACTGTTGATGAACGCGGGTGCTGGCGTGTGCCTCGGTGCCGATGGCAATGGCCCGTACGTTGGTTTGCTGGGTCTGGTCGCCGGCCGCCTGGTTGACATTGAAGTTGCCGGTGTAACGGCTGCCGGAGCCTTGCAGGTTGGCATCGTTGATCACCGCCACGCCCGAGTCGGCGAAAACAGGACAAGAACCGAACAGGGCGAGCAACAACAGGGCAGGTTTCATGTCACTGGCCTCCGGCTAGCCGACCCAGCGGGGCCAGGCCGGAACTCAGCGAGCGGTTGATCGTGCCGGAGATTGCGCCACCACTGCCGCCACCGTGGCCGGCGTTCATGCCGGGCATGCCGTTGGGATTGGTCACCACGTTCAGGCCCTGTACGCCGGTGTTGGTATTGACGGCGTTGCGGATCGACGAGCCGCTGGCGACGCTGGCGAATTCGCCGTCGCTCAGTTCAGTGCTGGTGGTGGCCTGCTTGATCCGATCGGAGGGATTGGCATTGACGGTGGTCGGGTAGGGGTCTTTACCGCCATTACGACCTATGTGGACGGGCTGTACGTCGCGGTCGAGGACAATGACGCCATTGCTTTCGGCCTGTACCGGCGGACTGAGCGTCGTGCTCGCGGCGCACCCGATCAACAGCAGACAGAGCAAACGCCTGTCAACAATCCCCATGGTATCGATTCCTTCCTCGGTGCGCTGGCCCTGGTCAGCGCTGCGGGAGGAAGAGCAGGTGTCGTGCCGGAACTGAAAACCCCATTGAATTCAAGGGGTTGATTGGAGCAGAGCAATCAAGGCTGCGGAACATGTTTCATCGCTGAGACGATGCAGGCAGCATTTAAACGACTGCTTGTCGCCCGAAGGCTCTGGATCCAAGCTTTCCCGTCGGTGTTCCAAAAACTTTACAGGCGCGGTGATGATTCGATGAAGCGGCTTTGGATCCGGGTTTTAGACAGCAGGAGTGTTTCAGGATTGGAACACTGCCGCCTGCAATCTCCCTGGAAGCTGCATGGAGGTCGTCAGGCCTGGAGCAGTTGGCGAACGGCGCTGAACGCCTGCTCCCGGCGTTGCGCCCAGTCACCTTCGATCGCTTGGAATGGCTGTTGGTGCCGAACCAGCCAATCCTTGATGGCATCATGGAAAACCATGCGGTCTTTCAGCTCGGGTTGGCAGCGCAGGCCGTCGCCGGTCCATTGCACCTGCTCGGGGCTCAACAGCAGGTGCAAATCGTAATGGCGTGCCAGCAGGGCCGGTTCCAGCCAGTCCGGGCAATCGCCGAAGAGAGTCTGGCTCCAGAGGATATTGCTCAGCAGATGGGTATCGAGCACCAGCAGGGCTGGCTGTCGGGCGCGTGCCGCGTCTTCCCAGGCTAACTGCCCGGAGGCGATGTCGGGAATGTCCGCCAGGCAGGTCTCGCGAGGGTTCTGTTCCATGAAGTGACGAACGTACTCATCCACCCGCAAGCCGCCGAAATGTTCCTGCAACTGCTTCGCCAGCCAGCTCTTGCCAGCGGATTCCGGGCCGGTCAGCACCACCACTTTCATGCGCGCAAGGCCGGGTCGGCGCGCCATTCCCGCCAGCCTTGCACAGCCAGCAGGGTGAACAGGGCGTAAAGCGCAGCGGTCAGGTACAAGCCCTTGTAGACGAACAAACCGACGAAAATCACGTCCAGGACAATCCATAGCGGCCAGCATTGCACGCGTTTTTGCGCCATCCACCACTGGGCCACCAGACTGAAGCCGGTGAGTGCCGCATCGAGCCAGGGTTGGGCCGCGTCGGTCCAGTGGGCCATGGCAGCGCCGAGCATGAGGCTGCCCACGGCGCCAATCATCAGCCCAAGCAACACCGAAGGCCCGCCCAGGCGCGTGACCTGTCGCCCGTCATGGTGCTGCCCGGCGCGGGTCCATTGCCACCAGCCATACAGTTGCAGCACGGCATAGACCACTTGCAACAACATGTCCGAGTACAGCTTCACATCGAAGAAGATCCAGATGTACAGCAGCACCATGACCAGGCCGATCGGCCAGCACCAGGGGTTCTGCTTGACGGTCAGCCAGACAGCGATCACGCCGAGGGCTGCGGCAAACAGTTCAAGCCCGGACATGGCGGTTCCTTGGAGGAGTGGAAGAGGGCGGGGATTGTAAACGCTAGGGTGGGGGTAGCTCCAATCTCAATTCTGGCGCGGACCAAGGGCTGACAGGCACTACAAATCTTCTGTGGGAGCGAGCCTGCTCGCGATGACGGTGGTCCAGCATGCATCGATGCCGAATGTTCCGCCGCTATCGCGAGCAGGTGGCGGGTGCCCTAGACCCTGAACTGCTTGAGCAACCCATTCAACTGCTCGCTCAGTTCCTTGAGCCGGACGCTCGCCAGGCTCGACTGCTCCGCCGCAAGGGCGGTGCTGTGGGAGAGGCCGGCGGCCTGGGTGACGTTCTGGTTGATATCTTCCACCACATGGGCCTGCTGCAGGGTGGCGCTGGCGATGGAAGCGTTGAGGCTGTTGAGGTTGCGCAAGGCCTGGCCGATGGCGTTGAGGCTGGCGCCGGCCAGGCCGGCCTGTTCAATGGTCAGTTGCGAGGCTCGACTGCTGTCGCTGATGACTTTCACCGCGGCTTCGGAATGATTCTGCAGGCGCTCGATCATCGCCTGGATTTCCGCCGTGGACTTCTGCGTGCGTTGGGCCAGTAACCGCACTTCATCGGCCACCACCGCGAAGCCACGACCCTGTTCGCCGGCGCGAGCGGCTTCGATCGCGGCGTTGAGGGCCAGCAGGTTGGTCTGCTCGGCAATGGAGCGGATGACCTCCAGCACGCTGCCGATCTGGGTACTTTCGCTCGCCAGGGTGCGGATCACTTCGACGGCCTGGTCGATAGTCTGCGAGAGACGGTCGATCTGCTGCAGGCTGCCGTCGATGTTGACCTGGCCTTGCTGGGCCTGGGATTCGGCGTCGCGCATTTCGCTAGCGGCATGTTCGGCATTCTTGGCCACGTCCTGCACGCCATAGGTCACTTCGTTGATCGCGGTGGCGACCAGCTCCATCTGTTGCGATTGCTGTTGGCTGCGTTCCTGGGCCTGGGCGGCATCGTTACCCAACTCATTGGACGACTGTCCCAGCGCGCCGGCCGAAGCCTGCAACTGGCTCACGACCTGGCGCAGCTTGGCGGTAAAAGCATTGAAGTGCCGTGCCAATTGCGTGACTTCGTCTTGCCCGTGGGTATCGAGGGTCCGGGTCAGGTCGCTTTCTCCGCTGGCGATATTCGCCATGGCGTTCACCGTTTCCTGCAGCGGCCGCACGATGCTGCGTACGATCAGTGTCAACAGCACGCCCATGATCAACGCGATGACCAGGCCGATCAGCGAAGCCTTGATCAGTTGGGCGCGGAATTCGGCCTGCACGTCATCCACGTAGACGCCTGAGCCGATGATCCAGCCCCAGGGTTCGAATAGTTTGACGTAGGAGGTCTTGCCCACCGGTGCCTCGGCGCCCGGTTTCGGCCAGAGATAATCCACCATCCCGGCGCCCTTGGACTTGGCGATGGAAACCATCTCGTTGAACAGAGCAAAACCGTTCGGGTCGCGGATCGCGGAAAGATTCTGGCCTTCAAGCTTCGGGTTGGTGGGGTGCATGATCATGACCGGCGTCAGGTCATTGATCCAGAAGTAATCGGTTTCGTTATAGCGCAGGCCCCGCACGGCGTTGAGGGCCTGCTTCTGGGCGGCTTCGCGGGTCAGGGTGCCGGCGGTTTCCAGGCCATGGTAATAGTTCAGCACGCCACTGGCGGTCTGGACCACATGTTGGGTTTTCTGCACCTTGGCCTGGTAAAGGTCGCTGTGGATCTGCTTGAGCATCAACGCGCCCAGCGTGAATACCATCAAGATGGCCACGACGAGGATGAGCCACAAGCGTCGGCTGATCGACACACTGCGCAAGCTATTCATACGCTGTCACTCCGGTTTCTTATTCTTGTCATCCACGCCGACCGTGCTGCTCTTGGCCATTACACGGCGGCGTTATCATGGCTTGTCTGATAGGATCTCGGCCCCGCGACGCAAAACCTGAGCCTTCCTTTGATTTTTCATTGGTTTTTTTTGAAAGGCCGCAGTTATTGTGCTGCGCTGCATGACACTTGAATATTGATGGGATCTTGCCAGGGCAAGGTCTTTTTTGGGGGAAGAATGGATTTGTGGACTGCCTTTTCGGCACTGATTCTTGGCGTGGTTGAAGGCTTGACGGAGTTTTTGCCGATTTCCAGCACGGGGCACCAGATCGTCGTGGCCGACTTGCTCCAGTTTGGTGGAGAACGGTCCATGGCGTTCAACATCATCATCCAGTTGGGGGCGATCCTGGCGGTGGTCTGGGAGTTCCGGCGCAAGATCTTCGACGTGGTGGTGGGCCTGCCCACCCAACCCGGCGCCCGTCGGTTCACCGCAAACCTGCTGATCGCCTTTTTTCCTGCCGTGGTCCTGGGCGTGCTGCTTTCCGACTTGATCCACCATTACCTCTTCAACCCGATCACGGTTGCCACGGCCTTGGTGGTGGGCGGTTTCGTGATGCTCTGGGCCGAGAAACGCCAGCATCAAGTGCACGTCGAAACAGTCGACGATATGTCCTGGAAGGACGCGTTGAAGGTCGGTCTGGCCCAATGCCTGGCCATGATTCCCGGTACTTCCCGCTCCGGCTCGACCATCATCGGCGGGCTGTTGTTCGGCCTGTCGCGCAAGACCGCGACCGAGTTCTCGTTCTTCCTGGCGATGCCGACGATGGTTGGCGCTGCGGTCTACTCGGGCTACAAGTACCGCGAGCTGTTCGTTCCAGCGGATTTCCCGGTGTTTGCCATCGGCTTCGTTACTGCGTTCATTTTTGCCATGATCGCGGTCAGGGGGCTGCTGCGGTTCATCGCCAGTCACAGCTATGCAGTGTTCGCGTGGTACCGGATCGCATTCGGTCTGTTGATCCTGGCGACCTGGCAGTTCGGTTGGGTCGACTGGACCACCGCGCAGCCATGAGCCGTCCGGCCATCCATAAACCCGCCACGCGTCCCGCTGGGGGCGCCGTGCCGCACCTGCGGCTTAAACTGATCGTGCTGGCGCTGCTGTGCACCTTGCCGCTGTCGGGTTCGCTGTTGCTCCTGCTCCAGGAAGCGTCGTGGCTGCCGCTGGCGGCTTACGGGGGTGTCAGCCTGATGACCTTCCTGCTTTATTGGAATGACAAGCGCAAGGCCCGCGCCGAGGCCTGGCGTACCCCGGAAAACGTTCTGCACGCCATGGAACTGGCGGGCGGCTGGCCCGGTGCGTTGCTGGCCCAGCAGGTATTTCGGCACAAGACCCGCAAGGTGTCGTTCCAAGTGGTGTTCTGGTTCATCGTGCTGCTGCACCAGACCTTCTGGATCGACCAACTGTTGCTGGGCGGCCGTCTGCTGACGCTGACCTGAGTCAGGGCAGCAGCAGGCCCACTTGCGTGCGCTTGGGCAGCTTGCTGACCACCAACTGGTGGGAGCGTTGCAGCAGGCTGCGCAGTTCCTCGGCGCCCAAGGGGTAGGGCGTGTGCATGATGATCCATTGCGCACGTGCCAGGTACGGGGCCGGGTGTATCCCTGGCCGGTCGCAATGCCCGAGGAACAAATCCTTGTCGACCTTGAACGCCAGGGAGTCGCTGCGCAGGCCCTGCAAGGCGAACATCTTGTTTCCGGCGATGGAAAACACCCGTACGCCGCCCCATTTGTAATCTTCCCGGGCGCCGGGCAAGCCCAGGCAGAACCGTGCGACATCCTCTTCGCTCAAACTCATAGTGTCCTGTCTCCGCAACGGTTGAACGCTTCCACGAGGTGGTCGATCCAGGCACGCACGGCCGGCAGCAGGCCACGTCGATGGGGATAGACTGCCTGGAGCCAGCCGACGGGCAATGACCATCCCGGCAACAATTGAACCAGTCTGCCGTCCCTTAATTCCTCTTCGCAATACATGCTCGGCAACAGGGTAAAGCCCAGGCCGGCGAGGGCGCAGGCGCGGCGAACGATGAAATCGTCGATGCCCAGGCGTGCTTCCAGAGCCATTTCGACACTTTGCTCATCGTCGTTGAGCAGGCGCAAATGCACCAGGCGATCGGTTTCCAGCGCCCCCAACACGGGCAGTTGCTTGAGGTCCTCGGGAGTCTCGATCCGTCGCCCTTCGACGAATGCCGGGCTGGCGACCATGATCAATCGTGCCTGGCGCAACCGTCGGGTCATCAGCAATGGGTCCTCGTCCCCCAGGTCACGCACGCGCAACGCCACGTCGATGCCCTCGCTCACCAGGTCCACGCGACGATTGACCAGAATCATCTCCAGTTGGACCTGGGGAAATTTTTCCAGAAACTCGGCCACCAGTCCCGCCAGCATTTCATGGGCCAGGCCTACCGGGCTGGAGACGCGTAGCCGTCCGCGCGGTGCGCTGGACATACTCGCCACCGCTTCGTCGGCCATCTCGGCTTCCAATAGCATCGCCTGGCAGTGGCGCAGATAACGTTCACCGACGGCGGTCAATTTCAACTGGCGGGTGGTGCGTTGCAGCAAGCGAGCGTCCAGGCGCTCCTCCAGCTCGGCGATACGGCGGGACAACCTCGATTTGGGAATGCCCAGCGTGCGTCCGGCAGCCGCGAAACCGCCGGCTTCGACGACTTTGGCGAAGTAGTACAGATCGTTGAGGTCTTGCATGTCGCGGGCTCGATTGTCCTGTCAGTGGAACGAACTATCGCATTAATGTCGGCTAATCGGCTATTGGTTTCATCGGTAGGATTCTCCTCATTCGATCGCCTGGTAGCGATCCTCATTGGAGAGCACGCACATGAAACTTCTGCACATCGATTCGAGCATCCTCGGCGACAATTCCGCTTCCCGCCAATTGAGCCGCGAAGTGGTCGAGGCCTGGAAAGCTGCCGACCCTGATGTGGTCGTGACCTACCGTGACCTGGCCGCCGACGCGATCAGTCACTTCTCTGCCCAGACCCTGGTCGCTGCCGGTACCAGTGCCGAGCTGCGCGACGCTGCCTTGCAGCATGAGGCGAACCTCAGCGCCGCGACAATGGATGAGTTCCTGGCGGCGGATGCGGTGGTTCTGGCCGCACCGATGTACAATTTCACCATTCCGACCCAGCTCAAGGCCTGGATTGACCGCATCGCGGTGGCCGGCAAGACGTTCACCTACTCCGAAGCCGGCCCGCAAGGCTTGTGCGGCGGCAAGAAGCTGGTGATCGTGTCGACGGCCGGAGGCTTGCACGCCGGCCAGCCGAGTGGCGTAGGTCATGAGCAGTACCTCACGCATATGTTCGGGTTCCTTGGCATCACCGACATCGAGATCGTCCGCGCCGAGGGCCTGGCTTACGGTGATGACATGCGTACCAAGGCCCTGTCCAACGCCAAGGCACAGATCGGCGCGCAGTTCGCCGCTGCGTGAGGCTTGGGTAAAAAATCCTGCCCCTGCGGGCAACCTTCGTAAAACTCTGTATTCTGATCCTTCGAGGAGGGTCGGGTGCAGGGTTTTCGTGTTTCCGGCGTCATGCTTGGCGCGAGACATGCACGCCAGAGTGGCGAGCGACAGGGCGTTCCTGTTCGCTGGTGAAGGTGGAAGAGTCAATGAGACGTCTTGGTGCAGGATTACTGCTTGGTTTGCTCGGTAGCCTGGTGACGGTGCAGGCTGCACCGGCGTTGCATCCCCATTGGAGTGCCGGCTTCCATGAGCTGAGCTTTCTCGATCCGCTGGACCATCAGCCGATGCGTGCCATTGCTTTCTATCCGTCCACCGCCAGGGAGCAAACCAGCCAGTTGGGGGGCTACCAGATCGACGCCGCCCCGGACGCCCAGATCGCCATCGGCCGCTTTCCGATGCTGATGCTGTCCCACGGCAACACCGGTACGCCTTTGGCCCTGCATGACCTGGCGACGTCCCTGGCGCGCAAGGGGTTCGTGGTGGTGGCGGTGATCCATCCAGGCGACAACGTCCAGGATCACAGCAGGCTGGGCACCTTGAGCAATCTTTACGGTCGGCCCATCCAGATTTCCGAAGCCATCACCGCAACGCTGAACGATCCGATCCTGTCACCGTTCGTCAATGCCGGACAGGTGGGCGTCATTGGGTATTCGGCCGGTGGCGAGACTGCACTGATCCTTTCCGGGGCCACGCCGGACCTCAATCGTCTACGGCGGTATTGCCAGGAACGGCCGGACGACCATGACGCCTGCAATACCCAGGGCGAACTGATTGCCGACCGCGACGACCTGCAACCGGTGGCCGATCCCAGGGTCCGGGCTTTATTGCTGATGGCCCCGTTGAGTCTCAAGTTCGGTCGCCATACCCTGGCCGATGTCCATGTGCCGGTGTTGTTGTACAGCGGCGATGGCGACAAGCTGGTGGCTTTCGACAAGAACGCCGCTGCCCTGGCCCGCAAGCTGCCCACCGCGCCGGACTTCAAAACGTTGGCCGGGGCAGGGCACTTCGTGTTCCTGGCGCCGTGCACCGACGAGCAGATTGCTGCAATGCCCGCACTTTGCACCGATGCCGATGGGGTCGACCGCAAGGACATTCATCGCACCATGATTTCCGAAGCGGGCCGTTTTTTCAGCGAGGCCCTGGGTAAGCCGACCCGCGCCGGCATGCGGACAGCGGATCAGTAAGCGTTTTTTCCGGCGCGCTGACGCAGCAGCAAGGTCAAGCCCAAACCCAGGATCGACAGCAGCGCTGCGCTGAAGAAAATCCAGGCATAACCCAGGTTCAACGCCACCGCGCCCATCAAGGGGCCCGCAATTGCCAGGGCGAGGTCGAAAAATACTGCATACGCGCTCAGCCCGGCACCTCGACTGGTATTCGGCACTTGCTTGATGGCCTCCACGCCCAACGCTGGATAGACCAATGACAACCCGAAACCCGCCAGCCCCGCGCCGACCAGGGCGAACGCCGTGGAAGGCGCCAGCCACAGCAGCACCAACCCCAGGGTTTCGATGCTCATGCAAGCGATGGCCGAGTTGAAGCCACCGAAACGACCGATGCTGGAAATGAACAACAATCGCGACAGGATGAAGCAGACGCCGAAGACCGTCAGGCACCAGGCCGCGCCGGTCCAGCCGCGACTCAGGTAGAACAAAGTAATGAAGGTCGTGAGAGTGCCATAGCCGATCGACGCCAGGCACAGGCTCGTCCCGTAGGGCGCGATACGACCGAACACCGCCCGGAACGGCAGGCGTTCGCCACGCACCACCGGCACGGACGGCTTGTTGCGAATCAGCAGCAACGCAACCCCCGCCAGTAGCGACAAGGCGATCCCCAGACTGGCGAAGCCCAGATCACCCACCATGATCACACCCAGCGGCGCGCCAATGGCGATGGCCCCATAAGAGGCGATGCCGTTCCAGGAGATCGAGCGGGCCGTGTGCTCGACACCGACCTGGCCCATGCACCAACTGATGGTGCCCACGCCAATCAAGCCTTGGGCCACGCCCAGCAACAAACGGCCGGCAATCAGGATGATCAGGCTCATCAGAGGCAGGCTTTGCAGCAAGGTCGAGATCAACGTCAGCACACCACTGAGCAAAATCCCCGACAGACCATAAATGATCGCCCGTTTGGTTCCTATGCTGTCCGACAGCCGCCCGGCCATGGGCCGGCTGAGCAGCGTCGCCAGGTACTGTGAGCCAATGGTCAACCCGGCCACCACCGCACTGAAGCCCAACTGCTCGTGGACATAGCCCGGCAGCACCGCAATCGGCAGGCCGATGCAGAGGAAAGCGATGAAGGTGTAGAACACGATGGAGATGATTTGCAGGGTGATCGACAGGGAGCTGGGGGCGGCTTGAGGCTTTGACATGGGGCTCGTTCGCGGGCAGCGGGGGAGAGAGCTCCATCATGGCGCGAGGTGGCAATAAAAGAAAGCAGGCTAACTAAACGTGCGGCTAGACACTGAAGACACATCAATTACCTGTGGGGAGCTGCGGTGAGTATGGATTCCGGGCGTACTCCGAACCAGAGTGGGAGCGGGCTTGCTCGCGAAGACGGCGGCACGTCCAACACTGACCCTGACTCTGAAACACCGCTTTCGCGAGCAAACCCGCTCCCACAAGTACTTGTGTACTTGAGATGTAAAAAGCCCTGTCACATTGGACAGGGCTTTTCATTACAGCGCTGAATCGTCTTAGAACATCACACCCTGACTACGCAGGTAGTCATCATAGGTGCCACTGAAGTCCACCACGCCGTCCGCGCTCAGTTCGATGATGCGGGTCGCCAGGGACGACACGAATTCCCGGTCGTGGCTGACGAAAATCAGCGTGCCCGGATAGTTCTCCAGCGCCAGGTTCAGCGCTTCGATGGATTCCATGTCCAGGTGGTTGGTCGGTTCGTCCATCACCAGCACGTTCGGCTTCTGCAGGATCAGCTTGCCGAACAGCATGCGGCCTTGTTCACCGCCGGAGATCACCTTGACGGATTTGAGGATCTCGTCGTTGGAAAACAGCATGCGGCCCAGGGTGCCGCGGATCATCTGTTCGCCTTGGGTCCATTGGCCCATCCACTCGAACAGGCTGACATCGTCTTCGAAGTCATGGGCATGGTCCTGGGCGTAGTAGCCCAACTCCGCGCTTTCGGTCCATTTCACCGAGCCGCTGTCCGGCACCAGTTCGCCCATCAGGGTGCGCAGCAGGGTGGTCTTGCCGATACCGTTGGGGCCGATGATCGCCACACGCTCGCCGGCTTCGACGGTGAAACTGAAGTTCTTGAACAGGGTCTTGCCGTCGAAGCCCTTGGACATGCGTTCAACGGTGACTGCCTGGCGATGCAGCTTCTTGGTCTGCTCGAAACGGATGAACGGGCTCACGCGACTCGACGGCTTGACCTCGGCCAACTGGATCTTGTCAATCTGCTTGGCGCGGGAAGTGGCCTGCTTGGCTTTCGAGGCGTTGGCCGAGAAGCGGCTGACGAAGGTCTGCAGTTCGGCGATCTGGGCTTTCTTCTTGGCGTTGTCCGACAGCAACTGCTCGCGGGACTGGGTCGCCGCGATCATGTACTCGTCGTAGTTGCCCGGGAACAGGCGCAGTTCACCGTAGTCCAGGTCGGCCATGTGGGTGCAGACGCTGTTCAGGAAGTGCCGGTCGTGGGAAATGATGATCATGGTGCTGTTACGCGCCGTGAGGATGTTTTCCAGCCAGCGGATGGTGTTGATGTCCAGGTGGTTGGTCGGTTCGTCGAGCAACAGCACTTCCGGATCGGAGAACAGGGCCTGGGCGAGCAACACTCGCAATTTCCAGCCTGGCGCCACCTCGGTCATCGGACCGAAATGCTGGGCCAGCGGAATGCCCAGGCCCAGCAACAGCTCACCGGCACGGGATTCGGCGGTATAGCCGTCCATTTCGGCGAACTCGGTTTCCAGCTCGGCCACGGCCATGCCGTCTTCCTCGGTCATTTCCGGCAGCGAGTAGATGCGATCGCGCTCGGCCTTGACCTTCCACAACTCCTCGTGGCCCATGATCACGGTATCGATCACGCTGAATTGTTCGTAGGCGAACTGGTCCTGGCGCAGCTTGCCCAGGCGCACGTTCGGCTCGAGCATCACCTGGCCGCCGGACGGCTCGAGATCGCCGCCGAGGATTTTCATGAAGGTCGACTTGCCGCAACCGTTGGCGCCGATCAAGCCGTAGCGGTTGCCCGCGCCGAACTTGACAGAAACGTTTTCGAACAACGGCTTGGCGCCGAACTGCATGGTGATGTTAGCTGTAGAAATCAAGGGGTTATCCGGAATCGGCGAAAAAGGGGCGCATGATTGGGGCGGCGATTGTACTGATCTGGCCGCGTTAACGATAGGGTGTTGCCTGGGCATGACAGTTTTTCACAATTGAGGGTAACTTTCAGTTACAAACTGTGGCTAAAATGCCATCTCTGTTGATGCCACCCTTTTTGCCCCTTGGCTGGCCAAGGAACGTCCTCCGGTTCCTGATCGGCAAGGAGCAGTCCCTTCACTCCAGTTGTGTGACGAATCGCGTGAAACTCATCATTGCTGCGATCTACATTCTTTCCATTGGCTATGTGCACCTGCGCGGACGCGTACGGCACAAGCTCGGGCGCCAGTTGAGCGACCACTCGTCCTTTCTTGCCCCCATCAACTGCCTGCTTTATCTGTGTTCGAAATTGCCCAACAAGCCTTTCCTGAGCCCGGCGCAGTTCCCGGACCTGAGCCCGTTGCAGGCACATTGGGAGGAAATCCGCGCCGAAGGCCTGAGCCTGCTGCAAGCCGGCGAGATCAAACGTTCCAATCAATACGACGATGTGGGTTTCAACTCGTTCTTCAAGACGGGCTGGAAGCGGTTCTATCTGAAGTGGTACGGCGACAGCCATCCCTCGGCCATGAAGCTGTGTCCCCGCACCACCGAGCTGGTGCAGGGCATCGGATCGATCAAGGCGGCAATGTTCGCCGAGTTGCCGCCGGGCTCGAAGCTGGTGCGTCATCGCGATCCTTATGCCGGCTCCTATCGATATCACTTGGGCCTGGAAACCCCTAACGACAGCGGTTGCTACATCAATGTCGATGGCGAGCAGTACCATTGGCGCGATGGCGAGGCGGTGATGTTTGACGAGACGTTCATTCATTACGCCGAAAACACGACGTCGGACAATCGCATCATCCTGTTTTGCGATGTGGAACGACCGTTGAAATACCGCTGGGCCACTGCCTTCAATCGCTGGTTCAGTCGCACCGTGATGGCCGCCGCCGGCGCGCCGAACGATGCCGGCGACAAGACCGGCGGGCTGAACCGGGCATTTTCCAGACTCTACAGGATCCGTCTTCAAGGCAAGGCGCTGAAGAAACGCAACCGCACCTTGTATTACCTGCAAAAGTGGGCGTTCTTCGGCGGGCTGTTGGCGATCTTCGTCTGGATCTGAACCGTTCCCGCTGTGCCGCTACGTTTCAATCCCGGGTTTCTCTGCTTCCAGTTGTTCCCACATCCTGGCCGTGATCCGTTGGCGATGGTTGTAACCTGACCACGGATCGGCGCCCAGACCCCTGGCCCGCTCGAGTGCCGTATGGATGTCCCACTGCTGGGCGTTGCGCAGCCCATCGAGTTCGACCCGGGCGATGGGCACTGACACGGGCAGGCCCGGTCGGGCGCGCACCGAATAGGCCGCGACCGTGCTGGCGCCCCGGGCGTTACGCAGGTAGTCAATGAATATTTTTCCGACGCGGTTTTTTGGCCCCATGGTCGCCGTGACCCGTTGTGGCATCTGCCGGGTCATGAACTGGGAAATGGCTTTGGCGAATGCCTTGGTGGTGTCCCAGCCCTCACTCCGTGCCAATGGCACGATGATGTGCATGCCTTTGCCGCCGCTGGTCTTGAGGAACCCTTGCAGCCCCAGTTCATCGAGCAGCGAGAGTGTCATGCGGGTCACGTCGAGCATGGCGCTCCAAGGCAGCGACGGATCGGGGTCCAGGTCGAGGACGAACAGATCGGGTGTTTCGATCCGGTCGTGGGTCGCGGTCCAGGTATGCAGTTCCACCGTACCCATCTGCGCCGCGCTGATCAGCGCCTGGGCGCTGTCGATTTCCATCAGGGCTGCATGACCCGGATCCAGTTGCGGATCCAGTTGCTTGATATGGGGGATTTCCAGGCGGTCGGCGTGTTTCTGGAAGAACTGCTCTTCGCCGATGCCGTCGGGCGCTCGCAGCAAGGCAACGGGCCGCAGCTTCAGATGGGGCAGAATCCATGATGCGATGTCGGCGTAGTATTGCGCCAATTCTACTTTCTCGACCCCACTGACACTGTCGATGACTCGCTCGGGATGGGTGATTTTCACGCCGCTGACTTCCACCGAGCGCTTTCTGCCGCCGCGTTTGGATTCAGGTGCCGTGGCCTTTATCGGCAGGGCTTGCTCGCGAACGACTTTGCTGGCCGGTGTATCGGTCAACAGGTCGAGGAAAGCCGCCTGGCGCACCAGGCCGCCGCGGGTCCATTCGGCGAACTCGACTTCGCACACCAGGGTCGGCTCGACCCACTGTACGCCGCGACCCTGGCTGGCATTGAGTGGTTTTCCCAGGGGGGAGGCGTCACGCTCATGGCGCTGGAGTTGTTCATGTAACTGCTTGAGCTGCGATCGGGTGAGCCCTGTGCCTACCCGGCCGGCATACACCAGCCCGGCCGGTCCGTTGACTGCCAGCAGCAGCGCACCGAAACCGCTGCGCGTGCCTTTCGGGCGGGTGAAACCGACAATGACGAAGGCTTGGCGCAACCGGCACTTGAGTTTGATCCAATCGGTGCTGCGCCGGGATACATAAGGACTGCCCAGGCGTTTGCCGATCACGCGGTCCAGCGAAAGGGCGGCGGCGCTCTCGAAAATCTCATCCTGGCTGGCGGAAAACGCTTCGGAGAACCGCAGGCGCTTGCTTGCGTTGTTCGCCAGGGCTTTTTTCAGCGCCGCTCGCCGCTCTTCCACCGCGAGCATTCGCAGGTCCTTGCCGTTGAGAAACGGAGCGTCGAACAGGAAGTACACCATGTCCACGGTGCGGCCGATTTCAAAGGCTTGCCGCAGGGCGGCAAGATCGGATTGACCGGTGTCGTCCAGCAGCACCAGGTCACCGTCCAGCCAGCTATCCCCCAGATTCAGAGCAGCCAGGGCATCGGCGTGTAATTGGAGGCGTTCGGTCCAATCCTGATGATTGCGATTGAACAGTCGGACTTCGCCGCCTCTGATGCGGGCCAGCAGTCGATAGCCATCGAACTTGACCTCATAACGCCATTCGCCAGGCGGTGGTTCCTCCACGGGCGTGGCCAGTTGCGGGGACAGGCGTTCAGGTAAGCGAGCGGGTACTGCGATCCGGTCCAGTCTATTGTCGGGTCGAGCCATTGTTTCGTCCGGTTCGGTATCGGGCAATCGGGCGTGTTCATTTTCGGCCATGACCATGACAGTTTCCCTTGCAGTGCTGGCGCCGGGGGACTAGCCCCGGGAAGCCTTGGTGGCTTTTTTGGCAGGCGCGGATTTACGAGGCTTGGCGGGTTTCTCGGCGTTTTTTCCGCCGGGCTTGTCGGCCGCCTTGCCTTTGCTGCCCAGGCTGCGCTTGAGCAGTTCGGTGAGGTCGATGACATCGGCGGTCTTGCGTTGCTCTTCGCCCGGGTCGGTTTCCACGGCTTCGAGGCGGCCCTCGTTGGCCTTTTTCTCCACCAGTTCCATGATCTTGTCCTCGAAACTGTCCCGGTATTGCTGGGGATCCCAATCGCCACTCATGTCCTCGACCAGGCGCTTGGCCATTTCCAGCTCACCCTTGGCCAGGGTCGGGTGAGTCACCTCATCGCCCAACTCCAGGATGTCGAGGTCGCGCACTTCGGCCGGCCAGCGCAGCATCACCAGCACCAGGGCCGACTCCAACGGCATCAGCGCCGCCAGGTGTTGGCGGGTATGCAGTACGACATGGGCCAGGGCCACCTTGTTGGTCTTTATCAAGGTCTCGCGCAGCAGCGCATAGACCTTGCCGCCGCGTTTGTCGGGGGCCAGGAAGTAAGGTGTATCAATGTTTTGCAGCGGGATCGCTTCGCTGTCTACGAAGGAAAAAATGTCGATGGTCTGGGTGGACTTGGGGTGGGCGGAGCGGATTTCCTCTTCGCTGAGCAGCACGTATTGGCCTTTTTGGTACTCGACACCCTTGACGATGTCTTCCTTGGTCACTTCCTTGCCGGTGACCTTGTTGACCCGCTTGTAGCCCACCGGGTCCATGCTGCGCTTATCCAGCCAATCGAAATCCACCCCCTGGGAGGACGTCGCCGACACCAGCGCCACGGGAATGTGGACCAGTCCGAAACTGATTGCGCCTTTCCAGATTGCCCGTGCCATGGTGGGGTTTTCCTTACCGATGAAGAGTCTCTCTGGTGACCTTTGCGCCTTGGCAAAAGTTTCCGTGGAAAACGCTGCCGGCGGGTAGCGCTGGCTGGTCCGGAGATGCCTCGTAACATTTGCGTCCGACAATTTGCCTAACATTTACTTAACAACCGCGAACCTGCGGCGTAGCGTGCTTTCGATATATCGGAGCGATTTCGTGACGCAGGAGGTACCCGATGCACAGGCTGATGCTCGCCATCTTCACGCTATTGCTGGCCAGCGCCGTCCACGCCGCCGCGCCAGATCCTGGGGCTGTGGTCGTTGCCCAGAACCTGCCAGGCAACAACAACCCCTACAGCAATCCGATACGCCGGGCGAACCCCAACAGCATGCAGGGCACCCAGCCCAACGTACCGACGATTCGCAACAACCCGACAGTCCCCGTGCCCCGGCCGCCCACCCTGGAAAACGGTGGTATCGGCAACGGTTATCCTCGCTCGGGGCCTGCGCCGGGTTCGCCCAGGCCGACCATTGAGTCCAATACGCCTCCCAGGGGCCCGAACGACAATCGGTAGACCACAGAAGGAAATGTGCATGTTGCGTAAAACATACCTGACGGCGCTCGGCGCCAGCGCTGTCCTGACACTTGCCATGCCGGCCTTTGCCGCCCCGACCCAGTTATTCAAAAGCGAAGAGGGCACCGTGGAGGTGACCACCGTGGCCAAGGGGCTGGAGCACCCCTGGTCGCTGGCGTTCTTGCCGGGGCAGCGTGGCATGCTGGTGACCGAGCGGCCGGGCAACCTTCGCCTGGTCAGCCCCGACGGGCAGGTGTCGACACCGTTGGGCGGCGTACCGGAGGTCTGGGCCAATGGCCAGGGAGGTTTGCTGGACGTGGTGCTGTCGCCGGATTTCAACCAGGATCGTACGGTGTATCTGTCCTATGCCGAGGGTGGCGAGGACGGCAAGGCCGGCACTGCGGTAGGGCGGGGGCAATTGTCCGAGGACCTGAAGCGCCTGGAGAATTTCGACGTGATTTTCCGCCAGCAGCCCAAGCTGTCCACGGGCAACCACTTCGGCTCGCGATTGGTATTTGACCGTGATGGCTACCTGTTCATCACCCTGGGAGAAAACAACGACCGCCCGACGGCCCAGGACCTGGACAAGCTGCAGGGCAAGGTGGTGCGTCTCTACCCTGACGGCAAGGTGCCGGACGATAACCCCTTCGTCGGTCAGAAAGACGTCCGGCCGGAGATTTGGGCCTACGGTATTCGCAATCCCCAGGGCGCTGCACTCAATCCCTGGAATGGTACGTTGTGGGAGAACGAACACGGCCCCAGGGGCGGTGATGAACTGAACATCATCGAGCGCGGCCAGAACTATGGCTGGCCGCTGGCGACCCATGGCATCAACTACTCTGGTGCGCCGATTCCCGAAGCTCAGGGCAAGACTGTCGAAGGAACACGTGGCCCCCACCATGTCTGGCAGGTTTCACCGGGGCTCAGTGGCATGGCGTTCTACGACAACGATCGTTTCACTCCCTGGCAGCGCAACGCGTTCATCGGGGCACTGGTTTCGAAGAACCTGATCCGCCTGGAATTCGAGGGCGACAAGGTCGTTCACGAGGAGCGTTTGCTGGGCGAACTCAAGGAGCGAATCCGCGATGTCCGCCAGGGGCCGGATGGCTACCTGTATGTGCTGACGGATGAAGACGAGGGAGCGCTCTATAAAGTGGGGCTCAAGTGACCAGGGTTTGTAGGAAAAGTCACCGGAAAGGTGACCTGTCATCGCTTTTTTCATGCCAGCCGACGGATGCCCGTTTCCATAGTGGCAATTAGGGCTACTCTAGTTTGCGACGCATCAGCGTTGTTGCAGTTTGCAAGAGAAACGCGCCGCTTCCTTGCATTTTGCCCGAGGAAGCCTACGCGTTGACACGCCAAGTGATTGATTTATATCAAGTAGAAACGTGGCAATTGCAGGCATATTTTTTGCGGGATGATCCAAGAGTTCACTTGAAGAACTTATTGATTGAAACGCTAAAAACGAACGGCACGACATTTCGTAGTCCCAGATCCGCAGGGAAGGAACGGAGAAGAAGTATCGTCGCCGTGAAAAAATAAGTTGGACGCCTCAACAGGAGAGAGTCGCCATGTTTTTATCTGCCCTCGAAATGCGAAGCATCATTGAAAGCAGCTTGTTGCCCAAGCGCTCGCAATGCACCTTGTCACCGGACCTGTCGATGACCATCAAGGTCTTCGACGACCATGAAACGGACCGTGTGGCTTTGCTCAAGACCGATATCGATGCCAACAAGCTCACCAGCTGCCGGGCAATCAATGACCTTATCGCCGAGTTACGCACCGAGCTTCAGCATCATCACGGAGCCGGAAATTATTTCCATCAGCAGCACCGGATGACCGGACGCTAAGCCACGCCGGTCAGTGACGTTGACGTTGGGCTGGGCTCATGCACAGACCCAGCGTCCCGTTTCCTCATTTTATCCCTCAGACGAGCTGCTGGCGGTACGGCAGGTCCGGTCCTGTCTTGCTGCATGTAAGAGCCGCCGCACGCATCGCAAAGTCGAGCATCGCGCTGATCTGGTCCCGGGTCAGGGCGTGAAGGCCTTCGGCCGAATCCATTTCGTTCTCGCCCAGCCAGGTCAACAGTGCTGCCTGGAAGGTGTCGCCTGCGCCTACGGTGTCGGCAACCTCGACCGCGAGGGCGGGCATCGACCAGCTGCCATGGCCTTGGCTGAACACCGTAGCGCCCTGGCCGCCACGGGTCAGGAACACCAGTTGGCAACGATGCTGGAGCCAGCTTCTGATCACGCTTTGTGGGTCCTGCCCGGGGTAGAGCAGGCTGAGGTCTTCGTCGCTGACCTTGATCAGATCGGCATATTGCACCAGCGTCGCGATCCGGGCGCGCCATAGCTCGATGTCTGGCTGTGGGTTCAGTCGCACGTTCGGGTCGAGGCTGATCAGGCGCTTGCCGCTTTCACGTTGCGCCAGCGCCAGCAATGTATCGGCAATGGGTTGCACCACCAGGGAGAACGAGCCGAAATGCAGGCCGCATACCTCTGGCCCCAATGAGGGCAGATGTTCCAGGCTTAATTGCCGATCCGCGCAGCCTTCGCCACGAAAACTGTAATGGGGTGAGCCGTTGGCACCGACGGCAACCATCGCGAGCGTCGTCGGTGCATCGAAGTCCACCAGGTATGTCGTGCTGACACCTTCGTTGAGCAGAACCTGATGCAGGCGCCGACCGAGATAGTCGGTGGACAATCCACCGAACAAGGCCGACTCCATCCCCAGTCGTCGCAGCCCTACCGCCACATTGAACGGCGAGCCGCCGGCAATGGCCTTGAAACTGACCTGCGAAACCGGGCCGCCAGCCTCGTCTTCACTGAAGACATCAAACAGTGCTTCACCACACACCAGATACATAATGACTTGCTCTCAAAGGGTTGCGACGTGTTGTCGGTAACGTTCGTAGGCCTGCTGGGACGCTGCGACATGCTCGGCGACCGGCCGCGTCTCGCTGGTCGGATCGAGTTTGACGCAGCGCTGGCACAGTTCGCTCAGGCTTTGCTGTGATCCTGAATGACACCAGGCTGCCTGAATGGCCGCGCCGAGCGCAGCGGCTTCGCTCTGCTCGGTGCAGATGACCGTGGTATCCATAATGTCGGCGACGATCTGCCGCCAGACCGGGCTCTTCGAGCCGCCGCCGATCAGACGGATGCTCCGGGCTTCGAGCCCGTTGGCGCGCAGCAGGTCCAGTCCGTAGCGCAGGCCGAAGGTGGTGCCTTCGACCACCGCGCGGCACAAGTTGGCCCGGTTCAGGTTGGTGGTCGTCAAGCCCAACAGGCTGGCGGTGGCATGGGGCAGGGCAGGCACGCGTTCGCCGTTGAGAAACGGGAGCATGCACACGCCATCGGCGCCAATCGGAGCCTGGGTGACCAGGGCGTTGAACGCGTCGATGTCCAGTTCCAGCAGCTCGCGCACCGCGCCGGTGGCGTTGGTCAGGTTCATGGTGCAGATCAGCGGTAGCCAGCCGCCGCTGGAGGAACAGAAAGTGGCTACCGAGGCCTGCGGGCTGACCACCGGCTCCTGGGCGTAGGCGTAGACCGTGCCGGAAGAGCCGAGGCTCATCGTGATCACGCCGGGCTGAATGTTGCCGGTGCCAATGGCGCCCATCATGTTATCCCCGCCACCGCTGGCGACCACGGCATCGGGATTGATGCCCAGGCGTGCGGCAATGGCCGGCAGGATCCGCCCGACGGGTTTGTGGGCGTCAATGAGCTCCGGTAACGCCGATTGCAGTCGGCCGTTGGGGTCGATGTGGTGCAACAACTCAAGGTCCCATTGGCGGGTACGCACGTTGAAATAGCCGGTGCCGGAGGCGTCGCCGTATTCACTGCAATGACGGCCGGTGAGCCAGTGATTCAGGAAGTCGTGGGGCAACAGGATGCTGGCGATGCGGGCGAACACCTGGGGATGGACGTCACGGGTCCACAGCAGCTTGGACACGGTATAGCCGGGGGCGATGACCACGCCGAGACGCTCCAGGGAGCCGCTTTCGCCGCCCAGGTGTGCCAGGAGACGGTCGTTCTCAGGCGTGGTTTCGGTGTCGCACCACAACTTGGCCGGACGCAGGACCTGATCCTGGTCATCGAGCAGTACCAGACCGTGCTGCTGCCCGGAAACACCGATGCCGAGAACGGCCTGACCGTCCACGCCGGCGGCGGCCAGTGCCTGATGAGTTGCCTGGATGAACGCATCGATCCATTGCCCGGTGTCCTGCTCGCGACAGCCATTGGGACCGCTGATTATCGTGTGGGTCGCGGCACCCTGGCCCAGGACTTGGCCGGTGACTGCATCAAGGATCAGGGCCTTGGTGCCTTGGGTGCCGCAATCGATGCCCAGGAACAGCTGTTGGTTTGCCATACAAATCCTCAGGTGATGGGTCTCGGTACGCAATGACCAGTCGAATAAGGCTCTGTGGCGAGGGAGCGAGCGCCCTCGCCACAAAAAGGCAGTCTAGTCCGCATCAGCCAACACCCGCTCGAGCGTGCGTGTGACCCCATGCTCGCGCAAGCTGTTGCAGCACCATTCGAACGCCGCCACGAACTCCGCCGAACGGGGAATGGCCGTGCCGAAGATTTCCTCCACTTCCAGCATCCGCTGGGTAACCAGCGCATCGTCGGCCACCAGCGCCTGGCAGAACGCGGCGCGCGGGTCGGGAATCGAATAGCTCACGCCATTTTCGTCCTCGCCCTTGAGGTACACCGCCCAGGCCGCCACCACCAGCGCCGCGCGCCGGGTATGGCCACCGTCGGCAATCAAGCGGTTGATGGTGGGCACGGTGAATTTGGGGAACTTCGACGAGCCGTCCGAGCATACCCGTTCCAACTGGTCGGCGATGGCCTGGTTGGAGAACCGTTCGATCAGCGTGTTCTTGTAGTCGCTCAGGTCGATGCCCGGCACCGGTGCCAGTTGCGGTGTCACGTCCAGGTCCATGTAGGCTCGGATGTAACGCACGAACAGCGGGTCGTTCATGGTTTCGTGGACGAAACGATAGCCTTTGAGGAACCCGAGGTAAGTCAGGGCGAGATGGCTGCCGTTGAGCAGCTTGATCTTCATTTCCTCGTAAGGCGTTACGTCGTCGGTGAACTGCACGCCGACCTTTTCCCAGGCCGGGCGGCCATTGACGAATTTGTCTTCCAGCACCCATTGCACGAACGGCTCGCAGACCACTGGCCAGGCGTCGTCGATCCCGTGTTCATCGTGCAACTGCAGACGATGGGCCACGCTGGTCATGGGCGTGATGCGGTCGACCATGGCATTGGGGAAACTGACGTTGCGGTCGATCCACAGCCCCAGGTCGGCGTCGCGCAACGCGGCGAAGGCGAGCAAGGCCTTGCGGGTCACCGCGCCGTTATGGGGCAGGTTGTCGCAGGACATCAGGGTGAACGCCGGGATGCCATTGGCCCGGCGCTTGGCCAGGGCGGCGCAGAGAAAACCGAACACGGTCTTCGGATCGTCCGGGTGGTTCAGGTCGTGTTGGATCTGCGGCAGGTGGGCCATGAACTCGCCGTTGCTGTCATCGATGCAATAACCACCCTCGGTGATGGTCAGCGAGACGATGCGGATCTGCGGGTCGGCCAGTTTGTCGATCAGTGCCCGGGCACCGTCTTCGGCCAGCAGCATGTCGCTGATGGCGCCAATGACCCGGACTTCGGTGTCATCGGTATCGCCCAGCTCAAACAGGGTGAACAGGTAGTCCTGCCCGGCCAGATCATCCCGGGCCCGGCGGTCTTCGGCCCGCAGGCCCACGCCGCAGATGGCCCAGTCCAGGCCTTCGCCGGTGTTCATCAGCGCATCGGTGTAGTACGCCTGGTGAGCCCGATGGAAACCGCCGACGCCGATGTGGGCGATGCCCTGGCGGATATCGTTCAGCGGATAGGCGGGCAGGGCAACCTGTGGATCGAGGTTGTGCAGGTTTTGTCGGTTGAGTTTCATCACACGTCTCGGTAATCAGGCGGCGGCGCGCAGCGCACGGGTGAGCGCTACGCCATCGGCATCGAATAAATGGCAGTGGTCGGCATCCAGGTGCAGGTTCAGTTGCTCGCCGAAACGGCTTGCCAGGTCACCGCGAACCCGCATGGTCAAGGCTTCGCCGGAGGCGGTGGTGACGTGGCAGAAGGTGTCACTGCCCAGCCGCTCGCTGACGTCGGCGGTCACTTGCAAGGTGCATTCGCCCGGTTGTGCCAGGTTCAGGTGTTCCGGACGGATCCCCAGGGTCACCGCGGCGCCGACGTTCAGGCTGGCACTGTTGACCGGCAGTTGGATGCGAGTGCCTGCGTCCAGCAGCACCTCGCAGCCCTGGGCACTGACGACCGTGACCTTGCCCTTGAGAAAGCCCATCTTCGGTGTGCCGAGAAAACCCGCGACAAACAGGTTCGCCGGTTGGTGGTAGAGCTCGAGGGGGGAACCGACCTGCTCGATGCGCCCGCCGTTGAGCACCACCACCTTGTCGGCCAGGGTCATGGCTTCGACCTGATCGTGGGTCACGTAGATCATGGTCGCCTGCAGTTCCTTGTGCAGCCGCGCCAGCTCCAGGCGCATCTGCACCCGCAGCGCGGCGTCGAGGTTGGACAGCGGTTCGTCGAACAGGAAGATTTTCGGGTTGCGCACGATGGCACGACCAATCGCCACCCGCTGACGCTGACCACCGGACAACTGCTTGGGCTTGCGTTCGAGCATCGGTCCCAGTTCGAGGATGCGCGCCGCTTCGTTGACCTTCTTCTCGACCTCGGCCTTGGGCACGCCGGCCAGGTCGAGGGCAAAGGACATGTTCTTGCGCACGCTCATGTGCGGGTAGAGGGCGTAGGTCTGGAACACCATCGCCAGGTCGCGCTTGGCGGGGCTGACTTCAGTGATGTCCCGGCCGTCCAGTTCGATGGTGCCGTCGCTGACTTCCTCCAGGCCCGCGATCAGCCGCAGCAGCGTGGATTTACCGCAGCCCGACGGACCGACGAACACCACGAACTCGCGGTCGTTCACTTCCAGGTCGATGCCCTTGATGATGGAAAAACCTTCGAAGCCTTTTTGCAGATTCTTGATCTTGAGGTTGGCCATGGGGTGGGCCTCCACTTTTTGTTAATTGGGTAGGGCGCGTTATTTCACGGCGCCGAAGGACAAGCCGCGGACCAGTTGTTTCTGGCTGATCCAGCCGAAGATCAGAATCGGCGCGCAAGCCAGGGTCGAAACGGCGGACAATTTGGCCCAGAACAGCCCTTCGGGGCTGGAGTAGGACGCGATCAGGGCAGTCAGCGGCGCGGCTTTGGACGAGGTCAGGTTCAGTGACCAGAAGGCCTCGTTCCAGCACAGGATCAGCGATAGCAGCACGGTGGACGCCAGGCCGCCCTTGGCAATCGGCAGCAGCACCCGGACCATTTCCTGCCACAGCGTGGCGCCATCCAGGCGTGCGGCCTCGAGAATGTCGCGAGGAATGTCCTTGAAGTAGGTGTAAATCATCCAGACCACGATGGGCAGGTTGATCAGCGTATAGATGATGATCAGCGCGATACGGGTATCTAGCAGGCCAAAGTTCTTGGCCAGCAGATAGATCGGCATCAGCACGCCCACCGGCGGCAACATCTTGGTGGAGAGCATCCACAGCAGAGTGCCTTTGGTGCGTTGGGTTTCGTAGAATGCCATGGAGTAGGCCGCCGGCACTGCGATCAGCAGGCACAGGGCGGTGGCGCTGAAGGAAACCACCACCGAGTTCCAGGCGAAGCTGAAGTAGTCGCTGCGCTCGTTGATGTGCAGGTAGTTCTCCAGCGTCGGCATGAAGATGAACTGCGGCGGTGTGGCGAACGCGTCGATTTCGGTCTTGAAGCTGGTCAGCACCATCCAGAAGATCGGGAAGAAGATCAGGAACGCGATGGCCCAGGCCAGCGTGCCCAACAGCAGGCTTTGCAGCCGACGGGATTGTTGAAGTGTCATGGCGGCGGCCTCAGTGCTTGTCGGTGAGGTTTTTGCCGATCATCCGGACGAGGATGATGGCGGCGATGTTGGCAATGACCACGGCAATCAGGCCTCCCGCCGATGCCATGCCGACGTCGAACTGCACCAGTGCCTGGTTGTAGATCAGGTAAGCCAGGTTGGTGGAGGCGTAGCCGGGGCCTCCGTTGGTGGTGGTGAAAATCTCGGCGAACACCGACAGCAGGAAAATGGTCTCGATCATCAGCACCACGGCAATTGGCCGAGCCAGGTGCGGCAGGGTCAGGTGCCAGAAAATCGCGATCGGACCGGCACCGTCCAGGCGCGCAGCTTCCTTCTGTTCCTGGTCGAGGGACTGCATGGCGGTCATCAGGATCAGGATCGCGAAGGGCAACCATTGCCAGCTCACAATGATGATGATCGACAGCAGTGGATAATGGGCCAGCCAGTCCACCGGCTGGGCGCCGAACAGTTTCCACACCGAGGCGAGAATCCCCGAGACCGGGTGGAAGATCAGGTTTTTCCAGATCAGAGCCCCGACGGTGGGCATGATGAAAAACGGCGAGATCAGCAGTACCCGCACGATGCCGCGCCCGAAAAACTCGCTGGCCTCCAGCAACGCGCTGATCAACACCCCGAACACCACACTGATCAACAGAACACTGCCCACCAGCAACAGGGTATTGGTGGCGCCGGGCATGAAGCCCGAATCGGTCAGGAAATAAGTGAAGTTTTCCAGCCCGACAAATTCATTCTCGCCGGGGTAGAGCAGGTTGTAGCGGATCATCGAGAAATAGACGGTCATGCCCAGTGGCACGATCATCCATAGCAGCAATAGGGCCACCGAAGGGCTGACCAGGAACCAGCCGGGATTGGCCACGCGGATCTTGCGAGCCGGTGGTGGGGCTATCTCGATGGGCGCTTTGGCGGTTGTCGTTGAAGTATTCATGGCGTTGAACCGTTTTGTGCGGGCCTGTGAAATCCGCTTGCGAAAATCTTCTCTTGAAAAGATCCCCTGTGGGAGCGAGCCTGCATCGCGATGCGGTCGACACATCCAACATTGATGTCGGCTGGGTAACCGCTATCGCGAGCAGGCTCGCTCCCACAAAAAGCAGAAAGCGGAGAGCGGGAGCCTCGGGTTACTTGGGATACCCGGCGCGCTTCATCTCGCGTTCGGTGGTGGACTGCGCGGCGGTCAGCGCCTGGTCCACGGTCTGTTGGCCGGTCAGTGCGCCCGAAAAGAGCTTGCCCACTTGGGTGCCGATGGCCTGGAACTCCGGAATGGTCACCAACTGAATGCCGATGTACGGCACAGGCTTGAGGGTCGGAGCCTTCGGGTCGGCGACTTTCAGCGATTCCAGCGTCACCTTGGCAAACGGCGCGGCCTTCATGTACTCCTCGCTGTAGGTCGAGGTCCGAGTGCCAGGTGGTACGTTGGCGATGCCGTCGGTCTTGGCGACCAATTGACTGTATTCCTTGGATGTCGCCCAGCTGGTAAAGACTTTGGCCGCGTCCTTGGCTTTGGAGCTGGCAGGGATCGCCAGCGACCAGGAGTACATCCACGAGGTGCCCTTGTCGGTTTTCTCGTGTGGGGCAAAGGTGAACCCGACGTGATCGGCCACCTTGCTTTGCGTCTTGTCGGTCACGAATGAGCCGGCGACGCTGGCGTCGACCCAGATGGCGCATTTGCCGCTGTTGAACAGTGCCAGGTTTTCGTTGAAACCGTTGCTGGAGGCGCCGGGTGGGCCGGATTTTTTCATGTTGTCGACATAAAAGCTCAGAGCGTCTTTCCACTCGGGGCCGTTGAATTGCGGCTGCCACTTCTCATCGAACCAGCGAGCGCCATAGCCGTTGGCGAGGGTGGTGATGAGCGCCATGTTCTCGCCCCAACCGGCCTTGCCCCGCAGGCACAGGCCATACTGTTCCTTGGATTTGTCGGTGAGTTTTTCCGCGAACTCACCGATCTGCGTCCAGGTCGGGCGTTCGGGCATGGTCAGCCCGGCGTTCTTGAACAGGTCGGTACGGTAGTAGGTGATCGAACTCTCGGCATAGAACGGCAGGGCGTACAGCGAGCCCTTCACGGACAAGCCGTCACGCACTGAGGGAAAGACGTCGTCCAAGTCATAGGAGGCAGGCAGATCCTTCATCGGCTCCAGCCAACCCTTGGCGCCCCAGAGTGCAGCTTCGTACATGCCAATGGTCAACACGTCGAACTGCCCGCCCTGGGTGGCGATGTCGGTAGTCAGGCGTTGGCGCAGGACATTTTCTTCGAGCACCACCCAGTTCAGCTTGATGTCCGGATGCTCGGCCTCGAAGGTTTTCGAGAGCTTCTGCATGCGAATCATGTCGCTGTTGTTAACGGTGGCAATGGTGAGAGTCTGCGCGCCGAAACTGACGCTGCTGAGGGTCATGCAGGTGGAAGCAAGCAGAGCTTTTAACGAAGGTTTCATCGCGCACTCCTTTTCCGAGCCAGGCAGGCTGCGGAAGGACAGTTATTGTTTTTGTCTTCCGGATGAAAGGAAGAATGTGCGCTGATTACAGCCTTCAATCGACGGCGTGACAAATCATCCGTAGCACTTGCTCTGATACTTTTTTGCACTGAGTGAGGCCCTCATTGATGAGGGAACTGAGCGCTCAGCCCTGGTTCTGCTCCGTCAGCCGCTGCACCGCCAGCCGTCGGTAGTGGGAAGGGGTCATGCCCTTGAGTTGCTGGAATCGGCGATTGAAGTTGGAAATATTGTTGAAACCCGACTCAAAGCACACGTCGGTGACCGGTTTGTCGCCATCGGCCAACAGCTCGCAGGATTTGCTGATGCGCAGTCGATTGACGAATTCGACGAAACAGCGGCCGGTGGCCTGCTTGAAGACGCGGCTGAAGTAAGTGGGTTTCATACCCAGGTGCTCGGCGACTTCTTCCAGAGGCAACTCGCGGGCGTAATGGGCGAAGATGTAGTCCACGGCGCGGTTGGTGCGGTCGACGCTGTGCTCATCGGCCATCTGTGAGGAGGTGGCACCGGAGAGCAACTGATAGTCATCCGTGGTGGCCAGCAGCTCCATCAGGATGAAAAAGTAACCCAGGCGGCTCATGCCTTGGGAGTCGGCAATTCGCTGCATCAGGATCGTGGCCTGGCGGATGGTGCGCTTGCAACGAAACTCGATGCCATAGCGGGCGCGTTCCAGCAGCGGGGCGATGGTCTTGAGTTCGGCAAACACTTGATGGCCGCTGTCGAACAACTCATCGGTGAAGTTCACCAGCATATCGCGCTTGGGCACCACTTCGTTCTCGGCCACCTGGCTGATCCAGTTGTGGGGCACGTTGGGGCCAGTGAGGAACAGCGTCTGCGGGTAGAAGTTGCCGATGTAATCGCCGATGAATACCTTGCCGGAACTGGCGACGATCAGGTGTAGCTCGTATTCCTTATGGAAATGCCAGCGCACCAGCGGGCAAGGAAAGCCGTGCTGGCGATAAATGATGGACTGTCCGTTATGGTCATCCATCAACTCATAGGAGGGATCGTTGACTCTCGCTGTTCGGGTCATGAGGCTGCGCTTTTATTGTTATTGCCGCTGGATGATGCTCCCTTCGCCAGGCGCGTGCCACCCCGGATGCTCATCCGGCGGTCATGCCCGGCGCAGGGGCTGCCTATACCGTTGCCTATGACCGGCATGCGACCGAAAAAGTCCACGCCGATGAAAACTGCCGGGATTCAGGGTCTGTCATCAGAGGTGGCGATTCTTCTCCTCGATCCACTGGGACATGTATTGGGTGCTCTTGTGTTGGTGGTGGCGCAACATGCTGCCAGTGAAGTTATCCCGACGCCGTTGCGCCAGGTTGGCGCGGCAGGCCAGGACGCTTTCGATCAGTGCCGGGCCGTGGACCTGCTTGCGGTAACGGTTCGCCAGTAGCGCACGGCCCGCATCCTGAGCCTGGGCCCAGCGCGTAGGGTCGCTGTACAACTGTACAGCGGCGTTGGCGATGGCCTCGGCGCTGGTGGCAATCGTTCCGGGCCACGGCATCGTGTCATGCATGGCTTCGGCGCCGATGGGCGTGGTGACACTGGGCGTGCCGCATAGCATGGCCTCGATCAGTTTTCCCTTGATGCCGGCGCCAAAACGCAACGGAGCCAGGCAGATGCGTGCCGCCGACATGACCTGCAAGGCATCTTCGGCCCAGTTCATGATGTGGAAGCCCTGGGCTGGATTATGCAGCGCTGCCGCTTTTGGAGGGGTGTAGGCGCCGTACAGGTGCAGTTGCGCGCCGGGCAGTTGCTGGCGGATCAGCGGCCAGATGGTGTTTTTCATCCAGAGCACCGCATCCCAATTCGGCGCGTGGCGGAAGTTGCCGATGCTCAGAAAGTGCGCCCGTCCGTCGAACGGCACCGAAGGCGCGTCCGGCAGGTCCAGCATCAATGGGCACCACAGCAGCAGGCTACGGGGCAGCCCGAAATGCTCCACCAGCAGTTCGATTTCAATCTCGGACACCATCAGATTCAAATCGCAGCGGTACAAGGCAGCGATTTCCCGCTTCGCAATCTCGGTGTCGGCCATCAGTTGGAATTCCTGGTGCAGCGCTGGTGCAAAAAGATCGCTGAAATCCTGAGAATGATCGTCGGCCTTCAAACGGTCCTTCAGGCGCTGATGCCGCGCATGGCGCAGGCTCTGCAAGTCCGAGGTCTCCAGCAGCCGCAGGGCATTGGGACAGTGTTTCTCGACCCGCCAGCCGAACTGCTCCTCCATCATGAACTGGTCGAACAACACGATATCCGGCGCCAGTTCACGGATGAATGCATCGAAACTGCTGTTGTTGAGTTCGATCGGCACCTCATGGATGCCCAGCGCGACCAGGTCGGCACGGTTCTCGCCGGGGCGAGCGGGGCTGCTGAAGGTGATATCCCATCCTTCGCTCAGGAATGTCTCCAGGATCTGCATGACGTGCCCACTGGCTGCCGATGAGCGGGGTTCGGGCCAGACGTAGCCGATGACCAGGACCTTGAGGGCGGAGGGATGGGACATGAGCAGGTGTTTTCCTTGGGTTAATCAGGCGCAGGTGCTGCGTGGGGCGCCGATAGTGACCAAGAACTCACTCCGGCTCAAGGCAGAAGGCTCTTGACCTTGTCACGTAGCTGGTCGATGGAAAACGGCTTGCCGATGACCGCCATGCTGTCGGGTACATCGATGCTTTCGGCATAGCCGCTGGCGAACAAAACCGGCAGTCCCGGACGTACCGAACGCGCCTGTCTGGCAAGTTCGCGGCCGTCCATCACCGGCAGGCCGACATCCGTCATCATCAGGTCGATGGGCTGGTCAAGGTTGCGCAGATACTCCAGCGCCTGTTCACAGCCGTCCGCCTCGAGCACCCGATACTCCAGTTCTTCAAGTACATCGACGATCAGCATGCGAACGATGTCGTCATCTTCGACTACCAGAACAGTGGTGTTAGTGACAGGGGCGGCGGTGGACATAATCGTTATTCTCGGAAAAATGAAATCGGGAGTGAAAAAAGACCCTATGCATGAGTAAGTCGCGAGGTGGGACAAGTTCCCGGGGCTGTAGAAGAAAGGATCTATAGTACAAGAGCTGACAAGGATAGTCGCTTCCCTTGCTACTGGCTGGCCGCCGTCGGGGAATACAGCCTTGACTCGTCAGAAATGTGGATCCAACCCGTCATTTTCGGGCACACTCCATGGTTTTCAACTGTTCGCCAAGGTCCTTCTCATGACTCCTTCGTCTTCGGTTGACGAGCAAAGTTTCCGTAAGCTTCTGATCCGCAACATCAGCCTGCCACTGGGCATGGGTGCCCTCAGTGCGGTGTTTTTCATCGTGCTGATCACTTACCTGCTGTCGGTGATCCAATGGGTCGGGCATACCGACCGGGTGATCAATAATGCCAACGAAGCGCTGAAATTGAGCGTGGACCTTGAAACCGGCATGCGTGGCTACCTCTTGAGCGGTGACGAGCATTTTCTCGATCCCTACGAAGTGGCCAAGCCGCGCATTGCCGTTGCGCTGGATACATTGTTGGAATTGACAGCCGATAACCCCGTCCAGACCGATCGCATACACAAGGTGCAGGCACTTCAGGTCGAATGGGCCAACTACGCCCAGAGCATGATCGACCTGCAACGCAGCAGTGGCGATTACCGTGGCGCGGTGAAGGCCGGGCGTGGCAAGCGCCTGACGGATGAGATCCGCAAGACTTTCGAGGACATCGTCGATACCGAGCAGCAACTGCGCACGGCGCGCAACGAGAAGGTGCGCACCACGACGCTGTGGAGCATTACCCTGTACTTGATGTTCGTTGCCGCGATCAGCGGATTGCTGGCCTATATCGGTCGGCGGGATCTGTTGGGGCTGTCCAGCAGTTACAGCGCCAGCCTACAGATCCAGCAGCAGAGTGCCCTTCATCTGGAAAAACAGGCCTGGCTGCGCACGGGGCAGACTCAACTGGCCGAGCAGGTCCTGGGCCAGCTGAGCCTGAACCTGCTGGGGCGCAACATCCTGCAGTTCTGCGCCAGGTACCTGGACACGGCCGTTGCCGCGCTTTATGCGCGTGATGAAAACGGCACGCTCAAGCGTGTCGCCACTTATGGCATGTCCCGAGAGGACGATGAAAAGGAGCAGGTTATCGTCGCCGGTGAAGGCATCGTCGGCCAAGCCGTGCAGCAAGGGCGACTGATCCGCCTGGACGAGGTGCCCGCCGATTACCTGAGAGTCAGTTCGGGGTTGGGAAGCGGGGCGCCCAACAGCGTAGTGGTGGTCCCCACCAGCGACGACGGCCGGATCAATGGCGTCGTCGAACTGGGCTTCCTGCGTCCCTTGACCGACCGCGATCTCGAGCTGCTTGAGCGGGTCGCCGGCAACATCGGTACGTCCATAGAGGCTGCCCGCTATCGTCAGCGTTTGCAGGAAGTGCTCGCCGAAACCCAGCAACTGAACGAGGAGTTGCAAGTCCAGCAGGAGGAGCTCAAGACGGCCAACGAAGAGTTGGAAGAACAGTCGCGCATCCTCAAGGAATCCCAGGCGCATCTGGAAGTCCAGCAACAGGAACTGGAGCAGACCAACGAACAACTGGCCGAGCAACGCGACGCCATGGATCAGAAGAACACCGAACTGAACCTGGCCCAGTTGCAATTGCAGGAACGCGCCGAAGAGTTGCAGCGATCGAGCAAATACAAGTCCGAGTTCCTCGCCAACATGTCTCACGAGTTGCGTACGCCGCTCAACAGTTCATTGATCCTGTCCAAGTTGCTGGCGGAAAACCCTCAGAAGAATCTCAGCGAGGAGCAAGTCAAGTTTGCCGAGTCGATCTACTCGGCCGGTAATGATCTGCTGAACCTGATCAACGATATTCTCGATATTTCCAAGGTCGAGGCCGGCAAGTTGGAAGTCCGGCCGGAGAACACCAGCGTGCCGCGCCTGGTGGAAGGCTTGCGCGATATGTTCAAGCCTCTGGCGACTGATAAAGGCCTTGGTTTCGAAGTGCAGTTGCTTCCGGACGCGCCCACCATGTTGTACACCGACCGCCAGCGCCTGGAACAGGTGCTCAAGAACCTGCTGTCCAATGCGGTGAAATTTACCGAACAGGGTACGGTCTGCCTGTCGGTGGCCGGTCAGCCGGGCTCCGGCATCGCATTCATGGTGCGGGACTCGGGCATCGGCATTTCCGCCGAACAACAGCAGATCATCTTCGAGGCATTCCGCCAGGCGGACGGCACCACCAACCGTCGTTACGGAGGCACCGGCCTGGGATTGTCGATCTCCCGGGACCTGGCCACATTGCTGGGTGGCTCGATCTCTGTTTCCAGCGAGCCGGGGCAGGGCAGCGTGTTCACGCTGGTCTTGCCCGAGCGCTATGTCGACCCCGGTAACGCACCGGCAGAACCCAGGACGTTCACCCCTACGGCGACATTACCCGCTCCGGCGTCCTATGTGCCGGCGCCGGCTCCCGCGCCCATTATCGCCGATGTGGACATTGTGGCCCGCTTCGCTGATGACAGGGACAAAGCCCCCTTCGACACCCGCTGCATCCTGGTGATCGAAGACGAACCCAAGTTCGCCCGGATCCTGTTCGACCTGGCCCATGAACTGGGCTATCAGTGCCTGGTGGCGCACGCTGCCGACGAAGGCTTCGACCTGGCTTCCCACCTCAAACCCGATGCAATCCTGCTGGACATGCGCCTGCCCGATCATTCAGGCCTGACCGTGTTGCAGCGGCTCAAGGAACAGCCCGAGACCCGGCACATCCCGGTGCATGTGATTTCCGTCGAGGACCGCGTCGAGGCGGCATTGCACATGGGCGCCATCGGCTACGCGGTCAAACCGACCACCCGTGAAGAGCTCAAGGACGTGTTCGCCCGCCTGGAGGCCAAGCTGACCCAGAAGGTCAAGCGCGTCCTGCTGGTGGAAGACGATGACTTGCAGCGCGATAGCATCACTCGCCTGATCGGCGACGATGACATCGAGATCACTGCGGTGGGCTTTGCCCAGCAAGCCCTGGATCTGCTGCGGGACAACGTCTACGACTGCATGATCATCGACCTCAAGCTGCCGGACATGCTCGGCAACGATCTGCTCAAGCGTATGTCTGCGGAGGAAATCTGTTCGTTCCCGCCGGTGATTGTCTACACCGGGCGCAACCTGACGCGCGATGAAGAGGCCGAGCTGCGCAAATATTCGCGCTCGATCATCATCAAGGGCGCCCGTTCTCCGGAGCGGTTGCTGGACGAGGTGACACTCTTTTTGCACAAAGTCGAATCCCGGTTGTCCCATGAACGTCAACGGATGCTCAAGGCTGCCCGTAGCCGCGACAAGGTATTCGAAGGGCGCAAGGTGCTGTTGGTGGACGACGATGTGCGCAATATCTTCGCACTGACCAGCGCCCTGGAGGCAAAAGGTGCCATCGTGGTCATCGGCCGTAACGGCTTCGAGGCGATCGAGCGCTTGAATGAGAACGACGACATCGACCTGGTGCTGATGGATGTGATGATGCCGGAAATGGACGGTTTCGAAGCCACTGCGTTGATCCGCAAGGACCCGCGCTGGCGCAAGTTGCCTATCATTGCGGTGACGGCCAAGGCCATGAAGGACGATCAGGAGCGTTGCCTGGCGGCGGGTTCCAATGATTACCTGGCCAAGCCGATCGACCTGGACCGTCTGTTTTCGCTGATTCGCGTGTGGTTGCCAAATATGGAAAGAATTTAGTGGAACGTGACACTGACATTGAACTTCGTTTATTGATCGAAGCGATCTACCTCAAGTACAGCTACGATTTTCGGGATTATTCCGGCGCTTCCATCAAGCGCCGGGTCCTGCACGCATTGAGTCAGTTCGAATGCCGGACGATTTCCGCGCTCCAGGAGCGCGTATTGCACGATCCGGGCATGTTCATGCAGTTATTGCAGCTGCTGACGATCCCCGTCAGTGAGATGTTCCGCGACCCGTCGCATTTCCTGGCGATCCGCGAAGAAATCGTTCCGCTGCTCAAAACCTATCCGTCGATCAAGATCTGGATTGCCGGTTGCAGCACCGGGGAAGAGGTCTATTCCATGGCGATCCTGTTGCGGGAGGAAGGCCTGCTGGACCGCACATTCATCTATGCCACCGACATCAACCCCAGGTCGCTGGAGAAAGCCAAGCAGGGCATCTTCTCCCTGGAAAACGTCAGGGCCTATACCCAGAATTACCAGCGGGCCGGTGGGCGGCGGTCGTTTGCCGACTATTACACCGCCGCTTACGATTACGCCATGTTCGACAAGACCCTGTGCCAGAACGTGACCTTTGCAGATCACAGCTTGGCAACGGACAGCGTCTTTTCTGAAACTCAATTAATTTCGTGTCGTAACGTATTGATATATTTCAATAAAAAGCTGCAAGATCGCGCCATCGGGTTATTCCATGAATCACTCAGTCATCGAGGGTTCCTGGTATTGGGCAGCAAGGAAACCCTGGATTTTTCTTCATACGGCAATCAATTCGAACCGCTGGTCAAACAGGAACGGATATATCGCAAGTTATGAACCAGACGACGGACGGACCCAGGCCGCGGGTAGAGGCCATTGTCGTCGGCGCGTCCGCCGGCGGAGTCGAGGCGCTGCTCAAGGTGTTCGGGCAATTGCGCAAGAGGTTCGGCATACCTGTGCTGGTCGTTCTGCACCTGCCCGACGAGCGCGACAGCCAACTGGCCACGGTCTTCGGCCATCGTCTGGCGATACCGGTGGAGGAGGCGCGGGACAAGCAGGACATCCAGCCCGGCACGCTGTACTTTGCCACGCCCGGTTATCACTTGTCGGTCGAGGCCGATCGCAGCCTGTCGTTGAGCCTGGAGGATCCGGTGCATCATTCCCGACCCTCCATCGACGTCCTGTTCGAGTCCGCCGCCGACGTCTATGGGCCGAACCTGCTGGCGGTGTTGTTGACCGGCGCCAACGATGACGGCGCCCGTGGCCTGGCCAGGGTCAAGGCGTTGGGGGGAATCACGGTTGTCCAGGATCCCGACGAAGCCCAGGTGTCGACCATGCCCGAGGCGGCGCTGGCGCTGCACGAGCCCGACCATATCCTCACTTTACAAGGCATCAGCCATTTGCTGGCCGGGTTGGAATGAACGACATGCCACAAGAGATTCAAGCCAAACTGCTGATCGTCGACGATCTGCCGGAAAATCTGCTGGCACTGGAAGCGCTGATTCAAGGCGCTGACCGCAAGGTCTTCAAGGCGCTGTCGGCTGACCAGGCGTTGTCGCTGCTACTGCAACATGAATTCGCCCTGGCCATCATCGATGTGCAGATGCCGGAAATGAACGGCTTCGAACTCGCCGAGCTGATGCGCGGCACCGAGAAGACCCGCAGCATCCCGATCATTTTCGTCAGCGCCGCCGGGCGTGAACGCAACTATGCCTTCACCGGTTATGAAAACGGCGCGGTGGACTTCCTGCACAAGCCGTTGGACGCCCATGCGGTCAGGAGCAAGGTCAACGTATTCGTGGAGCTCTATCGCCAAAAGAAGGCGGTGAAAGAGCAGGTGGTCGCTCTGGAACAGAGTCGTCGGGAGCAGGAGGTGCTGCTGCAACAGCTGCAGACTGTCCGCAGCGAACTCGAACAGGCGGTGCGCATGCGTGATGATTTCATGTCGATCGTCGCCCATGAGGTGCGAACGCCCCTCAACGGCCTGATCCTTGAAACCCAACTGCGAAAGATGCACCTGGCCCGGGATAACGCCGCGGCGTTCAGCCTGGACAAGGTGCGGGCGATGGTCGAGCGCGATGAGCGCCAGATCAAGAGTTTGATCCGCTTGATCGAAGACATGCTGGACGTGTCCCGGATTCGCACCGGCAAACTGTCTATCCGTCCGAGCCGCTTCAACCTTACCACGCTGGTGGAGAACCTGTTGCGCAATTTTCAGCCGCAGATCGTGGCGGCCGAATGCACGCTGACCTTTACCGCCGAGCCCTCGGTGGAGGGGCACTGGGATGAATTCCGGATCGAACAGGTGGTGTCGAACCTGCTGACCAACGCGTTGCGCTATGGCGGCAAGAGCCCTATCGAAGTGCGGGTGTACAAGACGCCCGGCCACGCGTGCGTCGAAGTCCAGGACCATGGCATAGGCATCAGCGAAGAGAACCAGAGGCGCATCTTCCAGCAGTTCGAGCGGGTGTCATCCAAGGCGGTGTCCTCCGGCCTGGGATTGGGGCTGTTCATTTCCGAACAGATTGTGACCGCCCATGGAGGCACCATTACCGTCCACAGTCGCATCAACGAAGGGGCCCTGTTTCGCGTTTGTCTGCCTTTGCAGAAAACCGTCGGTCCGACGCAACCTCCGGGTGACCCTATGGTCGTATCAGCAGCTATTGATCGAACAAAGGCTTCTCATGAGTGAAGATGCGCAAGATGTTGTATTGATCGTCGAGGACGACCCCTCGGTCATGACGGTGTTGTCCGCTTACCTGTCGGGCGAAGGGTATCGGGTGCTGGAGGCCGAGAACGGTGAAAAGGCCTTCGAGATCCTGGCAAGCAAGCCCCACCTGGACATGATGATTACTGATTTTCGTCTGCCAGGCGGCATTTCCGGGGTGCAGATCGCCGAGCCTGCAGTCAGGTTGCGCCCCGACCTGAAAGTGATCTTCATCAGCGGGTACGCCGCGGAGATAAAGGAAACCGACAGTCCGATCACCCGAGCGGCACCGATCCTGGGCAAGCCGTTCAAGCTGGATCAACTGCAGAGCATCATGCGGACAATGTTGTCCTGATTTCCTGAAATGTCGGCAGGCTCGGGCCGTTCAGGCCCGGATCATTTCCCGCACCTTGGCCGTCAGCAAATCGAATGTGAACGGCTTGGTGACCATCTGCATGCCCGGGTCCAGGAAGCCGCCGCGTACAGCGGCGTGTTCGGCGTAGCCGGTGATGAACAGCACCCGTAGATCCGGGCGCAATTGCCGACCGATTTCCGCCAGTTGCCGGCCGTTCATGCCGGGCAGTCCCACGTCGCTGATCAACAGGTCGATACGTTGACCCGATTGCAGGATCGGGATCGCGCCGTTGGCGTCGGCGGCCTCGAGGAAGGTATAACCCAACTCGCTCAGCACCGCGCTGACCAACACCCGTACCGCGGGATCGTCTTCGACGATCAACACGGTCTCGCCATTCTGTGCATGGGGTGTGTGCTGGTTGTCGACGGGCGCTTCCTGCACTTCTTCACCGTGGAAGCGCGGCAGGTACAGGTTGACCGTGGTGCCTTGGCCGACAACGCTGTCGATGGTCACATGGCCGTGGGACTGCTTGCTGAATCCGTAGATCATCGACAAGCCCAGCCCTGTCCCCTGACCGATGGGTTTGGTGGTGAAAAAGGGGTCGAAGGCGCGACTGACGACGGCTTCCGGCATGCCGCAACCGGTGTCCTGCACGCTCAGTACCACGTAGTCGCCGGGTTCGAGGTTGGTGTAGGCGTCGGTGAATCCGGTATCCAGATATTGATTGAAGGTCTTCACCACAAGTCTTCCGCCATCGGGCATCGCATCCCGGGCGTTGAGTACCAGGTTGAGCAGGGCGCTTTCCAGTTGGTTGGGGTCGGCTTCGGCGATCCACAGTTGATCGTCCAGTTGCATGTCGAGCCGGATGCTTTCGTTGAGGCTGCGTTGCAACAGCTCACCCATGGACAACACGAGAGTGTTCGTCTGCACGGCCTTGGGGTCCAGCGATTGCCGGCGAGAGAAAGCCAGCAAGCGATGGGTCAGGCCGGCGGCGCGGTTGGCGGAAGTCACGCCCAGGTCGATCAGGCTGTCCAGGTCTTCGGTACGACCGCGCGCCAGGCGCCGGCGCAGCAATTCCAGGCTGCCGATGATGCCAGTGAGCATGTTGTTGAAGTCGTGGGCGATGCCGCCGGTGAGCTGGCCGACTGCTTCCATTTTCTGTGACTGGCGCAGGGCTTCTTCGTTGTGGCGCAGTTGTGCGGTACGTTCCTCTACCTGCTGCTCGAGGGTTTCGAGGGTATTTTGCAGGCGCAATTCACTGTTGCTGAGGTCGATCAGGCGGTCCCGGGCTTCGTATTGCCTTCGGCGGCCGCGCAGTGCGGTGGTCACCAGGCTGACCAGGGTCACGGGGTGGAAAGGGCGTTCCAGGAAGGTCACGTTACCCAGCTGCACGCCGATGCGTGCCGCCGGGTTCTGTTCCGGGCCACCGTGATGGGTCAACAGGACGATGGGCAAGTCGGACCAGGCAGGCTGTTGTTCGATTTGCAGGAACAGCGTCTCCAGGTCCGGCCCCACCAGGGCCTCCGAGGAAATCACCAACAAGCCGGCGCCTTTCTCCAATTCTTCGCACAACTGCCCCAGATGACGGCAGATGAGGCCGGCAAAACCGGCTTCATTGAGGATCATCAAGGCAATCTGACTGTCCCTTCCCAGCGGGGCGAGGATCAACGCCCGCTCGGACAAGGGTTCCGCTAACGTCACTGGATGTCGTCCTTGAGCAACGGATTGTCCGCTCCCATGTAGGTTGGCACACCGCGCAATACCCCCTGGAAGGCCTCCAGCGGCTCGCCGATGGTCATGCCCTGGTTGCCGATGCGGTATTCGCGGATGGTGGATTCATGGCTGCCGGTGCGTTTCTTGATGATGGAGATCGCTCGGCGAACCTTGCCCAGCGCTTCGAAGTAACGCAGCAGGATCACCGTGTCGGCCAGGTAAGTGATGTCCACCGGCGCCTGCATGTCGCCCACCAGGCCGTGTTGCGCGACGGTCATGAAGGTCGCCGCGCCCTTGCGGTTGAGGTAGAGCAGCAGCTCATGCATATGCAGCACCAGGGCATTTTCCTCCGGCATGGCTGCCTGATAGCCGTTGATGCTGTCGATCACCACGGTCTTGATGTTGCCGTCATCGACGCAACGACGCACTCGGTGAGAGAACTCGCCGGGAGACAGTTCGGCGGCGTCCACCTGGTCGATCAATAACCTGCCGGTGTCCTGGAGTGCCTGCAGGTCGATGCCGATGTTTTTCATCCGCTCGTACAACAGGCCCAGTTCCTCGTCGAAGATGAATAGCGCGGCGTGCTCGCCACGATTCACCGCGGCTGCAGCGAAGATCAGCGCAATCAGCGATTTGCCGGTACCTGCCGGGCCCAGGATCAAGGTGCTGGAACCGGTTTCGATACCGCCGCCCAGCAAGGCGTCCATTTGTGCGATGCCGCTGGAGTGTTGATGGCGGTTGTATTGCCCGCGGTGTTCGGCGGCCACCAGTCGTGGGAAGACGTGCACGCCGTCGGTCATGATGGTGAAATCATGGTAACCGCCGCGGTACTTCTGTCCGCGATACTTGACCACCCGGATCCGGCGTCGCTCGGCGCCATAGGTGGGGGTCAGTTCTTCCAGGCGAATCACCCCGTGGGCAACGCTGTGGACGGTCTTGTCCAGGGACTCGGTGGTCAGGTCGTCGAGCAAAAGCACCGTGGCGTCGTAGCGCACGAAATAATGCTTGATCGCCAGGATCTGGCGGCGATAGCGCAACGAACTCTGGGCCAGCAGGCGGATCTCCGACAGGCTGTCGAGCACCACCCGGGTCGGCTTGACCCGTTCCACCACTTCGAAGATCTGCCGGGTGGCTTCCCCCAGCTCGAGGTCCGAAGAATACAGCAGGCTTTGCTGGTGCTCGGCGTTGAGCAGGCTTTCTGGCGGGGTCAGCTCGAAAATGACAATGTTGTCATCCATCTCCCAACCGTGGGAGGCGGCACCCTGACGCAGTTCCCGTTCGGTTTCCGATAGGGTGATATACAAGGATCGCTCGCCGGCCCGGGCGCCCGCCAGTAGGAAATGCAAGGCGACCGTGGTTTTGCCGGTCCCCGGTTCCCCTTCAAGCAGGAACACATGACCGCGGGACAGGCCACCGGAAAGGACATCGTCCAGCCCTTCAATGCCGGTAGCGGCTTTTGCGCTGATCAACTCGTTGGATGTAGACAAAAAGAGCCCTCTCATGACCAGGGAAATGGGCGGTAGGCCGGGTAGAGCCTGAAATGAACCGCCTCATTACTTGACCGTTGGCGGCGATAGCGGTTCCGCTTCCTCTGCTTGCTTGTGTGACACTGTCGACGACTTCGAGCCTTGATTCGGTGTTTCCGGCCGTCGGACATCACGCGATCGCTCGCCAGGGAATCATGGCTTGCACCCTCACCAGGCTTGCTGCAACGCCGGGTCGTCGGGGTTCAGTTGTTCCAACTTCGCCAATAGAACCTGAACATGCTGCAACTGACCGGTTTCCTTCCAGTAATTGATCAGCAGGACCCGCGCCTTGCGGTCGGCGGGGTAGCGCTGGACGATCTCTTGCAACTGCTTTTGCGCCGCTTCCACCTCATTCTCGGCGTGAAGAGTGGTGGCGAGGTCATAACGGTAATGACGGTTTTCCGGCTCCAGTTCCACCGCTTTCGCCAAGCCGAGCACGGCGTATTCGGTCTGGCCATGCTGCAGCAACCACATGCCCAGCGCATGTTGCAGATAAGCCGATTCCGGCTGGGCTTGCAACTCTCGGGCGAGCAATTTGCGCGCGGCATCGCCCTGGCCCAGTTTGTCCAGCACTTCGACCTGCATGACCAGTGCCGGCAGGTTATCCGGCTTGAGCTTCAAGGCCTGTTCCAGGGCTTGTCGGGCCTTGTCCAGCTGGGCGTTGTGCAGGTACAGGCGGGCGAGCTGATACAGGGATTCACTGGTGAGCGGGCCGTCCTGGAGCACCTGTTTCCAAGTGTCGATGGCCAGCTGCATGGCACCGAAATACAAGCCCAGGTCATCGGGTGACAGGCCCAGCAGTGCATTCACGGCGGCAAACCGCACTTCAGGCTCGTTGTCCTCGAGCATTGGTCCCAGCAGCAGGGTGCGCTGGTTCGGCGGCACCAGCCCGACGATGCTGCCAATGGCTGCCCGGCGAACATCCGCCGATTCGCTGTGCAGGTCTGCATCCGCCAGCTTCAGGGCCTGTGGGCTCGGGTAATTGGGCAGTTCGCCGTGCAGCCACACCCGGCGCTTGGGTGAGAGATCCGGGCGTCCCAGCTGTTGATAGAGCATCCGCGCCGCCCCTGGCTGCCCGTTGCGTGCATATTCCAGGGCCTCACTGTAGCCACGCTTGATGGCTTCGGGGATCTGCGGCGTGGTACTGCGCAACCACACCGCGACAAGACCGATCACCAGCAGGGCGGACAGGCAAAGGAGCAGATAGCGGCGAGGCGAGGGCATGCAGGAAATCCATAACCAGAGTGCGTGAAAATCCTGCAAGCTTCGGTCAGGCCGGGGCGTGAGTCAAACCCTGCGGCATTTGCACTGGCCTGTGCAACAGGCAAAAAAAAGCCCCGCGTCCGAATGAGGCGCGGGGCAAGGAATTTGGTTGGTTGCGGCCAACCAAAGGAGCTCGGGTGCGGGGGCGGTCAGTTGCTGGCGACAGTCTCCGGTTGCCAGCCTCCGCCCAGGGCCTTGTAGATCGCTACGATGCCGCGATACAGGTCCACTTCGGCCTGAGCCTGGGTGTCTTCGGCGGCCAAGCGCTCACGCTGAGCGTCGAGCAGCACAAGGAAGTCCACGGTGCCTTCGCGGTAGCGGATCTCGGCCAGGTCAGCGGCGGCGCGGCTCGATTCGCTCTGGCGGATCAGCGAGATCAGGCGTTGCTGGCGCTTGCCGTAGTCGCTGAAGGCGTTTTCCGACTCTTCCAGGGCCAGCAGCACTTGCTGTTCGTAGGTCGCCAGGGCGCCTTCCGCCTCGGCGTTGGCCCCGCGCAGACGTGCCCGTACGCTGCCCAGATCGAAGGCGGCCCAGGTGATGCTCGGGCCCAGCGCCCAGGCGTTGGCCGCCGAGGAACCGATTTGCGAACCACGTCCGGCGGTAAAGCCAAGGAAACCGCTCAAGCTGACCCGCGGGAACAGGTCGGCCTTGGCGACGCCAATGCGCGCCGTGGCAGCCGCCAGCTGGCGTTCGGCACTGAGGATATCCGGACGCCGTTGCAGCAGCTCACCCGGATCGCCGATGGGCAGGGCCTTGGCGATGGCGGGCAACTCCTTGGGGCTCAGGTCGACGCTCAGCTTGTCCGGGCGCTCGCCGAGCAAGGTGGCGATACGGTTACGCTGGCGCACCTGTTCGGCTTGCAATTGCGGCACGCTGGCTTCCACCGAGGCCAGGCGTGCATCGGCGCGCACCACGTCGAGCTGATCGCCGACACCGGCATCGCGCAGGCTTTCGGTGATCTTGCGTGACGCCTGCTGGTTCTCAAGGTTTGCCAGGGCGATTTTCTCCCGCAGCTGGGCGCCGCGCAGTTGACCGTAGGCATCCACCAGTTCGGCAATCATGGTCACCTGAAGCTGATAGAGGTCGGCTTCGGCGGCCTGCTGGTCGGCATCGGTGGCCTCCAGGTTGCGCTGAATTCGTCCGAACAGGTCCAGTTCCCAGGCCATGTCCAGGCCCAGGTCATAGCGCTCGGTATTGACCCGGTCGTCGGTCTGCCCCATCGGATTCTGACCTTTGCCCAGGTTGCTGCTGGCACGGCTGGTGATGGTCGGCATGGCGTCATTGCTGGCGTCATCGCGAATCGCCCGGGCCGCCCGCAGGCGGGCGAAGGCGACGCGCAACTCGCGGTTGCCTTCCAGCGAGCGGGTGACCAATGCATTGAGCGTCGGGTCGTCGAATTGCTGCCACCAGATGCCTTCGAAACGGGCCCGGTCGAAGTTCTTCTGGCCGGCGGCGCCGTCGGTGGCGGTGGTGATATTCGCCGCCTCCGTCTGCGGTGCCTTGTAGTCCGGGCCTACGGCGCAGGCGCTCAGCGCCAGGACCAGCAAGCTCGGCATGAACACTTTCAAACTCATTGCTGTGTCTCCAGTTTCAAAGCCCGGGCCGCCTTGCGGGCCTCGCTGCGCTCGACGAAGTTGCGGATCAGTACGTAGAACACCGGGGTCAACAGCAAGCCGAAGAACGTCACCCCGAGCATCCCGGAGAACACTGCGACACCCATGGCGTGGCGCATTTCGGCACCGGCACCGCTGGAGAACACCAGGGGCACGACGCCCATGATGAACGCGAAGGACGTCATCAGGATCGGCCGCAGACGCAGGCGGCAGGCTTCCAGGACCGCAGCGAGCGGGTTCATGCCTTCCAGCTGTTTGTCCTTGGCGAACTCGACGATCAGAATCGCGTTCTTACAGGCAAGCCCCACCAATACGATCAAGCCGATCTGGGTAAAGATGTTGTTGTCGCTACCCGACAGAATCACCCCGGTAATGGCCGACAGCAGGGTCATCGGTACGATCAGAATCACCGCCAGCGGCAGGCTCCAGCTTTCGTATTGTGCCGCGAGTACCAGGAACGCCAGCAGTACGCAGAGCGGGAATACGAACAGTGCAGTGTTGCCCGAGAGAATCTGCTGGTAAGTCAGGTCGGTCCACTCGTAAGTCATGCCGTTGGGCAGTTCTTCCTTGAGCAGTTTCTCGATGGCTTTCTCGGCCTGGCCGGAGCTGTAGCCCGGCGCGGCGGCACCGTTGATCTCGGCGGTGATGAAGCCGTTGTAGTGCATCACGCGGTCCGGGCCCGAGGTGTCACTGACCTTGAGGAAGGTTGCCAGCGGGATCATTTCGCCACGGTTGTTACGCACCTTGAGCTGGCCGATCTGGTCAGATTCGAGACGGAACTGTTGTTCGGCCTGGACGTTGACCTGGTAGGTGCGGCCAAAGCGATTGAAGTCGTTGGCGTACAGCGAGCCCAGATAGACCTGCAGGGTGTCGAAGATATCGCTGACGGCCACGCCGTGGGTCTTGGCTTTTTCACGGTCGATGGCGGCATCGACCTGAGGCACGTTCACGGTGTAGCTGGTGAACAAGCCGGCCAGTTCCGGCACGCTGCGGCTCTTGGTGATGATATTCATGGTTTCTTTGTACAGCTCGTCGTAGCCCAGGTTGCCCCGGTCTTCGATTTGCAGGCGGAAGCCACCGATGGTCCCCAGGCCCTGTACCGGCGGCGGTGGGAAGATCGCCATGTAGGCTTCCTGGATTTCCGAGTACTGGCCGTTCAGGGCTCCGGCGATGGCACCGGCCGACTGGCTCGGGTCCTTGCGTTCATCGAAGGGCTTGAGGGTCACGAACACGATGCCGGCGTTCGGGCTGTTGGTGAAACCGTTGATCGACAGACCGGGGAAGGCCACGGCGCTTTCGACACCAGGTTGCTTGAGAGCCAGGTCGGACATGCGTTTGATCACGTCCTCGGTGCGGTCCAGGCTCGCGGCGTCCGGCAGTTGGGCGAAGGCCACCAGGTATTGCTTATCCTGGCCGGGCACGAAGCCGGTCGGCGTGGTCGAGAAGCCGAAGAACGTCAGCACCATCAGGCCGGCGTAGACGAACAGGGCGATGCCGCTGCTGCGGATTACGCGGGCAACCGTGCCTACATAGCCGTGGCTGGCACGCTCGAAGAAGCGGTTGAACGGACGGAACAGCCAGCCACCGAGGATCCGGTCCAGGAAGCGCGAGAAACGATCCTTGGGTGCATCGTGGCCTTTGAGCAATACAGCAGCCAGCGCAGGCGACAGCGTCAGGGAGTTGATCGCCGAGATTACGGTGGAAATCGCGATGGTCAACGCAAACTGTTTATAGAACTGTCCGGTCAGACCACTGATGAATGCCGCCGGTACGAACACGGCGCACAGCACCAGGGCGGTCGCGATGATCGGCCCGGTCACTTCCCCCATCGCCTTTTTGGTAGCTTCCACCGGGACCAGTCCCAGCTCGATGTTGCGCTCGACGTTCTCCACCACCACGATGGCGTCGTCCACCACGATACCGATCGCCAGTACCAGGCCGAATAGCGACAGGGCATTGAGCGAGAAACCAAACAGGTGCATCACGGCAAACGTACCGATCAACGACACCGGTACGGCGACCAGCGGGATGATCGAGGCGCGCCAGGTTTGCAGGAACAGGATCACCACCAGCACGACAAGGATCAGCGCTTCGAACAGGGTATGGACTACCGCTTCGATGGAGCCGCGCACGAAGATCGTCGGGTCATAGACGATGCTGTAGTCCATGCCGGCCGGGAAGCCCTTCTTCAATTCCTCCATCTTGGCGCGAACGTCGTTGGAGATCTGGATGGCGTTGGAGCCAGGGCGCTGGAAGATCGGGATCGCCACCGCCGGCTGGTTGTCCAGCAGCGAGCGCAGGGCGTATTGACTCGAGCCCAGCTCGACCCGTGCGATGTCTTTCAGGCGGGTGATCTCGCCGTTGGCACCGGAGCGGATGATGATGTTCTCGAACTCTTCTTCATTGACCAGGCGACCCTGGGTGTTGATCGAGAGCTGGAAGGCCTGGGCACTCGGCGCAGGCGGCGCGCCCAGGGCACCGGCGGCGACCTGGCGGTTCTGTTCGCGGATCGCGTTGACCACGTCGGTGGCGGTCAGGTTGCGCGAAGCGGTCTTGTTCGGATCCAGCCAGACCCGCAGGGAGTAGTCGCCCATGCCGAACAGCTGCACATCACCCACGCCACCCAGGCGCGCCAGCTCATCCTTGATGTTGAGCAGGGCGTAGTTGGACAGGTAGAGCATGTCGTAGCGTTTGTCAGGCGAGGTCAAGTGCACGACCATGGTCAGGTCGGGCGAGGCCTTGTCCACCGTAATCCCAATCCGGGTCACTTCTTCCGGCAGCTTGGGCTCGGTCCGGGTGACCCGGTTCTGCACCTGTACCTGAGCGTTGTCCAGGTCGGTGCCCAGGGCAAAGGTGATGGTCAGGGTGATCTTGCCGTCGGCGGTGGACTGCGAGGACATGTACAGCATGTTCTCGACACCGGTGATGGCCTGCTCCAGAGGCGCGGCCACGGTTTCGCCAATGACCTTGGGGTTGGCGCCGGGGAAGTTGGCACGCACGACCACGGTCGGCGGCACGACTTCCGGGTATTCGCTGATCGGCAATTGGAACAGCGAGATAGCGCCGGCGATCAGGATCAGCAGCGACAGCACCGCTGCGAAGATCGGCCGTGAAATGAAGAACTGGGAAAATTTCATCTTGGATTCAGTCCCTTAACCGCGTGGGGTCGCAGCGGCCAGTTTGCCTGCCGCTCCGTTTGTCGCCTTGGAAGGCGCGACTTGGGGCAGGTTGCTGGCTTCGAGTGCTTTGCGTTGTTGTGCCAGGGCCGCGAGGGTTTCTTCGCTGGCCATCGGCACGGTTTCAGGGGTTACCGGTGCACCTGGACGCGCCCGTTGCAGTCCCTTGACGATGATTGTGTCGTCTTTGCTCAGGCCACTACGCACGATGCGCAGGCCTTCGATCTTCGGCCCCAGCTCGACGGCGCGGTACGCGGGCTTGTTGTCGGCGTCCAGCACCAGCACGAATTTCTTGCCCAGATCGGTGCCCACGGCTTCGTCGTTGATCAACACGGCGGAGTAGGTGCCACTGCCCACCAGCTTCAGCCGGGCATACAGGCCAGGGGTGTAGGCGCCGTCCTTGTTGTCGAACACGGCGCGGCCACGGATGGTGCCGGTCTGCGGGTTGACCTGGTTATCGATGAAGTTCATCTGGCCCAGGTGCGGGTTGCCGTCCTCGTTGGACAGGCCCATGTAGACCGGCGTGGTCTGGCCGCGCTGGCCCTGGCGGGCGAGTTGGGTGTACTTGAGGAAGACACGCTCGTCGGCGTCGAAGTAGGCGTAGACCTTATCGGTGGACACCACGCTGGTGAGCGTCGTGGTATCAGCGGTCACCAGGTTGCCGGCAGTGATTTCCGCACGACTGACGCGACCGCTGATGGGCGAGGTGACCCGGGTGAAGCTCAGGTTCAGCTTGGCCAGGTCCAGTTGCGCCTGGATGGCCGCGGCGGCGGCACGGGCTTCCTGGGCGGCGGTGGTGCGCGAATCAGCCAGCTCGGCGGAAATGGCATTGCTCTGGCGCAGGCGTTCGCCGCGCTGGGCTTCGTTTTCACTACGGGCGGCGGTCGCACGGGCCTGGGCGAGCTGGGCTTCGAGACGACGCACCTCGGCCTGGAAAGGGCGAGGGTCGATCTGGAACAGCAAGTCGCCTTTCTTGACCAATGCACCTTCGGTAAAGGCTACTTCATCGATCTGCCCGGAAACCCGTGGACGAATCTCGACGGTTTCCGGTGCCTCCAGGCGCCCGGTGAACTCATCCCATTCATTGACCGGTTGTTCCAGTACCTTGGCTACACTGACCTTGGCAGCTGGCATGGAAGCTGCGCTATCGGGAGTCTTGCCACAGGCACTTATCACCAGCACCGCCAACAGTGCGAGGGGAAAGCGCAATTTTGAAAGTGAATGTTCCATGGATAGCTCCGCCAATGTATTGAGAATGGGCGGATAATGCGTGGCGGGAAGGGAAGGAACGAATCGAATGAAGCAAAGATCACTATCATTCGGAATGATATAAGCCAGTTGCCATCCCACAGGCTGTTTTCAACGCAGCATGAACGAGTATCAAGGCTGTTAAGAGCCCAGGGATTATTGGGGCAGATAGAGCGCCTGTATGCGTTCGAACGTTCCATCCTGGCGCAGGGCTTCAACGGCTTCGCGCAGCTCCTGGACCATTTTCGGTGTGCACTGCTTCGAGCAGGCCAGGTAAAGGTCGGCATTGCTGCCAACAGGGCTCATGAGCAATGGGCGTTCGGACACTTTCGGCCAGATGTATCGACTTTCCGGAACGCCGTTGAACCAGGCATCGATACGTCCCATCAACAGCATCTGGGCCGGATTGTCGCCGATGGTCAGAGGATGGATCTGCTCGTCGCTGAACCCCTCCGAGCGCAGGATTTCCTCCTGAGCACTACCCAGGCCTACGCCGATCTTGCGGTAGGTTTTCTTGGCTTGGGCGAAGCTGTCCACCTGCCGGTCAAGGCTGAAGAACGCGCGCTCCATCGGCATGATCGACGCGATCCAGGTAAAGCGGTCCTCGCGCACGGGTATGCGTGACAGAGGCGCGATCAGGTGATCGCGTTCCTCGCTGACATGCTTTTGCGCCCTTGCCCAGGGGAGCACGTGGAGTTTTACCGCATATCCGGCCTTGGCCATGGCTTGCATGGCAATGTCTCCGACGATTCCATGACCTCGGGGATCATCGATGAATGTGAGGGGGGGAGCATCCAGGATATGCAGTTCAATCGACAGTGGATCGCCGTGCGTCTGACAGGCCACCAGCATCGTTAGTGACAGGCAAAGCCGGCAGAGTGCTAGGGAGCGGACATTCAACACACGTGTGATCCGGCTCATGATTGATACTTCAGGTATTGAAAGGTGGTGCACCATTCTACGTCTGCCTCGGGTATTGAGACAGCGTCTCGCGGGATGCGGTTTGTGCGGCGCAGCACATCTGTAAACAAGCGGTGATCGGATCGACACGCCATCGCAAATCAGGTTGGCGCTTTGACGCCGCCGTGGCGGAAATCAGGGACATACCCTGGAGGATGGCGTTTTTCCTACAAGACTTTCAGTTATTGGGTCAGGAATTTTGAGAGATGCCTGATACTCTTGACGCCAAGTAGGGCCCCACGGGATGGGGTTGTCCGGAACCACGGCACCCGAGTGGGGGGTGCAAATCCGCGCAATCATATGAGAAGGATCTTATGAACCCTGTACCCGCTGTTGCGGTGGATGGCCTTGCCATGCCATCCGAAAGCTTCCCCCTGACCGCCCCCCAGCGAGACATCTGGCTCGATCAGCGACGGCTGGGTGACTCGCCGTTGTACAACATCGGCGGTTATGTCGAACTGACCGGCCCGTTGCATGCGCAAGTGATGCAAGGTGCGCTCGAATGTCTGGTGGCCAGGCATGACGCGCTGCGCACGGTGTTGCTGCCGGGCAACGAGGGTCTGCCACGGCAGCGTTTTGCAGCGTCGTTGCCGGTATCGATGCCGTTCTATGATTTCGCGACCCATCCTGATCCTGAATCCATGGCGCAGACGCTGATCCAGGAGCAGATGCAGCAGATGTATGGGCTGGAAGGCGAGCCGCTGTTCCGTTTCAGCCTGATCCGCCTCGATGCGACCCGTCACTGGCTCGCTACCCAGGCCCATCACCTGATCCTGGATGGCTGGGGGTTTGGCCAGATGCTCAAGTCCCTGGGCGACATCTACAGTGCGTTGTTATTGGCCGGGCAACCGCCGCTGTCGGCGCCGGGTTATGTCGAATTCATCCGCGAGGAAGCCGATTACCGGCAATCGGCGCGGGCGCAACGGGACAGGGCTTACTGGCTGGACAAGTATTGCGTCCTGCCGGAACCATTATTGATACCGCGCTACCGACAGCGCCTTGCGGGGGACGCCGCACCGGGCCGTACCCATGTGCATGCCTTTCCCGCTTTGCTGCATGAACGCATGAAGCAGGCGTTCCGGCACCTCGGCGCTTCGGCATTCCATGTGTTGCTGGCAGCGCTGTACGTTTATTTCAGTCGCACCGGACAACGTGACGAATGGGTGGTCGGGTTGCCGCTGCTCAACCGGTCCGGGGCCAGGTTCAAGGAAACCCTGGGGTTGTTTACTCAGGTCAGTGCCGTGCGTCTCTCCCTGGGGCGCGAACGCCCGTTCGGCGAGCTGGTTGGTGAAGTATGCAGGCAATTGAAACAGGACTTCCGCCACCAGCGCTTTTCCCTCAGCGATATGAATCGGGCACTGGGCCTGCTGCGTGAGGACCGCGCCCAGCTGTTCGACGTGTCGGTGTCCTACGAACAGGATGATCATGACTACCGTTACGGTGAAGCGTTGGCCCACACGATCAAGGTTTCCAATCGACATGAGGCCATGCCGCTGGCCATCCATCTGCGCAGCAATCGCTATAACGACAAGGTCTGGTTGCACCTGGTCTACAACGAGGCGTATTTCGAGGCGGTGGAAATAGCGGCATTGGCCGAGCGTTTGCTTTGGGTGCTGGAGCAGGGGCTGGAGAACGCCGACCTGCCGGTGGCCGATTTTGCCTTGAGCACGCCTGCGGAAGATTCACTGTTGCGGCAATGGCGTGGTCCCCAGGGTGAGTCCTCCGGAGGACGGACGATTCACCAACGTTTCGAGGCGGTAGCGGCGCAACGGCCGGACGCCGTGGCGGCGGTCGCGCCTGGATGCAGCCTGACCTATGGCGACTTGAACGGGCGCGCCAATGCCCTGGCCCATCATCTGATCGGGCTCGGTGTGCGACCGGACGAGCGGGTAGCGATTGTGGCGCGGCGGGGCCTGGACACTCTGGTCGGGCTGGTGGCGATCCTCAAGGCCGGTGCCGGATACGTGCCGATCGATCCGGAATATCCCGCCGAACGCTTGAGCTACCTGCTCGGCGACAGTGTGCCGGTAGCGGTGCTGACCCAACGCGATGTGCGTGAGCGACTGCCGGCCCTGGACGTGCCAGTGCTCGATCTCGACCGTCGCACCTGGCCATCGGGGCTTGCCTCCAATACCCGGCCAGCGGGCTTGACCGACGAACACCTGGCCTACGTCATCTATACCTCGGGTTCCACCGGTCTGCCGAAAGGGGTCATGGTCGAGCACCGCGCACTGTCCCATCTGGTGGACTGGCATTGTGACGCGTTCGGCCTGGGCAGCGGCAGCCATACGTCAAGCCTGGCAGGATTCGGTTTCGACGCCATGGCCTGGGAGATCTGGCCCGCGCTGTGTGCAGGGGCAACCCTGCATTTGCCAGCCGCAAGCCAGGGCGGGGAAGACATTGATGCCTTGCTCGACTGGTGGTGCCAACAGCCGCTGGACATCAGCTTCTTACCGACGCCGGTGGCCGAGTACGCCTTCAGCCGTCACTTGCAACATCCGACCTTGCGCACGTTGCTCATTGGTGGCGATCGTTTGCGATCTCTTCCTCACCCGCAGACATTCGAGGTCGTGAACAACTATGGTCCGACCGAGGCCACGGTCGTTGCCACGTCGGGGAAAATCGATGTCGCAGGGCTGCCGCATATCGGCAAGCCTGTGACCCATGCGACGGTGCATCTGCTTGACGACCGACAGCGCCCGGTGCCGATGGGGGTGGCGGGCGAGTTGTATGTCGGTGGCGCCGGGGTTGCCCGAGGCTATCTGAACCGTGCGCAATTGACCGAAGAGCGTTTTCTCAAGGACCCCTTCAGCCATGATCCGCAAGCGCGGATGTACCGCACCGGAGACCTTGCGCGGTGGGGCTTCGATGGTCATCTGGAGTACCTGGGCCGCAACGACGACCAGGTGAAAGTCCGTGGCGTACGCATCGAGTTGGGGGAAGTCGAGGCTGCGCTGGGCCGTCATGTCGCGGTGCGGGAGGCCGTGGCCCTGGTGCGCAACGAGCAACTATTGACGTGGTTCACTGAGCGAGAGCCGCTGGACATTGCGGCCTTGCATGATCACATGAAGTCCTGCCTGCCAGCCGCGTTGCTTCCGACGGCCTACGTGCGGCTGGCGGCGATGCCTTTGACACCCAACGGCAAACTCGATCGCCAGGCGTTGCCGGCACCGGGCCCGGAGGCACTGGTTCGCCGGGAGTACGAAGCGCCCCAGGGCGAAACCGAAAACCTGTTGGCGCGGCTCTGGGCTGAAGTACTGCAGATTGAACGAGTCGGGCGTCATGACCATTTCTTTGAGCTGGGCGGTCATTCACTGCTGGCGGTAGGCCTGGCCGAGCGGATGCGCCAGCATGGCTTGGCTGCCGATGTACAGGTGTTGTTCGGCCAGCCGACCCTCGCGGCCCTGGCGGCTGCGACCGGCAACGGGCGAGAGATCGTCGTGCCGGCCAACAGGATTGCAGCGGATTGCATCCATATCACACCGCAAATGTTGCCGCTGGTGCAATTGGATCAGGACACCCTCGACCGTGTCGTCGCCACCGTGCCGGGTGGGGCGGGCAATGTGCAGGACATCTATCCCCTGGCGCCGTTGCAGGAGGGCATTCTCTATCACCACGTCACCGCAGAGCTGGGCGATCCGTACCTCCTGCAATCGCGTCTGGCATTCGACAGTGTCGAGCGCCTCGAAGCCTTCGCCGATGCACTGCGCCAGGTCATGGTCCGGCACGATATCCTGCGCAGCGCCGTGCTCTGGGAAGGATTGACCACGCCGGTGCAGGTGGTCTGGCGTGAGGCCCGATTGCCGGTGCAGCAAGTGCAGTTGGATCCGGCCCAAGGGGCCATTCTCGATCAGTTGCATGAACGCTTCGATGCCCGTCACTACCGCCTGGACATCAGCCAGGCGCCGCTGATCCGGCTGGTGTACGCCCATGATCCGGTAAATCGGCGGGTGGTTGCGGTGCTGTTGTTCCATCACCTGGCGCTGGATCACGTGGCACTGGAGATCATGCGCCAGGAGATGCAGGCCAGCCTGCTGGGGCGGACCGAGCCGCTTGCGGCGGCGGTGCCGTATCGTAACTATGTGGCCCAGACGCGCCTGGGCGTCAGCGAACACACGCATGAACAGTTCTTTCGCGAAATGCTTGGCGATATCGACGAACCGACCCTGCCGTTCGGTTTGAGCGATGTGCGCGATGAGGGCCGGGGCATCGACGAAGCGGTGCAATCGTTGGATGGCGGGTTGGCGCTACGCTTGCGCAACCATGCCCGGACGCTGGGCGTCAGCGCCGCCAGCCTGTTCCATCTGGCGTGGGCTCAGGTGCTGGCGGCGACCTCCGGACAGGACCGGGTCGTGTTCGGCACGGTGTTGATGGGGCGCATGCAGGGCGGCGAGGGCGCGGACCGGGCGCTGGGGGTGTTCATCAATACCCTGCCATTGCGGGTGGATGTGAGCGAGGGCGTGCGCGCCGGCGTGCAGGCCACCCATGCCCGGTTGAGTGCGCTGTTGACCCATGAACATGCCTCGCTGGCGCTGGCTCAGCGTTGCAGTGGCGTTGCGGCGCCATCGCCGTTGTTCAGCGCCTTGTTCAATTATCGTCATAACACCGACGAAGTACCGGACGAGGAGGCGCGACAGGCCTGGCAAGGTATCGAGACCCTGGTCAGCGAGGAGCGTACCAACTATCCGCTCAGCCTGATCGCCGAGGATTCAGGCACGGACTTCAGACTCATCGCCAAGACCCGGATGGGCCTCGGCGCCGGGCGAATCTGCGGTTATATGCAAACGGTATTACAGGCCCTGGTTGATGCGTTGGAGCAGGCGCCGCAAGCGCCGGTGAACAGTCTGTCGATCTTGCCGGATGCCGAACGCCAGCGCTTATTGGTCGAGTTCAACGACACTCAGGTCGATTGCCCGATCGAGCAGACTATCCATGGGTTGTTTGAAGACTGGGTTACTCGCAAGCCGGACGCGATTGCGGTGCAGGCCGGCTCACGGCGGCTGACCTACCGCGAACTCGACGAGCAGGCCAATCGATTGGCCGGGCACCTGTGCGAGCGGGGCGTGCGGCCTGAATCGCGGGTAGCGATCTGCGTCGAGCGCGGCCCGGAGTTGGTGATCGGTCTGCTCGGCATTCTCAAGGCCGGCGGCGCCTATGTACCGCTGGACCCCGATTACCCGTTGGAGCGCCTGAACCATATGGTGCGCGACAGCGCTCCGGTAGCGGTCCTGGTGCACGAGGCAACCCGGCGTCTGCTCGGCGAATCCGATTTGCCGCTGATCGATTTCGACCGTTGCGCCTGGCAGGAACACCCGGCCGACAAACCGTTCGTGCCGGGCCTGAGCGGTTCGAGTCTGGCTTACATGATCTACACCTCCGGGTCCACTGGCGTCCCCAAAGGCGTGATGCTCGAACACCGTGGCGCCTGCAACATGGTGCATTGGGGGTCGCAGATCAGCCCGCCTACCGAACACGGCGCCTTGTTGCAGAAGGCTCCGTTCAGCTTCGACAGCTCGGTCTGGGAAATCTTCTGGCCGCTGTGCTCCGGCATGCGCCTGGTGCTGGCGCGTCCCGATGGCAATCGCGATTCGGCCTATGTGGTCCAAATGATCCGTGAGCAGGCCATCACCGTGGTCAAGTTCGTGCCGGCGCTGTTGCAACAGTTCATCGAACAGGATGACGTCAGCCAATGCACCAGTCTCACCGACATCCTCAACGGTGGCGGTGAGCTCACCGTCGCTGTTGCCCGCCGCGTGCGTGAGCGGCTGCCGTGGGTTCGTTTGCACAACGTCTATGGCCCGACCGAAACCACGGTGGACAGTACCGGGTGGACCCTGGAACCGCACATGCCGGTACCGGAGGCTGTGGTGCCGATTGGCAAGGCCCTGTGCAATACCCGACTCTATGTACTCGACGCCCACGACCGTCCGGTACCGTTCGGTGTCGGCGGCCAGTTGCACATCGGTGGGGTCGGCGTGGCGCGCGGTTACCTGGGGCTGGCGCAGATGCAGGCCGAGCGCTTTATCGACAGTCCGTTCGTGGCCGGCGACCGCTTGTACCGCACGGGCGATCTGGTGCGTTATCTTCCCGACGGCAACTTGCAATACCTGGGACGCAACGACTTCCAGGTCAAGCTGCGCGGCGTACGCCTGGAACCGGGGGAAATCGAGGCACGGCTGATCGAGCACCCGGCCTTGCGCGAAGCCGTGGTGCTGCTGCGCGACGAGCGTCTGGTGGCTTATTACACCGTGCGCGAAGGCGGCGAAGCACCGTCCATCGAGGCCTTGCGGGCTCATCTGCTGGAGCGTTTGCCGGAGCACATGGTTCCAGGCGCCTATGTGCTGCTTGACGCGTTGCCCCTGACCCCCAACGACAAAGTGGACCGCCAGGCCCTGCCGGCACCGGCTGCCGACGCGCTGCTCAGCCGTCGTTATGAGGTGCCCGAGGGGGAGGTCGAGGCAACGTTGGCGCGGATTTGGGCCGAGCTGCTCGAGGTCGAGCGAGTCGGCCGGCACGACGACTTCTTTGAACTCGGCGGGCATTCGCTATTGGCGGTTGGCCTGGTGGCGCGCATGCGCCAGGTCGGCTTGCACGTGGATGCGCGCACGCTCTTCAGCCAATCGACGCTCGCGGCGTTGGCAACCCATACCACCACACACGTGCAACAGCCGGACATACCGGCTACCACCATCCCTTACCTCAATCGCAAGCGTCGACTCTGAACCTGTGGCGAGGGGACAAGCCACCTCGCCACCAGGATTTTGTGCACATCTATCAAGGATGAAGGAGAGGGCCCGCATTGCACGGTCTTTCTCCCGTCGTTACAGGAGGTTGTCCCATGCAATTCCACGACCTGATGGCGGTTCTTTCCAGCCATGCGATCCGACTTCAACAGGAAGATGGGGCCCTGGTTGTCCAAGGCCGCGACGATTCACTGGATGACGCACTTTGGGAGGCTCTCGCCGAACACAAGGCGCAACTGCTGGAGCTAGTCGCCAGCCAGGGTGGCGACTGGCTGAGTCCGGCCTTTCGCATCACCGCGGACATGCTGCCGCTGGCGAACCTGAACCAGGCCGCTATCGACCGTATCGTCGCCACCGTTCCGGGCGGGGCCGCGAATGTGCAGGACATTTACCCATTGTCGCCGCTGCAGGAGGGCATGCTTTATCACCATCTCCGCGCGCCTGAAGGCGATCCCTACGTATCCCAGGCGCGGTTCGCCTTTGCCAGCCGCGAGCACCTGGGTGCATTCGCCCAGGCCCTGCGCTGGGTGATCGAGCGCCACGATATCCTGCGGACCTCTTTCGCCTGGGAATACCTGGATGAGCCGATGCAGGTGGTCTGGTGTCAGGCTGCGCTGGTGTGCGAGGAGGTCGAACTCGACGATGACGCCGATGCGCTGGGCCAACTGCTGGCCCGTTACGATGCTCGTCATTTCCGTCTCGATTTACGCCAGGCACCGTTGCTGCGCCTGGTGTATGCCCACGATCCGGTGCAGGGGCGAGTCGTTGGCCTGATGTTGTTTCATCACCTGATCATGGATCACATCGCCCTCGACGTGGTCCGGCGGGAAGTCCAGGCCTGCCTGCTCGGGCAGACGGATCGACTGGCGCCTGCCGTACCCTACCGAAATCACTTGGCCCAGGCCCGCAAGGCGGATGCCGAGCGGAACCATGAAGCGTTCTTTCGCGACATGCTCGCTGACATCGACGAGCCGACACTGCCTTTTGGTCTACAGGACGTCCATGGCGACGGCCACGACATCGAAGAGGCCCGGCAGATGCTCGACGGCGACCTGAGTCGGCGGCTGCGAGCGCAGGCGCGTCAGCTCGGCGTCAGTGTCACCAGCCTCCTGCACCTGGCGCTCGCCCGGGTGTTGGGACAGTTGTCCGGACGTACGGCGGTGGTGTTCGGCACCGTCCTGTTGGGACGGATGGAGGCCGGCGAGGGCGGTGAACGAGCCCTGGGGATGTTCATCAATACGCTGCCGCTGCGGGTGGATGTTGGCGAGGACAGTGTCCGAGCCGGCGTACTGGCGACCCACCGGCGCCTGACCGCCTTGCTCGCCCATGAGCAGGCCCCGCTGGCATTGGCCCAGCGTTGCAGCGCGGTGGCCATGCCGACGCCGTTGTTCAGTGCCATGCTCAATTACCGTCACAGCACGGTCGAGGAGGTCGCCGAGGTGATCGAGATCGCCCCGGGTGTCCAGGTGCTGGGCGCCCGGGAACGTACCAATTATCCGCTGACCGTCAATGTCGATGACCTTGGGCAGGATGTGCGACTCACCGTACTGGTGGAAGCGAGCCTGGGGGCCGAACGCATCACCCGCTACCTGCACACCGCGCTGGAAAGCCTGGCCCAGGCACTGGAGGCCACGCCAGATGCGCCGCTGCACAGCCTGGACATCCTGCCGGCGAGCGAACGTGAACAGCTGTTGCATGGCGTCAATGCACCGTTGATGCCGTGGCGCGAAACACCGTTGATCCATCAGCAATTCGAAGCCCATGCGCAAGCTCGGCCGGAGGCCGTCGCCCTGATTTTCGAAGGCCGGACCTTCAGCTATGGAGACTTGAACCGTCGCGCCAATCAGCTTGCCCACCATCTGCTGTCCCTGGCGATTCGTCCCGACGATCGGGTGGCGATCTGTGTCGAGCGTGGGCCGCAGATGATCATCGGCCTGCTGGGTGTGCTCAAGGCCGGTGCCGGTTATGTCCCGATCGACCCGGCTTATCCCCTGGAACGTATTACCTTCACCTTGCAGGACAGTCGGCCGGTGGCGGTGCTGATTCAGGCCGATACGCGGGACCGCGTCGCCGATTCCGGCGTGCCGCAGATTGATCTCGACGACGATGTCTTGCAGGCCGGGCCCACCGGCGATCCGCTCGTTGTCGGGCTGACCCCGGCCCACCTGGCGTATGTGATCTACACCTCAGGCTCTACCGGGCGCCCCAAGGGGGTGATGGTCGAGCATCGCAACGTCACGCGACTTTTCTCGGCCACCCGAGACTGGTTCGGGTTCAACCGGCAGGATGTATGGGCGCTGTTCCATTCGTTCGCGTTCGATTTTTCGGTGTGGGAAATCTGGGGGGCGCTGAGTTTCGGCGGAGCATTGGTGATGGTGCCGCAGCGGGTGGTTCGTTCGCCGGACGCGTGTTACGCACTGCTGTGCGACACCGGCGTGACGATTCTCAACCAGACGCCGAGCGCATTCCGACAATTGCTCGCGGCCCAGGGGCGCAGCCCATTGCAGCATTCCCTGCGAGAGGTGATTTTCGGCGGCGAGGCCCTGGAAACGGGGTTGCTCAAACCCTGGTACGCCCGGATCGCCAACGCGGGTACGCGTCTGGTGAATATGTATGGCATCACCGAAACCACGGTGCACGTGACCTATCGACCGCTGGAGGCGGCAGATGCGCAGCGGGTCGGCGCCAGCCCTATCGGCGTGCGCATCCCCGATTTGCAGTTATATGTACTGGATGCCCGACGCGAGCCGCTGCCGGTGGGGGTGGTCGGCGAGCTGTACGTCGGTGGCGCCGGTGTGGCGCGGGGTTACCTGAACCGGCCGGAATTGACCGCCGAACGCTTTATCGCCGATCCGTTCAGCGGCCGCGCCGACGCACGCCTGTACCGCACTGGCGATCTGGGGCGTCGGCTACCTGACGGCAGTCTCGAATACCTGGGGCGTAACGATGACCAAGTGAAGATCCGTGGTTTTCGCATTGAGCTGGGTGAGATCCAGGCGCGGTTGGCCGCCTGCCAGGGTGTCCGCGAAGCCGTGGTGATTGCCCGTGAGGACAGCCCCGGTGACCCGCGGTTGGTCGCATACTGGCGGGCTGATGACGGTGTACAACCGAGCGTTGCCCGATTGCGCGAACAACTGCTGGTGTCGCTCGCCGACTACATGGTGCCGAGCGCGTTCGTCAAGCTCGAGACGTTCCCGTTGACCGGTAACGGCAAGTTGGATCGCAAGGCCCTGCCCCCCCCGGACAGTGATGCTTTTGTCCGGCACCCCTATGAGGCTCCGCAGGGTGAAGTCGAGGCCTGTATCGCCGATATCTGGCAGAACCTGCTGGGCGTTTCCCGGGTCGGCCGGCACGACAACTTCTTTGAACTGGGCGGTCACTCGCTGTTGGCGGTGAAGCTGATCGAGCGCATGCGTCAGCGGGACCTGCACTGTGACGTGCGCGTGTTGTTCGGTCAGCCGAGCGTGGCAGCGCTGGCGGCGACCCTGGGCCGTTCCCGCACCGTGGAAGTGCCGGTCAATCCCATCGAGCCCGGTTGTCCCTGCATTACGCCGGACATGTTGCCCCTGGCAACCCTGGACCAGGCCGGCATCGACCGGGTGGTGGCAACCGTGTCCGGCGGCGTCGCCAACGTACAGGACATCTATGACCTGGCGCCTCTGCAGGCGGGGATTCTCTATCATCACCTGGCCACCGCTGACGCCGGTGATCCCTACGTGTTGCAGGTGCAGTTCGCCTTCGACGGCCTGGCGCAGATCGAAGTCTTTGTCCGTGCCTTGAACAACGTGATCGCTCGCCATGACATCCTGCGAACCGCGGTGCTCTGGGAAGGTTTCGAAGCACCTGTGCAAGTGGTCTGGCGCGAGGCACCGCTGGTGCTGGAACGTGTCGACACCGATCCGGCGGACGGTGACGTGCTACAGCAGCTCCCGGCGCGCTTCGATCCGCGGCACTCTCGGCTGGACCTCGGTCGGGCACCGATGATGCAGTTTGCCTGCGCCGAAGACCCACGGCGGAACCGTTGGGTCGGCATGCTGCTGGTGCACCACATCGTGCTCGATCACACCGCGCTGGACGTGCTGGTGGCCGAGATGAGCGATGCAATCCATGGTCACATCACAACGCTGCCCGCGCCGGTTCAATACCGCAACTATGTCGCGCAGGCACGGCAGGCGGGCCGCGAACAGGCCCATGAGGCATTCTTTCGTGACATGCTCGGCGATATCGACGAACCCACGCTGGCGTTCGGTCTGCAAGATGTGCACGGCGATGGTAGCGCAGTCGTCGACAGTCACCTGACGCTGGATGCGGGCTTGGGCGAGCGTCTGCGGGAGCAGGCACGACGGCTGCGGATCAGTGTCGCCAGCCTGGTGCATCAGGCCTGGGCACAGGTGCTGGCGCAGCTATCGGGCCGCCAGGATGTGGTGTTCGGCACCGTGCTGCTGGGGCGGATGCAGGGCGGCGAGGGCGCCGACCGGGCACTGGGGATGTTCATCAATACCTTGCCGTTGCGCGTCGACGTCGGCGCATCGACGGTAGAACAGGGCGTGCGCGCCACCCATGAACGCCTGGCCCGGTTGCTGGAGCACGAACAGGCGTCGCTGGCGCTGGCCCAACGGTGCAGCGGCGTCGCGGGTTCGTTGCCGTTGTTCAACAGCTTGCTCAATTACCGCCACAGTGCGCCGCAGAAGGCGGACATCGAGTGGGACGGCATCCATGTGCTCAGCTCCCGAGAGCGCAGCAACTATCCGCTGGTGGTCAGTGTCGACGACCTGGGCGAAGGGTTCCGGTTGAGTGTTCAGGCACCGCCCGAGGTAGATGGCGCGCGGGTCTGCGATTACCTGCAAACCGCATTGGACCATTTGCTGGAAGCACTGGCGCACAATCCGGCCACACCCCTGCACGAAGTGTCGATCCTGTCACTGGGTGAGCGCCATCGAGTGCTGGCCGGTTTCAACGCCACTGGCCGCGATTATCCCGTAGCGCAGACGGTACAACGCTTGTTCGAAGCGCAAGTCCAGGCGCACCCCGAGGCGCTGGCGGCGGTACAGGGTGAATACAGCCTCAGCTATGACGAACTGAACCACCAGGCCAATCGCCTGGCCCATCACCTGATCGGCCTGGGCGTGCAAGCGGACGACCGCGTGGCGATCTGTGTCCGGCGCGGCCCGCAGATGCTGGTGGGGCTGCTGGCGATTCTCAAGGCCGGGGCCGGCTATGTGCCGGTGGATCCAGCTTACCCTGCGGAACGCATTGCCTACCTGCTGCAAGACAGCGCGCCGCTGGCGGTGCTCGCGCAGGCCTCGACCCGGGACCTGTTGGGTGCCGTGCCGGTGGTGGATCTGGACAGTGCTGACTGGCAGCACCTGCCCGACAGCAACCCGCAAAGGCCCGGCCTGACGCCGGCGCACCTGGCCTACGTGATCTACACCTCCGGCTCCACCGGCCAGCCCAAAGGGGTGATGGTGGAACATCGGACCCTGGAAAACCTGGTGCACTGGCACGCCGCGGCCTTTGACTTACGCGCCGGCAGCCACACCGCCAGCGTCGCCGGGTTCGGCTTCGATGCCATGGCCTGGGAAGTCTGGCCGGCCTTGTGTGTCGGCGCAACGCTGCATCTGCCGCCGTCCACGATCGGTAGTGAACACCTGGATGAACTGCTGGGCTGGTGGCAGGCGCAACCGTTGCAGGTGGCGTTCCTGCCGACGCCGGTGGCCGAATACGCCTTCAGCCGGGGGCTGCGCCACCCGACCTTGCGCACGCTGCTGATCGGCGGCGACCGGTTGCGGCAGTTGCCGAGCAACCCGACCTTCGACGTCATCAACAACTATGGACCGACCGAAGCCACGGTGGTGACCACCTCTGGCCGGGTCGAAGCCGGGCAGGTGTTGCACATCGGCCGGCCCATCGCCAACGCCAGGGTTTATCTGCTGGATGCCCATCGGCATCCGGTGCCGGTGGGCGTGGCCGGTGAGCTGTACGTGGGCGGCGCGGGTGTGGCGCGGGGGTATCTGAACCGGCCGGAACTGAGCGCCGAGCGCTTCCTCGATGACCCGTTCAGCGAAGCACCTCAGGCGCGGATGTACCGCACCGGCGACCTGGCCCGCTGGTTGGCCGACGGCACGCTCGAGTACCTGGGGCGCAACGACGACCAGGTGAAATTGCGCGGCGTGCGGGTCGAGCTGGGCGAAGTCGAAGCGGCGTTGCTGAGCCATGACGGGGTGCAGGACGCGGTGGTGCTGGTGCGTGACGAGCGTCTGCTGACGTGGTTCACCGAGCGCAGTCCGGTGGTGATCGAGGACCTGCGGGTTCATCTGCAAGCCCGCTTGCCGGACGTCCTGGTGCCAGCGGCGTATGTGCGGCTGGAGGCCTTGCCCCTGACCGCCAACGGCAAGCTTGACCGCAAAGCCTTGCCCGAGCCGGATCAAAGCGCTTGGCCGAGTGCTGAATACGCGGCACCGCAAGGCCCTGTCGAAATCGCCCTGGCGCGGATCTGGGCGGATGTGCTGAAGGTCGAGCAGGTCGGCCGTCACGACAATTTCTTCGAACTGGGCGGGCACTCGTTGCTGGCGGTGAGCCTGATCGAGCGCATGCGCCAGATCGGCTTGAGCGCTGACGTGCGACGGCTGTTCAGTCAACCGACCCTGGCGGCGCTGGCGACGGCGGTGGGCAGCGGTCGTGAAGTCGAGGTGCCGGCCAACCGCATCCCCGCCGAGTGCACGCATATCACTGCGGATATGCTGCCGCTGGTGGCGCTGGATCAGGAAACCATCGATCGCATTGTCGCCACGGTGCCCGGCGGAGCGGCGAATGTGCAGGATATCTACCCGCTGGCGCCGTTGCAGGAGGGGATTCTTTATCACCATTTGAGTGCGGAGTCGGGGGATCCCTACCTGCTGCAATCCGGCATGGCTTTCGACAGTGTCGAGCGCTTGCACACCTTCGCCGATGCCTTGCAGCAGGTCATCTCTCGCCATGACATCTTGCGCACGAGTGTGGTCTGGGAAGACCTCCCAAGCCCGCAGCAAGTGGTGTGGCGCCATGCGGAGTTAACCGTGCAGCCAGTGGTGGTCGACCCGGCCGACGGCGACGTTCCTGATCAACTGCGGGCCCGTTTCGACGCACGCCATTACCGTCTCGATCTGGCTCAGGCCCCACTGTTGCGCCTAGTGTACGCCGAGGACCCGGCACGGCAGCGAGTGGTCGCGATCTTGCTGTTCCACCATATCGTCCTGGATAACACGGCGTTGACGGTGGTGCTTGAGGAGATGCAGGCCTGCCTGCTCGGCCAGGCCGATTCCTTGCCGGCCCCGATGCCGTACCGCAACTATGTGGCACAGGCCCGGCTGGGTGTCGGTGCCGAGGAACACGAGGCGTTCTTCCGAGAGATGCTCGGCGGGATCGATGAACCGACCTTGCCGTTCGGTTTGCAAGACGTACAAAGTGAGGGGCACGATATCGAAATGTCGTCGTTGGCCCTGCCGGATGGCTTGAGCTGGCGCCTGCGAGCCCAGGCGCGCGGACTTGGGGTGAGCGCGGCAAGCCTGTTCCATCTGGCGTGGGCACAACTGCTGGCGGCGACGTCCGGCCAGGAGCAGGTGGTATTCGGCACGGTGCTGTTGGGTCGGATGCAGGGCGGCGAGGGAGCCGACCGGACACCGGGGGTATTCATCAATACGCTGCCGTTGCGGGTGGATGTGGACGCACAGCCGGCACGTGAGGCCATCCAAGGAACCCACCGGCGGCTGACGGCCCTGCTCGGACACGAACACGCTTCCCTGGCGTTGGCCCAGCGCTGCAGTGGCGTAGCGGCGCCGCAGCCGTTGTTCAGCGCGCTGCTCAATTATCGGCACGGCACCCGTCATGCGCGGCAAGCGCTCGGGCAGGTCTGGCAAGGCATCGAAATTCTCACCTTCGAGGGACGCACCAATTACCCGCTGACCTTGAGCGTCGACGACTTGGAGGACGGATTCAAGGCGACGGTATTGTCCCGTGTCACTGTCGGTGCGCAGCGGGTCATCGATTTGTTACAGACGACTCTGGAAAACCTGGTGGCGGCACTGGAGACAGCACCGGAACAGCCGTTGAATCAGCTGTCGATCCTGTCGGAACAGGCGCAGCAGCGGTTGCTCTGCGGTTTCAATGCCTCTGCTGTCGAGTACGGCCAGGCACAGACAATCCACGTCCGATTCGAAGAACAGGCGCGCCGCCTGCCAGAGATTATCGCGGTACAGGCCGGTGAGCAGCGGCTGACGTACGCTGAGCTCAATGCCAGGGCCAATCGCCTGGCCCATCACCTGATCGGCCTGGGCGTGCAAGCGGACGACCGCGTGGCGATCTGTGTCCGGCGCGGCCCGCAGATGCTGGTGGGGCTGCTGGCGATTCTCAAGGCCGGGGCCGGCTATGTGCCGGTGGATCCAGCTTACCCTGCGGAACGCATTGCCTACCTGCTGCAAGACAGCGCGCCGCTGGCGGTGCTCGCGCAGGCCTCGACCCGGGACCTGTTGGGTGCCGTGCCGGTGGTGGATCTGGACAGTGCTGACTGGCAGCACCTGCCCGACAGCAACCCGCAAAGGCCCGGCCTGACGCCGGCGCACCTGGCCTACGTGATCTACACCTCCGGCTCCACCGGCCAGCCCAAAGGGGTGATGGTGGAACATCGGACCCTGGAAAACCTGGTGCACTGGCACGCCGCGGCCTTTGACTTACGCGCCGGCAGCCACACCGCCAGCGTCGCCGGGTTCGGCTTCGATGCCATGGCCTGGGAAGTCTGGCCGGCCTTGTGTGTCGGCGCAACGCTGCATCTGCCGCCGTCCACGATCGGTAGTGAACACCTGGATGAACTGCTGGGCTGGTGGCAGGCGCAACCGTTGCAGGTGGCGTTCCTGCCGACGCCGGTGGCCGAATACGCCTTCAGCCGGGGGCTGCGCCACCCGACCTTGCGCACGCTGCTGATCGGCGGCGACCGGTTGCGGCAGTTGCCGAGCAACCCGACCTTCGACGTCATCAACAACTATGGACCGACCGAAGCCACGGTGGTGACCACCTCTGGCCGGGTCGAAGCCGGGCAGGTGTTGCACATCGGCCGGCCCATCGCCAACGCCAGGGTTTATCTGCTGGATGCCCATCGGCATCCGGTGCCGGTGGGCGTGGCCGGTGAGCTGTACGTGGGCGGCGCGGGTGTGGCGCGGGGGTATCTGAACCGGCCGGAACTGAGCGCCGAGCGCTTCCTCGATGACCCGTTCAGCGAAGCACCTCAGGCGCGGATGTACCGCACCGGCGACCTGGCCCGCTGGTTGGCCGACGGCACGCTCGAGTACCTGGGGCGCAACGACGACCAGGTGAAATTGCGCGGCGTGCGGGTCGAGCTGGGCGAAGTCGAAGCGGCGTTGCTGAGCCATGACGGGGTGCAGGACGCGGTGGTGCTGGTGCGTGACGAGCGTCTGCTGACGTGGTTCACCGAGCGCAGTCCGGTGGTGATCGAGGACCTGCGGGTTCATCTGCAAGCCCGCTTGCCGGACGTCCTGGTGCCAGCGGCGTATGTGCGGCTGGAGGCCTTGCCCCTGACCGCCAACGGCAAGCTTGACCGCAAAGCCTTGCCCGAGCCGGATCAAAGCGCTTGGCCGAGTGCTGAATACGCGGCACCGCAAGGCCCTGTCGAAATCGCCCTGGCGCGGATCTGGGCGGATGTGCTGAAGGTCGAGCAGGTCGGCCGTCACGACAATTTCTTCGAACTGGGCGGGCACTCGTTGCTGGCGGTGAGCCTGATCGAGCGCATGCGCCAGATCGGCTTGAGCGCTGACGTGCGACGGCTGTTCAGTCAACCGACCCTGGCGGCGCTGGCGACGGCGGTGGGCAGCGGTCGTGAAGTCGAGGTGCCGGCCAACCGGATCCCCGCCGAGTGCACCCGCATCACGCCGGACATGCTGCCGCTGGTCCAGTTGGATCAGGAAGCCATCGACCGTATCGTCGCCACGGTGCCGGGCGGAGCGGCGAATGTGCAGGATATCTACCCGCTGGCGCCGTTGCAGGAGGGGATTCTTTATCACCATTTGAGCGCGGAAACGGGAGATCCGTATCTGCTGCAATCACGGCTGATTTTCGACAGCGTCGAGCGAGTAGAGGCCTTCGCCAACGCGTTGCGACAGGTCATGGCGAGGCATGACATTCTGCGTACCGCCGTGCTCTGGCAAGGCCTGGGCGCGCCGGTGCAGGTCGTCTGGCGCGAGGCCACTCTGGCGGTGCAGGAGCGGGTGTCCGAAACGGCGGCGGGCTCGGTTTTCGATCAGTTGCAGGCGCGTCCAGGCGCAAGCGATTATCGCCTTGATCTTGCCCAGGCCCCGTTGATTCGTCTGATATACGCTCGAGAACCGGGTGAAGGGCGGGTCGCGGCAATACTGTTGTTTCATCACATCGTCCTGGATCACGCCGCCCTTGAGGTGGTGCGCGATGAAATGCAGGTCATTTTGTCGGGGCCTTGCCAGGCGTTGCCCGTGCCGGTGCCTTACCGGAACTATGTCGCGCAGACGCGAATGGGCAGCAGCGAGCAGGAGCACGAGGCGTTCTTCCGCGACATGCTCGGCGATATCGACGAACCGACCTTGCCGTTCGGCTTGCAGGACGTGCAGGGCGACGGCAGCGGCATCGAAGAGGTTCGCCAGAACGTCGATGCGCACCTGAGCCGTCGACTTCGGGCGCAGGCGCGTCAGTTGGGCGTGAGCGCGGCGAGCCTGTATCACTTGGTCTGGGCCCTGGTATTGGGCAAAGTGTCCGGCAAAGACGACGTGGTGTTCGGCACAGTGCTGGTGGGGCGGATGCAGGGCGGCGAGGGTGCCGACCGGGCGTTGGGCCTGTTCATCAATACCCTGCCGTTGCGCGTGAGCCTGGGCGAGCAGGGCGCGCGCGCCGGGGTCAAGGCGACCCACGCGCAGTTGACCGCTTTGCTGGGGCATGAGTACGCCTCGCTGGCACTGGTCCAGCGTTGCAGCGGCGTGCAAGCGCCGGCGCCATTGTTCAGCGCCTTGCTCAACTACCGCCATACCCGCGTACAGAACTCGACCGGGGCGTCGTCGGCCTGGAGCGGTATCCAGATGCTCAGCGGCGAGGAGCGCACCAACTACCCGCTGGCATTGAATGTCGACGATCAGGGCGAGGCGTTCAGCTTCACCATCGTGACCTTGGCGCACATCGGTGCACAACGCCTCTGCGGTTATGTGCAACAGACATTGGAGAGTCTGGTCGGGATGTTGGAGCAAGCACCGGATGCTCCCCTGCACCGGGTGACGATCCTGCCGCAAAGCGAGCGCCGCAAGTTGCTGGACGAATTCTGTCGCGCTGACGCCATCGAGCCGCAGGCCCCGGCCATCCACCAGCAGTTCGAGGCCCAGGTGCAGCGCACGCCGGATGACGTTGCGGTGGTGCAGGGTCACCAGTCATTGAGCTATCGCGAGCTCAACGAGCGGGCCAATCGTCTGGCCCATTACCTGCGCAAGCGGGGTGTGCAGCCGGACTCACGGGTGGCGATCTGTGTCGAGCGCAGCGCGGACATGGTGGTCGGCCTGCTGGCAGTGCTCAAGGCTGGCGGAGGGTATGTACCGTTGGACCCCGCCTATCCGGAGGACCGGCTGACCTACATGTTGGAAAACAGCGCACCGATCGCGGTGCTGACGCAAGCCGCTACCAGGGAACTCCTGTCCCACGGGCCGGTGCCATTGATCGACCTGGACGCCGGCGTCTGGCAGACCGAACCGGCCCACAACCCGCCAGTGGCAGACCTGACGCCGGCCCATCTGGCCTATGTGATCTACACCTCCGGCTCCACGGGACGGCCCAAAGGTGTGATGGTCGAGCACCGCGGTCTGCGAAACCTGCTGGACTGGTACCTCGATGACCTGGGCTTCCACGCCGGCGATGCGGTGTTGCTGGCCTCGTCCTATAACTTCGACCTGACTCAGAAAAACATCCTCGCGCCATTGATGGTCGGTGCCTCGTTACACCTTGCCGCAGAGCCCTTCGATCCCGGTGCCATCGTCGCGCAAATCGCCGAGGCGGGTATCACCCACCTCAACATGTCCCCCAGCGCCTTCCATGCGTTGGTGGATGCCGACCGGCAGGACGCGCTGACTTGCCTGAGGCGGGTGGTCCTGGGCGGCGAGCCGATCCAGCTCTCCATGCTGGAGAAGCTGCCGCTGCCACGGCCGGTGGTCATCAACAGCTATGGGCCGACCGAGTGCAGTGACGTGGTCGCCTGGCACACTGTCGACAACGACCTGGACACCTATCGGAACCGATCGATTCCTATTGGCCGGCCAATCCGCAACATGCAGTTGCATGTGCTGGACAGCCACGGTCAGTTGCTGCCGCTGGGCGTGCCCGGCGAGATACATATCGGCGGTGTCGGAGTGGCGCGCGGTTACCTCAACCTACCGCAACTGAGCGCCGAACGCTTCATTGACGACCCGTTCAGCGAGCGGGCCGATGCGCGCCTGTACAAGACTGGCGACATCGGCCGCTGGCTGCCGGACGGTACCCTGCAATACCTGGGGCGTAACGACGATCAGGTGAAGATCCGCGGCTTGCGCATCGAGCTGGGGGAGATCGAAGCCCGGCTTGTCCAGCACGAGACGGTGAACGAGGCGGTGGTACTGGTCCGTGAAGACGTGCCGGGGGACAAGCGCCTGGTGGCCTGGTTCACCCCCTGTTTGCCAGGGCAGGCGATCGACCTTGAGGCGCTGCGCACCTACCTGCTGGCACACCTGCCGGGTCACATGGTGCCGCTGGCCTACGTGCGCCTCGACGCGCTGCCGCTGAGCCCCAATGGCAAACTCGACCGCAAGGCATTGCCGTCACCGGATCTGACATCGGTCATCACACGCGGCTATGAAGCCCCTGTCGGTGAAACCGAAATCAATCTGGCCCGGTTGTGGGCCGAGACCCTCAACGTAGAACGTGTCGGCCGTCACGATCACTTCTTCGAGCTGGGCGGGCACTCCCTGCTGGCCGTCAGCCTGATCGGGCGCTTGCATCAGGAGGGGCTGGCGGCGGATGTCAGCACCTTGTTCGAACAGCCGACCCTGGCTGCTTTTGCCGCCATGACGCGAAACGCACGGGTCGAGACCGGACGTGCCAACGTGCCTGTCAACGGAATTGTTCCCGGTACCACGCGGATCATCCCGGCGATGCTGCCCCTGGCCGAGCTGGACCAGGGCACTCTGGACCGTCTGGTCGCAGGCATCCCCGGTGGCGCGGCCAATGTACAGGACATCTATCCCTTGACGCCCTTGCAGGAAGGCATTCTTTACCATCACATCAGCGCCGGGCAGGGCGATCCTTATGTCAACCAGGGACAATTTGCATTTGCCGATGCCGAGCGTTTCCAGGCGTTTGTTCAGGCCCTGCAGACGGTGATCGATCGTCACGACATTCTGCGCACCGCCGTGTTGTGGGAAGGCCTGGATACGCCGTTGCAGGTGGTGCTGCGCAAGGTGCAGTTGCCTCTGGAGGGGGTGGCCCTGGATGTCGGCGCAGGCGATGCGCTCGCGCAGTTGCATGAGCGCTTCGACGCCCGGCGGTTCCGTCTCGACGTGACCCGGGCACCGCTGTTACATCTGGTACATGCCTGGGACGAGAGTGGTCAGCGCATTGTTGCGATCCTGCTGTTCCATCACCTGGCCCTCGATCACAATGCACTGGCAGTGGTCAGCCAGGAAATGCAGGCTTGTCTGTCGGGGCGCGGTGCGCAGTTGGGGCGCCCGGTGCCATTTCGCAACTATGTCGCTCAGGCGCGGTTGGGCATCGGCGAGGTGGAGCACGAAGCGTTCTTTTGCGACATGCTCGGTGATATCGAAGAACCGACGTTACCGTTTGGCTTGCAGGACGTGCAGGGCGATGGCACGGGCATTGAAGAGTTCAGTCTGCCGCTCGGCCTGCCATTGAGCCAACGCTTGCGGACCCAGGCGCGGCAGCTTGGTGTCAGCGCCGCCAGCCTGTTTCACCTGGGTTGGGCCCGGGTGTTGGGCGTGCTGACCGGTCAGTCGCAGGTGGTGTTCGGCACCGTGTTGATGGGCCGCATGCGAGGTGCCGAAGCGGGGGATCGGGCGCTGGGCCTGTTCATCAACACTCTACCGTTGCGGGTGGATATGGGCGCGCGGGATGTGCGTGCGGCCGTCATGGCGACTCATTCCCGTTTGAGCACGCTGATGCGGCATGAGCATGCGCCGCTGGCCCTGGCCCAGCGCTGCAGCGGTGTGGTGGCGCCAACGCCGCTGTTCAGTGCCTTGCTCAATTATCGACACAGTGCCTCCACGACGAATGCAGAAACGTTGGCGGCCTGGGACGGTATCGAGGTCTTGCGGGCCGAAGAGCGCACCAACTATCCACTGACCATGAGCGTCGACGACCTGGGTGAGGCCTTCAGCCTGACGCTGCTGGCGAGCGGCGACGTCGGGGCGCGGCGGATCTGCGCCTATCTGCAGTGTGCGCTGGAGCATCTGTCCGTGGCCCTGGAACAGGCGCCGGATACGCCGATCGATCAACTGCCGGTCCTGTCGCAGACCGAGCGGGATCAACTGCTGGTCGGTTTCAACGCCACCCAGGCGGATTACCCGCGTGGGCTGACGGTCCATCAGCGCTTCGAGGCGCAGGTGGCCGCGAGGCCCGAGGCCGTGGCGGCGGTTTTCCTGGGCGAGCAACTGACCTATGCCGAACTGAATCTGCACGCCAATGCACTGGCCCATCATCTGCGTGCTCTGGGCGTGAGGCCCGATGATCGCGTGGCGATTGTCGCGCGCCGTGGGCTCGATACATTGATCGGGTTGCTGGCGATCCTCAAGGCCGGCGCCGCTTATGTGCCGGTGGATCCGGCCCATCCGACCGAGCGCCTGGGTTATCTGCTCAGTGACAGCGCCCCGGTGGCGATCCTGGTCCAGCCTGACTTGCGTGAGCGCTTGCCGGCTCAGGCCGTGCCGGTGATCGATCTGGATCGACGCAGTTGGCCGCTCAGCCTGGCTTGCGACCCTCAGGTCGGCGACTTGACGCCCGAGCACCTGGCTTACGTGATCTACACGTCGGGCTCTACCGGATTGCCCAAGGGCGTGATGGTCGAACACCGCACGCTGTCGAATCTGCTGGACTGGCATTGCGAGGCGTTCGATCTGTGTGCCGGTCGTCACACTTCATGCCTTGCCGGGTTCGGCTTCGACGCCATGGCCTGGGAGATCTGGCCGGCCCTGTGCGTCGGCGCGACCTTGCACCTGGCGCCGCCCCGGGACGGCAACGAGAACCTCGACGCGCTGCTTGACTGGTGGCGCGCGCAACCACTGGACGTGAGTTTCCTGCCCACGCCGATTGCCGAATACGCCTTCAGCCAGAACCTCGGGCACCCGACCTTGCGCACGTTATTGATCGGTGGCGACCGCTTGCGCCAGTTCCCACGCAACCAGTCATTCGATGTGATCAACAACTATGGTCCGACCGAGGCCACGGTGGTCGCCACCTCAGGGAAGGTCGAGGCGGGCGATGCCTTGCACATCGGCAGGCCGGTGAGCAACGCCAGGGTTTATGTGCTGGACGAACAACGTCGCCCAGTGCCCGTCGGAGTCCCGGGGGAGCTCTACATCGGCGGTGCCGGTGTTGCCCGGGGTTACCTGAATCGACCGGAACTGACCGCCGAGCGTTTTCTGCAGGACCCGTTCGACACGACGCCGCACCCGCGGATGTACCGCACCGGCGACCTGGCGCGCTGGCGCGCCGACGGTAGCCTGGAATATCTGGGGCGTAACGACGACCAGGTCAAGATCCGGGGGGTACGCATCGAACTCGGAGAGATCGAGAACTGCCTCAATCAACTACCGGACATCCGGGAAACGGTGTTGCTGGTCCGTGAAGATCAACCCGGACAGCCACGGCTGGTGGCTTACTTCACCGAGCAGGCGCGAGTCGACGTGCGACCGGTGGATGAGTTGCGTGCGCAATTGCAGACCCGCTTGCCGGAATACATGGTACCGACGGCGTTCGTCAGACTCGACGCGCTGCCGTTGACCGCCAATGGCAAGGTTGACCGCAAGGCCTTGCCCAAACCCGATATTACCGCGTTCTTCACCCGCCAATACGTGGCGCCCGAGGGCGAGTTGGAAACCTGCCTGGCGCAGATCTGGAGCGAGTTGCTGCAAGTTGAACGGGTCGGGCGTCAGGATCATTTCTTCGAACTGGGCGGGCACTCGCTGCTGGCGATGCGCATGGTGTCTCAGGTCCGGCAGCGGCTGGGCGTCGAGCTGGCCTTGGGCGAGCTGTTTGCCAACCCGCAGCTTGGTGCGGTTGCGCAGGTGCTGGCCGATGCCGCGCGGAGCTCGCAACCGACCATTGTCCCAGTGTCAGGTGAGGCATCGTTGCCGTTGTCGTTTGCCCAGCAACGCCTGTGGTTCCTGGCGCAGATGGAGGGCGCCAACACCGCGTACAACATCCCCATCGGCCTGCGCTTGCGCGGTCGGCTCGATGACGATGCCCTGCAACGGGCGCTGGCGCGGATCGTCGCGCGTCATGACACCCTGCGCAGCCGCTTCACCCGTCTCAACGACGAGGCGCTGGTGCTGATCGCGCCGGTCGAGGCGGGGCTGCTGTTGCGGGTTGAAGACCTGCGTGGTCATCCGCAGGCCGATGAAACCTTGCAGGCCCTGGTCCAGGGCGAGGCGTCGATTCCTTTCGACTTGCAGGACGATCCGCTGATCCGTGGGCGTCTGGTACGCATGGCCGATGACCATCATGTGCTGTTGCTGACCCTGCATCACATCATCGCTGACGGCTGGTCAATGGGCGTACTGACTCGCGAGCTGATGGCGTTGTATCAGGCTTTCAGCCGTGGCGAAGCCGATCCGCTGCCACCCTTGACGTTGCAGTACACCGACTACGCCGTGTGGCAGCGACGCTGGTTGAGCGGTGAAGTCTTGCGTCAGCAGAGCGCGTATTGGCAACAGGCGTTGGATGGCGCACCGGCCCTGCTGATGCTGCCGACCGATCGTCCACGACCTGCGCAAATGGACTACGCCGGCAGTACCGTCGAGGTCTGGCTGCCTGAGCGCCTCAGTGCCGGGCTCAAGGTGTTGTGCCAACGGCATGGCGTGACCTTGTACATGGTGATGCTGAGTGCCTGGGCGTTGTTGCTTGCTCGGCTGTCGGGGCAGAGCGAAGTGGTGATCGGTTCGCCGGTGGCCAACCGCACCCGGGCCGAAGTCGAAGGGTTGATCGGATTGTTCGTGAATACCCTGGCGCTGCGTATCGAAACGTCCGCAGGGCAGGACGTCGGGGCATTCCTGGCGCGGGTCAAGGCGCGCATCCTGGAGGCCCAGGCCCATCAAGACTTGCCGTTCGAGCAAGTCGTGGAAATCACCCGGCCGGTGCGCAGCCTGGCTCACAGCCCATTGTTTCAGACCATGCTTAACTGGCGCAGCAGCGATGGCCCGGCCCTGGCTCTGGGGGACCTGACGCTGGAGCCCGTGGCACAGCCGAGCCACTTCGCCAAGTTCGACCTGACACTGACACTCAGTGAAGGGCAGGGTGGCATTGGCGGTTCGCTGGAGTACGCCACGGCGCTGTTCGATGAATCGACGGTGCGGCGGTACGTTGGTTACTTCGAGCGGTTGTTGCAGGCGATGGTCGATAACGATCAGGCGGCGCTGGAACAGGTGCCGCTGCTGGACGACCAGGAGCGGCACACACTGCTGGTCGGGTTCAACGCCACCGATCATGAATACCCGCAAGCCCTGACGGTGCACCGTTTGTTCGAACTGCGTGCGGCGGATCATCCCCAGGTCGTGGCGGCGGCGCACGGGACGCAGTCGCTGAGCTACGGCGAACTGAACGCCCGGGCCAATCGGCTGGCTCACTATCTGATCGGACACGGCGTGCAGCCTGGCGATCATGTGGCGATCCTGCTGCCACGCTCCCTGGACCTACTGATCGCGCAGCTGGCGGTGAGCAAGTGTGCGGCGGCCTATGTGCCGCTGGATATCAATGCTCCGTCCGAACGGCTAGCGTTCATGCTGCAGGACTGCCGTGCGGTGGCGTTACTCTCTCGTCGCAGCGAGGCGGCATCCGATACGGTGCCGCGGATCGACCTCGACACCCTGGTCCTTGAAGATCAACCGGCACATGACCCGCAGTTGCTGCAGTTCTCCGAGTCACCGGTGTACATCATGTACACCTCCGGTTCCACCGGCGTCCCCAAGGGCGTGGTAGTGCCGCACCGGGCCGTCGGCCGATTGGTGCTGAATAACGGCTACGCCGATTTCAATGCCAGGGATCGCGTGGCATTCGCCTCTAACCCCGCGTTCGATGCCAGTACCATGGACGTTTGGGGGCCGTTGCTCAATGGCGGCCAGGTGGTCGTCATCGACCATGAGACATTGCTCGACCCGGTCGCTTTCGGCGATGAGTTGAGTCGAAGCGGAGCGACGATCCTGTTCGTGACCACCGCTCTGTTCAACCAGTACGTACAATTGATCCCGCAAGCGCTCAAGGGCTTGCGCATCCTGCTATGTGGTGGCGAGCGCAGTGACCCGGCGGCTTTCCGCCGATTGTTGGCCGAGGCGCCCGCATTGCGTCTGGTGCATTGCTACGGCCCGACCGAAACCACCACCTATGCCGCTACCTTCGAAGTGCGCAACGTGGCGGAGTACGCCGACAGCGTGCCGATTGGCAGACCCATCGGTAACACCCGGGTCTATGTACTCGATGCGCACCTGCAACCGGTACCGACCGGCGTGACCGGCGAGCTGTACATCGGCGGCCTGGGGGTGGCGTTGGGGTATCTGAACCGGCCGGAGCTCACAGCCGAAAAATTCCTCGACGACCCGTTCAGTGCTGCACCCGCGGCGAAGATGTACCGCACGGGCGACCTGGTGCGCTGGCTTGCGTCGGGACAGCTTGAATGCCTGGGGCGTAATGACGATCAGGTGAAAATCCGTGGTTTTCGCATTGAACTGGGTGAAATCGAACACCGTCTCCTCGGCTGTGAAGGGATCAAGGAGGCCGTGGTCGTGGCACGGCAAGAAGCGCAGGCATCGATGCGTCTGGTGGCCTATTTCACCGTGCATGACGAGACACTGGACAGTGCGGCGCTGCGCTCCTATCTGCAAGCGCGGCTGCCGGACTACATGGTGCCTTCGGCGTGGGTGCGGCTGGACGCGATGCCGTTGAACAACAATGGCAAGGTGGATCGCCGGGCGCTGCCCGACCCCACGTGGGAAGCCTCGCCCAGCCAGGCCTATCAGGCCCCGGCTAATGCACTGGAGGCCAGCGTTGCCGGACTGTGGGCCGAGGTGCTGCAGCTGGAACGGGTAGGGCGCCATGACAACTTCTTCGAGCTGGGCGGGCATTCCCTGCTGGCGGTCCGACTGGTCAACCTGATGCGCAGTGAGGATCTGGACATTTCTCTGGCCGAGCTCTTCCAACATGCCAGCGTCGAGTCCGTCTGCGAGTTGCTGAGCCGGCGCAGTGGCGCCGTTGAGCAGACGGACGGATTGATCACCGTGCGCGCCTCAGGGCGGGGTACACCGTTGTTCCTGGTGCATGAGTTCAGCGGCAGGGACCTGTATTTCCCGGCCCTGAGCATGCACATCGGTGGTGAGTTCCCGATCTACGGCTTGCCCGGCATCAAATCGGGTCAACCTTTGCTGCGCACCATGGAGTGCCTGGCCGCGCGGTTGGTAGGCCTTATCCGAACGGTACAACCTCATGGACCTTATCGCCTGGCAGGCTGGTCGTTCGGTGGCGTGCTGGCTTATGAAGTCGCCCAGCAGTTGCTGGGAATGGATGAAACCGTCGCGTTTGTCGGACTGATCGACAGCTATGTGCCGCGTCTGGCGGGCCAGCCCCCGGCATATTGGCGTGACGAACAAGTCCATCAGCGCCAGTTGCTGTTGCACTGCAGGGCCCACTGGACGACGCAGGGTGCAGGCGAACAGGCGGAGTTGGCCCATTTGGCGCGTCTCGAGGCCGAGATGGCGCGAATGGATTTCGAGGATCTGCTCAAGCGCTGCCGCGAACAGCAGTTGCTGGAACCCGAGTTGGCCGCAGCGACGTCTGCCGACATCTGGCATTACCTGGACCGCGAGGTCGCCCACGGGCATGCATTGACCCATTACCGGATCAATCCGATTCACCAACCCGTGCATCTGTTCCGTGCTCAGGAGCGCCGCGCCGAGATGGCGCAGTTGAGCCCGTCGCTGGGTTGGGTCGAGGAGTTGTCGTCGGACCGGGTGCGTTGCATAGACGTACCGGGCGATCACCAGAGCATGATGAAGTCCCCTCATATTCAGCATCTGGGCCATGCCATCTACCAGGCATTACAAGAGGCGGCGCCCCCGCCACCCCAGGTGTATCAACCACTCTTGACCATCCAGAGCGGACACCTCGGGCATACGCCGATTTTCTGCGTGCCCGGGGCGGGTGACGGCGCCACGGGGTTCATTCATCTGACCGAGGCCCTGGGGCCCGAATGGCCGATCTTTGGCCTGCAGCCCCGTGGCCTCGACGACATGGCGGTGCCCCATAGCCGGGTGGAAGCGGCTGCGGCGTGTTATGTCCGCGCCATCGAGCAACTGTACCCGGCGGGCCCTGTCCATTTGATCGGGCATTCGTTTGGAGGTTGGGTGGCGTACGCCATGGCGGCCCGGCTGCACTCCGGCGGACGAGAGGTCGCCTCCCTGACTCTGATTGACAGCGAGGTGCCCGGCGACGATGGCCTGGCAGGAAAGGCCTATACCGCCACCGCTGCGTTGCAAAGGCTGATCGACGCGCTGCAACTGTCCTGTGGCAAGTCTCTGGGCATTGACCCGCTGGCCTTCGCTGAGGCAGACGATGTCACGCAACTGCGTCTGCTGCACGACGGAATGGTACGTGCCGGGGTGTTGTCCGAACGATCCTCACCCCAAGCGATGCACGGGCCGGTACGGACCTTTGCCGTAGCGTTGCGCACCCCCTATCAACCGCAACAAGCCTACGCCGGACCCGTACGGCTGGCAGTGGTGGATGATCCGGCGCTGGATGAGTCGGGTAACCAGCGCGAGCAGGCGGCGACGATCGAAGGCTGGCGCCGCCTGGTCGCCAACCTGACGGTGTGGCACGGGCAGGGCAATCACTTCACGATCCTCAAGGCCCCCGATGTGTTCAGCTTCGCCGCGTGGTGGCTGGATGGGTTGAAGGTGCCGGTGGGCGACACGGAATTTTGAGGGACGCCGACGTATCGGCCTATCCATTCGGGAGAGAAATGAGTTGAGCTCACTTTGATTTTATTTCGTTAAGCACTAAAAAACTGTGAAAGCTGACAGTAGATGCCCTGGCGGATTACGCCCACATTGCTCCCAGCAGATCCGCTCGGAGCCAGGCGATGGACCAACCGGAAAGTGTCAGCGTGACGCCTCCTTCATTGCCCAAGGGGGGCGGTGCGATCCAGAGCATCGGCAAAGGCTGGAGGGATGTCGGTCCCAGCGGCAAGGCGTCCTTTGACCTGCCGTTACCCATCTCTCCCGGACGGGGTTTCGCTCCTCCTTTGACGCTCAGCTATGGCAGCAGCGTAGGCAACAGCCTGTTCGGACTCGGCTGGGTGTTGTCGTTGGGTTGCGTGGCGCGGCGAACCAGCAAAGGGGTACCGGATTACACCGACGACGATGTGATGCTCGGACCTGATGGCACTGTCTGGTTGGCAGAGCGCGACGATGCCGGCGACATCATCCGGACACCGGTGCGCAGTTACCGTGGCCTGGACCTTGGAACCGACTATCAGGTGGCGCGTTACTTTCCCCGCATCGAGGGCTCGTTCGAGCGCATCGAGCATTGGCGATCGGTGGATGATTTTCCAGGATTCTGGCTTATCCACGGGGCCGATGGCAGCCTGCATCTGTACGGTATCAACAGTTCTTCGCGCAGCACCGACCTGGAGGACCACCTGCGTGTCGGCGAGTGGCTGCTGGAGGAAAGCCTGAACGCCCACGGCGAACATATCCTCTACGAATACGCCGGTGAAGATCACGCCGGAATGCCCGAAGACACACCGCGGGATTTTCGGGCGCAGTGCTATCTGTGTCGCGTGCGCTATGGCAATGCCGAGGCTTTCGAGCATCTTTACCATTGGGCGCCCGATCAGTTGGAACAGGCGCAATGGCACTTCGATCTGATCTTTGATTACGGCGAGCGCAGCACGGCGCTCGACACTATTCCAGCCTATGAGGCGAGCGGCGTATGGCCGGTACGCAGCGATCCTTTCGCGACCTATGGCTATGGTTTCCTGTTGGGCAACCTGCGTCTTTGTCGGCAGGTCCTGATGTTCCATCGCTTCGAGCCGTTGGGCAGCGAACCGTTGCTGGTCCAACGTTTGCTGTTCGAATACCAGGCCACGGCACTGGGCTACAACCTGCTGGCTGCTGCACACCTCCAGGGGCTGGATGAACAGGGGCGCCTCGAGTCCCGCCCGCCGGTTGAGTTCAGCTATTCGCCGTTCTCCCACGACGACAGTCGTTATGACGCGTTCGAGGCCATGCCCGGCTTGAATGACGGACAGCAATACCAGCTCGTCGATCTCTATGGCGAAGGCATTCCAGGCGTGCTGTATCGCAGTGACAAGGCCTGGTACTACCGCGAACCGCTACGCGGCGAGCCTGCGAAAAGCGCCGATGACGTGGGCTACGATTCATGGCGCCGGCTGGAAGGCATCCCGGTGATGGACAGTCGTAAAGCGGTGCGCCAGTCCTTGATGGACCTCACCGGCGACGGCCGCCTGGATTGGGTCATGGCACAACCCGCGGTCAGCGGTTTCTTTACCCTGAACCCGGACCGCAGTTGGTCGAAGTTCATCACTTTCGAGGCGTTCCCCCGTGAGTTTTTCCACCCGCAAAGTCAACTGGCCGACCTGATGGGGAGCGGCCTTTCTGACCTGGCACTGATCGGCCCACGTAGCGTGCGTTTGTATGCCAGTCGCCGGCAGACGGGGTTCGCCACGGGGCGGGAAGCGCCGCACCACATCGAGTCCGCTCCCAACGATCGTCTTCCCCTGCTGAGTCAGGCGCAGACCGAACTGGTGGCCTTCAGCGATGTGTTGGGCAGCGGTCAGCAGCACCTGGTGCGCATTCGCCACAACGAGATCGTCTGCTGGCCCAATCGTGGTCATGGCCGATTCGATCCGGGATTTCGCCTTGCAAGCCTGCCTTATGCCGAGGCGTCCTTCGAGGCTGCGCGAGTGTTGCTGGCGGACCTGGATGGCTCCGGCGCGGCGGACTTGATCTACTTGACCAGCGAGCATGCCGAGATCTTCATGAATCGCGCCGGCATGGGCTTCGAGAGCTCGCCGCGAATCCTGCCCTGGCCTGCGGGCGTGCGCTATGACCGCTTGTGCCAGGTCAGCGTCGCCGATCTTCAAGGGCTTGGCTGTTCCAGCCTGGTACTGACCGTCCCGCATATGAAGCCGCAGCATTGGCGCTGCGATTTTGTCCAGGCCAAGCCGTATCTGCTGCAGCAGACCAATAACAACATGGGCGCAATGGGCCAGGTGACTTACCGCAGTTCGGCCCAGGAGTGGCTGGATGAAAAGCAGGTGTTGATGGCGGCTGGTATGGAGCCCACCAGTTATGTGCCATTTCCGATGCCGGTGGCTGTCGAGCAGGTCCAGCTTGATGAGATCACAGGCAATCGACTGACCCAGCGCTTCGAGTATCGCCAGGGGTTCTACGACGGTCAGGAGCGTGAGTTCCGCGGCTTCGGGCTGGTGCAGCAGACCGATAGCGAAGTGACCGGCGATGAACGGCAGCGCACCGGCTTTACCGCGCCTGTGCTGCGCAAGATCTGGTTCCACACCGGCCGTCTGCCGGACCTTTCGGGCCCGGACTATGATCGTTCGGACAGTGCAGCTCCGGCCCTGGGGGCGGCGTTGTTGCTGGCGCCGCAAGGCGACGCACCCGATGTCATTATCAGCCAGCCGGACGAGATGACACGGCATGACATGGCTTACGCCCTGGCTGGCCTGCCGCTGCGTGTCGAGGTCTTCGGCCCGGACGCCAGCGATCCTCTGCACACAAGCCCCTATTCCATACAGCAGCATCGTTATGCCGTACGCCTGTGGCAAGGAAGAGAGGAGTACCAGCCTTATTGCAGGATGCAGCCGCTGGAGTTGGAATCCGTCCTCTGTACTTATGAGCGTCAGCCCGACGACCCCCTGTGTCATCACCGTATCAGCCTGGCGTGGGACCGTTATGGCGGGCTGACCCACGAAGTGACGGTCGATTATGCCCGGCGCAAGTCGGTCAACGATGAACCGCCGTTCAGCGAACCCCACGAGCGGACCTGGTGGCGAGCCGCCCATGATGACGCCCAGGGTTACTACTACCTGAGTGAGCATCGGGCCCGGTTTATTCACCTCGATGATCCGCAGGGCTGTCGCCTGGGTTTGCCGTACCTGTCCCGGGACAACGCGTTGGTACTGTCCAAGACCATGTTGGGACCCGAAGATATCTCCTTCGAGGCGATGTTCGATCGCCTTAATGCGCCGCCCAGGGATGACTTCAGGCGGGTACTGGCACAATTGTCCGTGCAGCGTTATCAGCAGACAGGCCAGACCTTGCCGGTGGGGCAAGCCAGCTTCGAAGCGCTCCCTGATTACCTGGAGTCTGCCGAGCTGGATGAAGCTGCGCTGCGGGCTTACGAATCCGTGCTCGATCCCGAGGAGCTGGCCGACAAGCTGACCGGACTCGGTTATCGGCCCATGCAGGCACTCTTGCCCGAGGAACCGGACAGGATACTGTGGTCGACCCGCAAGGGATTCATGACCTACGCCGGCCTGGACGGTTTCTACCGGGTGATTCGTACCCGTGTTACCGAACGCCAGGGTGCGACAGACATCGTCTTCGATCCCTACTATTGCCTACCGATGGCCATCACCACCGCTGACGATTGCAGCACCCATGTCACCGACGTGGACTACCGGTTCGTGTTGCCTCGTCGCATCGTCGACCCGAATCAGAATGTCCAGGAGGCCCGTTTTGATGGCTTCGGCGAACTATTAGCCAGCAGCTTCCATGGCACCGAGCGTGGTGTGGAGGTGGGTTTCGAGCCACTGGATGACTATCAACCCGTAGTCCGTTTGCCTGATCAAGCCATTGCCGACCCGGATGCTGCGTTGCAGGGCGCGGCCAGCGCGTGCTTTCGCGATGCCTTCAGCTGGATGCTGCGTCGTGAACCGGTACATGCAGTGGTCCTGCAAGCCGACCGCTATCCGGAACCACCCGATAACCCCGAGCGAAAGATCCGCATTGTGGTGCAGTGCTGGGACGGTTTCGGCCGGGCATTGCAGACCAAGCAGAAGGTCGAGCCAGGCATCGCCTACCAGATCGCCGACGACGGCAGCCTGGTGCTGGAGGGCGACCAACCGGTGACCGCGCCAGCGGCTGAGCGCTGGCGGGTCAGCGAGCGGGTCGAATACAACAACAAGGGCCTGGCCGTGCGCGTCTATAGGCCGTACTTCGCCGATGGCCATCGCTACATCAACGACGAATCGTTCCGCCGCTTCGGTCATTGCGACCGGCAGTTCTACGATCCTCTTGGGCGCCCGACCCTGACGGTCACGGCGATGGGGTATTGGCGGCGCCAGCGTTACCTGGGGTGGTACAGCATTGCCGAGGATGAGAACGATACGTTGGAAGAGTCCTCGGCAAGTCAGGCAGCGTCATCAGGAGACCGACAATGACCAAGGTCCCCAGCCGCCTGTGTCCGAGGAAATGCCATCGTCTCGCCCAATGCCTGTCTGGCTGTCCTGTACCGAGAAGTGCAGAGGCGAGCCAGGAAAAAAGAGCACCGCAGGTGAATAGCGACATTCATCAGCACACGCCGGTCTTGACGGTCGTCGACCCTCGGGGCTGGATATCCGCCGGGTCGACTTTTGTCGCTCTGTCGAGACGACAGAAGCCGAAGAGCGGGTCAACCGCAGTGCCTATGATGCAATGGCGCGTTTGGTTGCGCAGTGGGATCCCAGGCTTTGGGTATTGAGCGCAGGGGATGCTTCAACACCCGCCAACCTCCCGCGAGGCTTCCGGCGAAGTGCTGCATGTGATCCGTGTCCAGGCCGGACGCAGCGCCATGCAAATATTGCACTGGGAAACAGCGCCTCCAGCCGGGATCGCCAACGACCAGTATCGCTACAGCCTGACCGATCACCTGGGGTCCAGTTGTCTGGAACTGGATAGCGACGCGGGTGTGATCAGCCAGGAAAGTTATCACCCGTATGGCAGTACGGCCTGGTTTGCCGGGCGAAGTGAAGTTGAAGCGGGTTACAAGACGGGGCGGTATTCGGGCAAGGAGCGGGATGCGACGGGTCTTTATTATGGGTTCAGGTATTACGTGCCGTGGTTGCAGAGATGGGGTAGTCCGGATCCGGCCGGAGAAATCGATAGTTTGAATTTGTATGGATTTGTTCAGAGCAATCCTATTAGGGTGTTTTGGATCAGTGTTAACCTCACCGGGGTCAAGTGCTTCGGTGTCAGCCAGGCAGCGTGAAAAAGGGGCGTTTGGCTGTTCTTCCAACCGCACCACAATTGTTCATCCTTCCCTTCAGAACCGTCCAGCCCTGCCGATACAGCCGACGATAAACCGTATCGCACGGTCACTCCAACGGTGCCCGTTCCTGCTGCAGCACCTCACGATTTCAGGTTGCCTACAGCCAGCCTCAGGTAAATGAACCATGTCAGCCCACCCCAAAACCGAGCTGGAAAGCGCCCTTGCCTTGTGCAAAGGCAGTTTTCTTTCCGTTGGTTTCTTCAGCTTTTTCGTCAACCTGCTGATGCTGGTTCCGTCCTTCTACATGCTCCAGGTGTATGACCGTGCCGTCGGCAGCGCCAGCCTGTCGACGTTGTCGATGCTGACGCTGATCATGCTGCTGTTGATGACCACGATGGGCGGGCTGGAGTGGGTGCGTTCACGGATCATGGTGCGGATCAGTACGCGTCTGGATACGCTATTGGGCCAGCGACTGTTCGACGCCAGTTTCAAGCAGGCCCTCTACAGCAGCGGCATGAATGCTTCGGGCCAGCCGTTGAGCGATCTGGGGAGCTTGAGGCAGTTTCTGACCGGAAACGGCCTGTTCGCGTTCTTCGATGCGCCTTGGATTCCGATCTACCTGGCGGTCATGTTCATCTTCCATCCCTGGTACGGGTGGATAGGGGTCTTGAGCGCGTTGTTGCTGGGGGCGCTGGCCTTTGCCAACGAGAAGCTGACGCGTGGACCATTGCAGGCGGCCAACCGGGAACAGATGGCCGCCACGACCTTCATCAACAAGAGCTTGCGCAATGCCGAAGTGGTCGAATCCATGGGCATGCTTGCGAGCCTGCGCCAGCACTGGAGCGGGCGTATTCATCAGGTCCTGACCCTGCAGAGCCTGGCCAGTGACCGTGCGGCGACTATTTCCGCGGTATCCAGGACGTTCCGCCAGATCGTCCAGTCCTTGGTGCTGGGCCTGGGCGCCTATCTGACGATCACTCATGAGATTTCGCCAGGGTTGATGATTGCTGGCTCCATTTTGCTGGGGCGGGCGCTGGCGCCCATCGATCAGTTGATCGGTGTGTGGAAAGGCTTCCTGGGGGCACGCTCGCAATATGCGCGGTTGCGCGAGCTGCTGACGAAGGTCGCCGCAGAGCCTGAGCGCATGTCGTTGCCGGCACCTGAAGGGGCGATTCGCGTCGAGGGGTTGTCGGTGGGGGCGCCGGACAGCCGCAAACCGATCATTCGTGGCGTGGGCTTCCAGGTAGCTGCCGGGGAGGTGGTTGGCATCATCGGTTCCAGCGGCGCCGGCAAGTCCACCCTGGCCAGGGCACTGTTGGGAATCTGGCCTGGCCTGGCCGGCACCGTGCGCCTGGACGGGGCGGACATCAGCCAGTGGCGCCGGGACGAACTGGGTCAGTACATCGGTTATCTGCCCCAGGATATCGAGCTCTTCGAAGGCACCATCAGTCAGAATATTTCACGCTTCGGCCCGGTCAATGCGCCAGCAGTGGTGGCCGCTGCGCGCATGGCGGGTGTCCATGAGCTGGTGCTGCAACTGCCCGATGGCTACGACACCGTGATCGGCGCCAATGGCGGCGGATTGTCCGGCGGCCAGCGGCAACGTATCGGCCTGGCTCGCGCCCTGTACGGCGAACCGCGTCTGGTGGTGCTCGATGAGCCCAACTCCAACCTGGATGATGCCGGAGAAAAAATGCTCGCCCAGGCGTTGCAGAAACTCAGGCAGAGCCGGGCCACGGTGTTTGTCATCACCCATCGGTCCGGGGTATTGGCGCAGGTGGATAAGCTGTTGGTGCTCAATCATGGCGAGTTGAGTCTGTTCGGGCCGCGCGACCTGGTCTTGGCACGATTGCAGAGTGCCTCGCCCGCGCCTCATCAGGCTGCGGCGATTCAACCGAAGGCGGCGGACGAGTCTCTTTATGCAAAATAATCTGCACCCCTCTGTCGACATGTCCGGATTACCCATCGATGACAAACCGACTCGGCGCGTCGGCTATCTTATGCTGCTGGTCACCTTTGGCCTGTTCGGCGGTTGGGCAGCGCTGGCGCCGCTCGACAGCGCGGCACTGGCCCCGGGCGTGGTCACGGTTAAAAGCTATCGCAAGACCGTGCAGCATCTTGAAGGCGGCATCGTGCGCGAACTGCGCGTGCATGATGGCGACAAGGTCAAGGCCGGTGATGTGCTGCTGGTGCTCGATAACACCCAGGCACGGTCGGAAATGGAGGCCATGCGCAGCCAACTGATCGCCGCGCTCGAACTGCAGGCCCGGCTTGAGGCTGAACGGGACCTGGCGCCCGAGCCGCTGGCCGTGCCGACCCTGGACCCCAACGATCCGCGCGTACGTGAAGCACGTGACAGCGAGGCCCGGATTTTCCAGACCCGACGGACTTCGCTGCTGGGCGAAATCGGCCTGCAAGAGACGACCATCGGGCAAATCGAAGAACAGATCCGCGGGTTCAAGGCGATCATCGCCAGCAAGCAGACCCTGGCAGCGTCCTATGAAGAAGAAATTGTCGATTTGCGGGCACTGCTTGCCGAAGGCTACGTAGACAAGCAGCGCCTGCGGGAGCAGGAGCGCAGTCTTGCGCGGCTGCGGACCGAAATTGCCGAAAGCCAATCGGAGATCGCACAGGCACGGGTCCATGTCGACGAAGCGAAGTTGAAGATCCTGCAGCTCAAAAAGGCGTTCGCCAGTGAAGTCGCGGGTCTGTTGGGCGATGCGCGGACCAAGGTCTACGAGCTGCGCGAACGTCTGGCCACCTTGCAGGACCGCGACCAGCGCACCGATATCGTCGCACCCGAGTCGGGCATGGTCATGGGCATGACCGTGCATACCCTGGGCGCCGTGGTCAGTCCGGGCACCGCGCTGCTGGATATCGTGCCGGCCAACGAGGAATTGATCGTCGAGGCGCAAGTCTCGCCGATGGACATCGATCGCGTTGCACTGGGCAAGCCGGCGAAGATGCGCTTCAGTGCATTCAAGAGCAGCACCACACCTGTCATCGAAGGGCAATTGGTGCAGATATCCGCCGACCGCCTGACCAACAAAGACACCGGCACGGCCTACTACCTGGCCCGCGTGGCCCTCACCGACAGCGGGCGCCAAGCCTTGGGCAATCTTGCACTGGTGCCCGGCATGCCGGTCGAAGTCTTGATCAATACGGGCGAACGGACCCTGTTGCAGTATCTGATGCAGCCTGCCAGCAACGCATTCGCCCGTTCGTTGATCGAGGATTGACATGAAATCCCTGATCGCGGTGTGTCTGCTGCTTCTGCCGTTGGGTGCCCTGGCTGACAACGATTCTGCGCTTCCCTATGTCGATCTGTGGCAACTGCATCAGGAGGCGCAAGGGGCCGACCCGCGCATCCTGCGGGCCCAGGCCATGACCCGTAGCGGTGAGGGCAACGAAAGGGCCGCCCTGGGCCGATTGCTGCCGCAGCTCAGCGCCTCCGGCAGTGTCAACCGCAGTCGACGGGAGGATGACCTGGGCCGCATCCAATACAACGGCAAGCGCATGGCCATGGTGCTCAGCCAGGTGATCTACGACCCGCAGGTCTGGCGCAGCTACCAAAAGTACGTGGAACTGACCCAGAAAGGTCAATACGAGTCCGACGATACCCAAGTACAGGCCAGCATTGACCTGTCCGAGCGCTACTTCGCCGTGCTCGCTGCCGAAGATGAACTGTCACTGGTACGCAGCGAGCTGGCTGCGACCGAGCGTAATCTCAAGCGGATCAATGCGCTGTATGCCCGCCAGATGGCGATGGTGACCGATACCCTGGACCTTGAAGCACGCGTGGACGCGCTGAAGGCTGACGAGATTGAAGCCAGTAACAAGGTCCAGGTCAGCCGTGAAGCCATTTCCGAGCTGGTAGGGCGCGACGTCCAGGAACCCTTCAAACGCATCGGCGACAGCCCGGCTTTCACCCTGCCGGCACAAGCGCCGGACTATTGGGTGCAAACGGCACTCGACAGCAACCCGGCGTTGCATGCCCGTGAGCACAGTATCCGCGCCGCCGACGCCGCGATCGGTGAAGCGAAGGCCGGCCATCTGCCCCGGCTGGGCCTGAACCTGACGGCGCAACGCAGTGACATCGGTTACGAAGGCGCGCTGACGCCTCGCTCGGACAACCTCGTCGCTTCCCTCGATTTGCAAGTGCCGCTCTACAGTGGCGGTTCCACCAGCGCCCGGGTTTCGAGTTCCGAAAGCGACAAGGAGGTAGCCCAGCAGGAGTTGGAAGCCTTGCGGCGTCAAGTGGTCAAGGAAACCCGCACCGCTTATCTGGGCATGACGGCCGAACTCAGCCGGATCAAGGCGACACGTCACGCGCTGGAGTCCGCTGAAAAATCACGATTGGCGACGGAGAAAGCCTTCGGCTATGGCGTCAAGAATGCCGTCGATGTGCTGGACAGTATCAAGGAAGAGTTTCGCGCAAGGCGTGATTTTTATCAGTCCCAGTACCGGTTCGTGACAAGCATGCTCGTACTGCATCGCTGGAGCGGAAGGTTGGGGGATGGGGATATTCGTAAGGTCAATGAATGGCTTGTGACACCCCATTGACAACGTTCACATTGAAATAAGTGGCTAAATGATATCAAGGCCGCTGTTTCTGATGCACAATAACCCTTTTTTGTAGCGGTCGCATCGGGAAGACCGCAAATTGCTTACAGGAAGCTTCAAATGCCTAGTCCGCTCGGATACTCATCTTCATCATCGGTAACGTTGACCGGTAACGCGCAAATCGATAGCTTGCTTTTCGGCACATATTGGACGAGCACTGGGTTGAGCGCCGGTACGCCTGTTACGTCCTTGACTTACAGTTTCATGACCGAGACCTCTTATTTCGCAAGTTCCTACAGTGATTTCGATGAGTATGAAGCCGGCTACGTTCTGACGGCAGCGCAGCAAACCGGCATCAGGAGTGCGCTGGACAAGTGGGCGTCGGTCGCCAACGTCAAGTTCACGGAAGTCGGCGAGTCCCTTGCCAATGTTGGTGACTTGCGCTTCGGCGGTTACGCGGGCATGGACTCGGACACTGCGGCCTGGGGCTATTTTCCCGCCAATACCCCCAGTGGCGGTGATGTCTGGCTCGGTCCGATAACGAATGATCCCAGTCCCGTCAAAGGTACCTACGACTATTTGGTCTTCATGCACGAAATCGGTCATGCACTCGGCCTCAAACATCCGTTTTCGCCAGGCCTGTCGAACTCCACGGTACTTGCTTCCCAGCTCGATGATGTCAGCAACACGATCATGAGCTACAACACGGCGTACTCCTACGAGCCGACCACGCCGATGTTGCTGGACATTGCGGCTATCCAGCGTCTCTACGGCGCCAATATGCAATGGCAAACCGGCAATAACACCTATAGCTGGACTGCCGATCAATCGATTTTCGAGACGATCTGGGATGCTGGCGGCGTTGACACCATCGATGCAAGCAATCAAAGCGGGTCAGTACGCATCAACTTGAACGAAGGTCAGTTCAGTAAAATTGGCCAGGCTTTCACGGACCTCAGCACCCAGGCTGCCTTCAACGAAGGTTTGGCGATTGCTTACGGCGCTAAAATCGAGAACGCAGTCGGCTCGGCCAATGACGACACCTTGATTGGCAACGCGTTGGGTAATCTACTGAATGGGCTGGCTGGCAAGGACACCATGACGGGTGGGGCTGGTAACGACACCTATGTGGTGGACAACCTCCAGGACGTGGTCAGCGAAACCAGCACCCAGGCCAGTGAAATCGACACTGTGCTCGCCTCGGTGAGCTGGAACCTGGGAGCCAATCTGGAAAGACTCACGCTGTTCGGCGGCAGCCAGATCAATGCCGGTGGCAACTACCTGAACAACGTGCTGACCGGTAATGGCGCCAACAATATCCTGAACGGCGGGAGCGGTGCCGATACGATGATCGGTGGCGCGGGCAACGACACGTACGTCATTGACAATCTCAAGGATGTCGTCAGCGAAACCAGCACTGTGGCCAGTGAAGTTGACAGCGTCCTCTCCTCGGTGAGCTGGAATCTGGGTGCAAACCTGGAAAACCTTACACTGACCGGCGCTGCCCAGGTCAACGGCGGCGGAAACTACCTCAACAATGTGCTGACAGGCAATGGCGCCAACAACATCCTGAACGGCGGCAGTGGTGTCGATACGCTGATCGGTGGCGCGGGCAATGACACTTATGTGGTCGATAATCTCAAGGATATCGTCAGCGAAACCAGCACCCAGGCCAGTGAAACCGATACTGTGCTTTCCTCGGTGAGCTGGAATCTGGGTGCAAACCTGGAAAAGCTCACGCTGACCGGCACTGCCCATATCAATGGCGGCGGCAATTACCTGAACAATGTACTGACCGGTAATGGCGGCAACAACATCCTGAACGGTGGCAGTGGTGTCGATACGCTGGTCGGTGGCGCCGGCAATGACACTTACGTGGTCGACAATCTCAAGGATACCGTCAGCGAAACCAGCACCCAGGCCAGTGAAACCGATACTGTGCTTTCCTCGGTGAACTGGAATCTGGGCGCAAACCTGGAAAACCTCACGCTGACCGGCACCGCCCAGATCAATGCCGGGGGTAACTACCTGAGCAACGTGCTGACCGGTAATGGCGGCAACAACGTACTAGTGGGCGGGGGAGGTAACGACCGACTCGACGCAGGTGCAGGTAACGATACCTTGAGTGGTGGCATTGGTGCCGACATCTTGCGTGGTGGCGATGGCGCCGATCTATTCGTGTTCAACGCATTGAACGAACTGGGTCGTGGTACGGCTAGCGATACCATCCTCGACTTCAGCAGTCTCCAAGGCGACAAAATCGATCTGTCGACACTGGACGCCAATAGCCTGACCACCTTGAACGATGCGTTCAGCTTCATCGACTCGAATGCCTTCACCGGCGCCGGGCAGTTGCGCTTCGTTGACCACGTGCTCTACGGCAACGTCAACGGCGATCTGGCCGCAGATTTCGAGATTCAGCTGGTGGGGGTCAATACCTTCGCAACCAACGATCTGGTTGCCTGACAAGCGCTTCGGTTGCCAGTGCAAAATCGATCCGTTGCGAGTGAGCAAGCTTGCTCACTCGCAATATTGATTCGAGCAACTGGACCGCGTCGCATGAGGCGCGGAGCCGGCAGCGCCTGGCTTATAGCGACGCCCTGACCACCAGTGGGCAGTCCACTGGCTGGGGCCCCGCGACCTGCAGGGTTTCGATCAGGTGCCGGGCCGCTTTGCGACCTATCTCGTAATACGGCAGTTGTACCGTGGTCAGGGGCGGGATGAACAATTCGGCGATGCCGATCATGTTGTCGTAGCCAAGTACGGCCACATCGCCGGGAATCTTCAGGCCACGACCCAGCAGCAATTGATAGGCGCAAAAGGCGATACGGTCGTTACCACAGATCAGGATGTCGAATTGAGGGCGGCCCTCGATGATGTGTCGGTCAAGAATGGCGGCTGTTTCATGGTAGGCATCGTGATCGGAAAGGTCGTATTGCAGCAGCGCTTCGGTCGATAGCCCGAATGCCTGGCAGGCGCGCTGCAGGCCTGCTTGTCGCAGGCTCCAGGCCAGGCTGCGTTTTGGCAGATTGATGCACAGCGGACGCCGATAGCCTTGGCTCAGCGCGTGATGGACCGCGCGGTGTTGCCCAGTCTCGTCATCCGGTACATAGCTGACCAGGCGACTGTCATCCTCCAGGCAATTGGCGAGCACCAGCGGCTTGCTCTTCAAACGTTCGGGAATGCTCACCTGGCGCAACCCCATTGCACTGAAGATCAACCCGTCGGGACGGTGCGACAGCATGAGGTCGATGTCCTGATCGGTAGGCGGGTTGTTCAACAGGTTGAGGATGAAGACGTTCCAGCCTGCTTGTTGTGCAGTCTGCTCGATTGACAGCAGCAGCTCGACAGCGAAGGGGGTGGTGGCGGTATCCAATGCGAACACACCGATGGTGCGTGCCTGGAGGTTATCGCCGCGCATTTTGCGCGCCGACAGGCTGGGCACGAATTGCAGCTCATCAATGGCGCGCCGCACCCGCTGAAGGGTTTCGGCGCTCAGTTTTTCCGGACTGTTGAGCGCTCTGGAAACGGTCATCAGGGACACGCCGGCCAACTGTGCAACGTCTTTGACTGAAGTCATGCGAGGTGAGGCCAATCAGGTTGACGCGCAATCATGACACAGGGTCCTGGCTTCTCGCGACTCCAGCGATAGCGTTCATAGCCAACTCGACCCCAGCGGCCACGCGTTGGTAATAGCGACATGCCCACCCGTCCCGCTGGCCAGCAACTTCACGCCCAGGCTGTCGGAGCGAGGATAGATGCGGCTGCTGAGGCTGAAGCGTCCCTCTTCTTCAAACACTTCGATGGACGAACGATCAAGGAACACACGCAGTCGCAACTGCTCGATCGGTGGGTCGATCGGCACGCTGCGCTGACCGTCGACTTGCGCCCCCGAACGGCTGCGGTCCAGCATCAGACGTCGCAATGAAGCATCGTAATAGAGCAGGGTTTGTTCGGTATTTTCACCGTCGGGACTGCAACGCAAGGCGACGCCCAATTGACCATCGGTGCAGCCGCGCAGATCCAGATGCACATGGATTTCCAACGCATCGCCCCTGACGTGCGACACCCATTGCGTGCCTGAACCGGCCCACGGTGGGGTGCCTGGAAGTGGCGCCTGGCGCAAGGCAGTCAGTTCACGGGCCGGGAACATGCGCAGACGATCAGCATGCAACTCAAGCTCACGGGGCAAACCGAGCATGCCGCACCAGTGGTGTGCCTGGCTCGGCATCGGGCTTTCCCACATATCGAGCCATGCCCACACCAGGCGCCGACCGTCGGCGGCCTCCAATGTCTGTGCGGCGTAAAAGTCATGGCCATTATCCAGCTCGATGAAAGGCCCGCCGGTGAAGTGCCATTCATTGTCGAGCCGGCCTACCCGGTAACCGGTCTGGTACTTGTTGAGTCGTTCGTAACCCTGGGGTTGCATGCCCTGGGGTGAGTACAGCAGCACATCGTGCCCGTTCAGTCGGAACAGGTCCGGGCACTCCCACATATAGCCGTCGCCCTCGCTGCCACGATCGACGTAATCGAGAAACTCCCAGGCATGCAGATCAGCCGAACGGTACAGCGGCAGCAGGGGCCTGTCGCCCTGGCGTGCGCCGGCAATCAGGTACCAATGGTCATCCTCCTTCCATACCTTGGGATCACGAAAGTGCATGATCGAGTCCTGGGGCGGGGTGTCGATGATCGCGCCATGCTTGACGAAGCGGACGCCATCCGTACTGGTGGCCAGGCACTGGACTTGACGGATCAGGCATTCGTCGCCCACATCCCCCAGCCAGGTATGCCCGGTGTAGATCAGGGCCAGGGTGTCCTCGTACACCACCGCACTGCCGGAAAAGCAGCCGTCGCGGTCGAAGTCATCGCCCGGTGCCAGGGCAATGGGAAGGTGTTGCCAATGAACCAGATCGACACTCTTGGCGTGGCCCCAGTACATCGGTCCCCATTTCGCTTCGAAGGGATGATGCTGATAGAACACGTGATATTCGCCGCGAAAGTACACCACGCCGTTAGGGTCGTTCATCCAGCCCGCCACGGGAGCCAAATGATAGGCGGGTCGATAATCGTGGATCACGCGGGACAGGCTATCGACAAGTGCCCGCTGTGCCTGTTCGAGATTCGCAGAACAGGGGGTGGGAGACGTGGATGCGTTCATGGTATTCAGGGCCTGGATCATAGGGCGCCAGCGGTTGCCGAGCGCAGGGGAATGCCATCAGGCAGGGTTTCAACGGTATGGCGCTTCAAGGCCACCCCGTTGGCGTCGAACAGGTGCAGTTTGTCCAAGTCCAGGCGCAGCCTGACCTGATCGCCTGTCTGCCAGCCGGCATTGGCCTCGCAACGACAGATCAGTGGCTCATCATGGCCGATGTCGACGTGTACATAGGTTTCACTTCCGAGGTATTCGACCCCGGCCACGACAACGCCAGTGGATTCCGGTGCGGCTTCAAGTGTCACGTGTTCCGGGCGAATCCCCAGGCTCAGTTGCGTGTTGGCAGCCAGGCCAGCGCTGTCGAAGGGCAGGGTGGTCTTGCCCAGTACAATGCTTTCAACCAGGCTGGTTTTCCCGGGTTCGTGCAAGAACGCTGCATGAAAATTCATCCTGGGCGAGCCCAGGAAACCGGCGACAAAGCGGCTGGCCGGGTGTTCATAGAGTTCACGGGGCGACCCGATCTGTTCGATGCGACCACCGTTGAGCACGACAATTTTGTCGGCCAGAGTCATCGCCTCAACCTGATCGTGAGTGACGTAGATGACGGTCGAGCCCAGCCGGGCGTGTAGCCGGGCTATCTCGTTGCGCATCTGTACCCGCAGCGAGGCATCGAGGTTGGACAGCGGTTCATCGAACAGCAGGATGTCCGGCTCCCTTGCCATGGCCCTGCCCATGGCCACCCGCTGACGCTGTCCACCCGACAACTCCCTGGGTTTGCGTTGCAGGAGTTTGTCCAGTTGCAGGATTTGCGCGGTCTTCAGCACGCGCTCGCGCAGGCTGGTCTTATCGGTCTTGGCCAGCTTGAGACCGAAGCTGATGTTTTCGTAGACGCTCATGTGCGGGTACAACGCATACGACTGGAACACCATGCCGACGCCACGCTCACGTGGTTCCAGGTCATTGGCCCGGCGCCCGTCGATCAGCAGGTCGCCGTCACAGATCGAGTCCAGTCCGGCGATCAATCGCAGCAGGGTCGACTTACCGCAGCCCGAAGGGCCGACGAACACCACGAACTCACCCGCAGCGATTTCCAGGCTGACGTCACGAAGAATTCGCATGTCACCCAATTGTTTATTCACGTTGTGCAGCTTCAATTTGCTCATGATGTGTTCCTTGTCTTTGTCGGGCCTCAGCCCTTCAATGCGCCGGCAGTGAGACCGGAAACGATTCGGCGTTGGAAGATCAATACCAGGATGACCAGCGGGACGGTGACCAGCACCGAGGCCGCCATCAACAGTCCCCAGGGCAGTTCATGGGAGCTGCCGCCGGAAATCAGCGCGATGGCGACCGGCACCGTGCGCTGGGTGTCGGTGAGGGTGAAGGTCAGGGCAAACAGGAACTCGTTCCAGGCGGCAATGAAGGCCAGCAGGCCTGTGGTGACCAGTGCCGGCCAGAGCAGCGGCAGCAACACGCGGGTCAGGGTGACCCAGGACGAAGCGCCGTCCATGATTGCCGCCTCCTCCAGTTCGTGGGGCAGTTGCCCCATGAATGTGGTCAGTATCCAAACGGTAAAAGGCAGGGTAAAAATCGTGTAGCTCAGAATCAGCGCCCAGGACGTGTTGTACAGGCCCAGAGCACGTATCACCTCGAACAGCCCCGACAGCACGGCGACCTGGGGAAACATCGACACCCCAAGAACCAGCATCAATACCGTGCCTCGTCCGCGAAACTTCACCCGGCCCAATGCATAGGCAGCCGTCAGGCTGAGGAACAGCGCCAGCGTGACCACGCTCAGTGAAACCACCAGCGAGTTACCGATAGCGCGCACGAACGAGGCCTGGTTGAGCACTGCGGCATAGTTGGAGAAGTCGGGGTGGTCGATCCAGTAGCTCACCTGGAACAAGGCAGTGGATGACTTCAGCGACGTCACGATGGCGTAGTAGAACGGGAAGATTGCGTACAACAACAGAATCCCGATCAGGCACCAGAACCCGAGACGCAGCAGCGCTTTTTTCAGAAGTCGCGGGTTCATGAGCGGACCTCCATCTGACGGCGTCCGAGGTACAGGTACACCATGGCGATCATGGCTACGACCAGAAACAGCAACGTCGAGGCTGCGCTGCCGTAACCTACATCCTGGAATTCGACCAGGTGCTGGCGGGCATAGACCGACATGCTCATGGTGCTCGAGGCGTTCGAGGTCAGCACATAGATCACATCGAACACCCGCAGGGCGTCGAGAATGCGGAAGATCGCGGCCACGAGCAACGCGGGCAGCAGCAATGGCAGGGTGACGCGCCAGAACACGTTCAACGGGTGGATGCCATCGACTCTCGCGGCTTCGTAGCAATCGCCCGGCAACATCTGCAGGGCTGCCAGCATTAACAGCGTGACGAAAGGGACGGTTTTCCAGACATCGACGATAATCACCGCCCACATCGACAGGTCCGCGTCTGCCGTCCAGGCTAGAGGCGCGTCAATCAGCCCGAGGCCCAGCATCAGATGATTGATGATGCCGAACTGGTCATTGAGCATCCATGACCAGATCTTCGCCGAGACAATGGTCGGGATTGCCCAGGGAATCAGGATCAACGCCCGCACCAGGGAGCGTCCGGTGAACTTGATGTTCAGTAGCACGGCCACCAGCAGCCCCAGGACCATCTCCAGTCCCACGGACACTACGGTGAAATGCAACGTGTTGCGCACCGCATTCCACCATTGCGGATCGACCAGCACGCCGGACCAACCCGAGCCGCTGTAGAACAGATAATTGCTCAAGCCTACAAAGGCGCCGCCCGTGGTGTCCGCCAGGCTGGCATCGGTCAGGCTGAACCAGAACGTGCGCAGCAGTGGCCAGGCCGCGACCAGGGTCAGACACAGTAGCATCGGCGCCAGGAACAGCCAGGCGGCGCGTACTCGGCGACGTTGCAGGGGCGTTTCCCGGGGCGGCAGGAGTTCGGCGCCGGGCGCATGGGCAGAAGAGACAGACATGGTGATTTTCCTTCCTTAGAGAGTTACCAGTTCCGGCGTTTGATCCGTGTGAGTTCACTTTCCAGTTCCGCCAGTGCCTGGTCGACGGGCAACTCGCCGGCGAGCACTCCGTGCACCTGGTCGAAGAACGCATTGGAGACCCGTGGGTAGCGGGCGGCCGTGATGGCAGCAGGACGCATGACGCCATCGTTGAGAATGCTGTGCAGTTGGGCGTAGTACGGCATGGCCGCGAGCAGCTCAGGATCCTGATACAACGATTCGATCACCGGGTTATAGGCGCCTACCAACGCCCGATGTTTCTGCTGTTGGGCACTGGTCAGGTAGCTCACCAACTCTGCGGCAAGCTTTGGCCGGGCGCTGTAGCGCGAAACCGCCAGGCCCCACCCTCCGAGGGTTGATGCATGGCTGCCGGTCGCGCCGCCACGGGGCAGGGGAGCGACGCCGACCTTGTCCTTTACCGCACTGTCCGGACTTTGCACCAGGGCCCAGGCATACGGCCAGTTGCGCATGAACAGTGCATTTCCGGACTGGAAGACTCCCCGTCCTTCTTCCTCGGTGTAATTGAGCACCCCACGGGGCGAAATATCCCCGATCCAACTCTTTGCCAGCGTCAAGGCCGCTCTGGATGCCGGGGTGTTGACCACGATGTCGCCCTTCGGACTGACCAGGCCGCCGCCCGGTTGACTGCTGATCCATTCCAACGCATTGCACGTCAGGCCCTCGTAGGCCCGGCCCTGGAAGACATAACCCCAGGCGTTGGCATTCCCGGCGTTGCGCTCCGCCAGTTGTACATCCCTGGCGGTGGCCGTCATTTCCTCCCAGGTCTGCGGCACCGGCTTGTTGTATTTATCGAGCAAATCCTTGCGGTAATACAAAAGCCCCGAGTCGGTGAACCAGGGCATGGTCACCAGCCGTCCATCCACCGTGGCGTTATCCACCTGTGCCTGGAAGTAGCCCTGGGTGGCGTTGGCGGGGAGCACCTCGCGCAAATCCATCAGGTGGTTGGCCAGCATCCCCGGCCAGACCATATCGATCTGGATGACGTCGATGTCACTCGACTGCGCACTGAGGATCTGCTGGTAGAACGACAACCTCTCGGTCGCCGAGTTAGGGGTGGAAACCACATCGACGCTGTGGCCGGTCTGTTTCGACCACGCCTCGACAGCTTCCTTGCACAGTTGCAGCTCTGCACCCACCGCACCGCAGGAGATCGTCAGATCGGCTGCGCTGGACAGGGCGGGAAGCCCTGCAAACGCGCTGATCAATGCAGCTGGAAGGAGCGATTTGAGTCGTTTCATAAAGCCCTCTTTATTTTTGTTTTTATAAAAGTTAACGTTAACATCGCCAAATGTAGCAGCGTATTTGCGATCAGGCATCTCTTTTTTGAAGGAATGTGACACCCGGTTCCCAGGAAGAAAGGGCGCTCGCAAGACAGAACAATAAAAACAAGATAGGGAAAATCCACATGCAGAAAGCATCAGGCTGGTTTATCGCAGGCATGCTCGGGACCTCAACGGTCACGGCCCAGGCCGCGACACTGGAGGAGCGCATGGCCGCTTTCGAAGCTCGCACCAGTGCAGCGGAACGGCGCGCCGCTGCTGCCGAACAACAGGCCCAGGCACTCGCCAGGGAGCTGCAACAACTCAAACTCAGCACTCCAGCCTTGCAACCGACAGCGTCTGTCACGCCCCACACGGTGACGCCCACGGTGGATGAACGGTTGGCAAAGCTCGAAGCCAGTCAGCAACGCGTTGAAAAAGCGGGCAGTGGCTCGCATCTCACGGACGGGTTCAGCTTCAAGGGCTATGCGCGCTCCGGATTGCTGATCAACGATGGGCTGGGCGGCGGTCGCGGCGGGCCCTACACCACCCCGGCCGGTTCCGTCGGTGGCGCGGTCGGCCGGCTTGGCAACGAAGATGACACCTACATGCGCATCGACTTGTCAAAAGAGCTGTATGCGCAGAACGGCACCCGATCCAAATTCACCGTTTCCATCGCCGATGGCGTGGAAAGCTCCAACGACTGGACGGCAGAAGAAAGCAACCTGAACGTGCGCCAGGTCTTTACCGAACTCGATCATCTTGCCGCTTTCAAGGGCAATCCGATGTTCGAAAACGCCACCCTCTGGGCAGGCAAGCGATTCGACCGGGACAATTTCGATATCCATTGGCTGGACTCGGACGTCGTCTATCTGGCCGGTACCGGCGGCGGGATCTACGACGTGCAGATGAGCAAGGACTGGCGTTCGAATTATTCCCTGGTCGGGCGCAATTACGAGGACTTCAGTGAGGGTGGGGTCAATGCGGATGTGGAGAGCTACATCCTGACCTCCAACCAATTTTTCGACAACGGACAGTGGCAGTGGATGTTCAACGCGATCGGTTCAAAGAAAAACGATTTCGCTACCCGTGCCAATGAGGCGGGTTTTACACCGGCGGATTCCGGTCTGCACAGCATGGTCGCCAATCATCAACGCAACTTTTTCGGCAGGGAGGGCTTCTTCAAGACGGCGCTGCTCTATGGGCAAGGCCTTGGCGCGGAGGTCAAGAACGTGGGGGCGGACGGCGAACTCATCGACGAGGCTCGCGCCCTGCGCCTGGCGCTTTACGGCGAAACCCCGATTGCAGCTGGCTGGCGCATCGGTCCCAGCCTGCTGGCCGAGCAGAGCAAGGATCGGTACGTCAAGGGTGACGACTATCGCTGGATGACCCTGAACGTGCGATTAGCCAATGAGATCAACAGCAATTTCGAGATGGCCTACGAGATCAGCTGGCAGACCATGGACCTTGATCCCAAGGGCTATATGCAACGCAACGCGGTCGACGGTAACTTCTGGAAATTCACCGTCGCACCGACATTCAAGCCCGATTTGGGAGACCTGCTCACGCGCCCTGAATTGCGCCTGTTTGCCAGTGTCATGAATTGGTCTTCGGATCTGGACAGGTACAGCGCTTCGGATTCGTTCGGCAAGACGGACTTCAATGCCGGTGGTGTCTGGCAGTACGGGATTCAGATGGAGACGTGGTTCTAGGAAGCATCACTTGGGCGCTCGTCATGCAGGCGTCTGCCAAGGTGGTGGGCGGGAAGGGCACTCCATTCCTCCCCCATCTCGGCAAATTTTTTCAAAGACTATCCGGATCCCCGAAAAACATCTGAATCCGCGAACGCAACCAACGCTCTCCCGGATCATTATCCTGTGACCCACGCCAGGCCATGTGCAGTTCGAAACTGCGCACCGGAATGGGCGGATCTTCAGCGCGCACGCCCCCCGCGGCCGTCAGGGCGTCGGCGGTGTAGTCCGGCACAGTGGCGATGATGTCGGTGCCCGACAGCAGCGTGCTCAAGCCGTTGAACTGCGGAACCGCCAGTACAACGTGGCGCTTGCGGCCGAGCTTTTCCAGTTCTTCATCGATGAAACCGCTCAGGTCGCCGGCAAACGACACCAGCGCATGGGGGCGGGCGCAGAATTCGTCCAGGGTCAACTGCCCGGGCGCGGTGTCGGCCCGTAGCACCTTCGGCGAGCTGCGCCGCAGTACCTTGCGCTTGGCATTGGCCGGCAGGTCATCGGTATAGCTGACCCCGATGGAAATCTCTCCGGACGCCAGCAGGCTCGGCATCAGGATGTAGTTGACCCGACGCACCACCAGCACGATGCCGGGTGCTTCGGCACGCAGGCGCTTGAGTAGCATGGGCAGCAGGGCGAACTCGGCATCGTCCGAAAGGCCGATGCGAAACACCGAAGTGCTGGTGGCCGGGTCGAATTCCGCTGCCCGGCTGACCGCCGTGGAAATCGAATCCAGGGCCGGGGACAGCAACGAGAAAATCTCGATGGCCCGCGCCGAAGGCTCCATACTGCGGCCGGTGCGTACGAACAGCGGGTCATCGAACAGGCTGCGCAGCCGCGACAACGCCGCGCTGATGGCTGGCTGGCCAAGGAACAGCTTTTCGGCGGCGCGGGTTACGCTGCGTTCATGCATCAGTGTTTCGAACACGATCAACAGGTTCAGGTCGACACGACGCAGGTCATTACGATTCATCTGGGGTCCTGGCAGATTCGGCAAGCTTGACGTGAGCGGCCATTTAAGAACAATGGCCGGCATGAATCTTACGGGGAAAGGCTGGTACTCTGCACCGGCTAATTGAATTTTCCTAGGCTGATGCCTACAGGACTGGTTCGTTTTTTGGCTGCGGAATCAATGACAGGCATGTCGACTATTAATAGCCACTGATGGTCATGGGTAAAAAGCCCGGATAGAGTTCATGGCATTAGAGGTTACTTTGACGAGGTTTGCGATGTCCCGCACGATCCGTTTTCACAAGTTTGGTGGTGCCGAAGTGCTCAAATGCGAAGAGCAGACGACGGCTCTTCCTGCGCCAGGAGAAGTGCAGGTCCGCGTAGAAGCGATCGGGATCAGTTGGTACGACACCCTTTGGCGCCAGAACCTGGCGTCGTCACAGGCACGGCTGCCCTCCGGCCTGGGTCATGAAATGGCTGGCGTGGTGACCGCCGTGGGTGACGGTGTCGATGATCTGGCGGTAGGCGACAAAGTTGCCAGCTTCCCCGCCGAAAGTCCGAACGATTATCCCGTTTACGGTGAGGTCATCGTGTTGCCGCGCACCGCGTTGACCCGGTACCCCGACGTCCTGAGCCCGATCGAAGCCGCCGTGCACTACACGCCGCTGCTGATCGCGTATTTCGCCTATGTCGATCTGGCACGGGTCAAGCCCGGGCAGTTCGCCCTGGTGACCGACGCCAGCCATTGCGCCGGTCCATCCTTTGTCCAATTGGGCAAGGCGCTGGGCGTGCGGGTGATCGCTGCCACCAAGACAGTCGAAGAGCGTGATTATCTGTTGTCTCTGGGGGCCGAGAAAGTCATCGTCACGGAAGAGCAGGACTTGCTGATGCAAATCAACAAGCTCACCGACAATCGAGGCGTCGACGTGGTGTTCGATGGGCTCGGCGGGCCACAGATGTCTTTGCTCGGTGATGTGCTGGCGCCGCGGGGCAGCCTGGTGTTGTACGGCCTGCAAGGCGGCAACCAGACGCCATTTCCGGCCTGCGCGGCATTCCAGAAGAACATCCAGTTCTTTGTACACTGCATTGGTAATTTCACCGGCAAGCCGGAACTGGGCATTATCCAGGACCATGTAGCGTTGCAACGGGCGCTGCGCGATATCAACCAATTGACGGCCGATCGCGTACTGTTGCCTCTCAAGACCCGAGTTTTCCCGTTCGGGGAATTTGTCGAGGCTCACCGCTACATGGATGAATGTCCTTGCCGTGAGCGCGTTGCCCTTCAGGTTGTCGATCCCGCCTGATTCCCGTCTCGCGCAAGAGCCAACGCTCCGGGCTCTTGCGCTCCCTGCGACCTGACCGGTCATCCCTGTCCATTATCCGAACGCTGACGGGTGTGAGCGGTTGCGGATGATGGTGCTGCCTTCTCGCTCGAACCGACTCCGTTTGCCGTTGCGCAACTGAGCTGGTTTTTGCCATTAATCTGTATCTTCTAATCATTATTGAAGTCCTGATAATTGAACGCTGGTTTTCAGCTCAAGGAAGAAGTCGTGGTGCAATACACGCTTTGGGAAGGTCTTCATCCTTCAATATCTGTTCAAGAGGTTTCGGTTGTTTCTTGTTCCGGGTTCTTTTATCGAATATCAGAAAAACAATGTGGGGCAGGTGTCCAACCAAAGTTCGGCATGTTCTTTGTTTTCTGTACTCGTTGTCTGTGGGACGTTGTCGGAAATGTCCTAGGACGTGCCGGCGGACCGGTTAGAGTCAATGACTGTGCGGGTTTCAGCGAGCCGCTGAAAGGAAATGGGCTAATGCTGGATGTATGTATCAAATAATTACAACAAGCAAAGATCAAGCGTATTACCAATACTCTTTGCAGTAGCGGTACCGTTTCTTTCGCCCATCACGTCACGCAGTCACCTTTGGTGGGTGCGAGGCCGATATTTGAATTTCCAGGTAAACGGTTATGAGTGCAATTCATGAGCAGGCAATGATTCATGTGTATCAACAGATTCTGCAGCGACTGTTAAGTTTCTATTCCCGTGCGGAGCGTACGGCGCTGCAGCTTTTGATTCAACGTCTGATAGTCGCCGCCGGAGGTATCGAACGGATCGGCGATTATCGGGTGCTGACCGTCCAGAACGGGAGCCGGGACAATTTCTATGTCCTGACGGCCCTGAGGGCGGCGCAATTGAGTATTGCCGGCAGGTATCCGGTCACCTTCAACCTGCGTGTTGCCACGCCGCGGTTGAGCGAGACCCGCCAGTCGACCCTGGAAAACATCCATCGCTGCTACAGCGCGTTGTTCGTCTACGATGATCCCCGTGTCGAACTGCTGATGGCCGATAACCGTGAAGTGCTGCCCTTCAACCACCGTCAGCCGTTGTCTGTGGACGGGCACGAGTCCAATCGCATGGACATGCTGGTTCTGGGGCACCTCCGTTCTTCCGACAGTCCCCTGGAGGTCGGTGACGACGGCTATCTGGCAATGGCGGAGTTCTATCGCCACATGGCGCGCTGGGAAGCAGGGGTCGATTCGCTGGTGAGCAGCGATACGCTGCGCCAGCAAAAGCAGTTCATGGCGGGTTTTCGACGGGCGACCCGCAAGATCGGTCTGGTCACCGAGCAAACCTGCACCTTCGACAGCCTCTTCATGCAGCTCGATAACCTTGGCGGCGACCTCTTTCAGCATTTCTACGGGGCGCATCGGGTTCAAGCCTGGAAACCCGAGGGCGGCTTTCAGGCCTGTCGGCGCGTCGGGCACATTGGGATCGATGACCTGATCGTGGGCCGCTCGGAAGAAACCAACTGGCCGCTGTTCAACGAATTCCTGCGGGTACGGACCGACGATTTCATCGCATCGGCGCCGGAAAACGACTACCTCAGTCCGCTGCTGTCGGCTCATTTGCATGGCCTGCAGGCCTATCACCTGCATGGGCGCAGCTACGAGGCGGGCTATGGCGACTACGCGCAGCGAGCCATCATGATCCTGCATCGCAAGCAACTGCCTGAACATGTCTGTGCGCAGGCCCGGGAATTGTTCGGGCCGCCTTCGGCCATTGCCGAACGTCGTGCACAGGCAGCCCACGAAGCGCTCAAGACGCTGGGGCTCAACGAAGTGCAGCTGGTGTGCATGCTGTTCGCGCCCTTTGTCGAAAAAGGTGCAGGGCTGGAACATTTCCTGCGCTGCTGTCATCCCGGCATGTTGGTGGCGATGCCGGACCTGCACAAAGCCATGCAAGGCGGCGCTATCGCCGATCAGGTGGCTCAGTGGATGGTGGACGTCAGCGGTCTGTCCATCGACATGCTCGGCAGGCTCTACGACGCGAGCATCGCGCTGCCGGAGCGGGAAGCCGCGCCGGGATTCGACCCGCAGCAGGACGTTGCCCAGTCCGACACCGGGACGGGAGCCGACGACCTGTGCGAACGTTCGGTCGGGCATTGAGGGGCGACGCTTGGCGGGTTCTCTCAGCTCACATCCGATCGTTTCAGTTTCGGTACCACGGGTAGCGGTTGCACTGGCGGGCCTGAAGCCATGAAGGGCGGACGAGAAACGGATTTCGCCTATCAGGCGGTTTATCGGTACCTGACAACGTTGATCAACGAGCTGGGCGCAGATGCCCGGGTGCGTCTGCCATCGTTGCGGCAATTGGCCGATCGCCTGAATGTGTCGATTTCCACTATCCAATACGCTTATTCGCTGCTGGAAAAGGAAGGACGGGTCTATCCCATCGCCAAGTCCGGTTATTACGCGCTGCCTGTGCCCAGCATCGCCCCCCTGGACGGAGGGGACGACCTGCTCGAGACGCTTTATGTCAATGCCCGGCGGCCGGGGATGCGGGTGCTCAGTGCGGACGAGCCGGCTTCGCTGGCGCCGCTGGACAGCCCGCTGCTGTTACTCGAACGTGAACTGTTGCGCCAGTATCCACGCACTGCCCAGATGCCTTCGCAACCCTGGGGCGAGCTGGAGCTGCGCACCGTCCTGGCGGCCCGTTACACATCCTCGCCGGCCCGTTGCTGGAATGCCGACGACGTATACATCGGCGCCGACCTGAGGGGCGTGCTGGAAATCCTCATCGCGGTCCTGGAGCTCAAGGGCGCCACGGTCCTGATCGAATCACCCTGCGACTGGACGCTCCTTCGCCTGATGCAGGCGGCTGAAGTCCAGGTTGTCGAATTGCCGTTGCTGGCGGACGGTGAAATCAATCTCGAACAGCTGGAGCAGTTGCTGGCGAAAGAATCGGTGCGCCTGGTGGTGCTCTCCTCGGTGTTGAACATGCCCAGGGGCACTTTGGTTCCCGAAGACAATCGTCGCGCCGTCGCATATTTGCTGGAGAAGCATGGAGCCTGGGTGCTGGAGAACGATAGCTACACGGACCTGGCGTTCGAAACGAGGGCTACGCCTTTTCGCGACCTGCTCGACCCGGACCGCCTGATCGTTTATTCCACCTTCGAAAAGACTGTAGGACCAGAGGCGCCGTACGGATATGTGCTGTCGCGGCAGTTGACTCTGCAATTGCAGCGGCACTTCCTGCTGCGGGCATTTCGCTTGTCACCGATTCGTCAGAAAGCCATTGCCCGGTTGTACAGCAATGGCCGGATCGATCAACACTTGTTGGTATTGCGACGTCTGTTGCGCGAAAGCGCCGCTGTCACGACACAAATGCTGCGCGGGCGGCTGGAGGACAGCGTGCAGTGGGTGGAGCCCCAGGGAGGAGCGACGATCTGGATGTACTCGCGGCGACGGGTGGATCCACGGCGGGTCTTCCAGCGTTTGCTTGCCCAACGGATCGCCATTGCCCCAGGGGAACTGTTCAGTCTCCAGGGCCTGTATGGTCAGCACCTGCGACTGACTCATGCCTTGAGCGGTTCGGATGACATGGACGTCGCGCTTTGGGCGTTGGCCGAGGCCCTGCGGCTGGAGCAAGCGTAATGCAGGCGATGGATCGAACCCATCGCGCCACGGTCGAACTGTCAGTAAACTGCATTCCATTTCCCAAGCCACTCCATTCAGAGGTTTTGCATGACAGTCAGTCCATTTGCGGGCAAGCCGGCGCCGGCAGAGTTGTTGATCGATATCCCGCGACTGGTGACGGCCTACTACACCGGCCGGCCCGATGCCTCGATTGCCACCCAGCGCGTGGCGTTCGGCACCTCCGGTCACCGTGGCAGTTCATTCGACCTGGGATTCAACGAGTGGCATGTGCTGGCGATCAGCCAGGCGATCTGCCTGTACCGGCAGGCTCACGGCATCGACGGGCCCCTGTTCGTCGGTATCGATACCCATGCACTGTCGACCCCGGCGGGCGCGAGCGCCCTGGAAGTGCTGGCCGCCAACGGCGTGACCGTCATGATCGCCGAAGGCGACGAGTACACCCCGACGCCTGCGGTTTCCCATGCCATTCTTTGCTACAACCGGGGTCGTACCACGGGCCTGGCGGACGGCATCGTCATCACGCCGTCCCATAACCCGCCACAAAGCGGTGGCTACAAGTACAACCCCCCCAACGGCGGTCCGGCCGATACCCATATCACTAAGTGGATCGAAGCCAAGGCCAACGAACTGCTGGCCAACCAGCTGGCCGGCGTCAAACGCATCAGCTATGAGCAGGCGTTGAAAGCCGAAACGACTCACCGCCATGACTACCTCAACACCTATGTAGCCGATCTGGTCAACGTGATCGATTTCGACTCCATCCGCGCTGCCGGGTTGCGCCTGGGTGTCGATCCACTGGGCGGCGCCGGGGTGCGCTACTGGCCGGCGATTGCCGAGCATTACCGTCTGGACCTGACTGTGGTGAACATTCAGGTGGATCCGACCTTCCGCTTCATGACCGTCGACTGGGACGGACAGATCCGCATGGACCCGTCGTCCAGCCATGCCATGCAGGGGCTGATTGGTCTGAAGGAGCGTTTCGACGTGGCCTTCGCCTGCGATCCGGATCACGACCGACATGGCATCGTGACGCCGTCCGGCGGTCTGCTGGCTCCGAACAACTACCTGGCCGTCGCCATCGACTACCTCTTCCAGAACCGTCCGCAATGGCGTGCCGATGCGGCCGTGGGCAAGACGGTGGTCAGCAGCGGCCTGATCGACCGCGTCGCCCGGCGTCTGGGACGCCGTCTCTATGAAGTGCCGGTGGGCTTCAAGTGGTTTGCCGATGGCCTGTTCGACGGCTCCCTGGGTTTTGGTGGCGAAGAAAGCGCCGGTGCGTCGTTCCTGCGCAAGGATGGCGGTGTCTGGAGCACTGACAAGGATGGTCTGATCCCGGCGCTGTTGGCGGCGGAAATGACCGCCCGTACCGGTCGTGATCCAAGCCAGGCCTACCGTGCCCTGACTGATGAGCTGGGCGAACCGTTCTCGGTGCGTGTCGATGCCAAGGCCAGTGCGCAGCAGAAAGCGCTGTTGAGCAAGCTGTCGCCCGATCAGGTCGCGTCCACTCAACTGGCCGGAGAGACGATCCAGAGCATCCTCAGCCATGCACCGGGCAACGACCAGGCCATCGGTGGCCTGAAGGTCATGACCGAAAACGGCTGGTTCGCGGCACGTCCGTCCGGTACCGAGGACATCTACAAGATCTACGCTGAAAGCTTCATCGGCGATCAACACCTCAAGCAACTGGTGAGTGAGGCGCAGGCGCTCGTGGATGGCGCTATCAGCTGATCTGTGGGAGCGGGGGCTCGCGTAGCGAACGGTCAACGATGGCAACGCCGGCTTACTCCAGCGGCCCCAGCACCTGCCGGTATTTCTCGGTACCCTGGGGCGTCTGGCGGGTCAGGCTGATTTCGATGCCCGCGGGGTTTTCCCGGCGGCTGCCGCTGAGCTTGCGCCAGCCTTCCTCCAGATCCCAGTAGCGTAACCCGGCTTCGTTGACGCCGCTCAGGACGGCCACGCCCGGTCCGGGAGCGGGCAGTGGGTACTGGCTGCGCGCAGGGCCTTGGGCGCGGTAAAGCGTATCGCCCTTGAGCCACCAGCGCACCCGCTGCAGCTGGCCCTCCCGGACGGCGGCCACGCGGATGACATCCAGGCGAAACCCCCGACCCTCGGCGCTGCGCACGGTGAGGGCGGGCGGGGCGCTGGAGGGCTCGTCGTCGACGCCGGGTTTCATCGGTTCGCTCAATTCGGTGCTGGCGCGCAGGGCCACGTCGCGCTCCAGTTGGTTCAGTACCCGCAGCAGCTCTTCGGTCTGTTCGGTGCTGGTCTGCAGATGGCTGTCGGCCCGGGTCATGCTGTCCAGCCCGCGCCAGGCGATCAGGCTGACCACCGCCATCAGCAGGATCGCCACCATCACTTCAAGCAGGGTAAAGCCCCTCTGGCGGCTGCTCATTGGATGTCTATCCGTCCGGCGGCATTGCGTTGTACGGTGAGGCTGCCGAGACCGTCCGACAGGCGAATCCGTATGGGCTCGGCAATCCATTCGGCACTCAGCACAACCCGTGGCCCAGGAATTATTTCAATGTCCATGGAGGAACTCTGCCACCGACGCGGGCGCAGTTGCGGATCGTCCTTGAAGTGATCCAGGCCGGTGCCCTGGTCGGCACGTCGACTGAAGCCAAATCCCTTGGCATCTGCCCGCCAGGTGATTGGTCGCCCGTCGATACGGGCTTCGGTCTGGGCCAGCTGCAGCAGTTGTGCCAGTCGTCCGGCATCCTGGCGCAGCAACTTCATGGGATCCGGCCTGATGCTCAGGCTCACGGCGGCGCTGGCAATCCCGACGATCACCAGTACCACCATCAATTCGATCAGGGTGAATCCTCGTTGCCTGCCTCGACTCATGGCGCGCTCCTTTGCATCGACCGCCATCGTGCATGGCGAACATGATAAGCGTGTGAAATAAAACGGAGAGAATCGGCGCGTACGCTGAGCATCGGAATCAACACCAAGGAGAGCCAGGCCATGACCTTTATCGAGCGCGTGTCCCTCGCGCAGATTGTGCAAGCGCTGGGCTTGTTGGCGGCGCTGGCCGGCGTGGCGACCTGGTCTTCGCTATTGTCGACACCCGCTCAATCCCGCACACCGGATGCGACTGCGCAACGTCTGGTCGAGCGCCCCGACAATCCAGCGTTGCGATGGTTTTCCAGCCAACCGGCGTCGGTGGACATCAAGGTCAGTGGCGTCATGGCCGGCGCTCGTGCAGCCGTGGCGATCCTGAGCCTCAATGACGGGCCGCCCCGTGAATTCCTGGTGGGCGAACGGGTGGCGCCCGGCATCCGTTTGGTGTCGATCGAGGCGCAGGCGGTGGTGATCGAACGTGGCAATCAGCAGACCCGGCTGTCCATGGTCCGGTTGCCGGATTCGGTCAGCCTGCCTTCCCTGACGCGCCCTTGACCGGGCTGCTTTGCGCTCATGTGTCCCGCGCTCATTTTTCCCGACCGACCAGGGTCTCCAGCCGGGCCAGCGGTGGCGCTTCGCGGCTACGGTCGGACACGGTCAGTTCGACCCGCAGCATCCGGCCGTTCTGCGCCGGGCGCAGGGTCTGCTCGCAGCGCAGCAGCAGTCGTCCCTGGTCGCAGTCCAACACCCGGGTGCCCGGGGTGAAGCGTGCTTCCAGGCGCAGCTGTGCCAGCTGACTGCGGGCCGCCAGCAGGGCGATGGACTTGTCACGCAGCAGGCCATTGCTCTGCGTCATCACCGCGGCCACGCGTACCGCGGCCGACATGGCCACCGCGATGATCGCCAGGGCCACCAACACTTCGATCAGGGTGAAACCGGTTTGCGGGGCAGGGCGGGACATTGCACAGGCTCGGTCGATGAAGGCAAGCCTCCAAGGCTAGCCGGCGTCCATGACCGATTGACGACGCAAGCTCCTGAGCAATTTCAATATCACTGACATATTTTCTTGCAACACTGCGCCTCGAATCGAATCCAGCGAAGGACCGTCGAGATGCAGATCGCCCGTTACAACGCCCGCGTTCAAGGCCCTGGAAGGCAGCGTGGTTTCACCTTGATCGAGATCATGGTGGTCGTGGTCATCCTGGGCATCCTGGCGGCCATGGTCGTGCCGAAGGTGCTCGACCGGCCCGACCAGGCACGGGCGACGGCGGCGAAGCAGGACATTGGCGGCCTGATGCAGGCCTTGAAGCTCTATCGTCTGGACCACGGCAGCTACCCGAGCATGAACCAGGGCCTCAAGGTGCTGGTGGAGCGGCCCGCCGATGCCAAGAACAGCACATGGCGCTCTTACCTGGAGCGCCTGCCCAATGATCCCTGGGGGCGCCCGTACAACTACCTGAATCCAGGTGCCAATGGCGAAGTCGATGTGTTTTCCCTGGGCGCCGACGGCCAGCCCGACGGCGACGGTGTCAATGCCGACATCGGTTCCTGGCAGTTATAAAGGCCGTGATGCGCACGGATTCGCCCAACGGCGCGAAGCAGCGTGGCATGGCGGTCATCAGCGCCCTGCTGATCGCCGCGGTGGTGGCGGTCATCGCCGGTGGCATGCTGACCCGCCAGACCGTGTTCACCCGCAGCCTGGAGGCCGAGCAGCTGCGTATCCAGGGCACCGCACGCTTGCAAGGCGGGCTGCAATGGAGCCGCCAGTTGTTATGGGAGGCCCGGCAGCGCGACCCCCTGACGCGCTTTGGCCAGCCGTGGGCCAAACCCATCGTGATACAGGGATCGCACCTGCTCGACACGCCGTTCGAAGGACGGCTGGAGGATGAGCAAGGCAAGTTCAACCTGCGCAATCTCGTCGCCAATGAAACGCTGGATCAGGAGCAGGGGCGAGCCTTCGAGCGGTTGTGCGAGCAACTGGGTATCGCCGCAACGGTGCGGGCGCGCATCGTAGAACGGGTCATTGCGGCCTACCCACGCTTGCCTGATCCGGAGCGGACGAACGCGACGGTGGCCGGTCAGGCCTTCGAGAGCGGTCGTGATACTTCACCCGGTGCTTCCGCAAAACCGCTGGCGCCTACTCGACCGATGCTGCGTACCTTGCAGGATCTTCGCACGGTCAAAGGTGTCACCCCGGGCGTGCTGGAAACGCTGGCTCCCCATGTCACGATTCTGCCAGCCAACACCTGGCTCAACGGCAACACCGCCAGCGCCCAGGTGCTGGCGGCCTACGTACCGGGTCTGTCATTGCAACAGGCCCAGGCCCTGGTGGCCGAGCGTGACGGCGGCCACTGGTTCATCAATCGCGGCGATTTCGTCAATCGCCTGCGCATGCCGAAACTGGAAACCACCACCGTGAAGGTCGGCATCACCAGTGACTGGTTCCGTCTGCGGGGGCAAGCGCGCAGCGGCCATCGACGGGTGGAACTGGACGCCTTGTTGCAGCGCAGCCAGGACCGCTTGCCCCAGGTGATCTGGTCACGGGTGGGCGTATGAGGCGCTTGCGGATAGGGTTGGCGCCACTGGGCAGCCTGGACCTGGACAGTCCGCTGGCGTTTGCCTGGCTGGACCGGCAGGGGCAAGTGATCGAGCAAGGACACGGCAGCCTCCGTGCGTTGGGCCAGATCGCGAAGAACCTCCCGGTAGAGTGTTTCCTTCATCCACGGGACAGCGTACTGACCTGCCTGGCGTTGCCACGATTGCCGACGGCCAAAGTCACAGCGGCCGTGACGTGCGCGGCCCAGGCCCTGATGCTGGGGGCCAGCGAGCAGATGCAGGTCGCCCATGGCCCTCGGGACAACGATGGGCAGGTGCAGATTGCGTGGTTGGAACGCGAGTCGCTCAAGGTACTCGGCCAGCTGCTCAGCCAGGCCGGCCTGAGGTTGCGAGGCCTCTACCCGGCGCCGTACGCCTTGCCCGCGCTCGCCGGGCCGACGGCCTGCATCGATGACGGGCACCTGCTGGTGCGCCATGGGGCGCAGTCAGCCACCGTGCAGCCATTGCTGGAGGGAACGCTGGACGAATGGCTGATGGAGGTGGGGCCAGGACTGCATTGGGTCGGCGAGCCGCCTCGGCCGTCCATCACGGGCGTGCCGGCCGCCCAGCGCTGGGTCGGGTCTGCGCCAGGGTGGGGGTTGCATGCCGGACTGACCCAGGGGACGAGCGGGCGTGGCGGCTGGGGCCGGGCGGTGGCGATGTGCGCGATGGCCCTGGTCGTGTGGGTCGTCGGCCTGAACCTCTACGCCACTCGCCAGGCCGCCGAAGGCCAGCGTCTGAAAGCGCAGATGAGCCAGCGGGTGAAGCAGGCGTTTCCGGCGTTGCCGGTGATCCTCAACCCCTTGCAACAGGCACGACAACAAATCACTGCTCGCCGCGAGGGGGCCGCGACGGACCCGACGCAACGCTTCGCCAGTCTCGTGCAACAGGCCGGTAGTGCGATGCCGTTCATGGCGGGCAACCTGCAGACACTGGTGTTCGAGCACGATGAGCTGCGCCTGACGGTTGTGGGAGAGGTGCAGAAAGCTTCCGCCGAAGGCGACTGGAAAGCGCCCCTGGTCCAGGCCGGTATCGACGTCGCTGCCATCGACCAGGGCTGGGCCCTGCGCGTAGCCCCGACCGGGGCGGCCGCCCAGGACACTCCCGACGACGCTTCGGAAACCGACGATGAATAAGCAATCTCTGGTGCTATTGAGGGCCCGCTGCCAAAACGTCTGGCAGGGCCTGGCGGTGCGCGAACGACGGGCGGTGACGCTGGCGGCACTGGTGTTGGGCGGATGCCTGGTCTGGTTGACATTGATCCAGCCGCCACTCAAAACCATCGCTTATTGGCAAGTCGAAACGCCGAAGCTGCGCTCGCAGAGCGAAGCCCTCGAAGCGTTGCTTCGCGATGCCGGCGGCCCCTCCCAGGGCCAGTCCCTCGAAGTGGCCCTGCGCCAGACCCTGGAGGCCAGCGGACTGGGCGAGCATTATCAGTTGCAGCTAACCGAAACCCACCCCCAAACCTGGCAACTGACGTTCGACGACGCCCCCGCCGATGGGGTGATGGGCTGGCTCTTGAGCAACCCCGGAGCATTTTCCCTGAAAGTGATCGAGGCCCGTTTGCAACGCACGGCCCCAGCCAACTCCGATGACACCGACACCGCCGGCATTTTGTCCGGAACCGTTCGCATGGACCAGGCGCAAGGCGCTAAGGAAGCTTCATGAAGGAGGCCAGATATCCGCGTCATTGGCGCAAGGCCGCGCCGCTGCTACTGCTCGCCTTGAGCGCTTGCAACAGTACGCCGCCAGCCTCGCAACCACCGTTGCTGGTGGACAGTGAACTGGGCATGCCCCTGGGCAGCACTCAGCGCAGCGGCGACGCCTTGCTCGACCGCCAGCGGGCCCAGGCCCAGCGCGAGCAGAAAGCACCGGTCCGGCAGCCGGTCGACCTCACGTCCCGTGCGCGTGAGTCGCGCAATAGCACACCGGCGCGCAACCCGCTGGGGGAACAACCTGTGACGTTGAATTTTGTCGACGCCGATATCCAGGCCGTCGTGCGGGCCTTGTCCCGTTCCACCGGGCAGCAGTTCCTGGTGGACCCCAGGGTCAAGGGCAACCTGACCCTGGTGTCCGAAGGCCAGGTGCCGGCCCGCCAGGCTTATGACATGCTGTTGGCGGCGTTGCGCATGCAGGGTTTCAGCGTGGTGGATGTCGGTGGCATCGCCCAAGTGGTGCCCGAAGCCGACGCCAAGCTGCTGGGCGGACCGATCTACAGTGCCGACAAACCGGCCGGTAACGGCATGCTGACCCGCACCTTTCGTCTGCAGTACGAGAACGCGGTCAACCTGATCCCGGTGTTGCGGCCGATCGTTTCACCGAACAACCCGATCAATGCCTACCCCGGCAATAACACCATCGTTGTCACCGACTACGCCGAGAACCTGACGCGGGTGGCGCAGCTCATCGAGGGCATCGACACCCCGAGCGCCATCGACACCGACGTGGTGCCGATCCAGAACGGTATCGCCGTGGATATCGCGCAGATGGTTTCCGACCTGCTGGAAACCCAGGGCGGCGACCAGACCCAGAAGATCAACGTGATCGGCGATCCGCGCTCCAACGCCATCATCATCCGCGCCGGCAGCCCCGAGCGCACCGAGCTGGCGCGCAACCTGATCTACAAGCTCGACAATGCCCAGAACAACCCGAGCAACCTGCATGTGGTGTACCTGCGCAACGCCCAGGCCGGCAAGCTGGCCCAGGCTCTGCGCGGGCTGCTGACCGGGGAAAGCGAGGGCGAGGACAGCGACAACTCGCGCCAGGTGCTCAGCGGCATGGGGGCCAGCACCAACGGCCAGGGCGGGCAGGCCAGCAGCGATGGGGCCGGCAGCAGCACCAACGGCACTGCTTCAGCCACTGGCAGCAGCTACGGCCAGGGCAGCGGCGGGTATACCCCGGCATCGACGCAAAACGAGCAGAACCCGGCCTTCAGCGCCGGCGGCGTGACCATCCAGGCCGACGCCACTACCAATACCTTGCTGATCTCTGCGCCGGATCCGTTGTACCGCAACCTGCGGGAAGTCATCGACCTGCTGGACCAACGCCGGGCCCAGGTGGTGATCGAAAGCCTGATCGTCGAGGTCGGCGAGGACGATGCCAGCGAATTCGGCGTGCAATGGCAGAGCGGTAACCTGGGAGGCAGTGGTGTGATCGGTGGGGTCAACCTTGGCGGTACGGGTCTGAACCTCAACGGCAAGACCAGCATCGACGTGTTGCCCCAGGGGCTGAATCTCGGGGTCGTCAATGGCACCGTGGATATCCCCGGCATCGGCAAGATCCTCGACCTCAAGGTCCTGGCCCGCGCCTTGAAAAGCAAGGGCGGCACCAATGTGCTGTCGACGCCGAACCTGCTGACCCTGGACAACGAAGCAGCGAGCATTTTCGTTGGCCAGACGATTCCATTCGTCAGCGGCAGCTATGTCACCGGCGGCGGGGGCACCAGCAACAACCCGTTCCAGACCGTGACCCGCGAGGAAGTCGGCCTGAAGCTCAACGTCCGGCCGCAGATTTCCGAGGGCGGCACGGTCAAGCTCGATATCTACCAGGAAGTCAGTAGTGTCGATAACCGCGCTTCGAGCACCACCGGGATCGTAACCAACAAGCGCGCCATCGACACCAGCATCCTTCTCGACGACGGGCAAATCATGGTCCTCGGGGGGCTGTTGCAGGACGGCTACAGTCAGAGCAACGACGCGGTGCCGTGGCTGTCGACGATTCCCGGCATCGGCGCGTTATTTCGCAATGAGCGGCGGCAGATCACCAAGACCAACCTGATGGTGTTCCTGCGTCCCTACATCATCCGCGACACCGCAGCCGGGCGCGGCATCACCCTCAACCGCTACGACTTCATGCGACGCGCCCAGGGCCTGCTGCAACCGGACCGCAGCTGGGCCATGCCGGACATGCAGGCGCCGCAATTGCCGGCCTCGGCCAGGGCGATTCCCGGTGCAACGCCGGTCGGGCTGCAAACCCCGAGGGCGGCGATCAAGGCGGTGCCGGCCGAACCAGGTACGCATCGATGAACACCCATCCTGTGAGAGCGGGCCTGCTCGCGATGAGGGCCACCCGGTCAGCCTCCAGGCAAGCTGATAGAGCGCCATCGCGAGCTGGCTTCCCACAGGGGATGTGTGTGGTTTCTCAATTCTGGGTGTGCCCATGAACACTCTCCCATACGCCTGGGCCAAGGCCCAACGTCTGGTGTTGCGCCAGTTAGATACAGGTGCGGTGCTGACGGTGTGTCCTTCCACGCCCGGCTGGTCCATCAGCGAAGTGCGTCGCCAATTCGGCGATGTACGGCTGGAGCGGGTGCGCGAGGAGGATATCGAAGGCTTGCTCAACAGCGCCTATGCCGACACCGGCAGCGCGGCGGCGGTCGTCGGGGCGGCGGAGAACGAGGTGGACCTCGATCGCCTGATGCAGGACATCCCCGAGATCACCGACCTGCTCGATACCCAGGACGGCGCCCCGGTGATCCGCATGATCAACGCCTTGCTGACCCAGGCCGCCCGGGACGAAGCCAGCGACATCCACATCGAGCCTTACGAAAGCCATTCGGTGGTGCGCTACCGGGTCGATGGCACGCTGCGGGACGTGGTATCACCGCGCAAGGCCCTGCACGGTGCGCTGGTGTCGCGGATCAAGATCATGGCCCAGCTCGACATCGCCGAAAAGCGCCTGCCCCAGGACGGCCGCATCGCCCTGCGGGTGGCCGGCCGGCCCATCGACATCCGCGTGTCCACGGTGCCCACCGGCCATGGCGAGCGGGTGGTGATGCGCTTGCTGGACAAACAGGCCGGGCGCCTGCAATTGGAAACCCTGGGGATGGACCCGGCCGTGCTGGGCAAGCTCGATCATCTGATCCGCCAACCCCATGGCATCGTGCTGGTCACCGGCCCCACCGGCAGCGGCAAGACCACCAGCCTCTACGCCGCCCTGGCCCGGCTGGACGCCAGTGTTCATAACATCCTCACCGTCGAAGACCCGGTTGAATACGACCTGCCGGGCATCAGCCAGATCCAGGTCAACGCCAGGATCGACATGACCTTCGCCCTGGCGCTGCGAGCGATCCTGCGCCAGGACCCGGACATCATCATGATCGGCGAGATCCGTGACCTGGAAACGGCGCAAATCGCGGTGCAGGCCTCCCTGACCGGTCACCTGGTACTGGCGACGCTGCATACCAACGACGCGGTGTCGGCCATCAACCGCTTGATCGACATGGGCGTCGAGCCGTTTCTGCTGGCCTCGTCGATGCTCGGGGTGCTGGCCCAACGACTGGTACGCAGGCTATGCCAACAATGCAAGCAACCCGATCCGGCAGCGCCCGGCACCTGGCGACCGGTGGGGTGCGCGGCCTGCAACCAAACCGGCTATAGCGGACGCACCGGCATTCATGAGTTGTTCTGCATCGACGATGACATCCGTACGTTGATACACCAGGGAGCAGGGGAGCAGGCTCTGCGCGCCGCCGCCCGCCAGGCTGGCATGTTCAGCATGCGCGAGGATGGCGAGCGCTGGGTGCGTGGCGGGGTGACAGCCCCTGAAGAAATTCTGCGCGTGACACGGGACGCCTGATGAATCGCTATCGTTTCGAGGCGGCGGATGCCCAGGGCAGGATCGAGTCCGGGCATCTGGAGGCCGACAGCCAGGGGGCGGTTTTCAGCCTGTTACGCAGTCGTGGGTTGACGGCGTTGCAGGTGCAGTTGGAGCGCAACACGCCTCAAGCCCAAGGTGGCGGGCTGTTCGCCGCTCGGCTCTCTGATAACGACCTGGCCTGGGCCACCCGGCAATTGGCGAGCCTGCTGGGGGCGAGCCTGCCGCTGGAAGCCGCCTTGAGCGCCACGGTGGAACAGGCCGAACGCAAGCACATCGCCCAGACCCTGAGCGCGGTCCGTACCGACGTGCGCAGCGGCATGCGCCTGGCCGAGGCACTGGCAGCGCGCCCCCGGGACTTTCCGGACATCTACCGGGCGTTGATTGCAGCCGGCGAGGAGTCCGGTGACCTGGCCCAGGTGATGGAGCGGCTGGCGGACTACATCGAGGAGCGCAACAACCTGCGGGGCAAGATCCTCACAGCGTTCATTTATCCGGGCGTGGTGGGACTGGTGTCGATCGCCATTGTGATTTTCCTGCTCAGCTATGTGGTGCCGCAGGTGGTCAGTGCATTTTCCCAGGCGCGCCAGGATCTGCCCGGATTGACGTTGGCGATGCTCACCGCCAGCGATTTCATTCGTGCCTGGGGCTGGCTGTGTTTCGCCGTGCTGGCCGGCGGGTTCTGGAGTTGGCGCCTGTACTTGCGCAACCCTCAGGCGCGATTGAGCTGGCATGCGCGGGTGCTGCGCCTGCCGCTGATCGGGCGTTTCGTATTGGGGCTCAACACGGCGCGCTTTGCTTCCACCCTGGCGATTCTCGGCGCGGCGGGGGTGCCGCTTCTCAGGGCGCTGGAAGCCGCGCGACAGACGCTGTCCAACGACCGCCTGAGCCTGAGCGTCAGCGATGCCACGGCCAAGGTCCGCGAGGGGGTCAACCTGGCGGCGGCGCTGCGGGTGGAAAAGGTTTTTCCACCCTTGTTGATCCATCTGATCGCCAGCGGCGAAAAGACTGGCTGCCTGCCACCGATGCTCGAACGCGCCGCGCAGACCCTGTCCCGGGATATCGAGCGACGCGCCATGGGCATGACCGCGCTGCTGGAGCCACTGATGATCGTGATTATGGGCGGTGTCGTCCTGGTGATCGTCATGGCGGTGCTGTTGCCGATCATCGAAATCAATCAGTTGGTGCAATAAACCTGACCGCGCTTGATGACACGCTCCTCGCCGCAACCGTTGTGGTTCAAAAATATTTGCGGTGGTGTGTCAGCTCCCGACCCCCGTCAGCGCCAAACTCGGGTTCCTTGTTCTGTCATTTTTTCAAGGCAAGCAACCGTCCTGCGGCGCCTCCAGCATTTGTCCGTTTCCCACATGCGTAAAACCCGCCCGCAAGCCCGACCCAGAGCCCTCGAACACCCGAGGAAATCCCCCGAAAAAGAGCCTCATGCTCCCGAGGTTTTTTCCTTTATCTGTCACCGGAAACTGCGAATTTCTAACCCATGGCCTCACCCCACCGCCAGCGGCACAGGACCGAGCGCCATGACGGCAAGAACGCGTCATCCAACCTACGTACGAACACGATGAAAGGAGATTCTTCATGTTTAAGCGCAACGTTCTCGCAGTATCCCTGACCCTCGCCGGCCTCTGCGCCGCTCAGGCTGCCATGGCTGATGTCAACGGCGGTGGTGCTACCTTGCCTCAGCCTCTATACCAGACTTCCGGCGTACTGACCGCCGGTTTCGCTCCTTACATCGGCGTGGGCAGCGGCGCCGGCAAGGCCGCTTTCCTGAACAACGACTACACCAAGTTCGTGGCTGGCAACACCAGCAAGAACGTGCACTGGGCTGGTAGCGATTCGAAGCTCAGCACCACTGAGCTGAACAACTACGTCACCGCCCACGGCGCTGCCTGGGGCCCGCTGATCCAGGTGCCTTCGGTGGCCACTTCGGTTGCCATTCCGTTCAACAAGACCGGCACTGCCAACGTTAACCTGAGCGTCAACCAACTCTGCGGCGTGTTCTCCGGCCGTTTGACCGACTGGAGCCAGATCACCGGTTCCGGCCGTACGGGCGCGATCACTGTGGTCTATCGCGCTGAAAGCAGCGGCACCACCGAGCTGTTCACCCGTTTTCTGAACGCCAAATGCGCTGAAACCGGCACCTTCGCCATCACCACCAACTTTGCCTCCAGCTACAGCGGCGGCCTGCCAGCCGGCGCCGTCTCGGCCACTGGTAGCCAGGCTGTGATGACTGCCGTGAACGCTGCCCAAGGTCGCATCACTTACATGAGCCCGGATTATGCTGCAACGACGCTGGCCGGTCTGGATGACGCCACCAAAGTAGCCCGCGTTGCCGGTGTTTCCCCAGCCCCCGCCAACGTATCGGCCGCCATCGCCGCTGTTGCGGTTCCTGCCGTCGCCAACCGTGCCAACCCGAACGCGTGGGTACCGGTCTTCGCTGCTACCAGCAACCCTAATGACCCAAGCGTCGTGGCCTACCCAACCACCGGCTACCCGATCCTGGGCTTCACCAACGTGATTTTCAGCCAGTGCTACGCCGACGCCACCCAGACCACCCAAGTGCGCAACTTCTTCAGCCGCCACTACGGTGCGTTGGTTAACAACGATTCGGCGATCACCTCCAACCGTTTCGTGCCCCTGCCTTCGGCCTGGAAAACCGCTATTCGTGACTCCTTCGTCACGGCCTCCAGCGGTCTGAGCATCGGCAACACCAGCGTCTGCAACGCCATCGGTCGTCCGCTGTAAGCCCACGCTTGAGCGACCTGCAGTACCTGATCAGCAACGGTGTGAGCCGTTGCTGATTTTTGCGTATGGCCCGTACCAACACAGCCACATGAAATTTTCATGACATCCGTTCGGTCCCGAACGGCTGCAACCGCCTAACCCCTATAACCAACGCTGGCAGCTTGATGGCACTGCGTTGCGCCCCTTAGAGCGAACCGAAAGGATGAGTAGGATGCTGCGCTGCAAACCCCGGATGAACCTGAATGCTTCCCGTCGCGATGGCGAGCTGTCGATGCTGCGGCTCAAGCCGTTGGCCCAGGCCATTGCGCTGCTGATGGTGGCCGGCAACGCCCAGGCGGCTACGGCGTTCAGTTCATCCTGGTTTGCCGCCAAGGGGGCCTCCCAGGCCGCCGGTGCGGGGCGGCCCACGACGGCGCGGCCCGGTATGCCGCCACCGCTGGCCCAACAGCAACGGGCCAATGCGCAGTTGCAGCGTTCGCTGACCAACCTCAACAACACCGTGGCCGCCATCGCCGCCCAACAAGCCGCCCAGGCAGCGGGGCGGCAAGCAGCGTTCGGGCAGGTGCAGGTCGTGCCAGACGGCTTGGGCGAGGGAGGACTCAAGGTCGACAACAGCCTCACCCAAGGTTGGCTCAACGCCAAGGGGCCGAAACAGACCCAGGCGGGTGGCAAGACCACGGTGACGATCGAGCAGACCGCCGACAAGGCGATTCTCAACTGGGAAACCTTTAACGTCGGGCGCAACACCACAGTGGATTTCCAGCAGCAAGCGGACTGGGCCGTGCTCAACCGGGTCAATGACCCTCAAGCCCGACCCAGCCAGATCCAGGGCCAGATCAAGGGCAATGGCACGGTCATGCTGGTCAACCGCAACGGCATCATTTTCAGCGGCAGCAGCCAGGTCAACGTGCGCAACCTGGCGGCGGTGGCGGCCAATATTTCCGATGAACAGTTCAGTCAGCGTGGCTTGTACGTCGATGCCACCGGCACCCAGCCGACCTTCACCGACGCCGCCGGAAAGATCGAAGTGCAGCAAGGCGCGCAAATTGAGACCCACCGCGCCGCCACCTCCACCGCAGGCGGTGGCTATGCCTTGCTGTTGGGCTCGGAAGTGGAGAACGCCGGTTCCATCATCACCGCCAAGGGCCAGACCACCCTCGCGGCCGGCGACAGCTTCTACATTCGTCGCGGACAGGGCACCAGCGGCAACCTGCGTTCGACCACCCGTGGCAATGAAGTCGCGACGTCACTCAAACCGGGCAGCAGCGCCGGCACCGTGATCAACAGTGGCCTGATCCAGGCGAGTACTGGCGACATCACACTTACCGGGCACCGGGTGGAGCAAAACGGCGTGGCCGTCGCCAGCAGTTCGGTAGACACCCGCGGCACCGTGCATTTGCTCAACGCCATCAGCGACGGCACCGGCAGCGTGACCCTGGGGCAAGGCAGCGCCACCGCCGTGCTGCTCGACGCCGCGGGCGGCAGCGCTCTGGACAGCCAACGCAACGCCGGGCCTGCTGGTCTGGACGGTACGCCGAACAATTTGATCACCGGCCAGTTCAACAACCTCAGCAGCGTGGTCGACCGCTCCGATCAGTCGCGGGTCGAGATCGTCAGCGGTGGCAGTGTCGACTTTCAGAACGGTTCCATCACCCTGGCCACCGGCGGGCAGGTTGCGGTCAGCGCCGCCGGTCGCAGCCTGGTGCGCGATGGCGCGGTGATCGACGTGTCCGGCGCCATCGGGGTCAAGGTGGCGATGGAATCCAATTCCATCAAGGTCAACGTCCAGGGCAACGAACAGCGTGACGCTCCGGTGAATCGTGAGGGCGGCAAACTGACCAGCAATGATGTGTGGGTGGATGTGCGCGATCTGGTCTACGTCCCGGCGGGCACCAACGGCTACGCCACTGACCGCTGGTACACGGCGGGTGGTCTGTTGGAGGTGGGCGGTTATCTCGGCACCCGTGGGCATAGCGTCGGCGAGTGGGCGGCCCAGGGCGGTACCCTGACGTTTACCGGCAATGACGTGGTGACCCAGCAGGCGGCGCAACTGAACCTGTCCGGCGGCACCCTGGATGTGCAGAGCGGCTACTTGCGCCAATCCTGGCTGAAAGGCGCCGATGGCCGTCTGTATGAGCTGTCCAAGGCGCCGGGCGACATCCTCTACACCGGCATCTACAAAGGTTACGAAGACCATAGCCAGCGCTGGGGCCAGACCGATTATTACTACAACCCGCTGATTGCCCCGCGCGAGCGTTTCGAGGCGGGCTACACCGTAGGCCGCGATGCCGGCAAGCTGGTGGTGTCGACCCGCAACGCCGTGCTGGAAGGCCAGATCGTCGGCGAGGTCTACCAGGGCGAACGCCAGACCCAGGCGCCGAATCTCAACCTCGACGGTTATCAGCAGTCGCAGAACGCCGTGGCCCGTCGGGCTCAATTGTGGGTGGGCAGCTACACGCCGATCTACGACAAGACCAACGGTGTGATCAATAGTGGTTTGAACCCTACGTTCGACCAGGTCACCTTCGGCAAAGTCTCCGACAAGATCGCCGCCGGCCTGGACCTGACCTCGGCGGTTGGCTCCGACCGGCAAGGCAAGCTGGTGCTGGACAATGAATTGCTCAATGGCTTCCAGCTCGGCGCGGTCAAGGTGGCGGCGGGTGAAGGCATCAAAGTCAATGGCGCACTCAAGGTCGCCGACGGCGGCGACATCACGCTTTATGCACCGCAGGTCGAGGTGAATGCCGACCTGACGGCCCGCAGCGGTCGCATTGCCTTGGGTAACGTGCTCAAACAGATCAGAACCGATAATTTCCAGATGGGAGACGTCACCCTTTCACCCGCCACGGGACAGCGGGCGATGGTTACATTGGGCGAAGGCGTCAAGCTGAACACCGCCGGGCGCTGGAGCAATCTGCTGCTCGACGACACCGACCGCCAAGGCCTGCCGTTCATCAACGGCGGCACCGTGTCCGTGCGCAGCAGTGGCGATATTGATGTGCAGCAAGGCAGCCTGATTGACGTCAGCTCCGGTGCTGCCGTGATGGCCGATGGCAAGACTCGCGGTGGCAAGGGCGGTGACCTGACCTTGACCGCGAGTACCGGCGCATCGTCCGGTAACGGCGACTTGAACCTCGAAGGTGAACTGCGCGGTACCGGCGTGAGTGGCGGCGGGACCTTGAAGCTGGCGGCCAGCAAAGTGCTGATCGGCAACAGCAGCGCGCCGCTTGACCCTGGCACTCTGCAACTGGACGGCGATTTCTTCGACAAGGGTTTCTCGGCCTATGACATCACCGGCAACGAAGGCCTGACTGTGGCCGACGGGACCCGGGTTGATGTGACGATGCCGGTGTACCGTGTTGGTGAGCAGGCGTTGGTTACCGATAGCGACGCGGAGCCAGGCGCTGCCTTGCAGCGCTGGACGCCGGAGCTCTACCAGGAAGACGCGATCAAGGGTGTGCTGACCCAGCGTCGCGGTGCGAGCCTGAGCCTCACCGCCGGCACCGCGAACTCCAGCGCCGCCGACATGGCCAGCACGGTATTGAGCCTGGGCAAGGGCAGCGTGATCAATGTCGATCCGGGCCAAGGCATTGACCTACGCAGTATTGGTCAATTGACCGTCAACGGCACACTCAACGCGTGGGGAGGGCGGGTCAGCCTCACCGAGTTGAGCGTCAATGATACGGTTCGCGATCAGGTCAATGCCCAGGGTCACGGTCGTTCCATCTGGCTGGGCGAGCAGGCGCTGATCGATGTCTCCAGCCGGGCCGTGACTGCCCGGGGCATGCGCGGCCAGACCTACGGCCTGGTGCGCGATGGCGGGCAGATTGTCGTCGGCGGCCAGATCGATGCCGCGAAAGGCTCGACGTCGGCCTCCGAGCTGTTTGTGGTGGTGCGCGACGGTGCCCGTCTGCAAGCGGATGGCAGCCAGGCCGTGCTGGATGTTCCGGGCCAGGGTCGCACGTTGGTAGCGAGCAATGGCGGCAGTATTTCCCTGGCGTCGGCCAATGGCCTGTATCTGGACGGTGCGTTCAGCGCCCGTTCCGGGGGCGGCGGGGCGGCTGGGGGCAGTCTGTCGGTAGCACTGGAAACCCCCTATTATCTGAGAAGCGCAGTCAATGACCGAGTGTTGAACGTGCGTGAGCTGGTTCTGAGGCAAGTCGCCCAGGCAAGCTCGCTGAGCGATTCGGCTGAAACCTCGGCGGACTCGTTGGTTTATGGTCACGGCCAGCTGGGTATCGATCAAGTCCGGGGCGGTGGTTTCGACAGCCTGTCGTTGTTAAGCAACGGCCTGATGAGTGTGGATGGCGACCTCTCGATATCCCTCGGCCAAGGCCTTGCCTTGTACGCCCGCAGTTTTGGATTGAGTGCAACCGCGCCCGCCAATACCCGGGTCGAGCTCAATGCCCCCCATGTGTTGCTCTCTACCGCGACAGGGCTGGCGAGCACTCGACCGAGTTTTGATCCTTACACCCGGCCGGTGGTCGAGGGCGGCGGGGTATCGCTATTGGCGAACAAGGCGGTGTTTTCTGTGAACGCGGATCTGCTCGATGTGCAAGGCAATGTGATGTTCAGCAGCAAAGGCACCGTGAGGCAGGCCGATGGCAGCACGGTGGAGCTTGAGCGGGCAGGTTTCGATCAGGTCCAGCTAAGCAGCCGGGGTGATATGCGTTTCCTGGCCGGGTTCTCCGGCAACGATATGCCTGAAGGTTTCACTACCCAATTACTGACGCCCTCGGACATGCTTTTGCAGGCGGCGCAACTGTATCCGGCAACCGGGGTAGGGGCACGGATATTGGCGGGATATGGTTGGGGAACTGAACCCGATAGCAGCACGAGGCTCTATGACCCGACGCGTAGCCTGGTCATTGGGCGTACCACCCAGGTCACACCACAAGTGCCTTATTCCGTATTCGGTCGCCTGCAATTAGGCAGCGCGAAGATCGAACAGGGTGGTGTCGTCCGAGCACCCTTGGGGTTGCTTGAAGTCGGTACAAACAGCGGGGAGGGTATATCGGCTCGGGTAGACCTGTTGCCGGGCAGCCTGACGTCGGTCAGTGGCCTGGGCCTGGTCTTGCCTTATGGCGGCACGGTCGACGGACAGAGTTATCAGTACGCTGGAAAAAAGGTTGTGTTGCTGGGACAAGGAGCGGTGCCCTCCGGCAACGGTGACCTGAATATCGGTGTGATTCTCGGCGGCAAGTCGGTGGCGGCCGAGGAAGGCTCGGTACTCGACCTCTCGGGCGGCGGTGAATTGCTCGGCGCCGGTTTTATCTCAGGCCGGGGCGGCTCCACCGATGCGCGTTTCAACCCGTTGGTGCAGATTGGCGTCAATGGCGGTTTCACATTACCGGGGCTGTCCAGCAATCCGGTCTACGCCATCGTGCCGGGCAATCAGAGCCAATACGCGCCGGTTGCAGCCGAAGGGGGGGCGGTGGATCCCAGGGTAGGTCAGCAGATCACCATCGGTGCCGGTGTGCCTGGGCTGGCTGCCGGCACTTATACCCTGATGCCGTCCACCTATGCCTTACTGCCGGGGGCGTTCCGGGTCGAGGTCAATGGCTTGGCGGGGCAGGGCGCCACGACGGGCGCGCAACAGATGCGCAATGGTTCCTGGACCACCTCCGGAGTGTTGTCGGTGGCCAACACCGGGCAGCGCAACAGTTTGTCCAGCCAGGTCATTCTGACTTCAGGCGATGTGCTGCGCCGTTATTCGCAATACAACGAAACCAGCTACGCCCAGTTTGTGCTGGCCGATGCCGCTCGCCTGGGCGTGCCTCGGGCAATGCTGCCCGTGGACGCCAAGACGTTGAAATTGAACCTGGCAAAGGGCGCGGGGGATCAGGCGTTTTCCTTCAACGGCACAGGCAAGTTCGCGCCTCAGACGGGGGGCTACGGCGGCACCGTTGCGGTGGTGGGGCGCGCCGGGAGCGCATTGGAAGTGGTTGCTGATGGGCGTGGGGCCACGGCCGGCTTCGACGGCGTGACCCTCAATGCGGGAAGCCTCAATGCATTGAAGGCTACACGCCAAGTGATTGGCGGCCAGTTTTACGTTGACTATGGCCAGGGAGGAAACTACATCACGCCGCAAAGGGTGTCCCGCAGTGTTGCGTTGCGTGAAGGTGCGATCCTGTCGGCGCCTGAGGTATTGCTCTTGGCCGACGGCGGCGAGCTATTGGTGGAGCAAGGCGCAGCCATCAACACCATCGGACAGGGCAAGGCCGCGTACGATGCACGCGATGGCTTTATCTATAACCTCAACGTGAAGAACCAGAATTACAACATGCTGGCGGCCTCCAACGGCGTGCTCAACGTGTTGGCTCCGCAGTCGGGTGCTACAGGATCGGTCAATATTGGCGGGTGCAGCCTGACACCGTGTAGCGGCGTGACGCGGATTCACTCCGAAGGCAGCATCGTTGCCGCCTCCGGCAGCAGCCTGGCGTTGGACGACCAGGTGCGTTACGGCACTCGTCACCTGACCCTGGCTCTGAGCAATATCAACGTCGGCACGGTCCAGGCATTGAGCGATGCAGCGGGGCGCAATGTATTGCCTGCCGGTCTGACCCTGAGCCAGACGGTGCTCGACCGCCTGTTGCGCGGCGACACTCAATATGGCGCTCCGGCCCTGGAAACTCTCGAACTGTCGGCCAGTCAGGCGCTGAATTTCTACGGCACCGTCAGCCTCGACACCTATGATTCGACTACCGGCAAGTCACGCCTGAATAACCTGATGCTCAGTACCCCGGCCATTTATGGCGCGGGCAGTGCCAGCGACGTAGCGACCATCCGGACCGCCAACCTGGTCTGGAACGGTGCCGTCGGCGCGCCGGGTTCGGTGATTGCAGGCGGAGCCGGCACCGGCGCCGGTCGCCTGGACATCCAGGCCCAACGCATCGAGTTCGGCTACGGTGCGTTTGCCCAGCCCAGCTCGCTCACCACCCTGGACCGCCTGGCTCTGGGCTTTGCCAACGTCAACCTCAGCGCCAGTGAACGCCTGACGGCCAACCACAAAGGCAGCCTGGCGGTGTATCAAAGCCAGGGGGCCTATGACGCGAAAACAGGTTTCGCCTACAGCGGCGGCAATCTCAATATTCTTACTCCGTTGTTGACCGGTGAGGCCGGTTCGATCAACCGCATCACCGCGGGTGGGGCGATCAACGTAGCGGGTACGAGCGCTAAGCCGGGCACCGTTTCCGGGCTCGGTGGCGAGTTATCCCTCAAGGGTGCCAGCCTCAACCTGGCCAGTGCGGTGGTGTTGCCCAGCGGCAAGTTGACCCTGGGCGCGACCGATGACCTGACCCTGGCCGATGGGGCGTCGATCGACGTAGCCGGTCGCGGGATCACCTTCAACGATGTCACGCGCCACAGCGCCGGTGGCGAGGTAATCCTGCAAAGCCGCAACGGCAACATTCGTCAGGCCAGCGGGTCGAGCATCGACCTCTCGGCCCGCAACAATCAGGCCGGCCGGCTCAGCGCCGTGGCCCTGGATGGGGCGGCGGGGATGGTGGACCTGCAAGGGCGAATCCTGGGTAGCAGCTCGGGCGAATATGACGCCGGCGGCACCGTCATGCCGTACCTGGCTGGCGGCGTGGAAATCCAGGCCCAGCGTCTGGGCGGCGGTGGCAGCCTCAGCGAGCAGTTCGCGGCGTTGAACCAACGGTTGAACGATGGGCAGGTCTACGGTTCCCGTGGTTTCCAGCTTAAACAGGGCGACCTGGTGATCGGCGACGGGCTCAAGGCCTCGACCATCAGTGTGTCGGTCGACAACGGCAATCTGTTGGTCAACGGCAAGGTAGACGCCAGTGGCGAGCGGGTTGGCAGCATCCGGCTCGCGGCGGGGCGTTCCCTGACCCTGGGCGGCAACGCGGTACTCGATGCCCACGGCAATCGCCTTCGGGTGGACAGCTACGGCAAGATCATCGATTCGCCAAACCGTGCCATCGTCGACCTGACGTCCCGCGCAGGTGTACTGACCTTGTCCGATGGCGCCCGCATCGACCTGCGCCATGGCATTGCGGCGACAGCCGGCCAGCATGACGGTCGCGCCCGTGGCACCCTGGAGCTCAATGCCCGCCGCGCCGGCCCGGATGCCACCCACGGCGACATTGCCATCGACGCCAGTGGCAACCTGGACATTCAGGGCGCGCGGTCCATCGCCGTCAATGGTATGTGGCAGTACAGCGACGCGGAATATGGCAGCGATCCGGCGGCCAGCGGACGCCCTTATCAGGTCATCGACCAGGCATACCTGGACCGCAAGCATCAGGACAGCACAGCCTTCATCAACGCGGCGCTGGACAACGACGATTTGATGCAACGCAAACTCGCCGGCCTGAACAATGCCCGTTATGCCGACGCGTTCCACTTGCGGCCCGGTGTCGAGATCGTCAGTGCGACCGCCGACGGTGATCTGGTGGTGCAGGGCGACCTGGACCTGTCCGGTTATCGCTATGCGAGCGTCAATCCGCACACGCAGAAAACCGCCGTGTACGGCTCCGGCGAGGCCGGTGCGTTGACCCTGCGCGCCGGGGGCGACCTGAGCATCTACGGCAGCATCAACGACGGTTTCGCACCACCACCGGCCACGCAGGATGACAAGGGCTGGGTGTTGCTGCCCGGCATCGACTTCACGGGGGGCGACATCGTCGTACCCGGCGCCGGCGTGACCCTGGCCGAAGGCACGGCCTTCCCGGCGGGGACCACGTTGAACTACGACTTGCCGATCAAAGGCGTGACGTTGGCGGCGGGTACCCGATTGCCGGTGGCGGCGATTCTCGAACAGCCACTGGAGCTGCCCGCCGGCACTGTATTGGCGGCCGCCGTGCATGATGCCTCGGGCAATCTGCTGTTTGCCGCGGGCACCTTGCTGAACCAGGCCCAGACCCTGCAAGCCGGCTCGCAACTGGGGGCCGGCAGTGTATTGAACGGGCCCACTGCGTTGCTCGGCTTCACCTGGCCGAAGGGCGTTGCGTTGCCCAACGTGGCGGACGCGGGCAATGCACAGAGCAATATTCTCAGGCTGGATCGCAGCCTGGCACTGAACCGTGGTTCGCTGATCCCGTCCGGTACCGATGTGAAGTTGCCCGATGGCGTCGAGTCGATCCAACTGCGTCCTGAAATCGCCGGCAGCCAGGGGCGGATGTGGGCCGTCGCTCCGATGCTTGCCGAGGGTTCGCAGTCCTGGTCGCTGCGGTTGGTGGCCGGGGCCGATACGGCAGCGGCGGACAGCCGGATCGTCCAGCCGGAACCGGTGAATGGCGATTTGCGTTTTGCCGACAGTCATTACGGCATGTTCGGTAAGCCGGTACCGGCCAAAGGCGTTTTCATCTGGACTGAAGCAGGGGTCGCAGAGCTTCTGAACGCCGGGATCACTGTCGAGCTTGGCGCACCCATCGACCAGGAAATCGTAGGCGCCTTCGGTTACGCCTCGGTCGATGCATTTTGTGCCGACCTTCCGTTCATGTGCGCGCAGCAATCTTCCTACAAGTGGACTGAGGCAGCCGTGGAGGCGCTGGCGGGATCCGGTTATGACGTCAAGGCAGGGGCCCCGATCGATGCGTCGGCTGCCCAGTTTTTCGGGTTCGATTCGGTCCAGGCGCTTTGTGAATATGCGCCAGAGCTGTGTGCGGCCCTCGGCGTGGACTACAAGCTGGTCGCCGGCAGTACCCGCCCGAGTGTCATCCGCACCGGCACCGGCGACCTGGAACTGCTCAGCGGTGGCAGCCTGCGCATGGACTCGTTGTTCGGCATCTACACCGCCGGCACTTCGTCGGCGCCGACGTTCCCGGGCGATCCCTACAACCAGCCCAAGGCATTGGGCAGTAGCGGCAAGGTACTCAACGACGAAAATGGCAGCTACGAAAAACTCGTGGATGGCGGCACAGAGAGCATCTATCGCGCCTGGTATCCGGATGCGGGCGGGAACCTGTTGCTCAAAGTCGGTGGTGATCTGAGCGGCAACTTGACCGCGCCCGCCGCCACCCCTGTCGGGCGACCGAACCCTGCCGACATCGGCCAGGACTCGGCCAATGTGGGCAACTGGCTCTGGCGCCAGGGCAACGGTGATCCGGTGAACGGCCAGCCGACGGCCTGGTGGATCAATTTTGGCAGCTATACCGCGTCGACAGAGCCAGGGGGCGCTGATCAGATGGCCGGTTTCACTGGCTTCGGGACCCTGGGCGGCGGTGATCTGGACGTACAGGTGAAGGGGGACGCGGGGGTGTTGCACCGGCTCGCCGGCAGTGACTTCAATCCAAACATCACCCCCCGCAGCCAGGGGCTGCTGTTGGCTGTGGGCAGCACGGGTCGCGTAGGCGCCGATGGCAGCCTGCAACTGACCGGCGGCGGTGATCTCAATCTGCGGGTGGGCGGTGCTTTGAATCCAGAAAGCCTGTTCGTGAACGGGCATCTCAACGGTGCGGTCATCAACCTGCGGGGCCACGCGCAGATCGATAGCGGCGCCATCGGCCGTATTGACCTTCAATACGGCAATGCTGCCTCCGCACAGTCCCCAGGAGAAACGCGAGCCTACGACTCCTTCAAGTCCACACGAGGATTGGCTACCGGTGGGCTGACCCTCATGCCGGGCGATGCCACCTTCGATCTGGCTACTTCGGGCGATCTTGTCGTGATGGACGTTGCCGACCCCGGTCGTGCACCGATGATGAGCGCCTCTCGCTTCAAGGACGGTGACAGGAACGGGTCGGGACTGAGCTGGTTCACGCTATGGACGGCCAATACCGCGATCGACTTGTGGTCGTCTGGAGGTAACCTGACACCTTACACCTCTAGTACCGCAACGGATCTGGCGGTGGTCTACCCATCGATCCTGAGAGCCGTGGCGGCCGGTGGCAGCCTCTACTATGGAAAGTCGTCAGTGTTATATGAAGCAGGCTACAGCGGCGACAATCGCCCAGCCCTGCTGCTTGCTCCGGGCATCAACAGCGAGTTGCAATTCCTCGCCGGCGATTCCATCTACGGCGGCGACATGTCGGTCAGTCGTTCCGGTGCTGCGTCGTCTGCCTTGGCGACGCCATTTCGTCCAGCCTATGTCGCTTCAGTCGATGGCGGCATCAGTATCCAGGTCAGCAATCTTTCGGCCGATGGTAATCCCGTGGTCCTCAGCAGGAACCAATTGCCGCTGCTTGCTTTCGCCACCAGCAGCGCCTCCAGCGAATGGGCTGCCAATGTCGATCCTGCCCGCTTCTATGCGCTCAACGGTGACCTGCTGGCGGTGACCACTGGACGGACGATGACATCCGTTCCCACGGGCAAGTGGCCGGGGCGAATTGCATACGAAGGCGCCGGAACGGTCAGGATGATGGCGGGGCGAGACATCGTCAGCAGCGGGATACCGTTGGGCGGATCGCGCAGTGATGACCTGGAGGCGGGGAATTACACCGTCGGTGGCAATCTCTTCATTCACAACAACCCCACCGACATCTCCATCGTCTCGGCCGGGCGCGACATCCTCTACAGCCACTTCAACGTTGCCGGCCCCGGCCTGCTGGAGATCACCGCCGGGCGCAACATCCTGATGGAGGACAAGGTCAGCATCACCAGCCTCGGCGCCGTGGTGCCGGGTGATTCGCGCCCCGGCGCGAGCCTGGTGCTGCAAGCCGGCGCGGGCCTCAATGGGCCGGATTACGAGCGCTTCGTCAAGGCGTACCTGGACCCGGCAAACCAGGCCCTGGCTGGTGTACCGCTGGCGAGCCAGAACGGTAAGGTCGCCAAGACCTATGAAGCTGAATTGGTGGATTGGCTGGAGCAGCGCTTCGGCTTCAGCGGCGACAGCGAGCAGGCCCGTGCCTATTTCGCCGCGCTGCCGGCCGAACAGCAGCGGGTGTTTGCCCGCGATGTGTACTTTGCCGAACTCAAGGCCGGTGGGCGTGAGTACAACGAAGTCGGCGGCGTACGCCAGGGCAGCTATCTGCGCGGCCGCGAGGCGATCGCGCTGTTGTTCCCGGACAAGGACGTGGCGGGCAATGCGATCACCTACAAAGGCGACATTACGATGTTCGGCGGGGCGGGTGTGCACACCGATTTCGGCGGCAGCATTCAGATGCTCACCCCGGGCGGTGGCCAGACCTTCGGCATCGAGGGTAACGCGCCGCCGTCCACCGCAGGCGTCATTACCCAGGGTGAGGGCGATATCCAGTTGTATGCGCGCAACAGCATCCTGCTGGGGCAGAGCCGGATCATGACCACCTTTGGTGGCTCGATCCTGGGCTGGTCGGCCCAGGGCGATATCAACGCCGGTCGCGGTTCGAAGACCACCGTGGTCTATACGCCGCCCAAACGGCTGTACGACACCTGGGGCAACGTGACCCTGTCGCCGTCGGTGCCGAGCACCGGTGCCGGTATTGCTACCCTCAATCCGATTGCCGAGGTGACGCCCGGCGATATCGACCTGATCGCGCCGTTGGGCACCATCGATGCGGGCGAGGCGGGGATCCGGGTGTCGGGTAACGTGAACATCGCGGCGCTGACCGTGGTGAACGCCGCCAACATCCAGACCCAGGGCAAATCCACCGGCGTGCCGCTGGCCGCCACGGTGAACACGGGAGCGATCACCTCAGCCAGTTCGGCGGCGTCCTCGGCGACCCAAGCGGCGGAAGAGGTCGCGCGCCAGCAACAGGCGGCGGCGCGGCAGAGCCAGGCGTCGGTGTTCACCGTGCAAGTGGTGAGCTTCGGCTCCGAGCAACTGGCTCCGTCCCGCGACGGAGCCAGCCGCGAAACGCCCAGGGCCTATGATCCCGCCAGCCCCGTGCAAGTGCTCGGCGCCGGCCCTCTGGATGAACAGACGCGGCAGCGCCTGACCGAGGAGGAGCGGGGGCGGTTGAGTTTGTGAACAGGGCTGTGGTGGCGTTGGCTGTGCCGCCGCCATCGCGGGCAAGGCTAGCTCCCACGGAGGCTCGGCGTCGTGCAGAAGATGTCTGGATGGGGGACCATCATGGGTGAGGTTATAGCCAGCGGGGCGTGGTGAAGAACGAGGCCATTTCCTTTCGAGCCAGGGCGGAGCCAAAGTAGGGGCCCTGGACATGGTCGCAAGCCACGCTGCGCAGTTGGCTGAATTGCCGGGCATTCTCGATGCCTTCGGCGGTGACCATCAGGCCGACGCTGCGACTCAGGCGGATCATTGCCAGGACGCCTTCCCGGTCGTGTTCCAGACCGAGTTGCGAAAGGATGTTGCGATCGAAGCGGATGCCATCGAACGGCTGGTTCAAGACCTCGCGAAGGGAGGCAATGTTGGTGCCGAACTTATCGATGTTGATCCGCACGCCCAGGTCTTTGAGGGCGTGCAGGGTCGCGGCGACGGTCTTGTGGTCTACCAGCAAAATGCCTTCGGCCACTTCCAGGATCAATCGATGGGGAGCCAGGCCGCTGGCCTCCAGGGTCGTTTGTACCTGGTTGAGCAGGAAGCCGCTGCTGAACCACTTGGGTGAAACCGCGAGCGAAACGCTGACCGGCATTGGCCAGCTTGCTGCTTCGTCACAGGTATTGGTCAATATCCATGTGCCCAGCTCTTCCAACTGGCCTGAAGTCTCGGCAACGGGAATGAAATCGGCACCGATCAACTCGCCTTTTTCGGGATGTTGCCAGAATATCTGGGCTTCGAAACCATGCAGTTGCTCGGCGTTCACATCGAAGCGGGGCAGGTAGCGCAGCTCCAGCTGATCCTGCTGCATTGCTGTACGAAGTTGCTGTTCGTACCGACGACGGTCCCGGGCCACGTGGCCCATGGCTTCCACGTATACACGCCAGGTGTTGCGGCCGGCGGCCTTGGCCGCATACAAGGCGATGTCGGCCTGGCGCAGCAGTTCGTCGGCACGGTTTTCTCCGGGATGTGACCAGGCAACGCCGATGCTCACGCCCAGGTACAACGTGTTCCCGTCCAGATGCATGGGACGCTGCATGCAGGCGATCAGGCGTTTACACAACTGGTCGAGGTCCTGCGCATTGCCCGGCTCCGGCATGACGATGACGAACTCATCACCCCCCAGGCGCGCCACCAGATCGGTCTCGCGCACGTTCTGCTGGAGAATATGCGCCACCTCTTTCAGTACCTTGTCCCCCACGGCATGTCCCAGGGAGTCGTTGACCGGCTTGAAGCGGTCCATGTCCAGGTTCAGCACGGCCAGCGACCTGCCGTCGACCGGATCCATGTGTTCGCTGAGGCAGTCAAACAACCGGTTGCGGTTGGCGAGCCCGGTCAGAGGATCGTGCAGGGAGAGATGCCTGATCTGTGCCAGTGCACGCAACTCCTCGGTAATGTCGGTGGCCGTGCCTCGAAAGCCCAGGGCGCCGGCCTCGATGGCGCGTACCGAAAGCTTACAGGTGCGTATGCGCTGGTTGTGTGCGGTGTATTCGCACAGCAGCGGAGAGGATGAGGTGTTGTTCGCGCCACCGAGCAACCATTGGGCGATGGAAATGGAGCCGCCGTGGGGGTGCAGCAACCTGTGCAGGGGTTTGCCCAGCCAATCGCCGGGGCTGAAGCCGGTCACCTGCTCGAAGCGCTCCGAAAGGTAGGTCAACGTCCCGGTCGAATCGACTTCCCACAGCCAATCGGATGACACTTCGGCAATGTCACGGAAACGCTCTTCACTGCGCTCCAAAGCCTTGCGGTGGGCCAGCAGGCTGTCGTATTGGCGTTGCTGGGCACGCAGCATCATCAGGGCGTGGCGCAGGACGGAGAGGGCAAGGATCACCAGGATCAACAGCGCCACGGCCAACAGTGGTAGCAGGACCTTGCGCAAATCGTTGCCAGGGGTCTGCGGTCGCCAGGCCAGGGCCTCCTGCGTCCGGTCATCCAGCAATACCTGAGCGGTATCGCTCGGTCCAGGCGTCCTGGCGATATGGGCGTCGGGCAGGGCGAAGTCCCATGCAAGGTCTTGCAAGGCTGCTGGATCGAGGACTTTCACGAACAGCAGCAGGCTGGGCGGGCCGGGAATTTCGGACACGCTGTTGTCCGTACCAGTGGTGATGGCTGAAGCGGCGACGAATGCGGGCGCACCGTCGTGATGGGCCATCTCGACAACGACCTCATCGCGATTTTCCGGGGCGCTGGCTTTTTTGCGCAGTGCACGCAGATCTCCCACCAGCCAACTATCGGCATCGACCTGGCTCACTTTTCCGTCGATCACTGAATAAACGGTCTTGCCGGTCGGGGAGAGGACAAACACGGCTTGGTAGCCGTAGAGCGAATAAACGCTGCTGCCGACGTTTTCCTGGTCATAAGCCCATTCCTTGTCCATTTCGACATGCAGATGCCGGTAGGCGTCGCTCCACTTGGAGTAGTCGCTCAGGTCGCGACCGATGCCGGTACGGATGCCCTCGATGGCCCGTTGGGCGAAAAACAGGCTTTGTTCCCGCGCCCGCTGATCCTGGGCACGGGTGATGTTGAGCAGCACACCGATCGCCAGCGCGGACATGACAAACAGCAGGAGCATGATGGCCGGGAAGGTGCGTCGAGTGAAGCTACGGGTTGGCAATCCCGGGGCCAGGTCGGTGGAGTGGTTGCCAGCATCTTCGGTCATAAACAAGCCATCAGCTAAAACGCAGAATATCCCGCATGCCGTGGTATCGGCTGACCGATCGATTTACTTAGGCATTAGCAAGCATGAGCCCTGGCTTGTATCGCAGTGTGTACCGGGGCTGCGCCGATACATCTACTTGCCTTCCCCTTCATCGATGACACAGCCCGGATACACGCCGCAGATTAACTACGCCAGCCAGCCGCTGCCGAGCCTCGGTAACGGAGACTGGCGCAATGATCTTTCGAGGAATACCCCATGCTTAACTTCTCGCGCAATTCATCCCTGGCACTCGGTCTGGCCCTGGTCGGCGGCCTTGGCCTTTCCAGCGCGGCATCGGCTCTGACCATGAATGACCTGGCCCAGGGCTATACCCTGGCGGCGGCCGACACGGCGAAGAAACCTGTCGAAGGCAAGTGCGGCGAAGGTAAATGCGGCGAAGACAAGTTCGCAAAAACCGATACCAATCACGACGGCAAGGTTTCGCGTGACGAGTTCATTGCCGCCGCACCGGAACGCGCAGCCGAGTTCGACAAGATCGACGCTGACCACGATGGCGGCATTTCCTTGCCGGAAGCCAAGCAATACCTGTCGACCCAGGCGAAAAGCGCCGAAGGTAAATGCGGCGAAGGCAAGTGCGGAGCGGCTATCGAGTCCTGATTCACGGCTTGAACAGCGCCATGCCTGTGGGAGCAGGTTCGCTCCCCGGGCATGGGTTTCTTGACTGCCAAGGAGACGTGCCATGTCCCAGCGTTTATCCCCTCTTTTGTATGAACCCAGTCGTCAGGAAGCGCCCTTGCTTCCCAGGCCATCCGCCGGACTTGGCCTGCGACGAGGATTACTCGACGCACTGCGCGAGGCGCCGGCGGGGGACTTCGACTTTCTCGAAGTTGCCCCGGAAAACTGGATCGCAATAGGCGGCGCCCATGGCGCCGCTTTGCATTGGTTGGCCGAGCGCTATCCGCTGTCTTGTCATGGGCTGTCGCTGTCCCTGGGCGGTCCGGCGCCTCTGGACCTGGCGTTCCTCGGCCAGGTACGCGACTTTCTGGACCGCTTCAATGTGCCAATCTACAGCGAACACCTGAGCTACTGTGGCGATGAGGGCCATTTGTACGATCTGCTGCCGCTGCCTTTCACCGAAGAAGCGGTGCGGCACGTGGCCGCCCGGATCCGCCAGGCCCAGGATGTACTGGGCCGGCGCTTGGCGGTGGAAAACGTCTCTTATTACGCAGCACCTCAACAGGACATGACCGAGCTGGAATTCACCAACGCGGTTTTGCGCGAGGCGGACTGTGACCTGTTGCTGGACGTCAACAATGTGTACGTCAACTCGGTCAACCACGGCTTCGATCCCCAGGCCTTCCTGGCCGGACTCGAGCCTGGATGCGTGGTCGCCATGCACGTGGCCGGGCACTATGACCAATCCGACAGCTTGATCATCGACAGCCATGGCGCCCCGGTCAAACCGGTGGTCTGGTCCCTCCTGGCCCAGGCCTACGAGCGTTTCGGTGTCCAGCCGACCTTGCTCGAACGGGACTTCAATTTCCCGCCGTACGCGGCACTGGTGGCCGAATTGCAGACGATTCGTCAGTTGCAGCGACAGACCGGCGTCCGGCAGGCGGTGCCCCATGACTGACGCCCGGCAAACGTTGCATCAGCAGCAACAGGCCCTGACACGCTACCTGCGCGACCCTGAGCACTGCCCGGTTCCGGAGGGCATGGACGGCGCGCGGGCGCAGGTGTATCGCGACCTGATCTTCGAGAACATGCGCTCGTTGCTCAGCGGGACCTTTCCGGTGCTGGTGAGCCTGTTGGGGCAGGAGGCCTGGCGCGCCACGGTGCGCGGCTTCCTGCGCGAGCATCGTTGCGTCACGCCCCGGTTCGGGGAAGTCGCGGAGGAGTTCGTGGGCTATCTGACGACCCGGCAATCGCCGGACTCGCCGCCGTTCATGGCTGAGCTGGCGCATTACGAGTGGGTCGAAATGGCGCTGCTGCAATCGCAAGCCCAATCGCTGCCGCCCAGTGATGAAGCACTGTTGCTCGACCGACCCCTGTGTATCTCGCCCCTGGCCTGGCCGTTGGCCTATCAATGGCCGGTGCATCGCCTGGCAACCGACTATCAGCCTTCGACACCGCCGCCTCAGCCGACGCTGTTGCTGATCCGGCGCACGCCTGGGTTCGAGGTGCGCTTTTCCGAGCTCAGCCCGTTGGCCTGGCGGCTATTGGAGCGCATCGAGGCATTTGCGGGATTGGACGGGCGAGGGCAGCTACTGGGGCTGGCGCGGGAGGCGGGGGTGAATTCGTTCGAGTTCATGGACAGTGCGGTGGCGTTGCTGCGGCGGATGCTGGCTGAAGGGGTAGTCGGCGTTCGGTGAAAACCTGTGGGAGCGGGCTTGCTCGCGAAGACGTCGGCACATTCAGTATCCAAGTGCCAGATAGACCGCTTTCGCGAGCAAGCCCGCTCTCACAGGGACCCGTGTCAGGCTTTGTTGTGGCGGTGCAACACGGTTTTAAGCAGCGCATCCACACTCAACTTTCCCGCCCCCTGCAACACCAGCGGCAGCAATGCCACCAGATAGATCAACGGCAGCTTGAAGTTGCCATGACCTTTGTTGGTTATCGCATAGCCCTGGGCCAGTTCGCTCAGGGTCGACCAGTCCGCCGGCCAGTGCACGGCCGCAGTGGCCACCACCGTGACGATGATCAGCACCAGCGCCGAGAAGCGGGTGCCCAGGCCGATCAGCAGGGCGAGGGCACAGATCAGTTCGGCCCACATCGACAGTTCCCAGTTCCAGCTCGCCGGCAGTTGATCGAAGGGAAACGGAAACGCGGACTGGATGTCGGCGAACCAGTTCTGGCCGTTCCATTTTTCCAGACCGGATTCGAAGAACTCCCAGGCCAGGAACAACCGCAAGCCCAGGGGCGCGAGCCATGGGCCGGCCTGATCAAGAGGGGTGTGCAATGTTTTCAGGGTGTTTGAAACGGTGGGGTACATGGCGGATCTCCTTGGGACCGGCGGTACGCGCCGGGAACACCAGGGAGTCTTTCAAACGGGTGTAAGCAGCGTGTGTCGCCAGAGAGGCGCCTTGCAACGTTGTGTAAGCCGGACACTAGCAGACACACAGTCATACAAATCCGTTGCACCGCAAACCCTTTCGGGAGCGGTGCATCTCAGCTTGCATGAGCGACTTGGCGACTCAGCCGCAACTCGGCGCACAATCCGCCGCCCTCCCGATTGCTCAGGGTCAGCGAGCCGCCCATGGCGATCGCCAGTTGCTGGGCGATAGCCAGGCCCAACCCGGTACCGCCGGTTTCGCGGTTGCGCGAGCTTTCCACCCGGTAGAACGGCTTGAGGACTTCAGCCAGTTCCTGTTCGCTGATGCCGGGACCGCGGTCCAGTACCCGGATCGCCAGTTGGCCACTGCGGTCTTCCTGCACCTCGATCCGGGCCGCGCCGCCGAACTTGAGCGCGTTGTCCACCAGATTGACCAGCACCCGGCGCAAGGCATGGGGGCGGGTGTCGATGACGGCAGTGTACTTTGTGCAAAGCTGCACATCCTGGCCGGTGTCCTGGTAGTCGAAGACCAGACTGTCGAGAAACGCGTCCAGGTTGATGCGACAACTGGCCTCGGTTGCGCCATGGATGCTGCGGGCGTAGGCCACGCCTTCGCGCACCAGATGCTCCATTTCAGTCAAATCGCTGCACAGCTTGTCCTTTTCGAGGCCGTCGTCCATGAACTCCGCGCGCAGCTTCATGCGGGTGATGGGCGTCTGCAAATCATGGGAAATGGCCGCCAGCAGTTGCATGCGCTCCTTGAGATAGGCAGCGATGCGGTCCTGCATGGCATTGAAGGCCTTGGCGGCGTGGACCACTTCGGTCGGTCCCTTTTCGTCGAGACGCATGCCGTGGGCGTTCGGATCGAGGGTTTCTACCGCCTGGGCCAACCGGGTCAACGGGCGGACAGCGATGCGTACCGCCAGCCAGGTGCAGCCGATCAACAGCGCCAACTGCCCCAGCAGTACCACCGGCAACCAAGGGGAAAGGGGCATCATGGCCGGGCGGACATCGATGGTCAGCGGACTGCCGTCCTTCAGGCGCAAATGAGCCTGGTAGTGTTTTTGCGGTCCGGGGATGTCGGTGAAGGTCAGTGCATAGGCCTGGCCGACGGCCTCTTGGATCGAGCTGACCGACACGGGCGCGTCGTCGGGCACCATGGGCTGGCCCGGCAGGCCTTCGTCGAGCAGATACCCGTAGTTGCGCCGTGTGAGTTGAGGCAGCCACGCGGGGCGCTCGGCAGCGGGCAGGCGGTCGAGAATGGCGACGGAAGTCGAGACATCGGTTTCCAGATTGCCAAGCATGGTGGTCTTTGCCGTCTGGTAGCGCTCGTAATACTGGACGCCGAAAGACAGGCCCTGGGCCAGGATCAGGCCGATCAGGAAGATCAGCGACAGCCTCGACGCGAGGGTCCGCGGCCAACGCAGTGGCAGGTTCATACCGAAGCCTCGAGAATCTCAACCGGCAGCGAGAACACATAGCCTTCGCTGCGCACGGTCTTGATATAGGCCGGCTCGCGGGCGTCATCCAGCAGGCGCTGGCGCAGCCGGCTGACCAGCAGGTCGATGGAGCGATCGAACAGGTCGGCGTCCCGGCCCTGGGTCAGGTTCAGCAGTTGGTCGCGGTTGAGCACCCGCTGCGGATGATCGAGGAACACCCGCAACAGTCGGTATTCCGCACCGCTGAGGGCGACCATGGTGCCGTCGGTATCGAGCAGATGCCGGGCCGTGGTGTCCAGGCGCCAGCGGCCGAATGCCAGCAGGCGACCGCTTTCGGTGACCACCAGGTTGGGCGGCAGCATGCGGGTACGACGCAGCACGGCATTGATGCGGGCCAGCAGTTCACGGGCGGCGAAGGGTTTGACCAGGTAATCGTCGGCGCCCATTTCCAGGCCGATGATCCGGTCGGTTTCGTCGTTGCGGGCGGTGAGCATCAGTACCGGCGTGGCTTTGTGCTTGCCGGCGCGCAGTTCCCGGCACAGTACCAGGCCGTCATCGCCGGGCATCATGATATCCAGCACGATCAGGTCCACCGGGGTGGTTTCCAGGAAGGCGCGCATCTGCCGGCCATCGGCGACGACGGTGGTGCGCAGGCCGTTTTTCTTCAAGTAATTGCCAACCAGCTCTCTGATCTCGCGATCGTCATCCACTATCAGCACATGATCGACATGATCCATGATGTTCAGCCCCTTATGGCGGTTCGTTGGTGGTCAGTCTACAGACGCCGGCCGGCCTGGCCCGAGACGGATTGTATTGCAGTGTATCTGGCGCACGACGGATACACAGCGATGCAAAAAGCCGGCGGGTTCGATACAGCCGCGATACCTCAAGGGCATTCAATGGCTTCCAACGAGGCAACCCTAGGCTTTTCAGACAGAGCCTGGGGCCTCGACAGAAAACCAGACCATTGAATGAATCGAGGACCGCGCCATGAACACCAAAGCCATCTACGCCACTTGCCTTTTCGCCGCGCTGAACATCTGCACCCTGTCGGCCCGGGCCGAAAGTAATGTCCAGGCGCAAACCTATAGCTACGGCACCCACCTGGATATTCAGAAGGTGCTATCCATCAGCGAAGACGCCAATCCGGCTTGCGGAGTGGTGAATGCGCGCATGACCTATCTGGACTCGGCAGGACACGAGCAGGCACTGGATTACCGCAAGTTTTCAGATAACTGCCATGAAGACAATTGAATCCAGAATCTCATAAATATCGGATAACTCATTGTATTTAAATAGTTATCGTTGTTGAGATAGACCGTTCCCTGGCTTTACGAGTCTGCCAGTCTCCCTTTGAGGTGTGCCATGCTACTGATCGCTTTCCTGGGCGGGATCCTGACGATCCTCAGCCCCTGCATTCTCCCCGTGGTGCCGTTTCTGTTCGCCCGGGCCGATCGTTCCCCTCGTTCGGTGCTGCTGACGCTTGCCGGCATGGTGCTGACATTTGCCCTGGTGTCCAGCCTGGCGGTGGCCAGCAGCGAATGGGTTCTGCGTGCCAGCAGTATCGGCCGGCAGGTCGCGCTGGGCGTGATGGTGCTGTTTGCCCTGTCGTTGATGTTCAGTCGGGTCGGCACCTGGCTGGCACGACCACTGGTGAGCCTGGGCAACCGTATCGATGCGGGAGCAGGGCGGATGGCCGGGCCGCTGGCGTCGGTGTTGATCGGCGTCGCGACCGGGTTGCTCTGGGCACCCTGCGCCGGTCCGATACTCGGGGTGATCCTGACCGGCGCCATGTTGCAAGGCGCGAGCGCCGAAACGAGCCTGCTGTTGCTTGCCTATGGCCTGGGCAGCGCCTTGTCGCTGGGGACGTTGATCCTGGCCGGGCGCGGGTTGATGGGCCGGCTCAAGCTTTCGTTGCCGATCACGACCTGGTTGCGCCGCGGCACTGGTGCCGTTGTGCTGCTGGCCGCCGTGGCGATCGGCACGGGGGCCGATGATCGCTTGCTGGCAAGTACCTCGTCCCAAGGGGCGGCAACACTGGAGCAAGGCTTGCTGGAAAATGTCCCCAAGGCCATCGATTACGTCGTCAGCAAAGCCGGCGCCGCATCGATGCCAACCCTGGCCTCTCAAGGCGCCATGCCTTCGCTGGAGGGGGCGGTGCAATGGCTGAATTCGCCACCGCTGAACAGCGAGTCCTTGCGGGGCAAGGTGGTACTGGTGGATTTCTGGACCTATGACTGCATCAATTGCCAGCACACGCTGCCCTACGTGAACGATTGGGCCAGGAAATATGAGAAGGATGGGTTGGTGGTCATTGGTGTACATACGCCGGAATACGGCTACGAGAAAATCATCGACAACGTGCGCGAGCAAGTTCGCAAGCTGAACATCCATTATCCGGTGGCCATCGACAATCAGTATGCGATCTGGCGCGCCTTCGACAACCAGTACTGGCCAGCCCATTACTTCATCGATGCCAAGGGGCAGGTGCGTTACAGCCATTTTGGCGAGGGGCGGTATGGCGAACAGGAACAGGTGATCCAGCAGTTGTTGCAGGAGGCGAAGACGGATTCCGCCGGCCCCCATCAACCCAAGGGGCAATAATGCACAGATTTGTGGCGAGGGGACCGAGCGTCAGTGCTGGCCCCTTGCTCCTTTAAACGTCGTCAAACTTCTTTCATTTCATGAAGTTGGACGACAAACCTATGCGTATTTCTATGTGGGTCGTGACGACATTCCTGGTGGTGGCCGTTACGTGCGAGGCCCAGGCCAGGGCGCTGACGCAGAACCAGCAATCGGTCTGCCGCTGGGGTTCGGATATCGCCGCGGGTGCCCAGGCCTCGAAGTTGGCCGGGGTGAGTCTCTACGGCGCCCGGAAGAAACTGCAGGTACGCAAGTTCCCCAGACCCTGGATGCGCATGACGGCCTTGGGCATTACCGAACAAACCTACAACAGCGCCTCACGTCTCAAACCGGCGGCAATCAAGCAAACCTACTATGAGCAATGCGTGCGCCACGAGCTGGCGCAACGCTAAGGATGGGTTTCATACCGGGCGCCTGCCGGGCATCTGGATACCATGCTGGCGCACCCGTCGATACAGCGTCGCCCGGGAGATGCCCAGGGCCTGGGCGGCAGCGGCAGGTTTCCAGCGGTGACGCACCAGTGCATCGAGCAGCGCCTGACGTTCCGGGCAGGCGACCGGCTCCGGCGTGCCGGTCGTGGTATCTGCGTTGCGCAGCGATTCGGGCAGGTGGCCGACCTGGATCACGCCCGTCTCGCACACCGCGCAGGCATAGCGCAGTACGTGGCGCAACTGGCGAATATTGCCCGGCCAGTGATAACCGAGCAGGCATTCCAACGCCGCGCCACTCAATTGCACCGAGTCGCCGCACGGCGTCGATTCCTCTTCGAGAATGCGGTTGATCAGCGCCAGCCGGTCCGTGCGTTCGCGTAACGGCGGCAACTGGAAGCGGGCGCCTCCCAGGCGGAAATACAGGTCTTCGCGAAACTCGCCGGCGGCTACCAGGGTTTCCAGGTCGCGGTGGGTGGCACAGATCACCTGGATGTCCACGGCCTTGCGGCGTGAGGCCCCCAGGGGCGCCACTTCGCCTTCGGCCAGGACCCGCAACAGGCGGGTCTGCAACGTCAGCGGCATATCACCGATCTCGTCGAGGAACAGCGTGCCACCGTCAGCCTGTTGCAACAGGCCCTGCATCCCTTTGGCCGAAGCCCCGGTGAAGGCTCCGGCAACGTAGCCGAACAGCTCGCTTTCGATCAGGCTTTCGGGTATCGCCGCGCAATTCAGCGCCACGAAGGGCCGGTCGCGCCGCTGGCTGGTCTGGTGCAATTGGCGGGCGAACACCTCTTTGCCGGAGCCGGTCTCGCCCTGGATCAACACCGGCAGGTTGCGGTCCTTGACTCGCACGGCCAGGCGCAGGCTATCGGCCAGTCGTGAGTCCAGCTCGATGGCGGCCACTGCCACCCGTGGTCGCGGGCCGGCCCGGTGGCGGGGCGCGCTCAAGCGGCCATGCAGGCCATGGGCGAGCGGGTAAAGACTTTCGTCGCGAGCACGGTGCAATTGCTCCTGATCGAAGACCTGACCGATGTGTCGCGGTAACTGGCCATAGTGCTGCAACAGGTACTGGCGGGCCGCCGGGTTGAGGGCCTGCAGGCAGCCATCGTCGTCCCAGGCGAACAGAAAATCGGGCTGGCTGTCGACGTAGCCGGCGTTGCGATGGGCTCGCAGCACCCAATAACCCTGGGCGCTGCTCATGAAAAACGCCTGTTCGATTTCCCGGGCGCTCTGCACCACCATCTGCCGGATCAGATGCTGCGAGCGCCGATCGTCTGGAGAGCGCACCGCCGACACGTCCAACACGCCGAGCAGATCCCCGTGCGGATCGAAGACCGGCGCGGCAGAACACGTCAGGCCAATGAAGGCCGCGCGAAAATGGTCGCGCTTATGCACCGTCACCGGGGCCTTGGCCGTGAGCACGGCGGCGACGCCACAGGTGCCTTCTTCGCCCTCCGACCAGCAGGTACCCAGGTACAGGCCCGCCTTGCGGCAGTCATTGCGGATCGTGGTTTCCACCCGGTAGTCGATGGTCCGGCCTTGGGCATCGGTCAACAGCACACAGTAGTCGGCGTCGCGCACCCGACCGTGGAGACGGGCGACTTCCTCGCTGGCGATGTTGAGAAACAGCTCGGAACGCTCGCGGCATTGCCTGAGCACGGCCTCGGACAGGATGCGCGGTCCTTGTAGGGATCCGGGGTCGAGGTGGTGCTGCTCCATGGAGCGGCGCCAGGAGTCGAGGATCAGGTCCGGCACGGGCCTTTGCGGCAAGCGCTCCGCGTTCTTCACCACGCGGCTGACGCAATCCACATGCGCCCGGGAGTGAGCGGAAAGCATAGGGGCCTCCGGTTCAGCTTCTTGTCGTTGTAGGCGCATTAAGCGCCGTTAGCCAAGCGTAGACAAGCACGGCGGGAGGTGGAACCCCGCTGAGACGCTACGTCTCACCGTCTCATCGCGAGTCTGTGCAGGCTGACATGTCGCGTCTCACGAGGACGGGTTTCGTTGTTGCTTAAAGAGCGTAGAAACCGCTCTGGCATGCGGATTTCAGCGATAGTCGCTGCATCTGGCACCCCCCTTGCTCTATCCCCCTCGACCCGCTGGACGGGGTTCCAATAATAACAATGAGGTGTCCATGACTTTCTGCCCAGGCCATTCTGCGGCCCAATCCAGGGTGGCGCCATGAACCGGCCGCCACTGACCGTCGGCATCATCGCCAATCCCGCATCGGGTCGCGACGTGCGCCGCCTGACGGCGAACGCCGGGCTGTTTTCCAGCACCGACAAGGTTTCGGTCATCCAGCGCTTGCTGGCAGCCTTCGGGGCCACCGGCATCGAGCAGGTGCTGATGCCCACCGACATGACCGGCATCGCCGCCGCCGTCCTGAAGAACAGCCACAGCCGACAAGCCCGCGGCAGCCACTGGCCGGCCCTGGAGTTCCTTGACCTTACCCTGCGCCAGACGGTGGACGACACCCGCCGAGCCGCACGCCTGATGGCTGAGCGCGAGGTTTCGTTGATCGCCGTGCTCGGCGGCGACGGTACCCACAAGGCCGTGGCCGCCGAAGTGGGGGACACCCCGCTGCTGACCCTTTCCACTGGCACCAACAATGCCTTTCCCGAACTGCGCGAAGCCACCAGTGCCGCACTGGCCGGTGGCTTGTACGCCAGCGGCCGGGTGCCGTCGCAGATTGCCCTGCGGCGCAACAAGCGCTTGCTGGTGTGCGAAGCCGGTCGCGGCCTGCGGGAAATCGCCCTGGTGGATGTGGCCGTGTCGCCGCTGCGTTTTGTCGGCGCCCGGGCCATCAGCCGGGCACAGGACCTGGCGGAAGTCTTCGTGACGTTTGCCGAACCGCAAGCCATTGGCCTGTCGGCGCTATGTGGTTTGTGGTTCCCGGTTTCCCGCCAGGCTCCGGGCGGCGCCTGGATGCGCCTGGACCCGCAGTCAACCGAAGCACTGTTGGTGCCCCTGGCCCCCGGTCTGCTGCAAGGCTGCGGCGTGCTTGCTGCCGGTCCACTGGAGCCGGGTGTCGCCCATGGTCTGGCGTTGTCCAGTGGCACCCTGGCGCTGGATGGCGAGCGGGAAATCGAATTCAACGCCAACGACCGACCCACGATCACCCTCGATGCCGGCGGTCCGCTGAGCATCGATGTCAACGCGGTGCTGGCCTACGCCGCGCAACACCGGCTGCTGGCCATCGGCCGCGAACATCCGCAACACCCCCTGAACCTTCAATACAGCCTTCAAGACACCCTCGGAGAATAAAAATGTCGACATCGCTTACCCACGATCAATTGCTGCACGCCTACCAGGTGATGCGCACCATCCGTGCCTTCGAAGAACGCCTGCACGTGGAATTCGCCACGGGCGAGATCCCCGGCTTCGTCCACTTGTACGCTGGCGAAGAAGCGTCCGCCGCCGGAGTCATGGCCCACTTGGGCGATGACGATTGCATTGCCTCCAACCACCGTGGTCATGGTCATTGCATTGCCAAGGGCGTGGATGTCTACGGGATGATGGCCGAGATCTACGGCAAAAAGACCGGGGTCTGCCAGGGCAAGGGCGGCTCGATGCACATCGCCGATTTCGAAAAAGGCATGCTCGGCGCCAACGGCATTGTCGGAGCCGGTGCGCCGTTGGTGGTAGGCGCCGCGCTGGCGGCACGGCTCAAGGGCACCGACAGCGTCGCCGTGGTGTTTTTCGGTGACGGCGGTTCCAACGAGGGGGCTGTGTTCGAAGCCATGAACATGGCCTCGGTGTGGAACCTGCCGTGCCTGTTCGTCGCTGAAAACAACGGCTACGCCGAAGCCACTGCCTCCAACTGGTCGGTGGCCTGCGATCACATCGCCGACCGGGCCGCCGGGTTCGGCATGCCGGGGGTGACGGTGGATGGCTTTGACTTCTTCGCCGTGCACGAAGCCGCCGGGGCCGCCATCGAGCGTGCCCGGGCCGGGGAAGGGCCGTCGCTGATCGAGGTCAAGCTGACTCGTTACTACGGCCACTTCGAGGGCGATGCCCAGACTTATCGGGCACCCGACGAGGTCAAGCACTTTCGCGAGCATCAGGACTGCTTGATGCAGTTCCGCGAGCGCACCACCCGGGCCGGACTGCTGGCGGCCGAGCAGTTGGACCAGATCGACAAGGAAGTGGAGCTGCTGATCGAAAACGCAGTGTACAAGGCCAAGTCCGATCCCAAGCCCGCGGCGGCGGACCTGCTCACCGACGTCTACGTCTCCTATCCCTGAACGCCTCCCTTAAAACAAGAACAGAGAATCCCATCATGGCGAGAAAAATCAGCTATCAGCAGGCAATCAACGAGGCCCTGGCCCAGGAAATGCGCCGCGACGCCAGCGTGTTCATCATGGGCGAAGATGTGGCCGGTGGCGCCGGCGCGCCCGGTGAAAACGATGCCTGGGGCGGTGTGCTCGGTGTCACCAAGGGCCTTTACGATCAGTTTCCCGGTCGTGTGCTGGACACGCCGTTGTCGGAGATCGGCTACGTCGGTGCCGCGGTCGGTGCCGCGGCGTGCGGCGTGCGTCCGGTGTGCGAACTGATGTTCGTCGACTTTGCCGGCTGCTGCCTGGACCAGATCCTCAACCAGGCGGCGAAGTTTCGCTACATGTTCGGCGGCAAGGCCGTCACGCCGCTGGTGATTCGCACCATGGTCGGCGCCGGTCTGCGCGCAGCGGCCCAGCATTCACAGATGCTGACGTCGCTGTGGACGCACATTCCGGGGTTGAAAGTGGTGTGCCCGTCATCGCCCTACGATGCCAAGGGCCTGTTGATCCAGGCGATTCGCGACAACGACCCGGTGATCTTCTGCGAGCACAAGTTGCTGTACGGCATGCAGGGCGAGGTGCCCGAAGAGCTGTACACCATCCCCTTTGGCGAAGCGAATTTCCTGCGCGATGGCAAGGATGTGACCCTCGTGTCCTATGGCCGTACGGTCAATATCGCCCTGGACGCGGCCCGCAACCTGGCCGGGCGGGGCATCGATTGCGAAGTCATCGACCTGCGCACCACCAGCCCCATGGACGAGGACAGCATCCTTGAGAGCGTGGAGAAAACCGGGCGCCTGGTGGTGATCGACGAAGCCAACCCGCGTTGTTCCATGGCCACCGATGTCTCGGCGCTGGTGGCGCAAAAAGCCTTCGGCGCGCTCAAGGCGCCGATTGAAATGGTCACCGCACCCCATACGCCGGTGCCGTTCTCCGACTCCCTGGAGGACCTGTACATCCCCGACGCGGCGAAGATCGAAAGCGCCGTGCTCAAACTGATCGAATGGAGCAAGCGCTGATGAGCCGGATTCATACCCTGACGATGCCCAAGTGGGGCCTGTCGATGACCGAAGGCCGGGTCGATGCCTGGCTCAAGGAAGAGGGCCAGGCCATTGCCAAGGGCGATGAAGTGATGGACGTGGAAACCGACAAGATTTCCAGCAGCGTCGAAGCGCCATTTTCCGGCGTATTGCGCCGGCAGGTCGCTCGTCAGGACGAAACCCTGGCGGTCGGCGCCTTGCTCGGCATCGTCGTGGAAGGCGAGGTCAGCGACGCCGAGATCGATGCGGTCATCGAGCAGTTCCAGTCCAACTTCGTGCCGGGCGATGCCGCCGATGAAGACAGCGGACCGAAGCCACAAAAAATCGAACTGGACGGCCGGGTGATCCGCTATTTCGAGCGCGGCGAAGGCGGCACGCCGCTGGTGCTGGTGCACGGCTTCGGTGGTGATCTGAACAACTGGCTGTTCAACCACGAAGCGCTGGCGGCTGGACGGCGGGTCATCGCCCTGGACCTGCCGGGGCACGGCGAGTCTGGCAAAGCCTTGCAGCGCGGGGACCTGGATGAACTGAGCTCGGTGGTGCTGAGCCTGCTCGATTATCTGGACATCAACGTCGCACACCTGGTGGGGCATTCCATGGGGGGCGCCGTTTCCTTGAACACCGCGCACCTGATGCCCCAGCGGGTGCGTTCTTTGACGCTGATCGGCAGTGCTGGCCTGGGCCAGGAGATCAACGGCAGTTATCTGCAAGGTTTTGTCGACGCCGCCAATCGCAACGCCCTCAAGCCGCAACTGGTGCAGTTGTTCTCCAATGCCGAGCTGGTCAACCGCCAGATGCTCGACGACATGCTCAAGTACAAGCGCCTGGAGGGCGTGGACGCCGCGCTGCGCCAGCTGTCGGCGACGCTGTTTGCCGAGGGGCGCCAGCAGATGGACTTGCGCGAAGTGGTCCAGGCCGGCCACGTGCCGACGCTGGTGATCTGGGGCAGTGACGACGCCATCATCCCGGCGACTCACAGTCAAGGGCTGGCGGCACGGGTCGAGGTGCTACCGGGCCAGGGCCACATGGTGCAAATGGAAGCGGCCGAGCAGGTCAACCGGCTGATTCTCGAGTTCATTCAAGAGAACTGATCGATCGGGCGACGACCGGGTCGTCGCCCCAAGCTTTCTGGAGGCAACGTCATGAACGTTTCAACCATACCTACCCGCAGCATGCGCGCCGCTGTCTGGCACGGTCGCAACGACATCCGCGTCGAGGATGTGCCATTGCCTGTATCGCCGCCCGCCGGCTGGGTGCAGATCCGCGTGCAATGGTGCGGCATCTGCGGTTCCGATCTGCACGAGTACGTGGCCGGACCGGTATTCATTCCGGTAGACGCGCCGCACCCGCTGACCGGTATCAAGGGCCAGTGCATCCTCGGTCATGAATTTTGCGGTGAAATCGTCGAGCTGGGTGCCGGTGTCGAGGGCTTCAGTGTCGGCGAGCCGGTGGCGGCCGACGCCTGCCAGCATTGTGGCACCTGCTATTACTGCACCCACGGGCTGTACAACATTTGCGAAAACCTGGCATTTACCGGATTGATGAATAACGGTGCGTTCGCCGAGCTGGTCAATGTCCCGGCCAATTTGCTCTACAAGTTGCCAGCCGGTTTCCCGACCGAGGCCGGTGCGTTGATCGAGCCGTTGGCGGTGGGCATGCACGCGGTAAAAAAGGCCGGCAGCCTGCTGGGCCAGAACGTTGTGGTGGTGGGCGCCGGCACTATCGGGTTGTGCACCATCATGTGCGCCAAGGCCGCCGGCGCGGCCCAGGTGATTGCCCTGGAAATGTCCAGCGCACGCAAGGCCAAGGCCTTGGAAGTCGGCGCCAGCCATGTGATCGATCCGAACGAGTGCGACGCCCTGGCCGAAGTCCGGCGCCTGACCGGCGGCCTGGGTGCCGATGTCAGCTTCGAATGCATCGGCAACAAACACACCGCCAAAGTGGCCATCGACCTGATCCGCAAGGCCGGTAAATGCGTGCTGGTGGGCATTTTCGAAGAGCCGAGTTCATTCAACTTCTTTGAACTGGTCTCCACCGAGAAACAGGTGCTCGGGGCGCTGGCCTACAACGGCGAGTTCGCCGACGTGATCGCCTTTATCGCTGACGGACGCCTGGACATCTCGCCGCTGGTGACCGGGCGGATTCAGTTGGAGCAGATCGTCGGACAGGGCTTCGAGGAACTGGTCAACAACAAGGAACACAACGTGAAGATCATTGTGTCGCCCGCACGGATCTGAGCGCGCCTGAGGTGGGCGATTTGGCGATGGTCGAAGCGGCCATCGCCTTTTTTCAGGTATAGGCCAGAAGCCGGCCACAGCAGATCACCGCGATCCAAAGCGCCATGGACACCAGCGCCTGGATTCTGGCCAGGCCGGGCGCCTTGTGGCCGACATTCCATTGCTGGACGCCGCGGTAGATTCCAACGTGGAACACCAGGGCGTTGAGGCCCGCCGTCGCGATCAGACAGAGCTTGAGGACGAAAACGTCGTTGCCGGCAAAGTCATGGGGGTGCGCGCTGAACATCATCAGCCCGGCAGGCACGATCAGCAGCAGGGCCGCAAGGGCCCAGGTCAGCAGATGACGGGCCAGGGCGGTCACGGCGATGCCCTTGGACAGCCCCAGGATGCGCAGGTCGAACATCACCACCGCGCCCACCAGCACCGAAAAGCCAATGATATGCACGACTTCCACCAGCGGGTAGAGCCACAGCTCGCTGCGCATGGCCAGCGCCAGGGATGAATCCCCCAGTTGGTCCATCCAGCCTTGGGGCGCGCCAGCCTGGGAGGCCTGCATCAGCGCAACTCGGTGGTCTTGTCGCCGATGGTGATGCGTTCGGCGCGCAATTCATCGGGTTTGTTGCGGTTTGCATAGCCGACTACGGTGGCCCGGTTACCTGCTTTGAGCATGTCTTTGGTCAGGCCCCGATTCTCCATGCGTGACGGCGGGGCCAGCACGACGGTCCAGGTTTTGTCGGTGGTTTGCAGGCGCACGTAGCCGTGGGGATGGGAGTAACCGGCTTCCTTGATGGTGCCGTCGAGTTCCAAGGGGTTGCTGGCGTCGTATTCGCTCCAGCCGTGGTGAGCGAGTGCTGCCGTGGCCATCAGCATCGATGCCAAACCTATGCAACGCAGGGTAACGTTCATGGCAAGATCTCCTTTTGGGGGCGGTTCAACCAGGCAAATATTCGCGCCAGACCCGCCGTTCATCGAGTTGAAGCCGCTGTTCCTCGTCCTTGCGCAAGGGGCGGTCGCAATCGAGAAAGAACTCATCGAGTTGCGGCGGCTCGACGTGGGTGGCGCTGAGCATGGTGTGGACCTGCCCACGATGATGGATCTGATGTTCGAACAGGTGCAACAGCAGCCGGTCGATTCGTTCGCGCACGACACCGTTGGCCCGCACCAGGTCGACGCAGCGGGCGAGGTCTGTTTGCCGCAGGGCTTCGCAGAGCGCCACCAGCCGCTGATCGGTTTGGGTCTGCTGATGCACCAGTGGGGCAAAGGCCAGGGTCTCGGAGAAATCCTTTATCTGGCCGTCCCGGTCGCCTTCCAGGGCGGTGAGGTAATAGCGGTCCACTTCCAGGATGTGGCAAAGCGTGGCTTGGATGGACGGGAAGAACCCTGTGCGCGGCGCGGCGTAGTCAGCCTCGCTCAACTGCGCGCAGGCACTGAGCAGCCTGTGATTGGCCCATTGATTGTTCAGAGCCTGGGCCAGGAAATAGTTCATGGGGAGCCTCCCTGTCATGGCCGCCACAAATTTTGTGGGAGCGGGCTTGCTCGCGAAGACGGCGGCACATACAGCATAGTCTTGCCAGACAGACCGCTTTCGCGAGCAAGCCCGCTCCCACACAGGCCTTCATATTTCTAGAGGGAGGTCCTAAAGCCCCACATCCGGCAACGCCGGCCGATTGGCCATGGCCTTGGCCATGATCTGTTCCACGTACAGCCGGTCTTCCTCTGGCAACGCCAGGCGCGGTGGGCGGGTGAGGGCGCTGCCGCGGCCGGCGATGGCTTCGCACAGCTTGATGCACTGCACCAGGTCCGCGCGGGCGTCCAGGTGCAGGATCGGCATCAGCCATTCGTAGATCGGCATCGCTTCGGCGAAACGCCCGGCGCGGGCCAGGCGGAAGATGGTTTCGCCTTCCTTCGGGAACACATTGGACATGCCCGACACCCAGCCCTCGGCGCCGACGGCGAGGCTTTCGAGCACCACGTCGTCGAGCCCGGCGAACAACACGAAACGGTCACCCACTTCGTTGCGCACGTCGATGAAGCGCCGGGTGTCGCCGGACGAATCCTTGAAGCACACCACGTTGTCGCAATCGGCCAGGGATATCAGGATGTCCGGGGTCACGTCGTTTTTGTAGATCGGCGGGTTGTTGTAGACCATCAGCGGTACATCGGCGTGCCGGGCCACGTAGCGGAAATGCTCGGCGGTTTCGAACGGCTTGGAGCCATAGACCAGGGCCGGCATCAACATCACACCGTCGACACCGACCTTGCGCACGGCATTGGCGACCTTGGCAGCTTGCACGCTGGTGAACTCGGCCACGCCGCAGATCACCGGCACCCGGCCACGGGAGGCGTCCACCGCCACTTCGGTCACGGCGATTTTTTCCTCGGCGCTCAAGGAGGTGTTTTCCCCCACCGAACCACAGACCACCAGGCCCGACACGCCGTCACGGATGACGTTGGAAATCACCTGGTGGGTTTTTTCCAGGTTGATGGAAAAATCGTCGTTGAATTGGGTCGTGACGGCAGGGAATACGCCGCTCCAGTTGATGCGTTTGCTCATGGGTTGTCTCCGATTGCTAATGGTTTGTGATGTGTGGGAGCAAAGTTTGCTCACACAGGGCGATGCCAGTTCAAAATCAGGCCCCAGGCCAGGTGTCCGACAACCGATAGCCTTGCGGCCACGGGTCTTGGGGATCCAGCAGCAGTTGGTGAGTCCCGGTGATCCACGCCCGGCCGGCGATGCACGGGTAGATCGCCGGGCGTCCGGCCACGTCGGTCAGCGAATCGATACGACAGTGGAATTCGGAGCCGATGATCGAGCGTCCGATAAAACGATCTCCTACCTGCATCTTCCCTTTGGCCTGCAGCACCGCCATGCGTGCCGAGCAGCCGGTGCCGGTGGGCGAGCGGTCGATCTTGCCGGGCCGGATCACCACGGCATTGGCGCCCGTAGCGATACCGGCCTCATGAACGATGGGCGCGGCGATCTGGCAGAACGAGATATGCGACCACTCGGGATTCAGCGGATGCACGAAACCCAGCTGTTCATTGGCGGCCCGGGTGATCTTCATGCCGGTGGCCACCAGGTCGGCCGCTTCGTCGGGGCGAATGGCAAAGCCCAGGTCCTGAGCGTCGGCAATGACGAAGCTGTCGCCGCCGTAGGCCGTGTCCACCCGCAACGACCCCAGGCCCTCGACTTCGATCCAGGCATCGAGGCGGTCGGCGAAGGAGGGCACGTTCTTGATTTCTACCCGTTGCACTTTGCCGTCGTGGCAATCGGCGAACGCTTCGATCAGGCCCCCCGGCGCTTCGAGCACCAGGTGCGTCCGGGGTTCGGTCATGGGCAGGATGCCGCTGTCCAGCAGCACGGTGGCGACGCACAGGGAGTTGGAACCGGACATCGGCGGCGTGTCAGCCGGCTCCATGATGATCCAGGCCATCTGCGCCCGTGGGTCCTTGGCCGGTACCAGCAGGTTCACATGGCGGAACACCCCGCCACGGGGTTCGTTGAGTACGAAGTTGCGCAGGGTCTGGTCCCGGGCGATCCAGCGCGACTGCTCCCACACCGTGTCGCCGGGCGGTGGGGCGACGCCGCCGACGATCACATCCCCGACTTCGCCTTCGGCGTGGCAGCTGACTATATGGATGATCTTTGATGAGCGCATGGGGTGATCCTTGTTGTTTGTTCGGGCCTCTTCGCGAGCAAACCCGCTCCCACAGGGCGCGCGGTGCGTACAGATCCCCTGTGGGAGCGGGCTTGCTCGCGAAAGGCTATCGGGCTATTTCACTGACCTGAGAAACGCCGCCGTCTCCGGCTGCATCGGGTTGCCGATGACCTGCTCCGGCGGCCCGATCTCATGCACCCGGCCATTGCAAAAGAACGCCACCCGGTCGGACACATCGCGGGCAAAGCGAATCTCGTGGGTCACCAGCACCATGGTCATGCCGTCTTCGGCAAGCATGCGCATGGTGTCCAGCACTTCGCCCACCAGTTGTGGGTCCAGGGCCGAGGTGGCTTCGTCGAACAGCATGTAGTCCGGTGACATTGCCAGGGCCCGGGCGATGGCCATGCGTTGTTGCTGGCCCCCGGAAAGTTTGCCGGGAAACGCCTTGAGCTTGTCGCCCAGGCCAACGTGTTCGAGCTGACGCACCGCCAGGGCTTCGGCGTCCTGCTTGCTCTTGCCCAGCACTTTGCGCGGTGCCAGCATCACGTTCTCCAGCACGGTCAAGTGAGGGAAGGCGTTCCATTGCTGGAAGACAATGCCGATCTTCTGCCGCAAGTGATTGAGGTCGGTGGCGCGGTCATGGACTTCGATGCCGTCGACGCGGATGCTGCCTTTCTGGATCGGCTCCAGGCCGTTGATGCACATCAGCAGCGTCGATTTGCCGGAGCCCGAGCCGCCGATGATCGACACCACTTCGCCCTTGTCCACCGTCAGGCTCACGCCCTTGACCACCTCCAGATCACCGAAGGATTTGTGCACGTTTTCGATTTCAATCATTTTCCTGCCACCTTCTTTCCAACCGTGCGCCGAGGCGGGCGACCACCAGGCTCATGACGTAGTAGATGAGGCCTGCGATGCACAGCACCAGCAGGGGTTCTTGAATGCGCGTGACGATGGTCTGCGAGGCGCGCAGCAGTTCGACGATGCCGATCCACATCACTAGGGCGGTGTCTTTCATTACGCCGAGCACCAGGTTCAGCCAGCCGGGAAAGGCCACCCGCGTGGCAATCGGCAGGACGATGAAGCGCAGGTCCTGCAGATAACTCAGGCCCAGGGAGCGACTGGCGCGCCGCGTGCCGAGGGGCACCGCCAGCACGCCGCCCCGGACGATTTCGGTGAAATAGGCCGCCGCGTAGATTCCAAGCACGATGCAGCCGACCGCAAAGGCGCTGAGGTTCAGCCCGGCAATGCTCTTGAAAGAGTTGAACAACACGAACTGGATCAGCAGCGGCACGCTGCGAAACACATCCAGCACCCAGGCCAGTGGCAGGCTGGCCCTTGGCGCCAGGGCCCGGAGCAGGCCGAACAGCAGGCCGGCCAGGCTGCCCAGCAGGATCGACCATGCGGTCAGTTGCAACGTGACCCAGGCCCCTTCGAGCAGGAACAGCAGGTCGTTGACGGTGAGGCTTGTGGCAAACATGACGGGCCCTCGATAAGGATGCTTCAATAACGATGCTTTCAATAGCGAAAGAGCCGCCAGGACAGCAGCCGGGCCAGTCCGACGATCGATTTGGCGATCAGGTAATACAGCACTGCCGCGAGGGCGAAATATTCGAAGGTACGGAACGTCTTGACGTTGTATTCCTGGGTCACGCCGGTGAGGTCGTTGTTCAGGCCGACCACCACCCCCAGCGACGTCATCAACACCGCCCAGACCATCTGGTTGGTCAAGGGATAGAAGACGATGCGCAACAGCTGCGGGACGATGATCATCCGGTAGGCCTGGAACGCACTCATCCCCAGGGAACGCGCCGCGCGCATCTGTGTGCCGGGCACGGCCTTGAGGCCGCCGCGAAAATTCTCCGCCAGATAGCCGGCGTTGTTGAAGGTGATCCCGGCCAGCAGCGCGAGCCATGAACTGACGTGCAACCCGAGGGAACCGAGGCCGAAGTAGAGGATGTAGATCTGGAACAGTGAGGGGGTGTTACGGGCGATGGAAACCCAGCCGTTGCCCACCCCGCGTAGCAATGGGTGGCGCGCCTGGCGCATGACCGTCAGCACCAGGGCGATCAGCACGCCGAAAATCATCGACAGGGCCGCGGTTTCGAACGTCACCCACGCCCCGGCCAGCATATCGGGCAGGGCGCGCAGGGCGGGGCGCCACTGGAAGCTGTAGTCAAACATGGGATCTGTTTCCTGGACGATTGACAGGGCGCAACCACATCGGCGGCTGGCCGCTGGTGGTGCCGGTGCACGCCGCCTCGACGCATTCGGCGAGGCTGGCAAAGTGCACACCGCGGCCCACCAGGCCCGGCGCGTAATGGGCGAATTTGCCGGAGTTGGTCATCAACGTGGTGGCCTGTGGCGGGATCACGGGTTCGCCCAACATGCACCAGCAGGTGTCGGTGACCAGCGTAGCGCCGAAGGCTTCGAGGGACGCGAGATACCCGCCGGCGCGGGCTTGTTCCAGTACCGCTCGACCGCAGGTGATCGCCAGCATTACTTGCGGATGTTTATGTCGACCCGCGCACAGCTTTGCCAGGGCCGCGAACTCGCTGAGGGAAAAATGCGGGTTACCCAGGGAAACCACATCCACGTGGTTGTCCCGGGCATTGTTCAACTCGCGCCAACTGGCAAGCAGGCCCGCGATATCGACGGCTTTGACCGGCAAAACCGGCTCCCACGTATCCGGGTCGAGGGCTTCCGGGGTTACCCCGGCGATGTGGAACAGCGGCGCGGCGCTGGTGGTAGCGAACGCGGCACCGAAGGCTTTCAGGTCGTCCTGGCTGGGGGCGGCGTGTTCCAGGCCGCGAATCAGCGGGATGTTCCGGCCCGCCAGGTGACCGACGTGGTAGCCCAGCAGCGGATAGAAACTGTCGTCGACGGCGCCCGACACCGGCACCTCGACGATCAATCCGGCCTTGCGCCGGGCGTCCAGGTGACAACCGGCCAACGGTGCGCGTCCGCACAATGCTATGCAGATGTCGAGGAAGTCCGGGTATTTCTGGGTGCGTGCGCCGAGTACGCTGTTGGCATAGACCACCGCATTGGATTCGGCCCAGACGATTTGCTCGCCGGCCTTGGGGGCTGTGTCGAGCAGGTAGGGCGCACAGGTGAAACTCATCTGCGCGCCCATCGCCATATAGGCATCGCCCAAGGCGCTGGCCGGCTCGCCCAGAAGCGGGTCGACGCCCAGTTCCCGCCAGCGACGCTGGTCCACGGAAATGGCATTGAGGGTGGTGGGTACCCGTACCTTCGCCTCCCATTGCACCAGTTGTTCGGCAAAACGCAGGCTGGCCGGACCGGTGTAGATACAGCCGTCGATATGCGCCTGGGTCACGTCCAGCAGTTGTTCCGCACCCTGGATGGCGGCCATGCGCAATACGATCTGCATCGCCACCTGGGCAGCCTTGCCATGCGCCCCGTCGAGCAATGCCCGATCCTGCCCGGTAAGCTGAACACTCGACGGCGCAGAGGATGGCAGGGCAGCCTGCCTGCTTTGCCAGCCATCGTTGGGACGGCGTCCGGACAAGGTCACACCGTTCCCTTCGATGCGCGCGAAGCCTTGGCCCCGCAATCGATCGAACGCCTCGCGACCGACGCACACGACCGGCAGGGTACGCTGGAAGATCACTTCTGCCACGAGCACGCCCAGGGTCAGGATCTCGTCGGCTTCGGCCAGCACCAGGGCGGCGGGCGCGTGACCGTTGCTGATCAGTTCCATCATCACGCTGCTGCCGGTACAGGAGCCGCGCCCACCGGGAATCGCCAATACGCGCCCGCCCAAGCGTTCACCGCTCAGCGGATGGTGGCGGTCGATCACCTCGCCGGTGGCCGGGTCCACACCACCCCAGAAACTCAGGCTCACATCGGCGAAGAGTAGGGTGCCCTGGGCGGCTCCCTCCACCAGACAGCGACCTTCGACGCGGACAGGCGTGCTTGGCATGTCCCGATCCTCAGTAGTAGACCTGAGGAACGGTCAGGTTGGTCGGCGCAATGTCGGTGCCAACCCATTTGGTGAACAGCTCCTTGTAGCGGCCGGTGCGTACCTGCTGGTTGATGAAGAGATTGAGGTAGTTGATCAGGCCGTACTCGCTGCGCTTGGCACCGAGGGAGACGTAGTCGATGACGTAGGGGGCGTCGCCGGCAATTTTAAGATTCTTGTACTTGCCGGATTTGATGGTCGCGGCCGCCACGGTGTTGGTCACCACCGTCGCATCGATGTGTCCCTGGGCGACGGCCAGCAACGTGTCGTTCTGCGACTGATAGGCCCGGAAGCTGCCGCTGCCCCAGCTTTTCTGGTCTTTTTCCAGGGCGATGGCTTCGTAGGTACCGCTGGTATTGCCCAGGGCCTTGCCCTTGAGGTCGGCGAAGCTGTTGATGCCGGTGTTGTCGCGGGTCAGCACCACCATCTGGAAAGCGAAGTAGGGCACGGTGAGGCCGACGGTCTTGGCCCGTTCGAGGGTGTCGGAGGTCGATGCGACGATCACGTCGGCGCGACCGGAAATGAGCGCCGGGATCCGGTCGGGAAACGGCGTTTCCACGACTTCGGCCTCCACGCCGAGCACTTTCGCCAGGTCGTTGCAGTAATCCACGTCGAAGCCCGCCGGCTTGTTGCTTTCGTCGCGAAAACCCATGGGCGGGAAGTCCAGGGTCACGGCGCAACGCAGCTTGCCGGAGCCGATGATGTCGTCGAGTTTGTCGGCATGTGCCGGGGAGATGAACAGGGGAGTCAGGACAACGCTTAACGCTACGGCCAATGCAGGGTTCTTCATAAGTGCCTCGCTGTCGAATCGGTGCGTTGAGATATCGTAGTTAGGATTTCGTATACGATATTAAATAAAGCAATCAACGTGCCTGATCGGTGTTTTACCGCTCGCTGTGGTTAAGTCATTGATAGTTAAGAAACTGCTTCGGACGGACGCCCAGCAGCAAACAAGCCTGTTTCATCGCAGTGTTACAGATAGGAGCAAGTGCGCCGCCGATGCCCCGCAAGGGAACAGGCTACTGGCGCTGGTTCTCGCGAAACTGGCTCGGTGAAAGGCTGGTCAGCGCGCGGAACTGGCGACTGAAGGCGCTGTGGTCGGTGTAACCGCAGCGCAGGGCGATTTCGGTGATCGGCAGGTGTTTGTCCAGTAACAGCCGCGAGGCTTCTTCCAGTCGAGCCTTGTGAATCATCTGTCGGGGCGTGAGCTGGAAGATGCGTTTGCACTGACGTTCCAGCTGCGCCACCGACAGCCCGGCGATAGCGGTCAGTTCAGCGAGGCTGACCGGGCGGGCGAAGTGCTGTTTGATGTGGGCGTCGACCGCCGCCAGCTTCTGGAACGCCGGGTCTGCGGAACGGGGCAATTGCAAGTCCCTGGAAATGCCGGCGAGGCCAACGATCCGTGCATCGGCGTCGCACAGGGCGAGTTTGTGAGTCAGGCACCACACCGGCTGGTTGCCGTAGTACAGGTGCAGCTCGAGTTGGTCGGCCAGTTCCCGACCGCTTGCCAGGACCCGTCGATCCTGTTCGGTATACAGCGGGCCGAAGCGCTCGGGAAATACCTGCTCGGCGGTGAGGCCCAGCAGGTCGCCGCTGTGCTTGAAGCCGCAGCGTCGGGCCAGGGTCTGGTTGACGAAGGCGTAGCGGGCCTGCTTGTCCTTGATGAAAAACACCACGTCCGACAGGGTGTCGAGCAGCGGGGCGATGGGTTGCAGGCTGCGCAGCAGGGTATCGAGGTCGCAAGGTGGGAAAACAGTGAGCGAGGGGTACATGGGCCGGCAGCGCCTTTTGTAGGAACGAGCGGGTTCGCGATGGCGCAGTGTCATTCGAAAAATGGGTGGCTGTCACGCCGCAATCGCGAGCAGGCTCGCTCCCACAAAGGGTCGAGATCAGTCGCAAATGCAACTTCCACCGGATCCCCGGGGGAGCGAGCCTGCTCGCGATGAGGCCGGCAGACCCAATACAGATACCAGGATTCAGTTGCGCGGGAATTCTTCCAGCTCCAGCAAGGTTTCAATCCTCGCCGGACTGAAGGGCGGACGCGGCACCGGCGGTGTCCAGCCAAGCAGATATTCCAGCGCCGCGCCGCACACCCGCCCCTGGCATGCGCCCATGCCGCAGCGGCTCGCCAGTTTCGCTTCACGCCAGTTCGGATGTCCGGTCAGCTCGCCATAGGCCACATCTTCGCAGCGGCAGACCAGGGTGTCGGCGCGGGCCAGGTTTTTGAGCCGTGCATCGAGGGCGAACGCCTTGTTCAACGTCCTGGCGAAAGCCTGCCAATGTGCACGACGCGACCACAGGCGTCGGGCGGCGGCCGTATCGTCGACCGCCGCGTGTCCGGCGATGGCACCTTCCACAAGCGCCAGTTCGCTTCCACCGAAACCGGTGCATTCGCCAGCGGCGTAATGGCCGGGGCGGGTGGTCGCTTGCCAGCTATCCACCGCCAGGGCGTTGCCTGTCAACTCACAGCCCAGGGCCTGACCGAGCTGGGTATTGGGGATGAGGCCGAAGCCGCAGGCCAACCGGTCGCAGGCCAGCTCGATGGGCTTGCCGTGTTGCAGCAGGCGCACGCCTTCGAGTCGTTCGTCCCCGTAGGCTTGCACCACATGGGTGTCAGTGCGGTAGTGGCCGTCGAACAAGCTGAACGCCTGTACGAACTTGCCCGGCCAGCGGGGCAATTGCGCGACGAAACCGGCCACGGCAGCGCGACCGGCCTGCTCGGCGATCCGCAGCACTTGCGCACCTTGGTGCCGCGCCGTGGCGGCGCTGGCCAGCAACAAGGGCCCGCTGCCGGCGATTACCAACCGTTCGCCGCGTACCGGCAGGCCGCCCTTGATCAACGCCTGCAAGCCGCCGGCACCGGTCACGCCGGGTAGCGTCCAGCCGGGGAAGGGCAGCAGCAGTTCGCGGGCGCCGGTGCACAGGATCAAGCGCTCGTAGCGGATCTGCCAGCCGTGTTTGGCGTCCTCCACCAGCAATGTCTGGTCGGCTGCGCGGGCAATCACGCGGGTGCCAGGATGGCAGCGCACATTGGTGCGGGCGAGCAGCCATTCGCGCAGGCGTCGTGCCTCGGTGGGCAGGTTGGCTTGGGGGCCGTCGCGCCAGATCTGTCCGCCCGGCAGTGGGTTGTCGTCCAGCAGCACAATGGATGCGCCACTGCTCGCCGCGGCGAGGGCGGCGGCCATGCCGGCGGGGCCGGCGCCGATGATCAGCAGGTCGGTGGTTTCGTTCATGGTCGGGTCTGCACTTGCATGCCGTCTCGGCACAGCGTCTGGCACGCCAGGCGCCGCTGGCCGTCGATCAGTACCCGGCATTCCTGGCAGATGCCCATGCCGCACAAGGGCGCCCGGCGCTGGCCGCTGACCGAGGTGCGGCTGCTGCCGTCTGAGCCCAGTGCCAATGCTGCCGCGACGCTGGTTCCACTGGCGACGGATAATGGATGACCATCCAGTAATAATTCAGGCATGGACCGGTTCCCCAAGGAAGCGCTGCGGCAGATAAGGCTGTGCCGCCAACGGTGACGTTTCGTTGAACAGTTGGGCGACCAGCAGATCGGCCGTCGCCGGTGCCGTGGTGACGCCCAGCCCTTCATGCCCCACCGCCAGCCATAACCCCTTGCGCTGCGGATGTTGGCCCACCAACGGCAGGCCATCGGGGCTGGCGGCTCGGAAACCGGTCCAGGCGCGAATGCCGTTGAGGTGCGCCAGCCCCGGCATGTACTCGACGGCGCGCTTGAGCATTTTCGCCAGCATCCAGCCTTCCACCTGCGGATCGACGGTTCCGAACTGCCGCGAGGCGCCAATGAACAACTGTCCGGTCGGGCGTGGCTGGATGTTGCACGCCACCGAGGGACCGCTGGCATTGTGGGCGCTGGTGACATAACCCAGCTCCACCAGGGTATGGGTGACGGTGGCGGGGTAGCGATCAGTGATCAGCAGATGGCCCTTTTTCGGTTCGATGGGCAGTTCCGGGCATAACTCGGTGGCCTGGATGCCATTGGCGAGGATCACCGCTTCGGCGCTCAGCCAGCGACCATCGTCCAGGCGCACGCGCCGGCCATCCACTTCGCTGACCTGCGCCCGTTGCTGGCGGATACCCGGTGAATCCAGCATCCAGCGAGTGGCGGCCGGGGCGTAGAGGATGCAGTCGCCCTTGATCAGCAACCCGCCTTCGAGGCCTTCGCGCAGTTCGGGCTCGCGCTGGCGCAGGGTCGCCCGGCCGATCAGCTCACAAGCTTCGCCATGGGCCGCCAGGTTGCGGTATTTGTCGTGGGCTACCGCCATTTCTTCTGCATTGGCGGCCAGCCACAAGGTGCCGTTGTTACGCATGGCGCAGTGCTCGGGCAGCAGTCGGGCGAGCTCGCGCCAACGTTGCAGGGAGTATTGGCTCAGGGCCAGTTCCGCCGGGTTGTCGTCCAGCACCAGCAGATGGCCCATGCCGGCGGCTGTCGCGCCCTGCCAGCCGGCATCCAGCACCAGTACTTCCAGGCCGCGCCGGGCCAATACCCTGGCGCAGGCCGCGCCGATGATGCCGGCACCGATGACGATCACATCGGCCACAGGCGCTTCGTTCACGGACGAATGCCCCAGGCGAACGGATCATCCGGTTCGATGATCAGCGAGGCTTCGTTACTGATGAAGGCGCGACCGCGAATGGTGGGCACGATGCGCTCGCCCGCCGGTTCGTAGGAACCTTCGAACTCGCTGCCGATGACACTCGCCTGGCGCCAGATCTGTCCGGGTTGCAACTTGCCGTCCGCCGCCAGGCACGCCAGTTTGGCGCTGGTGCCGGTGCCGCAGGGAGAGCGGTCATAGGCTTTGCCGGGGCAGAGCACGAAGTTGCGGCTGTCGGCGTGCGGGTCTTCGGCGAACAGTTCGATGTGGTCGATCAGGCCGCCGTCTTCGCCGCGAAAGCCTTGCTGTTCCAAGGCCTGTTGCACGGCGAAGGTGTAGGCGGTCAACGCGTCGAGGTTGTCGCCCGCCACGCGCTGGCCATGGTCGGCGATCAGGAAAAACCAGTTACCGCCCCAGGCCACGTCACCCACCACCGGGCCGATGCCGGGCACTTCCACGCTCAGTGCCTTGCGGTAACGGTAGGCGGGTACGTTGCGCACGCTGACCGAGCGATCTTCATGCAAGGTCGCCTGGACGGTGCCCACCGGGGTTTCGATGGCATGCACGCCGGGGCCGATCCGGCCCAAATGGGCCAGGGACGCTACCAGTCCGATGGTGCCGTGACCGCACATGCCCAGGTAGCCACTGTTGTTGAAAAAGATCACCCCGGCACAGGCCTTCGGGTCCACCGGTTCACAGAGCAGCGCGCCTACCAGCACGTCACTGCCGCGGGGTTCCAGCACGCAGGCTGTGCGCCAGGCATCGTGCTCCTCGGCCAGCCGTTGCCTGCGCTCGGCCATGCTGCCCCGGCCCAGGTCGGGAAAGCCGTCGATGACCAGGCGGGTTGGCTCGCCGCCGGTGTGGGAATCGATGACGGTAATGCGTTTCATGGACAGGCCGCTCCCGTTCAGATGAGTGAACGCAAGCGTGGCCCGCACCGAGGGTCGGCGGCTTGATGGTTTTATCCGGTGCTGATGACGAAATCGGCACAGCTGCGACACCCACAAACTCCAGCTACACAAGAATCCTCTATGGCAGCGAGCAGGCTCGCTCCCACAGGGAGGGTGGGGTGGGCTCAATGACTGGGCGGCAGGAACTCGAACAAGGTCTTGCAGACGCCGGCGATGTGCTCGTCCAGCAGCCTCACTGCCCGTTCCACATCCCTGGCGCGGCAGGCGTCGACGATTTCCCGGTGTTCATGATCGGCGCGTTCCTTGCCGGCCGACAGGCTCATCTGCATGCGCAGGTAGCGCTCCAGCTTGTCGTGGACCGAGCGGATCAGGCTGACCATGAAGGGGCGTTGCGCCGGCTCGTACAGGCAGGCGTGCAACTGCCAGTTGAGCTCGGCCCAGCGTCCCACGTCGTCCTCGCCGATGAACTCGCGGCAGATGGCCTCGGCACGGGTGAAGGTGTCTTCGGTCATGTTCGGAATCGCCAGGCGCAGCACCTTGTCTTCGAGCAGCATCCGCACCTCGAACATCTGCGCCAGTTCCGCTTCGGAAATGCGCGTGACCATCGCTCCGCGATTGCGCTGAAACATCACCAGGCCTTCGGCCTCCAGCCGCTTGAGGGCTTCGCGCACAGGGATCTTGCTGACATTGAACTGACGGGCAATGTCGTCCTGGCGAATCGGCTCGTCCTCGGCAAAATGCCCAGCCACGATGGCGTCGCGCAGGTGACGGGTGATGATTTCCGAAGTGGAGGGGGTGTTGCCCAGGTCTGGCAGGTTGAACTTGGATAAGGTCACGGCGACGGGTCGGCTGGCTGAGAGGGGGATATGGTATACGACTTGGCAGAAGGGGTGTCGAGCTGTCCTGGATCTTGGATGCGGGTTACGTACGCTTCTGTCCGAACAATGACTAATCCCGTGACCGACGCACCCAACGACAACGCCACCCCGAACAGAATCAACGCCACATCAGCGCCAAAATGGTCCGCCAACACCCCGGTCACCACCACGGGAATGCTGAACCCGACGTAGGCGAACAGAAAGAATCCGGCGCTGACCCGGGCTTTTTCCGCCCCTGCCAGGGTCGTGATCGCCGACAACCCGCCCAGGTACAGAAAGCCGTAGCACGCGCTGCTGGCCCCCAGCGCTCCCAGCAGTACCGCACTGAGCGATCCCTGGCTGGCCCCCCAGGCCAACAATCCATAGCTCAGGGGCAAGACTAACAAGCCCAACCCGGTGGCGCGGGCCGGTTGCATCCGTCGTACCCAGGGCTGGAAGAGCAAGCCGCAGCTGATGACCGTGAAGGTCGAGAGCCCCGACCAGCGCTGTAGATCGTGGGTGGCCAGTACCGAGGGCAGAATGGCGATCACCAGGCCCGAGGTGGCCCAGGCCAGCAGCATCGAAAAGCTATAGGGCAGGCTGCCGGCCGGGAACAGTGGCGGGCGCAACATGCGGGCGCGGCGGGTCTTCGGCGCAGGGTCCGGCAGACGTGAAACCACGACCATTGCGATAGCGGCCAATCCCAATTGCAACCAGAAGCTCCCTGGAACGACACTGGGGTACATCAGCAGGAACAGGCTGGTCAGCGCTGCGCCAAGACCAAAGCCCAGGGACGTGCTGGCCGTGACCCGATTGGCGCAGGCACGGGGTTCGTCGTTTGCCAGCAGTTCGCTCATATAGGCCGTCGATGTCGCCGAGGCCAATCCCGTGCCCAGCCCCATCATCAATCTTGCCAGGCCCAGCGCGACCAGATTCGGCCAGAGCAAGGTCATCACAGTCGCCACCATCGACAGACCCAGCGCTATCAATATCAAGGGTTTGCGTCCCACCCGGTCAGGCAGTCCACCGAAGGCGAGCAGGACGGGTAACACCCCCAACACATAACATGAAAACGCCACCGCCGTAGCGCCGGCGCCATAGCCGGAGGCTTGCGCGTAGGTGGTATAGAGCGGGGCTTGCAGGTTGACTGCAAGGGTGATCAGGCAGAGACCGAAAGCCAGTCCCCACGCGTGCCGGTGCTGTGTGTTCAAAGTGTTTCCTGAAGGTTGAGGCGTTTGGGCGACTATCACGTCCGGGCTTCACACGGACAAGGAACACATCCGAACCATTTGTGTTTAACTGTTCGCTTAAAAATCGAGAACACTTCGCCAAGAGCGTCGCCATGGACCTGAATATCGATCGCAATGCCGGGGTGCCCGTGATCCGGCAGCTCGTGACGCACCTCACAGGCTGGATAAACGCGCAACGTATCCGTCCCGGCGCCCGGATGCCTTCCATCCGGTCCCTGGCCCAGGAAAATGGCGTGAGCCTGTCGTCGGTCATCAAGGCTTATGACCGGATGGTCGCCAGCGGCGTCCTGGAGTCCCGCCATGGCTCGGGCTTTTTCGTGGCGCAGCAGCGTTCCTGCCCGACGGAACCGGACGTTGAGAGCGGCGATGGCCCGTGGTCGTTGTTCGATAATGCGTCGACGCAGCTCAAGCTGGGGTGTGGCTGGCTGCCGGATGCCTGGCGCGACGACACCGACCTGGGCCAGGCGATCCGCCAAGTGGTGCGCAGTGACAGCCAGGCCTTGTTCAACTACAGCACCCCGCTGGGCTCTGCCCACTTACGCCAGCACATTCAAAAACGCCTGGGGCTGATTGATATCCACGTCGATCCCCAGCAGATCATCACCACCCAAGGAGCGAGCCACGGCCTTGACCTGTTGGTGCGCACGCTGCTCAAGCCCGGTGATCTGGTGCTGGTGGAGAGCCCCGGTTATTACAACCTGTTCAATCTGCTGAGGCTGTACGGTGTCAGAACCCTGGCGGTTCCCAGGACCGCCGAGGGCCCTGATCTCGAATGCCTGGAGCGGTTGCTGGCGCGGCACAAACCCTCTTGTTTCTTCATCAACAGCATGTACCAGAACCCCACCGGCACCAGCCTGGCGCCGGGTGTGGCGTATCGGTTGTTGCAACTGGCGACCCAGCATGATTTGCGCCTTATCGAGGACGACATCTACGCGGACTTCCAGAACGGCGCGACGACTCGCCTGGCCGCGCTCGCTGGCCTGGACCGGGTGATCTACCTCGCCAGTTTTTCCAAGACGCTCTCCAGTTCATTGCGCATCGGTTATGTCGTCGCCCCACCCGACATCATCCATCGCCTGGCCGAAGTGAAGATGGTGACTGGCATCGGTTGCTCTCTGCTGGCGGAAAATGTCGTGGCGACCCTGTTGGCCAACGGGGCGTATCGCAAGCTGCTCCAGCGCTTGCGCCAGCGCTTGAACAAGCAAATGGCGAGCACGCTTCGCCTGCTGGACAAGGGGCATTGGGAGGTGTTCGCCGAGCCGACAGGAGGGCTGTTCGTCTGGGCCCGGCCTCGGCATCTGGAGAGCGGGCGGGTGCAGCAGATTGCGCGTGAAACGCAGGTCCAGCTTTCCAACAGCGCCCGCTTCATGCCGGCGGGGGAGGCGTGTGACTGGTTGCGGCTGAATGTGGCTTACGTCCAGGATGTTCGCGCACAGAGGTTTTTTCAGCGGATAGAGGAAGCGCGTTAGGGCTGTGGGAGTCCGGAAAGATACTAATGGGAACGTATATCAAATAGGAATGAGTTGCTGTATCTTTCGCGACACATTCTTGTCGGCCTCAGGTGGCCGGTGTTCTGTCATTAGGATTGTGCATCGATGCGTCGGATTCTCGTTTCACTGTGTGTGCTTCAGGCTTATTCCTTATCCACCTGGGCAGAGGAGCCCGTCGCGGCCAGCCCGGCAACGCTAGAACTGCAAGCCACCGACGTCATCGGGAGCGCTGATTACGAGACTGCAAAAGGTCCGGTGAAGGGCTACCACGCCACCCGTTCCGCCAGCGCAACCCGTACCGATACGGCGATCCACGAAACGCCGCAATCCATCTCAGTGGTGTCCCGCGACGTCGTGGAAGACCTTGGCGCCACGCGCCTGCAAGAGGCTCTCGATTACGCCGGTGGGGTGGGTCGGGCCAACAATTTCGGCGGCCAGGGGCTGACCACATTTACGGTGCGCGGCTTCACCACCGGAGAGTTCTACCGCAATGGTTTCCCGATCAACCGTGGCTACCCGAATATGCCCGATGCCAACACCATCGAGCGGCTGGAAGTGCTGCGCGGCCCGGCCACCATGCTGTATGGCCGTGGCGACCCGGGCGGGACATTCAACGTGGTGTCCAAGCAACCATTGGCCGAGCGCACGGTGACCCTGGGCAGCCAGGTCAATGACCAGGGGATGCGTCGAGGCACCCTGGACGCCTCCGGGCCGCTGGACGAAGAGGGCCGCCTGGCTTACCGGCTGAACGTGATAGGCGAGGGCGGCGACACCTTCCGCGATCACGTCGAGACCGAGCGCTATGGCATCGCGCCCGTGGTCACCTGGCAGCTCAACGACACCACGCGCCTGACCTTCGAAGGCGATTTCATGCGCAACAATGCACCGCTGGACCGTGGCCTGACCCATTACCCCGGCCAGCGCGGCACCGCCTCGCGCGATACCTTCTTCGGCGAAAAAGACGCCGGCAAGCTGCACAACGACAACAATATGTTGCAGGTGCGCTTCGAACACATGCTCAACGACGACTGGACCCTGGCCGGCGGCACCCAGTGGCTCGACGGCACCTTGCAGGGCAATGCGGTGGAAGGCAACGGCATCGCTGCCGACGGGCGTACCCTGGGGCGCAACTTCAACTATCGCAAGTTGGAATGGACCGACCGTGACACCCAGCTCAACCTCACCGGGCACTTCTCCACTGGCGGGTTCGAGCATACGTTGCTGACGGGTATCGAGTACGAGGACTACCAGTACCAGTCCATCATCCAACGCTCCGCTGCAGGGGCAGGTGCCTACCCGATCGATATCTTCGACCCGGTCTATGGGCAGCCTCGTCCTGCGTTGACGCGCAAGCCCACCGATGACCAAGAGAATCTCAAAACCTTGGGTGTGTTCGTCCAGGACCAAGTGGCGCTCACCGAGCGCTTGAAAGTACTGGCAGGGGCACGTTTCGAGCGGTTCGAGCATGAGTACGAGTCTTTCGTCCCACAGAATCCTCCCGGCAGCCGAAATTGGGACACCAGTCATAATGCGGTCACTCCGCGTCTGGGCGTGACCTACGACCTGACCGACACGGTGGCTGTCTACGCCAACACTGCCCGCTCTTTCAAACCCAACACCGGTGCCCGTCGTGAGGGCGGAGGCTTCAAGCCGGAAGAAGGCAAGTCCTACGAAATGGGGATCAAGTGGGAAGCGCTGGACCGCCAGTTGAGCGTCGACGCGGCGATCTATCAGATCGAAAAGCGCAATGTGCTCACCCCCGACCCGCTGGACACCACCTTCAACGTAGCCGCCGGAGAGGTGCGCAGCCGTGGTTTTGACCTGAACGTGGCCGGCAACCTGACGCCGGAGTGGCGCGTGATTGGGGGCTACGCCTACGTCGATGCCGAAGTGACCAAGGACATCAGTATCCCGTCCGGCACCCGCCTGCTCAACGTACCCAAGAACAGCTTCAGCCTGTTGAACGTCTACGAGTTCCAGGACGGTGGCCTCAAGGGGCTCGGCCTGGGCTTGGGTACCCGGTACGTCGACGAGCGGGCCGGCAATACCGCGGCCAGCACCTTTACCATGGATAGTTACACCGTCGTGGACCTGCTCGGCTACTACAAGGTCAACGAACGGATCCGCCTGAACCTGGACTTGAAGAACCTGTTCGACGCCGATTATGAGGAGGGCGCGTTTGGCGGCGTCTACGCTTACCCAGGCGCACCGCGAACCGTGCAGGCCGGCATCTCCTACACGCTCTGAATCCCGCGCTTCATGAAAACCCCGGAGGACTTGCCTGCCTCCGGGGTTTTCTTTTTACCACTTGCCGGTGCTCATCCCGCCGTCCACCGGCAGGATCGCGCCAGTCGTGAAGTCGGCACCCGCCAGGTACAGCACGGCTTCGGCGATTTCTTCGATGGTGCCCACACGACCAGCCGGGGCCAGGTTGTTGAGGAATTCGCGGTGTGCCGGGTCATGCATGGGCGTGTCGATGATGCCGGGCGCGACCGCGTTGACCTTGATGTGATGGGGTGACAGTTCCAGCGCCAGGGCACGGGTCATCTGGTTGACGCCGCCCTTGATCAGCACCGGCAGGGCGGCAGGCACTTGGATGTTCGGTTGCAGGGCTACCGCGGCCGAGATGTTGATGATGAAACCCTGCTGCCGGCCGACCATGTGCGCGGCGGCTGCCTGGCTGGCGTAGACGAGCCCCTTGAGGTTGGTGTCCAGCAGCGCTTCCAGATCCTGAGGGCTGTATTCGACGAAGGGTTTGGGCAAGAAAAACCCGGCGTTGTTCACCAACCCGTCAACGGCTCCGAAGGCCTCGATGGCTTTGGCGATGAGCGCAGTGGAGGTAGCCGGAGCGGCGATATCGCCCGCCACGCCGATGAAACCGGCCGGGTGGCCGAGTTGTGCGGCAGCATCATCGAGGCCGGACTGGGAACGGGCGTTGCCGACCACGTTGTACCCCTTATCCAGAAACGCCTTGACCAGACCCAGGCCGATGCCGCTGGAGGCGCCGGTGATGATGACGGTTTTTTTGCTGCTCATGTTGTGACTCCTGATCGTTGAGTTGAAACGTTGTGCCCGTGTGGGCGCTGGTTGGGATCAGGTTATTGCTGCACCGGAGTTTGATAAATGAGGGCTCTGGTACTTGAGTTGATACGTGGTGTAATCAATCTTCCTGTCATCACCGCTGATGTGGGAGCGGGCTTGCTCACGAAGGTGGTGGTTCAGTTACATATTCGCTGCTGACACACCGCTTTCGCGAGCAAGCCCGCTCCCACAGGATTGTATGCAGGACCAATGAAAAAGCCCGGTCACTGGGACCGGGCTCGGCAGGGCAAAAAACCTCATCACTCCTTCGGAAGACTTCGATACGCCGTCGTCGTCATCCCTGCATACCCCCAGTTATCCGTGTCGACTTCCTCGATCACGATGTGAGTCAGGTGCGGGTCCTTGCCCAGCACGCGCTGGAGGGTTTCGGTGATTTCCGAGATCACTTGGGCTTTTTGCTCGCGGGTCACGCCGTCACGGGTAATCCGTACGTTGACGAAAGGCATGTTGCACTCCAGTTGTTGGTAAATGGACGCAGGACAATTCCTGCGCAACCGAAGGCCACTGTATTTATACGTAGCAGGATGGTAAACAGGCGTCGGGAATATTCAGTTGATACGTGGTGTAATAAATCATGAAGCGGCACTTCGAAGACTTGCAGCTCGGCAGTATCGAACTGTTCTGCCTGGCGGCCGAGGCGGGCAGCTTTACGGCGGCGGCCCAGGTGGCAGGCGTGACGCCAGCGGCCGTGAGCCGCTCGATCTTTCGCCTGGAGGAGCGCCTGGGCTCGCGTCTTTTCGTGCGGACCACGCGCAGTATCCGGCTGACCGAAGCCGGCAGGACCTACTTCGAACAATGCCGACAGGCACTGACGCAACTGGTCGAAGCGCAGCAGGAGGTGATGGGCGCGCAATCGATGCCGTCCGGGCAACTGCGCATCAGCCTGCCCACCACCTATGGCCATCACCGGATCCTGCCGCTGCTGCCAGCCTTTCGCGCGCGCTACCCGCAGGTCAGCGTGGACATCCATTTAAGTAACCGGAACATTGATTTCGTTGCAGAAGGCTATGACCTGGCGATCCGGGTGCGGGCGCAGCCGGACTCTTCGATGATCGCCCGGTTGCTGGAGGATGCCCGACTGGTCGTGGTCGCGTCCCCGGATTATCTACGCACGGCGGGCACGCCGCAGACCCTGGAAGACCTCGACGATCACGAATGCATACAGTTCGAATTGCCCAGCAGCGGGCGGCGGATTTCCTGGCTGTTCAATGTGGAGGGCAAGGAAAAAGAGCTATTCGCTCAAGGCAGCTATAGCTGTTCGGATGACGTACTGGGTGGCGTGACGCTGGCCAAACACGGGGCGGGGCTGTTCCAGACTTACCGTTTCATCATCGAAAAGGAACTGGCGGACGGCAGCCTGGTGGAGGTGCTGCAGCCGTACAGCGGTCGGTCACGTCCTTTCACTCTGTTGTACCCCCATGGTCGATACGTGCCGCAACGGGTGCGTGCGTTCGTGGAGTTCCTGTTGGAATACCGGCAACAGTGGGCCGGTGCCTGACCCGCGCCTGAAGGCGCTCCCTGTGGCGAGAGCGCCTGCACCCGCTTGAGTGCGAAGCACTCATCCGGAAGCCGCCACAGAAAACGCCTGGATCCATTCGCGATCAGAACCGGAACGCCTGACGACCGATCAGCAGCCACTTGCCATCCTTCTGCTTCTGCCAGATCTGGAAGTTCTCGATTTCCGTCGGCACCACTTCAGTGCCCTTGAGAGCCTGGGCCGAGAAGTGGTTACGCACCAGGGCGGTGTCGCCGGACAGGGTGATTTTCTGGTTCTTCATTTCCAGGGTCTTGAACGCGCTCTTGCCCGTTTCGATATCGGCAATGAAGGCTTTCTTGTCCTGGATGTTTCCGCTGGAATGGCCGTAGGTCAGGTTTTCGGAAGCCAGGGCCTGGAGTTGTGGGATGTCTTTGTGAAGCATGGCCTGGGTCAGGTGATCGACCGCTTCGGCCACTTCTTGTTCGGCCGTTGCGGGGGCGGCGGCGACGTAGCCGCTGAACAGGCAAACGAAGCCCATCAGCAATTTGGCTTTTCTCATGATCTTTCCTTGTTTTTGTAGTTGTCGGGCAAAGGAGCGGACGATGATCGCCTACGCTCATCGGTCATCGTATAACTTGTGTAGGGCAACGGGAATAGCCCAACGCCGTGGTTGATGTCACATTCCTTCGCGAACCGCCCCGCGGATCCCGTCCAGCAACATGGTGAACGCCGGATTGTCGTTGTCCTCGCGCCATACCAGATGCAATTCGCTCTGCACCCCTTCGCCCAAATCGATCTCGCGAAACACCACCTGTTTGAACACCACGCTGGTGGCACACCGGGGCACCAGCGCCAGGCCCATGCCGGCGTTGACCAGCGCAAGGATCGTCAACGATGACCCCAGCCATTGCACGAATTGCGGCGCGACCCGCGCCGAGCGGAGCATGCCTGTGAGCAGTTCGTTGAACGGCGGGTAGGCGGAGTGGGAGTACATGAGGAAGGGTTGGGCATCGAGGTCTTGCACATTGACGGATTCGGCGCGGGCCAGCGGATGGCCGGCGGGCACTGCCAGGACGAAGGGCTCGCGCACCAGGCATTCGGTGGCGTAACCGGTTTCCAGTAGCGGCGAGCGGACGATCCCGAGGTCGATGCGGCGGGCGCGCAGGGCCTCGTGTTGCTGGTAGGTGTTCATCTCCGACAGGACGATCTTGACCTGGGGCTGCTTCAGCCGGGCCTCGGCAATCACTTTGGGCAGGAATTCATACACCGCGCTGCCGACAAAGCTGATGGTGACCGAGCCGATGTCGCCTTGGGCGAATCGCCGCGCGGCCACGGCGGCCTGTTGTGCCTGTTGCAACAGGTTCTGCGCTTCGATGAAGAATGCCCGACCGGCTGCCGTAAGGGCCACGCTGCGGGTGCTGCGGGTGAACAGCTCGACGCCCAGGTGATGCTCGAGCAATTGGATCTGCCGGCTCAGCGGTGGCTGGGTCATGTTCAACCGTTCGGCGGCGCGACGAAAATTCAGTTCAGTCGCCACGGTGGTGAAGCAGCGCAGTTGGGCGAGTTCGAACATTGATTCAATCCAGGTATCAATCAAGTGCCAAGTTAGATTAGACGGAAACAATATGCCCCGTCCATCATCGAGCCGTTCCCCACAAAAACAATGATTGGGAGGCTCCCTTGAGTAACGTATCGGACTCCACGCATGACAGCACCCTGGCGCTTGCCGCCGCCAAGGTCAAACGTCATGTCCTGCCCCTGGTGGTGGTGATGTTCATCGTCAACTACATCGACCGGGTCAACATCGGCTTCGTGCGCAGCCACCTGGAAACCGACCTGGGCATCGGTGCCGCGGCCTACGGCCTGGGCGCCGGGCTGTTCTTTGTCGGCTATGCGCTGTTCGAAGTGCCCTCCAACATGCTGCTGCAACGCTACGGTGCTCGCGCCTGGCTGACGCGGATCATGTTCACTTGGGGCGCGGCGGCAATGGCAATGGCCTTCGTGCGCGGCGAAACCAGTTTCTATGTGTTGCGTTTCATCCTCGGCGCGGCGGAGGCGGGCTTCTTTCCCGGCATCATCTACTACTTCACCCAATGGTTGCCCGCGAACGAACGCGGCAAGGCCATGGCGATTTTCCTCAGCGGTTCGGCGATTGCCTCGGTGATTTCCGGCCCCGTGTCGGGTGCCTTGTTGCATATCAGCGGCATGGGCCTGCATGGCTGGCAGTGGATGTTCCTGATCGAAGGGTTTGCCTCCATCGTGCTGTGCGGTTTTGTCTGGTTCTGGCTGCAATCGCACCCTAGCCAGGCCAGATGGCTGACGGCCGAAGAGAAGACCGTGCTGATTGCCACCATTGCCGAGGAGCAACGGGCCAGGGAAGCCGCCCAGGTGATCAAGCCGTCGATGTTCAAGCTGTTGGCCGACCGTCAGATTGCATTGTTCTGCTTCATCTATTTTTCCATCGCCCTGACCATCTACGGCGCCACGTTCTGGCTGCCCAGCATGATCAAGAAAATGGGCGGCCTGGGGGATTTCCAGGTCGGCCTGCTCAATTCCATCCCGTGGATCATTTCCATCGTGGCGATGTACGGCTTCGCTGCCCTGGCCAGTCGATGGAAATTCCAGCAGGCCTGGGTCGCCGTGACCCTGGTGATTGCGGCGTTCGGTATGTTCATGTCCACCACCGGCGGACCGGTGTTCGCCTTCGTTGCGATCTGCTTCGCGGCCATCGGTTTCAAAGCAGCGTCGGCGTTGTTCTGGCCCATCCCGCAGGGCTATCTGGACGCCCGTATCGCCGCGGCGGTGATTGCCCTGATCAACTCCATCGGCAACCTCGGCGGTTTTGTCGCCCCCACGGCTTTCGGTTTCCTGGAACAGACCACCGGCTCCATCGAGGGCGGTCTGTACGGGCTGGCCATCACTTCGCTGATCGCCGCCGTGGTGATCTTCTTCGCCCGGACGACGCCGGGGCGTGACACGCCCAACTCCTTGTCCGGTCGGCGCGAAACCGTCGAAGCCGTCGACCCGCCGGAAAAAAACCAAGCCCTGAACCCTGGCCCATCGGGAGCCGCTGTATGAAGATCAAACGCGTCACCGTTACACCCATTGCCTTTCGCGATCCGCCCTTGCTCAATGCCAGCGGCATCCACGAGCCGTTCGCACTGCGCTCGATCATCGAGATCGAGAGTGACAATGGCTACATTGGTCTGGGAGAAAGCTATGGCGATGCGCCGGCCCTGGCGATCCAGCAACAACTGCAGAGCCAGTTGATTGGACTGGACCCGTTCAACCTCAACCAATTGCGAGCCATCGTTCAGGCCACCGTGGCTGCGCAGAGGCCGGCCAGCGTGGCCGGGGCGGAGCTGGCGCCGGGGTCTCATGCGAGCAAGGCGGTCAGCAATGCTTACTCAGCCTTTGAAGTGGCATGCCTGGATCTTCAGGCCCGATACCTGAACGTTCCGCTGGTGGATCTGCTGGGCGGGGCGATTCGCGACGAAGTGCCGTTCAGCGCTTATCTGTTTTTCAAGTACGCCGAACACATCGATTCACCTTACCCGCCAGACAGCTGGGGTGAGGCCCTGGATGAGCAGCAGATCGTCGCTCAGGCCCGGCGCATGATCCAGGATTACGGTTTCAAGAGCATCAAGCTCAAGGCCGGCGCCCTGGAACCGGAGCATGAGGTGGCGTGCATCAAGGCCTTGAAAAAGGCGTTCCCCGGCTACCCGCTGCGCATCGATCCGAATGCCAACTGGTCCCTGGAAACGTCCATCCGCATGGCCGAATTGCTGGGCGATGACCTCCAGTACTACGAAGACCCGACGCCGGGCCTGGAAGGCATGGCCCAATTGCACAAGCGAACCGGTCTGCCGCTGGCAACCAACATGGTGGTGACCGACTTCGACGAGTTCCGCCGCAGCGTGGCGCTCAACAGCGTGCAGATTGTCCTGGCGGACCACCATTACTGGGGCGGGCTGAGGGACACCCAGGCACTGGCGAAAATGTGCGCCACCTTTGGCCTGGGGGTATCGATGCATTCGAACTCGCACCTGGGCATCAGCCTGATGGCCATGGCCCATGTGGCCGCCGCCGTGCCGAACCTGGACTACGCCTGTGACACCCATTACCCATGGCAGGAGCCGGACGAAGAAGTCATCAAGGGCGGCAAGCTGCCCATCGTCGATGGCTGCGTGAAAATAACCCGGGCGCCGGGCCTTGGGCTGGAGCTGGATCGTGATCAACTGGGCAAGCTGCATGACCAGTTCCTCAGCTGCGGCATCCGCCAGCGTGACGATGTGCGGCAGATGCAGCGCTATCGGCCGGATTGGAAAATCGTCAAACCCAGGTTCTAAAGCGTAGACATCCATCGCCCGGGTGGCTACCTCCACGGTGGGAGCGGACTTGCTCGCGAATGTGATGTATCAGCCAGCACATTTTGTGACTGATTCACCGCTTTCGCGAGCAAGCCCGCTCCCACAGGTGGATAGGGTTGGGCCTGAAGTATTGCGCCTCCGAGCATTGCAGTCTTACGCCCAAACAACCGCGCCGGCCCGGCGCTTCCAAAGCAGTCGCCATTTACCTCCAAGGCAGCGTATGGCGCCGCCACCAGCCTTTCGATAATCGCCTCCGACATCCCGTCCCCTGTTGCGGAGCGCGCCATGCACAACAATAAAAATACCCGCCACCATTTTTTTTCTGCGGTCATCGCCAGCCTTTCGACCCTTGGGCTGACGCCCTGGGCCCAGGCCGAAATCATGCTGTACGACAAGGACCAGACCACGTTTTCCACTGACGGCTACATCAATGCCTTCTACGTCAACAGTGACGTGGACCGCGCCGGTGAGCAGTTCGATCGTCGTCAGTCGCGGGTCAAGATGGGTTTTTTGCCCAACTACCTGGGCTTCAACATGGGCAAGCAGGTCGATGACCTCAAGCTTGGCGCCCGTGCGTCATTCTGGGTGACCATCAACGACAGCGAAACCAACGGCACCGACACCGCTATCGATGTGCGCCAGTTCTACGGTACCGTCGCCAATCCCGAATGGGGCGAGGTGTTGATTGGTAAGGACTTCGGCCTGTTTGCCCGCTCCAATATTCTGCTGGACGAACTGTTGGCCGGTTACGGCCAGGTCAGCGACACTCTGGGGTTGGTGGACGGTGGCGGTGTGTCGTTCGGCAACATCGGCAGCGGTTATCCCTATCCGTTCCCGACGTCGCAAATCACCTACCGGACTCCTGTGATGGATGGGCTGCGAGTGGCGGTGGGGATCATGGATCCGGTGGACACCAACGACAACAGCGCCACCGGCAAGGCCTACCAGGAAAACCCACGCACCGAGAGCGAGATTACCTACCAGTTCGACCTGGGCGGGGCGAAGATATACAGCTGGCTCAACGGCAGCTACCAGACGTCGGAAAACACCGACTCCACGGTCGAATCGGTGACCTCCAAAGGCCTGGGCTACGGCGTCCAGGCCAAGATGGGTGGGCTGTCGCTCACAGGCTCCGGGTTTCAGGCCAAAGGCATCAACCCGTTCTTCACCAACAACGCCGGCGAAGCCACGCTGCGTAACGTCGACAGCAAGGGTTACCTGCTCCAGGGCTCGTACAAGTTGGGTAAAAACCGGCTGGCCCTGTCCTACGGCAAGACCGATGACGACGGCAACGGCGTGGTGGGCAGCGGTGCCGATTACGAAACCCGCGGCATCGCCTTGTTCCACGACGTCAACGACAACCTCAAGCTCGTGGCCGAGTACAACCAGTTCGAAATCAACGGCCACGACACCAGCGCCCAGAACGAAGACACCGACACTTTTGCGGTGGGGGCGGTGTTGACCTGGTAACCCTATAGAACGGCTGTAAAGGCTATTCGGATCGGGTTTTTGAAGGCTCCAGCCGTGCGCATCGCGGCCGGGGCCTTCGCTGTTCTCCTCCCATGGAAGCGCCCACCCGCTACCCAAGTAGCATTCGTCGCCCCGGCTCGGCTTCGTACACTCAAGGCTCTCACCACGGAGGCAACCATGCAGCAGGCCCAGAACGAAGGCGTGGTCAGCGCGATGTCCCAGGCAACGGATGTCCAGCAAGCGGCCCAGGAACTGGCGCGTCAGTTGCTGCATCCCTACCTGGGGTTCGTGCTTTTTTTCTGTTCCGCCGAGTACAATCTGCCCGCCCTGGGCCAGGCGCTCTCGCAAAGTTTCGGTGGCATTCGCCTGGTGGGTTGCACCAGCGCGGGGGAGATCACCCCACAGGGGTACGGTCGCAACTGTGTGACGGCGGTGGGGTTCGATCACCGGCATTTTTCCATTGCCGCCGAATTGATCGGTGAGATGGAGCATTTCAGCCTGATCGACGCCCAGCAGATGGTCGAACGGCTGGCCGGCGCTTGTCGCAGCAATGCCCTGGCACCGATCAAAGGCCATAGCTTTGCGCTGACCTTGCTGGATGGCCTGTCCAGCCGTGAAGAAATGGTCCTGGCGGCGTTGAGTGCCGCCCTGGGAGACATTCCGCATTTCGGTGGTTCGGCCGGCGACGACAATTACCTGACCCATACCCACGTGTACTTCGAAGGCCAGTTCCACAGCGGTGCGGCCGTCGTGGTGTTGATCAACACCTGGCTGGCCTTTGAAGTCTTTACCACCCATCACATCCTGCCCCGGCAGGAGAAACTGGTGGTGACCGGTGCCGACAGTACCTCTCGCCGGGTCTATGAACTCAACGCCGAACCCGCCGCCGAGGAATACGCCCGGCATATCGGCGTGCCGGTCAGCGGCCTCGATTACCGGGTCTTCGCGGCGCATCCGCTGGCGGTGCGCATCAACGATCAATACTACGTGCGGGCCATCCAGCAGGTGCACCCGGACCTGAGCCTGAGTTTCTACTGCGCGGTGGAGAACGGCATCGTCCTGACGGCCATGACTCCCGGTCCCTTGCTGACCAACCTGCAAGACCTGTTCGAAGGCTTGCAGGCACGCCTCGGCGATCTCTTGCTGACCATCGGTTGCGATTGTTTCCTCAGGCGTCTGGAGCTGGAGGACCGTGGCGGCCTGGAGCAAATCGGGCAGTTTCTGCGGGAACAACGGGTGATGGGCTTCAACACCTACGGAGAACAGTTCAATGGCATGCACATCAACCAGACCTTTACCGGAGTTGCCATTGCCCGACATCGCGTCCCCGGCCACCGCTGACCTGCAGGCGCAAATCGCTCACCTGCAGCACGAAAACCGTAAGTTGCGGCGCATCAACGAGGCACTGATCGAGCGGGTGGAATCCGGCGTGACCCGAGGCAGCGATCCGTATGCGGCATTCCAGCATTCGGTGGTGTTGGCCGAACAGGTCCGCGAACGCACCGACGCGCTGAACCAGGCCATGGCCGAGCTCAAGGCCGGCAATCACTTGCTGGGCGAGGCGCGGCTGCGGGCGGAAACGGCCCACCGACATCTGATCGACGCCATCGAGAGCATTTCCGATGCATTCGTGCTGTTCGATGAACAACAGCGCATCGTGTTGTTCAACAGCCGTTTCAAGGCATTCTGGGCCCACAGTCGAGTGCGCATCATCGCCGGGATGCGACTGGGCGAGGTCAAGCGCCTGATGACCGCCAACGGCTTGTTCAGCGAGGAAACCCGGGGGCCGGGCGATGAGCATGTGCTGTACCGTTTGCAGAACGGGCGCTGGTTGCAGGTCAGCGAACGGCCGACCCAGGAAGGCGGACGGGTGATCCTGTTCACCGATATCACCGACGTCAAGCTCAGTGAAACCGTGCGCCGCGAACAGGCTGTCGCGCAGAAATCCCATTTGTTGCAGCGCGCGGTGGACAACCTCTCCCAGGGCGTGGCGATGGTCAATGCCCAGGGCGTGCTTGAATTGTGGAACCGTCGCTTCCTGGAGCTCAGCGGCCTGGCACCAGTGGCGGCCCACCGGCCGTTCAACGAGGTGATCGCCGACAGCGAACTGCAACTGCTGACCCCCGCCAGCCGCGACAGCAACGGTCGATTGATCCACGAGTGCGAGCAGCGCCTGTCCGACGGCCGGGTCCTGGAAATCCGTACCCATCCGCTGCCCACCGGCGGCTACGTCAACACCTTTACCGACATCACCGAGCGTTATCAGCACGCCGAAGCGTTGAGTGAAAGCGAGCGCTGGATCCGGCTGATCACCGATCACGTCCCGGCACTCATTGCCTACCTCAACGCCGATCTGGTCTATGAGTTCACCAACAAAGTCTACGAGCAGTGGTATTGCTGGCCACGGGGCGTAATGCTCGGCCAGAGCCTGCGCGAGGCCCACAGCGAGCAGCATTACCAGCGCCTGGAGGCTTACGTGGCCCGGGCATTGGCGGGTGAAAGCGTGACGTTCGAATTCGCCGAAACCAACATCAACAACCAGGAACGCTACATGCTGCGCTCCTACGTGCCGAACCGGCTGGCCAACGGCGAGGTGGTGGGGATCTTCGTGCTGATTCGCGACATCACCGAGCGCCGCCGCACCGCCGAGGCGCTGCATCAGGCTTATCAGAACCTGGAGCAGCGGGTCCAGGAGCGCACCGCCGAGCTGACCACCCTCAATGATCAATTGCGACGTGAAATCGACGAGCGCAGCCGGGTGGAGGTGCGCCTGCGCGAAGCCAAGCAAGAGGCCGAGCAGGCCAACCTGTCGAAAACCAAATTCCTCGCGGCGGTCAGCCATGACCTGCTGCAACCGCTCAACGCCGCCCGGTTGTTCACCAGCGCCTTGCTCGAACGCCGTGAGCCGGTGGCGAATGCTCAACTGGTGCGCAATGTGAGCAATTCCTTGCAGGACGTGGAGAATCTGCTCGGTACATTAGTGGACATTTCCAAACTCGATGCCGGGGTGATCAAGGCGGATATCGCACCCTTCGCCCTCAGCGAATTGCTGGAAAACCTGGCCGCTGAATATGCGCAGGTGGCCAGCAGTGAAGGCCTGGAACTGCGCTTCGTGCCGTGTTCGGTGCTGGTGCGCAGCGATATGCAACTGCTCGCACGGATCTTGCGCAACCTGTTGAGCAACGCCATTCGCTACACCCCCAGCGGCAGAGTCGTGCTGGGATGCCGGCGGCACCGCCAGCGCGTCTCGATCCAGGTCTGGGACAGTGGCATCGGCATCGCCGAGGAGCGCCTGGAGGAAATCTTCCAGGAGTTCAAGCGCGGCGACGTGCAGCGCCCGGACCAGGATCGCGGGTTGGGCCTGGGGCTGGCGATCGTCGAAAAGATCGCCGGCATTCTCGGGCATCGGATCCAAGTGCGTTCATGGCCGGGCAAGGGTTCGATGTTCGCCATCGATGTACCCTTGAGCGCCACCGCGCCCAAGCCGCAACCGTGCCTGGACATGAGCGAACCCATGCTCGAACGCTTGCGTGGCGCGCGAGTCTGGGTGTTGGACAACGACGCGGCGATCTGCGCCGGTATGCGCACGTTGCTCGAGGGGTGGGGGTGCCGGGTGGTGACTGCGTTGTCGGAGGAGGATCTGGCGCGTCAGCTGGACAGCGATCACGCCGAGGTGGACCTGCTGATCGCCGACTATCACCTGGACCATGACCAGAACGGCGTGGACGCCGTGGCGCGGATCAATGCCCGGCGGGCCACGCCGATCCCGGCGATGATGATCACCGCCAACTACAGCAACGAACTCAAGCAGCAGATCCGCGAACGCGGCCACACCCTGATGCACAAACCGGTGCGGCCGATGAAGCTCAAAACGGCGATGAGTCACCTGTTGGTCCGGCCTCAATAGCGCAGGTTCTTGTGGGAGCAAGCTCAGCTCCCACAGGATTGAACACTCTGCGAAACATGGAACTGCGCAAAGGGATATTGCGGCTCAGCGCCTCAGATAAGCCCCGAAATCGATGTCCCCCGCACTGAGGATCGCCTGCACCCGGTTGTGCACGTTGAGCTTGCGCAAAATGGCCGAGACGTGAGCCTTGACCGTGGTTTCGGCAATGTCCAGCGTGTAGGCGATCTGTTTGTTCGACTCGCCCTTGGTCATGCGCTCGAGCACCAGCAATTGCTTGCGGGTCAAGGCCTGGAGCAGTTCGGGCGGGAAGGCCGGGGTTTCGCTCAGGCGTCGACCTACCGGGTTCTTCTGGGTGCGGATGATGTCCGGTGGCAGGTACACGTTGCCGTTGAGGATCTGCTCGATGGCGTCGGTCATCTGTGAGCGCGGCGACGATTTGGTAATGAACCCTACCGCGCCGTAGGTGATGGCTTGCAGGACGATCTGTTTGTCCTGTTCGGCGGAGACGATCACCACGGGTATGGTGGGCGCTTCGTTGCGCAGGTTGATCAGGCCATTGAGGCCATGCATGCCGGGCATGTTCAGGTCCAGCAGGATCAGGTCCAGGTCGTCGTGCTCGTGGGTCAGGGCCAGGGCGCTGTCCAGATCGGCGGTTTCCATCACCTCGCTGCCGGGAAAACCGTCGCTGATGACGTTGTGGATGGCTTCGCGAAACAGTGGGTGATCGTCGGCTATCAGGATTTTATACACGGCCATTCACCTCGTTATTGTGTTGGGGCTGGAGCGGTTGCACGCACATTCAGGATCAAGGAAAGGGCTCGGGCCGGGCCGCTTGCAGGGGCAGGTTGGCCGCCTCCCAGGCATCGAGGCCATCACGGTACCAATACAGATGCTTATAGCCCATGGACGCGGCGCGTTTTACCGCGTTCCAGCTCAACCAGCAATCGGAGCGGCAGTAAAAGACCAGCGGTCGATCCGCGCGCCCAGCGGTGGCTTTGCGCAGGTAATGGACGAAGTAATCCCGCCAGGCGGGATCCAGATTGCCGTCGCCGGTATTGGCCAGCCACAAGCTGCCGGGAAGGTTGGCGTGGGGCTCATTGTCGATGAATTGCCCCTGCACCCAGGGCCTGCGGTAGACATCGATCAGCACCGGAGGCGGGGTTTGCCCCAGCAGTTGCTGCAACGCCTGGGTATCGATGGTTTGCGCGCCTTGCGCCACGGCGGGCGTCGGGCTGCGATACCGGTCGATGCGGTATCCCTCGGGAGAGAACAACGAGGTGTCGGCTTGCGCGACACACAGCCACAGGCAGGGCAAGACGATCGCCAATGAACGGAACATAGGGATTGATCCTTATTGTTATGCGTCCATTACATGCCAGGGTGGCGGTCTTGTGAATGCGACCATAGACAGGAAAACCAGTACTAAAGTCGTAAAAATGAGTGGAGGATCATGGATCCATCGACATGCGCGAATTTGTGGGAGCGGGCTTGCTCGCGAATGCGGTGTGTCAGCTAACGACCGATGTCACCTGATCCACCGCTTTCGCGAGCAAGCCCGCTCCCACACGGAATTAGAGGCAAACCGTCAGCCAGCCTTGCGCACCGCCGCATGCTGCGGATTGAACGTCCACACCGCCAGCAGCGCGAAGACCAGGGTCAAGCCGGCACAGACCGTCATCGCCAGCAAATTGAATTGCCCATACAGGGCAAAGCGCACCAGTTCCACGCCATGGGTGAACGGATTCACCGCGCAAAGCCAATACAGCCAGGGGCTGGCCTCAAGCATCTTCCACAGCGGATACAGCGCCGAGGACAGGAAAAACATCGGGAAGATCACGAAGTTCATGACCCCGGCAAAGTTCTCCAATTGCCGTATGGCATTGGACAGTAGCAACCCCAGGGCGCTGAGCATCAGGGCCACCAGCAACAGGGCCGGCAGCGCCAGCAACAGGCCCATCGCTGGCGGCTGGACGCCGTACAACCAGGCAATGGCGAGAAAGGCATAGACCTGCAACAGCGAGATCAGCGAAGTCGCCAGCAGTTTGCTCGCCAGAAGGAAGGCGCGGGGCAGGGGGCTGGTCAGCAGGACGCGCATGCTGCCCATCTCCCGGTCATAGACCATCGACAACGACCCCTGCATGCCATTGAACAACAGGATCATGCAGGCCAACCCCGGCACGATGTATACCTCGTAAGGAATGTAGGTGTCGTAGGGCGCGATGATGGCGATGCCCAATGCCGCCCGGAAACCCGCAGCGAACACCAGCAGCCACAGCAACGGTCGGACCAGAGCACTGAGCAGGCGCGTGCGTTGCAAGACGAAGCGCAGCCATTCGCGCATCACGATGCCGCGCAAACACTGCCAGTACGCGTTCATGGGTGGGCTCCCACAGCGGTCAATCGATTGAAGGCTGAGCCCAGGGTTCCGCCGTACTCCAGGCTAATGACCTCGGCGGGACCGCTGGCGACGAGGCGGCCCTGATGCAAGATCAACAACGTATCGCTGGGTTGCACTTCATCCAGCAGGTGGGTGGTCCAGAGCACGCTGATGCCCTGTTCGCGGCAGAGTTGGCGAACGTGTTGGCCGAGGGCCTGGCGGCTGGCCGGATCAAGGCCGACGCTGGGTTCGTCCAGCAGCAACAGACGCGGCTCGTGGAGCAGCGCCCGGGCGATTTCCACCCGGCGACGATGTCCACCGTTGAGATTGCGCACCCGTTCGTGGCGCCGTTCGGTCAGTTCCTGACGGGCCAGCTCAGTGTCGATCCGGACGCTGCCCTCGCGTCGGGACAGGCCATGCAGCGCGACGTGATAACGCAGGTTCTGCTCCACGCTCAAATCCAGGTCCAGGGTGCTTTGCTGGAACACCACGCCCAACTGGCGCAAGGCCGGGCGGGGCGAGGTTTGCAAAGAGTGACCGCCGACGCGGATCTCGCCGCATTGCACGTCATAAAGGCGCGTGAGCAGCGCGATCAACGTCGACTTACCCGCTCCATTGGGCCCCAGGAGCGAGGCGAATTGCCCGGCGGGCAGGCTGAAATCCAACTGCCGGAGAGCGTCGCGTGTACCGTAGGCGAAGCTCAGGTCGCTGACCTGCAAGGCGTTCATGGTGTCACCACCACGCCCCAGGGATAGCGCCCGACCTTCACCGACTTCAGCACTTTGCGGCTCTGCACGTCGATCACCGAGACGTCACCGCTGACGCCGTTGGTTGCCAGCAGCTGACGCTGGTCCGGGGTGAACGCCAATTGCCAGACCCGCCTGCCCACCAGCAGGTAATCCAGCACTTCAAAGGTCTTGGCGTCGATAACCGCCACATGGTTGGCCGGGCCCAGGGCGACGAAAGCGAGCTTGCCGTCGGCGCTGAGCTTGATGCCCACCGGCTGCACCTTGTCTGGGTGCACGCCCTTGATCTGGAACGTCAGGGTCTTGAGCACCTGGCGCGTGGCGACATCGAGAATCGTCAGAGTGCCGCCGATCTCCGCCGACGCCCAGAGCTGGGTGCCGTCGCGACTGAACTCGACGAAGCGCGGACGCTGGTCCACCAGGGTGTTGTCGGCCAGCGTCTGGGTACTGGTGTCGATCCAGTGCAACATGTTGGTGGTTTCGCTGGTGTTGACTGCCCACTTGCCGTCCGGGCTCACGGCCATGCCTTCGGGCTCGACACCCACGCCGATCTGGCCCAGCACTTCGGAGGTCTGGGTGTCGATCACTGTGACCAGGGCATCGTCTTCATTGGAGACGTACAGCCAGCGGTCGTTGGGGTGCAGAGCGAACTGTTCCGGGTCTTTGCCCGAGGGCAGCTCCTTGATGATTTTGCGCGTCGCCACGTCCATCACCTGCACCCGGTCCGAATCGCTGGCGCAGATGTACAACAGCCGATTGTCGTGAGACAGCAACAGCCCTCGGGGGCGCTGGCCCACCGGCAGCGTCTCGATGACTTCCAGGCTCTGCAGATCGATCAGGCTCAGGCTGTTGTCTTTCTCGTTGGAGACCCAGGCGATGCTGGCGCCGGCAGGGCTGGCGGCGAACAACGCGATGCCCAGGGACAGGGCTTGGCAGGCTTGCAGCAATGGGCGACGCATGGCGGTTTCCTTATTGTTGTTATCGGATCAGGGGTAACGGCAGCTCACTTCGGGGCGGTCGTAGCCCAGGCTGTCCATTTCGTTGGACGGATGCAGGAAGCCGTCCTGGGGCGAGGTGCTCACCAGAGCCCGAGGCTGTACCAGGGGAATCGGCTGGCGCAGTTGCCCGTTCCAGGGGCGGTAGCTGAGTTTGCGTCCCTTGAATCCGTCCAGCGGCAACTGATCGCTCAGGGCCAACTGGCGGATCGCGAGAGCATCGTTCTGGCGCAGTTTGCTGACGGCGCTGGCGATGCTGCGCACGGCGATCCAGGCGGCAAAATCGCGGTCGTTCATCCAGCGACCGGCCAGGGATTCAAAGCGTTTTTGCAGTTGGGCCGCGCCGTAGGTTTCCACGGTTTTGTGCCAGCCGGTGGGCACCAGCCCCTGGGTGCCGGCCACCGGACGCGGGTACCAGGTCTGGTAGGGCAGGTATTCGCCGAAGTCGCCGCGTTCATCCGCCACCAGCACGACGTCGTATTCGGCGGTCTGGGTGAACAGCGGCATGTCGGCCTGGGCGCTGCGGCGCTGGTCGTTGTCGAACTGCCAGGCTTTTTCGGCGACCACCGTCATGCCGAAGCGCTTCATGGCCCGCCGCAGGGCGGTCGCGTAGGCCTGGTCGTCGGGCGTCTGGCCGACGATCAGCAGTGCCCGCTGCCATTTGCGCACGACACTGAATTGCACCAAAGCATCGGCAAGCATGGCCCGATCGGGCAGGCTGTGGAGTACGTTCCCCAGGCATTGCGTGGTGCGCAGACTGTCATCGGGGCTGCCCGCGTTGAACAGCAAACTGTCGGGCATGGCGGCACTGAGCTGGCGCAGGCTGGCGGCCGGGGCGTTCACCACGAACAACCGCAGCCCCTGGTCATGCTGGGCGCGGGCCGCCTGGAGCAGCGCTTCGGGGCTGTCGACGCTGGCGCTTTCCAGGCGGTAATCGTGCTTGAGGAAACGTCCGGTGCTGTTGCTGTCGATGATCGCCAGTTCAGCGCCACGTAGTCCGGCGTCGGCAGGCTCAGCGATCACGTTTGAGAGCAGCGGGCCCGGATCGGGACGGTAACCCAGGTAGCCGATACGCACCTGCAACGGCGCCGCCTCATCCGCCTGGGCGGCGACTGCAAGAAGAGTAATCAAGGTGAGACTGACGAGCCGACGCATAACACCTCCACTACAGGTAGCGCCAGCATAGGAAGCACGCGCCCATGGGGAAATATGCAGAAAGTATCGCCGGTGCAGTACCAAGGTAGTAACCCGCCGCCGGGCCCGGGGTTCTAGGATGCAGGGCATTGTCATTCATCAGGGAGCGGACGGACTGTGCGGACTTTCAAAGCGCTGCTGTTGCCGTTGTTGCTGGTCCTGAGTTTGATCGGGGTTGATCGGTTGTCTGGAAAACAGGGATCGTGCGGTGAACACGAAACCTGCAAACACCCGCGGCCCCCTGTGGGAGCGGGCTTGCCCGCGAAGGCGGCGGCACTGTCCACCTCTATGCAAACCGATCGACCGTTTTCGCGAGCAAGCCCGCTCCCACAAGAGGGATGTGTCTGGCGCTGGGGGTGTGAGTTCAACCCGGCAATGGGGTACTGACCATGTCTGCTCTGTGGCGCATCAACCTCTGGGTCACGGCATTCTTCGCCCTGGTCACCCTGGCCTGTGCGCTGCTGCTGTTGCATCAGGCCGTGGCCGACGTGAAGCGCGAGTTGCAATCAGCCGAATCCGTGGTGCATTACCTCAAGGAAACCGCCGAGCGCGATCCGACGAGCCTGCAGCCACGGCTGACAGGCAGCTTGCGCCATGTGCGGGTGCGTTGGCTGGGGCCTGGAGAGGTGTTCCCGATACCGGACGAAGAGGGGCCCAAGGGCTGGGTCGGGCGATGGCTGCTCGACGACAGTCCTATGGCTCAAGTGGTGCAGTTGCGCGACGGGCGACGGGCCTGGATTGCCGTCGATCCACGAGACGAAATCGACGAGATCCTCGATTCGCTGGTGCAGTTGCTGGTTGTCTGTGCCATGGCCCTGCTGCTCAGCCTGCTGGTGATTCGCTGGGCGGTGGACCGGGTCATGCGCATGCTGGATCAGTTGCTGGGGGCGCTGCGCCAGGTATCGAGCGGCGACCTGCGAGTGCACCTGCCCGCCGAAGGCATCCCTGAGGCGCGACAGTTGGCAGGGCATTTCAATCGAATGACCGCCGCCCTGGCCCAATCTCGGGCCGATAACACCCGGCTCACCCAGGCGCTGCTGGCGGTGCAGGAGCGTGAGCGTACCCATTTGGCCCAGGCGCTGCACGACGACCTGGGCCAGTATGTGGCTGGCATCCGCGCCAGGGCCTGTCTGCTGCGCCTGGTCACCGGTCAGCCTTCGGTACTGGAGCAGACGGTCAGTCAGCTGGAGCACGACTGCGAGCACTTGCAACAGGGATTCCGGGCGTTGGTCCATGATCTGTACCCGGTGGTGCTGCAACACTTGCCGCTTGGCGAAGCCATTGGCTTGCTGGCGCGGCAATGCCAGGACACCCATGGCATCGCCTGTGAGTTACGCATCGCGGATGCCTTGCCACCGTTGTCGGGACCGGACAAGACCCACCTGTATCGCCTGTTGCAGGAAGCACTGACCAACGTTGCCCGCCATGCCAACGCGACCCATGTACGGATCCGTTTGCGTCAGCGTGCCGGCCGTCTGCGCCTGCTGGTTCGCGACAACGGCCAGGGCGCCCTCCAGCCGTATCGACCGGGCGTGGGCCTGCATTCGATGTGCGAGCGGGCCCGCAGCCTGGGCGGCGAATTGCGCGTCATCTGCCGGCCCGGTGCAGGCTGGGCACTGGCCTTGAATATCCCTCTGGAGGCACGATGAACATTTTGTTGGTGGACGACCACGCGGTGGTTCGGCAGGGCTACGCTAGTCTCCTGCGGGCCTTGATGCCGGATTTGCATGTCCGGGAGGCAGCCACCGGAGAAGAGGCGTTAAGCCACGTGCAGGAACAGGTACCGCATCTGGTGATCATGGACTTCGGCCTGCCCGGTATCAGTGGCCTGGAGACCACGCGGCGCCTGCGCCAGCGCCTGCCGCAACTGCGGGTCCTGTTTTTCAGCATGCACGATGAATTGCCGCTGGTGCGTCAGGCACTGGACGCCGGTGCCTGCGGTTATCTGACCAAGAACTCGGCGCCCCAGGTGCTGGTGGAGGCGGTGCGCCGGGTATCGGCCGGCCACGCCTATATCGAACAGTCCCTGGCGACCCAATTGGCTTGCGCCGGCCCCCGGCAAAACACCGACCCGCGCCTGCAAAGCATGACCCAGCGTGAGCTGGAGATTTTCGTCATGCTCGCCAAGGGCACACCCGCACGCACCATCGCCGAGCAGTTGTGCATCAGCGCTAAAACCGTGTCGAACCATCTGACACTGCTCAAGAGCAAGTTGCAGGTCAGCTCTCATGCCGAGCTGGTGCATCTGGGGATCGACCTGGGCTTGGTGCGGGTGGCGGGGTAAAAAACCTATAGAACTCATCCTGTGGCGAAAGGCTCTCATCGGTCCCAGGATTCCGGACATCCTTTGCAATCCTGCATGTTTGCATCTTGGAAGTTCCCGTAATGCTGACGCGAGCCACTCAGGTCGGCCTGTTCCAGGTTGCTTTCGCCGAACTTGGCTTCTTGCAGGTTGGCGTCGCGCAGGTCGGCGCCCTTGAGGTCGGCTTTGCTCAGCCAAGCCATTTCCAAGTCGGCCGCTTGCAAGTTGGCTCCGTGCAGTCGCGCGCCGGATAAGCGAGCGAACTGAAGATAGGCTGCGCTCAGGTCGGCACGCTGGAGCTGTGCACCTTGAGCAAACAGCCCCCAGCCCTGGATGGCCTTGAGCGTCGCACCGGTGAAGTCGGCCAGGCGCAGGTTACTTTGCTGCAGACTGGCACGGGTCAGGTTGGCGCCCTGCAGTCGGGCGCGCTCCAGATTCGCCAGGTCCAGCCTCGCGTGCCGCAGGTCGGCATCCCGTAGATCGGCACCGCTGAGGTTCATCTTGCGCAGGTCCTGGTTGGCCAGCCGGGCACCGCGCAGGTTGGCGCCGGGGCATTGGCTGGATTCGGCGATGACGCAGCCGTTGAGGATCAGGGCCGCGTCGGAGTCTTCGGCATGGGCACTAGAGGCGAGCAGCACCAATGCCAGGGGTAAGTAATTCATGGCAGTAAACTCGGTTGACCCTGTGGGAGCGAGCAAGCCCGCTCCCACAATGGGGAATTGGGTTGAGGTTCTGAGAGCGTGCTACTTCTGCGCCGTCGCCTTATCCCAACTCGGAATCTTGAACGCCCAGAACGACCCGCCCTGGGCCACCGGCTTGGTCAATTCGGCCATGTCGCCGCCCCACAGCGGTACGGCGCCGCCATAGCCGACGGTGACGCCGATGTACTGTTCGCCGTCCTGCTCCCAGGTGATGGGCGGGGAGACGATGCCGCTGCCGGTCTGGAATTTCCACAGCTCCTGGCCGGTTTTGGCGTCGAAAGCCTTGAAGAAACCGTCGCCGGTGCCGGTGAACACCAGGTTGCCCTTGGTGGCGAGCACGCCGGCCCACAGCGGCAACGGTTCCTTGTGTTCCCAGACGACCTTGCCCGTGGTGGGATTCATCGCCCGCAGGCTGCCGACATGATCGTCATACATGCGCTTGATGCGAAACCCCATGCCCAGGTAGGCCGAGCCCTTTTTGTAGTTCACTTCCTCGGTCCAGTACTCTTCCTTCCACTGGTTACCGGGGACGTAGAACAGCCCCGTGTCCTGGCTGTAGGCCATGGGGTTCCAGTTCTTGCCGCCGAGAAACGGCGGGGACACTTCCACCGGCTTGCCCTTGGTTTCGCCGGGCAACGGTTTGGCCGGGCGCTGGCCGGGATTTTCCACCGGGCGGCCGGTTTTGAGGTCGATGTGGCTGGCCCAGGTGATGTTGTCGACGAAAGGAAAGGCGTTCTGCAACTTGCCGTTGTTGCGGTCCACGACATAGAAGAAGCCGTTGCGGTCGGCATGGGCGGTGGCCTTGATCACCCTGCCATCCTTGTCCTTGTAGTCGAACAGCACCAGCTCGTTGTTGCCGGAAAAATCCCAGGCATCGTTGGGCGTGTGCTGGTAGAACCATTTCACCTCGCCAGTGCTGGGATCGACACCCACCTGGCCGGAAGTGTAAAGGCTGTCGTAATCGCGGGGATTGCCGTCCTTGGCCGTGCGGGCCCAGGTATTCCATGGGCCGGGGTTGCCCGCGCCGACAATGATGGTGTTGGTCTCGGGGTCGAAACTGGCGCTCTGCCAGGGCGCGCCTCCGCCGTGGCTCCAGGCCTCGACCTTGCCGGTTTCGGTGGTCTTGTCGTCGGGCCAGGAGGGCGCCTTGACGTCGCCGGTCGGGGTGCTGTCCTTGCCGTTCAGGCGGCCCATGTGGCCTTCGACGAAGGGCCGCATCCAGACCTCTTCACCCGTGTCGGGATCGCGGGCGAACAACTGTCCGACCACGCCGAACTCATCGCCGGAGCTGCCGTGGATCAGCAGCACCTTGCCGCTGCTCTTGTCCTTGATCAGCACCGGGGCGCCGGTCATGGTGTAGCCGGCGGAGTGATCACCGAATTTCTTGTTCCATACCACTTTGCCGGTGTTTTTATCCAGGGCAACCACCCGCGCGTCCAGGGTGCCGAAGTAGATTTTGTCGCCATAGATGGCCGCGCCGCGATTGACCACGTCACAGCACGGGCGAATGTTGTCGGGCAGCCGGTGGTTGTAAGTCCACAGGCGCTTGCCGGTCCTGGCGTCGAGGGCGAACACCCGGGAATACGAGCCGGTGACGTACACCACGCCATCGCTGACGATGGCCTGGGACTCCTGGCCACGCTGCTTTTCGTCGCCGAACGAATAGGACCAGGCAGGGGTGAGCTTGAAGACGTTCTTGTCGTTGACCTGGGCCAGCGGGCTCCAGCGTTGGGCGTTGGTGCCCATGCCGTATTGCAGCACGTCCTGAGGGGTCAGGTGGTCGTTGGCGATGTCTTCCCAGCTGACGGCAGCGCTGGCCAGGGAGCTGAACGACAAGCTGCCGGCCAGCAGCAGGGCGGCGCTCAGGGCGCAGAGGGCGGGTGGGTTTTTTATTGTCATGGTGGGCATTCCCAGTGAGGTTTTGGCCTGACTAGGTTGGGTCGCGCCGGGGCCTGGCCGATACGGAAAAAATCCCGCCCTTGCCGGGAAGTCTTCCCGAACCGCCTGTCTTTGCGACCTGCGTCGGAGGGCTTGCTACCAAGGAACTAGGACCCGCGCACCAAAGCAGCATTCGGCTGGCGCGACACGGTTCCTAAGATGACGGCACGGCCTCTGCGAAGAGGTCTTGCGTGTAATCCAGAGGGCATAACAATGACAACAAAACGCAACGCCATCATCGCTACCGCATTGCTGATGGGGCTGATCGGCGCAGGCTCCGCATGGGCCCATGGCAACGTAGTGCCCCAGGCAGTGGAAACCAAGGGCTTGACCCCCATCAAGGACACCAACCTGCCATTGGACGCCGACGGTTGGGCTTCCCAGAACCCCTATCGCAATTCTCCCGAACGGGACCGGGCCGTGGAGATCGGCGCCTCGGCGTATAACCAGAACTGTGCGGCGTGCCATGGCCTGGAAGCCAAATCCGGCGGGATTGCCCCCGACCTGCGCATGCTCGATGCCGCCGAGGCCGGCGACGAATGGTTCGTCGAACGCGTGCGTCACGGCGCCGTACGCGACGGTCGGGTCTACATGCCGAAAATGGCCGATTACCTGAGCCAGGAAGCCTTGTGGGCCGTGCGCACTTATCTCGACAGCGTGCACGTCGAGGAGTGATCGCCATGCGCCTGTTCGCGTGGGTGATTTGCAGCCTGCTGCTGTGCGGCCAGACGGTGCAGGCGCAGGTGCGCAGCTACGATCAGATGATCGCGGCCGGTGAGTTGAAAGTGGCGGTCTACAAGGACTTCGCGCCCTACAGCTTCGAAGAAAACGGCCAGCCCAGGGGCGTCGATGTGGAACTGGCCCAAGCCTTGGCCAAGGCAATGGGCGTACGCCTGAAACTGATCTGGGCGCCTCCCGGCGAGAAGCTCGATGACGACCTGCGCGATTACATATGGCGCAGCAGCCCGCTGCACGACCGACAATTGGCCGACTTGATGATGCGCGTGCCTTACGATCACGATTACGTGCAAAGGCGTAACGATGTCGGCGAGTTGGAAAATGCCCAGGTGGTGATGTTCGGACCCTATCAGCAGGAGCGCTGGCAGGTGGCGTATGACCGTCGGCGGCTGGATTCGGTGGGCAGCGTCGCAGTGTTCCAGCAGCACCCCATCGGCGTCGAAGTCGACAGCGTGCCGTCGTTCTACCTGACGTCGGTGTTCAACGGCATGCTCAGCGCCAGGACTCACCATTACCCCAGTGTCAGCCAGGCGTTCAAGGCGATGCAGGCCGGGAACGTCGACGCGGTCATGGCCATGCGCGGGGAGGTCGACTGGCAGGTGCACGAAGCAGGCGACCCGCAACTGGCCCTGGCGGAAAACGCCTACCCGAACATGGGCAAGCAACGCTGGGAAATCGGCATGGCGGTGCATGAGAGCAACCGGCAACTGGCCTATGCGGTGGAGGAGGCGCTGGAAGGCTTGATCCGCGACGGCAGCGTCAAGAACCTCTACGCTCATTACGGCCTGCGCTACGAAGTGCCCGAGATGTATCAATAGGAGCGCAGGGATGAAAGGGCTCGCGTGTTGGCTGCTGGCGTGCGGCTTATCGACGATGGCGACGGCTGCGGTGGAGCCGGGAACGGACCCGGTGCCTTCGGTGATGTGGGCGTTCTATCACAAGCAACTGCTGGCTGACGCACCGTTCGTGTTCGATGACCGGGTCCGAGTGGTGGCGCCGCCCTTCGCCGAAGATGCGCGCCAGGTGCCGTTGGAAATCGATGCCCGTGCCTTCGCCGGTGATGTGGTGCGGGTACTGGCCTGGGCCGAGTTGAACCCCTTGCCGAAAATCGTCGATTTTCAACCGGGGGATCGTGTACTGCCCTGGCTGTCGATCCGCATCCGCATCGAACAGGCCACCCCGTTGCGTGCCGCCGTACAAACCCGCGACGGGCTTTGGCATGTCGGTTCGACTGTGATCGACGCGGCCGGAGGTGGTTGTACCGCGCCCAGTGTGGTGCGCACCCAGCCGGGCTGGGAGGAGCATCTGGGCGAAGTGCTCGGTGCGCGCTATCCCCGGGGCGACACCAGTCGACTGCGGCTGCAGGTAGCCCATCCAATGGACAACGGCCTGGTGAGCGGCATCCCGGAGTTTTTCCTCAACGAGGCCCGGCTGTTGGACGCCGACGGCGGGGTGTTGGCGCGGCTGGAGCTATTTCCGGCGGTCAGCGAAAACCCCAACCTGGGCTTTGACATCCAGGGCCCCGGCCAAACTCGCCTGTTGCTGCGCGATAACAGTGGCAACGCGTTCGAGGCGGCCATTCCCTGACCATAAGGAGCGTCCCATGCGCTGGTTGCTGCTGATCTTCATTAGCCTGAATGGGGCGGCCTGGGCCGGGACAGACTATGCCCTCAAGCCCCGGCAGATCGCCGAGGGTACCTGGCTGCTGGAGGGCAGCACCGAGAACTTCGCCAAGGCCAACGGCGGTAATATCGTCAACACCGGCTTCATCGTCACCGAGGCTGGCGTCGTGGTGATCGATACCGGACCCTCGAAACGCTATGGCGAGGCTTTTCGCCAAGCCATCGCGGCGACCACGGACAAACCGGTGATTCGCGTCCTGCTGACGCATCATCACCCCGACCATGTCCTGGGTAACCAGGCATTCAACGATGTGCCCATCGGTGCCTTGGCGGACACCACGGACCTGCTGAAACAGCAAGGCGAGGCCATGGCCGAGAACATGTACCGACTGGTCGGCGACTGGATGCGCGGTACCGAGGTGGTGTTGCCCACCCAGGTGGTGGAGCCTGGCACGTTGACGGTGGGCAATCATTCGCTGCGCCTGCTGCAACTGGCCGGGCACACCGGCGCCGACCTGGCGGTCCTGGACGAAACCACCGGCGTGCTGTTCGCTGGCGACCTGGTGTTCTACGAGCGGGCCCTGACCACCCCCAACAGTCCGGGACTCGATGTTTGGCTCCGGGATCTGGACTCCTTGCAAGCCTTGCCCTGGAAACTCATCGTGCCCGGCCATGGCCCGTTGGCGAGCGATACCTCGCCCTTCGTGCAAATGCGCGATTATCTGGGCTGGCTCGATCAACTGATGCGCGACGGCGCGGCCCGTGGCGACGACATGGCCGAGATGATTCGCAGCCCCATCCCCGAGCGATTTGCCGGGATCAGCCTGAGTCGTTATGAGCTGATTCGCAGTGTCAGTCATCTTTATCCGCGCTATGAGCGGGCGGGGATGAAGCGGGTGGATGCCCAGTAGCCACAGGTCTTGCGGCGACCCTCACCTGTACCAAGGAACTAGAAAACTCAATACAGCGGGCAATTGTTGGTAGCGGCCCTGCGTTCAAGAATCTGCGGCAGACCGGGAAAATTTCCCGGGTATAACAATAATTGCAGAGGTAGCCGTCATGACTCATCCCGCACGTCGCCAACCCTTCGCCGTGAGCCTGCTGCTCAGTGCCATGCTGCTGTCCGGTTCGGCGCTTGCCGCCGTGACCGATCAGGAAATTCTCCAGGACCCGAAGAACCCGCAGCAGGTCGTGACCAACGGCCTGGGCGTCCAGGGGCAGCGCTACAGCCCGCTCGATACACTTAACGTCAATAACGTCAAGGACCTGCGTCCGGTCTGGGCGTTTTCCTTCGGCGGCGAGAAGCAGCGCGGCCAGCAAGCACAGCCGATGATCAAGGACGGGGTGATGTACCTGACCGGGTCCTATTCGCGGGTGTTCGCGGTGGATGCGCGCACCGGCAAGAAACTCTGGCAGTACGATGCGCGCCTGCCCGATGACATCCGTCCTTGCTGCGACGTGATCAACCGTGGCGTGGCACTGTATGGCGACCTGGTGTACTTCGGCACCCTCGACGCCAAGCTGGTGGCTTTGAACAAAGACACCGGCAAGGTGGTGTGGAGCAAGAAAGTGGCCGACCACAAGGAAGGCTATTCCATCAGTGCCGCCCCCATCGTCGTTAACGGCAAACTGATCACCGGTGTGGCCGGTGGCGAGTTCGGCGTGGTGGGCCAGATCAGCGCCTTCGACCCGAAGAACGGCGAACTGCTGTGGACCCGTCCGACCGTGGAAGGCCACATGGGCTACGTCTACAAGAACGGCAAGGCCGTCGAGAACGGCATCTCCGGTGGTGAGGCCGGCAAGACCTGGCCGGGCGACCTCTGGAAAACCGGCGGCGCTGCGCCCTGGTTGGGCGGCTACTATGATCCGGAAACCAACCTGCTGCTGTTCGGCACCGGCAACCCGGCTCCGTGGAACTCCCACCTGCGCCCTGGCGACAACCTCTATTCCTCGTCGCGCCTGGCCCTGAACCCGGACGATGGCAGCATTAAATGGCACTTCCAGAGCACGCCTCACGACGGCTGGGACTATGACGGTGTCAACGAGCTGATCTCGTTTAACTACAAGGACGGCGGCAAGGACATCAAGGCCGCGGCAACCGCTGACCGCAACGGTTTCTTCTACGTGCTCGATCGCACCAACGGCAAGTTCATCCGTGGCTTCCCGTTTGTGGACAAGATCACCTGGGCCAGCGGCCTGGACAAGGACGGGCGGCCGATCTACAACGAAGCCAGCCGTCCGGGCGCGCCGGGCAGCGAAGCGAAGGGCAGCTCGGTGTTCGTGGCGCCGGCCTTCCTGGGCGCGAAGAACTGGATGCCCATGGCCTACAACCAGGACACCGGGTTGTTCTACGTACCGTCCAACGAATGGGGCATGGATATCTGGAACGAGGGCATCGCCTACAAGAAAGGCGCGGCGTTCCTCGGTGCCGGGTTCACCATCAAGCCGCTGAACGAAGATTACATCGGCGTGCTGCGGGCCATCGATCCCAAGACTGGCAAGGAAGTGTGGCGTCACAAGAACTTCGCGCCGCTGTGGGGTGGGGTGCTGACCACCAAGGGCAACCTGGTGTTCACCGGTACGCCTGAGGGCTTCCTGCAGGCCTTCAACGCCAAGACCGGGGAAAAGGTCTGGGAGTTCCAGACCGGCTCCGGCGTGCTCGGTTCGCCCGTCACCTGGGAAATGGACGGCGAGCAGTATGTCTCCGTGGTGTCCGGTTGGGGCGGCGCGGTGCCGCTGTGGGGCGGCGAAGTGGCCAAGCGTGTGAAGGATTTCAACCAGGGCGGGATGCTCTGGACGTTCAAGTTGCCGAAGGACCTGGTCGCCAAGCGCTGAGTTGAAGCAGAGCAGGGCGCTGTCTCTGTGGTGAGGCGGCAAGCCTTGCTCCCACAAAACAACAGCACCAGCACCAGCTTTCAGCATTCCCACCCAAAAACCTACGACCAAATAACGAGAGCCCCACTGCCAACGACGCATTCGTCCGCCGCCTGGGGCTCTCTACCATCGGCCTATCGCCTGTCCCGTGACAGGCATCGACCAGGCAGAGGCCCAATCATGATCTACGCACAACCCGGAACCCCAGGCGCCGTCGTTTCCTTCAAGCCGCGCTATGGCAACTTCATCGGCGGCGAATTCGTCGCGCCGGTCCACGGGGAATATTTCACCAACACATCGCCGGTCAACGGCGAAGTGATCGCCGAATTCCCGCGCTCCAGCGCCGCCGACATCGACAAGGCACTGGACGCGGCTCATGCCGCCGCCGATGCGTGGGGCAAGACCTCGGTCCAGGACCGTGCCCTGGTGCTGCTCAAGATTGCCGACCGCATCGAGCAGAACCTGGAAGTGCTCGCGGTCAGCGAAACCTGGGACAACGGCAAGGCCGTACGGGAAACCCTCAATGCCGACGTGCCGCTGGCGGCTGATCACTTCCGTTATTTCGCCGGTTGCATCCGGGCGCAGGAGGGCGGGGCGGCCGAGATCAACGAGTTGACCACGGCTTATCACTTCCACGAGCCGCTGGGCGTGGTCGGGCAGATCATCCCGTGGAACTTCCCGCTGTTGATGGCCGCCTGGAAACTCGCACCGGCCCTGGCGGCAGGCAATTGTATCGTGCTCAAGCCGGCGGAGCAGACGCCGCTGTCGATCATGGTCTTTGTCGAATTGATCGCCGACCTGCTGCCGGCCGGTGTGTTGAACATTGTCCATGGTTTCGGTCGCGAAGCAGGCGAAGCCCTCGCCACCAGCAAGCGCATCGCCAAGATTGCCTTCACCGGCTCCACCCCGGTGGGCTCGCACATCATGAAATGCGCGGCCGAGAACATCATTCCGTCCACTGTGGAACTGGGCGGCAAGTCGCCGAACATCTTCTTCGAAGACATCATGCAGGCCGAGCCGGCTTTCATCGAGAAGGCAGCCGAGGGCCTGGTGCTGGCGTTCTTCAATCAGGGCGAAGTCTGCACCTGCCCATCCCGCGCCCTGGTGCAGGAGTCGATCTACGACGAATTCATGCAAGTGGTGATGAAGAAAATCGAGCAGATCAAACGCGGTAACCCGCTGGACACCGAGACCATGGTCGGCGCCCAAGCGTCCGAGCAGCAATACGACAAGATCCTTTCGTACCTGGACATCGCCAGGGAAGAGGGCGCCGAACTGCTCACCGGCGGCGCGGCCGAGCGCCTGGAAGGTGACCTGTCGAGCGGTTATTACATCCAGCCGACGCTGCTCAAGGGCCACAACAAGATGCGCGTGTTCCAGGAAGAAATCTTCGGCCCGGTAGTGGGCGTGACCACCTTCAAGGACGAAGCCGAAGCCTTGGCGATTGCCAACGACAGCGAGTTCGGCCTCGGCGCCGGCCTCTGGACCCGCGACATCAACCGCGCCTACCGCATGGGCCGGGCGATCAAGGCCGGCCGTGTGTGGACCAACTGCTACCACCTGTACCCGGCCCACGCCGCGTTCGGTGGCTACAAGAAATCCGGGGTCGGCCGCGAAACCCACAAAATGATGCTCGACCACTACCAGCAGACCAAGAACCTGCTGGTGAGCTACGACATCAATCCGTTGGGGTTCTTCTAAACTGAAGCCACCCCAGACTCTTGTGGGAGCGGGCTTGCTCGCGAAGGCGGCAGTGCATCCACTCATTCAGTGACTGACCGACCGCTTTCGCGAGCAAGCCCGCTCCCACATAGGGTTTGGGTAACACCTGAAATCACTACCAACGCACCCCACCCACCGCTTCGAAAGTAGCATTCGAACCCGGTGCTCCCCATGCATTAATGACCTTGCCGGAATGGCCCGGCACAAGAAGAGGAAAGACCCATGTGGACTAAACCTGCCTACACCGACCTGCGTATCGGCTTCGAAGTGACCATGTACTTCGCCAACCGGTGAGTACCGGCCCGGCCTGACCCTCTCAGGCCGGGCTACCCATTGGTCTGATTGCAATCACGGTGGGATGCTTTAGGCTCAGGGTACCCCACAATAAGAACAGGCTTACCCATGAGCCATGCATCGGAAAAGATGAGCCTCAGTCCACTGCGCAAGTTCGTATCTCCTGAAATCATGTTCGGCGCCGGTTGCCGGCACAATGTCGGCAATTACGCCAAGACGTTCGGTGCACGCAAGGTGCTGATCGTCACCGATCCCGGGGTTATCGCCGCCGGTTGGGTGGGCGATGTCGAAGCCAGTCTCCAGGCCCTTGGGATCGATTACTGTATCTACAGCGCCGTCTCGCCCAATCCCCGGGTCGAGGAAGTGATGCTCGGTGCCGAGCTGTACCGGGAAAACCACTGCGATGTCATCGTCGCGGTCGGTGGCGGCAGCCCCATGGATTGCGGCAAGGGCATCGGCATCGTCGTCGCCCACGGTCGCAACATCCTTGAATTCGAAGGCGTCGACACCCTGCACATCCCCAGTCCACCGCTGATCCTGATCCCCACCACGGCCGGCACCTCCGCCGATGTGTCGCAGTTCGTGATCATTTCCAACCAGCAGGAGCGCATGAAGTTCTCCATCGTCAGCAAGGCGGCCGTGCCGGATGTGTCGCTGATCGACCCTGAAACCACCCTGAGCATGGACCCGTTTCTGTCGGCCTGTACCGGCATCGACGCGCTGGTGCACGCCATCGAGGCATTCGTATCCACCGGGCACGGGCCGCTGACCGATCCCCATGCGCTGGAGGCGATGCGCCTGATCAACAACAACCTGGTACAGATGATCGCCAATCCGGCGGATGTCGCGTTGCGGGAAAAGATCATGCTCGGCAGCATGCAGGCCGGCCTCGCATTCTCCAACGCTATCCTCGGCGCGGTACATGCCATGTCCCACAGCCTGGGTGGTTTCCTGGACCTGCCCCACGGCCTGTGCAACGCCGTGCTGGTGGAGCACGTGGTGGCGTTCAACTACAGCTCGGCGCCGGAGCGCTTCAAGGTGATTGCCGAGACGCTGGGCATCGACTGCCGCGGGCTCAACCACCGGCAGATCCGCACGCGGCTGGTGGAGCACCTGATCGCGCTCAAGCACACCATAGGCTTCCATGAGACCCTGGGACTGCATGGGGTGAGCACCTCGGACATTCCGTTCCTGTCCCAACACGCAATGGATGACCCGTGCATCCTCACCAATCCTCGGGAGTCGAGCCAGCGGGATGTCGAGGTCGTCTATGGCGAAGCCCTCTGATGAGCGACAGGAAGCCCTGGCGGGGCTGCTGGGACTGGGCAACCATTCGACGCGCAAGAGCCATTACCCTGAACTGGCGGCACGCCTCGAGGAGCTGGAGCAGGCCAAGCATCGCCTGCAGCAGCTCAACGACCAGCTGGAACAACGGGTGGCCGAGCGCACCGATGAACTGCTGGAGGCCAACCACAACCTGCAGCAGCAGATCGCCCAGCGCAAGCGCGTGGAGCAACAGTTGCGCGATGCCCGGGACGCCGCCCAGGCCGCCAATCGCAGCAAGGACAAATACCTCGCCGCCGCCAGCCATGACCTGCTGCAACCGCTGAACGCCGCACGCCTGTTGATCGCCACGTTGCGCGAGCGCCCCTTGCCTGCGCCCGAGCACGTGCTGGTGGAGCGAACCCACCAGGCGCTGGAAGGCGCCGAAGACCTGCTCACCGACCTGCTGGATATTTCCCGGTTGGACCAGGCGGCGGTTCGCCCGGACCTGGCGTCGTATCGCCTGGACGAGCTGTTGGCGCCGCTGGTTTCGGAGTTTCAGTCGGTGGCCGGCGCAGCCGGATTGGAATTGAGGGTGCGCTTTGTCGACGAAGCGGTGTTGACCGACCTGCGGCTGATGACGCGCATCCTGCGCAACCTGCTCAGCAATGCCTGCCGTTATACCCATCAAGGTGGCATTCTCCTGGCCGTCCGCCGCAGAGGCGGTCGGGTGAGCGTGGAGGTCTGGGATACGGGACGCGGGATTGCGGCCGATTGCCTGGAATCGATCTTCCTCGAATTCAACCAACTCGATGTGGGCAGGGCGGCTGACCGCAAAGGGGTAGGGCTCGGGCTGGCCATTGTCGAGCGTATCGCCCATATCCTCGGTTATCGCGTCCAGGTACGTTCCCGACCCGGGCGTGGCTCGGTGTTCAGCATCGAGGTGCCATTGTCCGATGACAAGCCATTGCCCGTGTCGCATGTGCCTGTCCAGGCGGTGGCCGGTAACCCATTGCCGGGACGCCGGCTGCTGGTGATCGACAATGAGCTGAGTATTCTGCAAAGCATGGCCGCGCTGCTGGAGCAGTGGGGCTGTGAAGTGCTGACGGCCACTGATGAAGCGGCCGCGCTGGATGTGTTGCAGGGCCGGGCACCGGAACTGGTGCTGGCGGACTTTCATCTGGATCATGGCGTGGTCGGATGCGAAGTGGTCAGGCACTTGCGCGAGCATTTCCAGCAGCCGATACCGGCGGTCATCATCACCGCCGACCGCAGCGACCAATGCCGTCGCGCCTTGCGCAAGCTGAACGCGCCGTTGCTCAATAAACCGGTCAAGCCTGGCAAGTTGCGTGCAGTGCTGAGTCAGTTGCTCGCGTAACCCCCTATGGCTTCACGCGGGACACCCACCCCTTGTGGGAGTCCCACAAGGGGGTTGTCTTTCAGACTGTTTCGCGTGCCACCTGGGGGCGTTTATCGACGACCTTTGCGAGTGACTGGTCAAACCGGTCCAGGACCATGTCGACTTCACCCTCGGTGATGGTCAGCGGCGGCAGGAACCTGAGCACCGCGCCGTGGCGCCCTCCGGTCTCCATCATCAAGCCATTGTCGAAGCAGTTGAGCTTGATGGCGTGGGCCAGGGTTCCGTCGGCCTGGCCGGCGCGTTGCTGGACTGGCGGTTTGGTAATTTCGACGCCGATCATCAAGCCACGACCGCGAATGTCGCCGATGAAGGGATAACGCTGGGCGATCTCCCGGAGGCCGCCCTGCAACCGCTCACCCATCCGGGCGGCATTGGCGACCAGGTTGTCCCTGCTGATCTGGCGCATGGTCGCGGCGCCCGCGACCATGGCCACCTGATTGCCGCGGAAGGTGCCCGCATGCATGCCAGGGCCCCAGGTATCCAGGTGTTCGGCATACACCACGACCGCCAGGGGATAGCCACCGCCAATGGCCTTGGACAGCACCAGGATGTCGGGTACGACCCCGGCATGTTCGATGGCGAAGGTGCTGCCGGTTCGTCCCAGTCCGGTCTGGACTTCGTCGACGATCAGCAGGATGTCCTGCTCCAGGGTAATTTCTCTCAACGCTCTCAGCCAGTTGGCCGAGGCGGGGATGCAGCCCCCTTCGCCTTGCACCACTTCCACGATGACCGCGGCCGGTTTGGCGACACCGCCTTCGGGATCCGACAGGACCGTGCGGATGTAGTCGATGGACAATTGCTCGGTGTGTTCGCCATCGGTGCCGAACGGGCAGCGGAACCGATAGGGAAACGGCAGGAAGTGCGTGCCCTGGGCAATCAGGCCGTCCCCGGTCTTCGGCGTCAGCTTGCCCATCGCGGATAACGCCCCGGCGGTCATCCCGTGGTACCCCCCGTGGAAAGCCATCAACGGCGAGCGCCGGGTGTAATGGCGCGCCAGCTTGATGGCGGCTTCCACTGCATCCGAACCGCTGGGACCACAGAACAGGATCTTGCTGGTGTCGCGCATCCTGGCCGGCAGCATCGAGAAAAGTTGCTGCACAAATGCATGCTTGGCTGGTGTGGCCAGGTCGAGCGCCTGCTGGAGGTGATCGCTGCCGAGAAACGCCATCACGGCATCCCGCACCTCGGGAGGGTTATGCCCGAGGGCCAGGGTGCCGGCGTTCGACAGACAGTCGAGGAATTCCTGCCCGCTGGCATCCCGGATACGCATCCCGTTGCCGCTGACAAATAGCCGCTGGAAAGTCTGCGCATAGGTTCGCGCATTGGACTCGACGCTTTTGAGGTAAGTGAGTGCTTCCATATTCGATCATCCATTGGCTATGGAAAGGGAGCCGGACAGGGAACATGCGGCCCTTGTTTTCAGGTCGAGGCATTTCAGCAGCCCCCCGGATATATCGCGAGTTTTCTTGCCGGGACCTGTCCCCGTTTCCCACGCCAGACACACCAGCGGGCCCAAGGTTAAATAACCACCGTTGTTGATCTGCCATATCCCGAGCCGCACCTGGCCATTGGTTCATCCGCGCCAGGTCCAAGAGAACCCTATGCCTGCCTTGAAGCCCCCAGGAAACATGCTGCTGGTGACACTGTGTGCGGTGTTGCTGGGCGGTTGTGTATTGGGGCCTGACTATCGGGTGCCGACCGTTCCGGTTGCCGCGAAGTGGCAGGCGCCGCTCCCACACGGCGCGTCGGTGGCCGCCTTGGCCGACTGGTGGCAGCAATTCGACGACCCGGCCCTGGCGCAGCTGTTACGTCTGGCCGAAACCGATAGCCCGTCCATGGACCAGGCCTGGGCCAATATCGCATTGGCCCGGGCGACAGCCGACAGCGATGCGGCCGATGCCTTGCCCACCGTCGACGGTCGCTTGTCCGGCGGTCGTGGCGGGCAGCAGACCGGCTCGCAGCGCCTGGGGGGATCGGGTTCTTCCGCCGCGCTGGACGCTGCGTGGGAGATCGATCTGTTCGGCAAGTTGCGACGCAACAACGAAGCGGCCCGTTCCCGTGTCGAAGCGCGCGTGGATGACTGGCATGACGCGCGGGTGTCGCTGGCCGCCCAGGTAGGCGACTACTACGTGCAGTACCGCGGCTGCCAGAAACTGGTATTGGCCTACCGGGACCAGGCCCAGTCGCAACAGGACACGGCGCGCATCACCCGTCAGTCGTTCGGGGCCGGCTTCACGTCGTCCGCCGATGCGGCGCTGGCCGATGCCAGTGCCGCCAGTAGCGAGGCAGCCCTGGTCCAGCAGCAGAGTGAGTGTCAGGTATTGCTGAAAAGCCTGGTCGCGTTGACCGGTGGCGATGAGGAGCGGCTGTTGGCGGTGCTCGGCAAGACGCCGGCCCGACTACCAAGGCCGGCCAGGCTCGACGTGCGGCAGATTCCCGCGGACTTGTTGCGCCAGCGTCCGGATGTCGCCTCCAGCGAGCGGGAACTGGCGGCGGCAAACGCCGAGATCGGCGTGGCCCAGGCCGATCGCCTGCCCAGCCTGAGCCTCTCTGGCAGCTTTTCGGTCGGCGATACAGTGGGGCAGCGCAACCGCTCCTGGTCGCTGGGCCCGGTGTTGTCGATTCCGCTGTTCGACGGTGGCAAGCGCCGCGCGGCGGTGGAGGGGGCAAGGGCTTCTTACGACGCGGCCCTGGCGGTGTATCGCCAAACGTTGCGCACCAGCGTCATGGAAGTCGAACAGGCGCTGGTGCGCCTCGATGCGGCGCGGCGGCGGGAGTCCGACGTCGAGCGCTCCACCGCCGGTTTCCGTGAGTCGTTCGAGGCCATCGACCGTAACTGGCAGGCCGGCAGCGTCAGTCTGCTGGACCGGGAAACCGCTCGCCGCCAGGCACTGACGGCGGAAATCGAATTGATCACCTTGCAGCAGGACCAGGTTCGCTACTGGATCGCCCTGTACAAGGCCCTGGGTGGCGGGTGGCAAGCGGACCAACCGTTGGCTCGACACCCGGCATCGAATGGAGAAGGAGCGTGAGGTCGACGTTGCGTAACATCCTGTTGGCGTCCGTCGTGTTGGCGGTTGTGGTGATCTTCATTTCAATTCGCCGTGGCGCCGAACCGGCCGTGGCTGCTCCCACGGCCAGCAGCCTGAGTGTGGAGGTGGTCCAGACACGGCGTCAGCTGTGGCCGCAATTGCTGTTCACCAGCGGGGCGCTGGCCCCCTGGCAGGAGGCGGTCATCAATGCCGAGACCGGCAACCTGCGCATCGCCAGCCTTGAAGCCGACGTGGGTAGCCGGGTCAGCAAGGGCCAATTGCTGGCCACTCTGGCCTCTGATTCGGTGCTGGCCGAGGAGCGCAAGCAGGTGGCGCTCGTCGCCCAGGCGGTGGCTAATCTGGAGCAGGCCCGCTCCAACGACCGGCGTGCCAAGGTGGTCGGCCAGGGCGGAGCATTGTCGGAACAGCAGCGCGAAGATTACCGAATCAAAGTGGCCCTCGCCGAGGCCGATCTGGCCGGCGCCAGGGCGGAGCTGCAAAGTACCCGGATCAGGTTGCGGCAGACGCGTATCGTGGCGGTGGACGATGGCGTCGTTTCCGCGCGTACCGCATTGCTCGGAAAAGTGGTGGCGGCCGGCGATGAGCTGTTTCGCCTGGTGCGCGACGGCCGCATCGAATGGCAAGCCGAGCTCGACGCCCGCCAGCTCGCACAGGTACAGGCCGGACAAGTGGCGCGCCTGACCTTGCCGGGCGGGCAAAGCGTGGAAGGGCGGGTGCGGCTGGTCTCTCCAACGCTGAACACCAAGACCAGTCGGGCACTGGTCTATATCTCCCTGCCAAGCGACAGTCCCGCCCAGGCTGGCATGTACGCCAGTGGCCAGATCGAGTTGCCCGCCCGCGAAGCCCTCACGGTGCCGGACACCGCCGTCATCCTGCGCGACGGCCGTTCCTACGTGTTCACGCTCAACGACGACATGCACGTCGTCCAGAGGCCCGTGACGGTGGGCAGGCGCCTGTATCAGGCCGTGGAAATTCTCGGCGGCCTGGAGGAACCGGCCCGTATCGTGCGCGCCGGCGGGGCCTTTCTCAATGACGGGGCCAGCGTCACCGTCGTTCAATCCCAGGTTGCGCAGCCATGAATATTTCAGCCCTGTCGATCCGTTATCCGGTCCCGGCCGTCATGCTGTTCATCCTGCTGACGCTCTTCGGCTTGCTGGGGTTCGGAAAACTCGCCATCCAGGATTTTCCCGACATGGACCTGCCGGTGGTGGTGATCAATGCCTCGCTGGAAGGGGCGGCTCCCGAACAGTTGGAAACGGAGGTGGCACGCAAGATCGAGGACAAGCTCACATCTTTGCGCCTGCTCAAGCATGTGACCACGGTGATCACCGACGGGGCAGTCAACATCAGTATCACGTTCGACATCGACAAGGATGGCAACGAGGCCCTCAACGAAGTCCGCAATGCGGTCGACAGTGCCATGCCGCAACTTCCCGCCAGCCTGGACACACCCTCTGTTTCCCGCCTGACCACCAGCGCTTCGCCGCTGCTGACCTACGTCATCGACTCCGACACCCTGGACGAAGAAGCCTTGTCCTGGTTCGTCGACAACGAGCTGAGCAAGAAGCTGTTGTCGGTGCCGGGGGTTGCGCTGGTTTCACGAGTCGGCGGCGTCGACCGAGAAATCCAGGTCAACCTCGATCCGGCCCTGATGGCCGGGCTGGGTATCCGCGTTGCCGATGTCGCGGCTCAATTGAGGGCAATGCAGAAGGACAACTCCGGCGGTCAGGGCAACCTGGGCAGCGGTCAACAGGCCATGCGGACCCTGGGTGCCATTGATGATCCGGCGGCCTTGGGCGCCATCGATATTCCCAGCGGAGACGGTCGCCTGCTGGCGTTGAATCAACTGGCGGATATTCGCGATACCCATGCCGAGCGCAGCAGCCGGGCTTTTCGCGATGGTAAACCGGTCATCGGTTTCCAGGTCACCCGGTCACTGGGCTTTTCCGACGTCGGTGTGGCGAAGGATGTGCGCACGGCCATGGCCACGTTCGTGGAGCAACACCCCAATGTGCGAATCACCGAAGCCAGTGATACGGTCAGAGCCGTTCTCGCCAATTACCACGACTCGATGAACCTGCTGTATGAGGGCATGCTGCTGGCGGTGTTGGTGGTGGGGTGGTTTTTGCGCGATTGGCGCGCCACCCTTATCGTCGCGACGGCGCTGCCACTGTCGATCATTCCCACTTTCGGGGTCATGTACCTGGCCGGATTCACGCTCAATGCCGTGTCGCTGTTGGCGCTGGCGCTGGTTATCGGCGTACTGGTGGATGATGCCATCGTCGAGATCGAGAACATCGCGCGGCACCTGCGCATGGGCAAGACGCCGCTTCAAGCCGCCACCGAGGCGGCAGACGAAATCGGCCTGGCTGTGCTCGCGACGACGGCGACCCTGGTAGCGGTCTTTCTGCCCACGGCGTTCATGGGCGGTGTGGCTGGCAAACTGTTTCGCCAGTTCGGCGTGACCGCCTCGGTGGCCCTGTTGTTTTCGTTGCTGGTGGCTCGGGTACTGACGCCCATGATGGCCGCGTATTTCCTCAAGGCGAAAACGGACGCAACCCACGACGGCCCGTTGATGACCCGGTACCTGGGCTGGATCCATGCCAGCCTCACTCGACGCAAGACCACGATGTTCCTGGCCAGCCTGTTCTTCATCGGTGCCCTGGCGTTGGTTCCGTTGCTGCCCACCAGCTTCCTGCCGCCACAGGACGCGGGTCACAGCAACATTACGCTGGAATTGCCACCCGGCACGACGCTGGAACAAACCACCGAAATGGCGTTGCAGGCCAGCGACAGGCTGCGTGCCATCCCGGACGTCCAACACGTGTTCGTCGCGGTAGGCACTGCCAGCAGTTCGGGAGGCGGCTCCGCCGATATCACCGGTGCTGGCGATGCGGCGTTGACGGTCGACCTGGTGCCGCGCGACCAGAGAGAGCGTAGACAAGTGGAAGTCGAGGCGCAGATGCGTGAGGCGTTGCGTACGCTGCCGGGAGTGCGGGTCAATGTCGGAGGGGATGGCAGCGGCGAGAAGCTCAACATCGTATTGGCCAGTGACGACGGCAAGCTGTTGGAGCGCACCGCAAATGCCCTTGAGCCGCAGTTGCGCGGGCTGCGTGGAATCGGGAATGTCACGTCCAGCAGCGCCCTGCAGCGGCCGGAAATCCAGATGCGCCCCGACTTCGCCCGCGCGGCGGAACTGGGTGTCACCAGCCAGGAGATCGCCGATACCTTGCGCATGGCGACTTACGGCGAGTATTCCTCGCAATTGGGCAAGATCAACCTGTCCCAGCGTCAGGTGGATGTGCGGGTGCGGATGGATACCCTGTTGCGCGATGACTTGCAGAGCATCAACCAGCTACGGGTGACCGGGCGGGACGGCCAGGTCGCGCTAGCGTCGCTGGGAGAGATCAGTCTGGGTAGTGGTCCGGCGCAGATCAGTCGGCTCGATCGCCTGCGCAATGTCACCCTTTCCATCGAACTCAATGGCCGCAACCTGGGGGAGGTCATGGCCGAGGCGAGCCAGCTGCCGGCGATGCGCAATCTACCGCCTGAGGTCAAGCCGGTGGAGCAGGGTGAGTTGCAGCTCATGACGGAGTTGTTCGGAAGTTTCAGCGTGGCCATGGCCATCGGTGTGTTTTGCATCTATGCGGTGCTGGTGCTGCTGTTCCACGACTTCCTGCAACCGGCCACGATTCTTTCGGCGCTGCCCCTCTCGTTGGGCGGGGCATTGATCGCGTTGCTGGTGTGCAACTTCAGCTTCTCCTTGCCGTCAGTCATTGGCTTGCTGATGTTGATGGGTATCGTGACCAAGAACTCCATCCTGTTGGTGGAATACGCGATCATGGCTCGCCGCGATTATGGCCTGGGGCGGTACGACGCGCTGGTCGATGCCTGCCACAAGCGCGCCCGGCCCATCCTGATGACCACTATTGCGATGGGTGCCGGTATGTTGCCGACCGCAATGGGTATGGGCGAGGACCCGAGTTTCAGGCAGCCGATGGCCGTGGTCGTTATGGGGGGGCTGCTGACGTCGACGCTGCTGAGTCTGTTGGTGGTGCCGGTGATCTTCACTTACGTGGACGATGTTCTGGAATGGTTCAAGCGTCTTGCGGGGGTAACGAACAAAGAAGGTTCGGCGGCTGAGGGGCTGGGGGACTGAGGGAGTCATGATCCCCAATACTGCTCGATTGGATTGATCGAGTTAGGGGTTGTACGAAAAATCGCCGAGCGGCGAGTTTTCGTACAGCGCCTAAGATTGGGGAACGTTTTCAGACGGCCTGGCGAATAGGAGGGGTAGCGTTCCATTCAATGCCCGGTGGCGTGGCATCCATCGAGTGCATCCAGCGGATGAGTGAACGGCGTCCGCCAATACCCATTTTTATGGCTGCGCGTTTCAGATAGCTTTCGACTGTGTTGACTTTAAGGTTGAGTTGCTCCGCAAGTTCAGGTGCCGTGCGCCCGGCGAGTAAACCCACGCATACTTCAGTCTCGCGGGTAGAGAGAGTAAGCCCGGACAGCTGTAGTCGGTCGGCGAATCTCTGACGCAATGCTTCCATTCCGCCATTTTCCGGTCCTTCGAGGGGGAGGCTCGGGTCATGACGATGGGGTTCCGGCGGAACCAGGGCGGCGACGTGTTCTTCCACCATAGGCAACAAGAGGTAGGAAAAATCCTTCAGCAGGGCGTGCTCTTGTGCAGTGAAACCCTTGGAAAAGGGGGATCGGTAGACGGACAACACATAACGACGGCCATTTTTTCGAGTGGTCAGATGCAGTTGGGTGGTTGTGTTGTGGCTGGATGGGCTGCTTGCTTGTCCAGGTTTCAAGAGGCATCGGGAGAAATTCGGTACTTTTTGCGGGGTGGCGTCTTCAAAGAGAATATCTTCGGCCAGGAAAAACGGTTTTGCGGTATGCGTATCCATGACGGCATCGACGCAAGTGTTGTCCATGCCGACAAAGCCGATACTGGAAGTGCTCGGTTCTGCAATATGTGCAGTCCCTATCCTTTGTTCAGTGATATGCGTTGCATCGACGGGAATTTCCGTAAGTATCAGATCGTGCAACATGCGCGGAAAGTGGCGACTGCCGGTACTGGCAATGACTTTGCCAACGTGCGGGAATAGTCTTTGCAGGTTCATCCTTTCTCCAATTTCATACCAGAAGTTTGTTTTATAGATGCAGCTCAGTGTGCATATGTATTTTTGCTGGAATGTTTCGGTCGGGGCGCATTTGACCGATATCGATGGATGGTTGGAGTGTGTCTGACGAACGGTTCGTCATAAGGAATGGTTCATATAGTGTGGTGTGGGTTGCGTTCTTCCTGAGGACGCCCTCGTAAGTGGAAAGTGTGCAGGACAGTGTTCCATAGATGATATTTTCGCCTTTCGAGCCCACTGCTGTGTTATGCCTTTCCACGGGCCAGCCGGAACGCTTCAGGATTTTTTCCATCAGGGTATCCACGACCACCTCATAAAGAGCAATGTTTTGCCGGTGGGCGAACTTCATCATTGAGAGAAAAAGTGCTGCGGTACGTGCGTCTACATAGGCATGGGTCAATTCTCCAGAAGCTGATCTGTCGGAGGAAAGTGCGAAGCGTGTGGCTTCCCAGCAAGTGCGGGGGTGGGGTCTGTTTTTGTCGCTGGGAAGAATGAAACTCAAGGCGCCGCTCAAGAGCGTCGGTTTGCTGCAAGGGCGTAACCGAACACATCCGGTCACGCAATCGTTTAGATGGGAATATATATAGATCGCGTCAGCATCATCGTATTCATCCCATTCGTAGTCCGTGCCCTGATAACTTCCTATGTCCCACTTCTTTCTATCGATAAATGCGGCTTTGCGAATGGCCAGTATTTGTTCGAGCGTTTTAGTCGGAATTGTCGAGTAGCTTGCAATGCGGGTAGATACGCCGAAAAAACGATAGGTGCATGAGGAGTAGTTCATGAATGACGTTTCGTGGCTGTCGGTGGAGCTACTGTTAACTTTGCACTAAGGCATTTCAACTGTCCTAAAGTACAGTGCGAGGATTTGTAGAGTGTATAGTCTAATTAGTTGTCGGCAGGGCGATGCGGTTGTATTCCGGGACAAAATATCCGAGTTGACAATTTAGTATTGTGCCGAGTCCAAAAAAGTACCGGCAGACAGTAGGATGTGAAAGTGTTGATTCAAGAGCCAAGAGGGCGGGATCGATATAGTTTTCCAAGGTGGATTTTTTGACGCTGACTACTGGTATGGCTAAGTCCCTGATATCCTGTAGGCCGGAAAATTGACGCTCGCGAGAAGACGCGTTAGAGCCTGCAATGAAAGGGTCACAAGCTTATGAAAGGTTGTTTTGGAAACATGGATGGTAGGGGAGTGGATTAATTAATGGCGGAACCGGATAGACGGTAAGCAGCGTTAACGTTGCTTTAGTGTTGTTACTCTATTGGCAGAAATTGGTCTGTTGTCATACAACTAAAAATTTGATTAGTATCGATAGACCTGAGCCGAACTGAAGAAATGAGCCATCGTGGCTCCTGGCATGGATGACCTTATGTCTTATATCGCGCTTTCACTGATGACGGTCCTGTTGGTTCCGGGCCCAACCAATTCGCTACTTTTGCAGACAGGGATAAACCGAGGGCTGAATGCCCGATCCATGAGATTCGTCGTTGCGGAGTGGTTGGCTTATATCATTCAGATGACGATGTGGGGCGTGTTTATCGATCTGCTGATCACCGACCACTCGTGGGTGGTCATTGCCACCAAGATTTTTGCGGTATGTTTTCTGTTCTATATCTCGTTGAAGTTGTGGTTTTCGGTCAAGGATCACCTGCCAGGCAAAACCACCGGTATCAGTGTGCCGGATTTGTTCGTGGCAACATTGACCAATCCCAAGGGGTTGTTTTTTGTTTCCTTCGTTGCTCCGGCCGGCACGTTTTTGTCCTTGGGTAACTATGTGTCTTTCATGTCGTTATTCACGGCTATCATATTCCCGGTCGGATTGGTCTGGATCGCGATCGGCGCATTCTGTGGGCGTAAACTTCATGCCATTGTGTCTGGGCGGTTCTTGAGTCGAGCCATATCCCTGGTCATCGGCTTGTTCGCTTGTGGGATGCTGTTCAATATTGCATCACAAGTGGCGTTCGCTTGAGTGTGTTTTATAAGAGTTCGCCGGCATCGAGTCACTGAACCACGCCAGGTGGTTGTAGATCGATAAAAGATAAATATCAGACGAGGTTAAGCTGAACGGCCTTGATCATCGCCTGCTTGACGTTGATACAGTCCATTTTCTCGGTCATTTGCTTGGCATGAAATTTTACCGTTCGTTCGGTAATGTTCATGATCAAACCTATTTCTTTATAGTTTTTCCCCAAGGCTAACCAGCGCAGGAATTCTATTTCCCTGGGGGATAATCTCAAGTTGCTCTCGACCGTGGTTTCCACGGGGCGATATTGATTGGCAATGATGCTGAGGGCTTTGATGATGAACAGGTTCGAACGGACAATGGTGGGGAAATCAGGATCGTTTTCTTCGGAGGACAGGTGAAGGGAACCGAATGCCCGACCGGGTTCATGGATAGGAACGGTATACCCCTGTTTGATGCCGTACGAGGCTGATTGCTCGAATATGTCGGAATGGGTGTCCATCTCTTCGGGAATTTCATCCCAGAAAAAAGGCGTTGCCGTGACGGCAGTGTTTGCCATGACGGGATCCGTCTTGTAGAGCGACTGTTTGCGGTAGGTCTCAACCCATTCGGAAGGGTAATTGCTATAGATGGAAATTTTCGAGTTATTGAAGGGCGTCGGTTCCAGATGGACGTAAGCGAATTTCTCGATGCCCAGTTTTGAAAATATCCAACCCAATATTTCGGTGTACTCCTCTTCGCTCACGCCCGAGATGTTGTTTTCTACCTCTTGGACCAGATTGAACAAATGACTGGAAATGGGTTTGAACATAATAAGCGAGCCGAAATATCTAAACTAAAGACTTGACGCGGCCAGGCTCTTACCTTCAGGGGGCGCCAAATAGTGTTGAACAATGTTCGCTGTGCAGGTTTCAACAACAACGATAGACCTCGGCCTTCGGCGATGCACAAGAGAAGATCGGATCGCGAGAGCAGTTCGTCACAGATTGCCTGGGAGGGCCTTGATGATGTTTCGCCTCCCGGAGGGAGGCCTGTTCTGTTGGTGTGGTTGATATCATTGCGCCTCCTGGCATGAGCGCCTGCATCCATGGAGGAAGAGGCTTTCGTCGAATTACGCGGACTGAAACGATTAACTGACGCACAGTATAGTCACCTTTTCCCGTACGGCCAGTCTCGTTAAAAAAGCTTTAATGTTCAGTCCTCAAGACGTTTTTCAGGAACCCCGCCGTCCGACTTTCCTGGCATTGGGCCACTGCGCCCGGCGATCCGCATACTACGACTTTCCCACCCTGGGACCCGGCTCCCGGGCCGATATCGATCACCCAGTCACTTTGCACAACCACCCGCATATCATGCTCCACCACAACCACGGTATGGCCTTCATCCACCAGGCGATTGAGCTGCACCAGCAGTCGGTCCACGTCCTGGGGATGCAATCCGTTGGTCGGTTCGTCCAGCACATACAACGTAGCCCCGCGGGCCTTGCGTTGCAGTTCCGTCGCCAGTTTGATGCGCTGGGCTTCGCCGCCGGACAGCTCCGTAGCCGGTTGGCCCAGGCGCAGATAACCCAGTCCGATGTCCTGCAACACCTGTAGTGAGCGCTTTGCCGCGGGTTGTTCGCGGAAGACTTCGAGTGCCTGGTCCACGGTCAGTTGCAGGACTTGGGCGATGTTCAGCCCTTGCCAGTTCACCGTGAGCGTCTGCGGATTGTAGCGAGCGCCGTGGCAGGCCGGGCAGGGGGCATACACGCTGGGCATGAACAACAGTTCGACACTGACGAAGCCTTCACCTTCGCAGGTTTCGCAGCGTCCCTTGGCAACGTTGAAGGAAAATCGCCCGGCATCGAATCCCAGCGTGCGAGCCTGCTCCGTATCGGCGAACAGCTTGCGCACATGGTCGAACAGGCCGGTGTAGGTGGCGAGGTTGGAGCGTGGGGTGCGGCCGATGGGTTTCTGGTCCACCTGGACCAGTCGCTTGATCGCATCGAGTCCGGCGCTGACGTACCCGCCGCTGGTTTGCCGGGGTTCGTCTTCCAGACTCTGTTCTTCAGGTTCGGCGCGCTGGCTGGCCTGGCCCAGGTGGGCGCCCACCAGGTCCAGCAGCGCCTGGCTGACGAGACTGGATTTGCCAGAACCGGAGATACCGGTCACGGCCGTAAAGCAGCCGAGGGGGAAGGCCGCGCTCAAGTTGTCGAGGTTGTTGCGGGTAATGCCTTCCAGGCGTAGCCAGTCACTGGGTGTTCGAGGGCTGTGCGTAGCGAGGGTGCGTTCGGCAAAGAGGTAGGCCCGCGTTCGTGACTCAGGTACTTTTCCGAGGCCGGCCGGTGGGCCGCTGTAAAGAATCGTGCCGCCCTGTTCACCCGCGTCCGGGCCGACATCGACGAGCCAGTCGGCGCGGCGCATGGTATCCAGGTCGTGCTCGACGACGAATACCGAATTGCCCGCGGCCTTGAGTCGTTGCAGGGCATCGAACAGGGCTTCGCTGTCGGCCGGGTGCAAGCCGGCGGACGGTTCGTCCAGTACATAGATCACACCGAACAGCTGGGAATTGAGCTGGGTGGCCAGGCGCAGGCGTTGCAGCTCGCCGGAGGACAGGGTCGGGGTGCTGCGCTCCAGGGACAGGTAGCCCAGGCCAAGATCGATCAAGGTGACGATCCGCTCCAGCAATTCAGCGGCGATGCGTTGGGCAGCCAGGCGTTTTTCCAGGGACAGGTTGGGCGTATGGCGCGCATCCGGCCCTCCGGCGTGAGGGTTTTCGCCTCTGGCGGCACGCTGTTCGCGGGCCTCTCGGGTTTGCCGATGGCTTAAGACCGCGCCGGGCTCTTCGGCCTGTTCCAGATAAGCGGGTGCCGTGACACCCTTGAGCACCTCGGCCAGCTCCAGCAAGGGCAGGTGCGACAGCTCGGCGATATCCAGCCCCGCGAACGTGACGGTCAGCGCTTCGCGCCTGAGGCGTTTTCCTTCGCACACCGGGCAAGCACTGGCGCGCATGTATTGCGCCACGCGCTTGCGCATCTGGGCGCTCTGGGAATGCATGAACGTGTGCAACAGGTAACGCCGGGCGCCGCTGAACGTGCCCTGGTAGCTGGGTTCGAGTTTGCGCTTGAGGGCGGAGCGGGTCTGCGCCGGCGTCATCCCGGCGTATACCGGGACGGTGGGCGTTTCTTCGGTAAAGAGAATCCAGTCACGCTGTGCTTGCGGCAGGTCGCGCCAGGGGATGTCGACGTCGTAGCCCAGGGTGACCAGGATGTCCCGCAGGTTCTGGCCTTGCCAGGCCATGGGCCAGGCCGCCACGGCACGTTCGCGGATGGTCAGCGACGGGTCCGGCACCATGGAGTCTTCGGTCACCTCATAGACCCGGCCCAGGCCATGGCATTCCTGGCAGGCGCCTTGTGGCGTGTTGGGCGAAAAGTCTTCGGCGTAGAGCATGGGCTGGTCGGCCGGATAGCTGCCGGCGCGGGAGTAAAGCATGCGGATCAGGCTGGACAAGGTCGTGACACTGCCCACCGAGGAGCGGGCGCTGGGCGTACCGCGCTGCTGCTGCAAGGCCACCGCTGGCGGCAAGCCCTCGATGCTGTCCACATCGGGTACGCCGACCTGATCGATCAGGCGCCGGGCGTAAGGCGCGACGGACTCGAAGTAACGACGCTGGGCTTCGGCGTAGAGGGTGGAGAACGCCAGCGATGACTTGCCAGACCCCGACACGCCGGTAAACACCACCAGGGCATCGCGAGGAATATCGACATCGATGTTCTTGAGGTTGTGTTCGCGGGCACCACGGACCCGGACGAACCCGGTGTTTTCGGTCTGTGATGTGGAGGAAGCGGGGCCGGAGCGTGAGGGCATGGAGCATTCCTTGTGGGCGTCTGCTTTGGCGCGTTGAGGCTTCGGGGGCACGGCGCCTCCTGGAGAGTTGAACCTGGTTCAAGGCGTTGACCAGTATGCGACCGGCTTCATTCGTTCTCGTGCAAAAAAAAAATTTACTCCGGGCCAGAGAGATGCGAAAAGCTTCCCGGAATTTCCCAGGATACGGACCTCCCATGCCTCGATCAAAGCTGTTCTCTACCCTGTTTGCCGCATTAGTGGGTGCCGCCGCGCTGTGGTACATGTGGATGATCACCAGCGCCAAATTGGAGTGGGGCGGAGCCAGTCCGGACCAGCAACGCATAGGTGTGGTGAAGGATATCCAACAGCGTGCGATGACCCAATACTGCACGGGTGTTGTCGTGACCGGGCAAAGCACCTGGCTGGTCGGCCGCCTGGAGGGGGACGCGAGTCGGTTGGAGCCCACTGCGGATGTCGTGGACCTGGACACAGTGGTTTATGGCAAACCGGCTGAAGCGAGCGAAGATGAGCCGCAAGCACCTTTCCCGGGCTTGCTTGGACGTGACAAGGAAACTTCCTTTATTTCTCGCCTGGACGCCCAGGGGCAATTCCAGTTGGTGGCCCACGTCAGCGGCGCGGCTTGCCTGGTCGCCAGTCCGGACGGCGCCAGCGTATTCCTGCTGACGGGGCTTGACCGCCCTGATACCGCGAACGCCGACGACATCAACCAGACCGTGGTCTTTCGTAGCGACGATCAAGGTAAACACTGGACCTGGTTGAGCGAGGGCTGGTTTGCCGAAGCCGATCGGTTGGCCTGGAGCCTGACCCCCTATTTCCACGGTACGGACGAAGTCTGGGCGTGGGGCCGGCCGAGTGCTGCGGACGATGACAGCAGCGAAGCGGCTTCTGGCAGCGTTTCCACCGGCGTTTTCTATTCGGCTGATCGCGGCGCCAGCAGCACAGCGATTGTCGCCTCCGAGCCGTTGCTGGTAGCTGCTGAGTCAGTGCACGAAAAGTATCCGGAGATCAATGAATGGCACACCGGCTCAGGCGAGCAGGGGGACGTGCAGACCAACGTGCTGCAACTGGATGCCCGGCAGGCCTTCATCTGGGTGTCCCAGCGATTCTGGGCAAGCAACCCCGACGGCGTCGGCAACAACATTGCGTTCAACGTGACCACGCGGGCCCGCCTGCAACGCGAAACAGGGCCCTGGCGAGTCGTCGAGGTACAGCGCGACGACAACCTGTTTGTCTCCAAACTGGTCCAGAACGATGCCGGCAAGGTCATTGGCCTTATCGATCAGGGCAATCGAGGCCGCGACGTCGTCGCCGAACTGGACACCACCGCGCTGACCTGGCGCACCCTGAGCGAACTGCCCAGCGTGTTTGCCCCCCTGGCGTCGGAAAGCCGGGTGCGCGGGACGAATTTCTGGGTCGGGCAGAACAGCCTGTTGATCAACACCACCAGCGAACATTACCCGCCGCGCTGGCTCTATTGGTGGTCGGACGCGAGCATCTCGGCCGATGGGGTGTTTTATTCCAGGGACTGGGGCCAGTCGTGGAAACGCCTGGCCATTGCGGGCTATCTGGGCATCGTCGGTTTCCAGCCGGCGCAGGATCGGGTGATCTGGGGGAACGGCAATTGGTATGATAACAAGGATGTGGGTATTTATTCCTATGGGTTGCGTTGAGGATCGGGCTGATCGGAGGTGTTCGGGCTGACGCCATCGCGAGCAGGCTTGCTCCCACAGTTGGGGCTGTGGTGGGCTCAGGTTTTGTGGTCGATAGAAAAACCCTGTGGAAGCGAGCCTGCTCGCGATGAGGGCTGGACATCCACCTCCCTCCCCACAGGTTTAGTTTTTCCAAGTTGATTTCAATCAAGGGCCGGCGAGGGGACGGCGCCTAGCATCATCGCCACGATTCTGCATTCAAGCCCTGGCGTCCATGACCCTTCCCATTGTGATGCTGCACCCGTCCCGCTGCTGGCTTCATGGACTGTTAGCGCTCCTGCTGAGCTTCATGAGTCTCGCCCAGGCCAGGGATTACGGCGAGATCCAGCAACAGCGCATCCACCATGTCCTGAACCAGACCGATACGCTCTCCGCGCCTGAAGGCCCCTTCAAGGTGCGCACGCTGTCCGCCGCGGGCAAGGTCCTGGGTTATGTGTTCCAGAGCCTGGATGTGGTGAACATTCCCGCCTACTCGGGCAAGCCGATCAACGTCCAGGTCATCCTCGATCCCGCCGGCATGATCCTGGATGCCTATGTGCTCGAACACCATGAGCCGATCCTGCTGATCGGCATCGCCGAAGAAAAGCTCCATGGGTTCAGTGCGCGCTACAGCGGTATCAAGGTCAACCAGCGGGTCGTCGTGGGGCACTCCAGCGACCCGGATGCGGTGACGGTGGACGCCATAGCCGGTGCCACCGTGACGGCGATGGTGGTCAACGAAGTGATCATGCGCGCCGCCCATGACGTCGCGGTGTCACTGGGCCTGGTCAAGGGCAATTCCGGGGTGGTCGTGGCGCCGGCCCGGGTGCGTGAAGATACCTATCACACCGCCGACTGGAACACGCTGGTCGGGGATGGCTCGGTGCGGCGTTTGCTGCTGACCCGCGGTCAAGTGGACGCTTCCTTCAAGGGCACCGAGGCCGAGCAGGTCGAAATGGCCAGTGCCGGGCAGGTGGATGACACCTTCATCGACCTGTACGTCACGCACCTGAACCCACCCACCATCGGTCGCAATCTGCTGGGTGAGGTGCAATATCGCACGCTGATGGCCGAGCTCAAGCCGGGCGAGCAGGCCATCGCCGTAATGGGCAGCGGGCGTTATTCATTCAAGGGCTCGGGCTACGTACGCGGGGGCATTTTCGACCGGGTGGTGTTGCGCCAGTTCGGCGACACCATCAGCTTCCGCGATCTGGATTTCCAGCGCCTGGATGATGTGGCCCTCGACGACATGCCGGCGTTCGATGAAATGGCAATCTTCATCATCCGTGCGTCCCACCGTTTCGATCCCGGCTCGCCCTGGAGCCTGGAGCTGCTGGTGCGCCGCCAGACCGGCCCCGTCAGCGGTATCTTCAGCAGCTTCGAACTTGGCTACCAACTGCCTGAGCCGTATCTGGAGCGGCCGTTGCCCACGGCCGCGCAACTGGCGGCGGCCGAGGAGGCCAGCCGCCCCCTGTGGCTGACGCTCTGGTATCAGAAAAGCGTCGAGATCGTCGTGCTGGGGGTGGCCTTGCTGGTGCTCACCGTCATCCTGTTCTTCCAGGATGCGCTGGCCCGCAGGCCGAAGCTGCTGCACTGGGTCCGCCGGGGCTATTTGGTGTTCACGGTGGTGTTTCTCGGCGGCTATGCCCTGGCGCAACTGTCGGTGGTCAATGTGCTGACGTTCGTCCATGCATTGTTCGAAGGGTTTCGTTGGGAGCTTTTCCTCACCGATCCGCTGATCTTTATCCTGTGGGTGTTCACCGCCGCCAGCATTCTGCTGTGGGGACGGGGCGTGTTCTGCGGTTGGCTGTGCCCGTTCGGTGCTCTGCAGGAGCTGATCAACGAACTGGCGCGCCGGTTCAAGGTGCCTCAATACGAACTGCCGTTTGCCGTTCACGAGCGGTTGTGGGCGATCAAGTACATCATTCTGCTGGTGCTGTTCGGTGTCTCGCTGGAGTCCATGGCCACCGCCGAGCGGCTGGCTGAAGTCGAGCCGTTCAAGACCGCCATCACCTTACGGTTCGATCGCCAGTGGTGGTTCGTCGCGTATGCGGCGGGCCTGCTGCTGGTCAATCTGTTTACCCGCAAAGTCTACTGCCGCTACATCTGCCCGCTGGGGGCGGCCCTGGCGATGCCGACGCGCTTGCGCCTGTTCGACTGGCTCAAGCGCCGCAAGGAGTGCGGTAACCCTTGTCAGTTGTGCGCCAGGGAATGCGAGATCCAGGCGATTCATCCCGACGGCCGGATCAACGCCAACGAATGCCACTACTGCCTCGACTGCCAGATGACCTGGCACAACGAAAACAAATGCCCGCCGCTGATCAACAAGCGCAAGAAGCGCGGCAAAGCGACTGCAACCGATCCGCAACTGATTCCCGTGGTGCAACGGTGAAGTTCAACCTGTGGGAGCAAAGCTTGCTCGCGATAGCCAGTCAATACAGTGTCGACTGCCTTGCCCCAATCGCGAGCAAGCTTTGCTCCCACAGGTGTGTGACATCACTGATCGGCATGACCCGGTGACCTGTTCCCTTCGACCGATTCATTCTTGATGGAGCATTAGCATGAACGACAAGACAAACGACACCACCGAGGTGGCGCCAGAACCCAGGGGTGTCAGCCGGCGCAGCTTCCTTGGCACGGGCGCGGTGACGGGCGCGGTGCTGGCCGGCGCCACGGCGCTGGGGGCCGGAACGTTCACCCGCGAGTCATGGGCAGCGGCGGCCAAGGAAGCCAAGTCCAAGATCCATGTCGCGCCCGGTGAGCTGGACGAGTACTACGGTTTCTGGAGCGGAGGCCATCAGGGCGAGGTGAGGGTGTTGGGGGTTCCGTCGATGCGCGAGTTGATGCGCATCCCGGTGTTCAACGTCGATTCGGCCACCGGTTGGGGCCTGACCAACGAAAGCAAGCATATCCTGGGGGACAGCGCCAAATACCAGAACGGCGACTGCCACCACCCGCATATTTCCATGACCGATGGCAAATACGACGGCAAATACCTGTTCATCAATGACAAGGCCAACTCCCGGGTCGCGCGCATTCGGCTGGACATCATGAAGTGCGACAAGATCCTCTCCGTGCCCAACGTCCAGGCAATCCACGGCCTGCGCCTGCAAAAGGTGCCGTATACCAAGTATGTGTTCGCCAACGCCGAGTTCGTGATCCCGCACCCCAACGATGGCCGCACTTTCGACCTGCAAGACAAGAACAGCTACACGATGTTCAACGCCATCGATGCCGAGAAAATGGAGATGGCGTTCCAGGTGATCGTCGATGGCAACCTGGATAACTCCGACGCGGACTACACCGGCAAATACGCTGCCAGCACCTGCTACAACTCGGAGAAAGCCTACGATCTGGGCGGCATGATGCGCAACGAACGCGACTGGGTGGTGGTGTTCAACATTCCGCGGATCGAGGCAGCGATCAAAGCCGGCAAGTTCATCACCCTGGACGGCTCCAAGGTACCGGTGGTCGATGGTCGCAAGACCGATGGCAAGGACTCCGAGTTCACCCGCTACATCCCGGTGCCGAAGAACCCCCACGGGTGCAACACCTCGTCGGACGGCAAATATTTCATCGCCAACGGCAAGCTGTCGCCCACTGTCTCGATGATCGCCATCGACCGCCTGGATGGCCTGTTCGAGGGCCGCTACAAGGATCCGCGCGAGGTGATCGTCGCAGAGCCCGAACTGGGCCTGGGGCCGCTGCACACCACCTTCGATGGACGCGGCAATGCGTACACCACGCTGTTCATCGACAGCCAGGTGGTGAAGTGGAACATGGACGAGGCCATCCGCGCCTACAAGGGCGAAAAGGTCAACTACATCAAGCAGAAACTCGACGTGCAGTACCAGCCCGGCCACAACCACGCGTCGCTGACCGAGACCAGTGAGGCGGACGGCAAATGGCTGGTCGTGCTGTGCAAATTCTCCAAGGACCGTTTCCTGCCCACCGGGCCGCTGCACCCGGAGAACGACCAGTTGATTGACATCTCCGGCGACGAAATGAAACTGGTGCACGACGGCCCGGCCTTCGCCGAGCCCCACGACTGCATCCTTGCCCGGCGGGACCAGATCAAGACCCAGAAAATCTGGAATCGCAACGACCCGTTCTTCGCCCCCACGGTGGAGCGGGCCAAGAAGGATGGCATCAACCTGGAAACCGACAACAAGGTCATCCGCGACGGCAACAAGGTGCGGGTCTACATGACGTCCATGGCGCCGGCCTATGGCCTGACGGAGTTCACCGTCAAGCAGGGCAACGAAGTGACGGTGACCATCACCAACATCGACCAGATCGAGGACGTGTCCCACGGTTTTGTCATGACCAACCACGGCGTAAGCATGGAGATCAGCCCTCAGCAAACCTCATCCATTACCTTCACCGCCGACAAGCCTGGCCTGCACTGGTACTACTGCAGCTGGTTCTGCCACGCCCTGCACATGGAAATGGTCGGGCGCATGCTGGTTGAAAAGGCCTGAGTCGGCCGATCCGGGAGGTTGAAATGGCCGGGAACAAGCGACGATTTACGAGCGACGTTCGGCAACCGGTCATTGCGCTGGTGCTCTGGCTGGTGTCCGGTGGCGTGCTCGCGGCGCCACAGCCGATCACTGACCTGCCTCTGCAGGCCGACGGCGAGCTGCATTGGCGCTTGCCTGCCGGCCACTACCAGGGCTCTTTCAGTGTCGATCAATCCATGACCCTCATCTGTGAACCGGGAGCAGTATTCCGGGGGCCGGGCGAGGGTAATGGCCTGACTATCCGGGCAGCGCATGTTCAGGTCCAGGGCTGCACGTTTCTGGATTGGGGCCATGACCTGACGGCCATGAATGCCGCCGTATTCATTCAGCCTGCCGCACAGGGCGCGGTGATCAAGGGGAACCGTATGCAGGGGCAGGGCTTCGGCATCTGGGTCGATGGCGCACGAGACGTCAGCCTGATCGACAACGTTATCCAGGGTGACCCGAGCCTACGTTCTCAGGATCGTGGCAATGGCATTCATCTGTATGCCGTCCATGGTGCCCGGGTCATCGGCAACCAGATACGCGAAACCCGTGACGGCATCTACATCGACACATCCAGTGGCAACCTGCTCCAGGGCAATACGCTGGAGGATTTGCGCTACGGCGTGCATTACATGTTTGCCAACGATAACCGCCTGTTGGGCAATACCACCCGGCGTACCCGTACCGGGTACGCCTTGATGCAGAGCCGCCAACTGACGGTGATCGGCAACCGCTCCGAACAGGACCAGAACTACGGGATCCTGATGAACTACATCACTTATTCGACCTTGCGCGACAACGTCGTCAGCGACGTACGCGACGGGTCCACCGGCGACACCATGATCACTGGCGCCGAGGGCAAGGGACTGTTCATCTACAACTCCTTGTTCAACCGCATCGAAGGCAATCGCTTCGAGCGCAGTGCTCTGGGCATCCATCTGACCGCCGGTTCGGAGGACAACCGCATCGTCGGCAATGTCTTTGCCGGCAACCAGCGCCAGGTCAAGTACGTAGCCACGCGCTTGCAGGAATGGTCGGCGGATGGGCGCGGCAATTATTGGAGCGACTACCTCGGCTGGGATCGCAATGGCGATGGCCTGGGCGACGTGCCCTATGAACCCAACGATAACGTCGACCGCCTTCTGTGGCGCTACCCGCAGGTACGGCTGTTGATGAACAGTCCGGGGATCGAGCTGCTGCGTTGGGTCCAGCGGGCGTTCCCGGTGATGAAATCCCCAGGGGTAACCGACCGCCATCCGTTGATGGAGCCACCGGTCCTCGCCCCACAACGCAACAGTGCTTCGGAGGACGCATCTTGAACGTCGTCGAGATCGAAGGCGTGAGCCAGCACTACGGGGATGCCACCGTATTGCATGAATTGGACCTGGACCTGGCCCAGGGCGAGGTGCTTGGCCTGTTCGGCCACAACGGCGCGGGCAAGACCACCACCATGAAGCTGATACTCGGTTTGCTGCGGGCCAGTGAAGGCCGGGTGCGGGTGTTCGGCCGTGAGCCCAGCGACTCGACGGTGCGCCGGATGCTCGGTTACCTGCCGGAGAACGTCATGTTCTACCCGCAGTTGAGCGGCCTGGAAACCTTGCAGCATTTCGCCCGGCTCAAAGGGGCGACGCCGGCACAGGTCGAACGCTTGTTGGAAGAGGTCGGGCTGGCGGAGGCGGCGCGACGCAGGGTGCGGACCTACTCCAAAGGCATGCGCCAACGGTTGGGGCTGGCCCAGGCGTTGCTCGGCCAACCGCGCCTGTTATTGCTGGACGAACCCACGGTGGGCCTTGACCCCATCGCCACCCAGGATCTCTACCGGATGCTCGACCGCCTGCGCTGGCAGGGCACCAGCATCATTCTCTGCTCCCACGTCCTGCCGGGCGTCGAGGCTCACATCAACCGTGCCGCGATCCTGACCCGAGGGCGCCTGTTGGCCCTGGGGAGCCTGGATCGGTTGCGTCGGGAGGCGGGGCTGCCGACGCTGATCCGCGCATCGGGTGTCACACGGGCCAGCCAACTGCAAGAGCACTGGCGCAGTGAAGGGCATCTGGCCCAGGGCTGGGGCGCCCAAGGCTTGCAGGTGTCCGCGCCGGACGGCAGCAAACTGGCCTTGCTGCGCCAGTTACTGGCGCAACACAACCCGACGGACGTCGAGGTCAAGCCGCCGTCCCTCGAGGACTTGTACCGGCACTACATGAACGGCGCGGCAACCGGGGAGACCTGTCAATGAACCCGATCTGGAACATGGCCCGCAAGGAACTCAGCGATGGCTTGCGCAACCGTTGGCTATTGGCGATCAGTCTGTTGTTCGCCGCGCTGGCAATCGGTATCGCGTGGCTGGGCGCGGCGGCGTCCGGTCAACTGGGGTTCACCTCGGTGCCGGCGACCGTAGCGAGCCTGGCGAGCCTGGCAACTTTCCTGATGCCCTTGATCGCCTTGCTGCTGGCGTATGACGCGATTGTCGGCGAGGACGAGAGCGGGACATTGCTGCTGTTGCTGACCTATCCGTTGAGTCGCGGCCAGTTGCTGCTGGGCAAGTTCGTCGGCCATGGCCTCATCCTGGCTCTGGCGACGCTGATCGGCTTCGGCTGCGCGATGCTGGCCATCGCCCTGTGGGTCGATGATGTCGAATTGAACCTGCTGCTCTGGGCCTTCGGTCGCTTCATGCTGTCGAGCACGCTGCTGGGCTGGGTCTTCCTGGGACTGGCCTATGTGCTGAGCAGTGTTTCGGCGGAAAAATCCACCGCCGCCGGCCTGGCGCTGGGCGTGTGGTTCTTCTTTGTGCTGGTGTTCGATTTGGTGCTGTTGGCATTGCTGGTGCTGAGCGAGGGCCGCTTTAGTCCGGAGCTGTTGCCGTGGCTGCTGTTGTTCAACCCTGCCGATGTGTACCGGTTGATCAATCTGTCGGGGTTCGACGCCGCCTCCAACGGTGCCTCGGTCATGGCGCTGGGCGGCGACTTGCCGGTGTCGGGGCTGGTGCTCTGGCTTTGCCTCGGGTTGTGGATGGCGGTGCCGTTGTGGTTGGCCTACCGATTGTTCAACCGCCGGTGCCCGTGATTTCTGATGGGTAAGGGAGCATGCAACAATGAACAAGGTGTCCTTTAAGGCGAGTCGGTTCCTGGCCGCAATGTGGGTGTGCCTGGCGATGGTGGGATGTGAAAAAGTGTCCTCATCCAAGGGGACCGAAGCGGCCCTGGCGTTTCACCCCAATGATGAGTGCCACGTGTGCGGCATGGTGATCACTGATTTTCCCGGGCCCAAGGGGGCTGCGGTGGGGGCGGGCGGTGTGAAGAAGTTTTGCTCGCCAGCGGAAATGCTTGGCTGGTGGCTGCAGCCGGAGAACCATCGGGCCGACGTCAAGCTGTATGTCCACGACATGGGGCAAAGCCACTGGAACGCACCGGATGACGCCCACTTGATCGATGCGCGAACCGCCTGGTTCGTCGTTGGCACCGGCCTCAAGGGCGCCATGGGCGTGGTGCTGGCCTCGTTCTCCGATGCTCAGGCAGCCCGGAAACTTGCCGGCGATACCGGCGGGCGCGTGCTGCGTCTGGAAGAGATTGACCAGAAGGTACTTGGACAGGCTTCGGCCATGTCATCGATGAACCACTGACCGGACCCTCCCTGCATCAATGCAAGCTTGCCCACCGCTATTGTGGGCAAGCCTTTCCTTGCGGTGTGTGTCAGTGGGACGTGCCTTCGGCGAATTCGATCTTGTTGCCGACGTTGTACTTGCCCGATGGTTTGTTCATGGGCAGGCGTTTGATTTCCTCCAGTGTCTGGCTGTCGTAGACGATCAGCGCCCCGTCGGTGTCCCAGATGCTCAGCAGCAGGTAGCGGCCGTCACGGGTGAACTCGACATGGGCGGCGGTTTTGCCAGGCATGGGGCGCAGGGTGTGGGCGATTTCCAGGGTCTGTTTGTCGATCAGGTGAATGGCGTCGTTGCCAGGGGCGAAGAACACGTCGGTCCAGGCGTAGCGGGAATTGGCGTGGCTGCGCAGAAAAAAGCCCGGCCCGAGAGTAGGGATCTGCTTGATGACTTTCCAGGTATCGAAATCGATCACCGACACCAGTCCCTTGCTGATGTTGGGCGTGGCGAACAGCCAATGCCCGTTGCGCCGCCAATAGGTCCCCGAACCCAGGTGCGGCATGCCTGGCAGGGCGATGTCGGTGACGACGTGGCCGCTATCGAGGTCGATGACCTGGCCACCCAGGGCCTTGCGTGACGTGGCGAGCAGCTGGCGATAATCGGGCGAGAAGGAGAAGTCATCCAGGTAGTCCTGGACTTTTATACGCCTCGGTACGAAATCCGGGTTCGGCCCGGTGGACAACTCCCAGACCTCCTTCACGTCCTTGAGGGCTACGATGAAGCTGTCGCGCGGTGGGGCGGTGTACACCGCGCTGACGCGGGAGGCTTGGCCATCGTCGCCGAGGGTCTCGATGGTCTTGACCAGCGAAAGGTCGCGGGCGTCCAACACGGCGAGGTTGCCGGGCAGGTAATTGCCCACCAGCACCCAGCGCCCGTCCTTGCTGACGGCCAGGTTGCGGGTGTTGAGTCCGGTGCGTACCTCGGCGATCAGCTTGAGGTTGTGCAGGTCATACAGGCTGACCCAGCCGTCCCGGGACGCCAGGTAGACGAAGCGCCCGTCGGGAGAAAACTTCGGCCCGCCATGCACCGCGAAGTGCGAGGCGAAGCGGGCCAGCACTTCGAAACGGTCCCCATCGACGACATCGACATGATGGTCGCCGGCTTCCACTACGACGAACAGGTTCAGTGGGTCGGCCTTGTGCTGGGGCGTGTTCGGCAAGCTGGCTGAATCCGCCAGCAGGCGGTGGCTGTGGCGGATGTCGTCTTCGTTCCAGGTGGGCTCGACGGCTGGCGGGCGTTGGAGGTAATGGGTCAGGCTGTCCATCTGCGCCGCGTCCAGCACGGTGCCGAATGCCGCCATCTGGCTCGCCGGACGGCCTTTTTCGATCACCTGGCGGATCTCGTCGGGTTTGATCCGGCTCAGGCTCTGGGGCAATAGCGCCGGTCCGGCGCCGCCGATGCGATTCACCCCGTGGCATTGTTGGCAATGTTGCTGATAAGTGCGTTCGGCCAAGGCCATGTCCGGGACGCTCGCTTCGTTGCCATGGGCTGTGCCAATCCACACCAAGGGGGCCAGCCACCAGCGGATCATGGCGCCACCTTCGAGAGTAGCAATTGAGCTCGCACCGGGTGCAGGCACGCCGGATGATGCAGCGGCTGGTGAGCGAACAACCCGACCACCTGACCGATCACGGTCAGCGTGGGCAGGCCGTCGCAGCCCTCCAGCGCCATATCCGGTAACCGCGCCAGGGTCCCGCGCAGCACCTGCTGGTCGGGGCGGGTGCCGTTGCAGATCAGTGCCGCGGGGGTGTCCGCCGCCAGCCCGGCGGCCATCAGCCGCGTGGCAATAGTGCCCAGGTTCGACAGCCCCATGTAGAACACCAACGTCTGGCTGTCGTCCGCGAGGCTTTGCCAGGGCAGGTCCAATTCGCCGTCGTGTTGCAGGTGTCCGGTGATGAAGCGGCAAGAGTTGACCAGGTCGCGGTGCGTTAGCGGAATACCGGCATAGGCACTGCACCCGGCCGCGGCGGTGATGCCGGGCACCACCTGGCAATCGATGCCACGGGCCAGCAGGTATTCCAGCTCTTCGGCGCCGCGTCCGAAGATGAACGGGTCGCCGCCCTTGAGCCGCACGACCCGTTGCCCCTGGTCGGCGAGGTCGGCCAGCAGCTCGTTGATCTGCGGCTGGGGGAGACTGTGGCAACCGGCGGCCTTGCCCACGTAGTGCCGGGCGCAGGTCAGCGGAACCAGGCCGAGCAGTTGCGGGCTGATCAAGCGGTCGTAGACCACCGCGTCGGCCTGCATCAACAGGCTCCAGGCGCGCAGGGTCAACAGACCGGGATCACCGGGGCCGGCGCCGACCAGGGCCACTTCCCCGGGTCTGAAGGGTGATTGCAGGGCCGCGGGCAGAACGATGGGGGCAGGCATTGGGACTTCCTTGGTTCGGTAACGGGTTCGCCGTCGGTTATCGGGCACAGGGCATCGCAACGCTGGGGATCGCGTGCAGGCCGATTTCTTCATCGAGCAGGTGGCAGCCGGGGTCCTGGCCCCACAGGTCTCCCTCGGCCCAGGCGCGGGTGCGGGTGTTGCCGTTGCAGATCGCCAGCCAACGGCACTGTCCGCAGCGCCCCCCCACGGTTCGAGGGTGTTCGCGCAGTTTCATCAGCAGGGCATCGGGGCGTTCGAACCAGAGGGTGCGAAACGGCGTGCGCCGTACGTTGCCCACCGAGTGCTGCCACCAATACGTGTCGGGATGGACCTCGCCGGTATTGTCGATATTGGCGATGCCGCACCCCGAGGCGTTGCCGCCCCAGGCCCGCAGCAACTGCTCCAGGGTGCCGGCGTGTTGGGGCAGGTGGCGGGCGACCCAGTGCAGCAGCAGGATCGCATCGGCGTCGTTGTTGCCGCTGACGAAGTCGCTGTCGCGCCCTTGCTCGATGTCGTCCCAGGCTCGCTGGAAAATCAGCGTCATGGCCTCGCGGCTCATCTGCTGATGGGCATCGAGCTTGCGACTGCGTTTGCCCCGACCGCTGTAGTTGAGGTGCGACAGGTAGAACTTCTGCACGTCGTTCTCGCGCATCAAGGCCAGCAACTGGGGCAGCTGGGCATGGTTTTGTTGGGTGAGGGTAGTGCGCAGGCCGACCCGGATCCCGTGCTCGCGGCACAGCTTGATGGCGGCCATGGAGCGGGCAAAACTGCCCTTGAGCTGGCGGAACGCATCATGGGTCGCCTCAAGGCCATCGATGCTGATGCCGACGTAGTCGAACTGCGCGGCGTGGATCTGCCCGATGTTGTCCGGGGTGATCAGCGTACCGTTGGTGGACAGGGCAAGGAAGAACCCCTTGTCGCGGGCATAGGCGCTGAGCTGGAACAGGTCCTCGCGCAGCAGGGGCTCGCCGCCGGACAGGATCAGCACCCGCACGCCGGCGTCATGCAATTCATCGATCACCTTGAGCGCCGCTTCTGTGTCCAGCTCGTCGCGGAAAACGCTGTCAGCCGAAGTGGCGTAGCAATGTTTGCAGGTGAGGTTGCAACGTCGCAGCAGGTTCCAGATCACCACCGGTGCCCGCAGGCTGCCCGGGGACGCGACACGCGGGGCGGGGCAATGACCTGCCAGGGCACGCAGGTAGTGGCTGATCCTCAACATAAACACTCCTTGTCCTCATGGGATTAGCGCACGCCGGGTGGCAGGCGCAGGCCGGTCTTTTTCAGGATGCGACTGCTCACCAGCATGTCGTCGGCTTCGCAAGCGCCGCCCAGCAGGTAACGCAAATGGTCGCGGTAGCGGTCGATTTCTTCGCGGCTGCGGCCGTGCACCATGGCGAACAGGTTGTAGCGCCAGCCGGGCCGACGCGGGCGGCGATAGCAGTGGCTGACAAAGGGTTGCGCCCCCAGCAGTGCGCCGAGGCGCGGCATGTCAGCGTCGGATACATCCCAGACCGTCATGCCGTTGTGGCGAAAGCCCAGGCGGTAATGGTTGGGGACGGCGGCGATGCGGCGAATGGCGCCTTCGGCCTGCAACTGCTTGAGCAGCTCGAGGGTCGCGTCCACGTCCATCCCCAATTGCTCCGCGAGCCAGGCCCAGGGGTCTTCCACCAGGGGCAGGCCGGCCTGGGTCAGCGCTACCAGTCGCCGCGCCGCGGGTGTTTCGTCCAGCCGTGTGGACGTTTGCAGCGAAGCATCAGACCGGAAAATACAGGCCGACATGGTAGGTCTCCTCCTTGGGCAGGTTCAGCGGCACCAGGCCGGTGAGGCGTTCGATGCGCAGCAGGGTGTCGGTGATCGCCTGTTCGCTGGTGCAGGCGAGCACGAACCACATGTTCCAGGTGTGTTCGCGACGGTAGTTGTGGGCCACTTCGGGCATGCCCGCGAGCAGCTCGGCGATGGTGTCGAAGCGCGGTTCGGGCACTGCCAGCGCCGCCAGGGTGAACGCGCCGCCCAGGCGATCGATATCAAACATCGGGCCGAAACGGGTGAGCACGCCGTCGTTGAGCAGCTCGTGCAGGCGGTCGAGCAACTCGGTACTGCTGCTACCCAGCTCATGGGCCAATGCCCGCCAGGGATGACGCACCAGCGGCAGGCCCAGTTGCAGGCGGTTGATCAGTTGGCGGTCCAGCTCATCCATGGAGAACGGCTCCAGCCGGTGGGGCGAAGCGTCCGCCGCATTGCTTGAACAGATGGGAGCTGAACAGCAGCTCGTGGGGCAGGTCGTCCAGTAGATGGTGTTCGAGCAGGGCCTGCACCTGGGCTTCCACGCGATCGCGCTGACGGCCATGAATCATGCAGAACAGGTTGTACTGCCATTGGGGCAGGCGTCGTGGTCGCTGGTAGCAAAGGCTGATCCCCGGCGCTTGCCCCAGACGTCGTCCCACTTCATCGACCAAGGCGTCCGGCACGTCCAGTACCAGCATGGCGTTGGCAGCGAAACCCAGGGCCCGGTGGTTGACCACCAGGCCGACGCGACGGAACAGACCTTGTTCATGCCATTGCTGCACCTGGTCGAGCACCTGCTGTTCGCTCGCATCGATTTGCCCGGCCAGGTCGTGGAACGGGCGCGGCGTCAGGGGTAGGCCCGTCTCCAGCAGGCGGCGCAGGGCCAGGGCTTGTTGCTCATTCAAGGCGTTATTCATGGGGAGCCTCCAGTGGGAAACCCAGATCAATGCGGTAGGCGCTCAGCATGGGCAGGTCCAGGGGCGTGAGGCCGGTGTCTTTTTCCAGCTCTTGTAGGATGTTGTCCAGGTGCGCGCGGTTGGGACCGGTCAGCACGAACCACAGGTTGTAGCGATGTTCCCGTGCATAGTTGTGATTGACCTCGGGGTACTGGCTGACACGGTGTGCCACGTGATGCAAACGATCGACGGGCACCGCCAGGGCCGCCAGGGTGCTGGCCCCGGCCCGGGTGTGTTCGAACACCGGGCCCACCCTCGACAGGCTGCCGGCCAGTTGCAGGTGTTGCAGGCATTCGAGCACTTGAGCCTCGGTGCAACCCAGGGCGTCGGCCATGGCCCGGTAAGGTTCGGCGCACAATGACAGGCCATGCTGGAAGCGATCGATCAGGCGGCGGGCGAGCGAGGTACTGGACATATCAATACCCCGGTTTATGCGCACGGCTGCTGAAGAAAATGCCGCTGGGGCTGAGGGCGGGCAGGGCGCCCAGGCGCTCGACCCGGTACGGATCCCATACCTGTACCTCGCCACCATCCCGGACCGACAGCCACACCTGGTCGCCCCGTGCGGTGAACTCCATGTGCAGCACCGCGGGCCCTGGTTTCAGGTCGGCGACGATGGCGTGGGTCTGGGTGTCGATAACCTGGACGCGGTCATTGTCCGGGTAGGCGAAGTTGACCCACACCTGACGGCCATCCGGCCTGGCCGTGACAAACACCGGTTGGCCGGCGACGGCAATGGCGTCGACCGGCTGCCAGTTGCGGGCATTCATCACCAACACCTGGTGATGACCGACGGCGGGGACGAATGCTTGCTGGTCGGCCAGGGCCCAACCTTCCAGGTGAGGCATCTTGTACACCGGCAGCCGGGCCTCGCCACGTCCGTAATGCCCGAGCACGCGTTTCACGCCCCGTTCAGGATGCCAGAGATCGAGTTGCGCCATGCCGTCCTCACCGAACAGCCCGGCCATGTAATAGCGGCCGTCCGGGGTGATCAGTGCGTCATAGGGTTGTTGGCCGATGGCGGTGAAACGCTCGATGCGCGGTGCTGGGCCCTGGCTGAAATCGGCGATCCAGATTTCGCCGGTGTCGAACAGGCTGAACACGAAGCGTTGTCCCGGCGCGTCCACCAGACCCACCACCCGAGAACGCTTGTGACCGTCAGGCAAGGGGGTGGCGGGAATATCGGCGATTGGCTCCAGGGTCCGGGCATCGAACACCTTGACGCCGCCGGGTTCGTAGTTGGAAACGGCGATCAGCTTGCCATCCTGGCTGATCGCGCCGCCGATGCTGTTGCCACCCTGGATGATCCGGCGCTCGATCCGCGCAGTCAGCAGGTCGACCTTGCTCAACCCGCCATCGCGGCCGAACACATAGGCGTAGCGTTGGTCGCGGGAGAACACCACCGAAGCGTGGGACAGATCCCCCAGTCCGTCGACGCGGGCAAGGGCGGTGCGGGTGTCGCTCTCGATGATTTGCACGCTGCCGGTGGCGCGCTCCACCACCACGCCCAGGTCGCCGGTGCCGCGCAGCGGGGTCTGGGTGCAGCCGTAGAGCAACAGGGCGATGGCGGTCGAGGTCAGTAAGGCGCGGATGCGGATCATGAGGCAGGTTTTCCTTGCAGAAGCCGGTCCACCAGCCAGCGGATATCGTCGGGTCCCAACAGGGCTGCCCAGCCGGGCATGGCGCTGCCGGGGCGTCCCTGGGTGACGGTGGCGATGAGACTGTCGCGGGATTTGCCGGCCAGTGCCTGCGGTGTCAGCGACGGGCCGAGGCCGCCGGTCAGGTACAGACCGTGGCAGGCGCCGCAGTCCTGGTCCAGCAAATGCTGGAGTTGAGCCTGGCGCTGGCTGTCGGGCGCGGCCAGTACCGAGGTGCAGAAGAGCAGGAGGAAGGCGCCCATCCGGTGTGCAGAGCTGTGTCGTTCCATGACGCCTCCTGATCGAAATTTTCGCGCCTCTCCAGAAAGAAGCTTTATCAGTGAAATGGAGTTATCAGTGGCGAGGGAATTTATCCCCGCGCCACCGGGTTCCGTGCCTGGGCTATTTGAGACTCAACACCCACGCCGCCAGTACCTTGGCTTCCTCTTCCGTCACCGGGTTGGCCGGCATCGGCATCGGGCCCCAGTTACCTTGGGTGCCCTCCTTGATGTGCTTGGCAAGCACGTCCTGTGCCCCGGGGACGTTGGCGTTTTTTGCCGCGACATCCTTGAGCGCCGGACCCACCACCTTGGTGTCAATGGAGTGGCAGGCCGCGCAGGGCTTGCTCTTGAACAGCGTCGGGCCGTCTTCGGCCAGGGCCGGTTGCAGGCTGGAGACAGCGCTCAAGGCCAGTGCGATCAGAATAGGCTTCATGGTTTTTCCTCTTATTGATGGAGCTCAATAGATGTCATGTTGGGTGTTGTAGACGTTGAATTTGCCGGTCGGGGTGATCAGGCGCTTGTCCTTGATCACGTCCTTGACCTTGAGGGTCTTGTCGTCGATCACCACCAGCGCCGACTCGTCTTCCTGACCGCTCCAGACCGAGAACCAGACCTCATCGCCGGCCTTGTTGTACTCCGGCTGCACCACGCGCAGCGCGCCTTTCTTGATGCCCGCATACTCGGCAATCGGCAGCACGGTGTAGCCGGCGTCGAGCTTGTCGATGTTGAACACCGCCACCGATTGGCTGAGCTTGGCATCGGGGCTGAGGGTGGTGTCGACGTACAGGTGGCGTGACTGCGGATGGGTCTTGATGAACAGCGAACCGCCGCCCTGGCCCTGGAGCGAACCCACCTGTTTCCAGGCGTATTGCGGGTGCTTGACCGGGTCGGTGCCAATCAGCGAAACCCCGGCGTCACCCAAGTGGCTGGTGGCCCAGACCGGTCCGTAGAGTGGGTGATTGAAGTTGGCGCCGCGTCCCGGATGCGGGGTCTTGCCGACATCCACCAGGGCGGTGAGCTTGCGCTCCTTGGAGTCGATCACCGCGACCTTGTTGGAGTTGTTGGCCGCCGTCATGAAGTAGCGGTGGCTGCTGTCCCAACCGCCGTCATGGAGGAACGGCGCCGCGTCGATACTGGTGATGGTGAGGTTCTTGATGTCCTGGTAATTGACCAGCATTACCTTGCCGGTTTCCTTGACGTTGACGATGAACTCCGGCCATTCGTGGGACGCGATGATGGCGGCGACCCGCGGTTCGGGGTGGTACTGCTGGGTGTCGACGGTCATGCCGCGGGTGGACACGATCTGCTTGGGCTCCAGGGTCTCGCCATCCATGATGGTGAACTGCGGCGGCCAGTAGGAGCCGGCAATGGCGTACTTGTCTTCATAGCCCTTGAACTTGGAGGTCTCCACCGAGCGGGCTTCGATGCCCACCTTGATCTCCGCGACCTTGGTCGGTTCTTTCGGCCACAGGTCGATCATGTCGATCTTGGCGTCGCGACCGATGACCAGCAGGTAGCGTCCCGAGGCGGAAATACGGGAAATGTGCACCGCATAACCGGTGTCGATCAGCTTGACGATCTTCTTGCTGTCGCCGTCGATCAGGGCAATCTTGCCGTCGTCGCGCAGCGTCACCGAGAACAGGTTTTGCAGGTTCAGGGAGTTGAGTTGCTTGCTCGGCCGGTCCTGCGGCTTGACCAGCACTTTCCAGGTCTTGAGGGTTTCGGCCATGCCCCATTCCGGCGGCGTCGGCGGGGTGTGCTGGATGAACTTGGCCATGACCGTGATCTGGTCCTTGGTCAGGGCATTGGAGGTGCCCCAGTTCGGCATGCCGGCGGCCGAGCCGTAGGTGATCAGCGCTTCCAGATAGGCCTGGCCGCGCGCCTGAGTGATGTCCGGCGTCAATGGCTTGCCGGTTGCGCCCTTGCGCAGCACGCCGTGGCAACCGGCGCAGCGCTGGAAGTAGATTTCCTTGGCCGCGTCGAAATCGGCCTGGCTCAGGTCCGGCGCGCCTTCGGTCTTGACCATGCGGGGCTGTTCCGGGGCGGCGGGTTGGTCGGCGAAGGCGTGGGGTGCAGCCAGCGCGGTACACAGCGCCGTGACACTCAAGATCCACGATTTTTTGTGGCTGATCAGCATTCCATTTCTCCTCAGGCATGACCCGCGCTGCGCTGTAATGGAGGTTCGGCGCGCAGGTTCCGGGTGCGATGCAAGGCTATTCCCTGGCCGCTGGTAACCCGCTTGACGTCGATCAAGTTTGCCCGCCGAGCGCCTTGCCAGGTTGTCGCAGGGCACCGTAGCGTGAGCGGCAATCGTATTGCTCGCGAAGGTCATTCAATGAACCCAAGTCTCTCTCTCCAGCAGCCGGACGAACCCTTCTACCAGTCCCGGGACAACGAGCCGGCGTTGTTCGAACAGGCCTGGCGCCACGGCATGCCGGTGCTGATCAAAGGCCCGACAGGCTGTGGGAAAACCCGTTTCGTCCAACACATGGCTCACCGCCTGAAGCTGCCGCTGTACACGGTGGCGTGCCACGATGACCTGAGCGCCGCCGATCTGGTCGGTCGGCACCTGATCGGTGCCCAGGGCACCTGGTGGCAGGACGGGCCACTGACCCGTGCGGTGCGCGAGGGCGGTATCTGTTATCTGGATGAGGTGGTCGAAGCGCGTCAGGACACAGCGGTGGTATTGCACCCGCTGGCGGACGACCGTCGTCAGCTGTATCTGGAGCGCACCGGCGAAGTGCTCCAGGCGCCGCCGTCCTTCATGTTGGTGGTGTCCTATAACCCCGGTTATCAGAACCTGCTCAAGGGCATGAAACCCAGCACCCGCCAACGTTTCGTGGCGATGCGCTTCGACTATCCGGCGCAGGCCGATGAAGAGCGTATCGTGGCTCGCGAAGCCAACGTGGACATGGTCCTGGCGGCCCAGGTGGTACGGCTCGGACAGGCGCTGCGTCGGCTCGATCAGCATGACCTGGAGGAAGTCGCTTCCACTCGCTTGCTGATCTTCGCGGCGCGCATGATCGGTGCCGGCATGGATCCGCGTCAGGCCTGCCTGGCATGCCTGGCCGAGCCCTTGAGCGACGATCCGCAGACGGTTGCAGCGCTGATGGATGTGGTCGATGTCCACTTCGGCTGACACCACGATCGACACCCGGCGACATCTGCCGGGTGACCTGGCGATGTGGTTTTTCATCCTCGCCGAGCTGTCGGTGTTCGCCTTGCTGATGCTGGCATTCACGGTTGCCCAGGCATTGTATCCGCAGACCTTCAGCGAAGGCCGGCAGTGGCTGGACCGCTCCACTGGCCTGGCGATGACCCTCAGCCTGCTGACCGCCGGGTTGTTCGCGGCGCTGGCCCAGGAACAGGTCCGTCTCGACCGACCCCGCCGGGGCGCGTTGTACTTGTGCCTGGCGCTGCTGTCGGCCAGCGGCTATGTCGCCATCAAACTCACGGAATATGCCCACCTCTCGGCCAGCGGCCTGGGCCTGGAACACAGCACCTTCTTCACCTTGTACTGGATTCTCACGGCGTTCCATTTCTTGCACGTGCTGCTGGGCATGGTGATCCTCGGCTGGCTGGCCGAAGGCTGCCGTCGACATCGCTACAGGCCCCAGCGCTGCAGTGGATTGGAGTCCGGCGTGTTGTACTGGCACATGGTGGACCTGGTGTGGGTGGTGCTGTTTCCGCTGGTCTATATCCTCGATTGAGTGAGTTCAACATGTCGACTTCCCGTCTCCTGATCGCTTGCTGGATGGCCCTGGCAATGCTCAGCGCCGGCACCGTGGCGTTGGGGCAAGCCAACGCCACCGGATGGGCCACCTTCGCCTTGTTGACGGTCGCCGTGGCCAAGGCCTGGCTGATCGCCGACGGCTTCATGGAACTTCGCCGTGCGCCACGCTTGTGGCGGTGGCTGGTGCTGAGTTGGGCAGTGATGCTGGCAGTCGTGATCGGCGCAACATTGCCATAAGGCAAATTCACCCTGATACCCCACCAAAACCATCGGAAATTCTTGATCGCCATCAAGCGGTTCCAGACCCCTCGCTTCCTAGAATGAACACGCCAAGCAATGAGGAAGTGACCATGTCAGATACCTTCACCAAAGGCATGGCCAGGAATATTTATTTCGGGGGAAGCGTGTTCTTTTTCCTGATATTCCTGGCCCTGACCTACCACACGGAACAGACCTTTCCAGACCGTAGCAACCAGGCGCAATTGACCGAATCGGTGATTCGCGGCAAGGGCGTCTGGGAGCGCAACAACTGCATCGGCTGCCATACGCTGCTGGGCGAGGGCGCTTACTTTGCGCCGGAGCTGGGCAACGTGGTCAACCGTCGCGGCGGCGAGGAAGCCTTCAAGCCTTTCCTCCAGGCCTGGATGAAAATGCAGCCCCTGGGCGTTCCGGGACGGCGGGCCATGCCGCAATTCAACCTGAGCGAGCAAGAGGTCGACGACATTGCCGAGTTCCTCAAGTGGAGCTCGAAAATCAACACCAATGGCTGGCCGCCAAACAAGGAGGGCTGAGAGATGAGCATGGCTAACCCGCATCTGAAATTCGCCTCGCAAGCCGTCGCCAAACCGTACTTCGTATTCGCCCTGATGCTGTTCCTGGGGCAGGTGTTGTTCGGCTTGATCATGGGGCTGCAATACGTGGTGGGCGATTTCCTCTTCCCGCTGATTCCCTTCAACGTGGCCCGCATGGTCCACACCAACCTGTTGATCGTCTGGCTGCTGTTCGGCTTCATGGGCGCGGCGTACTACTTGGTGCCGGAGGAGGCGGACCGCGAACTGCACAGCCCGAAACTGGCGCTGCTGTTGTTCTGGGTATTCGCGGCGGCCGGGGTGATGACCATCCTGGGCTACCTCTCGGTGCCCTATGCCACGCTGGCGAAAGTCACCGGCAACGATTTGCTGCCGACCATGGGGCGCGAGTTCCTGGAGCAGCCGACGATTACCAAAATGGGCATCGTGGTGGTGTGCCTGGGCTTTCTCTACAACATCGGCATGACCCTGCTCAAGGGCCGCAAGACCACCGTCAGCATGGTCATGATGACCGGCTTGATCGGCCTGGCGGTGTTCTTCCTGTTCTCTTTCTACAACCCGGAAAACCTCGCTCGCGACAAGTACTACTGGTGGTGGGTGGTGCATCTTTGGGTCGAAGGCGTCTGGGAGTTGATCATGGGCGCGATGCTGGCCTTCGTGCTGATCAAGGTCACCGGCGTGGACCGTGAAGTGGTGGAGAAATGGTTGTACGTCATCATCGCCATGGCGCTGATTACCGGGATCGTCGGTACCGGTCACCACTTCTTCTGGATCGGCGCGCCCGAGATCTGGTTGTGGGTTGGCTCGATCTTCTCGGCGATGGAACCGCTGCCGTTCCTGGCGATGGTGGTATTCGCCTTCAGCATGGTGAAGAACCGTCGTCGGCAACACCCCAACCGTGCCGCCACGCTGTGGGCCAAGGGCACCACGGTCACTGCGTTCTTCGGCGCGGGCGTCTGGGGTTTCCTGCATACCCTGGCACCGGTCAACTACTACACCCACGGCTCGCAACTGACGGCGGCCCACGGCCACCTGGCGTTCTATGGCGCCTACGCGATGATCGTGATGACGCTCATCAGCTACGCCATGCCGCGTTTGCGCGGTCTGGGCGAGGCGGCGGACGAGCGTTCCCAGCGGTTGGAGATCTGGGGCTTCTGGCTGATGACCCTGTCGATGGTGATGATCACGTTGTTCCTCACCGCGGCCGGTGTGGTCCAGGTATGGCTGCAGCGTTGGATGGCGGATGGCAGTGCCATGCCCTTCATGGCGACCATGGATCACTTGAAACCGTTGTTCTGGGCACGTTTGCTCAGCGGTGTCGGGTTCCTGCTGGGGTTGCTCTGCTACCTCCTGAGCTTCAGGCAGCGTGGTCGCGCAACACAACGTGTTCCGGTGGCAGTGGTGTCGTCGTGAGCACTGGCCGTTGAATGAACAGTGGCGAGGGGCGCAATCCCTTCGCCACACAGGTTTCGTTCGAACAGGAGGACAAGCATGGCATTCACCCTGGAGCTGGAAGAATGGGTCGGCAGTGTCTGGCACCGTTTCATCACCCGGCGCGCCAGCGCGGATTTTCCTGAGGCGCGGGTGGAGCTGATCCCCCGGCAACGCGCCTTGCAAGTGCTGTTTCGCGCCACCGGCGGTGCCCGGCACCTGGGTGTGGAAGCGGTCAGTGATCGTGAGCTTTTGCTGCGCCGTAACCTGTTGCAGCAGATCGCCGGTACCTGCAAGCAGATGCCGCTGGCCTGGTGCGATGGCGACAATCTGCGATTGCCGGCGAGCCTGGCGGCGTTTCCCGACGTCGGGCTGAACGAGGAGCTTTATCGCTGGCTCGCCTTGCTGGCGGCGCAATCGGGGCCCATGAAGCACTGGGGCCGTGATAACCAGCGTTGGACCCTGGCGCTGTTGCGGCGCTACCCGGCGCTGCGCCCGCGTTATCGGCGCCTGGTGGAGGCGCATTTGTCCCTTCGTCCCGACTCGGATTCATTGAGTTCGGCCGAAGCCGCGTTGGAGCGAGCGCTGTGCCAGGCCCTGCGCGAGCCGGGCAGTGTCGAGCATTTTCCCCGTAGCGAGCGAGCCGCCTGGCCGTTGCCGCTATGGCTGTATCCGCCTCGTCACTTGAGCAACCCCCAGGCCGCCAGCCTGGAGGATTCCGAGCAATACCTCGCGACGCCACCGGGCGAGCAGCAGGGTGGTCGCAAGCGCGCCGAGCGTATCGACGAAACCACCCGTGACGGTGGGTTGCTCATCGTTCGCCTGGAGAACCTGTTCAGTTGGACCGAACACGTGGATCTGGATCGCTGGTCGGACGATAGCGAAGATCCGGACGCCGCCCGGGTGGCTGAAGACCTGGACCAATTGACCCTGTCGCGCACCCGGTTGCGCAAGGGCGGCGGGTTGAAACTGCACCTGGACCTGCCGCCCGCCGACGTGGATGACATCCCATTGGGCGAGGGCATCTTGTTGCCGGAATGGGACTACCGAAAGCAACGCCTCCAGGCGGATTTCGTCAGTTTGCAGGCCTTCATTCCCCGGGACTGCGAACCTCAGCCCCTGCCGCCACGCCTGCGTGCTCCAGCCCAGCGGTTGCGTCGCCAGTTCGAGCACCTGCGCAACGATCGCCAGTGGCTGCGTCAGCAAACCCAGGGTTCGGAACTGGATCTGCAAGCCTGGCTGGACTTTCATGTCGAACGCCAGCAAGGCCCCTGCAGCGAGCGGGGCCTGTTCATGGAGCAGCGCCAGACCCGTCGCGACCTGGCCTGCCTGCTGTTGGCGGACCTGTCGATGTCCACCGACGCCCACCTCAACGACGAACACCGAGTGATCGACGTGATCCGCGACAGCCTGTTGCTGTTCGCCGAAACACTGTCGGTACTTGGGGACGATTTCGCCTTGTACGGGTTTTCGTCCTTGCGGCGCCAGCAGGTGCGCCTGCATGAACTCAAGGCGTTCAAGCAGCGTTATGACGACCACACCCGCGGCCGCATCCAGGGGCTCAAGCCCGGTTACTACACGCGCATGGGCGCGGCAATCCGCCAGGCCACGCAGCAGTTGGCGAGCTGCAAGCGACGGCGCAAGTTGTTGCTGCTGCTCAGTGACGGCAAGCCCAACGACCTGGATCGCTATGAAGGGCGCTACGGCGTGGAGGACACCCGCCAGGCGGTGTTGGAAGCCCGACGCCAGGGGCTGACGCCGTTCTGCATCACCATCGACCGCGAAGCGGGGGATTATCTGCCTTACATGTTCGGGGCCAACGGTTACACCTTGATCCGTCAGCCCGAGCAATTACCGCTGCGGTTGCCGCAGTTGTACCGGCAACTGACCCAGGACTGAGGTGTTCAGACCATGTTGCGCGGCAACCAGAAAAACATCGCAACGCAAAAGACCGTCAGCCCCACACAGAACCAGGTGAAGCGTCGCAACCGGCGTTCTTGCGCCAGTGCCGCTTCGGTCGGCAGGGGCATGCCGCACTGGCGGCATTCGGTTTCATTCACGGGATTGGCCTGCTGGCAGTACAGGCAGGTGGGCTGCGGACTCATTCGAACTGCTCCAGGCGCGGGCGATCGAGAATGGCGATGTGGCGACCGTCCTGGGTGATGATTTTCTCGTCGATCAGGCGCCGGATGATCCGCGAAAAGGTTTCCGGCTGGATGGACAGGTGCCCGGCGATCAACTGTTTGGCCATCGGCAGTTCGAATTGGCTTTCCACGGGGTGCAGGCGCACCAATTGCGTCAGCAGGTAGCGTACCACGCGGTGGGTGGCGTTCTTCAGCGACAGGGTTTCGATCTCGTTGACCCGCTGGTGCAGGCGCACGCACAGCTTGCCGAGCAGGGCGAAGGTCAGCCGGCTGTTGCTCTGCAAGAGGCGCAGGTAAGTGGCATTGGACAAGCGATATAACTGGGTCGGGCCGACGGCTTCAGCCGACGCCACGTAGTTGGGCGTGTCCATCAGCATCATGGCTTCGGCGAAGGTCTGGCGCTCGCCGATCACTTCGAACACTTTCTCCTGGCCGTCCGGCGTCAGCCGGTAGATCTTCACCGCCCCGGCGATCACGAAGTAAAACGCCTGGGCCGGTTCGCCCTGGCGGAACAGCGGGTCGCCCTTGTCGATGTTCAGCAGTTGGCTGGTACCCATCAGTTCGTCGAGCTGTTCTTCGTTGAGCGGTTCGAACAAGTGATGGCTGCGCAGAATCTGGTGATGGACGCGGTGGAGCACCATGGCGTGGATCCTTGTTTGGGCAAAGGGAAAAGGGTTCAGACGAGGCTCAGGGACAAGCCGCTGGCGAGCGCCACAACGCAGGACAGCAGGACGAACCAGGTAAGCGGCAAGACGACGTGTTTCATGGCAACTTTCATGGCAACCCCGTGGGAAAGAATCGTGTTCTCCTGCCAGAGCAAGAGATGGGCCATGGCTGTGGCCCTTATGTTTGGGCGCCTGCGGCCGATCAGGGTGATTATGACCCTGGCAAGACAGGGTCATAATCACCCTGAAAGGGTGATAAATACCCCAATGCCTCTGTGTGTAGGGCCTGTGGGAGCAAAGCTTGCTCGCGATGGCGGTGGGACATTTCCATCGATGCTGAGCGTGCCGGCGCTATCGCGAGCAAGCTTTGCTCCTACAGGGGTAAGGGCCGGATGTTCCGCGACGCATTTCGGCAAGCCCCTTGCAAGGCCCGATGCAAGGCGATTCGCCGATGGGCTTGTTTGATCTGAGACAAGGTCTGTTCGTGTCGATAGCCGATCATTCGGACCCTGTTGATCTTCATCAACAGGACGGCACCGCGAAGCGGTAAAGGAGTGAGGTATGCAAGTGCTCGATCGTCGCAAGGCCATGGCCATTCCGCCGCTGTGGCGCCTGGCGTTCCGGCCGTTTTTCCTGGCTGGCTGTGTGCTTGCCGTGTCGGTCATACCGCTGTGGCTGGCGGTGTTCGGTGGTCAACTGTCTGCCTGGCAACCGGCGGGAGGCTGGCTGGCCTGGCACCGTCATGAATTGTTGTTCGGCTTCGGTCTGGCGATCATCGCCGGGTTCCTGTTGACGGCCGTGCAGACCTGGACCGGCACGCCGGGGCTCAGTGGCAGGCGCCTGGCGGCGTTGGCGCTGTTGTGGCTGGGGGCGCGGCTGGCCTGGTTGGTCAATGCGCCGTGGGCGTTGCTGATGGTGTTGGAGTTGGGTTTCGCCGTGGCGGTCGCGGTGGCGATGGGTGTCACGTTGTGGCGTGTGCGGCAGAAGCGCAATTATCCGATTGTGCTGGTTTTGCTGTTGTTGGCCGCGGCGGATGGATTGTCCGTCTACGGGCTGGTGCAGCACGACGAAGGCTTGCAGCGCCAGAGCGTGTTGACGGGCCTGTGGCTGGTGGCGGCGATGATGGGACTGATCGGCGGCCGGGTGATCCCGTTCTTCACCCAACGTGGACTCGGTCGGGTAGAGGGCGTTGCCCCTTGGCCATGGCTCGACCGGCTGTTGCTGGCGGGTTCGGCGGCGGTAGCGCTGCTGTATGCGTTCGGGCCGGCGTTGACCGCCAACCTTGGATGCGGCCTGCTGTTCGCTGCACTGGCGCTTGGGCATGGGATCCGGCTGGTGCGTTGGCATGACCGGGACTTGTGGCGGGTGCCTTTGCTGTGGTCGCTGCACCTGGCCTATGCATGGTTGGTGCTGGCTTGTCTGGGCATGGCGCTCTGGCATTTCGGCGCGCCGTTGAACCCGAGCCTGGCCGTGCACAGCTTGACCATCGGCGCCATGGCCGGCCTGATCCTGGCGATGATCGCCCGCGTCAGCCTGGGCCACACCGGGCGACCGCTGGAACCGCCGGCGGGCATGACCCTGGCGTTCATCCTGCTCAACCTGGCCTGCCTGAGTCGCGTATTGCTGGTGACGTTCTTCCCGCTGGCCGCGTTGTGGCTGGCAGGGTTGTGCTGGACGCTGGCGTTCGGGCTCTATGCCTGGCGATACGGTCCGATGCTGGTGAGGTCACGGGTGGATGGACATCCGGGATGAACCGACTGCGCGCAGGTGATCGATGATGTACGGGATTGTGCTGGTCACGCATCTGTTGGCGGCGATTGCCTTCATCGGTACGCTGTTTTTCGAAGTGTTTATCTGGCATGCCGCCCGCAGGTCGTTGGCTCAGGACGCCCGGGAGGCTGCCGACCAGGCCATCGCCAAGCGGTCGCGGCATGTGCTGCATGGCGTGGTGCTGGTGCTGTACAGCGCCGGGATCGGTCTGGCCTGGCAGCATCGCGGTGCGTTGAGCCAGCCGTTGAGCAACAGCTTCGGCCTGCTGCTGAGCCTGAAGATACTGCTGGCGTTGAGCATCATCGGGCACTATCTGTTGCTGGCTTACTGGCTGACCCAAGGTCGGTTGAGTCCGGGGCGGGCCTGCTGGCTGCGGCGCAGCATTCTTGGGCACATGGTGCTGATCGTGGTGTTGGCGAAGGGGATGTTCTATTGGCAGTTTTAACCGCTGATCCTGTGGGAGCAAAACGCTGTGGGGGTATAGCACTGTGGGGATGAAACACTGTGGGAGCATAGCTTGCTCGCGATAGCGGTGGATCAGCCATCGCGAGCAAGCTTTGCTCCCACAAGTGTTGTGTGGGGATGTCGGTCAGTGAGCCGCCTTCATCGCATTGACGAACAGCACATTGTTTTCCAGGTGAATATGCTCCATCAGGTCGTCACGCAGCTCCGCAAGACCGCGGTACAGGGCGCGCCAGGTATTGCAGGCATCGGCCGGCGGGGTGATCTGGTTAGTCAGGGTGAGCATGATTTCCAGGGCTTCGCCGTGCTGGTCGTGTTCGTAGCGCAGCACCTGGATCGGCGCCGAGGCGCGTTCACCCAGGCCGTGTTGCAGCATCGGGAACAGGACTTGTTCTTCCTTGAGCATGTGGCCCTCGAGCTCCTGGTACATGTCCTCCAGATGGTTGGCCAGGCCGTTGGGGCAACTGGCTCGCGCGCCATGTACATACTCGACGCGACGGGCCAGGCGGATCAGTTCCGGCAGTTGTTCGCGGTGGCGTGCGTGGTAGCGTTCCAGGATGTGGGCGATCAACCGTCCCTGGGGTTCGTTGCGCCAGTCATGGCCCGGTTCCCCGGTGGCTTGCAGCGTACCGAGGGCTTCGGCGATCAGCAGTGGGTTAAGCCCTTTGTTCAGCGCCGCTTCGCGCAGGGTCTTTTGCCCGCCGCAACAGAAGTCGAGGTTGTAATGATGGAAGGTACGGGTGGCACCGGGAATGTCGCAGGCCAACTGGCCGAGGCTTTGTTCCAGCAGATCGAGGCTCATCGTGGTTCCTTGGGTTGAATCCCGGGTGGGACGGATAAGCGGGCTCTGCAGCCGGCATGCCAAAGTCAACCGATTGAAAAACAACGAATATTTTTATGTCGGGGTGATTCCTACCCCGGCCGGAAGGGGTCAAACGAACCCTGGAGGGTACTCATTACCATGCTGCGTGAAAGCCTGGCCGCCGACCTGATCGTCGAGCTGCCCAATGCCGTACGGTTGCAGCGTCTGGTGCAGACCCTGCGCGAATACTTCAACAGTGGCGCCGTGGGCCTGCTGCGCCTGGACGACGACAGCCTGAGGCCCGTGGCGACCGTGGGGTTGGTCCATGAGGCGTTGGGCAGGCGCTTCGTGATCGCCCAACACCCTCGTCTGGCGGCGATCATGGCCTCGCGTGAACCCACCTGGTTCGAGCCCGACAGCCGCCTGCCGGACCCCTACGACGGCCTGCTCGATCACCATGTCGGTGAACCGCTGCCGGTGCACGACTGCATGGGCGTGAGCCTGTACGTGGAGGGTCGCCTCTGGGGCGCGATTACCTTGGACGCGTTGCACGCAGGGACCTTTGACAGTCGGGCCCGCGAGGAACTCAAGCGCTGCACGCTGCAGATCGAGGCCGCGGTGCGGGTGACCCGGCTCGAACAGGAGAACCGCAGCCTGCGGGCGTCGCGCAGCGACCCGTCGGACTTGCGCGTGCCGGTCGAAGAGGGGGAGATCCTCGGACGCAGCGAGGGCCTGCAACAACTGCTCAACGAACTGGACGTGCTGGCCGACTCCGAACTGCCGGTGTTGTTGCTGGGTGAAACCGGCGTGGGCAAGGAACTGTTCGCCCGGCGTCTGCATCGCTTGTCCCGGCGGGGCCACAAGCCGCTGATCCAGGTCAACTGCGCTGCATTGCCGGAGTCCCTGGCCGAAAGCGAGCTGTTCGGTCACGTCAAGGGGGCGTTCTCCGGGGCGACGACGGATCGCGCCGGACGCTTCGACGCGGCCAATGGCGGCACGCTGTTCCTCGATGAAGTGGGGGAGCTGCCGTTGAGCGTACAGGCCAAACTGCTGCGCACCCTGCAAAATGGCGAAATCCAGCGCCTGGGGGCGGACAAGCCGCTGCACGTGGACGTGCGCATCATTGCCGCGACCAATCGGCACCTGCCTGACAGCATTCGCGACGGGTTGTTTCGCGCCGACCTGTATCACCGGCTCTCGGTCTATCCGGTGCCGATTCCACCGCTGCGCGAGCGAGGCCATGATGTGCTGATGCTGGCGGGGCATTTCCTCGAATTGAACCGCACCCGGTTGGGCTTGCGCGGGCTGCGCCTGTCGCCGGCGGCCGAGCAGGCCCTGTTGGCCTACCGTTGGCCGGGGAATGTGCGGGAGCTGGAGCATGTCATCAGCCGCGCCGCGTTGAAGCAATTGAGCCGGGGCGCCAGCCGCAGCCTGATCATGACCCTTGAACCCCAGGTGCTTGACCTGGACGTCAATGCCAACGCGGTGCAAGCGCTGCAGGACACGCCTGTGGCGCCAGGAGATGCACCGTTGCTGTCTCTGAATGAAACCGTCGACGCCTGCCAGCGCCAGGCGATTCTCAAGGCCCTGGAGCGTTGCGGGCAGAACTGGGCCGGCGCGGCGCGGTTGCTGGAGGTCGATCCGAGCAACCTGCACAAACTGGCGCGGCGGTTGGGGCTCAAGTAATCCTGTGCAACCGCGGTGCGGCCTTCGCGAGCAAGCTCGCTCCCACACAGGATCGGTAGCGACTACTGTGGGAGCGGGCTTGCTCGCGAAGAGGCCGGCACATTCATCAAATAAGCCGGCATTGACAGCGATCAAGGCCTCTCCACGCCACAAAATCCACACTGGGCCAAATCCAACGTGGAGCTCATTGCCATGCCCCTATCCCTGGCCGATATGCGCCGCCAATACACCCGCGATGGCCTCGATGAAGCCCAGGCGCCGGACGAGCCATTGGCCTTGTTCGAACGCTGGATGCAACAGGCCCGCGACACCGAGAGCCCGCCGGTGGAAGCCAACAGCATGGTTCTGGCGACGGTCGATCCACAGGGCCGGCCCCATGCCCGGGTGCTATTGCTCAAAGGCTTCGGCAAGGACGGCTTTGTATTTTTCGGCAACTATGACAGCGCCAAGGGGCGGGATCTGGCAGTCAATTCCTGGGCGGCCATGACGTTTTTCTGGCCGGGACTGGAGCGGCAGGTGCGCATCGAAGGGCAGGTCCACCGACTCGACCCAGCGCTGTCGGACGCCTATTTCAACTCCCGTCCCGTGGCCAGTCGCCTCGGTGCCTGGGCGTCGCCGCAAAGTTCTCCGGTAGAAGGACGGGCTGCGCTGGAGGTGTCGCTGGCGCAAGTCCAACAGCGTTTCCCGGACCAACCGGTGCCGCGTCCCGAGCATTGGGGTGGCTACTGCCTGTGCCCCGAGCGGCTGGAGTTCTGGCAGGGCCGCGCCGACCGTCTGCATGATCGCCTCGACTACCGCTTGCGGGCGGGTATCTGGCAGCGCAGTCGTCTGGCGCCCTGAGCGCCAGGGGAGGTACCTCCATGGAGGAATAGGCCGGGGGAGGATTGCAGTTCAGGCTGGGCCATCTTTTCTGACAGGACGGCTGAGACCATGGCCCATCTGACGCAACGCCTCTTCCAACCGCTGAACATTGCGGTGCTGACCATCAGCGATACCCGCCGTTTCGACACCGACAGCTCCGGGCAGACGCTCATCGACTTACTGCAAACGGCCGGTCATGTGCTGGTCGACCGCGGGCTGGTAAAGGACGACATCTATCAGATCCGCGCCCAGGTTTCGCAGTGGATCGCCGCGCCGGACGTGCAAGTGGTGCTGATGACCGGCGGTACCGGCTTCACGCCACGGGACAATACGCCACAAGCGGTCCTGCCCTTGCTGGATAAGCAAGTGGACGGTTTTGGTGAGCTGTTCCGCCAGGTCTCACTGGCGGAAATCGGCATGTCCAGCCTGCAGTCCCGAGCGTTGGCCGGCATGAGCAATGGCGTGTTGGTGTGCTGCCTGCCGGGTTCGCCCGGCGCGTGCCGGACCGGTTGGGAGCAGATCCTGGCCTCGCAGTTGGACAGTCGTACCGGCCCCTGTAACTTCACTCCCCATCTCAAGCCGCAGGCGGGCGTCGTCCCGGTTGCTTGCGAGACGCGGTCATGAGCAGCCGTGGGTGCGGTTCGGCCTGTGACAGCGGTGTGCTGATGCCCGTGGACGAGGCGATTCGTCATCTGCTCGACCAGGCGCCGCCGCCACCGTTCGTACAGTCGGTTGCCCTGGGCAAGGCCCTGGGCCGGGTGTTGGCCGCCGACGTGATCTGCCCCATGAATCTGCCGGCCTGGGATAACAGCGCCATGGATGGTTACGCCCTGCGCGCCGCCGACGTGCCGAGCGTCGGCGGCTTCTTGACGGTGAGTGGACGAATCGCCGCGGGCGACGGCCCCAGTGCTTCGCTGCAAGAGGGGCAGGCGGTGCGGATTTTCACTGGCGCGCCACTGCCGCCGGGCGCTGACACGGTGGTGCCCCAGGAAAGCTGTCGGGTAGAAGGCGAGCGCGTGTGGGTAGCGTCGATTCAGCCGGGTGACCACGTACGCAAGGAAGGTGAAGAACTGCGCCAGGGCGCGCGCCTGCTGAGGGCCGGAACGCGCCTGCGTGCCCAGGAGTTGGGGTTGCTCGCCGGTGCCGGGATAGCGTGCGTGGAGGCGTATCGTCCGTTGCGGGTGGGGCTGCTCAGCAGCGGCGATGAGTTGCGCGAACCGGGTGAGCCGCTGGCACCCGGGCAGATCTACAACAGCAACCGCCAGAGTCTCGCCGCGCTGCTGCGTGGCTGGGGTGTCGAGGTGCATGATTTCGGCGTCATGCCCGATCGGTTGCAGGCCAGCCGGCAAGCGTTGGGCCTGGCCGCTGGCGAGTGTGACCTGCTGCTGACCTCGGGCGGTGTGTCGGTGGGCGAGGAAGACCACCTCAAGCAAGCCATCGAAGCCTTGGGCAATATCGACCTCTGGCGCCTGGCGATCCAACCGGGCAAACCCCTGGCGTTCGGTGATGTGATGGGCAAGCCCTGGATCGGTTTGCCGGGCAATCCGTCGGCGGCGCTGGTGACGGCGCTGGTCGTGGTGCGGCCGTTTCTGCTCCGGGCTCAGGGCATGGTCGATGTGCTGCCCGTGCCGCTGTCGTTGCCGGCGGGTTTCGATTGGCTGCGGCGCAACAGGCGTCGGCAATACCTGCGCGCCAGACTCGTCCCGGATGCCAATGGTCATTTGTGCGTGGAGGTGCATCCCCAGCAGAGTTCGGCGATGTTGAGTGCCGCGTGTTGGGCGGATGGGCTGGCGGTGGTGGAGCGGGACACCCTGGTGCACAAGCACGACCGGGTGATGTATGTGCCGTTCACCGCATTGATGCATTGACGGCAATTGATTGCCGTCAAGGTGCCCGCCCGGGGGCTGGCTAGACTGGGCGGCGCTGTTAGTTCTTCCATGAGGATGCCCCATGCAACTGGTTTGCCCGGCAGGGAATCTGCCTGCCCTCAAAGCGGCCGTGCGCCAAGGCGCCGATGCCGTCTATGTCGGCTTTCGCGACGACACCAATGCCCGGCATTTCGCCGGGCTGAACATGGACGATAAGCAATTCGATGCCGCTGTCGCGCATATCCGCCAGCACCAACGCAAGCTGTACGTGGCGGTCAACACCTACCCGCAACCCAAGGGCTGGGAGCGCTGGCAGAGGGCGGTGGATCGCGCCGCCGATTTCGGCGTGGACGCTCTGATCGCCGCCGACCCCGGCGTGCTCGGCTACGCCAGTCAGCGCCATCCACACCTGGCGCTGCATCTGTCGGTTCAGGGCTCGGCGACCCACGCGGCGGCGCTGTCCTTTTACGCCCAGCGCTATGACATTCGCCGTGCCGTGCTGCCTCGGGTGCTGTCCCTGGCCCAGGTGCGCCAGGTGGCGGCGAATAGCCCCGTGCCCATCGAAGTCTTCGGTTTCGGCAGCCTGTGCATCATGGCCGAGGGACGCTGTCACTTGTCTTCCTACATCACAGGGGAGTCGCCGAACCTGTGCGGCGTCTGCTCACCTGCCAAGGCGGTGCGCTGGAGCGAAGACGCCCAAGGGTTGAGTGCACGCTTGAGCGAAGTGCTGATCGACCGTTACACCCCTGAAGAACCGGCCGGCTACCCGACCTTGTGCAAGGGCCGTTTCCTGGTGGGTGGCAAGCGTTTCCATGCACTGGAAGAGCCCACCAGCCTGGACACCCTGGATTTGCTGCCGGAGCTGGCGGCGGTCGGCGTCGAGGCGGTGAAAATCGAAGGTCGCCAACGCAGCCCGGCTTATGTCGAGCAGGTGACCCGGGTCTGGCGTGCGGCGCTGGATGCACACCGGTCCGCGCCGCAACAGTTCCGGGTGCGGGAAGAATGGCGCCAGGTGCTGGCCGGTCTGTCGGAAGGCAGCCAGACCACCCTGGGTGCCTACCATCGATCGTGGCAATGAGGGAAGCCTGATGAAACTCAGCCTGGGACCGGTCCTGTTCTATTGGGACAAAACACAACTGGGGAATTTCTACGCCGACATGTCGGCATTGCCGCTGGACGTGATCTACCTGGGGGAAACCGTGTGCTCGAAACGCCGGGCCTTCTCACTGGATCAATGGCTGGGCCTGGGGCGTGAGCTTCAGGCCAGCAGCCAGGCGCAAATCGTATTGTCGAGTCTGACGTTGATCGAGGCCGCATCGGAGCTGTCCACGTTGCGTCGGCTATGTGACAACGGTCAGTTGCTGGTGGAAGCCAACGACATGGGCGCGGTGCACTTCCTTGCCGAGCGCAAGCTGCCATTCGTGGGCGGTCCGGCGCTGAACCTCTATAACGGCCACGCCCTGGCGCAACTGCTCGACAGCGGGATGATCCGCTGGGTGCCTCCGGTGGAGTGCTCGGCCGCGCTGATCGCCGATGTGCTGGAGCAGGTGCGGGGCATGGACCGCGAGGTGCCGGAGGTGGAAATCTTTTCCTACGGGCATCTGCCCTTGGCCTATTCGGCACGTTGCTTTACCGCGCGTGCGGAAAACCGACCCAAGGATGATTGTCAGTTCTGCTGCATCAACTACCCCGATGGCCTGGCGCTGAGCAGCCAGGAGGGCCAGTCATTGTTCACCCTCAATGGCATCCAGACGATGTCCGGTGAACCGACCAATCTGCTGGCCGATTACAACGCACTGATGGCCTGCGGTGCGGATGTGCTGCGCCTCAGTCCACGGGCTCAAGGCATGGCCGAAGTGGTCGCTGCGTTCGACAAGGTCCGCCGGGGCGAGGCACCGCCGCTGTTCGTCGAGGGTTGCAACGGCTATTGGCACGGTCAGGCCGGCATGCTGAAAGTCGAGGAGGCTGGCCTGTGCTGAATCCGAAAAAGTGGGTGCTCAAGGGCGCCGATCGCCTGCTGCCACTGGTGGGCAAGGTGCCTTTTGTGGTGCAGCGCCTGGCATTGCAGCAGGCGCTCAATCGCTGCCTGGCCGAACCGCTGCGCGAAGGCGGGTTCGATGTGCTGCGCGGTCGCTGGTTGTGCCTGCGGGTGCTCGACCTGAAATTGTGCTGGTATCTGACGCTGGCGCGCGACGGACTGCGCATTGCCGAACGGGCCGAGGCCCAGGTCACCATAAGCGGCAACTGGCGTGAATTCCTGTTGCTGGCCAGCCGTCAGGAAGACCCCGATACCTTGTTCTTCCGGCGCCGGCTGGTCATCGAGGGCGACACCGAACTGGGGCTGGCGGTGAAGAACCTGATCGACAGTCTTGACCCGGACGTACTGCCGCCATGGTTATGGCGCAATCTGGAACGGGCGGGGAAGGGGTTGGCTTCAGCGTGATGAAAGCCTCGAACGAACTGCCCCTGGTGTATTCCTGTTCCGGCTGCTCCAACGTCGCGCAACTGGCCAACTCGGTTGCCTTACGCCTGGACCGGGCCGGCCTGGCCGAGATGTCGTGCATCGTCGGGGTGGGCGGGCACGTGACGCCCCTGGTCAACAAGGCGCGCTCGGGGCGACGGATCATTGCACTGGACGGCTGCGCGTTGCAGTGCGTCCAGGCCTGCCTGCAACAACATGACCTGGTAGCGGACGTGCATGTGATCCTGAACCAGTTGGGCTTGCGCAAGCGCTTCGGTGTCGACTGCACGGAGGAGGAAGCAGAGGCGTTGTTCGAGCGGTTGGTGCCTCTGATAGGCGCCGACTGATTGCAACGACACCCTCGCCACAGGGGAGCGCGGTTTACTGCTGGTAATCCGCCAGCTCCTCTTCGGCGAGGATGCGGATGTTGCGTCGCTCCATGGTGATCAGTCCGCCGTCCACCAGGCGATGAAGAATCCGCGAGAAGGTTTCCGGCTGGATGCCCAGCTTGGAGGCCACCAGACGCTTGGATACCTGCAATACCACCTGGCCGTCCCGTGGATCACGTTCTTGCAGCAGGAAATTGATCACGCGCCGGCTGGCGCTGGCCAGGGTCAGGTTGTCGATGTCCCTGAGGCGTTGGTGCAAGTGCACGCTCATGCTCGCCAGGATCGCCAGGCAGACCTTGGGCTGGTCTTCCAGGGCCTTGCGATAATGGGCGCCCTCGATACTCACCAATACGCTGTCCTTGAGCGCCGACGCACTCACCGGATAGCAGCGGGCCTGGCTGAACAGCAGGGCTTCGGCGAAGGTCTGCCCCGGCTGGATGATTTCCACCAGGTTTTCCTGGCCTTCGCCGGTGACCCGGAACAATTTGATCTGGCCGCTGATCAGCAGAAAAAAGCGCTTGGCCGGGTCGCCCTGGTGCATGAGCGTGCCATTGCAAGCCAGGCGCTTGAGCACAGCGAGTCCGCACACCTCTTCGAAGACACGCTCCGGCAACTGGCTGAACAGATGATGACGGCGCAACAGTAGAACGATAGAAGGGTGGGTCAACATGGCGTACCTCCGCGTACCGCCATGGTAGGGCTCCAGCCCTCGCCGGCATATGCCTCGGCAGGCCTACCTCGGAAGAGGGAGCCATGTTCCGGAAAGCCCACATGAAGCTTTCATGACAAAAGTTCGGTAGCACATCGCCATTCCCGTCATGCCTGTGTGACGCGTTCGAGGAGACCTTCAAGGTCTTTCGAAACGGGGGCGCAAAGCCGGGAGTGAGGCAATGGGGACTATGGAACGTTATTCGAAAGTGGGCATGCAGGAGCTCGATCAGCGGCTGTCGAAGATCGTCGAGGCGGCGCGCAAACAGCCGGTCTCGGTGTATCGCTATGGCGCACCCTGGGTCTGGATCGTTTCCCAGGATGACTGGCAGGGCGCGCTCAAGGAAGTGTCCAGTTACATCCCGCAGGGCCACTCGCTGGTCTTGCTGCGTCCGCAGATCGACGACCTCCTGGACGAGCATCGCAACGTACTGCAAGCCCTCGATACCGCCGCCGGAATGCGGATTGCGCCGCAGACCGCCATGCACATCCTCTTGCTGCAACTGCTCTATTCGGTGCCCAGCGAGCAGCAACTCTACGAGCAGCTCAATTACAACCTGCTGTTTCGCTGGTTCGTCGGCCTGGAGCTGAACCAGAAGGTCTGGAGCTACGACGTCTTGAGCAGGGACCTCGCCACGTTGCTGGGCGATGTGCGTGCCGTGCGACTCATCCAGAAAATCATCGGCGAAGTGTTCTGTGGCGCCTTGCTGCAAATGCCGGAGTTCTCCTTGAACTTCGCGCTGCTGCACACCTGGCTGGCCCGGCATGCCACGACATCGACGACCAGCAATTGAGCGGTACTTTGAATTCAGGGGGTGGTGTGGAGCATTTCTTCAAGTCACGGCCGGCGCTGTGGGGCTGGCTGTTGCTGACAGTCGGCGGTCCGTCGGCCCTTGCCGCGCAGGAAGGGACCGAGGCCCAGGCGGCCCGTCTGGTGGACGTGAACGAGTATTTCGTGCGCGGCAACACCGTGCTCGACGCCCGTGCCATCGAGGAGGCGGTGTACCCGTTCCTCGGTCCGCAGAAAGCGATGAGCGATATCGAAGGGGCCCGCGATGCGCTGCAGAAGGCTTATCAGGCTCGGGGCTATCAATCGGTGTTCGTCGAACTGCCGGAGCAAAAGGTCGAAGACGGCATCGTTTATCTGCAAGTCAGCGAAACCAAGGTCGGCCGGGTCAGGGTCGTGGGCGCCAGGCATTATTCGCCGCTGGAGATCCGCGAGGACGTCCCGGCGCTCAAGGAAGGCGAAGTGCCTGATTTTGCCCAAGTCCAGGCCGAACTGGCGCAGTTGAACAAGACCCCGGGGCGCCAGGTGATGCCCTTGGTCCGCGAAGGCCAGCGGCCCGGGACCATGGATGTGGATCTGCAGGTCGAGGACCAGAACCCCTGGCAGGCCAGCCTTGGCCTGAACAACGATTACAGTGCCGACACCGAGAAGCTGCGCACCGTTGCCAGCCTGGGCTACAACAACCTCTGGCAACTGGGGCATAGCGTTTCGCTGACCTTCTTTACCGCGCCCCAGGACACTGACAACGCCAAGGTCTGGTCGGGGTCCTACACCGCGCCGTTGAATGAACGCTGGAGCGTGCAGTTCTCCGGCTACCAATCCGACAGCAACGTGGCGACCGTCGGTGGCAGCAACGTGCTGGGCAAGGGGCATTCCTACGGGGTCTCGGCGATCTACAGCCTGCCCTCCAGTGGCGCCTGGTCTAATACCTTATCCGCCGGCGTGGATTTCAAGGATTTCGATGAAGAGTTGAGCCTGGGCGGTTCCAGCGACAAGGCCCCGCTCAAGTACGCACCCTTCACCTTTGCCTATAACGGGTATCGCTACACCGAAAAGAGCCAGCTGGGCCTTGGCCTGAGTCTGGTGGCGGGGACACGAAGCTTGCTGGGCTACGGAAGTTCGGACGAAGAGTTCGACTACAAGCGCTACCGCGCCAGCCCCAGCTTTGCCGTGCTCAAGGGCGACGGCAACTACACCTTTACCTTCGGCAACGATTGGCAGACCGCATCCAAGGCCGCGTTCCAACTGGCGTCCGGGCCGCTGGTGTCCAACGAACAGTTTTCCGCCGGCGGTGCCACCTCCATACGCGGGTACCTGGCCGCCGAACGCACCGGGGACGATGGCTACCTGCTGTCCCAAGAGTTGCGCACACCCTCTCTCGCCAGGTTCGTCGGCAGCTACGTCCAGGAATGGCGTTTCTATGCGTTTGCAGAAGGCGCGCAGCTGTACCTGCGTGACGAATTGCCCGATCAGGAAGCCGATTACAGCCTGGCCAGCGTTGGCCTCGGCACTCGCGCAAGCCTGAGCAAATGGTTGTCGGGCAGCCTCGATTGGGGCTATCCGCTGCTCGACGGCCCTAACACCACGAAACAGGAATCACGCCTGCACTTCAACCTGCAAGCGACGTTTTGAACCCAGGAGTCATGCCATGCCACGTTTATTGTTACCCCTGTTGATCTGCCTGGGGCTGGTCCTTCCGGCGACCGCCAACGCCTGGTGGCAGGACGACTGGCACTACCGCAAACAGATATCGGTGGACACCACGCCCCAAGGCGCGGCCATCGCCCAGGCGCTTGGTCGCACCGCGTTGCTGGTGCGCCTGCACACCGGCAATTTCACCTTCGACGGGGTCAAGGAGGACGGCTCGGACCTGCGTTTCGTCAGTGCCGACGACAAGACCGTGTTCAACCACCAGATCGAAAGCTTCGACCCGCTGATGGGCATGGCACTGATCTGGGTCGATGTGCCGAGCGTGGAGGGCGGGCAGCGCCAGGATTTCTGGATGTATTACGGCAACCAGAAGGCACCGGCCACCGCCAGTGGTCAATTGACCTTCGACCCGGATTACACCGCGCTGTATCACTTTGACGGCGCAACCGGTGTGCCGCCCCGGGACACCACGGCCTACGGCAACAATGCCCAAGGCGCCGCCGGCACCAGCATCGATGGCGTGATCGGCCGCGCCTTGCAGTTCAGCGGCCAGCCGCTGCTGCTGCCCGCCAGCCCGTCGCTGCAACACAACGCCGGCGCGGCATTCACCTTCAGCGCCTGGTTGCGCCAGGACCAGGCCAGCGGTGAGCAGGTCATCCTGGCTCGCCGCGAATCCACGACCAGCCTGTTGGTCGGCGTAAACCAGGGCGTGCCGTTCCTGGCGGTCAACGATCAGCGCGCCGTCTCCACCCAGCCGCTGAATCCCGGCCAATGGCAACATCTGGCGGTGACCGCTTCGGGAGACCGGGTGGTGCTGTACGTCAACGGCCGTGAAACCGCGAGCCTCGCGATGGCCATGCCGGCGTTCAATTCACCCATCGCCTTGGGGGGCGATGTCGCCGCCGGGTCCTTCGCACCGTTCAGTGGTGCCCTGGACGAGGCCCGCCTGTCCAAGGTTGCCCGCCCGGCACCGCTGCTGTTGGCCGACGCCAACGCCCAGGGCGCCGAATCGAAACTGGTAGCCTACGGGGTCGATGAAGAACAGTCCGGCTTCGGCTTCGGCAGCTTGGGCTTTTTACTTAACGCCGTACCGATGGACGCTTGGGTGATCATCGCGATACTGGTGCTGATGATGGTCCAGTCGTGGGTCATCATGATCCGCAAGAGCCGTATGGTCAGCCGGGTCAGCTCGGCCAACGAAGCTTTTCGCGAACAGTTCGCCCGGGTCGGCACACGCCTGGAGATGTTTGCCGACGATCAGGACCTGGCCCAGCGCCTGCAACATTCCTCCCTGTGGCGCTTGTACCTGGTGGCGGTCAAGGAAATCCGTACCCGTCGCGAGCAGGGCGCCGATACCTCATCGGTGTCGGCCGCGACCATCGAAGCGATCCGCTGCTCCATGGACGGCGTGCGCACCCGGGAAAACCAGCAGCTCAGTTCGAAACTCTCGACCTTGTCCAACGCCATCGCCGGCGGGCCCTACATTGGCCTGCTCGGCACCGTGCTGGGGATCATGGTGGTGTTTCTGGGCACCGCCATGGCTGGCGACGTGAACATCAACGCCATCGCTCCCGGCATGGCCGCGGCATTGCTCGCCACTGCCATGGGGCTGTTCGTCGCGATTCCCGCGCTGTTTGGCTACAACCGCCTGATCACTCGAAACAAGGAAGTCAGTGCCGACATGCGGGTGTTCGTCGATGAGTTCATCACGCGTCTGGCGGAGATGCACGGTGAAGGGCAATCCGGCGAAGCGACTCACCGCCGCGATCATCACCACCCAACCTCCGTACCGGCCTGAGGAAATCGCGATGGCTAGCGTAAATGCTTCGCACGATGACGACGATGACGCCGCGGTGGACAGCATCAACATCACGCCGCTGGTGGACGTGCTCATGGTGGTGTTGGTGATGTTCATCCTTACCGCCACGGCGCAGGTGTCGGGTATCCAGATCAACCTGCCCAAGGCCAGTGCCTCGGTGTCGCTGTCCGAAGCCAAGACCAAGGCGATTTCGGTCAACGACGGCGGCCAGGTGTTTCTCGATGCCTATCCGGTGACCCTGGCGGAACTGGAAGAACGCCTGCGCATCGAGAAGGCCCAGAACCCTGATTTTCCGGTGATCGTGCGCGGCGATGCCACGGTGCAGTACCAGAAGGTCATCGAAGTGCTGGACCTTCTGCGGCGCCTGGAACTGTCCCAGGTCGGTCTGGTGACCGGCAAACCGAGCCAGGGCTGACCATGACCGCCAGACTTCCCATTAACCCACCCCCGGTGAAGCCTTCGCCGCTGCGCCTGCTCAAGTGGGCCGCCGGCCTTGTGCTGGGCGCCGTGGCGGCCTGGCTGCTGTGGCAGTGGGCCAACGACATGAGCGGTGTGCGGCGTGAAGCGCCCAAGGTGCCCACCATCATTCCATTGCCGCCTCCGCCACCACCGCCGCCGGAGAAACCCAAGGAGCCGGAACCCCAAGTCGAGGAGAAAGTGGTCGAGCCCGAGCCGACCCCGGAACCCGAAGAGGTCAAGCCCGAAGAAGAAGCACCGCCTTCACCAGTGGATGACCTGGCGAATCCGATGCAAATGGACGGCGAGGCCCAGGCTGGCAACGACGCCTTCAACATCGGCGCTGGCAAGGGCGGTGGCATGGCCGGTGCCGGGGGCGGGCGCCTGGGCAATGGGACTTACAGCCAGTTTCTGGCGTTCACCTTCCAGCGCCTGCTGCGGGAAAACCCTGACCTGCGCAGCCTGGCGTTTTCGCTGCAGGCCGACGTCTGGTTGAGCGCCGTGGGCGAGATCACTCGGGTCGAGCTGGTCAAGTCCAGCGGCAACCCGCAAGTGGATGAACAAGTGATCTCGGCCCTGCGCGCCTCACCCCATTTGAGTGAGCGACCGCCGGCTTCCCTGACTTTGCCCGTGCGCCTGTCCTTGCAGGGACGACGTCCGGGTTAACCGAATGCTTGAAAGTTTGCCAACAGGAGTTGTGTGCAGATGATTTCCAATGTGAATCGATTGTCGTGGACGGTCGGCCTGGTGGTCCTGAGCCTGGCCGGGCATGCGGCCGCCGCCCCGGCACCTTCGGAAAACGCCACGATCAATCTGATCCGACTGCTGGTGCAGCAGGGCGTGCTGAAACAGGATCAGGCCGATGGCTTGATCGCCCAGGCCGAACGTGAAGCCGTGCAGGCCCGCCAGGCCTCGGCAGCGGTTGCCGCAGCACCCGCTGGGGCGCCGGGAGACGTACGGGTGCAATACGTGCCGAACATCGTGCGTGAGCAGATCCGCGACCAGGTCAAGGCGGAAGTCATGGCCACCGCCAAACAGGAAAACTGGGCCCAGCCCAACACCTTTCCGGATTGGGTGTCGCGCATCAGTTTCGATGGCGACATTCGCCTGCGGGATGAGTCGCGCTACTACTCGGGCAACAACAGCAACGAGATCGTCGACTTCGCCCGGCTCAATGACAAGGGACCGTACGACGTCAACCCCAACAGCAGTTCCAGCCTGCCGCCGTTGCTCAACACCCGCGAAGACCGGGAGAATCTGTTCCGCCTGCGAGCGCGCCTGGGCATGAAAGCCGTGATCGCGCCGCAATGGACCGCCGGTATCCGGATCGGTACCGGCTCGGACAACAACCCGGTGTCCACCACCCAGACCCTGGGCGGCGGTTTCGGCAAGAAAGACATCTGGCTCGACCAGGGTTACCTGACCTGGAAACCGTCGGATGAACTGACCCTGACCGGTGGGCGTTTCGCCAACCCGTTTTTCTCCACCGACCTGTTGTATTCCGGCGACCTGAACTTCGACGGCGTGGCGGCGATTTTCAATCACAAGCTCAACCAGGATTGGGGGCTGTTCGGTACCGTCGGTGCGTTTCCGGTGGAGTACACCAACGACACCAGTACCAGCAACGGGACCGACAAGGAGGAGAGCGACAACAAGTGGCTCTACGGTGCGCAATTGGGGGCGAACTGGGCGATCAACGACAGTAACCGGGTCAAGGGGGCGCTGGCCTATTACCGCTTCGATGACATCGAGGGCAAGCGGTCCTCGCCGTGCCAGCCTTGGGCCGGTGACCCGGGCTGCGACAGCGACGGCTCTCGCGTGGCCTTCATGCAGAAGGGCAACACGGTATTCCTGCTGCGCGACATCACGCCCAATCCCCTCAATCCGTCCACCACGCCACAGCCGCAGTACGTTGGCCTGGCTTCGGAGTTCAACTTGCTGGACCTGAATCTGGCGCTGGATACCGACCTGCCCTCGGACTTGAAGTTGCGCAGCCAGGCGCACTACGTGCACAACCTGGGCTACGACGAAGGCGAGATGCGCAAGCGCTCCGAAGGCCAGTTCGCCAACAACCTCGACGAGAACGGCGAGCTGGAAAGCGGCGCCAACGCCTGGATGTTCCAGTTCACCCTGGGCAACGCACTGGAGCTCAAGCGAGAGGGCGATTGGAACTTGTTCGCCGGCTACAAGTACATCCAGCCGGATGCCTTGCCTGACGGCTTCAACGACTCGTCGTTCCACCTGGGCGGCACCAACGCCAAGGGTTATTTCCTGGGCGGCAACTATGGCCTGGCGAGCAACGTTTTCGCCACCGGTCGCTGGCTGAGTTCCGAAGCGGTGTACGGCGCGCCGTACGACATCGACGTGATGCAGCTTGAAATCAACACGCGCTTCTAAGCGCAGGGAGGCCTCATGAAAAGGCGAGCCAATATTCCTTATCCCGTTGCGTTGCTGATGCTGGGTCTGTTCTTGAATGCCAGTGCCCACGGTGAAGGCCTGGAGGAGCGCCTGCGGGCGCAACTGCGCAGCACCACCGCGCAGTTGCAGGCCCTGCAAAGTGAACAGGCCCAGGCCAGTGCCGCCCGACAGGCCGCCGAAAGCCAGGCCAGGGAGGCCCAGGCGCAGATCAAGCTATTGACCGCGCAGTTGGCCAAGGCCCAGGCCCAGGCTGAGCAACTGGCCGGGCGCCAGGAAAGCCTGCAGAACCAGGCCCAGGCCCAGGTGGCGGCCAGCAATGAGCAGATCGGCAAATTCAAGAAAGCCTACGACGAACTACTGGTCCTGGCCCGCGGAAAGGAGGCCGAACGGGCCCGCCTGGAAGCGAAATTGACCGAGCGTGACACACAAGTGCAGCAATGTTCGGTCAAGAATCAGCAGATGTACGAAGTGGCCCAATCTCTGCTGCACGCCTACGAAACCATCGATGTGGCTGATGTCATGAAGATCCGCCAACCGTTCGCCGCCAAGGCCCGGGTGCGTTTCGAAGAGCTGGCCCAGGGCATTGGCGACGAGCTCTACAAGAACCGTTTCGATGCGCCCCAGGCCTCGATTACCCATTGATAGCAAGGATGAACCGAGCATGACTTCATTGATCGAACACGTCTCCCCAAAATCCCTGACCGAGCTGTTACAGGCTGCTGGCTACCGGGTCAACCAAACCGATCAAAACGGTATCGTGCAATTGCTCAGCGCCAGCCAGGGCATCGGTTTCGCGGTGCGCTTCGGCAATCCGACGCCAACGGCTGGCGACTATCTGGACTTCACGTTCAGCTGCGCCCTGCGGGTGCAAGGTGAGTTGCCGGTCGGGTTGGCCGAATTGTGGAATGCCTCCCGGCGCTTCGCCCGGTTGTCGGTGCAGGGTGAATTCCTGGTGATGGAGATGGATGTGGTGGTGGCCGCGGGTGTCAGCGCCGACCATCTGCGCAGCAACCTTGAACTGTGGGACCGTCTGTTGCAGGAATTTATTGTTTATCTGCGCGAATACAGCCAGAACGCCTTGCGTATGCAGGCCCAGGCCGAGGCCACGGTGGAGGAGGTTGCTGCATCGTGAAAAAGCCGACGGTTGTCTTTAGCGCAGCGGCGGCAGGTCTGCTGGTCGTGGCAGTGGTCCTGGGCCTGCGACCAGGAAACGATCCGGTGGCTGCCGTGCAGACCGCCAATGGGGTCTCGGTCGAATCGCCAAGCCTGGCGCGATTGGGCAGTCAAACTGTCAGTCCTGATGAGTTGAAGGCGTTGTTCAAGGCGATGACGCCAGACGTGCGGCAACAGCTGCGTGGCAACCGGGCGGCACTGGAAGGCTGGATCCGGGCGCGACTGGCGGAGAAAGCTGTGCTGGAGCAGGCCGATGCCCAAGGCTGGCGACAGCGACCGGACGTGGAGCGCCAGACCCGGGCGGCGACCGAGCAGATTGTGTTCCGGGATTACTTGCAGTCGGTCAGTCAGGTGCCGGCTGGGTATCCCAGCGAAGAGGAACTGAAGCAGGCCTACGAGGCCGGGAAAGCCAACTGGACGACGCCGACGTTGTATCGGGTCAGCCAGATATTCCTGGCGGCCACTGAGCCGCAAACGGTGGAAGCGGTGCGCCGGCAAGCGGTCGAACTGAGCCGCAAAGCCCAGGCATCACCGGGAGAATTCGCGGCGTTGGCGAGTCGTTTTTCCCAGGATCGTGCCAGTGCCGAGCGGGGCGGGGACAGCGGCATGCAACCGCTGCAGCAATTCGTGCCGCAAGTGCGTGAGACGGTGGCGCGTTTGAAACCAGGCGCCGTTTCGGAACCGGTGCAGAGCGCGGCGGGGTTCCATGTGATCAAACTCACCGAGCAGCAACCGGCCCGGGAAGCCACCCTGGACGAAGTGCGCGCTCAACTGACCCAGGCCCTGCGTGCCCAGCGTCAGGAGCAGATTGCCAAGGCCTACCTGGATGGCATGCTCGATACGGCGACCCTGAGCATCGATGGGGCGCAGTTGAGCAAGGTATTGGAGGAGACTCATTAGGCCAGCTTCTGCCCGTGGCGAGGGAATGTGCTGGCTGGAGTCTCACGCGTTCCCCGCTTATCTGTACAACCGACAGGGAGTCACCCATGACCTTCATCGAGCCCGCAGGACGCCAGGCCGCCATTCCATACCGTGCACCGTTGCGTGCCCCCGAACCCTGGCTGGCGCTGGCCGTGGACATCGAACCCCAAGTGGCGCAGTGCTTTCTGGTCAGTGCCCGTTGCGGCTGCTTCATGCAGGCAGCCCGCAGCCTCAACGTCAAGACGACCTGGCTGCGCAAGCAACTGGCGCAGCTGGAAGCACGGCTGGAACGTTCGTTGTTCAGTTTCCAGGGGAGCGCCTTGACCCTCAGTCGTGAGGGGCGCCAGTTGCAGTCGCGGCTGATCGCACTGGCCGACGGCGGCCCGCAACCCATGCTCGACCAGCCACTGATCCGCCTGGCCGTGGCCGAGTCGATCCTGCATGACATCCTGGGGCGTGACCTGATCGCGTTATTACGCCGCAATGCCAGTGTGCGCCTGCAGATCATCACGCTGGACAGCGAAATGGCGCTGCAATCCGTCAGTGCCGACCTTGTGCTGTGGTTGAGTGATCCGCTCGGTTCGGTGGCAGGGCCAAGTTTCCCCACGCAACCAGCGAAACGGCTGGCGCGCCTGGACTATCTGCCCCATATCGCCAAACGCTATTCAAGGCCCATCACCCGGCCTGGCTGCCTGGGCGACCTGAACGACTATATGCTGGTGCAATGGCAGGCGGACCGGCAGGTGGACAGCTTCACCCCCTGGAACGCCCTGATCGAGCAACGCCGTGCTGGCGTGGTGCAAGTGCAGTCCTACGAACTGATGCTGGAGATGATCCGTTGCAGCGCCTGCATCGGCTTGCTACCCCAATACATGAGCCACTTCGACCGTGGCTTGATCGCTTTGCCGGGGCTATTCGACGTGCCGATGCAACGCCACTTGTGGATGGCCGTCGACACCCAGCCCAGGCATGTCCCACAGGTGCAGATGCTCGTCGAGCTGATCCGCCACACACTGGACGAGCGTGGGGACTGGTTCCAGGCATAGCGATGTTGAATGTGCCGCCGTCATCGCGAGCAGGCTCGCTCCCACAGTGGTTCACGGTGCACCTGACGGACCGCAGTTCCCTGTGGGACCGAGCCTGCTCGCGATAGCGGCCTGCCTGAGCCGGTGATGCTGGATGAGCCGCAGTCATCGCCAGCAAGCTGGGCTCCCACAGTGGTTCGGGGTACACCTGACGGACCGCAGTTCCCTGTGGGAGCGAGCCTGCTCGCGATAGCGGTCTGCCTGAGCCGGTGATGCTGGATGAGCCGCAGTCATCGTCAGCAAGCTGGGCTCCCACAGTGGTTCACGGTGCACCTGACGGACCGCAGTTCCCTGTGGGAGCGAGCCCTGCTCGCGATAGCGGTCTGCCTGAGCCGGTGATGCTGGATGAGCCGCCGCTATCGCGAACAAGCCTACACAATGGTTCGCGGCGCTGCTGGCGGAGCGCGGTTGTTATGTGCGAGCCCTGGAGTAAAAAGCGTCGGTCAATCCCCCAGCGCAAACGCCACCGCCGCACGGGCATGCAGGTGGGTGGTATCCAGCAGGGGCAGGGGGCTGTGTTCGGGTTTGATCAGCAGGCCGATTTCCGTGCAACCCAGGATGATTGCCTGTGCGCCGCGTTCGGCCAGGGAGTCGATGACGCGTTGGTAGACCTGGCGCGATGCCGGACTGATCACGCCCACGCAGAGCTCGTCATAGATGATGCGATGCACCGCCTGGCGCTCCTGGGTGTCGGGTATCAGGACGTTCAAACCCTGTGCGCCCAGTCGGTCCTTGAGAAAGTCCTGTTCCATGGTGAAGGCGGTGCCCAACAGTCCGACCGTCACGGTGCCCGCCTCAAGGGCAGCCTGGCCCGTGGGTTCGGCAATGTGCAGGAACGGAATCGAAATGGCTGCTTCGATCTGCGCCGCCACCTTGTGCATGGTGTTGGTACACAGCACCACGCACTCGGCGCCGCCAGCCTCCAGGCGGCGGGCGGCATCCACAAGAATCGCGGCGGCGTCGTCCCAGCGCCCGGCATGCTGGGCCTGTTCCACCGGGCCGAAATCAACGCTGTGCATCAATAACTGCGCCGAGCGCAACGGCCCGAGTCGGTCTCGAACCTCTTGGTTGATCAGGCGATAGTATTCGGCGCTGGATTCCCAGCTCATGCCGCCAATCAAGCCAATGGTGCGCATTCGTCAATCCTCAGACAATGGCCTGTACCGACAAGGCAGGCCTGCCTGGAGTCTCTATTCGTCGATGAACGGATGCCAGCGCAAGATCAACTGTTGCGCTCATCTTGGTGGCAGGTGTAATGGTGCCTGGATCGGCTGTGGTTGGTACTGGCTCCCGGAGTCGATGCTAAGGGGCGGTATTCAGGGCCTCACCGCTTGATCGGTCGTGACATAGGCGAAAGAGGCGCTCTGGCTGAGGCTGGCTGCGGGTGTCAGGCGAATGATCGGTAGCAGGATTTTTGGGTTGGTCGAGTTGTAGAAGTCACGTTGGTTATATTGGGCCTCGGCCAAACCAAGGGGATATCCCGCGACATAAAAGAACGCCAGGATTGGAAGATTGTTGGGCTGTCCTCGCGCCCACGTCTTGATGATGATTTCGTTATGCTCGCTGAAAACCTGGGCCGCATAGCTTGGATGGACCGCAGCCAACAGGGCCCTGGCTCGCAAGGATTCATGGAATGCCGGCGCGGCTAAAGTATTGCGGTCGTCGGAGACGTCGAACCCGCATTGCTGGCGATGAAGTTCGGCACTCGGATTTGGGTATGTCCAAACATAGACCCATTGCTCGGCTATGGTCACGTTATGGTATTGGCACAGATGACTATGGTTGGGGTAATCGGCATGAGGACCACAAACCTGAATCCGGCTTTGGGTCCATCCGTCCATCGGATAGGAGCACATATAAAACAACTGAATCTTGCCCGCAGGCGCCTCGAGAAATGGATAGATGATATAGCCGTTCTGGTAATTGCCGCCAAAAGCACTGAAGTTGGTATCCGCCCGCATATAGGAAAAAGACACCCCACCATTGGATTCTGAGATAGGGCTGGGATCCCAGACTTTGTAAAGGTTAGCGGGGTCTTTTACCGTGAGCCTGTGGGTAATGCCCGAACAAAGGAATGCAGGTTGAGAGTCGACTCGATTGCAGTTGGGGAATTTGCGATTGTAAAGCGTCGTCAAGTAAGCAGCGGTCCCCGGTCCATCCAGTATGTCAGTACCGTTGATATGCATGATCTCAGGCGGTTTAGTCGTAAGCTGCGTGCAACCGATCATCAAACCGATCAACAGCGGGCCCGCTGATCCCAATATCAACCGTCGCAACGCTTTGCCCATAGGTTGAAACAACAAGCACGTCATTGCGCCACCGCTTGATCGGCCGCCACATAGGTAAACGTGGCGCTTCCGGCGGCAGTGTTAGCGGGTGTCAAACGAATGATCGGTACTATGATTTTCGGATTGGTGGAGTTATAGAAATCGCGCTGGTTGTATCGAGCATCGGCCAACCCCTCGTTGGTGCCGCCCGCAATAAAGAAAAACGCCATGAGGGGAAACGTGTTCGGCCGTCCTGGCGTCCAGGTCTTGATAATGATTTCGTTATGCTCCGCGAATCCACGCGCCCCTACCAGAACCTTGCCCAGTACCGATTGGTAGAACGCAGGGCCAGCCAGGTGATTACGGTCATCTTGGACATCGAATCCGCATTGCCGCAGGTATTCGTTGCCCCCTGGCATCGTCCACACGCCCAACCATTGTTGCGCGGTGGTCACGCCGGCCAGGTGGCAGGGGCGGCTTAGCGCGGGGTAGTCGACGGAGTGTCCGCAAGGCGTCGTTCGATTCCAGGACCAGGCATCCATCGGAAATGAGCACAGATAGTCCAAGTCAATCTTGTCCTGTGGTGCTCCGAAAATGGGATAGAGGATATAGCCGTTGCCATGCCCCCATGCCAGCCTACCGAAATTGGCGTCGGCGCGTAGATAGGAGAATGACACTCCGCCGTTGGCTATTGAGGTCGGGCTGGGATCCCAGACTTTGTATTGCTCTGCGGGGTCCTTGATCGTCACCCTCAAGGTGACGCCCGAACAAAGGAATGCGGGTTGCGAGTCGGAGGTGTTGCAGTTGGGAAATTTCCGGTGATAAAGCGTCGTCAGGGATTCGGCGGTGGCCGGACCGTCGAGTACCTGAACCCCATTGATCGTGATGGGAGAAGGCGGCGCTGTCGTGACCTGGGCGCAACCGACCATCAACGTCATTAACAGAGCGCCCATTAAATCACGCACGATACATCCTCCTACTTTTAGAAAAGCCGCGCCAGGTGTGGATCAGAGCTGTGGCCCGGTGGAAAAGACGGGTCAGGCAATCAGTCTCAGAAACCAGGAAAAGATAATCGGCGCGTTGGTGCCGGTTTCCCTGAGTGTCCAGTTGATCATGATGGGTTTGCCCCGGTTTTCCGCTATCCAGGCGGGGGGGACGGCCAAGTCGGTCTGGGTGGTCCCGGCGGTCATTGGGATTTCCTCGCCGTAGCGGGTCGTCACCCCAAACAGGGCTATCCGGGCCTTGTGCGCAGTGAACAGGGCAGGATGGTAAGCCCTTAGATTGGTCTTGCTGCTGTCCAGGGTCGGTTCCCGTAGCGTGTATTTTTGTGGTGTAACGGTCAGGTCCAGATCCTTCGACGGAATGTCCGTGCTGGTGCCGGGCAGGCGGACGGTGTAGCTGACCTCCGCCCCGGTGCCGATGCAGTCCACCACCTCGTTTCGGGGCACCTGGAATCTCAAGGTTTGTCCTGCGACCGAAACGGTCTGGGGCTCACTGCCCCACGTCGAGCTGCGTCCCAGCCAATACAGTTTTACGGTTTGCCCCGGCGCCGACCCGATGTAATTCACCTCGACGTTGGCGAATTGAGCCTCGTAGAAATCGTTTTCGAAGTTCAGACGCTGGCCATTGAGTTCCCTGGCCTCCAGTACCCGGGGTTTGGTGAGGTCGAGTGTCGGTTGGCGGATATGTACATCGATGTAGGTGGTTCTCGACCATATCGCCTGTGGGCCGCTGGAGTTGCCCAACAAGTCAGCGACCCTGTACCGCAAGGCGAATCTGGGATTGTCTTGCCAGAAGTCGGCCGTCCTCAGAATGATGTCCACACTACCGGCCGCGGCTTCGGCAGCGCTTACGGGGCGCGGCATTTCCTGGCTGTCACGATCCAGTGTGATGACATCTTTGTCCCTCATGTACGGATAGCGAACGGTCAGTATCACCCCTTGGTTGGCCGCCGCCGCATCCACGCCGTTGGCAATGACATCGGCAGGCAGGCCGAGGGTGAGGTTGGGATTGTCGCCTGGGGTAGAGACTTCGCCTCCCGGTTGTGGCCGGTGGAAGAGTATGTTCAATGGCTGTGAAGTCTCGGGAATTGACTGACCCACACGCAGCACGCTCAGGCGAATCTGGTTGATGCCGTTGCTCAGCAGGGCACCCGGCAGGTTCAGGGTGAACGACTTATTTTCTTCGCCCGGCAGGATGGTCTTGTTCAAGACGGGGATATCGGAAGTGCCCAACAATATGCGGGCGTCATCAAAGGGCGCCTGCGGGGTCCAGGGCTCCACCAGAAGGGGTAACGATCCATTGATGAGCAAACGAAGCGGGACACCGCCGTGGGGGGCCGCAGGGTGTTCAACCGACACCATGCCCAGGATGATGACGGGGTCGATCTGCACTATTTCACTGTCTAGGGGCTGACTGGTCATGTCGCGTTCTCCGGTTGTCAGGCATCGGCGGTCTACCGTCCCGGCGGTCATTTCATGAAACCTTCCACGTGCGACTTTGACTACTGTCATTCCTGACAGGTGGGATGGAAAACCCAGGCATAAGAGCTTCCATTCATCGGATTTGCCGGTAGCGGCCCCGCCATGCCAGAAAGGTTTTCCGATTTGGCAAACAGGCAAAAACCTGCCCTTTGGCTATACCTGTAGTTCCGGCCCCGTCTCGTGTGGCTTACAGGAGTGAAGACATGAAGTTCGCGTCAATGATTGGCTCTGTTTGCATCGCCACGCTCGCTTTGGCGGGGTGTTCGAGCAAAGTCACCCAGCCTGAGGAATACTCCGGATTCCTGGGCGACTACAGCCGACTCAAGGAGGAGAAATCACCGTCGGGCGCCGTGGTGATGCGGTGGATCGATCCGAAGATCGACCCTGACAAGTACACCCGGATCTACATCGAACCGACGCAGCTGTATCCCAAGCCGCAGCCCACCGTGAAGATCCCCCAGGCAACCTTGTCCGGCATCACGGGTTATTACGATCAGGCGCTCATGCGCGAAGCAGCAAAATCCCTGCCGTTGGCAACCAGTCCGGGTCCTGGCGTGCTGGTGATGCGTGCGGCCATCACCGCAGTCAGCAGCAAGACTGAAGGTCTGAAACCGTACGAGGTGGTGCCGATTGCGTTGGTGGCGGCTGCGGTCAGTACCGCCAGCGGCATTCGCGATCAGGAAACCACCCTGGGTACCGAAGCGGTGTTTCTTGACGGAGGCAACAATGCGGTGGTGGCCCAAGTGGTGCGCAAGGGGACGGGCAAGCCGTTGTCCAACGAATCCCAGGTGATGAAACCCGATGATGTCAAAGGGGTCATTGACGGATGGGCTTCGGATTTGCACCAGTCATTCCTCAAGCTCAAGGCGAAATAATTTCCTTGGAGGAGTGAAGCCTTGCTCCCACGAGGGCAGGCGGATCATGACTTTTCATGTCCAGCCATAGGTCCGGCGCCCGATTCGTGGTTAACTCCGGCCTCACCATTTTCAAACCCGTCAGAAGGAAACCGTTCATGGCTCAAGTCACCCTCAAAGGCAACCCGGTCCAGGTCAACGGCCAACTGCCACAAGCCGGTTCCAAGGCGCCAGCCTTTTCCCTGGTTGCCGGCAATCTGTCCGACGTCTCCCTCAAGGATTTCGCCGGCAAGCGCAAAGTGCTGAACATCTTTCCGAGTGTCGACACGCCGACCTGCGCCACCTCCGTGCGCAAGTTCAATGCCCAGGCCAACGAGCTGAACAACACCGTCGTGCTGTGCATCTCCGCCGACCTGCCGTTCGCCCAGGCGCGTTTCTGCGGCGCCGAAGGCCTGGAGAACGTTCAGAACCTGTCCACCCTGCGCGGTGCTGAATTCATCCAGAACTACGGTGTGGCCATTGCCGACGGCCCGCTGAAAGGCCTGACGGCCCGCGCCGTGGTGGTGCTGGACGAAAATGACACGGTGCTGCACAGCGAACTGGTCAAGGAAATCGCCGAAGAGCCCAACTACGACGCTGCGCTGGCTGTCCTGAAGTAAGGTATTTATTACAATTGTTGACGGCCTGGCCATGTCCAGGCCGTTTTCATTTGTACTTCAAGAGTTTGGCGTCACAAAGCGATACGTAAACCCAAGGTAAATTGCCGGTAAAGGCGCTTTGCTAAATCCCTGCCAGTGCTTATCGTTCAGCCTCCTGTAAAAGAAGCCCACGCGTCCAATGGTCGATCATTCCATGCAATCCTCTGCTCCCCGCAATTCCCGCCGCTGGCTGCTCAGCCTGTTCATCGTATTGGTCGTGGCGGTGCTGGCCTGGAAATTCTGGCCCGCCGGCACGGATCCCAAACAAGGGGCGGGGCAGAAAGCCGCGCAGGGGAACGCGGGGCGTTCAGGCAGCATGCGTCCTGGCTTCGGAGGGGCCACGGGGCCGGTGCCGGTCCGGGTGGCGCCGGCAGTCACGGGTGACTTCCCGCTGTACTACAAGGCGCTGGGCACGGTCACGGCCCTCAATACCATCAACGTGCGCAGCCGGGTGGGCGGTGAACTGGTCAGGATCGCCTTTGAAGAAGGGCAGATGGTCAAAGCCGGGGACCTGCTGGCCGAAATCGATCCGCGTCCGTACCAGAATGCCTTGCTCCAGGCCGAAGGCACGCTGTTGCAGAACCAGGCACAGTTGAAGAACGCCCTGGTCGATCTCGAACGCTATCGCGGGCTGTATGCCGAAGACAGCATCGCCAAGCAGACGCTGGATACCGCCGCCGCGTTGGTGGGCCAATACCAGGGCACTGTCAAGACCAATCAGGCCGCGGTCAACGACGCCAGGCTCAACCTTGAATTCACCAGGATCCGCGCACCGATTTCCGGCCGCGTCGGCCTGCGGCAGCTGGACGTCGGCAACCTGGTGGCGGCCAACGACACCACAGCCCTGGCGGTCATTACCCAGACTCAACCCATCAGCGTTGTCTTCACCCTGCCGGAAAACAGTCTCGATACCGTGCTCGCCCGTTACCGCGGCGGGGCGAAGCTGCCTGTCGAGGCCTGGGACCGTGGCGATACGAAGCTCCAGGCCAGCGGCGTGCTGCAGAGCCTGGACAACCAGATCGACATCACTACCGGCACCCTGAAATTCAAGGCCCGCTACGATAACCGCGAGCAATCGCTGTTTCCCAACCAGTTCGTCAACGTCCGCCTGTTGGCCGACACCCTCAAGGGCGTGGTCCTGGCGCCGACCGCGGCCATTCAATTCGGCACCAATGGCACCTTCGTCTATGCCTTGGATGGCGATAGGAAAGTCACCATCAAACCGTTGAAGACCGGCCCCAGCGACGGTGAGAACACTGTGGTGACCGAGGGGCTGGCCGCCGGCGACCGGGTGGTGCTCGAAGGCACTGACCGTCTGAAGGAGGGCAGCGAAGTGGAGGTGGTCAACGACAGCCAGGACGTGCCGACCACGCCGACCGAGCACCTGCAGGGCAAGCCTGCCGCAGCCCCGGCTGAGCCGGCGGCCGCCGACAAGGCGAAAAAGGGCGCCGCATGAACCTTTCGCGGCTGTTCATCCTTCGTCCTGTCGCCACTACCCTGAGCATGCTGGCCATCGTCCTGGCCGGCCTGATCGCCTATCGACTGCTGCCGGTGTCGGCATTGCCCCAGGTCGATTATCCGACCATCCGGGTGATGACCCTGTACCCGGGCGCCAGCCCCGACGTGATGACCAGCGCCGTGACCGCGCCTCTGGAGCGTCAGTTCGGGCAGATGCCGGGCCTGACGCAGATGGCTTCCACCAGCTCCGGTGGTGCATCGGTGATTACCCTGCGCTTCAACCTCGAGACCAACATGGACGTCGCCGAGCAGCAGGTCCAGGCGGCGATCAACGCGGCAACCAACCTGCTGCCCGACGATCTGCCGGCACCGCCGGTGTACAACAAGGTCAACCCGGCGGATACCCCGGTGCTGACCCTGGCGATTACCTCCAAGACCATGCTGCTGCCCAAGCTCAATGACCTGGTGGACACGCGCATGGCGCAGAAGATCGCCCAGATCAACGGCGTGGGCATGGTCACCATCGCCGGTGGCCAGCGCCAGGCCGTGCGGATCAAGGTCAATCCCGAAGCCCTGGCGGCCAACGGCCTGAACCTGGCGGATGTGCGCACCCTGATCGGTGCCTCCAACGTCAATCAGCCCAAGGGCAACTTCGACGGGCCGACGCGGGTTTCGATGCTCGATGCCAATGACCAGTTGACCTCGCCCAAGGACTACGCCGAACTGATCCTGGCCTACGCCAACGGGGCGCCGTTGCGGCTCAAGGACGTGGCACAGATCGTCGACGGTGCCGAAAACGAGCGCCTTGCCGCCTGGGCCAACGAAAACCAGGCGGTGTTGCTGAACATCCAGCGCCAGCCGGGGGCCAACGTCATCGAAGTGGTGGACCGGATCAAGGCCCTGTTGCCCAGCATCACCGACAACCTGCCGGCCGGGCTGGACGTCACCGTGCTGACCGACCGCACCCAGACCATCCGCGCCTCGGTCACCGACGTACAGCATGAGTTGCTGATTGCCATCGCCCTGGTGGTCATGGTGACGTTCCTGTTCCTGCGCCGTTTCAGCGCGACCATCATCCCATCCGTGGCCGTGCCGCTGTCGCTGATCGGTACTTTCGGGGTGATGTACCTGGCCGGATTCTCCATCAACAACCTGACGCTGATGGCCCTGACCATCGCCACCGGTTTCGTGGTGGACGATGCCATCGTCATGCTGGAGAACATCGCCCGCTACATCGAAGAGGGCGACAGTCCCTTGCAGGCTGCGCTCAAGGGCGCGAAGCAAATCGGTTTCACCCTGGTGTCCCTGACGCTGTCGCTGATCGCGGTGCTGATCCCGCTGCTGTTCATGGCCGACGTGGTGGGGCGGTTGTTCCGGGAGTTCGCCATCACCCTGGCGGTGGCGATCCTGATTTCCCTGGTGGTGTCCCTGACCCTCACGCCGATGATGTGTGCACGCTTGCTCAAGCGTGAGCCCAAGGAGCAACAACAGGGCCGTTTCTATCGAGCCAGTGGTGCCTGGATCGACTGGCTGATCGCCGCCTATGGCCGCAAGTTGCAGTGGGTCCTCAAGCATCAGCCCCTGACCCTGCTGGTGGCGGTGGGCAGTCTCGTCTTGACGGTGGTGCTGTACCTGGTCGTGCCCAAGGGTTTCTTCCCGGTGCAGGATACCGGCGTGATCCAGGGCATTTCCGAGGCGCCGCAGTCGATTTCCTTTGCTGCCATGAGCGAGCGCCAGCAGCAACTGGCAAAAGTCATCCTCGCCGATCCGGCAGTGCAGAGCCTGTCCTCGTACATTGGCGTGGACGGTGACAACGCCACGCTCAACAGCGGTCGCATGCTGATCAACCTCAAGCCCCACAGCGAACGGGACGACAGCGCCAGCCAGATCATTGCCCGCCTGCAGCCGCAACTGGATCACCTGGTGGGTATTCGCCTGTTCATGCAACCGGTGCAGGACCTGACCATCGAAGACCGGGTCAGTCGTACCCAGTACCAGTTCAGCCTGTCGTCGCCGGACGCCGAACTGCTCACCCTCTGGAGCGGTCGGCTCGCAGAGGCCCTGGCCGGCCAGCCGGAGCTGACCGATGTCACCAGCGATTTGCAGGACAAGGGTTTGCAGGTCTATCTGGTGATCGACCGCGACGCCGCCTCGCGCCTGGGGGTGTCGGTGTCGAATATCACCGATGCCCTGTATGACGCATTCGGCCAGCGGCAGATTTCCACCATCTACACCCAGGCCAGCCAGTACCGCGTGGTCTTGCAGGCCCAGGCAGGGGAGCGGATCGGGCCACAGGCGCTGGACCAGATCCACGTCAAGACCACGGAGGGTGGACAGGTGCGCCTGTCGAGCCTGGCACGGGTCGAGGAGCGTCAGGCGCAGTTGGCGATTGCCCACATCGGCCAGTTTCCGGCGGTGATGATGTCGTTCAACCTCGCCCCGGGCGTGGCCCTGGGGCATGCCGTGGACGTGATCGAAAAGGTCCAGCAGGACATCGGCATGCCGGTGGGCGTACAGACCCAGTTCCAGGGCGCGGCCCAGGCGTTCCAGGCGTCGCTGTCGAGCACCTTGCTGCTGATCCTGGCGGCGGTGGTGACCATGTACATTGTGCTGGGCGTGCTCTATGAGAGCTACATCCACCCGATCACGATTCTTTCCACCTTGCCGTCGGCGGCCATCGGTGCCTTGCTGGCGTTGATCCTCAGCGGTAATGACCTGGGCATGATCGCGATCATCGGCATCATCCTGCTGATTGGCATCGTCAAGAAGAACGCGATCATGATGATCGACTTTGCCCTCGACGCGGAGCGCAACCAGGGCGTGGACCCGCAGACAGCCATCTACCAGGCCGCGTTGCTGCGCTTCCGGCCGATCCTGATGACGACCCTGGCGGCCCTGTTCGGCGCGGTGCCGCTGATGCTCGCCACCGGCTCCGGCGCGGAGTTGCGCCAGCCCCTGGGCCTGGTGATGGTGGGGGGGCTGTTGGTCAGCCAGGTGCTGACGCTCTTCACGACGCCTGTTATCTACCTGGCCTTTGATCGGTTGGGACGCAGATTCGCCAAGCCTGACGTAAAAGAGGTGGCGGTATGACGGCGGCGAGCGCAGCTTCAAGCGGTGAGCTACAAACTTCAAGAGAAGAGCAGGTACAGCGCTCGCTTTTAGCTTGCCGCTTGCCGCATGCCGCTTGGAGCTATCGCCCATGAACCTCTCCGGGCCCTTCATCCGCCGTCCGGTGGCGACCATGCTCCTGAGTCTGGCGATCATGCTGCTCGGCGGCATGAGTTTCGGCCTGCTACCGGTTTCGCCATTGCCGCAGATGGATTTCCCGGTGATTGTGGTCCAGGCCAACTTGCCGGGTGCCAGTCCGGAGGTGATGGCTTCGACAGTGGCAACGCCGCTTGAACGATCCTTCGGCGCCATCGCCGGGGTCAATACCATGAGCAGCCGCTCCAGCCAGGGTTCCACCCGGGTGATCCTGCAATTCGACCTGGACCGCGATATCAACGGTGCGGCCAGGGAAGTTCAAGCGGCGATCAATGCCTCGCGCAACCTGCTGCCCAGCGGCATGCGCAGTATGCCGACCTACAAGAAGGTCAACCCGTCCCAGGCGCCGGTCATGGTGCTGTCGCTGACATCCGATGTCCTGGAGAAGGGCCAACTCTACGACCTGGCGTCCACCATCCTGTCCCAGAGCCTGTCCCAGGTGTCGGGGGTCGGAGAGGTGCAGATCGGTGGCAGTTCCCTGCCGGCGGTGCGGATCGAACTGGAGCCGCAGTTGCTCAACCAGTACGGCGTGGCACTGGACGACGTGCGCAAGGCCATCGCCGACAGCAATGTGCGCAGGCCCAAAGGGTCGGTCGAAGATGATCAGCGCATGTGGCAGATCCAGGCCAACGACCAGCTGGAAAAGGCCAAGGACTACGAAACCCTGGTCATCCGTTACCAGGACGGCTCGGTGTTGAGGCTCAAGGACGTGGCGAAAGTCACTGACGGTGTCGAGGACCGCTACAACAGCGGCTTCTTCAATAACGATGCCGCCGTGCTGTTGGTGATCAACCGCCAGGCGGGGGCCAACATCATCGAGACGGTCAACGAGATCAAGGCGCAACTGCCGGCGTTGCAGGCCGTATTGCCGGCCAGCGTCAAGCTGAACCTGGCCATGGATCGTTCTCCAGTGATCAAGGCCACCTTGCACGAAGCGGAGATGACCCTGCTGATCGCCGTGGCCCTGGTGGTGCTGGTGGTGTTCCTGTTTCTCGGCAACTTTCGCGCCTCGCTGATCCCGACCCTGGCGGTGCCGGTGTCGCTGGTGGGCACCTTCGCGGTGATGTACCTCTACGGCTTCTCGCTGAACAACCTGTCGTTGATGGCGCTGATACTTGCCACCGGCCTGGTGGTGGACGACGCCATCGTCGTACTGGAGAACATCTCCCGGCACATCGACGAAGGGGTGCCGCCCATGCTGGCGGCGTACCTCGGCGCGAAAGAAGTGGGTTTCACCCTGTTGTCGATGAATGCCTCGCTGGTGGCGGTGTTCCTGTCGATCCTGTTCATGGGCGGTATCGTCGAGAGCCTGTTCCGGGAGTTTTCCATCACCCTGGCGGCGGCCATCGTAGTCTCGCTGGTGGTCTCCCTGACTCTTACGCCGATGCTTTGTGCCCGCTGGCTCAAGCCCCATGAGCCAGGGCAGGAAAACCGCTTGCAACGCACCAGCCGGCGTCTCAACGACTGGATGGTCAGCGGCTATGCCACCAGCCTGGACTGGGTACTGCGCCATCGTCGCCTGACGTTGCTGAGTCTGTTGGTGACCGTCGGCGTGAACATCGCACTGTACGTGGTGGTACCGAAGACCTTCATGCCGCAGCAGGACACTGGCCAATTGATCGGTTTCGTGCGTGGTGACGACGGGCTGTCGTTCAGCGTGATGCAGCCGAAGATGGAAGTCTTCCGGCGCGCTGTGCTCAAGGACGACGCGGTGCAGAGCGTGGCCGGCTTCATCGGCGGCAACAACGGCACTAACAACGCCTTCATGCTGGTGCGTCTGAAACCGATCAAGGAGCGGTCTATTTCTGCCCAGAAAGTCATCGAGCGCCTGCGCAAGGAAATGCCCAAGGTCCCTGGTGCCCAGTTGATGCTGATGGCCGATCAGGATTTGCAGTTCGGTGGCGGCCGCGAACAGACGACTTCGCAATATTCCTACATCCTGCAAAGCGCCGACCTGGCGTCTCTGCGCGAGTGGTATCCCAAGGTCGTGGCGGCGTTCAGGGCCTTGCCGGAACTGACCGCCATCGATGCCCGGGACGGCGGCGGTGCCCAGCAGGTGACGCTGGTGGTGGATCGTGACCAGGCCAAGCGCCTGGGCATCGACATGGCAATGGTTACCACCGTGCTGAACAACGCCTACAGCCAGCGGCAGATTTCCACCATCTACGACAGCCTGAACCAGTATCAGGTGGTGATGGAGGTCAATCCCAAGTATGCCCAGGACCCGAACACTCTCGAGCAGGTCCAGGTGATCACCGCCGATGGCGCACGGGTGCCCCTGTCGACCATTGCCCATTATGAGAACAGTCTGGAAGACGATCGGGTCAGCCATGAGGGCCAGTTCGCGTCCGAGGGGATTTCCTTCGACATGGCCGAAGGCGTGACGGTGGAGCAGGGCACGGCGGCCATCGAACGGGCCATCGCCAGGCTCGGCATGCCGGAAGACGTCATCGCGAAGATGGCCGGTACCGCCGATGCGTTCGCGGCCACCCAGAAGGGCCAGCCGCTCATGATCCTTGGAGCGCTGCTGGCGGTGTACCTGGTGCTGGGGGTGCTGTACGAGAGCTACATTCATCCGCTGACGATCCTGTCCACCTTGCCGTCGGCCGGTGTCGGTGCACTGCTCTCGATCTATGTGCTGGGCGAGGAGTTCAGCCTGATTTCCCTGTTGGGGTTGTTCCTGTTGATTGGCGTGGTGAAGAAGAACGCGATCCTGATGATCGACCTGGCGCTGCAACTGGAGCGTGGCGGGCTGGCGCCGCAGGAGTCGATTCGCAGTGCCTGCCTGCTGCGCTTGCGGCCGATCCTGATGACCACCCTGGCGGCGATTCTCGGTGCCTTGCCCTTGCTGATCGGCGGCGCCGAGGGCTCGGAAATGCGCCAGCCGTTGGGCCTGACCATTATTGGCGGGCTGGTGTTCAGCCAAGTCCTGACCCTCTACACCACGCCGGTGGTTTACCTCTATCTCGACAAGCTGCGCCATCGTTTCAACCGCTGGCGTGGCGTGCGTACCGATGCTGCCCTGGAAACTCCGCTATGACCGACCGTTCGCTTTTCAACCTTGTCGCACCGCTGGCGACCGCCCGGGGCTCCCGGGCGTTGAGCCTGGCGCTGTGCGTGGCGATGCTCAGCGCCTGCGCCATCGGCCCGGACTACCAGCGCCCAGCTGCTGCGGAGCCGGCGCAATACAAAGAGGCCCAGGGCTGGCGCCAGGCCAACCCCAGCGACGCACTGACCCGTGGTGCCTGGTGGGAGCTGTACGGTGACAAGCAACTCAATGAGTTGGTGGAAAAGCTCAACACTTCCAACCAGACCGTGGCCCAGGCCGAAGCCCAGTACCGCCAGGCCCAGGCCCTGGCGCGCAGTGCCCGTGGTGCCTTCTTCCCGACGGTGGACCTGACCGTCGGCAAGAACCGCTCCAGCCAGGGCACCGGCAGCAGCAGTTCGAGCCTGAGCAGCTCGGCCAGCGGTATCCGCGATACCTACAGCGCCCAGGCCGGGGTGAGTTGGGAAGCAGACGTCTGGGGCAAGCTGCGCCGTACCCTGGAGGCCAACGAAGCCAGTGCCCAGGCCAGTTACGCTGATCTGGCCGCGATGCGCCTGAGCCAACAGTCGGAACTGGTGCAGAACTACCTGCAATTGCGGGTGATCGATGAGCAAAAGCGCTTGCTGCAAGCCACGCTGGAAAACTACCAGCGTTCGCTGAAAATGACCGAGAACCAGTACCGTGCCGGTGTATCGGGCAAGGATGCGGTGGCCCAGGCCCAGAATCAGCTCAAAACCACCCAGGGCGACCTGATCGACTTGATCTGGCAGCGTGCCCAATTCGAAAACGCCATTGCTGTGCTGATGGGCTTGCCGCCGGCTGAATTTAACCTGGCCGAAACCCGGGACATCCCGGCGTTGCCGCAGATTCCGGTGGCGCTGCCGTCGCAATTGCTCGAGCGCCGCCCGGACATTGCCTCGGCCGAGCGCTCGGTCATGGCCGCGAACGCCAACATCGGCGTGGCCAAGGCGGCGTATTACCCGGACCTGACGCTGAGCCTGAGCGGGGGCTATAGCAGCAGTACCTACGATAACTGGATCAGTGTGCCGAATCGCTTCTGGTCAGTGGGCCCGCAACTGGCGATGACCCTGTTCGACGGCGGACAGCGCTCGGCGGAGGTCGACCGCACCGTCGCGGCCTATGACCAGACCGTCGCCACCTATCGCCAGACCGTGCTCGACGGGTTCCGCGAGGTGGAAAACTACATGATCCAACTCAAGGTGCTGGAAGACGAAGCCCGCGTGCGCCAGGAAGCACTCGACGCCGCCCGCGAATCCTTGCGCCTGACCCAGAACCAGTACAAGGCCGGGCTCATTGCCTACCTGGACGTGGTCACGGTCCAGGCCACTGCCTTGAGCAACGAGCGCAGTGTGCTGAGCCTGCAACAGAGCCGGCTGATCGCCAGCGTGCAACTGATCGCCGCGTTGGGTGGGGGTTGGGATGGGCAGTTACAGGCACAGGAACAACCCTGATCTGAACAGGGTCTTGTGGCGAGGTGATTTATCCCCTCGCCACAAGATTCTCCTTGGGTTGCCTGGCGGCCAGGTCCCGTTTTTGGCCGATGCACTGTCTACGACCTGTCGTAATGCCTTGCTATAGTTCAGGCCTCTTCCCAGCCGGTAAAGGATCACTGCCATGTCGCAATACCAAGCGTTCAACGTCGAACTCGCGGACAACATCGCCCATGTGCAGATCAATCGCCCGGACAAGATCAATGCGATGAACGCGGCGTTCTGGAGCGAGATCATCGAGATTTTCCAATGGGTCGACGACACCGATGAAGTGCGGGTGGTGGTATTGAGCGGGGCCGGCAAACATTTTTCCTCGGGCATCGACCTGATGATGTTGGCCGGCGTGGCCAATGAACTGGGCAAGGATGTGGGACGCAACGCGCGCGTGCTGCGGCGCAAGATCCTGCAACTGCAAGCCTCGTTCAATGCGGTGGACAATTGCCGCAAACCGGTGCTCGCCGCGGTCCAGGGTTACTGCCTGGGCGGGGCCATCGACCTAATCTCCGCCTGCGACATGCGCTATGCCGCCGAGGATGCCCAGTTCTCCATCAAGGAGATCGATATCGGCATGGCGGCCGATGTTGGCACATTGCAACGCTTGCCCCGGATCATCGGGGACGGCATGCTGCGTGAACTCGCTTATACGGGGCGTACGTTCGGTGCCGACGAAGCACGCAGCATCGGCCTGGTCAATCGCGTCTATGCCGACACCGCCAGCCTGCTCGACGGCGTCATGGGTATCGCCCGGGACATCGCCGCCAAGTCGCCGATTGCCGTGACCGGCACCAAGGAAATGATCAGCTACATGCGCGATCACCGCATCGACGACGGGTTGGAATACGTCGCCACCTGGAACGCCGCCATGTTGCAATCGACCGACCTGCGCGTGGCCATGGCCGCCCATATGAGCAAACAGAAACCCGAATTTCTGGATTGACCATCATGATTCCACGCTGGAGCACCGCAGTACTCGATACCGATCTGGCGGGCGGCTGGGCCGTGGCCCGCAGCCCGGAAGGCTTTTTGTTCGACGACAACGGCCCGCTGTTTCCGCGCGAATGGCTCAAGCGCCAGGACCTGTCGGTGCTCGCCGAGCACGGCATCGGCCACCTGGACGGCGAGCCGGTCTACCTGCTGGAGCTACACAGCCCCCTGGATATTCCCGGTTGCAACTGGAAGGGCCTGCGGGCCTTTATGCTGGAGGATGACCACACGCTCTACAAGGTGCTGGGCTATGCGGCGCAGATCGGCACCTGGGCCAGAGAACACCGTTTCTGCGGCAGTTGCGGCAAGCGCATGGTCCAGATTCCCTTGGAGCGGGCAATGTATTGCGACGTCTGCGACCTGCGGCATTACCCGCGATTGTCGCCGAGCATGATCGTGCTGATCACCCGGGGCGATGAGGTCCTGCTGGCCCGTTCGCCGCGCTTCGTCACCGGTATCTACAGCACCCTGGCGGGGTTTGCCGAGCCGGGCGAGTCGGCCGAGGATTGCCTGATCCGGGAGGTGCGGGAGGAAGTCAGCATCGAGGTGAAGAACATCCAGTACGTGGGCAGCCAATGCTGGCCGTTCCCTCATTCGATGATGCTGGGTTTCCATGCCGAATATGCCGGCGGTGAAATCGTGTGCCAGGAAGAAGAAATCGAGGATGCCCGATGGTTCAGCATCCACGACCTGCCGCCGTTGCCGGCCTCGCGTTCGATCGCCCGTTACCTGATCGACCTTTACGTGGCGTGGCGTCTAGGCCACGCTGAACCAGTGCTGCCAGGCTAGGCGCACGGTCAGGCTCAGCACTACGGTGATGAACACCGGCCGGATGAACTTCGCGCCGCCGCTGATGGCGGTGCGAGCCCCGAAGAATGCGCCAACCATGACCGACAGGCCCATGCTCAGGCCAATGATCCAGTCCACTTGCCCGGAAAAGATGAACACCGCCAGCGCCGCGATGTTGCTGACGAAGTTCATGCTGCGAGCCACGCCGCTGGCCTTGACCAGGTCGATGGGGTAGAGCAGCAGGCTGCTGACGGTCCAGAACGCGCCAGTGCCGGGCCCCGCGACGCCATCGTAGAAGCCCAGGCTGAAGCCTTGGGATGATTGCCAGGTTTTCTTGATCGGCGCGTCGCTGTCCAGCGGTGCCTTGGGCGTGCCGCCGAACAACAGGTACAGGCCGCAGGCGAAGACGATCACCGGCAACATCTTGTTCAGCCATTCGGCAGGCAGGTAATGGGCGACGATGGCGCCGGTCAGGGCGCCGACCAATGTGCCGACGAGCGCATGGGTCCATTGCCTTGGATGGAACAGCTTGCGTCGGTAGAACGTGAAGCTGGCCGTGGCCGAGCCGAACGTCGAGCTGAGTTTGTTGGTCCCCAGCACCAGATGCGGCGGCAGTCCGGCGGTCAGCAGGGCGGGCGTGGTCAACAGGCCACCGCCCCCGGCGATGGCGTCGATGAAGCCGGCAATGAACGCGACAATGGCAAGGATGGCGAGGGTTGTGAGGTCGACGCTGAGTTCAAAAGGCATGGAATGAGCTTATTGGGCAGGTCGCAGAGGCTGCGGGGAAGGCCGATATGTTACCTGCAATGGCGGTGGGCCGCGACTGCCGGAGCGCTCGGGCCCGGTGGCTCAGACCACGCTGTCGACAATCACGTGCCGCTCCCCTCTGGAACACTGTTCGATCCTTGCCTCGACCCGGTAGATGTTGCGCAACATCTGCTCGGTAATCACCTCTTCGCTCGGGCCGCTGCCTTGCAAGGTGCCTCGGGCGATGACCAATACCTGGTCGGCGAAGCGCAGCGCCTGGTTCAGGTCATGAAGGGCGATGAACACGATCATCCCGTGCTGACGGGCGAGGCTGCGCATGAACGTCAGGACCTGGACCTGGCGGTGCATGTCCAGGGCACTGGTGGGCTCGTCCATCAGCAGGACCTCGGGCTCGCGCACCAGCGTCTGGGCAATGGACACCAGTTGTTGCTGACCGCCGCTGAGTTCGCCGAGGTTACGGAACGACAGGTCGCTGATACCCAGGGATTCGAGGATGCGATCCACCACCTGCAGTTCGTTCGCTTGCACGACCCAGCCGGGAGCCTGTTGCTTGCGGGCCAGCAGCACTGATTCGTAGACCGTCAACCGAGCGTTGGCGTTGAGGTTCTGGGGCATGTAGCAGATGCCCGCCTGGCCTTTGATGGAACCTTCCAGGCGAACCCGGCCGGGTCCCGGGACAAGACCGGCGATGCGTTTGAACAGCGTGGATTTGCCGGCGGCGTTGGGCCCGATGACGGCGACCACTTCTCCGGCGCAAAACAAGGGCGTGTTGACATTGTCGAGGATCGATCGGCCGCCATACCCGGCGCCCAGATGCTCCAATTGAAGGGTCACCATGACTGCTTCTTCCCGCCAAGGATGAGTGAGATGAAAAACGGCACGCCGATCAGGGAGGTGACCACGCCGATGGGAAAGATCGCCCCAGGTATCAGGGTCTTGCTCACCACCGAACTGGCCGACAGGATCAGGGCGCCGGTCAGCAGCGAGGCCGGCAGGAAAAACCGTTGGTCTTCACCGATCAGCATCCGGGCGATGTGGGGGCCCACCAGGCCGATGAAGCCGATGGTGCCGACAAAGGCCACGGGAAAGGACGCCAGCAGGCTGACCATGACCAGCGTCTGCCAGCGCAGCCTGCGCACGTTGATACCGAAGCTCGCGGCCTTATCATCCCCCAGTCGCAGGGCGGTCATGGCCCAGGCACGGCGAGCGAACAGGGGAAGCGTGACCAGAATGACCAGGCAGGTCACACCCAGTTTCGGCCAGGTGGCCTTGGTCAGGCTGCCCATTGTCCAGAACACCACGGCAGCCACGGCTTGCTCGGTCGCGAAGAATTGAACCAGCGCCAGCAATGCATTGAAGGTGAAAACCAGGGCAATGCCCAGCAGCACGATGGTTTCACTGGTCATGCCTCTGCGAAGGCTCAGTACATGAATCAACAGAGCCGAGAGCATCGCCATCAAGAACGCGTTGAGCGGCACCATGTATTGAGCGATCACGGGCACCAGCGCCACGCCGAACGCAAGCCCAAGGGCAGCGCCGAAACTGGCCGCGGCGGAGAGTCCCAGGGTGAAGGGACTCGCCAGCGGGTTGTTGAGGATCGTCTGCATCTGCGCGCCGGCCAGGGAAAGGGCGGCGCCTACCGCAACGGCCATCAGGGCCACCGGCAGGCGGATGTCCCACATCACCACGCGTACCTGAGGCGCGGCAGCGTCGGGTGTAAAGAGCGCTGTGAGTACTTCTTCCAGGCCGTAGCTGGCTGGGCCAAGGGCCAGGTCCAGCAACACGCTGAACAGCAGCAACACCGTCAGCGCCGCCAGCATCAGCCGCTTTCGCCAGACTTGCTGTCGATAGATCGTACCCAGGGAGACCTCGACACGACCATTCATGGCTGGGCCTGCGCGGGTTTGAGGCTGACGAAGTAACCGGGCTCGTAGGGCAACGGCAGGAAGCGTTCATGGAATTCACGAAACGTCGCATCGGGGTCCAGGTCGGCGAACAGATCCGGATGCAGCCACTTGGCCAACTGTTGGATGGCGATGAACTGGTAGGGGCTGTTATAGAACTGATGCCAGATCGCGTGAAAGCCCTGGGTCTGCTGGGCCTTGATACCTGCGTAGGCGGGGCGTCGGGTATACCACTGGAGTTTGCGCCGGGCCTCGGCCAGATCGGCTCCGGGACCGACTCCCACCCAATGTCCACCGGGGGCGAAGGCTTCCCAGTTGGCACTGGTGATCACGACTTGCTCCGGGTCGGCAACGATCACCTGTTCCGGGTTCAACTGGCCGAAGGTGTTGGGAATAATGGCGCTGGCGATGTTGCGGCCGCCGGCCAGTTCGACGAAACGACCGAAATTCTCATTGCCAAAGCTCAGACAGCAGTCTTCGGTATAGCCGCCGATGCGCTCGATGAACACCTTGGGCCTGGGCGGCTGCCTGGCCTCCAGCACATCGGTGACCCGGCGAATCTGCTGATTGCGAAAGGCGATGAACGCTTCGGCTCGGGCTTCTTCACCGAACAACTGGCCGAACAGGCGCATGGTCGGTTCGGTGTTCTGCATCGGGTTGTTGCGAAAGTCCACATACACCACGGGGATGCCGAGGGCGTCGAGCTTCTCGATGTAGCGCGCATCCTCGGTCGCGTGCTGGGCTTCTACGTTGAGGATGATCACGTCCGGTTGCTGGCTGATCGCTTGCTCGATGTCGAACGTGCCGTCCTCGAAACCACCGAAGGTCGGGATTTGGGCAATGGCCGGATAGTGACGCAGATAGGCACCGTAGGTGTCCGGATCGGACTGGATCATGTCCTTGCGCCAACCGACGATGCGCCGGAGCGGATTGTCGGTGTCCAGGGCCGCCACCAGATACAGTTGGCGGCCTTCGCCGAGGATGACCCGCCGGACAGGAATGCGGACCTGGACCTGTCGGCCTTGAAGGTCGGTCACGTTGGTTTTTTGCACGGTGTCCGGGGCCGTATCGGAATAGGCAAAGCCGCTCAGCAGCAGAGCAACGGACCCCAGGCATCCTGCGATGAACGACGGGCGTGTTCGAGTACTGGATAGCATGTACGAAACCTTGTTGGCGACCGGGAACACTCAGAAGTCGACCGTGGCCGAGAGCAATAAGGTACGGGGCGCGCCTTGGGAGAAGGCTCCGTAGGAAGCGACGCCGGACCAGTATTCGCGGTCGAAGACATTCTGCACCGTGGCGCGGAACGTCGTGGGTCGACCGTCGAGCACGGTGCTGTAGCGGGCGCCGGCATCGAAACGGGTCCAGGGGTCGAGCTCCCGGCTGTTGGCCTGGTCGACATATTGGCTGCCGGTGTAGATCGCGCCGCCCGTGAGGGTCACACCCTGGACCCAGGGGGTGTCCCATTCGGCCCAGAGGTTGGCCTGCACTTCCGGTACGCCCACCGGTTTGTTGCCACGATTAGCCGCGGTGCCGCTTTTGGTCAGCTCAGCGTCCAGCAGGGTGACACCGCCCAACAGGCGGGTGCCTTCGCGGACTTCGCCGAACAGGTTCAGCTCGATACCGCGGTTGCGCTGTTCACCCTCGACCGAAAAGGTATTGTTGATGAGTTCACCACTGGGTTTCTTGACCTGGAACAGCGCCAGGGTTGAGGTGAAGGTACCGTAATCGACCTTGACCCCGACTTCCTGTTGGCGGGAGATGTAGGGTTTGAAAATTTGATCGCCGTTGTTTGCCGTGCTTGGCGCGATGTCGCCCTTGCTCAGACCTTCTATGTAGTTGTAGTAAAACGACACATGCTCCCAAGGCTTGATCACTGCGCCGAACAATGGCGTGGTGGCTTCTTCATCGTAGGAAGGCGTGGTGCGGGCTCCGGTGGTGGTGTTGTAGTTATGCGATTCGACGCGTTGCTTGCGCAGGCCAAGGGTTACCTGCACTCGTTCATCCAGAATCGACATCGTATCGGCCAACGCTGCGCCGGACAGTTCGGTGTCAGAGACTTTCGCCACATCCGGCGATGCAATGGACGGCTTATCGCGTTCTACCGGGTGGTAGATGTTCGAGAACACCGGGGCCCCGGAGTTAATGCCTCGGCGCAGTTCATCGCGATAGCGGCTGACCTGCACCGTCGCGCTATGGCTGACCGGACCGGTGTCAAAGCGAGCCCGGGCGCCGGCGTCCACGGTGTAGCGCTCCACCTCGAATTTGTAATAGCCGGGTGTCGAGCGAGTGTCCCCCGCGTCGTTGAGGATCATGGGCGTCTGGTCCGACAACCGGGCCACATCGGACTTGCCGCCACCGGCGTGCCCGAAGACCGTCAGGTTATCGTTCAGATCGTACTCGCCGCTGAGCAGCGCGGATTTGTCGCGAGTCTTTGACCTGGCCCATTCCTGGGTGACGTTGCTGCGTCCATTGGCGGCGGACGGTATCTCGACGCCACTGGCGATCTGGAACGGTCGGGAAGGCGCGTCCCATTCTTCTTCCTGGCTGATCAGATCCAGGCTGGTTCTGAATCTGTCCCCCTGGTAATCCAGGGAAATCGAACCGATCCCGACGTCCCGGGACTGCTTGTCGATCGCTGTGTCGCCGCCCTGGAGACTGCCGTTGACCCGCACACCGAAGCGTCGCTCCTCGCCGAAGCGACGGCTGACATCGACGTGGCCGCCAGCCTGAGTATCCATGGCGTAGCTGGCGGTGACGCGGGTCAGGTCTTCGTCCAGCGAACGTTTGGGCACGATGTTGATCACGCCACCGACGCCGCTGTTGGGCGACATGCCATACAGCAGCGCCGCCGGGCCCTTGATCACTTCGATGCGCTCGGCATATTCGGTGAATATCCGGTAGTTGGGTGCCACGCCATACACACCGTCGAACGCCAACTCGCCGAGGTTGCCTTCGCCCACCGGGAAGCCACGGATGAAGAATGAGTCGACGATGCCCCCGGTCTGTCCGGTGGAGCGCACCGAAGAGTCACGTTCCAGTACATCGGCGGCGGTCACCGCCTGCTGATCCCGCATCAAGGTCGAGGTGTAGTTGCTGACACTGAACGGGGTGTCCATCAGATCCTTGTTGCCCAGCAAGCCGACCCGACCGCCACGGGCAACCTGGCCGCCGCTGTAGACTGGCTGCAGGTCCCCCGGGCGGGTCTCGCTGGCGTTGATGGTGGTTTCCGACAGGGTCAACTCGCCGTTGGCGCCGCGCTTCTGCAAGGTGTAGCTGCCATCCTCACGCGCCACCAGGTCGAGGCCGCTGCCGGCCAGCAGCCGGGTAAACGCTTCGCGCGCAGTGAACTGGCCGGACAGGCCAGGGCTCGTCAGCCCTTGGGTCAGCGAAGGTTCGAACGACAAGGCGATACCCGCCTGCACGGCGAATGCCGACAGCGTCGGCCCCAATGGACCGGGTTGAATGCTGTAGGACTGACTGGCGACGTTGTCCAGCGTGTTGCCCGTCGCGGCCCAGACAACCGGGCTTGAGGTCGAAATGGCAATGCTGAGCATTGCGCTGCGAATCGCCAGATTCAGCTTGCGATCCGAGCGCAGGAGGCGGGCAACGGGCATGGTGCGATGATCCTGTTCAGAGGGTTTTGTTCTCTAGCCAGCCAGGATCGAAAAAAGTATCACCTGCGCGTGATTATTTTTTCAGGGTCACGCCGGAGCCAACATGAGCCAGTAGTCACCGAGGCGGGAGGTGACGTTGATGGGATAGGTCTGGGTGAGCATGTTCAAGGTGCGTCGGGTGTCGTTGATGGGGAAGGCGCCGGAGATTCGCAGGTTGGCGATGGCCGGATCGCAACGCAGCACGCCGTTGCGATAGCGGGCCAGTTCGTCGATGAAGTCGGCCAGGCGCATGTTGTCCGCCATCAACATGCCACGGGTCCAGGCCAGTGCCGATTTATCGACGGGCTTGACGGCGTCGATGGCAAACGCGGTGAAGCCGCTGCTCTGGCCCGCGCTGACGACTTTTTCCTCGAGGCCCTTCAATTCGATGCGCACCGCGCCTTCCATGACGGCGAGGCGAGTATGTCCGGTTTCTTCACGCACACTGAACCGGGTGCCGAGGGCCTGCATCCGGCCTTGCTCGGTCTGCACTTTGAACGGGCGGGGCACCGGAGAAGGATCCGCCGCGGTCTGAATCAGTATCTCGCCGCGGCGCAACAACAGCAGGCGCTGGTGTGAATCGAAGTACACGTCGATTGCTGTGTCGGTGTTCAACGTGACAAGGGTGCCGTCGTTGAGTGTCAGGTCGCGGCGCTCACCCACCGGTGCACGGTAATCGGCAGTCCATTGTTGCCACTCGTTCAGCTTCCAGCTACCCCAGGCCAGCGGCGCCAGGGCGAGCAGGGCGGCCAGTTTGCCCATGGCGGCCCGTCGCTCGGGATTGCCGGGACGATCCAGCGCAGGCATCGCGAGGGCTGGGGGCAGGCTTTGCAATTTGCTCAGCAACAACTCGGCCCGTGCCCAGGCCTCGCTGTGCGCCGGGCTGCTGGCGCGCCAACGCTCCCAGGCATGGCGTTCGGCATCGTTGACGTTGCCTTCGCTCAGGCGCATCAGCCAGTCGGCCGCTTCGTTGAGGATGTGTGAATCGAGGGTATGGCTATCGCGTCGCAGCATTCAATCCACCAGCATCAGGCAGTGCAGGAAGGCCTGTTTCATGTAGCGCTTGACCGTAATCAGCGAGACCCCCAGTTGACTGGCGATGTCGTCGTATTTCAGGCCGCTGATCTGTGACAGCAGAAATGCCCGCTTGACCGGCCCTGGAAGGCTGTCGAGCATGGCATCGATTTCATGCAGGGTTTCCAGCACCAGCAGGCGTCGTTCCGGCGAGGGTGCTTCAGGCTCGGGCAGCAACGCCAGCGCCTTGAGGTAAGCGCGCTCCAGTGCCTTGCGCTGGAACCAGTTGACCAGGATGCCGCCCGCTACGCAGCTCAGGTACGCCCGCGGTTCTTCAATGACCGCCACCTTCGAGGCGAGAATGCGGATAAAGGTGTCATGCGCCAGGTCCGCAGCGTCCAGCGCGTTACCCAGTTTTCGATAGAGGCGGTTGTACAACCAGCCATGGTGACCGCTGTAGAGGTCTGCGACGGTGCGCAGATGACAATCGTTGACCGCTGACCCTTGATCGCTCATGACTGGTTATATTTTTTTTGATAGTGAGAATTATTCCCAATAGTAGTGGAGGCGCTCGGCTTCATGCAAGGTCCTCTTGCGAAGAGGGGGACGGGCTGGGGGACGGACTCTAATCCGTTCGTGCTTCGCACGCAGCCAGCCCGGCCGGTCGATGGCGCAGCAGGGCCAGGGGGATCAGGACAGCACCATAGGCCACGCAAACATAAAGATAGGTGTACTGCAGGCCGTAGACCTGGCTGAGCAACGCGCCCAGGGAAATGCCAAGGATGGAGGCCGTCTGCGACACACCCTGCACCAACCCCAGCACCTGGCCCTGGCGGCTGTTGTCGGTGCTCTTGGACACGAGCGCCGTCAACACCGGCGTGGTGGCGCCCAGCAGCAGGCCCCAGACGAAATAAGCGAGGGCAAAGACCAGCGGCTGACGCGTCAGGCCGGCCGTGGCCGTCAATACCATGCACCCCATGACGATCAGGGTGATGGCATGCAGCGTTTGTGTCGCGTTGCGGTGTTCGAAGTAACGCGACCAAGACGTGGCGCAAAGAATGAACCCCAGGGCGAGCAAGCCGTAGCAGAGCCCGACCATCGCGTTGCTCACCTCGAAGGTCGAGCTTACGTACAGCGAAAACGACGTCTGCGGCAGCATCCGCGCCAACAACAGAAGTCCCATGATACCCAGCAACGAAATGATCGCCGGGTTGGACCGTTTTACGGGCAGGGAGCTGGATGGCCGGTCGGTATCGGGGGCCTTCTTGATCGGCGGTACATTCGGCAAGGTCAGTGCCGCCACCAGCGTGCACAGCGCGCACAGGGCGGACGCAACGATGTTGATCCAGAAAAAAGAGGCATGGTCCAGAATCAGTCCACCGATCACTGCGCCCATCAATGAGCCGACGTTGGTGGATATCTGCAGGATGGCAAACAGCCTGGCCCGTCTCGACGGCGCTTCGATGCTGACGCCATAGGCCTGGGCTGGGGCGATATAGCCGGCGAACGCACCTTGCAGGAAACGCAGTATCAGGATCACCCAGACGTCGTTGCTCAGCGCCAGACCCAGTTGGGTCAGAGACAACCCGGCCAATGCCCGGATCATCATCAGTTTATGACCATAGCGATCGCCGATACGGCCCCAGAAGGCACTGGTCAGAATGATGCCCAGCATCGGGCCGACATACACCGCAGTACTGGCGAAGCTGAACACAGCGTCATCAGCGGTCAACTGGCGCAGATGAACGGGCCAGAACGGCCCGCTCATCTCCATGGCGCCCATGGACACCAGCTGGATCGCGAATAACAGGTAAACCAGTAATCGGACGCTCGAACCCTGGGAAATACCGGAGCGGGGCATGGACTGACTCTTGAAGGCGGATGAGGCTGTGTCTTATCCGACAGAGTGTCGATCCTGGCAAGGAAAAAATACCTCGGGATATTCCCTGCCGGGCATCGGATGTCTTGCTGCTGACCGATAGCCCGGCAACCCCTGGGCCCATGCCGTAGCGCATCACTCGGGCCGGAATACGGCCCGCAAACAGTTCTCGCGCTTGTCCTTGAACATTTCGTAACCCTGCACCGATTGCTCCAGCCCCATGGGGTGTGTCAGCAAATAGGAAGGGTCGAGTTCGCCTTTGCGGATATGTTCGAACAGCCTCGGCACGTAGCGTTGCCCAGGCTGCTGGCCCGAGCGCAGGGTCAAGGACTTATTGACGATCGCTCCCATCGGAAACTTGTCCAGCAGGCCGCCATACACCCCGACCACCGACACCGTGCCGCCCTTGCGGCAAGCGCGGATCGACTGACGCAGCACGGTTCCGCGCTCGGTGTGCAGGCGCATCATCTGCTTGGTCTTGTCGTAGTAGTAATCGACCTCGGTGCCATGGGCTTCCATGCCGACGCAATCGATGCAGCGATCCGGACCACGGCCACCGGTCAGTTCCAGCAGGGCAGCATGCACGTCAGTGGTTTCGTAGTTGAGTGTGATGGCAGCCGCTTTTTCTTCCGCCAGGCGCAAGCGATCAGGGAAGCGGTCGATGGCGATCACCCGTTCCGCTCCCAGTAGGTAGGCACTGGAAATCGCCATCAGACCGACCCCGCCACAGCCCCAGACTGCCACCGTGTCGCCGCGCTGAATATTGGCGTTATCGGCGGCGAAGTAGCCGGTGGGCACTGCGTCGGAGACAAACACCGCCTGTTCGTCGCTCACACCGTCGGGAATCGTGAACAGGTTCACGTCGGCATACGGCACGCGGATGTACGTCGCATGGCTGCCCGCGAAACCACCGAAGGCGTGGCTGTAGCCGATGATGCCGCACGCCGGCTGGCCGTAGGCGATGTCCGTGGCTGTGGGGTTGGGGTTGGAGTTGTCGCAGCAGGAGAAGTCCGAGCGCTGGCAGTGCTCGCACTGGCCGCAACCGAGAATCGACACCGTGACGACGCGGTCACCTTTCTTGAACTGCGTGACGGCCGCTCCGGTTTCCACCACTTCGCCCATGAATTCGTGGCCGATAATGTCGCCGGCTTGCATGGTCGGCACGTAACCGCCCAGCAGATGCAGGTCGGAACCGCAGACCGAGGACAGCATCACGCGCACGATGGCGTCGCGGGGATTGAGAATGGTCGGATCGTCGACTGTGTCGACTTGCAGTTTGTTGGGGCCTTGCCAGGTCAATGCGCGCATCAGACAGTTCCTCCTGTGGACGGGGCAGTGGACGGGGCGGTTGCCGGGTGGATGAACAGGAAATCTTCCGTGCCCTGGGGACGCATCCTGTTGGTGGTGACTTCACCCGTTTCCAATTGCTGCTTGATGCCGCGAAGCAGGTTCAGCAGGGCCTTGTCCGAGAACTTGGAGATGGCGGCGGCCAAGGCATACCCGGCTGCCCCGAAAGATGTCTTGCAGGCAACGATGACTTTGATCTGCGTGCCCCGGCCGCTTGGCGCGTCGCTGAAATGCATCTGGATATCGTGTTTGAAGCGCGTATCAGGTCCGGCAATCCAGTGCAGTTTGCGACCCTCCTTGGGTTCTTGCTGTTCGAGCACGCAATGCAGGGTTCTGTCCTTCGGGCCATGAGCCGTCCAGCGGTAGGTGCGTTCGCCGGTCTGCTCGATCTCATCGACCCAGGGCACCAGCGCGCCCAGGTTGGCGGGGTTGCGGCAGAACGCGAAGACTTCCTCCCTGGGCTTGCCTATGGTGACGCTGCGCGAGATCACCTTACTCCCGTCCCAGCCTCGATCCTGCTCGAAGGCCTGTTCGAACGGCGTATGGGTCAGCGCCTGCTTCACCCGGCAGGTGCCCGAATAAGCACGCCAGGCCGCACAAGCCCCCAACAATACTTGCGGCCAACCCTTGAGTCCGCCTTGGCGCAGGCCGTTGGCAATCAGCAACGTACCGGCCAGCAGTGACACTGCACGTTCAGGTGTGTCGAGATTGGGTCGCGACGGACTCGGTACCGCAGCCCGGCTCGCAACCAGTGGTGGACGTTCGGTCATGATGATTTTCCTTATAGAACCGGAGGCGACATAAGGAATGAACCAGTGGGACGGCGGTCGTTCCATCGACGTTCACGGTTTCCGATGAGGCGGTGTCGCCCGGTTCTGGCGGTGATGGAAGCGCCTGCCGTGCGAGTGAACCGGGGGAAAGGAGGTCGACGCGCCGAGCGATTTTTTTTTGAAATCAAGGGGTTGTCAGCTTTGGGAAATGAGTACATAATTGCGCCCATCGAACGCATTGAGAGGTAAAAAAACTCAATGTTTTCAAGGAGATAGCGCTTTAATCAAGCTGAATCTCTCCTGATCAGGTTTGTACACGGTTGATGGTTTCATTTACATCAAGCGTACTGAGGCCGAATAGCAAAATGGTTATGCAGTGGATTGCAAATCCACCTACGCCGGTTCGATTCCGACTTCGGCCTCCACTTTCAAAAAGCTCTGTAGATCTTTGATTTACAGAGCTTTTTTATTTACGCAGCAATGAAGGTTTTTGCCTCGAAAGAGCATGAGCGACCTTGCTTCGTCGGGGAGGGATGTATATATTTCGTCCCTTCTGTTGCACCGGCTTCGATCCTGTCAGATCCGCTATCCGACAACGCCACGAAGCCTGGCCGCGCTACCGCCCGAATGGCGAAACTGGTAGACGCATGGGACTTAAAATCCCCCGCTCGTAAGGGCGTGCCGGTTCGATTCCGGCTTCGGGCACCATTTAGAACAAAGGGTTGCATGTTTTTCATGCAACCCTTTTTGTTTGCCGATTTGCTGGTGGAAAACGTTACAACCGTCGCCGAAACGCTTCCAGAATCTCACGTGTGCCTTTTTTCATCTGCACCTGTGCAAGGGTATCCAGCGGGCACCAGAAACAATCGCTGATTTCATTTTGCGGTCTGGCCGCACTGACATCGCTGACCGAAACCTCGAAGACATGATGTTCAGTGTCGCCATCATTGATACGCATCAGGTAAAGCAGGTTTTCGGCCCCGAGCCCGGTTTCTTCCTCAAGCTCTCTGATCGCTGCGTCGGCGTGGGTTTCGCCACGCTCGACGGCTCCGCCCGGTAGCGCCCAGCGGCTGTTGGGTTTGCGGACCAACAGGATCTGGCGGTTTTCCTGGCAGATGACGGTCGCTCGAATTTTCATGGGCTCGTCCGGCAATGGCTGTCATAAAAATGAAATATAACTGAAATATAAGGCGCGGGTCTCGTTCGCATGCCCAACGATTTTCCGGCTCCTTAGCGGTACGACCGCGGCCAAGCGGGAAAGACTGACATTGATTTCGATCCATGAGGCTGCGGCGGCGCATTTCGTCTGAGTCTGTGAGGCCACATGCATCGGCTGACCGGCCATCGCCTAAAATGAATCAGATGGGAAAAACGGCATCCATGTTGTGTGGATAGTTACCCCGGGCAGTGGGGAGAGGCCAGATGACCACTGTTGAAGACTTCAAAATCAAGTCCCATGAGCTTTTAGTGGAGCTCGAGACGGCGACATCGGAAATGATGTCCCTCATTTGCGCGCACCAGATGACCGGAACGGCCTGGGAAGAGGCTGTCAGGCGTCAGCATGAAGCCTATGAGCAATGGGTCGGTTATCTAAACGAGCGCTCTACCTAGTGGCCCGTGCCAGCAAGGGCAGATTCTTTGAACGGTGCCGCAGTGCCCATGCCTAATCCATAGACTTCACACGAGGATTAGGCCATGTCTGAGTTAGCCAGCTATTTCTGGATTGCCGTTGCGGTGCTTTTGCTGCTCGTGGATCTGTGGGCGATCGTCAGTGTCTTTCGCAGCGACAAGTCGGCCGGCACCAAGGCCGGTTGGGCCCTTTTGCTGATCATTCTGCCGGTATTGGGCTTGATCATCTGGGGTGTGGCCGGGCCGCGAGGTGTCAAGGAAGGACCGTCGTCGCCGGAGCACAGTAAAGGCTAGTGCAGGCGCGTCAGCGGTTCTGCCAGCGGCCACCATTGGTTTCGCAGTCTTTTTGCGCTTGCTGCAAGTGCTCGGCACCGTAGTGGTACCAAGTGACTCGGGCGTTGTCGGGGATGTTGGCCGAGCCGCCCGTGGTGTCTTTGCTGGTCGAACGCGGGTTAGCCAGGGCTTCCTGGGTGAGCCTGGCCTCGCATGTCGCCACATAGCCTTCAGCGCAGCGTTCGACGGGCGTTTTCCTGGTGCTCAGGGTTCCCTTGCTTTCGTTGCTGCACGACCAGCCGATGGCCTCGGCGGGGACGCCTTTGTATTCATAACAGCTACGGGTTTCGATTTCCGACACCGATTGGCTCTGTGATCGGGTGATGACATCGCAACCTTGCGCCATCACGACGGTGGGACTCGAGCAGGCCACCCACAGCAGCAGGACTTTGGCGTTCATGATGAATCTCCTTTGGCGTTTTTTTGCCCTTGTTTCAATATCGAGGGGCAAAAACCCGCTGCGTTCCATCGGCTTTCAATGGATAGAACTCAGGAGAACGCGTGTCTGACGCGTAACGCTAGCGAAATTTGGGCAAGGGTCGTTCGACAGGCTTGAGCGATGACAGGGCATGCTGGATCGACGGAGCATCCTTTTCGATGTCGTTGAGCCGGTCCCGGATGCGCACGGCGGTAGGATGGCCACCGTGATGGTCGACCCAGTCGGCGATTTCCTTGCAAGCTGCCGTCAATCGGGCCTGGCGCGAGTCCAGCAAGGTGAGCAGGGTGGTGATGGACTCTTTCTCTGACATGTCGCACCTCCGTTTTCAGAATTGTTCAGGCAGTACGAAGCCCGCTGCAGGCGGGTCGTACTGTCGATTAAGCGTAGTTGAGTTATTGGCGTTGTGCCGCAGGTTCCGGCGCCCGACTGGACAGCCGGGCGCCGCAGACCGGTTCGTGGGGTCAGCCGGATTCCTTGATCCAGCTCGGCGCGACGCTCGCACGCCAGCGCACGTCCGTGATGCCATATTTCTCTGCAAGGGGTTTGGTGACCCGTTTGACCTTTTCTCTCCCGAATTTGGGGATGCGCCCGACACCCGCGTCGCAACTGGCCCAATGCCAAGCCTCGGAGTTATTCATCACTTCGGCGCGAATGATGAATGACTTCGGTTCGCCATGGAGCATGTAGTCGATGATGTAAAGCGATGGCCCGCCCATAAATCCTCCCTAATTTAGTCCTATACGGATGGATGCGGAGGCGTCCGGAAAATTCCATCGGATTTCCAGGCGGTCGGAAAAGGGCGGGATTGAGCGGCGGCAAGCGGAGCGCACCGATAGCGTTCGCTGTGTGGAACCAAACACGGTTAACCTTCTCCAAGGTGGGCTTCGGCACCCCGGGCCAGGGATCGAAGGCGAGGCTATGCAGTGTTAATAAGAAGGTAAAACATGAGGAATATCGCCTGGGTGCTGGTCATTATGGTGCTTGCTTGCGGTTTGTCGGGGTGCATCGGGGCGCCCATCGAGTTGACGCCCCAAACCGAACAACGCCTGCGTGCGCAACCCCCGATCCGTTTCCTGCTGACGTTCGATGACGGACCCAGTGCATCGTCCTTCTGGAACCCGAGCCTGGATGTGTTGGACGCTCTGGCACATAACCCGGTGCAGCCTGGAATCAAGGCAGTGTTTTTCGTACAGACCCGTGCCCCACGTGCCGGCGACAGCGACATCGGGCGCTCGGTCATGCACCGCGAACAGCGTGAAGGCCACGTACTGGGCTTCCATACGGCCACCCATTGGCATACCAATCACCGGTTCCTGGATCCCGACGAGCTGGAGCAATCCCTTGTCAACGGTGGGGCCGATATCGCTGCGATTACCGGCTCCGCTCCGACGCTGGTACGACCGCCATTCTGGAGTTACGACAGGCGAACCTTCGCGGCCTATCAGCGACATGGCATGCACGTGCTGCTGACTGACTTGAGTGCCAACGACGGCAAGGTCTGGGGATTCACCGCCAGTCCACGGCGGCGAATTAACATGGTGCGCCAGCTTTCTGAAGTACGTGAGCGCATCGCCGCCGGCCAGATGCCGGTGGTGGACGGGGTGATTCCGGTGGTGGTGACGTTCCATGACCTGAATCGCTATACCGCTCGACATGCTCGTGAGTACCTGCAAATCCTCCTCGACAGCGCCCGCGCCACTGGCGTGAGAACCGATGCCAAGCCCTTTTATGACGATCGCCAAGCGCTTGAACGAGCGGCCATGGCCCGTACGGTACGGGAAGCGGGCCAGCCTGTGCGCCTGCCGGGCCTGTGGAACTGGATATGGGACTCGAACGCTCACTGACCAGGCTTCGGCATCAAGAGATGTTACGACGCCCGGTTGGCATCCCGGTGCGAACTGAGTGTAAGGTAGGCGACGTAACTCTACGTTGGACGTAACCCTGGTTTATCCGAGGAGGTGACGATGAGTACCGCGATGCTGACGAAAATGCACATCAACGGCTATGACGTTCTCAGCGTGAACAGTGGACCCTGGAGAGTGTGTACTCAGGCTGATCGGTTGGGTTCATTCGCTTCGCGTGAAGAGGCGCTGGCATATGCCGCCGCGTTGCCGGCCAGGAAAAGCCGCCGCGTTCGGACAGTGAACGATAAATAGCCCGCTGGTCCCCGTGGGAGCCTGGCTTGTCCGCGATGACCATTGTCATCCGCCCCCGAGGCTCAGGCTTCCACCAACTCCAGCGGAATCTCCAATGTGAACAAGGCACCTTGCCCTGGTCCATCGCTATGGACAAGGAGACGGCCGTTCATTTCAACGGCTGCCAGCGCGCAACTGTGCAGACCGAACCCATGACCATCCTTGCGGGTGGTGAAGCCGTGGTTGAAAATGCGGGCCAGGTTTTCAGGCGCAATGCCTTCACCGCGATCCTTGACGCTCAGACATAGCGTGGTGTCATCGACGATTCGTATCCCCAGGGTTATCTCCCGTGGATGGTCGCTGACCTTGGACATGGCGAACTTGGCGTTGCTGATCAGGTTGATCAGGATCAGCAGCAAACGGTGTTTGTCGCCCATGATCGTCGGGGCGTCCTGGTAATCCTTGATGACGGCCACATGGTGCCGGCTCAGCGCTCCAGCGTTCATACGCAACGCGTCTTCGAACAGATCACCGATGTTAACCGGTTCGATCAGTCGCGCAGCTCCGGCATAGGTCTGCTGAGTGGTGACGATTTCCTTGATGTGATCGACGCTTTTGGTCAGTTGCGCCAGTTCCTCGATGAGCAGTGACTGCTCGGCGGCTATGGATTCGACCAACTCGTTGAAGTAGCGGGGCAGCAACTTGCCTTTTTCGTCGTGCGTCATGAATTGGCCAAGATCCTCGGCATGTTCATTCATCATCCTGACCGCTTTTCCCAGTCCCTGCGTCCTGCTGTTCTTAAGCTTGCGCGTCACCAGCTCCGCTGAAATATTCACGCTGTTGAGGACGTTCCCGACGTTGTGCAAGACATTCGTGGCGATCTCCGCCATGCCGGCCATTCGAGCAGCCTCCACCAGTTCACGTTCGGCTTCCATGAGCTCGCGGGTGCGCTCTGCCACGCGCTCCTCCAGCCGGTCGTTGGACAATTGTAACTGATGGTTGATCTGGTTGATGACGGCGTAGCTGCGAACCAGTCGCACGGCGAGGTAGATCATCAGCAACGCCATCAGGCTGGCGCATACGGCAAGGTAAATATGATATTGCCGGTCCGTTGCGGCGGTCCTGCGTTGTGTCTCGTTCAATAGCTCATTGATGTTATCCAGTCCCTGGGCGACGGGAATGACACTGATACGCTCGAGCAGATCGTTGACGATGGGCTGTTCCTGGAGGATGGTCCTGACATGCCGCGTAAGTGTGATGAATGGCGACTGCTGTGCGGCGGGCAACTGATGGATGTAGTTGTCCAGTTCGGTTAGCTGCCCTTGTAATTCCCGGGCTTTGTCCGCCGAGACATAAAGCGCATATTCCAAGGTCGTCAGCGTTAGATCGAGGACGATGTTGGCTGCAGCCAAGCGCTCCGAGGCGGCTGGGCTGTTCATTTCGCCCAGCAGGTTCTGAATCTCGTCTTCCGCGGTCGGCAGCGCGTCCAGGGCTGCGCGCAAGCTTGTGTTGTGCTGCTCGAACTCATCTACCAGCACGGTCTTGTTCTTCACCGCGTCGACATAACCCTGGCGCCTGGATGCCCAGAGCGTTGCCAGCGGACCGGTGCTGTTGAGTTGCTCCAACTGCTGCCATCTATGGTCCAGGTCAGGTGGGGGGCTCAACGACAGATCGTTGTTGACCCCGATTTTCTTTTTCAGGATCTTGACGTTCCAGTTGGCGTCGGATTGTTTGAGCTGCCGGACGAAATCACGGGACTCGAAGTAAGTCGTTGTGTCGTAGGTGTAGGACTTGATCAGGAAAAACATCAACGCCGAAAAAATCAGCAGCGCGACAGCCAGAAGGGCAGGCCACTTGTATTTCTGAATCAGTATCGTCACAGGGGGCTCCTGTTCAGGGCTGTGGTCGGAAAAGGCGGCAGGTACCTGGGGCGGGCAGGTTCTCGGGGGGCTTGATGCGATGGGATGAGGCGGTATAGATGGGGTAATTGTCGCGTTGGTCGGTCTTGGCCTGGGTACACGTTGAGCTCCCTGCTGACGCTGGATTCGGATCGTCACTCAAGCCAGTGTAGCGCTAACGAAGCGGACGGCCGTGTTGGCCGGGAGCAGGTCGAAACGAGGGGCGCGGCCAGGGCAGGCCGCGCCGCCGGGGTCATCGGTTGTCGGCCCGGGTGTCGATGAAGGGCAGGGCACCGCTGGGCAGGACGGTGGTCGGCAGCACCCCATTCCAGCGTTCGGCCTTGGTCAGCTCCACCAGGTTCTGGTTGCTGGCCAGAGCCTGGGCCCGGGCCTTGATCGCTTCGGCTTCGGCCTTGCCGCGAAGCTCGGTAGCCAGGGCGTCGGCCTTGGCCTGGGCAACTTGCGAATCGGCTTCCGCCTGGGCCTGGGTGACGCGGATCTGGGCCTGGACCTGTTCGGTGGCGAGTTGTTGCTCGCGGGTCTTGACCTGGACTTCAGCCGCCATGCGCGCTTCGATGGCCTTTTCGTAGGCGTCGCTGAAGTCGATGTTTTCCACCTGTACGCTGTCGATGATCACGGGCCCGGTAATGGTCGATTTGATGGCGGTGGAAATGTCATTGACGAGCTGGACGCGGTTCTGCACGGCGGCGACGGCGTTGAACTTGCCGAAGACGTTTTCCACCTGCGTAGGCACCTGCCGGCTGATCATCCGGTCCCGGATGCCTTCGAGATCCTTGAATTGGGTGTAGACCTTCGCGACATCGGAAGGCGCGATATGCCAGGACACCGAGACCTTGAGCTCGGCGGATTGCTGATCCTTGCTATAGGCCTGGAGGTCGTCATAGGAGGTGACCTGGCTCTGGATGCTGATCAGACGGACGGATTCGATCATGGGCATCTTGAACGACAGTCCGGGTTCCACCACCCCGACCAGCGCACCGTTGCGCAGCAATACACCGCGCTCGGTTTCGTCGACCGTGTACCAACTACCGAAGACTACGAATAACAGGATGAAACCCATGATGGCCGCAACGAGGGAGCTGATGGTCTTGCTGGTCACTTTTTCTTTCCTTGTAGGGTTGCCGAAGACTGCGATCTTTTTCCGAGCGTCAGACACGAAAAAGCCCTGAATAATCAGGGCTCTAACGTATGAATATGGCGGAGGCGATGGGATTCGAACTCATGGACCTGTTACAGTCGACGGTTTTCAAGACCGTTGCCTTAAACCACTCGGCCACACCTCCGTATTGCATTGCGGGCGCCATAATACCCGAATGAAACACACTGTCAAACTCTCTACGTAGCTTGTTACAGAGCGTCTGTTATGATCCTTGCCACTGAATGTTTCAAAACCGGAGGAGTGTCGCCATGCGCGAACAGGATTACGCAGTGAACAACAGCGTGCAGGCCGAGCAGCTAGAGGTTAGCCGTGTCCTGCGCAACACTTATGGCCTGCTGGCACTGACGCTGGCTTTCAGCGGTGTGATGGCCTATGTCGCCCAACAGATGCGTGTCGGCTACCCGAACATCTTCGTGGTGCTGATCGGCTTCTACGGCCTTTTCTTCCTGACCAACAAGCTCCGTGATTCGGGTTGGGGCCTGGTGTCGGCGTTTGCGCTGACCGGTTTCATGGGCTTTCTGCTTGGCCCGATCCTCAACCGCTACCTGCAGATGCAGGGTGGGGCCGAGCTGGTCAGCGCGGCGTTTGCCATGACCGCACTGGTGTTCGGTGGGCTGTCGGCCTACGTGCTGGTTTCCCGCAAGGACATGAGTTTCCTGAGCGGTTTCATCACCGCTGGCTTCTTTGTATTGCTGGGCGCGATGCTGGCCAGCTTCTTCTTCCAGATCAGCGGCCTGCAGCTGGCGATCAGCGCCGGTTTCGTCCTGTTCTCGTCGGTCTGCATCCTGTACCAGACCAGTGCCATCATCCACGGCGGCGAGCGCAACTACATCATGGCCACCGTCAGCCTGTATGTATCGATCTACAACCTGTTCGTCAGCCTGCTGCAGTTGTTTGGTCTGATGGGCCGCGACGACTGATCGCTCTGTCACATTGGAAGCCCGCCTTTCGGCGGGCTTTTTTTTGCCCACGGAACCTGCGATTGCGCTCAGTTCATCGGTGGCAAGCGTCGCTTGACCGGTGTCTTCTTGACGATGGCAGTGTTGGTTTCGGCCAGCACATTGAGCTTATCCAGGAGGGTATCGAGTTGCTCCATGGAACGGACGTGGAGCCGGGCGATGAAGCAATCATCGCCGGTCACCTTGTCGCACTCGGTGAGTTCAGCGATGGCCTGGATTTGCCGTTCCACCTCCTGCAACTGCCCCGGCAGCGGGCGTATGCGCACAATCGCCTGGAGCTGGTAGCCGAAGCTTTTCGGGTCAACCTCAACGGTGTATCCCCTGAGTACACCACGCTCTTCGAGTCGGCGAAGGCGCTCGGCGACGCTGGGGGAAGACAGGCCGCTCAGGTTCGCCAGGGCCTTGAGGGAGAGGCGGGAGTCTTCCATCAAGGCAGCGATTAGGATCTGGTCGATGTCGTCGGTCATACAGGCTCCGTTAGGCGAATGCTTGTTCCTGCCTTGAAAAAAAAGGTCAAAAGGCAGTTTAGCCTTTTTCACGCTATGGAGAAGCCTGCGGATGGCCCGGCATACTGTGCCTCACTTGCTGAAGGAGCCTGAAGATGGACAAGACCTTACGTCGCGGTTCGCTGGAAATGACCGCCGCCATGTTGATTTCCGGAACCATCGGCTGGTTCGTGCTGGTTTCCGGCCTGCCGGTGCTGGATGTGGTGTTCTGGCGTTGCGTGTTCGGCGCCGCAACCTTGTTGATGATTTGCGCCGGTTTTGGATTCCTGCGTCGGGACATCCTGAGCCGCACGGCTTTCCTGCTGGCGGTGCTCAGCGGCGTGGCAATCGTTGGCAACTGGGTGCTGTTGTTCGCGTCCTATTCCCGCGCTTCGATTGCCATCGGCACGGCGGTGTATAACGTACAACCGTTCATGCTGGTGGGCCTGGCCGCCCTGTTTTTGGGAGAAAAGATTACTGCGCAAAAGCTGTTCTGGCTGGCAGTGTCGTTTCTTGGAATGCTGGCAATCGTCAGCGCCCATGGTGAGCAAGGGCAGGGCGGTGACGATTATCTGGCAGGTATCGCCCTGGCGCTCGGTGCGGCGTTGCTGTATGCCATCGCCGCGCTGATCATCAAGCGCCTGAGCGGTACGCCACCGCATCTGATCGCGCTGATACAGGTCAGTACCGGTGTATTGCTGCTGGCACCCTGGGCTAACTTCTCGGCCATGCCGCAACAGCTCGAGGCTTGGGCCAGCCTGGTGACACTTGGCATGGTTCACACCGGTGTGATGTATGTGTTGTTGTACAGCGCGATCCAGCGACTGCCGACCGCCATCACCGGCGCGCTGTCTTTCATTTATCCCATTGCGGCGATCTTCGTGGATTGGTTCGCCTTCGGCCATCGCCTTGAACCTTTGCAATGGCTGGGTGTGGCAGCGATCCTGCTGGCGGCTGCCGGCATGCAGCAGGGCTGGGGCTTCAAGACTCGCCGCCCGGCCCTGCAGTCACGCACCGTTGGCGTGGATCAGAAGATGTAGTCGGTGGTGAGGAAGTTCGAATCCCGCTCCCGAATGATGTCGCTGATCAGCGCCTTGTTGCTCTCCTGGAATTTGGTCGCCACCAGGGTACGGATCGAGAAGGTGCGCAGCGCGTCGTGAACGGACAGCGTGCCTTCGGCCGAGTTTTTCCGACCGTTGAACGGGAAGGTGTCCGGGCCACGCTGACACTGGGCGTTGATGTTGATGCGCCCGACCTGATTGGCGAAGGTGTCCACCAGCCTGCCGACTTGGGCTGGGTTGGTGCCGAAGATGCTCAGTTGCTGGCCGAAGTCGGACTCAAGCACATAGTCGACCACGGTATCGAGGTCGCGGTACGGCACGATGGGGACGACCGGGCCGAATTGCTCCTCGTGGTAGACCCGCATCGCGGTATTCACCGGGTAGAGCACCGCCGGGTAGAAGAATGAGCTGCGGGACTCGCCGCCGTGGGGGTTCATTACGGCGGCGCCTTTGGCCACGGCGTCAGCCACGAGCGAGTGCAGGTAATCGACCTTGCCTGTCTCCGGCAGCGGCGTCAACGCCACACCCTCTTCCCACGGCATGCCCGGTTTCAAGGCGGCGAGCCTGGCGTTGAATTTTTCGATGAAAGCCGGTGCGATGTCTTCGTGGACGAACAGGATCTTCAATGCAGTGCAGCGCTGGCCGTTGAACGACAGCGAGCCGGTCAGCGCCTCGCTGACAGCGTTGTCCAGGTCGACTTCCGGTAGGACCAGACCGGGGTTCTTCGCATCCAGGCCCAGCGCGGCACGCAAACGGTGCGGACGCGGGTGCAGTTTTTTCAGGTCGCTGGCCGCCTTGTTGGTCCCGATGAAAGCAAAGATGTCGATCTTGCCGCTGGCCATCAATGCACTGACGGTTTCCCGGCCGCTGCCGTAGATCACGTTGATCACCCCCGCCGGGAAACTGTCGCGGAAAGCTTCCAGCAGCGGGCGCACGAGCAATACACCGAGCTTGGCCGGCTTGAACACCACTGTGTTGCCCATGATCAGGGCAGGGATCAACGTGGTGAAGGTCTCGTTCAGCGGGTAATTGTAGGGGCCCATGCACAACGCCACGCCCAGGGGGACGCGGCGGATCTGGCCGAGGGTGTCCTGTTCCAGTTCGAAGCGGCTGGAGCGACGGTCCAGTTCCTTGAGGGCGTTTATGGTGTCGACGATGTAGTCACAGGTGCGATCGAATTCCTTCTGGGAGTCCTTGAGGTTTTTGCCGATCTCCCACATCAACAACTTCACCACTGTTTCGCGTTGTTCGCGCATGCGTGCCAGGAAACTTTCCACGTGACGGATTCGTTCGGCAACGCGCATTGTCGGCCACTGTCCCTGGCCACGATCATAAGCGCGGACAGCCGCGTCCAGAGCCGTGAGAGCGGTTTCGGCATCCAGCAGCGGAGTGCTGCCGAGTATCACCTGCTCGTCACCTTGTTCGCCGGCCAGATACACGGGGCTGCGCACCACGGCCAGCGGCCCTTGCCAGGTTTTCAGGATGCCATCGACCAGGTATTCGCGTTGCTCGATCCGCCCTTCGAGGCGGTAGGCCTGGGGAATGTCTACGGCACCGGGAAACAGGTTGGCGAGAAGGTTGGCTGTGTCCATGTCGTTACTCCCTGATTGAAATGAGCCATGGGCTGATGGCAATGATCAATACAGGGTTATACGCCTTATTGGAGGGAGTTTTTAAGGGGGCAAGATGCAATTGTGGCGCAGAGGGCTGGCGGCGCTGTTCGTCCCACCGGCCCTCGGCACGTCGTTTTACCAACGCATCCGCACACCCAGGCTGGTGATGACGCCATTGAGGTCGTTGTCATCGACGTCGCTGCTGTAGTCGGCGCTGACATACAGGCTCACCACGGGGGTGACCCGGGCGACCAGGCCGAGGCCGACTTCGACGGTCGAGGATTTGCGGCTGCTGCTGATCTTGTCGACTTTATCCAGGGTCAAGGTGTCTGCGCTCTGGACGGTATGCCACAGGTTGGTCCGCACGTAGGGCTCCACGCCCAGGCCGTTGACTTGATAACGACCCTTGAGGCGCGCGCCGACGCGACCGCTCCAGGTGCTCAGCTCATTGCTGCTATTGTCTGCGGCGTGCACGGTGTCGAGGGTGATGCGTCGATTGATCAGTTGCGCCTGGGGTTCGACCACCCAGTTCTCGCCGATGCCGATGGGAAAGCCGCCTTCGACCGACAACGTGACGGCGTCGCCTTCGGCCGCCTGTCGCAAGCCTTGTTCGTTGCGGCTGTAACCGCTGACCCGGCCGCCGCTGGCGCTCAGGTCGACGTGCCAGCCGGCGGGGCCGGTCAGGCTCCAATAGGCACCCAGGTTCGTCCCTTGCAGGTGCAAGGTGTCTTTGCCCTGTCTGGCCATGGCGGGTGTCACCCATGTACCTGTGGCATTGCCTATGATCGAGTGCTGTTCGCTGATCAGTCCCATGCGTTGGGTATGGCCGCTGTCGTTACGCAGAGTGAACAGCGGAGGGCTCTTGTGGGAGGCGGGATCGGTGTTGATGAGCGCGGCATTCGGGCTGCCGGGGCTTGTTCGGTCATACCAGGTTGGTGCTGATTGCTCGTCAGGCCAGGCCAGTACTTCCATGGATGAACACAGCAGCAGCGACGTCGATACGGTGTAGAAGGTGGTGGCGATCTCTTGTGGGCGGTGGGAGGTTTTCATGGGGGGTCTGCCTTGCAATTGCATGCATTTCTCGCCTGGCGTCTCTCCTACCCCGAATGAGGGGCGACCGAATGGAGTGAGGCAAGGCTCGGGCGTCCCGTCCTAGGCTCTGTACGAAAAGCCTTGTTACTCGTTCATGCTGCGTTGAAAACAGCCTGACCTTCGTCTCAAGATATTTCGTACAGAGCCTAGCGGGTTCCAGAGGCCTGCCCCTGACTGTGTTTCCGGGGGTAGTACGGTGTAGTCAAGAAGACCTAAGCCGTCGCGTCAAGAAACTGAACGACGAGTGGCAATATGAAATCAAGCTTTGTAACTAGCTGATTTACATCGTGATAACAGACATTAGTCAGGCGTCAAAAAATTACCGTGCGAACGCATTCTTCTCCTCACCAGCTGACCCGCAGACCGAGGTTTCCCGCCATACTGCGCTGCTGATTGCTATCGAAGTTATTGCTGTAGTTTGCGCTGGCGTAGACGCTGACCGAGGGCGCGAGGCCGACGATGACGCCCACGCCCAGGTCGCCGGTGGAGGCGCGCTGCTGGGTCTCGATCCGTTCGGCGTTGTCGAATGTGACCGAGTCGGAGCCAGAGAACGTATGCCACAGGTTGGCACGCAGATACGGTTCCACTGGCAGGCCGCTGACTTGATAGCGACCCTTGAGCCGAGCCCCGAGACGGCCCGTCCAGGCGCTGTCCGAATCGAACTCCACCCTGGATATTCCGTCATCCTGATTGTCGAGGGACACCTTCTGGTGAATGAGCTGGACCTGGGGTTCGAGCACCCAGTCGGCGGCTACGGCGAAGGGATAGCCGGCCTCTGCCGACAGGGCCAGCGCATGTCCGCGATTGTCGATCTTCAGGCCGCGTTCGGAGCGGTTATCGCCGTTGAGGCGCGTGCCCATCACGACTGCATCGACGTAGCCACCGGTGGGGGCGGTGAGGGTCCAGTAAAGCCCATAGCTGTCGCCGTCGAGTTCGATCTTGCCGGCACGCCGCCCCTTGAACCCTTGATTGAAGCCATCGACGTTACCGTTCAGTTCGGTATGGCCAACGAAGAAGCCGATGCGATGGGTCTGTCCACCGGACAGCGGAGCGCTGTAGAGGTCGTTGCCCACCTGGAAGCCTTTGATCGACCCATCGAACCGAGGGGTGACCGTACCGGCCCAGGTCTGATCCAGATCCTTGCCATAGACACGTCCCCAACCCGCGCCGAACGCGCCGGTCTCGGTGAGCAGGCGCTGGTCTCCCTGGCGGTCATGGAAAGTACCCAGGGCCATCAGGGTCAGTTGCGCTGCCGCCGGCGGCAAGACTGACCAAGTGGGGACCTCTGGGCGATACAAAGGAATCGGCGCGGCCCCAGGCGCGGGTATGGGCAAGGCTGGCAGGCCGGGGCTGGGTGCGGGCACCGGTCCTGCTACCACGGTCGAGCGCAGATACCAGCTATTTCCCTCGCCGGTCACGCCACCCTTGAACAGGCGGTAGTCAAACGCACCGGCCGACACCGAGTTCGCCAGCGAAAACGCACCGCTGTCGCTGACTGCCCCGCCTTGGGCCTGTACCAGTTCGATGCCGTTCAGGGTGGTCAATGCGCCTGCGCCTTCGAGGTTCACAACGGCGATAGCGGTATTGCCAGTGAGCGTCCCGCCATTGACCACCAGTTTGTCGCTGGGTGAGTCGTCCGCGCCGACCCTTGTCTGCAGGCGCAATTGTCCGTTATTGCCCACATAGTTGCCTTGGACGGTCAGCGTATCGCCGGTACGGGTATTGCCCTGGGTGAGATCCACCGTCCCGGCGTTGTTGAGGGTCACCCGCTGGCCGGCGGTAAACGGCGCGAGACTGCCCTCGGTGGAAGTCAGCACACTGCTGGCATCGATGTTGAGTGTCCCCAGGCCCGTGGTGCTGTCGCCCAATACCAGGGTGTCCCCCAGGTCCAGGCGTGAGCCCTGGGTGAGATTGACATCTTCCCAATTGAGGTAGCGCGCGCCAGTGGCGGAGGTCGTGTTCTCAAACGTCAGCGCATCCTGCCCCAGGCCGCCGTCAAGATTGGGCGTGACCGCGAGTCCTGTTTCATCAAGCCGACGCAGCAGCGCCGTATCGCTGCCATCACCCATCAGGATGGCCGAGTGGATCAGCCCGCCACTCCACTCCAGCCGGTCATCGCCGGCACTGGCCCGAACCTGGCCGATGATTTCGCCGCCGCTCACGGTGATGCTGTCGTTGCCACCGCTGACGCTGACATTGCCGCCAATGCGTCCCGCAGAGAGGATGATGGTGTCATGGCCGAAGCCGGTCACCAGATTGCCGATGATCTGGCCGCCCGACATATCGAAAAGGTTATCGTCGAGTTTCATGTCGACCCGGCCTATGGTGCCGCCACTCATGCGGGCAATGTCGCCGTCTTCGAAGGCATCGACGATGGTGCCGCCAGTCATCGAGAACGTGTCGAGGCCATCGCCCTGGGACAGGGACAGGATCCGACCGCCTGTCATGAGAAAGTCGTCGGTTCCCGAGCCTTGGCTCACGTCGCCGTCGATCACACCGTTGGCGTGGATTTCGATGTGATCCTCGCCGTCGTCAAAGGTCACGTCGCCCTGGATCAGGCCACTGCCGCTGGCGGGCATCGTCAGGCGGTTGTTGCCGGAAAGATCGGTCAGGCCGGGGCTGGTCCCACTGTCGCAGACGTAGGTGTCGTCGCCTGCCGTTGGCGCCAATGTGCAGGCAGCCAGGGCACTCGGAACGGGGAACAGGAACGGTGTCGAGATCCCCAGGATGTAGAACAGCCGATTGAATCCATGATCGCGCAGGCTCATGTGCTATCCCTCTGCATCGGCATTCCTGGAATGCCGGTATCAGCATTGGCTGCACAACAGCTGGCACTCATGGCCTGGCAACGCGCGCTGTATGGACTGGCACCCTAGCAACGATCAATTGCCGCCGCTACTGTCAGAACTTACAGGTCAAGCGCGATGAATCCGAATAACGTCCGAAACTACAGATGCACTTCCACTGAAAGCGGCAGGTGATCGCTCAAATGCGTCCAGGGCTTGTTGCCCAGGATCTGTGGGGCGTGGCTGGTAGCGTTGCGCAAGTAGATGCGGTCCAGGCGCAGCAGGGGAAAACGGGCCGGATAGGTCCTGGCCGGACGGCCATGGTGGTGCTCGAAGGCTTCATGCAGGTACTGACGACGGGCAAGGGCGGTATTGCCGCGAAGCTGCCAGTCATTGAAATCCCCCGCGATAATCACCGGCGCATGCTCGGGCAACGATTCAAGCAATTGACAGAGGAGCTTGAGCTGAAGTTGCCGGTGGCTTTCCAGCAGGCTCAGGTGCACGCAGATTCCGTGGACCTCGGCATGGCCTGGCACGTCCAGCACACAATGCAGCAGCCCGCGTCGTTCCGGGCCGGTGATGGAGACGTCCAGGTTACGGAATTGGCGGATCGGGTATTTCGACAGCAGTGCATTGCCATGATGACCATCGGGGTACACCGCATTGCGGCCATAGGCGAAGTCGTTCCACATGCTGTCGGCGAGGAACTCGTACTGGGAGGTCTGGGGCCAGTTGTCATAGCGCGACGCATGGCGGTCATGCTCGCCAAGCACCTCCTGCAGGAACACCAGGTCTGCGCCAGTGCTGCGCACTGCTTCGCGCAGCTCAGGCAGGATGAAGCGACGGTTGAGGGCGGTGAAACCCTTGTGGGTATTGACGGTAAGAACCCGTAGCCGATGGACCGCCACGGGCGTGTCCAACGGCACCGATTCGACAGCCCGCCAGTCGGGATCTCGAGTCACGTTCACTCCTGAATCAGAGGTGCCTGTTCATGCGACTGATGGTGGCTGCGGCAGTTCCGATTTTCAGGTGATGGCTTCAGATAAAGACAATTTCATAGGGCAACCCCATGCGATCCAGAATGACCCGGGGTACCAGCGGAGAAATACCGGTGGCCGGTTCGCCGTTGAGCTGGCTGGCGTAGGCATGCATGGCGTGGCGCTTGCGGGCGGTGGTCCAGACGTCCAGTCGCAGCTTGCGTGCCCGGTGCCAGGGAATCCTGCCCTGTTCGCGAACGGGCCAGTGCCAGGCCCATACAGGCAGCTCGTTGAACGTCGCCCCGACGCTTTCAGCCGCCAGCGCCCCGGCGCGGCCAACGGTGTCGTGGTCGCTGTCGCCGTCCTGGCGCCAGGTGCTGAACACCACGTCGCCCGGCCTCAGGTAATGACCGATGAAGGCAGTCAACTGCGCCTCATGTTCGCAAAGGGTCTTTTCCGTGAAGCCGCCGCGTACCCACTGCAGGCCCTGGACCGAGATGCCCAGACGATGCAGGGCGTCCACGCTTTCCTGGGGATGGGGGCGGTAGATGCGCAGACGTTCATCGGTCCACAAAGAGGATCCTGGATGGCTGAACTCACCGTCGGTGACCGAAATCAGCAGTAGGGGCTGGTCCAGATTGCTCAGAAGCTGGAGCAATCCGCCGCAGGCTCCGATCTCATCGCCGGGATGGGGTGCGAGGATGACGGCGCGGGCACCTGCGGGGACCAGTGTCTGGGTGCTGATGATGGGAATGTCGGCCAGTTGGGGCGCGCTGTTCCAAATCTGCGGGTGTTGCCGGCCTTGCAAGCGAGAGGCAAGTTTCATGAGGACATCCTTGTTATGTTCAATCTTTCAGCCATGCATCGAACTCACTGCGCGATGATGCCGCTAACGGCCAGGCTGCGATCCGCGGAACTCCGATCCTGGAATCGACCGCATATGAAGTATTGACCATGACGGTCGATTCGTCGCGTCACTTGTGTATCTGAACTGCAGTTTTTCGTCGGACCTGGACTGCAGGAGCCCACAACACCGCGTCCTTGCGGTGTGCTTGGCCTCTGTAACTTTTCTTATCGTCAGCGCTGCTATTCCTCCTCCCGTTGCAGTTCGAACAGCAGCAGCGAGCGTCCTGTCACGGAGTACTCGGTATCGAAGTCGAAACGCTCCTGGCCTCGGATGGTTGGCTGGTTAGTGTCCACCATACAGGTCCAGAAGCTGCCTTCGGGCACCTCCGGCAGACGGAAGTTGACAATGTCATGGTGTGCGTTGACCACCAAAAGCAACGTCGCGTCACCGCCCTTGCGTCGGATACCGGTTTCCTGGGCACGGCCGTCCATCAGCATGCCCAGGCAGCGACCATGGCTGTCCTGCCACTGCTCGACGGTCATTTCACTGCCATCCGGTGCCAGCCAGGTGACGTCCTTGACGCCGATATCCTCGTTGTAATTACCCACCAGGAAGCGTCCACGCCGCAGGATCGGATAGGCCAGGCGCAGCTTGATCAGGCGCTTGACGAACTGCAACAGCGCGGCGCCGTCCTCGCTCAGGTCCCAATTGACCCAACCGATCTCGCTGTCCTGGCAATAGGCGTTATTGTTGCCATGCTGGGTCCGGGCGAATTCGTCACCGGCGACGATCATCGGCGTGCCCTGGGCCAACAGCAGGGTCGCGAAGAAGTTGCGCATCTGGCGATGGCGCAGTGCATTGATCTGCGGATCATCCGTCGGGCCTTCGACGCCATGGTTCCAGGACAGGTTATTGTTGCTTCCGTCCTGGTTGTTTTCGTCGTTGGCCTCGTTGTGCTTGTCGTTGTACGACACCAGGTCGTGCAGCGTAAACCCATCATGGGCGGTGACGAAGTTCACCGAAGCGTAGGGGCGCCGCCCGCGCTGATTGAACATCTCCCCCGAGGCCGTCATGCGGCTGGCGAAATCGGCGAGTTGGCCATCGTCACCTTTCCAGAAGGCTCGAACCGTGTCGCGGAACTTGTCGTTCCACTCGACCCAGCCCGGCGGAAAACGGCCCACCTGATACCCGCCGGGGCCACAGTCCCAGGGCTCGGCGATCAGCTTCACCTGGCGCAGCACCGGGTCCTGGCGGCAGGCGACGAGGAAGCTGTGACGCTCGTCGAAGCCGTCGTGATAGCGCCCCAGAATGGTCGCAAGATCGAAACGGAAGCCATCCACGTGCATTTCCGTGGCCCAGTAGCGCAGGGAGTCGGTGACCATTTGCAACACGCAGGGATGGCTCAAGTCCAGGGTGTTGCCGGTGCCCGAGTCGTTAATGTAATAGCGCTTGTCGTCGGGCATCAGCCGATAATAGGAGGCGTTGTCGATGCCTCGCATGGACAGGGTCGGGCCTTGCTCGTTGCCTTCCGCGGTGTGGTTGTAGACCACGTCGAGGATGACCTCGAGGTTGGCCTCATGCAGGTGGGCGACCATTTCCTTGAACTCGGCGATCTTGCCGCTGGCCAGGTAGCGCGGGTCCGGGGCGAAGAACGCGATGCTGTTGTAGCCCCAGTAATTGGTCATGCCTTTGTGCAGCAGGTGTTGGTCGTTGACGAATGCGTGGATGGGCAACAGTTCCACCGACGAGACACCCAGTTTGCGGATGTGATCGATCACATCGTCCACCATCAGCCCGGCGAATGTGCCGCGCAGGTGCTCGGGTACCGAGGGATGACGCATGCTGAAGCCGCGCACGTGGGTTTCGTACAGGATGGTCTTTTCCCACGGCACGCTGACGCGATGGTCGTGCCCCCAGGTGTGGGCCGGGTCGATGACCTTGCATTTGGGCACGAACGGGGCGCTGTCGCGTTCATCGAAGCTCAGGTCGCCGTCGGGGTGGCCGATGGTGTAGCCGAACAGGGCTTCGGACCACTTGAGTTCGCCCACCAGTTGCTTGGCGTAGGGATCGATCAGCAACTTGTTGGGGTTGAAGCGATGGCCGTTTTCAGGATCGTACGGACCGTAGACCCGATACCCATAGATCAATCCCGGATGAGCGTCTGGCAGGTAACCGTGGTAGATCTCATCGGTGTACTCAGGCAGCTCGATGCGCTCGAGCTCGACCTCGCCGGTGTCATCGAAGATACACAGTTCGACCTTGGTGGCATTGGCTGAAAACAGCGCGAAGTTGACCCCCAGGCCGTCCCAGGTCGCGCCGAGGGGAAAAGGCAGCCCTTCACGAATCCGCGAAGCCTCAATGACGGGCGGCGGCGTGTTTTTTTTTGGACGGGTCATGTTTGCTCCTGCAAAAGACAGCCGGATACAAGGCTGTCGACTCTGAATGCGATGATTTCATGTGGATCCCGATGCCCGGTCCTGGCAGGGGAGGCGCCCTGAAGGCGCACAGCTGTCCTTTCATGCGACGACTGCTGCGCACCAGGCGGGGACGGCTCCTCTCGCCACAAGCGCGACGTACAACGCCCGTAGATGCGTGGCTACAGACCGATGATCAGACCGCTGGAGGCTTGCGCGCCGCTCGTGGTTTTTTTTCTGCCGACTTGGCTGCCGAGGGCACCACGGCTGCGCTTGCAGAGGGTTTGGCTGCCGGCTTGGCCTTGGGCGCGGTGCTTTTCACAACGGCCTTGGCGGTAGCGCTCTTGGCCGCCGCAGATTTGGCGCCATCTGCTTTCGTCGCCGCGGGCTTGTCGGCTTTGGGTGGCTTGCTTGGGGCCAATGCTTCGGCCTCGGCGAGCTTGCGGGCCATCTCCCAGTGGCGTTTTTCCTGTCCTGTGGGTTTACCCTCGGATTCCCAGATCTGATAGGCAAACTCACGGATGCGTTTATCGTCGGTGCTCATCACGATGCTCCTGATTGGATAAAGATGTTGACCGGGAAATCCCCCAGCGCGGCGCTGACCATCAGCCCCCCTTGGGGTGTGACTGCTGCGCTTGCAAAAAGTCCCTTCAGTTTTCCATCCTCGGCGGCGAACGGTAACGACACGCGGGTATCGCTCCAAACCGACGCAGCCACCTGTGGCTCGGCACTGTTTTCCAGCAGCCGGGCCGCATGGACCGGTACCACCACGATCGCTCGCTGCTGCTCGTACTCGCGCATGAAGGCCAGGATCCGGTCGGCATGCTCACCGAGTACCTGCAGCGGTTGGTAGCGCCCCTGGTGGAACACTTGTGGGTACATCCCCCGCAAGGCCAATGTCCTGGCGATCAGGGCCTGCTTGATCCGGCCATCGCGCCAGTCGCGCACGAGCGTGGCTGGCGCACTGTCGGCCTGCAGCGCGTTGCGGCGTGCATCGAAGTCCACGGGCCGACGGTTGTCCGGGTCTACCAGACTGAAATCCCAGAATTCATTGCCCTGATACAGATCGGGTACGCCGGGTACCGTCATGCGCAGCAAGGTTTGCGCCAAACCGTTGAGGGCGCCCGCCGGGGCGATGGCCTGCACCGCATCGGCGATGGCGCTGCGTAGCGGCAGCCCTTCATCACCGAGCAGCAACCGTTCGAGGAACATCTGGGTCGCCTGCTCATAGGCGTCATTGACGGACGCCCAACTGCTCTGCAACTTGGCTTCGCGCAGGGCCTTGCGCTGCCATTGCCATAAACGCTCGTTGTAGCCGGCGAGCGCCTGCTGGTCCTGGAGATCGAGGTCCAGCGGCCAACTGCCGAGCAGCGCCTGATACAGGATCAGTTCATCGCCGGTCGAAGGCGCCGAAGGGTCGCTGTGCAGCGACGGAGCAAGGATGCGCCATTGCTCCACGCACGAGGTGTACCAGTCGGCACGTTCGCTGAGTACCGCCAGCCGGGCCCGCGTATCTTCGCCACGCTTGTGGTCGTGGGTAGCAGTGGTGATCAGGTTGCCGGGGAAATGTTCGAGTCGCGCCAGGCAGGCATCATGGAACTCCTGTGGCGGGGCGTTGAAGCGCTCGGTGTTGTAGCCCACGTCGTTACGCGACAGCAGCACCGCCGAGCGGTAGAGGGCCGTATCTTCCACGGCTTTGGCGGCGGCGGGTGAGGTCAGTTGCTGGAAACGTACGCAGGCATGACGCAGGCGTTTGCGCTGGCTGCCACGTGGACGCTGTCGCCACGCCATGCCGCCGAGCCAAGTGGCCAGGCAGTCGAGCACGGGCCAGTCGGCTTCGCTGAGGTTTTGCCGGGCGCCCTCCAGCGCTTTCTGGAAAAACACATCATCTTCGGCGCTGCGACCGAGGGCGCTGATGTAGGTGCGGTATACCGGGAAATGCACGATCAGCTCTTGCAAGGCCCGCCTGATCGCGCCCAGGGTCAGGTCCCGGGTCATGACATCGTCCCGGGCCACCTGGAGCAGGGCTTGGGCGACGCTTTCGAAATCACTGGCCAGAGAGCCATTGAGAATCTGCTGGCGGGCCAGGCGGGCCTCTTCGATAAAGTGCGCCGGCCGCTCGCTGTTTCGGCTCCAGAACTCGGCGAGGGCATCGGCACCGCTCGGATCATGCTGCAACAGTGAAACCTGGTTCATGAACTCATAGCCGGTGCTGCCGTCGACCTTCCAGTCCTGGCGCAGGGTTTCGCCATCGCCAAGGATTTTCTCGACAAAGATGGGCAAGTGTCGCGAGGGCGACAAGGCATCGACGCGCCTGCGCAGCTTGCGGCAGTAGCCGCGAGGATCGGCCAGGCCATCGATGTGATCGATACGCAGTCCATCCACCAGGCCCTCGGCGATCAGTTCGAAAATTTTCGCATGGGTCGCTTCGAACACGGCGGGGCGTTCGACCCGCAGCCCACCCAGTTCATTGACATCGAAAAAACGCCGCCAGTTGATGTCATCCGCCGCTGTGCGCCAACTGGCCAGTCGATAGCTTTGGCGTTCGAGCAGTTCATGCAGCTTTTCGAAGCCCTGGGGCTGTGTGGCGTCATAGCCCTGCAAATTATCTTCGATAGCGGCCAGGATGTCGGGGCGCGTTGCCAGCTCGCTCAATTCGGCCTGCAGTGGGCGGGCGAGGGTATGGGCATCGGTCTGGTAGTTCAGGGTAGTGAATCGCTCGGCGAGGGTCTTGAGCGGTTCGGCCTGTTCGGCTGGCAGGTTTTCCGCGGGCTTGAGCAGTTCGCCATACTGCATCGGGCAGATGGGAAAGTGGTGCTCGTAATGTTCAGCGTAAAAGCTGCCGCGACTCGGATCGAAGCGCAGTTGCAGCGTACCTTCCTGCAACGCCACGCCGTAGTCGCTGCCCAGGAACGGCAGCAGCAACTGGCCTTCCATCAACGGGTCAGGGGAATGCCACTGGATATCGAAGAACTGACCATAGGGACTCAGGCGCCCCCATTCCAGCAAGTCCAGCCACCAGGGGTTGTCGTTGCCGCCAACGGCCATGTGATTGGAGACAATGTCGAGGATCAGGCCCATCCGATGCTCGCGCAGCTTCGCGACGAGACGCTTGAGCGCCGCTTCACCGCCCAGCTCGGGGTTGACCTGAGTCGGATCGACCACGTCATAGCCGTGCATCGATCCGGCTCGCGCCTTGAGCAACGGCGATGCATAGACATGGCTGATGCCCAGCGAGGCGAAGTACGGCACCTGGGGGATCGCGTCGTCCAGGGTAAAACCTTTGTGGAACTGCAGGCGCAAGGTGGCCTGCAACGGTAGGATCGGCGTCTGTTTCATCGGTCACGCTCGTTCGCCTGAAGCCTCGCGCAGGCGAGAATTTCCAGACGCCGGGCGGCGTCCGGGCCATCCAGGAGCGCCTGGCTCTCGCAAGGCAGGCGCCTGCGCCAATTGGGGTGAGTATCGATAGTGCCCGGCAGGTTGGCCTGCTCTTCGATGCCCAGGGCATCTTCGAGCGGTAACAGCACCAGCGGCGCACGGGTGTGGCCCAGGAAGCGAACGCTGGCATCCAGCACCTGGTCGGTTTCGCGATGTTCCTCGCGGAAATTCTGCGGATCCTGATTCAATACCTGGCGCAGGCCTTCGCGTTCACGCTCACGGTGTCTGCGCCAATCCATTTCCGTGTGAGAGTCGATCAGGTCCAATCGGGCATTCCAGTCGATGTCGTGGCCATGCCACCAACCGTTCAGCGTCGGCAGGTCATGGGTGCTGGTGGTCGCCAGCGCGTTGTCCGGCCAATCGAGGATAGGCTTGAAACGGGTGTTGTCCTGTTCGAACAACAGCACGCGCATGCCGAGGATCGACCGTGCGCTGAGTTTTTCCCGCAGGCCGTCGGGCACGGTGCCGAGGTCCTCGCCCAGTACGATGGCCTGGTGGCGGTGGGATTCCAGGGCCAGCAGGCGTAGTAAATCGTCCAACGGGTAATAAAGGTAGGCACCATCGGTGGGCGGTGCGCCGTTGGGGATCACCCACAGGCGTTGCAGACCCATGACGTGATCGATGCGCAAGCCGCCGGCGTGGGCGAAGTTGGCTCGCAGCATTTCGATGAAGGCGCGAAAACCGTTGCGCACCAGGCCTTCCGGTGAAAATGCGGAGATTCCCCAGCCCTGGCCGGAACGGTTGAGGATGTCCGGTGGCGCTCCCACGGTCAGCGACGCCAGCAATTCGTCCTGCCGGCTCCAGGCCTGGCTGCCGGCGCCATCGGCCCCCACGGCCAGGTCGGCGATCAGGCCGATGCCCATACCGCTGGATCTGGCAGCGCTCTGGGCGCGCTCCAGGCATCGGGCGATCAACCACTGGCAAAAAGCATGGAAGCCGATTTCATCGGCATTTTCTTCAGCGAAACGCGCCAGCGTCGGGCTGCGTGGGTTACGCCACTCCTCGGGCCATTGGCGCCAGTCGAGGCTCTCGCCCCGGGCGGCGCGTTCGGCTTGCAAGGCTTCGAAGCGACAGTGGTTCTCCAGGGCTTCGCCACCGCTGTGGCGGAAGCTGCCGAAATCTTCGTGCAGCGGATGTTGCCCCTGGTTGAAACCGTCATACAGGGCGCGCAGGACCTTCTGCTTGGCTTCGGCCGCCACAGGCCAGTCGACCAGCGGCTGTTCCTCCAGATGGCGCAGTTGATTGGTCAGGCCCGTGGCATCGATGGCCGTGCGTAACGCCCGTTCGCCGAGGATCGTGCCGGGTGCGGCGTACAGGCTGTTGAGAAACAGTCGACTGGAGGGCGAGTACGGGCTGTAGCGACCGGTGTCGCTGCTGAACATCGCATGGATCGGGCTGATCGCCAGGGCGTCGGCGCCGCGTTCGCCCGCCATGCGGGCCAGTTCTTCCAGTGCCTGTGTATCGCCGAAACCGCCATCGCCAGGGCGACGCAATGCATACAACTGTGCACTCAAGCCCCAGGCCCTGGGCGTCGGGTCGTCCACCGCATCGGCAACGCTGTAGCAACGAGCCGGCGCCACGGCGAGGGTAAAGTGCTGGTCCTGGATGCTGACGTGCTGATACCCCACCGGGACCATGCCCGGTAGCCTGGCATCGGCGTCGAGTTTCAGGTGCAGAATCGCGCCATCCTCGAGTCGGATTTCGCACGGAGTCGATCCTTCGAAATAGCGGCTCAGGTCTACGCTGACTCCGGCGTCGGCGGTAATCAGCGGTGGCAGGCGATGGTTTTGCTGGTCTTCTTGCAATTGCAACAGACTGGCGTCGATTTCCTGAGCACTGCCGGCTGGATGGCCGAGGCCGGTCAGGACCGAACGCAAGACGGCGGGAGAAACTTTCTGGGGCCGGCCGTTGGCGTCGATCCAGTCCACAGCCAGGCCCGCTCGCCCGGCGAGGATCTCCAGTTGCGCATCGCTCATAGGCGCTCTCCAGTGATGTCAGGTAACTTAACCGCTTGAGTCAGGGTGACCAGCGCGCAATAGGGCGCAAGAACGCCCTTTTGCAACAGACCCATGGCTTGCGGCGGATGTTCGAAAAGAATGCGTCCATCCTCCGCGGCGGTATGTTCGACCGATTGCTCACTGAGGTTGAGGTCGATGCGCAACACGCTGCCATCTTCCATTCGCCAGCGGGCGCTGATCGCGCCCTGGCCCAGCACATCGGCTCCGAGGGCCTGGATGGCGGGCAGGCGCGGCACGATTTCTTCACGGCGGATTTTCAGCAACTGGCGATACAGGGTCTCGTTGGCCAGTTGCTCCGGCTGAAGGCTCTCCAGGTCAGGGCGTGAGGCTTCGAAAGTCTCGACTGCGTTGGGATCTGGAATCCGCTCGCGCTTTTGCGGATCGGCGAAGGCGCTGAAGGCCTTGAATTCGTTGCGCCGACCTTCGCGTACCAGTTCCGCCAGCTCGCCGTGATGGCTGGTAAAGAACAGGAACGGCTGTCCGGCTTTCACTTCGTCGCCCATAAACAGCAACGGGATCATCGGCGACAGCAGCAACAGGACCGTTGCCGCCTGCAACGCCTGGGGATGCGCCAGTTGATGCAGGCGCTCGCCCAGGGCCCGGTTACCGATCTGGTCGTGGTTCTGCAGGAACAGCACGAAGGCATTGGCCGGTAAATGGCCGCTGGGTTCTCCCCGGGGTTCCCCATGGCGGTTGATATGCCCCTGGAAGACGAAACCCTGGCTGAGACAGCGCGCCAGCTTCTCCGTGGGTTGTTCGGCATAGTCGGCGTAATAGGCGTCGGTCTCGCCGGTCAGCAAGACATGCAACGCGTTATGGCCATCGTCGTTCCATTGGGCGTCGTAGCCTTGTTCCAGCAGGCTGGCCTGGTTGTGTTCGTTCTCGACGGTCAGCCAGACATGCCGCGTCGGATCGACCTGCTGGCGGACCCTGGCGGCCAGCTCCTGAAGAAAGTCCGGGTCTTCGATGGCGTGCACGGCATCCAGGCGCAGGCCGTCGAAACGGTATTCCAGTACCCACATGAGCGCATTGTCGATGAAGAAATCCCGCACTTCGCGGCGCCTGAAATCAATGGCCGCACCCCAGGGGGTGTGCTTGTCTTCGCGGAAGAAACCCTTGGCATAGCGGTGCAGATAATTGCCATCGGGCCCGAAGTGGTTGTAGACCACATCCAGGATGACGGCGAGTCCGTGTCCATGGGCGCTGTCGATCAGGTGCTTGAGTTGTTCCGGCGTGCCATAGGAAGCCTGGGGCGCGTACGGCAGGACACCGTCATAGCCCCAGTTGCGGTCGCCTGGAAACTGCGCAAGCGGCATCAGTTCGATGGCGGTCACGCCCAGCCCGGCCAGGCGTGCCAGTTGCTGTTCGACGCCTTCGAACCCTCCGAGGGCGCCGACATGCAGTTCGTAAATCACCGCTTCGTACCAGGGACGACCGGACCAATTGGTGTGCCGCCACTGGTACGCGTGGGGATCGACCACCACGCTCTGGCGATCGATGTCGCCGGCCTGGGCACGGGAGGCGGGGTCGGGCACCTCCAGTTCGCCGTCGATGTTGAAGCGATAACGGGTGCCGGCGGGGCAACGGGTCTGGATCATGAACCAGCCGTTGGCCTGGGGCAGCAGGGGTATTGATTCTCCAGTGTCGAGTTCGACACTGACGTAAAACGCATCCGGGGCCCACAGGGCGAAACGAGTGTGCTCGGTATCAAGCATGATCGCGCCGTGAGTCCAGGTTTCAGGCGTCCTTGACGGCATCGATCACCTCATTGTCTGGTCGATTTGCCCAGCGATTTCGCCACCAGTTGTTCATAGAGTTCGGCGTAGGGTTCGACCGCCTTGCACCAGTTGAAAGGCGCCGACATCGCCCGGCACCGCATGGCATTGAGCAGCTCGGGGAACGAGAAGACCTTGAAGGCCCGGCTCAATGCCTGTTTATAGCTGTCCACGGTGGATTCATTGAACAGGAAGCCGGTGATGCCATCCTCGATGGTGTCGGCCAGCCCACCGGTATTGCGTGCCACCGGCAGCGAGCCGAAGCGTTGGGCATACATCTGGCTCAGGCCGCAGGGCTCGTAGCGGGACGGCATCAGCAGGAAATCGCTGCCCGCGAACATGCGCCGTGCGTCGGTTTCGTTGAAGCCGATGCGTACGCCGATCCGTCCCGGGAAGCGCAGGGCCAGTTCGCGCATGGCTTGTTCTTCCTCCGGTTCACCACGACCGATTATGGCGATCTGACCTCCGGATTCGACGATGAACTCAGCCACGGCTTCGGTCAGGTCCAGGCCTTTCTGATACACCAGGCGGGACACCACGGCGAACAGTGGGCCCTTGGAGTCGTCCAGGCCGAAGAGTTCGCGTACATGGGCAGCATTCGCCGCCTTGCCCTCCCATTCGCCGATGGCGAACTGGCGGTACAGGTGGGTGTCGGTGGCCGAATCCCAGCTTTCATCGATGCCGTTGGGAATGCCGCTGAGCAGGCCCTGTTGCGTCTTGGCCGCGAGGAAGCCGTCGAGCCCGCAACCGAACGCAGGCGTGGTGATTTCCTGGGCATAGGTGGCGCTGACGGTGGTGATGTGGCTGGAATAGGCCATGCCGGCCTTGAGGAACGACAACTTGCCGTAAAACTCCATGCCTTCCTGTTGCAGCGCATGTTCAGGAATGCCCAGTTCAGGGCAGGACGCCAGGCTGACTACGCCCTGGTACGCCAGGTTGTGAATGGTGAACAACGTCGGGGTGCGCTGGCCGCGCCAATGCATATAGGCCGGTGCCAGTCCGGCAGGCCAGTCGTGGGCGTGGACCAGATCGGGGCACCAGTGGATCTGTGCGAGGTTGGCCGCGATGTCCGCCGCCGCGAGGCCCAGGCGAGCGAAACGAATGTGGTTATCGGGCCAGTCGCGGCCGTTGTTGGCGCCATAGGGCGAGCCATCGCGCGCATACAGCTCGGGACAGATCAGCACATAGATCACCAGGCCATCGGCCATGTCCATGCGTCCGATCTTGCAAGGCGGCAGCGCCGCATGGCCGCCCAGTTCGCCGATAATGTGGATCGGATTGCCACTGTTCATCACCTGCGGGTATCCGGGGATCAGCACCCGGACATCATGCACGCCGGCCATGGCCCGGGGCAGGGCGGACGAGACGTCGCCCAGGCCGCCAGTCTTGACCAGGTCGGCGATTTCCGAGGTCACGAACAGGATCTTCTTGCGGTTGGGGTTTTGTCGAACGACGGGGAGCAGTGCCTTGCCTCCGGTGGACAGCACCGGTGCCGTCGGCGATTCACTCGCCGGCGGTAGTTGTGAGCGAACGTGTTGTGGTTCCAAGGCAGCACTGATCATAAATTTCTCCTGTTTCTCGATCTGTTTCCGGCTAGCGCCAGAGCTGTTGTTTCATTGGCCGAATCCTGCGGCCAGGCGCACAAGCGCTACGCAAGGAGAGCAAAGCGCTGCCCAATGCGGCGAAGCGAATCAGGTGAGAGGGCTGTTGCAAGGACTGCACCAGCCGCTATTGCCCTACCTCTAACCTGACCTGTCGCCGTTGCGAAAAGTTTCGACTTTTTTTCGTCGAGATGACCGGTCGGTTTTTCCCCGGATTTGCAGTCTAGGCCGGAACCTAGAGCGGTACGGTGCGCTTCGTCGAATTGTCGGACAATCACGTCTTTTGTCGGCAATGTCTTACACGACAACGAGAAATACGCACCGACGAAGTGCAGGTTTCTGTCATGTGTTTGGTGTAGCGGGAACATCGCGTTTCATCGATGTGCGCGCTGAAATGGCGTGATGCACCATTAGGGGGCAGGGGAAAAAGGGAGGCGTTTTGATGGCTTTTGAAGCCTGCTAAACGTTGATCAACAGCGGACCTGTGGGAGCGGGCTTACTCGCGAATGCGTCAGTACGGCCAACTTTGGGGCGGCTGATTCGCCGCTTCGCTCCCTTCGCTCCCAACAGGTAATCAGGTAGTCGGCGTCAACAGGCGGATCGGCTTGCCGGTCGCCCAGGCTTGCAGGTCTTCGATCATCTGGGAATAGAACTGCCGGTAATTCTGTCGGCTGACGTAACCCACGTGCGGCGTGGCCAGTACATTGTCGAGCGTGCGGAACGGATGATCGGGGGGTAGGGGTTCCTCGGCGAAAACGTCCAGGGCGGCGCCGGCCAGGCGTCTGTTTTGCAGGGCGTCGATCAGGGCGCCTTCGTCGACAATCGGACCACGGGCGGTGTTGACCAGCAGCGCTTCGGGCTTCATCCAGCCCAGCGCCTGGGCATCGACCAGCCCACGGGAACGCTCCCCAAGCACCAGGTGGATCGAGAGGATGTCAGCCTGCTCGAACAGTTGCTGCTTACCTACATAGGTCACTCCCGCTTCGGCGGCCTGCTCGGCGGTGAGGTTCTGGCTCCAGGCAATCACGCGCATGCCAAACACCTGGCCGAACTGCGCCACTCGCTTGCCGATGCTGCCCAACCCCAGGATCGCCAGGGTCTTGCCGTGGAGGTCGCCTCCCAAGCCTTGCTGCCACAGTCCTGCACGCAGGGCGTTGGCTTCCTGGAGCAGGTTTCGGCTCAGGGCCATGATCAACGCCCAGGTCAGTTCAGGGGCGGCGTGCTTGTAGCTTTCGGTACCGCAAATCTGGATGCCCAGCTCGGCAGCGGCCTTGAGATCCAGAGCGGCATTGCGCATGCCTCCGGTGAGCAACAGCTTGAGCCTGGGCAGGCGACGCAGAAGGCCTTCGTCGAATGAGGTCCGTTCGCGCATCACGCAGATCACTTCGAAAGGCTCGAGGCGTTTGGCGAGGGTATCGCGGTCGGCGGGGAAGTCATGCAGGAATGTCACCTGACCGATGCCATGCAGCACCGACCAGTCCACGACGTCCCGCGCCACGTTTTGCCAATCGTCGATGACTGCTATCTGCACCGCCATGGAACACCTCGTCAGGGAATGGGTTTGTTCAGCCAGCTCAGCAATGCTTCATGGAACCGTTCCGGCTCCTCCATCTGCGGCGCGTGTCCCAGATGGTCGAATTCCACCAGAGTCGAGCGCGGGATGAGCTGGGCGACCTGTTTGCCCAGTACGTCATAGCGACCCAACCTGGCCTTCACCGCCGGCGGCGCGATGTCGCTGCCAATGGCGGTGGTATCGGACGTGCCGATCAGCAGCAGCGTCGGCATCTTCAGGTCCTTGAATTCGTAGTAGACCGGCTGGGTGAAGATCATGTCGTAGATCAACGCCGAGTTCCATGCGACCTGGGTGTGCCCGGGGCCTTTGTTCAAGCCCGCGAGCATGCCTACCCAGCGCTCGAATTCGGGCTTCCAGCGACCGCCATAGTAAGTGGTGCGCTCGTAATTACGAATTCCGTCGGCGTTGAGTTTCAGCTCGCGTTCGTACCATTGGTCCACGGTGCGGTAAGGCACACCGAGGGCTTTCCAGTCTTCCAGGCCGATAGGGTTGACCATCGCCAGTCGCTCGACCTGATCGGGAAACTGCAAGGCGTAGCGGGTGGCGAGCATGCCGCCGGTGGAATGGCCCAAGATGATGGATTTCTGCACACCAAGGGCCTTGAGCAGGGCCTGGGTGTTGATGGCCAGTTGGTGGAAGCTGTATTGGTAGCGATCAGGTTTGCTGGAAGTGCAAAAGCCGATCTGGTCCGGCGCGATCACTCGATACCCGGCTTCGCTGAGGGTCTTGATCGAATCGCCCCAGGTGGCGGCGCAGAAGTTCTTGCCGTGCATCAACACCACGCTGCGGCCATTGACTTTGCCCTGGGCCGGGACGTCCATGTAGCCCATCTGCAATGACTGGCCCTGAGACTGAAAGGCGAAATGCTTGAGCGTGTAGGGGTATTCGAACCCCTCGAGCTGCGGCCCGTAGGCCGGGCCTTCAGGCGGGCTCGCGGCGTGGGCCAGCAGAGGCAGGGCGGCAGTCAGCAAGAGGCTGGGCAACCAGCGGGCAGTGGAACGCGACATGGTCAATCTCCTTTGGGGCAGCCGACCGATCCTGGGGCGACCCGATTATGGCGACATTAACCACAGGCAATCGAACGGCCCGAACGTTCCACGCAGTGCTTATCAATGGGCCGGATAGTCCGCTACGACGGTTTGAGCCCCGTCTTTTTTCTGGCCGATCACCTGATAGGCATCGCTCATGCCCTCCATTTCCATACCGGGCGAACCCATGGGCATGCCAGGCGCAGCCACGCCGAGCAGATCATCGCGTTTGCTCAAAACCACCACCTGGTCCACCGGTACGTGACCTTCGACAAACTTGCCGTTGATTTCAGCGGTGTGGCAAGAACGCAGGTTCGGTGCCACGCCCAGGCGCTGCTTCACCGCGCCCATGTCGGCTTCGACATGGTCGTTGACCTTGAAGCCATTCTCCTGCAGGTGCGAGATCCATTTCTTGCAGCAGCCGCAGTTGGCGTCGCGGTGCACGTCGATGGTGAGCGGCTCGGCAGCCTGGGCCAGGGTGGTGATGAACAGGGCGCTCAGGGCGAGCAGATGCAAGGGTTTGGACATGGAGGCTGCCTCGTGGAGTGCGATTTGGAAGAAAGGATAACAGAGTAGGGGATAGGAGCTGACAGGGCGCTGAGGGGCAGATGACACAATTGTAAGGTTGGAGCTCTTGAAGGCTACACCTGTGTTACCAGCAAAAAAAAAACGCCCGCCCAAATGGCATTGGCGGGCGTCCGGGAAAAGCCGGCTCAGAAAGGAGAGCACTGGCCGGAGCAGGGAATGGGCGTCACGCCACCGGAATCATCGGATCGGCTGCCGCCAGGGCTGCCGCACGATCGGCAGCAGGTGGGTAGATCCAAACTGTGTTGATCTGGGTCTTGAGCTCTTTGGCTTCCTGTCCCACCAGTTTGAGCTGGCGATCCCAGCCTTCCGTGAATACTGCGCCCCAGGCCCCCAGGTCCAGGCACGTGACGTACTTGGGCTGGCTGTAGGCGATCGGTGCCACGCCCAGCAGATCGGCCGCCACGTTGTTGCCGGCATAGCGACCCAGGGCGATGGCGTGCTGGCAGGACATGGCTGCGTAGTTGCCCAAGGTGTCGGTAGCGGCATAGGCCACGTCACCGGCGGCGAAGATGTCGTTCTGGCCCAGCACTTTCAGGTTGCCGTCGACATGCAGGCGACCCTGACGGTCCCGAGTGCCGGGCACTTGTTGGGTCAGCGGACTGGCGTGGAACCCCACGGTCCAGATGACAGTGTTGGACTCGATGCGCTGGCCGTCCGACAGAGTGACGCCGCCGGCATCCACTGACTCGACCGAGGCGTTGAGGATCCATTCGACACCCAGGTGCCCGGAGGCTTCTATGATCGACGGACTAATGCCTTCGCCCAGGGAGGCGCCGATCCGCGGGCCGCGATCCACCACGATCACCCGGATTTTCGCGTCGTCGCCGAGGATCGCTCGAAGGCGGGCGGGCATTTCGGTTGCGGTCTCGATACCGGTAAAGCCTCCGCCGGCAACCACCACGGTGTTGCGAGCCGGACTGTCTGGCAGGCGCTTGAGGGATTTGAGGTGGGCTTCGAGGCGCGTCGCCTGTTCGATTTCATCGACGTCGAAGGCATGCTCGAGCATGCCTTCAAGGTCCGGACGGACCAGTTTGCTGCCCGTGGCGAGGACCAGGCGGTCATAGTTCAGCGTGGCCTGGGTGCCGGAGGCGTCGTGGTAGCCGACCTCTTTGTTGACGGGGTCGATGCGGTGGGCCGAGCCCTGGACGAAATTCACACCGACCGCATCGAACAATCCATGAAGCGGTGCCGCCATGGTATGCACATCGGGCTCGTAGAAACGAGGCCGGATCCGCAGCTCGGCCTGGGGCGCCAGGACCGTGATCTGCACATCGTTGCGCTTGTGCATGTCTACAAGCCGGGCGGCGCTCAACGCGCTCCAGAGCCCGCCGAACCCTGCGCCCACCACCAGAATATGCTGTTTCATGATTTGCTCCCGAAGACAAAATCGTTGAAGGGCTCAGCCCATTTCATTGTGACCGCGCCGCGAGTACTCCGAAGGTGCCTGGCTTACGCCTCCAGCTTCGGTCCGCCAGGGAAATGTTATGCGTCGGCGGGGCGTCCAACACTTCTACATAAGGTCAGCGGGGATATGTCTGGGTATGAAGGACCTATACGAAGGTTTAGGCCCTGTCTGAAAAGCCTTGATACTCGTTCAGGCTGCGTTGAAAACCGGCTCGTGCGCGAGTCCGATCGGAATGCTCATTTATTCCAGTAAAGTCGAGCGCGACCCCGGCCGTTCCTCGCCGATTTTCGCCTTGCCTGACCTTCGTCTCAAGACTTTTCAAACAGAGCCTGGCGCGGCTGGCTTATCAAATGGTGCGCTTGAGCACGGATTCGATGCAGGTGATCAGTTCCGCGCAGCCGAACGGCTTGGGGAAGAATGCCACCGGCTCGGTCACGCCGGCCTTGACCCGGGGCGGGGTGCCGGGATGGCCGCTGATGATAATGATCGGTATGTAGATGTTCCGGGCGGCCAGTTCGTTGCACATTTCGATGCCGCTCATGCCAGGCATCTTGATGTCCGATATCACGCAATCGGTGTGTTCGGGGCCGCTGCCGGAAAGGAAGTCCAGGGCACTGGCGTAAGTACGTACCGTGTACCCGATGGAACGTAACAGGCCGTCCAGTGCTTTTCGAACGGATTCATCGTCATCGACAACTGAAATGATTGCGGTGTTGGACATTGCGATACCCGGCAGCGATATCAGGTCGCCATAACGGCGCCGTTGTCACTGCAAGATACGCTGTCCATGGTCCGCGCCTAGTATACGTGGGTATGAAGATTCAGCCGGGGCGGCGGATATCCAATGCCTGGCCCATGCGGACCAGGTCGGCGAACGAGCGCGCGCACATTTTGCGCATGGCTTGGCCGCGGTGGATCTTGACCGTGATTTCGCTCAGGCCGATTTCTCCGGCGATCTGCTTGTTCATCAAACCCGAGACGGCCAGCGCCATGACCTGCTTCTCCCGTGGCGTCAGGACGGCGTAGCGTTCTTCCAGCGCCTGGCGGGCATGGTCGGACTCGCGGCGCACCCGGTCCCGCTGATGAGCGGCGGAGACCGCGTCGATCAGATCCTGCTCCCGGAAAGGCTTGCTCAAAAAGTCCACCGCGCCGGCCTTCATGGCCCGGACGGTCATGGGGATGTCGCCATACCCGGTCATGAACACGATCGGCAGGTGGATGTTGGCCGCTGCCAACTCCTGCTGGAAATCCAGGCCGCTGGTGCCCCGCAAACGGACATCCAACACCAGACAACTGGGTACGGCGGGACGGGGATGTTGCATGAACTGCGCCACCGAGCCGAAGGTTTCGACGTGCAGGTCGATGGACCGCAACAGACTGCCCAGGGCTTCGCGCAGTGGCTCATCGTCGTCGACGATGTAGACGATCGGTTCCTGGAGAGTGACTTGGCGAGTGGCGTGATCGGAAGTCATTGGTGTGTCCGACAATCGGGGTTTAGGGAAGAAGCGGTAGCGCGAATCTGAACGAAGTCCCTCGACCGGCTTCGCTGGTGGCCCAGATCCTGCCGTCATGGAACTCGATGATGGAACGGCAGATGGCGAGCCCCATTCCGAGGCCGTTTTGCCTCGTGGTGAAAAACGGGGTGAACAGCGACGGCAGGATGTCTTCAGCGATGCCTGTGCCTTGGTCGGTCACGTCCAGGATGGCCTCGTTATCCGCGATCCAGGTGCGTATCTGCAGAACCCGCTCACTCACCGCAACACCGTCCATGGCATGACAGGCATTGATAACCAGATTGATGATCACCTGCTGCAATTGCACCCGATCGGCACTGACCCGGGCCGCGGGGTTGGCCAGATCGACTTTCACAGTGACCTTATGAAGCACCAGTTGCTGCTGGACCAGGTTCAATGTCTCGTGGACCACTTCATCCAGGGACTCGGCCTGGCGCCGTGGATCGCATTTTCGCGACAGCGCTCGGATGCGGTCGATGACCTCGCTGGCGCGACGCGAGCTGGCGACGATCCGCTCGAGGGAGTCGAGGGCTTCCTTCATATTGGGTTCCGGACGCTCCAGCCAGCGCCGACAGGCCTGCGCGCTGCTGGTAATGGCGGTGAGCGGCTGGTTGACTTCGTGGGCAATGGAAGCGGCCATTTCCCCCAGGGAGGTCAGGCGGGTGACGTGGGCCAGTTGGGCCTGGGCACGAAACAGTGCTGCTTCGGCCTCCTTGCTGGCGGTCATGTCCATCAACGCCCCCAGATACTGGCAACGACCCTGGGAGGCAGGCAGGAGGCTGGCAATCATATGGATGTGTTTGACGCGACCGTCTGGCATCAGCAGGCGCAGCTCCACCTCGATCTGAGGTTCGCGACGTGCCGCCTGCCCGAACATGTCCAGTAGCCGTTCCAGGTCTTCGGGATGAGTGCGCTCCAGCACCATTGAAACCGTGGGGGGCTTGCCGCAGGGATATTCGAAGATCCGTGCCGACTCCTCCGACCAGGACAGGTCCGAGCGGTCGCCCCGAAAACCGAAACTGCCGGTCTGGCTCAGACGCTGGGCGCCGACCAGGTACGCCTCGTTGTGGCGCAGGCTGTCGGATGCCTGCTTGCTGCGCAATGCCAGGAAGGCGATGGCCGACAAGGCTGTCAGGCACCTGAAAAAACCGGTGGTGGAATCCCAGCGGTGATAGCCGCCGTTGTACAGGAACATCGCCGTGAGCAGGAACATGCACATCAGTGCGACGGTGATGACCAGGTTGATGGAGAACAGATTGGCCGCCATCAACAGTAATGTGATGTACAGCAGCGTGGGGGCCAGATCGGACCGGGTCTCGGAGTTGATGATGACGATGCCGCAGGCCACCAACAAACCGACCGCCCAGCCCAACGTGTTGACCATCGGGTTGGGACTGATCCCCATCGACGGTCGCGACGCGATCTGGCAAGGGTTATACCGGAGGCTGTCATAGATGTTCCTGAACATCGTGGCGGGTGTGGGCACGCTGGCAGACCTTTTGTTATTGGAGACCGGTTCCGGATAGTCGGGAAAGACAGGGCATCGGTTTCGTATCTTAAAAGTGCCGCGTTTTTGCAGGTAGGACAGAAAACCCTGAAATCCTGCCACAGGGTCCTGTTGGCGGGCGTCAGCGGGAAAACCGCTGACGGTAATCCCGGGGAGAAATGGCGAGGTGGCGCTGGAAGGTATGGCGCATCCGCTCCTCATCGCCGAAGCCACATGACCGGGCGATCTGGTCGATGTTGCGCAGGGAGTCTTCCAGCAACCGCCGCGCGGCCTCCAGACGGAACATCTCGACGGCCTTGGCCGGGGTGTGTCCGGTGCGGCGCTTGTAGACCCTCGCAAAATTGCGGGGGCTCATGCGGGCCTGACGGGCCAATCGTTCAATGGTCAAGTCGTCGCTCAGGTGCTCGGCAATCCACACGTGCAATTCGTCGAATCCGGCGCTGTCTTGTGTCTGCAATTGCAAAAGCTGGCTGAACTGCGCTTGTCCACCGGGCCGCTTGAGAAACACAACCAGTTCCCGGGCCACCTGCAGCGCCACCTCGCGACCGCAGTCGGCTTCGACCAGCGCCAGGGCCATGTCGATGCCGGCACTCACGCCCGCCGAGGTCCATATGCGGTCCTGTTGGATGAAAATCGCATCCAGATCGACTTCAATCGCCGGGAAACCGTTCTTGAGCATGTCGCACATGGCCCAATGGGTAGCGGCTCGCCGTCCGTCGAGCAACCCGGCCTGGGCCATCAGAAACGTTCCGCTGCACACCGATGCCGTGCGCCTGGCCTTGGTCGCCGCAGCGCGCAGCCAGGCCACCAGGTCGACGCAGTCGATCATCGCCTGGCGGATATCGGGGGCGCCGGGCACGATCAGCGTATCGATAGCCACCCCGTCCAACCGCTGCAGGGGGCTGGTCTCCACGGCGAGGCCTTCGGCGGTCGGCATCAGGCCGCCGTCCAGGCTAGCCGTGTGCATCGCGTAGCCGGGCAGGCCGCGCTCGGTCATGGCCTTGGTGGCTGCCCAGAAAACCGTCTGGGCGCCGGTCAGGTCCAGCAATCCCATCCTGGGGTATGCCAGGAACACCAGGTTGCGTGGCTGGCAGGTCATATCGCTGGCGACAGCGAGGTCATGGTTCATCTGGTTCATGATGATTGCCCAGGGCAGGGGGACGAGGTAGCGAAACGGCACAATAACGGATCGTCTCGATGTCCGTCGACTGGTCGAACCCTGGGTGTGGCGAGCGGCCGATTTTTCGAATCCGGCACAACTGACTCGCAGGCCAGCCCGCAATAGTGGCGCTACGAAGGCACTTTCACTTCATCGCCTAACCCCATGACTTGAAAGCTTTTGAGTGGCACTCGGCGGTAAATACAGCCACCATAGACGCCCCTGGTTCAGAACACCGGAGTCTTTAGCGTGGCGCAACACTCTCCCGACCTTCCTCCCGAACTTCTACCCCTGGCCCGGATGTCGCTGCTCAAGCGTCTGGCGGTGCGTCTACTGGGGCAGGGCCTGACGCGGCTGCGAGCCCAGCATCGGGCGTCCTGGCTGCACGGTCAGGCGGATGGCTTTCGTAGCGGGCATACCGCCGGCTTCGATTACGGCTATCGGGAAGGCAAGGCCGAGGGACTGGAGGCGGGACGTCAGGTCCTGTTGATACGTGACTCGCGCAGCACGGAGCACCCGGCACCGAAAGTCGATGATCTGTTATTCGATGACTGGCGCCTGCCTTTGACGGCCGAGTTGAAGAAGCGCGTCAAGGCGGATGTCGCCCGGTTGCTGCCTGCCCACGCACAACCCAGTGCCGCCCAATGGAAAATGATATTCAGCGATACACCCTCGACATCGGTAGTTGCCGGCGCTGGCGCGGGCAAGTCCACGACCCTGGTATTGCGTATCGTGGTGCTGTCCCAATACCTGGGGTTCGAGCTGGATTCAATGACCGTAGTGACGTTCACCCGTGAGTCGCGCAAGGATTTCATCCGCAAACTGATCGACGTCCTTGCCTTGTGGGGGCGTACGGTCAGCCTCAAGGAAGCCCGTGACCTGGTGCGGACCTTCCATTCGCGCATCCTGCCGATGGTTCGCAGCCTGCCCGGCTTCGAGCGGCTCCAGGCTTTCGAAACCCTGAGCCATCGCGCCGCAGCCGGTGATGAGCAGGAGCCGGGCAATCCCTTCGACCTGCGCATCAATGAGGCGCAACGCCAGCAACTCAATGCCTGTTATCACCACCTTTATCAGCGCGATGACCGATTCCGGGAACTGGTCGGCCAGTTGTCCCGGCACGCCTTGCAACTGAAAGCGTTGGAGCGTGACCACCCCGATGTACAAAAACGCGTCGCCGTGACCGAACTTGCCGCACAGCGCGATGAAGAATTATGCGATGCCGTCGAAGACCTTTGGTTTGGCGCCGGTGCCTGGCCCATCAAAGGTATCGAGCCCAGGCGCCAAGCCTTCGAGATCAACGGCTCGACATTCCATTGCCATGGCTACATCGCCTCGCTGGATAGCTGGGTAATGCTCGGCTTCGATCCGCAGGAGGATGCCCGGCTCAGCCGTCCGGGCGCGCGGCTGAGTATCCGGGCGGAGTGGGCGGTCAAGCGAACCCTTTTTCAAGCTTTCTGCAATAAGCCATTGATATGGCTGGAAAACTACGAGTCGTCCAAACGCCTGCTGAGCACGCTGGCCGGAGATGCCAGTGCCGGACCCGGGTTCGACTACAAGGTCAAGGGCGAATTGGCGGCGGCGCCGTTGCTGGATTGCTTCGTGGCCGCCGCCGGGTTCATCGAAAACCTCGGGCTGGATGTGCCGGATGCGGTGGGGCGGATGTGTTTCGCCCAGGACGATCCGGATCGGTATTTCTTTGAAGCGCTGAGCCGCTATTGGCGAGCCTTTGAAGACCATCTGCTGGACCAGTCGCCGCCCGTCATGACCTACAATCGGATGTTCGCGCTGTTCAGCGAGCATTCCCCTGAGAACTTCAAGCTACTTGGGGATGAGCTTCTGCGGCCTTTGTCCCACGTGATGATCGACGAGTTCCAGGACGTTTCGCCGCAGATCGTTTCCTGGCTCCGCGCCTGCCTTCGAGAGGTGCGCAGTCGTGGTCCCGCGCTGCATGTGGGGTGCGCCGCGCAACGCTCGTCCTTATTGTGCGTGGGCGATGATTGGCAATCCATCTATGGCTGGCGTGGCAGTTCACCCAGCTACTTCATGGCATTCGCCAAGCACTTCCCGTCGCCGGCGAATACCCGGGTGATGCTTACCGATAACTACCGTAGTCATCAGCACATCATCGATGCGGCTGAGCACATCGTCCGGGCAACAGCCGCGATCCCCGGCAAGAAAGCCAAGGCCAGCGGCAAGCCGGTGACGCCAAGCCCGGTCACCGTACTGGATCGCGACGAGGAGGAACTGGCTCGCCGGTTGGATGAGCATTATCGCCAGGGTGATACGATCTTGATGTTGTATCGAAAAAGCAGCGATAAGTCACTGATAGAAAAGTATATTCAGCCAATACTTAATGTGGATTCTAGCTTGCCCTATGAAGCCCGACGTCTGAGATTGATGACCTACCACAGCGCCAAGGGGCTCCAGGCCGACGCGGTATTCCTGCTCGGCGACTGTCAGCACCTGACCCGCTCGCCTTACAAGAATCAGGTCTACCGAATGGCCGGACTGGGGCAGGATGGGGATGCCGAGCCGTACGACACGGCGCAGAAAGACGAGATCCTGCGTCTAGCCTATGTGGGAATCACTCGTGCGGTGCAGCATTGCTATTGGTACGTCGACAGTCAGGAGGGCCAGGCCGCCAACGCGCCCAAGGCCTCGGATCGCATCGCAACGGGCAAGCCATTTTTTGCCGACCTGCGCCGCGCTCGGATCAACTGAGGGGACTGCTTCGGCGAGTAAGCGCCCACAAAAAAGCCCACTGAGTGGGCTTTTTTAGTCAGCAAGCAAATCGCGTCAAACCCGTGGGGGGGACAAAGGCCTCCAGCTCGGCTTCCACCGCCTCGATGATTCGCTCCACGTCGGGGGCATTCATCACGGTCGCACAGGGAATGCCCGCGATCGCAATCATGGTTTCGCCACTGGCGCGATCGAACAGTCGGGCGACCATGCTGCCCGGGGCATCCATACTGGCCTCGAAACCCATGGGATGAAAATGCCAGCGCATCAATTGGCAGGCGTTGGGAAACGTTACCTTGCTGGAAGATCCTCTATTCATCTGTTGCCCGCCCTCTTCATCAAGCGCTTCCTTTTGCTCATATCAGGAAGGAAGAGCCATCATGGCTCTACCAGTGAGAACTAAAAATAGCACCTGGAAATGAATCTCACGTGGCTTTTTTCAGTCCGTTTGGCGATTGGTTCATTTTTTTTGATTTGGATCACGACTTAAACGGCAGGGCCCACAGTGCCATCATCCTTGGCGAGGGGGCGCCTGGCACTCGTCCGATGGCTCTGGCACGGGATTTAGCTGGACGATAAGCAGCGCCATAAAGATGAGCAATGATGCCGCGATGAAGGTGATATTCAAGCCGTTCGCCACCGTTTCCGGGGCGGCGGCATTGATACCGCTCGTCGGTAATGCGGCGGCGAAAACTGCGCCGAGCACTGAAGCACCGGTAAAGAACCCCAGATTGCGCGACAGGTTGAGCAGTCCGGAGATGACGCCGCGACTGCCGGAGGGGATGTCCGCCAATACCGCTGTGTTGTTGGCGGTCTGGAACAGGGCATAACCCAGAGTCGTCACCATGATCGCCGCGACATAGCCAAGCGTCCCGAATGCGGGTGACAGGATCGCCAGCGTCGTGCAGCCGAGCAGCATGACCGCCAGCCCGACGCGCCGCAGGGGTAGCGCGCCAAAGCGGTCCGCGAGGCGTCCGGCAGGCACACCGGTCAACGCCGCCGTGACGGGACCCACGGCCAGGGTCAAGCCCACCAGGGGCGCCGGCAGCCCGAGGGCGATGGACAGGTAGAAGGGGCCCACCAGCAGAGTCGCCATCATCACCGTGGCGACCAACGCATGGGTGGTCAGGCCCGCAACCAACAGCCGATCCCGGAACAGCCCCAAGGGGATCAACGGTGAAACGGCACGGGTCTGGACCAGGACAAACAGGCCTGTGCAGAGGGCAGCCAATGCCAACAAGGCGAAGTTGGACCCTCCGAAGCTGCCGTGGCCTTGGGTCATGGCCAGCGCATAAGCTCCGAGGGCCGCCGCCAGCAAGAGCGTGCCTGGCCCGTCGAATCGGATTTTCCCGGCTTTCATCGTAGCCAGGCGCACAGGCAGGGAACGCCAGGCCAGTATCAGCGTCAGCAATCCAAAAGGGACGTTCACCAGAAAGATCGCCTGCCAGCCGAACGCGCCCAGCAGCGTGCCCCCCAGTGAAGGGCCCAGGGCCGTGCCTACCGCCGAAAGCGTGCCCAACAGACCCATAGCGCTGCCGGTCTTTTCCTTGACCACCGTTTCGCCCACCAGCGCGAGGGTCAGCGTCATCATGATGGCGGCCCCAAGGCCTTGCAGGGCGCGTCCTGCGATCAACCACCCAAGCGAAGGTGCCAAGCCGCACATGCCCGATGCCAGGGTGAACAGCAGAATGCCGGCCAGCAACAGGGGACGTCGCCCCAGCAGGTCCCCCAGACGTCCGACGCTGACGATCAAAGTGGTGATCGCGAGCAGATAGGCCAGCACCACCCATTGCACCGCCTGGAACGAGGCATTGAGCCCCTGGGCCAGTGCCGGCAGGCCGACCGTGGCGACGCTGGCGCCCAACGAGGCCAGGAGTGTTGCGAGTGAGAGACTGGTCAGCGCCCAGCGAGTGGTACTGGGTGTTCGTGGAGGGATGTTCATGGGCGGGCATGGTTCCGTATTGGCTGGTTGCATGGCGTTGGCTCCGTCTGCGGCTCCTGGAAACGGAGCTGTCCCAACGCTACGCTTGGTCTTAACATGGCGGAAGACGCAGCATTTGCACTTTATAGCTGCATGTAACGCCATCTCTCACCGCAGGATTGTCCATGTCACAGCCTGACCTCAATCTGCTGATCACCCTTGACGTATTGCTGTCGGAGGGCAGCGTGGCCCGTGCCGCCCAACGGCTTCGGCTCAGCCCTTCGGCGATGAGCCGCGCATTGGCACGATTACGGGACACGCTGGGCGATCCGCTGCTGGTCCGGGCCGGGCGCGGGCTGGTTCCCACTCCACGCGCACTGCAGCTCCGTGAGCAGGTGGGTCAATTGGTTCAGGAAGCCCAGGCGGTGCTGCGTCCCGTGCAGGTTCCGGATCTGCGCCGTTTGAGTCGGGTCTTTACACTGCGCACCCGAGAAGGATTCGTGGAAAACTTCGCAATTGACCTGATGGCCCGCATCGCCGAGGAGGCGCCCGGCGTCCGGCTGCGCTTCGTGGATAAGGCAAACAAGGACAGCACGGCATTGCGTGAAGGCACCGTGGACCTGGAAACTGCCGTCGTCGACCAGGACACCGGCCCCGAGCTGCGGACCCAGGCGTTGTTCACTGACCGGTTCGTCGGCGTCGTGCGCCTGGGGCATCCGCTGAGCCAGGGCGAGGTCACCACAGCCGGCTACGCGGCGGGAAGCCATCTCGGGGTTTCCTTGCGTGACCTCGATCACGGCCCCATTGATCGGGCGTTGGCGCCGTTGAATCTGTCGCGCAGCATCGCCATCACCGTTCCGGGCTTTTCCACGGCCCTGGGACTGGCACGCGCCAGTGACCTGATCGCCACCGTCCCCGAACGCTACACCGAGCGGCTTCGCGCTGGCTTGCACAGCTTTGTACTGCCGTTTGCCGTGCCGTCGTTCACGATCGCCATGCTCTGGCATCCACGCATGGACGCAGACCCCGCGCATCGCTGGCTCCGAGGTTGCCTGCGGGAAGTCTGCGCAGCGAATGTCTCCCCTTACATTCAGGGTTAGTAGATATTAATTAATAGCGTTTCGCTGGCACTTAGTTGGCGAAAGTGCGACCTGATTCGCAGCGGGCTGTTTAACGTTATTTAATATTTAAATAGAGTTTTGTCCGACAATCTTAAACGGATTTCGACAAACTCCCGTATTAGCGGGGTGAAGCCAGCGACTCGGCTTAGTTAGTGGATAGCGCGTCTTTCGGCCTTGAAAAAATTCGCTAGACGTTTGATTTCGAATTGTGTCAGTTTTCTTGCGTCCTCAATTGGGCGAGTGATTGGACGATCTCGCCAGAGATTGTCTGTCTGACAAAAACTGTTCCATTGCAAACAAGGAAGTGTGTTTATGTCGAAAATCAAATCCGGTGTTATTGATGCTGCCGATCAACTGCTGTGGGCACCACAAGCCCTGGCCGCTCCCAGCAATGCCTTTAACCAGATCAATAATTTCAGCCATCAGTACGACCGGGGCGGGGACCTGACCATCAATGGCAAGCCCTCTTACTCGGTGGACGAGGCGGCCACTCAATTGCTGCGTGACGGCGCGGCGTATCAGGATCGAGACGGTAGCGGCAAGATCGAACTGACCTATACCTTCCTGACCTCCGCCTCCACAAGCACCATGAACAAACATGGGATCAGTGGCTTCAGTCAGTTCAGCGCACAACAGAAAGGCCAAGCGGTCCTGGCCATGCAATCCTGGGCGGACGTCGCCAATGTCACGTTCACCGAGAAGGCCAGTGGCGGTGACGGTCACATGACCTTTGGCAACTACAGCAGCGGTCAGGACGGGGCGGCGGCCTTCGCTTACCTGCCAGGGACCGGCGCGGGTTATGACGGCACGTCCTGGTACCTGATCAACAGCAGCTACACCCAGAACAAGAACCCGGACCTGAACAATTACGGTCGCCAGACCCTGACCCACGAGATCGGCCACACCCTTGGCCTGGCTCATCCTGGCGACTACAACGCCGGCGAAGGCAGTCCGACCTACAATGACGCCACGTACGCGGAAGACACCCGCGGCTACAGCCTCATGAGCTACTGGAGCGAAAGCAATACCGATCAGAACTTCAGCAAGGGCGGGGTCGAGGCCTATGCCTCGGGTCCGCTGATGGACGACATCGCCGCCATCCAGAAACTCTATGGCGCCAACACCAGCACCCGCACCGGTGACACGACCTACGGTTTCAACTCCAACGCCGGCCGCGACTTCCTCAGCGCCTCTTCCTCCTCAGACAAAGTGGTGTTCTCGGTATGGGACGCGGGCGGGCGGGATACGCTGGACTTCTCCGGTTTCACCCAGAATCAGAAAATAAACCTCAATGACGCTTCGTTTTCCGATGTTGGCGGGATGGTGGGCAACGTCTCCATCGCCCAGGGTGCGACCATTGAAAATGCCATTGGCGGCTCGGGCAGCGATCTGCTGATCGGCAACGAAGTGGCCAATGATCTCAAGGGCGGTGCGGGTAACGACATCCTGTGGGGCGCGGGCGGGGCAGACAAACTGTGGGGAGGTTCCGGCTCGGACACCTTCGTGTTCGCGGCCAGTTCCGACTCGCGTCCGGGTGCGACCGACCAGATCCTCGATTTCGTCAGCGGCCTGGACAAGATCGACCTGACAGGGATTACCAAAGGCGCGGGGCTGCATTTCGTCAATGCCTTCACCGGTACGGCGGGCGATGCGGTGCTGTCGACGTCTGGCGGTAACAGCGTGCTGTCGGTGGACTTCTCGGGCCATGGCGTGGCTGATTTCCTGGTGAGCACTGTCGGCCAGGCAGCGGTCTCGGACATCGTGGCCTGATATCGCCACCCTGAGTTCTGGCACCCGTCGTGTTCGAAAGATCACGACGGGTGCCAGGGCCCGGAGAGGGCGCTGGAATGAAGGAAAATGATTAAAGCGTTCATGCACCGTAGCACCCCGGCAATCGCCTGGTTACTCGCTACATCGATGTGTTCTTTTGGAGAAGCCGCCATGGCGCGCAGCCTATTGTTAGCAGAACCCTCACAGCTGGCAGGTGTCTGGCGAGCCGTTTTGGCAGGCCCGCAGGAAAATGCACACACCCAGGCGCTGCAGGACAAGCCGTCCAACATCTGCGTCATCGAGCTCAAGGCCGACCAGAGCCTGGGCGGACAAACCGATTGCCTGGGCCGCTGGCTCGGTGATGAACCGGTCCACTGGTTTCCCGAGCCCGACGGTCTTTCATTGATCGGCAAACAAAATGCCAGGACACATTTGGGGCGACATGAGACGGACCGCTATCAGATGACGCTGGAATCCGGATTGAGGCTTCTGCTTGAACGGGACATCCAGGAAAACGCGCGTTAAGCATTTACTCAACATTTGCTACAGGCACGCACTTGTTTAAACAGGTGCGTGCTTCGGTGTGCGCCGATTGAAGTTGAAAGATGGACAAGTTGCAGGGTCGCTAGGCTCTGTATGAAAAGTCTTGAGACGAAGGTCAGGCAAGGCGAAAACAGCCGAGCAAGCGCAGTGTACTGGAGTACATGAGCATTGCGAGGCTGTTTTCAACGCAGCATGAACGAGTATCAAGGCTTTTCGTACAGAGCCTAACTAACTGGCCCGGCCAACAGCAAGGAAAGTCGATGAGCATGGCAAGGAACGCTTCCACGGTGCCGCTGATTAAAGCGCTGGGCGATTATAAGAATATTCTGTTGAGTGTCGGTTGTTTTACCGCGTTGATAAACGTTCTGATGCTGGCGCCTTCCATCTATATGCTCCAGGTATATGACCGCGGACTGTCGTCGCAAAACGAAACCACGTTGGCCATGCTGTCGCTGATGGTAGTGGGATTCTTCGTTTTCATCGGCCTGTTGGAAATGGTCCGCAGTTTCATCGTCATCCGCATTGGCAGCCAACTGGAGCGACGCTTTAATCTCCAGGTTTACAAGGCTGCGTTCGAGCGCAACCTGTTCAGGGGCGAAGGCAATGCCGGCCAATCCCTGGGCGATCTGACCCATGTGCGTCAGTTCGTCACCGGCCCGGCGTTGTTCGCCTTCTTCGATGCGCCGTGGTTCCCGATCTATCTGTTGGTGATCTACCTGTTCAACGTCTGGCTCGGCGTCTTCGCCACCGTTGGCACGTTGCTGCTCATCGGCCTGGCCTGCCTGAACGAGGCCATGACCCGGGAGCCCTTGGGGCAGGCCAGCGGTTACTCGCAACGGTCCAGCCAACTGGCGACCAGCCACCTGCACAATGCCGAGTCCATCCAGGCCATGGGCATGCTCGACGCGCTACGCAACCGTTGGTTTGCGCTGCACTCGCGTTTCCTTGGCTTGCAGAACCAGGCCAGCGATACCGGCGCGGTGATCGGCGCCCTCAGCAAGACCTTGCGCCTGTGCCTGCAATCGTTGGCGCTGGGGTTGGGCGCGGTGCTGGTGATCAAGGGCGACATGACGGCCGGCATGATGATCGCCGGCTCGATCCTGATGGGCCGGGTGCTGAGCCCCATCGATCAGTTGATCGCGGTGTGGAAGCAGTGGAGCGCTGCCAAGCTGGCTTATCGTCGTCTCGATGCGCTGCTGCGCGCCTACCCGCCACAGGACGACACGATGCCATTGCCACCCCCCAAGGGCCAGGTGAGCTTCGAACAGGTCAGCGCAGGGCCTCCCGGACAGCGCCAGGCGACGCTGCATCACGTCAGCTTCAACCTCGGCGCCGGAGAAGTGCTCGGGGTGCTGGGGGCTTCGGGTTCCGGCAAATCCACCCTGGCCCGGGCGCTGGTGGGGGTATGGCCGCTCCTGGGGGGCACGGTGCGGCTGGACGGGGCCGATGTCCATCGCTGGAACCGCGACCAGCTCGGCCCGTACATCGGTTACCTGCCCCAGGACATCGAGCTGTTCAGCGGCACCATCGCCGAAAATATCGCGCGGTTTCGCGAGGCCGATCCGCAGAAGGTCGTCGCCGCCGCGCAGCAGGCCGGCGTGCATGAGCTGATCCTGCGCATGCCCCAAGGCTACGACACCCTGCTTGGAGAAGACGGTGGCGGTTTGTCGGGCGGCCAGAAACAACGGGTGGCCCTGGCCCGGGCGATGTACGACCGGCCGAACCTGGTGGTGCTCGACGAGCCCAACTCCAACCTCGATACGGTTGGCGAGGCCGCTCTGGCCAGCGCCATCGCGCTCATGAAGGGGCAGGGCACCACCGTCATTCTGGTGACCCATCGTTCTTCGGCGCTGGCCCAGGCCGATAAGTTGTTGGTGCTCAACGAAGGCCGCCTCCAGGCGTTCGGTCCGAGCCAGGACGTGCTGCGGGAATTATCCGGACAGCCCCAGGGCCCGCGGGAAAAAAACCAGTCAGCGCCCAATGGACTGAGCATGAGTCGCCAGTATCACGCCACCCGACAGCCCGGCGGCGTATAAGCAAGGATCGCGATATGAACCCCGAATATTCTCCATCCGTGGGGCAGCCTCTCGAACGCCCCGAACGCGATGCCCGTTTCTTCACGCGCATGGGCTGGGCACTGGCGCTCATCGGTGCGGGCAGTTTCTTCGCCTGGGCCAGCCTTGCGCCGCTGGACCAGGGTATCGCGGTGCAGGGCACCGTAGTCGTCTCGGGCAAACGCAAGGCCGTGCAGTCGATGAGCAGCGGCGTGGTCAGCCGGATCCTGGTGCGTGAAGGCGAGGCGGTCACTCAGGGCCAGGCGCTGTTTCGGCTCGACCAGACCCAGGCCGCCGCCGATGTGCAGTCGCTGCAAGCCCAGTACCGCATGGCCCGGGCCAGTCTGGCGCGCTGGCAAAGCGAGCGGGACAACCTGGCGCAGCTGAGTTTTCCGAAAGAGCTGAACGACGACCTCGACCCTGGCCTGGCGTTGGTGCTTGAAGGCCAGCGCCAGCTATTCAGCAGCCGCCGCGAAGCCTTTGCCCGGGAGCAGGCTGCCTTGCGCGCCAGCATCGATGGCGCCATGGCGCAACTGGCGGGCATGCGCCGGGCCCGCAGTGACCTGGGTGCCCAGGCTGACTCGTTGAGGGCGCAGCTGAGCAACCTGCAACCGCTCGCGGACAACGGTTATATCCCGCGCAATCGCTTGCTGGAATACCAGCGGCAGCTGTCACAGGTTCAGCAGGAACTGGCCCAGAACAGTGGCGAAAGCGGCCGGGTCGAGCAGGGTATTCTCGAATCGCGGCTGAAGCTGCAGCAGCATGGCGAGGAGTACCAGAAGGAAGTGCGCAGCCAATTGGCCGACGCCCAGCTCAAAAGCGAAACCCTGCAACAACAGCTGAAATCCGCCGGGTTCGAGCTGCAGCACAGCGAGATCGTCGCCACCGCGGACGGCATTGCCGTCAATCTGGGCGTGCACACTGAAGGAGCGGTGGTGCGCCAGGGCGATACCTTGCTGGAAATCGTGCCCCAGGGCACGCGGCTGGAAGTGGAAGGGCGTTTACCGGTCAACCTGGTCGACAAGGTCGCTCCTCACTTGCCGGTGGACATCCTCTTCACGGCGTTCAACCAGAACCGCACACCTCGGGTTTCAGGCGAAGTCAGCCTGGTCTCGGCCGACCAGATGATCGACGAGAAAACCGCTGAGCCGTATTACGTGCTGCGCAGCAATGTGGGCGACGAGGCGCTGGAGAAGCTCAACGGCCTGGTGATCAAGCCCGGCATGCCGGCGCAGATGTTCGTGCGCACGGGTGAGCGCTCGCTGCTCAATTACCTGTTCAAACCGCTGCTCGACCGAGCCGGCTCTGCGTTGACCGAAGAATAAGGATGTCCGGTGGCATGAAGTCTTTCCGTTGGTTGATGGTGCTGGCCGTTTCCGTCTGCAATAACGTTTGGGCCATGGGGCCCTTCGAGATCTATGAACAGGCCCTGCGCAACGACCCGGTCTATCTCGGGGCGATCAAGGAGCGCGACGCGGGCTTGGAGAACCGCGCCATCGGCCGGGCAGGTCTGCTGCCTCACCTGGGCTACAGCTACAACAAAGGCCGTAACAAATCCAAGGTCACGTACCTCAATGACCACGGCGCCAGCCAGCATGACGATCGCAATTACAGCAGCTACGGCTCAAGTCTGACGTTGCAACAGCCGCTGCTGGACTACGAGGCCTATGCGGCGTATCGCAAGGGCGTGGCGCAGGCGTTGTTTGCCGATGAAAGTTTCCGCAGCAAGAGCCAGGAGCTCCTGGTGCGGGTGCTGAGCCATTACACTCAGGCGCGGTTTGCCCAGGATCAGATCGACATCGCCCAGGCCAAGAAACGCGCGTTCGAACAACAGTTCCGGCAGAACGAACACCTGTTTCGCCAGGGCGAAGGCACGCGTACCGACATTCTGGAAGCCGAGTCGCGTTACGAACTGGCGGTTGCCGAAGAAATCGAAGCCCGTGACGAGCAGGACGCTGCCTTGCGAGAGCTCGGCGCACTGATCGGCGTTCCGGCGCTGGACATTGGCGACCTGGCGCCACTGAGCGCGACCTTCCAGGCGTTCACGCTGCAACCGGCCAATTTCGACAGTTGGCACGGGCTGGCCGTGAGCAACAACCCGAACCTGGCCTCCCAGCGCCAGGCCGTGGAGGTGGCCCGCTACGAAGTGGAGCGCAACCGCGCCGGGCACCTGCCCAAGGTCAGCGCCTACGCAACGATGCGCCAGAACGAGTCGGAAAGCGGCAACACCTATAACCAGCGCTACGACACCAACACCGTCGGCCTGGAAGTCAGCGTGCCGTTGTACGCCGGAGGCGGCGTGTCGGCTGCAACCCGCCAGGCCAGCCGCAACATGGAACAGGCCGAATACGAGCTGGATGCCAAGACCCGCGAAACCCTGATCGAACTGCGTCGCCAGTTCAGCGCTTGCGTATCGGGGATGAACAAGCTGCGGGCCTATCAGAAAGCCCTGAGCTCCGCCGAAGCACTAGTGGTCTCCACCCGGCAGAGCATCCTGGGTGGCGAACGGGTCAACCTCGATGCCCTCAATGCCGAACAACAGCTTTACACCACGCGCCGCGACCTGGCCAAGGCCCGCTATGACTACCTCATGGCCTGGACCAAATTGCACTACTACGCCGGTACCCTGGGGGAACAGGACCTGGCGAAGGTGGACGAGGCCTTCGTGATGCAGGGGCAATAGCCAGCCTGGGCAATCAAGGATTTCCGTAGCAACTAAGGATGGTTCGTGATGAAGAGCGATAACAAGAAACACCCCTCGATGACGGGGCACCGCTACCTGCCCACGATGCTCAACCGCGCCGTGCTCTGCGCCCTGGCGACCCTGGGGACGGCCCAGGCCGCGCCTTACGTCGAGAGCGGCAAGCCCGGCGATCCGGGCAGTTGGCGCAGCGCCGAATTCGACGCTGAGTGGGGGCTGGGGGCGATCAATGCCCAGCAAGCCTACGCGGCGGGCTACACCGGTAAGGGCGTCAAGTTGGGCATTTTCGATCAGCCAGTCTACGCGGCCCATCCGGAATTCTCCGGCACCGACAAGGTCGTGACCCTGGTCACCAGCGGGATCCGCGAGTATACCGACCCCTACATTCCGGTGAAGGCAGGAGACCCGTTCCGCTATGACGGCTCCCCCACGGTGGGCTCCGATGGCAAGCTCGGTTCCCATGGTACCCACGTCGGCGGGATTGCCGCCGGCAGTCGCGACGGCGGGCCGATGCACGGCGTGGCGTTCGATGCGCAGATCATCAGCGCCGACAACGGTGACCCCGGTCCCGAGGACGGCATCATCCGGGGCAACGATGGCGCGGTGTACAAGGCCGGTTGGGATGCGTTGATCGCCAGCGGGGCTCGGATCATCAACAACAGTTGGGGCATTGGCATAACCGATCGCTTCGACCAGGGCGGTCGCGACCCGGCGTTCCCGCACTTCACGGTGCAGGATGCGCAGGTGCAGTTCGACCAGATCGAACCGCTGCTGGGCACCCGGGCCGGCGGAGCCTACGAAGGGGCCATCGCCGCCGCCCGCAGCGGAATCGTCACGATCTTCGCCGCCGGCAACGATTACAACCTCAACAACCCCGATGCTATCGCGGGCCTGGCGTACTTCGTGCCGGACATCGCACCGAACTGGCTGACCGTGGCGGCCTTGCAGATCAACCCTGACACCAGCAGTGCCGACCCATACACCATCAGCACCTTCTCTTCGCGCTGTGGCTACACCGCCAGTTTCTGCGTCTCGGCGCCGGGCACCCGGGTCTACAGCGCCGTGATCGGCGGCACCAGCCTCGACGACCTGACCGTCGGCTACGCCAACAAGAGCGGTACGTCCATGGCCGCGCCTCATGTGGCCGGCAGCGTGGCGGTGTTGATGGAGCGTTTCCCCTACATGACCGGTGCCCAGGTGGCCAGCGTCTTGCGCACCACGGCCACGGACATGGGCGCGCCAGGTGTCGACTCGTTGTACGGCTGGGGCATGATCAACCTGGGCAAGGCCATCGACGGGCCGTCGATGCTGGTCACCGCAGAAGATATACCGCAAGCCTTTCGTGTCGATGGCGCTTATGGCTCCGGTCAGTTCGTCGCGGACCTGCCGGGTATCGGCGCGGTCATCGACGCAGGCAAGCCCACGCAGCGGCTGTGCAGTGGGATCCAGTGCGGCCTGGATGTCTGGCGCAACGATATTTCCGGGCATGGCGGCCTGACCAAGGAGGGCATCGGCACCCTGGTGCTCACCGGTAACAACACTTACAGCGGACCGACCCTGGTCAACGAAGGGCGGCTGGCGGTCACCGGCTCCCTGGCCTCGGCCGTGACCGTGAACGACGGCGGTATTCTCGGCGGCAACGGTCGCATCTCCAGCCTGACGGCGAACCGCGGCGCCAGTGTGGCACCGGGCAATTCCATCGGAACCCTGCAGGTAGCAGGGGACGTGACGTTCCAACCCGGCTCCAACTACGCGGTCGAAGTCTCTCCCACCTCCAGCGATCTGATCGTGGCCGGTGGCAAGGCCATCATCGACGGGGCGACGGTATCCCTGTCCCTGGAAAACAGCCCGACACTGCTCACCGCCGGTGAAGTGAAAAGCCTGCTGGGCCGGCAATTCAACATCCTGCAGGCGACCGGCGGCATTGAAGGGCGCTTCGGTCAGGTGTTACCCGACTATGCGTTCCTGGGCGGTGACCTGGCGTACTCCGCCAGTGGCATCCAGTTGGCGGTGGCGCGCAACGCGACCTCCTTCAGCAGCCTTGGCCTGACGCCGAACCAGCGCGCCGTGGCGAGCGCCGCCGAGCAATTGGGCGCTGGCAACGCCTTGTATGAAGCGTTGTTACTGTCCCCCAGCGCCGCGGTGGCGCAACAGGCATTCCAACAACTGTCCGGCGAGATCCATCCCGCCATCGGCACGCTGCTGATCAATGACAGCCGTTACCTGCGCGACGCCGTGGTTGATCGGCTGCGCCAGGACGCGCTGTACGACGCTGCCGCTCCAACCGATGCCAATAGCAATGCCTGGGTCAAGGTCCTGGGAGCCTGGGGCAAAAGCGACGGCGGTAACGAAAACGCCAGTTCCACCAGCTCCATCGGCGGGCTGCTGGCCGGTGTGGACGGTCTGATCGCCGAGGGGACGCGGCTGGGCTTCGTCACCGGGTACAGCGACAGTTCATTGAGCATGGGAGATGGCACCCACTCGTCAGCCAAGGCAGACAGCTATCACCTGGGGGCGTATCTGGGGCATGAGATCGATGCCCTGCGCCTGACGGTGGGTGGTGCCTACGCCTGGCATCGCATCGATGTCCAGCGCGACCTGCAATTCGACGATGTGAACGGCCGGGAGAAAACCAAGCGTGATGCCCGGACCGCCCAGCTCTTCACAGAGGCGGCGTATCGCCTTGACCTTGAACCCGTGGCACTGGAGCCGTTCGCCAACCTGGCCTATGTGCACCTGGACAGCGACAGCTTCCATGAGAAGGGCGACTCCGCAGCCTTGCGTGCCGGTGACGACCGTCGCGACGCGGTGCTGTCGACACTGGGCGTGCGTGCCGGACATACCCTGGCGTTGTCCAAGACGCAGCAGTTGCAGCTGTCCGGCACCCTCGGCTGGCAGCACAACCTGAGTGACACCCGTTCCGAGCAGGACCTGGCGTTCGTCGGCGGTGGCAGCACCTTCGCGGTGCAGAGCGTGTCCATGGACCGCAACGCGGCGGTGGTGGGGGCCCGTGCCGGGCTGGCGGTGGCCAGGGATGTCCAGCTCAACCTGGATTACAACGGCCTGCTCGGTTCCCGGGACAAAAACCATGGCGTCGGCCTGACGCTGGACTGGCGTTTCTGAAACGTTGCCCGGCCGCTGCTGTGCGAGCGCGCCGGGCAAGGCATATCCACTCATTCCAACAACAAAAAGAGTGCAACAACCATGGGAATCTACGACTACAAGCACTTCGGCACCACGGAATCCAAGGCGCTGGTCAGCGATGCGATGGCGATCATGCTCTATTCCTATCACAACCTCGATCACGGTTTTGCCGCCGGGTACCAACAGAACGGCTTCGGTACCGGGCTGCCGGCGACCCTGGTGACAGCCTTGCTGGGTGGCACGGACTCTCAAGGCGTGATTCCCGGCGTGCCGTGGAATCCCGATTCGGAAAGGCTGGCCCTGGAGGCGGTGCAAAAGGCCGGCTGGACGCCCATCAGCGCGGCGCAACTGGGTTATGCCGGCAAGGTGGACGGCCGGGGAACATTCTTCGGCGAGAAAGCCGGCTATACCACCGCCCAGGTGGAAATCCTCGGCAAGTACGATGCCGACGGGCAGCTCAAGGAAATCGGAATTTCCTTTCGCGGCACCAGCGGCCCTCGTGAAAACCTGATCAGCGACTCCATCGGCGATGTGATCCATGATGTGATGGCCGCGTTGGGCCCCAAGGACTTCGCCAGGAACTACGTCGGCGAAGCCTTCGGCAACCTGCTCGGCGATGTCGCGGCATTTGCCCGGGCCCATGGCCTGACAGGCGAAGACGTACTGGTCAGCGGCCACAGCCTGGGCGGGCTGGCGGTCAACAGCCTGGCGGACCTGAGCGGTGACAAGTGGGGAGGCTTCTACAGCGATGCCAACTACATCGCCTACGCTTCGCCGACCCAAAGCGCCAGCGACAAAGTCTTGAACATCGGTTACGAGAACGACCCGGTGTTCCGGGCACTGGACGGCTCGACGTTCAACCTGTCGTCGGTGGGCGTGCACGACGCGCACCAGGACTCGGCGACCAACAACATCGTCAGCTTCAACGACCATTACGCCTCGGCGGCATGGAACGTGCTGCCGTTTTCCATCCTCAACATCCCCACCTGGATTTCCCACCTGCCCACGGGGTACGGCGACGGCATGGGGCGGATAATGGACTCCGCGTTCTATGACCTCACCGGCAAAGACTCCACCATCGTGGTCGCCAACCTGTCGGACCCGGCACGCAGCAACACATGGGTGCAGGATCTCAATCGCAACGCCGAGCCTCACACGGGCAGCACCTTTATCATCGGCAGCGACAAGGATGACCTGATCCAGGGCGGCCAGGGCAGCGATTACCTGGAAGGACGCGCCGGCAACGACACCTTTCGCGACAGTGGTGGCTACAACGTGATTCTGGGTGGGCAGGGCAGCAACACCCTGCAGTTGCAACAGTCGGTGAAGGATTTCAGCTTCGCCCATGACGGGGCGGGAACGCTGTACGTGCGTGACGCTCATGGCGGGATCAGCGTGACCCGCGATATCGGTACGCTGGTGAGCAGGGAGTCCGGCGCGTTCTGGGGGCTGCTCAAGGACGAGGTGAGCCACAGCGTCACCGCGAACGGCCTGGTCAGCGAGGGGCATGTCACAGCATATGCCTCAGCGGTCAAGGGCGGTGCGGCCAACGATACCCTGGTGGCGCGGGCGACAGGCGACTGGCTGTTCGGCCTGGACGGTCACGATGTGCTGGTAGGCGGGGCGGGGAGCGACACCTTCGTGGGCGGCTCGGGCAACGACGTGATGCAGTCCGGTGGCGGCCAGGACACGTTTGTCTTCAATGGCGCGTTCGGCCAGGACCGCATCAGCGGGTATGATGCCGGCGACACACTGGTGTTCCTGGGCGTCCAAGGCGCCGGCGCGGGTTACGACTATAGCCAGCACCTGTCGCAGGTGGGCAACGATACCTTGCTCAAGGTAGGCGACAGCTCCGTGACCCTGGTGGGTGTCGGACTGGCCCAGGTAGGAGGCGACAGCCTTGTGTTCGCCTGATTGATTTGATTCGAGGAAGACGAGAGAGGGGGCACTGACCAGGAGGGAAACCGGGCCGTCATGGCCTCGGCACCGTATGAGGTCATGTCCCCTTGTCACGTATGAGGAGAAGTACTGCAGTGAAGGGTAGACAAGGGTTGTTCATCGGTCTGATGGGGGCAATGGTTTCGGTTGGTGTGCTGGCGGATCTACCGGATCAATCGATCCTGACCCGGTATGGCATCTCTGCCGACCAGTTGCCCACGGCCGAGGATGACCACCGCGCAGATGCGCCTTCGCACCTGCCGCGTTTTGAGCTGCAGATGCCCAGGCCCTGGATCGGGGTGGACATCGAGGCGGCGAAGAGGCCGGGCATCACCGGAAACATCAGCATCGATCGTTCCAACCGGCAGGAATACGAGCATTGCCTGCGCATGCAGGAACAGTCCTTACGAAGGACGGGGGCTACCATCAGTTGCGACGAGGGCGGCCTGGCCCTGGAAATGGATGTCGATCAGTTCCGCTGAGCTAGAGCGGCCCCCAGGGGGCAGAGGGCCTGGAGAGGATCAGTCTTCCTTGCGGATCGTCGCCACTTCATCGGCGCGAACCCGGACTTTTTTGCCCGAGATGTCTTCGAATTCATAGAAGCCATCGGAGGTTCGGGTGTTGGGGGTGTCCTGGGTCAAATACTGGGTGCCGTTCTGCAGGGTCACCACGGTCGGCGTCGAGCAACCGGCCAACGCCAGGAACGCGGCAGCGGCCAACGGCAGGCCCAGAAATCTGATGTTCATATCCATAACCTCTCGATCAAAGGCGCGGTCAGGCTGATTCGACCGCGCCACTACTGTAGTTAACCGCCATTGGTCTCGCTTGTTGTAGGAAAGTTCATCGCTGGCCGCAGGATTTCACCTTTAAATATAGGAGACCGCTCATCTTTTGCAGTTGCCTGTGCCCTTCGTTGCTGATATCTGTACGCATAACCAGTATTCGTGACGCATCTTTCCGTGACCGCCAACCCCCTCGACGACCCGTTCTACTACCTGAACAACTTCCAGCAGGTACTCACCTGGTTGACGCAGCGTTATGCCGATGTGCTCAGCCCCGAGGAACAGCGCTTCATCGATGAGTTCGCAGCGGTTCCTCGTCCGTCCCAGGGGCTGCTGGTGCGGATGGTGATGCGCAAGGGGCTGCGCTTTCGGCACAGCAAGTTGAACTACTCGGAAATCGGTGACATTGCCACCGCCGTGGAACCGCTGCTGGCCCTGGGTTGGGTCGCCGAACAGGCTCCCGTAAGCCTCACCGACTTGTTCGACGTACTGCTCAAACCGGAAATCCTCCTGTGCCTGGGGCACCTGATCGAGCGGCCCAAGGCGAAGAAGACCGAGTGGCTCCAGGCCTTGGGCGAGCAGTTCAACGAGCCGCAGCCGTTCCACGCCTGGTGCCCGCAACTTGAGGATCGGCTGTACAGCTTGACCATCATGGGCATCTGCGACCGTCTGCGGCTGATGTTCTTCGGCAACCTCTATCAGGACTGGTCGGAATTCGTGCTGGCGGACCTGGGCATTTTTACCTATGAAACCGTGGCGTTCAGCGCCGAATCACGAGGCTTACGCAGCCGTCGGGACGTGGATGCCTGCGTTTTCCTGTACGAATGCCAGCAACGCCTGGAGGCCGGTGAGCCGCCGCAAGACGTCGTCGCCCAGGTCAATGCCCTGGAACTGGACAATCCGTGGCTGGAGCGGCGTCGGGGCAAACTGTTGTTCCAGATCGGCCAGTACGGCGAGCGCATCGCCGATTTTGCCCTGGCACTGGGTATCTATCGCCATTGCACCTACCCTGGCGCCCGTTTGCGGATGATCCGTGTGCTGGAGCGCATCGGCGAGTACGACCTGGCCCTGGCATTGAGCGAAGAGGCTGCACGGGCGCCCCAGGATGCGGCCGAGGCCCAGGCCCTGCTCAGGATCGTGCCCCGCCTGCGGCGCAAGCTCGGCGGGCCGCCGGTGCCGCGCCTGCTGGCCCGGGAAGTGGAGCGACTGGACTTGCAACTGCCGCGCATCGACCCGACCCTGTCGGTGGAGTATCACGTCCAGGTCCATCTGCACGACGAAGCCGCCCCGGTGCATTACGTCGAGAACAGCCTGATCAACTCGCTGTTCGGGCTGCTGTGCTGGCCGGCGATATTCGCGCCGTTGCCCGGGGCGTTTTTCCACCCGTTCCAGCGTGGTCCGGTGGACCTGCTCAACGAAGATTTCCATGCCCGTCGCGCCGAGTTGTTCGCGGCCTGCTTCGCCGAGCTGGACGACGGCCGCTATCGCCACACCATCATCCGGCGCTACGTGGAAAAGCGGGGCATCCAGTCGCCGTTCGTGTTCTGGGGCGCCTTGTCCGAAGAATTGTTGAACCAGGCGCTGGACTGCCTGCCGGCCGAGCACCTCAAACACTGGTTCAACCGCCTGCTGCTGGACATCAAGGCCAATCGCGCCGGCATGCCGGACCTGATCCAGTTCTGGCCGCAGCACAAGACCTACCGGATGATCGAAGTCAAAGGCCCCGGCGATCGCCTGCAAGACAATCAGTTGCGCTGGCTGGAGTTCTGCCATGAGCACCGGATGCCGGTCGCCGTGTGCTACGTGCAATGGATGGAGCAGGGCGCATGAGCCAGGAGCCGGTGTACAGCATCGCCGTGCGGGCACTCTGCGAGTTCACCGCCAAGACAGGCGATCTGGACCTGCGGTTCACCCCATCGCCCACGGCCCTGGAGGGCATCGTCGGCCACCGCACCGTGGCGTCACGGCGCAGTGAGGGGTATCAGGTCGAAGTCAGCCTGGAAGGTAGCTACCGTGGGGTGAAGGTCAGGGGCCGGGCCGACGGTTATGACCCGCAGCGCAATTGCATCGAGGAAGTGAAGACCTACCGGGGCGACCTGTCGCGGCAACCGGCCAATCACCGTCAGTTGCATTGGGCCCAGGCGAAAATCTATGGCTGGCTGATGTGCGACAGGTTGCAACTGCCGCGCATCGACGTGGCGTTGGTGTATTTCGACATCGTCAGCGAAAAGGAAACCCGCCTGACGCAAAGCTTCGAGGCGCCACAACTCCAGACCTTTTTCGAGGAACAATGCACGTTGTTCCTGGCCTGGGCCGGGCAGGAGGTTGCCCATCGGCAGGCGCGTAATGACGGCGCACAGGCCCTGGCCTTTCCGCATGCCGATTTCAGGCCGGGCCAGCGGCACCTGGCCGAGTCGGTGTTCAAGGCCGTCAGCACCGGTCGATGTCTGATGGCGCAGGCACCCACCGGCATTGGCAAGACCGTCGGTACCCTGTTTCCGATGCTCAAGGCCCTGGCGCCGCAGAAGCTGGACAAGGTGTTCTTTCTCACGGCGAAGACCCCGGGCCGCAAACTGGCCCTGGATGCGGCACGGGTGCTGACCCGCAGCGCGCCGTCGATGCCGTTGCGGGTATTGGAGATGATCGCCCGGGACAAGGCTTGCGAGCATCCGGATAAAGCCTGCCACGGCGAGTCTTGCCCGCTGGCCCGTGGGTTCTATGATCGCCTGCCGGCTGCCCGCCAGGCCGCGAGCCAGGTCACGCTGCTGGACCAGGCCGCGTTGCGAGAGATTGCGCTGGCCCACCAGGTGTGCCCGTACTACCTCAGCCAGGAAATGGCCCGTTGGGCCGATGTGGTGGTGGCCGACTATAATTATTACTTCGATTTCAGTGCCTTGCTGTTCGGCCTGGCCCAGGCCAATGGCTGGACCGTCGCGACCCTGGTGGACGAAGCCCATAACCTGGTGGAGCGGGGCCGGCAGATGTACAGCGCGATCCTCGACCAGTCGACCCTGGCCGCCGTGCGCAAAACCGCTCCTGAGCCCTTGAAGAAAGCCCTGCAGCGGGTCAATCGGCAATGGAACGCCTTGCATGGGCCGCAAGTGGCGGTCTACCAGGCTTATGACCAGGCGCCGGACAAGCTCCTCCAGGCGTTGGCGCAATGCACCGGCGCTATCGGCGACTACCTCAACGACCATCCCCAGGGCCTGGACAGCGGATTGCAGGCGTTCTACTTCGATGCGTTGCAGTTTGGCCGGGTAGCGGAGTCGTTCGATGAGCATTTCCTGTTCGACATTCACAAGCGTGAGCCGCAAAGCACGCGCAGCCGGTCCACCCTGTGCCTGCGCAACGTGGTACCGGCCGACTTCCTGCGGCCAAGGTTCACCGCGTCTCGTAGCAGCGTGCTGTTCTCTGCGACCCTGAGCCCCCGGCACTATTACGCCGATCTGCTGGGCACCCCGACGGACACGGTATGGATCGATGTCGAGTCGCCGTTCCAGGCCGAACAGCTGGACGTTCATGTGATCAGTCGGATCTCCACCCGTTTTGCCCATCGCCAGGCCTCCCTGGAACCGATCGTCACCTTGATGGCCCGTCAGTTCCGCGAACGGCCGGGCAACTACCTGGCGTTCTTCAGCAGTTTCGATTACTTGCAGCAGGTGGCCGGACTGTTTGCCGAGCGACACCCGGACATTGCCACCTGGGCACAATCGCGAGGCATGGGGGAAGTGCCCCGGCAAGCGTTTATCGAGCGCTTCCAGGCGCACAGCCAGGGCATCGGGTTTGCGGTACTGGGCGGGGCGTTCGGTGAGGGCATCGACTTGCCGGGCTCGCGCCTGATCGGAGCGTTCATCGCCACCCTGGGCCTGGCGCAATTCAACCCGGTCAACGAGCAGATCAAGCAGCGCATGACCGCCATCTTCGGCGACGGTTATGACTACACCTACCTGTATCCGGGCTTGCAGAAAGTCGTTCAGGCCGCGGGAAGGGTCATTCGCACCCAGCAGGACCGTGGCGTGGTCATGCTGATCGACGACCGTTTCGGCGAGGCCAGGGTGCGGCACTTGTTGCCGCGTTGGTGGTCAGTGACGGAGGAATACCAGCAGATTGCCCACCCGAATGTTCCGTCGGGCTTGCCTGGTGCTTTTTCCTGAGAGCAGACTTGCCCCATATTTCGCGAAACGCCTCCACGGATGCCTTGGCCAACATGCCCGATAACGACAACAAGCCCATCCTCATCAACGAAGAACAGCGTTTTCGCCTGCTCATCGATGCCGTGGTCGACTACGCCATCTACATGACCGATCCCACGGGCATCATCATCAGCTGGAATTCTGGAGCCCGACGCTTCAAGGGCTATGAGGAAGCGGAAATCATCGGCCAGCACTTTTCCCGCTTCTACACCGAAAAGGACCGTGCTGCCGGCCTGCCGCAGCGGGCGCTGAGTACCGCCGCCCGGGAAGGTCGCTTCGAAGGCGAAGGCTGGCGGGTGCGCAAGGACGGCACGCAGTTCATGGCCCATGTGGTCATCGACGCGATCCGCAGCGACACCGGCGTACTGCTGGGCTTTGCCAAGATCACCCGCGACATCACGGATGTCACCCAGGCGCAGTTGGCCTTGGAACAAGCCCGAGAAGCATTGTTCCAGTCCCAGAAACTGCAAGCCATCGGTCAACTGACTGGCGGTATCGCCCATGATTTCAATAACTTGCTGACGGTGATCCTCGGCAACCTGGAGATCGTTCGCAAGCGCATGCCTGGCGACCCCAAGCTTGCCCAACTGCTGGACAACGCGACCCAGGGCGCGTTGCGTGGCGTTTCGCTGACCCAGCGGATGCTGGCGTTCGCCCGTCGGCAGAAACTGACGTCCGAATCGGTCCAACTGCCGGCCCTGGTACAGGGCATCAGCGGTTTGCTGCAAAGCTCCCTGGGCCCATCGTTCCACATCCAGACCTCCTTTGCCCCTGGCCTTTCCCCCGTGCTGGCGGACGTCAACCAACTGGAACTGGCGATCCTCAACCTGGCGACCAACGCCCGTGATGCCATGCCCAACGGCGGGCGCATCCTGATCGCGGCCGATGAGCGACGGGATACCCCGGCCTTGCCACAGGCCGCCATGAAGCCCGGGCGCTATGTATGCCTGTCGATCATCGACGAGGGCGAGGGCATGGATGAAGCGACCCTGGCCTCGGCCGTCGAGCCGTTTTTCACCACCAAGGGGGTGGGCAAGGGTACGGGCCTGGGACTGTCCATGGTCCATGGCCTGGCGGAACAGCTGGGCGGCCGCCTGCTGCTGCTCAGCGAAAAGGGCGTGGGCACCACCGCTGAGCTGTGGCTGCCGGTGGCGCAAGCCCAGGTATCGGAGAAGACCCAGGTGCAGGAGTCGGCTTCACTGATGACCCAGGAGTTGCTGGTGCTGGTGGTGGACGATGACAGCCTGGTGCTGACCAGTACCCGGCTGCTGATCGAAGACCTGGGACACCGGGTCCTTTGCGCTTCTTCCGGGGCCCAGGCCCTGGAGTTGTACGAATCCAACCAGGACATCGACTTGGTGATCACCGACATGGCCATGCCGCAGATGGATGGCGCGCAGTTGGCGAAGCTGCTTCGTGACCGGCAGCCCACCTTGCCCATCGTCCTGGCCACTGGTTATGCCGAACGCCTGGAAGGTTTCGCCACGCAATTGCCGCGCCTGACCAAGCCGTTCAAGCAGATCGATCTGGTGAAGGCCATCGGGCAGACGATGAAATGAACGCAGGGGGCCCGGTTCGTAGCGCTATGTGGTGTTCTTCCTGAACCCCCGCAGGTTCATGGCACACAGACAGAACTGCAACACGATCAGTGCGTAGGCATCCGTGTGCAGACCCCAGATCACCCACAGGATATTGCTCGCGATGAAACAACTGAACCCAGCCACGCGCCGGCGTGGCTGGCGCGAGCCGATCAGCCAGGCCGCCAGTACCGTCACCACCATCGCGGGCCATTGCACCCATCCTACATAATCCACCGCTTGCTCCTCGTGCTTCCGATGATCTACAGACCGCAGGCGGCGGCCCGGCGTTTCGTTGGACCGGCGGTCCATCGACTTGAACTTGCCCGATGGCGCGTTCCTCCAACGAAGCTGAATCATCATCGAGGAATGACCTGCGTAATGCCCCGTATTCTGACCAGCCAGACCCAGGAAGAAGAACTGACGGAACACAAGGCCAAGCTGTTCGGCTCTCCCAAGGAGCGGCTGGATTTCTATCGACGGGAGATCCAGTACGAAACCAGCATCCTGGCCAATCGAACCGATGCCTACCTGGCCGCTCAATCCTTCCTGGTGATCGCCTTCGCCTCATGCATGGCCAACCTGAACCCGGAGTGGGGCAAGTTGTTCACCCTGGTGGTTCCACCGTTCCTGGCGCTGCTGGGGTTCTTGAGCTCCCTCAATGCGTGGCCGGGCATCCGCGCGGCCTACGAGATCATCGATCACTGGCATTTCAAGCAAAGCGAGCTGCTGCGCGCCGAGCCGATGATGGGACTGGTCTATGACGAGTCGCCGCTGTTCAGCGAGCGGGAATCGACCCACAAGGGCTACCGCAAGTCGCTGCTGTTTTCCCTGCGCACGCCCTGGATCTTCGCTACGTTCTGGGTACTGCTGGGAGGCTATTCGATCTTTATCCAAGTGACCGATCCCGGGGGCTAGCCTGTTCTCGCTGTTGGTGACGCTCATACCAGGCCAGGATGGGTTGGGTGCTCAGGCCGTGAACCAGGATGCTCAGGGCCACCACCGACAACGTGAGGTCGATACCCAGTTGCGCCACGTGTGGTTGTAACTGATGGTTCAAGGCAAAAAACAGATAGAACAGGCTGCCGATGCCCCGTATGCCGAACCAGCCAATCAGCAGTCGCTGATGTCCGTCCAACAATGGCCCCCAAGGGATCGCCAGGACGCTCAGGGGGCGAATCACGGCAAACAGCAGGGCACTGATGACGACGGCGCGCCAATCCCAATGGTTGACCAGCACCACCCCCAGCAGGGTCACCAAAAACACCTCCATGGCGCGCTCCACCAGACTGCCGAAGGCCAGCATGTCGCCCATCATGACGCCAGCGGCCACCTGTCCTTCATCCAGGGATTGCGTGTCGCCCACCAGCGCCTCGGGCGGCGCGACGGTCTCATGGCCCACCACCGGTTGTACCAGGTGCTCGGCGGGCGGTGCATCCTTGTCGGTGGAGGCGACCTCGGCCTGCCGCAGGCCCAGCCCGGCGGCGAACACCGAGAGAAAGCCATAGCCCTGGATCGACTCGGCGGCGACATAGGCCAGCGCGATCAGCGCCAGGGCCAGGTAATCGTTGGGGGAGAGGGTGCTATCGGCATTTCTGATGCGCATCGACAAGGTGAGCTTGCCGATCCCGCGTCCCATCCAATAGCCCACCAGCAAGCCGGCCGGAACAGCCCACAAGACATTGAGCAAAGTCCACTGCAGGAGGAAACCGCTGCCGTCCTCGCGCAGCATCAGCAAACCCAGGATCACGAACGGAAATGCCGTACCGTCGTTCAACCCTGCCTCGCCGGACAGGCCAAAGCGCACCCGGTCGTCATCACGGGCATCGTTGACTTGCACCAGCGCCGCCAGCACTGGATCAGTGGGCGCCAGCATCGCGCCGATCAGTAGCGAAACACCCCATCCGAGGCCGAACAGATAATGCAGTGTCAGGCACAGGCCGGCGATGGTCAGAATCATCACGGGACCGGCCAACCCATAGGCCACGCGCCAGGTGCGATTCTTGAAAGGCAGACGCAACTTGAGGCCGCTGACGAACAACGAAAACACCACCGCGATTTCGGTGAGGTGCTCCATCCATACCGAAGAATCGCCGATGTCCAGTCTCAGCAAGTCGAGCCCCAACGGGCCGATGGCGACACCCAGCACCAGGCACACGGCCGATGTGGTTACCGGCATCCAGCGCAGGTAAGACGAGGTCAGAGCCAGGGTCAATAACACGGCACCGAGCACGGCTACCCACACTGAAAAAGTCATCGGTGCTCCTTGATCCAGATGGCGAGGGGATTTTGCATCTGGTTATTCGTTCGAGGCATGGCGAGTCGATACGGTTCCGTTTATCCGGCTGCCATTCGATTCGAGGGAATTTTTCTTCCCGCGCAGGGCTCTGCAATGGAAGAGACGTGTTGTTCAGCGTCCTGCCGAGAACTGAAGAGGCCCTTATGACTGCGCTGACATCCCTGCACCAGCCTGCCACCGCGGGACCGTTTACAGATGCACCGTTCACCGAGGCCGGTACCGTGCGCCAATGCTACGAGCGACTGCTCCAGGGCCCTGACGATACCGACAAACAAGCCATGGCCCAGGCGTTTCTCCAGTCGTGTCTGGAAAAAGCCGCTGCCTTGCCCCAGGAAATCCCCGATGACCCGGCAACGCTGCAAGCCTGGGTCGAAGAGCACAGCGCCGGTGTGGCCCGGCAGTATGCCGAGTATCTGGAACGTCGCAAAAGCGGCGGGCCCCGAGAGTTTTTCAGCAGCAAAGCCCATGCGCTGTACTTCCTGCAAGCCGTCGCACCGACCAAACTGGTCGACGGTGCCTGGTTGTACGGCGTGCTCAAGCACTGGCACGACCATCGCTTCGAAGGGCTGCTGTGCACCTACCTGGAAGAGCTGGGGGACGGTAATCCGGCGCAGAACCATGTGGTGATCTATCGCAAGTTGCTCGCCGAGCATGGCCTGCCGGACGCTCCGGACATCGATGACGAGCGTTATCTGCAAGGCGCGGTGCAACTGGCCCTGGGGTATGCTGGCGATGAATACTTGCCCGAGGTGATCGGTTACAACCTGGGCTATGAACAACTGCCCTTGCACCTGCTGATCAGCGCCTATGAGTTGAGCGAACTGGCCATCGACCCGTACTACTTCACCTTGCACGTCACCATTGACAACGCCAGCACCGGCCACGCTCACAAGGCCGTGCAGTCGCTGCTGCAATTGATGCCGATGGAAGCCGACCGCGAGGCCTTCTGGCGGCGGGTCACCCTGGGTTATCGCCTCAATGACCTGGGGCAGGGCAGCCGGACGATCATCGAGGCATTCGACCTGGATCGCGAAGTGCTCGACATGCTCGAACGCAAACGTCCGTTCGGCCAGCACATGCATTCAGACTACTGCAAGTTCCAGGGCAAGACCGTCAACCAGTGGCTGGCCGAGCCCGGTCAACTGGAAGGTTTCCTCCAGGCGCTGCAGGACAAGGGTTGGATCAAGCGCCACGAAGACCCGCAGAACAGTCGCTTCTGGACCCTGATCGAAGGAGCGGGCGCTGCCATGTTCGGGGTGTTCAGCCCTTACGAAAAGCAGTTGCTGCACGACTGGATCGCCGGGGATTGGCTGAACGAGCGCAGCCGCAGCGCGCCGCGGCGCAATCAAGGGGCCGCCTGCGAGCCTCGGATGCCGATGGAGGATCCCGATGTCCGCAATCTGCAACAGGGCCTGCGCGGAAAGGTCCCTGATGAACAGATGCGGATTCTCATCCCCTGGCTCTCGGCCCGCTGCCACAGCCATCCGGCCGGGTTGCTGGCCACCCGTCGGTTCATCGAACTCAAATCCGTACTTCGCTAGGAGCCCTGCATGAATCAGGAAGAACGCCTGTCCGAACCCGACCTGGCGCTGTTGCAGCTGGGCCGTCGTCTGCAAGCCGACGGTTATCGCTTCGTCACCCCGACGCCCTTGACCCATGAGCGGGTCAACGCACGCCCTGGCAACGAACGGTCCAGGACGTTGCGGGACGTGTTCGGCTGGTCGCGTCCGTTTGCGCCAGGACTGATCTCCGCCGACGAGCAACGCCAGTTGCAAGAGGCCGAGGTGTTGGAGGAGCGCGATGGCCTGCTCAGCAGCCGGGTACGCTGGTCGAGCCTGGACGGCCTGCTGTTCGCTCATTCACGGTTTCCCACCCAAGCCGCCGACGCGGTGTTTTTCGGACCGGACACCTACCGCTTCGCCCAACTGATCCATGCCCATCTGCAAGAGAATTTCACCGCCGTGCATAGGGCCGTAGACATCGGCTGCGGCGCCGGTGTCGGGGCAATCGTGATTGCCCGTGCCCGACGCGAGGCCCAGGTGCTGGCCCTGGATATCAACCCATTGGCCTTGCGCCTGAGCGCGGTCAACGCCGCGTTAGCGGAGGTGAGCAATGTCGAGATCGCCCACAGCGATCTGTTCCAGAACGTGGAAGGCCAGTTCGACCTGATCGTCGCCAACCCGCCGTACATGGCTGATCCGGCCGAGCGTGCCTATCGCCACGGTGGCGGAACCCTGGGTGCCGGGCTGTCGCTGCGCATCGTCGAGCAGGCCTTGCCCCGGCTTACGCCCGGCGGCTCGCTGGTGCTCTACACCGGCGTGGCAATGGTCGACGGTCGTGACCCTTTCCTGGAGGCGTTGGGCGCATGGCGCGATTCACCTGAGTTTGGCTGGACCTACAAGGAATTGGACCCGGATGTCTTTGGCGAGGAGTTGCTGACACCGGGTTATCAGGACGTGGAAAGGATCGCCGTGGTGGCGTTGGTTGTAACCCGCATTGGCGCGGGAACCGGAGGGATCATCGATGAACAGGCGTCTGAAGTTCGGCATTGAAGAGGAATATTTCCTCACCGACCTGCAAACCCGCAGCATGCCCGGACAACCGTCGGCGGCCGCCGTCGCGGCTTGCCGGACCGAGTTGGGCAAGCATTTCGCCCATGAGATGTTCCAGAGCCAGATCGAGATGGCGTCGCCCATCTTTCGCAGCCTGCCCGAGGCCGCCGATTTTCTGATACAGGTGCGTGCCGGGTTGACCCAACGCCTGGCACCTTATGGGCTGGGGCTGCTCAGCGCCGGTTCGCACCCCATGGCGACCCAGGATTTGCAGCCCACCGATGAGCTGCATTTCCAGCAATTGTTCGACGACTACCAGCGGGTGGCGCGGCGCAGCGTGCTGTCGGGCTTGCATGTGCACGTGGAGGTGCCGGCCGACCGGGACCGGGTCAAGGTGATGAACGAGGTCCTGCCCTGGCTGCCGATGTTCCTGGCCTTGAGCGCATCGTCACCGTTCTGGAATGGGGCCTACAGTGGCTTCAGCAGCTATCGTCAGGTCGCCTGCGATGAGTGGCCACGGATGGGGGTGCCGGAATATTTCGAGAACGAATCGGCTTTCGCCAGCTACGTCGACCTGCTCATGCGCACCGGCTCGATTCGTCAGGCCAGCGATTGCTGGTGGGTGATACGGCCTTCGTCCCGCTATCCGACCCTGGAACTGCGGATCTGCGATGCCTGTCCCCGGGTCGAGGATGTGCTCTGCCTGGTCTCGCTGTTTCGCCTGATGGTGGCCCATGCCGTCGCCCAACCCAAGCCAGGTGCCCGGTACAGCCAGATGTCCCAATGGATCCTCAAGGAAAACCGCTTGCGGGCCAAGCGCCACGGCACCCTGGCGGAGTTCATCATCGAAGGGCAGGAGCAACCGGTGCTCATCGGTGAATGGTTGACCATGGCCGAGCAGACCTTTGGTGACGCCGCAGCAGCACTCGGGGTCCAGGACGTTTTCAAGCAGGCTCGACGGATCGTCCAGGAAGGCACCAGCGCCGACCGTCAGTTGGTGCTCTACGAACAGGGGCTGTTGCTGGGAGACTCCATCGAGCAGGCCTTGGGCCGGGTTGTCGATCAACTGCTCTCCGAAACCGCCGGGCTGCCTGTTGCCAGCCCGCAATTGCCCCAGGCCGCAGGTGCATGATGGCAAGCAAGACCCTCGACGACTACAACCGCATGCGCGATTTCGCCGCCACCCCGGAGCCGGCGGCGAAGCGCTCGCGTCGAGCGAAAAAGGCGGCCCATGCCCTGCAGTTCTGTATCCAGAAGCACGACGCCACGCGCCTGCATTACGACTTCCGGCTTGAACTGGACGGTGCGCTCAAGAGCTGGGCGGTACCCAAGGGCCCGTCCCTGGACCCCAAGGCCAAGCGCCTGGCGGTGCATGTCGAAGACCACCCGCTGGACTATGCGACGTTCGAGGGCAGCATTCCGGAAGGGCACTACGGTGCTGGCGATGTCATTGTCTGGGACCGGGGCGTCTGGATTCCCCAGGGCGATCCCCACGAGGCCTACGAAAAGGGCCGGCTCAAGTTCGAATTGCAAGGCGAGAAGCTCGCCGGGCTGTGGAACCTGGTGCGCACCCACATGCCCGGCAAGCAGGAGCAGTGGTTCTTGATCAAGCATCAGGACGAAGCGGCCCGCCCGGAAAGCGAATATGACGTGGTCCAGGCCGAGCCCGACAGCGTGCTCAGCGACCGTACCATCGTACCCAAGCGCCGTGGCAAGGCCGCCGCAGCCAAGGCCGTGAAACAGCCGGAAAAAGCTTGCCCGCCAAAGCCGTCGAAAAAAGCTTCCAGGACCACCCTCAGCGGTGCGGTACCGGGGCCGATCCCGGAGATGCTCAAGCCGGAACTGGCGACGTTGGTGGAAAGCGCTCCCGACGGCGAATGGCTCTACGAGATCAAGTTCGACGGCTACCGGGTCATGGCCCGTATCGAAGACGGTGACGTTCGCCTGATCACCCGCAACGGCCATGACTGGACCCATAAATTGCCACGCCAGGCAGAAGCCCTGGCCGGGCTGGGGCTGGAGTCGGCCTGGCTCGATGGGGAAATGGTGGTGGCCAACGAGGATGGAGTACCGGACTTCCAGGCCCTGCAGAACGCCTTCGATGCGGGCAGCAGCGGCAAGATCGCCTACTACCTGTTCGACCTGCCTTATCTCAATGGCATGGACTTGCGCAAAGTGCCGGTGCAAGAGCGGCGCGCGGCGCTGGCGGCGGTGCTCGAACGCAATGAGGACCCGCTGCTGCACTTTTCCGATGCCTTTGAGGAAACACCCGAAGCCCTGCTCAACAGCGCCTGCCAGATGCGCATGGAAGGGTTGATCGGCAAGCGAATGGGCAGCGCCTACGTGTCCCGGCGCAGCAACGACTGGATCAAGCTCAAGTGCAAGAATCGCCAAGAGTTCGTGGTGGTGGGCTTCAGCGAACCCAAGGGTGCACGCAGCGCCTTCGGTGCGCTGCTGCTGGGGCTGCATGACGCCGACAGCGGCGAGTTGCGCTACGCCGGCAAAGTGGGCACGGGCTTTAACGAAACCACCCTCAAGAGCATCTATCAGCAGCTGTTGCCCCTCGAGAAGAAAAAAGCCGCGGTGGTGAATCCGCCCACCGGCTACGAGGCCAAGGGCGTGCATTGGCTCGAACCCAGCTTGCTGGCCGAAGTGGCATTCGCCGAGATGACCAAGGAAGGTTCGGTGCGGCACGCGGTGTTCCATGGTTTGCGCAACGACAAGCCGGCCAAGGACATCACCCAGGAGAAGCCCAAGCCGGTGAAAGATTCAGCCGATACGAAGAAGGCCAAGACCGCCGAGACCGCCCGTGCGCCAGACAAACCCAAGGCGAAAGGCAAGGCCAAGGCGTCTGTGGCCCAAGGCATGGATGGCAAGGTGCGCATCACCCACCCGGACCGGATCATCGATGCCACCAGCGGCACCACCAAGCTGCAGTTGGCCGAGTATTACGCCAGCGTCGCCGAATTCATCCTGCCGGAATTGGCCGAGCGTCCCGTGGCACTGGTGCGGGCGCCGGATGGCATCGCCGGCGAACTGTTTTTCCAGAAGAACGCCGAGCGCCTGGCCATTCCGGGCATCACCAGCCTGGACAAGTCAGTCACCGGACACCCGGTGATGATCATCAACAATCCCGAGGCGCTGATCGGCGCGGTGCAGATGAGCACGGTGGAACTGCACACGTGGAACGCAACGACGGTGGACCTGGACAAGCCTGATCGCTTCGTCCTGGACCTCGACCCGGATCCGGCGCTGCCCTGGAAAAGCATGGTGGAGGCCACGCAGCTGACCTTGTCGGTGCTTGATGAGCTGGGCCTGAAGGCATTCCTCAAGACCAGCGGCGGCAAAGGCATCCATGTGGTGGTGCCATTGACGCGCAAAGCGGGTTGGGACGAGGTGAAGGGCTTCAGCCACGCCATCGTCAGCCACATGGCGAAGTTGCTGCCGGACCGTTTCTCCGCGGTGTCCGGGCCGAAGAACCGGGTAGGGCGGATCTTCATCGATTACCTGCGCAACGGCCTGGGGGCTACCACCATCTGTGCCTACGCTGCCCGCACCCGGGAAGGGTTGCCGGTGTCCGTGCCGATCTATCGCGAAGAGGTGGCCGAACTCAAGGGGGCAAACCTGTGGAACATCCACAACGTTCATGAACGCCTCGCCGAGGTGGGTCATGAACCCTGGGCCGAGCTCAAGAAAACCCGCCAAAGCATCACCGCCGACATGCGTCGGCGGATCGGCATGAAGAAAGCGGGTAAATGACCCTCATCCCGCCGGGAAGCGCAGGTACTCAGGCTGCAGCACGTTGAACCAGAACAGGATCATCTCCACCAGGATGGTCACCAGGACCAGCAGCCCCACGCCCCAGACACTGGCCGAATACAGCAAGCCTTGTTCCTTCTTCAGGTTCATGAACTTGGGCAGGCCAACGAACAGAAGGAAGGTTGCGTAGGCCGACGCCGCCAACAGCACAATGGCCGCCAGCCAACGGTTGGGGTAGAGGCCCAGAAAACCGGCGAGAAAGTAGGGCGTGGCGGTATAGGCCGCAAAACCGATGCACTGGTTAAGCGTGGGACGAGCCTCGAAGGTACGCGACATCCAGCGGATGAACGCGCCCATGAGCACCACGCCCGCCACGATGGTCAGGTACAGCAGCACGCACAGCTGCAAGGCGCTGGCACTGTTGAGGCGTACCGTTTCATTCTCGGCCAGGCTCCAGCCGGTCCAGGTGGTCCCGATGAACAGACACACCGTCGGGATCAGGGCCAGCAACAGCAAATGGGCGAGGTAATGGCTCGGATGAGCCTGTTCCTGTTCGCGGATGTCTTTCCAGGCGAACTCCGGATGGGTGAACAGCTTGACGAGGGGTGCTGACATGACGACCTCCTATCGAGACAGCCTCTGCGTGAGGCCCATGTGGTTTTGAGGTGCGGGATTTCCCTGGGGTTTCATTTATTTGCAGCTTCAAGGAGGCGATGCGATCAAAGGGAATGAATGACGGCGACGGCGGTCAACCCATCAGAATCTGTTGAAGGATCCATGTGTCATGACTGTCGCTCATTCACTGGTTGCTTATCTGCATGACCATAACCTGCGCCTGACCACTGCCGAGTCCTGTACCGCCGGCCAGATCGTCACGCTGCTGGCCGAGGTGCCGGGCAGCGGTTCGCTGATCGAAAGTGGCTACGTGGTCTATTCCCCCGAGGCGAAACAACGGCTGCTGGGGGTCAACCCTCGCACCATCGATACCTTCAACCTCACCAGTCGTGAAGTGGCCGAGGAAATGGCCTTGGGCGCCTTGCATGACGCCAATGCCAATGTTTCGGTCGCCACCACCGGCATTCTCGGCCCCGACGACATGGACGGGATTCCCGCCGGCACCGTATGTTTTGCCTGGGCCTTCGATATCCAGGGCCAACGGGCGCTGTTCAGTCGCCAGGAGCGCTTTTTCGGTACGCGCAGCCAGGTCCAGCTATGGGCTGCCGAGCATGCGCTCCTGCAGCTGCGACACTTCCACCAGCGCGCCTTGGCGGGAGAGCGCAGGTAGCAGGCAGGAGGCGTGCATGAACGAAAACACCGATTCCGACGATTTCCACAATCGGGTATTTCCGGTACGCGAAGACATGGCCTACCAGCTCAAGGTCTGGCGCTTCGAGCGAGTGGGTTGGTACGTGCTGGTGCTGTTGGTGATTCTGACACTGGCGGGGCTGTTCTCCCGTGGCCCCCTGAGTAGCCGTGACGCACAAAGCAGTGATGGCCGGCTGAGGGTCAGCTACGAGTTGTTTCATCGCAACGGCTCCACCCATCCCATGGTCCTGCAGCTCAAGGGCCAGCCGGATGCTCTGCTGGAGGTGGAGCTGGGCGGTGACTGGATGGATGGGTTCGACGTGCAGACGCTGCAGCCCCAGCCTGTACGTTCGGCAAGCGCGGGGCAGGGTATGAAACTCTGGGTCCAGGCCGATGCCCGGGGCGAGGCGAGTCTTCACCTGTCCCTGCTCAGCGAAGGGCTGGGCATGTACCACAGCCGTATCGCCATGCCCGGTGGCGTGGCGGTGAGTTTCGATCAATTCATTTTTCCGTAGGTGACGTATGGATTCGGTGCTGCGGGCCGCCGTGATGTACCTGGCATTGATGGTGCTGTTCAAGATCGCCGGCCGTCGTTCCCTGGCGGACATCACCACTTTCGACTTCGTGCTGCTGATGATCATCGGCGAGGCGACTCAGCAGGCTCTGCTGGGGGATGACTTCTCGTTGACCAATGCGTTGATGGTGATCGTGACGCTGATTGCCATCGACGTGGGGCTGTCGCTGCTCAAGCAGCGTTCAAGTTGGGTGTCACGGCTGATCGATGGCGGGCCGACCGTGATCGTCGAGGATGGCCGGCTCCTGCGGGGGCGCATGCGGCATGCGCGGTTGATAGAGGAAGACATCATGGAAGCGGCGCGTTCGAGCCAGGGCATCGAGACCCTGGCGCAGATCAAGTTCGCGATCATCGAGCGCAACGGGAAAATATCGGTGATCCCCAAGGAGTCGTCCTGACGGGCGAGGGATAAGCTCTCCCTCGCCCGTGCCGCCGCAGCTTCAGAGCATCGGCTTGCCGCCGGTAATGCCATAGCGTGACCCGGAAATGTAGCTGGACTCATCCGATGCCAGCAGCACATAGATCGGCGCCACTTCCACCGGCTGGCCCGGACGGCCCAGGGGGGTCTGGGAACCGAAATTCTGCACCTCTTCCTCGGGCATGGTCGCGACGATCAGCGGCGTCCAGATCGGCCCTGGCGCCACGCTGTTCACACGGATGCCCTTGGGGCCGAGCATTTGTGCCAGGCCACCGGTGAAGTTGGCGATGGCGCCCTTGGTCGTGGCGTAGGCCAGCAATGTCGGCTTGGGCATGTCGGAGTTGACCGAACTGGTGTTGATGATCGAGCCACCGGCCTTCATGTGCGGTACGGCTGCCTGGCAGATCCTGAACATCGCGGTGATGTTGATATCGAAGGTGCGAACCCATTCTTCATCTGGAATGTCTTCCAGGTTCTCGTGGGTCATCTGGAAGGCGGCGTTGTTCACCAGGATGTCGATATGCCCGAAGCGGGCCACGGTCTCGTCAACCGTCTTGCGACATTGCGCCTTGTCCGCGAGGTCCCCTGGCAACAACAGGCATTGGCGGCCGGCCTGCTCGACCCAGCGGGCGGTCTCCCTGGCGTCTTCGTGTTCGTCCAGATAGGCGATGGCCACGTCGGCGCCTTCGCGGGCAAAGGCAATCGCCACGGCGCGACCGATGCCGCTATCGGCCCCGGTGATCAGAGCGATCTTGTCCGCCAAGCGCCCGGAACCGGTGTAGCTCTGTTCGCCGCAGTCCGGATACGGGTCCATCTTGTACTGAGTGCCGGGTACCGGTTGGCTCTGTTTCGGAAAAGGTGGGAAAGGGTAGTCGGCCATCGTCGTTCTCCAGGGCAGGTTGAAGTTGCGTTGCAGGGTGGACTGCCTGCCTTCGGCCAGAGTTCGGTTGGATCACCGCATCGGTCGATGAGCGTGGCGCGGAGCGTTTCGGCGACCGCTCATCTACGACAAGGAACGCCTTGGAACAGGCGTCATCCAACAGCCATGCGTGTTCAACCGGGAGATGGACGTGTTCAGCCACATACAGATCGGCGCGCGCGACCTGCCGAAAATGATCGCGTTCTACGATGCAGTCCTCGGCTGCCTGGGGTTGGTGCGCATGGAAAGTGAAGACGATTCGGGCCCGCCGGGAGAAGGCTGGCATCAACCCGGAAAGCACTGGCCTCAGGTGTTCGTGCAACTGCCGTTCAATGGCCTGCCCGCGACCTGGGGCAACGGCATGCAAGTCAGCTTCGCCGCCGACTCACCGCAAACGGTGCGCGCCGCCTGGGAGCTGGCGATCGCCATGGGGGGGCACGACGAAGGCCCTCCAGGGCTGCGTCCGCGTTATTCAGAAGGGTATTTTGGGGCGTACTGCCGGGATCCGGAGGGAAACAAGCTGTGTTTCGTGTACACGCCGGACATGCATGAGTGAAGCAGGCAGTTGTGAGCGAAGGCGCTCGCAACTGCCACCGCTCAGCCTCTGGCTTTCAGACTGCGTTCCATCCGTGCGATGCCTTCCTCCAGCAGCGCCCGCGGACAGCCAAAGTTCAGGCGCACGAATTGCCTGGCATCGTCTCCAAAATCCAGGCCGGCGCTGAGTCCCACCCTGGCCTTGTCGAGGAAGAACGCCTGTGGGTCCTCCAGCCCCAGTCCCGAGCAGTCCAGCCACGCCAGGTAGGTGCCCTGCGGTACGGTCATGATGATGCCAGGCAGGCGGGTCTTGACGGCCTCGACCAGGTAATCGCGGTTGGCTTGCAAATACCCCTTCAAGGCGTCAAGCCAGGGGCCGGCTTCGCTGTAGGCCGCTCGCGTCGCCTCCAGGCCCAGGGCGTTGACACTGTCGACCATGCCGGCCCGGGCGTTGTTGACCCGCTCGCGAACCTTGGCGTTCTGGATGATGGCGAATGAGGTTTTCAGGCCGGCAATGTTGAAAGCCTTGCTGGCGGACATCAGGGTGATGGTGCGCTCGGCGATTTCCGGGCTCAGGGATGCAGTGGGGATGTGCACGCGACCATCGAAACAGAGTTCGGCATGAATTTCATCGGAGATGATCCAGGCATTCTGTTCCAGGCAGATGTCCGCCACGGCCTTGAGCTCTTCTCGCGCAAATACCTTGCCCAACGGATTATGAGGATTGCTCAACAACAGCGCGCCGCCGCCGTTCAGTGCCTCGCGCAACGCCGCCAGCGGCGTGTGGAACTCACCGTTGAGCGCGTTGAACGGCAGCTCCACCTTGTTCAGCTTCCAGTGGCCTGGGGCATTGCGCAGCGGCGGATAGTTGGGCACCTGCACCACCACGTTCTGGTCCGCCTCCACCAGGGCGTGCAGCGCCATGTTGAAGCCCGGCTCGACTCCCGGCAGGAAAACGATCTGCTGGGGTTCCACGCGCCAGGCATATTTATTCCACAGATCCGCCACGATGGCTGCCCGCAGGTCGTCCTGGGCCACGCTGTAACCCAGCATCGGATGTTCCAGGCGTTTGCGCAGCGCATCGATGACCACCGGCGGGGCGGGGAAGTCCATATCGGCCACCCACATCGGCAGCACGTCGGCCGGATAGCGACTCCACTTGGTACTGCCGGTGCCGTGGCGGTCAAATACGGGGTCGAAATCGAAAGTCATGATCGTTCCATCGGGTCGCAAAGGAAATGGCGCACATGATAAAGCAATCGGCCGGACACTTCGCGTCCGCGTCGCGTGCACGCTGATATTCGGGCGTCCGTTTGTTCGCAACCGTGCTAATTTCTAGCAAGTCGACGCGCAAATTTTCAAGGATGACACGATGTCCAAAGGATCTGTTTATCTGGCTGGCCTGGTCATGGCGGTCTGCTCAAGCTTTTCCACCGCACCGTTGGCTGATAAGGAGGCCCGTGTCTACACCGGTACGCTGGGGGACATACCGATCGTGCTGGAGCTCGATTCCAGCTCTGGCGAGGGCCGCTATTTCTATCGCAAGTACCGCAAGGACCTGCTGCTCAGCGGCAAGAAACAGGGCCAGACGCTGGTACTGGACGAAGGCCAACGTCGGCATGACGGCGATGCGCCGGGGCCGCAGCTGCATCTGGTGGCCACGGCCAACGGTCTTGACGGCGAATGGCGCAGTGGCAAAGGCAAGGTCCTGAAGGTCGAACTCGAGCCGGCCAGGCTGGCCGATGTGCCGGGCGGAACGTTGCCCTATATCGCCCGACTCCGCGACAGCGCGCCCTACGAATACCTGCGTCTGCAGGGCATGACGCTCAAGCCGGGCAAGACCGAGACGTTCAATGGCTACTCGTTGCAATGGTGGATCGAGCCGCAGACGAAGTTGACATTATTCGAAGTGGTGTCGGGCTACAGCGTCGAAGAGCGGCAGCGGATCAACCAGCAATTGTTGGGGCGCCTGTGGCAGGAGGTGGTGGGGTACTACGGGTGCCTGGCCGGTGGTGAGGCAAGCACCTACGAACAAACGATCAAGCCGCTGCTGATGACGCCCTCGGTCATCAGCGTGAATATCGGCACGGCGTACAGTTGTGGCGGTCCTTATCCGGATCACAACAACGTTGCGCTCAATCTCGATGCGAAGACCGGCCAGTCCCTGGTGCTCGAGGACGTGCTCTGGGTCGGCGAAGGCAAGCCGTTGCATTACGACGAACTCGACAGCCAGAGCGACGCGTCCGCCGACGGATTCGAGGCCTTCTCCGCCTACCGTTCCAACGAGTTCGCGCCCTGGCTGGTGGCGCAGTTCCTCAAGCTTTATCCGAACCCGATGAGCAGCGACGCAGAGTGCGCGTACAGCGAGGAGGATCCATGGCGCTTCCCAACTTGGTACTTTACGGACAAAGGTCTGATGATCGAGCCTTCCTTCCCCCATGTCGCCGCGGCGTGTGGTGGCGTCGAATGGAGCGTCCTGCCCTATAGCCTGGTCAGCAAGCATCCCGGTGGAGTAGCGCTGCAGTTGCCCTGAGGAGCGGCGGACACCCTGATCCGGGGTGTCCCTCCATGCATCACTCGTACACCGTCACTCGGTTGCGCCCGGTCTTCTTGGAGGTATACAAGGCCTGGTCGGCCCGGGAGATCAGGTCGGCGTGGTTGTTCAGTGGCTGGTTCATCTCGGCCACCCCGAGGCTGATGGTGAAACGGATGACCTGCTCACCGTAAGGCACGTCCATTTCCTCAACAGCCTTGCGCAGGCGTTCGGCGAACATCCCGGCACCGACCTTGTCGGTGTCCGAGAGCACCACACCGAACTCTTCACCGCCATAGCGCCCGGCCACATCGGATTCGCGCACGTGCTCGCGAACCATCGCAGCGATCTGTTCGAGCACTTTGTCACCGGCCTGGTGCCCGTAGGTGTCGTTGATCCGCTTGAAATGATCGATGTCGAACATCACCAGGCTGGACGTGTTGCCATAGCGCTGGTAGCGCGCATAGGCGGCCTTCAGGTTTTCTTCCCAATGCCCCCGGTTGTAGAGGCCGGTCAGTCGGTCGGTGCTGGAGAGCAACTGCAGCTGTGCATTGGCGGCCTGGAGCTGATGCCGGTTGGTGGCAACGTCCGTGACGTCGTAGATCACCAGGCAGATATGGTTGATGTGGCTGTCGGGGGATCGTAGCGGCAGCAGCGTGGTGTTCTGAAACATGAATTCTTCCTGGCCGGTGATCGGCTGGTAACTCTTGAACCGCACCAGGTACGGGCGCTGCTCCCAGACCGTAAACGCCGGCGTGCCCAGTGTGGCAACGCTTTCAACCTTGCGAATGAACCATTGACGGTCGACTTCAGGGAACAGGCTGAAGAAGTGCTGGTTGTGGGCATCCTTGGGCTGTATCCCGGAACGGTTCTCCATGAAGGTGTTCCAGACTTGCACCCGGTACTCGCGGTCGAGCACCACCACGCCGACATCGATGCTCTGGACAATCGCCAGCAACCAGTGAAATTCATTCAGATCGACAGGATTGTTCATGGCTCAACTCATCAAGTAGGCGAGTTTGTGGGTCAACCGCTCGATGGAATCTTCCGTGAACAGCAATAACAGATCGAAGCGAATATCCTGGCCTTCGAGGCCATAGCTGATTTCCACCGCCAGGGTCTTTTTCCAGTGGGTGCGATTGGCCCGGATCAACTCTTCGATGGCGGCGTGCTGACCGAGCACTTGCGGATGGCCTTGGGAAAACACCACATCGATCTGTTCGGCGATGCTGCTCAGACACGCACCGATCAGCACGCTGGAAAGATCCAGGAGCATTTCCAGGTCCGAATAGTCGTCGCTTTGGCGCTGCATCAACTGGCCGATATCGGCGATCTCCGAATCGTGGAATATCAGCAATGCTTCGCCGGCAATGCCACTGCCGATGAATCCCTGGCAGATGGCGGTCAGTTGCCGGGAACTGCCGGCATCGGCGAGCGCCATGTGCAGTTCGCCCACTTCGAGGATATTCACGTTCGGCACCGGCAACTGCACGAAGACCCCCAGTACCTTGGCGATCAGCGCGGCTGCACGGCCGATGGCCACGTTGACCGTTTCGCGGAAGGCATCGTGGAAGTTGATGGCGGTGCTGGCGGTCGAGCGATTTTGCGACGTGGTCAGGCCCGGCCCGTTCAGCAACCCCAGGCGGCCTAGGGTCTGGCGCAGTTCGTTTTCGTCGAAGGGTTTTTTCAGGAAGGCGAGGGCACCCAGTTCATGGACACGGCGTACCGCTTCTTCCTGTACGTCGCCGGAGATCACGATGACTTGCGCCTTCAATCCTTCGGTGCGCAAGGCGCTCAGCACCTGATAGCCGTCCATCTCGGGCATGGTCAGGTCGAGCAATACCACTTGGCCCAACCCCTTGCGTATGGCGTCCATGGCCTCGCGACCATGGCTGGCCTCGGTGATGGAGACTGGCCAGTCCGCCGGTAGCGCCCGTAATACTTGCTTACGGGCCATATTGGAGTCGTCACATACCACTAGGGGAATCACTGACACAGACACGGCTCTCATCAGGGTAAGTACTAGGGCATCATGCCATAGGCCCGGTAAAACCACCTAACGAGCAGGGTTATCGACCGTCAAATCCCTCAGGTGGTTTTATTTTGAAGCGTCGTTGTCCCCGGAAGTTCGATAAATGAACAGCTTTGACGCCCTGCCGAATAATCGGCATATTGCTCGCTTATGATTGTTTGCGCTTGTTTATGCGGGTTTGTTTATTCATGAATACATTCTCAGAAGCGTTTCCCGGCGAACGCCAGCAACTGATCAGAGATCGCCTGGCCTTGTACGGCCGAGTGATCGCAGCCGATCTGGCCAGCGAATTCAAGGTGTCCGAACATTCGATACGGCGTGACCTGAGTGCCTTGGCGGCGGCGGGGTTGTGCAAGCGCGTTTACGGCGGCGCCATCCTGTTGCCCGCGGCCGAAGGGCCGATGGACGTGCGGATACGTCAGGACACTGCGCGCAAGGGGCGCCTTGCCCAGGCAGCGGCTTCGCTGTTGAGCGCAGGCCAACATGTCTTTATGGATGCCGGCTCGACCAACCTGGCCATCGCCAGCGCCATCGACCCGAAACTGTCATTGACCGTAGGCACCAACTCGCCGTTGATCGCGGTGCAATTGATGAAGCTGCCTCGGGCCAAGGTCATTTTGCTGGGCGGCCAATTGGACCCCGTGGCCGGCGGCGTCATCGGGCTGACCGCCGTACGGCAATTGCAGCAGTTCAGTTTCGACCTGTGTTTTCTCGGCGCCTGTGCCATCGATCCGGACAACGGCATCACGGCATTCGGTCTCGATGACGCGGAATTCAAACGTGCAGTGGTTGCGGCGAGTGGTCAGGTGGTGGTGGCGGTGACCAATCAGAAATTGTCCAGCATTGCCCACTACCAGGTAGCCTCCTGCGAAGAGGTCACGGCCCTGGTGGTGGAGCATGATGCACCGCGTGAACGGTTGGAGCCTTTTTTCAGCAGAATCTCCAATGTTGTGGCCGCCGCTCGCGAGTGATGCAGGACCGCTGGGCGGTACCGGCAGGACAAGCGCTACAGCTTCATCACCGATGCCCGGATGATCGTGCAATTGGACATGGGCGGGGGAAATCGGCTGAGCCCATACGGAATGCGAAAATGCAGAGCCCGCGCTCCCTGTAACGGGGCGCGGGCTCTTGAGTAGCCGGGCGAGTAATCAGAAGCGCATACCCTGGAACGGGTTCCAGCCTTGCTCGCCTTTCACTTCCTTGAGGTAGTAGGCGTAGTTGGTCATCATCGCGTAGGTCATGGAAAACGCGACGCTCAGGCCGGTGTTCAGGGGCCTTGGAACCTCCATGCCCATGATCGCGAAAATGACACTCAAGGCGATGTTGATCGCGATGATCAGGCCGATCATGGCCAGGTTCTTCTTCCACAGGCCCAGGACGAACAGATAGATGGGGCCGAAGAAGAAGGCGATGATGTTGGCGTTGATAAGGATCTTCTTCTTGAAGTCAGGCAGTTTCTTCATGGCTTCCTTGTAGCGCGGATCGCTGGGCGCTCCGTAGGTTTCAAAGAAGTTGAAACGCTCCTGCCATTTGGCGCTGTATTTACCGGTAGCTTGCAATTGCTCGCTGCTGCTCATTCTGTAGCTCCTTTGGGGTCCATGAGGGGTGAGTCGTTCTTCCGGATTTCCTGTGCTCGCACTGCACGCTTTATAAGCGTTCAAGCGGCAAAATACCGCATCGCCAGCCTCGGCGGCCCTCCGATCTGTGACACGTATCACTTTCCTGTGGACACCGGGCCATCCCCATCCCGAACGTGCCCATTGTCTGCCACGGCAATTACGTCTAGTTTGCTGCCCGACCCTTACATAAAAACCAGCGTATAAAAATCAGGAGTCCCAGATGCAACCGATTCGTCTCGGTCTGGTGGGCTATGGCAAGATTGCCCAGGACCAACACGTTCCCGCCATCCACGCCAACCCGGCGTTCCAGCTGGTGGCCGTCGCCACCCAGGGGAAACCCTGCGCCGGCGTGGAGAACTTCCAGTCCCTGGGCCAATTGCTCGACAACGGCCCGCAGGTTGACGCCATTGCGTTCTGTACACCGCCACAGGGTCGATTCGCGTTGGTGCAACAGGCGTTGGCCGCGGGCAAGCATGTCCTGGTGGAGAAACCGCCGTGTGCCACTCTGGGGGAAGCCATGGAGCTGGTGGTTCAGGCCGACAGATACGGCGTCAGCGCGCTGTTTGCCTGGCATTCGCGCTATGCGCCGGGTATCGAGGCCGCTCGGGACTGGTTGGCCACCCGGACCGTGCAAAGCGTGCGGATCGACTGGAAGGAAGATGTGCGCAAATGGCATCCCGGTCAGGCGTGGATCTGGCAACCCGGAGGCCTGGGTGTCTTCGATCCGGGTATCAACGCGTTGTCTATTGCCACCCATTTGTTGCCCTTGCCGCTGTTCGTCGAGTCGGCCGAGTTGCGTGTCCCCGACAATTGCCAGTCGCCCATTGCCGCCAGCATCCGCATGTCGGATGCCCGCCATATGGACATCCGCGCCGAATTCGATTTCGACCATGGTCATGAGGAGCTCTGGAGCATCGAGATTCGCTGCGCCGAAGGCATCCTGCGGCTGGACAATGGCGGAGCGCAGATGAGCATCGACGGCGTGCGCCAGGCGGTTTCGGAGGAGGGCGAGTATGCGGCGGTTTATCGGCATTTCCAGCAATTGATCGCCGACAGAACCAGCGACCTGGACCTGCAGCCGTTGCGATTGGTGGCGGACAGCTTCTTCGTGGGCAGCCGCACGCTGGTTGAACCGTTCTACGACTGAGGATCAGACGCGCCGCAAGAGCAGGGCCCGGATTCGAAGCCCGACCCTGTTCGGTTCCATCTGTCGAAGATAATTCGAACGGTTGTCGATTTCGTCCATGGCCATTCGATTATGGGCATGCGAGCAGAAAGCAAAGGCCCGTGCAGCTCCCATCAACCGTGAAAACCGATCACAGGAGGTTCCACCATGAAAATCATTCCCTACCTGACTTTCAATGGTAACTGTAAGCAAGCGTTTACCCTGTACAAGGAGGTGCTGGGCGGCGAATTGTTTTCCATGTCGTTTGCCGAGGCGCCTGAAGAGACCGGCATGCCCAAGGATCCGAACCTGATCCTGCACACCTGCCTGACCGTGGGTGCCTTCAGCCTGATGGCCTCCGATTGCCCGCCGGGCCAGCCGTTCCAGAAGCCGCAGGGCGTATCGGTATCCCTGAACGTCGACAGCGTGGACGAGGCCGAGCGATTGTTCCAGGGCTTGAGCGCAGGCGGCCGGGTGCATATGCCATTGGCAAAAACCTTTTGGGCGGAACGTTTCGCCATGTTCGAAGACCGTTTCGGCGTTGCCTGGATGGTCAACTGCGAGGGGCGCCAATAGAGTATTGGCTACTGTCGGACCAGGGCGGGACATGCCGCCCTGGCGCTGTGGCGGTATTGCGCGCGATCAGGCGATGGTCTGGACCGTGCCTCCTTCTGCACGAATCGCCGCGCCATTGATGACCGCGGCGCGGTCGCTGGCCAGGAAGGCCACCACGTTGGCGACTTCGGCCGGTTTCGCCAGACGGTAGATCAACGATGAAGGACGATTTTCTGCCATGAACTTCCTTTCGGCCTCGGCGTAGGACAGGTCCGGGTTCACCGACTCGATGAAGCCTTTGAGACTGTCCGTCTCGGTCGGCCCTGGCAGCACGGCATTGACCGTCACGGCGGTGCCCTTGGTCAGCTCCGCCAGGCTACGGGAAATCGACAGTTGGGTGGCTTTGCTCGCACTGTAGTGAGCCATGGACGCCATTGGCGTCAGTGCCACTTCACTGGAAATGAAGACGACCCGGCCCCGGCCCCGTTCCAGCATGCCCTGCATGTAGGTGCGCGCCAGCCGTACGCCGCTCCAGACGTTGGTTTCGAACATGCGTTGCCAGTCCTCGTCGCGAGTGCTGAAGAAGTCGCTCAGTTCGTAGGTGCCCAGATTGTTGACCAGAATATCGATCTGCGGGTAGGCCGCGGCGGCCAGTTTTTCACCGCCAGGCTGGCTGAGGTCCGCCACCAGGGGCAGGGCGCGTTCGCCGCCGAAGCGCTGATTCAGTTCACTGACCTGCCGGGCGACCGTATCGCCGTTGCGGCCGTTGATGATGACGTGGGCGCCATCTTCCAGCAACTGCGTGGCGATAGCCAGGCCGATGCCTGAAGTCGAAGCACTGACCAGCGCTGTCTTGCCGTTTAACTCAAGGTTCATTCTGTTCTCCTGCGATCGAGGTCGTTGAGCGAATCGTTTCGCTTGCGAGAAAGTATGGGGAGCGGCTGTTATGTTGATAAGACCGTGTAATGGAATATGATTGCGGAAATCAATTCATAGATAGAGTACGCATGGATAACCGAAGCGGCGAAATGCTGGTATTCAGTAAAGTGGTCGAAACCGGCAGCTTCTCAGCAGCCGGCAAGCTGCTGGACATCACGCCATCTGCCGTGAGCAAGCTCATCACGCGGCTGGAAGAGCGCTTGGGCGTTGTCCTCTTCGAGCGCTCCACGCGGCAGTTGACCATCAGCAATGAGGGAGGACGTTTTTACGACAGTTGCATACGCATCCTCAATGACATCGAGGAGGCGGAACAGGACGCCGTGGGGACAGCGGTGATGCCCGGCGGATTGTTGCGAATCAACGTCTCCGTCCCCTTCGGCACCCATCAGTTGCTACCGATCATCAGTGATTTCAACCAGCGCTATCCCGACATCACACTCGATCTGTCACTGACCGATGCGCTGGTGGACCTCAAGCGCGAACGTATCGACGTCGCGATCCGCATGGGCCCGCTGGACGATGCCAGCTTCCGGGCGCGAAACCTGGGCCAAAGTCGCCGCGCCGTGGTCGCTTCACCGGCTTATCTGGAGCGTCACGGCGTACCACGGGTCCCTGGAGATCTGGTGAACCATCGCTGTTTCAATTTCAATTTCCGGCGCTCGCGGGATGAATGGCCGTTCAGGATGGAAGGCCACACTCACTACTTGGCAGTCCGCGGTGACATCCTGACCAACAATGGCGAAACCATGCGCCAATTGACAATCAACGGGCTGGGCATCAGCCGCCTGGGCCTGTTTCACGTCGCTCATGATCTGGCGGCGGGGCGCCTGGTCGAGCTGCTCGGGGACTACAATCCCGGAGACACCGAAGAGATCCATGCGATCTTCAGCAACCAGCGCTACATGCCGCAGCGGGTGCGGGTGTTCATTGACTTCATGGTGGAGCGGATCGGGCCCTTCCTCAGTTCTATCGGGCGGATGGGCTGAACGACGAAAGCCGCAGTGTTCGGACTGCGGCTTTGCCAGAAGTGATGGGTCATGCCACCTGGTGCATTTCTTCCAGTTCGAAATCCCCGATGCAATGTCCGGCTGTTTCCCGGAATGTCCGTACGGCCTCGCTTTGCATGTGTTGCTGCCAGGCTTGCACGGACGCCCAGCGTTCGAAGAATGTCACCAGGCCGGGCTCATGGTTGGACACGTGCAGTTCGTAATTGATGCAGCCGGGAGCGCCACGGGTAGCGGCGACCAGTGCCTTCTGGGCGGTAACCATCTGCGCTTCCAGGCCCTGTCGCGCCCGTGCGCGGGCAATGATGATCAATGGTTCAGACATGTGTGATTTCCTCGTGATCCGATCAACGCTTACCAGTGGATTTCGGGGGGTATTGGTCAACGTCCTCGGCAGACGGACCGCCGTTGATCCAGTCCACGACCCAACCACTCTCCAGGATGTTGAACGTCTGTGACCCGGCCGGTAGCCAGGCTTCATGTACGACTCCGCCGGGCGCACGGAAGAAACCACCGTTCTCGATGTCATAGCGCACGCCTTCAGACGCAAAGACATGAGTGCCGCCCACCAGTACCACATGGGTTTCTGCGCGGGCATGGGTGTGTGGCTTGATGTGCACCGCCACGGGTGTGCGGAACATCAACGTTGTCAGGCCGGTTTCGGTGTCTGCGTGCAGGATGGCGTATTCAGGGGATCTATCCCCCAGTTGGGGAATGGTTTTCTGCCATTTGAATTGGCCTGGGTTGATCAACTCCGGTACCGCAGGCGTGGCTGCGGATTGCCCGGCATTCGCCGCCATCGCGCCTTGGGGTATACCTTGCAGCGCAGTCAACAGGATGCCGAGGGACACGGTTTTTTTGAGCAGGGATGGGTGTTTCATGGGAGCCTCTTGCGTCGATTGATGGGGCCAGTATCAATCGACATCCTGAGCTGGATAAGCGGCAAGGGCGGCACATGATTGTTGAATTGAATTCAAGGCCGGACAGTCAGCCAGGCAGGCCCGTCTCCACGATCATTCCAGATCCTGCGCCGCATGTCGCTCTGGCACCTGGTTGGCCTCATCCCCCCACGTCCGGTTGACGCGCTGTCCGCGGATGACCGCCGGCCGCTTGGCGATTTCTTCCGCCCAGCGCTGCACATGGGTGTATTCGTGCGCGCTGAGAAACTCGGCAGCCGAATACACGTTGTTGCGAACCAGCTGGCCATACCACGGCCAGACCGCGATATCGGCGATGGTGTAATCGTTGCCAGCCAGGTATCGGCTTTCGGCAAGCCGACGATCCAGGACATCCAGTTGGCGCTTGGCTTCCATGGTGAAGCGATTGATCGGGTACTCGAACTTTTCCGGTGCGTACGCGTAGAAATGTCCGAAGCCTCCCCCCAGGTAAGGGGCCGAACCCATCTGCCAGAACAGCCAGTTCAGGGTTTCGGTGCGACCGGCCAGATCGGAGGGCAGGAACGCCGAGAATTTCTCTGCCAGGTACAAAAGGATCGAGCCGGACTCGAAGACACGGATCGACGGTTCGACACTGCGGTCCACCAGGGCCGGGATTTTTGAGTTCGGGTTGATCTGGACGAAACCGCTGGAGAACTGGTCCCCGTCGTTGATGCGAATCAGCCAGGCATCGTATTCCGCGCCGGTGTGCCCGAGTGCCAGCAGTTCCTCGAGCAGGATGGTCACCTTCACACCGTTGGGTGTGGCCAGGGAATAGAGCTGCAGTGGATGCTTGCCGACAGGCAGGTTTTTTTCGTGGGTTGGACCTGCGACGGGGCGATTGATATTGGCGAATTCACCGCCGGAGGGCGCTTCGTGTTTCCAGACTTTTGGAGGCGTGTAGGACGTTTCATTCATGGGACGTACCTTTTCGTTTGCTTGCGGCGTTTGCTTGCGGCAATCACTGCAGCCGCAAAAGTGAACGGCCCCTGCACGGTCAATGACCGTGCATGGCCAACGTCACGATTGAATAGGAGTCGGCTGGGAAGGTCTATGCCATAACTATTGCTTGAAGTGATAGTGATCATCAAGCAAAGCAAGTTCTGCTTCGCTGCCGAGCATTGGACAATCGCCACCATCGCATAACGAACCCTCTTTATTTTCAGGAAAGCCCGATGCGCCTTTTATTCATTCCGGTCCTGGCGATGGCCTCTGTACTGCTCGCCGGTTGTGCGTCCGCGCCAAACGATCCGTCCCTGACCTTGGTGACCGACAAGACCCCTGCCGAATACGCCGATTGCGTCGTGCCGAAATTACAGGGCAGTACACTCAACCCGACCGTCTCGCAGACGCAACGCAGCTACCGGATCGTCGTGCCGAGCAAAGTCGCGGCGGACAACGTGCTGGAGGCCTACAAGGCCGGAAACGGCGGCAAGGTTTTTATCTATGAACGACGGCTGTTGGCTTCGAGCCTCTTGCCGTCGAGTTTTGAGCGTGCCGCGCAGGATTGCATCTGACCGGTTCGAACGTTTTGTCTGTGCTCCTTTGGTTGGCCGCAACCAACCAAATCCCTTTGCCCCGTACCGCCCTGGTCACGGGGCTTTTTTTATCGACGCGGTGCCAGTCGGTCGCTTTCGCATAGTTATATTGATTAATTTATTGCCAGCTTAGGGCGCCTGTTTTAAAAATTTCAATCCCGGACCGCCAGGCTTGTTCCTGACGGCTGCGTTCCATATTTCTTCACCTTTTTCGCCTGTTTTCGGGCATCTCTCTGCCTTTCCAACATTGAAAATTAGGAAACCATGGGGTTTTCTTTGCCGTTTTTTTTGCCATACTCAGCCTGCGGGGCGGCAGAAGGTCGCTGCTTTGCCGATAAATAGTACTGTCTAATAACAATTACCAGGTACCCACACCATGAGCATTCCCGGTCACTCAGTCCTGGCGACTCACGCCGAACAACTCCCTGCAGCACTCGCACGCATGAAGCAGGCTCACCTGGACGAAGGGCCTGCGAGCCTGGAACTGCGGCGTGATCGCCTCGATCGGGCAATTGCCTTGTTGCTGGACAACCGTGAAGCGATCGTCACAGCGGTGTCCGCGGATTTCGGCCATCGCAGTCGCGAGCAGACGCTGCTGTCCGATATCGCCGGTTCGGTGGCGAGTCTCAAGCATTGTCGTGAGTACCTGGCCCAATGGATGCAGCCGCAGTCCCATCCCGCCCCGTTTCCCGGGTGCCAGGCCAGGGTCGAGTACCAGCCATTGGGCGTGGTAGGGGTGATCAGTCCGTGGAATTTCCCTATCGTGCTGGCCTTCGGACCGTTGGCGAGTATTTTCGCCGCCGGTAACCGGGCCATGCTCAAGCCTTCGGAGTTGACTCCGCGCACCTCGACGCTGATCGCTGAGCTGGTGGGTCGTTACTTCCATGAAAACGAGTTGAGCACGGTACTGGGCGACGCCGAGGTCGGGGCGCTGTTCAGCGCGCAACCCTTCGATCACCTGATCTTCACCGGCGGCACGGCAGTGGCTAGCCATATCATGCGGGCCGCCTCGGAGAACCTGGTACCGGTGACGCTGGAACTGGGCGGCAAGTCGCCCGTGCTGGTCTCGCGCAGCGCCGATCTCACCACAGCGGTTCAGCGGGTGCTGACCGTGAAAACCTTCAACGCCGGTCAGATCTGCCTGGCGCCGGACTATGTGCTGTTGCCGGAAGAATGGCTCCCGGACTTCGTCGAAGAGGCGGTGCGCTTTGTCGGCACGCTGTACCCGACGCTGCGGGACAACCCGGATTACACCTCCATCATCGACTCGCGCCATTTCGACCGTCTGCAAGGTTACCTCGCCGATGCCCGTGCCAAGGGCGCGCGGCTGATCGAGATCAATCCGGCTCAGGAAGACCTGAGCGATCGCGAAGTCCGCAAGGTCGCCCCAACCCTGGTGCTTGAAACCCGCGAGCAAATGCAGGTACTGCGTGAAGAAATTTTCGGCCCGTTACTGCCGGTCAAGACCTACCGCGACTTCAACAGCGCCATCGATTACGTCAATGCTCAGCCAAGGCCGTTGGCAGCCTACTACTTCGGCGAGGACGCCGACGAGCGCCAGCAGGTGCTCAAGCGCACGACCTCAGGCGCGGTGGTGATCAATGATGTCATGAGCCATGTGCTGTTCGAGGCGTTGCCATTCGGCGGTGTCGGTCACTCTGGCATGGGTGCCTATCATGGCGTTTATGGCTTCCGTACCTTCAGCCATGCCAAGGCGGTGGTGGTGCAGAGCCCGGCGGGGGAGTCCAACCTGGCGATGCGCGCGCCCTACGGCGCGATGATTCACGGTTTGCTGGATCAATTGTTGACGGCCGAGTGAGCCGCCCGGGAGCCTGACCATGAGCGTATTGAAGACTGTCAAGGCCAAGCTGTTGCGCGCCCTGGCCAAACGCATGAAAGCCAAGTTTACGTACGACGCGGCGCAGTACCCGTTGCGCACGGTGGACGAAATCGACATCCCGACGGCCTGGGGGCCAGCGCGGGCATTGTTCTATTGGCCCGCTGCAACTTCCAAAAGCCCTTTGCCGGTGTACCTGAACCTGCATGGCGGCGGTTTCGTGGCGGGTGTGCCCGAACATGACGACAGCTATTGCCGTCGGCTGGCGCACAACCTCGGGTGCCTGGTCGTCAACCTGGACTACGTCCTGGCGCCCGAACATCCGTTTCCCGCCGGTTTGCGCCAAAGTTTCAGGGTGCTCGAATGGCTGGCCGAGCAGGCGATGACTCTGGGAATCGATCCCCAACGCATCGCCGTCGGCGGCCACAGCGCCGGCGGCAACCTGGCCACTGGCGTGGCCAACCTGGCACGGGGGCATCAGGGGCTCAGGGTGGTGCATCAAGTCATCGACTATCCGGTTCTGGATCTGCTTCAGGACCCGGCGCTCAAGCGCTCGTCCCTCGATAAGCCGCTACTCGGCTCGGGCCTGGTGCGTTTCTTCAACAGTTGCTATCTGAGTGATCCGGCCCAGGCCCGGGACCCGCTGGTTTCGCCACTGCTGGCGACGGTCGAGGCATTGCGGGGCATGCCGCCTGCGACCCTCATCACCGCCGAGTACGATATCCTTCGAGCCGAAGGTGAAGCCTATGGGCACAAACTGCGCGAGGCCGGGGTCTCGGTGAACGCGAAGATGTTCCCTGGCTGTGACCATATGTTCACCCATCTGGGGCCGGATGCTTCGGCGCAGCAGGCCTGGCAATTCGTTGAGGATGCCCTGCGCGAGGCATTCCGCAGCGGGGCGGGGGAGGAGAACGATAGCGAGAGCGCTTATGCCTGAAACCACCGAGCAACCTGTCAGGCGCGGTCGCGGCCGTCCACCGATGCGCAGTCGTCAGGAGCAGATGAGCCTGTTGCTGGACGCGGCGGCTGAGGCGGTCGGCAGCGGCAACTTTGCCAATGTCACCATGGACGCCATCGCCCGAACCGCGGGGATCTCGAAAAAAACCGTCTACCTGCTGGTGGGGAGCAAGGAAGCGTTGCTGTCGCAATTGGTCGCCCGGGACTTGTCGACGCTTGAGTTGCTATTGGAAAGCGGCATCGACTGTGCGCGGGACCTGCTCAGCGAATTGCGCATGTACCTGACGCTGTGGGCGCGCCTGACACTGTCTCCATTGGCGTTGGGCCTCTATCTGATGGCCGCGCAAGGACGCGAGAGCGCGCCGGGCATTGCCAGGATCTGGTATCAGGAAGGAGCCGAGCGCTGCCTGAGCCTGTTGCGCGGTTGGTTGGGCAAGGCCGCCGGCAAGGGGTTGCTTGTCCAGGAGGATGTCGAGCCGGCGGTCGAGCTGATTGACGCGCTGTTGATCTGCCAGCCGCTCAAGCTCTTCACCCTGGGCGTCCAGCAGTGCTGGTCGGATGAACAGATCGGCCAGCGAGTCGATGTCGTCCTCGAGATGTTCGGGCGCTGCTTTATCCATCCGCAACATCACTCATGACCCTTGCGGGAGCGGGCCTGCTTGCTCCCGCAGGGGATGCCCATCGCTATCGGTTATTCGCCGCTGTCACGCCGTGACAGCCGATAGGACAACTGGGCACGGGTCAGGCCCAGGCGACGGGCTGCTTCCGAGACATTGCCTTTGACCTCGAGCAGGCGATGATCGATCAAGGTGTCCTCGACCTCCTGTAACGACAATCGACTCAGGTCTTTATCACCAAATAGCGCCTGGATCGCCTCGTGGCTTGTGTCCTTGTGCGCGGACACCGTACGGGAGGCCGGGGCCTGGTCATGGGGCGACGCTGCCAGTTGCCCTCGATTTCCAATGGAGAACATCGGCTGCGCCAGTCGCTCGCCACTGGTGAACAGGTGTGCCAGGTCGATTGCACCGCCATCCGGCGCGCTGATCACGCCACGTTCCACCAGGTTCTGCAGTTCGCGGATATTGCCTGGGAAGTCGTAGGCCAGCAGCGTGTCGGCGGTGCGCGGAGTGAAGCCGCTGATCTGGCGACCATGCAGCCGTGTGAAGCGATGCAGGAAGTGCGTCATCAGCAGCGGGATGTCTTCCTTGCGCTCACGCAACGGCGGCAAATGGATCGGGAACACGTTCAGGCGGAAGAACAGATCTTCGCGAAACTCCCCTCGTTGCGCGGCGGCACGCAGGTCGACGTTGGTGGCGGCTACCACTCGCACGTCGACTTTGAGGGTCCGGCTGCCGCCCACCCGTTCGACTTCGCCTTCCTGCAGCACGCGCAGCAGCTTGCCTTGAGCCACCAGGCTGAGAGTGCCGATCTCATCGAGAAACAGGGTGCCTCCGTTGGCGCGTTCGAAACGTCCGGCGCGTGACTGGGTTGCGCCGGTAAAAGCGCCGCGCTCGACGCCAAACAGCTCCGACTCCATCAGGTTCTCCGGGATGGCGGCGCAATTGATGGCGATGAAGGGGGCGTCATGGCGCGGACTGATGCGGTGCAGCATCCGCGCAAACATTTCCTTGCCGACCCCGGACTCACCGGTGAACAGCACTGTCGCCTGGGTCGGAGCCACCCGACGCAGCATGTGGCACGCCGCGTTGAAGGCCGAAGAAATACCCACCATGTCACTGTCCTGGGTGGGCTGGTGAGCGGCTTGCAGCTCGGCCGGCAGTGCACCTTTGTCGTCACGGCCGTGGGAGGTCGGGCTACGTCCGCTGGTGCTGACAAAGGGTTCGGCGTTGAGGTCCGCCAGATCGCCTTCGGCATCGTCCCATTCTTCGGCGGGCTTGCCGATCAGCCGGCAGATGTTCGATCCGGTGGAACGGCATTCGACTTCGCGATAGAGGATCAGCCGGCCGACCATCGCAGAAGTGTATCCGGTGGCATAGCCGGTCTGCATCCAGCAGGCCGGTTCGGTGCCGATGCCGAACTGGGCGATGTGTTCGTCGTCTTCGCTGGAATGGTGCCAGAGAAATTCGCCGTAATAGGTGCCCAGGTTCATATCGAATTCGAAGTGCACCGGCTCGACCTTCACCGCGCCTTCGATGGCATGGATGATCGGGCCGGCGGCGAACAGGGCGAGGAAGTCGGCCTCGGGGAAACGTTCCTTGATCAGCGCCGCGTCGCGGGCGCCGCAATGGTAGCCGGTGCGCAACATGATGCCTCGGGCGCGCGACAGTCCCATGCTTTCAATCAACTCACGCCGTAATGCGCCGATTCCGCTGCTGTGCATCAGTAGCATGCGGGCGCCGTTCAACCAGATGCGACCGTCGCCGGGGCTGAACATCAGGCATTCGGTCAGGTCTTGCAGCGTGGGAGAGGCGCCTGGCGGCAATTGCTCACTGGCACCGCGGGCGGGTTTCTTTTTGGCTTCGCCGGAAAGCTCGGCCAGGGAAATCAGCTTGTCTGCCATGAGAAACCCTTAATGTGAGTAATCATATTCCGCATAGTGCAGCATGAATTTGCTGAAATCATCACTTTTTTCTCAGGTGGTAGCGCGCCGCGTGAAAGCTTGAATACCCAATAATCCCTGTATACCCCGTGTTTGAGCGGTCCGGTTGTCCTTTCCGTGAGATGGCATATCGCTTGCTACAACTAGTTACCGATATTAACTATTCGGCAATAACAATATGGCTTGGCGACCCTTGTGCGCGGGGTTGCACAAGCATCAACCGGGAAGACCCGTATGAAGCTGACCAACAAGAAGATCGTCGTGACCGGGGTTTCCTCGGGTATTGGCGCCGAGACAGCAAGGGCCCTGCGTGCCCGTGGCGCCCTCGTCATCGGCATGGACCGCAACGAGCCAAGCATAAGCCTGGATGGGTTCGTCCTGGCCGATCTCAGCCATCCCGACGCGATCGACGACGCCGTGCGTCGGTTGCCAGAGCGTATCGATGGGCTTTGCAACATCGCCGGGGTGCCGGGCACTGCCGATCCGCAACGGGTTGCCTACGTCAATTACCTGGGCCTGCGCCATCTCTGCACGACGGTACTGCCGCGCATCGCCGAGGGGGGCAGCATCGTCAATGTGGCGTCGATCCTCGGGGCCCAGTGGCCGCAACGCCTGGATCTACACAAGGAACTGGCGCGTATCGAGGGTTTCTTCCAGGGACAAGCGTGGCTGGCCCAGCACCCGGTGCCCAAGGAGAGTTGCTACCAGTATTTCAAAGAAGCCCTGATCGTCTGGACCTACCTGCAGGCGCAACCCTGGTTCATGGAACACTCGGTGCGTATGAACAGCGTGGCGCCGGGCCCGGTGTTCACGCCCATCCTCGGCGAATTCGTCAGCATGCTCGGTCAGTCGCGCGTCGAGGCCGACGCCCATCGCATGAAACGCCCGGCCTACGCCGATGAGGTGGCTGTCGCCATTGCGTTCCTGTGCGCGGACGAATCGCGCTGGATCAATGGTATCAACCTGCCCGTCGATGGGGGACTGGCCTCCACCTACATCTGAACGAGGGTTCACCGACTGCGCATTTGCGTGCAGCTCATTGCCGTTTTTTCCAAGAAAACATGTTTCCAGACAACAAGAACAATGAGGAACTCCATGCACAACTCTCGATGCTATCCGGGCTTCAAACGTTCGGCCCTGGCTCTCTCGGCTTGCCTCGCCGGCCTGGCTTCCCAAGCCCAGGCCGCTCAGATCGACCTGGGCGACAGTGACTGGCGCCTGCGCTGGGACAACACCCTCAAGTACAGCCAGGCCTGGCGGTTGAAAGGGGCCGACGACCGTCTGACCAATGCGCCGACGGCGGGCGGCCTGTACCCCTCGATCCAGAGCCAGGGCGACAGGAATTTCAGTCGCGGGCTGGTTTCCAACCGGCTGGACCTGTTCAGTGAGATGGACCTGAGCAAGGAAAACTATGGCCTGCGTCTCAGCGGCGCAGCGTGGTATGACGATGTCTATAACCAGGACACCGACGACAGCGCCAACCCGCACTTTCTCGACGATACCCGCGAGCTGCATGGGCGTGACGCCGAGATACTGGATGCCTTCGTGTTCCTGCGCGGTAACGTCGGCGATGCGAGCCAGGGGACCGTGCGTCTCGGTCGGCACAGCCTGATCTATGGCGAAAGCCTGTTCTACGGGGGCAACGGCATCGCCGCCGCCCAGGGGCCCACCGATGTGGTCAAGTTGCTCAGCGTACCGGGCACCCAGTTCAAGGAGATCCTGCGTCCGGTCAATCAGGTATCCGGGCAGCTGCAGGTTACCCCCCAGTTATCGGTGGGGGCCTACTATCAGTTCGAGTGGGAGCGTTCCAATCTTCCGGGCGCCGGCAGCTACCTGAGTGACAACGACGGTATCGGCAAGGGTTCAGGCGACTGGACCGAGGTGTTCGGCAACACCACCGTGCATGCCTCCGATATCGAGGCCAGGAACTCGGGGCAGGGCGGCATGCAATTGCGCTACAAACCGGAAGGCACCGAGCTGGAGCTGGGCTTCTACGCCGCCAAATACCACGACAAGGCACCGAGTGCGCTGTATGCCTACCTGGACGGGCCTGCGGCGGCTGCCACGGGACTGCCGATCCTGGGGGCCTACCGCCAGGTCTATGCCGAAGACATCAAGACCGTCGGGGCCAGCTTCTCCACCGCCTACGGCCCGTTCAACTTCGCCGGCGAAACCTCGGTGCGGTGGGACGCGCCCCTGGTCAGCAACCTGCAAGTGGTCGCGCCCGGCACGGCGGCGGACAACAGCGGGGACGCCTTGTACGCCAAGGGCAAGACCGCCCACGTCAACCTTTCGACCATTTACCTGCTGCCGCCCAACGCCTTGTGGGACGGTGGCTCGGTACTCGCTGAGCTGGCCTGGAACCGCACCCTCAGCGTCACTGAGAACCGTGCTGCGCTGGACTCCAACACCACCCGCGACGCCACCGCACTGCGAGTGCTGGCCGAACCGGCCTATTTCCAGGTGGCTGACGCGCTAGACATCAGCGTGCCGGTGGGGTTTGGCGTGGTTCTCGACGGGCGTTCATCGGCGGTCAGCAAGTCAGGCTTTGGCAATACCCATGCCGGTGACTGGAGCATCGGCGTCAAGGCCACCTACCTGCAGCGCTGGGACTTCGGCATCAACTACGTGAATTTCTTTGGCAAGACCGGGGCGGGGCTGCGCGAGGACGGCAATTTCAGCTATGCGCAATCCCTGGCCGACCGCGATTTCGTCTCCATGTACGTGAAAACCACATTCTAATAAGAGGTTTCATTCTCTATGCAAAACCCATTTTCCTTGCGTATCCCGGCCCTGGCCATTGCCTTGTTGAGCGCCGGCCTCGTGCACGCGGCGGTTTCCCCCGAGCAGGCCGCACGGCTGAACAAAGACCTAACCCCCCTGGGCGCCGAGCGGGCGGCCAACAAGGACGGCAGTATCCCGGCGTGGACGGGCGGCTACACCCAAGTACCCGCCGGTTACAAGAACGGCGACAAACGCGCCGATCCGTTCGCCGCCGAAAAGCCGCTGTACACCGTCAGCGCCGCGAACATGGCGCAATATGCCGACCTGTTGGCCGATGGCACCAAGGCCTTGATGCAGAAATATCCGGGCTATCGCCTGGACGTCTACCCGACCCACCGCAGTGCCGCTGCCCCGCAGTGGGTGTATGACAACACGCTGAAGAACGCGACCCGCGCCACCGTCGAGGTGGAAACCGAGAAAGTCAGCGGCGCCTATGGCGGGATTCCGTTCCCGTTGCCGCAGAACGGCACCGAGGCGCTGTGGAACTATCGCTTGTCCTGGCAGGGCGCCGACACCTTCTATGCGCCGTTCGATACTTGGCTGATGACCGCTGGCGGCAAGAAAATCCAGGCTACACGGGCACGGTTCTGGTACCAGGATCCTTACTATTTCAAAGAGGGGAGCCTGGAAACGTTCAACGGTAAATTCCTGATCGGCAAACTGGCCACCGAACTGCCGTCCTCCAAGGCCGGCGAAGGCCTGATGACCCATTGGGATATGGACCCAGGCAAACGTGCAGCCTGGCAGTACCTGGTGGGCCAGCGTCGGGTACGGCGCGCGCCAAATATCGCCTACGACACCCCGGACTTCGTCACCTCCGGCGTCGGTTTCTTCGACGAGGCGTTCATGATCTTCGGCCCGACCGACCGCTACGACCTGAAGCTGGAAGGCAAGAAAGAGTTGCTGGTGCCTTATAACAACAACCGTTCGGCGGCGGCCAAGAGCGACGACCTGGTCAAGCCGGGCTTCCTGAACCCCGATCTGGTGCGCTGGGAAAAACACCGGGTCTGGGTGGTGAATGCCACTCTGCGCGAAGGCAAGCGTCACGTGGTGCCCAAGCGCACCTATTACCTGGATGAGGATTCCTGGCAAGTGCTGCTGGTCGATGGCTATGACGCCCAAGGCAAGCTGGGACGGCATAACTACTCGCTGACACTGCTGGCCCCCGAGATGCCGGTGCTGACCGCCCAAATGCAGTGGGGCAGCTACAACCTGGAGACCGGCGCCTACTTCCTGAACTCGTCGGCCAACGATCTGGACGTGCAATACCAGAGTTATCCGCGGCCGCCGGCGTCGTTCTTCACGCCGGATGCGATGGCCAACGACAGTCTGCGCTAAGACGTTGAACCACGCGCCGGGCACGAGCATCGGCGCGTTGGGTATGGATCAATTCATGGGCGGTTGGAGCGGGCATGATCGGTAATTTTTCATTCAGACGGGCACTGTCGGCGGCCCTGTTGCTGATGTTTTCGCTGGCGCCCGGCTGGGCCGCGGCCAATCCACGGATTGCGTTGCTCGACCAGCCAGCCATGCAGAGCGCCAAGGCCAGCCATGCCGTGTTGCTGGCGGTGGCCCGCGCAGGTGAACGGCTGGTGGCGGTGGGCGAGCGTGGCATCGTTCTGCTCTCCGACGACTCCGGGACGACGTGGCGTCAGGCGCAGGTGCCGGTCAGCGTCAGCCTGACGGCTGTGCAATTCGTCTCGGCCCAACAGGGCTGGGCAGTCGGTCATATGGGCGTGGTGCTGCGCAGTACGGACGGCGGCGAAACCTGGAGCAAGCAACTCGATGGCAACGCCGCTGCGCAGCTGGCGCTGGTGTCGGCTCGACAAGACGGCGACGCCAAGCGCCTGAGCGATGCCGAGCGGCTGGTGGCCGACGGCCCTGACAAGCCATTTCTCGACCTGTATTTCAGCGACCCTCGTAACGGTTACGTCGTGGGGGCCTATGGGCTGATCCTGCGCACCGAGGACGGTGGCCAAAGCTGGCAGCCCTGGATGCAACAGGTGGACAACCCCGAGGACCTGAACCTGTATGGCATTCGCGCAGCCGGCAATGCGCTGTTCATGGTGGGCGAGCGGGGCTTGCTGCTGCGCTCCAACGATAACGGGCACAGTTTCCAGGCGCTCGAGTCTCCCTATGCGGGCAGCTTCTTCGGCGTGCAAGGCAATGCTCGCGGCGAGCTGGTGGCGTTCGGTCTGCGTGGCAACGTTTTCTGGTCGGGTGATCAGGGCGCCAGTTGGCGCCCCCTGCAAACCGGCCTGGAAGTGGCTTTATCGGCCGCGACGCCCTTGCCGGACGGAGCGCTGGTGCTGGCCAGTCAGGCAGGAGACCTGTTGCTCAGCGCGGGCAGGGGAGGCCGTTTTCGATCCCTGTCCGCGCCGGTCGGCACCTCCATTGCCGGCCTGGTGGCGGCCCCCGACGGCAGCTTGATCTGCGTCGGACTGGGCGGTGTGATCCGCCTCAATCCCGATCTTTTCTCGGCGCAACGCTGAAATCACTTGCCTGTGCCCTAGCGGGCCGTATGCGGAGCATGACGTGAATATCCCTAATCTCTCCCTCGAACAGCAAGTCGTGATCGCCCGCCTGGAAGACTTCGATCCGCGCTCCGGCAACCTGGGTGAACGCGCCATCTTCAATCACAGACCGTGGGTCATTCTGTTGTGCCTGCTGGTCACCCTGGTGTTGGGCTACCAAGCCAGCAAGATCGGCCTCAATGCCAGTTTCGAAAAGACGATCCCGACCTCCCATCCCTACGTTGCCAATTTCCTGGAGCAGCGCAGTGACCTGAGCGGCCTCGGCAACTCGATTCGTATTGCCGTGGCCGTCAAGGACGGCAGCATTTTCGACAAGGACTACCTGGATGTCCTGGCCAGGCTCAACGATGAAATCTATCTGCTGCCGGGGGTCGACAAACCCTACATGAAGTCCCTGTGGACGCCGACCACGCGCTGGACAGCCGTGACCGAAGAGGGGCTCGATGGCGGCACGGTGATTCCGGATACCTACGACGGTTCGCCGGCCAGCCTGGAGGAGGTGCGCACCAACGTGGCGCGTTCCGGTGAGATCGGGCAGCTGGTGGCTGGCAACTTCCAGTCCAGCGTGATCTTCGTGCCACTGCTGGAGATCAACCCGGCCACCGGCAAGGCGTTGGACGCCGGCGAGTTCTCCCGGCAACTGGAGGCCCTGCGCGACAAATACCAGAACGAGCGGATCCAGATCCACATCACCGGCTTCACCAAAATCATTGGCGACCTGATCGCCGGGTTGGCGCAGGTCATGCTGTTCTTCGTCATCGCAGTGGTGGTCACCGTGGCGGTGCTTTACTGGTACACCCGTTGCGCCCGCAGCACGGCATTGGTAGTGCTGTGTTCGCTGGTGGCGGTGCTCTGGCAGATCGGTTTGCTGGCGACCCTCGGTTATGACCTGGACCCATACTCGGCGCTGGTGCCTTTTCTGGTGTTCGCCATCGGCATGAGCCATGGCGCGCAGAAGATGAACGGTATCATGCAGGACATCGGTCGCGGCACGCACCGGGTGGTCGCTGCCCGTTATACCTTCCGCCGCCTGTTCGCCGCTGGCATGACCGCGCTGCTCTGCGATGCGGTGGGGTTTGCCGTGCTGATCGTGATCAAGATTCAGGTCATCCAGGATCTGGCGATCACTGCCAGCATCGGCGTGGCGGTGCTGATTTTCACCAACCTGATCCTGTTACCGATCCTGCTTAGCCACATCGGCGTAGGAGCCAAGGCCGCAGCACGCAGCCTGCGGGCGGAAACCGCCGAGTTGACCGCCAGCGTCAAGCATCCGCTGTGGCGTTTTCTGGATCTGTTCACCCGACGCCCCTGGGCCTGTGGCGCCTGTCTGGTGGCGTTGGCGCTGGCGGCGGGCGGATTCGCCATCAGCCTGCACCTGAAGGTCGGTGATCTCGATCCCGGTGCCCCGGAGTTGCGCCCTGACTCGCGATACAACCGCGATGCCGCCTTCATGACGCAAAACTATGCGGCCAGTTCGGACATTTTCGTGGTCATGGTGAAAACCCCGGAGGACCAGTGTACCCGTTATCCGACCCTGGCCGCTGTGGACGCCCTGGCCTGGCAACTGGAGCAACTGCCCGGGGTGGAATCCACCAACTCTATGGCGGCCCTGAGCAAGATAGCCGCCGCCGGTTATAACGAGGGTAACTTCAAGTGGTACGAGCTGATTCCCAACGATGGCGCCCTGGGTGCGGTGCAGACCCGTGCGCCACGGGAGCTGTTCAACCAGGGATGCTCACTGCTCTCGCTCTACGTGTACCTGGCCGACCACAAGGCCGACACGTTGCAACGGGTGGTCGAGGCCAGCGAAGCCTTCATCGCCAGACAGCATTTGCCGCAGGTGAAGTTCATGCTCGCGGCCGGCAGCGCCGGGATCGAGGCGGCCACCAACATCGTGGTGAAAAAGGCCATGCGCGAAATGCTGTTCTGGGTCTATGGCGCGGTGATCCTGCTGTGCTGGGTGACCTTCCGTTCATGGCGGGCTGTACTGGCGGCGGTGCTGCCGCTGGTGCTCACGTCGATTCTCTGTGAGGCACTGATGGTTGGCCTGGGTATGGGCGTCAAGGTCGCCACCTTGCCGGTGATCGCCCTCGGCGTTGGAATCGGCGTCGACTACGCACTCTACGTGCTGAGCATCATCCTGGCCCACATGCGCGCTGGCGCCTCGCTGTCCGAGGCTTATTACCGCGCCTTGCTGTTCACTGGCAAGGTGGTGCTATTGACGGGCATCACCCTGGCCATTGCAGTGGCGACCTGGGCCTGGTCGCCGATCAAATTCCAGGCCGACATGGGCATCCTGCTGGCGTTCATGTTCCTGGTGAACATGCTCGGCGCCCTGATCCTGTTGCCTGCGCTGGCGTACTTCCTGCTGCCCGAGCGGCTCTTCGCAAAAAAGCCTGAGGGCTGCAGGGTGATGCGTCCGGTCGGGGAGGGTTGAACATGGGGCCGCCGTCGTTGTGGGACTCGGGATTCGACCAAGAGGTCCGGACATCCGTGAAACGACAGCCATTATTCTTGACCCAACCAGCCAAGCGTCAACGCAGCGAGCAGGAGATAGCGACTGGCCTTGGCCAGCGTAACGATCAATACGAAGCGCCAGAAGGGTTCGCGCAGGACTCCGGCGATCATGGTGATTGGATCGCCGATGATCGGTACCCAACTGAGCAACAGTGACCAGCGACCATAGCGCTGATAGGCACGCTGGGCTTTCTCCAGCTTGGCTTCGCTGACCGGGAACCAGCGTTTGTGCCGATAATGCTCGATAGAGCGGCCCAACAGCCAATTGAGCACCGAACCTAGCACGTTGCCGGTGACAGCCACCGCCAGCAGGGCCCAGGTCGCGTACTGGCCGGTCAGTAGCAACCCGACCAGTACCGCTTCGGACTGCATGGGCAACAGCGTGGCGGCTCCCATGGCGGCGAAGAACAGGCCGAAATAGCCGGATACGGCCCACATCAGGTCAGGCATTGAGTCCGATCCAGCCACGGACGCTGTTAAAGGGGCATGGGTACCATTCTTGGAACACTGAGCACACATCCTGGCAAAATTTCAGAGTACCCGGTCTTTGCCTATTCGCTAAGCGTTGGCTAGTGTTCTTTGCAACGGCAAGGACGACCCGCGACCGCGACGGAATTCAATCATGACCGAGCACTTCTCAAGTCAAACGTTCAAATCCATCAGCTGCGCCGAATGCCGCGACCATGGGGCGCTCGGGTTTGAATTCACCATGGCGTTCCAGCCCATTTTCAATGTCAGGACCGGCGCAACGTTTGCCTACGAAGCCCTGGTGAGAGGGGTTAATGGCGAATCGGCCGGCTATATTCTGAGCAGGGTGAATGACGGCAATCGGTACCGGTTCGACCAGGCGTGTCGCGTCAAGGCCATCGAAGAGGCGGCCAGGTTGGGTATGCTGGATATTCCGGATTGCCTGTTGAGTATCAACTTCCTGCCAAACGCTGTGTATCGCGCCGAAACCTGTATTCGCGCCACCCTGGAAGCTGCGCGGCTGACCAACTTCCCTCCGCAAAGGCTCATGTTCGAAGTGACCGAGGGGGAGAGGGTGGACGATCCCGAACACCTCAAGTCCATCTTCACGGAATACGCACGCCAGGGTTTCACCACTGCGATCGATGATTTCGGTTCAGGCTATTCGGGCCTCAATCTGTTGGCCATGTTCCAACCCCACGTCATGAAGATCGACATGGCGCTGACCCGTACCATCGACCAGGATCAGGTCAAGCAAGCCATCGTCGAGGGTATCATCCTGGTTGCGAAGCGCCTGGGAATCACTGTGATAGCCGAAGGTGTCGAGACCCGCGAGGAAAGTGCTGCGCTTCTGAACCTGGGTGTCGAGTTGATGCAAGGCTATCTCTATGCGCGACCGGAAGTTGGCCGCCTACCCATCGGCGTTTTTGATTGAGCGGGCCAACGCATCTTCGACGCAGTCGAGAATCGCCTGGCCGTTGAAAGGCTTCACGAGAAAGCCGATGGCCCCTCGATCAATAGCCTGATTGCGAACTGATACTTCAGCGTGGGCCGTCATGAAAATGACTGGAAATGTATAGCCAAGATTGGTGAGTTTATTCTGTAGTTCCAAGCCGCCGATGCCCGGCATATGGATATCAGTCATCAGGCAGTCGGTTTTGTCGACGTCCTCGGATGCCAGAAAATCCTCTGCACAGGCAAATAGTTGTGCTTTGTAGCCTACGGATCGCAATAAACTATCAATAGAGGCCAAAAGTGCATCATCGTCGTCGACGACGGCGATCAGGGGTATAGATATGGGCACGCAAATGCACCTCGGTGAGCAAGGGAACTCAAGCTATATCAATAGACTAGATGCAAAACTCTTTCACGGAAATGATACACAGGTATATCAATGGCCCTGAGTCAAACGTTGTGGAGGGTTTGTTTATCGATGACCCTGGCTACAGGCAGGGTGAAATAAATCACAGCGCCGGAATCTGGTGTGTTATCGGCCCAGATACTTCCACCATGAGCCTCGACAATTGATCGGCATATGGAAAGCCCCATGCCCATTCCATCAATCTTGGTGGTGAATAATGGCAGGAATAACTTCGACATGGCACTTTTGCAGATACCCGGGCCTGAATCCTGTATCAGAATTTTTATCGTATCCGCGGCCTGGAGACTTGCTTCCATTCTTATGAATCTGTTTCTGGTCCGATTTGCTCTCATGGCTTGGACACTGTTTGTCATCAGATTAATGATCACCTGCTGCAGTTGAACCCTGTCGGCATGAATGGCCGGAAGCGCGTCGTCGAAGTGATACTCGAGTCGAACCTTGCTTCGTCGGGTTTCGTGTCTGACCAGCTCGAGCGACTCAAGCAGCACCTCCCGTAGATCGAGTGTCGTTCGATAGTGATCGACATTCCTGGACATTCTCCGAATTCGCCGGATCACTTCGCTGGCTCTTCGAGCTTGTCCCAGTATCTGCTCCATGGCGCTACGGGTTTCCGAAATATGGGGTACATCCCTATCCAGCCAGCGCAAACCGGCTTCAGCGTAGGTGGTGACTGCCGCCAATGGCTGGTTGACCTCATGGGCAATGGATGCGGCCAGTTCTCCCAGCGCACTCAGGCGAGTCGCATAGGCCAATTCTGTTTGTGCGCGGTGCAAGGCTTCTTCAGCCATCTTGGCTGCTGTCACGTCCATGACAGCCCCGACATACTCGCATTCGCCTGCATGCCCCTTCATTAAGTCGGCATTCATATGAATGTGTTTGATTCGGCCATCCGGCATGACCAGGCGGTGTTCAATTTTCAGATAGGGAACTTGCTCAAAGGCTTTCGAGATGATCGCCTTGATGGGCTCGATGTCGTCCGGGTGAGTTCTATTCAGGATGCATTGGAGGGCAGGGTGGGTGCCTTCTTCAAATTCGAAGATTCTCAGGGCTTCCGCTGACCAATACATTTCACCACCGGGCACCGTCAAGCCAATACTGCCGGTTCGACTGACGCGTTGAGCCCCAGCCAGAAACGCCTCGCTGCGCCTCAGTGCGTCGGCGGCGTGTTTGCGTGCGGTAATGTCATTATGGGTAGCGAGAATCGAGATGGGAGTGCCGTCATTGGATACAGCCAGCGTACATCGACTGGTCACGATGACTGTCCTGCCATCGCGGCACTGTTCAGTCAGCTCACCTTCCCAACTACCCTTGGCTAACAATACTGACATCAACTCTTCCTGGGTAATGGGAAGCTGAGTATGAAGCAAGGCTTGGCAATCGCGCCCTAATGCCTCTTCACGGGACCACCCATACAAGGCTTCCGCTCCGGGGCTCCATGTTGAAATTCGTCCATCCATGTCTCTCACGACAATAGCGTCATGGGTCTGCGCAAGTAGTCGAACCTGTTCCCTGAGTTCGTCATCGGTGGTCTTGATTTGCAAGGCAAGCAGGGAGGTGATGACGATAGCCGATAAGCTCACCAGGCAACGGACGAACGCTGTTGAATCCAACTTCAGGCCATGTGAGACAAAAAACGCCGCCACAGTCAGGAAAATGCAGGAAAGACAAATGATACGTACGCCGCATTTGGAGAACAGTCGCAGACAAATCAGTATGACCACCACGTAGAGCACCGCAATGGCGACGTCAAGTGAGGTCAACGTGTCTACGACAAAAAACAGCGCCGCAAGAGCAATAGCTCCAATTCTCAGAACCATCGTGTTTGAAGTCGATTGTGCATGTTTCATCTGTCCCTCGCATAAAGGATGATGAGTTTGAAGTGATGGGCAGGCAGATTTGCGGCTTTCAGTAATGCCCGAAAGAGATAGAAGAAGATGTATCAGGCAATATTTCCAAAAAGGCCTCTGTCCTGACGCCCACAAGGTGACCGACAGAGGCAGAGGCCAACAGCATCGACTCAATAGTCCCAGTGGGCCGCAATCCAGCGGAATGCATCGCCGTCTACGGCTACATGTCCGAGCGAGGGGAAGGGCAGGTGAGTGGCGACGAACAACTCACCACTTGCCGCTGCCTCCCGTAACAGCCGTACCCGCACATCGACTGACTTTTGCGGATCGTGCTCGAAGCCGTTGTGCCATTCCGGATGGTCGAAGGCTACCGGGAACAGGGCGTCTCCGGCGAAGGTCAGGCGTTCGCCACCTGAGTTCACGTAGACGATGCAGTGACCAGGAGTGTGGCCGCCGGTAAGCTTTGCAACCACGCCGGGTGCTACTTCATGTTCGTCCTCGAAGATCTGCAGACAGTCCTCATAGTGCGCGATGAATTCGTTGGCGGTTCGACGCAGTACGTCTGGCACCGGTTGCGGCATTTCGGTCAGGCTGAAGTCGGGAATTTTCCAGAAGTCGACTTCAGTAGCGGTGACGTGGATGCGCACGTCCGACCTCAGGCTTTTTCTGACCGAATCGACCAACAGCCCGCCAATATGGTCCATGTGCATATGGGTGATCACGATATCGGTGATGGATGACAGATCGATACCTGCATCCTTCAGGCGTTTGGGGAACAGCCCGGCGCGAGGGAAGCCGGGGAACTGGTTGCCCAGGCCAGCATCGACCAGAATGGTTTGCTCTCCGCTGCGCACTACCAACACGTTAAGCGCCCAGTCGAACATGTCCGGCCCCAGGTACATGTCCTTGAACCAGGCCGCTCGCTCAGCGGGGTCGGCGTTGGTTGACATGGTTTCGGTCGGAAGCGGCAGCACGCCGTCGCTGACCACCAATATATCGACCTCGCCCAAGCGCAGAGCGTAGCGCGATGGCACCAACTCCTGAGCCGGCGTGGCGCCATCGGGCTGGGCGAAGCTATTCAGGTACATGGCCATGGTCTTCTCCTGTTACGTTGAGGTGCGGGTTCATCAGATGAATGAGTTAGTTTGTCTTACTGTCATCGGTTGTGAACTCAATCCTAGGGAGAAAAGCTTCCAGGCACATCTCTACATGGGTGTATGACAATTACGCGTCCGTTGTAGAAAACTATACAAATGTATAGATCAGCCAACTTTGGCATCTAGTCGATCGGTTCCGCTTCATGCCTTTATGGGGCTCAGTGGAAGAGGGTAGCGCGCCCTCATCCAGGGGGGCGGAGCCTGTAAAGCAATACATAAGTATTAATCTGGATATCCAACGGACGATCCTATTGAACCCATGTACAACTGACACTCAGCTTGGGATGTGAATAATTTCAAGTCGTACCGAAACCACAAGTAACCGGGCACAACGAGGTATTGGAAAATAACTTCATCGGGCTGATAAAAAATGAACAGAAATGACCTGCGACATGCCGATATCAACTTACTGGTTATCTTTGAAACCATGATGCGCGAGCGCAATGTCACTCGGACGGGCGAACGCTTGTTCCTCGGCCAAGCCACCGTGAGCAGCGCGCTGAGCCGGCTACGGACAATGTTCGACGACCCGCTGTTCATTCGCACCGGTCGAGTGATGGAGCCCACCGCGCGCGCGGAAGAAATCCACGTCCTTCTTGGACCCGCGCTGGAGGGGGTTGCCCTGGCGCTCAGTTGCGCACAGGAGTTCGACCCGTACACCAGCGAGGAGACTTTTCACGTTGGGCTTTGCGACGAAGTGGAATACGCGCTGCTGCCTGGGCTGATTCAGGATTTGAGAAGCGAGGCGCCAAATATCACTCTGGTAGTACACCGCGTGGATGCGCTGCAACTGCCGCAGCTGCTCATTGCAGGGGACATCTCCCTGGGTGTCGCTCAGGTCCGGGAACTGCCGGCCAGAGCCCATTGCCGAAGTTTGCGCGCGGTGCGGCCGATGTTGCTGTACGCCGACTCGGCTGCGGGCCCCATGAGTCTCGATGAATTCTGCCGGAGACCACATGTGGCAGTGTCCTCGCAGGGAAAAGTCAGCGACGAGGTCGACCGCGTTCTGGCCCGTCACGACCGGCAGCGCCGCGTAGTGCTGGCGGTACCTCAGTTCAGCGTCTTACCGGCATTGCTGGCCGGTAGCGACATGCTCGCTGTTGTACCCGACTATGCCGCCCGGGCAATGGCACGGCTCCACGGCCTGCGTGCCGAGTATCCGCCACTGCAGCTCTTGAGCCCTGACCTCGCCATGGCATGGCGTGGCACCAGCCATGCAGATCCTCGCGAGCGTTGGTTGCGCTCGTACTTCGCCCGTCATCTTGAACAGACGGAGAGTCCTGCACCGCAACCGGTTTACTGCTCGTCGCTGGCCGTGGCTTGAATGGATGACTATTTACTTGCCTGCGTCTGATTTCAGGTGCTCGCTGAAGAAGGCTGTCATCTTCTCGAAAGGAATCTTGTCCACGCGGTCGTACAAGTCGACGTGGTTGGCCCCCGGAACAATCACCAGTTCCTTGGGCTCTGCAGCAGCTGTATAGGCGGTCTCGGCGAAATAACGCGAATGAGCGTTCCCACCGTGAACGAACAGGATGGGGCGCGGCGAAATCTCTTTGATGTAGGTCAGGATCGGCATGTTCATGAACGACAGTGGCGTAGTCATCGTCCAGGCGTTGCCCGAGTTGACCGCACGCGGATGGTAGCCCCGCGGTGTCATGTAGTAGTCGGCATAGTCGACCAGGAACTGCGGCTCGCCGCCCTTCAGCTTGTTGTAGTCCGGCTGGTAGGCTGGCTTGCCGTTCTGCGCATCGTCCCAGCGTTGCCGACTCAGTTGTTCCAGGGTCTGAGCGCGCTGCTCGGCGGTCACAGTGTCGTTGTACCCCTTGGACATAACGCGAGTCATGTCGTACATGGTGCTGGCGACGACAGCCTTGACACGCTTGTCGGCCGCCACGGCGTTCAAGGCCATACCGCCCCAGCCGCAAATGCCGATGACGCCTATGCGCTCACGATCAACGTAGGATTGCAGGCCGATGAAATCTACCGCGGCCATGAAGTCTTCTGTGTTGATATCAGGCGAAGCGACGTTACGCGGCTCACCGCCGCTTTCTCCGGTATAGGAACCGTCGAAAGCCAACGTGACGAAGCCGCGCTCGGCCATGGTTTGCGCGTAAAGGCCCGAGGATTGCTCCTTCACCGCACCGAAGGGGCCGCCGACGACAAGCGCTGCCAACCGTTGGTTGCCTCGATTTTTCGGTAGATACAGGTCGCCTGCGAGGGTAATACCGTAGCGGTTCTTGAAGGTTACCTTCTGATGATCGACCTTCTCGCTCTTGGCAAATACCTTGTCCCATTCTTGGGTCAGTTGCAGACCGCCCATCTCGACCATTGTCGGGGACGCTTGCGCCTGCGCCATCTCACCTCCGAAGGCCGCAGCCAGGCCAACAAGGAGGGAGCCATGGAAAAAATCCCGGAGAGTCCTGCGCGATTTGATGCTCGTCAGATTCAGGGTTGCTTCGTTCATCGTGTTTTCCTTCGCGTAGTTGATGATTGGTGCAAATGCGCAGAACTGTTCGCTTTCATTTCGTAGGTCAACGCTTGGCTGCCGGTCTGTCGCATTGGGTGTCGGGTGCTTATGAAAAACTGTGTCGCTGCAGGAAAGTTAATCCCTTGAGAAGGTGATTCGCGCGGTTCCCCTGCCAAGCACCTGAGCCAGATCTGTAGGGTCGTCTATACGACCCAGGCGCGTGTACGAGTAGCTCGAATCGAATGTCAGGTAAAAGACAACCAGCGTCTGCGCCCCGTAGAGCATGAGATCGCCGTTGTGGACCGTGCCGGGCCGAATGGTGCTCGTAGGTAACGCCTTCGGCAGTTTGGCGTGCTTCTCGTTGCTGTTCAGATCGGGCATGTCGATCGTGAGCGGCAGCACGGCGACAAAGGCGCGAGCAGCTTCGGTGTCGGCCAAGGTAATGGCGAAGCGACGTTCGCCGACGGTCATCCACATACGAGACTCCTCCGATTGAACAGTCGCCGTTGTTGTATGAGTCGAGATGACGCGGGGACCGGCCAACGCCTCTCCGTTCCCGCCGAGGGTGAACAGGCTGGACAGCAGGCCCAGCATGCGCAGGGCACGCACGCCTCGTGCGGAGCGACCTTCAATCTGCGTTTGGCTGTGGCTGCTATGGGAGATAACGAGGCTCGTGGTCATAGACCCTCCGGACGTGGCAGTGAGCTCAGTTCGCTTGCCGCATCGGCGAGCGCGAGGTGAGGAGAGAGAGAAAGGCTGCTAACAACAGCATGGCCGCACTGCTAAAGAAGGTGGCTTGATAGCCGCTATGGTCGAACAGCAGGCCGCCAAGGATCGACCCCAGGGCGATGGAGAGTTGCACCACAGCAACGAACAGGCCGCCACCTGCTTCGGCATCCTTGGGAAACACCATGGCAATCCAGGACCACCAGCCGACAGGGGCCGAGGTACCGATCAGCCCCCACAGACCCAGCAGGACGACAACGATGGCAGCCCAATGACCGAAGGCTGTCAGGGCCACGGCAATCAAAGCCATCAGCAATGGCATGACTATCAGCGTCTGAAAGAAGCGCCGCTGCAGCACCCGCCCGATTAGCAGCGTGCCGATGAAGCCCGCCGCACCGATCACTAGCAGTACGAGTGAAATGTTGGTGCCATGCACATCGGTGACCGTCTCCAGGAACGGTCGCACATAGGTGAACAAGGAGAACTGGCCCATGAAGAACAGGCTGCTGGCAAGCATGCCGATCAAGACGGTGGGGCGCTTGAGCAGGGTGAATACCTTGAACGCACTGCCCAACTCGGGACTGCGCGCGGCGACCTGCATGGATGGCAGCGCTTTCCATTGCCAGACCAGTGCGAGCAGGGCGATTGGCACCAGGCAGAGAAAGGCACCGCGCCAACCGATGAAAGCCCCGAGCCAAGCGCCCAGCGGTGCGGCAACCACTGTGGCCAATGCGTTCCCCCCATTGACCAGTGCCAGTGCCCGCGGCACATCACGGCTTGGCACCAGGCGTATCGTCGTGGCTGCCGACATCGACCAGAAACCGCCTACCACCACGCCGATCAGTGCCCGACCGAGCATGTAGGTTACATAGTTTGGCGCCAGGGCGACGATGCCACCGGATATGCCCATGGTCGCAGTCAGTCCCAGCAACAGTGTCTTGCGATTCAGGCTGCCGGCAAGTGCGGAAATGAACAGGCTGGTGAGCACGGCGAAGGCGCCCGAGATGGCAATGCCTTGGCCTGCCATACCCTCGGTAACATCCAGGTCATCGGCGATGGGCGTCAGTAGGCTGACCGGCAGGAACTCCGATGCGACCAGCGCGAAGGCACAAACCGAAATGGCCAGGACGCCACTCCAGGAGTCCGACTGCTCGGGGACTTCGTTGACGGTATTGATTGTGTTGGCTGTCATGCAAACCTGGGTTTCTGAGATTTAAACCACCGATGCGGCGAGGGCGGCGAGGAGAGGTCAGGGATTGCTACTCCCAAGGAGAACAAAGCTGATTATTCGGAGTGAATGTTCGGGCATGCGACTTGTTGTTACTAGCTAATCAATACTTAAAGGAGCTATAAGCTCTTCTAATCAATGATTCGTGGGAAACTTCGGCCATGATCAAACGTAACCTCAACGACCTGCTGTCCTTCGTAACCGTCGCGCGCGAGGGCACCTTCACTCGCGCCGCCGCCCAACTGGGCGTGACGCAGTCGGCATTGAGTCAGGCGATAAGCGGCTTGGAGGCACGACTGCAGATCCGCTTGCTCACCCGAACGACGCGTAGCGTCTCGCCCACTGCGGCGGGAGAACGCCTGCTGAACGCCATTGGCAATCGCTTCGACGAGATCGAGGCGGAACTGGACGAGTTGTCGGCCCTGCGCGACAAGCCAAGCGGCACGGTACGCATTACCTGTGGGGATCACATCCAGCGCACCTTGCTGCTGCCCAAGCTCACGCCCTTGCTGCTGGAATATTCAGACATCAAGGTCGAGTTCGACATCAACTACGGCTTTCGCGACATCGTGGCTGATCGCTTCGATGTCGGGGTGCGCATGGGTGACACCATCGACAAGGACATGATCGCCATTCCCATCGGGCCTCAGTTGCGCATGGCGGTGGTGGCATCCCCGGCGTACTTTGCGAATCGCCCGAAACCCAGGAACCCTCGTGAGCTGATCGGCCACAACTGCATCAATATGCGCATGCAGTCTGGAGGAGGGCTTTACGTCTGGGATTTTCAACGCAAGGGCAAACAGTTGAATGTCCGTGTGGGTGGACAGCTGATCTTGAACACTTCGCCCAATATTGTGGAGGCAGCGCTGGCCGGATTGGGAATCGCCTGGCTACCTGAAGATGAATTCGCCCCCCATATAGAGGAAGGCAGGTTGGTACGCGTGCTGGAGGATTGGTGCCCATTCTTTCCCGGTTACTACCTGTACTACCCAAGCCGCCGACAGCCATCGCCGGCATTTAGTCTAGTCGTAGATGCGCTGCGTTATAGCAGGCCATAGTTTGCAGCAGCTGTCGTGCGTTAGACCTTACCTGTAGAGAACAAATAGTCGCGCTTCGTGCACGGATGAAAATTGCGTGATCGATGCAGGATTAAAATCACCATAGCTCAGGCTCTTGAGCTGAATCCCTTGAAATCACCAACGCTGATTACGATCCAGCTCAGGGGAAGCCCGGTAGCTCCATACAAAGGTACGCATAATGTATATTATGTTAAACAATGTGTGTATCACTGTTTATTCACTTGTCTGAGTCCTCTGCCCCAGGTAATACCGCGCTCAGCCCAGCACCGGGATCACTCGCGAGGGCTTGACCGATTTGAACGAAAAACTTGAATAGATCTCTTTGACCGCGGGCAAGGTTTGCAGCACCTCTCGCGCAAACTCGCCGAAAGACTCCAGGTCCTTGGCCACCACTTCCAGCAGAAAATCATAGCGTCCGGAAACGTTGTGACAGGCGACGATCTCCGGGATTTCCAATAGGCGCTGTTCGAAGGATCGGGCCATTTCCTGACTGTGGGACTCCATCATCACGCTGACAAATGCAGTGACGCCGTAGCCGAGCGCCTTGGGCGAAAGAATCGCCTGGTAGCCGGTAATCACTGCGTTCTCTTCGAGAATTTTCACCCGTCGCCAACACGGCGAAGTGGTCAGGGCCACATGTTCGGCCAGTTCGGCGATGGTCAGCCGGGCGTTGCCTTGCAGGGCCGCGAGTAAGGCTTTGTCTGTACGATCCAGATCACTGGGCATGTCTTGCCTCCAAACTGTGTTTTCCGGAGCGTTTATTCCAATTGATGGGTTATTCCTGGGTCAATTTGGAATTTTTCTTGTTGAAATTGAGCATAGCATTGTAGGAAATACAGGAGTGCTCAACATGAACAATAAAAACAATGAACTGGGCTTTTCCACCCGCGCCATCCATCACGGCTATAACCCGCTGGACAACAACGGCGCACTGATCCCGCCGATCTACCTGACCTCTACGTTCGCCTTCCCTACCGCCGAATACGGCGCCGGTTGTTTCGCCGGCGAAGAATCCGGGCATTTTTACACGCGGATCTCCAACCCCACATTGGCTCTGTTGGAGTCACGCATGGCGGCTTTGGAAAACGGCGAGGCGGCGGTGGCCTTCAGCTCCGGCATGGGAGCCATTGCCGCGACCTTTTGGACCTTGCTGCGCCCCGGTGACGAGATCATCCTCAGCCGTACGTTGTACGGTTGCACCTTCGCCCTGCTGCACCACGGTATTGGCGAGTTTGGCGTCAAGGTGCGCCATGTTGACATGTCCAACCTGGCCGAACTGCGCGATGCCATCAGTCCTTCGACGCGCATGATCTACTTCGAATCCCCGGCCAATCCGAACATGCAGCTGGTCGACATCTGCGCGGTGGCCAAGATTGCCCACCATCATCGGAATGTCACCTTGGTGGTCGATAACACCTACTGCACTCCATACCTGCAACGCCCCTTGGAAATGGGTGCGGATGTAGTCGTGCATTCGGCCACCAAGTACCTCAGTGGCCATGGCGATATCACGGCCGGCATCGTGATTGCCAGTCATCCACTGGCAAACCGCATTCGCCTGCACGGCCTCAAGGACCTGACCGGTGCGGTCATGTCGCCTCAGGACGCTTTTCTGCTGATGCGCGGGCTCAAGACCCTGTCACTGCGCATGGAGCGCCATTGCAGCAACGCCCAGGTGATCGCCGAGTATTTACAAGCGCACCCGGCCGTCGAATGGGTCACCTACCCCGGCCTGCCCTCCTTTGCTCAGTACGACCTGGCGTCGAGGCAGATGAAGTTGCCCGGGGGCATGATCGCCTTCGAACTCAAAGGCGGCCTGACCACCGGCCGGCGTTTCATGAACGCACTGGAGTTGTTCGCCCGCGCGGTCAGCCTGGGAGACGCCGAGTCCCTGGCCCAGCATCCAGCCAGTATGACCCATTCCACCTACACGCCTGAAGAGCGTGCGCACCACGGGATTTCCGAGGGGTTGGTGCGTTTGTCGGTGGGCCTTGAAGACATCGCGGACCTGCTGGCCGACATCACCCAAGCGCTGGATGCCTGTGCTCAAGGAGGTTGACCACGTCCACCGCTTATACCCTCAACGATGGCGAGCTCAGTGCGCAAGACCAGGATCTCCAGGAAACCCGGAAAATGTCCTTATTTAACGAACCTAAGGCACCCGAACCCAGTCTTGATCTGCAATTGTTGGATGGGCTCGACACTCTCCTGCTCGCCGATTTTCTTGATGACCGCCACCCCGCAGTAAGACTCGTCTCGGTTGAAGATCGGAAGAATGCCTGTCTTAGGCTCGGTCCAAGAGCCCGAGGTCAAGGTATAGGTGGCTCCATTCTGCGGTTTGAATGAGAACGGGATCTTGCAAGCGCTGCTGCCTGCGACTTGCCAGTAAGTCAGTATCAGCTCCTTGTCCACGGCAACCCGGGATTCAATATATTCCCCGTTAGAGGGCAGAACCGTATAACCGGCATAACATCCGTTGTCGCCGAAGGTCATGGCATCCAGCCTCGCCCCTCCTCCAGCCTTGAGGCGAACGGTTGCAGCGGGATCGCCGGGTCCGGGAACGACATATTGCTTACCCTGTAAAAACGAAGTGCAACCGCTGATCAGCAATGCGCCGGCCAGCAAGATAAACCGACCAGATTTTTGATTGACGTACATCCATTTCTCCCTGGTTCCATTGGGGTGCCCTAGCCGTTTCGGAGACTTGGACTATCGAAAGCGGTCTGATGGTAGTGGATTCTGTGCGCTGCCGAGCAGGTTTGGATGTCTCGGCACCCGAACCTATTTCACCTGCATGTACTGACTGAAATTGTTGATGTGATCATCCAGATTATCCTCAAGCATCATCCGGTACTGATCGCAGAAATACTTCAACAGTGCTTCCCGCGCATCGGCCATTTCGGCACCAGACTTGAAGTTTTGCGCGCTCGCCCACGCGTTGAAGCGCGTGGTGCCGAACATCATGGATGCGCTGACCCCACCGAGATTTCCATAGGTTTTGAGCTGTTCGTTTGACAGCTCGATATGGGCGTCTGCACGGTCGTAGAAGGCTTGGTCGGGGGCGTCAGCCATGATGAGGTCTCGGTAATCAATGAAGGATGCCATTGGAGCATATCCTGCGGGAGGATTGCAGTTGCTTGCAGCCTTGCCCCTGCGAGACCACTAGCTCGTCGAGCTTGCGCAGTGGTTCCAGATGCGCTTGTCACGGACGCATCAGCGGCTCGATACCGATCCACTTCTTGACCGGGTGATAACACAACTCAAGCTGCGGAATTTCCACCTTATGGTTCTCGATCTCCAACGTTCCCAGGTTGATCTTCCACCTGGAGTTCGCATTGAAGGCGCTGGTCTTGAAAATCACATAGACAGACCCGTGATGATTGTCGTTAGTGATCTTGGGGATGCGGCGTCGTACTTCATCGCTATTGATGTTATAGGGCGACTGGCGGGAGTACTTTTCATCTTCGAGTGGGTAATCGTACGTCAACGAACCCAGGTGGATTTCGGGCCTTGCGCCAAGCCGGGATCCATCCTCAAACGTTATATAAGCCTGTCGGCTGTCGTAGAGGATCGGGGTCTCCAAGGTTTCGGAACTGAACAGCCCCTGGCTGCCTTTCTCGAATGCAATCAGTTGTACATAAAACTCAGGCTGGGGGTACTTCTCGCCGGGATCCTTCACCGAGTACAGCTGCTCAAACGGCTCATCGGACCATTGCGCGTCGTAGTCGTACAAATAGGTGCGCAAAACGATAGTCCTTTCAGAATCCGGACCGGGCACCTTGAATTGAAACTTTGTTTCACAGAGGTCGGCGTAAGCAGGGCGTTCTCTCGTCCAAGGGATGCAGCCAGTGATTGCAGTAGCCATTATCAAAAACGCAACGGTCAAAAGCGTCCTTACCAACATGTTCAATCCTATCTAGCAGCCGGTTGTGTGCAGGTGCACGGCATTAAACTAAATTTGAGCACCCGCCTCTATGCTTTGGACTTCACCAACGGTTTGCGGGGAACATCGACAGTACCCTAAATCGGGCTTGACCTCGCACTGTAAGCAATCGTTGTAGGGAAGACGTGCGACACCACGCGTCATTTGTCTCCCAGGGCAACTCCGCGCTTGAAGATCTCTAACGTCTTCGGCCCGATGCCATTGAAGCTGAGCAACCATCGCTCAAACTCAGCTGATTTCATTGACCCACTCTGCAAAGCATTCATCCGAGATTCCAGTCCGGCATCCAGCCCCACACCAAGCTCGTGCAGTCGCCGCGCCGTGGATTCATCGTATCGTGCGTAGCCCGCTTGCCCGAGGAACCTGACAAGATCCCGATGTGAGCATCGGGCGAGCTTTGCAGGCGTATCCAAGCCATATCGATCAACCAGGTTCCGGTACGCCTCGACGGCGACAGAGGAACGAATCCTTTTACCGATCAGAAAGCTGGCGAGCAGCCACCGATACACTCCGTGACCGCTCCGAGCATCGATCTCAATACCAAGGTCGGCAGCAGAAACTGGGGTCACCCCTTCGATCGCCTGGGGTCAGCGGAACGCGGATAGGTGCGTTCTTCCTCGATGGTGCCGTCGGCTTTGTGAATCTTTACCGAGGCGGTTTTGCCATCAAAGAAATCTGTCAGAGAACTCACCAACTCCTGCTTAGTGGCCGCTTTTTTGGAAGCGCGCTCTGCGCCGACTTTCTTAAGTTCCCAGCCATCCGCAGAAGGGCTCAGGTGATAGTTGTCCATTGCCTTGCTCCTCACATTCAAATGGATTCAGCATCGTCCTGAATATCTTCCTCCGCCTCAGCTCCATTAGTGGCGTCGGCATCGTTCAAGGGCGGCGAAGTCGGCTTTTCTGGATCGTTTATGTAGGGCACGCTGCTAGGGCCCTGCTCTTCAAGTCCTTCAGTCTTAGGCTGCATGCTGGTTCTCCTTCTTCTTTCTGATAGTGATTGGAGGACAGGCGCTGCGAGGCGTTCAATGCCATACGAGCTTGCGCTAGCTTTAGCCTGATGAGTCGTACCCACTCAGAATTAACAACGTTTAACTCACCAGCCAGAGCCCTGCGGCCAATAATCGGGCCCTCGTCACCGAACTGGCTACAGCATGCGCACCGCAACCCAAGCACTGAACCCCTGCAGCCTTTGCAGCAATAAAGCCCGCGCGCAACCATGGCCACGCTCCAAGCTCTGGTTATCCATGTTGCTAATCGGAACCTGCAGCACAGCCCAGGCTGCTGAGCCATCGGCGCTAGGCTTCATGGACGGCTCAACCCTTGACGTGCTGAGCCGCAATTTCTTCCTTCAGAATGACTACCGATCCCCCTCCCCGGCGAACAAAAGCTACAAGCAGGAATGGGCTCAAGGCTTCATCGCCACATTTGTCTCCGGCTTTACCCCCGGCAATGTCGGATTCGGTGTCGATGCCCATGGTTTTTTCGGTTTGAAACTGGATGGCGGCAAGGGCCGTTCCGGCACTGGATTGCTGCCGTTGGATGCGGATGGCCGCGGTGAAAGCGACTTCTCCAGCGCCGGTGGCGCGCTGAAACTGCGCACGTCCAGAACCACCTTGGTCTACGGTGAGATGACCGTGGAAACCCCGGTGTTCGACACCGCTGACAAGCGGCTGCAACCGGAATATGCCACGGGCCTTCTGCTCGACAGCCAGGAGTTCGACGACGTGCATTTGCAGGCCGGGCACTTCACTGCGTTCAAGAACCAAGATACCTCGACCAGCAAAGGGGACTTCAGCGGCTATGGGGTGAGCACCGCCACTGGCGACATCAGTTTTCTCGGAGCTCAACTGTTCGAAGACCAGCCGTTGGGCGGTGCTCTGTACGCGTCCGAGCTGTCCGACACCTGGCGTCAGTACTACGCCAACCTGCATCTGAAGCGATCCGGGTTATTCCTGGACAGCAACGTTTACCACACCCAGGATTACGGCAACGCCGTGGCCGGCGGGATTGATAACACGGCGTACAGCCTGTCCGGCAAGTACACCCTCGGCGCCCAGGGATTCACGCTGGCCTATCAGAAAATCCACGGCGACACGCCATTCGACTTTGTGGGCGGCGACTCGATCTATCTGGCCAACTCCATCAAGTACGCAGATTTCAACGGCGCCGGCGAGCGCTCCTGGCAGGCCCGCTACGACCTCGACCTGGGCGCTTTCGGCGTCCCCGGCTTGAAATTCATGACTCGCTACGTCACCGGCCGCGGCATCGACGGCACCCATGCCCCTCAAGGTGGGGCGTACAACCCATTTGACCCGGATACCGGTCAGTTCGTCCCGCAACAGGGAAACGGCGGACGTCATTGGGAGCGGGATATCGATCTGCACTACACCGTGCAATCGGGACCGGCCAAGGATCTGTCCGTGCAGGTGTCCCAGGTGACCCATCGGGCCAACAGCGCTCAGGGCGGCGATGACATCGACCGGGTTTACATCGTGGTCGAATACCCCCTCAAGCTGGGACGCTTTTAACCGGTTCGCCGCCCGGTGACGTTGAATGTCGACCGGTGTTCCCTGTTGTCGGCGGCATCCAGCTTCATGATCGGAACCAAAGAGCCAAATGGCTCAACCCTGTCCATCAGCATCTGGGAGAGACGCTGATGAGCGAATTGCCAAGCTGATGAGCTTTCATGGCCCTGCGGATTTCCTATGAGCTGATCCATGTTTTATCTCCTTGGTCGTTTCGAAGGTTTGGTGTGCCCGGCGAGTTGTTTCTTCTCTGCCCCTGAGGCAGCATCGCCGCCCTCCTCCAAGACTGACTTTTCTTTCTCAGCCTGGCGAAGTTGTTCATTCTCTCTCTGAAGCGACGCGACCAGCGCCAGTGTTTCTTGCTCACGCAGATCGGCTACGGCGGCGGCCTTGTGGAGCGCCTTTATCTCTTCATGCAGAGCCGAGATCTGCTTCATGAGGTGTTCAGTCACCCCAACGGTCTTCGCCTCAGCCTGGCGCAGCGCCTCAATTTGAGTATTCAGCGACTGAACCAAGGCTTCCTGCGTGTGCAGGGCTTTGGTTTGCTGCCTGGTCTCACCGAGGAGGCGTTCATTGTCGCGATTCAGTCGCGTCAGATCGTCCTGTTTTACGACGATGGTTTCTCGCAACTTGCGCTGCTCAACCTGCATCTCATGCAGTTGAGACTCGTGCCGGCGTTGATCTTGATTGCGTTGCTCCTTCACCGCTTCTCGATAGTGCTCTAGCGCTCCGAGAGCCTGAACGTGCTTTTCCTCCAGCGATTGGAGGTGTTTGTCCTTTTCAGCGACCAGGGATTCCAGGTCGGTACAGCGCTGACTGATGCGTGCATTGCGCGTCAACTCAGCCTGGAGCGAGGACTGGGTGGTTGCGAGTTCAGCGCTCTGCATCTCTATCGCGGCCTGTTGGGTGGCCAATTGCCGTTGAGCACTGGCCAGTTCCGACCTGAGCTCGATGATCTGGTTTTCCAGCACGATCCGCTGCTGCTCAAAAGCCGCCGTCGCCTGGGAGATGACGTCCTGCCCCTCCTCCATCAACTGATCCAGCAACGTTTGCACCATACCGTTGAGCGTTTCGCCCATGCGCTCACGTGAACTCACAGGCTCTGAATTGGACGGTTCAAGCTCCTTCAGGTAGCGGGAAATCGTCGTCTTGGACCCCGTATTCCCGAGCTCTACGCGCACGGCGTCGATACTGGGGTTGGCTCCCCTGGCCAGCAGTGCCTGACGTGCCTTTTGCACTACAGCTTTGTTGATCCCGCTTCTGGCCATGGCGCCTCCTACGATTTCATACCGTGTTACGTATTATGTAACTACATAATGAATTAATTCAACCCTACACCGTTTGACTGAGTCCGCCAAATGATCAAGGCATCAGGGGTCGTGCGCCCTGCACACAGTCAGACAGGCCGCCCCGCTGCTGCTCTAGCACCTGGAGTTGTACAGCCGTCACTCGACGGGGCGCGGACTTGCGACCTGAGCGTCTGCGAAGGGGGGGACATCAAGGGATTGATGGGAGATGTGGGCTGGGAGGAGATGAAATCGGCGTTGCGCTGTGTAGATCCCAGCGTGTCCTTCGGCGGAATTTGCCTTGCGCGCCGCCCAACAAGCGCTTGCCGAAAAGGCAAAAAGAATGCCGGTAATCCTATCCGGCACTCTTTAGCAGGCAGTGAAAAGCGGGAAGTAAAAAGCCCAACGCCACCCAAGTTTTATTCGTCTTGAGACAACATCAATGAAGCTGCCGCTGTCTCTGTAGTTCCCGCTTGAGCCAGGCACTCGCAGGCTGTGCGCCTTCTGGACATCGCACCTCATAGTCGCGGCCGCTCATGCTGCTTTTCGTGGCAGCAAGATCGATGAAGTCCTCTGCACTGTTCACCTTGTGCTTGTCCTCCAGGTAATTCAGCTTTTGCTCCAGATGCGCACGAGCCTCGGGACCTGGGAACGCCTCTCCGTTACGCACGAATTGGCATTTACTGTGCTCGACAAAGTCCAGCAGCCCCCTTATTTCTTGAGTGGTTTGAGGTGTGGCTTGAGCCTGCGCATTGGTTACGATTGCGATAAGACAAACGCCTGCCGCTCCCATCCACTTTCGCATGTTTGATCCTCGTATTGACGCTGTTGCGATTCGCTCTTCGACAGCAGAGGGCAAGAAGCCCGGTTTTGGTAGAAATGGTTCCCTTGAGCATGACGTATAGCGAGTGATCCGGGAAGCGCCTGGCGATCCCGTCAGCAAGGTATAGAAAATAAGCCCGCCTCCCGCAGGGAATCAAATGCCCCTCGGGCAAATTATTTCGCGACCGCTCTAGGTTGCGGAGTGGCGATCATTTGATTGCGTTATGACATCGTACAACTCGTAAAAATTAGCTTCCCATCCTCGAAAGCGCTGCTATGTTACGCGCTCGGAATAAACGTCCGAGCGCCGCCAGCGGCTCGCCTCGCTCCCCTCTATGGGCGGCAGGCCCGTCGACAAGGCCATGCGCCGTTCGTTTTCAAGGACAACCGGTTCGAGAAAGTCGGCGCCACCGCTGCGTATCGACCAGGATCGCAACCATTCACAGGGAAGTGTCATGGTCGAAGCGCAACGCTATTTATTGAGTTCTACCCAGCAGTCCGTCTGGCTCGATCAACAGCTGTCGCCCGATACCCCTTCCTACAACATCGGTGTCACCGTGGAGATCCACGGTGCGGTGGATCTCGCCTTGTTCGCCGCCGCGCTGCGGGCCGTGGTGGCCCAGCATGACGCCTTGCGGTTGATCTTCAGCGAGCACGCCGGACATGTGACGCAACGGGTTGACGACACCGTGCAGGGCACGCTGGCCTACCACGACTGGCGCGCCGAACCCCAGGCCCGCGACGCTGCCCTGGCCCGCATCACGCAGCTCAATCGTACCCCGTTCGCCCTTTACGACCAGCTATTGTGGAGCATGGAATGGTTCCAGCTGTCGGACACCCATGCGCTATGGAACAGCCGTTATCACCACCTGATCTGCGACGGCACCTCGGTGGGCTTGATCGGCCAGGCTGTGAGCGCGGCCTATAACCAGTTGCTGCAAGGCCAACCGCCCATCCTCGACGCCGAGTTGGCCCAGGGCTATCGCGATTTCCTGGCCCGGGACCAAACGTTCCTCGATTCGGTGCGCTACGCCAAGGCTCGTGATTACTGGCTCGAACAATTTCCGGCGCTGCCGGCGCCGTTGTTCCAGCAGGCCCCCCGAGCCAACGTCGGCGAGCCGGTGCCCAGTGCCCAGGCGATCTGGAGGCTGGGCAGCGAGCGCCTTGAGCGCTTGAGCCAATGGGCGAAAACCCAGGGCGCCACGCTGAGCCACGGCCTCAGCGCCCTGTTGGCCTATTATTTCAGCCGAATGACCGATCAACGCGAACAGCTGGTCATCGGCCTGCCCGTGCACAACCGCGGCAACCCGCTGCAAAAACGTACGGCCGGGATGTTTTCCTCGGTCTTGCCATTGACGGTGCAGGTCGATCCGACGCAGAACTTTGCCCGCGCCGTGCAGCAGGTGGCCAGCCAGACGCTGCGCAGCTACCGGCACCAACGCTACCCACTGCAGACCCTGCATCGCGAGTTGCGCGCCCGCGCCGGTCATCCCGGCCATTTGTTCGAGGTGATGCTGTCAGTCGAACAATATCCGGGGGACGTGCACCTGGGGCCGGCACGATGTGCGCTGCGCACCTGGCACAACGGCCATGAGCGCTATCCGCTGGCCATCTACCTGCGTCATTACGAGGAGAAAACCGAGCCGCTCCTGGAGTTCAACTACGACCCGCAGCTGTTCAGCGCCGACGACATGGCCGCGCATCTGCGGCGCCTTCACCATCTGACCGAACAGCTGCTGGCTGACCCTGACCGGCCGCTGGGCGATGCCTCGCTGCTGGATGCCGCCGAACAGCAGCAAGTACTCCATGGGTTCAATACCAGCCTGCGTGACTACCCGGCCGACGAGTCCCTGCACAGCCTGTTCGAAGCGCAAGTGCGGCGGCGGCCCGATGCTACGGCACTGCTCGATGGCGATCAGTCGTTGAGCTACCGTCAGCTCGACCGCCGCGCCGAGCGCCTGTCCGCGCATCTGGCGGCGTGTGGTATCAAGGCCGGTGACTCAGTGGCGCTGGCTTTGCCGCGCGGCACGGCGTTGATCGTGTCGGTGCTGGCCATCCTCAAGCGCGGCGCCGCCTATGTGCCCATCGATCGGGATGCCCCCTTGGCCCATCAGACACGGGTACTGGCCGATTGTGGCAGTGGCTGGCTGCTGGTCGAAGGCAACGACGGGCCTGCGGTGCAAGACGTGCAACTGATCGATGTTGCCGGATCATTCGAGGACGCGCCTAACCCGCCGCCGCAACGTGCCGGGGCTGTCGCCTACATCATGTACACCTCCGGTTCCACCGGTATGCCCAAAGGCGTACAGGTGCCGCATCGGGCGGTCGCCCGGCTGGTGATCAACAACGGCTTTGCCGACTTCACCGCCCAGGACCGCATCGCCCTGGCCGCCAACCCGGCCTTCGACGCCAGTACCCTGGAAATCTGGGGCGCCTTGCTCAACGGTGGCTGCCTGGTGGTCTGCCCGCGCCAGACGGTGCTCGACGCCGGACGCTTGAATGAACACCTGCTGCGCCACGAAGTCAGCGTGCTGTGGCTCACCGCCGGGTTGTTCCATCGGTTTGCCGACGCCCTGGCCCCGGCCTTCACCACCCTGCGTTTGCTGATGGTCGGCGGCGACGTGCTGGACCCGCGGTGCATCGAGCGAGTACTACGGCGGTCACCTCCGGGCGAGTTGCTCAACGGCTACGGTCCCACCGAAAGCACCACCTTCGCCACCACCCACCGCATTACCCTTGAGGATGCGCTGGCGGGCGACATTCCCATCGGCCGGCCCATCGGCAATACCCAGGTCTACGTCCTCGACGAGCAGCGCCAGCCGCTGCCCATCGGCGTCGCTGGCGAGCTGTACATCGGTGGCGACGGGCTGGCCCTCGGTTACCTGAACCAGGCGCAGTTGAACGAAGAACGCTTCGTCACCAACCCCTTCAGCCCCGGCACGCGCTTGTACCGCACCGGTGACCTGGTGCGCTGGCGCGCCGACGGCGTGCTGATGTTTCTCGGACGCAACGACCTGCAGGTCAAGGTCCGCGGCTTTCGCATCGAACTGGGGGAAATCGAAGCGCAGCTCAAGGCGCTGCCCGGCATCACCGAAGCGGTAGTGCAAGTCGACGCCCAGCAGCGCTTGTTGGCCTATTTCAGCGCGACCCAGGCTCAACAGCCCAATGAGCTGCGAGGCCGCTTGGCCGCGGTTTTGCCCGACTACATGCTGCCGGCGGCCTTCGTGCAAGTTGAGGCTTTCAGCCTGACCGCCAACGGCAAACTCGACCGCCGCGCCCTGCCCGAGCCCAGTGAAGAGCACTTCGCCTTGCAGCGCTACGAAGCACCGCAGGGACCGGTGGAAACTCGTCTCGCCGAGCTCTGGGCACACACCCTCGGCGTGCCGCGGGTGGGACGCCAGGACAATTTCTTTGCCCTGGGCGGCCACTCGCTGCTGGCGGTGCAGTTGGTCGAGCAATTGCGGGCCGAAGGTTGGCATCTTGACATCGGGACCTTGTTCACTGCGGCGAACCTTCACCATCTGGCCCTGCTACTCGAACACCCGGTGAGCCCAGCCGCCCCCCATGCGCCTACCGTTACCTCGGGCATCGCCCCGGACTGCCCGCGCATCACCCCGGACATGCTGCCCCTGCTCAGCCTTGCGCAAGCGCAGATCGACTTGGTCGTCGCGGCTGTCGGGGGTGGCACGGCCAACATCCAGGACATCTACCCGCTGGCGCCTCTGCAGGAAGGCTTGCTGTTCCAGCACCTGTTACAACCGGATGACGACGCCTACTTGCTGCGCGCTACCCTGGCCTTTGACAGCCATGAGCGACTGCAAGGCTTCGTCGCGGCGTTCGACCAAGTGATCGCCCGCCACGACGTGTTGCGTAGCGCGGTACTCTGGGAAGGCCTGGACGAGCCGGTGCAAGTGGTCTGGCGTAGCGCGAACCTGCCAGTGCAAGAGCTCGCCGACGCTGAACGGTTCAGCGACCAACCGCTGGACATCCGACGCGCGCCTCTGGCGCGAGCCTTCGTGCGTTTCGACAGCGCGACACAACACTGGCAACTGCAACTGGTCCATCATCACCTGGCCATCGACCACGCCACCTTGGGGTCACTGTTCGCCGAAGTTCGTGCACTGATGCTCGACCCCCATCGCCATCTGCCCCCGAGCGTGCCGTTTCGCCAGTTCGTCGCCCAGGCGCGCCAGCCCCATCGCCAGGCCAGCGCCGAAGCTTATTTCCAGCGACTGCTCGGCGACCTCACCGAGCCGGCCCTGCCCTACGGCCTGCACGACGTAAAAGGTTCGGGCCGCGATAACCGCGAGGCCCAACGTGCGCTGGAACCGGCCCTGGCCCTGCGCTTGCGACAGTTGGCCAAGACCTGGGAGGTCGGTGTCGCCAGCCTGTTTCACCTGGCCTGGGCCCTGTTGATCGGCAAGGCCAGCGGCCGCGACGAGGTGGTGTTCGGCACCGTGCTGTTCGGTCGTTTCAGCGCCGGCGAACAAGCCGAGCGGGCGCTGGGCATGTTCATCAATACCTTACCGCTGCGCATCGACCTTGATGCACCACTGCACGCAGCCCTGCGGCAGACTCACGGCCGGCTGATCGAATTGCTCGCCCACGAACATGCGCCTCTGGCACTGGCGCAACGGTGCAGCGCCCTGCCCAGCCAGACGCCGCTGTTTTCGGCGCTGCTGAATTTTCGCCACAGTCAGGCTCAGCGCAGCGCACAACCGGCGTTTGCGCTGCCGGGTGTGCAGTGGCTGGGCAGCGAGGAGCGCAGCAACTATCCGTTCAGTCTGTCTGTGGACGACCTCGGCGACGGCTTCGCCCTCACCGGGCAAATCCATCATTCGGTGAACGCCGAGGCCGTGTTAGCCCATATGGTGCAGGCCCTTGAAGTGTTGGCACAGAGCCTGGAGTCGACACCGGCGATACGAGCTTGCACCTTGGGCACATTGCCCGCCGCCCAGCGTGAGCAAGTGCTGAACGGGTTCAATGCCACCCACCGGGCGCACCCACGGGACACCCTGCTGCATGAACCCTTCGAGCAGCAGGCAGCCCTGCATCCCGACCGGGTGGCGGCGCATATCGACAGCGCCGGTGAGACATCGCTCACCTATGCGCAACTCAATGGTCGTGCGAACCAACTGGCCCATGCCTTGCTGGCCGCCGGCGTGCGCCCCGATGACCGGGTAGCGATCTGCCTTGAACGCGGCCCTCACCTGCTGGTGGCCATGCTCGCCACCCTGAAGGCCGGTGCAGCCTACGTGCCGCTGGACCCGGCCTATCCGGCGGCGCGCCTGGTGCACATGCTTGAGGACAGTGCGCCGCGCCTGGTGCTCACCAGCCAGGCCGCGCACGGGAGTTTGCCGGCCTCGCCAGGCGCCGCTCATTGGCAGTTGGATTCGCCACCTTTGGCGGACCGCGTGGGCGCCCTGTCGCTGGACAACCCGAAGATCCCGGACCTGGCCCCGGCACACTTGGCCTACGTGATCTACACCTCTGGCTCCACAGGCCTGCCCAAGGGCGTGATGATCGAACACCGCAACGCCTGTAATCTGCTGCATTGGGCGTTGGATAATTTCCAGACCGAGGAGATGCAACTGAGCCTGTTCGCCACCTCGATCAACTTCGACCTGGCGGTGTTCGAATGCTTCGTGCCACTGGCCGCCGGCGCAACCCTGCAACTGGTGGACAACGCTCTCTCCCTGGTGACGCAGCCACGGGCCGTGACGCTGGTCAACAGCGTGCCCTCGGCGGTGGAGCAACTGGCGCGGATCGATGCCATCCCCGACACCGTTCGCGTTATCAACCTGGCCGGCGAACCCCTCAAGGCTCCGCTGGTGGCGCAATTGTTCAGCCGCAGCGCGGTGCGCCGGGTGTGCAACCTCTACGGCCCGACCGAAACCACCACCTACTCCACCTGGCTGTCAATGCGCCGTGAAGACGGTTACCTGGCCGGCATTGGTCGCCCCCTGGACAACACCCGGATTTACGTGTTGGACCCGCATCGCCAGCCAGTGCCGCTGGGCGTGCCCGGGGAGATCTACATCGGTGGCGCCGGTGTCGCGCGAGGCTATTTGAACCGCAGCGTGCTGACCACCGAACGCTTCCTGTCCGATCCATTCGTCGACGATCCCGCGGCGCGCATGTACCGCACCGGCGACCTGGGGCGCTGGCGGGCCGACGGTCACCTGGAGTACCTGGGGCGCAACGACTTCCAGGTCAAGGTGCGCGGTTTTCGCATCGAACTGGGGGAAATCGAAGCTCAGTTGCTGGGGCTGGCGGGCGTACGCGAAGCCGTAGTGGTGGCGCAATCCGCCCCGTCCGGCGACCCGCGACTCGTCGCTTATCTGGTGGCCGAGAATACCCACGCGCCAGTCCTCGGCACGGCGGCTGTACGCGCCTATCTGGAACAGCGCTTGCCGGACTACATGCTGCCCAGCGCCTGCATCGTCCTGGAGCGCCTGCCGCTGACCCCCAACGGCAAAATCGACCGCCAGGCCCTGCCGATGCCCGGCACTACCACCGCCGACGGCATCAGGCAGCCGCCCCGCGGCGACACTGAACAACGTCTGGCGGCGATTTGGGCACAAGTGCTTGGCCAACCGGACATCGACCGCGAGGATGACTTCTTCAGCCTTGGCGGGCATTCGCTGCTCGCGGTGCAACTGCTCGAACAACTGCGCCGCAACGGTTGGAACCTGGACATCCGCAGCGTCTTCGAGCGCTCTACCCTCGCCGCCCAGGCCCGGCGCCTGGAAGCACTCGACCGCAGCGCCGCGCCCGTGGCCAGCGTCAGCACCATCGCGCCCTCCTGCTCGCGCATCACCCCCGAGATGCTCGACCTGGTGATGCTGTCCCAGACGCGTATCGACCAGATCGCCGCACAGGTGCCCGGCGGTGCCGCCAACATCCAGGACATCTACCCGCTGGGCCCGTTGCAGGAAGGCATGCTCTATCACCACCGGGCCCAGCGCGACGGTGATCGCTACGTGCTACGCAGTTTGCTGGCGTTTACCGACGAGGCCTGCCTGCAACGGTTCTGCGCCGCGCTGGAACAGGTCATTGCCCGGCATGACGCGCTGCGTACCCTGGTGCTCTGGGAGGATCTGGACGAGCCATTGCAGGTGGTCCTGCGGCACGTCGCGTTCACGCCCCGACGCCTGGTGCTCGACGGCGAGGATATCGCCGCCCGCTTGCACGCCAGCGCCGACCCGCGCCATTTCCGTCTCGACCTGCGCCAGGCGCCGCTGATCGAAGCCCGCGTAGCCTTTGACGCGGTCCATGACCGTTGGCTGCTGTTGTTGCTTCATCACCACGTGGTGGTGGATCACACCTCCCTGGAGTTGATGGTGGAGGAAATTGCCCTGATCGAAGGCGGTCGTCGGGCAGAACTGCCCGCGCCCACCAGCCCCCGTGGCCTGGTGGCCCAGGCACGGCGCCCGGAGGTGGTGGACGCCGCGTGCAAGTTCTTCAGCGAGCAGTTGGGCGACCTGGACGAGCCGACCCTGCCTTTCGACGTCGACTTGCACGCCGACCCGCGCTGGCAAGCCCTGGAGCACCGGCAAGCGTTATCCCCGGACTTGGCGCGCCGGCTGCGCCAGCAGGCCCATGCCCACGGCGTGAGTGTGGCGGGTATCTGCCATCTGGCGTGGGCATTGGTGCTGGGACGCCTCAGCGGCCGCGACGATGTGGTGTTCGGCACGGTGCTGTTCGGACGCCTGCAGGCTGGCGCCCATGCGGACCGGACCCTGGGCTTGTTCATCAATACGCTGCCATTGCGCGTGCGCCTGCAAGACAGCACCCACGCCGTGCTGCAGAGGGTTCAGGAGGCCTTGAACGGTCTGCTCTGCCACGAACAGACCCCGCTGGCTTTGGCCCAGCGATGCAGCGCGGTACCGGCGGGCACGGCCCTGTTCAGTGCGCTGTTCAACTACCGGTACAGCCATGCCGGGCAAGCGAACATCCCCCGGGCAATGCCGGGAATGACCTTGCTGCACAGCGAAGAACGCACCCACTACCCCTTCAATCTGGCGATGGATGACCTGGGCGAAGGTTTCCAGCTCACGGCCCAGACCCACCCCGAACACGCGCCCGAGCGGCTCGTCGAGTTCATGCTGCAAGCCCTCGACTCGCTGGTAGAGGCCCTGGCACAGACAGGCGACATGCCGGTGCAGCAATTGCGCGTGCTACCCCCGCAAGAAGAGGCGCACCTGGACCGCCTCAACCCGCCGCCCACGGTTGCGCCCGAGGGCACGCTGGCGCAGCGGTTTGCCGAACAGGTCGCGGCTACGCCGGACGCCTTGGCGGTGATCGACGAGCATCAGTCCCTGACGTTCCGTGAGCTCGACCGGCAAGCTGACCGCCTGGCCCATCACCTGCTGGGCCAAGGGGTGCGGCGCGGTCAGTTCGTCGCTGTCTGCCTGGAGCGCCAGGCGCATGCGGCGGTCGCCTTGCTGGCGGTGTGGAGAGCCGGCTGTGCCTACGTGCCGATGGATCCCGACTACCCGGCCAGCCGCCTCGCCTATCTGCTGGATGACAGTGCCCCCGCGGCGCTGATCACCCAGGAGCAGGTGCGCGACCGGCTGCCCGCCTTCACGGGCGGACCGTTGATCAGCCTCGACGCGCCTGTACAACATGGCCGCTTGCAAGTCCCGGCAACGACAGAAACCGTACCAGGCCCGCAGCCGACTGACCTGGCATACATGATCTACACCTCCGGCTCCACCGGGCAGCCAAAAGGGGTCATGGTCGAGCACCGCTCGGTGCTCAATCTGTGGGCTGGCTTGCGCCAGCGATTGGACGACCTGCCCCCCAACAGCCGCTGCTCGCTCAATGCGTCGATGGCCTTCGATGCCTCGGTGCAGCAGCTTTGCCAATGGCTCAGTGGTCACTGCCTGGTGCTGATTCCCAAACGCGTACGGCTGGATGCCGGGGCGCTGCTGGATTACCTGCACCACCAGCAAGTCACACTGTTCGATTGCACGCCGAGCCAGTTGCAAGCCCTGCTCAAGCACCGGCAGGCCCAAGCCCAGCCACAGCCATTGCCGCCGCGCATCCTGCTGGGGGGCGAAGCGGTGCCCGCTGAACTGTGGACACAACTGGCCCATGAATCCCACCTGCGTGTCCTGAATGTCTACGGACCCACCGAGTGCACCGTCGACACCACCAGCGCCTGGCTCGATCAGCATGCGCTGCCGAGCCTCGGACAGCCGCTGCCCAATACCCGGGTGCAAGTGCTCGACGCCCACGGTCGGCGCGTCCCGCTGGGGGTAGTCGGAGAGATTCATATCGGCGGCCAGGGCGTGGCGCGTGGCTACTGGCGGCGTGAGGCGCTCACCGGTGAGCGCTTCCTCGTCGACCCGTTTTCCCGCGAATCTGATGCGCGCTTGTATCGCACCGGCGACCTGGGCCGCTGGGAGTCGGATGGCAGCCTCAGTTACCTGGGACGCACCGACTTCCAGGTGAAGATCCACGGGCATCGCATCGAACTGGGCGAAATCGAAAGCCACCTGCTGGCACTGCCCGGAGTGCGCCAAGCCGTGGTGATAGGCCGTCCCGATCGCCACGGCGTGGACCGGTTGATCGCTTACTTGCAGGGCGACACACCGCCGACTCCAGGTCAGGCCCGCACCACCCTGAGCGAACATTTGCCCGATTACATGTTGCCCAGTGCCTATGTGCGCCTGGACCGGCTGCCGCTGACCGCCAACGGCAAGCTCGACCGCAACGCGCTGCCCGAGCCGGATGCCCAGGCGTTCGTGCAGACGCCCTATGAGGCGCCCCAGGGCGAAATCGAGGTCGTCCTGGCCGCCCTCTGGTGCGAGCTGCTGAATGTCGAGCGGGTCAGCCGCCACGACAATTTCTTCGCCCTGGGTGGCCATTCGCTGATTGCCATGGGGTTGGTCGAGCGCCTGCGCCAACACAACCTGCGGGCCGACATCAGCCAACTGTTCACCGCGCCGACCCTCGCCGGTCTGGCGGCGGTCACCACTCCATTGAAGGAACTGCTCCTGTGACTGCGGATCAATTGCTGGCCTTGCTCAAACACCGTGGCGTCACCCTGTCCCTGCGCGGCGATCAACTGTCGGTGGTGGCCGACGACGAAGTCCTGGCCGATCAGGCACTGATCGCACTGCTGCGCAGCCACAAACCGGCGCTGATCGAAGCACTGCGCCAGCCCGCGACCCCGGCGGCCCGGACCAGCGGACTGCCCGTGGGGACCACCCAGATCACCCCGGCGATGTTCGACCTGTGCCAGCTCGATCAGGCGCAGATCGAAAGCATCGTTGCCGGCGTGCCCGGTGGCGCGGCGAATATCCAGGATATCTATCCGCTGGTGCCGTTGCAGGCCGGCATTCTGTTTCACCATCTGCTGCAGGCGCATGGCGACACATATTTGCTCCACGTGTTGCTGGCCTTCGACGATGAGGCCTGCCTGCAACGCTTCATGGAAGCCCTGAACCAGGCCATCGCCCGTCACGACATCCTGCGTACCGCGCTGGCCTGGGAAGGCCTCGACGAACCCGTGCAGGTGGTCTGGCGTCAGGCTCCGCTGATCATGGAACGATTCACCACCGACCAGGCCGATGTCGAGGTCGCGCTGCGAGCCCATACCGATCCGCGTCGGCAACGTCTGGACCTGCGCCAGGCGCCACTGATGCGCGCAGTCGCCGCCGAGGACCCGGCCGGCGGGCGGTGGCTGTTGCAACTGCTGCATCATCACGCGGTCATGGACCACACCTCCCTGGAGCGGCTGGTGGGGGAAGTCGCGGCGATCCAGCAAGGTCGTGTGGACCAATTGCAGCCACCACAGCCGTTTCGCGATTTCGTCATGCGCGCCCGCCAGGGCTTGAGCGAAGCGCAACACACGGCTTTTTTCAGCGAACTGCTGGGTGATATCGACGAGCCTACCGCACCTTGCGGCCTGCTCGATGTACGCGGCGATGGTAGCCAGGTGCAGACGTTGGAGGCGCCACTGCCGGTGACGTTGAGTCGGCGCATCCGCGAGCTGTCGCGGCGCCTGCAAGTCAGCAGCGCAAGCCTGTTCCACCTGGCCTGGGCGATGGTACTGGGCAAAGCCAGCGGTCGCGACGACGTGGTGTTCGGCACGGTGATGTTCGGGCGATTGTCGGGCGCTGCCGAGGCCGCCACGGCCATGGGCCTGTTCATCAATACCTTGCCGCTGCGGGTGCGCCTGGCAGTCCCCGTGGAACAGGCGCTGCAGCAGACCCACACCCTGCTCAGCCGATTGATTGCCCACGAACACGCGCCCCTGGCCCTGGCCCAACGCTGCAGCGCCCTGCCCAATGGCACCGCGTTGTTCTCGGCGCTGCTCAATTACCGCCACAGCGCAGGCAACGACCAGGCGCCTGCACTCGCGGGCATGCGCGTGCTCGGCGGCGAGGAACGCACGAATTACCCGTTCAACCTCTCGGTGGACGACCTCGGCGAGGGTTTCTCGTTAAGCCTGCAGATCGACCCCCAGGTCGGCGCCGCGCCGGTGTTCGGCTGGCTTGGAAGTGCGCTGGAAAATCTGCTGGACGCCCTCGAACGGCAGCCCGACATGTTGGCCTGCCACCTTTCGGTATTGCCCGAGGCGGAACGCGAGCGACTGCTGCAGACCTTCAACGCAACGGCCCGCGAACGGCCCGCCGAGGACTTGCTGCATAGAGCCCTGGAACAGCAGGCCGCGCGTCAACCCGAGGCCATCGCCGCACGTTTTGAAGCCGCTGGCGGTGCCGCGCCGTTGACCTACGGGCAACTCAATCGCCAGGCCAATCGCCTGGCCCACCTGTTGTTGCAAACCGGGGTTCGCCCCGACAGTCGCGTGGCGATTTGTCTGGAGCGGGGTCCGCACCTGCTGGTGGCCCTGCTGGGCATTCTCAAGGCCGGAGCGGCCTACGTCCCGCTGGACCCGGCCTACCCCCGCGAGCGCCTGATGCACATGCTTGACGACAGCACCCCGCGGGCGTTGCTGACGGTCGCTGCACTGCAATCGAACGTGGCCGTCAGCGATGGCTGCATGCTGGTGTGCCTGGACGATCCACAGACCCAGGCGCGCCTCGCCGAACAACCAGCCGACAACCCGGACCCCGTCCAGCTGGGCCTGGGCGCGCATCACCTGGCTTATGTGATCTACACCTCCGGCTCCACCGGTACCCCCAAGGGCGTGATGATCGAGCACCGTAACGCCTGCAACCTGTTGCACTGGGCGTTGCATGCCTTCGATGCCGCCAGCCTGCGCGACAGTCTGTTCGCCACGTCGATCAACTTCGACCTGGCGGTCTTCGAATACTTCGTGCCGCTGGCCGCGGGCGCGACCCTGCACGTGGCCAGCAACGCCCTGGCGCTGCTCGACCACCCCGTGCCAGTGACGCTGATCAACAGCGTGCCTTCGGCGCTCGATGCGCTGGTTGGCGCCCAGGCGATTCCCACGTCGACACAGGTGCTCAACCTGGCGGGCGAACCCCTCAAACAGGGCCTGGTGGAGCAAATTTTCGCCAACAGCGCGGTACGGCGGTTGTGCAACCTGTATGGCCCTTCGGAAACCACCACCTATTCGACATGGGTGTCGATGGACCGTGACCAGGGTTTCGTGCCGGGCATCGGCCGGCCGCTGGACAATACCCAGGTGTACCTGCTCGACGTCCATCGCCAATTGGTGCCCTTGGGGGTCACGGGCGAAATCTACATCGGAGGCGCCGGGGTGGCGCGGGGCTACTTGAATCGGCCGGCGCTGACCGAGGAGCGTTTCGTCCAGGACCCGTTCGCCAGCGAAGCCGGCGCGCGAATGTACCGCACCGGCGACCTCGGTCGATGGACGTCCGATGGGCAGTTGTTGTACCAGGGCCGCAACGATTTCCAGGTCAAGGTGCGCGGCTATCGCATCGAATTGGGCGAAATCGAAAGTGCCATCAGTCGGGTGCCGGGCGTGCAGCACGCGGTGGTCGTCGCCCGCCAGGACGTGCCGGGCGACCCACGCTTGGTGGCGTATTGGGTGATGCAGCCCGAAGCTCCGGTGAGCGAGGCACAATTGCACGATGCCCTGGCCGCGACGCTGCCCGAATACATGCAGCCCAGTGCCTATGTGGCCTTGCCGGCGCTGCCCCTGACCCCCAATGGCAAACTCGACCGCAGCGCCTTGCCGGTCCCGGATCAGGCTGTCGACGGCCCCTTCGAGGCACCCCAAGGCCCGTTGGAAACCCAACTGGCGACGATCTGGGGCCGCCTGCTGGGATTGGCGCAGGTCGGCCGCCAGGCGCATTTCTTCCAATCCGGGGGGCATTCGCTGCTGGCCGTGCAACTGGTTTCCCAACTGCGTCAACAGCTGCGGATCGAGCTGCCCCTGGCCCGCGTGTTCGAGCACCCGATCCTGCAACAGCAGGCGCGAGCCATCGAAGCCTTGGCCGCGGCCGGCCAGCTTGGCGCTGCGCCGATACCGGTCGCTGCCCGGCAGGCGCCGCTGCCGCTGTCGTTCGCCCAGCGACGCCTGTGGTTCATCGCCCACCTGGATGCTCAGGCCAGTGCTGCCTACCACATGGCCGGCGGTTTGCGCTTGCGCGGCGAACTGCACGAACCGGCATTGCGCGCCGCGCTGTCGCGCATCGTCGAGCGGCATGAGGCCCTGCGTACACGGTTCGTCGCCGAAGGCGGCGAACCCTGCCAAGTCATCGATCCGCCAGCGGATTTCTCTCTGCGCAGCGTCGACCTGCGGGGCCAGCCCGCCACGGCGTTCCAGGCTCATTGCGTCGAAGCCGCCGAGGCACCTTTCGATCTGACACGAGGCCCGCTGATCCGCGGTTGTCTGTTGCGCCTGGCGGACCAGGAGCATGTGCTGCTGGTGACCTTGCACCATATCGTCGGCGACGCCTGGTCGCTGGGCGTACTCACCCGCGAGCTGAGTGAACTCTATCGAGCGTTCATCCAGGACCGCGCCGATCCGCTGCCGCCACTGGCCATCCAATACGCCGATTATGCGATGTGGCAACGCTCTCCCCGTCAGGTCCAACGGGTCAACGAACAGTTGGATTACTGGCGTGCGCAACTCGCTGACGCGCCGGCGTTGCTGCAGTTGACGCTGGACCGGCCGCGCCCGGCGCAGCAGGATTTCACCGGGGCCAGTCTCGACGTGAGCATGGAGGCGGCATTGGTCCAGGCCCTCAGGCAACTGAGCGAGCGCCATGGCAACACGCTGTTCATGACCGTACTGGCCGCCTGGTCGGTGGTCCTGGCACGCCTGTCCGGGCAGGACGACCTGGTGATCGGCTCGGTACTGGCCAACCGTACCCGCGTCGAAATCGAGCCGCTGATCGGCTTTTTCATCAACACCCAGGCCCTGCGGGTGCGGTTTGCCGATGCCCTGCGGGTGGATCAACTGCTGGCCCAGGTGCGGCGCACCGCCCTGGAGGCCCAGGCGCATCAGGACGTCGCCTTCGAGCAGGTGGTGGAAGCTCTGAATCCACCGCGCTCGCTGGCCCACAGCCCGATCTTCCAAGTCATGTTCGCCTGGCAGAACGCGCCGCAGCCGAGCCTGGAACTGGGCACCCTGGAGCTCACGCCGCTGACCACCACCGAAGACAGCGCCAAGTTCGACCTGACCCTGAACCTGCACGAGCGCGACGGCATGATCGCCGGACGCCTGACCTACGCCACCGCCCTGTTCGACGCTGCCACCATGCAACGTCATTGGCAGGCGTTGTGCACCACCCTGCAAGCGATGATCGACGATGACCGACAAACGCTCGACGGACTGTCGATCCTCGGTGACGACGAACGCCACCAGGTATTGCACGGCTTCAATGACACGGCCCACGACTACCCCGCCGACGAACCCTTGCACAGCCTCTTCGAGGCCCAGGCCCGCCGCCGGCCCGAAGCCACGGCGATCCAGGACGTCACCGGCTCCATGAGTTACCGCCAGCTCGACCAACGTGCCGAGCAGCTGGCTCACTGGCTGGCGGCCCAGGGCATTGGCGAAGGCGCCCGGGTGGCGCTGTGCCTGGAGCGTGGCCCGCGCCTGATCATGGCAATTCTGGCAATCCTGAAAAATGGTGCGACCTACGTGCCCATCGACACCGCCACCCCGACGCAGCGCCAGCGCGCTCTGCTCGACGATTGCGCCAGCGCCTGGTTACTCGTTGACGAATGGCCGGCCGCGCCGCTCGAGGCGCCCACGGCGTGCCGGGTGCTGGTCCCGTGGGAATCGGACCTGTTCCTGGACGATGACGCGCCCCGACGCCTGGTCAACGCAGCGCCAGCGAATGCCCCTGCCTATATCATGTACACCTCCGGCTCCACCGGCGTGCCCAAAGGCGTGCAGGTGCCGCATCGGGCGGTCGCCCGGCTGGTGATCAACAATGGCTTTGCCGACTTCACCGCCCAGGACCGCATCGCCCTGGCCGCCAACCCAGCCTTCGACGCCAGTACTCTGGAAATCTGGGGCGCCTTGCTCAACGGTGGCTGCCTGGTGGTCTGCCCGCGCCAGACGGTGCTCGACGCCGGACGCTTGAATGAACACCTGCTGCGCCACGAAGTCAGCGTGCTGTGGCTCACCGCCGGGTTGTTCCATCGGTTTGCCGACGCCCTGGCCCCGGCCTTTGCCGCCCTGCGTTTGCTGATGGTCGGCGGCGATGTGCTGGACCCACGATGCATCGAGCGGGTGCTACGGCGGTCACCTCCGGGCGAGTTGCTCAACGGCTACGGCCCCACCGAAAGCACCACCTTCGCCACCACCCACCGCATCACCCTCGAGGATGCGCTGGCGGGCGACATTCCCATCGGCCGGCCCATCGGCAATACCCAGGTCTACGTCCTCGATGAGCAGCGCCAGGCCCTGCCCATCGGCGTCGCTGGCGAGCTGTACATCGGTGGCGACGGGCTGGCCCTCGGTTACCTGAACCAGGCGCAGTTGAGCGAAGAACGCTTCGTCACCAACCCCTTCAGCCCCGGCACGCGCTTATACCGCACCGGTGACCTGGTGCGCTGGCGCGCGGACGGCGTGCTGATGTTCCTCGGACGCAACGACCTGCAGGTCAAGGTCCGCGGCTTTCGCATCGAACTGGGGGAAATCGAAGCGCAACTCAAGGCGCTGCCCGGTATCAGCGAAGCGGTGGTGCGGGTCGACGCCCAGCAGCGCCTGCTCGCCTATTTCAGCGCGACCCAGGCTCAACAGCCCAATGAGCTGCGAGGCCGCTTGGCCGCGGTTTTGCCCGACTACATGCTGCCGGCGGCCTTTGTGCAAGTTGAGGCTTTCAGCCTGACCGCCAACGGCAAACTCGACCGTCGCGCCCTGCCCGAGCCCGGTGAAGAGCACTTCGCCTTGCAGCACTACGAAGCCCCGCAAGGACCGGTGGAAACTCGTCTCGCCGAGCTCTGGGCACACACCCTCGGCGTGCCGCGGGTGGGACGCCAGGACAATTTCTTTGCCCTGGGCGGGCATTCGCTGCTGGCGGTGCAGTTGGTCGAGCAACTGCGGGTAGACGGTTGGGCCATCGATGTGCGCACCCTGTTCGGCGCCCCCACGGTCAGCGCACTCGCGGCGATCCTGGCCAAACCCGGCGAGACGTCGACCGACGCCCCTGATGCAGCAGGCGGTCCCCTACCGCCGGGCTGCACCCGGATCACCCCAGACCTGCTGCCTCTGGTGGACCTGACCCAGGCACAGGTCGATCGGATCGTTGCCGGCGTTGAAGGGGGCGCGACCAACGTCCAGGACATCTACCCCTTGGCCCCGTTGCAGGAAGGCCTGTTTTTTCATTATCTCTTGCAGGACCAGGGCGATACCTACCTGCTGCACACCACCCTTGCGTTTGACCAGGAGACCGGCCTGGACGCATTCTGCGAAGCCTTGCAACGGGTCATCGACCGTCACGACATCCTGCGCACCGCCCTGGCCTGGGTAGACCTGGACCAACCGGTGCAGGTGGTCTGGCGCACCGCGCCGCTGCCGGTCGAGGTCCTGCGTATCACCCAGGACGATGCGTTGGCGCAGTTGCAAGCCCACACCGATCCCCGCCAGCTACGCCTGGACATCCGCCAGGCGCCGCTGCTGCGGGTGGTGAAGGCATTCGACGCCGCGCAGCAGCGCTGGCTGTTGCAGGTCTTGCACCATCACCTGGTACTGGACCACACCACCCTGGAGCGCATGGTCGAAGAAATCGTCCTGATTCAACAGGGCCGGAACAGTGCACTGAGGGAGCCCGTGCCGTTCCGCCGCTTCGTCGCCCACGCCCGGCGTAACCAGGACAGCGCCCGACAGCAGGCATTTTTCCAATCGATGCTGTCCGACGTCAGCGAACCCACGGCCCCGTTCGGGCTGCTCGATGTGCAGAACACCGGCGTCCTTGACGAAGTACGCGCGCCCCTCGAACCGGCGCTGGCGACAACCCTGCGCCAGGCGGCGCGTCAGCATCGGGTGGGTGTGGCGAGCCTCTTTCACTTGGCCATGGCGCTGGTGTTGGGCAAGGCCACAGGCCGCGCCGACGTCGTGTTCGGCACGGTGTTGCTGGGGCGGCTGCAAGGGGTGCAAGGTGCCGACCAGGCATTGGGCGTATTCATCAATACCCTGCCGCTGCGCATCGGTTTTGCACAGCGTTCGGTGGTCGACAGCCTGCAACACACCCATCAGGCGTTGTCGGCACTGCTCGAACACGAGCACACGCCATTGGCCCTGGCCCAACGTTGCAGCAGCGTGCCGTCCGGTACGCCGTTGTTCTGCGCCTTGCTCAATTTCCGTTACAGCCTGGAAGACACCCCGCACCAGCAGGTGGAGGGCATGCGCGTGCTGAGCAACGCCGAGCGCACCAACTATCCCTTCACCTTTTCGGTGGACGACCTGGGCCAAGGCTTCAGCCTGACTGCGCAGATTGCCGGTAAAGTGGGCGCGCAACGGGCCTGGAGCTTCATGCACTGTGCACTGGAGAGCCTTGTCGAAGCCTTGAATACCGATCCGCAGCGGCTTGCCCGTAGCCTCGATGTACTGCCGGTGCAAGAACGCCAGCAACTGGCGCGGTTCAACGCCACCCAGCGCGCTCTACCCGAGCGCGCCCTGCTGCACGAGCGCTTCGAAGCCCAGGCGCGCCTTACGCCAGGGGCGGTAGCGGTGCGTTGCAAGAACCGCGAGCTGACCTATGCCCAACTGGACCGCCAAGCCCGTCTCCTGGCCCGGCACCTGCAGGCACTCGGCGTCGGCCCCGACCAGCGAGTCGGCATCCATTTGCGCCGCAGCCCCGAACTGGTCGTCGCGCTGTTCGCTGTGCTCAAGGCCGGCGGTGCCTATGTTCCGCTGGACCCGGCGTACCCGGCCCAGCGCTTGGCCTACATGCTTGAGGACAGCGCCCCGCTGGCAATCCTGGCGATGAGCGATGCGCCGCTGACGCTGATCCTCGCCAGCGATTGCCAGCGCCTGAACGTCGACGAGGTGTTGCGCGGCGGCGATGCACCACAGGGTGACGCGCCGTTGGACACGGCGCTTGAGCCCCATCACCTGGCCTACATGATCTACACGTCCGGTTCCACCGGGCAGCCCAAGGGCGTGATGATCGAGCACCGCAACGCACGCAACTTCCTTGACTGGGCGCTGCGTAGCTTCAGTGCACAAACCCTCGAGCGCAGCCTGTTCAGCACCTCGATCAACTTCGACCTGTCGGTGTTCGAATGCTTTGCGCCGCTGTCCTGTGGCGGCACCCTGGAACTGGTGGACGACGCCCTCGCCTTGCTCGACCAACGCCCGGACCTGAGCCTGCTCAACACGGTGCCGTCGGCGCTCGACGCGCTGCTGCGCGCCGATGCTCTGGCGGCTTCGCTGGAGTGCGTCAACCTGGCCGGCGAGGCGTTGCCCCGGGCATTGGTGGAACGACTGTTCGCCGACAGCGCCGTGCGCCAGGTCAACAACCTCTACGGCCCGACCGAAACCACCGTCTATTCGACCTGGGTGTCGATGGACCGTGACCGGGGGTTCCAGCCGCACATCGGCCGACCCATCGACAATACTCAGGTGCATGTCCTCGACGAGGCCCTGCAACCATTGCCGGTGGGCGTGCCGGGCGAGCTGTACATCGGCGGTGCCGGCGTCGGGCGCGGTTACCATCGCCGTCCGGAGCTGACCCGGGAGCGTTTCCTGGCCGACCCGTTCAGCAGCGACCCGACGGCGCGGCTGTACCGCACGGGCGACCTGGGCTTTTGGGATGCCGAGGGGCAGCTCCATTACCTGGGACGCAACGACTTCCAGGTCAAGATCCGCGGTTTCCGCATCGAATTGGGGGAAGTCGAAGCGGCCTTGCTGGCCCTGCCCCAGGTCAGCGCCGCCGCGGTACTGGCGCTTGCGCGCGAGGGTCGCGAGCCGGCGTTGGTGGCCTACGCTGTGGCGGCCGAAGATCATGGACCGCTGGTCGCAACGGCCCTTCGTGATGCCCTGGCCGAGGTTTTGCCGGGTCACATGGTGCCGGCCCTGATCGTTGCGCTGGACACCCTGCCGTTGACGCCCAACGGCAAACTCGACCGCGCGGCCTTGCCGCGCCCCGGCGAAGACGCTTGGAGCACTCAGGCCTACGAGGCACCGCGCGGAGAACAGGAATGCCTCATGGCCGAAATCTGGTGCGACCTCTTGGGCGTGGCCCGGGTTGGCCGGCACGATGATTTCTTCGAGCTGGGCGGGCATTCGCTGCTGGCCGTGCAATGGGTTTCGCGGGTGCGCCAACGCCTGGGCCTTGAACTGCCCCTGGCCACCCTGTACGCGCACCCGAGCGTGGCCGGGCTGGCACCGCTGCTGGTCAACGCGGCACACAGCACCCTGACGGGCATTCCCGTATTGCCGCAGACAGCGGCGCGGCCCTTGTCATTCGCCCAACAGCGTCTCTGGTTCATCGCACGCCTGGACGCCCAGGCCAGCGCCGCCTATCACATCAGCGGTGCCCTGCGCTTGGACGGCGAGCTGGACGAAAACGCCCTGCGCAATGCCCTGGCACGTATCGTCGAGCGCCACGCGGTGCTGCGCGCGCGATTCATCGAACAGGACGGCGAGGTCCGGCAAGTCATCGACCCCACCCCGCGCTGGGATTTCGAACGGGTGGAGCTGGCCGAAGCCGCCGACTTGCAGCCCGCCATGGCCCACGAAGCGGCCCGTCCCTTCGATCTGAGCGAGGGCCCACTGCTGCGGGTGTGGTTGGCGCGCCTGGGTGCGCAACGCCACGTGCTGCACGTGACCTTGCACCACATCATCGCCGACGGCTGGTCCATCGGCGTGCTGATCGACGAACTCTCGGTGCTGTACAAAGCTTTCCATGGCAACGCACCGGACTCGCTCGCGCCCCTGGCCATTCAATACGCCGACTACGCCGCCTGGCAACGTGACTGGTTGGCCGGTGAGCGTGGTGCCAGGCAATTGGCCTACTGGCTCGAGCACCTGCGCGAGGCCCCGGAACGGGTCGATCTGCCCACCGACCGCCCGCGGCCGCCGCGCCAGGATTTCGCCGGCGCGCGGTTGGAGGTGGCCCTGGATGAGCCTACCGCTTCGGCGCTCAAGGCACTGGGCCGGCGCCACGGTACGTCGCTGTACATGACGCTGTTGGCCGCCTGGGCCGTGGTGGTGGCGCGCCTGTCCGGCCAGGCACGGGTGGTCATCGGCACCCCGGTCGCCAATCGCACCCGCAGTGAAGTGGAGCCGCTGATCGGCTTTTTCGTCAACACCCAGGCACTGTGTGTGGACCTGAGCGGCGCGCCGGAAGTCGGCCAGTTGCTGGCCCAGGTTCGTGAGCATGCCTTGCAGGCTCAAGCCCATCAGGACGTTCCGTTCGAGCACGTGGTCGAGGCGCTCAACCCGCCGCGTTCGTTGGCCCATACGCCGGTGTTCCAGCTGATGTTCGCCTGGCAGAACGCGCCCCGCAGCAGCCTGGACCTCGATGGTCTGAGCCTCACGCCCCTGTCCGGAGAGCAGACCACCGCGCCGTTCGATCTTTCCCTGGAACTCTACGAAGCCGAGGGACGGATCATCGGCGGGCTCAACTACGCCACTGCCCTGTACGACTGCGCCAGCGTCAGCCGGCATTGGTCTTACCTGATCCAAGTGCTGCGTCAGTTCATCGCCGACGATCGTCAGGCGGTCACGCACCTGGCACTGGTCGACGCCGACGAACGCCAGCGCCTGCTGCACCAGCTCAACCCGGCGCCGACCCCATTTCCCGAGGCGAGCTGGGTGCACCGCCCCTTCGAGCGTCAAGCGCTGCTGCGGCCTGACGCCATTGCCGTTGAACTGCATGGGCGCGGCTTGAGCTATGGGGAACTGGACCGCCAGGCCAACCACTTGGCCTGGGCAATGATCGACCAGGGCGCAGGGCCCGGCCAACGAGTGGCCATCCACCTGCCCCGTAGCCTGGAAATGGTGCTGGCCCTGGTCGCCACGCTCAAGACCGGGGCGGCCTACGTGCCGCTCGACCCCAGCCAGCCGATTGCCCGTCGGCAAGGCATCATCGACGATTGCCAACCCTGCCTGCTGCTGTGGGATATCGAGCACGTCGAGGCCTTGCAGACTGGCGAGGGCTGCCGCACGTTGTCCGTCCGCCTCTCGGCCACCGCGACACCCGCCCCCGCCGCACCACCGTTGGCGCAACCGAGCCCGGACGATCTGGCGTACGTCATGTACACCTCCGGTTCTACCGGCCTGCCCAAGGGTGTCGCCATGGGGCATCTGGCCCTGAGCAACCTGTTGACCTGGCAGGCTGGTCACGCGCTGCCTGGCGCCGCGCGCACCCTGCAATTCGCCGCGCTGGGCTTCGACGTGGCCTTCCAGGAGATGTTCTCCACCCTGGGCAGCGGCGGGACTTTGGTGCTGCTGGACGAAGCCCGGCGCCTGGACCTCGACGCCCTGCCGCAGTGGCTCTGCGATAACCGCATCGAGCGATTGTTCCTGCCGTACATTGCCCTGGCGGCACTGGCCGAGCGCTGGAGCGAAGCACCGCTGGCGTTGCCGGCGCTACGCGATGTGATCGTTGCCGGCGAAGCCCTGCGCATCACCGCAGCACTGCGCGCGTTTTTCCGCCAGCACCCCCAGGCCCGCCTGCACAATCACTACGGTCCGACCGAAACCCATGTGGTCTGTGCCCATACCCTGGGCGATGACCCCGAGCAATGGGCCGACGTACCGGTGATCGGCCGGCCGATCGCCAATACCCAGGTGTGCCTGCTGGACCCGCATGGCCAATGGGTGCCCCAGGGCGCGGTGGGTGAGTTGCATGTGGCGGGCCTGGCCCTGGCCCAAGGCTACCTGAATCGACCGGACCTGACCGCTGAACGCTTCATTGACCACCCTCTCGACCAACGCTGCGGAGCCCGCCTCTACAAAACCGGTGACCTGGCGCGCTGGACCGCTGAAGGCACCTTGCAATACCTGGGACGCAACGACTCGCAGGTCAAGATCCGCGGTTATCGGGTCGAGCTCGCCGAGGTGGAGAGTCGCCTCGATCAAGTGCCCGGCATTCGCGAATCGGTGGTCGTCGTGCAGCGGGACGAGCGTGGGGAACCCCGCCTGGTGGCTTACTTCAACGCGGCCCATGCGTTGTCGCCACTGGCGCTGCGTAGTCAGTTGAGCGAACGCCTGCCGGAATACATGGTGCCAGCCGCCTTCGTGCAACTGGCGAGCCTGCCGCTCACCGCCAATGGCAAGGTCGATCGCCTGCGCCTGCCGGCCCCAACGCCTGAATCGTTCGCCCAGACGCCCTACAGCGCGCCGCGGGGCGAACTGGAAATCGGCCTGGCGGCGATCTGGAGTGAACTGCTTGGCGTCGAGCCGATTGGCCGGGAGGATGACTTTTTCGCCCTCGGTGGGCATTCGCTGCTGGCGTTGCGCTTGCTCGCCCAGGTCCGCCATCGGTTGGGCCTGGAGGTGCCGCTCTCGGCGGTCTTCGCCCAGCCGCGCCTGCACGCCATGGCCACACTGCTTGGCAGTTCCGTCCACAACCGCCAGGCCCCGTTGCCGGAGGCTGATCGCAGTCAACCGCTGCCACTGTCGTTCGCCCAGCAGAACCTTTGGCTGATCCAGCAGCTCAATCCGGATTCGACAGCGGCCTTCAACATGCCCGCCGGTTTGCGCTTGCGCGGTCAGTTGGATGAAAACGCCCTGCGCCGGGCCCTTGACCGCATCGTGGCGCGCCATGAAAGCCTGCGCACGCGCTTTGTCAGCCTGTCCGGACAAGCGCGACAAGTCATCGACCCGCCCGCCGCGTTGCCGCTGGTCAGCCTGGACCTGAGCACAGGCGGCGCGACGGAGTGGCAAGCCCATTGCGCCGAAGAAGCCGGTCGCCCCTTCGATCTCACCGTCCAATGGCCGGTCCGTGCCCGCCTGCTGCGTCTGGAGGCCGACGACCACATCCTGCTGGTAACCGTGCACCACCTGGTCTCGGACGGCTGGTCCATGGGGGTGCTCACCGACGAGTTCTCCCAGCTCTACCGGGCCTTCAGCCAGGGCCGGGACGATCCGTTGCCGGCACTGACGCACCAGTACGGCGACTACACCCTGTGGCAACGCCAATGGCTGCAAGGCGATGAATTGCAGCGCCAGCGTTCCTACTGGACCGCACACCTGGGCGCCGCACCGACCTGCGTCACCTTGCCCACTGACCGGCCACGCCCACCGCGCCTGGATTACGCGGGTGCCAGCTTGCCGGTGCACATCGACGCAGAGCTGACCCAGGGTCTCAAGACCTTGAGCCAGCGCCATGGAGTGACCTTGTACATGACCTTGCTGGCCGCCTGGTCCGTGGTGGTCAGTCGTTTCTCGGGCCAAGCCCAGGTGGTCATTGGCTCCCCCATCGCCAACCGCGCCCGGGTCGAGCTGGAACCGCTGATCGGCTTCTTCGTCAACTTCCAGGCCCTGTGCATCGACCTGGACGAAGGGCCGCGGGTCGACGCGCTGCTGACCCAGGTCAGGGCGCTCGCCCTCGCCGCCCAGGACCATCAGGACTTGCCCTTCGAGCAGGTCATCGAAGCACTCAACCCGCCGCGGTCACAGGCCCATAACGCGGTTTTCCAATTGATGCTGGCCTGGCAGAACGCGCCCCGTGGGGAGCTTGACCTGGGCAACGGCTTGCAGTTGGAAAGCGTTGGCGCGCCCGTGACCACGGCCAAGTTCGACCTGGCGCTGGACGTCCATGAGGCCGGCGGCGTGATCCAGGGCGGCTTCAACTACGCCACCGCGCTATTCGATGCCGCCACCGTGGCGCGTCATTGGCATGCTCTGCTGTCGGTGCTGCGGGCCATGGTCGCCGACGATCAGCAGACCGTGGCCACCATCGACTTGCTCAGCCCGGCTGAACGCCAGCAGTTGCTCGACGGTTTCAACCCCGTCGCCCCCCTGGCGCCGGCATCGGGCGAACGCCTGCACCAGCGTTTCGAGGCCCAGGCTGCGCACCGAGGCGACGCCATTGCACTCCAGTACGGCACGCAGACCCTCACTTATCGGGCCCTCAACCAACGCGCCAACCGCCTGGCTCATCGTCTTCGGGAGCTGGGTGTCGGCCCGGAAAGCCGCGTGGCGATCCACGCCGAGCGCGGCTTGGACATGCTCGTGGGCATCCTGGCGAGCTTCAAGGCCGGCGGCGCCTATGTGCCGCTGGACCCGGTCTATCCCGCGCAACGCTTGAACTTCATCCTCGGCGACAGTAGCCCCCGAGTGGTACTGACCCTCGGGACACTACCGCCAGCGCTGCAGGTGCCCGCCGCCTGCACGATCCTGTCCCTGGACCCACATCGCGGCAACTGGAGCGAACAGCCTGGGACAGATCTGCCGGCCGATCCTCAGGCCAGTGATACCGACCTGGCGTACATCATTTACACCTCCGGCTCCACCGGCGTGCCCAAGGGCGTCATGGTCGAACACCGCGCGGTGCTAAGGCTGTTCAGCGCTACCGAAGGCTGGTTCGGGTTCAACGAGCGGGACGTCTGGACGCTGTTTCATTCCTTCGCGTTCGACTTCTCGGTCTGGGAAATCTGGGGCGCGCTGCTGCATGGCGGCCGGCTGGTGGTGGTGCCGTATTTGACCTCACGCAGCCCGCAAGACTTCTACGACCTGCTGGTAGACACCGGCGTCACAGTCCTCAACCAAACCCCCAGCGCCTTCTATGCCTGGATGAAGCAGACCCGCGCCGCCCCCCATCGCCTGCGCTGCATTGTGTTCGGTGGTGAAGCCCTCGACGGCGCCGCACTACGGCCCTGGTTCGCACGGCCGGACAGCCACCGTACACAACTGGTGAACATGTACGGCATTACCGAGACCACGGTGCACGTCACCTATCAAGCGATCGAAGCCGCCGACTGCACCTCCGACGCCGGACTGGTGCCCATCGGCCGGCCGATCCCGGATCTGCGCATCTACTTGCTCGATGAACATGGCGAGTTGGTACCCCAGGGTGTGGTCGGTGAGATCCATGTTGCCGGGCCTGGCCTTGCCCGGGGTTACCTGAACCGACCGGCCCTGGATGCCGAACGCTTCCGGCCTGCGCGGTTTGCCGGGAGTCGCGGCGAGCGGCTCTACAAGACCGGCGACCTGGCCCGCTGGACCGCCGACGGCCGGTTGCAGTACCTGGGTCGTAACGACCAGCAGGTCAAAGTGCGCGGCTTTCGCATAGAACTGGGAGAAATCGAAGCGCGCCTCGTGGCGCTGGACGGTATACGCTCGGCCGTGGTAGTGGCGCGTCAGGACGAGCCAGGGGATCCGCGCCTGGTCGCTTACCTGCTGGCCGAGTCGGGTGGCGATCTGGCACCGGGGACGCTGCGCGCTGCTCTGGCCGAACAGCTGCCAGCGCACATGCTGCCCGGCGCCTATGTCCAGGTGCAAGAATGGCCGCTGACGGCCAACGGCAAACTGGATCGGCGTGCCTTGCCGGCGCCGGACCACCAGGCTCTGCAGCAACGCCCCTACACTCCGCCGCGCGGTGCCACGGAAACCTGTCTGGCGCAGCTGTGGTCGCAGTTGCTGGGGGTTGAGCAGGTCGGCCGTGAAGATAACTTCTTTGCCCTCGGCGGACACTCGTTGCTGCTGGTGCAACTGCTCGACGGCCTGCGCGCGCAAGGCATGGACGTTACCGTGGGTGCGCTGTTCAACGCCGAGGACCTGGCTGCACTGGCCCGTCAGGTGGTGGCGCGGGATACCGCTGACTCTCAGGGCCTGCTGTGTATTCGTCCGGGCAGCGGTCGCCAGCCGCCCTTGTTTTTCATCCACGAGGGCACAGGCGAGGCGCTACCGTATGAACGGTTAGCCCGCCACCTGGATCCGGAACTCGGTGTCTACGCCGTGCAGGCCGCGGCCGAGTTGGAAGACGACATCGACAACCCAACCCTCGCCAAACGCTACATCACGCTGTTGCGCACTGTTCAGCCCGACGGTCCTTATCGGCTGGCGGGCTGGTCGGCCGGCGGTGTGCTGGCCTATGAAATGGCGCGCCAACTGCTGGGCGAGGATGAAAAAGTGGCGTTCCTCGGGCTGATCGACAGCAGTCAGCCAGGGGCATTGCGGGCACCGGTGTTGCCCTTCAGTCTCGACGAAAGCGATCTGCGTCAGCAATTGCTTGGCTACCTGGCCACCCAACAGGCCGATGACGACCGGGAGGCAACCTGGCACCGCGGCCTGGACCTCGACGCCGTGCTCGCCACGGCGCGCACCCGAGGTTGGTTGCCGCCGGCCTTTGATCGTTTGGCACTGATCCGCCGGGCGCGCCTGAACCTGACTCTGCGCAACGCGATGGTCCGCTACCGGCCGGCGCCACTGGGCTTGCCTGTGTATCTGTTCAGCGCGGTTTCGGCGCGTCCAGAGTTGATCGGTGCCCGGGATCTGGGCGCCGACTGGCGAGCGCTGCCGGGGGCGGATGTGGTGGAACAGCGGGTCGCAGGCGATCACTGGTCGATCATGCGCGATCCGACGCATCTGCAGGGGCTGGCGGCCGCCCTGGAGCGGGCACTGGCACAGAGCGAGGCGCATCCGCTTCAACCTGTCGCCAGCCGTGCCAGCCTGACGTTACAAACCGGCTCGCCCACTGCGCCCTGCCTGTTCATGGTGCCGGGCGCGGGCGCCAACGTGAGCAGTTTCGTGCCTTTGGTGCGCCAGTTGGATGGGCGGTTGACGGTGATCGGGCTGCAAGCCCGTGGCCTCGATGGCCGCAGCGAACCCCATGGGTCGGTGCAGGCGGCGGCCCGCGCCTATGTGCGGGAAATCCGTGCCCAAGTGCCACAGGGTCCCTACTACCTGCTGGGACATTCGTTCGGTGGCTGGCTGGCCCTTGAAATCGCCCGTCAGTTGCAGGCGAGCGGTGCGCAGGTGGCACCGGTGCTGCTGATCGACAGCCGTGTACCGGGCAAGCGCATGACCCGCGACACCCGCGAGGCCTTGGGGCGCTACGTGGCGTTGCTGGAACTCGACGCCGGATGCAGCCTGGAGCTTGACCTGGACACCCTGGCGAATCAGGAGCCGGAAGAACAATGCGCCACGTTGCTGGAACGCATGCAGGTTGTCGGTCTGATGCCGACACAGGCCAGGCCCGCGTCACTGCTCGGCCCGCTGCGGGTGTTCCAGGCCAACCTGGCGACCGACTACCAGCCGACGCCGGCCTACCCGGGCCCCGTGGTACTGCTGCAGGCCGAGCACGGCCGTGAACCACCCTCTTCGGTCGAACAGCACTGGGATGCCTTCGCCCTGGACTGCCAGCAATGCGTGATCGCCGACTGCGACCACTTGTCGATCCTCAAGGCACGAGCAGCACCCACCCTGGCCGCGCACCTGCGCCACCACTGGCCCGCGCTGGAGGCGCCGTTATCCCGTGAAGATTGACGCAGGCTCACGCACATCCGCTCCCCGAACTGGGCGCGACCTTGCTCACGGAGCGGGTACTCAGCCGCTATTGCGGTCAGGCTCGCTCCCACAAGGGGCCCGGGCGATCCGGCTCTGGCTGTGGGCCTGGCTCGGCCAGGTCGCTTCGACCCTGGGATCGGCCCTCGCGGCTTTCAGCCTGGGCATCTGGTTGTTGCAGCAACAGGCCAGTGTCACCGACTACGCCTGGGTCATCGCCTTGTCGGCTTTGCCCGGCCTGCTCCTGGCACCGCTGACCGGCTGGCTGGTGGACCGTTGCGAGGCGCGGGCGATTCTGCTCGGTGTCGAAGGCTGCAGTGGCCTCGCCGCGCTGGTGCTGTGGTGGTTGTTCGACCAAGGGGCATTGGATCGCGGCCAGGTGTATGCCTTTGCCGCGATCAACTCCAGTGCGCTGGTGGTGCGCATGCTGGTCTGCCAGGCGGCGATCCCGCGCTTGCTGCACAGCCCTCGCGCCATCGGACGGGCCAATGGCCTGATGCAATTGATGGTTGGCTTGCCGCAGCTGCTCGCGCCGACCCTGGCGGCACTGCTGCTGGATGGCATTGGCGTTCCCGGGGTGCTGTTGCTGGATGTGGGCGCGGTACTGTTTTCCGCTGGCATCCTGACTTGGCTGGCGGTGGTCGCTTCGGCGCTGCGCGTCAGTGGCACCGGCCGCGCAGCGCCCACCGTTGGCCCGCCGAGCGCACTGGCCGTGCTGCGCGGCCGTCCGGCTTTGTGGGCACTGTTAGGCTACCTGGCGTTGGAACACCTGATGCTCGGCCTGGCCTCGGCGCTGTTGTCACCGTTGGTGATGGAGCGCCATTCGGTGCTGATGCTGGGCACTGTGATGACCTGCGGCGGCCTGGGCATGCTCGCCGGCTCGTTGTGGGTGGTGGCCAGGCCACCCGCCCGGCTGATCCGCACCGTATTGCTCGCGGATCTGTTGCTGGGCGCCAGCGTGCTAGGCATCGGCATCAGCGACTCCCCAGTGCTGCTGTACGCAGCGGCTTTCGTTGCGTTTGGCTGCTTCTCGCTGAGCACCAGCAGCGACCAGAGCTTCTGGCAGCGCAGCCTGCCTGCCGAAGTGCTGGGACGCGTCCTGTCGACGCGGCAGATGGTTTGCCTTTTGGCGATGCCAATCGGAGCATTGGGCGCCGGCACCCTGGCGGACACTTGGGCGATCCCGCTGTTGAGTGCCCCTGGCGACTGGAAAGCTACACTCGCCCCGGTACTGGGTAGCGGCAAGATCGGCGGTCTGAGCTTGCTGTTTGCCATCGCTGGTTTTTTGTATGTGCTGCTGGCTTGTCTCGGTCTGCTGATCAAGCCGCTACGACGGCTGGCACCGGGATGGGCGGGAGCACCTGCGCCGTTTGTGCCAGACGTGGAACCTTGTTGAATCCAGGCTCTGTTTGAAAAGTCTTGAGACGAAGGTCAGGAACAGTCCGCAGGTTCAACTCGACGTAAGCGCATCCTGCTTCGACGTAAAGAAACGAGCAAACAACTCGGACTGTGACTTGATGTTCAATTTCGAGTAGATATTGCGACGGTGCACTTTTATCGTTTCGGCTGACAGGGAAAGTTTACCCGCGACTTCCTTATTGGAAAAACCACTCAGCAATAATTTGAGCACATCATTCTCCCGCGTAGTCAACGGCGTGCCGAGTGAGGACATTGTCTCCGGCCATGGGGCTGGCGCGGTAAAATCCTTCGCGACGTCAACCTCGAAATTCATGCGCTGATGCATGAGTGCCGTCACCCAGGGCTTGATAAGATCAAGCGTGGTTATCTGCTCCTGACTGAAGCGGATATGACTTCCAAAAGAAACGCACAAGGTTCTTTCCGCATCGAGCCTGACGTTGTATTGCGCCTCATCCACCGAAATATACTGTTCAAAATACTGATGGTAATACTCCGTCTCGAGAAAGTGCTCAGGTGCGACATCGAGCATATGAAAGAAGCCGCTTTGAGGGTCCTCTCGATCAGCTATGTAGAACGGATCCAGCATGTAAAGTCCCTTCACATAGCGATGGATAAACGCATCGACTTCTTCTGTGTCGGCTACTTCAGGAAGGCTGACAACTTGCACTTGATGATTGCTGAAGATCAGTACAACCCAGTTGTCGACCTGCACGTATTCATTCAACAAACGAACAAGTGAGCTCCAGAATTCTGGACGGTTCAATCGCATGATCAATTGTCCAATCGATCGATGCCAAGCCAGGCTATGGAGGTCGAGAGGCATTTTCTACCCCTTTTGGGTTAGGGATTCGTCGGGCGCGGATAAGTATTCGTAGGTATTTACTCTCCGTCAATGCCCGGTATATTCGCTACCGGGTTACGAGGACCATGAGGGCCCTCGTCTTGACAAGGATAGTTGTATGAGCAAGTCGCGCCTGCGCAGCATATTTTCAGCCTCGCTTCTTTGTATCGGGATAAGCAGCTCGGTGGGAGCTGTGGAACCCGGCATGCATCTGTACAACTGGTTTGGGTTTATCGCCCCGCAGACCCCGAAGGAGTTCGAGCAGGAAACCGGCACCCGCTTCCACATGGATGCATTCGACAGTGCCGAAATCATGCAGAGCAAGGTGATGGCTGGCCGCACGGGATACGACGTGGTTGTCGCCACATCCAATGTCTTGCCAAGTCTGATCCAGGCGGGGGTGCTCCAGCCGCTGGATCGGAATCAGCTAAGCAATTTATCCCATGTCGATCCGGACATCTTGTCCCAACTTGCCGTCAACGATCCCGGTAATCGTTACGCCGTACCCTATCTCTGGGGCACCACGGGCATCGGCTATGACATCGATAAAGTCAAAGCCGCACTGGGCGACGATGCTCCGGTCGACAGCTGGGACCTGATATTCAAAGAAGAGAACATCAGTAAACTGAAGTCCTGCGGCGTGGCGATGCTCGATTCACCCAGCGAAATCATTTCCATTGCCTTGCATTATCTGGGGCTGCCAAGCAACAGCAAGAATCCGGATGACTACAAGAAGGCCCAGGCGCTGCTGTTGAAAATCCGTCCTTACGTGCTCTATTTCGACTCATCCCGAATTGACGCTGACCTCGCCGACGGCAATATCTGTGCGGTAGTGGGATGGGCCAATGGTGCTCTGGCTGCGCAGGCCATCAACGAGAAAAACCAAACCGGGCGCAAGATTGCCTACAGCCTCCCTCGCGAGGGCGCACTGGTCTGGTCGGAAAATCTGGTGTTATTGAAAGACGCGCCCCACCCTAAGGAAGGCATGACGTTTATCAATTACATGCTGCGCCCTGAAATCATCGCAAAGACTTCAAATCACACGCTGTATCCCAACGCCAACAAAGACGCCACTGAGTTTGTCGAGCAGCAGTTACGTGACAACCCCTGGATTTATCCAGACAAGAAAACAGTTGCTTCACTTGTCCCTCTAGAGCCGTTGCCCCTGGCCTTGGAACGAATTCGCACCCGCGTCTGGACCAAAGTGAAGAGCGGCATTTAAACCGCTGGCTTGCCTGGCGCTCAATTGGACAGGCGAGTCGCCCCCGGCCTGAGGGGGCTGTTTTGACGTAATTAAAACTGCATAGGGAAGGACAGTCCTCACTAAACAGGACTGTTCTAGAGGTCTTAGGAAGGGACAAAATCATGTGCCAAGGCGATTATCAAGCCAGCCTGAACTCGGACGAAAGCAAAGCCTACAACGAGATTGAAGAACAAATTATTCATTGCACGCCCGAACAAGCGTGGGCGATGTATTCCATCTCGACCGGGGTGGTGCGATTGAACATCTCCCAGGCAGTGAAAAAACTCATCATCGGCGGGAACAAGGCATTGCTGGAGGAGTTTCCAGAATTTGCCCCGGTCGGAAAGGCAGATCACCAGGCAAATTAGTGTGGATTTTCCTAATCCGGAATACGATGCCCGAAGAAATAACGGACGCCACTTTCAAACCCACTGGCATGGGGGTCTTCGAGAAACGCTTCCAGAAGGGCTGACGCCTGCATCGGTCTGAACACCCGATCATGATAAAAAGAAGAGCAGTCGATGCCGGTCGTACACTCGAAGCGCCGTCGCAGTTCGAATGGAAAACAAGGTTCTCGCAAGCGCCTTAAAATCCGCTGGGCCAAGCCAATCACACTCAGCGGTTCACCGCCGTCCACACAGACCTGGTCCGTACCGAATCGACCGGCCAGTTCGGCGCATCTGGTGAGCACCGCGTTGCGATAGCTTTCCAGTGAGTCATAGTCCTGATGGTCGCAGAGTTCGTACCCCGTCTCCAGGCATTCCGAGAGATGCACTGGCAGGATCTCGGCATCGTTGATGGTCGCGACCCGTTCGAATGCAGCGAGAACAATGGGCATATCGGCCAGCTTTCCGCGCCGCGTGAGCACTGCGCCCCAGGCAAGTGTGAGCTCAAGCCCCACTTCTTCGGATGCCAGTCGTGTTGCGAGAGTGTCGACGGTAGACGTCGGTCCGGCATCGCCCAGCAGCTCCGCGCACAGGCGTCGGTTGACCGGATGGGTGTCGCCGCTTCCCAACTCGACGAGCCCCGGCAGTGGGCTGAAATCGCCAAGCTTTGCCCGCCTCAGGGCTTCCAGCCACTGAAAGTAGTCACCCTCCTGCGGCAACCGCCCGACTTCCCTTCCGGGAGGCATGGTCACGACGTCAGGGTAAGCAAAATACCCCCGCCCCTCCCAGTCGACCATTTCGGGATTTCCGTAACGACTCCAGTCCATTGTCATTCCTCATAGTCGTCGCTTGCGCCGGTTCAGGCTTTTGAGGCCAATGACTGCAGCGTACCAAAACGCTTGTCCAGACTTCGACATACAGGACACAAGTCGCCGTTTTTCTCAAGATTACCTTCACCGACGGGGCAGCCGCCGGCCGCAGCCTTGGGAACCAGGTGATTGACTTGCCGCTCGTCCTGAATCTCGGCCTGCACCGGTGCGCGACCCAGTTTTGGCGTCAGATTCGCAATCACTTGCGCTTCGCTCGGTACATTGAAAACCCCTTGGTACGTGTCACGCAGGCTGTTCCAGGCACTTTTGTTCGCCTGCCGCTCCGCTGGTGTCACGGGTCGCCTGAAGACGTTGCAAGGCGCAGACGGAACGAGCCGGCTGCTGCAGGTGCAAGGAGGCGTTGCCGTCTTGCGATTGTTCACGTCGTTCATCAAGGCGGTGTAGGTAGCCGCATGAGGGGCCACATTGCCGGCAGAATCTTTCATGTACCAATCATCCATCGTCATCGGTTTGCCGGCTGAATGACGAGGCCCGTTGCAACACGCGCATGTGTAAGGCCTTTCATCTTCCAGTTCGCCCCACCCCACCGCTTCAAGATTAGGATTAGGCGCCCCCACGCCAGGCGCGCTGGCATGATTGCTGGTGGTGATGTCGCAGTGTCGGCAGACGTACTTGCCCTCAATCTGAACGTCCATCGACCAGGCCTGGAAATAGGTCTTGCCCGTAATCTGGTGCGTGATCACCGACATTCCCCACGCCCGGGTTGCCGCTTCGTCGCCGAGCATGGAAGGCTGGTAATAGGACTGTTGTGACAACGCTGCCGGCTTGCGTTTCAGCATCACCGTCCTGGAGCCCTGTTTGAGCGTCGATGAGAAGGAGGTGTCCGGATAAGGAATCGGAATCGGCCCGGCAGGTGGCCCTGGCGGCGAAAGGCAGACATCGGGAAACGAGGCGATCACTTTGCCCATGCCGGCTTTTCCGGCGATCTCATTGCTGTTGGCATAAACCTCGTGCGACATGTCAGCGCTCCCTCACTGTGCCACTGATAACGGCTGCTGCGCGTGCACCGTTCGCTGATGAGCTGTGTACCAGCGCAATCGGACCAGGCGCATAGCCACGCACGAACGCTTGTTCAAGCCAAGCGATTTGGATCGCTCCCAGCGCTGCTCCGCAGTCGCCAACATAGCTCGCCGGGTGCCACAGATCCTGGCTCGGGCGGGTTTGGTGCATCAGGCGAGACTGGGCCAGGGCCAGGTCCTCGAACCCATAGGCTTCGCCCGACACATCGCTCAAACGCCAAGCGATGTCGTGCATGGCAACGCCGGCTTGTGCGAGAGCCGCGGCGACAGCTGTCGTCATCCCCAGGCCCAGTTGCGGATCGTCATTGAGCACCGTGGCGGTATCGTTGCCGGTACCCACGCCAAGAACGACCAAGGGCGCCGCGCTCATCGGCTTTCGACTGACGAGTAGCACCGCAGCGGCTTCACCCGGTATCACGCCATCTGAGCGTAGCGTGGTCTTGAGCCGACCGCTCTGCTCCAACCAGAGCAAGCAGCGAGGATCCGCGAGAGAGTCGACCGCCACGATCAGGCAGGCGTCACGGTCGGCCTGGTCCATGGCCCGCCCCACCAGACTCAACGCTTCGATGCTTGCGACATGCCCAAGGGCCACGTGGGCCGCGCCTTTCCGTTGCAGCAGCCTTCCCAATCGCGCCTCGACTTGCGTCACGATGCCGTCGATACGCGAGCCAGGCCTTTGCGGTTCGGACGTGCACAGAAGCAGCGGCAGTTCGCCCATATCCGCGCGGCCCGCCAATGCGGCACGGCTTTGCCCCAACACCTGAACCAGCATTTCGACAAGCCGTGCACGCCCGTGCAGATCCTCCGCCACCGTTGGCACTCTCGCGCCAATGATCGGTTCCAAGCCATCTTCGACCCACGGCAATTCATCGAAGCCGCTGATCCCCGCACGCATTGCTGCAGCGGCCGCCGCGGGTGTCAGGCCAACCGCGCAGACCAATCCCAGGCAAGACACGTAGACGGGCTGCGTCATGTCTTCGCCTCCCCATGTCCCAATGAGGTGACCAGGTCTGACAGACTGGCGAAATGCGGTTTACCGTGCAGGTCTGTATAACGGCGCTTGCCGACCTGTATTTCTCGCAGTTGCGCCAGTTTGCGAGGCAGCGCTACCGATGTCCTGCCGAGTAGCGTAAGCCGGGTACAACCAGGTTCGAGGATAACGGTGTCGGCGTTGATGACCGCCTGTACCTGGCGATTCTCGAAGAAGAACGTGATCGGGATATCGAAGGCCGGCGTCTGAGCCACGAATGCCCCGCCCGGACTCATATTGGCACAGGTGAAGCGTGTGCCAGCCTCCAGACGATCCAATTGCTGGTCGAGCGGCGCCGCCTGGAAATAACGAATGTCGAAGTTTTCCGGCAAAAAGGGGCGTCGTGTCTCGAACCAGTGCCGGTCGTACGTCCCGGCGAAGCCGATACGCGGCAGCCAGCCCCGGCCGACGGGCGCAAAACCAATGGGTTGCGGCTTATCCGTCCAGGCACCCGTCAGATCATCGTGACGCTCTACGTTTGGCAACCGCGTATTGAGGATGCTGTCGTCCCGGTCATTCAGATGGAAACCAACACCGGTGGGATTACGCAGATCGCTGCCACGTTTTTTCTCATCGTCATGGGAGAGATCGCTGCCACCAAACGCACGATCCCAGGAAAGCGGTATCGAGGTGAAAGGCGACGGCGGCGACGCGATGATACCCGTCACACCGAGCGTCCAAACGCGATCGCCACTCACCACTGCATGCTTATGGATACCCGCACCCGCGAAGCCGACCTGTAGCCGGGTCACGGGTTCACCCTTCGGGGAAACGGCCGAAGCGTGAACCAACACATCGACGCGTGGCTTCACCGGCGCGAAGTCCGTCTCGAAACGGACCGATGTCGTACCGGGATCGCCGTGGTGCTGGTCGCAATAGACAAAGGGGACCTGCTCCGACGCCGGCACGCAGCCGCCCTGATCGTCGACATCAAAGGTCGCCCTGACAACCACAACGCAGTGCTTCTGTCCGCTTTTATCTGTTGAAACAAAGCGTTCGGCGAGAAACGGGGTGGTATTGCTGGTGATCTGCATAGTGCGTGTCTGGCGACTCGTGCACATAGCCTGGCAACAATCCCGAGGGACATGCACACCCTGCCGTGGCGCTGCGAGCCGCACCTCCCTGTCCTTGGCACACCTGCGTTGTTTTATTGCAACGATAGCATGCTGCTGGCTTGGCGCTTGGCTCGACTCTTTGAACATGAGGCCAGCAACAACCTCGCCATTCCCGTCTACGCTTGCTGAATGAGGCTAGAGCGCCGAATAGACCGATAGGGAGATCAATCTGTGATGGATAGACAGCGCTATGCAGTCAAGACGGCCCACTGACGTCCGAACCCGAGCCAGAGGACGCCGTTGATGCCAATCACGCAAAACAACCGCCTGGTGCAGATCGACAGCCCACTCGGTGGCGATGTCTTGTTGCTGCAAACCATGGAAGGCAGTGAAGAATTAGGCCGGTGTTTTCACTACGAACTGGATCTGACCTCCGAAGACCGGGCGATCACGTTCGATCAGTTGCTGGGCAAGCCCATGGGCTTGACCCTGGAGCTGTATGAGGGCGGTAAACGCTATTTCCACGGGATTGTCTGCAGTTGTCGCCAGTTGACCGGACGCGGTCAGTTCGCCGGTTACCGTGTTGTTCTACGGCCCTGGCTGTGGTTGCTCACGCGTACGTCGGATTGCCGGATTTTCCAGAACAAGACGGTGCCGGACATCATCAAGCAAGTATTCCGCGACCTCGGTTTCTCGGATTTCGAAGACAGCCTGAGCAGCAGTTATCGCGAGTGGGAATACTGCGTGCAATACCGCGAAACCAGCTTCGATTTCGTCAGCCGGTTGATGGAACAGGAAGGCATCTATTATTTCTTCCGACATGAAAAGGAGCGCCATGTACTGGTGCTGGCCGATGCCTATGGAGCACATACCACGGTGCCGGACTACGACAGCGTGCCCTTCTATCCGCCCGACCGGCAAATGCGCGAACGGGATCATTTCTACGACTGGCAACTGGCACGAGAAGTACAACCCGGTTCGCTGGCGTTGAATGACTATGACTTCCAGCGTCCTCGCGCCAGCCTCGAGGTCCGCTCCAGTGTCATGCGCAGCCACAGCAACGGCGACTATCCGCTCTATGACTATCCCGGTGAATACCTGCAGAGCCATGACGGCGAGTATTACGCCCGTACCCGCATCGAAGCCATCCACAGTCAATTTGAACGGGTTCAGTTGCGCGGTCTCGCTCGCGGGCTGGGCTCCGGTCACTTGTTCGCGCTGACGGGTTACGAGCGGGCAGACCAGAATCGCGAATACCTGGTGGTAATCGCCCGCTATCAGATCCGCCAGGATCCCTATGAGAGCGGGCAGTCGGACCTGGCCGAACAGTTCGTCAGCGAGTTGGACTGCATGGACGCTCATCAGGTCTACCGCCCTCTCCCGCTGACGCCCATGCCCATCGTCCGCGGGCCGCAGACGGCCGTGGTGGTGGGGCCCAGTGGCGAAGAAATCTGGACCGACCAATATGGCCGGGTCAAAGTGCATTTCCACTGGGATCGCCATGACCAATCCAACGAGAACAGCTCCTGCTGGATTCGCGTGTCCCAAGCCTGGGCCGGCAAGAACTGGGGTTCGGTGCAGATTCCACGGATCGGCCAGGAAGTGATCGTGAGTTTCCTGGAAGGCGATCCGGACCGGCCGATCATCACGGGTCGTGTCTATAACGCCGAGCAGACCGTGCCCTACGGGCTGCCAGCCAATGCCACCCAGAGTGGCGTGAAAAGCCGCTCAAGCAAGGGTGGTTCACCGGCCAACTTCAACGAGATCCGCATGGAGGACAAGAAAGGCGCGGAGCAACTGTTCATCCATGCCGAGAAGAATCAGGACATCGAAGTCGAGAACGATGAAACCCACTGGGTAGGCCATGACCGCAGCAAGACCATCGACAACGACGAAACGGTCCATGTCAAACATGACCGCACGGAAACCGTGGACAACAACGAAACCATCACCATCGGCGTGAACCGTACCGAGGAGGTGGGCAACAACGAAAAAATCACCATCGGCGTCAATCGCACCGAGAAGGTCGGCAGCAACGAGACCATCACCATCGGTGCAGACCGCACGGAAAAGGTCGTTGCCAACGAAACCATCAGCATCGGCGGTAACCGCAGCGAGGACGTGGGTGGAAACGAGACGATCGATATTTCCGGTAACCGCAATGAAACGGTCAAAGGCAACGAAGGCATCGAGATCAGCGGCAACCAGAGCACCGATATCAACGCTAACCACAGCACCCGCATCGGCCAGAACGAATCCCGTGACGTTGCCCAGAACCGCAGCACCGACATCAAGCAGAACGACAGCCTGGACGTCGGCAAGCATTTCTCCCTCACCGCCGGCGACTCGATCACGCTGACCACGGGGGCTGCCAGCATCACCATGAAGAAGGACGGCACCATCATGATCAGCGGCAAGAACATCACCCTCGACGGCTCCGGGACCATCAACATCAAGGCCAACAGGAACGTTGTCGTAAAAGGCCAGAAGATCCTGCAGAACTAGCCATGGAGTGGCCGCTATGACCGTTGAATATCATCTTTGCGCCACCCCTACCTCGGCGCCGGTGCGCGTGGACGGCGTTGTGATTGGTGTCTTGCTGGACGTGCCACAAGTGGACGCGCCAGTGGTGGCGTTTCCCGGCTGCCCCGGTGAAATGGGCCTCGCCGCACGCACCACCACCCCCCTGACCCGCGAAGACATCGGCGTCCAGGTCGCGTTGATGTTCGAGGCAGGCGACCCGGCACGGCCGCTGGTGATCGGCCGCATCCAGCGTCTGGAAGAACCCACGGCACCTGCGTTCGCCCACCTGGACGGCGAGCGCCTGGAGTTCAGCGCCAAACGGGAAATCATCCTGCGGTGCGGCAAGGCCAGCATCACCCTGACCCGCGAGGGTAAAGTGATTATCCAAGGCGCCTACCTTTCCAGCCGCTCCAGCGGGGTCAACCGCATCAAGGGCGGTTCGGTGCAGATCAACTAGACGCTGTACGAGAAGCCTGCCTCATGAACAACTCGCTGTTCCCGATCATCGAGCAGCACGCCGAAGAAGCCAGCTTCCTGGCCAACCTGCGCGACTACGCCCTGCGCGCACCGCACTACGATATCGAACACCTCAGTGCACTCGACAACCGTCTTGACGCTCACCTCGACGGGTTGCGCATCGCCGCCGATGATGGCCTGGAAACGCTCCTGAGCCAGCTAGGACCCCATGGGGTCGGCGAGATGTTTGCCTGTGCGGTGCTGGCCTTCGAGTCGGCCAATGGGAAAGTGTTGTCCCGGCTGAGCGAACACCTGCGAAGCGCCGCAGAAACTGAACGCGGTTATCGAATGGCCTTGGGATGGCTCGACTGGGAACGACTGTCGCCCTGGATCTACCGGATGCTCGCCGCGCCTGAGCCGATGTTTCGGCGCCTCGGCCTGGCCGCCTGCGGCATGCATCGGCACGATCCCGGCCCTGCCCTGATCGGTGGACTTTGCGACACGGACCCAAGCGTGCTGGCCCGTGCTGCCCGTACCGCCGGCGAGTTGCGCCGGCACGACGTGCTACCGAACATCCGCGGCCACTGCCAGCACACGGATACCGCCACCCGTTTCTGGGCCAACTGGGCCTCGGCCCAGTTGGGCGACCAGCAGGCTTTGGAACCCTTGCGCCAATTCGCCGAACAGCCGGGCGAGTTTCAATACCGCGCCCTTGGCGTGTTACTGGCGTGGCAGGAGCGCGAGCCCAGCATCGCCTGGATACGCCAATGGGTACAGGATCCCAGGCATCGACGCATCGGCATCCAGGCCCTTGGTTTACTGGGAGACCCGGTCTGCGTGCCCTGGTTGATCCAGCACATGAGCGACTTGCCTTACGCCCGCGTCGCCGGCGAAGCCTTCAACCTGATCACGGGGGCTGACCTGACGCTCCTCGACCTCGAATTGCAGGACCTGCCGGATTTCGATGCAGGCCCGAACGACAATCCCGCCGACCCGAACGTTGCCATGGACCCCGATGAAAGCCTGCCCTGGCCCGATCCACGATCAGTCGAAGCCTGGTGGCACGCCAACGGTGGACAGTTGCACATGGGCACTCGCTACCTGCTCGGATCGGCCCACAATGAACACACGTTCGAGCGGGTCCTGGTACGCGGTCAGCAACGCCAGCGCATCGCCGCCGCTTGCGGCCTTGCTCGTTTTCGGCCGAACGACGTGCTTTTTCCCACCAGTGCGCCGACCCGGCGGCAAAAGCGGTTGCTGGACATGGCGGCGTCATTCGGCCGTTGATCCGGCGGTACAGATATGCGACGCTCCCACATAGGTAAGGGGGGTATCCTATGAGTCATCTCGCATCCAACAAAGACAACCTGCAAAAGCGCGTGAAGCGCATTGCCGGCCAGATCCAGGCGGTGGAACGCGCCCTTGAGTCAGATCACGACTGTGCGCGGACGCTCCATCTGGTGGCCGCCACCCGCGGAGCCATCAATGGCTTGATGGAGGAAATCATCAAAGACCATGCCCGGGAGCATGTGGCCAACCCTGCACTGAGCGATGAACAACGCGCCAAGGGCGTAGAAGAGCTTCTCGAAGCCATTCGACGTTACTCCAAGTGATAAACGCAGGCTGAAATCAATGAGCAGCACCACACGTTTCACCCACGAGCACGTCTATCTCGGCTCGGCACATGATGAAAATGCAAAGCGTACCCTCTGGGTGGTGATCCTGACCCTTGTGATGATGGTCGGCGAGATTGCCGCCGGGTACATCACAGGTTCCATGGCGCTGCTGGCCGATGGATTTCACATGGCTACTCATGCGGGTGCACTGGGGATCGCCGCGGCGGCTTATTGGTATGCCAAGCGCCATGCATCCAGCACCCGCTTCAGTTTCGGCACCGGCAAAGTCGGCGACCTGGGTGGCTTCGCGTCAGCGCTCATCCTGGGATTGGTATCCCTGGCAATTGTCGCCGAATCGCTCATCCGGCTGTTCCAGCCCACCGACGTCCAGTTCGGGACGGCAACGCTGATTGCCGTCGTCGGCCTGGCCGTCAACATCGTGAGCGCCCTGCTACTCGGCCACGGCCACACTCACAGCCATCACGATCACGATCACGATCATCACCATCCCCCGCACGGGGGCGATAACAACCTCCGGTCTGCCTACCTGCATGTGGTTGCCGATGCGCTGACGTCTGTTCTCGCCATCGCCGCCCTCCTCGCCGGCCGCTACCTCGGATGGATCTGGCTTGATCCGGTCATGGGTATCGTTGGCGCGATGGTCATCGCACGATGGGCCTGGAGCCTGATGGGTGATACTGCGGGTGTTCTGCTCGATCAAACCGATGATCCTGTTGCACAGGAAATTCGCGAGTTGGTTGAACAACCGGGTGATGCCAGGATCATCGACCTGCATGTGTGGCGCGTCGGCCCGCAAGCGCATGCCGCCATTGTCAGCGTTCTGGGCAGCGCTACGACGGACGCGGACGGCATCCGTGAACGGCTCAAGCCCGTTCACGAGATCAGTCACCTTACCGTTGAGTTTCGAGCATCGATGTGATGTTCGCAAAATATCGATGGGTCAGAGGCTTGTCATCGATCAGTAGCCTGCGCCGATCCGGTGTTCACCTTGGCCTGAGAAGCACCAATCGGTATTTCGAGAATAAAGGTCGCCCCCTGTCCAACACCATCGCTGTGCACGGTCAAGCTGCCGCCCATTTCCTGTGCGGCCAGCGCGCAGCTGTGCAGGCCAAATCCGTGACCCTCCTTGCGGGTGGTGAAGCCGTGGGTAAAGACTCGCTTCAAGTGCTCTGGTGCAATTCCACTGCCGTTGTCGGTCACCGTGATACGCAATACCGACTCGTCGCTGAGGGAGGCGCCGAAGGTGATGCACGGGCTGCGATCGCTCACGCCTTGCAACGCCTGCTTGGCATTACGGATCAGGTTCACCAGAATCAGCAGCACCCGGTGCCGGTCCAGTGACAACAGGGGCAAGTCGGTGATGTGCTTGACCACCGTCACCTCCTGGCGCGCCGGTGAACCGGCACTCAAGCGCAGGGCGTCGTCGATCAGCTCCGGGAGCAGTACTGTCTCGACGACACTGACGGCAACCGCGTAGGACTGTTGGGCCGCGACAATGTTCTTGATGTGATCGACGCCCTTGGTGAGTTGCCCGAGCTCTTCGATGATGCCCTGCTGCTCCGCCGTTACCACCTCCGCCAGCTTGAGCAGGTAGCCGGGCAGCATTTTCCCTTTATGGTCGCTGGTGAGAAATTCGCTCAGGTTGTCGACGTGTTCGTTGATCAACTGAGCCACCTTGCCCAGTCCCTGGGCTTTGGAAGTGCGCATTTGGCTGCTGACTGTTTCGGCCGATACGTTCACACTGTTGAGCACGTTGCCGACGTTGTGCAGAACCGCCGTGGCGATCTCGGCCATGCCTGCTTGACGCGCTTTTGCTTGCAGTTCGGCTTGCACCTGGCTCATGCGTAGCGCTGCTCGTACGCGTGCCTTGAGCTCCAGCGGCGAGAAGGGTTTGGCGATATAGTCATCGGCGCCACTCTCCAGCCCGGAGACGCAAGCTTCGCTGCCGCCGCGAGCGGTCAACAGAATCACGGGCAGATGGACGAAGCTGGCGCTGGCTTTGATCCTGGCAGTCAACCCAAAGCCGTCGAGCTTGGGCATCATCACATCCGAGACGACGACATCGATAGGCTGGCGTTGCAACAGTGCCCAGGCCTGCTCGCCATCCGATGCGGTGGCGACGATGTAGTCATCGTGCAGAAGTTCGCTGAGGTAGCTGAGCATCTCCGGGCTGTCATCTACCACGAGCACTCTGGATTGCGAGGCGCGGACCGGGTGCGTCTCATCTATGCCTTCTGGCGAAGCACGGCCTTTGCCAACACCTTGGTGCCCATCATCGAAACGCAAGTGGCGCTGTTCGGTTGTGCTCGGTGACGATCGCTCATGCATGTCACTGGCTTCGGTCGACACGGTGTTCGGCTCGACCCCGAGCGGCAGCCGGACAAAGAAGCACGAACCTCGTCCGGGCTCGCTGTTGACGCCCACTTCGCCGCCCATCAGTTCGACCAGATCCTTGACCAGGGCCAGCCCAATGCCTGTACCGCTGTAGTGGCGCGTGGCGGAGTTGTCGATCTGGGAAAAACGCTGGAACAACAGTGGCAGCTTGTCGGCCGCAATGCCGATGCCCGAGTCTTGTACCGCGAACTCAAACCGCTCGTCGCCAAGCGCTGTGACTGCCAGGTGCACAGTGCCGCCGGCTGGCGTGAACTTGATGGCATTGCTCACCAGGTTAAGAACAATCTTCTCGAAGTGGCGGGGGTCGAGAAACACCGTGGCGAGCGTCGGATCGATGCTGCAGGTCAAGGTGCAACCTTTGCCCTTGGCCACCAGCGCCGCATCCTCGGCCAGTGTGCCCACCACCTTGTTCAAATCGATGGGCGCCGGGCACAAGTCGAACTTGCCCGCTTCGGCCTTGGAAAAATCGAGAATGTCATTCACCCGGTTCATCAAGCGCAACGCGTTGCGTTGGGCGCGATCGATTTGCGCATGCCAGTCCTCTGGCGGGGTGGTCGCCGCTGAAAGCTGCTCCAGAGGTGCGAGGATCAGGGTCAGGGGGGTGCGCAGTTCGTGACTGACCGTGGCAACAAAATCGCTCTTGGCCTGGTTGACCGCCTCGGCCTGATTGCGCGCCTCGATGAGCTCGACAGCCTGTGCTTCCAGCATTGCGGTTTGCTGGTGCAACGTCTCGGTTCGCTCGGCCACCATTCTTTCCAATGACGCCTGGACTTGTTGTCGTTCAGCTTCGGCCTCGGTCTCCAGCACCCGGATGCGCAGGGCATTCTCCTGGAACACCCTTACAGCACGGGTCATGATTCCGATCTCGTCGCCGCGACTGACACTGGCGATCTCGGCGTTCAGGTCGCCGGCCGCAAGCCGGCGCATGGCCGAGGCCAGGGCCACGATGGGCTGGGCAACAAATCGTGACGTGCTCCAGGCGATGGCGCCGGCCAGCAGAATGGCAATGGTACCCGCGACCAACGTCGCCAGCATGCCGCGATCGTTATGGATCAGGGCGTCGGAGCGCGCCTGGCCCGCAAAACTGGCGACCAGCAGGCCGGCGCTTCGTGCCTCGTCTCGAACCTGGTCGCGTGCATCGCTCAAGGCGTTGCTCGCCTGTTGAAACCTGGCGAATGCCGCCCGGTAGCCGGCAATCTGATCGCTGACCGTCAGTGAGGTGGCCTTGGCTTGCAACGCCACTGACGAAGGAAGAACGCGAGCCAGACGCGAAAGCTCGTCCAGGATGGCGCCGACGGAGCCGGCAATTTCTGCCGAGGGTGTCAGGCGAAACGACAAGGTCTGCGCTTCCAGAGTGGCAACACGCTCGGCGAAACGCTTGGACAACGCAGCTGCATTTTGCAGCAAACCGGTGGCCGCCTGGATGTCGCCTGCATCATGGGCGACGCGCTCTTGCGCTGTCCCCGTCATTGCCTCGAGGCGCTCGACGCTATCCTCGGTGATGGCAAGAGATCGCAGAGCCTCGGCTCCCCGGAGCTTGGGCGCCTCGCCGAGGTGCGCGATCGCCAGGCTGGCAGCGGCGAGCGCCGTCGCCAACCGGTCAAGCGTCTCGACTTCCGGTGGGGCCGTCATCACCTCGCGCAACTGCTCGACAACGGGAACAAGCGCCGCGCAGGCGTTCCGCGCCGTGGTGACGGTCGCCTGATCACCGGTCACCAGCATCTTGGCCACATTGGAGGTGATGATCCGCTGGCCGTTGCTCAGGGTATCCAGGATTCGATGGGCGCTTTCGAGGGCGTTCACCCGCGCTCGGTGGTCTCCGGCGCGAGATTCAAGTCCCTTCATCCCATCGGCAATGCCCTGTTCGACAACAATAGTCGCCTCTCGCATCCGGCCGTAGTGGGCCGTCATGTTCTCCGTTTCGCCATCCATGGTCAGGCTCGCCGCCCGCAAGGCCGAGATTGCCGAGGCGAGCCGCTCCAGGCTGCCCTTGAGCGACTGCGCTTCTGCCGCCGGAATGGCGGAGAGACCGGCGATGGCCGTTGCCACCATCCCTTCGGCCTGGGACAGGCTTTGCTGATCGCGGGTGGCGATGAAGTTTTCCACCCGTCCGGTGGCTCCGTTGACCGAGGCCAGGATTTCCGCGGAGTGGCTGGTGGAATCCACGGCACGGACCATGCCTCGCAGGCCGTAGAGGTTCACCAGCGATACCGTCAGCATCAGGAACACCAGCGCGGCAACGGCCAGGCCGATCTTGACGGCAATGGGCCGGTCCTTGGCTGGTTTGAATGTCAACATGGCGCCTCCCCCGCCGCTACTGTTTCGTCATCTCCGGCAAAGGTGTTGGCGCCACCGTATTGTTGATGGCCGCGTCGATCATCGCCGCAACGGATGCCTGGTTGTAGGAAGGATTGGCGGCCCCGCCCACCGGCATAGTAGCGAGCCAGGCGTCCAGGTCTTTCGCATCGATGCGTACCAGCGGCACCTCGACGAACTTTGGCACCTGTTTACCCGCCAGGATCTGCTGTGCCACCCAGAAGCCCACTTGGGAAACGCTCGGGGAGGCAGAGACCGAGACGGTTTCATAACCATTGGCATCGCGTTCCTGTTTCCATAGGGCAAGCTCGTCCTGGCGGTTACCCATCACAATGATCGGCAGAGGGCGCCCCGCCGCCTTGAATGCCATGGCCGCGCCATAACCGTCGCCGCCTTGAGTCGCGACGGCATCGATGCCGGGCAGCGATGGCAGTGCCAGCGCCACCTCCTTGCGTGCGACGGACGCCGTCCAGTTCCCGTACACGGTCTTGGCGAACTTCAGACCCGGATAGTCGCTGGCGGCCTTATGGATTCCGTCACTGATGTTCTGATCGGTGGCATCGCCGGCAATACCGCGGATCTCCAGCAGCGTTCCCTTGCCCTTGAGGCGCTTGGCGATGTAATCGATCTCGACCCGGCCCATGGCCGACCAGTCGTAATCCACGGTATAGACACAGCGCTCGGTGACCAGACTGGCCATGACGACCACCACGATACCGGCATTGCAGGCATCCCGAATCACGCCGTTGAGGGCCGTGTCCGACGCGGCCAGGATGACGATGGCATTGACGCCCTTGACGATCATGTCCTGGATATGGGCGGCTTGTTCCGGCGCGGAGTTATTGGCACTGACCACCGGAGCCTCGCGGATCAAGCCATCCTTTTGCGCCTGGGCCGCAATTTCCTGCCAGTTGCGCACCATGACCTTGCGAAAATCGCTGCCTGCGTAAGAGTTGCTAAAAGCAATGCTATAGCTGGCGGTAGGACCGCGGGCGATAGCGTCGTCCGCAGCCTGGACTGTAGGACTGGCAACCGTCGCCAGTCCGATCAGACAACCGGCGAAACGCCACAGGATTTTGCAATTGAACCGGGCATGAAAAACCGAATTCATACGGACTCCTTTCCAGAGCGGTCGACCATCGAAATGAAACCAACACATTGGCTGCAGTAGGGATGAGCATAGTCTCAATTCCGATTTCACCTGGCTGAAAAGCTTGCCGGCTTTCGTGGGTCGCTTCATATACGCGGCGCTTGATCGCGTTGTTTATGCCGGGGCCATCCTCCATTGATTTTGCGTCACAGCGTGGTCGGAAGCTGAGCTTGGCCCCTCCGTTCACGGCTCGAAGGATTGCTACGTTCAAGCATCGCTTCGCTGGCCGTCTCGCCACGGTGCCGTCCGTAAAAAACATTCCCATCAAAAACAATGGGTTAACAGAAATTCAGGAATTTTCTGAAAATTTATATTGCGCACTAACTTTTACTTCGCTAAATTCACCTCAACTTCTTAGCGCGCAAACATTGAGCGCGCTTCAATTCAACCACGCACCGTCTCATCGATCCCAAGGAGAAACATCATGAAAGCACTCTACACAGCAGTAGCAACCGCCACCGGTGGCCGCGATGGCCGCGCTGTTTCGAACGACAACATCCTGGACGTGAAGCTGACCACGCCAAAAGAACTCGGCGGCGCCGGCGGCGAAGCGACCAACCCTGAGCAGCTGTTCGCCGCCGGCTATTCGGCCTGTTTTATCGGCGCGCTGAAATTCGTCGCCAGCCAAAGCAAACGCAGCATCCCGGCGAATACCTCGATCACCGCCCATGTGGGTATCGGCCAGATCCCCGGTGGCTTCGGTCTGGACATTGATTTGAACATCAGTCTGCCTGGCCTGGATCAAGTCGATGCCCAGGCGCTGGTCGACACGGCCCACCAGGTTTGCCCTTACTCCAACGCCACCCGCGGCAATGTCGATGTGCGCCTGCACGTCACTGTCTGACGCCAGCGGCCGTGTAGAACCCGATAGCAACCGCCTTCTTCATTTCTATTACAGGTAGTGACCCATGAAAAAGATTCTGTCTGGCTTGGCCTTCGCCACCGCTTTCGCCGTCGCCGGTCTTGCAAACGCTGCTGACGTCAAACCCACAGTGATTCTGGTGCACGGTGCTTTCGCCGACTCGTCGAGCTGGAACGGCGTGGTGAAGATTCTGGAGAAGGACGGCTACCCGGTCATTGCAGCGGCGAACCCGCTGCGCGGCGTGAGCAGCGATGCACAAGCCGTGGCGAGTATCGTCAAGAGCGTCAAGACGCCGGTGGTCCTGGTCGGCCATTCCTATGGCGGTTCGGTGATCAGCGAAGCGGCCTACGGCAACCAGAACGTGAAGGGTCTGGTGTATGTGGCGGCGTTCACTCCGGAAGCGGGCGAAACCGCGGCAGAACTGTCCGGGCGATTCCCGGGAGGCACCCTCGCCTCGGCCCTTTCGGCCCCTGTCGAACTGGCTGACGGTGGCAAGGACCTCTACATCCAGCAGGACAAGTTCCACGATCAGTTCGCAGCCGATATTCCCGAGGCCGAAGCACGTCTGATGGCCGCCGGTCAGCGCCCCATCACCGTCGCCGCTCTGAACGAAGCCGCCACCGACCCGGCCTGGAAAACCATTCCGTCCTGGTTCGTGTACGGCGACAAGGATAAGAACATCCCGCCGCAAGCCATGGCGTTCATGGCCGAGCGTGCGCACTCCAGGCAAACCGTCGTCGTGAAAGGCGCCTCCCATGTGGTGATGGTTTCCAATCCGAAGGTAGTAGCCAACCTGATCGAGAAAGCTGCGCAGTAAATGCCACTTGGCAACCCGAGGCCCGCGCACGCGGGCCTTTTTGCCGTAGGCCCCAGCGCTTTCATGCTTGATGGCGCAAAGCTATCAGTCGATAATCGCGCCCTCAAAAAAACACATAAGGATTTGCTGTGAAGAAGCTCTACCTGGCTCTGCCGTTCTGCGCGCTGCTGCTACAAGGCTGTGGTGTGACCATGACCCGCTACGAACCCAATTATCAGAACGTCCAGCAGCTCAAGCAAAACGCGCCCTTGCAGCCCCTGCGGGAAGCGCAGGTGAACGCCGATTCCGGTCAAGGGTCGCTGATGGTTCGCCTGAATCCGATTTCTTCGCCTGTTGGCAGCGTGCCACTGCACATCCAGGCAGCGATCAACGATGAGCTCCGTCAGGCAGGTCTGCTGGACCCTCGCGCTGACCGACAATTGCAGGTTCAATTGATCAAGAGTCAACTCACCGCCGGCATGAGCGAAGGTCATGGCGAGCTGGCTGCACGCTTCACCCTGCGTAAAGGTGACCAGGTTTTGTACGAAACCACCAAGGACGTGCAGCGTGCATGGGACAGCAGTTTCTTTGGCCCGGTTGCCATCCCGGCCGCTGCAAACAACTACAACCCGATGGTGCTGGACCTGCTCAAGAGCTTGTACAGCGACCCGCAGTTCACTCAAGCGTTGAAATGATCAAAAAAAGAGCCGCGATTGCGGCTCTTTTTCCATCGGTCCAAGCCCCACGCCAGGGCCTGCCATAGCGTTGGTCATTTGGCGAAAAGCTGGCTCATATCCTTGAATGCCTTGAACTCCAGGGCATTACCGCACGGATCGAACAAGAACATGGTGGCTTGTTCGCCTACCTGCCCTTTGAAACGAATGTAGGGTTCGATCACGAATTCAATGCCAAAGGACTTCAATCGCTCGGCCAGCGCTTCCCACTCTTCCCAGCCCAGGACGATGCCGAAATGAGGAACCGGTACGTCGTGACCATCCACCGGATTGTGATGGGCATTTTCCTGTGACGCGGTTTTTGGTTGTTCGTGGATAACGAGTTGATGGCCATAAAAGTTGAAGTCGACCCATTGAGTACTGGAGCGTCCCTCCTCCAGACCAAACACCTCACCGTAAAAGGTACGTGCTGCAGCAAGGTCATAAACAGGGATTGCGAGATGGAAAGGTGAAAGGCTCATCAGAACTCCAATGGTTGGATTTTCGTTGGGTTTCACCCGACGCTTCAGGCCAGGCATCGCACCGGCATCGGCTGACTGGGGGACGTTGAAGTATCGTAAAACGTTTGTGCCCCTGGCGTTGCGGGAATGCAACCCCACAACTGAAAAGAGCCGCGATGGCGGCTCTTTTCTATCCGTCTCAGCCCCTTGGAATACGGGTCTCGACAGCGGAGTATCTCGTGCGGTTGTTGTCGACCCAATTCTTCAACAGCGCATTGACCTGCCGGTTGAAAGTGTCGGTGACGGCAGCCTTGGGCGTATTGCCTGCCAGCGGCAGGAACCAGATGCCCATCCACGTGTTGATCGCATCATGGTTGCTGCTCTTGCCCAGCGGTTGCCCCTGCTCGTCCAGAGTCTCCAGGCTCATGGTGTACTGATCGGTAGCCAACGAAGGAATCACCGTCAGCGTGAGCCCACTGATGAACGCCAGGACCAGTTGCCCACCGCCTGGCGCGTGGTTGTAGACCTTCAACCGAAGGTTATAGTCGCCAGGTTGCTTCTGGAATTCGTCGAAGACCACGCGCCCGAAGAGCCCTGACTCATCGAAAGCTCGCTTCAGCTCGGGCTTGAGCATGTCCCGAGCCTGCGGCACCTCGGTGGCCTTGGCATTGTCGGGATCGCCCTGATAGAAATCAAAGTCGACATAGACATTCGGCTTGTTCGCGTAACTGGCCATCGAAGGCAGGTTCACGGGCGCGACTTCATCTTTAGTGAAACTGGCGCATCCACTGAGGCTCAAGGCCAAGGCGAGGCCGATGGCTTTTACACATTGCATATCAACTTCCTTGCGTAGTTTTCGTGCCGCTCACTGAGCAGGGGCACGAATTCTAGCCGGATGCGACTGAAATCAAAAGGCCATCACTCGAACAACCTTGTTCCGGCATCACTCGGAACGTTGCCGAGGCACACCTGCTATGGGCCAATTACCGGGGCCTCAGGTGGATTTCGCTTTCTGGTAGGCGTTAATCAGGTTGTATCTACCCAGTTTCATGATGGAAAGGGATTCAGCTCCGACCTTCAGCCCTGTCATTGCCTGAAAGATGTAGCCTGTCACGGGAATCGTATTGTTGATCATCGCATCCAGAATCTTCTCGACCAGTCCCCTCTTCGCATAACGATCAGAAGCGGCGGAGCTGGCGAGCCTGTGATCGTCGCTGAATAATCCAACCAGGCAGAAAAATACCCACTTGGGAGACATCTGCTGGCCATATTCGGTATTGGTCAGTTTTGCGCCCAGGCTGCCTTTCGATTCGATGATCAGATATTCCTCGACGGCCCCACTCAGCATATTCCTGCGTATCCAGATCTGGTCTATGCCATTGGTTCTTCCCGATGCAGCTTTGCCAATTTTCATCTGGTAATTCTGACCTTGAATGGTCAGCAGGTATTTGGCTGCAGCGTATTCACCGCGTGCCTCTGCCTGACCTGCACTGTCCAGGTTCTTGAAGTGTCTCCTGACCCGTCTGGCTGAATACAAGTCGTGGTGAACAAATCTTTCCCACCCTGGCTGGCTCGCGCCAAATGAACCATAAAGCCAAGACTTGACGTTTCGCATCAAATCGTAATTAGTGCTGTTCTGGGAGACGATTTCGCTGAACCGTCGAAGAAACTCAGGTTGCGGGCTCACGCGACAAGTCATCGCATCAAAACCCGCGAGAGCTTCCTCTTTGTTCTCCATGAACCATTGGATTTTTTCGGCGAGAGGTTGATCATTCAGACCGAACACTACAGCGGCCGAGGCCGCTTTATTGATATTTTTGGGCCCCGTGTGCCTGGCATCTCTTCTGATGGCCTGTTTGATCAGTTCTTCATCGGTCGAATCCAGCAGGATCAGTTGGCTTGCAAGATGTGTAGAGCCGATATTAGCTCCGTATCTGTTTTGGTACTGATTGACGACCTGATCATTGATTTGGTCGTTGGACTTGACGATGGAAATCGCACCCACGGTTGTATAAGGATACGCTTGGGAAGACAGGGCGATCTGATCTCCCCCGCGTGAATCGAACTGCAGTATTTCCGTGCCTTCTATCGTCGCGATAGGGTTACAGTTCTCCAGTATCTTGGTGTTGAGCGTATCCATTCGGTCATAGCTGTTCAGTTTGTTCAATTCATTTTCCTTCCCTGGAATGCGACATCCGCCACCACTGGAAAAATCATAAAAAACCGGATGTCTTTCAAGCAGCCTTATCTCGTGACAAAGGCACTTTCACGTAAAACGTCGTACCTCGGGTTTCGTCGGATTGAACCTCTATCGATCCGCCATGGGATGCAACAATTTCAGACGCGATAAAGAGGCCGAGCCCCAACCCTTCCATCGATGGATGCTCGGCAGTTGAGCGTTGAGAAAAACGTCCCATTGGATTGAAGATAAAAGGCAACACCTCTTTGGGTATTGGCTCTCCGCGATTATGGACGGAAAAGCTGGCTTGGTTCCCTGAAACAGCCAGTTCGACAGTGACTGGCATAGTGGGATCACCGTGCAGAACGGCGTTGCTGACAATATTGGAAAAGACTTGTTCCATCCTGGCTCCGTCAAACTCCCCAACAACGGATCCGCATGCTTCAAGGTGCAAAGTAGACGCAGGATGGACCGTCCGGACTTCCGCCAGTACTCGTTTACAAAGCGGCAGTAAATCAAGAGTCTCTGGTTTGATAGGGATTCCCGGGCCCATCTGACAACGGCTCAGGTCCAGAAGATCGTCGACGATTTTGCTGGCACGGCCGACGCTGTCATGGATCTGTGTCGCCAGCTTCGTAACCTGTTGGCTGCTCTCGGGTGAGCGGCGCAGGCGGTCCGAGCCAAGCAAAATTGCGCCTAACGGGGTCCGCAAGTCATGGCCGAGGATGCCGATGAACAGGTTGTGCGAAACTTCCTGGGCATGCGAATAACTGGCGATCGACTCCGTCAGCGCCTGATCGATGGCTTCATGGAAGCGGATCATATCGACGACTTCATCAGGCGACAGGCTGGACTTGATCGCTTTCATCCATTGGAACAGCACGCTGGTTCTGAGCGCTCGGTATTCCGACACCATCTGTTTGATGCTGAAGCCCTCCAGCAAGCGCGTCACGGCATGAGTTTCAGCAGCTGTCTGAGGCTCGTTCACCGGACCATGGCCCTGAGACTTGGCGATCTGTTCTCGTACGGTCTGCTTTTTTCGAAGATCGGCAACAACTGCTTGCAACATCTGTTCGGCATGGTCTCGCAACGCGCTGCGGCCCAGAGGCGCACCAGGCGCATCGATCGACGCGGCGAAGTCCTCCCACGCTTGAAGGATAGACTCGGTGTTCTCGCTGATAAAATCGGGCAAGCGCATGTCAGTATCCTGGTCGTGGGTGGAATGCAACGACGGGCGGCCTGTGAATTGTAGGGGGGCATGTAGGGATTTCAAATTGCACCGGACAAGGGGAGTCGCAACGCCAGTCGGTGACGCGATGAGCGCCCTGGCGCAACCTGCGCTCGGACGACCAGCATCACGCCAAGAATAGGCAATGATTCGAGAGGATCGTGCAATCCAGCCAGGGCAATGGGTCCTATAGTGGTTTGCAAGGACTGACTTAACCCGTATGGAGAACCAGTCATTATGAGTGCCCTCACTATCAATGGCCGTGAGTACACGGTCGACGTAGACCCTGCAACGCCCATCCTCTGGACCCTGCGCGATACGCTGGGCCTGACCGGCACCAAATTCGGCTGCGGCGCGGCGCTGTGCGGCGCTTGCACGGTTCACCTCGATGGCCAGGCCATCCGTTCCTGCGTGACCCCCATTGCCGCCGCCGAGGGCAAGCACATCACCACCATCGAGGCTGCCACCAATGGCAGCGACCCGGTCGGCACCGCCGTCCATGAGGCCTGGGTCAAGCACGACGTGGCGCAATGTGGCTACTGCCAGAGTGGCCAGATCATGAGCGCCACCGCTTTCCTCAAGACGCAACCCAAGGGCAAGCAGCCCACCATGGCGGAAATCGACTCAGCCATGGCCGGCAATATCTGCCGTTGCGGCACTTACGCCCGTATCCGCGCCGCAGTGGCGGATGCCGCCAAAGCCCTTGCCTGACGGAGCCTGCCATGTTGAACGACCTCTTTCATCCAGAGACGCCGCGTGCGCTGGAACACTTGTTTGAGCGCGATCTTGCCGATGGGCCCGCTACCCTGCCCCGTCGCAGCTTCCTGAAAATCGTCGGCATCGGCGGGCTGGCACTGGGGGCGTTTCCTCACCTGGCTACGGCGCAACAGACCAGCGACGCTGCCGGCGCACCGCTCAAACCGGCCCAGCAACCGTCCGCATTCGTGCAAATTGCCCCCAACGGCGAAGTCACGGTGACGATCAACCGTCTGGAATTTGGCCAGGGTGTGCAGACCAGCCTGCCGATGATCCTCGCCGAAGAACTCGATGCCGACTGGAGTCTGGTACGCAGTCGCCACGGCAACAACGATGCGGCCTATCAGGACCCTATTTTCGGCATTCACCTCACCGGTGGTTCCAATTCGATCAAGAACAGTTTCACCCAATACCGCGAACTCGGCGCCCGCGCTCGCGCCATGCTGCTTGCCGCCGCTGCCGCGCGCTGGAACGTGGACGTGGCGAGCCTGAGCACCCAGGCGGGTACGGTGCTCGGCCCAGCGGGACGGCGAGCCACTTATGGCGAGCTGGCCGAGTCTGCAATGGCGATGCCGGTGCCCGAGAACGTCACACTCAAGGACCCCAAGGACTTTCGCATCATTGGTCAGGCCACCACGCGCATTGACGCCAAGGCCAAGAGCAGCGGCCAACAGGACTTTGGTATCGACACGCACCTGCCCGGGCAGCTCACGGCGGTCGTCGCTCGGCCACCGGTATTTGGCGCCAGGATCAGCGCCCTGGATGACAGCGCGGCGCGTGCCACCCAAGGCGTGAAAGCGGTGTTGCGTGTGCCGCTGGACGGTGGTGGCGAAGGCGTGGCGGTGGTCGCGGATGGCTACTGGCAGGCCAAGGTCGCCCGAGATGCATTGAAACTGGAGTGGAACCTGGCCGCCGTGGAGAAGGTGGACACCGACAAACAATTGATTCAGTACCGGGAGCTTGCTAACCAGCCCGGCCCACTGCATTTCGATGCCGACATGACGGCCCTTGCCACCGCACCTCATCGCCTGGAAGCCGAGTTCGTCTTTCCCTACCTGGCCCATGCTCCCATGGAGCCGTTGAACTGCACGGTACAGCTTGACCAGGATGGCGCGCACCTGTGGGTCGGTACGCAGTTCCCAGGCGGCGATGGCGCCGCGGCCGCGAAAGTCCTCAACCTCAAGCCAGAGCAGGTCCAGGTCCACGTGCAGACGGCCGGCGGTGGCTTCGGCCGCCGTGGCGTCGCCACCAGCGATTTCGTCGTGCTGGCTTGCGAGGTGGCCAAGGCCGCTCGCACGGGTGGGCTGAACGCCCCGATACGTACGCTCTGGAGTCGCGAAGATGACATCAAGGGCGGCTATTACCGTCCCATGCACTTGCACCGCGCGCGAATAGGTTTCGATGACGAAGGCAAGGTCCTGGCCTGGGACCACGCCCTCGTCGGGCAATCGATCCTCAGCGGCACCCTGTTCGGTGGGCGGGTAAAGAACGGTATCGACCCGACCGCGACTGAGGGCATGCGCAATCCGTATCCCTTGCCGATGCGCCTGACAGTGCATCATCCCAAACTCAACGTGCCGGTGCTCTGGTGGCGCAGCGTGGGCTCCACACACACGGCCTTCGTCATGGAAACGTTGATCGACGAAATCGCCCGGACCACACGGCAGGATCCTGTGGCCTACAGGATGAAATTGTTTGGCGACCAAAACCCTCGCCATCGAGCAGCCCTGCAGCTGGCCGTGGACAAGAGCGAATATGGCAAGCGCCAGCTCGCGGACGGCCGCGCTTGGGGCGTGGCGGTACACGAGTCGTTCAGTTCAGTCGTGGCTTACGTCGTGGAGGCTTCCGTACAGGATGGTCGGCCGGTGTTGCACCGCGTCACCGCAGGCGTGCACTGTAACCTGGTCGTCAACCCGCGCAGCGTGGAAGCCCAGGTGCAGGGCGCGGCATTGATGGGCTTGTCCATGTGCCTGCCGGGCGGCGCCATCACCTTGAAGGACGGCGTCGTGCAGCAAAGCAATTTCGCGGATTTCAGCGTGCCACGCATTACCGATATGCCGGAGTTTTCCATCCATATCGTGCCCAGCGCCGAACCCCCGACAGGAATGGGCGAGCCCGGCCTGCCAGCCCTGGCGCCCGCTTTCGCGAATGCCATTGCAAGTCTCACGGGCAAGCCGCTGCGGCAGTTGCCTTTCAGGCTGGCGTGACAGGAAAGAAACGGAGGTCTGGGTCCCTTTCCGGTTGTCTTGCTCAGACCCCGCCCTGCGCCGAAATCCGCTCCACCAGACGCGCCTGCAAGGCCTGGAGCTCCTGGGCCTCGGCCTTGCCTCTGCCATGTTCGCTAGCCTCCTTGCCTTCCCAGCGAGGAACGATGTGCATATGAATGTGATAAACCGTCTGTCCTGCCGCTGCGCCGTTGAACTGCGCGATCTGGACGCCGTCCGGCTGCAACTCGTCTACGATGATTCGCGTCAGGCGTTGCACTGCCGCCATCATCGCGCTCAGTGCGGCGGGCTCGACTTCGAGGATATTCCGGGCCTGGGATGATTTCGGGATGACCAGGGCATGGCCATACGATTGGGGGAAGACGTCCAGGAAAGCCAATACCTGTTCATCTTCGTAGATTTTGTAGCACGGCGCATCGCCGTTCAGGATCAATGCAAAGATGTTTCGTGGATCATATTGACCATGGAGGCTCATGCTCGCTCCTTCTGTGGGTATGAGTGCGGGGTGTTCTCGATGCTACAAAATAGACCTGACAAGGATAAACGTCATGCCACCAGCAGTCCCGCTTCCTGATAACTCAGCACCAACTCGTCGAACAGGCTGATATCGAGTCGTGTACGTGCGATCAATTGCGCGCCGGCCACGGCAGTGTAGATGGCTCGGGCCCGCCGCTCACAGCGATCGGCATCGCCCAGGCCGGCGTCAGCCAGTACCTGCGTCAACCAGGTCACATTGGCATCGGCGAACGCCTTGACCTCCTGCTGTACGACTTCGGGCAAGTCCTGGTATTCGGCCGCCATGAAGCTGGACATGCAGAGGCGGTTGCCGTTTTCCAACGAGGTACGAAAGATCGAGGGATAGACCTCAAGACAGCGTTTCGGATCCGGATTCGACTCACGGATATCCGCCAGCACGCGAACCACGTCCTGCCGATACCGCTGCGCCACAGCGGCGCCCAGATCAGCCTTGCTCGGGAAGTGGTAATAGATACTTGCGTTCTTGATCCCCACCACTTCACCGATGCTACGAAAATTGATGCCGTTGTAGCCGTGCATTTGTGCCGCCGCTTTCGCTGCCGCCAGGATGGCTTCACGTGCGTTTGCGCTCATCTTCAGGCCCTTTACCCGCTTTGCTTGCCGAAGGATTCTAACCAAACGTCAGCTACCTGCCAATTGACAGGTAGGGCTTGACAGCCCGAAAGCACGCGCTCAATCTTTACCTACCAATTGACAGGCAGGTGACCTCCATGACCCCGCTCCAATCGCAATCCGATGCTTCAACGCTTCCGATGATGAAACTCCATGACTGGTTCAACGGCCCATACCCTGCCCGTGTGCGCATCGCCCTGGCGGAAAAGGGGCTGCTTTCGCGAACCGAGTTCGTGCCGGTCAACCTGTGGAAAGGCGAGCACAAGAAACCGGAATTCCTCGCCATCAACTACTCAGGAACCCTTCCCGTACTGGAGCTGAACGACGGCACACTGATCGCCGAATGCACGGCCATCACGCAGTACCTCGACACGCTCGATGGCAACCCGACGCTCACCGGCCAGACGCCTGTCGAGCAAGGTCGCATCCATATGATGACCAAGCGCGCCGAGATCGAGTTTCTCGATGCGGTCAGCGTGTATTTCCACCACGCTACGCCGGGCCTGGGACCACGGGTCGAGCTTTATCAGAACCCGGAATGGGGCAACCGGATGCGCGACAAGGCCATCAGAGGCATGCACTACTTCGACAGTGTCTTGCGTAACCAACCCTTCGTCGCCGGGGAGCGCTTTTCGATGGCGGACATTGCGCTGCTCGGCGGCATGATTTTCGCGGCGCTGGTGGAGCTTCCTGTACCTGAAGCATGCGCATCGTTGCACGCCTGGCATGCCAGGATGCAAGCGCGTCCCAGCGTCCAGACGTGGCGTGCGATGGTTGAAGCAGGCGCCCCTCAGGAGTGAGACAGGGTACATCCGCCCTCCTGGAGCGAGGGTGGATGCGCTTACGCGGCAAGGCTCATTCCCATGGGCACCGTCTCTATGAAAAACATGCCGCCGCTCATAGATTTCATCTGCTCAAAACCCCGGATTCGCCAACATATTGGCGTCGACTTTGACAAAATCGATATCTTTTAAAATAGTGACGTTTTTCCGACAGAAGGCATTGATTGGCCATTGCTGGCCATTTGAAGAAGGGCACATCATCCACCTGTCATTGCTACTCGCTTAAGCCCGACAGGGTTAAACGCAGCATGCATCAATCGCATCGCTTCGATGGGAGCAACACCAGGATGATGACCGTCTACGTAATGGTAATGACTATCTGCAGTGGCTTCGAAGGCTGTGTGGAGGTACGCAAGACGGAGCCTACCTATGCCACCAAGGAGATGTGCATGGCGATGGCCAGGGATATCACGCCGCGCAAAGGCGTGAAATACAAATGCCGCAGTGAGCGATTGTTGATCCCTGTAAAGGCGCCAACCGCCAACAGCCTCGACAGTGTGGTTTCTACCGGCGCCAAAGGACTTCCTTAGTTCGACGCAGAACGTTTTTCAGGACGTTGAATTCGGGTTTACTGATGACCCAGCAGCAGAAGCGTCCTGCGATCCGGCTCACCCGAATAAAACTGTTCGAGCGCTTGTTCATACAGTAAGGATCCTGGCCCGGCGTTCATGAACAGCGTGAGACATGAGCGAAACTTCAGGTCGTCGGGCGAGCCGAATATCTGCCCGGCACTCATGTCGCGGTGTTGCAAAACAGTTTTCACGCACTCTTCCAACCGGGGGCCGAGCAAGTCGTGCCGCAGATAGGCGCGGGCTTCGGCAATACCGGAAATAGCGAAGCGACTGGCCATCTCGGAACGCCCCAACCCCTGCAACTGCGGGAAGATGAACCACATCCAGTGACTCATCTTGCGGCCTTCGCGCAGTTCGCTCATGACGCGACTGAACACAGGGCCTTGAGCCTCGACGAAACGAGACAGATTGAATGTGTCGTGCATGATCCGTTTTCCTCGGACAGTGAACATTGGGTGACGCGACAGACGTCGTCAGGGGCCTTGGATCCTCAAAAAAAGTACTTACAATCTCCTCCCCTTTATCTGGACCACAATCATGCTGCGTCTGCTTCCCTTGGCATTATCGGTCCTGGCTACACAGGCCATGGCTTACCCGGCCCTCCAGGACACTGAGCTCTACACTCAGAAAACCACTGACTGCCAGGACGTCGACCTCGCCACCTGGAAACATCCGACCCGTACCGTGCTGGAAAAGAACGGTATCAAACTCGAGCGGGTGCAGCTGTGTAATGGTGGGCGTTATCCGATTTTTCAGGGAGAAGTGCCCTACGATCCCCAGGGTCAGACCAAAGACTTCTTCCTGCCGTTGTACGAGCAATTACGAAAGGCCAACGGCAAGTGGCCCTACGTATTGGTCGCCAGTAACTACGGAGAGATGGTGTACGTCAGTTATCCGCAGAGCGACTCGATCTCCCTGGCGTATGAAAACTTTGACGTGCCCTGACGGCTGGCAAGCATCACCGTACCACTTTCAAATCCACCCCCAGCGCCTGGGCAAACGCCTTCACCAACGGACTGCGCACGGTGTTGTGCCGCAAGATCAGATTGAAAGGCGTGACGATACTGATCAGGTCTGGGCGTAGGGCGCGCAACAACCTTTGTTCCACCAGGCTGGCGGCATAATGTTCAGGCAGGAAGCCCACGAAGCGCCCGGTCTTGACCAACAGTGCAACCGCCTCCACCTGGGTCGCCGAGGCGGAATAGCTGTCATAGCGGGCGAAATTCAACTTGTCACGGTGAATGGCGTAGCGGTGGTTGACGCATTCATGTTCCTTGAGCATCTGGCTATCGATTCGGGCCTCGGGCACGTCAAATAACGGATGGCCCTGCGCGCAATAAATCAGCGAGCGCTCTTCGTACAAGGCAAAGTAATCAAACTCTTCGCGTTGTTGGTAGACCGGCACGATTCCGGCGACCAGTCGTCCTTCTACAACGCCACGTTCCACTTCATCCAACTGAGACGCCTGAAGTTGCAATCTTACTTTCGGTGACTCCTCGTTTATGCGTTTAAGCGCTGCAACTAACGGCGAATTCTGATCGGTAATTGTATTGTCAATCACGCCCACACCAAGATCGCCGACAAGTTCATTTTTCGCTGAACTAAGCCGATCTCGAAAGTTGTCGACGGAAGCAAAAAGATCAATCGACGCCTGATAGACCAACTTGCCCTCTTCGGTCAGGTGAAAGCCCTCGCGGCCGCGGGTACACAGGCGCATGCCAATGCGAATCTCAAGGTCCGATATCTGTTTGCTGATCGCTGCCAGCCCCACGTTGAGCTCATTCTGGGCGGCGCTGAAACCACCTGCCTCGACCACCGCCTTGAACACTTTCAGCAGTTTGAAGTCCAGGCCGCTGAGCGCCAACGGCGCTCGGTGCGGCGGTTTGGGCGGCGGGTTTCCGGAATTGGAAAGTGGGGTTTCCATAATGCTTATTTACCTCTGGCGCCCTATTCAACACTCTGTGTCCAACAACAAAAACAACGCTGGCTAATAATAATGATCACAGAAAACCAGGCTTGGCAACCGCTAAGACATTTCGCACCCGAGTGCCAACTCGCTGATTTTCCGCTGTTAAAAGCTGACACTTCGATCAGCCCTTTCCACTTCGAAACTGCGCTTGTCCCCCTGCCCCCGATGAACAAATAAGCCGAGCCACGCCGGATGGATTTACACCGTCCACGGCGGATGTTCGGGGCCTGGCAGAACGCTTCAGGTTCGCTTTACCGATGAGGAAAAACCGATGTCCCAAACCACTGATCGTCTCTGGGGAGCGCGTTTCAAGAGCGGCCCGTCCGAAGCCTTGGCGGCCCTGTCCCGTTGCCCAGAACGTTATTTCCGCCTGACCCCTTACGACCTTGCCGGGTCCAGGGCCCACGCCGGAGAGCTGCAGCGTGCCGGTCTGCTGAGCGAAGAAGAAACCCGGACGATGCTCGACGCCCTGGACCGGATCGGCGCCGACTTTCGCGCCGGCCGCATCGCTCCGACCCTGGATGACGAAGACGTCCATACCTTCATCGAACGCCTGCTGACCGAGCGTCTCGGCGCCTTGGGCGGCAAGCTGCGTGCCGGACGCTCGCGCAACGACCAGACTGCCAACGACCTGCGCCTGTTCCTGCGCGATCACGTCCGCACCCTGGCTGCCGAAGTACTGGCTTTGCAACAGGCTCTTGTGAGCCAGGCCGAACAGCACGTCGAGAGCATCTGCCCCGGTTTCACCCACCTGCAGCAGGCGCAACCAATCGTATTCGCCCATCACCTGCTGGCCCACGCCCAAGCGATGCTGCGCGACGTGCAGCGCCTGATGGATTGGGATGCGCGCACCTCGCTTTCGCCACTGGGCGCCGCCGCCATGGCCGGTTCCGCCATCGCTCGCCAGCCCGAGCACTCGGCCAGGGAAATGGGCTACAGCGGCGTGTGCGAAAACTCCATCGACGCCGTAGCCAGCCGCGACCATGTCGCCGAATTCCTGTTTATCGCCAGCATGCTCGGGATCAACATTTCCCGCCTCGCTGAGGAGTTTTGCCTGTGGTCCTCGCGGCAGTTTCGCTGGGTCACGCTGGACGATGCCTACGCCACCGGCAGTTCGATCATGCCGCAGAAAAAGAATCCGGACATTGCCGAACTGGCCCGAGGCAAGGCAGGTCGCTTGATCGGCAACCTGACGGGTTTGCTGTCCACCCTCAAATCCCTGCCGCTGTCTTACAACCGCGACTTGAGCGAAGACAAAAACGGTGTGCTCGACAGCGTCGACACCCTGTTGCTGGTATTGCCCGCCATGGCCGGAATGGTTGCCACCCTGCAGGTCAATGTCGACGAGCTACGGCGTCAGGCGCCGCTGGGCTTCACATTGGCCACCGAAGTCGCCGACTGGCTGGCCATGCGCGGCGTGCCCTTCAAGCAGGCCCACGAAATCACCGGTGCCCTGGTCCAGGCCTGTGAGAAACATGACATTGAATTGTGGGAGGCGTCCCCGACACTGTTGGCCGAGATCGATCCGCGACTGACCCCGGAAGTGCGCGAAAGCCTGACTCTGGAAGCGGCCATTGCGGCTCGCAGTGGCCCGGGTGGCACCGCGCCGCAGCGGGTGCGCGAGCAGATCGCTCGCTTGAAAACCGCCCTCGTCGCACAGCAGGCATGGACCGAGGACTACCAGGGTTTTCGCCTCTGAATCAAACACCCCTGCGGGCCAAGTGTTTGACCCGAAATAAAGAGTACGGAGAACCCACATGGGCCAGACCCAGGCAGAACAACTCCAGGCGGAGCGCAAACTGGCGGAAAACCAGTTCGACATCACCCAGTACCAGCATGTGCCACGGCGCTACTACGGGCGGATTTTCTTTGCCACAGTCATCGTCATAGCCCTGCTGGGCCTGGCGCGGGCCTTCGCCGAGGGCAAGATTGAATGGTCGTACATCGGCCAGTTCCTCACCTCCCAGGCCATTCTGTGGGGCTTGTTCAACACCATCGTCATGGCCGTGCTGGCAATGGCGCTGGGGATTGTGTTCGGGGTGATCACGGCGATCATGCGCATGTCGGCCAACCCGATCCTGCGCTACGTGGCGTTGACCTACACCTGGCTGTTCCGCGGTACGCCGCTGATCCTGCAATTGCTGTTGTGGTTCAACCTGGCGTTGATCTTCCCCACCATCGGCATCCCCGGTGTGTTCGAAATGGACACCGTGAACCTGATGACGCCGTTCGTGGCCGCGCTGCTCGGACTGAGCATCAACCAGGGCGCCTACACCGCCGAGGTGGTGCGCGCCGGCCTGTTGTCCGTGGACACCGGCCAGTACGAAGCCGCCAAGTCCATCGGCATGCCGCGCTTGCAGGCCCTGCGCCGGATCATCCTGCCCCAGGCCATGCGAATCATCATCCCACCGGTCGGTAACGAATTCATCGGCATGGTGAAAATGACCTCCCTGGCAAGCGTCATCCATTATTCGGAACTGCTCTACAACGCCCAGAACATCTACTACGCCAACGCCCGGGTCATGGAGTTGCTGATCGTCGCGGGTATCTGGTACCTGGCCGCGGTCACGGTGCTGTCCTTTGGTCAAAGCCGCCTGGAGCGCCGCTTCGCTCGCGGCGCCGGCAAGCGTTCGTGAGGAAAGCGACATGAGAAGCATCGTCAAGGCCGTGAGCCTGAACAAATTCTATGACCAGTACCACGCCCTCAACGACATCAACATAGAAGTCGAACAAGGCGAAGTACTGTGCATCATCGGTCCGTCGGGCTCGGGCAAGAGCACGTTGCTGCGCTGCATCAACCAACTGGAAAAAATCGACAAGGGTGGCCTGTGGGTCGACGGCGAACTGGTGGGTTACCGCATTGTCGGCAACAAACTCCATGAGCTCAACGAGACGCAGATCGCCCGGCAACGCCTGGCCACCGGCATGGTGTTCCAGCGCTTCAACCTGTTCCCGCACATGACCGTGCTGCAAAACATCATCGAAGGCCCCTGCCAGGTGCTCAAGCGTTCGCCCAAGGAAGCGCACGATGAAGCATTGGAACTGCTGGCCCGCGTTGGTCTGGCCGACAAACGCAACAGCTACCCGATCGAACTGTCGGGCGGCCAGCAACAACGAGTAGCCATCGCTCGTGCCCTGGCCATGCGACCCAAGCTGATGCTGTTCGATGAACCCACTTCGGCACTCGACCCGGAACTGGTCGGTGAGGTGCTGTCGGTCATGCGCGATCTGGCGCAGACCGGCATGACCATGATCGTCGTCACCCATGAACTGGGCTTCGCTCGCGAAGTTTCCAACCGCATGGTGTTCATGGACGGCGGGCAGATCGTGGAGGCTGGAAGCCCCGAAGAAATACTGATAAGTCCACAAAACCCGCGCACCCAAAGCTTCATATCTGCCGTTCGAACCTGAACGCCATCTGGCGTCACAACACACATAAGAGAACGACCATGAAGAACTTCGTTATCCCAGCAGTACTCGCCGGCCTGATGGCTTCCAGCGTCAGCTTCGCCGCCGATTTACCAGCAAGCATCAAGGACAAGGGCGAGATCGTCGTGGCGATCATGCCGAACTACCCGCCGATGGATTTCAAGGACCCGGCCACCAACACCCTGACCGGCTTTGACTATGACCTGGGCAATGCCCTGGGCGAACGTCTGGGGGTCAAGGTCAAATGGCAGGAAACCGGCTTCGAACAGATGATCAATGCCTTGACCACCGACCGGGTGGACATGGTGCTGTCGGGCATGACCGATACCGCCGAGCGTCAGGCCAGCGTGACCTTCGTCGACTACTTCACCAGCGGCCCGCAGTTCTACACCTTGCAGAAAAACAAGGACACCAATGAAGCCACCGACCTGTGCGGCAAGAAAGTCGGCACCAGTCGCCGAACCACCTTCCCGGCGGAAATCGCCGAGTTCAGCAAGGCCAATTGTGAAGCGGCCGGCAAACCGGCCATCGTCGTGATCGGCACCGAAGGCTCGGCTGACGCCCGTGCGCAACTGCGCCAGAGCCGGATCGACGCGGCGATGCAGGGCAGCGAGACCCTGTCCTACCTCAAGACCCAGGAAAAGGACATGTACAAGACCGTCGGCCAGCCGATTTCCGTACAGTTCACCGGCCTGGGCGTAAGCAAGAAAAAGCCCGAGCTGAGCGAGGCGGTCAAGGTCGCCCTGCAAGGGATGGTCGATGACGGCAGCTACCAGGCGATCCTGAAGAAGTGGGACCTTGAATTGGGCGCGATCAAGACCGTGACCATCAACGCCGGTAAATGACCAGGGTCCGTCCCCCCCTGTGGGAGCAGCCTGCTCGCGATGGCGTCCGATCAGTCGCTACTGGATTGCCTAGCCCACCGCTATCGCGAGCAGGCTCGCTCCCACAATTGGAACGTGTGGCGATGACTTATTGATTGCTGGAGCACAAAGATGTCTTCCCCCACTTGGCCCGATGAACACAAAGCCTGCCTCGCCCTGGCTTTCGACCTCGACGGCCCGACCGGCGATGCGATGCTCAACGGCTCTATCTGGCACAAACCCGAATACTTCGGCTTCGGTGGCTACGGCCCTTATCGTGCGCTGCCACGGCTGCTCGACCTGCTCGACGACTTCCAGATCCCGACGACTTTCTTTGTCCCGGCCTGGGTCGTGGAAAACTGGCCCAGGCAGTGCCAGGCGATCATCGAGCGCGGGCATGAAGTGGCTTACCACGGCTACCGGCACGAGTCCTTCTACGCCCTGACACTGGACCAACAGAAGGCGGTGATGAACAAATCCCGCGAGGTGTTTGACAAGTACCTGAACATCCGCGCGGAAGGTTTTCGCACACCGTCCGGTGACTGGCGCGCCGAAACCCCGGCGATGTTGGCCGAGGCCGGCGTGATCTATTCCAGCAGCATGCGCGGCGATGACCGTCCCTATCTGGTCGATGTCCCGGGACTTGACGTCCCCTTGGTGGAAATCCCCGGCCGCTGGGAAATGGACGACTACGCCTCCCTCGCTTACACCCGAGGCCCGGACTTTCCTTCGGGGCTGGACCGCACCGCCAGTTACGAGCTGACGCTGGACAACTGGTGTCGCGAGTATGACGGTGCCATGGACGAAGGCCTGTGCCTGACAACCCTTTTCCACCCCAAGATCACCGGCAAACCGGGACGCATCCTGCTGCTGGAAAAACTCTTCGAACACATGCGTCAGCGCGATGACGTGTGGTTCGCCACCTGCCGAGATGTCGCCCATTGGTGGCTCAAGGAACATCACCATGGCTGATTCCAGTGTCTGGCCCGACGGCTACCGTTGCGCGGTGGTGGTGACCGTCGATTACAACGACATCCACGGCATCCTCACCCAAGCCCCGGAAGTGGCCGGACGGGACAAGACCCTGTCGGTCTGGCGCTACGGCAGTCAACGAGGCGTGGAACGTCTGCTCGGCCTGCTTGCCGAACTGGGAGTTCCCGGCACCTGGTGCATTCCCGGCATCGTCGGCGAAGAAAACCCCGGGCACATCCAGGCGATCCAGGCCGGTGGACATGAGATTGCCTGCGCCGGTTATCGCCACCAAAACTACGACAATCTGACACTTGCCGAGCAGGTGGCCGACATCGCCAAGGGCTGCGAAGCGTTGACCCGACTGACCGGCACGCGCCCGACAGGTTTCAGGATTCCCGCGGGGAATGGCGCGCCGGGTTTGGTCCAGGCGTTGCACGGACAGAGTATCCGCTGGTCTTCGTCGTGGCGTGGCGACGACCTCCCCTTCGCGCATCCGACCGCACCCGAGGTCATCGAGTTGCCCTTGCACTACGAACTCGAAGACGAACCCTACTTCGCCTTCAACCTCAGCCCCGCGGTGCCGCCCGGACAATCTCGGATCGCTTCATACAGTCATACCCTGGGCAACCTGCAGATGGACTTCGCCGGGTTCCGCCGATTCGGCCTCTGCTATGTGCTGCGGCTGCACCCGGAAATCATTGCCACGCCGGGGCGCATCGGCGTACTGCGTGATTTGCTTCATGGCATCCGGCAGCATCCCGATGTGTGGATCGCCACGGCGGATGACGTTGCACGATGGTGGGCGACCACGGCGGCCGCGGTGACGGACGACCATCCGGCGGCCGTGTACGAGCGCCATTATCGGACCCGGGGCGTGTAACCCCCACGGTGACTGTGCCCCCTCGAACCCAACAGTATCGAAATAAGGACATTTGACCCACGTGCGCAGCTATTCCCTTGTCATCCGTCGCTTGATGATCTGCTCGCTGACCATCGTCGTCAGCCGCGCTATCACCAGTCCCTTGCTCACGCTGTTTCTGAGCACCAAACTCGGCCTCAACCAACAGGACGTGGGGCTACTGTTGGGTATTGCGGTGTTCATCGCCACCCTGCTGGCGCTGTACGGCGGCTACGTCATCGACCGCCTTGAAAAACGCCAGTTGCTGATCGTGGCCATGCTCTCCAGTGCCGTCGGTTTCGTGTTACTGACGTTCGCCGAGAACCTTTACCTGACCACTGCAATCCTGGTCGTCACCGAAACCGCTTCGGCGCTGTTCCTGATTGGCTCCAAGGCGATTCTCAGCGAGCAACTGCCGGTGGGCCAGCGGGCCAAGGCATTTTCCCTGCGCTACACGTTGACCAACATCGGCTACGCCACCGGCCCGATGATCGGAGTGGTGATCGCCGGGGTCTATCCCACAGCCCCGTTTCTGATCGCGGGAGGCATCGCGTTCCTCAGTATTTTCCTGATGAGCGCCATCCCGAAAGACGCCGCCCCGGTGCCCGTCATCGGGCAACCGCCGAGTTTCATGAGAACCCTCCGCACCCTCAAGAACGACCGCACCCTGATCATGTTCACCTGCGGTTGCCTGTTCAGCACGGTGGTCCACGGTCGATTCACCCTGTACCTGTCGCAATACCTGCTGGTGACGAATGAATCCCAGCGCGCCCTGCAAACCATGGCCGCCCTGCTTGCCTGCAACGCCGTCAGCGTGATCCTGCTGCAATACCAGATCGGCCGTTTCCTCAAGCGCGAACAGCTGCGCTACTGGATCGCCGGTGGCACCAGCCTGTTCATCCTCGGTCTGATCGGTTTCAGCCTGGCCGATGGCTGGGTGGGCTGGTGCGTGGCGATGTTCATCTTCACCCTGGGCGAAATGATCATCTACCCGGCGGAATTCCTGTTCGTCGACACCCTGGCCCCGGAGGACCTGCGTGGCAGCTACTACGGCGCGCAGAACCTCGCGGCCCTCGGCGGTGCGTTGAGCCCGGTCATCTGCGGCTTCCTGCTCTTGCACACCCCGGCGCCAACGATGTTTTATGCCCTCAGCCTACTGACAGCGCTGGGCGGGACGCTGTGTTTCATGGCGGGTCGACGGATTGCAAACCGCGCTGATAACAGCGGGTAGTCTGCCATCCGACCCTCGGGCGTATCGCCAGGTCATTCAGCCATCCCACAGTCCCGCGAATTCAGGCTGACACCTAAAGCCTGCGTAACTCACCGCCCTCTTCTTCCAGACGTTTCAAAAACCCCGTGGCGTCCAGTATCTGGTAAGGGAAGTAGAGTCCCGGCGGCGTCGGCGGCTGACCATCCAAGCCGAGCAGGCGTTCGAGAGTCATTGCCACGCTGAGGCCAGTCAGTGGCGCGGCGCCGGCCGGGTGAATGATGGCATGGCGCGTGTGCAGCGGTCCCCCCTTCAGGCCTTCACCATCGAGTTCGATGATGATCTCGGTCGACATGGGTTTGCCCTGGCGTCGAGTCGAGCTCACCCCGGTGGCCATGTTGAACTGGACGTTGGGCGCGCCGGTGGCCGCAGCCAGGCCGACGACATCGATGGACGAGAAGCCGGAGGCCTGGATTTGCGTGCCATCCACTGCGTTGAATCGGACCTTCGAATCCTCGCCTTCGCGCCAGATATACGCACCGTCGCGTCGTGTCAGCGCAGCGGGCAGCATCTTGTTCAAGTGTTCGAAATCGGCGGCAACCGTTGGCCCACCGGTGTCCTGTTCATCGACCAGAGCGTTGATGCTGATCGCGTGTACCCGGCTGAATGTTGCGGCAATGCTCAGTGTCGACACCGTCGTCGCGCCGGCCATCCATTCGTAGCCCAGGACAATGGGCGAGGCGTCAGGCGTATGCATGTACGTCGCGATCTCCGGCGCGATCTCAAAGATGCCGGATGAAATGCTGAGGTACGGTACCCCGCGCTTTTGCGCATAACGCAATCCGGCCAGGGCGTGGTCCATATAGAAAATCGCGACGGCGCTGACCGGGCGCGCGCCGAGACCCAGGTCGTCTGCGTGGGGATCAATCACCACGCCTTGCGCCTTACCCATTCGCTCAGCGGCCTGCTGGGCCTTGGCCAGGTCACGGCCGCCAATCAACAGAGGTACGTCCGGACAGGCGGCACGCAATGCCCGGGCGGTTTGGTGACCAATGGCGCCGGAACCGCCCATGAACAAGACAGGATCAAGTGACATGACGTGTTCTCCTTGTATTCAGGTTCAGTCGTCCGAGGCATGGAGCGCCAGCCCGACGATAATCGGGACGCTCATGACTCAGGCCTTCTGTTCCTGCCTCAGCCGCTTGAGCAACGCTTCGGCGGCGGCTTGCGACGATGCGGGATTCTGCCCGGTGATCAGGTGCCCATCCTCGACCACATAACTCGCCCAGTCCCCGGCCTTGGAATACTCGCCTCCCTTGGCCTTGAGCATGTCTTCCACCAGGAACGGCACCACCTGCGTCAGTCCCACCGCCTCCTCCTCGGAGTTAGTGAACCCGGTCACTTTCTTGCCCTTCACCACGGGCTGGCCATCCGGCGCGTTGACGTTCTTGAACACCCCCGGCGCATGGCAGACCGCCGCGATGGGTTTGTTCGCGGCATAGAAGGCTTCGATGAGGGTCTTGGAGTCGGTGTCCTCGGCCAGGTCCCATAGCGGGCCGTGTCCGCCGGGATAGAACACCGCATCGAAGTCATAGGGGTCGATTTCCCCCAGCGGCACTGTGTTGGCCAATGCTGCCTGGGCCCGAGTGTCCGCGACAAAACGACGGGTTGCATCGGTCTGGGCGTCCTCCTCGCTGCTCTTGGGGTCCAGCGGCGGTTGCCCGCCCTTGGGGGAGGCAATGGTGACCGCAGCGTTGGCGTCGACGAACACATAGTAAGGCGCGGCAAATTCTTCCAGCCAGAAACCGGTTTTCTTGCCGGTGTCGCCCAACTGATCGTGAGATGTAAGGACCATCAGGATTTTCATGTGAACCCAGCCTCCGAGCGTGAACGGGCGAGAGGTTCGCCCTGCATTACTCTCAGAGGCTGTGTCGAGGTAGACGTTCCCGCGTCGTGACCCTTGCCGGATGGATTGCGCCTCATCATGGCCGGATCGGTGTTCTACCAAAGCGCAACGTCATACGTCAGGTAGATGCGATTGCTGTCACGTCCCCGTGAAAAATCCGAGCGGTAGACATAGTTACGCAGCTTCACGCCCAGTCCCTTCAACGTACCTTGCTGCACGACATAAGCGACTTCGGCATCACGTTCCCATTCCTTCACGGTGCTCTGGGACTTGCCATCGTCACCACTGAGGTAGCGGGTGGAAAATGTCAGGCCCGGCACACCGAGACGCGAAAAATCGTAACCATAGCCGAGCATCCAGGTCTTCTCGTCTTCCTCGATAAACTTGCCGATACCCACGTTGCTGAAGGAATAGACCGTGGCGCCGCTGATATACGGCAAGCCGGCCTCGCCGCTGAGCTTCTGATAACCCGCGCTGAACGTATGGCCGACAACGGCGTAGGACAGCAGGCCGCTGAACATGTCGTTATCGATCCTGCCGGCATAGGCCGACCCTGAATCGACACTGTTGAAATAGCGCAGGTCACTGGTCAACAGCCCGGCGCCCAGCGGCAGCTCGTGCTGGATGCCAGCGAAATTCTGCCGATAGAAATTCTCAAGCTCACCGTAGAAATAGCTCAAGCGAATGTTCTTCGTCAGCTTGTAATCGGCGCCGGCGTAGCTGAAGTTGCCGGACTGATCGCCACTGTAACCGTCGGGCACGATTGGCATGCTGTCGCTGGAATCCCTGAGTTTGAACCGCTCTAGATGCCCACCGGTGAGCGCGAGATTGTCGATATCGGTGCTGCTGACTTGCATGCCCTGATAGGTCTGGGGCATCAGCCGCGCATCGTTGTAGATCAATAGCGGGTTCTTGGGCAGCAAGGTGCCATATTTGACCGTGGTCTTGGCCACCCTGGCCTTGGCGGTCATGCCCGCGCTGGCAAACTCATCGGCAGCCCGGCCATCGTCATGTACCGGCAGCAGGCCTGTGCCACTGCGGCCGCGGCCGGAATCGAGCCTGACACCGAGCAGGCCCAGGGCATCGACGCCAAAGCCAACCGTGCCTGGCGTAAAGCCCGATTGGTAATCCAACAGGAACCCTTGGGCCCACTCGGTGCGCTCGCTCTTTGCGGATCTTGCCGCTCGTGCGCTCATTCCGTGCTCGTCGCGAAAGTTTTCATTGAAGTAGACATTGCGCAGTTGCAGCTTGAGCTTGCTGTCGTCGATGAAGCCTTCTGCATTGGCCATGGCCAGCGGCAACAGGCCTAGCATTGGAAATAAAGCCCCACGGGTCAGGACGGTATTCATATCAAGATTCTCGTTGTTGTTATTCGGCGCGCAGGCCGGCGCACCCCTCGGTTGCGAGGCGTGTCAGGCAGAAAATTCAACCAACTGATTTTTCAGGAAAAGAGCGTCAACGCTCCGGTCAGCAAGGCCAGCGCGGTAATCACCAGGGACGTGAGCACGGCCCACTTGACGGTGGCCTTCTGGAAGTCGCCAAGGTCGCGATCGACCATGCCCACCAGCAACAAGGTCGAGGCCACCAGCGGGCTCATCAGATGCACGGGCTGGCCGAGAATCGAGGCCCGTGCGATTTCCACCGGATCAATCCCATAGGCCGCCGCGGCATTCGCCAGGATAGGCACCACGCCAAAGTAGTAGGCATCGTTGGACAGCACGAAAGTCAGCGGCATGCTGGTAATGGCAACCACCAACGGGAACAGGTGCCCCCATGAAGGCGGAATCCAGTCCACCAGGGTCTGCGCCAGCGCATCGACCATTTTCGTTCCGGAGAAGATGCCAGCGAAAATACCGGCCGCAAAGACCAGCAGAACGACGGTCATTGCGTTGCCCGAATGGGCCAGAATGCGCTCCTTCTGAAGGTCCAGTTGGGGATAGTTGATCATCAGCGCCAGGACGAAACCGATCAGGAACAGAATGGCCGAGTGCATGACCCCCATGACCAACGCAACCATGACTGCGATCACCAGCAGCAGATTGACGTAGGCCAATTTCGGGCGCTTGTACGGGGTGTCCTCGATAATTGCCTTGATATAGCAATCCCCACCCCCGCTCTGCAGCTGAACATTGCCAATGCGCTTGCGCTCGGCACGGCCCAGCAGAAACGCCGTGAAAACGACCCACATCGCTCCACCGATCATGGTGGGCAGCAAGGGCACGAAATATTCGCCGGCATCCAGGCCCAGCGCGGCGATCGCGCGGGTTGCCGGGCCGCCCCAGGGCGTCATGCCGCTCATGATGCTCAGGGACAGCATGGCGACCGTCGCCAGGATCATGGGGTTCATGCCGATACGCTTGTACAGCGGCAACATGGCGGCGCAGGTGATCATGTAAGTCGTGGTGCCGTCACCGTCCAGTGCCACCAGCAGCGACAACAAGGCGGTGCCTACGGCGATTTTCATCGGGTCGCCATTGACTCGCTTGAGGATCTTGCGGATCAACGGATCGAATAGCCCGGCATCGATCATCAGCCCGAAAAACAAGATCGCGAACAATAGCAACGCGGCCGAGGGCGCTACCATTTTCAAGCCGTCCAGCATCATTTTGCCGGTGGTCCCGCCGAACCCACCGATGACCGCAAAAACGATGGGCACGAGCGTCAAGGCCACGATCGGCGACAGCCGTTTAGTCATGATCAGGAAGGTAAAGGCCACCACCATGGACAAGCCAAGTAAAGCGAGCATAGGTCGGATCTCTTGTTGTTATCAGTAGTGTTGCCAACACCCAGGCGTACGACTCCCAACCCGCCAGGCAACACGATCCATATGTGCCTGGCAGAATGATTGATGTCGTGACGTCGTGATGTCGAGTTTTGCCAATTGCCCGGCTAGCCGGCCAGTCGGTGGGAAGCCTTGGCGTAGACGAAACCTGAAAAGAGCCGACGTGCGGTGCGCACCACCGAGGCACGGATAGTCTCTCCTTTGTCGCCGACGTAGGACAAAACCACATCGATCCCTCCGCTGGGGTGCTCGATGCGAACCCGCTGCAAGCGTGGCTCGCGGACTCCGCCGAGCAGTTGAGCGGCCACGCTGCCTTCAGTCACACAGGCCGTGGCGATTCCGATGGAGCCCGTAATTGCCAACGCGCGATGACAGTTGTGGGGCATGAAATAGCGCACCTGGAGCGTGCCGCCCGATTTGGCCGGGGCTACCAGCACCGGCTTGGGAATCACCTTGTCGCTGACGTCCCCCAGGCCCATCGCCAGGCCGGCCTTGAGCCGCAGGGATTCCAGGCGCTGCAGAAAGGCTTGATCGGCATCCAGTTCCGCGGGGCTTTCGTCGCCGCGCTTGCCCAGCTGGCCGGCTTCGACGATCACCATGGGCATCGCCATATCGATGCAGGTCACTGCGACACCGTCGATCAAGTCCAGCGCTTGCCCGGTAGGGAACAGTTTCCCCGTCTTGCTGCCGGCGGCATCCAGGAAGGTCAATTGCACCGGCGCGGCAGTGCCCGGCACGCCATCGATGGCCGTGTCGCCTTCATAGCTGACCTTGCCCCCGGGGGTTTGCACCTCGGAAATGACAAAGGTACCGGTATTGAGGTTGCGAATACGCACCTGCGTCAGGTCGCCACCAGCCTTGACCAGGCCCTGCTCGATGGCGAATGGACCTACTGCGCAGAGCATATTCCCGCAGTTGGGAGCCGTATCGACCCGACGTTGAGAAACCATCACCTGGACGAACAAGTAATCCACATCCGCCTCAGGGTGCAGTGAAGGGCTGACGATCGCCACCTTGCTGGTTTGGGGGCTGCCACCCCCGATACCGTCGATTTCCAGCTCATGGCCGGACCCCATCAGATCGAGCAACAACTCATCACGGGCGACGACGGAAGTCGGCAGATCCCAAGCGAGAAACACCGGCCCTTTGGAGGTGCCACCGCGCATCAATACACAAGGAATTCGTTGCATGAACACTAACTCTTGTTGATCAATCTGGATAATTGATGTTCTGGAGGCAAGAGTGGCAGGGTTTCAAAAGTGTTTCCAATGCAAAAATCAGCGAGTTTATTGCGTTTGACGAATGAATTTCCGTAGGATGACGCACACCACACATCGCCTTTCTTGTGGAATTCAATATGGAATATGAGCTTCAAGACATACGGTCTTTCGTTAAAATCGCCGAACTGGGCAGTTTTCACGAAGCCGCCGATGCACTGCACCTGTCGCAGCCGGCGTTGAGCCGGCGGATGAAAAAACTCGAAGAGGGTCTGGGCACGGCACTGCTCGACCGCACGACTCGCAAGGTCAGCTTGACCAGCGTCGGACGCGATTTCCTGCCCAAGGCGCGGCGCTTGCTGGATGATTTCGACGATTCGATTCTCAACATCCGCGAGTTGGCGGAGCGGCAGATCGGTCGAGTGACACTGGCTTGCATTCCCACGGCCGCCTTCTACTTCCTGCCTTCGGTGATCCGCCTCTACAACGAGCGCTATCCGAAAATCCGCATACGCCTGCTCGACCTCAGCGCCAACGAAGGACTGGAAGCGGTACTGCGAGGCGAAGCCGACTTCGGCATCAATATGATGAGCGGACAGCATCCGGACATTGAATTCGTGCCGCTGGTCAATGAACCCTTTGTCCTGGCCTGCCGACGCGACCATGAATTGGCTGGACGCAGCGCCGTTACCTGGTCGGAGTTGAGCGATTATCGGCTGATCGGGGTGGGTCGCCTGAGCGGCAACCGCATGCTGCTCGATCATGCCTTGTCGGGCTTGAGCTGGCGTCCCCAGTGGTTCTACGAGGTACAACACCTGTCTACGTCACTGGGGTTAGTCGAGGCCGGTCTCGGCGTCTCGGCAATGCCCAGCCTGGCGATGCCCGCCGGTGACCATCCGACGCTGGTCAGCGTGCCGCTGATCGAGCCGGTGGTAAACCGATCACTGGGGCTGGTCTATCGACGCGGCGCGTCTTTGTCTCCTGCCGCCGAGAAATTCGTTTCGATTCTGCTGGAGCAGTGGCCGCAATGAAGCCTCGGTCGCGGCTTTCGTGTGCAGATCGAGTCCACGCACCTACCCGGCCAGATATGGCCAAGCGCGCTCACGTTATTCACCCGGCTCGTCCTGATCCACCACAATACTCTTCGCCTCAAGAAAGGCCTCCAGGCCATGAACCCCGAACTCCCGTCCGACGCCGGACTGCTTGACCCCGCCAAATGGGGCAAGCAGCTCCGGCGTGATTCTGTTAATCAATACCGAGCCGGCCTGCAGCCTCGTCGCCAGGTGCCGGGCGCGCTGCGGTTGTCGGGAAAAGACGTAGGCCTGCAGCCCATAGGGGCTGGCGTTGGCGATTTCGATAGCCTGTTCTTGCGAGTCATACGGGATGATCGATAGCACCGGGCCAAAAATTTCCTCCTGCGCGATGTCCATGTCATTGTTGACGTCGGCAAAGACCGTGGGCCTGACGAAATAGCCCGTGTCCAGGCCTATCGGCCGGCCTTCCCCGCCGGCGATCAGCGTGGCGCCTTGCGCCAGTCCGCGGCGGATATAGTGTTGGACACGGTCGAATTGGGCCTTGTTGACCAGCGGCCCGATGACGGTGGCCGGGTTCCGTGGATTGCCCACGACCATTGCCCCGACCAGGTTCTTCACACGGTCGATGATGTGCTTGGCCTGCGTGCGCGGCACCAGCAACCGCGTGCCGGCGACGCAGGCCTGGCCGTTGTTCATGAACGCCGCATTCAATGCCTGCGCAATAGCCGTATCGAGATCGGCGTCGTCGAGCACGATGGACGCCGACTTCCCCGTCAGCGACAGACTCACTCGCTTCATGGTCTCGATACCGGCGCGGGCAATCAGTTTCCCGGTGGCGGTGGAGCCGGTGAATGAAATCTTCGTGACCTGAGGATGGGTGCTGATTTCGTCACCGACATCGCTGCCGCGTCCCAACAGAATGTTGAAAACGCCTTCAGGCAAACCTGCGCGGTGCAACGCCTGGGCGAGCACCCCGGTTTGCAAGGGACTCAACTCGCTCGGTTTGATCACCGAGGCACAACCGGCGGCGATGGCCGAGGCCAGCTTGCTGCATATAGTGCCGGCGGTGCTGTTCCAGGGAGCAAACAGCGCCGATACCCCCACTGGCTCCATTACCACGGTCGCGTCACCGACCGAGCGAAGGAGCTCGTAATGCTCCAGCACCTGCGCCGTATTGGCAAAGGATTGCGAAGCGTAACGGCTGACCCATTGGGCGCGGGCAAGCGGCGCGCCGTACTCCTCGATGGCGGTATCGCGAATTTCATTCGTGCTCGCCAGCACGGCGGCCTGCAACTGTTTGAGCATCTCGATACGCTCGGCTTTGGAGGTGCGGCTCATCGAGGCTTGAGCACGCGAGGCAGCCGCGATGGCACGTCTGGCGTCATCACGATCAGCCAGCGTGACCGTACCGATAACCGCTTCGGTCGCCGGGTTGATGCACTCCACCGTTTCATCCCCGTGAACGGGAACGAAGGCTCCATCAATGTAACTGTGATTGATCTTCCACATCGTGGCGTACCTGACCGATTGCGGGATTCCCCGAAATGAAGCACCAACGCCTGGCAGGCCCAGGCGTCGCCCCGGCTCGATGGCTTTGCCGTGATTCAGCCCGGCATGGACTCACGGCTGAAAGCGTGCACCTCCTGCACCAATCCTTGTGCGGCCATCATCACCAGTTGCCGACCTTTTTCCGCAGACGCTTGCGCCGGATCCGAGCCCATTCGGCCGTCCGGATGACGAGCGCGGAAATCGGCAGCCTCGCGGATAGGGCCCCAATTGGCGATTTTTGGCGAGTACTCAGCCGACTTGATGGCGTGGGGATAGGCCCACTGGGTCACGGCAATTTCCGAAGGCGTTGCATGAATGCCATGACCTTCCGGGAACTGGTCGCGGGCCAGCTCATTGACGCCTTCCAGGTCCCACCAATTACACAGTTTCAAGGCGAAACCTGCCGGGCGACGGGCGAAGCTCGCCTCGGCGTAGAGCTCCGAGAAAGCCGCTTCAATCGAGGCAATGTTGCCGCCATGGCCATTGAGAAAAAATATTTTCTCGAACCCGTGGGCAGCCAAGGAACGTGTCCAGTCACCGATAGCAGCGATGAAGGTCGAGGGCCTGAGCGAGATCGTTCCCGCAAAACCGAGGTGATGCTGCGCCATGCCGGTGTTGAAAGTCGGGGCCACCAGGATGTCCGCTGTCTGCTGCGCCTGGTGGGCGATGATCTCGGGACACATCCAGTCCGTACCCAGTAGCCCGGTCGGCCCATGTTGCTCGTTGGAGCCGATCGGGATGACGACGGTACGGCTGCGTTCGAGAAATTTTTCGATTTCAGCCCAGGTCGATAGATGTAGAAGCATCTGCGTTCTCTCTCTGCAAAAGGTTCCTTGCGGAACGATGGGTATGAAGACCAAAGCACCTGTTCAACCTTCGGTGCACTCAAGGCCGGTTCGCAACGAGCCAGCGGCTTTGTCAAAGATGTTGCGCCGATCCTATGAACAGCAGCAAGAGCAACTATGTTCATGTACTGTTGCTTTATGAGCAACGCCAAGCCCCTGGAGAAACGCCCGATGCGAGAAATCAACCAGCAACGCTTGCGGTATTTTCATGAAGTGTTGACCCACGGATCGATCCGTGGCGCGGCGGACAGCATCAACACGTCCCCTTCGGTGATTACCCGTCAGATTAAATTGCTGGAAGAGGAACTGGGCGCCCGCCTGTTCGAACGTCAGGCCCGCGGCGTCCAGCCCACCGAGGCTGCCGCGCACCTGCTGGAGTTCTGGCGGGGCTATCGATCACATCAGGAAAAGCTCGAAGACCAGCTTCAGGCCATCAAGGGGCTGCAGCTGGGGCACGTGCGGGTAGTCATCAGCGAAGGTTATGTCGACACGTTGGTCGACCATGTACTCGCACCGTTCTGCAAACAGTACCCCAGGCTCGATATCCGGCTGGACATACTGCCCGTGGACGATGTCCTCAACGAGATCGCGGAAAATCGGGCGCATATCGGCTTGGCCTACAACCCTCCTGCTCACGCTCACATCGATGATCGGGCAACATCCCGGCAGCCCGTCATGCTGCTGGTCCGCCCGGACCACCCGCTGGCATTGACAGGAGCGAAGGCCACCGTCGCAGACTTGCTCGACTGCCAACTGGTGCTGACGCCGACGACCTTCGGTATCGGTCACGCGTTGAAGATGCTCGAGTATGCCGAGAAGATCCAGATCCGTCCGGCGCTGGTCAGCAATTCATTGGCCGCCCTCAAGCGCCTGGTCGCTTGCGGTCAGTTTGCTTCGCTGTTGGGCGAGGTGGCGGCCTATCGGGAGATCGCCCAAGGCAGCCTCGCGGCCGTGGCCGTCGATCACCCTCTTTTCCAAGGCGTCGAAGCGAAGCTGCTGGTCAAGTCCGGACGCCCGCTGGCGGCCCCTGCCCAGGAATTGCTGAACTGGATGTTGCAGCGTTTGCCGATGTTCGCCGGCGATACAGGCCAGCCAGACGCTTGAACATCGCTTGTATCTTGACGAGGGCATAAACCAGTCAGTCTTTACCCGGCTGGCGCTCCTGCGCCAATTGCATGCCTGCTTCACCGTTTCGGTGCCCAAAGATGGATTTGTGCTCCAGGTATTCTTCTAACCCGCACACACCCCACTCCCGGCCATTACCGGACCGCTTGTATCCGCCGAACGGTGCGCCATTGTCAGCCTTGCTGCCGTTGAGATGGACCATGCCCGTACGCAGGTGTCGAGCCACGGCGCGAGCACGCTCCAGCGTCCCGGCGCTCACGTAACCCGAAAGTCCGTAGGGACTGTCATTGGCAATAGCGAGGGCTTGCTCTTCACTGTCGTAAGGAATGATCACCAACACAGGGCCGAATATTTCCTCCCTGGCGATGGGCAAGTCGGGTTGGACGTCCGCAAATACCGTCGGCCTGGCGTAGAACCCGGTCGTTATGCCCTCCGGGCGCCCCAGGCCACCGCACACGGGCTGTAGGCCTCGCACCTCGGCCAGGAGCGTTTGGACCCGATCGAACTGCGCCTGATTGGCCAGAGGTCCCATGGCGGTGGTCGGATCGCTGTCGTCAAAGCAGACGTTGGCCGCCACCTCCCGGGCAATCTCTATCGCCCGCGCCTGGATGGTACGAGGCACGAGCATCCGCGTCGGCGCATTGCACGACTGGCCACTGTTGCGAAAACAACTGCTGACCCCATGACGGACTGCCGCTTCAATATCGGCATCGGCAAGAATCAGGTTCGCCGACTTGCCTCCCAGCTCCTGGCACACACGCTTGACGGTATCTGCCGCAGCCTTCGCCACGGCGATCCCTGCGCCGGTGGAACCGGTGAACGAAACCATGTCGATACCAGCATGCCGCGCAATACCATCCCCCAGGGTCGGTCCGTCGCCGTTGACCAAGTTAAATACCCCCTTCGGCACGCCGGCCCGATGAAGAATATCGGCCAGGAGCATGGCCGACAGCGGTGCCTTTTCACTGGGCTTGAGAACCACGGAACACCCCGCTGCCAGCGCCGGCCCCAATTTGCAGGTGAGCTGGTTCAACGGCCAGTTCCAGGGCGTGATCAAGCCGCATACACCGATGGGCTCACGGGTGATCAAGGTGCTGCCATGGAACCGGTCGAACTCATAGGTCGCAAGAACTTCATAAGCCAGCTGCAGGTGGCCCAGGCCCGCCGGCACGTGGGCGCTTCGGGCCAGAGACAGCGGCGCGCCCATCTCCTGATGCACGCACTGCGCCAACGCTTCGCTGTTCTGGCGATACCCATCTATGATCGCCCTGAGCAGTTCCAGTCGCTGTTCGCGAGACCATTGCCCATAACTCTCGAATGCGCGGCGAGCCGCCGCCACGGCGCGGTCAAGATCAGCCGCGGTGCCGAGGCTGATGGTGGCGATGGTGCGCTCGGTGGACGGGTCGATCACCGGCAAGGTGTCGTTACCCTGGGGCCTGACCCAAGCACCCTCGATGTAAAAATCCAGATGATTCATCGGGTCGCCTCCAACGCCTTGGACAAGGTGTCGAACACCCGGTTGATCTGCTCCTCGTCAATGATGAGCGGTGGCGACAGCACGATGTTTTCTCCAGAAGCACGTACCAGCACACCGGCCTCGAAACAGCGCTGGGCCACCTCCGCCGCTCGTGCGCCAGACGCCTCGCTACGAGGATCGAGCTCCACGGCGCAGAGCAGGCCGATAGCGCGTACATCCAGCACCAGCGGGTGGTCACGCAGAGCCAATGCCGCGCTCTGCCAGACCGGTGCGATCTGCTGGACGTGGGCATTGATGCCCTGATCTTCGTGCACATCCAGTGTTGCCAGGCCCGCGGCACATGCCAGCGGGTGGGCGGAATAGGTATAACCATGCATCAGCTCGATAGCCTGCTCCGGCCCTTGCATGAATGCTTCGTACACTGCGCCACTGACGAGCACACCGCCCATGGGCACTGCACCGTTGGTCAGGCCCTTGGCCAGGGTCATCAAGTCCGGTGTCACGCCAAAGGTCTGCGCCGCGAACGATTGGCCGACACGGCCAAAGCCGGTGATAACCTCGTCGAAAATCAGCAGCACACCATGACGGGTACAGATCTCCCGCAACCTTTGCAGGTAGCCCAGGGGTGGCGCGTACACGCCGCCGGAGCCGGTTACCGGCTCGACGATCACTGCTGCCACCGTGGCCGGGTCATGGACTTCCAGCAGTTGCAACAAAGCGTCCGCGTAATGTGCGCCTTGCTCAGGCTGGCCGCGGCTGAAGCGCAAGCCCGCATCGTAAGGTAACGGCAGGTGAGCCACATCACCGAGCAACGGGCCGAAATCGCGCTTCTGCCGACCGAGGCCCGATACCGACAGCCCGCCGAACCCCATGCCATGGTAGCCCTTGGCTCGACCGATCAGCTTGGTGCGCCGACAATCGCCACGCGCCTGGTGATAGGCTCGGGCGATCTTCAACGCGGTATCCACGGCTTCGGAGCCAGAGTTGGTGAAGAACACCTTGTCCAGTCCGGACGGAGCGATCCCGACAAGGCGGTCCGCCAGGGTCAGCGCCGCCGGATGGCTCATCTTGAACGAAGAGACGAAGTCCAGGCGCCCCGCCGCTTCGCGGATCGCTTCGACGATCCGGGGCTGACCGTGGCCTGCGTTGACACACCACAATCCAGCCATGGCATCGAGCACCTCGCGGCCATCGGTCGTGAAGTAATGCATGCCGGCGGCGCGCTCGAACAGCATCGGCTGACGGTTGAATGGGCGCATCGCGGTAAAGGGTGCCCAGAAGGACGATGTCATTGGTTGTGCTCCTTGGAGGGCTGGATTCGCGCGCCAGACAGGGTTGGACGATGCAAAGCGCCGGCGTTGGTGTTCACGCCCCGGTCAAAGCACAAGCTGCCGTTGTGCACCTGGCACCTGACATGGTCGCCGAACGCGGTTTCAACGAAGCGCCAGTCCATCAGCAGCTCGCCTTCGGGGCCCCAGCAAGCCTGGGCGACCACCGGGGCCTGTTCTGGCTGATATTGGTGGTGCAAGTAATTGCCCGTTACGCTGGTGAGCGTCTCGATCGGCCGCTCGAAGCCAGCGCGCACGTGATGCGTGCCACGGTGATCCACCAGGGTGAAATCGCAGTACCCGTTCTGAAAATCGAACCCTATCTCCAGCACGCCATCCTCGTTTGGCTGCATGGCAAAACGACCTTGCAGGGCACTGTTGGGGGGGGGGCTTTTCAGGTCTTGCAGTGTCGGTAGATGCAGGCCTTCGACGAGGGCGTCAAGTTTTGCCTGATCGGCCAGCGGATCGGCCGCATGGCGTCCCAGCGCCGGATACAGGTGCTGCCACAGGGCCGAGTGCAGACGCTTCTCTCCCAGGCGAAGACCGCACGTAAAAACAATCACCGTGTCCTTGTCCGGCAAGACCATGCATTGCTGGCCGAACACCCCGGAAGCGTAATAACCACCACGCTCGGTCATCCACCATTGGTATCCATAGCCTTCACGCTGGGCGCTATTGGGGCTGTTTTTGTCCCGTGGCAGGTACTGCTTGCCGTCAAACTCGCCCATCCAGACGTCCTCGACCTGATTGCGCGTGGCCTCGGCGACCCATTGTTCGGACAGCAGTTGCCGGCCGTACCACTGCCCCTGGTTCAAGTGCAGCACACCGAACTTCAACGAATCCTCGCTGGTGCAGCTCAAGCCATTGCCGCCTGAATTGAAGCCCCCCGGTGCCAGGTCCCAAGTCAACTGATCAACCCCCAGGTGGTCCAGCACGCGCTCCTGAAGAAGCGCATGCACCGTCTGCCCGCTGACCTGAGTGACAATGGCCGACAGCATGAAGCTGGAAGCACTGCTGTAGATGAAGGAATTGCCCGGTGGCTCGTCCACGGGCTCGTTGAGAAAGGCCTCGACCCAGCTGCTTTGCAGGTTGCGCCAGTCGCCGCCAGAGATCCCGCGCTTGTGGCCGGTGCGCATGGTCAGCAGGTCCTCCACGGTCATGGCGGCAAGATTGGCACTGATCGGCTGCGGACAGGATTCGGGGAAAAAGCTGACCACCTTGTCATCGAGCGCAAGGCGGCCATCATCGATCAACAGGCCGACGGCTGTCGCCGTCCAGCTCTTGGTGGCTGAGTGTTGCACATGCATGCGCCGCGCCGAATAAGGGTTCCAGAACGCCTCGACCACCACCGCGCCCTGGCGATAGAGCATGAAGCTGTGCAGCTCCAGACCTGCTTCGGCGACTGCTTGCAGGAAGTCGATAACCCCGGCCGGATCTACGCCCCGCTCATGGGGCAAGGCTCTGGGCAGCGGAATGTACGTCATGATGGATCCTCGATAATGTTTTTGTATTTCAAATAATGCAGATAACGATTTGTTTTCTTCGGCGCTGGTGTATTTGATCCCCCTATAATTCAGTTTCCGGTTATCCTTGCCTCCCCTGCCAAAGGAGCGACCGCACGCCATGCCCCCACTGACCTCGCTGCAGACCAAAGTCGCCGGCCAGATTCTTTCCGCTATCGCCAGCGGCGACCTGCAGCCCGGTATGCACCTCAAGGAAGTGGAGCTGGCTCAGCGCCTGGGGGTGTCGCGCTCGCCGATACGCAGCGCGTTGTCGTACCTGGCCGAACAACAGGCCATCGAGCCATTGCCTCAGCAAGGCTTTCGCGTACCGCTGCAAGCCAACGATGGCTTGGCGCAGCAGGTCGGCAAGTTGCAGAACGAAGAGGACCAGCTGTACACGAGGCTGATTGACGACCGCTTGAACCAGGCGCTGCCCGATCACATTTCCGAGAGCGATCTGCTGCGCCGCTACGGTGTTGGTAAAAGCGTGCTGCGTCGCTGCCTGTTGCGGCTGTCCGACGAAGGTGTGATGCAGCGCAAGCATGGCCATGGCTGGCAATTCCTGCCGACCTTGAACAGTCCGCAGACCCGCTTCGAAAGCTATCGTTTTCGCATGCTGCTCGAACCCGCGGGACTGCTGGAACCTACATTCAAGATCAATCCAGAGCAGTTCCGTCGTTGCCGCGAGCGGCAGATGGAACTGCTGGAAGGCAAGGTGGACGGCCAACGCTTCATCGAATACAACGCCGAGTTTCACGAACTGCTGGCGGCGGCGTCCGGCAACGGCTACATCCTGCAAGCGATCCAGCAACAGAATCACCTGCGGCGCCTGACCGAGTTCCATACGGTCAGTAACATGGAGCGGGTCAGGGTTTCCTGTCGGGAACACCTGGCAATTCTCGACGCCCTGGAACAAGGCGACAATGAATGGGCGTCGACGCTGCTGCATCGACACCTGGATGTGGCCAGCAAGTTGCGAGTGGCGCGCAACAAGGGGTAGCGCAGTACTTCGCTGCCGCAACGCCCTTCTCCGTGAAAGCGTCTCTCCTTGAGGGACGACTGCCGCCAAGCACCACTTGCAAACGTTCATTACCAGAGCGCCACGGTGTAACCGACGATCAGTCGGTTTTCATTCATGTCACGCAGGTAGTTCGCCTTGCTGAACCCGTTTCTCCAGCGTAATGAAACGCCTTTCAACGTGCCCGACTGGACCACATACCCCAGGTCGATATCCCGCTCCCATTCACGCCCCTCCCCCGTAAACCCTTTCACCTCAGCGTCGTCGCCCTTGGCCCAGCGGGTCGAGAACGTCAGGCCAGGAACTCCCAGGGTGGCAAAATCGAAGTCATACCGTGCGTGCCAGACTCGCTCGTTAGTCTGAGAAAAGTTGCTCAGTTGGTATTCGGAGAACAGATACGTATTGGTCCCATCGACGTAGGTGAACGGCGTTTCTCCATACTGCGCCTGATAGCCACCACCGATGCTGTGCCCCTTGAAGCTGTACGCCGCCCGCGTGCTCAACGCCCGGTTATCCACCTTTCCCGCCAGACCGGCGCCGGCCTTGTCCGCGTCGAAGTAACGGATGTCGGTCTTGAGCGTACCGCCCCCTAGCGCGAAGCTGTTTTTCAGGCCCACGTAGTGCTGCTGGTAGATGTCTTCCAACTGAGCGAAGTGATACGTCACGGTCATGTTTGGCGTGAGTTTGTAATCGCCTCCCGCAAAGCGAAACTGATCACTTTTGGCGCTGCTCTTGTAGGCACCGTTCTGGCTGGTCAAACCCATGTCTTGGTATTCGGTGGACTCGCGTTGCCGGGTCTGGTCGATCTGCCCACCGATCAAGGTCAACCCGGCGACGTCCGCCGATGTCACCTGGGTGCCACGGAACGTCTGTGGGAACAGGCGGCTGGTGTTGGGCTGCAGCGTTGGCAAGTCCGGCAACAGGTAGCCACTGCGCAGTTCACTCTTGGCCATGCGCATCTTCGCGGTCACGCCGAGCTTGGAGTATTCGTCATGGGCACGCCTGGAATAGCTCGGCTTACCCGGCGTCGCATCGTTGTCCCGGGACAACAGGCCGGTGCCCGAACGATCAGGACTGGAGTCGAGTTTCAGGCCCAGCATGCCCACCGCGTCGACACCGAAGCCCACCGTGCCCTCGGTAAAGCCCGATTTCAGATTGAGGATGAAACCCTGGGCCCATTCCTCGCGTTTGGATTGCCCGGCATCCTCGCGGTAATCGCGGTTGAAGTAGTAATTCTTCAGTTCCAGATCAGCCTTGCTGTCCTTCAGGAAATCAGCCTGGGCCGTGGCACAGCACAGCCCCCCGCCCATCAGGCCGACGCTCTTCAAGATCAAGTTAAGGTTGTTGTGGTACATCTCTTCGGCTCCTGGCAGTCGTTGTAATGAGTGGTCTTATTGTTTTTCTGGGCACGACATTCCCCCTCGCGCCGGCTTTAAAACCTGCGCGCTCGATGAAACCGAGGTGGGTTAAACGGCGGGTCGTATTCGGTAGCCGCCGCTCTCAAGCTTCTCCAGCGGGCTGGCAGCAGCCAGCAGTTGCCGGGTATACGGGTGTTGCGGATGATCGAAAATCTGCTCGCGTGGCCCTATTTCCACCACATGGCCCTGATGCATCACCGCCACGCGATGGGCGATGCGCTCCACTGCCGCCAGGTCATGGGAAATGAACAGGCAGGCGAACCCGTACTGCGCCTGGAGACGCTCGAACAGCTCGAGAATCTGCTTCTGGATCGTCATGTCCAATGCAGAGATCGGCTCATCGGCAATGACCAATTGCGGATGACGTACCAGTGCACGGCCGATGGCCACACGCTGGCGTTGGCCACCGGACAGTTGGTGGGGAAAGCGCTCGATGAATGGTTCGCCCAGGCCGATGTCTTCAAGGGTCTGGCGCACCCGCTCACGGCGCTGCGCCGCGTTCAGGCCGGGCTCGTGGCGCAGGGGTTCGGCGAGAATCTCACCGATTTTCATCCGTGGATTGAGGGACGAATAAGGGTCCTGGAAGATCATCTGGCATTGCAGGCGATGCGTACGGTTGGCGGCCTTGAGGATATCCACGCCCTTGAATCGTATTGCACCGGCGCATGGTTTGATCAAGCCCACCAGCGAGCGGCCGAGGGTGGTCTTGCCCGACCCACTTCCGCCGACCAGGGCCAGGGTTTCGCCCGGCGCGATCATCAGGCTGGCGCTGTGCACCACGCGGTTGTGCTTGCGTCTACCCCAGAATGAGGCGAGTCCGGGGTGCTCGATACTCACCTGCTCGACCTCCACCAATGGCCCGTCATTGGCTGGCAGCGGCGCCAACACGCCACGGCGCGGCAAAGCCTCCAACAGTTGGCGGGTGTACTCGGCCTTGGGCGCCAGCAGCACCTCGTCGATGCTGCCTTGCTCCACCGCCTGTCCATGCCGCATGACCACCACCTTGTGGGCATAACGGGCCACCAGCGATAGGTCATGGCTGATGAACAGAATGGCCGTGCCCTGCTCCCGCGTCAGCTCGAGCATCAGTTCGATCACGTCCAGTTGTGCCAGGCAATCGAGCGCGGTGGTTGGCTCATCCGCGATCAACAAGGCCGGACGCAACAGCATCACCGAGGCGAGCATGATCCGTTGCCGCATCCCTCCCGAGAACTGGTGCGGATAGGACTCCAGGCAACCCGCGGCATCCTTGATGCCGATGCGCTGCAACATGGTGAGGCAGCGCTCACGGATCTGCGCAGCATCCAGGTCGGTGTGCAGCTGGAGGGCTTCGCTCATTTGCTGGCCGATCCTGAGCGCCGGGTTGAGCGAAACCATGGGTTCCTGGAACACCATGCCGATGCTCGCTCCCCGGATAGACCGCAGCTCCTGGGCGCTGATGCTGGCCAGGTCACGCCCCATGAAATCCAGGCGGCCGCCGCATACCTGCATCGGCAATGGCAATAAGCCGATGGCAGCCCGGGCAGCCATGGTTTTTCCGCTGCCGGACTCGCCCACCAGTGCAACGATCTCGCCAGGCGCGATATTGAAACTGAGATCGTCAACCGCCAGGTGACCATGGTCGCCAACGCGAATCTTGAGGCTTTCAACACTCAACAGAACAGGTTCAGCGGACATGCTCACTTCCTCATCCGGGGGTCGAGACGATCACGCAACGCATCGCCAAACAGGTTGATCGCCAACAGGGTCACGCAGATAAACAGCCCGGGGAACACGCCCAGCCAGGGCGCCGACGCAATGTAGGGCCGGCTGCTCGCCAGCATGTTTCCCCAGGTCGCCGCAGGCGGTGGTACACCCAGGCCGAGAAAGCTCAAGGCGCTCTCCGACAACAATGCCCAGCCGAACATGCTGGTGGCGAGCACGCACAACGGTGCCAGGCAGTTGGGCGCAATATGCCGCAGCATGGTGTACAGCTCTGAGTTACCGATCACCCGCGAGGCTTCGATGTACTCCAGCTCCCGCAGTGACAACACGGTCCCGCGCACCACGCGCACCACCGAAGGCGTGTAGGCGATGCCCAGGGCCAGAACGATGCCGTACTTGCTGGCACCGATGATCGCCATGATGCCCAAGGCCATGAGGATGCCGGGGAAGGCCAGCAAGGCGTCGTTGAACATCATCAGGAGGCGGTCGGTCCAGCCGCGCAGATAACCGGCCACCATACCGATCAGCGTGCCGGCCAGCACCGCGACGCTCACAGTCAGCAGGCTGATCCACAGACTGGTACGCGCACCGACCAACAAACGACTGAACACATCGCGCCCGAACTCGTCGGTCCCCAGCCAGTGAGCCGTCGACGGTGCCTGGAAGCGCGACAGCAGATCGATCTTCAACGGATCGAACGGCGACCACACCAAGCCCATCAGGGCCAGGACGATCAAGGCCAGCAACAATCCGCCGCCGATCAACGCATTGGCCGGGGCCCAGGCGCGTGCTCGCCTGGCCGGGGGTGGAGCGACCAGTGCCGCCGGGATATCGGAACTCATAATTTCACCCTTGGATCGAACAGCGGATAGAGCAGATCCACGCACAGATTGACCAGCACGTAGATAAAGGTGATCAGCAGCAGGCAGCCCTGGAGCACCGGGTAGTCACGGGCAAAAATCGCGTCCACCATCAACCGGCCGATGCCTGGCAGCGTGAACACGGTTTCCAGCACCGCGATACCGCCCAGCAGATTGCCCAGGATCAGGCCGACCAGGGTCCAGGTCGGGGCAAACGCATTCGGCAAGGCATGCCTGCACAACACCGCACGCTCCGACAAACCCTTGGCCCGTGCATGGGCGATATACTCCAGGCGCAACACCTCGATGGTACTGGCCCGGGCCATACGGGTGATCGCGCCGACTTCCACCAGGGTCAAGGTCACCACCGGCAGCACCATGTAGCTCATGGCCTGCCAGGGCGCCTGGGAAAAGCTAACGTAGCCCACCACCGGCAACCAGCCCAGTTGGATGCCAAAAGTGTTCAGCAACAGCAAACCGAGCCAGAAACTGGGAATCGACAATAACAAGGTCGCCACAGTGACCAGCCCCAGATCGATCGGGCTGTTCTGCTTCCACGCCGCGATCAGGCCAACCGGCACGGCAATCACCGTGGCCAGTAGCACCGCCACCAGTACGATGGTCGCGCTGACGGCGAAGCGGTCGAGTATCAATGGCAGCACCGCCTGCTTGGTACTGATGGAGGTGCCCAGGTCGAAACTCAGCACCGCCTTGAACCAGATCAGGAACTGCGGGACCAGCGAGTGATCCAGCCCCAGCGCACGGCGCATTTCGGCCAGGCTCTGGGGGTCGGCCATGTCACCAAGCATCAACAATGCCGGATCGCCCGGGATGAGGCGGATCAGCGCGAACACCATCACCGAAATCAGTAACAGCGTCGGTATCGCCATCCCGAGCTTTTGCAGGATAAGACGCAACATGTTCAGACTCCGCTTTACTGGGCTGCGAGGCTGACGCCCCACAACCGTGGCGATGAGACTGGCCAGGAGCGGAAGCCCTTGACGCTGTCACGCAGCGCGGCGGCGACCGTGCCGTTATAAATGATGACCATCGGCGTATCGTGGATCATCATCCGATGCAGTTGATCGAAGAGTTCCTGGCGCCTGGCCGGGTCGCTCTGACGCACCGCTTCCCGTAGCAGGCCTTGCGCCTGGGGATTGTCCCAGACCTTGCGGGGTTCCTTGGCCTTGTCACCCATCAGCGAATCGAAGCTCAGGGCCGGGTCCAGACGTGAGGAGTACGAGAACGCCATCATCTGGTAATTACCGCTCTGGTAACGCTCCAACTGGGTGCCCCACTCCAGGGTTTCCATCTGGATGTTCAAACCGCTGGCCTGGGCCATGGCCTGGCTCAGCAGCCCCATGTCGAACATTTGCGTATAGCGCTTGTTGACGATCATTTTGATCGGCTGGCCTTGATAACCGGCCTCTTTGAGCAATCGCTGGGCTTCTTGCGGATCGTAGCGATAGCCCTGCCTGGCCGTAGCACTGTAGAAGGGGCTGGTTTGGGGAATCGCCGAGTTGTTGGGCTCGGACGTGCCGTTGGTCAATGCCGTGACCATCTGCCCATAGTCAAGGGAATGGGCAATGGCCTGGCGGATACGCACGTCCTTTAGCAACGGGTCGTTGGTCTGGAACAACAAGCCACAGATCGCCATGATCGGACTGAAAGAGATCTGCACGCCCCGCGTCGCTTTCAACTCCTCGGCATCGCTGGCGCTGACATTGGGCAGCAGGTCGACGTTGCTGGACATCAGGGCCGCCTTGGCCGAAGACGGGTCGGGGATCACCATGAAGCTCACGTCGTCCACCAAGGCCTGCTTCTTGCCGGTGAAACCGTCCGGACCTGCTTCGTCACGCGGGCTGTAGTCCTTGAATCGCGACAACAGCACCGATTGTCCGGGTGTCCATTTGGCAAGACTGAACGGCCCCGTTCCAACAGGCGCCTTCCAACTGCCGTCCGCCGCCAGCGAGTCCGGGTGCAGAATGCCGCTGCCGCCGCAATCGGGACGGGCCATGGACGCAAGAAACAACCCGTTCGGCTGGTCCAGGCGGAACACCACGGTCAACGGGTCCGGCGTCTCGATGCCGATGATCTTTGCCCCGCCACGACCATCGAACTCTGCCAGACAACGCCATTGGGTTTTCGGATTCAGATAACGGTCCCACGTCCACTTTACGTCATTGGCGGTCAGTGTCGCGCCGTTCTGGAAACGCACGCCTTCGCGAAGCTTGAAGGTATAGGACATCCCGTCATCGGAGAGCTGCACCTGACGGGCCAGCAAGGGGCCGACCGAAGCGTCCTCGCGGTGGGCAACCAGCCCTTCGACGATGTGCAGCATGACCGTGTCGGTGTTTTCGTCACGGTTGACGCCCGGTTCGGTACTGCGAATGTCGGCGTTCAAGCCAACGCGCAAGGTGGTCTGCGCCTGCGCCAGGCCGGTACCGAGGGCGGCCAGGCTAAGGGTGTGCAGGGTCACGCACAGCGTTCTGGTAAGTAAGCGCTTCACGGGAGAGGTTCTCCTTCGCTGAAGGACCGGCTTGGGCAGGGAGCCGGTTTCAGGCCTTTGTCAGTCGTTGTTGTAGTGGCCTGATCGGAATCAGCGCCGCGTTTTTTTGTTTTTTTAAATTCGCAGCGACATAATCACAACATAAATCACGGCTGTAAATGTTTTTTTAACAATTAAAATACATACATGATTTGAGCTGTGGGAACCTGACCTGATCGCGAGCAAGCGTTGCGCTCGCAGGTTCGTGGCTCGACGACAGGTATCCGCCGTGTAAAAAACTCAGCTCACTTGAGCATCAGCATCCGATAGACCCCCGCCTCACTTTCAATCCCATGGGTATCGTGAGCGAAGCCAGGGAACGATCGGTCAAAGCTCTCGAGTGCCTTGAGATACGCCAGCAGCGGGCCGTCAGAGGCCCCTGCATTCTCCCCCGGCATCAGCAGCGGAATGCCCGGCGGATAAGGCACGATGCCCGTGGCGGCGATGCGGCCGGCGGCTTCGTCGAGCGTGACTTGTTCGACCTCGCCCTTGACCAGGTGCTCGTAGGTCTCCACCGGGCTGAGTTCGGCTTTGGGCAAGGTGCCGAAGGCCCGGGACATGGCGGCGGTGATCCGGGTCTTTTTCATCGCCGCGAAGATGTCTTGCGCCAGGTCCTTCAACCCCATGCCGGCGTAGCGCTGCTGGTTCGCGTTCAGCAAGTCGGGCAGGCACAGCTCAAGTTCCAGGTTAGTGTCGAAGTCGCGCTTGAAGTCCAGCAGTGCGTTAACCAACGTGCCCCATTTGCCCTTGGTGATACCGATGGAGAACAGAAACAGAATCGTGAAATCCGTGGTTTTCTCGACCACGATGCCTTGATGCCCCAGGTAGGCGCTCAATACACAGGCAGGGATGCCAAAGTCGAGCAGATTGCCGTCATCGCCCATGCCCGGACTCAGGATCGACACCTTGATCGGGTCGAGCATGCAATAGCTGTCCTCGATGTCACCGAAGCCATGCCAGACCTCATGTGGGTGCAGCACCCAGCAGTTCGGATCGGTCTTAAGCCGCAGAGGATCGACTTCATGGAAAGGAAGCTGCACCGCATCCACTTGAACCGAAGGCGGCTGCCAGCATGAGAAGAACCAATCGTCATGGGTCGACATCTCACACTGCATGCGCGAGATAACCTGGCGGAACGCAATAGCCTCCTCGATGGATTCATTGGTCAGAATCTGTCCGCTGGGGGCCTCCATCATTGCCGAGCTCACGTCGCACGAGGCCATGATCGCGTAATTGGGCGAGGTCGAGGCGTGCATCATGAAGGACTCATTGAACCGTCCATGAGGAATCGGGTTGCGGCCGTTACGCACGTGGATCATCGACGCCTGGGACAGTGCCGCCAGTAGCTTGTGTGTCGATTGCGTGGCGAACACGGTAGGCTTGGACGGGTCGTGATCGTCGGGGTTGCCGTGCATCGCGAAGCGGTCCTTGTACAACGGGTTGAAGCGCGCATAACCGTACCAGGCTTCATCGAAATGCAGGCGATCGACACTCTGCCCGAGCAACTCTTCGACGCGCCGAACATTGTAGGTCAGGCCATCGTAGGTGGAATTGGTAATGATCGCGTGTACCGGCGTCGGATCAATGTGGTCCAGGACCAATGGATTATTGGCGATGGCGGATTTCACGCCCTCGGCGCTCAAGGTCTGCGGCAGGATCGGGCCGATGATGCCGTAGCGGTTGCGCGTGGGCACCAGGTACGTGGGAATCGCACCGGACAGCGTCATCGCATGTTCGGCGGACTTATGACAGTTACGGTCGCACAGGGCGATCTGATCGCGTGTGACACTGGCCATGAGGATCACCCGATTGGACATCGACGAGCCGTTGGTCACGTAATAGGTGCGGTGGGCACCGAACACCTTTGCCGCGTAGCGCTCGCCCTGGCCGATGGGGCCGCTGTGGTCGAGCAGCGAGCCCAGTTCGCCGACCGAAATCGACAAGTCGGAGCGCAACAGGTTTTCGCCGAAGAACTCATAGAATGCGCGGCCTGCGGTGCTTTTCAGAAAAGCCGTGCCGCCGGCGTGGCCGGGAGTGTGCCAGGAGTATTCGTAGCCGCGGGCGAACTTCAGCAACGCGCCGAACATGGGCGGCAACACAGCCTGGCGATAACGCTCGATGGCGGCCATGATGCGGCCGCTGAGGAAGCGACTGGTGTCCTCCGGCAACCAGATGAAATCGTCGGCGTATTGCATCACGATCAGCGGCACGCTCGATGCGGTGCTGCGGTCACTGATCAGGAACACCGGCACGCGAGTGTTGCGCTCGCGCAAGGCCGCCAGCAGGTCGATGCACTCCTGATGGTCGTCGCTGCTGTCCATTTCCCAACTGAGCAATACACACTGGATAGCCGGATCGCTGCTGAGGATCGACTTCGCATCGCTCAGGCTTTCGGATGTCAGTACGCTGATGGAGCGCTCCTCAACGTCCGTGATCAGTTGGATCAACGCCCGGCCGAAGACGGTACGCTTGTCCGGCTGGTTGCAGACCAGCAACGCGAGCATGCCAAGCAGCTGTCTGTTTTCCGTCATGATTGAGGCTCCATTCTGGTCGTTTTCAGGCGTTTTGCCGGCAGGTCATTGACTGGGACAACCTCACCCACGATGTGTTGCGCCGCGACGGTCTGGGTCGGAGCGCTGTTATTCAGCGCTTCGAGACGAATCAACCGGGTGTTGACGAAACCAAAGAGCGTGTAGCCGACGATGGTCGCCACGCCGCCGAGCATCAGCGCCTGGGCCCCGGCGCTGTAGAGCGCCAGGTAGCTGTAGGCCGCCGCGATGCCGGCGACGATATTGGTGATCAGTGCCTTTCTGGCCGGGACGCCCGAGACGTTTTGCAGCGTCATCAAGGTGGCCATCGACAGGATGTACGGCACCAGGTTGGTGACCACCGCCAGATTGACCAGGGTGTCGAACTGCTTGGCCAGGTCAGGGCTGATGGTGAGCAACGCCATGGCGGTTTGCAGCGCGAGCAGGATCAGCATGCCGATGATCGGAACGTCATGCTGGTTGGCCTTGGCGAAAATCGGCAGGAAATACCCCGTATCGGCCGAACTCTTGAAGACCTGGGCCACGGTGAACTGCCAACCGAGCAAGGAGCCGATGCAGGCCAGCACCATCAGGCCCATGACGATATCGCCGATCATGGGCGTGAACATTCTGGCGAAAACCAGGCCGAATGGCGCGGTGGAACTGACGAGTTCGGCGTTGCCGACGATGCCGGAGATGACGTTGGTCGACGCGATATAAATCACCGCGGCGCCCAATGTTCCCCCCAGTACGGCGATCGGTACGTTCTTCTCGGGATTGTCCACCGCATCGCCGTTGGCGCAGGCAGACTCCAGCCCCAGGAATGCCCACAACGTGATCGCCACCGACGCGCCCGCGGCGTCGTACCAGGTCTTATCGTGAGGATTCCAACCAGCGGCGTACACGCTGCCATCGAACCAGAACCAGCCGATCGTCGACACCAGTACCACCGGCGCGATAACGCCCCACACGGTAACCGAGCCGATCCTGCCGGTGATGCTCGCGCCGCCGAAATTCGCGAATGTGGTGATCCAGAGCAGCGCGATGGTAGCGAGGCAGACTTGCAGCGCGTCGAGCCTTATATCGAAGAGGGTCTGTATGTAGCCGACCGCCGTGATGCTGATCGCCACGTTGGCGATCAGCAGGGACAGGCCATAGGTGTAGTTGGTGATGTAGTTACCGGACTTGCCGAAGGTGTATTCGGCATAGCCACCCATGCCTCCGGTCTTGCGACTGAGCATGCCGCATCGCGCAAAAGCATAGGCCAGCGCCAGCGAGCCCGTGGCCGTGATCAGCCAGGAAAGAATCGAAATACCGCCGACTTCGGCGAGTTTGGTGGGCAACAGCACAATACCCGAGCCCAGCATGTTGACGGCCGTCAACATCGTGAGCTGTCCTACAGTCATTTTTTTCGCCACGGGGGTCCCTTCTTCACGATCGTCCGTGTGGAAGCTTAGGCGCAGTGGAACAAAGCTGCAGAACAAACCCGATCAGGCCGTGCATGGTCTTCAAAGCCATGCACGGCGGAGTCCAACGCGATTACTTACGAGCCTCCAGAATCAAGTTGAAAGGCGTTTCTGCCGCACGACGCAGGTGTCTGAAACCCGCCGCCTCGAAAACTTCCCGCAACCTCGCCTCCCCAGCCTGCGCACCGAGCCCCAACCCAACCTCCTGGGACAACGAGTTCGGCGTGCAGATAAAGGTGGACGCGGCGTAGAACAGTCGTCCGACAGGGTTGATGTTTTCGTCGAGCGTGTCGTTGGCATAGGGTTCGACCAGCAGCACTGTTCCGTCTGCCTTCAGCGACCGATACGCATGTTGCGCCGCACCGACCGGGTCGCCCATGTCGTGCAGGCAATCGAAATAGCAGATCAGGTCGTAATCCTCTCCGGGAAAATCCTTGGCGGTGTTTTGGGCAAAACTGACGCGCTCATCGACGCCGCCCTCCTTGGCCCGCTGCATGGCGGTCACGATGGAAGGACCGTGATAATCGAAACCCACGAAGCGCGACGCCGGGAAGGCCTGCGCCATGACGATGGTCGAAGCCCCGTGCCCACAGCCAACGTCCGCGACCCGTGCACCGGCCGTGAGCTTTTCCACGACCCCTTCCAATGCCGGCAACCACTGCGACACCAGATAGGTTTTGTAACCGGGCCGGAAAAAACGCTCGGTACCGCTGAACATACAGGGGTGATGATCGCCCCAGGCCAGCCCGCCATCGCCACGCATGGCCGCCACCAGTTTGTCCTTGTCGTGGAACATGGAGGCAACCACCATAACGCCGCCCGCCGCGTACACCGGCGAGTCCTCGATGGCCAATGCCATCGCCTGCTCCTCGGGCAGCACGAACTGTCCTTCTCGATGCGCCATATAGCCGGACGCCACGTGAGCGCTCAGCCACTCCCGAACCAACCGCGGGTTGCAACCGGTCCTGGAGGCAAGCGCCTCGGGAGTCACCGGTTGGCTATCGGCCATGGCCTTGTACAGCCCGAGTTCATCACCCAGTATCACATTGGCGAGCATGGCCGAGGCGCCCATGTCGGACACCAGCTTACCCATGAACTCGTTCAGTTTTGCCTCGTCCATTACGTACCCTCCTGCAAGAAGGCCACCGTCGACACGGGCGTAAAGAACCTGAAAACTGTTTGCGGTGGTCGGATGGATAACGGCGCGGGCAGGCGTCACGTTCATCGGGTCCGACAGCACCCGATAAACCAAACACGCGCCTGACTACCCGCGGTGCTGGTGGCACCGCGGGAATATCCAGTCTATGCCTTGGCCGGAACCTGCGTGGGATGAGGCGACATCCGGTGGGCCCGGCGTTGTCCATGGTTGCCGTTTTACTTCTCGCGACGATTCCTATGGCTCTGTCCGGTTTGTACGTTTGTAAGCGCTGGAAAATTTGTCCAGCATTCAAGCCTAGCTCCCTTCTGGAATGCGATACGCGACGGCTACACATAACGTCGGTCCCACTTGCGGCACCGATAAACCCATGCAAACATCATCGACTCGGCATCAAGGATCAAACCCCGCCATATCGTTTACAGCTCGACATCAAGGACGACACATGATCAGACCGTCATTTTCCAGTGCATGGGCCGCTTCTCAACGCATCTACGACACCGTCAATCCCTCCCAGAAAGTTGCCACGGTCATTGGCGGCAACGTCGCAGCGAATATCAACAGCCGTGACCCTGCCCTCAGGTGGGTCAACACTTGCGCAGTGCGCATGAGTTACATCCTTAATTATTCCGGTTCATTGATACCGCACATACGCGGCGAAACCGTGTCTGGCGCTGACAAGCGTTGGTACTTCTTTCGCGTCAAGAACCTGATCAACTACCTCGAACAGCAATGGGGAAGCGCCGAGACGGTCAAGTATCCGGCCTCGAACGGTGGCCCCCTGGCAGGCAAGAAAGGACTGATCCTGTTTGAGGTCTCTGGCTGGTACGACGCCCAGGGCCATGCCACTTTGTTTGATGGCAAAATGTGCTACGACCATTGCTATTTCAATGAGCCAGGCGTGAACTACCAAACCGACCGGGCAAATTTCTGGAGTTTGCCTTGATGAAATATCTCACCACCGCCCTGATCCTGGCTTGGGCATCCCTACCCTCCAGCAGTTGGTCCAAGGACGACCCGAGCCACTCGCCACAGGCCGCCGGGCGCAGCTACGCACAGAACTACAAAGACATGGCACTGGCAGACTGCATCGCGACCGCCTACAAGAGTGAACCCAAAGCGGCCGCGGACGCCGGCAGCAGCGCCAGCGCGCTGATGGACTGGACCTATTTCGACCTCGAACAGGCGCCGCAAGCCAGTCGCCCTCTGGTTGAGCGGTTCCTGGCGCGCGATTACAGCAGCCCTTTGGTTGAGTCGGAGCGTAAAGGAGTTCGCTTTGACCTGCTCAAATGCCTGGATCTGTATCACAGCAAGGAATTGGACGAGCAGGCCAGACAATGGGTGATCAAACCCGACCATACCTATCGCCAGGACAACCCGCCGCGAGTCAGCAAGGACTGACTTTCACATGGAGGAGGGGACAGACGCAAAAAATACCACGCAGAGAGGCTACCAACTGTCCCCTGCCATCAATCGTTCATGGCTGGCTCGAATGTTTTTAAGTGCCTGGGCATGCAGCTGCGAAACCCGGGATTTCGAGACGCCCATAAGCTCACTTATCTCTGTAAAGCTCAAATGCTGGTGATAATGGCCCTGGATCACTTGTCGCTCATTCGCCGAGAGTAGTTTTACGCACTCATTCAGCGTGTCGCTTTCACGCTCGACTTCGTAAAGGGTCAGCGGGTTACTGTCTTTGGGCTCCTGGTCGACAATACCAGACTCCAGAAACAAGCCGAACGCCAGGCCAATCGCAACATTCGCGACCTGCTCAAGATCAATTTCCGCCCACTTATCCTCAAGATCGGTAATGCTCTCCAGTCGCTCCTGGTAATAACGACGCTGATCGCTCACATAACAGGATAGTCCTTTGAGGACGTTACCTTTTACATAGGGTTCGGCATAGGATTGAAAACGAGTGCCCAATTCGGGGTTGAACCTATCAATGGCTTGCAACAGGCCAATCGAAGCCAGGTTCACGTAATCGCCCCACTCCGCCAACGGATGCGGATAGCGAGCGTATAACAGCCCCACGATCATTCGCAGCCACTGCCCATAAAAAAAGAACAACGCACTCCTGGCAGCCTCCGTTTTGCTGCTCAGCCAGTTGCGCCACAACGCGTGCTCATCATCGCTCTCGTTGAATGGGGCATTCGCCGTCATGTAAGGCTCACCCTGACCTAACCCAGATTACGCATCAGCGTCTGGGCGATCAGCCCCCATCCATCGATCAACAAGAACAACATGATCTTGAGCGGGAGGGAAATGGTAATGGGCGGTACCATGATCATCCCTAGGGACATCAGAATGGACGCCACCACCAGATCGATGATCAAGAATGGAAGAAAGATCATGAAGCCAATCTGGAAGGCCAGTTTCAACTCACTCAACATGAAAGCCGGCACCAGTTTTACCGGTGATAATCCTTCCGGCCCTTGCGGTAATGGATCCTTGGCCAAGTCATAGAGCAGTCGCAGATCCTCTTCATGGGTCTGCCTGATCATGAAATCACGAATCGGCCCCCATCCCTGCGCAGCGGCCCCCTCAAGTCCCACCTTGTTTGCCAGAAACGGCCTGATACCGGCGTCATAGGCCTTTTCCAGTGTGGGGGCCATGGCAAATAGAGTCAGGAACATCGACAGTACGATCAACACAATATTCGGTGGCGTCTGTTGCAAGCCCAGGGCTTGCCTGGTCAACGACAACACTACAATGTTGCGAGTGAACGTAGTCAGGGCAATGACCAGGAACGGCAGGAAAGACAGCGTCGTCAGTAAGGCAACGATACTGATCGGCGACTGGATCTGGTTGACGTGCAAGCTTCCCCATTCCGAGAAGTCATCTGCGGCCGTCGCGAACGGTGCAAAGCCACTCAAAACTGGAAACCACAAACGGTAAGTCATCGAAGACTTCAAGAGTGAGCATCCAATGCTGAAGATGAGGAGTGTCCGGACAGGACGGTCACTGTGGCTCCATTAGAAGATTCCGTGACCAGCACCTGCGATGTTTCTGTCTTGACGAGATAAACCTTGGTCTTGGTCGACAGGCGCAACGCACGTAGGCATTGCAACCCGACCGGTGCGCTTGACGAGGTGCCTGCTATTTCCCCGTGACGTCGTGCGTACCAGCGCAGTCCGACATAGACAATCGCCAATAATAAAACCGTGATCAGCATAATTTTGATCACAAGGATGAACGACAGCGGATCGTCCTGCCTCAGCGGTAATGCCAGGGGCTGGGTTACGGTTTCAGGCGTCACAGTATTTCCGTCAGTTGTATGCCGAAGTTATCGTCGACTGCCACCAGATTGCCTCGGGCAACCGGCTTGCCATCCAGGCACAACGACGCCGGCTCGTGGACTTGCTCCAGTAACTTGACCACGTCGCCAGACTTGAGCGCGAACAGCTCATCCACACTCATGGATGCGTTGCCGATCTGGACCACCAGTTCCACGACCACGTGCTTGATCAAATTCATGTCCCGCTTTATCAGTGGTGACAATCCGCTACTGGCCACGGCTGTGGCCTCTTCCAGTTCAATTGCATCTACTGTTGCAGTCACGCTTGAGCTCCTGATGTTGTATTGGGAATTAACTGAACCGCCAAATGGTCGTCTTGTCTGGCCAGGTATCCGTCCGCTACGACGGTGCCCTCGGCCAGTTGCAGAGAAACCGGATCGAATAACAGCGCACTGGAGCGCAAAGTGTCTCCTGGGTGTAGATCCTGCATTTCGCCAATTGAAAGGCTGGCCATCGGCAAACACACAGACAACTTCACGCGAGCGTTGCCTAACGCCTGCTTGCGCTCGACCAAAGAATTTCGCGCCACGAAGGGCTTGAGCCCGGCATTAAGCAGCGCCGCATCCAGTAGCACGTGTAGCGTCAGTTGCCCTACGCACAGTTGAAGCAGTACCTGGGCGCTGAGTACATTCGAGTAAGGTTTTTGAGGGGCCGCAGCCAAAAGGGAAACATGACTGTGCCCAAGCGCCTCGAGTAAATCGTTGATCAATGCGAGCTGAGCTTCCTGCAAGAGGTGCCTGGAAACTTCGTCATCCGGCACGTCATGGGAGAAAGAACCAAATATCAGCGACTGCCAATCACCCGTCAGGCTGACCGAACCATGGACTGAATCAGCACTCAACCAGCCCCGTGTGGAGGCGAGTTCACTGTTATCGTTCAACGCCGAACAGCTTGCGTTACACGTTTGGTGGCCGTCACTGAAACACCATCGCTCATACCAACGCAGCGCCACCGGCGGCAAACGGTCACACGCTGTGCGCAGACGAATCGCGCCGACAAATCCCAACATTCTCATTGATCAGCCGCCTTTCGTTCCGTTGTACAACTGCTCCAGCATCTCGTTGGACACTGTCATGACCCTTGAACTGGCCTGGTATCCGCGCTGAATGATCAGAATGTCGCCAAACTCCTGCGCCAGATCGACGTTCGATAATTCCAGATAGCCCCCTTGAACTCGACCAAACTGCTTCTCCCCTGCTCGCCCGAACTGCGCGTCCATGGAGGCTGGCGGGTGATAAAGCGAGTTGGCACCGGCGATCAACGCACTTTCATCGGAAAAATCCGCCAGCGCCAACTGACTTCCATCACGTTTCTCACCGTTGGCGTAGACAAATTTGAGAACGCCCTTCTCGTCAAAGGAGAAACTGTTCAGGCCGGTAATGGCACTACCGTCGACCACCCGTGCACCCAATGTATGGCTTGGTCCGCTGGCGACTTGCGAGGCCAGGTTAAAGCTCCCGGGCGTACCGAAATCCAGCAAAATATCCTGGACCGAGCCATTGGCAGTCAGGGGAACGGACAAGGTATTGAAACCCGTAACGGGGGTGCCGTCCGCACCGAACGTTATCGTGCCGGTTTTCAGCTGGGCACCGCTCTGATCCGATACAGTGACGTTCCAACTGTTGATAGGCGTTGCTTGCGGTGCGAACTTGATACTCAAGGTATGGCTGCCGCCGGAAGCGTCGAAAACCTGAATCGAACTGATCTGATGGGTAGAGTCCGTAGGGCCACTACGTGCCAATGCGCCGACCATCTCGATTCGGGTGGTTGCTTTTGGGGGAAGGGTTCGCTGTCCCTTGATGTTTATATCTCGAAGGTTTCCGGCAGAATCGATACTTGCTACCCGGCGCTGGCTGACGGTATCGACTAGAAACCCGTCCTTATCGACTTCAAACTGTCCCGCACGGGTATAGGACAATGCCCCTTGCTCATCGCGGAGCACGAAATAACCGGCGCCGTTGATCGCCACGTTAGTGTTGTTTCCGGTCTGGCGGTTCTCACCCGGTTTGATACGAACCTCCGTGCCGGCAATGCCAGAACCGAAGCTCTGGCCATCCTGCCCGTTGACGGCACGATAAAACGTATCGCTCCCCCTGTAGCCCGGCGTATTCATGTTCGACACGTTGTTGGAGACGTTGTCCAACCCCTTGGCGAAGGAAAACAGGCCACTCATTCCATTAAAGAAAGCTTGCAGCATCTCGCCCCCCTACCTGACCAGTTTGATTTGTGACAAGCGCACATCCGTCAGCACCGAGCCGTCGGACTGTTTAACGGACAGCACCGGCCCTGTCGACGAGAATGCAATCGCCGACACCGAGCCAATCACCGTCCCACCGCTGGTGACGTTGACCTCAACCTGGCGACCCAACAGGCCCAGGGATTGCGAAGTCGCGTTCATGGACACCAGGTTGTTGGTGTTTTCGTTGGTAATGCGGGTCTGTTCCAGATTCGCGAACTGCGCCATTTGCGCCAGGAATTCACGGTTGTTAATGGGTTCAAGCGGATCCTGAAAGGTCAGCTCAGTCAAGAAAAGCTTGATGAAATCTTCCTGCCCCAAGCGGCTTTGGGCCAACTCCGAGGTGGTGGAGCTCAGCTCATTGCCAATCGCTTCAACGGCCATTGTGTTCACCTTCGTAATCATTCGAAACAGCCGAGGCCCGCCAGATTTCCTGACCATTGAGCCAGATCTGCTGGGGACGTTCAGGCATCGATGAAGCCCGCCGGGATAACTCTTCGATCAGTTCATCGCGCTCTTGCGCGGTCAATTGATAATCCCGGACAAACAACTCGAGCCCTTTACCCCGTGGCAGGAAATGAAACTGCCGATCCGGCCATTTCCAAGTGAGGTAGCTCAACAGTGGTTGGCTGGCGGAACTCTCTGCCTCCTGTAACTCGAGCCCAGCGGGTTCGCCGATTTGCCCGTTTCCGCAGATGTTCAAGATTTCACCCGGTATGGGAGAACCCGACGAAGTCATCAGCGTCGGGGTCGATACCCCTGAATAACGCTCCTCCACCTGCACTGGAGCAACGCACAGGGCACCCTGCCCCATGAGGAAGATATCGGGAAGGTAGGACAGATGATGTCCGGCATGCGCACCCAGCGCGTAAAGCTCAAGGGTTCCAACGGCCGCGGAGCTTGAGACATCGCCTGAACCCGGTCGCACTACCCTCCCAGGTTCAAGCTCGGAATCTTGTACGTGGAGACGTCCAGATTCCGGAACGAGATGATCGTTTCGCTGCGATCCCGTGCCTTCGTTCGCTGTCTTGGGATGCTCACCCAACCCGATTTTCTGCTCGAAATTCCTGGCCTGTGTTTCGCGAACCGGAGCACGGTGCTGATCCGCCGCCACGGCCCATAGCGATGCGCCTACCTTAACGGCCATGTCTGGCTCCCTGGCTTTGCTGGGCATCAAAAATATCGATGGCCTCTTGTTCCTGCACTGCCTTATCAAGCAGGACCTGTAAGCGTCCCTTCGCCTTACCGATCAGATCCTCGTTCACCTTGCACTTGAGCAGTTGTGTCATGGCTGCGTGCGACAGCTGTCGTGCTTCGACAGCCGCTTGATGCGCTGCTTCAAGTCGCCGGAAAGCCGCGTTCTGCGCCAGTAACCGCTGCTCATGTTGGGAAGGATCAAGCGTGGCGCCTATTCGCCCCAACGCTTCGAAACCAGTCCGAATGCCGTCATAACGAACCTGCTCCTCGCCTAACAGACGCTCAGCTTGCGCCGCCTGACTTAGACTCCGGTTGTAGGCAACCTCTGCTTTTTCCCGCTGCATCGCGCGCAAGCGGGACGCAGCGTCCAACTGGCGGGACTTGCGCCATTCATCGTGCATGGCTCACTCCCTTCTCCAGTCGCTGGACCAGTTGCAGAACGATTCCCCACGCATCCAATGCCGGGCAATGCTCTCTTGACGCCTGCTGCAACAATGCATCGAACTCAGGTTTCAAATCGATCATGGTGTCCAGCAGTGGCTGTGAGCCTCGCTCATAAGCGCCAAGCTCGATGAGGTCCACGCTGTTCTGATAGCTGCCGAGCGCGGAGCGAAGACGGGCGACCTGGTCCTTCTGTTCCTGGGTGTACAAGGTTCCGGCCAATCGACTGATGCTGTGCAGCACGTCAATGGCCGGCCAATGCCCTCGCGCCGCGACAGTGCGACTCAAGACAATATGACCGTCGAGGATGGCACGCATATGGTCAGCCACTGGCTCATTCATGTCGTCGCCCTCGACCAGTACGGTATACACTCCAGTGATGGAGCCCTGCCTATTAAGCGCGCCGGCGCGCTCCATCAAAGGCGGCAACAAGGCGAATACCGACGGCGTATAGCCCCGGCTGCCCATAGGTTCGCCCGTTGAAAGCCCGATCTCCCGCTGGGCCAGGGCAAAACGGGTAATCGAGTCCATGATCAACAACACATGTTTACCTTGCGCACGAAACCACTCGGCGATGGTCGTTGCGGTGTACGCTGCCTGACGCCTCAGCACCGCCGGCTGCTCGGCGGCCGCGGCAATCACCACAGCTTTTTTCAAACCGTCCACGCCCAAGCTGTCGCGAATGAAATCCCCGACTTCGCGACCGCGTTCACCGATCAAGGCGATCACGATGACATCGGCTTGCGCGTACTTGCTCATCATCCCCAGCAAGGTACTTTTCCCCACGCCACTGCCGGCAAAGATACCGACTCGCTGGCCACGTCCAAGCGGCGTGAAAACATCCACGGCTTTAACGCCCGTGACCAGCGTGGCGTCAATCGGAGAACGATGCAGCGGGTTGATCGGCGCAACGAAGCGCGGCATTCGCTTCAACCCTTCGGGCGCAGGCAAGTCATCCAACGGTAAACATGTCGCATCCAGGACACGCCCCAACAGACTCTCCCCCACGGGAACCGTGTACGGGGTTCCGCGTGCATGAACTTCACTGGCCAGGCACAAGCCGTCTACCGTGCTGTAAGGCATCAACAGGGTAAATTCGCTGCGCAAGCCGACCACTTCAGCCGCAATAACATCCCCCCCTCGGGCCGGATGAATGTCCACCAACTCACCCAGCCGGACATCCAGGCCGGTCGCGTGAAGCACCATGCCTTGGATCGAGCTCAAACGACCCACCCGCCGGCAAAGGCGGGTCTGGGAGAGCCGCGTCAGCAGCCGAGTCTCAAGCCTCCGCCACACGGCTGTCCCCCTGCCCCGTCAACACCAGTGAGACGTTGGTCAATTGGGTTTGCACACCCACATCCAATTGACCTCCCTCGAAATCGATCAGGCAACTGCCAACGACGGCCTGCGGGTCTATCTGGAACGAGGCCGATAGGGGGTCATCCGAAGCCAATCGAAGCAACGTCTCATAATCCGCCCGGGCAACACGAATACGTAGCGGACCGGTCAACTGGTACTCTTCGATGGCCTGCCTCGCCAGGTCGAGGACCAGCGAACGCGTATCGACATGCTGACCCAGCATGCGCGTCACCACCGTCAGCGCGATTCGGCCCACCAGGGGTTCCATTGCCGGCATCAATTGCTGGTGTTGCGATTCCAGGGCTTCAAGCAGTCGCGTGAGCTGAAGGCGATCCGTTTCGAGCGCGGTACGCAGGGTGGCTTCCTTTTTTTGCCACTGTTGCTCCTGCTCGGACAAGGCTTCAGCCAGTTGCTCGCGGGCTTGCTTGCTGCCTTCAGACAAGCCTTGCGCCAAGCCTTTATCTCGACTCTCCCGCTCGATTTCCGCAAACTCCAACGCGAATGCTTCCCGTAAGGTCGCCTTGATATCTGTAGAGTGACCTTCATCCGGCAAGCTCTTCGTCCCGACATTGGCATCGAGCCCAGGCAGCCGTCGAGCACCCTGGTTCCGGGAAGGCTGGCGCAGTACCGTGGAAGAGGTTGGTGACTTAGGGCTGCTGCTCATCGCCACCCTCCTGCGCTTCCATCCTGTTTTTCAGACAGTGCATCAGCGCTGGCGGCAAGACCTGCCTGGAAAGCCTGTTGTCCCAACGACGGATGTCAGTGCTGTTGGCCAGTCCGCCCAACACCTCGCGACGGATCGCAGGCGTTTCCATTTGAAGTACCAGTGCCCCCCAAAAGGCATGCGATGCGTTCGACAGCAGGGACTTGACCCTCACATTCTCAGGTGTAGCGCGGCTGGCCGAAGGTACTGCCGCGCCTTCGCTCATCACGGCAGCAACCACGGAGGGATCGCTCGCCAACCCCAGCAGATTGATTTCCTCCAGCAGTACCTCGACCTGGCGACGCTCGTCGGTCTCCAGCCGTGCAAGAATCCAGTCGCGGTCTTCAGGGTGAGAGCAGGCAAGACGGATGGCCGCTTTACGAAGCGCAGAGAACTCCATGAGGTTAACGCCCCTCCAGTAGCCAGCGGCGCAAGTCGACCAGCAGTTGCTCGCGCTCGACCGAAGTCAGTCGCGGCGCCTTTACCGGAACAGAAACGCTCTTGCTACGGCCTTTCGCCAAAAACACCAGCAAGATAGCCGCCAGGGAGACCATCAAGCCGATCACAAGCCACCGGGTCCAGGCTGGTGAAGCATCTTCGTTGATAGTCGCAGGCCCGTCGGCATGGCTCGCCGGCACTGGCTCCGCAGGCGTTTGCTCGGCCGCTGGGGTTTGTGGCACCGGCATGTCGGGGATATACACCATCACCAACCGATCTCCCCGCTTGGAATCAAGCCCCAAAGCCGCCTCAAGCAAGGCCTGGATGTCTTTCATCTGCGTATCGGACACCGGTGTACTCAGCACCACGCCAACTGTGATGCGTTCGATCTTGCCCGTCGCATGCTCCGTTTCGGCACGGGCCTTACCCACCTCATAGTCGATCTCTCGATTGTTCTGGGAACGTCTGCTCGTCGACTCGCCGCTGGAGTTCTCAGAGGACTCCGTGCGTTTCTCTCGGCGCATTTTGTTGACGAGTGGTTGCTCGCTGATGGACTTGACCCGATCAAAATTCATCAACACGCGTACAGATACGTCGACACCCCGATGACCGAGCGGACGGGCCAACAGCTCTTCAGCCTTGAGCTTCAACGCCTGCTCCACTTGCGCAGTCAGTTGCAAATGTTCCGGTGCGGCAGCTGCACCATCGGAAGCGCTGAGTACCTGGCCGTCCTCGTTGAGCACCGATACGCGTTCCATTGTCATGCCTTCCACCGCGGACGACACCAGTTGCTGAATGCCCCTGACCCGTTGCGGGAGCAATGTCCCAGCAGCGCGCAGCCGAACAATCACAGACGCCTTGGGGGCTTCTTCCGCCTGTTGGTAGAGGCTGGCTTTCTTGAAGGTCAGATGCACCCGAGCATATTCCACCTCGGAAATGCTCATGATGGAGCGAGCCAGCTCCCCCTCCATGGCGCGTTGGTAGTTGATTTTCTGACTGAACTCAGACATGCCGTAGTCGGCTTTGTCGAACAGCTCAAAACCCGTACCGCCGCGTGTCGGGATACCCGCCTCGGCCAGGTACATACGCGCGGATGCGGCATGATCAGCCAGGACCTCGATCGCCCCCTGCTGCGTGTTGATCCGGTAAGGCACGTGGCGCTGGCTCAGCGTGGCGAGAATCTGCGCTTGAGATGCTTCGTCGGCATTTCGGTACAGCGCAACATATTGCGGGCGGATCACCCACCATACCGATGCGGCCAACAGGCAGACGATCAGCAAGGCGCCTATCAGGAATACGCGGGTACGGCCCGCAAGAAACGAGGACACCGGTCGATTCTCCATGGTTTATATCTGCAGCCGTGTGAGTTCCTGGTAGGCATCCACCAGGCGATTTCGCACTTCTACGGCCAATTGCAACGACAGCTTCGCCTGTTCCATGGCCATGACCAGGTCGTGAGGCGCAATATTTTCACCCAACGCATAAGCCGACAGCAGTTCGCTGGCCTGTCCGGTTTGTGCGCTCAATTGAGTGGCACCCGATTTCAACAGACCGACGAAATCGGTACCTTGGGCCCCCGTCGGCCCGTCCACCAAGGCAGAAGGCGCTGACAGGTCGGTGGTTAATGCAATAGGCGCGATGGCGGCGGTCATGTCACTTTCCAATTTCAAAGGCTTTGAGCGTCATTTCGCGCAAGCTGTTGTAAGAGCGGATGTTGGCTTCATAGGCACGGGTTGCCGAAACCAGGGTCGCCATCTCCCTGGCGGCTTCGATGTTCGGGTAATGCACCATGCCGTTCTGGTCGGCCATGGGATGAGCCGGATCATGAACCAAACGCGAATCGCTAAGCGCCTGGGCATGGACGAGCGGCTGCTTCAATCCCAGCTGCCCGGCAAAACTGGTTGGGGGCGAAACACTGAGCAGCGGCGAACGCTCGCCGGGACCTATCGCCACATTGGCAATTGCCAGGTTGTAGCTGGCAACCTCTGCCCTTGAACGTTCATAGGCCATGCTCCCGCGAACGACCTCGCTGATATTGTCCAAAGGCATCCTCAGCGACCTCCCCGCACAGCCAGTTGCATCAATGCGAACTGGCGTGACACGCCATCAGCCAGAGCCTGATAGCGACCACTGGCGGCGGACATCTGCGCGACTTCACCATCCAGTGCCAGAGGCGACGCCGGTGTGTAGCTTTGCAGATAGGGCGTCAACTCACTGTCCTGAAGCGAGCGCAACGCCTGGCCGAACAGTTCGGGATCGTTATACAGGCCACGCAGGGCCGCCATCGGCTCGAAGCCGTTAAGGCGCATGGCCTTGCCTCCAGGAACGTTGGCCATGGCAATATTGTGTGCCGCGACCTTAGCCCTCAATTGCTCCAGGCTCATGGAGAAGCGAACAGTCTCAATCGCAAGATTCATATCGGCTGACATCATTCGCCCCTATTGCACAATGAGTTCGGCGTGCAAAGCGCCCGCCTGTTTGATGGCTTGCAGCACAGTGATCACTTCCCGCGTACTCAATCGAACCTGATTGAGGGCCTTGACCAGATCTCCCACCGTCGCGCCCTCGGCCAGTTTCACCGGGCCATGTTCTTCTTCGTTCACGGTCAACTCGGTGTCCGGCACGACCACCGTCCCAACGCTCGGCCCGGTCCGTGCAACCCAGGAAGGCTGTGATACCTGGAATTTTGTACTGATCACGACGCTCAACGCCCCCTGGGAAATGCTCACCTCGCCCAAACGGACATTGGCACCTGCCACGACCGTGCCGGTTCGCTCATTGACGACGACCCGGGCGGCATAATCCGGCGCCACCGAAACGTCCTGAACTCGCGATATCAATCGGGGAACGGTCATACCAGGCGTGACGGGCACTTCGACTTTTGCAGCATGCACGACACGCACGCCGGGAATTCCCAGTTCCCGACTCAAGGCGTCGGCGATACGTTGCGCAGTGGTGTAATCGGGCTCATTCAGAATCAGCACCAGACGCCTCGAAACCTCGTCACTTTCGGAGAAGGCCGAACGCTCGACGCTGGCACCCCGCGGGATACGCCCGACCGTCGGATGATTCTTCTGGACGGAGTTGGAATTGGCTTCAAAGACGTAGCCGCCGACCGACATCGGCCCTTGTGCCAGGGCATAGAGTCTTTCGTCGGGGCCGTACAGCGGGGTCATTAGCAGCGTGCCCCCCAGCAGGCTGCGCGCATCGCCCAGGGACGAAACCTCGACGTCCAGCTTGTCTCCCGACTCACTGAAGGAACGCAAATTGCCGGTCACCATTACCGCCGCCGTGTTGCGGGTATTGAGGTCGCCGTCGGCAACATTCACGTTGAAGTTCTTCAGGGTATTGACCAGCGACTGGCGCGTGGCGCGGTTGCGGTCGGTATCGCCCGTTCCGGCCAGCCCCACCACCAGGCCGTAGCCGATGATGGAGTAGTCCCGTACGCCTTGAATACGCGTCAGTTCCTTGATCCTTACATCGGCGGACACAGGTTGCAGCCAAAGGGCGAGCAACACGCCTGGCAGCATTCGGGCAAGCATTTTCATAGGATCCGCAACCACTTGAGCACTCGGAAGACGATGTTCTGTTTCTGTGCATCGGTCACGACACCGTCACCGACGATGTCGATCTGTGCGTCTGCCAGACGATAGGACAGCACCGTGTTGTTGTAGGCGATGTCGTCCGGCCGAACCAGGCCGGTAATCCTTACCTGCTGCTTCTCATCATTGACCGTCACCCGTTGCTCGCCACTGACGCGCAGCAACCCCTCGGGCAACTGCTCGATGATCCGCACCGAGACGTTTGTACGAATCTGTCCACTGCGGTTGGTCTGTCCAGCGCCATTGGTGTCGCCCCGCAAGCCCAGGCTCGCTTGATGGGTATTGCTGTCCAAGCCTGTGCGCGCAGAAATATCGGTGTTGCTGTCGGCACCGGTGCCGGCCGCGCTCTGGGCCGTGGTGGACTCCACTACCAGAACCGTCAGGGTGTCGCCCAGATGGAAACCACGACGGTCGCCCGTCAAGGACCGATAGCCATCGGGATCGATCAGACTCTGGGCACAGGCCAGTGCTGGCAGCAACAGCAGGCCGAGCAATGCGATACGGGCCTCACCTCTCCACATGGACTTCTCCTTTGCCGGCCACCACCGCCAACAGGCTCGACTCCGCACCTTCGAGCATGATCGGTACGCGCTCCCCCAAGACACCCGGACGCAACGCTTTGCCTTCGGTGCGCAACATCAGGCCGGGGCCATAAACCACCACGGTCACCGGAGCATCGCGATACACCAGCGGCTCAGCCTTGAGATGACGCTTGAGCACTGGCATGCCGGCATTGACCGACTGGTTCAGCCACTGGCCGGTGATGTCGCTGGGTAGATCGATGGGCGACAGTTGCGCCGTCGCCAGGTCGACCCGTTCAAGACGCGGCTGGGCATCGCCCACAGCTTGATCCGCCCGACCGTTGCGGCCATAGACCCAAGCCTGTTTCCAGGCGTGGACCTTGAACCACACCGTGATCACACTGGGTCGATCATGGCCGCACACCGTGCCACTGAAAGCGACCGGCACACGACTGCGAATGCCCTGGCTCAACACCTTGATCTGCGGCCTGATCATGGACGGGAGCTCACCGATAGGCGTGAGCTGAAACTCGACCTCTTGCGTCGCCAGCTGTGTCTGGACGCTTTGCACCGCCCCGGTCAGCCCTACGGCATCGCAATCGACGCCGGTCGCTGCCACGGCATGGCCGCCACTGACGACGATCCACAGGCCAATCCCGGCCATCCAATGGCTATGCATGATCAACGGCGCAGGTTATTGATGGTTTCGAGAATCTGATCGCTGGCTTGCAGCAATCGCGCATTCATCTGGTACGCCCGCTGAGCCAGTACCAATCCGCTCATCTCATCGATCAGATTGACGTTCGACATCTCGACATACCCTTGCAACAGGACGCCCTGGCCATCTCGACCAGGCTCGGCATAGATGGCCTCTCCACTGGCCTGCGTCGGTCGATAGAGACCGTCGCTGAGTTTCGTCAAGGCCTCGGCACTGGCGAAATTGGCCAGTTGCACCTGCCCGACGTTAATGATTTCTCCCGTCTCTGTGATGGTCGCCTGGACCTCGCCATTCTGTTTGATCACCAGGTTGCGTGCATCCGGCGGAATACGAAGATCGGCCGTCAGCGTTTGCCCGTCCGGCATTGCCAGCTGACCTTCGCCGTCGAGGTGAAAACGGCCTGCACGTGTGTAGGCCAACTCACCGGTAGGCAACGCGACTTCAAAGAAACCATCGCCCTGGATTGCCAGGTCCAACGCATTGCCGCTTTCACGGACAGTCCCCGGACTGAATACCTGGCTTGGCTGAGAAGCCTGGATACCGGCGCCGGTCAGCAAACTTTCGGTCATGCCGCCACCGTCGTCACGCGTCCCCACCTCACGAACCATGTCGTGGAAATCCACCTGACTGCGCTTGTACCCAATGGTCTGCATGTTCGCGACGTTGTTCGAGATGCTGTCGATCCATGCCTGGTTAGCGGTCAGCCCGGAGCTGGCAATACTCAATGAATCAATCACAATCCCACTTCCTGATCAGTTCTTGCCGATTTGGTTGATACCGCTGTTGAGCATGCCGTCGTAAGCCGACAGCGCACGCTGCATCGTTTCCACATGCCGTGACACTTCCATCATCTTCACCATGTCGGCGCCCATGGCCGCATTCGAGCGTTCCAGCAGCCCCTGGTGGACAACGAAACTTTTCGCGGGGGTGGCCGCCGTACTGGTCGCATACAATCCATCCCCAACGGCGAGCAGCTGCTGGGGATTCTCAACGCGCACCACACTCAGTCGGCCCACTGGTCGGTCATCGACACTGACCTGACCGCCCGCATCGACCTTCAATACGCCACCCGCGACTTGCAGCGGGCCTTCGTCTGCCAATACGGGATAGCCCGCCTTGCTCACCAGATAACCGTTGTTGTCGACCTGAAAACGCCCGTCGCGACTCAACAACACGCCGCCAGGCGTCTTCAGCGCAAACCAGCCCTCCCCCGACAAAGCCAGGTCCGTAACGCGCCCTGTATGTTGCAGTGCGCCTCCGTCTGTGCTGATCCAGGTCTGCGCCTGAATGTCATTGAGCCCCGCGTTGACGCCGATGACGCCCGCATCGGCACCCATGACGTTGGCCCCCGTGACATTGAACGTGCGTTCAGCCTTGTAGCCATACGTGTTGGCGTTGGCGACGTTCTGCGACACGGCTTTGAGATTGTCGATATCACGCTGGATGACCCCAGCCAGTTGCATGATCAAGTCGCTCATGGGGACTCCAGACTGGGGAAGCCGGGCAGATCAATCATGCCCGCCGAGGTGACGCGTGCGTGCTGTCCGACTTCGTTCACCGACAGCACCGCCATGTGCGGAACAGCCCGCGACATGAAAGCCCGTAAGACCCGCCGTAACGGCGCCGCGCACAACAGCACCGGTTGTTTGTTGCTGCTTAGTTGCCGCTCTGCCTCGCGTGCGACGGTGGTGACAAACCGTTCCAGCTCCTGGGCTGGCAGCAACGCCGATTGCAGCCCCTCGCGAGGACGCGCCGCGGCGAGCATGTAACCCTCCAACTGCGGCGCGATCGTGAATACGTTCAATTCCCCGTTCTTGTCGACCAGACGCTCATACAGCGCCGCGCCCAGGCGTTCGCGAACCCGCTCGACGAGATCCTCGGCATTCTTGAGGCTTCGTCCGGCGTCCACCAACACCTCGAGAATGGTTTCAAGGTTACGGATCGACACCTGCTCACGCAGCAGCAATTGCAGTACGCGTTGGATGTCCGAATAACTGAGCACCTGGGGCACCAGTTCATCCACCAGACTGCCCAGGCCTGCACGTTTCTTTTCGATCAGTCGCTCGGTTTCCGCACGAGTGAGAAACTCAGGCGCATACCGACGCGCCAGTTCGGATAAATGCGTTAACAGGACGGTATCGGGTTCAACCAGGGTATACCCGGCAGTGCGCGCCTGGGTGCGTTGCGCCACATCGATCCAAAGGGCCTTGAGGCCATAGGTAGGCTCCTTGGTCTCCCGCCCTTCGAGCGCCAGCGTCACGCCACCGGGATTGATCGCCAGCAACTTATCGAACTCCAGCTCACCCGCCGCAATCGTCGCCCCTTGCACACAGACCTGATAGGTGCCGTTGGCGAGCTTCTTGTCGGCATGCACATTGAGCTGCGGCAAGGCAAAACCGTAATCCTTGGCGAACTGCTTGCGCAGGTTGTCGATGCGCAAACTCAACGTACTGGTAGCCGCCAGAACATGGGTAGCCAGATCAGTGCTCAAGCGTAGCTCGAACGCATCGGTGTTCATCAGCGCATAGACATCACCTGATTCACCTTCTTGTCCTGGTGACGATTCGCTGCTGTCCGGGCTGTCGCCTTCATTGACCTTGCGCCGCAATCGACGGTAGGAAAGCCAGGCTGCCGAAGCAAACCCCATGAACAGCATCATCAGCGGAATCAAAGGCAACCCAGGCATCATCGCCAGGAAGAGAGTCACCAGCGCGACGACGACCAGGGTCTTCGGATAGGCCGAGACCTGTCGTCCCAACTCGGGACCCAGGCGTGCATCCGTCGCAGCCCGGGTGATGATGATCCCGGCAGCCACCGCGATGATCAGCGACGGGATCTGCGTCACGATGCCGTCGCCTACCGTCAGTAATGTGTAGTGATGCAGGGCATCGCCCCAGCTCTGACCTTTTTGCAGAATGCCGACCGACAAGCCGCCGATGATGTTGATCGCGATGATCACGATGCCGGCAATCGCGTCGCCTTTGACAAACTTGGACGCCCCATCCATGGCGCCGTAGAAATTCGATTCACGTTCCAGCTGGCTACGACGGCGCTTGGCCTCGTCCTGGTCGATGATGCCCATGTTCAAATCGGCATCGATGCTCATCTGTTTACCCGGCAAGGAGTCCAGGGTGAACCGAGCGGCGACCTCGGCCACGCGCTGGGCACCGCTGGTGACCACCACGTATTGCACGACCACCAGGATCAGGAAGACCACGAATCCGATCACATAATTGCCGCCTACGACATGAGTCCCTACTGCTGCGATGACCAGTCCGGCATCCCCATCCGTCAGGATCAACCGCGTCGCGGAAATATTCAGTGCCAGGCGAAACAGGGTGGTCATCAGCAGCAGCGAGGGAAAGGTCGAGAAGCTCAAAGGCTTGTCGATGTCGAAGGTCACCAGCAGCACCATCAGTGCGACGGCGAAGTTGGTCAGCAGCAACAGATCCAGCAGCCACGTCGGAATGGGCGTGAACAGCACCAGCAGGATTCCGATGACTGCCACCGCCAACAGCAAATCGCTGCCTTCGGAAAAAATCCGCGACATCAGTGGTTTCATGGCGCGAGCACCTTGTTGCCAGGCAATGCGATCACCCAGCGGTAAACCCGCGCCACGTCGGTCTGAGTCGAGTCCGGAATGGCTGAGTCAACCCGCGCCAAGGCATGCAGCGTGCGCGCCAAGGGCGGGCGACGCAAAACAGGAATCCGGTGCTTCCTGGCGATATGACAAATGCGTCGTGCATGAAGCCCTCGCCCCATGGCCAACACCTTCGGCGCGAGCATACTCGCGGGCCGGTACTGCAGCGCCACGGCGTAGTGGGTCGGGTTGGTGATGATGACGTCGGCGTCCTTCACCTGGCCGAGTGCGGCAACCTTCTTCAGAAGCGCCTGCTGGATACTCCTGCGCTTGGAACGAACCTCGGGATCACCCTCGCGCCGCCGATGCTCGTCTTTCGTTTCCCGTCGACTCATCCGCATCTGTCGGCCGAATTCGCGTCGCGAATACCAGATGTCGAACAGCGCAGCCGCAGCCATCACTGCCAATACCGTGAAACCCAACTGCATCAACAGCTGCTTGCTGGCCTGAGGCAACTCCAGCGGCGATATCGTCGCCATGCCCAACAGCTGCGGCAGCAGACTCTGAAACAGGTAATACAGGACCAGCGCGAACAACCCACCCTTGACTAACACTTTGATCAGCTCGACGAACATGCGACGAGAAAAAATCTTCTTCAGCCCCTGGATCGGGTGGAGTCGCTTGAAGTCAGGCTTCAACGCCGTCATCGAAAAGACCGGGCCGCTGAAGAGCAGGTTGGTCAGGATCGCCACCAGAATCAGCGCACCGATCAACGGCAATAAACCGTAGACCACCTGCCGCACGCTGTACCCACCCTGCTCGCCCAGAAAACCGAAGCCCTGCCCCAACTGCCCGGCATTACCCAGCCACCAATGGGTATGAGAGGCGATGACGCTGGCCAACGGATAGGCAATGGCCGAGAAAGCCATCAGGAATGTCAACAGCATGACGAAGGACAAAAGATCGGGGCTGCGAGGGACTTGCCCTTTCTTGCGTGCCTCTTCGAGCTTATAGGGCGTGGCCTCTTCGCTCTTGTCCTGCTGATCGCTCATTGAACACCTGCCGGCGCAAGGGCGAATTGCAAGGCGTGTTCGATCAGTAGCGGCAGGCGCTGCACGATCATCGGCAGGGTCAGGATAAAAATGAACACGCCCACGCCCAGCTTGAGGGGCAAGGACAAAAAATAGACATTGGCCTGGGGCATGGAGCGAGACAGAAACGCAAACGCGATATCGATCAGCCATAACCCAAGTATGACGGGCACAACGATCATGAACGCCAACAGAAACTGCTGAGTCATGATCGTTGCCAACGACAGGGACAGCGTGGAAAGCGAAACACTGCCGGGCGGCACCGCAACCAGAAGCTGAGCAAACACCCTGAGCAGATCGTGATGCAGGTTGAGCACGATAAACAGAGCACCTAATGACCACGCCAGCAACTCAGCCACCAAACCAGTCATATTGGAAGTGCCCGGATCGAAGACCCCCACCGCATTCAGGCCAATCTGGGTATCCACCAACTTACCGGCCATATCAACCCCGGCGTGAGCCGCATGAAAACCGAACGCCATCAGCACACCCAGCGACAACTCCCCCAGCAACACGGGCAATGTGAAGATGGGCGTAGTCGTGACTGTCATGCTACTGGTCAACACGGCGGCCAACGCGAGTGCCAGAAGCAATCGCACAGTCAACGGAATACGCGAAAAGAACAGCACAGGCGACACCACCACGAGCGGAATCAACCTGACCGACACGAGAAGCGCATTGAGAAAAAAAGAAGTCAGCACAAATCACACACAAACAATGCTAGAAGCCAGCGGCCTGAGTTAATGCACTGAGTGCGAATTGTTTGAGGACCGTTAGCATCCAACTGCCAAAAACCAGCAGCATGACTACCGTCACGATCAGCTTGGGGATGAAGGTCAGGGTCATTTCCTGAATCTGGGTCGCGACTTGGAGAATGCTGATCAAAAGGCCGACGATCAGGATGGCGAGCAGCAAGGGAGCAGCCACCATTGCGGCGGTCAGGAGCGCTTCTTTGAGCGCGTAGAGCATGAAATCCTGCGTCATCCATAACCCCAACTGAACTTGATTCAAGGTGCACTCTGGGCGCGCCTCAGCCTAAATGGCAGATCGCCATGATTTTGCCATGGTAGCGATATAGTGTCATGGGATGCAACAGGATGTTACGCGATGAGGACGAATGGTGGTGGTTGCTTGGCTTAACGGAGGCTCCGTACCAATCAGGAAAGCTCAGGCGCCCCGTGCGTCACCCTACGATGAAGCACCCGAGAGGACTCAATGCTGCACCGGGCGCAAGTTACCCAAACATACTTACATTGAATTTTTATAGTAATCTTCAACTTTAAAAACTGCTTCACACAAAGTACCACTCACCGCCCACTGGCCAACTTCCCGATTCAACCCGAGGTCCATCGCCTGAGAAAAATCACATTTGGATGGCCTTGGGAGGCCGCCAGAAAGCGCCAACTTTCTAAAGCCCTTGAGGCTTTTTATCGTCATTTCAGCAGCCTGAATAATAAAGGGATCTTTAGTGTCGAATTTATTATTTTCCGCAATGGAAATAGCGACATCAAGCAACTGCACGAAATCTGCCACAGCAACATCACCAGCGATCATCTACGCACTCCGCATCCTTCAATGACCCAGAGGATCAAAATATATAAAACGCTCTCGAATGTTTAATCTACCTAGCATTACTTACTCATTGCGTTTTACAACAGCTCACCCTCAGTGTGCCCAGACTGCATAGCAGATCGCCATCACCCAGACTATGGTAACGAAACTTGTTTATGGCACGCAACAAAATGTTACGGAATAGATGCATAGATTGGCGATGGTGTTGTCGCTGTGGCGGCTAGGTCTGGAACTAACGCAGCGGATGTGGCGCAACCTCTCGAAAAACCCTGGCGAAAGTTGAGCATGCGTTGCGAGCGGAGGTGCGCCAAGAGGCGCAGGCATTGGGAGAAGATTTTGGGTTCCCTCGGGTCGGAAACCGGGAAACAGACCACGATTTGAATTCACCTATAATCGGTCCATTCCATAATCGTGGCCTGACCCAGTCTTTCGCTGCCCCAACGAAAATCGCAATGCTTGTGGAGTGTAACGGGGGGGGCAGACTACGTTTTCCAACTAAGACAGTGATCGTTTTCCCGGACGTCCCGGGTGGCCACGTTGAGCTCGGCGTCCGATCATCGCTTCAATTTCAGCAGCAAATCGCGAGCCACCAAGCACATAGTTACCATTGGTGGCGGCCCGAATTTGGTCAACCATCCCCACACCCAACTCGCCTCTACAAAGCTCTCTGCAAGCTTCTGCGTTCGATGTATTTAGCCCTCCAAGCGACAGATACTGAGAGTGCGAGGTAATAAAATATGAAAATTCTGATTGTGCGTCAACACGATAACTCGGCCAACGATATTCCGCCGGATGCGCTACTATTTTTGCCCAAACAGGATTCATTTCTATATAGCAGCAGGCCAAAACATAAATTTCACTTTGGACAAAGTATGAACGAAAGCGCCCCTCCCATAGAGTTCCACTGCGCCCATATGTACGATTCACGAATTGAACATATCTCTGTCCTATCCCCTTCATAAGCGAGCCCGCACTACTTTGCTCTTGAGGGCCAACCAACAAATGAACATGATTACTAATCAAGTACCACGCGTAAACTTCACACCACTTTTTATAGCTTGCTCTGCGAGCAACTCCATACAAAAAAATAGATGTGGCTTTTTAGATCCCGACCTTATTTTCCTATTTACTTAGGGCCTTTATCATCAAGAGAAAATTTTGGATTCAAAATAAAATCACCTACAATAAGACCTTTCTCATTAACTTTCCAAGCACCGATTACAGCTTCCGGAGGTACCGCATCGTTTGCACCATAGTGACCGTATATTCGATATACCCAGCCATTTGGATTGCGCATCGCCTCTTCAACCTCGCGCGGCTCAGGCAGTATTTTTACATCACTCATCACACAATGACCTCAGCCATTCATTATAAAATTCGGTCTGCTGCCCAACAGTTGCAACCAAGGAGGAATCTATACCATCAAACATATCCACCAGATCATCCCGCCGCGCCTGCTTACCAAGCGTTGCTAAATAAACTTTACGACCACCACTCATTTGCCGCGACATCCCTGATACAACTACATTTTTACGAGAGCCATTGCATAGCAACCTGTGCCCTTGTTTCTCAAGCGCAGCCCTCAAGAGAAGCAAAGCTTTGAACAAGTCATCAGATTCATAGCAAATTTCCCCTAAATCCGATTGAGTGAGCGAAACCATCCATGGTTCCGACACCGTAAATTTTACAAGACACTTCCGCAGCGACCCATCTTTAAAAAGAACCAATAGCTCCTTGACTTCATTCATTTTCTGAAATTCGGATTAAGAATAGAAACACCTTGATCCGGAAGAGTCAAGGCTCGAATATCACTTGGGCGAACGCCGCCCGGCATAGCTATCTCTAACTCTTCAGGGAATGGACTTTTCGAACCAAGAACCGCATTTACATCTATTCCGTCCCTCTGCCTTACAACATACACGTTACTATCAAAGTCATTTGCAACATCAAACGACCTGGATGTCGGAACATACATACTTGGTGGAGATTTATTATCCAGTGCGTGCAACATCAGATCTTTACTATTCCCCCGAGGCTGAAAACCCTCATTAAATATTACATCAGGCCCCCGCGAGTCCCCCCTGAAAGTGTACTGTGGAATTTCACTTGCTACGCCAGCACCGCTTGCCGCAGCCCCAGTCACACTGCCTGGAACACCTTTGGCATTCATCCGCATCACATACTGTTGGGCTCCAACCACAGCCGAAGAAGCGCGTCCTGCAGCAGCTTCTACACCAAACAACGTGCCACTCGCAAGCACATCAGCATTATCAGCTACAACCCCCTTGGTCTGGTAGTAGCCGCTAACTCGCTCTATCGCGTAATCACGAGCCTGATCCAGCACAGGCCCTAGAGTTGCCTGGGTCGCGATGTCACGCATGACCGCCATTGGTCCCATCAGAGTGTAGCTGACCGCTTGGGCCGCATAGCCGACCAGAAGCGTTGCGTTCGGGTGCGCATCGGCGAAGCTAGCAATGCTGGTCAGGCCCTCATGAATCGGGGGCGTAATGGTGTTCGCCCAGTCCACCAAAGTGCTATTACCGTTGAGTTGAACAACACCTTCGAGATTATCGACAGAATAAGTAAGCGGCTCCTGCGGAGGTGGCACACCCACCCATACTCCATCGCTCTCATACCTCAGGTAAGCTCCATTTTCTCCAGCCGTAGTTGGATGGAGCAGTTGCGGCCCGACCATAGGATCGCTGAAGATTTTCCCCACTTGTTCAGGAGTAGCACCATTAGTCAGCAGGTGCCTGACAGCTGGAACAATTACTTCATCCTTAACGCCAGCCAGATCCATGGCACGCTGAAGAGCCTCTGCCGAAGGCTGACGAAAACGATCTACGGCAAAATTACCCAGCGTGTTACCAAACGCATCCGCAGCAACCTGACCATAATCAGGTCGCCCACCTCCAAACCACTTGTCCTTGATAGTCGCTGACGCGTAGGCACTCACCTGACCTCGTATAGTCGAGCTCACCAAGCCACTGCTGCCGCCTCCAGCGTACCCAGCAATGGTTGCCCCTACGGCCGATGCAGCGACATTGCGCCAACTGAACGACGTTTCAAGCCCCACGATTCGGCTGGCGAGCTGGCTATTGGCGTAGTTGAACGTACCCAGCGCCGCATAGCCGGCTCCATAACCTCCTCCGTCGCTCATGAATTTAGCAGTTGTCCCTGCCCATGAACCGATGGCACCGGTTTGGGCGAGCGTTCCAAAACCAGAAGTAACGCCTGCGGTAAGCCCTCCCACGGCAACTTGCCCCCAGGAGAAACCATCGACGACGCCCATCGCCTTACCCACCAATTGCGATGCGGCGCTACCAACTACGCCCGCTAGGGCAGCCACACCTAGCGTTCCCAATCCCGCACCGGTTATTGCTCCAGTCAGCACCGCGGCACCTGTCGCCATTATCCCGCCCGACCCAGCAGCAATACCGGCAAGAGGTGCAGCGGCCCCTGCTGTGAACACCGTTGCTACCACAGCCACCACCACCATGACGACACTGGCCAGACCACCACTCTTCTTTTTCTTAGGCTTGGGCGGCGGTGGTGCCTTCGGGCTAGGGGTGGTGTTGCCGATGACATCGGTTGCGTTATAGGGCTTGAAGGTGTCTGAGTCGTTATGCGTGCTGCTGACGACGTTGGGGATCTTCAAGTTATCGCCGGGATTGAGGGCCTTGCTCGGGTCGAGGCCGTTGGCGTCGGCGATCAGATACCACATCTTCGAATCGCCCCAGACGCTCTGGGCGACGCTTTCCAGGGTGTCGCCCTGGTTGACGACGTAGTTGCTTGGGGTGCGCTCAGGGTAGTCCGTAGAGATCGGGGTGAAGGTGTCGCTGATTTCCGGAGCGGAGGCATTGCCGAAGTTTGCCAGTGCGGCGCCTTGATAATACAGGTACGTCTGGGCCTTCCCGGACGCCTCCTGGCGAGTGATCAACCGGCCCTCATCATTGGTTGCGAGCCGACGGGTAAAGACATTGCCACCTGTGCCCACAGCCTGTAGCAGTTCACCGCGAGCAGAGTAAGTGTACGTGGTGGTGCCTGGCGAGCCCCCATTGGTACGGGTGACTGTGGATTGGCTTTCCTTATAGCCATCGAACAAAACCTGCCCGGCACTGAAGTTCCCCCGGTGGTTTATAGTGCCGTTAGCATTAAAAGAAACATAGCGATAGACTCGTTGATTGCCTGCGGCATCCAGCATACCGCTTTCATTAAAGTAGTTTGCCTGCGTAAGGCGTTGCGCACTGTCATAAGTGAACTGGGAGATCAATTGACCATCACCACGATAAGCATAATTTATTGTAGATTGATTTGTAATCGCCACCCAATTCAAGTTGAACTTATGAGTTTTTTGAGACACCAAATTCCCTTTTTCGTCATAAACTTTCGAGTACTTGGTTTGTAAAAGCTCCGCCGCGGGAAACGACGCTACTTTTGTCAGATCAACAACGGCTTCGGAGACATCTGATTTACCGTTGGCGTACTGCCGCGCCACAGCACGCCCAACTGCCGATTCCAACTGACCAAAACTATTATAACTATAGGTTTCAACCTCATAACGATGAGCAGCAGGAACAACAAACTGACCTGAAGGAATTTGAGGGTTGTAAATCGTCTGATATATAAACTCCTTCCAGCTTTCTGACGAAACGCGCTGACCAATAGCGTTATATGTTAGAGCGTACCCCTTGGCATTAGCAGTAGCGACGGTGAGCCCCGGCCCTAGCGCCCCCGCAACTATTTGCCCCTTGGCATTAATAAAGCCTTCTGCAATTAACGCCCGCCCTTCTAAATCATACTTGTACCAGTCATCCTTTATTGTTCGACCTCCCGATTGATTCGTCGTATCCATATACACCCTGCGACGATTACCCACTTCATCGTAGTCATATTTCAACGAATCCAGTCGTGCGGTATTAGCGAGGGCGTACTGGGTACCGAGTCCCCCCATTAGCTGATTACCCGCAGGCGCCTTGACTTCTTTAAGACGTCCCTGCTCGTCAAATTTGCTCCGAACTTCGTTGCTGCTCGCCTGGGAAACCGTGCCGCTCAAGTAACGTCCACTGTTGATTTCTCTAATGCGATTTCCGCTCAGATCATAAGCATAGGCCGAAGTGCGCGAATCTTCGGCCGTCACCGCACCTGCTGCATCCTTGGTGTCGGAGCCCTCCACAATGGCTCTGGCCAAACCATTGGCGTAATAACTATAGGTTTTGTCCGGCCCGGCACCGCTTGCGGTAGTCAAAGTTTCCTTGATGAGTTGCCCGAAACCGTTGTAGGTAAAGCTATATACTCTTCCAGCCAAGTCCTTGCGGCTGCTAAGGCGCCCAAAGCTCGCAATATCATAGGTCCAAGTCAATGTTCCGTTTAACCCATCTGTTTCCTTGACTTTGCGGTTATTGATGTCGTATTCGAGGGTCCTTTCTACTTTCGACTCGTTGCGGGTCTTGACGATATTGCCGCGCTCGTCGAACAAGCTGTACTTGGTGTTGCCCGCCACACCGGTAGTGGTGCTGGTCCAGTTGCTGGTGTTGGCGACGCTTTGAAGCGTCTCCTCGACGGCACCTGCCCCACTAATTTCGCCATACAGTCGCCCGGCCTGATCGTATTGGTTTGTCAGCAGGGTTAGCTTCGCGCCGCTGCGGATAATACCGTGGTTGATATGCCGGTCCATCACGTCGTAACCGTCTACCGTCACGATGCCAAGGGCGTCGCGGGTACCGATGCGATTGCCATTGGCGTCGACGCGGTAGTCTCGCGAGTAACCCAAGGCATCAATGTCGCGAATCAACTGGCCAGTTTGGTTGTAGACGTGCTGACGCGTGCGCAGCAATGTGTTGGTGGCCACACCAGTATAAGGTCCGACCAGGTCGACCTCTTGTATCAACTGGCCGAGAGCGTCATAGCGCTTCTCATGGATTAGATTGGCGCGGTAGCTGGTACCGTTTTCGCGCAATATGTCAGTGACCGGCAGGGTTTCGGTCAGCTGCTTGTTGTTGTGATCGTAGGTGTAAGTGGTGATGTAGCCCCGGGCATCGGTACGACTGAGTACATTGCCCCAGCGATCAAGGGTCTGCCGGATGATCGGCGTGCTTAGCGTCAGGGTGACATTATTCAAAGTGTCGGCGTTTAGGTTGGCCTCGAAGGCCGGCAGGTGTTGCTCATAGGTGCGGCCGAGTAAATCGTTACGCATGTAGTTGATGCGATCATCGGCAGTCGTGCTCCATTCCCCCAGCGCCGTGCTTTTGCTGACCTTTTCGGAAAGATCGTACTGGAACGCGGAGAGATCGGTCGTGCTGGCGTGAGACTCGAGCCGTCCAGCCTGATCATAGTTGAAAATTTCTATGGTATTGCCATTCAGAAGCTTACGGGTCACTTCACCGAAGCGGTTGAAGATCACGCTATCGCTGGTATTTTGCGCAGTACCGTTGGCGGCGATGTACCAGTCGATGGCCGCCGTTTGCTGACCAAGAGCATCGTATTGGAAGGTACGTTTCAAGGTCTGGTTGTAGCTGACTGCAACACCGTTAACAGTCCAAGCACTCAACGTGGCGTTGACTGCGCGACTTTCCTCGATGCGCCGACCAGCCACATCAACCTTATAGTTCTGCGCCGAACCCGCCGCATCAATCTCCTGAATCTCATACCCGGCAGCGTCGTAACGGGTGCGGGTGATCTGGCCCAGGCCGGCCTGTACGTTGCCAGCGCTGTCGGTGCCTACCGCCCGAACCTCGCGGATCTGCTGCCCGAAAGCGTTGAGCAGGAGCGTAGTGGTCGGTGATGCAATGACCTCGGCACTGGCAAAAGGATCCACGGCGCCGTTCTTGGCGGTGGCCCGTGCGGGCTCGACGACTTTGATCACTTGACCGAGGGCGTTGTAGTCCGTGCTGACGACGTTGCCTTGAGCGTCAGTGACCGTCTTGACGTTACCTACGCCATCATAGGTGCTACGGCTGAGCAACAGATCGGCGGTCACCAATGTGGCGCTGACCGCGCCCGTGGTGGCGTTGATGCTCTGCTGCCAGAAGCGAGCGCCTTCCACCGTGGTCTGGATCTGGCGGCCCATGGCGTCGTAGCTGAAGCGAACACGGCGATCGTTAACGCTCACCGTCGGGGTCGCCGGTAATGCATTCTCGTTCCAGCTGGCAAGCTTGGTGGCGTAGTCGGTCTGCCGGGTCAATTGACCGAGAGCGTCGTACTCCGTGCGGGTGTAATAACCAAGAGCATCCACACTGCCGATGCGCTTGCCGGCCATGTCGTAGTAGTAGACGGTGCTGGCACCGGTCTGCACGGTGGCGCCGCTGGCGTTGCGCGCCACCTGAGTCTCACGTACCAGTTGTCCGAAGGCGTCGTAGCTGTAGAGCGTCGTAGGCGCCAGGTTGGTCAGGGTTGAGGTCGCCACGTTACCGGTGAAGGTGAACAGACTGACGATATTCTTCTGCACCGAGGTTTTGCGCCCAAGGGCGTCATAGCTGGTGATCAGCGTACGGTCCTGGGTGGCGTCGGGAACCAGGGTGGTGGCGGTGACGTCGGTCGCGAGGTAATAACCCCTGGCTGGCACGGCCTGGGTCAAGGCATTGGCGTAACGGACGGTGCGAATGGTCTGGCCCATGCTGTCATACGAATAGGCGGTTACCCCCTTGAGCCCGTCGATGTCATAACTGACCCGCCCCAGTACGTCGTAGACCTTGTAACTGTCGACGAAATCAGTGGCGACTGCACCACTGTTGTTGACTCGCACGCGGTTGCGCACAGCATTGCCAAGCGCGTCGTAGGTGACTTCGGTGCTGACCTGGAAGGTATTGGCAGTGCCGTCCGAAGTCTGTTGATAGCGGCCGCTGAGCTTGTTGTACCAGCCGGGGCTGGTGATGCGGATCTGCCGACCGACGGCGTCGTAGGCGTAGGCAGTGGTGCGCGCCTCGGTCAGTTCGTCCAGGGTCGGATCGGCGGCAACACTGGCCCGCAGACGGCCCTCGGTACGGCTGGTCACATTGCCCAGGGCGTCATAGGTGTTGCGGGTCACCAGGTAACGGTTGACAGTCGACACCACGCCAGCTTCGGTGATACTGGCGACCGCGACCGCTGGGGTGATTTCTTCCACCAGACGGTTGAGCGCGTCGTAGTTGTAGGTCCAGACGTGACCGTTCTTATTGGTCAGGGTCTTGCGGTTGCCCACCGCATCGTAGGTATAGGACTCGACTTTGCCTGCGGCATCGGTCACGGTTTTTTGTTGACCGGCGGCGTCGTAGGTGTAAGTGGTAGTGCGGTCACTGGTGCTTTCAGGGCGCAGCAACATTTGTAGTTGTTCGACGCTCAAGGCATCGCTTGCGCTATGGACACCATTGAGACCGGCCACATACCAATTCGTCCGGCCGGCAGCGATATTGGCATTCACGTTCAGCACTTGGCCGGTCGCGGTGTCGATCAGTTCCAGCGAATCGACTTCAATCAGGCGACTGGGATCACCGCTGCTGTCGGCACCATAGTTGTACAACAACAGAGGCACCGCGCTGGCACTGCCCTCGATGAACTTGTTGCGGTTGTCTCCCCCACTATTCGGACTGGTGCCGCTGATGGTGCCTTCGAAGGTCTGCCAACCCATTTCCGGCGTCAACTTCACCGACGAAGCTGCGTTATAGGAATATGTTCCTCCAGACGTGTTGGCGAGCCTGTTGCCAGCACTGTCATACGTCACCACACCGGCATAGACGAGTCCTTCACCCGTGACTTGGCGTAGCTTGACACGCACGGTATAGGTCTTGGCCGGGTCGATGGCAATCTTTCCCAGCGCGTTGAAAATACCTGAGTCACCGCTAAGGGAAAGCGTCGAACCGTCACTGCTGCCATACGTGGGTCGTTGAATGCGGGTGGCGTATTGAACGGTCTGGGTAAGCCGCCCATTGGCATCGTATCTATTCTCGGTGACCGCGCCCTGGGCGTCGATCACAAAACGCTGACGGCCTACTGCGTCGTAGACGAACTGGGTGTGCCGGTCATCGCTGTCCGGGCGCAGCAGTGTCTGCAAACGTTCAGCATTGACGCTGTCGCTTGCACTGTTGGTACCGACAAGACCGGCCGAGTACCAGTTCGCCTGCCCGGCACTGGTATTTGCATTGACATTGAGTACCTGGCCGGTCGCGGTGTCGATCAGTTCCAGCGAGTCCACTTCAACGAGACGACTGGGATCGCCAGTGTTATCGGCGTCGTAGTTGTACAGCAACAACGGCAGCGCGCCCACACTGCCCTCGAAGAACTTGTCAGGGCTGGCACTCGCATTGATCGGGTTCGTGCCGCTGATGGTGCCCTCGAAAGTCCTCCAGCCCATCTCCGGCGTGAGCTTCACCCCAGCCACCGCGCTATAGGCGTAGCTGCCCCCGTATGGGTTCGAAAGCCATTTGCCAGCGCTGTCATGGGTCAACACACCGGCATACACAAGCCCTTCACCCGTGACCTGCCGCAGCCTCACCCGTACGGTATAAGTTTTGGTCGGATCGATGGGGATTTTTTCCACGGCGTTCAACCTGCCACTGTTACCGCCCAGCAGGAACGTCCGACCGTCGCTACTGCCGTTCGTTGGTAACTGAACGGGTTTGGCATAACGCACCGTCTCGATCACCCGACCATTGGCGTCATACCGGTTCTCACTGACATAGCCCAGGGCATCGACGGTGGAGGTCACGCGTCCGGCTTTGTCGTAGACATACCAGGTGCTGTTGCCTGCCGCATCGATCTTGCGCGTGACCTGGTCGTTGTCGTTGTAGCGGTACTGGGTCGTCAGGTTCAACCCGCTCGGGTCCTGGCGCTCACTGATGCGTCGGCCCAGCTTGTCGAAAGCGTACAGGGTCACCTGCTGGCTGGGGCTGGTCACGGTACCGCGCATTACCTGCACTTGCCGGCCAAGGCCGTCATAACTGTAGCTGGAAGTGATCTTAAGGCCGTCGGGATCCTGAGTGACCCTCAGTAACTGGCCGTTGCGGTCGTAGGCATAGTCTGTGACACGCTGCTCGGCCTTGCCTTCGGCATCCACAACACGTACTTGTCGACCCTGGCCGTCAAAGCTGTAGTGGGTCACGCTGTTATTGGCATCAGTACGGGTCAGTACCCTATTGTCGGCGTCATAGCTGTAGCGTGTAATCCGCCCCAGGGCATCGGTCACCGTCAGCAGTCGTCCGGCTGCGTCATAGGCGTTAGTGGTGACGCGATTCAAGCCATCCTGGCTGGTGAGCAGTTGGCCGTCCTTGTTATAGCTGTAGCGCGTCACCGCACCAGTGCCGTCGGTAACCGTCAGGGTCTGGCCGTGGCGGTTCTTGACCGTCACCATGCTCACCCCGTCGGGCGTTGTTACGGTCAAGCTGCGCGCGCTGTCGTTGTAGGCGTAGGTCGTGCTCTTGCCCAGTGCATCCGTTTGCTTGAGCAGCCGACCGAAGGCATCGTATTCGCTGGTGGCGCCTTGGCTTAGGGGGTTCTTGAGCGTGATCACCCGGCCATTGCTGGCGTAGGTCGTGGTGGTGTTGAGGCCCAGACCGTCGGTCTGGGTGATCACTCGACCGAATGCATCGTAGACAGTAGCGCTACTGCGGGCCAAACCGCCGACGTCCTCGATGCGACCGATCTGCTCGCCCCGCTTGTTGTAAGTGGCACTGCTGACCACGGTATTACCGGCGGAGATGGTACGGGTAATGGAGGTCTGGTTGCCAAAGGCGTTGTAACCGTAGCTGGTCACGTAACCCAGGGCATCAGTCGAGGACGTCAGCAGTCCACGGTTGTCGTAGTCATACAGGCGCCGGTTATCACTGGTCGCGTTGCGGATCGCCTGCACCAGGGTCTTCAGTTGAGCGTTCAACACGCCACCGGACAGCGCGGCAGTGTCCGCTGTCGCCAACCGTCCGGTGAAATCGGTGCGTTCGCGTACATCGCCAAAGGCGCTATAAACCGTCTCGCTGACCTCGCCCAGCGCATTGACCACGTGAGTCAGACGCCCTTCGGCATCGTAGTAGGATAAGGTTCGGTTACCCAGTGCGTCGCTGGCACTGGCTACCCGGCCAGCGGCATCATACTGATAAGTCAGGCCGTATTGCGCATAGATCGCAGCGACCTCGGCATCGCTCATGCCCGCCGTCACACGAGCCGATGCCTCACCGAGCAACTTGCCAATGGTTTGTCCAAACGCATCGTAAAGGGTGCGGGTGCTGCGCTCTTCGGTGGTTCCCTGGGCTTGTGTTTCACGCACCAGGCGACCAGACGCGTCGTATTCGTACGCCGTAACCGTACCATCAGTGGCGATACGTCGAGCCACGCGCCCTTGATCGTCAAACACCATGGTCGATGTTTGAGCGGTACCAGCCGCCACGGCAGCCTTGATCGATGCAAACGCCGTCGCATCTGAAATCACGGCGGTATAGGCGGTGGCATAACGCAAGGTTTTCTGGGTATTGCTCGCTTCGTCGTACACCGTTTCGGTGACGAATTGCTTTTCATCAATGCTGCCGATCTGCCGGCCAGCCGTGTCGTAGAAATACCGGCTCGACAGATCATTGGCCGAGGCTTGGCGTAGCTGGTCGAGGGTGCCGCTGGCCCGATTGGCTGCCAGGGTCTGGGTGGCGTAGCGGATACTTTGGGTCAGGCGGCCGGCGGCATCGTAACGGTTTTCGCGCAGGTAACCTTCGGCGTCCAGCTGGCCACTCTGGTGTCCACTGGCGTCGTAGAAAAATCGCGTCGTGCGGTCACCCGTTTGTTGCTGAACCAGCTGGCCCTTGCCGTCATAAATGTAGCTTGTCACCGTACCGCTGGCATCGGTGCGAGTGCTCACGCGTCCGGCATTGTCGTAGGACAGACTCGTCAGGCGATCAGCGGAACTGCCCGCCGGACGGATTTCATCCAGCGGCGTTTTGACCACCGCTGAGCCGTTGTACCAGGCCGATGTGTCGACCAGTGTGGCGTAGCGTTTTTCCTGAATCCGCTGTCCCGCGGTGTTGTAGCTGTATTCGGTTACCGCCCCAACGCCGTCAACCAACGCACTGATTCGCCCGGTTTCATCGTAGAACGTATAGCGGCGTGCGCCCGTCGCGTCCTGGACCATGACTTGCCGACCAGCAGCGTCATAAAGGTACGAAGTGGAGCGCGATGTTTCTCCTGCTGCGGTTTGCGTCAGGCCGATCAACTGCCCGTGATCGTTGTAGGTTTGTGTCACGGTCATGCCAGCGGTGTTGCTGACGGCCACGGTACGGTTGTTCCCGTTGTAGGCTGTCGTCCGCGTGCCGGTAGAGTCGGTCTGGCTGATCACACGCCCCAGGCCATCGTAGACGGTCGAGCTCAGGGTGGTTTTCTGGCTTCGATCCGCCCCACGCGCTACCAACGTCTGCAACAGCTGACCATACTGGCTGTAGATGTATTCGGTGACGCTGGCGCTGCTCTCCAACGAACCCGCGCCGGCCGCATTGACCACGCCGTAGGTGGTTTTACGGCTCAGGTTGCCCCGGTAGTCATAACTCAGCTCGGTCAGGGTCGAGCGAGTCTTGTCCCTGGAGCCAACCCATGATGCCAATTGCGCCTCTGTCAGTTCCGCCTGAGGTGTCAGCCCGGCCACCGCGTACAGCGAGTCCCCATAACTGATTTCCTGGACTTTTAGTCCCTGGGCGTTATAGCGGTACTCCGTGACCTGACCGCGCCCGTCGACCATAAAGCGCACCCGATTATTACTGTCATAGATCAATCGAGTGACTTGAGCGCTGCTGGCTGGCGGTTCTGTCCAGAGTCCGGTAGCGCTGTTGAAAATTGCTGTTGTGCTGTAGCGGATCTCGTTGAGCAGCTGATTATCGGCACTGTAGGTACGCGCCACGGTGACACCCGTCGCATCGCGCTCCAGCACCGCATTGCCGTTCGCATCGTACTGATAGGTGATCGCGTTACCGCGTCCATCCGTGACGCTGATCAGGTTGCCGTCCACATCATAGACGTAGCGCGTGGACAACCGTTGGCCGTCGACCGCCGGGGTTTGCACTTCAATCAGTCGGTCGTCGGCGTCGTAGAAATAGCTCCACTGCTGACCCAAACCATTGACAACATCTGTCCGGTTGTTGGCGAGGTCGTAGCTGAATGTCGTAGTGCCGGAGCCATCGGTCACCGTCTGGACCCGGTACTCGCCATCGATCAATTGATACGTAAAGCTGGCCGAGGTGCCGTCGCTTTGCACGACACTGGCGATACGGAAACTGGCCCCGTCATAGGTGTAATCAGTGCGGTAGACGTTGCCATCGGCAATGCTGTTGTCCTCCGGGCTCAGGTCGGTGCTGACATTGATCAGTCGGCCCTGGGCGTCATAGCCGTAATAGACCTGTTGAGTGAGCGCGCCACCCGCCACACTGCGCGTATCGACACGCTCCAGTTTGCCGGCGGCATTGTAGTTGAGCACCAACTCCTGCCCGGAACCGTCCTTGACGCTACTCAGGCGCCCATCGGCGTCGTAACCGTAGCTGATTTGCGTGCCGTGGGCGTCGGTGACTGATAGCAGCCGACCACTGCCGTCATATCGCTCGACGACGCGGCGCGAGCCATCGGTCCAGACCATCTGTGCCGCGCCGGCATCCCAGCTGACAGAGTCATGCGCCCCATCGCCTTCGGTCGATTGATACTGGCTACCGTTCCACTGATAGATCGTCTGGTGGCCATCGCCTGTGGTGCGGGTTATTTGGCTACCCGCCGTATTTACGGTGCCAGTCAGGACAAGGCTGCGCTCGCCATCCCAACGCCAGCCATCGGCATCGCCGTCGCTCAAACCACCTTGGGTGTTATAGGTGCGGGTGTGCAGTAGGTCCTGCCCCAGGCCGGACAACTGCTCATCGGTAAAACGCAGTACCAGGTTGCCATTGCTGACATTGACCAGCGCCTGCCCCCCGGCCTGCCCCAGGTTGCCCTGGCCACCCACGCCCCCCAGCGAATTCAACGACGTGTTGAACAGCCCTAATCCATTACCGGCGACGATGGCGACCATATTCCTCAACTCCCCGACGAAGTCGAGCCGACCGAGCGGCTCAAAAAATCGGCTGCTCGATCAATGTCCAAGCAGCACTACTGTCAGTGCTTATGCTTGGATTTCGGGAAAAGTTTAGGGGGAATGAAAAATATTTTTTGAGGGATTGAAATCAGCGGTTTAGGCATGACAGGCGGCGCCCTCCAAGGCAATAATCCCTCGGCAGAACCGCCTCGATCCTTTCCAATTGCCGACAAAGAACCCATCCATGGCCAATGACAACTCGTCCGCTGAACATCATCGCTTGGGGCGTCTGCTCGCTTTCCTGGGACACGATCCCGCCAACCTTGCGCTTCTGACCGATGCCATGTCCCTGGCTATCGATTTAGGCGACACCGCCTGTGGCAAACAATTGATTGACCACATGAAAGCGAAAGCAATCGACGAACCGAAGGTGAATGCGTTGGCGGCCCACTTGTCATTACAGGCAGGTCACTTTGAGGAAGCCGGCGCCTTCGGCGACAAGGCAATCGAGGGCGGGATTCTGCATCCGGCCGTTATCTTCAATGCTGCCCAGGGACATTTTTACAGCGGCGATTACGCTTCGGTCCATACGCTGCTGTCACGCCTCAACAACGACCCGCAAAGCCCCGTTTCTGTGCTGATGATGCATGCCCGGGCACTGCATCAGTTGGAAGAAACCGAACAAGCCGAGACACTGGTGGCCCGAGCGCAACAGCAAGAACCCGGAAACGCCGACATACGAGGATTGCTCTCCCTGCTGCAGTACGAGAACGACAACTTCTCTCCAGCATTGATCACCGCCCATGAGACGCTGGCCGAGGATCCGGACCAACTGGATGCGCTGATCGCCTGCGCTTCGGTCCACTTCGAACAGAACAACATCACTGCATCACGCAACGCCTGGCTCCACACCGTCACCGTGCATCCAGAATGCGGTCGCGCGTGGTCCGGGCTGGCTCGGCTGGAATTCAATGAGCTGGAATTCGACGCAGCTGAAGAGCACCTCAACACAGCAGTCCAGTTCATGCCGGATCATATCGGCACTTGGCACCTTCTGGCCTGGGTCTACATTCTTCGCAACGACAGCACTCAAGCACGCCAGGCCCTTGACCGCTCATATGCTCTGGATCGCACGTTTGGCGAAACCCATGGCGGACTGGCGATTGTCGACATCATGGATGGGATGAAGGAGCGCGCCCGACAGGGTATCCGTCGGGCCCTCAAACTCAATCCCAACGGTTTGTCAGCCCAGTACGCCGAAGCTCTCCTGCTTAAAGACGCAGGCCAACCGGAAAAAGCGCTCCAACTCATTGACCAGGTTCTTGACCGAACCCGTCCCGGCAGCAGCGATACCGGCCGTATCTTGATGGAGAACTGGCTGAGAGCGCACCAAAACAAACTCCCGGACCGTCATCCAGACCAACACTGAGTCATCGAACATGGGAAAGCCCAACATGCTGGACGCATCGGAATACTTGCACTTGGCGATCAATGCCAGTCAGAACGGCGATCATCACGCAGCCCTGAATTATTTGAATTCGGCCCTTGAGTCTGAGCCCGAAAATGCAGCTGTACATTATTTTCGCGCTGCCGAACATGCCGAGCTTGGCCTTTTGGAGCGTGCGCATAGCGAGATGATTACGGCATTGAAACTAAACCCCGCTATGGACATCGCCCGCTTTCAATTTGGCTTGCTCAGCCTTCAGCTATCCAAAACGGATGAGGCCCGCGATGCATTCTCAACCCTCGGAGCATCGCCGGACATGAGCCTACGGGAATTTTCAGGGGCTTATCTGGAGCTGCTCAATGAAAACACACAGAGCGCGATTACCCGCCTGACCCAAGGACTGGCCGATTGTCCTAACCTGGCATTGAAAACGGACATGGAGCGGGTACTGACAAGCCTTTCAGAAACCCCTTCGCTGCAAAGCGCCCCTGTGGCGGAACCTTCCGTGTTCCTCGGCGCTTACCGCGATACCCTTGAGACTTCCTGATGAGCAAGATCGATTCGACTCGCCTGTCCCAAGTTCTGGCAGCGCTGGCCAAGCCCAAGGAGCGAGTGACATCGAGCACAGCAAACAGCTCGGGCGCCGCCAAAGCCAGGAAAGGTGCCAAAGACCTTGAGGTGCTACGGACACATTTGCAAAGCCGACTCCGGGACCTCAAACAAAACACCGAGGATTTCCGTGAGACCGCGCCCATCATCACAGTCCAGGAAATCCTTCGCTGGGAATTTGGCGACGGCATATTGGAGCATTCGGACTTTGACCTTGTTTCAAAAAAGGTGGCTCAGACCATGCTGGAAAATCAGCAGTTAGAAAAAGCCATTTACAGCATCGTTGATCGGATGATTTCGACTGGCAGCTGATTTTGCTCCAGCTTCAAACGATCGGCCTTGCTGATGTACTTGGGCTTGTTTCGCGGGGCCAGTTTGGCGCTGGCCTTCTTGGCGTGGGCTTCCAGGAGCTGCTTGATTTTCTTGCGACGATTCATCTTCTTTGCCCGGCCGGTGCGTTTTTGAATGCTGACAGCTTAACGCATTGGGCCCCTTGCCCGCTTCACCGCGTCACGCGGCCTTTGCCTGGGCTTTCGCAACCAATGCCTCGATCCACGGGACCTCTATCGGATTGACCACCCCATAGCGGTCCGGCGCGAAAAACTTCCAGTGATGGGCCGCGTCGTCCAGGCGTTCGAGTTCGGGCGCGCTGAGCCAGTAATCGGTGCAGGCCAGTCCAACCGGCATCCCGGAGAAGCGCAGCCCCAGCGAAATGTTGGTGCGCGGGGCAAAGGCAATGGCCAGGTCACGATTGACCTGCAGGTGCTTGCTGGCTGGGGGCTGCACGGTCTTGCCGTAACCCGCGAAGCTGCCTGCAATGCAGTGACGCAGCACCAACCATTGCCCTTCGGCGGTTTGCACCAGGATCCATTGCGAGATGCCGCTGTCGGGCAACTCCTGGATGCGCTCGTCGAGCCATTGCGGGATATGGCATCGGTCAGGGTCATAATCGAGCGACCACAGGCCGACGCCACGAATCAGGGTGTGCCGCTCCAGTTCCACCTCGCCGGCCTCGGGCATGTCTCGCCAGTAACGCAGCCTTGGGTCGTGTCGAGCGCGGTGCCTGTTCCAGGCTACCCAGCCTGCAACGAACAGCCCCGTACCCGCCGCGAGCCACCCCAGCGTGTGTGCCCCGTAGCGATCCATATCGAAGTCAGGGTCGAACAGCCCCTCATAGACCCAGATGCCCAGGAACAGGACCAATGCCGGCAATACAGGTCCGATAGCGAGCGGCATCACTGTCCATTGCAGCCAGCCGCTGGTGTGAGCACTCGCTCGATAACTCGCCCAGGCCCTTTCCTGATCCAGCATCGGCGCGCTTTCACGGGCAGCGATGTCGGCGTCGGGCGAGTGGAAGTCCACGTACAGGTCGTAGTCATTGGCGGGCATATCGAGATGGCGGTCCTGGGTTTGGTTCGCTTCGAAGGGGCCATAACGGTAGCCTCATCCTCTGGACGTTGTCTAACCCCTGCCCGATGAAAAAAGCCCCGGTACCTTGGGGTATCCGGGGCTTTGACGGTCATGTGGCAACTAGTGCTTCAAGGCGTCATAGGCTTCAAGGGAATGCAAGGAGTAGATATACGCAGCACCGGCATTCAGGGAAATCGCGGTCGCGAGTGCGGCGGCCACTTCCTCCCGGCTTGCGCCGGCCTTGATCGCAGCGTCCGTGTGCGCGGCAATGCAACCGTCGCAGCGGGTGGTGACGGCTACCGCAATCGAGATCAACTCGCGCGTCCTGGCGTCGAGCACGTTATTCTCGGCGGAGGCTTCGCCCAGGGCCATGTAGGCCTTGACCATCTTGGGATTGCTTTTGCCCAGCGCGCCAAAGGATTTCTGGAGGGTGGGCAACAGTTGGGACCAGTTATTGAACATCGTGTTAACTCCTGAGCAGGTTGGTGTACTGTTTCGACGTGCTCAGTTTTCCACCCCTGTGCTGGGCGGTTTTGTTCGATGCGCTCAGCTTTTTTCGCGAAACGCTCAAATGAATGCACTCGACAAGCTGATCAGCCTGGCCAACGTTCGCGGCAGCCTGGACCTGCGTTGCCAATTTCAAGGCGACTGGGCGCTCGATCATGGGCAGGAAGCGCTCGGCAAGGCGCCTTATCACATCGTGCTCGCGGGGGAGTGCCGGGTGGAGTTTCCCGACGGCCAGCGGGTACCCATGCGCGCCGGGGACATCCTGCTGCTGCCCCGTGGCGCCCGGCATGTGATGCACAGCCCCGGCAATACCGTTGCACCCTCTTCTCCCGAACAGATTCTGGGTGGCGTGTTACCAATCCACCGCATCGGTCGCGCCAGCCCCGACCTGGACATGCTGTGCGGTGCCTTTCACTTCAACCGTGCTTCGCTGTTGTTTGCATCCTTGCCTGAATACCTGGTGATTCCCAGCGGTGCAGTGCCGGCCAACGGACCGCTACCGGCACTGGTGGAAATTATTCGAGGGGAAGCGGATGAAAACAGGACCGGCGCCCGTTTTCTGCTCGATGCACTATCCCAGGCGCTGTTCACCTTGATCCTGCGGGCTCATCTGGCCTGTCATGGGCAGGACAGCGGCACGCTGGCCCTGCTGGGCGACAAACGTCTTGGAAAAACCTGGCAGGCGATGCTGGCCGATCCCGCCCATGAATGGACTATCCAGGGCCTGGCCGACCTGGCGAACATGTCGCGGGCGTCCTTCATGCGGGCATTCGTACGGGTGGCCGGGGTATCGCCGTGGGTGTTACTGACGCAAGTGCGGATGGAACAGGCGTTCAGCCTTTTGAGCCACTCGCACCTTGGCCTGAGCGACATTGCGCAGCAGGTGGGGTATCAGTCGCAGGCGGCATTCAGCAAGAAGTTCAAGGAAATCTACGGCGAAGCGCCTGGGCGAATTCGCCGGACCATTTGAGCCGAAGGCATCCAGGGGCGCCCTTCACACCTCCAGCACCAGCGTCTCGCTGCCCTGGGCCGGCACCGCACAGCAAATCAGCACCTCGTCTTGCGCCAACGGCATGGCCGGCGTGTTCAGGTAATGCACCTGGCCGCGGGTCATGCGGGTTTTACACGTGCCGCACGAACCGCCACGGCAGCTGAACTCGGGGTTCAATCCCCGGGCTTCAGCCAGTTCCAGCAATGTCCCGTTGCCGGGCTCCCAACGCCCTTCCTTGGCCGAAGTGGCGAACAGAACCTTGACCGGTTCGCTCGCCGCAGGCACTTGCTGTGCCGCTGGCAGGCTGATTTCAACGTCCCGCACCAGGGTGGAGGGACCGAAGGTTTCGGCATGGATGCGGTCGTCCGGAATGCGCAACGCGCGCAGGCCGTCATACAAAGCCTGGGTGAAACTGCCCGGCCCGCACAGGTAGTAATCGTAGTCGTTGAGGGGCAGCAGTTGCTTGAGCAAGTCGATGTCGATCCGGCCTTCGGCCTCGTAGCCTTTGCCGGCGTCTGCCCCGACGGGCGGCTGGCTGACCATCCGCAACACCCGGACCTTGCCGCCCGAGCGGGCAACCAACGCATCGATCTCCTCACGAAAGGCCAGGTCAGCCACCGTCCGGGCACTTTGCACCACCCAGACCGGACGCATGCGGTTGATACGCAGCCCTTGGTAAACCACCTCGCGCAGCATCGACAACAGCGGCGTTACACCGACGCCCGCCGCCAGCAGCACCAGGGGGCGTCGCTCAGTGGCTTGCACGATGAAATGCCCTTGGGGTGCCCGCACTTCGATTTCATCCCCTACCTGCACCCGGTCATGCAAATGGGAGGATACCGAGCCATCGCGCTTGACGCTGATGCGCAGGAAATCATCCGACGGGGCGCTGGAGACGCTGTAGGTTCGAATCACCGCGGCCGCCTGGCCCTGCACCGCTACCCGTACGGGCAAATGCTGCCCGGCGTCGAAGCCGGGCAAACCGACACCGTCAGTGGCCTCCAGATAGAAGGAACGGATGTTGGGGCTCTCGTCCACGATGCGAGCAACCCGCAACGCACGCCAGCGTGTGCGCATGGCCTCGGCCTGCAACCGCTCGGCCGCCTGTTCCCAACTGCCAGTCATCGACGAATTAGGTGAATCGCCTTCGACCTGGTCGTCCCAACGCAACGGGATCGCGGCCCGGCGCAAGACAATGCGCTGCGGCGTGAAACGCCATAACCGTTCGGCACCCTGGAACGCGGCGATTTCCGGAGAGTCCAGCAAGACCTCTGCCGAGCCGGTCATCTGCACGAGATCGCCGGTGGCGAAATCGATGAAAAGCAGCCCGGCACGCGGATTGAGCAGGATGTTGCCCAGGGTGTTGAAAAACAGGTTTCCGGAAAAATCCGGAATGGTCAGCGTCCCGGTCTCGTCCATGCGCACGAATCCAGGCTTGCCACCCCGGTGGGACGCATCGATCTGCCGTTCGCCGTTACGTTCTACGTAAGTGGCGACGTGAAACGAGTCCGCCGCAGTGACCAGGCGATGTACGAGCGGATCCGCCGCTGTCAGCTCAAGCGCTTCGGACTTCTGCACATCGACAAAGCGGTACTGACGCAGGTTGATATAGCGCGGGCAATTGCCGTACGCCTGGCGGACCGTAATGTCTACCCCATGGTCGAGGCGACGGACGATGGTGCCGTTCATACGGTTGCGCCGACGGGTGTGCAATTCGATACCCAGCAGGCCGATGGCGTCACCCTCGTTCATGCCCGCCTGGGCCGGATCGTCCGGCTGCGGCGCGAAATCGATGTGCAGTGTCTGTGGATCGGGCGAATTCATGAAACCGGGTTGTCCCGTGCGGAGCGTGGCCCACACGTCACCTTGAGGATCCACCGCCCCCAGCACGACGAAAGGCAGCTGGGCGTAGAACTCCCGATGCTGGTCCGGCATCCATGTCCGGGACATCTGCCGTTGACCAACACCGACCATCATCTCCACCGCGCCGACGGAGCGTTGCAGGGTCAGTTCGCCTTCATGCCAGGGGGAGCCGGTTGATGTCGAGGCGTTGTCCATGGGTCTGTCCTCCTGCCCGCAGGGATGGCACTACGGTGTGAGTGGGTTCGCACCGATACAGGGGTGCGTTGTCGTGGGCTCATCTTCTGTCGTTTGCCGACGAGCCGGAATACCCATGAACCGCAATCCACCCTTTCATAAAATGCAATAGCGCCGCTCACGCAGCAGCGCCATCAGGGCATCGAGGGTTACCAAAGCGACATCGTATAGCTGACGATCAAGCGGTTCTCATCCAGATCATTACCAAAATTCGAGCGGACCGAGGCGTTGCGCCATTTCAGGCCCAGCCCCTTGAACGTGCCGTCCTGTACGACATAGGCAATGTCCGTGTTGCGCTCCCATTCCTTGCCTTCGCCAGGCGCGGCACGTTGCACGTTGTCGCCTGAAATGTAGCGCGTCATGAACGTCAGTCCCGGTATGCCGAGCGCAGCAAAGTTGTAGTCATAACGGGCTTGCCAGGAGCGTTCATCGACATTAGCGAAGTCGCCGATCTGCACAAAGTTCACCAGGTACGGGTCACTGCGGCTGATATACGGGAACGGATCGTCACCGCTCATGCGCTGATAGCCCAGGCCCAGGGCGTGTCCACCGAGGCTGTAGGTGAACAAGGCACCGAACGCCTGGTTGTCGAGGTCGCGGAAATTGCCGTCCTCTGTGCTGCGCGAGTAGCGCACGTCACTCTTGAGGGTCTGGCCGTCGCCCAGGTCCAGGGTATGCACGAACCCGAGGTAGTTCTGCTGGTAGATATCTTCCAGCTTCCCGTAACGGTATTGCGCCGTGAAATTCGGCAGGAATTGATAGTCCGCTCCGGCGAACTGGAACTTGTCGCTGGTACCGCCAATGCGGTTGGCGGTCATGTCCTGGTAATCGGTGGAGTCGACGAAATTGATCTGGGTGAGCTGCCCGCCGGTCAGTTTCAGCCGGTCGATTTCCTGCACGTTCACCTGGCCGCCCTTGAACGTTCCCGGTAACAGGCGGGTGTCGTTGGAGTTGACCACCGGGTCCTTGATTTGCAGCGTGCCCAGCTTGAGGGTGCTGTTGGACAGGCGCATCTTGGCGGTCAGACCCACCTCCCCGTAGCGGTCTTGAGCCCCCCCGGACAAATCCGCCGGCAGCAGATTGGTGCCCGACGTGCCGCCCCCGGAGTCCAGCTTGAAGCCGGCCATGGCCAGGGCGTCCAGGCCGAAGCCGATGGTGCCGGCGGTGTATCCCGACTCCATCCGCAACAGGAAACCCTGCGCCCACTCTTCGGCCTTGTCCCGCGCGCCCGTCTGGCGAAAGTCGCGATTGAAATAGAAGTTGCGTGCTTCCAGGCTGCCTTTGCTGTCGGCGATGAAATCGGCATGGGCGCTGGGTAATCCAATCAAGCTCAAGCCCAATGCCGCGCCAAGTGGGGTATAGACCGGTTGGATGGGGTTGAAATATCGCATGCGTGCTCCTTTTATCGACGCGAGCGAACCCTTTCGGGGGGGCTTTGCGTGCGCCTCGTTTATTGTTGTGTGAAGACGTTGTCGTGGGGACACGGACGCCATCAGCGACGTCGTGGTGCGAATTCTTGATTTCGCGATCCGGAAGCGTCAAACGGGAAAAAAACCGGATCGGCCATAAGAAAATCTGATGCGCCGTGGACTCTGATCCGGAGTGCAGTCGCTGGCGACCACGCCGTGGCGATAACTTTTACTTGTCGCACGCACCAACATTCCTTGTTGGACGCCACCATCGCGGACTTTTAGGGTAAAAATCCAACAAGAACAGGAGCCACTTCGATGACTCAGCCAGCCCCCACCTTCGAGCAACTGCAGCAATACGAACCACCAGCCCTTCGCCAGAGCATCGCCGCCGGCCATTACCAGGGGCATACCAGCGGACTGGGTCCGGGCCGGGTGCAAGCCAACATCGTGATTCTGCCCGGCGATTGGGCCGACGAATTCCTGCGCTACTGCACCCTCAACCGCCAGGCCTGCCCGATATTGGACGTGACCGAACCCGGGGACCCGTATTTCCGTAACCTGGGCAGCGCCATCGATATCCGCCATGACGTGCCCCGCTACCGGGTCTTCCGTCACGGTGAACTGAGCGAGGAACCCCTGGATATCGAACACTTGTGGCAGGACGACATGGTCGCCTTCGCCCTCGGTTGCTCGTTCTCCTTCGAACAACCGTTGCTGGAAGCCGGCATTCATCTGCGGCATATCGAGCTGGGCCGCAATGTCGCCATGTTCCGCACCAACATCGACACGCGCCCCACCGCCCGGCTGGCCGGCAAAATGGTCGTGAGCATGCGTCCGATGAAGGCCGCTGCCGCCATCCAGGCCATCCAGATCACTGGTCGCATGCCCAACGTCCATGGTGCCCCGGTGCATATCGGCGACCCGACGCTGATCGGCATCGAATCTCTGGACCGGCCGGACTATGGCGACGCCGTGCCGGTCGAAGCGGACGAGATCCCGGTATTCTGGGCCTGTGGCGTGACACCGCAATCGGTGGTCCAGGCGTCTCGTCCACCGCTGTGCATCACCCATGCACCGGGGTGCATGCTGGTGACGGACTTGTGGAACAGTGCGTTGTAAGCACGACGAACAACCTGATGTGGACTGGCAATGAACACAGCCCGGCTATCGATCCAACGCTACATCGACGCCAAGGACGGCAACCGCCCTCACCTGCTCGACCAGGCTTTCACGACCGAGGCTACCCTGGACATGGTGGTGCGCACCGGCGCCATTTCGTTTCCGGGGCATGTGGAAGGTCGCGAGGCCATCGGCGAGGTCCTGGTCAGGCGCTTTGGCCAGACCTTCGAAAACGTCTATACGTTTTGCCTGGGAGCTCCGCCGCCCGCGGATGCCAAGGCGTTCCAGTGCAAATGGCTGGTGGCGATGTCGGACAAAAACAGCGGCGAGGTCCGTGTCGGTTGTGGCCTGTACGACTGGCAGTTCGAACCTGAATCGAAGCGGGTCGAGGGCCTGACGATCACGATCGAGCACATGGAAATCCTGCCAACGGCCGATCTGCCTGTGATAATGGCCTGGGTTTCCGGGCTGGACTATCCATGGTGCGATCCTCAGGCGGCGCTGAGCAATGTACCGGATGTCACCGAGCTTCAACCCGTGATCCACTATGTGAGGGCCGGCATGCTTTAACCGGCTCATGGCCCATCTGTCCCTCGGGAGCGTCCCCAATGAACATCAAGTTTCTGGAAACCTTCGTCTGGGTCGCTCGCCTGAAAAGTTTCCGGCTCACGGCGGAAAAACTGTTCACCACCCAGGCCTCCATTTCCAGCCGCATCGCGGCCCTGGAAGACGAAATGGGCGTGCGCCTGTTCGTGCGCGACTCCAAAGGTGTGTCGCTGACGTCCGAAGGGCAGCGGGTGCTGGAATACGCCGAGCGCATCATGGACACCATGCAAAGCATGAAAGCCGTGATCAAGGATCCGCGCCAGGTCCGCGGCCGGATCCGTATCGGCGCCATGGATACGGTGATCCATACCTGGATCAGCCCCCTGGTGACACGCCTGATGGAGTGCTATCCGGCCCTGGAAATCGAATTGTCGGCCGACACGGCGAGCAACCTGTGCTCACAATTGGAGAAAGGCTACCAGGACATCATTTTCCAGACCGACATCCTGCGCCTGGACAGCGTGCGCAATGCCCTGCTGACCCGATACCCGATGCATTGGGTGGTGCGCACCGGCTCTGTCTATGATCGCCCTTACGCATCGCTGGATGAGCTGTCCCAGGAACGCATCGTCACCTTCTCGCGCAATTCGCGGCCGCATCAGGACATCCTCAACCTGTTGCATTCGGCGAACATCGTTTCGCCACGCATCAACTGCGTGAACTCGGCATCGGCCATCACGCGCCTGGTTCGCGACGGATTCGGCATCGGCGCCATGCCCGCGGCGCTGGTCCAGGGCGAACTGGCCCAAGGCACTCTGAAACTGGTCGACGGCGTGCCGCTGCCCTCGGTGATGGACATCGTCGCCAGCTGGCGCACCGGCGCGGGCATGGAACGGGTGGAAGACATCGTCAGCCTCACCCGGGATGTGGTGGGTGAGTTCGTTGCGCGATTGCCTGTCGCCTACCGATTGGATTCAAACTGACCTGTTGCTCAACGGCACCCGCCTGCCTTTTCCCTCTGTTCCGCACAGCGACTTCCCGCTGTAAGTGAATTGCAATATCCCGGACATACGCTGAGAAGAACGCACTGCCCGACGGCTGGCTGTGCATCTTCGTCCGCTCGGATGGCCAGGGAGTCCGCTATGAGAATCAGTGTCTTCGGAAGTGGTTACGTCGGCTTGGTGCAGGCCGCCGTATTGGCCGAAGTGGGCCACGACGTCATTTGCATGGACATCGATGAGCGCAAGGTCGAAAGCCTGCGCCAGGGTCAGGTCAGCATTTATGAGCCAGGCCTTGGGGCGCTTGTGCGCGAGGGGCTCGAGGCCGGACGCTTGCATTTCACCAGTGACGAAAAGCTTGCCGTACAACACGGCCAAGTGCTGTTCATCGCGGTCGGCACGCCTTCCAGGGAGGATGGCTCGGCCGACCTGTCCCAGGTCATGTCAGTCGGCGAAGCCGTCGCACGCTACCGCGAGCAGCCGGTCATCGTGGTGGAAAAATCCACCGTGCCAGTGGGCACCGGCGACGCCTTGCACGCACACATCAATAAATGCCTGATCAAGGCCGGGCGCTTGTTGCAGTTCGATATCGTGTCCAACCCTGAGTTTCTCAAGGAAGGCTCCGCCGTCGCCGATTGCCGGCGCCCGGACCGGATCGTGATCGGCTGCGAGCGCGAGGAAGTCCGGGAAACCATGCGTGACCTGTATGCACCGTTCAACCGTAACCACGAGCGTGTGCTGTTCATGGACCTGCGCAGCGCCGAACTGACCAAATACGCCGCCAACGCCATGTTGGCGACCAAGATCAGCTTCATCAACCAGATCGCCGAGCTGGCCGAACACCTGGGCGCCGATATCGAGTCCGTACGCCTGGGCATCGGTGCCGATTCGCGCATTGGCTACCACTTCATCTACCCCGGCTGCGGTTACGGCGGCTCGTGTTTTCCCAAGGACATGCGCGCCCTGATCCACAGTGCCGAGCAAGCCCACTGCGCCAGCGACCTGCTGCAAGCTGTGGAAGCCATCAACGGGCGGCAGAAACACAAGCTGTTCGAGCGCATCAAGGCTTACTACAAGGGCGATTTGCGCGGCAAGACCTTCGCACTGTGGGGCCTGGCCTTCAAACCCAATACCGACGATATGCGCGATGCGCCCAGCCGCGCACTCCTTGAAGCGCTGTGGGCGGCTGGCGCCAGTGTTCGCGCTTTTGACCCCGAGGCGATGCAGCAGACCCAGCAGTTGTACCCCAACGAGGCGAAACTCATGCTGATGGGTACCCCGGAATCGGTCTTGCCAGGCGCCGATGCGCTGATCATCTGCACCGAGTGGCAACCCTTCAAGGCGCCGGACTTTGATTTGATCCACCAGCGGCTCAAAGTCCCGGTCATCTTTGATGGTCGCAACCTGTACGACCCGGAGCGTATGAACAGCAAAGGTTTTACCTACTTCCCAATGGGGCGCGGCCAATCCTGCGACTTGCCTGTCGCACCCCCCGTACATTTTCAAATGCCTCGCAGTGCATGAACGTCTCTTTAGCTCAAAATAAATGCACTAGAACAGCATTAATATGAATTTGTAAGTGAGGGGGCTGAACGGCAGACTGTACATCGTTCCTCACCCCCAACTGTTGGAACACTTAAAGGGCTTTCTGGGATCTTCCCGTAAGCCCCTTTTTTTGTTCGTTTTTTGGATTTTGCTGAATGCTTGCTCGCTGGATCCCCGCTGCTATCAATACCCGTCCCACCGAATGGAGCCGCGCCGCCATCGGCATGGCGCTCGGAACGATGTTCAGTGTCTGGCTCTGCAGCCAGGTCTACGGTCTGGAAGTGGCTCAACATTTGATTGGCCCCCTGGGTGCCTCGGCGGTGCTGTTGTTTGCCGTGTCTTCGGGCGCCCTGGCCCAGCCCTGGTCGATTTTTGGCGGTTACCTCTGCGCATCGGTCGTGGCGCTTTTGGTCGCTCATGTGCTGGGCCGTACGCTGGGCAGTGCCTGTCTGGCAGCGGGTATGGCGCTGGTGCTGATGTGCTGGTTGCGCTGCGTACATCCGCCAGCAGGCGCCTTGGCCGCGACCATGGTGTTGGCCGACCCGTCCATCATTGCCTTGGACTGGCAGGGTGTCGCAGCCGCCATGCTGGCCGGTTCGGCCCTGCTCGCCAGTGCCTTGGCCTACAACAATCTGACGCGGGTGCGCTATCCGAAGCGAGCCGCCGAGCCGGTCGCCGTCATTCCAGCCGATCACCCTCCTGTCGACAGCCAGGCCATCACCGCCGAAGACTTGAAACGCGCTCTTGAGGAAATGGAAGCATTTTTCGACGTAACCCCCGAAGATCTCGAACAATTGATCCATGCCAGTGAACGACATGCCAAGCGTCGCAGCATCGCAGAGGTGCTGTCAGGTCGCAGATGATCCTGTGACTGCTATAAATATGCAGAAAGGACCTGCACGTATGCCAGTTGTGCAATGCAAATTTGCACTGTTACGATCCAGACCGGGTACGCGCGAACACAATTCATAAAGAAGAATAAAAGCAGGGAGTTAGCGATGACTGCTCAGGTTTCATCACAACCCGTAGGAAGCGTCCAGATCGCGACCTGCGATGTGTTGGTCGAGGTTCGAAACCACATCGGCCATCTGACCCTGAACCGCCCCGCCGGCCTTAATGCCCTGACCCTGGACATGGTGCGCTGCTTGCAGCGACAGCTCGACACTTGGGCTCTCGATCCGCGCATCCATGCGGTGGTCTTGCGCGGCGCCGGCGAGAAGGCGTTCTGCGCCGGTGGCGATATACGTTCGCTCTACGACAGCTTCAAACAGGGCGAGACCCTGCATGAAGACTTTTTCGTCGAGGAATACGCCCTCGACCTGACGATCCATCACTACCGTAAACCCATCGTCGCTCTGATGGACGGTTTCGTCCTGGGCGGCGGCATGGGGCTGGTGCAGGGCGCAGACTTGCGGATCGTTACCGAACGCAGCCGTCTGGGCATGCCGGAAACCGGCATCGGCTATTTCCCGGACGTGGGCGGCAGTTATTTCCTGCCGCGCATTCCCGGCGAGCTGGGCACCTATCTGGGCGTCTGCGGAGTCCAGATACGCGCTGCCGATGCGTTGTACTGTGGACTGGCCGACTGGTACCTGGAAAGCCACAAGCGCCTGCAACTCGATGAACGCCTGGACCGACTGGAGTGGAGCGATACGCCGCTCAAGGACCTGCAAAGCCTGTTGGCCAAGCTTGCCGTGCAGCAACTGCCGGCCCCTCCCCTCGACGCACTGCGCCCGGCCATCGATCATTTTTTTGCCTTGCCCGACGTACCGAGCATGGTCGAGCAACTGCGTCAGGTGACAGTCGCCGACAGCCATGAATGGGCCCTGGAAACCGCGGACCTGCTGGAGTCCCGCTCCCCCTTGGCCATGGCCGTGACCCTGGAGATGTTGCGGCGCGGCCGGAATTTGAGCCTGGAAAACTGCTTTGCTCTGGAGTTGCACCTGGACCGCCAATGGTTCGAGCGTGGCGACCTGATCGAGGGCGTGCGCGCGCTGCTGATCGATAAAGACAAAAAACCGCGCTGGAACCCGCCGACCTTGGAAGCGCTGGACGCTGGGCACGTAGCGAGTTTCTTCGACGGTTTCGACGACCTTGGGAACTGACTCCATGCACGATCTCGAACTGACTGACGAACAAGTGATGATCCGCGACATGGCCAGGGATTTTGCCTGCGGCGAAATCGCGCCCCACGCACAGGCGTGGGAAAAGGCCGGCTGGATCGACGACGGTGTCGTGACGAAGATGGGCGAATTGGGCCTGCTGGGCATGGTGGTGCCCGAAGAATGGGGCGGCACCTACGTGGACTACGTAGCCTATGCGCTGGCGGTGGAAGAAATTTCCGCGGGCGATGGCGCGCTTGGGGCACTGATGAGCATCCATAACTCGGTGGGTTGCGGACCGGTGCTCAACTACGGGACCGATGAGCAGAAGCAGACCTGGCTCGCCGAGCTGGCGAGCGGCCAGGCCATTGGCTGCTTCTGCCTGACCGAGCCCCAGGCGGGCTCCGAGGCCCACAACTTGCGCACCCGCGCCGAACTGCGGGACGGCCAATGGGTCATCAACGGCGCCAAGCAGTTCGTCAGCAACGGCAAGCGGGCGAAACTGGCGATCGTGTTTGCCGTGACAGACCCTGACCTGGGCAAAAAAGGCATCTCGGCGTTCCTGGTACCAACCGATACGCCGGGCTTCATCGTGGATCGCACCGAGCACAAGATGGGCATTCGGGCCTCGGACACCTGCGCGGTGACCCTGAACAATTGCACGGTGCCTGAAGCCAATCTGCTGGGCGCCCGAGGCAAAGGCCTCGCAATCGCCCTCTCCAACCTCGAAGGCGGTCGCATCGGCATCGCAGCCCAGGCCCTGGGTATCGCCCGAGCGGCGTTCGAAGCGGCCCTGGGCTATGCGCGGGATCGGGTGCAGTTCGACAAGGCCATCATCGAACATCAGAGCATTGCCAATCTGCTGGCCGACATGCACACCCGCCTGAACGCGACCCGCCTGCTGGTCCTTCACGCCGCCCGGTTACGCAGCGCCGGCAAGCCCTGCCTGTCGGAAGCGTCCCAGGCCAAGCTGTTCGCCTCGGAAATGGCCGAGAAAGTTTGCTCCTCCGCCATCCAGATTCACGGCGGGTACGGCTACCTGGAGGATTACCCGGTGGAGCGCTACTACCGCGATGCACGGATCACCCAGATCTACGAAGGGTCGAGCGAGATACAGCGGATGGTCATCGCCCGGGAACTCAAACACTACCTGGTGTGAGGGCTTGAAAAGCATCGCGAGCAGGCTCGCTCCCACAGGGATCCGGGTTGTACGCAACCATTGCATACGACATCCGGCTGTGTGGGAGCGGGCTTGCTCGCGATAGCGTCAGCCAGGTCGACGCGTTACTTGTCCTGGAACTCCGGTGAACGCTTGGCGACGAACGCTGCCATGCCTTCCTTCTGATCCTGCGTGGCGAACGCCGCGTGGAATACTCGACGTTCGAAACGAACACCTTCGGACAGGCTCACTTCAAACGCCCGGTTGACGCTTTCCTTGACCATCATGCCGATCGGCACCGACTTGGAGGCGATCAGCGCGGCGGTTTTCAAGGCGTCGTCCAGCAGTTCATCCGTCGGTACGATCCGCGCCACGATGCCGCAACGTTCGGCCTCCACCGCGTCGATGAAACGCCCGGTCAGGCACATTTCCATGGCCTTGGCCTTGCCCACCGCACGGGTCAGCCGCTGGGTACCACCCATGCCGGGCAGCACGCCCAGGTTGACTTCCGGCTGACCGAACCTGGCGTTGTCACCGGCCAGAATGAAGTCGCACATCAGCGCCAGTTCGCAGCCGCCGCCCAGGGCGAAGCCGTTCACGGCCGCAATAATGGGCTTGCGGCGATTCGCCACCCGATCGCTGTCGCTGAACAGGTCATCCAGATAAATCTGCGGATAGGTCAGCTCAGCCATTTCCTTGATATCCGCACCGGCGGCGAAGGCTTTCTTCGAACCCGTCAATACAATGCAGCCGATTTTCGGGTCGGCTTCCAGGCTGTCCAGCGCATGGTTCAGTTCGCTGACGATCTGCGCGTTCAAGGCATTCAGTGCCTGGGGACGGTTGAGGGTGATCAGGCCGACACGGTCTTTGATCTCCAACAAAATCGTTTCGTAATTCATGCAGCACTCCTGTTCAAAGATTGCGCGAAATGACCATGCGCTGAATGTCGCTGGTGCCTTCATAGATCTGGCAGACCCGCACATCGCGGTAGATGCGTTCCAGCGGGAAGTCGTTGAGATAACCGTATCCGCCCAGGGTTTGCAACGCCATGGAGCAGACTTTCTCGGCCATTTCCGAGGCGAACAGCTTGGCCATGGACGCCTCCACCAGCGCCGGTTGGTCGTTGTCCCGCAGGATGGCGGCGTGATGGACCATCTGCCGCGCCACGGCGATCTGGGTCGCCATGTCCGCCAACCGGAACGCCACGGCCTGATGTTCGATGATCGGTTTGCCGAAACTCTGCCGTTCGCGGGCATAGTCCCGAGCGGCCTCGAACGCAGCACGGGCCATGCCCACCGATTGCGCCGCGATGCCGACACGTCCTCCTTCCAGGTTGGCCAGGGCGATCCGGTAACCTTCGCCCTCCTCGCCCAACCGATTGGCCACCGGCACCTTCACGTCCTCGAAAAGGATCTGGCACGTATCGGAGGCGTGCTGCCCAAGTTTGTCCTCGACCCGCGCCACGCTGTAGCCCGGCGAATCGGTAGGCACGATGAACGCGCTGATACCGCGCTTGCCGGCGCTCGGATCGGTCACCGCGAACACGATCACCACCCCGGCATTCTGCCCCGAGGTGATGAACTGCTTGCTGCCGTTGAGCACGTAATGATCACCTTCCAGGCGCGCCCGTGTCTTGAGGCTGCTGGCGTCCGAGCCGGCCTGGGGCTCAGTGAGGGCGAACGCACCGAGCATCGCCCCACTGGCCAGGGGGGTGAGGAACCGTTCCTTTTGCTCATCGTTGCCAAACTTCAGGATCGGCACGCAGCCCACCGAGTTGTGCACGCTCATGATGGTCGAGCACGCACCATCGCCGGCGGCGATTTCTTCCAGGGTCATGGCATAGGCCAGGTAACCGGTGTCGCAACCGCCCCACTGCTCCGGCACGAGCATGCCGAAAAAGCCCAGCTCACCCATTTCGGCAATGGCCTCCCTGGGGAAACGATGCTCGCGATCCCACTCAGCGGCGAACGGTTTCAGGCGTTCCTGGGCAAAGTCCCGGGCCATGTCACGGATTTGGGTTTGTTCTTCAGTCGGGAGCATGGTGATTCCTTAATACAGGCATTCGACAGCCATGGCCGTGGCTTCGCCGCCGCCGATGCAAATCGCCGCGACACCACGCTTGAGGCCTTTTTGGCGCAGGGCCGAGAGCAGCGTCACCAGGATCCGTGCACCGGATGCGCCAATCGGGTGGCCCAAGGCGCACGCGCCGCCGTGGATGTTGACCTTGTCGTGGGGAATCTCAAGCTTGCCCATGGTCACCAATCCGACCACGGCAAAGGCTTCGTTGACTTCGAACAGGTCCACCTGATCCAGCGACCAACCGGTTTTCTGCATCAATTTTTTCACTGCGCCGACAGGCGCCGTAGGAAACAGGCTTGGTGTGTCGGCAAATGCCGCATGGCCGTGAATCACCGCCAAGGGCTTCAAACCGCGTTGTACGGCCTGGCTCTGGCGCATCAGCACCAGCGCGGCGGCGCCGTCGGAAATGGAACTGGCATTGGCCGCCGTCACCGTACCGCCCTCACGAAATGCCGGTTTGAGGGTGGCGATCTTGTCGATCCGCGCCTTGGGCGGCTGTTCGTCGTGGCGTATGGTCACCTGTTCCTTGCCGACCATGACCTGCAACGGCACGATCTCGGCATCGAAGCTGCCGTCCTTGATCGCTTGCTGGGCACGGGTGGTGGAGGCGATGGCGAACGCGTCTTGGGCCTCGCGACTGAAGCCGTTGGCTTCGGCGCAGTCCTCGGCGAAGGTCCCCATCAGGCGCCCCTTGTCATAGGCATCCTCCAGGCCATCGAGGAACATATGATCGAGCACCTTGCCGTGGCCCATGCGCAGGCCGCTGCGGGCGCGATCGAGCAGGTACGGCGCGTTGGACATGCTCTCCATGCCGCCGGCCACCACCACGTCAGCGCTGCCGGCGACGAGCATGTCATGGGCCAGGATCGCCGCTTCCATGCCCGAGCCGCACATCTTGTTGAGCGTGGTGCAACGGGTCGACTTGTCGAGCCCGGCGCCCAGCGCAGCCTGACGCGCCGGGGCCTGGCCCTGGCCGGCCGCGAGCACGCAACCGAACAGGACTTCTTCAACGGCATCGGCGCCGATGCCGGCGCGCTCTACCGCAGCCTTGATGGCGGCAGCCCCCAATTGTGGGGCCGTAAGACTCTTGAGTTCGCCCTGAAAGCCACCCATGGGGGTGCGGACGGCGCTGACGATGACAATCGGATCGTTGGACATGGCTAAGTCCTCCTTCATTTGGCGGCCATGCGCAAGGCACCGTCGAGACGGATCACCTCGCCGTTGAGCATGCTGTTTTCAATGATATGCCGGGCCAACGCCGCATACTCGGCAGGCTTGCCCAGACGCGGCGGGAACGGCACGCCGGCGGCCAGGGAATCGCGCACCTCGGGCGTCATGCCGGCCATCATCGGGGTTTCGAAAATTCCCGGGGCGATGGTCATCACACGGATACCGAAGCGGGCCAGTTCCCGAGCCGCCGGCAAGGTCAGGCTGGCAATGGCCCCCTTGGAGGCCGAATAGGCCGCCTGGCCGATCTGACCATCGAACGCGGCGACCGAAGCGGTGTTGATAATCACCCCACGCTCACCGTCGTCATTGGCTTCGGTCTCGGCAATGGCCGCCGCCGCGAGGCGCATCAGGTTGAAGCTGCCGATCAGGTTGACGTTGATCACTTGGCTGAAACTTGCCAAGGCATGCGGACCGTTTTTGCCAAGGATCTTCTCGCCGCGCACAATGCCCGCGCAGTTCACCAGTCCGTTCAAGCCGCCAAAGGCGTCGACGGTGGCCTTGACCGCCGCTTCGGCCGCCGCCTCGTTACTGATGTCCGCCACCACGCTCCGGCAGCCCAGTTTTTGCGCCTGGGCGGCCACGGCTTCGGCGTTGAGGTCCACCAGCATTACCTTGGCGCCAGCCTTGACCAGCATCTCGCCGGTGGCCGCGCCCAGGCCGGACGCGCCGCCGCTGACGAGGAAAATCTTGTTGTCGATCTGCATCATGGATTCCTTGGGTTCACGCTGAAACGTTCTGCGCCGCGGCCTCTTGAGCCTTGGCGATTTCCTGGTTGCGCAAGATAAAGCGCTGCAATTTGCCGCTGGGGGTTTTGGGCAAGTCGCTGACAAATTCGATTTCACGGGGATAGGCATGGGCTGCCAGGCGCTTGCGCACATGCTGGCGCAGCTCTTCGGCCAGTTCCGGCGCGGCGCGGTATTGGGCGCTGAGCACCACAAAGGCTTTCACCAGCTCGGTACGCTCCGGGTCAGGCTTGCCGACCACCGCCGCTTCGACCACCGCCGGGTGCTCGATCAGGGCGCTTTCCACGTCGAACGGGCCGACGCGATAGCCGGAAGTGGTGATCACGTCATCACTTCGACCGACGAAGCTGATGCTGCCGTCAGGGTTGAGCTCGACGGTATCACCGCTCAGATAGTAATCACCGACGAACGCCTTGGTGGGGCCGCCCTCGTAGCCGGCGAACCAGCACATGGGGGACTGGCGGCGGTCGATGGCGAGAATGCCCGGTTGCCCCACGCCCAATTCCCGTTGGTTTTCATCCAACACCACGATCCTGTGGCCCGGCGAGGCGAAACCGGCCGCGCCGAGATGAACCGGATGATCGAGCCCGTGGTGGTTGCACAGCACCATGCCCAATTCGGTCTGGCCGTAATGGTCGTGAATCACTACGTCGAGATTGTCGGCGAACCAGCGGATCACCTCTGGGTTCAACGGCTCGCCGGCGCTGCTGACGATGCGCAACTTGCCTTTGATCGACCGGGCGAATTGTTCGCCTCCGGCAATCAACAGGCGGTAGGCCGTGGGTGAGCCCGTCAGGTTGGTAATGCCGTATTTATTGATCACCCGGCAAGTGCTTTCCAGGGTGAACGGGCCGTCGTAGAAGGTAATCGGATGCCCCATGGCCAGGGGGCCGGTCACGCCGAAATAGATGCCATAGGCCCAGCCCGGGTCGGCGACGTTCCAGAAGGCGTCTTCCGGACGCAGGTCAACGGCGTCGCGGGTGTAGCTCTGGAACGCGACGATGGCCTTGAGCGGCACCGACAGCGCCTTGGCCGGCCCGGTGGTGCCGGAAGTGAACATCAGCAGGAAGGGGTCTTCACCGGTGAGCATGACCGGTTCACAGAGGCGGGGGTGGTTAGCCACTTCCGCCCAGAAGCTGAAGTCGCCTCGCACGATCCCCTGCCCTTTGGCGCCGCCCACCGTGACAATGGTCGGGCAACCGGCGACTTCGTCGAGCTTGGGGCGGTTGACCGCGTCAGTGACGACGATACGTGCCCCGGAGCTGCCAAGACGATGCTCGATAGCCTTGGGGCCGAAGGCAGTGAACAGCGGCTGGTACACCGCCCCGATACGCCAGGTGGCGAGCACCACGATCAGCAATTCAGCGGTGCGCGGCAGCAGCCCGGCGACCTTGTCGCCCTTCCCTACGCCCTGGGCCAGGAGAAAATTGGCGAAACGTGCCGCGTTGTCCTGCAAGTCACGGTAGGTCCAGGTCGCATCGCTGCCATCGCGGCCCTCCCAGAACAGGGCGATACGGCCAGGCAGGGCGTGCCGGTCGCAACACTCGACACAGGCGTTCATCGCCTCGAGCGAGCCGTACAGCGCGGCGTTGACAGTGTGCTGGTAATCGAACTGCGACGTGGCGGACGAGTAATCGCGCATGACCAGAATCCCTCTGTACTTTTTATTGGTGGGGGAACCGTAAACAGCAGGGAAATACTCGCGCCGAAGGGCTTGGGCGGCAATGGTCAAAGCCATCAAGTTGCTTGACTGGTTTGGCCATGGTTGGAGTGTTGCGTTGTCAGTGAGGCAGCTTGTGGGAGCTGAGCTTGCTCGCGATAGCGGTGGACCGGCTTGCATTCATGTCGAATGTACCGCAGTTATCGCGGGCAAGCCTTGCTCCCACAGCGAGGTGCCGGTGCCGGCTACGGCAAAGGCTGCCGCCAGGCGAAGGTATAGACCTTGTCCGGTGCTGAAGGCTGGCACTGCCGGTTATCCGCATCGGCCCCGACCAGGAACCACTCGGCCCTTGAGGTTTCGCCGACGCGGCGCGCCTTTTGCGGGTCGTAACAACGCGCCAGCTCCCGCGCCGGTACCAGAGCATGGGCCTGGGGATGGCTGCGCAGCCACAGAGCCGATTGTTCCAGGGACTGATTGCTATGGAAGCCAAAATGCACAATGGGTTGCCGAGCGAACAACCAGTGTCCTTCGCGCCAGCTCACCAGCACCAGATCGGCATTGCCGGTCAGTCGCGCCACCTCGCCCATGATCGTTTCGTGGGGGTTGATGCCTTCTTTGTGGGGCTCGATGAAGCCGCGTGCGCACCAGGCACCCAGCCACAGCGCCGTCAGGACAGTGACCACCGTTCGCCCCCTCGGGCGCTGGCTGAACCAACGGCGCAGCAACCAGGGAATGAGCGGCGCCACCAGCAGGACCAAGGCCGGCACTGCGGGAAAGATGTACAACTTGCGCTTGCCACTGCTGAGGCTGAAAAACAGCAGCACCAGTACCACCCAGCCAAGCAGCACCAGTACCCGCCCGTCGTGCTTGAGCAATTGCTTGCGCCAGGCCGGTACCAACCAGGGCAGCCACAAAAAGATCGGTAACCAGTACTTGGGGATCACCTGGGCGAAGAAATACCAGAACGGTTCGCGGTGCTCCCAGGCGCTGGCATAACGGCCGGCGGTTTGTTTGAACAGGATTTCCTGGATGTAGGCCAGGCTGTCGGTGCCGCCTTGCCAGACGACCACCAGCAACGGCCCGAGCCATACCGCGATGGCGGCCAATGCCACCAGCAGTCCCAGCCACCAGGCGACTGCCTTGCCGGGCATCGGCACCACGCCCCTCCAGCCTTTGCGTACCGCATAGGCGTAGGGAATCAACATCAGCGCCGGCAGAAAGCCCACCCCCTTGCTGATGATCCCGAAGCCCATCGCCGCGCACGCCAGGTAATACCAACGCCAGGCGGGACCGAGCAACAGATGGCGGCATAAGCCATAGATCCCGAGTACCGTCCAAAGGGCCAGGAACCCGTCGATCTGCCCGGTTCGCAGGATGCTGTAGGTCTGGTAGGTCGCCAGGAACAGCAGCGCGGCGATCACCCCGATCCGCCGTCCCCATAACCGTCGGCTCAGGTCATACAGGCAGGCCGTCGTCACGGCCCCGGCCAGCAAGGCCGGCAAGTACAGGGCCACTTTCGGCCAGTGGGTCAGTTGCACGAACAGCGCGACGGCCCACATGAACAGCGGCGGCTTGTCCGCATAGATTTCGCCGGCACGATGGGGAATGAACCATGAACCGTTCTGCAGCATTTCCAGGGCAACGCCGAGGAAACGCTCTTCATCGACGTTCATCGGCTGGCGCCAGCCCAGGCCGGCTCCCACCATGACCAACGCCAACAGCACCAGCGCAAGCAGCTCCCGCCGCGAGGAAGACAGTCGTATTCGCACCCGGTCAGCCCTTGTTACCCAGTTCGCCGCTGTCGCGCTCTTGATGCCTGGCAATCAATTGCAGGTTGCGCAGGTAGACGATGAAACCGAAAGACTGGCCGACAATGAATACCGGGTCCTGACGGTAAATCGCGTACGCCAGCAGCAGTGCGCTGCCAACGATGCTCAAGTACCAGAACCCAACGGGAATCAGGCTGCGTTTCTTGTATTCGCTGTACAGCCACTGCAAGGCGAAACGCCCGGTGAACGCCAATTGCCCGCCGAAGCCGACCACCAGCCATAACGATTCTCTGCCCATGTCAGACCTCGGTTTCCTGTGCGTTGACGTCAAGACGGGTGCGTTTGATCAACCACCACACCCCGAACAGATCGAGAATGCCCACCAGCGCCCGGTCGAGGTTCCCATATTTGGATACCCCTGCCCCGCGCTCACGATGGTTCACCGGTTGGACCAGCATCCGCCCGTTGTGGCGACGGATCAGCGCGGGAATGAAGCGATGCATGTGATCGAAGTACGGCAGACGCAGGAACGCCTCGCGCTCGATCAGTTTGATCCCGCAGCCGGTGTCAGGCGTCTGGTCTTTCAGCAGGCTGGCGCGCAGTTTGTTGGCCCATCGCGAGGCCCAACGTTTGCTCGCCGGGTCACGACGGTTGACCCGATGTCCCGCCACCAGCTTGACGCCACCAGGCTTGCCCTCGGAACCGCGCACCCGTTCGAGCATTTTCGGAAGATCCGCCGGATCGTTCTGGCCGTCGCCATCGAGGGTCGCCAACCAATGTCCGCGCGCCACTTCGGCGGCATGGAAAACCGATGTGCTTTGACCCAGGGAGCGGGCATGACTGAGCACCCGCAACTGGCGGTAACCATTGCCCTGCAGCGCGCGCAGTTCAGCGGCGGTGGCGTCGGTGCTGCCATCGTCGACCACGATGACTTCGAAGGCCTCGTCGGCCAGCGCCGTACGAACTTCCTCCAACAGTGGAACAAGGTTGCCTGCTTCGTTTTTGGCCGGAATCAGGACCGACACATAAGGGGTTTCGTGCATGACATTCCAGTAAGAATCGGAGGCTAGACGCCGTAATAACTGCGGTACCAATCGACAAATGACTGCACACCGACGGGCACCGCGACCTGCGGGCGAAACCCCACCCGCTCTTCCAGTTCGCGTGTGTCCGCCCAGGTGTCAACCACATCGCCCGATTGCAACGGCAGGAAATTTTTAATCGCACGCATGCCCAACGCCTCTTCGAGGCATTCGACAAATTGCAGAAGCTTCACCGGAGAACCGAAGCCGATGTTGTAGACCTTGTTCGGTACCCCGGCGCCATTGGTGGGCGGCAGCGGTATCAAGCGCACCAGCCCCTCGACGATGTCATCGATGTAGGTGAAATCGCGAGACATCGCGCCCTCGTTATAGAGATCAATGGCACGGCCACCAAGAATCGCCTCTGTGAACTTGAACGGGGCCATGTCAGGCCGCCCCCAAGGTCCATACACCGTGAAAAAACGCAGGCCGGTGGTGGGAATCCCATAAAGATGGGAATAAGCGTGGGCCATCAGCTCATTGGCGCGCTTGGTGGCGGCATAGAAGGAAACCGGTTGGTCGACGGAGTCAGTCGTCGCATACGGCATACGTTCATTCAACCCGTACACGGAGCTGCTCGAAGCGAAAATCAGATGCTCAGGCCTGTGGGCGCGGCAGGCTTCCAGCACATTGAGAAACCCCACCAGATTGCTTTGCGCATAAATATCGGGGTTGTCGAGGGAATGGCGCACCCCGGCCTGGGCGGCCAGATGCACGACACAGTCGAAGGCGTCTTCGGCAAACAGATCCAGCAGCGCTTGTTTGTCGGCCACATCCAGTAATCGAAAACGAAAATGGTCATGGACAGCCAACTCCGACAGTCGGGCCTGTTTCAACTCAACGCTGTAGTAGCCGTTGAGGTTATCGAGGCCGATGACCTGATGACCGTCATGACACAGCCGCCTGGCCGTATGGAAACCAATGAAACCTGCCACGCCGGTGACCAGTATTTTCATAGGTCCGGTCCTTGTGGACCTTGACCAACAGCAGGATTGGAAACGGTTTTCAAACCGACATCGCCGCTACCTGAAACGGTCGCTCGCATACACTACTCTGCCTGATGATCTGGCTTTTCCAGCGCCTGCAGAGGCTTATATCAAACAAAAATGACGGTTTTATGAGGGAAAAGAGACAAGGGGGACGGATGAAAAAAGCGCGGCGAGCGGGTCAATCAGGTTCGTTGAGAATCAGGCTCCGATAATGTCCCGGATTGGAGCCCGACCACTTGCGAAAGGCCTTGTAGAACGAGCTTGCATCGGCGAACCCGAGTCGCGAGGCAATTTCGACGAAACTGACGGCAGGCTCGGCCAGCCAGGCAATCGCCAGTTCCTTGCGCACACTGTCCTTGAGCCCCTGGTACGTCTGCCCCTCGTCCGCCAGGCGTCGGCGCAGGGTCGAAGCGGAAACGCACAGCTGCTGGGCCAGGGCCTCGGTCTCCGGCCATTGTTGGGCGGGCAGTTGCCGCAGATCGTGGCGGATGCGGCTGGCCAGGCTTTGCGGGTTGCGGTATTTGACCAGGATATTGGCCGGGGCCTGGGCGAGGAAACGCTTGAGTTCATCGGCGTTGCGCCGGATGGGAAGGTCCAGGCAATCGGCCGCGAGGATCATTCGCGTACGGGGCCGGCCAAAGCGCAGGTTCTGGGAAAACATCACCCGGTAGTCGTCACAAAAATCCGGTTCGCTACAGCGCAACTCGATAGACAGAATAGGAATGCGCCGTCCGGCCAACCAGCAGGCCACCCCATGGACGATCATCCAATAGGTGAAATACGTGAAAGCCCGACGGGGTTCCCGGTTGTCTTCCAGCAGAACGATTTCCGCCAGGCTCTGCTGGCGGACCCACTGCGCCGGCAAGTGTTCGAGCATCAACGACAGAAAACCCAGCCCTACCGTCAATCCGGCCGCCAGCGTCGGCTGGGCCATGGCGCACTGGCAGAAAAACGCCAGGCTTCCGGACTTGAGCTTGCGCGGGTCCATGCCAAAAAACTCGTCGTCGGTGCGTCGGGCCAGCGAACGCCAGAGCCGTGCGTAGGCATGGGCCGGGACACGCGCCTGGGGATCGGCGAGCAGCGCCGGAGCGATGCCGACCTTGCTCAAGACCTCATCCGTCGCCGGACCGGGGGCGCAGCTCTGCAGCAGCGCTTCGCGCACCAACTGGACAGAGATGGTGTCTTTCTCGGACATGGCGCCAGTATTCACAGGATCCGGTAAAGCAGCCGTTCTATCCGTACCCGGCTGACCCGTTTCAGGAACTTGGCCACAGCTGCCGGGTAGTCCGGCAGGGTTTCCAGGTCCAGGTAGCGTTCTATCCGATGGGTGTGTCGGTAGATCTGCTCAAGCTCGGCCCGGCGTGGCGCCAGCAACTCACCCTTGGGATCGTCCAGCAGCAAGGCGTTTTCCAGGTCGAGACGAAAGGCACGCGGGTTGAGGTTGTTGCCGGTCAGCAAGGTGTAGCGCTCGTCGACCCACATGCCCTTGAGGTGATAGCTGTTGTCGCCGTCACGCCACAGGTGCAGGTTCAACTGGCCGCTGTCGATGTAGCGCTGATGCCGCTTGGCGAAGCGCCGCAAGCTGATTTCGTAGAGATATGGCAGCGCCGCGATGATCTTGAACGGCTCGCTCGGTGGGATGAAAAAGTCGTTGGCGGTCTTGTCGCCCACGATGATGTCGATTTTCACCCCGCGCGCCAGGGCACGGTTGAGCTCGCGGGTCACGGCCAGCGGCAGGTTGAAATACGGGGTGCAGATCGTCAGTTGCTGGCGACTGCTGGCGATCAATTCAATGATGACACGGCTCAACGGGTTGTTCTTGCCGACGCCCAGCAGCGGGCTCACCGATAACCCACTCTTGTCGAGGCTACCGGCCGTGGTGTCATAGGCCGCGTACTTGAGGCGGCTGCGCAAGTCGCCGATGTCCTTGCGCAAGCTGCGGGTGCTGGGCGGGTTCGGCAGGTCCAGGCGATGGACAGCCTTGGAGGCCACCAGGCCATGCTCCACCAGATGATGCATGGAGTCGGCCAACGCAGCGTTCTGCAGCAAGTGATAGCGGTCGTAGCGGTATTTCTCGAACTTGTGCAGATAGACGTTATTGAGGCTGGCGCCGCTATAGAGCACACAGTCGTCGATCACGAAGCCTTTCAAATGCAACACGCCGAACAGCTCGCGGGTTTGCACCGGTACGCCGTAGATCGGCACTTCGCTGGCGTGCAGACGCGTCTGCTCCTGGTACCACGCCGAGTTGCCCGGCTGTTTCTTGGCACCAATCAGCCCACGCTGGGCCCGCAACCAGTCCACCACCACGACCACGTCCAGTTCCGGTCGAGCGGCTTTGGCAGCATGCAAGGCATCGAGGATTTCCTGGCCCGCCTCGTCCTGTTGCAAGTACAGGGCGACGATGTAGATACGCTGCGTGGCCTGGGCGATTTTCTCCAGCAGGCAACGGCGGAACTCGGCGGCGCCATCGAGGATGGTCACGGCATCGGCGGTCAGTGCGAAGCTGCGCAATTTTGGCAGCAGGGTGCGTTTGAAGAGCGACGGCATTAAGACTCGCAAAAGGTCGGTCCGAAGAGCCGATGAGCTTACACCATGATGAGCGGGTTTTGGAGCCACCGTCGGCAAACAGAGTGCCCACAAAAATAAAACTTGACCAAGGAGAACGATCGTTCTACTGTTTCGCCATGAACGAAATCATCAGTAATGAAACACGAGACATCATCCTCGATGTCGCCGAAAAGTTGATCTATAAAAGTGGCATCGCCGCCACTGGCATGGACCTTCTGGTCAAGACCGCCGGCGTCTCCAGGAAGAGCATCTATCGCTATTTCGCCAACAAGGACGACCTGATCGTGGCCGCCCTCAAGCGACGGGACGAGCGTTGGATGCGCTGGTTCAGCACGGAAGTCGACAAGGCCCCGAACCCGAGGGCACGGCTGTTGAACCTGTTCACCGTGCTCAGGGGCTGGTTTGACAGTGAAGGTTTTCGTGGCTGCGCATTTATCAACACCAGCGGCGAGACCGGCGACCCGAGCGATCCGGTACGCCAAGTGGCCAAGTTGCACAAACAGAAGTTACTCGACTATGTCACCCGACTTTGTGTCGAACAAGGCGCAGAAGATCCGGATGCCCTGGCCCGACAATTACTGATCTTGATCGACGGCGCTATTACTGTCGCGCTGGTGATGGGTGACCCCCGTGCCGCCGATAACGCCCGGGCCATGGTAGACACGTTGTTGATCGAAAAGAAGTCTGAAAACGCACCCCGTTGAACCGCTGTAAAACTCAATTCAACACCCACTGGAGATTAGCCATGTCGTCCACCGCCGAAGTACGCCCACCGTTGCCGCCTTTCACCCGTGAGTCAGCCATCGAGAAAGTCCGCCTGGCCGAAGACGGCTGGAACTCCCGCGATCCACAGCGGGTGTCCCTGGCCTATACCCTCGACACCCAATGGCGCAACCGCGCCGAGTTCGTTCATGGCCGGGAGGAAGCCAAGGCGTTCCTGACGCGCAAATGGGCCAAGGAGTTGGACTATCGCCTGATCAAGGAACTCTGGGCCTTCACCGACAACCGCATCGCCGTGCGCTACGCCTACGAATGGCACGACGACTCGGGCAACTGGTTCCGCTCCTACGGCAATGAGAACTGGGAATTCGACGAGAACGGCCTGATGCGCAACCGCTATGCCTGCATCAACGACCTGCCGATCCAGGCCAGCGAGCGCAAATTCCATTGGCCCCTGGGCCGCCGCCCGGATGATCATCCTGGATTGTCCGAGCTTGGGCTGTAGCCCCCATTCAAATCTGTGGGAGTTCTGCTTGCTCGCGATGAGGCCAGCCCGTCCAACATCGGCGGCATAGAAAGACCGCTATCGCGGGCAAGCCTTGTTCCCACAGGCGCCATGTTCCTGTCAGATGTGCCGCGAACCTCAATGACTGATCAGGAACTCCAGCAGCGTAGCCGCGCAAGCCTCGATGCTGCCCTCCAGGATCAGTTCATACCCATGGGTATTCTCGGTGGGAATCGCGATGCAACCGCCCAGCGCCGAGATCCCGCCGCCCATGACCGCACTGGCGTCACTGGCAAAATCCACCAATAACGCAAATTGCGGGCTCAATCCGCAGCGTTCGCCGGCACGGTACAGTCGGTCGGCGATCTCACGGCTGTAGCAGCCGTTCTGGTCCCCCGTGCTGATGATCGGATCGACGCTCAGTCGAGTCCCGTACTCTTGCGCCACCGGCCCGACCTCCACGGCCACGGTCACTTCCCCCGGCAGATGACTGGCGGCGTACAGAGCCCCGGCGTTGGACTCTTCCTCTTGGGTGGTAAAGACAAAATACACTTCGCCGGCCAGCGCTTCACGGCGTCCCGCCAGCAACGCAGCCGCCTGGAGCGTGGCGGCCATGGGTGCGCGGTCATCGAGGAAGTGCGCGGCAATGGCATCTCCCACACGAAACGGCCGGCGCCAATGCTGGCTCAACACCACCCGCGTACCGGGACGCACGCCATGCTCGCGCAATTGCTCGGGCGAACACCGGGTGATGACATGCACATCCCCCCAATGCACATTCCCGGACAGGACATCCGCGCCCTGGTGAGTTTCACCCGTGCTGTGCATGGAGCCGAACGACAATACGCCAGGAATGAAGTCCCGGTCGCCCAGGATGTCCACTGGGCAGACGCCGAAGTTGACCGGATTGGCGCCCCCCAACGCCACCACCCGCAACGTGCCATCCGGTTCGATGCGTTTGACCAGCATGGCGATTTCATCCAGATGAGCCATGATTCTGACGGGCGTCCGGGTTTCGCTTGCCTTGGCGGTCCCGTTGATCAAGCCGATCACATTGCCGGCCGGATCGACCCAGGTCTTGTCGCAATGGGGCTTGAGTGCCTGCAGGCAAATGGCTCGTACTTCATGTTCCTGCCCGCCCGGACCGCGGGCCATCAACAACGTTTCCAGCAAAGATAATGTAGACAGGTTCGTTTGCATCGACGGGAATCTCCTTGTGCTTGCCACGAGGCCCGTCGCCGTGCCGATGCCGGAGCGAACCGCAACGTGCCTGTCCTTCTTGAGGCCTCCAGCGGTTGAATAATTTGATCGGATCGAGGAAAACCGGACGAGCGGGCCACGCCGGCTAGCGGACAAGTGGCCTCGTGGGAGGGGTTGACCACAGTAGCGCCAGGCATCACATTGCCTGGGCCGCCCATGGCTTGGGCGGTTTCGTTATGTCGTCGATCTTGTGGAGCCCATGACCGCGTCGATCCCGATCCGCCCCCCCTGCCCGCCCGGCGTCTGCGATTGCGGGCGCGATGCGTTGCTGGATACCCCCGGCGGCGATTTGCGTATTCTTTGCTTGAACCGCCAGGAAGAAAAACGCCTGCTCGAACGCCTGGAAAACATCCAGGACCTGGCCGAACTGGAGCGGCTTCAACAGCGTCTTTACGAGAATCTCGGGGTGCGCCTGACCATCGAACCCGGCTACAACGAAGTGCGGACCATGCGCGGCATCGCCATCGAGTTCCAGCCGCAACCCGGCCTGTGCCGCAAGATCCGCCAGTCGATCCCGGCCGCCATTCGCCGTGGCCTGGAAAAACGCCCGGAAATCGCCTGGCGATTGCTGGACGCCCACGATCTGTTCCGCGATGCCTGACCCTAGGCTCTGTATGAAAAGTCTTGAGACGAAGGTCAGGCAAGGCGAAAACAGCCGAGCAAGCGCAGTGTACTGGAGTACATGAGCATTGCGAGGCTGTTTTCAACGCAGCATGAACGAGTATCAAGGCTTTTCGTACAGAGCCTAGGCGTGCTCCATCCCTGGAGCCGTACGACGCTTAGAAATCGATAGTCGCTGACAGCAGGTACGTACGCGGTGTCGACAGGGTCAAGCCCGGCTCACTGTCATCCGAGGCCCCGGCCGAACTCCAATAGCGTTTGTCCGCGACGTTCTCGATGTTGGCGCGCAGGGTGATGTTCTTTTCGTCGACCTTGAATCCGTAGCGGGCGCCGACATCGAAACGGAACCAGGAATCGATTTCCTTATCGTTGGATTGATCCAGGTACTGCGAGCTGGAGTAGATGCCGCGACTGGTCAGCGTCAAGCCTTGCAGGGTCGGCACGTCCCACTCTGCGCCCAGGTTGACGTTGTATTTCGGCGTGGCCGGTGCGCGGTTGCCGTCGAAAGCTCCACCGGTGGTATCGGTCAGTTCGCTGTCGATGTACATCACGCCGCCGAGCAAACGGGTGCCCTTGAGTGGCTCACCGAAGACGCTCAGCTCCACGCCCGTGTTTTCGCGCTTGCCGTTCGGGCCGAAGACACGTGTCGTTGCATCGGTCGCGTAGGCCGGCTGCTTGATTCGGAACAACGCGGCGGTCAACGCGAACGGGCCAGCATCGTACTTGGCACCGACCTCGACCTGACGGCTGATGAACGGCGGGAAGATCTGATCTTCGTTGACCGACGTCGAAGGCGCGATCTTGCCCTGGCTCAGGCCTTCCATGTAATTGGCATACAGCGACAGTTTGTCGGTGGCCTTGAACAGAATACCGCCCGATGGCGAAACCTTTTCTTCATCGTAAGCCGTAGGCCCCTTGACGCCATCCGACCAGTCGTCGACCTCGACCCGTTGCCAGCGGGCACCGAGGGTCAGCAGCAACCGATCATCGAAGAAACCCAGCGTGTCGGACAATGCCACGCCACTGAAGTGGTTCTCGGTGTAGACCTTTGGATCCGGACGCGTAGGGACGTTCGGGGTCGGTGTTTCCACCGGGTCATAGAGGTTGCTGCGACCGTTGGCATAGCGAGCGCCGCCATTGGTGAAATCCATGTAGAAATAGCTGGCGGCCAGGTTGACCTCGTGACTCACCGGACCCGTATGGAACCAGTTGCGTACCCCGATGTTAGCCGTCTGGACACTCTCGTCACGGGTGAAGTCGCGGGGAGACACGGTGAAATCGCCGGCGGCGTTGGTGACCAGAACATTGTGCCGCAAGAAGTCATGGCGACTTTCGCGCGCGCCGACACCGCCATACAGCATCACGGAATCGCTGACGTCGTATTCGGCATTTACGGTACCGAAGGTGTCCTCGGTGCGCGCCTTGCTCCAGGGTTGCGCATAATTGCTGCGTACGTCGCTGGCATGGGGGATCGGTGCTGCGGCGGCAACCTGCACGCGTTCCTGCGGCGCGTCGGTGTCGCGTTCGGTGTGCCCGATATCAGTGGACAGACGCAGGCGTTCGCCACGGTAATCCAGGCCCAGCACAGCCATCTCGCGGTCCACGCTCTGGTGATCCCACTCGGTGTCGCCAGACTGTTTCACGCCGTTGAAGCGGATACCGAACTGGTTGTCTTCACCAAAACGCCGGCCAACATCCACGGCACCGCCCAGCTGGTTGTTGGACGCGTAGCTGCCGGTGAACGAGGTAATGGGCTTGTCGCTCGCACGCTTGGGCACCACGTTGATGCCGCCGCCCACGCTGCCCCGCGGCGATATCCCATTGATCAGTTGGGTCGGGCCCTTGAGGATGTCCACCCGGTCGGCCATTTCCATGTCGATGGTGTAAGTCGGCAGGACGCCGTAGAGACCGTTATAGGCCACATCACTGTTGAACAGGCTGAAACCGCGGATGGTGAATTGTTCATAGCGGCCGCCCGCCGGGTTGGTTGCACGAACCGAAGGGTCGCTGGCGATCAGGTCGCCCAGGGTCCGCGCCTGCTGGTTCTTGACCGCTTCGCTGGTGTAAGTGGTCATGCTGAAGGGGGTTTCCATGAAATCCCGCGATCCCAGCAAACCTTGTGAGCCACGGCGCGCCACCTGGCCGCCGGCGTATACGTCGCCACCCGAGGAAGCGCCGACTCCGACAATCGAGGTGGGCGCCAGTTGCAGGCTACTGCCCTGCGGCGCGGGCATCAGGATATAGGCCTGCTCACCCACTGGCTGCAATTGCAGACCGGAGCCCTGTAACAGCCGGGCGAAGCCCTCCTCCACGCCATATTCCCCTGAAAGGCCAGGGCTGTTGCGGCCACCGACCAGGGACGGGTCCACCGAAAGATTGACCCCCGCAAGGCCGGCGAACCGGGTCAGCGCGGCGCTGAGACTGCCGGCCGGCACCTGATAGCTGCGCCCGGCGGCTTCTTCAGCCTGGCTGGAGGAAATCAAGAGGGGACTGGCACTCAGGCTCAGCATGAGACTCAGGCTCAACAGCGGACGCCAGCCGGCGAAGGCCGGGCGAAAGCGCAAAGGTACTGCTACGGACATGGGGGAGAGCTCTCGTTTTTGTTCACTTGCCTTGAATGACAAGCGAGACAAAAAAAGGGGACAGGCTTCAGGCAATATTTTTACGAGGCACCAGCGTGACCCAGTACCGGGTGCGCATTCGAACTTCCAACGGCAGGCTGGCCGCGAGCAGCCCAAGGATTCGATCGGTGTTCTCCAGGCGGAAGCTGCCGGTCACCCTCAGCGACTCCAGGGTTTCGTCCCAGCGCAAGACGCCCGGACGATAGCGATCCAGCTCACGGAGAAAATCCCCCAGCGGCTGGTTCTGCGCCACCAGCACACCGTCTCGCCAGCCCAACTGAGCCACATCGAAGGCACTCAGCGGGCCCGCGCCGGCGGTCTGCAAACTGACTTGCAGGCCCTTCTCCAACGTCAGTGAAAGCCCCTGTAGCGGCTGCAATTGCACTGAACCGCCGAGCACCGACACCTGACAGCCGTGCGAGCTCAACCGGACGCAGACTTCGCCACGATTGAGCGTGATCGCTCCATAGGGTGCCTCGATGGTCAGCGGCGTATTGCCCGCGACCGTCAGGGCGATTTCACCTTGCACCAGCGTCAGTCGCCGTGCCTTGAGATCCAGATCCACAGCGCTGTCGGTATTCAACCGCAACAGGCTACCGTCCACCAGCGACCAGCGCCGCTGTTCTCCGGTGCCAGTGTGCAAATCGGCCCGCCAGGCTTCCAGCGGCAGTTCTCGCCCCAGCATCCAGACGGCCGGGACCAACGCAGCAACGCCCAGGGCCCGCTTGAGTACGTCGCGACGAGGCAGGGCTGGACGATCCAGGGTCGCCATGCCCAACGCGGGCGGCACCCCGGCAAATCGCTGGCGCAATCGCAGGGCTTTTTGCCACGCCGCCTCATGCTGAACACTGCTGTCACGCCAGCGTTGCAGACCGGCGGAATCGAACTCGCCATCACCAAACTCCATCATGGCCAGCCAGCGAGCCGCCGCCCGGGCCACTTCCCGGGCTTCGAGCGAAGGAGCCGGCTTCATCAGAAGTCCACCAACAGGCAATGCTCGTAAGCCTGGGCCATGTAACGCTTGATGGTGCGCTCGGATACTTGCATGCGCTCGGCGATCTCGCGGTAACCCAAACCTTCGAGCTGGCTCCACAAAAAGGCCCGCCGCACCAGGGGCGGCAGGCCATCGAGCAATTCGTCCAGGGCGTGCAGGGTTTCCAGGAGCAACCAGCGTTGTTCGGGCGACGGTACGCATTCTTCGGGCAGGCTCGCCAAGGCATCGAGATAAGCCTGCTCCAGGTTGCGCCGGGTGTAGAAATTACTCAGTAACCGTTTGCCGACCGTCAGCAGGTAAGCGCGCGGTTCGTGCAGGTCAACCAAGGGCTGAGCGCTGGCCATCACGCGCAAAAAGGTATCCTGGCGCAGGTCCGCCGCATCCCAGGCGTTGCCCATGCGTCGTCTCAACCAGCCTTCCAGCCAGCTTCCGTGATCACGGTACAACGCATGCAGGGAGTGCTCCGTCGGCGTAACTGCGTCAGACATGTCAAGAAGCCCTGCACTTGGAATGACTTAAATGAGACTGATTCTAATTAATATTCATGTGCTATTCCAAGTCCTTTGTGCTGGCAAAGGTGCAGGTACGCGTTGCAGAGTTTTTTTCCGGCATAGACAAGCGCCCCTGACGTCAGGGGCGCTTGTGCAACGCGGCAATCAGTGGCTGGCGTGCAGCACTTTCGGCACTTCCGGCATGGCCGAAGAGTGATGGTTGATGATCTTCCACTGCCCGTCCAGGCGTTCATAGAGGAAGGTGTAGCGCGCCTGGACGTCCTTCTTGCTGCCGTCGGCATTGGTCAAGGTAAAGGTGTACACCCCGCTATCCATGGCCGCGTCGGGGCCCAGGCGATGGATTTCCCGGAAATTGATCGTGCCGACCGGCTTGCCCATCAGGAAGTGGTCAAAATAATCCTGGATTTCGGCAGGCGTGGTGCGCACTTTGTTGGACAGCGTCGGCTGGAGCATGGCGTCCGGCGCATAAAGGCTCGTCATCGCGCTGGCGCTGCCGGTCTTGAGGGTAGCGTTCCACTTGTCGAACAGACCGGCGATCTCACGGTCTTTCTCGTTCTTCGGCTGTTCGGCGACGGTGCGATACACGTAAGGCGTGGCATCGACGGCGTGGGCGAAGGGTGTGGTCAGTACGAAAAAAGTGGCCAGGGCGAGGGTTTTCATTTTCATCGTGGCGTTTCTCTGAGTTTAAATGCAGGGGTTCAAATGCAGGGGTTCAAAACGCATGGGTTTCGATGGCCCAACTTTGCCGCCCGCCCGTGCCGCCGCCATCGGCCATCCGGTGTCGATCGCCTATGCCGTTCGGCAGATACGCCCGGCATCGATGACACGTTCTAATATCGGCACCGCGACCGTTCCGGTCCCCTTTCACGCTGGAGCCCCTCATGCAAAGCCCACCCCATGAGCCCGGCAGCGCCCTGGCCATCCGTACCCAATATCGCCAGTCGCAAAGCCGAGCCGCACGCCTGGGTCTGTTATTGGGAACCGGTCATGAGCTGACCCGCCTGCCATTGGCCCAGATGCGCCAGCGTGTCGTATTGCGGGCATGCGCGTTCATGGCGATGGACCATGGCCTGCTGCTGGCGTGGACGCCTGACAAACCCGTGCAGACCCTGGCCAGCCACGGCAGCGGCGAACGGCTTGCCTGGCTCGCCAGCCTGGGCCATGCACCCTGGCCCGACCCACAATGGCTGGAATATCCCGGCAGCGTCCTGCCCCAAGTGCTGCGGGTGCCGCTGCGTGCGTCCGACGGGACGGTGTTCGGCGTTCTGCTGCTGGGCAATAGCGTGAACATCAGTGCGCCGGACAGTGAAGACATCGACTCACTGCAATTGCTCTCGACCTTGTTGGCGGCGCATCTGGAAAACCATCGGCTGCTCGAAGCCCTCCAGGCCCGCGAGCGCACCATGTCCGAGCTGGTCCATCGTCTGTTCAGCGCCCAGGAAGACGAGCGCAAGCGCGTGGCCTACGACTTGCACGACGGGCTGGCGCAGAATCTGGCCGGCCTGCATCAACGCTTGCAGGGATTTGCCGGTCGCTGCCCGGCCCTGCCGTCGGACCTTGCCAACGAGCTGCACACCATCCTGGCCCTCGCCAAGGGCTGCGTCGGTGAAGGTCGACAATTGATCAGCGGGCTGCGCCCCCATGTGCTGGACGATTTTGGCCTGTACAAGGCGGTCGACAAGGAAGCCGACCGCCTGCGGGAGGCAGGCCTGACGGTGAATTGGATCGAACACAGCACGGCTCGCCTGCCCGGGCAGGTGGAGATCGCCCTGTTCCGCATTGCTCAGGAAGGGATCAACAACGTCCTCAAGCATGCTCGGGCCAGTCATGTCTGCCTGGGGCTTTGCGTAAGCGACGATCAGGCCTCCCTGCGGGTCGAGGACGACGGCCGTGGCTTTGCCCTCGAACAACCGATCGAAACCCAGGGCGGCTGCCATCTCGGGTTGGCCGCCATGCAGGAACGCGCCAGCCTTCTGGGCGGCCAGTTGACCTGTGTCAGCCAGCCGGAGGGTGGAACCCGCTTGTTGACCCAAGTACCTTTGCCGCCCCATGGAGTACACCCATGATTGCTCCATTACGCCTGCTGTTGGCCGACGATCACGAAGTCACCCGCACCGGCTTCATCACCATGCTGGCCGGCATACCGGGGTTCGAGGTCGTCGGCCAGGCCCGCGATGGCCAGGAAGCCCTGGATCTGTGCGAACGGCTGCAACCGGACATTGCCATCCTCGATATCCGCATGCCCGTGCTCAATGGGCTGGGTGCGGCACGCATCCTGAGGCAGCGCCAACCCGGGATCAAAGTGATGATCTTCACCATGGACGACAGCCCCGATCACCTGGAAGCCGCCATTGGTGCCGGCGCGGTCGGCTATCTGCTCAAGGATGCCAGCCGTGACGAAGTACTGGATGCCCTTGAACGGGTGGCCCGTGGCGAAGAAGCACTGAACAGTTCGGTCAGTGCACGACTGTTGCGACGCATGGCCGAGCGCGGCGCCAGTGGCGCGTCACAGCTCCAGGCTCTGACCGCACGCGAGCGCCAGGTGCTGGGACTGGTGGCCGGTGGTTTCAGCAATCGGGAAATCGGTGAAAAACTCGGCATCGCTCCTGGCACCGCCAAAGCCCATGTCGAGCGGGTCATCGGCAAGCTGGGCGCCGCCGACCGGACTCAGGCTGCAGTGCGTGGTGTTGCCCTGGGCCTGGTGGCGCAACCCGCCGGGCAATGGCCATGAGGTTCGTCGCTGCCCGTCGATGGGCCAACCTGCCCTTGCGGGGCAAGGCGCTGGTGGTGATTTCCCTGCCGCTGGTGGTGCTGCTGCTATCGCTGGTGCTGATCTACATCACCGAACGCCAGACCGCCCGGGCCGAGGAAGACGTACGCCGGGTGCTGCGGGTCCAGGGCGATATCCAGGCGGTCCATACGCTGCTGGCCGAAGCCGCGGCGAGTGTACGCGGCTATCTGCTGACCCGCCGCGAAGACTTCCTGCCCGGCTATGAACAGGCCACGCCCCTGATCCAGGCCGCGTTGCAACGCCTGGACCACAACATCCGCGACGCCAAGGTGCGCGAACACCTGCAGAACATCACCCCGCTGATCGACGAAAAACTCCATGGCCTGATCGCATTGCGCAACGGCAAGGGCGACGACACCGAAGCCATCACTGCGATTCTGATCGAAAACAAGCAAGTGCTGGACGTACTGCGCGAGCAGATCAATGCCATGCGCATCCGCGAGGACGCCCTGCTCGACGAGCGCAGCGCCGCAGCCTCGGCCACGCGCATGCGCCTGTTGTTTGCCACGTTGCTGGCAGCCTTGTGCGGGCTGTTCGGCGCGATTGTCGCGGTGCTGTTCCTGTCCAAGGGCATCGTCGCCCGGGTGCAACAGGTGCAAGGCAATGCCCAGCGCCTGGCCCTGGGGCAGCCCCTGTTGCCGCAACCGCCGGAACAGGATGAAATCGGCCAGTTGGGCACGCGACTGGTGGAAGCCGGGCAATTGCTTGCCGAGCGCGAGCGAGCCTTGCGCGACAACGAGGAGCGCTTGCGGCTGATCATCGACGGTGTGAAGGACTACGGAATCTTCGCGCTGGATGCCCAGGGCCACGTGATTACCTGGAACGCCGGTGCCGAACGGATCAAGGGCTACACCGAGCAGGAAATCCTCGGCCGGCATTTTTCGCTGTTCTACCTGCCCGAAGAATGCCCGGCGCACCCGGACATGGCCCTGCGCGAAGCCACTCGCGACGGTCATTACATGGAAGAAGCGTGGCGCTGTCGCAAGGACGGCAGTCGGTTCTGGGCCAGTGTCGTCATCACCGCCCAATACGACAGCACCGGCGCCCTGCGTGGTTTCTCCAAGATCACTCGCGACATCACCGACCGGCGTGCCGCCGAGATCGCCCTGGGCACCGCCCGCGAGGAGGCGGAAAGTGCCAGTCGGGCCAAGAGCGAGTTTCTTTCACGCATGAGCCACGAATTGCGTACGCCACTCAACGCCATCCTCGGCTTCGCGCAATTGCTGGACATGGACTCCACGGCCGGCCAACGCCCCCAGGTCAGCCACATCCTGCGTGCCGGTCAGCATCTGCTCGCATTGATCAACGAAGTGCTGGATATCGCCCGGATCGAGGCCGGTCGCCTGCCACTGAACATCGAGCCCCTCGCCCTGTCGGCGGTGCTCCACGAAGCGCTGACGCTGGTTTCCCCCATGGCCGCCGACGCCGGTATCCGCCTGGTCGAGCTGTCGCCGCTGCCCGACGGCAGCGGTGTGCTGGCCGACCGACAGCGCCTGGTCCAGGTGCTGCTCAACCTGCTGTCCAACGCCATCAAGTACAACCGGCCCGGCGGTGAAGTTCGCATCGAAGTGACGACACGGCTCCAACGGATCAGCATCGCCGTCAGCGACACGGGCCATGGCATCGCACCGGAACAACTGGCCCGGCTGTTCAAGCCCTTCGAGCGCCTGGACGCCGATCCCCAGGTCGAGGGTACGGGCCTTGGATTGTCCCTGAGCAAGAGCCTGCTGGAAATGATGCAGGGCAGCCTCCAGGTGCACAGCGTGCCGGGACAAGGCAGTTGTTTTACTTTGCAGTTGCCGGGTGCCACGGTAGCCAATACACCATCGGTTCCCGTCGCGACGCTGACGGTGACACGCCCACCCGTCGAATACCACGGGCGGGTCTTGTGCATCGAAGACAACCTGTCGAGCCTGGCCCTGATCGAAACGCTGATGCAGCGCCGCCCGGGCATCCAGTTGCTGTCGAGCATGCAAGGCCAGATGGGCCTGGATCTGGCGCGCCAGCACGCACCGCAACTGATTTTGCTGGACGTGACCCTGCCGGACCTCGAAGGCCTGGAAGTACTGCGTCGCCTGCGGCAATCCCCCGCCACCGCGGCGACGCCGATCTTGATGATCACCGCCGATGCCAGCGACCTGACCCATCGAACCCTGCAGGACGCCGGTGCCACGGCCATTCTGACCAAACCCATTCATATCCAGGCTTTCCTGGGTCACCTTGAACGCTATTTGCCGGAGCCCGCATGAACCGCGACTTGCGCATTCTGATCATCGATGACCAGCGCCCCAACCTTGACTTGATGGAGCAACTGCTGGCCCGTGAAGGGTTGCATAACGTGCTGAGCAGCACCGAGCCCCTGCGCACCCTCGATCTGTTCAACAGCTTCGAGCCGGACCTGGTCATCCTCGATCTGCATATGCCGGCATTCGACGGCTTCGCCGTGCTGGAACAACTCAACCGACGCATTCCGGCCAACGACTACCTGCCGATCCTGGTCCTGACCGCCGACGCAACCCGCGACACCCGCCTGCGAGCCCTGGCCCTGGGCGCCCGGGATTTCATCAGCAAGCCTCTGGATGCGCTGGAAACCATGCTGCGCATCTGGAACCTGTTGGAAACCCGTGCACTCTACAAGGCGTTGCGCGCACGAGTGCCCCCCCAGCAGATCGAACTGTTGCGACAGCACCGCAAATGACGAAAAGCATCGCGGGCAAGTCAGCTGTCCCCTGGTGTGGGAAAATTGCGATCAATGCCCGCGAATGTAGTGTTCCAACTGCCGGATCAGATCCGCCTGCTCGACAATTGCTTCCTTGACCAGATCGCCAATCGACAGCAGGCCAATCAACTGCCCGTTATCCAGCACCGGCAGATGCCGCAGATGGCTGTCGGTCATGACTTCCATGCAGCGGTCGATGCTTTGCTGGCTGTCGGCAGTCACCACCGGCGCGCTCATGATGGTGCGTACCGATGTGCCCACCGAGGAGCGCCCTTGCAACACCATCTTGCGCGCATAGTCCCGCTCACTGAACACCCCGATCACCTGACCGTCTTCGATCACCGGCAGCGCGCCGACATTTTTCTCGGCCATGATCTGCAGTGCTTCGAGCACTGTCTGCTCCGGCGCAATGCTGTGGACCTGCTGGTTCTGCACACTTTTGAGTTTCACCAGTTGAGCGGCGGTTTTCATTGCTAATCCCCAACTTCAGTTACATGTTCCGGGCATAGATCAGTCTTCGCCGATCTCCACCACATCACCATTGAGCCGCACCGGCCACACCCGCAAACGTTGCTCGGGATACTCCAGGCAATGGCCGTCTTCCAGGCGGAAATGCTGCTTGTACATCGGCGACGCAATCACCAGCTCACCCTTGATGCTGCCCAACAGGCCGCGGCCGATAACGTTCGCGCCGGACTTGGGGTCGCGGTTATCGATCGCGTAGAGTGGCTTGTCGGCCTGTTCCGGCAGGTACAGCAGCGCGACCTGGCTGCCGTCGTGCCAGGCGACCACGCCGGAGTTGGGCACCAGGTCCTGGCGGCTGCACAGGGCACGCCACTGCACCTGGGCTTCGGCAACGGGAATACGAACGACGTTTGACTGGCTCATCAGAGCACCTCCTCGGTAACGGGAATCAGGTGAAGTTCGCCAGCATGAGCCGGCCGGCGCTGGCCGCGTTCCCTGACGAAATGAACATCCGGGTCGCCGCGACCGTCGTTGACGAAGGTGCGGAAACGCTTGAGTTTTTCCGGGTCCTTGAGGGCGTTGGCCCATTCGCATTCATAGCGGTCGACCACCAGTTGCATCTGGGCTTCGAGCTCGGTGCCCAGGCCCAGGCTGTCATGGATGATCACGTCCTTGAGGTAGTCCAGGCCGCCCTCCAGGCTTTCGCGCCAGACCGATGTACGTTGCAGCTTGTCGGCGGTGCGGATGTAGAACATCAGGAAACGGTCGATGTAGCGGATCAGGGTGGCGTCATCCAGGTCGGTGGCGAACAGCTCCGCGTGGCGGGGACGCATGCCGCCGTTACCGGCCACGTAAAGGTTCCAGCCCTTCTCGGTGGCGATCACGCCGACGTCCTTGCTCTGGGCCTCGGCGCACTCGCGGGTGCAACCGGATACGGCGAACTTGAGCTTGTGAGGCGAACGCAGGCCTTTGTAGCGATCTTCGATCGTCAGGGCCATCTGCACACTGTCTTGCACACCGTAGCGGCACCAGGTGCTGCCCACGCAGGATTTCACCGTCCGAGTGGATTTGCCGTAGGCATGACCGGTTTCGAAACCGGCCTCGATCAGCTCGGCCCAGATGTCCGGCAGCTGGTGCAACTGGGCGCCGAACAGGTCGATGCGCTGGCCACCGGTGATCTTGGTGTAGAGGTCGTATTTCTTGGCAACCACGCCGATAGCGATCAGCTTGTCGGCGGTAATTTCCCCTCCGGCAATGCGCGGCACCACCGAATAGGTGCCGTTTTTCTGCATGTTCGCCATGAAGGTGTCGTTGGTGTCCTGCAACGGCACCAACGAAGGATCCATGATGGGCTGGTTCCAGCACGACGCCAGGATCGAGCCCACTGCCGGCTTGCACAGGTCGCAACCGGTATGCCCGCGACCGTGCTTGGCCAGCAATTCTTCGAAACTGATGATGCCCTCCACCCGCACCAGCGCGTACAGCTCCTGGCGGGTGTAGGCGAAGTGTTCGCACAGGCTCTTGTCGACGCTGACGCCCCGGGCGGTCAGTTCGTGTTCGAAGACCTGTTTGACCAAGGCAGCGCAGCCCCCGCAACCGGTGCCGGCCTTGGTGTCGCACTTCAATTGACCAAGGTCCGTGCAGCCGCCGTCGATGGCCGAACAGATCGAACCCTTGGTGACGTTGTGGCACGAGCAGATAGTGGCGGATTCGGGCAACGCGGCCGGGCCCAGTGTCGGTGCGCCTGCGGACGACGGCAGGATCAGGCTCGCGGCGTCCTTGGGCAAGGCGATGCCGTTCTGCATGTATTGCAACAAGGTGTCGTAGTAGCTGTTGTCGCCCACCAACACCGCGCCGATCACCCGCTTGCCATCGGCGTCCACCACCAGTCGCCGATAACTGGCACTGGTTTCGTCGATGAACTGGAAGCTGCGCGAGCCGGGGGTATTGCCGTGGGCATCGCCGATCGAGCCGACGTCCACGCCCAGCAGCTTGAGTTTGGTGGACATGTCGGCGCCGGTGAACGGCTCGCTGTTTTCGCCACACAACCGAGCGGCGACACTGCGGGCCATCTGGTAACCCGGCGCAACCAGACCGAAGATGCTGCCATTCCACGCCGCGCATTCGCCGATGGCGTAGATGTCCTGGTCACTGCTCAGGCAATGGTCATCGATCACCACGCCACCCCGGGGACCGATTTGCAATTCACTCTGGCGAGCCAGGGCATCCTGGGCGCGGATACCGGCAGAGAACACGATCAGGTCGGTTTCCAGGAAATCATCGTCCCCGAAGTTCATCCGGTAGCGGTACTGCTCACCGGGGCTGATGGACTGCGTGCCCTTGGACAGGTGCACGCCGACGCCCAGCGACTCGATGCGGGCCTTGAGGGCCAGGCCGCCCTGCTCGTCCAGTTGCACCGGCATCAGCCGTGGCGCGAATTCCACCACATGGGCTTCCAGGCCCAGGGTCTTGAGGGCGTTGGCCGCTTCCAGGCCCAGCAGGCCACCCCCGACCACCACGCCACGGCGGGCATTGCTGGCGGCGGCACGGATGGCGTCGAGGTCTTCGAGGGTGCGGTAGACCAGGCAAGCATCGCCTTCGGCGCCCTGGATCGGTGGCACGAACGGATAGGAACCGGTGGCGAGCACCAGTTTGTCGTAACCGATGCGCTCGCCGGCGGTGACCACCTGGCGTGCCTGGCGGTCGATTTCCAGCACCGGTACGCCCAGGTGCAGCGTAACGCCGGGGGTCTGATACAACGAAGCTTCGCCGAGGGCCAGGGACTCCGCATCACGGCCGGAGAAATACTCGGACAGGTGCACGCGGTCATAGGCGCGCATCGGCTCTTCGCTGAACACATGCAAGCGGTACTGGTTGAGGGCACCGCGTTCGATCAGTTGTTCGACGCAGTGATGGCCGACCATGCCATTGCCGATCACGATCAGCGTTTGCAGCTTGTTCAGGGAAGCGACGTTGGAATTCATATAAAGCACCCGACAAAAGCCCATCACGGTTTTTGGAAGCAAAAAAAAGACGCCTGAAACCTTGCGGTTCCAGGCGTCTTTGCCTGTTCTGTGCGGTATCGGCCCGGCGACTGCGCCTCGACCTACCGTTATTTCCCCGACCTGCTGGCATTCGATCTTCGTTGACCGACGGGGCTGCCCACTCGATTGCGTTCGCGGTGGGCCTGGTCACCCTCTTGCAGCGAGCGTGCCAAACCTTACGTGCAACGCCTCGGTCATGCCCAGAGTGCCCAGCCGCCCCTTGTGGAATCGGGTCCTGCAGCGTACCTGTCGCCTTGGTGAGCCATGGCCAGGACCTGCGCCGCCACCGCCGACGCCTGCCTTCCCATGGTGCGAATCCTCACCTGCGGCTTCATAAAAGTGCAGCTATCCCTGCCTGGGCAAAAAATGCTGAACCATCGCCAACACGGATTTTCACAATAGACAGGAGCCGGCCACGGCACTGCCCAGACCCAGCGCAGCCGCCAGGCCAGGTTACTGTCCAACCCGAAAGAGGAGATCAACGATGAAAGTCAATGAAATCATGAGTCGGGAAATTCGCACGGTTTCACCTGATACACCGCTGCGCGAGATCGCGCTGATCATGCGCCAGGCCGACATCGGCGCGCTGATCATCAACCAGGACGACCGCATGGCCGGGATGATCACCGACCGCGACCTGGTGATTCGCGCCATGGCCGACGGCATGGACCTGAACACCCCGGTCAGCCGGATCATGAGCGACGAGGTGCGCTACTGCTTCGAAGACGAAGAAGTCGACCATGTCGCCAAGAACATGGCCCAGCTGGAAAAACGTCGCCTGCCGGTAGTAAACCGCGACAAGCGGCTGGTGGGCATGGTGTCGCTGGCCAACGTCGCCAGCTGCAACGCCGACAAGCTCAGTGCCAACCTGCTGCGGGGCGTGGCGCGGCCTCACTGATGCTACCGCACCGGCCATCGGGTAGAGATCATTGAATTGGAAGAAACGCAATGGATGAGCGAAACCCGCCGGTGGTGGTGATCTGCGGCGGCAGCGCCGGTGTCGGTCGCGCGACGGCCCACCGGTTCGCCGCCGCCGGTTATCGGGTCGGCCTGCTGGCCCGGGGCGCCCAAGCCCTGGCCGACACCGAAGATGAACTGCAGCAGCGCGGCACGCGGACCCTGGGCATCGGCGTCGACGTGGCCGACGCCGCGGCCGTGCTCGAAGCGGCGCGACGCATCGAGCACGAGCTGGGCCCGGTGCAGGTCTGGATCAACTGCGCCATGACCACGGTGTTTTCCCCTGTCCGTCAACTCAGCGCCGAGGAAATCCAGCGGGTGACGTCGGTGACCTACCTGGGCACCGTCCACGGTACGATGGCGGCACTGGCGCTCATGGAGCCGCGTGATCGCGGGGTGATCATCCAGGTCGGCTCGGCACTGGCCTACCGCGCCATTCCGTTGCAGGCGGCCTATTGCGGGGCCAAGTTCGCCGTCCGCGGGTTTACCGACTCACTGCGCTGCGAACTGCTTCATGCCCGCAGCGGTATCCGCGTCTGCATGGTCCAGCTACCCGCCATCAATACCCCGCAGTTCGATTGGGCACGCAATAAACTCGACAAGCGCCCGCAACCGGTTCCGCCCATCCACGATCCCGACGTCGCCGCCCGGGCGATCCTCAGCGTGGTACGACGCACGCCCAGGGAACTGTGGTTGGGCGCGGCGTCGGTGAAGGCCATTGTCGGCACTTGCCTGATGCCCGGCCTGCTCGACCGCCTGCTTGCCCGCAGCGCCTGGTCCGGCCAGATGACCCGGGAAGACGACGACGGGCAACGGCCGGACAATCTGTTCGAGTCGCAGCAATCGCTGCACCGGATCCAGGGCCGGTTCAGCGGGCAATCACGGGCAGACGCACTGGCCTTGAGCTCCACCCAGGTGTCCGCATTGCTACTGGCGGTCGTCGGTCTCCTGGCGGTCACCCTGCTGCTGTTCTGAACCTGCGTAGCGAAACCAGCGATAACCATAGCCATAAAGATTCATGCTGGCACCCTCGGGCGCGGGATATGGGCTGTCTGAAACGATTTCCTCGAAGCCCTCCAGGTCCGTCTGCAACCGTACCTCGACAGTCTCTGGGCCGAGATTGGCCAGCATCACCGAAGTGGCCTGGCCGACATGGGCAATGGCGAACACGGCGCGATGGTCTGCCGTCAACAACTGCGCCTCGCCGTTCCCCACTTCCGACAGCCCTGAGCGAGCCCATAGCAGGCGACGTGTGCGAGCCAGCAGCGACTCGGGGTCCTCCTGCTGCCGTGCGACGTTCAGGTGCGTATAGGCGAACGGCCCGTGTTCGATCAAAGCAGCAGCCAAATGATGGGCCGAGGAAAATCCCGCGTTGGCTTCGGCGTTCCATTGCATGGGAGTGCGCACCGAAAGCCGCTCTGGGCGCGACAAGTCATCGCCCATGCCGATCTCCTCGCCATAGCGCACGATTGGCGTACCGGGAAGCGACAACAATAGCGACTGGGCCAGTGCCTGGCGGCGCACGTCACCTTCGAGCATGGGGGCCAGGCGCCGGCGAATCCCGCGCCCATACACGCGCATGTCCGGCTCCGGCGCGAAGGCCTGCATCACTTCCTCACGCTCCTCTTCGCTCAGACGCTCCAGGTCCAGCTCGTCGTGATTGCGCAACCACACCGCGTAATGGGCGCCGTCCGGCGGGGCGGGGCGGCGGGCAATGGCGCGTTGCAACGGTTGCGCCTCGCCCCGGGCAAGCGCCAGGAAAATATGGTTGTTGACCCAGAAATCCAGCACCAGCCCCAGACGATCCCCCGCTCCGAAGTAGTGGCTGTAACGTTCTGGCTCGACATCCACCTCCCCCATCAAGATCCCTTCGGGGTTGATACGGGTCATGCATCTGTAAAGCCTTTCGAGCAGCCAGACCCCCTGCTCCTCATCACCGCCGCCGGCCTGTTCCACCAGGTGCGAAGCGGCATCCAGGCGAAAACCGGCGATCCCCAGCTCCAGCCAGTGGACCATGATCCGTTCGATGGCCTCGACAACTCGCGGGTTGGCAAGGTTGAGGTCCGGCTCATGCCGATAGAACAGGTGGCGATAATACTGTCCGGCCTCTTCGTCCCACTGCCAGATGCTGTCCTCCACCGAGGGAAAGATCGGCTGGTTGCCATCGTCCACGGGGGTATCGGACCACAGGTAATAATCGCGATAGACACTGTTTCTATCGCGCCGCGCGCGCTGGAACCAGGGATGCTGGTCGGAAGTGTGCTGCACCACCAACTCGAGGATCACCCGTATGCCGCGCTCCCCGGCCTTGACGATCAACTGGCGCAAGTCCTCTTCGCTGCCGAAACGAGGGTCCAGCGCCAGGAAGTCGCTGACATCGTAGCCTGCATCCTTGAATGGCGAGCGGTACAGCGGCATCAGCCAGAGCGCGCCTACCCCCAGTGCCTGCAGATAATCGAGCTGGCGGATGATGCCCTTGAGGTCGCCCCGGCCATCACCATTGCTGTCGTAGAACAAGGAAGGATCGATCTGGTAGATCAAGGTGTTGCGGTGCCAATTGGCTTTCATTGCAGACTCCTCAACGGCACAGGATCAGCGCCTGCTCAGGGTTCAATCGACCGCTGAACGGCTGGCCTTCGCCCTGCCCGTCGCTGGCGATTTCCACTCGCCAGGGGGTGGCCAGGGGAAAGGCGTGTTCACTGTCGGCGAAATTGATGCACACCAACCTTTCATCAGCCTCGTGATGGCGCCGGTAGGCCAGGACCTGTGGATGCGACGGCAGCTCTTCCCAGTCCCCCAGGCACAAGGCCGTGCTGCGCCTGCGACAAGCCAGGAGCCGTCGGTACAGCGCCAGGGTGGAATCGGCGGCGCTCTCCTGGGCCTGTACTGACAGCACGTCGGCATCCGCGGCAAAGGGCAGCCAAGGCGTCGGTCCCCAGCCATGGGGTGCCTGGACGGTCCATGGCAATGGCGCCCGGCTGCCGTCCCTCCCGCCAGGGTCGACGCGCGTCCGGGCGGTAACGACGGTATCCTCCAGGCCCAGTTCCTCGCCCTGGTAGATGAAGGGCGTGCCGCGCAAGGTCAACAACATCACGGCGGCCGCACGGGCACGGCGCAGGGAGCCGCCATAGCGGCTGCGATGACGGCTGTTGTCGTGATTGGACAGCACCCAGGTCGGCCAAGCCTGCAACGGTCCGAGGTCGGCTTCCACCTCGCGTATGCACATGCGCAACACCACCGGATCCCAGGGGGCGTCCAAAGGCGGAAAATTGAAGGACATGTGCAATTCGTCGCTGGCGCCGTAATAGGCAGCTACCTGGGCGGTGGAACGAATATTCACCTCACCGATCAGCACCCGGTCGCCAGGGTAGCTATCCACCAGCCGGCGCAGGCCGCGCAATACTTCATGGCTGTAGGGCTGGTCGTTGATCTTGACCATGGATTCACCCGCCAGGCAACGCGGATCGTCGGCGAAACTCGGGTCCTTGCCCACGCAATGCACCACATCGATGCGAAACCCGTCCACCCCGCGCTTCAACCAGAAATGCAGCACCTGGTGCATGGCGGCCACAACCTCTGGGTTATGCCAGTTGAGATCGGGTTGCTGGGGCAGGAAAAAATGCAGGTAATACTGCTGGCTGGTTTCGTCCCAGGTCCAGGCACTGCCACCATCGATGGAGGCGCGCCAGTTGTTGGGCTGGTCACGCCAGATGTACCAGTCGCGCTTGGGGTTGTCGCGGCTGGACCGGGACTCGATGAACCATGGGTGCTGGTCGGAGGTGTGGTTGGGCACGAAATCGAGCAGCACCTTCAGGCCGCGCTCGTGAGCCTGGGCAATCAACTCGTCCAGATCCGCGAGAGTACCGAACAGCGGGTCGACGTCGGTGTAGTCGCAGATGTCATAGCCGGCATCGCACATGGGCGAACGAAAGACCGGCGACAGCCACAAGGCGTCCACACCCAGGTGTTGCAGATGGTCCAGCCGCGCTGTCAGGCCCGGTAGGTCTCCCATGCCATCGCCGTTGGCATCGGCAAACGAGCGGGGATATACCTGATAGATCACGGCGCTCTTCCACCAGGGCGAAGGGAAGGAGTTGGGCATGTCGCCTCCTCTGGTCGCGGTGTCGGATGGGCAAGACCGCAGCCCCGCCAGGTGTCCCGTGTTGGACATAATTAAGAACCGGGAAACGCGCTCGGGGTTCGTTTTTTCTGGCTCGCGCCCAAGTCTTTGCGCGGTGGATCCGGAAGCAAGCCTGTGGGAGCAAGGCTTGCCCGCGATAGCGGTGGGTCAGGCGACCGGAATGTCGATGGTTCGTTCAACCATCGCGACAATATTCAGCAACAGCTCTTCCTTGGCCTCGTCCGTGCTGATGTCCCCACTGGCTGCTGCGTCGGACAATGCTTCGGCGGCGCCGAGCATCGCCCGCAATCCCGCTTGGCCGATGCCCCTGGGGCCAGCGAACGGCTCCAGTACGGCACGGCATTTATCCAGGAAAATCGCCTCATATTCGCGCTTGATGCGCTCTAGCTCCGGTGAACTGTCCAGCGCAGCGATGACCCCCGGAATCTCCCGCCCCTGTTGCTGCACGCAATCGACATAGGACGAAGCAATGACCGCGGCCCGCCCCTGCAGGGTGGCTTCGCTCGCCTCCAGGGCGACGTCCATGAGCGCCGTCTGGCGCGCATCGTAATCCTGGTAAAGCGCCGCCAGCAGCCCCGGTCGGGTAAGGAAATGGTCATACACGATGGGCTTGGTCACCCCCGCCTGTTCAGCGAGCCGCGCCAGGGTCAAGGCTTCGCTGCCCTCCTCCCGTACCAATCGCCAGGCGACGTCCAGCAGTTGCCTTTGCCGGTCCTCCCTGGAGAGACGACGACGAGGGGGAACGGAAGATGGATTTTGCTCATGACTTGACATGCTTACTTTACCAACCGTAACTTACTAATAGTAACTTACCAAACGTAACTTAACCCCAGCATACCGCTTTGCGGTTTGCGTGACAGCAGGAGTTTCGCCATGCATGCACTCATTGTGGTAGCCCATCACAACCCTCGCTCCCTGACTCATAGTATTGCTACCAGAATCGCCGAGGGCATTGCCCACGCCAACCCCGCCGATACCTTCGAAATCGCTGATCTGGCCGCCGAAGGCTTCGATCCACGGTTCGGGTTCGCCGACCACGCGGTACACCACCGCGAAGCCTCGCCGCCCGCGGATGTACTGGCCGAACAGGCCAGGATCGACCGTGCCGATGCGCTGGTTCTGGTGTATCCGATTTATTGGTGGTCGATGCCCGCGTTGCTCAAGGGCTGGATCGACCGAGTCTTCTCCAACGGCTGGGCGTTCGATTTCAGTCTGGACAAGCCGTTCATCAAACAACTGCAACGCTTGCGGGTGCACCTGGTGGGCGTCGGTGGTGCCGATGCCGATTCGTTCCAACGCCATGGCTATGACGAGGCGATGACCACGCAGATCGACCATGGCATCTTCGATTATTGCGGTGCCCAAGTGATGAGCTCTCAGCGTTTGCTCGAATCGGAAACGCTGGATCCCTCGATTCACCTGGAAACAGCCTTTGCCCTCGGCCAACGGTTGTTTATTCGCTCGAGCGAAGCGGCATGGGCCCACGCCGATGCCGAATGCGTCCAGCCCGTTTAAAGCGCACGGCTCCCGGCAGCAGACAGGGCAGCGTCACGCTTGTAGATATCCGGGATATACACCGGCTGCCCCTGACTGTCGGCCTGCGCGGTCCAATAGCTCATCAGGATCGACACGGGCCTGGCCAGCCTGAACTCATGGGTCTGTTCGCTGGCCAACAGCGTGTCGGTGCGGGCGCGTTCGGCGGGACTGAGCAGCAGGTCTCGCAGGTGCATCACTTGTTCGATTCGCACGCAGCCCGAACTGAACGCCCGTGGCCCTTTGTTGAACAACGCCTGGCTGGGGGTGTCATGCAGGTACACCGAAAACGGATTGGGAAAACGGATTGCCATTTTGCCCAGCGGATTCTTCGGCCCGGGATCCTGGCGCAGCATGAGGTCGCCGGGATGGTCCCAGTCGATATCGGCGGCCGTCAGCGGCAGACCGTCCCTGTCGATGATCCTCAGGTTCTGCCGCCCGAGGAATTCCGGATCGCGGCGGATCTCGGGCAGTTTGTCTTCACGCAGGATCGTCGGGGGAATGGTCCAGGTGGGGTTGAGCGTCAGGCGCGTGACCCGGGATTTGAGCAAGGGCGTTTCCCGCTCCGCTCGCCCGACCTGGGTACGGGTCTGCCAGACCGGCAACCCGCCCTGGTAGACCGTCAACTGGGCTGCAGCGACGTTGACCAGGACGCTGTCCGGCTCCAGGTCCTGGGCCATCCAACGCATACGCTCCAGGTTGATGCGCAGCTGTTCGCGTCGCATGGCCGGGCTGATGTTCAACTCGGTCACGGTCCATGGCCCGACCACCCCATCGGCTTGCAGCGAGTGCTGGAGCTGAAAGCTTTTCATTGCTTCGACCAGCGTCGGGCCGTAGTGCTCGTCAAGGTCCGGCGGCAGTTCACTCAGATAACCCTCGTTGAACAACCGCTGGGCCAGGACCGGGACGCGAGCATCGTGCTTGTCCGGCTGTAGCAGCGCGCCACTGGGTACTGGCTGCCAATCGCCAATAGGCTGCTGCCGTTGCCGGGCATAAACCTGACGCAAGTTGCGATACAACGCCAAGCTCGGCCGGGCCTGTTCGAAAGCGCCGGCCAGGTCTTGCAGCCCTGCCCCGGCGATTGCCAGCACCGTGGCCTGACGGTCCTGTGGCTGTGGATTGGCTTTCCACACCGGTTCCAGCCGGTCCTGGGGCAAGTAGCCGAAACGCAGGTCATGCAAGGCTTGCAGGTAACGTTGGCTGATGGCGATGTCCATACAGGCCGCATTCCCGGAGGCGTCTGTGGCCGGCCAGCTGTAGCGGGACGGTTCCAGCCCATCATCGGCCAGCTGCTCCAACTGGGTTCGCAGCGCCGCGAGTCGTTCGTCGCCCGACCAGACGGCCTGGCCTGCGTTTTGCTCATAGAACGCCTGCAAACTCAGCATCGTCGGAAAGTCGACACCCGCCGCCAGCGTCGGACAGTTAACCGACAATTGCGCCAGAGTAGTGCTCACCGGGACCGGTTCGCCAAACGAAACGTCACCGGCCGTCGCGACCAATGGCGAAGCGAGCCATAAAAGGCTCAAGTAACATACGGACTTTTTGAACAACTGCTTTACTCCAATCCATGGCCGTCTCGTTGACGGTGAACTTTGCGACAGGTAAGACCCGCCATCATGATGCAAACCAACGAATACGGACGGGATGCCGCGACTCTCTCTCTGCCTGGAAACCTTTCATCCGCGCTGACCTTCATTCGCCGACTCTGCCTGGTCGTGACAGGCCTCGGTGTCTTGTGCAGTCCGGCACTGGCCGACAAGGCAAATTCTCAAACGCTTTACAACAGCCTCGCCCACGCCGCGCCGGAACTCAATCCCCAGGCGCTCAAAAGTGCCTTGAGCGCGATGCAGTGCGCGGTTGCAAACGGTGCGCGCCAGGCTCGCCACCTCGCGGTGATCGACTACTCCCAACCGTCCACGGCCCGGCGTCTGTGGATCTTTGACCTGCGCCAGAAGAAGCTGGTCCTGCGCGACCTGGTGGCCCATGGGCAGAAGTCCGGGGAAAACTTCGCCACGCAATTTTCCAATCGCCTGGGCAGTTACCAGTCCAGCCTCGGGTTGTTTCGCACCCAGGAAAGCTATCAAGGCACCCATGGCTATTCGCTGCGCATGGATGGCCTTGAACCGGGCTTCAATGACCAGGCCCGGGATCGGGCCATCGTGATCCATGCCGCCGATTACGTGAATCCCCTGTGGAGCCTGCGCCAGGGACGCATCGGACGCAGCCAGGGCTGCCCCGCCGTGCGGCCCCAGGTGGCGCGCCAGGTCATCGACAAGCTCAAGGGCGGGCAATTCATGTTTTCCTGGTACCCGGATCCGGGCTGGCTCAAGCGCTCGGCCTATCTCAACTGCCAACCACAGCAGGTCGCCAGTATCCTCGCCACCAGCGGGGGGTGATTGCACCCGAACGGCCGGTGGTTAAAATGCCGGCCTTTCGAATCGCTGGTGTTGCCTGATGAACCCTCAAGCCCTTCAAACCCTGCAATCGCATTTGCTGACCGCTCTGGCGTCCGTACCCGAAGAAACCCGGCGTCTGTTCCATGGTCGTGGTCGTTGCTGGTCTGGGCTGGAGCAGATTACCGTCGACTGGCTGCAAGGGATTGTGCTGGTTTCGCTGTTCAAGGAACCCGAACCAGCGCAGTTGGAAGACCTGCTCTCGATGCTGAGATGCCTCGCCGCCTCGCCCACCTGGCAGCACAGCACCGCCCATACCCTGGCCGTGCAACACCGCTACCTCCCTCAAAGCCTCACCCAATGGCTTGTGGGCGAGCCGATCGACGAATGGACCCTCACCGAAGGTGGCCTGCGCTATCGGATTGACCTGGGCAAGAAGCAGAACAATGGACTGTTCCTGGACATGCGCTACGGTCGCGACTGGGTGAGGGCCAATGCTGACGGCAAGCGGGTGCTCAATCTGTTCGCTTACACCTGCGGCTTCTCGGTGGCGGCCATCGCAGGGGGCGCCCGGCATGTGGTGAACCTGGACATGTCCCGTGCGGCCCTGAGTCGTGGCCGCGACAACCATCGCCTGAACGGCCATGACCTGAACCAGGTCAGCTTCCTGGGGCATGACCTGTTCAAGTCCTGGGGTAAGGTGATCAACAACGGCCCCTACGACCTGGTCATTATCGACCCGCCTACGTTCCAGAAAGGCAGTTTCCTGCTGACCAAGGACTACCAACGCGTGCTGCGTCGGCTACCGGAACTGCTGGCGCCCCAGGGTACGGTCCTGGCCTGCAGCAACGATCCAGCCACAGGTCCGGACTTCCTCATCGAAGGCGTTACCCGGGAAGCACCGGGGCTGGCCTTCGTGCGGCGCCTGGACAATCCGCCGGAGTTTCCCGACGCCGATATCGCTTGTGGCCTGAAAGCCCTGGTGTTCCAGGCTACCTGACGGCCGCTGGGCGGTAGCAGGCAGCTTCATCAGGCGGTTGGAGCTGCCGGCGATGCCGGTCGCAATGGCCACCAGGGATCCACCAGTTCGGTCGTCAGGCGACGCACCAACGCTTCGATCTCCCGGCTCTTGACCGAACGATAGATCGCCATGGTTCGCCGCAACTGGTCTTCGGTGAGCATCACCGGCTCCCCGGCGGCCCAGTTCACATCCGCCACGCCTTCGAGGCCGACGCGGCGCCACACCGTTCCGTTGGCTTGCGGTACTTCCTCCAGGGCACTGGGCAGGCCTGCTTCCGGCCGGGCGAGATTATCCAGCAGTACCCGAGGCCAACGGGACGGGTCCACGGGCTCGCTGAAAGCATCCACCAGGTCCTCCTCAACACGGTCCCAGATCGCCAGTCCTTCGGGCCACTCATGGGACATCAATCCCAGGTACGGACGCCAGGTCATTTCCCCTACCCGCGGCGCATGGTCGTTGCTGTTGAACGTATCCTGGGCGTCGCTTAGCCAGTCGATGTACGCGTCACGGGTAATCGCGGCGTAACGCTGCGCGGCATTGGGATAACGGGTCGTCAGGACCTGGTTCCAATAGCTGTAGTGGTCCCCCAGGAATCTCGCGAAAGGCACGCTCTGGGGTTCAAGGCGCGAGCGCTGGATCGACTCGAACGATAGAAAGTGCAGCTCCAGTTCGGCGATATCCGGTGGTTGCCTGTCCAGGACGCGCGCTTGCAGGCGCGTACGCAGTTGGCCCAATTGCAGATCGAAATCCGCCAACCGTGTGGCCAGTTCCGGGTAAAGCGCCGGAGAGCCGATATAGAACTGCAGGATGGCCGCGGCCCTCTGGCGCTCGCCAAGTGACAGTCCGCCGGGCGCTTCGGCATCGGCATCGCGGATGGCGCCGCTGAACCAATCGATGAAACGGCGTCCCCCCGCGTCGTCGCGAGCGGCTTCCAGGGCTCGCTGAAGGTCGGGAAAGATGTTGAGCCAGTCATCGACGGTATAACGGAAAGCTTCGGCGTCCAGGGCACGAAGGAGCTGAATCTGAGCGCTGGGCAACGGGTTATCCTCCAACCACAACCCGAGGACATTCTCCCTTGGCATGGCCTCGAGGGCGGGGATCAGATCATCCTGGATGTGGGTGATGCGGTTCCCTTTCAGGTCAACGAAAATCGGATCGCTCGAGGGCCTCGAGAGCACTCTCAACGCCAGGGGCGGTACCCGATCGAGCCCGGCGTTGGCCAGCTCCAGCTCAGTGAGGGATGTGAGTTCCGGCAGATCAGGCAGTTCGCGGCAATTATTGCCACTCAAGCGCAAATCCTGCAGGTCCGTGGCGGCACGCAGGAACGCGCTGCCCTCTTCATCCAGGCGCAGACCGCAGCGCACCAGATCCAAACCCTGTAGTCCGGGCAAGGCGGTGATGGCCTGCAGCTCCTCGAGGGTGAAGTTCAGGTTGTCCGACCATACCAGCTCACGCAGCGCGGGCAGCTCGGCCAGACGGCCGATGGCCGCGACCATACGGGCACTGACAACTGCATCCCCTGCGCTGCTGATCTGCGACAAGTGCAGCTCCCGCAGGTTGATTGCCCGATCTTCGCCCAGGAGCGGAGCAAAGACATTGGCATCTATGTTGAGCGGATTCGCCCCCAGCGCAAGCTCTATCAACGACGGAAACTCTCCCACCGCCACGGGCACCGCGGTGAGTTTATTGCCATGCAGGCGCAACGTATCGAGATTGGGGAACAACCTCAGGAAATCCGAGGGGTCCTGGTCCAGGTTCATATGGGCCAGGGTCAATTCCTCGATATGGTCGAAACGTACGCTGACGGGAGGAAGCCGGCCGATATCCCATCCGGACAGGCGCAGTATCAGTTCACTGTCGTCCCTGCCCGGCTCGGGTTCTCGCCGCCATGCACGACGGATTTCCTTCGCCACGCTCTGGCGACTGAAGAGCACATCCGCACGTGCGTACTCATTCTCGACGGGATGATGGACGCCCTCGAAAAGCTCCCATTGTTGCAACGCGGTATCCAGGGTGGCCCACTCATTGCCCAACCGGGCGACCAGATCATCCAGACTGATACCTTCGCGCTCGGCCTGCTCGGTCAAGCTCCACTGGAGCCTTTCCAGGGCATCACCGGCGTAGTAGGGAAATAACTGTTCCAGACGCGCCGCGAGGCTCGCACGCCAACGCAGCAATGGCAGCCGCCCGCGGCCACTGAGCGGATAACCCAGGCTCCCGTTCAGCCATTGCGGGGAATATGCACCGCCGTCGAGGCGCTTGAGCGACAGGTACGGCCGCAGGCCCTGCCGATCATCGAGGGCCAGGTCGAGCAGTTTCTTGCGGAACCGGGCCGCGTCCCAGATATTCAAGCCCAATGCATTGCGAGCCTCGTCCGACATCGCCCTGAGCAAGGCTTCCTCCAGGCTCCGAACCGCAGCCAGCTCAACGCCTTCCTGGTCGAAAGAAAGGTATTCTTCACCGTCCTGACGAATGACTTTCAACGGCCCGTCCGCGCCCATTTCCAGCGGCTGCTCCAGCTCCCGCGAGAACAGGCGAAGGTGCAGCTTGCCCCGCAACTCCGGTAGATCACCCAACAGCCCCATGACGATCCGGTCCCGATCGGCACTGCTTTCGCCACGCTCCAGGTTACGCAGGACCCGGGTCAGGCGCAGTTCATCCTGAGCCTGCGCGCACAGTTTGCCCAGGCTTCCCGTCACCCGGCCCTCCCGCAGGCGCAACCGCTCCTGGCCATGGGATTGCCGGGCAAGTTCGTTGGCCATGGAGCGCGACAGGCTCTTGAAAGCCAGAGCCACGGGGGCCGCCAGCGGATCGAGTTCATCGGGTCGGACCATGGCCGAACTCAACTGCCCGGCGTGGCGCTCCAGATGATCGGCCCAGTGCCCCGCCAACAGGTCGCTGAGCTCGGCCGGGCGCGGGCCAATGGTGCTTTGCCCCAGTAACCTGTCCCGCTCATCCACGCTCAAGCCGGCGAGGATATGATCCGCCCAGGCGCCCTGCTCCAGATCCATACTGCTCAGGTCCAAGATTCGCGTAGCGGCTGCTTCCCCCCGGAGATGAACCCCCAGGCCATCCCGGTAGCGCAGCGCCAGTTTTCCTGGCCAGCCGGGCAAGTCCGCGAGTGTATGGGCTATCTGATAATGCAAGGCCCCAGGCGATTCGCCACGGCGCAAATGCCCGATGGCCTGCTGCACCCACTGCCAGTTACGGGCTTCATCCAGGGCATCGGCGAGCAGCGCCGGCATCGGCTGCCCGTTCATTTGCAAGTACCGCAGGTGATCTTCGCTGGCACCGGCCTGCCGTTGCACGATCAGAATCCTGTCGTCGTTCAGTTCGTCGGGCGTCTCGGAAAAATTTCGTAGCAGCTCCAGACTGTTCCGCTGCAGCGGGTTGCGGTGCGCCCACTGCCAGCCGCGGCCACGGCTCCATTCCAGAAGCGGCGTCACGCCCCGATGGTCGGCGGGCAGGCGCAGAGCCATTGCATCGCGCCTGCCCTGCACTTCGTAATAATGCCCCTCGATTTGTACCCAAGCTTCGTCCTCGGTACGCCAGACACCCCAGGCATCCTGCTCGGCTTCCACAGGCGGCAAGCGTCGCGCCCGGTACGGGGTGAGATCGCCATTCCAGAGTCGCGTGCTACCGTCACGCATCGGCATGGGCTCCACTGCGCCGCCGACGAACCCCAGGTAAGCGCCTTGGGCGATACCGAACAACACGTTGAAGATGTGATCGATCCCTTCCTGAGCATGCCGCTCGTTGAAAGCCTGGATCCCCTCGAATACTTCATAGATCAGGCGGACGCCGCCCACCGCTGCCGCCGCCATCCCCACCGGGGCACAAAACGGGATGAAGCTGGCGGCGAGCATCAGCGAGCGCTCGGCCAGGCTTTCCCAATACTCGAGCCGGGCCATCCAGGCTTGCCAATCCTGGTCACGGGTCGGCACCATCAGCGCCGAAGCGTTGGCCAGCGTGTGGGCGCGCCATTCACGGTAGCGGTCGTGCCAGTGATCCCCGCGCACATCGCCTACATCCCAGGCTACATGGGGAGTTGGAACGCGAACGCGACGACTGTCTCCCCCCTCCCCCGGCTCGCCCTCGCGCCACCCTTCGATACGGGCATGGATCTCCTGGAAGAGATTGGGGTTATCCTTGATCTCCCACTCCACCTGATCGTGCAGGGTCGCGCCGATGCGCGCCCGCAGGCGCTCCGGGAAATAACGCATCAAGCTCTCGCGGTAGCTGCGCTTGCGCAGCCGTTCGGTCAAATGCGCCGCCATGGCCTGGATGCTGTGGAACTGCTTGACGGGCGCCACCACATCATGGGGCAAGTGCAGGACCACCGGGCGATTGCCCTTGGCGTCCCCCTCCAGCCCCCAGTACACGCGCGCACCGAAGAGCGGCACCGTCAGCACCTGAAGCGACTTGATCTCACAGCCGAGGGCGACGACGTTATCGTGCAGCCTGACCCCGGCATGGGCCAGCAGGCGCTCTCCGGTTTCGTCCAGGCGACCGTCCAGTTTCGCCTCATAAGCGTCATAGGCCAGCAGGCTGCGCGCATAGGTGATGTAGGCCTTGGCAACGGCGGGAACCTCGGTGCCGATACGTGGCAAGTGGTTTTCCAGAAGGCGCTGGTACGCGCCGCCCACGTCCACGCGCCGGCAGAGCGCCGCAAAGCTGGCAGGGGTGATCGGCAGTGTCGGGATATCGGAGGAGGCCCCCCAGCGGGTGAACTCGCCACGTCGGCCCTGGATATAGAGTTTGCCGTTTTTATCGAAATCGCCGCCGGTGAGCGCATCGGCCGGCGGATAATTGCGCATGGCGGCCTGGATCACCGACAACGAGGGATCGGTGACGTAGGGACCACGCTTGACCCGCGCCCGGCGGACCGCCTCCGCCGCGCTCCGGCTGCCGTTGACCGGACGCCAGGCCTGCACCTCCGGCTGGGCCTGCAACAGGTTCGCGGCAAAAATTTCCGGGGGTGTCAGGCCGATCAACAAGGCGTTGAGCGCGTCGCTGTCGCGCTGTAATTGCCGGGTGAGCGTCCTGAAGCGTTCCTGCCGGGGTCGTGAGGCTTTTTTCAGCCAGGCGGGCAGCCTGGCCTGGATAAACTCGACATGGGTATCGAGGGTAGACATAGTGAACCTCCATCCTTGGGGGCGATTGGAAATCGGTCAGGTCACACACCTGAGCCGAGGCGCGGATGATGCTCTCGGAAACGCCTGTCCTTGGGAACCTTACAACCGTTGCAAGGGGTTGCAGACCACCCTGCCCCTCACACCACCAGCGTCAGCCACGCCGACAACAGCAACAGTACCGCCATGACCCGGTTGAACCGGCCCATCGCCTCGGCGGAACGGCAGAATCGCGCCGCGCCGAGCCCCAGGTAGGCCCAGACGGTCATGCAAGGAATCGAAATCGCAAAGAACGCCAGGGACAACCAGAGCACCCGCGCCGTGCGATCGATCTCGCTGCCGGCAAAAACGCTGACCACCGCCAGGGCCATCATCCAGGTTTTCGGGTTGACCAACTGCAACGCCGCCGCCCCAGCCAGCCCGAGTCGAGGGCCTTCGACGGGATGTTCAGGGTCGATGGCCTGGGCCGGTGCGCTGAAAATCTGCCAGGCCATCCAACTCAACCAGGCGATGCCGGCCCAGGACAGCCCTGTCTGGATCGTCCCATGGCGCGCCAGCACGTCCCCCAGCCCGGTGCCGACCAACAGCACCAGCAACGCCGCTGCCGCGCAGGCCCCCAGGATGATCGGCAAGGTAGTCGGCAGGCCGAAACGCGAGCTGTGGCTCAAGACCAGGATATTGGTGGGGCCCGGGGTGATGGAGGCGACAAACGCGAACAAGGCAAACGGCAGTAACTGATCCATGGAACAACGTCTCGGTGAATGATCGTGGCTCGATCATCCCGATGAGGCGTCGTTCAGTCTGGAACGTTTGAGCAGCGCTTGCGGTAGTGCGCAGGAGTCATGCGATAGGCCCGCTGGAACCAGCGGCCCAAGTGACTCTGATCGGCAAACCCGAGCAAGGCGGCCACCGTCACGACGCTCTCGCCCCGTGCCAGCAAACGCCTGGCGCGGGCCAGTCGCAATTGGATCAGATAGGCATGGGGCGCCAGTCCGAACGCGGCCTTGAAGGCACGGGTCAGGCGAAAGCGATCCACGCCGGTGGCCTGTGCCAGGTCATCCAGGCCGATGTCATCGCCCAGGTGGCTGTGCAAATAATCACGCGCCTGCTGCGCTACCAGTGGTAGCCGTGGATCGGGATTGATCCGGGCCCGCCAGTGCAGATGCCGGGTCAGGTCAGCCAGCAAGGTGTCGAGGGCGGTCTGGCGTACGATGCGGATTTCCTGCTGGTGCAGGCTCTGGAACGCAACGGCCGTGGCGTGGGCCAGTTGCGCGTCCTGTGCGAGCGTGGCAGCGAAGCCGAGCTGCGCGTTATCCGGCGCCACGTCGAACAGCGAGCGCAGCTCCCGCTCCAACCAGTGGGGCTGCAGATACAACGTTCGGTAAGTAAAACCGCTGGCGTGAGGGGCATTGCCGTCGTGAATCTCGCCCGGCTCGAGCAGGAACACCTGGCCCGGCGTGCTGTTGTGCTGCTGGCGACGGCAATGGAACTGCTGCACGCCCTGCTCGGTCACGCCCACCAGGTAGGCATCGTGCCAATGGGGGTCGTACGCATGCCCTTCGAAATGCGCACGCACGGTCTCGATACCGGACGTGGCGTCCTGCTTGAGATCGATCCAGTTACGCGAAGTCATGAGTCGCCCTGTCTTGAGTCATTGGCTCGCAGCAGATTAACCGCTGCGGGGGACGGCGTCTGGAACATTTGTGCAAACGCGCCGTGGGAGATTGATGTCAGTCGACGCTCATCACGCATCGGGCGAAAGCATCGGCAGCACGGTTCCCACCGCCAGCCGCGCCAGTTCGGCGTCCTGTTCGGCCTTGACCCCGGATACCCCAATGGCGCCGATGCACCGTCCGTCATGCCGGATGACCACGCCACCTTCGAGCATCCCATGCAGATGCGGTGCGCTGAGGAAAGCATGGCGACCACCATTGATCATGTCTTCGTAAAACTTGCTGTCACGCCGGCCCATGGCAGCGGTACGGGCTTTTTCCAGGGCAATGTAGGTCGATAACGGTGAAGCATCATCCAAGCGCAACAGCCCCAACGGATGGCCTCCTTCGTCCACGACACAGACCGACACCGCCCATTGACGCTGGTGCGCCAGCTCCTTGGCAGCCACCAGCAATTGCGCGACATCTTGTTCTGTCAGTACCGCTTGATTCTTCATCAATCACTCCGCAGTGCAACGCAAGGGTGCGTGAAAGTATGGCTTCGCAATCTTTCGAGCCAACCCCGCGCGGATTGGTTCAACCAGACCACCACGGAGCCAATGGATCCATTAAAACTCAATATCGACGAATTCATCAGGAAAACATTGACAGAAAAACTAGTTAAGAGACTTAATGGATCCACAAAAACAAATCGCCCTGGAGATCCCTCATGTATCCCAAGAACGCCTGGTACGTTGCGTGCACCCCCGATGAAATCGCCGGCAAACCACTGGGCCGGCAGATCTGCGGTGAAAAAATGGTGTTCTACCGTGGACACGGAGGCAAGGTCGCAGCCGTGGAGGACTTCTGCCCTCACCGTGGCGCCCCGCTGTCCCTGGGGTATGTCGAGAACGGCAATCTGGTGTGCGGTTATCACGGCCTGGTGATGGGGTGCGACGGCAAGACCGTCGAGATGCCGGGACAGCGCGTACGTGGTTTCCCTTGCAACAAGACCTTTGCGGTGCAGGAGCGTCATGGGTTTATCTGGGTCTGGCCCGGTGACCAGGCACAGGCCGATCCGGCGCTGATCCATCCGCTGGAATGGGCGGAGAGCGACGAATGGGCCTATGGCGGGGGGCTGTTTCATATCAATTGCGATTACCGTCTGATGATCGACAACCTGATGGACCTGACCCACGAAACCTACGTGCACGCGTCGAGCATCGGCCAGAAGGAAATCGATGAAGCGCCACCGATTACCACGGTGGAAGGCGACGAAGTGATTACTGCCCGGCACATGGAAAACATCATGGCCCCGCCCTTCTGGCGCATGGCCCTGCGTGGCAACAACCTGGCCGACGACGTGCCCGTGGATCGCTGGCAGATCTGCCGCTTCACCCCACCCAGCCATGTCATGATCGAAGTCGGCGTCGCCCACGCCGGTAACGGTGGCTACCACGCGGCGCCACAGTTCAAGGCGTCGAGCATCGTGGTGGATTTCATTACGCCGGAAACCGAGACGTCCATCTGGTACTTCTGGGGCATGGCCCGGAATTTCCAGCCCCAGGACGAAGCCCTCACTGCCACCATTCGTGAAGGTCAGGGCAAGATTTTCAGCGAGGACCTGGAAATGCTGGAGCGTCAACAGCGCAATCTGCTGGATCACCCGCAACGTAACCTGCTCAAGCTCAACATCGATGCCGGCGGCGTGCAATCGCGGCGGGTGCTGGAGCGCTGGATCGCTCGTGAACGGGAAACCCAGGCCGGATTGATCGCCAACACCCGCCAACCTCAACTCGGGGAGCTGCGGCCATGATCGAGGTCCAGGTCACTGCCCGGCGCGACGAAGCCCTGGACATCTGCAGCTATGAGCTGGCACCTGTCGATGGGAGGCCGCTGCCGACGTTCACCGCCGGCGCCCATATCGATGTGCACCTGCCCGGCGGCCTGATTCGCCAGTACTCGCTGTGCAACCACCCGGAGGAACGGCATCGCTACCTCATCGGCGTACTCAAGGACCCGACGTCACGAGGCGGTTCCCGCAGCTTGCATGAACAGATCCTGCCGGGCGCACGATTGCACATCAGCGAACCGCGCAACCTGTTTCCCCTCGCAATCCAGGCCCGACACCACCTGCTGTTTGCCGGAGGCATCGGCATCACGCCGATCCTGTGCATGGCCGAGCATCTGGCCCAGAGTGGCGCATCGTTCGAGTTGCATTACTGCGCCCGATCCCGGGAGCGGGCAGCCTTCCTGGAGCGCCTGCGCCAGTCGCCGTATGCCGACCGGGTGTTTCTGCATTTCGACGAAGCGCCTGAAACGGCGCTGGATGCCGCCCGAGTACTGTCGGCACCCGATAACGAGGTACATCTCTATGTGTGCGGCCCCGGCGGCTTCATGCAACATGTACTGGACACCGCCAGAGCCCAGGGATGGAACGACACCTGCCTGCACCGCGAATACTTCGCCGCCACCCCCACCGACACACGCGACGATGGGCGCTTTTCGGTGAAGCTTGCCAGCAGTGGTCAGGTGTTCGAGATCCCGGCGGACCGCAGCGTGGTGCAGGTGCTGGAAAGCCACGGCATCGACATTCCGATTTCCTGCGAACAAGGTGTCTGCGGCACTTGCCTGACCCGGGTGCTGGAAGGCGTGCCGGACCATCGCGACCTGTTCCTCACCGAGGCCGAACAGGCGTGCAACGATCAGTTCACGCCTTGCTGTTCGCGGTCGAAGACAGCGGTGCTGGTGTTGGACCTATAACACTCCGAACACCTCCCATCTTGTGGGAGCGGGCTTGCTCGCGAATGCGGTCGATCAGTCATATCGCAGTCGACTGATGCACCGCATTCGCGAGCAAGCCCGCTCCCACAAAGGCACTCATGTTCACTGCGGACGAAGAATCACCTTCATCCGCTCATCGGCCAGGGTCGAGCCGAACACCTGCGCGTAGCGCAAAGTCGCGTTAGCATGCTCGCGCATGATCGCCTCGGCCCGGGCGCCCTGGCGATGGATCAAGGCGTCGAACACCGAGTGATGCTGCATGTGGGCATAGTTGAAGCGACGATACTCGGCGGCCATGTTCTGCCGGTCTACCGCCAGTGCGGTCACCGAAGCGAATGGCAGATGGTCGTTGCGGGCAAGCGCGTCGGCAATCGCCGGGTTGTGGCTGCCTTCGACGATCACTTGGTGAAAGCGCATGTTGAGGTCGTGATAGACCTCCAGGTCTTCCTCGGTCACATAACCCTTGGCGAACAACTCATCACCCTGCACCAGGCATCGTTCGAGCGTGGCACGAGCTTCTTCGGACAGGCCACGCTCGGCCGTCTGCCGGGCCGCCAGGCCTTCGAGCACGCCGCGCACCTCGACGGCACCGGCAATGTCCTCGGCGCTGACCGAACGCACCTGAAATCCCCGACCGCCAAAGCGCACCAGCAGCCCTTCCTGCTCCAGGGTCCGGAACGCCATGCGCACCGGCATCCGCGAAACACCGAACAACTGCGCGGTAGGAATCTCCATCAGCCGCTCACCAGCCGCCAGCTCACCGGAGGCGATCATTTTGCGCAATGCAACCAGCACCGTTTGGCCGGGCTTACTCATCCACAGACTTCCAGGGAGAAAGACAGCCGCCATAGTAGAAGGCCTGGGACTGGGTGTCACGGCGGGGGTGCAATACAGGTGGAGGGAATAGTTGTTGTGGGAGCAAGGCTTGCCCGCGATGGCGGTGGGTCAGCTAGATCGATTTGTCCGGCAGGCCGCTATCGCGAGCAGGCTCGCTCCCACAGCGTTTCGGTCGATACTCAAACATCTTCTTTGCCACACCCCCCTGTGGGAGCGAGCCTGCTCGCGATAGCAGAACATCAGCCAACATCAATAAGGCTGACCCACCGCCATCGCGGGCAAGCCTTGCTCCTACTGCGTCAGCCCCTGATGTTCAGCCGCTGTGCCCTGCCCTGAGGATCGAGGCATCTTCTCCGCGATACAGCGCCTCGACTTTCGCCGCTCGCCACTGCAACACCGCACGCTGGTTGAGCGAGCCCTTGTCGGTGATTTCCCCCCGGTCGATGGACGGCGGTTCGTCGAGCAGTGCTATCCACTCCACACGACTGGCATTGCCGCTGGCTTCGCGGTTCAGGCGTTGCAGCCAATCGGCGAACCACTGGCGCACCGGCTCGCTGGCGAGCACCTGGGCGTCGCTGGCGTCCGGCGGCAGACCCGACAGACGTCTACATTCGGGCAATCTCGGGAACACCAACGCCCCCAGGCACTCGCGATCCGGCGCGGTCACCACCAGATCCAGCACGTACGGCGTGCCTTCCAGCACTGCCCGATTGCGCAACGGTCCCACGCTGACGAAGACCCCGGAAGACAGTTTGAAGTCCTCGGCGATTCGCCCGTCAAACATCAGCCCCAACTGTGGATTGCCGGGATCGGCCAGCTTGATTGCATCGCCCGAACAGTAGAAGCCGTCCGCGTCGAACACCTCGGCGGTCTGCTGAGGCGAGCGCCAATAGCCGGGCATGATGTGCGGCCCGCGAAAGCGCCCCTCGAACTTGCCGTCCACCGGCACCAGGCGCACCTCGCAACCCGGCGCCGGCAGGCCGATGTAGCCGGCCATGGACAGCGGCCCGGTGGTGAAGGTGCAGGACGGTGACGCCTCGGTCATGCCCAGCCCCGCCATCATGCGGATCCGTTCGCCACAGTGCTGCTCGGCCACTTTGTCGAGCCGGTCCCAGGTGCTCTGGGACAACCCTGCCGCCGCGAAGAAGAACAGACTGATGCGCGCGAAAAAGCGTTCGCGCAGTTCGCCGTCCTGCTCCAGGGCGCTGACCAACTCCTCCCAGCCTTTGGGCACGGTCAAGTAAGCCGTGGGGGAGATTTCCTTGAGATTGCGCAGGGTCTCGGCGAACCCCTGGGCGGTGGGTTTGCCGTCGTCCAGGTAAAAGGTGCCGCCGTTGTACAGCACGATACCGACGTTGTGACTGCCGCCGAACGTGTGATTCCACGGCAACCAGTCCACCAGCACAGGCGGGGCTTCGCCGAACACCGGAAAGGTCTGCAACAACATTTGCTGGTTGGCGCAGAGCATGCGCTGGGTGGTGATCACGGCCTTGGGCAACTTGGTGGAGCCCGAGGTAAAGAGAAACTTGGCGATGCTGTCGGGGCCGGTCGCGGCAAAGGCCTGTTCGGCTTCGGCACCGCCGGGTTGCGCCAGCAGGCTGGCGAAGCTTGTCCGGGCTCGTCCGGGTATCTCGCCGTTTACCGTGATCAACGGAATGTTCGCCGGCAACACCGCGTTGATCGCCCGCTCGAAAGGCGCAGCGTGGCTGACGAATACCAGCCCCGGTTGCAGCAGGTCGCAGACATGCCGCAGCTTGGCGAAATCCTGAGACAACAATGAATAGGCCGGCGACACCGGGCAATAAGGAATCCCGGCGTACATCGCGCCAAGGGCCATCTGCAGGTGTTCGATGTCATTGCCTGAAAGCAGGACCAGCGGCTTGTCGGCGGACAAGCCGTAGCCCAGCAGACGTTGGGCAATCGCCCGGACACTGTCGAGCATCTGGGCATAACTGACCCGGCGCCAATCACCGCCGGCCACGCGGGCAGCGATGAAGGTCTGTTGCGGGCGCCTCTGGGCCCAATGCACCAGCCGATCGAGCAAACGCGCCGGCAACGGGGCCAGGGTTTCCAGGGATCGCATGTGGAGGACACCCTGTTCCTCGCTGACCTCAACGGCGGGGTGACCAATCGACACCTGGCGATAACGCCCCGGGCCGGGTCGGGAGGACGATCTGAACTCGGAACTCACGTACATTTCCTCCACCAAGGCGCGCTCGGGTCGTATTTCACACGAGCGGAGCGCGGCAGCGTCTGGCTGCGATCTTGTCGTTATTATGGATGGCCGGCGATGCGGCGGATTTCAGATCGGGTAATGCCGGGGTCCGTTCTGCAGCGTCACCCAACGCAACTGGGTGAAATGCTCGATGGACGCCGTGCCGCCAAAACTGCCGTAACCGCTGGACTTGACGCCGCCGAAGGGCATTTGCGCCTCGTCGTGCACCGTCGGACCGTTGATGTGGCAAATGCCCGACTCGACCCGTTGGGCCAGGGCCAGTGCTCGAGCGGTGTCGCGGCTGAAGATGGCTGCCGACAAACCGAACTCGGAGTCATTCGCCAGGCGCAGCAGTTCCTCATCCCCCTCACCGCGCAACACCACCGCCACGGGGCCGAAGGACTCTTCGTGATAAAGCCGCATCTGCGGAGTTACGCCATCGAGCAAGGTCGGCTGCAGGATGCTGCCGTCCAACTGACCGCCTGCCAGCAGCGTCGCACCTTTGTCCAGGGCATCGTCGATCAGGCCTTTGATGCGAAGGCCGGCGCTCACGTCCACCAGCGACCCCAGCGCCGAATCGCTGGCTGCCGGATCGCCGGCGCGTAACGTGGCGATCTTGGCCGTCAACCGGGCGACAAACGCATCGGCTACGCTCGCGTCAACGATCAACCGCTCGGTGGACATGCAGATCTGCCCTTGGTTGAAATACGCCCCGAAGGCCGCCGCGTCCACCGCAGCGTCCAGGTCGGCGTCGGCCAATACCAGAAACGGCGCCTTGCCACCCAGCTCCAACAGGGCCGGTTTGAGATGACGGGCCGACAGCTCACCGACAATGCGCCCGACATGGGTCGAGCCGGTGAAATTGACGCGGCGCACCGCGGGATTGGCAATCAGGCGTTCGACAATCGCTGGAGCGTCCTTTGGCGCGTTGCAGATCACATTGACCACGCCATCGCCCAGGCCGGCGTCCTGCAACACCTGACCGATGAGCCTGTGCACCGCCGGGCTGATTTCCGAAGCCTTGAGCACCACGGTATTACCGCAGGCCAGCGGCATGGCGATGGCACGGGTGGCGAGGATCACCGGAGCGTTCCATGGCGCAATGCCCAGCACCACGCCACAGGGCTGCCGCAGGGCCATGGCGAAACTCCCAGGGACGTCCGAGGGAATGATTTCGCCATTGATCCGGGTCGTCATGGACGCGGCTTCACGCAGCATATTCGCCGCCAGATGCACATTGAAACCGTACCAGTTGGCCATCGCACCGGTCTCGCCAGCCGCGGCGACGAATTCATCGCTGCGGGCCTGCAACTGCTCGGCCGCTCGCAACAGCCGGGTACGGCGTTCATTGGGGGCCAGCGCGGACCAGGCGGGAAACGCGGCTTGCGCGGCAGCGACTGCCGCGTCGGCGTCTTCCAGGGTGGCCGCAGCCACGCGCGAGACGACTTCGCCGGTCACCGGGTTGCAACGTTCGAAAGTCCGACCGTCACGGGCGGGGCACGACTGGCCGCCGATCAACAGGGGCACGTCCAGCATGATGATTCCTCTTTATTGTCTTTATCGGAATACGTTCACAGTAGCGTCGAGGGCCCTCGACGAACAGTCGCCAGCCCACGCAGCTCAGCGCTTATAGGCTTGCAGCCCCGGCTTGATGCTCTTGTCGTCCAGGAACTGCTTCATGCCCTGCTCACGGCCTCCCTCCTTGTCCAGCAGGCGCGACTGGTCGAGCTTGGCGTACAGGTAGTCTTCGTTCTGCTCCCAGGTCAGCTCGCGGCAGCGCTTGAACCCGTGCTTGGCCGCCCGCAGCACCACCGGATTTTTCTCCAGCAGGTTGCGCGCCAGCGCCACGGTGACTTCGCGCAGTTGCGCCAAGGGCACGCTCTCATTGACCAGACCCATCTCGGCCGCCTTGCGCCCGTCGAACGTCTTGCCGGTCATGATGTAGTACAGCGATTGGCGATGGCCGACGGTATCGGCCATGGCCTTGCTGACGAGGTTGCCGGGCGGGATGCCCCAGTTGATTTCCGAAAGGCCGAACGTGGCCTCGTCGGCGCAGATCGCCAGATCGCACGCCACCAGTGGACTGAAGCCGCCGCCGAAGCACCAGCCATTGACCATGGCAATGGTGGGCTTGGCGTACATGCGCAGCAGTCGCCATTGCCATTGCGAAGCGTCGCGGCGGATCTTTTCCTGAAGGATTTCCGGCCCGGCATCCACCTCGCGGAAGTACTCCTTGAGGTCCATGCCAGCGGTCCAGGAGTCCCCCGCGCCGGTGAGCACGAGCACGCCGGCGGCTGGATCCTGTTCGAGGGTTTCGAGCACGTCGACCATTTCACGGTTGAGGGTCGGGCTCATGGCGTTGCGTTTTTCCGGACGATTGAGGGTAACCCAGGCAATGCCCTCCTCGATGTCCACCTTGACGGTTGTCCAGCGACCTTCGTAATTGCTCATGACGCATGCTCTCTTGTTCTGGGCTGAAGATGAGCAGAAGCTAAACCGCAAAACTAGTTATGTCAATTAACTATTAATCAATTTATCTGAATCAGGACGTCCGAATCGTTGCACGTCGGAGAGACAAATATTCAATCGACCGTAGCCAGCGCCCCACAACCCCGGCAAACTGGATAGCCTTGTTAACCACTCACCTTGAGGATGCTTTTTTCAATGGCCAAGTCTGCAAAACTTGCCGAAGCCGCCGAGGCCATGGCTGATGTCGCCAGCGCGCAGGCGCCACTGGACTCCGCACTGGACGACCTGATCGGTTACGCCTTGCGCCGCGCTCAGTTGAAACTGTTCCAGAACCTGATCGGCCGGCTCGCCGTCCACGACCTGCGACCCGCCCAGTTCTCGGCCCTGGCGATCATCGACCAGAATCCCGGCCTGATGCAGGCCGACCTGGCCAAGGCCCTGGCAATCGAACCGCCACAGGTGGTACCGCTGTTGAACAAACTGGAAAGCCGGGCACTGGCCGTACGGGTGCGCTGCAAGCCGGACAAGCGCTCCTATGGGATATTCCTGAGCAAAACCGGCGAGACCCTGCTCAAGGAACTCAAGCAGATCGCCTCCCAGAGTGATCTGGAGTCCACGGCCGCCCTTTCGGGCGCGGAGCGGGAGGAACTGCTGCGTTTGCTGAAGAAGGTCTATCAGTCATAAACGCCCCGATACACACGGTGGCGAGGGTATAAACCTCCTCGCCACCGTCGCATCGAGCCCTACCAGATCGGCATGCTGTAGGTCACCAGGAACCGGGTCTGGTTCTCGTCACGAAACGCCGCAGCCGCTGGAAAGTCGTTGCGGTAGATCGACTTACGCGCCAGCAGCCCGACGTTTTTCAGCGGGCCACTCTGGATCACATACCCCAGCTCCATCTGGAACTCCCGCTCTTTGCGATCCTCGGCCTCGAAGGCCGCCAGTTCGATGTGATCGCCACGCACATAACGCAATCGAGTTCTCAGGCCCGGTACGCCCACCGCGGCGAAGTCGTAGTCATGAATCGCCTGCCAGGTACGTTCCCGTGCATTGAGAAAATCCGAGCTCATGGTCATTTCGCTCAAGCCCATCAGCTCGGTGCCGGACACATAAGGCGTGGCGGTGTCGCCACTGGCATGCATGTAGCCAAGGCTGACGCGATGTCCGCCCCAGCGGTAGCCGAACAAGGCCGAGACGTTGCGGTTGTCCACCTTTCCAGCCTTGGCAGCACCGTCTTCAGCACTGAAAAAGCTGCGCAGATCAGTGGTCAGCACCCCGCTTCCAAGCGGCAGGTCATGCAACAACGCCAGGGTGTCCTGCCGGTACAAGTCCTTCACTTCGGCATGATAGGCCCGCAGGCTGAGTGCCTTGTCGACCTGGTAATCGCCGCCGGCATAAACCAGGTGGGACGAAGTGGCCGCACCGTTGAAACGCCGGTTGGGGGACGCAATGCTCATCGGTTGATAGTCGGTGGAATCGCGCCGGTTGATGCGGTCGATGTACCCGGTATTGAACGTCAATCCGTCGAAATCCTTTGAGCTGAGCGTGGTGCCGCGGAAGGTCTGTGGCAGCAGTCGTGAGGGACTGGCGAACGCAAACGGCAGGAAGATAGACACGTCGCCTGTTTTCACGGTGGTCTGGCCGACGCGCAGCTTGCCCGTCAGGGCCAGGCGCGAATACTCATCCGGAGCACGCCTGTCGCGGCTGGACACCGGCAGCAGTTCGGTGCCGCTGCGATCCGGCGAAGAATCAAGCTTGATCCCCATCAACCCGCGGGCATCCAGGCCGAAACCGACAGTGCCGGTCGTATAACCCGACTCCACGTTCATGATCACACCCTGAGCCCACTCCCGGGCGGCTGTCTTGGCGCCATTGTCCTTGTAGTCGCGGTCCATGTAGTAATTACGCAGCGTCAGAGTGCCGTGGCTGTCGTCGAGAAATCCTTGAGCCGAGGCCGTGACCGAATACAGGCTCAGCCCGAGGCTGGCCAGCAATGGAGCGAGGCGAGTGACTGGGGCCGATGCACAAGCGCCCCGGGAAAGATTGGCCATGTTCGAAGTCCGTTATTGTTGTTTTTTTGATCGAAACCCTACCGGCGGGCAGGGATACCGACGCAAGAATGGAAATCCGTCGCGGTTCCCGTCAACCAGAAATGACCGATAATCGAACATTAATATAATTAACTTATTTTAACGACTTATTGGTTTACAAAATTAAGAGCTTGATTTTCAACAATTAATTCTCAGCGACAAGACGCCGATAAAAATCCATCGAGCTTTAGTTATCTTTGTTAATCTAAATTTCGCTGCAAGCCGGATCGATAACCGGCGGCCCGACAAAAACAATAAGAGGACTTGTCATGAACCATTCGGCGCGTCGCGCAACGCTGACCATTGCCTTGTGTTTTATCGTCGCATTGATCGAGGGTTTCGACCTGCAATCGGCCGGCACCGCTGCCGCCGGTCTGCGACAGACCTTTGCCCTGGACCCGAAGATGATGGGCTGGGTATTCAGTGCCGGCATTATCGGTCTGCTACCGGGCGCTTTCTTCGGCGGCTGGATCGCTGATCGCATCGGTCGCAAGAAAATCCTGATCAGTGCTGTATTGCTGTTCGGAATCTTTTCCCTCGGCACCGCTCACGTAGAAGACGTTTCCAGCCTGCTACTGGTGCGCTTCATGACCGGCCTGGGCCTTGGCGCCGCCCTGCCCAACCTCATTGCTCTGTGCGCCGAGGCCGTGGGCGAACAACGACGTGGCACGGCGATCAGCGTGATGTACGCGGGGGTTCCGCTAGGGGGAGCGTTGGCGGCGGTGGTCGCCATGCTGTCGGGCGAACACTGGCAGATGACGTTTTTCATTGGCGGCCTGGCGCCGTTGCTGGCGGTGCCGTTGATGCTGTTGTGGCTGCCGGAGTCCAGCGCTTTTCGCCAGGCGCGAGCGACTGACTCAGAAGCCCGTGGTTCTACTGGCAAGGCGCTGTTCGGCGAGGGCCGCAGCCGGACCACCCTTGCCCTCTGGATGAGTTACTTCTTCACCCTGACGGTGATGTACATGCTACTCAACTGGCTGCCGACGTTGCTGGTGGAACAAGGCTTCAGCAAGCCCCAGGCTGGCCTGGTACAAATGCTGTTCAATATGGGTGGAGCCCTCGGTTCGCTGATCGGAGGCCTGTTGCTGGACCGTTGCAATGGCATCAAGGTGGTACTGTTCGTCTACGCCGGTTTGTTGAGCGCCCTGGCGGGAGTGGGTTTTTCGGTCGGTATCGTGCCGATGAGCATGGCCGGTTTCGCTGCCGGACTGTTCGTCATGGCCGCGCAGCTAGTGCTTTATGCCTTGGCGCCCCCCTCCTATCCCACTGCCGTACGGGCGACTGGCGTCGGTGCGGCGGTTGCCATTGGACGCCTGGGTTCGGTGGCAGGTCCCTTGGCCGCCGGGCAGATCCTGGCGGCCGGGGCAGGCATGACGGGTGTGCTGTTGGCGACGTCGCCAGGATTGGTGATCGCCGCCCTGGCGGCCATCAGCGTGATGACTCGCGCCGTGCCGGCGGGTGAGGTGCATGCGGTGCGCTGACGGATGCCAGGCCTTTCCTGATTCAATCCGTGGTGCTGGCCGCCAGCACGCTCAACACGCGGCGACGGGCATTCCAGATGCTGAGGCACCACACGCCCCACCACTCCAGCCCGTCCTCGAAGTAATTGCTCCATGGATCACGCGCCGGATCGGGTTCGTCGCTGGCCAGCCAGTCGACGTTGAAGTTATCGACCCAGGTCTGCACCTCGACGCCGGCTTCGAGCCCGAGCAGATCGAGCCAGTCCTTGAACAGCGCTTGTGGGCTGTCATCGACGAAACGGGTGCCGTAAGGCGGCTCGCAAAAGGCCTGGTACAGGGCGAAAGGTGGCCGATTGTGATCGTCCTTGTCGGCGTGCAGAAGTTGGGCGACTTCTTGCGAATCCAGAGGCCTGGGCATGGCCTTGTCCAGATCCCAGCTCATATTGGGGGGCGCGGCGCCGGCAAAACGGGGATCGCGCACCAACTCGCGATGCCGCTCCAGCCACAGGCTCCTGATGGACTGGAACAACTGATCCACCGCCCGCCGATGAAGCACCGGGGTGATCGCCTCGCCGGCCTCGGGGGCGAGCACGAGAAAATCGAAGGCGCAGCCGGCCTTCTCCATCCGCTGGCGCAAGACTGCGCTGGCATGTCTTTCAACCACGTTCAACATGTCGGGCTCCGCTAACCTTTGACACAGACCACCTGGCGCAACGTGTGCAGCACCTCGACCAGCTCACGCTGGGCATGCATGACCTGGTCGATATCCTTGTAGGCCATGGGTATTTCGTCGATCACGGCCTCGTCCTTGCGGCACTCTACATGAGCGGTGGCGCGAACCTGATCTTCAACGGTGAAGCGTTTTTTCGCCTGGGTACGACTCATGACCCGCCCTGCGCCATGGCTGCAGGAGCAGAACGACTCCTCGTTGCCCAGGCCCCGAACGATAAAACTCTTGGCGCCCATCGAGCCGGGAATGATCCCCAGCTCGCCTTTGTGCGCTGACACCGCGCCCTTGCGGGTCACCAGGACGTCGCGCCCGAAATGCCGTTCCTTCTGCACATAATTGTGATGGCAATTGACGGCTTCCAGCGCCACGTCGAACGGCTTGCGGATGACCTGGCGGGTGGCGTGTATCACCGCGTCCATCATCAGTGCGCGATTCTGACGGGCGAAATCCTGGGCCCACCCCACCGCCTGGACATAATCGTCGAAATGTCGGCTTCCCTCTTCGAAATACGCCAGGTCGCGGTCCGGCAGATTGGCAAGGTGCTGGCGCATATCGGCTTGGGCCAATTGAATGAACAAGTTGCCAATGGCATTACCCACGCCGCGCGAGCCGCTGTGCAACATGAACCAGACCCGGTTGGCCTCATCCAGGCAGACCTCGATGAAATGGTTACCGGAACCCAGGGTGCCAAGGTGCTGACGATGATTGGTCTTGGTCAGCTTCGGGTACTTGTCGGTGATCGCCTTGAACCGCTCGGCCAGCGCGGCCCACGCTCTGTCGGTCTGTTGTGGAACGCTGTTCCATGCACCTTTGTCCCGCCCACCCTGACTGACGGTACGCCCATGGGGCACGGCTTTTTCAATGGCGCTGCGCAAACCGTGGAGGTTATCCGGGAGATCGGCAGCCGTAAGCGAGGTTCTGGCGGCGATCATGCCGCAGCCGATATCCACCCCGACGGCAGCGGGGATGATTGCGCCCACGGTGGGGATCACACTGCCAATGGTCGAGCCTTTACCCAGATGCACATCGGGCATTACCGCCAAGTGTTTGAAGATGAATGGCATCTTCGCTGTGTTCATGAGTTGCTGGCGGGCTTCGGCTTCCACTGGCACCCCCTGGGTCCAAAGCTTGACGGGCTTGCCGTTGGCGACTTCCAGCAGTTCGTAGGTGCTCTTTTGCATGATTCGGATTCTGTCGTTGGCCTTCCACGAGTTTGACACGGGTCATGAAGGCAGATTCAGGGCAATTGTTGTCCAGATGAAATTGCAGCCACGGTAACGGACTTATTCGGCGCAAAATTGATCCCATGATTTGAGGAGTGTCCCGAGCGGTGCCAGACGGCGTCACTCCAGGGATTTCAATAGAGCGTGAAACCGTTGCCCCAAGAGGGCAGAAATTGCGCATCATAGGCGCCGTCCGCTCAAGGGAGATTTACATGCGTGCCATTCCATCCGCCATGCGTCTGGTCGTGCTGTCGCTCGGCCTGGCATTCGCCGTCGGGGCCACCGCCACCGAAGAGACGCAACTGGTCGAGTCCATCAATCTCTACCGCAGCCAGTCCCAGAGCTGCGCCGGCCAGGCCTCGCTGGAGCTGCCACCCTTGGCCATGGATTCGCGGTTGATCCTGTCGGCCAACGGCATCGGCGACCTGCAGCAAGCACTGGCGCGGGCAGCCTATCCGATGGTCAATGTGCAGGCCATCAGCCTGTCGGGGCCGCGGGATGCCCAAGCGGCGATGAAAGCCGTGCAGGAGAGTTTCTGTCAGGTAGTGCTCGACCCGCAGTTCGTCGACATCGGGGTCAGTCGCATGGACCGCGAATGGCGCATCGTGCTGGCGCGCCCGCTGTTGTCGGCGCGTTTAGGTGATTGGCAGGCCGAGGGCCAGAAACTGCTGAAGTTGATCAACAGCGCCCGCGCACAACCGCGCCGCTGCGGCACCGAAGCCTTCGCGGCCACGACACCGCTGTCGTGGAACGCCACTCTGGCCCTCGCTGGCGTGACCCATGCCCGCGCCATGGCCAACAACAACTTCTTCGACCACAAGGACCGCGACGGTCGCACGCCCGGGGACCGAGCCGAACTGGCTGGCTACCTTGGCCAACTGATCGGCGAAAACATCGCCGCCGGCCAGGACACCGCCCTCAAGGTGGTGGACGGCTGGCTGGCAAGCCCAGGGCACTGCGCCAACCTGATGAACCCGCAGTACCGCGAGCTGGGCGCCGGTTATGCCATGGACCCGAAAAGTGATGCGGGGATTTACTGGACGGCGATGTTTGGTACCCAGTAGGCGAAAAATTTGTAGCGAGAGGAATCGATTTGTCGGGCCGCGTTGCGGCCCGGACGTTACAGGCGGAGATGCGAATAATCACCGGGGACAGAAGGCTACACCCATCGGAGAGCACGACCGACCCAAGCGCCACAGTTCTGCTGGCTCCTATATATATTTATACTTCAAAAATAATATTCCGATTAGATATCAAGAACTGTAAATCTTGACAGTAGGAACAGCGCTTTAGTTCAATCATTATTTTCCTGCGTCAACTCGCAAACCGAGGAAAATAAAATGAGCACGGAATATGGCTATACAGCCCATGCAGTGGGCGGCACACATAACTCTGGCCATGGACACATTACCGCAAACTCTATAGAAGAGGCGGTACAGGCCGTAAAAGATAAATATATGGAAAGCCACGGAGTGGAAGTAAAGGTTACGTTAACCCTACTTAAATTTGTAGCAGAGGGTGAGATGCCACAAATTGTAAAGGTAGTTGAAAGAGCGTGACAAAAAGCATCCTCAATGAGGATCGGGCATGGGTCTTTTTGATTTCACATATATCGCATCGATGGAACATTACGGAGAAAAGCATAGAAGCCAACTTCTGAAATAGCTCAGAACATTGACTCAATACTGAGCAGTAAAAATCCGGAATCCTTATGGATTCCGGATTTTTGGAACTTCAGGATTGATGAATCCTGAAGTGAACAGCATTGCACATAGAGCGCTGTTACTTTACCTCACAGAGCGAGGTTTACAGCGCCATATCGGCCGCCGGGTTGCTTTCGCGGGCAGCAGCGGGCTTGGCCGGAACCACGGCAGCGCCTGGCTTGCCGATGGCCGGCGGCGGGTCCAGTTGCAGGACTTCGCTGGTGTAAGCCCATTCCTGAGCCACACGCTCGGGGCTGTCGTTGAGCTTGGTGCCGTAGCTCGGCACGATCTGACGCAGTTTTTCCTGCCAGGCCGGGGTGGCAACCTTGTCCTTGAAGACCTTTTCGAGCACGGTCAGCATGATCGGCGCGGCAGTCGAGGCGCCTGGCGAGGCACCCAGCAGGCCGGCGATACTGCCATCCTGGGAAGCGACCACTTCGGTGCCGAGTTTCAGGACGCCGCCCTTCTCTTCGTCACGCTTGATGATCTGCACACGCTGGCCGGCTTGCCACAGGCGCCAGTCTTCCTGCTTGGCCTCGGGGAAGTATTCCTTCAGGGCGTTGAAACGGTCTTCGTCCGACAGCATCAGTTGACCGGCCAGGTACTCGACCAGCGGGTACTGTTCGATACCGACCTTGGTCATTGGCCACACGTTGTGGGTGGTGGTGCTGGTCAGCAGGTCGAAGTACGAGCCGTTCTTGAGAAACTTGGTGGAGAACGTCGCGAACGGGCCAAACAGGATGACACGCTTGCCATCGAGCACGCGGGTATCGAGGTGCGGAACCGACATCGGCGGCGCGCCAACCGAAGCCTTGCCATAGGCCTTGGCCAGGTGCAGCTGGGCGACAGTGGGGTTTTCGGTCACCAGGAACGAACCGCCCACTGGGAAACCTGCGTATTCACGGGCTTCCGGAATGTCGGACTTCTGCAGCAGGTGCAGGGCACCGCCGCCAGCGCCGATGAAGACGAACTTGGCGTCGGTCTCGGTTTCGGTGCCGTCTTTCAGGTTCTTGTACGAAACGCGCCAGGTACCGTCTTCGTTGCGGGTGATCTCTTCCACTTCGCTGGACAGTTTCAGCGAGAAGTTCGGCTTGGTTTGCAGGTAAGCGGCGAACTGACGGGTGATTTCGCCGAAGTTCACGTCGGTACCCAGGGGACTCCAGGTGGCTGCCACCTTCTGGCTCGGATCGCGCCCTTGCATCATCAGTGGAACCCACTTGCTGATCTGCGCAGGGTCTTCGGAGTACTGCATGCCGGCGAACAAAGGGCTGGCCTGGAGCGCTTCATAGCGTTTCTTCAGGAAGGCGATGTTCTCGTCGCCCCACAGGAAGCTCATGTGCGGTGTGGAATTGATGAACGAGCGCGGGTTCTTCAGCACACCCTGCTTGACCTGCCAGGACCAGAACTGACGGGAGATCTGGAAGGCTTCGTTGATTTCGATGGCCTTGGAGATGTCGACCTTGCCGTTCTTGTCTTCCGGCGTGTAGTTCAGCTCGGCAAGCGCGGAGTGACCCGTACCGGCGTTGTTCCAGCCGTTGGAGCTTTCTTCCGCAACACCGTCCAGGCGCTCGACCATTTCCATGGTCCAGCCCGGCTCCAGCTCATTGAGCCAAACGCCGAGTGTCGAGCTCATGATGCCCCCACCAATGAGCAGGACATCTACTTTTTTTGGCTCGGCGGCGTGCGTGGTCGCAAGACCCATCGCCATCGCCAGGCCCAGCAGCGCCGTGTGTGTTTTCTTCAACATGTGTGTATCCCTAGGATGGAACGCCATTCCGCCCCCCGGTCCTGTTCAATGATAGACCACGCCCATGGCCGGCAACGCCAGCGTGTCTGGTTCGAATGGACTGGAGGATGGACCTACAGGGCCGCGCTACAGCGGCCTCGGTTTATGTCTCTCCGGCACTGACTTCTTGTAGGTCTTGGCTTCAGCTGGGTGAGGGACACTGCAAAACGGTCTTGATCGGGTCTGGCCTGGCCGTGCCCGATTGTCGCAGCGGGGGGAGTTTACATAATGAAACAAGCAGACCGAAGCCTCTTTTTCATATTCCTGACAAAAGCACTGGGTAAATTGAGGCAATTTGATGGCCCCGATGGGCTCCCCTCGACGCGGGAGCCACGGGAATCTTGCCATTCAGAAGTATTTCAGAACCGTGATATCACGACGTCGTTGTTTGAGCTCTGCGAACCAGCGCGTCGGGAAAAACAGCACGACACCCAGCAGCACGCTCCACAGCCATACCATCGGCAGATGGTCGAAGCCGTAGTAGGCGCCCTGGTTGGTACCCCAGATCGCGACCGCCATCAGGTACAGCGCCTTGAGCACGTAAAGGTGCAGCAGATAGAAAAACATCGGCGCGCCGCCATAAATCGCCAACAGCGCAATGACGCCCCGTTGCTGGGCTTTCTCGAAAAGCGCCAGCAGAATCAGGCCCACGCCCAGGGTCGGCAGCAGGAACATCAGCGAGGGCGGATATTTCGTCGCGCTCATGAAGCTCATGACGGTGCGCAGCGCATCGCCGGTCTGGACCCAGGGCTTGTCGCCATAGACGTTCAGGTAGCGGATGCAGACGAAGGCCAGCAACAGTCCGAGGCCAACCTGTAGCAAGCGACGCAAACGCACGGCCGGCGCCGCCTCTTTGCCGAACCATGGCCCGATGGCCCAGCCCAGCAGGATTACGCCGATCCACGGCAATACCGGATACGTGGTACGCGCCCGAGTGAACTCGGTGATGTCGATGAATGCGCGCTGGTGAAGAATCGACCAGGGGACGAAGAACGGTGAATCCGGGCCCAGCACCACGCCATCGAGGAGGTTGTGGCCGGCGACGATGGCCACGCCGAGGACGATCAACCAGCTGCGCTTGAGATGCAGCAAGGCGGCCAGGACGATCATGCAGATGCCAATGCACCAGATCACCTGCAACCACAGTGTCTTGGGCGGGAATTCGGCGTTCCAGGCGAAACACACGAAGGTGACTTCCAGGAACACCAGGAACAGGCCACGTTTGAGCAGAAACAGCGAGGTCTCGCCGGCGGTGTGCTTCTGGCTGTAGAGCCAGGCCGACAAACCGGTCAGAAAAATGAACACGGGGGCGCAAAGCGTGCTGAGCAGACGCGTGAAATACAGGTCCGGCGAAACGCTCAGCGCATCGATGGGGTCCGTGACCTGACGGTGCAGCAAGAAGGTCTCGCGGACGTGATCCACCAGCATCAGCAGCATGACGAAACCGCGCAGGGCGTCGATGGCGAGCATGCGGACATTGGTCGTTACAGCGGGGGTTGCAAGCGCAGGCGCACGGACGCCGGACGGGCTCGTCACGCTTGAAGGTAGGCTCATGGCAGTACTCGGGGTGAAAGTCGTTGGTCCGCGCAAGGCAGGAATGAGAATGCCTGCCAAACGAAAGCGGATAACATAACACGAAATACCTGTCGCGAGCAGACTCCCCCTGCACTTGAACTGTGTCCCGCCGATCGTTGTCAATCCCGCGCCAGGGCATTGATCGGGTCAAGGCGCGCCGCATTGCGCGCAGGCACGAAGCCGAACACGATGCCGATGACCGTCGAACAGACGACCGCAGTGATGATCGACCCCATCGAAAACACCATTTGCCATTCCTTGACGAAAATCGAAAACACATAGCCGATGCCGAACGACAAGGCGATGCCGATCGTCCCTCCCAGCAGGCACACCATCACCGCCTCCACCAGGAACTGCTGGCGTATATCGGACTGACGGGCCCCGACGGCCATGCGGATGCCGATCTCACGGGTGCGTTCGGTCACCGAGACCAGCATGATGTTCATCACCCCGATACCGCCCACCACCAGCGAAATGACGGCGATCAGCGAGAGCAGCAATGCCAGGGACTGGCTGGTCTTCTGCACCGTCTGCAACACGCTGTCGAGGTTGTAGGTGAAGAAATCCTTGATGCCATGGCGCTGTTCAAGGAGCTTGACGACGTTATCCTCCACGGCCTTGCTCGGCTGCCCGTCCTTGATTCGTACGGTAATGCTGTCCAGGAAACGCTGGCCCAGCAATCGCCCGGCCGCGGTTTCATAGGGCATCCAGACATTCAGATTCTTGTTCGTGTTGAAGACACTCTTGCGATCTTCGGTCACACCGATGACCGTGCAAGGCAGATTGTCGATGAGGATCACCTTGCCCAGCGGATCCGTGTTCGGGCCAAACAGCCGCTGCCGGGTGTTATGGTCGATCACTACCACTTGCGACTGGCGCCGGGCATCGTCTTCGCTGAACTTTACCCCCGAGCCGATCTTGATTCCACGCACCTGGAAATAGCTCGAACTCACACCATTGACGGTGGCATTGACGTCGATGTTTTCATAGCGCAACAACAGGTTGCGCCCCAGGTTGGGGGTCGCGCTGTCGATGTAGTACTGGTCGCTCAGGGCCGTGACATCGGACAGCACCAGGGTTTCGATAGCGGTCGAGCGACTGTCTCCCCAGTCGGCGCCGGGCATGATCTCGATCGTATTGCTGCCGATCGCTTCGATGTCCTTCAGAACATACTGCTTGACCCCTTCACCAATGGCCACGATCGAAACCACCGAAGTGATGCCGATGATGATCCCCAGCATGGTCAACAAGGTGCGCATCCGATGAGACACCAGCGCCACCCACGCCATGTTGAACGCCTCGCTGAACAGCCCGAAGCTGGCAAGCAGGCGGTTCGTCGGCTTGACCCTGGCCGGACGTGCCTGCGGTTGCGCCAGTTCTTCCAGCGGACGCTGGGGGTTGGGTCGGTCACTGACAATCTCGCCGTCGCGGATCTCGATGATGCGCTGGGCATGGGCGGCCACCTTTTCGTCGTGGGTTACGATGATGACCGTGTGCCCCGCCGCGTTGAGCTCCAACAGAATTTTCATCACTTCCCGGCCGCTGGCGGTATCCAGTGCACCGGTGGGCTCGTCGGCCAGGATGATCTCGCCGCCATTCATCAGCGCCCGGGCAATACTCACCCGCTGCTGCTGCCCGCCGGAAAGCTGGCTCGGTCGATTGGCCAAGTGTCCCTCCAGTCCCAGGCGGCCCAGCAGTTCCCCGGCCCGGCTGTGGCGTTGCGACTCGGCGGCGCCCGCGTAGATGGCCGGCATCTCGACATTGTGCAAGGCACTGAGGTGAGGCAGCAGGTGATAACGCTGGAAGATGAACCCGAAGTGATCGCGGCGCAGGACCGCCAGCTCATGGTCATCCATCGAACCGGTCTCGCGTCCATCCACCTTGTAACTGCCGGAACTCGGATGATCGAGGCAGCCGAGCACATTCATCAGGGTGGATTTACCGGAACCGGAGGCCCCGGTGATCGCCACGATTTCTCCGGCGTTGATCGTCAGGTTGATGTCCTTGAGCGCTATGAACGCCTTTTCTCCTGCGAGAAAGCTGCGGGTGATCCCCTTGAGTTCCAACAGTGGTCGCGTCATGGTCAGGCCCCCGCCACGGCCGGGGCCGGCTCGCCAATGACGACTTTGTCGCCCTCGGCCAGGCCGTCCTTGATTTCGGCCCGGACATTGTTGTTGATACCGGTTCGCACGTTACGTGGCTGCGCCTTGCCTTCGGCGTCCAGCACCCGAACTACGTAGCTGCCGTCCTGGTTCTTCGCGCCCAGGGCCGCAACCGGAACCGTCAGCACCGATTTGGCCTTGTCCAGGACGATACGGACCTGGGCGGTCATCGAGATGCGCAAGCGATGGTCAGGGTTCGGTACGTCGAACAGGCTGTTGTAGAACACCGCGGTGTTCTGCTTGGGCGTGCCGGCGGTCTGGGTTTCGAGGAAATTCTGCGGCGCCGGCTCGGTGCCTCGCAGGGTGGCGTAGTAGCGTTTCTCCGCTTCACCGAGGATGGTGAAGTACACCTCCTGCCCGGGCACGATATGGATCACATCGGCTTCGGAGACCTGGGCCTTGACGGTCATGGTGTCCAGGTCGGCCAGCTTGAGCAGCACCGGCGCCAGTTGCTCGGCAATCACGGTCTGGCCTTCCTGGGTCACAATGCCTACGACATAACCGTCGATGGGGGCCACGATATGGGTATAGGCCAGGTTGACCCGTGCCGTTTCCACCTGGATCCGGGCGTCCTTTATCTGGGCATCGAGGGACAGCAGGTTGGCGGCTTCCACCCGGTAGTTGGACTCGGCGGTCTCGTACTCCTGCTTGGAAATCGCGTCGTCCGGTTGCAGCACCTTATAGCGCTCGTAAGTGGCTTTGGCGTCCTTGAGCTGGGCCGCGGTGGCTTGCCGGCGCGCCATCAGGTTCTCTTCATTGACCTGGGCCTGGCGAAGCGCATTCTGCGCAATCAGCGGGTCGATTTCCGCCAGCCACTGGCCTTTCTTGACCTTGTCACCCAGTTTGACCTTGAGTGACTTCAACTGGCCCGACACCTGGGCACCGACATCCACCTGCTTGACGCCCTGCAGCGTCCCGGTGGCCAGCACCGCATTCTCGATGTCAGTGCGCTCGACCGTGGCGGTCAGGTACTCCGGCGGTTTCCCCGGCGACTGAGCGCTGTAGAAAACCAGGCCGGTCACCACGACCAGGACAAGCACGATAGCGATTTTTCGAAACTTCGACTTTTCCATAAATGACTCTATGTGCGTGTTGAGTTCAGACCCGGCCAGTACGGCACCGGGTTCCAGGTAAGTGCCCCTGGGGAGCACGGCTAGACAAGATCACTGGTCTCCTCCTCATCGGGTACGGGCAGGCTGTCGTGCCACCAGGCAGCCAGGTTGTGGACATGGGGCGCCTTGAGAATCGTGAAATGGTTGCCCGGCCCGTACCAGACATCCAGGTCGGGCACATGCTTGCGCCATCCTTCGATCATTTGTTGTTGTTCACGTTGGTTGCCGGCCGTATCCAGGGTCGGATCGTTCGCCAGCACCAGCCGCACCGGCCCGGTGTACTGGTGTTGCGGTTGATAGACCGTGCGCAGGGCCGTACCGAAGGCCCGCGCCGGCCCTCGCATCGCGTCCACCGCCGAACGCTGGTGCAACATTCCGGCACGGACCATGCCGGCGTGCAGCAGGCGCATCTGTGCCGCATCGTCCTGAGCACCAAACACCGTGGCATCGATACCGAGCGACTTGCCCGAGGCCAGTTGCATCGCCTCGATCAGTCGGTTCAGCACCCCCGTCCCGGTATAAGGCCTGCCCACCACGCCATTGCCGCCCGGCGACTCGCTGTCGATCAGCGTCAACGAGGCCACCTTGCGACCACGAGCGTGCAGACGGGCCGCCATCTCGAAGACAATCCAACCACCGAAGGAATGCCCCAGCAGATGCACTGGCCCCTCCGGTTGCACCTTGTCGATGGCTTCGAGGTACGCCTGGGCGGCGGTCTCCACCAGGCTGAAAGGCTCTGTGCTGCCGTCCAGCCCACGGTGCTGGAGCCCATGGATCGGCCAGTCCGGGCCAAAGGCGTCGGTCAGACCAATGAAACCGGTCACGCTGTCTCCCGCGCCCGGTACACAGAAGATCGGAGCCCGGTCGGCGCGCCCGCCCTGGATCGTCAGCAAGGGTTGGAACGCACGCTTCGTCGACGAAATGGGACGTGACGTCACGGCGTGAAGGGCATCGCTGATGGCCTGGCCCAGCGCCTGCACGTGTGGCGCCTGCATCATCGTCTGGTGATTGCCGGGCACCTTGGCGCAATGCATCTGCGTTTTCGGCAGGACAGCGTCCCAACCCAGGTAGCCGGTGTGTTCAGGCGCATCGTCCTTGCGCTCCTCGGCCACGAACAGGTGCACCGGTATCGAAATCGGGTACACCATGTAATGGGCCAGCGCGTGACCGTGGGCGACCTCGCGGTCCAGGTACTGCCAGAGCTGGGCGGCGCTATAAACGGCCAGCTCGGACGGCAGTACACCCTGCTCGCGGCAATGCTGCACCAGGGCTTCGAACTCGAAATCGTCCAGTTGTCCTTGCAGGTCGGCCAGTTTGCCCAGGATCGACTCAAGCACTTCCTCGCCCGGAGACGAGGCCTTCCAGAATACGTCGCAGCGGTCCAGCAGATGGAGCTTGTGGGCTTCATCCAGGGCCCAGCGTTCGCGCCCCTGGTCCACCAGTCGCGGCAGGTAGCTATCGATCAGGCCGACGAACTCGACCTCTTCGTCCAGGCCAATGAGCTGGATGGCAGTCTCGTAGGCCAGGGCCCCGCCGAAGGACCAACCGGCCAGGCGGTAAGGCCCCTGCGGTTGTACCGAACGGATGATGCCCACCAGCCGCGAAGCCATGCACTCCATCGTCTGCAGCTGCGGCTCGCCCCACTCCACGGCGGGCAAGCCATAGACCGGGATGTCCTCGTCGATGTATTTGCCCAACGCTGGGAAATAGAGATCCAGACCGCTGAACTCATGCACCAGGAACAACGGGTTCTGAAGGCCACTGGTGCGCACCGGCACGACCGTTTCCTGCACTTGGACGTTCGCGGTGCGGGACTGAAGCAGCGTCGCCAACGCTGCGACACTGTCGTGCTGGAACAACTCGGCCAGCGTGACCGTCAGGCCGGACTGGGCCAACAGCCCCACCAGCCGGATCGCCAGCAGTGAATGGCCGCCCAGCTCAAAGAAATTGTCCCGACGCCCGACCTGCTCCAGCTTCAGCACCTCGGCCCACAGACCGGCCAGCGTCATTTCCAACTCGCCCTGTGGCGGCTCGTAGCCCCGGTCGCCGTAAGCATGGGCCTCCGGCACGGGCAACGCGCCGACATTGATCTTGCCGTTCAGCGTCAGCGGTAGCGCCGTCAGGCGCACATAGGCCGCCGGAACCATGAACTCCGGCAGGCAGGCGCGCAGGTGCTCGCGCAACGCTTGCGCATCGAGCACGGCTTCGTCCGTCTGTTCGGTGTAGTAGGCGATCAGGCGCTTGTCGCCGGGGTTGTCCTCACGGGCCACCACCAGCGCCTCGCGCACTCCCTGATACTCATGCAAACGGGCCTCGATCTCACCGAGTTCGATGCGGAAACCACGGATCTTCACCTGTCCGTCGTTGCGATCCAGGTACTCGATCGTCCCGTCGGGCAGCCAGCAGCCCAGGTCACCGCTGCGGTACAGCCGCGCGTCGGCCCGGTCGCTGAACGGATCGGCGATGAAGCGCTCGTCGGTCAGGTCCTTGCGATTCAGATAGCCGAGCGCTACACCGGCGCCACCAATATGGATCTCCCCCGCTACGCCGATGGGCACTGGCTGGCCCGCGGCATCCAGGATATAGACCCGGGTGTTGGCGATAGGCCGGCCGATTGGAATGCTCGTCGCACCCTGGGGCACGTCGGTGACCGTGTGGGTCGTCGCGAATGTGGTGGTCTCGGTGGGACCGTAACAATGCAACAGCTGCAGCGACGGCGCCAGGGCCAGCAGGCGCCGGAAGGACGCCGGGTCGGCCCGCTCGCCACCGCACATCAGGATCCGCAGGCGCGCCAGCGCATCCGGGATCAGCATTACGTATTGGTTGAACATGGCGGTGGTCAGGAACAGCGCCGAGACCCTCGCGTTCGCCAGTACCTGGGCAAGCCGGGGCGGATCGAGCAACGTATCGTGATCGACGATCACCACACGACCGCCGTTGAGCAAGGCCCCCCAGACTTCCATGGTGCTGGCGTCGAACGCCGGGTTCGAGGCGAAGGCCAGCCGATCACCGGGGCTGAAATCCGCATAACCGTTGTTGATCGCCAGGCGACCGATGGCCAGGTGCGGAACGATCACCCCTTTGGGATGGCCGGTGGAACCCGAGGTGTACATGATATAGGCCGGCGTATCGCTCGCCTGGACAGGACATGGGCAAGCTCGCTCGTCCCGGGCCAGGTGCAACGTATCCAGGTCCACCCGTGGCAACGCCTGGGGCACGGTCCTGTCGCTGGTGGTCAGCATCAGCACCGCCGCACTGTCCTGCAGGATGAAGCGCTGACGCTCCTCGGGTGCATGATGGTCCAGCGGCACATAGACCGCCGCGCACTTGAGGATGGCCAGTTCGCTGATAACCAGGTCGAACGAGCGGTCCAACAAGATCGCAACCCGTGCCTGAGGTTTCACCCCGAGCTCCAAGAGGTAGCGCGCCAGGCGACTGGCGCGTTCGTCCAGCTCTCGGTAGGTCAACTGTTGCTCGCCATGCTGGAGGGCAATCGCCTCGGGCCGGACATTGGCCTGGGCTTCGAACAAGGCCTGTACCGTCTGCTCGCGAGGATAGACCGTGTCAGTGGCATTGAACGCCACCAGCAATTGTCGACGCTCGTCCTGCGGCACGATCCCCAGCTCGCGCAGCGGTGTATCTGGGGCGTGCTCCAGCGCATCGACCAGGCTTTCGAGTGCCGTGTGCATGTAGCCGCACACGCGCTCTGCCCCGATTCGGGCCGACACCGTGGCGCCCAGCAGGAAGGCTTCGCCCAGGTCGTCGACGTTGAGTGACAGCGGGTAGTTGCTCCATTCCTCGCCGCCGAGCCCTTCGATCCCGTTCCAGGCCGACTGAGATTCCTGGCTGACCTGGGTCGCACTGTGCCGGTAGTTCAGCAAGGCGCTGAACAACGGTGCCGGCGTGGCGACACCGCTGCAACGCTGGGCCAGTGCCAGCGACGCATGCTCGTGTCCCAACAGGGCGGTAAGACGCCCGTGGGTCGCCTGCACCCCGGCGCGAGCACCGAGGGTGCCGACATCAACCCGCAGCGGCAAGGTGTTGATGAACAAACCCAGTGCGCGGTCAGCCCCTTCACCCCCCTGCATCCGGCCCATCAACACCGTACCGAATACCACGTCGTCACGGCCGCAAACACCCGCCAGCACCCGCGCCCAGGCCAGGTGATGCAGGCTCGCCGCGCTCACCCCCAGCTGCCGGGCCTGGGTCCGCAGACGTCGGCTCAAGGCCTCGTCCACGGGCCACTGTGCCTGCTCGACGTCATGGCTGTCGCCGCGCACGTCCTGCAGGCCGAACGGCAGGGTCGGTTCCTGCACATCCTTGAGCATGTCGCTGAAGAACGCTTCATGCTCGCTTTGGCTGACACCCAGCCGTGCCTGGGCCACATAGTTGCGGTACGGCATGGCCTCGCCCAGTTGGGCGTGTTGTCCCAGCAGGAACGCTTGCATGTCGTGCTGGATCACCTCCAGCGCGGTGTGGTCGAGGGCAATGTGATGGAACAGCAGCAGCGCCACCCAACGCTGCTGTTGGTCGTCATAGGCACAGGCCAGTCGCATCAGCGGCGCCTGGCGCACGTCCAGTCGGTAGTGCCGCGGGTCGAAACGCTCGCGCAACTGTGCGGCGACGTCATGCCCAGGCTCGACCACACACTTCTCGACCACCAGACAAGCGTTGCGCAGGACCACTTGCACGGGCTCACCCAGGCCCTCCCAGAGCACGGCCGTGCGCAGGATATCGTGGCGATCGATCACACCTTGCAAGGCGTCGACGAAGGCGTCCAGCCGATTGCGGTCGGCCAGATTGAACAAGGCCTGTTGCAGATAGAGGTCGCCCTGTTGCGAGGCCATGTGGTGATAAAGGATGCCTTCCTGCAACGGTGCCAGGGCGTAGATATCCTGGACGTTGGCAGCGCCTCCCGGCACCCCGGCGACGATCTGCTCGATATGCGCCTGGGTCAGGTCGGCCAGCGGCAACATGTTCGGCGTGATCCGGGTACAGCCCGGCAGGATGCCATTGGCCGGTACCGCCAATTCCGTCGTCCGGCCCACGGCAGCCGCCAACGCCGCCAGGGTCGGTTGGCCGAACAACACCCGCACATCCGCTGCCAGGCCGGCCTGGCGCATACGCTCCACCAGCGTGACGGCCAGCAGAGAGTGGCCGCCCAGTTCGAAGAAGTGGTCGTGGCGCCCTACTCGCTCGACCTTGAGCAGATCGGCCCAAAGCTGCGCCAGTAATGTTTCCACCGCCCCCCGGGGCGCTTCGTATTCACGGCTGATCACCGCGGCCAGGTCCGGTGCCGGCAGCGCCTTGCGATCAAGCTTGCCGTTGGGCGTCAGCGGCAGGACATCGAGTCGGACATAGGCCGCCGGGACCATGTATTCGGGCAACTGTGCCTGCAACCCGGTGCGCAGTGCTTCGATCCCTGGCGCTTGAGCGCCATCATGGGTGGTGAAATAGGCAACCAGTTGCCTGGCTCCCGCCCCATCTTCACGGGCCAGCACCACGGTCTCCTTCACGCCGCGATGCAGCGCCAACCGGGCTTCGATCTCACCCAATTCAATGCGGAAGCCACGAATCTTCACCTGATCGTCGTTGCGCCCCAGGTAGTCGATATTGCCGTCCGCCAGGTAACGCCCCAAGTCACCGGTCCTGTACATCCGCGCACCCGGCACGGCGCTGAACGGGTCGTCGAGGAAGCGCTCGGCGGTCAGTTCCGGGCGGTGCAGATAACCGCGCGCCACCTGCACCCCGCCGATATGGATTTCGCCAGCCACACCCATGGGCACCGGTTGCCCATGAGTATCGAGCAGATAGATGCGGGTATTGGCAATCGGCTTGCCGATCGGCGTGCTGTCCGGTGTGTCGGCGCCTGAGCAGTCCCAGGCCGTCACGTCCACGGCCGCTTCGGTCGGGCCGTACAGGTTGTGCAACGCCACGTGCGGCAGTTGCGCCTTGAAGCGTCGCACCAGGTGCCCCGGCAAGGCCTCGCCGCTGCACATGACATGGCGCAATCCAGCGCAGCCCTGGGCATCGCCATGGGCCAGGAACACATCGAGCATCGACGGCACGAAGTGCATCGTGGTGATGCCCTGGGCCTGGATCACCTCGCGCAGGTAACCGGGATCACGATGCCCACCCGGCCGTGCCATCACCAGTCGAGCACCGGTGAACAGCGGCCAGAAGAATTCCCACACCGAAACGTCGAAGCTGAACGGGGTCTTTTGCAGTACCGCGTCGTCAGCCGTCAGGCGATAGGCCTCCTGCATCCACAACAGCCGGTTGACGACCGCGCCGTGCTCGTTCATCACGCCCTTGGGCAGGCCCGTGGACCCGGAGGTGTAGATGACGTAGGCCAGATGGTCGGCCCGCAGGTCCGGCAACGGCGGATTGTCGGTCGGCCAGGTGGAGAATGCCTCGTCGTCCAGCAGCAATACCGTGGCGGGCGTCGCAGGCAGGCTGGCCTGCAACGCACGTTGGGTCAGCACCACCGTCGGCGCGCTGTTTTCCAGCATGTAGGCCAGTCGGTCGAGCGGATAGTCCGGGTCCAGCGGCACATACGCGGCACCGGACTTGAGGATGCCCAGCAGGCCGGCCACCATGTCCAGGCTGCGGTCCGCGCAGATCGCCACGCGATCGTCGGGGCGCAGGCCCAGGGCGAGCAGGCGGTGCGCGATGCGGTTGGCGCGCTGGTTCAACTGCCCATAACTCAGAGTCTGTTCGTCGAAGACCACGGCGACGGCATCCGGGGACGCCTTCACCTGTGTCTCGAACAAACCGTGCAGGGTCAGCCCTGTCGGGTAGTCGACTTGCGTGGCGTTGAAGGTATCCAGCAGGTGCTGACGCTCCTGCTCACCCAGCAACGGGATCTGCGCTACGACAGCTCGTTCGTCGGCAACCATGGCGCGCAACATGCGCTCGAGATAGCCGAGGTAACGCTCCATCGTGGCCTGGTCGAACAACGCCGTGGCGTACTCCAGCGAGCCGAACAGGCGACCGTCGATCAGTGCCATGTCCAGCAGCACATCGAACTTGGCGGTGCGGCTGGTCACGCCCAGCCCTTGCAGCGACATGTCGTGCAGCTCCAAGCCGCTGGTTTCGCTGTTCTGCCACGACAGCATGGCCTGGAACACCGGGCTATGGGACAGGCTGCGCAGTGGCCGGACCACCTCTACTACTTGCTCGAACGGCAGGTCCTGATGGGCCTGGGCGTCCAGGGTCCGGGCCTTCACCTGTTGCAACAAGCTGTCGACCGTCAGCTTGGCCGACACCTCGATACGCACGGCCAGCGTATTGACGAACAGGCCGATCACGTCCTGGACCTCCGCCTGCATGCGGTTGGCCGTCGGCGTACCGATGACGACATCGTCCTGTCCGGACAGACGCCCCAGCACCGCCGACCAGGCGGCCAATACCGTCATGAACAGCGTGGTGCCATGTCGCTGGCTCAGCGCCTTGAGGCCGGCGGTCAGCTCCTCGTCGAAGGCGATGCCCACCGCATGGCCGGCGTGGTCCTGCTGTGCCGGCCGTGGCCGGTCGGTGGGCAACGTCAGCAACGCAGGTGCGCCAGCCAGGGTTTGCCGCCAGTAGTGTTCCTGCGCCTCCAGGACCTCGCCCGTGAGCCAACGCCGTTGCCAGACGGCGTAGTCGGCGTATTGCACCGGCAAGGCCGGCAGCGGGTCGTCGTGGCCCTGACTGAACGCCGCATACAGCAAGCCCAGCTCACGGGTCAGCAGGTCAGCGGACCAGCCGTCGGAGACGATATGGTGCAGGGTGACCAGCAGCACGTGGTCCTCCTCGGCCATGCGCAACAATCGACCGCGCGCCAGAGGGCCTTGCGCCAGGTCGAAGGCCTCCCGTGCCTCTTCCTCGGCCATGCTCGACAACGCGGCCTCGGCGTCCGGAGACTCCGTCAGATCGTGTAGCGACAGCGCAAAACCAATGTCGACCGCAGCGATGCGTTGTTCAACCTCCTGGCCCTGCGCCTGCACGAAGGTCGTGCGCAAGGCTTCGTGGCGGGCCACGATGCGATTCAGGGCACGTACCAGCGCGTGAACATCCAGTGCGCCCCGCAGGCGCAGGCCGGTGGGGATGTGATACGCCGCGCTGCCAGCATCCAGCTGGGCCAGGAACCACAGGCGCTGCTGGGCAAAGGACAGCGGCAGAACCTGCTCGCGGGGCACCGGCACGATGCCCGGTCGTGTGCTGCGCGCAGTCTCGGACAACACCTGGGCCAGCGCGCTCAATTGCGGTTGGGCAAAGACGTCACTCAGGTTCAGCTCGACACCCAGTTGTTCACGCACCTTGGCGATCAGACGCATCACCAGCAACGAATGACCGCCCAGTTCGAAGAAATGATCGTGACGCCCCACCGCCTCGACGTTGAGCAAGTCCTGCCAGATCTGCGCCAACGCGACTTCCGTGGCGCCTTGAGGCGTTTCATGGGTCCGGTTGGCATAGGCCTCGGCATGCGGGGCCGGCAACGCCTGGCGGTCGAGCTTACGGTTCGGTGTGAGCGGCAGCGCGGGCAGGCTGACGAACGCCCCCGGCATCATATAGTCGGCCAGCCGCGCCGACAGTTCGGCACGCAGGACAGCGGCACTCAAGGTCACGCCGGCCTGGGGCACGACGTAGGCCACCAGGCGCTTGTCGCCCGGCAGGTCTTCGCGCACGATCACCGCGGCTTCCTTGACCCCGGCACATTCGCCCAGCCGGGTTTCGATCTCGCCCAGCTCGATCCGGAACCCCCGCACCTTGACCTGGAAATCGTTGCGGCCCAGGTACTCGATACGTCCGTCAGGACGGTAACGAGCCAGGTCGCCGGTCTTGTACATCCGGGCGTCGGGCTGGTCGCTGAATGGATCGACCAGGAAACGCTCGGCATTGATGGTGTCGAGGTTCAAATAGCCCCGTGCCACACCCTCGCCGCCAATGAAGATCTCCCCCGCCACCCCGAACGGCACCGGTTGGCGGTGCCCGTCGAGCAGGTAGATGCGGGTATTGGCCATCGGCGTACCGATGGTGGCGTTTGCGGTCATGGCGCTGGCGTCATACTGCATGTAGGCCGCGGTGCAGGATACCGTGGCCTCGGTCGGTCCATAAGTGTTGATCAATTGCGTATGAGCCGGACGTACCGCGTCCCACATCTGCAGTTTCTGCACGGACAGGGCATCGCCGGTGACGTTGACCAGCCGCACATCGCGCAAATGATCCCGGGCCTGGGCCGGCGTGTTGTGCCATTCGGCCGCCAGGGTATGCCAGTGCGCCGCGGTCAGGTGCAGGAAGGTCGGCCGGACGTCACTGTCCTGCTGCAGTTCGGCGCTGCCAAACAGCGTGCGGGTCGGCGCCAGGGTGGCCCCGGCGACCAGCGCCGGGAAAATCTCCTCCACCGACAGGTCGAAGTTCAACGTGTTCTGTTGCAGCACGGTATCGGCCGGTGTCAGGCCGAACAGCCTGACCGCGTCGACGCAATAGTTGACCAGGCCTCGGTGCTCGATCATCACCCCTTTCGGGGCGCCGGTCGAACCCGAGGTATAGATCACGTAGGCCAGGTGACGCACGCCCAGTGATGCAACGACCGGGTTGTCATCACGGCCGGCGGTAATGCCCTGTTGCCTGCGTTCGGCATGATCGAGCAACACCACCGGCGCCGACAGCGGCGGTAGGCGGTCCTGCAGCCCGCGTTGGGTCAGCACGGCCACCGGGGCGCTGTCGGCCAGCATGTAGGCCAGCCGTTCGGCCGGATACGCCGGGTCAAGCGGCACGTAGCCGCCACCGGCCTTGAGGATCGCCAGCAGGCCCACCAGCATTTCGGCGCTACGCTCGACGCAGATCGCCACCCGATCGTCCGGACGGATGCCCAGGCCGATCAGGTGATGAGCCAACTGGTTGGCCTGGCGATTCAGTTCGGCGTAGCTCAGGCGCTCGCCCTCGAAGACCACCGCGATAGCCTCCGGCCGGGCCGCGACCTGGGCTTCGAACAACTGATGGATCGTCTGTGTGTGAGGATATGGCGCCTGGTTGGCGTTCAGTCCCACCAGCAGATGCTCGCGCTCGGCATCGTCCAGCAGCTCGATCCGGTCGACCGGCATCTGTTCGTTCGCCACCATGGCCCGCAGCAGACGCTCGAAGTAGCCGATGTATCGCTGCACCGTGCTCGCGTCGAACAACGCCGTGGCGTATTCAAGGGTGCCGAAGACTTGTCCCTGTAGCTCGCCCAGCTCCAACGACAAGTCGAACTTGGCGACCGTATTCGCCACGCCCAGCCCTTCGAGCTTCAAGTCCCCCAATACCAGCTCGGTGCTGTCCAGGGTCTGCCACGACAGCATGACCTGGAACAGCGGACTGTGGGACAGGCTACGCACCGGCTTGAGCAGCTCCACCACCTGTTCGAACGGCAGGTCCTGGTGCGCCTGAGCCCCAAGCGCCTGGGCCTTGACCCTAGCCAGCAGGGTTTCGACGGTCGGCGCGCCGGACACGTCGACGCGCACGGCCAGTGTATTGACGAAGAAGCCGATCAGCCCTTCGATTTCCGAACGCGTGCGGTTGGCCGCCGGCGAACCGATCACCACGTCGTCCTGCCCTGAAAGGCGGCTCAACAGCGCCGCCCAGGCGGCCATCAACGTCATGTACAGAGTAACGCCGTGGCGTTGGCTCAAGGCTTTGAGCTCTGCGGTCAGGTTCGCGTCGAATGCCACCGGCAGCGCCGCGCCAGCGTAGTCCTGCTGCGCCGGGCGTGGTCGATCCGTCGGCAGCATCAGCAGCGCCGGCGCATCGGCCAGGGTTTGCTGCCAGTAATTGCACTGGGCCTGCAACACCTCGCCGCTCAGCCAGCGGCGTTGCCACGCCGCGTAGTCGGCGTACTGCACCGTCAGGGCCGGCAGCGGATCGTCCAGGCCATGGCGGTACGCTTCGTAGAGCCCCGCCAGCTCCTTGATCAGGACACCGATGGACCAGGCGTCCGAAACGATGTGATGCATGGTCACCAGCAATACATGGTCTTCGTCACCCAGGCGGATCAATCGTCCCCGGATCAGCGGGCCGTTCTCGAGATCGAAAGCGTCGCTGGCCTCCCGCGCCGCCACGGCGTGCAGCTCGGCTTCAGCATCGGTATGAGCACAAAGATCCTGCCGTAACAGAGCAAATCCTGTGTCGGCCGCTGCAATACGTTGCAAGGCTTCTTCGCCCTGGTCGCGCACGAAAGTGGTACGCAACGCCTCGTGACGGGCGACGATGCAATCCAGCGCCCGTTGCAAGGCGACACCGTCCAGGACGCCACGCAAACGCAACCCGGCGGGCATGTGATAGGCCGAACTGGCGCCTTCCATCTGCGCGAGGAACCACAAACGCTGCTGGGCGAACGACAGGGGCAGCGCTTCATGACGGGCTACCCGGACGATCTCCGGCAAGGTGCTGCGCCCGGCCTGGGCCACCGCCTGCGCCAGTTCCTTGAGTGGTGGATGAGCGAACAGCTGCGCCAGCCCCAGCTCCACGCCCAGGCGCAGGCGCACCTGGGAAATCAACTGCATCGCCAGCAGCGAATGGCCGCCCAGTTCGAAGAAATGGTCGTGGCGACCAACCTGCGGCAGACCCAGCAGCTCTTGCCAGATCTGCGCCAGGGTGGTTTCGATCTCGCCTTGAGGGGCTTCGTATCCACGGCTGATGACCGAATCCTGATCCGGCGCCGGCAACGCCTTGCGGTCGAGTTTGCCGTTGGGGGTCAGCGGCAGCGCATCCAGGCGCACGTAGGCCAAAGGCACCATGTATTCCGGCAGTTGCGCTTGCAAATGGCTGCGCAGACTTTCGATGTCCGCCGTTGCCGATTCGGTGAAATAGGCGACCAGACGCTTGTCGCCCGGTACATCTTCACGGGCCAGCACCACGGCTTCCTTCACGGCATTGTGTTGAGCCAACCGCGCCTCGATCTCGCCCAGTTCGATCCGGAAACCGCGGATCTTCACCTGATCGTCGTTTCGGCCCAGGTACTCGATATTGCCGTCCGGCAGGTAACGCCCCAGGTCGCCAGTCTTGTACATCCGGGCGTTCGGAACATGGCTGAACGGATCGTTGAGGAAGCGTTCGGCGGTCAGATCGTCGCGGTTCAAATAACCCCGAGCCACCCCAGCGCCACCGATATAGATTTCGCCCGGCACACCCAGGGGCACCGGTTGCTTGTGTTCATCCAACAGGTAGAACTGGGTGTTCGCCACCGGCTTGCCAATGTGCGGAACAAACCCATCCTCGCGGGCCATCGACACCCAACTCGAATAGGTCGTGGTTTCCGAAGGACCGTAGAGGTTGCACAGGCGCTTGACGGAAGTCTGCTCGAACAGCGCCTCAACCAGACTGCGCTTGAGCGCTTCACCCGCCACGTTGACGGTATCCACGCCCTCACCCAAGCCACCGGACTCCAACAACGCCTTGAGCGCCGAG
>NZ_JAIWKS010000020.1 GCF_021271205.1 Pseudomonas uvaldensis
TGCCAGGATGGTGCCGCTGGCATTGATCACCGACACACGGACTTCATCGTTACCGCCGCCGGCCTGTTCGATGATGGTGGGGGTCTGCCCCATATTGATGTTGTAGATATCGTCGCCTGCACCACCTTCCAGTCGTATTCCCGTGGCCGTGGTATACGGGCCTGCGGAGAGCACGTCGTTGAAGGCAGAGCCTATGACAGTTTCGACCCCAGTGAGAATATCCCCCTCGGCGTCGCCACCTTGACCAACAAGCCCAGTTCCCTGGCGCAAATCTATACTGATACCTTCGGTAGACGCCGAATAATCAACTGTATCGGTACCCGCTCCACCATCAATCTTATCCGCGCCGGCAGTGCCCTTGATCACATCGTTGCCGCCCAGGGCGTAGATCTCATCATCCCCTGCGGTGCCAATGAGTGCGTCTGCACCGGCTGTTCCATTAATAACTGCCATTTTCTTCTTCCTAGTGCTCTAAGGATGGTGGAGGAGGTCTTATAAAATCAGTGTTGGATTACAAAATTGAAGCAAGAAACTCCGCAACTTCTTACAGCTGTGGCCAGTGAAGCTTGAGCGGAAATTTCGCTTGAAAATGGGTATCCAAAGGGTCATTTATTAATTTTTTCAGACACGACAAAAAACTGCCCGATTTGAAGAAATCGGGATGTATTTGATTTTGTATGTGATTAATTGCGTGTTGGTGCAGCCAATCCATGCTGAGCTTCCATCCTTGGCTCTTCTCCCCTGTCGGAATGTTAATTGGGCATCGAGCGTCCGTGCGTGATAGCACGATAATATCTCTTTACACAAGAGGTATGATGTCAAAGGAACGTAGCGTGCTGCTGACGTCATATGCCGGTTAGTGCGACCTGGCGTGACAAGGCACTACACAGATGCGAGTGCATTGGCTCGACGTCAGCGCTCTGCGCACTTTTACTCCATATTGGTACCTGATTCGCCCCGTTAGCGGCCTCACTCGCCGTCGCATGCTGAAGGCTATTGCGAGACGTTGCGAGGCCTGAGCTTACCCACAGGAATCTGCACGGAAGACATGCCGCCATCGGCGTTGTCCTTGGTCTCGTTAACCGATCCGCTCGCCTTCATACATTCCGAAATAAACCCATCCCTCCTCGACTCCCCCTGTACGCCGCGGCTTCTAGACTTCATCGCACCGCATTCACCTGCCGATACCCTTCGTCCCGGTGGTTATAGTGTTGATCATTAATTTTCAGTAGGTATAGTACCCACCAAGCACACCACAAGGAGGTGTTGTGAATAGCCGATTTTTGATAGGCCAGCTCGTCGCGGACGGTTGGTACCTGGTACGGGTTCGGGGCAGCCACCATCCTTTCAAACACCCCACCAAACCGGGACTGGTCACGGTTCCTCATCCCAAGAAGGACCTGCTCAAGAAAACGGCCATCAGTATCCTGCAACAGGCCCTGCTCCAGACCGCCCGTTGCCCAGCGTCCGCGGAGGACAATGAATATGCTGTACCCGATTGCGATTTCCATGGGTGATGAACAACACGCCTGGGGTGTTGAAGTGCCGGATATTCCCGGCTGTTTTTCCGCTGGCGATGACCTGGACGATGCCATGGCGATGGCCCGCGAGGCCATCGAAGGGCATTTCGAGATCCTGGCCGAAGACGGTTCGCCGATTCCGCCAGCCAGCAAAGTCACCCTGCACGCGGCCAACCCACAATATGCCGGTTGCACCTGGGCGCTGGTGGATATCGATGTGACCAAATACCTGGGCAAGGCGCAGAAACTCAATATCACCCTGCCCGGCTACCTGCTCAATCGTATCGATGAATATGTGTTGCATCATCCCGAGGAGAAAAGCCGTTCCGGGTTCCTGGCGTCGGCCGCGCTCAAGGTGTTACAGCAGGGGCGGTGATACAAACGGACATAACGTGACCAATGGGTGCCCTTGTGGGAGCGAACCTGCTCGCGATGACGTCGGGTCAGCAGACATTGACGTCGCCTGACACTAAGCCATCGCGAGCAAGCCCGCTCCCACAGTTTTTTTTGTGTGTTTGGGGCCTATTTCTTCTGCCCATCGGACTCCTGCATCTGCACCGAAGACTTGGTGCCGTCGGTGTTGTCCTTGGTTTCGTTGTCCGATTTGTCGAAGCAGCCCTGCAAGACAAACAGGCAACAGGCGAGGCAAAGGGTTCGGGTGAGGTTCATGGCGTGCTCCAACGGATGGCTTTAAGCAGTGACCCCTGATTGCGGCAAATGGTTGCGCCGGTCTTCAGACCGGGCTGATGAACGTTGGCGGTAAAACACCAGGAAAATGTAAGTAGAATTTTCGCCGTTGCGTTGCTGTCACACCACACAGGTGCATCCATGAGGAACACAGCAATGACCTTTGCAAAAATCGCTCAAAAACTGTCCCTCTGGGCAGGGAGCCCGAAGACTTTTCTGGGGGCTCTCGTGTTGTTGGCCCTCTGGGCTTGCAGCGGGCCTTTTTTCAAGTTCAACGATACGTGGCAACTGATCATCAACACCTCGACGACGATCATCACGTTTTTGATGGTGTTTCTGATCCAGAACACGCAGAACCGCGACACGGATATTCTCCACTTGAAGGTCGACGAACTGCTGCGCGCCACCAAGGAAGCGCAAAACGCGATGCTCGGACTCGAAGCGCTGGACCTCAAGCAATTGGAGGCGCTGCGAAAGCACTACCAGGCCATGGGCCAGGACGAAGCCAAATCGCTCGAAGGCCTGGACAAAAAAAACAAGATAGACCTGAACCAATGTTAAGGAGATGCGCGGTGGCGCAGCGCCACTCGCGCTTCCCGGTTGTGCGTCAGGGCAGCGGATTTCCCCCCGTCACGCCAAACACTTCCCCGGTGATGTAGCTCGACTCCTGGGATGCCAGCAGCACGTAGAGCGGTGCGCATTCGGCTGGTTGGCCGGGCCGCTTCATCGGCACCTGGGAGCCGAAGGTAGGAATTTTTTCCTGGGGTTGTCCGCCACTGGGCTGCAATACGGTCCAGATCGGACCAGGGGCCACGGCGTTGACCCGGATGCCCTTGCTGATGACCTGGCCCGCCAGTGCCTTGGTGAACGCCACGATGGCCGCTTTGGTGGTGGCGTAGTCCAACAACGTCGCAGAGGGATCGTAAGACTGGATGGACGCTGTGTTGATGATCGTCGCCCCCGCCGGCATCAGGGGTATCGCCGCTTTGCAGAGCCAGAACATTGCATAGATGTTCGTCTTCATGGTGTCGTCGAACTGCGCGGTCGTGATGTCGGCGATGTCTTTCTGCGCTTCCTGTTTGCCAGCGACGTTCGTCAGGATATCCAGGCCGCCCAGTTGCTCATGGGCGCTCTTGATCAACTGGACGCAAAACGCTTCGTCCTTGAGATCGCCGGGAATCGCGACCGCCCTGCGGCCTTCGGCCTCGATCAGCTCGACGACTTGCCGCGCATCGCGTTCTTCGCTGGGCAAGTAGTTAATCGCCACATCGGCGCCTTCACGGGCAAATGCAATCGCCGCGGCACGGCCGATCCCGGAATCACCACCGGTGACCAGGGCCTTGCGCCCTTCCAGGCGGCCGAAGCCTTGGTAACTTTTTTCACCGTGATCGGGCTTGGGCACCATCTCCTGATCGATGCCGGGCGGTGACTGCGGCTGGTCGGGAAACGGAGGCTTGGGGTATTGGGTCAGCGGGTTCTGCATCTTGTATTGATTGGGTTCTCGGCGTGTGGACATCGAGCGTCTCCTTTCAGCGGGCAAGATGAACCGGGACGTGCGCGTCCCGGCCTTCAATGAAAAACGTGCGCAAGATCAGCGGCTGGCCTGCAACGCCCTGGCCATCTCGAGATGGGTCTGCAATTTAGGCAGCGTTTCATCGGCGAATGCCTTGATTTCCGGTACTTGCGTGGTCTGGGCTTCTTGCTGGATCTGCGCGATGGCTTCCTCGGTGGCCTTGACCTGACTGGCGGCATAAGCCGCTTCGAACGACTCGCCTTCCTGTACTTGCGGAATCAGGGCCTTGGCCTTCTCTGCCACTTCCTCCCTGGGCTCGACGGGCAGATCGAGCTTCTTCGCAATCTTGGCCAGATGTTGATTGGCGGTAGTACGGTCGTTGATCACCATGATGGTGTAATCCTTGACCTCCCTGGACTCGGCTTTCCCGTGGGCCATGCGGCTGGCCTCGATATCGGCCATGCCTTTGGCGGAAGCATCATTGATGAATTCGGTCGGCGATTGGGCCCAGGCACTGTTGGCACCCAGGCCCATCAACACGACAAGGCTGCTGGTGCGTAAAAAGGTGGCCGTCCGGCTCATGGTCGCGCCCTCCTCGTCATAAAGGTTCCGGCAGGTTTTGCCTGCCTTTGAATCAGAACCACCGGTGACAATCAGCGAGATGTCATACCCGGTCTGCGGCCGATTTCGACTTTCACCGGGTGTTTGTCGACACTCAAGGTGGTGGTTCTCCCACTTTTGCGACCCGATTCGGACACCTTCGTTCGATCGTGAGCGATGTTTCCCGCGTATTTGCTTCTTGAACCATGCATGTTCTGGCCCTCCAGATTCATGGACATTGGCGAGCAGGGCCCGCCTGACATTCGAAAGGACCGAGGGAGCAAAGGTTTTAAGAAACGGCGCACGCCACGACGAACGGTGGCGTCAGATCACAGCAACAAATGCAGCCGGGAACGTATTGGATATTCGATGCACGTCCATCACAGGAAAAGGATAGCGCCGCCGCTCGAACCGTCAGGGAAAATGATTGCCATGTGCCATCCGGCACACCCTTCTTCAAGCGAAACTCAGCGAGCCCGGGAGCAATGACTGGGCCTCTCCAAGCTCCGACCCTTCAAAGGGATTACCCACCCACGTTCCTAGGCAAGGTCCTACACAGAACTCTCCGGCAGCTCTCAAAGACGCCGGAAACAGCCGATTCAAAGCCCCGCACGTTGATCTGTAAAGTCCGGAAACACACACAGAGTGAAACACCCCACGGACAGCACCTTCAACCAAGGAATGTAATCGCACTATGAACCAGATCGCGCAACCGCCCCATCGCTTCACCAACTATCGCAAGGTCATCTCCCTGGCCGATCAGGACTGGCAGAGCGCCGAAGTCGGCAAAATCTCGGGGCTCAATGTCGAGGTCAAGACCCCCAACGTCCTGGTCGACCAGTATGGACGCACCTTCCATCATTTCTGCACAACGTCCTACCTGGGTCTGGACTACCACCCCGCGCTGCTCGACGGCGCCATGACCGCCTTATGGGAGACCGGCACCCTGCGGGTCGCCAATTCGAAGAATCGCTGCAAACTGGCAATCCTGGCCCAATACGAAACTCAACTGTCCGAGTTGTTTGGCGCCAGTTGCCTGAGTGCCTTGTCGTGCAGCGCGGCAAGTGCCGGGATCCTGCCACTGCTGGCCAGCGGCGCACTCACCGACGACCGGCCCCCCGTCATGGTGTTCGACAAGCACGCCCATTACTCGATGAATCACTTCAAGACCGCCTGTGCCGATGAAACCCAGGTCATCACCTGCCCGCACAACGACATGGATTTCATCGAGGACCTGTGCAAACGCCAGCGCAACGTGGCATATGTCACCGACGGTGCGTACAGCATGGGTGGCGTGGCGGACCTGGACAGTCTGCTGTACCTCAAGCAGCGTTATGGCCTGTTTCTGTATCTGGACGATTCCCACGCACTGTCTACCGTGGGTGCCTGCGGTGCGGGCCTGGTCCGTCCGCGCCTGCCTGCGGTGGACGAACGTACCTTGATCGTCGCCTCCCTTGCCAAATCATTCGGGGCTAGCGGGGGGCTGGCGATGTTCGGCAGCGAACGGCACAAAGTGCTGGTACAACGCTACGGCGGGCCGAGCAATTGGTCCCAAAGCCTGAACGCAGCGGCGATTGGCGCCGGCATGGCCTCGATCCGCCTGCATCGCAGTCGAGAATTGGGCTCCTTGCAGGAACGATTGCAGGCTAATATCCGCTTTTTCGACAGCCTCATCCGTACCGAACAGCACGGCAATCCCATGGCGATTCGTCTGGTGCCTTGTGGGGAAGCGACGCTGGCCAACCGGCTGGCCGTGGAACTGGCCGAGCGGGGGTATTTTACCTCGGCGGTCTTTTTCCCCGTGGTGCCACAAAACAAGGCCGCAATCCGCATTACCCTGCGTGCCGACATGGAACCGAACGTGATCCGCTCGTTCTGTGAACTGATTACCGGGCTGCTACAAGCCCACGGGCGTGAGATACGCCCCTGAAACGAGCGCTCGATGAACAACCGTACAACTCTGATCGTCACGTGTACCACCGTGTTCCTGGCCCAACTGGGCATGAGCATCTACTTGCCGGCCTTGCCTGACATTGCCAAAGACCTTGGGGCCGATGCCTCCCGGGTCTCCTGGGGGTTGTCGGTGTACCTGATCGGCATGGCGCTGCCCATGCTGGCATGGGGCGGCCTCAGCCAGACGCTGGGTCGCAAGCCGATCTTACTGGCGGCATTGGGGTTGTACGGCCTGGGCAACCTGGCCTTGCCCCTGGGCACTACAGCGGAAGCGTTCCTGGCATTCAGGTTGATCCAGGGCATCGGTGCCAGCGGCATTTCGGTGATGGCGCGGGTTTTGATCCGTGACAGTTTCAGCGGCGACCTGCTGGCCAAGGCCTTGTCCTGGATCTCGATTGCCTTTGTGATTGCCCTCGGTATCGGGCAATACCTGGGCTCGCTGATCCAGGCCGCTTTCGGCTGGGAGGCAATCTTCTACGGGCTGGGGGTGGTCAGCCTGGCGATGGCGGCCGCCGTATCCCGGGCCGTGTTCCCGATATTGGCGCAAGCGCATAACGATCAATCGGCATGGCGGGCGTATGGACAGATTTTGAAACACCGTGGCTTTTTCCTGCCGGCCCTGGCGGGTGGGCTGGGTTACGGTGTGATCATTGCCTTCAATACCGCCGCGCCGTTGATCCTGCGTGACAGCTTTCACTGGTCGGCAATCGAGTACGGCCTGCTGGGCTGGCCCATCAGCGCGGCCTATCTGTTGGGTGCACTGGTGGTCAATGCCTGCGTACTGCGCATTGGCCAGCGACGACTGATGGGCTGGGGCATTGCCTTGGTGTTGGGCGGCAGCGCGACCATGCTGGCGAGCAGCCTCACCCTGAGCAGCGTTGCGTTGCTCTTCTGGCTACCGTACTGCTTTGCTGTATTGGGCCAGTCACTGAATTACCCCATCAGCCTGTCCCTGGCCAATGATGGTTCCCCAGTACCGGGCGCCTATGCCATGGCGTTGAGTGGTTTTCTGCATCAGTTGATGGCATCGGTGATCGGCGCCATGGCCAGTCTGTTGTTGAGTCAACAAGCCTGGCCGCTGGCGACCTTGTGCACGTTTCTGGCGATGGCGGCGCTGCTGTGCATGCGCAGCCTGCCGCCTCGGACCCTTTAGAACGCCGAGCGGAAGATCTCTTCGATCTGCCGCTGATCCGCTGCCCGCGGGTTGGTCAAGCCACAGGCGTCCTTCAGTGCGTTGGCGGCCAGCACCGGTACGTCGTTCAGACGCACACCCAACTCGCGCAGGCCGGCGGGAATATCCACGTCCAGAGCCAGATTCCGGATCGCCGCGATGGCGGCCTGGGCTCCCTCTTCCGCACTGCTGCCAAGCGAGTCAACGCCCATCGCACGCCCCACATCAGCCAGGCGATCGGCGCACACCGAGGCGTTGAAACTCTGTACGTGAGGCAACAGGACTGCGTTGCACACACCGTGGGGCAGATCATAGAAGCCCCCCAGTTGGTGGGCCATGGCATGCACGAAACCCAGCGAAGCGTTGTTGAAGGCCATCCCTGCAAGAAACTGCGCGTAGGCCATGTTTTCCCGCGCCGCCAGATCATGGCCATCACGCACGGCCAGGCGCAGGTTGTTGCTGATCAGGGTGACGGCTTTCAAGGCGCAGGCATCGGTGATCGGGTTGGCGGCGGTGGAGACATAAGCCTCGACCGCGTGGGTCAGCGCGTCCATACCCGTGGCCGCGGTCAACCCCTTGGGCATCGCCACCATCAACGCAGGATCATTGACCGACATCAGTGGCGTCACGTTACGGTCGACAATCGCCATTTTCACATGACGTGCTTCGTCGGTGATGATGCAAAAGCGGGTCATCTCGCTGGCGGTGCCTGCGGTGGTGTTGATGGCAATCAGCGGCAATTGCGGCTTGATCGACCGGTCGACGCCTTCGTAGTCACGGATCTGACCGCCGTTGGTGGCACACAAGGCGATGCCCTTGGCGCAGTCGTGGGGCGAACCGCCGCCGAGCGAGACAACGAAATCACACTGGCTTTCCTTCAGCAGCCCCAACCCATGCTCGACGTTGGCAATGCTCGGGTTGGGTTTGGCGCCGTCGAAAATCACCGAGTCGACATCCTGGATAGCCAATAGCCCAGCCACTTTGTCGGCGATGCCGGCCTTGGCCAGTCCGGCATCGGTGACGATCAGCGCCCTGCGAAAGCCGTAATTGCGGATCGCGACCATAGCCTCGTCGAGGCAACCCAGCCCCATGATATTTACCGCTGGAATGAAGAAAGTGCTGCTCATCGGAACACGCTCCTGTTGAAGGCCGGGTTAGCCGGATCGGCGGGAGCTACAGGATTGACCGTACAGTCACGGCGTTCCTTGATCTGGCTCAAGAGTCCGTCGTGATAAAGTCGCGTCCTGCCTTTGCCACGTTCTTTTGAGATGACTTTGCGATGACCGACTTCCAGGAATTTGACGCCCGGCTCGAAGATTGGGCGGCCTTGCGCGCCGACACCGCCCTCAGCGGCCTGTTGGTGGGCAATGGTGCCAGCCGCGCCGTATGGGATGATTTCGGCTACGACTCGCTGTTTGAAAATGCCCGCACCGTCGAAGAAAAGCCCTTGAGCCCCTCGGAGCTGAGCGTGTTCGACGCGATGCAGACCCGTAGTTTCGAGCAGGTGCTCGGCGCGTTGAAAACCACCAGCCGGATCAACAAGGCTCTGGCGGTCAGTTCTGCCGCGCCGCGCAATCGCTACTACGCAATCAAGGAAGCCCTGATCAACACCGTGCATGCTGTCCACATTCCCTGGCGCCTGGTGCAACCATCGACCCTGGCAAAGCTCAACCAGGAACTGGGGCGCTACCGCACGGTGTTCACCACCAACTACGACCTGCTCAATTATTGGGCGATCCAGCACGCGCCCGACACGGTGACCGACCTGTTCCGCGGCGCCGACCACAGTTTTGACTTGAGCCTGGTGGCCACGGACCAACCGCGCCTGCTGTACCTGCACGGCGGCCTGCACCTGGTGCGCAACCAGGATGGCACGGCCCGCAAGCTCACCTCCACCGAAGGCACGCTGCTGGGCAATTTCGCCATCAACAACACCCTCAAGACCCTCGACGACGTCCCATTGTTCGTGAATGAAGGCCCGACCGAGGACAAGCTCAAGACCATCCGCAGCTCCGACTACCTGTCGTTCTGCTATGACCAGTTGCTGCACCACGGCGATAACCTGTGCCTGTTCGGCCATGCCTTGGGCGAGCAGGACCGGCACATCGTCCAGGCCCTGCGCCAGGCGAACCCCGGAACCCTGGCGATTTCGATCTATCCCCGCAGCCAGGCGTTCATCCAGCACCAGAAGCGGCACTACGCCAAACTGTTCCAGGGGTCGGAGATCGAATTGCGGTTCTTCGACGCCAAGAGCCATCCGCTAGGGGATCCGAAGCTGTCGGTGCCGGTGGAGGTATAGCTTTACCTGTCGGAACAGGGCTGTGGGGTTACAACGCTGCCAGCGTCTTGTCCTTGATGATCGTGGTCGGCCCGTTGGCCTTGACGCTGGCAATGCCCTTGTCTCGGGCCGCGTCCGATGAATAGGCTTCGCTGCTGCCGATCACCTCGTGGTTGGCGGCCTTGAGGTTGAAATATGGATGGCCATCCTTGGTGCTCTTGAGCTCATAGCGTTCGCTCAGCGGGCTGTTTTTCCGGACCGAGGCGATACCTGCGTCGACGCCGCTGCGAGTGGCGTACAGCTCGCTGGTCAAAATCGTTTCGGCGTTGGCAGCCTTGAGCACGAACCGAAACTGGCCATGGCTGTTCTTACTGACTTCGTACCATCCAGACATGATTGCTCCCCTTTGGGCGGTCGATGGGCCGCCCAAACAGTAAAGACCCGCCACGCTTGTTCCGCCAGACGGGTTGCAAGGCTTCTACAGTGTGATGGCCGTGCCCAGCAGAGTCAGGAATCCCGCCAGCCAATTGGGATGGGCCGGCCAGGCCGGTGCGGTCGCCAGGTTACCTTGCACATGGCCTTCGGTGACTGGAATGTCGATATAGGTCCCGCCCGCCAGACGAACTTCCGGGGCACATGCCGGATATGCGCTGCACTCGCGCCCCTCCAGAATCCCCGCCGCCGCCAGCAATTGCGCACCGTGGCACACCGCGGCAATCGGCTTGCCGGCCAAGTCGAAATCACGCACCAGTTGCAGGACTTTTTCATTCAGGCGCAGGTATTCCGGCGCACGCCCGCCTGGGATCAGCAGCGCGTCGTAGTCGGAGGCCTCGACACCGGCAAAATCATGATTCAAGGCAAAAAGATGACCCGGTTTCTCACTGTAGGTCTGGTCGCCTTCGAAGTCGTGGATGGCCGTGCGTACGGTCTGGCCCGCGTTTTTTTCCGGACATACCGCGTGCACGGTGTGGCCGACCATCTGCAGGGCCTGGAACGGCACCATCACTTCATAGTCTTCGACGAAATCGCCGACCAGCATGAGGATTTTCTTTGCAGCCATAGGGTGGGCTCCTTTTGAAATGCGTGAGGGGTGAACGCATTAAAGGTAGTCCGGTGTGTCGGTAGATGAGCGATAACCCGTCACTACCTGACGGGTTGCACGCCAATGAACGCGATGCCTCCCTGTGGGAGCGATGGGGCTGTTGGGGTCAGGCGAGGTACCCGTCAGCCCGCAACAGCGTTTCCAGGCAGTGTTCGCTGATGTGGTAGAAGGCCTTCAATTCCTGAATTTTCGCCAGCAACTCGCTCGGTTCGATCGGCTCGGCGCGCTTGACCGCCAGGATCATCTTGTTCTTGTTGGTATGTTCCAGGGAGATGAACTCGAACACCTTGGTGTCGTAACCACAGGCTTCCAGGAACAGTGCCCGCAGGCTGTCGGTGACCATTTCGGCCTGCTGGCCCAAGTGCAGGCCGTATTGCAGCATGGGCTTGAGCAACGCCGGACTCTGGATCTGCAAGCGAATCTGCTTGTGGCAGCACGGCGAGCACATGATGATCGAAGCGCCCGAGCGAATGCCCATGTGGATCGCATAGTCGGTGGCAATGTCGCAAGCGTGCAGGGCGATCATCACATCCACTTCGCCCGGCGCCACACTGCGTACGTCGCCGTGCTGGAAGCTCAGGCCCGGATGTTCGAGTCGTGCGGCAGCCTCGTTACACAGCCTGACCATGTCCTCGCGCAGCTCGACACCGGTCACCACGCCTTCGGCCCGCAAGGTATTGCGCAGGTAATCATGGATGGCGAACGTCAGGTAGCCCTTGCCCGAGCCGAAGTCCGACACCCGCACCGGCTTGTCCAGGGCCAGCGGCGAGGATGTCAGCGCGTGGCTGAAAACTTCGATGAACTTGTTGATCTGCTTCCATTTGCGCGACATCGCTGGAATCAGCTCATGCTTGTGGTTGGTCACTCCCAGGTCGGCCAGAAACGGCCGGCTCAGGTCGAGGAAGCGGTTTTTCTCGCGGTTGTGTTCCACCGAGGGCACTTCCCGCAACTGCTGGGGCTTGCTCTTGAACAGCGAAGGCTTGCCCTTTTTGCTGTATTCCAGTTGCGCCTCGTCGGTGACCGACAACAGATGCGCGTTCCTGAACGATGTCGGCAATAGCCCGGCGACGGTCGCCACACCTTCGTCCAGCGGGAAATTCTTGGTGATATCGCGGGTTTTGTAGCGATAGACGAAGGACAGGCAAGGCTGATCCTTGACCGTCAGTTGCTTGATGATCAGCCGTTGAAGGTCCGCTTCGTCACCGACGTACCTGGCCAGCACCAACTTGATGAAGGCGTTCTGCTCCAGGCTGGCTTGCAGCAACGCGATGAACTGGGCGTGGTGATCCGGCGCGGGACGGGCGGGCGTTGCGGTGACAGACATGGAAAAGCGGCCTCGGGGCGGGCGGATCGGGAATGGCGGGTATTTTAGGGGGGATGGGATGTCAGGGCACGAGGAATTTCCTGTGCCCTGAGATTTTGCCTTGCTCCTGCAGAGATTTTCTAGCCCAGCACCACCAACCGGTTCGGCAGCTCATTACGTTCGTGGGTTACCGGGACATGTTCCCGGAGCAATTTGCCACAGGCTTCGATGCACGTTACAAAGCCCTGCAACGTCTGCCCCTGGCGCACCTGCTCGGTGAACGCCTTGACGATGGCGTCCCAATTGCTATTGTCGAGGCGTTTGGAAATGCCCTCGTCCACCAGGATCTCCACATACCGCTCGGCCTCGCATACAAAGATCAGCATGCCCGTGCTGCCCACGGTGTGGTGCAGGTTCTGTTCGAGAAACTGCCGGCGAGCCAGGTTGGAGGCGCGCCAGTGGCGGACCGACCGGGGAATCAGGTGCGTGGTGACCTTCGGAATACGAAACACCAGGCACAGCACGATGAAACTGGCCCATTGCACCAGCAGCAGGCTGTGCAAGGTCAACCAGCCCGAGACGTAATGCAGCACACCAGGCACCACCAAGGCCAGCAGGCTGGCCCACAGCAGTGGGATGTAGGCGTAGTCGTCGGCCCGTGCGGCGAGAACCGTGACCAGTTCGGCGTCGGTATCGCGCTCGACCCGGGCAATGGCCTCGGCGACCTTGCGTTGTTCGTGTTCAGTCAGTAATCCCATGGTTAAAAGTGCCTGCTCATTATTATTGTCACCAGCTGCCCGACGAACCGCCGCCCCCGAAACTGCCTCCGCCGCCACTGAAGCCGCCGCCCCCGCCGCCAAAACCACCGCCCCCGCTGGAACCGCTTGATCCACCGCTTCCGGCAGGCAGGATACCCAACATCTGGCCCACCATGATGGTGATGATGAACAGCATCACCAGCAACACGAACAGCCAGGGATGACGCTGGACGAAATCGCCCTCCTCCTGTTCATTCCCACTGTATGCCGCAGCCGGCTCATCCAGCGGACTGCCTCCCAGCACTACCAGCATTGCAGCCACGCCGTCGCTGATGCCTTTGTTGAAGTTACCGGTCTTGAAGGCTGGCGTGATCACTTGGTTGATGATCACCGAACTCTGGGCGTCGGTCAGGCGGTCTTCCAGCCCGTAGCCTACTTCGATCCGCAGTTTACGGTCATCCCGGGCCACGATCAGTAGCGCGCCGTTGTTCTTGTCCTTCTGCCCGATGCCCCAATGGCGACCCAGTTGGTAGCCGAAGTCTTCAATGCTGGCGCCTTGCAGGTTCGCCAGCGTGACCACGACCACCTGTTCACCGGTGGCCTGTTCATGGGCCTTGAGCTGCGCGTCCAGTTGCTGGCGCACCGACGGTTCCAGCAGTTGGGCGGTATCCACCACCCTCCCTGTGAGCGTCGGAAACTTCAGTTCGGCCTGGGCCGTGACTGCGAACAGGCAGAACAACAGCAAGCAGGTGCAGCTACGAGCGACAAGCCTCAAGTTGCAGGCAAATGCAGTGAGCAGTGCCTGTGGTAACGGCCTCATCAGAACTTCACTTCCGGGGCTTTTTCAGCGTTGGGACTGGTGGCCTCAAACGTCTCGCGAATCGGCAGGTCGCTGTACATCACGCTGTGCCACAGGCGGCCCGGGAAGGTGCGGATCTCGGTGTTGTACTTCTGCACCGCCAGGATGAAATCACGACGCGCCACGGCGATACGGTTCTCGGTGCCTTCGAGTTGCGATTGCAGGGCCAGGAAGTTCTGGTTTGCCTTGAGGTCCGGGTATCGCTCCGAGACCACCATCAAGCGGCTCAACGCACCGGTCAACTGATCCTGGGCCAGTTGGAACTGCTTGAGTTTCTCCGGGTTGTCCAGGGTGCTGGCATCGACCTGGATCGAGGTTGCCTTGGCCCGCGCCTCGATCACGGCGGTCAGGGTGTCCTGCTCATGCTGGGCATACCCCTTGACGGTTTCCACCAGATTGGGGATCAGGTCGGCACGGCGCTGGTACTGGTTCTGTACCTGGCCCCAGGCCGCCTTGGCCTGTTCGTCCAGGGTCGGGATGTTATTGATCCCGCAACCGGCCAGCAATGTGGTGAACAGCATCAAGGCCAGCATCTGCAGGCCGCTGCGGTAATTGAGTCTTGGATTCATCGGATGAAGCTCTCCCTTGCCATCTATTGGAAAACACGGCCACCTATCTGGCCGGAGTCTGGGGCATAATCGGCCGCCGCACTGGATCGAATCGGATCGATGGGCTAAAAGATGCGCGGTGCGAAACTTAGTTCAGCCCCCAGGGCTCGAAAGTGTGCTGCATTTGACCGAACAACAATAGCCGTTCCTCACAATTTGGCTGACCGGCGCGTTTTGACCATCGCCCTTTAGGCTTGCGAGAAAATTATTCATGAAGAAGCTGTGTTTGCTGGGCCTGTTTGTCAGTCTGGCCAGTCAATCCGTATTAGCCGACAACCTGCCAGCCCCCATAGAAAACAAGGACGCCTTCATCAGCAATCTGATGAAGCAGATGACCCTCGAGGAAAAGATCGGCCAATTGCGCCTGATCAGCATCGGCCCGGAAATGCCCCGGGAACTGATCCGCAAGGAAATCGCCGCCGGGAACATCGGCGGCACGTTCAACTCCATCACTCGCGATGAAAACCGTCCGATGCAGGACGCGGCCATGCGCAGCCGGCTGAAGATCCCGATGTTCTTCGCCTACGACGTGATCCACGGCCACCGCACCATTTTCCCGATTCCCCTGGCCCTGGCTTCGAGCTGGGACATGGACGCCATCTACCGCTCCGGGCGCGTTGCCGCCAAGGAAGCGGCCGCCGACAGCCTGGACATCACCTTCGCGCCCATGGTGGACATTTCCCGCGACCCGCGCTGGGGCCGTACCTCCGAAGGCTTCGGCGAAGACACCTACCTGGTGTCGCGCATTGCAGGGGTGATGGTCAAGGCGTTCCAGGGCGCCGGCGCCAACGCGGCCGACAGCATCATGGCCAGCGTCAAGCACTTCGCCCTCTACGGCGCGGTGGAGGGGGGCCGGGACTACAACACCGTGGACATGAGCCCGGTGAAAATGTACCAGGATTACCTGCCACCCTACCGCGCCGCCATCGACGCCGGTGCGGGTGGGGTGATGGTTGCCTTGAACTCCATCAACGGTGTGCCGGCCACGGCCAATACCTGGCTAATGCACGATCTGTTGCGCAAGGAATGGGGTTTCAAAGGCCTGGCGGTCAGCGACCACGGCGCCATCTTCGAGCTGATCAAGCACGGCGTCGCCCGGGACGGTCGCGAAGCGGCGAAGCTGGCGATCAAGGCCGGCATCGACATGAGCATGAACGACTCGCTCTATGGCAAGGAACTGCCGGGGCTGCTCAAGTCCGGCGAGATCGAGCAGAGCGATATCGACAATGCCGTGCGCGAAGTGCTCGTCGCCAAATACGACATGGGCCTGTTCAAGGACCCGTACCTGCGTATCGGCAAGGCCGAAGACGATCCGGCCGACACCTACGCCGAAAGTCGCCTGCACCGCGCCGATGCCCGTGACGTGGCACGTCGCAGCCTGGTCCTGCTGGAGAACCGCAACCAGACCCTGCCGTTGAAGAAAAGCGCCCGGATCGCCCTGGTCGGCCCGCTGGCCAAGGCCCCCATCGACATGATGGGCAGTTGGGCCGCCGCCGGCCGGCCGGCGCAGTCGGTCACGGTGTTCGACGGCATGGCCCGTGCCTTGGGCGGTGAGTCGAAGTTGATCTATGCCCGTGGCGCCAACATCACTGGCGACAAGAAGGTCCTCGACTACCTGAACTTCCTCAACTTCGACGCCCCGGAAGTGGTGGATGATCCGCGCCCGGCCCAGGTATTGATCGACGAAGCGGTGAAAGCCGCCAGGAATGCCGATGTGGTGGTGGCTGCGGTGGGCGAGTCCCGTGGCATGTCCCATGAATCGTCGAGCCGGACCGAACTGAGCATCCCCGCCAGCCAGCGCGAGCTGATCAAGGCGCTGAAGGCTACCGGCAAGCCCCTGGTGCTGGTGCTGATGAACGGCCGTCCGCTGTCGCTGCTGGAAGAGAAGCAGCAGGCCGATGCGATCCTGGAAACCTGGTTCAGCGGCACCGAAGGCGGCAACGCCATCGCCGACGTGCTGTTCGGCGACTACAACCCGTCGGGCAAGCTGCCGATTACCTTCCCACGCTCGGTGGGGCAGATTCCGACCTACTACAACCACCTGAGCATTGGCCGTCCGTTCACACCGGGCAAGCCGGGTAACTACACCTCGCAATACTTCGATGACACCACCGGCCCGCTGTACCCGTTCGGCTATGGCCTGAGCTACACCGAGTTCGAGCTGTCGGACATGGCCCTGTCGTCCACCACGCTGAACAAGAGCGGCAAGCTCGACGCCAGCGTGACCGTGGAGAACACCGGTAAGCGCGATGGCGAAACCGTGGTTCAGCTGTACATCCAGGACGTGACCGGCTCGATCATCCGCCCGGTCAAGGAACTGAAGAACTTCCAGAAGGTGATGCTCAAGGCTGGCGAGAAGAAGGTCATTCACTTCACCATCACGGAAGACGACCTGAAGTTCTACAACGCCCAGCTCAAGTACGCCGCGGAACCGGGCAAGTTCAACGTACAGATCGGCCTGGATTCCCAGGATGTGAAGCAGCAGAGCTTTGAGTTGCTCTGATCCACAAGCAACGTCACTTCCTGTGGGAGCGGGCTTGCTCGCGAAAACGGTGCGTCAGGCCACTGAACGGTTGACTGATACGCCGCCTTCGCGAGCAAGCCCGCTCCCACATTGGATTCGCGGTGCGTCGTCAGCCGCGCCGATCCAGCAGATTCACCACCAGCCGATCCACCAACCCCCACAACCGCTGCTTGATCCGCTTCCACAGCGGCCGGCGCCGCCAGGCGTCGAGGCTGACTTGCTGGCTTTGGGCAAAGTCCTGTTCGAAACTCGCCGCCACCGCTGCGCTGAGCGCCGGGTCGAGGGCTTCCAGGTTGGCTTCCAGATTGAAACGCAGGTTCCAGTGATCAAAATTGCAGGAACCGATACTGACCCAGTCATCCACCAGCACCATTTTCAAATGCAGGAAACATGGCTGGTATTCGAAGATTTTCACCCCGGCCCTGAGCAGGCGTGGGTAATAACGGTGCCCGGCATAACGCACTGACGGGTGATCGGTGCGCGGCCCGGTGAGCAGCAAGCGTACGTCGATGCCCCGGGCCGCGGCCTTGCGCAAGGAACGGCGCACGTTCCAGGTTGGCAGGAAATAGGGCGTCGCCATCCAGATTCGCTTCTGCCCGCTGTTCAGCGCCCGGGACAGCGATTGCAGGATATCGCGATGCTGGCGGGCGTCGGCATATGCCACCCGGCCCGTGCCCTCCCCCACCGGTGGCACGCGGGGCAAGCGCGGCAGCCCGAAGTTGGACGCCGGCTTCCAGGCGCGACGATGACGGTTGGCGTTCCACTGGCGATCGAACAGCAACTGCCAGTCCAGCACCAACGGCCCGACAATTTCCACCATGACCTCGTGCCACTCGCTGCGGTTGTCGAGGGGGTTCCAGAATTCATCGGTCACGCCGGTGCCGCCGACCACCGCCAGGCGCTGGTCCACCAACAGGAGCTTGCGGTGGTCGCGGTAGAAATTGCGCACCCAACGGCGCCAGCTCAGGCGGTTATAGAAACGCAGTTCCACACCGGCGTCGATCAACCGGTTACGCAAGCCCAGGGTAAACGCCAGGCTGCCATAGTCATCGAACAAACAACGCACTCGCACGCCACGTTCGGCCGCCTGAACGAGCGCCTGGACCATCGCCTCGGCGCAGGCTCCAGCCTCCACCAGGTACAGCTCCAGTTCGACTTGCTCCCGGGCCCGGGCGATTTCGACGAGCATGCGCGGGAAGAATTGCGGGCCGTCGACCAGCAGCTCGAACTTGTTGCCTTCACGCCAGGGAAATACCGGGCCGCTCATGTCAGCGCGCCGTGAAAATCAGCACCGCGCTCACCGGCACCGACAGGCTGATGGCCGAAAGCCCGGCCATTTTGCGCAACGTCTCGAGCCCCGGTACCAGGTCGAAATCCGCAGCATTGAGCACCACCGGCTCCAGGGTCACCACTTGGAAGCGTCGTTCGTCCAGGCGTGTCGCCAGCAATTCGACGTTGTATTCGTGCTGTTTGCCGTGCAGTTCCACCGTCAGCGGTAGACGCAGCTCCAATTGCGCGCCGTTGGCCAAGTCCTGGATTGGCAAAAGATCAATCTGTGCGGTGACCGTGGCTTCGGGAAATTGCTTGATATCGAACAGTTCGGCGCGCATGCGCTCGTCCCGCAAGGGGATACCGCTGTTGATCGACTCCAGCTCCACTTCCAGCCGGGCCGTGCCCTTGGGCTGGACCTGACCGTGCAGCACGAGGAAACGCTGGACTTCTGACACATTGCCGTTCTTGCTGCTGATGAACGACAGCCGCGACGACTCGCCGTCCAGGTACCAATCGGCCCGGGCCGGCAGCGCGGCGCCGGCCAGCAGCAAGGTTGCGACAGCGAGGGAAAGAAACCGCTTGGACATACACACTCGGGGGCAAATAAACCTGTGGCGAACCTTAACCGGGCCGAGGGCGCTTGCAAACTGTCTTGTGGGAACCTTCCGTGGGATCAACCTGTGGAAACAATCTGTAAGAGCAACCTGGGGGGCAACTTGCTCCCACAAGTTACTCTTCCATAGAAGGTTCCAGCTGGCACCCCTGCCGTTCTCCCATCCACCGTGCGCTGTTGCTGCGGCCCAACCCGGCGACGGTGATGCGCTTGGCTTCGGGGGTTTCGAGAAAATCGCTAATAGGCACCGACTGCTTCACATAGCCCCGGCAATAGTCGGCGGGTTGCTGCATCACGTAGCGGCACGAGCAGTATTCCTTGGCGGTGTAGGCACTGATGATGTCGGGAAAGGCGCCTAGCGCCACCCGTTCGCGCCAGACCCAGACGAGCAACGCCCCGAGCAGCGCCAGCGTCAAAACGACAAAAACCTTGCGCTTCACGGCTGCACCGCCCCGGCAAACGCCGCCATGGCTCGCTTGAGCAGCTCGTTATGTCGATAGCGGCCGTCGCGGTCGTCGCCGTAACGCACAATGACTAAACCGGTACTGGGAACGATGTACAGCGCCTGACCCCAGTGCCCCAACGCGGCGTAGGTATCCGATGGCGCATCGGGCCAGGGGCGGATGGTCGGGTCGGCGGCGCGGTTAAGCCACCAATGCCCGCCCGGCACGGCTTCGTCCTGACCGGCCTGGAAACGGGCGAAGGGCTCGCGATTGAACGCGATCCACTCCTGGGGAATCAGTTGCCGCTCGCCCCAACGACCGTCACGCAGCATCAGCAACCCGATCCGCGCCAGATCCCGAGCAGTGAGGTAAGCATAGGAAGAGCCGACGAAGGTGCCGCTGGCATCGGTTTCCCAAGTGGCGTGACGAATGCCCAACGGTTCGAACAACGCCGTCCATGGGTAATCGGGATAGCGTGCCGGACCGACAATATTTTTCAGCGCGGCCGCCAACAGGTTGCTGTCGCCGCTGGAATAACGAAACACCTGGCCCGCTGGGCTGTAGCTGTCGTGTTGCGCGGTAAACACCGCCATGTCGCGACGACCGCGGGTATAGAGCATCGCGACCACGGAAGAGTTGAGTGGCGCGTATTCGTAGTCTTCCTGCCAGTCCAGGCCTGAGGCCCAGTGGAAAAGGTCGGCGAGGGTCACGTCCGGGTGCTTGCCCAGTGCCGGGTAGTACTTGGCGGCTGGGTCTTTCAGGCCGAACCGCTTTTCCCCATAGGCCACACCGAATACGGTCGCCAGCAGGCTTTTACTGATGGACCAGGTCAGGTGCGGAGTGTCGGCGCGGGTGGGACCGGCATAACGTTCGTAGACGAGTCGGCCATTCTGGAGGACCAGCAATGCGTCGGTGCGAATACCTTCGCGAGTGGTGTCGTTCCGAGGAGGAAAGGCGTATTGCTCCAGGGCTTCGATGGCTGGGCCGGTGGGAACCGGGCCGGTCGGCCATTGCTCGCCGGGCCAGTCTTCGGCGTGGACGTTCAGGTTGAGCAGCAGGAGCGGGATCAGCAACCAGCCTTTGGACATGCGTTGGGGCTCGCAGGAGTGAACCCTGGGAGCCTAATCCGACTTTATGACAGTTTGGAAATCGGGATGTTTTTCTGTGGGAGTCAGGTGCTACCCAAAGCCCTGGCCAACCGCTTGGCCCGTGCGCCCGCCGCCATGTCCATCACCGCCTTATCCCGCATCCACATCTCGCGCCATGAATCGGGCCCGGCGGCCAGCGCGCCGTTGAGTTCATCATCCAGTCCCTTGAATTGCGCGAACAGCCCACCCAGCAGCACATGCCCGGCGGCCGTCGACGGGTTATGGCGGCTCACTTCCGCACACCCCGCCAGCAACCCCAGCAGGCGCAACTGCAACCCCTGGGGCCACTCACAGTCCTGCCCCACACCATACAGCCAGGCGACCATGGCGCTGAGCACATACAGGTCTTCCAGAGTGCGGAACGGTTTGACGTAGGCATCCCAACCGTCCCCCGCAAGCAACTCACAGGGCGCGCTGTCGAGTACGACCCGGCCGTGGCCGATGTCCGGCATCAAGGCCATGGACGGTAATTTTTCCAGGGTCACGCCGGGCTCGCCGGCATAGACCACCGCCAGACTCAGTCGCGGTCTTTCATCGGGTACTTCGCAGCGAGCGGCGATCAGCAGCCATTCGGCGGCATTCCCGGCGGTGACGAAATCCTTGCGTCCGCTCAGGCGCAGGTCGCTCAGACGGGTCTGCATGTCCGCCGGCCGCAGGCTGCGCTGTTCAGTGGCACACAAGGCGCCGAGGCTATGAGGCGCACTGGGCCAGAGTGCACGCAACGCTGCCTGGTAACCCACCAGAAAGGCCAATCCCGGTGTGGCCATCAACCGACCGCCGGCGACCGCCAGCTCGAACGGGGTGACCGCCCCCAGACGCTGCAGCAACGCCGCGTACCCCTCGGCCAGGTCCGGATGAGCAGTCATTCGCTCGCCACGTTCGATCAGAGAGTGCCAAGGCATGGGAGGGCTCCTGAAGGGCTGTCATATAAGCATCACCAAAGCTTCATGGCGATGACACCGGGGCTACTTAGCCTGACTTTGCACAACATGGCTGCATAAAGAAAGTCGACTGGCTGCAACTGAACAGCCCGCACGGAGATTCGCTATGACTCAGATCGCCCGCATCAGCGACACCGGCAATGAACGCCGTCTGCAAGCCGAACGCCTGATTGGCACACAGGCATTGCAGGAAGCCCAGGCCCTGCGCTTCAGGGTCTTCAGCGGCGAATTCAATGCCAGGCTCAAGGGCGCGGAAATGGGTCTGGACATGGATGACTACGATGTTCACTGCGCCCACATCGGCGTACGCGACCTGAACAGCGGCCGCCTCGTGGCGACCACTCGCTTGCTCGACCACCAGGCCGCCAGCAGCCTGGGCCGCTTCTACAGCGAAGAGGAATTCAACCTCCATGGCCTGGTCCATCTCCAGGGGCCGATCCTTGAAATCGGCCGCACCTGTGTCGACCCGGCCTACCGCAACGGCGGCACCATCGCCGTGTTGTGGGGCGAACTGGCCGAGGTTCTGAACGAGGGCGGCTACAGCTACCTGATGGGCTGCGCGAGCATTCCGATGCAGGACGGCGGCGTCCAGGCCCAGGCGATCATGCAGCGCCTGCGCGAGCGTTACTTGTGCAACGAATACCTTCAGGCCGTACCGAAGAAACCCCTGCCAACCCTGGACGTACCGTCCAACGTGATTGCCGAGATGCCACCGCTGCTCAAGGCCTACATGCGCCTGGGCGCGAAGATTTGCGGCGAGCCGTGCTGGGATGAGGAATTCCAGGTCGCCGACGTGTTTATCCTGCTCAAGCGCGATAACCTCTGCCCACGCTACGCCCGCCACTTCAAGGCGGCGGTTTGATGAGCCGGCTCAGGGTGTACGTGCGCATCGCGCGGGTGCTGCTGGTGGTCACGCTGGGCCTGGCCATGGCCAGCGTATTCGGTCTGTTCGAACGCCTGGGGCTCGCCCACTCCATGGCGCGCCGTCAGCGCTGGTCACGCTTTTTCATGGCACGGCTGAGCCATGCCCTGCCCTTTTCCGTGACTGTCCACGGGCAGTTGCCGCAACAGCCGATGTTGTGGGTCAGCAATCATGTGTCCTGGACCGACATCCCGCTGTTGGGCATGCTCACCCCGCTGTCGTTCCTGTCCAAAGCCGAAGTGCGCACCTGGCCCGTGGCCGGCTGGCTGGCGGCAAAAGCCGGCAGTCTGTTCATCCGCCGCGGCTCGGGCGACAGCCAGTTGATCCGCAAGCAGATGACCCGCCATCTGGAACAGACCCACCCGTTGTTGATGTTCCCGGAAGGCACTACCACCGATGGTCGCTCGTTGCGTACCTTTCATGGTCGCCTGTTGTCGGCAGCCATAGACGCCGATGTCGCATTGCAACCTGTGGCGATCCGTTACCTGCGCAACGGCGAACCGGATGCCCTGGCACCGTTCATTGGTGATGACGACTTGCTGTCGCACCTGATGCGCCTGTTCGCCAACGACCGGGGTGACGTGCACATCTACCTGCTGCAACCCATCGCCTGCCAGGGCCAGGAACGTGCGGCCCTGGCGTTCCAGGCGCAGCAGGCGGTGCATAGGGCGTTGTTTGGCGAGATCCCGGAAAAACAACAGGCTCCGATGCGCCCCGCCATCGCGGCTTGACACGGATATACATGGGATGGAGTCCCTGTGGGAGCGGGCTTGCGCGCGAAGACGGCTTTAAGTTCAGCATTGATGTTGGCTGAACCATCGCTTTCGCGAGCAAGCCCGCTCCCACAATTTCAGTTCGGCAGTGTTGGAGGGGTTCGGGCGAAATCCTGGAGCTGTGGATAAAACAGCTGGAAATCGTCGCTCAACGGTTCATAGAGCCGGGTCAACTCCTCCATCGCCCCGGCCAGCTCTTCAGGGCGAGACAAGCGCCGGGAGACTCCCCGCAATACCTGCCCGAGCACGTCGAAATCCTGATAAGAACCCAGCCAGTCATCCGCCGCCATATAAGGCGCTATTTGCGCCAGACGCCCCGGCAGTTGCGGTTCGGCAGCGAGTACCCGGTACACCCGGGACGTAAAGTCCGGTAGCAGCCCTTCGCCGTACAGCGCCCAATCCCGCGCCAGGCAATGATCGAAGAAAACATCGAGCACGATGCCCGCATAGCGTCGCCGTACCGTGGAAAACCGCGACAGGGCAATGTCCACCAGAGGGTGGCGGTCGGTGTACAGGTCGATGCGCCGATGCAAGGCAATCGCCGCTTCGATCCGTGGGTCATACAACCCTTGCAGCGGCCCCTTGACGAAATCGCCGTAGAGGCTGCCGAGCAGTTCTTCCCGGCCGGTGCCGCCGAGGTGCAGGTGCGCGAGATAGTTCATGAGCGGCAGCTTAGCATTGCCAGCCTCGTATCGTTATAACCCGATATAGCGATTCGTTGGGTGCTCAGATCAAATACATATTGGTATATCGCGAAGTAACGATTTATGGTTCGCCTCATCGCGATATAGCGTTTTACCCACGAGCTGCCCACATGACCCTCGACCTCGACGAAATAATAAAAGCCCTGGCACACCCAGTACGGCGAGACATCCTCAACTGGCTCAAAGACCCCAAGGTCCAGTTCCCCGAACAGTTGCATAACCATGAATTCGGCATCTGCGCCGGACAGATCGACCAACGCTGCGGCCTGTCGCAGTCCACCGTGTCGGCTCATCTGGCGGTGTTGCAACGGGCGGGGCTGATTACTAGCCAGAAGGTCGGTCAATGGCACTTCTTCAAACGCAACGAGGAAGTGATCCAGCAGTTCCTCAAGCAAATGAGCCAAGAGCTCTGACCCAAAGGCCCCGCCATGCCCCTCTCACTTCTCATCCCGGGCCTGCTGCCGTTCCCCTGGGCGGCGACGCCGGCCAGGCACCCGCTACTCACTGATTCTTACCCTACACAGACGAGGTTGTAATTCATGGCGACTATTTTCGATCCGATCAAACTCGGCGATATCGAACTGAAAAACCGCATCATCATGGCCCCGCTCACCCGCTGCCGCGCCGACGCAGGCCGCGTGCCCAACGCGCTGATGGCCGAGTATTACGTGCAACGCGCCTCCGCCGGCCTGATCCTCAGCGAAGCGACCTCCGTCACGCCAATGGGCGTGGGCTACCCGGATACTCCCGGCATCTGGTCCAACGACCAGGTACGCGGCTGGGCCAACGTGACCAAGGCGATCCACGGCGCCGGCGGCAAGATCTTCCTGCAGCTGTGGCACGTAGGCCGCATTTCCCATCCGTCGTACCTGAACGGTGAAACCCCGGTGGCGCCAAGCGCCATCCAGCCCAAGGGCCACGTCAGCCTGGTGCGTCCGCTGGCCGACTATCCGACGCCACGTGCCCTGGAAACCGCTGAAATCGCCGACATCGTCGATGCCTACCGCGTCGGCGCCGAAAATGCCAAGGCCGCCGGTTTCGACGGTGTGGAGATCCACGGCGCCAACGGCTACCTGCTGGATCAATTCCTGCAAAGCAGCACCAACCAGCGCACCGACAATTATGGGGGTTCCCTGGAAAACCGTGCCCGCCTGCTGCTGGAAGTGACCGACGCCGCCATCGAAGTCTGGGGAGCCGGCCGTGTCGGCGTGCACCTCGCGCCACGTGCCGACTCCCATGACATGGGCGACGAAAACCGTCTGGAAACCTTCAGCTACGTAGCCCGCGAACTGGGCAAACGCGGCATCGCGTTCATCTGCTCCCGCGAAAAAGAAGGCGACGACAGCATCGGCCCGCAGCTCAAGCAAGCTTTCGGCGGCCCGTACATCGCCAACGAACGCTTCACCAAGGACAGCGCCAATGCCTGGCTGGCGCAAGGCAAGGCAGACGCCGTTGCCTTCGGGGTTCCGTTCATTGCCAACCCGGACCTGCCGGCCCGCTTGAAAGCCGACGCCCCCTTGAACGAGCCTCGTCCGGAAACGTTCTACGGAAAAGGTCCGGTGGGTTATATCGATTATCCCGTCATGTAAATCCGTAAATCGCTTTATCCAAAGCCCCGCCTCGAAAGAGCCGGGGCTTTTTTATGCCGGCCAACTTAAAGAACAACCAGCCGACCTCGAAATATCAAATAACAACACAACTCCACGCCCCTCTGGATTCAATTATCCGGCAGCGCTAATAATAAAAGCCCGACCATTAAATGGATTTAACCATCGAACATCAAACTATTTACCTGCAGATATAGCGCTCACCCGAGCACCCTCATTAATTATTAAATATGCATAAACTCGTGCAGGCGCCAGCGAGCCCTGCATTCACAAGAGACAACGCACTATGAACATTCTGAAAAGTTTCATCCTTGCCCTGCTCCTGGGCCCCGCCATGGTTGCCAACAGCATGGCCAGTACCCGCATCACAGTGGAGGTCGTGAACAACACCTCCGACACCCTGGAGATGATAAATATTTTAAGCGAGCTGCCAGTGCACCCGGACGTAACACTCGATCTTTATGACGTTCCCGCCAAAACCACCCGGGATTTTCAATTCGTCCATAATCGAAAATTCACTTACCCCGCCGCTGGCTGGCAACCGTCACTGAGAAAGATCCAGCCCATCGAACTAGTGGTTTCCTATCAACTGGGCAACATCAACTTTGGCTGTCAGATGAAAACCCGATTTGAAGCGCCCATCGGCTTTGGCGTTCTGGAGCCCAGCTACAGACCGGACAGGAAAAGCGAAACGGCTTATACCGGTAATGGCAATTACACCTGCCGATCGGAAATCGCTCAGAAAATGCTTGAACCGCCATTCAACTACACCGTTCGACTGATCGTCGAATAGCCACCCTCCGCATAATTCCCCATCCGGCAGCGCCTTGCGCGCTGTCGCTGTAAACCTGGCTACGGTTGATCTATAACGTAGCCTTCAGAATCAAGCACGGCTCAGGTCCCACCGATAAACGTTGACATAAAACGATGCAATTAAGCATTTTGTTTCATTTGCGCAGGCCTGGGCTCAGGCGCAGCATGTCCAGCCCGATATCGACCCAGCGCTCAGCCTCCTCGGCCAGAGCGAAGCTGTCAGGAGCCAATAGCCACTGGTACAGAATGCCGTCGATGTAGGCATGAATAGCCACCGCCGCCCTTTCAGGATCCAGGTCATCGGGTAATTGGCCGCGATTCATCGCATTGCGCAATGACAGGGCGATTCGCACATTGCAATCGAGGCTGACCTGGCGCCGCTGTTGACGAAGGTCGCACATTTCATCGGTGAATTCACACTTATGGAACAAAATCTCATTAATGCGTCGCGTCTTGGGATCCTCGGCAACCTGGTGGAACAGTTGCACCAGCAGCTTGCGGGTACAGCCCAATGGATCAAGCTCCTCTTCGCTCTCACTGGCCCGGGCCAAGTCGTCCAGCGGCTCGTGCAGGGTATCGAGCATGGCCTGGAGCAGATCCGCCTTGTTGCTGAAATGCCAATAGATAGCCCCGCGCGTCACACCGGCCAGCGTCGCGATGTCAGCCAGCGTCGTGCGCGCCACGCCCCGCTCGAAAAAGGCCTTTTCGGCGGCTTCGAGTATCTGGCTGCGAGTCTCCAGGGCTTCCTCTTTGGTACGGCGGACCATGGCAGTAAACACCTCGAATCAGGATGCGTCAGCAATATGTAAAGGTCAGCTGAGCGAAAGGGACGCGACCGCCCATCGGTGCGCCTTCGGTCTGTAAGGCCTTTGTCAGGCTTTTGTAATACCGGATGGTACGCAATTTGGCTGTTTACAAACAACCGTGTACGTAAGTATATTTCTTAGCAACCTACTAATTGAATAATGCTCCTTTTTAACCTTCCACCTTTCGAGTGCGCTGTTGCGCGCCTGACCCGAGGATTTCCATGCAATTCAAGCCAGCTGTTACCGCTCTGGTTACCGCCATCGCCCTGGCATCGCTGCTCAGCGGATGCAAAAAGGAAGAAGCGGCCCCTGCCGCACCACCTCCTCAGGTCGGCGTCGTCACTCTCAAGACCCAGCCCTTTACCCTGACGTCCGAACTTCCGGGACGTACCAGCGCATTCCGCGTCGCGGAGGTTCGCCCGCAGGTCAACGGCATCATCCTCAAGCGCCTGTTCAAGGAAGGCGCCGACGTCAAGGCCGGTCAGCAGCTGTACCAGATCGACCCGGCCGTGTACGAAGCCACCCTCAAGAGCGCCGAGGCCAACCTGCGCTCCACCAAGTCGATTGCCGATCGCTACAAGCAATTGGTGGATGAGCAAGCCGTCAGCCGCCAGGAATACGACACCGCAGTGGCCAACCGCCTCGAGTCGGAAGCCAACCTGCAAACCGCCCAGATCAACGTGCGCTACACCAAGGTCTATGCGCCGATTTCCGGCCGCATCGGCCGCTCCACGGTGACCGAGGGCGCACTGGTCAGCAACGGCCAGACAGAAGCGATGGCAACCATCCAGCAACTGGACCCGATCTATGTCGACGTAACCCAGAGCTCGGTCGAACTGCTGCAACTGCGCCGCGAGCTGGAAAGTGGCCGGTTGCAGAAGGCCGGCGACAATGCGGCCATGGTCAAACTGATCCTGGAAGACGGCAGCCAGTACGCCCATGAGGGCAAGCTGGAGTTCTCGGAGGTATCGGTCGACCAGACCACCGGTTCCGTCACCTTGCGCGCCGTGTTCCCCAATCCGGACCACACCCTGCTGCCGGGCATGTTCGTTCACGCGCAATTGCAAGCGGGCGTAAACAGCGCGGCCATCCTCGCGCCACAGCAAGGCGTGACCCGCGACCTCAAGGGCATGCCGACCGCACTGGTGGTGGGTGCGGACAACAAGGTCGAACTGCGCCAGCTCAAGGCCAGCCGCACCGTCGGCAACCAATGGCTGATCGAAGACGGGCTCAAGGCCGGCGATCGCGTGATTACCGAAGGGTTGCAGTACGTACGGCCTGGGGTGGAAGTCAAGGCCACCGAAGCCACCAATGTGGGCACCAAGAACCCGGCCCCCGCCCAGGCAGCTGATAAAGCAGCCGGCGGCAAAGGGGAGTAAACCATGTCGAAATTCTTTATCGACCGTCCGATCTTCGCCTGGGTGATCGCCCTGGTGATCATGCTGGTCGGGGCTCTATCGATCCTCAAGTTGCCGATCAACCAGTACCCGAGCATCGCGCCACCGGCCATTGCGATCCAGGTGACCTACCCGGGCGCGTCCGCACAGACCGTGCAGGACACGGTGGTGCAGGTCATCGAACAGCAGCTCAACGGTATCGACAACCTGCGCTACGTCTCCTCGGAAAGTAACTCCGACGGCAGCATGACCATTACCGCGACCTTCGAGCAGGGCACCAACTCCGACACCGCGCAGGTCCAGGTTCAGAACAAGCTGAACCTGGCGACCCCGCTGCTGCCGCAAGAGGTGCAGCAACAAGGTATCCGCGTGACCAAGTCGGTGAGGAACTTCCTGATGGTGATCGGTGTGGTGTCGCGCGACGGCACCATGACCCGGGAAGACCTTTCCAACTACATCGTGTCGAACATGCAGGACCCGATCTCGCGCACCTCTGGTGTCGGTGACTTCCAGGTCTTCGGCGCCCAGTATGCGATGCGGATCTGGCTCGACCCGGCCAAGCTGAACAACTACAGCCTGACACCGGCTGACGTGAGCGCCGCCATCTCCGCGCAGAACGTCCAGGTCTCGTCCGGCCAGCTCGGCGGCCTGCCCGCCGTGCCGGGCCAGCAGTTGAACGCCACCATCATCGGCAAGACCCGCCTGCAGACCGCCGAGCAGTTCAAGGCGATCCTGCTCAAGGTCAACCCGGATGGCTCGCAGGTGCGCGTCGGTGACGTCGCCGACGTAGCCCTGGGTGGCGAGAACTACAGCATCAACGCCCAGTTCAACGGTGCTCCGGCCTCGGGTCTGGCGGTGCGACTGGCCACCGGTGCCAATGCCCTCGACACGGCCAAGGCCCTGCGCAAGACGGTCGACGACCTCAAGCCGTTCTTCCCGCCAGGCATGGAAGTGGTGTTCCCCTATGACACCACACCGGTGGTGAGCGAATCGATCAAGGGTGTGGTGGAAACCCTGGTCGAAGCGGTCGTGCTGGTGTTCCTGGTGATGTTCCTGTTCCTGCAGAACTTCCGCGCTACCATCATCACCACGATGACCGTGCCGGTGGTATTGCTGGGCACCTTCGGGATCCTTGCGGCATTCGGTTTCAGCATCAACACCTTGACCATGTTCGGCATGGTACTCGCCATCGGCTTGCTGGTGGACGACGCCATCGTCGTGGTGGAAAACGTCGAGCGGGTGATGAGCGAAGAAGGCCTGTCACCCAAGGAAGCCACCAAGAAATCCATGGGCCAGATCCAGGGTGCCCTGGTGGGTATTGCCCTGGTGCTCTCGGCGGTGCTGTTGCCGATGGCGTTCTTCGGCGGCTCCACCGGGGTGATCTACAAACAGTTCTCCATCACCATCGTCTCGGCCATGGCCCTGTCGGTGCTGGTAGCGCTGATCTTCACTCCAGCCTTGTGCGCCACCATGCTCAAGGCGATTCCGAAAGGGGAACATGGCACGCCGAAACGCGGCTTCTTCGGCTGGTTCAACCGCACCTTCGACCGTGGCGTCAGAAGCTACGAACGCGGCGTGGGTAACATACTCCGGCACAAGGCACCCTACCTGCTGGCCTATATCATCATCGTGGTCGGCATGGTCTGGCTGTTCACTCGCATCCCGACGGCGTTCCTGCCGGAAGAAGACCAGGGCGTGCTGTTTGCCCAGGTACAAACCCCGGCGGGCTCCAGTGCCGAGCGCACCCAGGTGGTGGTGGACAAGATGCGTGAGTTCCTGCTGCGTCCGGGCAAGGACGGCGGCGAAGGCGATGGCGTGGCCTCGGTGTTCACCGTGACCGGCTTCAACTTCGCCGGCCGTGGCCAGAGCTCGGGCATGGCGTTCATCATGCTCAAGCCGTGGGAGGAGCGGAACGCCGACAACACCGTGTTCAAGATCTCGGCCCGTGCACAGCAGCACTTCTTCACCTTCCGCGACGCGATGGTGTTCGCCTTCGCCCCGCCGGCGGTGATGGAGCTGGGTAACGCCACCGGTTTCGACGTGTTCCTGCAGGACCGCGCCGGCATCGGCCACAACAAGTTGATGGAAGCACGCAATCAGTTCCTGGGCATGGCGGCCCAGAGCAAGGTGCTGGCTCAGGTTCGTCCGAACGGCCTGAACGATGAGCCGCAATATCAACTGGAAATCGATGACGAAAAAGCCAGCGCCCTGGGCGTGACCATTTCGGACATCAATAGCACCCTGTCGATTGCCCTGGGCAGTAGCTACGTCAACGACTTCATCGACCGCGGTCGAGTGAAGAAGGTGTACGTGCAGGGCCAGCCGAACGCTCGCATGAGCCCCGAAGACCTGCAGAAATGGTACGTACGCAACAGCGCCGGAACCATGGTGCCGTTCAGTGCATTCGCCAAGGGTGAATGGATCTACGGCTCGCCGAAGCTGGCCCGCTACAACGGTGTGGAAGCGATGGAAATCCTCGGTACTCCGGCACCGGGCTACTCCACCGGTGAAGCCATGGCCGAAGTCGAAGCCATCGCCAAGAAGCTGCCGGCCGGTGTCGGTATTTCCTGGACCGGGCTGTCTTACGAGGAACGTCTGTCGGGCTCCCAGGCTCCCGCGCTGTATGCGTTGTCGCTGCTGATGGTGTTCCTGTGCCTGGCGGCGCTGTATGAAAGCTGGTCGATTCCGATCGCGGTCATGCTTGTAGTGCCGCTGGGGATCATCGGTGCTCTGTTGGCGACCAGCCTGCGTGGTTTGTCCAACGACGTGTATTTCCAGGTCGGCCTGCTGACAACCATTGGCCTGGCGGCGAAAAACGCCATCCTCATCGTGGAATTCGCCAAGGAACTTCACGAACAGGGGCGCAGCCTCATGGATGCAGCCATCGAAGCTTGCAGGATGCGTCTGCGGCCCATCATCATGACGTCCCTGGCGTTCGTGCTCGGCGTGGTTCCGTTGGCGATTTCCACCGGTGCCGGCTCGGGCAGCCAGCATGCCATCGGTACGGGTGTGATCGGCGGTATGATCACCGCCACCGTGCTGGCGATCTTCTGGGTACCCTTGTTCTTCGTGTCCGTGTCGTCGATAGGCCGTCGCAAAAATGCCGACCACAACGACACTCCTGAAACTTCCAAAGAGGCTGGCCAATGAGCAAGTCGCTACTTTCCCTGACCATCGCCGCCGTCGTGCTCAGCGGTTGCTCGCTGATCCCCGATTATCAGCGGCCCGAAGCACCGGTCGCGGCGCAGTACCCGCAAGGGCCGGCCTACGAGCCAGCCAAAGCGGCCAACCAGGCTGCCGCGGAACAAGGTTGGAAACAGTTCTTCCATGATCCGGCGCTGCAGCAGTTGATCCAGGTGGCCCTGGAAAACAACCGCGACCTGCGGGTCGCGGCGCTGAACATCGACGCCTACGCCGCGCAATACCGCATCCAGCGGGCGGACCTGTTCCCGGCGGTCTCGGCCACCGGTGCCGGCAGCCGCCAACGCTTGCCGGCCCGTGCCTCGCAGACCGGCGAAGCGGCTATCAGCAGTTCCTACTCGGCCACCCTGGGCATCAGCGCCTATGAGCTGGACCTGTTCGGTCGGGTCCGCAGCCTGAGCGAACAAGCGCTGCAAAGCTACTTCGCCACCGAAGAAGCACGGCGCAGCACCCAGATCAGCCTGGTGGCGAGTGTTGCCAACGCCTACTTGACCTGGCAGGCCGACAAGGAACTGCTCAAGTTGACCCAGGAAACCCTGGCGACCTACGAGCAAAGCCTCAAGCTGACCACCCGCAGCGCCGATGTCGGCGTTGCGTCGGCACTCGACCTGAGCCAGGCCCGCACGGCGGTGGAAAACGCCCGCGTTCAACTGGCCCGCTATACGCGCCAGGTGGCCCAGGACGAAAACAGCTTGACCCTGCTGCTGGGCACCGGCCTGCCGGCGAACCTGAACACGCAACCGCTCAGCGATGATCTGCTCAGCGAAGTGCCGGCCGGGTTGCCGTCGGACCTGCTGCAACGTCGTCCCGATATTCTCCAGGCCGAACGCAACCTGCTGGCCGCCAACGCCAACATCGGCGCCGCGCGGGCTGCGTTCTTCCCGAGTATCAGCCTGACGGCCAACGCCGGCACACTGAGCCCGGACCTGTCCGGCCTGTTCAAGGGCGGCTCGGGCACCTGGACCTTCGCACCGCAGATCAACCTGCCGATCTTCAACGCCGGCAGTCTGCGGGCGAGCCTGGACTACGCCAAGATCCAGAAAGACATCAACGTTGCCAACTACGAGAAGGCCATTCAAACGGCGTTCCAGGAAGTCTCCGACGGCCTGGCCGCACGTCGGACCTATAACGAACAGTTGCAGGCCCAGACGGCTTACGTTGCCTCCAACCAGGACTACTACCGCCTGGCCGAGCGTCGCTACCGAATCGGTGTCGACAGCAACCTGACCTTCCTCGACGCCCAGCGCCAGCTGTTCAGCGCCCAGCAATCGCTGATCACCGACCGCCTTGCGCAGTTGACCAGTGAGGTCAATCTGTACAAGGCACTGGGTGGTGGCTGGAATGCCGAGACGGGTAAGAACGAGCCGGTGAAAGAAGAAGCGCCGAAGATGAAATTATTCTGATTCGATGTTCTGAAAACACGAAGCCCACCGAAAGGTGGGCTTTTTGTTTGGGTTACTACAGAGTTGTGTGGGAGCTTGCTTCCACAGGGACACGGCATCCATCAATTATTTTTGCCGTTCGATAATCGCCCAAAACCCGCAAACGGCAATTGAACCGATCCCAGGCCGCCCTTCACCATCCCTCGCACAAAACCAATAACAACAGGTTCGACGCCATGCCCCTACGCCCCGCCGCGCCCGGCTGATTCTCGATCAGCGCCTCTGTTATCCACCGTTCTGTCTGCGACCTGAGGTCGCGGCAACGACTTGCTTCGCCTACAACAATTAGAGAAACGTCCATGAAACCTACACAGCACTTATTTCCCAGTCTCATTGCCGTCACCCTTGCCGGCTCCGCCCTGCCCGTTCTGGCCGCCGAGTCGGGGTTCGTCGAGGATGCGAAAGCCACGCTGAACCTGCGCAACGCCTACTTCAACCGCAACTTCACCAACCCCAACAACGCCCAGGGCAAGGCCGAGGAATGGACCCAGAGTTTCATCCTCGACGCCAAGTCCGGCTTCACCCAAGGCACGGTGGGTTTCGGCGTGGACGTGCTGGGCCTGTACTCGGTCAAGCTCGACGGTGGTAAAGGCACGGCCGGCACCCAGTTGCTGCCAGTGCACGACGATGGTCGCCCGGCCGATGACTTCGGTCGCCTGGGCGTCGCCCTGAAGGCCAAGGTGTCGAAGACCGAACTGAAGGTCGGCGAGTGGATGCCGGTGCTGCCTATCCTGCGTTCCGACGATGGGCGCTCCCTGCCGCAGACCTTCCGCGGCGGCCAGATCACCTCCACC
>NZ_JAIWKS010000021.1 GCF_021271205.1 Pseudomonas uvaldensis
TAGCCCGCTACTCAGGTCGATCACCGGCATCGAGGCACCGGCCAGCAACCCAACCGTGGCCGCCTGGGCCAACACCGCCGCCGGGGCGCTGTCTTGCAGCATGTAGGCAATCCGATCCGCCGGATAGGCCGGATCCAGCGGCACATAACCACCACCGGCCTTGAGAATCGCCAGCAGGCCCACGACCATGTCGAGACCACGCTCGACGCAGATCGCCACCCGCGAATCGGGCTGTACGCCCTGCTTGCGCAGGTAATGGGCCAGGCGGTTGGCCCGTGCGTTCAGTTCACCATACGTCAGGCGATGCCCGCGGTGGAGCACCGCCAGTGCGTTCGGCGTCCGCTCTGCCTGGGCCTCGAACAAGCCGTGAACGGTCTGCTCAATCGGATACTCCGCTTGCGTGGCATTGAAGCCATCCAGTTGCAGGCGTTCGGTATCGCCCGGCAAGACGATTTCACTGACTACGGCACGGGCATCGGCCACCATCGCCCGCAACATGCGCTCCAGATAACCGAGGTAGCGCTCCATGGTCGTCTGGTCGAACAACGCGGTGGCGTACTCCAGCGAACCCTGGATACGGCCTCCGACTTCCCCCAGGTCGAGGGAAACATCGAACTTCGCCGTTCGCTTCGCACAAGCCAGCCCTTCCAGGACCAGATCGCCCAAGATCAGTTCGACGCTCTCGGTGTTCTGCCAGGACAACATGGCCTGGAACACCGCGCTATGGGACAGGCTGCGCACCGGCTTGACCAGTTCCACGACCTGCTCGAACGGCAGGTCCTGGTGGGCCTGGGCGGCCAGCGCCTGGGTTTTCACCCGTTGCAGCAACGTCTCGACATCTGGCCGCCCCGACACATCGATGGGCACGGCCAGGGTGTTGACGAAGAACCCGATCAGTTCCTCGACCTCGGCGCGCTGGCGATTGGCCGTCGGCGAGCCAATGACGACCATGTCCTGCCCCGAGAGCCGGCCGAGCACGGCAGCCCAGGCAGCCAATACCGTCATATAAAGCGTCGTGCCGTGGCGCTGGCTCAACGCCTTGAGATCCGCCGTCAGCGCTTCATCGAAAATCACCGGCAGGCTCGCCCCTGCATAGCTCTGCTGTGCTGGCCGCGGACGATCCGTGGGCAGTGTCAACAGGGCCGGAGCCTGGGCTAGCGCAGCTTGCCACCAGGCGCCCTGGCGCTTGAGGACTTCCCCGCTCAACCAGCGTCGCTGCCAGACGGCATAGTCGCCATACTGCACCGCAAGGTCCGATAACGGATCGGGCAGGTCATTGCGGAACGCTTCGTAGAGCGCGGCCAACTCCCGGGTCAGAACTCCCATCGACCAGCCATCCGAGACGATGTGGTGCATCGTCACCAGCAACACATGCTCCTGCTCCGCCAGGCGAATCAGTTGCCCACGAATCAGCGGGCCGTGTTCCAGATCGAAGGGTTCGCCGGCTTCCTGCCCGATCAGTGTCCACAGTTGTGCCTGTGCCTCGCCATGGTCCGACAGGTCCACGGTGCGCAAGGCTAAACCACTGTCTGGCGCACCGATACATTGCTGTGCCGGTTGTTCCGCTGGTTGCACGAAGGTCGTGCGCAACGCTTCGTGACGCGCCACGATTCGATCCAGGGCACGCGACAGTGCGTTGCGGTCCAGTTGCCCCGTCAAGCGTAGCGCCGCCGGCAGATGGTAGGCCGAACTGGCCCCTTCGATCCGTGTCAGGAACAACAGGCGCTGCTGAGCGAAGGACAGCGGCAACGGCTCATCACGGGAAACCGGCGCAACCGGTGGTAGCGTGCTGCGCCCCGAACCAGCCACGGCCTGTGCCAACGCGCTCAATTGCGAATGGGCAAACAGTTCGCCCAGCGCCAGTTCCACCCCCAGGCGTTGACGCACCTGGGCGATCAGCCTCATTGCCAACAGCGAATGCCCGCCCAACTCGAAGAACCGGTCCTGACGACCGACCCGCTCCAGGCCCAACAGCTCCTGCCAGATCTGCGCCAGCACCGGTTCGACATCCCCTTGTGGCGCTTGGTATTGATCATCGGCCATCGCAGCCGAACCCGGTGCCGGCAAGGCCTTGCGATCCAACTTACCGTTGGGAGTCTGCGGCATCGCCTCCAGTCGTACATAGGCCACGGGCACCATGTAGTCGGGCAATTGCTCCAGCACCAGGGCCCGCAGCGCGTCGGCCGTCGGCAAGTCCCGGTCCTCCGACGCCCTGTAATACGCCACCAGACGCTTCTCGCCGGGCATGTCTTCGCGCACGATCACCACCGCCTCGCTCACCCCCGGGCAGGTGGCGAGCACGGTTTCGATTTCGCCCAGCTCGATGCGCAGGCCGCGGATCTTGACCTGCCCATCGTTGCGTCCCAGGTACTCGATTCGCCCGTCCGGCAGGTAACGACCGATATCGCCGGTGCGATACATCCGCGCCTTGGCCTCGGCACAGAAAGGATCGTCCAGGAACCGTTCGCGAGTGAGGTCGTCGCGGTTCATGTAGCCCCTGGCCACCCCGGCACCGCCAATATGGATCTCAGCGGCGACGCCCACAGGAACAGGCCTGCCCTGGGCATCGAGCAGATAGAACCTGGTATTGGCGATAGGACGGCCGATACTGACCTGACCGCTACCCGCCCCTTGTGCCTGGACTTGTGTGGCCGACGACCAGATCGTCGTTTCGGTCGGACCGTAGACGTTGAACAGCGTCTTGACCCGCTCCGCCACCCGCTGGCCGAGGTCTGCGGGCAAGGCTTCACCGCCACACAGCACGACCAACCCCGGTGCGCCTTGCCATCCCGCTTCGAGCAGCATGCGCCAGCTCGTCGGGGTGGCCTGGGCGACGGTGATAGCGCTCGCGGCAATCATCCGGGCAAGCAGGTGGCCGTCCCGTCCCTGTTCGCGAGACGCCAGAACGACCTGAGCGCCGCACACGAGCGGCAGATACAGTTCCAGGCCAGCGATGTCGAACCCCAGGGTCGTCAGCGCCAGCATCCGGTCGGTAGACGTCATGCCCAACGTGTCGCGCATCGCACACAGCAGGTTGACCACGCTGTGGTGTTCGACCATCACGCCCTTCGGCTTGCCAGTCGATCCCGAGGTGTAGAGCACATAGGCCAGGTTCGCCGAGGTCAGGTCCGGCACTGACGGATCGAGGTCCGGCAGGTCCCGCCAGGCATCGCCATCGAAATCGAGGGTCAGCAACCCGACATCGGTCAGCAGGTCGCGGGTCGCCGTATGCACCAGCAGAGCCACCGGCGCGCTGTCCTCCAGCATGTAGGCCAGGCGATCGCTCGGGTAGGCAGGGTCCAGTGGCACATACGCAGCCCCGGCCTTCAAGATACCCAGCAGCCCTACGAGCATGTCGAGACCGCGTTCCACGCAGATAGCGACCCGATCATCCGGGCGCACGCCCAGCGCGATCAGGTGGTGAGCGAGCCGATTGGCCTGCCCGTTCAGTTCGGCATAGCTCAGTTGCCGATCGCCGGATACCACGGCAACGGCGTCGGGCGATGCATGGGCCTGGGCCTGGAACAGTTGGTGGACGGTCTGCTCCAGCGGATAGGCGACCTGCGTGGCATTCCAGGTATCGAGCAGTTGCCCAAGTTCGTCAGCGGGTATGCCTTGCAGCTCGGACAAGGGCCTGTCAGGCGCGTTCTCCAAGGCGGAGACCAGGCTTTCGAGCGAGGTGTGCATGTAGTGGCCGATGCGTTGTGCGTCGATTCCGCACGCCGCCTGCACCACCAGGTTGAAACCTTCGCCCTCGTCGTCCACGGCCAGCGAGAGCGGGTAGTTGGTACGCTCTTCACCGCCGAGGGTTTCAATGCCCTGCCATGCCTCCTGCGCTCCATCCGCCGCCGTCGGGACGTTATGCCGGTAGTTGAGCAAGGCACTGAACAGCGGCGTCGGCGGCGCCACGCCGCTGCATCGCTGGGCCAGTGCCAACGGCGCGTGCTCATGCCCCAACAGTCCGGTGAGCTGCCGGTGCGCAGCCTTGACGCCCTCGCGGGCACTCTGCCGGCCCAGGCTGATCCGCAAGGGCAGCGTATTGATGAACATGCCCAGGGCACGGTCGGAGCCTTCCGTGCCTTGCATCCGCCCCAACAGGACAGTGCCGAAGACCACATCGTCGCGCCCGCTTACACGGCCCAGGACCTGCGCCCATGCCAGGTGCATCACGCTCGCCGCGCTGACGCCCGACTGCCGTGCCTGCGCCCGCAGACGACGGCATAACGGCGCCGTCAGCGCCAGCTTCACCTCCTCCACATCGTTACCGTCACCCTGCACATCTTGCCGGCCGAATGGCAGCGTCGGTTCTTCGATGTCACCGAGCATGGCGCGGAAGAACGTTTCGTGGGCCTCCTGGCTCACGCCCAGACGGGCCTGGGCCACGTAGTTGCGGTATTGCATCGCGGCCCCCAGCTCGCCGCCACGTCCGAGCAGGAAAGCCTGCATTTCGTGCACCAGCGTTTCCAGCGCCGTGTGGTCCAGTACCGTGTGGTGGAACAGCAGCGTGGCGACCCAACGGCCGTTGGCTGCGTCTTCGGCACAGATCAGGCGCAACATGGGTGCCCGGCGCAAGTCCAGCCGGTAATGCCGGGCGTCGAAGCGTTCATGCAATTGCCGGGCGACATCCCCGGCCTGTGGATCGGCTTCAAATGTTTCCAGCACCAGGGGGGCCCGGCGCCAGACCACCTGCATCGGTTCGTCCAGGCCCTCCCAGGCGATCGAGGTGCGGAGGATGTCATGGCGGTCGATGACCTGTTGCAGCGCCTCCGTAAACGCCTCGAGACGGTCCCGATGATCGAAGGCGAACTGTGACTGGAGCACATACGGATCGCCTTGCGCGGCCGCCAGATGGTGATAAAGAATGCCCTGCTGCAACGGCGCCAGCGGATAGATATCCTGGACATTGGCCGCCCCACCCGGCACGCCCGCCACAATTCGGTCGATGGCTTCCTGGCTCAGGTCAGCCAACGGCAACAGGTCCGGCGTAACCCGCCGGCAACCTGCGGCGATCAGGTTGGCCGGCACCACCAGATCACGGTGTCCACCGACCGCAGCGGCCAGGGCCTGCAAGGTCGGTTGGCTGAACAGGACCCGCACGTCCACCGCCAGGCCGACCTGACGCATCCGTTCGATCAGCCTCATCGCCAGCAGCGAGTGACCGCCCAGTTCAAAGAAATGATCGTTGCGGCCGACCTGCTCGACCTTCAACAGTTCGGCCCATAAACCTGCCAGCGTCTGCTCGACTTCTCCCTGGGGCGCCTCGTAGGCCTGGCTCGCATAGGCCTCGGCCTGCGGCGCGGGCAACGCCTTGCGGTCCACCTTGCCGTTGAGCGTCAATGGGAATGCCGGCAGGATCACGAACGCGCCCGGTACCATGTACTCGGCCAGGGTGGTGGACAGTTGTTCGCGCAACCCGGCCACGCTCATCGTGACCTGAGGCTGCGCCACGACGTACGCCACCAGGCGCTTCTCGCCCGGTTCATCGGAGCGGACCATGACCACGGCATCCTTCACCCCGTCACAGGTCACCAGTTTCGCCTCGATCTCGCCCAGCTCGATACGGAATCCCCGGATCTTCACCTGGTCATCGTTGCGGCCCAGGCATTCCAGGCTACCCTCGGGCAGCCAGCGACCGAGGTCGCCCGTGCGGTACAGCAAGGCGCCGGGTTCGTGGCTGAACGGGTCGGCGATGAATTTTTCCGCCGTCAGGTCAGGGCGGTTCAAGTACCCCTTCGCCACCCCTTTGCCGCCGATGTAGATTTCACCGGCGACACCCAGGGGCGCCAACTGTCGGCGCGAATCGAGCACGTAGACCTGTGTATTGGAAATCGGCCCGCCGATGGGCACGCTCTGCGCGTCAGGGGCCACAGCCTTCACTTCCAGCGTCGTGGCGTAGGTGGTGGTTTCGGTGGGACCGTAGCAATGCACCAGTCGCAGGTCCGGTGCCAGCGCCAGCAAACGCCGGAAGGAAGCGACGTCGGCCCGTTCGCCACCGCACAGCAGCATCCGCAAACCACCAATGGCCTCGGGAATCATCTGTACGTATTGATTGAAAATCGCCGTGGTGACAAACAGCACGGAGGTGCCCGACGCCTTCAGTTCCTGGGCTAGACGTGCGGGTTCGAGCAGGGTTTCATGGTCGATCACCACCACCTGCCCGCCGTTGAGCAACGCACCCCACACCTCCATGGTGCTGGCGTCGAAGGCCGGGTTCGACGCGAAGGCGATCCGATCATGCTCATTGAAATCGGCGTAACCGCTATTGATCACCAATCGGTTGATGGCCCGATGGGGGATCAGCACACCCTTGGGTTGGCCCGTGGAGCCCGACGTGTACATGATGTAGGCAATCGACTCACTGGACTGCTCCAGCGCCGGGTCATGGGAAGGACCTCGCAGTTCCAGCGTGTCCAGGTTGACACGGGGCGTGCCCTCGGGTGCCGGTTCGGTGCTGAACGTCAGCACGAAAGAGGCCTGGCAATCGTCGAGCATGAAGCGCTGGCGTTCCGATGAGGCATTGCGGTCCAGCGGCACATAGGCCGCGGCACACTTGAGGATCGCCAACTGACTGGCCAACAGATCGATCGAGCGTGGCAACAGGATTGCCACGCAGTCATCCGGTTGCACACCTAGCCCGATCAGATAATGGGCCAGGTGGTTCGCCCGCTCGTTCAGGGCCGCGTAGCTGATCCGGTGCGAGCCGTGTACCACGGCAATCGCCTCGGGAACCTCGGCGGCCTGGGCTTCGAACAGTGCCAGGACGGTCTGCGTCTGGGGGTAGGCACGCCGGGTGGCGTTGAAATCCACCAGCAGCCGCTCGCGCTCGCTTTGCGGCAGGATCTCCAACCGGCTGAGCGGCAGTTGCGGGGTGTGTTCCAGGGCCTGTATCAGGTTTTCGAGGGCGGTGTGCATGTAGGCGCAGATGCGTGCCGCCCCCACGCCCTGCAAAACCAGGGTGCTGAGGGTGAAGCCGTCGCCCAGGTCGTCCACCGACAGGGTCAGCGGATAGTTCGAACGTTCTTCGCTGCCCAGGGTTTCGATGCCCTGCCAGGCCGCCAGCGCGTCGGTGGAGATGCCATCGCCCGCGCTGTGCCGGTAGTTCAGCAGCGCACTGAACAGCGGAGCCGGCGCCGCGACGCGGCTGCAGCGTTGCGCCAGGGCCAGCGAAGCGTGCTCGTGACCGAGCAATGCGCTCAGTCGCCCATGGGTGGCCCTGATCGCCGCCTGCACGCCCTGCTCGTCCAGTTTCACCCGCAGTGGCAAGGTATTGATGAACATGCCCAGGGCACGGTCAGCCCCCGCGCCGCCCTGCATCCGGCCCATCAGTACGGTGCCGAACACCACGTCCTCGCGCCCGGACAACCGCCCCAGCACCTGCGCCCAGGCCAGATGATGCAGGCTGGCGGCGCTCACGCCCAACTGCCGGGCCTGTGATCGCAGGCGACTTGCCAGGCCCGCGTCGACGTCGAGCCTGGCTTCCTCGATACCACGGCCATCACCCCGCACCTGTTGCAGCCCAAGGGGCAATGTCGGTTCGTCGACATCGCCGAGCATCTCGCTGAAAAACGCCTCGTGTTCTTCCTCGCTGACACCCAGGCGCGCCTGCGCCACGTAGGTGCGGTACGGCATCGCCGGAGCCAGTTGATCCTGCCGACCGAGCAGGTACAGCTGCATTTCCTGTTGCACCACATCCAGGGCGGTATGGTCCAGGGCAATGTGATGGAACAGCAGCATCGCCACCCAGCGGTCATTGGCCGGGTCATGGGCGAAACGCAGGCACATCAGCGGCGCCTGCCGGATATCGAGTCGATGATGGCGAGAATCGAAACGTACGTGCAGCTCGGCCAGTACGTCACCGGTGGCATCTGCCGGCAGCAACTCTTCGACGTTCAATAGCGCCGTGCGCCAGACCATCTGCACCGGCTGCTCCAGCCCCTCCCATACGATCGCGGTGCGCAGGATATCGTGGCGGTCGATGACACCCTGCAAGGCGTTGGCAAAAGCCTCCAGGCGCGCCTTGTCTTGGAAGGCAAACAGCGCCTGGAGCACGTAGGGATCGCCTTCTCGTGCCGAGATATGGTGATAGAGAATGCCTTCCTGCAACGGCGCCAGCGGGTAGATGTCCTGTACGTTGTCCACGCCGCCAGGCACGGTGGCGACAATCGCGTCGACGGCCTCTTGGGTCAGCGCGACCAGCGGCAGCATGTCCGGAGTGATCCGCCCGCAACCGGGCGTGACGCCGTTGGCCGGTACCTGGACTTCATGACCGCCACCCACCGCCGCGGCCAGGGCGGCCAGGGTCGGCTGGCCGAACAGCACGCGAACGTCGGCGCTCAGGCCCACTTGGCGCATCCGCTCGATCAGGTTGACGGCGAGCAGCGAATGACCGCCCAGCTCGAAGAAATGATCGTGGCGCCCGACCCGTTCGACATTGAGCACCTGGCCCCACAACCGGGCCAGGGTGATTTCGGTTTCACCCAGCGGGGCTTCATAGCCACGCGTGAGGATCGAGGCCTGGTCCGGCGCCGGCAGGGCCTTGCGGTCAAGCTTGCCGTTGGCGGTCAGCGGCAGTGCATCGAGGCGCACGTAGGCGGCAGGCACCATGTAGTCCGGCAGACGACTTTGCAGGTGAGCCCGCAACACCTCGATCGTCGTCATGTCTTCGGGACGATGCAGGGTGAAGTAGGCAACCAGGCGCTTTTCTCCCGGCACATCCTCTCGGACCAGCACAGCAGTTTCTTTCACCGCCTCATGCTGGCTCAGCCGGGCTTCGATCTCCCCCGGCTCGATGCGGAATCCGCGGATTTTCACCTGGCCGTCGTTGCGGCCCAGGTATTCGATATTGCCATCCGGTAAATGGCGTCCCAGGTCGCCGGTGCGGTACATCAAGGCTTGTGGCTGCTCGCTGAACGGGTCTGGCAGGAATTTTTCCGCGGTCAGCTCCGGTCGGTTCAGATAGCCCTTGGCGACCCCGGTGCCGCCGATATACAGCTCGCCGGCAACACCGTGGGGCACGGGCCGACGCTGTGAGTCCAGCAGGTAAACCCGAGTGTTTCCCACGGGACGGCCAATGGGAATGCTCCCCGCACCGACAGCCCTGATCTCGCAGGTGGTCGAAAAAGTCGTGGCTTCCGTCGGGCCGTAGCCGTTGAGCAAATGTTGCGGTGCGCCCTCTTCCAGCACCCGGCCAATCACCGCCGGATCGAGTACGTCACCGCCGACGATCAGGTAGCGCAACTGCTTGAACACCGGCATGAGTCCAGCGGCGTACTGGTGGAACAGGCCGGCCGTCAGCCACAGCACGCTGACCGACTGTTCGGCCAGCCATCCGGCAAAACGTGCCTGGGACAGCAGCACGTCCTGCTCGACCACCACCACGCAGCCGCCATTGAGCAGCGGCGCCCAGACTTCGAGGGTGCTGGCATCGAACGCCGGGTTCGACGCGAACGCCACGCGGTCCTGTCCGTTGAAATCGGCGTAGCCGTTGTTGATCACCAAACGGCTGATCGCCCGGTGTGGCACCAGCACGCCCTTGGGCGTACCCGTGGAGCCCGAGGTGTACATGATGTAGGCAGCCGCTTCGCTCGACGATGCCGGTGGCTTGTCGAAAGTCGGCTCCTCAGATAAGTCGAGGGCATCGAGATCCACCCGACGCAGCCCCTCGCCCAGCGCTTCGGCAGCGTGGGTCAACACCCACACGGCCCGGCTGTCCTCCATCATGAACTGTTGGCGCTCCACCGGCGCGTTGACATCCAAGGGCAGGTAGACCGCCGCGCATTTGAGAATCGCCAGTTGGCTGATCAGCAGGTCGAGCGAACGCGGCAGCAGGATTGCCACAGTCTCCCCTGGCTGGACACCAAGATCGAGCAGATGCCGGGCCAGTTGATCGGCCTTGCTGTTCAGCGCCCGATACGTCAGGGTCTGCCCCGCCTGTAATGCAGCCGGTGCATCCGGACAAGCCTCGACCTGGGCTTCGAACAAGGCGTGGATCAGTTGCGTCCGGGGATAGGCGCGGGCGGTGTCGTTGAACCCCTGCAACACGCGCTCGCGCTCGGCCGGCGGCAGGATCGACAGGGTATTGACCGACGTTTCGGGAGCGTTCTCCAGTGCCGTGACCAGGCACTCCATGGCGGCTTGCATGTACTCGCCGACGCGTTGCGCATCGATCCCCGGTGTCGCCTGTACCGTCAGGGCAAAATCATCGGAAAAATCATCTACCGAAAGAACCAGCGGATAGTTAGTGCGCTCTTGCGCGCTCAGGGTCTCGATTCCTTCCCAGGCCTGGAGGGCGTGCGCCGGGAGCACCTGGGTCCGGCTGGCGCTGTGTCGGTAATTCAGCAATGCGCTGAAGAGCGGCGCCGGTGCCGCCACGCCACTGCAACGTTGCGCCAGGGCCAGGGAAGCGTATTCGTGACCGAGCAAGGCACTCAGCCAGCCGTGGGTGTCTTTCACTGCATCCCGCACGCACCGGGCGCCCACATCCACCCGCAACGGCAAGGTATTGATAAACATGCCCAACGCACGGGTCATGCTTTCGCCAGCCTGCATGCGCCCCAGCATCACAGTGCCGAACACCACGTCTTCGCGACCTGAAACACAGCCTAGCACCTGGGCCCAGGCCAGGTGGATGATGCTGGCGGCGCTGACACCCAACTGACGCGCCTGCCCACGCAAGCGGCGGCCGAGCAGCGGCGTCACCGCCAGATGGCATTCCTCGACACCACTGCCGTCGCCCAATACGTCCTGTTGGCCGAAAGGCAAGGTCGGTTCGTCGACGTCACCCAGCATCTTGCTGAAAAACGCCTCGTCAGCCTGGCGCTGGCCGGCCTGTCGAGTGCGTGCCACGTAGTTGCGGTAAGGAACGGCAGGCTCCAGTTGCCCGCCTTGCCCCGTCAGCCAAGCCTGCATTTCATGCTGCACCACCGCCAGCCCCGCATGATCGAGCACCATGTGATGGAACAACAGCATGGCCACCCAACGCTGATGGGCAGCGTCATGGGCATATACCATCAGCAGCAACGGCGCCTGGCTGATGTCCATTCGATAGCGTCGAGGGTCGAACTGTGCCTGCAACTGCGCCATGACATCGCCGTCGTCGAGTTCGGCGCCGATGTCCTTGACCCCCAGCCGGGCCTGACGCCAGACCACCTGGACCGGCGCTTCCAGGCCCTCGCGAACGATGGCCGTGCGAAGGATATCGTGACGGTCGATCACGTTCTGCAAGGCGTCGACAAATTCCTCCAGGCGCTCACGGCGACTGAAGCTGAATCGCGCCTGCAAGACATAGGAATCGCCTTGGGCAGCCGTGAGGTGGTGATAAAGGATCCCTTCCTGAAGCGGTGCCAGGGGGTAGATATCCTGCACATTGGCCGCGCCGCCCGGCACGGTGGCGACAATGCGGTCGATGGCCGATTGGTCCAGCGTCACCAGCGGCAGCATCTGCGGGGTGATGCGCAAGCAACCGTCGGGGATCAGGTTGACCGGGACTTCGGTTTCGCCGGCATTCGCGGCCTCGTACTGCCCGGTCTTGATCAAATCGATCAAGGTGGCCTTGTGCTCGCGCAACAAGGCCAGCACCGCGGGCTCGCTCAAAGACTGTTTCCGGCCGCGCACCACGAGCTGGTCACCCTTGACCGAAAGCTGAACGTCTTTTTCCTTCAGTGTCGCCAACAGTTCGATCACACTCACAGGACAATCTCCATTTTTTCTGTCATTGCCGCGTATTCCGCGAGCGTGGGTTGCTCGAACAGCGTTCGCACATCCGCCTCCATGCCTTCCTGCCGCATCCGCTCCATCAGGCTGACCGCCAGCAGCGAATGCCCGCCCAGCTCGAAGAAGTGATCGTGACGACCGACGCGCTCCACGTTCAGCACCTCGGCCCACAACTGCGCCAACGTGATTTCGGTTTCGCCCACGGGGGCTTCGTAGCCACGGGTGATGACGCAGGCCAGGTCGGGAACTGGCAGGGCCTTGCGGTCGAGCTTGCCGTTAGGTGTCAGCGGCAAGGCATCGAGGCGCACGTACGCCGTGGGCACCATGTAGGCCGGCAACAGGGTCTGCAGGTGCAGACGCAGGTCTTCGATGTCGGCCGTTTCGCCTGATGGATGCCCGGTGAAATAAGCGACCAGGCGCTTCTCCCCCGGCATATCCTCGCGCACCAACGCCACGGCATCCTTCACCGCCGCGTGCTGGGCAAGCCTGGCTGCGATCTCGCCCAGTTCGATGCGGAAGCCGCGAAGCTTCACCTGGTCGTCATTGCGGCCCAGGTATTCGATGTTGCCGTCCGGCCGGTAGCGACCCAAGTCGCCGGTCTTGTACATCCGGGCGTTGGGTTCGTGGCTGAACGGATCCTTGAGGAAACGTTCGGCGGTCAGGTCATCACGGTTCAGGTAGCCCCGCGCCACGCCGGCGCCGCCAATATGAATTTCCCCGGCGACGCCCACAGGGACGGGGTTGCCGTGGATATCGAGCAGGTAGAACCGGGTGTTGGCGATGGGCCGGCCGATGCTGACCTGGCTATCGCCCGTCTCCTGGCCGCTGATCCGCGTTGCCGAGGACCAGATCGTCGTCTCGGTGGGGCCATAGACGTTGAACAGCGTCTCGACCCGGGCCGCCAGGCGCGATGCAAGATCGGCAGGCAGCGCTTCCCCCCCGCACAACGCGGTCAATCCCGGTGCGCCCTGCCAGCCGGATTCGAGCAGCATGCGCCAGCTCGCCGGGGTGGCCTGGGCAACGGTGACGCCACTGGAAGCGATCAGGTCCGCCAGTGAACGGCCCTCGCGCCCTTGTTCACGAGTCGCCACGACCATGCTTGCGCCACACATCAGCGGCAAGTACAGCTCCAGGCCGGCAATGTCGAAACCCAGGGTCGTCAGCGCCAGCATGCGGTCGGTCGCCGTCACGCCCAGGATGTCGCCCATGGCTGACAACAGGTTGATTACACTGCGGTGCTCGACCATCACGCCTTTGGGTTTGCCGGTGGAGCCCGAGGTATAGAGAACGTAAGCCAGATGCGTGGACGCCAGGCCTGACGCAGGTGGGTTGGCGATGGACAGGTCTTGCCAGGCATCGCTGCCGAGGTCGATGACCGGGACCGACACACTGGCCAGCAACCCGCAGGTGCCGGTTTGCGCAAGGACCGCCACCGGGGCGCTGTCTTCCAGCATGTGGGCGATCCGGTCCAGCGGGTATGCCGGATCCAGCGGCACATAGGCACCGCCGGCCTTGAGTATCGCCAGCAGCCCCACCACCATGTCGAGGCCGCGCTCGACACAGATCGCCACCCGCGAATCCGGCTTCACGCCGCGCCCGCGCAGGTAATGGGCCAGGCGGTTGGCCCGCTCGTTCAGTTCACGGTAGCTCAGGCGCTCATCGCCATGCAGCACCGCCACCGACTCGGGTGTACGCCATACCTGGGCCTCGAACACGCTGTGAATCGTCTGCGCCAGTGGATAATCGACCTGCGTGGCATTGAACGTTTCAAGCAATTGCTCACATTCGGATGCCGGCAGGATCGACAACTGGTGCAGCGGCGCTTCAGGCATGCGTTCCAGCATCCCCACCAGATGATGCAGCGCCCGGTGGACATAACCGCACAGGCGCTGTGCGCCGATCCGTGCCGGGGTCATGATGCTGAAGCTGAAGGCATCGCCCTGGTCGTCCACCGACAACGTCAACGGATAATTGGTCCGTTCTTCACCGCCCAGCAGTTGGATGCCGTCCCAGGCGGCCAGCGCCTCGTTGGAAGCTGCCGTAGCGGTGTGGCGATAGTTGAGCAAGGCGCTGAACAGCGGCATCGGCGCTTCCACCCCGCTGCAACGCTGCGCCAAAGCCAACGAGGCATGCTCATGGGCCAGCAAGGCCGTCAGCCGCCCATGGGTCGCCTTCACGCTCTCGCGCACGCCTGCCTGCCCCAGGCTGACCCGCACCGGCAAGGTGTTGATGAACATGCCCAACGCCCGGTCGGCGCCTTCGCCGCCTTGCATCCGGCCGACCAGTACCGTACCGAACACCACGTCGTCCTTGCCCGACACCACGCCCAGTACCTGCGCCCAGACCAGGTGGTACAGGCTCGCCGCGCTCACGCCGAGCTGACGGGCCTGGGCGCGCAAGCGCCGACTCAGGTCGACCGCAACGTCCTGGCGTACTTCTTCGATCCCGCTGCCGTCACCTTGCACATCCAGCAGGCCGAACGGCAGCGTCGGCTCGTCGACATCGCCCAGCATCTCGCGGAAGAATTCCTCATGAGCCTCGCGATCGACACCCAATCGGGCTTGCGCCACGTAGTTGCGGTAAGGCACCGACGCGGGCAGGTGCTGCGCCTGACCGAGCATGTACGCCTCGATTTCCGCTGCCAACACCGCCAGTGACGTGGCATCGTCCACCAGGTGGTGGAACAGCAGGATGCCGACCCAGCGCCGATTGGCTGGATCCTGCGCATAGGCCAGCCGCATCAGCGGTGCCCGACGGATGTCCAGGCGATAGTGCCGTGGGTCGAAACGCTCATGCAATTGACCGGCAATATCTCCGGCAGCCGCCTCCAGCTGGACCGCCTCGACTTCCAGCCCGGCCTCACGCCAGACCACCTGAACCGGTTCGGCCAGCCCCTCCCAGAGCACGCCCGTGCGCAGGATGTCATGCCTGGCAATGACCGCCTGGAATGCCTGGACGAACCCGTCCAGGCGTGTGGAACTGTCGAAGGCGAACATCATGTATTGGAGGTAGGGATCGCCCTGCTCAGCGGCAAGGTGGTGGTAAACGATCCCCTCCTGCAACGGCGCCAGCGGGTAGATATCCTGAACGTTGGCCACGCCGCCCGGCACCGTCGTCACAATGCGATCGATGGCGTCCTGGTCCAGGTCGGCCAGGGGCAGCATGTCCGGAGTGATGCGCGTGCAGCCGTCCGGGATCCGGTTGGCCGGCACGACGATCTCCGAACCGCCACCCACGGCCGCCGCCAGGGCGGCCAGGGTGGGTTGGCTGAACAACACGCGCACGTCGGCACTCAGGCCCGCGTTGCGCATGCGCTCGATCAACTTGACCGCCAGCAGCGAGTGCCCGCCCAGTTCGAAGAAATGGTCGTGGCGACCGACCTGCCCAAGGTCCAACAGGTCCTGCCAGATAGCAGCGATGGCCGTCTCGACTTCACCTCGCGGA
>NZ_JAIWKS010000022.1 GCF_021271205.1 Pseudomonas uvaldensis
CTCCAGGCTGCTGGCGAGGCGTTCCGGCGCCTGCTCCAGGGCCTCCACCAGGGCAGCCACGGCCTGGCCGAGGTAGGCGGCAATGCGCTGCGGGGCGATGCCGGTGATGGACTGGGCGGTCAGGGAAAACCCGTTGCCCACGTTCGCCACGGCAATTTCGATCGGGTAGTTGGTCCGGGTTTCCGACGCGATGAAGTGCATGCCTTCATGCTCGCCCATGTCCTCGACGTTTTCCCCGGATGCATTCACCAGGTCGCCATGCCGGCAGTTGAGGATCACCGTGAACAGCGGCAGCGAGGCGTCCACCGCGCTGCAACGCTGGGCCAGGGCCAGGGAGGCCTGTTCGTGGGTCAGCAGTTCACTGAGTTGCTGGTAGGCATCCTGGACAATGTCGCGAACGGTGTTCTGCTGCAAGCGAATGCGCATCGGCAGGGTATTGATGAACATCCCCAAGGCGTGGTCGGCACCGGCGGTGCCTTGGGAACGGCCCGACAGCACCGTACCGAAAATTCCGTCGTTGCGGCCACTGGTCGCGGCCACCACCAGGCCCCAGGCGGCATGGAACAGCACCGACGTCGGTACCCCTTGCTGGCGCGCGGTACGATGCACCCGGGCACTGAGTTCGTCGCCCAGGTGTTGGACCGCACGCTTGATCCCGGCGCCGTTGCCCCGTACGTCCAGCACACCGTAGGGCGCGGTGGTGGAGTCGACGTCGGCCAGCAGGCGGCGGAAGTAGGCCTCATGCTCCGCCTGGGACACGCTGGCGGCCTGGGCAATGAAATTACGGTAAGGCTGGGACGGCGGCAGGCTGTCGGCCTGGCCGGCCAGGACCGCCTGGATCTCCAGCATGATCAGGCGCAGGGTGACGTTATCGCTGACCAGGTGATGGTCGAGCAGTGCCAGCAACCACTGTTCCCGAGGCGCGTCATGGATGATGTAGGCCGCGATCAGCGGTGCCCGTTGCAGATCGAGTCGCAGGTGATGGGTGTCCGTATGGTCACGCAAGACCTGCAAGGCATCTTCGCCAGGCAAGCACTCCAGGGTCACCACGGGTAATTGCGCCTGGCGATGGACCACCTGCACCGGCTGCGGCAGCCCCTGCCAGCGCAGGGCCGTGCGCAGGATATCGTGGCGATCGATCACCACCTGCACGGCGGCCAGGAAGTCATCGAGCAACTGGCGACGCTTGAAGGTCACCACGGTGCGCATCAGGTAGGCGTCGCCTTCGGACTGCAAGAGGTGGTGGAACAGGATGCCTTCCTGCAACGACGACAGCGGGTAGATGTCCTGTACATTGCTGGCGCCACCTGGGACATCGGCGACGATCTGCTCGATTTCCTGCTGGCTGAGGGTCACCAGCGGCAGCATCTGCGGCTCGATGGCCGTGCAGTCTGCGGGAATCAGGTTCGCCGGGACGACCCGCTGGGCGCTATCGCCGCCGGCGAGCACGGCGGCCATGGCCTTGAGTGTCGGGGCGGAGAATACCGTGCGCACGTCCAGTTGCAGGCCGGCCTGGCGCAGGCGCTCGATCAGGCTGATGACCAGGAACGAGTGGCCGCCCAGTTCGAAGAAATGGTCCTGGCGACCGACCCGTTCAACCCCCAGCAACTCCTGCCAGGCATTCGCCAGTGTCATCTCGACGGCTCCCAGCGGGGCCTCGTAGTGGTGGCTTGCGGCGGCGGACGCATCAGGCGCCGGCAAGGCGTTGCGATCCAGTTTGCCGTTGGTGGTCAGCGGCCAGGCGGCCAGGGTCACGAAGGCGCTGGGCAGCATATGCTCGGCCAGCACGCTCGCCAATTGGCTGCGCAGGGCCGACGACTCGGGGACGACGCCTTCATGGGCAATCAGGTACGCCACCAGGCGCTTGTCGCCCGGCGAGTCTTCGCGGACGATCACCAGCGCCTCGCGGACTTCGGCGCAGGCCAGCAATTGGGCTTCGATTTCCCCCAGCTCGATGCGGAAACCGCGGATCTTGATCTGCGAGTCGTTACGACCCACGTACACCACGCCACCGTCGGCGCGATAACGGGCGATATCGCCGGTGCGATACAGGCGCGCGCCCGGCTCGACGGCGAACGGATCCTGGATGAACCGCTCGGTATTGAGCTCGTCGCGATTGAGGTAATGCCGGGCCACACCGGCGCCGCCGATGTAGATCTCGCCATTGACGCCTACCGGCACCGGTTGCCCGTGGTTATCGAGAATACGCAGGCACAAGTCCGGCAGTGGCGGTCCGATCAGGCTTGGCGCGCCGGTATCGATTTCCTGTTGGCTGACCGGGTAATACGTGGCGTGCACGGTGATCTCAGTGATCCCGTACATGTTGACCAGGCGGGTCCGGGACAGCGGCGTGCGGGCCGTCCAGGGGCGCAGGCTGCGGAAATCCAGGGCTTCGCCACCGAAAATCACCTCCCGCAGGCCGTGCTCCCGGTCGCTGCGCTCACGGGCCTCGATGAACTGGCGGAAGGCGCTCGGCGTCTGATTCAGCACGGTGACCTGCTGCTGGCAGACCAACGCGTAGAAGTCATCCGGCGAACGGGCGATGTCGCTGGGCACCACCACCAACTTGCCGCCGTAGGTCAGCGCGCCCCAGATCTCCCAGACCGAGAAATCGAACGCAAAGGAATGGAACAGCGTCCACACGTCGTCGCTGCCGAAGCTGAACAGCTCGGCGGTGGCGTCGAACAGCCGGGCGACGTTGCCATGCTCTACCAACACGCCTTTGGGCAGCCCGGTGGAACCCGAGGTGTAGATGACGTAGGCCAAGTGCCGGGATGTCAGGCCAAGGGCGTCGGCTTGCGGATCCAGATCCAGGGCGTCGTCGAGGTCATCGGCCGGGGTGTAGTCCTCCAGGCTCACCACCGGCACCCGGTGCTCGGGCAGGGCGTCGAGGCAGGCGGGTTGGGCCAGCAGGGCCACCGGGGCACTGTCGTCCAGCAAGTAGCCGAGGCGTTCGGCAGGGTAGGCCGGGTCCAGCGGTACGTAGGCCGCGCCCGCCTTGAGCACCGCCAACACGGCGCAGACCATTTCCACGCCGCGACGGGCCAGGATTGCCACCCGGTCATCGGGTCTTACGCCTTCGGCGATCAGCGTCCGGGCGATGCGGTTGGCCCGACGGTTGAGGGCCTGGTAGCTCAGCTCCGTTTCGTCGAAGACCAGGGCCGTGCGCTGGGGGTGGGCCGCGGCGATTTGTTCGAAGCGCTGATGAACCAGGCGTTCGGGCTTGAATACCGCCTTGGGTGCCAGTGCCGCCGGCGACGCCAGACACTGCGCAGGAGTGAGCAAGGGCAAGCTCAGCACCGATTGTTCGGCATCCGCCACCATGGCTTGCAGCAGCGTCAGGAAATGCTGGGCGAAGCGTTCCACGGTGGCGCGATCGAAGAGGTCGCTGGCGTATTCGATCACCCCGGCCAGCGTGCCGCCGTCGTTGCCCAGTGTCAGCATCAGGTCGAATTGCGAGGTTTCATGAGCCTGGGCCACTGGTGCCAGGGTCAGGCCGGGCAGGCTCAACTCGCCGCCGCCAGGGGTGTTGTCCAGGGACAGGGCCACCTGGCAGAGCGGGTTATGGCTCAGGGAACGGGGCGGCTGCACGGCTTCGATGACTTGCTCGAACGGAATGTCCTGATGTTCGTGAGCAGCCAGGGTGGTCTGCCGGACCTGTTCCAGCAGTTGGACTACGCTCGGGTCCTGCGTCAGGTCGACCCGCAGGGCCAGGGTGTTGACGAAGAAGCCGATCAGGTTCTCTGTCTCGGTGCGGCTGCGGTTGGCCGTCGGCACGCCGATGACCACGTCGCGCTCGTTGCCCAGACGGGCCATGAGCACCGACCAGGCGCTGAGCAGCGCCATGAACAGGGTGACATTGTGGGCCTGGCAGAAGCGCTCCAGGCGTTCGCGCAACGCTGCAGGGATCTCCACCGGAACGTCGCCACCCCGGTAGCTTTGCGTCGCCGGACGTGGACGGTCGGTTGGCAAGGACAATAGCGCCGGCGCCCCCTTGAGGTGCTCACGCCAGAAGTCGGCCTGGCGGTCGAGACGCTCGCCCTTGAGGGCCTGGTGCTGCCAGGCCGCGTAATCGGCGTATTGGATCGGCAGCGCCGGCAGGGGATCGGGCTGCTGCTGGCTGAACGCCCGATAAAGGGCGGCCAGTTCCCTGACCAGGACGCCGACCGACCAGCCGTCGGAGATGATGTGGTGCTGGGTGATCAGCAGGATGTGTTCGTCATCGGACAGGCGCAGCAGGCGGCCGCGAATCAGTGGGCCCCGGCTGAGGTCGAACGGGGCCAGGGCCTCGCTGTTGCCGATGCGCGACGCGCTGAGGCTGGCCTGCTCGTAGGGCAGCGACCGCAAATCCTGTTCGGCCAGTACGAAGCCGCAGTCTGCCGGGGCAATGATCTGCACAGGCTGTTCGCCACGGCGCTCGAAGGTGGTGCGCAGGCTTTCGTGCCGCGCCACCAGGCGATCCAGCGCCGCCTTGAGAGCGACACGGTCGAGGTCGCCCCGCAGCAGCAATGCCGCCGGCATGTGATAAGCGCTGCCCGCGCCGGTGTCGAGCTGGTCGAGGAACCACAGCCGTTGCTGGGCGAAAGACAGCGCCAGCGGTTTGTTACGGTCGGCCAGACCGATGATGTCGGTCTCGGCGACATGCAGGTTGCCCACGACCCGCGCCAGTTCCTCCACGGTGGGATGGCTGAACAGCTCGCGCAGCATCAGGTCACCGCCCAACTGCTGACGCACCCGGGAAACCAATTGCGCCGCCAGCAGCGAATGCCCGCCCAGCTCGAAGAAACTGTCGCGGCGGCCGACGCGCTCAAGACCCAACAACTCCTGGTAGATCTGTGCCAGGGCGATTTCGGTGGCGCCTTCGGGAGCGACATAGCCGCGCTCGGACATGGCATCCAGGTCCGGTGCGGGCAGGGCATCCTGATCCAGTTTGCCGTTGGCCGTCAGCGGATACGCGTGAAGGCTGACGAAGGCCATCGGGATCATGTAGTCGGGCAGGGTGGCGCCCAATTGTTTGCGCAGGGCCGCCACTTCCAGGACGACGCCCGGGCGAGGAATGAGGTAGGCAATCAGGCGCTTGCCCTGGCTGGCGTCATCGCGGGTCAGCACCCGCGCTTCACGCACACCTTCGCACGCCAGCAGTTTGGCTTCGATCTCACCCAGCTCGATGCGGAAGCCGCGGATCTTCACTTGGGCGTCCATACGGCCCAGGTGCACGATCTCGCCGTTGTCCAGCAATTTGCCCAGGTCGCCGGAGCGATACAAGCGCTCGCCGGGACGGAACGGGTCGGCAATGAAGCGTTCGGCGGTCAGTGCCGGACGGTTCAGGTAGCCACGGCCGACCCCCAGCCCGCCGACGCAAATCTCTCCGGCCACACCCACCGGCAGCAGGCGCTGGCGAGCATCGAGCACATAGGCCACGGTGGTGGGAATCGGCCGGCCGACGTTGGAAATGCCGGCGGCGATGTCCGCTGCGTCGATGGCCTTGTAGGTGACGTGGACACAGGTTTCGGTGATGCCGTACATGTTCACCAGCGCCACATGGCCGAAGGCGCGATGGAAGGCGTCGAGCTTGCCCAGCTCCAGGCTTTCGCCACCGAAGATCACGTATCGCAGCCGTTCCAGGCGCACATCCGGTGTCGCCAGGGCGGCGGCGCTGAGCTGATGGAACGCCGATGGGGTCTGGTTCAGCACCGTCACCTGTTCGCTTTCAAGAAAACCCAGCAAGGCTGTCGGATCACGGCGCAGAGCGTCGGGAACCAGGGTCAGGCGTGCACCGAAGAGCAGCGCACCGAAGATCTCCCAGACCGAGAAGTCGAAGGCGTTAGAGTGGAACAGCGACCAGACGTCGTCGGCACCGAACTGGAAATCCGGCCGGCTGTTGTGCAGCAGTCGCACCACGTTGCGGTGTTCGAGCAGCGCACCCTTGGGTTCACCGGTGGAACCGGAGGTGTAGATCACATAGCAGAGGTGGTCCGGGGCGTTGACGTTGGGTGGGTTGACGATGCTGGCGTCAACGTTGCCGAGGGTCGGATCGAAGACCTCGATATCCAGTGCCTGCAACGCCGGGGCCATGCCCGGGCGCGCGATGGCCTTGCGTGCGCCGCAGTCGCGCAGCACATAGGCGATGCGCTCCTGGGGCGAGGCCGGGTCGATGGGCACATAGGCGCCGCCGGCCTTGAGCACCGCCAGGGTGGCGACGATCATCTGCATCGAGCGCTCGAGAGTGATGGCCACCAGTTCCTGAGGACGCACCCCTGCGGCGCGCAAACGGTGCGCGAGGCGGTTGGCCTGTTCGTTGAGCTGGCGATAGCTCAGTTGCTCCTGGCCGAGGTTGACGGCAATGCGGTCAGGCGCCTGGCGGGCCTGCTCCTCGAATATCTGTTGCAACGTCAGGGTGTCGGGCCAGGCCGCTTCGCTGTCGTTGAAATCGATGATCTGCCGCTGGCGCTCGGCCGCGTCCAGCAGTTGGACGTCATCGACGCGCTGGTGAGCATCTTCGACAAAGGCTTGCAGCAGGCGCACGTAATGACGCATCAGTTGCTGGATGAAGCCGGCATCGAAGAATTCGGCGTTGTAGACCAGGTGCCCGGACCAATGCTGTTCACCGGCCGACACCAGCAGGTGCAGGTCATTCTTGCCGTAACCCAGGTTGGTTTCCAGCGTGTTGATCGCCAGCCCGGCGACCGGAGGCTGGGTGTCGCTGCTGCGCTGGAAGTTGAACAGCACGTCGAACAGCGCGGTGCGGCTCATGTCCTTGGCTGGATTGAGAGCCAGCACCAACTGGTCGAACTGCATATGGCGATGGCGCAGGCCCTGGGTCAGGTTGTCGGCGGTCTGTTCCCAGAGCTGTTGCAGGGTGGTGTCGCCAGCGCAGAAGCCGCGCATGACCAGCAGGTTGTCCAGCGGACCGACGACGTCATCCAAGGCCGGTTCACGGCAGGCCGCCGTGGTGCCGATCACCAGTTCGTCGTGCCCGGCGTAACGGCGCAGCAGGGCGGTGAAGGCACTCAGGGCGAGACTGTCGGCGCTCACGCCGACGTCCCGGGCCAGGGCTTCGAGACGGCGTGCCAGCGCCGGTTCGATCCTGAAGTCGTGAGTCGCTTCGGCGAACACATGCACGGCCATCCGTGGACGGTTGAGGGGCAGCTCCAGGGCTTGCAGTTTGCCGCGTAACTGATAGGTCCAATAGGCCCGCAGGTTCTCCAGCACTGCGGCCGGCAGTTGGCGTTGCCAGGCGGCGAAATCGGCGTAGCCCAGCGGCAACGCCGGCAACTCGGCACTGCGTTCGGCGCAGGCGGCTTCGTAGAGGGCCAGCAGGTCACGCTTGAGCAACTGCATCGAGGTACGGTCGGCCAGCAAGTGATGCACCGCAATCGCCAGGACGGCGTGGCGCTCATCGGCTCGCACCAGTGTGGCGCGTACCAGCGCGTCCATGGTCAAGGGCCGCCGTGTCTCGGCCAGGGCTCGGGTTGCCGGCTCGCTCGACGTATCCTGGATCACTTCCAGGGCCAGGCGAGCCTGGGTGTCGAAACGTTGCCAGGCCGTGGCGCCGTCATCGCTCGACACCCGACAGCGCAGGATCTCATGACGGGCCAGCAGGCCGTCGAGAGCGGTCTGCAAGGCCGATTGATTGAGCTCGCCTGTCAGCTCCAGCAGCAACGGAATGTTGTGGTAGACCGGATTGGCGTCGTACAGGTAACCGGTTTCGAAGGTGTCGACGAACCAGAGCCGTTCCTGGTGGTAGGACAGTGGCATGGGCTGCGGCACAGGCTTCAATGCGGTGACGGGCGGCAAGGCCAGCGCCGGGTCCAGTTCCAATGCGCCGATGCGGGTGTCCGGTGCTTCGGTGAAGCAGCGCAGCAGGCGTTCGAAACGCGCCGCCAGGCGTTCGACGGTGGAGGCATCGAACAGCGCGGTGGAATACGACAGGCTGCACGACAGGCCAGGGCCGCCTTCGTCGATGTGCAGGGATAGATCGTGTTGGGTGTTGTCCTTGCGCGACGGCAGGAACTCCAGGTCCAGGCCCGGCAGGTGCAACTGGCCGCCGGCTCCCCCGGCGTTGGTGTAGAGCATGGTCTGGAACACCGGGCTGTAGCTGGCGCTGCGCGGCGGCTTGAGGGCCTCGACCACCAGTTCGAACGGCGTGTCCTGGCGGCTGGAGGCATCCAGCATCAATTGCTTGACCTGTTGCAGCACCTGGTCGAGGGTCGGGTTGGCGTCCAGGCGAATGCGCAGGGCCAGGGTGTTGACGAAGAAGCCGATCAGCGACTGCACATCCTGGCGGTCACGGTTGGCGGCGACGGTGCCGATCACCAGATCCTGCTGGCCGCTCACACGCGCCAGCAAGATCGCCCAGGCAGCCATCAGGGTCATGAACGGGGTCGCGGCGCGGGATTGGGCGAACCGGACGATAGCGCTGGACAGTGATGCAGACAGGTCGAATGCCAGGGTTTCGCCCCGGTAGCTCTGGACCGCCGGGCGCGGCCGATCGGTCGGCAGCGACAGCAGGGCCGGGGCGCCTGCCAGTTGGGCACGCCAGAATTCCACCTGTTGTTCGAGCCGCTCGCCTTCCAGATGGCGACGTTGCCAGGCGGCGTAATCGGCATATTGCAGGTCAAGCGGTGGCAGCGGATCGTCCTGCCCATTGCTGAAGGCTTCATAGAGCGCGGCGAATTCCTTGACCAGCAGGCCGATGGACCAGCCGTCAGAGATGATGTGGTGCTGGGTGATCAGCAACCGGTGCTCATCGTCGGCCAGGCGCAACAGGCTGCCGCGGATCAGGGGGCCATGCAGCAGGTCGAATGGCTGTGCCGCCTCGCTGTCGGCCAGGCGCTGTGCTTCATGCCCGGCCTGTTCCACGGGCAGGTGGCGCAGGTCATGTTCTTCCAGGTGGAAGCCGCAATCGGCCGCGGCTATGACTTGCACCGGGTGCTCACCCTCGCGACGGAAGGTGGTGCGCAGGCTTTCATGCCGCGCCACGAGACGGTCGAGGGCCGCCTTGAGCGCGCTCCGGTCGAGGGTGCCGCGCAGTACCAGGGAGGCGGGTATGTGATAGGCGGCGCTGGCCGTCGGGTCCAGTTGATCGAGAAACCAGAGCCGTTGCTGGGCGAAGGACAGCGCCAGCGGACCCTCGCGGTCCGTGGGGGCGATGTCGTCCTGGGGCGTTTCGATGACCCGTGTGGCGCCGCGTTGCTTGAGCAGACGCAGGAGCGCGGCACGTTTCAACTGGTCGAGACTATCGTTATGTTCGTTCAATTGTTAAGCATCCTTGGAGACGATAGCGAGCAGTTCGCTTTCAGACAGCGAAGCCATTTCTTGTTGCAGGTCCATCAATTCATCCGACTCGAACTGCGCCAGTTGCAAGGTGGTGACCAGGTCGGCCAATGCCAGCAGCGACGGGTGTTCGAAGACGCTCCTGAGCGGTAGCTCTACGGCGAAGGTCTCCCGTGCCCGCAGCGTGACTTGCACCGCCAGCAGCGAATGACCGCCGAGTTCGAAGAAGTCGTCATGCCGGCCGATCCGCTCCAGGCCCAGCAGGTCGGCCCAGATCTGCGCCAACAGTTCTTCGGTCTCGCCGTTGGGGGCTTCGTACTGGCGCAAGGCGAAGTCTTCGCTGCGGGGCGCGGGCAGGGCGCGGCGGTCCAGTTTGCCGTTGGGGCTCAATGGCAACCGTTCGAGCACCACGAACGCCGCGGGCACCATGTAGTCCGGCAACTGCGAGGTCAGGTAGGGGCGTAGCGTGCTGCTGGCATTGCGACCGGCCAGATGCGGTTCGACACTCAGGTAAGCCACCAGGCGTACCGCCCCCGGTGTGTCTTCGCGAGCGATGACGGCGGCCTCGCGCACACCTGGCAACGTCAGCATCAAGGCTTCGATTTCACCGGGTTCGATACGGAAACCGCGGATCTTGACTTGCTGGTCGTTGCGCCCCAGGAATTCGAGCACGCCATCGGCGCGCAGGCGCACCAGATCGCCGGTGCGGTACATCCGCGCCTCTTCGCCTGGGCCGAACGGATCGGCGAGGAAGTGTTCGGCGTTGAGTTGCGCGCGGTCCAGGTAGCCTCGGGCAACACCCGCGCCGCCTACGTACAGTTCGCCCGGTACGCCGAGCGGCACCGGTTGACGTTGTTCGTCGAGCACGTACAGCCGACTGTTGGGAATAGCGCGCCCGATCGGCACGGTCCCGGTGTCCTGGGCGGTGCAGCGGTGCACCGTGGCCCAGACGGTGGCTTCGGTGGGGCCGTATTCGTTGTACAGGGTAATCGCCGGTTCCAGGCCGGCGCATTCCTGCACCAACTGCGCAGGGCAGGCTTCCCCGGCGACGATCATTTCCCTCAGGCTGCCATGTCCGTTTCCGGCGGCGAGGCTTGCCAGCACCAGGCGTCCCAGCGAAGGCACGCACAGCAGCGAGGTCACGGCCTGTGCGTCGATGAAGCGGGCGATGGCTTCGGGGTCGCGGGCGGTTTCGGCATCCGGGATGCACAATGCACCGCCGCTGACCAGGGTGCCGAAAATGCCGGCGACCGAGCTGTCGAAGGCAATCGAGGACAGCAGCAGGAAGCGCTTGTCGGTCGCCGGGCCGTACACCGTGACACGGGCCAGCGTCGAAGCCACCAGGTTGCGATGCTCGATCATCACCCCTTTGGGTTTGCCCGTGGAGCCGGAGGTGTAGATCACATAGGCCAGGTGCGTCGGGGTCAGCCCCGAGCCGTCCAGCTGCGGGTCACGGCTGTTGGACGTGGTCAGGGCCTGCTCCAGGGCCAGGTAACGGGTGCCCTCCTGCAACCTGCCCACTGCGGCGCGACCGACCGGGTCGGCCAGCAACAAGCGTGGCCGGGCGTCCTCGAGAATCGAGGCCAGGCGCTCGGCCGGATAGGTCGGATCCAGCGGCACATAGGCGCCGCCGGCCTTGAGGATGCCCAGCAGACCGCTGATCATCGCCGCGCCGCGTTCGACGCAGATCGCCACCAGGTCGCCCGGCTGCACACCCGCTACCATTAGATGATGGGCCACGCGATTGGCCTGGGCGTTGAGTTCGGCATAACTCAGATGTCGATGGCCGTCGAGCAGCGCACAGGCGTCTGGAGTCCTGCGCACCTGGTCCTCGAACAACTGCTGGATGCACAGGTGCGTCGGGTAATGCACTTGGGTCTGGTTGAAAGTCTCCAGCAGCAGGGTGCGCTCCTGAGAAGGCAGGACATCCAGTTGCGTGAGGGGAATCTGCGGCGTGTACATCAAGGCCTGGGCCAGTTGCTCCAGGGCGCGTTGCATCAACGCACAGATGCGCTGCGGGTCCACTGTCCGGACACTCTGCACCGTCAACCCGAGGGCATCGCCATAATCATTCACCGACAGCGTCAGCGGGTAGTTGGTCCGCTCGGCGCTGCCCAGGATACGCAGGCCCGGCCATTGCAACTGGCTGTCATCGCGTTGGTGCCTGTAATTGAGCAGGCTGGTGAACAATGGCAAGGCACTGGGCACGCCACTGCAACGTTGGGCCAGGGCCAGGGACGCCTGTTCATGGCTCAGCAGTTCGACCAGATCACGGTGGGTGGCCAGCACCTGTTCATTGGCACCGCCTGCATTCAGTTGGACGCGTACCGGCAAGGTATTGATGAACACACCCAGGGCCCGTTCGGCGCCCGCCGAGCCTTGCAGGCGACCGGCGACCACGGTGCCGAACACGACGTCGTCGCGCCCGGTGCAACGGGCCAGCACTTGCGCCCAGGCCACATGGCACAGCGTCGCCGGGGTAATGCCCCGTTCCCTGGCCTGGGCCCGCAGGCGCAGGTTGAGTTCGACGCTCAGTTGCACACTGGCTTCTTCGATGTGGTTGCCATCCCCTTGTACTTCAAGCAGATCGAAGGGCGCGGTTGGCGCATCGACATCGGCCAGTCGGCGGCGGAAATACGCCTCGTGTACTTGAGCCGGGACGGCCTGGGTCTGGGCGATGAAGTCGCGATAAGGTTGCGGCGTGCCGAGGCTTTCGCCTTGTCCATGAAGCATCGCGTGGATTTCTTCGAGGACGATCTCCAGGGTCACGTGGTCGCTCGCCATATGGTGATTGAGCAACGCCAGCAGCCAACGTTCGGAGTGTGGATCACGGGCGATGCAGGCACGCATCAGCGGGGCCTGGCGCAGATCCAGGCGCAGCTGTCGAGGGTCGCTCAGAGCCTGGAGCTGGCTCAGGGGATCCTGATGGTTGTCGAGGGTGACACTGTGCACCGGCAGCCGCGCATGACGTTGCACCACCTGGACGGCCTGAGGCAGGCCATCCCAGTGCACACAGGTACGCAGAATGTCGTGGCGGTCGATCACGTGTTGCAGGGCATCGATAAAGGCATCGAGGCGCTGGCGGTCATCGAATTCGAGCATCGAGCGCACCAGGTAGGCATCGCCTTCGTGCCCCAGCAAGTGGTGGAACAGGATGCCCTGTTGCAACGGTGCCAGGGGGTAGATGTCCTGGATGTTGGCCGCACCGCCGGGTACGGCGGCGACGAGGCGTTCGAGTTGCTCCGAAGTCAGGTGCACCAGGGGCAACATGTCCGGGGACAGGGCCTGACAATCGGCCGGAATGCGGTTGGCCGGGGCCTGGAACACCGAATCCTTCGCATCGCTCAAGGCCACGGCCAACTCCCGCAGGGTTGGTGCGCTGAATACGCTGCGCACATCGGCGTTGAGGCCCTGTTCGCGCAGGCGCTCGATCAGGCTGACCGCCATCAGCGAGTGTCCGCCGAGCTCGAAGAAACCATCGTGACGCCCGATGCGCTCGTGCCCCAGCAGTTGCTGCCAGATCCCGGCGATGGTCACTTCCACCGAGCCTTGCGGCGCCTCGTAGGTCCGGCTGGCGTAGGCGTCCTGGCCCGGTTCGGGCAGGGCGCGGCGGTCGAGCTTGCCATTGGGCGTGAGCGGCAATGCATCCAGCACCACGAAGGCGCTGGGCACCATGTGCTCGGGCAGTCGGCGCAGGAGTTCGGTGCGCAGTTGTTCAGCGGCCGCCGGTTCGCCGCACAGGTACGCCACCAGGCGTTTGCCGCCGGCCTGGTGATCGCGGGCGATGACGGCGGCTTCGCGGACCCCGTCGAGGGCGGCGAGGGCGGCTTCGATTTCGCCCAGTTCCACGCGCAAGCCGCGGATCTTCACCTGGTCATCGTTACGTCCCAGGTATTGCAGGGTGCCGTCGGCCAGCCAGCGGCCGATATCGCCGGTCTTGTACAAGCGCCCATCGACTTGGGTATTGAACGGGTCGGCGATGAAGCGCTCGGCGCTGAGTTGCTGCAGGTTGAGATAACCCCGCGCCACGCCGACGCCACCAATGTGGATCTCGCCGGGCACGCCCACCGGCAGCAATTGGCCGAGGTTGTCGAGTACATGCAGTTGCATGTTGCGGATGGGGCGGCCGATGGGGATCGAGCGGTTCCGATAGGTGTCCGGATCGACCTCCAGCGCATGCCAGGCGACCACGTCGCTGCACTCCGTCGGGCCATAGCTGTTGATGATCGCCGGCCGCGGCTCGGGCATTTTTTGCAGCATCGCGACCTGGATCGGTTCGCCTCCCAGTACCGCCCGTTTCAGGCAGGCCATCGCCCCGTGCCGGTCGGCGTCCACCAGCGCGTGGAAAGCGCTGGGGGACATGTTCAGGTGCGTGATGCCCGCCTCGGTGATTTGCGCGACGATGGCGGTCGGGTTGAACGGTTCTCCGGCCAGGTGCAGGGACGCACCGACCATCAGTGGCGCGAGGATGTTTTTCTGGGTCAGGTCGAAGTTATAGGACGAAGCCAGCAGTACCGCATCGCCGGCATGGAACGCCAGGTCGTCGAGGTACCAGTCCAGCAGGTTGCGCAGGCCGCGATGTTCGACCATCACGCCCTTGGGCAGCCCGGTGGAGCCGGAGGTGTAGATCACATAGGCCAGATGGCCGAAGTTCAGGTCCGTCACCTCTGGGTTGTGGGTGGGGCTTTGCGGCAACGCCGAGCTGCCCAGCTCCAGGGTCGACAGGCCATGGGGCAGCGGCAATGCGTCGAGGCCTCGCTGATGGACCAGCGCCTTGGGTGCGCTGTCGGCCAGCATGTGGGTCAGGCGTTGCGCCGGGTATTGAGGATCGAGGGGCACGTAGGCCGCACCGGCTTTCAGGATACCCAACAGGCCGATGACCGTCTCCGGACTGCGGCGCGCACAGAGGCCGACGGTGTCGTCGGGCCGCACGCCCAAGGCGATCAGGCCGTGGGCCACGCGGTTGGCCTGGGCGTTCAGCTCGGCGTAGCTCAGGGTCTGTCCATCACCGACCAGCGCCACGGCGTCCGGCGTACGGCTTGCCTGTGCTTCGAAGACGGCATGGGGGAAGCGGCTCGGGCTTTCGTCCAGGGCGAGAGGGGCTGGGTTGAATGTCTCCAGCAACTGTCGACGTTGCGCATCATCCAGCAACGGCAGGGTCGCCAGCGGTTGGCTGGCGTCGTCCAGCATCGCTTCGAGCAGGTGCAGCAGATGCCGGCCCCAACGGG
>NZ_JAIWKS010000023.1 GCF_021271205.1 Pseudomonas uvaldensis
GGTAGCCGGCGCGTGCCATACGGTCACGTTCCAGCAAATGGGCATGCGATAGTTTGTGTGTGCCTTACGAACAAGTCCGAACTTTCGGTTCGTTTCGTCTTCACCACACCGCAATCTGGTCTCTGTCGAGCCCCAAATTGCTTGGGTGTTATATGGTCAAGCCTCACGGGCAATTAGTACAGGTTAGCTCAACGCCTCACAGCGCTTACACACCCTGCCTATCAACGTCGTAGTCTTCGACGGCCCTTCAGGGAGCTCAAGGCTCCAGTGAGATCTCATCTTGAGGCAAGTTTCCCGCTTAGATGCTTTCAGCGGTTATCTTTTCCGAACATAGCTACCCGGCAATGCCACTGGCGTGACAACCGGAACACCAGAGGTTCGTCCACTCCGGTCCTCTCGTACTAGGAGCAGCCCCTCTCAAATCTCAAACGTCCACGGCAGATAGGGACCGAACTGTCTCACGACGTTCTAAACCCAGCTCGCGTACCACTTTAAATGGCGAACAGCCATACCCTTGGGACCGGCTTCAGCCCCAGGATGTGATGAGCCGACATCGAGGTGCCAAACACCGCCGTCGATATGAACTCTTGGGCGGTATCAGCCTGTTATCCCCGGAGTACCTTTTATCCGTTGAGCGATGGCCCTTCCATACAGAACCACCGGATCACTAAGACCTACTTTCGTACCTGCTCGACGTGTCTGTCTCGCAGTCAAGCGCGCTTTTGCCTTTATACTCTGCGACCGATTTCCGACCGGTCTGAGCGCACCTTCGTACTCCTCCGTTACTCTTTAGGAGGAGACCGCCCCAGTCAAACTACCCACCATACACTGTCCTCGATCCGGATAACGGACCTGAGTTAGAACCTCAAAGTTGCCAGGGTGGTATTTCAAGGATGGCTCCACGCAGACTGGCGTCCACGCTTCAAAGCCTCCCACCTATCCTACACAAGCAAATTCAAAGTCCAGTGCAAAGCTATAGTAAAGGTTCACGGGGTCTTTCCGTCTAGCCGCGGATACACTGCATCTTCACAGCGATTTCAATTTCACTGAGTCTCGGGTGGAGACAGCGCCGCCATCGTTACGCCATTCGTGCAGGTCGGAACTTACCCGACAAGGAATTTCGCTACCTTAGGACCGTTATAGTTACGGCCGCCGTTTACCGGGGCTTCGATCAAGAGCTTCGCGTTAGCTAACCCCATCAATTAACCTTCCGGCACCGGGCAGGCGTCACACCCTATACGTCCACTTTCGTGTTTGCAGAGTGCTGTGTTTTTAATAAACAGTCGCAGCGGCCTGGTATCTTCGACCGGCGTGGGCTTACGCAGCAAGTGCTTGACCCTCACCGGCGCACCTTCTCCCGAAGTTACGGTGCCATTTTGCCTAGTTCCTTCACCCGAGTTCTCTCAAGCGCCTTGGTATTCTCTACCCAACCACCTGTGTCGGTTTGGGGTACGGTTCCTGGTTATCTGAAGCTTAGAAGCTTTTCTTGGAAGCATGGCATCAACCACTTCGTCACCCAAAGGGTAACTCGTCATCAGCTCTCGGCCTTGAAACCCCGGATTTACCTAAGATTTCAGCCTACCACCTTAAACTTGGACAACCAACGCCAAGCTGGCCTAGCCTTCTCCGTCCCTCCATCGCAATAACCAGAAGTACAGGAATATTAACCTGTTTTCCATCGACTACGCTTTTCAGCCTCGCCTTAGGGACCGACTAACCCTGCGTCGATTAACGTTGCGCAGGAAACCTTGGTCTTTCGGCGTGGGTGTTTTTCACACCCATTGTCGTTACTCATGTCAGCATTCGCACTTCTGATACCTCCAGCAAGCTTCTCAACTCACCTTCACAGGCTTACAGAACGCTCCTCTACCGCATCACTTACGTGATACCCGTAGCTTCGGTGTATGGTTTGAGCCCCGTTACATCTTCCGCGCAGGCCGACTCGACTAGTGAGCTATTACGCTTTCTTTAAAGGGTGGCTGCTTCTAAGCCAACCTCCTAGCTGTCTAAGCCTTCCCACATCGTTTCCCACTTAACCATAACTTTGGGACCTTAGCTGACGGTCTGGGTTGTTTCCCTTTTCACGACGGACGTTAGCACCCGCCGTGTGTCTCCCATGCTCGGCACTTGTAGGTATTCGGAGTTTGCATCGGTTTGGTAAGTCGGGATGACCCCCTAGCCGAAACAGTGCTCTACCCCCTACAGTGATACATGAGGCGCTACCTAAATAGCTTTCGAGGAGAACCAGCTATCTCCGAGCTTGATTAGCCTTTCACTCCGATCCACAGGTCATCCGCTAACTTTTCAACGGTAGTCGGTTCGGTCCTCCAGTCAGTGTTACCTAACCTTCAACCTGCCCATGGATAGATCGCCCGGTTTCGGGTCTATTCCCAGCGACTAGACGCCCTATTAAGACTCGCTTTCGCTACGCCTCCCCTATTCGGTTAAGCTCGCCACTGAAAATAAGTCGCTGACCCATTATACAAAAGGTACGCAGTCACAGAACAAAGTCTGCTCCCACTGCTTGTACGCATACGGTTTCAGGATCTATTTCACTCCCCTCTCCGGGGTTCTTTTCGCCTTTCCCTCACGGTACTGGTTCACTATCGGTCAGTCAGTAGTATTTAGCCTTGGAGGATGGTCCCCCCATATTCAGACAAAGTTTCTCGTGCTCCGTCCTACTCGATTTCATGGCCAAGAGATTTTCGCGTACAGGGCTATCACCCACTATGGCCGCACTTTCCAGAGCGTTCCGCTAATCTCAAAGCCACTTAAGGGCTAGTCCCCGTTCGCTCGCCACTACTAAGGGAATCTCGGTTGATTTCTTTTCCTCAGGGTACTTAGATGTTTCAGTTCCCCTGGTTCGCCTCTTGCACCTATGTATTCAGTGCAAGATAACCAGCTTGTGCTGGTTGGGTTCCCCCATTCAGAGATCTCCGGATCAAAGTCTGTTTGCCGACTCCCCGAAGCTTATCGCAGGCTACCACGTCTTTCATCGCCTCTGACTGCCAAGGCATCCACCGTATGCGCTTCTTCACTTGACCATATAACCCCAAGCAATCTGGTTATACTGTGAAGACGACATTCGCCGAAAATTCGTACGCTTGCTCTTCGAGCAACTCACAAATTTTACCTTAGCCTGAACACCACCAGTGAAAGTGGCCTTCAGTCTATCTTTCTATCACATACCCAAATTTTTAAAGAACGATCTGGTTCAAAGACCAGAAATCAACATTCATCATCCCCTGTCACCCCAGGGATGGAATGCTCATTTCTAAGCTTTAACGAGGGTCACCAATCGGTAATGGTGGAGCCAAGCGGGATCGAACCGCTGACCTCCTGCGTGCAAGGCAGGCGCTCTCCCAGCTGAGCTATGGCCCCGTATCGCTACAGGGTGCACCAGTAATTGGTGGGTCTGGGCAGATTCGAACTGCCGACCTCACCCTTATCAGGGGTGCGCTCTAACCAACTGAGCTACAGACCCAATCGTCTTCTTCAATGAATCAAGCAATTCGTGTGGGAGCTCATGCAGCAGCTGCGGTCGTCGATTAAGGAGGTGATCCAGCCGCAGGTTCCCCTACGGCTACCTTGTTACGACTTCACCCCAGTCATGAATCACACCGTGGTAACCGTCCCCCCGAAGGTTAGACTAGCTACTTCTGGTGCAACCCACTCCCATGGTGTGACGGGCGGTGTGTACAAGGCCCGGGAACGTATTCACCGCGACATTCTGATTCGCGATTACTAGCGATTCCGACTTCACGCAGTCGAGTTGCAGACTGCGATCCGGACTACGATCGGTTTTGTGGGATTAGCTCCACCTCGCGGCTTGGCAACCCTCTGTACCGACCATTGTAGCACGTGTGTAGCCCAGGCCGTAAGGGCCATGATGACTTGACGTCATCCCCACCTTCCTCCGGTTTGTCACCGGCAGTCTCCTTAGAGTGCCCACCATTACGTGCTGGTAACTAAGGACAAGGGTTGCGCTCGTTACGGGACTTAACCCAACATCTCACGACACGAGCTGACGACAGCCATGCAGCACCTGTCTCAATGCTCCCGAAGGCACCAATCCATCTCTGGAAAGTTCATTGGATGTCAAGGCCTGGTAAGGTTCTTCGCGTTGCTTCGAATTAAACCACATGCTCCACCGCTTGTGCGGGCCCCCGTCAATTCATTTGAGTTTTAACCTTGCGGCCGTACTCCCCAGGCGGTCAACTTAATGCGTTAGCTGCGCCACTAAGAGCTCAAGGCTCCCAACGGCTAGTTGACATCGTTTACGGCGTGGACTACCAGGGTATCTAATCCTGTTTGCTCCCCACGCTTTCGCACCTCAGTGTCAGTATCAGTCCAGGTGGTCGCCTTCGCCACTGGTGTTCCTTCCTATATCTACGCATTTCACCGCTACACAGGAAATTCCACCACCCTCTACCATACTCTAGCTCGTCAGTTTTGAATGCAGTTCCCAGGTTAAGCCCGGGGCTTTCACATCCAACTTAACGAACCACCTACGCGCGCTTTACGCCCAGTAATTCCGATTAACGCTTGCACCCTCTGTATTACCGCGGCTGCTGGCACAGAGTTAGCCGGTGCTTATTCTGTCGGTAACGTCAAAACCATCACGTATTAGGTAATGGCCCTTCCTCCCAACTTAAAGTGCTTTACAATCCGAAGACCTTCTTCACACACGCGGCATGGCTGGATCAGGCTTTCGCCCATTGTCCAATATTCCCCACTGCTGCCTCCCGTAGGAGTCTGGACCGTGTCTCAGTTCCAGTGTGACTGATCATCCTCTCAGACCAGTTACGGATCGTCGCCTTGGTGAGCCATTACCTCACCAACTAGCTAATCCGACCTAGGCTCATCTGATAGCGCAAGGCCCGAAGGTCCCCTGCTTTCTCCCGTAGGACGTATGCGGTATTAGCGTCCGTTTCCGAGCGTTATCCCCCACTACCAGGCAGATTCCTAGGCATTACTCACCCGTCCGCCGCTCTCAAGAGGTGCAAGCACCTCTCTACCGCTCGACTTGCATGTGTTAGGCCTGCCGCCAGCGTTCAATCTGAGCCATGATCAAACTCTTCAGTTCAAACATCTTTGGGTTTTGAGAAAACCCTAAACTTGGCTCAGCAATCGTTGGTTACATCTTTGATTTCTCGCGGAGTAACTTGTGATGCTGATAATCTGTTGACTAGCAGTCTGACTCCACAAGCACCCACACGAATTGCTTGATTCAGTTGTTAAAGAGCGGTGGGCTGAGGCTTTCGTCTCAACCGAGGCGCGCATTCTACAGCGCCCCGTGTATCTGTCAAGCGGTTATTTTCGAAGTTTTCAAAATTTCTTTTTCAACTTCAACCACTTGCGCTTTCGATCTCTCGTTAGCGGGAGGCGAATTCTACAGCGTTAGTCGCTGCTGTCAACACCTCTTTTTTACCGC
>NZ_JAIWKS010000024.1 GCF_021271205.1 Pseudomonas uvaldensis
TGCAACGCTTCGAGCCCGAGGCCACCGCCGGCGACGTGGCCACGCAACTGGCGACCCGGTTCGATGCGCGGCATTACCGTCTCGATTTGCATCAGGCGCCGATGCTGCAACTGGTCTACGCCCAAGACGAGGCCCTGGACCGTTGGGTGGCGATCCTGCTGTTCCATCACATGGCGTTGGACCATACCGCGCTGGACGTGATGCAGCATGAAATGCAACTGCTCCTGCTGGGGCAGGGGGCGCAGTTGGGTGAGGCGATGCCTTATCGCAACTACGTGGCCCAGTCGCGTCTGGGGGCGAGCGAAGCCGCGCACGAAGCGTTTTTCCAGCAAATGCTTGGCGATATCGACGAGCCGACCCTGCCTTTCGGCTTGCAGGATGTGCAGGGTGACGGACACGGGATCGATGAAACCCGCCAGGCTGTGGACCCGGCGCTGTCCCGGCGCTTGCGGGCGCAGGCACGCCAGTTGGGCGTCACTGCCGCCAGCCTGGTGCATCTGGCCTGGGCCCAGGTATTGGGCAAGGTCTCCGGCCGGCAGGAGGTGGTATTCGGTACGGTGCTGTTGGGGCGTCTGCAGGGCGGCGAGGGTGCCGACCGGGCGTTGGGGATGTTCATCAACACGTTGCCGTTGCGGGTGGACGTGGGGGCCGAGGATGTTCGCGCCGGCGTCAGGGCGACCCATGCCCGGCTGACAGCGCTGCTGGGGCATGAACATGCTTCCCTGGCCCTGGCCCAGCGTTGCAGCGGCGTGGCCGCGCCGACGCCGTTGTTCAGTGCCTTGCTCAACTACCGGCACAGCGCCGTCGAGGTGAGCCAGGACGCGCGCTCGGCCTGGAGCGGGATCGAGGCGCTGAACGGTGATGAACGAACCAATTATCCATTGACGCTGAACGTGGACGACTTTGGCGAAGATTTTTCCCTCACGGCCCTGGTGGACGCCTCCATCGGTGCGGCGCGTATCTGCGGCTATATGCAGACAGCCCTGAATAATCTGGTCGAGGCCCTGGAGCAGGCGCCACAGACGCCCTTGCAAGCCTTGTCCATCCTGCCCGCGGCCGAGCGCCAGCAACTGGTCGATGCCTGGAACCGCTGCGACATCGAATATGCCGGGGACGCCCTGATCCACCGTCAAGTCGAGGCCTGGGCCGTCACCCAGCCTGACGCGGTAGCCGTGGCGTATGAAGACCAGACACTGACCTATGCCCAGCTCAATGGGCGGGCCAACCAGTTGGCCCATGGCCTGCTGGCCTTGGGGATCCGTCCGGATGATCGGGTAGCGATCTGTGTCGAGCGCGGCCTGGACATGATCGTCGGCCTTCTGGGCATCCTCAAGTCCGGCGCCGGCTATGTACCGCTGGATCCTGCGTATCCGGCGGAACGCCTTGCCTACATGCTGCACGACAGCCGTCCGGTGGCCCTGGTGACTCAGTCGCAATGCAGTGACAACCTACCATCCATGAGCGTGCCGATCGTCATGCTCGACCCGCTCGATGTCATCGGCCAGCAACCGTCGCACAACCCTGATGTGCAGGGTCTGCTCGCCAGTCATCTGGCCTATGTGATTTACACCTCGGGCTCGACCGGCCTGCCCAAAGGGGTGATGGTCGAACACCGCAACGTCGCACGGTTGTTCTCGGCCACCCAGCCATGGTTCGACTTCGGTCCGCAGGACGTCTGGGCGCTGTTCCATTCCTTTGCCTTCGACTTCTCGGTCTGGGAAATCTGGGGCGCGCTGACCCGTGGCGGCCGCCTGCTGGTGGTGCCGCAGCTGGTCAGCCGTTCGCCGCAATACTGCTATGCATTGCTGTGCGAGGCTGGGGTGACCATCCTCAACCAGACGCCGAGTGCCTTCCGCCAGTTGATCGCAGCCCAGGGCGAAAGTGACCTGCGCCACAACCTGCGCCAGGTGATCTTCGGCGGCGAAGCCCTGGAAACCGGCATCCTCAAGCCGTGGTATGCCCGGGCAGTCAATGCCGGCACGCAACTGGTGAACATGTACGGCATCACCGAAACCACGGTGCACGTCACCTACCGTGCGCTGTGTGCCGCGGATGCCCAGCTGACCGGCGTGAGCCCCATCGGCAAACGCATCCCTGACTTGCAGTTGTACGTGCTCGACGCCCAGCGCGAGCCGGTGCCGGTCGGCGTGGTCGGCGAGATGTACGTGGGTGGCGCAGGCGTCAGCCGTGGCTACCTGAACCGTGACGAACTGACGGCCGAGCGCTTCCTTGACAACCCGTTCAGCGCCGAACCGAACGCCCGGATGTACAAGACCGGCGACCTGGGTCGCTGGCTGGCGGACGGCAGCATCGAATACCTGGGGCGTAACGACGATCAGGTGAAGATTCGCGGATTCCGTATCGAGCTGGGCGAAATCGAAGCCAAACTGGCCGCGTGCACGGGTGTGCGGGAAGCCGTGGTGCTGGCGCGCCAGGACACGCCGGGCGATCAGCGCCTGGTGGCCTATGTGATTGCCGAAGAAGGCGAGCCTCCTACGGCGGCTGAGCTGCGCGCCGAACTGTTGGGTTCCCTGGCCGAATACATGGTGCCCAGCGCCTTCGTGATGTTGACGGTGTTCCCACTGACCACCAACGGCAAGCTCGATCGCAAGGCTTTGCCGGTGCCCGACCAGTCAGCGGTGGTGAGCCGTGAATACGAGGCCCCGCAAGGCGAAGTCGAAACGGTCATCGCCGCGATCTGGCAGGACCTGCTGCACCTGGAGCGAGTCGGTCGCCATGATCATTTCTTCGAACTGGGCGGCCATTCGCTGTTGGCGGTGAAACTGATCGAGCGCATGCGCCAGGTCGACCTGACGGCCGACGTACGCGTGCTGTTCGGACAGCCGACCCTGGCGGCGCTGGCGGCGGCCGTGGGGGGACGTCATGAGATCCGGGTGCCGGCCAATGTCATTCCGGATGACTGCCTGCGAATCACTCCGGACATGCTGCCGCTGGTTGACCTGGACCAGATCGGCATCGACCGCGTGCTGGCGACGGTGCCGGGCGGCGTGGCCAACGTGCAGGACATCTATGCCCTGGCACCCTTGCAGGAGGGGATTCTGTATCACCACCTCGCTGCGGTTCAAGGCGACCCCTATCTGCAATACATTCTGTTCGCTTTCGACAGTCGCGCACGGCTGGATGACTTCGCCAAGGCCTTACAGGGAGTGGTGTCGCGGCATGACATCCTGCGCACGGCGGTGGTGTGGGAAGGGTTGGACGAGCCGGTACAGGTGGTCTGGCGCGAAGCGCCGCTGGGCCTCGATGAAATGGTGCTGGACCCCGCGGCGGGCGATATCGCCGAACAACTGCGGGCACACCTGGACCCCCGTCATTACCGCCTGGACATCCGCCAGGCGCCGATGATGCGCCTCGGATATGCCGAAGATGCAGCGAACGGTCGTTGGGTCGGCATGTTGCTGTTCCATCATATGGTCGATGACGCGACATCCCTGGGCATGCTCACGGCGGAAATCGAGGCCCATGTGGTCGGACGCGGGCATTTGTTGCCAGCCTCCGTGCCTTATCGCAATTACGTGGCCCAGGCGCGACTGGGCGTCAGCCGCGAGGAGCACGAAGCGTTCTTCCGCGACATGCTCGGCGATGTGAGCGAACCGACGCTGCCGTTCGGTTTGCAGGACGTGCAGGGTGACGGGCACGGGATCGAAGAGGTCCGGCAGCGGGTCGATGCCTCGCTCTGCAAGCGCCTGCGGGTCCAGGCTCGTCAGCTGGGCGTGAGTGCGGCCAGCCTGTATCACCTGGCCTGGGCCCAGGTACTGGGCCGCGTGTCGGGCAAGGACGATGTGGTATTCGGCACCGTGTTGCTGGGCCGGATGCAAGGCGGCGAGGGTGCTGACCGAGCGTTGGGGATGTTCATCAACACGTTGCCGTTGCGGGTGAATCTGCAAGGCCAGGGGGTACGGGCCGGCGTCAAGGCCGCCCATGGCCGGCTGACCGCTCTCCTGGGACATGAGCATGCGTCGCTGGTCCTCGCGCAGCGTTGCAGCGGCGTGGCGGCGCCGGCGCCGCTGTTCAGTGCCTTGCTCAACTATCGACATCTCGGTACGCAGACGGCCACCAGCGAAGCCCTGGCAGCCTGGGAAGGTATCCAGGTGCTGGACGGCGAGGAGCGGACCAATTATCCGCTGACCTTGTCGGTGGACGACCTGGGGGAGGATTTCAACCTGACCGTCATGGCCCAGGCACCGATTGGCGCCGGACGGGTCTGCAACTACGTGCAATGTGTCCTGGAGAATCTGGTCCGGGCGTTGGAGCAGTCGCCCCTGGCCCCGCTGAACGGATTGCAGATCCTGCCAGAGGCCGAGCGCCGGCAACTGCTGGAAACCTGGAATGCCACGCCGCACACCTACGCCCACGACGCGCTGATCCACGGGCAGTTCGAAGCTCGCGCCGCCGCGCAACCCGATGCGGTGGCGGTGATGTTCGAGGATCGCACACTGACCTACGGCGAGCTCAACGCCCGGGCCAACCAGCTCGCCCATCGCTTGCTGGCCCTGGGGATCCGTCCGGATGACCGCGTGGCGATCTGCGTCGAGCGCGGCCTGGACATGATTGTCGGCCTGCTGGGCATCCTCAAATCCGGCGCCGGCTACGTGCCGCTGGATCCAGCTTATCCGGCAGAGCGCCTGGCCTTCATGCTGGACGACAGTGCGCCGGTGGCGGTGCTGGCGCAGGCCGCGACACGTCGATTGTTGGCCGGCGTCACGGTGCCTGTGGTCGATCTGGACAGCCGCGCCGTACAGGACGAGTCCGTCGGTAATCCGCAGGTGCCTGGTCTGGATTCCAGCCATCTGGCCTATGTGATTTACACTTCCGGCTCCACCGGCCTACCCAAAGGGGTGATGGTGGAGCACCGCAACGTCGCGCGGTTGTTCTCGGCCACGCAATCGTGGTTCGACTTCGGCCCGCAGGACGTCTGGGCACTGTTCCATTCCTTTGCCTTCGACTTCTCGGTCTGGGAAATCTGGGGCGCCTTGACCCATGGCGGCCGCCTGCTGGTGGTGCCGCAACTGGTCAGCCGTTCGCCGCAGGACTGCTATGCGTTGCTGTGCGAGGCCGGTGTCACGGTGCTGAACCAGACGCCGAGCGCGTTCCGCCAGTTGATCGCGGCCCAGGGTGAAAGTGATCTGCGCCACAGCCTGAGG
>NZ_JAIWKS010000025.1 GCF_021271205.1 Pseudomonas uvaldensis
TCCGTTGGGGCCGGCATCTGCTGCACCTGCTCGAAGCGATGCTGGACGACGCCAGCCAACCGCTGGCGACCCTGCCGTTGCTGGATGACGCGCAACGGCGCGAACTGCTCGGCCGGTTCAACCAGACCCACGCAACGTTCCCCGAGGGGCAACTGTTGCAGGAATGGTTCGAGCAACACGTTCAGGCGCAACCTCAAGCCATCGCCGTGCAGGCCGAAGACATCAGCCTCAGCTATGCCGAACTCAACGCGCGGGCCAACCGTATCGCCCATCGCCTGATCGCCGCCGGGCTTCGCCCGGATGAGCGGGTGGCGCTGTTGGTCGAACGCAGCCCGGAGATGATCGTCGGCATGCTGGCCATCCTCAAGGCCGGCGGCGCCTATGTGCCGCTGGACCCGAACTATCCGCAGGATCGCTTGCAGCACATGCTCGACGACAGTTCGCCACGGGTGCTGCTGACCCAGGGCGCCCTGGCCGCCCCCTTCCATTCGCTGCAAATACCGCGATTGCTGCTGGACGACGCCACAGAGGGCGATGACAGCAACCCGCGCATCGAAGGCCTGACTTCACGGCACCTGGCCTACGTCATGTACACCTCCGGCTCCACCGGCAAGCCGAAAGGTGTGATGCTCGAACACCGTTCGGTATGCAACCAGATCGGTGCCCTGCAGGAACGCTACGGCCTCAATCCCCGGGATCGCATCCTGCAATTCGCCAGCATGACCTTCGACATGTCGGTGGAAGAAATCTTTGGCGCCTTGCTGTCCGGCGCCACGTTAGTGCTGCGCAGCGATGCCTGGATCGCCGGCACGGCGGCCTTCGCCACGCTGTGCGAGCAACACGCGATCAGCGTCGCCAACCTGCCGACCGTGTTCTGGCAACAGGTGAGCCGGGACGCTCACGTCGCCCTGCCCACCTGCCTGCGCCAGTTCATGATCGGTGGCGAAGCGGTGGGCAAGCAGGCGGTGACCCAGTGGTTCGCCCGCGCCGGTCACCGTCCGGCGCTATTCAACGCCTACGGTCCGACCGAGGCCACCGTGAATGCTTCGATCCGCCGGATGGAAAGCGACCGGGACGATTTCCGTTCCATCGGCAAACCGCTGCGCAACACCCAACTGCATGTGCTCGACGTCACGGGCAATCTCGCGCCTTTGGGCGTCTGCGGAGAAATTCATATCGGCGGTGTCGGCGTCGCTCGCGGTTACCTCAACCGTCAGGAACTGACAGCCGAGCGTTTCATTGCCGACCCGTTCAGCACCGATCCGGACGCACGCCTGTACAAGACCGGCGACCTGGGTCGCTGGTGCGCCGATGGCACCCTTCAATACTTGGGACGCAACGATGACCAGGTGAAAATCCGCGGTTTCCGTGTGGAACTTGGGGAAATCGAAGCCGTCCTCGCCCGCTGTGCCGGTGTGCGTGAAGCGGTGGTGGTTGCCCAGGAAAGCAAGCCGGGCCAGTCCGACAGCAAGCGTCTGGTCGCCTACCTGTGCGGTGAGCCGGTACCGGTGGAACAACTGCGTGCCGCATTGCTCGCGGCGCTGCCTGAGTACATGGTGCCCAGCGCGTTCGTACAGCTGGAGGCCATGCCCTTGACGCCCAATGGCAAACTTGACCGTCGCGCCCTCCCCGCACCGGGCCAGGAAGCCTTCGCCAGCCGGGCCTACGAGGCGCCACGGGGCGAGATAGAGCAACTTGTCGCGAACGTCTGGCAAGAGCTGCTGGGTCTGGAACAGGTGGGTCGTCACGATCGCTTCTTCGAGCTTGGCGGGCATTCGTTGCTGGCGGTGAGCCTGATCGACCGCCTGCGCCAGCATGGCTTGAGCGCCACGGTGCGCACGGTGTTCACCGCACCCAGCGTCCGGGAAATGGCCCAGGCCCTGGGTCGCAGCGATGAAACGCCATTCCTGGCGCCGGCCAACCGCATCCCGGCCGACTGCACGACCCTGACGCCGGACATGTTGCCGCTGGTGGAACTGACCCCGGCCCAGCTCGACCGCATTGTCGCCGCCGTGCCCGGCGGTGCCGCCAATATCCAGGACATCTACCCCCTGGCTCCGCTCCAACAAGGCATCCTGTTCCACCACCTGCTGGGGCATGAAGGCGATGCCTATCTGGTGCGCTCGATGATCGAGTTCGACAGCCGTTCGCGGCTCGACGCTTTTATCGGCGCCTTGCAGCAGGTGATCGATCGCCACGACATCCTGCGCACAGCCGTGCATTGGGCCGGCCAGCCGCAGCCGGTGCAGGTGGTGCAACGCCAGGCCACGTTGCCTGTGCAACTCATCACCCTGTCCGCCGATGAAGATCCGCGTACCCGACTGGAACGCTTGAGCGATCCGCGGCATCTGCGCCTGGACTTGCAACAGGCGCCGCTGATGCGCGCCTGCATCGCCGGGGATCCACACTCTGAGCGCTGGTGGCTGAGCCTGCTGGACCACCACATGATCAGTGACCACGTGTCCCTGGCGATCGTGCTCGAGGAGGTCCAGACACTGCTGCAGGGCGACGCCGTGAGCCTGCCGGCGCCGATGCCCTACCGGGAGTTCGTCGCGCAGGTCCTGGCAACGCCGCCCCAGGCCCACGAAGCCTACTTCAGCAACCGGCTGGCGAGCGTCGACGAACCCACGGCGCCCTTCGGCGTACTGGACGTTCAGGGCGACGGCAGCCAGGTCGCGGAAACCAGCGTGCGACTCGAACCCACCCTGAGCCAACGGATCCGTGCCCAATCACGCACCGCCGGCGTCACCCCGGCGGTGCTGTTCCACATTGCCTGGGCCCAGGTACTCGGGCGCTGCACCGACCGTGACGATGTGGTATTCGGCACGGTGGTCGCGGGTCGCCTGCAAGGCACGATGGGTGCCGACCGGGCGCTCGGTGTGTTCATCAACACCCTGCCGATGCGGGTGCGACTGGCCGGCTCCGGTGTCGGTGCGCTGGTGGATGAAACCTATCGCGACCTCAGCGAACTGTTGTCCCACGAGCAGGCTTCCCTGGCCCTGGCCCAGCGTTGCAGTGGCGTCGGCGCTGGCTTGCCACTGTTCACCACGCTGCTCAATTATCGTCATCAGACCGACGGTGGCTCGCTGGCCAACGAAGGGCAGGTGCTGGCCTGGGACGGCGTACGCTTCTTGAGTAACGAAGCACGCACCAACTACCCGATCGAGGTGGCCGTCGCGGATGAAGGCGATGACTTCTCCATCACCGCCCAATCCATTACCGGCATCGACCCACAACGCATTGCCGCCTACCTCGGCCAGGCCGTGGCCGCCCTGGTGGAGGCCCTGGAGCAGGCGCCCGAACGCCTCGCCAGCAGCCTGGAA
>NZ_JAIWKS010000026.1 GCF_021271205.1 Pseudomonas uvaldensis
TTTTGCCCAGTTGCTGACGGAACAACGGGTCAGTGTGCTGTGGATGACCGCCGGGCTGTTCCACCAATACGCGGCCGGCCTGATGCCGGTGTTCAAGCAATTGCGCTACCTGATCGTCGGTGGCGATGTGCTGGATCCGGCGGTGATCGGTCGAGTGCTGAAGGCAGGCGCGCCGCAGCACCTGCTCAACGGCTACGGTCCGACCGAAGCCACCACCTTCACCACCACCCACGAAATCAGAAGCGTAGGCGAGGGCGGTATTCCCATTGGCCGTCCTGTCGGCAACAGCCGGGTCTACGTGCTGGATGCTCATCAACAACCTGTGCCGGTGGGCGTGGCGGGCGAGCTGTACATCGGTGGTGATGGCGTGGCGAAAGGCTATTTGAATCGCCCTGAGCTGACCGCCGAGAAGTTCGTTGCCGACCCGTTCAGCGCCGATCCATCGGCCGTGCTCTACCGCACCGGCGACCTGGCGCGCTGGCGTGCGGACGGTGCCGTGGACTATCTGGGGCGCAACGACGACCAGGTGAAGATTCGCGGTTTCCGTATCGAGCTGGGCGAGATCGAAGCCCGGCTCGGCGAGCACGACAGCGTCAGGGAAGCGGTCATCCTGGCGCGTGAAGATGCACCGGGTGAGAAGCGCCTGGTGGCGTACTTCACGCTGCATGACCCGCAGGCGGAAGTAGCCATCGAGGCCTTGCGTAATCACCTGCACGCGCAATTGCCGGATTACATGATGCCGGTGGCCTATGTACAGCTTGAGGCCCTGCCGTTGACTGCCAACGGCAAGCTGGATCGCCGCGCACTGCCGGCGCCGGATGCAGAGGCCTATGTCACTCGCGAATACGAAGCCCCGCAGGGCGGCGTCGAGATCACCCTGGCGCAGATCTGGGCCGATGTGCTGAAGATCGAGCAGGTCGGACGGCATGACCATTTCTTCGAACTGGGCGGTCATTCGCTGCTGGCGGTGACGTTGATCGAGCGCATGCGCCAGGCCGGCCTGAGCGCCGACGTGCGCGTGCTGTTCAGCCAGCCGACCCTGGCGGCGCTGGCGGCCGCCGTTGGCAGTGGCAAGGAAGTCGATGTACCGACGAACCTGATCGCCATCGGTTGCGAGCGAATCACCCCGGCCATGCTCACGCTGGTGACGCTGGAGCAGGCCGCGATTGACCGGATCGTGGCAACCGTACCGGGCGGTGCGAGTAACGTGCAGGACATCTACCCCCTGGCACCGCTGCAAGAAGGCATCCTCTATCATCACCTGAGTGCCGAACAAGGCGACCCCTATGTCTTGAAAATCCTGTTCGACCTGCGCGACCGTGACCGACTGACCGCCTTCTTGGATGCGCTCGAGCATGTCATCGAGCGGCATGACATCCTGCGCACTTCCGTGGTCTGGGAAGGCCTCGATGAGCCGGTGCAGGTCGTCTGGCGCAACGCGCAGCTGGCGGTTGAAGAAGTGGAGCTGGCCCCTTCGGCGGGGGATATCGCGACACAGCTGCAAGAGCGCTTCGACCCTCGGCATTACCGCCTCGACATCACTCGGGCGCCCATGCTGCGCCTGGCTTTTGCAGAGGATACGGTCAACCGGCGTTGGGTCGCGGTGTTGCTGTTCCATCATATGGCACTGGATCACACGGCCATGGAAGTGGTGCAGCACGAGATGCAGGCGCATCTGTTGGGCAAGACGGCTCCACTGCCAGCGGCTGTGCCGTATCGCAACTACGTGGCGCAGGCCCGTCTGGGCGTGAGCGAACAGGAGCACGAAGGATTTTTCCGTGAAATGCTCGGTGACGTGGACGAGCCGACCCTGCCGTTCGGGGTCCGGGATGTACAGGGCGATGGGCGGGATGTCGAAGAAGCCCGTCGGCCGGTCGATGCTTCGTTGAGCCTGCGCCTGCGGGCCCAGGCCCGGCAGCTGGGTGTCGGTGCCGCCAGTCTGGTTCACCTGGCCTGGGCGCAATTGCTGGGCCGGGTGTCCGGCAAGGACGATGTGGTATTCGGCACGGTGCTGATGGGCCGGATGCAGGGTGGCGACGGTGCCGACCGGGCGCTGGGCATGTTCATCAACACCTTGCCGCTGCGGGTGGACGTGGGCACCCAGGGCGTGCGTGACGGCGTGAAGGCCGTTCATGCCCGCTTGACCGGCCTGCTGGGCCATGAACACGCCTCGCTTGCGCTTGCCCAGCGTTGCAGCGGCGTGGTCGCGCCGATGCCGTTGTTCAGCGCCTTGCTCAACTATCGCCACAGCGCCGACCTGGCGAGTTCAAGCCAGGCCCTTGCCGGTTGGGAGGGTATCGAGACGCTGAGCAATGAAGAGCGCACCAACTATCCGCTGACCCTGTCGGTGGACGACCTGGGCGAAGGCTTCCATCTGAGCGTATTGGCGGTGCCGCAGATCGGCGCACAGCGGATCTGTGGCTATATGCACGTCGTCCTGGAAAATCTGGTGCAGTCCTTGGAGCAGGCACCGTTGGCCTCGCTGAACGGCTTGTCGATTCTGTCGGCAGCCGAGCGTCGCCAGGTGGTGACGGAGTTCAACACCACCACCCGTCCTTATCCGCAGGACAGGACCATCCATGGCCTGTTCGAGGACCAGGCCGAGGCCCGTCCCCATGCCATTGCCGTCGTGCAGGATGGGGATTGCCTGACCTACAGCGAACTCAACGCCAGGGCCAACGGCCTGGCCCGTCGTCTGCTCGACCTCGGTGTACAGCCGGGCGACAGCGTGGCACTGGGGCTGGCCCGTTCGATCGAGCTGCTGGTCAGCCAACTGGCCGTGCTCAAGTGTGCCGCGGTCTACGTGCCGCTGGACATCGGCGCGCCGCTTGAACGCCAGCAGTTCATGGTGCAGGACAGTGGCGCACGTTGGGTGCTGACGCTGACGGGCATGGAGGTGCCCGACGGTGCGCTGCGCGTTGACCTGGACACGCTGGTGCTGGACGAATCGTCCGATAATCCGGGGCTGCCCCAGAGCGCCGAGTCGGTCGCCTACATCATGTACACCTCCGGTTCCACCGGTACGCCAAAAGGTGTATTGGTGCCGCACCGGGCGATCAATCGCCTGGTGATCAACAACGGCTATGCGGATTTCACGGCTCAGGACCGGGTGGCATTCGCCTCGAACCCGGCCTTCGACGCCAGTACTCTGGATGTCTGGGCGCCGTTGCTTAACGGCGGCTGCGTGGTGGTGGTCGAGCAGGACGTGCTGTTGACCCAGGCGCGG
>NZ_JAIWKS010000027.1 GCF_021271205.1 Pseudomonas uvaldensis
CTGGCCCAGACGGCGACCCTTGGCTTGCTGGTTGATGCAACGATGCCGGTGATCGACCTCGGTAGCGGGCTGTGGCAGGACGAATCCGTCTCGAATCCGCAGGTGCCTGAGCTGACCTCGTCGCATCTGGCCTATGTGATCTATACCTCGGGATCCACCGGATTGCCGAAAGGCGTGATGATCGAGCACCGCAACACGGTGAACTTCCTGACCTGGGCGCATCGGTCATTTGACTCGAACACCCTGTCGAAAACCTTGTTCTCGACTTCGTTGAACTTCGACCTGGCGGTCTATGAATGCTTCGCGCCGCTGACGTCGGGCGGCAGCATTGAAGTGGTCACTAATGTGCTGGAACTGCAACAGGGCGAGCACGACATTACCCTGATCAACACCGTGCCATCGGCGCTCAAGGCGTTGCTGGAGTCGGGTGGGCTGGGTGAGGGCGTGGATACCGTCAACGTGGCGGGTGAGGCTCTTAAACGCAGTCTGGTGGAAGCGCTGTTCGAGCAGACCCAAGTCAAGCGCCTGTGCAACCTTTACGGCCCTTCGGAAACCACGACCTATTCGAGCTGGGTGTCGATGGCTCGCGAGGATGGGTTTGTTCCGCACATCGGTAAGCCGGTGGCGAACACCCAGTTCTACCTGTTGGATGAACACAAACAACCGGTACCACTGGGCGTGCCGGGCGAAATCTACATCGGTGGTGCTGGCGTGGCGCGGGGTTATTTGAACCGCAACGACCTGACCGCCGAGCGTTTCCTCAAGGATCCGTTCAGCAGTGATCGCAATGCGCGGATGTACAAGACCGGCGACCTGGGTCGCTACCTGCCCGATGGCAACATCGAATACCTGGGCCGTAACGACGATCAGGTGAAGATCCGCGGTTTCCGCATCGAGCTGGGCGAGATCGAGGCGCGGCTGGCCCAACACGATGCTGTGAAGGAAGCCGTGGTGCTAGCCCGTGAAGATGTACCGGGCGATAAGCGTCTGGTCGCCTATTTCACCGAATCGGTAACGGCGGACATCGAAAGTCTTCGCGGCCATTTACAAGCGCAACTGCCGGAATACATGGTGCCTGTGGCCTACGTGCGCCTGGATGCGCTGCCGCTGACCCCGAACGGCAAACTCGACCGCAAGGCCTTGCCGGCGCCGGATCAGGACTCGGTCATCAGCCGGGGCTATGAAGCGCCGCAAGGTGAAACCGAAATCGCCTTGGCGCAGATCTGGCAAGACCTGCTCCAGGTGGAACGCATCGGTCGCCACGACCATTTCTTCGAACTGGGCGGTCATTCGCTGCTGGCCGTCAGCCTGATCGGGCGCATGCGCCAGCTGGGCTGGTCGGCGGACGTGCGCGTGTTGTTCGGCCAGCCGACCTTGAAGGCACTGGCGGCCGCCATCGGCAGCGGTCACGAAGTCGAGGTGCCGGACAACGGTATCGTGCCGGGATGCACCCGGATCACCCCGTCGATGCTGACATTGGTCGACCTGGACCAACAGGCCATCGACCGCATCGTGGCGACGGTGCCGGGTGGTGCGCTCAATGTGCAGGACATCTACCCGCTGGCGCCGTTGCAGGAGGGCATTCTCTACCACCATCTTTCGGCGGAGCAGGGCGATCTGTACGTCCTCCAGGCGCAGTTCGCCTTCGACGACCGTGAGCGTCTCGAGGCGTTTGTCCAGGCGTTGCAAGCGGTGATCGATCGCCATGACATCCTGCGTACCAGCGTCGTCTGGGATGGCCTGACGGCGCCGGTGCAAGTGGTCTGGCGCGAGGCGAAGCTGCACCTCGATGCGGTGGAGTTCGACCCGACCGCCGGCGATGCCGTGGCGCAGCTGCGCCAGCGCTTCGATCCGCGTCACCATCGCCTGGACGTGGGCCAGGCCCCGCTGATGCGCCTGGTCTACGGGCAGGACGAGGCCAATCGTCGACTGGTGGCGACCCTGCTGTTCCACCATATGGCGCTCGACCACACGGCGCTGGAAGTGGTGCAGCAGGAGATGCAGGCGTACTTGCTGGGCGAAACCGCACAACTGGCGGCCACGGTGCCCTATCGCAACTACGTGGCGCAGGCACGACTGGGGGTGAGTCGTGAAGAGCACGAGGCGTTTTTCCGCGACATGCTCGGTGATGTCGACGAGCCGACATTGCCGTTCGGCCTGTTGGATGTACAGGGTCAGAGTCATGATATCGAAGAGGCCCGGCAGGCATTGGATCCGGCCCTGGACCTGCGCCTGCGTCAGCAGGCCCGGCAATTGGGCGTGAGCGTCGCGAGCCTGGTGCATCTGGCCTGGGCCCAGGTGCTGGGCAAGGTGTCCGGTCGCCAGGACGTGGTATTCGGAACCGTGCTGATGGGCCGGATGCAGGGCGGCGAGGGCGCCGACCGGGCGCTGGGCATGTTCATCAATACCCTGCCATTGCGCGTGGCGGTCGGGCAGCAAGGGGTGCGGGCGGGCGTCAAGGCCACCCATGAGCGGTTGACGGCCCTGCTGGGGCATGAGCACGCTTCCCTGGCCTTGGCCCAGCGATGCAGCGCCGTGGCGGCGCCGTTGCCGCTGTTCAGCGCCTTGCTGAACTACCGACACAGCGTCACCGGCACGGTTTCGGCACCTGCGATGCACGCGTGGCGCGGTATCCAGGCCCTGGATGGCGAGGAGCGCACCAACTATCCGCTTACCCTGAACGTCGACGACCTGGGTAACGGCTTCAGCCTGACGGTGCTCGTGGACGCCCGGATCGGCGCGCAGCGGGTCTGCGGGTATGTGCAGGCAGCGCTGGAGAATCTGGTGGAGGCGTTGCAGCAGACACCGCAGGCGGCATTGTATCGCCTGCCGATTCTGCCGGCTTCCGAGCGCGAACAGGTGCTGGCGACATTCAATGCCACGCAAGCGGAGTATCCGCTTGAGCAGACCATTCATGGCTTGTTCGAGGAACAGGTGCAACGGACTCCACTCGATGTGGCCGTCCTGCACGGCGAACAGCATCTCAATTATCGCGAACTGAACGAGCGGGCTAACCGCCTGGCGCATTACCTGCGCAAGCAGGGCGTACGGCCGGATTCGCGGGTGGCGATCTGC
>NZ_JAIWKS010000028.1 GCF_021271205.1 Pseudomonas uvaldensis
GGCCCGATGTGGCACCAATACACCCTTCGGCGTACCGGTGGAACCGGAGGTGTACATGATGTAGGCGACCGACTCGGCGCTCTGGGGCAGATCGAGGTTGCCGCAGGCTTCATCCAGCGTCACACGGTCCAGGTCGACCCGCACAGGGCCTTGCGCCACAGTTGCAGAACTCAGGGCCAGCAGGACTTTCGCCCCGCTGTCTTCAACCATGAACTGCTGGCGCTCCAAGGGCGCGTGGATATCCAGCGGCACAAAGACCGCGGCGCACTTGAGCACGGCCAATTGGCTGACCAGCAATTCAAGGGAGCGCTCCAGCAGGATCGCCACGCGCTCACCCGGTTGCACACCCAGGTCGACCAGATGACGAGCCAGTTGGTTGGCCCTGGCGTTGAGCTCGGCGTAAGTCAGGCTGTGGGGCTGATGCACCGCTGCCAACGCCTCGGGGTTGGCCTGGGCCTGGGCTTCGAACAGCCCGTGGACGGTCCTGTCCTGGGGGTAGCGACGAGTGGTGGCGTTGAAGTCCAGCAGCAGTTGGCGACGTTCGGCCGGCGGCAGGATCGACACGCTCGCCACCGGTGTATGGGGCGCCTGCTCCAGGGCAGCCATCAGGTTCTCCAACGCCACGTTCATATAGCCGCAAACTCGCTGCGCGCCGATCTGCGGCACCGCCAGCGCGGTCAGGCTGAAACCTTCGCCCAGGTCGTCCACCGACAGGGTCAGTGGGTAGTTGGTGCGTTCCTCGTTGCCCAGGATCTCGATGCCGTGCCAGGCCGCCCGTGTATCGGCCGAAGTCACATCCACATTGCTGTGCCGGTAGTTGAGCAAGGCGCTGAACAACGGCATCGGCGCAACCACGCCGCTGCACCGCTGGGCCAAGGCCAGCGAAGCGTGTTCATGACCCAACAGGCCGGTCAGCCGGGCATGGGTCGCCTTGACACTGCCGCGCACATCCAGCTCGCCAATGTTCACCCGCAGCGGCAAGGTGTTGATGAACATGCCAAGCGCATGCTCGGCGCCGTCGCCGCCCTGCATCCGCCCCATCAGCACCGTACCGAACACCACGTCCTGCTTGCCGGACACCTGGCTCAGGACACGCGCCCAGGCCAGGTGATGCAGGCTCGCCGTGCTCACGCCCAACACCCGGGCCTGGGCGCGCAGACGGCGGCTCAAGTCGGCACAGAGCTGCAACCCGGCCTCTTCGATGTCGCTACCGTCGTTGCGTACCTCCTGCACGCCGAAAGGCAGCGTCGGTTCTTCGATGTCACCGAGCATCTGGCGGAAGAAGACCTCGTGCTCTTCGCGGCTGACGCCCAGGCGCGCCTGGGCCACGTAATTGCGGAAAGGGGCCGCTTCGCCCAGTCGATCGGCCTGCTCCAGCAGATGCGCCTGCATTTCATGGCGCACCACTTCCAGCGCCGTATGGTCGAGTGCCATATGATGGAACAACAGCAACGCAACCCAGCGCTGGTTCGCGCTGTCATGGGCAAACGCAATGCGCATCAGCGGCGCCTGTTGCATGTCGAGACGGTAGTGCAGCGTGTCGAAGCGCTTACGCAGCTGAGCGACGATGTCCCCCGCCTCGGCCGCCAGTGTCACCTCTTCCACAGCCAATTGCGCCTTGCGCCAGACCACCTGCACCGGCTCGTCAAGACCTTCCCAGACCACCGAAGTACGCAGAATGTCATGGCGGTCGATGACCGCCTGAAGCGCGTGGGCAAAGGCATCCAGGCGCTCACGGTCGGCAATGTTGAACGTGGCCTGCAATACATAGGGATCGCCCGTGGCCGCCGCGATGTGGTGATAGAGGATGCCCTCTTGCAGCGGCGCCAGCGGATAGATGTCCTGCACGTTACGCGCACCACCCGGCACCGTCGCCACGATACGGTCGATGGTCTGTTGGTCCAGATCGACCAGCGGCAGCATCGACGGGGTGATCCGGGTGCTGCCCAAGAGGATGCCATTGTCCGGCACCTGGACATCGCGACCGCTGCCAATGGCGGCCGCCAGTGCCTTCAAGGTCGGCTGGCCGAACAACACGCGGATGTCCGCCGACCAGCCCAGCTGGCGCATGCGCCCGATCAGGCTGACGGCCAGCAAGGAATGACCGCCCAGTTCGAAGAAATGGTCGTGGCGACCGACCTGCGGCAGGCCCAGCAGCTCCTGCCAGATCTGCGCCAGGGTGGTTTCGATCTCGCCTTGAGGGGCTTCGTAGCCACGGCTGATGACCGAATCCTGATCCGGGGCCGGCAAGGCCTTGCGGTCGAGTTTGCCGTTGGGGGTCAGCGGCAAGGCATCCAGGCGCACATAGGCCACGGGCAGCATGTATTCGGGTAGTTGCGCTTGCAGGTGGCTACGCAAGGATTCGATGTCCGCCGTTGCCGATTCGGTGAAATAGGCGACCAGACGCTTGTCGCCCGGTACGTCTTCGCGGGCCAGCACCACGGCTTCCTTCACGTCATCGTGTTGGGCCAGTCGAGCCTCGATCTCGCCCAGTTCGATCCGGAAACCGCGGATCTTCACCTGGTCGTCGTTTCGGCCCAGGTACTCGATATTGCCGTCCGGCAGGTAGCGACCCAGGTCGCCGGTCTTGTACATCCGGGCGTTTGGAACAGCGCTGAACGGATCCTTGAGGAAGCGTTCGGCGGTCAGGTCATCGCGATTGAGATAACCGCGAGCCACCCCAGCGCCACCGATGTAGATCTCGCCCGGCACGCCCAAGGGCACCGGCTGCCGGTGCTCATCCAACAGGTAGAACTGGGTGTTCGCCACCGGCTTACCGATGTGCGCAGCAAACCCGTCTTCGCGGGCCATCGACACCCAACTCGAATAGGTCGTGGTTTCCGAAGGACCGTAGAGGTTGCACAGGCGCTTGACTTGGGTCTGCTCGAACAGCGCCTCAACCAGACTGCGCTTGAGCGCTTCACCGGCGACGTTCACCGTATCCACGCCCTCACCCAGCCCACCCGACTCCAGCAACGCCTTGAGCGCCGATGGCACGGTGTTGATCAGGGTGATGTCGTGCTTGCCCTGTTGCAGTTCCAGCACATTAGTGACCACGTCGATGC
>NZ_JAIWKS010000029.1 GCF_021271205.1 Pseudomonas uvaldensis
TGATAAGCGTCTGGTGGCGTATTTCACCCAGCTCGGGCCGGGCAAAGCGGTAGACGCAGGCCACCTGCGCGGGCATCTGCAAGCGCAATTGCCTGAGTACATGGTGCCGGCGGCTTACGTTCGCCTGGATGCACTGCCCCTGACCCCCAACGGCAAGCTTGACCGCAAGGCCTTGCCACTCCCTGACAGCGATGCGTTCGTTACGCATGCCTATGAAGCCCCCGTGGGAGAGGTGGAGACGAAGCTTGCCTCGTTGTGGGCCGAGTTGCTGAAAGTCGAGCGGGTCGGTCGCCATGATCATTTCTTCGAACTGGGCGGCCATTCCCTGCTGGCCGTGACCTTGATCGAGCGCATGCGCAAGGAGGGTATGGAGGCCGATGTCCGGGTGCTGTTCGGTCAACCGACGCTGGCGTCGGTGGCATCGGCGGTCGGGCAGGTGCAGCGTATCGACGTGCCCGTGACGAAGATTCCCGCCCTCAAGCGTCAGCGGCGCATCTGATTTTTCAAAGCCTGTAGATCCGAGGGAAAAGGGGCTGTCGTGGCAGGCCTTCTCCCTCGGATTTCCTCCTGGTGCAACGCCAGCCCGACCGGTGCCGGGGCTTGTCCCTGCTTCCCATGACAGACATGCCCCACCGAATGCTCTAATTTTTTTTGGCCTGTAAGGAGCCAGTCCGGGGACGGATCTCCTTCGGTTGAACATGACGATTTCTCTGTCTTGGCCCGTACGCCGTGATCGGCTCGACCGCTGCCAATCCCTGCGTCCAGGCGCTACGCCGTACCTGAAAGACGACCTTTTTATCGTCAACCACTCCGAACTAAAAAAGCAGGTTCTTCGATGCAATTCAGCGAATTGATGGCAGCGCTTTCCAAGCACCCGATCCGTCTCCAACAGGACGACGATAACCTTGTGGTCCAGGGCGATGACGAAGGACTGGACGACGCGTTGTGGGAAAGCCTTGCCCTTTACAAGCGTGAATTGCTCGAGTTGGTGGAACGTAACGGTGGCGACTGGTTGAGCCCGGCGTTTCGTATCACCCCCGACATGCTGCCCCTGGTCAGCCTGAGCCAGGAGCAGATCGACCGGATTATCGACGGCGTGCCCGGAGGCGCGGGCAATGTCCAGGACATTTACCCCCTGGCGCCGTTGCAGGAAGGCATTCTTTACCATCACCTCGCTGCGCAGCAGGGTGATCCCTACGTGCTGCATACCCTGTTCGGGGTCGATCAACGCGCCCGCCTGGACGATTTCCTCAACGCCTTGCAAGGCGTGATCGACCGCCATGACATCCTGCGCACCTCAGTGGCGTGGGAAGGGCTGGATGAGCCGGTGCAAGTGGTCTGGCACAAGGCCGTGTTGTCACTGGAAGAGCTTCAGCTCGACCCGGCCGAGGGCGCCATCGAGGCACAGTTGCAACAACGCTTCGACACCCGCCACCACCGCCTGGATATGGGCCGGGCGCCCTTGCTGCGCCTGGTCTGCGCCGAGGATCGCCCCAACCAGCGTTGGGTAGCGCTGCTGTTGTTCCACCACATGGCCCTGGACCACGCCGCCCTGGAGTTGGTGCAGTACGAGATGCAGGCGTTCCTGCTGGGCCAGGGCGATGCGTTGCCCGAGGCCGTTCCGTATCGCAACTATGTGGCGCAAGTACGCCTGGGTGTAAGCCGACAGGAGCACGAAGCGTTCTTCCGCGACATGCTTGGTGACGTGGACGAGCCGACTTTGCCGTTTGGCCTGCAAGAGGTGCAAGGCGCAGGGCAGATGATCGAAGAAGCGTTCCGCAAGCTTCCGGACAGCCTGGGCCAAGGCTTGAGAACCCAGGCCCGGCAGCTGGGCGTGAGCGTTGCGAGCCTGGTTCATCTGGCCTGGGCGCAAGTGCTGGGGCGTGTCTCCGGGCGCAGCGATGTGGTGTTCGGTACCGTCCTGCTGGGGCGGATGCAGAGCGGCGAGGGGGCCGACCGGGCGCTGGGCATGTTCATCAACACCTTGCCGTTGCGGGTGACCGTGGGACAGATCGATGTCCGTGCGGGCGTGAAAACCACCCATGCGCGATTGACCGCGTTGCTGGGCCACGAGCATGCCTCGCTGGCGCTGGCACAACGCTGCAGCGGCGTGGCCGCCCCGACGCCGTTGTTCAGCGCCTTGCTCAATTACCGCCACACCGGTACGGCGACTTCGAGCGAAGCGCTGTCGGCCTGGAACGGTATCCAGGTACTCGGCGGCGAGGAGCGCACCAACTATCCGCTGATGCTGTCGGTGGACGATATGGGGGAGGCCTTCAGCCTGACCGTCCAGGCGGTGAAGGGCGTTGGCGCGGCACGGATTGGCGCCTGCGTGGAAACCGCCTTGGCGAGCCTGGTGGACGCGTTGCAGCATGCGCCGGAATCCTTGCTCTCCGGACTCTCGGTCATGCCGGAGGCGGAGCGCGAACAGCTATTGGTGACGTTCAATGCCACGCAAGCGGAGTATCCGCTGGAGCAAACGGTTCACGGTTTGTTCGAGGCTCAGGTAGAGCGGACGCCGAACGCGCTGGCGGTGCTCCACCGCGGGCAGCGCCTGGATTATCGCGAACTGAACGAGCGGGCCAACCGCCTGGCGCATTACCTGCGCAAGCAGGGTGTGCAGCCTGATTCGCGGGTGGCGATCTGT
>NZ_JAIWKS010000003.1 GCF_021271205.1 Pseudomonas uvaldensis
GAAACCCCTATCTGCTGATGCAGGTAGGGGTTTTGTTTTGCCCGCAGGAAAGTTCTTACGATAAGCACGGAGCGTTCCCGGCTGCCACAGCTGGCCGACAGTGCTAAGGTTCGGCCCTAGCTTTTGCCCTTTTTCAAGGATGCCTTTATGCCGGACGCAACGTCCCTCAGCCCTGCTTTCATGGTGGTTCACGGTAATCGCCTGGATGAGTTGCGCAGTCTGGTCATCAGCTTGATGCGGCGGTATCCGCTGGCCCCTCTCGAAAACGAAATCGCACTCGTACAAAGCAATGGCATTGCCCAGTGGCTTAAGCTCGCGCTGGCCGAGGACCCGGAAGACGATGACAGCGGTGGCTGTGGTATTGCAGCGGCCATTGATGTACAGCTACCCGGCAGCTTCATGTGGCAACTCTATCGTACGGTTCTGGGGCGTGACGAAATTCCCGCCAAGTCCCTGCTCGACAAGGCCCCGCTAACCTGGCGTCTGATGCGTCTCCTGCCGCAGTTGATCGAACAGCCTCATTTCGAGCCTCTGCGCCGGTTCCTGACCCATGACACCGACCTGCGCAAGCGCTACCAATTGTCCGAGCGCCTTGCCGATCTCTTCGATCAATACCAGGTGTACCGGGCCGATTGGCTTGAAGATTGGGCTGAAGGACTGCATCAAACAAGAAATGTCCGTGGCGAAGTCAAGGCACTTGCGCCGGCCAATTGCTGGCAAGCCGAACTGTGGCGAGCCCTGCTGCTGGATGTGGGAGAGCAAGGTATGGCGCAAAGCCGTGCAGGCGTCCACCAACGATACATCGAGCGTATCAACAGCCTGGACAGCGCTCCGAAAGGCCTTCCCGGCCGGGTCATCGTGTTCGGCATCTCTTCGCTACCCGCCCAGGTCCTCGAAGCGCTCGCCGGTCTCTCTCGGTTCAGCCAGGTGCTGTTATGTGTCCATAATCCATGCCGCCATCATTGGGCGGACATCGTGGCCGACAAGGACCTGCTGCGACATCAATACAAACGCCAGGCTCGCAAGGCAGGTATGCCCGCCGTCCTCGATCCACAAACCCTGCACCAGCATGCACATCCTTTGCTGGCAGCCTGGGGCAAGCAAGGGCGTGACTATATCAACCTGCTCGACAGCTATGACGATCCCAGCAGTTATCGCTCGGTTTTTCGAGAGGGGCGAATCGACCTGTTCAGTGACAGCCATCCCACGACTCTCCTCGGTCAGTTGCAGGATGACATTCTTGAGCTGCGCCCCTTGGAAGAGACCCGGACCAAGTGGCCTCCGGTGGATGAAGGACGAGATGAGTCGATCCGGTTCCATGTTGCCCATAGCGCCCAGCGCGAGGTGGAGATTCTCCATGACCAGTTGCTGGCCCACTTCAGTGCGGATCCCACGCTGCGTCCCCGGGATATCATCGTTATGGTGCCGGACATCGACAGTTATGCGCCGCATATTCGCGCCGTATTTGGACAGATCGACAGAACGGACTCACGTTTCATTCCTTTCACCCTGACCGACCAGGGGCAGCGTGGAAGAGATCCGTTGCTGATTGCTATCGAACATTTGCTGAAGCTGCCCGATAGTCGCTTCCCGGTAAGTGAAATTCTCGATCTGCTGGATGTCCCGGCGTTGCGTAGACGTTTCGGCATTGACGAGGCTGACCTGCCAACCTTGCATAGATGGATTGAGGGCGCGGGTATCCGTTGGGGCATGGACGCAGATCATCGAGCAGCGTTGGGGCTGCCTGCGGAGCTTGAGCAGAACAGCTGGCGTTTTGGGTTGCGTCGCATGCTGCTGGGATACGCCGTCGGCCGTTCGGACGCTTATGAAGGTATCGAACCCTACGATGAAATAGGCGGTCTCGATGCGGCGTTGATTGGTCCATTGGTCGCTCTGCTGGACGCGCTGCAAGTGGCCCATCAGGAGTTCACCCAGCCGGCAGCGCCGCAAATCTGGGGAGCGCGTCTACGCGATCTGATGCAGTTGTTTTTCCTGGCAGGTAACGAGCATGACGACTATCTGCTGGCCCAGCTCGAAGACCTGCGTGAAACCTGGCTGGAAACCTGTGAGTCGGTCGGTTTGCACGATGAGCTGCCGCTGACGGTCGTGCGTGAAGCCTGGCTGGCAGGGCTCGATCAGGGGCGGCTGTCCCAGCGTTTCCTCGCTGGAGCGGTGAACTTCTGTACCCTGATGCCGATGCGGGCGATTCCCTTCAAGCTGGTCTGCCTGTTGGGGATGAACGACGGCGATTATCCGCGGGCTCAACCGCCATTGGATTTCGACCTGATGGGGAGCGACTATCGACCGGGGGACCGTTCCCGGCGTGAGGATGATCGCTATCTGTTATTGGAGGCATTGCTTTCGGCTCGTGAAAAGCTCTATATCAGTTGGGTGGGACGCAGTATCCGCGATAACAGCGAACGACCGGCATCGGTGCTGATCGGCCAGTTGCGTGATCATATCGCCAGCGGATGGAGACTGACGGACGCAGGCAGCAACCTTCTCGAGGCGCTGACCCAAGAGCATCCCTTGCAGCCCTTCAACGCCCGTTATTTCATTCAGGGCGATGAGTTGTTCAGTTATGCCAACGAATGGCGGCTATTGCATGACGACCGCAATGTTGCGGTCAGTCCACATTTACTGGCGCCATATGTCCAGGAAGAACCCTTGAGCATCGGTCAGTTGCAGGATTTCATGCGCAACCCCATCCGCCATTTTTTCAACCAGCGACTGAAAGTGTTCTTCGAGGCCGCTGAAGTGCCGCTGGCCGATGACGAACCCTTCGTTCTCGATGCGCTCCAACGCTACAGCCTGAGCGACAGTCTGCTGGAGGCTGCCCTGGTTCGACTCGACCAGCCGGACCTTGCCCTTACGGCCCACGCCCGGAGACTGCAGAACAGCGGCCTGTTACCAATGGCCGGTTTTGGTGAATGTCTGCAACGGGAGTTGATCGAGCCCCTGCCGGATCTGCTTCAGCGTTATCAGCAGCTTCTGGCTCTATGGCCGACGCCGCTGACCACCGCGATCCCGGTCAGTCTTCGATTGCAGGGGGTGAGTGTCGAAGGGTGGCTAAGTGGCCTGCATCAGCGTTCCGATGGCGCAGTCCTTGCCATCACGGCAATACCCAATAGCATTGGCTCTGCCAAAACCCGCAAGTGGCATCGCCTCATTCGCCTCTGGGTGAACCACCTGGTGGCTTGCGCCAATGGTCTGTCGATGACTAGCGCGCTGGTGGCCAGCGATGACAGCCTGCTGTTGCCTCCTTTCGAGGAACCCATGGCGCGAAGGCTGCTCGGCGATCTGTTGCAGGCCTGGCAGGCTGGTATGCGCCAGCCGCTTCCGGTCGCGGTGAAGACTGCCTTTGCCTGGCTCGGCCAATCCGAGCCGGCCAAGGCCATGGCGGCTGCTCGAAAAGCCTACGAAGGCGATGGTCAGACCTCTGAAGGCGAACGACGAGAGAGCCCGGCCCTGGCCCGGCAATTTGCCGACTTCCAAGCCCTGATGGCTGACGAGACATTTGTGGACTGGTGCGATGCACTTTATCGGCCACTGTTCGAGGCCCCGTGGCGTTCGACGGCTGGAGAGGAGACACCGTCATGAGTCGGCATACGCCATTGGCCCTGGCTTTCCCCCTGCACGGGAGCCAATTGATCGAGGCCAGTGCCGGTACTGGCAAGACCTTTACCATCTCGGCGTTATACCTGCGCCTGGTATTGGGGCATGGTGGTCAGGCGACCGGATTTGGTCGCGAGCTGCTTCCGCCGCAGATCCTGGTGGTGACCTTCACTGACGCCGCCACCAAGGAGCTGCGCGAACGTATCCGTACACGCCTGGCCGAAGCGGCGCGTTTCTTTCGAGATGAGATTCCTGCCCCGGACTCACTGATTGTCCAATTGCGTGATGAGTTTGCCGAGGAACATTGGCCTGGCTGCGCCAACCGGCTGGATGTCGCCGCGCAATGGATGGACGAAGCGGCGGTCTCAACCATTCACAGCTGGTGCCAGCGCATGCTGCGTGAACACGCTTTCGACAGCGGCAGCCTGTTTACCCAGACCCTGGAAACCGACCACAGCGAATTGCTCGCAGAGGTGCTGCGCGATTACTGGCGGATGTTCTGCTACTCGATGCAGGGTGAGGCGTTGAACTGGGTGCGCACCCATTGGGGAGGGCCTGCCTCCCTGCTGCCGCGAGTCAGAGGGCTCTTCGCCAGTGCGCAAGATGATGGCCGGGAAACTGAACCGGCCGAACTCATCGCGGCATCGCTGCGCGAACGCAGTGCCGCCTTGCTCGACCTCAAGGCGCCCTGGCGGCAGTGGGCCGTGGAACTGCTGGAAATCTGTCAGCAAGGCGTTGCCAGCAAGAGTGTCGATGCGCGCAAGATGCAGGCCCGGTACTTCGAGCCGTGGTTCCAGAAAATTTCTGCCTGGGTGGAAGATGAAAGCCTCGAATCGTTGGACATCGGTACGGGCTTCACCCGACTGACGCCCGAGGGCATGGCGCAGGCCTGGAAAGGGGAGGTGCCCAGCCATCCGGGACTGGACGCTATGGTCAGTCTCAAGGCCAGCCTGGACGCCTTGCCCACTCCAGATGCCGCGGTGTTGCAGCATGCCGCGCAATGGGTCGGCGCACGCTTCGAGGCCGAGAAGCGTCGACGCGCGGAGATGGGATTCGACGACATGCTGCTGCGTCTGGATGCGGCGTTGCAAGCCGAGGGCGGCGAGCGGCTGGCGAGCCTGATCCGCGAGCAGTTTCCGGTCGCGCTGATCGATGAATTCCAGGACACCGACCCGGTTCAATACCGGATCTTCGAGAGCATCTACCGCATCGAAGACAACAACCCTGAAACCGGCCTGTTTTTGATCGGAGATCCGAAACAGGCCATTTATGCCTTTCGCGGTGCCGATATCCACACTTACCTTCGGGCCCGTGAGGCTACGGTTGGCAGGTTGCACACACTGGGGACGAACTTCCGTTCCAGCCATGCCATGGTGGGTGCGGTAAATCATGTTTTCCAGTACGCCGAAACTCGTCCGAAGGGGCGCGGGGCGTTTCTGTTTCGTGACGCTTCGGGGGTGAACCCGGTGCCCTTCCTGCCTGTCGAGTCACAGGGGCGCAAGGAGTCCTTGCAGATTGCGGGACAAGCCATCACGGCGATGAACATCTGGTACCTGTCATCGGAACAACCGCTCTCCGGTGCGGTGTATCGGCAGCAGATGGCGGCGGCCTGCGCCAGTGAAATCACGGCGTTGCTCAATGGTGGCCAAGCCGGTCGCAACGGCTTCATGAATCATGAAAACGTACTGCGTGAACTGTTGCCGGCCGATATTGCCATTCTGGTGCGAGATGGCAAGGAAGCGCAGGCCGTGCGCGATCAATTATCTGCACGGGGCGTGCGCAGCGTTTATCTATCCGACAAGGATTCAGTCTTTGGCTCGCAGGAGGCACGCGACCTGTTGATCTGGCTCAGGGCCTGCGCCGAGCCGGATGCCGAGCGGCCGCTGCGAGCAGCGTTGGCCAGCATTACCTTGAATCTGCCATTGACGGAGCTGGAACGACTCAACCAGGACGAGCTCGTATGGGAAGCGCGGGTCATGCAATTTCGCGGCTATCGCACCGTTTGGCGCACCCAGGGCGTACTGCCCATGTTGCGACGGCTGCTGCATGATTTCGAGTTGCCCCGGGCCTTGATGGCGCGCAGCGACGGTGAGCGGGTGCTGACCAACTTGCTGCACCTGAGCGAGCTGCTGCAGCAGGCCGCGGGTGAGCTGGATGGCGAGCAAGCCCTGATTCGACATCTGTCGGAGCACCTGGTCTTGTCCGGGCAGGCAGGGGAGGAGCAGATCCTGCGTCTGGAAAGCGATGAGCAATTGGTCAAGGTGGTTACGATCCACAAGTCCAAGGGACTTGAGTATCCGTTGGTTTTCCTGCCGTTCATCTGCTCGACCAAACCGGTGGACGGTACACGTTTGCCTTTGCATTATCACGATGAGAAAGGTAAGGCGCAGGTCAGCCTCACGCCCACCGCCGAGTTGATTGCCAGGGCTGATGACGAGCGCCTGGCCGAGGACTTGCGTCTTCTCTACGTGGCGCTTACCCGTGCCCAGCATGCCTGCTGGCTGGGTGTCGCCGATCTCAAGCGGGGCAGTCACAACAACTCGGTCCTGCACTTGTCCGCGCTGGGCTATCTGCTGGGGGGCGGGACGCCGTTGGCCGACTCGGCGGCATTGGAACGCTGGCTTGAAGAGTTGCAGCAAGGCAGCTCGGCCGTTAGCTGTCAGGAAATGCCCCAGGCAACCGACGAACATTACCAACCTCCTCGCAATGAGGCGGTGTTGCTCGATCCGCTCAAGCCTACCCGTAAAGCCAGCGAAAACTGGTGGATTGCCTCCTATAGCGCGCTGCGTATCGGCGAAAACCTGAGTGCTGGCAGCGATGCGGCGCCGGAAGATCCACAAGCCCAGAAGCTGTTCGACGATGAGCGTCTCGATCCGGACGCTCCAAGGGGCGTTGCCGCGATGGGCGGCGATATCCATCGCTTCCCCCGCGGCCCCAACCCAGGCACGTTCCTTCATGGGCTTCTGGAGTGGATTGCCGGCGAAGGGTTTATGGCTGCGCCAGCGGCCATCGAAGACGTCGTTGCCCGACGTTGCAATCGTCGGGGCTGGAAAGGCTGGATCACGACGCTCAATGACTGGCTGCAACACCTCATGACCCTGCCTTTGCAGATCGGCAACAACCAGGCGCCCGTGGTGCTTGCACACCTGAGCCAGTTCCAGGTCGAGATGGAGTTCTGGTTCGCCAGTCATAAGGTCGATGTGCTCAAGCTGGACCAACTGGTCTGCCAGTTCACCCACGGTGGCGTGGCCCGCGTCGCCGCCGAACCGGTGCTGCTCAACGGCATGTTCAAGGGGTTCATCGACCTGACGTTCGAGCACGACGGCCGCTATTACGTGGCGGATTACAAATCCAACTGGTTGGGAGTCGATGATACGGCCTATACCTCCCAGGCAATGGAGCAATCGATTCTGGATAATCGCTACGATCTGCAGTACGTCCTGTACCTGCTGGCGCTGCACCGCCAGCTCAAGGCACGCTTGCCCGGATATGACTATGACCGCCATGTGGGCGGCGCGCTGTACCTGTTCCTTCGCGGCACTCGTGCAGCCAGTCAGGGTGTCTATTTCACCAAGCCCCCACGAGCCTTGATCGAACAGCTGGATCGTCTGTTCCAGGGCTTGCCCGAACCCAAGGCCGAGCCGGCATGGGTACAGGGAGAGTTGCTATGAGTCGTTCTTTCGCCGATCTGCTGCCGAAGTCGTCCGAAGACGACAGCTTGATCAACCTGTCGCCCTTGAGCCGTTCGGACGATCTGCTCCTGCTCCTGACACGTTGGGTCGAGCGTGGGTGGTTGCGAGCCCTGGACAAGGCTTTCGTTGCGTTTCTCCAGGAACTGGCGCCTGATGATGATCCGCTGGTGCTGCTCGCCGCGGCGCTCACCAGCCATCAGCTGGGACATGGGCATGTCTGCCTGGACCTGTTCGAAACCCTCAAGGAGCCGGATTTCGCCTTGTCATTGCCCCCCGAGGGAGATCTGCAGGCCGGTGTGATGCTGTTGCCTTCACAGATACTGCAGACACTGGACGGCGCGCGATGGTGCAGGATCCTGGCCTCCAGTCGCTTGGTGGCCTTGGCCGAGGACGTGGGGGAGGAGGCGCGGCAACGTCCGATGGTGCTGTCGGGTAAACGCCTCTACCTGCGTCGTTACTGGACCTACGAGCGACGGATCGATGAGGCGTTGCGGCAGCGGCTTGCCAAACAGGACGCTGCCCCCAACGATCTGCGCGAGCGCCTGGACGGCCTGTTCGGGGCGGCTACCGGCGCGGGGCCGATCGATTGGCAGAAACTCGCCTGTGCGTTGGCCACCCGGGGAGCCTTCAGCATCGTGACCGGAGGGCCGGGCACCGGCAAGACCACCACCGTCGTGCGCTTGCTGGCGTTACTCCAGGCTCCTGCCGTCGAAACAGGCAAGCCGTTGCGCATTCGCCTGGCCGCGCCCACTGGCAAGGCAGCGGCGCGCCTGACTGAGTCCATCAGTCAGCAGGTCCTGAGCCTGGACGTGAGCGCCGCCGTACGTGAGCGCATTCCCTGTGACGTGACCACTGTCCACCGGTTGCTCGGCAGCCGGCCCGGAACCCGACATTTCCGCCATCATGCGGGCAACCGGTTGCCATTGGATGTGCTGGTAGTCGATGAAGCCTCCATGATCGACCTGGAAATGATGGCCAATCTGCTGGATGCGTTGCCAGTCCATGCGCGACTGATTCTGTTGGGGGACAAGGATCAACTGGCCTCGGTGGAGGCTGGTGCGGTGCTGGGGGACTTGTGCCGAGACGCCGAGGAAGGGTGGTACACCCCCCAGACCCGGGCCTGGCTTGAGTCAGTCAGCGGCGAACGCCTGACGACCAGTGAACTGCAGCAAGACCTCGACGGCAGCCATCCGCTGGCCCAGCAGGTGGTCATGCTCAGGCATTCACGACGCTTCGGCGAGGGCAGTGGCATCGGGCAACTGGCTCGCTGGGTCAATCAGCAACAACCGGAAAAGGCCCGGCAGGTGCTGCAGGGCAAGCAATATGCGGATCTGTTTTCCCTGGCGCTGCGGGGGGAGCACGACGGCGCGCTGGAGCGTTTATTGCTCGAGGGGCATACCGAAGGCCCTCAAGGGTACCGGCACTACCTGAATGTATTGCAACAGCGGCGCCCAGCCATTTCCCGCCCACTGGAAGACAGCTGCTGGGCTGACTGGGCCCGGGAGGTGCTGTCGGCATTCGACGCTTTCCAGCTGCTGTGCGCAGTGCGCAAGGGACCCTGGGGTGTCGAAGGCTTGAACCAGCGAGTCACCGCCGCATTGCTCAAGGCCCGTCTCATTGACAGTGATCACCACTGGTACGAGGGGCGTCCGGTGTTGATGACCCGTAACGATTACGGGCTGGGCCTGATGAATGGCGATATTGGCATTGCCCTCAGGCTGCCCGAGCGTGAGGGGCCGGATGCGGGCAAGCAGGTTTTGCGGGTCGCGTTCCCTCGTAACGATGGGCGAGGCGGTGTGCGTTTCGTCCTGCCAAGCCGCCTCAATGACGTGGAAACGGTGTACGCCATGACGGTGCACAAATCCCAGGGCTCCGAATTCACCCACACGGCCCTGATTCTTCCGGATGCGCTGAACCCCGTATTGACCAAAGAGCTGGTGTACACCGCGATTACCCGGGCCAGGCAGTGGTTCAGTTTGATCGAACCGCGAGCGGGCGTGTTCGAGGAGGCGGTTCGGCGCAAGGTCAAGCGTTTGAGCGGTTTGATGCTGGATCTGGAACGGGACAATTGAATCGATTCGTCGAGGCGCGATTCTGCCTGCTTCTGTCGGAAGCGTCGTAGGACGCTGTCTCGCCGGGTTTTTGGCACTGTGCTATCGTTCCGGCATTTATCGTACCGACAAGAGACTCTTCATGGATGTGGCTGGTCGAGAGGCAGCGCGCAGCAAGGGCTGGAGGCATTGTTTGCTGGCCGGTTTTCTGGGGCTGCTGCCGCCTGTGATCGCTGCTCAGGAACAGGCATCCGCTACTCGGGCCGAACAGCGGGCCGAGTCGGTGACCCAAGTGGTGTTGGGGATCCTCAGCTATGCCCGTTGGCCGGTGGAGCCCACGCAACTGCAGCTGTGCATCGTCGGGCCGACCCAATATACCGATGACCTGGTCAAGGGCACTGCCCAGGCCACGGGGCGGCCGGTCACCGTCCAGCGTCTGTTGGCGGATCATCCCGGCATCGAGACCGACTGTAACGCGGTCTATGTCGGAAGGTTGACCAGCGAAGAGCGCACCCGCCTGTATGCCTCCTTGATCGGCAAGCCCGTGTTGAGCATCAGCGAAGGGGGCGATCCTTGCACTGTGGGCAGTCTGTTCTGCCTGCGAGTGGGTGATGAGCAGGTGTCGTTCGAGGTCAATCTGGATTCCGTGGCGCGCAGCGGCGTACGCATCCACCCCAGTGTGTTGCAGCTATCCCGACGCAGGTCAACGGCACCATGAGCCTGCCTACACCACGGATTCGTCCTACTCTGGGCTCGGTCATCGGGCGCGGTCACTTGATCGTCGCGCTGGTGGCAATCGCCATGGCCAGCGTTTCACTGACACTGCTCGGTGTCCTGGCGCTGCGGGTGTATGCCGACCACAATCTGCACCTGATCGCACGCTCGATCAATTACACAGTGGAAGCGGCCGTGGTGTTCGGCGATTCGGCGGCTGCCACCGAAGCATTGGCCTTGATTGCCAACACCGAAGAAGTCGCCGAGGCCCAGGTATTCAATGAACATGGTCGCTTGTTGGCGCGTTGGCAGCGTCCGGAGACTGGCTTGTTGTCGGATCTGGAAATGCACATCGCCAAGGCCTTCCTGGAAAAGCCCATCAGCCTGCCGATCATTCACCAGGGCCGGGCCATTGGCAGCATTCTGTTGGCGGGTCACGGAGGCAGCCTGTTGCGCTTTTTGCTCAGCGGTCTGGCGGGGATCATTCTGTGTACGGCGGTGAGTGCCTGGATGGCGTTGTATCTGGCCCGACGCCAGTTGCGGGCGATTACCGGCCCGTTGCGCTACCTGGCGGAAGTGGCCCACGCGGCGCGCAGCGAACGGGCGCTGGACCGGCGCGTACCTCCGGCCGCCATCGCCGAACTGGATAATCTGGGCAATGACTTCAACGCGCTGCTCGCCGAGCTCGAATCCTGGCAAACCCATCTGCAAAGCGAGAACGAAAGCCTTGCCCACCAGGCCAGCCACGACAGCCTGACCGGATTGCCAAACCGAGCGTATTTCGAAGGCCGGCTGATTCGCGCCTTGCGCAACGCCAGCAAACTCGATGAGCAAGTGGCGGTGCTGTATCTGGACAGCGATCGGTTCAAGGGTATCAACGACAATTTTGGTCACGCCGCGGGGGATGCGGTGCTGACGGCGGTGGCGACCCGTGTCCGGGCGCAGTTGCGTGAGGATGATCTGGTGGCGCGTCTGGGCGGGGATGAGTTTGCCGTACTGCTCTCGCCGCTGCACAAGCTGGAAGATGCCGAAATGATCGCAGAGAAAATCATCGCCAGCATGGAAATGCCGATCCAGTTGCCCGGCAATGCTTCGGTGCTGACCTCTCTGAGCATTGGCATCGCGGTCTATCCCGATCATGGCGCCACTCCGGGCGCCTTGTTGCACGCTGCCGATGCCGCGATGTACCAGGCCAAGCGTCTCGCCCGGGGCGGGCGACATTCCTCGGGGGCGGAGCACCCCGTTGCATAATCCACAATCAGGAGCCAATTCGTGCGTTCATTCTTCCAACCCAGCCTGCAACGAACCATCGCATTCCTTTTCATGACCCTCCTGGCGCTGGCTGGTTGCCAGACCACCCCACCGAAAGGGCTGACCCCGGCGCAAATCGCTGTGTTGAAGGAGCAAGGATTCAAACTGACCGATGAAGGCTGGGCGTTTGGCTTGTCGGGCAAGGTGCTGTTCGGTAGCGATGTGGAAAGTCTCAACCCGGCCAGTACCGAAATTGTCGAGCGGATTGGCAAGGCGCTGTTGGGAGCTGGAATCGAGCGGGTACGCGTCGATGGCCACACCGACGCGTCAGGCTCCCAGGCGTATAACGAACAATTGTCGATGCGTCGTGCCAACAGTGTCGGCACGGTTTTGAAGAGTGTCGGCATGCGCGAAGAGAATATCCAACTGCGCGGCCTGGGCAGCACCATGCCGGTCGCTTCCAACGACACCGCCAGTGGGCGTACCGAGAACCGTCGGGTTGCCATTGTGGTCATCGCTGATTAGTCGGCGAATACCATTTCCCGGCTGTCGCCCATCAGCAGCGGGCGGTTCTGTTCGGTCACCTCGCGGATGTAATCCCACAACAGGGTGATCCGTTTCAACTTGCGCAGATCCTCCCGGCAGTACATCCAGAACTGTCGGGTAACGCTGATTTCCTCCGGTAGCACGGGCAGCAGTTGAGCATCCTGAGCGGCGAGGAAGCACGGCAGGATGGCCAATGAGCGTCCTTGCAGCGCCGCTACGTACTGCGCGATCACGCTGGTGCTGCGCAGGTGAGCATTGGCGCCAGGCAGGACGTTCGCCAGGTAGAGCAGCTCGGAACTGAACGCCAGATCGTCGACGTAACTGATGAACGAATGCTTGTTCAGGTCCGCCGGGCGGTGAATGGGTGGATGGTTGTCGAGGTATTGCCGGGTGGCATAGAGCTGCAGGCGGTAGTCGCACAACTTGCAGCACACATACGGGCCATGTTCGGGACGCTCGAGTGCGATGACGATATCGGCCTCTCGCTTGGAGAGACTGATGAAGTGGGGCAGCGGAAGGATATCCACTGAAATGGCCGGGTAGGCATCGACGAAGTGGCTCAGCTGCGGCGTGATAAAGAAACTGCCGAAGCCTTCGGTGCAGCCCATGCGCACGTGGCCGGACAACGCGACGCCGGATCCGGACACCTGTTCGCAGGCCATGTGCAGGGTGCTTTCGATCGATTCGGCATAGCTCAGCAGGCGTTGGCCCTCAGCGGTCAGCACGAAGCCGTTGGTCCGGGATTTTTCGAACAGCAGCGTGCCCAGTGAAGTTTCCAGCGAGCTGATGCGGCGAGACACCGTGGTGTAGTCGACAGCGAGGCGCTTGGCCGCGGTGCTGGCCTTGCGGGTGCGGGCCACTTCCAGGAAAAACTTGAGGTCGTCCCAATTCAACGACCCCAATGAGGTAATGTTTTTTTGCATGATGGACCGGTTTTTATGTGCGTTCTTATTAGAAGTTTGCACATCTATACTCCAAAAACCGTCTCATCACCAAGGTCTCTGAACGCCTTGGTCTGTGCTCAAGCAGCGCTCCCCCTACAAGAACAATCCCGGAGGCCAGCATGAACGTTTCACTCACGCCCAGCGACACCGCTCTACAGACCGTCAAGCTGTTGATCGACGGCGAGTGGGTTGAATCCCGCTCCAGCGAGTGGCACGACATCGTCAACCCCGCCACCCAACAGGTGCTGGCGAAAGTCCCCTTCGCCACCGCAACGGAAGTCGACGCGGCCATCGCCGCCGCCCAACGTGCCTTCCAGACCTGGAAGCTGACGCCCATCGGTGCGCGGATGCGCATCATGCTCAAGCTCCAGGCATTGATTCGCGAGCATTCGAAACGCATTGCCGCGGTGCTCAGTGCCGAGCAGGGCAAGACCCTGGCGGATGCCGAGGGCGATATTTTCCGAGGCCTGGAAGTGGTCGAGCATGCCTGTTCCATCGGCACCCTGCAGATGGGCGAGTTCGCCGAGAACGTCGCCGGCGGCGTCGATACCTACACCTTGCGCCAGCCCATCGGCGTGTGTGCCGGCATTACCCCCTTCAACTTCCCGGCGATGATCCCGCTGTGGATGTTCCCGATGGCCATTGCCTGCGGCAATACCTTCGTCCTCAAGCCGTCGGAACAGGATCCGCTGTCGACCATGTTGCTGGTGGAGCTGGCGATCGAAGCCGGTGTGCCGGCGGGTGTGCTCAACGTGGTACACGGTGGCAAAGACGTGGTGGATGCGCTATGCACCCATAAAGACATCAAGGCGGTGTCCTTCGTCGGTTCGACGGCGGTCGGTACCCACGTGTATGACCTGGCGGGTCGCCATGGCAAGCGCGTGCAATCGATGATGGGCGCCAAGAACCATGCCGTGGTGCTGCCGGACGCCAACCGCGAACAAACCCTCAATGCCCTAGTCGGTGCCGGTTTCGGCGCGGCGGGCCAGCGTTGCATGGCGACCTCCGTGGTGGTCATGGTGGGCGCGGCCAGACAATGGCTGCCGGAGCTCAAGGCCCTGGCGCAGAAGCTCAAGGTCAATGCGGGCTGCGAGCCGGGCACCGATGTCGGCCCGGTGATTTCCAAGCGGGCCAAGGCAAGGATTCTTGAGTTGATCGAAAGCGGCGTGCAGGCGGGGGCGAAGCTGGAGCTCGATGGCCGTGACGTCAGTGTGCCGGGCTACGAGCAAGGCAACTTTGTCGGCCCGACCCTGTTCTCCGGTGTGACCACCGACATGCGCATCTACACCGAAGAGATCTTCGGTCCGGTGCTGGTGGTGTTGGAAGTCGACACCCTCGACGAGGCCATTGCCGTGGTCAACGCGAATCCGTTCGGCAACGGCACGGGTCTGTTCACCCAGAGCGGCGCGGCGGCGCGTAAATTCCAGAGCGAGATCGACGTCGGCCAGGTGGGCATCAATATTCCGATCCCGGTGCCGGTGCCATTCTTCAGCTTCACCGGCTCCCGAGGCTCGAAGCTTGGCGACCTGGGTCCGTACGGCAAACAGGTGGTGCAGTTCTACACTCAGACCAAGACCGTCACCGCGCGCTGGTTCGACGATGACAGCGTCAATGACGGTGTGAACACCACCATCAACCTGCGTTAAGGAGCCGGACATGAACATCGCATTTATCGGCCTGGGCAACATGGGCGCCCCGATGGCGCGCAACCTGCTCAAGGCTGGCCATTCGCTGAACCTGTTCGACCTGAACCAGACGGTGCTGGCTGAGCTGGCGACGCTGGGAGGCACGATCAGCCGTTCACCTCGCGATGCGGCCCAGGGCGCGGAGTTGGTGATTACCATGTTACCGGCCGCTGCCCATGTGCGCAGCGTGTGGCTGGGGGAAGAGGGCGTGTTGGCTGGAATTGCCGCCGGCATCCCGGCAGTGGATTGCAGCACTATCGATCCGCAGACTGCCCGTGACGTGGCCGCCGCAGCGGCCAGGCAAGGCGTGCCGATGGCTGATGCGCCCGTCTCGGGCGGTACCGGCGGTGCGGCGGCCGGTACGTTGACTTTCATGGTCGGCGCCACCGCCGAATTGTTCGCCACCCTGCAACCGGTATTGGCGCAAATGGGCCGTAACATTGTGCATTGCGGTGAGGTCGGTACCGGACAGATCGCCAAGATCTGCAACAACCTGTTGTTGGGAATCTCGATGGTGGGCGTCAGCGAGGCCATGGCCCTGGGTGACGCGCTGGGCATCGATACTCAGGTGCTGGCCGGCATCATCAACAGTTCCACGGGCCGTTGCTGGAGTTCGGATACCTACAATCCCTGGCCGGGGGTGATCGAAACGGCGCCGGCTTCGCGAGGCTACACCGGCGGTTTCGGCGCCGACCTCATGCTCAAGGACCTTGGCCTGGCCACCGAGGCCGCGCGCCAGGCTCACCAACCGGTTGTGCTCGGGGCGGTGGCGCAGCAGCTTTACCAGGCGATGAGCCAGAGAGGCGAGGGCGGCAAGGATTTTTCGGCCATCGTGAACAGTTATCGCAAGCCTCAATGACTGTGAGGGGCGTCGTGGTGAGGTGACCGCTCCCTTGGAAAACTGCCCTGGTCATGTTCTTATCTCTGACTGTGGCCGTGCCGCTATCAGAAGAACAACGTGATGACAGGGAAGCGTTGATATGAAGGGAGTGTTGGAAGAGCTCGCCGTGCCGGAAAAGAGCAGGGTGTATACCCGGCCCGTGGTGTTACTGTTGTCGGCGACGTTTGTGCTGACCGTTGCCCGGGCCCTCGCCTTGCCCTATCTGGTGGTCTATTGCTCCCAGGCTTTTGGCTTGGGGGTGAAAGACATCGGTCTGGTGGTGGGCGGGGCGTTGATTGCCAGTTCCATTCTGGGCGTCTACGGCGGTTTCCTGGTGGACAGGTTTTCCAATTACCGGATCCTGCTCGGCGCGGCGAGTCTGTTCGCCCTGGCCTTTGCCGTGGCCTATCAGGTTGCCAGCCTGATTCCGTTCATCATCGCCATCGTCGTGGTGAACTTGTCTTATGCGGTAGTCGATATCGCGGTGAAATCAGGGATAGGTTTCCTGGTGACACCGGACAAGCGGGCCGGCGTGTTCTCAATGAAATACACGCTGACCAACGTCGGTTACGCCATCGGCCCATTCCTGGGCGTGTTGGTCGCGAAGATCAGCCCCGGCCTTCCATTCGCGGTCGCCGGCCTGGTCGCGGTGGCTTTTGTGGTGCTGTACGGCGGGTTGGGCGAACGGCTTCCACGCACCGCGCTCCCAGAGCAGCCAAACAAGGATTTCATCCAAGTACTGGGGCATCTGGTGCGTCACTACAGGCTGGTCTGCTTTACGATCGGCGGCGTTCTCAGTGCGATCGTATTCGGACAGTTCACCGCTTATCTGTCGCAATACCTGATCGTTACCAGTACCCCGGAAAACACCTACCGGATCATCAACTATCTGGTCACCACCAACGCTTGCATGGTCATTGGTCTGCAATACCTGATCGGTGCCAGGATCAATCAGAACAACCTCTTCCGCATGTTGTTGCTGGGCATGCTGTTTTTCATCGTCGGGCTGATTGGCTTCGCTCATTCGCAGGCCTGGCTGGCCTGGGTAGTCGCCATGATCATTTTCACCGTGGGCGAAATCATCGTGATCCCGGCGGAGTACCTGTTCATCGACTACATCGCGCCGGAAGACATGCGGGGCGTGTACTACGGCGCGCAAAACCTGTCCAACCTGGGAGCGGCGCTGGGGCCGGTCTTGTGTGGTGTCGTACTGTCCTCGTACGCGCCACAATCGGTGTTCTATGTTTTGTCGCTGTGCGTCGTCGTGGCCGGGGTCTTCTATTTCCTCGGATCGAGGCGCACGGGGTGATCGCTGGTTAACGTCTGGCAGTCCTGATGCGCTGTGCTCAACCTCTGTGAGCGCAGCGCATCGACCTCAAAGCCCTCAAGCAAACACGAAGTACTTGCGCACCGTTTCGACCACTTCCCAGGTGCCTTTCATGCCTGGCTCCACGACAAAGATATCGCCGGTTTTCAGGTGGATGGGCGCATGTCCATCCGGGGTGATGATGCAGTAGCCTTCCTGGAAGTGGCAGTACTCCCACTTCACGTAGTCCACGCGCCATTTGCCCGGCGTGCAGATCCAGGTCCCCATGATCTTGCTGCCATCTTCGCTGGTGTAGGCGTTGAGGTTGACGGTGTGCGGGTCGCCTTCGAGCTTTTCCCATTTGCAAGCATCGAGTACGGGCAATGGATGGGTATCGCGCAGAACGGTGATAGGTGCGGTCATGTGGACTCCGGGCAGAGGGATAAGCTGAAGAGGCACCCTATAGGCCCGCACGCCCGCTCAGTTGTCCAGGTTCGACATCGGGTTGCCCAGAAGCGCTAATCAACCCTCGGTCAGGTGCAGGGCGAGGGCCTTGGCATAGGCAGGCAACGCCTCGAAATCACGAGCCGCCAGCAGCAAGGCCCGCTGTGCCCAGGCTTCGTGCAACGGCACGCAGCGGTACGCCGGCTCTGGCGGGCGTCGTTCGATGGCGGCCCGTGGCACGATGGCGATACCGGCGCCGTGGGTCACCATGCGGATCACCCCATCGAAACTGTCGGCGCGGATGCGGATCTGCATGCGCAGCCCAGCGTGCAGGGCTTGTTCTTCGAGATATACCGCCAAGGCGCATGAAGCATTCAGGCCGACGTAATCGTGGCCGAGGGTTTCGCTGAAACTGACCGTGCGACCGTCACCCAGGGGATGTCCGGACGGCAGGATCAGTACCAGGGGATCGTGTCGAAAGGGGCGGGTATGAAGGTCATCGGTTTCGACTGCGTCGGATACGATACCCAGGTCCGCCGCACCCTGGCGCAAGGCATGGGTGATCCTTGAGCTGGGCAGCTCCTGCAAGTCGATGTCGAGATGGGGATGGGCCTTGAGGAACGTCGCCAGCAGCTCGGGCAGGTATTCGCTCATGGCGCTGGTGTTGCACAGCAGGCGTACCTGACCCTTCACACCTCGGGCGTACTCGGCAAGGTCTTGTTGCAGGTGTTCGGCGTGTTGCAACAGGCCCCGCGCATGTTGCGCCAAGGCCTTGCCGGCCGGTGTGGGCGTGACGCCGCGCCGACCCCGTTCAAGCAACTCGATGCCCAGGGATGCCTCCATGGCCCGGACCCGCGCACTGGCCGCCGCCAGGGACAGGTGGCTGCGGGACGCGCCGGCGGTGATGTTGCCGGTGTCGAGGATGTTCAGGTAGAGGCGCAGGTCGGTGAGGTCGAAGTGCATGGGGGGCGGTTCCTGTGCCGGTTTTGTGGTGACGCGTGCATCGTTATCGCGAGCAGGCTCGCTCCCACAGAGGGCCGCGTTTACCTGTAGGAGCGGGCTTGCTCGCGAAGACGCCAGACGCATCGACAAAATTTCAGCCTCTTGCCAGGAAAGAGGCAGCCTCAGCATATAGCAGATTTCCAATCCGCCTGCCCCAGTCCACCATGGCCCCATGAACACGTTCATCACTTTCTACCAGAACCTCGGCCTGGCGCTGTCCCTGCTGGTCTTCGCCACTTTCCTGGTGGCCGGCACCATCAAGGGCGTGATCGGCCTCGGCCTGCCGACCATTTCCATGGGGTTGCTCGGGCTGGCTATGGCGCCGGTTCAGGCTGCTGCGTTGCTCATCATTCCGGCCACGCTGACCAATGTCTGGCAACTGGCTTTCGGCGGTCATCTCAGGGCCTTGATCCGGCGTCTGTGGCCGTTGCTGCTGGCGATTTTCATCGGCACTGGCCTTGGCACCTTATGGATCGGCATGGCAGGCGGCCCCTGGGCGGTGCGGGCTCTGGGCGGGGCGTTGTTGCTGTATGCACTGAGTGGGCTGGCGCTGCCGACGCTGCGGGTGGGTGCTGACGTCGAGCCATGGCTTGGCCCGCTCTGTGGTTTGCTCACCGGGATCATTACTTCTGCCACGGGGGTGTTTGTGATCCCGGCGGTGCCTTACCTGCAAGCGCTGGGCTTGAGCAAGGACGCGTTGGTGCAGGCCCTGGGCCTGTCGTTCACGGTTTCGACACTGGCCCTGGCGGCCGGCCTGCTGTGGCGCGGCGCCTTGGGTGGGGGGGAGTTGAGCGCGTCGTTGCTGGCGCTGGCGCCGGCGTTGTTGGGGATGTGGCTGGGACAATGGTTGCGCCAGCGGATCAGCGCCGTGTTGTTCCGGCGGGTATTTTTTATCGGCCTGGGCGCGCTCGGTGCCCATCTGTTGATCAGCGGCTAGCCGAGGACGGGCTGAGCATCTCGACGCGGCGGATCTCGAAGTCGCGCTCCAGGTAATCCATGCGTTGCTCGAAAAACTGCTTCATGTGCGGCAGGTTCGAATGCACGTCGAGGTGGGCCTGGGATTGCCAGATCTCATAGAAGATAAACAGCGTCGGGTCTTCCTGGTCCCGTAGCATGTGGTATTCGATGCAACCGGGCTCGGCGCGACTCGGTTCGACGTAGGCGCGAAACAGAGCTTCGAAGGCTTCGGCTTTTTCCGGGCGGGTCTTGGCGTGCAGGATGAAACCGTACGGTTGGCTCATCGGGGGACTCCTGAATGAAAGGTGAATCGGATTCTACGGCAACAATCAGGCGTTGATTCGTGCGTATGGATCAAATCAGTTTTGCCGTTGCGGTGCTTATTCCGCGCGAAACTCATCGGTACTCTGCCGCCATCATTTTCAACCTTTCCATGCGGCGCTTCCTGAACTGCGCCATGGAATCCGATGAGGCTCCCCATGAAAAAAGTCCTGCTGCTCAACGGTGGTAAACAGTTCGCTCATTCCGACGGTCGCTATAACGCCACACTCCACGAGACGGCGCTCAGTGTGCTGGACCGTGGCGGGCTGGACGTCAAAACCACCTTCATCGATAGCGGCTACGACATCAAGGAAGAGGTTGCCAAGTTCCTCTGGGCCGACGTGATCATTTACCAGATGCCGGGCTGGTGGATGGGCGCGCCGTGGACCGTGAAAAAATACATCGACGAAGTCTTCACCGAAGGCCATGGCAGCCTCTACGCCAGCGACGGCCGCACCCGCTCCGATGCATCGCAGAAGTACGGCAGCGGTGGTCTGATCCAGGGCAAGCACTACATGTTGTCGCTGACCTGGAATGCGCCGCAGCAGGCCTTCGACGACCCGACCGACTTCTTCGAGGCCAAGGGTGTGGACGCGGTGTACTTTCCGTTCCACAAGGCCAACCAGTTCCTGGGCATGACTGGCTTGCCGACCTTCCTGTGTGTGGACGTGATGAAGCGCCCGAACATCGAGGCCGATGTAGCGCGGTATGAGCAGCATTTGATCGAGGTGTTCGGTCTTTCGCGATAACCGGGCTACTATCGGGACGCCATGGCATGTGCGTTTGATAAGGGGACACTGGTGAAGGCCAGATCCGATGAGTTGCAGATTTTCGTCTGTGTGATCGAGTGCGGTTCGATTTCCGCTGCCGCAGAACAGGTCGGGCAGACGCCGTCTGCGGTCAGCCGCACCCTGTCGCGCCTGGAGGCCAAGCTCGATACTACCCTGATCAACCGCACCACGCGGCGCATGGACCTGACGGAGGAGGGCAAGTACTTCTTCGAGCAGGCCAAAGGGATTCTCGACCAGATGGAGGCGCTGGAAGAGCGCCTGTCGTCCCGCCAGCAAAAGCCGGCCGGGCGGTTACGGATCAACGCCGCGTCGCCATTCATGCTGCATGCCATCGTTCCGCACGTCGAGGAGTTCCGGGCGCTCTACCCGGACATCCAGCTCGAACTCAACAGCAACGACCTGATCATCGACCTGCTGGAACAAAGCACGGACATCGCCATTCGCATCGGCACCCTCACCGACTCGACGTTACATGCCCGTCCCCTGGGTTGCAGCCCGTTGCACATTCTGGCCAGCCCCGCCTACTTGAAGCGGCACGGCACGCCGTCAAGCGTCGCCGAGCTGGCGAAGCATGCCCTGCTGGGATTCGCCCAGAACGATGGCCTCAATCAATGGCCTCTACGCCATCTTCACGGCGATCGCTGGCCGATCCAGCCGGCCATCAGCGCTTCCAGCGGCGAGACGGTGCGCCAGTTGGCACTGGCGGGGCAGGGGATCGCCTGCTTGTCGGACTTCATGACCCGCGAAGACATTCGGGCCGGCCGGCTGAAGGTGCTGCTGGCCGAGGCCAACAGTGGCTATCGCCAGCCGATCAACGCCGTCTACTACCGCAACTCTCAACTGGCGTTGCGAATCCAGTGCTTCCTCGACTTCATCCAGGGCAAGCTTGCGGACTACGCCTCGCGGCCATAGCCCGTCACTGTGGGGGGCTTCAGTCGTGGTGCACGCCTGCGCGCTTGAGCATTTGCTTGCAGCGCTCGGACAAGTGGAACACCCGCAGGTGCTTGCCGGCCTTGCCATAGCGCTCGCGCAGGGTTTTCAGCGCGGCGATGGCCGAGTAATCGACGAAGCGCAAGTGACGGCAATCCAGCGTGACCAGGGACGGATCGTTGGCCGGGTCGAACTGGTTGAGGAACGGCGTTGTGGAGGCGAAGAACAGCGTGCCATGCAAGCGATACAGTTTGCTGCCGTCCGCTTCCAGATAGGTGTCGGCGTATAACTCGCGGGCCTGCTGCCAGGCGAAGTTGAGCGCCGCGATGATGATCCCGCACAACACGGCGACGGCGAGGTCGGTGAACACGGTGATGATGGTCACCGCGACGATCACCAGCACATCGTTCTTGGGCACCTTGTTGATCACCCGCAGCGAGGCCCAGGCAAAAGTCTGCTGCGCTACGACAAACATCACCCCCACCAGTGCGGCGAGGGGGATGCGTTCGATCAAGGGCGACAGGAACAGGATGAACAGCAGCACCATCACCCCGGCCACCACGCCGGAGAGGCGGCCACGACCGCCAGAGCTGAGGTTGATCACCGTCTGGCCGATCATGGCGCAGCCGCCCATGCCGCCGAACAGACCGGACGCGATATTCGCCGCGCCGAGGGCGACACACTCGCGGTCCGGATAACCGCGGCTTTCGGTGATTTCATCGGTGAGGTTCAAGGTCAGCAGGGTTTCCAGCAAGCCGACCATCGCCATGATCACAGCGTAAGGCGCCACGATTCGCAGGGTGTCCAGGTTCCAGGAAAGGTCCGGCAAGGCAAAGACCGGCAGGCCGCCGGCGATGTGTGCCATGTCGCCCAGCGTCCGAGTAGGCAGGCCCAGCAGGTAGACCGCCACACCGACACCCAGGATCGCCACCAGGGCCGGCGGCACGGTGCGGGTCAGGCGCGGCAGCAGATAGACGATGGCCATGGTCACGGCCACCAGGCCCGTCATCCAGTACAGCGGAGCGCCGCTCAGCCAAGCGTCGGCGTTTTTGAAATGTTCCAGTTGGGCCAACGCAATGACGATTGCCAGGCCGTTGACGAAGCCGAGCATCACCGGGTGCGGCACCATGCGTACCAGCTTGCCCAGCCGCAACAGCCCGAACGCCAGCATGATCAAGCCGCTCAACAGCACGGTGGCCAACAGGTACTGCACGCCGTGTTGCACCACCAGCGCGACGATCACCACCGCCATCGATCCCGCCGCGCCGGACACCATGCCCGGCCGTCCGCCGAACAGCGCCGTCAGCGTGCAGAGAATGAAAGCGCCATACAACCCCATCAACGGGTTGAGGTGCGCCACCAGGGCGAAGGCAATGCACTCGGGGAGCAAGGCGAAGGACGTGGTGAGGCCGGCGAGGGCGTCGGCGCGAAGACGTGCTGGTTTCATGAATGACCTGATTGGGCGCCGGTTGAAGAACGGCTGCCGGAGAAGTGTGCAAAAACAGGGGGGCGATGGTACGGATTTGAAGGTGAGGCGGCCAGCGGTTGGGCGGTTGTTTCGATGATTGGCGAACGGTCGGTTCATGGGGCTGCTTCGCAGATCAGTGGGGATAAATCCCCTTGTCACCGAATGTGAAAGTTTCTTGGCGGATTTTCATGGATGCCGTTCTGGCATTGCCATCAGCGACATTCCTTACCCAGGCACGAAAATTACTTTCAGTACGTTTGAAAAACGCTCGTCGAGATGATTTATGAGTTTCACAACTCATAGACGTGACCCGCTCGAGGAGTACCGCATGGCACCTGCTTTCGGTTATTGGCTCTTGGTCTACGCAGCCATCGCCATCATTGCGTTGATTGTACTGATCGCCCGTTATCGCCTTAACCCGTTCATCGTGATCACGCTGGTGTCCATCGGCCTTGCGCTGCTGGCCGGAATGCCGCCGGCGGGGGTGGTCGGGGCTTACGAGGCGGGCGTTGGCAAGACGCTGGGGCACATCGCGTTGGTGGTGGCCTTGGGTACGATGCTCGGCAAGATGATGGCCGAGTCCGGCGGGGCGGAGCGCATGGCACAGACGCTGATCGAGCGTTTCGGCGAGCGCAACGCCCACTGGGCAATGGTCTGCATCGCCTTCCTGGTGGGGCTGCCGTTGTTTTTCGAAGTGGGTTTCGTGTTGCTGGTGCCCATCGCGTTCACCGTGGCCCGACGTGTCGGCGTATCGATCCTGATGGTGGGGCTGCCCATGGTCGCGGGACTGTCGGTGGTCCATGCCCTGGTGCCGCCGCATCCGGCGGCGATGCTGGCGGTGCAGGCGTTCCAGGCCTTGGTGGGGCAGACGTTGCTGTACGCAATCCTGATCGGCATTCCCAGTGCGATCATCGCCGGTCCGCTCTACGCCATGTTCATCGTGCCCCGTATCCAACTGCCAGCCGAGAATCCGCTGGAGCGGCAGTTTCTCGACCGCGAGCCTCGGGCCCGGTTGCCAGGGTTCGGTATCACCCTGGGGACCATTTTGCTGCCGGTGGTCCTGATGCTCATCGGCGGTTGGGCCAACCTGATCTCCACGCCAGGGAGCGGTTTCAACCAGTTTCTGCAGTTTATCGGCAACTCGGTGATCGCTTTGCTGCTGGCAACCATCCTCAGCTTCTGGACCCTCGGCCTGGCGCAAGGCTTCAACCGGGACTCGATCCTCAAGTTCACCAACGAATGCCTGGCCCCGACTGCCAGCATCACCCTGCTGGTGGGCGCCGGTGGCGGGTTGAACCGGATCCTGGTGGATGCTGGCGTCACCCAGCAGATCGTTGGGCTGGCCCAGGAATTCCAGCTGTCTCCACTGGTCATGGGCTGGTTGTTCGCTGCGTTGATGCGCGTCGCCACCGGTTCGGCCACGGTGGCGATGACCACCGCATCGGGCATCGTGGCGCCCGTGGCGATAGGCCTGGGGTATCCTCATCCTGAACTGTTGGTACTGGCCACCGGGGCCGGCTCGGTGATCTTTTCCCACGTCAATGACGGTGGCTTCTGGCTGATCAAGGAATACTTCAATATGACCGTCGCACAAACCTTCAAGACCTGGACCGTGCTGGAAACGCTGATCTCCCTGGTGGCGTTCGGTCTGACTCTGGGCCTTGCATACGTGCTCTGATCGCCGCGCCATTACACAGGAGTCGTCATGGACATCCTCTACCAGATCCGCTCGCGCCAGGATTTCTTCAGCGCCGGCGAAGGACGGATCGCCCGCCTGATGCTCGATGACGTAGGCTTCGCCGCGTCCGCCAGCCTCGAAGAACTGGCCCAGCGTGCCGAAGTCAGCAGCGCCACGCTGTCGCGTTTTGCCCGTACGGTCGGCTGCCGGGACCTGCGGGACTTGCGCCTGCAACTGGCCCAGGCCAGCGGCGTCGGCAGCCGGTTTCTCGACCCGGCCGGCGCGCCGGAGCAGTCGGCGTTCTATGGGCAGATCGTCGGCGACATCGAGTCGACCCTGCGCCAACACCTGTCGGCATTCGAAGAGTCGCGATTCAGCGATGCCGTGCGGCTGCTCGGCAAAGCGCGGATGATCCATGCATTCGGGCTGGGTGGCTGGTCGGCCTTGTGCAGTGAGGAACTCCAGGTGCGGCTGGTGCGTTTTGGCTATCCGATTGCCGCGTGTCGCGACCCGGTGATGATGCGCATCACGGCGACTTCGCTGAGTGAGGAACACCTGGTCATCGCCTGTTCGCTCACCGGCATTACCCCGGAATTGCTGGCGGCCGTCGAGGTGGCGCGCAGCTACGGTGCGGCGATCCTGGCCATTACCCGTGCCGACTCGCCCCTGGCCGGGCTGGCGGATGTGGTGCTGCCCCTGCAAGGCGCCGAAACCTCGTTCATCTACAAACCCACGGCGGCCCGCTACGGCATGCTGTTGGCGATCGATGTGCTCGCCACCGAGCTTGCCCTGGCTCATCCCGAAGACAATCAAGAGCGTCTGCGGCGGGTCAAGCTCGCCCTCGACGATTACCGAGGCGGCGACGACGATCTGCCGCTGGGAGACTGAGATGTTGTACGACACGCTGATTCGCAATGCCCTGGTGATCGACGGCAGTGACACCCCTGGTTACGTCGCCGACGTGGCGATTCGCGCCGGCCGTATCGAGCGCATTGGCGCCTTGCATGATGCGCAGGCCATCGAGGAGGTGGACGCCGCCGGCCGCGTGCTGGCGCCGGGCTTCATCGATGTCCATACCCACGACGACACGGTGGTGATCCGCCAACCGCAGATGCTGCCCAAACTGAGTCAAGGCGTGACCACCGTCATCGTCGGCAACTGTGGCATCAGTGCATCACCGGTCACCTTGCGGGGCGAGCCGCCGGATCCGATGAACCTGCTCGGCCCGGCCGAGGCGTTCGCCTACCCGAGCTTCGGCCATTATCGTTCGGCGGTAGAGGCCGCCACGCCAGCGGTCAACGTGGCGGCACTGGTGGGGCATACCGCGCTGCGCAGTAACCACATGGACGATCTGTTGCGTACGGCCAGCGTGGGAGAAATCGCTGCCATGCGTCGGCAACTGCGCGAAAGTCTGGAGGCCGGTGCGCTGGGCTTGTCCACCGGCCTGGCCTACGCCAACGCCTTCTCGGCCTCCACCGACGAAGTCATGCAGTTGGCCGAGGAGTTGAGCGCATTCGGCGGGGTCTACACCACTCACCTGCGCAGCGAATTCGAACCGGTGCTCGAAGCCATGGACGAAGCCTTCCAGATTGGCCGTCAGGCGAAGAGCCCAGTGATCATTTCCCACCTCAAATGCGCCGGCGCCGGTAACTGGGGGCGTAGCCCACAGGTGCTCGCCGCCCTGGAAAATGCCGCCAGTACCCATCCCGTTGGTTGTGACTGTTATCCCTACGCTGCCAGCTCTTCGACGCTCGATCTCAAGCAGGTGACCGACGCCCATCCCATCACCATCACCTGGTCGACACCTCATCCACGCATGGGCGGGCGCGACCTGGCAGAGATCGCTGTCGAATGGGACGTGTCGCTGCTGGAGGCGGCCCGTCGCCTGCAACCGGCCGGTGCGGTGTATTACGGCATGAACGAAGGTGATGTACGCCGGATCCTGGCTCATCCGCTGTCCATGGTGGGCTCCGACGGGTTGCCCGAAGATCCGTTTCCGCACCCGCGCTTGTGGGGCGCCTTCCCACGGGTGTTGGGACATTTCAGTCGCGACGTCGGGCTTTTTCCGTTGCACACCGCCGTGCACAAGATGACCGGTCTTTCAGCGGCGCGTTTCGGCCTGAAGGCACGCGGCGAAATCCGTGAAGGACATTGGGCGGACCTGGTGTTGTTCGATCCACAGACCGTTCGCGACGTCGCCGATTTCATCGAACCGCAACGGGCTGCCGAAGGTATCGACAGGGTGTGGGTCAATGGTGTCCTGAGTTATCTCGAAGGGCAGGCAAACGGACGTCGAGAAGGGCGGTTCCTGGCGCGCGAGGGCGATCTGCGCTTGGGATTCAGCCCATCGGGTGGCGTAAGTGGCTGATATCGTTTTGATTGGCGTCACAATAATGGCACTGCGACACTAAAGAAGCCGGAGCCAAGGCCGAAGCACTGGGGTCAACCCACCTAGACTGGGCCTATTCAGCCAGGGAGCACCCCATGAGCTTTGGTAAAACCACCCCGATCCTGCGGATCTTCGATGAAGCCAAGGCACTGGCGTTCTATGTCGACTTCCTGGGCTTTACCGTCGATTGGCAACACCGCTTCGGGGACGACTTCCCGCTGTACCTGCAAGTCTCCCGCGGCGAATGCGTGCTCCACCTGAGCGAGCACCACGGCGATTGCACACCGGGCTCGGCGCTGCGCATCGAAACCGACGAACTGGAAGCCTTCCAGGCGCAACTGCTCACCCGCCAATACCCCTTCGCCCGCCCGCAGATCCAGGCAATGCCGTGGGGCAGCCAGGACATGACGGTGATTGATCCCTTTGGGAATCGGTTGGTGTTTACCAATGGGATTTGTGTGTAAAGAGAGCTGGACAAGCTAACCGGTCATGCCTTAGCTTGAAATCAATGATTTCATTGATTGCGAGAGGCAAATATGGCCAGCATCACTATTCGTAACCTTGATGACCAAGTCAAAGAGCAGCTACGCATTGCTGCGGCTCACAATGGACGCTCCATGGAGGAGGAGGCGCGCCTGATTTTAGGACGTGCTTTAGCGCCAATAAGCCCAGCGGGTGGGCTGGGAAGCCGTATCCGAAACAGGTTCGGTAAGTTGGGGGGCGTCGAGTTGGAGCTGCCTTCGCGTGGCGAAAAAGCCCGTGCGGTGGATCTGTCTGAATGATAGTGCTCGATACGAATGTTATCTCGGAGTTCATGCGTGCGGAGCCGGATGGGAATGTGCTCGCCTGGATCGATTCGCAGCCTGCGATAGATCTGGTAATCAGCGCTATCACTGTGGCGGAGATTCTGCATGGCATTGCTCGATTGCCTTTCGGCAAGCGTAAGCAGAAGCTTGAATCTCACGCGATGGCAATGTTCGAAGAAGATTTTGCCGACAGAATTCTGCCTTTCGACGCCCATGCCGCAGTTGAATACGCAGCCATTGTTGCATTATGTGAGGCTAAGGGGAGGGCAGCGGGTATGGCAGATGCGCAAATTGCCGCCATTTGCCGAGTTCATGGAGCTCCCATTGCGACACGTAATACCAAGGACTTTGAGTTTCCAGGAATTGAAATAATCAATCCCTGGAAACCATGAGACGCGAGTTCGGGTAAAGCGCCTCTCCCTCGGGAAATGGGCGCTTGTCATGATCAAACCCGGAAATGACTCACCATCATCTGCAACTGATTCCCCAACCGGGCCAGTTCAACACTGGAGGCGGCGGTTTCCTCGCTGGCGGCGGCGGTCTGTTCGGAGACGTCGCGCACGTTGATGATGCTGCGGCTGATTTCCTCGGCCACGGCGCTTTGCTGTTCGGCGGCTGCGGCGATCTGCTGGTTCATGGACTGGATGTTCGACACCGTGCGGGTGATGTTCTCCAGCGATGCGCCAGCCTTGCGGGTCAAGGCCACGCTGCTGTCGGTGAGGCTGCGGCTGTTGTTCATCACGGCGGCCACTTGCTGGGTGCCGTTTTGCAGGCCGGCCACCAGGCCTTCGATTTCCTCGGTGGATTTCTGCGTGCGCTGGGCCAGGCCACGGACCTCATCGGCAACGACCGCAAAGCCCCGACCGGCTTCACCGGCGCGTGCCGCTTCGATCGCAGCGTTGAGGGCCAGCAGGTTGGTCTGTTCGGCCACCGACTTGATCACATCCATGACGCTGCCGATCTTGTCGCTTTCCTGTTGCAGCATGGTCATGGCGTCGGTGGAACGTACCACTTCGCTGGCCAGGCGTTCGATCTGGGCGATGGCCTCGTTGACCACCTGATCGCCGGCACGCGCTTCGCCGTCGGCGGCAGCGGCTGCCTGGGAAGCTTCTTCGGCGTTGCGCGCCACTTCCTGCACCGTTGCAGTCATTTCGTGCATCGCGGTCGCCACCTGATCGGTCTCGACTTTCTGGCTGTTGACCCCGGCGCTGGTCTGCTCGGTAACGGCGGACAGCTCTTCGGCAGCGCTGGCGATTTGGGTCACGCCATCGCGGATACCGCCGATGAGGTCGCGCAATGTCACGCCCATGCGGGCGATGCCTTGTTGCAGCACGCCCAGCTCATCGCGACGGGTCACGATGATGTTGTGCGACAGGTCGCCATTGGCGATGCGCTCGACCACGGTCAGGGTTTCGCTCAGCGGGCGGGTAATCTGCCGAGTGATGATCACGGCGGCAATGATGCCTACCAGCAAGGCGAGCAACGTGCTGAACAGCTGCAGGGTGCGGGCCTGGGCGCTTTCGGCGTCGCGGCGGTCGAGTTGGATCTGGTACAGCTGCTCGCTCAGGCTGACGATGGTCGTGCCCTGGTCAGTCATTTCCTTGCGCGCTTGCACCACATCGGCCGTGGCCAGCTTGAAGGCTTGCAAGGCGCTGCGATATTGGGTCAGGGCGTTTTCCAACTGACGCAATTCATCCGAGTGGGTGCTGGTGAAATGCTCGTTCAGCGGCTTGAGCGAAGCGATGGCGGCGTCCAGTTGGGCGACGGCCTTGCGTTCGGTGTCGGCGTTGCTGTTGGCGGTGTAGCCGCGCACTTCGTAGCGGGCCAGCATGAATTCCTGCTTGGCCTGGGTGATGGCCTGGAACTGTTCGAAGCGCTGGTCGCTCAGCGGCATTTGTTTCACGTCGCTGTAGATCGTCTCGATCAGTTTGTAGGCGATCTCGGCGTTCGCTGCCATGGCATCGCGAGCCGTATTGCCGGTGCGGTAGGCACCGCGCATCTTGTTCAGGGAAACCTGATAGGCACTGATGACCGCGTTCTGCTCTTTGAGCAGCCTGACGTTTTCCGGGCTCTTGAAGCTGCTGAGCAGGGCGTTCTGTTGCGCCACGAAAGCGTCCAGGGTGGTCTGTACGTTCTGTGCGGCGGTCTCGTCGCCGTTGGTCAGCATGTATTGCAGGCGTGTGACGCGAAGTTTGGTCAGGCCTGCGTTGAGCTGGGTAATGTCGCTCATCCAGTTGCTGCGTTGGATCAACCCACCCAGGCTGGTCCAACTGGTCAGGGCCAGGACGCAGGTCAGGATCAGCACAAGGCCGAAGCCCAGGCCCAGTTTCATGTTGACGCTAATGTTGCCAAACCAGCTATTCATCAAATTCCTCCAGGAACGTTGTGCTGCTTGATCGTCGGTTGGCTGGAAGATTGTTGTTGTTAAGCCAGCAAAAAAAGTGAACAGGGCTGTATCGGCTGCTGGCCCGGGATCTGAAAAATTTTTTTGGCGTCGGCATTTCGCCGCTCGTCCCGGTGTGACGACGGAGGCAGGCGAAGAGCGGAAATCCAGACAAAAAAAAGCCCGCGGGAGAGCGGGCTAAAACCTTAGTTTCTTGAATGAGCGAGAGGACTTTACCGAATCACGCGCAGGCGTGGGGTGAAGAATAGTTCATGAGCCGGCGCATCCTGCCGCAGCCCTCTGGTTCAGGCCTTCTCGGTTGTTTTCGATGCGTCTTGTGAGATGTGTCTTCTTTTTTCGCATGTACTCCTCTCTTCTTTGAACCGAAAGCGATTAGCACGGTCTGGTATGCGCGCCAGATTGCTATCACTTCTGTTTCGAGGGATCGAACATGTCCGTATTCGCCTTAAGGACGAGGCTCGTCTTTGCGTCGCTGTGTTTTCTAGCGATGCACACTGCCGTCGCCGCCACACTGTCCCCCGGTGACACGGACCTGATCCGCGAGCGCCAGAATCGTTTGCTCGAAGAACAGCGCCGCCGTCTTGAGGAACTCAAGGACCTGCCCGGCCAAGAGGCGACGCCGACCCAGCCGACGGCCCCTGTCGATACCCGTTGCTTCCCCATCAAGACCATCGAGCTCAAGGGCGCCGACAGTCTTTCGGCCCGTGAGCGCGAGCAGCTGCTCAAGCCCTACATCGGCCAATGCCTGGGCGTGCCGCAGCTCAATGAATTGCTCAAAGCCATCACCGACCACTACATCGAAAAGGGCCTGGTCACCAGTCGTGCGTACCTGCCGCAACAGGACCTGTCGGGCGGCCATCTGCAAGTGCTGGTGGTCGAGGGACGGCTGGAAGGCTTGAAGGGTGCCGAGAACAGCCAGTTGTCGGACCGCGAATTGGCGATGGCCTTTCCCGGTAAGACCGGCGACCTGCTCAACCTGCGAGAGATCGAGCAGATGGTCGATCAACTCAATCGCTTGCCATCGAACCAGGCGCAAATGGAGCTGACCCCCGGCCAGAAGGTCGGCGGCAGTGAGGTGCGGGTTCAGAACACCCGGCAAAAACCCTGGCGCGTCGGCCTGTCGCGGCATAACGACGGGCAAAAAGACACTGGCGAGCAGCAATGGGGCGCCTCCTTCGATTGGGACGGCCCCTTGGGCCTGGCCGATCAACTGGCCTTGCGTGGAGGCCATGATGCACTCAGCGATCATCAGAAAACCTCGCGCAACGCGATGCTCTATTACAACCTGCCTTTTGGCTGGTGGAACGTCAGCTACACCTACATCCAGAGCGAGTACCGCTCGCTGGGTCAGGCCAACGGCTTCAACTTCAAGCAAAACGGTGACAACCAGAGCCATCAGGTGCGTCTGGAACGGGTGATTCATCGCGACGCTTTCAGCAAGACCTCCCTCAATACGGGCCTGGCCTACCTGCGCACCAACAACTTCATCGAAGACAGCAAGCTTCGCGAGAGCAGCAATCGCCTCAGCGAGGCGCAGTTCGGTATCAACCATGGCCGGCGGGTCGGCAATGCCTTCGTCAACCTTGACCTGGGCATGCAGCAAGGCATCGGCGCCTTCGACGCCCAGGGCGATCATGAACCGCGTCCAGGGGTGCCGGATGCGCGCTATCGCAAATACACCGCGACCCTGAGTTATCTGCAACCGTTCCAGCTGTGGGGAGAGTCCTTCAGCTTCAGCAGCCTGATGACCGGCCAGCGCAGCGAAGACGCGCTGTTCAGCCCACAACGCATGAGCCTGGGCGGGCAGTCGTCCATCCGAGGCTACAAGGACCAGACCCTGTCCGGCGACAGCGGCGGCTACTGGCGCAACGACCTGCGCTGGAGCCGGCCGATCACGTTGCAATGGCTGCGCCCGGTGTTCGCCGAGTACGGCGCCAGTCTGGGTTACGACCAGGGTGTCATCACCGGGACCCGCTACAACGGCGACGAGCATGGGCGGATGTCGAGCAACTCGCTCGAACTGTTCGCCCGCGGCGAGCACCTGAGCGCCAGCGTGACCTTTGCCCATTCCCTGGAACGCCCGGATGCCCTGACCGAGCGTGAGGCGCCGATCTACTTCCGCGTAGAAGCCCTTTTCTGATTCGCCTCTATAAATTCTGCTGCAACGAGACCTGATCATGGACGACCGCCAACACGCCTTCCTGGCCCGCCAGCCTTCCGCTGGCCTGCAAAACCGTAACCTGTTCTGGGGCATGCCCAAGCGCGGCCTGGCATTCCTGTTGGCCAACGTCATGTTCTGGCAACCGCTGTGGGCCCAGGCCGATGGCATCGTGGTCAGCAAGCCGGGTACCAGCGTCGGCCAGGCGGGCAATGGCGTGCCTATCGTCAACATCGCCAAGCCCAACGGCAACGGTCTGTCCCACAACCAGTTCAAGGACTACAACGTCGGCACCAACGGCGTGATCCTCAACAACGCCACCAACCCCGCCCAATCCACCCAACTGGGCGGGATCATCCTCGGCAACCCGAACCTCAAGGGGACGGCCGCCCGGATCATCCTCAACGAAGTCAACGGCGGCAATCCCAGCCAACTGCGCGGCTATACCGAAGTGGCGGGGCAGTCGGCCCACGTCATCGTCGCCAACCCCTACGGCATTACCTGTAACGGTTGTGGCTTCATCAACACGCCCAAGGCGACCCTCACTACCGGCAAGCCAATCATCGAAAATGGCCAAGTGGGTCGTTATCAGGTCGATCAGGGTAGCGTCGCCATCGAAGGCGCGGGTCTCAACGCCAACAATATCGACAGCTTCGAGATCATCACTCGCAGCGCCAAAATCAACGCCGAGATCCAGGCGAAAAACCTGACCATCGTCGCCGGGCGCAACGACGTCAACGCCAACACCCTCAACGCCACCGCCCGCGCCGACGACGGCAGCGCCAAACCGCAACTGGCTATCGACTCCTCGGCCCTGGGCGGCATGTACGCAGGCGCCATCAAGTTGGTAGGGACCGAGGCCGGGGTTGGCGTGAAGCTGGACGGCAAGCTGATCGCCAGCGGTGGGGATATTCAGCTCGATGCCAATGGGCATTTGAGCCTGGCGCAGACCACGGCAGCGGGCGCCGTCGAGATCAACGCCAAGAGCCTGGACGCTCAGGACACCATCTATGCGGGCCGCCATGTCCAGGCAACCACCCAGGGCGACATCAACAACCGACGCGCCATTGCCGCGCGTGACAGCGTCACGCTGACGACCGACGGCCAGCTCAACAATCTGGGTGTCATCGAAGCCGGGGTCAATGCGGACAACACCCGCAACCAGATGGGTGACGTCGTTCTCACGGCGGCCAGCATCGACAACCGTGGGCAAAGCGTGGTCGCCAGTCGTGACTTGAAAGCCACGACCACGCAGACCCTCGACAACCGCGGCGGCACGCTCTCTGCGGGAAGAACCCTGACCGTCAACGGCAAAAGCATCGACAACCGCGCCGGCACCCTGGTCAGCCAGGGCCAACTGAAAGGGACAGCGACCGGAACGCTCGATAACCGTGGCAAAGGCATCATCGCCAGCGACGGCGAACAGACCCTGATCGCCGGGGCGCTAAAGAACAGTGAAGGTGTCATCAGTGGCAAGAGCACGCTGAAGATCGACGCGAAAAAACTCGATAACAGCCGCGGCAAAATGGCCTCCGACGCCGGGCTGACCCTTGAAGGCAACGAGGTTGAAAACAGCGGCGGACAGGTCACCAGCCAGGGAGACCTCGTCGCCACGCTGAAAAACTTCAACCAGCAGAACGGCACGTTGATCAGTCAGGGAAAACTCACCCTGACCGCCGACAGCATCAGCAACACGAACGACGGTTATATCGCCTCGGTCAAGGCCATGAGCCTGACGGCCAACCAGCAATTGCTCAACACCGGCAAGGCGATCATCAGCACCGAACAGGGGCTGACGATCCGCGGTGGTAGTGTCGATAACAACAACGGCAGCCTGCTCAGCCAGGGTGACTTGAAGATCGATGTCTCCGGCGACTTCGTCAACCGGGACGGCAGCGCCATCACCCAGGCCGGGAACGTGGACGTCGAGGCACTCAATCTCGATAACCGTGGCGGCGTGCTGGCCAGTGTCGAGGGCTGGTTGAAAGCCACGCTCGACAAGGTGTTGGACAATGGCGAATCGCCCAGCGGAGGCGGCGATGCCGGATTGATCCAGGCACAGTCTGTCGAGCTCAATGCAAAGCAGACGCTGCTCAACAATGGCGGGCAAGTGGCGGCTCTGTCCGGGACCGCTGACGTCACCACCCTCACACTCGAAAACCGCAACGGTGACCTGCTTGCCAAGCAGGCACTCACGGTACGGGCCCGTGACCTGGACAACAGCGATGGACGAGCGGCGGGAGACACCATTGATTTCGGCCTGACCGGTGCACTGATCAACCAGCACGGCCTGGTGGAGGGGGCCCATGGCCTGCTGATCGGCGCTACGTCGATTGATAACCAGGGCGGCAAGCTGCGTTCGGTCGGCCCCCAGGGTTCCGCGACTCTGACGGTTACTCAATTGCTGAACAACCAGCGCGGCACCATCGAGGCCGCCACCCAGGATCTGTCCTTGCAGATGGCGGCATTCCAGAACGCTGGCGGCAATGTCCGTCATGTGGGCGCCGGCACTTTGGACGTGGACATCGCCACGTTCAGTAACGTCGGCGGCAGCCTGACGACCTCAGGCACCCTGACCGTCGACGCGGCGCGTTGGGACAACAGTTCGGATATCCAGGCCGATGTGCTGGACCTTAAGGTCGGTCAGCTCAACCAATCCGACAGCGGTAGCTTGCTCGCCGTCAAAAGCCTGCTCGCCACGGGCGGCACCTGGAACAACGCGGGCATCATCAGCAGCGACGGTGATTTGGATCTACGACTGAGCGGGGCCTATGTCGGTACCGGAAACAGTCAGGCCAGTGGCTTCGGTCGGTTTGACCTGAGCGCGGCCAGCGTCGATCTGTCCAGCGGCTCGCGCCTGGCCGGAGGCGGCGACACCCGCATCACCAGCCTGGGGGCGGTGAACAATGGCGGACGAATCACCGGGGGCGGCAAGTTCTCCCTGGCCGCGACCCGCCTGACCAACACCGGCACGCTCGGAGGTGCCGAAGCTGTCGAGTTGAGCGCCAACGAGGCGCGCAACGATCGCGGCTTGATCTTCAGCGGCGCGGACATGGCGCTGCGCTTCAACACCTTCACCAACTCCTTTGGCGACGTCTACAGCCTTGGAGCACTGAACGTCGCGGCGCGAGATGGCGTCGCTCGCAGTGAGTTGCTCGAGAACATCTCCGGCACCCTGGAATCGGCAAAGGACATGTCGCTGCGCAGCAACGTCCTGATCAATCGCAAGGACGTCTTCACCACCACCGATGAGCTGGTGTCGGGCTCCATCAGCGTCACGTGTTATGACTGTGGTGGCGATCACCACAACGTCGATTATGTCGCCACTGAAACCTATAAGAGCGTAGTGGTTCAGGATTCGGCCAGCGCCACGCTGATGAGTGGCGGCAAGCTGACCATTGACGGCTCCTCGGTCTCCAACAACCACAGCGTGATGGCCTCGGGTGCCGACCTGCTGATCAAGGCGGATAACTTTGCCAACGTCGGCGCTGCCGCCGGCACCAGCGTCAGGACGCGTACCTGGAACACCGGCAGGGTGACCGACGGAACCGACGAGCGTTTCCGGGCGAGATACATCTTCCCGTATAACGCCCAAGCCAACCCGAAGGAAGTCCCTGTCGATGCACTCAACAGGTTCCGTCAGGTAGGTGATATCACCACCGTGACACCAGGTGCGCCGATGGCGCCGGCGGTCGTTCAATCGGCGGGCAACATCGACATCCAGGCCACCCAGAAACTGGAAAACAGCAGTCTCGTGCAGTTCCAGGCACCATCGGCGGGGGCGGCCAGAACAGCGGCGACGGACGTCGCCACCTCCACGCAGCCTGCGGTGGTGGTGCTCAATCCGCAGTTACCGCCGGACCTCGCGCAGCAACAGGTCAACCCGACCAGCATGCCTGGGTTCTCCCTGCCGACGGGCGATAACGGCCTGTTCCGTGTCGTTGATAGCGGCGCTGCGGCGCAAAACGGCCATGACCAGAGCCGTGCGACCGTCCAGGGATCGGATGCGAGCCGGGACATCGTCGGTCCCAAATACTTGATCGAAACCAATCCTGCGCTCACCGACCTCAAGCGGTTCATGAGTTCGGATTACCTGCTGCGCAACCTGGGTTATGACCCCGACACCAGCTGGAAACGCCTGGGCGATGGCCTGTACGAGCAACGCCTGATTCAACAAGCGGTGCTTGCCCGCACCGGCCAGCGCTTCATCGCCGGGCAGACCAGCGACGAAGGCATGTTCAAGTACCTGATGAACAATGCCATCGCCAGCAAGGATCAGTTGAACCTGGCCGTTGGCGTGACCCTCACCTCACAACAAGTCGCCGCACTGACCCATGACATCGTCTGGATGGAAGACCAGGTGGTCAGGGGTGAGCACGTGCTGGTGCCGGTGCTTTACCTGGCCCAGGCCAATAACCGGCTGACGGCGGACGGCGCGCTGATCCAGGGCAAGAACCTCACGCTGATCGCAGGCACCGACCTGAAGAACCTCGGCACGCTGCGGGCCAGTGAAAACCTCTCGGCAGCGGCCGGGAACAACCTGGTCAACACGCGCCTGGCCGAAGCCGGCGAGCGCCTCAAGCTGGTCGCCGGCAAAGACCTCGTCAACATCCAGGGCGGCATTCTCAAGGGCAAGGACGTCGAGCTGTCGACGTTGAGCGGGGATATTCGCAACGACCGCACCATCACCACTGTTGAGAACAGCGGCACGGGCTTCAGTTCGAAAACCTCGGTCGTCGACAATGCCGCGCGCATCGAGGCCGGCAACAACCTCACCGTGCGGGCAGCGGGGGATTTGCTCAACGTGGGCGGCGCGATGACGGCGGGCAACGACATCGAACTGAGCGCCGGAAAAGACATCGTCATCTCCGCGGCTCGCGAAGAAAGCGGTTCGATGCGCAAGGACAGGCGCCACTTCTGGGAACAGCGCCAGACCGTCCAGCATGCCAGCGAAATCAAGGCCGGCGGCGACCTGAATGCCGAAGCGGGCAACAACTTGACCGTCGTCGCCAGCCATCTGGAAGCCAAGGGCGATATCAACCTCATCGGTAACGACGTATCCCTGATCGCCGCCGCGAACGAGACCTCCAGCGAATACCGTTACAAGCGCAGTGGCAAGAAGATCAACAAGGAAGAAGACCATGTCCAGCAGCAGGCGACCACCCTCAATGCGGGTGGGGATGTAGCGATTGCTGCGCGCAACAACCTGTCGGTGGTGGCGAGCAGGATTACGGCGGGTGGCGAGGCGTACCTGGTTGCGGCCAAGCAGATAAGTCTGCTGGCTGAGCAGAACCGGGATTATTCGCTGTATGACATGAAGAAGAAGGGGAGCTGGGGCAGTAACGCCGCAAGGCGGGATGAGGTGACGCAGATCACTCATATCGGCAGCGAGATCAAGGCCGGGAGCAACCTGAAATTGATCAGCGGTGGGGATCAGACCTACCAAGTGGCGAAGCTGCAAAGTGGCAATGATCTGACCCTCGACAGTGGTGGGCGGATCATCTTCGAGGGGGTCAAGGACTACCACGACGAAAGCCACACCAAGAGCAAAGGTGACCTGGCCTGGTACAAGATGAAAGGCGAGGGACGCACCGACGAAACCTTGCGCCAGAGTGAGCTCGTCGCCCAAGGGCAGTTGGTCATCAAGGCCGTTGACGGCCTGCGTATCGACGTCAAGCAAGTCGATAAACAGAGTGTCAGCCAGACCATCGACGCGATGGTGAAGGCTGAACCGGGCCTGGCCTGGATGAAACAGGCCGAGGCGCGGGGCGACATTGACTGGCGCCAGGTGAAGGAAATCCACGACAGCTTCAAATACCAGAACTCGGGCTTGGGCGCGGGCGCCAAGATTGCCATTGCGATCCTGATGTCGTTCATCATGGGGCCTGCCGGCTTCGGGCTTTCGGGCGGCAACCTGGCTGTCGCGGCCAGCCTGAGCACCACGGCAGTCACCAGCACCATCGATAACAAAGGCAACCTGGGTCTTGCGCTGAAGGAAACCGCCAGTGCTGACAGTCTGAAGAACGCCGCCATTGCCGGGTTCACCGCTGGTGCACTCAGATACGCAGACGAGAACTGGTTTACCAGTGCCGACAGTGCCAGCACTACCACTCAAGGCGTCGAGCCGTCGACCGGCTCAGCGGGTTCGGCAGGCTCGGCATCGAGCGCCAATAACTCCTCCAAGGACATCTTCCGCTGGAGTAACGCGACTGACACGGCCATCCGCACGACGGGGCGAGCGGTAATCTCCAGCGGCATTTCCACCGCGATTGGCGGTGGCAGCTTTGGCAGCAACTTCAATGCTGCCCTGCTGGGAGAAGCCGGCAATGTGGCGATGGCGACCGGATTCAACTGGGTGGGCGATACCATCAAGTTCCCGGATGGCGGCCCTGAGAAAATTGTTGCCCACGCGATCATGGGTGGCCTGTTGGCTGAACTGACGGGCAGCGACTTCAAGACCGGCGCGGTAGCCGCCGGTTTGAATGAAGCGCTGATTCCCGGCATGGCCAAAGTGGCGGATAAAAACGAACACCTGCAGCTGATGTTGTCGCAACTGACGGGCCTATTGGCTGCGGCCGCGGTCAACGGCGATTTGGATACCGGTTCGAAGATTGCCGAGAAAGCGACCACGTTCAACTACCTGTTCCATGCGGAACTGGTGGAGAGAGAGCAGAAGCTCAACACCTGCACAACGCCAGCTGATTGCCAATCCATCCGGGATTTTTACAACAACCTCGACACAGCCCGGAACCGAGAGTTTGGGCAGTACTGCCAGCAGAATCCGGCGGCTTGTTTGCAAGTGACCAAGCAACTGGCGGATGAGATTCCGGCCAATGAAAAATTGCTGCATGACGGTAGACGCGCCGGGCTCGATCGCTCGGCAGCACTATGGGAAATCACGCGGAGTAACGAGCGGGCCATCAACACCGGCATTATCGAGAATACACGCACCGAAAATGGCGATGGTGCTGCATTACTGGCCGAGCTTGCGTCGAATGGATTGAGTCCGGATCGGGGGTTGTTCGCGTCGACGGCTGGGGGGAAGGGTGGTACAACCGGGGTTAAGGTTGGGGTTGTAGGAACTGACGGTACAAAAGGCACGGGCGATTGGGCAAAATTGAGTGGCCAACTCACTGAGGCCACGAAAGGGAAAGGAAATTTTGGCATTGGCTCTGGTACAAGAGAACAAGCAGATGTTATGGGAAAAGCTTGGGTTGGTAATGGGTATAAAGTAGCCAGTGATGGAAAAACATTAATTAGTCAGGATGGCTTGAGGCAGTATAGGCCGCCCACCTACAAACCAAATCGGCAGGAAACTCAGGCTAATTTTGAGCAAAGGTTTCCGGGCCAAGAGACTAAGAGATGGCAGTCAAATGCTCATTTGGACATCACGGACTAAACTATGAACGCAGAATTAAAGCGGGTTCATAGCCCCGATATTTATGATCTTAAAAATTATCATCCCGAATGTTCGGATTGCTTTTGCTTCCTCCTCCAGGCAATGATTGGTCCGGCGGGTGAGGACGGTGAGGAGTCATTTGATATCGAGGTTTGCACCCCGAAGTGGATTGAAAAAAACCTTAGAGATGATGAGGTTCTTATAGGGTTGCATTACCTTATCGTTCGTGAGTTTAACTATCAAAAGATTGTTCTCGCTATTGAGAATTTTTTGGTCGGTTGCTCGGGGGAGAGCTGGAGCGAAGTTTCAAAAAAAGTATCTAGATTAGGCTTTTGGGAGTTTGAAGGTTACGTGGATTAAAAGCTGTGATTAGGGTAGGCCGCTCCCTTGGATATTGCGCACCTGTTTGGGGAAAATTGGGAAATGGGGCAGATTTATTTGTTGGTGCTCGCTAAATAAATCTGCCCATTTTTCCTTTAATCAAGGTGGTGTATGTACTCTTTACCGACTGAATTTGACTTTTCGCTGCTATCTGAAAAGGGGACAGATTTATTTGTCGTGCTGGTAATTAAATCTGTCCCCTTTTTTACAGTCCCCTTTTTTACATGTCCCCTTTTTTACACCGTTTTACACCACGAATATCGAATGTGGTCCTGGCTATGGCCCCAAAGGGAGGGAGGCGAGGATAAACAATGATTAATGTTCTGGAATTGAACGAGTTACTCGTTGCTAACAACTGCTTGCATGCCATTAGCATTCAGCTGAATGAAGATGGGATGGGCTATGATTTGTCTTTATCGATTTCGGCCTCTGAAAAAGCAGCGGCTGATGTCATACATATCATGTTTACTAATATCAGCCAGTTTATGTCTCATGATTTTGGCGGCGGGTTGACTCAAATAATGCATATGATCGTGAATAAGCTGGATTCTGGTTTTGATAGGATGCGTTATCAATTGATCGATCTTGAGGATGACAAGTTGTCATTTTGCTTCTCGTCATTTTCTGTTGGTTAGAGGTCCAAGGGGGCGAGCGAGAGGAAAGGGACGGGTTAAGTTGTTCCGCTAAATCTGTCCTCTTTTTTACGTTAATTAAGATGGCGTATGTAGTCATTACCATTTGAAAAGGGGGCAGATTTATTTGTCGTGCCGTTAAATAAATCCGTCCCCTTTTTCCCCTTTTTCGCCACTAACCATGGAGGGATTTTAATGAAATACGCTGTCATCTTACGTTTTATAGCAATGACTTTGTCCTGCTTCTCGCTGACGGGATGCATTCATTACGACCATAAAAGCGCCGAAGGAAAGCCTTGGGACAAGGTCGCGACAATTCGGCAGTTCGACAAGGCGCTGTCGATAGCCAAGATCGATGACGATACGTCGCTCTATTGGTTAGCCCGCCAAACCGAGTATCGACTCGGAGCGGGAAGGCATAAAATTTCCGTTCACCGTGCGATTGGAACCGAATACTCGCAACCCGTTGAAATGACCGTTGACCTGGTCGGAGGTCACACTTATGGCCTTTATGGTACCTCTTCGATGAAGTGGTGGTATTACGAGATACGAGACATTGATACAGGGCGTTCCGCCAAGGTAATCGAGCCGGCCGTCATGTCCACGCCATCTGAATCGACCGGGCAGGAGGTTAATTGATTTTCCTATACCTTGATGCGGCCGCCCTCGGCCGGGTCAGTGCAAAACACGGCAAAGGATCGTATAAAAAGTGGGCGACGCATACAAAGCGAAACACTTTGTATAGGGACCTTTCCCATTGACTTGCAGGACATTTCCTAGAAAATCCCAACCTCTTGCGCCTGCTGATTTTGGTGTCTAGCCTGTGTTTGCCGCTGCCCATCAGCGGTCGGGTTTAGCAGCTCGGAAGTCACGTTAGGCGCATGGCAATCCCATGAGTGCAGGCATCGCTATTGCCTGAATGCTTATGGCGGCTGTGCGCAGGGCATCCTCGGGTGCGCCGGTTTCCTAACGTACCGGTCTGCTAACCTGCGCGCGGCTGCCACCCCCTCGTTTAGCAGCGAACGTGGCGGCTCCCACCTACGTTAGGAGTACCCATGGACAAACTCATTCCAGACCCACCCGTCCCACCGCTGCACCTGGACATCGCCGCCGATGCCAACGCCGAACGCGTCATCGATTCCTACCTGAACCCCAAACCCACCCCACCCGACAAGCAACCTGCCCCAGGCCAACTGTTCACCATCGTCCAAGGCGTGGATGCAGAGAGCCTGTTGGCCAACCTCAGCGAAACCCTGGCCTGCGCCAATGTCATGGCCGGTGACCTGGCGTTCGAGCTGGACAGTTCCCGGCGGCATTTTGCGTTGGGCCTGCAACAGTTGATTGAACTGGGCCAGCTCCTGGCGAACCGGGCGCTGGACGTGGTTGATCCGAGGTAAAACGAGGCTGTTCGGGTTTGGTCGAAGGGTGTCGATCAAACCCCTTTTTTGCGGCAGCATACGCCGCATGTTCCCTTCGGATTCCTGGACCGTGCCGACTTCCAACCGCAACGCCCTGATGGCCCGACTCGCTGCCGCACCGGATGACATCACCACGCGGGTTTCGCTTTACCGCGACCTGCTCGACAGCGGCGAAGCTTCGCTGGACGGCGTGCGGGTCGCCGCCGGTCTGTACGATCCAGCCGCCATGGCCGTGGTTGCCGAGTTGGACGTCAAGGTACACAGGAATCGACCGGCATCGTTGTTGCCGCAGCTTCGCGGGTTGCCGGTCGATCATCTGGAACTGGAGAACGCCGAGCCACAGTGGCTCGACGCCCTGGCCGGGTTGCCGCTGCGTACGCTGGTGCTTGGCAGCCCGAGGTTCAGTTGCGACCAGGCGCTTTGGCGGCGTATGCCGGATGTCGCCCTCGAGGCTTTGGAGATCAGCAATTTTTCCCGCGACGATGACCTCACCAGTCTTCCTTCTCTTGAGCGCTTGCGCCGATTGAAACTGGACACCTATGGCGAGGATTTCGACGACCGTTTCCTCAGGCACCTGGGCAGCAACAGCAGGCTGCAAGTCTTGTCGTTGAACCATTGCGATGAAGTGACCGACGACGGCCTTCTGGGGCTTTCGCCACTCCAGTTGCGCTCACTCACGTTGGAGCGTGTCGGGCAACTGACCGCCCGTGGGGCGGCGCATCTGTGCAGCCATCCCCTCGAACACCTGTCGCTTGGCTGGAACAGCAAGATCCTGGAGGATCCTGCCTGGCTCTCGGGTTTAACCGTGTTGCGCTCCTTGAGTCTGGATAATTGCTATGCAACCGATGCCACGCTCAACGCCATCCGGGATCTGCCGATCGAGCGGCTATCGCTGCAGTCTTCCTACCTGTGCGAGGACGACCTTGAGGTCCTGGAAGGGATGCCCTTGGCGGACCTGGACCTCAAGTCCTCCCGACAGATCATCGAGCGGCTCGACGTGCTGCATGCGTTCCCCCTGAAGCGGTTGGGGCTCAGTGACGTGCGAGGCGTCGACAAGCAAACGTTGCGGGACCTGGAGGGGCTGGATCTGGAAGCGCTGGACCTCTCGTTGAATGACATTTCCTGGAAGGAGCTGAAGCAGTTGAAGGGCCTGCCGCTGAAGCGGCTGGATCTCAGTTTCTGCCAAGGGGTTGATGGCAAGACGTTGCGCAAGCTCTGCGAAATGGGCCTGCCGTTGGAGCAACTGGAGATCAGCGGCCTGGACCTGCGCGATGCCGACCTGGCCTGCCTGCGCAACTTGCCGCTGAAACGCCTCGGCTTGTACGAAAGCCCCTGGCTGACCGATGCCGGCGTCGCCCTCCTTGCCGGGCTGCCACTGCGGGACTTGACGCTTGAGGCGGGGCCGGGGGAGTCGCGGCTCACGTCAGCCATGGTGTCGGTGCTGGAGCGCTTGCCACTGGAGAGGTTGTCGTTGCGCAATGGCTCGCAGATCAGCGCGGATGGATGGGATCGCCTAGCCAGGCTGCCGGCCCAAGTCAGTGGTCCGGGTATTTGACGCTTGCCGGGGATGTATCTGCTGATGGAAGTCGCTTCAAGTCTGTGGGAGCTGAGCTTGCTCGCGATAGCGGTTTGTCTGCACCTGTGATGTCGGATGGGCTGCCGTCATCGCGAGCAGGCTCGCTCCCACAGTGGTTCTTGGTGTAGCTGAAGGACCGCCGTCCCCAGTGGAAGCAAGCTTTGCTCCCACTGGTCGAAGGCTGTCCTGAACGGCCGGCTTACCAGTTGTAGCTCAGCTTTGCGGTGATCTCGCGGCCCGGGTTGTAGTAGTTCGCGGTGCCTGAACCGACGACGTGTTGCTCATCCAGCAGGTTGCTGACGTTGATCGCCAGGTCAGTGCCCTTGAAGAGGTTGTAGTTGAAGGCCGCATCGAAGAGTGTCGTGCCATCGCTGGTTCCGGTGTTGGCCGCGTCGAAGTAGTAGGAGCCGACATACCGTGCACCCAGGCCCACGCTGACATCGGTATTGGGGACGTTGTAATAGGTCCACAGCGATGCGGAGTGTTTCGGTGCCGTGGCGAACTCATTCCCTTTGAGCGAACTTCCGTCGTACAAGGTCCCGCGAATGACTTCGGATTCCATGTAAGAGTAGCCACCCACCAGGCTCAGGTTGTCGGTCAGCTCTGCCTTGGCTTCCAAGTCCAGCCCGCGCACACGTGACTCGCCAACGGTTTGCTGTTCGATGACGCCACTGGGCAGGACGACGGCGATGCTGACATTCTCCTGGGTCAGGTCGTAAACAGCCGCCGAGAACAATGCGTCCATACCCATGGGCGCATATTTCACGCCCAGTTCATATTGCCTGCCCGTCTTCGGAATGACGCCAACCGTTGGCGGCGAGACCGATTCAACCATGCTGACGTAAGTGGAAACTTCGTCGTTGACGATATAGGTCAACGCGCCGCGATAGGAGGTTTCCGAGAAATTATCCGATTCTTTTACGTGATTGATATCGGTACTGGACAGGTCCAGCGAGTCGTTGCGCACGCCTGCGGTGACGATAAAGCGCTCGTAGAAGGACAGGTTCTGCTGCAGAAACACAGCTTTAGTCTTGGTGTCGAGCTTGTCGTTGCTGTAGGGCGCTACGCCGCTTGGCACACCCGTGAACACAGGGTTGGCAAGGTCGATGGAGCCGATCGGCGAATAGACCGAACGTTCCTCGGTCGAAGAGTCGCCATACTCCACGCCCACCAATGTACTGCTGTCGATGTTTTCGAAGCGGGCATCGTATTGCAGCATCAAGTTGCCGTTGAGTTGCTCGGCTTCGCTGTCAGTGCCAAAGATATAACGCGGGACCGTGGTTCCCGTGCGGGTAGGGGAGTCACTGAGAAACACATAGCCGAAATCATCCGTCAGTTCGCTGTAGCGCAGGTTGCTGCGCAACACGAAGCCATTGTCGAAGTCATGGCTGAAGGTGCCGCTGATATTGGTACGTTCCACATCGTGGAAGTTGTAGCTGGGCTCGCCGTAGAACTTGTCGCGGTCGTATTCCTTGTCCAGCGGGTAACCGCCGCTGTTGGGCGAGCTTTGGGTCTTGAGGTAGTCCACGATCACGGAGGCCGAGGTGAACTCCGTAGGGGCCCAGGTCAGGCCACCCATCAGGAACTTGTTGTCGTCCTGCGAATGGTCGTACTCGCGATCACTGTCTTGCATCTTTGCGGTGAAGCGACCGGCCAGGGTTTGTTCTTCGTTCAGCGAGTCCCCGACATCGATGCCGGATTCGACATGGTCGAAAGAACCGTAGGTGACATAGCCTTGGCCGAACTTGTCGAAGCGTGGCTTCTTGCTGACAAAGTTCACCGAGCCGCCCGGGTCGGCCGGGCCGAACAGTGTGGAGTTGGCCCCGCGTATCACCTCGACGCGCTCATAGGCGAAAGGCTCCTCGCGTACTCCGCGCATCGAGCCCAGGGTCAGACCATCCCGATAGGTCGTGGCTTGGAAGCCGCGGATCTGAAAGTAATCGTTGCGGTCGTCGGTGCCGTAATAGTCGGTAATGACCCCTGGTGTGTATTGCAGGAGTTCTTCCGTGGTGCTGACGCTGCGTTGCTTCATTTCCTTGTCGGTCACCACGGACACCGAGGCGGGCGTGTTGAGGATGCTGGTGGCCACCTTGCCGCCGACCCAGAGTTCCTGGGCGACCACTGAGTGGGTGTCTTCGGTGGCATCGACCCTGGCCTTGGCGTTGACGAGGATGGGCGCCAGGCGGAAGGCCTCAAGATCGCCGTCCACCTTGGCTTGTGGCGTCAGCAAGTAAGCGTTCGGGCCTTGCTGCTGTATCTCGATGTCGCTCCCCTGCAACAACGACGATAAGGCTGTGGATGTATCGAGCATGCCGCTCACGCCCTGGGTATTGCGGTTCGCCACGCTCGACGCCTCGAAGGAAAGGCTGATGCCTGCCTCACGCGCAAAGCGGTCAAGCGCCGGTGCCAGTGGGCCGGCAGGAATGTTCCACTGATGAACCTGTTGGGTCTGATCGACGGTCGAGGTTTGCGCCAGGGACGGTAGCGCATAGCTGCTGACGACGACGCCAAGGACCGCACCCTGTAAGGCGCGATTCAATAAATGACGCTGTGGAACCGGGGACGAACTCATTTACTCGCTCCGTAAAAGGGAATCGGCAGACAGGCCTGTAATTCGGCCTTTCTTACATGCCGAACGAGAATGAGAAATCACCTCATTTTTATTTGATATTTTTTGTGCGTCAAAAAAGCACTTAACTGAGAGCGTTCAACGTCACCCAATATTGGGTGCGATACTCAATTTGTAAGTGCAATGACTGCGCAACCAAGGCCAGTACCTGATCGGTGTCGGCAAGCTGAAAGGTGCCGGAGACGCGCAGGCCCGCGACCTCTTCGGCGCAGCGCAACAGGCCGGGGCGATAACGCGACAGAGCCCCGATGAAATCAACCAGGCGCATATTGCGCGCGCTGATCACCCCGTCGCTCCAGCTCCACAGATCCAGGCCGTTATCCTTGAACTCACGCATGCCATCCGAGGTAAACAGCCGCTGGTTACCGGCCTGGACAGTGGCGTTGACCGCCAGGGGCTGGCTGGCCCCAGGAAACACGGTGACCGCGCCGCTCTGCACCGAGATGAGCGTTCCGTCGTCACGCTCGTACGTCAGGAACCGGGCATTCTGGGTGCGTATGAGCCCGTCGCGTGTCTGAACCCAGAACGGACGCGGTTGAGCCGAGCCGGAATCCGCGCCAGTGTTCACGATGATTTCGCCGCGCCGCAGCACGAGCAGGCGCCGCTGTGGGGTGAAATAGCTGTCGACCGCGCTGTCGCTGTTGAGCTGGACAAGGCTGCCATCATCGAGCTGGAAGCGCTTGCGCTCCCCGGTTTTGCTGTGTTGCTGGGCAAGCATGGCCGGTAGCGGCGTGTAGTCGCGGCCCAGCCAGGTCGCTCCACCCACGGTGGCCAATGTACCCAGCACTTTCAGGGCTTTGCGCCGATGCATACCCGAGCGGGTGCCCTTGAGGGTATGCCGGGCCAGATCGGACGGAATGCCAGCGAAATCGTCGCCAAGCGCTTCCACACGCTGCCAGGCGAGCAAATGTTCCGGACACCGCTGCAACCAGTGCTCGAAAGTGCGCTGGGTTTGCTCATCGGCGGGATTGAAGCGCAGGCGCACCAGCCAGTGGATCGCCTGGTCGACCACGGCCGGATCCAGTGCTTGAGCTTTACTGTTCGGCATAGCGCAGGCGATAGCAGTGCTGCAGGGCCTTGGCCAGGTCGCGTTCCACGGTAGAGCGGGAAACACCGAGTTTGTCGGCGATCTGCTGGCAGGTCAGACCGTCAAGCTGGGCCAGTAAAAACGCCTCCCGGACCCTCGGCTTGAGCAGGTCCAGCAGGCGGTCGATCCGCTCGAGGCTATCGAGAATCAGCAATCGCTCTTCTTCAGAGGGAACATCATGGGAAGGGATTAGCGCGAGGCTTTCCAAGTAGGCGCGTTCAAGTTCGCGACGGCGATACCGATCGATCATCAGCCCACGGGCGATGCTGCTCAGATAAGCCCGGGGTTCGCGCAACGGGCTTGCCTGGCGCGATTTGAGCAGGCGTACAAACGTGTCCTGCGCCAGATCCGCCGCGCTTTCGCGACAGCCGATGCGCCGGCTCAGCCAGCTGTGCAACCAGGAATGGTGGCTGCTATAGAGCAGCGCGAGCTCGGCATTGCCCAGTGTGTCGTTGCTGCGCATCAGCATCCCGGAAACGTACATAATTGATAATGAATCGCATTATATTCAGGCCGAGGAGGCCAGGGCAACTTTGCCGGAGCTGATGCTCGCCTGGGTACTTGCCTTGATAGGAATAGGCAAGGCTCCAAGGCAAACCGGCATAGGTCGCCCGGATAGCGCTGGCTACCATGGCACCCATCTACCGATGGGAGATCGTCATGCAACGCATAAAAACCCTGTTCATCACTGGCGTCAGCAGTGGCTTCGGCCACGCCCTGGCCCAGCAGGCACTGGCTGCCGGCCACCGGGTCATCGGCACCGTACGTAGCGAGACGGACTTGCAAGCCTTCGAGCAATTGTCTGCCGACCGTGCTTACGGCGTCCTCCTCGATGTCACTGACTTCGCCCGGATCGACAGCGTGGTTGCCGCCACAGAGATCGCTCACGGCCCGGTCGATGTGTTGGTCAACAATGCGGGTTATGGGCATGAGGGCATCGTCGAAGAATCGCCACTGGAGGAAATGCGCCGCCAGTTCGACGTCAACGTGTTCGGCGCGGTGGCGATGATCAAGGCCTTCCTGCCCTATTTTCGCCAACGCCGTGCCGGGCATATCCTCAATATCACGTCCATGGGCGGCACGATCACGATGCCGGGTATCGCCTATTACTGCGGCAGCAAGTTCGCGCTCGAAGGGATTTCCGATACGCTGAGCAAAGAACTGCAACCGTTCAATATCTTCGTGACGGCCGTCGCGCCTGGTTCGTTCCGCACCGATTGGGCGGGGCGTTCGATGCGGCGTACCCAGCGCAGCATCGACGATTATGATGCGCTCTTCGACCCGATCCGCACGGCTCGCGAAGCCAGAAGCGGCAAGCAACCGGGCGACCCACAGAAGGCGGCCCAGGCCATGTTGCAAGTGATCGCCAGCCCGACGCCCCCTGCGCACCTGTTGTTGGGTAGCGATGCGCTGAATCTGGTGCGCGACAAGCTGAGCCGTGCAGCCAGCGAGATTGATCAGTGGGAAGCGCTGACACGTTCGACCGACGGCTGAACGACAGGCAAGTGAGAGATACCGATGACCCAAGCCGACTCACCTACCTCGCGCATGGTGCAACTGATGGAACAGCTTGCGCCGGTCGAGGGCTATAACCTCAGCGTCCTGGAAGACATTCGCTTTTTACGTTCCAACCGGCCCCTGACCCGAACGCCGGTGTTGTACGAACCCGGTATTGTCATCCTGTGCCAGGGTCGGAAGCGGGGCTACCTGGGGGACGACGTGTACGTCTATGACGCCCGGCACTACCTGGTGGTCTCGGTTCCTGTTCCGTTTACGATGGAGACCGACGCCAGTGAGGCAGAACCCATGCTGGCGGTGTACATGCGCCTGGACTTTCGGTTGGCCAGCGATTTGCTGCTGCAAGTGGATGAAACCCTGGGGCCGAGCGATGCCCAACCCAAGGGGATGTATGCCTCACCCATGGATGATTTGCTCTGCGGTTCGGTACTGCGCTTTCTGGAAGCGATGAGCCGTCCTGGCGAAGCGCAGATCCTCGGGCCGGCACTGATTCGGGAAATCTACTACCGCATCCTTACCGGCGAGCAGGGCGGTTCGATGCGTGCTGCGCTCAGGCGTCAGGGACACTTTGGTCAGATCACCCGTGCGATCCGCAAGATCCACAGTTGTTACCAGGAACGTCTGGACGTCGAATCGCTCGCTCGCGAAGCCAACATGAGCGTGCCCAACTTTCACCTGCATTTTCGCAGCGTGACCGACTCATCCCCCATGCAGTACGTGAAGTCGACGCGCTTGCATCAGGCGCGGCTGCTGATGCTGCGCAACGCCATGAGCGCCTCGACGGCAGCGTTCAATGTCGGCTATGAAAGCGCCTCGCAATTCAGCCGTGAGTTCAAACGTCTCTTTGGTCGCACGCCACAGGCCGAGATTGAATGGATGAAGGCGACGTATGCGTTGCCTGCGCCCGCTTCGCAGTCCATTTATGTGTCGTCGCATTAGGGTGGTTGAGACAAGGGAGGGATGCAGCCCATTTCTAGCTGGGTAACTATCAGAAACGCGAGACGGCCCCATACAGGACCGCCTTCGACCGGTTTTCAACGGTTCACATCGAGCACGATTTTTCCGCGGGTGTGCCCACTCCAACTCTGTTTCACCGCGTCGACCACTTCGCTGAGCGGTACGACCTCTGCTTCCAGACGGAGCTTGCCGGCCGTGAAGAGCGCAGCGATTTCCGCCAACTGACGACCATCCGAGCGGGTGGCGAAATTTTTGCCGCTGACGCCCTGTTCACGAGCCTTCTCGGCGTCGGGTGGGCTGACGGGAGATACCAGAACGCCGCCCCGTTTGATCACGCTCCAGGAACGTGCCTGTGTCTCTCCGCCGACCAGATCGATAACGGTGTCCACATCTGCAACAGTGTCTTCGAACCTGGCCGAGGTGTAGTCAATGACCTGGTCGGCACCGAGCGAGCGCAGGTAGTCGTGGTTCTTGGCCGAGCTGGTGGCGATCACATGAGCGCCGGCCAGTTTCGCCAACTGGACTGCGAAGCTGCCCACACCGCCGGCGCCGCCATGGATCAGGACCGTTTGGCCAGCCTGGATCGTGGCGTGTTCGTGCAACGCTTGCCAGGCCGTCAGGGCCGCAGCCGGGACGCCGGCGGCTTTTTGCAACGACAGCGTTTTTGGCGTGCGAGCGAGGCGATCCGCCGTGGAAAGTGCTTGGGTCGCATACCCACCCACAATCCCGATAAACCCGAATACCTCATCGCCGACCACGAACTCGCTGACATTCTTGCCCACCGCCGCGACGGTGCCGGACACCTCCACGCCGGGGGTGTAAGGCAAGGGCAGGGGGATGAATTGCTTCATGGCGCCGGACAGGATTTTCCAATCGATGGGATTGATCCCGCTGCCGGCGACGTTGATCAATACCTGGTCTTCGTTGGGTTTCAGGTCTGGAACGTCTTTGAGCTGAAGGGCTTCTGCCTGGCCGTACTGTGCGACTTGAATAGCTTTCATAAGAGTCTCTCGATAGGAGGAGTCAGATCAGCCGGCCACTCTCGGCGTGCCGGCCATGCGGTTACTGGCGACGAGCGTCGAGGCTGAAGCGGCCCGCGCCGAACGCGACGATCTGCAGAAGCCCGCCGGCCATGGCGATGTTCTTGAAGAAGTGGATGAACTGATTCTGGTCAGCCAGGGCACTGTGGAAAATCAGTGCGGTGAACACGCTGAAGATGGCCAGAATCGCCGCTGTGGTGCGGGTGCGATAACCGGCGATCAAGGCGGCGCCGCCCAGGATTTCCACAGCGATAGCGATGCCCAGGGCCAATGACGGGAATGGCAAGCCAACAGAGCCGATGTAGCCAATCATCATGGCCGGAGCGCCGATCTTGGAGATACCGGACAGAATGAAAATGGCACTGAGGAAGATGCGACCAGCCAAGGAAGCGGTGCTGGTCAGGTTGTTCGAGGTTGCGACGGTGGCGCGAATGCTTGCGGCTTGAGACATGATGGTCGATCCCTTTTGGTTCAGCGCTCCAACATGAAGCGCCGGTGTGGAAGAGATAGTGTCACCGTCCCGCTTTTCGCAATAGACGCCTAATTTCGACGATTACGTTCTATAAAGTTGAAAAGACAAAGTCTGGAATTCAGGCTGTGGCGACCTGCTGGCCGAACCGCTCGATCAGCCATCTGCCAGCCGGGCCGGGTGGCGAGTCCGTTCGATAAACGGCATCGAACGTATAGGTGCCGCCCTTGAAGTCCGGCAAATCGAGCTCAACGAGACGACCGGCTTCGAGGTCCGCCTGAACCATGGGGATGGGCATGTTGCCCCAACCGATGCCTTCCTTGAGCAGCATGTGTTTGGCGCCCAGATCCGCCAGCCTCCACGTCCTGGTGCTGACCACGGCAAAGTCCTTGTCGCCGGTCAGCGTCGAACGGTCGGACAGGACCAGCTGCACGAATTCCCTAGCTGTCCCCGGCAACTGGGGACGCTCGATTGCAAGCGGATGCGTTGGCGCGGCCACCGGTATCAACTGGACGCTGCCGACCCTGATCCGTTCGAGACCATCGAGGCCCATATCCAACGGCCCGCTGACACCGACGACCGCTTTCTTGTTGATCACAAGCTCCGTCACGGCCCCCAACGCCTCCATATGCAGATGCAACGTGACCGTCGGGAATTGCTCCCTGAAGGTCTTCAGCGCATCCACGACACGGTCTGCCGGAAGCATCACGTCCAACGCGAGATGGACTTCCGCTTCAAGCCCATGCAACAGCCCGGAGACCTTCGCCCGAAGCCCGTTAACGCCGTTAGTGATCGAGCGCGCTTCGGCAAGCACCGTTCGACCGGCATCGGTCAGTTGAGGTTTTCGCGTAGTCTTGCGATCGAACAACGCAACCCCGAGCTGCATTTCCAGATTGGCGATCGTATAACTCACCACTGAAGTGGCGCGGTGAAGTTTACGCGCCGCACCAGCAAAACTTCCGACCTCGACAACGGTGAGGAACACCTTCAATTGGTCCAGCGTGGGGGTTCCGGGGTCGGCGATCATTTCTATTTTCTCGAACGTTTGGAGTGAAATGATCCTAATTTCGAGGACGGCGGCGTGTCCATCGATTGAATGAATGCCTCACCTTCCTTGAGCATCCGTCGTTTCGAGAAGGGAGGCATGAAAAGCGAGCGCGCCCCTCCCATAAACACCCATATGCGAAGTCACCCGAAGACGATGCGCGAAATGATCGAACGTCAAGGTAACCGTGCGATTGGGTGAACAGGGAAGGGCGATTTCTTACTGGATGCTATAACCGCTATCCACTACCCAGTCTTGACCGTAAACGCTTTTCGCCCCGTTACTGAGCTGGAACAACACGACATCTGCAACCGCAGCCGGTTCTAGAAATGCACCCCCCAGCAGACGTTTGTTGACTTCATTGGCAACGCTCGTCAGATCATGCTCAGCAAGACCCAAAGTCGACCAGATAGGTGTTGCAGTGGGTCCAGGTGAAACCATATTGATCCGCACACCTTTGGGCGCCAGCTCCACCGCCAGCGTACGCGCGTGCGCTTTCAAGGCCGCTTTCGACGCGATATAGGCAGCGAGTCCCGCAAAGGTGATGTTCTCCAGAAAGGTCCCGATAAATACAACCGATGCTGGGGTTGCGAGGTGCTTATAGAGGTGGGTAAGCGTATTTAAAGCGCCTGCCCCGTTAACCGCCCATTGCCGGTCGAAAGCTTGAATGTCGAGCCCGTCGGCGAGTTCTGCGATGCCGGCGTTGGGTACTAGATAATCAACTGGGCCTACGCTTGATGCCTGCTCGGCTAACCGGGCAAGGTCCTCCGGTTTTGTGACGTCGCCGGGAACCCAAAGTAGGTTGTCTGGGTGTTCTTGCATCAACGTCTCCAGACCGCCCGGTTTACGTGACATTGCTATCACGGTGGCGCCTTTGGCAATTAGGCGATCAGTGACCGCCAGGCCGATGCCGGAGCTGGCGCCGGTGACTACTGTGATGCGGTCTTTGAAATCGTCTTTCATGGAATGTTGTCCCTACGGTTTGTGGAGTAGGGGTAGGTGCAAAAAGTGAACCCGTTGGAGGGTTCAATAGAATCATGGGGTTACAGGTCTATGTGGTTGTTATGACTATCTTTGGGTTTGGTCGTATTGACAGCGATGTGGTCGTTATGACTCTTTGGTTTGAAGCGCAGGTTGGGAGTGTGGCGGATGTCTGCTACTGGGTTTCAGCAAAAAAAGATGTTCGTGGACGTCTTTAGATGACGAGCCGGGGTAAGTTGAATCGACTGATTAATATATTGATTAATAGGCTTAATTTCGGTTTGCATTTTAGCCTGGAATACCAACTGGAATACTGAGAAACCTATTCCTAGCCTGCCAACAAACAACAGTGACGACTGTAAGTCGACCTGCGCCCAAATCGCGGTCGACCTGGTCGAAGCGTCAGCCTGCTTCGACTGACCTGCGCGAGCTCCTGATCCGATCGTCGGCCCGGCTCGACACCGGCGCGGGGCATCGAACTGAAGGCATAGCCCGCCATCAGCTTGCACTGACTTGCCTGAGGTTTTTCACCCTGATCAGATGTACCTAAAGGGCTGCTCTCAAGCTAAGCGGGTAGATGGGAAATCGCTTCGCTTCAGGATGCCGAATATAGGGATTGAGCTTTCAGCTTTACGACAGTTACGGCTCAAGCTAAGGTGCTGGCATAAGGACATTATCTCCCACCATTTGTCCACGGAAGGTTCTAGGGAGCACGTGGTGCGCCCGCCCATTCCGAGTTTGTGGCACCCCGAAGCGCGCGCTTGGCAAGGTGCTGTCATTGATCCAACTGGATTGGTCTTTGACGCATCAGTGTCGGTAATGCGGTCATGCTGAACATCAAGAATGCTTAATTGAAGGCGGAAGGTATGGATTTTTCGACGTTGTTGCACCTATGGGGTGCAGCAAGCTCTGAGCAGCTGATCGCACCCAAAATGGTTGTTGGTCTCGTTTTCATTCTTTGCGCTTGGTATTTCGTCCGTTACTTCTGTAGCTCATTCAAGCTTAGCGCCCAGCTGAAACGTTTGACTGTTAGCTTGCAGAACGTGAAAACTCTCGCCCCACCTCTTCGGCGCTCTGAGCTTGAACGTCTGTTCAGTGGCGGCAGATTGGAGCATTCCTGGCGTGAGTATGCTGAAACGCTGCACGATCAGTTCGAGCTCAAGGAGGGCGAACAGGTTCTTGTCCGATCGCGAGCCACTGCCGGTGCTGTACACTTCTTCTCACCGCAAAGTGTGGTTGATACCCCGCTGGGGACCGAGTTCTATAAGCACCTACCGGGTATCTTGACCGGTATCGGGATCGTCGGAACCTTCTTCGGCCTGATGCTAGGTCTTCAGCACTTCGACCCAAGCACGCCTGAACAGGTTAACGCCAGCGTCGATAAGCTGTTGAAAGACGTGCTGTTCGCTTTCATCGGCTCCTTCATTTCAATCATGGCCTCTATCGCCGTCACGCTTACTGAAAAGTGGCGCTTGGGACACTGCTACAAGCTGCTTGAGGCATTCAATGAAACCATCGACGGGCTTTTTGACAGCGGTGTCGGCGAGGAATACCTGGCCGAGCTGGTGCGGTCAAGTGCTGAAAGCTCGGTGCAAACCCGTCAGTTGAAAGACAGCCTGGTAACCGATTTGCGGGAAATGTTACAGAACCTGGTTGATACCCAGGTCCGTGAAAGCCTCAAATTGGCAGATACCTTGTCGACGACGTACCGCGACTCTGGGCAGCTGTTGGCCGATCAGGTGAGCGGTGCAATCGAGAACAGCCTCAAATCGCCGCTTGAAGCCATCGCGGGTGCCGTGCAGGCCGCCAGTGGCGATCAGTCCGGACAGGTACAGAATCTGCTTCAGGATGTTCTGGTTGCCTTCATGAACAAGCTGGAAGGTACGTTCGGCCAGCAGTTCAATGGCCTGCACGAGTTGATGGGCCAGTCGGTTGCCGCCATGCAGTCGATGCAGCAGGGCTTCTCGACGCTGATCCAGGATATGCGTTCGGCTAGCGAGTCCTCGAATCAAAGCAGTTCGACCATGATTGCCCAGCTACTGGCCGATATGCAGGCAGGACAAAACGCCATGCAAGCCGGGATGAACGAGATGCTCGCCAATCTTCAGGCTTCGGTTGCCCGTATCGGCAACGAAGGAGAGGGGGCTGGCGCGCGAATAGCCGAGCAACTGGAGAAGCTGTTCGCTCAAAGCGAGGCTCGCCAACAGGCAATGGCTGAGAATCTCCAGGCTTTTGTCGAGTCGATCAAGCAGAGCATCGGCCAAGGCCAACAGGAAACCATGGCCAAGATTGCAGGCTCGGTCGAGGTGCTCGGTGAGCAGCTTTCTGCAGTCTTCAAGCAACTGGAACAGGGCCAGCAGCAGATGGATCAATCCACCCGCGCTGCCCAGGCAGACCTGCATCAAGGTACCCGCGAACTGGTGGGCGGCCTCGACGAGCAGGTCAAGGCGTTGCTGCAGACGGTTTCCGAGCAACAGAAGTCTGCCCAGGACACCGTCAATGCATTGAGTGCCCAGACTGAGCAGCATCTGCAAAGTATGCAGCTGGGTGCGGATAAGATGCGGGCGGCGGCTGAGCGGTTTGAAACTGCCGGACAAAGCGTTGCGCGAGCCAGTGAGTCGACTGCGGGGCTGATGGGTACAGTTCAGGGCGCGGGTACTGAGCTTGCACAGGCTTCGCGTGAGCTGAATACCGTTGTCGCGGACTACCGGAACAATCGTGAAGCGTTAGCGAAAACGCTCGCGGTCATTGAAGGGGTAGTTGCCAGTGCGCAAGGGGAAGCCAGCGGTCGCAGCCAGTATCTCCAGGACCTGAAGGTTCAAAGCGAGCGGATGCAGGCGCTCAATCGCGAAGTGTATGAATACCTCGAAAACATCAGTGGTGTGCTGGGTAACGGCTTCAAGGAATTCGGTGAAGGCATGGATCGGGCGTTGCGACAAACCCTGGGTAGCCTCGACACCGAGCTCGACAAAGCAGTCAAGAGCCTCGCAGGCGGTGTGGAAGGGGTGAAGGAAAGTCTTGAAGACTTCGGCGACATCATGGAACGCATCAAGCGGTAACGGAGGCTAGTCGATGTTTGGTAAGCAAATGCCTTCGGCGGCCCGTTCAAAGGATGAGGGAGAAAAACCGTTCTGGATCTCCTTCGCTGATTTGATGACCGCGATGATGATTCTGTTCCTTGTGGTCATGGTGGCGGCTTTGAGCTCTGTGACGCAGCGGATCAACCAGGCGGAGCAGGGGGAGAAGCAGCGGAGCAAGGACATCAGTCAGATTTGCGAGCACCTGAGCCTCAAGGCGAAGACTGCCAGCAAGACCATCGTCGTGGACTGCAAGGATAACCGGATCAGCTTCGGCGATGCTGGCCGCTTCGGGCATAACCAGTACGCGCTGAGCAACGATGGCCAATCGGCACTTCAGGAGGTCGTTCCGATGATTCTGGATGCGGCCAATAGTGAAGAGGGACGCAAGTGGTTCAAGCAGGTTGTGATTGAGGGTTCGACCGACACCGACGGGTCCTACCTTTATAACTTGCACTTGTCGCTGCAGCGTTCGGAGTGGGTGATGTGCAGCCTTCTTGATAGTCGCAGCCCGCTACAAGTCGGATTGTCGCCGGAGCACCAGCAGCAGATCAGATCGATGTTTCTGGCGGGGGGCGTGTCCTTCAACAATGCAAAGGACACCAAGGAAGAAAGCCGGCGAGTGGAGTTGCGCATGCAGTTCTTTGGCTTGAAGGAGAAGGAGGGCAGTCTCAAGCCTGATGTGCCGGTGTTCACTAACACTGACGTGGAAAAATGTCAGTTGGCGATGAATCGATGACCAGCTCGATCGCGAGACTTTCCGCCGCCATAAGCCAAAGCCTCTCAGCTCATTGCACGGTGCAGGCCCCAGAGCCGTTGGAGTGTTTCCCCCGTCTGGCTGCTGCGGGAGTCGATCTTTACGAGCGATTCGAGCGCGCTGAAAAGGCCTTGCCGCCACCCGAAGAAAAGCGCCGTGCTGCGATAAGCAAGTTTCGCAATGTACTGCCACTCAACGCCTCGGAATGGCGCTTGGTGTTCGCCGGCCTTTCAGACAAGAGTGAGCGAGTCGGGCCGATTCTGGACGATGACCAGCTTTACGCTCGGGTACACGAAGAAGTCCATCAGCGTATCGAGAAGCGAAGGCTGAGCCGCCGGGATTGGTTGGCCCTGTGCTTCAGCTACTTTGGCTACGATGCCGCTAAGCCTGCGCAGAATGCCAATTGGTGCCTGTTGCGCGAAGACGTTCAGCTCGGTTTCGAATGCGTCAGAGACCAGCAGAGGCGTGTGAAGGAATGGGTGCAGATCGTTCAGCAACATCAGGAGCTCTTTTCCGAACAGGCAGGTGCCACGCTGGGTAACCAGATGTTCAAGGGCGAGATTAGCGACCTTTCGGCATTGCAGACGATTGCGCAGATCCCGGATAACAGCTGGTTGTGGCGCAGGATTTTTACCGTACTGATTTCTCGAATTTTCATGTTGGATGACGCTGAGTTTTCTCAGCGTTTGGCCGACCTGGTCGACATCGGTCGGCAGCACCCGCGATACATGAACGACATTCTGAGTGCATGCCTGTCGCGTTACCACTTGGCAGCTTATCGGGAGAAGCCATCGTCGTTGCTCAAACAGCTTGCGCTCGACAATTGGGGTAGTCCGCAGATCCGCTCCAGACAAAACAGCTGGCTGCAGTATGTCGACAATGATGTCTGTGCGATGGTTGTGGCGTGGTTTGCGAAGGAGGATCTGGAGCACTTCTTCAACCTGCTCAAAGGGGAAGCAGAAGTCGATCAATCTCGTCTGCATTATTGGCTGCGTTTTGCCAATCAGATGAGTTACACCCGGATTGTCATGGGGTCGGATGCCTGGCATGACAGCGGGCGAGACTTCGTCCACTTCCGAGAGAAGAACAAGGGGCGCCTCAGCCGACTGGTAGGCGGCCCCGGTCATAACAACGCCGTCATCATGCAGATCGGGAACTACTTTTTCGTGGAGTTCTCCGGTACTGGTAATGCCTGCTATGTGTATCAAGCAGACAAGTCACCATTCAATCCAGACAAGTTGCAGCTCGAATTGGCGAGTGAGTTGAAGCAGCCTAGCCGTGCACTGGATCGAATGCGCCATTCGCCTGCACCTAGCCGCCCGGACCGTATAGAGGGCTGGCTCAGCAAGTTCGATTATGCCCTCGAACAATGGGGTATTCGTGTACAGAGTCAGACCGCAGCGGCAGGCTCAGCTAAACCGCTGCCTCTCGAAGATCAAGTCCGTGACGCTCTCAAGTCGGTCAAGCACAAGGTCTATGATCAGCGCGAGCGCGGCGGTGCATTTCAGGTCCAGCTTGATGACCATGACCTTGCCGCCGTAACTGCACTGCAGCGTCTGGGCTTCAGGCCCGTCAATAACCAGCCACTCCGGTTCTGGAGGCAGTAATGCTCAAGCGTTTCCTCAAAGGCATTGGCCTGCAGCCGAATTCGGCTGCAGAAAAGACTGAGCCGTTTTTTTCCATTGAGGAGCAGGGTATCTGTTATCCCCTGAGCTTGGCGGAGAATACCGAGTTCTGGTCGCTGGCCAGTTATCTTGATCAGCTGGAAGAAGAGGAGTTCGTCTCCCAGCTGAGCGATCGCTGGCTGCTGACGTGGGATGAGCTCTACCGGCTGCTGGATGAGCCCGAGCACTTAACAAGCCTGCCACTTTTGGGGTTGCCGCCGCAGACAGCCCTCATTCCTCAATTGAGCAGCCAGGGCAGCCTTGCCTCCGACGATTTCAAAGTCTCCATCAGTGGCTGGCGTGATCCGCAGTCCAATGCCAATGTGCAGGTGCAGCGAACGGGGGCCATCGTTCAATATCAGGGAGCCACAGAAATTCTGCCTGAGGCGACCTGGAAACTGACCGGTGCGGTACGACAGCTTTATCTGGCACAACAGAATGAACCCGGAGAAGTAACCAATCAGATCGGCTGGGCCAGCATCAGAAAACTGGCGCGTAAGGCTGGCGCCGGTATGGATGGTTTCCTGGATAAGACCGTCGTTATCAAACCCGAGAAGCTGCGGCTCAACCCACGAAAGTCGACGCTAGGCGACACACCGGTTATCGAGTTGCAACCGAGCTTTGAAGGCCAGCCGGCCAACTGGCTTGAGAGCTTTGACGGTGCCAAGCAGGTTCAGGATCGATACCGGGTAACGGGTGACGATGGCTCGCTGACTCATGTTCTGATTGAGCCTGAAGTCAAATCGGTACTGGACTACGTGCGTTCGTTGCCCGGACGTCGGGTTGCTGGTGACGATGCCCTTTCATTCGTCCGTAACCCTTACAGCACACTCGGCGAAAGTGCCGTGCAAGTGCTGGATGCCGAAGCCTATGAAGACGAGCTCGCCGAGGCCGGTATTTTCTTTTATCGCTTCCATCTGGAACCCAAACTGGATGAAGCGGGCCAGCGTATTGAGCAGGTAACACTTTCGCTCGAACCGATTTCTCCAACCCCGCAAGTGCCTATCGAGATTGAGTTCAAAGCCGCCCATGAATTCGCGCCGCTTGTGCATGAACTGCAGCTGAAGTTGGCCGCCGGCATGCCTGCGGGCTTCTGGCAGGGCTATGAACTGGAACTCAGCGATTTTGATTTGCGCCAGTTGGCAGGCATCAATGACCTGCTTAAACGTTGGCAAAACGAAGCGGCCGGTATCGAGTTTGACTCGGTCCTGGACCTTTCCCTCTACGGCGACCGCGTGACGGGTATTGGGGAAGCGGAAAGAATTACTTCGCCTTTCCTGGTCAAAGAGGCGACCGAGAACTGGTTGCCGAAGGATGTGGCAGCGCTGGGCATCGATGCAGAAATCTTGGGGCGGTGGGATCCTTCCGATCGTGCTCAATTTGGAGCGTTTGGGCAGCGGTTGGATGAAGCACGCGCTGCCGGTGATGACACGGTCTGTTTGCCAGAGTCCGAAACACCACTCTCGATTGCCGCAGCAGAACAACTGTTGGATGCCTGGTCGAAGAAGATTGCACCTGTTGAGACCGGCCAGGTTGAGCAACGGGAGAAAGTAGCCCGCGCCGTACTGCAAATCGGCCACAATATTGATGAGCCGACCTACGTTCAGGTGCGTCAAGCAGCCTTGCGCGCCGCTTCGGAGGCAACGCCAGAGTTGCCTAGCTTGCTCAAGCCTGAAGTCGTCCTGCGTGAGCATCAGCTTCAAGGTGTGGCGTGGTTGCAGCATTTGTTCCGCTTGTCCCCCACGGACGTATCGGGTTGCTTGCTCGCCGATGACATGGGGCTTGGGAAAACGATCCAACTGCTCACCTTCCTGGTCTGGTACTTGGAGCAGTATCCAAAAGATCAGCCAACACTGATCGTCGCTCCGGTTTCGTTGCTCGATAACTGGGAGCGAGAGCTTCACCGATTCTTCTTTGCTGACGCACTGCCCGTATTGAAGCTGTATGGCTCAGCCTTGAGTGCGGTGAAGTTCAAGAAAGATGAAATCCCTGCGGACTTGAAAGCCAAAGGCATCAAGAACCTGCTGCGCCCAGGTTGGATGGGTGATGCCCGAATCGTCCTGACGACATACGAGACATTGCGCGATCAGGAGTTTTCCCTGGCGCGCCAGCAATGGTCCATCGTCGTGTGTGACGAAGCTCAGAAGCTGAAGAACCCGGCGGCACTGGTGACTCAGGCGATCAAAGCCATTCCCGCACGGTTCCGAGTGGCGTGTACCGGTACGCCGGTCGAGAATACCCTGATCGATCTCTGGTGCCTGTTCGACTTCATTCAGCCAGGATTCCTGGGCGGCCTGAACCAGTTCGGTCGCGATTATCAGCGCCCCATCGAAGCCGCACTGGAGCGTGATACGGATGCGCTGGAGCGCCTGCGTGGGCTTATCGAACCGCAGACGTTGCGGCGGACCAAACAGGACATCGCCAAGGACCTGCCAGCCAAAATCGAAGACGCAGCATGCCGTTCACTTGGCATGCATACGCTGCAGCGTAACCTGTATCTGTCCGAAGTATCCGCATACAGCCAGAAGCGGCAGATCGAAGAGCAGCTCGATCAGAAGACCTCTGGCATGCTGGGGTTACTGCACAAGCTCAAGTTGATTTGTGCCCATCCTTACAGCGTTCAGCCAGACACGCGGTTGCGCGACAACTCGCCGAAGCTTCAGTGGCTGATGCAGACGCTCGAGTCGATCAAACGGGCCGGCAACGGCGACAAGGTCATCGTCTTTACTGAGTTGCGAGATATTCAGCGGGAACTACAGCACGCGATTCAGCAGCATTTCGGCTTTCGGGCGACGGTCATCAATGGCGATACCAGTACCAGCAGTCAGAGCGCCAATAGCCGGCAGAGGCTGATCGAACAATTCCAGGAGCTGCCAGGTTTCGCCGTCATCATCCTGTCCACCATCGCCGTTGGATTCGGGGTGAATGTGCAGGCTGCCAACCACGTCATTCACTTCACGCGCTGCTGGAACCCGGCCAAGGAAGATCAGGCGACCGATCGCGCCTATCGGATTGGGCAGCAGAAGGATGTGTATGTGTACTATCCGACGGTTCGAGATGCGGCGATGCCGACGTTTGAGGCGACGCTGGATGAGCTGCTGAGTAAGCGGCGAGCGTTGGCGCGAGATATGTTGAGTGGGACCTCGGAGCTGCAGGCTTCTGATTTTGAGGCCGTGCTGAACACGCATTGATATGTCAACTTTGGGTACAGGCGCGCTCATCTCCGAAACGTGCCAATCCGCAAGAACCTGCGATCTAGGGCGGGTGCGTCAGTGGTAACTGAGAGGATTGTTTATCTGTTCGCACGTCAAGTGTTGGCATTGGACGTTCTGAGGATTAATGTGCGCGGCATCCAGGGCGCCCATTAGCCCTCGGGCTGTGAGATTCAGTCGGCTCGAAAGGTAAACTCACCCTTTTGCCTGTGTATTCCAAGGAATTATTGAGTGAACACGGAAAATCATTCCCAGACGGCCGCCTTCCTTTGGTCGATTGCCGACCTACTGCGTGGTGATTTCAAGCAGTCCCAGTACGGGCGCATAATCCTGCCATTCACCCTACTGCGGCGGATGGAGTGTGTGCTGGCGCCGACCAAGGATGCCGTGATTCGCGAGTCCTACGCCCAGGAAGGCCGCCCGGACACCGTACGTGAAATGTACATGCTGCGCGCCGCTGGCCAGCAGTTCTTCAACTCTTCCTCGTTGACCCTCGGCACGCTGTCCGACACCCAGACCGCCGCCGACCTGATGAGCTACGTACAGGCGTTCAGCAAGGATGCCCGCGAGATCTTCGAGCACTTCCACTTTGAAGACTTCGTTCAGCAACTGGAAACCGCCAACCTGCTTTATCAGGTTACGCAGCGCTTTGCCGCCACTGATCTGAGCCCCGAGTTCATCAGCAACTTCGGCATGGGCATCATTTTCGAAGAGCTGATCCGTAAGTTTGCCGAAAGCTCCAACGAAACCGCCGGGGAGCACTTCACCCCGCGCGATATCGTGCACCTCACCACCTCGCTGGTGATCACCAATCAGGACCACAAGCTCGCGCCCAATAGCATCGTCACCATCTACGACCCAACCGCCGGCACCGGTGGCTTTCTGTCTGAGGGGGATGAGTACATCCAGTCCATCAGCGAGAAGGTCAGCGTGTCGCTGCACGGCCAGGAGCTCAACCCCGAGTCCTACGCCATCTGCAAGGCGGATATGCTGATCAAGGGCCAGGACGTGGCCAGCATCAAGCTCGGCAACACCCTGTCCAACGACCAGTTGGCCGATAAGCGCTTTGACTTTATGCTCAGCAACCCGCCGTTCGGTGTGGAATGGAAGAAGGTGCAAAAGCAGATCACCGACGAGCACAGCCACAAGGGATTCGACGGCCGCTTCGGCCCCGGCCTGCCGCGAGTGTCCGACGGTTCGCTGCTGTTCCTCCTGCACTTGGTCAGCAAGATGCGAGACCCGCGCGACGGTGGCTCGCGCATCGGCATCATCCTCAACGGCTCGCCGCTGTTTACCGGCGGCGCGGGCTCGGGTGAGTCGGAGATTCGCCGCTACCTGCTGCAGAACGATCTGATCGAAGCCATCGTCGCGTTGCCGACCGACATGTTCTACAACACCGGCATCGCCACCTATGTGTGGATTCTCTCCAACCACAAAGCCAGTGCGCGCCAGGGCAAGGTGCAGTTGATCGACGGCAGCCAGCACTTCGCCAAAATGCGCAAGTCGCTGGGTAGCAAGCGCCAGTACATCACTGAAGATCAAATCAGCGAGCTGGTGCGCCTGTATGGCAGCTTCGAGCAAACCGCGCAGAGCAAAATCTTCCCCATCGACGCCTTCGGCTACCGCCGCATCACCGTCGAACGCCCGCTGCGCCTGAATTTCCAAACCAGCGCCGAGCGCATCGCCAAGGTGCTGGAAGAAAAAGCCCTGCAGAAGCTCGACAGCGCCGCTCAACATCAGCTACTGACCGCCCTGCAAGCGATGGACGCCAGCGTGTTGCACCGCAACCGCGAGCAGTTCAGCAAGCTGCTGAAAAAAGCCCTCACCGCACACAGCGTCAGCCTGAGTGCGCCGGAACTCAAGGCCCTGATGGGCGCCCTAAGCGAGCGCGACCCCGAAGCAGATATCTGTATGACCAAAGGCCAGCCGGAAGCCGACGCCAGCCTGCGCGATAACGAGAATGTGCCGCTGGGCGAATCTGTGTACGACTACTTTCAGCGCGAAGTCATTCCCCATGTGCCGGATGCCTGGATCGACGAGAGCAAGACCGATGCGCAGGACGGCGAAGTCGGCACTGTCGGCTTCGAGATTCCCTTTAACCGCCACTTCTACGTGTTCCAGCCACCGCGTCCGCTGGTCGAGATCGACCGCGACCTGAAAGCCTGCACCGACCGCATCAAGCAGATGATTGAGGGGCTGTCGGCATGAGCTTCCCTGCGTATCCGGCGTACAAGGATTCTGGTGTGGAGTGGCTTGGCGAGGTGCCCGCGCATTGGGAGGAAAAGCCTTTCTTCAGCCTGATCAGCGAGAGATCTGAATCTAACTCGGGCATGAAGCAGGACAACCTTTTGTCGCTGAGTTACGGCCGCATAATAAACAAAGACATCAATACCCTAGATGGTCTGTTGCCTGCCTCGTTTGAGACCTATCAAGTGGTCTATCCCGGTGACATCGTATTTCGTTTGACCGACCTGCAGAACGATAAGAGAAGCCTGCGAAGTGCGATTGTCCGTGAGGTGGGGATTATTACATCTGCATACCTTGCGGGCGCGTGCAAAAAAATCCTGCCGGAGTTCGCGAGCCATTTATTCAGGGCGTATGACACTCGTAAGGTTTTTTATTCAATGGGTGGTGGGCTAAGACAGTCCATGAAATACAGCGACATGAAGTGGCTGCCGATATTGCTTCCGAATGAGCAGGAACAAACCCAAATCGCCCGCTTTCTCGACTATGAAACCGCTCGCATCGACGCGCTGATCGAAGAGCAGCAGCGCCTGATCGAACTACTCAAGGAAAAGCGCCAGGCCGTGATCTCCCACGCCGTCACCAAAGGCCTCGACCCCACCGCGCCGATGAAAGACTCCGGCGTGGAGTGGCTAGGCGAGGTGCCGGCACATTGGGAATTAACCGCTGTAAAATATGTGGTTGAGAGCATGAGTCAAGGATGGAGTCCTCAGTGCGACAATTATCCTGCGCAGGATGGTGAGTGGGGTGTATTAAAAGTAGGGTGTGTAAATGGAGGGGTGTTTAATCCAGCTGAAAATAAGCGCCTGCCGGAAGAGCTTGAGCCAGATGCGAGCTTAGCGATTAAGCAAGGGGACTTATTGATCTCAAGAGCAAACACCCGGGATCTTGTTGGCAGCGCTGCTGTTGCCGTCAGCGATTATCCATGGCTGATGCTCTGCGACAAAATCTATCGATTGCGTCTAAACACTGAGAGGGTTGCTCCCGAGCTCTTGGCGTTGTACCTCGGATCAAGTGCTCCTAGGAGTCAGATTGAATTAGCTGCAAGTGGCGCAAGTGACTCGATGCAAAATATATCGCAGTCAGTAGTTATGGATATGCCTCTGCCCTTGCCGCCAGTTGGCGAGCAGGAGGCCATCTTGCGCCTCCTAGGTGACACACTGAAACGCTCCGATGAGCTAGTTGAGGATGTCACTATTCAACGTCGCCTACTCCAAGAACGCCGCTCTGCACTAATCTCCGCCGCTGTTACAGGCAAAATCGACGTGCGCGGCTGGCAGCCACCGACCGATGCGCCATCCCCCGAATTAGCAAAAGAGGCCGTGTAATGGCGAGCAGCAAGGAAGCGCAATTCCAGCAGGACATTACCGAGGCCTTGGCAACCCAAGGCTGGCTTGTCGGCACATCCAGCGGTTATGACCGTCGCACGGCGCTGTATACCGAAGATGTGCTGGGGTACTTCAAAGACGCATGGCCGGAGCGTTGGGAAAAGTTCGCCAAAGCCAACCCGAATAACCCGGACGATGTGCTGGTGCAAAAGCTGGTGCGCGAGCTGGAGCAGAGCGGCACCCTGGATGTGCTGCGCCATGGCTTTAAGCTGCCGGCGGTGAAGGTCGAGCTGTGCAGCTTCCAGCCCGACCACGACATGAACCCGGACACCCTCAAACGCTATCAGTGCAATCGCCTGCGCGTGGTGCCGGAGGTGTCTTACTCGCCGCATGCGCGTGTTTCTGGCAAGGACGGGCAGAGCTACGACCCGCGTCTGGATCTGGTGCTGTTCGTGAATGGCATCCCCACCGCCACGCTTGAGCTGAAAAGCGAGTTCAAACAGTCGGTGGAAAATGCCAAGCGCCAGTACCGCAATGACCGTCCGGTAAAAGATCCGCTGACACGCAAGCCCGAGCCCCTGCTGGCTTTTAAGCGTGGCGCGCTGGTGCACTTTGCTGTGGGCCAAAACGAAGTCGCGATGACCACCAAGCTGGCGGGTAAAGAAACCTTCTTCCTGCCGTTTAACCTCGGCAACGAGGAAGGCGGTGCGGGCAACCCGATGCCTGAGGACGACAGCCAATATGCCACGAGTTACCTCTGGCAACGCCTATTGCAACCGGATGCGTGGCTCAAAGTGCTGGGGCGCTTTCTGCATCTGGACAAGAAAACCAGTGAAGGCTTCGACGGCACGCTGGTGACCAAGGAGACGATGATCTTCCCCCGTTACCATCAATGGGAAGTGGTCAATAAGCTGATCAATACCACCCGCGCCGAAGGGCCGGGCAAGCGATATTTGATTCAGCACAGCGCAGGCTCAGGCAAGTCCAACTCCATCGCCTGGACCGCGCATCAACTGGCCTCGCTGTACGACGATGCCGGTCAGCGCTTGTTCAATTCGGTGATCGTAGTCACCGACCGCACGGTGCTGGACAGCCAACTGCAAAACACCATCTACCAGTTCGAACACGCTCAGGGCGTGGTCAAACCGATCGGCCGGGATGTCGGCAACCAAAGCAAGTCCGAGCAACTGGCCGACGCGCTGTCTGAACAGACGCGCATCATCATCGTCACCATCCAGACCTTCCCGGCGCTGTTCGATGCGCTGGACAAGTACCCCAAGCTGGCCAGCGGGCGTTATGCCGTGATCGCCGACGAGGCGCACTCCTCGCAAACTGGCTCATCGGCCAGCAAATTGAAACAGATTCTCGGCAGCGATGCTCTGGAGGCGGAAGAAGTCAGCGCCGACGAGTTACTGGATGCCGCCGTACAAGCGCGCCAGCCCAATGAGCGCATCAGTTACTACGCCTTTACCGCCACTCCAAAAGCTAAAACCTTGGAACTGTTCGGTCGTCCGGCCGACCCCACGCTGCCCGCGAGCACCAGCAATAAGCCTGAAGCGTTTCACCTGTATTCCATGCGTCAGGCTATCGAAGAAGGTTTTATCCTCGACGTGCTGCGCAACTACATCACCTATAGCACCGCCTGGAAGATCGCCCACCCGGATGGCGAAGACGATGAGGTGGACAGTAAAAAAGCGCGCATCAAGCTGGCACGCTGGGTGCGTTTGCACCCGTACAACATCAGCCAGAAGGTCGAAGTGATCGTCGAGCACTTCCGCGCCAATATCCGCGGTTTGCTCAATGGTCAAGCCAAGGCAATGGTAGTGACCAGCAGCCGTCAAGAAGCGGTTCGTTATCAGTTGGCATTGAAAACCTATGTGCAGCAGATGGGTTACAGCGATGTGCACCCGCTGGTGGCGTTCTCCGGCAGTGTGTTACCGGATGAAGTTATCCCCGAAGAGGTGACAGAAAACAGCAGCTTGCTCAACGCGGGCCTGAATGGCCGAGATCTGGCGGACGCTTTCGACACCCAGGACTTTAACGTGATGATCGCCGCCAATAAGTACCAGACCGGCTTCGATCAGCCCAAACTGTGCGCCATGTATGTGGATAAGAAGCTGCAAGGCGTGGACTGCGTGCAGACCCTCTCGCGATTGAACCGCACTTTCGGTGATAGCAAACAAACCTTCATCCTCGACTTTTTCAACGAGCCACAGGATATTCTCGACGCCTTTTTGCCTTACTACACCAAGGCCGAGCTGACCGACGTGACCGACCCGCAGATCATCTATGACGTGCAGAAGAAGCTGGATGCAGAGGGCATCTATCACTGGCAAGAGGTCGAAGCGTTTGCCTTGGCCTTCTTCGACCCCAAGGCGCAAGCCAGCAAGCTCAGTTATTACTGCGCGCCGGCCAAAGAGCGTTTTGCCAAGCGCTATGCCTTCTCGCTGGAATCTCGTCAGCAGGCGCTTGATTACAAACGTACCTCCGAAGCCAACGGGGATAGCGCCGGCTTGAAAAAAGCCGAGCACGCATTGAAAGAAGCTGGCGAGCAGGTCAATCAGCTCGACCTGTTCCGCAAGAACCTGCAGAGCTTTGTGCGCCTGTACGAGTTTCTGTCGCAGATCGTGCCTTACGAAGATCGCGAACTAGAACAGCTATGTGTGTACGCCAAACATCTGCACCCATTGCTGCGTGTAGATCGCCTGCTGGAAGATGACGTGGATGTGGGTGAGCTGCAACTGAGCCACTACCGCCTGAGCAAGCGAGCTGAACACGTGCTGCGTCTGAACGAGGAAACGGGCAAATACACCGTAAAACCCGGCAGTGACGTGGGGAGCGGTAAGCCGCATGATCCGGAGAAGAAGCGCCTATCCGAAATTATTGAGGCGCTGAACGATATCTTTGGTGCCGAAGTGAGCGACGACGACCAACTGCAGTTCCTTACCGGCATCGCCCAGCGCATCAGCCGTCAGGAAGATGTGATGGCCCAAGTGAACAATCATTCGGTTGATCAAGTGATGCATGGCCTGTTTCCCAAGCGCGTCCTCGACACCGTGCTGGACGCCATGACCGACTACGAGAAGCTCTCGCTGGAAGTGCTGGATAACGAGACAAAGAGCCGAGCATTTGCGCTAGTGATTTTAAAAATGATCAAGACCGCAGTGGCTTTTGATGAGCGCCGCGTGGGCGGGGCCTAAGACGGTCGTTTAAATGAGGGAGTAACGGTGGCTATTCCGGATTTCCAAAGTGTGATGCGCCCGGTATTGAGTACCGTGCAGAGCGGTGCGCCGCTGCCGCTCAATGAGTTGCGCGAGCGGGTGGCGGATCAGTTTCAACTGACCGAAGACGAACGCAAGGAGCGCCTACCTTCTGGTCATCAGACATTGATCAATAACCGCGTGGGTTGGGCTCGCACCTATTTGAACAAGGCGGGCCTGCTATGCATTCCCGCCAAGGGCTTGGTGTGATCCGCATCGCGCTGTTCTTTAGGGTCCAGTCCTTGGGCAACCAGTTCCCTAGCCTCGACAGTGCGTTTTCGCGCATGGGCCAGGCTGAGCTCGGGGAATGTACCCAGTCCCATGTTGATCCGTTTTTTCGTCACGGGATGGACGTAGTTGAAATTCCATAGCCTTGAACCGTTGGTGCGGACTCGTAGTTGGAGGCCGTTGCCATCGGTCAGTATGTAGTCCTTGGCTTTGGGTTTGGCGGCTTTGATTTTCAGGTCTGAAAGGCGTGTGGCTTGGGCGCCCATGGGTACTCCAACGCTGTTTGTGTATTCCAAAATTTACCAGCCGCGGGCTTGGAATACGCCTTGGAATACATTTCAAAATGGATCTGCGTGAAGTGCTATGGAGCTTGATGGCGCTGAAAGCCCCGTATTCACTGGATTTCAGGCACAAAAAAAGACGTCCATGGACGTCTTTTTTTGATCATTTGGTGGAGCCGGGGGGATTTGAACCCCCGTCCGCCAGTACTCCGCTGTCGGTACTACATGCTTAGCCGTGTCTATTGAGTTAACCCTCAGCGACCCGACGGGCAGGGTGCTTTGGGCGAGTTGTGTAAGTTTTAGCCGCTTCGTCCACAACGTACTGCACGGCGATTCTGTTCTATATGACAATCATTTTGGGTTTACAGACATCCCCTGATGATTGCTGGACCCGAAGGTACCAGAAGGGAAGAGCTAAGGCTGCTTACGCAGCGAGAGCGTAATCCCCGTAGGTTTCGTCATTGGCAACTATAGGAAGTTGCAACAGTGGATTTACGAGTTCTGTTACCAACTCGGCATGCACCTAAAGTTTCGCAACCGGCGTCGAATCCTAAACGGCCCCGAACCTGTCGCTTCGGAAATCTGCTGGAGCGACAGGCAATCGCAGTGTACGCCAATCTGCGGCGCAGGCCAACCCGTAGGTTGGCCCTCGGCGTTTAGGAGTTTTTACCGTCCTTGTTCACCTTCTGGATTTCCTGAAGGGTTTGAGTGGTTTCGGAGATGCATTTCTTGGTGCCTTCTTCGGTTTTCTGGTCCCGGTAGGCCTTGGCCTGTTGCACGCTGGTGGCGGCGCGCGCCTCCAGGTCCGTGCCCTGGATTTGGGTCTTGAGGTTCTCAATGGTCTTGATATTGGTATCACATAGATCGCCCTCGCCAGCGGCAAACGAGGACGACGCCAGCATGGAGGCAGTAACGAACAAACCGAGCAGTACAGAGCGTTTCATGTGTCTCTCCTTGAACCGAGGGCTCAGGCGTCGCTGGCCATCAGTACTACCAATTTGAGGGAGGTCCCGCGTTTGCGGGACTTGAACAGTGGACTGTCGGCGTTCATCAGGGTTCTATTTTTCTTTACCTCGCCCTGGCCTGGGTCACCCGATCTACCAGGTAGACCAGCCCGTGGTAGTCGATGGCGCCGTGTTGCGTCAGGCCGATCTCACAGGTACGGCTGGTGGATATTCCTTCGCTGCAATGCTGTACCGCATCCTTTAGGCTACGCAGCGAATGGGCGTTCAACTCCGGGGTGGTGAAGCCTTTGTCTCCGGCGAAACCGCAGCAGTGAATGCCTTCCGGGATGATCACGTTCTTGCTGCATTTGCGCGCCAGATCGATCAACGCCTGACTCTCGCCCAGATGCTGGGTGCTGCAAGTGACGTGCACCGCGATAGGCGTTTCCTGGGGCGTGAAGTCGAGGCGGTCCATCAGGTGGGTGCGGATGAAGCGCACCGGGTCGTACACGTCCAGTCGTGCATCGCCGAGGTCCTGGACCAGCCGTAGGGTGCAGGGGCTGGTGTCGCAGTAGATCGGATCGAGCCCGCCGCGGCTGGCATGCAGCAACGCGCCGATCAGTTCCTGGCGTTTGTCTTCGGCTTGTTCGGCATAGCCTTTGGAGGCGAAAGGTTGGCCGCAGCAGAGGTTGTCCAGGTTGTCTGGAAAGACCACCTGATAACCGGCCTTTTCCAGCAGTCGCTGGGTTTTTTCATGCAGTGAAGCCTGTTCCGTGTCTCCGGCGGCCGGGCCCATGACTCGCGACACACAAGCCGCCAGGTACACCACTCTCGGACGCTCGTCCGCCACGGCAGGGCTGAAACGGATGGCACGTTCCGGTTGCGGCATGGCGTGGGTCCATTGTGGCACTTGGCCCTTGGACAGGCGGTTCAGCCCGGTGGACAAGCGAGCCAGCCGTGGCGCTCCGAGCAGCATGCGCGCACCGTTGGCGACGTGCAGGGTGAAGCGTGCGCCTTGCAACGCAGTGGCGAAGTTGCCTGCAAGCCAATCGGCGGTTTTCTTACGTGTTGCGGTACGGCCGCGGAGTTTTTTCACCAGCTCGCCGGTGTTGATGCCTACCGGGCAACGCTGCGCGCAGAGTCCGGTGGCGGCGCAGGTGTCGATGCCCTGGTACTGATACGCCGTTTCAAGTTCCGCCGTGTCGACGCCCGTGCGTTTTTTCGCCTGGATGTCGCGCCAGATCACGATGCGCTGGCGCGGGCTTAGCGTCAGGTCTTTGGACGGGCACACCGGCTCGCAGAACCCGCATTCGATGCATTTGTCGACGATCTCATCGGCGGCCGGCAACGGTTTGAGGTGCTTGAGATGGATCTGTGGATCTTCGCTGAGGACCACGTCCGGATTGAGAATGCCGTTGGGGTCGAGCAGGCGCTTGAGTTGCCACATCAGCTGATAGGCATCGCTGCCCCATTCCAGCTCGACGAACGGCGCCATGTTGCGTCCGGTGCCGTGCTCGGCCTTCAGCGAGCCGCCGAATTCCACCGCGACCAACTGCGCCACGTCGTCCATGAACGCCTGGTAGCGTGCGACTTCTTCAGCGCTGTTGAAGCCTTGGGTGAAGACAAAGTGCAGATTGCCTTCCAGCGCATGTCCGAACAGGATCGCTTCGTCGTAGTGATGTTTCTCGAACAACTCGATCAGGCGGTTCACGCCGATGGCGAGTTGCTCCACGGGGAAGGTCACGTCTTCGATGATAACCGTGGTGCCGGTCTTGCGTACTGCGCCCACCGCTGGAAAGGTGTCTTTGCGGATGGCCCAGAGCCAGGCGTTTTCTTTGGGGTCTTCAGTGAAGTCGATCTGCTTTTCCACCGGGAAACCGGCCAGGGAGGCCATGATCAGGGCCAGTTGTTCTTGTAGGAGAGAGGAGGAAGCGGCGCGGGATTCGATCAGCAGGGCGCAGGCATTGATCGACAGATGCCGTACGAAATCCGGCATGCCGGGTTTGTCCTGCACCGAACGCAGGCTGCGCCGGTCGAGCAGTTCCACGGCCGATACCGGCTGGCTTTTCAGCACGGTGACTGCATTGCAGCAAGTTTCCACGTCCGGAAACACGATCAGTGCCGACGCCTTGTTCGGATGGTCGACCACCGTGTTGTAGGTCACGGCACTGATGAAGCCGAGGGTGCCTTCGGAGCCCACCAGCAGGTGGCTCAAGATATCCACAGGGTCGTCGAAATCCACCAGGGCATTGAGTGACAGGCCGGTGGTATTTTTCAGACGGTATTTGTGGCGGATTCGTGCGGCCAGTTCTGTATTGGCGCATGTCTCGTGGCCGAGGGTGGCCAGGCGTTCGAGCAGTTTGCCATGGCTGGCGCGGAAGGCGGCCACGCTGGCGTCGTCTTCGGTGTCGAGGCGGGTGCCATCGGCCAATACCAGCCGGATACCGGCCAGGGTGTGATAGGTGTTCTGCGCCGTGCCGCAGCACATGCCGCTGGCGTTGTTGGCGACGATGCCGCCGATTTTGCAGGCATTGATCGAGGCCGGATCGGGGCCGATCTTGCGGCCGAACGGTGCCAGCCAGGCGTTGGCCTGGGCGCCGATGACGCCGGGTTGCAGGCGAATCTGCGTGCCTTGCTCGCGAATCTGCCGACCATTCCAGTTGTCTCCCAGCACGATCAGCACCGAGTCGCTGATGGCCTGCCCGGACAGGCTGGTGCCGGCGGCGCGGAAGGTGACGGGCACCCGGTCGCGCTGGGCCAGTTGCAGCAGCGCCACCACTTCGTCTTCGTTCTCGACCCGCACCACCAGTTTCGGAATCAGCCGATAGAAACTGGCGTCGGTGCCGAAGGCCAGGGTCGACAGAGGATCGTCGAACAGTCGTTTCTGTGGGATCAGTTGGCGTACGTCACGCAGGAAAGGGACCGGAAGCGTCATTGGTCCTCCAGAATCAGTACCACCAGGTCTTTCGGTCCGTGGGCGCCGTAGGCCAGGACTTGTTCGATGTCGGCGGTTTTCGACGGGCCCGAGACCAGCAGGGCGTTGGTGGGCATGCCTTGGGCCCATTCGAATTCCTGCTGCACTTCGTAGAAGTTGTCGCGGATCTCGCTGGCCTTGAGCAGGGCGAAATGCACCGGCGGCACCAAGCTCATCAGCCGCGGTTCTTCCCGCGTTGGCCAGAGAATCAGGCTACCGGTGGCGGCGATAGCGCCGAGGGTTCCGGTCAGGCTGGCGGGGGTGTCGTTGAACAGTTCGGCTTTCCATTCCTCCACCGGGCGGTCGTAGGCCTTGAGCACCGGCAGGTCCGGATTGTTCGCCCAGAACTGTGTGATTTTTTGCCCATGGGATGTGGTCGGGGCGATCAGCAGGCTCGGCAGTTGTCGGTCGCGCAGCAGCTGCGCCAGCAGCGCCGGCCAGTCTTCGCCGGAGGTCAGGTGGATTTCGGTGTGCACCGCCTCCATCAGTTTGCGCAGTTGCGCGATGCGTTCCTCGGGCGCGTAGCGATAGGTTTGCGTCACCAGCTCGACATTGAAGTTGTCAGCAACGGGCGTGGTGCCTGTGAGGCTTTTGCGCAGCTTGGCGAGGATATTTTCCTTGGCGCTCATCGACGGTCTCCTTGTCGGTCCAGGTGTTCGCGGGCCAGATCATGCAATGAGCGGGCGGCGGGTTTGGGGGCGCTGTGGTTTTGCGTCCACGGGCCGACGTTACGGGGCGTCAGGGCGCGCAGGCGCGTGGCGAGGAAGCCGAACAGCCGGTACAGCCGCGGCGAGCTGTTGAGCCGTGCCCAGGCATTCCAGATGAAGCGTTCCTTGGACGAATACTTGCTGCCCTGGCCGCGCATCACCTGGTGGGGGCTGTCCGGGGCCTTGACGTTTTCTTCCCGCAGCCGTCGCAGCAAGGCCGGGATCGGGATCTTCACCGGGCACACTTCACCGCAAGCGCCGCACAGCGAAGATGCGCTCGGGTGATCCGGTACTTTGGCGAGGCCGACCATGTGCGGCGTGATGATTTTTCCGATAGGCCCAGGGTAAACCTCGCCATAGGCGTGGCCGCCGATTCGGGTATAGACCGGGCAATGATTCATACAGGCGCCGCAGCGGATGCAGTTCAGGGTCTGACGCAGTTCGCTGTCGGCAAACGCCTGACTGCGTCCATTGTCCAGCAACACCAGGTGCACTTCCTGGGGGCCGTCCAGCTCGTCGGCCTTGCGCGGGCCGGAGATCATGTTGACGTAGGTGGTGATCGGCTGGCCAAGGGCCGAGCGGGTCAGCAGCGAGAGCAGCGGCACCACATCGCGCAGGTTTTCCACCACTTTTTCGATGCCGGTCACGGCAATGTGCACCGGTGGCACGGTGGTGGACATCCGGCCATTGCCTTCGTTTTCCACCAGCAACAGTGTGCCGGTTTCGGCGACGGCGAAGTTGACGCCCGAGACGCCGATGTCGGCCTCGAAGAATTTCTGCCGCAGTACTCTGCGTCCGATCTGAATGAGTTGGTCGACGTCCTTGGTGTACTCCACGCCGAGTTTGTCGTGGAACAAGGACGCGACCTGACCGGCGTTCTTGTGGATCGCCGGCATAATGATGTGTGAAGGCTTCTCGTGATCGAGCTGGACGATGAACTCGCCCATGTCCGATTCCAGGCATTCAATGCCTTGAGCCGCGAGGACATGGTTCATTTCCATCTCTTCGCTGACCATCGATTTGCCCTTGATCACTTGCCGCGCCTCGTGAGCACGGATGATCGAAAGGACGATGCCATTGGCTTCGTCCACCGTTTCCGCCCAGTGTACTTTCACACCGTTGCGGGTCAGGTTGCTTTCAAGCTGCTCGAGCAGGTCGGGCAGCTTGGATAACGCACGGGCGCGGACGGCATTGCCCAGCACCCGCAAGTGTTCTCTTTCGTGGGCGTCGCTGAAGGACGTCGCCCGCTTGGTCATCAGTGAATCCATCGCACTGCGAAAGTTGTTTCGCAGTTGCGTGTCGTCCAAAGCCTTGTGGGCCCGGGCGCGAAAATCGTCCCGCACCTCGATGGTCGGGATCAGCGTCGGCGTGCTCATGCCACACCTCCGGTACGCTGCCAGAGGAAGCTCGCCAGGTGTTGGCCGCGCAACGCCTCCTGCTGTTTCTCCAACGCACCGTTGATGTTCATCAGGCAGCCGCAGTCGGCACTGACGACCTTGTGCGCGCCGGACTCCTTCAACGCCCGAGTCTTGTCGGCCACCATCGCGCCGGAAATGTCCGGCATGCGCACGCTGAATGTCCCACCGAAACCACAGCATTCGCTTTCGTGGCTGTGCTCGACCCGTTCCACGTTACCCAGCTGCGCCAACAGGGCGCGGCCATGCAGGTGGGTGTTCATTTCCCGTCGTGCCGAGCAGGACGTATGCAGCGCAATTTTCACCGGCTCACCGTTGTCCTCAAGCTGCACCTTGCAGACAAACAGCAGGAACTCGGCCAGCTCATAGGTCCGTGCCGCCAGGGCCTGGATCTGCTTGAGTGTCTCGGGCTCGTCCTTGAACAGGTCGGCGTAATGCTCGCGGATCATGCCGGCACAGGAGCCCGAGGGCACCACTACCGGGTAGTCTTCGGCAAACAGGGCCAGTTGCGCCCGCGCCACCGTCCGGGCCTGCTCCGTGTAGCCGGAGGTGTACGCCGGCTGGCCGCAACAGGTTTGCCCTTGGGGATACTCCACCCGGATCCCTTCGCGCTCCAGCAGATGAATCGCGTCCATCCCGGCTTCGGGGTAGAACAGGTCCACCACGCAGGTGCCGAACAGGTAGACCCGTTGCGGTTTCTCGCTGGGGTACTGCCGGGGTTCGGGCAATGGCGGGGCGACACGGGTCGCGTTCGGCACGGCGTTGTAAAAAAGCTCGCTCATCAGGCGTGTCTCCGGGTGGTCCCGGTTATCCGTCCGCTGAGGCTGCTGAATATAGAGAGCCAATCTTTCAGCAGCCTTGCAGACCCGGTTATCGAATGCGGACGCCGATTCGGGGATCGGCGTCGGTTCTTTCGGTGTTTCCTGTAGGACTCAATGCACCAGCATGCCGGTGAACCAATAGGCCTGGGCCAGCGTGATCAGGCCGACGATCGTTGCAAAGAATAGGCTGTGTTTCAGGGTGAAACGGAACAGATCCGATTCCTTGCCCACCAGCCCGGTCGCGGCGCAGGCCACGGCGATCGACTGTGGCGAAATCATCTTGCCGGTCACTCCGCCGCTGGTATTCGCCGCGACGAGCAGGGTGTCGTTGACGCCGATCTGGTGCGCGGTGGTGGCTTGCAGCGAGCTGAACAGGGCGTTGGACGACGTATCGGAACCCGTCAGGAACACCCCCAGCCAACCCAGGAACGGTGAGAAGAACGGGAACGCTGCGCCGGTGCCGGCCAGCACCAGAGCCATGGTCGAGGACATGCCCGAGTAGTTGGTGACGAAGGCGAATGCCAGCACCATGCCGATGGACAGGATCGGCCAACGCAGCTCGACAAAGGTCTCTTTGAAAGTGGTAAGACCAGTTTTGAGGTTGATTTTCAGCACCAGCATCGAGATCAGCGCAGAGAAGAAAATCGCCGTGCCCGTGGCGGAAATCGGGTCAAGCTTGTACACGGCCGGGATGGCAGTGGGGTTGACCACGATGGGCGCAACCTTGATCACCAGCTGGTCCAGGTGCGGGATGGCAAAGTTGAACACCCAGCCATACATCGAACCGCCCGCGGCGAACATCGCTTTGAACGGTTTCAGGGTCCAGATCGTGACCAGCACGGTGAGGATCAGGAAAGGGGACCAGGCCTTGATGATTTCACCCAGGCTGTAGGGCGAAGCCTGTGTGCTGCGTGGTTGGCCGAAACCGCCGGCGCTGGCGGTGAGCGTCGCGCTCGAAGTGGCGCCGGCAATCTGGGCGCCGGCGGCGCGCTTGGGCTGCCAGACTTTCAGGAACAGGGTGAGGGAAATCAGGCTGGCCAGGGCCGAGGTGATGTCCGGCAGTTCCGGGCCGATGAAGTTGGACGTGAAGTATTGGGTGATGGCGAAGCTCAGGCCCGCCACCAGCGCCGCCGGCCAGGTTTCCCGTACGCCGCGCAGGCCATCCATCATGAATACCAGCCAGAACGGCACGAACAGCGACAGCAGCGGCAGTTGGCGGCCGGTCATGGCGCCAATCTTGAACGCGTCGATCCCGGTGACCTGGCCGGCCACGATGATCGGGATGCCCAGGGCGCCGAACGCGACCGGGGCGGTGTTGGCGATCAAGCACAGGCCGGCGGCATACAACGGGTTGAAGCCCAGGCCGACCAGCAAGGCGGCAGTGATCGCCACCGGCGCACCGAAGCCGGCGGCGCCCTCCAGGAATGCGCCGAAGCAGAAGCCGATCAGCAGCACTTGCAGGCGTTGGTCATCGGTAATGGACAGCACCGAGCTGCGGATCACTTCGAACTGGCCGCTCTTGACCGTCAGTTTGTAGAGGAACACTGCGGCGACGATGATCCAGGCGATAGGCCACAAGCCATAGGCGAAGCCGTAGCCAGCGGCAGCAAAGGCCATGTCGGCAGGCATGTTGAAGCCGAAGATTGCCACGGCGATCGCCAGGGCCAGGGTGATGCTACCGGCCACATGTCCTTTGAGGCGAAACACCGCCAGGGCCAGGAAGAAGAAAATGATGGGAATAACGGCCACGAGAGCGGACAGGCCGAGACTGCCGAGCGGGCTGTAAAGCTGTTGCCAGGTTTGCATGTGGGTGGGCCCCTAATTGTTGTTGGTCAGGCACTGGTCAGCGGATTTGGGTAATTGGTAAGACCAATTTACAAGCGCTGTTGGCTAGGGTAAAAGCCTTGGTTGTGGTGTGTCAATTTGCCGCCCGCAAAACTTTCGTCGAATAAGCGGTGCGGATCGCATCTGCTCCGGTGATGCCAATGGCTTTTGATGGGTGTGGTCAGGGCCCGGATAGGCCAGAATAGAGAGCCCGACGAGCCGTCGGGATGGTGGAGAGTCGAGTGATGGGGTTTGATCAGATTCGTCAGCGCCGTTTGTCTGACGATATTGTCGAGCGGCTGGAAGGCATGATCCTCGAAGGCACGCTGAAGGCCGGCGAACGGCTGCCGGCTGAGCGCACCCTGGCCGATCAGTTCGGCGTGTCACGCCCTTCGTTGCGCGAGGCGATCCAGAAACTGACGGCCAAGGGGCTGCTCGTCAGCCGTCAGGGCGGTGGCAATTATGTCGTGGAGTCACTGGGTTCGACGTTCAGTGATCCTTTGCTGCAACTGTTGGAAAGCAATCCCGAGGCTCAGCGGGACTTGCTGGAATTTCGTCATACTCTGGAAGCGTCCTGCGCCTATTACGCAGCATTGCGCGCCACCGATGTGGATCGCGAGCGGCTGACGGCGGCGTTCGAAGAGTTGCAGGATTGTTATTCCCGCCACGAGGAAGTGAGTCGGGCGGAGGAGGGCGCGGCGGATGCGCGGTTCCACTTGGCCATCGCCGAGGCCAGTCATAACGCGGTGCTGCTGCACACCATTCGTGGTCTGTTCGACCTGCTCAAGCGCAACGTGGTGACTAACATCGGCGGCATGTACAAGCAGCGCAGCGAAACCCGTGACATGCTGATCAGCCAACACCGGGAGTTGTACCAGGCGATCATGGATGGGCATGCCGAACAGGCGAGGGAAGTGTCCAGCCGACACATCCTGTATGTGCAGGAAGTATTGGAGGAAGTGCGCCAGGAAGTGCAGCGTGTGGCGCGGGCGGAGCGGCGCAAGGGAATATAGCGATGAAACCTGTGGGAGCGAGCCTGCTCGCGATTGCGGTGTGTCAGTCAAATCAATGTTTACTGATCCACGGCAATCGCGAGCAGGCTCGCTCCCACAGGCAATCTCGCGAAGGCTAGTCTTCCTTGCCCTTGTTGCGCACGGCACGCTGCAACTCACGACCGGCATCGCGCTCGCGCTCGGTGTCGCGCTTGTCGTATTCCTTCTTGCCCTTGCCCAGCGCAATCTCGCACTTGATCAAGTGCTTGCTCCAGTACAGTGACGTGCAAACGCAGGTGTAGCCCTTCTGCTGGACGCCGGCGAAAAGCTTTTCCAGCTCGCGTTTGTTGAGCAGCAGCTTGCGGGTGCGCACCGGGTCGGCAATGACGTGGGTGCTGGCGGTGGTCAGTGGCGTGATGTGACTGCCCAGCAGCCAGGCCTCGCCGTCCTTGAGCAGCACGTAGCTGTCGACCAGTTGTGCCTTGCCCGCGCGCAGGCTCTTTACTTCCCAACCGGCCAGGACCATGCCGGCCTCGAAACGTTGTTCGATGAAGTAATCGTGTCGCGCCTTTTTATTTTGCGCGATGGTCCCTGTGGGGTGTTTCTTCTGTTTAGCCATAGGGGCGGCATTATAGGCAGTTGCGTGCGTGTCGGCTACGGTGATGCAGCGTGCTTGAGCACCTTGAGTGAATCCCGGACAATGCGGCCTCTTTTTTGAACGCTTGGGCGTGATAACGATGTCGACAGACAAGGTCTCTGTCCACGGCAGTTGGGCTAGCCGCTGGGTCTTCATACTCGCTGCCACCGGTTCGGCCGTGGGGCTGGGTAGTATCTGGAAATTCCCCTACATGGTCGGCGTCTACGGTGGCGGTGCCTTCGTACTGATGTTTTTGGCGTGTATCGTGCTCATCGGCGCGCCGGTGATGTTGGCCGAGACCCTGATCGGTCGTCGCGCCCGGCAAAGCCCGGCCAACGCCCTGAAAGTGCTGGCGGTGGAGGCGGGGCACTCGACCAAATGGTCGTGGGGCGCGTTCGCCGGGATGATAACGGCGCTGCTGATCCTGTCTTTCTATAGCGTGGTCGGCGGTTGGTCGCTGGATTACATCATCGATATGGGGCGCGGCGACTTCCAGGGCGTGCCGCCCGATCAGGTGGGTGCCTATTTTGGCAAGGTGATTTCCGATCCCTGGCGGCTGACGCTCTGGCATACGATTTTCATGGTGCTGTCCGCCGTCGTGATTGCCAAGGGCGTGGTCGCGGGGCTCGAGCGCAGCCTGCGGATCATGATGCCGCTGCTGTTCGTGATGATCCTGGTGCTGCTGGGCTACAGCATGACCACCGGGCATTTCATGGAAGGCCTGCACTTCATGTTTGATTTCAAGCCGGAAAAAGTTCTGGACGGCTTGCTGCCCGCCATGGGGCATGCATTTTTCTCCCTGAGCGTCGGTGTTGGCTCGATCATGATCTACGGTGCCTACATGCCGAAGAACGCCTCCCTCACCCGGACGGTGTTCGGTGTCGCGCTGCTGGATACCTTCGTGTCGTTGATGGCGGGCGTGGCATTGTTTCCGATTGTGTTCGCGGCAGGCCTGAACCCCAGCGAGGGGCCGGGGCTGATGTTCGTCAGCTTGCCCTTTGCCTTCGGCAGCATGGCGTTCGGCCAAGTGATGGGGGTGATATTTTTCGTCCTGGTCGCCATCGCAGCCTGGAGTTCGGCGATTTCCCTGCTGGAACCCATGGTGGCTTACCTGGTCGAGCGAACCCGGATCAGTCGCGCCTGGGTGACATTCTGGCTGGCCTTCACCTGCTGGTTCGTTGGCCTGGGCACGGTGTTTTCCTTCAATATATGGAAGCAGGCGAAGTTTTTCGTGAACGAAGACGGGCTGTTCCATCTCTACCAATGGGGAGCAACCGGAGGGCTGGACTTCTTCGGCGTGATTGATTTCTTCACATCACGGATCATGCTGCCACTGGGCGGTTTGTGTTTCGTGGTGTTTGCAGGGTGGATCATGGGGCGTGATGCCGTGCGCGATGAGCTGTCGCTGCGCAGCCCGATGCTGTTCGCCTTGAGCCTGTTCCTGATGCGCTACGTGGCCCCCATCGGCATCCTCGTAGTGTTTGCCGCCCAGCTGTGGAAGTGACGCTTACATGACGACACATATTCAACGCTCGGCCTTGTTGCCCTACCCGGCGCAGGCGCTGTACGACTTGGTCAATGATGTGGCGAGCTACCCGCAGTTCCTGCCCTGGTGCTCATCGGCCGAGGTGCTTGAGAGCTCCGAAACCCATATGCGCGCCAGCCTCAATGTCGCCAAGGGTGGGCTGAGCCAGCATTTCGTCACACGCAATACCCTGGTGCCGGGGCAGTCCATTGAAATGAACCTGGAAGAAGGGCCTTTCAATCAGCTTCATGGGATCTGGGTGTTCAAGCCGTTGGGTGAGAAGGCCTGCAAGATCAGCCTGGATCTCTCGTTCGACTATGCGGGGCCCCTGGTGCGGGCCACGCTGGGGCCGTTGTTCAATCAGGCGGCCAACACCCTGGTCGACGCGTTCTGCCAGCGTGCCAAGCAGAACGCAGAGCTCAAGCGTTGATCGAGATAGAAGTGGTGTATGCCACTGCTGAACGGCAGATCCTGCGGGCGTTTGCCGTGCAGGAAGGAACGACGGTTCGCGCCGCGCTGGGCGTATCCGGCCTTGCGCAGGTGGTGGCCGGGTTGGACTTGGCGACTTGTCCGGTAGGGATTTTCGGCAAAGTGGTTGCCGATCCGGAGCGCCAGGTGGTGCAGGCAGGGGATAGGCTTGAAATCTATCGCCCGCTGCTGGCGGACCCTAAAGAGATCCGTCGTCTGCGGGCTGCCAAGGCTGCCCAGGCGCGTCAGTCCAAGTAAGCGTCAAGCCTGTTTCGCAGGTAATAAAAAACCCGGCGCGCCGGGTTTTTTATTGGATGCAGCTTATTGCGGCGAGGTATCCAGAGGCTCGGGTGTCGGGACAGGTACGGTCTCGACGCTGTCCACGTCCTTCTGGATCTGATCCAGCAACGACCCAGGCTTGGCCGGTTTTTCCGGTTTCGGCTGTTCGGCGTTCTTGGTCGGATCGGTGATGGTGGTGCCGCTGTCCTGGCCCATGATGGCTTCGTCGCGGCTCACGCCAGGCATGAAATCGCCCGACAGGCTGACAAGTTGGTCATTGGCGTTGAAGATAACGCTGATGCGTTCCTGTTGGCGCTCGCCGCCACCTGGCTGCAAGCTATAGAGATAATCCCAGCGATCGGCGTGGAACGTGTCGGTCAGCAAAGGGTTGCCCATGATAAACCGTACTTGCCGACGGGTCATTCCCGGGCGTAACTGGTCTATCATGTCCTGCGTGACGACATTGCCCTGCTGGATGTCGATTTTGTAAACCCCGGGGAATGAACAACCGGCGAGTGCGAGCAGTCCCACGAAGGTGAAACTGGTTAGCAAGAGCTTGGTGTTTTGCATCGGTGGGCGACTTCCACTATCTTGGCTGGGACAACGTAAACCCCGATCATACCCGCATTAAGAGAAGCTGCGAAGCAGCATCGCGAGAAAGCTGACCATGGTTGAAAATAGCGAACTACGCAAAGCCGGCCTCAAGGTGACACTGCCACGGGTCAAGATTCTGCAAATGCTCGATTCCGCAGAGCAGCGGCACATGAGTGCCGAAGACGTCTACAAGGCCCTTATGGAAGCGGGTGAGGACGTCGGTCTGGCCACGGTTTACCGTGTATTGACTCAATTCGAAGCTGCCGGGCTGGTGGCTCGTCATAATTTCGATGGCGGTCATGCGGTGTTTGAGCTGGCGGACGGGGAACATCACGATCACATGGTGAACGTGGAAACCCGTGAAGTCATCGAATTCGTCAGTCCTGAAATTGAGAAGCTGCAAAAAGCAATTGCCGAGGAATATGGTTTCGAGCTGATCGATCACCATCTTGTCCTGCATGTGCGCAAGAAAAAGTAAGTTTGCGACGTAAATAAAGAAGGCGACCTAGAGGTCGCCTTCTTTTTATCGCTGTTTCTCAGGATTTTGCCGCGACCACCATTTTCTTCGCATGGGCCAGGGATTCCTTGGTGAGGTCGATCCCCCCCAGCATCCGTGCTACCTCTTCCACGCGTTCTGTCTTGTCGAGCCTGGATACCGCCGTGCGGGTGTCTTTCTCGCCCCGTACCTTGTGCACAAACAGGTGCTGGTGTCCCTGTGCCGCGACCTGGGGCAGGTGCGTGACCGTCAGGACTTGCCCGCGCTCTCCGAGCCGACGCAGCAGTTGGCCGACGATTTCTGCCGTTGGCCCACCAATGCCCACATCCACTTCGTCGAATACCAGGGTCGGCACCCGTGAGGTTTGCGCCGTAATGACCTGGATAGCCAGGCTGATCCGCGACAACTCACCACCGGACGCGACTTTTGCCAGCGCCTTGAGTGGTTGCCCGGGGTTGGCGCTGACCAGCAGCTCGACCTGTTCCAATCCGTTGGGCTGCAGTTCGTCGCCAGTGTTCGGGCGTAGTTCGATGGTAAAGCGACCGCCCGGCATGCCCAGACGCTGGATTTCCTGCTCCACGGCACTGGCCAGCCCTGTCGCGGCTTGACGGCGTAGTGCGCTGAGTTCGCTGGCCTTTTCCTGGTAATGACGGGCATAGGAGGCCAGTTCGTCGCCCAGACGCTCGATGGATTCATCGTTGGCGTTCAGGGTTTCCAGTTCTTCCAGGAGGCGTTGTTGCAGCTCGATAACGTCGGTTGGCTGGACGCGATGTTTACGAGCCAGCGTATAAATAGTGTCCAGGCGTTCTTCCAGATATTGCAGGCGCGCCGGGTCAGCATCGAAGTGATCGATGAACCGGTTCAATTCCCCGACGGCTTCTTCGACCTGGATCTGCGCACTGGTCAGCAGATTGGTCGCCTCGCTCAGGGAGCCGACGGAGTTGTTCACGCTGGTAAGCCGGTTAAGGCTTGCGGTCAGCGCGCTTAGCACGTTGCCTGAGTCGCTCTCGCTGCATTGCTCGACCACTTGCCGGCAGATACCCAGGAGGGTTTCGGCGTTGGTCAGGTTCTTGTGCTCCTGCTCCAGTTCCTCCAGCTCGTTCTCACCCAGCGCGAGGTTTTCCAGTTCCTCGAGCTGATAGCTCAACAATTGATGGCGAGCCCGTTGTTCATCACCGGAGTTGGAGAGCCGGTCCAGTTCCTGCCGGGTCTGGCGCCAGCGCTGGGCGGCCAGTTGGACCTGGCGCGCCAGGTCGGTGGCGCCGGCATATTCATCGAGCAGGCGGCGATGGGTATCGGTCTTGAGCAGGGACTGATGTTCATGCTGGCTGTGGATGTCGATCAGCAACTCGCCAAGGGCCTTGAGATCGCCCAGCGGGCAGGGGGTGCCATTGATGTAGCCACGGGAGCGACCTTCTGCCGTGATGACCCGGCGCAGGATGCACAGGCCGTCGGTATCCAGATCGCGCTCGGCCAGCCAGGCGCTGGCTTCGGGAATATCGCCCAGGTCGAAGGTCGCCAGGATGTCGGCCTTGTCCGCGCCGGGGCGCACGACGCCACTGTCGGCGCGATCGCCCAGCGTCAGGCCCAGGGCGTCGAGCATGATCGACTTGCCGGCACCGGTTTCACCGGTGATCACGCTCATGCCTCGATCGAGTTCAAGGTCGAGGTGTTCCACGATGGCGTAATTGTGTACGGACAGGTGAACCAGCATAAGGCCGCTCCCAGGTTTCAGGTCTGGTTATTTATACAGTGTTTTGTTTTGAGCTGACAATGCCTTGCCTTAGCTCGATTCGCTTGGAGCACGAGGCTTTTTGATGCTTTTGAGTAATAAATAAGCAAATGTTTTTTGTAGGGTTAATTCGTTTGGCGGCCCTTGAAGCTGAAAAACCCGACCCCATATACGGGGCAGAAGCGCGAGTCGAGCTCGCGGACGAAATTGAAAGGAGAAATCTATGGCTGACGAACAGACACCGGATACGCAAAATCTAGATACCGATCAGGCTTCCCAGGATTCGAGCGAAGGCCTGGCGGCTCGTGTGCAGGTGCTCGAGGAGCAACTGGCGGGTGCGCAGGATCAGGCGTTGCGTGTCGCGGCCGACCTGCAGAACGTCCGCCGCCGCGCCGAGCAGGATGTAGAAAAGGCTCACAAATTCGCCCTGGAGCGTTTTGCCGGCGACCTGCTGCCGATCATCGATAGCCTGGAGCGCGGTCTGGAACTGTCCAGCCCGGACGACGAGAACATTCGTCCGATGCGCGAAGGTATTGAACTGACCCTGAAGATGTTCCAGGACACCCTCAAGCGTTATCAGCTCGAAGCCATCGATCCCCATGGCGAACCCTTCAACGCCGAGCATCATCAGGCCATGGCGATGCAGGAAAGCGCCGACGTCGAGCCAAACAGTGTTCTGAAGGTTTTCCAGAAAGGATACCTGCTCAACGGCCGCTTGCTACGCCCGGCCATGGTTGTGGTCAGCAAGGCGCCAGCGCCGGTTTCACCTTCTATCGACGAGCAGGCTTGAAATCGGGCGCAGCGGCCCCATCTAGAAGTCAAGCGTTTAAGTGCTACCGCAGTTAGCCACCACTGCTGCGGCAACAAAATCCAAGTTCCGGGAGAGTTAACATGGGCAAGATTATCGGTATCGACCTGGGGACCACCAACTCGTGCGTCTCCGTGCTGGAAAACGGCAAGGCCAAAGTGATTGAAAACGCTGAAGGCGCGCGCACCACGCCGTCGATCATTGCGTACGCCAACGATGGCGAAATCCTGGTCGGCCAGTCGGCCAAGCGTCAGGCAGTGACCAATCCGCATAACACCCTGTACGCGGTGAAGCGTCTGATCGGTCGCAAGTTCGACGAAGAAGTCGTTCAGAAAGACATCAAGATGGTGCCTTACAAGATCGCCAAGGCTGATAACGGCGACGCCTGGGTTGAAGTGAACAGCCAGAAGATGGCTCCACCTCAGATCTCGGCCGAAATTCTGAAGAAGATGAAGAAAACCGCCGAAGACTACCTCGGCGAGTCCGTGACCGAAGCGGTCATCACCGTTCCTGCCTACTTCAACGACAGCCAGCGTCAGGCCACCAAGGACGCCGGCCGCATCGCGGGCCTGGACGTAAAACGTATCATCAACGAACCGACCGCTGCGGCTCTGGCCTACGGTATGGACAAGGCCAAGGGCGATCATACCGTGATCGTTTATGACCTGGGTGGCGGTACCTTCGACGTTTCCGTTATCGAGATCGCTGAAGTCGATGGCGAGCACCAGTTCGAAGTGTTGGCCACCAACGGCGACACCTTCCTCGGCGGTGAAGACTTCGACATCCGCTTGATCGACTACCTCGTCGACGAGTTCAAGAAAGAAACCGGCATGAACCTCAAGGGCGACCCGCTGGCGATGCAGCGCCTGAAAGAAGCCGCCGAGAAAGCCAAGATCGAGCTGTCTTCGAGCCAGTCGACCGACGTGAACCTGCCGTACATCACTGCAGATGCTACCGGTCCTAAGCACCTGAACGTGAAGATCTCTCGCGCCAAACTCGAAGCGCTGGTGGAAGACCTGGTTCAACGCACCATCGAGCCTTGCCGCATCGCTATGAAGGACGCCGGTATCGACGTTGGCGCGATCAACGACGTAATCCTGGTCGGTGGCCAGACGCGTATGCCGCTGGTTCAGAAGCTGGTGACCGATTTCTTCGGCAAAGAGCCACGCAAGGACGTGAACCCGGACGAAGCCGTTGCCATGGGTGCTGCCATTCAGGGCGCCGTACTGGCCGGTGACGTGAAAGACGTTCTGCTGCTCGACGTCAGCCCGCTGACCCTGGGTATCGAAACCATGGGCGGCGTGATGACCGCGCTGATCGAGAAAAACACCACGATTCCTACCAAGAAATCCCAGGTGTTCTCGACTGCCGATGACAACCAGAGCGCCGTGACCATTCACGTGCTGCAGGGCGAGCGCAAGCAGGCCGCACAGAACAAGTCCCTGGGCAAGTTCGACCTGGCCGAGATTCCACCGGCTCCACGTGGCGTGCCGCAAATCGAAGTGACCTTCGACATCGACGCCAACGGCATCCTGCACGTCGGCGCGAAAGACAAGGCCACTGGCAAGACCCAGTCGATCGTGATCAAGGCCAACTCCGGTCTGTCCGAGGAAGAAATTCAGCAGATGGTTCGCGATGCTGAAGTCAACGCCGAGGAAGATCGCAAGTTCGAAGAGCTGGCCAGCGCCCGCAACCAGGGTGATGCCCTGGTGCACTCGACTCGCAAGATGATTGCCGATGCTGGCGAGAAAGTGACTGCTGAAGAGAAGACTGCGATCGAAGCAGCCGTGGTTGCCCTGGAAGCCGCCGTCAAGGGCGACGACAAGGCTGCCATCGAAGCGAAGATCGAAGAGCTGTCCAAAGTCTCCGCGCCAGTGGCTCAGAAGATGTACGCCGAGCAGGCTCAGCCGGCTGAAGGTGCTGCACAGCAAGGCGAGTCGGCAGGCAAGGCTGACGACGTCGTCGACGCTGAGTTCGAAGAAGTGAAAGAAAACAAGTAATCGCTTGTTGGTCGGCCGGTTGACTGCATTTGTGCGGTGGCTGGTAGGATGTCGCCGCGCGGGAGCTTGCTCCCGCGTTGGCGTGTCTGGAGACAACGAATTTTTACAGCATGCGACAGCGTTCGGGTGCTGGCGGCCTGATCGGGAATGCTCCTGCTTTCCGGTCGGCGAAAGGCCGCATTTTGGCCGGATCCCTGGCTGAAAGATTTAAGACCAGGATCGTTTCGACGTGAGCTGGGTCCGGGCCTGCATGGGGGCTCAGCGAGTTTGGCGAAGCTCAGGAGAGTTGCGCCGGACGTCCTATAAGAGTGCGAAGACTAATGGCAAAGCGTGATTTCTACGAAGTATTGGGTGTTGAGCGGGGGGCCAGCGAGGCAGAGCTGAAAAAGGCCTATCGCCGTCTGGCGATGAAGCACCACCCGGACCGTAACCCTGGCGATAAAGCGTCGGAAGAGCTGTTCAAGGAAGCCAATGAGGCTTACGAGGTATTGTCGGACTCCAGCAAGCGCGCGGCTTACGACCAGTACGGTCATGCGGGCGTCGACCCGAGCATGGGGGGTGGCGGTGCTGGTTTCGGCGGCCAGAACTTCTCCGATATCTTCGGTGATGTGTTCAGCGATTTCTTCGGCGGCGGTCGCGGTGGCGCCCGGGGCGGCGCGCAGCGTGGCAGCGACTTGCGCTACACGCTGGAGCTGAACCTGGAAGAAGCGGTGCGCGGTACCACCGTCAATATCCGTGTTCCGACATTGGTCAACTGCAAACCCTGCGACGGTTCGGGTGCCAAGAAGGGGTCTTCCCCGGTCACCTGCCCGACTTGCGGTGGTATTGGCCAGGTTCGCATGCAGCAGGGCTTCTTTTCGGTGCAGCAGACCTGCCCGCGTTGCCATGGCCAGGGCAAGATCATTTCCGATCCGTGCGATTCCTGCCACGGTGAAGGGCGCGTCGAAGAGTACAAGACGTTGTCGGTCAAGGTGCCGGCCGGTGTCGATACCGGTGACCGTATTCGCCTGTCCGGCGAGGGTGAGGCGGGTGCGCAGGGCGGTCCGACCGGCGATCTGTATGTAGTGATCAACGTGCGCGAGCACGCGATCTTCCAGCGCGATGGCAAGCATCTGTTCTGCGAAGTGCCGATCAGCTTTGTCGATGCGGCCTTGGGTGGCGAGCTTGAGATCCCGACCCTCGATGGTCGCGTCAAGCTGAAGATTCCTGAGGGTACGCAGACCGGCAAGCAGTTCCGCATTCGCGGCAAAGGCGTTGCGCCGGTTCGTGGCGGCGGTGCCGGTGACCTGATGTGCCGCGTTGCGGTAGAGACACCGGTCAACCTGAGTCGGCGCCAGCGTGAGTTGCTGGAAGAGTTCCGCAGTTCGCTGGAGGGTGATAACAGCCACTCCCCGAAAACCACCGGTTGGTTCGAAGGCGTGAAGCGCTTCTTCGGCGATCTGTAAGGAGGTCGCATGCGACGTATAGCTGTGATGGGCGCTGCAGGGCGCATGGGCAAAGTGCTGGTCGAGGCGGTGCAGCAGCGCTCGCCGCTCTCGGGGCTGACCGCGGCCATCGTTCGGCCCGACAGCACCCTGGTCGGCGCCGATGCTGGTGAGCTGGCTTCGCTGGGGCGTATCGGTGTTCCGATGTCCGGTGGGCTGGAAAAGGTGTTGGACGAATTCGATGTGCTCATCGACTTCACCCTGCCGGAGGTGATGCTGAAAAACCTCGCCATCTGCCGCAAGAACGGCAAGGCCATGGTCATCGGCACGACAGGACTGGATGCTGCGCAGAAGCAATTGCTGGCCGACGCCGGCAAGGAGATTCCGATCGTGTTCGCGGCGAACTTCAGCGTGGGTGTGAACCTGTCGCTGAAATTGCTGGATCTGACGGCCCGGGTCCTGGGGGATGACGCGGACATCGAAATCATCGAAGCGCATCACCGCCATAAGATCGACGCGCCTTCAGGCACTGCCTTGCGCATGGGCGAAGTGATTGCCGATGCGCTGGGACGTGATCTGCAAGAGGTGGCGGTGTATGGGCGTCAGGGGCATACCGGTGCCCGTGAGCGGGATACCATCGGTTTCGCTACCGTGCGGGGCGGTGATGTGGTGGGGGATCATACGGTGCTGTTCGCCACCGAAGGCGAGCGACTGGAGATCACCCACAAGGCGTCCAGCCGCATGACCTTCGCCAAGGGCGCCGTGCGCGCCGCGCTGTGGCTGGACGGTCGCGAGCCGGGGCTGTACGACATGCAGGACGTTCTCGACCTGCGTTGATCATTGAATACGGGGTTCGGGTTATACTGCGCCCCGTTTTACACCGCCTCGCGACGGCCTGTCGCATTCCCCAGCCTTTTAGGCTCATTAGCGGTGGACCAAAAAAGCCTTTTTCTGTAAGCTACAGCTTTAGTGTGTCCACTAAAAGCGCGCAGAATAATTCAGTGAAAGAAGCGGGGTGACGTGTCCATACGTCACTCCGCTTTTTTACAACCTGCGATCGCCCTTTCAGGCTTTATTTACGGGAGGTCTTCTTGACTAAGCCAGCCATACTCGCCCTTGCTGATGGCAGCATTTTTCGCGGCGAAGCCATTGGAGCCGACGGTCAGACCGTTGGTGAGGTGGTGTTTAACACCGCAATGACCGGCTATCAGGAAATTCTTACCGATCCTTCCTACGCCCAGCAAATCGTTACCCTGACCTACCCGCACATCGGCAACACCGGTACCACGCCGGAAGATGCCGAATCCGATCGCGTCTGGTCCGCTGGCCTGGTCATCCGTGACCTGCCGCTGGTAGCGAGCAACTGGCGTAACACGATGTCCCTGTCCGATTACCTGAAAGCCAACAATGTCGTGGCGATCGCTGGCATCGACACGCGTCGCCTGACCCGTATCCTGCGGGAAAAAGGCGCGCAGAACGGCTGCATCATGGCCGGCGACAACATTTCCGAAGAAGCTGCGATCGCTGCTGCCCAGGGTTTCCCTGGCCTGAAAGGCATGGACCTGGCGAAAGTCGTCAGCACCAAGAAACAGTACGAGTGGCGTTCCTCGGTCTGGAACCTGAAGACCGACAGCCATCCGACGATCGAAGCGTCCGAGCTGCCGTACCACGTGGTTGCATACGACTACGGCGTCAAGCTGAACATCCTGCGCATGCTGGTGGAGCGTGGCTGCCGCGTGACCGTGGTGCCGGCGCAAACCCCGGCCGCCGATGTGCTGGCTCTCAACCCGGATGGCGTGTTCCTGTCCAACGGCCCGGGTGACCCGGAGCCTTGCGACTACGCGATCCAGGCGATCAAGGACGTGCTGGAAACCGAGATACCGGTATTCGGCATCTGCCTCGGGCACCAGTTGCTGGCCCTGGCCTCGGGCGCCAAGACGCTGAAGATGGGCCACGGCCACCATGGCGCCAACCACCCGGTCCAGGATCTGGACACCGGCGTCGTGATGATCACCAGCCAGAACCACGGTTTCGCAGTGGATGAAGCGACCCTGCCGGCCAACGTGCGGGCGATTCACAAATCGCTGTTCGACGGCACGCTGCAAGGCATCGAGCGCACCGACAAGAGCGCGTTCAGCTTCCAGGGCCACCCTGAAGCGAGCCCGGGCCCGAACGACGTGGCTCCGCTGTTCGATCGCTTCATCAATGAGATGGCCAAGCGACGCTGACCGCGTAAGCCCGAGGGCGGCCCCAGTACGGCGGCCCCCTCAGGCGCTGCAAAGATTGTTCGACGGCCTAGCCGACTGACCTGCGGATTTGAGTGACAAACCCATGCCAAAACGTACAGACATAAAAAGCATCCTGATTCTCGGCGCTGGCCCGATCGTGATCGGCCAGGCCTGCGAGTTCGACTACTCCGGCGCCCAGGCCTGTAAGGCCCTGCGCGAAGAGGGTTATCGCGTCATCCTGGTGAACTCCAACCCGGCCACGATCATGACCGACCCGGCCATGGCCGACGCCACCTACATCGAGCCGATCAAGTGGCAGACCGTTGCCAAGATCATCGAAAAGGAACGTCCGGACGCGCTGCTGCCAACCATGGGTGGCCAGACTGCGCTGAACTGCGCACTGGACCTGGAGCGCGAAGGCGTTCTGGAGAAGTTCGGTGTCGAGATGATCGGTGCCAACGCCGACACCATCGACAAGGCTGAAGACCGTTCCCGTTTCGACAAGGCCATGAAGGCCATCGGCCTTGAATGCCCGCGTTCCGGTATCGCCCACAGCATGGAAGAGGCCAACGCGGTCCTCGAGAAGCTGGGCTTCCCATGCATCATCCGACCGTCCTTCACCATGGGCGGCACCGGTGGCGGCATCGCCTACAACCGTGAAGAGTTCGAAGAAATTTGCTCCCGTGGTCTGGACCTGTCGCCGACCAAGGAACTGCTGATCGACGAATCCCTGATCGGCTGGAAAGAGTATGAAATGGAAGTTGTCCGCGACAAAAAGGACAACTGCATCATCGTCTGCTCCATCGAAAACTTCGACCCGATGGGCGTGCACACCGGCGACTCGATCACCGTCGCGCCGGCCCAGACCCTGACCGACAAGGAATACCAGATCCTGCGCAACGCTTCCCTGGCGGTGCTGCGTGAGATCGGTGTTGAAACCGGCGGCTCCAACGTCCAGTTCGGCATCTGCCCGAACACCGGTCGCATGGTGGTCATCGAGATGAACCCGCGGGTGTCCCGTTCCTCGGCTCTGGCCTCGAAGGCCACCGGCTTCCCGATTGCCAAGGTCGCCGCCAAGCTGGCCGTGGGCTACACCCTGGACGAGCTGTCGAACGACATCACCGGCGGCAAGACCCCGGCGTCCTTCGAACCGTCCATCGACTACGTCGTCACCAAGTTGCCGCGTTTTGCCTTCGAAAAATTCGCCAAGGCCGACGCTCGTCTGACCACTCAGATGAAGTCGGTCGGTGAAGTCATGGCCATCGGCCGGACCTTCCAGGAGTCCCTGCAGAAGGCCCTCCGCGGCCTGGAAGTGGGCGTTTGCGGCCTCGATCCGAAACTGGACCTGAGCAGCCCGGAAAGCATGAGCGAGCTCAAGCGCGAGCTGACCGTGCCGGGTGCCGAGCGTATCTGGTACGTGGCGGATGCGTTCCGTGCCGGCATGACCGTCGAGCAGATCTTCGGCATGAACATGATCGACCCTTGGTTCCTGGTGCAGATCGAAGATCTGGTCAAGGAAGAAGAGAAGGTCAAGACCCTGGGCATGTCCAGCATCGACCGCGACACCATGTTCCGCCTCAAGCGCAAGGGGTTCTCCGACCAGCGCCTGGCCAAGCTGCTGGGTGTGACCGAGAAGAGCCTGCGAGCCCATCGCCACAAGCTGGAAGTGTTCCCGGTCTACAAGCGCGTCGACACTTGCGCCGCCGAATTCGCCACCGACACCGCCTACCTGTACTCCACGTATGAGCAAGAGTGCGAAGCCGCGCCATCGACCCGTGACAAGATCATGATCCTGGGTGGCGGTCCTAACCGGATCGGCCAGGGCATCGAGTTCGACTACTGCTGTGTACACGCCGCGCTGGCCCTGCGTGACGACGGGTACGAGACCATCATGGTCAACTGCAACCCGGAAACCGTGTCCACCGACTATGACACGTCCGACCGCCTGTACTTCGAACCGGTCACCCTGGAAGACGTGCTGGAAATCGTCCGTGTCGAGAAGCCCAAGGGCGTGATCGTCCAGTACGGCGGCCAGACACCTCTGAAACTGGCTCGCGCCCTGGAAGCCGCTGGCGTACCGATCATCGGTACCAGCCCGGATGCGATCGACCGCGCCGAAGACCGTGAGCGCTTCCAGCAAATGGTCGAGCGCCTGAACCTGCGTCAGCCGCCTAACGCCACCGTGCGCAGCGAAGACGAAGCGGTCAAGGCTGCGGCCAGGATCGGTTATCCACTGGTGGTGCGCCCATCCTATGTATTGGGCGGCCGGGCGATGGAAATCGTCTACAAGGAAGAAGAGCTCAAGCGCTACCTGCGCGAAGCGGTCCAGGTGTCCAACGACAGTCCTGTGCTGCTGGATCACTTCCTCAACTGTGCCATTGAAATGGACGTGGATGCGGTCAGCGATGGCACCGACGTGGTGATCGGCGCGATCATGCAGCACATCGAGCAGGCGGGCGTTCACTCCGGTGACTCGGCCTGTTCGCTGCCGCCATATTCGTTGCCGGCTCACCTGCAGGACGAAATGCGCGAGCAGGTCAAGAAAATGGCCCTGGAACTGGGCGTGGTCGGTCTGATGAACGTACAGCTGGCCCTGCAGGGCGAGGACATCTACGTCATCGAGGTCAACCCGCGCGCTTCCCGGACCGTGCCGTTCGTGTCCAAGTGCATCGGCGTCTCCCTGGCGATGATCGCTGCGCGCGTCATGGCGGGCAAGACCCTTAAAGAGCTGGGCTTTACCAAGGAAATCATTCCGAACTTCTACAGCGTGAAAGAAGCGGTGTTCCCGTTCGCCAAGTTCCCGGGTGTCGACCCGATCCTCGGCCCGGAAATGAAGTCCACCGGCGAAGTGATGGGTGTGGGCGACACCTTCGGCGAAGCCTTCGCCAAAGCCCAGATGGGCGCCAGCGAAGTCCTGCCGACCGGCGGCACGGCCTTCATCAGCGTGCGTGATGACGACAAACCTCTGGTTGCAGGCGTGGCCCGTGATCTGATCAACTTGGGCTTCGAAGTGGTTGCTACCGCCGGGACCGCCAGGCTGATCGAAGCGGCAGGCCTGAAGGTGCGCCGCGTGAACAAGGTGACCGAGGGGCGTCCACATGTGGTCGACATGATCAAGAATGACGAAGTCACGCTGATCATCAATACCACCGAGGGTCGCCAGTCGATCGCTGATTCCTACTCCATTCGTCGCAACGCGCTGCAGCACAAGATCTACTGCACCACGACCATTGCTGCCGGCGAAGCGATCTGCGAAGCGCTCAAGTTCGGTCCCGAGAAGACCGTGCGTCGCTTGCAGGATTTACACGCAGGATTGAAGGCATGAGCATAACCAAGTACCCCATGACTGTTCAGGGCGCTCGCGCCCTGGAAGAAGAGCTGGCGCACCTGACCAAGGTCGAGCGTCCGCGCTTGAGCCAGGCGATCGGTGAAGCCCGCGAATTGGGCGATCTCAAGGAAAACGCCGAGTACCATGCCGCCCGTGAAGAGCAGGGCATGGTCGAGGCGCGCATCCGGGATATCGAAGGCCGCATGCAGAATGCCGTGATCATCGATGTCACGACGATTCCTCATACCGGCAAGGTGATTTTCGGCACTACCGTGGAAATCGCCAACGTCGAGACGGATGAAAGCGTGACTTACCAGATCGTTGGCGAAGACGAAGCGGACATCAAGCTTGGCAAGATATCCGTCGGCTCGCCTATCGCTCGCGCCTTGATCGCCAAGGAAGAGGGGGATGTGGTGTCGGTGAAGACGCCGGGTGGCGTCATCGAGTATGAGATTGTCGAAGTCCGTCACATCTGACCGAAGGCGCCTCCTGCGAGCTGGCGCCATGCTCTGGCAACTCACCCAGATGCTGTGGGTGGGTGGCCTCTGGCTGCTGCACATCGGTATGTTGCCGGTGCTGGGGCGAATTGGCCTGGCACCGCTGCTGATCGATGAAATCGCCGGCATGCTGACGGTTCTGCTGGTCATTTTTTCGGCAGTGTGTGTGGTGTTTCAGGCGTTGGTGCTGGTTCAGGTCGAAGGCCTGGGCAGCCTGTGGCGCGACATGCGTGGGCAATTGTTGCTCATGTCGTTGTACGCGTGCGGGATGTACTTTGCGGTGCGTCTCGGCTGGCCGGATGCGAGCCAGTGGCAGGTATTCAGTTACCTGGTGCTGGGTTTTTCCGGGTTGGTGCTGGTGTTGCAGCCGGTGCCAGGATGGAGCGGCAGGGTGCGCGAAGCACACCCTTGAGCTTTTGGCATCACTTGAAGCGGTGAACGTTCGACAGTTGCTTGTTGACGCTGAAATTCTTGCGATAAATCAACGCCATCTTGCCGATGACCTGCACCAGGTCGGCCTTGCCGGTCTTGCACAGTTCAGCAATGGTGGCCAGGCGGGCTTCGCGGTCGAGGATGTTGAGCTTGATCTTGATCAGCTCATGATCGCTCAGGGCGCGTTCCAGCTCGGCCAGTACACCTTCAGTCAAACCGTTGTCAGCCACAGTCAAAACCGGTTTCAGATGGTGGCCAATGGATTTGTATTGTTTCTTCTGCTCTTGAGTGAGCGGCATAATCTGACCCCTGCGTCTGATCTTGTAAAAAAAGCGGCGGCCAGTTTACCCGAGCGAGTCCGGGACCGCCCACTTAATCACGACCCGTTTTATTCAGAGGTGGCCTGTGGCCCGTTCCAAGACTAGCCAGAACTGGCTCAAAGAGCATTTCAACGATCCGTACGTCAAAATGGCGCAGAAGGATGGCTATCGCTCGCGTGCCAGCTACAAACTGCTGGAGATCCAGGAAAAGGATCGGCTCATCCGTCCAGGGATGACCGTGATCGACCTCGGCGCTGCGCCGGGTGGATGGTCCCAGGTGACCAGTCGTCTGATTGGCGGTCAAGGACGTTTGATTGCCTCCGACATCCTGGAAATGGACAGCATCCCCGATGTGACCTTCATTCAAGGCGATTTCACGGAAGATGCCGTGCTGGCGAAAATCCTGGAGGCCGTCGGAAATACGCAGGTAGACCTTGTGATTTCTGATATGGCCCCCAATATGAGTGGATTGGCGGCTGTCGACATGCCCCGTGCAATGTTTCTCAGCGAGCTGGCCCTGGATCTTGCAGGGCGGGTTCTGCGTCCAGGCGGTGATTTTCTGATCAAGGTCTTCCAGGGGGAGGGCTTCGACGAATACCACAAGGGCATCCGCAAATTGTTCGACAAGGTGCAGATGCGCAAGCCATTGTCGTCCCGTGACCGCTCTCGCGAGCAGTACCTGTTGGCCCGAGGCTTCCGTGGAATCGAGGGTTCGGCCAGCGATGAGCGCCTTTGACAGGGCCGATAGTTTTTTTTATTTCGCATTGCAAAAGCCGCGTAACGAAAATTGAGCGGTCGAAAGTTTCACAAAGGGTTACAGACGGCGCCTGCCAGGGTCGTAGGTAATGTAGTAAGTTAGGCCGGTGAATATCATGCGAGGCGCGCGCCGTCAGCGGAGCCAGCTTCAGAGGGTAGTTAATTGAACGACATGGCAAAGAATCTGATCCTGTGGTTGATCATCGCCGCTGTCCTTGTGACGGTGATGAACAACTTCTCCAGCCCTAACGAGCCGCAGACCCTCAACTATTCCGACTTCATTCAGCAGGTCAAGGATGGCAAGGTCGAGCGCGTTGCCGTCGATGGCTATGTGATTACCGGCAAACGTACCGATGGCGACAGCTTCAAGACCATTCGTCCGGCCATCCAGGACAATGGCCTGATCGGCGACCTGGTCGACAACCATGTCGTAATCGAAGGCAAGCAGCCTGAGCAGCAAAGCATCTGGACTCAGCTCCTGGTAGCCAGCTTCCCGATCCTCGTGATCATCGCGGTGTTCATGTTCTTCATGCGCCAGATGCAGGGGGGCGCCGGTGGCAAGGGCGGGCCGATGAGCTTTGGCAAGAGCAAGGCCCGGCTGCTCTCCGAAGACCAGGTCAAGACCACGCTGGCTGACGTCGCCGGTTGTGACGAAGCCAAGGAAGAAGTCGGCGAGCTGGTGGAGTTTCTCCGTGATCCGGGCAAGTTCCAGCGCCTGGGTGGCCGCATCCCTCGCGGCGTGCTGATGGTCGGCCCGCCCGGTACCGGTAAAACCCTGCTGGCGAAGGCGATTGCCGGCGAAGCCAAGGTGCCTTTCTTCACGATTTCCGGTTCCGATTTCGTCGAAATGTTCGTGGGTGTCGGCGCCAGTCGTGTGCGCGACATGTTCGAGCAGGCCAAGAAGCACGCGCCATGCATCATCTTCATCGATGAAATCGACGCCGTCGGTCGCCACCGTGGCGCCGGCATGGGCGGTGGTCACGATGAGCGCGAGCAGACCCTCAACCAATTGCTGGTCGAGATGGATGGCTTCGAGATGAATGACGGCATCATCGTGATTGCCGCGACCAACCGTCCGGATGTGCTCGACCCTGCGTTGCTGCGTCCAGGCCGCTTCGACCGCCAGGTGGTGGTGGGGCTGCCGGATATCCGTGGCCGGGAGCAGATCCTCAAGGTCCACATGCGCAAGGTGCCGATGGGCGACGACGTCGCTCCTGCGGTCATTGCCCGTGGTACGCCGGGCTTCTCCGGTGCGGACCTGGCTAACCTGGTGAATGAGGCGTCGCTGTTCGCTGCCCGTTCCGGCAAGCGCATCGTGGAGATGAAAGAGTTCGAGCTGGCCAAAGACAAGATCATGATGGGTGCCGAGCGCAAGACCATGGTCATGTCGGAGAAGGAAAAGCAGAACACGGCCTACCACGAAGCGGGTCACGCGATCGTCGGTCGCATGGTGCCTGAGCACGATCCGGTCTATAAGGTTTCGATTATTCCGCGTGGTCGTGCGCTGGGGGTAACGATGTTCCTGCCGGAAGAGGATCGTTACAGCTTGTCCAAGCGCGCCTTGATCAGTCAGATCTGTTCTCTGTACGGCGGTCGTATCGCTGAAGAAATGACCCTGGGCTTCGATGGCGTGACCACTGGCGCATCCAACGACATCATGCGTGCCAGTCAGATTGCCCGGAACATGGTCACCAAGTGGGGGTTGTCAGAAAAGCTTGGTCCTCTCATGTATGCGGAGGAAGAGGGCGAGGTGTTCCTGGGGCGTGGCGGCACCGGCCAACATGCCAGCTTTTCCGGTGAGACCGCCAAGCTGATCGACTCCGAAGTACGCAGCATCATTGACCAGTGCTACGGTACCGCCAAGCAGATCCTCACGGACAACCGTGACAAGCTCGACGCCATGGCCGATGCCCTGATGAAGTATGAAACCATCGACGCCGAGCAGATCGACGACATCATGGCGGGGCGTCCGCCTCGTGAACCCCGCGACTGGTCGGGTGGTACGGGGACTTCGGGTACCCCTCCAGCGGTGCAGGGCGAACGCCCGGAAACACCGATCGGTGGTCCGGCTGCTGACGTCTAAGGTTTGAAATGACTTCTGCTCAGTCCTCGACCCGGTTGCCTTGCGGCAACCGGGTTCTTGATTTGGCCCATGTACATGTCATGGGTATCCTCAATGTCACTCCCGATTCCTTTTCCGACGGCGGCCGATTCAGCCAACTCGACGCTGCGCTGCGGCATGCCGAAGCCATGGTGGCGGCTGGGGCGACGCTGATCGATGTCGGCGGCGAATCGACCCGGCCGGGCGCGAGGCCGGTTTCGCCTCTCGAAGAGCTGGAGCGAGTGGCGCCGATTGTCGAGCGCATACATCGCGAACTTGATGTCATAATTTCGGTCGATACGTCCACGCCTGCGGTCATGCGCGAAAGTGCGCGACTCGGGGCGGGGCTGATCAACGACGTTCGTGCCTTGCGGCGCGATGGTGCTCTGGATGCCGCGGCGGCCACCGGGTTGCCGGTTTGCCTGATGCATATGCTCGGTGAGCCCGGAACCATGCAGGACGATCCTCGCTATGGTGACGTGACTCGAGAGGTCGGCGAATTTCTGGCGGAGCGTTTGAGTATGTGCGTCGCGGCGGGTATCCCGGCCGAGAAGGTGGTGCTTGATCCCGGATTCGGCTTCGCCAAGACGCTGGCTCATAACCTGAGCCTGTTCAAGCATATGGAAGCCTTGCATGCTCTGGGGCGGCCGTTATTGGTCGGCGTCTCGCGCAAGAGCATGATAGGCAATGCCTTGGGTCGCCCGGTGGGGGAGCGTCTGTATGGCGGTCTTGCACTTGCGGCTCTGGCGATAACAAAAGGCGCGCGCCTGCTGCGGGTGCATGATGTAGCCGAAACGATGGATATCGTGCGGATGATCGCAGCGGTGCAATCAGCCGAATAAGAATGACGGAGCACTTATGAGCAAGAAATATTTTGGCACCGACGGTATTCGTGGTCGGGTCGGTGTATACCCTATTACCCCCGATTTCATGCTCAAGCTCGGCTGGGCCGCCGGCATGGCATTCCGCAAGATGGGCGCCTGCAAGGTGCTGGTTGGCAAGGACACACGAATTTCCGGCTACATGTTCGAATCGGCGCTCGAGGCCGGTCTGACCTCGGCGGGCGCCGATGTGATGTTGCTGGGGCCAATGCCGACGCCGGCCATTGCCTATCTGACGCGGACCTTCCATGCGCAGGCCGGCATCGTAATCAGTGCCTCGCATAACCCTCATGATGATAACGGCATCAAGTTTTTCTCCGGCAAGGGCACCAAGCTGCCGGATGAAGTCGAGCTGATGATCGAAGAACTGCTGGATACGCCGATGACTGTGGTCGAGTCGAGCAAGATCGGCAAAGTGTCGCGGATCAACGACGCCTCGGGTCGTTACATCGAGTTCTGCAAGGGCAGCGTGCCGACCGGCACCAGCTTCGAGGGGCTGAAAATCGTCGTCGATTGTGCCCATGGCGCTACCTACAAGGTTGCACCTAGCGTGTTTCGTGAGTTGGGTGCCGAGGTGGTGGTGCTTTCCGCCCAGCCTAACGGGTTGAACATCAATCATAACTGCGGTTCCACCCATACCGATTCGTTGCAGGCCGCTGTCCTGGCCGAGCATGCCGATCTCGGGATCGCTTTCGATGGCGACGGTGATCGGGTCCTGATGGTGGATCACACTGGCACGGTCGTCGATGGGGATGAGTTACTGTTCATCATTGCCCGCGATCTGCATGAGCGTGGCAAATTGCAGGGCGGTGTGGTCGGCACATTGATGAGCAACCTCGGGCTCGAGCTGGCCCTGGCGGATATGGACATTCCCTTTGTGCGCGCTAACGTCGGTGACCGTTATGTCATCTCGGAGCTGTTGGAGCGTGGCTGGGTGATCGGGGGAGAGAACTCCGGTCACATCGTATGTTTCGATCACACCACCACCGGCGATGCAATCATTGCCGCGCTTCAGGTGCTGATGGCACTCAAGGCGCGCAACGAGAGCCTGGCTCAGTCGCGTCAGGCATTACGCAAATGCCCTCAGGTGTTGATCAATGTGCGTTTTGGTGGCGGTGCGAACCCTCTCGAGCATGCCACGGTCAAGCAGGCCAGCGAGCGTGTGACCCAGGCGATGGCTGGGCGTGGGCGGGTGTTGCTGCGCAAGTCCGGTACCGAGCCCTTGGTGCGTGTCATGGTCGAAGGTGAGGATGAAGCGCAGGTTCGTGGTTATGCCGAAGAGCTGGCAAAACTCGTTACTGAAGTTTCTGCCTGAATTCGGCTTGCCAGTCATGAATCGGTTGGGTAACATCTGCGCCCACTTTGACCGACGAGGTACAGCATGCGTCGCCCTATGGTAGCTGGTAACTGGAAGATGCACGGTACCCGCGCCAGCGTCGCTGAGCTGATCAACGGCCTTCGTCATCTGGCCTTGCCAAGCGGTGTTGATGTCGCGGTATTCCCGCCTTGCTTGTATATCAACCAAGTGGTTGATGGCTTGAAAGGCAAGTCGATTTCGGTCGGCGCGCAGAATTCTGCGGTGGAATCCATGCAAGGCGCATTGACCGGCGAGATTGCGCCGAGTCAGCTGGTGGATGCAGGTTGCTCCCTGGTGTTGATCGGGCATTCCGAGCGGCGTCAGATCATGGGCGAGCAAGACAAGATGCTGATCCGCAAGTTTGCCGCGGCTCAGGCTTGTGGTCTGGTTCCGGTGCTGTGTGTAGGGGAGACCCTGGAGCAGCGCGAAGCCGGAAAGACTCTCGAGGTTGTCGGGCGTCAGCTGGGCAGCATCATCGAAGACCTGGGCGTTGGCGCTTTCGCCAAGGCGGTCATCGCTTACGAGCCAGTCTGGGCCATTGGCACCGGGCTGACTGCTTCGCCGCAACAGGCGCAGGATGTGCACGCCGCCATCCGCGCGCAGTTGGCGGCAGAGAATGCTGAAGTGGCACGAGGTGTGCGGCTTCTATACGGCGGCAGCGTGAAGGCGGCCAATGCGGCCGAACTGTTCGGCATGCCGGATATCGATGGGGGGCTCATTGGTGGAGCTTCCCTGAATGCAGATGAGTTCGGTGCGATCTGTCGCGCCGCGGGAAACTGAAAAAATGCTGGAAACAGTCGTAGTCGTTTTTCATCTGCTGGGCGCGCTGGGTGTAGTCGCTCTCGTATTGCTGCAGCAGGGTAAAGGTGCGGATGCTGGTGCGTCTTTCGGTGCAGGTGCTTCAAATACTGTATTCGGAAGCCAAGGTTCCTCTACCTTTCTTAGTAAGTTTACTGCTATACTCGCCGCCGGTTTCTTCTTGACCAGCTTGGGGTTAGGTTACTTTGCTAAAGAGAAAGCTCAAGAGCTGACTCAAGTAGGTTTGCCAAACCCGGCGGTATTGGAAGTACCAAAGCAACAACCGGCTTCTGATGATGTCCCGGTGCTTCAAGAGCAAAAGTCGGCCAACCCGGCGACTGACGTGCCTCCAGCTCAAGAGCAGAAGTAAGAAGGTTTCAAACGCTGTATTTGCCGAGGTGGTGGAATTGGTAGACACGCAACCTTGAGGTGGTTGTGCCCATAGGGTGTAGGGGTTCGAGTCCCCTTCTCGGTACCAATTGAACAGGGGAGCCCGCAATCGCGGGCTTTCTTGTAGGTGGAAGGTTACATTGACCCTATAGGGGATCAGCCGTATACTTGCGCCCCAGCTTTGTCGCGGGATGGAGCAGCCTGGTAGCTCGTCGGGCTCATAACCCGAAGGTCGTCGGTTCAAATCCGGCTCCCGCAACCAGTTTCAGGGCCCCTTCCAAGGGGCTTTTTGTTAGCTGGACACTTTACAACGCCGCTGTTCAACGGCGTTTCAGGGATGGGCGATTCGCCCATTTTTTTTTATTTGCAGCATGCACAAACATGCACGAGGGGGTTCAGGTGTCGAGCAAGCTAGAACAGTTGCAGGCCTTGTTGGCCCCGGTGGTCGTGGCCCTTGGCTATGAATGCTGGGGTATTGAGTTTTCGGCTCAAGGCCGCCACTCACTGTTGCGCGTTTATATCGATAAGGAAGGCGGCGTGCTGGTGGACGACTGTGCCATCGTCAGCCGTCAGATCAGCGGTGTCCTGGATGTTGAAGATCCAATCAGCACCGAATACACCCTTGAAGTTTCCTCGCCCGGCATGGAACGCCCGCTGTTCACACTCGAACAGTTTGCTTCGTTTGCCGGAGAGCAAGTAAAGATCAAGCTGCGCTCGCCTTTTGAAGGCCGACGCAACTTTCAAGGCCTTCTGCGCGGTGTAGAAGAGCAGGACGTCGTGGTGCAGGTAGATGACCATGAGTTCCTGTTGCCGATCGATATGATCGACAAGGCCAACATTATTCCCAGTTTTGACTGATACGTGCCAGATACTGCGGATCCCGCGGATCCAATGGCTTGCGAAAGGCGAGGCGTACGATGAGCAAAGAAGTACTGCTGGTTGTTGAATCGGTGTCCAATGAAAAGGGCGTACCGGCTGGCGTTATTTTTGAAGCGCTGGAGTTGGCTCTGGCCACTGCGACCAAAAAGCGGTTTGAAGATGAAGTTGATTTGCGTGTGGAGATCAACCGCCACACCGGTTCCTATGAGACTTTCCGTCGCTGGACGGTAGTCGAAGAGGCCGACCTGGATGATCCGGCGATCGAAACCTGGCCGAGCAAGGTTGCGCAAACGCATCCGGGCGCCAAGGTAGGTGACGTGGTCGAAGAAAAGATCGAGTCCATCGAGTTTGGTCGCATCGCTGCACAGACTGCCAAGCAGGTCATCGTGCAGAAAGTTCGCGAAGCCGAACGTGCACAAGTCGTTGACGCCTATCGCGAGAAACTCGGAGAGATCATTTCCGGTACCGTGAAGAAAGTGACCCGCGACAACGTGATCGTCGACCTGGGCAACAACGCCGAAGCGCTGTTGGCTCGTGAAGACATCATTTCCCGCGAAACTTTCCGGGTGGGTGTGCGGCTGCGTGCGCTGCTCAAGGAAATCCGCACCGAAAACCGCGGCCCGCAGCTGATCCTGTCGCGTACCGCGCCTGAAATGCTGATCGAGCTGTTCCGCATCGAAGTGCCGGAAATTGCCGAGGGCCTGATTGAAGTCATGGGTGCCTCCCGTGACCCAGGCTCGCGTGCCAAGATTGCCGTCCGTTCCAAGGACAAACGCATCGATCCGCAAGGTGCCTGTATCGGCATGCGGGGCTCGCGTGTCCAGGCCGTATCCGGCGAGTTGGGCGGCGAGCGCGTGGACATCGTCCTGTGGGATGATAACCCGGCTCAGTTCGTCATTAATGCCATGTCGCCTGCCGAAGTGGCGGCCATTATCGTCGACGAAGATGCCCATGCCATGGACATCGCCGTTGGCGCAGACAATCTGGCCCAGGCTATCGGTCGCGGTGGTCAGAACGTACGTCTGGCCAGCCAACTGACTGGCTGGACCTTGAACGTGATGACCGAATCGGACATCCAGGCCAAACAGCAAGCTGAAACCGGCGACATCCTGCGCAACTTCATCGAAGAACTCGAAGTCGATGAAGAGCTGGCCCAGGTGCTGGTGGATGAAGGCTTTACCAGCCTGGAAGAGATTGCCTACGTGCCGGTGGAGGAAATGCTCAACATCGACGGCTTTGACGAAGATATCGTCAACGAGCTTCGCGCTCGGGCCAAGGATCGTTTGTTGACCAAAGCCATCGCTACTGAGGAAAAGCTGGCAGACGCCCATCCGGCCGAAGACCTGCTCTCGCTTGAGGGCATGGACAAGGATTTGGCGATGGAACTGGCGGTGCGCGGCGTAATTACCCGCGAAGACCTGGCCGAGCAGTCTATTGACGATCTGCTCGACATCGACGGCATTGACGATGATCGTGCCGGCAAGTTGATCATGGCCGCCCGAGCCCACTGGTTCGAGTAATTAGGCGCGGCCTGAGGAGAGAAGTGCATGACGCAAGTCACGGTGAAACAACTGGCCGATGAGGTCAAAACACCGGTAGAGCGCCTGTTGCAGCAGATGCGTGAGGCAGGTCTGCCGCACACCGCCGCCGAGGAACATGTGACCGACAGTGAGAAGCAATCCCTGCTGACCCACTTAAAGAGCAGTCACAAGGCAAAAGCGGAAGAACCGCGCAAGATCACGCTGCAGCGTAAAACCACCAGCACACTGCGTGTTGCCGGTAGCAAGAGCATCAGCGTAGAAGTGCGCAAGAAGAAAGTTTTCGTGCAGCGCAGCCCGGAAGAAATCGAAGCCGAGCGCAAGCGTGAGCTGGAAGAACGTCGCGCGGCGGAAAATGCTGCGCGTCAGAAGGCTGAAGAAGAAGCCAAGCGTCGCGCCGAAGAAGAAGCGCGTCGCCAGCCTCCCGTTGTGCAATCCGCTCCGGTGGAAGCTGTTGCGGCACCTGCGCCGGTCGCTGAACCTGTGCGCGAAAGCGTGCCGGTCCTGGAGCCTGCTCCAGCGCCTGCGGCTGATACCCGCAAGCGTGACGACCAGCAGCGTCGTCCTGACAAGTCGCGTTCCGACGAAAACCGTCGTGGCGGTGGCGATGGCGAGCGCAAGAACGCTCCGCATCGTGCTTCCGTCAAGGAAAAGGCTCCGGCGCCGCGTGTTGCTCCGCGCACTACCGACGAAGAAAGCGATGGCTTCCGTCGTGGCGGTCGCGGCAAGGCCAAACTGAAGAAGCGCAACGCCCACGGTTTCCAGAGCCCTACCGGCCCTGTCGTGCGCGAAGTGAAGATCGGCGAGACCATCACCGTGGGCGACCTGGCCCAGCAGATGTCGGTCAAGGCTGCTGAAATCATCAAGTTCATGTTCAAGCTGGGTACGCCGGCCACCATCAACCAGGTGCTGGACCAGGAAACTGCCCAGCTGGTTGCCGAAGAGCTGGGCCACAAAGTGACCCTGATCAGCGACACCGCCCTGGAAGATTCCCTGGCCGAGTCCCTGAAGTTCGAAGGTGAAGCGGTGCCTCGTGCGCCGGTCGTGACCGTCATGGGCCACGTCGACCACGGTAAGACCTCGCTGCTCGACTACATTCGTCGTGCCAAGGTCGCGGCTGGCGAAGCCGGCGGTATCACCCAGCACATCGGTGCGTACCACGTTGAAACCGAACGCGGCATGGTCACCTTCCTCGATACCCCGGGTCACGCCGCGTTTACCGCCATGCGTGCCCGTGGTGCCAAGGCGACCGACATCGTGATCCTGGTGGTTGCGGCGGACGACGGCGTGATGCCTCAGACCGTCGAAGCCGTCCAGCATGCCCAGGCTGCTGGCGTGCCGCTGGTGGTTGCCGTGAACAAGATCGACAAGCCGGGTGCCGACCTCGATCGCATCCGCAGCGAGCTCTCGGTTCATGGCGTGACTTCCGAAGATTGGGGTGGCGATACTCCGTTCGTTCCGGTTTCCGCGAAGATGGGTACCGGCGTCGACGAATTGCTCGAAGCGGTATTGCTGCAGGCAGAAGTGCTCGAGCTGACCGCCACCCCATCGGCCCCAGGTCGTGGTGTCGTGGTTGAATCGCGCCTGGACAAGGGCCGCGGTCCGGTGGCCACTGTCCTGGTTCAGGACGGTACGCTGCGTCAGGGCGACATGGTGCTGGTCGGTTCGAACTATGGCCGCGTTCGCGCCATGCTCGACGAGAACGGCAAGCCTATCAAGGAAGCCGGTCCGGCCATTCCGGTCGAGATCCTCGGCCTGGACGGCACGCCAGATGCTGGCGACGAGATGAGCGTTGTGGCTGACGAGAAGAAAGCCCGTGAAGTGGCTCTGTTCCGTCAAGGCAAGTTCCGCGAAGTCAAACTGGCTCGCGCTCACGCCGGCAAGCTGGAAAACATCTTCGAAAGCATGGGCCAGGAAGAGAAGAAGACGCTCAACATCGTCCTCAAATCCGACGTCCGTGGTTCGCTGGAAGCCTTGCAGGGCGCTCTGAACGGCCTGGGCAACGACGAAGTGCAAGTGCGCGTAGTCGGCGGTGGTGTCGGTGGTATCACCGAAAGCGACGCCAACCTGGCGCTGGCTTCCAACGCTGTACTGTTCGGCTTCAACGTGCGTGCCGATGCCGGTGCTCGCAAGATCGTCGAGCAGGAAGGTCTGGATATGCGTTACTACAACGTGATCTACGACATCATCGAAGACGTCAAGAAAGCGCTGACCGGTATGTTGGGCAGCGATGTCCGGGAGAACATCCTGGGCGTGGCCGAAGTACGCGACGTGTTCCGTTCGCCGAAGTTCGGCGCCATCGCCGGTTGCATGGTGGTCGAGGGTGTCGTTCACCGTAACCGTCCGATCCGTGTACTGCGTGAAGACATCGTGATCTTCGAAGGCGAGCTGGAGTCCCTGCGTCGCTTCAAGGATGACGCTTCCGAAGTGCGTGCCGGCATGGAATGCGGTATTGGCGTCAAGAGCTACAACGACGTCAAGGTCGGCGACAAGATCGAAGTCTTCGAGAAGGTCCAGGTTGCTCGCAGCCTCTGACTCGCGTACTTCAAGAGCCTCGGTGGGTCGTCGCATGAACATGCGCGGTCTCGCCGGCGGACTCTAAACGCAACGCCCGGTCCGGCTTTTCGCCAGGCCGGGCGTTTGCCGCTTTCAGACCTTGCGGGTTTCACCGCGGGGCAGTAACAGGTAACAAGACATGGCAAAAGAATATAGCCGTACCCAACGCATCGGCGATCAGATGCAGCGCGAGCTGGCCCAGTTGATCCGCCGCGAAGTCAAGGATCCACGTGTAGGCCTGGTCACCATCACTGCGGTGGAAGTCAGTCGTGACGTCGGTCATGCGAAGATTTTCATCACCGTGATGGGCCAGGACAGCGCCGATGACATCGGCCAGAGCATCAAGGTGCTCAACTCGGCCGCCGGCTTCCTGCGCATGCAGTTGGCCCGGGAAATGAAGCTGCGCAGTGTTCCACAGCTGCATTTCCACTACGACGAAAGCGTCGCACGGGGTGCCCATTTGTCGGCGCTGATCGAGCGCGCCGTGGCTGAAGACAGCCAGCACGCCGCCGAACCCGAAGACACCAAGGAGTAACCGGTGGCTCAGGTCAAGCGTATACGTCGTAACGTGAGCGGTATCATCCTGCTCGACAAGCCGTTGGGGTTCACCTCCAACGCGGCCTTGCAAAAGGTTCGCTGGTTGCTCAACGCCGAGAAGGCAGGGCATACCGGCAGCCTCGATCCGCTGGCCACCGGTGTGCTGCCGTTGTGCTTTGGCGAGGCGACAAAGTTTTCCCAGTACCTGCTCGATTCCGACAAGGGTTACGAGACCGTGGCACAACTGGGCAAGACCACCACCACGGCGGATGCCGAAGGTGAGGTTTTGCGCGAGCGTCCGGTGACCGTTGGTCAGGCTGATATCGAAGCTGTGTTGCCGGGATTTCGCGGGCAAATCAACCAGATACCGCCGATGTACTCCGCGCTCAAGCGTGACGGGCAGCCGCTGTACAAGCTGGCCCGTGCAGGTGAAGTAGTGGAGCGTGAACCGCGTTCTGTTACTATTGCGCGCTTGGAATTGCTGGCCTTTGACGGTAATACTGTCCGGCTTGCCGTGGATTGCAGCAAAGGCACCTATATCCGGACCCTGGTGGAAGATATTGGTGAACAGCTCGGCTGTGGTGCGTACGTGGCGCAATTACGACGGACCCAGGCGGGACCTTTCACGTTGGCCCAGACGGTCACGCTGGAAGAACTGGAAGCGGCACATGCCGAAGGCGGCAACGAAGCGGTGGATCGTTTCCTGATGCCGTCGGACAGCGGGCTGCTGGACTGGCCGCTGCTGCAGTTCTCGGAACACAGCGCGTTCTACTGGCTCAACGGCCAGCCGGTACGTGCCCCGGATGCGCCGAAGTTCGGCATGGTCCGGGTACAGGATCACACCGGTCGCTTCATCGGTATTGGCGAAGTGAGCGAGGACGGGCGTATTGCGCCGCGTCGACTGATTCGGTCGGAATGACCGGAACCCGACTGTGTAACAGCAGGCGGGCGAGTGTGGCTGTCAACAGGCACGGTCATCACTCATTTATAGATACAGGGATCTGTCCCTGGCCTGTTGGTACGGTTTCCTCGGAAACGGTACCTTGAACAAGAGGAAAGCCACATGGCACTCAGCGTTGAAGAAAAAGCTCAGATCGTGACCGACTACCAGCAAGCTGTTGGTGACACTGGTTCGCCAGAAGTGCAAGTTGCACTGCTGACCGCCAACATCAACAAACTGCAAGGTCACTTCAAGGCCAACGGTAAGGATCACCACTCCCGTCGTGGTCTGATCCGCATGGTAAACCAGCGTCGCAAGCTGCTGGACTACCTCAAGGGCAAGGACGTTAATCGTTACAGCACCTTGATCGGCCGCCTGGGCCTGCGTCGCTAATCAGCGATTGCGCTATGAGGTTGGTGGTCTGCCAGTTGCCCGCGTTCGCGTCGGTGGCCGGCAGGCTCCCAGCCTCAAGTTTTATCTGGACAGTCGTTGGGCCGATTCCCCGCACTGCCCAAGAATTTCGCAAGAAGACAAGTTTCCCCAAGAGCCACAAAGAAGGTAGGACACCGTGAACCCGGTAATCAAGAAATTCCAGTTCGGTCAGTCGACCGTCACCCTCGAGACTGGCCGTATCGCCCGTCAGGCCTCCGGCGCAGTGCTGGTCACCGTTGACGATGACGTCAGCGTGTTGGTGACCGTCGTCGGTGCCAAGCAGGCTGATCCAGGCAAGGGCTTTTTCCCTCTGTCTGTCCACTACCAGGAAAAGACTTACGCTGCCGGTAAGATCCCTGGCGGTTTCTTCAAGCGCGAAGGTCGTCCTTCCGAGAAGGAAACCCTGACTTCCCGACTGATCGACCGTCCGATCCGTCCGCTGTTCCCTGAAGGCTTCATGAACGAAGTGCAGGTTGTCTGCACCGTCGTTTCCACCAGCAAGAAGACCGATCCGGACATCGCTGCGATGATCGGTACCTCGGCTGCGCTGGCCATCTCCGGCATCCCTTTCGACGGTCCTATCGGCGCTGCCCGCGTTGCGTTCCACGAAAGCACCGGCTACCTGCTGAACCCGACCTACGAGCAACTGAAGGCGTCGAGCCTGGACATGGTCGTGGCCGGTACTTCCGAAGCCGTGCTGATGGTTGAGTCCGAAGCCAAGGAACTGACCGAAGACCAGATGCTGGGCGCCGTACTGTTCGCCCACGACGAGTTCCAGGTCGTGATCAACGCCGTCAAGGAGCTGGCCGCCGAAGCCGCCAAGCCAACCTGGACCTGGGCTCCCCAGCCAGAAGCCACCGAACTGCTGGGCGCGATCCGTGCCGAGTTCGGCGAAGCGATCTCCCAGGCCTACACCATCACCATCAAGGCCGACCGTTACGCGCGTCTGGGCGAGCTGCGTGACCAGGTGGTTGCCAAGTTCTCCGGCGAAGAAGGCCAGCCTTCGGCCAGCGACGTCAAAGCCGCTTTCGGCGAGATCGAATACCGCACCGTTCGTGAAAACATCGTCAACGGCAAGCCACGTATCGACGGTCGCGATACCCGCACTGTACGTCCGCTGAACATCGAAGTCGGCGTTCTGCCGAAGACCCACGGTTCGGCGCTGTTCACCCGTGGCGAAACCCAGGCTCTGGTCGTTGCAACGCTGGGCACCGCCCGTGACGCGCAACTGCTGGACACCCTGGAAGGCGAGAAGAAAGACCCGTTCATGCTGCACTACAACTTCCCTCCGTTCTCGGTGGGCGAGTGTGGCCGCATGGGTGGTGCCGGTCGCCGCGAAATCGGTCACGGCCGCCTGGCCCGTCGTTCGGTCCAGGCCATGCTGCCGGAAACCGATTCGTTCCCGTACACCATCCGCGTGGTTTCGGAAATCACCGAGTCCAACGGTTCGAGCTCCATGGCTTCGGTCTGCGGCGCTTCCCTGGCGCTGATGGATGCGGGCGTGCCGATGAAGGCACCGGTTGCCGGTATCGCCATGGGCCTGGTGAAGGAAGGTGAGAAGTTCGCCGTCCTGACCGACATCCTGGGCGACGAAGACCACCTGGGCGACATGGACTTCAAAGTGGCCGGTACCGCCAAGGGCGTGACCGCACTGCAGATGGACATCAAGATCAAGGGCATCACCGAAGAGATCATGGAAATCGCCCTGGGCCAGGCCCTGGAAGCGCGCCTGAATATCCTCGGCCAAATGAACCAGGTCATCGGTCAGTCCCGTACCGAGCTGTCGGAAAACGCTCCGACCATGATCTCGATGAAGATCGACACCGACAAGATCCGTGATGTCATCGGTAAGGGCGGCGCGACCATCCGTGCGATCTGTGAAGAAACCAAGGCTTCGATCGACATCGAAGACGACGGCTCGATCAAGATCTTCGGCGAAACCAAGGAAGCGGCAGAGGCAGCACGCCAGCGCGTCCTGGGTATTACCGCCGAGGCCGAGATCGGCAAGATCTACGTCGGCAAGGTCGAGCGTATCGTTGACTTCGGCGCCTTCGTCAACATCCTGCCTGGCAAGGACGGTCTGGTTCACATCTCCATGCTGAGCGACGCTCGTGTGGAAAAAGTGACCGACATCCTGAAGGAAGGCCAGGAAGTGGAAGTGCTGGTACTGGACGTGGACAACCGCGGCCGTATCAAGCTGTCCATCAAGGACGTCGCAGCAGCCAAGGCATCGGGCGTTTAATCAGCCCTTTGCCTGACCGCTGAACAGCAAAACGCCCCGACTGGTTCGGGGCGTTTTGCTGTGTGGCGAAAATCCTTGCGCCGCCGGTTGCCTGGCCACAGGTGACGATGCTAGGTTTAGCCACCGCCCGTGTAGCTCAGTCGGTAGAGCAGCGCACTCGTAACGCGAAGGTCGCAGGTTCGATTCCTGTCTCGGGCACCAACGCTTCCTTCGTCTACGCGTGGTGCTGTAGATATTCGTTCAGCGCCTGGCGCGTCAGGTCGTTCAGCGATACGTTTTGACGGGTCGCAGCCAGAGCTGCTGCTAGGTGCAGGTCATGACCGATGCGCACATTGAACGAGCCTTTACATGGGAGTTCTGGCTTCTGTCCCAGTCGTTGGCAGGTTTGCAGATAATCGTCCACCGCTTCGCGGAAGGCCGTTTCAAGTTCGGCCACGGTTTGTCCCTCATAGCTCACCAGCGCCCGTATGAACAATAGCTTCCCGAACAGACATTTGTCCTCGGTGCTTGCTTCAATTGAGCCGACATAGCCTTTGTACTGTAGCTGAGCGCTCATGGAATCAAACCTCCCGTTTTTAGCTGCTCAATAATCTGACGCCTTATATACGTCTTGAGCTCGTTACCCGGATGGGGTCTGTGCAGACTGATCATCGCGCTTGGATTCCCGTTATCGAATTTGACCCTGCTGCTGACTGGTCAATGGGCATGCATGGCCACTGAAGCCGGAGTGTTGGGCAGCGAAATTTATAAGGGCTAGGCATCATGAATGGGTAACAAGAAACTGTAACCGGACGCGTCCCTTCTAACCTTTCTCTTCGACTCCGGTTGTTGCACTGGCTTGCGTCTCTGCTAGGATTCCTTGCCTCAACGAAACATTGCTCTGTTTTCAGATGATCCTCCGAATGGTTCTGAAGGCCAGGTAAACCGGGCAAGTCACGGTGTCCTGTGTCAGAGAGATCCTTGAATGATCCAGATCCATCCCCATTCCTCCGATCAGCGAGAACGACATGACGGCTAAAGAACTGACGCAAGAAGCCAGACACGAAGAAGCCCTGCGCAAGTACGCCCTGGACACGCCTCAGTTACTGGAAGAAATCAAGGACCTGAGCGCCGAGGACCAGAAAGACCAGATCCAGTGGGCGTTCGAAGACGAGGCCGAGGCCCAGGGGTTGCAGCCTTGGGAGCTGACGCTCAAGTACACCAGCACGCCTGAAGAGTTCGAGGCGCAGCGCCTGGCCTTGCACAAGGAGGCGGCCGAGGTGCTGGGTGTGGAGTGGGAAGAGTACTGCGAGATGAATAATCTGGAGGTCTGAGAAAAACGCCAGCCTCTTCGGGGCTGGCGTTTTTTCGTATCAAAGGCTCAGTCGCATCGATAGATCCACCGCCTTCACATCCTTGGTCATCGCCCCGATCGAAATGTAATCCACGCCAGTTTCGGCAATCGGGCGCAAGGTGCTTTCGTTGATCCCGCCGCTGGCTTCCAGTTTGGCCTTGCCGCCGTTCAGGCGTACGGCTTCGCGCATGTCGTCCAGGCTCAGTTCGTCGAGCATGATGATGTCGGCATCGGCCGCCAGTGCTTCTTTCAGCTCTTCCAGGCTCTCCACTTCGACTTCCACCGGTTTGCCCGGCGCGATCCTGTGGGCGGCGGCAATGGCCTGGGCGATGCCGCCACAGGCTGCGATGTGGTTTTCCTTGATCAGGAAGGCGTCGTAGAGGCCGATGCGGTGGTTATGGCAGCCACCGCAGGTCACGGCGTACTTCTGGGCCAGGCGCAACCCAGGCAGGGTCTTGCGGGTGTCCAGAAGCTTGACTTGGGTATCGGCGACGAAATCGGCCAGGTAGCGAGCACGGGTGGCGACGCCCGAGAGCATTTGCAGGAAGTTCAGCGCACTGCGTTCGCCGGTCAGCAATGAGCGGGCCGGGCCTTCGAGATGGAATAGCGCTTGATCGGGGCTGACCCGGTCGCCGTCGCGCACTTGCCAATGTACCGCGACGCGTGGGTCCAGTTGCCGGAAGACTGCATCGACCCAGGCGGTGCCGCTGATGATCGCCGACTCGCGGGTAATGATGGTGGCCTTGGCCAGGCGTTCGGCGGGGATCAATTGCGCGGTGATATCGCCGCCGCCGATGTCTTCGAGTAACGCACGGCGCACATTGGCTTCGATTTCAGCGGTCAGGTCGGCGAGACGTAGGTTCGGCATAGCGGGCTCCACAAACAAAGTGGCCCGATTATAGGGCCAGCGCCCTGTCCCACAAGCATTGTTCCTTCCCGACGGCGGATGTGCCCGTCATGTCGTCCGAGCCGGTTGGCCTGCATTTGGTCGGCTCCACGCAACATTTTCCCGATTTCCCGGTCACTTATTGCGATGTATTTCGAGCTGGGTCACAGAGTCCTCTGGTGCGACGGGGTTCTTTTACCAGATAATCCGCCTTTCGATTGACGTCATGGCTTTGACGTTGCCAACCGAAGAACACCGTTTCAGGAGGCCAGGATGCACAACGACGGGAATGTAGTGCCCTTGCACAAGGTTTCTACCGATCAGGCGAACCGTTCGCCGCTCGCCCGTTTGCCTGTCATTCTGCTTCAGGTTCGCGACAAGGCTGCCCAGCAGTTGCGCCTGGGTCTGCAGGAACTGTTCGATAACGCCGACGACACCCTGTTCGAAATGGCCGACCGGGCGCGTAACGATGTCGAGCAGAACCTGTTCTTCGAAGCCATGCGGGACGTGCGGCTCAAACGCAAGAGCATCGAGCGCGAGTTCATTGATCAGTTTTTCGAAGCGTTCGTCAGGCTCGCCCAGTACGACGTGACCCAGGCAACGCTGGCTCCCGCTGTGGCCGGCCCTCAGATCCAGTCGAGCCACGACGACCTGGAGCGCCATCTGGCAGTGGAGGCCATGGTCACCCGCGTGCTTGGCCGCGATGGGGCGTCGCTCGATCAGCTGACGGCCCGGCTCAGCGCGTTGCTGGCTCGGCCGATGACCAACGCCCAGAATCCCTTGAGCCCGGCACTGTTGTGCGAAAATTTCCTGCAGGCCGGCCGCAACCTGGGAGTGGAGATCAAGGTCAAGCTGATCCTGCTCAAGCTGTTCGAGCGTTATGTGCTCAGCGAGTGCGACCGGTTCTATGCCGAGGCCAATCAATTGCTGGCTGCCACAGGCATCTTGCCGGACCTCAAGATTTCGCCGTCTCGACGTGCCTCGGATCGCATCGACGATACTCCCCAAGCCGTGCCAGAGAGAACGGCCAGGCCGAGCGCCGCCGACGTCGATGACAGCGTGCAGGAAGTATTCGCTGCGTTGCAGAAGCTGTTGATGCAGGTGCGCGGCAGCGTCGCGCCGACCCTGGAGCCCAGCGCGCCCGCCCAGCCGATTTCGACCCGTGACCTGCTGCGGCTGCTCTCTCATTTGCAGCAGTACGTGCCGGCGCCCACCCAGCAGGACGAATTCGATCTGCGCAGCCAGCTTGAACAACTGCTGACCCGCGTCAGTGTCAAGAGCGGCAAATCGCGGGTCGTCGAAGGTGCCGATGAAGACGTGATCAACCTGATCGCGATGATGTTCGAATTCATCCTCGATGACCATAATCTGCCGGACTCCCTCAAGGCGCTGATCGGTCGCCTGCAAATCCCGATGCTCAAGGTGGCGGTGCAGGACAAGAGTTTCTTCAGCCGAGGCAACCATCCGGCCCGGCGTCTGCTCAATGAAATCGCCGCCGCGGCCATGGGCTGGGGCGCCTGCGACGATCATCAGCGTGACAGCCTTTACTTGCGCATCGAACAGGTTGTGCAGCGTCTGTTGAATGATTTCGTCGATGATCCGGCGATTTTCTCCGAAGTGCTGGCGGATTTTCTGGCCTTCACCAGCGATGAGCGACGCCGCTGCGAGCTGCTCGAACAGCGCATCCGAGACGCGGAAGAAGGGCGGGCCAAGGCCGAACTGGCGCGTCAACGGGTCGAGGGCGCGTTGAACCAGGTGATGCTCGGCAAGACGCTGCCTCAGGCGGTGGTGGAGTTTGTGCAACAAGCCTGGAGCCAGGTGCTGTTGCTGACAGGTTTCAAGCACGGCGAGGATTCGCAGGAGTGGCGGGCCGACGTTCTGACCCTGGAACAGTTGATCTGGAGCGTTCAGAGTCACGATGAACCCGACGCAGGCCTGCGGCTGTTGGCCATGGTGCCGGAGTTGCTCAAGGCGTTGCGCGAAGGGTTGAGCCGTTCGGCTTTCGACCCGTTCGCTACCAGCGAATTTTTCAGTGAGCTGGAAGTCCTGCATGTGCAGGCCCTGCAGCGTATGGGCCAGGCGACGGAACAAGCCCGGTCGTCCGACTCGCCAGTCATGGTCGAGGTTTCGGAGAAAATTGTCCTGCGTCCCGCGCACAAGGCACCTGCCGACAACATGGCGGTGCGCTTGCCGGCCGATGACGTGGGCCTGCTTCAGGTCGACCAGTTGCGCCTGGGAAGCTGGGTCGAGTTCCAGGAAGATGAGGAAAACAGCTTGCGCTGCAAGCTGGCGGCGATTATCGAAAGCACCGGCAAATACGTGTTCGTCAACCGCACCGGTCTCAAGGTGCAGGAGCACAGCCGTACCAGCCTGGCGCTGGAGTTCCGCCGTGGCGCGGCGCGGGTATTGGACGACACCTTGTTGTTCGACCGGGCCCTGGAGTCGGTGCTGGGTAATCTGCGGCAACTCAATCGCGGCAAGTGATCGCATAGTCCGGACCGATCACGGCATACTGACGGTATTCATCGTCGTCATCGAAGGAACCTGTATGCAGCTGGACCCCGTGAGCGGGTGGTGCGAAGGCGTGCGTCATTGCCCCTCGCCCAACTTCAATGCGCGCCCCGAGGGCGAGATCTCCCTGCTGGTGATCCATAACATCAGCCTTCCACCGGCCCAGTTCGCCACGGGCAAGGTCCAGGAATTCTTCCAGAACCGTCTGGATGTCACGGAACACCCCTACTTTGAAGGTATCGCCGAGCTGCGCGTGTCCGCGCATTTCCTGATCGAGCGGGACGGCGTCGTCACCCAATTTGTCTCCTGCCTGGAGCGGGCATGGCACGCCGGGGTTTCGTGCTTCGAAGGCCGGGAGACCTGTAACGATTTTTCCATTGGCATCGAGTTGGAAGGTACCGACGATCTGCCCTACACCGACGCGCAATATGCCGTCCTGGTAGACCTGACGCGGCAGTTGCAGTTCGCGTTCAGCTCGATCACCGTGGAGCGCATTTGCGGGCACAGCGACATCGCTCCGGGGCGCAAGACCGATCCGGGTCCGGCATTCGACTGGACGCGCTATCGCGGGGCTCTGACAGGGGCGCTGACAGAAGGAAAAGGACAATGAGTTTTCTGGTATTGCTGCTGGCCATCTGGATCGAGAAGTTCTCGGCCTTGCGCCAGCGTATCCAGCGCGACGGCGGGTGGCTGCGGGAGTTGAACAGGCTCGAGGCAAGCCCGCGTTGGGTCAATCGGCCTTGGCTGGTGTTGAGCGTGATGGTCGTGCTCCCCGTCGCAGTGCTGGCGTTATTGTTGTGGGTGCTGGAACCGGTGGCCTATGGTCTGCTGGCCCTACCGGTACACTTGCTGGTGGTGATCTACAGTCTGGGGCGGGGGGATCTGCTGGCCGACCTGGGGCCGTTTCGCGATGCCTGGCGGCGTGAAGACCTGCAAGCAGCGACCCATGTGGCCAAGCGTGATCTGGCTATCGAGGCGGACACGGGCGAGCAACTGCTGGATCGCGTCCAGGGGCATCTGTTGTGGCAAGCCTACCAGAGCTTCTTCGCGGTGATTTTCTGGTACTTCCTGCTGGGTCCGGTGGCGGCCCTGAGCTATCGCCTGCTGGCGCTGGCCGCCGGACACAGCCAGAACCCCGGCGTAGCCGAGCGGGCGGCACAACTGCGCCATGCATTCGACTGGGTACCGGTGCGGCTGTTGGCGGCCAGTTTCGCCCTGGTGGGCAACTTTGTGGCGGTCAGCCGGATCATGCTGCATGAATTGCTGAACTGGAACATCAGTGCCGCCCAGCTGATCGATAAGGTGGGTCTCGCCGCAGGAGAGATTTCCCAACCCGTGGCCGGGCCGGACGGCATCAACAGCCTGGATCGACTCTGGGAGCTGCTGTTGCGTGCGGCAGTGCTTTGGTACGCCGGGTTCGCGTTGTGGACCGTGCTGGCCTGAACGATGGCTCAGGTCGGCCTCGTTAACCTTAAGTTACAAATCTCCCCTTCGATTTAGGCTATACAGGGACAGCGCCACGAGTAGTGGCTTTCTGCTGTCTCTGTGCGCGCGACCATAAGAATAAAAACACTACCGGGAGGCTTCCTTGTGAAGAGTTTGCTCTGGCCCGCCGTCGCCCTGATGAACCGCCTGAGCTTTGGCATGAAGTTCAGCCTGATCAGTGTGCTGTTCCTGCTGCCGATGCTGGTGACCAACTTTTTTCTGGTGCGTGACTCCTACCGTGAATTCCAGGGCACCCAAGTGGAATTGCAGAGCCTCGACCTGCTGGGCAGCAGCCTGGCCCTGCGCCGCGATCTGGAAACCCTGAATAACCTGGTGCAAATCAATGCCAGCCTGGGCCAGTCCGGCAAGGCCGGCGATGTGGAAGCAAAGATCGGCACGCTCGAGCAACAAGTCCTCGCGCGCCTGCAAGGCATGACTGCCATGGCCGTGGAGCCCGAGCACGTGGCGGCCTTCGATGCCAAGCGCGACGAAATGATCGCTGCATTCAAAGCCCAGCAGGCCGAAAGCTCCCTGCAGAGTAAAAGTGCCCTGATCGGCAAGCTGCTCAACAGCGCGCAGATGTTCAGCCAGATCATCGCCAGCCAGGCAGGCCTGAGTCGTGACGGTCAGGGCGATATCCGCCAGCTCAGCGAGTTGATCACCGCCGTGACCCCTAACGTGACCCAAGTCCTGGGCGAAGGTCGCGCGCTGGGTGCTTCGTCGTTGGGGCTTGGGTTCCTTAATTCGGCGTCCAGCACCCGGTTCGACGAATTGCTGGTGCAGATCGAAAAGCTCCAGGGCGAATACGACCTGAAGTTACAGGACGCCCTGGGCTCGAGTCGGGCGGCGGGACAAGCGCTGGCCGAGCCTGCAGGGGCCAGCAAGAACACCCTCAAGAAGGCGGCGGAGCTGATCGAAGAGCAGGTGGTGATGGCTGATACCCTCGATGCACCCTGGCCGGCCTTCTACGATCAGGTCAGCGGATTGATGGAGCAGACTTACCGGTTGAACGAGGCGACTCAGGGGTTCCTTGGCGTCCAGTTGCAACACCGCCTGGAACAGAACCGCAGCCACATGGTGATGCAAGCCGTGGCGCTGGCGGCGGTGTTTTTGCTGATTTTCTATTTGTATGCCGGCTTCTATGCCTCGACCCGCACTACCTTGCAACACTTGGGGCAAATGATGGACAAAGTGGCGGCGGGGGACATGACGGTCAATTTCGTGGCCCGCAGCAAGGATGAATTGGGTGAGTTGGGCGAGGTGTTCAACGGTACGGTCGCGAAGATTCATGACCTGATCGAGCAGGTTGGTCGCACCGTCGCTGAGGTTGAGCGTCAGGCCGGACAAGTGGAAACGGTATCGGCGCAGAGCAACCAGGCGGTTGCCGGCCAACGCAGCCAGATTGAGCTGGTGGCCACGGCGATGAACCAGATGTCCGCTACCGCCCAGGAAGTGGCTCGCAGCGCGGCCGCCGCAGTCAGCAGCGCCCACAGCGTGAACGACGAAACCCTCAGTGGCCGTGGGCTGGTGGAATCCCAGCAAGGCAGCATCGCCCGGCTGGCCAGTGAGATCGACCAGTCGGTTCAGGTGATCAATCAATTGGCGACCGACAGTCAGTCCATCAGCCGCGTGCTGGACGTGATCAAGAGCATCGCCGAACAGACCAACCTGTTGGCCCTCAACGCCGCCATCGAAGCAGCTCGGGCGGGCGAACAGGGCCGTGGCTTTGCCGTGGTGGCGGATGAGGTGCGGACACTGGCCAAGCGGACCCAGCAATCGACCGAAGAAATCGAAGCGATGATCAGTCGGCTACACGGCGGTGTAGGCGCTGCCGTCAGGGCGATGGGGACCAGTCATGAAATGGCCAGCGGCACGGTGGGGCAGTCGGAAAAGGTCCAACAGGCGCTGGAAAATATCCTCGGTGCCGTCGGAATGATTGTCGACCAGAACCAGCAGATCGCTGCCGCCGTAGAGCAGCAGACAGCCGTGGCCCACGACATCGACCAGAACATCGTCGAAATCAACCGCGCCGGCGAACGCACCGCCGAAGGCGCGCACCAGACGGAAAACGCCAGCCGGGAACTGTCCGCCCAGGTGGTGCGGCTCAAGCAGTTGATCAATGCGTTTCGGGTGTAGCTGTTCCAGTGTGGGAGCGAGCAGGCTCGCGATAGCGGACTGATGATTGACCGGGGGTATATCCGTTACTTCGGTGACGGCCACCTATGGTTTCGCCCTTACGGCGACTTACTTTCTTTCAGACGCCCGGAATGCCGGCCCAGAAAGAAAATAAGCAAAGAACGCTCCGCCCCAGCGTACGGCCCCTCGCCAAGGCTCGGGGTTCCTTCGCTCCGGCATTCATCAGGGGGCATCGGCTCCGGTCCGCTGCGCTTGACCTCCACTCGATGGGTTCGACGGCGTCGAACGGCGCTGCGCGCCATCCCCCTGATGAACGCCTGCGCTCAGCCTTCCGAAGGGGCGGGTGGATCAAAAGCCGCGGCGCGGCCTATGGCTCGACACGGCTCTTGAAGGCATACACCGGCCCATTGTGGGAGCGGGCTTGCTCGCGAAGGCGGTGAGTCAGTCGATGCAAATGTTGAATGACAGACCGCAATCGCGAGCAGGCTCGCTCCCACCGATTTTTTACCAACCGAATAATTGGCGGGCGTTGGCTGTGCTGGCCTCGGCCAGCCGCTCAGGACCCACTGACATAATCCGCGCCAATGCCTCGCAAATGGCCGGCAGATGCGCTGGGCTGTTGCGCTGGCCCGCAAACATCGCCGGGGCCATGTCCGGTGAGTCGGTTTCCAGCACCACGGCGTCGAGGGGCAGCTTCGCCAATACCCGGTGCATGCGCAGGGCCTGGGGCCAGGTCGCGGCGCCGCCCAAGCCGAGCTTGAAGCCGAGCTTGATGTATTCGCGGGCTTCTTCAAAACTGCCGGCGAAGGCATGGATGATCCCGGCGCGTTTGAGTTCGATGCGTTTGAGGGTCGCGATCACCGCCGCATGGCTGCGGCGTACGTGGATCAGTGCCGGCAGCTCGAACTCTGCCGCCAGGTGCAGTTGCGCTTCGAACAGCGTTTGCTGGCGCTCGCGGTCCAGGGTTTGGATGTAGTAATCCAGGCCGATTTCCCCCACCGCACACAGTTGCCGATGCCCGGCCAGGCGGTTCAGCCAGTCCCGCAATTGCGTGGGATCGTCGGCGCGATGCTGATCGAGGTACACCGGATGCAGGCCCAGCGCGGCATGCAGATCCGGGTCGCTCTGCACCAGGTCCCAGACACGCTGCCAGTTGTCTCGATACACCCCCAGCACCACCATCTGGCGAACCCCCAGGGCACGGCTTTCGGCCAGCAGTGCCGGGCGGTCCGCGTCGAAGTCGGGAAAGTCCAGGTGGGTGTGGGTGTCGATCAGTTCCATGGTCAGCCTGGATGGATGCGCTGCTTGAATGTCCGCGCGATGGCCTGCACGCCGGGTTGGTACTGATCGTTCTCGATGGCCGCCAGGGCCAGCTCCAGCGCTTTGTCGGCGATCAGTTGGTGCTGCTGGGACATGGCGTTGACCGGCAACGGCAGGAAGTCCAACAGTTGCGTGTCGCCAAACGTGCCCAGGCGTAAGGGGCGGGATTTGAGCGGAAAGTCGTGCAGGGCGTCGAACACCCCTTGCAGCAGTACATAAGAGGTGGTGATCAGCGCATCGGGCAGGTGACCCAGGCGCTCGAGCATCTCTTCCATCAATTGGCGACCGCATTCGCGGCTGAACGATTCGCCCTGTTCGATCAACACCTGGCCGTCAAACCCCGTCAAGGCTTCACGGAAACCCGCGGCCCGTTCCTGGCTGATGCTCAGTTCGGGGCGGGCGCCGATCAGGGCGATTTGCCGGGGTTGGGTCTCCAGCAGGCTGCGGGTCAGTTGCAGACTGGCCTGGCGATCGTCGCTGATCACCGAGCAGAAGCGGGCGGGTTCCATCACCCGGTCAATGGCGATAATCGGAATACCCTTGGCCTGCAACTGGTGATAACTGTCATCGCCTGCCGGCAGGCAACTGGCAACGATCAGCGCATCGCAGCGGCGGGCGCGGAACAGTTGCAAGAGCTGCCGCTCGCTGTCGGGCGCGTCGTCGGAGCTGGCGATCAGCAATTGATAGCCCTGCGCCCGGGCGCCCTGTTCCAGCAACTTGGCGATGCGTGCGTAACTGGGGTTCTCCAGATCCGGCAGGATGAAGCCCAGCGTACGGGTGTGCCGACTGCGCAGCCCGGCGGCCTGGGGGTTGGGCGTGAAGCCATGTTCCTCGACCACCGCACGGACCCGTTCGACAGTCGCGTTGCTGATGCGTTGCTGTTCGGCCTTGCCGTTGATGACGTAGCTGGCGGTGGTGACGGACACACCGGCCAACTGGGCGATATCACTGAGTTTCAACCCGGTTTTCCTTGTGTTTTCGAGGTTGCCGCGACAATGAGCAGCCATCCTACCCGATTCAGCGTGACAGACGCTTTCGACAAGTTGCACTTCAAGGATGAAAGATTATCGAGTAACGTGCCATTCTTTCTAGATTAAACGTTTCAGCAAGCGTATTTTCTAGCTTAGTAGGCTTTTTTGGCCGTTCTGCCGCGATACCGCCAAAAGCCATCCTGTAACGCTAAGCTGTCATTCAAAACAATACCTGGCGCCCTCCGACGCCAAAAAGGAGAAAGCATGCTCGAGCTCAATCCAGAGCAGATTTCCATGGCCCAGACGGCTGTGGATAAAGCCGCCGCGCTGCAATTGCTCGCTGACAAACTGGTTGCCGATGGCCTGGTGGCCGAGGGGTATCTCGCCGGCTTGCAGGCCCGCGAAGCGCAGGGCTCGACCTTTCTTGGCCAAGGTATCGCCATTCCCCACGGTACTCCTGAAACCCGCGACCTGGTTCATGCGACTGGCGTGCGCTTGTTGCAGTTCCCCGACGGCGTGGATTGGGGCGATGGTCAAATCGTTTACCTGGCGATCGGTATCGCGGCCAAATCCGACGAGCATCTGCGTCTTCTGCAACTGTTGACCCGTGCCCTTGGCGAGACCGATCTGGGCCAGGCCCTGCGGCGTGCCAGTTCCGCCGAGGCGTTGTTGAAATTGCTGCAAGGCGCACCACAGGAGTTGGCCCTGGACGCGCAGATGATCGGTCTGGGCGTATCGGCCGACGATTTCGAAGAGCTGGTCTGGCGTGGCGCCCGGCTGCTGCGTCAGGCCGATTGCGTGAGCAACGGGTTCGCCGGCGTCTTGCAGCAGGTTGACGCGCTGCCCCTGGGGGACGGCTTGTGGTGGCTGCACAGTGAGCAGACCGTCAAGCGTCCGGGCCTGGCGTTCGTGACGCCGGACAAGCCCATCCGTTATCTGGGCCAGCCCCTGAGCGGTCTGTTCTGTCTCGCCAGCCTTGGCGAGGCTCACCAGGCCTTGCTGGAACGGCTCTGTGCCTTGCTGATCGAAGGCCGCGGCCACGAACTGGGCCGCGCCACCAGCAGCCGCAAGGTGCTGGAAGTGCTGGGCGGTGAACTGCCCGCCGACTGGCCCAGCGCCCGCATCGGTCTGGCCAACGCCCATGGTCTGCATGCCCGTCCGGCGAAGATTCTGGCGCAACTGGCGAAAAGCTTCGAAGGCGAGATTCGTGTGCGCATCGTCGACGGCCAGGACAGCGCGGTGTCGGCTAAAAGCCTGAGCAAGTTGCTGAGCCTGGGGGCCCGTCGTGGTCAGGTGCTGGAGTTCATCGCTGAACCGACCATTGCCGCCGATGCGTTGCCGGCCCTGCTGGCCGCCATCGAGGAAGGCCTTGGCGAAGACGTTGAACCGTTGCCTGCGCCCAGTGCTCCGCAGGAGTCCACCCTGGCCGAAGTGGCGACCGTTGTCCTGGCGCCTGAGTCCGGCAGCGTGATCCAGGCGGTGCCAGCCGCTCCCGGCATTGCCATCGGGCCGGCCCACGTCCAGGTCCAGCAGGCCATCGATTATCCGCTGCGCGGCGAGTCGGCGGCCATCGAGCGCGAGCGCCTGCAAAACGCCTTGAATCAAGTGCGCCGTGATATCGAAGGGCTGATCGAGCGCGCCAAGGCCAAGGCCATCCGCGAAATCTTCGTGACCCACCAGGAAATGCTCGACGATCCGGAGCTGACCGATGAAGTCGACACCCGTTTGAAGCTGGGTGAGAGCGCGCAAGCGGCGTGGATGGGCGTGATCGAAGCCGCCGCGAAAGAACAGGAAGCCTTGCAGGACGCACTGCTCGCCGAACGTGCCGCCGACCTGCGGGACGTGGGCCGCCGGGTGCTGGCGCAATTGTGTGGCGTCGAAACGCCGAACGAACCCGATCAACCGTACATCCTGGTGATGGACGAGGTCGGCCCGTCCGATGTGGCGCGTCTGGACCCGACCCGTGTGGCGGGGATTCTGACGGCGCGCGGCGGCGCCACCGCCCACAGTGCGATTGTCGCCCGAGCCCTGGGTATCCCGGCGCTGGTGGGCGCCGGGGAGGCGGTGCTGCTGCTGGCACCGGGTACGTCGCTGCTGCTCGACGGCCAGCGCGGTCGCCTGCACGTGGACCCGGACGCAGCCACCCTGCAACGGGCCGCCGAAGAACGGGACACCCGCGAGCAGCGTCTCAAGATCGCTGCCGAACAGCGTCACCAACCCGCCCTGACCCGCGACGGCCATCCGGTGGAGGTGTTCGCCAACATCGGCGAAAGCGCCGGCGTCGCCAGCGCGGTGGAGCAGGGCGCCGAAGGCATCGGCCTGTTGCGCACCGAACTGATTTTCATGGCCCACACCCAGGCACCGGACGAAGCCATCCAGGAAGCCGAATACCGCAAGGTGCTCGATGGCCTGGCCGGTCGGCCGCTGGTGGTGCGCACCCTCGACGTGGGGGGCGACAAACCGCTGCCATATTGGCCGATCGCCAAGGAAGAAAACCCTTTCCTCGGCGTGCGCGGCATTCGTCTGACCCTGCAACGCCCGCAGATCATGGAAGCGCAACTGCGTGCCTTGCTGCGTTCGGCGGACAACCGTCCGTTGCGGATCATGTTCCCCATGGTCGGCAGCGTCGAGGAGTGGCGCCAGGCCCGGGACATGACCGAGCGTTTGCGCCAGGAAATCCCCGTGGCGGACCTGCAACTGGGGATCATGATCGAAGTGCCGTCCGCCGCGTTGCTGGCGCCGGTGCTGGCCAAGGAAGTTGATTTCTTCAGTGTCGGTACCAACGACCTGACCCAATACACCTTGGCCATCGATCGTGGTCACCCAAGCCTTTCGGCCCAGGCCGATGGCCTGCATCCGGCGGTGTTGCAACTGATCGACATCACCGTGCGCGCCGCCCATGCCCATGGCAAGTGGGTCGGTGTGTGCGGTGAGCTGGCGGCCGACCCGCTGGCGGTGCCGGTGCTGGTAGGCTTGGGTGTGGATGAACTGAGCGTGTCGGCCCGCAGCATCGCCGAGGTCAAGGCACGGGTACGCGAACTGACCCTCGAACAGGCCAAGGCCCTCGCCCAGGAGGCGCTGGCTGTGGGTAGCGCCAATGACGTGCGCGCATTAGTGGAGGCGCTGTAATGGCGAAGATTCTTACCCTGACCCTCAACCCGGCGCTCGACCTCACGGTGGAACTCGTGCGCCTGGAACCCGGCCAGGTCAACCGCAGCGATGCCATGCACAGCCACGCCGCCGGTAAAGGCGTGAACGTGGCCCAGGTCCTGGCCGACCTGGGGCATACGCTGACCGTCAGCGGTTTTCTCGGCGAAGACAACGCCCAGGCGTTCGAGACGCTGTTCGCCCAGCGCGGTTTCGTCGATGCCTTTATCCGGGTGCCCGGTGAAACCCGTAGCAACATCAAGTTGGCCGAGCAAGATGGACGCATCACCGATCTCAATGGTCCCGGCCCGATGGTCGACGAGGCCGCGCAACAAGCCTTGCTGGCGCGACTGGACCAGATCGCCCCGGAGCACGATGTCGTGGTGGTGGCGGGCAGTTTGCCCCGAGGGGTCAGTCCACAATGGTTGCAGGGACTGGTCACGCGCTTGAAAAGCCTCGGCCTGAAAGTGGCCCTCGACACCAGCGGCGAAGCGTTGCGCGTCGCGCTGGCGGCCGGCCCCTGGCTGATCAAGCCGAACACTGAAGAGCTGGCCGATGCGCTGGGCTGCGAGGTGGTGACGGAGCGGGCCCAGGCACACGCGGCCCAACGGCTGCACACCGAGGGCGTCGAACATGTGGTGATTTCCCACGGTGCCGAGGGTGTGAACTGGTTCAGTGGCGGTTCGGCGCTGCACGCTTCGCCGCCCAAGGTCACCGTTGCCAGCACCGTGGGCGCCGGGGACTCACTGCTGGCGGGCATGCTGCATGGCCTGCTCGGAGTCCACACTCCGGAGCAGACCCTGCGTACCGCAACGGCCATCGCCGCCATGGCTGTTACACAGATCGGTTTTGGCATCCACGACACCGCGTTGCTGGCGTCGCTTGAACAGGGCGTGCGCGTGCGCTCCCTGACAGAACAATAAGAGGGTTCGCAAGAATGAAATTAGCCATTGTGACGGCCTGCCCGAACGGCATGGTCACCAGTGTGTTGTGCGCCCGCCTGCTGGACGCGGCGGCCCAGCGCCAGGGATGGAGCACCAGCGTCGAAGTCCACGATGCGGCCCATCCGGAACGCCAATTGTCGGCGGCTACCCTTGAAGCGGCCGAATGGGTCCTGCTGGTTGCCAGCGGCCCGGTGGATTTGTCGCGGTTCGTCGGCAAACGCCTGTTCCGCAGCACCCCGTCCCAGGCATTGCAGGACGTCGACTCGGTGTTGCGGCGCGGTGCCGAAGAAGCCCAGGTGCTACGTGAAACGGATGTCCTGGAAGAAGCTCCTGCGGTATCGAGCGAGAGCGCCCCACGCATCGTCGCCATCACCGCTTGCCCGACCGGTGTCGCCCATACCTTCATGGCCGCCGAAGCCTTGCAACAAGCCGCGACGAAATTGGGTTATGACCTGCAAGTTGAAACCCAGGGGTCGGTGGGGGCACGCAATCCGTTGAGCCCTCAGGCCATCGCGGATGCGGACGTGGTGCTGCTGGCCACCGACATCGAGGTCGCTACGGAGCGTTTTGCCGGAAAGAAGATTTACCGCTGCGGCACCGGTATCGCCCTGAAGCAGCCCGAAGCCACGCTGAAAAAAGCCCTGGCCGAAGGCCGCCAGGAAAGCGCCTCGAACGCCAGTACAGAACCGGCGAAGTCGGAGAAGACCGGCGTCTACAAGCACTTGTTGACTGGCGTGTCGTTCATGCTGCCCATGGTGGTGGCGGGTGGTTTGTTGATCGCGTTGTCCTTTGTGTTCGGCATTACCGCGTTCAAGGAGCCCGGCACGCTGGCGGCAGCGTTGATGCAGATCGGCGGTGACACCGCCTTCAAATTGATGGTGCCGTTGCTGGCCGGTTACATCGCCTATTCCATCGCTGACCGGCCGGGCCTGGCACCGGGGATGATCGGCGGGATGCTGGCGAGTACCCTCGGCGCCGGCTTCATCGGTGGCATCATCGCCGGTTTCCTGGCCGGCTATGTGGCCAAGGCGATCAACCGTTATGCCCGCCTGCCCCAGAGCCTGGAAGCCCTCAAGCCGATCCTGATCATTCCGTTGCTGGCGAGCCTGTTTACCGGATTGGTGATGATTTATGTGGTGGGCAAACCGGTGGCGGGCATGCTGGAAGGCCTGACTCATTTCCTCGACAGCATGGGCACCACCAACGCGATTCTGCTGGGTGTGTTGCTGGGGGCGATGATGTGCGTCGACCTTGGCGGGCCGATCAACAAGGCAGCCTATGCGTTTTCGGTGGGCCTGTTGGCTTCGCAGAGTTATGCACCGATGGCCGCGACCATGGCCGCCGGCATGGTGCCGCCGATTGGCCTGGGCATCGCGACGTTCATCGCCCGCCGCAAATTCGCCCAGACCGAGCGCGAGGCCGGCAAGGCGGCCCTGGTGCTGGGGCTGTGCTTCATCTCCGAAGGCGCTATTCCCTTCGCCGCCAAGGACCCGCTGCGGGTGATCCCCGCCAGCATCGCCGGCGGCGCGCTGACCGGTGCGCTGTCGATGTACTTCGGCTGCAAACTCATGGCGCCCCATGGCGGCCTGTTCGTGATGCTGATCCCCAATGCCATCAACCATGCGCTGTTGTACCTGCTGGCGATCGTGGCGGGAAGTCTGCTGACCGGCGTGGCGTATGCGCTGCTCAAGCGGCCGGAAGCGGTGGAGATGGCGTTGGAACCGGCCAAGGCTTGATCAAAACCACACCGCATCCCGATGTGGGAGCGGGCTTGCCCGCGAAAGCGCGGGGTCAGTCGATGAAAATGTTGCCTGACCCAGCGCCTTCGCGAGCAAGCCCGCTCCCACCTTTTGTTTTGCAGCGTTCAAAAAACCTGTCACACCCGATTAACACAGCCATGGTTTAGTTTCCCCATTTCAGGGAGAGCACCATGAGCGAATTCGATCCGAGCCGTCGTCGTGTCATGCAAGCCGTGGGGGCGGGGTTGTTGTTGCCGGGGTTGGCACCGGCGGTGATTGCCTCGGTGAAGGATCGTCCGGTGCTCACCGATGGCGTGCAGTCAGGCGACTTGAGGGGCGATCGGGCGATGATCTGGAGTCGCTGCGACCGTCCGGCGCGGATGGTGGTGGAGTGGGACACCCGCAGCCGTTTCCACAACCCCCGGCGGTTTGTCTCGCCCTTGGCCGACAGCCGCAGCGATTTCACCGCCCGGGTCGAGCTGACCGGGTTGCCGCGCGACCAGGCGATTTTCTACCGCGTGCGTTTCGAGGATGCCCGAACCGGAGTCGCCAGCGAGCCTTGGTTCGGTCACCTGCGCAGCGTGCCGCAATTCAGACGCAACATCCGTTTTGTCTGGAGTGGCGACACCGTCGGCCAGGGGTTCGGGATCAACCCGGACATCGGCGGTATGCGCATCTACGAAGCCATGCGCTTGCGCATGCCGGACTTCTTCATCCACAGCGGTGACACCATCTACGCCGACGGCCCGGTGCCCGCGCAGATCACCGTCGAAGGCGGCCGTGTCTGGCGCAATCTGACCACCGAAGCCAAGAGCAAGGTCGCCGAGACCCTGGATGAGTATCGCGGTAACTATCGCTATAACCTGATGGATGAAAACGTGCGGCGTTTCAACGCCGAGGTGCCGCAGATCTGGCAGTGGGACGACCACGAAGTGGTCAACAACTGGTCGCCGGGCAAACAACTGGACGAGCGCTACCAGACCAAGGATATCCAAAGCCTGGTAGGCCGGGCGCGGCAGGCCTGGCTGGAATACGCGCCGATGCGCCTGCAAAAGGCCGACGGCGGTGGGCGGATCTACCGCAAGCTCGGTTATGGGCCGATGCTGGACGTGTTCGTGCTGGACATGCGCAGCTACCGCGGCGCCAATGACGCCAACCTGGGGGCGGCGAAACCTTTCCTGGGCCGCGAACAGTTGAATTGGCTCAAGCGCGAGCTCAAGCAGTCCCGTGCCCAATGGAAAGTCATCGCCGCCGACATGCCCATCGGCCTGAGTGTGCCCGATGGCGAAGTCAGCCCTGGCGTCCCGCGCTGGGAGGCCGTGGCCAACGGCGATCCCGGTGAGGCCCAGGGCCGTGAAGTGGAGATTGCCGAGCTGCTGGGGTACCTGCGCAAGCATCAGGTACGCAACTACGTCTGGCTGACCGCGGATGTGCATTACTGCGCCGCCCATCACTATCATCCGGAACAGGCTGCATTCCAGGATTTCGAACCGTTCTGGGAGTTCGTCGCCGGGCCGTTGAATGCCGGCAGCTTCGGGCCCAACGCCCTGGACAAGACCTTCGGTCCCGAAGTGGTATTCCAGAAAGCCCCACCGGCCCAGAACACCTCGCCGTTTGCCGGGTACCAGTTCTTTGGCGAGGTGAACATCGACGGGCAGAGTGGCGAGATGAGCGTGGTGTTGCGGGACCTTGCAGGCGTGGCGGTGTTTGAGAAGAAGTTGCAGCCGGTCTGAATGCCTGCCGCAAATCTAGCCCTGTGGGAGCGGGCTTGCTCGCGAAGACGTTGGGTCAGTCAGCGATTTGTTGCCTGACATTTCGCTTTCGCGAGCAAGCCCGCTCCCACAAAGGAAGGTGTTGGCTTTAGATCAGTAAACGTCCCGCCGGTATCGCCCCTGCTCGATCAACCGCTCCACCTCTTCGGCGCCCAACACATTGTGAAGCACCTGATCCACCCCTGAAGCCATGCCTTGCAGGCTGCCGCAAACGTAGATCACCGCGCCGTCGGCCAGCCATTGCTTGAGCAGCGGGGCGGATTCCAGAAGGCGATGCTGGACGTAGACTTTCTGTTCCTGGTCCCGGGAAAACGCCAGGTCCAGGCGTTCCAAGTCGCCCGAAGTCACCCATTCTTGCAGCTCATCGCGGCAATGGAAGTCGTGTTCGCGCTGACGTTCGCCATACAGCAACCAGTTGCGCTGCATGCCTTGGGCGACACGGGCCTTGAGCAAGCTGCGCAGGCCCGCCAGGCCCGTGCCGTTGCCCAGCAGGATCATCGGCACGCCTTGGGGCGGCAGATGGAAACCGCTGTTGCGGCGTATCCGCAGCGTGATGCTGCCGCCCAGCGGAGCGTGCTCGGTGAGCCAACCGGAGCCGATACCCAGGCTGCCGTCGGCATGACGCTCCTGGCGCACGATCAGTTCGAGCACGCCATTGGCCGGGATCGAGGCGATGGAGTATTCACGAATCGCCAAGGGCGCCAACGCATCCAGCAGCGCCTGGGCATGCAAGCCCACCAGGTGGGCACGGTTCTCCGGCAACTGGCGGCTGGCCAACGCTTGTTCCAGGCTTTGAGGCAGACCGTCGACCTGCACGCGAGCGTTGCCGGCGATGCCCAGGCCGTCGAGAAAGTGCTCGATGGCCCACAAGTCATTGCGTGGCATGACCTCCACCAGATCACCGGCCAGCCAGCTGCCGGGCCCAGGGGCGGTGAGGCCCAGCAGGTACACGCCCGAACCGCTGCTGTCGGGGTTGAGCAAGGTGCGCTGGCTCAATGTCCAGTTCTCGAAGTTAGGGGTTTTCCAGGTCTCCAGCGGAGCCTGGCCGGTGAGTTCGGCCAGTTGCTGTTGCCAATGGCGCAGGGCATAAGGATCGCCGCTGTCCACTTCAACGGGGGCGAACAACGTCTTGCCGCCATGCTCGGCCAGCCAGGCGTGCAGGCGCCGGGCGAAGCCGCAGAAGTTTTCGTACTGCCGATCTCCCAGGCCCAGCACTGCATATTGCAAACGCTCCAGGCTCAGGGTGCGACCCAGCACCTTGCGTTCGAACCCCCGTGCGCTGTCTGGTCCTTCGCCGTCGCCAAAGGTGCTGACCACGAACAGAGCGTGGGTGGAATGGCTCAGGTCCTGTTCGCTGACAGCCGCCAAGGGCTGGACCTTCACAGGCAGGCCGGCGGCCTGGAGCTGGCCGGCGGTCTGCCAGGCCAGTTGCTCGGCGAAACCGCTCTGGCTGGCGAAGCCGATCAACCAGGCCGGCGCGTCGCCGGGGCGGGTGACCAGCGCCTGGCGAGCCTGCCTGGCCTGGCGTTTTTTGCGGCGGCGATCCAGGTACAGCAACCAACCGGTGATGAAGAACAACGGCATGGTCAGTGCGGCAACCGTCACGAGGATTCGCCCGACCAGGCCGAAATAACTGCCTACGTGCAAGGCATAGACGCTGGTCAACAGCTGGGCCTTGAGGCTCTTGTCGCTATAGCGGCTGTGGCGGCTGATAGCGCCCGTGGCCGGATCAAGCATGAGCTGGTTCAGTGCCCGGTCATGAGGCGAGTTCTTCAGCAGATAGAACACCGTCGCCGGTTGCCCGGCTACGGGTGGCATGCGCACGTTATAGGAAGACAGGTCCGGACCGGCGGCGCTGTAGATGCTGCTCCACATGGCCCGGTAGTCGGCCACCGGCGGCGGACCTTCCGGCGCCGGGCCTCGGTTGCGCACCCGCTCGTCCTTGGGCGAGTCGGACAGCAGGCGGGTCACGCCTTTGTTGTACCACTCGTAGGACCAGGTCAGGCCGGTCAACGCCGCCAGCAGGTAAAACACCAGGCACCAAGTGCCGGCCACCGAATGCAGGTCCCAGTTGAAACCGCGGCCTTTCTTCGCCCAATCGAGAGTGAGCCAGGCGCGCCAGTTTTTCCATTGGCGCGGCCAGCGCAGGTAAAGGCCGGACAGGCAGAAAAACACCAGAATCAGCGTGCAAGCGCCGGTGATTTGCCGACCCACGTCTTCCAGGGCCAGGATGCGGTGCAGCTTGAGCAGCAGGACGAAGAAATCCTGGCCCACCACATCGCCCACGAACTGGCCGTTGTACGGATTGAAGTAACGTATCGCCCCGCGTTTTTCACCGGGCGGGGCGGTGAAGATCGCCCGTGCGGCGTTGCCGCTGTCGATCTCGACCCAGAGCATGGCAACGGTTTTGCCCGAGGCGGCCTCGATCTGCTCCACCAACTCGGCGGGCGGCAGGACGCCGGCCGGTTGTTTTTCGACCGTCAACACGTGTGGGTTCAACGCCCGCAGGATCTCGTCCTGGAACGATACCGCCGCACCGGTAATGCCCATGAACGCCAGCACCAGCCCGGCGCTGATGCCGAAAAACCAATGCAACTGGAACAGGGTTTTCTTCAACACGTCGCCCGCCTTGTTCAATCAATACTGTTCATCACGGCGCGCATTATGCCGTGTGTTATCGAGAAGCATTCATAAATACGTACAAAAAGCCCCTGCCAGGTGCATGACCGGGGCTTGAGTGGAGTGGGTAGCGAATCCTGCGGGAGCGGGCGTGCTCGCGAAGGACTGGTAGTTGCCGTCCAGGGTGTAGCGTTGGGTCTGGAGTGGCGAATCGTTGCAGGAAGCCCTCCATCCTGAGATTCGCGCCATGGCCCTTGTTTATCGGCAGCGTTATTGACAACTGGCGAAGTAGTAGTGATGTCGTCGATTTGGCGCTGTTTTGTGTTTTAAGTTGAGAGGGACTGTCATTTAATGTCTGGTAATGACTGCGCATGCGTAGTTTGTCCTGCTGTGGCTTGCAGGTTGTTCTGGTTGTCTCGTTTTCTAATATTTGAAGAGTGGTGGCTGGACGCGAAAGTGTCTTAGAGTCTTTTTGCGCGATCGGTCATTATGTGAAGTGTTATCTCAGTTGATGGCGTTCGACGAAATTATATTTTTGAGTGAATTAGAAGACAGGAAGTCTGTGATGGAATTCAATGTGGACGACAGGATTGTCGACGCTGCGGCGCAAGCCCCCGAAGTATTTGTAGCGGCCTCCTTGGGGGAGGGGGCAGAGTATAATCGAGATCCCGGTATACAACTGACCAAAGAACAAATCATCAGTTTGCGCAAGTATGAAGTTCTCGGCTTGTCGCTGCCTTATCGATACAACGATGTGGTTGCATACTTGAATTATGGCGCGGGAGACGAGGGCGGGCTTGGGCTGACGGCCAGGGATTTCCTGCGGACATTTTCAATGACATATGACCATGCCAAGCGTTGGGCGCCCTTACGCCAGGAGATCATGCTGACAGGCACCCATCTGAAATTGTTCGCTGGAAAAATCATCGAGAATGGCGAAGGGATTGTAGACGTCTATCGGGATAGCGAGATTTCCAAGTATCTCGACGAGCATGAAATCAACACGGTGGAGGGCTATTTGCAGCTCAAGCTCAAACACCCCCGCCTTCCCGATATCACGCTGCCTTCGGGGGATATTCCAGAGATCAGGTACTACCTCGATTCCATGCTTGCGGATGTGAGGGACTGCCGAACGAAGGCAGAAAAAGTCAGGCTGGAGCTGGATCGCTTCGGCATCGATTTGCGTGAAAAGGTCTTGCCGGAAGTCAAGCTGCGATTGAAAGCCGTCAGTGAGAATACCTATAAGCAGGACATTCAGGCGCTTCAGGAGGATATCGACCTACGGGCCGCAGAGATCGACGAGCTCAATAAGCAATACGATCAGATGGTAAAGGAAGCGATCATTTCAGCCGCGACGATGAATGTGGGCGGGTTGATCATGGGCATCTATCAGGGGGTCAAGGCTGAGCAGGTGCGCACTAAACGTAAACAGTTGAAAGAAACGCAAGACATTGCCATCCAGAAAATGGCCAGTAAGAACCAGACGCTGAGTTCCTTGAATCGCGTACGAGGGGATCTGCAGGATCTGAGTGCCGTTACCATTGAAGCGGAAGTGGCAACCCAGAACCTGATGCTGGTGTGGGAGGCGCTCGGTTTATATATCACTTCTTCGCTGCAGGAAGTGGACAAGATAAACAATGCCGTGAGCTTGCGGGCTTTTATCCGTAATGTGCGTAAGGTGTTCAGTCCCTGGTTTGCCATAAGAACAAGTTCCGATGCATTGCTCGCTGTGTTTGCAGAGGCCCAGAAGGAATACGAAATGGATAATTTAATTTCAAGGAGGATGGGGCGAATGATGTTGAAGGTTTCCGATTATCCCACTTTCGATATGGCAGTGTTGCGCGGTCATAATTCGGTTGTTCAAAATGCCAGCGTTCGGGCGCAGATGCTCTTTCAACAGCATGAGTATCTACCCGGCGTGGTGGGGCGGATGACCGGTCTGGCGCTTGTGATCGACCGCACGACGTTTGGTCTGCGTAGCCGTGCCCAGACAACGATTTATGAATTGCGGCGAGCGCTCGGTAACCTTGAGGAAATTCAGGAGGATTTTGAAAGCTCGCAAGACATCCATGAAAAATATGAAATGTCCAAGGAATTGGAGGATGAGCTTCGAGGGGTGTTTCTAAAGCTCTCTGGGCAGACCAATGAACTGAAAAAAATCCGGATTGACCTCAGTACTCGCTACGACCAGAACGCCTCGGCGCAATGGATCGTTACCCTGGAACAGGATCGGGCATTTGCCGACGGACAGAAAAACAAGGCCGAGGCCAAGCGCGTTGAACTGAATGCGCAGATGAAGTCGGTTGCTGATGCGATTCGATTGCTTGAAAAAAGCGGCGTGGAAAAAATCGGTCAGCAGGCTCAATTGACCGTGGACAGTCTGATAGCAATGGGCATGGCGCCTCCTCAAGTCCAGATTGCATTGCTGGCCATGGAGACACTGAAGAAAACGCTCTCGGGCATTGCCGAAAGCATTTCTTATCTCAGCATGGTCGCCGGGTTGAACAGGCTTCAGGAGCAGGTCAGGCAACTGCAGCTGGAGGCCGAAGCGTATGCCAGGGACATTACCTTGATCGGGCGAAAAGTGGAGTTGGTCCAGAGCCTCGATCTATTGGATGGCGGGCGTTGGGATTACGTCAAAACGTTCGAGAACATCGTGGAAGCTTTTGAGCGGTTCACGCAGGCCTTCGAGCATGACAAGTCGCAGCCTGTCGAGGACCGCGTGCGCACCGCTTGTGGGCTTATCCCGGGCATTGTCAATTACCTGCTGCCGATCCGTGGAGAAGCTGCATAAAGGGCCAGACACGGAACCATTCCGAGCGCAATGGTCATTTCCCTTAGTGAAGCGGTGGTGGAGCAGGTGTTCGGTTTCCTTGCGAAACAGGACGCTGGCCTCTGCCATCGCCAAGGCAGATCATGAATCAATTCAACTATGAGTTTACCGGGGCGCAGCGAAAAACCCTGGATCGTTACGCTCAATTTCTTGGCTCCCTGCGCTCGATCCTGAACAACATACCGGTCGCGCTCGAGCGCCGAAAAAAAATCGGCCATCAACTTGCCGTGCTTGCGGTGGATTCACGGTGGAACAACGCTTCGTTCAACGGGCAGTATCTCTCGGCGCTTTGGGGGCACGTCAATGAAGTCAAAATACGCTTCGCAAACGAGGTCACGGCGCTGGCGGTTTACACCGAAGAGGCGCTCGGCATCACCTCACGGACTTCCAGAAGAGAACCGATCGAACAGGTGGATTTCAGATTGTTCAGTCTGGCCGCTTCGCAACGCTGGTTATTGGCGGCGCCAACAAAGGTAGAGGACCTGACCCATGAGTTTCATTTGCGCTTCATCGACCTCAGAAGCGCGATCAGGCAGTGGGTGTTTCGATTCAACGAGCTGTATCAAGAGTCGTTCGGGTTGGATGCGGTGTTCATGAGGGCCATGGCCCATCGTTCCTGTCGTTGCCACACCCAACCGACCGTGGCACAGGTGTTATTCCAGGAGACGCTTACCACGCCTGTCTGGGACATCGCTTATTCTTCTCGGGATGCATCGATCCGGGCGATGGAGTATCAGGCGGATATCGCCTTGTTATTCAAGGCTGTCAACAAGCTGAACGCGCAGATGGGGTTACTGGCTCAGGATCTGTATCAGCGTATGGAGGGCGTGGTGCTGGAGCTCAGGCGCGCAAGCTATGCCGTCCGGCTGGGAGAGTTGAATTCGAAGTTAAGCACGGTAATGAAGGAGCTTCAGCAGTGCATGATGTTGCTGGAGAATTTCGAAACCTGGCTGCGCAAATAAAAAGGTCCATGATGTCATGGACCTTTTTAGCGACAGGTTACGTTACACGTAGAACGACTTCAGCGGTGGGAAGCCGTTGAACTCCACGGCGCTGTAGCTGGTGGTGTAGGCACCGGTCGACAGCCAGTACAAACGGTCACCGATCGCCAGGTTCAGCGGCAGGCCGTACTTGTAGTTTTCGTACATGATGTCGGCGCTGTCGCAGGTCGGGCCGGCGATGACCACTTCTTCCATCTCGCCTTTCTTCTCGGTCCAGATCGGGAACTTGATGGCTTCGTCCATGGTTTCGATCAGGCCGGAGAACTTGCCCACGTCGGTGTACACCCAACGCTCGACGGCGGTACGGGATTTACGCGCCACCAGCACCACTTCGCTCACCAGAATACCGGCGTTGGCGATCAGCGAACGGCCCGGCTCGAGGATGATTTCCGGCAGGTCGTCGCCGAAGTCTTCCTTGAGGAAGCGGATGATTTCCTCGGCGTAGGTTTCCAGACTGTTGGTGCGGGTGATGTAGTTGGCCGGGAAGCCGCCGCCCATATTGATCAGCTTCAGCTCGATGCCGTCTTCTTCTTTCAGGCGCTCGAAGATCACCTTGACCTTGGCAATCGCCGCGTCCCAGACGCTGATGTCGCGTTGTTGCGAGCCAACGTGGAACGAGATGCCGTAGGGCACCAGGCCCAGGTCGCGGGCCAGGATCAGCAGGTCCATGGCCATGTCGGTCTGGCAGCCGAATTTGCGCGACAGCGGCCAGTCAGCGGTGGTCGAGCCTTCGGTGAGGATGCGCACGTAGACTTTCGAACCCGGTGCGGCTTTGGCGATGTTACGCAAGTCGGCTTCGGAGTCGGTGGCGTACAAGCGCACGCCCTTGTCGTAGAAGTAGCGGATGTCCTTGGATTTCTTGATCGTGTTGCCATAGCTGATCTGGTCCGGGCGCACGCCGCGGCTCAGGACCTTGTCCAGCTCATAGATCGAGGCGATGTCGAAGTTCGAGCCTTTTTCCTTGAGCAGGTCGATGATTTCCACCGCCGGGTTGGCCTTGACGGCGTAGTAGACCTTGGCGAATTCGAAACCGGCGCGCAGGTCATCATAGGCCTGGGCGATCATCGCGGTGTCGATGACCACGAACGGGGTTTCCTGCTTGTCGGCGAACGCCTTCATTTTCTGAAAGGTATCGCGCGCGAAATAATCTTCGACCTGGATCGACATACGTTGGGACTCCTACTGGCAAACATCAGGATCAATGGGTGTGAAGGCTGGCAGCCTTCGTGAACGTCCTCCGTATCCCCACTTTGGTTCGCCTACTTCCCAAGGCATGTCGCCGAAAGCAAAAAGGCCATGGGACGCGTGTTCCCTTGGCCTTGCTGTCTCGTCGTCAGTACTTGAGCCGGATGGATCGTTTCCAGCATGGACGTTCGGCGCGAACTTTAGGGCGTGAGGGGCCTGAGATCAACTAAAAATGTCGCGTTTTTGCACGCATTCGTCGTGCGGCACGCGACAGCTCCTGATGTAACCGACCTGCGTGACAGATTGATGTTCCCGCTGAAGCTGTTATTGAGGCGTTTCAGGGAAATTTGTGGTGCTCCATTCGCGAGCAAGCCCGCTCCCACAGTGGTCTGCGTTCAGCCACAAACTGGTCGGCCGATGCCTATCCCATGTGGGAGCGGGCTTGCTCGCGAAAGCGTCCATCAAACCTGCGCAATCTCCGCCGGCGACACGATACGGGTTTTGCCGCCACGCGAGCGCCCGGAGCTGAGGTACTCGGCAATCGATTCCTGGGTGACCTCGCCGAGGAACACCCGCTCGGCATCCATCACCGGCAGCCAAGAGCGGTTGAATTCGTACATGCGTGACAGCAGGATCCGCAGGTGTTCGTCGTAGGCCGCGGTGGCGTTGAACTCGCGCAGGTACTGTCCACAGGTGCCGCTCTGGCGGTGCAGGTCGCGACGGCGTACATAGCCCAGGGCCTTATTCTCGGCGCAGGTGACCACCACGTAGCGCCGGTCGTGTTCGTCCATCAGCTCCAGCGCCTCGGCCACCGGCGTCTCGGGGCTGACCGACGGGGCGTTGTCCGCCGCGTCCTCGGCCTTGACCAGTAAGAGCCGCTTGAGGGTGCTGTCCTGGCCAACGAAGTTGCTGACGAACTCATCGGCCGGGTGCGCCAGCAAGGTGTCCGGGTGATCGCACTGAATGAGTTTGCCGGCGCGGAAGATTGCGATCTTGTCTGCGAGCTTGATGGCTTCGTCGATGTCGTGGCTGACCATGATCACGGTCTTGTTCAGCGCCCGTTGCATCTCGAAGAACTCGTTCTGGATCATCTCGCGGTTGATCGGGTCCACCGCGCCAAACGGCTCGTCCATCAGCAACAGCGGTGCCTCGGCGGCCAGGGCGCGGATCACGCCGATCCGTTGCTGCTGGCCACCCGACAATTCACGCGGATAGCGATGCAGGTATTGCTTGGGTTCGAGCTTGATCATGCTCATCAGCTCGCGGGCGCGGTCGTGGCATTTCTGTTTGTCCCAGCCGAGCAACTTCGGCACCACCACGATGTTCTCCTCGATGGTCATGTTCGGGAACAAGCCGATCTGCTGGATCACATAGCCGATATTGCGGCGCAGGGTCACCTCGTCCAGGCCGGTGGTGTCTTCGCCATTGATCAGCACCTTGCCCGACGTCGGCGGGATCAGCCGGTTGATCATCTTCAGCGTGGTGCTTTTGCCACAGCCCGACGGCCCGAGGAACACGCAGATCTCGCCTTCGTTGACGGTCAGGTTCACCGAGTCCACGGCCTTGACGTCCTTGCCGTTGCTCTTGAAGGTTTTGCTGAGGTTTTGAAGTTCGATCATTTGGTTAATCCTTTAGGAGTCAGCGAGCGTTGCAGCCATTGCAGAAGCAGGTCGGCGAAGATGGCCAGGAGACTGACCAGCACGGCGCCGACGATCAGCATCGACATGTCGCTGCGGCTGATGGAAGCGAGGATGAGCACGCCCAGGCCACCGGCACCGATGGTGGCGGCGATGGTCATGACGCCGATGTTCATGACCACGGCGGTGCGCACGCCGGCCAGGATCACCGGCACGGCGATAGGCAGTTCGACCATGCGCAGGCGCTGGCCGAAGGTCATGCCGATGCCTCGGGCGGCTTCACGAATGCCGGGTTCGACGCCGGTCAGGGCGAGATAGGTGTTGCGCATGATCGGCAGCAGGGAATAGAGAAACACGGCGGTGATCGCCGGCATCGGCCCCAGGCCCTGGCCGAATTTCGAATAAAACGGCAGTAACAGGCCGAACAGCGCAATCGATGGAATGGTCAGCAGTACGGTGGCGCTGGCCTGCAACGGGCCGGCGAGCGCTGGGAAGCGGGTCATGAAGATACCCAACGGTACGCCAATGATGATCGCCAGGGTGACGGCGATACCGACCAGGGTGATGTGCTGCCAGGTCAGGTGCAGCACTTGTTGCCAGTCGAGATGAGAAAAGGCGTTCAAGAATTCCATGGCTTTTCCTCTTCAGTCGATGGGGTGTTGGCGCAGGAAGTCGGCGGCCACAGCGGAAGGGCTTTCATGACCGACGTCCACGCGGGCGTTGAGCTGGCGCATGGTTTCGTCGTCGAACAGCTCGGCCAGGGGCTTGAGCTGGGCGGCCAGTTGCGGGTGTGTGTCAAGGAAGGCTTGGCGCACCACCGGCGCGGCGGTGTAGTCGGGGAAGTAATGCTTGTCGTCTTCCAGCAACTTCAACTTGAACGCGTTCAGTCGGCCATCGGTGGTGTACACCAGGCCGGCGAACACCTGGGCGTTGCGCAGGGCGGTGTAAACCAGCCCCGCATCCATCTGCCGAATGTTCTTGCGGGTCAGGTTCAGGCCGTACTGTTCGACCAGGCCGGCCAGTCCGTCGGAGCGGTTGGCGAATTCGGTGTCCAGCGCCACCAGGTGATTCTCGTCGGCTTCGGCCTGCAGCACGGCGTTGAGCTGGCTGATGTTGTTGATCTTGGGATACTGCCGGGCGACTTTCTCAGGCAGTGCCAGTGCGTAGGTGTTGCTGAATTTCGACGGCGAAAGCCAGACCAGGCCTTTTTTCGCATCGAGTTCTTTCACCCGGGCGTAGGACTGGGCGCTGTCGAGTTTTTCCGTGACATGGTTGTAGGACACCAGTGACACCCCGGTGTATTCCCAAAGCAGGTCCAGTTGCCCGGTCTCATGGGCGCTGCGGGCCAGGTTGCTGCCCAGGCCGCCGGTGATCTGCGCGTCGTAGCCTTTGCCGCGCAGGTACTGGGCAGTGATTTCCGCCAGCAGCGTCTGTTCGGTGAACACCCTGGCGCCGAGGCGGATCAGCGGTTTTTCCGCCGCCTGGGCTATCCCTGCGAACAGCAGCAGGCAGCCCAGCAACAAGCTTGTCTTCTTCATCACGATTCCTTTATCCAACCGGGTTTATGACGGGCGCAGGCCACGTTCCAGCCAGAGGCGGCTGGCCAGTGTCACCAGACCGTCGAGCAGCAGCGCCAACAGGGCGGTGCAGGCCGCGCCGAGCAACAGTTGCGGCTGGTTGTTCAAGGCGATGCCGGGGAAGATCAGGCTACCGAGGCTGTTGGCGCCGATCAGGAAGGCCAGTGGTGCGGTGCCGACGTTGATGGCCAGGGCCACGCGCACGCCGCCGACGATGATCGGCACGGCGTTGGGCAACTCGACTTTCCACAGCACCTGGCGCGGGGTCATGCCGATGCCGGTGGCGGCTTCCTTGAGAGAACCCTGGACGTTCTTCAGGCCCTCATAGGTGTTGCGCACGATGGGCAGCAGCGAGGCGAGGAACAGGGCGAAGATGGCGGGCCCGCTGCCGATGCCCAGGATGCCCAGGGCGATGGCCAGTACGGCCAAGGGCGGCACGGTGTTGCCGATGTTGAAGATTTGCATGAAGCGTTCGGCGCGCCCGACCATAGCAGGACGGCTGAGGGCGATGCCGGCGGGAAGGCCCATGATCAGGGCCGCGAGCATGGAAACCAGGACCAGCATCAGGTGTGCCTGGAGATAAAACAGCAGGTCGTCACGGTAATGTTGGATCGTATCGATGCCGATCCAGTGGACCAACAGGGCCAGGAGAGCGATGACGACGACACCCCCCATAAGCCCTTTGCCATAGCGGATAGCCACAGGCGGACTCCTTTTCTTTCAGTCGGCGCACGCCTCCTCTGGCGGCAAGCCCCATGGTTTGCCGAGGAAAACGTTCGCGAGAAGCAGCTCTTTTTACCGTCGGTAAACGACGGTTCATTCGAGCCATGAGCGCAGCCCCGTCAGGCTAAGTGGCTGATTTTCAAGACCCTGACGAATGGCTGTAACAGGGAGGTGGACGTCCGCACGCGGCAAAAGGTTCCCCTGTCGGGAAGGAACGGGTCACCTTCGATGTGCTCAACGGTTCGGTTCCTGGTACAAGTTGAGCTATAATCGCCGCCCTTTTTTGAATCACCTGCCAGGCGATTTCCCATGACCAAACAGGCCGCCGAAGTCGCGAAACGCCGCACTTTCGCCATTATTTCCCACCCCGACGCGGGTAAGACCACCATCACCGAAAAGCTCTTGCTGATGGGCAAGGCGATTGCGGTGGCCGGCACGGTGAAATCCCGCAAGTCCGACCGCCATGCCACCTCCGACTGGATGGAGATGGAAAAGCAGCGGGGCATTTCCATTACCACGTCGGTCATGCAGTTCCCGTATCGCGAGCACATGATCAACCTGCTCGATACTCCGGGCCACGAAGACTTCTCCGAAGATACCTACCGCACACTGACCGCGGTGGACTCGGCGCTGATGGTCCTCGACGGTGGTAAGGGGGTCGAGCCACGGACCATCGCCCTGATGGACGTCTGCCGTCTGCGGGATACGCCGATCGTCAGCTTCATCAACAAGCTCGACCGCGACATCCGCGACCCCATCGAGCTGCTCGACGAAATCGAGGCCGTCCTGAAGATCAAGGCCGCGCCGATCACGTGGCCGATTGGCTGCTACCGCGACTTCAAGGGCGTGTACCACCTGGCGGGCGACTACATCATCGTCTACACCGCGGGCCACGGGCATGAGCGCACCGAAACCAAGATCATCGAACGGCTGGACTCCGACGAGGCGCGTGCGCACCTGGGCGACGAGTACGAGCGTTTCATCGAGCAACTGGAGCTGGTGCAGGGCGCCTGCCACGAGTTCGACCAGCAGGCCTTCATCGACGGTCAGATGACCCCGGTGTTCTTCGGTACCGCACTGGGCAACTTCGGCGTGGACCATGTGCTCGACGCCGTGGTCGACTGGGCCCCGCGCCCATTGGCCCGGGTCGCCAACGAGCGCACCGTGGAGCCGGTGGAAGAGAAGTTCTCGGGCTTCATCTTCAAGATCCAGGCGAACATGGACCCCAAGCACCGCGACCGCATCGCCTTCATGCGCATCTGTTCCGGCAAATACGAGAAAGGCATGAAGATGCGCCACGTGCGTACTGGCAAGGACGTGCGCATCGGCGACGCCCTGACCTTCTTCTCCTCGGAACGCGAGCAACTGGAAGAAGCGTTCGCCGGTGACATCATCGGCCTGCACAACCACGGCACCATCCAGATCGGCGACACCTTCACCGAAGGCGAAACCTTGGGCTTCACCGGCATCCCGCACTTTGCCCCGGAATTGTTCCGCCGCGTACGCCTGAAGGATCCGCTCAAGTCCAAGCAACTGCGCCAGGGCTTGCAGCAACTGGCCGAAGAAGGCGCCACCCAGGTGTTCTTCCCGGAACGCAGCAACGACATCATCCTCGGCGCCGTGGGCGTGCTGCAGTTCGACGTGGTCGCCAGCCGCTTGAAAGAGGAATACAAGGTCGAGTGTTCCTACGAGCCGATCACCGTGTACTCAGCCCGCTGGGTCGATTGCAGCGACAAGAAGAAGCTCGAGGAATTTTCCAATAAGGCTGTGGAAAACCTGGCACTGGACGGCGGCGGTCACCTGACCTACCTCGCGCCGACCCGGGTCAACCTGGCGCTGATGGAAGAACGCTGGCCAGACGTGAAATTCCGCGCGACCCGCGAGCATCACTAAGCGCTGAGTAGCAAGACCCAAACCCCGTTGTGAGAGCAGCGGGGTTTTTTGTTGGTGCTAACTCACCAACGGTGGGAGCGGGCTTGCTCGCGAAGAGGCCTTCACATTCAGCCTCTTCATTGGCTGTCACACCGCTTTCGCGAGCAAGCCCGCTCCCACAATGGATTGCATTCCAGGCATAACTGTTCGAACTAACTTCTATTCGAAAGCGGTCTGTCGATGAGGGGCATTCTGCCTGGGGTTCTGCGTCCTATTCTGTAAGCCAACCTGTTCGGGACTGTGTCCTGGACGCCGTCGGGTCGCGGCTTTATTCAGAAGAGAGGGAGTTGGCTATGAACAGGTTTCTACGGGGCATGTTGCTGCTGAAGGTCGTGGTCATGCTGTCCCTGGGCTCTACAGCCGCATGGGCCGAATGCGATGAGCATGAAAAGCACGCCGCGGGTGGGCAGGTGATGCAGGGCGGGATGATGCTGGCGACTGATGATCAAAAAGACACCGGCGATCAGGATGGTGATGATTCGAGCGTCGATCAGCCGAATCCAGACGACGATGCTGATGAAGGCGATAGCCAGTCCTGAGATCGTCGTGAATCGCTTGCTCCATTGATAACCGCAACGCTGTCCATGGCGCACCACCGAACCTGTAGCGAGGAAGCTATCCCTGAATGTCCGATGCGCTGACCTGTCAGGTTTGACAGTAGACGCTTATGTGGTCGGCTCTTATAACTCAGGTGCAACGATTATCTGGGATCGGAGAGCAAAATGAGCACCAGCGACCAATCAGAAAAAGCGTCGGGATACTTGAACGGATGGGTAGGTGGCGTCGCGTTTGATTCAACTTCGCTCACGTTGATGGCCGACGGGAGCAGTGAGGATTTTGTGATCCAGGCCGTTTGGGTAGGCGACGATGGGCGTCAGAGGGAGCTGATCTTCTATATTCCCGAACGGGACCGGGAGCCAAAGATCTATCGGTTTCCTTCGGCTGAAGGGGCCGGCGCGTACTATGAGATCGCGGGAGAGCGAACCATGGATTGGGAGGGCGGTTCCATCACCCGGGAGCGAGTGGATTTTACTTCGTTCGACCCCAGGCAATGGCAGGTGGTGATGGGGTTCAATTTCGAGGTCAGCCTCGATGGTCAGGCTGTGTGGATCAAAGGTGAGGGCGAGGTCACCGGCGCATCGCCGTGGGGCAGGAGCATGCGCCAGCGCTTTGCCTCAGCCTGATTCCTGTGGCGAGGGAGCTTGCTCCCGCTTGAGTGCGTAGCGCTCACAAGAATGGGGCTGCTGCGCAGCCCAGCGGGAGCAAGCTCCCTCGCCACAGGGGGCGGTGTTGTTCAACACCCCCATTAGACCAGACTCCTTATGCCGCGCCGTTGAGGAATTGCTCGGCGTAATGGCACGCTACCAGCCGGTTATCGAGCGGACGCAAGGCCGGCTCTTCGGTCTTGCAGCGCTCGGTAGCGTACGGGCAGCGCTTGTGGAAGGCGCAGCCGGGTGGTGGGTTGAGCGGGTTGGGCAGTTCGCCGACGATCTTGATCTTCGGCTTGTTCGGGTCCGGGTGGATGGTGGGCGTGGCCGACAGCAGCGCCTGGGTGTACGGGTGCAGCGGGCGGCTGTAGATCGACTCGTTGGGGCCCATTTCCACCGGGCGACCGAGGTACATCACCATCACATCGTCCGCGACGTGCTGCACCACCGCCAGGTTGTGGGAGATGAACACGTAGGCCGTGTTGAACTCCTGCTGCAGGTCCATGAACAGGTTCAACACCTGGGCCTGGATCGACACGTCCAGCGCCGACGTCGGTTCGTCCGCCACCAGCACTTTGGGTTGCAGCATCATGGCGCGGGCCAGGGCGATGCGCTGGCGCTGACCGCCGGAGAACATGTGTGGGTAGCGCTGGTAATGCTCGGGGCGCAAACCCACCTGCTTCATCATCGCCTGGACTTTTTCACGCCGCTCCGTCGCCGACAGGTTGGTGTTGATCAGCAACGGCTCGGCCAGTTGATCACCGATTTTCTGCCGTGGGTTGAGGGAGGCATAAGGGCTCTGGAACACCATCTGCACGTCTTTGCGCAGTTGCTTGCGTTCGGCCTTGTTGGCACCGGCGACTTCCTGGCCGGCAATTTTCAACGAGCCTGCGGACGGCTCCTCGATCAGTGTCAGGGCCCGGGCGAGGGTGGATTTGCCGCAACCGGATTCGCCCACCACGGCCAGGGTCTTGCCGGCTTCGAGTTCGAACGAAACGCCATTGAGGGCACGCACGGTCGCGTGGCCCTTGAACATGCCGCGGGACACTTCGTAATGACGGGTCAGGTCACGGGCGGTAAGTACGACGGCCATCACGCCACCTCCTGGTTCAACGGGTAGAAGCAGCGGGCGAGGCTGTTGGTTTTCGGGTCGAGGGCAGGACGCTCTTGACGACAGTTATCCCGCACGTACGGACAGCGCGGCGACAACAGGCAGCCCTGCGGGCGGTCGTAGCGACCGGGAACGATGCCCGGCAGCGTCGCCAGGCGCTCGGCGCCCATGCTGTGCTCCGGAATGGCCGCCAGCAGTGCTTCGCTGTACGGGTGGGCCGGAATGTCGAACAGCTCGGGCACCTTGCCCACTTCCACGGCCTGGCCGGCGTACATCACGCACACGCGCTGGGCGGTCTCGGCCACCACGGCCAGGTCGTGGGTGATCAACACCAGGCCCATGTTCTGTTCTTTTTGCAGCGCCAGCAGCAGGTCCATGATCTGCGCCTGGATGGTCACGTCCAGGGCGGTGGTCGGTTCGTCGGCGATCAGCAGTTTCGGCTCGCCGGCAATTGCCATGGCAATTGCCACGCGCTGGCTCATACCGCCGGACAGTTGGTGAGGGTAGGCGTCCATGCGGTTGGCGGCGCCGGGGATCTCGACTTTTTCCAGCAGCTCGATGGCACGCTTGCGGGCGGCCTTGCCGGACATCTTCAGGTGCAGGCGCAGCACTTCTTCGATCTGGAAACCCACGGTGTAGCTGGGGTTGAGCGCGGTCATCGGGTCCTGGAACACCATTGCCAGGTCCTTGCCGATGATCTGCCGGCGCTGACGGGCGCTCAGCTTGAGCATGTTATGGCCGTCGAAATTCAGCGCGTCGGCGGTCACGATGCCGGGGTGCTCGATCAGGCCCATCAGCGCCATCATGGTCACGGACTTACCCGACCCCGATTCGCCGACGATAGCCAGCACTTCGCCTTTTTCCACGCTCAGGTCCAGGCCGTCGACCACCGGGACGGCGGTGGCGTCGCCGAAGCGGACGTTGAGATTCTTGATTTCTAGCAGTGACATGGGAATCTCCTCAGGCGGCATTCTTGAGTTTCGGGTCCAGCGCATCGCGCAGCCCGTCGCCCATCAGGTTGATTGCCAGCACGCTGAGCAAAATGGTCAAGCCAGGCAGGCTCACGACCCACCAGGCGCGTTCGATGTAGTCGCGGGCCGAGGCCAGCATGGTGCCCCACTCTGGGGTGGGCGGCTGGACGCCGAGGCCGAGGAAGCCCAGGGCGGCGGCGTCGAGGATCGCCGAGGAAAAGCTCAGGGTTGCCTGTACGATCAGCGGCGCCATGCAGTTTGGCAGTACGGTGATGAACATCAGGCGCGGCAGGCCGGCACCGGCCAGGCGGGCGGCGGTCACGTAGTCGCGGTTCAGCTCACCCATCACCGCGGCGCGGGTCAGGCGTACATAGGACGGCAGCGAGACGATGGCGATGGCGATCACGGTGTTGATCAGACCTGGGCCGAGGATGGCGACGATCGCCACGGCCAGCAGCAGCGAGGGCAGGGCCAGCATGATATCCATCAGGCGCATGATGGTCGGGCCGAGGATGCGCGGGAAGAACCCGGCGAACAGCCCCAGCAGGATGCCAGGGATCAGCGACATCACCACCGACGACAAGCCGATCAGCAGCGACAGGCGCGAACCCTGGATCAGCCGCGACAGCAGGTCGCGACCCAGCTCGTCGGTGCCCAGCAGGAACTGCATCTGCCCACCTTCGAGCCAGGCCGGTGGGGTCAGCAGGAAGTCGCGGTACTGTTCACTCGGGTCATGGGGCGCGACCCACGGCGCAAAGATGGCGCAGAACACCACCAGGATCATGAACAGCAGCCCGGCCACGGCGCCCTTGTTACGGGAAAACGCCTGCCAGAATTCTTTATAAGGAGACGGATACAGCAGGCTTTGATCGACTGCTACCGAAGGAGTTGGAGTACTCATGGATTTGATCTCAGCGCTGGTGACGGATACGTGGGTTGGCAAAGCCGTAGAGGATGTCCACGACGAAGTTGACCAGAATCACCAGGCAGGCGATTAAGAGGATGCCGTTCTGCACCACGGGATAATCCCGGGCGCCGATGGCTTCGATCAGCCACTTGCCGATGCCCGGCCAGGAGAAGATCGTTTCGGTCAGGACCGCACCGGCCAGCAGCGTGCCGACTTGCAGGCCGACCACGGTCAGCACCGGGATCAACGCATTGCGCAGGCCGTGCACGAACACCACGCGGGTCGGCGACAGGCCCTTGGCCTTGGCGGTGCGGATGTAGTCTTCGCGCAATACTTCGAGCATCGAAGAACGGGTCATGCGGGCGATCACCGCCAGCGGAATGGTCCCCAGCACGATGGCCGGCAGGATCAGGTGATGCAGGGCATCGAGGAACGCGCCTGGCTCGTCGGCCAACAGCGTATCGATCAGCATGAAGCCGGTTTTCGGCTCGATGTCGTAGAGCAGGTCGATCCGCCCGGACACCGGCGTCCAGCCCAGGGACACCGAGAAGAACATGATCAGGATCAGGCCCCACCAGAAGATCGGCATCGAGTAACCCGCCAGGGAGACGCCCATTACCCCATGGTCGAACAGGGATCCTCGCTTGAGTGCCGCGATCACCCCGGCCAGCAGGCCCAGGATACCGGCGAACAACAGGGCGGCCATGGACAGTTCCAGGGTCGCGGGAAACAGGGAGCTGAACTCGGTCCAGACGCTTTCGCGGGTGCGCAGCGATTCGCCGAGATCGCCGTGGGCCAGTTTGCCGATGTAGTCCAGATACTGGGCATACAGCGGTTTATTGAGGCCAAGGCGTTCCATTGCCTGAGCATGCATTTCGGGATCGACCCGACGTTCGCCCATCATCACTTCCACGGGGTCGCCGGGGATCATGCGAATCAACGCGAAGGTCAGCAAGGTGATGCCGAAGAACGTGGGAATCAACAATCCCAGTCGGCGGGCAATAAAACTAAACATCTTCAGGTGTACCTCATCAGCCGGTTAGGCGTGCCCGGCAGCCCTTGGATAAGGGTTGCCGGGGACTTTCTTATCTACTTCACCTGGGTGGTGGCGAAGTTATTGGTGGTGAGCGGGCTAATGGAATAGCCCTCTACGTTCTTGCGCATTGCCGTGAACATCCGGGTGTGGGCCATGCTGATCCACGGTTGGTCCTGGTTGAAAATCACCTGGGCCTGTTCATAGAGCCTGGTCCGCTCCTCGGGGTTCACTGTGGCGCGGGCCTGGTCGATCAGCGCCTGGAATTTCTCGTTGCACCAGCGGGCGTAGTTTTCGCCGTTCTTGGCCGCCTCGCAACTGAGCATAGGCGTCAGGAAGTTATCCGGGTCGCCGTTATCACCCGCCCATCCGGCGGACACCATGTCGTGCTCGCCGTTTTTCGCGCGCTTGAGCATTTCACCCCATTCCATCACGCGGATGTCGACCTTGATCCCGACTTTCGCCAGGTCGGCCTGCATCATCTGCGCGCCCAACATCGGGTTGGGGTTGGTCGGGCCGCCGCCGTTGCGAGTGAACAACGTCAGCACGGTGCCTTCCGGCACGCCGGCTTCCTTGAGCAACTGGCGGGCCTTGTCCAGGTCCCGCGGCGGGTTCTTCAGTTCGTGATTGAAGCCCAGCAGGGTCGGTGGGTACGGGTTGACCGCCACGGTGGCGTTGCCCTTGCCGAACAGGGCATTGACGTAAGCCTCTTTGTCGAAGGCAATGTCGATGGCCTTGCGCACCCGCACATCGCTCAGGTACTTGTGCTGGGTGTTCATGGCGACGTAGGACACGGTCATGGCGTCCAGTTCGTCGACTTTCAGGTTGGCGTCTTTCTTGATGCTTGGAATGTCATCGGGCTTGGGATACAGCGCGATCTGGCATTCGTTGGCCTTGAGTTTCTGCAGGCGTACGTTGTTGTCGGTGGCGATGGCCAGTACCAGGGCATCGGCTGGCGGCTTGCCGCGGAAGTAATCCGGGTTGGCCTTGAAACGCACCTGGGCGTCCTTGTTGTAGCGCTGGAACACGAATGGCCCGGTGCCGACCGGCTTGCTGTTCAGGTCGCCGGTCTTGCCAGACTTGAGAAGCTGGTCCGCGTATTCGGCCGGGTAGATCGAGGAGAAGGCCATGGCGATGTCGGCCAGGAACGGTGCTTCGCGGCGGGTCAGGGTGAACTTGACGGTGTGCTCGTCGACTTTCTCGACGTTCTTGAGCAGCTCTTTGAAGCCCATGCTTTCAAAGTAGGGGAAGCCCACGCTCGAGAGTTTGTGCCATGGGTGGTTCGGGTCCAGCTGGCGCTGGAAACTCCAGACCACGTCGTCGGCGTTCATGTCGCGGGTCGGCTTGAAGTATTCGGTGGTGTGGAACTTGACGCCCTTGCGCAGGTGGAAGGTGTACGTCAGGCCATCGTCACTGATGTCCCAGGATTCGGCCAGGGCCGGAATCACTTCGGTGGTGCCGGGCTTGAAGTCGGCCAGGCGGTTGAAGATGGTTTCTGCCACGGCGTCGGCGGTGACTGCAGTCGTGTACTGGACCATGTCGAAGCCTTCCGGACTGGCTTCTGTGCAAACCACCAGGGGTTTGGCCGTGGCGCCAACGGCGACACTCAGCAGCGCGGCGGTGATGGCTGCGCGTAGGGGAATCATGTTCATCGTCAATCCTCTGCAATCGGTTGAACGGTTAAAGCCGGACGGCCGACCTTGTGGGTCGACCGTCCGGCGCAGGGTTTACAGGATGTTGAACGGGATGGTGGTGACCAGGCGGAACTCGTTGAGGCTGCCGTCGGCCTGGTTTTCACTGGCGCGGTGTGCGGTATAGGTCGCACGAATTGCGGTAGCTTTGAGCGGGCCGCTCTGTACGGCATAGGATGCACCGATGCCGTATTCGTAGTGGTGTTCGCCGTCCATCGCGGTCACGTCGCTGTAGCCGGTGCTTCTGTAATGAGTACCGTCGATGCCCCAGCCGCGCGCCTGGTAGATGTTGAATTTCAGGCCGGGCACGCCGTATTCGGCCATGTTCAGACCATAGGCGATCTGGAAGGATTTCTCGTTCGGGCCGTTGAAGTCCGACAGCAGGGAGTTGGCCAGGTAGATGCCGTTGGTTTCGTGCAGGTAGTCGAAGTACTCGTTACCGTTCACTTCCTGGTACGAGAACGTCAGGCTGTGGGCCTGATGGGTCAGGCCGAACGACAGGGAGTAGGTGTCGTTGTCGATGTCGCCCAGCTTGCTTTTGCCCGCATCCACGGTCTTGTAGTAGTTCAGGCCGGTGGTCAGGCTCAATACCGAACTGTCGCCCAGTTCATGGGTTGCGCCGAAGTAGTACTGGTTCCAGATATCTTCGGCCTGGGTCGCCCAGAGGCTGGTTTTCAAGCTGGCCAGTGGCTGGTAGGTGATACCGGCGGTGTTGACGTGATCGGTTTCAACGCTGCTGTCGCCGTATTCGGAGCGGAATTTGCGCTGGCTTTCCTCGGTTCGTGGCGAGTTGCGGTCGAAGGTCGCGATATCGAACGCGAGGTTCTCGAACTCTTCGCTGTGCAGGCTCACACCCTGGAAGCTGGAGGGCAGGGCGCGGTTACCGATGACATCGACCATCGGACTGCTGAAGTTCTGGCGGCCGGCGGTCAGGGTGGTGTTCGACACGCGCGCCTTGACGTTAGCCAGGCCCAGTTTGCTCCACTGGCCGACGGCGTCGCCGCCTTCGTGGGTCAGGGTACGGTTGTTGCCCGCACCTGGGCGCGTGGTCGGGGCGCCGCCGTTGTTGGACGCCAGATCCTTGCGATCCCGGTCCAGGGCGATGGCGTTGTAGGCCGCCACTTCGGTGCTGAAGCCGACGGTGCCCTGAGTGAAGCCGGAGTTGTATTTGACAATGGTGCCCTGCACCCAGTTGATACGACGATCGGTTTCGCGCGGCTGGCCGTCCTTGCGATAGGTCAGTTTCGTGCCGCGTTTGAATTGCTCGTTGGCATACCAGTTACGGGTAGTGCCGGTCACCGATTGGCCTTCGATGAAACCTTTGGCTTCGCTTTGCTCGCTGGTGGTCTTGAGGGTCACCGGGGTGACGGCCTGGCTCTGAGATTCTGCAAAGGCCGTCGCGGTGATGCTGCTGATGGCCAAGGCCAGTATCGCGGTGCTGCTCAACTTCATGGGTAACGCTCCTTTTTCTTTCTTTTTTATGCCGGTCTTTTTTGGTGATACGGCTATCGGTTTTACAACTCATCACAGTCGCAAACGTTTGCATGGCGCCTGATCGACGAATTCAGGCAAGACGTGTGCGTGAGAGCCCCTGGGGGCCCTCGCTGCAGGGCTAATCGGTTATGGGTTCAGGCTGACGCCCGAGAACACGTTGCGACCGAAGGGGCTGACCTTGAACCCTTCGACTTTGGCACTCAGCGGCTGGTTGACCGTCGAGTGGGCAACAGGAGTGATCGGCACTTGCTGCTTGAGCAACTGCTGGGCCTGTTTGTAGAGCACGGTGCGCTGGTCGCGATCAGTGACGACTTTGGCCTGCTTGATCAGCTTGTCGTAATCCTGGTCGCACCACATGGAGTAGTTGTTGCCGCCAATGGCATCGCAGCTGTACAGCGTGCCCAGCCAGTTGTCCGGGTCACCATTGTCGCCGGTCCAGCCGATCAGGCTGACGTCGTGCTCGCCGTTCTTGGTGCGCTTGATGTACTCGCCCCATTCGTAGCTGACGATCTTCACCTTCAGACCGATTTTCGCCCAGTCGGCCTGGAGCATCTCGGCCATCAGCTTGGCGTTGGGGTTGTACGGGCGTTGCACGGGCATCGCCCACAAGGTGATTTCCGTACCTTCCTTGACCCCGGCGGCCTTGAGCAGCTCCTTGGCTTTTTCCGGGTTGTAGGGGGTGTCCTTGATGGTGTCGTCGTAGGACCACTGGGTCGGTGGCATGGCGTTCTGCGCCAGCTGCCCCGCGCCCTGGTACACGGCATTGAGGATGCCCTGCTTATTCACCGCCATGTCCAGTGCCCGGCGTACTTCCACCTGATCGAACGGTTTGTGGCGGGTGTTATAGGCGATGTAGCCGAGGTTGAAGCCGGGCTTCTCGATCAGTTGCAGCTTGGGATCGTTCTTCAAGGCGGGCACGTCGGCCGGACGCGGATGCAGGGTGATCTGGCATTCGTTGGCCTTGAGCTTCTGCACTCGCACCGAGGCGTCGGTGTTGATGGAGAAAATCAGGTTGTTCAGCTTGACTCGTTCCGGCGCCCAGTACTGCTTGTTGGCGACGTAGCGGATGTTGGAGTCCTTCTGGTAGCTCTTGAACTCGAACGGCCCGGTGCCGATGGGCTTCTGGTTGATGTCGCTCGGCTTGCCGTCCTTGAGCAACTGGTCGGCGTACTCGGCCGACAAAATCGAGGCGAAGCTCATGGCGATATTCTGGATGAACGCGGCGTCCACGCTGTTGAGGGTCATGACCACCGTCAACGGCCCGGTCTTTTCCACCTTGGCGATGTTCTTGTTCAGGCTCATGCCGTTGAAGTACGGGAACTCGGTGGGGTAGGCCTTGCGGAACGGATGCTGCGGATCGAGCATGCGGGTGAACGTGAACACCACGTCGTCGGCGTTGAAGTCCCGGGTTGGCGTGAAATAGTCGGTGGTATGGAACTTCACCCCTTCGCGCAGGTGGAAGGTGTACTTCAAACCGTCTTCGGAAATATCCCAGCTCGTCGCCAGGCCCGGTACGACATTGGTCGCGCCCTTTTCAAACTCGGCCAGGCGGTTGTACAGCGGTTCAGCGGCATCGTTGTCGGTGGCGGTGGTGTATTGCGCCGTGTCGAAGCCGGCGGGGCTGCCTTCGGAACAGAACACCAGGCTACCAGCGGTGGCGGCGTGGGCGGCGGATGTCGCGGCCAGCAGGCCGGTACTCAGCAATGCGGATAAAACCAGGGTATGGCGCATGACGCTCCCTCTCTCGTTCGGTGTGTTTGACAGTGAACCGGCGTCCTTGGTGGGACAGGTCCGGGAACACCGGGCTCATTCCATTGTGTACAGCAATGCCGCAGGGCTGGCAGATCTGCCCGGTTCCAGCGGTATGGGCCGTGGTTCGGGCAGTAAATGCGTAACGCCTGAAAGACTTGTGAGAAAGGGCGATACATCCTCGACCGGCTACGGCAATGCGCAGGAGGGGAAGGACGCAGGCGATTTCCTGGGTCTTGGCAGATGAAGCAACGGCGCCGTCAGAAGACGGCGCCGTTGCATACCTTCAGTTGCTGACGCTGACGCCGTAGAAGGAGTTCAAGCCAAACGGGCTGATCTTGAAGTCCTGCACGTTGGCGCGCATGGGTTGATACACCGTCGAGTGAGCGATAGGTGTCATTGGCACGGCGTCCTTGAGGACGTGTTGTGCCTGTTTGTACAGTTCGGTGCGCTTGGCCTGGTCGGTGGTGCGCTTGGCTTCCTTGACGAGACCGTCGAATTTCTTGTCGCACCATTTGGAGAAGTTGTTGCCACTCAGGGAGTCGCAACCGAACAGCACGTTGAGCCAGTTGTCCGGGTCACCGTTATCACCGCTCCAGCCGATGATCATCGCCTGGTTCTCGCCGCCCTTGGAACGCTTGATGTACTCGCCCCATTCGTAGCTGACGATGTTCACGTTCAGGCCGATTTTCTTCCAGTCGGACTGGAGCATTTCAGCCATCAGCTTGGCGTTCGGGTTGTACGGACGCTGGACCGGCATCGCCCACAGGGTGATGTTGGTGCCTTCCTTGACGCCGGCTTCCTTGAGCAGCTCCTTGGCTTTCTCAGGATCGTACTTGGCATCCTTGATGGTGGTGTCGTAGGACCATTGGGTCGGAGGCATGGCGTTGACCGCCAGCTGGCCGGCGCCCTGGTAGACCGAGTCGATGATCTGCGGCTTGTTGACCGCCATGTCCAGCGCCTGGCGGACCTTCAGGTTGGCGAGTACGTTCGGCTCGTTGCTGCCCTTGATCTTGTCCATCACGTTGTAGGCGATGTAGCCCAGGTTGAAGCCGGCCTGGTCAGGCATCTTCAAAGCTTTGTCGTCCTTCAGCGCCTTGAGGTCGGCGGGACGCGGGAACAGGGTGACCTGGCACTCGTTCTTCTTCAGCTTCTGGATACGCACCGACGGGTCGGTGGTGATGGCGAAGATCAGGTTGTCGATCTTCACGTCGGAAGGGTTCCAGTAATCCTTGTTCCCGGTGTAGCGGATGTTGGAGTCTTTCTGGTAGCTCTTGAACACGAACGGGCCAGTGCCGATCGGTTTCTGATTGATGTCCGGTGCCTTGCCGTCCTTGAGCAGCTGGGCCGCGTACTCGGCGGACTGGATCGAGGCAAAACTCATGGCCATGTTCTGGATGAATGCAGCGTCGACATCCTTGAGGGTGAACTTGACGGTGTGGTCGTCGACTTTTTCGATCTTGGTGATGTTGGTGTCCATCCCCATGTCGGTGAAGTACGGAAATTCGGTTGGGTACGCCTTACGGAACGGATCATCCTTGTTAATCATGCGATTGAAGGTGAACAGCACGTCGTCGGCGTTGAACTCACGAGTCGGCTTGAAGTAAGGGGTGGTGTGGAACTTGACGCCTTCACGCAGGTGGAAGGTGTAGCTCAGACCGTCTTCGGAAATATCCCACTTGGTCGCCAGGCCAGGAATCACGGCGGTGCCGCCGCGCTCGAACTGGGTGAGGCGGTTGAACATGGTTTCTGCAGAGGCGTCGAAGTCGGTTCCGGTGGTGTATTGACCCGGGTCGAAGCCGGCGGGGCTGCCTTCGGAGCAGAACACCAGGTTAGCCGCCGCTTGGGCGAAGGGTGCGCTGGCCAATAAGCCTGCGCCGACTAAAAACGGAATGACCGCGTGTTTAAGCATGTTGGCCTCATGATTTGTTGTCATTTTTGGATTTGAGGGCGACCTCGTGAGTCGTCCTGCGGATACTTATGCAGGCCCCATACCCAATGCAAGATCCAGAGCGGTTCCAAATCTGAAACAGTGGCACGAACGTACCTTAATGTCGCATCCGTGTAACTTCTGACGCTGTTGATCGTTTGCGTGGGTTTTTTAGGTGCAAAAGGCGCCCTTTACCGGTGCGCGTCGAAGACGCAGAGCACCGGTTTGGGGCGGGTTTTACTTCTGCAAACCCACGCCGTAGAAGGGTGTGAGACCAAAGGGGCTGAGTTTGAAATCCACCACGTTTTTGTTTATCGGCTGAAACACCGTGGAGTTGGCAATCGGTGTAATGGGCACCTGTTGCTTGAGGATTTCTTGTGCCTGCCGGTACAGGTCGATGCGCTGCTGGCGGTCGGTGGAGACCTTGGCCTGTTGGATCAGTTTGTCGTAGGCCGGGTCGCACCACTTGGCGTAGTTGCTGCCCTTGACCGCCGCGCAGCTGTAGAGCACCCCCAACCAGTTGTCCGGGTCGCCGTTGTCGCCGGTCCAACCATAGATCATCGCGTCGTGCTCGCCGTTCTTGGCGCGCTTGATGTACTCGCCCCATTCGTAGCTGACGATGTTGGCCTTGATCCCGATTTTCGCCCAGTCCTGCTGGATCATCTGCGCTGACATCCGCGCGTTGGGGTTGGAGGCGCGCTGCACCGTCATCGCCCATAAATTGATGGTAGTACCCGGCGCAACCCCGGCTTCCTGGAGTAGCGCCTTGGCCTTGGTCACGTCATGGGGCGCGTCCTTGATGGCCGGGTCGAACGACCACTGGGCCGGCGGCAAAGCGTTCTGCGCCAGTTGTCCGGCGCTCTGGTACACGGCTCTGATGATTGCCGGCTTGTCGATGGCCATGTCCAGCGCCTGGCGGACCTTGAGTTGGTCCAGGGGCGGGTGCGTCACGTTGTAGGCCAGGAAGCCCAGGTTAAAGCCGGGCTGCCTGAGCACCCGCAGGTTCGGATCCTGTTCCATGATCTCGATGTCGGCGGGGCGCGGATAGCCGCTGACCTGGCATTCATTGCGCTTGAGCTTTTGCAGGCGCACGGCGGCGTCGGGGGTGATGGAGAAGATCAGGTTGTCGATTCTGACATCTTCGGGGTTCCAGTACGCGGTGTTAGCGGCGTAGCGGATCTGCGAATCCTTCTGATAGCGCTTGAACACGAACGGGCCGGTGCCAATGGGTTTCTGGTTGAGGTCGCCGGCCTTGCCTTCCTTTAATAGCTGCGCGGCGTATTCGGCGGATTGCACCGACGCAAAACTCATCGCCAGGTTCTGTACGAAAGCGGCATCGACGTTGTTCAGGTTGAAACGCACGGTGTGCTCGTCGATTTTTTCGACGCGCTTGATCGTGGTGTTCAGGCCCATGTCGGTGAAGTAAGGCGACTCGGTGGGGTAGGCCTGGCGGAACGGGTGCTGGGGGTCGAGCAGGCGCTGGAAGGTGAACACCACATCGTCCGCGTTGAAATCGCGGGTGGGCGTGAAGTAGTCGGTGGTATGGAACTTGACGCCTTCGCGCAGGTGGAAGGTGTAGGCCAGGCCGTCGGTAGACACGTCCCAGCTTGTCGCCAGCCCCGGCTCGACTTCGGTGCCGCCGCGCTTGAATTGGGTGAGGCGGTTGAAGACGGTTTCGGCCGAAGCGTCGAAATCGGTGCCGCTGGTGTATTGGCTGGGATCGAACCCGGCGGGGCTGGCTTCGGAGCAGTAGACCAGGGTTGTGGCGGCCTGGGCCATTGGGGCGCTGCTGATCAGGGCGAGGGCGAGCAGGAGGGGCTTGAAGGTGGTTCTGTCCATGAAATCCCTTGGGCGATGGCGACGATTGGCGAAGAGTAGCGTTCTGGAGGGCGGCGGGGGAAATAGCCAAAAGTGAGGGGGACCCTTGGGTTTGGGCATAGCTGGCCCGGTATCTGGGCTTGATGGGCGCGCATTTCACTGTGGGAGCAAAGTTTGCTCGCGATGGCTGTATCCGGGATTTTGTTGACCGGGTACATATCCATTGCTTCCGAAACGGCTACTGAACGCCTCCACTCAGCCTCCCGAAGGGGCGGAAGATCAAAAGCCGCGGCGCGTCCTATTGCTCGGTACGGTCTTGAAGGCTTACATCGACCCATTGTGGGAGCGGGCTTGCTCGCGATGGCGGTCTGTCATTCAACATCTGCATCGACTGATTCACCGCTATCGCGAGCAGGCTCGCTCCCACAGGATTTTGCGGTGACTGATCATTCGCAGCCGACCACAGATCTCACTGTGGGAGCAAAGCTTGCTCGCGATGGCTGTGTCCGGGTTTTGTCGACCGGGTGTATATCCATTGCTTCGGTAACGGCTACTTATGGTTCCGCTTTTACAGCGGGTCACTTTTGGCAGACGCCCGGAATGCCGGCCCAGCCAAAAGTAACCAAAAGGGCTCGCCCCAGCGTACGGCCCCTCGCCGAAGCTCGGGGTTCCTTCGCTCCGGCATTCATCAGGGGGCATCGGCTCCGATCCGCTGCGCTTGACCTCCACTCGATGGGTTCGACTACGTCGAACGGCGCTGTGCGCCATCCCCCCTGATGAACGCCTCCACTCAGCCTCCCGAAGGGGCGGAAGATCAAAAGCCGCGGCGCGGCTTATAGCTCGACACGGCTCTTGAAAGGATGCACCGACCCATTGTGGGAGCGAGCCCTGCTCGCGATGGCGGTGGGTCAGTCGATGCGAATGCTGAATGACAGAGCGCTATCGCGAGCACTCGCACACAGTTCGACTTTGCATGCCTGATCTGAGGTGGCTAGCCATGAGGTACGTAGGAACGATTACTATGTTTTCAGTGACCGCAAAGGCCGATGCCGACACGCTGCTCACCAGCACCTCCGAAACTCTGGCTTCGGTCAAAGCCATGGCCGGGGTTTAGCGTGGGGTTGCCCGACCATTCAAGGTCGGGCACCTTGCTCTGCTTTATTGCATCAACACTTCAACCGACCCATCCGCCGTCATGGTCACCTTGCTGGTACCCGCTTCCACGTCAGGCGTCACGGATTCAGCATCCATGGAACCGCTTTTCATCATCATCGTTGGCGCGCGCATGTAGGGTTGTGGATAACCGTTGGTGTTGAGGTTCAGGTTGACGATCTTGTAACCCTTGCCGCCCAGGGCCTCGGTGGCCAGTTGGGCGCGGGCCTTGAAGGCGTTGACGGCGTCTTTGAGCAGGGCGTCTTCGCTGCTCTGGCGGGTGGCGGTGGCGATAGCGAAGTCCATGCCGCCCATTTTCATGTCGGTGAGCAGTTCGCCGGTGAGCTTGGACAAGGCTGCGAAGTCGGCGCTTTCCAGGCGCAGTTCGGCGCGTTCGCGCCAGCCGGTGATTTTCTGGCCTTTGCCGTCGTAGATAGGGTAGCTGTTGCGGCTGCCCTGGCGCAGGGTGATGTCCTTGACCTGCTTGGCCTGGCCGATGGCTTTGTTCAACGTGGTGCTGACGGCAGCGGCGAGTTTGGCCGGGTCGGTGTTCTGTTCCTCGGTGTAGAGGGTGACGATCATCAGGTCGCGGGCCACTTCCTGGCTGACTTCGGCGCGCAGGGAAATCTGGTTGTAGTGAAGCTCGTCAGCGGCCAGGGCCGGCAGGCTGGCGACGGTGCCGAGGCTGAGGGCGAGCAGGGTGACGTGGCGGCGGAACGTGTGCATGAAAGCTCCTTGGGATGAGGCGCAGGGGTAGGTCCGGGCCTGCGTGAACGATAAGACTCTAGCTTTTATGAGTGGGTTCGCACAGTTACAACTTCTATACAGATCGAATGGCAACGCAGGGCATGCTTTTGTGGCGAAGGGATAAATCCACTCGCCACAGGATGATGTGTAACGTTTGGACGCTGTGGCGCTTTGCCGCATATCTGCCTGTGTCACCCGCGCCTTGGGTATACTCCGTGCGATCCGCCTGGAGCGCTCATCAGGAGAGCTCATGCTCGCCCCTTTGCAAATGACATCCGCCTCTCGCCAGAACCTCTGGCGCCTGACATTCATCCGCATTCTGGTCCTGGCGGCCCAGGCCGGCTCGGTGGGGCTCGCCTATTGGTTCGACCTGCTGCCGCTGCCCTGGCTGCAACTGGCGATCACTCTGGTCTGTTCCAGTGTGCTCTGTGCGCTGACGGCCGTCCGCCTGCGCACCTCGTGGCCAGTAACCGAGCTCGAGTACGCCGTGCAACTGGCCTGTGACCTGTTTATCCACAGTGCGCTGCTGTATTTCTCTGGCGGTTCCACCAACCCGTTTGTCTCTTATTACCTGGTGCCGCTGACCATTGCCGCGGTGACGTTGCCTTGGCGTTATTCGTTGATCCTGTCCGGCATCGCCCTGGCGCTGTACACCTTGCTGCTGGCGCGCTTTTATCCGCTGGAAACCTTTCCCATCGCCCGGGAAAACCTGCAGATCTACGGGATGTGGCTGAGTTTCGCCCTGGCCGCGGCAGTCATCACCTTTTTCGCCGCGCGCATGGCTGAGGAGTTGCGTCGCCAGGAAGAACTGCGGGCCATTCGCCGTGAAGAAGGCCTGCGGGACGAGCAACTGCTGGCCGTGGCGACTCAGGCCGCTGGCGCTGCCCATGAATTGGGCACCCCGTTGGCAACCATGAGCGTGCTGCTCAAGGAAATGCGCCAGGATCACCCCGACCCGGCGCTGCAGGACGACCTCAGTGTGCTGCAGGATCAGGTCAAGCTTTGCAAGGAAACCCTGCAATACCTGGTGCGCGCCGCCGAGGCCAACCGGCGCCTGGACATCGACATGCAGGCAGTCACTTTCTGGTTGGACGAAGCTTTGAACCGCTGGCACCTGATGCGCCCTGAAGCCAGTTATCGCTTGCAGCACTTGGGCAAGGGTGTGGTTCCACGCATGGCGCCGCCGCCGGATTTGACCCAGGCGTTATTGAACCTGTTGAACAACGCTGCCGATGCCTGCCCCGAAGGCCTGGAGGTGGCGCTGGACTGGAATGACTACGAACTGACCATCTGCATCCGCGACCATGGCGCCGGTGTGCCGCTGGCGATTGCCGAGCAGATCGGCAAGCCTTTCTTTACCACCAAGGGCAAAGGTCTGGGCCTTGGCCTGTTTTTGAGCAAGGCCAGCGTGACACGCGCCGGCGGCTCGGTGAAACTCTACCCCCATGAGGGAGGCGGCACGCTCACCGAGCTGCGCCTGCCTCGTGCCGACCGAGGAGACGAATATGAGTGACGAGATCCAAGTCGACGGCGAAGAACTGCCGCACCTGTTGCTGGTAGATGACGACGCCACGTTCACCCGCGTCATGGCACGGGCCATGTCCCGTCGCGGGTTTCGCGTCAGCACCGCAGGTTCCGCCGAAGAGGGCCTGACCATTGCCCAGGCCGACCTGCCGGACTACGCGGCCCTGGACCTGAAAATGGACGGCGACTCGGGCCTGGTATTGCTGCCCAAGCTGCTGGAACTGGACCCGGAAATGCGCGTGGTGATCCTCACCGGTTATTCGAGCATCGCCACGGCGGTCGAGGCCATCAAGCGCGGCGCCTGCAATTACCTGTGCAAACCGGCGGATGCCGATGACGTGCTGGCCGCGCTGCTGTCCGAACACGCCGACCTCGACTCCCTGGTGCCGGAAAACCCCATGTCGGTGGACCGCCTGCAGTGGGAGCATATCCAGCGGGTGCTGACCGAGCACGAAGGCAATATTTCCGCCACCGCCCGCGCCCTGGGCATGCACCGGCGCACCTTGCAGCGCAAATTGCAGAAGCGCCCCGTGCGTCGCTGAACCTGCGCTGAACGGATGTTGTCCCCCTCGCGATAAATCGGGCCGATGCTCTATGATCGGCCCGATTGTTTTTATCGGGCTCTAACCATGAATCAGAACGCTGAATATTCCGCGGTCAATGACGCGGTGCGCGGACAGTTTTTCCGCCGTGTCTGGCAGATGACCACGCCATACTGGCGTAGCGAGGAGAAGGGCAAGGCCTGGGCGCTGTTGATCGCAGTCATTGCGCTGTCGTTGTTCAGCGTGGCGATTTCGGTTTGGATCAACAGTTGGTACAAGGATTTCTACAATGCCCTGCAAGAGAAGAACGACACTGCATTCTGGCAACTGATCCTGTACTTCTGTGGCATCGCTGCGGTGGCGATCCTGGGGGCAGTGTATCGCTTGTACCTGACGCAGATGCTCACTATCCGCTGGCGAGCCTGGCTCACCGAGCAGCATTTCGCGCGCTGGCTCAAGGACAAGAATTACTACCGGCTGGAGCAGGGCGGCTATACCGACAACCCGGACCAGCGGATTTCCGAAGACCTCAACAGCTTCACCACCAACACCCTCGGCCTGGGGTTGGGGTTGTTGCGCACCGTGGTCAGCCTGGTGTCGTTCTCGATCATCCTATGGGGCGTGTCGGGCAGCATCGAAGTGTTCGGCTATACGATTCCAGGCTATATGTTCTGGTGCGCCCTGGTGTATGCCGCGGTGGGCAGTTGGCTGACGCACCTGATCGGCCGGCGCCTGATCGGTCTGAACAACAATCAGCAACGCTTCGAGGCGGACTTGCGTTTCTCCATGGTGCGGGTGCGCGAGAATGCCGAAAGCATTGCGCTGTATAACGGCGAACCCAACGAGAACCGGCGCCTGAGCGGACGTTTTGGCCTGGTCTGGCATAACTTCTGGGACATCATGCGGGTGTCCAAGCGGTTGACCTTCTTCACCTCCGGCTACGGTCAGATCGCAATCATCTTTCCTTTTATCGTCGCCGCCCCGCGTTACTTCGCTGGCAAGATCCAGCTGGGTGAGCTTATGCAGATCAACTCGGCGTTCGGCAATGTGCAGGAGAACTTCAGCTGGTTCATCGATGCCTACGCCCAGCTCGCCGAGTGGCGCGCCACGTGTGATCGTCTGCTGAGCTTCCGCCAGGCCATGAGCGATAACGAGGACCGCGTGCCGGCCATCGACGTGGAGAACCAAGGCAACCTGCTGCAAGTGAAAGGCCTGGGACTGGATGTGGCCGATGGCCGACACTTGCTCTCCAACGCCGACATGACCGTGGAGCCGGGGGAGCGGGTGATGCTCAGCGGCCGTTCCGGTAGCGGTAAATCCACGCTGTTCCGGGCGATGGGGCATCTGTGGCCCACCGGCCACGGACGCATCCTGTTGCCGGCGGCGCGGTATCTGTTCCTGCCGCAAAAACCCTATTTGCCTATTGGCAGCCTGCGCGAGGTGCTGAGTTATCCACAGCCCGGGGACGTCTACCCCAATGAACGTTATGCACAGGTACTGGAAACCTGCCGTCTGCCGCACCTGATCCCGCGGCTGGATGAAAGTAATCATTGGCAACGCATGCTCTCGCCTGGCGAACAACAGCGCCTGGCGTTTGCCCGCGCCTTGCTCTATGCGCCGCTGTGGCTGTACATGGACGAAGCCACGTCGGCGATGGATGAGGAAGACGAGGCGACGCTGTATCAGGCGCTGATCGACCAGTTACCGGGGTTGAGTATCGTCAGCGTTGGTCACCGAAGCAGTTTGAAACGCTTCCATCCGCGACAGGTGCGCATTGAAAATGGCCAACTGGTGGAGCATGCCGTGATCGCGTGAACACCGCAAACCCTGTGGGAGCGGGCTTGCTCGCGAAGACGGTATATCAGACACCTTCACTACAACTGACGTACTGCTTTCGCGAGCAAGCCGCCCTCGCAGGGGATGTGATTAATGCTTCCTTGCGCAAAAAGTGATCATACAACCACGTTGCGCTATGATGATGCGCATTCAGCCGCCTGCCCGAGACACAGACTCATGGAAAACCCGATCGACGTCCCACGACTTCCCCGCAAGCGCCGCAGCCTGGCGCAGGAGCTGGTGACGGTGCTGTCCGAGCAGATTCGCGACGGCGTGCTCAAGCGCGGCGATAAACTGCCCACCGAGTCGGCGATCATGGAGGCCCACGGCGTCAGCCGCACGGTGGTGCGCGAGGCGATTTCCCGCTTGCAGGCGGCAGGGCAGGTGGAAACCCGCCACGGCATCGGCACGTTCGTGCTGGACACACCCAGCCCGAGCGGATTCAGGATCGACCCGGCCACGGTGGTCACATTGCGCGATGTGCTGGCGATCCTGGAGTTGCGCATCAGCCTGGAGGTGGAATCGGCCGGCCTCGCGGCCCAACGCCGCACCGACGAGCAACTGGCGACCATGCGCGCCGCCCTCGACGCGTTGAACGAAAGCGCGACCCACGCCACCGACGCTGTGGCCTCGGACTTCGCCTTCCACCTGGAAATCGCCCTGTCCACCGGCAACCGCTATTTCACCGACATCATGACCCACCTGGGCACCAGCATCATCCCGCGTACTCGGGTGAATTCGGCGCGCCTGGCCCACGATGACCAGCAGCACTACATGGACCGCCTGAGCCGCGAGCATGAGGAAATCTATGAGGCCATCGCCCGCCAGGACTCCGACGCCGCCCGCGCGGCCATGCGCCTGCACCTGACCAACAGCCGTGAACGGCTGCGCCAGGCTCATGAAGAGGCGCAGGCGCAGGCGTGAACATCGTGTTCAGGGTCGGAGGGACAGTGTCAGGGTTTGGGGAGGACTAGGGTTGCCGCCCCCCGTTATAACTTTGTAAGTCAATGTGGCTGTGGCGTCAGGCCCCAATCCCTTTTCGAAAAGGGACTTCGGTATTGCAAAAGGCAGCGGGAATTGTGAGTCAGATGCCAGTTGGATCTCCTTGGACCAGTTGCCAGCACTGGTCGTCGCTTCGAACCAGACTATATCGCCTGGGCGCCACAGAGTGTATTCCGGGATTTTCGCCACTGCCGGGTCAGGTAGTTTGGATACTTCAACTACTAGTTGGACATATTCGAATATAGGTGCAGGCAAGGCTGTCGATTCTGTCATGATCGGATCCTCTTGATAACTGAACGAATGGCCTTATTGATAGCCATTCCGTGCTCAATTCGAGCCGTTTCAGTAAGGACCTGAAGCTGCCATGGGCCTACTGTCAAATCTTACAGTGACGACGAGTGGCGCATTCCATCGGTGCTTCTGTTCATCGAGATCCAGACATCTGGATCGTATTGAGCCGTGAGCACAAAGGAAATCTACGAAGCAGCGCTCGCCAGGATTCCGACGCGGCCCGTGCGACCATGCGCCTGCACCTGACCAACAGCCGCGAACGGCTGCGACAGGCTCATGACGAGGCGCAGGCATACGCACAGGCTTGAATTCAGGCTTCGATCTTCAGTCGAACCGGCGACGACACCATCGCGTCGCCATAGTCCTCTGATTCGCTAAAGAATTTGTAACGCAGTTCAACCACCTGGCCGAGATATTTTTCCAGCCTGGCCTTGGGCACGCTCAGCTCCAGTACGGCGAGTTTCTGGGGGTTGCCTTCTTCGTCCCAAGTCACCAGGGACTTTCGATCCGCCCATTCGACGGGTTCCGAGTCGAGTATCGGAGCGACGTCCCACTCATATACGATTTTCTCCAGCTCCGGGATAGTGAATTTCAGTCCGTCTTCTACGTCCGACAAATTGATGATGACTTCATCGGCATCTGGAAACTGAACCAGGACAGGCTTTTTATAGGTGCTCATAGCGTCACTCCTTGAAGGATCGACCGCAGCAGTCTGGCTTTATGCGCAAGCAGAGGTCTCCCTTGCGTTATGCCCTCATCCCGCAACGACGCCTACTGATAGATCTGACAGTCACGATGAACGGACCCTATAGCCATTCAAAGCCCGGTTTTAAAAGGGTTTGACGGATTTTCTGGCGCATGCGCACCACACAAAAGACGAAATACAGTTGACGTCTACATTTTAAGTTGTACGATGACCTACAACTTCTGGCCGAAGCTTAACCTCACACACACACATTTGCGTCCCAGGGTGTTCGAATAATGAATCCACAAGAACTGAAGTCCATCCTCTCGTCTGGCCTGCTGTCGTTCCCGGTCACCGATTTCACTGCCCAAGGCGATTTCAATCGCGACAGCTACATCAAGCGCCTCGAGTGGCTGGCCCCGTACGGCGCCTCTGCGCTGTTCGCAGCGGGTGGCACCGGCGAATTCTTCTCCCTGGCCGCCAGTGAGTACTCCCAAGTCATCAAGACTGCGGTCGATACCTGCGCCAGCAGCGTGCCAATCCTCGCCGGTGTCGGCGGTGCGACCCGCCAGGCCATTGAATACGCCCAGGAAGCCGAGCGTCTGGGTGCCAAGGGTCTGCTGTTGCTGCCGCACTACCTGACCGAAGCCAGCCAGGACGGTGTTGCCGCCCACGTTGAAGCCGTGTGCAAGTCGGTGAAGATCGGCGTAGTGGTGTACAACCGCAACGTTTGCCGCCTGAACGCGGTTCAGCTGGAACAACTGGCCGAGCGTTGCCCGAACCTGATCGGCTACAAGGATGGTCTGGGCGACATCGAACTGATGGTATCGATCCGTCGTCGCCTCGGCGATCGTTTCAGCTACCTGGGTGGCCTGCCGACCGCTGAAGTCTATGCCGCGGCCTACAAGGCCCTGGGTGTGCCGGTCTACTCCTCGGCGGTGTTCAACTTCATCCCGAAAACCGCGATGGACTTCTACAACGCCATTGCCCGCGACGACCACGCCACCGTCGGCAAAATCATCGACGACTTCTTCCTGCCTTACCTGGATATCCGTAATCGCAAAGCCGGTTATGCCGTGAGCATCGTCAAGGCCGGTGCGAAGATCGTTGGCTACGACGCGGGCCCTGTGCGCACGCCGCTGACCGACCTGCTGCCGGAAGAATACGAAGCCCTGGCCGCGCTGATCGACAAGCAAGGCAAGCAATAACAGACCCGACGAGGCCGCTGAGCAATCAGCGGCTTTTTACGTAAGGCTTGATCGTTCCCATGCTCTGCGTGGGAATGCAGCCAGGGACGCTCGGCGTTCCTAGACAGCTTTTGTAAAAGGAGTAGCTCCGTGACTGATGCAAAGCGTTTCGATAACTACATCAACGGTGAGTGGGTAGCCGGTGCCGACTATTGCACCAACATCAACCCATCTGACTTGTCCGATGTCATCGGTGAATACGCCAAGGCTGACGCAGCTCAAGTCAATGCCGCCATCGAAGCTGCCCGTGCTGCGTTCCCGGCCTGGTCGACTTCGGGCATCCAGGCCCGTCACGATGCGCTGGATAAAGTCGGCAGCGAGATCCTCGCCCGTCGCGAAGAGCTCGGTCAACTGCTGGCCCGGGAAGAGGGCAAGACCCTGCCCGAAGCCATCGGCGAAGTGACCCGCGCCGGCAACATTTTCAAGTTCTTCGCCGGTGAATGCCTGCGTCTTTCCGGTGACTACGTGCCGTCGGTGCGTCCGGGCGTCAACGTCGAAGTCACCCGTGAAGCCCTCGGCGTGGTCGGCCTGATCACCCCATGGAATTTCCCGATTGCTATCCCCGCATGGAAAATCGCCCCGGCCCTGGCCTACGGCAACTGCGTGGTGATCAAGCCCGCCGAGCTGGTACCGGGTTGCGCCTGGGCCCTGGCGGAAATCATTTCCCGCGCCGGTTTCCCGGCCGGTGCGTTCAACCTGGTGATGGGCAGCGGTCGTGTGGTCGGTGACATCCTGGTCAACAGCCCGAAAGTCGACGGCATCAGCTTCACCGGTTCCGTGGGCGTGGGCCGGCAGATCGCCGTCAGCTGCGTGTCGCGCCAGGCCAAGGTGCAGTTGGAAATGGGCGGCAAGAACCCGCAGATCATCCTCGACGATGCCGACCTCAAGCAGGCCGTCGAACTGGCGGTGCAGAGTGCGTTCTACTCTACCGGCCAACGTTGCACGGCTTCGAGCCGCCTTATTGTGACCGCCGGCATCCACGACAAATTCGTCGCGGCCATGGCCGAGCGCATGCAGTCGATCAAGGTCGGCCACGCATTGAAGGCCGGTACCGACATCGGCCCGGTCGTCTCCGAAGCCCAGCTCAGCCAGGACCTGAAATACATCGACATCGGTCAGAGCGAAGGTGCTCGGCTGGTCAGCGGTGGTGGTCTGGTGACCTGCGACACCGAAGGTTACTTCCTGGCGCCGACGCTGTTCAGCGATAGCGAAGCCTCGATGCGCATCAGCCGTGAAGAGATCTTCGGCCCGGTCGCCAACGTGGTGCGCGTGGCGGACTACGAGGCGGCGCTGGCGATGGCCAACGACACCGAGTTCGGTCTGTCGGCCGGTATTGCCACCACCTCCTTGAAGTACGCCAACCACTTCAAGCGCCATTCCCAGGCGGGCATGGTAATGGTCAACCTGCCGACCGCCGGCGTGGATTACCACGTGCCGTTCGGCGGGCGCAAAGGTTCGTCCTATGGTTCGCGTGAGCAAGGTCGCTACGCACAAGAGTTCTACACCGTGGTGAAAACCGCCTACATCGGTTCGTAAACGCAACACCGGCGGGGCTGGTGATCCAGCCCCGGTCGTACAATCTGCTGACCCGCATAAAAATAAATAGTGGGAGTACTGTTACATGCAAGCGACCAAGCCGACGCACGTCCGCTACTTGATCCTGCTCATGCTGTTTGTGGTGACAACGATCAACTATGCCGACCGCGCCACCATCGCCATCGCAGGCTCCAGCCTGCAAAAAGACCTCGGCATCGACGCGGTCACCCTCGGTTACATCTTCTCCGCCTTCGGCTGGGCCTACGTGGCCGGGCAGATTCCTGGCGGCTGGCTGCTCGACCGTTTCGGGTCGAAAAAAATCTATGCCCTGAGCATTTTCACCTGGTCGCTGTTCACCGTGCTGCAAGGCTATGTGGGTGAGTTCGGCCTGTCCACCGCCGTGGTTGCGCTGTTCATGCTGCGCTTTCTGGTGGGGTTGGCCGAAGCGCCGTCCTTCCCGGGTAACGCACGTATCGTCGCCGCCTGGTTCCCGACCGCAGAACGCGGCACCGCCTCGGCGATCTTCAACTCGGCGCAGTATTTCGCCACCGTGTTGTTCGCGCCGCTGATGGGCTGGATCGTCTATCGCTTCGGCTGGCAGCATGTGTTCATCGTGATGGGCGTGATCGGCATCGTGTTCTCGCTGATCTGGCTGAAGGTGATCTACAGCCCGCGCCAACACCCGATGATCAACGAGGCCGAGTTCAATCACATCGCCGCCAACGGTGCGATGGTCGACATGGACCAGGACAAAGGCAAGGAAAAGAAAGCCGACGGTCCGAAGTGGGATTACATCCGCCAACTGCTGACCAACCGCATGATGCTGGGCGTATACCTGGGCCAGTACTGCATCAACGGTATCACCTACTTCTTCCTGACCTGGTTCCCGGTGTACCTGGTGCAGGAGCGCGGCATGACTATCCTCAAGGCCGGTTTCATCGCCTCCTTGCCGGCCATCTGCGGGTTCATCGGTGGTGTGCTGGGCGGGGTGATTTCCGATTACCTGCTGCGCAAGGGCCACTCGCTGACCTTCGCCCGCAAGGCGCCGATCATTGGCGGCCTGCTGGTGTCCAGCAGCATCGTGGCGTGCAACTACGTGGACATCGAATGGATGGTGGTGGGCTTCATGGCCCTGGCCTTCTTCGGTAAAGGCGTGGGTGCGCTGGGCTGGGCGGTGGTGTCCGACACTTCGCCAAAACAGATCGCCGGCCTGAGCGGTGGCCTGTTCAACACCTTCGGCAACCTGGCCTCGATCACTACCCCGATCGTCATCGGCTACATCATCAGCTCCACTGGTTCGTTCAAATGGGCCTTGGTGTTCGTCGGCTGCAACGCGCTGATGGCGGTGTTCAGCTACCTGGTTATCGTCGGGCCGATCAAGCGTGTCGTGCTCAAGGAACCCACGGCCAAGGATGCCGGTATCACCAGTCTGTCTGAAGCCAAATCCTGAAGGAGCGGCAGCAATGCAATTGATTGAACATGCCGACTCGCCCCGTTACATCCGCCTGCACGAGCGGGACAACGTGGTGATCGTCGTCAACGACCAGGGCGTACCGGCCGGGACCGAGTTCCCGGATGGCCTGGTCACCGTGGACTTTGTGCCCCAGAGCCACAAGGTCACGTTGCAGGACATTCCCGAGGGCGGCGAGGTCATTCGCTATGGTCAGGTCATTGGCTATGCGTTGCAGCCGATCCCCCGTGGCAGCTGGGTCAAGGAAGACCAGCTGCGCATGCCGACCGCGCCGCCGCTGGACAGCCTGCCGCTGTCCACCGACGTGCCGGCGGCCGATGCGCCACTGGAAGGCTATACCTTCGAGGGTTATCGCAACGCCGACGGTACCGTCGGCACGCGCAACATCCTGGGCATCACCACCACCGTGCAGTGCGTGACCGGGGTGCTGGATCATGCGGTCAAGCGCATCAAGGATGAGCTGCTGCCCAAGTACCCGAACGTCGATGACGTGGTGGCGCTGACCCACAGCTACGGCTGTGGCGTGGCGATCACCGCCACCGACGCTTACATCCCGATTCGTACCGTGCGCAACCTGGCACGCAATCCGAACCTGGGGGGAGAAGCGCTGGTGATCAGCCTGGGCTGCGAGAAATTGCAGGCCGGGCAGGTGATGCACGAGAACGACACTTCGGTGGACTTGAGCGAGCCGTGGTTGTATCGCCTGCAGGATTCCAGCCACGGCTTCACCGAAATGATCGAGCAGATCATGGAACTGGCCGAGACCCGCCTGAAAAAACTCGACCAGCGCCGTCGCGAGACCGTGCCGGCTTCGGAGTTGATCCTGGGCATGCAGTGCGGCGGCAGCGATGCGTTTTCCGGCATCACCGCCAACCCCGCGCTGGGCTATGCCTCGGACCTGCTGCTGCGTGCCGGGGCGACGGTGATGTTTTCCGAAGTCACCGAAGTGCGCGATGCGATCTACCTGCTGACCTCCCGGGCGCAGACCCAGGAAGTTGCTCAAGAGCTGGTGCGGGAAATGGACTGGTACGACCGTTACCTGGCCAAGGGCGAGGCCGACCGGAGTGCCAACACCACGCCGGGGAACAAGAAGGGCGGGTTGTCGAACATCGTCGAGAAATCCCTGGGTTCGATCGTCAAGTCCGGCAGCAGCGCGATCAACGGCGTGCTCGGCCCGGGCGAGCGCTTCAAGCAAAAGGGCCTGATCTTCTGCGCCACGCCGGCCAGCGATTTCGTCTGCGGCACCTTGCAGTTGGCAGCAGGGATGAACCTGCACGTGTTCACCACCGGTCGCGGCACGCCGTACGGTTTGGCGATGGCACCGGTGGTGAAGGTCTCGACCCGTACCGAACTGGCCCAGCGCTGGCCGGACCTGATCGACATCGACGCCGGTCGGATCGCTACGGGGCGGGCGACGATCGAAGAGTTGGGTTGGGAGCTGTTCCACTACTACTTGGATGTGGCCAGCGGCAAGAAGAAGACCTGGGCCGAACAGCACAAACTGTTCAACGACATCACCCTGTTCAACCCGGCGCCGATTACCTGAGCCGGCGGCGAGCGCAGATGTTGCGCTCGCCCATAATCCAATGTGGGAGTGGGCTTGCTCGCGAAAGCGGTGTGTCATTCAACACATGCATCGGATGACATACCGCATTCGCGAGCAAGCCCGCTCCCACAGGAATCACCAGACGCCAGTGCCGTAAGTGGCTTATCATTAGCTACCTAACGACACCCTCTCCAAAGGTCCCCGGCATGCTGGCCATTTTCCTCGAAACCCTGAACATCACCGCGCCGGTGTTTGCCATGCTGTTTCTGGGGGTGTTGCTCAAGCGCGTCTACTGGATCAACGATAACTTCATCCATATCGCCTCGTCGCTGGTGTTCAACGTCACCATGCCGGCGCTGCTGTTCCTGGGGATCTTGCACGCCGATCTGCACGCCGCATTACAGCCGGACCTGTTGATCTATTTTTCCATTGCGACCTTGGTGAGTTTCGCCATGGCCTGGGGCTGGGCGATCTGGCGTTGTCCGCGTCAGGATCGCGGCATCTACACCCAGGGCGCGTTTCGCGGCAACAACGGCGTGATCGGCCTGGCGCTGGCGGCGAGCATGTATGGCGACTATGGGATTTCCCTGGGCGCGATCCTCGCGGCGCTGGTGATCCTGTTCTACAACACCCTGTCGACCATCGTGCTGGCGGTCTACAGCCCGGTGATCAAGTCCGACCCTTGGAGCATCTGCAAAAGCGTGATCAGCAATCCGCTGATCATCAGCGTGATTGCCGCTGCACCGTTCGCCTACTGGCAGATTGGCCTGCCGAACTGGCTCGAGACCTCGGGCAAGTACCTGGCGCAGATGACCTTGCCCCTAGCGTTGATCTGTATCGGCGGCACGCTGTCTCTGGCGGCCCTGCGCAAGAGCGGCAAGATGGCCCTGAGTTCCAGCCTGGTGAAGATGGTCGGCCTGCCGTTGATCACCACGCTTGGCGCCTGGCTCTGGGGCTTTCGCGGGGCGGAACTGGGGATTCTGTTCCTGTACTTCGGCAGCCCCACCGCAGCCGCCAGCTTCGTCATGGCCCGGGCTGCCGATGGCAACCACGAACTGGCGGCGGCGATCATCGTCATCACCACGTTGATGGCGGCGATCACCACCAACCTTGGGATCTTTGTGTTGCAGTGGGGTGGGTGGATCTAAGGTCAGGGTTTGTGGTGACCTTCAGGCCCAACCGCGAGCAGGCTCGCTCCCACCGTGGGTCAGTGTTGAACACGAATTTTGTGTACGCCATCAATCTGCTGTGGGAGCGAGCCTGCTCGCGATAGCAGTCTTTCAGTCACTCAGGTTTCTGGTAGCTATCGATCACTTCCTGCGCCGCCCGAAACGCATCGATCGCCGCCGGCACCCCGGCATACACTGCGCAATGCAGCAACGCCTCGCGAATCTCCTCCACCGTGCAGCCATTGTTCAACGCGCCGCGCACGTGACCCTTGAGTTCCTGCGGGCATTTGAGGGCGGTGAGGGCGGCTAGGGTGATCAGGCTGCGGGTCTTCAGCGGCAGACCTTCGCGGCTCCAGACGCTGCCCCAGGCGTGTTCATTGACGAAGTCTTGCAGCGGCTGGGTGAATTCGGTGGCGTTGCCCAGGGCGCGGTCGACAAAGGCGTCGCCCATCACCTGGCGACGCATGTCCAGGCCGGTCTTTGGAATATCGGTCATGGCAAATCCCTCTTGTGGTGTTGGCGGCGCCAGGCGCGCACGGAAGTGAACAGCAGGAAGGCGAGCAGGGCTGGCAGCACGTAGAACAGCATCAGCCGTTCCAGCTGGCCGGCCAGTGGCATGCCCGTGGTGAACGACACCACATGCAGCCCATAAGCCAGGTACAGGCCCAGCAACAGCAGCCCTTCGGCGCGGGTGACGCGGTAGCCGGAATAGAACACCGGCAGGCACAGCACGGCCACGCCGAGCATCACCGGTAAGTCGAAATCCAAGGCGTTGGGGGAGACCGACAGTGGCGAGGGCGCCACCAGGGCGGTCACTCCCAGGACGCCCAGCAGATTGAACAGGTTGCTGCCGATCACGTTGCCTACCGCAATGTCACGTTGGCCACGCAGCGCGGCGATCAGGGACGTGGCGAGTTCCGGTAGTGATGTGCTGACGGCGACGATGGTCAAGCCAATGATGCGTTCCGATAGCCCGAGATCGGTGGCCACTTCCACGGCAGCGCCTAGTAACAGATGGCCGGCGAATATCAACATGGCCAACCCCAGCACGATCATCGAAAGGCTCTTGAACCAGGATGCCTGTGTGACTTCGATCACCGCATGGGGACGACCCGAGTGGCGCGACTGGCGCAGTAGCAGACCCAGGTAGACCGCCAGGGCCATCAACAGCAGCACGCCGTCCAGCCGTGTCAGTGCCTCATTCCATGCCAGCACGAACACCAGCAGGCTGGCGCCGATCATCAGCGGAATGTCCAGGCGCACCAACTGGCGCGAAACGCGCAGTGGGATGATCAGGGCCGACAGTCCCAGCGTGACGAGAATGTTGAAAATGCCGCTGCCGATTACGCTGCCCACAGCGATGTCGGCGTTCTGGGCCAGGGTCGCCTGCAGGCTGACGGCCATTTGCGGCGCGCTGCTGCCGAAGGCGACGACACTCAGCCCGATGATCAGTGGTCGCACCTGCAGGCGTGCGGCCAGGCCAACGGCAGCCCGCACCAAAAGCTCGGCGCCAGCGATCAGTAGCAGCAGCGCACCGAATAATTCGATCAGGCTGAACAGTGGCAAGGCTGACAATAGAGAAATGGCCTGGGCTCCGCCTATCAGTCGTCGAGGGCCTGCACGCGCACCCGGGCAGTGCCGCTACGCAACATACCCAGTTGTTTGGCTGCCGCTTGCGATACGTCGATCAGGCGACCGCGGGTATACGGACCACGGTCGTTGATGCGCACCACAACACTGTCGTTGTTGCCCAGGTTGGTGATCTTTACCCGTGTGCCGAACGGCAACTGGCGATGGGCGGCAGTCAGGCTGTGCTGGTCGAAACGCTCGCCGCTGGCGGTGCGCTTGCCATGATGGCGGGAACCATAATACGAGGCAACGCCAGTCTGGTCGTAGCCGTGTGGATCGACCGTCCCGCTCTGGCTGGCGCAGCCGGCCAGCAGGGACAGCAGGGCGCAGGCGCCAAGGAGACGCTTCATCTGGAAGTTTCCGAATATAAATATGGAGGCGAGCCTGTGGGAGCAAAGCTTGCTCGCGATGAACGATAACGCGATCTTCTGACGGATCGAGGCGTTTTCATCGCGAGCAAGCTTTGCTCCCACCGAGGCGCTCCCACAAGGGAGAGTGGAGCCAGGTCGAACATCTGGCTCCATGACAATCAGCCCTCGAGCTTGCTTTTCAGCAGTTCGTTGACCTGTTGCGGGTTGGCCTTGCCCTTGGAGGCTTTCATGGCCTGGCCGACGAAGAAGCCGAACATCTTGCCGCGCTTGGCTTCGTCTGCCGCACGGTACTGTTCGACCTGCTCGGCGTTGGCCGCGAGCATTTCATCGAGCACGGCGCTGATCGCCCCGGTGTCGGTGACCTGCTTCAAGCCGCGCTTCTCGATGATCTCGTCGGCGCTGCCTTCGCCATTGGCCATGGCTTCGAAGACCATCTTGGCGATCTTGCCGGAGATGGTGTTGTCCTTGATCCGTAGCAGCATGCCGCCCAGTTGTTCGGCCGACACCGGCGACTCTTCGATCTCCAGGCCTTGCTTGTTCAGCAAGCTGCCCAACTCGACCATCACCCAGTTGGCCGCCAGCTTGGCATCGCCGCCGATGCTCACGACTTTTTCGAAGTAATCGGCCTGTTCGCGGCTGGTGGCCAGGACGTTGGCGTCATAGCTCGACAGGCCGAACTGGGCCTGGAAGCGCTCGCGTTTCTGCGGCGGCAGTTCAGGCAGGGTGGCGCGCACGTCATTGAGGAACGAATCCTCGATGACCACCGGCAGCAGGTCCGGGTCGGGGAAGTAACGGTAGTCGTTGGCCTCTTCCTTGCTGCGCATCGGACGGGTCTCGTCCTTGTTCGGGTCGTACAGGCGGGTCTGCTGGATGACCTTGCCGCCGTCTTCGATCAGTTCGATCTGGCGCTGGATCTCGCTGTTGATCGCTTTCTCGATGAAGCGGAACGAGTTGACGTTCTTGATCTCGCAGCGCGTACCGAACTCAGCCTGGCCCTTGGGCCGGACCGATACGTTGCAGTCGCAGCGCAACGAGCCTTCGGCCATGTTGCCGTCGCAGATGCCCAGGTAACGCACCAGCGCGTGGATTGCCTTGACGTAGGCCACGGCTTCCTTGGCGCTGCGCATGTCCGGTTCGGAGACGATTTCCAGCAGTGGCGTGCCGGCGCGGTTCAGGTCGATGCCGGTGGCGCCGCTGAATTCCTCGTGCAGGCTCTTGCCGGCGTCTTCCTCCAGGTGCGCCCGGGTAATACCGACGCGCTTGACCGTGCCGTCTTCCAGGGCAATGTCCAGGTGGCCCTTGCCGACGATCGGCAATTCCATCTGGCTGATCTGGTAGCCCTTCGGCAGGTCCGGATAGAAGTAGTTCTTGCGGGCAAAGACGTTGTGCTGGCCGATCTCGGCGTCAATCGCCAGGCCGAACATCACCGCCATGCGCACTGCTTCGGCGTTGAGCACCGGCAGTACGCCGGGCATGCCCAGGTCGACCAGACTGGCCTGGGTGTTGGGCTCGGAACCGAACGTGGTGGCGCTGCCGGAAAAGATTTTCGACCGGGTGGTGAGCTGGGTGTGAATCTCCAGCCCGATCACGACTTCCCATTGCATGTGTGTCTCCTCAGAAGCCGGTTGGGGTGCGGGTGTGCCAGTCGGTATTGAGCTGGTACTGATGCGCCACATTGAGTAGGCGGCCTTCCTGGAAATACGGCGCGAGCAACTGCACGCCCACCGGCAGGCCATCGACGAAACCGGCCGGCATGGACAGGCCCGGCAAACCGGCGAGGTTGGCGGTGATGGTGTAGACGTCTTCCAGGTACTCGGCGATCGGGTCACTGTTCTTGGCGCCGAGTTTCCAGGCCGGGTTTGGCGTGGTCGGGCCGAGGATGATGTCGACCTCGTTGAAGGCGGCCATGAAATCGTTCTTCACCAGGCGGCGGATCTTCTGGGCCTTGAGGTAGTAGGCATCGTAGTAGCCAGCGGACAGCGCATAGGTGCCGACCATGATCCGGCGCTGCACTTCGGCGCCGAAGCCTTCGCCACGGGAGCGCTTGTACAGGTCTACCAGGTTCTGCGGGTTCTCGCAGCGGTAGCCGAAGCGCACGCCGTCGAAACGCGACAGGTTGGAGGAGGCTTCAGCCGGGGCGATCACGTAGTACGCCGGAATCGCGTGCTGCATGTTTGGCAGGCTGATTTGCTTGATGATCGCGCCGAGCTTTTCCAGTTCCTTGATGCTGTTCTGGACCAGATCGGCGATGCGTGGGTCGAGGCCGGCGCCGAAGTACTCTTTTGGCACGCCGATGCGCAGGCCCTGCAACGAGTCGTTGAGGCTGGTGCTGTAGTCCGGCACCGGTTCGTCGATGCTGGTGGAGTCGTTCGGGTCGAAGCCGGCCATGCCTTGCAGCAGGATCGCGCAGTCTTCGGCGGTGCGGGCCAGTGGACCGCCCTGGTCGAGGCTGGAGGCGTAGGCGATCATGCCCCAGCGCGATACGCGACCGTAGGTGGGCTTGAGGCCGGTGAGGTTGGTGAACGCCGCCGGTTGGCGGATCGAGCCGCCGGTGTCGGTGGCGGTAGCGGCTGGCAGCAATCGCGCGGCCACGGCCGCGGCGGAACCGCCGGACGAGCCGCCCGGCACGTGTGCCAGGTTCCATGGGTTCTTCACGGCGCCGTAGTGGCTCGACTCGTTGGCCGAGCCCATGGCGAATTCGTCCATGTTGGTCTTGCCCAGGGTTACGGTCCCGGCGGCAGCCAGCTTGGCGACCACGGTAGCGTCGTACGGGGCCTTGAAGGTGTCGAGCATCTTCGAGCCGCAGCTGGTGCGGATGCCCTGGGTGCAGAACAGGTCCTTGTGGGCAATCGGCGCGCCGAGCAGGGCGCCGGTTTCACCGTTGGCGCGACGGGCATCGGCGGCCTTGGCCTGGCTCATGGCCAGTTCTTCGGTGAGACTGATGAAACTGTTGAGCTGCGGGTCGAGCTGGGCGATGCGCGCCAGCAGAGTCTTGGTCAGCTCTTCGGAAGAAAACTTTTTATCGGCGAGTCCGCGGGCGATCTCGGCCAGGGTCATGTGATGCATGAGAGGCTCTTTCCCTTTAGTCGATGACTTTCGGAACCAGGTACAGGCCGTTTTCGACCGCGGGTGCGATGGATTGGTAGGCCTCGCGGTTATTCGGCTCGGTCACGACGTCTGCGCGCAGGCGCTGGCTGGCTTCCAGTGGGTGGGCCAGGGGTTCGATACCGTCGGTATTGACCGCCTGCATCTCGTCGACCAGCCCCAGAATGCTGTTCAGGGCAGAAGTGATGTGTGGAAGATCGGCTTCATTGAGGCCCAGGCAGGCCAGATGAGCGATTTTTTCCACGTCGGAGCGTTCAAGCGCCATGGGATTCTCCAGTGGAAAACAAAACGGACGCAGTCTGTCCGTGTGTTAGATTGTCGGAACACTACCGCATTTCTACGGTCCAGTGCCGTGTATCACAAATACTGTTCGAAACAGGGCATTGGCCGCGATTGTAGGGTTTGGTGCACAGAAAAGCGGCCAATTTAACATATTGGCGCCTTGCCCAAAATCCCTGTCGTTGTTAGAGTTTGCCGCACTTTTTTACCCACGCGTTGCCTAGGGTCCCTTTCCCATGTTCAAGAAACTGCGTGGCATGTTTTCCAGCGATCTTTCCATTGACCTGGGCACTGCCAACACCCTTATTTACGTGCGCGAGCGCGGTATCGTCCTGAATGAACCCTCGGTCGTGGCCATCCGCACCCACGGCAACCAGAAAAGTGTCGTGGCTGTCGGTACGGAAGCCAAGCGCATGCTGGGCCGTACGCCGGGCAACATCGCGGCCATTCGCCCGATGAAAGACGGTGTGATCGCCGACTTCAGCGTCTGCGAAAAGATGCTGCAGTACTTCATCAACAAAGTTCACGAAAACAGCTTTCTGCAGCCCAGCCCACGCGTGCTGATCTGCGTTCCATGCAAGTCCACCCAGGTGGAGCGTCGCGCCATCCGTGAATCGGCCCTCGGCGCCGGTGCCCGCGAAGTGTTCCTGATCGAAGAGCCCATGGCAGCCGCCATCGGTGCCGGCTTGCCGGTAGAAGAAGCCCGTGGCTCGATGGTCGTCGACATCGGTGGTGGTACCACCGAAATCGCCCTGATCTCCCTCAACGGTGTGGTCTATGCCGAATCCGTGCGTGTGGGCGGCGACCGTTTCGACGAAGCGATCATTACCTACGTACGCCGCAACTACGGCAGCCTGATCGGCGAATCCACCGCCGAGCGCATCAAGCAGGAAATCGGCACCGCCTACCCGGGTGGCGAAGTACGTGAAGTCGATGTGCGCGGTCGCAATCTGGCCGAAGGCGTTCCACGTGCATTCACCCTGAACTCCAACGAAGTGCTGGAGGCTCTGCAAGAGTCCCTGGCTACTATCGTCCAGGCTGTGAAAAGTGCCCTGGAACAGTCGCCGCCGGAACTGGCTTCCGACATCGCCGAGCGCGGCCTGGTGCTGACCGGTGGTGGTGCGTTGTTGCGCGACCTCGACAAACTGCTGGCCCAGGAAACCGGGCTGCCGGTGATCGTTGCCGAAGACCCGCTGACCTGTGTTGCCCGCGGCGGTGGCCGTGCATTGGAAATGATGGACAAGCACACCATGGACCTGCTCTCCAGCGAATAATCGCCGGATTTGCATTACATGGGTGAGCGCACAGGCAGCACTTTGCAGTGCTGCCTGTTGGCGTTTATCTTCTGTCATTCGTAGCCAGGCCGGTTCGATACCGTATGAATAAAGAGAACATCTGCCTGGGAGGAGCGGCCTATTAAACCGCTTTTTGCCAAAGGCCCCTCGCTGGGTGTGCGCCTGCTGGTGCTGGCCGTGCTATCGGTTGCGCTGATGGTGGTCGATGCCCGTTTCACGCTGCTCAAGCCTCTGCGCAGCCAGATGTCGCTGGTCCTTATGGAGTCCTACTGGATCACCGACCTGCCGCAGCGGTTGTGGCAAGGTGTGGCCAGCCAGTTCGGCAGCCGGACCGAGCTGGTCGCCGAAAACGAGAAACTCAAGACTGAAAACCTGCTGCTGCAGGGGCGCATGCAGAAGCTGGCGGCCCTCACCGAGCAGAACGTGCGCCTGCGCGAGTTGCTCAATTCTTCGGCGCTGGTCAACGAAAAGGTCGAAGTGGCCGAGCTCATCGGCATGGACCCCAACCCCTTCACCCATCGAATCATCATCAACAAGGGTGAGCGCGACGGCGTGGTCCTTGGCCAGCCGGTGCTCGATGCCCGAGGCCTGATGGGCCAGGTGGTGGAGTTGATGCCGTACACCTCTCGTGTGCTGTTGCTGACCGACACCACCCACAGCATTCCCGTGCAAGTGAACCGCAACGGCTTGCGGGCGATTGCCAGCGGTACCGGCAACCCGGAGCGCCTGGAACTGCGGCACGTGGCTGATACTGCCGATATCAAGGAGGGCGACCTGCTGGTCAGCTCCGGCCTTGGCCAGCGATTCCCGGCCGGTTACCCCGTGGCGACGGTCAAGGAAGTCATTCATGACTCCGGCCAGCCATTCGCCATCGTCCGCGCGGTGCCAACGGCTGCCCTGAACCGCAGCCGATACCTGCTATTGGTATTCAGTGATAACCGTACGCCGGAAGAGCGCGCCAATGATGCCGCTGTCGCCCAGGAGGCGCAGGATCGGCAGGGGGGCGAAGCGACAGCGCACGGCACTTCGGCCCCGGCACCGGCCACGACGCCGACCCCCTCGGTGCCACCGACCGCACCAGCCCCGGCAACGGCGCCGGCTACCGCTCCCGCACCTGCTGCGACACCTGCCAGGCCGGCAGCTCACACACCGGCGACCCGTCCTGCGCCCAAGCCACCTGCCGCCACGCCAGCCACCAGGGGAGCACGAGAAGAATGAGCAGTACTCAATCCGGTAACGGCTGGATGGTCTGGCTGACTTTCGCCTTGGGCCTGTTGCTCAGTATCTCGCCACTGCCGCAGTTCATGGAGATCCTGCGTCCACTGTGGCTGGCCCTGCTGCTGGCCTTCTGGGCACTGGCGCTGCCGCACAAGGTGGGCATGGTCACCGCCTGGTGCCTGGGGCTGGCCGAGGACGTGCTTTATGGCACGTTGCTGGGCCAGAACGCACTGATCCTGACCTTGATCACCTTCCTGGTGCTGTCGCTGCAGCAACGCCTGCGCATGTTCCCGATGTGGCAGCAATGCCTGGTGATCCTGGTGATCTTCGGCCTCGCCCAGCTGGTGCAATTGTGGCTCAGTGCGTTAACGGGCAATCGCCAGCCCACCCTGGCGATGGTGCTGCCCGCCCTGGTCAGTGCCTTGCTCTGGCCCTGGGTCAGCTTCGCTTTGCGCGGTCTGCGCCTGCGTTTCAAGATCAACTGATCCGTTCGGGCATGTAAGAGGGAAGTGTCTTGATGAAACCGCTTTACCTCGCCTCAGGCTCACCGCGTCGACGTGAGCTGCTCACCCAGATTGGTGTGGCCTTTACGACTGTCGGCGCCGACATTGACGAAACTCCCCTGGACCACGAAAGCCCATCGGCCTACGTCGAGCGCCTGGCGCGCGGCAAGGCCGCGGCTGGGCGACGTGCTTTGAAAGTCAGTACGGATGGCTGCGTATTGGGGGCCGACACGGCCGTGGTGCTGGACGGGCGGATCCTTGGCAAGCCGCTGGACCAGGCGGACTCCGTGGCAATGCTCATGGCGCTGTCCGGTCGCGATCACGAAGTGTTGACCGCCATTGCCGTGCTGGATGGGCAACGCTGCGAGTCCCGGGTCGTGCGCAGTCGGGTGCGCTTTCGCGCCATCACCGAGCAGGAGGCGCTTGCCTACTGGGCCAGCGGCGAGCCTCGGGACAAGGCCGGCAGCTATGGCATCCAGGGGCTGGGCGCGGTGTTCGTTACCGGGCTCGAGGGCAGCTATTCTGCGGTGGTCGGCCTGCCGCTGTGTGAAACGGCAGAATTGTTGGGCCATTTCGGCATACCCTGTTGGCAAACCTTGAGCGCGCAATGAGCGCCGTCTGACCTGATGCGGCCATTATCGTGAACATGCCTGAACGAGACCCTGCCATGAGTGAAGAGATCCTGATCAACATCACGCCGATGGAGTCGCGCGTGGCGGTGGTTGAAAACGGTGTGTTGCAAGAAGTGCATGTCGAGCGCACGCAGAAGCGCGGCATCGTCGGCAATATCTACAAGGGCAAGGTGGTGCGGGTGTTGCCGGGCATGCAGGCGGCGTTCGTGGATATCGGCCTGGACCGCGCAGCGTTCATCCATGCCTCGGAAATCTCCATGCGCGAAGGCCCGGCCGTGGAGAGCATCGGCGCCCTGGTTCATGAAGGCCAGAGCCTGGTGGTGCAGGTGACCAAGGACCCCATCGGTTCCAAGGGCGCGCGGCTTACCACGCAACTGTCCATTCCGTCGCGTTACCTGGTGTACATGCCACGCACCGCCCACGTCGGCATCTCGTTGAAAATCGAGGACGAAGCCGAGCGCGAACGCCTCAAGCAGGTGGTCAGCGATTGCGTGGAGAAGGAAGGCATCAAGGAAGCCGGTGGCTTTATCCTGCGCACTGCCGCCGAAGGGGCCGGGGCCGATGAGATCCTCATGGATATCCGCTACCTGCGCAGACTCTGGGACCAGATCGCCGCCCAGATCAAGACCATTGCCACGCCCAGCGTGATTTACGAGGACCTGGGCTTGGCGCTGCGCACGCTGCGGGACCTGGTCAGCCCCAAGATCGAGAAAATCCGCATCGACTCCCGGGAAACCTTCCAGAAGACCACCCAGTTCGTAGCCGAGTTGATGCCGGAAATTGCCGACCGCCTAGAGCATTATCCCGGCGAGCGGCCGATTTTCGATCTGTACGGCGTCGAGGACGAAATCCAGAAGGCCCTGGAGCGCAAGGTGCCGCTCAAGTCCGGTGGCTACCTGGTGGTCGATCCGGCCGAAGCCATGAGCACCATCGACGTCAACACCGGGGCGTTCGTCGGTCATCGCAACCTCGAAGAAACCATCTTCAAGACCAATCTGGAAGCGGCCACCGCCATTGCCCGCCAATTGCGCCTGCGCAACCTGGGCGGGATCATCATCATCGACTTCATCGACATGGAGGATGAGGAGCATCAGCGGCAGGTACTCAGGACGCTGGAGAAGCAGCTCGAGCGCGACCACGCCAAGACCAACATCATCGGCATCACCGAGTTGGGCCTGGTGCAGATGACCCGCAAGCGCACCCGCGAAAGCCTCGAGCAGGTGCTGTGCGAGCCGTGCAGCGCCTGCCAGGGGCGGGGCAAGCTGAAGACCCCGGAAACCGTGTGTTACGAAATCTTCAGGGAAATTCTCCGGGAGGCGCGCGCCTACCAGGCCACTGGCTATAGAGTGTTGGCGAACCAGAAAGTGGTGGATCGCCTGCTCGATGAGGAGTCGGGTAATGTCGCGGAACTGGAGGCTTTTATCGGGCGTACGATTCGCTTCCAGGTCGAAACCATGTATTCCCAGGAACAATACGACGTTGTGCTGCTCTGACGTGGCTCCTGAAACAGCGATCTCGCTGACGTGAACACCATTGCCAGGGGAGTCTGCTGACATGGAGCGTTTGACACGCATTTTAGCCGCGTTGACCCGCTGGGGGCTGGGCCTTTGTGCGCTGCTGCTGGTACTCCTGGCGTTGTATGTCAGCCTCGGCCGGGAACTGGCGCCCCTGGTGGCGGAATATCGCGCTGAAGTCGAGACCCGCGCCAGTGATGCCCTGGGCTTGCCCGTACGCATCGGTAGCCTGGAAGGTGGTTGGAGTGCCTTGTCCCCTGTTCTGTCGGCTCACGACGTGACGGTCGGGGAGGGTGCCAATGCGCTGCACCTGGACCAGGTGCGGGCCGTGCCCGACGTGTGGGACAGTCTGCTGGCGCGTCAGGCACGCATCGCTCATCTGGAGCTTGGCGGTCTCAAGATCAGCCTCAAGGAAGCCGCCGACGGCCAATGGGCCCTGGAAGGCCTGCCGGTGAAGGGTGATCAGCCAGTCGACCCGCAGCAACTGCTGGAACGGATGCAGGTGATTTCCAGGTTGTCGATCCTCGATAGTCAAGTCACTTTGCAACCGCTGGAGCAAGCGCCACTGACCCTGACCTATGTCGGCCTGAGTCTGAAGACCGGAGCCACCCGTCAGCGTCTGGATGCCCGCCTGACCCTGCCCGACGGCCAGCCGGTGGCGCTCAACCTGCGCACCCGTATTCGAGCCAGCGACTGGAGGAACGGACGGGCCGATGCCTACCTGAGCCTGCCCCAGAGTGACTGGTCGAAATGGCTACCGAACGGCCTGACCCGGCAGTGGAATTTTTCCCGGATCAAGGCCGGCGGCGAAATATGGCTGAGCTGGGGAGACGGCACGCTGCAAAGCGCGGCCGTACGGTTGAACGCCCCGGAACTCACGGGTGCCTATGCCGAACGCACGCCGGTGCAGATCCGCAACCTGGCGCTCGATGGGTATTTCCAGCGCGGTGCGGACGGCTTCACCGCGACGTTCGATTCCCTGGCCATGAGCCTGGGGGAGACCCGCTGGACGTCGCGCCTGCAATTGCAGCAGAGCGCCGCCACCGAGAAGGCCGAAGAGCTCTGGCATCTGCAGGCCGATCGCCTTGACCTGACCCCGCTTACGCCTCTGATCCATTCTCTTGCACCCTTGCCCGAAGGCGTCGCAACGACGATCGACCGGCTCAAGGTGACCGGCGCCTTGCGCAACGTGTTGGTGGACTACCGGCCACAGAACGCCGGCGATCGCAAGGTCAGCTTCGCCACCAATCTGGATACAGTGGGGTTCGATGCCTATCGCGGTGCACCGGCGGCGCGCAATGTCTCGGGCAGCCTCAGTGGCGACCTCGGTGGCGGTGAACTGCGCATGGACAGCAAGGATTTTGTCCTGCACCTGGACCCGATTTTCGCCAAGCCCTGGCAGTATCTGCAGGCCAACGCCCGGCTGACCTGGAAGCTGGACAAGCAAAGCTTCACTCTCATCGCGCCGTATCTGAAGGTGCTGGGAGAAGAGGGCAGAATCGCAGGCGATTTCCTGATCCGACTGCATCTGGATCATAGCCAGGAAGACTACATGGACCTGCGGGTCGGCCTGGTGGATGGCGACGGGCGCTACACCGCCAAGTACCTGCCGGCGGTCCTGAGCCCGGCCCTGGACGAGTGGTTGCGTACGGCCATCGTCAAAGGGGCGGTGGACCAGGGCTTCTTCCAGTATCAAGGTTCGCTGAACCACGGTGCCGGTGACGCGGCCCGCAGCATCAGCCTGTTTTTCAAGGTGCACGACGCCGAGTTGGCGTTCCAGCCGGGCTGGCCTTCGGTCAGCAAGGTCAACGGCGACGTCTTCGTCGAGGACAGCGGCGTGCGCATCTACGCCACCCAGGGGCAATTGCTGGACACCCAAGTCAAGGACGTGTCGGTGGAAATCCCCCATGTCCCGAGCGGGCAACCCTCGCATCTGCTGCTGGACGGCGGGTTCGCCGGGGGCCTGAAAGACGGCCTGAAAATACTGCAGACGGCACCGATCGGCACCGCCGAGACGTTCGCTGGCTGGGAAGGCGACGGCGACCTGCAAGGCCGCGTGAAGCTCGACATCCCCCTGGTCAAAAGTGAGCAGCCGAAGATCCTGGTGGACTTCAGTACCGACAAGGCCCGGCTCAAGCTCAGTGAACCGGCGCTGGAGCTCACCCAGCTCAAGGGGGATTTCCGCTTCGACAGCAGCAAGGGACTGAGCGGCAAGAACATCGCTGCCCAAGCGTTCGACCGGCCCGTGACGGCGCAGATCTTTGCCGAAGGCCGTGCGGGTGCGCTCAACACCCGGGTGGCGGCGTCCGGGCGGGTGGAGGTCAAGAAACTCACCGACTGGCTGAACGTCACCCAGCCATTGCCGGTCACCGGAATCATTCCGTACCAGTTGCAGGTGATTCTCGACGGCGCCGATAGCCAGTTATCGGTCAACTCCAACCTCAAGGGCGTGGCCGTGAATCTGCCGGCACCCTTTGGCCTGGCAGCAGATGCCGGTCGCGATACGGTGTTGCGCATGACGTTGCAAGGGGCGGAGCGACGCTACTGGGTGGATTATGGCGATGTGGCCAGCTTCACCTATGCGGCACCGAACGGGAAGGTTGCCGAAGGGCGCGGGGAACTGTTGTTGGGGGATGGAGATGCAGTCTTGCCGGGCGCCAAAGGGGTTCGGCTGCGAGGGACGCTCCCGGCGCTGGACGTGGAACCCTGGCAGGATCTGGTGAACAAGTACGCCGGGCAGGACCCGGGCGGCAGCGCCAGGCAGTTGCTCAGCGGTGCTGACCTGAAGGTAGGCAAGCTTACGGCCATGGGCACCACCTTGGACCAGGCGTCGCTGCAGCTCGATCGCAAAGCGGACGCCTGGGCCTTGCGGCTCGACAGCCAGCAGGCCAAGGGCAATGTCAACCTGCCGGATGCGAAGGCTGCCCCGATCGGTATCAACCTCGATTACGTCCGCTTGCCGGCCGCGGATCCGACGGTACAAGCCGACGAGAACGCACCGGACCCACTGGCATCGGTCGATCCTTCGCGGATCCCGGCGATGGATATCACCATCGATCAGCTGTTCCAGGGCACTGATCTCATTGGTGCGTGGTCTCTGAAAGTAAGGCCGACCGCCAAGGGCATCGCGCTGAACAATCTGGACATGGGTCTCAAGGGGATGGTTTTGAACGGCAGTGGTGGCTGGGAGGGCGCGCCTGGCTCCACCAGCAGTTGGTACAAGGGGCGCATCAGCGGCAAGAACCTGGCCGACGTGCTCAAGGGCTGGGGGTTCGCTCCCAGCGTGACCAGCCAGGAATTCCGCCTGGATGTCGATGGCCGTTGGCCCGGATCACCGGCCTGGGTCGCCACCAAGCGCTTTTCCGGCAGCCTCGATGCTTCGCTGAGCAAGGGCCAGTTCGTCGAGGTCGAAGGCAGCGCCCAGGCACTGCGGGTCTTCGGCCTGCTGAACTTCAACTCCATCGGCCGGCGGCTGCGCCTGGATTTCTCCGATCTGTTCGGCAAGGGGCTGAGCTACGACCGGGTCAAGGGACTGCTGGTGGCGAGCAATGGCGTTTACGTGACCCGCGAACCCATCATGCTGACGGGCCCATCGAGCAACCTGGAGCTCAACGGTACGCTGGACATGGTGGCCGACCGGGTCGATGCCAAGCTGCTGGTGACGCTGCCGGTGACCAACAATCTGCCGATTGCCGCGCTGATCGTGGGCGCCCCGGCGGTGGGAGGCGCATTGTTTCTGATCGACAAGCTGATCGGTGACCGCGTGGCGCGGTTTGCCAGCGTAAGATACGACGTCAAGGGACCCTGGAAAGAGCCGAAGATCACCTTTGACAAGCCGTTTTGACGGATCGACACCATTCCCTGTGGGAGCGAGCCTGCTCGCGATGAGGCCGGTACATCCAACATGCATGTTGACTGATCCACCGCTATCGCGAGCAGGCTCGCTCCCACAGGGGAAGACAACGACAAGGGGAAGCACCATGTCAGTCGCAGTAATCCAAATGGTCAGCCAGAGCGATGTGCTCGCCAATCTGGCGCGTGCCCGGGTGCTACTGGAACGGGCGGCCGCCGGTGGTGCACGGCTGGCGGTGCTGCCGGAAAACTTCGCCGCCATGGGCCGGCGGGACGTCGCCGACATCGGTCGCGCCGAAGCCTTTGGTCAGGGACCGATCCTGCCCTGGTTGAAACAGGTCGCCCGCGACCTCAGGTTATGGATCGTGGCCGGGACGTTGCCCTTGCCGCCGGTGGATCGGCCTGAGGCCAAGGCGCATGCCTGTTCGCTGTTGGTGGACGATCAGGGCCAGGTGGTGGCGCGCTACGACAAGCTGCACTTGTTCGATGTGGACGTGGCGGACAATCGTGGACGCTATCGCGAGTCGGATGACTATGCTTACGGCAGTAACATGGTGGTCGCCGATACGCCAGTGGGGCGGGTCGGCCTGACGGTCTGCTATGACTTGCGTTTTCCGGAGCTTTATAGCGAGCTGCGGGCTGCCGGGGCGGAACTGATCAGCGCACCCTCGGCGTTCACCGCGGTGACCGGCGCCGCTCATTGGGAGGTGCTGATTCGCGCCCGGGCCATCGAAACTCAGTGCTACGTGCTGGCGGCCGCCCAGGGCGGCGTGCATCCAGGACCGCGTGAAACCTTCGGCCACGCCGCCATTGTCGATCCTTGGGGACGGGTGCTGGCGCAACAGGATCAAGGTGAAGCCGTGCTGCTGGCCGAACTGGACAGCAACGAACAAGCGTCCATCCGGGCGCGCATGCCGGTGGCGAGCCATCGGCGCTTTTTCTCGCAGGGCGCTCGACAGCGGCCTGTCCAAGACGACGAATTCAAGGCGTAGAACATATGAGCGGGTTGTTGTCCTCAGTCAGCGAACACCTTTTAGCCCCTGGCGGCGTCACCCTGGAAAGCCTTCAGGGCGTGCTGGGCGACCTGGCCGGGCCGGGCATCGATGCCGCCGACCTGTATTTCCAGGGCCAGATTTCCGAGTCCTGGTCGCTGGAGGACGGTATCGTCAAGGAAGGCAGCTTCAACCTTGACCAGGGCGTTGGCGTGCGGGCCCAGTCCGGGGAAAAGACCGGTTTTGCCTACAGCAACGCCATTACCCTGGAAGCCCTCGGCGCCGCCGCCCGTGCCGCCCGTTCGATTTCCCGAGCCGGGCAGAACGGCAAGGTCCAGGCTTTCAGCAGCCGGGATGTTGCGCAGCTGTATGCGCCGGACAACCCGCTGGAGGTCATGAGCCGCGCTGAAAAGGTCGAGCTGCTCAAGCGCATCGACGTTGCCACTCGAGCCCTCGATCCGCGTATCCAGCAGGTGTCGGTGAGCATGGCCGGCGTCTGGGAGCGGATCCTGGTGGCCTCCACCGACGGTGGCCTGGCGGCGGACGTTCGGCCTTTGGTGCGCTTCAACGTCAGTGTGATCGTCGAGCAGAACGGTCGCCGCGAGCGCGGTGGTCATGGTGGCGGCGGGCGCACAGACTACCGTTATTTCCTCAGCGAAGACCGCGCCATGAGCTACGCACGCGAAGCGTTGCGCCAGGCACTGGTCAATCTGGAAGCCATTCCGGCGCCGGCCGGCACATTGCCGGTGGTGCTGGGGTCAGGCTGGTCCGGCGTGCTGCTGCATGAAGCGGTGGGGCATGGCCTGGAAGGCGATTTCAACCGCAAGGGCAGTTCGGCCTACAGCGGACGCATGGGCGAAATGGTTGCCTCGAAACTCTGCACGATCGTCGATGACGGCACCCTGGCCGGGCGTCGCGGTTCCTTGAGCGTCGATGATGAAGGCACGCCGACCGAGTGCACCACGCTGATTGAAAACGGCGTGCTCAAGGGTTACATGCAAGACAAGCTCAACGCTCGGCTGATGGGCGTGGCCCGCACCGGCAATGGTCGGCGGGAGTCCTACGCGCACCTGCCGATGCCGCGCATGACCAACACTTACATGCTGGGTGGCCAGAGCGATCCGGCGGAGATCATCGCCTCGGTGAAAAAAGGCATCTACTGCGCCAACCTCGGTGGCGGCCAGGTGGACATCACCAGCGGCAAGTTCGTGTTCTCCACCAGCGAGGCCTACCTGATCGAGGACGGCAAGATCACCGCACCGGTCAAAGGGGCGACGCTGATCGGCAACGGACCGGAGGCAATGAGCAAGGTTTCGATGGTCGGTAACGACCTGGCACTGGACAGTGGAGTGGGCACATGCGGCAAGGATGGGCAATCGGTGCCCGTAGGTGTCGGCCAGCCGACCTTGAAGATCGATGCGATTACCGTGGGTGGCACGGGCGCATGACAGGAGCCGCGGGTGGAGTATTGAGCCTCCACCCGCTGACGTTACTCAGCGCAGGCCGCGTTGGGTTTCGTCCAGCTCGCGGATGTACTTGAAGATTTTACGGCTCGAGGCCGGGGGCTTGTTATGCGCCACCTCGTGCTGGGCCTGACGGATCAGGGAGCGCAGTTGCTGGCGATCAGCCTCCGGGTAGTCGATGACGAATTTTTCCAGGGTGCCGTCATCGCCTGCGATCAAGCGATCGCGCCAGCGTTCCAGGTTGTGGAAGCGTTCGTTGTACTGCCGGGTGGAGGCATCGAGTTGATCGAGCAGAACCAGGATGGCGCTGGTGTCCTGATCGCGCATCAGTTTGCCGATGAACTGCAGGTGCCGTTTACGCGCGATGTTCGCGGTGTGCTTGGGCGCATCGGCCAGGGCCCGGCGCAAGGCGTCGGTCAGGGGCAGTTTGGCCAGCAAGTCGGGCTTGAGTGTTGTCAGGCGCTCGCCAAGGTCAACCAGAGCATGCAGCTCGCGCTTGACCTGGGATTTGCTTTTTTCACCCTCGTAGAGGGAGTCGTCGTAAGAATCAACCATGGGGGCAGTCCGCAAAGAAACGCCGCCATGATAACCAGTCGGGGGCCGCTTGTCCGGCCCGGTCGCTCGAAGGCCTCGGGTTTGTATGAAAAGTCGCGCAGGCACTTTTCCCGCAGGCCCCGACCGAAAGCAGAATTTGAGTGGAGAACACCATGAGTGCAGTTCAAAGCGTCGGTCCGCAAGCGTTGCCGGCACTGCAGGAACAAGTCGAGCAGATCCTCGCCGAAGCCCGGCGACAGGGCGCCAGTGCCTGCGAAGTGGCAGTGTCCCTGGAGCAGGGCCTGTCGACGTCGGTGCGCCAGCGCGAGGTGGAAACCGTCGAATTCAACCGCGACCAAGGGTTTGGTATCACCTTGTATGTGGGGCAGCGCAAGGGTTCGGCCAGCACGTCGGCCAGTGGCCCCGATGCCATTCGTGAAACCGTCGCCGCTGCGTTGGCAATCGCCAAACACACGTCCGAAGATGAAGCTTCGGGCCTGGCCGATGCCGCGCTGATGTGCAAGGAACAGCCGGATTTCGACCTGTTCCACGCCTGGGACATTACGCCCGAGCAGGCCATCGAGCAGGCGTTGCGCTGCGAGGCGGCGGCATTCGACGCCGACAGCCGGATCAGGAACGCCGATGGCACCACGCTCAATACCCATCAAGGTTGCCGGGTGTACGGCAACAGCCACGGTTTCATTGGTGGTTATGCCTCGACCCGTCACAGCCTCAGCTGCGTGATGATTGCCGAGGCCGACGGCCAGATGCAGCGCGACTATTGGTATGACGTGAACCGTCAGGGCAACTTGTTGGCGGATCCGGTGAGCATCGGTCAGAAAGCCGCTCAGCGAGCAGCCAGTCGTCTGGGCGCTCGCCCGGTACCCACCTGCGAAGTGCCGGTATTGTTTGCCGCCGAGCTGGCCGGTGGGCTGTTCGGCAGCTTCCTGTCGGCGGTGTCTGGTGGCAACCTGTACCGCAAGTCTTCGTTCCTCGAAGGTGCGCTGGGGCAGAAACTGTTCCCGGAATGGATGACGATCGATGAACGTCCGCATCTGATGCGGGCCATGGGCAGTTCGGCCTTCGACGGCGATGGGCTGGCGACCTATGCCAAACCGTTCGTGGAGAAGGGCGAGCTGGTGTCCTACATCCTGGGCACCTATTCGGGCCGTAAGCTCGGTATGCCGAGTACCGCCAATGCCGGTGGCGTGCACAACCTGTTCGTCAGCCATGGCGAAGAGGACCAGGCGGCCTTGCTGCGCCGCATGGGACGTGGGTTGCTGGTGACCGAACTGATGGGCCATGGCCTGAACATGGTGACCGGGGATTACTCCCGTGGCGCGGCGGGGTTCTGGGTCGAAAATGGCGAGATCCAATTCCCGGTCCAGGAAGTGACCATCGCCGGCAACATGCGCGACATGTTCAAGCAGATCCTGGCCGTGGGGAACGACCTGGAACTGCGCAGCAACATCCGCACCGGTTCCGTGCTGATCGAGCGGATGACGGTGGCGGGCAGCTGACCTGTCATCGCAATAAGGACGGCGCGTCAACCTAGCGGGTGACGCGCTTTTTTTATGTCCGCTTGACCCTGTTTGGACCCAGGGCCTGGCAACAATGTGTTTCTCTCAAGGCTTGTGTTGATTCTTATTATCATCTAATAATTAATCTCATTAGCCGATTGAGCCCCGGTCATGAGTCTTGCCTTGCACGAACAGCCTTACCTTGAAAGCTGGCGCTGGATGAGTCGTCAGATCCGATGTGCGATGAACCCGGACGAACCGCGGTTGATCGAGCACTACCTGGCCGAAGGGCGCTATCTGGCCTGCTGTACCGCCACTTCGCCATGGATGATCGGCGAAACGGCCTTTCGCTTGCTGCTCGACACCGCCTCGGATATCGCGCTGCCCTGGCACTGGCGGGCGCTCTGTCTCGATCAGGCCTGGCGCCCATTGCGCGATCTCGAACGCCAATCACTCTGCCAATGTCGCCTGAGGCGTTGGCAGAGCCATGCCTGGGCGCTGGCGACCTGCGTCTTGGCACCCTCCCTCTCTCTTAATGAACCGGTACAAGGATTTCCCGATGAGTAATACCCGTATCGAACGCGACAGCATGGGCGAGCTCCACGTCCCGACAGATGCCCTGTACGGCGCGCAGACCCAGCGTGCCGTGGATAACTTCCCCGTCAGCGGCCAGCGCATGCCTGCGCCGTTCATTCGCGCACTGATCCTTGCCAAGGCCGCCGCCGCCCGGGCCAACGTGGAGCTGGGACAGATCAGCGCGGCTCAGGGCAAAGCCATTGTCGATGCGGCGCAAGGGCTGCTCGAAGGTCATTTCATGGATCACTTCCCGGTGGATATCTTCCAGACCGGCTCCGGCACCAGTTCGAACATGAACGCCAACGAAGTGATCGCCACCCTTGCCAGCCGGTTACTGGGAGAGACGGTCAACCCGAACGATCACGTCAACTGCGGGCAGAGCAGTAACGACATCATCCCCACCTGCATTCATGTCAGCGCCGCACTGGCCTTGCATGAGCAGTTGTTGCCGGCGCTGACACATCTGGTCCAGGTGATCGAGCACAAGGCGATGGAGGTTCATCCGTTCATCAAGACCGGTCGTACCCACCTGATGGATGCGATGCCGGTCCGCCTGAGCCAGGTGCTGGAGGGATGGGCGCAGCAGTTGAAAGCCAATATCGGCCATTTGCAGGAGCTGCTGCCAAGCCTGCAGGCCCTGGCCCAGGGGGGCACGGCGGTGGGAACCGGGGTCAATGCCCACCCTCGCTTCGCCGAGCTGTTCAGCCAACAGCTGACCCTGCTGACTCAGGTGCAATTCACGCCTGGCAAGAACTTCTTCGCCCTGATCGGTTCCCAGGACACCGCGGTGGCGGTTTCCGGGCAACTCAAGACCACGGCGGTGTCGTTGATGAAAATCGCCAACGACTTGCGCTGGATGAATTCCGGGCCCCTGGCTGGCCTGGGCGAGATCGAGCTGGAGGGCTTGCAGCCGGGCTCTTCCATCATGCCCGGCAAGGTCAACCCAGTGATCCCGGAAGCCACCGCGATGGTCGCGACCCAGGTGATCGGCAACGACACGGTGATCACCGTGGCCGGCCAGTCGGGCAACTTCGAACTGAACGTGATGTTGCCGATCATCGCCCAGAACCTGCTGAGCAGCATCGCCTTGATGGCCAATGTCAGCCGGTTGCTGGCGGATAAGGCCATTGCCACTTTCAAGGTCAACGAGGCCAGGCTCAAGGAGGCGCTGTCGCGCAACCCGATCCTGGTTACAGCACTGAACCCGATCATCGGTTACCAGAAAGCCGCGCAAATCGCCAAGACGGCTTATCAACAAGGCCGCCCGGTCATCGATGTCGCCCTGGAACACACCGACCTGTCGCGTAGCGAACTGGAGGTCTTGCTGGACCCCGAGAAGCTCACGGCGGGTGGTGTGTAATTCCGATCCCTGTGTGGAGGACTCATCATGGAGCACTGGAAACGCACAATCGAACGAGCCAATCGTCATTTCATGCTGGGCGAACTGGTGGATGCCCGCGAAGCCTACCTGCAAGCCCTGGCCCTGGCCCAGGTGCTTTATGAACGCTGGCCTGACGCCGATGAGGCCGTGGCCGCCTGCGTCGTCTCCCACCACAATCTGGCGGACTTGCACCTGCGCCTGAACCAGCCAGAGGAGAGCGCCGAATACTTGTGCGCCATCCATCAACGGTTGCTGCAGACCCTGCAGGACGAGTGCATGCCGGCGGCCCTGCGTGCGGCCGCGATGCGCCAGAGCCACAGGACTTATGTCGAACTGCTGGGTTTCATCAGTGAGCATGGCGAGTACCCCCGCACCCAACGGTTGCTCCACAGCAAAGACACGTCACCCTTGCACCGCAATGCCCCTCTTCATTATGGAGTTCATTGAAAATGGCTTTTACCTTGCCTGCGCTGCCCTACGCCTACGATGCCCTGGAACCGCACATCGATGCGAAAACCATGGAGATTCACTACACGAAACACCACCAGACCTATATCAATAACCTCAACGCCGCGGTGGAGGGCAGCGAGTACGCCCAATGGCCTATCGAAAAACTGGTGGCCAGCGTGGAGCAGTTGCCACAGAACCTACGGGCGGCGGTGATCAATCAGGGCGGCGGCCATGCCAATCATTCCTTGTTCTGGGAAGTGATGTCCCCCGAGGGCGGCGGTCAACCGGACGGTGCGCTTGGCGCAGCGATCGAGACACAACTGGGGGGGCTGGAGCGATTCAAGGAAGCATTCACCAAGGCTGCGCTGAGCCGATTCGGCAGCGGCTGGGCCTGGCTGAGCGTGACCCCGGGCAAGACCCTGGTGGTGGAGAGCAGCGCCAACCAGGACAGCCCGCTGATGAACGGCAATACGCCGATCCTGGGCCTGGACGTGTGGGAGCACGCGTATTACCTGCTGTACCAGAACCGTCGGCCCGAATACATCAACGCTTTCTACAACGTGATCAATTGGCCTGAAGTCGCCCGACGCTATCAGGCGGCGCTGGCGTCGAGTCCTTCATGAACACCTTCCAAGGCTGACTATGGACACTCAAACACTGGCGATTGGAAGCGGACGGATGTTCCGCTATGCCTTGGGGTCATTGCTGGTGTTGACCGGGACGATGTTGTTGGCGGCCCAGGGCTTGGCGTGGCTGGACCTGGAGCCCAGGCTGCTGCGGGCCCTTCAAGGCGGCGGGCTCTGTGCCTTGGGCGCCGCGCTGGGGGCCGTGCCGGTGCTGGTCATCCGGCGCATGCCCCAGGCCGTGGGCGATTCGCTACTGGGCTTCGGTGCCGGGGTGATGCTCGCTGCCACGGCGTTTTCGCTGATCGTGCCGGGCATTGCCGCAGCGGAGCAATTGGGATTCACGCCTTGGGCCGCCAGCGGCCTTACCTGCTTTGGCATTCTGTCGGGGGCGTTCGGGTTGTACCTGATGGACCGCAAGGTTTCGGCCAGCCCCGAGAGGCTGGTGGCAGCACCAGGACGTTCGATCATCGCGCCGCGGATCTGGTTGTTCGTGTTCGCCATCATCGGTCACAACATTCCAGAAGGCATGGCGGTGGGCGTGTCGGCAGGGGGCGGCATGCCCGATGCTGACAGCCTGGCGATGGGTATCGCCTTGCAGGATGTCCCCGAAGGGCTGGTGATCGCGCTGGTGCTGGCTACGGCGGGCATGTCGCGGGTCAAGGCGTTCTTGATTGGTGCGGCGTCAGGGCTGGTCGAGCCCGTGTTCGCGCTGTTGTGCGCCTGGGTGGTGAGCCTGGCCGAGATGTTCTTGCCCCTGGGCCTGGCGTTGGCGGCTGGGGCGATGCTGCTGGTGGTGACCCACGAGGTCATTCCCGAATCCCGCCGCAATGGGCACGAGAAACTGGCGAGCCTGGGATTGTTGGTGGGTTTTTGCCTGATGATGGTGCTGGATACGGCGTTGGCGTGACAGGGGGGGTTATTCGCCTTCGTCGAAGTAATTGTTGATCAAGGCCACCAGCGCATCCATCGCTTCCCGCTCCTCTTCGCCCTTGGTTTCCAGGTAGATCTTGGTGCCCTTGCCAGCGGCGAGCATCATCATTGCCATGATGCTCTTGCCGTCGATCGTGGCATCTTTCGTTCGTCCGACTCTGATCTCTGTACCAGGAAATCTACCCGCTACACCCACGAACTTGGCTGACGCACGGGCATGCAAACCCAGTTTGTTAATGATTTCAATTTCCTGAGCTGGCATCGCGATGTGAATCCTTTAGCTGAGGTCGCGGTGGCGAACCTGGACATTCTTCAGGGAGGGCTGCAGGAGGCGACCCAGGCGCTCAGTCAGGTAGACGGAACGATGATGACCACCGGTACAGCCGATGGCGATGGTGACATAGGCGCGATTGCTCGCGGCGAAGCGGGGCAGCCATTTGAGCAGGTAGGCGGAAATGTCCTGGAACATCTCCTCTACATCCGCCTGGGCCTCCAGGTAGTCGATCACTGGCTGGTCAAGCCCGGACTGGTCGCGCAGTTCCGGCTTCCAATACGGGTTGGGCAGGCAGCGCACATCGAACACCAGGTCGGCATCCACTGGCATGCCACGCTTGAACCCGAATGACTCCAGCAAGAACGCCGTGCCTGGCTCGGGCTGGTTCAGCAGACGTAATTTGATGGTGTCATGCAGCTGATAAAGGTTCAGGTGCGTGGTATTGAGCTTCAAGTCCGCCAGGTCGGCGATCGGCCCCAGCAACTGGCTTTCGTCGTGGATGGCTTCGGCCAGGGAACGGCTGGCATTGCTCAGCGGGTGGCGGCGACGGGTTTCGGAAAAGCGCTTGAGCAATGTTTCTTCATCGGCGTCCAGGTACAGCACATCGCATTGGATGTGCTTGCTGCGTACTTCTGCGAGCAGTTCGGGAAACCGCGACAGGTGGCTGGGCAGATTGCGTGCATCGATGGAAACCGCCACCAGCGGTTGCGCCAGTTCGGTATGGATCAGGGCGCGCTCGGCCAGCTCCGGCAGCAGGCCTGCCGGCAGGTTGTCGATACAATAATAGCCGTTGTCTTCGAGTACATTGAGGGCTGTACTCTTCCCGGAGCCGGAGCGGCCACTGACGATGATCAGGCGCATGTTAATGACCGTTCTGTTCGTCCAGGACAACCTGATACAAGGCTTCGTTACTCGATGCGCTGCGCAGTCTGTCGCGAACTTCCTTGCGGTCCAGCATGCTGGCGATCTGACGTAGCAGTTCAAGGTGTGCATCGGTGGCCGCTTCGGGGACCAGCAATACGAACAGCAGGTCGACCGGTGCGCCGTCGATGGCGTCGAAATCTATAGGGGCTTCAAGGTGCAACAGCGCACTGATCGGTGCGGTACAACCCTTGAGGCGGCAATGGGGAATGGCGATGCCGTTGCCAAAACCGGTCGAACCGAGCTTTTCTCGGGCAACGAGGGCCTCGAAGACGTCCTGCATTTCCAGATCCTCGACTTCGTGATGGATCAGGTTTGCAATCTGTTCGAGAGCTTTCTTTTTACTGCCTCCCGGCGCGTTCACCTTGGAACGGCCGGGGGTCAGGATGGTTTCTAGTCGAATCATGGATTGGGGAGATTAACGACCGGTCGCGCCCTGGAGGAGGCTCTGGGTCTTTTCCTTATGCTTTTTGAGTTGGCGATCCAGTTTGTCGGTCAGCAGGTCAATCGCGGCATACATGTCTTCATGCGAGGCGTTGGCGACCACTTCTCCACCGGGGATATGCAACGTGGCTTCGATTTTCTGCAGCAGCTTTTCGACGGTCATGATGACTTGAACGTTGGTGATCTTGTCGAAATGCCTCTCCAGTCGGTCGAGTTTTTCGCCGATGTATTGACGAAGAGGTTCGGTCACTTCCAGTTGGTGTCCACTGATGTTGACTTGCATACAGCTTCTCCTTCGTTGCCAGTGCATAAAGCGGCAGGCAGAAATACCTGCCACTGGAACGCTGTGGCGTGGCCTGTTACATCAACCGCTTGCGTTCGCTCGAAGGCGCGATCCCGAGGGATTCGCGGTATTTGGCGACGGTACGGCGGGCCACCTGAATGCCTTGTGCCTCCAGTAAACCAGCGATCTTGCTGTCACTCAACGGCTTTTTCTGATTTTCCGCCGCCACCAGTTTCTTGATGATCGCGCGGATGGCCGTGGACGAGCATTCGCCGCCTTCGGAGGTACTGACGTGGCTGGAGAAAAAGTATTTCAATTCATAGATTCCCCGCGGGGTATGCATGAATTTCTGAGTGGTGACGCGGGAAATCGTCGATTCGTGCATGCCCACCGCCTCGGCGATGTCATGCAGGACCAACGGCTTCATGGCTTCGTCACCATACTCCAGGAAACCGCGCTGATGCTCGACGATCTGGGTGGCGACTTTCATCAGGGTTTCGTTACGGCTTTGCAGGCTCTTGATGAACCAGCGCGCTTCTTGCAGCTGGTTGCGCATGAAGGTGTTATCGGCACTGGTGTCGGCGCGCTTTACAAACCCTGCATACTGGGCATTGACCCGCAACTTGGGGACCGCTTCCTGGTTCAACTCCACCAGCCAGCGATCGTTGTGTTTGCGCACGATCACGTCGGGGACCACGTATTCGGGTTCGGTGGCCTCGATCTGCGAGCCCGGCCGCGGGTTGAGGCTCTGGACCAGTTCGATCACCTGGCGCAGTTCATCTTCCTTGAGTTTCATGCGCCGCATAAGCTGGCTGTAGTCGCGACCGCCCAACAGGTCGATGTAGTCGGTAACCAGCCGCTTGGCTTCGGCCAGCCAAGGCGTCTTGGCGGGCAATTGGCGCAGTTGCAGCAGCAGGCACTCGCCGAGGCTGCGGGCGCCGATGCCGGCCGGTTCGAACTGCTGGATGCGGTGCAGGACGGCTTCGATCTCGTCCAGCTCGATGTCCAGCTCGGGATCGAAGGCTTCCAGGATTTCTTCGAGGGTCTCGTCCAGGTAGCCCTGGTTGTTGATGCAGTCGATCAGGGTCACCGCAATCAGGCGATCGGTGTCCGACATCGGTGCCAGGTTCAACTGCCACAACAGGTGGCTTTGCAGGCTCTCGCCGGCGGAGGTGCGGGTGGTGAAGTCCCACTCGTCGTCATCGCTGCTGGGCAGGCTGCTGGCACTGGTCTGGTAGACGTCTTCCCAAGCGGTGTCCACGGGCAGGTCGTTGGGAATGCGTTCGTTCCATTCGCCATCCTCCAGATTGTCCACTGTCGGCGCGGATTGTTCCTGAAAGGACGGTTCCTGGATCTCGGTACTGGTTTTCTGCTCGACGTTGTCGGCCAGCGGATCGGTGTTATCGAAGTCGTCGCCTTCTTCCTGGCGCTCGAGCATCGGGTTGGATTCCAGGGCCTCCTGGATTTCCTGTTGCAGGTCCAGGGTCGACAATTGGAGCAAGCGGATAGCCTGTTGCAGCTGCGGCGTCATCGTCAGCTGCTGGCCCATTCTCAAGACTAGCGATGGTTTCATGGCAGGGGCTTAACACCTTATTCGCCGGCGCACATGCGCCATCCACTACATGGCGCCGGAGCGCCAAACCTTAAGCAAATTATATGCCTGAAACTGAAGTGTTTGCCTAGCAATAAAATCAGCGGTGCCGGGCCAATTTACCAAACACGTTATGCCTACAAGCGGAACTCATGACCCAGATAGACTTCCTTGACCAGTTCATTGGCCAGGATGGTCGCCGCGTCGCCCTCGGCGATCAGTTGTCCGTCATTGACAATGTAGGCGGTTTCGCAGATGTCCAGGGTCTCACGCACGTTGTGGTCGGTGATCAGCACGCCGATCCCCTTGGCCTTGAGGTGGTGAATGATCTGCTTGATGTCGCCTACCGAGATCGGGTCCACGCCGGCGAACGGTTCGTCGAGCAGAATGAATTTCGGCGCGGTGGCCAGGGCTCGCGCGATTTCCACCCGGCGTCGTTCGCCGCCGGAGAGGCTCATGCCCAGGTTGTCACGGATATGACTGATGTGGAATTCCTGCAACAGGCTTTCCAGCTCCTGGCGGCGGCCGGCTTTGTCGAGATCCTTGCGGGTTTCGAGGATCGCCATGATGTTGTCGGCCACCGACAGCTTGCGGAAGATCGATGCTTCCTGAGGCAGGTAGCCGATGCCGGCTTTCGCCCGGCCATGCATGGGCTGGTGGCTGACGTCCAGGTCGTCGATCAGTACGCGGCCCTGATCGGCCTGTACCAGGCCGACGATCATATAGAAACAGGTGGTTTTGCCCGCGCCGTTGGGGCCGAGCAGGCCGACGATCTGCCCGCTGTCGATGGACAGGCTGACATCACGCACAACCTGGCGGCCCTTGTAGCTCTTGGCCAGGTGCTGAGCTTTCAGAGTTGCCATTACTGGGCCTTCTGCTCGGTTTTCTTTTTCGGCTGGATGACCATGTCGATCCGTGGGCGCTGCTCGGTCACCTTGCTGCCGGTGGCGCGACCGGCGCTGGCGAGTTTCTTGTTGGTGTCGTAGACGATTTTTTCGCCCTGGGTGACGTTGTTGTCCTTGTCGATGACCTTGGCGCGGTCGATCAGCACAACGCGGTCCTGGGAGGCGTGATACTGGATGGTCACGCCGTAGCCCTGGACGGGCTTGGTGTCGCCGGCTGTCTGCAGTTGCTCGAAATAGGCCAGGTTGCCCACGGAGGTCACCACGTCTATATCGCCGGACTGGGTGCGGGTGATGGTCACGGTATTGCCGGTCACCTTCATCGAGCCCTGGGTGATGATCACGTCACCTTTATAGGTCGCCACGCCGTTCTTGTCGTCAAGCTGAGCGTCGTCGGCCTGGATGCGGATAGGCTGGTCGCGGTCGTTGGGGAGGGACCAGGCGCTCGCGCTTCCCAGTGCTGCGCCCAGACTGAGCAAAATAGGGAGGGTTTTAGCGAGCTTCATACTGTCCTCTTACGTTCGATAGCAGGTGTATCCTGCTTTCCTTCAGATACGCTTTCATTCCCGTGCCGGTCGATACACCGCCGGCGCCGTCGATTCTAACGGGTTGCTCGGTCTGCGCATATTCCTGCTGCGGGAACACGGTCATGCGACTTGTGGTGATGATGGTCGTACGGTTTTTCTCGTCGGTGCGGGCCACGCGTACCGAGTCGATGAGCTCCACTTCGGTGCCACCGGAATTGACTTCGGCGTGCTTGCTTTGCACATGCCACGGGAAATCGGTGCCACGAAACATGTTCAGGTCCGGCGTGGTCACCAACGTGATGTCGGTGGCCTTCACATGATCGACCTTGTCGGCCGTCATTTCGTACTGCACCTTGCCGTCGGGCAGGTACTGCAGGGTGTGCGTGTTGGTCGCGTACCAGTCTATCTTCTCTTCGACCTGGGCCGCAGGCCGGTCGAGAAAGCGTTCCGGACTGATGTTCCAGTAGCCTACCGCCGCGAAAATCGCTGCGATACAGCCGAACACCACGATGGTGCGAATCTTCTTGCTCAGCATAAATGGCTCACAGGTACGCGGCGTTGGCCGCTTCGAGGCGGCCCTGGGCGCGCAGGATCAGTTCGCAGAATTCACGGGCCGCGCCTTCGCCGCCTCGTGCCGTGGTGACGCCGTGGGCGTGCTCGCGCACGAAACCGGCGGCGTTGGCCACCGCCATTCCCAGGCCGACACGGCGGATCACCGGCAGGTCCGGCAGGTCGTCACCCAGATAGGCGACCTGTTCGTAGCTTAGATTGAGCTGGCCCAGAAGCTCGTCCAGTACCACCAGTTTATCCTCGCGTCCCTGGTATAGATGGGGGATGCCGAGGTTCTTCGCGCGTCGCTCGACCACGGGAGTCTTGCGACCGCTGATGATGGCGGTCTGCACGCCGGCGGCCATCAGCATCTTGATGCCCTGACCGTCGAGCGTGTTGAAGGTCTTGAATTCGCTGCCATCTTCAAGGAAGTACAGGCGGCCATCGGTGAGTACGCCGTCAACGTCGAAAACGGCGAGCTTGATATCTTTGCCTCGTAGCAGCAGGTCGGTCGTCATCACATTACTCCGGCGCGCAGCAGGTCGGACAGGTTGAAGGCGCCGATCGGGCGGTCCTCGTCATCCACCACTACCAGTGCGTTGATTCTGTGGTCTTCCATGATTTTCAAGGCTTCGGCGGCGAGCATGTCGGCGCGGGCCGTCTTGCCATGAAGGGTCATGACTTCGTCGATGGTTGCATTGCGGATGTCGATGGGGCGGTCGAGGGTGCGACGCAGGTCGCCGTCAGTGAAGATACCGGCGAGCTTGCCGTCGGTTTCGAGAATCACTGTCATGCCCAGTCCCTTGCGGGTCATTTCCATGAGGGCGTCCTTGAGGAGCGTGCCTCGCTGGACGTGCGGCAACTCTTCGCCGGCGTGCATCACGTTTTCGACTTTTAGCAACAGGCGGCGACCCAGGGCGCCGCCGGGATGGGAAAAAGCGAAATCCTCGGCGGTGAACCCCCTGGCCTCCAGCAGCGCCACGGCGAGGGCGTCGCCCATGACCAGGGCCGCGGTGGTGGACGAGGTCGGGGCGAGGTTCAGCGGGCAGGCTTCGTGCTCGACATGTACGTTGAGATTCACTTCGGCGGCCTTGGCCAGGGGGGAGTCTGGATTTCCGGTGATGCTGATCATCCGGATGCCAAGGCGCTTGATCAGCGGCAACAGCGTGAGGATTTCGTTGGTCGAGCCCGAGTTGGACAGGGCCAGGATGACATCGTCCCGGGTGATCATGCCCATGTCGCCGTGGCTGGCCTCGGCAGGATGGACGAAAAATGCAGTGGTGCCCGTGCTGGCCAGGGTCGCGGCGATCTTGTTGCCGATGTGCCCGGACTTGCCCATGCCAACGACGACGACGCGGCCCGTGCTGGCCAGAATCATCTCGCAGGCGCGTACGAAATCAGCGTCGATATGGGGCAGCAAGCCTTGCACGGCTTCGAGCTCGAGGCGGATGGTACGTTGTGCCGATTGAATCAGGTCGCTGGATTGGCTCATGTCAGAAATCGTATAGCCCGATGAAAAGGCGGCGATTATAGCGGCAATGAACAATTCCCTCACGCTAGTTCGTCATGCTTTGTGCGAACGCCTCGCAAGGTTTGCCATAAAACCGGGGCTTTTACCTTAATCCACGCTTAACCGGAGGGGGGTAACCCTTGGGCGCCCGACCGTTGCAGTGATATAGTTCGCCGCCGGTTCGAATGCCCGGCAGTCGCGACAATTTGGCCGACTGGCCAGGCATCCGGATCTGAGGCTGCATCGCAAGGAGTTTAGATGAGTGCCGACAACGCCTACGCGGTCGAGCTGAAGGGGCTGTCCTTCAAGCGAGGGACGCGCAGCATTTTCAACAATATCGATATTCGCATCCCGCGCGGCAAGGTCACCGGCATCATGGGACCTTCCGGGTGCGGCAAAACCACGCTGCTGCGCCTGATGGGGGCCCAGTTGCGCCCCAGCGCCGGCGAAGTCTGGGTCAACGGCCAGAATATTCCGACATTGTCGCGCAGTGACCTGTTCGATGCGCGCAAGAACATGGGCGTACTGTTCCAGAGCGGTGCGCTGTTCACCGACCTGGATGTGTTCGAGAACGTGGCTTTTCCCCTGCGGGTTCACACCGACCTGCCGGAAGAAATGATCCGCGACATCGTCCTGCTCAAGTTGCAGGCGGTCGGGTTGCGTGGCGCCATCGATCTGATGCCGGACGAACTGTCCGGCGGCATGAAGCGCCGTGTCGCACTGGCGCGGGCGATTGCCCTCGACCCGAAGATCCTCATGTACGACGAGCCCTTCGTCGGGCAGGACCCCATTGCCATGGGCGTGCTCGTGCGCCTGATCCGCCTGCTCAACGATGCGCTGGGCATCACCAGCATCGTGGTATCCCATGACCTGGCCGAAACCGCCAGCATTGCCGACTACATCTATGTGGTGGGTGATGGACAGGTGCTGGGGCAGGGTACGCCTCAAGAGCTGAAGGAATCGGACAACCCACGCATTCGCCAATTCATGAAGGGCGATGCGGACGGCCCGGTGGCGTTCCATTTTCCGGCCACGGATTACCGTACCGATCTGCTGGGGAAGCGCTGATGCGCAAGAAATCGCTGATAGAAAGAATTCGCCTGTTCGGTCACTCCGGCATCGACGTGCTGGCGGTACTGGGTCGCTCGACGCTGTTCCTGGTCCATGCTCTGCTCGGTCGCAACGCGACGGGCGGTGGTTTTGGCCTGCTGGTCAAGCAATTGCATTCGGTGGGCGTGATGTCCCTGGTGATCATCGTGGTCTCCGGGATCTTCATCGGCATGGTACTGGCACTGCAGGGTTTCAATATCCTGTCCAGCTATGGGTCCGAGCAAGCGGTCGGGCAGATGGTTTCCCTGACACTGTTGCGCGAGCTCGGTCCCGTGGTCACCGCGTTGCTGTTCGCCGGACGCGCAGGTTCGGCGCTGACGGCCGAGATCGGCAACATGAAATCCACCGAGCAGTTGTCGAGCCTGGAAATGATCGGTGTCGACCCGCTCAAGTACATCATCGCGCCACGCCTCTGGGCCGGTTTCATTTCCCTGCCGGTGCTGGCAATGATCTTCAGCGTCGTCGGGATCTGGGGAGGCTCATGGGTGGCTGTCGACTGGCTGGGGGTCTACGAAGGTTCCTACTGGTCCAATATGCAGAACAGCGTCGATTTCCTCGACGATGTACTCAACGGCATCATCAAGAGCGCCGTATTCGCCTTCGTGGTGACCTGGATCGCCGTGTTTCAAGGCTATGACTGTGAGCCCACGTCAGAGGGGATCAGCCGTGCCACAACCAAGACCGTGGTGTACGCCTCGCTGGCAGTCCTGGGCCTTGACTTTATTTTGACCGCCTTGATGTTTGGAGATTTCTGATGCAAAACCGCACCCTGGAAATCGGTGTCGGCCTTTTCCTGCTGGCTGGCATCCTGGCTTTGCTGCTGCTGGCCCTGCGGGTCAGTGGCCTGGCGCCGACCGCCAACACCGATACCTATAAACTCTATGCTTATTTTGACAATATCGCCGGTTTGACGGTCAGAGCCAAAGTGACCATGGCCGGCGTGACGATTGGCAAGGTCACGGCAATCGATCTGGACCGCGACACGTTCACCGGCCGGGTGACGCTGCAGCTGGAAAAGCGGGTGGATAACCTGCCGACCGACTCCACTGCATCCATCCTCACCGCCGGTTTGCTGGGCGAGAAATACATCGGTATCAGCGTGGGCGGGGAGGAAACCCTGCTCAAGGATGGTGGCACCATCCACGATACGCAATCGTCGTTGGTGCTCGAGGACCTGATCGGGAAATTCCTGCTCAATACTGTTAGCAAAGACGCTAAATAAGGAGCTTTCGATGATTTCTATCCTGCGACGCACCCTGTTGGTCCTGCTGGCGGCCTTGCCGCTGATGGCCAACGCCGTGGCGGCGCCTTCGGCGCACGACATCATCCAGGACACCACGAACCGGTTGCTGGCCGATCTTTCTGCCAACAAAGAGAAATACAAGCAGGACCCTGGCGCCTTCTATGATGCGCTCAATGGTATCGTCGGTCCCGTGGTGGACGCCGACGGTATCTCCCGCAGCATCATGACCGTCAAGTATTCGCGCAAGGCGAGCCCGGAGCAGATGACCCGCTTCCAGGAAAACTTCAAGCGCAGCCTGATGCAGTTCTATGGCAACGCCCTGCTCGAATACAACAACCAGGGCATCACCGTTTCGCCGGCCAAGGATGAAAGCGGCACCCGCACCAGCGTCGACATGCAGGTCAAGGGTAACAACGGCGCGATCTACCCGGTGTCGTACACACTCGAGAAGCTGAACGGCGAGTGGAAGGTGCGTAATGTGATCATTAACGGCATCAATATCGGCAAGCTGTTCCGCGACCAGTTCGCCGACGCGATGCAGCGCAATGGCAACGACCTGGACAAGACCATCAACGGTTGGGCGGGTGAAGTCGCCAAGGCCAAGGAAGTGGCCGAAGAAGCCAAAGAGAAGCAGGAACAATGAACGAGACGGTAAGCGAGTCTGCCGTCCGTCTGGGCGAGGGTGGCGAATTGCTGCTCAGCGGTGTGCTGGATTACCGTACCGGTCCGGCCCTGCGCAAGCAGGGCCAGGCGCTGATCAAGTCCGCCAGCGCCGCCGAGCTGGTTATCGACTGCTCGGCGGTGCACAAGTCCAGCAGTGTCGGGCTGTCCCTGCTGCTGTGCTTCATGCGGGACGCTCAGGCGGCCGGCAAGGCCTGGAGCATCCGTAACATGCCCGATGACATGCGTGAGATCGCCCAGGTCAGTGAACTGACCGAGTTGCTGGTACATTCCTGAGCCGTACCCTTTGAAACAAGCCCCCCGTCAGAGTCCGGCTTCGCGGGGTTCGCAGGCGCGGGGCTTTTTTGTATGATGTGCGACCCGCGCGCACTGGGCGCCGATTGAGGTTGAGCATGCAGGCTTACGAAGTGAAGCACTTTCTTGAAGGAAAGCTGCCAGGTACGCAGGTGGAAGTTGAAGGCGAAGGCTGCAATTTCCAGTTGAACGTTATCAGCGATGAACTGGCGGCGTTGAGCCCGGTGAAGCGTCAGCAGAGCATCTATGCCCATTTGAACCCATGGATCGCCGATGGCAGCATCCACGCGGTCACTATGAAATTTTTCAGCCGCGCGGCCTGGGCCGAGCGCACCTGAGCCCAAGGGCGTCGAGATTCCAATGGATAAACTGATTATTACCGGCGGCGTTCGTCTTGATGGCGAAATCCGTATTTCCGGGGCAAAGAACTCCGCCCTGCCGATCCTGGCCGCAACCTTGCTGTGCGACGGTCCGGTGACCGTGGCCAACCTGCCGCACCTGCACGACATCACCACGATGATCGAGCTGTTCGGCCGCATGGGCATCGAGCCTGTCATCGACGAGAAGCTCAGCGTCGAAATCGACCCGCGCACCATCAAGACCCTGGTCGCCCCGTACGAACTGGTGAAGACCATGCGTGCGTCGATCCTGGTACTGGGCCCGATGGTTGCCCGTTTCGGTGAGGCCGAAGTCGCCTTGCCGGGTGGTTGCGCCATCGGTTCGCGTCCGGTGGACCTGCACATCCGTGGCCTGGAAGCCATGGGCGCGGTCATTGACGTCGAAGGCGGTTACATCAAGGCCAAGGCGCCTGAGGGTGGCCTGCGCGGTGCGCACTTCTTCTTCGACACGGTGAGTGTGACCGGGACCGAGAACATCATGATGGCCGCCGCACTGGCCAAAGGCCGCAGCGTACTGCAGAACGCCGCGCGTGAGCCCGAGGTCGTCGACCTGGCGAATTTCCTGATCGCCATGGGCGCGAAGATCAGCGGCGCCGGCACCGATACCATCACCATCGATGGCGTCGAGCGCCTGCACTCGGCCACCTACAAGGTGATGCCGGACCGGATCGAGACCGGTACCTACCTGGTGGCCGCTGCCGTTACCGGCGGCCGCGTCAAGGTCAAGGACACCGATCCGACCATCCTCGAAGCTGTCCTGGAAAAACTCAAGGAAGCCGGCGCCGAAGTGACCTGCGGTGAAGACTGGATCGAAGTGAACATGCACGGCAAGCGGCCTAAAGCCGTGAACGTGCGGACCGCTCCGTACCCGGCGTTCCCGACCGACATGCAGGCCCAGTTCATCTCCCTCAACGCCATTGCCGAAGGCACCGGCGCGGTGATCGAGACGATCTTCGAAAACCGTTTCATGCACGTGTATGAATTGCACCGCATGGGCGCCAAGATTCAGGTGGAAGGCAACACCGCCATCGTCACCGGTAACGAGAAGCTCAAGGGTGCGCCTGTCATGGCCACCGACCTGCGGGCCTCGGCCAGCCTGGTCATCTCGGCCCTGGTCGCTGAAGGCGATACCCTGATCGATCGCATCTACCACATCGACCGTGGCTACGAGTGCATTGAAGAGAAACTGCAGATGTTGGGCGCCAAGATCCGCCGCGTGCCGGGCTAGTCCCGGCTGCATGGGCATATGGATTTGCCCGTTGATTTCGTTTCAGATCGAGGGTGTTTGCACCCTCGATGTGTGTCCGGCGCCGCTTGCGACCGGGCATGAGTACCTTGATAAGGACTGACGTTTCCCATGTTGACCATCGCACTGTCCAAGGGCCGCATCCTTGACGACACCTTGCCGCTTCTGGCTGAAGCGGGCATCGTGCCGACCGAGAATCCGGACAAGAGCCGCAAGCTGATCATCCCCACGACCCAGGCCGATGTGCGCTTGCTGATCGTGCGTGCCACCGATGTGCCGACCTACGTTGAACATGGCGCAGCCGATCTGGGCGTTGCCGGCAAGGACGTATTGATGGAGTACGGCGGCCAGGGCTTGTACGAGCCGCTGGACCTGCGAATCGCCCGCTGCAAGCTGATGACCGCCGGCAAGGTCGGCGTGCCGGAACCCAAGGGGCGCTTGCGGGTGGCCACCAAGTTCGTCAACGTTGCCAAGCGTTACTACGCCGAGCAGGGCCGTCAGGTCGACATCATCAAGCTGTACGGCTCGATGGAGCTGGCACCGCTGATCGGCCTGGCGGACAAGATCATCGACGTGGTCGACACGGGTAACACCCTGCGGGCCAACGGTCTGGAGCCCCAGGACTTCATCGCCGAGATCAGCTCCCGACTGATCGTCAACAAGGCGTCGATGAAAATGCAGCACGCGCGCATCCAGGCTTTGATCGATACCCTGCGCAACGCAGTGGAATCGCGACACCGCGGCTGATATACCTGCGCGACTGCGGTCGCGCCCGTCTATCCGTGTCATAGCCAATTTTCTCAGGTGCCCACGCGAATGGACTGGTAGCTTAGGGCGCCTGAGCATTTGCCATTAATGAGGCCCTCGCTATGACCGCTCCCACTTCGATTCGCCGACTCAACGCTGCCGACCCGGATTTTGCCCGTCATCTGGATCATCTGCTGAGCTGGGAAAGTGTGTCCGACGACTCGGTCAATCAGCGGGTGCTGGACATCATCCAGGCCGTGCGCGAGCGTGGGGATGAGGCCCTGGTGGAATTCACCCAGAAGTTCGACGGCCTGCAAGCGGCATCCATGGCCGACTTGATCCTGCCGCGCGAGCGCCTGGAACTGGCCCTGACTCGCATCAGCGTGCCTCAGCGCGAAGCCCTGGAAAAAGCCGCCTCCCGCGTGCGCAGCTATCACGAACGGCAGAAACAGGACTCCTGGAGCTACACCGAAGCCGACGGCACGGTGCTGGGCCAGAAGGTCACGCCGCTGGACCGCGCCGGCCTGTACGTACCGGGGGGCAAGGCGTCGTACCCGTCCTCGGTGTTGATGAATGCAATCCCGGCCAAGGTCGCCGGTGTGACCGAAGTGGTCATGGTGGTTCCGACCCCGCGCGGTGAAATCAATGAGCTGGTGCTGGCTGCGGCCTGTATCGCCGGGGTTGACCGAGTATTCACCATTGGGGGCGCCCAGGCCGTGGCGGCGCTGGCCTATGGTACCGAAAGCGTGCCGCGGGTCGACAAAGTCGTCGGACCGGGCAACATCTATGTCGCCACGGCCAAGCGCCACGTGTTCGGCCAGGTTGGCATCGACATGATCGCCGGTCCTTCGGAGATCCTCGTCGTGTGTGACGGCCAGACCGATCCGGACTGGATCGCCATGGACCTGTTTTCCCAGGCTGAGCACGACGAAGACGCCCAGGCGATCCTGGTCAGCCCGGATGCTGATTTCCTCGACAAAGTCGCGGCCAGCATCGACAAGCTGCTGCCCACCATGGATCGCGCCGAGATCATCAACACCTCGATCAATGGTCGCGGGGCGCTGATCAAGGTCGATGACATGGAGCAGGCCATCGAGGTGGCCAACCGTATCGCGCCGGAGCACCTGGAGTTGTCAGTGGCTGATCCACAGGCCTGGTTGCCGCAGATCCGTCATGCCGGCGCGATCTTCATGGGCCGCCACACCAGCGAGGCCCTGGGCGACTATTGCGCCGGCCCCAACCACGTATTGCCAACCTCCGGCACGGCGCGTTTCTCCTCGCCGCTGGGGGTGTACGACTTCCAGAAGCGTTCGTCGATCATTTTCTGCTCCGAGCAGGGGGCCTCCGAACTGGGCAAGACCGCTTCCGTGCTGGCCCGTGGCGAATCGCTGAGCGCCCACGCCCGCAGCGCCGAATACCGCATTCTTGATGATCAGGGGAACTGAGCATGAGTAAATTCTGGAGCCCGTTCGTCAAGAACCTGGTGCCCTACGTGCCGGGCGAGCAGCCGAAGCTGACCCGTCTGGTCAAACTCAATACCAACGAGAACCCGTACGGCCCATCGCCCAAGGCCCTGGCCGCGATGCAGACTGAGCTGAACGACAACCTGCGCCTGTATCCGGACCCCAACAGCGACTTGCTGAAAAACGCCGTGGCCCGGTATTACGGCGTGCAGGCCAACCAAGTCTTCCTGGGCAACGGTTCGGACGAGGTACTGGCGCACATTTTCCACGGTCTGCTGCAACACGATCAGCCGCTGCTGTTCCCGGACATCAGCTACAGCTTCTATCCGGTGTATTGCGGGTTGTATGGCATTCAATACGATGCCGTACCGCTGGACGAGCAGTTCCGGATCGATCCGGCGGACTATGCCCGTCCCAACGGCGGCATCATTTTCCCCAACCCGAACGCCCCCACCGGTTGCCTGCTGGCACTGGAGGCGGTGGAGCAGATCCTCAAGGCGAATCCGGATTCGGTGGTGGTGGTCGACGAAGCCTATATCGACTTCGGCGGAGAGACGGCCATCGCCCTGGTGGACCGTTACCCGAACCTGCTGGTGACCCAGACCTTGTCCAAATCCCGCTCGCTGGCGGGGCTGCGGGTGGGCCTGGCCGTGGGCCATCCGGACCTGATCGAGGCGCTGGAGCGGATCAAGAACAGCTTCAACTCCTATCCGTTGGACCGCCTGGCTAATGTCGGTGGCGCGGCGGCGTTCGATGACCGTGAGTATTTCCAGCAGACCTGCCGGCTGGTCATCGAGCACCGTGAGTGGGTCGTGGCGCAACTGCAGGCCAAGGGCTTTGAGGTGCTGCCGTCGGCGGCCAACTTCATCTTTGCCCGTCATCCCCGGCACGATGCGGCAGGGCTGGCGGCGAAACTGCGGGAGCAGGGCGTGATCGTGCGGCACTTCAAGCAGGAGCGGATCGCCCAGTTCCTGCGGATCAGCATCGGCACGCCGGAGCAGAACCAGGCGCTGATCGACGGCCTCGGCGAGCTCTAAAGCCTCCCCCGTTAAGGGTAGTCACAGACCTGTGGGAGCAAGGCTTGCCCGCGATGGCGGACTATCAGTCGACATCTCAGTCGATTGGCATTCCGTCATCGCGGGCAAGCCTTGCTCCCACAGGGTTTTGTGCAGGCAGGACTTTAATCGTGATGCGGTTCGCCGACGAACGTCAGCGAGGTGAACACGCCGCGTGTCGCTACGTCCTTGTTGTCCTTGAGCGCAATCTCCATCTGCGCGGCGATCACGTTCAACCCTTCATTGCGCACCAGCACCTTGGCGCGGCCTTCGGTGTCGGTTTCAGCGGACACAGTGTCTGGCGCGCTGCGGTAATCTCCCACCAGTTTCACGCCTGCCGCCGGTTTGCCGTCCAGCAATACCCGTACCGGCAGCGACTGGCCCGGACCTACGGTCAGCGGGTCGACTTCCGGCAGGATCAGGAACTTCACCGCGTCCAGCTTCGGCAGCTTCGCCCCTGGCTCATAAATCGCCAGGCTGTATTTGAAGGTATGAGTCGACTCGATCGCACCGGGCACCTTGCTGCGACCTTCGTTGATCCATTTCTTGTCGGCGGTCTGGGACCACATGCCGTTGTCCAACGCCACTGCCAACACAGCCGGTGACGTGAGCGGTTTCAGGCGGGCGTGGTCCGGCGGGCGCTCCACCGTCACCGGGATCATCTTGCCGCCCAGGTCATAGGCCCAGGCACCGCTGACTTTTTGCGCCTTGAAGGCATTGTCTTCGGCGCCGTGACCATAGATCACCTCAATATTGCCACGCCGTTGTTCGGTCCACAGGCCATGGGCCGAAGCCTGTGTTGCCAGGAGCAGGCCGAGAAGGGCGAGAGTCTTGGGGTATTTCATGCTGATTTCCTTTTACAGATCGAGGGTGAGACTGACGGTGAAGTTGCGTGGCTCTCCGGGGTTGACCCAGTAGTTGCTGTAGGAGCGCTCGTAGTATTTCTCGTCGAAGAGGTTGTTCAGGTTCAGGCCCACGGTGACCTGATCGCTGGCCTTGTAATGGGCCAGCAGGTCCACGGTGTGGTAGGCCGGCAACTCGAAATCGCTACCGGCCTGTCCGGAGCGATCCCCGACGTAGGTGAACGCCGCTCCGACATCCGAGCCGCGTAGATGGCCATTCTGGAATTCGTACACCCCCAACAGGCTGCCGCTGCGCTTGGCAACGCCCAGGATCCGGCTGCCTGTGGGAAGGGTCTTGTCGCCCTGGGTGACTTGCGCATCGATGTAGGCAAAGGCGCCGATGACCCGTATGGCGTCGGTCACCTGACCGGTCACTTGCAAATCGATCCCCTGGCTGCGTGCCTTGCCCATGGCCCGGTTGGTGTCGGTCGCCGGGTCCAGCGCCAGAACGTTTTCCTTTTCAATATGGAACGCCGCCAGGGTGCTGCTCAGGCGATCATCGAACAGTTCGCTTTTGATCCCGACTTCGTAACCCACGCCTTCTTCCGGATCGAAGGACTTGCCGTTGGCGTCCAGACCGTTGTTGGGCTTGAACGAAGTGGAGGCGTTGGCGAACAGCCCGACTTCGGGCGTCAGTTGGTACAGCAGGCCGGCGCGTTGCGTCAGGGCGTCGTGGCGTTGGCGATCGGTGACGTTGCGGGTGTGATCGTCGATGCTCTGTTCGAAATGCTCGTAACGTACGCCCAGCATGCCTCGCAGCTTGTCGGTGAAGACAATCTGGTCCTGAAGGTTCAGTGCCCGGCTCTGCACATGCTCGAAGAAATCCGTGCCGGTGCGCAGGCCGTTGGGTTTTGGCTGCCCGTAGATCGGTTGATAGATATCGATGGGATAGGTGCCACCGTTGATGGTGGTCACGCGTTCGTTCTTGCGGTAATCCTCGTATTCAGTACCGATCAGCAGTTCATGCTGCCAGGGGCCAAGATCGAACAGGCCGCGCAGTTCCAGTTGGGTGATGCTGTCGTGCCAATCGTTATCGCGCTCACGGTAACGTCGGTTCACGGTGTGCCCGTCGGCGTTGAGCGGGCGCGCTTCGGAGGCGAATCCCCAGAGCTCACCCTGCTTGTAGTGGCTGGCCAGGCGCAGTTGCCATGCGTCGCTGAGCTGACGCTCCAGAGCGGCCTGGAGCATGTTGTTGTGGTTGTCGATGTCGCCGTCGTTGGGTTCGCCCAGGAACGTGGAACGGGAAACGCCGCTCCAGCGGTTGTTCGGTGCGACGATGCCGCGGTCGAACGTCGAGCTGTGGCGCACGATCTCGCTTTCCACCAGGAGTCGGGTGTCGGGATTCAATTGCCAACTGAAGGAGGGAGCAACGAAGACCCGCTTGCTACCGACATAATCGCGGAAGCTGTGGTTGTCTTCGACCGCCAGGTTGACCCGTGACAACAGGTTGCCTTCGGCGTCCAGAGGCGTGTTGACATCCAGGGCGGTGCGGTAGCGATCCCAGCTGCCGGCACTGGTTTGCAGCGTGGTGAATGCTTCAGGCTGGGGCTTCTTGGTGACGATGTTCACCGTGCCACCCGGATCACCACGCCCGTACAGGCTGGCCGCCGGCCCCTTGAGCACTTCGATGCGTTCGATATTGGCCGCATCCGGTGTGCTCGGATAGCCTCGGTTGGCGCTGAAGCCATCCTTGTAGAATTCCGATGTCGTGAACCCGCGCACGCTGTATTCGTAGAGGGTCAGCCCGCCGAAGTTATTCTGTTTCGATACGCCACCGGCGAACTCCAGTGCCCGTTCGACACGGGTGCTGCCCAGGTCCTGGAGCACTCTGGCGGGGATCACGCTGATCGATTGCGGAATATCGCGCAGGGCGGTATCGGTTTTGGTTGCGCTGGCGGAGCGGGTGGCGCGGTAGCCCGCCACCGGTCCGGTGGGGGATTCGTAATCGGATCTCACGCTGATCGTTTCCAGTTCCAGAGGCAAGGAGTCTTCGGCGAAAACCGGATTACCGAGCAGGCCCAAGGCCAGGCTGGCGAGAGAAATCCGTTTGGAAGATGACATGTTATGTTGTTCCAATTTTGATAATTGAAACAATATAACACTACCAATGAGAATCTATGCTATCTGTGTTTTGGGCGAAAACCAAGCCGCAAAGTGCGCATAGGGCAAGCACCACCGTTCCCGCTGTGCTGTGGGCAGCAGCGGGAGTGTCGGATGTGGTCAGTCTGCTGTTTCGAGAAAACAGGCTTCAGGGCTGCTGGGCAGCCCAACGGGAGCAAGCTCCCTCGCCACGAGAGGCGGGGGCGTTACTGTTCTTCCTTGGCCGGCACGGGCACCGGTGCCGGTGGCGGACGCAGGCCGATTTCAGCCGTGAGCTTGAGCTCCTTGCCGTTACGCATCACCTGGATAGTGACCTTGTCGGTGGGCTTGATCCGCGCCACCTGGTTCATCGAACGGCGGCCATCGCCGGCCGGTTCGCCATCGATGCTCAGGATCACGTCGCCCAGTTGCAGGCCGGCCTTCTGTGCCGGGCCGTCGCGGAAGATTCCCGCCACCACGATGCCGGGACGCCCGGAAAGGCCGAAGGACTCAGCCAGTTCCTGGGTCAGCGGCTGCACTTCGATGCCCAGCCAGCCGCGAATCACCTGGCCGTGTTCGATGATGGATTTCATCACTTCCATTGCCAGTTTCACGGGGATGGCGAAGCCGATGCCCTGGCTGCCGCCGGATTTGGAGAAGATCGCCGTGTTGATCCCGGTGAGGTTGCCGTTGGCATCCACCAGCGCGCCGCCGGAGTTGCCGGGGTTGATCGCGGCATCGGTCTGGATGAAGTCTTCGTAATTGTTGAGGCCGAGCTGGTTGCGCCCGGTGGCGCTGATGATGCCCATGGTCACGGTCTGGCCTACACCGAACGGATTGCCGATAGCCAGGGTGACGTCGCCGATGCGGATGCTGTCGGAGCGGCCGATGGTAATAGCGGGCAGGTTCTTGAGGTCGATCTTCAGGACCGCGAGGTCGGTCTCCGGGTCGCTGCCGATCACGCGGGCCAGGGTTTCACGACCGTCCTTGAGGGCGACTACGATCTGGTCGGCGCCGGCAGTGACGTGATTGTTGGTCAGTATGTAACCTTCCGGACTCATGATCACGCCCGAACCCAGGCTCGACTCCATGCGTTTCTGCTTGGGCGAGTTGTCGCCGAAGAAACGTCGGAACTGCGGATCTTCGAACAGTGGATGGCTGGGCTTGTTGATGACTTTGGTGGTGTACAGGTTGACCACCGCTGGCGCGGCGAGGGTCACGGCGTCGGCATAAGACACCGGCCCCTGTTGCGGCGCCTTGGCCTGCGGTGCCTGTTGCAGATTGACATCGAGGCTGGGCAGGCCGACCCATTCCGGGTAACGCTGGATTATCAGTAGAGCAACAAGCACGCCAGCCAACAGCGGCCAGCCGGAAAAACGCAGCGCCTTGAGCATTAAACACGTCCTACGAAGGTTGCAGGCGGGATGGGACCGCCCATAATGTCGCGCATTATACGAGGCCGCGCGTGCCTCTGAACGGGATATTTAGGAGTCTTTTCATGGCCGTAGCCCTGAGCACCCTGGTCGAAGAAGCGGACCGCTACCTGGGAAGCAGCCGGATTACCGATTACTGCCCCAACGGCCTGCAGGTCGAAGGGGCGCCCCAAGTGATGCGGATCGTCAGCGGTGTGACCGCCAGCCAGGCCCTGCTCGATGCCGCCGTGGACGCCGATGCGGACTTGGTGCTGGTGCATCACGGCTATTTCTGGAAGGGCGAGAACCCTTGTATCACCGGCATGAAACAGCGTCGCCTCAAGACCCTGCTCAAACACGATATCAGCCTGCTGGCTTATCACCTACCGTTGGACCTGCATCCCGAAGTGGGGAACAACGTGCAATTGGCCCGGCAACTGGAGATCACCGTCGAAGGGCCGTTGGATCCGGAAAACCCCAAGGTCGTCGGCCTGGTGGGCTCTTTGTCCGAACCGATGACGGCTCGGGATTTCGCGCGCAGGGTCCAGGAGGTCATGGGCCGTGAGCCGTTGCTGATCGAAGGCGACCAGATGATCCGCCGGGTCGGCTGGTGCACCGGTGGCGGCCAGGGCTACATCGATCAGGCGGTATTGGCCGGCGTCGACTTGTACCTCAGCGGCGAAGCATCGGAACAGACCTTCCACAGCGCCCGGGAAAACGGCATCAGCTTCATCGCCGCCGGGCACCATGCCACCGAGCGCTATGGCGTCCAGGCGCTGGGTGACTACCTGGCGAGGCGGTTTGCGCTGGAGCATATCTTTATCGATTGCCCGAATCCGATTTGAAGCAACCAGATCCCGTGGGTTCACTCTGTGGGAGCAAAGCTTGCTCGCGATAGCGGCGTTACATGTGCCGACGTCATCGCGAGCAAGCTTTGCTCCCACAGAGGTGCTCCCGCACAGGGCATTGCAACACCCGAACCCCCAGGCATATCCATATGCTGTTTCGATCTAGTAGGCGCCCTGATTAGAAGAGGTCGCTGTGCTAGGATTCTTCGCTCGAACACGGCCCGCTGGCCGTTCATAAGAAAGTTTTCGTGAGTAGCCATGGTCGACAAACTGACGCATCTGAAACAGCTGGAGGCGGAAAGCATCCACATCATCCGCGAGGTGGCCGCCGAGTTCGATAACCCGGTGATGCTGTACTCCATCGGTAAAGATTCCGCCGTGATGCTGCACCTGGCACGCAAGGCGTTTTTCCCTGGCAAGCTGCCGTTTCCGGTGATGCACGTCGACACCCGCTGGAAATTCCAGGAAATGTACAAATTCCGCGACCGCATGGTCGAGGAAATGGGCCTGGACCTGATTACCCACGTGAACCCGGACGGCGTGGCACAGGGTATCAACCCCTTTACCCACGGCAGCGCCAAGCACACCGACATCATGAAGACCGAAGGCTTGAAGCAGGCCTTGGACAAGTATGGTTTCGACGCCGCCTTCGGTGGTGCCCGCCGCGATGAAGAGAAATCCCGCGCCAAGGAGCGCGTGTACTCGTTCCGCGACAGCAAGCACCGCTGGGACCCGAAGAACCAGCGTCCCGAGCTGTGGAATGTCTACAACGGCAAGGTCAACAAGGGCGAGTCGATTCGCGTCTTCCCGCTGTCGAACTGGACCGAGCTGGACATCTGGCAGTACATCTACCTTGAAGGCATCCCGATCGTACCGCTGTACTTCGCCGCCGAGCGCGAAGTCATCGAGAAGAACGGCACGCTGATCATGATCGATGACGAGCGCATCCTCGAACACCTGTCCGAGGAAGAAAAGGCCCGTATCGTCAAGAAGAAAGTGCGTTTCCGTACCCTTGGCTGCTACCCGTTGACGGGCGCGGTGGAGTCCGAGGCTGAAAGCCTGACGGACATCATTCAGGAAATGCTCCTGACGCGAACTTCCGAGCGCCAGGGCCGGGTCATCGACCACGATGGCGCAGGCTCGATGGAAGATAAGAAACGTCAGGGTTATTTCTAAGGGGTTGTCATGTCGCACCAATCTGATTTGATCAGCGAGGACATCCTCGCCTACCTGGGCCAGCACGAGCGTAAGGAACTGCTGCGCTTCCTGACCTGCGGTAACGTCGATGACGGCAAGAGCACCCTGATCGGGCGCCTGCTGCACGACTCCAAGATGATCTACGAGGATCATCTGGAAGCCATCACCCGCGATTCGAAGAAAGTCGGCACTACCGGTGACGACATCGACCTGGCGCTGCTGGTCGACGGCCTGCAGGCCGAGCGCGAGCAAGGCATCACCATCGATGTCGCGTACCGCTATTTCTCTACCGCCAAGCGCAAGTTCATCATCGCCGACACTCCCGGCCATGAGCAGTACACCCGCAACATGGCCACCGGTGCTTCCACCTGTGACCTGGCGATCATCCTGGTGGATGCCCGCTACGGCGTGCAGACCCAGACTCGTCGCCACAGCTTCATCGCCTCGTTGCTGGGCATCAAGCACATCGTCGTGGCCATCAACAAGATGGACCTCAAGGACTTCGACCAGAGTGTGTTCGAGTCGATCAAGGCCGACTACCTGAAGTTCGCCGAGGGCTTGAAGATGAAGCCCACCACCTTGCATTTCGTGCCCATGTCCGCCCTCAAGGGCGATAACGTGGTGAACAAGTCCGAGCGCTCGCCGTGGTACACCGGCCAGTCGCTGATGGAGATCCTCGAAACCGTGGAAGTGTCGGGCGACCGCAACTTCACCGACCTGCGTTTCCCGGTGCAGTACGTCAACCGTCCGAACCTGAATTTCCGCGGTTTCGCCGGCACCCTGGCCAGCGGCATCGTGCACAAGGGCGACGAAGTGGTCGTTCTGCCGTCGGGCAAGAGCAGCCGCGTGAAATCCATCGTCACTTTCGAAGGCGAGCTGGAACACGCCGGCCCTGGCCAGGCGGTGACGCTGACCATGGAAGATGAGATCGATATCTCCCGTGGCGACCTGCTGGTGCATGCCGACAACGTGCCGCCGGTCACCGACAGCTTCGAAGCCATGCTGGTGTGGATGGCTGAGGAGCCGATGCTTCCGGGCAAGAAATACGACATCAAGCGCGCCACCAGCTACGTGCCGGGCTCGATTGCCAGCATCGTCAACCGGGTCGACGTGAACACCCTGGAAGAAGGTCCGGCCAGCGCGTTGCAGCTCAATGAAATCGGCAAGGTGAAGATCGCCCTGGATGCGCCGATTGCCTTGGACGGCTACGAGAGCAACCGCACCACCGGCGCTTTCATCGTCATCGATCGCTTGACCAACGGCACCGTCGGCGCCGGCATGATCGTTGCCCAGCCGCTGGCCCACGGCAGCAGTAGCCACCACGGCAAGCTGGCCCATGTGTCGGTGGAAGAGCGCACCCAGCGCTTCGGCCAGCAGCCGGCGACGGTGCTGTTCAGCGGCCTGTCGGGCGCCGGCAAGAGCACCTTGGCTTATGCCGTGGAGCGCAAGCTGTTCGACATGGGCCGTGCGGTCTTCGTACTCGACGGCCAGAATCTGCGCCATGACCTGAACAAGGGCCTGCCGCAGGATCGTGCCGGGCGCACCGAAAATTGGCGCCGTGCGGCTCACGTCGCCCGCCAGTTCAACGAAGCCGGCCTGCTGACCCTGGCGGCCTTCGTTGCGCCGAGCGCCGAAGGGCGTGAGCAGGCCAAGGATCTGATCGGTCGTGAACGTCTGCTGACGGTCTACGTCCAGGCCTCGCCGACGGTGTGTGCTCAGCGTGATCCGCAAGGGCTGTATGCCGCCGCCGGCGACAACATCCCGGGTGAATCCTTCCCATATGACGTGCCGCTGGATGCCGACCTGGTAATCGATACCCAGTCGCTGACACTGGAAGAGAGCGTCAAGCAGGTGTTGGAGTTGCTGCGCAAGCGGGGCGCGATCTAAGCGTCAGCCGCAAATGAAAAGCCCGCCGGTGAGCAATCATCGGCGGGCTTTTTTCATTGACTCGGACCCTGTGGGAGCGGGCTTGCTCGCGAATGCGGTGTATCAGTCAACATCTGTTTTGAGTGTCAGTCCGCTTTCGCGAGCAAGCCCGCTCCCACAAGGGGGAGTCAGCGGCGGCTTGGGAATTCCTGATGCATCTGCTCAAGCAATGCATCCTTGTCCTGCCACAGCTGGTTGATCCAGCCTTGGAACTCCAGACGATAGACGCCGTCCTGGTCGTAGTTCTTGCCAACGAACTGTGGCGGAATTGTCAGCTCCTGGAAATGCACCACCACCTCGTCGACCTTGCCGCACAGCAAATCCCAATAGCCCGGACGACCGCCCGGATAATGGATCGTCACATTGATGATCGACTCCAATTGTTCACCCATGGCATCGAGCACGAACGCGATGCCGCCGGCCTTGGGCTTGAGCAGGTAGCGAAACGGTGACTGCTGTTGGGCGTGCTTGTCTTCGGTGAAGCGGGTGCCTTCGGCGAAATTGAAAATCCCTACGGGATTGTCGCGAAATTTCGCGCAGGTCCGGCGGGTGGTTTCCAAGTCCTTGCCTTTCTTCTCCGGGTGCTTTTCCAGGTAAGCCTTGGAGTAGCGCTTCATGAACGGAAAGCCCAGGGCCCACCATGCCAGACCGATCACGGGTACCCAGATCAATTCCTGCTTGAGAAAGAACTTCAACGGGCGGATGCGCCGGTTCAATACGTATTGCAGCACCATGATGTCGACCCAGCTCTGATGGTTGCTGGTGATCAGGTACGAGTGCTGGTAATCCAGCCCTTCCAGGCCGCTTAGGTGCCAGCGGGTGCGGCGCAGCAGGTTCATCCAGCCTTTGTTGTTGCTGATCCAGGCCTCGTGGATATGACTCATCAACCAATCGGTGAAGCGCTGGGCGGCGGGGAAGGGCAGCAACAGTTTGAAGATCGCCACGACGAACAGCGGCGTACAACAGAGGATCGTGTTCAGCGCCAACAGCAGCGAAGCGATGACGCCGCGCAGGGCGGCGGGTAGGAAGTCCAGCATTTAAATATCCATGGGTCGGTTGGCAGCCTGGATCGCCGTCAAGGCGATGGTGTACACGATGTCATCGACCTGGGCGCCGCGGGGCAAGTCGTTCACCGGTTTACGCAGGCCTTGCAGCATCGGCCCGAGGCTGACGCAATCGGCGCTGCGCTGCACGGCCTTGTGGGTGGTGTTGCCGGTGTTCAGGTCCGGGAAGATGAACACCGTCGCCCGGCCAGCCACCTGGCTGTTTGGGGCCAGTTGCCGCGCCACGGTTTCGTTGGCGGCGGCGTCGTATTGCAGCGGGCCGTCGATCAGTAGTCCGTGCTGCGCCTCATGGGCCAGCAATGTGGCCTCGCGGACCTTTTCCACCTCTTCGCCACTGGCCGATTCGCCGCTGGAATAGCTGAGCATCGCCACCCGTGGCGTGATGCCGAACGCGGCGGCCGAGTCGGCGCTTTGCAGGGCGATTTCAGCCAGCTCCGCAGCGCTGGGATGCGGGTTCATCACGCAGTCGCCGTAGACCAGCACTTCCTCGGGGAACAGCATGAAAAATACCGACGACACCAGGGAGCAACCCGGGGCCGTCTTGATCAGTTGCAAGGCCGGGCGGATGGTGTTGGCGGTGGAGTGAATCACCCCGGAAACCAGGCCGTCCACTTCATCGAGCGCCAGCATCATGGTGCCGATGACCACGGTGTCTTCCAGTTGTTGCTCGGCCATCGGTGCGTTCAGGCTCTTGCTCTTGCGCAGTTTCACCATGGGTTCGACGTAACGCTCACGAATCGCGTCCGGATCGAGAATCTCCAGCCCTGGCGGCAGTTCGATGCCCTGGGCCCGGGCCACCGCTTCGACGTCGGCCGGTTTGGCCAGCAGCACGCAGCGGGCGATGCCCCGGGCCTGGCAAATGGCGGCGGCCTGTACGGTCAGCGGTTCGCTGCCTTCGGGCAGGACGATGCGTTTGTTGGCAGCCTGGGCGCGCTGGATCAGTTGATAGCGGAACACTGCCGGCGACAGGCGCATTTCCCGAGGCGTGCCACAGCGCTGGTGCAGCCATTGGGCATCCAGGTGGCTGGCGACGAAATCGGTGATGATCTCCGCACGTTCGCGGTCATCGATTGGAATTTCCTTGTTCAGGCCATTGAGCAGGTTGGCGGTGTCATAGGAGCCGGTGCTTACCGACAAGACTGGCAAGCCCGCCTGCAAGGCACCTCGGCACAGCTCCATGATGCGTGGGTCGGGCAGGGTGTCGCTGGTCAGCAGCAGGCCGGCCAGCGGTACGCCGTTGATCGCCGCCAGGCTCACGGCCAGGATGATGTCGTCGCGATCGCCAGGGGTCACCACCAGCACGCCGGGCTTGAGCAGTTCCACCGTGTTGCGCATGGTGCGGGCACAAATGATGATGTTGCTCATGCGCCGGGTTTCGTAGTCGCCGGCATTGAGCACCTGCGCGCCCATCAGGTCGGCGACGTCGCGGGTGCGGGGGGCGTTGAGTTCAGGTCGGAACGGAATACAGCCCAGCAGGCGGAAATCGCCGCTGCGCAGCAGGGGGGAGTGTTCCCGCAGCCTTGCGCTGAACGCTTCGATGCTTTCGTCAGTACGCACCTTGTTCAGGATGACCCCGAGGACTTTCGGATCCTTCGGCCCGCCAAACAATTGCGCCTGTAGCTCCACGCGTCCGGAAAGTTCGGTCAGCACTTCGTTTTCCGGGGCCGATACCAGGATCACCTCGGCGTCCAGGCTCTTGGCCAGGTGCAGGTTGACCCGGGCGGCGTAACTGGCGCTGCGGGTGGGCACCATGCCTTCTACGACGAGCACGTCCTTGCCGACGGCTGCCTGTTGGTAGAGGGTGATGATTTCTTCCAGCAATTCATCCAGCTGTCCGTCGCCAAGCATGCGCTCGACGTGGGCCAGGCCCAGGGGCTGGGGCGGCTTGAGGCCGTGGGTGCGGGCCACCAGTTCGGTGGAGCGTTCCGGCCCGGTGTCGCCAGGATGGGGTTGGGCAATGGGTTTGAAAAAGCCGACTTTCAGCCCGGCCCGTTCCAGCGTACGCACCAGCCCGAGGCTGATGGAGGTCAGACCCACACCAAAATCGGTGGGCGCGATAAAAAAAGTTTGCATGCCGATTCCCTAGAGGTGCATGACAAAGGGCGAGGCCTATGGTTGGCCCCTGCCATCGAATTCAGTCGCCAAGGTTATCGCTAACCGAGGCCTGCGCGCACCAGCCGCAATCAAAGGACTGGCCTATTTTTTCAATACGTTGCAGTGGGTCCAGAACCCAGGCCCGGGCTTGCCACGGTGGTTGGTGGCGCAGATGCTGTGTATGTCCGCAGGACAGCTCGACCACCCAGTGGCCGTCCTCGTCCTGATGGAAACCGGTGACCGTCGGTCTGTTCGGACGAGCCCGTTTGTCCGGGTTCCGTTCGCTTTCGGGCAAATCCTTGTTTAGACTTGTCCGTTCTTCATTCTTTTGCAAAAGGTCTTGCCCCATGCTGATCGCCGCCAATAAGGCTGTCTCCATCGACTATACCCTGACCAACGACGCTGGTGAGGTCATCGACAGCTCTGCCGGCGGCGCTCCGCTGGTCTACCTGCATGGCGCAGGCAACATCATTCCGGGCCTGGAAAAAGCCCTGGAAGGTAAAACCGCCGGTGATGAGCTGAACGTTGCCGTCGAGCCGGAAGACGCTTACGGTGAATACTCTGCCGAGCTGGTCAGCACGCTGAGCCGCAGCATGTTCGAAGGTGTGGACGAGCTGGAAGTGGGCATGCAGTTCCACGCTTCGGCGCCCGATGGTCAGATGCAGATCGTCACTATCCGTGACCTGGAAGGCGACGACGTCACCGTCGACGGCAACCACCCGTTGGCCGGCCAGCGTCTGAACTTCAAGGTCAAGGTCGTCGACATCCGTGACGCCAGCCAGGAAGAAATTGCTCATGGTCACGTCCATGGCGAAGGCGGCCATCATCACTGATTTCTGCGCTACGCTCAGGTGAACGGGAAAGGCGCCTTGCGGCGCCTTTTTTGTCGCTTGCTGTTAGCATCGCCCACAGTTGTTTTGAAAGATTGGCTAGAGCCTAATGTGGAGTTCGTCATGAGTGCTTTTCACGACCTGAAACTGAAAGCCCTGAATGGTCAGGAGCTTGCTCTGGCGCCCTTCAAGGGGCAAGTCGTGCTGGTGGTCAACGTCGCCTCCAAATGTGGACTGACACCGCAGTACAAGGCGCTGGAGGAGCTTCATCAGCGCTACAAGGACAAGGGCTTCAGTGTGCTGGGCCTGCCGTGCAATCAATTCGCCGGGCAGGAGCCGGGTACCGAGCAGGAGATCCAATCGTTCTGCAGCCTCAACTATGGGGTAACGTTTCCGCTGTCCGGCAAGCTGGACGTGAACGGTCCCGATCGCCATCAGCTCTATCGCCTGCTGGCGGGCGAGGGTGCCGAGTTTCCAGGGGAGATCACCTGGAATTTCGAGAAATTCCTGCTGGGCAAGGACGGCCGCGTACTGGCGCGCTTCTCGCCACGCACGGCGCCGGATGACCCTGCCGTGATCCAGGCGATAGAAAAAGCGCTGGGCTGACCCAGGCGGGCATGGTCCACTGTGGCGAGGGAGCTTGCTCCCTCGCCACAGGTATTGCGGTGGATATACTCCAGCGCTGCCTTCTGACTCTTAATCACTCCAATCAATAGTGCTACCCACCACTGCTGGCGCTGCATATTATCGCCGTCATATAGACCTGCGATCCCATTTCCATGGAGTGCCCCATGCCAGTAGAAGCCTTGTTCAAGCCCTTCCAACTCGGCGCCTTCGAGCTGCCGACCCGGGTGGTGATGGCCCCGATGACCCGTTCCTTTTCGCCAGGTGGCGTGCCCAATGCCAAAGTGGTCGAGTACTACCGTCGTCGCGCGGCAGCCGGCGTTGGCCTGATCATCACCGAGGGCACCACGGTCGGGCACAAGGCTTCCAACGGCTATCCGAACGTGCCGCACTTCTATGGTGAAGACGCGCTGACCGGTTGGAAGCAGGTGGTCGATGCGGTCCATGCCGAAGGCGGTAAGATCGTGCCACAGCTATGGCACGTCGGCAGCGTGCGCCGCATCGGGACCGAGCCGGACGCCAGCGTGCCGGGCTACGGTCCCTCGGAAAAGCTCAAGGACGGTCAAGTCGTGGTGCATGGCATGACCCAGGCGGACATCGACGACGTCATCGCCGCCTTTGCCCAAGCGGCAAAGGATGCCCGGCGCATTGGCATGGACGGCGTGGAGATCCACGGCGCCCACGGTTACCTGGTCGACCAGTTCTTCTGGGAAGGCAGTAACCAGCGCACCGACGGTTATGGCGGCAGCCTGGCCAACCGTTCGCGTTTTGCCATTGAATTGATCCGTGCCGTGCGTGCGGCGGTGGGCGAAGGGTTCCCGATCATTTTCCGGTTTTCCCAATGGAAGCAGCAGGACTACACGGCGCGTCTGGTGCAGACCCCCGAAGCCCTGGGCGAATTCCTCAAGCCATTAGCCGAGGCCGGCGTGGATATTTTCCACTGTTCGACGCGACGCTTCTGGGAGCCGGAGTTCGAAGGTTCCGAGCTGAACCTGGCCGGCTGGACCCGCAAGCTCACCGGCAAGCCCACCATCACCGTGGGCAGCGTTGGCCTGGATGGTGAGTTCCTGCAGTTCATGGTCAATACCGACAAAGTCGCGCAGCCGGCCAGTCTGGAAAAGCTGCTGGAACGTTTGAACAACGATGAGTTCGACCTGGTGGCGGTAGGACGTGCGCTGCTGGTGGACCCGGACTGGGCTCGGAAAGTGCGCGACGGACGGGAGCAGGAGATTCTGCCGTTCAGTCGCGAGGCGTTGATGACGTTGGTCTGAGCGGCGTTTGCGCTGACGCCATCGCGAGCTGGTTCGCGATGGCGGCTCCGGCATCACTGGAGGTTCAGGGCACGGTCGGCGCAGCAGGCATCACCTGTTCGCCGACAAAAGCCCCCCGCAACTGCGCCTCGAACTGCTCGATCACCGACGCCCAACCTTGGCGGCTGGCGTGCTGACGAGCATTGAGCCTCACGCAGCGCAAGGTCTCGCGCTCCTCCAGCAACCAGCGGGCTGCGTCACAGAACGCTTCTTCATCTCCCGGCATGGCCAGTACGCCGTTATAGCCATGGCGGATATGCTGCGCCGCTGCGGCCTGATCGTAGGCCACCACACCCAACCCTGACGCCAGCGCCTCCAGTACGACATTGCCGAAGGTTTCGGTCAGGCTCGGAAAGACAAACACATCCCCCGACGCATAATGGCTCGCCAGTGCTTCGCCCCGCTGGGTGCCGCAGAAAATCGCTTCGGGCAGTTCCTGTTCGAGCGCGGCCCGCTGCGGGCCGTCACCGATGACCACCAGCCTCAGGCGCCGCTCCGGGAAAGCGCCGCGCAATGTCTCGAAACTGCGCTTGAGCAGCCCCAGGTTCTTCTCCGGCGCCAGACGTCCGACATGGATCACGGCAATGTCATCATCGTCCAGGCCCCAGGCGTCACGCAGGGCTGCTGACCGCTTGATCGGATGAAACAACTGGCTGTCCACGCCGCGGGACAGCAGCGAAACGCGTTCGAAGTGGCGGCGCTCCAGCTCCAGCCGCTGGCTGAGGCTGGGTACCAGCGTCACGGCGGTGCGATTATGAAACCAGCGCAGGTAATGGGTGAGTACACGGCTCAACAATCCGAGACCGTACTGCTGGGTGTATTGCTGGAAGTTGGTGTGGAAACCACTGACCACCGAGATGCCCAGGCGTCGTGCCGCTCGCAGTGCCGACAACCCCAACGGCCCTTCGGTGGCAATGTAGAGCACATCCGGTCGATGACGTTTCCAGCGGCGCAGCAATTTGTGCATGGAGACCTGGCCCCACTGCAAGCCTGGATACCCTGGTAACGGCCAGCCTCGACACAGCAACACGTGTTCATCTCCGGGCTGGCGTGGGTCGGTGGCCTGGCGAGGTCGTACCAGCTCAACCCGGTGTCCGCGGGCACGCAAGCCGTCATACAGGCGACCGAGGGTGTTGGCCACGCCATTGATTTCCGGCGGGAAGGTTTCGGTAATGAGGGTAACGTGCAGGTGTGTGATCATGACCCCAGTGTCGGCCGGGGCCATGTCGCCATTGTGACGTCAGGATGATGGATTTGTGACGGCTCAGCCTTGCCGGGCCAGCGCGGTCTCGGCGCCTTGCTCGCGCACCCAGAACAAGGTCGCCCCAGCCACCGCCGCCGGCATCATCAGGATGTTCACCACCGGGATCAGCAGCACCAGGTACACGCTGCCGCCAAAACCCAGGCTCTGCCAGCGTTTTTCCCGCAGCCAGGCGAGCATTTCGTTCCAGCCCAGCTTGTGGTTGTCCGCCGGGTAGTCGATGTATTGGAAAGTGAGCATACATTGACCGAAAGCCACGCCGTTCACTGCCCTTTCCCAAAGGGGTGAGTAGAAAATGTACCAGTTGTATGGACCTACCGAAAGGTACGAATCGGCCTAGTTTTTTTGGAAGGCGTCTTGAGTTGATGGGAAAAGGTTAACGGATGCCAACAGGAAGAAATTTTTTTGACGTCAAAATTGCATTGTTTTCAAGCGCATGGTTCTATTGGCCATCACTGTTTTTTTAAACAGTGTTCTGGCTAAATTTCTCAGAGAGCATTTGATGCAGACAATCTTGGATTTGATCGATAACGCGACGATGCAGGCGTGGATTTGGGGACCTTTGATGGGGGTGGTCTTTGGTGCATTGTTCGCGGGGGTGACCAATTCGCCAACTGTGAATGCACCCATCACCGTGTCCCAGACGAGAAAAACTTACATCACCAAAATCGTTGTGAATCAACAACGATCAGGTTCTGGCGACGACGCTAGCGGTGTGATCGCTGTTTTGATCGCGGCTGGGTTAGGTTTGGTCTTCTTGGTCTGGAAATATGCGATCCACATTGACCTTGTTCATGAATGTCTTTGGGCGCTTTTGGCTACCTTGCTGTCTTTCAACTTGACTATTGCCCTGGTGTCACTGGTTAAAGGGCAATTCACCTCAAGCAGTTGGAGCGTTTACATCGCTGCACCGATAGCTATTCTTGCTGCTTGTGGCCGTCTTTTGCTGCTGGCGAAGGCTTCCTTCGATCCTGAGCTAACGCAACTGGCATCTCAGCGTACGTTTTTGGATTTTTACGCGCATAGCCTATCGGCGTACGGGCAATCACTGATGATTTTTCAGGTGATCGGCGTGGCATTGATTTTCCTTGTCATGGTTTTCACTGGTGTCGCGCTGCTTCACTATCTGGCATTGATGAACCAGCGTAGCTATGGCCCGCTGCAAGGTTTTTGGATGTTCTTGACTGGCTCCACGATTTTTTTCTCGGGGAAGCTATGGTTTTTTGTTATGGCCGCTGGGCTTGGGTTGAGCTACATGGCAATCGAACCAAGCTTGGTTCCTACGTGGGCAACCCAAAGGTGAATCCGTTTGTCGGGTACCGAGTCCAGCAATGATCATCAGGTATGGGATCCGCGACGATCCCTTACCTGCCTTGACGGTATTTTTTTGGTGCTTGCAGGCATCACTATTCGTAGTTTTTGGTAATGAAGGAATCCCCTGTGACTGGTAAGATTCGTGGACACGCTGTCCCCCTCTGACCGCAGCCTTCGCATGGCGAAGGTAAAGTCGAAGGGCACAAAGCCTGAAATGGTTGTGCGTCGGTTACTTTTTTCGATGGGATTTCGCTATCGACTTCACGATCGTAGCCTTCCAGGCCGCCCGGACATCATTTTCAAGGGTAAGAAGAAAGTCATTTTCGTCCATGGATGTTTTTGGCACCGACACGATGGCTGTCCACTCGCAAGATTACCCAAGTCTCGATTGGACTTCTGGATTCCGAAATTGGAAGGCAACCGAGAACGCGATATCCGCACATTGCATCAGCTGAGGTCACTGGGATGGGATGTTCTTGTGATTTGGGAATGCGAGCTTAAAGATTTGAATTTATTAGAGAAAAAGCTGAATGGCTTTCTTGGTGGGGGAACAGGCGATGAAATCCGTTGAGCTATTCGCGGGGGCGGGTGGCCTTGCCATGGGATGTGAAATATCTGGATTTTCACATCTGGCCGTCGTCGAGTGGGACAGGTGGGCTTGCGATACTGTTCGTGAAAACCAAAAGCGTGGCTATCCCCTGGTGCACCACTGGAAGCTACATGAAGGTGATGTGCGCGGTTTTGACTGGAGCAGCATTCCTGAAGGTATTGAGCTGCTTGCGGGTGGTCCTCCTTGTCAACCGTTCTCCATCGGCGGTAAACATGGCGCGTACGATGATAGCCGCGACATGTTTCCCGCAACTGTTGAAATCATCCGAAAATTAAAGCCGAAGGCGTTCATCGTCGAAAATGTGAAAGGGCTAACGCGAGCTGCTTTCGCTAATTACTACCAGTACATTTTGCTCCAGCTTGAGTTCCCAGAATTGCCACGTCGAAAAGACGAGGGTTGGCATGATCATTTGATGCGCCTGCAAGCTGAGCGAACCTCGGGTAAGCGCAAGGGTAAGGGTCACACCTACAACGTTGTGCCGACACTTGTGAATGCCGCTGATTATGGTGTTCCACAGAAACGGGAGCGGGTTTTCATCGTTGGTTTTAGGGACGATCTCGGAGTTGAATGGTCCTTTCCTGAAGAAACTCACAGCTATGATGCGTTGTTGCATTCACAGTGGGTCACCGGGGAATACTGGGCTAGGCATGGTCTCAAAATGCCAGAAGTACCTACCAAGCTTTTGTCACGTGTCCGGAAGCTTAGGAGCGATCTGCTTCCCATGGATAAGGCACCGTGGAGGACCGTTCGTGATGCGATTGCCGATCTTCCCGATCCTGAAACCAAGGCTGCATTGAAAGTGCCTAACCATACCTTCCAGGGCGGTGCTCGCTCATACCCAGGGCACACCGGTAGCCCGTTGGATTTACCAGCCAAAACTCTGAAAGCTGGCGACCATGGCGTACCGGGTGGCGAAAATATGTTGGTCAAGCCAAATGGCGATGTGCGTTATTTCACTGTGCGTGAAAGCGCTCGTATTCAAACCTTCCCAGACGGCTTCCGGTTCCATGGAAGCTGGTCCGAAACGATGCGACAGCTTGGTAATGCGGTACCAGTATTACTAGCGCAGCACGTGGCTTCGAGTGTTGCGGAAAAGCTAGCAATTGCTGAGATCATCCGTATCCAAAAAACCGTCAAGAAGGTGGTAAACGTCGCATGACGGGCAAGGTTATTCCATTCAATCCGTTGGACAAGAAAAACCTAGGCGCCAGCGTTGCCGAAGCGTTGCTATCCAAGGAGGTTCACCCACTAGGCGCATTACCTGCGTTCGATGGGGCGGGGGTGTATGCGATTTACTACACTGGTGACTTTCCGGCATATGCGCGGTTAGCGTTATTGAACCAAAATGGGCAGTTCATGCTGCCGATTTACGTAGGCAAGGCTGTTCCTGCCGGTGCCCGAATGGGCGGCGATTTAGGATCGTCACCTGGAAAGGTTCTACATAAGCGATTGAAAGAACACGCTGACAGTATTCGAGCGGCTGAGAACCTGAATCTCGATGATTTCCACTGCCGTTTTTTGGTCGTGGACGACATTTGGATTCCATTGGGTGAATCGCTAATTATCGCGAGATTTACCCCCGTGTGGAATTCGCTAATTGATGGCTTCGGCAACCACAACCCTGGGAAGGGGCGCCATGCTGGGATGCGTCCGCGCTGGGACGTGTTACATCCAGGGCGATCATGGGCAATGAATCTTGCTGAGCGGCATGAGAAAGCGAAGGACATTGCAGACGACGCTGCTACTTATCTTCGTGAGCGAGCCCCAAGCCTCTCTACTCAATTCATTAAAGCGGAAGGCGAATAGCTGCTCTCCAGGCAGCTAGTATCTTTGCCATCGCGCCCAATCGCTTAACCGCCTAATTTTAAGACCCGTGCAACTCGCCATGTAATCATGGTGGGTTGTCTTGTGATGGCCTATAGACATCTACGGCGTAATGGAATACGGTGCAGAAAACTGCTTATTCATAGTGGCTTGAGCGAAGGGATCATGACTCAATGCGAATACATGAAAGTAGAGAGAAGTTTGAGTTATATATACTTTCTCTATGGTTTTTATTCCTGCTGATTATAGTAATTACAGTTGATATTCCGTTTTGTTATGGTGATAAATGTAAATTTATCGGATTTTCATCATTGCTTACGCGGAATTTCGTTTCTGTCATTGCCTTCGCTTTTTTACTTTTCGGCACGATGTATTATTTTCGGTTTGATTATCGTATTGCGGGAACTAAAAGTATCGCGGCGAGAGTGATTAAAATCGAAGATGTGAATTATGAGCATCTTACGTTTTTAACTACCTATATTATTCCGTTGATTTGTTTTAATTTGACGAGTGCAAGATATCTGCTTGCCCTGGGAGTTTTGCTGTTTATCATCGGCGTTATATACGTTAAGACTGATAAATTTTATGCTAATCCGACTTTGGCGGTACTTGGTTTTAGGGTATATAAAGTAAACTTGCAGACGCGCGTGGGGTTGGTGGAAGGTGCAGTGGTTATTTCAAAAGAACGCTTGGCTGTGGGGGACCAGATAAGTCGCTTGAGCCTGGATGATAAAGTCTTTTTCGTAAGGAAAGCGTAATGACTATAGATGAGTTGAAAGCGCAGATATCAGCGGTTACTGCCGATGGATGTGGGGCTGAAATCTATTTTCTTTTAGAGTCCGACGATGGCATGCAGGTAAAAAAAGCTGATATTGATGAGGTTCCACAATCTGAGTTGACTAGTATGTTCGTTGATGCGATAACGAACAAGATTCTACTGAATGATGATCTTTCCTTGATTGAGCTTTCGAGCGCCGATGATCGTAGAGAAACGGTTTATCATTATGATCTTCCTGATATCCCTTCTGAATTACAACACTTGAGAAGCATCATTGCGGCTGATAATTTTGACGAGTTTTCTTTCGCTGAAGATAGGCTTAATAATCTTGAGGGTATATTGATTTTGCTCGGTAATGCAGAACATCAGATGGCGTTGTATAAGTATCAGTACCCTGTTGCTTTGCTGCGTAAAGATACAGGCTTCAATTTGATGCGTGCTCGGGGTAGTAATAGATTCAAAAAGCTCGATGAAGATGTGCTGAAAATTAATGCGAAGTTTGAGTTTTTCAAGATAGGTGGGCAGTATTATATTCTTGACTTGAAAGCGTTGGAGCGTTTCTTTGGGTTTCATGATGCCATCAAGAATATAGCCACTCAAGGCATTGAAAATATCAGGCAAGCGGATTTGGTTGAAAGCGTACAAGTGTTTTCTGATAGGCTGGATGATATTTCATTTTCGAGAAAACTAGTAAAGGCGGCTAGCTCTTCTCCGGTTCTTAATTTGATACCTAATGCAGACGTTATCAGCTTTGCGAGTACGCATCCGGCATTGCGTGGACGATTCAAATTCACAGCTGATGGAGAGCGGTTTAGTTTGCGCACTAAAAAATCTCAGGGATTGTTTTTGAAGCTATTGAATGATGACTTTCTTCAGTCTGAGCTTACTAAGCGATACTATGATAGTTTGGCAAAAGATGCTATTGATGCGGGAGTGGCAGATGCCGTTGCCGAGGCGGTATGATTTTCGAAGATGTTGACCCTGCTTAGTAGGGTCATTTGAGGTGAATTTCTATCTAAAAAGTGACCATCTATACACATCGAGCGGACCGGGCAGGTAATGGGCGTAGTTTTTTAGAGTAAATCTAGCTTCCAAGTTCAGTTTCTTACTCGCACTTTTAGAGGGGCGAAGTGCGTCGTTAACGCAACTTAATATCCCTATGGGGCCAGAATGCTGTTTAGGCCAAAAATAGGGAGGTATTGAATTTAAGCCCCCGGCAGCCCGCCAACGTGCCAGTGTCGTTTTACCGTTGCAATACCAATCCCTAATTCTGATGCAGCCTGGGTCTGTGTATATCCTTGTGCCTTCAATTGTTGAACGCTTGCAGTGGTTTTCACCGCGACTGGACGACCCAATTTCTTTCCTTCGGCTTTTGCACGCTTCAAGCCTTGCTGGGTACGTTCGACCAGCAGATCACGTTCAAATTCGGCGACCGCTCCAAGGACTTGCATTGTCATTTTCCCTGCCGCAGAGGTTAAGTCAACACCTCCTAGAGCTAGGCAATGGACGCGGACTCCATTATTTGCCAACCCCTCAACTGTCTGGCGCACGTCCATTGCATTTCGGCCCAGACGATCAAGCTTGGTAACGATTAAAACGTCACCCGACTCTATTCGGTCAAGTAGCTTTTGAAATCCTGGACGTTCTGACGCAGCAATGCTGCCCGAAATTGTTTCTTCAACAACGCGGTTCGGTTGGATATCAAAACCCGCAGATTTCACTTCTTGAACTTGGTTTTCGGTGATCTGGCTCGCGGTACTCACTCGGCAGTAGAGAAACGTTCGTGACATGAGTTGATCCCTGTTTCGGTATCATAAAAGGTAGTATCACATTACCATGGTATCAAAAATCGTCAAGGGGTAATTTGTTATGCCTAAACCACTGGGATTTTTAAGGGCTCGTAAATCGGTCGTTAGATGATGCGCTGCTATTATCAGCACGCTAAATCTAGGTTTTGATAAGGAGCAAGCGTTGGATACTGAATTGGAAGCTTTAAGGCCCAAGGGCAAATGGATGATCATCGATTGCGTGGAGGAAGCGGGTATCGATGTCAGTGCGTGGAGCTTCAGAAAGAAAGACGGTCAACCGGTCGCTTTGCCCCAGTCCAATGGTGGGTACTGCTACGAATGGTCTTTTCGCAACTATAACGAGCGTATATTTTTGCTATGCGTCTGGTTCGAAGAGCTACGAGTGGATGACCGGGGACGAGTTCACTTTTCGGGCAACCTAGCTTCCTATGCCGATACGTTGATCAGGCAACTCGAAAAAGCCCCCAAAAATAGAAGCCGCACTATCAAGGACCCACGCATTAGTCGTGCGCAGCATTTCAACTCGACAGTTCAGCTTGCCTACATGAATTCAGTCCCTGTACGTGTGGTGATCGTGTCAGGACCTGTCCGCGAGATAGAAGACATTGATTCTGGGAATGACCGTGCTGTTGGTCGTTACTTAGATAGCGAATCTTGGACGGTGGAGCGCTTTGATAAAGACACTGGTGATATTGTCCTGGTTCGCGGATGGATTTCTGATCAGCCTTTAGGCACAGCGGGTTGTGAAGGGGAGGACGCAGCAGGTCTTGCCATTGCAGATGGACAGGTAATGTGCGATCAATTTCGGGAGGGAAACCGCTCTGAGGCCTATACGTACAATGGTGTTCAACGGTACCGAGATCCGAAGGTACGTGCGCTTGTACTGGCAAGATCGGGGGGCACATGTGAGCTGACGAGCGCTCCAGGTTTCAAAATGGCAAACGGCGGCATTTATTTAGAAACTCACCATATTGTCCCGCTTTCGGAGGGAGGAGCTGACGCAATCGAAAATGTCATAGCACTGTCCGCCGATGCCCATCGTCGAGCGCACTATGCTGTGGATCGCGAGGATTTGCGACGACAGTGCCTCGAAATTGTTGCGGAACGCATGAGGTCTTTATAGGCGTGAGCGGCGCAGGTGAGCCTGTATTGGGAGTCAAGGACAAAACATAAGCCTCCGCAACTACTGGTGGCGAGTCAGCTCTATTTCCAGTTCAGATATGAGAGTGGACGGCAGGCAGTGTAGGGCTTGTGCAAGCTTGAAAACTACGGCAATAGTAGGGTGGTGAATCCCCCGTTCTATCAAGCTGACGTAGTTACGCTGCACATCAGCATCATGTGCTAGCTGCTCTTGGGTCAGCCCGGCCTCCTTGCGTTTTTGGCGTAGTACCTTTCCGAAAGCTAAGCCGATATCCACGTGCACAGATCCATCTCAAAGATGGATCACTGTCCGCGATGGTCGTGCATTCGTCCTCACAGTATACTGTGAATATTGACTCTAAAAACACAGCCTCTGAGGTACCAAATGAAGCTATACATCGCCATGTTCGTTGCAACGCTTAGCATGCCATTGGCCAGCATGGCCGGCATTTTTGCCATGGAACTGGGTTATGTCTGGAATATCCGGCAGGCACTGGGTGTTGGCGTCTTAGTGGGCTCTGTGCTGCTGTTGGTGGCGTTGATCTTGTTTTTAGCCGGCGTTCCCTCGACCTTGCAGCGTCTGCGTGCGCGAGCCCGTCCCCACGAGTAAACCAGTCGCCGAATCAATGCTGCTTCTCGTTGGGGCTGGCCGTGCGGCGGGGTCTACGGTGACGGTATAGGCAAACACAACCTGATCAACGTAAGAGGAAACAAATGAGATATTCCTTGATTGTCGCGCTGTGGTCGGTCTCATGCTGGGCTCAAGCTGCCTACGATAATGGTGCATCGAGCTATTTCAATACACGCTTACTGAACGTTGTCGAAACGACAGATTGGAATTTCTCCAAGGCCATAAACCCCACTCAAATTTTCAAAGACTGGGAAGCAAATCAGCCGCGTGCAGAAATCAAATATGCCAAACCTGGGCTCTACCACGGTCGTATCGGTAAAATCGTAGCGGACAATGGTAATGCAAATTTTATTTTGGATTACGGTAAGAAAACTGCTGTGACAGCGGTTTTAGCGCCAACTCAGGCCGCATCATGGGTAGTTGTGGGAGGCCAATTGAAGGGCGGTGAATTGCAGACGAACCGCGATTTTGCCGCTGGTATCGATGTGGGCCGCGAAATGTTCTTTCATTGCATGAGGGTCGAATTTGGTATTGGGGTTTACCTCGTTAACTGCATCGCTCTTCCGCCGAACATCGCCTTGGGCAAGGCTCGACCAGAGGTGATCTACGACATGGATGTTGCTGTGGGTTTCGAAGACTTGATCAAGGCCAGAGCTGCCGAAGGATGGGCTCGTCCGCCAAGTGCACGGCGTGGCATGGCCACAACAGTTCAAATTAGCATGCAAGTCGACGGGACCATAATGTCGACTGAAATCACGAAATCAAGCGGTGACGTTCCATATGACCATTCTGTGATGGCAGCCATTCGGAATATTGGGCGATTGAGCGAAGTCCAAGATATGAGGCCGAGCGATATCAATGCGCACCGTTCATTCAGCATGACATTTACACCTGATGATTTGTCTTTATAACTGGAGTTGCGGCCTGTTCGTTCGGCATCCGACTTATGAAAAATGCCAAGCCTAAGACCATTCCCCGAAAGACCGAATGATGTGGTCAGCTTACAAAGCTAGCCGGTACGTTCTACCAGCTAGCTGCTACCCGTACCTGATGGCACCAATATGTAAATCTTCGATAATCTCCAGTTTTCTGTACGGCATCCAAGTATGTTCGGCTTCGTTAACGCGGGTTAACCCCACCCTAGTGCGTTTGAAAACGTCCAAACGGCCAAGTATGTATGGTATGACCAGCGTTGGTTATACCAGTCCCAGTGCGCTTGGAAGGGGCTGAACGATATGGGATGACCCAATATGTTCGGCATGGTCAACGTGGGTTAATCCTGTTCTAGTGCGTTTGGAACGGTCCGAATGGTATAGGGTAACCAAATATGTTCGGTACCTTGTAGGATATTGTATTAGCTTTGGATCGAGTATATCGAACTTTACTGGAACAAATGAGTTCACGACGCGTAGCGAGTTTTCCTTGCGTAGCAAGGGAACAGATCATGATTGTATTGTTATTAATAATCTTTAATTATTCTGACTATTCTCCGCATACGCTTCGAATCGTTCGCGTTCGCTCACGAATAACTTTGACTTTGCTGTTGGTGGTTTTTTGGGAGATTCCTTAAAGACCTTTAAGGAAATTCCCAAATTTTGGACCAGAACCAAAATCAATTATCGTCGTCATGCCGCAGCTTTCAGTTTCCGTTGATATTCGTAGATTTTTCCAACCTCAATACGAGTTGCTTTTGCTACCTTAGCGGGTTTCATGCCTGCTTCGAGCAACGCGATTGCTTCTGCTTCTTGGGGTTCGCCAGAGGGGCCTCTTTTTTTCGGTGTTTTGTATTCTTTCGCCAGGGAGCGATCAATGATTGCGGTTGGTAAATAAGTCTTGACAAGATATTCAGCTACCAATTCATCCTGGACATAAAGGGTTACGTCTACCAAAGACTCCTTAATGCGAAGCGAACAGCGATATACGTTTTGTAAGACTCGTTCATACAAATGCGTACATTTCCAAGCATGAATTAACGATTTGTAACATCCAGAGTGTTTTTTTGCTAAGGCTTCAAAGGCCTTCGTGGCCGTTGGAAGTGGATTGCCATGAAATAAACATAATACGTTAGAGTGTTGGGTATAGCCGTTCAATCCACGACTATCCAGTCTACACATGATCAGATTGTCAGCATCATTAAGTTTTGCCCAGTCGTGAGCGAAGACCAAACATTTATCGTTGCCAATACGTTTAGAAATCAGGTCGGCAATAACTTGAATGTTTCTGAGTTTTAAAGTGTCAGATTCTGAAGTGGTGGGCGCCTCGGATTCCAGAACACTTTTGCTGCATTGGTTTTTAGTGAGTAGCGGGATTATCCGGATTTTCTGCTTGTGTTCAGGTGGCGCAATAGGTGTCAAAATTGATTTCTGTGTAACAAAGCCTTGCGCGGTGGCGAACCACTCAAATATGATCCCTTCCAAGTGGCGGATAATAAATGAATTTCTTTGCAGTAAGTAAATCGTTGCAAAAATCCACTTTCTTCTGAATAGTAAATTAGACTTTGATCCTTGCCGTAGTCTGATATGTAAATGTCATTTTTGTCTAGAGCAGCCTTGCAGATTTTATATGCTTCAAAACTAATCAGTGATACCGGGGATTTCGTTTCTCCAGCTTTCTCGAAGTCTTTTACGTGTTTAATTAGTTTTCTGGTTGCCTCTTTTTTGATTTTCAGCTTGTTTTCGGCGTCTACCTCGAAGTATTGAAGCGCGCCTAATTGGTTTTTCGCAATTGGTGTCGGAGAAATGCTTACTGGGTGCGGTAATTCATCAATGATTACGTGCCAGTGGCGAAGATGTTTTTTGCTGCATCGATGAAAAGCCGCATGTTGGCAGACAATTAATGAAGTCAGTTCAGCCGGGTCGAGATATTTGTTCAGCTTTGCGATTGATGGGTCGTTAGGTCGGCTTTCAATTTTCAATGGGTTTAAATTCAGCAGCTCTGTACATACTTCGTTTGCTAATGGTTTGGTCGGTACCACGAAAAGAACATTTTTTCCTTTTGCGATCCATTCACGCGCAGCTTTACAAGCGGTCCATGTTTTACCTGTGCCCGGTCGAGCTAAGGCGATGTTAATGGTTTTATTCATTATGCATTCCTGGGGTTGTTGTTTCTTGTTGCTAATGATTGCACGGAAATTTCAAATTCTAAACATTAAACCAGGATGTTTGTTGTGAGGGCGTGATTTCTAGCTTATTAGGGTTGACGCCAGCAGGGTTGTTATATCATTCGTTGGGTCGTTGTTTAATTGTGGCGGTGGTGATGTAGCGACTATTTTTCACGTTTTTGTATCATTGCCTCCGTAGCTCGCAGAGATCGCCGCATGTTGAGGGCATGTTTATATAATATTTTATGTTGGGTAAGACCCGTCCTACGAGTCTGTGTGACTATTTTGAAATATGCAGTTTTTTTGTGGTGAAGACGTATGGGCGTTATGGATTTGAACACGAATGCGCGGTGCGACGTTACCTTAGCTCTTATTCCTAGCCATTGATCGTGCTTCGTCCGGTGCATTGGTTTTGTGAATACTAGCCGGTAATAAACCCGCAGCTTCTGCAATGTTTGGCAGCTTTCGAATTTCTTCGACCATTCTAGACAACGGGTTAACCCCATATCGATCACCTTCACTTGATCGTGCATGGCCTGTTATCCAATCACTTACTTCCTTGGGTATTCCAACCTTCCTGGCCGTAGTCTTAAAGGTATGTCGAAAGCCGTGAAGGGGGTGCCGTCCTTTTTGGTAGACGCCCCAACGAATAACCAACGGGCGCCATGCTTTAGAAACGATACCCGCGAAGCCGTCGGATACCTTGATCAGTTGGGGGAATAAGCGAGATTCGTGGTCCTTGCCTTTCACCAACTCTAGAATCCCCAGATTTAGCAGGTCGTCATGCAGGGGCACATCGCGTCGACTGCCTTCCGTTTTGACGGACTTGTCCGGCTTATCATCGTCGATTCTGATAAACCAATGCCCCTCGGCGTCTTGACGAAAATCGCACACGTACAACTGGCTGATCTCTTCACGTCTTGCTCCGGTGTAAGCTGCGATTAGCGGCAGTCAGAACAGCGCGTTACCGGGACGGCCGGATGTATACCGTAATGCTTTGAATTCAGGCTGACTAAAAAGGGTTACGAGCTCGCTCCATTCGTACCCTTTGGCATCTTCGAGTAGGCGTTTCGGTTTCGCCGGCCCCAAGCGTTTGTGAATACGTGATGCACTCACCGGATTCAATTCAATCAAGCCCGCATCCACAGCATAAGAAAATACGGATGATAGACGGGCGATAATCAGCCGAATCGAAGATGTCGCCAGTGGCGTATTGCTGTGCTTGACCACGGACCTAGTTAGCTTCCCGGCGAAATCCTGGATTTGCGGTTGTCCAATTTCCGCCACGTCACGGTCGCCCATCAGAGTTATGAATCGATCAACGGATCGCTTGTAGTCGACTGTATGCCGACGGACCACATGGGCAGGTTTGTTTCCCAGAGCTAATGATTCAACGTAACCAAGAAACGCTTCTGAGAGCCTTAGGGGCTTTCTGGATGGGGGGCTTTCTCTTCCACTCGCGGTGGTCGCTTGCGTACAGATCGGGATTGAAGACGGATTAAAACGTGGTGCGGCAATCGGGCTCGAATGACCACTGCGCGCCTGTTGAAAAAAGCGCTCGGACTCTGCATACGCGATTAAAAATGCAGCCTTCGCCCGTTGAGGGTTTCGTGTGTTCAGCGACCGGCGAATTTCAGTTTTACCGATCACTTGTCGGATGTCATCCGGCACCCTGCGTCGTAGGTAATAGATACCAGAGTCGGGATGCCGGAATGGTTGTGCTATCAGTGCCATATGTACCAGCCTTGTGTACCAGTTGGCTGGGAAAGGGCAGTTCAGGCGAGTAGCAACCGAGTTCTTCTAACCTGTCATGACCGGCTCAGCCTTGCCGGGCCAAAGCGGTTTCGGCGCCTTGCTCGCGCACCCAGAACAACGTCGCCCCGGCTACTGCCGCCGGCATCATCAGGATGTTCACCACCGGGATCAGCAGTACCAGGTACACGCTGCCGCCAAAACCCAGGCTCTGCCAGCGTTTTTCCCGCAGCCAGGCGAGCATTTCGTTCCAGCCCAGCTTGTGGTTGTCCGCCGGGTAGTCGATGTACTGGATCGCCATCATCCACACGCCGAAGAGCAGCCACAACGGTGCGGCCACCAGATTGAGCACCGGCACGAACGACAGCACGAACAGGCCCAGGGCCCGGGGCAGGAAATAGCCGAGCTTGCGGGCTTCCCGGGCCAGGGTGCGAGGCACCATGGCGACCAGTTCGCCCCAGCTGAAGGCCGGGAAATCATCGGTACCCCGGATCACCACTTCGACTTTCTCCGCGAGAAAACCATTGAACGGTGCGGCGATGATATTGGCGAGCATGGTGAAAGTGAAAAATACCATCAGGATCACCAGGACCACGAACAGCGGCCAGAGAATGTAACTGAGGAAGCTCAGCCAGTCCGGCAGCGACGGCATCAGGGTGTCGACCCACAGGCTGAATTGGTGACCGGCCAGGTAGATCAGACCGATGAACAACAGCAGGTTGATCGCCAGCGGCAACAGCACGAACAGGCGCAAGCCCGGGCTGAGGACCAGCTTGAGACCTTCTTGCAGATATTGCGGGCCGGACAGGACGGGGGCGGGCATGGGAAGCTCCGAACGAAAGTTGAACGCGCCGACCTTACCGGCTTTGCCCCGCCTGGGAAAGCGTCTACATGGCCTGTAACAGGATTGTTGCACGGGCTGTCCTATCGACGGGTCCGCTGCGGATAGAACGCAGCTATGAGCTGGATTGTTAAACCGTATTTCCTTAATCTTCGCTCCCTCGATACGCTGCACCCATTCTTTTTCAGGGCCGTCGAACCAAAGCCTTCCCCAAGTGCATCAACGGTCCTTTTTTATTCCCGCCGCTCACCCGGCGTTCCGGTCCGCGAGGTCCGGTCAACAGGAGCAGGTCATGTCTGAAGTTCGTCATTCGCGAGTGATTATTCTCGGTTCCGGCCCTGCCGGTTACAGCGCCGCAGTCTACGCGGCCCGTGCCAACCTCAAGCCGCTGCTGATCACCGGCATGCAGGCCGGCGGTCAATTGACCACCACCACCGAAGTCGACAACTGGCCGGGCGACGTCCATGGCCTGACCGGTCCGGCCCTGATGGAGCGCATGAAAGAACACGCCGAGCGCTTCGAAACCGAAATCGTCTTCGACCACATCAATGCCGTGGATTTTGCCGCCAAGCCGTACACTCTGACTGGTGACAGCGCCACCTACACCTGCGATGCCCTGATCATCGCCACCGGTGCCAGCGCTCGTTACCTGGGGCTGCCGTCGGAAGAGGCCTTCATGGGCAAAGGCGTGTCCGCCTGCGCGACCTGCGACGGTTTCTTCTACCGCAACAAGCCTGTGGCCGTGGTCGGTGGCGGTAACACCGCCGTCGAGGAAGCCCTGTACCTGGCCAACATCGCCAGCACGGTCACCTTGATCCACCGCCGTGAAACCTTCCGCGCCGAGAAGATCCTGATCGACAAGCTCAATGCCCGCGTAGCCGAAGGCAAGATCATCCTCAAGCTCAACGCCACCCTGGACGAAGTACTGGGCGACAACATGGGCGTGACCGGTGCTCGCCTGAAGAACAACGACGGCAGCTTCGACGAGATCAAGGTTGATGGCGTATTCATTGCCATCGGCCACACTCCGAACACCTCGCTGTTCGAAGGCCAGTTGGAACTCAAGGACGGCTACCTGGTGGTCAAGGGCGGCCGCGACGGCAACGCCACCGCCACCAGCGTCGAAGGCATCTTCGCCGCCGGCGACGTGGCCGACCACGTCTACCGCCAGGCCATCACCTCGGCCGGCGCCGGCTGCATGGCGGCCCTGGACACTGAGCGCTACCTGGACGGTTTGCAGAACGCTTCGTTCTGATTCGTCAGGCATGAAAAAACCGGCTTCGGCCGGTTTTTTCATGCCTGTCACTCCCACAGGGTTCTGTATTCACACCAGTTTCGCCAGGCAAGCTTCCAGAATAGCCAACCCTTCCTCCAGCACTTTCGCCTCGGTCGTCAACGGCGCCAGCAACCGGATGATGTGCCGCGATTTACCACTGGGCATCAGCAGCAAGCCCGCTTCCCGCGCCAGGGCCAACAGTTGCGTCAACTGTGCCGGCGCCGGGGTGCCGTCGGCGTGGGCCAGCTCGATGCCACGCATGGCGCCGACGCCCGTCAAGCGCCCCAGGTAAGGCGTGAGTCCGCGGCTGCGCCACGATTCGTAGCGGCTGGCAATCGCTTCTTCCTGCTGCGTACCCCAGGCTCGCAAGCGCTCGTCGGTCATCGTGTCCAGGGTTGCCAGCGCGGCGGCGCAGGCAATGGGGTTGCCTGAGTAGGTGCCGCCCAGTCCACCCTTGGGCAGGTTGTCCAGCAACGCCTTGCGCCCCACTACCGCGCCCAGGGGCACGCCGCCGGCAATGCTCTTGCCCAGCAGGATCAGATCCGGCTCGATGCCCAGGCGCGAGAATGCGAAGCGCTGGCCGGTGCGCCCGAAACCGGACTGGATTTCATCGATGATCAACACGATGCCCTTCTCATTGCAGAACTGTCGCAGTGCCTGGGCGAAGGCCATGTCCAGCGGGAGAAAACCGGCTTCGCCCTGCACCGGTTCGACGATGAAGCAGGCCACGTCGTTGACGTCGATCTCGACACTGAACAGCCGCTCCATCGCTTTCAACGCTTCGGCACAGGTCACGCCGTTGTCCTTGCTGGGATAGGGCAGGTGATACACCGGCCCAGGCAGCACGCCGACTTTCTGCTTGTACGGCGCCACCTTGCCGTTGAGGTTGAGGGTCGCCAGGGTCCGGCCGTGGAAACCGCCGTCGAACGCAATGACGGCGCTGCGACCCGTGGCGCCGCGTACGATCTTCAGGGCATTCTCCGCAGCCTCGGCGCCGCTGTTGGTGAGCATGCCGCTGACCGGATACTCCACCGGCACAAACGCCGTCAGCCGCTTCATCAATTCAATGTAAGGGGCATGGGGCGCAGCGTTGAAGGCGTAATGAGTCAGTCGGGTGGCTTGTTCGCGGATGGCTTCGACGATATGCGGGTGGCAATGGCCGAGGTTCAACACACCGATACCGCCCACAAAGTCGATATAGCGCTTGCCGTCGGTGTCCCAGACTTCGGCATTTCGGCCGTGGCTGAGGCTGATGGGATGCACGGTGGAAATCGACTGGCTGATGGTTTCGCTGCTGCTCATGGACGACGGCTCGTAGGTGAATAGGGTTGCGTTATCTAAGCCGTGAGAGCAGGGCGCCGACAAACGAAATAAAGTTGCCGGGTCAATCTTAAAAGTCGGGATGTGGCGAGGTGTTCGTCAGTAAGGATGTATGCAGCTCTTGTGGCGAGGGGATTTATCCTCTCGCCACAAGAGCGGATCTCACCACACAGGTAGGATCGATCAGCGCCGTTGCAGCGGCAACTCATCGAACTTCACACCCGCCAGCCCATGAACCATCAGCGCACGGATATTGCCGTGATCACTGCCTTCGGGCGTGGCCAGCACCGAGCGGTAATGTTCGCCGAACGCCAGCAGGGCTTCTTCGTCGCTCAGGCTTTCAAGCAGCGCCAGGCCCAGGGTTTTGCATGAGCCTTCGTTTTGACCGGCGGCATTTTTCACGTCGCCGTTGGTGAAAGCTTGTGGCTGGTATTCATAATCATCGGTGATGAAGGTCAGGGTGTCGGCAAAAGCGTGCTCGCCGCTTTTGAGGCGGGCGCGGAAGGAGTTCAGATCAGGCATCGGGTTTTCCTTTGGCGAACGCCGCTTGTTGTTCGGCGCTGGCTTCTTTCTGGTATTGGGCTTTCCATTCGGCGTACGGCATGCCGTAGACCACTTCACGGGCGTCGTCGAGGCTGACCTCGATCCGGCGCTCGTCAGCGGCGGCCTTGTACCACTTGGACAGGCAGTTGCGGCAGAAGCCGGCGAGGTTCATCAAGTCGATGTTCTGCACATCCTTGCGGCTGTCCAGGTGGGCTACCAGCCGACGGAAAGCGGCGGCTTCGAGTTCGAGGCGTTGTTGGTCGGTCATGGTGGTCTCTGCGAGACAGCTATAAAGCGGCAAGCTTCAAGCTGCAAGGTGGATTGAGGTCGCCAAGCTTACCGCTTGTGGCTTGCTGCTTGAAGCGACTACGAAGTCGCCCTGCTTGCCGCCAACGTAATCGAGACCGACTCGGCAAATCGCAAGGCGTGGGGTTTGTCGACTTCCACTTCGGCGTATTGCACCGATTCGTTGCTCATGACCAGGTCCAGCAATTCCTGGGTCAAGCGTTCGAGCAGGGCGAAGCGATTGCCTTCCACGTGGGCAATGATCGCCTTGGTGATGGTGCGGTAGTTCAGGGCGTGATCGATGTCGTTATCACGCACCGCGTCCTGGGCCGGGTAGAGGATGGTCAGGTTGATCAATACATCCTGCTTGTTGAGGATTTCGTCCTCGTTGATACCGATGAAGGTACGCAGGCGCAGATCCTTGACCCGGATGCGCGCCATGGCTGGCTGGAGTTGTGGCATTTAGTTGCTCCGTCGAATCAATTGCAGGAATTCCTGGCGGGTGGTGCTGGACTCGCGAAAGGCGCCCAGCATGACCGAAGTGTTCATGGTCGAGTTCTGTTTTTCGACACCGCGCATCATCATGCACATGTGCTGGGCTTCGATCACCACCGCCACGCCGGCGGCCTGGGTCACCTGCTGCACCGCATCGGCGATCTGCCGGGTGAGGTTTTCCTGGATCTGCAGGCGACGGGCGAACATGTCCACCAGCCGGGCGATTTTCGACAGCCCCAGGACCTTGCCTGTAGGAATATAAGCCACATGGGCCTTGCCGATGAAGGGCAGCAGGTGATGTTCGCACAAGGAGTAGAGTTCGATGTCGGCGACGATCACCATTTCATCGCTGTCCGAAGCGAACAGGGCACCATTGACGATCTGCTCGACGCTTTGCTCATAGCCATGGCAGAGGTACTGCATGGCCTTGGCGGCACGCAGCGGCGTGTCCAGCAACCCTTCGCGCTCCGGGTTTTCGCCCAGGCCGATGAGAATCTCGCGGTAATTCTGGGGCAGGGTTAGCGCCATGATGACTCCTCGAAACAAGCTACTTGACGTGCCGCCCGCCGTTGACGGTCAGGGTAGTGCCGGTGACATAGGGGTTGTCCAGCAGGTAACGCAGGCTCTGGTAGATCACTTCGCTGCCGGGCTCGATGCCCAGCGCTGACTTCGCCAGGGCCTTGGCGCGGTAATCCGCATCGTCATCGGCATTGAACAGTAGCAGGGCCGGGGCGATACCGTTGACCTTGATGGCCGGTGCGTACTTCGCCGCAAACGACAGGGTCAGGCTTTCGAGGCCGGCCTTGGTGGCGCAATAGGCTATGTGTTTGCTGCTGCCCTTGCGGGTGACGTCATCACTGATGTGCACGATGTCCGCCGGGGTCGAGCGTAGAAGCATCTCGGCGCAATGCAAGTTGATCAGGTACGGCGCGAGCATGTGCACACCGAACATGGCCGTGAAGGCGCTGGTTTCGTCGCCGGGGGTTTCGGCCAGCCACGCCGAGGCGTTGTGCACGATAGCCCGTAGCCGGTCGGTGTGCTGCTTGAGTTGTTCGATAAAGGCCAGGATCCCGGCTTCGCCGGAAAAATCGGCGTACAGCACGGTCGCACCGAGATCCCGCAGCGTTTGTACGCCCGGGCGCTCGGTACGATAGGTGGCGATCACCGGATGGCCTTCTTCAAGCAGGCGCTGGGCGCAATGCAAGCCAACGCGCTGGGCTGCGCCGGTGAGCAGGATCGGAGCGTTTGCACTGGGCATGGGACGGCTCGGTTCAAAGCGGGTCCAAAACTATAACAGCCGCTGTGGACCTGTACCTACGAGCGCCTTTGACAAATCCGCGGGTCGATCAGCGTTGCGCTTGTCATCGTATGACTAAGAAGGAGTAAGATAGGATCCAATTCGCCATGGATGACTTCCAAGATGAGCGTAGTGTCCGACGATAAGATCCTTTTCCGGGCTTCACACACTATGGAACGGGAGGATCTGTTTCCAATTCGCGAGGTGTCTCGACTGACCGGCGTGAACCCGGTGACATTGCGTGCATGGGAACGCCGCTATGGTCTGATCCAGCCGACGCGTACCGAAAGCGGCCACCGCCTGTATTCCCTGGGGGACATCGAGAAGGTCCGCACCATCCTGGCGTGGATCGATCGTGGCGTGGCGGTAAGCAAGGTGAGCAAACTCCTGGCCAGGGCCGATTCGGTGAAATCGGGCATCCCCTCTATCCCATCCGGTCGGGTAATCAGTGACTATGCCCAGTGGCAACAGCAGGTGGCCGATGCAGTCAGTAACTTTGACGATATGCAACTGGACCGCGTCTATGGGCAGATCTTTTCCACCTATTCGGTGCCGATCGTATTCCAGAACATATTGATGCCGCTGTGGGGACAACTGCTGCAACGCCAGCAGGAGTTCGGGCAAGCCAGCGAATGGCTGTTCTACGACGGTTTCCTGCGTTCGCGCGTCGCGCAGCGACTTTTACTCAAGCGTGACTCCCCATCGCGACGTATTCTGATCACGGCCATCGCCGGTCAATGCCGCGAACTGGAGTTATTGATCACGGCGCTGTTCCTCTCCAAGGCGGAAGTGGGCATCCGATTATTGACGGTCGGGCAGCCGTTCGATGAGCTGGCCCTGGTGTGCCAGAAGGTAAAGCCTGTGGCGTTGGTATTGGTGTCCAACCATGCGCCGGCGCCTGAGCTATCCAAGCGCTTGAACAAACTGGCGATGAGCCTGGATTGTCCCTTGATGCTGGCGGGCGATGCTTCCGATTTGATCCAGGACAGTCTGGCGGGGTCGTCCATCGGCTGCCTGGGTAATGAGGGGACGGTGATGCGCCAGCGCCTGCGTCAACTATTGGCGGGAAACCTGGACACATAAGGCCAGATGAACACGGGCCGAACGAATGTTTCAGGCCCTGGCCGGACGAAGCCTACACATGCATGGCCGGGTGGGTCAGACGATGTTGTTGGAGAATGTACTGACGCAGGCGCTCGGTCTCGTCCTGGTCATCCTGGCTCAGATGGTAGGCATACAGGCCCTGATGGGTTTCCCGTTCGAAGGTGCCGCGCAATGAAATTCTTTCGTAGCCTGATGGGCTGAACCACAGGGCGAATTGCTTCGGTGGCTTGATGCGGCTGCGGTTCTCAAGCAGCACCCCCTTGCACGACACCTCGTGGACCCATAAAGGTACTGGCTGACCCTTGGCGTTCTCCAGCGCCACCGGTTCTTGGAGCGCCAGGCGCCAGGGACGCACCTTCGGACCGTCTTCGTAGATGCTCGGTACGCCCAGACGCAAGTGCATCGCGTGAAATTCGTCCTCCACCAGATGCAACGGGAAAGTCATCTGCTGGTTATCGAAATGGGCTTGCAGCGTGACCTGTTCGTTTGCCGCCAGACGCGTCAGCAGGTCACGGATCTGCGATCCGCCATTGACCAGCAGGCTCGACGTGACATCCCGTTCGTTCAGTTGCGGGTTGTGCTGCATGGTCCGGATGAAGTCCAGCTCATCCTGGGTCAAGAGGGCGTCGCGCTGCATAGTGTGCTCGGAATGTTTTTACATGTTTACGGTCGAGTGTAGCGATTGACTCTTAATTCGCCGTTTTGTTTGCGCCGTTTGTCGCTTCCAGCCGCGCAATCGTGGCCCTGGCGTCCGCCAGTTCCTTTTCCAGCTGGGCGATGCGCTTTTGCGCCTTGACCTGGGCTGTCACGTCTTTTTGTACGCCGACGAAGTAGGTATTGCCATCCGCTTCGCTCTTTACCGTGGACAGCGACAATTCGTTCCAGAACGCAGTGCCATCCTTGCGATAGTTGCGAAGCACTTCCCGGCAGGCGCCGCCTTGTTTCAATGTTCTGCGTATATGCTCCAGCGCTGGCTGGTCGCGATCACCCGATTGCAGGAAGCGGCAATCCTGATACAGGATTTCGTCGCGGCTATAACCGGTCAGTCGTTCGAAGGCCGGATTCACATAGATCAGGATATTGTCTTCGTCGCCTTCCTTTTCAGCGATGACGATTCCGTCATTGGAAGCGTTTATCACCAGTTGCATCAGTTGCCCGTTGATCATGGATCTCGTCCTTTTGAAATCCTTGGAAATACAGCATTTTAGAAGAAACCGATGGGCTGTCCAATGGCCATTATGCAGTTGGAGGTCAATCGCAGCCTTATCGCTCAGCCTGTTACTATCCCGACTCTTTTTCATATCAGGTTCAGGACCACGCTGATGAAAATCGCCATCCTTTGCGGCTCGGTATACGGCACTGCCGAAGAAGTCGCCCGGCACGCCGCCACACTGCTCGGTGGGGCCGGTTTCGAAACGTTGTGCAATCCCCGAGCGACCTTGGCGGACATCCAGGCATTCGCCCCCCAGGCTCTGCTGGCCGTGACATCCACCACCGGCATGGGGGAACTGCCGGATAACCTGATCCCCTTGTATTCGACCATTCGCGATCAGTTGCCCGCATTTTTTCGTGGCTTGCCCGGCGCTGTGATCGGTCTGGGGGATGCCAGCTACGGCGATACATTCTGCGGCGGTGGCGAGCAGATGCGTGAGTTGTTCGCCGAGCTTGGAGTGTCCGAGGTGTTGCCCATGTTGCGTCTGGATGCCAGCGAAAGCGTCACCCCGGAAACCGATGCCGAGCCATGGCTGGGGGAATTGATCGAGGTATTGCGTCGCTGAAGGAAGGTGGCCTGCGCACCGGGCGGTGTGACTCGCTCGGTCAGTAAGCTGGCTGCAAAGGCAACTAGCACCCCCATCATAGCTGACTAGACTCATCCTCTTGTGCACGGCGTGTTCGTGACACCTTATAAAGATAAGCCAGAGGTCAGAGCCGTGAGCGTAGCGCCCATCCAATCGACACTCAGCATCAAGGAACAAGTCAGTGCAGCGGAATGGCAGACTCGGGTCGACCTGGCCGCCTGTTACCGGTTGGTCGCGTTGCACGGCTGGGATGATCTGATTTTCACGCATATCTCCGCAAAGGTTCCCGGCACCGAAGATTTCCTGATCAACCCGTTCGGGATGATGTTTCATGAAATCACCGCGTCGAGCCTGGTCAAGGTCGACCTGGCCGGTAACAAACTGATGGACAGCCCTTACGAGATCAATCCGGCCGGTTACACGATCCACAGTGCGGTGCACGAGGCGCGGCACGATGTAGCCTGTGTTTTGCATACTCACTCCGCCGCCGGTGTCGCCGTATCGGCACAGAAGCAAGGGGTGCTGCCCATCAGCCAGCAATCGGTGTTCGTATTGTCGAGCCTTGCGTATCACCCTTACGAAGGTGTGGCACTCAACCCCGAAGAGAAGGCTCGCCTGCAGGCCGACCTGGCCGACAACAACTTCATGATGCTGCACAACCACGGGTTGTTGACCTGTGGCGGCACCATTGCCGATACCTTCCTGATGATGTTCACGTTCCAGCGCGCCTGTGAGATCCAGGTGTTGGCGCAGAACGGCGGGGCGGAGTTGATTGCCATTGAGCCGCCGATCCTGGCCGGTGCCCGGGCGATGATCGCCGGGGTCACCAAGAGCGCGCAGGGCATGGGGGGTGTGCTGGCCTGGCCGGCATTGCTGCGCAAACTCGATCAGCAAGACCCGGGTTATAAAAACTGATGCCCATGGTACAGGTTCCCCTGCGTATCTGGCGCCAGCGTGGGCAGACCTTCATGTTCCGGGGGCACGCCATTCGGTACTGGGTGGCGGGGCAGGGTGAGCCATTATTGTTGATCCACGGATTCCCCACGGCCAGTTGGGATTGGCATTACCTGTGGCAGCCCCTGGCACAGCGTTATCGGGTGATCGCCTGCGACATGCTCGGGTTCGGCGATTCGGCCAAGCCGGTGGACCACGTCTACAGCCTGCTGGAACAGGCCGATCTGCAGCAGGCACTGCTGGCGCATCTGAATGTGAGGCAAGCGGTCCACGTGCTGGCTCACGATTATGGGGACAGCGTGGCCCAGGAGTTGATCGCTCGCCATTGCGAGGCGCGGATCGACATTGCCAGTTGTGTGTTCCTCAATGGTGGCCTGTTTCCCGAAACCCATCGTCCGGTGCTGGTGCAGAAGTTGTTGCTCAGCCCTTTGGGCTGGCTGGTGGGCCGGGCTGTTTCCCGAGAGGATATCGCCAAGAGTTTCCGGCAAATCTTCGGTCCGTGGACAGGTCCCAGCGAAAGCGAACTGGACGACTACTGGAGTTTGGTGCAAAGCCATGACGGACCGCGGATCATGCATAAGCTCATCCGCTACATTCCCGAGCGCCGTGTGCAGCGTGATCGCTGGGTGCAGGCGATGCAGCGTGGCGAAGTGCCTATGCGTGTCATAGACGGCGCGTTCGATCCGATTTCCGGTGCGCACATGGTGGCGCGCTATGAGGCGCTGATTCCGAATGCGGACACGGTGCTGTTGCCTGACATCGGCCACTACCCCCAGGCCGAAGCCCCGGTGCAGGTACTCAAGCATTACCTGGCGTTTCGTGCAGGAATCGCCGGTCCGGTCCGGCAAAGGGTGTACTCGTGATTTCTGTTTCAGGGCGATGACGTTGAGCCAAGCCAAGGCATTTTTTGCCCAGCGAGGCGCGCAAGCATCATCCCCTCACCTTATCGCCCACCATTCACTCTCAGCCGAGTTGATTGAAGACCGTCCCCCCTGTACCGGACACTCGGGCTTTGCAAACCATTCGGCCTGCTGGAGTTCTGCCCATGAGTGAATCTGTGCGCTTCGAAGATAAAGTGGTGATCGTCACCGGCGCTGGCGGTGGCCTGGGGCGGGCTCATGCCTTGCTGTTCGCCAGGCAGGGGGCCCGGGTGGTGGTCAACGACCTCGGTGGTTCCGCCCAGGGGGAGGGGGCCAATGCCTCGGCGGCAGACCGGGTGGTGACTGAGATTCGCGAAGCCGGTGGTATCGCCGAGGCGAACCACGATTCGGTCACCGATGGCGACAAGCTGGTACAGAACGCGCTCGACGTGTTCGGCCGGGTCGATGTAGTGGTCAACAACGCCGGTATCCTGCGGGACAAGACCTTTCACAAAATGGATGACGCCGATTGGGACCTGGTCTACCGCGTCCATGTCGAGGGCGCCTACAAGGTCACCCGTGCCGCGTGGCCACACCTGCGCGAGCAGAATTATGGCCGGGTGATCTTCACGGCTTCCACGTCCGGTATCTATGGCAACTTCGGCCAGTCCAACTACGGTATGGCCAAGCTCGGTCTCTACGGGTTGACGCGGACCCTGGCCATTGAGGGGCGCAAGCACAACATCCTGGTCAACGCCATCGCGCCTACCGGCGGAACCCGTATGACCGAAGGCCTTATGCCGCCGCAGGTGTTCGAGCAACTCAAGCCTGAACTGGTCAGCCCACTGGTGGTGTATCTGGCCAGCGAAGCATGCCAAGAAACCTCCGGGTTGTTCGAGGTGGGCGGCGGCTGGATGGGCAAGGTTCGCTGGGAGCGTAGCCTCGGCGCCGGATTCGATCCGGGCAAGGGCTTTTCACCCGAGGACGTCGCCGCCCACTGGCAGCAGATCTGTGACTTCGAAAACGCCGTGCACCCCAATGACAACCTGGAAGCCTTGAAGGAAATGATGGCGAATCTGCAACGCTACGCCGTTTGATTCGTGACCTCGACCGGTTGCCGTCAGCGACGGCAACGTCGGTCAGGGAAAATACTTATTCACCAACGCCGCCAGGTTCGCAGCGGTCTCGAAGTCCATCAGCCCATCATATCTGGCCGGGCGAAAGTGCAGCTGAAAGGCGCGCACCAGGCGCTGGAAGCCCGCACTTGTCGTGGCGGCCGAAATGTCATACCCATATTTCTTGAACAGGCCGAGCAAATGCTCGCGAGGGGGCAAGCCGTTGCATTGGTAAGCCTCCAGATAGGCCCTTTGCGTCGGCTCGTCAAACCAGGCTCCGATGCCCTTGGCGTACAACGCCTGCCAGGGAAACATCGGGCCGGGATCGCTTTTTCTGCCGGCGGCGATGTCTGAATGGGCCACTACGTTGACCGGGCTGATGTCGGGATAGCGCTTGAGTATGTCGAGCGCCAACTGCTCCACGGCCTCTATCTGCTGCGGCTGATAAGGAGGAAACGTGAACTGCCCCTGGTGATCGGCGGCCAGGTTCACGATCTCCACGCCGATGGAGGTGTCATTCAAATTATTGCGATTGCCCCAACTACTCACGCCCGCGTGCCAGGCGCGGTGCTGCTCGTCCACCAGATTGAAAATCTGTGGCTCGTTGAAACCTGCTTTCAAATAAGTGGGGTCGGTAAAGTCCGGGATCAGATAGTGGGCGCTGACCGACGGGCCGGTCAGTGCGTTGATGGAAGAAGAGAAATTGGCGGCCGTGTAATGAAAGACCAGGAAACGAATGCGGTTGTTATAGCTTTTTCTTGAACGATAACTGCTGGAGTTTATTGGAAACATAAAGAGCTCACTGATAACTGAATAAGGTCGAAGCGACAAACTGGGACCGGTTTCAGGCTAACAATGATCGTGGGGTTGGCATGTAGTGAAGGTCTGGGTTTGATGTGGGAATAGGCGTTTGGTTTGTAAGAAAATCGAGGTCAGGAAGAAGGCGCCGCTGTTTAGGCGACGGCGCCTTCAGGGTGCGGGCAGTATTACGTGTATCGTTTTTCAGTTACGAATTTTGGTGCTTTCCAGTTGGGGCCTTTGATTGCTACAGGCCCGTCACCGTTGGCCAGTATTCCCTCTTCAAATAGCTTGGTGTAGGTTCTTAACAATTCACCGTTTGCCACTGCATCAAAGCGATAACGACTAACCATTCTGTCAAGCGATGGATAGGCTAGACCAATGCCGAATGCGGAAACGATATCTTCAATCGATTCGTTTTTTATAATTTGCTCTATGCTATTCATTAAAGCTCTCCTTTCAGAAGGCGTTTGTATATTGCTTCCATTTGTTTGTTCGCGGCGGTGAGAGCCTCAGGGGAGTACAGCGATGATTCTTTGCTGTCCAGTTTGTAGTCTTCCAGTGTAGCGGTATGGGCGTTGTTCCATTCCACCGAGTCATCACCTGGATTGAAGCTGTCAGTGAGTCCTAGGGCTCTGAACCTCTCCAGCTCTCTGATTTCATGGGTGTAGAAGCGTTTGTCGACATCCGTTACAGTCAACTGACCCTTCTGAATTCTCTCTAATCGGTCAATCATGACGATATTCGCGTCGGACTGATCCAAGCGCGCAATATGCAGCTTCACTTCTTCAATCCCTTTCGGGGTAATGGTCGCCGTCCTCCAATCCAATTCAAGAATCGGCCCACCCGCCTGCTCGGGATTGAATCTGCGTCCACTGTGCTCCCCTGTGGTCGTCGCTCCCTCATAAGGACTGCTGAATACGGTATACAGCGGAGGAATGCCCGAGTCAGCCGGGAACACTGTGACAAACCCGCCAAAGCTGTAGCGATCCAGTTCCGGGTGGCTATCGATTCGCCCGTTTCCGGCGACGGGAGTGGCGCCGTCATAGATCGTGGCGTTCGAAACGCTTGCCGGTAGCGCCGTAGAAGCATCGCCCGGTGTGACGATAGGCGTCCATGTCATTCCGATGTCGGCGTTCGGGAGGTAGGACTTGTAAGTGTTGGCTTGCGCATCGAGCGTGGCGAGTCTGACCGGCACCCTGGAGTGCTTGGAAACCCTTGAAGGGGCCGCGACGACGAACTCCGTTTTGTCTGCGACGGTCCTGGAGCCGAGGACGACGGGGAGCGTCATTTCCCTTGTTGATGTGGCGACGAGGTGCAAGTCATCGGTGTTGTCCGGCGCGAGTTCTGACAGCGGGACACTCAGGGCATACAGATCGCTGTTGCCCAGTTCCGAGGGATAAAGCAATGCCGCAATGCCGCCGACTGCCGGGCCGGCCGTTGCGGCGACGACTTCGACAATCGCCGAGACGGTGGAGCGTAGCGCAGCCTGGATGGCCAGGGTTGTTGCCGGGCTTATGGCCAAGGTGCTGCCGGAGATGGCGAATACCGGGCCGACTGCGGTTGCCGCGCCCGGCAGCGGGAATGTGCGACCAGCCAGGACTGGGCGTTTTGTTTGTGCATGGGCCGCACGTTGGACCTCGGCTTCGACTGCCTTGCGTGCCTGCTCTTCAGCTGCGCGTTTGGCTTCGGCCTGGGCTTTAGCGTGAGCTGCGGCAGCCGCTGCCAGGCGCTGTGTCTCTGCCGCCAGCCGTGCTCGTTCCGCCGCACGTTTAGCTTCGGCCTGGGCCTTTGCCTGAGCTGCTGCCGATTTTGCCTTGGCCTCGGCAATGGCTTTGTTTTGTATGGCTAAGCGGGACTCCAACAGTTTTATCTGTTCGGCCAGAAATTTCGCTTGGTAAGCTGCGGCGTAAGAAACATTCCATTTAGCTATTGCGCTGTAATAACCTCTTTGCCCTCCGCGACGACCAACGAGTTCGAAACCTTTATAGGCGGGATCTCTGGCCTTGTGGGTCAGCGGGTCGTGACCATAATAAAGGTTGGCGGTTTTTATTTGTTGTTGGTGATCTGCTCTGGCTTTGGAAAGCAGCAGATTAAGTGCCCGTAATTCGATGTCGAAACCGGAGGCCGCTGTCGGGATCGCAGACCGAGCAGTTGCTCTTGTTTTTGCGAGCTCGGCATCGGTTATGTAGGTAATGTTTTTGATATTTTCTTTGAAGCATTTTTCAACAGATTCATTACTTTCCTCCAGCCATTCAAAGGCATAGTCAACTGCATCGTATGCGCGGTCGGCGTGGTCGGGGCCTAATACGCCCCTGGCGCTAAATCCGAATCCAAACGACGATGAAGGCTTACGAGGTATACCTCTATTTATAAGAATGTTTTTCTCTTGTGGCATATCGAGTTCCTTTCGATTGAATATGGAAAATTTGTCCTTTCGGCACTCAATAGTGGCGGTTGTTCGTGATTGCTTGTGTCAGCGCCATCCGTTGCGCCGGGAGTCACTATAAGTTCCGCAGCAAACGCTGGACAGATGGGGGGTTCCGAGCGTGCTGTAGGAAAGTTGTAAGTTGCATGCAGGAAATAAACGCAAATAAAAAAGGCCGCTGCAAAAAGCAGCGGCCTGAAGATGACGTTGCAAAGGAGCTACAAATCAACGTCGGTAAGCACGGGTTGATGGACCGATACACCCATCCATCCGAATGACGGTGCGCCAGGCGTGAGGGATGCCATGGCGGATGTTGCAGGCCCGTTACCCTGCAAGCCCGGCCAGCATAAGGACTGACCGGGCCGGGAAACAGCCCGGATCCGGACATGCACTGTTGCATCAGGCGCAATAGTGCTGCCCGCTGGGATAGGTATGCGTGGCGCTGATGACCCGTCATCCAGTGCGTCCATGGACGACGCAAAGCCCCGTCCCACAAGAGCTGTAATCCTTTCGAGCGACAGCGCGAATACCTCCTTGGTGCGCTTATCGCCCGCCCCGGCCGGCAGTAGGGTGAAGGCTCTGTCACTCACCGGGGAAGACGCATGACAACAATAACAATGCGCGCCATCTTCAAGCCGCAAGCGCTGGCCGTTGCGGTGGCCTTGGGTTGCTGCGCCCAGGCGCAGGCCGTTTCATTCAACATTGGCGAGATCGAAGGCCAGTTCGACTCCTCGTTGTCCGTGGGCGCGAGCTGGGGCATGCGCGATGCCGACAAGGACCTGGTTGGCACGGTCAACGGCGGTCGGGGCCAATCGTCCACCGGTGATGATGGGCGGCTGAATTTCAAGAAAGGCGAGACCTTTTCCAAAATATTCAAAGGTCTGCACGACCTCGAACTCAAGTACGGCGACACCGGCGTGTTCGTGCGCGGCAAGTACTGGTATGACTTCGAGCTCAAGGATGAAGGCCGCGAGTTCAAGGACATCAGCGACAGCAATCGCAAGGAAGGCGCCAAGTCCTCCGGAGCCGAGCTTCTCGACGCCTTCGTCTATCACAACTACTCCATCGCCGACCTGCCGGGCACCGTGCGCGCCGGTAAGCAAGTGGTGAGTTGGGGCGAAAGCACCTTCATCGGCAACTCGATCAATAGCATCAACCCGGTGGACGTTTCTGCGTTCCGCCGTCCGGGCGCCGAGATCAAGGAAGGCCTGATCCCGGTGAACATGCTGTTCGCTTCCCAGGGCCTGACCGACAAACTCACCCTCGAGGGGTTCTACCAACTGGAGTGGGACCAGACGGTGGTCGATAACTGCGGCACGTTTTTCGGCAACGATGTTGTCGCCGACGGATGCACCACCGGCTACACGGTGGGCAGCCCGGCGATCGCGCCGTTCGTGCCGCTGACCCAGCTGTTCGGCCAGGGCATTCAAGTGGTCGACGAAGGGGTGATCATCCCTCGGGGCGGTGACCGCGATGCGCGGGACTCCGGCCAGTGGGGTACGGCGTTGCGCTGGCTCGGCGATGACACCGAGTACGGCCTGTATTTCATGAACTATCACAGCCGCACGCCAACTGTCGGCACCACCACGGCCGGTGCTTCCACGCTGGCGGCGTTGCCCGGGATGGTCGCGATTGCCAACGGTATTTTTCCGGGCAGCGGCGCCGGCCTGGCGCAAAGCGTGATGTTGGGACGTGGCCAGTACTACCTGGAATACCCCGAGGATATCCGCCTGTACGGCGCCAGCTTCTCAACCACGCTGCCCACCGGCACCGCATGGACCGGGGAAATCAGCTACCGCCCCAACGCGCCGGTACAGCTCAACACCAACGACCTGACCCTGGCCTTGCTCAATCCAATCGCCGGTGGTGCCGCATCCCCCATTGCCACGTCGGCAGGGGCGGATAATACCGGTTACCGGCGCAAGGAAATCACCCAGGTCCAGAGCACCATGACGCATTTCTTCGACCAAGTGCTGGGCGCCGATCGCCTGACCCTGGTGGGCGAGGCGGCGGTGGTGCACGTCGGCGGGCTGGAGTCCAAGGACAAACTGCGTTATGGCCGCGACTCGGTCTACGGTCAGTACGGATTCAACGGTGACACCGACGGCTTCGTCACGTCGACCTCCTGGGGCTATCGCGCCCGGGCCATCCTCGATTACTCCAACGTCGTCGCCGGCATCAACTTCAAGCCTAATCTGTCCTGGTCCCATGACGTGGCCGGCTACGGCCCCAACGGGCTTTTCAACGAAGGCGCCAAGGCCGTCAGCGTTGGTGTCGATGCCGACTACCGCAACACCTACACCGCCAGCCTGAGCTACACCGATTTCTTTGGCGGCGATTACAACGTTCTCGAAGATCGCGACTTCCTCGCGCTGAGCTTCGGCGTGAACTTCTGATCTGGCTGACAAGGAAAACCCAATGCGCAAGATGATCCTGCAATGCGGTGCCCTGGCCTTGAGCCTGCTGGCTGCGAATGTGATGGCGGCGGTCTCGCCGGAAGAAGCCAACAAGCTGGGGACGAGCCTCACGCCGCTGGGGGCTGAGAAGGCGGGTAACGCCGACGGCTCGATCCCGGCCTGGACCGGCGGCATTCCCAAGAACGCCGGTGCGGTAGACAGCAAGGGGTTCCTGGCCGACCCGTTCGCCAATGAAAAACCGCTTTTCACCATCACCGCCGCGACCGTGGACAAGTACAAGGACAAGCTGTCCGAAGGCCAGGTCGCAATGTTCAAGCGCTACCCCGAAACCTACAAGATCCCTGTGTACCCGACTCATCGCAGCGTGGGCCTGCCGCCGGAAATCTACGAGTCGGTCAAGCGCAGCGCACTTAACGTCACTGCAATCAACGACGGCAACGGCTTGGCCAATTTCACCGGTAACCGCTATTACGCTTTCCCGATTCCCAAGAACGGTGTGGAAGTGTTGTGGAACCACGTCACTCGTTATCACGGTGGCAACCTGCGGCGTGTCATCACTCAGGCGACGCCACAGACCAACGGCAGTTTCACGCCGATCCGTTTTGAAGAAGAAATTGCCGTGCCGTTCCTGATCAAGGACGCCGATCCGGAAAAGGCCAGCAACGTGCTGACCTATTTCAAGCAGGAAGTCACCGCCCCGGCACGCCTGGCCGGCAACGTGCTGCTGGTGCATGAAACCCTGGACCAGGTGAAGGAGCCGCGTCTGGCCTGGATCTACAACGCGGGCCAGCGTCGTGTGCGACGCGCGCCACAAGTGGCCTATGACGGTCCGGGCACGGCGGCCGACGGGTTGCGCACCTCCGATAACTTCGATCTGTTCTCCGGAGCGCCGGATCGCTACGACTGGAAGCTGGTCGGCAAGAAGGAAATGTACATTCCGTACAACAGCTACAAGCTCGACTCGCCCACTCTCAAGTACGACGATGTGATCAAGGCCGGACACATCAACCAGGACCTGACTCGTTATGAGTTGCACCGGGTCTGGGAAGTGATCGGTACGGTCAAGCCCAACGAGCGGCACATCTACGCCAAGCGCCACATGTACATCGACGAGGACAGCTGGCAGGCCGCGCTGGTGGATCACTATGACGGTCGCGGCCAACTGTGGCGCGTGGCCGAAGGGCATGCCCAGTTCTACTACGATCATCAGAACCCGGGCTACACCCTCGAGGCGCTCTACGATCTGATCGCCGGTCGCTACATTGCTCTGGGCATGAAGAACGAAGAAAAGCACAGTTACGTATATGGTTTCGAGGCCCGTGCGGCCGACTACACGCCGGCGGCGCTACGCTCTTCAGGCGTGCGTTAAGGTGTGATGGATGGGGTTTTGCCTGATTTGATCATCACGAACGACCGGCAGCCGCATCTGTCGGTCGTTTTTTTATGGGAGCCAATCAGCGCGCTGAATACTTCTCCAAAGGTGGACGACACAGGACTAGGGTGGTGGAAGAACAATAAAAAGGACCTGCACACATGACCGCCATGACCCCGTGCCCGGACCGTCCTGGATTGCTGCCTCGCCTGTCTGCGACGCATGTGTTGCGCAGGTCCCTGAGCGAGCCCCTGCTGACCTCGGGGGCGCGGGTGAAATTGCTGTGCGCCCCGGCAGGTAGCGGCAAGAGCGCGTTGTTCGCCGAATGCTTCCTGCAAGCCCCCAGCGACTGCCGATTGCACTGGTTGCCACTGGCAGGCGCTGCGTTGGATGGGGCGCAGATGTGCGAGCGCCTGACGCAAGCCCTCGGCTTGCCAGTGATGGATGAAGCGGGGCTGCTGAATCATCTGGCCCGTCTGCAAACCCCCACCTGGCTGTTCCTGGACGATTACTGCCGAGTGCCGAACCCCGAACTGGACCGCTTGCTCGACCGTTTGTTGAATGCCGGCAGTCCGTTGCTTCACCTGTGGCTCAATGGCCGCCGACGTCCACACTGCAACTGGACGCGCCTTCTGCTCGATGACGAGCTGTACGAGTTCGATGCCAAGGCATTGGTCTTCACGTCCGACGATATCCTCCCCTTGCTCGGTCACCTGCCCGCACCCCAGGCGATCCGCACGGCCCGCGAAGTCATACAGCGCAGCGGTGGTTGGTGCGCCGGGGTGCGCATCGCCTTGCTCGAACGGTGTGAATGGGCGCGCCGCCACGCGTCGCCAGGGCGGCCCGGGACCCTGCTCGACTACCTTGAGTACGAGCTGTTCAGCACGCTGACGGCGGACCTGGCGCAAGCCTGGCGCGTGTTGGCGCATCTGCCGCGGTTCAATGCCCGTCTTTGTGAGCACCTGTTCGGGGACACCGTCGGGGTGGAGTGTCTTCCCCTGTTGTTGGACCTGGGGTGTTTCATTGAACCGTGGGAACAATCCTCGGATTGGTTGCAGGTCTATCCGCCCCTGGCCCGGCTGGTACGTGACGAGCCCTGGCCGCAGGGACGTTCCTGGCATCGACGGGCCTGCCAGTGGTTCGCCGCCGAGCAGGACTGGCAGATGGCGTTCGAGCAGGCCATCCAGGCCGAGGAGTTCGAAACGGCCATCAGTTTCCTGCAGCACCTGAGTTTCGAGCATCTACTGCAGCGCAACAATGTGCTGTTGTTGCTCGACCTGCATGACCAGCAAGGCGAGGCGCTGACGCTGAGCACTCCGCAATCGGTGGGGTTGGTCACTGCCGCGCTGCTGTTCGCCGGACGCTTCGACCAGGCATCGGTGTGCATCGAGCAGTTGACCCGCTTCCTGCCGCAACCACAGGCCTGCCAACAGAGAGAGTTGGTGGCTCGCTGGCAGGTGCTTCGGGGCTGGTTGTTGCATCTGTCGGGCGACGGCGAACGAGCCTGCGAGCACTTTCTCCAGGCCCAGGCCAACCTGGACCCGAACACCTGGGCCTTGCAGTTGCTATGCCTGTCGGGATTGACGCAGCAGGCGCTGCTCAAGGGCGAACTGGCCAGCGCCCAGTGGACCAGTCGCCAGGCGTTATGCCTGGCGCGTGCTCATGGCTCGCTGGTGTTCGAAGGTTTGCTGGAGCTGGACCATGCCCAGATCCTGGAGCAGCGTGGCGCACCTCATCGAGCCGACGCTCTGCTGAGTGCGGTCCAGGCGTTGCTTGATAAGTCGGGCCAGGATTTTTCGGCGCTCCTGGGGCGCATCGCCTTGCGCCGTGGACGCCTGGCACTGCGCATGGGCTTCGATGAGCAGGCCACCGAGCAATTCCAGTTGGGGCTGGAGACAGCGATGCGCTACCAGGACAAACAAGTGCTTTATGGTTTCCTTGGTAAAGCCAACCTGGCCGTCAACCGGGGCGATTACGGTGAGGCGTTCATGCAGTTGCGTGATGCAGAGCGGATCATGCAGCAGCGAAACATCCCCGACACGGTCTATCGCGGCGTGTTGCTGCAAACCAGTTGCCAGTTCTGGTTGCAGCAAGGGCGCCCGGAACTGGCCCATGAGGCCCTGACCCGAGTCCTTCGCCATTTTCATGGGCCCCAGGCCAAGCAAGCGCCTCCGGCGACGCTGGAGCTGATCCCGCGACTTGAATACCTGCTGGTGCTCACCGAGGTCTATCTGCATCGGGCGCAAGACCCGCAGGCGCGCCTGAAGGCAATGATCGACCGGGCGCAGCGCTGCGGCATGCATGGGCTGGAGACCGAGTTGCACCTGGCTCTGGCGGAAGTTGCCTGGCTGTCCGCCGATCATGCCCTGGCGCGCGCACTCATGCGGGAAGGACTTGAACGAGTCGCCTGCTGGCGGGCAGAGCAGGCATTGCACGAACTGGGCCTGCGCCAGCCGGAGCTGTTGCGCTGGTCACAGGCGGCGCAACCTCTCGAGACGCATGTGAGCGTGGCTGAAGAAACATTACTGAGCCAGCGGGAGCTGGAAGTGCTGGGATTGATTGCGCAAGGTCATTCCAACCAACAGATTGCCGAACAGCTGTTTATCTCGCTGCACACTGTGAAAACCCACGCGCGTCGGATCCACAGCAAACTGGGTGTGCAGCGGCGTACTCAAGCGGTGGCGAAGGCCAAGGGCATGGGGGTCATGAGCTAGCGCCATCGCATTCGTAGCCCATCCGCCAGCTCACGGCCCGAGTGGCCGCCAATAACCGTTGCGCCGCCGGGCCATGTTCGTCGGCATGGAACAGTGAAGTCGGACCGACGATGGTCATGACGGCAGCCACCTGGCCGACCGCATTGAAGACCGGGGCGGACAATGCATCCACCCCCGGCATCAGCAAGCCGTGCACATGGTGCAGGCCGCGACTGCGAATCTGCTCGCACAGGCTGCCATAGGCCTGATCATCGGCCAGGAGGTGCCCATGGGTACTCTTCACTTCCTGCTCACGCAACTCGATCGTCTCACGTTCCGGCAGATAGGCGCTGAACACCAGGCCGGTAGACGAGCTGAGTAACGGCAGTACCGAGCCCAGTTGCGTGACCACAGTCACCGCTCGCACGGCAGGTTCGATCCGTACCACGGTCGCACCGTGGTTACCCCACACTGCCAGGAAACAGGTTTCGTTAAGGTCGTCCCGCAGCTCGGCCAGGGGCAGGGCGGCCACCTGCAGCACGTCCATGCCGTTCAACGCCGCCAGGCCCACCCGCAGCGCTTCGCGCCCCAGGCCGTAATGGTTGGTCGCCGTGTTTTGCTCGGCAAAACCACTGGCGATCAAGGCTTGCAGGTAGCGATGAACCTTGCTTGCCGGCATCTGCACGTGTTCGGCCAGGCGCGACAGCGAGGTGGATGGAGAGAGTTCGGCCAGGGCCTTGAGAATGTCGGTACCGACTTCGGCCGAGCGGACTTTCTGTTTGCCGTTATTGAGCGGGTTTTCCATGGAGGCGCAGGGTCCAGAGGCGAATGGGCGTCTTTATAGCTTGACGGTCGCTGTCGAGCAAATTACGTTATGCGTAATTCGATTACGATAAAAATAACAGGTGTTCAGGAGGCTCCATGAACGTCGATCCCGCTGCATCGGACCTGATCTATCAATCGGGCTTTGGCAACGAATTCGCCAGTGAAGCGCTGCCGGGTGCATTGCCCGTTGGCCAGAACTCCCCGCAGAAAGCCCCGTACGGACTGTACGCCGAGCTGTTTTCCGGTACGGCGTTCACCATGGCCCGCAGCGAAGCGCGACGCACCTGGATGTACCGCATCCGGCCGTCGGCCAACCATCCGGCCTTTACCCGACTGGAACGCCAGCTCGATGGTGGTCCGCTGGGGGACGTCACGCCCAATCGCCTGCGTTGGAACCCGTTGGACATCCCCGCAGAGCCCACCGACTTCATCGACGGACTGGTGCGCATGGCGGCCAATGCCAATCAGGACAAGCCGGCCGGCATCAGTCTTTATCATTACCGCGCCAATCGCTCCATGGAGCGGGTGTTCTTCAATACCGACGGTGAATGGCTGCTCGTGCCGCAGCTGGGACGGCTGCGGATCGCCACCGAGTTGGGGGTGCTGGAACTGGCTCCGCTGGAAATCGCCGTGCTGCCTCGCGGACTGAAGTTCCGGGTCGAACTGCTCGACCCGCAGGCCCGTGGTTACCTGGCCGAAAACCATGGCGCAGCGCTTCGCCTGCCGGACCTGGGGCCCATTGGCAGCAACGGCCTGGCCAATCCACGTGACTTCCTCACACCGGTGGCCCATTACGAGAACGTTGCGCAACCGACCACGCTGGTGCAGAAGTTCCTTGGCGAATTGTGGGCTTGCGAATTGGATCACTCACCGCTTGATGTGGTGGCCTGGCATGGCAACAACGTGCCGTACAAGTACGACCTGCGCCGCTTCAACACCATTGGCACGGTCAGTTTCGACCACCCGGACCCTTCGATTTTCACCGTATTGACGTCGCCGACCAGCGTCCACGGCCTGGCCAACCTCGACTTCGTGATCTTCCCGCCGCGCTGGATGGTGGCGGAAAACACCTTCCGTCCGCCGTGGTTCCATCGCAACCTGATGAACGAATTCATGGGCCTGATCCAAGGCGCCTACGATGCCAAGGCCGAAGGTTTCCTGCCCGGTGGTGCCTCCTTGCACAGCTGCATGAGCGCCCATGGTCCGGACGGCGAAACCTGCACCAGGGCGATCAATGCCGCGCTTGAGCCGGCGAAGATCGACAACACCATGGCCTTTATGTTCGAGACCAGCCAGGTGCTGCGTCCGACTCGTTTCGCCCTGGACTGCCCGCAATTGCAAACCGACTATGATGCCTGCTGGGCCTCGCTGCCTGTCACGTTCGACCCGACCCGGAGATAAACCATGACCCAAGTATCCGCTGCCCGTAGCTGGGTCGCCTCCGCCAACGGCCATGCCGATTTCCCCCTGCAGAACCTGCCATTAGGCATCTTCAGCACGGGCAATGGCGCCCCGCGCAGCGGCGTCGCCATCGGCGATCATATCTTCGACCTGCAGGCTGCGCTCGAGGCGGGCCTCTTCGATGGCATGGCCCGCGAAGCGGTCGAGGCCATGGGCAATGGCCAGTTGAACGCTTTCTTCGAGTTGGGCCGCGCCGCCCGGGTGGCCTTGCGCGAGCGGCTGCTGACGCTGTTGGGCGAAGACAGCCCGCAGCGTGACCAGATCCTGGGCCTGGGTGAAAAACTGCTTCCCCTGGCGGCGGACTGCCAGATGCACCTGCCGGCCAGGATCAATGACTACACCGATTTCTATGTCGGCATCGAGCACGCGCAAAATGTCGGCAAGCTGTTCCGCCCCGACAATCCATTGCTGCCCAACTACAAACACGTTCCTATCGGCTATCACGGTCGCGCCTCAACCGTGCGCCCCAGCGGCACCGATGTGCGTCGCCCCAAGGGCCAGACCCTGCCTGTCGGCCAGACGGAACCGACTTTCGGCCCTTGTGCGCGGCTGGATTACGAATTGGAACTGGGCATCTGGATCGGCAAGGGCAACGCCTTGGGCGAGCCCATCGCCATCGGTGACGCTGCTGAACATATCGGTGGTTTTTGCCTGCTCAACGACTGGTCGGCGCGGGATATCCAGGCCTGGGAATACCAGCCGCTGGGGCCTTTCCTGTCGAAGAGTTTTCTCACCAGCGTGTCGCCCTGGGTGGTGACGGCCGAGGCCCTCGAACCGTTCCGACGCCCGCAACCGGCGCGCCCGGAAGGCGATCCACAACCGCTGCCGTATCTACTGGACAAGCGTGATCAGGCTGGCGGGGCATTCGACATCGAACTGGAAGTGCTGCTGCTGACCGAAACCATGCGCGAGCGGAATCTGCCGGCCCATCGCCTGACGCTAAGCAACACGCGGTACATGTACTGGACCGTGGCGCAGATGATCGCCCACCACAGCGTCAACGGTTGCCAGTTGCAGGCGGGCGACCTGTTTGGATCGGGCACCTTGTCGGGGCCTGAAAGCGGACAGTTCGGCAGTCTCCTGGAAATCACCGAAGGCGGTAAAAAGCCGGTCGAACTGGCCTCCGGCGAAATACGCAAATTCCTCGAGGACGGTGATGAAATCATTTTGCGAGCCCGTTGCAGCAGGGAGGGCGTCGCGTCCATCGGTTTCGGCGAGTGCCGCGGCAAGATTCTGCCGGCGCGTTAAGGAGCAGGGGCATGGAACTCTACACCTATTACCGCTCGACTTCCTCGTACCGGGTACGCATTGCCCTGGCGCTCAAGGGGCTGGATTACCAGGCCTTGCCGGTCAACCTGATCGCACCGCCAGGCGGGGAGCATCGCCAACCGGCCTACCTGGCGGTCAACCCGCAGGGGCGTGTACCGGCGCTACGCACCGACGAGGGCGCGCTGCTGGTACAGTCGCCCGCCATCATCGAGTACCTGGAGGAACGTTATCCACAGGTGCCGTTGCTCAACCCGGACCTGACGGTTCGGGCCCATGAGCGAGGTGTCGCCGCGCTGATCGGCTGTGACATTCATCCACTGCACAATGTCAGCGTGCTCAACAAGCTGCGGCAGTGGGGGCACGACGAAACTCAGGTGACGGAGTGGATCGGGCACTGGATCGTCCAGGGCCTGGCGGCGGTGGAACAGTTGATCGGCGACGACGGCTATTGTTTCGGCGCCGAGCCAGGACTGGCGGACGTTTATTTGATCCCGCAGTTGTATGCGGCCGAACGGTTCAACGTTTCGTTGCAGACCTTCCCTCGGATTCGTCGCGTCGCGGCATTGGCGGCTTCACACCCCGCCTTCCGGCAAGCGCACCCGGCCAACCAGCCGGACACTCCCTGAGCTTGCTCCCACGGCTACAGCATTCTCTGTGCTCGCGAGGGTGCTGTGCTCAATGTACGATCGAGTTCGGTGGCAAGTGCCCCAGCCGTTCCGTCAGCCGGATCCGCTGAATCGGGTCTTCGCTGAGCATCAGGGCATGTTCCAGGTCGAAGCGTTCGGCATTGGGGCAGTCGAGCCGCTGGTACAGGCTGGCGCGGGCCAAGTAATCGGCGGCGCTGGCATCCCCCAGTTCCAATACCCGTTCGGCGTCGATCAAGGCATCGATGAACTCGTCGTTGGTCAGATGCAATTGTCGTAGGTTGCGTGACAACCGCTGGAACATCTGTACCGGTTCGGCGGTGACCAGGTGTTCGGCTTTGAGCGGCATGTTCGCCCCGTATTGGCGTTGCAGCAATTCCCTGCAGTCATTGGGATAAAGCCGGCGGCCGCCGCAAGGGTCGAGCAAATGGTCGGCGCCGGGCACGCGCAGCAGGAAATGTCCGGGGAAGTTGACGCCGACCATCGGAATTTCCAGACGTCGCGCCAGCTCCAGGGCAATCAGGGAAAGCGCCAACGGTTGCCCGCGTTTACGCGCCAGCACCTTGTGCAGCAACGCGGCGCGAGGACGCAGTGGGGTGAAGTCATCCTGGGCGAACCCAAGGTCATTGAGGCATCGCAACAGGGGCTGGCCCAGTTCCGCGACAGGGAGCATCGGCAGGTTTTGACTGACCCGATGTTGCAGGTCCACGAAATCTTTCAGCAAGGCCGGCACGTCCACATCGCGATCATGTTCGGCGGCTATCCAGAGCGCCGCTTCGAAAAGCGCCGGTGGCGAGCGGTGCAGGCAGTCGAAAAAAGCTTGGCGCGGTTTCATCACAGTCTCCGGGCATTGCCTCGTTTTTAGCTCTGCCATGGGGTTTCGTCCAGTCCCGGACTGTCATTGTTCTGGTTATTTCCGAAAAGACTGACACGTGGTACGGCTTATTCCGGCGCGCTCCAGCATTTTTCGACTACACGCCTATACTGGCGGAACAAACAAAAGTGATTCGGGAGCCTTTCGATGTTTGCTCTCATGCAAAGCTCCCGCCTTGAATCGCTGCACTTGAGCGTAGACCCGACGACCGGGTTGAAGGCGGTCATTGCCATTCATTGCAGCCGTCCTGGGCCGGCCCTGGGAGGGTGTCGTTATCTGTCTTACCCTGACGACGAAAGTGCCGTCGTCGACGCGGTGCGCCTGGCCCAGGGTATGAGCTACAAGGCAGCCCTGGCCGGCCTTCCGGTGGGCGGCGGCGTCGCAGTGATCATGCGCCCGGCCCATGTCCAGAGCCGGGCCGCGCTGTTCGAAGCCTTCGGCCGCTGCATCGAGCAACTCGATGGTCGCTACATCACTGCCATCGACAGCGGCACATCGGTGGCCGACATGGATTGCATTGCCCAGCAGACCCGCCATGTCACCAGCACCACAGCATCCGGAGACCCTGCGCCTCATGCAGCGATGGGGGTGTTTGCCGGCATCCGCGCCACGGCCATGGCGCGCCTGGGCAGCGATAATCTGGAAAGCCTGCGCGTGGCCATCCAGGGCCTGGGCAACGTGGGTTATGCCTTGGCCGAACAACTGCACGCGGCGGGCGCTGAACTCCTGGTCAGCGACATCGACCCGGGCAAGGTGCAGCTGGCGATGGAGCAATTGGGCGCCCATCCCATCGCCAACGACGCATTACTCAGCACTCCCTGCGACATTCTTGCGCCCTGTGGCCTGGGTGGCGTGCTCAACAGCCACAGTGTGGCGCAACTGCGCTGCTCGGCCGTGGCCGGCTCGGCCCACAACCAGTTGAGCAACCTGCAAGTGGCCGATCAACTGGAAAGACGTGGGATTCTCTATGCGCCGGACTATGTGATCAATTCCGGTGGCCTGATCTACGTGGCCCTGAAACATCGCGGCGAAGAGCTGCCGACCATTACGGCCCACCTGTCGAAAATAGGCGCCCGGCTGACCGAAGTCTTCGCCCATGCCCAGGCAGAGAAGCGCTCACCGGCGCGGGTAGCGGACGAACTGGCGGAGCGTCTGCTGTACAAATGAACCGATAAGAAAAGATCGCGGCCTTCCGACAGCGTGCGCTGCTGGAAGGCCGCGATCTTTTTTATTCGGCGCCAGGGTTGAGCAGTTCGGACAATGCATCCGGTTGGCTCTTGAATGCCTTGGCGAACACATCGCGATTCTTCGCCATGTAGATGCCAACTTCCTCTACCTGCTGCTCGTTCAGCGATGGAACGGCTTTTTGCAACACTTCGGCCAGCAGCTCGGCGAGTTCCAGCATTTTGTCATGACGGTCAGCTTCGGCTTTATCCATGAACAAGCGCTCCAGATCTCGGCTGCTGCGGTATACCACTTCGACGGCCATTCACCACCTCACATGCCTTCACATTGGTTGTTTTCTGAGTACTGTATTTATATACAGGCAAGAGAATACGCGAAATCCTTTCCCTTTGGGTAGTGGCTTTTTAATGTAGACCGGTTTCGGTATTTGTCTTGACGGTGCGGAGCGAGGGGGGAAGCAAGCCTGCTCGCGATGAGGCCGGCACGAGCTCCTGCAAAAAGTGTCGGAACACGGCCCATCGCCATCTCATCCCTAGCCGCTGGCCTTTTTTCTGCATGCAGAAAAACCGTCACGTCCAACCCGCATCATCCGGTCGAAACGACCTAAGGAAACCACACCGTGAAAATCAACTGGGCCGAGAATTTGCGGCAAAACGTGCATCAAGTGGCCGAGTCCCTGGGCAATCTGTTCGTCGAGACGTTTCATTACCTGGCGTTGTTCGCCATCGGGGCGGTCACTGCGTGGGCGGCGGTGATGGAGTTCTTGCAGATGATCGAAGAGGGACACATCAAGATCGATGACATCCTCCTGCTGTTCATCTACCTGGAATTGGGGGCGATGGTCGGGATCTACTTCAAGACCAATCACATGCCAGTACGGTTTCTGATCTACGTGGCCATCACCGCGCTGACCCGTTTGCTGATTTCCAACGTTTCCCATCACAGCCCGCCGGACCTCGGCATCATCTACCTGTGTGGTGGCATCCTGCTGCTGGCGTTCTCGATCCTGGTGGTGCGCTACGCCTCTTCGCAATTCCCTTCGGTGAAGATCGAACCCCCGCACCGTAAGGTCGGTGCGGGTTCCAGTGAGCATGCCGAAGTGGAGAAGGGTGAGATTTAGGACGTGCACGAAACGTCGCGCAGGCACTGCGAGCACCAAGCCTAGAGGCTGGCGGCGGGAGCGCCCTGGGGTTGTGCCTGCCGGGGTGGCAGCCTGACGTTGTCACCGCCGGTCATGGCTTCGAGGATGGCCACGGCGCTGTGGCCCTGCTCGATGGCGATGCCGAACTGAATGCTTTGCACCAGCCGCTTGAGGCGTTCCGGATCGTTGCGTTGCTGGGCACTGATCATGCGCCGGGCGACGATCCGTCCGGCCTTGGACAAGGTCAGCATAATGCTGCCGTCGAGGCCCTGGATGCTCAGGTTGACCTGATAGTGCGGCGCAAAAGCGTCGGTAATGATCTGAAAAGGGTTGTCCATGATGCGTCACCGCCTGATTGAACGTGCAGTTGTTGACCGGCCCTGATCGGGATTAGTTCGCAATACCGGACCATCGGCCATTCCATGTTCGTGTTCATCCTCTGTTTCAAGACGGCAGGCGGGTGGCCATTTGATAGTTATCGCTTGCGCCTGCGTCTGCCTGAAAGGTAGCAAGGGACATGCCGGAAAAATCTTCGGACAATGGTTCCTGGCGCATCGATCCGCAGCACTCAGGGAGCGGCTGCGAAGACTGCCCGTTTCGGGGCGCAATGATCGTTGACGGTGCAGGAAAGAGGGGCTGCGAGGGGGACGGTGGGGCGAGGCAATTCCCGACATTAACAGCGCTTTCGCCCGTTGTCCGCCTTTATTTGCAAATGAATATTTATCTTTCTCAAGGGCTTGAATTGTTCCTCCGCCAGCCCGACTCTGTACTCAAGGGGCCGTTACGCCAACGTCGACAGGCCCCTGGCGAGCTAGCCGAGATAAGGGATGAACTATGCAAATCCAAGTCAACAGCGATAACCATATTCAAAGCAGCATCCGACTGGAGGAGTGGGTACGTACAACCATTGAAAGCACGCTCGAACGTTATGAAGACGACCTGACTCGGGTCGAGGTTCACTTGGGGGATGAGAACGGCGACAAGCCCGGACCCCATGATATGCGTTGCCAGATCGAAGCTCGGCCAAAGGGCCATCAGCCGATCTCCGTGACGCACAAGGCCGGTTCGCTGGAGGCAGCGATCGAAGGCGCGGCAACCAAGCTTGAAAACGCCTTGGAACATTTGTTCGGCAAGCTGCGCGGCAAGCGCACCGCGGCAGTCAAGACCGAGTCCGTGGCACTGGCCGATGCGATGCTGGAGGAAGAATTCCTGGAAAACGAGCGGGCTGCCCTGAACGGCTGAGCCTGATTCAAATTCACTGACCTGCTAAACGGGCCTGCAATCGCAGGCCCGTTTCGTTTCTGCGGTGTCATGGACAGGACGCGGGTTGCGTGCCGATCAGAATGCTACGGATGTCTGCACATACAACGTGCGCGGTTCCCCTACGTACTTGCCCCGGTTGTTGTCGTCGAAGGAGCGGGTGAAGTACTGGGTATTGAAAATATTCTTCACCCCCACGGCGACATTCAGGTCCGACAGCTGGGGGCCGAAATCGTAGGCGGCACGGCTGCTGAAGAGCATGTAGCCGGGAATATTGCCAGTGCTGCCGTCGGCGCTTTCGGTGCGGGTGTTGGCGTTGTCGGCGAACTGCGCGCTCTGGTAGGTACTGTCCAGGTTGAGCTTCCATGGACCTTCGGTGTAACCGATCCCCAGGGTGCCTTTGTGTTTCGAGGAGAACGGTACGCGGTTGCCCTTGTTCGGCCCGTCTTCGCGGATCGTGGCGTCGACGAAGGCGTAGGTGGCGTAGACATCGAAACCGGCCAGCGCCGGGCTCAGGCCATCGAGGGCATAGTTGATGCTGGTTTCGAGGCCCTGGTGACGCGTTTCGCCGCGGGCGATCACCGAGTCGTTGGTCTGGTTGCTTTCATACTGGTTGTCGAAGTTGATCAGGAATGCGCCAATCTCTGCCTTCAGGTTGCCATTGTCATAGCGGGTGCCGAGCTCCCAGGTGCGGGCTTTCTCCGGTTTCACTTCGCCGCTGCTGACACGGTTGGGCATCTGGCTGTATTGCACGCTACCGAAAGAGCCTTCGGTGTTGGCATACAAGTTCCAGTCGTCAGTCAGGTGATACAGCACGTTCAGCGCCGGGAGGGCGGTGTTGTAGTCGCCTTTGTACTTCACATTCGTCAGGTTGTTGGTTTGCTGCGATTCGATCATCTCGTAGCGAATACCCGGTGTGATGGTCCACTTGCCGATGTCGATCCGGTCATCGATGAAAAACGCATTGGCTTGCGTGCCGCCACGGGTGTCTCGGTCGTTTCGGCTGTCGGTCGTCGGCAACTCATTGCTGGCGATGGGGGTGCGATAGCGCAACTCGTGACCGGCTTCGTTGATGTAACGGTAGCCGACCCCGACTTCGTGGCGTGTCGGGCCGAGGTCGAAGCCTTGGGCGAATCGGGTTTCCAGGCCACGCACCCAATATTCGCGAGGCGACAGGGAGAGGAACGAGCCTTGATCCAGGTAACCGCTGCGCAAGGTCTTGGTGAAAAATGTGCTGGCAGTGAATTCCCGGCGGTCTTGCTGGTAGCGGTAGCCGACGTTGACCAGGGTGCGACGTCCCCAGAACCGGTCGTTCGGTCGAGTGGACTGGTACGGATCGGCATCGTAGTCGGCGACATTCAGGCCGCCGGGCATATCGGCCTCACCCTCGTAGTACTGGGCCATGGCATTGAAACTGTTGGCATCGTCCAGCTGGTAATTGCCTTTGAGGATCAGGTCGTCGATTTGCGTGTCGCTGTGTTCGCGCCAATCGCCACCACGGGTTCCGGAATACAGCAGCGCACCGCCCAGGCCGTTCTCGGCGGTGCCGCCGGCCAACAGGTTGGAAGATGTCTTGAAGCCGTCGTGGCTGGAGGACGGGCTCGTCTCGGTCTGGAAGCCACCCTTGACCGTCGGCGCATCGGGAATCGCCCGGGTCACGAAGTTGACCACGCCACCGACGTTCTGCGGACCATAGCGCACCGCACCGCCGCCGCGCACGACATCCACGGCGTCCATGTTTCCCATGCTGACCGGGGCGAACGATAGCTGCGGCTGCCCGTACGGGGCGAAGGGTACCGGGATGCCGTCCATCAACACCGTGGAACGTGAGGCCAGGCGTGGGTTGAGGCCCCGGATGCCGAAGTTCAGCGCCATATCGTGGCTACCGGTGCCGTTGTTCTCGGGTGCGTTGACCCCGGGAATACGGTTGAGCACGTCGCGGGCCTGGGTCGCGCCCTGCCGTTCGAAGGTTTCGCGACGGATGACGTCACGGGCGCCGGGATGCTCGAACACGTTGACCTGCGCGGCATCGCCGAGCCAGTCGCCCACCACGGTGGTGGTCCCCAGGTCCAGCGCGGCGTCGCTGACCGGTTGCAGGCTGAAGGCGTTGTCGCCTTCGGGACGGGCTTGCAGGCCCGTACCTTCAAGCAACGCATCCAGGGCCTGTTCGGGGTTGTAGCTGCCTTCCAGGCCGCGGCTTTTCAACCCGCTGGTCACTTGCGAGCCGAAGGAAATCAAGACCCCCGCTTCTCGACCGAACTGATTGAGGGCCTCTTCCAGCGAGGACGGCGCGATGTGGTAGGCCCTGGTCTCGGCTGCCTGCACTGGCGGTAACGCAACGAGGCCCAGGCTCGCCCCCAATAGCAGTCGGCGCAGGGTGCGAGTGATCGGGGTGAGGCGGCTAGGAAGTTGCTGCATGAAGGAGGGTCCTGAGAAGGTTGTGTCAAAGTGGCTTTACTTCTCTGTCACCCGAGGTGTCGAAAACGGCTCACCGGAACATTATTTTTTTGAAACCGGGCGCATCCGGGTTCGTTCGAAGGCGACGCCTGCACTCGTCATGTTCAGCTGCGAGCTTCGACGCTGACCCAGTAGCGGGTAAACCGCCGCACAGTCACCGGCAGGCTGACTTCCAGCAGGTCGAGGATGCGTTCGCTGTTGTCCAGTGGGTAGCTTCCGGAAATCAGCAGGTTGGCGACCGCTTCGTCACAGTGCAACTGGCCGCGCCGGTAGCGGCTGAGTTCGTCGAGGAAATCCGCCAGGCGCATGTGGGACGCCACCAGCATGCCCTCGGTCCAGGCGCCACTGTTGGTGTCCAGTGCCGTGACCGGGCCGGGGCCGTTGACGCCCAGGCCCAGTTGTCGCGAGGCCGTCAGTAAGAGTGAGGCCCCATGCCGGTCGCGGACTTGCATTTGCCCTTCGAACACCGCCACCTGGGTGTGGTCGGCAAATTCGCGGACGTTGAATCGAGCACCATGAGTTTCCAGCAGGCCGTGAGCGGTCACCATGTGCAGCGGACGAGGGTCCCGGGCACTGGCCAACTGCAGTTCCCCTCCGAGAAGGCGAATCACGCGGCGTTGGGCGTCAAAGCGAACGTCCACGGCGCTGCCGGTGTTGAGCTGCAACTGGCTGCCGTCATCCAGGGTCAGGCGACGACGCTCGCCCACCGGGCTGCGATAGTCAGCCAGCAGTGGGGGCAGCACTTGACGCTCACGCAGACCCCAGGTCAATGCCGAACCGGCGCCAAGGATCGAGAGCAGCTTGAGCGCCTGGCGCCGGGTACTGCGCTTCGGTGCATTGAGGGCCGCGTGGGCCAAGGGGGACGACACGCTGCGCAGTCGTTGATTGACGCGTTGGATATGCTCCCAGGCACGGCGATGTTCGCTGTGGGCATCGAGCCACTGCTCCCAGGCCTGTTGCTGACGCGGGGTGAGTGGCCCCTGCTGCATTTCCAGCAGCCAGTGGACCGCCTGCTCGGCGACGCACGTGCTCACATTGGGAGGCATATTCATGGGTTCACAGCGCGAAATAGCAGCGCATCGCTGCCTTGTTCAGATGTCGTTTGACCGTCGCCAGGGAGATGCCCAGTTCGCGGGCGATTTCGTTGTAGGTCAGCCCATCGACCTGGGCTAGCAGGAAGGCGCGTTTGACTGCACGCGGCAGGCCGTCGAGCAGCTGATCGAGTTCCAGCAGGGTTTGCAGAATGATCGCCCGATCCTCCTCCGACGGCGCCACCTGCTCGGGCAATTGAGCCAGGGCTTCGAGGTAGGCGCGCTCCAGGTCCTGGCGGCGGTAATGGTTGAACAGCACGCGTTTGGCGATGGTGGTGAGAAAGGCCCGCGGCTCGAGGATCGGTTGTGGATCGCGAGCGGTCAGTACCCGAATGAATGTGTCCTGTGCCAGGTCGGCGGCGCTGTCGGGGCAGCCAAGCCTGCGTCGCAGCCAGCCGTTGAGCCAGTTGTGATGGGCGGTGTAAAGCACTTCGACGGTGGGGGCGGGCGGCAACGGGGACACTCCGACAGCGATCGACTACGTTAGAGAACAAGAATTGTTCGCATTGTAGGGGCGCGACGGGGGCTACGGCAATCGGGATGAGAATCGGATCCTTTCGTTGAAGCGGTTACTTGAGTGTCTGGCGTAAAAAGGCCTGTCGATACTCTCCAGGCGTGGCTGCCAGAGCCTGGCGGAAACGGTGGGTGAAATGACTGGCGCTGGCGAATCCGCAAGCCAGGGCGACATCCGCCAAGGGGTGTGAGGTGGTGCGTAGCAGGTGTCGCGCCCGGGCAAGACGCCGCGCAAGCACGTATTGATGAGGGGGCAGTCCGAAGCTCTCGCGAAACATTCGGGCAAAGTGATACTCGGACAAGGCACACAACGCCGCCAGTTGCCCAAGGCTGATGGCATCGGCCAGGTGGCTGTCGATGTAGTCCACCAGCAAGCGTCGCTGGTGAGCGGCCAGTCCGCCCTTGAGGCGTAGCCCCTGGCGCGGGCTGACCTGGCTCAGCAGCAAATGACCGAGCAGGTCATGGGCCAGGCTGGTGCAAAGCAGGCGTTCGGCGGGTTCGTTCCAGTCGAGGCCGATCAACTGGCGAAACCGCTGAGCTTGTTGCGGGTCGTCGAGAAAGGTCGCTTCGTGCAATTGGACTTGCCGGGGTTCTCGGTCCAGCAACGTGACGCAACCGAGGGCGAACTGCTCGGGGCTGAAATACAGGTGGGCGAGGCGGATGTCACCGTTGATGACCCAGGCCGATTCATGGCCGGCCGGCAGGACACAGAGCTTGTCCGGTGCCCCCGTAGTCTCGGGGCGCTCGCGGCGAAAGGTACCGGTGCCACCGGCGATGTAGCACGACAGCGTATGATGAGTCGGCGCCTCGTAGTCCCGGGCGTCATGATGATTGCTCCATAACGCGGCCGCCATGCCATCCCCCAGCTCGGCGCTGTACTCCAGGCGAGCATTGGGTGAGCTGTTGAGGGCTTGAAAGACTTGCAGGGTTTGCAGTGTGGACATGATCGTTCTCTCCAGCCTGCATCCTACTCCGTAGGCCGTCCCATGCCAGCCCGCCCACTGACAAAACCGCAAGTTTACGCAACTGGCCGTCGGCCCTTGGCGTGACACTGGTGGCCACTGTCAGGAGCCGCCGTCATGAATCTCTCGCTGTACTTGCTTACCGTATTGATCTGGGGCACCACCTGGATCGCGTTGAAACTGCAGTTGGGCGTCGTTGCGATTCCCGTGTCGATCGTCTATCGCTTCGCTCTCGCGGCGCTGATCCTGTTTGCAATGCTTTTGCTCAGTCGGCGTCTGCAAGCGATGAGTCGGCGCGGCCATCTGATTTGCCTGGCCCAGGGCCTGTGTCTGTTCTGCATCAACTTCATGTGTTTCCTCACCGCCAGCCAATGGATCCCCAGTGGCCTGGTGGCCGTGGTGTTTTCGACCGCCACGCTGTGGAACGCCCTCAACGCCCGGATCTTCTTCGGCCAGCGGATCGCGCGAAATGTGCTGTTGGGCGGCGCCTTGGGGTTGTCGGGGTTGGGCATGCTGTTCTGGCCGGAACTGGCCGGCCATCATGCGAGCCCGCAGACGCTGCTGGGGTTGGCGTTGGCGCTGTTGGGGACCTTGTGTTTCTCGGCGGGCAACATGCTTTCGAGCCTGCAACAGAAAGCCGGGCTCAAGCCGTTGACGACCAATGCCTGGGGCATGGCTTATGGCGCGACGATGCTGGCTGTGTGGTGCCTGTTCAACGGCATCCCTTTCGACATGGAGTGGAACACCCGCTATATCGGCTCGCTGATGTACCTGGTGATTCCCGGCTCGGTGATCGGTTTCACCGCGTACCTGACGCTGGTGGGGCGCATGGGGCCGGAGCGGGCGGCGTATTGCACGGTGCTGTTTCCGGTGGTGGCCTTGAACGTCTCGGCGTTTGCCGAAGGTTACCAGTGGACGGCACCGGCACTGGTCGGGCTGGTGCTGGTGATGCTGGGCAACGTGCTGGTGTTCCGCAAACCCCGGCCAGTGACCGCGAAGGTTGCCTGGGGCGCACGCTGAATCGACAGCGATGGCAGGCCCGCCAGACCGGGCCTGCCACGGGCGTCATTTCCAGACTTGAGGGTTGACCAGGTTCTGTGGCCGCTCGCCCATCAGCGCACTGCGCAGGTTATCCACCGCGAGATTGGCCATGGCTTCACGCGTCTCGTGGGTGGCCGAGCCGATGTGGGGCAGGGTGACGGCGTTTTTCAACTGGAACAGCGGCGACTCGGCCAAAGGCTCTTTCTCGTAGACATCCAGCCCGGCGCCGCGGATGCGGTTGTTTTGCAAGGCTTCGATCAGCGCCGGTTCATCCACCACGGGGCCGCGGGAGATGTTGACGAGGATGGCGCTCGGCTTCATCAGCGACAGTTCGCGCTGGCCGATCAGATGACGGGTCTTCTCGCTCAAGGGCACCACGAGGCAGACAAAGTCCGCTTCGGCCAGTAACTGATCGAGTTCGCGAAATTGTGCGCCCAGCTGGTTTTCCAGTTCGGTCTTGCGGCTGTTGCCGCTGTACAGGATCGGCATGTTGAAGCCCAGGCGGCCACGCCGGGCGATGGCCGCGCCGATGTTGCCCATGCCGACGATGCCCAGCGTCTTGCCGTGCACGTCACTGCCGAACAGTTGCGGACCGACCGTGGCCTGCCATTGTCCGGCCTTGGTCCAGGCATCCAGCTCGGCGACGCGCCGGGCGCTGCTCATCAGTAAGGCAAAAGCCAGGTCGGCGGTGCTTTCGGTGAGCACGTCGGGAGTGTTGGTGAGCATGATGCCGCGTTCATTGAAATAGGCCAGGTCGTAGTTGTCATAGCCCACCGACACGCTGGACACCACTTGCAGGTTCGCGGCGCTTTGCAGCTGCTCGCGTCCGAGCTTGCGCCCGACACCGATCAGGCCATGCGCGTGGGGCAGGGCCTCGTTGAACTGAGCGTTGATGTCGCCGTTCGCCGGGTTGGGCACGATCACGTCGAAATCCTGTTGCAGGCGCTCGACGGTCTGGGGCGTGATACGGCTGAAGGCAAGTACGGTTTTTTTCATCATGCAAGGCTCGTCTGGCAGAGAATACCAAGCACGCTAACATTCTTGGCGAGGGTTAGGCGAGAGGCAGTATCGATTGGGCGCAGTCAGGCACCCGCTCCCACAGGCGTTACGCTGCCCGCAATGAAATAAACGTATAGTCCAGCGGCGTGCCCGTCACGACCTGCGCCCCACAGGCTATGACCTGACCGGCTATGTCCTCACCGGACAGGTGGAATTGCCATTCACCGGCTTGCTGCTCCAGCGGCTGCAAACGCACCCGATCGATCGTCGCGGCAAAGGCAGTCATGTCTGGCAGATACGCGGTAAACCCATCGCCCTTCAACGCGGCGGTGTGGATGCCCAGCGCTGCGCAGATGCGCTCCTTGATCCGGATATCCTCGCGATCGGCCTGACGCGAACGTTCGATCAGCCCGGCCAGTTCACGGTCCACAAGCTCGCCTCCCACGATCAACTGCGGTCCGGTCTCCCACGATTCTGACGGGCATTCCTTTACGGCGATATTGAGCGGGATGTGCGGGTTGATCTCCATCGGATAGATACGACAGACCAACGGCCGGCGTTCATAGATCCGGCACAGGTTTTCTTCGTCAAGATTGCGGCAACGGCCGGCATTGTAGGCGGCGAAGGTGATCGCTACGAACGCTTCGGTGGTGCCGCTGCGGACCACCACCGAGCGACGTTGCGCATGTTCGTGCTGCGCCGCCGGCAGGCCGAGCCCATTGGACAGGAACGCTTCCACCAGGACGATAACCTGGCCTCCGTCGTGAGCCCACATCCTGGCCTCGTCGAGGGTGAGGGGAACATGGTGATCGCTGCAGCATTTGCCGCAGCCTACGCAGGAAAACCGTGTGTTCATTGAGCGACCGATCGGGAATGAAAAGGGCGACAGAAAAACGCCGTGACGGGCCGGGCCGAAGCAAGTTGTGCGCCATACATTCCTGCGGGAGCCGAGCAGGCTCGGCTCCCGCCGTTTTGTGAAAGCCTGATTGTCAGTGGCCCTGCTCGGCAACCGCCTTGGCCGCGGTGATCAGGCACTTGGTCAGTTCCGGCGAAGAGAACTTGGTCAGCACGCCGTTGGCCCCGGCCAACCGGGCCTTCTCGGCATTCATGGCGCTGTCCAGGGAGGTGTGCAGCAGCACGTAGAGATGAGCGAAGTCCGGTGTCTCACGCAGGGTGCGAGTGAGGGCGTAACCGTCCATTTCCGACATTTCGATATCGGAAACGATCAGGTTGATCTGCCCTGCTGTGCCTTGCAAATCCAGCAGACACTCGATGGCTTCCTTTGCGCTGCGGGCGGTGTGGCATTGCAGGCCCAGGTTACGCAGGGTGTGCACTGATTGTTGCAGCGCTACCTGACTGTCGTCGACCACCAGGATCCGCGCGTTACCCAGCACTTCGGCGTCTTCCATGCTCAGCTCGGTAGGCGCGGTTTCGATCTGCGCCGGGGCAATGCCGTGGATGACTTTTTCGATGTCCAGTACCTGTACCAGCGTGCCGTCCACCGAGGTCACGCCGGTGATGAACGCACGATTACCCCCGGAGCCATAAGGCGGCGGTTTGATGTCGGTGGTCAGGCAATGCACGATCTTGCTGACTGCCTGTACGTGCAGGCCCTGCTTGGACCGGCTGACATCGGTGACGATCAGGCACCCGCCATCCGGATCTTCCAGTGGCCGCTCGCCGATGGCTCGACTCAGGTCAATCACTGACAGCGAAGTGCCACGCAAGGTCGCGATACCTTTTACGTGGGGGTGCGACTCCGGCAGTTTGGTCAGTGGCGGGCACGGGATGATTTCACTGACCTTGAGCAGGTTGATTGCCATCAGCTTGCCGCTGCGCAAGGTAAACAGCAGAAGCGAAAGTGAATCTGCGCGGGCTTTGTTGGAAGACATAAAAACCTTCTGTGTAAAAAGGTGGGGCGAGCATGAAGTTCGCCAGAACAGCTGGTGATATTGGGTTATCGACTTGTCAGGGGCAGGCTTTAGGATAAAAGCTGTCGACATCCGAATTCCTGCCAGCGGCCTGTGAATACACACCTGTGGCGGTTGAGGGGGCTATTTGAGCCCCAACCGCCGGGCCATCCGACCCAGGTTCGCCCGGTCCAGGCCCAGTTCCCGGGCGGCACTGGCCCAGTTGTGTTGATGGCGCTCCAGGCTGGCGCCGATCATTTTGCGCTGGAAGTCATCCACGGCTTCGCGCAAGTCGCCTGCCACAGGTCCCCCGTCCTGCGCAGGGGCGTTGGCAGGGGTAGGGTTCTGTGCAGTGACTTGGGGCAAGTCCAGATCCTGGGCACCCAGGCTGAGGATCTTCGGTCGCGCCGGGCATCGGCCTAAGGCTTTCAAGGCGCTGCGGCCGATCAGGTGTTCCAGTTCGCGCACGTTGCCCGGCCAGTCGTAGGCCAGCAGTGCGACCTGGGCGTCGCTGCTCAGGCGCAGGCTGCCCAGGCCCATGCGCGAGCGGTTCTGTTCCAGGAAAAAGCCGCTGAGCAGTAGCACGTCCCGCCCGCGATCCCGCAAGGCCGGTACCTGCAGGGGATAGACGCTCAAGCGATGATAGAAGTCGGCCCGATAGCGACCGTTTCGCACCTCCTCGGCAAGGTCACGGTTGGTGGCGGCGATCAGGCGCACATCGACCCGGTGTTCCTTGTCCGAGCCCAGGCGCTGCAACTGGCCGCTTTGCAGAACCCTGAGCAATTTGGCCTGGACGGTGAGGGACAGCTCGCCCACTTCATCGAGGAACAAGGTGCCGCCATCGGCCAGCTCGAATTTGCCGCGCCGGTCGCTGGTGGCCCCGGTGAACGCGCCGCGCACATGGCCGAAGAGTTCGCTTTCCACCAATGTGTCCGGCAGGGCGGCGCAGTTGAGGCTGATCATCGGCTGCTCGGCGCGCTTCGAGGCGGCATGGATGGCCTGGGCGACCAGTTCCTTGCCGACGCCGGTTTCGCCGGTGATCAACACCGTCAGGTCGCTGCCGGCCACCAGGTTGATTTCTTCCATCAGGCGCCTATGGGCTTTGCTTTGGCCAACCATGTCCCGGTGTTGCTGGCCGCTGGCCTGGCGATAAACCTCGGCGCGGCGGTGTTCGTCTTCGGCTTTCAAGGCCAGGCGCTCGATGCGTTCGGCCGCGCTGACCGTGGCTGCGGCGAGGCTGGCGAAGGCCTGCAAGGCGCTCAGGTCGATCGGCTCGAAGCGGCCTGGATCCAGGGAGTCGAGGGTCAGCAGGCCCCAGGGGCGCTCGTCGACGAACAACGGACAACCCATGCAATCGTGGACTTCCAGATGATCGTCGAGGCCTTCCACCAGCCCGTCGTACGGATCGGGCAGATCGCTGTCGGTGGCGAAACGGGTGGGGTTCGGGTTGGCCAGCAGCGCCTCGAAGCGCGGGTGCTCGCTGACCCGGAAGCGTCGGCCCAAGGTGTCGGTGCTCAAGCCGTCCACCGCCAGGGGCACCAGGCAGTCTCCGTCCAGGCGCAGCAGTGCGGCGGCGTCGCAGGGCAACAAGGCGCGCAGGGCCCCCAGTAGGCGGCGATAGCGCTCGCCTTCAGGCAGTTCCCGGGACAGGTCCGCCACCAGGGGCAACAAGGCTGTAAGCAGGGAGGTTGCGGTCATAAAGACTCCATGTAGTCCGAAAGACTATATCGGCACTTGTGTCTTTATGACTACTTTTATTTTAAGTCATTGATAAATAATGAAATTAATCATGGCATGAAATCTGATAGGACAAGGCAGTTGTTATCAAGTCCTTGCATGGAGTCACCTTATGCTCAGCCAAGAAGAACGCGCCATCATTCGTTCCACCGTTCCATTACTGGAAAGCGGTGGTGAAGCGCTCATTACCCATTTCTACCGCATGATGCTGTCCGAATATCCCCAGGTGCGTCCGCTATTCAACCAGGCTCACCAGGCCAGCGGCGACCAGCCCCGCGCCTTGGCCAATGGCGTATTGATGTATGCGCGACACATCGACCAGCTCGACCAGTTGGGCGACTTGGTGGCGAAAATCGTCAACAAGCACGTGGCCTTGCAGATCCTGCCAGAACATTACCCGATCGTCGGTGCCTGTCTGTTGCGAGCCATTGCCGAGGTGCTGGGCGAGGAAATCGCTACCCCCGAGGTGATTGCAGCGTGGGGCGCGGCCTATAACCAGCTGGCCGATATCCTGATCGGTGCCGAAGCCGGCATGTACGACCAGAAAGCCGCGGCACCGGGCGGCTGGCGTGGCGAGCGCGAGTTCATCCTGACCGCCAAGGTGCAGGAAAGCTTGGAGATCACCTCGTTCTACTTCGAACCGGCGGATAAAGGGCCGATCCTCGTAGCAGAGCCCGGCCAGTACATCGGCATGAAACTGCTGCTGGAAGGTGAGGAAGTACGGCGCAACTATTCCCTGTCGGCCTTGGCGGACAATGGTCAGTACCGGATCAGTGTCAAGCGCGAAGCGGGTGGGCGGGTGTCGAACCACTTGCATGACGATTTCCACATCGGCGACAGCATCCAGCTGTTCCCGCCGTCCGGAGATTTCTACCTGACTGACAGCGACAAGCCCCTGGTGCTGATCAGCGGCGGCGTCGGCATCACCCCGACCCTGGCGATGTTGCAGGCGGCACTGCAAACCGAGCGACCGGTGCATTTCATCCACTGCGCACGCAACGGCCGGGTGCATGCCTTCCGTGACTGGATCGACGACCTGGCCAAGCGGCACCCGCAGCTCAAGCGCTTCTATTGCTACGACGAAGACGACGGTTCCAGCCCGGCCGACAAGGTGGGGTTATTGAGCCAGGAGCAACTGGCCAAATGGCTGCCGGAGCAGCGTGATGTGGACGCCTACTTCCTCGGGCCGAAGGGCTTCATGGCGGCGATAAAGCGCCACCTCAAGAACCTCGGCGTGCCAGATGAGCAGAGCCGCTACGAGTTCTTCGGGCCGGCGGCTGCGCTGGAATGAAAGCAGGCGGCTGACCCGGGAAACCGGGTCGCCGCTATCGCGAGCAGGCTCGCTCCCACATTTGATCTGCTGTGAACACAGATTTGGCGTTCACTCGGAACCTATGTGGGAGCGAGCCTGCTAGCGATTAATCCGCACTTAACCCACCTCCTGTTTATTCCCTCTCAAAGTTGACGCCAGCCGCTCGTTCACTGTCATGGTCAGCGTGTAGACTTCGGCCATCCGCCAGCGCGCCGAGTGTCTCTGGGCTGTGCGTCGATCCATGCCTACATAAGGGAAACGCAATGAGTGAGGAAATGATCCGGTTGGGCCGTGAACGGCGCTACCTGGTGCTGTTGGGAGTGATCTGCCTGGCGCTGATCGGTGGCGCGTTGTACATGCAGGTGGCCCTCGGTGAAGCGCCGTGCCCGCTGTGCATCCTGCAGCGCTATGCGTTGTTGCTGATCGCGATCTTCGCCTTTATCGGCGCGGCCATGCGCACCCGTCGCAGCCTGACAATCCTTGAAGGCATCGTGGTGCTTTGTGCCCTGGCCGGTGCGGGAGTGGCGGGGCATCACGTCTATACCCAGTTCTTTCCGGCGGTGAGCTGCGGAGTCGATGTGCTGCAGCCGATCGTCGACGACCTGCCGCTGGCCAAGATCTTCCCGCTGGGTTTCCAGGTCGACGGTTTCTGCTCCACGCCCTATCCGCCGATCCTAGGCTTGTCCCTGGCGCAATGGGCCCTGGTGGCCTTCGTGCTGATCGTGGTGCTGGTGCCGCTGTTGGTGTCGCGCAACCGCAAATCGCTTCGCTGAATGCCTGACGGAAACGCCCCGGTTTTTCTTCCGAAGAGCCGGGGCGTTTTTCGTTTCAGTCGTCCAAGGCGATGGCCTTGATCCCGGACAAGAATGCTCTGCGACAATCTGCGACACGTTGTCACACATCCTGCCGATGACACGTCTTCCACGACGCCAATAGTCGCGTTGTCCTGTAACAAAAAAAGGCCTCGAGTGCCCCGCTTTCGCCACCGCCTTCCCGCGCAGGGCAGGCATTTTTAACAATATCGCGCCATGGGGCAAAGCCCCCGAAAACTGGGCGCTTGCGTGGCCTGAAAAGTCTGTGAATCCCTTGTGGCCTGTCTAAATCGGGCTTAGTAGACCTACGTTTTTTGGGGTTCTTGTTGAGAACTGTTTTCGATAACATGGGCGTCTGTTGCAGAATCCGCCATAGATTGTTGCCGGTTCGGATAAAAATTATTTCGGGATGAGACATGGTCTACAGCGCTCCAGCTCACTACAATCGCCCGCACCGAATATCCGACCCGGCTCAGGCTTGAGCGCGAGAGGTGGTCGAAGGGCGTCCCGCCCCATGCGATCCCAGGTGTCGGTGCCTTCCAACTACCCGCACCAAATGGAATTGGGCTGTAACAAGGCCTTTTACCGACGAATTCGAATAAGAACTCACTGCTGGCCCAGGATGTGTCGAACAGCGTCTGACGCTCGACGGACAGCCCTTATTCAAATCCAAGAAAATGCCAACCCTTGGCAGGGTGAAGTGTTGGCGATCAAAACCCAACTGCATTGCGCAAGCTGCTTTAGAGGTCGTGAGATGAGTAAAAACAGGTACCCCCGATTACTAGGCTTGTTGCCGCTGCTCGGCACGTTGCTGCTGGGAGGCTGCAACATGACCTTGCTCGATCCCAAGGGCCAGGTCGGCCTGGATGAACGAAACCTGATCATCACCGCCACGCTGCTGATGTTGCTGGTCGTTGTGCCGGTCATCGTCATGACGTTCCTGTTCGCCTGGAAATACCGCGCGTCCAACACCCAGGCCGTGTACACGCCGAAGTGGTCGCACTCGACCAAGATCGAGGTGGCCGTATGGACCATCCCGGTGCTGATCATCATTGCCCTGGGTTATGTCACCTACAAGTCGACCCACGCCCTGGACCCATATCGTCCGCTGGATTCCGACGTCAAGCCGGTCACCATCGAGGTGGTGTCGATGGACTGGAAGTGGCTGTTCATCTACCCGGAACAAGGCATCGCCACCGTCAACAAGATCGTGTTCCCGGCCCACACGCCGATCAACTTCAAAGTCACCTCCGACACTGTGATGAACTCGTTCTTCATCCCGGGCCTGGGTGGCCAGATCTACGCAATGGCGGGCATGCAGACCAAGCTGCACCTGATCGCCAACCAGAACACCGAACTTGAAGGTATCTCCGCCAACTACAGCGGCGCGGGTTTCACCGGCATGAAGTTCAAGGCAGTCGCCACGACTCAGGAAGAATTCGACGCCTGGGTCAACGAAGTGAAGAAGGCACCTAAGCAGCTTGAAAAAGCTGAATACGAAGCCCTTTCCAAACCGAGCCAGAACAACCCAGTCGAACTCTACTCGTCGGTTACGCCGAACCTGTTCCAGACCATCATCGACAAATATGAAGGGATGAACCCGGGCAAGCCAATGCACCACGAGAAGAAAGAGAAGGAAGTGGCGCACAACATGGAAGGGATGGACATGAGCTCGCATTCAGCTGCCGGGGCAGAGGAGTAAACGATGTTTGGTAAATTAAGTTGGGAAGCGATCCCGTTCCACGAGCCGATTGTCATGGTGACCCTCGCCATCATCGCGCTCGGTGGTCTGGCGCTGGTCGCCGGGATCACTTATTTCAAGAAGTGGACCTACCTGTGGACCGAGTGGCTGACGTCCGTCGACCACAAGAAAATCGGCGTGATGTACATCATCGTCGCCATGGTCATGCTGCTGCGCGGCTTTGCCGATGCCATCATGATGCGTACCCAGTTGGCCATGGCCACCGAGGGTTCGCCTGGCTACCTGCCGCCTGAACACTATGACCAGATCTTCACCGCCCACGGTGTGATCATGATCATCTTCATGGCGATGCCATTCTTCACCGGTCTGATGAACCTGGCAGTGCCGCTGCAAATCGGTGCGCGCGACGTGGCCTACCCATTCCTGAACTCCCTCAGCTTCTGGCTGCTGGTGTCCGGCGTGGTGCTGATCAACGTTTCCCTGGGTGTCGGCGAGTTCGCCAAGACCGGTTGGGTCGCCTATCCGCCGTTGTCGGGGCTGCAGTACAGTCCAGGCGTCGGTGTGGACTACTACATCTGGGCGCTACAGCTATCCGGATTGGGAACAACGCTAACCGGGGTCAACTTCCTAGCCACCGTGCTGAAAATGCGTACCCCTGGCATGAAACTGATGGACATGCCGATCTTCACCTGGACCTGCACCTGGGCCAACGTCCTGATCGTCGCTTCCTTCCCGATCCTGACTGCTACCCTGGCACTGCTGACGCTTGACCGCTACATGGATTTCCACATTTTCACCAATGAACTGGGTGGAAATCCGATGATGTACGTGAACCTGTTCTGGGCCTGGGGTCACCCCGAGGTGTACATCCTGATCTTGCCGGCGTTCGGTATCTTCTCCGAAGTCATCTCGACCTTCTCCGGCAAGAAACTGTTCGGCCACCACTCGATGATCTACGCTTCGGGCGCGATCTCGGTGTTGGGCTTCATGGTCTGGCTGCACCACTTCTTCACCATGGGTTCGGGCGCCAGCGTCAACGCCTTCTTCGGCCTGGCGACCATGCTGATCTCGATTCCGACCGGGGTGAAGCTGTTCAACTGGCTGTTCACCATTTATCAGGGCCGGCTGCGTTTCACCAGCCATGTGATGTGGACCCTGGGCTTCATGGTGACCTTCGCCATCGGCGGCATGACCGGCGTACTGCTGGCCATCCCAGGTGCTGACTTCGTCCTGCACAACAGCCTGTTCGTGATTGCGCACTTCCACAACGTGATCATCGGCGGCGCGGTGTTCGGCTACATCGCCGGCTTCGCCTTCTATTTCCCGAAAGCGTTCGGCTTCAAGCTGCACGAAGGCTGGGGCAAGGGCGCGTTCTGGTTCTGGATCACTGGCTTCTTCGTCGCGTTCATGCCGCTCTATGCACTGGGCTTCATGGGCATGACCCGTCGCCTGAACACCACCACCAACCCTGAGTGGGTGCCGTACCTGTACGTCGCCATGTTCGGTGCGGTGTTGATCGCGGTCGGTATCGCCTGCCAGCTGATCCAGCTGTACGTCAGCGTGCGTGACCGCAACAAGGCAGAGAACCGGTGCGAACACGGCGACCCGTGGAATGCCCATACCCTGGAATGGTCGACCTCTTCGCCACCGCCGTTCTACAACTTTGCCGTGCTGCCGAAAGCGGACGTCATCGACCCGTTCACCGAAGCCAAGGAAAACGGTACTGCGTACCAAACTCCGGCCAAGTACTCGCCGATTCACATGCCTAACAACACCGCTACTGGTGTGGTCATGGGCGGCCTGTTGACCGTGTTCGGTTTCGCGATGATCTGGCACATCTGGTGGTTGGCCATCGCCAGCCTGGTCGGCACCGTGGTGTATTTCGCCATTCATGCCGCCCGTGACGATCAGGGCTACATGGTGCCGGTGGATGTCATCGAACGCATCGAAGCCGAGCAGCACAAACGTCTGGTCGCGGCCGGGAAAGTCCCAGCCACCGCCACCCGTGTTGAAACCTCGTTGGAACAGGCTTAAACCATGTCGAACTTAGTGACCAATGTTGGACACGCCCATGGTCATGACCATGGGCACGATGACCATCACCACGACTCGGGCGAGATGACCGTATTCGGTTTCTGGCTCTACCTGATGACCGACTGCATTCTGTTTGCGTCGATCTTCGCGGTATACGCGGTGCTGGTTAACAACGTCGCCGGTGGCCCGTCGGGCCACGACATCTTCGAACTGCCGTACGTACTGGGCGAAACCGCGCTGCTGCTGTTCAGCTCGATCACCTACGGCTTCGCCATGCTGGCGTTGTTCAAGGGCAAGAAAACCCAGGTACTGGGCTGGTTGGCCATGACCTTCCTGCTGGGTGCCGGCTTTATCGCCATGGAGATCAACGAGTTCCATATCCTGATCGCCGAAGGCTACGGCCCTAGCCGCAGCGGTTTCCTGTCCGGGTTCTTCACCCTGGTCGGTACCCACGGTCTGCACGTGACCAGCGGCCTGATCTGGATGGCGATCATGATGTACCAGGTCCATAAAAATGGCCTGACCGCCACCAACAAGACTCGTCTGAGCTGCCTGAGCCTGTTCTGGCACTTCCTGGATGTGGTGTGGATCTGCGTATTCACCGTTGTTTATCTGATGGGGACCCTGTAAATGGCTAACGCTCATTCCCATGATGGCCACGACGCCGGCCACGGCAGCGTCAAGTCCTACGCCATCGGTTTCATCCTGTCGGTGATCCTGACTGTCATTCCGTTTGGCCTGGTGATGTACCCGTCGCTGCCCAAGAGCCTGACCCTGTGGATCATCCTGATCTTCGCCGTGGTCCAGGTCCTGGTGCACCTGGTGTACTTCCTGCACCTGGATCGCTCCGCCGCACAGCGTAACAACGTGATTGCGTTTGTCTTCGCTGCGCTGGTGATCGTCCTGCTGGTCGGCCTGTCGTTGTGGATCATGTTCAGCATCCACACCAACATGATGGCGCACTGAGGAAAGTCCGGATGTCCTTAAAGCACTTTATCCAAATCACCAAGCCGGGGATCATTTTCGGTAACGTGCTTTCTGTGGCAGGCGGGTTTTTCCTGGCCTCGAAAGGGCATGTCGATCTGGCCATCTTCCTGGCGGCGATGATCGGCACGTCCCTGGTGGTAGCGTCCGGTTGCGTGTTCAACAACTGCATCGACCGCGACATCGACATCAAGATGGAGCGCACTAAAAACCGTGCGCTGGTCCAGGGGCTGATCCCGGTGCAACTGGCCCTGGCGTTCGCCACAGTGCTGGGAGTCGCGGGCGTGGCGTTGTTGTATCGGGTGGCGAACCCGTTGGCGGCGCTGTTTGCGGTCATCGGGTTCGTCATCTACGTTGGCCTTTACAGCCTGTACCTCAAGCGCAAGTCGGTTCACGGCACGCTGGTGGGCAGCCTGTCGGGGGCGATGCCCCCCGTGATTGGCTATGTGGCGGTCAGCAACAGCTTCGACATGGCCGCGCTGACGCTGCTGGTGATGTTCAGCCTGTGGCAGATGCCGCATTCCTACGCCATCGCGATCTTCCGCTTCAATGACTACCTGGCAGCGTCGATTCCGGTGCTGCCGGTCAAGCGCGGCATTCGCGTGGCCAAGAAGCACATCTTGCTCTACATCCTGGCCTTCCTGGTGGCGACCCTGATGCTGACCTTCAGCGGCTACGCTGGCATGAGCTATCTCGCTGTCGCCGCTGCCATGGGCATGTACTGGCTGTACATGGCCTGGACCGGCTACAAGGCGGTGGATGACACGGTCTGGGCACGCAAGCTGTTCGTGTTCTCGATCTTCACCATCACTGCCTTGAGCGTCATGATGTCGCTGGACTTCAAAGTGCCGAGTGAGCTGCTGCTGACTTACGCGCCTTAAGCTTCAGACACTGCACAAAAAGCCCCGCCTTCGTGAGAAGGGCGGGGCTTTTTCTTGGACATTTTTCTGGGCTGTTGTGGGAGCGAGCAAACCCGCTCCCACAGGAAAGCGGGGGGCGCTTTACTGCTGGGCGATGCTGTAGCCGTCGAATGCCTTTTGCTGTTGCAGGGCGGTGACGATGCTTTTTCGGGTCGCCTGGTGTTCGGTGCCTTCGTTGTCCAGGAAGGTTTCGCTTTCCAGCTCGGCGTCGTCGCCTTCGCCCACGAAATTGAAACCCAGGAATTCGAAGGCTTCGCGGTCGACGTTCGGCTTGGAGCGTGGTGTGCGCAGGGGCAGGGTGACGCTGATGCCGTCTTTGCTGATGACAAATACTTCCGCTTCTTTCTTGGCGCGCGAGGCTTTGCCCTTGCTGCCGCTCGGATTGCTGATGGCCTGGTGTGTCTGGTTCAGTACTTTCAGAGCCAGGCCATAAACCAGTTCCTGAAACGCCGGATCGTCCTTGTAGCTCGACAGGATGCGGCTGATGGGGAAGCGGCTGCTCAGGTCTTCCAGGGCCGCGAAATCGGCGGCTTCGGCATCCTTGAGTTGTTTGAGCTGGCCCATGAGCTCGTAGGCTTTGTCATCGTCGAACGCATCGTGAGCCTGACGGATGGCGCTGCGCAGTTCGCGGATCTGATCGCTTTCGCGGTTTGACTGGAAGGCGTCGAGCACCATCTCACTGATGCTTTTGGCCTGGGGCAGATGCTGTGAAAGATTGATGGAGTTTTCGTATTCCGCTTTGGACGACAGGGTGACTACGGATTCAGCGGTGTTGGAATCGGACATTGAAATTTCACTACTTCTGTTAGCGGGATGAGGCGAGAAAGGTATGGCGCTTTTTTTCGGTCGCCTAATCTATTGGAGGCGGGCGGCATTGTCACGGTTGAACCGGCGGCAGGTCGTCTTTTATTGTCGGGGCCAGTATTGAGCTGCCCATCAGCGTCTCCAATCGCAGCGCATCGGGTATCGCGGCACCGCTGGCCGTGTTGTCGAAAATGCACCAGGTCGGCGTATCGGGCTCGCTGTTCAATTGGCCGGCAAGCTGTCCCAACCAGATGTCTTCATAGGACGAATGATAAATTCGCGGTGAGCCGTGCAGTCGGTAGTAACGAACGCCACGCCATCCCGCAGGTTGACCGCAGCCGGGTAAGGGCGATGGGTCGGCGGCGACGCGACTGATGTGCTCGTCTTGCAGCAGTGCCGTGACGTGCTCTGCAAGCCAGCTCGGATGCCGGGGCTCAAGCACGGCATGGCCTTGATAACGATCGCGCAAGGCTTTGAAAAATGCCCCCTCCGCGGTGGCCTCGAAGGCCAGCGACGGCGGTAACTGAATCAACAGGCAGCCCAGTTTTTCACCCAACTGCGAACACTGTCCGAGAAATTCATCCACCAGCCCCTCGCAATCGCGCAACCGCCGTTCGTGAGTGATTTGCTTGGGCACCTTGACCGAAAACCGAAAACCCGGAGGAACGCTGTCGGCCCACTTTGCATAGGTGGCGGGGCGGTGCGGACGGTAGAACGAACTGTTGATCTCCACGGCCGGGAAGCGGGCGCTGTAGCGCTGCAGGTGCGTGCCTTCGTTGGGGAAAGCTGGCCACTGCTCTCGGGGCAGTGACCAGCCAGCGCAGCCCAGGTAAAAAGCTGAGGGAGAGGGGAGTGAAGTCGACAAGTTCGATGGCCCGGTTGCAAGCGTTACCCTTACGACCGCTGCACGTGCCTCAAAGCTGCAAACTTTTCCGATGTAGCCTGCAGAGGCTACTTTGCTCAAAGTAGCCTCTGCAGGCTACATCGGCGTTTCGTCAGGAAATTTTCCCCCATTGCTCCAACGTAAATTCCACGAAACTGCGCAGCTTCGGCAACCGATAGCGATCTTGGGCATAGATAAGGTTCATCGGCCGGTGGGGCAGTTGGTAACCCTGTAACAGCGCCACCAGATTCCCCTCCTTGAGGTCTTGTTCCACCAATGCATCAGGCAGCATCACCACGCCCATGCCGGCCAGGGCGGCGCGATGCAGGCCCGAGGAACTGTTGATCAGCATCGGCCCGTTCACCGGTATCTTGATTTCACCCTCGGGGCCGTTGATGGGCCAATGGTCCTGGGCGAATCGCCATTCGTCTCCGGCGGAATAGGCGAACGACAGGCAATCGTGATGTTGCAGGTCGGCCGGTTGTTCCGGTGTGCCTCGCCGGGCCAGGTAAGCCCTGGAGGCGCAGATGGTCAAGGTGTAGTCCACCAACGGACGGGCGATCAGTTTCGGGTCGGGCAGGCCGAGGCGGATGGCTGCGTCGAAGCCATGGTCGAGCAGGTCCAGGCGTTGGTTGGTCAGTACCACGTCGAGCTTGACCTGTGGATAACGTTGACTGAATTCGGCCAATGCCGGCGCGAGACGCTCGGTGCCGAAGGTCAGCGGTGCGGTGATGCGCAAGGTGCCAGTGGGTTCGCCTTGGGTCTGCTCCGCCAGGCGTTCGGAGTCGGCCACCAGCCCCAGTACTTCGAGGCAGCGTTGATAGTAGGTCGAGCCGAATTCCGTCAGGCGCTGACGACGGGTCGTACGATTGAGCAGCCGCACGCCCAGGCGTTGCTCCAATGCGCGAAGGTGATTGCCTACCATGGTGGTGGACATTTCACACGCCTGGGCTGCTGCCGTCAGGCTACCGGTTTCCACCACTTTGACGTAAACGCCCATTGCCTGGAACAGATCCATTATCAAGCCTGGCTTTTAAATGATTGAAGTAAAGTGCTGTTTATCCAATTCAGGTGGCTAACGATACTGGAAAAAACCACCCGATGGAGCCTGACGTCATGACTGCCGCCTGCCTGATGACCACGTATCAACCCCTGGCACTGAATTTCACCCACGGGCTGGGGACGCGTCTGTGGGATCAGAACGGTCGTGAATACCTCGACGCGGTGGCCGGCGTGGCGGTGACCAACGTGGGCCATTCCCATCCCAGACTGGTCGCCGCGATCAGCGAACAGGCCGGCCTGTTACTGCACACGTCCAACCTGTACAGCATCGACTGGCAGCAACGGCTGGCGCATAAACTCACGCAGCTCTGCGAGCTGGAACGGGTGTTTTTCAACAACTCGGGCGCCGAGGCCAACGAAACAGCGTTGAAGCTGGCACGTCTGTATGGCTGGCACAAAGGCATCGAGCAGCCGCTGGTGGTGGTCATGGAGAATGCGTTTCACGGGCGCACCCTGGGCACCTTGTCTGCCAGTGACGGTCCGGCGGTGCGGCTGGGTTTTAATCGGTTGCCGGGAGATTTCATCAAGGTACCGTTCGGTGATCTCCAGGCTTTGGAAACCATCCAGCAAGTCCACGGCGAACGCATCGTCGCGGTGCTGGTGGAGCCGATCCAGGGCGAAAGCGGTGTGCAACTCGCACCGCCGGGCTATCTCAAGGCCTTGCGGCAGTTGTGCAGCCGCCGGGCCTGGTTGCTGATGCTCGATGAAATCCAGACCGGCATCGGCCGTACCGGCCAGTGGTTCGCGTTCCAGCATGAGGGCATCGTGCCGGATGTCATGACCCTCGCCAAAGGCCTGGGCAATGGCGTGCCCATCGGTGCCTGCATGGCCCGGGGCAAGGCGGCCGAGTTGTTTACGCCCGGCAGCCATGGCAGTACGTTCGGCGGTAATCCGCTGGCCTGTCGGGTTGGCTGCACGGTACTGGACATCATCGAAGAGCAAGGCCTCGTGGATAACGCCAGGTGCCAGGGCGAACGGTTACTGAGCCGGCTGCGGGCGGAACTGGCGGATAACCCGAACGTGCTGGCGATTCGCGGCCAGGGCCTGATGATCGGCATCGAACTCAAGCAGCCGGTCCGCGACCTGGCGTTGCGCGCAGCGCAGGACCATGGCCTGCTGATCAACGTCACCCGTGGCAAGGTCATCCGCCTGCTGCCGCCGTTGACGGTCGACGAGCGGGAAGTGGAAATGATCGTCAGGGGCGTGAGCCGGGTGCTCGCGCAGGCATGAGGTCGGTCCAGGCCCACCAGGCGAGGGCCGTCGCACTGATCAGCGCGCCCAACAGGCAGACCGCGCCCCAGCCCCACTGGGCATAGACCTGGGTCGCGGCGCTGGCGCCCACTGCGCTGCCGAGGGAGTAGAAGCACATGTACGCGCCCACCAGGCGACTCTGCGCATCGGGGCGGGCGGCGAAGATGAGGCTCTGGTTGGTCACGTGCACGGCCTGAACGGCGAAATCCAGCATGATCACCCCGGCAATCAATGCCAGCCATGATACCTGGAGTAAGGCCGTGGGCAGCCACGACAGCGTCAGCAAGGCCAGGGCAATGCCCGTGGTGCGTCGGCTCAGTCCCCGGTCGGCCCAGCGTCCGGCTTTCGAGGCGGCCAGGGCACCGGCCACGCCGGCCAGGCCGAACAGGCCGATCTGGGTATGGGACAATGACAGCGGCGCAGCGCTGAGAGGCAACACCATCGCGGTCCATAACACACTGAATGCGGCGAAGATCAACAAGGCAAGCAGGCCCCGGGTCCGCAGGGTGCGCTCCGTGACGAACAGTGCGAACAACGAGCCGATCAACCTCGCATAGGACATGTCGGGCCTGGGTGTGCTGATCGCCGGGACCGTCCTGGCGAGCACGACGCACAGGATCAGCATCAGTCCCGCCGAAACGAAATACGCCATGCGCCATCCCGCCAGGTCGGCAATCCCCCCCGACACCAAACGGGCCAGCAGAATGCCCACCACCACGCCGCTGGTGACCGACCCCACGGCACGGCCGCGCTGTTGCGGCGAGGCAAGGGCGGCGACAGAGGCGACAATGACCTGCACCAGCACCGCCAGCATCCCCACCATGACCATCGCCCCCAACAGCACCGGCCATTGCCTGGCGCACCCGGCGACAGCGAGTGCCACGGCCGATAGCAGCGTCTGGCAGACCATCAGGTGCTTGCGATTGACCCGGTCTCCCAAGGCAACGATGAACACCAGGCCCACGGCGTAGCCGGCCTGGGTAGCGGTCACCACGGTGCCGGCCAAGCCAGGGGCGATCCGCAGGTCCTGGGTAATGGAGTCGAGCAACGGTTGGACGAAGTAGACATTCGCCACGGCCAGGCCGCAGGCCAGGGAGAACAGCAGCGTCATCCCCCGGGTGAGCCCGGGAGCGGTTGTCCGGTCCGACTGGGGGAGGGTGGAATCATGTGAAGTCATGGTGCTTCCTTGGCAGATTCAGGTTTTGATTTGAAACCACTAATTTGATTTCTAACTGTTTGGGTTTTAATCTGCAACCAGTTTTCCGGCGAGAGTGATTCAGATGACGCAGCAGACAGGGTCAGGCAGCCATGAATGCCCGGTGGCCAGGGCGGTGGAGGTCATTGGGGATCGCTGGTCGCTGCTGATCGTTCGCGACGCATTCGACGACGTGCGCAGGTTCAGTGAATTCCAGAAGAACCTCGGGCTTGCGAAGAACATCCTCGCGTCGCGCCTCAAGGCGCTGGTGGAGGTGGGGGTGCTGGAGACGAGGCCTGCCTCCGATGGCAGCGCCTACAAGGAATATGTACTGACGCAAAAGGGGCGCGAGGTATTCCCCATCGTGGTTTCCCTGCGCCAGTGGGGTGAGCGACATTTGTTCAAGGCCGGGGAAACGCACTCGGTGCTGCTGGACAATGAGCGGGACGAGCCGGTGGCGTTGCTCGAGGTTCGTTCGCTTGATGGAAGGAAACTCGAGGCGGGCGATTGCCATCGTCGTCGCGTGATCAAGGCTTGAAGGGGGGGCGTTTCGATTTGTAAGTTCTTGGTAAACCTTCGCCATTGCACGGAATTTTCAACCTTTGCCGCGTTCCAACGCCAGCCAGAGTCGATTGCCCGTGCCCTGGCACATCAGACCGAAAAACCAGGAGCTTTTCCCCATGTTCACCCCGCGTCGCTTGATTGTTGTCGCTACCGCTGTGGCCCTGTTGTCCGGCTGCGCGTCGCCTAACCCTTATGATAACCAGGGTCAGGCTTCTACCGATTCTTCAGGGATGAGCAGAACTGCCAAGTACGGCGGTCTGGGGGCCCTGGCGGGCGCGTTGGCCGGTGCGGCCATCGATCACAATAACCGTGGCAAAGGTGCATTGATCGGCGCCGCGGTCGTGGGCGCTTCCGCTGCCGGTTACGGGTACTACGCCGACCAGCAGGAAAAGAAACTGCGAGCCAGTATGGCCAACACGGGCGTGGAAGTGCAGCGCCAGGGTGACCAGATCAAACTGATCATGCCGGGCAACATCACCTTCGCCACCGACTCGGCCAACATCGCGCCCAGCTTCTATCAGCCGCTGAACAACCTGGCCAACTCCCTCAAGGAGTTCAACCAGAACCAGATCGAAATCGTGGGCTACACCGACAGTACCGGTAGCCGCCAGCACAACATGGACCTGTCCCAGCGTCGTGCGCAAAGCGTGGCGACCTACCTCACCTCCCAAGGCGTGAGCAGTGCGAACCTGAGTGCGCGTGGCGCCGGCCCGGACAACCCGGTTGCCAGCAATGCCGACGTCAACGGCCGTGCGCAGAACCGTCGTGTCGAGGTCAACCTCAAGGCGATTCCAGGCCAGCAATACCCATGATTGCTGACGGCAAATGAAACGGGGGCCATGGAAACATGGCCCCCGTTTTTCATGCCCCTCATGGGCCATGGCTGGACCTATTCCGGGCACCCGATCTGCGCAGCGGCGGCCTTGGCCAACCTCGACATTCTTGAGCGGGAAAACCTGACGGCCAATGCCGAAGAGGTCGGCGGCTACTTGAACCGCCGTTTGCGCGAAACCCTCGAAGGCCATCCGCTGGTGGGCGAGGTGCGCGGGGACGGTATGCTGGCGGCGGTGGAATTCATGGCGGACCGCGAACAGCGCACGGCTTTCGATCCTGCGTTGAAAGTCGGCCCCAAGGTCTCGGCTGCCTGCCTGGAGCAGGGCATGATCGCCCGCGCCATGCCTCACGGCGACATCCTGGGCTTCGCCCCGCCGCTGATCCTCACCCGTGAAGACGCCGACCTGATCGTCGACATCACCAAAGGCGCCATCGATCAGGTGGCGGAGCAAGTGCTGGATTAAGCAGTGCTGTAGTGTGGCTGCGAGAGGCGTAGCCACCCTCAATCCCTTGTGGGAGCGAGCCTGCTCGCGATAGCGGTGTGCCTGAACAGGTGATGTCGGATGTACCGAGGTCATCGCGGGCAGGCCTTGCTCACAGATTTCCCCCTGGTGGCTGCGGACATATGGCCACCTCCGATCACATATTTCCTATCCCAAATCTCTCCTCTGTGACGCTTGGTAGTATGACGACTTTTTGTGAGTCGCCACATCGCTATGTGAGCGCTCTCTTGGTTATTCACCATAAATAGAGAATTTACGGTTGACACCGCGCCACCAACGTCAGAATAATCCGTCATGTTGTATGACGACATACAAATAAATAACAAGACACGGTGCTCCCTCCCTATGAGAATCACAGGCGTTCACGTCGACATCTTTTCCACCCCTTCGCGCCGTGCCCAGGACAGCGCCGGTCATGCCCACCCCGGCGAGGAGGTCATGATCAAGATGGCCTTGCTGCGCATCGGATGTGACGATGGCAGCGAGGGGTATGCCTTCGGCCCGCCTGAATTGATTCGTCCGCACATCATCGAATCCTTCGTGCGCAAGGTTCTGGTCGGCCGCGATCCGATGGACCGGGAGAGCATCTGGCAGGACCTGGCGCACTGGCAGCGTGGCAGTGCCGGGCAGTTCACCGATCGGGCGCTGGCGTTGGTGGAGCAAGCCCTGTGGGATCTGGCCGGGCGCAAGCTCAAGTTGCCGGTGCACAAGCTGATCGGCGGCTACCGTGACAAGGTTCCGGCCTACGGTTCGACCATGTGCGGCGACGATTTGCCGGGCGGGTTGTCCACACCGGATGAATACGGTCAGTTCGCCGAGAAACTGGTCCAGCGCGGCTACAAGGCCATCAAGCTGCACACCTGGATGCCGCCGATATCCTTCGCGCCGAACCCGCAAATGGATATCCAGGCCTGCGCCGCGGTGCGTGAGGCGGTGGGGCCGGATATCGCGCTGATGCTCGACGGTTACCACTGGTACAGCCGCATGGACGCGCTGACCATTGGCAAGGCCCTTCAGGAACTGAATTTCGCCTGGTTCGAAGAACCGATGATGGAAGACTCGGCGGAGTCCTATGCCTGGCTGGCCGCCAACCTGGACATCCCGGTGCTGGGCCCGGAAAGCATCGCCGGAAAATTCCACAGTCGCGCCAGTTGGGTGACGCAGAAATCCTGTGACATCCTGCGTGCCGGCGTGGCCGGGGTCGGTGGCATCGGGCCGTGCCTGAAGGTGGCGCACCTGGCCGAGTCATTCGGCATGGACTGCGAAGTACACGGCAATGGCGCGGCGAACCTGGCGGTGGTCGGCGCGATCAGCAACTGCCGCTGGTACGAGCGTGGCCTGCTGCACCCGTTCCTCGACTACGACGAAGTGCCGGCGCACCTCAACAGCCTCGTCGACCCCATGGACGCCGACGGCTTTGTGCACCTCTCGGATCGCCCCGGCTTGGGCGAGGACATCAACTTCGCGTACATCGAGGCGAACACCGTGTCCCGACATTGATCGTGTGCCCCGTCCGGGGCCGATAACGGCCCGAACGACAAGTCTTTATAAATATAAGAAAGGACTGAACCATGAATCTCTGGCCCAAGCGCCTGACCCGGCTGCTGTGTGTCACCGTGGCCCTGTGCGCAATGCAGGCGCCCGTCAGCCTGGCTCAAGGCGAAACGCCCCCCGACCAATTGGTGGTGGGCATGAGCATGATCAATTTGCTGTCCCTGGACCCGGCCGCCGCGACGGGGCTGGAGGTCGCCGAAGTCAACGCCAACGTCTATGACATGCTCCTGGAGCAGGACGCGGCGCAGCCGGATATGCTGATTCCGGCCCTGGCGAAAACCTGGGAGATCAGCCCCGACCGCCTGCGGCTGACTTTCCAGTTGCGCGATGACGTGCGTTTCCACTCCGGTGCGCCGCTCACCGCCCAGGACGTCGCCTGGTCATTGCAGCGCGTGGTCACCCTCAACCGCGCCCTGGCGTCCACCTGGAAAGCCTACGGCTTCACCGCTGACAATGTCGTCAAACTGATGCGCGCCGAGGGGCCGCACACCTTTGTCATGGAGTTACCACGCGTCACTGACCCGATGCTGGTGCTCAACACCTTGGCGACCTCTCCCAGCGCCTTCATCATCGATCGCTCGGTCGCTTTGCAACATCAGGTCGCCGATGACCAAGGCGCGGCATGGCTGGCGACGCACGCGGCCGGCTCCGGCGCGTTCAAGCTCGACATCTGGCGCGCCAACGACGTGATCCTGATGAGTCGTAATGACGACTACTGGCGCGGCGCGGCGAAATTGCGCCGAGTGATCATGCGCAACATGACTGAGTCCCAGGCGTTGCGCCTGATGGTCGAGCGCGGTGACCTGGACGTGGCCCGTGGCATGGCGGCCACCGACATCAAGGCCCTGGGCAAGGTCGACGAGGTGCGCATCCAGAGCATCGCTCGGGGCACCCTGTACTATGTGGCGATGAGCATGCAGCAGCCGCTGTTCCAGGACATCCGCGTGCGCCAGGCCATCCGCCTGTTGATCGATTACCAGGGCATCAATGAAGTGGTGATGCCGCATTACGGCGTGCTCAATCAACGGCCGTTGCAGCTGGGGCTGGCGGCACGCCTGCCGGATCCGGGCTATCGCCTGGACGTGGCCGAGGCCAAGCGCCTGCTGGCGGCGGCCGGTCATGGGGACGGCTTCAAGATCAGCATTCGCTCGCTCACCGATCCGCCCTTCATCAACATCGCCACCAGCCTGCAAGCGACGCTGGCCCAGGCCGGTATCCAGGCGACGATCATCACCGGCACCGGCAACCAGATCTACGGGGCGATGCGCGACCGTCAGTTCGACATCCTCGTCGGCCGCGGCGGTGGCGGGGCGGAGCGCCATCCCCATTCCAGCCTGCGCGCCCTGGTATACAACCCGGACAACCGCACCGAGGCCAAGCTGAGCAACTTCCAGGGCTGGCGCACTTCATTCTTCGACCCGCAGCTCAATCAGTTGATCGAGCAGGCCGAACGCGAGCGCGATCCCGAGCGCCAGCGTGAACTCTACGGGCAGATCCAGAACCGCTACGACCAACAGGCTGGAGCCATCATGCCGGTCTCGCAGATGGTGGATGAAGTGGTGACCCATGCGGACGTGCGCAACTACATCGGCCACACCGCCGCCACCACGCGTCTTCGGGACGTCTACAAGCAGCGCTGAAATCGACGGCCATGCGGCCAAGGCAGGAATGAATATGTCGACTGCATTCTTTTCAATCTGGACCACCCGGGCCGCGTCAGCGACCCGGCGCGGCGGCTCGGTGGCGGTCACGCTGCTGGGGTTGCTGCTACTGACCTTTTTCATCGGCAGGGTGATGCCCCTGGACCCGGTTCTGGCCATCGTCGGCCCCGACGCCGATGCCTCAGCCTACGCCCAGGTGCACAAAGAACTGGGCCTGGACAAACCGTTGTGGAACCAGTTCGCGATCTACCTGGGCGACCTGCTCCAGGGCGATTTCGGCATGGCCTTGTTGACCGGCAACCCGGTGATCACCGACATCGCCCGGGTGTTCCCGGCCACTTTGGAACTGGCGACCCTCGCGATTCTGTTCGGCGTGCTGGCGGGCTTGCCATTGGGTGTCTACGCCGCGACTCATAAGGGCCGTGCCGGTGACCACGTCGCGCGCCTGATCACACTGTTTGGTTATTCCACGCCGATTTTCTGGATCGGCATGATGGCCTTCCTGGTGTTCTACGCCTGGCTGGGTTGGGCCGGTGGCGTTGGGCGGATCGGCCTGGCCTATGACGGACTGATCCCCCGGCACACCGGTCTGCTGTTGATCGACACCGCCTGGTCCGGCGAGTGGGAAGCCTTTCGCAGCGCGTTGCGGCACATCCTGCTGCCGGCGGTGATCCTGAGCTTCAACTCGGTGGCCTACATCAGCCGCATGACTCGCAGTTTCATGCTCGAGCAGTTGTCTCAGGAATACATCATCACCGCCCGGGTCAAGGGGCTGTCCCAACGGCGGATTGTCTGGGGACACGCCTTTGGCAACATCCGCGTGCAACTGCTGACCATTGTCGCGCTAGCCTACGGTGGCCTGCTGGAAGGGGCGGTCCTGATCGAAACCGTGTTTGCCTGGCCGGGTTTCGGCCAATACCTGACCGGCAGCCTGCTGCTCGGTGACATGAACGCGGTGATGGCCTGCGTGCTGTTGATCGGCCTCATCTTCGTGACGCTGAACCTGATCAGCGATGCGCTGTACAAGATCTTCGACCCGAGGACTCGCTAATGAACCTGCCCCTTGCTTCCAGCGCGGCCGGCAGTGCCGCGCTGCCCGCCTCAAGCGCCGCGGCGCTGACCGCCAGCACCCTGCGCCTGCTGCGATTCTTGCTGCGCAACCCGATGACCTTCGTCGGCCTGATCGTGGTTTCGACCTTGATCCTGGTGGCCGCCATTGCCCCGTGGATTGCCGGTCACGACCCGCTGCTGCAGAACCTTGCCGGTGCCTTGCAGGCACCCGGCAGCGTGCACTGGTTCGGCACGGACGAGTACGGTCGGGATGTCTTCGCCCGGCTGGTGTACGGCTCGCGCATCACCCTGTACATCGTGTTGTTGGTGACGGTGATCGTCGGCCCCATCGGCCTGCTGGTCGGGACGGTATCCGGCTACTTCGGCGGCTGGGTCGACAACTTGTTCATGCGCATCACCGACATCTTCATCTCGTTCCCCAGTCTGGTCCTGGCGCTGGCGTTCATCGCGGCCCTCGGTCCAGGCCTGGAGCATGCGGTGATCGCCATCGCACTGACGGCCTGGCCGCCGATTGCCCGTCTGGCACGCGCCGAGACATTGCCGCTGCGCAACGCCGACTTCGTCGTAGCGGTTCAGCTCCAGGGCGCGTCGAGTACCCGCATCATCCTGCGCCACATCATTCCGATGTGCCTCTCGTCGGTGATCATCCGCCTGACTATGAACATGGCGAGCATCATCCTCACCGCTGCCGCCCTGGGCTTTCTCGGCCTCGGCGCCCAGGCACCGTTGCCGGAGTGGGGCGCGATGATTTCCACCGGGCGGCGCTACATGCTCGAAAGCTGGTGGCTGGTAGCTGCGCCAGGTATGGCGATCATGCTGGTCAGTCTGGCCTTCAACCTGCTGGGCGACGGCTTGCGTGACGTCCTCGATCCGCGCAGCCAATCCTGAGGAACAGCCCATGACCGAAATAAAACTGGCAGTACAAGACCTTTGCGTCGAGTTCCGCAACGCTGGCAAAACGACCCTGGCGGTCCGTGACGTATCGTTCACCCTGGGCCGGGAAAAACTCGCCATCGTCGGCGAGTCCGGCTCTGGAAAATCCACCGTCGGTCGCAGCCTGCTACGCCTGCATCCACCCACGGCGCGCATCACCGCCAGGACCCTGCGCTTTGCCGACATCGACTTGCTGGCGGCCAGTGAGAAGCAGATCCAGGCGATCCGTGGCGCACGCATGTCGATGATCATGCAGGACCCCAAATACTCGCTGAACCCGGTGGTGCGGGTCGGCGAACAGATTGCCGAGGCGTACCTTGCTCATCACAAGGTGCCGCATCGAGAAGCCCGCGAACGGGCCCTGGACATGCTCGGCAAGGTCCACATCCGTGACCCGCAGCGGGTCTATGACTTGTACCCGCACGAGGTCTCCGGCGGCATGGGCCAACGGATCATGATCGCGATGATGGTGATCACCGATCCCCAGGTGATCATCGCCGACGAACCCACTTCGGCGCTGGACGTATCGGTGCGCCGGCAGGTGCTCAACGTGTTGGAAGAGTTGGTCAGCGAGCGAGACCTGGGGCTGATCTTCATCAGTCACGACCTGAACCTGGTGCGGCACTTCTGCGACCGTGTGCTGGTGATGTATGCCGGTCGCGTGGTCGAGTCGATCGCCGCCGCTGACCTGGACCAAGCCTCTCATCCCTATACCCGTGGCCTGTTGGCCGCACTGCCCAGCCTGGACCATCCGCGTGCCATCCTGCCGGTGCTGCAACGTGACCCGCTTTGGTTGAATGCCTGAGGAGAGCCTGTCATGAGCATGATTGAAATCACCGGCCTTAACCTCGGTTTTGGCACCGGCGCGGCACTGAACACGATATTGCACGATGTCGACTTGAGCGTGGCCGAGGGCGAGGCTTTCGGTCTGGTGGGAGAGTCCGGTTCGGGCAAGACCACGGTGCTGCGCTGCCTCGCTGGGCAGTACCAGCATTGGACCGGCAAGTTGCGGATCGCCGGCCAGGCCGTGACTCGCAACCTGCCGCTGAACCACTACCGCACGGTGCAGATGGTGTTCCAGGACCCGTACGCCTCGTTGCATCCACGCTACACCGTCGATGCTGCGCTGCAAGAGCCGCTGCGCATTCACGGGATCAGCGGGCGTTCGCAGAAGGTCAGCGAGATCCTGCGCAAGGTTGGTCTGAACGATAGCTTCCGCTTCCGTTATCCGCACCAGTTGTCCGGTGGCCAGCGCCAGCGTGTGGCTATCGCCCGTGCGCTGATCTTGCGGCCGCGGGTGCTGTTGCTGGATGAGCCGACCTCGGCGCTGGACGTCTCGGTGCAGGCGGAAATCCTCAACCTGCTGGCCGATCTGCGTCGTCAGGAAGGGCTGACTTACTTGATGGTCACCCACGACCTGGCAGTGGTCGCGCACTTGTGTGACCGGCTGGCGGTGATGCAGCAGGGCAAGGTGGTGGAGACGCTCGACAGCCACTTGCTGGCGAGTGACGGCGCAACGCACGCGTATACCCGTTTGCTGGTGCAGGCCAGCCGCGACATACAGCGCGTTCCCATAGCGGTCTGAGTCACGCGTTAACCCGATTGTATTTGTTTTAACCCGCAGAAGACGTTGAGCCCCTGGTTTCAATGCCGCGCCCGCGCTCGCCTGCGATTTGACGTTTCACCCAACTAACCCCTGCAACTAACAAGAATAAAAAACATGAAAAAGACACTTGTATCCGTTTCCCTCGCTTCGTTGTTCGCTTCGTTCGTTGCCCAGGCCGACACCGGCTATATCAACGTCCGCCACCAATATGCGGAGCAAACCCGCATGCATGCCGACCGTGCCAAGTTCGGCATGCGATTGGACAATGGCGTAGGTCTGGAGGGCGAACTCAAATACAAGACCGCCGGTGATCGTGAAGATGTCGCTTTCGATAATACCGTTGGCGCCGGTCATGAGTTCACCGTCAACTATCAGCACAAACTCAATGATCGCTGGACGTTGACGCCTTCGTTTGCCATGGAAAGCGACGAGGAATCCACCACTTACAAGTTGGGCATGCGCCTGGGGTATCGCATTACCAAGGAACTGAGCATCGCCGGTCGCTATCGTTACGACTCCTCCAAGCTGGACCGCGACCAGGTCGACCATGACGTGCCCCGGAACGGTAAGGACGATCAGAAAATCAATCGCTACGACGTCTACGTCAACTATGCCGATCAAGGGCCGTGGGCTTATGAGTATCAACTGACCTACTTTGATGCTGACTACATTCGCTATGACGGCGGCACCGATGACTATGAGCAGAATGTCGTGGTCAAGTACAAGTGGGACAAACGCTGGGCGCCGTTTTTTGAAGTGGGCGATATCAAAGTCAACTCCGTGGACAATGATCGGCAACTGCGTTTGCGCGTCGGCATCCAATACAACTTCTTCTGAGATTGTGTGGGAGCGAGCCTGCTCGCGATGGCGGTCTGCCTGGGGCGATGATGTTGAATGTGACGCCGTCATCGCGAGCAGGCTCGCTCCCACAGGGGCAGGTGAAAAGGCAACTTATTCGTTATAGAACGCCTGGCGTTGTTGGGTTTCGCGCAAGCGCATGCGGCTGTTGCTCAGGTGCAGGAACATCGCGGCACGAGCTGCGTCGACATTACCGCTGGCGATTGCATCGAAGATCTGTTGGTGTTCGGCATTGACGCCTTGCAGGTAAGCGCTGCGATCACTTTGTCCGGAGTAGGCGGAGTTCATGCGGGTACGCGGGATCAGCTTGGTACCCAAATGCTTCATGATGTCGATCAGGTAATAGTTGCCGGCGGCCTTGGCGATTTTCAGATGGAACTGGAAATCGGCGTTGATGGTGGTGCCGGACTTCTCCGGCCCTTGCAGCAACGCCTCCAATGCCTGAGACAGCTCGGCCAGGGCTTCAGGCGTTGCGCGCTCGGCGGCCATGCCGGCGGCTTGGACTTCCAGGCTCAGGCGAAATTCCAGCAGGTTGAGTACATCCGACAACGTGGCAATCGTCGCCGGTCCGAGGGTAAAACCCTCCGGCGCCGGCATGTCGAGGACAAAGGTGCCGACGCCATGGCGCGTCTCCACCAGCCCCGCCGCCTGCAAGCGCGACAGCGCCTCGCGCACCACCGAGCGACTGACGCCTTCGGCTTCCATGATGTGCACTTCGGTGGGGAGTTTTTCACCGCACTTGAGAATGCCGTCGCGCATGCGCTGGGCGAAGCGGTCGACCAGGGTTTCGGCGAGGCGGCGCGGCTTGTTCAGTGGAGATAGCGCTTGGTCCGTCATCGGCTTGCTCTAAGGTGATCAGCGGGCATTATAGTGCGTTTTGCCGCTAGGTCGCGGCTATAATGCCGCGATCGTCTGGCTTTAATGGATAGGTGCAATGGACCGTGTCACAACCGATCGCCGCTTGAGCATGACCCAGCAACTGGTGGTCGACCTGACGCAACAGATACTGGCTGGCGAACTGCCCGCGGGCAGCAAGTTACCCACCGAGCAGGTCATCATCAAGGAGCGCGGGGTCAGTCGGACGGTGGTTCGCGAAGCCATGTCGCGACTCCAGGCCGAAGGTTTGGTGGAGACTCGCCATGGTATCGGCACCTTCGTGGTGGACACCGCCCGGCCGGGTGATTTCCAGGGTGGCAAGCACGTCAAGGGTGGGACCCATGACGCATTGGCGGTGATTGAACTGCGCCTGAGCCTGGAGGTGGAAGCGGCGGGCATCGCTGCGCAACGGGCAACGCCGCAACAACTGCTGATGATGCGCGAAGCGCTCGACGCGGCGAATGAACTTGATGCCGCGGATAGCGAAAGTGCTCGGAAGGATTTCGAATTTCATCTGCTGATCGCCCAGTGCACGGGCAACAGCTTCTTTATCGATGCCATGACCCATGTGGGCAACACGCTGATCGCCGTCGTGCAACAGGCCGGGCCTGCCGTGACGAATGAAAACCGCGCGCTGGTGATTCGCGAGCGCGAGCAGATCCACGCGGCGCTGACCCGGTGCGATGCCGAGGCAGCCCGGGCATCGATGCGCCTGCACCTGATTAACATGCTGCGGCGGATCCGCGGCGTGGTCGAGCTGGCGGAGCAATAGCCCCCGCGATTTTTCAAGGCATCGACAGCTCAGGCTGACGGCGATTTCGGCGGCAACATGCGCGTAGGCGGTTTGCCGTCGGCATTGTGCTGGTAGATTTGAGCCGGCTGCCCCTGTTCATTGAAGAACACCTGGCCGATGCCCGCCGAGTTCCACAATCGCTCCCCGGTCTCGGCATGTTCCGGGGTATGAGGAATGATGCGCATGCGTCGGCGCTGGGTGAACCAGTTCAGGGGCGAGCGGGGCGCGTAGAGCCAGCGGTTCAGGCGGTCGAACCACTCCAGCAGGGTCGGCGGGAATTCATTCTTGATGCCGCTGCTGGTGATCTGCCAGATGCGCGGGCCGCCCTTGCGGTGTCGGATGAACACCTCATAGACGAAGGAATAATGCACATCTCCTGACAGCACCACGTAACTCCCCGGTGTACGGGAGTGTCGGAAAATGTTCAGGATCACCTGGGCCGCGCCGCGATGCGCCATCCAGTTTTCAGCATCCACCAACAATGGGTAACCGCACCAACTGAAGACTCGCTGCACGGTTTCGATCAGCTTCACCCCGAAGATCGGCGCCGGCGAAACGATGATCGCCGATGGATGATCCAGCAAGTCCTGTTGCAGCTCGCTCAGGGCTTCCCAGTCCAGCAGGCCGGAGGGATGCCTGAGGTTATGCTCGCTGCGCCAGCGACGGGTGCGGGTGTCGAGTACCACCAGGGCGGGGGTACTGGGCAGCACGTAATGCCATTGTTGGAAGCCCAGCAGCCCGTCGATCAGTTTGTCCTGGGGCTCGCTGTCGAGATAGCGGTCCCGCGCCGTGTCGCTCAAGGCCACGGTTTGCCGGATCGCCGCCTCGAACGCGTCCGGGTTATTGCCCCAGCCCTGGCAGAGCATGTAGGCGATCAATGCGTTGCCGATGATGCGCTTGGAGAAGGGATGGCCGTAGGCCGTTTCCTCCCACTGCGCGGACAGGTTCCAGTCATCGGTGATGTCGTGGTCGTCGAAAATCATCAGGCACGACAGATGCGCGAACACCCGGGCCACGCCACCCAGCCCAGCCTTGAAATCGTCGATGCGCAGGCGTTCCTGCTCGTAGCGCTGGCGGCGTTCGGCAGTCAGTTCGGGCGGCTGCGGATCGATCAGCGTCCATGGCACCGGGGACCAGACTAACAGGTACATCGCCATGACTTCGGCGAAGGTCACCAGATGATTGTCGGCGCTGCTGCTGGTGAAGATCGGCTTGCGGGCCCCTCCGAAAAACCGTTCGCGCAGGGTCTCGTTGCTTTCCAGCGCCGGCAGCAGATCGGCGCGGTGGTAATAGCTGGCAGGGTGGCGGTAGAGCCGTGCACTGTCTTCCACCACGGCACCGTCCAGGCGTTCCTCGAACAGTCCCAACCGTTCGATCAGCGCGTGAATTGCCCGCAACATCGGTCCTGCGACGTCATCGGCATAGACCTGGTCGCCACTCATCATCAACAAGGCCGGCCGTTGCGCCGGGGCCTCGGCCAGCAGTCGGTCGACACAGAGCAAGCCGTCGTTGGCCCGATGGTGAGGTTTGCGGCATGAGCCGTGGACCAACTGCCCAATGCGCGAATGCAATACGAAGTTCGGGCGTTGTGCTGCGCCATACAACAGGTGCGGTGCCCATTCGGCGATGGGCGCGCCTTCCACCAGCAGGTCATAGTCGATGACCACATCCTCGGGCAAGGGACTGTCGAGGCGTACATCGATCAGATGCACGAAGGCCTGCTGACCCACCGGTACCACCGTGCAACGCGAGGCATCCAACGCCAGATCGCCCATGCCGTCCAGCCGTAGCGTCAACGCCAGCGAGCGTGTCCCCACCAGCCACATCACCAACCGCCTGGGCTCCAGCCGTCGCAGCAGCGGACCGACCAGGACGGGGGGCAGGACAGGAGGGATGTCAGTGGTGAACGGCATGCGTGGGTAAAGCTCGGGTTCAGGTGGAGGCGGGGATCATAACGCAATGGGCTCTGGCGCAGGGATGGAGGCGAGTTTTACTGTGGGAGCAAAGCTTGCTCGCGATTGCTGGGGTTACTGCCAAGACCGAGTTGGCTTCATCGCGGGCAAGCCTTGCTCCCACAGGCCTTGCTTTCACAAGCCTTGCTCCCGCAAGGGTCATTGGGCCTGGTTGGCCGCCTGCGCCGCTTTAAGCAGATCCGGCCCGATTTCCTTTTCGAATTTGGCCCACACCGGTTTCATCTTTTCGCGCCAGGCATTGCGCTCTTCTGGGGTGAGGGTAATGATCTCGGTGGTCTTGGCGTCGAGCACGCGCTGTTTGTCCTGCTGGTTCAGGCGTTCGGCTTCACCGTTCGTGTAGGTGGTGACTTCTGCCACGATCTTGTCCAGTTCGGTGCGGATGTCCGACGGCAGGCCGTTCCAGAAGTCGGAGGTGGTGATCCACATGTAATCGAGTGCGCCGTGGTTGGTTTCGGTGACGTACTTCTGCACTTCATGCAGTTTCTGGTTGTAGAAGTTCGAATAGGGGTTTTCCGTACCGTTTACCACGCCCGCGCGCAGGGCCTGATAGACCACCGAAAAAATCATCGGTTGGGCCTTCGCGTCCACGGCCTTGAATTGTTCGGCGAGCACTTCGGAGTTCTGTATCCGAAACACCAGGCCACGGGCATCTTCAGGCTTGCGCAGAGGCTTGTTGGCCGACAATTGCTTCATGCCGTTGTGCCAATAAGCCAGTCCGGTGATGTTCTTGCTCTCCATGGACTTGAGCAGTTTCTGGCCCTCGGGACTCAGTTGAAAACGCTCCACTGCGGCCATGTCGTCAAACAGGAACGGCAGATCGAACAGCTGCACGGTTTTGGTGTATTGCTCGAACTTGGCGAGCGAGCGCGCAATCATTTGCACCTCCCCCAACAGCAGGGCTTCCATCTCCTTGTCATCGTTATACAGCGTGGAGTTGGGGTACACCTCGACTTTCACCTTGCCCGGCAGGCGCTCCTCCACCAACTTCTTGAACATCAACGCGCCCTGGCCCTTCGGCGTCTGTTCGGCCACGACGTGGGAAAACCTGATCACGATCGGCTCGGCCGCCAGCGCCGTGCCCAACGTACCGACAGCCAGGCTACAGACAAATACTTTCCAAAAAGCTTTGAGCATTGCGAGGTTCCCTCTGCGTTTTTATGGACAGTACGAACTCATCGGAAGACGAGACAAGGGCAAGTCTAGGAGAAGAAACCAATGTCCTTGTGATATCTCTGTCCGCTCACGCAGAATCCGGTAGCTCGGGCCCGGCAAGCCTGGAATGCTTTCAACTCGACAAGGACCGACCCATGATCGACTTCAACAACAAAGGCTTCTTCAAGCTCAAGCAAAACGACGAATACGCCGAGCGTGTCACGGCGCTGCTGCTGGACGGAGAGCAGGTCATCGATGCCTATAAATCCATGCGCGACGGCGTGGTCTTCACCAATAAACGCATCATCGCGGTGAACGTGCAGGGCATTACCGGCAGCAAGAAAGACTTCACATCTCTGCCTTATAAAAACATCGTTGCCTACTCGATCGAAACCTCCGGCACGTTCGACCTGGATTCCGAACTGGAAATCTACTTCTCGTCCCTGGGCAAAGTAAAATTCGAATTCACGGGCAAGACGGGCATCGTTGAAATCTCCAGACTGATCTCCAAGTACCTCCTGGGCTGATTGCCCAGGGCCTTGCTGCTGTGTTCCCGTAGGGGCCTGCCGCTAGCGCCCCGGAAACTCTGGCAGATAACAAGCGGGCGAACTCATGTCGCCCCGTTTTTCCAACTCATCCTCCAGCCATTCGGCCAGCACCGCTGCGTTGTTTTCAACCGTGGACCTGGCCGTGTACACCAGCGTCAGGTTGCCGTTGCGGGCGAAGTCCACCAGCTTCCACCAATGTTGCGGTTGTGCGGTCAGTTCCTGGCGGTAGGCCGTCCTGAATTGCGCGAAAGAAAGGTCGCCTGTCTTGAAGGCTTTGCGCAATGCGTGGGAAGGCGCGACGTCGGGCAGCCACTCGTCGATGGACAACTCGTCCCTGCGGCAATTGCGCGGCCACAGGCGGTCGACCAGGATGCGTTTGCCGTCATCCTGGGCGGGCGCGTCGTAGGCTCGTTTGCAGTGGATCATGGTGGCGGGCCTTCAATGTCTAGTTAAACCGGTTAAGTCTCAAGACCAATAAATAGCTTTAAGTCAGTCGGAATCGGTTCGCCGACCATTTTTGATATTGCCATCGCCTGTTCGTCCGTTAGTAGCCATTCGCCCTCTGCCATTGCATTGATATCTTTGTGACCCAGTATTTTTAGAATTTCTTCGATAAAAGAAAAGTCCAGGTAAAGCTCAAATTTGAGCGAATCATCTACGGAGCTGTCTGCCAGAAAGCCGCTTACGCATATGTTCATAAATACACCTATTTCTCTATTTTTCTACCCGGTTTGGCTGGTTTGGTTTGCATGCCTGTTTCAGCATCAAACTCACCTAAATGCTTTCCCTGCCTATCGTAAATTTCAACCGCTCCATGTTGGCTGTCCCACTCGTAGATACGTCCTTTTTTATCTTTCCAGCGCCGACGAACTGCTCCACCGCCCTGTACCCTTGTTTTGGAGTCTACTTTTGTTGCATCTGGGAAGGCCGTCAGACTTCTCGGTGGAAGGTGATACTTATGGTCCCCGCCAAAGGGCCGGGCGAACACCACATAAAGCGACTTCAATCCCGTATCCGCAGGAAAAACCAGAATACAGTCGTCTGCAGTAATATCCTCTCCCGGCAGCCCATCAATCTGGCTGTCGACATCTTCCGGAATCGGATGCACGAGGATCGTACCCAGTCGTTCGCCGATGTTTTCGGGGAAAATCAGCGGTGGGATCGACCCAAGCGGTCCATGTTGAGGTGTCCATAGAATGGTGAGGCCATTGAGCTTGGCCTCCATTGCGGTTTTGTCGGCGTTCCACGCCACTTGCACCGTGCGCACCGAATCGTCGCCCGCTGCGCGGCTATGGATGCCATAAACCTGCAACGCACCTTCCGGGTCGCTGCGAAATTGAAAGCGCACCCGCGTGGACGCGTGATCTATGCGACGTAATTGATCGTCGCTGTAAAGCGTGCCGTCAGCCAATTTGGCATTGCAATCCTTGCAGTTTATCCAGGCGGGCTATTCTGGTGAGGGCTGGCGCGACCGGCAACGGAAGGACCTTTGCGGTATATGTCAGGTCTTGGGAACGATCAGCGGAACTCCAAACCAATGGACCTCACCCCATGAAAAAACAAGAACAAACCGCCCTGCTTCAAACCCTGAAGTCCCGCTTCGAAAAGAACCCCCATCGCCACCCGGACCTCAAATGGTCCGACGTCCAGGCCCGGCTCGAAGGCAACCCCACCGCCCTGAACACCCTCCAGGCCATGGAGGCCAGCGGAGGCGAGCCCGACGTGATCGGCCACGACAGGAAAACCGGGCGCGTCACGTTCTGCGACTGCGCCAGGGAAAGCCCCGCCGGCCGCCGAAGCCTCTGCTATGACCGTGCTGCCCTGGATGCTCGCAAGGAAAACAAGCCCCAGGGCAGCGCATTGGACATGGCCGCCGAGATGGGTGTGGCGCTATTGACCGAAGAGCAGTACCGCGAACTCCAGGCGCTGGAGGCGTTTGATTTGAAAACGTCCAGTTGGCTGGCGACGCCCGCCGAGGTGCGGGCGCTGGGTGGGGCGATATTCGGGGATTGCCGTTATGGGCGGGTGTTCATCTACCACAACGGGGTGCAGTCGTATTACGCGGCGAGAGGGTTTCGCGGGATGTTGCAAGTGTGATCTGAGCTGGGGGGCGAGACGGTGAGTTCGACGGTCCCCATTCAGTTCATTGCCAGTCACGGCAACCAGTGCCACGTGCCTCCCGCCAGCCTCGGCAAGGTATAGGGCAGACACACCTCGATCAGGCGACGTTCGTTAACGTAAGGCGCGAGGTATCCCCAAAGTGCAGCATGCTCGCCGTTAGAGAGAAACGTGGTGTCCATGACTACTCTGGGTACGTAGACGTCATTTACACCGGCTTGCCCACCCCCCTCAAGCTCATGTGCGACGGAATCTGCGGCGGCTTGAATGTTATGTCCAGGTGCAGGGGTCTTTACATCGAACGGCTCGCCGTTGCCGTCATAAAAGTCGACAGTGGCATCGTCGCCTCGCCTGACAGGCCAGGGAACGGCTCGGTACCTGACAGCGGCCAAGGCGGCCAATCCCTCCAGGTGCCTGGGAGTCCCATTCTCGACCATCAATTCATCAAAGTTGCCGGGGGAAGGGAGCCGGGTGAGTACCTGCGCGGTCAGGGGAGCATTGAATAAACCTGCCGGAACGGTATAAGCCGCCGTTCGGACAACCCGAAACAGCCTGCCTAAATGCGGCATGACGGGATCTACCGCCAGATGACCAAACGGATTGATGTCGTCGTCCAAGTCCATGATGGAAAGCGTCCTTGTGTCCCGGTTTGAACCATTTAGCCTAGATGAAAAAAACGTTTGCGCAGTTCGTAAGTAAAAACGAGACAGGCTAAAGCACGGGACCTCGCCAGCCTTTCCACTCAGTCATTTCCCTCGGATACGCTCTCAAGCAACACCTGCTCCAGAATTCCGAAAAAACATTTGATATGCGCCTGCTTCAACGCCTGGGGCCGGCTCACCAGGTAGACCTCCAGATCGGGAATAGGCAACTGGGCAAACACCTCGACCAGGTCCCGTGCCAAGATACGGGGCAGAACGCCTACCCCCAGTCCCCGCCGCACCGCCTCGAGCTGTGCGGTGAACGAATTCACGCTGATCTGCGCGCGCGCCAGGCCGGCGGCTTTTGCCGCGCGCATTTGGGGCAACATGTCCAGAGGGGGAAGCAGTCCGATTGGGGGCGCAGTGGCAGGTGTCAACCCAGGTAACCGTTCGAGGTAGCTGGCCTGCGCAAAGACGCCGTAGGCGACCCGGCCTATGGATTTGTAAATCAGCGAAGGCTCGCCCAAGTGAGCGGTGCGAACCGCAACGTCAGCCACGCCGCGGACGATCTTGTGGAACTCGGCGCTCAACTGCAGCTCCACCGAGCAACGTGGATGCAGGGCTGTGAAGCGGCTCGCGGCTTCCAGCACTGAGGACGAGAATCCTTCCCCGGCACTGACCAGCACACTGCCACTGAGCTCTGCCTGTCGCCCGGGCAGGCTCGCAAAGGTCTGTCGCCGCAACCCCGCTTCTGCCGCCAGGGCAACATCCACCAGGGATTGGCCTCGCGAGGTCAACCAGCAACCTTCGACGCCCCGCTCGACAAGCGGCTCACCCAGGGCCGCCTCCAACTGAGTCAGCCGGCGGGACACCGTAGACGCCGCGATCCCCAACAACTGCCCCGCTTGAAGAAAGCTGCCACGTCGCGACACCGCCAACAGCAGCCGAAGATCGTCCCAATTTGCTTGCGATGCCATGCGTCCCGTCTTCCCTGATCTGCATATATGCAAAGCCATTATGCAGCAGTCGCTGTTTTTCGAAAGCGGGCCCGACGGTATACCTACGCCCTTCGAAATGAATGGAATGGATTGTATGACCACCGGCCCCAACGACTATGCGGAACGCGCCTCGAGAGCCTTCAATCGCCGTGATGTGGAGGCGATGCTCGCTTTAGTGAGCGAAGATTTCATCTACCTCGACGGCATGGGGGTGCAAATCGGTCGCGAGGCCATGCGCAAACGCGAACTCGCGCTGTTCGAAGCGCTGCCCGATGCCGAAGTAACTCTCACTCCGTTCATGGTCGCCGATGATCGATTGGCGCTGGTCGCTGTCCTGTCCGGCACCTTTACGGCTCCCCTGGTGCTGGCAGACCGCGTGATTCCGCCCCATGGTCGCCCGATCACCACGCACTTTGCGGCGCACTTCATCTTCAAGGACGGGCTGGCGACCCATGAAGAGGTGTTCTTCGACACTGCAGTGTTGCTGCCGTCCTACGGACAGGATGAGGGCTGAACCATGCGCAACGTATTCGTGACCGGCGCCACGGGCCTGCTGGGCAACAACCTGGTACGGGAACTGGTTGCCCGTGGCTGCACCGTCAAAGCCCTGGTGCGCTCCAGGGCCAAAGGTGAACAGCAGTTCAGCGAGTTTCCCGATCTGGAATGGGTGGTCGGAGACATGGCCGATGTCGCGGCCTTCGCCGCCTCGTTACAAGGCTGCGACACCGTGTTCCACACGGCGGCGTTCTTTCGCGATAACTACAAGGGTGGCAACCACTGGGAAGCACTCGAAAAGATCAACGTCGACGGCACCCGGGACCTGCTTCACCACGCTTACCGCGCCGGCATACGACGCTTTGTCCACACCTCATCCATCGCCGTGCTTGACGGCGAACCCTGCTCGTCCATCGACGAGACCTGTCTGCGTGCTGACGCCGATGCCGATAATTACTACCGCAGCAAGATCCTGGCTGACCGCGTGGTGTTGTCATTCCTGGACACCTATCCCGACATGCACGCCTGCATGGTCCTGCCCGGTTGGATGTGGGGCCCCGGCGACATCGGGCCGACCTCGTCGGGCCAACTGCTCAAGGATGTCGTGAACGGCAAGTTGCCTGGCCTGATCCCGGGGAGCTTTTCCGTGGTCGATGCCCGGGATGTCGCCTGGGCAATGATTGCCGCTGCCAGACAAGGCCGGCGAGGCGAGCGCTACCTTGCGGCGGGTCGGCATATCACGATGCGTCAATTGGTGCCGCTGTTGGGACGCGTGGCGGGCGTCAAGACGCCCGATCGACAGCTGCCGTTCCCCTTGTTGTACACCTTGGCTGCGGTGCAGGAGCTTTATGCGCGGGTGACCGGCAAACCGATCTTATTGAGCATGGCCACGTTGCGTCTCATGAGGCGAGAGGAGAACCGCACCTGCTTCAACCACCTCAAGAGCGTGCAGGAGCTGGACCTGAGTTTTCGAGCATTGGAGGTGACCATCGCGGACACGGTGGCGTGGTATCGAGAGCAGGGTGGGCTTGAGAAGCCAAGTGCGCGTGGCGTGAGGAAAGAAAAGCCTGTGGTCATGACTGACTATTGATCTGGATACCGGATCGATGCTGCCTGCATGACCCAGTAGGAGCTACCGGATAAACCCTTGTCTTTCGAGAGACAAGTCTTGCTCCGTGCAGGACCTTTTTTGTCGAGCCTAGAGGAAAGGGCTGTCGTCCATGCGCGACGCCTTCAAGTCTTCACCTGACCTGCCGCTATCGGTATAACGATTTTTACCGATCCATCGATTGCCTTTGCGATACCTTTGCTTTTTCGGCAGGGGCTTGGCAAACGCACGATAAGAGAACGCAGCGTATGGACGACGGGCGATACGAAAGGCGGGCGGCAGGGGACGCGGCTGTGTCATCCGGGCCGCTGCCGCATATCCTGCTTATCGACGATGAACCCGAGGACATCCGGGCAACGGTCGTTCTGCTCAAGGCGCAACCCTGGCGCATTTCCCTGGCCAGCGATGCCCAACAGGGTTATCAGCGTGCGCTGGCATTGCGTCCGGACCTGATCGTACTGGATGTGCACATGCCGCACATGGACGGTTTCAGCCTCTGCCGGCTACTGCGCGAGGCTCCGTCGACCCGGCAGACGCCGATTCTTTTCCTGTCGTCGGCCAACAGCACTTTCGAGCGCCTGGAAGGGTTGACCGTGGGCGGGGTCGATTACATCCCCAAGTCCTGCGCCCCCGAGGAAGTGCTGGCGCGTATCAGGATCCACCTGCAATTGACCTGGCGCGCGCCGCCGGCGAGGCAGGACAACCCGGCGGCACCGGAGCCGGATGGCGACGGGATCGTGCTGCGGGCTGCGATGCGATTGATCGAACACCACCTCGACGACATGCCTTCTCTTGTCGCGCTGGCGCAAAAAGTCGGCACCCATGAGAAACGCCTTTCCCGGATATTTCGCGAGCATCTGGGCCTGACCGTGTTCGCCTACATCCGGGATGCTCGGCTGCGTCGCGGCCAGGAGCTGCTGTCCGAAAGCGCCATGAGCGTGCAGGACGTCGCCGAGTTGATCGGCTTTCGTAATGCCTGCAACTTCACCACGGCCTTCCGGCAGCGAATCGGCATGACGCCCAGCCAGTTTCGCCAGCAGACCCTGGGCATCGCTGATACCGAGTCGGCCGGGTCCGCCTGATGCGGCTTCTGCAGGTTCTATTACTGGTGACGACGCTGCTGGCCGCCGGCCTGTTGTGCGCGGCGCCCGTGGACCTTTGTCAGGCTGATTATCAGGACCTGATGCCGGCGATGCAGATCGTCGAGGACGCCCAGGCGAGGTTGAGCGTGGAGGACGTCGCCCGACTGCCCGAAGCGCAATTTCATGCCGCGACCCCGCAGTGGCCAGCGCAAAGCTACAGCCGCTCGGCCTTCTGGTTGAAACTGCAACTCACCAACTCCAGCGATGTGGCCTGTTCGCGCCTGCTGGTGATCGGCGCGCCGCGCCTGGAAGACATTCGTGTCTTTCAATACGCCGACGGACGTTGGCGGGAGGCCCACGCCGGTGCCGCCTATCCGTTGGCCGAATGGCCCCAGCCGGCGGCGCGGCAGCCGGCGTTTCCAGTTTCGCTGGCGGCCGGACAGGGCGCAACGTTGTTCGTCCGCGTCACCAGCCACTTCCAGATGTTGCTGGAGCCACAGCTGTGGTCCGAGCCGGCATTGCTGCGCAGTCAGCAGCAGACGTACCTGAGCGATGGACTGACCCTGGGCATTGTCCTGCTGGTCGTCCCGTTCGGGCTGATTGTCGGCGCGATCCTGCGCTCCCGATTGCTGACAGTGAATGCCGGCGCGGTACTCAGTTACATCCTGCTGACCTGCCTGGTGAACGGCTACCTGATCTACTGGGCCTCGGCACTCGGCTGGACCCGCGAGTTGCTGGCCGGCGCCAGCGTGATCTCGTTCATCCTGTTCCTCGCCTACATGCGCGTGCTGTTGCAGGTTTCCCGGCTGCCAAAAGTCATTGGTTGCAGCTATTGGGTGCCGCTGTTGGGGTGCGCCTTTGGCCGAGCCTGGTGGTTGAAGGTCGATCCGGTCCAAGGCGCGCAGTTCATCCAACTGTCGCTCTTGAGTTTTTATGCGGTGCTGCTCGCCACGTTGTTCATGGCCTGGCGCAAACGGCTGCGCTACGACTGGATGGCGTGGCTGGTGCCGGGGTTGCTGCTGGGGCAATTGCTGATGCGCTATTTCTTCCCGCAGGAGCAGTTGCCCTGGCAGTCGCCGGAAAGTAAACACAGTTTGTCGTCGACCCTGCCGGGCGTGGCCTTGTTGGTGTGTACGCTGATCATGGAAGTCAATCGCAGTCGCCAGCGGGAAAAGCACGCGCTGTCCAGTCTCGACCAACAACGCCAGGCCGAGCACGAACGCCTGGAAAGCACCGTAGCCCTGCGCACGGCGCAGTTGCGCGAATCCCTGGCGGCCCGCAGTGCCTTGATGGCCCGCATCAGCCACGACCTGCGCTCGCCGCTGGTGCGCATCATCGACTATGCGCGCCTGCTGCACGGCGGGCCAAACCGCGAGTACCCGGCCACCATCGAACGCAATGCCCGCCAGCAACTGGAGTTGATCGACGAGATGCTTGAGTTCTCCCGAGGCGAGCTGGAGCAAATGCAACTGAGCCTGGCACCGGGCTACCTGTACGGCTTTCTCAGGGAGATTGCCGAGGAAGCGGGTTTCCTTGCCGCACGGCAGGGCAACACCTTTGAATCCGATGTGGCCGACGATCTGCCGGCGCTGGTCGAGGCCGATTTCAAACGCCTTCGGCAGATCCTCATGAACCTCTTGGCAAACGCAGCGAAATTCACCCGTAACGGCCAGATTCGTTTTGAAGTGGGCGGTTGTCCGGGCGCCGGCCCTGACACCGTCGAGCTGTGTTTCAGCGTGATCGACACCGGCATTGGCATCGATCCGCAAGAGTTCGAGCAACTGCTGCAACCGTTCCAGCGCGGGCGCAATGCGCAACGCTACGAAGGCAGCGGGCTCGGCTTGTCCATCGTTACGCAACTGCTGGAGCGCATGGGCAGCCGCCTGGAACCACAGGCCACCGGGCAGGGCGGCAGTTGCTTGCGTTTTCGCCTGCAACTCAAGTGCGCTCACGAGCACGACCTCGAAATCGGCATCGTCGATAACCACGCCGCCCCGTTTGACGGCCAGGGCAAGCAAGTCTTGCTGGTGGACGATGTCGAGCAGAACAGCGAATGGCTCTATGACCTGCTGGCCGGCTACGGCTTCGACGTGAGCATCGCGGCCAATGGAGAAGAAGCGTTGGCCTGCCTGGCGGAGCAGCCAATCGATCTGTTGATCAGTGACCAGATGATGCCCGGCATGGACGGCTGGGAACTGCTGCGTCAGGTCCGCGAGCGCTGCCGCCCTCTGCCGGTGATGCTCTATTCGGCAGTGCCGGCGCGCCGGCCACAGGCCTATCCGCAAGACCTGGTGTTCGATGCAGTCCTGCTCAAGCCCGCCGACAGCCGCGAGTTATTGGCGTGGGTCAAGACGCTCACGGGCCTGGACACGGTGCAGCGCACGATGGTCCGGGAGCGCTAGGGTGCTCAATCGGGGTTACCGGCTGCTCTTGCTCGGCGGCTTGGCGATGTTGCCTTGGGCGTCCGTCCATGCCGTGCAAGAGGTTGCGCCGTCGCTCGACGCCATCGTCCTCGACGAAACCACGGTGACCGCCCGCCGTCGCGAGGAAGACCCGCAACAGGTGCCCATCCCGATCAACGTTCTCTACGGCGAGCAATTGGACGAGGCCAACCTGCACACGCTGCAAGATATCCAGCAGCGTGTGCCCGGACTGGTGGTGTCCGGGCATGACGCCCGCTATGCCGGTTTTGGCCTGCGCGGGTTCGGCGCGACCGCCTACAACGATGGCCTGGAAGGCAGTGTCGGCACCTACGTCGATGGTGTGTACCAGGCGCGCCAGGGCATGGCCTTCACCGAGTTGATGGACATTGAGCGCATCGAAGTGCTGCGGGGCCCCCAAGGCACCTTGTTCGGCAAGAACACCACGGCGGGTGCGCTGAACATCATCACCCGCGCACCGACGTTCCAACCCGAGGCCAACCTTGAGGCCAGCTACGGAGACCACGGCCTGCGGGAGTATCGTGGGACGATTTCCGGGGCGCTGCGCGACGATGTCCTGGCGGGGCGGCTGAATGTTTTCGACCGCTCGGAGGAAGGGCAAGTGGAAAACATGGAAAACGGCTCCCGCCTCGGTGACGCCGACAGCCAGGGCCTGCGCGGACAACTGCTGTGGACGCCGACCACGGACTTCAGCGCCCGCCTGATCGCAGACCATGCCCGGCAAAACGAGGCCGGTAATGTGCTGCTGGTCAATCACTACAGCCAGCAGACGCGCAAACGCGCTCAATTTCTCGGCTATCCGCTGTCCGAGCCCGACCCTTATCAACGCGAGGTGCGTATCGACGCACCGGGGCGTCCGAAAACCCTGCAGGACGGTGTCTCGCTGGAACTGAACTGGGATCTGGATGACGCGATGCGTTTTACAAGCATCACCGCCTACCGTGACTGGGACTACCGCGCCGCCCGCGACGGCGACAGCACTACGTTGTCGGTCGCTCAGTCCGAGACGGAACTGGGGCACCGGCAGTTCAGTCAGGAGTGGCGGCTATCGGGCACGGTCGGCTCGTCCATCGATTATGTCGCCGGGCTCTATTATTTGCGCCAGCAGCTCGACCGGGACATCGACGTTCAGTTCGGCAAGGACGCCGCGCCCTGGTTCGTCGGCGATCAGTTGGAGCAACTGCAGAAACTCTACGGCATCACCTTTACCGATCCGAGCCAAGTGCCGTCGCTGCTTCTGGACGGCGCCCGGCAACACTATGACGGCGAGCAGAGGGGTGACAGCCGGGCGATTTTCGGCCAGGTTTCCTGGCGCCCCGTCGACCCTCTCGAACTGACCGGCGGCCTGCGCTACAGTCGGGAGCGCAAGGACGGCTGGGTTTCCCGTGATGTCAGCAACCTTGCGCCGCTGACGGGCTTGCCTCCGATCTTTCAGGGCGGTGGACAATTACTGCGCGACATCGCCCTCGGCCGTGGTTATTACCGCGAGGATTCGATCGAAGAACACAACGTCTCCAGCCTGCTCGGCGCCAGCTACCGCTTCAGCGATGCGGTGATGGGCTACGTCAGCTGGTCGCGGGGCTACAAGGCTGGCGGCATCAACTTCGACGTGGTCGGCCCGTTCACCGCGCCCACATTCGAGCCGGAACGCGCCACCTCACTGGAACTGGGCCTGAAGGTGCGCTTCTGGGACGAGCGGGCCATGCTCGACCTCGCCGTCTACCAGACCGATGTCGACAACTACCAGGCGCTCACCTACAGCCCACCGACGTCGATGTTCGCGCCACCGCTGCGGGACAACCTGATCAACGTCGGCAAGGTCCGCCTGCGCGGCGTCGAACTGGATTCGGCCTGGCAACTGGCCCCCCGACTCACCTGGCGTCTGGGCCTGGCCTGGAGCGATGCACGCTATCGCAGCTTCCCCAACGCACCGTGCCCACCGCAGACCGGCCAATGGACCTGCGACCTCAGCGGTGACCGCCTCTACAACGCCCCGGAATGGAACCTCAGCAGCGGCCTGGACCATAGCCATCCGCTGCCCTACGGACTGGAAGTCTACAGCGGCATCGACTACAGCTTTCGCACCGGCTACTACGGCACCCTCGAAGGTGGGGAAGGCAGCTATCAACCTAGCTACGGCATTACCAATCTGCGCCTGGGGCTGCGCAGCCAGGACCGGGGTTGGGAAGTGGAAGGCTGGATGCACAACGCTTTCGACCGGCACTACATCACCGCCGTTTACTCATTGCTGGGGGCCGGAGACTACGGCGTGATGACCGGCAGCGAAAGAACCCTCGGCACCACCCTCAGGCTTCGCTATTGAGCGAAATAAAACGCGTGGGACAAAACGCCAAGCGGTTGCCGCCGGCCTTCTTCGACAAGTACATCGCCTGATCCGCTTTGCTGATCAGCGCATCCACCTCCTGCCCATGCTCGGGGAAAAATGCCACGCCGATACTCGCGGCGATCTCCACCGTTTGCGCGCCAATCAGGATTGGCGCATTGGCCGCTTGCAACATGCGCTTGAGCAACGGCTCGCAGTCCTCCACCTCCTGCAAACCCACCAGCCCGGCCACAAACTCATCGCCACCGAGCCGCGCCAGCGTGTCGCTTTCACGCAGCGTCGCATTGATCCGCGCCGCGACAATCTGCAACACCCGATCCCCCCAGTCATGGCCGTAACTGTCGTTAAGCGCCTTGAACCCATCGAGGTCGATAAACGCAATGGCGACCTTGTGCTGATGGATACGCGCCTTGCCCAATGCCTGACGCATCCGTTCGGCCAACAGTAGCCGATTGGGCAATTGCGTGAGCGCATCAAAACGAGCATCGCGTTCCAGCAACTGAAGACGTTGTTTCACCTGCGTCATGTCGCTGACCAGCGCCACATAATGCTGAACGTTCCCGTGACGGTCATGCACCGCGCTGATGCTGATGCGCGACGTCATCTCCCGGCCATCCTTGTGACTGCTTTGAATCTCGCCGGACCAATGCCCATGGAAATCCAGCGCATTCTTCATAGGTGCATAGAACGCAGTGAGCCGCCGAACCATGCGATGGGAATTCAGATCCCGGCCCCTGACCTCGTCCTGTCCATAACCGGTGAGCCGCGTGAAGGCCTCGTTCACGCTGATGACCCGGCCGTACGGATCCACCAGAACGACCCCCTCCCGTGCGTGGCTGAAGACCGTTGCTGCCAGCTCCGGGCAAACGGCGCTACCGCGCTGCTCCAGCGTGTCCGCGTCACGGGTTGCCGGCCATGTCCTGGAGTCGAAGCCCTGCCGCGCCAAGTAACCGGCCAGGAACGAAAGCGCCCGGTGCAGTTGGATCAGCGTATTTGTGGCGAGCCTGGAGTTGAGGCAATAGCTACGGATGAAGGTGCGTAGGTTCATGGGCGTTTCACGGTGCTGGCGGGGGAGGGGAGTGCGAGCGAAGGGGGGGATTATCGGGGGGCGGATTTGCCGGGGGCTTTGCTGGAGCGGATGGGAGCTTTGCGGGAGGGGATGGGAGGGAAATATTTTTTGCTGGGCATGCTGTGGGGGCAGCTTCTGAGCTGGCGGAAGTGTTCGGCTGGGTTCCTGTTCCGGTGCTGATCCATGGCATTGCGGCCGCAAATGTGCAGGGCTTGACAGGGCAGGGATACTAGAAGCAATACCGCGGTTAACGCGATGCGTCTGTCACGACTCAAGGTGCCCTATGCGCAATGAAGAACTCAAGACAGTGTTCGACCAGCAAGCTGTCAGCTACGACAAGCAATGGGAAGGGATGGCGCCGATTCGCGCCGCTCTCTATTTGCTGCTCGAATCTCAATTTATCGGTCTGCCGGAAGATGCCCGGATACTCTGCGTAGGCGTTGGCACAGGGGCGGAACTTGCCCATCTGGCAGAGCGCTTCCCAGGCTGGCATTTCACTGCTGTCGACCCCTCGGGCGCTATGCTTGACGTCTGTCGTCAGAAGGCCGTTCAAAATGGCTTTCTCGCACGCTGCCATTTTCACGAAGGCTACCTTGACACGCTCGTCGCCGAGGCCAGCTACGACGCTGCTACCTGCTTGCTGGTATCCCAATTTTTGTTAGATGGAGGCGCTCGCACCACGTTCTTTCACGAGATTGCCCGCCGCCTTAAACCTCATGGAATATTGGCGAACGCTGACCTTGCCTCTGATACCGAATCGCCTGCCTATGAGGTGCTGTTACGCAGTTGGCTGACGCTGATGTCCTCCGATGGTCTTCGGCCAGAAGGGCTGGAGCGAGCGCGCACTGCCTACGCCAGGAACGTTGCGATCCTGCCTGCGCAACAGGTCGCGGGTCTTATAAAGGCCGCCGGGTTTGACGCCCCTGTGCAGTTCTTTCAAGCGGGGTTAATGCATGGATGGTTCTGTACGCGGCAGGCCGATCTGAAGCGCCGTCCAAGCGGCTTGTGCTAGCCAGTTGGGCCAGCCAGGCAACACAGCAAGGGCAAATCAATGTACAGCTGCTCTTTTCGAAGGCGGAAGATTTTGCAAGGTGTTCAACGAGGCCTATCCGCCGTCCTGACGACGAACGCACGCCGGCGCTTATTGAAAGGGGACGGCAGGCAGTTCTCCCGCAGGGCTGCGTAGCAGCCCCCAAACCGCCCAACTCAGTTCATCGTAAAGGGATCATGACTCGCTGCTAACTAATTGCTACTGGTCCGGAAAAGCAACAAGTTGCGAGGAAGCTCGAATGTCAATGCAGAGCGTTGTTAATATGAGGTGCAATTGTCGCGTCAGCGGTGTCCTTTATTTTTATTTGTGTCCGTGGGGCAGAAGCAGATTGGTTTATTTTTGGCTGCTCTCTGCGGCTACCAATTGTCTCGATAATCGAAGGACACCTGATAGTAGTAGGTGGGCCAATTAATTGGGTGTTCAAAGTAAGGTTGAAGAATTTTTATCCATTCTTGTGGGACATTAAAACCTCCGTTATTTATGTTGTTTTCGAGTGGGATTCCTAGGGCTTCAATAACAGCACCGTCCTCGCCCAAATCTTTTGAATACTCTTCCCCTTCGTAGGATTCGGTTTGCTTGCTAAACCATTCGAGTCTTAGTTTGAGTCCCATTTAATTCTCACAGATATTTTTTGATATTACGGTTTTTTTGGGGGACGTCTGTCTGCTCACCAGTAATATGGTCGAATGCCCCTAAATGGCTTCCGTCACTTGAACGATAGGCTTCCAATTCGCCATGTAAAGAATCCCATTCATAGATTGTTCTGCCTTTAGCATCAAGCCAGCGATGCCGTAGGCCTCCACCGCCTCGCACGGGTGTCTTTTTTATGCCTGTTTTCAATCCAGGGAAGCCAGTGATTTCGTGGGTTTTCGGAGCAGGATGATAGTCGTGGCCGGTTTCGGCCAAGCCCTTTCGACGAACACTCAAAACCACATAAACCGGCCGAACCCCCGAATCCGCCGGAAACACCAGAATGAAATCCCTGTACTCCGGCGGATAAATCGGGTCGACAATGATGCTGTCAGCCATCGGTGTCGGCGGGTAGATCCAAATAGCCGGTGCCTGGGGGGCTGCCTCCAGAGCCGGGATGCCAAGGGTGTCGGACGGATCGGTAGCCGGCGTCCAGATCAGTTCGACGCCATCGCCCAGGTCAGCGACGAACTGGTCGGCTCGTGGGGTGAACTGGACAACGTCGACCATTTCCCAGTCGCGATTGTGCCCCGTATAGAAACCATAACCCTTGAGACTGCCATCGGCTTGCTGTTCGATGCTCAGGCGCATGCGGCTGCGGGCTTGCTTGAGGTTTCTCAGCTGGTCTTCGCTATAGAGCGCGCTGTCGCCCAGGCTGGAGGGCCAGAGCAAAGCAACGATGCCGGTCAGTAGCGCTGCGCCGACGGTGCCGCCAGCACTAGCCGCCGTAGAAGCTGCCGAACCGCCCAGCGCGAGCCTGCCCAACGTAGCCGGAACCGCACCCGCGCCGATCTGCTTGAGGGGCACCGTGCCGGATGGGTCGGCGCTCCGGCCGCCGAGCCACATCAGGTCGCCGTACTGTTTGACCAGGTCTGCCGGGACGTAGCCGTTGGGGTTGCTGTAATCGATGATGCCGTTGGGGAGCGTGCAGCTCTTGGCAAACACGCTTCCGGTTACGCTGGATAACGGCTTGTTATCCGCTGTGGCCCACCGCGCCTGTACGTAAGCGGCCTGTCGGGCAAGCATGGCTTCATAAGCCCGCTGTCGGGTTTCGCGCTCGGCCAGTTCGGTGGCGGTCATGTCCCGGTAGGTGACGTAGTGCCCGTCACCGCCGGGCGGGTTTCGGACTTGGGGGATGTCTTGTTTGCGTGTCACGACGTGGTGCGTCTCGTCCGATAAAAGGCAGGACAGACGCTAACGCGGGAGCTATGGAGGGAGATGTAGGAGGTTTCTGTGAGTGATGGGGCTGTTTTCCTCAATGCAGGTAAGGACGGCGGGTAAAGACCTGATGCAGCCCTCAGCCATTCGCCAGCACCACACGGCCAAACCTGGCGTTCTTGTCCTGCGGTGTAATCGCCAACAACTGATCGAGGCGGATCTCCAGGCGACCATCAGCGGTTTCGACTTCGAGAAATTCCTCTCGCGTCGGCGAGGTGCGCGTGGTGATCGCACGGGCTGTCAACCGCTGGCCGTCAGTCAGTTCGATGTCCAGCGCATAGCCGTACAGGCAGGCAATCTCCAGATAATCATGCAGATCACAATCCAAGGGTATGTAGGTACGCATCTCATGCCTCGCAACGTTGCAGTGCGGGAATAACGTAGCCCTGCCAAGCGTAGCCTTCGACGGTCCCGCACAGGTGGCGCCCATGGGCGCCACCTGTGCGGTCGCAAGGACTGCCCGCAGGATCAGAGCAGTTCTTTCAACATTGTCTGCAGTTGGGCGTTGCGCGCTTCATCAAGCGGGAACACCGGCAGGCGCGGGTGGCCGACTTCCAGGCCGAGGTTGCGCAAACCGGCCTTGATGGTGGCGGGCAAGCCGCCCTTGAGGATGAAGTCCAGCAGCGGCAACTGACGATAGAACAATGTCCGGGCCTGGGTCAGGTCGTTGGCGAGAACGGCGGCGTACAGGTCGAGGTTGAGCTGCGGGATCAGGTTCGGCGCGGCGGTGCACCAGCCCTTTGCCCCGGCGGCGAAGGCTTCCAGCGCCAGAGGGTTGCAACCGTTGTAGAACGGCACCTGGCCTTCGCCCAGTAACTGCAGCTTGTGCATACGCTGGATGTCGCCGGTGCTCTCCTTGACCATGGTGACGTTATCCACCGCGTTGAAAATCCGCAGGATCAGCTCCACCGACATGTCGATGCCGCTGGTGGCGGGGTTGTTGTAGAGCATGATGGGCAAGTCGATGCTGGCGCCGATGGCCTGGTAGTGCGCGAGGATTTCCGCCTCGCTCAGTTTCCAGTAAGAGGCCGGCAGCACCATCACCACATCGGCGCCCTTCGCCTGGGCAAAGCGTGCGCGGCGTACCGCCTTGGCGGTGGTCAGGTCAGACACGCTGACCACGGTCGGCACCCGGCCGGCGACGCGAGCGATGCTGAACTCGCTGACCTGGTCCCACTCGGCGTCGCTCAGGTAGGCGCCTTCGCCGGTGCTGCCCAGGGGCGCGATGGCATGCACGCCGCTGTCGATCAGACGGTCGATGGACCGGCCCAGTGCGTCCAGGTCCAAGCCCTGGCCGTCGGTGGAGAAGGGCGTGATGGTGTAGCCGATGATGCCGTGGATGTTGGGGGTAGACATGGCTTCGCTCCTGGTGGGTTCAGTTCAAGCAATCGGCGTGTTGACGCAGGGTCTGCCGGGCGTAGTAGTTGAAGGCGGCCGCGTGGCGCTTGGGGCGGGCGATCCAGTCGTGGGCTTCGCGGCCCAGGTGAGGCAGGATCGGTTTCACCTCGCCGGCGGCCATCGCCAGCAATTGCAGCTTCGCGGCGCGTTCGATCAGTTGGGCGATGTTGCAGGCCTCTTCCACGGTGGCACCGGTGGACAACTGGCCGTGGTGGGAAAGCAGGATGGCGCGCTTGTCACCCAAGGCACCGGCGATCAATTCGCCTTCCTCGTTACCCACCGGTACCCCCGGCCAGCCCTCCAGGAACGCGCAGTCGTCGTACAGCGGGCAGAGGTCCATGTGGGAAATCTGCAGCGGCACCTCCAGCATCGACAGCGCAGCGATGTGGGTCGGGTGGGTGTGGATGATGCAATTCACATCCGGCCGGGCGCGGTAGACCCAAGTGTGAAAGCGGTTGGCCGGGTTGGGCATGCCATGGCCTTCCAACACTTCGAGGTCTTCATTGACCAGTAACAGGTTGCCGGCGGTGATCTCATCGAAGCCCAGGCCCAATTGCTGGGTGTAGTAAGTGCCCGGTTGCGGCCCACGCGCGGTAATCTGCCCCGCCAGCCCTGAGTCGTGGCCGTTCTCGAACAGGATGCGGCAGGTCAGGGCCAGCTTTTGTCGTACAGTCCACGTATTATCCGGCAGTGTTTTCTGCATCTGGTTAACAGCATGCTGGACCAACTGGTCCTTGGGCGTCGCCAGTGTCTTGCTCATACCCGTTCTCCTGATTCGTTCTTTGACCGTTCTTGATCCGCGTCATGGAAGCTGTGAAAGGAAGGTGCTAATGACACAAAAAATACTATATGACACAAAGTGTCATTTGCAACCTTTGATTGTCCGTTTCTCTGGAAATGTTGGTTACCTATGTCCATTCGCTTGAAATTGCTCAGGAAAAAACTCGGCATGACACTCGACGTCCTGGCCGAAAAAACCGGGATGACCAAGAGCTACCTGTCCAAGGTGGAACGGGGCTTGAGCACGCCCTCCATCGCCACGGCGCTCAAACTCGCCAAGGCCCTGAGCGTGAAAGTCGAGGAGCTGTTCTCCGAAGAAACCGTCTCCCTCGACAGCTACAGCCTGGTGCGCAGCGAAGACCGCCAATCCCTCGCAGCGAGCAGCGGCAGCTCCGAATACGCGGTATTGGCCCACCAAGTGTCCGAGCGCAGCCTGCTGCCCTTCATCCTCTACCCGGCCGCCGAATTCACCGCCCATCACGCGTTCAAGGAACACACCGGAGAGGAGTTCCTGTTCGTGCACGAGGGCCAGGTGGAAGTGGACTTCATGAATGAGCGGGTGCTGCTGAACCGCGGTGATGCGCTGCATTTCAATGCGCAGAAACCCCATCGCCTGCGTTCGGTGGGGGATGTTCAGGCGCAGTTGTTGGTGGTGGTGCACAGCGATGAATCGGCGGAGAAGGGCGAGGAGGCGTAGAGGTGTGTCGCTGCGCCGATGTGGGCCAGGCCTGGAATAACCAACTCACCACCGATGAGCCGCCCGGCGCGGGCGGCCTTCGAGAAACGATGCAGTTATTGCGGTTTTACAGATTACTCATGATCAACCAATCAAAATGGTCTTACGACCTGTAACTTCCTACAGTAGTCGCTCATTTTTTGAATGTTTATATTTCTAGCCTAGTTCAATCGAAGATCATCGATTGGTTACGTTGAGGATTAAATCATGACAACCGACAAAAATAAATCAGAGCGCAACCCAGGTGCTCGCATGGTAGGAACGTTTACCATTGCTACGCCATCCCCTATAACTTTTACAGAGGTCAATGCGGTATTGTTCAACAGTGATGGCAACAATACCAGTGGCGGCTTGTTGCAGGGAAATTTAAAAGCCTGGAACCTGAAGAACAACGATGAAGCCGTGATCGTCTTAGGCTTCTCCGCAGCACGGGCCGGCGCCGGTAACCCACAAACGTTCCAATATCCAAGCGATTTCCACGAGCCATACGTGAGATGGGTCCATATTGACCAAGAGGGTAAGCGTCATTCAGCCGATACCGGGACGATTACTGTAGAGTTTGGCAATAACTTCGCCTTCTTCAGAGGGACATTCTCCTTTGTTGATACGGAAGGGCAAGCTGTTACGGGGGAGTTTGATATTGGTTATGTCAGATAGTGTAATAAGCGCCGTAATAAGGCTTAAGGCTAATGCCGTTTAGCTAAGCCGCAAACCTGTAGGCAAAGCTTGCTCGCGATTGGGGCGGGTCAGTCACGCAGGCAAAAAAATAGTCATCCCCATTCGACCTATCAGGAAAAAAAGCAGCACCAGGAAGAAGACTCTTATAAAGCCACTTCCGTAACGCAGTGCCAGAAAAACACCGGCGAGAGAACCCGCCATATTACAAAGAGCAACCACGCCTCCAACAGTCCATAACACATTGCCTGTCGGAACAAAAAACATAAGCGCTGCGCTAAACGTCCCCAAATTAACCAGCTTTGCCGATGCTGATGCATTTAAAAAGTCGAAGCCGAAAAATTTAACGAAAATAAAGAGCAGAAGACTACCGCTGCCAGGGCCAAAGACACCATCATAAAATCCGATCAGACCGCCAAAAAAGATCCCCCATCCAATCTCCTTTGGTCCGCAGGGTTTGTTGGAAGCCACCAACCCCAACTTTTTCTCCTTGAAGGTATAAACAGCCATTACTATCAGGATAAAAAAGACAACAAATTCCATCAGCTTCTTGGGCGCAATAGATACAGCGACGGCCCCAAGGAAAGCAAAGACAAACGCTGAGCACATGGTGGGAAGCATCAGCTTCCATACGATGGTTATTCTCCTCAAGTAGCTGAATATGGAACTCGCATTGCCCGCCAGGACAGCCAGTTTATTGGTGCCGAAAACAGTGGCCAGACTTTGCTGGGGCAGGGCATGTAAAAGTGCTGGCACTTGTACAAGCCCGCCACCGCCTACTGCTGCATCTATCAAGCCGCCGCAAAAGGCAAAAAGACCTAGCGCGATCAGAGCTTGGTTAAAGTCCATCCAGGTCTCCTTCCGTAATTTGTTTGAATGCCCAATTAAACCTCTCGAGTCACTCGGAGGCTTGAAATTAACGGGTTGGAATACTCACGACAAGTAACTTATACTCGTCAAATCATTCACTTTGAGTGAGCAATGCCATGGAACTCTCCCAGCTAACGATGTTCAAGACAGTGGCCGATCAAGGCAGCATTGTCCGCGCTGCTGAACGGTTGCACTGCGTTCCGTCAAATATCACAAACCGAATAAAACTTTTAGAAAGAGAGTTGGGCGTCTTATTGTTTATAAGGCAGGGTAGGGGGCTCGTCATCAGTCCTGCGGGCAGGCTGTTTCTCGACTACACGAATAGAATATTATCTTTATGCCAGGAGTCGCAAAGAGCTCTCGATCCTGCTGCAGCGCCGTCGGGAATTTTGAAGATTGGCGCTATTGAGTCGTCCGCTACAGGTCGATTGCCAAAGTTGTTGTTAAAGTACCATCATCTTTATCCTCTTGTGCAAATGCAGTTCAGTACCGGCGATTGGTCGCAGTTATTAGGCGATGTGCTGAGTCATAAACTGGATGGGGCAATCATCGCTGTCAGACCTGAGCATCCAGATGTTGCAAACGTTGAGATTTACAAGGAGGAGCTTGTATTAATTGCCTCTACAACGGCGGGGCGAATAAGTGAACCGCAGGATTTAAGTGGCATGGACATATTCATGTGGCCAGAAGGATGTCCTTACAGGGGAGCGCTAGAAAGTTGGTTGAGGAAGCATGATGTGTCGAGCCCCATAACCAACATAGCCAGCTATGGCACCATTCTTGGCTGCGTTAGCTCCGGTGCAGGAGTCTCGTTAGTTCCGAGAGGGATATTCGAACAGTTCAAGAGCATCGGAAGCATCAGTGGATATGTGTTTGACGATTTGATTCCTATACCAAATTATTTTATGTGGAACAAAAATGTTGAGGTCTATCGTGCGAAAGATAAGTTTGTCGAGCTGCTGATAGAAGAGTTTAAAAAAGTGTGATGGGACTTTTACAAAGCGGTTTTTCCATCAGGCTTTGCCGCTCCTATATCGATGGTGGCTTTACAGGGCGCCTTCGGAGACGCCGGGCTTCTTAAACTCACTGGTCGACGATGCAATATACCTTTTCAATCAGCTTGGCGCCTTCGGCACGGTCGATCTACTGGGTGCGCTGCGCGTTCAGAGTCTCGCCTATTTCCCAGGGAAAACCCTATGCTTTGAACTTGAGCTTCAGCAGATGAGCAAGTCTGCCAACTGAACGTTGCTCTTCAGAAGGCCCGCAAATCATCGCTACGCCTGTCGAAGAGAAAGCCGTGTCAGAATTGGCTGACGTCCGTGGTGCGATCAGATCCTTCCTCTAACGCTCAGCCGACATCGCCTTGCGCCGTTGCCTACAACTACGCCAGAATCCGCCGGCTTGTGCGCCTGGGGTGGCGTCGGTAGTTTGAGTCCTGTCACTGCTCATCAGTGATCGGGTTTAGTCGCCCGTCGTAGCTAAGTCGCTTCAAGCGTCCATCAGTCAGGTATCCCCCATCCCTGCACTCGATGGTGGCTGTGCGCAGGGCGCCCTTGGGCGCGCCGATTTCTTAGCTCGTCGGTCGACTAACCTGCGTACAGCTGCCTCCCATCGTTTAGTCGCGAGCGGGTCGTAGCCTCAACCAGAGAGAGCTAAGACCATGGTCAAAATTACACCCAACCCCCCAGTTACGGACGAACATGTCTCCCGCGCCCAGACTGCGCGCAACAAGAAAATCGACGACGCTGCTACGCGAGCGTTGGATTTCTATCTGAATCCCAAGCCTGACAAAGAATCGTCCGACAATCCCAACACCATCTTCCGCGTTGCTTCTGATGTAGATTCTGAATGCCTGCTTGCCAGCCTCAGCGAGAACCTGGCTTCGGCCAATGCCATGATCAGTGATCTGGCGTTCGATCTCGATGGATCGCGAAGGCATGTGGCGTTGGGGATTCAGCAGGTGATTGAGTTGAGTGAGCTGATGGCGAATCGGGCGTTGGATATTGTTGAGGTGAGGTAGCGGGCCAGAAAAAGGGGAACGGATTTATTTTCGGAAAAATATCCGTCCCCCTTTTTCGCTCCCTTTTTCGGAAAATTCGCGAGCCTCTTCTACCTGATATCTTGGCCTATTTCCCTGGGTGTGGCCGATGGCAAGGCCAGAAGACATTGTCTCCTTCGGAAGGCAACGAAGGAACAGGTCCATTTCAGCATGCCCGTGGCGAACGGATTCATCGAGGGTCCATAAAAATTCGGGTACTAGCTAAACAACGCGACCAACGCTATTACCATCGATAAGGCTCTGGGCAGCCAGTTTCTGTAGTCTTTCTACAATCACCGTTCGCTCGATTTTGGGCGTTACCGGATCGACCATTTGATACTGACGATCACACCATATTTTTAATTGTCGAAGCCAAAAAGCCTGGATTGCTGGCTCGGTATCCAGCCTGTCCAACAGATACGCCGCTTGCTGCCATAAAGGACGCAATTGGAGCAGTGCGTTTCGGCGCATCACTGAAAGTTCATGCCAGCTCCGATCCAGTTGGGTATCTAACCCAAGCTTCACCAAAGCCCATGGCAGCGTTTTGAGCCGATCGATGGCTGCGGAAAAAACCGAGTCCAATGGATCATCGAGTGCTTTGAACAATTCGGGCAGCTGATCATCGGACACCACGCTAATGGCGGCGCGTCTCACCGTGGGATAACGAGAGCACAGTGCTTCTTTCAGCCACTGCGGATCCAGCTCAACGCCGAGCTCTTTCGCAAGTCCAAGCACGCCGAGCCAATCTCGCTTCTTGCAGGGTAGATCCTGCTCCAGTCGGTCGGCAAGGACCGCATGCGCATCAACACCACTGCTTGGCGCCGCCCAGCGCGCCAGGCTACGGATCGAGGCGGATGCATCAAGCAACGCCTCACGCAGCACAGGGCGAGGCTCGTCAAGCAAAGGGAGCAATGCACGCAACACCCAGACGCGAAATTTTGCACCGGGTTGAGACAGGGCTTCGAGCAGCAACTGCCGAGCCTGAATATTGGGTAGCTTTTGGCAGGTGGACACTGCCAGCAATCGCACGGTCACCTCACGGTGGGCAAGGGCGCTGCGCAGCAGCTCCTCAGGATTCGGATCGCTGTCCAGCAAAAGCTCAAACAAATAGCGGGCAGCTTTACCGTGCCTCGTCAGAAAATTCGCGTAGACCTCATCCCGTACCGCGGCCAACTGCAAAACAGCGCGTGTGGACTTAAGAGTTCTGCCGTGGTCGGCCCGCTGACGTACGGCCAGGGCGATTAGCTGCTCCGTCGCGAATAGCAATGCCTGGACGTGAGCAGGGGACAGGTAATGCTCCAGACCAACCGTGGCGAGATCCCGAATCTGCGGCACCCAGTCATTCAACCGGTCTATCAACGCCACCAGCGCTTCAGGAGATGGCCGGGCACACAGCTCCCTAACCGCAATCTCGCGAACGAAACCGTTGGGATGGCGGCTCAGTTCAATCCAACTATTGTGGGTCCCTGCACCGGCGAGCGCTTCCAGCGCCTCGTTTCGACGATGGTCGGCCCAAATGGACGCGGGCGCCTGCTTGTTCCTCAACTTATCCAACCAGAATTGCAGCGTGCTCACGTTTCAGTCCTTTGTATGCATTGGTGCGTGGCTGCTTTTATACCTCAGCCGGGAGGGTTCGCGTCTATGGAAGGAGTGATTGTTGAAGGGAGACAGCGCCTGCGTACCGTCTAACCACTGCAATCCAACCCCGCCGATACTAGCTAGAACCCAATTCGCGCTTACCTCTTGCCACCTCGTATTACCGCGGCTGCTAAACCCGAAGAGATCAACCCGCAGAACTTCAAGCCAGAAAAGAACTGGAAGCTGATCTACACCCGTGCCGACAAGATGCACCGGCTGCGCTACGGCAGACACGCGATGACAATCGCTAGCGCCAACTGCGTGACTTGATCAAACGATCCTAAACCTTGACGTGCCCTGCCCGGACGCGACTCTATAGAATCAAATATGGGCATGATAGGTGTCAGTCAAGATACTAGTTGCATTTAAAGTACGATCCTTATTTGGAAAGAGTCTATAAAACTGTCATTCCTGACAGTTGGCGGAATTGCAAGTTCGTTTAGTTTATGGTTGTCGGGGTTTTGCTGTGCTTTGCTGCGCTTTTATTGGTTGTTTATATAAGGAGAGTGATCATGCGTGAAATTCCCTCTAGTGATCTCAGGGCGCTTGAGCAAAAGCTCAAGGAATATAAAGACATAATAACCGTTGATGAGGGTTTCTATAAAATCTATACGGCAATAAATAATACGAGTATTGTTGATATCTCTCCGATAGAAGGGGAAGCTTTTGTTTTTAATGTAAGATTGAATAGGGATAACAATGAGCGCGAATCCATTTGGAATATTGTACCTATCAAGGGGAGTGGGTATTTATATAGTATATTCAACGATAGAGATGATTCTCTCCGGCTCGGAGTGGTTCCTGGCAGTCCACAAAACCCTTTTGAGAATGTTGTAGCGGAACTCGCCGGTGCGGATAGTCTTTTGCATATTTGGTATTTTGCCGATGCAGGTGACGACGTAGTTTACATTGTTAATGCTCATTATGGTGATGAGATGCTGGATGTGCAGGATGGTAGTGTTGTAGATGGTACTAATATTATAATTTCTCCACCCTATCATGGGGGGCAGAGGTTTAGGCTTAAAAAAATGCATGCCATTTAGAGTCATTGTTGGATTTTTTCGTGGCTGGTTCTGGTGGCTCAAGTAAGGCTTATAGAAGGAACGAATCTGGAGGCGTGCACAGTCCCGTAGCACACAGGGTCCGAGGTGATTGGGCTGCAGCCCGAGGACTATCGCATATGGACCTTGAACTTGGAGAAGCTTGAAGGAGTGGTAATGTCTTTTTGTTTTCTCGAGCGAGGGCGGGACCAGCCTTTGAAATCCGATAAAACAAACGATGTACAGATCAAGATAGGCTTCAGCGCCCACTTAGTGTTTGCTCATTGAATGTCCTTCAGATAGTGCTTAAGTGCAGTGAGGGGTGTATCCAATTGCTCCATCGGTTGTTCGGCGCTGAGGTCTGCGGCCAAGCGTCGCAGCTCCCGTCCCAGTACCCCGTCCCCAATGGCTTCCAACGCCAGATTCAGGCAATGCTCCACTTTGCCCTGGATAGCAGCAACGTCCCCCTTGCGCACCAACAACCCAAACACCTCCCGATCATAATTCGCCATCAGGTGGTCATCCCGTAAAATCGGGCTGTGCCCCTCTGTCTCATAAGCCAGCTTCAGCGAGTAAAGAGCGACCGTTTCCAGTAGCAATTCCATGGGGTGAAGTCCTTTGTCAGCGGGTGAGGAGGGGCGGTGGATCAACTGGGCGTCGCAAGGCGGAGCATTGGTGGGGGGCGTGACATTTTTGTAAGTGCTTTGCGCTCAAGCGGGAGCAAGCTCCCTCGCCACGGGTTCCTACTGGCCACAGATTCATCCTTGCCGCGGGTTTGGTAATTGGGGCCGCTTCGCGACCCAGCGGGGATAAACCCCCTCGCCAAAAAGGGATCAGGATTGGCTGAGATCTGCTTGGGTCATGGCCAATCACTTTCCTGCAGACGAAAAAAAAGACCTTGAATTTCAAGGTCTTTCTTTAAGATGGTGCCCCGAGGGAGACTCGAACTCCCACTCCTTTCGAAAACGGATTTTGAATCCGCCGCGTCTACCAATTCCGCCATCAGGGCTCAATGGCGGCGAAGTATAGAGAGGTGACTACCGTTGGTCAATCACGTTTCATGGTCAATTTTTGATATTTCCGCTAGACTTTCCGGCCCTGCTAGACGAACCCCATCATGCGTGTTGCTGACTTTACCTTCGAACTCCCGGATTCGCTGATCGCTCGCCACCCTCTGGCGGAGCGTCGCGCCAGTCGACTGTTGACCCTGGACGGGGTTAGCGGTGCCATGGCTCACCGTCAATTCACTGATTTGCTTGAGCATTTGCGCCCGGGCGATTTGATGGTGTTCAACAATACCCGGGTCATTCCGGCGCGGTTGTTTGGCCAGAAGGCCTCCGGCGGCAAGCTGGAGATTCTGGTGGAGCGGGTGCTGGACAGTCATCGTGTGCTGGCCCATGTGCGCTCCAGCAAGTCGCCCAAGCCGGGTTCGTCGATTTTGATCGACGGCGGCGGCGAGGCGGTGATGGTGGCGCGGCATGATGCGTTGTTCGAGCTGGAATTCGCCGAAGAGGTGTTGCCGCTGCTCGACCGTGTCGGGCACATGCCGTTGCCTCCTTATATAGACCGTCCCGATGAAGGCTCGGACCGCGAGCGTTATCAGACCGTGTACGCCGAGCGCCTGGGGGCGGTGGCGGCGCCGACGGCGGGCTTGCATTTCGATCAGCCGTTGCTGGAGGCGATTGCCGCCAAGGGCGTGGAGACCACGTTCGTGACGCTGCACGTCGGCGCCGGGACGTTCCAGCCGGTGCGGGTCGAGCGCATCGAAGACCACCACATGCACAGCGAATGGCTGGAAGTGAGCCAGGAAGTGGTCGATGCGGTAGCGGCCTGTCGCGCTCGCGGTGGGCGGGTGGTGGCGGTGGGGACCACCAGCGTGCGTTCCCTGGAAAGCGCCGCCCGTGACGGCGTGCTCAAGCCGTTCAGTGGCGACACCGACATTTTCATTTACCCGGGCCGGCCGTTTCATGTGGTCGATGCCTTGGTCACCAACTTTCATTTGCCCGAATCCACGCTGTTGATGCTGGTTTCGGCGTTCGCCGGTTATCCCGAAGCCATGGCCGCCTACAAGGCCGCCGTCGAGCATGGATACCGCTTTTTCAGCTACGGTGATGCGATGTTCATCACCCGTAACCCCGCGCCACGCGGACCCGAGGAAACAGTATGAGTCGCACCTGTCGCATGTCCTTCGAGTTGCTCGCCACCGATGGCAAGGCTCGTCGCGGTCGTCTGACCTTCCCGCGCGGTACGGTGGAAACCCCCGCGTTCATGCCGGTGGGCACCTACGGCACGGTCAAGGGCATGCTGCCACGGGACATCGAGGCGATTGGCGCGGAGATCATCCTGGGCAACACCTTTCACCTGTGGCTGCGTCCGGGCATGGAAGTGATCAAGGCCCACGGCGACCTGCACGATTTCATGCAGTGGAAAGGCCCGATTCTGACCGACTCCGGCGGCTTCCAGGTGTTCAGCCTGGGCGCCATGCGCAAGATCAAGGAGGAGGGCGTGACCTTCGCTTCTCCGGTGGACGGTTCCAAGGTATTCATGGGCCCGGAAGAGTCGATGCAGGTGCAGCGCGACCTGGGCTCGGACATCGTGATGATCTTCGACGAATGCACGCCGTACCCGGCCGATGAAGACGTGGCGCGGGTGTCCATGGAGCTGTCGTTGCGCTGGGCCCAGCGCTCGAAGAACGCCCATGGCGACAACACGGCGGCACTGTTCGGCATCGTCCAGGGCGGTATGCACCAGGACCTGCGCATGCGCTCCCTCGAAGGCCTGGACAAGATCGGCTTCGACGGCCTGGCCATCGGCGGCCTGTCGGTGGGCGAGCCCAAGCACGAGATGATCAAGGTGCTGGATTACCTGCCGGGCCAGATGCCGGCTGACAAACCTCGTTACCTTATGGGCGTTGGCAAACCGGAAGATCTGGTTGAGGGTGTGCGCCGCGGGGTGGACATGTTCGATTGCGTGATGCCAACCCGTAATGCTCGCAATGGGCATCTGTTCGTCGACACGGGCGTGCTGAAGATCCGTAACGCGTTCCATCGCCATGATGATTCGCCGCTGGATCCGACCTGCGATTGCTACACGTGCAAGAACTTCTCCCGCGCTTATCTGCATCATTTGGACAAGTGCGGCGAAATGCTCGGTAGCATGTTGAATACGATCCACAATTTGCGCCATTACCAGGTGCTGATGGCTGGTTTGCGCGAGGCTATTCAACAGGGTACATTGGCCGCCTTCGTCGAGGCCTTCTATGCCAAGCGCGGGTTGCCTGTTCCGCCCTTGGACTGAGTTTTCCGATCCTAAGATTCAATACTTGCAACTGGAGTGCTAAATGAGCTTTTTTATCTCTAACGCCATGGCTGATGCCGCTGCCCCTGCAGCTGCGCCTATGGGTGGCGGTTTCGAGTGGATTTTCCTGGTCGGCTTCCTGGTGATCTTCTACCTGATGATCTGGCGTCCACAGGCCAAGCGCGCCAAAGAGCAGAAGAACCTGCTCAGCAGCCTGCAGAAAGGCGATGAAGTGGTGACCACCGGTGGTATCGCCGGCAAGATCACCAAAGTGGCTGATGACTTCGTGGTACTGGAAGTGTCCGACACTGTTGAAATGAAGTTCCAGAAGGGCGCCATCGCGGCCACGCTGCCAAAAGGCACGCTGAAAGCGATCTAAGTAACAACTTCTCTTCAATCGACGGGGCGCGCAAGGCGCCCCGCGTCATAAGCGGGCGGCGTGATGCTGAACAAATACCCTCTGTGGAAATACGTACTGATCCTGGCGGTGCTGGTGGTCGGTGTGATTTATTCCGCTCCCAACCTCTACCCGGATGACCCGGCCATTCAGGTCAGTGGCGCCAGCACGGCGTTGCAGGTCACCCAGGCGGATCTGGACCGTGCGAGCGCGGCGCTCAAGGCGTCCAATATCGAGGTCAAGGCTGCCTCCATTGCCGAAAACGGCAAGGGCGGCCTGTTGCGTCTGGTCAAGGCTGAAGACCAGCTGCCGGCCAAGGACGTGGTGCGCAAGGCGTTGGGCGACGAATACGTCGTGGCCCTGAACCTGGCCCAGACCACCCCGCAATGGCTGCGCAAACTCGGCGCGCATCCGATGAAGCTGGGCCTGGACTTGTCCGGTGGTGTGCACTTCCTGCTGGAAGTGGACATGGACAAGGCCCTCGACGCCCGGATGAAAGTCTACGAAGGCGACGTCAAGAGTCTGTTGCGCAAAGAGCGCGTGCGCTATCGCAGCCTGCCGGCGTTCAACGGTGCCATTCAGCTGGGCTTCAGCGATGAAGATACCCGCGAGCAGGCCCGTGCACTGATCCGCAAAAGCTTCAATGATTTCGACATCGTACCGGCCGACCTCAATGGTCAGGCGGTGCTGCGTCTGGCGATGACCCCGGCCAAGCTGGCGGAAATCCGCGAATACTCCATCAAGCAGAACCTGACCACGGTCCGTAACCGGGTCAACGAGCTGGGTGTGGCCGAACCGATCGTGCAGCGCCAGGGCGCCAACCGCATCGTCGTCGAGCTGCCCGGCGTGCAGGACACCGCCGAAGCCAAGCGTATCCTCGGCAAGACCGCCAACCTGGAATTCCGCCTCGCGGCCGAACCGGGTGCGTCCAAGGCCACTTCCGAAAGTTTCGAGTTCCGCGAGGGCAATCGCCCGGCGGCGCAGATCGAGCGCAGCCTGATCATCACCGGCGACCAGGTCACCGACGCCCAGGCGAGTTTCGACGAGCAGGGTCGCCCACAGGTGAACATCCACCTCGACGGCCACGGCGGCGAACTGATGAGCCGCGCCACGCGCAGCAACGTCGGTCGCAGCATGGCGGTGATCTTCATCGAGCAGAAGCCGACCACCACCTACACCAAGCAGGTGGTCAACGGTGTCGAGAAAGACGTCGCGGTGCAAGCGTTCAAGGAAGAGAAGAAGATCATCAGCCTGGCGACCATCCAGTCGCCGCTGGGCAGCCAGTTCCGCATCACCGGCCTGAACGGCCAGGGCGAGTCCTCGGAACTGGCCCTGCTGCTGCGTGCCGGTGGCCTGGCCGCGCCGATGTACTTCGCTGAAGAGCGCACCATCGGCCCAAGCCTGGGTGCCGACAACATCACCAAGGGTATCGATGCTTCGCTGTGGGGCATGCTGTTCGTGTCGCTGTTCATCATCGCCATCTACCGCTTCTTCGGCCTCATCGCCACCGTCGCGCTGGCGGTAAACATGGTGATGCTGCTGGCGCTGATGTCGCTGCTGGGCGCCACGCTGACCCTGCCGGGTATCGCCGGTATCGTATTGACCATGGGTATGGCGGTGGACGCCAACGTGCTGATCTTCTCGCGGATACGTGAAGAGATCGCCGCGGGCATGTCGATCCAGCGGGCAATCAACGAAGGCTTCGGCCGGGCATTCACTGCGATTCTCGACTCCAACCTGACCACCTTGCTGGTCGGCGGGATTCTCTTTGCCATGGGCACCGGCCCGGTAAAAGGCTTCGCAGTAACCATGTCCCTCGGGATCTTTACCTCGATGTTCACAGCCATCATGGTGACCCGCGCAATGGTCAACCTGATCTTTGGCGGTCGTGACTTCAAGAAGTTGTGGATTTAAGGGGCTGCCATGTTACGTACAATCAACTTCATGGGCGTCCGCAACATTGCGTTCGGCGTCACATTGTTTCTCACCGTGCTGGCGTTGTTCAGCTGGGCCACCAAGGGCCTGAACTACGGCCTGGACTTTACCGGCGGTACGCTCATCGAGCTGACCTACGAGCGTCCGGCCGATGTCACCAAAGTGCGCGAGCAGCTGGCGACATCGGGCTACGGTGAAGCGGTCGTCCAGAGCTTTGGTGCCACCACCGACCTGTTGGTGCGTATGCCGGGTGAAGACCCGCAGCTGGGCCATCAGGTTGCCGAGGCCTTGCAGAAGGCGGGCGGCGACAACCCGGCCCAGGTCAAGCGTGTCGAGTTCGTCGGTCCGCAGGTCGGTGAAGAGCTGCGCGACCAGGGCGGCCTCGGCATGCTGATGGCGCTGGGCGGTGTGCTGCTCTATCTGGCCTTTCGCTTCCAGTGGAAGTTCGCGGTGGGTGCGATTGTCTCGCTGATCCACGACGTGATCGTGACCGTAGGCATCCTGTCGTTCTTCCAGATCACCTTCGACCTGACGGTGCTGGCGGCGGTGTTGGCGATCATCGGTTACTCGCTCAACGACACCATCGTCGTGTTCGACCGGGTGCGTGAAAACTTCCGTGTGCTGCGCAAGGCCTCGCTGATCGAGAACATCAACATCTCGACCACCCAGACCCTGTTGCGGACCATGGCGACTTCGATCTCCACGTTGCTGGCAATTGCGGCGCTGCTGTTCTTTGGCGGCGACAACCTGTTCGGTTTCTCCATCGCCCTGTTCATTGGTGTGATGGCAGGTACTTATTCGTCGATCTACATCGCCAACGTGGTGCTGATCTGGCTGAACCTGAGCACCGAGGACCTGATTCCTCCCGCGGCCACCGAAACGGAGGTGGACGACCGCCCATAGGGCCTGTCGCCCCGTCCGTCACCGCTTGGAAGGCGCGAGTTGAACTCGCGCCTTTTTTTATGCTCCAAGGCTGGGAGAAGCGCGGATTATTCCGCTTGTGATGGCCTGGAGGTTCAAGTGAACAAATCGATGCTGGTTGGTGCGGTATTGGGTGCTGTCGGTGTAACTGCCGGTGGTGCGGTCGCCACCTACAGCTTGGTGAAAAGTGGTCCTGAGTACGCGCAAGTATTGGCCGTGGAGCCGGTCAAAACCCAGATCAAGACCCCGCGTGAAGTGTGCAAGGATGTTACCGTGACCCGTCAGAGACCGGTCCAGGATCAACACCAGATCGCCGGCACCGTACTGGGCGCCGTGGCGGGTGGCCTGTTGGGTAACCAGATCGGCGGCGGCACCGGCAAGAAAATCGCCACCGTGGCAGGTGCGGCCGGTGGTGGTTATGCCGGTAACAAGATTCAGGAAGGCATGCAGGAGCGCGACACCTACACAACTACCCAGACGCGCTGCAACACCGTCAATGACATCAGCGACAAGGTGGTCGGCTACGACGTTCGCTACATGCTCGATGGCAAGGAAGGCAAAGTCCGCATGGACCGCGACCCGGGCAACCAGATCCCGGTGAACAAGGAAGGCCAACTGATCCTGGGGCAGAACGAACCAGCCCAGTGATCCAACCGCTACAAAAAGCACCCTTCGGGGTGCTTTTTTTATGCCCGGATTCCAGGGACCATCACTCAACCCTGTGGGAGCGGGCTTGCTCGCGAATGCGGACTGGCATTCAAACCAGACATCGACTGACCCACCGCTTTCGCGAGCAAGCCCGCTCCCACACTGGATCTTCAGTGAACTCAAATTTCATGTCCGGCACACGCCCCTTGTGGGAGCGAGCAGGCTCGCTCCCACAAGGATCGGGTTCATCCACAGAATCACAGGCACAAAAAAAGCACCCCGAAAGGTGCTTTTTCATAGCCCGTCGCTTAGCGCTTCAGCGAGTGCGGCAAGTGCGGCTGGATGGCCGTCAGCACAGCCTTGAAGCATTTGGTGTTGCCAGCAACGATATGGCCTTTTTCAAGGAAATCGTGGCCGCCGGTGAAGTCGCTCACCAGGCCGCCCGCTTCCTGAATCAGCAGGGCGCCTGCCGCCATGTCCCACTCGGACAGGCCCGATTCCCAGAACGCATCGAAACGGCCCGCAGCCACATAAGCCAGGTCCAGGCTCGCGGCACCTGCGCGGCGGATGCCGGCGGTCTGGCCGACCAGGGCGCGGAACATGCCCAGGTAGTTGTCCAGGTTGTCCATCTGGTCGTCACGGAACGGGAAACCGGTACCCAGCAGGGCGCCGTCCAGGCTGGTGCGGCCGCTGACGCGCAGGCGGCGACCGTTCAACTGGGCGCCACGGCCACGGCTGGCGGTGAATTCTTCCTGGCGAACCGGGTCCAGCACGACAGCGTGTTCCAGGCGGCCACGGTATTTGCAGGCGATGCTGACAGCGAAGTGAGGGATGCCGCGCAGGAAGTTGGTGGTGCCGTCCAGTGGATCGATGATCCACAGGTACTCTTCACCCTCGATACCGGTACCGGCGTGCATGCCGGTCTCTTCACCCATGATCGAGTGGTTCGGGTAAGCCTTGCGCAGGGCGTCGACGATTTTCTGTTCGGCGGCGCGATCCACCTCGGACACGTAGTCCTTGGCGTCTTTTTCATCGACCTTGATGGTATCCAGGCGCTCGATGGAGCGGAAGATCAGTTCACTGGCGCTGCGGGCGGCGCGCAGCGCGATATTCAGCATTGGCTGCATGGATGTGTCACCTAAGGTTGTTAAAGAAAGCCGGGCATTCTATCAGAAAGTTTTATCAGGAGAAGGTTGGCGTTCGCTTTCATAGCTTAACGGTAGGTGCTTATGTAAGATTTGCTCCCCTTTATCGTGTTCGAGAGCGCCTCCCTTGTTGCAGAACATTCGTGTCGTCCTGGTCAATACCAGCCATCCGGGTAACATCGGCGGGGCTGCGCGGGCCATGAAGAACATGGGCCTGTCGCGCCTGGTGCTGGTCGAGCCAAGGGTGTTTCCCCATCACGAAGCCGACGCCCGGGCCTCCGGCGCCGGTGACATCCTGGCCAATGCGCAGGTCGTCGCCACCCTGGAAGACGCTCTGGTGGGTTGTAACCTGGTGCTCGGTACCAGCGCCCGTGATCGCCGCATTCCCTGGCCACTGCTCGACCCCCGCGAATGCGGCACGAAAGTGGTCGAAGAGGCCGCGCAAGGCTTTGAAATCGCCCTGGTGTTCGGCCGTGAAGACTCCGGCCTGACCAACGAAGAGCTGCACCGATGTCACTTTCACGTGCATATCCCTTCCGACCCCGGTTTCAGTTCGCTGAACCTCGGGGCGGCGGTGCAGGTGTTGAGCTACGAAGTGCGCATGGCCTGGCTGGCGGCCGAAGGCAAGCCCAGCAAGGTCGAAAAAACCGAGGTGACGTCGCCGCGCAGTGAGACACTGGCGACCATGGATGAACTGGAGCGATTCTATGAGCACCTGGAACAGACCCTGGTGGACATCGAATTCCTCGACCCGGACAAGCCTCGGCACTTGATGGCACGCCTGCGTCGGTTGTACGGACGAAGCTCGGTCAGCCGGGCGGAGATGAATATATTGCGCGGCATCCTCACGGAAACCCAGAAAGCGGCCCGTGGCGAGCTGATTAAGCGGAAGGAATAAAATGTTCGATCGTTTGCGTGAAGATATCCAAAGCGTTTTCCATCGTGACCCGGCGGCGCGCAACGCCTTTGAAGTGCTGACCTGCTACCCGGGAATGCACGCGATCTGGATCCACCGCCTGTCCGGCGCGTTGTGGAACATGGGCTGGAAGTGGCTGGCGCGGCTGGTCTCGAACTTCGGTCGCTGGCTCACCGGCATCGAGATTCATCCGGGCGCCAAGGTCGGTCGCCGGTTCTTCATCGACCACGGCATGGGCATCGTCATTGGCGAGACCGCCGAGATCGGCGACGACGTGACGCTATACCAGGGTGTCACCCTGGGCGGCACCAGCTGGAACAAGGGCAAGCGTCACCCGACGCTGGAAGATGGCGTGGTGGTGGGTGCGGGCGCCAAGGTGCTCGGGCCGTTCACGGTGGGCGCGGGGGCGAAAGTCGGCTCCAATGCCGTGGTCACCAAGGCCGTGCCGCCTGGCGCGACCGTGGTCGGTATCCCGGGGCGGATCATCGTCAAGTCCGACGAGGAGCAGGACGCCCGCCGCAAAGCCATGGCCGAGAAGATCGGCTTCGATGCCTACGGCGTCGGCGAAGATATGCCCGACCCGGTCGCTCGGGCCATCAATCAGTTGCTCGATCACCTGCAAGCCGTTGACGGGCGCCTGGAGGGGATGTGCGGCGCCCTGAAGGAGCTGGGGAGTAACTATTGTGCCAAGGACCTGCCTGAACTGCGCGAGGAAGACTTCGCGTGTGTGAAGGATAAGGATGAAACCCAGGCCAGCTGAAACCCGACTGGCCTCATCGCGAGCAGGCTCACTCCCACAGGGATCGCACGAACGCCCACGATCCCATGTGGGAGCGAGCCTGCTCGCGATTAAACGATGACGCGGTATCGCTGGTCCTGCCCGCCAAGCCTTTGCTATCATGCGCCCGCTCTTTCGCGGGTAAACCCGAGTAACCCACTAGGTCTTATACTTGACTTAAATACTCGGGAATTGCATACTCGCCCCCATTCCGAACTCCGTGGTAATTGTCCATGCGACTGACTACAAAAGGCCGATACGCCGTGACCGCGATGCTGGATCTGGCATTGCACGCGCAGCACGGGCCGGTGTCCCTGGCCGATATCTCCGAGCGCCAGGGCATTTCCCTGTCTTATCTCGAGCAGTTGTTCGCCAAACTGCGCCGCAGCAACCTGGTGTCCAGCGTTCGCGGTCCAGGCGGTGGCTACCAGCTGTCCCGTGACATGCAAGGCATCCAGGTCGCCCAGGTGATCGATGCCGTGAACGAATCGGTCGATGCGACCAAATGCCAGGGCCTTGGCGACTGCCATGGCGGCGATACTTGCCTGACCCACCACTTGTGGTGCGACCTGAGCTTGCAGATCCACGAATTTCTGAGCGGTATCAGCTTGGCTGACCTTGTCACTCGTCGTGAGGTGCAGGAAGTAGCCCAGCGTCAGGACCAGCGCCGTTGCAATGGCAAGGCGCCGCACCTGGACAAGATTGAAGCGTCCGCCGTCGAATGACCGCCGCAGAGCAAGCGGAACGCCAGCCAGCCTGATTTAGGAGAGAGTCCATGAAATTGCCGATTTACCTTGATTACTCTGCGACCACCCCGGTTGATCCGCGTGTCGCGCAAAAAATGAGTGAATGCCTGCTGGTCGACGGAAACTTCGGCAACCCGGCGTCCCGCTCCCACGTGTTCGGCTGGAAAGCCGAGGAAGCGGTCGAGAACGCCCGTCGCCAGGTCGCCGACCTGGTCAACGCCGACCCGCGTGAGATCGTCTGGACCTCCGGTGCCACCGAGTCCGACAACCTGGCAATCAAGGGTGTCGCGCATTTCTACCACACCAAGGGCAAGCACCTGATCACCTCCAAGATCGAACACAAGGCGGTCCTGGACACCACGCGCCAACTGGAGCGTGAAGGCTTCGAAGTCACCTACATCGAGCCCGGCGAAGACGGCCTGATCACCCCTGCCATGGTCGAAGCCGCCCTGCGCGACGACACCATCCTGGTTTCGATCATGCACGTGAACAACGAAATCGGCACCATCAACGACATCGCGGCCATCGGCGAACTGACCCGCTCCAAAGGCGTGCTGTTCCATGTCGACGCGGCCCAGTCCACCGGCAAGGTCGACATCGACCTGTCCAAGCTCAAAGTCGACCTGATGTCGTTCTCCGCCCACAAGACCTACGGCCCGAAAGGCATCGGCGCGCTGTACGTGAGCCGCAAGCCGCGTGTTCGCCTCGAAGCGACCATGCACGGCGGCGGTCACGAGCGCGGCATGCGTTCCGGCACCCTGGCGACCCACCAGATCGTCGGCATGGGCGAGGCCTTCCGTGTTGCCAAGGAAGACATGGCCGCCGAGAGCGTGCGCATCAAGGCCCTGAGCGACCGCTTCTTCAAGCAGGTCGAGCACCTGGAAGAGCTCTACGTCAACGGCAGCATGACCGCCCGCGTCCCGCACAACCTGAACCTGAGCTTCAACTACGTTGAAGGCGAGTCGCTGATCATGGCGCTCAAGGATCTGGCTGTGTCGTCCGGTTCGGCGTGCACCTCGGCGTCCCTCGAGCCTTCGTACGTACTGCGCGCCCTGGGCCGCAACGACGAACTGGCCCACAGCTCGATCCGCTTCACCTTCGGCCGCTTCACCACCGAAGAAGAAATCGATTACGCCGCGCAGAAAGTCTGCGAGGCCGTGACCAAGCTGCGAGCTCTGTCGCCGCTCTGGGACATGTACAAAGACGGCGTCGACATCTCGAAGATCGAGTGGGCGGCGCACTGAAGAAGTCGCCACCAGAGCGACTCATTGATGAGGATTGAAGCAAATGGCATATAGCGAAAAGGTCATCGACCACTACGAGAACCCGCGCAACGTCGGCAAGATGGACGCGCAGGATCCTGATGTCGGCACCGGCATGGTCGGCGCCCCGGCCTGCGGCGACGTGATGCGTCTGCAGATCAAGGTCAACGAGCAGGGCATCATTGAAGACGCCAAGTTCAAGACCTACGGCTGCGGCTCGGCCATCGCGTCCAGCTCCCTGGCGACTGAGTGGATGAAGGGCAAGACCCTCGACGAAGCCGAAACCATCAAGAACACCCAGCTGGCCGAAGAACTGGCCCTGCCGCCAGTGAAAATCCACTGCTCGGTACTCGCTGAAGACGCCATCAAGGCCGCCGTTCGCGACTACAAGCAGAAGAAAGGCTTGATCTGAACCGCGACAGGTAAGGAGTTTTCCATGGCTATCCAGATGACAGAAGCAGCCGCCAAGCATGTACAGCGCTCCCTCGCGGGGCGCGGCAAGGGCGAGGGCATCCGCCTGGGTGTTCGCACCACCGGTTGTTCCGGCCTTGCCTATGTACTGGAATTCGTCGACGAAGTCGGCGAAGACGACCAGGTGTTCGAGAGTCATGGTCAAAAAGTGATCATCGACCCGAAAAGCCTGACGTACCTGGACGGCACTGAGCTGGATTTCGTCAAGGAAGGGTTGAACGAAGGCTTCAAGTTCAACAACCCCAACGTGCGCGGTGAATGTGGCTGCGGCGAAAGCTTCAATATCTGAGGCGGCTTGTGGGTACTCCTTGTCATTTTGCTTTGTTCCAGTTGCAGCCTGCTTTTCAGCTGGATCTCGATCAGTTGTCCGCGCGTTATCTGGAACTGGCCCGTGGTGTCCACCCGGATCGTTTCGCTGACGCCTCCGAGGCTGAGCAGCGACGGGCGCTCGAGCAGTCCGCGAACCTCAACGAGGCGTACCAGACGCTCAAGCACCCGGCCAAGCGCGCACGTTACCTGCTCGCCATCAGCGGCCATGAACTGCCCCTGGAAGTCACGGTTCACGATCCCGAGTTTCTGTTGCAGCAGATGCAGTGGCGCGAAGAGCTCGAAGACTTGCAGGACAGTGCCGACCTGGCCGGTGTCACCGCCTTCAAGCGCCGCCTGAAAGACGCCCAGCAGCAACTGAACGACAGCTTCGCGGCCTGTTGGAACGATGCCGCGCAACGCGAGCAGGCCGAGCGCCTGATGCGGCGCATGCAGTTCCTCGACAAGCTCACCTACGAAGTGCGCCAGCTGGAAGAGCGCCTCGACGATTAACCCAGTGCCGCTCCGGTCGCACGCCTGATTACAGATAAGTCCTGATTACGATGGCCCTACTGCAGATCGCCGAACCCGGCCAAAGTCCACAACCGCACCAGCGTCGCCTGGCTGTCGGAATCGACTTGGGTACCACCAATTCCCTGGTCGCTGCGGTACGCAGCGGTCTTTCCGAGCCGCTGGCCGACGAGCAGGGGCGGGTGATCCTGCCGTCTGCCGTGCGTTATCACGCCGACCACGTCGAAGTCGGCGAATCGGCCAAGCTGGCTGCGGCCACCGATCCGTTGAACACTATTGTCTCGGTCAAGCGCTTGATGGGTCGTGGTCTGTCCGACGTCAAGCAATTGGGCGATCAGTTGCCGTACCGCTTCGTCGGCGGCGAGTCCCACATGCCGTTCATCGAAACCGTGCAGGGGCCGAAAAGCCCGGTGGAAGTATCGGCCGATATCCTCAAGGTGTTGCGCCAGCGCGCCGAGGCCGCGTTGGGTGGCGAATTGGTGGGTGCGGTTATCACTGTCCCGGCCTATTTCGATGATGCCCAGCGCCAGGCTACCAAGGACGCGGCCAAGTTGGCCGGTCTCAGCGTGCTGCGTCTGCTCAACGAGCCGACCGCCGCGGCGGTGGCCTATGGCCTGGACCAACACGCCGAAGGGCTGGTCGCTATCTATGACTTGGGCGGCGGCACGTTCGACATCTCCATCCTGCGCCTGACCGGCGGTGTATTCGAAGTCCTGGCCACCGGTGGCGACAGCGCCCTGGGCGGCGATGACTTCGACCACGCCATCGCCGGCTGGATCATCGAGCAGGCGGGCCTGTCCGCCGACCTGGATCCGGGTGCGCAACGCCATTTGCTGCAAACCGCCTGCGCGGCCAAGGAAGCCCTGACCGACGCCGCAAGCGTTGAAGTGGTCTACGGCGAGTGGAAAGCGTCCCTGAGCCGCGAAACCTTCGACGCGCTGATCGAACCCATGGTGGCCCGCAGCCTCAAGGCCTGCCGCCGCGCCGTGCGTGATTCCGGCGTCGAGATCGAAGACGTCAAGGCCGTGGTCATGGTCGGCGGTTCGACCCGCGTGCCTCGGGTTCGCCAAGCCGTCGCCGAGGCCTTTGGTCGCCAGCCGCTGACCGAAATCGACCCGGATCAGGTGGTTGCCATCGGCGCCGCGATCCAGGCCGATACCCTGGCCGGCAACAAGCGCGACGGCGGCGAACTGCTGTTGCTCGACGTGATCCCGCTGTCCCTGGGCCTGGAAACCATGGGCGGCCTGATGGAGAAGGTGATTCCGCGCAACACCACCATTCCCGTGGCCCGCGCCCAGGATTTCACCACTTATAAAGACGGCCAGTCGGCCATGATGATCCACGTGCTGCAAGGCGAGCGTGAACTGATCAGCGACTGCCGCTCCCTGGCGCGTTTCGAATTGCGCGGCATTCCGGCCATGGTGGCTGGCGCGGCGAAGATCCGCGTCACTTTCCAGGTCGATGCCGATGGTTTGCTCAACGTTTCCGCTCGCGAGCTGGGCTCTGGCGTCGAGGCCAGCATCCAGGTCAAGCCGTCCTATGGCCTGACCGACGGCGAAATCGCCCGGATGCTCAAGGATTCCTTCCAGTACGCTGGCGATGACAAAGTGGCTCGTGTGTTGCGCGAGCAGCAAGTCGACGCCCAGCGCCTGATCGAAGCCGTGCAGGGCGCCCTTGAGGCTGACGGCGACCGTCTGCTGGACGCCGAAGAGCGCATGGTCATCGAAATGCAGATGCAGGAATTGTCCGAATTGATCAAAGGCACCGATGGCTATGCCATCGAGCAGCAGACCAAGCGTCTGTCGAGCGTCACCGATGCCTTTGCCGCCCGCCGCCTGGACTCAACGGTCAAAGCCGCCCTGGCGGGGCGTAACCTGAATGAAATCGAGGAGTAATTGATGCCACAGGTGATTTTTTTGCCCCACGAGAAGTTCTGCCCCGAGGGCATGGTGGTGGAGGCTGAGCCTGGGATCTCTATCCTTGAATTGGCCCATAAACACGATATTGAAATGGAAAGCGCTTGCGGCGGCGTCTGCGCCTGCACGACCTGCCATTGCATCATTCGCGAGGGCTTCGATTCGCTGGAAGAAGCGGACGAACTGGAAGAAGATTACCTCGACAAGGCCTGGGGCCTGGAAGCGCAATCGCGCCTGGGTTGCCAGGCTATCGTCGGTACGGAAGACCTGACCGTCGAAATCCCCAAATACTCGCTCAACCACGCTGCCGAAGCGCCGCACTGATCCGGGAATCCAACATGAGTCTGAAATGGGTTGATGTGCTGGAGATCGCGATCCAGCTGGCCGAGACCAAGCCTGATGTAAACCCGCGTTACGTGAACTTCGTCGATCTGCACCAGTGGGTGCTGGCCTTGCCGGAGTTCAGCGATGATCCGTCCCGTGGCGGCGAGAAAGTGCTTGAGGCCATCCAGGCCGCCTGGATCGAAGAAGCAGATTGAGTCTGTACTGTACGCAGTTAGGCAATACCCGATAACCCGCGTATAATTCGCGGGTTTAATTTTTCGCACATTACCGTTTCTGGAGTTACACCATGGCTGTTCAACGTACTTTCTCCATCATCAAGCCTGACGCCGTTGCTAAAAACGTGATCGGCAAGATCGTTTCCCGTTTCGAAGACGCTGGCCTACGCGTTGTCGCTTCGAAAATGAAGCAACTGTCCAAGGCCGAAGCCGAAGGCTTCTACGCTGAGCACAGCGAGCGCGGCTTCTTCGGTGAGCTGGTTGCGTTCATGACTTCCGGTCCGGTTGTCGTTCAGGTGCTGGAAGGCGAAAACGCTATCGCTCGCAACCGTGAGCTGATGGGCGCTACCAACCCTAAAGAAGCCGCTCCAGGCACCATCCGTGCTGACTTCGCCCAGTCCATCGACGCCAACGCCGTTCACGGTTCTGACTCCGAAGCCGCTGCTGCTCGCGAAATCGCTTACTTTTTCTCCGCTACTGAAGTAACCACTCGCTAAGCCCAGGCTTTTGAGTGAAGGTGAATCCATGACTACATCGAACGGCAAAACCAACCTGTTGGGCCTGACCCAGCCGGAAATGGAGAAATTCTTCGACTCGATCGGGGAGAAGCGTTTCCGTGCCGGCCAGGTGATGAAATGGATTCACCACTTTGGCGTCGACGATTTCGATGCCATGACGAATGTCGGCAAGGCCTTGCGTGAAAAACTCAAGGCGGTTGCCGAGATTCGCGGCCCTGAAGTGGTCAGCCAGGACATTTCCAGCGACGGTACCCGCAAGTGGGTGGTGCGCGTGGCGTCCGGCAGCTGCGTCGAGACCGTGTACATTCCCCAGGGCAAGCGCGGCACCTTGTGCGTTTCGTCCCAGGCAGGCTGTGCCCTGGATTGCAGTTTCTGCTCCACCGGCAAGCAAGGCTTCAACAGCAACCTCACCGCCGCCGAAGTGATCGGCCAGGTGTGGATTGCCAACAAATCCTTTGGCAGCGTCCCGGCGACCGTCGACCGTGCCATCACCAACGTGGTGATGATGGGCATGGGTGAGCCGCTGCTGAACTTCGACAACGTCGTCGCCGCCATGCACCTGATGATGGATGACCTGGGCTACGGCATCTCCAAGCGCCGGGTGACCCTGTCCACCTCCGGCGTGGTGCCGATGATCGATGAGCTGGCCAAGCACATCGACGTCTCCCTGGCGTTGTCCCTGCACGCACCCAATGACGCATTGCGTAACCAATTGGTGCCGATCAACAAGAAGTATCCGCTTAAGATGCTGCTGGACTCGTGCCAGCGCTACATGTCGGCCCTGGGTGAAAAACGCGTGCTGACCATCGAGTACACGCTGCTCAAGGATGTGAACGACAAGGTCGAGCATGCGGTCGAGATGATCGAGCTGCTCAAGAACATCCCATGCAAGATCAACCTGATCCCGTTCAACCCGTTTCCGCACTCCGGCTACGAGCGTCCGAGCAACAATGCGATTCGTCGCTTCCAGGATCAGCTTCATCACGCAGGCTTCAACGTCACCGTGCGCACCACCCGTGGCGAAGACATCGACGCGGCCTGTGGTCAATTGGTCGGACAGGTGCTGGATCGCACCCGTCGTAGCGAACGCTACATCGCCGTGCGCGAATTGAACGCCGACGATGCGGTGCAGAACGCTGCGAACGGTCACTAAGAGAGGAACTCCATGTCCCTGCGCTTCGCGCTGCTGTTGCTGTTGACCGGGCTTTGCGCCGGGTGTGTCTTGTCGGGCGACTACAACCCGATGAAGACCAGCAAGGGCCGCGATGAGGCCCGTGTGGCCTATGTTCAACTGGGCATCGGCTACCTGCAGCAGGGCATGACCGAACGGGCCAAGGTCCCGCTCAAGAAAGCCCTGGAGCTGGACAGTTCCGACGCCGATGCCAACGCGGCCCTGGCCCTGGTGTTCCAGGCCGAGCTGGAGCCCGAGCTGGCCGACGAACATTTTCGCAAGGCATTGTCCGCCCGGTCTCAGGATGCGCGGATTCTGAACAATTACGGCAGTTTCCTCTACGAGCAACAGCGCTACAAAGAGGCCTACGAGCGCTTCGAGCAGGCCGCCGCCGATACGCTTTATCCCGAACGTTCGCGGGTGTTCGAGAACCTAGGAATGACCGCTGCAAAACTCGGTCAGCGCGACCTGGCCCGCCAGCAGCTGGAAAAGGCGTTGCGGCTCAACCGCCAGCAGCCGCGGGCACTATTGGAAATGGCTGAGTTGTCTTACGAAGACAGGCATTATGTGCCCGCACGCGACTATTACGAACGTTTTAGCCTGCTGAGCGAGCAAAATGCACGTAGTCTATTGCTCGGCGTTCGGCTGGCCCATGTGTTTGAAGATCGCGACAAGGCCGCCAGCTACGGCCTGCAACTCAAAAGACTCTATCCCGGTACGCCGGAATATCAGCAATACCTGTCGGAGCAATGATGAAAGCGGCGCATCCCGAAGTTGTAGCAGCGACTCGCGTAAATCCCGGTGAGACCCTGCGTCAAGCCCGCGAAAGCAATGGTTGGTCGCTGGCCCAAGTGGCCCTCAAGCTCAATCTTACCGTGGCTTCCCTGAGCAATCTGGAATCGGGCGCGTTCGACAAGCTGCCAGGGCACACCTTTGCCCGGGGCTACATCCGTGCCTATGCCAAGTTGCTCGACATGGACCAGACCGTACTGGTGCAGCAATTCGATCAATACACCGGTTCCGACGCCCAGGGCAGCAGCGTGCACAGCCTGGGTCGCATCGAGGAGCCGGTTCGCGTTTCCCACACCATTTTGCGAATCGTCAGCCTGTTGCTGCTGATCGCGGTGATTGGTGGCGGTTTCATCTGGTGGCAGGATCAGACGTCCCTGCGTACCAAGGAGCCGGTCGCCATGGCCCCGGAACATGTGGAAGTGGAGGGTGCCGACGGCACCACCCGGATTCACCCGCTGGACGAACCGGAAGATCAGGCGGTGCTGGAAGGCCAAACCGAAGGCGAAACCAGCCTGGCGCTGCCGCAAGGCCAGGACGGCGCCGATGCCGAAGCCGGCGCCGAGCCGAGCGTTCCCGCGACACCTACGGCCCCGACCGCGCCTGCGGCAACCTCCAGCGCGCCGGTTGCACCGGCCCCGGCAGCCCCCGCAGCCCCCGCAACGCCGGCGCCGGCCACGCCAGCACCGACCGTGGCAGCTCCGACGGTGCCTCCCGTCACCCCGGCTGCGCCCGTGGCGCCTGCCGCCGGCGAAGGCCAGGTACAGATTCAATTCACGGCCGATTGCTGGACGCAGATCACCGACGGCAACGGCAAGGTGTTGTTCAGCGGCCTCAAGCGCAAGGGCGATAGCACCTCAGTCAACGGCAAGCCCCCCTTTGCCGTACGCCTGGGCTATGCCCGTGGCGCGCAGGTCAGCTACAACGGCCAGCCGGTCGACGTGGCTCCGTTCACCACTGGCGAGACTGCTCGCCTGAAGCTGGGTCAATAAGTCATGCACGGCGAATCTCCAATCAAACGTCGCGAATCCCGCAAGATCTGGGTCGGTAACGTGCCCGTGGGCGGCGATGCGCCTATCGCTGTGCAAAGCATGACCAACAGCGACACCAACGACGTGGCTGCCACCGTCGCGCAGATCAACCGCCTGGAAGCCGCAGGCGTCGATATCGTGCGGGTTTCGGTGCCGGACATGGATGCCGCCGAGGCGTTCGGCAAGATCAAGCAATTGGTCAAGGTGCCGCTGGTGGCCGACATTCATTTCGATTACCGCATTGCCTTGCGCGTGGCTGAACTGGGCGTCGACTGTCTGCGCATCAACCCGGGCAACATCGGTCGCGAAGACCGCGTGCGCGCCGTGGTGGATGCCGCCCGCGACCGGGGCATTCCGATCCGCATCGGCGTCAACGCCGGTTCTCTGGAAAAAGACCTGCAAAAGAAATACGGCGAACCGACCCCGGCCGCGCTGGTAGAGTCCGCCCTGCGCCATGTCGAGCACCTCGAACGCCTGAATTTCCAGGACTTCAAGGTCAGCGTGAAAGCCTCCGACGTGTTCATGGCCGTCGAAGCCTATCGCCTGCTCGCCAAGGAAATCGTCCAGCCGCTGCACCTGGGCATCACCGAAGCCGGTGGGTTGCGTTCGGGCACGGTGAAATCCGCCGTCGGCCTCGGTATGCTGCTCGCCGAGGGGATTGGCGATACCATCCGCATTTCGTTGGCGGCCGATCCGGTTGAGGAAGTGAAAGTCGGCTACGACATTCTCAAGTCCCTGCACCTGCGTTCCCGTGGGATCAACTTCATCGCCTGCCCGAGTTGCTCGCGGCAGAACTTCGATGTGGTCAAGACCATGAACGAGCTGGAAGGGCGTCTCGAAGACCTGCTGGTGCCGCTGGATGTCGCGGTGATTGGTTGCGTGGTCAACGGGCCGGGTGAAGCCAAAGAGGCCCATATCGGCCTGACTGGCGGTACACCGAACCTGATTTACATCGACGGCAAGCCGTCGCAGAAACTGACGAATGACAATCTGGTGGACGAGCTGGAAAAGCTGATCCGCGAGAAGGCGGCCGAAAAGGTCGAAGCCGACGCAGCGGTCATCGCACGCGGCTGATCGAACGAATCTAAGGAAATTCTGTGAGCAAGTCCCTGCAAGCCATCCGTGGCATGAATGACATCCTGCCCGAACAGACGCCCCTGTGGCGCTATTTCGAGGGCACCGTGGCGCGTTTGCTGGATAACTACGGTTATCGCCAGATCCGCATGCCCATCGTCGAGTTCACCGAGCTGTTCAAGCGCTCCATCGGCGAAGTGACCGACATCGTCGAAAAAGAAATGTATACCTTCGACGACCGCAACGGCGATTCCCTGACCCTGCGCCCCGAAGGTACGGCGGCCTGCGTGCGCGCGGTGCTGGAGCATGGCATCACCGGCGGTGGTCAGGTGCAGAAGCTCTGGTACGTCGGCCCGATGTTCCGTCACGAGCGCCCGCAGAAAGGCCGGTATCGCCAGTTCCACCAGATCGGTCTCGAGGTGTTCAACCTCGAAGGGCCGGACATCGACGCCGAACTGATCGTGCTGACCTGGCGCCTGTGGGGCGAGCTGGGGCTGCGTGACGCGGTCAAGCTCGAGCTCAACAGCCTGGGCACCAGTGAATCCCGCGCTCGCTATCGCGAAGCGCTGGTGGAGTTTCTCTCCGCGCACCTGGACAAGCTCGACGAAGACAGCCAGCGCCGCCTCAAGACCAACCCACTGCGCGTGTTGGACACCAAGAATGCCGATACCCAGGCGATCCTGGCCGATGCGCCGAAGATGGCCGATTACCTCGACGACGAGTCCCGTGCGCATTTCGAAGGGCTGAAGGCGCGTCTCGACGCTGTCGGCATTCCCTACGTGATCAACCCCAAGCTGGTGCGTGGCCTGGATTACTACAGCAAGACCGTTTTCGAATGGGTCACCGACAAGCTCGGCGCCCAGGGCACCGTATGCGCTGGCGGCCGCTACGACGGGCTGGTGGAGCAGATGGGCGGCAAGCCGACCCCCGGCGTGGGTTTTGCCATGGGTATCGAGCGCCTGGTGCTGATGCTCGAAGCCTTGGACAAGGTGCCTGAAGAGCTGGCCCGCCAGGTTGACGTCTACCTCTGCGCCTTCGGCGAAGCGGCGGAACTGGCGGCCCTGGCCCTGAGCGAGCGGGTGCGTGACCAGTTGCCCAACCTGCGCCTGCAGATCAACGCCGGCGCCGGCAGCTTCAAGAGCCAGTTCAAGAAGGCCGACAAGAGCGGTGCGCTGTATGCACTGATCCTGGGTGACGACGAACTGGCCCAACAAGTGGTAGGTTTCAAACCCCTGCGTGGCCAGGGCGAACAACAAAGCATTGCCTGGGATGCGCTTGCTGCACACCTGGCCACCTGCGTCGTGCAGGGTTGAAGCTGTCAAACAGCCGATTTAGCGATTAAGGAGTATTGGGGTGTCGAGTACCGAAGATGAACAGCTGGCGGATTTGAAGGACTGGTGGACGCGCAACGGCAAGCCGCTGGTCACTGGCGGCCTGTTGGCGCTGGTCATCGTGTTCGGCTGGCAGGCCTACCAGAAATACCAGAGCAACCAGTCGCAAGGCGCCTCGATGCTCTACCAGCAATTGCTGGAAACCACGCTGACCCCGGATGGCAAGCCTGACGCTGCCCGCGTGGCGGACCTGGCCGGCAAGCTGGACAAGGAATTCGGTGGCACGGCTTACGCCCAATATGGCCATCTGTTCGTGGCCAAGGTTGCGGTGGACAGCGGCAAGCTGGATGACGCCGCCGCCGAGCTCAAGGGCATCGTCGACAAGCCGGCCAACCCGACCCTGGGCGAAGTGGCGCGTCAGCGCCTGGCCCAGGTACTGGCTGCGCAGAACAAAGCCGAAGACGCGTTGAAGCTGCTTGCCGGTGATGCCGACAAAGCCTTCCTGGCTACTCGCGAAGAGCTCAAGGGCGACCTGCTGGTGCAACTGGGTCGTGCCGACGAGGCCCATGCGGCCTACCAAAAAGCCAAGGCTGCGCTGTCGGACGAAGCCGCAGTCGGTGGCCTGCAAATCAAGCTGGACGACCTGGCCAAAGGGGATGCGTGACGTGATCCAGTGGAAACATGCAGCATTGCTGGCTCTGGCCATTCTGGCCGCGGGTTGCAGCAGCAACAGCAAGAAAGAACTGCCGCCGGCCGAACTGACCGACTTCAAAGAAGAAGTCGTGCTGCAGAAGCAGTGGAGCCGCACCATCGGTGATGGCCAGGGCGAAACCTACAACATGCTGGTGCCGGCCATCGACGGCGACACCCTCTATGCCGGCGACGTCACGGGCGTGGTCATGGCAATGGATCGCCTGAACGGCGACGTGAAGTGGGAGAAGGACCTTGAGCTGCCTGTGTCCGGCGCCGTTGGCGTGGGCTATGGGCTGGTCATGATCGGCACCCTCAAGGGAGAGATCGTCGCCCTGGACGCCAGCAGCGGTGAAGAAAAATGGCGTGCCCGCGTGACCAGCGAAGTGCTCGCACCGCCGGCCACCAACGGTGACGTGGTGGTGGTCCAGACCCAGGATGACCGCCTGATCGGCCTGGATGCCGCCAGCGGCAACCAGCGCTGGGTGTATGACAGCACTCCAGCGGTACTGACCCTGCGGGGCACCAGCGCGCCGGTTGTCACCAACCGTCTCGCGGTAGCCGGGTTGTCCACCGGTAAAGTGGTCGCCCTGGATATCTCCAACGGCGTGCCGGTGTGGGAACAACGTGTTGCTATCCCGCAAGGTCGTTCGGAGCTGGAGCGCGTGGTCGACATCGACGGCGGCCTGCTGCTGTCCGGTGGCACGCTGTACGTCGCCAGTTATCAGGGCCGCGTCGCGGCACTGGACCTGGAAACCGGCCGCCCGTTGTGGCAGCGCGATGCGTCCAGCTACGCCGGCGTCGCCCAGGGTTTCGGCAGCGTCTACGTGAGCCTGTCCTCGGGTACGGTTGAAGGCGTCGACGAGCGTTCCACCACCGCACTGTGGAGCAACGATTCCCTGGCCCGTCGCCAGTTGTCGGCCCCGGAAGTGTTCTCCAGCTACGTGGCTGTGGGTGACCTGGAAGGTTACCTGCACCTGCTGAGCCAGGTGGACGGCCGTTTCGTCGGCCGCGAGCGCATCGACAGCGACGGCCTGCGTGCCCGTCCGCTGGTGGCAGGCAACATGATCTATGTGTATGGCAACAGCGGCAAACTGGAAGCCCTGACCATCAAGTAAGACTATGCTTGGGGATAAATTCCCCAGGCGGCTTCACCTGAGCACCAGCCGCTGCCTCGCAGCGGCTTTTGTATTTTCTGAAATAACGAAGTGGAGAGCCGCATGGTTCCCGTAATCGCCCTGGTGGGCCGACCGAACGTCGGCAAGTCCACCTTGTTCAATCGCCTGACCAGGACTCGCGACGCCATTGTCGGCGACTTGTCCGGTCTGACCCGTGATCGCCAGTACGGTGAGGCCAAGTGGCAAGGGCGTACCTACATTCTGATCGACACCGGCGGCATCTCCGGTGACGAACACGGTATGGACGAGAAAATGGCCGAGCAATCGCTGCTGGCCATTGAAGAAGCGGATGTTGTGCTGTTCCTGGTAGACGCCAAGGCCGGTTTTACCGCTGCCGACCAGATGATCGCCGAGCATTTGCGCAAACGTAACAAGCGCTCCCATGTGGTCGCCAACAAGGTCGACAACATTGACCCGGACATGGCCCGCGCCGAGTTCGCGCCATTGGGCATGGGCCAGGCGATTCCGATTGCCGGTGCCCACGGTCGCGGTATCAGCCAGTTGCTGGAAGTTGCCCTGGCGGATTTCCCGAAAGACGATGAAGACGAGCCCGAAGAGGGCGAGGAAGAAATCGTTGCCGAAGGCGAGGAAGCCAAGCGCATTCCGGGCCCGAGCGAAAAGGACGGGATCAAGATCGCGATCATCGGCCGCCCGAACGTGGGCAAGTCGACGCTGGTCAACCGCATGCTCGGCGAAGACCGGGTTATCGTGTACGACCAGCCCGGCACCACCCGCGACAGTATCTACATCCCGTTCGAGCGTAACGACGAGAAGTACACGCTGATCGACACCGCCGGTGTGCGCAAGCGCGGCAAGATCCACGAAGAAGTCGAGAAGTTCTCCGTGGTCAAGACGCTGCAGGCCATCAAGGACGCCAACGTGGTGATCTTCGTGATGGACGCCCGCGAAGGCGTGGTCGATCACGACCTGAACCTGCTGGGTTTTGCCCTGGAAGCCGGGCGTGCGCTGGTCATCGCCATCAACAAGTGGGACGGCATGACCCCGAGCGAACGCGATTACGTGAAGGTCGAATTGCAGCGCCGGCTGTTTTTCGTCGACTTCGCCGATATCCATTTCATCTCGGCGTTGCACGGCACAGGCGTGGGCAACCTCTACGCGTCGGTGCAGAACTCGTTCAAGTCGGCGGTTACCCGCTGGCCGACCAATCGCCTGACCCAGATCCTGGAAGATGCGGTCAGCGAGCACGCGCCACCGATGGTCAACAACCGCCGGATCAAGCTGCGCTACGCTCACTTGGGCGGCGCCAACCCGCCGATCATCGTGATCCACGGCAACCAGATCGAGAAGGTGCCCAAGTCGTACGTGCGTTACCTGGAGAACACCTATCGCCGCGTCCTGAAGTTGGTCGGCACGCCGATCCGCATCGAGTTCAAGGGCGGCGAGAACCCGTACGAAGGCAACAAGAACACGCTCACCGACCGTCAGGTCAACAAGAAGCGCCGCTTGATGTCCCACCACAAGAAGGCCGAGAAGAAGCGCCGGGACAAGCGCTGATCGAAAGCCTGCGCCGATCCCCCTGTGGCAGCAAGGCCTGTTGGAGTGAGGATGTGGGAGCAATGCTGTGGGAGCAAGGCTTGCCCGCGATGAACGATGACGCGGTCCAACTATTGCACCGCGGTGTGGCTATCGCGGGCAAGCCTTGCTCCCACAGGACGCACTTGCACCATGTGTGACAGTGGCATGAAAAAGGGTGCCCACCGGCACCCTTTTTCATGCCCGGCGATTGGGCTATCCTCGACCTCTCCCGCGCCGCGCCAGAGCCGGGTGCAGACGCAGAGAAGCCTTGATGATCACCAGCAAGTTGCCGAATGTCGGTATCACGATTTTCACCCAGATGTCCCAGCTTGCCGCACAGACCGGTGCGCTGAACCTGTCCCAAGGCTTTCCCGACTTCGATGGCCCGCAGGCCTTGCGCGATGCGGTGGGCCGGCATATCGCTCAAGGCCATAACCAGTACTCACCCATGACCGGCCTGCCGACCCTGCGTCAGCAGATCGCGGCGAAGATTGCCCGCAGCTACGGTGCCGGTGTCGATGCCGATCAGGAAGTCACCGTGACCCCTGGCGCGACCCAGGCGATTTTCTGCGCCATCGCGGCGGTGGTCCAAAGCGGCGACGAAGTGATCGTATTCGATCCCAGCTATGACAGTTACGAACCCGCCGTCCAACTGGCCGGTGGGCGTTGCGTGCACGTTCAACTGGGCCTGGATGACTTTGCCATCGATTTCCAGAAGCTCGGCGAAGCCCTCAGCCCGCGTACGCGCATGATCATTCTCAACACGCCGCACAACCCCAGTGGCGCCCTGATCAGCCGCGCCGAACTGGACCAGTTGGCAGCGCTGATCCGTGATCGCGACATCTATCTGGTCAGCGACGAGGTCTATGAACACCTGGTGTTCGACGGCGTGCCCCATGTCAGCGTCCTGGCCCATGAGGAGCTGTATCAGCGGGCTTTCGTGATCAGTTCGTTCGGCAAGACCTATCACGTCACCGGCTGGAAGACCGGCTACGTCGTGGCGCCACCGGCCCTGACGGCCGAGCTGCGCAAAGTGCACCAGTACGTCAGCTTCTGCGGCGTCACGCCCTTGCAGTATGCCTTGGCCGACTACATGGCCGATCATCCGGAACATGTCGAACAATTGCCCGGCTTCTACCAGGCCAAGCGCGACCTGTTTTGCGATCTGCTGGCCCCGTCGCGTTTCAGCTTCAAGCGGGTGGCCGGCACTTATTTCCAGTTGGTGGACTACTCCCGGATCCGCCCGGACCTGAACGACGTCGACATGGCAGTCTGGATGACCCGCGAGCACGGTGTGGCGGCGATTCCGGTGTCGGTGTTCTACCAGAACCCACCTCAAGGCCAGCGCCTGGTGCGGCTGTGCTTTGCCAAACGTGAGGAGACGCTGCGCGAAGCGGCGCAAAAGCTATGCGTGATCTGAGTGCGTTGCCCAATCTCAATGTGGCGTTGATCCAGACCACCCTGGCGTGGCATGACCGCGAGGCCAACCTCGAACATTTCGACGGCTTGCTGGAACAGGCAAGCGGCGCGGACTTGATCATCCTGCCGGAGATGTTCACCACCGGTTTCTCCATGGAGTCCGAGGCGCTCGCGGAGCCGGAGCAGGGGCCCACCAGCGTGTGGCTCCGGACCCAGGCATCGCGGCTGGACGCGGTGATCACCGGCAGCCTGATCGTCCAGGCCGCCGACGGCAGCCACCGCAATCGCCTGCTCTGGGCCCGACCGGACGGCGAAGTGCTGCATTACGACAAACGTCATCTGTTCCGCATGGCCGGCGAGCACAACCACTACACGCCGGGCGACCGCCAGGTGCTGTTCGAGCTCAAGGGCTGGAGGGTTCGCCCGCTGATTTGCTACGACCTGCGTTTCCCGGCCTGGAGTCGTGACGCCGAGGACACCGACCTGCTGTTGTACACAGCCAACTGGCCGGGCGCCCGGCGCCTGCATTGGAACCGCCTGCTGCCGGCACGGGCCATCGAAAACCTGTGTTATGTGGCGGCGGTGAACCGCATCGGCACCGACGGCAAGGGTTTCGCCTACGCCGGTGATAGCCAGGTGCTGGATTTCCAGGGCGAAACCTTGCTCAGCGTAGGGGAGGCCGACGGCGTATTCATGGTGAGTCTGAATGCGGCGGATCTGGCGGCGTATCGCACGCGTTTCCCGGCGAACCTGGATGCCGACCGATTCGAATTCATCTGATTGAAACGATTCAGCCCTCAAGAAGTGTCAGGGCAGGCCGATAAACGGGCAGCCAAGGAGAACACCTATGACCACTATCAGCGCAACGATTGCTAGCCCTTACGCGATGTCGACGCCTAAAGTCTCGATCAAAGGGGCGACTGACGATACGACTGCATCGACGAAGGCCGGCAGCGAAAAGGAAACGTCACTGAAGGTCGATACCAGCGGCGCCAACGTCGCCGGTGCACCCGCCAGCAAGGGGGTGGATATCATCGAGCAGATCAAGAAGCAGATCGAGCAGACCGAAAAGCTGTTGGCCCAACAGCAAGCGCAGTTGGCCCGCGTGCAGAAGAGCCAGGCCAGTGAAGAGCAGAAGGCTCAGCAGGCAATGGCTATCCAGACCCAGATCATGGGCACCCAGGCTGCCTTGCAGACCCTGCGCGGCGCGTTGTTGCAGGCTATGACGGTTGGGGTTGATACCCACGCCTGAGATGCTTGTCGTCTGGTAGAGCCCTTTCGCGAGCAAGCCCGCTCCCACAGTGGATCCGTGATCATCACAAATCCCATGTGGGAGCGGGCTTGCCCGCGAAGAGGCCAGAACAATCAGCATAAAACTACCGGCCAAACAAAAGGCCCCAAGGTTCGCACCTAGGGGCCTTTTTGCATCTCAACGATGGATCAAGCCGCTTTGGCCTCAGGCTGGCTCAGCGAACGGTTCAGTGCACTGAACAGCGCCTTGAAGCTGGCGGTGGTGATGTTTTCATCGATGCCCACGCCGTGCACCGGACGCTCGCCGTTGACGCGCAGTTCGATGTACGCCGCCGCCTTGGCGTTGGTGCCGGCGCCGATGGCGTGTTCGTTGTAGTCCATGATTTCCACGGGAATCGGCAGGCCGGCCACCAGGGCTTCCAGCGCACCGTTGCCCTTGCCGCGCCAGTGCAGGTTGGTTTCGCCCTGGCCTTTGCTGGCCACTTCCACTTCCACGGCGCTGTGGCCGTTTTCTTCCTGCAGGCGATGGCTGACCAGCGCATACGGGGTGTTGGCTTGCAGATACTCGCGTTGCAGCAGGCTGTGGATCTGCTGGGCAGTCATCTCCAGGCCCAGGCGATCGGTTTCGCGTTGCACCACCTGGCTGAATTCGATCTGCATGCGACGTGGCAGGCTGATGCCGTATTCCTGCTCCAGCAGGTAGGCGATGCCGCCCTTGCCCGACTGGCTGTTGACGCGAATCACCGCCTCGTAACTGCGGCCGATGTCGGCCGGGTCGATCGGCAGGTACGGCACTTCCCAGAGAGCGTCCGGTTTCTGCTGGGCGAAGCCCTTGCGGATAGCGTCCTGGTGAGAGCCGGAGAACGCGGTGTGGACCAGGTCACCAACGTATGGATGACGTGGGTGGACCGGAATCTGGTTGCACTCTTCGACCACTTTGCGCACGCCGTCGATGTCGGAGAAGTCGAGTTCAGGGTCGACGCCCTGGGTGTAGAGGTTCAGGGCCACGGTCACCAGGTCGACGTTGCCGGTGCGCTCGCCGTTGCCGAACAGGCAGCCTTCGACACGGTCGGCGCCGGCCATCAGGCCCAGCTCGGTGGCGGCTACGCCGGTGCCACGGTCGTTGTGGGTGTGCAGGCTGATGAGCACGCTGTCACGGCGGTTGATGTTGCGGTGGAACCACTCGATCTGGTCGGCGTAGACGTTCGGGGTGGCGACTTCCACGGTGGCCGGCAGGTTGAGGATCACCTTGCGCTCGGGCGTCGGGTTCCACACTTCGATCACGGCGTCGCAGACTTCCTTGGCGAACTCCAGCTCAGTGGCGCTGAAGGTCTCCGGCGAGTACTCGAACTGCCATTGGGTTTCCGGCTGCTGGGCGGCGTATTTGACGAACAGCTTGGCCGCGTTCACCGCGATTTCCTTCACGCCTTCCTTGTCCTGGTTGAACACGATACGGCGGAACGATGGGCTGGTGGCGTTGTAGAGGTGAACGATGGCTTTCTTCGCGCCGCGCAGGGATTCGAAGGTACGGGCGATCAGGTCTTCACGGGCCTGGGTCAGCACCTGGATGGTGGTGTCGTCTGGGATGTGGCCTTCCTCGATGAGGGTGCGCACGAAGTCGAAGTCGGTCTGCGAAGCGGCTGGGAATGACGCTTCGATTTCCTTGACGCCAACGGCGACCAGGGTTTTCCAGAAGCGCAGCTTCTTGACCGCGTCCATCGGCTCGATCAGCGATTGGTTGCCGTCACGCAGGTCTGAACTGCACCAGATCGGCGCGGTAGTGATGGTCTTCGACGGCCAGGTGCGATCCGGCAGGTTGATGGTCGGGAACGCACGGTATTTGGAAGACGGGTCTTTGAGCATGCTCATGAGCGGAATCCTTTATTATCGTGGCCGGAAAAAGGCGGCCTGCCGGTGGTTCGAAGGGGTGGCTTCACAGCCTGGACGAGGTGACGCGAGTCAGCCCGGCAGTCGTGCGCTGACGAGGCACAGACTGCGGTGCTGGCGAAGCTGGATGAGGGTGTGAGAGGTTTTCATGCCCTCAACCCTAACCGCGTGGGGGAAGGATCGCAAGCAGTCGGGAAAAATTGAGAGAAGTTTTGCTTTGGGAAGGTTTGGCGAGATTTAATCGCGTATTCCGGCGGGAATTGTAGTTTTATTGCGTCGATGTTTCTGGCTTGGCAATCCTTGAGTATCGGGTGATACAGCTGAAGCCTTCGCGAGCAAGCCCGCTCCCACAGGTGCAGTGTTGATCTTTGTGGGAGCGGGCTTGCTCGCGACGAGGCCAGTAGCCGTACCACAATTCTTCAGGGCTGAAACGCCCCAATGAAAATCGCCGGATCCACCCGCGCATCGTTCAGGCTGACATTCCAATGCATATGCGGCCCCGTCGCCCGACCGGTGGAGCCGACCTTGCCCACCACCGCGCCTCGTGCCAGTTGTTGGCCGACTTTAACGTCGATCTTCGACATGTGGCAGAACATGCTGATGAAACCCTGGCCGTGGTCGACGAACACGGTATTGCCATTGAAGAAGAAATTGCCGGTGAGGATCACCTTGCCAGCTGCCGGTGTCTTGATCGGCGTACCGGCGGGGACGGCGAAGTCTAGGCCGGCATGGGGGTTGCGCTCTTCACCGTTGAAGAAGCGGCGCACGCCGAACTTGCTCGACAGCGGGCCATCCACCGGTTTGTCCAGCAGTAGGTTGCTCGGGATGTTCGGGCTGAAGCTGCGGTAGGCCTTCAACTGCACGGCCATTTCGGCGTCGATGCGCTTGAGGTCCGCCGGGTTCGGGTTGACCTGGCGCTTGTTCTTCAACGTGATGTGCTGCTCAGGATACTTTTTATAGCCGACCACGAATGGCTGGGTGCTGCCGCCACTCTTGATCTGCTGGGTGCCGGGCTGGACCGTCAGCGGAATGCCGACAATCGCCAGCCAGTTTTGCTGTTCCTTGACCACCAGCAACGGCTTGCCCAGGTAAGTGGCTTTCGGCGCCTGGGGCGCATTGCCCAGATCGACCACGGCCACGCCGCCGGGTACCGGTTTGTTCAACAGGCGGGTGATGTAGCTGTCGGCGTGGGCGTTGAAGGTCAGGCAAAGCAACAGCAGTGGCGCCAGGAATCGCGACATCGATCAATCCAGTAAAGAAAGGGTGACGGGAGTCAGGTGGTTGTCTTCGACGCGCACCAGCAGTTCGCCTTTGCCGAGACGGGCGGTCAAGCGCTGGCCGGTCTGGGTCTGACCAGCGCTACGGATCGCGTGACCACGTTCGTCCAGCAGAATGCTGTAGCCCCGGCCGAGGGTCGCCAGGGGGCTGACGATGTGCAGGGTCTGCATCTGGTTCTGCAATTGCAGGCGCCGCGCTTTCAGGCCTTCATTCATGGCGCGGGGCAGGCGGGTGGCGAGGCTGTCCAGGCGATGGCGCAGCAACGCCAGTTGTCGACCGGGATGTTGTCCGGCCAGGCGGGTTTCCAGACGGATCAGTCGTTCGCGGCGGGTATCGAGGCTGCGCTCGAAGGCCCGGCGCAGACGCATGTCCAGGTCGTCGAGGCGCTGGGCCTGCTGGCGCAGGCGCTCGCCCGGATGGCGCAGGCGTCGCATGAGGCCTTCGAGGCGCAGTTGATCGCGCATCAGGCGGTCGCGCATGCGCATCACCAATCGGCGGTGCAGGCTTTCGACCCGGCGCACCAGATCGCCGGCATCCGGCGCAAGCAATTCAGCGGCGGCGGAGGGCGTGGGAGCACGCATGTCGGCGACGAAATCACTGATGGACACGTCGGTTTCATGACCGACGGCGCTGACGATGGGCGTGACGCAGGCATCCACCGCCCGAGCCACGGCTTCCTCGTTGAAGCACCACAGGTCTTCCAGCGAACCGCCGCCCCGGGCCAGGATCAGCGCATCGAAGCCCCGGGCGTCTGCCAATTTCAAGGCGCGGACGATCTGTGCAGTGGCCTCGCGGCCCTGGACGGCGGTAGGGATCAGCGTCAGAGAGATTTGCGGCGCGCGGCGGCGGAAGACGCTGATGATGTCGCGGATTACCGCACCGGTGGGCGAGCTGATGATGCCGATACGTTGCGGATGGGCCGGCAATGGGACTTTACGCTCGGCGCTGAACAGGCCCTCGGCACTGAGTTTTTCCTTCAGGGCATCGAAGGCCAGGCGCAGGGCGCCATCGCCGGCCGGCTCCACGGTGTCGAGGATCAGTTGATAGTCGCCACGGCCCTCGAACAGCGAGACCTTGCCGCGCACCTTGACGGCCAGCCCGTCCTTCAACGCCTGGCGTACCCGCGCGGCGTTCTGCCGGAACAGTGCGCAACGCACCTGGGCGCCGCTGTCCTTGAGGGTGAAATACACATGGCCGGAGGCCGGCCGGGCCAGGTTGGAAATCTCGCCCTCGACCCAGATGTTGCTGAACACGTCTTCAAGCAACACCCGCGCACGGCCGTTGAGCTGGCTGACAGTCAGGACCTCGCGGTCCAGGCCCAGTCGGGCAAAGGGATCTTTAATCATGGGCGGCATGATAAGGGCATTTGTGGCTCAAGCTCCATGTGTCGAGACAATTAGACCGAGTCGTCCTCTTCGCGAGCAAGCCCGCTCCCACCCGTACAGTGTCGATCCTGTGGGAGCGGGCTTGCTCGCGAAAGCGACGGTACAGCCATCATAAATGCTGGATAAGCCACTGACCTCTGGCTAAAGTCGCCGCTTCGTCAGCAAGGAAGTGCCGGATGAATCTTCTGCCGTGGTTGGGCCAGTGGGCCTTCGCTCCAATGGATTGGCTGGTCATCGGCCTCGCCATTGCCCTGGCTTACATCGTGTTCGGCATCGCCGGGTTCGGTACGGCACTGGTGGCCGCGCCGATCCTGTTGCTGTTCATGCCGTTGTCGAAGATCGTGCCGCTGCTGGTGCTGCTGGACTTTGTCGCCGCGTTCGGCAACCTGCTGCCTTCACGCCGGGATGTGGCCCGGCCGGAGCTGCTTCGGCTATTGCCATGCATGGCGGTGGGCTGCACCCTGGGGGTGATTTTCCTGCTCAACCTCAAGTCCGATCTGTTGCTATTGTTGATGGGCCTGTTCATCAGTGCCTATGCGATCTACAGCCTGTGGATAAAGGCCCGGCCCGCGCAACTGTCGGCCCTGTGGGCGATTCCGATGGGCACGGTGGGCGGATTGTTCGGAGCCTTGTTCGGCAGCGGTGGCTTCTTGTATGCCATCTACCTGAACAGTCGGCTGCCCAAGGAGCCTGCACGCGCCACTCAAAGTGCGCTGATCAGCTGCAGCACCGTGGTGCGGCTGAGTCTGTTCGCTGTCGCAGGCGTGTATGCCGAACTACCCTTGTTGCTACTGGCGCTGTGTTTGTTGCCGGCCATGGCGCTGGGTTTGTGGATAGGGCGTCACTTGACCATGAGGATGTCCCGCGAGGCGTTCGTGCGTCTGGTAACCTGGCTGGTTCTCGCCAGCGGCATCGCCTTGATCATGCGATACCTGAGCGCTTGACCTGGCTCGGCCAGGGATTAAGCTGCCGGCCTCCCATCGCACCGCAACGCATACCGCCAGGCCGTACCATGAATTCGCAAAGCATCATCGTTCCGAGAATTTCCACGCTGCCGGTCCACGAACCTCGGGCCCGGGCCATCCTTCGCTGGTTGGTGCGCAAGAATATCGTCGAGGAACAACTGACCACGTGCGGACGCACCGGCAATCGCATGGGCCATGCCATCGCCCCGGGTGCCCGCGAGGTAGTCCTGCATCCCGACGTCTTGCCGTTCGGCGGCGCGATCAATGGTCTGGAGATCATCACCAAGCGCTGCATCTATACACCGGCCAAGGGTTTTCTCGAAGAAGCCGGTTGCCCCGAATGCCGCAAGGAAATCGGCGAGGCGCTGTTCGAAAGCCTGGAAGACTGGATGCCGGGCCGCACCGACAATTTCATCTGCCCTGAATGCGGTCATGAAGACGATATTAATGGGTTCCTGTTCTTGCAACCGTGCGCCTTTTCGAACCTGGGGTTCATTTTCAACAACTGGCTGGAGGCGGGGTTCAAGCAAGCGTTTCTGGATGAATTTGCCGATTGGCTGGATCAGCCGGTGAGTTGGGTGCGGGTGGAGCTGTAGAGCGATTGGTTACACCCACAGTGATGTAAGCAGGTAGCCAGGTGGTGTTCCAGCCCATCAATCAGCCCGCTAATAATAGAGAGAGTTTTACATTGAGCCCGGCGGGGTGCATGAGTATAATGGCGCGCTTCCATTTTCCCGCTCGGGAGCCCCCGCGATGCTGCGTATCAGCCAAGAAGCCCTGACCTTCGACGACATTCTCCTAGTGCCCGGTTATTCCGAGGTGCTGCCTAACGAAGTCAGTCTCAAAACCCGTCTTACCCGTGGCATCGAGCTGAATATCCCACTGGTTTCCGCCGCCATGGACACCGTGACCGAAGCCCGTCTGGCCATCGCCATGGCCCAGGAAGGCGGTATCGGTATCATCCACAAGAACATGACCATCGAACAGCAGGCCGCCGAAGTGCGCAAGGTCAAGCGGTTCGAGGCTGGCGTAGTCAAGGATCCGATCACCATCGAGGCTGATGCCACGGTGCGCGATCTGTTCGAACTGACCCGCATGCACAACATCTCCGGCGTTCCGGTGCTGCACGATGGCGACCTGGTCGGCATCGTCACCTCCCGCGACGTGCGTTTCGAGAATCGCCTGGACGCCACCGTCCGCCAGGTCATGACGCCGAAAGAGCGCCTGGTCACGGTCAAGGAAGGCACCAGCAAGGACGAAGTCCGTGAATTGCTGCACAAGCACCGCATCGAGCGTGTGCTGATCGTCGATGACAAATTCACCCTAAAGGGCATGATGACCGTCAACGACATCGAAAAAGCCAAGGCCTACCCGCTGGCCAGCAAAGACGACCAAGGTCGCCTGCGCGTCGGTGCCGCAGTCGGCACCGGCAAGGACACCGGTGATCGCGTCGCCGCTCTGGTCAATGCCGGCGTGGACGTGGTTGTCGTCGATACCGCCCACGGTCATTCCAAAGGTGTGATCGACCGCGTTCGCTGGGTCAAGCAGAACTTCCCTGACGTGCAGGTGATCGGCGGCAACATCGCCACCGGCGCCGCTGCCAAGGCACTGGCCGAAGCCGGCGCCGACGCGGTCAAGGTCGGTATCGGCCCTGGCTCGATCTGCACCACCCGTATCGTCGCCGGTGTCGGCGTGCCGCAGATCAGCGCCATTGCCAACGTCGCCGCAGCCCTTGAAGGCACTGGCATCCCGTTGATTGCCGACGGTGGCATCCGTTTCTCCGGTGACCTGTCCAAGGCCATCGTGGCCGGTGCCTACAGCGTGATGATGGGTTCCATGTTCGCCGGTACCGAAGAGGCACCAGGCGAGATCGAACTGTTCCAGGGGCGCAGCTACAAGGCTTACCGCGGCATGGGCTCGCTGGGCGCGATGTCCCAGGCCCAGGGCTCTTCCGACCGCTACTTCCAGGACTCCTCCGCGGGGGCCGAGAAGCTGGTACCGGAAGGCATCGAAGGTCGCGTACCGTACAAAGGCACCCTGACCGCCATCATCCACCAGTTGATGGGCGGCCTGCGTTCTTCCATGGGCTACACCGGTAGCGCCAACATCGAAGAAATGCGCACCAAGCCTGAGTTCGTACGCATCACCGGTGCCGGCATGGCCGAGTCCCATGTCCACGACGTGCAGATCACCAAGGAAGCGCCGAACTACCGCGTAGGTTAAGGCCTTCAGCAAAAACGTAATCACCGGGGCTGTTCATTCAGCCCCGAGTTGTTTCTGATTCCCTACATGAGAATGAGTCATGGCCCTCGACATTCACGCTCACCGCATCCTGATCCTCGACTTCGGTTCCCAGTACACCCAACTGATTGCCCGCCGCGTGCGTGAAATCGGCGTGTACTGCGAACTGCATCCGTTCGACATGGATGATGAAGCGATTCGCGAATTCGCGCCCAAAGGCGTCATCCTCGCCGGCGGCCCCGAGTCCGTGCACGAAGCCAACAGCCCGCGTTGCCCGCAAGCGGTGTTCGACCTGGGCGTGCCGGTCTTCGGCATCTGCTACGGCATGCAGACCATGGCCGAGCAACTGGGCGGCAAAGTAGAAGGGTCCGACCTGCGTGAGTTCGGTTATGCCCGTGTCGACGTGGTCGGCAAGAGCCGCCTGCTGGACGGTATCGAAGACCACATCGACGCCGACGGCCTGTTCGGCCTGGACGTGTGGATGAGCCATGGTGACAAGGTCACCAAGATGCCGGAAGACTTCCATATCCTGGCCAGCACCCCGAGCTGCCCGATCGCCGGCATGTTCAACGATGATCGCCGGTACTACGGCGTGCAGTTCCATCCCGAGGTGACCCACACCAAGCAGGGCGGCCGCATCCTGTCGCGCTTTATCCTCGATATCTGTGGTTGCGAAGCCCTGTGGACGCCGTCGCACATTGCTGAAGACGCCATCGCCAGCATCCGCGCCCAAGTCGGTACCGACAACGTGCTGCTGGGCTTGTCCGGCGGCGTCGACTCTTCGGTGGTTGCCGCGCTGCTGCACAAGGCCATCGGTGATCAGCTGACCTGCGTTTTTGTCGACAACGGCCTGCTGCGCCTGCACGAAGGCGAGCAAGTGATGGCCATGTTCGCCGAGAACATGGGCGTCAAGGTGATCCGCGCCAACGCCGAGGAACAGTTCCTGGCCAACCTGGCCGGCGAGTCCGACCCGGAGAAGAAGCGCAAGATCATCGGCCGGACCTTCATCGACGTGTTCGACGCCGAATCTTGCAAGCTGGACAACATCAAGTACCTGGCCCAAGGCACCATCTACCCCGACGTGATCGAGTCGGCTGGCGCCAAGAGCGGCAAGGCCCACGTGATCAAGTCTCACCACAACGTCGGTGGCCTGCCGGAAGAAATGAACCTCAAGCTGGTCGAGCCGCTGCGCGAGCTGTTCAAGGACGAAGTCCGTCGCCTGGGCCTGGAACTGGGCCTGCCGTACGACATGGTCTACCGCCACCCATTCCCCGGCCCAGGCCTGGGCGTGCGGATTCTCGGTGAAGTGAAGAAGGAATACGCCGACCTGCTGCGTCGCGCCGACCACATCTTCATCGAAGAACTGCGCAAGGCCGACTGGTACCACAAGGTCAGCCAGGCATTCGTGGTGTTCCAGCCGGTGAAATCGGTCGGCGTGGTGGGCGATGGCCGCCGTTACGCCTGGGTCGTGGCCCTGCGTGCCGTGGAAACCATCGACTTCATGACCGCCCGCTGGGCGCATCTGCCGTACGAGCTGCTGGAGACTGTTTCCGGGCGGATCATCAATGAGATCGACGGCATCTCCCGCGTGACGTATGACGTGTCGAGCAAGCCGCCTGCGACGATTGAGTGGGAATGATCCTGCCTCCGGCATAGGCCGGCAGCAAGGAGCACCTCTAAGCCCGCGTAATGCGGGCTTTTTGCATTTTTAGCCTGGCGCTGTCTGATTGTCGGCAGCTCGCGTCGCGTGTGCGGCGATAAACATGGCGACGGCCGACCGGCAGTAGGATTCGATTTCGTTATCGTCCTCTGCTCTCGCTTCATCGAAGCGGGCGATGTTCAAGAGATCGGATCCTTTGATCAGTGCGGCAAACAAGCGGGCGGACTGGCGAGGATCGGGCACATTCAAAATCGCCTTCGCATGCAACTGACGCAACAGGATTTCGATCTGGGCAATGACATAGGCGGGGCCGGCTTCGTACTGGCGTTTGCTTAACGACGCTTGGTTCGTCTTGTCGGCCATGATCATGGCTTCGACACTGCGCACGTCCGGGTTCAACAGCGTGCGAAGCAGGGTTGATCCCACCGCCATGAGTTGGTCTTCGGCCGAACCGTCGACGCCTTCAAAAAGGGCCTGTGGTGCAAACTGATGGCAGCGGGTCGCGATGGCCGCGCTGAACAGCGCCTCCTTGTTCTCGAAGTGCCGGTAGATGCTTAGCTTGGATATCTTCGCCCGCTGGGCGACTTTGTCCATGGTCGTCGCCTGAAACCCCAATTCCACGAAAAGTTCGAACGCGGCGTCGATGATCGTCTGGCCAAGCGCCTCGTTGACGGGCCGGCCGCGCCGGTTCTGGCTGTTTTCAGTCATAAAATTCCAGTACTTGACAGTATCGTAATCCTTGGATTATGGTACTTCAAAGTATCTTAAAGCTGCAAGCCAATCTCCCTTTGTCCACAGCGCGGAGCCCATCACCATGAATGACGTCATCATTATCGGCGGCAGCTTTGCCGGTCTTGCCGCCGCCTTGCAGCTCGGCCGTGCCCGACGCAAGGTCACCGTTCTCGACACCGGACTGCCGCGTAATCGCTTCGCCGACCATTCGCATGGCCTGCTCGGCCACGATCACAAGTCACCGCTGGAGATCCTGGCCGAGGCGCGACAGCAGCTGGCGCGCTACCCCACGGTCCAATTGGTCAATGCCCGGGCCGAGAGCGTCTCCGGCGCCATCGACGATTTTTCCGTGCTCACTGGCGATGGCGAAAGCCTCAGGGCGCGTCGTTTGATCCTGAGCTATGGCGTCGTCGACCAGATGCCTGAAGTTTCCGGCTTTGCCGACGGCTGGGGCTCCTCCATCGTGCCCTGCCCCTATTGCGATGGCTTTGAAGTTGCCGGCAGGCATTGGGGCCTCGTCTGGTCCGGCCCGCAGTCGCACACTTACGTCAGGCTGTACCACGACTGGACCGACACATTGACGGTCTTTGCCAATGGGCATGACATGCCACCCGACGTTCGGGCCGATCTGGCGCGTCGCGGCGTCCCTGTCGTCGATGGCCGGATCACCGAAATCGACCATAACGAGAGCCATAACACCACCGTCAGGCTCGACGCCGGCCCTTCTGTCGCGGTCGACATCTTGTTCGCCCATCCGCGCAACACGCCGTCCGCGAGGCTGCATGAATCACTGGGCCTCGCCACGGTGGATACGCCCTTCGGCATTGCCCTTAAGGTCGACGAGCGCCGCGAAACCAGCATGCCCGGCATTTACGCCGCGGGCGATCTCGCCAATCCCCTCATGGCCTCCGTCACCCAGGCAATAGCGCACGGCGCGACGGCGGGTATCTCCGCTCAGCAATCGATGTTGGTTTGAAAGCGCAGATTCTCTTCTCGGACAGTACGAGGAAATGTCATGACAGAGCAAAAAGCCTATCAGGTCGCCGACTGGAATGGCCAAAGCGGAGAGTATTGGGCCGTCAACCAGGCCCGGCTCGACGCCATGTTTGCAGCATTCGGCCAGGCCGCGATCGAAGCCGCCGTGCCCGCGACGGGTGAGCGTGTACTGGACGTCGGCTGTGGCGCGGGCGCATCGAGTCTGGATCTGGCCGCCCGCGTCGGCGCGGGCGGCCAAGTGCTGGGCGTGGACATATCCGAGCCGTTGATCGGTCGTGCGCGCGCGCTTGCGCCACAGGACACGCCGGTCCTGTTCCATGTGGCCGACGCCAGCAGCGACGAGCTGCCCGAGGGCGCGTTCGACATCCTGTTCTCGCGTTTCGGCGTGATGTTTTTCGACGATCCGACAGCGGCGTTCACTCATATGCGACGCGCGCTCCGACCGGGCGGGCGGGTCGCTTTCGTCTGCTGGCGCGGCGTGGCCGAGAATGATTGGGTGCGTCTGCCCATGATAGCGATCAAAGACATTGTCCCGTTGCCCGCGCCCCCCGGTCCCGAAGCGCCCGGCCCATTCTCGTTCGGCGACCGGGGGCGCGTGGAGCGCATCCTGACGGCGGCCGGCTTCACCGATATCACTATCGCGCCCTTCGATGCTTCCATCTCGTTCGGCCAAGGCGAGACTCGGGACGCGGCGATCGACGACGCGGTGAAGATGGCATTCGAAGGTGGCCCGCTGTCGCTTGTGCTCGCGGATCAGCCCGACGACATCCGCGCCCACGCCTGGGCCGCGGTTCGCGCCGCCTTCGCGGGTCTCCCCGGCGAACGGTCGGTGGTGATTGACGGCGCGGCATGGATCGTCACGGCACGCAAACCGGCGAGCTGACATTACTTATCCGCGACAATCCTTCACTTAATATTTCTCAAGTGCAGGTGTATCGTATTCGCCTTTTGCGGGCCCACCGGTCCGTCGCGGATTCAGAGGTAGTTGCGTACATGTCCTTCACCCGTCGCCAAATACTCGGAGGCCTGGTCGGTCTTGTTGTCGTGGGCGTAGGCGCGGGAGGCGCATCGCGGTATTGGTTGGGTAAGCGGGCGGATGCCGACGCTGGCCATGACTATGAGTTGATCGCGGCGCCCCTGGATGTCGAGTTGGTGGCCGGGTACAAGACCCAGGCTTGGGCGTTCGGCCCGTCGGCGCCGGGCACTGAGTTGCGGGTGCGCCAAGGCGAGTGGCTGCGGGTGCGCTTCATCAACCACCTGCCGGTGGCGACCACGATCCATTGGCACGGCATCCGTCTGCCACTGGAAATGGACGGTGTGCCGTATGTCTCGCAACTCCCGGTGCTGCCGGGGGAATACTTCGATTACAAGTTCCGTGTGCCGGACGCCGGCAGCTATTGGTATCACCCGCACGTCAACAGCAGCGAAGAGCTCGGGCGGGGGCTGGTGGGGCCATTGATCGTCGAGGAACGCGAGCCCACCGGGTTCAAGTACGAGCAGACCCTGAGCCTCAAGAGCTGGCATGTGGACGAGCAAGGTCAGTTCGTTGAATTCAGCATTCCCCGTGAAGCCGCCCGTGGTGGTACGGCTGGGCGTCTGGCGACGATCAACGGCGTGCCGCAGGCGGTGATCGACCTGCCTGCCGGGCAGATTACCCGGGTACGCTTGCTCAACCTGGACAACACGCTGACCTACCGCATCAACATTCCCGGTGTCGAAGCGCAGATCTACGCTTTGGACGGCAATCCCGTCGATCCCCGGCCGCTGGGCAAGGAATACTGGCTCGGCCCGGGCATGCGCATCTGCCTGGCGATCAAGGCACCACCGGTCGGGCAAGAACTGTCGTTGCGCAATGGCCCGGTGCGACTGGGCACCCTGCGTTCGGTGCCCAACAACGATGCGCCCACCGCCTGGCCGCCCGCGCTGCCGGCCAACCCGGTGTCAGAGCCGGACCTGGCCAATGCCGAGAAACTCAACTTCAATTTCGAGTGGGTCGGTTCGGTGTCGGTCAATGTGGACAACGGCAAGCCGCCGAGTCTGTGGCAGATCAACGGCAAAGCCTGGGACATTACCGACAAGACCTGCGCTGATCGGCCGATCGCCACGCTGAAGAAAGGCCAGAGTTACATTTTCGAATTGAAGAACATGACCCAGTACCAGCACCCGATCCATCTGCACGGAATGAGCTTCAAGGTGATCGCGTCCAACCGGCACAAGGTCGTGCCGTATTTCACCGACACCTACCTGTTGGGCAAGAACGAGCGGGCACAGGTGGCGTTGGTGGCGGATAATCCTGGGGTATGGATGTTCCACTGCCACGTGATCGATCACATGGAAACCGGCCTGATGGCCGCCATCGAGGTGGCGTGATGCGCCAGATTCGTCCCGCCCGGATCATCGACCGCAGTCGTGACCAGGACTTCATGCGCGAAGCCCTGGCCCTCGCCGCGCAAGGTGCGGCCCTGGGCGAGGTGCCGGTGGGGGCGGTGCTGGTGCAGGATGGCGAGATCATTGGCCGCGGTTTCAATTGCCCGATCAGTGGCCACGACCCGAGTGCCCATGCGGAAATGGTCGCCATCCGCGCCGCGGCCCAGGCCGTGAGCAACTATCGCCTGCCCGGCAGTACGCTCTACGTCACGCTGGAACCGTGCAGCATGTGCGCCGGCCTGATCGTCCACTCACGCATTGCCCGAGTCGTCTACGGCGCCCTGGAACCCAAGGCCGGTATCGTTCAGAGCCAAGGGCAGTTCTTCAGCCAGGGTTTCCTGAATCACCGAGTGATGTTCGAGGGTGGGGTACTGGCTGAGGAATGCAGCACGGTGCTGAGCGAGTTTTTCAAGGCGCGTAGAGCCAAACCGGCAGACTGAAACAGGGTTTTGGGGTTATTTATTTACGCGCCACAATCACCGCCCGCATCGGCGCCGGCAGGCCTTCGATGGTCTTGCTGTGGTCCTCGGGGTCGAGGAAGTCACTCAGTGATTGATACTTCATCCACTCCGTGCTGCGCTGTTCCTCGACGGTGGTCAGGCTCACGTCCACACACCGCACGTCGCTGAACCCGGCCCGGCGCAGCCAGCGCTCCAGGGCTGGAACCGACGGCAGGAACCAGACGTTACGCATCTGCGCGTAGCGGTCTTCGGGCACCAGTACCTGGTGCTCGTCGCCCTCGATTACCAGGGTTTCCAGTACCAGCTCACCACCCTTCACCAAGCAGTCTTTCAAGGCCAGCAAATGCTCGATCGGCGAGCGGCGGTGGTAGAACACGCCCATGGAAAACACCGTATCGAAGCCTTCGAGGTCCGGCGGCAGGTCTTCGAAGGGGAACGGCAGGTGCCAGGCGTTGGGCTGCGAAAGGTAGCGCTGCACCGCCTGGAACTGGCAGAAGAACAGCCAATTGGGGTCGACGCCGATTACGGTGTCGGCCCCGGCCCCCAGCATTCGCCACATGTAGTAGCCGTTGCCGCATCCCACATCGAGGATGCGCTTGCCCTTGAGGTCCAGGTGCGGTGCCACCCGTGACCACTTCCAGTCCGAACGCCATTCGGTGTCCACGTGCACGCCGAACAGATCGAACGGGCCTTTGCGCCATGGGGAAAGGCCCATCAGGGCGGTGCGCATCTGGGCGCGGGTTTCATCGCTGCAATCGGTGTCGAGGGTCAGACTGTTCAACAGGTCGATCCGGGTCGGTTGCAGCGACGGCAGGGCATCCAGGGCGTTCTGCCAGCGTTCGAGATCGCCATGGCCTTTATGCATCTTGATATCGAGCTGCGACTGCAGCGTCGCGGCCCAGTCGGCCAGGGGGGTACCGGCCAGACGGCGGGCGAGGGGAGACAGATCGATCATGGCAGGGCAATCAACGAGGCGAAGTTAAGACACTGGAACCACGGCACGACTTTCGAGAACCCGGCCGCCAGCAGGCGTTCGCGGTGTTCTTCGAGGCTGTCGGGCTTCATGACATTTTCGATGGCGCTGCGCTTCTGGGCGATTTCCAGTTCGCTGTAGCCATTGGCACGCTTGAACGCCACGTGCAGGTCGGTGAGCAGGGCGTGTTCCTCGGGGTCGTTGAAACGCAGTTTTTCCGAGAGAATCAGGGCGCCACCGGGCAACAGGGATTGGCGGATTCGGCTCAGCAGCTCGGTGCGCTGCGGCCGCGGAATGAATTGCAGGGTGAAGTTCAGCGCGACCACCGAAGCCGGCTGGAAGTCCAGGGCCAGGATGTCGCCTTCAATGAGTTCCACCGGCAGCAGCTCCTGGAACATCGAGTTCTGGCCGTTGAGGTATTCGCGGCAGCGCTCCACCATGGCCGCCGAGTTATCCACAGCGATCACCCGACAACCGTCGGTGCGCACATGGCGGCGCAGCGCCTGGGTCACCGCGCCCAGGGATGCCCCCAAGTCATAGAGGACGCTGCCCGGCTGGGCGAACTGCGCGGCGAGTACGCCAAGATTTTCGACAATGGTCGGGTAGCCTGGTACCGAACGCTTGATCATGTCTGGAAACACCCGCACCACGTCCTCGTTGAACGCGAAGTCAGGCACTTGGGCCAGGGGTTGGGCGAATAGGCGGTCGGACTCTTTGCTCACGGCGATTCCAGCGGCATGGGTGGTGAAAAGGCCGGCATTTTAACCAAAAAAGCTGCGGGAGCGAGCTTGCTCGCGACGGCGACGGATCAGCTTGCCGACAGACCGCTATCGCCAGTGGTTCGGCAGGACTTGCGGGGGAAAGCCGAGGCGGTGATGCCCCACTGGCCTAGCCAGTAACTGATGATGATCAGGTAAGGCGCAGCGGGGAAGGGGGTCACGAACCGGTCGATGCCGATCAGGCTGTCGGAAAAGACGAACGCCAGCGCTCCCGCAGCGGCCAGCCACGCCGAGCGCTTGGGTACCGTACCACCCAGGCGTGCCAGGGCTCGCCAGAGCATGGCGCTGATGGCCAGGCCGTAGACAATCACTGGAACCAGCAACGGCCCGAGGCCGCTGGATATCAGGATCCCCAACAACACCGCGCCGATGCCCAAGGCCAGGGCCAGCGTAAGCAATGCGGGCTGGCGGCAATCGCTGAGGTAGGCTTTCAGGTAGGCCAGGTGCGCCAGGAGAAACGCGCCAAGGCCGAACACGAACAAGTCGCCCGGCCACGCCAGCAGTACATCGCCCGCCAGCGAAAAAATCAGCCCGAGACTGATCCCACGTCGATAGTCGCCGGGCGGCGCGTCGTGCAGCCAGCCCAGCAGCGCCAACACCGGCATCGGCTTGACCAGCAGGCACAGCAGCGAGGCATGCACGCTCAGGCCATACAGGTAGGTGGCCGCTCCCATCAGAGCGAGGATCAGCCAGCCCATGCTCATTTCACCGCGATAGCGCAGTCGAAGGTCTCCACGGGCGGCACTTCAGGGGCCCAGGGCTGTTGATAAGTCAGGCGCAGCCGGCCGGTGCCCGGGTTGAATGCCTGGAAGCGCCAGGTTGAAACCCCGGCAGCTCCGACGATGCCGGCGTCCTCCGGGTTGCGGTATACCTCGGGGCCCAGTGCTTTCAGAACACCGCCGGCCGAATCCAGGACCGCCCAGCGATAACCGGTGCTGGGATTGCTGGGCAGGCTCAGGATCAGGTTCTGTCCGTTGTTGAGCCGAACCGGGCATTCGCTCAGCTTTTCCACGGTCACGTTGTGTTTCGACTGCGTGGCGCAGGCGCTCAGCAAGACGAGGCTCAAGGGGACGAGCAGGCGGGTGGGGGACATAGGGGCTCCGGCGTTCACGACGAATGGGGAGCATAACCGAAGATGCTACCAGGTGTGTCAGGTGAGCAGGGGTTGTGGCTGATGACGTTTTCGCCGGCAAGCCCGCTCCCACAGGGTATTTGTGGTGTTCACAGCATTTGTGATCCACACCAAACCCTGTGGGAGCGAGCCTGCTCGCGATGAGGCCGGTACAGCGTCTATAAAACCCTCAGAACAACACCTTCGCCACATCCGCAAACCGCTTGGCAAAATGCACCGTGACACCTTCCTTGAGGTAGTCCGGCAGTTCTTCGAAGTTGCCCCGGTTGGCTTCGGGCAGGATCAGCTCGAAGATTTTCTGCCGTCGCGCCGCGATCACTTTTTCCCGCACGCCGCCAATCGGCAGCACGTGCCCGGTGAGAGTGAGTTCGCCGGTCATGGCGACGCTTTTCTTCGGTGGCTGGTTGCGGGCCAGGGACAGCAGTGCGCTGGCCATGGTCACGCCGGCGCTCGGGCCATCCTTGGGAGTAGCGCCTTCCGGTACATGCAAGTGCACGAACGCCTCGTCGAAGAACTTCGGGTCACCGCCGAACTGCTTCAGGTGCGAGCTGACGTAGCTGTGGGCGATCTCCGCCGATTCCTTCATCACCTCTCCCAGTTGCCCGGTGAGCTTGAAGCCACGATTGAGGGTATGGATGCGTGTCGCTTCGATGGGCAACGTGGCGCCGCCCATGCTGGTCCAGGCCAGGCCGGTGATCACTCCAACGCCGGACAACACTTGTTCGTTGCGAAACACCGGCTTGCCCAGGGAGGCCTCGAGGTCTTTCGGCCCGAGCTTGATGACCGCCTTGGGATCTTCAATCAGCTTCATCACCGCCTTGCGCACCAGCTTGCCCAATTGCTTCTCCAACTGGCGCACCCCGGCTTCGCGGGCATAACCGTCGATCAGGGTCTTGAGGGCGCTGTCGCTGATAGTCAGGCTGCCCTTGGATACGCCGGCCTTGGCCAACTGCTTGGGCCAGAGATGGCGCTTGGCGATGGCGACTTTTTCCTCGGTGATGTAGCCGGACAGGCGAATCACTTCCATCCGATCCAGCAGCGGGCCGGGGATCGAGTCCAGAGTGTTGGCGGTGCACACGAACAGCACCTTGGACAGGTCCAGGCGCATGTCCAGATAATGGTCGAGGAATTCGACGTTCTGCTCCGGGTCGAGGGTTTCCAGCAAGGCCGAGGCCGGATCGCCTTGGTAGCTCTGGCCCATCTTGTCGATCTCGTCGAGCATGATCACCGGGTTCATCACCTCTACGTCCTTGAGGGCCTGCACCAGCTTGCCCGGCTGGGCGCCGATGTAGGTACGGCGATGACCCTTGATCTCGGCTTCGTCGCGCATGCCGCCGACGCTGAAACGGTAGAACGGCCGGCCGAGGGATTCGGCGATGGACTTGCCCACGCTGGTCTTGCCCACGCCCGGCGGGCCCACCAGCAACACGATGGAACCGCTGATCTCACCCTTGTAGGCACCCACGGCGAGGAATTCCAGGATGCGGTCCTTGATGTCGTCCAGGCCGGCATGGTGCTGGTCGAGGACCTTGCGAGCATGCTTGAGGTCGAGCTTGTCCTGGCCGTAGACGCCCCACGGCACCGAGGTGGCCCAATCCAGGTAGTTACGGGTAACGGCGTATTCCGGTGAGCCGGTCTCCAGGATCGACAGCTTGGTCATTTCCTCATCGATGCGTTTTTTGGCCTGGGCCGGCAGCACCTTGCTCTCCAGGCGTTGCTCGAACTGTTCGAGGTCGGCGCTGCGGTCGTCCTTGGTCAGCCCCAGTTCCTGCTGGATGACCTTGAGCTGCTCCTTGAGGAAGAACTGGCGCTGATGTTCGCCGATCTTGCTGTTGACCTCGGCGGAGATCTCTTTTTGCAGCCGCGCGACTTCCACTTCCTTGCGCAGCATCGGCAGGACTTTTTCCATGCGCTTGAGCATGGGGACGCAGTCGAGTACTTCCTGCAATTCATTGCCGGTGGCGGAGGTGAGGGCGGCGGCAAAGTCGGTCAAGGGCGAGGGATCGTTGGGACTGAAGCGGTTGAGGTAGTTCTTCAGTTCTTCGCTGTACAACGGATTGAGCGGCAGCAGCTCCTTGATCGCGTTGATCAACGCCATGCCGTAGGCCTTGACCTCGTCGGTCGGCTCGCTCGGCTGGTGCGGGTACTCGACTTCCACCAGGTACGGCGGGCGATGATGTTTGAGCCAGGTACGGATGCGCACGCGGGTCAGGCCCTGGGCAACGAATTGCAGTTTGCCCGCTTCGCGGCTGGCATGGTGCACCTTGACCAGGGTGCCGTACAGCGGCAGCGCCGAGGTGTCGAAATGACGCGGGTCTTCCTGGGGCGTGTCCATGAAGAACAGCGCCAGGGAATGATGTTCGGACTTGGCCACCAGTTCCAGGGTCTCGGCCCAGGGCTCTTCATTGACGATGACCGGCAGGACCTGGGCCGGGAAGAACGGGCGATTGTGGATGGGAATGATGTAGACCTTGTCCGGCAGGCTCTGGCCGGGCAGCGCCAGGCCGGTGCCGGAAACGGTGTGTTCGATGTGTTCGGAATCCGCGTAGTCGTTCGTGGCTTCAGTAGAGTGCTGGTCGCTCATGGGGCACCTGCGCAATGGAATATGCGTCTTAGATGGGGCAGGTAGAGGACGGTTTCAATGGGCGGGGACTGTTAGCGATTATTTCATTGGAAGGTGTTCAGGTTTGTGACAGGTTTGGCGACAGGGGGGGGCGAGGGGTGGGCCCCTCGCCACGCGGGTTTCAGGCGATCTGGTTCAAATCGTTATGGCGGGTTTCCTTCAGGCACAGCACGGCGATCACGCTCAGCAACGCTGCCGCCGACACATAGCCGCCGACATAGCTCAAGCCGCCCATCGCCACCAGCTTCTGGGCGAAGAACGGTGCGGCCGAGGCACCGACGATGCCGCCCAGGTTATAAGCCGCCGAGGCGCCGGTATAACGCACATGGGTGGGAAACAGCTCTGGCAGTAGAGCGCCCATGGGGGCAAAGGTCACGCCCATCAGGAACAGCTCGATGCACAGGAACAGGGCGACACCCCAGGTCGAACCGTGAGTCAGCAGCGGCTCCATGAGAAATCCCGAGGCAATCGCCAGCACCCCTCCGACGATCAGTACCGGTTTGCGACCCAAGCGATCGCTGGCCCAGGCCGACAATGGCGTGGCGGCGGCCATGAACAGCACGGCAAAGCAAAGCAAGGCGAGGAACGTCTCGCGGCTGTAGCCAAGGGTGGCTACGCCATAGCTCAACGAGAACACGGTGGAGATATAGAACAACGCATAGCACACCACCATCGCCGCCGCGCCCAGCAGTGTCGGGGCCCAGTATTGGCTGAACAGTTCCACCAACGGCACTTTCACCCGTTCCTGGCGAGCCATGGCCTTGGCAAAGACCGGTGTTTCATGGAGCTTGAGGCGCACGTAGAGGCCGACGATCACCAACACGGCGCTGAGCAGGAATGGAATGCGCCAGCCCCAGGAGCGGAACTGTTCGTCGTCCAGACCCATGGCCAGGCTCAGGAACAGCCCGTTGGCCGCCAGGAAACCGATGGAGGGGCCCAGTTGAGGAAACATGCCGAACCAGGCCCGCTTGCCCTTGGGGGCATTCTCGGTGGCGAGCAGCGCGGCGCCGCCCCATTCACCACCCAGCCCCAACCCCTGGCCGAAGCGCAGCAGACACAACAGGATCGGTGCCCAGGCGCCGATGCTGGCGTAGCCGGGCAGCACGCCGATGAGGGTGGTGCAGATGCCCATCAGCAACAGAGAGGCCACCAGGGTGGATTTGCGCCCGATCCGATCGCCAAAATGGCCGAACAGCGCCGAACCCAGCGGCCGTGCGAGAAAGGCGATGCCGAAGGTCAGGAAGGACGACAGCATCTGTGCCGTACCCGACGTCTGCGGGAAGAACACCGGCCCGATCACCAGGGCCGCAGCCGTGGCATACACGTAGAAGTCATAGAATTCGATGGCCGTGCCGATGAAGCTCGCAGTCGCCACGCGGGTGGTGGAGTTCGTCGGCTGGGCAGCCGCGGTGTCGTTGAGGGTAGTGGTCGTCATGCAGTTATCCCTGACAGTCATGTGCTCCGTTGGAGCATTTATTATTGTTGAACGCTTTGGGGAAGACCTGAATGCTGCAGAAGCAGGGCTTGTTCCCGCAGTGATTCTATCCGGAACTCAGGCGACGCTTGGCACCGACCCGTTATGCCACATCAGCACCTGGCTGACACGATTGTCCACAGTTTCGATGATTTCCAGCCGGTAGCGACCGATCTTCAGGCATACCGGGCTTTCGGGGATGGTTTCCAGCGCTTCGGTCACCAGCCCGTTAAGTGTCTTGGGACCGTCGCAGGGTAAGTGCCAACCGAGGGCTCTGTTCAATTCACGGATCGACGCCGCGCCATCGATCATCAGACGCCCATCGGGCTGGGGATGAACGTGCGGGTTGTCGAGGTTGTGCTCGTTTTCGAACTCGCCGACGATCTCTTCAAGGATGTCTTCCAGGGTAACGATGCCCAGCACCTCGCCATATTCATCCACCACCATGCCCAGGCGTCGCTGTTGCTTGTGGAAGTTCAGCAGTTGCAGCTGCAGCGGCGTGCTTTCGGGTACGAAGTAAGGTTCGTGGCAGGCGGCGAGCAACGCTTCCTTGGTCAGGCTTGCGTCCGCCAGCAAATGGCGGACCTGGCGGGTGTTGAGCACCGCTTCGACCTGGTTGATGTCACTGTGGAAGACCGGCAACCGGGTTCGACGGTTCAGCAGAAGTTGTTCGATGATTTCCTCGATGGGGTCATCGAGGTTGATGCCGTCGACTTCGCTGCGGGGCACCAGGATGTCGTTGACGGTGATGTTGTCCAGGGCATGGATGCCGGGAGCCCCGTGGGGGCGTCCTGTGCCATGTTCATGTTCCTGTTCGGTACGCGGCGGCGTCGGCATTTCGTCGTCGCTTTGCTGCACGACGACAGCCTTGCGGGAAAAGGGGCGCAGCAGCAATTTGCTGAGGCCGTCCAACAACCAGGCGAGCGGATAGACCATTTTCAAGGGCACGCCCAGCAAGGCGTTGCCCAGTGCCAGTACCGCATCGGGGTGACGGGTGGCCAGGATGCGCGGCAGGTAATCGGCAAAGACCAGCAGCATCGCACCGCTGGCGAGCCACGCGACCCACGGGCCGTTTTCCAGCCAGGTGAAAATACCCAGCAAAGTGCAGATCACCACCGCCAGGGTGCGGCACAGGGTATTGCACAGGATCAGGCTGGTCAGGGGAAAGCTCAGTCTCGCCGACGGTTTATCGCCGGCACGCGAAGCCCTGCGTTTGGCCAGCAGGTGCTGCCGGGCAGCTTCGATGGCGGTGAACAGGGCTGACCAGAGGATCAGCACCACCAGTACGGCCAACAGCGGCCCCGCGGGCAACCTATCCATCAGCGCCGTCCGTCAGATATGCAGGATGTATTCACGGACCAGTTTGCTGCCGAAATACGCCAGCATCAGCAGGCAGAAACCGGCCAGGGTCCAGCGAATGGCTTTATGGCCGCGCCAGCCGAGACGGTTGCGGCCCCAGAGCAGCACGCTGAACACCACCCAGGCCAGGCAGGCCAGCAGAGTCTTGTGCACCAGGTGCTGGGCGAACAGATTCTCGACGAACAGCCAGCCGGAGATCAGCGACAGCGAGAGCAGGGTCCAGCCGGCCCAGAGGAAACCGAACAGCAGACTCTCCATGGTCTGCAGGGGCGGGAAATTGCGGATCAGCCCGGACGGATGCTTGTGCTTGAGCTGGTGGTCCTGTACGAGCAACAGCAAGGCTTGGAACACCGCGATGGTAAATAATCCATAGGCCAGGATCGACAGCAGGATATGAGCCAGGATCCCCGGCTCCTCATCGATGATCTGGACCGTACCCGATGGCGCGAACTGCGCCAGCAGCACCGTGGCCAGCCCCAGCGGGAACAGCAGCACGAGCAGGTTTTCCACCGGGATGCGCGAGCAGGCCAGCAGCGTCAGGCCGATCACGGCCACGGCGATCAGGCTGGCGGCATTGAAAAAGTCCAGGCCCAGGCCGATCGGCGTCATCAGATGGGTATAAAGGCTGGCCGCGTGGCCGAACACCGCCAACACGCCGAGCGTGACCAGCAGGCGCTTGTTCGCCCTGGCGCCGGAGGCCAGGCGGGTGCCTTGGTAAAGGGTCGCAGCGGCATAAAGGCAGGCGGCGGCGAGGGAGGCAAGCAAGCTGGGTGACAAGGGGAGCATAAATCCTGTTAGGCAGGCCCGAAAGTCGCTGAGTTTGGCATAGAACCCATACCGTACGAAAGACCACCGGAGTCACCAGGTGTACGCCGCACGCTTCTTCGCTATAATCCGCGACCTGCCCACGCCGCAGGCTCGCCGAGCACATTTTTTCACGGTCTGGGCCGCCATTATCCCGGCCTCATCCGGGCCTGAAAGGATCGCGCATGTTTGAAAACCTAACCGACCGTCTCTCGCAGACGCTGCGCCATGTCACCGGCAAGGCGAAACTGACCGAGGACAACATCAAAGACACCCTGCGCGAAGTGCGCATGGCGTTGCTTGAGGCCGACGTCGCCCTGCCAGTGGTCAAGGACTTCGTCAATTCGGTCAAGGAACGCGCCGTCGGCACCGAGGTGTCACGCAGCCTGACGCCGGGCCAGGCGTTCGTGAAGATCGTCCAGGCTGAACTCGAAAGCCTGATGGGTGCTGCCAACGAAGACCTTAACCTGAGCGCCGTGCCGCCAGCGGTGGTGTTGATGGCCGGCCTGCAGGGCGCGGGCAAGACCACCACTGCCGGCAAGCTGGCGCGCCTGCTCAAGGAGCGCAAGAAGAAGTCAGTGATGGTGGTGTCGGCGGACGTTTATCGTCCGGCGGCGATCAAGCAGCTGGAAACCCTGGCCAACGACATCGGCGTGACGTTCTTCCCGTCCGACCTGAGCCAGAAGCCGGTGGACATCGCCCAGGCGGCTATCAAGGAAGCGAAGCTCAAGTTCATCGACGTGGTCATCGTCGATACCGCCGGTCGCCTGCACATCGATGAAGAGATGATGGGCGAGATCAAGGCACTGCACGCCGCGGTCAATCCGGTGGAAACCCTCTTCGTGGTCGACGCCATGACCGGCCAGGATGCGGCCAACACCGCCAAGGCCTTCGGCGATGCGCTGCCACTCACCGGTGTGATCCTGACCAAGGTTGACGGTGACGCCCGTGGCGGTGCCGCGCTGTCGGTGCGCGCCATCACCGGCAAACCGATCAAGTTCATCGGTATGGGCGAGAAGAGCGAAGCGCTCGAACCGTTCCACCCCGAGCGTATCGCGTCGCGCATCCTGGGCATGGGCGACGTGCTCAGCCTGATCGAGCAGGCCGAACAGACCCTCGACAAGGAAAAGGCCGACAAACTGGCCAAGAAGCTGAAGAAGGGCAAGGGCTTCGACCTCGAGGATTTCCGCGACCAGCTGCAACAAATGAAGAACATGGGCGGCCTCGGCGGCCTCATGGACAAGCTGCCGAGCATCGGTGGCGTGAACCTGGCGCAGATGGGCAACGCCCAGAGCGCGGCCGAAAAGCAGTTCAAACAGATGGAAGCCATCATCAACTCCATGACCCCGGCCGAGCGCCGCGACCCTGACTTGATCAGCGGCTCGCGCAAGCGTCGGATCGCCATGGGCTCCGGTACCCAGGTGCAGGATATCGGTCGCTTGATCAAGCAGCACAAGCAGATGCAGAAGATGATGAAGAAATTCTCCGCCAAGGGCGGGATGGCCAAGATGATGCGCGGCATGGGCGGTATGTTGCCCGGCGGCGGCATGCCCAAGCTGTAACCAATCCCAGGCGCCGGCAATCCTGCCGGCGTTGCCCGCGGGGACGCGGGATCTCCAGCGGACCCGTCTCCGGCGGGCGCTGAACGTGGCAGATCTGAATGGCAGGCCGGCACTCGCCGGAAAAAGTCATTTGCAAAAGTCTGGATATTCCTTAGAATATGCGGCCTTTCGGGCACCCATGCCCGCTGTGCATTTAGATTTGCAGCACCGACTACAGGAACGATGTTCACATGCTAACAATCCGTCTTGCCCTTGGCGGCTCCAAAAAGCGCCCGTTTTACCACCTGACCGTAACCGACAGCCGCAACCCGCGTGACGGTTCCCACAAAGAGCAGGTTGGTTTCTTCAACCCTATCGCCCGTGGTCAGGAAGTTCGTCTGTCCGTGAACCAAGAGCGCGTTGCCTACTGGCTGAGCGTTGGTGCACAACCTTCTGAGCGTGTTGCTCAGTTGTTGAAGGAATCGGCTAAGGCTGCGGCCTGAGCAATATGAACGCGACGCCAAAAGATGCTGATGATCTGATCGTTGTCGGCAAAATCTATTCTGTACATGGCGTTCGCGGCGAAGTGAAGGTTTATTCCTTTACTGATCCGATCAAGAACCTGTTGAACTACAAGGCCTGGACGCTCAAGCGCGAAGGCAGCGTGAAACAGGTTGAGCTGGTCAGCGGACGCGGGAACGACAAGTTCCTGGTCGCGAAGCTCAAGGGTCTCGATGATCGCGAAGAAGCACGTCTTCTGGCCGGTTATGAGATCTGCGTGCCGCGCAACCTGTTCCCTGAACTGACCGACGGCGAGTACTACTGGTACCAGCTGGTGGGTCTGAAGGTCATCGACCAACTCGGGCAACTGCTCGGGAAAATCGATCACCTGCTCGAGACCGGTTCGAACGATGTCATGGTGGTAAAACCGTGCGTCGGCAGCCTGGATGATCGCGAGCGCCTGTTGCCCTATACCGGGCAGTGCGTGTTGGCCGTCGACCTGGAGGCAGGCGAGATGAAGGTGGAATGGGATGCGGATTTCTGAACGTGGCTAATTTGCGCGTTGAAGTCATCACGCTGTTTCCCGAGATGTTTTCCGCCATCAGCGAGTACGGCATAACCAGCCGCGCGGTGAAACAGGAGCTCTTGCAGCTGACCTGTTGGAATCCGCGGGACTACACCACGGATCGGCATCACACTGTGGACGATCGCCCGTTTGGCGGTGGTCCGGGCATGGTGATGAAGATCAAGCCCCTGGAAGATGCACTGGTTCAGGCCAGGGCGGCAGCCGGGGAGGGTGCGAAGGTGATCTACCTGTCGCCCCAAGGCCGTCAGCTGACTCAGTCGGCGGTACGCGAACTGGCGAATTCGGATGCATTGATCCTGATTGCCGGTCGTTATGAAGGCATTGACGAGCGTTTCATTGAAGCTCATGTCGATGAAGAGTGGTCGATTGGTGACTATGTACTGTCTGGCGGCGAGCTGCCGGCGATGGTCCTGATCGATGCGGTTACACGACTGCTGCCTGGAGCTTTAGGGCATGCGGATTCCGCTGAGGAAGATTCCTTTACGGATGGTCTGCTGGATTGCCCGCATTACACCCGACCGGAGGTGTATGCGGATCAGCGTGTTCCCGACGTGTTGCTGAGTGGCAACCACGCGCACATCCGGCGTTGGCGTTTACAGCAGTCCCTTGGTCGGACCTGGGAACGACGCGCCGATCTTCTGGAAAGCCGCTCGCTTTCTGGAGAAGAGAAGAAGCTGCTCGAGGAATATATCCACGAGCGGGACGATAGTTCACAACGTATCGATGGTAAGTCCAAAGACTTGCCTTAGGAGCACAGCATGACCAACAAAATCATTCTTGCACTCGAAGCAGAGCAGATGACCAAAGAAATCCCTACCTTTGCCCCAGGCGACACCATCGTCGTCCAGGTGAAAGTGAAGGAAGGTGACCGTTCCCGTCTGCAGGCATTCGAAGGCGTCGTTATCGCCAAGCGCAACCGTGGCGTGAACAGTGCTTTCACCGTTCGTAAAATCTCCAACGGTGTTGGTGTAGAGCGTACTTTCCAGACCTACAGCCCGCAAATCGACAGCATGGCTGTCAAGCGTCGCGGTGACGTGCGTAAAGCCAAGCTGTACTACCTGCGCGACCTGTCCGGTAAAGCAGCACGCATCAAGGAAAAACTGGCTTAAGTCCAGCGTCCGATGCAAAAAAAGCAGCCTGCGGGCTGCTTTTTTGTTGCCTGGAGTTTGGTCTTTGAGCACCCTGCATACTTTCGCTTTCCATTCCGGTGCGTGCGCGCCACCAGTCCTTCATGAGTGTCTATGCCTGCGATCGATCATCCCCTGATAGACCAGTTTCTCGATGCCCTTTGGCTGGAAAAGGGCTTGTCGGATAACACCCGAGGTGCCTATCGCAGCGACCTGGCGTTGTTCAATGGCTGGTTGCAGGAAAGAAACCTGGAGCTGGCCCATGCCGGGCGGGAGTTGATCCTCGATCATTTGTCGTGGCGCCTGGAGCAAAACTACAAACCCCGCTCGACCGCACGATTTCTCTCCGGCCTGCGTGGGTTCTATCGCTACCTGCTGCGGGAAAAGCTCATCGCGGTCGACCCGACCCTGCGGGTGGAAATGCCGCAATTGGGGCGTCCGCTGCCTAAATCCTTGTCCGAAGCCGACGTGGAGGCCCTGCTGGCGGCACCGGATCTCAGCGAAGCCATCGGCCAGCGTGATCGGGCCATGCTAGAGGTGTTATATGCCTGTGGCCTGCGGGTCACCGAGCTGGTCAGCCTTACCCTGGAACAGGTCAACTTGCGCCAGGGGGTGCTGCGGGTGATGGGCAAGGGCAGCAAGGAGCGCCTGGTGCCGATGGGTGAAGAGGCGATTGTATGGGTGGAGCGTTACCTGCGTGATGGCCGCAATGAGCTGCTGGCCGGGCGCCCCAGCGATGTCTTGTTCCCCAGCCGTAACGGCGAGCAGATGACCCGCCAGACGTTCTGGCACCGTATCAAGCACCAAGCCAAAGTGGCCGGGATCGGCAAGTCCCTTTCGCCCCATACCCTGCGTCATGCTTTCGCCACGCATCTGCTCAACCACGGTGCCGACCTGCGGGTGGTGCAGATGCTGTTGGGTCATAGCGACCTGTCCACTACCCAGATCTACACCCATGTCGCCCGGGCGCGGCTGCAGGACCTGCACGCGAAGCATCATCCGCGTGGCTGAAGCTGTTGTTACACAAGCTTACTTTGAGTGGGCGATCACACGCTCTGTCGAATTGGTGGGTTACCAAACGGTTATTAAGTGAAGTTGCCGTATTCCAAGAACTCATCTCGCTATTCGTAATTCATCTATGGGCCTGTAAGTTCTGACAGTAGACCGGTTCGGCAAGACTGGTAAAAATATTCAGCAACGGCTCTATAAATATGTTTCCCCCGGTATTGAACACTGCGTGGGGCCACTTCGGGAGAGGGTGGCTCGGGGAGGGCCCCTGCCACACGACGACCTCAGGAGATTTATCATGCGAGATAAAACCGCTCAGGATAACGATGAAGCCTCTGAACGGAAATACGGCGATGACCAGAAGCCTGAGGCAAAAGTAACAGTAGAGGGGCTTTATAAAATTGCGACAAATTTAAATCACGGCCTTACTATCCAAATGGATACGAATAGTATGGCCGAGCCACGGATAATCACTCTATGGCCTGACAATAATACACTTCAGAATTTATGGCGTATTACATACGAAGCCGAGTACAGCGCACACATAATTACAAATCAACATAATGTAAGGGAGCGATCTCTCTTTGTGGCTGATGAGTATGATGTATTTGCAGCAGTACGCCCAATTCTTTTCCGGCCACAACATTTTTGGGATTTTGATACGGCTGGCTCTGGCTTGTACGTTATTAAAAATCAATATAATGGCCGCGTTCTGGATGTCCGTGGTTCCAATACAGGAATTGGTACGCGTATTATCGCCTGGCCCTATAAGGGAACGACAAATCAGGTATTTAAATTAGTACGAATAGGAAGTTAAGTGCGAAAGGTAACATTGCTTTCGTTAGCGATCACAATAGCGACGCAGAGCTTCGGCGTGATAGCTCTGGTCGCCGGCAATCGCTGGCAGCGTGTATGGGGCGGCCGCGCAGGGGACCCATAAATCCCTCTCGGCCCACCCCTTGCGCCATGCCTTCGCCACGCACCTGCTCAACCACGGCGCCGATCTGCACATGGTGCAGATGTTGCTCGGCCATAGCGACCTGTCCACTACTCAGATCTACACCCGTGTCGCCCGGGCGCGGTTGCAGGATCTGCACGCCAAGAGCTGTGAGAGCTTTTGCTGCCTTGAAAAAGAATGGCTAAATAAATCACCCAAGACAGTTGCTCCCACAGTAAAGCGCTCGCCAATGCCTTGTATCACCGGCATTCGGTCACGCCAGCCTTATGTGGTAGGCTTGGGCGGTTTGCACAGTGGGCGGCTGGGACCCGATTTTGCCTTGGCGTTCCCCCGTCCCATTTGTTCGCCTCAGGAGTCCTCATGCGCTTGATCCATATGTTCACCGCTGCCGCCCTTGCGCTGGCCAGCACCTTCGCTATCGCCGACGATGCGGCCGACAAGGCTATTCGCAAGAGCCTGGAGAACCTTGAGCTCGAAGTACCGATCGAAGCCATCTCCGCCAGCCCCATGTCCGGCCTGTATGAGGTCAAGCTCAAGGGCAGTCGTGTGCTCTACGCCAGCGCCGACGGTCAGTACATCGTTCAGGGCAACCTGTTCGAGCTCAAGGACGGCAAGCCGGTCAATCTGACGGAGCTCACCGAGCGCCAGGGCATTTCCAAGCTGATCAACGGCATCCCGGTGGCCGAAACCGTGGTGTATCCGGCAGTGGGCGAGACCAAGTCCCACATCACCGTGTTCACCGACACCACTTGCCCGTATTGCCACAAGCTGCACGCCGAAGTACCGGAGTTGAACAAGCGTGGCATTGAAGTGCGCTATGTCGCGTTTCCGCGCCAGGGCCTGGGGTCGCCAGGCGATGAGCAGTTGCAGGCGGTATGGTGTTCCAAGGACAAGAAAGCGGCCATGGACAAGATGGTCGATGGCAAGGAGATCAAGTCCGCCAAATGCGAAAACCCGGTCTCCAAGCAGTTTGCACTCGGTCAGTCAATAGGTGTGAACGGTACACCGGCAATTGTTTTGGCCGACGGTCAGGTAATTCCGGGCTACCAGCCGGCGCCACAAGTCGCCAAACTGGCTCTTGGCGCGAAATGAGCATGAACGATCCGCTGTTGAAGATCACGGCTCGGCGAAAATCTTCGTCGGGCCGTTAAACACAAAGTCGCGTAGCTGCGCGGCTGTATTTCACGGCCGACCTTGTGTCGGCCGTTTCATGGGGAGTCAAGAGTGAATCCGGTCAAAGTAGGCATCTGTGGGTTAGGTACCGTCGGTGGCGGCACCTTCAACGTACTTCAGCGCAACGCCGAGGAAATTGCTCGTCGTGCCGGGCGTGGGATTCAAGTGGCACAAATTGCCATGCGCACGCCAAAGCCTCAGTTCCAGACGACCGGTATTGCGATTACCAACGATGTCTTCGAAGTGGCCACGAACCCTGAGATCGACATCGTCATAGAGCTGTTGGGCGGCTATACCGTTGCCCGCGAGCTGGTACTCAAGGCCATCGACAATGGCAAGCATGTGGTCACCGCGAATAAGGCGCTTATCGCTGTTCACGGTAATGAAATTTTCGCCAAGGCTCGCGAGAAAGGCGTAATTGTAGCTTTCGAAGCCGCCGTGGCCGGTGGTATTCCGGTCATCAAGGCGATCCGCGAAGGCCTCTCGGCCAACCGGATCAACTGGGTTGCCGGCATCATCAACGGCACCGGTAACTTTATCCTCACCGAGATGCGCGAGAAGGGGCGCACCTTCGAGGACGTACTCGCCGAAGCCCAGGCTCTGGGCTACGCAGAGGCGGACCCGACATTCGACGTGGAAGGCATCGACGCGGCGCACAAACTGACGATCCTGGCATCCATCGCGTTCGGCATTCCGTTGCAGTTCGACAAAGCCTACACCGAAGGTATCGCCCGGCTGACCACCGCCGACGTGAATTATGCCGAAGCCTTGGGCTATCGCATCAAGCACCTGGGCGTGGCGCGCAGCACCGCCAGCGGCATCGAGCTGCGCGTGCACCCGACACTGATCCCGGCCGACCGCCTGATCGCCAATGTCAACGGCGTGATGAACGCAGTGATGGTCAACGGCGATGCGTCCGGCTCGACATTGTTTTACGGTGCAGGTGCCGGCATGGAACCGACCGCTTCTTCGGTGGTGGCCGACCTCGTGGACGTGGTTCGCGCCATGACCTCGGATCCGGAAAACCGTGTGCCACACCTGGCCTTCCAGCCAGACTCGCTGTCGGCTCACCCGATTCTTCCGATAGAAGCGTGCGAAAGCTCCTACTACTTGCGTATCCAGGCCAAGGATCATCCGGGCGTATTGGCGCAAGTGGCGAGTATTCTTTCGGAGCGTGGTATCAACATCGAGTCGATCATGCAGAAGGAAGTCGAGGAGCACGACGGCCTGGTGCCGATGATTCTGTTGACCCACCGTGTGGTCGAGCAGCGCATCAACGACGCGATCGCTGCGCTGGAAGCACTCCAGGGCGTGGTGGGGCCAGTGGTCCGCATCCGCGTTGAGCATCTGAATTAATCAAAGCTGCAAGCCCCAGGCGGCAAGCTGCAAGTAAGAGCCGATCGGTTTCAACTTGAAGCTTGCAGCTTGAGGCTCGAAGCTCAAACCAAAGGTTTGCCCTTATGCGCTATATCAGCACCCGCGGCCAGGCACCGGCCCTGAATTTCGAAGATGTCCTGCTGGCCGGCCTGGCCACGGACGGCGGCCTCTATGTGCCGGAAAACCTGCCACGTTTCACCCAGGAGGAAATCGCTTCCTGGGCGGGCCTGCCGTACCACGAACTGGCCTTCCGGGTCATGCGCCCGTTCGTCGCCGGCAGCATCCCTGATGCCGATTTCAAGAAAATCCTGGAAGAAACCTATGGCGTCTTTTCCCATAACGCCATTGCGCCGTTGCGTCAGCTCAACGGTAACGAATGGGTGATGGAACTGTTCCACGGTCCGACCCTGGCGTTCAAGGATTTCGCCCTGCAACTGCTCGGTCGCCTGCTGGACTATGTGCTGCAAAAGCGTGGCGAGCGTGTGGTGATTATCGGCGCAACCTCTGGCGACACCGGTTCGGCCGCCATCGAAGGCTGCAAGCGGTGCGAGAACGTCGATATCTTCATCCTGCACCCGCACAACCGGGTTTCGGAAGTCCAGCGTCGTCAGATGACAACGATCTTCGGCGAAAACATCCACAACATCGCCATCGAAGGTAATTTCGACGACTGCCAAGAGATGGTCAAGGCCAGTTTCGCCGACCAGGGCTTCCTCAAGGGCACACGCCTGGTGGCGGTGAACTCGATCAACTGGGCGCGGATCATGGCCCAGATCGTCTACTACTTCCATGCGGCCCTGCAACTGGGCGGCCCGGCTCGTTCGGTTTCGTTCTCGGTGCCTACCGGCAACTTCGGTGATATTTTCGCCGGCTACCTGGCTCGCAACATGGGCCTGCCGATCAATCAACTGATCGTCGCCACCAACCGCAACGATATCCTGCACCGCTTCATGAGCGGTAACCAGTACGTCAAGGAAACCTTGCACGCCACGCTGTCGCCGTCCATGGACATCATGGTGTCGTCGAACTTCGAACGCCTGCTGTTCGACCTGCATGGACGCAACGGTGCGGCGATTGCCGGCCTCATGGACAGCTTCAGGCAGGGCGGCGGCTTCAGCGTCGAGCCCGAGCGCTGGACTGAGGCCCGCAAGCTGTTCGACTCCCTGGCCGTGGATGACGCGCAGACCTGCGAAACCATCGCCGAGGTATTCGAGCAATCCGGCGAACTGCTCGATCCGCACACGGCCATCGGCGTGAAGGCTGCCCGCGAGTGCCGTCGCAGCCTGGACATTCCGATGGTGGTGCTGGGCACCGCTCACCCGGTCAAGTTCCCGGACGCGGTGGAGAAAGCAGGCGTAGGAAAAGCGCTTGAACTACCTGCACATCTTTCTGATTTGTTTGAGCGAGAAGAGCGCTGCACCGTGCTGCCTAACGACTTGAAAGCCGTGCAGGCCTTTGTCAGCCAGCATGGCAACCGTGGCAAGCCACTCTGACCGCTGAAACCTGTCACATTTTGAAGCCCGTCTCCTGACGGGCTTTCTTGTTTCTGCATGCCAAACTGATCGGGTTTTCGCCCCTTGGAGGGACGGGGCGAGCCATCTCGAAGGAAAGGCAGATGTTGTTTTTTATCAAATGCAAACCAGCGCTGAGCTGGATGACAGGTCTGGCCCTGACGTGCTGGATGACGTTGGCGAGCACGGCGCAACTGGCGGCCCTCGAATCACGGCCGTCCAATGCCGGCGAGCGGCTGGCGCTGAACACACAGGAACTGAAGTGGATCGAGGAGAACCCCAGGGTCGTCGTGGCTTCGATGCAGTTTCCGTTGTACCTGTTCAAAAATGAAATGGGGCAGTGGAGCGGATTGAACCACGACATTCTCCAGCGGATCGCGAACATGACCGGACTCGAATTCGTACACCGCGAATCATTCTCTCCAGACCAGTTGCTGGCGATGCTGGAGCGGCGCGAAGCCGATATGACCACCACCATGGCGATGAATGACGAGCGTCGGGACTTTCTGAATTTCAGTCACGCATTTGGTGGTTCTGGCTGGGTATTGGTGGGACGTGACGGGGACTCCGAGCTTCATTCGCTGGAACAGCTCGAAGGGAAGGTGCTGGCACTGCCGGCCCGTCATGCATTGGAGGCGGAAATCAGGCGCGAATACCCCACGATTGAACTGCACACGGTCAAGACTTACGGGGAGGCGAGGGCGCTGGTGGAAAGCGGCGAGGCCCACGCCACCATCGAAAACGAAACCGGGGTCCATTTATATCCGGCCGGGCAGTTAAAGGTGGGAAACAGTCTGGATGGTAAGTGGGAACCGGATTACCTGGCTGTCCGTCAGGATCTGCTGCCCCTGTTGGGTATTCTGAACAAGGCCCTGGAGGCGTTCCCCGCCGAAGAAATGCGTGCCCTGCGCACCAAATGGATGGCAGGCGTCCTGCCTGGCCAGGCGCCATCGCTGTGGCTACGCGTGTCTCGCTGGGGGTATTGGTGCGTGGTGGTGATCGCTGTGTTCGGTCTGTTGTCGTTGCTATGGAACCGGCGTCTGCAGATGCAGATTGACCAGCGCCTCAAGGCCGAGACCGTCCTCAACGACCAGTTGATGCTTCAGCGGGCGTTGATGGATGCCATTCCCGACCCGATTTTCATCCGTGATCTGGAGGGGCGCCTGCTGATGTGCAACAAGAGTTACGAAGAGCATTTCGCGATCCGCTTCGAAAAGCTGCGAGGTACGCGCCTGGTGGACTCAGCGGCGTTCCCACCGGCCACTGCCGAGTTGCTGCATGGAGAAATGATGCAGCAGCTGCGAACCGGCCAGTCACGGTTCATCGACCGGCAACTGCTGTTCAATGGCCGACTGTGCAATACCTACCATTGGTCGGTACCCTTTTACGGCGCCGATGGGCAGTTGCGAGGTCTGCTGGGTGGCTGGAGCGATGCGGGGCGGCGTTGGCATCGTTCTGAATGAAAACGCGGCGGCACGACAAGTGTCGCCTTACACCGAAGGCAGTTATTTGCCTGTCATATTGCACGCGCATGCTCGATCGGACAGGTCGGAAGCGAGCCGTTTCGGTGCGCTGAAGAACTTTCTGCTGCGGCTCACGGTCACTTACTGTGCACATGCAGTTGTTTTCGGACTATTGAAGGGTGATCGAATGGAAAGTATCAGCCTATTGCTGGGTGAGGCCTTGAGCCCGTATCAGGTCACGCTGACGCCTTCCGGCGCCAGGGGCGAATGCCTGGTGACGCTCAGGAACGCCTCCGGGGGCATCATGGTTGAACGGATGTTCAATCAGGCGCAATTGACCGACAAGCGTCAACTGACGGATGTCGTCGATGGCCTGCATCGTGATGTGCTGATTGCCGAGGGACGCCTGGAGCCCTGTGTGACCGCGGCACTGCGTAACCTGGCTCGCGACAAGGTCATGGCCGCCGCGAATTGAATGGCAGGTCGTGGGAACCTTCCTACGTCTTGATGAGTCAGACTCTTTACCAGCAAGATCAAGCATTGTGCTCCGGTGCTTGTCGCTTGTTGCACGGACCACAAGATGGTCTCGTTTAACCCCGAGTTGTCTCCCCACTTCTCGGGGTTTCTTTTTGTCCGTTTTTTCTAAATGGCCCCCTCGGCACGCAGGCGGGTGATCTGCTGCGCATCGTAGCCCAGCTCGCCGAGCACCTGGGCGTTGTGTTCGCCCAGTGACGGGCCGACCCATTCGGACGTGCCCGGCGTGTCGGAGAGCTTCGGTACGATGCCTGGCATCTTGAACGGCTTGCCATCCGGCAGCCGGGCCTGCAAGAACATTTCCCGGGCCAGGAATTGCGGGTCGCTGAACATATCTTCGGCGCTGAAAATGCGGCTGGCGGGCACCTCGGCCCGGTTCAACTGTTCCATAACGCTGTCGAGGGGCAGTGAGTTGACCCAACGATCGATCACCCCGTACAGCTCGTCGCGGCGACTGTCCCGACCGTCGTTGCTGGCCAGTTGTGGATCGTTGGCCAGATCGTCACGCCCGATAATCTGCATGAAGCGCTTGAAAATCGCGTCGCCATTGGCGCCGATCTGCACGTGTTTGCCGTCGGCGCTGGTATGAATGGACGACGGGGTGATGCCGGGCATGATGTTGCCGGTGCGCTCGCGGATGAAGCCGAACACGTCGAACTCCGGCACCATACTTTCCATCATGGCGAAGATCGCCTCGTACAAGGCCACGTCCACCACTTGCCCGGTGCCGCCGTTCACTTCTCGATGACGAAGGGCCATCAGCGCGCCGATCACTCCCCAGAGGGCCGCGATGGAGTCACCGATGGATATCCCGGTGCGCACCGGCGGGCGATCCTCGAATCCAGTGATGTAGCGCAGGCCCCCCATGGACTCGCCCACCGCACCGAATCCCGGTTGATCCTTCATCGGGCCGGTCTGGCCAAAGCCCGACAGGCGAACCATCACCAGTTTCGGATTCAGCGCATGCAACATGTCCCAGCCCAGGCCCAGCTTTTCCAGCACCCCGGGGCGAAAGTTCTCGATCAGGATATCGGCGTCGCCGATCAGCTTTTTCAGGATGTCCAGGCCGTCGGGGTGCTTGAGGTTCAGGGTCAGGGATTTCTTGTTGCGGGCCTGGACGAACCACCACAAGGACGTGCCTTCATACAGCTTGCGCCACTTGCGCAGTGGGTCGCCGCCGTCGGGCGATTCGACCTTGATCACTTCTGCCCCGAATTCGGCGCAGATTCGCGAGGCGAAAGGCCCGGCGATCAGGGTGCCGAGTTCGATGACTTTGACGCCGGCAAGGGGTTTGGCAGTGAGCGACATAGGCAATCCTGTAGGACAAAGGCAGAACGGATAAAGCGTTTTATCACCGCGGGTCAGTGATCGGCAATTCGTGGATTGCCTGCATCATCGGTTAGACTTGCCGCCTTTCCCTGTATCAAGAAGCCCGTTCATGGCCCAGCCGTCCACGACCTATAAGTTTGAACTGAACCTCACCGACCTCGACCGCGGCGTCTACGAGAATGTGAAGCAGACCATCGCTCGTCATCCCTCGGAAACCGAGGAGCGCATGACCGTGCGCCTGTTGGCCTACGCCTTCTGGTACAACGAGCTGCTTGCGTTTGGCCGTGGTCTGTCGGATGTCGATGAACCCGCCCTGTGGGAAAAAAGCCTGGATGACCGTGTGCTGCACTGGATCGAAGTGGGCCAGCCCGATGCCGAGCGCCTGACCTGGTGCTCGCGCCGTACCGAACGCACCAGCCTGCTGGCTTACGGCAGTCTGCGGGTCTGGGAGGGCAAGGTGGTGCCGGCGGTCAAAGCCCTGAAGAACGTCAACATCGCGGCTGTGCCCCAGGACGTATTGGAAACCCTGGCCCAGGACATGCCCCGCGTGATCAAGTGGGATGTGATGATCAGCGAGGGGACGATTTTCGTGACCGACGACCGTGGCCAGCATGAAGTTCAATTGCAGTGGCTGCTGGGGGAGCGTGGTTGAGCCAGTAAGTCGGTATCAAGTGAACTGTTGTGGGAGCGGGCTTGCTCGCGAAAGCGGCAGGTCAGTCAATGCGAGGCTATATGATCCACCGCTTTCGCGAGCAAGCCCGCTCCCACTCGGATCCCTTTGCCAAAATACATCCCACGACTCATAGAGAAATGTCTGCTATCCCATGCGCATAGAACCCCGTCCATTGCCCGATACCCTGCCGTTCCTCGGCGATCTGCCGCCCCTGCTGACTCGCCTGTACGCGGCGCGGGGCGTTCAATCCGAGGCCGAGCTGGACAAGAGCCTGGCGCGCCTGATCCCCTTTCAGCAGCTCAAAGGCATCGAAGCTGCGGTGGATCTGCTGGTGACAGCGTTGGAGCAGCGCCAACGGATCCTGATTGTCGGTGACTTTGACGCCGACGGCGCGACGGCCAGTTCGGTCGGCCTGCTGGGACTGCGCCTGCTGGGAGCGGCCCATGTCGACTACCTGGTGCCCAATCGCTTCGAATATGGCTACGGGCTGACCCCGGAAATCGTCCAGGTCGCCCTGACCCGCGAGCCACAGTTGCTGATTACGGTGGACAACGGCATTTCCAGCGTCGAGGGCGTGGCGGCGGCAAAAGCAGCGGGGCTCAAAGTGCTGGTTACCGATCACCACTTGCCCGGCCCCGAGCTGCCGGCGGCCGATGCCATCGTCAATCCTAATCAGCCGGGCTGCGAGTTCCCGAGCAAGGCACTGGCGGGCGTCGGAGTGATTTTCTATGTGCTGATGGCCTTGCGCGCGCGTCTGCGCAGCCTGGGGTGGTACGCCAGCAAACCTCAGCCGAACATCGGCGAGCTGCTGGATCTGGTGGCCTTGGGCAGCGTCGCTGACGTGGTGCCCCTGGACGCCAATAACCGGATCCTGGTGCACCAGGGTCTGGAACGCATTCGGGCCGGGCGCGCCCGTCCGGGTATCAAGGCCATTCTGGAAGTGGCCCGCCGCGATCACTCGCGCATCACCTCGACCGACCTGGGGTTTATCCTCGGTCCGCGTCTGAACGCGGCCGGACGTCTGGACGACATGAGCCTGGGCATCGAATGCCTGCTGACCGATGACCCGGCCCTGGCTCGGGACATGGCCGCGCAACTGGATGGCATGAACCAGGACCGAAAGTCCATTGAACAAGGCATGCAGCGTGAGGCATTGGCCCAGCTCAAGGACCTGCCGGTGGACACGATGCCGTTTGGCTTGTGCCTGTTCGATCCGCAGTGGCACCAGGGCGTCATCGGCATCCTCGCCTCGCGGATGAAAGAGCGCTATTTCCGCCCGACCATCGCTTTTGCCGACGCCGGGGACGGGTTGCTGAAGGGGTCCGGTCGCTCGGTGCCGGGGTTTCATATCCGCGATGCCTTGAGTGTCGTGGCGGCGCAACATCCTACGCTGATCAGTAAGTACGGCGGACATGCCATGGCGGCCGGTCTGACCTTGCCGGAGGCTAATTTCTCACAGTTCGCCGAGGCGTTCGACGCTGAAGTGCGCAGGCAACTGCGGGAAGAGGACCTGACCGGGCGCCTGTTGTCGGACGGCACCCTGGCGGTGGAAGAATTCCACCTCGAGCTCGCCCGGGCCCTTCGTCACGCCGGCCCCTGGGGCCAGCACTTCCCCGAGCCGATGTTTCATGGCGTGTTCCAGTTGGTCGAACAGCGGGTGGTGGGCGAGCGGCATTTGAAAGTGGTACTCAAGAGCGAATGCGGCTCGGTGAAGCTCGATGGCATTGCCTTTGGCATCGATCGCGAGATCTGGCCCAACCCGACCGTTCGCTGGGTCCAGCTGGTCTACAAGCTCGACCTCAATGAGTTCCGCGGTCAGGAAACGGTGCAGTTGATGATTGCTCATATCGAGCCGCGCTAGAGGAACGGCGGGCACAAGGTGTTGGGAACAAGGCGTGCCCGCGATGAACACCCCGCGGTCTTCCAGAAATCCAGGCGAGGAACCCTGCCTTGTCCCCGGTTGTCGACTAGGCTCTAAGCACTGGTTGATAGCCGTTGTGACGTCTTGTCCATTTCTTTGCCCGCGGGGGCGGGTGCAACACCCTTTGTCACTCGTCGACTTTTCAAACAGAACCCTGGAGCCTGCCCACTTATTCGAGAGGTGCCCCATGAGTCTGCTGCTGGAACCCTACACCGTACGCCAATTGACCCTGCCCAATCGCATCGCGGTATCCCCGATGTGCCAGTATTCGAGCGCCGATGGCCTGGCCAATGACTGGCATCTGGTGCACCTCGGCAGTCGTGCCGTGGGTGGCGCCGGCCTGGTCTTCACCGAAGCCACCGCCGTCACTGCCGACGGGCGAATCACCGCTCAGGATCTGGGGTTGTGGAACGACGAACAGATCGAACCCCTGCAACGCATCACGCGTTTCATCACCGCCCAGGGTTCCGTGCCGGGCATTCAACTGGCCCATGCGGGGCGCAAGGCCAGTACCTGGCGGCCTTGGCTGGGCAAGCATGGCAGCGTGAAGCCGGAGGACGGCGGCTGGACGCCGGTCGGCCCTTCGCCCATTGCCTTCGACCCGCAACACACCCAGCCGGTCCAGTTGGATGAGGGGCAGATCAGCGGGATCATCCAGGCGTTCGTGGCGGCCGCCAGGCGCGCCCTGACGGCCGGGTTCAAAGTCGTCGAGGTCCATGCGGCCCATGGTTACCTGTTGCATCAATTCCTTTCGCCGTTGAGCAATCAGCGCCGCGACCAATATGGCGGTTCGTTCGAAAACCGTATCCGGCTGGTGCTGCAAGTCACCGAGGCGGTCAGGGCCGTCTGGCCACAGGAGCTGCCGGTGTTCGTGCGCGTATCGGCTACCGACTGGGTCGAGGACGGCTGGAACCCCGACGAAACCGTCGAGCTGGCGCGCCGGTTCAGGGCATTGGGGGTTGACTTGATCGACGTGTCATCGGGCGGCACCGCGGCGAACGCGGAAATCCCGACCGGTCCGGGTTACCAGACCCGTTTCGCTGAACGGGTGCGCAAGGAATCGGAAATCGCCACCGGCACTGTAGGCATGATCACCGAGCCGGCCCAGGCCGAGCACATCCTGCGGACCTGTCAGGCCGATATCATCTTCCTGGCCCGTGAATTGTTACGCGATCCGTATTGGGCGCTGCATGCCGATGATGACCTGGGCGGGCGCAAGGCCGTCTGGCCGGCGCAGTACCAACGGGCGACGCACCGGGACCAGCCGATCCATGAGTCGGATCTTCGGGACTGAATGCCGATAAACAACAATCCCCGGTCGTTCTGGCCGGGGCTTGTTGTTTATCGGGCCAGCCCCGACACCCGAACTATGTTCAGGGATACTTGCGTTTATCCGGCGCCGGCGGGAAGTACTGATACAACCAGGTCTCGCTCAGGGTCCGGTCCTTGGTGCGAAGGAACAGGCGCATTTCCACCGGATCCACGCGGTCGTCAGTGGGGTACCAGTCGAAGGTAATGCGATAGCCCTTGATGGCATCGAGCACTAACACGTTGAAGTCCTTTACCTCGCCGTGGGAGCAGGTCACCACGGGTTCGATGCCGGTACCCGGCGGTAGCTGGTCGATTCCGCCGCCGTTGAAGTCCACGGCAAAACGGCGGGCCCAGACGGTGGGGTAATGCTCGCCCGGAGCCCAGCCCTCGATGAAGCCGCCCATGCCCGAACGCGTCGCATGGACCTGCGCCAGGTGGGTGCTCACCGGCGGCAGGGCGCTCCAGTAGAGTTTGTAGCCGTAGTTCAGCGAGTCACCGGCGGCCACTGGTTTCTTCGGTGTCCAGAAGGCGACGATGTTATCCAGGGTTTCGCCGGTCGTAGGAATTTCCAGCAGATCGACAGAGCCTTCGCCCCAAGCGGTTGTAGGCTCGACCCACAGGCTCGGGCGCTTGCTGTACCAGTCCACGGTGTCCTGGTAGCTCTCGAAGCTGTGGTCGGTCTGCACCAGGCCGAAACCTTTCGGGTTCTTGTCGGCGAAGGCGTTGAACTGCAGGGTGGCGGGATTGTTCAGGGGGCGGCAGACCCACTCGCCATTGCCGCGCCACATGGCCAGTCGGTCAGAGTCGTGAATCTGCGGGTGGATGGTGTCGCACATGCGCCGCTCGACGGTGCCGCAGCTGAACATACTGGTCATCGGTGCGATGCCCAGTTGCTCGATGGCGGTACGGGCGTTGATGTGGGCATCGATCTCCATGACCACCCGGGTCGGCTGGCAATCGATGTCGAACCGATAGGCACCCGTGGCGCTGGGGGAGTCGAGCAGGGCATAGACCACGAAACGGGTGCTGTTCTTGTCCGGGGTTTCGAACCAGAACTGGGTGAAGTCCGGGAACTCCTCGCGACGCTTGGCGTAAGTGTCGATCGCCAGGCCACGGGCCGAGAGCCCGTACTGCCCCGTGGCATCCACGGCGCGGAAGTAACTGGCGCCCAGGAACGACACAATGTCGTGGCGGTCCAGCTCTGGAGCCTTGAACGCACGGAACCCCGCGAATCCCAGGTCACCTTTCAGTTGCGAGGTGTTGACCGTGGTTTTCTCGTAGTTGAACAGCTCCGGGCGGAAGTGCACTTCGCGGGCCAGGCGGGTTTTCGGGTCGACGCTGTACATGCGCACCGGCTGCTTGAACCCCATGCCCACGTGGAAAAACTGCACGTCCAGTTGACGACCTTCCACCTTGTTCCACAGTGAATGATTGGCGTCGTAGCGGATGGCATTGAACTGCAATGGCGACATCAGCGCCAATGTCTCGGGTAACACTTGCTTGGTGTCGACGTAGCGACGCTCAGCCAGCCGCTTCGCCTGGTCTTTCAGCCCCTTGAAATCGAAGGGGCGGGCTTCGCCGTCTGCCGTCTGGTCAGCGGCCCAGGCACGGGCGGCCATGAGCCCGGAAGCGGAAAGTCCGGTGTAGGCGGCAAAAGCCATGGAGGCCTTGAGCAGGTTCCTGCGATGCATAAATACAACCTTTCTCGAAATATTCCCGAGCCGTACCTGGCAACAGGGACTGGTAAAGGAGTTCGGACATGCCTTTGGCCAAACGCGACAAACGTAAGAACAGATGCCTGAGAACCGCATCGGTTCACTGGGGCGCAAAATCATAGGGGATACGTGGGGCGGGGTGAGAGAGGAAAGCGTGGATTGGTTAAATTTTCTTACAGATATTTCTTTTTTATCGGGCCTATCTGCCATTTTTGACTAATTACTCTAAAAATCACTTTTCTCGATGTGAATCATCCCTATGCTTAGGCCATGAAGACGGTTCAGCCCGTCAATCCAAAAAAGGCGCTACCAGGATTCGGAGCATCCAACCCGACGTGAGAAGGACAAGGTTCATGACAAAAATGAAGGGCATTGTCGAAATGCTGGGGCTCTTTCCCTGTTTGCAGAATGGACGTCGACCACGGCGGCTGAGCCTGGAGGAATTGCGACTGGTGGAACGCTATCGCGAACTGTCGGAGAACGACAGGATCGCGATGCGTTGTCTGCTGGACGCGATGAGGAGTGTTTCGAGGTTTTGAAATACCAGCACACGACCAGATTTTATCGTCTGGTCGTGGTTGCAATTGCATTGCGCTTCAATGCTTGAACATCACATGCCGCACCACCGTGTAGTCCTCGAGTCCGTACATGGACATGTCCTTGCCATAGCCGGAACGTTTCTGACCGCCATGGGGCATTTCGCTGACGAGCATGAAGTGGGTATTCACCCAGGTGCAGCCGTATTGCAGCCGCGCCGACAGGCGATGGGCGCGACCGATGTCGGCGGTCCAGACCGATGAAGCCAGGCCGTAGTCCGAATCGTTGGCCCAGGTCAGCACTTGCGCTTCGTCCAGGAACGGTGTGACGGATACCACTGGACCGAAGACTTCCCGGCGCACGATCTCGTCGTCCTGCTGGGCATCGGCCAGTACCGTCGGCTCGAAGAAGAACCCATTGCCGTCCACGGCCTTGCCGCCGGTAACCAGACGGATGTGCGATTGGGCGATGGCCCGCTCGACGAAGCCGGTCACGCGGTCGCGGTGCTGGGCGGTGATCAGTGGGCCCATCTCGGTGTCTGGCGCGGTCTGCAGCCCATATTTGATGCTGGCGACCGCCGCGCCGAGTTTCTCGACAAATTTTTCGTAGATGCCTTGCTGGGCATAGATCCGGCAGGCCGCCGTGCAGTCCTGGCCGGCGTTGTAGAAGCCGAAGGTGCGAATGCCTTCCACCGCCGCATCGATGTCGGCGTCGTCGAAGATGATCACCGGGGCCTTGCCGCCCAGTTCCATGTGTGTGCGTTTGACGCTGTCGGCTGTGCTGGAAATGATGTGCGAGCCGGTGGCGATGGAACCGGTCAGCGAGACCATGCGGACTTTTGGATGAGTGACCAGCGGCTGGCCGACGGTTTGCCCACGGCCGAATACCACGTTGAGCACGCCGGCGGGGAAAATCTGCGACGCCAGTTCCGCCAGGCGCAACGCCGTCAGTGGGGTTTGTTCCGACGGTTTGAGTACCACGGTATTACCAGCGGCCAGGGCCGGAGCGATTTTCCAGGCGACCATCATCAACGGGTAGTTCCAAGGCGCAATGGAGGCGATGACGCCCACCGGGTCGCGACGGATCATCGAGGTGTGCCCCGGCAGGTACTCGCCCCCCGCCGAGCCATTCATGCAGCGGCTGGCGCCGGCAAAGAAGCGGAAAACGTCGGCGATGGCGGGAATCTCATCGTTGAGGGCGGCATTCAAGGGTTTTCCACAGTTGTCCGACTCCAGCTTGGCCAGTTCTTCGCCATGGGCTTCGATGGCATCGGCCAGTTTGAGCAACAGCAGGGAGCGATCCTTGGGTGAAACCTGTGACCAGCTTTCGAACACCCCGTCGGCGGCACGCACCGCCGCGTCGACCTGGGCTTCGCTGGCTTCGTTGATCTCCACCAGTACCCGGCCCAGCGCCGGGTTAAACACCGCCTGGCCGGGTCCTTCGCCGGCCACCAGATGGCCGTTGATCAGCAGTTTGGTTTGCATGTTCTTGTCCTCCTGAAACTTGTCTGTGATCTAGGTGGGAGCCTGCTTCCCCAGTGGTATTTACTTCCCTCCGCTACCCGCCACGCTCTCACCCCCACGGGTCAGGTAGTAGGCGCCGAGTATGGGAAGCATGGTGACCAGCATTACCAGCATTGCCACCACGTTGGTCACTGGCACGTCACGGGGGCGGCTGAGTTGGTTGAGCAGCCATAGGGGCAGCGTGCGTTCATGACCGGCGGTGAAGGTGGTGACGATGATTTCGTCGAACGACAGGGCAAACGCGAGCATCCCACCGGCCAGCAACGCCGAGCCCAGATTGGGCAGGATGATGTAGCGAAAGGTTTGCCAGCCATCCGCCCCCAGATCCATCGATGCCTCGATCAAGCTGTGGGAGGTACGACGCAGGCGGGCGATGACGTTGTTGTAGACGATCACCACGCAAAAGGTCGCGTGTCCCACCACGATGGTGAACATCCCGGGCTCGATCCCCAAGGTCTTGAAGGTGGCCAGCAGGGCAATGCCGGTGATGATCCCCGGCAGGGCGATCGGCAGGATCAGCATCAGCGAAATCCCTTGCTTGCCGAAGAAGTCCCGGCGGTACAGCGCCGCCGAGGCCAATGTGCCAAGCACCATGGCGATCAGCGTGGCAATGGCCGCGATCTGCAGCGACAGCTTGATGGCCTCCAGTACGTCCGGGCGCGAGAAGGCGACATTGAGCCACTTCAAGGTCAGGCCCTTGGGAGGAAAGCTGAAGGCCGCGTCCTCGGTGTTGAAGGCGTAGAGGAAAATGATCAGGATCGGAAAGTGCAGGAAGACCAGTCCGCCCCACGCCGCGACGCGCAGGCCCCGGGACGCCTGCCCTCGAGATGAGTCAGAGTGCATCGAAAGCCCCCAGGCGCTTGACAATAGACAGGTAGACGGCAATCAACACGATGGGCACGAGGGTGAACGCCGCGGCCATGGGCATGTTGCCTATGGCGCCTTGCTGGGCGTAGACCATGCTGCCAATGAAGTAGCCCGGTGGGCCTACCAGTTGCGGCACGATGAAGTCTCCCAGGGTCAGCGAGAAAGTGAAGATCGAGCCGGCGGCAATGCCCGGAATCGACAGGGGCAGGATCACCTGCATGAAGGTCTGGCGCGGCCTGGCGCCCAAATCCGCCGAGGCCTGCAGCAACGAGGGCGGCAGACGTTCCAGGGAGGCCTGGATGGGCAGAATCATGAACGGCAGCCAGATGTAGACGAAGACCAGAAAACGTCCCAGGTGTGAGGTGGACAAGGTGCTGCCGCCGATGCCGGGAAGCCCCAGCACGAACTGCAAGACCGGTTCCAGGCCCAGATGCTGGACGAACCACTGCGCCACGCCACCCTTGGCCAGCAGCAGCGTCCAGGCGTACGCCTTGACGATGTAGCTGGCCCACATGGGCAGCATCACCGCGATATAGAAAAATGCCTTGGTCTTGCCGCTGGTGTAGAGCGCCATGTAGTAGGCAATCGGGAACGCGACGATGGCGCTGGCAATGGACACGACGATGGCCATGCCCAGGGTACGAAGCAAGATGTCCAGGTTCGAGGACTGGAACAGTGCGGTGAAATTCGCCAGGGTCAGGTCGGGCGTGACCGCCATGGTGAAGTCATCGAAGGTGTAGAAGCCCTGCCACAGCAAGGTGAACAGCGAACCCAGGTAGATCGCGCCGAACCAGATCAGCGGCGCAATCAGCAGCATCGACAGGTACAGGTTGGGCCGTCGGTACAGCAGGTTGGAAAAGCGTCGCAACAGCGAACCGGAAGCGGGCGCCGGGTGGAGGGTCAGGGTATTCATCTCATGCCTCGCCGCCGACGGTGTCATGCAGCGCAACCATCGCTTCACGGGCCCAGCGAACACGCAGTGGCTGGCCGGCCTGATGCCGGACCGCGTTGTCGGTCCATTGGGTATTGGCCTGGCTGAGGTTCAGAGTCTGGCCGTTGGCGAGTTTCAACTCATAACGCGTGGCGCTGCCCTGGTACTGGATGTCATGGAGCAATCCGTGGACCTCGATTTCATTGCCGGCCAACGGGCCTTCGGCGAAGCGTACGTGTTCCGGGCGGATCGAAAACGGTTGTGGATAACCACTCAGTTCCCGGGCCAGTTCGCCACGAATCACATTGGAGGTGCCGACGAACTCGGCGACGAAGGTGGTCGCCGGTTTCATGTACAGGTTGCGCGGCGTATCGACCTGTTCGATGCGGCCTTTGTTGAACACCGCCACGCGGTCGGACATCGACAAGGCTTCGGTCTGGTCATGGGTGACGAAAATGAAGGTGATGCCCAACTGGCGTTGCAGTTTCTTCAATTCGCCCTGCATCTGCTCGCGCAGCTTGAGGTCGAGAGCGCCCAGGGGTTCGTCCAGCAGCAGCACCCGCGGACGATTGACCAACGCACGGGCCAGGGCCACGCGCTGGCGCTGGCCGCCGGACAGCTGTACCGGTTTGCGCTCGCCATAGCCGCCCAGGGCGACCATCTGCAATGCTTCTTCGGCACGCTGGATGCGCTCGGCCTTGGCGACACCTTTGACTTTCAGGCCATAGGCGACGTTGTCGCGTACGTTCATGTGGGGGAACAGGGCGTAATCCTGGAAAACCGTGTTCACGTCGCGCTGGTAGGGCGGCAACCCGGCGGCTTCTTCGCCATGGATGCGGATCGAACCGGTGCTGGGTTGTTCGAAACCGGCGATCAGCCGCAGGCAAGTGGTCTTGCCCGAGCCGGAAGGGCCCAGCATGGAAAAGAACTCACCGTCCTGGATGTCGATGGAAACCCGGTCGACGGCTTTCACCTCGCCGAACTGACGGGATACCTGGGTGAACTGGACTGCAAGTGTCATGGTGCGGTGCTCCAGAAAGCGGGGCTTGTGTTGAATCATTACCCGGTTGCCGGGCACGAGCTATTTGGATCGGGAACATGGCGTCCCCTCGCCACAAGAGCAGCGTTCATCCGCCGCTCTTGTGGCCGGCTGATGAAGCTAGCGCCCGCCCATGATCGCGATGTAGTCCTGGGTCCAACGGCTGTAGGGCACGTACTTGCCGCCCTCGGCCTGTGGGGTTTTCCAGAAGGCGATCTTGTCGAACTGGTCGAAGCCGTTGGTCTTGCAGCCTTCGGCCCCCAGCCGTTCATTGCCCGTGCACGCTGCCGGCACCGCTGGCAGGGAGCCGAACCAGGCCGCCACGTCGCCCTGGACTTTCGGTTGCAGCGACCAGTCCATCCACTTGTACGCACAGTTGGGGTGCTTGGCGTCGGCATGGAGCATTGTGGTATCGGCCCAGCCGGTGGCGCCTTCTTTTGGAATAGTCGAGGCGATCGGTTGTTTCTCGTTCATCAGGCCGTTGACCTGATACGGCCAGGCGCCGGAGGCCACCACGCCTTCGTTCTTGAAGTCGCTCATCTGCACGGTGGTGTCGTGCCAGTAGCGGTGAATCAACGGTTGCTGGGCCCGCAGCAATTCCAGCACGGCCTTGTATTGCGCTTCGTCGAGTTGGTACGGGTCCTTGATGCCCAGCTCGGGCTTGGCGGTCTTGAGGTACAGCGCCGCGTCAGCGATGTAGATCGGGCCATCGTAGGCTTGTACGCGACCTTTGTTCGGCTTGCCGTCCGGCAGGTCCTGGGCGCTGAACAGCACGCTCCAGCTGGTGGGCGGTTGCTTGAACACGTCGGTGTTGTACATCAGCACGTTCGGCCCCCACTGGTACGGGGTGCCGTAGGTCTGTTGGTCGACCACGTACCATGGCGCATCCTTGAGGCGTGGGTCGAGGTTCTTCCAGTTGGAAATCAGCGCCGTATTGATCGGTTGCACGCGTTTGCCGGCAATCAGACGCAGCGAGGCATCGCCGGAAGCGGTGACCAGGTCGTAGCCGCCCTTGCTCATCAGACTGACCATTTCATCGGACGTGGCGGCTGTTTTCACATTGACCTTGCAGCCGGTTTCCTTCTCGAAACCGGTCACCCAGTCGTAGGCCTTGTCGCTTTCGCCGCGTTCGATGTACCCCGGCCAGGCGACGATATCCAGTTGGCCTTCGCCAGCGCCAACAGCCTTGGGCAGCTCGGCGGCCTGGAGGGCGACGCTGGTCAGCAGCGCCGTGGTGATTGCGCTGAGCAATACGGTCTTGTGCGCGTACATGGAAATCCCTCTTGCTTTAATTATGATCGGGGCAGTGTTTCAACGGGTGAAGCGCCATTGAAGGCCTGTTATTAGAGTAGTGCCGATCACTACAAATGCTGGCCGTGGCGGGCCATGATGTGGCGAACGACGCTGTAATCCTGGAGCGAATCACTGGATAGGTCTTTCCCATAGCCCGAGCGCTTGAGGCCGCCGTGGGGCATTTCGCTGACCAGCATGAAATGACTGTTGATCCAGGTGCAGCCGTATTGCAGCCTTGCCGCGACTTGCATCGCCTTGTCCAGGTTCTGCGTCCATACCGAGGAGGCCAGGCCGTATTCCGAGTCATTGGCCCAGTCCACCGCCTGACTGAGTTCGTCGAAACGGGTCACGGTGACGACCGGGCCGAATACTTCGCGTTGGACGATTTCGTCGCTTTGCTTGCAGCCGGCCAGCAGTGTGGGTTGGTAGAAGAAGCCCGCCCCCGAATGCGCTGCCGCGCCAGTGATGCGCTCGATATGCGGTTGGCCGAGGGCACGCTCGACGAAACTGGCGACGCGGTCGCGCTGGCGGGTGCTGATCAGCGGGCCGATTTCGTTATCGGCATCGCGTTTGCCGGCGAAGCGCAGGCTGCTGACCGCTGCGCCAAGTTCGGCCACCAGCCGATCGTGGATGCCGTCCTGGGCATAGATCCGACAGGCAGCGGTGCAATCCTGCCCGGCATTGTAATAGCCGTAGGTGCGCACGCCTTCGACCACGGCCTGGAGGTCGGCGTCGTTGCACACGATCACGGGCGCCTTGCCGCCCAGTTCCAGGTGCGTGCGCTTGAGGGTCCTGGCCGCCGCCTGAAGAATTTTCTGCCCGGTGACGATATCCCCGGTCAGCGAGACCATGCGCACCTTGGGATGGCTGACCAGATGGCTGCCCACACCTTCGCCGCCTCCGCAGATGATGTTGATCACGCCCCGTGGGAGGATCTCGGCCAGTACCGGCGCCAGGCTCAGGATCGACAGCGGTGTGTGTTCCGATGGCTTGAATACCAGGGTGTTGCCGGCGGCCAGGGCCGGGGCGATTTTCCACGCGGCCATCATGATCGGGTAATTCCACGGTGCGATGGACGCCACCACGCCAATCGGGTCGCGGCGCACCATGCTGGTGTAGCCAGGCAGGTACTCGCCGCTGAGCTGGCCGGTCTGACAGCGCACGGCGCCGGCGAAGAAACGAAATACGTCCACCGTGGCACCCAGGTCGTCCTGTCGGGCCAGATGAAGCGGCTTGCCACAGTTCAGGGATTCGAGACGGGCCAGTTGATCGGCGTTCCTTTCAATGGCGCCGGCAATGTCCAGCAGCAGGCTGGCACGTTGTTGTGGCGTGGTGCGCGCCCATCCGTCAGCGGCGCGGTGGGCGGCCAGGATGGCAGCTTCGACCTGTTCGGTGCTGGCTTCAGCGATGTGGGCCAGGATCTCGCCGGTCGCCGGGTTGAGGATCGGCTCGACGAAGCCCTGGCCTGCGACCAGTTCCCCGTCGATCAACAGCGCGGTACACAACGCAGGGGGCATGCCAGTCATGTTCGCTTTCTCGTTTTCCAGACGGCCTCGGGAATGAAGCAAGACTAGTGCGCGGCGTCAATACCGACAAATTCTAAATACTCAAGGAGGCATTCTATTAAATCGATGGCTTGCGCCCCCCATGGGGGTTCTCTCGCGCAACGGTCAGAAACGGCTCGACCATGGCCGGTCGCGCCGTACCCCGGCGCCAGGCCAGGCCCACGTCCAGGGTCTGGTTGAGATCGGCAATGGCACGGGCCTCGATGATGTCGCCTTCCAGTGACCACGGGCGGTAAGTCATGTCCGGCTGGATCGACACGCCCAGCCCCGCCGCGACCAGGCTGCGCACCGCTTCGGTCGAGGCGGTGCGCAGCGTGATTTTCGGCTGCAACCCGACGCCGCGCCACAGGCGCTGGGCGTTGCGGTCCATCTCGTCGACGTTCAGTTCGATCAGCGGTTCGCGGGCGACATCGGTCAGGTTGATGCTGTCGTGTTCCAGCAGCGGATGTTGTGCCGGTAGCCATAAGCGGTGGGGTGAATGGGTCAGCACCTCGGTCTGCAAGGCGTGACGGTCTTCAAGGTTGGACAGGATCAGCACCCCGACATCGATTTCACCGCTGACCAGCAGATGCTCGATATAGCGCCGTTCGTCCTCCATCACCCGGATGTCCACGTTGGGGTAGGCGCGCTGGAAACGGGTCAGCAAATCCGCCAGGTAATAGCCGGCGACCAGGCTGGTAACCCCGATGGTGATGTGACCGGCCACCTGGTCGGTGCTGTGCTGCAGGCTGCGCTTGGCGTTATCGACAGTGGCCAGGATCAAATGGGCCTGGCGCAGGAATTGATGCCCTTGGTGAGTCAGGGTCATGCCTTTTGCGTGGCGATTGAACAGGCCGACGCCGAGCTCTTGTTCCAATTGCTGGATAGCCAGGGTCAGGGTGGATTGCGAGATGAACGCTGTCTGTGCGGCGGAGGAGATCGAGCCGGTTTCGGCCACGGCGATGAAATGGCGAATCTGGCGCAACGTCATCATGGAAAGCACCCTGTGGGGCGGTTTTATCGATGGGTTGAAGTGTATATCGTTTTTTTCAATGGAAGGCGATCAGGCAGGCAACATTCCGAAGCAATGTCAGTCGAGGTGCAGGGGCACTTTCGGTCTAGGCTGATGGCCTTAATGATCCGGTTACCCCGAATGCGTGGAGGCAGCAAATGAACACTCGTGGATTGCTCGACCAGCTACTCAAGTCCGGTCAGGAAATGTTGGAAAAAAAGGCTGGCGGTTCCCAGGGCAAGTCGTCCGGTGGCCTGGGCGGGTTGCTCGGGGGCGGCAACCTGGGAAGCCTGCTTTCCGGCGCAGGGGGTGGAACCCTCGCGGCCGGGGCCATGGGCTTGTTGCTGGGCAACAAGAAAGCGCGCAATTTTGGTGGCAAGGCCCTGGCCTATGGTGGTCTGGCGGCCCTGGGCGTGATCGCCTACAAGGCGTATGGCAATTGGCAGGCCCAGCAGGGCGGTGTCATGAAAACCGAACCCCAGACGCTGGACCGGGTGCCCCCGGCGCAGGTCGAGCTGCATAGCCAGGCGATTCTCAAGGCACTGGTGGCGGCGGCCAAGGCCGACGGCCACGTGGACGAGCGTGAGCGGCAGCTGATCGAGGGCGAGTTCACCAAGCTCGACAACGATCAGGAATTGCAGCGCTGGCTGCATGCCGAACTCAACAAACCCCTGGACCCTGCTGACGTTGCCCGCGCCGCCAGTACGCCGGAGATCGCCGCCGAGATGTACATCGCCAGCGTGATGCTGGTGGACGAGGAAAACTTCATGGAGAAGTCCTACCTCGATGAACTGGCACGGCAGCTCAAGCTGGAGCCGGGATTGAAGGTGGAGCTGGAGAATCAGGTGCGGCAGGCTGCCGTATAACCATCGTTCGGCGCACATTGCTTCTTGTGGGAGCGGGCTTGCTCGCGAAAACGGACCTTTATCCAACATGGTAGATGACAGGGACGCTGCCTTCGCGAGCAGGCTCGCTCCCACAAGGGGGCTGCGTCGTTTGCTCAGGCGCCATCCAACCCACGCGGCATCATGCAACCCTCGGCTATACTCCCCAGCATTTCAAAGTTCCCCGAGGTTTTACTGTGAAGAACTGGACATTGCGCCAACGCATCCTGGCGAGTTTTGCGGTGATCATCGCCATCATGCTGTTAATGGTCGTTGTCTCGTATTCGCGGTTGTTCAAGATCCAGGACAGTGAAGAAAAGGTACGAGCCGCTGCGGTGCCGGGCGTGTATTACAGCTCCATGATCCGGGGTGGTTGGGTAGACAGCTATGTGCTGACCCAGCAGATTGTCGGTCTTTCGGGGAATCGGGAGATCACCGCCGAGGACAAGGCCCGTTACCAAGGCTTCGAGCAGCACCTGCGTGAAGAAATACAGAACTATCAAAAGCTGATCCAGAACCCGGCCGACCAAGCCTCTTTCGATGAGTTCGAGACCCAGCACCAGGCATTCAACCAGGCCATGGCGAAAGTCCTGGATCTCTATCAGCGCAAGGACTACGAAGGCGCGCGGCGGACGCTGGACAAAGAGCTGACGCCGGCATGGATCGGCGGCCGCACCCACTTGAATCGCATCATCGAGCGTAATCGTGAGCTGGCAGAAAAAGCCACCGAGACCATTGGCGAGGCAGTCTCGGCAGCCAAGGTCGCCATGGGCTTGTCGTTCCTCGTCGCGCTGGTCGTTGCGATCCTTTGCGGCCTGCTGCTGATGCGGGCAATCATGGCGCCCATGAACCGTATCGTGGAAATCCTCGACGTCATGCGCAGCGGTGATCTGAGTGGGCGTCTGAACCTGGCGCGCAAGGACGAATTCGGTGCGGTGGAAACCGGTTTCAACGACATGATGGCCGAGCTGACCTCGCTGGTTTCCCAAGCCCAACGCTCGTCCGTGCAGGTCACTACCTCAGTGACGGAGATCGCCGCCACCTCCCGCCAGCAACAGGCCACGGCGACGGAAACCGCCGCCACCACCACGGAGATTGGCGCGACGTCCCGGGAAATCGCCGCCACCTCCCGCGACCTGGTGCGCACCATGACCGAAGTGTCCACCGCCGCCGACCAGGCGTCGGTGGCCGCCGGTTCCGGCCAGCAAGGCCTGGCGCGGATGGAGGAAACCATGCATTCAGTGATGGGTGCCGCCGACCTGGTGAACGCCAAGCTGGCGATCCTCAACGAGAAGGCCGGCAACATCAACCAGGTGGTGACCACTATCGTCAAAGTGGCCGACCAGACCAACCTGCTGTCCCTCAATGCGGCTATCGAGGCCGAAAAAGCCGGCGAGTACGGGCGTGGTTTCGCCGTGGTCGCCACTGAGGTACGGCGGCTGGCCGACCAGACGGCCGTGGCCACCTATGACATCGAACAGATGGTGCGCGAGATCCAGTCCGCCGTGTCGGCGGGTGTGATGGGCATGGACAAGTTCTCCGAAGAGGTGCGCCGTGGCATGGCCGAGGTGCAGCAGGTGGGCGAGCAGTTGTCGCAGATCATCCATCAGGTCCAGGCGCTGGCGCCGCGAGTGCTGATGGTCAACGAAGGCATGCAGGCCCAGGCTACCGGCGCCGAGCAGATCAACCACGCCCTGGTGCAACTGGGCGATGCCAGCAGTCAGACCGTCGAGTCCTTGCGCCAGGCCAGTTCAGCCATCGATGAGCTGAGCCAGGTAGCCGTGGGGCTGCGCAGCGGCGTCTCGCGTTTCAAAGTCTGATGAGTGACTTCGAGGCCAGACGTGGCGCCGCGCCTGCGGCCCGTCAGATCCTGTTCCTGGTGTTCTGCATCGGTAACGAGCGTTACGCTCTGCAAGCCACTGATGTAGTGGAAGTGCTGCCGCGCATGCCCCTCAAGCCGATTGCCCAGGCGCCGGCCTGGGTGGCAGGGGTATTTGCCTGGCGGGGGGCGGTGGTGCCGGTGATCGATCTGCGCAGCCTGACCTTCGGCCAGCGCGCCGAGACCCGCACCAGCACGCGACTGGTGCTGGTGCATTATCACCCCGATGGACTGCAGGCGGGGCAGGTCCTGGGGCTGATCCTGGAACAGGCCACCGACACCTTGCGCTGCGACCCGGCGCAGTTCCAGCCCTATGGCCTGGACAATCGCCAGGCGCCGTATCTGGGGCCGGTGCGCGAAGACGCCCAGGGACTGTTGCAATGGGTACGGGTCGATGACCTGCTCGATGAATCGGTCCGCGCCGTACTGTTTCCCATGCCGCCACTGAGTCCTGACGCGCTTGAGGCCCGGCCATGAGCGATGACCAGCGTTTTTTCGACTTCCTCAGGGAGCGCATCGGCCTGGATGTCGGCTCGGTGGGCAGCGCCATTATCGAACGGGCGGTACGCCAGCGCATCGTTGCCGAGCCTGGGCGTACGGTTGATCAATACTGGCAGTACCTGCAGCAATCGCCGAAGGAGCAGCAGGCGCTGATCGAAGCGGTAATCGTCCCGGAAACCTGGTTCTTCCGTTACCCGGAATCTTTCGCCACCCTGGCCCGGTTGGCCATCAATCGCCTGGCCGAGATCCGACACCTGCGTGCGCTGCGCATCCTCAGCTTGCCGTGTTCCACGGGTGAAGAACCCTACTCCATTGCCATGGCCTTGCTCGATGCGGGCCTGGAGCCCCATCAATTCAAGGTCGACGGGCTGGACGTCAGCCCATTGTCGGTAGAGCGAGCCAGGGGCGCGCGTTACGGGAGGAACTCGTTCCGGGGTGCAGACCTGGCTTTTCGCGAGCGATATTTCAGCGCCGATGAGGAAGGCTACCGCCTCGACGAGCGTGTCCGCGAACAGGTGCGCCTGCAAGTGGGTAACCTGCTGGACCCGGCGTTGCTGGTGAATGAGGCCCCGTACGATTTTGTGTTCTGCCGCAATTTGCTGATCTATTTCGACCAGCCGACCCAGCGCCTGGTATTCGAGGTGCTCAAGCGCCTGACCCATCAGGACGGCGTGTTGTTTATCGGGCCCGCTGAGGGCAGTCTGCTCGGACGGTTGGGCATGCGTTCGATCGGTGTGCCCCAATCGTTCGCCTTCAGTCGCCAGGGCGCGCCCGATCCGCAGCCGTTGCCCACGCTGATGCCGACACCGCTTCCGGTTCGTCAGCCTGCCCGAGTCGCTCCTCCGGGTACGCCCCCGGTCGTCCGACCTCGGCCGTTTACGGCAAACGTCACCGCCCTTGCCGAGTCCAAAGGCAGTGACGCCGCGACTTTGCTGGCCGATATCGCCACCTTTGCCAACAGCGGCAAAAGCGCCGAGGCCCGTGCGGCCTGCGAGCAGTATCTGCGCAGCCATCCACCCAAAGCCCAGGTGTTCTATTGGTTGGGCCTGCTCAGCGACATGGCCGGTAGCGCACTCGAAGCCCAGGGTTTTTATCGCAAGGCGCTGTATCTTGAGCCGCAACATGCCGAAGCCCTGGTCCATCTGGCGGCGCTGCTGGCTTCCCAGGGAGACGCGGTCGGAGCCCGTCGATTGCAGGAACGTGCTGCCCGTGGCGGGCGCGCGGCTGACAGTGAGCGTAAACCATGAGCGGTTCGGCTTTTCAGAGCGTCACCCATGACGATGCCCAGGCTATCGACGATTGCTGGAACCGCATCGGCGTGCATGGCGACAAATCCTGTCCTCTACTGGCCGAACATATCCACTGTCGCAACTGCTCGGTGTATTCGGCGGCCGCAACCCGGCTGCTCGACCGCTATGCCTTGCAACAGGATGGCTACGAGCAGGTTCATGGTCCGGTGGACACCGATGTCGTCACCCGCTCGTTGCTGATGTTCCGCCTGGGCGAAGAGTGGCTGGGCCTGACCACCCGCAGCCTGGTGGAAGTGGCGCCGATGCAAACGATCCATTCATTGCCCCACCAGCGCTCGCGAGCCTTGTTGGGCGTGGCGAATGTACGTGGTGCACTGGTGGCTTGCCTGTCGCTGGTGGAACTGTTGGACCTGGAGCCAGGCCCGGTGGCTGTGCCCGGCGCACGGGTCATGCCGCGCATGCTGATCGTCGCGGCCCAGGGTGGGCCGGTGGTGGTGCCGGTGGATGAAGTGGACGGCATTCATGCCATCGATGAACGCATCCTGGCGGCCGCGTCGCCATCGGATGACACGTACACCCGCGGCGTGTTGCCTTTCAGGGGGCGCAGCCTGCGTTGGCTGGACGAGGAATACTTGCTGAGCGCCATGGCCCGGAGCCTGTCATGACCCCCGATCAGATGCGCGATGCCTCGTTGCTGGAACTGTTCAGCCTGGAAGCCGAAGCCCAGGTCCAGGTGCTGAGCGCCGGTCTGCTGGCCCTGGAACGCGACCCGACCCAGGCCGACCACCTCGAATCCTGCATGCGAGCGGCTCACTCGCTCAAGGGGGCGGCGCGCATCGTCGGGGTGGACGCCGGTGTCAGTGTGGCGCACGTCATGGAAGATTGCCTGGTGGGGGCCCAGGAGCGGCGCCTGGTATTGGGTGCCGAACACATCGATGCCTTGCTGCGAGGCACTGATTTGCTGACGCGTATCGCGACACCGGGCCACGATGTCGGCGCCGCGGACGTCGATGCCTATGTGGCGATGATGACGCGTCTGCTCGATCCGGACGCGGTACCGCTTCCGGCGGCAATAGCGCCGGCACAGATCGAGATACCCGTCGAACCGGTTCGTGTCGAGGTGCCCGAAATTGCGCCCGACGTGCCAGGGGAACCGGCTCCCCGGAACAGGCGGATCACCGACAGTGGTGAGCGGGTCCTGCGGGTCACGGCTGAGCGCCTCAACAGCTTGCTGGACCTGTCGAGCAAATCCCTGGTGGAAACCCAGCGCCTCAGGCCCTGGCTGGCAACGATGCAGCGGCTCAAGCGTCAGCAGGACAACGGCTTGCGTGCTCTGGAAGAGCTGAACGTGCACCTCAAGGACCAGGCTTTGAGCCTCCAGGCCCAGGAGGCTCTGGGGGACGCCCGGCGGCTGCTGGCCGAGACCCAACTGTCGCTGGCACAGAAAATAGCCGAGCTGGACGAATTCGCCTGGCAGGCCAGCCAACGGGCGCAAGTGCTGTACGACACGGCGCTGGCCTGTCGTATGCGACCTTTTGCCGACGTGCTGTCGGGTCAGGCACGTATGGTGCGCGACCTGGGTCGCAGCCTGGGCAAGCAGGTGCGCCTTGAGATCGAAGGCGAAAAAACCCAGGTCGACCGCGACGTCCTGGAAAAGCTCGAAGCGCCGTTGACCCACTTGCTGCGCAACGCGGTGGACCACGGCATCGAATCCCCGGATCAGCGATTACTGACGGGCAAGCCTGCCGAAGGCCTGATCCGGCTGCGCGCTTCCCATCAGGCCGGCCTGCTGGTCCTTGAACTGTCGGACGATGGCGCCGGCGTCGACCTTGAACGGGTACGCCGCAGCGTCGTCGCGCGCGGCCTTTCTCCCGAGCACACAGCCGCCAGCTTGAGCGAAGAGGAACTGCTGGCATTCCTGTTCCTGCCCGGTTTCAGCCTGCGGGACAAGGTCACCGAAGTCTCCGGGCGTGGCGTCGGCCTGGACGCCGTCCAGCATATGGTCCGGCAATTGCGAGGGGCGGTGGTGCTGGAGCAGACGGCAGGCGAGGGCAGTCGTTTCCACCTCGAGGTGCCGCTGACGCTCTCGGTGGTGCGCAGCCTGGTCGTGGAAGTCGGTGCCGAAGCCTATGCCTTTCCCTTGGCGCATATCGACCGCATGTGCGACCTGGCGCCGGAAGACATCGTGCAGGTCGAGGGGCGCCAGCATTTCTGGCACGAAGGCCGGCACGTCGGATTGGTCGCCGCCAGCCAGTTGCTCGGTCGGCCGGCCACGCAGAGCAGCGGCCAGACCCTCAAAGTGGTGGTGATTCGCGAGCGGGAGACGAGCTACGGGGTGGCGGTGGAGCGCTTCATCGGCGAGCGGACCCTGGTGGTCCTGCCGCTGGACGAACGTCTGGGCAAGGTCCAGGACATTTCCGCCGGAGCGCTGCTGGACGACGGCTCGGTGGTGCTGATCATCGATGTGGAAGACCTCTTGCGTTCGGTGGACAAGCTGCTCGATACCGGTCGCCTGGAACGCATCGCCCGTCAGGACCGGACCCAAGCCCCGCGCAAGCGGATCCTGGTGGTGGACGACTCCCTGACCGTGCGTGAGTTGCAGCGCAAACTGCTGCTCAATCGCGGCTATGACGTCGCCGTGGCGGTGGACGGCATGGACGGCTGGAACGCGCTGCGTTCGGAGGCGTTCGACCTGCTGATCACCGACATCGACATGCCGCGCATGGATGGCATCGAGCTGGTGACGCTGCTGCGACGCGACAACCGCCTGCAATCGCTGCCGGTGATGGTGGTGTCCTACAAAGACCGCGAAGAAGATCGCCGCCGTGGCCTGGATGCCGGAGCCGATTATTATCTGGCCAAGGCGAGCTTTCATGACGACGCCTTGCTCGATGCCGTGGTCGAACTGATCGGAGGGGCACGTACTTGAAGATCGCCATCGTCAATGACATGCCCCTGGCGGTCGAAGCCCTGCGCCGTGCGCTGGCGTTCGAGCCGGCCCATCAACTGGTCTGGGTGGCCGCCAATGGCGCCGAGGCGGTGCAGCGCTGCGCCGAATACACCCCCGACCTGATCCTGATGGATTTGCTCATGCCGATCATGGATGGCGTGGAGGCCACGCGCCGGATCATGGCCGAAACCCCCTGCGCCATCCTGATCGTCACCGGCGACAGTCAGCAGAACGTCCACCGCGTGTTCGAGGCCATGGGCAATGGCGCGCTCGACGTGGTCGATACACCGGCCCTGGGTGTCGGCAATCCCGAAGACGCGGCGGCACCCTTGCTGCGCAAGATTACCAACATCGGCTGGTTGATCGGCGAGCGCGGTCACCGTGAGCGTCCCGCACTCTCGTCTCAACGCGCCGCTGCGTCTCGCAAGAGCCTGGTGGCCATCGGCTCATCGGCGGGCGGGCCGGCGGCGCTGGAAGTCTTGCTCAAGGCGTTGCCACGGCACTTCGCCCCGGCCATCGTCCTGGTCCAGCACGTGGACGAGGTGTTTGCCGCGGGCATGGCCGAATGGCTGAGCAGTGTATCCGGACACAACGTCCGCCTGGCACGACACGGCGAATCGCCGCAAAATGGCACGGTACTGCTGGCCGGTACCAACCATCACCTGCGCCTGTTGAAGGACGGCACCCTGGCGTACACCGCCGAGCCGGTGAATGAAATCTACAGGCCGTCCATCGATGTGTTTTTCGAGAGTGTCGCCAACTTCTGGAACGGTGATGCGGTGGGTATCCTGCTCACCGGCATGGGCCGCGATGGTGCGCAAGGGCTTAAACTGATGCGCCGGCAAGGCTGCGTGACCATCGCTCAAGACCAGCGAAGCAGTGCGGTGTACGGCATGCCCAAGGCCGCGGCGGCCATTGACGCGGCGACGCAGATTCTTGCCCTGGACGCCATAGCCCCCCGCTTGGTAGAGATTTTTGCAAAATGACAATCCCAGCAGTCCTGGCCCAGGTTGCACTCAGGTGAGCCCCATGAATGAATTACAGCTCGACGATTTCAAGCGCGATGAAAACGCCGCGATGGTTCTGCTCGTCGACGACCAGGCGATGATCGGCGAGGCGGTGCGGCGTGGGCTTTCGAATGAAAACAACATCGACTTCCACTTCTGCTCCGACCCGCACCAGGCCATCGCCCATGCCGTTCGCATCAAGCCGACGGTGATTCTGCAAGACCTGGTGATGCCCGGTCTCGATGGCCTGAGCCTGGTGCGCGAATACCGTAACCACCCGGCGACCCGTGACATCCCGATCATCGTCCTGTCTACCAAGGAAGACCCGCTGGTCAAGAGTGCGGCGTTTGCCGCCGGGGCCAACGACTACCTGGTCAAATTGCCGGACAACATCGAGCTGGTGGCGCGTATCCGCTATCACTCGCGCTCCTACATGATGCTGTTGCAACGCGACGCGGCCTACCGCGCCCTGCGGGTTAGCCAGCAGCAACTGCTCGACACCAACCTGGTGCTGCAAAGGTTGATGAATTCCGATGGCCTGACCGGATTGTCCAACCGCCGGCATTTCGACGAATACCTGGAACTTGAATGGCGACGGGCGATGCGGGACCAGTCCCAGCTGTCGCTATTGATGATCGACGTGGATTACTTCAAGTCCTACAACGACAACTTCGGCCATCTGGACGGTGACGAAGCCCTGCGCAAAGTCGCTACGGCGATCCGCGAGGCGTGCAGCCGGCCGTCCGACCTGCCGGCCCGTTACGGCGGCGAGGAGTTTGCCCTGGTATTGCCCGGCACGGCATCCGGCGGCGCCCGGCTGATGGCCGAGAAACTGCGCCAGAGTGTCGTTGCCCTGAACATTCCCCACGCCACCCCGGACGGCGGCGAGAACCTGACCGTCAGCATCGGCGTCTCGACCGTGACTCCGCAGCAGGGTGGCGATTGCCGGCAGTTGATTTCAGCGGCGGACAAGGGCCTGTACATGGCCAAACACAGTGGTCGTAACCGGGTCGGTGTGGAGTAGGCCCAAGGGGGGGCGGTCAGGGGCGAACTTGCAGGAGCAAGGCTTGAACTGCCCCAAAGCCGCCAGGCGGGCTGCCGTCGACGCTTGATTACGTTATACTCGCCGGCTTTCAAAAGTTCGCCAACGAGTGTTGCCCGCCATGGAAATCAACCCGATCCTGAACACTATCAAGGACCTGTCCGAGCGCTCCGAAACTATTCGGGGGTATCTTTGACTACGATCAAAAGCATGAGCGTCTGACCGAAGTCAATCGCGAGCTTGAAGATCCGAGTGTCTGGAACAAGCCTGAGTACGCCCAGGAACTGGGCCGCGAGCGCGCCGCGCTGGCGCAGATCGTCGAGACCCTGGATGAATTGTCCGGTGGCCTGGCCGATTGCCGCGACCTGCTGGACATGGCCGTCGAAGAAAACGACGAAGGCGCGGTCGGTGACGTGGTCGCCGAGCTGGACCGCCTCGGCGAGTCCCTGGCCAAGCTGGAATTCCGCCGCATGTTCAGCGGCGAGATGGACATGAACAACGCCTACCTGGACATCCAGGCCGGTTCCGGCGGTACCGAAGCCCAGGACTGGGCCAACATCCTGCTGCGCATGTACCTGCGCTGGGCTGACAAACGCGGTTTCGACGCGACCATCATGGAACTGTCGGCCGGTGAAGTCGCCGGGATCAAGGGCGCCACCGTGCACATCAAGGGCGAATACGCCTTTGGCTGGCTGCGCACCGAGATCGGCGTGCACCGTCTGGTGCGCAAGAGTCCGTTCGACTCCGGCAACCGTCGCCACACCTCGTTCTCGGCGGTGTTCGTTTCCCCGGAAATCGACGATAAGGTGGAAATCGAGATCAACCCGGCGGACCTGCGCATCGACACCTATCGTTCTTCAGGTGCCGGTGGCCAGCACGTCAACACCACCGACTCGGCCGTACGGATCACCCACGTACCGACCAATACCGTGGTCAGTTGCCAGAACGAACGTTCCCAGCACGCCAACAAAGACACCGCGATGAAGATGCTCCGGGCCCGCCTGTACGAGCAGGAGATCCAGAAGCGCAACGCGGCGTCCCAGGCGCTGGAAGACAGCAAGTCCGACATCGGTTGGGGTCATCAGATCCGTTCCTATGTCCTCGATGCCTCGCGCATCAAGGACCTGCGCACCAACATCGAACGCAGTGACTGCGACAAGGTGCTCGACGGCGACATCGACGAATACCTGGAAGCGAGCCTCAAACAAGGGCTGTAACGCGACACCCATGCGGCGGGCGGGCACGCTTTCATGAAAGCGCGGCCCCGGCCGGTGGCAACGAACCTGTGATGGAATCCTTAAAGACATGAGCGACCTAGAACTCGACCCGCAAGCCCTGCAACAGGAAGAAAACTCCCTGATCGCCCTGCGCAAGGAAAAGCTTGCTGCCGAGCGTGCCAAGGGCCAGGCCTTCCCCAACGACTTCCGCCGCGACGCCTATTGCGACGTGCTGCAGAAGACGTACGCGGACAAGACTAAGGAAGAGCTGGCCGAGGCGGCGATTCCAGTCAAGGTGGCCGGTCGTATCATGCTCAATCGCGGTTCGTTCATGGTGATCCAGGACATGACCGGGCGCATCCAGGTCTACGTCAACCGCAAGACCCTGCCGGAAGAAACCCTGGCGGCGGTCAAGACCTGGGACCTGGGCGACATCATTGCCGCCGAGGGCACCCTGGCCCGTTCCGGCAAGGGTGACCTGTACGTCGAAATGACCGACGTGCGCCTGTTGACCAAGTCCCTGCGCCCGCTGCCGGACAAGCACCACGGCCTGACCGACACCGAACAACGCTACCGCCAGCGCTACGTCGACCTGATCGTCAACGAAGACGTACGTCAGACGTTCCGCGTGCGTTCGCAGGTCATTGCGCACATCCGCAGTTTCCTGATGAAGCGCGACTTCCTCGAAGTCGAGACGCCGATGCTGCAGACCATTCCCGGCGGCGCAGCGGCCAAGCCGTTCGAAACCCACCACAATGCCCTGGACATGGAAATGTTCCTGCGCATTGCGCCGGAGCTGTACCTCAAGCGCCTGGTGGTCGGTGGGTTTGAAAAGGTCTTCGAGATCAACCGCAACTTCCGTAACGAAGGCGTTTCGACCCGGCACAACCCCGAGTTCACCATGCTCGAGTTCTACCAGGCCTACGCCGACTACGAAGACAACATGGACCTGACCGAGGAGCTGTTCCGCGAATTGGCGCAGTTGGTGCTCGGCACCACCGACGTGCCTTACGGCGACAAGGTGTTCCACTTCGGTGAGCCATTCGCGCGCCTGTCGGTGTTCGACTCGATCCTCAAGTACAACCCTGAATTGACCGCCGATGATCTCAACGACATCGACAAGGCGCGTGCAATCGCCAAGAAAGCCGGTGCGAAGGTGCTGGGCTTCGAAGGCCTGGGCAAGCTGCAGGTGATGATTTTCGAAGAGCTGGTCGAGCACAAGCTGGAACAGCCGCATTTCATCACCCAGTACCCGTTCGAAGTCTCGCCGCTGGCTCGCCGCAACGACGAGAACCCGAACGTGACCGACCGTTTCGAGCTGTTCATTGGCGGCCGCGAAATCGCCAATGCCTACTCCGAGCTCAATGATGCCGAAGACCAGGCCGAGCGTTTCATGGCCCAGGTGGCCGACAAGGACGCCGGCGACGACGAAGCCATGCACTATGACGCCGATTTCGTCCGGGCACTTGAATACGGCATGCCGCCGACCGCCGGTGAAGGCATCGGCATCGATCGCCTGGTGATGTTGCTGACCAACTCGCCGTCGATCCGGGACGTCATTCTTTTCCCGCACATGCGGCCCCAAGCGTAAGTGCTTCAATTAAAAAGCCGCCTCTCACAGGCGGCTTTTTAATGCCTGTCTGGTACAAACGTATCAATTGGTTCTTTTGAAATAGCGAGGAAAGACCTGTCGTGAATCGTGCAATGGTTCAAGAAGGTGCAGCGGGCATCGCCACCGCTGTGGCTGAAAGTGTTCAGTACCAGGGCCGCAAGGCCAGCCGACAGGGCAGTGAACAGCGTCGCCAGGAGATTCTCGACGCGGCCATGCGCATTGTCGTGCGCGATGGCGTGCGAGCGGTACGACACCGTGCGGTGGCCGCCGAGGCGGGCGTGCCATTGTCGGCCACCACGTACTATTTCAAGGACATCGATGACCTGCTCACCGATACCTTCGCCCAGTACGTGGAACGCAGCGCGGCGTTCATGGCCAAGCTGTGGACCAATAAGGAAGGCCTGCTTCGGGAAATGGTCGCTTACGGAGACGGCAGTGCCGAATCCCGTACGAAACTGGCGGACGATATGGCACGCCTGGCCGCCGACTACGTGCAACACCAACTGCATACCCGTCGCGAATACCTGATGGCCGAACAGGCCTTTCGCCAGGAAGCGCTGCTCAACCCACGGCTGGCTGAGCTGGTGCGCTCTCACCAGCAAATCCTGCTGCAGGGGACCTGTCAGATTTTCCAGGTCTTGGGCTCGCGCGATCCGCAACAGGATGCCAAAGTGTTGACGGCTATTATCGGACGGATGGAATATCAGGGCTTGCTCAATGGCGCCGAGCCCGTCGCAGATGAGGACATGCTCGGCATTTTGACCCGCTATATGCACTTGGTATTGGCGTCGGTGTAACCCGTTCAGGAGCACCACTGTCCTTGTGGTGAGGGCGCCTGCCATAGGGAGTTCAAATGAAAGCCTGGCGTGCCGTGGTACTGGCCGTGTCGTTGCTGCTGCTCAGCGGTTGCCTGGTATCCTTCAAGGCGCCGTTGCCCGACAGCGAAGCTGCGCCCGAAGGCCTGCTCGGTCATTGGACCAGTACCAACGCCTGGGGCGAGCCATTGAACCTGGAGCTGACGAAAGTCGGCAAGCACCGCTACCAGGCGATCACTTACTTCCGGGCTCGGCCCCATGAGCGCGAAGCCATTCCTCTGACCGTCTCCCGTCACGGCAGCCGCTGGTACCTGTCGGCCAAGGTGCCGGCCCGATACGGCGGGCATTTCGTCATCGCTGGGTTTGAGCTGACCGACAAGCAGGAACTGGTGGTCTACAACCTGGACATGGAACAGATCAATCAGGCCATCGGCCAGAAGCTTCTCAGCGGCCAGTCGAACCACAGCGAAGAGGGAGAGGGTGTGCTGGTGGACAGCGACATGCGCAAGGTCTTCAGTTACCTCGACGACCCGGCCAATTCCGACGTGTTCTCGGAGGCCGTGCGCTACCAACGGCTCAAAGCCCAATAACAGTATTCAACGGACGTTTTTATCAGGAGTTTCGGGTGGACGATTACCAGCAGACGATACGCACCTTGTCCGATCGCATAGTGCTGGCGCAAACGCCGATTCGCATTCTCGACGCGGTGAAGTGGGACGAGAACATCCGCAAGGGTTTTCTCAAGGCCAAGGGCAAGGAACTGCCCGCCGTGGACCGCGACTATTACCTCAACCGACCGTTGTCCTTCGACTCCAGCGGGGTGAAGCTGGAATTCCAGAACATCGAACGGGACATTACCCGTCAGCTCGGGCAGTTCAACCCGGTCGGCCAGATCATGCGTCGCATGTGCAAGGAATACCGCATGGTGGTGCGCATGCTCGAGGCCCGCGGCACCGAGGATTTCGGGCTGATTTCCCAGGAACTGTACGGCGCCGCGTCCGACGCCTTCCATGCCGGTGACCCGACCCTGTCCGACCTGGGCCTGATGCTGTCCGATTACCTGAACAACATCGATGGCCGTGGGGATTTGAAGGACGAGCCAAAGGTCCTCAGTGCCAAGGACGCGGTCAACCTGTTGCAACACCGGCTCAACCGGGTGTTCGGCGAGGCCGAGGAAACCATCCGGGTGTTCGAGTCCGATGGCATCGTCGCCGACGCGGCGGCGGGCGCCGACTACATCAAGATCCGTACCGATGCGATGTTCAACGAGCGCGACGTACGGGCCCTGGAGGTCCATGAGGGCCTGGTCCACGTCGGGACGACCCTCAACGGCTTGAACCAGCCGATCTGCACCTTCCTCTCCAAGGGTCCGCCCTCGTCCACGGTCACCCAGGAAGGCCTGGCGATCCTGATGGAGATTATTACGTTCGCGTCCTATCCGAGCCGCCTGCGCAAACTCACCAACCGCACCCGGGCGATCCATATGGTGGAAGAGGGCGCCGATTTCCTCCAGATCTTCGAATTCTTCCGCGAGCAGGGTTTCGAGATGGCTGAAAGCTACGGCAACGCCAGTCGGGTTTTCCGTGGCTCGGTGCCAACCGGTCTGCCATTCACCAAAGACTTGTCCTACCTCAAGGGCTTCATCATGGTTTACAACTACATTCAGCTGGCCGTGCGCAAGGGCAAGCTGGAGCAAGTGCCGCTGCTGTTCTGCGGCAAGACCACCCTGGAGGACATGCGTACCCTGCGGCAACTGGTGGACGAAGGCCTGGTCGTGCCGCCCAAATACCTGCCCGATCAGTTCCGCGACATGAATGCGTTGTCGGCGTGGATGTGTTTTTCCAACTTCCTGAACCATCTGAGCCTGGATCGGATCGAAGCGGATTATTCCAATATTCTTTGAGTCACCCCAACCCCCTGTGGGAGCGGGCTTGCTCGCGAAGGCGGTGTGTCAGTCGATACATAGGTCACTGACTCAACGCATTCGCGAGCAAGCCCGCTCCCACAGGGAACGTGTTTCAACTTCAAGTGTTACGAGGTTTCATCGGATGCGAACCCTCGGCATCATCTGCCTGCTGCTGGCCCTGAGCGGTTGCAGTTCCCTGCTGTTCTACCCCGAGCGCGGCCAGCCCTTCACCCCGGAGCGGGCCCGGCTCGATTACCGTGACGTCACGCTGACCACTGCCGACGGCCTGCGGCTCCACGGCTGGTGGCTGCCCGTCAAGAAAGGCGTCGAGATCAAGGGGACGGTGCTGCACTTGCACGGCAACGGCGGCAACCTGGCCTGGCACCTCGGTGGCAGTTGGTGGCTGCCGGAGCAGGGCTATCAGGTTCTGATGGTCGACTATCGGGGATATGGCTTGTCCGAAGGCGAGCCGAGCCTGCCGGCGATTTATAAGGACATCGATGCGGCGTTCAAGTGGCTCGATCAGTCCCCCGAGGTCCAGGGCAAGCCGCTGGTGCTGCTCGGCCAGAGCCTGGGCGGCGCATTGGCGGTGCATTACCTGGTGGAACATCCCGAGCGGCAACGGCAGCTCAAGGCCCTGGTGCTCGATGGCGTGCCCGCCAGTTACCGCGACGTCGGGCGCTTTGCCCTGAGTACATCGTGGCTGACCTGGCCGTTCCAGGTGCCGTTGTCCTGGCTGGTGCCAGACGGCGACAGCGCGATCAGTTCCGTGGCGCAATTGAATGGTGTGCCGAAGTTGATCTACCACAGCCTGGATGATCCCATCGTGCCGCTTTCCAATGGCATCCGCTTGTATCAAGCTGCACCGCCGCCCCGGGTCCTGCAACTGACCCGCGGCGGCCACGTGCAGACGTTCGCCGACCCGACCTGGCGTACGGTGATGCTGCGCTACCTCGACGACCCCCGGCATTTCGACGGCCTGCGCCGCCTGGGCGAGGTCCCGAATTATCCGAAAACATCCGTTGAATCTCCTGAGAGCCCGCAATGAGCGAAGAACGTAACGCCATTCCCCTGATCATCACCGGTATCTGCAGCATCCTCGGCACCGTCGCGGTGCTCTGGTACTACGGCTACCTGCACTTCGCCAAGCCCGAGGATGCGTTGTTGCTTAACGAGTTCACCATGCTCAAGACCGTGCCGGGTGAAGACTACAAGGTCTCCCTGGAGCCGGCGCCCCAGGTGGCCCAATGCATCGACGGCGTGCTGGTGCTGTTCGACACCGAACAGAAGGGCCTGACCGGTGTGCTGATCAACAACAAGAAGCGCGCGGTGCGGTGCATGGGGCAGGAGACGCCGCAGAAGCTCCAGCCGTAACTCAACCCGCTCCCACATTGGCCGAGTATGCAGCCAGTAAAAAGCCCCGCCTGATGCAGTCAGGCGGGGCTTTTGCGTTGCACTCAGCCGATCAGTTAGCGCTCATGGTCGAACGCGGAGCCACTGGCTGATTGTCGTTGGAAATGGTCACTTCCACCCGACGGTTCATGGCACGGCCCGAGACGCTGGTGTTGTCAGCCACCGGGAATTCCTTGCCATAACCCTGGGTCACGATGCGGGCCGGGTCGACGCCCATTTTCACCAGTGCGGTGCGCACGGAGCTGGCGCGACGCTCGGACAATGACTGGTTGTAGGAGTCTGAACCGGTGCTGTCGGTGTAGCCCTCGATGATCACCTTACGGTCCGGGTTTTCCTGAAGGAACTGCGCCAGTTTGTTCACGTTGGTCACGCCGTTTGCGCGCAGATCGGACTGGTTGGTGGCAAACAGCACATCGCCGAATGTCACGACCGTACCGCGCTCGGTCTGCTTGGCGTTGAGGCTGTCTTGCAGTTGCTTGATCTGGGCGTTGCGAGCTTCAAGCAAAGCGCGGGCGCGTTCGTCGCCGGCATTTTTCAGTTCGGCTTCGGCGGTGCGCAGGGCGATGGTCTGCTTGGCCACTTCAACGCGTTGATTGGTCAGGTAGGCCAGCTGGTCGACCTTGGCCTCGTCTTCCTTGTCCAGATAGGCCTTGTCGGCCTTGGCCAGGAAATCGGCGGCTTCCTTGGTTTCCAGTGCGGCGACCTTGGTGGCTGCCGGATCGGCCTGCAGGCCGTTGTAGTTGGTGCGGGCCTGTTCCAGGTTCACGTTCGGGTCATGGGAGCAAGCGGCCAGCGATACACAGGCGGCGAGCAGGGCGGGCATCATCAAATGTTTGTGCATCATATTCTGTCGTCCTTTTATCAATAACAGTGGTCGCGGCATGAGTGGCTTACTGAATCTTGTTCATGCCTTCCTGACGCAATTCCTGAACCCCTTTCTGGGAATCCTTGAGAGCCTGTTCGGCCTTGGCGGCTTGAGCCTTGCGCTCGGCTACGCGAGCGTCCCACTCGGCCTGTTCGGCCAGACGCTTGGCTTCGGCGTAGTTCTTGTCGTGCATGGCGATCTCGGCCTGCTTGAGCTTGTCCTGAGCGGACTTCATTTCCACGGCGGCGAATTCGGTACCGCCGGCGCTGACGGCGCTGTTGACCGCCGATTGCGTTACCGCGTACTGCTCCGACGGTGGATTTCCGGCACAACCGGCCAGGATGAAGCTGCTACCGATGGCCAGGGTGGCCAATTTCAGGCCGCGCAGGCCATTGGCTGAGGGTTTGGCAGTGCAGGTATTCATAGGCTTCAACTCCATTGGAAAACTCCTGAGAAAACTACAAATCCATGCTGAAACGCCAAGCCTGGCGTCTGTTTTTTGGGGGGCCAGGGCGCGTTTATTTAAACAACCGTTCCAGTATGGTTATTCGGTGTGACACGGAGCGTTTTTCAAAAGTTCAGCAAAGATGGCCAATCGCCAAAAAGTATTGCTGACCAATCGGTCAGGGTTAAAAAAGCTGAACTTTCAAGGCGCGCAGCGGTATTCCCAGCGCCAAATCATGGCGCCGGGAGGGAGGATGGGTCAGTGCTTCGATTTGTCGTTCTGCGACGAAAGCTGATGCAGATGGCGGCGGGAGAGGGCGAGGAATCGCGGCGTAGGACCGACGTCTTCGTATAGAGGGTCGCCTTCTTCGTCGGTGGCGACCACTTGTGAGCCCTTGACGTACGGGAAGCTCGCTTCCAGTTCTTCCAGGGCTGCCCCGATCAGCTCGCCGAGCAGTTCTTCGGGCTGGCGTTTGGGGTACATATCGCAGATCGCCGCCAGGCGTGCGGCGGCTTCTACATCCAGATGTATCGTGTAGCCGGTCTGGGTCAGGTGGCCCTTGGCGTTTTCTTCCCAGTGCTGGGCGAGTTCACGGATTTTCATGATGGCCTCAATCAGTCTGCTCGTGGCAGGCGCGGTGAGTGGCAAGCCGTCGTGTGGCTTACTTATGAGACTAGCTTTGCCCTACAAGGTTTAAAGACCCTTCGTCGCTTGTCATAAACGACTGGTATCGGCACTCTCTGACTCATGTGTCTAACCCGATAGCTGCCCGGACCTTTTTGCTGGAGAACTGCTGATGACCGATATCGATGCACGCTTGCGCGAAGATGTTCACCTGCTTGGCGAGTTGTTGGGAAACACCATCCGCGAACAGTACGGGGACCGGTTTCTCGACAAGATCGAGCAGATCCGCAAGGGCGCCAAGGCCGATCGGCGTGGCTCCGCGGACGCCGAGCTCAGCGCCAGCCTCAATCAGTTGACCGAGGATGAACTGCTGCCGGTGGCACGGGCGTTCAACCAGTTCCTGAACCTGGCCAACATCGCCGAGCAGTACCAACTGATCCACCGTCGCGACGAATCCAAGCCCGCGCCGTTCGAGGCGCGGGTGTTGCCGGAACTGCTGGCGCGGTTGCGGGCAGAGGGACACAGTGCCGAATCCCTGGCACGGCAATTGGGCCGGCTGGAGATCGAACTGGTCCTCACGGCGCACCCCACGGAAGTGGCCCGCCGCACACTGATCCAGAAATACGACGCCATCGCCGCGCAATTGGCGGCCCAGGATCATCGGGACCTGACTACCGTCGAACGGGCGCAGATTCATCAGCGTCTTCAGCGATTGATCGCCGAAGCCTGGCACACCGAGGAAATCCGCCGTACCCGGCCGACTCCCGTCGATGAAGCCAAGTGGGGCTTCGCAGTGATCGAGCATTCGCTGTGGCACGCCATCCCCAACTACCTGCGCAAGGCCGACCAGGCCCTGCACGCCGCCACCGGCCTGCGCCTGCCCTTGGAGGCTGCGCCGGTGCGCTTTGCTTCCTGGATGGGCGGCGACCGCGACGGCAACCCGAATGTCACGGCCGCAGTGACCCGCGAAGTCTTGTTGCTGGCGCGCTGGATGGCGGCCGATCTGTACCTGCGCGACGTCGATCAACTGGCGGCCGACCTGTCCATGCAAAAGGCCAGCGACGCCTTGCGTGCCCAGGCCGGCGACAGTGCCGAACCTTATCGTGCGGTCCTCAAGCAATTGCGCGAGCGCCTGCGGGCCACGCGTAATTGGGCACAGGCATCGCTCAAAGTCGCTACGCCGGCCCCGGCGGAGGTGCTGCAGAACAACCGCGAGCTACTCGATCCTCTGGAGCTGTGCTACCAGTCGCTGCATGAGTGCGGCATGGGCGTGATCGCCGACGGGCCGCTGCTCGACTGCCTGCGCCGGGCGGTGACGTTCGGGCTGTTCCTGGTGCGCCTCGATGTGCGCCAGGACTCGACACGTCATACCGCTGCCATGACCGAAATTACCGATTACCTGGGGCTTGGCCGCTACGAGGAATGGGACGAGGAGCAGCGCATCGGCTTCCTGTTGGATGAGCTGAACAACCGTCGCCCGCTGCTGCCGTCCAATTTCAAGCCTTCGGCGGATACGGCGGAAGTCCTGGCGACCTGTCGGGAAGTCGCGGCGGCGCCGGCGGCATCACTGGGGTCGTATGTGATTTCCATGGCTGGCGCGGCTTCCGATGTGCTGGCGGTCCAGCTGCTGCTGAAAGAGGCAGGCGTGTTGCGGCCGATGCGGGTGGTGCCGCTGTTCGAAACCCTGGCGGACCTGGACAACGCCGGGCCGGTAATCGAGCGGTTGTTGCTGTTGCCGGGTTACCGTTCCCGGTTGCAAGGGCCCCAGGAAGTGATGATCGGTTACTCCGATTCGGCCAAGGACGCTGGAACCACGGCGGCGGCCTGGGCCCAATACCGGGCTCAGGAACGGCTGGTGGACATATGCCGCGAACAGCAAGTCGAATTGCTGCTGTTCCATGGCCGTGGCGGCACCGTGGGGCGTGGTGGCGGCCCGGCCCACGCGGCAATCCTGTCGCAGCCGCCAGGATCGGTGGCGGGACGTTTCCGCACCACCGAACAGGGTGAAATGATTCGTTTCAAATTCGGCCTGCCGGACATCGCCGAACAAAACCTCAACCTCTACCTCGCAGCGGTGCTGGAGGCGACCTTGCTGCCTCCGCCGCCGCCCACGCCCCAGTGGCGGCACCTGATGGATGAACTGGCGGCCGACGGCGTCAAGGCCTACCGCGCCGTGGTGCGGGAAAACCCGCAGTTCGTCGAGTATTTCCGCCAGTCCACGCCGGAGCAGGAGCTGGGCCGCCTGCCCCTGGGCAGTCGACCGGCCAAGCGGCGGGCTGGAGGCATCGAAAGCCTGCGGGCGATTCCCTGGATCTTCGGCTGGACCCAGACCCGCCTGATGTTGCCGGCCTGGCTCGGCTGGGAAACCGCCCTGGGCAAGGCGCTGGAGCGTGGTGAGGGTGAGTTGCTAGGGCAGATGCGCGAGCAGTGGCCCTTCTTCCGCACCCGCATCGACATGCTGGAAATGGTGCTGGCCAAGGCGGATGCCGATATCGCGCGCTCCTACGACGAGCGTCTGGTGGAACCGGCACTGCAACCTTTGGGTGCGCACTTACGCGACCTATTGTCGCAGGCCTGCTCCGTGGTCCTGGGTTTGACCGGTCAGTCGCAGCTACTGGCACATAGCCCAGAGACATTGGAATTCATCAGTCTTCGCAACACCTACCTGGACCCGTTGCACCTGTTGCAGGCCGAACTCCTGGCACGCTCGAGGCAGCAGGACGTTGCCCAGGGCAGCCCCGTGGAACAGGCGTTGCTGGTGTCTGTAGCGGGGATCGCCGCAGGCTTGCGCAACACCGGTTGAGGTGCGTCGGACGTCTTGCCAGGGCACGCCCGGTTTCGCCGGGCAGTGCCTGGCGTGTGCATGAGCAGGTCGGCCAGGCGACAGTTTGTTGCCCGGTTGCGACGTTCGCCACCTCCTCCAAAGGTCGCGCCGGGCGGGGGTTCCTCCGACTTTCGGCGGCTTGTGTGGGTGGGGCCCGCTGTGTATCTTGAGCAGCCCTTGGCCGTTTGGGCGGCCACGATCCAGTTTTCCGAGATTGGCCCCACGAGGCGAATCCGAGCGTTTTACATAAAAAAATTGAGGAGCACATCGATGCGCGTCATTCTGCTGGGAGCTCCCGGGGCCGGTAAAGGTACTCAGGCTAAGTTCATCACTGAAAAATTCGGTATCCCGCAAATCTCCACCGGCGACATGCTGCGAGCGGCGGTCAAGGCCGGCACTGAGTTGGGCATCAAGGCCAAGGGCATCATGGACGCTGGCGGCCTGGTGTCGGATGACCTGATCATCGCATTGGTCAAGGATCGTATCGCTCAACCCGACTGCGCCAACGGTTTCCTGTTCGACGGTTTCCCACGCACCATTCCACAGGCCGAAGCCCTGGTGGAAGCCGGTGTGGAACTGGATCATGTCGTGGAAATCGCCGTGGATGACGAAGAGATCGTCCAGCGTATCGCCGGGCGCCGCGTCCACGAGCCATCGGGCCGCGTCTACCACACCGTCTACAACCCGCCAAAACTGGCTGGCAAGGACGACATCACCGGTGAAGAACTGGTGCAGCGCAAGGACGACACCGAAGAAACCGTGCGTCATCGCCTGTCGGTCTACCATTCCCAGACCAAGCCACTGGTGGCCTTCTACCAGGACTTGTCCACCAAGACCCAGGGCAAGCCAAAGTACAGCCACATCCCGGGCGTCGGTTCGGTCGACGCGATCACCAGCAAAGTGCTTGAAGCGCTGAGCTGAGAGATCTGATCCGCTGTCTCGACTCCGGCCCGCTTGCGGGCCGGAGTTGTTTATACTGGCGCACTTTTTCCTACCTGATTGACGGACACACCGATGAGCACCTTGCTGGCCCTGGACACCGCGACTGAAGCTTGCTCCGTTGCCTTGCTGCACGACGGCAAGGTCACGAGCCATTACGAGGTGATTCCGCGCCTGCATGCCCAGAAACTGTTGCCGATGATCCAGCAATTGCTCAGCGATGCCGGCACGACCTTGCAGGCGGTGGATGCAATTGCCTTCGGTCGTGGCCCAGGGGCCTTCACCGGCGTGCGCATCGCCATCGGCGTGGTGCAGGGGCTGGCGTTTGCCCTGGAGCGCCCGGTGCTGCCCGTCTCGAACCTGGCGGTGCTGGCCCAGCGGGCATTGCGCGAGCATGGCGCCCGTCAGGTGGCGGCTGCCATCGATGCGCGCATGGATGAGGTGTACTGGGGCTGCTACCGGGAAACCGCTGGCGAGATGCGCCTGGTGGGGGCCGAAGCGGTTCTGCCACCCGAAGTCGCGGCGTTGCCGGCAGGCGCCGAGGGGGAGTGGTTCGGCGCCGGCACCGGTTGGGGCTACGGCGAGCGAATTGCCGTGAAGCTCAGCGGCCAGGACGTCACCTCGTTGCCTCACGCCGAAGACCTGCTCACCCTGGCGCGTTTTGCCTGGGAGCGTGGCGAAGCCATTCCGGCCGATGATGCCCAGCCGGTTTACCTGCGGGACAAGGTCGCCACGCCCAAGTCCGAACGGTAAAGCGGTGTCGGTGTGTAGGAGCAAGGCTTGCCCGCGATGGATTGATGCGGTTTGTCATGAAACCGAAGTGCCTTGATCGCGGGCAAGCCTTGCTCCCACAAAATGAACTGCACCCCAAAAGTCACACCCAATATTACCAGTCGTCATTTTTTTACCCGGTTTTTAAACCTTTTGGCCTTTATGTGTTCTAGTTATCACTTGCGCATTTGCGCGGCTTTAAAAGTGCCGCTAAATTGCCATCATTGATACCGAGCATTCTGTTATGCGTATAGACGGCGTTTCTTCTCAGTCCTATCCCATCAAGCGCAGGCCCCGTACGGGCAAGATCGCTGATCAGGAGACCTTCGACGACCTCGATGGCGAACTGGAGTTTCCGTCTGAAGAGCAATTGGCTGCCCGTGCCGCCAAAGCCTCCGCACAGCGCCTGAGCAATCTTCCCGCCCGCCAGCAAGACATGATTTACCATCGCGCCATGACTCGAAGCGTGGCGACGGCCTTGGCGAGCTACTTGAGCACCGCCGGTTTCGTCGACTGGGATATGGAAGTGCTGGGGCTCGACCTCTACATCTGATGGTATTGCCTTATTACCTGGGCTGTCCGTCCTGGAGCGAAAACGCCTGGCGCGATTACCTTTATCCCCAGGATGCCAGAAGCTCCGATTTCCTGAATCTCTACGCTCAAGTGTTCAACGCCGTGGAAGGCAACACCACCTTCTACGCGAGCCCGTCAGCGGCTATCGTGCAGCGCTGGGCCGATGTCATGCCTGAGCATTTTCGCTTCACCGCCAAGTTTCCCGGTGATATCAGCCACGTTGGCGACTTGCGCGAGCACCCGGTGGCGGTCGACACGTTCCTGCAACTGCTCAGCCCCTTGGGCGAGCGTGTCTCGCCGTTCTGGCTGCAACTGTCCAAGGCCTTCACCCCGAATCGACTGCCCGAGTTGGCCGGGTTCATCGACGCCTTGCAGCGTCCTCTGGCGGTAGAAGTCCGCCACGATGAATTCTTCGCCAAAGGCGATGCCGAGCGGCGTCTCAATCGCTTGTTGCTGGACCGTGGCGTAGAGCGCATCTGCCTCGACCCACGGGCTTTGTTCAGTTGCACCTCGACCGATCCGGCGGTGCTCCATGCTCAATCGAAGAAGCCACGGGTGCCGCCCCGCCCGGCAGCTTTCACCCAATACCCGCAAGTGCGTTTCATCGGTCATCCGGTGCTGGAGGCCAACGAGCCGTTCCTGACGCCCTGGGTGGAGAAAATCGCCGGCTGGATCGAAGAAGGGCGTACGCCTTATATCTTCTTGCATACCTCCGATAACCTGCTGGCGGCGAAACTCGCACAACATTTCCACCGGCGATTGATGTCTCGATTGCCTGGCCTGCCGGCCCTGCCTGAGCTATACAGAGAGCCCGCCGCCGAGCAACTGGGTTTGCTCTGAGGCGATATCTTCTCTGCTCAGGAGCGACATTCATGGATGCACAAACCCGTCGAGCCCAGGCGTTCAAGGCCTTGCATGAACGCGAAGGGGCCTTTGTCATTCCCAATCCGTGGGATGCCGGTTCCGCGAAAATGCTGGCAACGCTCGGTTTCGAGGCGCTGGCGACCACCAGTGCCGGTTTTGCTTTCTCCCTGGCCCGGCCCGATGGTGCCCTGGCGCTGGAGGACACGCTTGCCAATGTCCGGGCCATCGTGGCGGCCACTGACTTGCCGGTGGCGGTCGACCTGGAGAACGGCTTTGCCGATGGGCCCGAGGATTGCGCCCGCAACCTGCTTCGTGCGGCGCACGCCGGTGCGGTCGGGGGATCCATCGAAGATGCCACGGGGCGCGAAGAAAGCCCGATCTATTGCTTCGACCATGCCGTGGCGCGGATCAAGGCCGCAGCCGACGCGGTGCGCAGCCTGCCGTTTCCTTTCCTGCTGACGGCCCGCGCGGAAAACTTCCTGCACGGCAATCCCGATCTGGATGACACGATTCGTCGATTGAAGGCGTTCGCCGACGCAGGTGCCGATGTGTTGTATGCCCCGGGGTTAAGCACTGCCGAGCAAGTGCTCGCCGTGGTTCAGGCCGTGGCACCGAAGCCGGTCAACGTGTTGATGTCCGGGGCGCTGGACTTGACGGTTGCGCAGCTGAGCGAATTGGGCGTCAAGCGTATCAGCGTCGGTTCGGCCCTGGCCCTGGCGGCGTATGGCGAATTCTTCCGCGCTGCCGAGGAAATCCAGCAGCAGGGCACGTTCACCTTTACAAAACGCTCGATGCCGTTCAAGCAGGCCAACGAGCTGTTCAAGGGCTGATGATCGAGGCATGGCCGTGCGGGTTCTAAAAGGTTTGCTGGTGGTGGGGCTGTTGGTGGGCGTTGCGTTATTCGCGGTATGGCGGGGTTGGCTGTCGCTGCCGCCGCAGTGGAATCCCTGGGCGCCCCTGGATGTCAACGTCCCGCCGAACCTGCTGACCCGCTACAAGCTCATGGCCCTGCGCAACGACCCGCAGCTGTGCGACCAGGCCCTCGCGACATCCGGGTTGCGGACCGCTCGCCAGGCCGACAGTGGCGCCAAGTCTGATTGTCCGCTGACCAACGTGTTGAGGGTGCAGGGTGGCGAGGTTGCATTGAGCAGCAGCTTCCTGGCCAGTTGTCCGTTGGCGGTGGCGTTCGCCCTGTTCGAGCGCCATGCATTGCAGCCGGCGGCTATAGGTGCCTACGGGCAGAAAGTGACGCGGGTGGATCACCTGGGCAGTTTCGCCTGCCGCAACATGTACGGTCGGGAAACCGGTGCGCGCAGCCAGCATGCCACGGCCAGTGCGTTGGACATCGCTGGGTTTCGCCTGGCGAACGGTCGCACGATCAGCGTGCTCAGGGATTGGCCGAAGGACGGCAACGACGCTCGCTTCCTGCGCCAGGTACGCGACGGCGCCTGTGACATGTTCAGTGTGGTCTTGAGCCCGGATTACAACGCGGCGCACCGCAACCATTTCCATCTGGACGTGGGGCCGTGGTGGATCTGTCGGTAGAAGTATTTGTGTACAGGGCACCCGTCAGGCGGCGATACGCAGGTTCTGCAATACGATCGGGCGTGCCCAGCGGGTATCGAAATCCAGGGCTTTCTGCTGGGCCACGATTTCTTCTTCCGGGAATGGCGGGAAGGGCTTGTCCAGCAGGTCCAGTTCGAACTCGGCAATCGGCAGGTGCAGCGGGCGTGGCTGTGGAGCCGGGCCAGGTTCGGGCAGCGGTTGGCCGGCGGCGAGGACGATCGGGCGAACCCAGTGGCTCTCGAAGTTCTGCTGTTTTTGCTGGGCGGTGATCTCTTCCGGCGGGAAGGGTGGGAACGGTTTGTCCAGCAAGTCGAGTTCGAACTCAGCGATGGGCAGGAACAACGGCTCCGGTGGTTTGACCGGGGTGTCTTTCACGTCGAGAGTGCGTTGGCTGACGATGTGATCCAGCAACTCGGCGCCGAGGGTCGGTTCAACCGCTTCATCGAGGGCGACGGGCTGATAGCTGCCAGGCGCCGGTGCGTTTTCACCCAGTTGATCGGCCAGGGCCCGGGCAAAGAAATCCTGCCACAGGTGACTGACACCGCTCAGCGCTTGGGTGTTACGCAGGCTGTAATCGCCGTAAGGGGAGATAACGCCTATCGATGTGGATTGAATGTCTGACATTTTTTTCGGTCGACGCTCAGCTCTGGCAAAATGCCGTTCACCGTTGTTATCGGCCGTTTTTGCCGATCCTTAATTTTTTGAGTGTGTTTTCCATGAGCGAGCAACCTGCGGCCTGCCGCATCCACGTCCAGGCCCTGGCCCCGGCCTTCCAGCCTCAGGCTGAGCATTGGGCCCAGCGGCTTGGGCTGCCCCTTCAGGTGGATGAGAGCGAGTTTGCCTTGCAGATCGGCGAGCAGGGGCTGCAATTGCAGCAATTGGGGCCGGATGCGCCGGGGCCGGTGCGGGTGGATTTCGTCGAGGGCGGGGCGGCTCATCGCCGGTTGTATGGCGGCGGCAGCGGGCAGATGATCGCCAAGGCGGTCGGTATCGCCCAGGGTGTACGTCCACGCGTGCTTGATGCCACGGCCGGGCTGGGCAAGGACGCCTTCGTGCTGGCCAGCCTCGGCTGTGACATGAGCCTGATCGAGCGCCAGCCACTGATCGGTGCCTTGCTGGAGGACGGGCTGGCTCGTGGGGCCGAGGATTTCGACGTGGCCCCCATTGTGGCTCGTATGCGCCTGCTCAAGGGCAATTCCATCGAGTTGATGCGTAACTGGGAAGGCGAGCCGCCCCAGGTGATCTACCTGGACCCGATGTTTCCCCACCGTGAGAAAACCGCACTGGTGAAGAAGGAGATGCGTCTGTTCCGTCCTCTGGTGGGGGATGACACAGATGCCCCTGCATTGCTGGCGGCGGCCCTGGCCCTGGCGACCCATCGGGTGGTGGTCAAGCGCCCACGCAAGGCGCCGTGCATCGAAGGACCTAAGCCGAGCCATGGGCTGGAGGGCAAGTCCAGTCGTTACGATATCTATCCCAAGAAGGCGCTCAAGCCCTGATGTGGGAGCAAAGCTTGCTCGCGATAGCGGACCAGCCAGTATGAATGTTGAATGCGAAGCTGCTATCGCGAGCAAGCTTTGCTCCCACAGGCCCTTCCAGCCACCCAATACCTAAGGGCGATAAGCCCGCATGAACAACCCCACCACTTCCCGCACATGGGCCTCGGCCGCTTCGGCGTCCAGCGGCGCGCCGCAGCCGTACAACAGCCGGAAATTCGGTGCACCCTTGATCAGGCAGAAGAAATGCTCGGCGGCATGGCGGGGTTTGTCGATGGACAGGGCGCCACTCTGGCTCATCTTGCCCAACAACCGTTCCATGCCGCAGAGCATCCGCTGTGGACCGGCTTCGTAGAAAATCGTCGAGAGTTTCGGATCCTGGCTGCCCAGGGCCATGATCAGCCGGTGCAGATTCACCGATTCAGCGCTGCTGATCAGTTGATGGAAGCCACGGGCGATGTTCAGCAGGACGTTTTCAATCGGCACGCCTTCAGGCCATTCGAAAAACAGCGGCGGTACCTGCTCTTCACACTTGGCGATCACGGCAGCGGAAAACAGTGTTTCCTTGTCGTTGAAATGGCTATAGACCGTCAGCTTCGACACGCCCGCCTCGGCGGCCACCGCGTCCATGCTGGTGCTGGCATATCCCATACTGAGAAACAGCCGTTTTGCCGCATCGAGAATGGCCTGGCGCTTGGCCAGATCCTTCGGACGGCCAGGGCCGCTGGGCGGGGAAAGATTGTTCGACATTCTTCGCTTTAATACTGGACTGGTGAGTTTGCTATTAATAACATACTCGCCAGTATAATTATTCCAAGCACCCTTAGCGAAAGGTCTCTCGTCATGTTCCGCTATGCGTCGTCCCTCGCCCTACCAGTCAGCCTGGTTTTTTTATTGTCTGCGTGTGGCCATGACGAGCCGGTGTCCGTCGCCGTGCGCCCCGCCATGGTGGTCAAACCGGAGCCTTCGGCTCAGGCGACGCAAAGCTATCCCGGCGAAGTGCGGGCTCGTTTCGAGCCGGACCTGGCGTTTCGCATCGGCGGTAAAGTGAGCCGACGACTGGTCGAAGAAGGCCAGCGGGTCAAGGCCAATCAACCGCTGGCCGAACTGGACCCCCAGGATGTGCGCCTGCAACTGGAAGCTACCCGGGCCCAGGTCGCCGCCGCCGAGGCTAATCTCAACCTGGTGCGTGCTGAACGTGACCGCTACAAGACCTTGCTGGATCGGCAGATGGTCAGTCGCTCGCAGTACGACAACGCCGAAAATCTCTACCGTTCCGGCGCTGCCCGGCTCAAGCAGATCCAGGCCGAATTCGACGTCGCCAACAACCAGGCCAGCTATTCGGTCCTGCGCGCGCCCCAGGATGGTGTGGTGGCGCGGCGTTCGGTGGAAGTCGGACAGGTGGTGTCGGCCGGGCAGACCGTCTTCACCCTGGCCACCGATGGCGAACGTGAAGTGCTGATCAGCCTGCCGGAACAGAGTTTCGGTCGGTTCAAGATTGGTCAGCCTGTCTCGGTGGAGCTGTGGAGTCAGCCCGATCAGCGCTTCAGTGGGCATATTCGAGAACTCTCGCCGGCAGCGGACCCCAAATCCCGAACGTTCGCTGCTCGCGTAGCGTTCACGTCGGGCAGCGTTCCGGCTGAGCTGGGCCAGAGTGCGCGGGTGTTTATCCAGGCCGCGGACAAGGTGCCACTGTCGGTTCCACTTTCGGCGCTCACCGCCGAGAACGGCGCGACCTATGTCTGGGTGGTCAACCCCGACAACACGCTGAAAAAAGTCCCGGTGCGCGTTGGCGCCTTCGGCGAAAAGACCGTGCCGGTGCTTGAAGGCCTGAACCCCAATGATTGGGTGGTGGCGGCCGGCGTGCATGTGCTCCTCGACGGCCAGCAGGTACGGCCGGTGGATCGCTCCAACCGCGTGGTCAATCTGGCGGCCAAGGAGTAATCCCGATGGGTTTCAATCTTTCCGAATGGGCGCTGCGTAACCGCCAGATCGTACTGTTCCTGATGCTGTTGCTGGCTATCGTTGGTGCCCTTTCCTACACCAAGTTGGGCCAGAGTGAAGACCCGCCGTTTACCTTCAAGGCCATGGTCATCCGCACCAACTGGCCGGGCGCCACGGCCGAGGAAGTGTCCCGTCAGGTGACCGAGCGCATCGAAAAGAAGCTGATGGAAACCGGCGACTACGAGCGCATCGTTTCTTTCTCCCGCCCGGGCGAATCCCAGGTAACGTTCATGGCCCGCGACTCGCTGCATTCCGCGCAGATCCCCGAGCTGTGGTACCAGATCCGCAAGAAGGTCAGCGACATTCGCCATACCTTGCCGCCGGGCATTCAGGGACCGTTCTTCAACGACGAGTTCGGGACCACCTTCGGCAATATCTACGCCCTGACCGGCGACGGCTTCGACTACGGCGTGCTCAAGGACTACGCCGACCGCGTGCAGATCCAATTGCAACGGGTCAAAGACGTGGGCAAGGTCGAGCTGATCGGCCTGCAGGACGAGAAGATCTGGATCGAGCTGTCAAACGTGAAGCTGGCGACTCTGGGCTTGCCTTTGGCAGCCGTTCAGCAGGCCCTCGAAGAACAGAATGCGGTGTCCACCGCCGGCTTCTTCGAAACGGGCACGGAACGGTTGCAACTGCGCGTATCGGGGAATTTCCAGACGGTAGAAGAGATCCGTCGCTTTCCGATCCGGGTCGGCGACCGTACGTTCCGTATCGACGATGTGGCGGATGTGCGTCGTGGATTCAACGATCCACCCGCGCCACGCATGCGTTTCATGGGCGAAGACGCCATCGGCCTGGCCGTGGCCATGAAGGAAGGTGGCGACATCCTGATCCTGGGCAAGGCCCTGGAGGCCGAGTTCGCTCGAATCCAGAACAATCTCCCGGCCGGCATGCAGCTGCGCAAGGTGTCTGACCAGCCGGCGGCCGTGAAGACAGGCGTCGGCGAGTTCGTCCGGGTGCTGGTGGAAGCATTGGTCATCGTGTTGCTGGTGAGCTTCTTCTCCCTGGGGCTGCGCACCGGGATGGTGGTGGCCCTGGCGATTCCGCTGGTGCTGGCGATGACTTTCGCAGCGATGTATTACCTGGGGATCGGCCTGCACAAGATTTCCCTGGGCGCGTTGGTCTTGGCGCTGGGGCTGCTGGTGGACGATGCCATCATTGCAGTCGAGATGATGGCAATCAAAATGGAGCAGGGCTTCGACCGGATCAAGGCCGCCAGCTTCGCCTGGACCAGCACGGCGTTCCCGATGCTCACCGGTACGCTGATCACGGCGGCGGGCTTCCTGCCGATCGCCACGGCGCAATCGGGCACCGGCGAATACACCCGTTCGATCTTCCAGGTCGTGACCCTCGCGCTGGTAGCGTCCTGGGTGGCGGCGGTGGTGTTCGTGCCTTACTTGGGGGAAAAACTCCTGCCGGACCTGGCGAAAATTCATGCGGCCAAGCACGGCACCGGTGACGGGCATCCGGACCCTTACGCCACCCCGTTCTACCAGCGTGTCCGGAGACTGGTGGAGTGGTGCGTACGGCGACGCAAAACCGTGATCATGTTGACTGTGCTGCTGTTCTTGGGCTCGGTGGTGCTGTTCCGTTTCGTTCCGCAGCAGTTCTTCCCGGCGTCGGGCCGGCTGGAGCTTATGGTGGACCTGAAGCTTGAGGAGGGTGCCTCCCTGAGCAACACCGCCGAGCAGGTCAAGCGCCTTGAAGCCATGCTCAAGGACCATCCGGGCATCGACAATTATGTGGCCTATGTCGGTACTGGTTCACCGCGCTTCTACTTGCCGCTGGATCAACAGTTACCGGCGTCGAGCTTCGCCCAATTCGTGGTGCTGGCCAAGACCATCGAGGACCGTGAGCCGTTGCGCAGTTGGCTGATCACCACGCTGAACGAGCAATTCCCGACCCTGCGCTCACGGGTCACGCGCCTGGAGAACGGACCGCCGGTGGGTTACCCGGTGCAGTTCCGGGTCACCGGCGAACATATCGAGCAGGTCCGCGCCCTGGCACGCAAAGTGGCGACGAAGGTTCGCGAGAATCCCTATGTGGCCAATGTGCATCTGGATTGGGAAGAACCGAGCAAGGTCGTGTACCTGAATATCGATCAAGAGCGTGCCCGGGCCTTGGGTGTGAGCACCGTCGACTTGTCGAAATTCCTGCAAAGCTCCCTCATCGGCTCCAGCGTCAGCCAGTACCGGGAAGACAACGAGCTGATCGAGATCCTGCTGCGTGGCACCGTGCACGAACGCACCGAACTGTCGCTGCTGCCAAGCCTGGCGGTGCCCACCGAGAATGGCGCCAGCGTGGCGCTGTCGCAGATCGCAACGTTGGAGTACGGCTTCGAAGAAGGTGTGATCTGGCACCGCAACCGGCTACCGAGCGTGACCGTGCGGGCCGATATCTACGGCAAGGAGCAGCCGGCGACGCTGGTGCAGCAGATCTTCCCGACACTGGAACCGATTCAGGCCGAATTGCCGGACGGCTATTTGCTGGAGGTCGGGGGCACGGTCGAGGACTCGACCCGTGGCCAGAAATCGGTGAACGCCGGTGTACCGCTGTTCATCGTGGTGGTGTTGACGCTGCTGATGTTGCAACTGCGCAGTTTCTCGCGTACGGCCATGGTCTTTCTCACGGCGCCCCTGGGGCTGATCGGCGTGACGCTGTTTTTGCTGGTATTCCGCCAGCCGTTCGGCTTCGTCGCCATGCTGGGCACCATTGCGCTGTCGGGGATGATCATGCGCAACTCGGTGATCCTGGTGGATCAGATCGAACAGGACATCGAGGCCGGCCTCACGCCGTGGCAGGCGATCATCGAAGCCACGGTGCGTCGCTTCCGGCCTATCGTGCTTACCGCACTGGCGGCCGTACTGGCGATGATCCCGCTGTCACGCAGCCTGTTCTTCGGCCCGATGGCCGTGGCAATCATGGGCGGGCTGATTGTGGCGACGGCGTTGACGCTGCTGTTCCTGCCAGCGTTGTATGCGGCGTGGTTCAGGGTCAAGAAAACCTGACTGCAGTTCTCTGACCGCCAAAAAACAATGTGGGAGCGAGCCTGCTCCCACAGGTGTTTTGTGCTAGGTGTCAGAGCGCGCCGAACACCTTCTTCGCCAGACTGGTCGCCGCCGCTGCCGGGTTCTTGCGAATGGTGGCTTCCTGCTTGCCGATCATTTCGAACAAGCCATCCAACGCTTGCTCGGTCACGTAGTTTTCGACGTTGGCGCTTTTCGCATCCAGCACACCGAAGGTCGCGGCCTGGCCGGCGAAGGCGTTGTATTTCTGGGCCAGGTCGACCTTGTCGGTGGCTTGCTTGACGATAGGCAGGAACTTGGCGCGGATCTGTTCGCGGCTGCTCTTGTTCAGGTACTGGGTGGCTGAATCGTTGCCACCGCTCAGAATAGCCTTGGCGTCGTTCACGCTCATGTTTTTCACTGCGTTGACCAAGATCGGCTGGGCCTGGACAACCGCGGCCTCGGCAGCCTGGTTCATGCTGGTTTCCAGCTGATCGACCTGATCGCCCATGCCGAAAGCTTTCATCTTGCTGGCAACTTTACCGAGCTTGCCCGGCAATTCGATCTTCACGTCCGGGTTGTTGCTGAAACCGCCGGGCGTGCCCAGTTGCTTGACCGCGATTTGTGCGCCTTGGGTCAAGGCATCCTTGAGACCGCCCGTGGCATCCGATTGCGACAGATCGCCCAGGGACAGGGCCATGGCATGGGCGCCGAACAACAGGCCGGCGCACAGGCCGGTGAAACGCAGGGTGGAACGGAACATGAGAGCGTCCTTGGTGAAGTAAAAGGAATCAGCGTGCCGCGTTGACGCGGATCTTCAACGGCTGTGGATCGTTGCCATCGAGGTGCACGGTGTGTTGTTCGGTGGTGACGAACATCAGTTGGCCGTCGACTTCGATCCGAGCGCTGACGGCATAACGATGGCCTGGCTTGACCTGGGCCGGATCATAACTGAGGTGGAACGGCAGCGGGACCTGGCCGTTGACCGGGCCGCTCTGTTCATCGAGCACCACGGCCGGGGCATCGGCCAGGGATACGTCCTGCAGGCTCACGCTCAAGATCGCGGAGGGGGGCAGGGCGATGCGTTGCAGATAAAACACTTCGCCGTCGAGGCTGTGCTTGCCCGCCAGCGGCGCGCTGGAGCAGGCACTGAGGAGTGCGGCGAGGGCAATGATAAGAAGCTTGTTCATGGGGCGGTCCTTGATTGAAGGCGCCAGTCGATGAACTGGCGCCTGTGGGAAGATCAGTCCCGGGACACCGGGGCAACCTGATCCGCCGCGTCTTCACTGCGATGCAACGCCACTTGGCGGATCGACAGGCGAATCTCCGCCGGCAGCACCCGTTTCGCGGCGCCTTCGGCCAGTTCGCCCAACAGCTCGTGATAGCTTAGCTTGCCCGCTTCGTCCCGGCGCAGCACGTCGAGGTCCAGCAGGGTCTGGATGAAGTGGCGGAACAGGCTCTTGTCGAAGAACTCCGGGGCGTTCAGGCCATGGAGGATCGACAGGCGCTGGGCCATCACGGTACAGAGATCTTCCAGTTCCTCGGCGCTGATGCTGTTCTGGCCGCTGTTGAGCAGCAGCGAGACGGTCATGTAGAAGCGCTGCAAGGTTTGGGCGATGCTCTTGGACAGCAGCGTCAACAGCACGAAGTGCCGCGAGCTCGGGGCCGGGCGCAGGTACAGGTCCTTTTCGAAACGCAGCAGGCCTTGTTCGACGAACGCTTCGAGCCACTGGTCGACTACACCGTCGAGTTCTTCCGGCGACCAGCGGATGAACAGCTCCGATTGCAGGTATGGGTACAACGCGTGGGTGTAGCGCAGGATCTGCTCGCGGCTCATGCGCGAAGTGCTCTGGAAGAAACTGGCCAGTAACGCCGGCAGGGCAAAGATGTGCAGCACATTGTTGCGGTAGTAGGTCATCAATACCGCGTTCTGCTCGTCTAGGTACAGGATCTTGCCGAGGGCATCGCTCTGTTCCGACAGCAGGTCCATGCCCTTGACGTGCTCGATCAACGCCCGGCCGTCGCCCGCGGGCAGGGTGGTGTGGGGCGAATACGGCACTTTGCGTAGCAACGCCAGGTATAAATCCAATACACGGGCCATGGCGCGGTCGTCCAGGGCCAGGCGGCTGGTGGACAGCAGGGCCAACGCCACAAGGTTGACCGGGTTGATCGCGGCGGCTTCGTTCAGGTGCCGCGCCACGCGCTCGCCCAGGCGATGGGTGGTTGCGTTGAGCCAGGCCGGCTTGAATTGCGGGCCGAGTTCCTGCTGGCGCCAGCCGGGCTGCTCACCGTCGAGGAATTCGGCCAGCTTGATCGGTTCGCCGAAGTTCACTGCCACCTGGCCGAAGCGTTGCTTGAGGGCGCCGATGACCTTGAAGATATCGAAGATCGATTCCTTCTTCTTGCTGGCTCCGCGCAGTTCGCCCAGGTAGGTGCGGCCTTCCAGTACCCGCTCATAGCCAATGTAGACCGGCACGAACACGATGGGCGTGCGCGATGAGCGCAGGAAGCTGCGCAGGGTGATGGCGAGCATGCCGGTCTTGGGTTGCAGCATGCGTCCGGTGCGTGAGCGACCGCCCTCGACGAAGTACTCCACCGGGAAGCCCTTGGTGAACAGCGTGTGCAGGTATTCGTTGAACACAGCGGTGTAGAGCGGGTTGCCCTTGAACGTACGGCGCATGAAAAACGCTCCGCCACGGCGCAGCAGGCCACCGATGACCGGCATGTTCAGGTTGATGCCGGCGGCAATGTGCGGTGGCGTCAGGCCGTTGCGGAACAGCAGGTACGACAGCAACAGGTAATCGATATGGCTACGGTGGCAGGGCACATAGATGACCTCGTGACCGGGCGCGATCGCTTGCACATTCTCGATGTGGTTGACCTTGATGCCATCGTAGATCTTGTTCCAGAACCAGCTCAGCACCACTTCGAGGAAGCGGATCGCGGTGTAGGTGTAGTCCGAGGCGATTTCGTTGCCGTAGCGCAGGGCCTGGGCCTTGGCTTTCTCGGCAGAAATCTTTTCCCGTTCGGCCTCGTCGGCAATCGCCTGCTTGACCAGCGGCTGGTTCACCAACCCTTTGACCAGGTTGCGTCGGTGGGAAATATCGGGCCCGATCACTGCTGCTTTCAAGTTGCGAAAATGCACCCGCAAAATCCGCTGGGCCATGCGCACGGTACGTTCGTGGCCCTTGTCGTGCTCGATCAGCTCGCGCAGGTGGATCGGCGCGGAGAACTGCACGCGGGTCTTGCGACCCAGGATCATGATGCTCAACAGGCGGCGCAGACGCCCGGTGACCGCCCAGCTGTCGGCGAACAACAGCTTCCACGGGCTGGACTCGCTGTCCGGTGATTGGCCCCAGAACACGCTCACGGGAATGATCTGCGCATCTTCGGCGGCGTCATGGCTCAGCACGTTGACCAGCCGCGTCAGCGTTGGCGGCGCGCCGCGTTTGTCCTGGCGCCCGAGCCAGTCCGGGGCCGGTGTCAGATAGAAAAATGCCGCCGGTTCCAACAGCTGGCCCACCGACACCGGCAATACCGGACGGGGCAGGCCGGCCTTGGTGCACTCGGTGTCGAGCACCGCCAGGTCGGTGAGCGAAGGGTCTTGCAGGACGTAGAACACCGGACGGCTGCGGTCGAGATTGAGGGTGAAGGACGACTGGTTGATCGTTTCGGAGCGAACCCAGAGGTACAGCAGTCGGCGCAGGGTGCCAAACACAAGACGGCGGAGCGGAGAACGGGTCATACGGCTTCTGCGTGAGTGGATGAAACCGAGCGGATGCTCGGGCTCGCTAGTTTGCAGGATTCATCGAAAATCGGCAAAAAAGCGGCGAAGTAAAGTCAGTTGAGAGTTTTTGCGGCTGTCTTATACTCGGTCGGCTGGCTGCCTCCGCCTCCCTCATGGACGGCTGGACGGTGGCGAAAGTTCGAACAGCCGACCTAAAAATAAGAATGGGAGTGAGCATCATGGCAGCACGTGAAACCGGCAACGTGAAGTGGTTCAACGACGCGAAAGGCTACGGCTTCATCCAGCGTGAGGGCGGAGCAGACGTATTCGTGCATTACCGTGCGATCCGTGGCGAAGGCCACCGTTCGCTGACCGAAGGCCAGAAGGTCGAATACGCGGTGGTGGAAGGGCAGAAGGGCTTGCAGGCTGAGGATGTGGTGGGGTTGTAAACCCTGATTACACAGAACTCATTGTGGGAGCGGGCTTGCTCGCGAATGCAGTGTGTCAGTCGATACTTTCATTGCCTGACACACTGCATTCGCGAGCAAGCCCGCTCCCACATGAGATCTGCGTTCACATTGAAGCAGACTACCTCAAGCCGTTCGCCAGGTAATCTCCTCTTCCCCATCGGCACTGATCCGAATCCAGCGATCAGCTGAATCCTCGCCTTCCTCTTCCACCCACGAACCGGGCGCGCAGCGCACTTCGACGTTCAGCGCGGCGTAGGCGGCGCGGGCGCAGGCGATGTCGTCGTCCCATGGGGTCTGGTCGCTTTCCAGGTACAGGCTGTTCCATTTGCCGACGGCCTTGGGCAGCCAGGTAACCGGGATGTTGCCGGCCTTGCATTTGTAGGTCTGGCCCTTCTGGGTCCAGTCGCTGCACGGGCCCAGGGCCTGGCTCAGCCAGGCGGCGATGGCCTTGTGGTCGACGTCGGCGTCCTTGAGGTAAATCTCGATATCGGGTTGGCGCATGGATGTCCTCGCTGCGGTCTTGAAAAATCCATTCGCGGATTTGATCGGTTATTGAAGAACGAAATAATCGTAGCGCATCGACACGGTGACCTCGAACGGCTCGGCCTGTTCGATCACGCTGGTGCGGCGTTCGGCGCTGGCGCGCCAGCCGTGGGGCGTCATCGCCAGCAGATTGGCGCGGTCCTGGCCGTTGTCGAGCGTGAGCTTGAATTCCAGGGTTTCGCTGTGATCCAGCGCCATGCCCGCCGGCACCAGGGCCAAATGCTTATCATCGGTGTATTCGCGCACTTCGTCATACAGCCGCTCGCGCAGTTCCATCAGGTGGCCGCGGGTGGGGCCGACTTTCATCAGGCCGCCACCGGGGCTGAGCAGGCGCTTGGCTTCCTCCCAGTCCAATGGGCTGAACACGCTCGCCAGGAACTGACAGCAACCGTCCGCCAGCGGAACCCGGGCCATGCTGGCGATCAACCAGGTCAGGCGCGGGTTGCGTTTGCAGGCGCGCTTGACCGCCTCGCGGGAGATATCCAAGGCGTAGCCATCGGCCTCGGGCAAGGCGTCGGCGATCTGCGCGGTGTAGTAACCCTCGCCACAGCCAATGTCCAGCCAACGCCCCGGCGCTCGTTCTGCGGCCAGCTCGGCGAGCCGCCGGGCCACCGGCGCGTAGTGCCCGGCGTTGAGGAAATCGCGACGGGCTTCGACCATGGCCTGGTTGTCGCCCGGGTCGCGACTGTTCTTGTGCTGCACCGGCAAAAGGTTCAGGTAGCCCTGGCGTGCGCGGTCGAACCGATGGCCGGCCGGGCAGGCCACACCATTATCCACCGAATTGAGCGGTTCACTGCAGATCGGACAGGCGAGCATCAGGCGAGCAACTTGATCAGCGTCTTGTAGTAAATCTCGGTCAGCACGTCGAGATCGGCTGCCAGCACACGCTCATTGACCTGGTGGATGGTCGCGTTGACTGGTCCCAGCTCCACCACTTGGGTGCCCATGGTGGCGATGAAGCGACCATCGGAGGTGCCGCCGCTGGTGGACGCGTGGGTTTCGCGGCCGGTGACGTCCCTGATGCTCGACGATACGGCGTCCAACAACGCACCCGGTTCGGTGAGGAACGGCAGGCCGGACAGCGCCCAGTCGATGTGCCAGTCCAATTGATGCTTGTCGAGAATGTCGGCGACGCGCTGTTGCAGGCCTTCGACGGTGGATTCGGTCGAGAAACGGAAATTGAACACTGCCTCCAGCTCACCGGGGATCACGTTGGTGGCGCCGGTACCGGCGTTGAGGTTGGAGATCTGGAAACTGGTGGGCGGGAAGAAGTCGTTGCCATGATCCCAATGTTCCGCGGCCAATTCCGCCAGGGCTGGCGCGGCCAGGTGGATCGGGTTTTTCGCCAGGTGTGGATAAGCCACGTGGCCCTGCTTACCGCGCACGGTCAATTTGGCGCCGAGGGAGCCGCGTCGGCCGTTCTTCACTACGTCGCCCACGAGGGTGGTGCTCGACGGTTCGCCGACGATGCACCAGTCCAGTCGCTCCTGGCGGGCCTTGAGGCGCTCCACGACGGCTTTGGTGCCGTGGTGTGCCGGGCCTTCTTCATCGCTGGTGATCAGGAAAGTCACCGAGCCCTTGTGGTCCGGGTAATCGGCGACGAAACGTTCGGCTGCCACCACCATGGCCGCCAGGCTGCCTTTCATGTCCGCTGCGCCACGGCCACAGAGCATGCCGTGTTCATCGATGACCGCATCGAACGGGTCGAGCTGCCATGCCTGCACCGGACCGGTGGGCACCACATCGGTGTGCCCGGCGAAACACAGCACCGGTCCGTCATGCTTGCCATGGCTGGCCCAGAAGTTATCCACATCTTCGATGCGCATCGGCTCGAGCGTAAAGCCCGCGTTGCCCAGACGCTGCATCATCAGTTTCTGGCAATCGGCATCCACCGGCGTCACGGACGGGCGGCGGATCAGGTCGCAGGCGAGTTGCAGGGTCGGCGAGAGGTCGGCGGGGGCCGTCATGGAAAGCTCCGGATCAGGGAATAAAGGCGGGACCCTTGTGGGAGCGGGCTTGCTCGCGAAGGCGGTGTGTCAGGCAATTGATAGATGACTGAATATACCGCCTTCGCGAGCAAGCCCGCTCCGACAGGTCTGAGTCCGGCCGTTGGTTAGTGTTCGGCCAGCACTCACAAGATGGCAGTTATCTTATAGCAAAACGACGACTGTTTGGTTTCCGGTGCCCTATAATGCGCGCCGGTTTTTGGGGTAACGGTCATGAGTACAGAAGATCCACGGTTTGCCGGCATCGCTCGGTTGTATGGCATCGAAGGTCTGGAGCGCCTGAGGGCGGCCCACGTGGCGATTGTCGGGGTGGGCGGTGTCGGTTCCTGGGCGGCGGAGGCCATTGCCCGCTGCGGTGTGGGCGAGATTTCCCTGTTCGACCTGGACGACGTCTGCGTCAGCAACGCCAACCGTCAGTTGCACGCCCTGGACAGCACGGTCGGCAAGCCCAAGGTCGAGGTGATGGCCGAGCGGCTGCGCGGCATCAATCCCGACTGTACGGTGCACGCGGTGGCGGATTTCGTCACCCGTGACACCATGGCCGAATACATCACACCGAACATCGACTGTGTCATCGACTGCATCGACAGTGTGAATGCCAAGGCGGCACTGATCGCCTGGTGCAAGCGCCGCAAGATCCAGATCATTACTACGGGTGGCGCGGGCGGGCAGATCGACCCGACGCTGATCCAGGTCTGCGATCTGAACCGCACGTTCAACGATCCGCTGGCGTCCAAAGTGCGCTCGACCCTGCGCCGCGACTACGGCTTTTCCCGCACCGTGACCCGCCACTACAGCGTGCCGTGCGTGTTCTCCAGCGAGCAACTGCGTTACCCGAAGCCGGATGGCAGCATCTGCCTGCAGAAGAGTTTTGTCGGCGACGGCGTGAAGCTCGACTGCGCCGGCGGGTTTGGCGCGGTGATGATGGTGACGGCAACGTTCGGCATGGTCGCGGCGACCAAGGCTGTGGATAAGATCGTCGCGGGTGTGCGGCGGCCGGCTGACCGGGTCAAGCCTCAGACTTGAGGGTGTCGCTGATGGCCTCTTCGCGAGCAAGCCCGTTCCTACAGTGGATATGGGGTGTACACAAGATTTGTGTTCGATGAGATCCCCTGTGGGAGCGGGCTTGCTCGCGAAGCTATTAGCGGTTCCGAGTCAACTCAACCATCCGCTGCAATACCGCATTCAACCCATTACTGCGCGAAGATGAAAGCTGGCGTGACAATCCCAGCTGATTGAACCAGCCCGGCAGATCCACCTGCCGCAATTCGGCGGCGGACAACCCGTTGACCCGCGCCAGCAGCAACGCCACTAACCCGCGAATCAACCGCGCATCGCTGGCTGCGCGGAATTGCCAGTGACCATCCTGCAACCGGCCCACCAACCACACCTGGCTTTCACAGCCGCTGACCAGGTTGGCCTCGCATTTGTCCGCGTCGCTCAGGGGGGGCAGGCGCTCGCCCCATTGCATCAACAGCCGGGCGCGTTGTTCCCAGCCTGAGGCGTCCTGGAAGATCTGCAGCGCCGCGACGGCGTCGTCCGGCAGGTTCATCGCAGCATCTCCAGGGCCTGATCCATTGCTTCGAAGAAACGTTCGATGTCGGCGGAGTCGTTATACAGCGCCAGCGACACCCGGATCGCCCCCGACAAATGCAGATGCTTGAACAGCGGCATGGCGCAATGATGTCCGGCGCGTACGGCGATGCCTTGCTCGGTCAACAGATGGGCGAGGTCGGCGTTGTGAATGCCCTCGACCACGAAACTGACCAGCGCCAGGCGTGGGTTGCCTACCAGACGCACGCCGTTGCGCGCGAGCAGGCCGTGGAGCAGATAGTCGTGCAGCGCCGTCTCGTGATCGACGACCGCTTGGGCATCGAGACCGGACAGGTAATCCAGGGTCGCCCCCAGGCCGATCACGCTGGCAATGGGCGGTGTGCCGGCCTCGAAGCCCAGCGGTGCGGGGCGGAAACTGGCGCTGTGGTAATCGGCCTGCTGCACCATCTCGCCGCCGAATTGCCAATGACGCAGCTTGCCAAGAGCTTCATCGCGACCGAACAGGACGCCGAGCCCTTCGGGGCCGTAGAGCTTGTGGCTGGAAAATACGTAAAAATCACAACCCAGGGCCTGCACGTCATGGCGACCGTGGACCACGCCCTGCGCGCCATCGATCACCGTCAGCGCCCCTTGGACCTTGGCCAGCGCCAACAGCGCCGGCAAGGGTTGCCAGGTCCCCAGCACGTTGGACAACTGACTCACCGCCAGCACCCGTGTACGCGGACCGATGAGTTCAGCGGCTGCGTCGAGGTCAATCACCCCACAGGCATCGAGTGGCAACACCACCAGCTTCAGCGAACGGCGCTCGGCCAACTGCTGCCAGGGCAACAGGTTGGCATGATGTTCCAGGGCGCTGATGACGATCTCATCGCCCGGAACGAATAGAGGCTCCAGCCCATAGGCCAGGAGGTTCAGCGCCGAAGTGGCGCCATGGGTAAAGACGACCTGCCCGCAGCTCCCCGCATTAAGCCATTGCGACACTTTGAGGCGGCTGTCCTCGAACGCCTGGGTGGCGTGGGCGCCCGGCAAATGCTGCGCACGGTGCACGTTGGCGGCGCCATTGGCGTAGTAGTGCGCCAGGGCGTCCAACAGGGCTTGGGGTTTTTGCGTGGTGGCGGCATTGTCCAGGTAGGTCTGGCCTTGCCGTTGAAGGGCGGCGATGGCCGGGAAATCGGCACGCCAGGGGGAGGGAATCAACATGCTTTCGGGCCCTGCTGGAGTGACGCCGTCACCTGTGGGGGTAAGTGTGCTCCCACAGGTGACGGTGAAGCGGCTTAGTTATGCGCGTGCAGTGCTTCGTTCAGCTCGATGGCCGACTTGTGGGTCTTGCATTCCACCGCACCCGTCTCGGAGTTGCGACGGAACAGCAGGTCCGGTTGGCCGGCCAGGTCGCGGGCCTTGACCACTTTGACCAGTTGGTTGTTCTCGTCCAGCAGCGCGACCTTGGTGCCAGCGGTCACGTACAGGCCCGATTCCACGGTATTGCGGTCGCCCAGCGGGATGCCGATGCCGGCGTTGGCGCCGATCAGGCAGCCTTCGCCGACCTTGATCACGATGTTGCCGCCGCCCGACAGGGTGCCCATGGTCGAGCAGCCGCCGCCCAGATCCGACCCCTTGCCGACGAACACACCGGCCGAGACACGACCTTCGATCATGCCCGGGCCTTCGGTACCGGCGTTGAAGTTGACGAAACCTTCGTGCATCACGGTGGTGCCTTCGCCCACATAGGCGCCCAGACGCAACCGCGCGGCATCGGCGATGCGCACACCGGCCGGAACCACGTAGTCGGTCATTTTCGGGAACTTGTCCACCGAGAACACTTCCAGCAACTCGCCGCGCAGGCGGGCTTCGAGCTGGTGCTCGGCCAGTTCGCTCAGGTCGATTGCACCCTGGCTGGTCCAGGCGACGTTCGGCAGCAGGGGGAAGATGCCGGCCAGGTTCAGGCCGTGAGGCTTGACCAGGCGATGGGACAGCAAGTGCAGCTTGAGGTAGGCCTCAGGCGTGGAGCTCAGTTGGGCATCTTCGGCCAGCAGGGTGGCGACCAGAGGCTTGTGGCTCTCGGCCAGGCGAGTCAGCAGCTTGGCTTGCGCGGCATCGACGCCCTTGAGGGCTTCGGCCAGTTGCGAGGCTTGAGCGGTGGTGAAGGTGATGGCCTGGTTGCCTTCACTGTAACCCAGGATCGGCGCGACGGCCTTGACGATATCGGCCGACGGATTGAGCAGTGGCTGTGCGTAGAACACTTCCAGCCAGGCGCCTTGACGGTTTTGAGTGCCGACACCGAAGGCCAGGCTGAACAGAGTAGTGGACATGAACGTTACCTCAAAAAAATGGACAGGGCAGGCTTACTGAAGCGCCGCCGCGTAGATATCAGGCTTGAAGCCAATCAGAGTTCGGTCACCGAGATCGAGCACCGGGCGCTTGATCATCGAGGGTTGGGCGAGCATCAGTTCGATGGCTTTCGTCTGGTCGAGATCGGCTTTGCGTTCGTCGTCGAGCTTGCGAAAGGTCGTACCGGCACGGTTCAACACCACTTGCCAGCCATGCTCGTTGCACCATTGGGTCAGGTGCTCACGGTCGATGCCGGCAGTCTTGTAGTCGTGAAATTCATAGCGTACTGCGTGTTCATCGAGCCAGGTGCGCGCTTTTTTCATCGTGTCACAGGCTTTGATGCCGAAAAGGTGCAACGTTTTGCTTGAATCCGTCAAGGAACTGCCCCCTTTGCAGGTGCTGGAAATAAAAGGTGAAGGATTATGCCATGACCGGACGGTTGTGGGAGCGAGGCTTGCCCGCGATGAGCGTTGACGCGATCTCCTGGCGGACCGAGGTGCTTTCATCGCGAGCAAGCTTTGCTCCCACCGCTTGCGCACTAAAGAGCTGCTGCGACATAGGTGTAACGGCCAAGTTAATCCTAGGCGGTTAATATGGCACTTCAACGGCAAGCTGTTGCCGGATGTGTGTCGCTGCAAGTGGAAACCGTTATGCAAAGCGCTTATACCGTCCTGATCCTGTTGATGTTGGTGGGCGTGTCGCGCCTGATCGGACGGTTGATCCCACTGCCCCTGCCACTGGTGCAGATCGGCGCCGGAGCCGTGCTGGCCTGGCCCTCCCTGGGCCTGCACGTGGCCCTTGATCCTGAGCTGTTCCTGTTTCTCTTCCTGCCGCCGCTGCTGTTCTCCGATGGCTGGCGCATGCCCAAGCGGGAGCTGTGGCGCCTGCGTGGGCCGATCCTGACGCTGGCGGTGGGGCTGGTGTTGTTCACGGTGGTGGGCGCCGGCTACTTCATTCATTGGCTCCTGCCGAGTATCCCGTTGCCGGTGGCCTTTGCCCTGGCGGCGGTGTTGTCGCCTACCGATGCCGTGGCTGTCTCGGCGATTGCCCGGGATCGCTTGCCCGCACCGCTGATGCACATGCTACAGGGCGAAGCGCTGATGAACGATGCGTCGGGCTTGGTGACCTTCAAGTTCGCCCTGGCGGCGGCCATCACCGGGATGTTTTCCCTGGCCAATGCCAGCCTGACGTTCGTGCTGGTGGCGGTAGGTGGACTGCTCGTCGGGGTCGCCTTGAGCTGGTTGATGGGACGCCTGCGAGCCTGGATGGTCGCCCGGGGCTGGGACGACCCGGCCACCCATGTGGTGTTCATGTTATTGCTACCCTTCGCCGCCTACGTGGTGGCAGAGCGACTGGGCGCCTCGGGCATTCTCTCGGCGGTGGCGGCGGGGATGATGCAGAGCTGGCTCGACCTGCTGCCACGCCAGACCGGCACGCGGCTGCTCAATCGCAGTGTGTGGACGTTGCTGGAGTTCGCCTTCAACGGTTTGATCTTCCTGCTGCTGGGCTTGCAGTTACCGGACATCATCAAGGCCGTGACCAGCCACGAAACCACGCTGTGGCCAACCCTGTTCTACCGCTGCCTGGATGTCGTGGTGATTTTCCTGGTGTTGCTGGTGCTGCGGTTCGTCTGGGTGCAGAGCATCTGGCGCCTGTCCGGGTTGTTGCGGCGCTGGCGTGGCCAGGGGGAACTGACACTGGTGCCCACCGCGCGCTCCTGCTGGCTGCTGACGTTCGGTGGGGTGAGAGGCGCGGTGACTCTGGCGGGCGTGCTCTCTGTGCCGTTGCTATTGGGTGCGGGCGAGGCGTTTCCCGAGCGGGACCTGCTGATCTTCATTGCCGCCGGGGTGATCCTGTTGTCATTGATCGCGGCCTGCATTGCCTTGCCGCTGTTACTGAAGGGCATCGAAAAAAGCCCCGATGACAAGCGCCGCAACGAAGTCCGCGAGGCCTGGCGCAAGACCGCTGAAGCGGCGATCCGCGCGCTGGAAGTGGAGGAGCCGAGCGAGGCGACAAGTACGCCGGATGCGGCCCAGGCGGCGCTGGCTACTGAGGTCAAGGCGCGGTTGATGTCCGAGTATCGTCATCAGCTCGACGTGTTCAACGACTCCGCCGAGGCCCAGGCGTTGGCATTCGAAATGGACCTGCTGGAGCGCCGGCTGCGCTTGAAGGCTTATCGGGCGCAACGGCTGGAGTTGTATCGCCTCAGTCGTCATCACCAGATCGGGGATGATGTACTGCGTGAGGTGCTGGGGGAGTTGGATCTGGCGGAGGCGAATTTGGGGTTGGGTAAATAGTAGTTTTGCGCAGGACTCATTGTGGTGAGGGGATAAATCCCCTCACCACAGAACTTCAGTGTTCAACCGAAACGGTCCATCACCCCCGACGCTGGATGAACGCCCGAATCCGCTCCGCCGCTTCCACACACTCCGCCAGCGGCGCAACCAGGGCCATGCGCACGCGCCCGGCCCCTGGATTGACGCCATCCACATCGCGGGACAGATAGGATCCCGGCACCACGGTCACGTGTTCCTGTTCGAACAGGTCGCGGCAGAACGCTGCGTCATCGCCAGCCACATTCGGCCACAGGTAGAAGCTGCCATCAGGACGTTGCACGTCCAGCACCGGGCTGAGGATTTCCAGCACGGCGTCGAATTTCTCTCGGTACAGCGCCCGGTTGGCCCGCACGTGTTCTTCGTCGTTCCATGCAGCGATGCTCGCCAGTTGGGTCTGAACGGGCATCGCGCACCCGTGGTAGGTGCGGTACAGCAAAAAGCCCTTGAGCACGTCCGCGTCGCCAGCGACGAAGCCGGAGCGCAGGCCTGGCAGGTTGGAGCGCTTGGACAGGCTGTGGAACACCACGCAACGCTTGAAGTCCTTGCGACCCAGTTCGACGCAGGCATTGAGCAGGCCCGGCGGCGGGCTCTGTTCGTCGAAATACAGTTCGCTGTAGCACTCGTCCGCAGCGATCACAAAATCGTGCTCGTCGGCCAAGGCGATGAGCTTCTTCAGTACATCCACCGGAATCAGGGCGCCGGTCGGGTTGCCAGGGGAGCACAGGAACAGGATCTGGCAGCGTTTCCAGATGTCTGGCGACACGGCGTCGAAGTCCGGATTGAAACCGTTTTCGTCCAGGCACGGCAGGTAATGCGGCTTGGCCCCGGCCAGGAACGCGGCGCCTTCATAGATCTGGTAGAACGGGTTCGGACTGACGACCAATGCGTCGTCGCCACGGTTGACCACGGTCTGGGTGAAGGCGAACAGCGCTTCGCGGGTGCCGTTGACCGGCAGCACGTGGCGCGCCGGGTCGAGCCAGCCGTTCGGTACATTGAAACGACGTTCGCACCAGCCGGTGATGGCTTCACGCAGTTCCGGGATGCCGAGGGTGGTCGGGTATACAGCCATTTTTTCCAGATTACTGGCCAGGGCTTCAGCCACGAAGCTGGGCGAGCGGTGTTTGGGCTCGCCGATGGACAGGGCGATCGGGCGCTTGTCCGGGTTTGGCGTGACGCCGCCCAGCAGGGCACGGAGCTTTTCGAACGGGTAGGGCTGCAACTGGTTCAGAGCGTTGTTCATCGAGGGCCTCTTCGAAAGTGGGGCGCTGTCCTTTGTGTGTGGGAGCGGGCTTGCTCGCGAAAGCGGTGTATCAGCTGTAGCGAAGTCGACTGACACTCCGCTTTCGCGAGCAAGCCCGCTCCCACAAAGGGAAGTTTTGTTGGTTCAGATGTTGATGCGCGTCGGGCTGATATCGGGTTCCTGGCTGACGCTCAAATGCCGGACGATCGCGTCCTGCAGGCGGCTGCACAGCTGCGGGTCGGACAACGGTTGGTTATGCGCATCGGTGATGAGGAACACGTCCTCCACCCGCTCGCCCAGGGTGGCGATCTTGGCGTTCTGCAACGACAGGTCGAACTCCAGGAAAATATGCCCGATCCGCGCCAGCAGGCCCGGACGGTCCGGGGCGCTGAGTTCCAGTACCGTGACCTGGCGCAGGGCGTCGTTGTGGATGGTCACTTGGGGTGCAAACGCGAAGTGCTTGAGCTGGCGTGGTACCCGGCGCTGGATGATGGTCGGATAGTCCGCCGGGTTACGCAGGGCCTCGGTGAGGCCGTCGCGAATCTGCTTGACCCGTGCCGGGTTGTCGCCGATCGAATCGCCGTCGGTGTCCAGCACGATGTAGGTGTCGAGGGTGAACTGGCTGCTGGACGTGATGATCCGGGCATCGTGGATGTTGAGGTTGAGTTGGTCCATCGCGGCCACGGTCACGGCGAAGAAATCATGCTGGTCCGGGGCATAGATGAAGATTTGCGTGCCACCCTCGAACTCGCGCTGGGTGGTTTCCTTGATCAACACCAGGGGGCCGCCGTCGGCTGGCTGCTGCAGGATCGCGTCGCTGTGCCAGGCCACGTCGCCTGCGGTATGGCGCAGGAAATAGTCATCGCCCAATTGTGACCAGAGCTGTTCGACGTCGTCCGGGTCGGTGCCGCCGCGCACCAGGATGTCCAGTGCCGCGCTTTGGGTGCGACGGATCTGTTCTTCCCGGTCCACCGGGTTTTCCAGGCCGCGACGCAAGGCGCGCTTGGTCTCGGTGTAAAGCTGGCGCAGCAGGCTGGCACGCCAGGAATTCCACAGCGTGGGATTGGTGGCATTGATGTCGGCCACGGTGAGTACGTAAAGGTAGTCCAGGCGCGTTTCATCGCCGACGGTCTGGGCGAAGTCGTGGATTACCTGCGGGTCGGACAGGTCCTTGCGCTGGGCCGTGGTCGACATCAACAAGTGATTCTGTACCAGCCAGACGATCAGCCGGCTGTCCCAGACCGGCAGTTGATGCCGCTGGCAGAACGCCTCCGCATCCACGGCGCCGATCTCGGAGTGGTCGCCGTGACGACCTTTGCCGATGTCGTGATACAGCCCGGCCATGTAGATCAGTTCGGGCTTGGGCAGCTTGCCCATGAGCTTGCTGGCCAGCGGGAATTTCTCGGATACCGGGGTGTATTGCAGCTTACGCAGGTGCTTGATCAGGTTCAGGGTGTGGGCGTCGACCGTATAGATGTGGAACAGGTCGTGCTGCATCTGCCCGACGATGAAACCGAACTCCGGCAAATAGCGTCCCAGGATCCCGTAACGGTTCATGCGCCGCAGATTGCGGTGCACGCCGATCTTGCATTTGAACAACTCGATGAACAGGCTGGTATTGCGGATATCGTGGCGGAAGTCGTCATCGATCAGGTGACGGTTCTCCCGCAGCAGGCGGATGGTATCGGCCCGCACTCCCTTGATTTCCGGCTGCTGGGCCATGAGCACGAAAATTTCGATCATGGCGAAAGGCGTGCGGCGAAACACGTTCGCGTTGCGTGCTTCGATGTAGCCATCGTGCAACTGGAACCGGGCGTTGATGGGTTGTGGTGGCTCGGCGTCTTCCGGCGCGAGGATGACCTCCTCGAAGTGTTGGATGATCAGCTCGCTGAGCTGGGCAATGCTCATCACCACCCGGTAGTACTGCTGCATGAAGTTTTCGATGGCCTGCTTGGCATCACTTCCTTCGAAGCCCAGCAGGCCCGCGATGGAGCGCTGGTGATCGAACAGCAAGCGGTCCTCGGCGCGTCCGGCGAGCATGTGCAGGGCGTAGCGAACTTTCCACAGAAATTCCTGGGACGACGCCAGCAGGGCATTTTCGCTCTCCACCAGGAACCCTTCGCCAGCCAGGGCCCGCAGGTTCAGGGTTCCGTACTCGCGACGGGCAACCCAGAGGATGGTCTGGATATCCCGCAGTCCGCCGGGGGAGCCCTTGACGTTGGGTTCCAGGTTGTACTCGGTGTCGTTGTACTTGTGGTGGCGGGCCTTCTGCTCGGCATGCTTGGCCAGGAAAAAGTCCTTGCTGGGCCACATGTGCGCCGTGCTGGTGACGTCGAGCATGCGCTGGCGAAGGTGCTCGGGGCCAGCGATGGTGCGGCTTTCCATCAGGTTGGTGATGACTGTCAGGTCGGCACGGGCTTCATCGGCGCATTCCTGCACTGAACGCACGCTCTGGCCGACTTCCAGGCCAATGTCCCAGAGCAGCGTCAGGAAGCGCTCGATGGAGTCGCGAAAGACTTCGTGGTCGGCGCCGTCCAGCAGGATCAGCAGATCGATGTCGGAATAGGGGTGCAGTTCGCCACGACCATAGCCGCCCACCGCCACCAGGGCGATGTGGGTGTCGGGGCTCCAGTTGAACTGCTCCCAGGCCCTTTGCAGGATGTTATCGACGAACCAGGCACGGTCCTCGATCAGCCGACGGATATCCCGGCCATTGCGAAAGCGCTGGTCGAGCACTTCACGGGCCTGGCGGATCGCCTTCTTGAAGGCCGCGATGGGGCTTGCCTTCAGGGCCAGTTCAGCCTGGAACTGGCCGCGGTCGAAGAGTTCGGGATCCACCTGCGGCATCGAATGGCTTTCCTTTCTATCTATAGCTGGTGTCGGTTCAGGCGGAAACGCGAGGGATGGTGTCGTCGCTGCGCAGGGTAAAGATCTCGTACCCGGTCTCGGTGACCAGCAGGGTATGCTCCCATTGGGCCGACAGCTTGCGGTCCTTGGTGATGGCCGTCCAGCCGTCGCCCAATACCTTGGTTTCGGCACGACCCTGGTTGATCATCGGCTCGATGGTGAAGGTCATTCCCGCCTGCAGTTCCATGCCGGTGCCGGCGCGGCCGTAGTGCAGAATCTGCGGTTCCTCGTGAAAGACCTTGCCGATGCCGTGGCCACAGAATTCGCGTACCACGGAAAAACCGTTCTTCTGCGCATGCTTCTGGATCACTTCGCCGATGTCGCCCAGGCGGCAGCCCGGTTTCACCAGCTCGATGGCCATGTACATGCATTCCTGGGTGACTTTCGACAGGCGTTGGGCCCATTCCGGCACGTTGCCGACATGGAACATGCGGCTGGTGTCACCGTGATAGCCGTCCTTGATGACGGTGACGTCGATGTTCAGGGTGTCGCCATCCTTCAACGGCTTCTCGTTGGGGATGCCGTGGCAGACCACGTGGTTGATCGAGGTGCAGATCGACTTCGGAAAGCCTTTGTAGTTGAGCGGCGCGGGGATGGCTTTCTGCTCGTTGACGATGTAGTCATGGCAGATGCGGTCCAGTTCTTCGGTGGTGACGCCGGGCTTGACGTAGTCGGCGATCATTTCCAGAACGTCGGCGGCGAGTTTGCCCGCGACACGCATTTTCGCGATGTCCTCGGGGGTCTTGAGGGTGACGGTCATACAGGCTCTCTCTGCGCCCGGCGGCGCTGTTCGAAACGAAATGGGCGACGGATGATGATCCGGGCGGCCCTTAAAGACGCGATTCTAACAGACGATCGGGGCAAAGCGCTCCCGACCTGGCGCTCTGTGGTGAGTGGATTGAGTAAGCAAAGCTTGCTCCCTTCATCCCCTCGCCACAGGTTTTCAGAATCCGGGTTTCGTTTTCGCCCTTGCTGTGGTATAAAATGCGCCGCTTTCCGGGGATGACCCCGCAAGCTTAAATCCACACACGTGTCGACACGATGACCTGGGTGCCTTCGGCTTATATAAGTCGCTGGTTGGTCATTGGGATACGTGGAGGCCAAACCCGACTTATCAAGGAACTATCATGTCCCAAGTCAACATGCGCGATATGCTGAAGGCCGGTGTGCACTTCGGTCACCAGACCCGTTACTGGAACCCGAAAATGGGCAAGTACATTTTCGGCGCGCGTAACAAGATCCACATCATCAACCTTGAAAAAACCCTGCCGATGTTCAACGAAGCACTGACCTTCGTAGAGCGCCTGGCCCAGGGCAAAAACAAGATTCTGTTCGTCGGCACCAAGCGTTCCGCTGGCAAGATCGTTGCTGAAGAAGCAGCACGTTGCGGTTCGCCGTACGTCGATCACCGCTGGTTGGGCGGCATGCTGACCAACTTCAAGACCATCCGCGCTTCCATCAAGCGTCTGCGTGATCTCGAAGTCCAATCCGAAGACGGCACTTTCGCCAAGCTGACCAAGAAAGAAGCGCTGATGCGCACTCGCGATCTTGAGAAGCTGGACCGCTCCCTGGGCGGTATCAAGGATATGGGCGGTCTGCCTGACGCACTGTTCGTGATCGACGTTGATCACGAGCGCATCGCGATCACCGAAGCCAACAAGCTGGGTATCCCGGTCATCGGCGTTGTCGACACCAACAGCAGCCCGGAAGGTGTTGACTACATCATCCCAGGCAACGATGACGCCATCCGCGCCATCCAGCTGTACATGGGTTCGATGGCTGACGCTGTTATCCGTGGTCGCAACAACGTTAATGGCGGCACCGAAGTCTTCGCTGAAGAAGCTCCGGCAGCAGCCGCTGAGTAATCGACGCCCCTGGCGTTGACTCAGTAAGCAAAAAGGGGGCTTGGCCCCCTTTTTGCCACCTCGAAAACCATTTGTCGCCGGCACCGCTACCTGTTTGTAACCTGCCGCGGTCTATAAGCAATGGTTTTCAGGAAGAATTGATCGCCCGTTCGGTCGGGTGGAATGGTTGAAAACCTATCCAAGAGGATTTTGAAATGGCAGAGATTACTGCAGCGTTGGTCAAAGAACTGCGCGAGCGTACCGGCGAAGGCATGATGGATTGCAAGAAAGCCTTGACCAAGGCTGGCGGCGACATCGAGAAAGCCATTGATGACATGCGTGCTTCGGGCGCCATCAAGGCTGCCAAGAAAGCCGGCAACGTTGCCGCTGAAGGCGCCATCGCCATCAAGGACGACGGCAAGGCCGCCGTTCTGCTGGAAGTGAACTCCCAGACCGACTTCCTGGCTCTGCAGGACGACTTCAAGGCATTCGTCGCTGCCAGCGTTGAAAAAGCTTTCGCTGACAAGCTGACCGATGCTGCTCCGCTGATCGAAGCTCAGGAACAAGCGCGTCTGGTTCTGGTTGGCAAGACCGGCGAGAACGTCAACATCCGTCGTCTGGTTCGCGTTGAAGGTGACGTGGTCGGTACTTACCTGCACGGCAACAAGATCGGCGTGGCTGTCGTCCTCAAGGGCGGCGACACCGAGCTGGCGAAAGAAATCGCCATGCACGTAGCAGCGACCAACCCTGAATTCCTGCTGCCTTCGGACGTTTCGGCCGAAGCGATCGAGCGTGAAAAAGCGGTTTTCCTGCAGCTGAACGAAGAGAAGCTCAAAGGCAAGCCTGCTGACATCGCCGAGAAAATGGTGGCTGGCCGTATCTCCAAGTTCCTGGCCGAAGCCAGCCTGGTTGAGCAGGCTTTCGTCAAGAACCCGGAAATCAAGGTGGGTGACCTGGCGAAGAAAGCCGGCGCTGAAATCGTATCCTTTACCTACTTCAAAGTAGGCGAAGGCATCGAGAAGCCGGTCGACAACTTCGCTGAAGAAGTTGCCGCCCAGGTGGCTGCTGCCGCCAAGCAATAAGACAGGTTTTTACAACTGTCGCCCAGAAGAGGCTGCCCGCTCACGCGCGCAGCCTCTTTTTGGATGAGGACGCCGATTTATATTGGTTTCCTGTCGGAACTGGCTTACAAAGCCGTGTTCCGATGACGCTGTGTCAGCGTCAAGCTAGGCTGAAGGCAGGCTGCAAACAGCTTGCAAAGAATTTTTGAAAATACGCCGCAGGAGAGATTCGCAATGGCTCAGCAGGGCAGTGGTTATCAGGCTCGCTATAAACGCATTCTACTCAAGCTTAGCGGCGAGGCCCTGATGGGCTCGGAAGAGTTCGGGATCGATCCGAAAGTGCTGGATCGCATGGCCCTGGAAGTCGGCCAACTGGTCGGGATCGGTGTCCAGGTCGGCCTGGTCATCGGCGGCGGCAACCTGTTCCGTGGCGCGGCCCTGAGCGCGGCTGGCATGGATCGGGTCACGGGCGACCACATGGGCATGTTGGCCACTGTGATGAATGCCCTGGCTATGCGTGACGCGCTGGAGCGTGCCAATATCTCGGCCATCGTGATGTCGGCCATTTCCATGGTTGGCGTGACCGATCACTACGATCGCCGCAAAGCCATGCGCCACCTCAACGCCAAGGAAGTGGTGATTTTTGCTGCCGGCACCGGCAATCCGTTCTTCACCACGGATTCGGCCGCCTGCCTGCGAGCGATCGAGATCGATGCCGATGTCGTGCTCAAAGCAACCAAGGTCGATGGCGTCTATACCGCCGACCCGTTCAAGGACCCGCATGCCGAGAAGTTCGATCATCTGACCTACGATGAAGTGCTGGATCGCAAGCTGGGTGTCATGGACCTGACGGCTATTTGCCTGTGCCGCGATCACAAGATGCCGCTGCGTGTCTTTAACATGAACAAGCCCGGTGCCCTGCTGAATATCGTGCATGGCGGCGCCGAAGGAACCCTGATCGAGGAAGTTCAACAATGATCAATGAAATCAAGAAAGACGCCGAACAGCGCATGCAGAAGTCCCTGGAGTCTCTGGCGCACAACTTCGGTCGTATCCGCACCGGCCAGGCGCACCCGAGCATTCTCGAGGGCGTGATGGTGCCTTACTACGGTACCGACACCCCGATCAAGCAAGTGGCCAACATCACGGTCAAGGACGCCCGCACCCTGCAGGTCGTGGCCTTCGAGCGCAACATGCTCGCTGCGGTCGACAAGGCCATCGGCAGTGCCGGTCTGAACCTGAACCCGACCAACCTGGGTGAGTTGCTGCTGATTTCCATGCCGGCCCTGACCGAAGAAACACGCAAGGGCTTCACCAAGCAGGCCCGCGATGTGGCTGAAGAGGCTCGTGTCGCCGTGCGCAACATCCGCCGCGATGCCAACAGTTCGCTCAAGGACCTGGTCAAGGAAAAGGAAATCAGCGAGGACGAAGAGCGCCGCGCCGCGGGCGAGATCGACGACCTGACCAAGAAGTATGTGGCTAAGATCGATGCGGATTTGGCGCAGAAAGAAAAAGACCTGATGGCCGTATAAGGGTCTCGTTTTCATGGAAAAGACCAAGCAGGCCGGGTCGTTCGCGGTGCCGCGCCATGTGGCGATCATCATGGACGGCAATAACCGTTGGGCCAAGAAACGCTTCATGCCCGGTGTCGCCGGGCATAAGGCGGGGGTCGATGCGGTTCGCGCGGTCATCGAGGTGTGCGCGGAGGCCGGGGTTGAAGTGCTGACCCTGTTCGCGTTCTCCAGTGAAAACTGGCAGCGTCCGGCCGATGAGGTCAGCGCCTTGATGGAACTGTTCCTCAAGGCCTTGCGCCGTGAGGCCAAGCGCCTCAACGAGAACAGCATCAGTCTGCGCATCATCGGTGATCGCTCGCGCTTTCATCCGGAGTTGCAGGCCGCGATGCGCGAAGCCGAGGCGGCGACAGCCGGTGCCGACCGCTTTGTCCTGCAGATCGCCGCCAACTATGGCGGCCAGTGGGACATTGCCCAGGCTGCCCAGCGGTTGGCGCGCGAAGTCCAGGCCGGACATCTGCGGCCGGAAGACATCACGCCCGATCTGCTGCAAACGTGCCTGGCCACGGGCGACCTGCCATTGCCGGACCTGTGCATCCGCACGGGGGGTGAGCACCGCATCAGCAATTTCCTCCTCTGGCAGCTGGCTTACGCCGAGCTGTACTTCTCCGACCTTTTCTGGCCGGACTTCAAACACGAAGCCATGCGCATTGCGTTGGCCGATTTCGCTTCCCGTCAGCGTCGTTTCGGTAAAACGAGCGAGCAGATCGAAGCTGGAGCCCGGGTTTAATGCTCAAACAACGAATCATCACAGCCCTGATCCTGTTGCCCATCGCTCTGGGTGGTTTCTTCCTGCTGGAAGGGGCTGGCTTTGCCCTGTTCATCGGCCTGGTCGTGACATTGGGAGCATGGGAGTGGGCCCGGCTGGCGGGGTTCGCCGCGCAGTCGGCGCGTATGACCTATGCGGCGGCCGTGGCGGCCATGCTGTTCGTCATGTACGTGGTGCCGGGCATCGCGCCCTGGGTGCTGGGCGCGTCGGTGCTGTGGTGGGCCACTGCAACGTTCCTGGTACTGACCTACCCTCGGACCACCCATCACTGGGCCAACGCGGCGACCAAGCTGACCATCGGCCTCTTGATCCTGCTGCCGGCCTGGCAAGGGCTGATCTGGATCAAGCAGGGTCCGTTGGGCAACTGGCAGATCATGGCTGTGATGGTGCTGGTCTGGGGCGCCGACGTCGGTGCTTATTTTTCCGGCAAGGCGTTCGGCAAACGCAAGCTTGCGCCGAAGGTCAGTCCCGGCAAGAGCTGGGAAGGCGTCTACGGTGGCCTGGCCCTGAGCCTGGTGATTACGACCGTGGTCGGTGTCGTGCGCGAATGGACGGCTGGACAGCTGCTGATCGGCCTGTTCGGCGCCGCGCTGATCGTATTCGTATCGGTGGTCGGCGACCTGACCGAAAGCATGTTCAAGCGCCAATCCGGGATCAAGGACAGCAGTAACCTGTTGCCAGGCCACGGCGGTGTGCTGGATCGCATTGACAGCCTGACGGCTGCGATCCCGATCTTTGCCGTGCTGCTGTGGATGGCCGCGCCGTGAGTCGCCCTCAACAGATCACTGTGCTGGGTGCCACCGGTTCGATCGGTCTTAGCACGCTGGACGTCATTGGCCGGCATCCAGAGCGTTACCAGGTCTTCGCCTTGAGTGGCTTCACCCGGCTGAGCGAATTGCTGGCCTTGTGCATACGCCATGCCCCGCGATTCGCGGTGGTGCCGGAGGCCGGCGTGGCGCGGGCGTTGCAGGACGACCTGCGCGCGGCCGGCCTGCAGACCCAGGTGCTGGTCGGGGAGGAAGGGCTGTGCGAGGTGGCCTCCGATCCTGAGGTCGATGCGGTGATGGCGGCGATTGTCGGTGCGGCTGGCCTGCGTCCCACGCTGGCGGCGGTGAAGGCGGGCAAGAAGATCCTGCTCGCCAACAAGGAAGCGCTGGTCATGTCCGGCGCGCTGTTCATGCAGGCCGTCGGAAAAAGTGGTTCGGTGCTGCTGCCGATCGACAGTGAGCACAATGCGATCTTTCAATGCATGCCGCAGGATTTTTCCCGCGGCCTGGGGGCGGTGGGGGTCCGGCGAATTTTGCTGACGGCGTCCGGCGGTCCGTTCCGGCAGACACCCCTGGCGGAACTGGAGCATGTCTCGCCTGAGCAGGCCTGTGCTCATCCGAACTGGTCCATGGGGCGTAAGATTTCCGTGGATTCGGCCAGCATGATGAACAAAGGGCTGGAACTGATCGAGGCCTGCTGGCTGTTTGATGCCAAGCCGTCCCAGGTCGAGGTGGTGATCCATCCCCAGAGCGTGATTCATTCCCTTGTGGATTATGTGGACGGTTCGGTGCTGGCCCAGTTGGGCAACCCGGACATGCGTACCCCCATCGCCAATGCGCTGGCCTGGCCGGAGCGGATCGATTCGGGCGTGGCGCCGCTGGACCTGTTCGCCATCGCTCGCCTGGATTTCCAGGCGCCCGACGAGCAGCGCTTCCCTTGCCTGCGCCTGGCCCGACAGGCCGCCGAGGCAGGGGACAGCGCACCGGCCATGCTGAACGCGGCCAATGAAGTGGCGGTAGCCGCGTTTCTCGATGGGCGTGTCCGTTACCTCGAGATCGCGAGTATCATCGAAGAGGTCTTGAACCTCGAGGCTGTGGTTCGCCTCGATGATCTCGACGCGGTATTCACTGTCGACGCCAAGGCTCGCGAGCTGGCGGGCCAATGGCTGAAGCGCTACGGGCGTTGAGGTTGCGATACGTTAGCCAGGTCAGCCCTGGACTGGATTGCGGAGAAAGCAGATGAGCGCGCTCTATATGATTGTCGGCACCCTGGTTGCACTGGGCGTGCTGGTCACTTTTCACGAATTCGGTCATTTCTGGGTCGCGCGTCGCTGTGGCGTGAAGGTGCTGCGTTTTTCAGTCGGCTTTGGCATGCCGTTGCTGCGTTGGCATGACAAGACGGGTACCGAGTTCGTCGTGGCGGCTATCCCGTTGGGCGGTTACGTAAAAATGCTCGACGAGCGTGAGGGGGAGGTGCCTGCCGATCAGGTCGACCAATCCTTCAATCGCAAGACCGTCCGTCAGCGTATCGCCATCGTGGCGGCGGGTCCGATCGCCAATTTCCTGCTGGCGCTGGTGTTTTTCTGGGCGCTGGCCATGTTGGGTAGCGAGCAGGTGCGGCCGGTCATCGGCGCGGTCGAGGCCGGCAGCGTGGCGGCGCGCGCGGGGCTGAACGCGGGACAGGAGATCGTGGCGATCGATGGCGAGCCGACTTCCGGCTGGGCTGCCGTCAATCTGCAGCTGGTTCGTCGCCTGGGCGAGAGCGGTTCGATGCAGCTCACGGTGCGTGAGCAAGGTTCGACAACCGATTCCCCTCGGGAGCTGGTTCTGGATAACTGGCTCAAGGGCGCCGATGAGCCGGACCCGATCCGCTCCCTGGGCATTCGCCCCTGGCGCCCGGCGCTGCCGCCGATCCTGGCCGAGCTCGATCCCAAAGGTCCGGCCCAGGCCGCGGGCCTCAAGACCGGTGATCGCCTGCTGGCCCTCGACGGACAACCGGTCAGCGACTGGCAGCAGGTGGTCGATGCGGTTCGTGTACGTCCTGATACCAGAATTGTGCTGCGCGTCGAGCGCGACGGTGTTCCAATCGACGTCCCGGTCGCCCTGGCTGCCCGTGGCGAGAGCAAGGCGCCGAGCGGCTACCTGGGGGCGGGTGTCAAGGCCGTCGAGTGGCCACCGGAAATGATCCGCGAGGTCAGTTTCGGGCCTGTCGCGGCGATTGGCGAGGGTGCGCGTCGTACCTGGACCATGAGTGTCCTGACCCTCGATTCGCTGAAGAAAATGTTGTTCGGTGAGCTCTCGGTAAAAAACTTGAGTGGACCGATAACCATTGCTAAAGTGGCGGGCGCTTCTGCCCAGTCGGGCGTCGCTGATTTCCTGAATTTCCTTGCTTATCTGAGCATTAGCCTGGGGGTTCTGAATTTGCTGCCTATCCCGGTACTGGATGGGGGGCATCTGCTGTTTTATCTGATCGAGTGGGCGCGTGGTCGTCCCTTGTCGGATCGGGTTCAAGGTTGGGGGATACAGATCGGTATCAGCTTGGTGGTCGGGGTGATGTTGCTTGCCCTGGTCAACGATCTGGGTCGTCTGTAACGCTTCGCTGAATTGCGAATCTGCCGCATTTTGCGGCAGTTTGTTTATTGCCAGTTGGAATAAGAAAGGACTTCATGAAACGTCTGCTGCTAACAGCGGTAATTACCGTGTTGATGATCGCCGAAGTTCACGCCGAGTCCTTCACTATCTCTGATATTCGCGTCAACGGCCTCCAGCGGGTCTCCGCGGGTAGCGTGTTTGGTGCCTTGCCGTTGAACGTCGGCGAGCAGGCGGATGATCGGCGCCTGGTGGAGTCCACTCGTGCGCTGTTCAAGACCGGCTTCTTTCAAGATATCCAGCTGGGCCGCGACGGCAATGTCCTGGTCATCACGGTGGTGGAGCGGCCTTCGGTCGCCAGTATCGAGATCGAGGGCAACAAGGCGATCTCCACCGAAGACCTGATGAAGGGCCTCAAACAATCCGGTCTGGCCGAAGGCGAGATCTTCCAGCGCGCGACCCTCGAAGGCGTCCGTAACGAACTGCAGCGCCAGTACGTCGCCCAGGGCCGCTACTCCGCCACCGTCGACACCGAAGTGGTGCCGCAGCCGCGCAACCGCGTTGGCCTCAAGGTCAATATCAACGAAGGCACCGTGGCGGCCATTCAGCACATCAACGTGGTGGGCAACACGGTTTTCCCCGACGAAGACCTGATCGACCTGTTCGAACTCAAGACCACCAACTGGTTGTCGTTCTTCAAGAACGATGACAAGTACGCCCGTGAGAAACTCTCCGGTGACCTGGAGCGCCTGCGTTCCTATTACCTGGACCGTGGCTACATCAACATGGACATCGCCTCGACCCAGGTGTCCATCACCCCGGACAAGAAGCACGTCTACATCACCGTCAACGTCAACGAAGGCGAGAAGTACACCGTTCGCGACGTCAAGCTCAGCGGTGATCTGAAGGTGCCGGAAGACCAGGTCAAGTCGCTGTTGCTGGTGCAGAAGGGCCAGGTGTTTTCGCGCAAGCTGATGACCACCACCTCCGAACTGATCACCCGTCGACTGGGTAACGAAGGCTATACCTTCGCCAACGTCAACGGCGTGCCGCAGCCGCACGACGAAGACCATACCGTCGACATCACTTTCGCCGTGGACCCGGGCAAGCGTGCCTATGTCAACCGCATCAACTTCCGTGGCAACACCAAGTCCGAGGACGAAGTGCTGCGTCGCGAAATGCGCCAGATGGAAGGTGGCTGGGCTTCGACCTACCTGATCGATCAGTCCAAGACCCGCCTGGAGCGCCTGGGCTTCTTCAAGGAAGTCAACGTCGAGACCCCGGCGGTACCGGGCGTCGATGACCAGGTCGATGTGAACTACAGCGTCGAAGAGCAGGCTTCCGGCTCGATCACCGCCAGTGTCGGTTTCGCCCAGAGCGCGGGCCTGATCCTCGGTGGCTCGATCACCCAGAACAACTTCCTGGGTACCGGTAACAAGGTCAGCATCGGCCTGACCCGCAGCGAATACCAGACCCGTTACAACTTCGGTTTCGTGGACCCCTACTGGACCGCTGACGGTGTGAGCCTGGGTTACAACGCCTTCTACCGCACCACCGACTATGACGAGCTGGACTCCGATATTTCCAGCTATGCCGTCGACAGTTACGGTGTCGGCGCCAACATCGGCTATCCGATCAGCGAGACCTCGCGCCTGACGTTCGGTCTGACTGCCCAGCAGGACAAGATCAACACCGGTCGTTACACCGTTGACGAGATCTTCGACTTCGTCAACAGGGAAGGCGACAGCTATCTGAACTTCAAGGCGTCCGCCGGCTGGTCCGAGTCGACCTTGAACAAGGGCGTGCTGGCGACCCGTGGTCATTCCCAGAGCCTGGTGCTGGAAACGACGACGCCTGGTAGTGACCTGTCGTTCTTCAAACTTGATTATCGTGGCCAGCTGTTCCAACCGCTGACCGACAACTACACCATGCGCCTGCACACCGAACTGGGCTATGGTGACGGCTACGGTTCCACTGAAGGGCTGCCATTCTACGAGAACTATTATGCAGGTGGTTTCAACTCGGTTCGTGGCTTCAAGGACAGTACCCTTGGTCCACGCAGTACTCCGAGCCGTGGCGTAGCGAGGACAGGTAACGTAGGCACCGACTTGGACCCGGACCAGGATCCACTGCCGTTCGGCGGCAATGTGCTCATTCAAGGTGGTGTCGAGGTTCTGTTCCCGATGCCGTTCGTCAAGGATCAACGCTCGTTGCGCACTTCAGTATTCTGGGACGTAGGTAACGTGTTTGATTCCAAGTGCGAAACCACGACCAACACCAATGGCAGCAAGTCCAATACTCAGTGCAACGAAGTCAGCCTCAGCAACCTGGCCAGTTCCGTGGGTGTGGGCGTGACCTGGGTCACCGCGCTCGGTCCTTTGAGCTTCGCCCTGGCGATGCCGATCAAGAAACCGGATGAAGCTGAAACCCAAGTGTTCCAATTCTCCCTCGGCCAGACGTTCTAAGCGTCTGACCCAAGATAACGACAATGGATTTTGTAGGAGTACATCGTGCGTAAGTTGACTCAATTGGTTCTCCTGGCGACCGTACTGGTCGCAGGTCCGGCATTTGCCGACATGAAGATTGCCGTGCTGAACTATCAGATGGCCTTGCTGGAATCCGATGCGGCCAAGAAGTACGCCGTGGATGCCGAGAAGAAGTTCGGCCCGCAGCTGACCAAGCTCAAGAGCCTGGAAAGCAGTGCCAAGGGCATTCAGGATCGTCTGGTAGCCGGTGGCGACAAGATGGCCCAGGGCGAGCGCGAGCGTCTGGAGCTTGAATTCAAGCAAAAGGCCCGTGACTTCCAGTTCCAGTCCAAGGAACTGAACGAAGCCAAAGCCGTGGCCGACCGTGAAATGCTCAAGCAGCTCAAGCCCAAGCTCGACAGTGCCGTGGAAGAAGTCATCAAGAAAGGTGGTTTTGACCTGGTGTTCGAGCGTGGCGCGGTGATCGATGTCAAACCTCAGTACGACATCACGCGCCAGGTTATCGAGCGCATGAATCAGCTGAAGTAATCCATGACAGCGACTATCAAGCTTGGCCAACTGGCCGAGTTCCTCGGCGCCACCCTGCGTGGCGACCCGGAGAAGGCAATCACTGGGCTGGCCACTTTGCAAGAGGCTGGCCCAGCTCAATTGAGCTTCCTGGCAAATCCCCAGTATCGAAAATACCTGGCCGACAGTCGGGCTGCCGCGCTGTTGCTCAAGGCTGCCGATGCCGAAGGATTTACCGGCGATGCCCTGATCGTGCCCGACCCGTACCTGGCCTATGCACGGATTTCCCATCTGTTCGACCCCAAGCCCAAGGCGGCTGCCGGCATTCATCCCACTGCGGTGATTGCTGCCGATGCCGTGGTGGATCCCACCGCCAGCATCGGTCCTTTCGTGGTCATCGAAAGTGGGGCGCGCATCGGTGCGGGAGTCACGCTGGGGGCTCATTGTTTCGTCGGCGCTCGCAGCGAGATCGGCGAGGGCGGCTGGCTGGCTCCCCGGGTCACCCTGTACCACGACGTACGCATCGGCAAGCGCGTGGTCATCCAGTCCGGCGCGGTGCTGGGCGGTGAAGGGTTCGGTTTTGCCAACGAAAAAGGCATCTGGCAGAAGATTGCCCAAATCGGCGGCGTGACGGTCGGCGACGACGTGGAGATTGGCGTCAACACCGCCATCGACCGTGGTGCGTTGGCCGACACGATCATCGGCAATGGCGTCAAGCTGGACAACCAGATCCAGATTGCCCACAACGTCCAGGTCGGTGATCACACCGCCATGGCGGCCTGCGTGGGGATCTCCGGCAGCACCAAAATCGGCAAGCATTGCATGCTCGCCGGCGGCGTAGGGCTGGTGGGGCATATCGAGATCTGTGACAACGTTTTCCTGACCGGGATGACCATGGTGACTCACTCGATTACCGAGCCGGGTGCTTATTCTTCCGGCACCGCCATGCAGCCGGCGGCCGAATGGCGCAAGAGCGCGGCCCGTATCCGGCAGCTCGACGACATGGCTCGACGCTTGCGACAGTTGGAAAAGCGTGTGGGGGACGTGACCCCTGACGGTAATGCTTCATCAGATGGCTGATACCATTTTCATGTCAAGTGTGCACAGCCGTTAGACTGCCTCCTTGATTTGCCAGCGGAGTGCGTGGCAACCCGCGCTCCCAATCTTTACATAGGCTTCCCCCCGAAATGATGGACATCAACGAGATTCGCGAATACCTGCCTCACCGTTACCCGTTCCTGCTGGTGGATCGGGTAGTGGAGCTGGATGTTGAGGACAAGCGCATTCGCGCCTACAAGAATGTCAGCATCAACGAGCCGTTCTTCAATGGTCACTTCCCCGCGCATCCCATCATGCCGGGCGTGTTGATCATCGAGGCGATGGCTCAGGCTGCCGGGATCCTTGGCTTCAAGATCATGGACGTAAAACCCGCAGACGGTACGCTCTACTACTTCGTAGGCTCCGACAAGCTGCGTTTCCGTCAGCCGGTCACTCCGGGCGATCAATTGATCCTCGAGGCCAAGTTCATCAGTTGCAAGCGCCAGATCTGGAAATTCGAATGCCAGGCTTCGGTCGACGGCAAGCCAGTCTGCTCCGCTGAAATCATCTGTGCGGAACGCAAACTATGAGTTTGATCGACCCTCGCGCAATCATCGACCCGACGGCCGTCCTGGCCGCCGATGTCGAGGTCGGCCCGTGGTCGATTGTCGGCGCAGGTGTGGAAATCGGCGAGGGCACGGTGATCGGGCCCCACGTAATTCTCAAGGGGCCGACCCGGATCGGCCGGCACAACCGCATCTACCAGTTTTCTTCGGTAGGCGAGGACACGCCCGATCTCAAATACAAAGGTGAGGAAACCCGCCTGGTCATCGGTGACCATAACGTGATCCGTGAAGGTGTGACGATTCACCGTGGCACCATCCAGGATCGCTCCGAAACGACCCTGGGCGACCATAACCTGATCATGGCTTATGCACACATCGGCCATGACAGCGTTATCGGCAACCATTGCATCCTGGTCAACAACACGGCGCTGGCTGGCCATGTTCATGTGGACGACTGGGCGATCCTGTCCGGCTTCACCCTGGTGCACCAGTACTGCCATATCGGCGCCCACAGTTTTTCCGGCATGGGCACCGCCATTGGCAAGGACGTTCCGGCCTACGTCACGGTATTCGGCAACCCGGCCGAAGCACGCAGCATGAACTTCGAAGGCATGCGTCGTCGCGGCTTCAGCGAAGAGGCTATTGCTGCGTTGCGTCGTGCCTACAAGGTTGTGTATCGCCAGGGGCTGACCGTCGAGCAGGCGCTGGCCGAGCTGGCCGAGGCTGCAGCGCAGCACCCCGAAGTCGCGATATTCCGCGACTCCATCCAGTCTTCGACCCGCGGCATCACCCGTTAACCATGGCTAATCTGCGTATCGCGCTGGTGGCGGGAGAGGCTTCCGGCGACATTCTGGGTGCCGGCTTGATGCGTGCGCTCAAGGCGCAGCATCCGGCAGTCGAGTTTATCGGTGTCGGCGGTCCGTTGATGCAAGCCGAGGGGTTGGACTCCTATTTCCCGATGGAGCGCCTCTCCGTGATGGGCTTGGTGGAGGTGCTCGGCCGCCTGAGAGAGCTGCTGGCGCGCCGCAAGGCGCTGATCAAGACCTTGATCGAAGAGAAGCCGGATGTGTTCATCGGCATCGATGCGCCGGACTTCACCCTCAATATCGAGCTCAAGTTGCGTCAGGCCGGGATCAAGACCGTGCACTATGTCAGTCCTTCGGTCTGGGCCTGGCGGCAGAAGCGTGTGCTGAAGATCCGCGAAGGTTGCGATCTGATGCTGACGTTGTTGCCGTTTGAAGCCCGGTTCTACGAGGAAAAGGGTGTGCCGGTGCGTTTTGTCGGTCACACCCTGGCCGATACCATTCCCCTGGAGGCCGACCGCAACGAGGCGCGCCGCGCGTTGGGGCTGCCTGAGGGGCCGCTGGTGGCCCTGATGCCGGGTAGTCGCGGCGGTGAGGTGAGTCGCCTGGGGGGCTTGTTCTTCGACGCCGCCGAACGGCTGCGGGCGGTGCGTCCGGGGGTGCGTTTCGTCCTGCCGTGCGCCAGTCCACAGCGCCGAGTCCAATTGGAAGCGCTGTTGGCGGGGCGCGATCTGCCGGTCACGTTGCTCGATGGTCGTTCCCATCAGGCACTAGCGGCCTGTGACGCCGTGTTGATTGCGTCCGGCACTGCTACCCTTGAAGCGTTGTTGTACAAACGCCCGATGGTGGTCGCCTATCGCCTGGCGCCGTTGACGTTCTGGATCCTCAAACGCATGGTCAAGAGCCCCTACGTTTCCTTGCCGAACCTGTTGGCCCAGCGCCTGTTGGTGCCTGAGTTGCTGCAGGACGAAGCTACGCCCGAGGCGCTGGCCAATACGCTATTACCCTTGATCGAGGGTGGCGAGGAGCAGACCCGGGGCTTCGATGAAATCCACCGTACTTTGCGCCGTGATGCCTCCAATCAGGCAGCGGATGCGGTACTGACTCTGATCGGCGCAAAATCATGAGTAACCCGAAGATGCAGATGGGTCTGGACTTCAATCTCGTCGCCGAGGTGGAAGAGTTGGTGGCGGGCGTCGATGAGGTCGGGCGTGGGCCGTTGTGTGGCGCGGTGGTGACGGCGGCGGTGATTCTCGATCCGAACCGGCCGATCCTGGGCCTCAACGATTCGAAGAAGCTTACCGAGGCTCGACGCGAAGCCCTCTATGACGAGATCTGCGAGAAAGCCCTGAGCTGGTGCATCGCCCGAGCCGAAGTCGAAGAGATCGATGAGCTGAACATCCTGCACGCCACCATGCTTGCCATGCAGCGGGCCGTGCAGGGGCTGCACATCACGCCGAAACTGGCGATGATCGATGGCAATCGCTGCCCGAAGCTGTCGATGCGCGCCGAAGCCGTCATCCAGGGCGACGGCAAGGTGCCGGCCATCGCGGCGGCATCGATCCTGGCCAAGGTCAGCCGCGACCGCGAAATGGCCGCCTTTGAATTGATCTATCCGGGCTACGGCATCGGCAACCACAAGGGTTACCCGACGCCCATTCATCTGGAAGCCCTGGCTCGCCTGGGCCCCACGCCCATTCATCGGCGTTCGTTCGCTCCGGTGCGGCTGGCGTATGAGGCGCGTGAGGGGTTGATCGAAAGTTTTGCGCCATAACTGACGGACATTCGCCACTCAGAACAAGGCCCGGTACAATCCGGGCCTTGTTGTTTTCATGACTTTACGCAGGATCACTATGCCGGCTTCATTCGTTCATCTGCGCCTGCACACTGAATACTCCCTGGTCGACGGTCTGGTGCGGATCAAGCCGCTGATCAAGACCCTGGCCGGCATGAACATGCCTGCCGTGGCGGTCACCGACCAGAACAACATGTGCTCGCTGGTCAAGTTCTACAAGACGGCCATGGGCGGTGGGATCAAGCCGATCTGCGGCGCCGACCTGTGGCTGTCGAGCAAGGACCCGGATGCGCCGTTGAGCCGTATCAGCCTGTTGGTGATGAACGCCGTCGGCTACCGAAACCTCACCGAGTTGATTTCCCGTGGCTTTATCGATGGTCAGCGCAACGGCTCGATCATCATCGAGCGCGAGTGGGTGGCCGAGGCCAGCGAAGGCCTGATCATGCTGTCGGCGGCCAAGGAGGGCGAAATCGGCCTGGCGCTGCTCAGCGGGAACAACGAGGAAGCCGAAACCCTGGCCCGGCAGTGGATGGACGTATTCCCGGATCGCTTCTACATCGAAGTTCAGCGTACCAACCGGCCCAACGATGAAGAGCACCTGCATGCCGCGGTGGCCCTGGCCGACCGGATCGGCGCGCCGCTGGTGGCGACCAACGATGTGCGCTTCATCAAGCAGGAAGATTTCGAAGCCCACGAAACCCGCGTCTGCATCGGCGAAGGCCGGGCCCTCGACGACCCGCGCCGGCCCAAGAACTACAGCGACCAGCAGTATCTCAAGAGCGCCGAGGAAATGGCCGAGTTGTTCAGCGACCTGCCCGAGGCGCTGGAAAACACCGTCGAGATCGCCAAGCGCTGCAACATCGAAGTGAAGCTGGGCAAGCACTTCCTGCCCAACTTCCCGATTCCCGATGGGATGACCATCGACGAGTATTTCCGCAAGGTGTCCTTCGACGGCCTGGAGGAACGCCTCAGCGTCCTGCTGCCCAAGGACACGACCGAAGATTACGAAGCCAAGCGCCAGGTCTACGTCGACCGGCTGAATTTCGAACTGGATATCATCATCCAGATGGGGTTCCCCGGTTACTTCCTGATCGTGATGGACTTCATCCAGTGGGCCAAGAACAACGGCGTGCCGGTGGGGCCTGGCCGTGGATCGGGTGCTGGCTCGCTGGTGGCCTACGTACAGAAGATCACCGACCTCGACCCGCTGGAATATGACCTGCTGTTCGAACGTTTCCTCAACCCGGAACGGGTATCCATGCCCGACTTCGACGTCGACTTCTGCATGGATGGCCGTGACCGGGTGATCGACTACGTGGCGGAGAAATACGGCCGCAACGCCGTAAGCCAGATCATCACCTTCGGTTCCATGGCGGCTAAGGCGGTGGTGCGAGACGTGGCGCGGGTGCAGGGCAAGTCATATGGCCTGGCCGATCGCCTGTCGAAGATGATTCCGTTCGAAGTCGGTATGACCCTGGAAAAGGCCTATGAGCAGGAAGAAATCCTGCGGGACTTCATCAAGGTCGATGAAGAGGCCGCGGAAATCTGGGAAATGGCCCGCAAGCTCGAAGGCGTGGTGCGTAACGTCGGTAAGCACGCCGGTGGCGTGGTGATCGCGCCGACCAAGCTGACTGACTTTTCACCGATCTATTGCGATGAAGAGGGCGATGGCCTAGTCACCCAGTTCGACAAGGACGATGTCGAGGCAGCGGGCCTGGTGAAGTTCGACTTCCTTGGCCTGCGGACCCTGACGATCATCGACTGGGCGCTGAAAACCATCAACCGCGACCGGGCCAGGGCTGGCGAAGAGCCGTTGGACATCGCCTTCATTCCGCTGGACGACAAGCCGACCTACAGTCTGTTGCAGAAGGCCGAGACCACGGCGGTGTTCCAGCTGGAATCCCGAGGCATGAAGGAGCTGATCAAGAAGCTCAAGCCCGACTGCCTGGAAGACCTCATCGCGTTGGTGGCTCTGTTCCGTCCGGGCCCGCTGCAATCGGGCATGGTGGACGACTTCATCAACCGCAAACACGGGCGCGCCGAGCTGGCGTACCCACACCCGGATTACCAGTACGACGGCCTCAAGCCGGTATTGGCGCCGACCTACGGCATCATCCTGTACCAGGAACAGGTGATGCAGATCGCCCAGGTCATGGCGGGCTACACCCTTGGCGGCGCGGACATGCTGCGCCGGGCGATGGGTAAGAAAAAGCCCGAGGAAATGGCCAAGCAGCGCGGTGGCTTCATCGAAGGTTGCGCCAAGAACGGCATCGATGCAGACCTGGCCGGTAACATCTTCGATCTGGTAGAGAAGTTCGCCGGCTACGGCTTCAACAAATCCCACTCCGCCGCCTACGGCCTAGTGTCCTACCAGACCGCGTGGTTGAAGGCCCATTACCCGGCGCCGTTCATGGCCGCGGTACTGTCGGCGGATATGCACAACACCGACAAGGTCGTGACCTTGATCGAGGAAGTGCGGACCATGAAGCTGCGCCTCGACGCGCCGGACGTGAACGCTTCGGAGTTCAAGTTCACGGTAAACGAGGAAGGCCGCATCATCTATGGTCTTGGCGCGATCAAGGGTGTGGGCGAGGGGCCGGTCGAGGCCATCACCGAGGCGCGCCAGGACGGGCCGTTCAAGGATCTGTTCGATTTCTGTGCACGGGTCGACCTCAAGCGCATCAACAAGCGCACCCTGGACGGTTTGATCCGCAGCGGCGCGCTGGATCGGCTGGGTCCCTATTTCCACGATGAACCCAAGGCCTACCAAGCCAACATCGACCGCAACCGCGCCGTGTTGCTGGCGGCCATGGAAGAAGCGATCAAGGCCGCCGAGCAGACCGCCCGGACCCACGACAGCGGACATGCCGACCTGTTTGGCGGGCTGTTCGTCGAGGAAGATGCCGATGTCTACGCCAACCATCGCAAGGCCAAGGAGCTGACCCTCAAGGAACGCCTCAAAGGCGAGAAGGACACCTTGGGCCTGTACCTGACCGGTCACCCGATCGACGAATACGAAGGCGAGATCCGCCGCTTCGCCCGTCAGCGCATCATCGACCTGAAGCCGGCCCGCGATACGCAAACCGTCGCCGGAATGATCATTGCCCTGCGGGTGATGAAGAACAAGAAGGGTGACAAGATGGGCTTCATCACCCTCGACGACCGTTCCGGGCGCATCGAGGCTTCGCTGTTTGCCGATGCGTTCCATTCGGCCCAGTCGCTGTTGCAGACCGACGCGATGGTGGTGGTTGAAGGCGAGGTCAGCAACGATGATTTTTCCGGTGGCCTGCGGTTGCGGGTCAAGCGGGTGATGAGCATGGAGGATGCCCGTACCAACCTGGCCGAGAGCCTGCGCTTGAAGTTGCAGACCCAGGATCTCAAGGGCGATCAGCTACGCTGGCTGGGAGAGTTGTTCACCCGCCATCGCGGTGCCTGCCCGATCACCATGGAATACGTGCGCCCCGACGCCAAGGCCGTGCTGCAGTTTGGCGAAGGCTGGCGGATCGATCCGGCGGATGCGTTGATTCAAGCCTTGCGTGACCAGTTCGGCAAAGACAACGTCTTCCTCCAATACCGTTGACGGCCAGGTGCCACTCCTGGACTCGGAGTGGCCCTGACCCCAACCTGAATTTTTAATCTCGACCTGAACGCGCCTCTCCCTTAAGGTAGGGCGCGAATAGACAACCGGCCGGCCCAAGCTCTCTTGGACGTCGACCCAAGACGGACGCCTATGAACCCGAATTTTCTAGATTTCGAACAGCCGATCGCCGACCTGCAAGCCAAGATCGAAGAGTTGCGCTTGGTCGGTAATGACAATTCGCTGAATATCGGCGATGAAATCTCCCGTTTGCAGGACAAAAGCCGCACGCTGACCGAAGACATCTTCGGCAAGCTGACCAGTTGGCAGATCGCGCGCCTGGCACGCCATCCCCGTCGTCCATACACCCTGGACTACATTGAACACATCTTCACCGAATTCGATGAGCTGCACGGCGACCGTCACTTTGCCGATGACGCCGCGATTGTCGGTGGTGTGGCCCGTCTGGAAGACAAGCCGGTCATGGTGATCGGCCATCAGAAAGGTCGCGAAGTACGCGAGAAAGTACGCCGCAACTTCGGCATGCCGCGTCCCGAAGGCTACCGCAAGGCTTGCCGCCTGATGGAAATGGCCGAGCGTTTCAAGATGCCGATCCTGACCTTCATCGACACGCCGGGCGCCTATCCGGGTATCGATGCCGAAGAGCGCAACCAGAGCGAAGCGATTGCCTGGAATCTGCGGGTCATGGCGCGGCTGAAAACCCCGATCATCGCCACCGTGATCGGTGAGGGTGGTTCCGGCGGTGCATTGGCTATCGGTGTCTGCGATCAGTTGAACATGCTGCAATATTCCACTTACGCGGTGATCTCGCCGGAAGGTTGCGCCTCGATCCTCTGGAAAACCGCCGAGAAAGCGCCGGATGCCGCCGAAGCCATGGGCATCACTGCCGAGCGCCTCAAAGGCCTGGGCATCGTCGACAAGGTGATCAACGAACCCGTGGGCGGCGCTCACCGTGACCCGGCTGCCGCGGCTGCACTGATTCGCACCGAGCTGAGCTCGCAGTTGGCGATGCTGAAGAAGTTCGACAACGACGCGCTGCTGGCCCGTCGCTATGAGCGGTTGATGAGCTACGGTCTCTAAGCCGACTCCAATACCCTGTGGAGCGAGCCTGTGGGAACAAAGCTTGCTCGCGATGACGTCGGCACATGCAACGCCGCTATCGCGAGCAGGCTCGCTCCCACATTGGTTTATGCAGGGCTGACATCCAATGAACTCCCGTGCGGATCTACCCACCCGCCTCCTTACCCAACTAACACCCTGGCGCAACGCCGCCACATGGCGCATCGCCTTCTCCGGTGGCCTGGACTCCACCGTCCTGTTGCACCTGCTCGCGTCTCTCGCCAACACTCAAACCCTGCCCACCCTGCGCGCTATCCATGTCCACCATGGCCTTCAGGCTGTCGCGGACGCCTGGCCTGGTCATTGCCGTTCGGTGTGCGAAGCCCTTGGCGTTCCGCTTGAGGTGGTGAACGTCCAGGTGCGGCCTGGCGCCAGTGTCGAGCGCGCAGCACGGGAAGCGCGTTACGGTGCGTTCATCGCGGCGCTTCAGGACAATGAAGTGCTGCTCACCGCCCAGCACCGCGACGATCAGGCCGAAACCCTGCTGTTTCGCTTGTTGCGGGGCACGGGGGTGAGGGGGTTGTCGGCGATGCCGAGGCAGCGTTCCCTGGGGGCTGGGCATTTGTTGCGGCCGTTGCTCGATGTGTCACGTGCGGAACTGGAAGCCTACGCCAGGCAGCACGGCCTGAGCTGGATTGAAGACCCGTCCAACGATGATCACCGTTATGCACGCAATTATCTGCGTCAGCGGGTTTTTCCCGTGTTGACGCAGCAGTGGCCTCAAGCTTCGTCTACCCTGGCGCGCGGTGCCGCGCACCTGAGCGAAGCCCAAGGCCTGTTGGATGACCTGGCGCGAATCGACCTGGGTCACGCCACGACTCCGGGAGCGTTCGACTGGCTAGGATTGCGGTCGTTGGAGCTGGCGCCGTTGCAGGCGTTGTCGCCCGCTCGCCAACGCAATGCATTGAGCCATTGGCTGGCGTCGATGACGATGCTGCCCGACAGCGATCATTGGGCTGGCTGGGATTCGCTGCGCGATGCCGGGGACGATGCCCGACCGATCTGGCGACTGGCCGGTGGTGAGCTGCACCGTACGGGCGGGCGGGTCTGGTGGTTACCCGACCACTGGCGGGGCCCGCTCCGAGGCGCCCTCGACTGGCCGCTGATCGCCGAGCCCCTGAACCTGCCGGGCAATGGGCAAGTGATTGTCGAGGGCTATCCCCCTGCAGGGCCGCTGTGTGTGCGCTATCGTCAGGGCGGTGAAATCATGATGCTGCCTGGTCGCGGTCATCGGGATCTCAAGCGCCTGCTTAACGAACGTGGCGTGCCGGGGTTCGTTCGCGGCCGATTGCCGCTGCTGTATCGGGGTGAGCAATTGCTGGCGGTGGCCGGCCTTCCGGGGCTGGATGCAGACCTGGATGGCAATTGGCGATTGCGTTGGCAGCCACCAGGGCAAGATCGGGGTTTGAGCTGAAAGGGGCTTTCCGGTAGACTACGCTCCCTTCTTGATACAACTTCTGTGGATTCGCCTGAATTGCAGGAGTTGCCGATTACCAAGCAGTCTTTGCTGGGCGATTCCAAAAAATGTGTAGCGAGCAACGTACCGGTGATTTCTCTTCCGGTCTGTCCCAACGCGGCGGTTTTTTTGAAAGGTGCACTGTGATTAATGCAGGTGATCGGGGGCTTCGGCCTTCCTTCGCTTTCCCCGGCGGCTCGGACCGCTTTAACGCAGACTTCTAGGGTTTTTCATGACGCGCTACATATTCGTCACGGGCGGTGTTGTTTCTTCATTGGGGAAAGGCATTGCCTCGGCTTCATTGGCGGCCATCCTGGAGGCGCGGGGACTTAAGGTCACCATGCTCAAGCTGGACCCGTACATCAATGTCGACCCGGGCACCATGAGCCCGTTCCAGCACGGCGAAGTGTTCGTCACCCACGACGGCGCCGAGACCGACCTGGACCTGGGCCACTACGAGCGGTTCATCCGCACGACCATGACCCAGAACAACAACTTCACCACCGGCCGCGTCTACGAGCACGTGCTGCGCAAGGAGCGTCGTGGTGATTACCTGGGCGCGACCATCCAGGTCATCCCGCACATCACCGATGAAATCAAGCGCCGCATCATCAAGGGCGCCGGCGACGCCGACGTGGCGATGGTCGAGATCGGCGGTACCGTGGGCGACATCGAGTCCCAGCCGTTCCTCGAAGCCATCCGTCAGTTGCGTTTCGAAATCGGCGCCAAGCGCGCGATGCTGATGCACCTGACGCTGGTTCCGTACATTGCCACCGCCGGCGAAACCAAGACCAAGCCGACCCAGCACTCGGTCAAGGAACTGCGTTCCATCGGCCTGCAACCGGACGTGCTGGTCTGCCGCTCCGATCACCCGATCGACATTTCCTCGCGCCGCAAGATCGCCCAGTTCACCAACGTTGAAGAGCGTGCGGTCATCGGCCTGGAAGACGCCGACACCATCTACAAGATTCCGGGCATCCTGCACTCCCAGGGCCTGGACGATTTCGTCGTCGAGCGTTTCGGCCTGCAATGCGCCGGCGCCGACCTGTCCGAATGGGACGCCGTGGTCGATGCCAAGCTCAACCCGGAGCATGAAGTCACCATCGCCATGGTCGGCAAGTACATGGAACTGCTGGACGCCTACAAGTCGCTGATCGAAGCGATGAGTCATGCCGGTATCAGCAACCGCACCAAAGTGAACCTGCGCTACATCGATTCCGAAGATATCGAGAACCAGGGCACCGGCCTGCTCGAAGGCGCCGATGCGATTCTCGTACCGGGTGGCTTCGGCCTGCGGGGCGTGGAAGGCAAGATCACCGCCGTGCAATACGCCCGAGAGAACAAAGTGCCTTACCTGGGTATCTGCCTGGGCATGCAGGTGGCGGTCATCGAGTTCGCCCGTAACGTGATGGGCTGGAAAGACGCCAACTCCACCGAGTTCGATCGCGCCAGTGGCCATCCGGTCGTGGGCCTGATCACCGAATGGGAAGACGCCACCGGTGCCGTGGAAGTGCGGACCGAAGCCTCCGACCTGGGCGGCACCATGCGCCTCGGCGCACAGGAATGCCTGCTCGAGCCTGGCTCCCTGGTCCACCAGTGCTACGCCAAGGACGTGATCGTCGAGCGTCACCGCCATCGCTACGAAGTGAACAACAACCTGCTGCCGCAACTGATCGAAGCCGGCCTGAAAATCTCCGGTCGCTCCGGTGATGGCGCGCTTGTGGAAGTGGTGGAATCCTCGGATCATCCATGGTTCGTCGCTTGCCAGTTCCACCCTGAGTTCACCTCGACGCCACGGGACGGCCATCCGCTGTTCAGCGGTTTCGTGAAGGCCGCTTTGGCTCAACACCAGAAAAAGGCATAAGACGATGGCTCAGAAGATCATCCGCGTCGGCGACATCGAGATTGCCAACGACAAGCCCATGGTGCTGTTCGGCGGCATGAACGTGCTGGAAAGCCGCGACATGGCGATGCAGGTCTGCGAGGAATACGTGAAGGTCACCCAGAAACTGGGCATTCCCTACGTGTTCAAGGCCAGCTTCGACAAGGCCAACCGCTCGTCCGTGACCTCCTACCGTGGTCCGGGCCTGGAAGAAGGCATGCGGATTTTCCAGGACATCAAGCAAGCCTTTGGCGTGCCGATCATCACCGACGTCCACGAGCCTGCCCAGGCCGCGGTCGTCGCCGAGGTCTGCGACATCATCCAGCTGCCGGCCTTCCTGTCGCGCCAGACCGACCTGGTGGTCGCGATGGCCAAGACCGGCGCGGTGATCAACATCAAGAAGGCCCAGTTCCTCGCGCCCCAGGAAATGAAGCACATCCTGAGCAAGTGCGAAGAGGCCGGGAATGACCAGTTGATCCTCTGCGAGCGCGGTTCGAGCTTCGGCTACAACAACCTGGTGGTGGACATGCTCGGCTTCGGCATCATGAAGCAGTTCGAATACCCGGTGTTCTTCGACGTGACCCACGCACTGCAGATGCCGGGCGGCCGTTCCGACTCTGCCGGCGGTCGTCGTGCCCAGGTCACCGACCTGGCCAAGGCCGGCATGAGCCAGTCCCTGGCGGGCCTGTTCCTCGAGGCGCATCCGGATCCGGACAACGCCAAATGCGACGGTCCGTGTGCCTTGCGCTTGAACAAGCTGGAACCTTTCCTGTCTCAGCTCAAGGCTCTGGATGAGCTGGTCAAGGGTTTTCCGACGATAGAAACCGCGTAACCCGGTTTTCTCCGGTAAAGTACCGCTCGATTATCGCTCTGGCCCGCTGGCCGCACTGCTCTTGTGGGAGCATGGCTTGCCAGCGATGGCGCCCTTGAGGCCCCCATCGCCGGCAAGCCGTGCTCCCACAGCGTTTTCGTCAACTTTGGAGTGTTTACAACAATGGCAAAAATCGTCGACATCAAAGGTCGTGAAGTTCTCGACTCCCGTGGCAACCCCACTGTCGAAGCGGACGTGCTTCTCGACAACGGCATCATCGGCAGCGCCTGTGCGCCGTCCGGTGCTTCCACCGGCTCGCGCGAAGCGCTGGAGCTGCGTGATGGCGACAAGGGTCGTTACCTGGGCAAGGGCGTGCTGAAGGCCGTCGCCAACATCAACGGTCCGATTCGTGACCTGCTGCTGGGCAAGGATCCTGCCGACCAGAAAGCCCTCGACCTGGCGATGATCAAGCTCGACGGTACCGAGAACAAAGCCTCCCTGGGTGCCAACGCGATCCTCGCCGTTTCCCTGGCCGCCGCCAAGGCCGCCGCTCAGGACCAGGACCTGCCACTGTACGCTCACATCGCCAACCTCAACGGTACTCCGGGCGTCTACTCGATGCCGGTGCCGATGATGAACATCATCAACGGCGGCGAGCACGCCGACAACAACGTCGACATCCAGGAATTCATGGTCCAGCCGGTGGGCGCCAAGTCCTTCTCCGAAGGCCTGCGCATGGGCACCGAGATTTTCCATCACCTCAAGGCCGTGCTCAAAGCCCGTGGCCTGAGCACCGCCGTTGGCGACGAAGGCGGTTTCGCACCGAACCTGGCCTCCAACGAAGACGCGCTGAAAGTGATTTCCGAAGCTGTTGCCAACGCCGGTTACAAGCTGGGCACCGATGTGACCCTGGCCCTGGACTGCGCCGCCAGTGAGTTCTTCGAAGACGGCAAGTACAACCTGTCCGGCGAAGGCCAGGTGTTCACTGCCGAAGGTTTCGCCGATTACCTCAAGGGCCTGACCGAGCGCTATCCGATCATCTCCATCGAAGATGGTCTGGACGAGTCCGACTGGGCCGGCTGGAAAATCCTCACCGACAAGATCGGCGCCAAGACCCAGCTGGTGGGCGACGACCTGTTCGTGACCAACACCAAGATCCTGAAAGAAGGTATCGACAAGCAGATCGCCAACTCGATCCTGATCAAGTTCAACCAGATCGGCACCCTGACCGAAACCCTGGAAGCCATCCAGATGGCCAAGGCCGCCGGTTACACCGCCGTGATCTCCCATCGCTCCGGCGAAACCGAAGATTCGACCATTGCCGACCTGGCCGTGGGCACTGCGGCGGGCCAGATCAAGACCGGTTCGCTGTGCCGTTCCGACCGCGTTTCCAAGTACAACCAACTGCTGCGTATCGAAGAGCAGTTGAACGGCAAGGCCAAGTACAACGGTCGCGCCGAGTTTCGCGGTTAAGCGGTAAATGGTAAAAAGACAACGGATTGCGTCGGAAAAGTCGTCATAACGGTGGCTTTCCCTCTAATCTGATGCCTTATCAAGCACAAGCCTGGTTTTCCAGGCTTCGTGCTATCAGATGCTTCAAAGTTTGGCATGGCGGTCTTTTTTCACTGGATACCCGATATTCGATGCGCAGTCCCAATTGGTTGTTCCTCGTCTTGCTTCTGTTGCTGGCCGGCCTGCAGTACCGTCTCTGGGTGGGCAATGGCAGCCTTGCGCAAGTGGCCGAGCTGACTCAGCAGATTGCCGACCAGCACGCCGAGAATGAGGCCTTGCTGGAGCGCAACCGGGTGATGGACGCCGAAGTGATGGAGCTGAAAAAAGGCATGGAGACCGTTGAAGAGCGGGCTCGTCATGAGCTGGGCATGGTGAAGGAGGGCGAAACCCTCTACCAGTTGGCCCAATGAGCATTCGTTTGCCGGCCTTCTGGGCCGTGATTCCTGCCGCGGGCATCGGAGCCCGAATGGCTGCGGACCGTCCCAAGCAGTATCTGCAACTGGGTGGCCGCACAATTCTCGAACACAGCCTCGGCTGTTTCCTCGATCATCCGACCGTCAAAGGCGTGGTGGTCAGTGTTGCGCACGATGATCCCTACTGGCCGACCCTGGCCTGCGCCAGCGACCCGCGCATCCAGCGTGTGGACGGGGGAGCCCAGCGTTCGGATTCGGTGCTCAACGCCTTGCTGCATCTTCATGGCCAGGGCGCCGACGATCACGATTGGGTGCTGGTGCACGATGCCGCCCGGCCCAATCTATCCCGTGGTGACCTGGACACCTTGCTCAGCGAGTTGACGAACGACCCGGTCGGCGGTCTGCTGGCCGTTCCGGCGCGTGACACCCTCAAACGCGTCGACAAGCACGGTCGGGTGCTGGAAACCGTTGATCGCAGCGTGATTTGGCAAGCCTACACGCCGCAGATGTTTCGCCTTGGCGCCTTGCATCGGGCGTTGGCTGACAGCCTGGTGGCGGATGTCGTGATTACCGATGAGGCCTCGGCGATGGAGTGGGCAGGGCAGGCACCTCGGTTGATCGAAGGGCGATCGGATAACATCAAGATCACCCGTCCCGAGGATCTGGAGTGGTTGCGTCGGCACTGGGCTGGCCGTCGCTGATCAATTCCAATACCGTGCCGCGCCCTTCGCGAGCAAGCCCGCTCCCACACTGGATCTCGGTTGTTCAAAAAACAGGTATCCACTGAGGCCAAATGTGGGAGCGGGCTTGCCCGCGAAGGCGATAGCCCCGGCGCGGGATAAACCACGGACAGAAACCGGTCGAGCCTAACCCCGATATTCCGGCCGCTCAGCCAACCCTTCCTTCAAGTAATCCACCAACTGGCGCACCTTCGGCGACAGATGCCGCTGCTGTGGATACAACGCCCACACTGCCGTATTCGGCGGCTGATGGGCTTCAAGCAACGAGATCAACGCGCCGCTTTGCAAATGCTCCAGCACGTAATAGTCCGGCAGTTGGCACAAGCCCGCGCCTTGCAGTGCCGCGTCCAGCACCGCTTGCCCACTGTTGCAGCGCCAGTTTCCCTGCACACGCTGAGAAAATTCCCGCCCGTTCTGCTCCAGTTGCCAGAGGTCGGAACTGCCGATCAGACAGTTATGACGGCTCAGTTCCGACAAGCTATGGGGCCGACCGTAGCGCTCCAGATAGGACGGCGAGGCGCACAGGTACATGCGGCGTGGGGCCAGGCGTATCGCGATCAAGCGTGAGTCCTGCAAGCGACCCAGGCGAATCGCCAGGTCCAGCCCCTCATGAACCAGGTCCAACGGCCGGTTGCTCAGTTCGATGTCCACTCGCAATTGCGGGTACAGCCCCATGAACCGGGTCACCAAGGGCACGATGAAACGTTCGCCATAGGCCACGGCACAGGTCATTCGCAACATGCCCTTGGGTTCGCTGGCCAGATCCCCCACCGCTCGCAAGGCTTCCTCCCGTCCATCCTGCAAGCGCTGGCAATGTTGCAAAAAAGTCTGGCCGGCCTCGGTCAGGGTGACGCGACGAGTGCTTCGATACAGCAGTCGTGTTTGAAGGCGCTCTTCGAGCCGTACGATTTGTCGACTGATGTGGGAGGACGATACCCCGAGACGTTCGGCTGCTGCGGTGAACTGGCTGCATTCAGCCACGGCGACGAACTCGTCGATGCCTTCCCAGCGATTGTCAGCCATGAAAGATTATCCCTGTATGGCAATAATGTTTTGCTTTTGACTGGATTATTCCTTGTATGGCGGCGGATTACACTCCGGTCTCGTTTTTATTTGCTGGAGAAACACGATGATCAAGTCGCGCGCCGCCGTTGCCTTCGAGGCCAAGAAACCCCTGGAAATCGTAGAAGTCGACGTCGCCATGCCCAAGGCGGGTGAAGTGCTGCTGCGCGTGGTGGCCTCCGGCGTCTGCCACACCGACGCTTACACCTTGTCGGGCGCCGACCCGGAAGGGATTTTTCCGTCGATTCTAGGCCACGAAGGCGGCGCAATCGTCGAAGCCATCGGCGAGGGCGTGACCTCGGTGGCGGTGGGGGACCATGTGATCCCTCTGTACACACCGGAGTGCGGGCAGTGCAAGTTCTGCAAGTCGGGCAAGACCAACCTCTGCCAGGCGATTCGCGCCACTCAGGGCAAAGGTCTGATGCCTGACGGCACTTCGCGCTTTTCCTACAAGGGCGAGACGATTTTCCACTACATGGGCACCTCGACCTTCTCCGAATACACCGTGCTGCCGGAAATCTCCGTCGCGAAGATCGCCAAGGATGCACCGTTGGAAAAAGTCTGCCTGCTGGGGTGCGGTGTCACCACCGGTATTGGCGCGGTGATCAATACGGCCAAGGTCCAGCCCGGTGACACAGTGGCCATCTTCGGTCTGGGCGGTATCGGCCTGTCGGCGGTGATCGGAGCGGTGAAGGCCAAGGCCTCGCGCATCATCGCCATTGATATCAACCCGTCCAAGTTCGAAATCGCCCGGCAATTGGGCGCCACCGACTTCGTCAACCCGAAGGACTTCGACCGTCCGATCCAGGAGGTCATCGTCGACATGACCGATGGCGGCGTGGACTTTTCCTTCGAGTGCATCGGCAACGTCCAGCTGATGCGTGCCGCGTTGGAATGCTGCCACAAGGGCTGGGGCGAGTCGGTGATCATCGGCGTGGCCGGTGCCGGCCAGGAAATCGCCACTCGTCCGTTCCAACTGGTGACCGGACGCGTCTGGCGTGGTTCGGCATTCGGCGGCGTGCGCGGGCGCAGTGAGTTGCCCAGCTACGTGGAAATGGCCGAGAAGGGCGAGATCCCGCTGGATACTTTCATTACCCACACCATGGGCCTGGAAGATATCAACAAGGCATTCGACCTGATGCATGAAGGCAAGAGCATCCGCACCGTTATTCATTTCTGAGGTCGGTCATGAGTCTGGAAAACATTTCCTGCCAGAAAAGCTTCGGCGGCTGGCACAAGCGTTACCGGCATCGTTCCGAAGTGCTCGGCTGTGACATGGTCTTTGCGGTTTACCTGCCGCCGCAAGCCGAGCAGGGCGGCAAGTTGCCTGTGTTGTACTGGTTATCCGGTCTGACCTGCACCGACGAGAACTTCATGCAGAAGGCCGGGGCCCAGCGCATGGCTGCCGAGTTGGGGTTGATCATCGTTGCACCGGATACCAGTCCCCGTGGTGCCGACGTGCCGGGCGATCCGGACGGCGCCTGGGACTTCGGCCTGGGCGCGGGATTCTATCTGAACGCCACGCAGGAACCCTGGGCGCAGCACTATCGGATGCATGACTATGTGGTGCAGGAATTGCCTGCGCTCGTTGAGGCTCATTTCCCCGCGTCGGATAAACGCGGCATCAGCGGTCATTCCATGGGGGGGCATGGCGCACTGGTCTGCGCTTTGCGCAACCCTGGTCGTTACCGTTCGGTGTCGGCGGTTTCGCCGATCAACAATCCGATGGACTGTCCGTGGGGTCAGAAAGCCTTTTCCCGCTACCTGGGCGAAGATCGCTCCAAATGGCGGGAATGGGACGCCTGCGCGCTCATTGCCGAGGCCGACGAGAAACTGCCATTGCTGGTGGACCAGGGCGATCGCGATGATTTCCTCGACAACCAGCTCAAGCCGCAAGCCTTGCAGCAAGCGGCCAGGACGGCCGGGCATCCGCTGGAGTTACGCCTGCAACCGGGCTACGACCACAGCTATTACTTCATCGCCAGTTTCATCGATGATCATCTGCAACATCATGCACGCGCTCTAAGCGCCTAATGCAGGTAGAATCACGCCCTGACAGAAATCAGGGCGTTTTTTTATGCGTATTGGCCACGGCTACGATGTTCACCGGTTCACTGAGGGCGATTTCATCACGCTGGGCGGCGTGCGGATCGCACACGGCTTCGGGCTGCTCGCGCATTCTGACGGTGATGTCCTGCTGCACGCCTTGAGCGATGCGTTGCTCGGCGCGGCCGCCCTGGGCGACATCGGCAAGCACTTCCCCGACACCGACCCGCAATTCAAGGGCGCGGACAGCCGCATGCTGCTGCGCCATGTCGTCTCGCTGATCCACGCCAAGGGCTGGAAAGTCGGCAATGTCGACAACACCATCGTTGCCCAGGCTCCCAAGATGGCGCCGCACATCGAAGCGATGCGCCGGCTGATCGCTGAGGATCTGCAGATCGAACTGGATCAAGTGAATGTGAAGGCCACCACCACCGAGAAGCTTGGTTTCGTCGGTCGTGAAGAAGGCATCGCCGTTCATTCCGTTGCCTTGTTGCTGCGCCCATGACCGAACTGGAACTGTTGGGCCCGCGGGCCTATGGCGAGTCGCTGGGCAGCGCGGTGCTGAAAGCCACCGCCGAAGATTTCCAGGTCGATGAAGTCCTCGACATCCCGTTGACCGGTGATGGCGAGCATTTGTGGATCTGGGTCGAGAAACGCGGCCTGAATACGGAAGAGGCTGCCCGACGGATTGCCAAGGCGGCCGGCGTGCCGTTGCGCACCGTCAGCTATGCCGGGCTCAAGGACCGTCAAGCCCTGACCCGCCAATGGTTCAGCGTCCAGTTGCCCGGCAAGGCCGATCCGGACCTGTCGTCGGCAGAGAATGACACGCTGAAAATCCTCAAGACCGCTCGGCATAAACGCAAGCTGCAGCGTGGCGCGCACTCGGCCAATGGCTTCACTTTGCGCCTGACCCAATTCAAGGGGGATGCAGCGGCTATCGATGCGCGCCTGCAGCAGATTGTCCGCCAGGGCATTCCCAATTATTTTGGCGCCCAGCGTTTTGGCCATGACGGCGGTAACGTCGTCGATGCCCGTGCCTGGGCGGCGCGCAAGGCCTTGCCGGAGCAGCGCAACGTGCGTTCGCGGCTGCTGTCGGCAGCCCGCAGTTATTTGTTCAACCGGGTACTTGCGGCCCGGGTGGCCGATGGCACCTGGCAACTGGCCCAGGTGGGTGACTTGCTGGCCTTCACTGACAGCCGCAGCTTTTTCCCGGCCGCGGAGGCTGAATGCAGCGATCCGCGCCTGGCTATCCTCGACCTGCATCCGACCGGGCCACAGTGGGGCGAGGGGCCTTCGCCGGCCGCCGGCGCGACTTTCGAGCTGGAGCAGGCCATCGCCGAGGAAGAGACCGAGCTGCGGGACTGGTTGATAAACGCGGGAATGAATCACGAACGTCGCATCCTGCGACTGCCCATTGGCGGGCTGTCGTGGCATTATCCCTCGCTAGACATTCTGCAACTGGAATTCGTCCTGCCGGCCGGATGTTTCGCCACTGCCTTGGTGCGCGAACTCGTCGATCTGGTGCCGGTAGGGCAGACGGACAGCCCATGCGTATTCTGATTTCTAACGACGACGGGGTAACAGCACCCGGTCTTGCCGCGCTCTATGCTGCGCTGGCAGATTTTGCCGAGTGCGTGGTGATCGCCCCGGACCAGGACAAAAGCGGCGCCAGCAGCTCGCTGACGCTCGACCGTCCGTTGCACCCCTGCTATCTGGATAACGGTTTCATCAGTCTCAACGGTACGCCGACCGATTGCGTGCACCTGGGCATCAACGGTTTGCTGGAGCGTGCGCCGGACATGGTCGTTTCAGGCATCAACCTGGGCGCCAACCTGGGCGATGACGTGCTGTATTCCGGCACGGTCGCCGCCGCCCTGGAGGGTCGTTTCCTCGAACACCCGTCGTTTGCCTTCTCGTTCGTTTCCCGGCAGGTCGACAACCTGCCCACCGCCGCCTACTTCGCCCGCAAACTGGTGCAAGCCCACGGCGAGCTGGACCTGCCACCGCGTACGGTGTTGAACGTGAACATCCCGAACCTGCCCCTCGACCACGTCCGGGGCATCCAGCTGACTCGCCTGGGCCATCGCGCCCGCGCCGCCAGGCCCATGCACGTGGTCGATCCACGCGGAAAGGCCGGCTACTGGATCGCCGCCGCCGGGGATGCCGAGGATGGCGGGCCGGGCACGGATTTTCATGCGGTGATGCAAGGTTACGTCTCGATTACACCGTTGCAGCTCGATCGCACCTTCAATGATGCCTTCCGACATCTCGATGGCTGGCTGGAGGGGTTGCGCTGATGGCTCGCGAGCAAGACGATATGCTGCGCCGCGGGATCGGCATGACCTCGCAGCGCACCCGTGAACGCCTGATCCAGCGGCTCTACGAAGAGGGGCTGTCCAATGCCCAGGTGCTGGAAGTAATCCGCCGCACGCCGCGGCATCTGTTCGTCGATGAAGCCCTCGCCCATCGTGCCTATGAAGACACGGCTCTCCCGATCGGACACAACCAGACCATTTCCCAGCCTTATATGGTGGCCCGCATGAGCGAGTTGCTGCTGGAGGCGGGGCCCCTGGACAAGGTTCTGGAGATCGGTACCGGTTCGGGTTACCAGACGGCGGTATTGTCGCAGTTGGTCGAGCGGGTGTTTTCCGTAGAACGGATCAAGGTGTTGCAGGACCGCGCCAAGGAGCGCCTGGTGGAGCTTAACCTGCGCAACGTGGTGTTTCGCTGGGGCGACGGCTGGGAAGGTTGGCCGGCCCTCGCGCCGTATAACGGAATCATTGTCACTGCCGTGGCGACGGATGTTCCCCAGGCCCTGCTGGATCAACTCGCTCCCGGTGGACGCATGGTCATCCCGGTGGGTGCCGGCGAAGTGCAGCAACTGATGCTGATCGTACGAGAGGAACATGGCTTCTCGCGGCACGTTCTGGGAGCGGTGCGGTTCGTACCATTACTCAATGGGCCGTTGGCCTGAGCATTTATAAACAGCGGCTGAATTCCGTGACGCTTGCTGTGTCTTACAGCGGCATCGGTTCATCGAACAGGCTTCAACGGCGGCGAGCAAACGTGTGCGGCAACGTCCCGTGCTTCATTAATAGAAGGATGGATGCGCCCGTTACTCGCACCACCACTGCCTGGACAGGCAGTTTCCATTTTTTCAGCCACCACAAAGGGAGCAGCGGGTGAGTCTCACAGTCATTGCGCAGCGTATGGGTATCACGAGCTTTAAGCGCCTGGTGACTGGCCTTGTCTTGAGTACCTTGCTGGTCGGTTGTTCCAGTACACCGTCGGGTAACGTCCGGGTTGTCGATCGCAACACCACTGCTGCGCCACAACGTCCTACAGTAACGACCGGTCAGTATGTAGTCCGTAAGGGCGATACGTTGTTTTCCATCGCTTTTCGCTACGGCTGGGACTACAAAGCATTGGCCGCGCGGAACAACATTCCTGCGCCTTATACGATCCATCCGGGTCAGACGATTCGCTTCGATGGGCGCAGCGGTTCAACACCGACCGCGGTGGTCACCCAGTCAGGGTCGACACCTTCGTCGTCGAGTAAAACCACGGTCATTCGCCGGCCGGTCGGCGCAGGGACGGCCACCGTACCGTCCGTCGCGAGCAAACCGGAGGCCGCGCCGATGCCTCCGGCAGGCCCCGCCCCGACAGGCTGGGGATGGCCTTCTAATGGCGTTCTTATTGGGAAATTCTCTTCAAACGGTAGTTTGAATAAAGGAATTGATATCGCCGGGGATTTGGGACAGCCTGTTTTAGCCGCGTCTGATGGCACGGTTGTGTACGCCGGGAGTGGTTTGAGGGGCTACGGCGAACTCGTGATCATCAAACACAGCGATACCTACGTCAGTGCCTACGGTCACAACCGCAGGCTGTTGGTTCGGGAGGGGCAGCAGGTCAAGGTCGGACAGACAATTGCCGAAATGGGGTCGACGGGTACAGACCGGGTGAAACTGCATTTTGAGATTCGCCGACAAGGTAAACCGGTAGATCCGCTGCAATTCCTGCCACGTCGTTGATTGGTTGTCAGCCTGTTCCGTCACGTAGAGGGAACAGGCTCCAGCGTTGCCAAGGATAAAGGCGCCGCTCGAGCTTGAGGTCGAACTCACCAAAGGACTATAACAATGGCTCTCAGTAAAGAAGTGCCGGAGTTTGACATCGACGATGAGGTTCTCCTGATGGAGACCGGCATCGCTATGGATTCGATGTCGAATGATGAAGGGGCGTCATCTCCACCTTCCGTTCGCGCCAAATCCAGACACTCCGCTTCGCTTAAACAACATAAGTACATCGATTACACCCGGGCGCTGGACGCCACTCAGCTGTACCTCAACGAAATCGGTTTTTCGCCGCTACTCTCCCCCGAGGAAGAAGTACATTTTGCGCGCCTGTCGCAAAAGGGCGACCCGGCCGGTCGAAAACGCATGATTGAAAGCAACCTGCGCCTGGTGGTGAAAATCGCTCGACGCTACGTCAATCGTGGGCTTTCACTGCTGGACCTGATCGAAGAGGGCAATCTGGGGTTGATCCGCGCTGTCGAGAAATTCGATCCTGAGCGGGGCTTCCGTTTTTCGACCTACGCCACCTGGTGGATCCGCCAGACCATCGAACGGGCGATCATGAATCAGACCCGCACGATCCGGCTGCCGATTCATGTGGTCAAGGAGCTGAACGTCTACCTGCGGGCTGCCCGTGAGCTGACCCAGAAACTCGATCATGAACCCTCACCGGAAGAAATCGCCAGCCTGCTGGAAAAACCGGTGGGCGAGGTCAAGCGAATGCTTGGGCTCAACGAGCGGGTTTCCTCTGTGGATGTCTCGCTGGGGCCAGACTCGGACAAGACCCTGCTGGACACCCTTACCGACGAGCGTCCCACCGACCCTTGTGAACTGCTGCAGGACGACGACTTGTCCCAGAGCATCGACCAGTGGCTCTCGGAGCTGACGGACAAGCAACGGGAGGTGGTGATCCGACGTTTTGGCCTGCGCGGTCACGAAAGCAGCACCCTCGAAGATGTCGGCCTGGAAATTGGATTGACTCGGGAAAGGGTCAGGCAGATCCAGGTAGAGGGCCTCAAGCGTCTACGGGAAATCCTGGAGAAGAATGGTTTGTCGAGCGAGTCGCTGTTCCAGTAACCACTCCGCTACAGCAGAAAAAGCCCCGACCGGTTCGGGGCTTTGCCGTTTCTGGGCGGCGCTTTTCTAATCCTGCGCTGTTTTCCGGTTTGGTTTGTAAGCTTTTGCCTAGTGTTGTGTAAGCGTTCGGTTTCTCATGGCCGGGGATAGAGGACAATAAAGCGCATGAATTTTTATACTGGATTGATTTTAAAGGTTATTTTTTTATGAACGAACGATGACAGCAACTGTCGGCCCGCTTGAGGTGAATTGCACTCGCCAGGGAAAACACTAATATCAGTCCTGTGTCGACGGACAGACACACCCGTCACGGACGATGGGGAAGGAAGGACATCGCAGGACGCGATTCATCAGGACGATGAAAGGGAACAAAGGGATTAGGGAAAAAATGTGGGCGGGTCAAACCGCCCCTTTTTTTTGCCTGCGATTTGGGTCCAGGCAGCAAAAAGGCCCGCAAGGGGCCTTCAAGACGTACACAGGGACGATCAGCGTTCGAGGTCCGCGATCTTGCCAGGCTTGCCATCCCACTCTTCGGCATCCGGCAGGGCGTCTTTCTTCTCGGTGATGTTTGGCCAGATTTCCGCCAGTTCGGCGTTCAGCTCGATGAAGTCCTCCATGCCAGCCGGGACTTCGTCTTCCGAGAAAATGGCTTGTGCCGGGCATTCCGGTTCACACAGGGCGCAATCGATGCACTCGTCCGGGTGAATGACCAGGAAGTTCGGGCCTTCGTAAAAGCAGTCCACCGGACACACTTCTACGCAGTCGGTGTACTTGCACTTGATGCAGTTGTCGGTGACGACGAAGGTCATTTCTAATTCTCTCCTCAGGCGGCGGCAGCGGGTCCCTCTTCACGGTAGGGCTCGCCAGGCTTGGGTGCGGACCAGGCTAATAGTCCTCAGCATTCCAAACCGCGCGAGATTCTAACAGCTTGAACGCCCGTGCGTTAGATCCGTGTCTTCAATGTATAGAGTAATTCCAGTGCCCGGCGTGGGGTCAGATCGTCCAGGTCAAGCTTGGCCAGTTCGTCGAGCACCGGATGCGGCAGGCTGGCGAAGAGGTCGCTTTGCTGAGGGGCCGCCGGTTTGCCTTTTGTCGGACGCGGCGCCTCGTGGGGCAGGCTGGAGGTTTCCAGGCGGCTCAAATGTTCGCGGGCCCGGGCAATCACTTCGCCTGGTACACCGGCCAACTGCGCAACCGCCAAGCCGTAGCTCTGGCTGGCCGGGCCGGGCAGTACATGGTGCAGGAATACGATGCGCTCGTTGTGTTCAGTGGCGTTGAGGTGGACGTTGGCCACCAGCGGCTGGCTTTCCGGCAGCACCGTCAGCTCGAAATAATGGGTCGCGAACAATGTGTAGGCGCGCAGTTGTGCCAATCGCTCGGCCGCCGCCCAGGCCAGGGACAGGCCATCGAAGGTGCTGGTGCCCCGTCCGACTTCGTCCATCAGCACCAGGCTGCGCTCGGTGGCGTTGTGCAGGATGTTGGCGGTCTCGCTCATTTCCACCATGAAGGTCGAGCGCCCGCCGGCCAGGTCATCGCTGGAGCCGATCCGGGTGAAGATGCGGTCCACCAGGGATAACTCGCAGCTGGCCGCCGGTACGAAACTGCCGATGTGAGCCAGCAGCACGATCAGGGCTGTCTGGCGCATGTAGGTGGATTTACCGCCCATGTTCGGACCGGTGATTACCAGCATGCGGGTATTGTCGTCCAGGCTCAGGTCGTTGGCCACGAACGGCGTGGTCAGTACCTGCTCGACCACTGGGTGACGACCTTGGCTGATGCGCATGCACGGTTCGCTGACGAAGCGCGGGCAATTCAGGTCAAGGTTCAATGCGCGCTCGGCCAGGTTGCTCAGAACGTCCAGCTCCGCCAGGGCGGCGGCGGTGTCCTGCAGGGGCGGCAATTGGTTGATCAGATCTTCCAGCAGCGCGTCATAGAGCATTTTTTCGCGGGCCAGGGCGCGACTCTTGGCCGACAGCGCCTTGTCCTCGAAGGCCTTGAGTTCCGGAGTAATGAAGCGCTCGGCGCCCTTGAGGGTCTGGCGACGGATGTAATCGGCCGGAGCCTGTTCGGCCTGCTTGCTCGGCAATTCGATGAAATAGCCGTGGATGCGGTTGTAGCCGACCTTGAGATTGCTCAGGCCGGTACGGGCCTTTTCCCGGGCTTCGAGGTCGATGAGGAACTGGCCGGCGTTCTCGCTCAGCGCCAGCAGCTCGTCGAGTTCGGCGTCGTAACCGGTTTTCAGCACGCCACCGTCACGGATCACCGCGGGTGGGTTGTCGATGATGGCTTTTTCCAACAGCGCGGCCAGTTCTGGGTAAGTGCTGGTGATGCGCGCCAAGTGCTGAAGATGCGGAGCTTCGAGGTCGGTCATCGCCACTTGCAGTTCGGGCAGGGCGCCAAGGGCATCGCGCAGGCGCGCCAGGTCCCGGGGACGGGCGTTGCGCAGGCCGATCCGCGCCAGGATGCGCTCGATGTCGCCGATTTCCTTGAGCTGCGGCTGCAACTGCTCGAAGCGATAACGATCCAGCAGGCAGGTAATCGAGGACTGGCGCGCCAGCAGTACTGTCAGGTCCCGCAACGGACGGTTCAGCCAGCGGGTCAGCAAGCGGCTGCCCATCGCGGTCTGGCAGCGATCCACCACCGATTGCAGGGTATTGTCGCGACCGCCGGCCAGGTTGGTGTCCAATTCCAGGTTGCGCCGGCTGGCGCCGTCCAGCACCACCGTGTCATCCAGGCGTTCATGGCGCAGGCTGCGCAAATGGGGTAGGGCGGTGCGCTGGGTTTCCTTGGCGTAGGCCAACAGGCAGCCGGCCGCACCGATGGCCAGAGTCAGGTTTTCACAGCCGAACCCCTTGAGGTCCTGGGTGGAAAACTGCTGGCAGAGACTTTTCAGCGCCGAATCGCGCTCAAAATCCCACGGCGCCCGGCGACGAACGCCACGGCGTTTTTCCGCCGGCAGGTCCTTGGGCCAGTCATCGGGAATCAACAGCTCCACCGGATTGACCCGCTCCAGCTCCGCCAGCAGGTTCTCCCAACCCTTGATTTCCAGTACCGAGAAGTTGCCACTGGTGATATCCAGCACCGCCATGCCGAACAGGCGCTCATCCCCCAGCACCGCCGCGATCAGGTTGTCGCGGCGTTCATCCAGCAACGCCTCATCGCTGACCGTGCCGGGGGTGATGATGCGCACCACCTGGCGTTCCACCGGCCCTTTGCTGGTAGCCGGATCGCCCACCTGCTCGCAAATCACCACCGACTCGCCGAGCTTGACCAGTTTCGCCAGATAACCTTCCGCTGCGTGGTAAGGAATCCCACACATTGGAATCGCCATGCCCGCCGATTGCCCACGCGCCGTCAGGGTGATGTCCAGCAACTTGGCGGCCTTCTTCGCATCCTCATAAAAGATCTCGTAGAAGTCGCCCATGCGGTAGAACATCAACTGATCGGGATGCTGGTTCTTCAGGCGCCAGTATTGCTGCATCATCGGCGTGTGGGAGGACAGGTCGTTCACGGCGGTGTTCATGGGTGTCAGGCAAGCTCGTTGAAAGGTGTGGGGCAAAAGGAGGGGCATTGGCCCGGCTTTTCCGCGATGGGCGCAAGGTTAACATGGGTGGTCTGGTGGGACCCAGGGATGAGCGTCTTCCATCGCTTTGGTAAAGCAGGATTTCTGACCCTTGGGTATTTCTTGCCGCCGGAGTGCCTGCAATCGCCTTACGGAGCATGGGTTGGAGATAATAAAAAACCCGACGCTTGGTCGGGCTTCTCTGAAATCTGGATATCAGGTTCGTTTCGCCTCGGCTTGCATCATCAACTGATTCTGCTGCTTGGTAGCTTCAATCAAAACCTCGCTGTAAACACGCTTCTTTTGGTCCGATTTTGCATTGCGAATAAAATCGGCAAAGGTGCTTTTGGCCCCTTTAGTCAAACCTAGCTTGATCGAGATCATAGGTGCGCTCCTGATGGTGGCCCGAGCGTGGCCTCTAGGTCGGCCCGCGTGTGTCGCTCAGGGATATGGTAGTCAATTTTATCGACACCAGCTTTATAAAGTCGTCCCGAGTTGTCGATATGCTTGAGCAATAGATCCACGTGGACGTCGCCTTGATACTCTAGCTTAAGCGCGTTCACTACGTCACGTGCGGGGGAGAGCCGGCCATGAAAACTGATACTGGAGCCTCTTCTGGCGGATAAATCAGCTTATCTGTGAGTCTTCTCGCAATTATTTTTTTATTGGATCGAGCGAAGCGCAACGCGTCTTCACAAACGGCTTTCTCCGCTGGTGTCATTACCTGGTTGCGTGAATCGGCATCGTCCGTCATCAATCCAACTCCTTCTCGATAATGTCTGCTGTCTGAGCCGAGCCAGGCCGCCAGTATTGTTTTAATGAAGCGGGTGAGCCCGTGGCGAGGGGCGCATTCCCCTCGCCGGGCCTGCATTATGAATGCCTACCTCACTTCAACCACATCCAACGCCCGATTCGCCAGCAACTGGCCCAGTTCGATCATCTGCTGGACCCCCAACGCGATATGTCGCCGCGAGCCCTCCAGGTCGAATGCCAAATCACTGACCATGGCATTGGCCGAGGCCAGGGTTTCGCTGAGGTTGGCGAGCAGGCATTCGGTGTCGATGTTAGGGGCGATGATGAAAAGGGTGTCGAGGGTGTCGGATGTTTCTTTTTCGGCCGGTGGCTTGAGGTAATAGTCCAAGGCGCGGGTAGCGGCTTCGTCGAGTTTTTGGCATTCGCCGACTGGGTGCGGGATGTGTGACCGTCAGTAAGTGGTGGATTAGGAGTGTGCTTGAACATAGTCTTGGATCCTCGAAGTGGGAGCCGCCACTGAGTCGCTACTAAACGAAGAGAGTGGCAGCTGTACGCAGGTTAGTAGACCGGGGATCCAAGAAACCGGCGCACCCGAAGGCGCCCTGCGCACAGCTGCCATTGGGTGCAGGCATTGGACACCTGACTGAATGGCGCTATGTACATCTTGGATGCCGGGCTACTAAACCCGATCACTGATGGGCAGTGACGAGAACCAAAGTATCGACGAGGCCCAAGGCGCACAAGCCGGCGGATTCTGGCGTAGTTGTAGGCAGAGGCGCAAGGCAACGTAGCCTGGTGTCGCACATTTGAAGGACGCGGATCGGGCCGTTTCCCAAGAGGGTGTAGGGGAAATCTCCCAAGTGCCTGCTCGCGGCGGCGGAGGGTCAGTTTGGGGCGATGTTGGATGTGCCACCGTCATCGCGGGCAAGCCTTGCTCCCACAGGTTTTCGCCCGGATATGCAGGTTTATGCAAATCAGCATTTGTCTTCTGCCAAAAGAACAAGCATCATGCGCGTTATGCAAAAACGCAACGTTTCTACCGTATTAAGAGCACTGCTCGATCAGCACGGGATCTCCCCCACGGAGCTTCACCGTCGTACCGGCGTGCCTCAATCCACACTTTCGCGGATCCTCAGCGGCAAGATTGTCGATCCTTCGGATAAACACATCTCGAAGATCGCCGAATACTTTGCCGTGAGCACCGACCAGTTGCGCGGGCGCGCGGATGTGTCGCCCCCTGGCAACAGCCGCCGCGAGGCGTCGCATTCCGAACTCAAGGACATTAGCCTGTGGGACGACGATACCCCTGTCGAAGAAGACGAGGTGTCGGTCCCTTTTCTGCGTGAGGTTGAATTGGCTGCTGGATCAGGAAGATTCGTCATCGAGGAAAGCGAGCGCTCGAGCCTGCGCTTCGGCAAGCGCAGCCTGCGGCATAACGGCGTGCAGTTCGACCAGGCCAAATGCGTGACCGTTCGAGGCAACAGCATGTTGCCGGTGTTGCGCGACGGCGCGACGGTCGGGGTGAACGCGGGCAAGTGCGGGATCGGCGATATTGTCGATGGCGATCTCTATGCTATCAATCACAACGGCCAGCTGCGGGTGAAGCAGCTTTACCGCCTGCCTACCGGCATCCGTCTGCGCAGCTTCAACCGCGACGAGCATCCAGACGAGGACTACAGCTTCCAGGAAATGCAGGATGAGCAGATCGTCATTCTTGGTCACGTCTTCTGGTGGGGCATGTACGCCCGTTAACCTCACTGCCATCCGATAAAAACCCGCCACCGTGCGGGTTTTTTTTCGCACTGAAAAATCCCTGCCCCCCGTATTCATTGAGGCTTGATGCGTTTGTGCATTTGACGTACATAAATAAATGCATTTACGCATTGACTGGATATGCATACATGCATATTCTGTGTCCAAGCCGCTCGACAAAGTGGCTGGCAACAACCGCTCTTTAGTTTCACCCACAGGCAGCGATGAACCGGCCTCAACGGTTCAGAGGGTTGGCAACTGGCCCAGGTGTGCAGCGTAAAGCACCAGAAGCAGTTATCCGGCGGGCAGGGACCGCGGTCGGAGGAACAATTTGAATGGATCCGTACCGCGCCAGTCGCGCCGAAAGATCAAGCGCATTACTGAAAAGCCTGGGCAACCGGGCTTTTTGGAATGCCTGCACCGTGAGGTGCGTTCAAACACATCACCACCGCCAATGGAGGGCTTTCAATGCTGAAGGATTTCAGATGCGGTCAGTGCAAACGACTTCTGGCCCGTATGGGCGAGCACACCGAACTCCAGATCAAATGCTCCCGATGCGGGACGTTGAATCATGTGAAGGCCGTAGAGCCTCGAGTAAACGCCGTCGAGCGAACAGCGTGCGGGGTAAGCCGTGCAACCAACGCTCAATGACATCTATCGAGGTAAAAAATGCAACTCTCCAAAAAACTTCTATTGGCGATTGGGCTTCTGTCGTCCTTCATCTCCCTGAACTCCCGTGCCGATACCGCGCTGTCGTGGAATCTTGCCAGGGACATGTACTTGATGACCGAACAGTCGCCGGCCGGTTCGCCGTGGTCTTTCATGCAAAACAAAACGACGGTCAACGCCTCGGCCAATTACACGCTCTTGCCAACGTTCAACATGGAATGCAGCGCCAAGCCGTCAACCTGTTGGCGAGACGACGCCACTGGCGCGTACGTCGCCAGCGTCAAGCAGAACTTCACCTTCACCGGCTCCGGAACCAGTTTTGTGTTCAAGCAGGGAGACGTGGCCACGCATCCAGGGGCGAACAGCCAGAGCATCATTCGTTGGGCCAGTCCTGTTTCCGGCAACATCAATGTACTCGGACGAATCAACGACCTGCACAACGCATGCGGGGACGGCGTCGGCTGGTCGCTCAACCTGGGTGACACCGTGCTCCAGTCCGGCAGTCTTGCAAACGGTGGCAGCGCCACGTTCATGTTGAACAGCGTGGCCGTTACGCCGACCTCTTCGCTCTACCTGGTAATCGACAGGAAATCCACCAACGCCTGCGATGCCACCAGCCTGGACATGCTGATTACGCGTTGAGAGGAGCCGCATCTTTTTCATTCAGCCTAATGGCTTGGGAGGCCATGTGCACCCTGAGCGTTTTGAATCCCACCAATCCCCCCAGGAGACATGAATGACAAACGAGCAACAAGCGTTGCTGGACATGCCGATCTGGCTGGTCATCCTGCTCGCCCTGGTGGGCGGGGTGTCCGGCGAGATGTGGCGTGCCGACAAGGAAGGGGCCCGTGGCTGGTCGCTGTTACGCCGACTGGCCTTGCGCTCCGGTGCCTGCGTGATCTGCGGTGTCTCGGCAATCATGCTGCTGTATGCCCTCGGCATGTCGATCTGGAGTGCTTGCGCCCTGGGTTGCCTGACCGCCATGGCCGGTGCCGACGTGGCCATCGGTCTCTACGAGCGCTGGGTCGCCAAGCGGATCGGCGTGTGCGAAGTGCCACCACCGGATTCCCGTTCCGACCCACAGTGAGCCTGGTGCCGCCGGTTCACAGCAAGAGGCCATCCCATGCCTGCTCTCATTGAAAAACCCTCGCAGCTGTTCTCCGCCATGGCCGAAACGCTCCGTACCACGCTTCCCGCCCTGAAAGTCGGAAACCCCCAGGATTTTGACGACACAGGCGATCAGACTTGGGTCTTGATAGCCATCGAGCGCGATGCCTCAGGCAACCGTGCCAATGACGGACGTATCGCTCATGTCCTGACGCTGTCCCTGCAAGTCGTGTCGCCCGACACGGGTCTGGCGGCTTGCGATCTGGCCAGTGAGTTGAAACGGGTGATCGTCGACAACCGCTGGAACCTGTCGGCCGAGCAATGCAGTCGGCCGGCGGATGTCGAGGGGATTGCGTCCGTCTTCAGCGGTGGGACCCGGCCATACACCGCCTGGACCCTCTCGTTCACCCAGACCCTGTACCTCGGCCCGACGCTGCAGGAAGACCCGTTGGGCATCCCGAAATTTGCCCGTACTTGGGAAGTGTCGAACATCGACGACCCGAATCAATACACCGCACTCGAGGGCTGAGCCATGTTCGATGGGCTGTTACAGATGCATCTGGGGCCGATTATCGAGCGTCTGGCACAGATGGAAACCGAGCTGGAAGACCTCCATCGACGTGCGGAGAGTTTCTGCCGCATCGGCGTTTGCCAGGAAGTCGATGCAACCAGCAACACCTGCAAGGTCAGCCATGGTGGGTTGCTGACTCCGGCGATCCGCTTTTTCAACCCGAGCGCCGGCGCCCAGAGCGAGTCGCGAATCCCTTCCGTGGGCGAGCAATGCCTGTTGCTCAACCATGGCGGTGGCGATGGCGGCGGGCAATCGGTGGCGTTGTTCGGCCTCAACGGCGGCCAGTTCCCACCCGTCTCGACACAAGCCTCGCTGACGCGTCGGCTCTATCAGGACGGTACGGAGAATGGTTACGACCATGCCAGCCATGTCCTGCACTGGCAAAACGGCCCGGTGGCGTTCAGCGGTTCACGCGAAGCCCTGCAGTTGAACATTGGCCCGTCGCGGTTGGCGATGACACCCGAGGCTATCGAATTGCAAGTCGGCGCCGTCGGCATTCGGCTCGACGCTTCCGGTGTGCACCTGAGCGGCTCGGTGGTGGATCACCAAGGACGCGTCATCAGTACCGCATAAGAGATTTCCTCATGATTGGAATCGATCGAAATACCGGCGCCACGGTCGACGACTGGCTGCAGTTCGTGCAGCGCGCCACCCGGGCGTTGACCACGCCTTTGGGGACTCGCCAGAAACGTCCTCTATACGGCTGCGCACTCACGCAGTTGCTGGGGCAGAACCTCGGCGATGACCTGCTGATCCTCGCCCAGAGCCACGCAGCCCAAGCCTTCTACAACCCGCACAACGGCATCGGCGACTTCGAGCCGCAAGTCATTGTGGCCAGCCGACACGGGGCCGGATTGCTGCTGCGTTTCGCCGGTATCTGGAAAAACCGCAAACAGACCTTCGAGGTGGTGACATGAGCATGCTGATCCCTGGTCAGAACCAGTTGGCCGAACCGGCCATCGTCACTGTCGAGGCCTTTGAAGAGCTGCTCGCGGAGTTCAAGACGTTCGTCGTCGAATACGTCGGCGCACGTTCGCCCGATAGCGCCGCCAAGCTTGCCACCAGCCTGGAGAACGAAAGCGAACTGCTGACCCTGGCCCTCGAGGCCTTTTGCGTCCGCTTGCAAACCCACGAACGCAAGTACAACGCCCGCATCAAGCAGATGCTGGCGTGGTGGGCCACCGGGACCAACCTCGATGCACGTCTCGCCGACATGGGATTGGAGCGCCAACTGCTGGATCCGGGCGACCCGTCGGCATTCCCGCCCATCGCCCCGGTCTACGAAAGCGACGATGACGCCCGACTGCGTTACTACCTGGCCCCCCACGCCCCGGCGGCGGGTTCGCGCATGCAATATCGTCGGGAGATTTTCACCCTGGGTGAACGCCCGGCGGTGAACGTGGAAAACACGGCGGCGGGTGTGGTGACGGTCACCTACACCTTCGACCCTAACGGTCATGCGGCGCAGGTCAAGGACGGCAACGGACGCCGCACGGCGCCGGGGGAGGTCACCGTGACGGTGCTGTCCCGAGAGGGCGACGGCACACCATCCGAGGCCCTGCTCGACAGCGTCCGCCAGCATTTTGCCCGGCCCGATGTACGACCGGAAACGGACCTGGTCATCGTCCAACCCGCGCAGATCAAACCCTACAAAATCCGTGTCGCGGCGAAGATCAATCCCGGCCCGGATTCGGGCCTGACCCGGCTCGCCGCAGAACAGCAACTACGGGCCTATGCCGAGGCGTGTCATCGCCTGGAAGGCCGGGTCGATCCGAGCTGGATCGACTACACCCTGCATAGCGCCGGCGCGGTCCGTCTCGAGATTCTCGAACCCCTCGAGCCTATCGTGACCACGGCTTTCCAGGCGCCGTACTGTACGGGCGTCGAGGTCGAGGTGGACACGCTATGAAAGACGACACACCTCGCCCGAGCCTGCTGCCGGCCAACAGCTCACCGCTGGAAAAGGCCCTGGATATCGGCTTCGCCCGGTTGCTCGAACACATTGATCCGCCGTTCCCCGAACTGATGAACCCGGTCGCGGCGCCTTCGGCGTTTTTGCCGTATCTGGCGGCGGATCGTGGGGTGGGTGAGTGGGATGCGGTCGCTGGAGACTTGGAGAAACGCCTGACGATTTCGTTGTCCTGGCAGATCCAGCGTCAGGCCGGCACGCGTCTGGCCTTGAATCATGCCGTCGAGTCTCTTGGGTTCACGCCTCATGTCACTGCCTGGTATGAACAGCAGCCCCGCGCTCACCCGTACACCTTCGATGTGCAGGCCATCATCGGCCAGGGTTGGTCCAGTGGCGATCACAACCGCTTGATCCGAAGGATCAATGCAGCCAAGAGCGAGCGTGACCAGGCCACTATCACGCTGGTGCATCAAACCAGTGGCGGCCTCGCGGCAACGGCGGCGATACACGGACCGTTGAGCGAAGGAGAACTATTTCTCGGCTCAGCGTTGCCGCGACATGAACTGGGTGCGCGGCTCCTCAGCATTGGAATTTCCCAGCGTTACCTCATTAACGATTACGACCTCAAGGCGCAGCCATGACAGAAGACATTACGCGCTTGGTTCGCTTCACCTCCGCCGGTCTGGAAGAGGTGTTGCAGGCAAAGAACCAAGGCTTGAAAGGTGAGATCACTCACATCGGTGCCGGCACCGCCCGGTACGATCCGACGGGATCGGAAATCGCGCTTCGCAATGAGCGACAGCGTGTGGCGATCGTGGACTACGAGGACCTCGATCCAGGGCAACTGAGAATGGCCGCGCTGTTCGACGGGGAAGATGAATACGAGATCGGTGAATTCGGATTTTATCTGTCAACCGGAACGTTGCTGGCGGTGTATTCGGTGGCTGGAAAGTTGCTGACTTACAAGGCGGCCGCGGCCCGTGTACTGCAAAGGTTTACGCTGGATATTTCTCCGCTGCCGGCGCAAAGCGTCACGGTGGTCGTCGGATCCGACAATCTGAACATCCTGGTCAGCGAGGAAATCGCCACGCTGGCCACAGCCAATATCGACAACATGGCTCGGCACATCGGCCTGATGTTCAGAGTGATGTCGCTTGAAGCCAAATGACCAATAACACAGGAATCTGAAACGTGAGTCTCGAAACTACCATCGCGTCGCTGGTATCGGCGGCCAACAACCTGACCACGGTTGTCAACGGAAAGATCGGCAGTATCAATACAACCATGGCTACCGCTTTGGCTCAGTTCAATGAGTGGCGAAGCCTGAAGGATGTGGAAGGGGATCCGACTGCGCTCGGTACGATTCGGCGCAATGTTCTGCAGGGGCATGTCTACGGGACTGGAGGGTCTTATGGTTCTACCGCGCAAGGTGATTTTACCTCCACCGAACTGGGCTCCAGCACAAACGTATACATGCATTTCAAGGTGCCATTGAACGTCAATGCCAACTCGGAAATGTTCTGGTTCAACATCAAGGGGTACAGCTACGGTACCGCGAAAATTATTGAAGAGACGTTGGTTGGATACTGCTATCAACCCACTCGGGTCCTACAGAATGTCGCGACTTTTGGGAACATGACGCCGGCGGTATACGTCGATACGAGCGGCAACATCGTCATGCGTATTCTGATTCCCAATATTTACTACACCACCGTACGAATCGACACCATGCGTGTCGGCAATGGTCGGCTGTTCAACCTGGGCGACTTGAAGACCAAGTTGTCGTTGTCCGATACCGTCGTTTTCAGTTAAGGAGCAAACATGTCTGATACCCCCACCGTGGATACCTCCGAATTCCCACTCGCCGTGCCGTCACGCGAAATTGAATGGGCCACCATTCGCACTCGCCGCAACCAGCTCTTGCGCGATACGGATTTCACCCAACTGTTGGATTACCCTGCGACGGACGCCCAGCGAGCCGAGGTAAAAGCATACCGCCAGGCGTTGCGTGACATTCCCGAGCAGGTCGAGGATCCGTCCAAGCTCACCTGGCCTGTGCTGCCAACCTTCATCAAGTAACCCGAACCGCGAGAGCGGTTTTTTTTCGCCCGCAAGAAGCCCCCGCGACAGGGGGTTTTGTGTTTTTTGCGTCTGAAAGGAACCCATAGATGCCCATTCGTAAGCAATACACCGTCCTGTTGCCATTCCCCACCGGCGGGGGGCACTGGTCGAGCCTCGGTCAGCAACTGGAGCTGCTGGATGTCGAGGCCAATGCCTTGCGCAGTGCCGGTCGCCTTGAACTGACCAGCGTCCTGGAGACGCATAACCAGGCTGTCGATACGCAAGCCATCCCATCCAAACCGGCCACAAAGGCCGCCGCCAAGAAGGCTGAATAACCATGGCTGAGGTTTTGAACTTCGAGCACAACGGCATCACCGTCAATGCCACCGAATCCCCCGAGGCCATGGGTGGCCTGGGCGACAACGTCATCGGCCTGGTCGGCACCGCGCCGAATGCCAACCCGCTGATTCCGAAAAACACCCCGTTCCGCATCAACAGCTTCACCACCCAAGCTCAGTTGGACCCGACCGGTGCGGAGGCGGGCACGCTGTTCCAGGCGGTCTACCAGATCCTTAAAGTGGTCAAGGTGTCGGTGTACGTGGTGATCGTCGAAGAGGGCGCCACGCTGGCCGACACGCAGAACAATGTGATCGGCGGCATCGAGGCGCAGACCGGGCGCAAGTTGGGCTTGGCCGCGTTGAGTGGGGTCGCTGAAGACCTGACCATCATCGGTGCGCCAGGCTTTACCGGCACCAAGGCCGTGGCCAGCGAGTTCGCCTCGTTCGGCAAGCGCATCAAGGCCCGTGTGGTGCTCGATGGCAAGGACGCCTCGGTGGCCGATCAGGTGACCTACAGCCAGGAACTGGGCGGTGCCGACCTCGGTTTCGACCGTTGCCTGGTGGTGCACAACATGCCGGCGGTGTACTCCAAGGCTGCGAAGAAAAACGTTTTCCTGGCCCCGTCGAGCCTGGCCATCGCCGCCCTCGCCAAGGTCAAGCAATGGGAGAGCCCGGGCAACCAGGTGACCTTTGCCGAAGACGTGTCCCGCACCGTGGAATACAACATCCTCGACACCTCCACCGAAGGCGATCTGCTCAACCGCTACGGCGTCAGCTATTACTCCCGGACCGTCCTCGGCGGTTTCTCGCTGCTGGGCAACCGCTCGGTCACCGGCAAGTTCATCAGCTATGTGGGACTGGAAGATGCGATCAGCCGCAAGCTGGTGAAAGCCGGCCAGAAGGCCATGGCGAAGAACCTGACCAAGTCGTTCATGGACCAGGAGGTCAAGCGCATCAACGACTGGCTGCAAACCCTGGTGGCCGACGAAACCATTCCCGGTGGCAGTGTCTACCTGCATCCGGAACTGAACAGCGTCGAGAAGTACAAGAACGGCACCTGGTACGTGGTGATCGACTACGGCCGCTACGCGCCGAACGAACACATGATTTATCAACTCAACGCCCGCGATGAAATCATCGAGCAGTTCCTGGAGGATGTTCTCTAATGTTTACCAACCGCGTAAGACAGGCCATCGCGGCCACCCTGCAGGGCCTGCCGTTGTCGGCAACCGTGGAAGAGTTCACCCCGCCGAAGATCGAGTTCGAAATGGAGGCGATGACCGGCGGGCGCTTCATCGCCGAGGAAATGGCCAAAAGCGGCAAAGCGCTGACGGCCAAACTGACGCTGCAAGGTGTCGGCCCGGAAATCATGCTGGCGCTGGGCGTGAGCGTGGGCGACGACATCCTTCTGAACGTGCGCGAAGCCGGCCAGGATCAGGACGGCAACACCTGGTTCACCTACCACACCGTCGGCGGCAAGCTGAAGTCGCTGGAGGAGACTGCGCTCAAGATGAACGAGAAGCCCAAGACCAACCTGGAGTTGTCCTGCCGCACCTACAACCGGCTGGAAAACGGCATCCCGGTGATCGACATCGACGTGCGCACCCAGAAGTTCGTGCTCAACGGCGTCGACATCCTCGGCGATGCTCGCCGTGCGGTGTTGCTGCCTTAAACGGATGCCAACCGACTGAACGCAGACCTCTTGTGGGAGCGGGCTTGTTCGCGAAGGCAGTGTGTCAGGCGACATGTTGGTTGACTGTGCCGCCGTCTTCGCGAGCAAGCCCGCTCCCACAAGGGACTCCCCCTCCATGACCTTCTAAGGAATTCCATCCCATGTCCTGGACGCCTCCCGTTCACGTCCTGCTGTCGCCGCTCACCGGTGACGATGGGTCGCAGATCGAGCAACTTCAACTCAAACCCCTGTTTTACGCCGCACAGAAAGAAGCCCTGGCCCGTGCCGGCGAAGATGAAGACGATCAGTTCTTCGAGCTGGCCAAACTGGCCACCGGCCTTTCGGTCAAGGAGCTCGACCAGCTCAAGCGCCCGGACTACGTGAGCATCGCGCAGTACGTGCACGACATGTCGACTCGCCCGGCCTCGTACTTTCTCGAGCCCACCACCGAGGTCGATCCTGACCAGGTGCAGCTGTTGCAACCCCTCGACGTAGCGGGGCGCAGCCTGACGTCCCTGAGCCTGGAAATGCCGGTGCTGCGGGCCACCAAGGCGATGAAGAAGCTGAAGACGGCCAAGGAACGCGCCGAGTTCATCACCGCCCATTGCACAGGCCTGATGCTTCCCGACCTGGACCTGTTGACCGTGCCGGACTGGACTCAGCTTCAGGTGCGCATCGACGATTTTTTAAACAAACCGGCGGACTTCTTTCGGAACGCGACATCGAAGTGATCCTCGATGTGGTGCCGCTCATTTACTCGGTAAGTGAAGCGGAGATCCTGGAGTGGGACGCCGGCAAGGCATTGCGCCGCTACGACATCGCGATCACTCGCCTTGGCATGAAACAGGAGTAGAGCGGATGGCAGACAGTAAATATTCGCTGTCCTATGCGGCGAGCGTCGAGATGCCGACACTCGGCGGTGTGGCCGAAGCGTCGGGGCTGAATCTGGCGTTGAGCACCGCCAGCCTCGACATCCGGCTGCTGGTGTCGGAGCAAATGAAACTGCGCGAGACGCTGGCATCGCTGAACACCACGCTCTTGGGGCAACAGTCGCTGTTCAAGACGAGTGCAGCTGCGCCAGCGGCGGGTGCGGAACCGAAGTCGAAACTCAAGGCCGAGGTCGATCAGCTGGCGCCCCCCGACGTCCTCAAGCCTGCCATGGCGATGCAGACGGCCATGGTTGACCTGAACCAGAAGTTGCAGTTGTCGCCGGAACAACTGCAGGTGATGTCCAACGAAAACCAGAAGATCGCCGGTGAAAAGCAAACCGCATCCAGCGGGGCGACCGCTGTGCAACTGGCGCAAATCCAGCTGGCGGCGGTCAACGCAGGGCTGGTCAAGGATATCAAACCGGAAGACCGTCAGCAGGTGCTGACGGATTTCGCCCGCGACAGTGCGGTGATGGCGTCGGCCTACAAGATCGAGCTGAAGGACGCCGGCGCGCTTATGGCTGGCTTGCGCACTTCATTGAACCTGGATCGAGGGAAAAGTCTCGAGTTGGGTAACGCGGCCAACCGCCTTGGCGCCAGTGCCAGTTTGCAGACCTCGGCGGCGGACATCGGTTCGGTTGCCCAGCGCGGTGGCAAGGCCGGCATCGAAGCGGGCATGACGCCCGAGCAGATCGCCGCCATCGCAGCCGCGCTGTTGAGCGCCTCTGTCGGCAAGGACGAAGCGAGCACCTCGCTGGAAATCCTGGGAGCCGCGTTGGGCAAGGGCGACAAGGTCACGCCGGAACAGCGAACGGCCTGGGCTCAACTGGACATCGAACCGGCGGCACTTGCCAGCAGGCTGCGCATGGACGCATCGGGTGCGATCGAGGATGTGCTGGCGGCGCTGCAAAGCAAACCTGCCGAGCAGCAGACCTTATTGCTCAAGACGCTGTTTGAAGGCGACGAGGGCATCGGCAAGTTGATGAAGTCGCCCCAGGACTTGAAGACCGCGCTCACCGTGGCCTCCGATAAGGGCGACGGTGACAAGGGGGCGATGGCCCAAACCGCAGACGTCCGGGGAAACACCTCGCAGGCGCGTTGGAATGCGCTGGATGCCAGTGTGACCCGTCTCGATACCGCCATCGGTAGCGCCGTGGCGCCCATTACCGACCTGGCAATGCTTGGCGTGGACGCGCTGGCGACGGGGTTGAGCACCGTCGCCGAGTCGCTGCCGAAAGTCACCGCGGCGTTGGCCTTGTTCGGCGCGGCGCTCGCGTCGCCGTTTCGCGGCGCCATTGTGGACAAAGTGACGTCGGGTGTTGCCTCGACCCGCGAAGCACTGCTGAAACCGGACTCGGCGATCCAGCCACCGGCCAGCGATCCGCCTGGAAATCAAGCCAAGGGCGGCGGGCCGGACGCCGGAAAAGCCGAAACTTCCCGTCCGGATATGCGCAGTCGACTGGCAATCTCCGCTGCTCGAGCGAAAACTTTCACCGGCAGGCTGGGCGCGCCTCTGGCGCTGGCGAGTGCCGGCTACGACGGCATCAAGGCCCTGGAGGCCGGTGACTACAAGGCGGCTTCGGGGGCGGCCGGAGCCGGCCTTGGCGGGCTGGCGGGCGGTTATGCCGGTGCCGCCACCGGCGCGATGCTCGGCAGTTTCGTTCCGGTGATCGGCACCGCCATTGGTGCATTGGTCGGCGGTGCGCTGGGTTCCTATTTCGGCAGCCAGGGCGGCGAATCCCTGGGTGAGGCTATCTATACCGGGGCTGATCGCCTCAAGTCGCCGGATCAGGTGAGCAAGGACCTGAGCAACACCCAGACCACCACCCAACAAAACACCATGACCGCCAACATCTACATCAACGGCCAGGACCAGGCCAGTGCCAGTCAATTGGCCAATCTGGTCGTTCAGCAGATCGCGGGTCAGTTCGGACTGGCCGCCCAGCCCAACACCCTGGCCATGCGCAGTGATGCGGCCCTGACCGACGGAGGTACATGATGCGTCAACAAATGGTCCTCGGCAGTTTCATCTTCGGACTGTCCAGGAATTTCGCTTATCACAGCCTGCTGCGCACATCGGACGGCGGTTGGAAAAGCATCGATATTCTCACCAGCAAGCCCAAGTCCAGCCAGGTCGGTCAAGGCCTGCAAGAGCTGAAGATCACCGGTAAATCCATGTATGCGACGGCCATGGATCGCCTCGATGAGTTGCGAGCCTTGCAGGCCCAACGTGTGCCGTTGCCGTTGGTGGATGGCATCGGACGCAACTGGGGCCTGTGGCAGATCAACAAGGTGACCGAAACCCAGACCGACATCATCGATGACGGCACGGCGATGGTGGTCGGTTGGGTCGTTGACTTGACGGAGTTCGCCAATGCGTAGGGTTCGAAGTATCGCCGGTGATTCGGTGAATCTGTTGCTCTACCGCGAGCTGGAGCGTTGTGACGACGCCACCGAAGAGGCGCTCTGGCGCCTCAATCCGCAGTTGGCCGAATGGGGTCCGGTGTTACCGGCGGGTGTGTGGGTGGTGTTGCCGGAAGTGGACCTCAAGCCCGTCGCGTCCATACCGGTTTCGGCCTGGGATTAAGGAGGCGATATGTCACTGGGTTTCACGCCTGCCGTGGAAATCTACGGCGCCAATGCCGCGCTGCTCAACGAACGATTGCTCGGTTGGAGTCATGTCGACGCGGCAGGCTTCGAGTCCGACCAACTGACGCTCACCCTTGACCTGGAGGGACTTGAAGGCCTGCCCAGCCTGGGCGGGAAAATCGGGTTGCGGGTCGGCTACCTGGAATCGGGGCTGGTGGATAAAGGCCAGTTCGTCATTACCCGGCGTACGCCGACCCTGTTTCCCCTGCGCCTGACGCTGGTGGCCATGGCGGCGCCGTTCAGTGCGGCGGATGAGACCGGATTCAAGCAACGCCGGTCCGTCAGCCATGGCCCCACGACCCTGGGCGCGCTGTTTCGGGAGTTGACGTCCAGGCATGGATTTTCGCCCCGCGTGGCGCCGGAGCTGTCGCTGATCCAAATCGAGCACATCGATCAGTCCAACGAAACCGACATGGGTTTCCTGACGCGACTGGCCCGCCGTTACGATGCCGTCGCCAAGCCGATCAACGAGCTGTATGTGCTCGCCAGGCGCGGTCAGGCGAAGTCGTTATCGGGCAAGGTACTACCGGAAATGAAACTCTCGGTCACCACCGATAATCGTCCGGGAGACCACGCGTTCATCTCGGCCAAGCTGGATGAAGGCGCCCGGGCCAAGTACCAAGGCTGCAAGACCCATTGGTGGGATGCGGCGGCAGGCAAGCTGCAGGTCGAGGAGAGCGGCATCGCGCCGTTCAAGACCCTGCGCCAGCGCTTCCAAAGCGCCGCCGATGCCCGCGCCGCCGGCGAAGGCGAAGTGCGCAGGATGATGCGCGAAGCCCTCAAGGTGGCGATCGAGTGCCCGGGCAACCCGGGGTTGTCCGCCGAAGGCATCGTGCTGCTGGACCCCACCTGGCCGGATTTCATGCGCGGTCGCTGGTCCATCGACAAGGTCACCGCCACCGGCAATCGGGAAAAGAGCTACCGCTGCCTGATCGAGGCGACCTGCCTGGACGCCAGGGCTTGACCCCAACCCGCTGAGACAACACCGGCCCTGTGGGAGCGGGCTTGCTCGCGAAAGCGGTGTGCCAGTCGACATCAGCGTCAATGTCCGGCCGCATTCGCGAGCAAGCCCGCTCCCACAAGGCATTCATTGCACATCCCGATAATGCTGGAGCCTCTCCATGAAGATCACCCCGATCCTCACGCAGTTGCGTGAGCAATGCCCCACGCTCGCCCGTCGCGTGGCGGCCGGCTTCGACCTCGCCATGCTGCTGGCCGACACGCCGCTGCAATCCCCTTGCGCCTATGTGCTGCCGAGCGCCGACAGCGCCGGCCGGAATACCGCGCAGAACGTCACGCTGCAAACCGTGCGTGATCGCTTCGACGTCGTGCTGGTGCTTGACGCCAGCGACCCGACAAAAGCGCTGGAACTGTTGCATGAGCTACGGGCCGAGTTGTGGCGCGCGCTGGTGGGATTCAAGCCGGGCAGCGATTACGTCGGCATCGAGTACGACGGCAGCGAGCCGGTTTCGGTCAATGGCAGCCGTGTGTTGTACCGGCTGCGCTTTTTCGCCGAGTTCCAGCTGGGCCGCAATCTGGCGAGCCAGCCTGCCGAAAGCTGGCACGAGCGTGAACTGGACGGCTTGTCGTCCTTTACCGGGGTCACCGTGCGGGTCGATGCCATCGATCCGGCGGACCCCAACCTGAAACATCCCGGCCCCGACGGGCGCCTGGAACTGACTTTCTCTGGAGACGTAACCCCATGAGCAAACGCATCACCGTGCTGCCGGCCCCGGGCCGGGCTGTACCGGACCCGGAAGCGGGCGACTTGCTGCCCCTCGAGGGCCGTGAAGTGCCGGACAACGCCTGGTGGCGTCGACGTCTGGCCGATGGCGATATCACTACCAAAGCCGTGAAAACGGCAAAACCACAGGGAGCCAAATAATGGCGATCGGATTCAGCAACATTCCCGCGGACATTCGTGTTCCGCTGTTCTACGCCGAAATGGACAACTCGGCCGCCAATAGCGCGTCGTCGGCCATGCGCCGGCTGATCGTGGCCCAGGTCAATGACAACGTACCGCCGGCAGACGTCGGTAAATTGGTGCTGGTTTCCAGCGCTGCCCTGGCGAAAAGCATCGGTGGGCAGGGCTCGATGCTCGCCTCGATGTACGAAACCTGGCGCAAGACCGATCCTCTCGGCGAAATCTGGTGCCTGCCCCTGCACAACGTCGAAGGTGCCATCGCCAAGGGCGTGCTGACCCTCACCGGTACCGCCACCGAAAGTGGTGTGCTCAACCTGTATGTGGGCGGTGTGCGTGTCCAGGCTGCCATCGTCAATGGCGCCACCGCTGCCCAGGCTGCCACGGCACTGGCCCAGAAGGTCAACGCAGCAGCCGACCTGCCGGTGACTGCCGCGGCCGTCGATGGCGTCGTGACCCTCAGCGCCAAATGGACCGGCGACAGCGGCAACGACATCAGCCTGCAATTCAATCGCCTCGGCAAGAGCAACGGCGAAGATACGCCGGCGGGCCTGACCACGGCCGTCACCGCCATGACCGGCGGCGCTGGTGTGCCGGACCAGACCGCTGCCGTCGCGGCCCTGGGCGACGAGCCGTTCGAGTTCATCGCCATGCCATGGTCCGACGTGTCGAGTCTGAACACCTGGCAAGCGGTCATGGATGACAGCACCGGTCGCTGGTCCTGGGCCAAGCAGTTGTTCGGCCATGTCTACAGCGCCAAGCGCGGTACTATCGGCACGCTGGTGGCTGCCGGTCAGGCACGCAATGACCAGCACATGACCCTCCAGGCCCTGGAGCCGGGCGTACCGCAACCGTTCTGGGTCCAGGCCGCTGCACTGGCCGCGCGTACCGCGGTGTTCATCTCGGCCGACGCCAGCCGTCCGACCCAGAGCGGCAGCCTGCCAGGCCTGGATCCGGCCCCGGCCAGCGAACGCTTCACCCTGACCGAGCGTCAGTCGCTGCTCAACTACGGCATCGCCACGGCGTACTACGAAGGTGGCTACGTTCGCATCCAGCGCTCCATCACCACCTATCAGAAGAATGCCTTCGGCCAGGCCGACAACTCCTACCTGGACAGCGAAACCATGCACCAGTCGGCGTTCATCGTCCGCCGCCTGCAAAGCGTGATCACCAGCAAGTACGGTCGCCACAAACTGGCTTCCGACGGCACCCGTTTCGGCGCAGGCCAGCCCATCGTCACGCCGAGCACCATTCGCGGTGAGCTGATTGCCCAGTACGCCAAGCTCGAACTGGAAGGCCACGTGGAAAACGCCGAACTGTTCGCCGAGCATTTGATCGTCGAGCGCGACAGCCAGGACCCGAGCCGGGTCAACGTGCTGTTCCCGCCGGACTACATCAACGGCTTGCGAGTGTTCGCGCTGCTCAACCAGTTCCGCCTGCAATACGACGACGTCGCCTGAACATAGTGTTCGGACAGCTGAATTCAGCCCACTTCATGTGGGCTTTTTATTTGAAGGGAGAAACACCATGGGTCAACTGATTGCGGGCACCTGCTACGTCAAAGTGGACGGCGCTCAACTGACCATCAACGGCGGCTGTGAAGCACCTCTGATGTTCACCAAACGCGAAACCGTCGTGCCGGGCTTCTACAAGGAAACCGACATCGCGCCGTCCTTCAAGGTGACGGCCCTGCACACCGCGGACTTCCCGCTCAAGCAGCTGGTGGCCGGCACCGACATGACCGTCACCTGTGAATTCAACAACGGCAAAGTCTATGTACTGGCCGGCGCCTACCTGGTGGAAGAGCCGGTGTCCAAGGGCGACGATGCCACCATCGAGCTGAAATTCGAGGGCATCAAGGGGACTTGGCAATGACGGATGTCGTGACGTTGCGCGTGGCCATCGAGGCCCACGGCGAGCCGTTGCACGAACTGACCCTGCGCCGCCCGACGGTGCAGGAGGTCCGCGCGATCAAGGCGCTGCCGTACAAGATCGACAAGAGCGAAGAAGTGAGCCTGGACATGGACGTCGCGGCCAAATACATCGCGGTCTGCGCCGGCATCCCGCCGTCGTCGGTCAACCAGTTGGACCTGGCTGACCTCAACGCGCTGAGCTGGGCCGTCGCGAGTTTTTTCATGAGTGCGGCGTCGCAGCCATCGGCGACCTGATCGCGGCCGCCTATGACCTGGCCTGGTTCTGGAAGGTTGACCCCGAACAGATGATGGCCAGGCCACTGGATGTGCTCCGCGAATCCCTGGAGCACGCGCAACGGATCAATGCGATGCAGCAGGTGCAGTGATGGCAGACACACAAAAGGTAGAGAAAAGGGCGGTGCTGCTGACCGGCATCGATGAGCTGTCGCCCAAGCTCGCCGGCCTTCGGGCGAAAGTCCAACTGTTCAAGCAGAACCTCGATGCAACGGGCCTGGGCAGCCTGGATATTTCAGGCCTGCTCCCGGACGGTGGCCTCGCCAAGCCGTTCATGGAGGGGCTGCGGTCGGCGACGGCGCTCAAGAGCGAAGTCACCGAGGTGAACGTGGTGACGGGTGCTCTCCAGGCACCTGAAGCGCCCCGCGCGGCGGCACAGAGCCTGGATGGATTGAAGACTTCCATCAGTAACGTGTCGGTACAGTTCGGTTCGGCGCTGGGGCCGGCGGTCAACGCGGTGGCGATCGGTTTGCAGCCGATGGTCAGCGGCGTGAGCCAGGTGCTGCAGGACAACCCGCAACTGGTGCAGGGCCTGGCCACCGGCGCCGTGGCGTTCAGTGCGATCCAGACGGCGGTCACTGGCGCAAGTCAGGCCCTCGAAGTGGTCAACCTGGCCCTGAAGATGAATCCCATCGGCCTGATCGCCATGGGCATCGCCCTGGCAGCCGGGATGATCATCGCCTACTGGGAGCCGATCTCGGCGTTTTTCGCCGGGCTATGGCAAAGGCTTGCGCCCATCGTGCTGCCGATGGCCGAGTTCTTCAGAACGATGTTCGCCTTTACACCCATGGGGCTGGTGATCAGCAACTGGGGACCGATCAGCGCGTTTTTCGGCGCGCTCTGGAATGTGCTCGTGGCGGCGGCGACGCCAGTCATCGGGTTCATGCGGACCTTGTTCGCCTGGTCACCCCTGGGGTTGATCATCAGCAACTGGACGCCCCTGACCGGGTTGTTCTCAGCCATCTGGGATTTACTCAAGGCATTGACGGTGCCGGTGATGGACGCGCTCCAGGGACTGTTCAACTGGACGCCGTTGGGCCTGGTCATTACGAACTGGGGAAGCATCGTCGAGGTCTTTGCCGGCATCGGCGAAGGCATTCGCAACCAGGTGTCGCTCATGCTGGCGGTGTTCAGCAGTTTGTTCGACTGGTCGCCCATCGAAGGGCTCGTTAAGCAGTGGGGGCCGGTGGGCGAGTGGTTCACCCAGTGGTGGGACGAGTTGCAGAGCGTGATTGCGCCGATCAAGGCGTTTTTCAACGGTGGCTTCGGGGAAATCATCACCACTTTCACCGGCAAGGTGCAGGGGTTGACCGAAGCGCAGCAAAAGACCAATGCCGAAGGCAAGGGCGAACTGGCGCCAGCATTCTTTGGCGGAGCCAGTGAACAGCCTTCGGGCCTGTCGTCCAGTCTTGCGCCGCCATCCGGCAACCCGGTGGCGAAAACGGCGCTGGCGCCGGGTGCATTGCCGCAAACCTCCAGCGCTCTGGTGCAACAAAGCGCTGCCAACAACCGAACGCAACTCGAAGGCGGCCTGACCGTACGCTTCGAAAACGCGCCGGCCGGTTTGCGCGCCGATCCACCACAGACCAATCAACCGGGCCTGGCGGTGAATTCGCGCATCGGCTATCGCTCACTTTCCACAGGAGGCTCCAATGAGCTGGCGTGATCGTTTGTTGCCGGCGTCGTTTCGTGGCGTCGGGTTCTGGGTCGACCAGGCGAAGACCCCGGTCGGCCACAAGGGGCAGTTGCATGAATATCCCCAGCGCGACCAGCCGTTCTTCGAAGGGCTGGGCCAGCAGGCCAGGATTCATGAACTGACCGCGTTCATCGTCGGCCCCGATTGCCTGGAGCAGCGCGACAAGCTGCTCAAGGCGCTGGAGCAGGGCAGCGGCGAACTGGTGCATCCGTGGTTGGGGCGCCTGCAAGTCAAGGTCGGCGAGTGCGACATGACCCAGACCCGCCAGGACGGCGGGCTGGTGACCTTTGCCTTGAAGTTCTATCCCGACCAACCGCTGCAGTTCCCCTCGGCTGCCATCAACAGCCAGAAACTGCTGCTGGTGTCGGCTGACAGTCTGCTGGGTTCCGCGGTGCGGCGCTTCGAAGACGCCATGACGTTGATCAAGGCGGCGCGAATCGGCATCGCCGACCTGCGCAACAGCCTCAAAGAGGTGTACGGCGTCATCGAGCAGGAGCTCAAGCCATTGATCGAGACCTATCGGCAACTCAGCGATCTGGTCAAGGCGGTGAAGGAACTGCCCAAGGAAGTGGTGGCGGAGTTCAAGGGACTGTTGGGGGATATCCGGGAGTTGAAGGACTTCGCCCGTGACGGCTATCGCGGCGTGATTGCCAGCGTGTCACAACAGGTGGAAGCCATTCGCAAGACGGACGCGCCCAAGCTCACCACCGGCAAGGACACCACGGCGGCGGCTCAGGCCGTGGCCGATCTGGTGCAGGACACGCTGCTGGTGCAGGCAGCGCAATGGATTGCGGCGATGCCTGTGGCGGCGCCGGTGGTCAAGCTGGGCGCCACCCCATCGGTGGCGCAGCAGGCCGTGCAGCCGATCCGGCGTCGGGACGTGCCGGTGGCCGACGATGTACTGGCCCTGCGCGATGCCCTCAACGATGCCATCTGGCAGGCCTCCCTCAAGGCCGATCCGGAACATTACCAGGCCTTGAATAACCTGCGTCAGCAAATGGCTGCGCACTTGACGGCAGTGGCTTCTTCGGGTGTCAGGCTGATCAACCTGTCGTTCAAGCAGAGTCTGCCGGCGCTGGTGGTGGCGTATCAGCAATTCGCCGATGCCACCCGTGTCACCGAAGTGACCCAGCGCAACGGCGTCGCCCACCCTGGTTTCCTGCCACCCAATGACCTGAAAGTCTCGGGGGAGTAAGCCATGAGCGAGCTCGACAATGTTGTCACGCTCACCGTCGGCGGGCTGGATTACGGTGGCTGGAAAAGCGTGGAAATCAGTGCGGATCTGGAGCGTCAGTTCCGCACATTCAAACTCGACATTACCTGGCAATGGCCGGGGCAGACCCAGGCGGTACCGATCCGCCCCGGTGACGAATGCCAGGTGCGCATCGGTTCCGACCTGGTGCTCAGTGGCTACGTGTTCAAGGCACCGATCAGCTATGACGGACGTCAGATCAGCCTGAGCATCGAAGGCGGTTCCAAGACCCAGGACCTGGTGGACTGCGCGGCGATCAATCGCCCGACCCAATGGCGCGGCCAGACGGTACTGAGCATCGTCCAGGCCCTGGCGTCGCAATATGGCGTCGGGGTAGTCAGCGAGATCCCGGAAACCGCTCGGTTGAGCCAGCACAGCATCGTGCCCGGAGAAACGGTCTTCCAGTCCATTGATCGCCTGCTGACGTTGTTCCGGGTGTTTTCCACCGACGACGCCGAAGGGCGCGTGCTGCTGGCCAAACCCGGCAGCGCCGGGCGGGCCAGTGATGTGCTGGAACTGGGCAAGAATATTCTGTTGGGCAACGCACCGATGGATTACAGCCAAGTGTTCTCCGAGTACCGCGTCATTGGCCAGCACAAGGGCAACGACCAACAGAGCGGGGCGGCGGTGAGTGAAGTCTCCGGCACCGCTACCGACCTGAGTTTCAAGCGCAAGCGGGTGACGGTGATCAGCGAGAGCGCCCAATTGACCTTCGAACTGGCCCAGCAACGGGCCGACTGGGAAAGCGCCATCCGCACCGGCCGTGCCCTCACCACGACCTACCGTGTACAGGGCTGGCGCCAGGCCAATGGCGACTTGTGGCGGCACAACACCCTGGTGCGGGTGATCGACCCGGTGCTGGGGTTCGATGGCGACATGCTGATTTCCAAAGTCACCTATTCGCTGTCAGCGCAAGGCTCGATCACCACGTTGCAAGTCGCCCCGCCCCATACCTTCGACGCGAACCCGGTGCCGCCCAAATCCTGAAATCGACACCGTTGTGGGAGCGGGCTTGCTCGCGAAATCGGTGGTTCAGCTTGCATCGAGAGTGAATGTGCTGCCGCTTTCGCGAGCAAGCCCGCTCCCACAACGTTCCGCGCGGGCTGACATATTTTGTGATTCCAAAGGACCCTCTCATGAGCCTACTGACCCGCCTCCTGGCGCGCGGCACTGTCGTGCTCGCCAACTCGGCCTCCAAGCTTCAATCGCTGCAAATGCGCCTCACCGCCGGCGAAGTGAACGACGACATGGAACACTTCGAACCCTACGGCTTCACCAGCAACCCTCTCGCCGGCGCCGAGGGTATCGCCACGTTCCTGGGCGGTGACCGTTCCCATGCCGTGGTTCTGGTGGTTGCCGACCGCCGTTTTCGCCTCAAGGCCCTGGCCCCCGGCGAAGTGGCGATCTACACCGACGAAGGCGATCGGATTCACTTCAAGCGCGGCCACGTCATCGACATCGATACCGCGACTTTGAATATCCGCGCCAGCAGCGCGGTGAACATCGACAGTCCCGTGATCAATCACACCGGCAAGATCGTTTCCCAGGGCGACCAGGTCGCAGGTGGCATCAGCCAGATCAAGCACGTGCATGTCGGCGTACAGGCCGGCAGCGGTCAGACCGGTGCGCCGGCGGGAGGCCAATGATGTTCATCAGCCAGAACCTGCGTGCCGCGCTGACCCGTTCGGTGCTGATCAGCCTGTTCACCTGGCGCCGCGCCGCTGACGACGATGCCGTCGATGACGAAGAGCGTTTCGGCTGGTGGGGCGACACCTTTCCTACCGTCGCCGATGACCGCATCGGCTCGCGGCTGTGGTTGTTGCGACGGGTCAAGCTGACCCGCCAGACCCAGCTCGACGCCGAATTCTATGCCCGGGAAGCCTTGCAATGGCTGATCGACGACGGCCACTGCAGCGCCATCGACATCATCAGCGAACGCCTCGACGGCCAGCGCCTGAACCTGCGCACGGTCCTGACCCTGGCCGACGGCGAGCGCCTGGACATCAACCCCGATAACAGTTGGCAGGTGACCTATGCCGTTTGAAACCCCTTCGCTGCCGGTGCTGATCAAGCGCGCCCAAAGCGACCTGGCCAGCGACTCGCTGCGCCAGTCCGATGCCCAGGTGCTGGCCCGCACCCTCGGCGGCGCCGCCTATGGCCTGTATGGTTATCTGGACTGGATCGCCGAGCAGATCCTGCCGGACAAGGCCGACGAGTCCACCCTGGAACGCATCGCTGCCCTGCGCCTGAACCAGGCGCGCAAAGCGGCCCAGGTGGCCAGCGGCAGCGTCAGCTTCACGGCCACTGCCGGAGCGGTCCTGGACGTCGACACGCTGCTGCAAGCCAACGACGGTCGCACTTACAAAGTGACGACGGCCCGCACCACCGGCAATGGCCTGAACACCGCCACTGTCGCCGCGCTGGACGCCGGCAGCCTGGGCAATGCCGAGGCCGGCCTGGTCCTGACACCGGTGCAACCGATCCTGGGCGTCGGCAGCAGTTTCACCGTGTTGGCGCCAGGATTGACCGGCGGCGTCGCCCGGGAAAGCCTCGAGTCCCTGCGGGCGCGGGTGATCCGCTCCTACCGCATCATTCCCCACGGCGGCTCGGCGCAAGACTATGAAACCTGGGCCCTGGAATGCCCCGGCATCACCCGCGCCTGGTGCCGCGGCAGCTACCTGGGGCCCGGCACGGTTGGCTTGTTCGTGATGCGCGACGACGATCCGCAACCGATTCCCACCGCCGATCAACTGGAGGAAGTCCGGGCCTATATCGAGCCGCTGCGCCCGGTGACCGCCGAGGTGCATGTCCTGGCGCCGACCCAGGTGCCGGTGACTTACAAACTGCGTATCACCCCGGACACCAGCACGGTGCGTGCGGCCATCGAAGCGCAGTTGCGTGACTTGCACAATCGCGAAGCCGGCCTCGGTGAAACACTGTTGCTGACTCACATCGCCGAAGCCATCAGCAGCGCCACCGGCGAGACCGACCACAAACTCACCGCGCCCAGCGCCGACGTGACCGCCGCCAGCAATCAGTTGCTGACCTTCGGAGGCTGCGTATGGCTGGAATAAGAACCGCCGGACAGTACCAGGCCCAACTGCGCAGCCTGCTGCCCAGCGGCCCCGCCTGGGACCCGGAGCGGGTGCCGGAACTGGAAAACGTGCTGGGAGGTATCGCCCAGGAACTGGCCCGCCTCGACGCCCGCGCCGCCGACCTGCTCCACGAAATGGACCCGGCGGGCGTGAGTGAACTGGTGCCGGATTGGGAACGGGTAATGAACCTGCCGGATCCGTGCCTGGGCGCCACGCCGCTGTATGACGATCGCCGCCTGGCGGTGCGTCGACGGCTACTGGCGGTCGGCAGCCAGGCCATTGCGTACTACGTCGAAATCGCCAGAACCCAGGGCTACCCCAACGCCACCATCACCGAACACAAAGCCCCCCGCATGGGGCGCGCCCGTTTCGGCGAGGCGCACTTCGGCACCTGGCAGGCGCAATTCATGTGGACCCTCAACACCGGTGGACGGTTGCTGCTCGGGCGACGTTTTGGCGCGAGTTATTGGGGCGAGCGGTTTGGCGTGAATCCAGGGTCGGCGCTGGAGTGCCTGATTCATCGTAGTGCGCCGGCGCATACGACCCTGCATATCAATTATGACTAAGGAGTAGAGAGATGGATTATCCAAAAAGCGTTCCCAGCGTTGGGTTGGTGAACGGCAAGTTTGTTGATGAGAATCCGGTGACCGGTACACCGGGGTCGTTGATACCGGCTGTATGGGGTAACTCCGTTACGCAAGAGTTACTGGGTGTCATCACCGGGGCCGGAATGGTTCCTGACGAAGCTGACCTGGGGCAATTGCTTTTGGCGGTACGTAAGATCAATCAGTCAGGGTTGGTCGATTACGCAGTGGATACTGGTACGACGGTCAACGCTTACATCGCTACTTATAAACCTGCTCCTCTTTCGCTGGTTGATGGATTGGTACTGCGTTTTAAGGCAGCGCGGGCCAACACCGGCGCAAGTACCTTCGCTCCGAATGGACTGGCGGCCAGGCCAATTCTTGGTATGGATCACAATGCCCTCCAGAGCGGTGAAATTACCAACGGCGGGGATGTCTGGGTCCAATGGAACAGTTCAGTTGGAGGTGGTGCGTGGGTAATGATTGCCAGTACCGGGGCGATCAAGGAAACCGGCAGCGACGTAGGAGATATCAAAGCCGTAGCGACACTTGAGCCGCCTAACGGCTGGCTCAAGTGCAATGGCAGTCTTGTGTCTCGTACACAGTATGCGGCGCTGTTTGCGGCGATAGGTACGCGTTTTGGTCCGGGTGATGGTAGTACAACTTTTGCGTTGCCAGATTTACGAGGCGAGTTTATCCGTGGTTGGGATGATGGACGAGGGATTGATGCAGGTCGGGCGCTGGGGACGGCGCAGGTCGGGCAGAATGCCTCCCATACTCATACCGCAACGGCTGCTAATGCTGGAGGGCATGTCCATACCCTAAGTGCAACCGCTGCTTCCGCCGGGGGACATGAGCACTCATTGAGTGCAACAGCCGCAGCCAGCGGGGCGCATACGCATGCCCTTAGTGCGACAGCGGCTTCTGCTGGAGCGCATACGCATAGTTATGATGTTGTGGGTGGCTGGGCTGATGGAACCCCTACGATTTTGGCTGGCCGTAGCAGCGGAAGTACGGGCAACGCTACCTTAAGCTCAGACTCCTCAGGTGCGCATACCCATGCTGTTAGCGGTACCGCCACTTCTGCTGGGGCCCACGGGCACACAGTTACCGGATCGGCAGTATCAGCTGGTGAGCATACTCATGCGATAACTGGCAGCACCATCGCTGCCGGGGACCATACCCATACCATCACAGTTGCTCCTTCGGGGGGGAACGAGTCACGTCCCCGAAATGTGGCCTTGCTATATGTGATCAAGTATTGAAACTGAAAGATGCGCTCAAGTAATGGGCGCATGCCTATTTATTTTAATCAGGATGAGATAGGCGATTTAATTCGGTTATTCAAGTTTTTGAGTTTGAGAATAAAAACACCTATTATTCTAACGCCCTGCATCCGAGAGGAGCTATGTGTGGAGGGTGGAATACAATTTTTATCAGATGGTTTGGGTGAGCGTTTAGAGGTTGTTTATCGTGGGCATGTGTTTTGATAAGTTTTAGTGGTGTGCAGGTCGGCTGTCCATCCTGAAAAGGGGCGGTCAGTAGTTGTTGTTTGCGCTCTTCTAATAGAGGTTCATGTTTGACTCTCTATTAGATCTGTGTCTTGCGATGTGTTGAGTTGAAGTTGTTGGGTGTTTTTTTATGGGGTGGAAGCAGTGTGGCTTAAACTTTCGGGTTTTAGGTATGTTAATGGTCTCATGAATATTCTGTTCGCGAGATATAGCTCAACGCTTTATGGATAGCCTGATTTCTAGTTTTAAAATGATTTATTAAGGAGAGCATCATGCCAATTACGCAGGCACAACTCCTGCTGATCCTTCCGGATGCCGGTGCCAATGCCGATATTTATACACCGACGTTAAATTCGGCCATGGAACGCTATCAGATCATCGGCCCAAAGCGCGTTGCGGCGTTCATCGCTCAAATCGGTCACGAGTCCGGGCAGCTGCATTACGTGCGTGAGCTGGGTGACCATACTTATCTATCGAAATACGATACCGGCGAGTTGGCGTTACGTTTGGGTAACTCGCCGGCAGAAGATGGAGATGGTCAACAATACCGAGGGCGGGGATTGATTCAGATTACTGGTCGGGCCAATTACGAGGCGTGCGGTAAGGGGCTTGGCCTGGACTTGGTAAACGAGCCCGAACTCTTGGAGCGACCACTATGGGCTGCTCATTCGGCGGCCTGGTACTGGATGAGTCGTGGGCTGAACGCCCTTGCTGATATCGGAGACTTCGACAGCATCACGCGCCGGATCAATGGTGGCTTGAACGGTGCGGCAGATCGGCGGGCTCTATATGCGCGAGCGCTAAAGGTACTGAAATGAATTCTATCCTGCTGAAGTTCGCTCCAACGACCGCGCTAGTGATTTTGCTGTTGGTCGCCGGTACAGCATGGAAAATCCAGGACTGGCGCTACGGCAAAGTATTGGCGGAGCAAGCAAGGTTGCAGGCTGAAACTTTGAGTCAGCTGACAGTGGTTGCCACGGCGCAACAAAAGGCCGAGGAGGAAAAACGCCTCGCCCTGGAGCAACGACTCTCCACCAGCGAACAAACCCACTACCGAGCCCTTAGCGATGCCCAACGTGACCAGGATCGTTTGCGCGATCGCCTTGCTACTGCCGATGTGCGGCTGTCAGTCCTCCTCGACGCCGATGATACCGCCGGTTGCGCGGTGCCTGCCGCCACCGACCCCGGCGGCGTGGATCATGGCGCCCCACGCGCCCGACTTGACCCGGCGCATGCTCAACGAATTATCGCCATCACCGACGAAGGCGACCGCGGATTGATCGCGCTGCAGGCTTGCCAGGCTTACGTCAGGGCATTGGGTCAGTAATCCGGCGAACCTTGCAACGTTCGAACGCTCGTGTACGGTAGGCCCCATTGCGTCGAATCAGGAGAGCACCATGGACGAGATTACCGAACTGGCCGCTGAGCTGGGCAGGCGCTTGCAGTTGCTCAATGCCCATGTCACAACGGCCGAATCCTGCACCGGGGGCGGGATTGCCGAAGCGATCACTCGTATTCCGGGGAGTTCGGCCTGGTTCGAGGCGGGTTACGTCACGTACTCCAATCGTCAGAAGACGCAGCAGTTGAACGTACCGGCCGATCTGTTCGGGACGGTGGGGGCGGTCAGTCGCGAGGTGGTCGAGGCCATGGTAGAGGGTGCCCGGCATAAGAGCCTGGCGCGGTTTGCCGTGGCGGTCAGTGGTGTGGCCGGGCCGGACGGCGGTTCGCCGAACAAGCCGGTGGGCACTGTGTGGCTCGCGTGGGGCGTCGGCGACGCGGTCTTCAGCGAGCAGCGATTCTTTCCGGGCAACCGCGACGAGGTCCGCCGACAAACGGTGAAGGCCGCGCTAGAGGGGTTGTTGCAACATGCCGCCGTAGAAATCTCAAATCAGGGGTAGGCGATCCCGAATCGCTGTGGAATAATACTGGCTACTTATACAGGTGTTGGCCGTCAGGCCTTATTGATTACGTGAGGACTTTAATGGACGACAACAAGAAGAAAGCCTTGGCTGCGGCCTTGGGTCAGATCGAACGTCAATTCGGCAAGGGTGCCGTAATGCGTATGGGCGATCAGGACCGTCAGGCTATTCCTTCCATCTCCACCGGTTCCCTGGGTCTGGACATTGCGCTGGGCATCGGCGGCTTGCCGAAAGGTCGTATCGTCGAGATCTACGGTCCTGAATCCTCCGGTAAAACCACACTGACCCTGTCCGTGATTGCCCAGGCCCAGAAAGCCGGTGCGACCTGCGCCTTCGTCGACGCCGAACATGCCCTGGACCCGGAATACGCCGGCAAGCTGGGCGTCAATGTCGATGACCTGCTGGTCTCTCAGCCGGACACCGGTGAGCAGGCCCTGGAAATCACTGACATGCTGGTGCGCTCCAACGCGGTCGACGTGATCATCGTCGACTCCGTGGCGGCACTGGTGCCAAAAGCTGAAATCGAAGGTGAAATGGGCGACATGCACGTGGGCCTCCAGGCTCGCCTGATGTCCCAGGCCCTGCGCAAGATCACCGGTAACATCAAGAATGCCAACTGCCTGGTGATCTTCATCAACCAGATCCGCATGAAGATCGGCGTGATGTTCGGCAGCCCGGAAACCACTACCGGTGGTAACGCGCTGAAATTCTACGCCTCGGTCCGCCTGGACATCCGCCGTACCGGCGCGGTGAAGGAAGGTGATGAGGTGGTGGGTAGCGAGACCCGCGTCAAGGTCGTGAAGAACAAGGTCGCTTCGCCATTCCGTCAGGCCGAGTTCCAGATTCTTTACGGCAAGGGCATCTACCTCAATGGTGAGATGATCGACCTGGGCGTGCTGCACGGTTTCGTCGAAAAATCCGGCGCCTGGTATGCCTACAACGGCACCAAGATCGGTCAGGGCAAAGCCAACTCGGCCAAGTTCCTGGCGGATAACCCGGAAGTGGCGGCAGCCCTCGAGAAGCAACTGCGCGACAAGCTGCTGAGCCCCGTGGCGGACGTCAAGGCGCTGTCCAGCCGTGAGACCGCTGACGACCTGGCTGACGCTGATATCTGATCGATCCGATGACCGCCGTACTCGATACCCTCGTCGCGGTGCGGCGAACTGCGATGGACCTGCTCGCCAGGCGCGAGCACGGTCGAGTCGAGCTGACGCGTAAACTGCGTCAGCGAGGCGCTCCCGATGAGTTGATCGAAACAGCCTTGGATCGCTTGACGGAAGAGGGCCTGCTCTCGGAAACCCGTTATCTCGAAAGTTTTGTCGCGTACCGCGCCCGTTCGGGCTACGGTCCGTTACGAATTCGCGAGGAGCTGGGGCAGCGTGGTTTGCAGCGCTCGGACATCGAACAAGCCTTGCGCGAAAGTGGCATCGATTGGCAGGATCAGTTAACGGATACCTGGCGTCGCAAGTTCTCGGGGCATCTTCCCATTGATGCACGAGAACGGGCCAAGCAAGGGCGTTTCCTGGCGTACAGAGGTTACTCCATGGAGATGATCAACCGCTTGTTCAGCGGTCGCGGCCTGGACGATTGATAAAAAACGGCCCGCTATTTCGATAGCGGGCCGTTTTTTTATGGGCTCAGGTGACCTTGATCGTCTCCCAGGTATGGAGGCGGGCTCTGGGGTAGGGCTGGGCCCAGTTCTCCGGCAGGTTGATGTAATCCACCAGCGCTCTTAAGCGGCCATGGTCTCGGGCGTTGAAGTTGAATGCCAATCGCGTCAAATGACTGAACCGCGCCTCGTCGGATTCTTCGCCGTTGTAGGTCAGTTGGTGAAAACGATCGTTCAGACACAGGTCGGCAAATTCCACCTGCATCTGCTCCATGGCTTGCTCGTTGAGCTTGTGGTTCATGCGGATAATGAATTGATGCTTGAGCCAGCGACTGGAGTGGAAGTTGCGGTAGAACTGGTTGATTTCTTCCACGGCGTCTTCGGCGCTGAATACCAGTCGCATCAGTTTCATGTCGGTGGGCAGGATGTAGCGGTTTTCCTCCAATTGTTCGCGAATGAAGTCCAGGGCGCCTTGCCAGAATTTACCCCCTGGAACGTCCAGCAAGACCACCGGCACCAGCGGGCTCTTGCCCGTCTGCACCAGCGTCAGGACTTCCAGCGCTTCGTCGAGGGTGCCGAAACCGCCGGGGCAGAGCACCAGAGCGTCGGCCTCCTTGACGAAAAACAGTTTGCGGGTGAAGAAAAAATGGAACGGCAGCAGGTTCGGTGTGCCTTCGACGGTCGGGTTGGCATGCTGTTCGAAGGGCAGGGTGATGTTGAATCCCAAGCTGTGTTCCCGACCCGCACCTTCGTGCGCCGCGGCCATGATGCCTCCGCCGGCACCGGTGATGACCATCATGTCCGAGCGGGCCAGCGCTGCACCCAGCTCCCGGGCCAGGCCGTACAGGGGGTGTTCGATGGGCGTTCGGGCCGAGCCGAAGACAGTCACCTTGCGGCGGCCCTTGAATTGTTCGAGTGTACGGAATGCATGTTCCAGCTCCCGCAGCGCCTGCAGGGTGATCTTGGCATTCCAGCGGTTGTGGTCTTCCTGGGCCATGCGCAGCACGGTCAGGATCATGTCGCGGTAGATGGGAAGGTTGGGACTGTCGGGTGATACCAGGTTGAGTTGCTCTTCGACCTTGCGGGTAAGGTCGTGGCCATGGTTCTCAAAATGACGACTGAGCAGGTCATTCGGTTTGTAAGGCATTCAAGCTTCTCCTTCTTACAGAACCCCGGCCCGGACGAGAGATTCGTCAGGGCCACGACACTTCGTGTGTCGTTGTCGTCCAGGCGGTGCCCGAGCGTTCGATTTGGCTCGATGCGGTCTGCTGCAAAGCGATCGAGCCATCCATCGGGTTCTGTTTTTCCCTTGGATTAAAAAACAATCTCACGGCAAGGTTCTGGGGCAGCCTCGTTCTGCCCAAAGCAAAGCGATACTCATTAATCTAGTTGACCTTCACGTCCAGATCATGGCGCCCAAAAGTGACCGTTGGCAACCGCCGGATGCATACACTGGAAATACCATGCCGCTCGTCTGATTGAACGCCGGGTGCGTGCCGCTCTGATTTACTGATAACAGGCGCGCCAATGCTATTCGATGCCCATGGCCGGGCCTCTCGATGGATTGAAGCGGATCGGGCATGGAGGCGGGAGAAGATGACCAGGGTGACTCTGGAACTCGACAGGCAGTTGTATCTGGCGCTGTTGGAAGCGGCCCAGGCCAATCAAGTCAGTCTTGAGGAAGAATGTTGCCGCCGGCTGGAGGGCCGGACGTGGCGCTCGCGTTATCTGCAGGCGCTGGTGGCGGAACTGCGCGCCGACGATGAGCAACGGCGCGCACGCACGGGGTGATTACTTCTTGGTCTTGGCCGGTTTCGGGCAATCCGATTCCTGGAAGCGTTCGGTCGCGACCGGGCGGTTGGTTTTAACTTCCGTGAACTCGTAACGCATGGTCGCGCCCTGGGCCATCAGCTTGCGGAAGCCAGGGTTGGTGCATACCTTGGCGCCCAGCTGGAAATACACGGCCTTGGGATCGGCGCGCATTTGTTGGGCATGGCTGCTTTGCACACTGAGATGGTTGATCAATTCAGTGCCTTCGACCGTATAGCCCTGGTCGAGAATGTCTTCATTGATGGCCCGTGGCGTGCCGACGCTGCTTTCCCTGGCCACGTTCTGCAGCATCTTGTTCAGTTCGAGTTCTTTCAGCGAGGCAGCCTGAGCGCTGAAGGACGTCGCCAGCAGAACGGCAACGGTGGGGACGATAAGGCGCAGCATGAAACTCTCCTGGTTCAGTGACAGGTGGTTCGACCGGTCACGTGACTGTGCGTTCAGTGGCGGCGGATTATAGGGGAGCACGGGTGGACGGTACAGGCTTGCGCGCTCTGGTAAACTGCCGGCCTTCATTGCCCTGCCGAGTGTCGTTCGTGTCGAGTTTTCCTGCCTGTCGGCGTTTCCCATGATGAATCATGCCCCCAACGCCGTAGCCCGCCTGCGCGACCAGCGCATCGACGAGGGCATCAAGCCGCTCCAGGCCCGGGGCTGGCGCGCTCCCCGTTGCAGCGCTTGCCGGGTGATCGAAAGCCATTGCCTTTGCGCCTGGCGCCCAAATGTCGAATCCCGCTCCGGGGTTTGTCTGATCATGACCAACAAGGAAGTGTTCAAACCGAGCAATACCGGTTGGCTGATAGCCGACGTTGTTCGCGACAATCATGCGTTCATCTGGTCGCGCACCGAAGCCGACCCGCAGTTGCTGGCCTTGCTCAACGATCCCCAGTGGCAACCCTACCTGGTGTTTCCCGGTGAGTACGTCGAGCCGTCGAGGGTCACCCACACGGTCGAGATCGATCATTCCAGGCGTCCGCTGTTCATTCTTTTGGATGCGACCTGGACGGAGGCGCGGAAGATTTTCCGAAAAAGTCCCTATTTCGACCGTTTGCCAATCCTGAGCCTGCTGCCTGACAAGCTGTCGCGCTATCGCTTGCGCCGTTCCACCCGCAGCGAGCATCTGTGTACGGCCGAAGTGGCGGCGCTGTGCCTGGAGCTCGCGGGGGACCGTGACGCCGCCTCGGCCCTGGACGCCTATTTCGATGTGTTCAGCCAGCACTACCTGGGTGCCAAAGGGCAGCAGGAAGTGAATGTATTGACCCCGGCTCACGCTGAGCTGATGCCCTTTATCCGTATGGCCCAACCAGTATTGGCCCAATAGTGGCCCATACTGAAGGCAGGGTGGCCATGCTGCTTGACCACCCCGGTTTCGCTGGGCATGCTTGGCGCCGACCGGGGCACGGCCGAGGGTAAGAAACGCTGTGATGGCGACGCCTTGGCGTAGAACGTGCTCCCTTTGGACCCCGCCGTATGACGGTGTCTTGAGTGGCTCTGGCAGGGCGCGATTGCATCGGGTCTGCCATAAAAAACAGGATCATTTGAACAATGGCCACATACGAAATCCTGATTGCCGATGACCATCCGCTCTTTCGTAGCGCGTTGCATCAGGCGGTGACCCTGGGCCTGGGCCCGGATGTCCGGCTGACGGAGGTGGCCAGTATCGCGGAGCTGGAGAGCCGGTTGACCGAAAAGGCCGACTGGGATCTGGTGCTGCTGGACCTGAACATGCCCGGCGCCTATGGCTTTTCCGGTCTGGTACTGTTGCGCGGTCAATACCCACAGATTCCTGTCGTGATGGTTTCGGCCCAGGAAGAGGCCTCGGTGATGGTCAAGGCCCGGGAGTTCGGCGCCAGCGGATTTATCCCCAAGTCCAGTTCACTTGAAGCGATTCAGAAGGCTGTGAAGGCGGTGCTGGATGGCGACGCCGCCTGGCCGCCCCAGGCGTTCGAGGCGGTGAGTGTGTCCGAGGAAGCCAAGGCCGCCAGTGAAGGCCTGGCCAGCCTTACGCCGCAGCAGTTTCGCGTGCTGACCATGGTCTGCGAAGGGCTATTGAACAAGCAGATCGCTTATGAATTGAATGTGTCCGAGGCCACTATCAAGGCCCATGTGACGGCGATCTTCCGTAAACTGAATGTGCGCACCCGAACCCAGGCGGCTTTGTTGTTGCAACAACTTGAGTCAATTTCGCCGCAGCCATAGCGTGTCCATTCACGCTTTTTTGACCAGGCCTGGATTAGCTTTTCCACCTTCTTTCAATCAGTTGCCTACTCTATGTCACCTTTCAAAGGCCAAACCGGCCTGAAACGCATCCTTAACGCCTCCGGCTATTCCCTGGACGGTCTGCGCGCGGCTTTCGTCGGCGAAGCGGCGTTCCGTCAATTGGTTCTGCTCAATGTTGTCCTGATTCCCCTGTCGTTCTTTCTGAACGTCAGCCGTGTCGAGCAGGCGCTGTTGATTGCGGTCTGTCTGTTGGCCTTGATCGTGGAATTGCTCAATTCAGCGGTGGAAGCGGCCATCGACCGCATTTCCCTGGAATTGCACCCACTGTCCAAGAACGCCAAGGACATGGGCAGTGCTGCCCAGCTTGTCGCCCTGACGATGATTGCGTTGGTGTGGGGCCTGGTGCTGCTTTAAATGCTCAGGCAATGGCCGGCAGCACGATTTCGTCGCTACGCTGTGCCCCGGCCGTAAAGGCCCGGCACAGCTCGAGAAATTCGCGCATGGCCGAGGTCTGGTATTTCTGCTTGTGCCAGATGAAATAGAACTGTCGCGCCAGGTCCATATCCGGCGTCTCCACTGGCACAAGGCTGCCGCGCCGGAAGGCATCGCGCAGGGCCAGACGTGAGATGCAGCCAATGCCCAGGCCGGATTCCACCGCGCGCTTGATGGCTTCAGTGTGTTCCAGCTCCAGGCGAATGTTCAGCGCGCTGCGATGATGACGCATGGCCTGGTCGAAGGTGAGTCGGGTGCCGGAGCCCTGTTCGCGCAGAATCCAGGCTTCATGAGTCAATTCGTCCATGGTTGCCTGGCCGCGTTTGGCCAGTGGATGTTGCGGCGCGCAGAACACCACCAGTTCGTCTTCCACCCAACTCTGCACTTCGATATCCGGGTGGCTGCAATCGCCTTCGATTAGACCCAGATCAATTTCATAGTGCGCAACCTGATGCACGATATTGGCAGTGTTCTGTACATGCAGCTTCACCTGGCTTTCCGGATGGCGCTGCATGAAACCGCCGATCAACAGGGTCGCCAGGTAATTGCCGATGGTCAGGGTGGCGCCGACCGCCAGTGAGCCGAAGCCTGACTTGCCGTTGAGCAGGTCCTCGATCTCCTTGGCCTGGTCCAGCAGCGCCACCGCTTGGGGCAGCAACTGTTTGCCCAAGGCGTTGAGGCTCAGGCGTTTACCGGCTCGGTCGAATAACTGGCAACTGGATTGACGCTCCAGTTCGGTGATGGAAGTGCTGGCCGCCGATTGCGACAGATTGAGCAGGTCCGCAGCACGGGAAACGCTTTCCTGCTGGGCAACGGCGACGAAAACCTGAAGTTGACGTAGAGTAAATCGCATATCGATATAACCGATAACCCTTATCTTAATAATCCATTTAACAGATATTGTCGCCGCTATTAGAATGCGATGCAATTGCGCTCCTTCCCGGCGCAGGCATCATTTCCAGGAGTCCCCCGTACATGAGCAACATGAACCACGAGCGTGTCCTCAGTGTTCATCACTGGAACGACACTCTGTTCAGCTTCAAGTGCACCCGCGATCCGGGCCTGCGCTTCGAGAACGGTCAGTTCGTGATGATCGGCCTGCAGCAGCCCAACGGCCGCCCGCTTATGCGCGCTTACTCGATTGCCAGCCCGAACTGGGAAGAGCATCTCGAGTTCTTCAGCATCAAAGTACCCGACGGTCCGCTGACTTCCCAACTGCAGCACTTGAAGGAAGGCGACGAGATCATCATCAGCAAGAAACCCACCGGCACCCTGGTGCTGGACGATCTCAAGCCGGGCAAGCACCTGTACCTGCTCAGCACCGGTACCGGCCTGGCGCCGTTCATGAGCGTCATCCAGGACCCGGAAACCTACGAGCGTTTCGAAAAAGTGATCCTGTGCCACGGCGTACGCTACGTCAACGAAGTCGCTTACCGCGAATTCATCACCGAGCATTTGCCGCAGAACGAGTTCTTCGGTGAAGCCCTGCGTGAAAAGCTGATCTACTACCCGACCGTGACCCGCGAGCCGTTCGAAAACGAAGGCCGCCTGACCGACCTGATGCGCAGCGGCAAGCTCTTCCGCGACATCGGCCTGCCACCGATCAACCCGCAGGACGACCGCGCCATGCTGTGCGGCAGCCCGAGCATGCTGGAAGAAACCAGCGAAGTGCTCAACAGCTTCGGCCTGACCGTTTCGCCACGTATGCGTGAGCCGGGTGATTACCTGATCGAGCGGGCGTTTGTAGAGAAATAAGCTGAAGATTTACGGCGTCTGACAGGCCGCTATCGCGAGCAGGGCTCGCTCCCACATTGGATTTGTAGTGTATACAAGGGCTGCGGTCACCCCGGACCTTGCGGGAGCGAGCCTGCTCGCGATGATGACGACTCGGTCTGACTGACAGCCCACGAAAAAGCCCGCGCTACCTGATGAAGGCAGCGCGGGCTTTTTCGTTTCCGGCGGTTATCTCTTCGCGAGAATGACTTCAAGCACCCGGATCAACCCTGGCTGCGGGTAATGCCAGCGCACATCCAGGTCCCAGAACTGCGCTCCGTATTCCCGTTCGGCCGTAGGTATCTGGTACGCCGGACGCGGATCCTGGGCCAGGCATTGTTCGATCAGTTCTACCAAGGGTTCTTCCAGGCGATTGGCATGGCTTCGGGCCTGGAGCAACGCCGTATCCGCCCATTGCACCGGGATCAACCCGGGCGCGGCCTGGGCGATGGTGTTGGTCGCCGAGCCGACAATGTCGGCATAGGGCACGTAGGGCTTGATATCCAGGACCGGGGTGCCGTCCAGCAGATCAATTCCCGAGATCCACAGCCGACCGGCTTCGACCCGATCCAACTTGACCACGGACTGTCCGATGCCATTGGGACGGTGAGTGGCACGGGTCGCGAATACGCCCATGGACTTGTTTCCGCCCAGGCGCGGCGGGCGAACCTTCAGCCGCGGTTTGTCTTCCAGGGCCTGGTGGAACAGGAACAGCAACCAGACATGGCTGACCTGCTCCAGGCCCTGCACCGCGTCGCCCTGATCGAACGGCGTCACCAGCTCCAGCACGCCCCGCGCGGCCGGGGCCAGTTGCGGTTGCCGGGGGATGGCGAACTTCTCCTTGAAACAGGAGCGTACGAAGCCGATGGGGGAGACGGTGTAGGTCATGTGTCGTGACGTCAGCCGCGAACGCGCAGCGTCAGCCCCTTGAGGAAGTTGCGCAGCAACTGGTCGCCGCACGGACGATAGTTGGTGTGGCCGAATTTGCGGAACAGTGCGCTGAGTTCCGGCTTGGACACCGGAAAATCCGCCGACTTGAGGATCGCGTGCATGTCATCCTCCTTCAATTCGAAGGCCACCCGCAGCTTCTTGAGGATGATGTTGTTGGTCACCGGTACTTCGATGGGCAATGGCGGCCGGCTCTCATCCTTGCCTCGCTTGAAGATCACCAGGCCATCGAGAAAGTGCGCCATGACTTCATCGGGGCAGAACACAAAGCCTTCTTCATCATCTTTCTTCAGATAGCCTGCCAGGTCCGCGAGGGACACCTCCAGGCCGCCGAGCTTGATGATCTCGATGACCTTCTTGTCGCTGATGTCGAGCATGTAGCGCACGCTGCGCAGTACGTCGTTGTGAATCATGTATGCAATCCTGATCGATCTGCAGTGGACGCCCCGGCTCGGCGGGGCATCGGAAAATTAGAATTTCTCTTTGGCCGACAGGTAGCGCCACTGACCCAGCGGCACCTTGCCGATGGACACGCCGCCGATGCGGATGCGGCGGATGGCCGTCGCCTTGAGGCCGACCGCCTGGCAAAGCAGCGCGATGATCCCCGGCTGCGGATTCTTCATGGCGAAGCGCAGGCGGTTCTCGTTCTGCCAGCTGGCCTTGACCGCAGGCAACTCCTTGCCCTTGTAGGTCAGGCCATGGTTCAGGCGATTGAGGCCATGGGCGACCATCTCGCCTTCGACTTCCACCACATATTCCTGCTCGATTCTGGACGCGTCGGCGGTGAGTTTGCGGAGGATTTTCCAGTCCTGGGTGAACACCAGCAGACCGCTGGCGTTGGCCTGCAGGTCGGCGCTGGCGGTCAGGCGCAGGAAATGACCCTTGAGCGGACGTTTGCCGAAGCGATGTTCTTCGCTCAGGGACTGCGGGCCCAGGCCGGCCATGGCGATGTCCACGTCCATGCCCGCCGGAACGTTCAACAGCAGGGTGACCGGTTCCGGCGCGGTGGCCTTGGCTTGCGGATCAAGCTCGACTTTTTGCGTGGTGACCTTGAACTGCGGTTCGTCGACCACTTCGCCGTCCACGGTGACCCAGCCGCCCTCGATGAACAGCTCGGCCTCCCGCCGGGAGCAGCCGACCAGTTCGATAAGGCGTTTGGAGAGGCGAATCGGGTCAGTCATGACAGGGCCGTAACGAAAAGAGGGCAGTCATTGTACCTGTCTGGCGCCGGTTAATCGCGCGTCGATTTGCCTCGTTCAGCCGCTCTGGACCTTCAGCTCGGGCTGACGGTAGCGCATGTGCAGCAGCGGGTACGGCTGGTTCATGCCGTCTCGTGCCGAACGGCCGACCACTTCGAACCCTTGCTTGAGGTAAAAGCCCAGGGCCTGTGGGTTCTGTTCGTTGACATCCAGCTGATCGGCGTTCATGTGTTCCATGGCGTAATGCAACAACTGCTTGCCCAGTCCCTGGCCCCGATGTTGCGGGTCGATGAACAGCATCTCGATCTTGCCGGCCGCCACACCGGCGAACCCGGTGATGCGCAGTCGAGCGTCCCGGGTGCAGATCAGCATCACCGCGTCCAGGTAACGGGTCAGCACCAGGTTTTTCAGCAGTTCGATGTAGCTGTCCGGCAGAAAATCATGGGTGGCTCGCACCGAAGCCTCCCATACTTGGGTCAGCTCCTGGTAATCGCTGGGTTTTGGGGTGTGAATGACCGAATGCTGGCGCATGCCCGCCTGTTCCTTGTGCTGAGTATCCCGTGGTCTCCTTACGATAGCCGTAAAAAAGCCCCGCATCTTGTCGCAAGAGCAGGGCTTTCAGAATTTACTGTGGAGGCGACAGGTTAGTTGATCTGTTCAGCCCACAGATCGTACTCATCGGCATCGGTTACCTTGCACCAGACCTTGTCGCCCGGCTTGAGGTGACTGCCGTTGTCGATGAACACGTTGCCGTCGATTTCCGGAGCGTCGAAGAAGCAGCGGCCCACGGCGCCTTGTTCGTCCACTTCGTCCACCAGCACTTCGATTTCACGGCCGATGCGCATTTGCAGGCGCGCCGAGCTGATGGCCTGTTGGTGCGCCATGAAGCGCTCCCAACGGTCCTGCTTGACGTCGTCCGGTACCACGTCCAGGTTCAGGTCGTTGGCCGGTGCGCCTTCGACCGGGGAGTACTGGAAGCATCCGACGCGGTCGAGCTGGGCTTCGGTCAGCCAGTCCAACAGGTACTGGAAGTCTTCTTCGGTTTCGCCGGGGAAGCCGACGATGAAGGTGGAGCGGATGATCAGGTCCGGGCAGATTTCGCGCCAGTTCTTGATACGGGCCAGGGTTTTGTCTTCGAACGCCGGGCGTTTCATGGCCTTGAGGACCTTCGGGCTGGCGTGCTGGAACGGGATGTCCAGGTACGGCAGGATCTTGCCGGCGGCCATCAGCGGGATCAGCTCGTCGACATGCGGGTACGGATAGACATAGTGCAGACGAACCCAGACGCCGAGGGTGCTGAGGGCTTCGCACAGTTCGGTCATGCGGGTTTTCACCGGAGCACCGTTCCAGAAACCGGTTCGGTATTTCACATCGACGCCGTAGGCGCTGGTGTCTTGGGAGATAACCAGCAGTTCCTTGACGCCGGATTTGACCAGGCGTTGTGCCTCGTCGAGTACATCGCCCACCGGGCGGCTGACCAGTTTGCCGCGCATCGACGGGATGATGCAGAAGCTGCAGCTGTGGTTGCAGCCTTCGGAAATCTTCAGGTAGGCGTAGTGACGTGGGGTCAGCTTGATGCCTTGTGGTGGTACCAGGTCGATCAGCGGGTTGTGGTCCTGCTTCGGCGGCACCACTTCGTGTACCGCGCTGACAACCTGTTCGTACTGCTGCGGGCCGGTCACGGCCAGCACGCTCGGGTGCACGTCACGGATGTTGCCTTCTTCCACGCCCATGCAGCCGGTGACGATGACCTTGCCGTTTTCCTTGATGGCTTCACCGATCACTTCCAGGGACTCGGCCTTGGCCGAGTCGATGAAGCCACAGGTGTTGACCACTACCACGTCGGCGTCCTGGTACGTGGATACGACGTCATAACCTTCCATGCGCAGCTGGGTCAGGATGCGCTCGGAGTCGACCAGGGCCTTCGGGCAACCCAGGGAAACGAAGCCGACCTTGGGATTGGCTGGCGCGGTAGTGGTGGACATGTCTAACCTCGGTGTAGGGGGATCGTCTCTGATGCGGAGACAGGGCGCCTGACGCGCCTCTGATCAAAAAGTGCGCAATTCTAGCGATGGATGCGTCACTTGACCAGCTTTATGCGGGGAAAAACGACGAGTGCTGCGCTATGCTTCGCGCCTTTGCGCTTTGTTGCTTTTTACAGTCAACTGAATACCTGTAACTAGATGTAAAGCGACGCATGGGCGTGACAAAACATGTTGCGTATAAGAAGACGGGTTTTGGGAATCAGGAGTATTGGATGGGGCAGGCAAGTAGTCAGGCGGTGGAGGCCGGGCATTCGGCCGCAAACCCGCTTAGCATGCTGGTCGCGGCGGTCGGAGTGGTTTATGGCGACATTGGCACGAGCCCGTTGTACACCCTCAAGGAAGTGTTTTCCGGTGCCTATGGCGTACCCGTCAACCATGACGGGGTGCTGGGGATCCTGTCGCTGATTTTCTGGTCGCTGATCTGGGTCGTGTCGATCAAGTACATGATGTTCGTCCTGCGTGCCGACAACCAGGGCGAGGGCGGCATCATGGCGCTCACCGCCCTGGCACGGCGGGCGGCGGGAAGCCGGGCCCGGCTGCGCACGTTGCTGGTGGTCTGCGGTCTGATCGGCGCCGCGCTGTTCTACGGCGACAGCATGATCACCCCGGCGATTTCCGTGCTCTCGGCCATCGAAGGCCTCGGGCTGGCGTTCGAGGGCATCGACCATTGGGTCGTGCCGCTGTCGCTGGTGGTTTTGATCGCGCTGTTTCTGATCCAACGCCATGGCACCGCGCGGATCGGCATCCTGTTCGGCCCGATCATGGTCACCTGGTTCGTGGTGCTCGGTGCGCTGGGCGTCTACGGCATCAGTCAGCAACCGGAAGTGCTGTTGGCGGTGAACCCGGCCTGGGCAGTGCGTTTCTTTGTGGTCCATCCAGGCATGGGGGTGGCGATCCTCGGCGCCGTGGTACTGGCGCTGACCGGTGCCGAAGCGCTCTACGCCGATATGGGCCATTTCGGCCGCAAACCGATTGCCCGCGCCTGGTTTCTCCTGGTGTTGCCGGGGTTGATGCTCAACTATTTCGGCCAGGGCGCGTTGTTGCTGGGGGATCCCGAGGCGGCGCGCAACCCGTTCTATCTGCTGGCGCCCAGCTGGGCGTTGCTGCCGCTGGTGGGGCTGTCGACCCTGGCCACGGTGATCGCTTCGCAAGCGGTGATTTCCGGCGCGTTCTCCCTGACCCGCCAGGCAATCCAACTGGGCTATATCCCGCGCATGTATATCCAGCACACATCCAGCGCCGAACAGGGCCAGATCTACATCGGTGCGGTGAACTGGTCGTTGATGGTGGGTGTGGTGCTGCTGGTGCTGGGATTCGAATCGTCCGGCGCGCTGGCCTCGGCCTACGGCGTGGCGGTGACCGGCACCATGCTGATGACCACCATTCTGGTCTCGGCCGTGATCCTGTTGCTATGGAAATGGCCGCCTGTGCTGGCGGTGCCGGTATTGCTCGGTTTCCTGCTGGTGGATGGCCTGTACTTCGCCGCCAACGTGCCGAAGATCATCCAGGGCGGGGCCTTCCCGGTCATTGCCGGTATTGCCTTGTTCGTGCTGATGACCACCTGGAAGCGCGGCAAGCAGTTGCTGGTGGAGCGCCTCGACGAGGGTGCGCTGCCGTTGCCGATCTTCATCAGCAGCATCCGTGTACAACCACCTCACCGGGTCCAGGGCACCGCTGTGTTCCTGACTGCACGCTCCGATGCCGTGCCCCACGCGCTGTTGCACAACTTGCTGCACAACCAGGTGTTGCATGAGCAAGTGGTGTTGTTGACGGTGGTGTACGAAGACATCCCTCGTGTACCGCCACAACGGCGCTTCGAGGTCGATTCCTACGGCGAAGGCTTCTTCCGGGTCATTTTACATTTCGGCTTCACCGACGAGCCGGACGTGCCCGAGGCGCTCAAGCTCTGCCATCTGGATGACCTGGACTTCAGCCCGATGCGCACCACTTATTTCCTCAGTCGCGAGACGGTCATCGCCTCCAAGCTCGAAGGCATGGCCCGCTGGCGTGAATTGCTGTTCGCTTTCATGTTGAAGAATGCCAATGGCAATTTGCGGTTCTTCAATCTGCCGTTGAACCGGGTGATTGAATTGGGGACGCAGGTCGAGATGTAGCGCCCACCGACGATTTGTGTTCAGCGCTTTGGGGCGCTGAACGTTCCTGGCCGAGCGTGGGAGCGTCAATCAAAAGCCCCTGTTGCCTTGCGGCAGCGGGGGCTTTTTTGCGGCATCTGTCCCGGTATTCCGTGACAGCACTGTCCTGTGGCGCTTCGGAAAAATTTGACAAGTGTTTGCTTTCTGTAGGATTTTTTACCCGCCCGCAGATCAAGGAGTATCTGCCGGTGGCCAAGGATTTGGCTGCCGTCACTATCAAACAAGGATTGTCTATGCAGGGTTCAACCACCGTTGCTCAACAGGTGGGCGGTCAGGGCGTGCATGAGCATCAGCCTGTCTCGTCCCGGAACATTGCCCAACAGATTCTCGAATGCCTGTTTCGCCGTCGTAGCCTCGCCCCCGGGGAAAGCGACGAACTTTCCTTGCAAGTGTTGGAGCCCCATCTTGCGAAAGTCATGCGGGCAGTCGAAAGCGGTCGCAAAGTTGAAATGGTTTTGCCGGCCTTTCCCGGAAAATCCCCCAGCCGCAAGAAAACCCTGAGCCACTTGCCCGACCTGGCTGAATACCATGCCATCGATGAGCTCTATCGCCTGTGCGCGCAGATCCAGGCGATTTATGCACCCGGTGCGTTGATCCACATCTGCTCGGATGGTTATGTGTTTGCCGATCTGGTGCGTGTCCCCGATGCGGACGTCAAGGCGTATACCGACTCGATCCAGGATTACGCCGAACAGCACTACGGCGGCACTTTTGCCCATTTCGATCTCAGGAATGCCTACCCTCAACTTGATTGCCTGGACGCGATGCGCGAAGAAATGATGATCGAACACGGTCAGTCATTGATCCTGTTGCAACAGCGCTTCAAGGACGATCCGCACATGATGCTGATGTACTGCGGTATCCATCGTTTCCTGTCCGAGGATTATTCGGGGCTTGATGAATTCGCCGGCATGAGCCTCAACGCGGTGAAGAAGATCGCCAAGCCGGCCTCTCAGCGAGTGATCCAGCGCAGTGAGGCCTGGAGTGCATTATTGCAGGCGCGCTATCCGGATTGCCTGCGCCTGTCGATTCACCCGCAACTGGCGGTATCGACGAAAATCGGTATCCGCCTCGTTCCGACCAGTGACCTGTGGCGTACGCCCTGGCATTCGGTGGCAATCAAGCGACGGGGTGTGGTGACCCTCGAAAAACGCAGCAATGTCGACGAGCGCTTCCATCGGCTGGTATTTCGCAAGGGGCGTCCTTGTCACTACGCCAGTGCCCAATGAGAACGTCTCGGTTGCGGATCGATGCCGTGCTCTTCGATCTGGACGGGACCCTGGTAGACACCTTGCCGGACATCACCTGGTGCCTGAACCAGGTATTGCTGGCGCACGGGTGCCCATCGCTGACAACAGAAACGGTGCGGGGCTATATCGGCGGTGGTACCACTGCGATGATCGAGGCGGTGGCGACGCAGTTTGGTATCGCCGATGCGGGCATGCTGCACCAGCGTTATGTGGGTCTGTACCAGGATCATCTGGTGCAGTTTTCCAAGCCCTTCAGTGGTGTATTGGCAATGCTCGAAGGCTGTCGAGAGCTACAACTGCCACTGGCGATCGTGACCAACAAAGCCGAGGACATGGCCTGCCGTGTCGCTGAGTCGCTGCTCGCGCGCACGGCTTTCAACGCGATTCTGGGACACCGTGCAGGCCGCTCGCTCAAACCCCAGCCGGTGGTGGCATGGGAAGCCGCGCGACGGTTGTCGGTTGATCCCCGACACTGTCTGTTCGTCGGAGACACGGAGATCGATCTGCAGACTGCCCGTGCCGCGGGCATGCCCTCGGCAATGGTCGCCTGGGGCTATGGTCCGACGTGTGCCGGGCAGGCCCAGGCCCCCGACTTCTACTGTGAACAGCCGGCCGGGCTGTTACACATCCTCAAGCAACACCGTGGCGCCGTGCAGGCGTTCACCGAGCATGGCGATACCGTCAAAACCTGTTGATACACCCACTCTCAAGGAAGCTGTTCCATGGAACATAGAGACGCCTGGATCACGGCCGTCAGCGATTTGCTGGCCGGTTACCTGTTCAAGGGTACGGATGATCGTTTCGAAACACAGGGCCGGGACTGTCTGGCACTCCGGCTGGGGCAATGCTTCGATCAGCGCCGTCCGGTACGCTTGATTCTGCCGGGTTTTCCCTGCAAATCCCCCAATGCCATCGACCAGACCTTCGGTGTGCTGCCGGACTATGGCGAGGTCATGGCCATCGAACGCCTCGATCAGCTGGGGCAGGCCATTGCCGCGCTGCATGAACCTGGGTGCGTGGTATCGATCCTCAGCGATGGCACGACGTTCAATGACATCGTCGGGGTGAGCGATGACGTTCGTGCGGCCTATAACCGGGCGCTGCGTGAGCTGTGTACGACACACACCATTGAGTGGGTCAGCATGGAAGACCTGTTCCCGCAGGCTCAAAGTGCGGAGGCGGTGCGCGCCAGCCTGGTCAAGCAGGCCCGATTACCCTGGAAAAACCTGGGGGACCTGATCGAACAGAGCCGGCATGATGAAGCCCTCGGTCGGACCCACGACAATCTGTGCAGTCATCTCTACAACGACCTGCGCCTGTGTCGCGAGGAAGGGCAGAGCGAGGACGAGTACCTGCAGCAAATCAGTTACAAGGCCTATCAGATGATGCTGCGTGGCCAGGCGTTGAATGCTGCGGTGGATCGCTTCTTCCCCGATGACATCCGATTGTCGGTCCATCAGTACAGCAATACCGGGCCCAAATTTACCGTCGGGCTGGCCGAAGGGTTGAGTCGCGTCGACAGTCCCTGGCACGCCGTGCCTGTATGTAACCTCGACGGGAGCCAGAGCCTGCGCGCCCGGGCCCAGGTCGACCTGGACCAGCATGTGCTGGTCACCTGGCAGGGGCGGCCGTGGCTTTACCACCAGACAGAAGGTCCCCAGGCACAAGGCTTCGAGTACGAGCTGCAAAAGCTGCCGCTCTTCGGCCTGGTGGTGCGGGATCCGTTGGGGCTGGGTTTCGAACGACTGTCCACGGGGTTATTGGAGGCATTGGTGGAAACCTTCGGCTTTGTTTGCCTCAAGGGTTGCCATTTCGAGGACCAGGACAGTTTCGCCCGCAGTTGCGAACGTTTTGGCACCTTGTACGAATGGGCTTTCGGCGCTGTACACGTGGTCAAGCCAGCGGACAAACCGCAAGGCGTGGTGCATTCGCTGGAGAAAACACCGTTGCATTGGGACTTGAACATGCTGCCCGATAGCGACGCCCAGGTTCAGCGCAACCCGAAATTCTGCGCCAGTAAGTTCATGTTGTATTGCAAGACGGCGCCGCTGCCGGGCGAAGGCCAGACCACCATCGTCGACAGCCGGAACGTGTTGCGCAAGGTCGGGCAACAGGTCGCCCGGCAATGGCAGGCGGTGAACATCACCTACTACACCAAAATGACCTACTTCGGCGGTTCGCCACGCATGTACAGCCTTGTGGATCATCATCCCCGCAGCGGCGAACTCATCCTGCGTTATCAGGAAGGCACCGATTCGACGTTGCAGACTCTCAGCCAGTCTGTGCAGGATCATGACGAGGAGGCTCAACAGGCGTTGCTGGATCGGGTCAACAGCCTGGTCTACGACCCGGAGTGCCTGATTGCCCATCAATGGAGCGAGGGCGATCTGGTACTGATCGACAACTATCGAACGCTGCACGGGCGGCTGCCGATGTCGGCGGGTTCCGCTTCGCGGGAGTTGTGGCGGGTTCAGGTCTACTAAGACCACCCCTCAGTGGGCGCTTGGTCGCGAAGGCGCCGGCACCGACAAAACGACAAGCCCCTGCGGCTGTAAGGCAGCAGGGGCTTGTCGTTAAGCCGGTATCGAATTACTGATCGGCGGGCTTGGGCTGCCGATCGTTGATCTCGTCGATCAGGCGCCTGGCCAGGGCCGGGTAGTTTTCGTCGAAGTGATGGCCGCCCGGCAGTTTGACGGTCTCGCCCACGGCGGTCTTGTCGGTGCAGCCGCTTTCGTCGGCTTCTTCGCCACCGTAGATGCACACCACTTTTTCGGCAGGGAGCTTGGCCATCTCCGGGCCGGTGGCGGCTTCGGTGCCGGCGTTGCCGAGCCAGCCTTCGACCTCGATCTCGAAGCTGCCCGTGCGGGCGAAGGCCAGCAGGATGATTGCATCGACCCGCTGCTGTTCGGTGGCTGGCAGGCGGTTATAGATGGCTGGCAGCACGTCGGCGCCGAACGAATAACCGGTGAGGATGAAGCGCTTGGTCCCCCACACCTGGCGGTAATGCTGCATCAGTTCGGTGAGGTCCACGGCGCTTTGCTCGGGGCTCTTGTGCTGCCAGTAGTAGCGCAGGGTGTCGATGCCCACCACCGGGTAGCCGAGCTTGGCCATTTCATCGGCCACGTCGCGGTCCAGGTCACGCCAGCCGCCATCGCCGGAGAGGAACAGGGTCACGGTATCCCTGGCCTGGCTGGCGGGCACTTCGACCACCGGGATGGCCAGGCCGCCCTTGCCTTTTTCCGCGCCCACCAGGATTTTGCGCAGTTCGTTGTTCAGCACTTGCGGCAAGTTGATGTCGTAGTCGCTGATGCTGGTTTCGGCATTCTTCTGATCCCGCACGAAAGCAGCGCTGGTGTCGTCGGGGTTGTCGTTCCAGGCTACCAGCCAGTGGCCGTGGGCCGCGCTTTTGGGCAGCAGGTGGGTGCAACCGGGTTTTTCCAGGGCCAGGTCCACCGAGACGGCCTTGGCCTTGTCGTCCTTCTGCTCGGCCAGCCAGCGCCAGGCCAGCACGGCCCCCGGGCCGATGCCGCTGACCAGCGTCGCCGGTCCTTGAAGTTCTCTCAGGCCGGCTTGCAGGGCGCGCCCCTGCAGCATGCAGTCCTTGGGCAGGATCACCTGGACGATCTGCGCCGAGCCACTGCGGCTCAGGGTCGTCAATTGTGTATCGCTGAGTTTCTGATCTTCATTGACGGCTACCAGGACCTGGGCGCGAGGCTTGGTGCCTGGAATGACCCGGGTCATCGGCGCGCCATCGGCGGGCGTCAGTTGTTCGAGAGTGGGTTGTGGGGCCGGGCGGTTCCAATACCAGTAACCGCCACCGAGGATCACCGCCAGCACCAGCAGGGCGGCCACTACATATCGCCAGGAGCGTTGCATCATCAGCGTTTCACCAGTCCAGTCAGGCCGCCCGCAATCAGGGCGGCGGTATCGGCCAGCGCCACCAGCGGATCGAGTCCGGCAGGCACAGCCATGTAACGAGGTTCCCAGTCAGGCTGGAATTTGTCTTTGAAGCGGCGCAGCCCCTGGAAGTTATAGAGCTGCTCGCCACGGCGGAACACCATCGAGCCCAGACGCTGGGTCAGTGGTGCGCCGCGACGCGGTTGCAGGCCCGACAACGGGACCATGCCGAGGCTGAAGCGGGCGTAGTCATGGTTTTTGTAATGTTGGATCAGGCCGACCATCATGAATTCCATGGTCAGCTTCGGGGCGTCGGGGTGGGCGCGCATCAAATCGAGGCTGGCCAGCTCGTGGCTGTGGGTCTCCAGCAGGTTGGCGAAGGCCACCGGACGACCCTCGAAGCGGATCACCGCGATGCGGAAATGCTTGAGATAGTCATTGCTAAAACGACCCAGGGAGAAGCCTTTTTCGCGCACGTTCTTGCCGGTCAACCAGGCATCGGAAATCACCTTGAGTTCGTCCATCGGGGCCTGGCCCGGCTCGTGGATTTCCAGGGACAGGCCGTCCCGGGTGCCACGGTTCCAGGTGTAACGCAGGTCCTTCATCTCCTTGCCCTTGGCCTCGAGGTCGAAACGCTTGAGGTCGACCCGCGCTTCTTCACCCAGCTTGATCGCCGTCAGGCCGATGTCCATGTAGTAGGGCAGGTTCTCGGCGCGCACCTGATAGAACACCGGCCGGGCGTGATGGATATCGCACAGGTCACGGAACTGCCAGATCATTTCGGCCCGTTGCTGGGTCGGTCCGATCGGGTCGTACAGCGCCACCAGGCTGCGGCCGCGGCGGGCATACATCAGGAACGCCTCATCGTTGGGATGAAACAGCAACGCCTTGTCGCCCGTCAGGGCCAGGCCACCGTCGGGTTGCGAAGACGTCATGAGAATCGCCTTGGCGCGCTCCAACTCCTCGGCCGTGGGTAGATGGATCACCGGCCGCGCCGTGCGCAACAACCAGGTCAGTGACACGACTACCAGCAGCACTGCGGCCCCCAGCAGCGAACGCAGGCCCCGTGGGGCATCGGCATCCAGGGTGAACTGCCACCACAGTTGATGGCTGTACGGGACATCCTGATAGGCAAACAACAGCAACCAGATCGAAGCGCCCAGCACGCAGAGGCTGGCGATCAGAAACAACGGGGAAAAAGGCAGCTCGGTCAGGCGGCTCGGACGATAGAAGGAACGCCGGAAAACAGCCAGCAGGGCGGCCGTCAATGTCAGCAGCGTCGCCTCTTCCCAGTCGAAGCCCTTGAGCAGCGAGAGCAGGGCGCCCACCAGCAGCAACACGGTGGTCAACATCCAGGCGGCCGACAGGCGACGGCGCAGGCCCTGGGCGAGCAACAGGCACAAGACACCCACCAGGCTGGCGCCGAAGTGGGAAGCGTCCACCAGTCGATGGGGGATCAGGAAACCGATGTGCTCCAGGCGGGTGTCGATTTCCGGGGTCACGCCGGAAAACAGCAGCACCACGCCCGACAGGAACACCAGCACCGCCAGGATCGGCGCCGCCAGACCGGACGCCGCCCGCAGGGTCTGGCGGGTCTGGAACAGTCGTTGCGCTTCACTGATCAGCAGCAGTACGCAGGCCACCAGCATGGGTAGCAACACGTAGATCAGACGGTACAGGAGCAGGGCAGCGGCCAGCGGCGCGGCGCCCAGTTTGTCGGCGAAGGCAGCGAGCAGGATCGCTTCGAACACCCCGACGCCGCCTGGCACATGGCTGAGCACGCCGGCGGCTAACGCCAGCAGGTACACCAACAGGAATGCGCCGAAGGGCGGCGCCTCGGGCAGCAGCAGATACAGCACAGTGGCGGCGGCGGCCACGTCCAGTGCCGTGATGATCAGTTGCAGGAAGGTCAGGCGTCGGCCCGGCAGGCGAAGGGTGCGACGTCCGGCCTTGACCAGAAGGCTGTCTCGATGAGGCTGTTCAGGCAGGCGTCGGCGGTAGATACCGACGGCCAGCACACCCATGACCAGCAACACCGCCACGGAGATCGCTGCGAGCAAAGTCGCGGGCAGGTGCAGCGCCGCGGAGGCAGCGGGCAGGTTGCTGAGAGTGGCCAGGGCCGCCAGCGGTGGTAGCGCACAGCCCAGGGACAGGCTGGCGAACAACGTCATGTGGGCGACATCCGCCGCTCCGAGGCCATGGCGGGCATACAATCGGTAGCGCACCGAACCGCCCGACAGCAGTGACAGGCCAATCGCATTGCCGATGGCAAACGCGGTAAACCCGCCAAGGATCAATGTCTGGGAAGGGAGCGTCACGCCGGCATAACGGCTGGCGGACCATTCGTAGCCCAACAGAATGATGAAACCTGTGACCGTGGCGGCTATGGCGCCAAGCAGGGCCGGGCGAGGCACGTCGAGGATCGAGTCGTGTAGCGCGTAAAGATCGAGTTCGCTAAGCAGATGACGACAGGCAATCAGTGCAATCGCAAACAGCAACAGCGTGACGGCGAGGCCCAAGGGCTGGCGGTACTGGCTGATCCGGTCCAGCCAGCGCAGTCGTTCGGCCTTGATCGGTTGTGTCGCGGTAACAGTGTCTTGCGGGTCAGAGTGGGCGCGCATCAATCACCTCTTGAGCTATGCGCGACAGGATGGGGGTATCCGGCCAGGTTACCAATCCCTGCGGCAGAAAATAATTACAAAACTTTTGTAATGAAGTCGATTTTTACCAAAAGCAAAAAACAACAGGCACAAAAAAGGCCACTCTTTCGAATGGCCTCTTTTTAGACGTTTGGTTGCGGGAGCCGGATTTGAACCGACGACCTTCGGGTTATGAGCCCGACGAGCTACCAGGCTGCTCCATCCCGCGTCTGTGAGGCGGCATTCTACAGGCGAAAGCTCAGGTGTCAACCGTTAAAACAGAGCAAGGTCAAATTAACGGCCCATTCGCAGCCGATGCGGCTAAATGCTCGAAATTAAAAAGGAAATTGTCCTACAACCCGAACCTCTAGCTCCCACAAGTGTGGGTAACTGAAAAACCATCAGGCACAAAAAAGGCCATTCTTTCGAATGGCCTTTTTCAGACGTTTGGTTGCGGGAGCCGGATTTGAACCGACGACCTTCGGGTTATGAGCCCGACGAGCTACCAGGCTGCTCCATCCCGCGTCTGTGAGGCGGCATTCTACAGAGGATTGAACGGCTGTCAACCCTTGGTCCGGGAAAAACTGTTCCGCTTCAAGTGCTTAGCCTCGGAAGAATGCATTGTGACTGCCCTGTGACGCAGGCCCGGCAAGGGCTGGAGGCTATTGGAGGGGGCGTTGCAATTGAGGAAATTAAATTCCGCGTGGGCATTTCCTGCCTCCGCGAAGGATCTTTCAAACTACTGGTGCTATATACAGGTTCGGATGCGATACTGGCGGTCCGATCTGCCTCACATTCCGCTTCGCCATGACGCAACGCAAAATCATCCACGTCGACTGCGACTGCTTCTATGCTGCCATCGAAATGCGCGATGACCCGCGGCTGGCCGGCAAGCCCATGGCGGTCGGCGGGTCGGCGGATCGGCGGGGCGTGATCGCAACCTGTAACTACGAGGCTCGGGCGTACGGCGTACGTTCGGCCATGTCGTCTGGGCATGCCTTGAAACTGTGTCCGGACCTGATCATCGTCAAGCCGCGGATGGATGCGTATCGGGAAGCGTCCAAGGAAATTCATACGATATTCAGCGATTACACCGACCTGATCGAGCCGCTGTCTCTGGATGAAGCCTATCTGGACGTCTCCGCCAGCGCTCACTTCGGCGGCAGCGCCACGCGGATCGCCCAGGACATCCGTCGACGGGTGTCCAACCAGCTGCATATCACGGTGTCCGCCGGGGTCGCGCCGAACAAGTTCCTGGCCAAGATCGCCAGTGACTGGAAGAAACCCAACGGTTTGTTCGTCATTACGCCGGACCAGGTCGAGGACTTCGTTTCGACCCTGCCAGTCAGCAAGCTCCACGGCGTCGGCAAGGTGACCGCCGATAAACTGAACAGGCTTGGGATCGCCGACTGTTTGCAATTGCGCCAGTGGGACAAGTTGGCGCTGGTGCGTGAGTTCGGCAGTTTCGGAGAGCGGCTGTGGAACCTCGCTCGTGGTATTGACGAGCGCCTGGTGCACAACGACAGCCGACGGCAATCCATCAGCGTGGAAAACACCTATGACGTCGACTTGCCTGATCTGGCCAGTTGTCTCGACAAACTGCCGGAACTGATGCAAACCCTGAGCGGGCGCATGGCGCGAATCGATAGCAGCTATCGGCCCGGCAAACCGTTTGTCAAAGTGAAGTTCCACGACTTTACCCAGACGACTCTGGAGCAGGCCGGGGCAGGGCGGGATCTGGGCAGCTATCAGTTGCTGTTGACCCAGGCATTCAACCGTGGGGGCAAACCGGTGCGACTGCTGGGTATTGGGGTACGGCTGGAAGATTTGCGGGGTGGGTTCGAGCAGTTGGAGTTGTTTGAGCGCTGAGGTTGCGGTGGCTGCACCAGGCGCTTCTTTGTGGTGAGGGGACAAATCCCCCGCCACAAAGGTTGTGCTTCAGTTCGCGCCCGGATCCGCCACCAGTCGGCCGCCATCCTTGGTCAGGGCTTTCAGGAATTCGGTCTGCAGTTCCGGATCGTTGCGGGTCAATTCGATGAGGCTCTGTTCCAGCTCGCTGGCCTCTTCTTCCAGCCCCAGTTCCGACAGGCGCTTGACCCGGTGGACCCATTGACTCACTTCGTCGTCTTCCAGATCGTCATAAATCAGCGCATGGGCTTCAACCAACTTGTTACGCAGGTTGCTGCTGACGCTCAGGGAGGAGTCGGTATGGACCTCGTCCAGGGCGTCCGTCACGCTGATCTGCAATTTACCCAAATGGCTCGGGTCATATTCGGCGAACGGGCTTTCCAGCAGATTCAAGCGCAGCACGCCGTTACGGTCGGTGCTCAGCTCGAAGGTTTGCCGGGCAGCCTTGACCTGCACCGGGCGTTCGCTCCAGGGCAGGCTAGAGTATTCGGTGCGTTTGTCACGCTGGACTTCGTCGATTCCGGCCAGGTTCTGCTGGGCACGGCCATGGGACGGCACGTTCATGAACGGGTTGAGTCCGGAAACACCGTAGCTGATCCAGTCGTGGGTCGCGCTGTCCGGCACGTTGCCGAAGGTGATCACGTTGACCACGTTTGCGCCGATACCGGCTACCAGCGCCACGGCGCCAAGGGGGATCTCGTAGATTTCCCGCCAGGGTTGGTAGGGCGTGTAGCGGTCGTAATGGCGCGTGACTTCGAACTCGGTGACCTCGAAGGTCTTCTGCTCGTTGATGCGCACCCGGCGCTGCGGCAGGTCGAGCACCTTGGGTTCGCCTGCATCGATCTGCAGGCTGTGGTCGAGCAATTTGCGCTCGACCCGTTCCTCGTGCTCGCTGCGTTGCGACATTTGATTGGCACAGCCACTGACCAGCAGGGCGCCGCACAGTGCGACGCCCCCGAGGCCTAAGGTGTTTCGCTTGAACATGACGTCTCTATCTGGTGTCAGCGGCGGATACGGGCCTGGAGGAAGGACAGCACGTCGGCGACCGGCAGCGCTTGCGGCTCGGCCTCGGTACGGCTCTTGTATTCCAGGTTGCCTTCGGCCAGGCCGCGATCGCTGACGACGATCCGGTGCGGGATGCCGATCAGTTCCATGTCCGCGAACTTGATGCCGGGGCTGGTTTTCTTGTCGCGGTCGTCCAACAGTACTTCGAAGCCGGCGGCCGTCAGTTCGGCGTAGAGCTTGTCGGTGGCTTCGCGTACCAGGTCGGTCTCGTAGCGCAACGGCACCAGGGCGATCTGGAACGGCGCCAGGGCGTCGCTCCAGATGATGCCTTTCTCGTCGTTGTTCTGCTCGATGGCCGCCGCCACTACGCGGGACACGCCAATGCCATAGCACCCCATCTCCAGGGTGACCGGCTTGCCGTTCTCACCCAGCACTTCGCACTTCATCGCCTTGCTGTACTTGTTGCCCAGCTGGAAGATGTGGCCGACTTCGATGCCGCGCTTGATTTCCAGCACGCCCTTGCCGTCCGGGCTCGGGTCGCCGGCCACGACGTTGCGCAGGTCGGCCACGGTGGGAACCGGCAGGTCGCGCTCCCAGTTCACACCGAAATAATGCTTGTCGTCGATGTTGGCGCCGATGGCGAAGTCGCTCATCAGTTCCACCGAGCGGTCAATGATGATCGGCAGCGGCAGGTTCAACGGGCCAAGGGAGCCGGCTCCGGCACCGATGGCATCGCGCAGTTCGGCGTCGGAGGCCATGACCAGCGGACTGGCGACGCCTGGCTGATTGGCAGCCTTGATTTCATTCAGCTCGTGATCGCCACGGACGATCAGAGCGATCAGCTTGCCTTCTTCTTCGGCGTGCACGATCAGGGTCTTGATGGTGCGCTCGATTGGCAGGTTGTAGCCTTCCACCAGCTGAGCGATGGTCTTGGCGTTTGGCGTATCCACCAGACGCAGCTCTTCGGTCGGTGCGGGACGGGAGGTTTCCCGTGGCACGGCTTCGGCTTTTTCGATGTTGGCGGCATAGTCGGAACCGCTGCTGAAGACGATGTCGTCTTCACCGGACTCGGCCAGTACGTGGAATTCGTGGGAGCCGGCACCGCCGATGGAGCCGTTGTCGGCTTCGACAGGACGGAATTTCAGGCCCAGGCGGGTAAACACGTTGCAATACGCCTGGTGCATGCGGTCGTAGGTGACCTGCAGCGACGCCAGGTCGGCGTGGAACGAATAGGCGTCCTTCATGATGAATTCGCGACCACGCATCAGGCCGAAGCGTGGACGGATCTCGTCACGGAATTTGGTCTGGATCTGATACAGATTGATGGGCAGCTGCTTATAGCTGCTCAGCTCGTTGCGCATCAGGTCGGTGATCACTTCCTCGTGAGTCGGGCCCGCGCAGAAGTCACGACCGTGACGGTCCTTGAGGCGCAGCAGCTCGGGGCCGTACTCTTCCCAGCGTCCCGATTCCTGCCACAGCTCGGCCGGCTGGGTTCCGGGCATCAACACTTCCAGGGCGCCGGCGGCATCCATTTCTTCGCGCACGATGGCTTCTACCTTGCGCATCACCCGCAGGCCCATCGGCAGCCAGGTGTACAGGCCCGAGGCAAGTTTGCGGATCATGCCGGCACGCAGCATCAGCTGATGGCTGATCACGACCGCGTCGGAAGGCGTTTCTTTCTGTGTGGCGAGCAAAAATTGACTGGTGCGCATGGTTGGCCGTTGTCGGTTGCTGATAACTGGAAATGACGAAGCATTGTACGGAGGAGATGCCCTGGCGTACAGGCGCGTGGCCGGTTGCCTGTTACTAACGCCGGTTTCCCCAGCGTTTAGTGAAGTTTCCTACGATTCTTCCGCCGGCCGGGTGGGTGTCGACTCCACGGGGTCGATCGGGCCCTGGCGACGATTTTCCTGGAACCAGTGCAGGGCAATCAACAGCAGGGTCGGTACGCCGAGCAAGGCGGTGATGAGGAAGAAGTTGTGATAGCCGAACTTCTCCACCATTACGCCGGAATAGCCACCGATCAAGCGTGGCAGCAGCAGCATGATCGAGCTGAGCAGGGCGTACTGGGTGGCGGAGAACTTCAGGTTGGTCAGGCTCGACAGGTACGCCACGAACGCCGAGGTGGCAAGACCGGAGCTGAAGTTATCGAGGGAGATGGTCAGCACCAGCATCTTCAGGTTCGGGCCCATGTCGGCGAGCATCAAGAACAGGATGTTGGTCGCGGCCGAAGCGACGCCGCCCGTGAACAGAATCGGCAGGATGCCGAAGCGAACGATCAGCAAGCCGCCCATGCCGGCTCCGACGAGGGTCATGATCAGGCCGAAAATCTTGCTGACGCTGGCGATCTGGTCTTTGCTGAAGCCCTGGTCGATGTAGAAAACGTTAGCCATGACGCCCATGACCGTGTCGGACATCCGGTAGGTGGCAATCAGCCCGAGCAGCAGCAGGGCCTGCCAGCGGTAGCGCAGGATGAAGTCGTTGACGGGCGTGAGCACCGGTGCCAGGCCGCGGCGCCCCATGCTCGACAGGCACATCGCCGTCAGGATGATATAAAGGATGGCCCGCAGGAAAGCGCGGTCTTCGAGCAAAAGGTCGAGCAGGCTGACGCCCTCGAACAGCACGCTGGCGAAGTCGGTGTTGTAGAGTTGGGTGAACATCGCCGGGACCGACACCAGCAGGACGATCAACACAAACACCGACGCCAACTGGTGGACGAACGTATAGCGTCCGGCCTGCAGTTGCGTGCGCAGCGGTACCGGTGGTTCGCGCATGAACACCGAAGTGAGCAGAGCCGGGACCATCAACACGCCGAACAACAGGTACGTGCCGGCCCACGCCGAGTGTTTGTAGCTGAAACCGGTGGAACCGAAACCCTCGGCGAAGTAGAGCGCGCCGGCGGTGGCCAGAAGCGCAGCGACCCGGTAGCCGGACATGTAACTGGCGGCCAGGGCAGCCTGGCGCGTGTCGTCGACGATTTCCAGGCGATAGGCATCGACGGCGATATCCTGAGTAGCCGAAGCGAAGGCCACGATCACGGCGATGGCGATCAACCAGGACAGGTGTTTCTGCGGATCGCAGAACCCCATGCCGACCAGGCCCAGGATCACCAGGCCCTGGGAAAGTACCAGCCATGAACGGCGTCGCCCGAGTTTTCCCAGCAGTGGCAGGCGCCATTGGTCGAGCAACGGCGACCAGACCCATTTGAAGGCATACGCCAGGCCGATCAGGCTCGCATACCCGATGGTTTCGCGGGCCACGCCAGCCTCGCGCAACCAGACCGAAAGCGTGGAAAACACCAGCATGTAGGGCAAGCCGGCGGCGAAGCCAAGCAGCAACAGCACGAGCGTCGAAGGACTGGCATAGGCGGCGAGGGCGGCGCGCCAGGTTTTACGGGGCATGGGCTGGAGTCTGCCTCAAAAATTGCGAAAACAAAGCGCGCACTCTAACCGCTGTGCTCTACCGGGCGCCAGCCATGACGCCGAATATCAACACGATTGTTCAGGACACTGATGCCCTCCAGGCGCAGCCGGGCGCGTTGCTCGTCCCCCGAAGCGCTGCCCGCCGGCAGGCTGATCCGACCGCCGGCACCCAGCACCCGATGCCAGGGCAGCCGGGTGTCGTCCGGCAGCTGGCTGAGAGTCCGGCCAACCCAGCGGGCTGCCCGCCCCAGGCCGGCCATCTCGGCGAGCTGACCATAGGTGACCACCTTGCCGGCCGGTACCTGCGCCAGGGTCAGGTAAAGGGTGGTGCGGCGGATTTGCGCGGCATCTTCGGGGGCCGCAGGAAGATCAGTCACGTTAGGTTTTCCTGAGAAATGTATCCGTCCGTAGATTAATTCCTACAGGAGCGGTTGAGAAATGAACTCATTCCCCCTACGCGGGTCAGTCGTTGCTGAGGTGTCATCCCGGGGGATAATGCCGCCTTTTCACCGAAAACTTGAGCCCATTATCGCTTATGTTGTCCAGAACCCTGTTATGCCTAGCTGTCACCAGCGCCTCCATGCCCTTGCTTGCCGATACCGTCTGGCTGAAGAACGGCGACAAGCTCAGCGGAAAAATCACCGTTTTCGATGGCGGCAAGTTGCTGATCCAGACCGATTATGCAGGTGCCGTTCCCATCGACTGGAACCAGGTCAAGACCCTTGAGAGCGACCAGCAGCTACTGGTCAAGCAGGACGCCTACACCGGTGAAAAAGCCAAGGCCCTGCAAGCGGCCGACGACGGCAAGGTCACCCTGGCCAACGGCGAAGGGCCCAAGACGGTGGAGTTGGCCAGTATCCAGCAGATCCTCAAGCCCAAGCCAGTGGTCGAAGACCTGGTGTGGAAGGGCAACATCGATGCCGCGTTGGATTATCAACGCGCGGAAAACGATACCGACGATTACGACATCGACTTCAAGACCTCGGCGCGCCATGGCCGATGGCGGCATACCGCCGAGGGCGAGTACAACCGGGAATTCCAGGACGACGTGGTCTCGGCCGACAACTGGAGGCTGGAATATTCTCTCGACCGGTTCCTGACGGACAAATGGTTCTGGCAGGGGCGCCTCAATTACAAGCGCGACAAGGTCGAAGACCTGGCCCGCCAGCGCGTGGTGGGTACCGGTCCGGGCTATCAGTTCTGGGACGACGAACTCGGGGCGTTCTCGCTGGGCTCGCTGTTGAACCGCACGGACTACGAGTACCGGGACGGCGGCAAGGACAATTTCTATTCCGTCGCCATGAAGTGGGACTACAACCGGTACCTCATGGGCAAGCGCGTCGAGTTCTTCACCAATGGGGAAGTGGGCAAGCCACTGTCCGGTGTCGCGGAGTACGCCTACGATGCCGAGGTGGGGCTGCGCTACAAGGTCACCGACTGGGCGTCGCTCAACCTCAAGGCCGAGAAGGATGTCATCGAGGGTACCGAAGACAGCGACTTGAGCAAGACCCGCTATACGGCCGGGTTTGGTGTGACCTGGTAATTCCCAAGCAGAAATAACCCCTGTGGGAGCGAGCCTGCTCGCTCCCACAGGTTTTTGTGTGCTCGTATGAATCGACAGGCACAAAAAAGCCCCGCTTTTAAGGGCGGGGCTTTTTGCTAAAGCAGGAACAGTTAGATAACTGTTACTTCTTCAGCTTGCATGCCTTTCTGACCGCGGGTAGCGACGAAAGAAACCTGTTGGCCTTCTTTCAGGCTTTTGAAGCCGTCGGATTGGATAGCTTTGAAGTGTACGAACAGATCGTCACCGGATTGTGGGGTGATGAAGCCGAAGCCTTTTTCATCGTTGAACCACTTGACGGTACCGGTTTGGCGATTAGACATGGTGTAACTCCTTGGACAAAGATAACTGCGACTCAGGAAGAACCCTGGCCGAGACTGAGTGCAAAGAGCAGGAAAAATTCTTGTAGATGGTTGGATCGAAATTCAACATATCGTGTAGAGATTCTCAGTGACACAAGCAGCACAGTGACGTCACCTTAACCCTTTTTCCGTAACGTGCCAATGGTCTTTGCGAAGGTTTCTCGGTTTTAGTGACTGACGGCGCGCACGATTGCCGGCAGGCCCCGGAAATCAAGGCGGATCGGCGAGATTTGCTCGCTGCACTTTGAACCCGTCCCATGCCCCGGTAAGATGCCGGACAGTTTTTCTCCACCTCGCTATCAGGACACCCGCCATGAGCATCAAATCGGACAAGTGGATTCGCCGCATGGCGCAAGAGCACGGCATGATCGAGCCGTTCGTGGAGCGCCAGATGCGTGGCGAAGGCGCCGACCGGCTGATTTCGTTCGGTGTTTCAAGCTACGGTTACGACGTGCGCTGCGCCGATGAATTCAAGGTGTTCACCAACATCAACTCGGCCACCGTCGATCCGAAGAATTTCGATGAGAAGAGTTTCGTCGACATCAAGAGCGATGTTTGCATCATCCCGCCGAACTCCTTCGCGCTGGCGCGTACGGTCGAGTATTTCCGCATCCCACGTAACGTGCTGACCATTTGCCTGGGCAAGAGCACGTATGCCCGTTGCGGCATTATCGTCAACGTCACGCCGCTGGAACCGGAGTGGGAAGGCCACGTGACCCTGGAGTTTTCCAACACCACGACCCTACCGGCGAAAATCTACGCCAACGAAGGTGTAGCGCAGATGCTGTTCCTCGAATCCGATGAAGAATGCGAAGTCTCCTACAAGGACCGTGGCGGCAAGTACCAGGGCCAGCGCGGCGTGACGTTGCCGCGCACCTGATTCTGACGAGCTGTCGGAATTCCTGGACGGGCAGACACTCTATTGGGGTGTACTGCCCGTTTTTGCGTCTGAGCAGCGGGCTTTCGCTCAGGAGTTGCTCTATGAAGATCGATCCGCGCATCAGTGCCGAACTGGCAAGGCTTGAGCCCAACCAGATCGGCGTCCTGGCCTGGTCCCTGCTGGCCCACCCTGTCGAAGCGGCGGGCGGCATTCCTGGCCAGCCCGATCCCGATACCCCCAACGAACAGCCTGCTGACCCTGACGAGACTGGCGAACCTGTGCTGCCGGACGAGCCGCCTCCTGTGCCTACCGCCTGATCGAATGCTGGCCCATCAACCTCTTTCAGTTGATGGGCCATATTTCGTCGTCGCCGATCACGAAAATTCTGCAGTCATTGTCCTGTTCGACACGCAAGCCTCCGGTGAACGCGCCAAAGGCCGGTAGCAGGCTGATTTCGCTACCCAGGCGAAAACACGCCAGGCGCAGGCGCTGCCGACCCTTGCCGCTCAAGTGATAGACCGGATGCACATGTCCGGCCAGGACATGACGACTCGGGTGTGGATGGGGCTCGTGCTGCACGGCGAAGGGGCCCAGCAGCAACGGCTCCGGCACGACGCGAATGTTCAGCGTCGGCGGCGGGTCACCGGCACGCTTGTCGTGGTTGCCGCGGATCAGGGTCATCGCCAGGTGCGGGTGTCGTTCACGCCATTCGGCAAGCGCCTTCAAGGTCGCCGGCGCATGGGAGCCGGGGCCGTGGAGAAAATCACCGAGGAAGATCAACTGACGGCACGGCAGGCTATCCAGCAAGGCGTCCAGCATGGCGATGTTGCTGGCGGTGGTGCCGTGGGGCACCGGCTGGCCGAGGCTGCGATAGGCGGCGGCCTTGCCGAAATGTACATCCGCCACCATCAGGATTTCCTGGGCGGGCCAGTACAGGGCTTTCTTCGGCAGTAACCAGAGTTCCTCGCCGGCGAGGCTGACAGGATAGGGTGCAGGCATCAGCGGTCACCACGATCGGCGGTTTTTTCCAGCTCGCTGACCATCCGGCGGATGCGATCGGCCAGTTTTTCCGAGCTCATGCTTTCCCTGAACCGTTCCACCAGCAAAGGGAACCCCAGCGGAGTGGGGCGCTTGATAGCGTAAAGATCCAGCTTCAAGGTATTGAGGCGTTCCAAGGTCTGCTCCAATCGGCGTATGTCCAATTCTTCCCGTAAGACTTCCTCGCCGGCCTGGGCCAGTAAAAGATTGTCGGCGTCGTACTGCTTGAACACCTGAAAGAACAACCCACTGGAAGCCTGGACCTGCCGGGTGCTTTTAGGTGCGCCGGGGTAGCCGGCGAAGACCAGGCCGGCGATCCGGGCGATTTCACGGAAGCGTCGCAGGGCCAGTTCCCCGGCATTCAGGCTGGCGAGAACATCGGCCAGCAAATTGTCGGCGCTCAGCAGCTCCCGGTTCAGGCGCTGCGACCAATCCACCGCCGTGGCGCTGAGCAGTTCCAGGCCGTAATCGTTGACGGCGATGGAAAAAGTCACCGGTTGCTGCCGGCTGACGCGCCAAGCCAGCAGGCTGGCGAGCCCCAGATGAACCTGGCGGCCGGCAAACGGATAGAGAAACAGATGCCAACCTTCCCGGGATTTCAGGGCTTCGGCCAACAACGTGGTTTGTGTGGGTAATCCGGACCAACGCTGCTGAGTCAACAGCAAAGGTTGTACGGCCTGCATTTCCGGGCCTTCGAAGCGACCCGCAGCGGCTTCGCTCAGGCGCGCCACGACGGCGGCGGCCAGCTCGTTGGAGAGCGGCATTCGTCCACCGTTCCAGCGCGGAACGGCAGCTTTTTTCGCCTGGCTGCGTCGCACATAGGCGGTCATATCTTCGACTCGGACCAATTCCAGCAATCGTCCGGCGAACAGGAACCCGTCACCGGGTCGCAGACGGGCGATGAAACCTTCTTCCACACTGCCCAGGGTTTTGCCGCCTCCGCCCTTGCTCCAGAACTTCAATTGCAGGCTGGCGTCGCTGACGATGGTGCCAATGCTCATGCGATGACGCCGGGCCAGGCGCGCATCGGGGACGCGCCAAATGCCTTGCTCGTCCGGTTCGACCCGTCGGTAATCGGGGTAGGCGGTCAATGACAGGCCGCCATGGCGCACGAATGCCAGCGCCCAGGTCCATTCGGCTTCGTTCAGGTCGCGATAGGCCCAGGCGCCGCGCACCTCCCGGTACAATTCGTCGGGCACGAAGCCGCCGCCCAGCGCCATGCTGACCAGATGTTGCACCAGCACATCCAGCGGCTTGTGGGGCGATTCGCGAGGTTCGATACGCCGTTGGGCCACGGCGTCCTGCGCGGCGGCGGCTTCGATCAACTCCAGGCTGTGGGTCGGCACCAGCGTGATTCGTGAGGTCCGTCCGGGCGCGTGGCCGGAACGTCCGGCCCGCTGCATCAGCCGCGCCACGCCCTTGGCCGAACCGATCTGCAGCACCCGCTCCACCGGCAGGAAATCCACGCCCAGGTCCAGGCTGGAGGTGCAGACCACCGCTTTGAGTTCGCCATCCTTGAGTGCGCGCTCCACCCAGTCCCGGGTATCGCGGGACAATGAGCTGTGGTGCAATGCAAACAGCCCGGCCCAGTCCGGCCGGGCTTCGAGAATGGCCTGATACCAGATTTCCGATTGGGCCCGGGTATTGGTGAAGACCAGGCAACTGTTGCTGGCCTCGATTTCGGCGACGACCTGGGGCAGCATCTTCAGGCCAATGTGTCCGGCCCAGGGAAACCGTTCGAGGGCGGGAGGCAGCAGCGTATCGACCAGCAGGGCTTTTTCGTTCGCGCCCTGCACGCTGATTCCGTTGCCCTGTGGGATCAAGACCTGCTCGGCATGGGCCTGGTTACCCAGGGTGGCGGACACGCCCCAGACGATGAGTCCGGGTTGCCACTGTCGCAAGCGGGCCAGCGCCAGTTGCAGTTGCACGCCACGCTTGTTGCCCAGCAGTTCATGCCATTCGTCCACCACAACCATGCGCAGCGTCGATGTAGCGCTCTGCGAATCGGCGCGGGCGAGCATCAGGGTCAGGCTTTCGGGCGTAGTGATCAGCGCCGTGGGCAGGCGCCTGCCCTGGCGGGCCCGTTCGCTGGCGCTGGTGTCGCCGGTGCGCAGGCCGACGCTCCAGGGAATTTGCAACGCTTGCAGGGGCGCTTCTAGAGCCTTGCCGGTGTCGGCAGCCAATGCGCGCATCGGCGTGATCCAGAGGATGGTCAACGGTTCGGCCGGTGGCTTGCGCTTGCGCGGTTTATCTGGCGTTGATGCGGGGCGGGCAAAACGGTTGAGGGCGGCAAACCACAGGGCGTAGGTCTTGCCGGCGCCGGTGCTGGCGTGCAGCAGCCCGGACTCGCCTCGCTTGACTGCGGCCCATACCTGTTTCTGAAAGGCGAACGGCTTCCAGCCGCGAGCGCTGAACCACTGGTTTGCGAAATTGTTGGAGGTTGCCATGCGTGCCGCGTGCGCCCTGAAAGTCCTCTCTCAGTGACCACGCCGAAAGGCGAAAGGTTTAAAGATGACGGCGCAGGGCTTGTGGGAGCATGAGACTGCAGGAGCGAGGCTCTGTGGGAACAAGGCACTGTGGGAGCAAGGCTTGCCCGCGATACAGGCGTCTCGGTCTATGACAGACCGCATCGCCTTCATCGCGGGCAAGCCTTGCTCCCACAGTGTGATCCCCCGCAGTGCCTTGCTCCATAGCCTTTCCTATAGAGTCTTTTCCAGGGAAGGGCTACTTCAGATTGCCACTGAGGAACTGCTTGAGCCGTTCGCTCTTCGGGTTGCCCAGTACGTCTTCCGGCGCGCCTTCTTCTTCCACCAGCCCCTGATGCAGGAATAGCACCTGGTTCGAGACCTTGCGGGCGAAGCTCATTTCATGGGTCACCATGATCATGGTCCGACCTTCCTCGGCCAGGCCCTGGATGACCTTCAGCACTTCACCCACCAACTCGGGGTCCAGGGCGGAAGTGGGTTCGTCGAACAGCATCACCTCCGGCTCCATCGCCAGGGCCCGGGCGATGGCGACCCGCTGTTGCTGGCCGCCGGAAAGAAACGCCGGGTATTGCTCGGCGACCCGCGCCGGCAGGCCGACCTTGTCGAGGTAACGACGGGCACGGGCCTCGGCCTCCTGCTTGTCGACCCCCAGCACCCGGCGTGGCGCCATGGTGATGTTTTCCAGCACGGTCATGTGGCTCCACAGGTTGAAGTGCTGGAACACCATGGCCAGACGCGTGCGGATGCGTTGCAGCTCATTCGGGTCGGCCACATGCATACCGTGCCGATCCTTGGCCATGCGGATCGATTGGCCGTCCAGGCTCATGGCACCGTCGTTGGGTTGTTCAAGGAAGTTGATGCAGCGCAGGAAGGTACTTTTGCCCGAGCCGCTGGCGCCGATCAGGCTGATGACGTCACCGGTCCGGGCCTTGAGGGAAACGCCTTTGAGTACCTCGTGTTGGCCATAGCTTTTGTGCAGGCCTTCGATGGTCAGTTTGTACATGGAACGTGCATCCTCAAGGCGAAAGTAGGTAACCGCTACGGTAGGCTTCGGTGCCGGCGACATGGGCAATCACCATGCCGGCGGTGGCCATGCGGCGCAGCGAGCGGGCGTACAGCAGCCCGGCATTGCGGCAGTGGACGGGGGTGACGGTGTCGCTGACCGGATCGATGATTTCCGCCACCAGTTGGCCCGCCTCCAGGTATTCCCCCGGCAGGGCGCTGTAGACCAACAGCCCGCCGACGGGCGTTGCCACCGGCTCGACGCCGGCCAGGGGGGTGGCTGGATACGGCAGGTCCGGCAGGGGCATCGGTTCGCCTTCAATGGCGCCGTAGCGAATCAGGTATTCGATCAGGGCCTGGCAGTCCAGGCTCGCCAGCCCGTGGTTGACGTCGCCCTGGCCGCGCAATTCGACGGTGACCGAAAAGCTGCCCAGGGGAATCTCGAACCGGTCGCCGAAGCGTTCCTTGAGTTGCCACCAGAGCAGGGTGAAGCATTCGTCGAATGACTGGCCTCCCGAGTCGGTCGCCAGCAGGCAGGCTTCGGCGCCGATGTAGCGGGCCAGCGGCTCGACCTGGGGCCAGGCTTCGGGCGTGGTGTAGAGGTGGGCCACGGCTTCGAAGTCGCAGTGCAAGTCCAGTACCATGTCGGCGTCGCAGGCCAGCCTTTGCAGTACCAGGCGTTGGGATTGCAGCTGGGTGGCGGCGGTTTGCCGGGCAAGGGCATCGCGCAGGCTGGTGCGGATCAGCATCAGATTATGCTGTGGGTCTTGGGTCAGCAGCTCTTCGATTTCATTGCCGATTTCTTCGCTCAGGTCGACGAACCGGCGGTTGAAGTTCTGTCCGCTTTCCAACTCGTAGCGGCCCAGGGGCACGTCCATCAGCACTTGTTCAAGGCCAACGGGATTGGCCACCGGAACGAGGACGATCTCATGGCGCAGATGGCCCGAGGCTTCCAGTTCCGCCAGGCGTTGCTTGAGATGCCAGGCCACCAGCATGCCGGGCAATTCGTCGGCGTGCAGTGACGACTGGATATAGATTTTGCCGGCGGCTTTTTCCGGGCCGAAGTGGAAACTGTGGATCTTGCGTGCGGTCCCCGGCACCGGGGCCAGCAAGTCATGTATCTGGTGGCGCATTTGCGTGAACCTTAGTGAGTCGGGCCGAGGAAGGCCAGCCAGCGACGTTCGGCGAGGCGGAACAACCCCACCAGCGCAAAGGTGACGCTCAGGTAGATCAACGCGGCGATCCCGAATGACTGGAAGGTCAGGAAGGTAGCCGAGTTGGCGTCCCGGGCGACTTTCAGTATGTCTGGAACGGTAGCGGTGAATGCCACCGTCGTCGAGTGCAGCATCAGGATCACTTCGTTGCTGTAGTAGGGCAGCGAACGCCGCAGTGCCGAAGGCATGATCACGTAGGCATACAGTTTCCAGCCGGTCAGGCCGTAGGCCTTGGCCGCTTCGACTTCGCCATGGTTCATGCTGCGAATCGCACCGGCGAAAATCTCCGTGGTGTAGGCGCAGGTGTTCAGCGCGAAGGCCAGGATCGTGCAGTTCATCGCATCGCGGAAGAAGCTGTCCAACAGAGGCTGCTCACGCACCGCCGCGATGCTGTAGATGCCGGTGTAGCAGATCAGCAATTGGATATAGAGCGGCGTGCCGCGGAACAGGTACGTGTAGAACTGCACGGGCCAGCGCACGTAGAACCTGGGCGAAACCCGGGCGATGGACAGCGGAATCGACACCACGAAGCCGATCAGCAACGAAGCGCTGAGCAGCCACAGGGTCATCGCCAGGCCCGTGACGTTGACACCGTCGCTGTAGAGGAACGGTCGCCAGTATTCCTGCAAAAGCTCGATCATCGCACGGCCTCCCGTGCACCGGCGGCATAACGGCGTTCAAGCCTGCGCAAAATGAAGTTGGAGGCGCTGGTGATCAGCAGGTAGATCAGTGCCGCCAGCACCAGGAAGTAGAACAGCTGGTAGGTGCTCTTGCCCGCATCCTGGGCAGCCTTGACCAGATCGGCCAGGCCAATGATCGACACCAGTGCGGTGGCCTTGAGCATCACCATCCAGTTATTGCCGATACCCGGCAGGGCAAAGCGCATCATTTGCGGAAACACCACGAAGCGGAAACGCTGGCCACGCTTGAGGCCATACGCCGTGGCGGCTTCGACCTGGCCCCTTGGCACGGCGAGGATCGCGCCGCGGAAGGTTTCGGTGAAGTACGCGCCATAAATGAAGCCCAGGGTGATGACCCCGGCGCCGAATGGGTCGATCTCGATGTATTCCCATTCCATGAAGTCGGTAAGAGAAGTCAGCCAGGTTTGCAGGCTGTAGAAGATCAGCAACATCAGCACCAGGTCTGGCACGCCACGAATCAGCGTGGTGTAGAGCTGGGCCAGGATACGCAGCAGTTTGACGGGGGACAGCTTGGCGCTGGCACCCAGCAGGCCGAGCAGGACGCTCAGCAGCAAGGACAAGGCCGCCAACTTGATGGTCATCCAGGTGCCTTGCATCAGCAGGGGGCCGAAGCCCTGCAAGCTGAAGGCCGAGAGCCCCAGACTTTGTAGGAATTGTTCGAACATGAAGAATGCCTTTGGCAGAAAAAAAGCGCCCATCCGAGGCCGGATGGGCGCCACGCATTATTTGCCGCTGTACAGATTCAGATCGCCAAAGTGTTTTTTCTGGATTTCGGCGTACTTGCCGTCATCGTGTAACGCTTTGATACCTTTGTCCAAAAGCGCCTTCAGCTCTTTGTTACCTTTCTTGATACCGATGGCGGTCTTGGAAGGCAGCAACTCGCTGTCCACCGGCTTGCTGACTTCATAACCTTCGCCTTTTGGCGACTTCAGGAAGCCCAGCTCCGCCTGGAGCATGTCCTGGATCGCCGCATCGAGGCGGCCGGAGATCAGGTCGGCGTAGACCTGATCCTGGTTCTGGTAGGCCTGGGTTTTGACGCCGGCCTTGTCCAGCACGGCCTTGGCGTAGGCTTCCTGGATGGTGCCTTGCTCGTAGCCGACGGTCTTGCCCTTGAGCGAAGCGACGTCTTCGCTCAGGCCCGAGCCTTTCTTGAAGACATAAGCGGTTGGGCCGGAGAACAGCTCGTTGGAGAAGTCGATGACTTTCTCACGGGCTGGAGTCACGGTCATGGAAGAGATCACACCGTCGAATTTGTTGGCTTTAAGGCCAGGAATCATGCCGTCGAAATCGCTTTCGACCCATTTGCATTTGACCTTCAGTTCTGCACAGATCGCATTGCCCAGATCGATATCGAAACCTACCAGGCTGCCATCGGCGGCCTTGGATTCAAACGGGGCGTAGGACGGGTCGACACCAAAACGCAGTTCCTTGTATTCCTTGGCCGTGGCGGCGCCGGCGGCCATGCACAATGCCAGTGCAGAAAGGGTCAGCAGTGCTTTTTTCATTATCGAGTCCCTAAAACCAAAATGAGCGCATGAGGCGCGTAAGTTTTGTTACCGGTAAAGGTGCGAACGGTAAGACGGCAAAAAGATAGCAATTTCCGAACCAGAGTACCGAACAAGCGTTTAACAGCTTAGCCGACGGCCGGTGGAACGGGATGGTGCAAGGGCGTGCAGCGTACCTTAAAAAGCGCACCGGGATGGAGCGAGACGGGAGAGCAGGCTGTGCTCTCCTGCGGAACCGCAAGAGGCTTATTTCAGCAGATCCTGAAGCGTAGCCAGTGTATCGGCGTCTTCGACGGTTTTATCCTGGCGCCAGCGCAGCATCCTTGGGAACCGTACGGCGATCCCGCTTTTGTGGCGCTTGGACAAGGCAATGCCTTCAAAGCCCAATTCAAAGACCAGGGTGGGGGTTACGCTGCTTACCGGGCCGAACTTCTCCACTGTGGTCTTGCGTACGATGCTGTCGACCTGGCGCATTTCTTCATCGGTCAGCCCCGAATACGCCTTGGCGAAGGGCACCAGATTGCGTTCGCGGCTGCCCGGTGGGTTGTCCCATACGGCGAAGGTGTAGTCACTGTACAAGCTGGCGCGGCGGCCATGGCCGCGCTGGGCGTAGATCAACACGGCGTCGACGCTGAACGGGTCGATTTTCCATTTCCACCACACACCCATGTCCTTGGTCCGGCCGACGCCATACAACGCGTTACGGGCCTTGAGCATCATGCCCTCGACACCCAGGCTGCGGGACGCTTCGCGCTGGCGGGCAAGGTCGAGCCAGTCCTGGCCGGTCACGACCGGCGACGGCAACAGGACCGGGCTGTGACATTGGACAATCAGTGCCTCCAGTCGCTCGCGTCGCTCGGCCTGGGGACGGCTGCGCCAATCCTCCCCTTGCCACTCCAGAAGATCGTAGGCCATCACCACCACGGGCGCGTCTTCGAGGACTTTCTTGCTCAAGGTCTTGCGGCCAATACGCTGTTGCAGCAGGGCGAAGGGCTGTACCGATGGTTGCAGGGGGGTATCCGGGTCGAAAGCCTGATCATTGAGCGGCTGCGAAGATTTCCAGACCACGATCTCGCCGTCGATCACCGTGCCATCGGGTAACGCCTGGGCCAGGGGATGAAGCTCGGGGAAGCGTTCGGTCACCAGCTCTTCACCCCGAGACCAGACCCACAAATGGCCGTCGCGCTTGATCACCTGGGATCGGATGCCGTCCCACTTCCATTCCACTTGCCAGTCGCTGGCCGGACCCAGCAGGGTGTCGAACTGTTCCACCGGGGCGGACAACGCATGGGCCAGGAAAAACGGGTAAGGCTGGCCGCCACGTTGGGCATGCTCATCCTCCGATTCGCTCGCGATCAGCTTCAGGTAGCTGTCGGCTGTCGGGCGATGGGACAGGTCGGTGTAACCCACCAGGCGCTGGGCCACCCGTTTGCTGTCCAGCCCTGCCATTGCAGCCAGCGCCCGGGTCACCAGCAGCTTGGACACACCGACCCGGAAGCTGCCCGTGATGAGCTTGATGCAGAGCATCAGGCTCGGCCGATCGAGTTGCGCCCACAGTGCCGGTAGCCGCACCGCCAGTATCTCAGGCGATTCACCGCGCAAGGGCAGCAGTTTTTCTTCGATCCATACCGCCAGGCCTTCGTCGGAACGGTGCGGCGACTCCGGTAGCACCAGCGAGATGGTTTCCGCGAGGTCGCCCACGGCCTGGTAACTTTCCTCGAACAGCCAAAGTGACAACCCGGACACTTGCACTGCCAGTTCCCGAAGGATTTTCACCGGCACTAATTGCCGTGGACGCCCGCCGGACAGGAAGTACACGGCCCAGGCTGCATCCTGGGGTGGGGCCTGGGTGAAGTAGTTCCGCATGGCGGCCAGCTTGGCATTGCTGGACGTGGTCGCATCGAGATCGGCATACAGTTCGGCGAAGGCCTTCATGACGCGTCCTCGTCGGGGTGGGACGGGGCGGTGACGAGGTCTTCTTCATCGTCGCCATATTCGGTGGTGAACCCCTGGGCGTCGAGGCCGAGCTCGCACAGGTGCCGCACGAGCACGCCAACCGACCCATGGGTGACCATGACTCGCTCCGCACCGGTCTGTTCGATGGCCCATAGCAGACCGGGCCAGTCAGCGTGATCGGACAGCACGAATCCCCGGTCCACGCCCCTTCGCCGGCGGGTGCCGCGCAGGCGCATCCAGCCGCTGGCGAACGCATCGCTGTAATCCCCGAAGCGACGCATCCAGGTACTGCCACCGGCCGAGGGCGGGGCGATAACCAGGGCCTGGGCCATGATCGGGTCGTTCTTTTTGATGTCGCCGGCATAAATCGTGGGTGGCAAATACACCCCGGCGTCGCGGTAGACACGGTTCAACGGTTCGACCGCGCCGTGGGCGAGGATCGGCCCGAGGCTTGCGTCAATGCCGTGGAGAATTCGCTGGGCCTTGCCGAAGGAGTAGCAGAACAACACGCTGGCCCGGCCGGCCGCTATGTTGCCGCGCCACCACTGGTTGATTTCATCGAATATCTGCGCCTGGGGCTGCCAGCGATAGATCGGCAGGCCGAAGGTGGATTCGGTGATGAACGTATGACATTTCACCGGTTCGAACGCGGCACACGTGCCGTCGGGTTCCACCTTGTAGTCCCCGGATGCCACCCAGACCTCGCCTTCATATTCCAGCCTCACCTGAGCCGACCCCAACACATGGCCGGCAGGGTGGAAACTCAAGGTCACGCCGTGATGATGAAGGCGTTCGCCGTAGGACAGTGTTTGCAGGTTGATGTCCTGGCCCAGCCGCGAACGCAGAATGCCTTCGCCGGGGGCCGCGGCCAGGTAATGCTGGTTGCCGCTGCGGGCATGGTCGCCGTGGGCATGGGTGATGACCGAGCGTTCCACTGGTCGCCAGGGGTCGATGTAGAAATCTCCAGGCGGGCAATACAGGCCTTCGGGGCGGGCAATGACAAGATCCATGCAATCACCGGGGCGATGGGCTTGTCAGGTAGAGGTGGGCGCGCGGGGAGAAGTTCTATCGGGTTTGAATACGATGAGGCGTTGGCGTTAACAGTGGCGAGGGAGCGTGCTCCCTCGCCACAACAAGCCTCCCTGCAGCGGGGGCCGCTTTATTTTCCGGGAGTGAGGGTCAGCCGCGTCTTGCCATACGCCCGGTCGAAGTTCTGCGGTTGCAGTGGCAGGCTCTGGTATTGACCCTTGATCCATGGATCGATGCCATTGATGTAGTTCGGGCTGGCCGGGTTGCCTGACTGGCCGATGCCACCTTGGATCAGCAACGGTTCGGGCTGGCCGAAGTCAACGATAAAGCGCGTGGCCGGCGCCTGGGTGGTGTTGAAATCCTGACCCAGGGCGAATGCCGCGGTATTGAGCGTGGTCGCGTCGCCACCGGCCGGCAGCGGGCCGCGCACGGTTTGACCGCCGGCATTCTTCCACTCGTAGCGATGCAATTTGCCCCACTGCCAGGCGTTGTGGTCGCCGCCCAACTGGCTTTCCCCGGCCGTGATGGTGGCTGCCAGGCTGCGGGCCAGGATGATGGCCTTGTCTTCCTTTTGCGCCGTACGCACATCGTCCCAGAACGGACTGTCTTCACGACCGAGCAGATGATCGATCTGAGCCGAGTAGGATAATTGACCGTTGGCGACCAGTGCTTTCCACGCGGGACTGCTTTCCGGGCCCAGTTCGTCGAGGAAGATCTGTTGCATGCTTTGCTGCAGGAACAGTTCATAGATCGCCGCATCGGCGGAGACCGGGCTCAGTCGACCGTCGAATGCCATCAGCCGGGTGTACGCTTCGCGGGCCTTGGCCCGCTCAGCCGTTGGCAATGCCTCGATTGCTTGTTTGAGCGGCAGGGCCATGCCCGGCGCCTCGAAGACTTTCTTGAGTTTGGCCGCGAATGGCGTGGTCTGGTCGTATTGCATCGCGGTCAGGCTGCGGGCGTCATGCTTGCCTGCACCGGCCAGTTCGGCCAGGCGCTCGCGACGCTCCGGTGCGGCCCAGGAGTTGGACAACTGCATGCCGTAGCCGTGGGGAATGACCCGCTGGTTGGCGTTGCCAAGCCAGCCTTGGGCCGGGTCCTGGTCGTAGGGATGTGCCATCGGGTCGGCGTAACCTTCCCAGTCATAGCGACCTTCCCAGCCCGGCGACGGCAGCAGGCCTTCGCCTTCGCGGCGGTTCGGATAGCGACCGGTGACCTGCCAGCCAATGTGGCTGGCGTCGGCAAAGATCAGGTTCGTCGCCAGGGCGCGTATCTCGCGGCTGGCATCGGAGGCTTTCTCGGCATTCTGTGCACGGGACAGGTCGAAGAGTGCGTCGAGGGTCTTGTCGTCGGTCAAGCCCGGCGTCTGCAAGGCCAGACCAAAGCCATTGGCCATTGCGGTGCCTTGGGCGCTGTTGAGCAGCGGGCCATGGCGGGTTTCGAACACGGCTTCCCGGATCGGTCGCTGGCCTTTGACGAAGTAGGTTTCGTTACGCACGCTCACCGGCTGCCATTTACCGTTGACCTCGTAGGACAGGCTGTTGCCCTGGCGTCGGATTTTCTCCAGGAACAGATCCTGGTTGTCCCCCTGCACGCTGGTCATGCTCCAGGCCACCTTGCCGTTGAAACCCGCCAGGATCATCGGGATGCCCGGCACGGAAAGCCCGGCGGCCTGGTACTTGGGTGCGCGGATCTGCACCGGCGCCCACGATGAAGGCGTGCTCAAGGGGCCATGGCTGTCGCTGGCCAGCAGGCTCTTGCCGCTGCGACTGCGTTGCGGGGCGATGACCCAGTCATTCGAAGACCCTGCGCCTGGCAGGTTCAGCGCCGCCAACTGGCTGCTGGCGTTGCTGATTTCGTTCAAGCCCGGGACCTGGCCGTTGAGCCGGATGCCCTGGAGCTTGCCGGCTTCATCCAGGGGCAGTGGTTCGTCCGGATAGGATGGGGTCAGCCAGGCCAGTTTGTCGTTCGTGATCGTCTGGGCCAATACCAGGCTGGCGACTTCTTCCGGCAGGTTGGCGGACTGGCTGAAATTCAGCAGGCAGAACATCAAGGCCGAATCTTCCGGTTTCCAGTACTCGGGCTTGTAGCCCGTGGCGGCCAGGTCCGAAGGCAACTTGTCGCGGTAGCGGAACAGGTAGGCGTTGACGCCTCGGGCATAGACTTCAAAGAAGCGCTTGAGCCGCGGTGACGATGCCTTGTACAGCTCGTCGGCGCTTTTCTTCAGGTTGACGGCTCGCATGTAACGGTCAACGTCCAGCCGCTCGGCCCCGGACATTTCCGACAACCGTCCCTGGGCCAGCAGGCGCAGGGTCACCATCTGGGTGATGCGGTCGCTGGCGTGGACGTAGCCGAGGGCGAACAGCGCGTCATGGAAACTGCTGCTTTCGATCAGCGGCATGCCCATGGCATTGCGCCGGACCGTGACGTTCTGCGCCAGCCCCTTGAGCGGCTGCACGCCTGAGGTGGGCGGGACCGTGTCCTGGGTGTTCCAGGCCTGGCAACCGCTCAAACCGAGCACACCGGCCACCGCGGCGGCAACGCCGAGTCGGGGGAAGAAGAAATTAGAGGCTGGCGAGGCCATGGCAAAGCTCCTGCGGGAGGGGGCACCAAACGAAAGGCGCTACGTTAGTGAGCAGCAGAGGGCCGCGCAAGCGGGGGCAGGGGATATTTACGGATTTGTCGATGAAAGCCCCTCGCTGTGACTTGCCCTCGGGACGAGAGGATGCTCAAGTGTGGCGTTTCAATGACCGCCAGAGAGAAAACCGGCATGGAGCTAAAGAAAGACGCGGCGCTGATGCTCATCGATCAACAAAAAGGCATCCTGCATCCCAGGCTCGGTCCGCGTAACAATCCCGAGGCGGAACTGCGCATGCTTGAGTTGCTTGTGCTCTGGCGAAACTCGGCGCGTCCTGTGATCCATGTGCATCACCTGTCCCGCTCGCCGGATTCGGTGTTCTGGCCGGGGCAATCGGGCGTGGAGGTGCAGGAGCGATTCGCGCCGCTTGCCGGAGAATGGCTTATTCAAAAACAGGTACCGGACGCATTCAGCGGCACCCGGCTGGAGGCGGACCTGCGCAGCGTCGGGATCGGGCAATTGGTGGTCGTGGGCGTAGCGACGCATAACTCGGTGGAGTCCACGGCGCGCACGGCCGGCAACCTGGGCTTCGAAACGTGGGTCGTCGAAGACGCATGCTTCACGTTCGACAAGGCCGATTATTTCGGTAACGCCCGTTCGGCGGATGAAGTGCACGCGATGTCACTGGGCAACCTGCATGGAGAGTATGCGACGGTGGTCAGCGCGAGGCGGATTCTGGAAGCAGGCTGATACTGCGGCATTGGCTGCGCCGGCGTCATCGCGGGCAAGCCATGCTCCCACATGCTTATCGCCGATTCTGTGGGAGCGAGCCCTGCTCGCGATGGCGATTCAACTGGAGAACCGCTGAATCAAGCCCCGTGGCACTTCTTGAATTTCTTGCCATTGCCACATGGGCAAGGGTCGTTGCGGCCTACATCCTTCAGGGCGTTGCGCACCGGTTCCTGGTGGGCGTGGCCGCAGTGCGGGCCATGGACGTGGCCGTGGTCATGATCGTGGTGATGGTCATGGTCGTGATTGCAATCGGGGCCATGGACGTGGGGTTGTTGGGTCATCGGTGTCACTCCGCAATTAAATCGGCGGCGATTATCACGCCATTGCGCTCCAGGTGCACGTAGTGAGCGATGAATAATCCGGTTTCCAGCTCACCTTCCAGACGATAGGGGATCTGCTGCCGGGGTTTCTCGAGCAATTTCACCACCTCCCGCACCTGTGGCCACAGATTGGTCCGGATCGGCACCTTGAAGTAGCCACTGTCTCGCGGGGGCACCGTGAACCAATGTTCGTGCTCGCCGTCGGTCAGCAGCAGGTCCGCGAGATGGATCCGGTACGTCAGGCCTCTCACGGTCAGGTCACTGTCGCCGGGGTTGTCGACCCGAAAGTGCAGCATGAATCGCTGTTCCAGCAACCGCGCACGGATGACTTCGACCTTGACCAGATGCACCTGCGGTTCGGGAGGCTCGTCACCCTGCCAGGAGGCACAACTGCCGAGCCCGATGAAGAGCAGCAGGCAGGCGATGCGTAGCAAGGGGGATGAGTAGGTCATGTCCGCGCCTCTGGTCTATCTGCAGTCTAGCCCGCCGGCGAACGCAAGAGGCATCGGACGATTCCTGTATCAGCGGAAATAGCTCGCGCAGCACTTCTTGAACTTGTGTCCGCTGCCACAAGGGCAGCTGTCGTTGCGTCCGGTCTTGACCGGTACGGTCGGGTCGATGAAATACCAGCGCCCGCCGTTCTGCACGAATGAAGACTGCTCGCGATGGCTGTGTTCCCCCTGACCGTCGTGCCAGCGCGCCGTGAACGTGACAAAGGCGTGTTCCGGTTGGCCGCCGAAGACCTCGCTGCTTTCCACTTCCAGCCCGAGCCAGGTGCTCTTGGCGCTCCATTCGCTCATGGCCTGGCGGTCGAGCCCGTCCTGCTGGGCAGGCAGGGTGGTCGCCACCAGATAATCCACCAGACCGAGCACGTAGGCGCTGTAGCGCGAACGCATCAAGGCTTCGGCGCAGGGCGCCGGGTGACCGTCGTGATAATGGCCGCAGCACGCGTCCAGTGGGTTGCCACTGCCACAGGGGCAGATGGTTGTCTGCAGGCTTATGTTCACAGCTCTACCACCAATATTTTCCAAAGTTTTCCGGGTTGGCCCAAAAGCGTGAGTTGAGCCAGTCCGGGACCTGTTTGTATTCAAGCAGATCGTAGGTGAACAGGGTCAGCACCTGCTCCCCGCGCTGGAACCGCTCGCTGGCCTGCAGGGCCAGGGAAAAGAAGTCTGTTTCCTGCCAGCCACAGGCTTTGAGGTCCGCCAGCACGGCGATACGGCTGGCGTTGAGGTTGCGGATCCCGCCCAGCAGGTTCAGACCGTCGCGCTTGGGCAAATGCTCCAGGCAATCGAGCGCCAGGGCCAGGTCGAAACGTTGCGTGGCGACGTCCGCTGGCAGCGGGCCAGGGGGCGCCAGAACCACTTGGGTATCGGGGTGCGCCTGTTGAAATGCTTCCAGCGCGGGAAAGTCGCTGGCGCCGATCAGCAACAGTTTTCGGGGGGCGTAGCGGTCAAGCACGGCGGCCAGGGCTTGCTGGGGCGTGCGTGGAGAAATGGCAGCGGTCATCGAGATTCCTCAATCAGAGCCCTCACGATAGCCTGCTCAGACCACATGGCCTAGAGCGGTTTGCGCTTAAAAGTGCCGAACGGCCGCAAATGCGAGGCAAACCCTAGGATAGTCAGGTGCTGGCGCGGAACCCGACTCGGGTCTTTACTCCCCTGAATCGGTGCAAAGCCGATTCCTCAAGGAGAAGAACCAATGAACAGCGTTCGGACAGTGTTACCCCTGGTTCTGCTAACCAGTGTGTTGACTGGTTGCGCAGGTTTGCAAAAAACCGACTGGCCGATCTGTGCGGCCACGGGTGGTGTCGTTGGCGCGGGACTGGGCGCCATCGAAAGCAGTTCCTGGATCGGCCCTGGTGCGCTGGTGGCGGGCACTGTGGCGGGCGCCTGGTGCTGGGCTCATGGCGACGGCGACGAAGATGGCGATGGCGTGCCGGACAGCCGCGACAAGTGCCCAGGCACGCCGAAGGGCGTGCAGGTCGATGCCGACGGTTGCCCGCCGCCAGCCCCGGCGCCCGTGGTTGAAGAACCGGTTGTGGTCAGGGAAGAAACCATCGTGATCCGCGATGTGCACTTTGAATTCAACAAGGCCACGTTGACCCCGTCCGACATGGAGACACTGAGCGCCGTTGCGACCCGGCTGAAACAGGAGTCATCAACCGTACAACTGCGGGTGACCGGTCATACCGACAGCGTTGGCAGCAATGCCTACAACCAGCGCTTGTCAGAGAAGCGGGCCAATTCAGTGGTCAACTACCTGGTTGAAAGCGGCGTGCCTCGCGCCAGCTTCGTCTCGGTAGCCGGTGCCGGTGAGAGCCAGCCGGTGGCGGACAACAAGACTGCCGACGGGCGAGCCATGAACCGCCGTACGGAAATCAAGATCAACCGTTGAAAGCCCGGTGCGAGGGGGCACGCTCCCTCGCACCGGCAAGCGCTCTTGTCCCCTGGATTAAATTTGCCGCGGCCTCTGGCTTAACCTGTGGGCAAGCCGTTACTGTGCATGCAAAGAATAATTCCCACCGAGGGGCGTATGAAGGTGTTTTGCGGGTTGGGGCGCTTGTTGACCCTGCTGTTCTGGCTGGTGGTGCTGGTCAATCTGGTCCTGCCGTTCGTTTATCCGCTGCACCTGCTGGTCAATCTTGCCGGCGCGCTGTTGCTGGCGGTCCATCTGTTGGAGCTGCTGTTCTTCAGGGCCAGTTTTCGCCACTCGCCCGCGCCTGGCCGTGATCGCCTCAGGGTGTTGCTGTTCGGCATTTTTCACCTGCAAACCCTTCCGACCGCCGCAGAGGCTCCCCATGCGTAAATTGTGTCTGCTCGCTGCACTCGTCTGTCCGTGGGCGTCTGCCCAAGTGCTCCAGGTGGAAAGTCATTCGCTGATGCGCCTGCCCAATACCACCAGCACCCTGACGCTGGAGCGGCTGGAGGTGGCTGATTACGGGACATTGCTGGTGCCCTCGAATGTGACTCAATTGTCGATTGACCAACTGCACCTGGGGCGTGAGGCGCGGATCGCCATCGTGCCGTCGCAGCAGGCGCTGGAGATGAGCGTGACCCAGGCTGAACTGGCCGATGGCAGCCAGATTACTTCCCGTGGTGCGCCAGGGACCTATACGAAGGCAGCGCTGCCGGGGCGCAACCTCAACCTGCGCTTCAATGCATTGAACGCACCGCTGTTGTCGGTGGATGCCCGCGGTGGTACCGGCGCGCCGGGTTATGTAGGCCTTGACGGCGCCAACGGACAGGCCCCGGGGTGCACCTGGGGTTCGGCGGGGCGCGGTGCCGACGGCAGCAATGGCAGCGATGGCCAGCCTGGCGCGGCCGGCGCTCTGGTGCGCCTCGAACTGCCCCGAGACTACCCGCAGGCGCAGATCAAGGTCGCGGTGGACGGTGGCGCGGGCGGCGCGCCAGGACCGGGCGGAAAACCCGGCGCCGGCGGCAAGGCCAAGGGCTGCCTGGTCTACACCGCCGACGGTGGCAAAAACGGTCGCCCCGGCGCCGATGGCCAGCCCGGGCCTGCCGGCGCTGCGGGTGCGGTGACCGTGCAACGCTTCTAGCCCTTGTGGGAGCGGGCTTGCTCGCGAAGAGGGCGTGTCAGGTTATTCAATATTGACTGATCCACCGTCTTCGCGAGCAAGCCCGCTCCCACAGGTGCGGTGCAACGCCTGATGATACTCAGAACATCGGTCGCGCCGCGCCAAGCGCCACCACCAGCAACCCGATCAACAGATTGATACCCACCAAGCGACGAATCCTGCCCAGCACCGCCGCACCCGCCGGCCAGTCCTGTGCCACCACCGCGTTACGCAACGACGGCAACTGCAAGCCCTGGATGCGGATAAACAACGCCGTCATCACCACATACAACCCCATCATGACCTGCACGTAACGCGGCGCGGTTTCGAAGCCGGCGAAGCGCACATGGATCAAACCTGTGCCGCTGATCGGTAAAATCACCACCGCGACCCAGACCCAAACGAAAAAACGTTGAAACACTTCGACCCACAGCCTGAGCCTGGCAGGACCCTCCAGGGCCGTCACCGCGGCGGGGCGCAGGACCATCCAGGCAAAGAACATCCCGCCGACCCAGGTCAGGGCCGCCAATAAATGCAGGGTGTAGATGAAGGCAAAAAGTGTCATTGAGTTACTCCGTTCTGCGCGGGACTGATTAGCGGGGTATGATAGCCGCCGATCCGAACCACTGAAAATTTATCCAGCGTTTTCCAGCGCCCGACCATTCATGATCAGCACCGAACTCAAAACCACGATCCAGGGCGCCTATTCGCGTTTTCTCGAAGCCAAGAGCCTCAAGCCGCGTTACGGCCAGCGCCTGATGATTGCCGAAGTGGCAAAAGTACTGGGTGACATCGACACCGACGATGAAGGCCGGCGCAATGGCGAGCCTGCCGTCGTGGCGGTGGAGGCGGGCACCGGTACCGGCAAGACCGTCGCCTACAGCCTGGCGGCGATTCCCACCGCCAAGGCTGCCGGCAAGCGCCTGGTGATCGCCACGGCCACGGTCGCCCTGCAGGAGCAGATCGTCTACAAGGACCTGCCCGACCTGATGCGCAACAGCGGATTGAGTTTCAGTTTCGCCCTGGCCAAGGGCCGCGGGCGCTACATGTGCCTGTCCAAGCTGGACATGCTGTTGCAGGAAGGCCAGGCACAGACCGCCACGGCCCAGTTGTTCGAGGAAGAAGGCTTCAAGATCGAGGTCGACGAAGCCAGCCAGAAGCTGTTTACCAGCATGATCGAGAAGCTCGCCGGCAATAAGTGGGACGGCGACCGCGACAGCTGGCCCACCACACTGGAAGATGCCGACTGGGCCCGCCTGACCACCGACCACAGCCAATGCACCAACCGTCATTGCCCGAACTTCGGCCAATGCGCGTTCTACAAGGCTCGTGAAGGCATGGGCAAGGTCGATGTGATCGTCACCAACCACGACATGGTCCTGGCCGACCTGGCCCTGGGGGGCGGCGCCGTGTTGCCGGACCCTCGCGACACGGTGTACGTGTTCGACGAGGGCCACCACTTGCCGGACAAGGCCATCGGGCATTTCGCCCACTACACCCGGTTGCGTTCCACCGCCGACTGGCTGGAAACCACCGCCAAGAACCTCACCAAGCTGCTGGCCCAGCATCCGTTGCCGGGTGATCTGGGCAAGTTCATCGAGCAGGTGCCGGAACTGGCGCGGGAGATCAAGACGAACCAGCAGTTCATGTTCACCGCCTGCGAGCAGATCGCCGACTTCAAACCCGGCGAGGACGTCGAGGGCCGCGAGCGGCCACGGCATCGTTTCGTCGCAGGGATCATCCCCGAGCACATGCGCGAAATGGGCATCGAGCTCAAGAAGGGCTTCGCCCGCCTGACCGACCTGTTCACGCGCCTGACCGACCTGCTCAAGGAAGGTATGGACGGCGAGGTGAACATCGGTATCGCCAGCAACCAGGCCGAGGAGTGGTACCCGTTGTTTGGCAGCCTGCTGTCCCGCTCCCAGGGCAACTGGGAGCTCTGGACGGCGTTCACCACCGAAGATCCGGAAGACAATCCGCCGATGGCGCGGTGGCTGACGCTGGCCGAGAGCGGTTCTCTGTTCGATATCGAGGTCAATGCCAGCCCGATCCTGGCGGCGGACATGTTGCGCCGTAACCTGTGGAACGTGGCCTACGGTGCGCTGGTGACTTCCGCCACGCTGACCGCCCTGGGCACGTTCGATCGCTTTCGCATGCGTGCAGGCCTGCCGAAAACGGCTGTGACCGCCGTGGTCCCGAGTCCCTTCCATCATGCCGACGCGGGCGTGTTGCGCGTACCGGATCTCAGGGCCGATCCACGGGATGCCGCCGCCCACACCGCTGCCATCATTCGTGACCTCCCGGCACTGGTGGAAGGCTCGCGGGGCACCCTGGTGCTGTTTTCCTCGCGCAAGCAGATGCAAGACGTGTTCGACGGTCTCGACCGCGACTGGCGCAAGCAGGTGTTCATCCAGGGCAACCTGTCGAAACAGGAAACCCTGAACAAGCACAAGGCGCGGGTCGATGGCGGGGATTCCAGCGTGCTGTTCGGCCTGGCGAGTTTTGCCGAGGGTGTGGACCTGCCCGGTGCCTACTGCGAGCACGTGGTCATCGCCAAAATCCCGTTCTCGGTCCCGGACGACCCGGTGGAAGCCGCGCTGGCCGAGTGGATCGAAGCTCGCGGTGGTAATCCCTTCATGGAGATCTCGGTACCGGATGCCTCGCTGAAACTGGTCCAGGCCTGTGGCCGTTTGCTACGCACCGAAGAGGACCGCGGCACCATCACCTTGCTCGATCGCCGACTGGTGACCCAGCGCTATGGCAAGGCCATCCTCAACGCGTTGCCGCCGTTCCGGCGGGAAATTTCCTGATGATCACGGCGAATAAACGTTCATGACCAGCCGTCCCATGAAGGTTTTCAAAAAGCTCAATGGCTGAAACAATGCGGCCACGCTAAAAGTCTTTGTTTCAAAGGAGTTGCGAGTGCAGATTCAAGGTCATTATGAACTTCAGTTCGAGGCCGTTCGTGAAGCGTTCGCGGCGTTGTTCGATGATCCTCAGGAGCGCGGCGCGGCGTTGTGCATCCAGGTGGGCGGTCGGACGGTGATCGATCTGTGGGCCGGTACGGCCGACAAGGACGGCCACGAAGCCTGGCACAGCGATACCATCGCGAATCTGTTTTCCTGCACCAAGACCTTTACTGCCGTCACGGCCCTGCAACTGGTGGCCGAGGGCAAATTGCAACTGGACGCCCCGGTCGCCCGGTATTGGCCCGAGTTTGCCGCCGCTGGCAAACAAGCCATCACCTTGCGTCAATTGCTCTGCCATCAGGCCGGCCTGCCGGCGCTGCGTGAGTTGCTGGCGCCCGAGGCGCTGTATGACTGGCAGACCATGGTCGATGCGCTGGCGGCCGAAACGCCCTGGTGGACACCCGGCGAGGGCCATGGCTACGCCGCGATCACCTATGGCTGGCTGATCGGCGAATTGCTGCGACGGGCGGATGGCCGCGGACCTGGCGAGTCCATCGTGGCCCGGGTTGCCAGGCCGCTGGGCCTGGACTTCCATGTGGGGCTGGCCGATGCGGAGTTTCACCGCGTGGCCCACATCGCCCGGGGCAAAGGCAACGTCGGCGATGCCGCCGCACAGCGGCTGTTACAAGTGACGATGCGTGAGCCCACGGCGATGACCACGCGAGCCTTCACCAACCCGCCCTCGATCATGACCAGCACCAACAAACCGGAGTGGCGGCGTATGCAGCAGCCGGCCGCCAACGGCCATGGCAATGCCCGTAGCCTGGCAGGGTTCTACGCTGGCCTGCTGGACGGCAGCCTGCTGGAAGGCGAAATGCTCGATGAGCTGACCCGCCAGCACAGTTTCGGCGACGACAAAACGTTATTGACCCAGACCCGTTTCGGCCTGGGTTGCATGCTCGACCAGCCGGATGTACCGAACGCGACCTACGGCCTGGGGCCACGGGCCTTCGGTCATCCGGGGGCAGGGGGCTCCATCGGCTTTGCCGATCCGGAGCATGACGTGGCGTTCGGTTTTGTGACCAATACGCTTGGCCCTTATGTGCTGATGGACCCGCGCGCGCAGAACCTGGCGAGGGTGCTCGCCACTTGTCTGTAAAGCTTCTTCGAGAAAGCGGGCACAGGAACCTCGTGTCCTTTTTTGTTTCAAAGCGTCTGTTTATGCGCCCCGAGCAGGGGGCTGTATTTTCATTTACATCATTTTGTGGATATCCAATGTCATCGAATAAAACCCTCGCTCTGGCGCTGTGCTTCGTTGTTACCGGTTGCGCGCAAACTCCACAGAATGATGCCGAGGGCGGTGGTGGCTGGTGGCCATTTGGCTCGTCCGACAAAGTGGCGACCAAGGAAGCGGCGCCTGCGGCTCCCCTGAAGCCGGAGACCAAGGCTCCTGCCGACGTTGCGAAAGCTGAAACGCAAGGCGGCGGCAAGTGGTGGTGGCCGTTTGGCGATAAGGAGCAGGAAACCGTCAAGGCGGCACCGATGCCCGACCCGAAAATCACCCAGGCCTGGCTCGACGACTACGAGCCGAAGCTGCGCACGGCCATCAAGGACAGCAAGCTCGAGCTTGAGCGTCGCGATAACGTGTTGGTGGTCACCGCACCGGTCGACAGCTCCTTCAACCCGGACCGACCGGCCATGCTGCTGCCGGTGACCCTCGGCCCGTTCACCCGCGTGGCGAAGGTCCTCGAAGCCGACCCGAAAGCGGCCGTGCTGATTCTCGGTCACGCCGATACTTCGGGAGCGGCACCGGCCAACCTGAAACTCAGCCAGGAACGTGCCCAGTCCGTGGCAGCGATTTTCCGTCTCAGCGGTTTGCAGCGTGATCGCCTGATGTTGCGGGGCATGGGCTCTGTAGAGCCGCGTGCTGCCAACGACAGTGTGGAGGGCCGTGCCTTGAACCGTCGTGTGGAGCTGTTGGTTACGCCGCAAAATACCCTGGTCGCACTGCTGGGCAAATACAACATGCCAGCCCCTGCGCCGGTTACGATGGTGGCGGCCCAGGATGTGAAGCCTGCGGTCCCGGTTCCTGCGCCTGTCACCAAGAAGACTACGACTGCGGCTTCCAAAAAAGCTCCGGTCAAGAAGACCCCGGCCAAGGCTCCGGTCAAGGCTCCGGCGAAGAAAGCTCCAGCCAAGAAGGCCACCCCGGCGAAGAAACCCGAACCGGCCAAAGCCGCCACCGATACCAAGAAAGTCGCGGCCGCCGATACCTCCAAGCAGTGATGGGCGAACCACAAGGAGTGCGCCATGACCCAAACGCTGGCTGATATGCGCCGCGACTACACCCGTAACGGCCTGACCGAGGCGCAAGCCCCGGCCGAGCCGTTTGCGCTGTTCCACCAATGGTTCGCTGAGGCGGTGAAAACCGAACAGGCCCCGGTGGAGGCCAACGCCATGACCCTGGCGACGGTAGATGCCGACGGACGTCCTCACTGCCGCATCCTGCTGCTCAAGGGCCTGGACGCACAGGGCTTCACATTCTTCACCAACTATGACAGTGCCAAGGGGCAGCACCTGGCCGCGAATCCGTTCGCGGCCATGACCTTTTTCTGGCCAACCCTTGAGCGCCAGGTGCGCATCGAAGGCAAGGTGGTGAAGGTGACGGCGCAAGAATCGGACGCCTACTATCAGGTACGTCCTCTAGGCAGCCGTCTCGGCGCCTGGGCTTCACCCCAGAGCCGGGTGATTGCCGGGCGTCATGAGCTGGAAGACTTGCTCAAGGCCACGGAGCAGCGTTTCAGCGACAGTCAGCCGCATTGTCCCGAGCATTGGGGCGGTTACCGTTTGTTGCCTGAACGCATCGAGTTCTGGCAAGGCCGCCCGAGTCGCCTGCATGATCGTCTCAACTACCGCCTGGAAGGGGCGGACTGGACTCGCGAGCGTCTGGCCCCGTAGGGGCTGGATAATCTGCCGCAGCGGCCTGGAGCCATTGCGGCAGGTCCCGGCGCTTGATCCGTAGCGCTCGGGCGCGATCCAATTGTTGCAGCATGTAATCCTTCTTCCCCTCGTCCCGCCCTGCCAATGACAGCGCCAGGTCACGATCCACCCAGCGTTTGATCCGTACGTACAGCCACCAGTGGAAGTACAAACCGGCGAGGGTGGTGGCCGCGATGATGAAATAGTCCATGGAAATCCTTGGGCCAACGACGCAGGTTTCGTAAATTGGCGCTACTGTTTTGTGGAATTTCTCGGGTATGCCTGTATCCCACCTGAATGAAAACAATTTTATCCCGGCGAAGCCGTGACAGGCGTCAAGCTGCGGAGTTTAATGAATACCTGTCTTTTGGAGTCTGATGCTATGCGTAAGTCTGTTTTGCTGGTTGCTTCCTTTTCCACGATGGCGATGTTGCTCACTGGTTGTCAGTCGAGCCTGACCGGTGACTCCTATTCCCGTGACGAAGCGCGTCGCGTGCAGACGATTCGCATGGGGACCATCGAAGCCTTGCGTCCGGTCAAGATCGAAGGCACCAAGACCCCGATCGGCGGTGCCGCCGGTGCGGTGGTCGGTGGTGTCGGCGGCAGCGCCATTGGTGGCGGTCGCGGCAGTATTGTCGCCGCGGTGATTGGCGCCGTGGCCGGTGGCCTGATCGGCTCCGCCACCGAAGAAGGCCTGACCCGCACCCAGGGTGTGGAAATCACTGTTCGCGAAGACGACGGCAGCATGCGCGCCTACGTGCAAGAGGTTCAGGAAAACGAAGTGTTCCGTGTGGGCGAGCGGGTTCGTATCGCCACCGTGAACGGTGTGAGCCGCGTTACGCACTAAGCGCAGCGGGAAGGAAAAACCTCGATCAGGTGACTGATCGGGGTTTTTTTATGCCCTTCGTTGAATTGGCCGAAGGTCATGGTCTATTCGTGCGGGACGGACGCTGACCCGGTGGCCAGGGGCGTTCGGTGGTCGCTTGCCGAGCATTGTCGGACTGCTTTGCTGGAACGTCTGATCTTGAGGGGGCGAATCGACCGGGTGAGGGATCGCTACGCCGCGAAAAGGCGTAGCGATCGGTCTTCAAGGATGCGTCAGGACAAGGCTTTGTGCTTGCGGCTGGCCGCTGCGGTCACCCCGTAACCCAGCACTGCCGCGAGGATCGAGCCGGTGAGGATGCCCATCCGATCCATGCCGGCGTACTGGCTTGCGCCGGGCTCGAACGCCAGGGAGCCAACGAACAGGCTCATGGTGAATCCGATGCCGCACAGAATCGCCACCCCCAGTATCTGACCCCAGTTGGCGCCGGCGGGCAGGCCGGCGATACCGGCTTTCACCGCTAGCCAGGTGAGGCCGAACACACCGACGGTCTTGCCCAGCAACAGGCCGATGGCGATGCCCATCGGCACGGGATGGGTGAAACTCTCGACGGTGACACCGCTCAGGGACAGGCCGGCATTGGCAAAGGCGAACAGCGGCAGGATGCCGTACGCGACCCAGGGATGCAGGGCATGCTCCAGGGACAACAGCGGCGAGGTCTCGGCGTTTCTCGTGCGCAGTGGAATGCAGAATGCCAGGGTGACGCCGGCTAACGTGGCGTGCACACCACTCTTGAGCACGCAAACCCAGAGAATCAGGCCTACGACCATGTAGGGACCAAGCTTGACCACTCCCATTCGGTTCATTGCCACCAGCACGGCGATGCACGCCGCTGCCAGCATCAGCGAGAGCGTCGACAAGGCGCCCGAGTAGAAGATCGCGATGATGATAATGGCGCCGAGGTCGTCGATGATCGCCAGGGTCATCAGGAACAGCTTGAGCGACACCGGTACGCGTTTGCCCAGAAGCGCCAGGACCCCCAGGGCGAAGGCGATGTCGGTGGCCGTTGGAATCGCCCAGCCCGAAAGGGCCGCAGGATTGTCGCGGTTGAGAAACCAGTAGATCAGAGCAGGCACCACCATGCCGCCGATGGCTGCGGCGCCCGGGAGGACGATCTGCGATGGTTTTGACAACTGGCCGTCGAGTACCTCGCGCTTGACCTCTAGCCCGATGAGCAGGAAGAACATCGCCATCAGACCATCGTTGATCCACAGCAGCAGGGGCTTGGCGATCTTCAGCGCGCCGACCTGGGCCACTACGGGGGTGTCCAGCAGGCCGCCGTACAGCCAGGACAGGGGCGAGTTGTTGATGATCAGGGCCAGTACGGCAGCGGCGATCAGCAGCAGGCCGCTGGCGGCTTCCAACTGAAAAAAACGTGTCAGAGAATTACGTAGAGGCAAGATCGCTCTCCATGTCGTCAATCAAAAAGTGGTCACACCCTAACCCGTACCGTTAGTTGTTAAAACAAAAGTTATATTCTTTTTTGTTATATGACGTTACGGCGCCTGAGGTTCGCTCGGGCAGTTGCCGGGCATATTGGACCTTAGCTGTACCTGTGCGCGATGTAGTTTTTTTCCTAAGCTTGGGACTGGCTTTTCCGAATATGCGTTGTGCCTGGCCGTCAGGCTTCCCCGCGTCGAACCGATCTGCGAGAAAACACATGAACGACCCCCGCCAGTGGGCACGCGAAGCGATTCGCATCATTGAAGCCGACTTCCAGCGCAGCGCCGATACCCACCTGATCCCGTTGCCACTGCCTGGCTTTTCGGGCATCGAGCTGTATTTCAAGGATGAATCCAGCCATCCCACCGGCAGCCTCAAGCACCGCCTGGCTCGCTCGCTGTTTCTCTACGCGTTGTGTAACGGCTGGCTCAAGCCCGGCGCGCCGGTGATCGAGGCGTCCAGCGGATCGACGGCGATTTCCGAAGCCTATTTCGCCCGGCTGCTGGGCCTGCCCTTCATCGCGGTGATGCCAGCAACCACCTCTCGGGAAAAAATCGCACAAATCGCTTTCTACGGAGGCCAGAGCCATCTGGTGGAGGATCCTACGCAGATCTACGCCGAGTCCGAGCGACTGGCGCGTGAGCATGACGGGCATTTCATCGATCAGTTCACCTACGCCGAACGCGCCACGGACTGGCGGGCCAATAACAACATCGCCGAGTCGATTTTCCAGCAGATGCGTTTCGAGCGGCATCCGGAGCCCAGCTGGTTGATCTCCAGCCCTGGCACCGGGGGCACCACCGCGACTCTGGGGCGCTACGTGCGCTATCGCCAGCATTGCACCCGGGTGCTGTGTGCCGACGCTGAGCGCTCGGTGTTCTTTGACTACTACCGCAGCGGCGATGCAAGCCTGCGCCTGGAGTGCGGTTCGCGGATCGAAGGCATTGGCCGTCCACGGGTCGAGGCGTCGTTCCTGCCCAAGGTCATCGATGCAATGGTCAAGGTACCGGACGCTTTATCGCTGGCCGCCATGCATTACCTGGCGCAACGCCTGGGTCGGCGGGTCGGCGGGTCGAGCGGCACCAACCTGATCGGTGCGCTGATCGCCGCGAAGCGGATGAAGGATAAAGGGGAGTCGGGATCGATCGTGGCGATCCTGTGCGATGGCGGCGAGCGTTATGCCACGACCTATTACGATCCGGCCTGGCTCAAGGCACAGGGATACGAGTTGAGCGGATTGATGGATGCAGTGGCGGCGAGCGTAGAGCGCGGGGAGGCGCTGCCGGAGAGTGTGTTGCGGGCGGGGATTTGAGCTTGAAAACGCTGCCGCCCCTTGTGGGAGCGAGCCCTGCTCGCGATAGCGGCAGAGCAGTCAAATAATGTCTGACTGATCCACCGCCATCGCGAGCAGGCTCGCTCCCGCAAAGGTTGGTGTCAGGTCTTGAGGCCGAGGAGATCCCGCGCCACCGCCTCGGCAATCCGGATCCCGTCCACGCCTGCCGACAGGATCCCGCCTGCATAACCGGCGCCTTCACCCGCCGGGAACAAGCCCTTCACGTTCAGGCTCTGCAACGATTCGTTGCGAGTAATGCGCAGTGGGGACGAAGTACGGGTTTCGATGCCGGTCAATACGGCGTCATGCAGCGAATAGCCGCGAATCTGTTTCTCGAACGCCGGCAGGGCTTCGCGGATGGCCTCGATGGCGAAGTCCGGCAGGGCCAGCGCCAGGTCACCCAGCGAGACCCCTGGCTTGTAGGAGGGCTCGACGCTGCCCAGGGCGGTGGACGGTTTGCCGGCGATGAAGTCACCCACCAATTGCGCCGGGGCCTCGTAGTTGCTGCCACCGAGCACGAAGGCGTGGGATTCCAGGCGTTCCTGAAGCTCGATCCCGGCCAGCGGTCCGCCGGGGTAGTCCACTTCCGGGGTGATGCCGACAACAATGCCGGAGTTGGCATTGCGCTCGTTGCGCGAATACTGGCTCATGCCGTTGGTGACGACGCGATTCGGCTCGGAGGTGGCCGCCACCACGGTCCCGCCCGGGCACATGCAGAAGCTGTACACCGAACGACCGTTCCTGGCGTGGTGCACCAGTTTGTAGTCGGCGGCGCCGAGTTTCGGATGGCCGGCGTATTTACCCAGGCGCGCACTGTCGATCAGCGACTGTGGGTGTTCGATGCGGAAACCCACCGAGAACGGCTTGGCTTCCATGTACACGCCACGGCTGTGGAGCATGCGGAACGTGTCGCGGGCACTGTGGCCCAAGGCCAGGATGACGTGCCGGGAGTAAAGCCGTTCGCCGCTGGCCAGTTCCACGCCGACCAGTTGGCCTTCTTCGATCAGGACGTCGGTTACCCGCTGCTGGAAGCGTACTTCGCCGCCCAAGGCGCGAATCTGCTCTCGCATGTTTTCCACGACGCCTGTCAGACGGAACGTACCGATGTGCGGCTTACTGACGTACAGGATTTCTTCCGGCGCGCCGGCCTTGACGAACTCGTGCAGCACTTTGCGACCGAGGAACTTCGGGTCCTTGATCTGGCTGTAGAGCTTGCCATCGGAGAACGTCCCCGCGCCACCTTCGCCGAATTGCACGTTGGATTCAGGGTTGAGCACGCTTTTGCGCCACAGGCCCCAGGTGTCCTTGGTGCGCTGGCGGACTTCAGGCCCGCGCTCGAGGATGATCGGCTTGAAACCCATCTGCGCCAGCAACAGCGCTGCGAAGATCCCGCATGGGCCGAAACCCACCACAATCGGCCGCTCGCTCAGGTCCGCCGGTGCCTGGCCGACCATTTTGTAGCTGACATCCGGTGCTTCGTTGACGTTACGGTCATCGGCGAACTTGCGCAGCAGGCCGGCCTCATCGCGCACCGTCAGGTCGAGGGTGTAGATGAAGCACAGCTCGGAGGATTTCTTGCGCGCGTCGTAGCTGCGCTTGAACAGGGTGAAGTCGAGCAGATCATCGTTGGTGATGCCCAGGCGCTGCACGATGGCAGCGCGCAGGTCTTCTTCGGGATGATCGATCGGCAGCTTGAGTTCGGTGATTCGTAACATGACGGGATCCGGTTCGCGGGGCGCACAACTGCGCCAGGGCGTTCAAACCGGTGATTATAAGCTGCAATCCGCAACGCCCGTGAGGTTAAAACGGTCGCTCGTCGAATCAGTCGTCGCGGGCACCGCCGAAGTAGGCGCAGCCGCGCTGGACCTGGCCGTTGACCCGGATTTCGGCGCTCATGTGCTGGACGCTTCCGGTGACGGGATCGACGCAGCGTTGCGGTGCGACCCAAAGTTCGACTGTCTGGCCGTTGGCTTCGGTGCTGAGGTTGAAGCGGCCATCACCCAATTGCTCTTCCAGGTAGGGCACCGCCAGTGTCGGTTGGCCTTCACGCTCCAGTACCATGCCCTTGCCGCTGGCGTTGAGGCTCCACTCGGGGCCATGGCCGGCGGCGCGCAGGACTAGCCGCTTGAAGTTCTCGTCATCGCACGCCGTGCTTGAACGCTCCAGGCGATACAGTTGCTCTACGTTGAACTGGCTGTCCGTACCGGCCGCTGCACTGGAGACAATAGGGCCTCGCATATCGGCAAACAGCTTGCCCTGGTCATTGGCCAGGGTCGCGGCTTGTTGCAGCACGCTGGTAGCGCCGCTGTCATTGACGAGGTAGCGACGTTGTTCCTGGCACGGCTGGAAAATCAGCTTGCCATCGGCCGCGGTGAGCTCGCCCTGCATGCGCATCTGGCCAGCGTGGGAAGCGCTCTGGCGGGTGCCGTCGAGCAATTGGCAGCCGGCGAAGAGTGGTAGGAGGGCAACAAGCAGAACGGAACGGGCGGCACGCATCATTGGGTCTCCAGACAGGTGCCGCCACGTTACTCAGACTGGTCCTACACCACAACCCGTAGGCGAGCTCTTATTTAACCGACGTGAAAGGTCTGGCCGGTTTGCAGGCCTTCGACGCTCTTGGCGTAGGCCAATGCGACGTCGGCGGCGGCCACCGGTTTGTAGCCGCGGAAATAGGGAGCGTACTTGTCCATGGACTCCAGCAGCACGTTCGGGCTCACCGAGTTGACTCGCAAGCCTCTTGGCAACTCGATGGCTGCTGCGCGGACGAAACTGTCCAGAGCGCCGTTGACCAAGGCCGCCGAGGCGCCGCTCTTGATCGGGTCATGGCTGAGCACGCCACTGGTGAAGGTAAAGGAGGCTCCGTCATTGGCGAATTCCCGGCCGATCAGCAGCAGGTTGACCTGGCCCATCAGCTTGTCTGTCAGGCCGAGGGCAAAGCTTTCCTCCGTCATGTCGCCCAAGGGGGCGAAGGTGACATTGCCCGCCGCGCAGACCAGCGCATCGAAGCGCCCGGTCTTTTCGAACAGGGCGCGAATCGAGGTGCTGTCGCTGATGTCCACTTGCAAGTCACCGCTGTGGCGGCCGACGCGGACGATTTCGTGACGCGGCGACAGTTCGTTAGCGATGGCCGAACCAATGGTGCCGTTGGCGCCGATCAACAGGATTTTCATGGGGATTCCTCACTGGGTTGAACGAGTTTTTCAGTCTAGAAGGATTCTTTACGCTGATAATCATGCTAATAGGCAACCTTTGGTTTTCATCTGGAAACAATCCAATGAGCGAAATGGATGACCTGGCGGCGTTCGCCGTGTTGATCGAGGCGGGTAGTTTTACTCTGGCCGCCCAGCAGTTGGGGTGCAGCAAGGGGCAGTTGTCTAAGCGCATCAGTCTGTTGGAAAGCCGTTTTTCGGTGGTGTTGTTGCAGCGCACCACGCGACGCCTGAGTCTTACGGCGGCGGGGGCGGCGTTGCTGCCCCAGGCCCAGGCATTGCTGGTGCAGGTGGAGCGTGCGCGTCAGGCATTGGCCCGGTTGAAGGATGACATTTGCGGTCCGGTGCGCATGACGGTTCCGGTTTCGCTGGGGGAAACCTTCTTTGATGGGCTGTTGACGGAATTTGCCCGCACCTATCCCGACGTGCAGATCGAACTGGAACTCAACAACGGCTACCGCGATCTGTCCCGGGATGGTTTCGACCTGGCGATCCGTTCCGATGCCGCCATCGATGAACGGCTAGTGGCGCGACCGCTGCTGGCCTGGCATGAGATGACCTGCGCCAGCCCGGCCTATCTCGATCAATACGGCGAACCCCAGACGCCCCAGGCGCTGGCCGAACATCGTTGCCTGCTCAACAGCCATTACAGCGGCCGCGAGGAATGGCTGTACCACCAACGGCATGAGCTGCTGCGGGTGCGTGTCTGCGGGCCGTTCGCCAGCAATCACTACAGCTTGTTGAAAAAAGCGGCCTTGGCCGGTGCCGGAATTGCCCGGCTGCCATCCTACCTGCTGCATGAAGAACTGGCCGACGGGCGCCTGCGCAATGTGCTGCACGATTACCAGACCCGGCGCATGCCGATGTACCTGGTCCACCCGTACCAGGGCGGCCTGCCCAAGCGCACCCAGGTGCTGGCCGACTATCTGATCGATTGGTTCAAGCGCAGTGGCGAGGTGCTGGATCGGCTACAGCGATAGCCCGCTCCACAGGCGTTCCAGTCGCAGTCAGTGGGCGTAGCGCTTGGCGATCAGGTGATCGATCGACAACATTCCCTGGGCCTCTTTATTTTTAAATACGCGCAACCCTGTGGCGAGTGGCCCAGACAAAAAAACGGCCCGAAGGCCGTTTTTTTGGGTTTACCGCAACCGCTCAGCCGCCCAGGTAGGCCTCGCGCACTTTCGGGTCGGTCAGCAGCGCTTCACCGGTGCCTTGCATCACCACCCGGCCGTTTTCCAGCACATAGGCACGGTCAGCGATTTTCAATGCCTGGTTGGCGTTCTGCTCCACGAGGAACACCGTCACGCCATCCTTGCGCAGCTGTTCGATGATGTCGAAGATCTGCTGGATGATGATCGGCGCCAGGCCCAGGGACGGCTCGTCGAGCAGCAGCAGCTTGGGCTTGCTCATCAGCGCACGGCCAATGGCGAGCATCTGCTGTTCACCACCGGACATGGTGCCGCCACGCTGGGTAAAGCGCTCTTTCAGGCGTGGGAAAAGGTGCAGCACCTTGTCCATCTGTTCCTGATAGTCGCCCTTGTCGGTGAAGAATCCGCCCATGGCGAGGTTTTCTTCCACGGTCAGCCGGGCGAATACCCGACGGCCTTCCGGCACGACGGCGATGCTCTTGCGCATGATATGCGACGAGTCCTGGCCTACCAGTTCCTCACCCATGTAGCGGATGCTGCCGCTGTGGGCCCGGGGCGAACCGCAGAGCGTCATCAGCAGAGTGGACTTGCCGGCGCCGTTGGCACCGATCAACGTGACGATTTCGCCCTGGCGAACTTCCACGTTGACGCTGTGCAGGGCCTGGATCTTGCCGTAGAAAGTGGAAACGTTTTCGAACTGCAGCATTTACGCTTCCCCCAGGTAGGCTTTGATCACTTCAGGATTGTCGCGGATCTGCTCCGGCGTGCCGTCGGCCAGAGGCGTGCCCTGGTTGATCACGACGATGTGGTCGGAAATGCTCATGACCAGCTTCATGTCGTGCTCGATCAGCAGCACGGTGACGTTGTGCTCTTCACGCAGCACGCTGATCAGGGCTTTCAGGTCCTCGGTTTCCTTCGGGTTCAGACCGGCGGCCGGTTCGTCGAGCATGAGGATCCGCGGGCGGGTCATCATGCAGCGGGCAATTTCCAGGCGACGCTGCTGACCGTAGGCCAGGGTGCCGGCGGTGCGGTTGGCGAATTCCTTGAGGTTGACCTTTTCCAGCCAGTACTCGGCGTACTCCATTGCCTCGCGCTCGCTCTTGCGGAACGACGGGGTCTTGAACAGGCCGGCAAAGAAGTTGGTGTTCAGGTGCCGGTGCTGGGCGATCAACAGGTTCTCGATCGCCGTCATGTCCTTGAACAGCCGCACGTTCTGGAAGGTGCGCACCACGCCCTTGAGGGCGATCTTGTGGCCCGGCAGGCCCTGTATCGGCGCGCCATCGAGCAGGATGGTGCCGCCGGTAGGCTGGTAGAAACCGGTCAGGCAGTTGAACACGGTGGTCTTGCCCGCGCCGTTCGGCCCGATCAGTGCCACGACCTGTTTTTCTTTCACGGTCAGGGCCACGCCATTGACCGCCAGCAGGCCGCCGAAGCGCATGCTCAGATTTTCAACTTTGAGGATCTCGCGGCTCATTTGTGCGGCTCCGCTCTTAGTTTGAGTTCGGGGCGTTGCATAGGCAGCAGACCTTGAGGACGCCAGATCATCATCAGCACCATCAAGGCGCCGAACATCAACATGCGGTATTCGCTGAATTCACGCATCATTTCAGGCAACAGGATCATCACGATCGCGGCCAGGATCACACCCAACTGCGAGCCCATACCGCCCAGCACCACGATGGCGAGGATGATCGCCGACTCGATGAAGGTGAAGGACTCCGGCGTCACCAGGCCCTGACGGGCGGCGAAGAAACTGCCGGCGAAACCGGCGAATGCGGCGCCGAGGGTAAAGGCTGACAACTTGATCACGGTCGGATTGAGACCCAGTGCGCGGCAGGCGATTTCGTCTTCACGCAACGCTTCCCACGCGCGACCGATGGGCATGCGCAGCAGGCGGTTGATGACGAACAGCGCGGCCAGGGCCAGCAGCAGTGCGACCAGGTAGAGGAACACCACCTTGCTCACCGGGTTGTAAGTCAGCCCGAAGAACTGGTGGAAGGTCTGCATGCCCTCGGCCGCGGTGCGGTCGAAGCTCAGACCGAAGAACGTCGGCTTGGGAATGTTGCTGATGCCGTTGGGGCCGCCGGTGAGGTCGGTGAGGTTACGCAGGAACAAGCGGATGATCTCGCCGAAGCCCAGGGTCACGATGGCCAGGTAGTCGCCCCGCAGCCGCAGCACCGGGAAGCCCAGCAGGAAGCCGAAGGTGGCCGCCATCAAGCCGGCGATCGGCAGGCAGATCCAGAAGCTCAGGCCGAAATAATGGGACAGCAGCGCGTAGCTGTAGGCACCGACCGCGTAGAAACCCACGTAGCCCAGGTCCAACAGCCCGGCCAGGCCGACCACGATGTTCAGGCCCAGTCCCAGCAGGACATAAATCAGGATCAGCGTGGCGATATCCACCGCGCCCCGGGAGCCGAAGAACGGCCAGACCAGGGCAACCACGATCAGGCCGATGATGATCTGGCGCTGGGTGCGTGGCAGTGTCAGGAACTGGCTGACCTTGGGTGAAACCAGCGGTCCGCGGTTGGAACGCAGCAGCGTGCCGACCTGTTGGCTGAACAGCACCCGCAGGAACATCAGTACCGAGCACAGGGCAATCACGCCCAGTGTCAGGGGACCGGTGCCGTGCACTTCGAGGTTGACCCCGACGATGCTCAGCTTGAGGCCCAGCACGGGGAAGGCCACGGCCCAGACCAGCGCGGCGCTGAACAGCGCCTGTTTAAGATATTTGTTCATACTTTCTCAACCTCCGGACGGCCCAGGATGCCGGTCGGCCGGAACAACAGGACCAGGACCAGGAGACCGAACGCCACGACGTCCTTGTACTGGTCGCCAAAGATATCGGCGCCGAACGCTTCGGCTACCCCAAGCACCAGCCCGCCGAGCATCGCGCCCGGAATGCTGCCGATGCCACCCAGGACCGCCGCGGTGAAGGCCTTGAGGCCCACCAGGAAACCGGCGTTCGGGTTGATCACGCCATACTGCATGCTCAGCAGTACCGCGGCGACAGCCGCCAGCGCGGCCCCGATGACGAAGGTGAGGGCGATGATGTTGTTGGTGTTGATGCCCAGCAGGTTGGCCATCTTGATGTCCTCGGCGCAGGCGCGACAGGCGCGGCCAAGGCGGGAACGGGAGATGAACAGGGTCAGCCCGAGCATGGCGACCAGGGTCACGACGAACACCAGGATCTGCATGTAGGACACCAGCACTTCTTCGGCGCCGCCCGGGCCGAAGGAGAAGCTCCCCGGGATCAGGTTGGGAATCGATTTGTCCTTGGAGTCCTGGGACAGCAATACGGTGTTCTGCAGGAAAATCGACATGCCGATGGCGGAAATCAGCGGGATCAACCGGTTGCTGCTACGCAAGGGGCGATAGGCAACGCGTTCGATACTGTAGCCGTAGGCACTGGTTACGATGATCGATGCCACGAACGCGGCGGTCATCAACAGCGGCAGTGAATCGATACCCATCATGGCCAGCCCGGCAAGGGCAATGAAGGCCACATAGGAACCGATCATGTAGACCTCGCCATGGGCGAAGTTAATCATTCCAATGATGCCGTAAACCATTGTGTAGCCAATGGCTATCAAGGCATAGGTGCTGCCAATGGTCAGGCCATTAACCAGCTGTTGGAAAAAATGATAGATCTCAGGCATTACAGCGCTCCTAAAAACCCGATACGCATTTCACTGGTGGAGTCATGTTCCGGCCCGGTGCTGTGTTCTCTGATCACATTTGCTCCAAGCGTTTGCCAGCGAACCGCTGGTGACGGTTTTAAGATTTTCAGGTGAACCAGCGCCCGGATCGCGGGTGCCTGGCCCATAAACCTCGTAAAACAAAGCCCACTGCTTGCACAGTGGGCTTGTTGACCAGTAATGCCTGGCTTACTGAGGGGAGACTTCAGTTTTCGGCTTGTTGAAATGCCATTCGTAAACCACGAACTTGAAGTCCTTCAGGTCGCCCTTCTCGTCGAACGACAGGTCGCCGGTCGGCGTCTTGAAGGTGCCTTTGTGGATGGTCTCGGCGACCTTGGCGGTGTCGTCGCTCTTGGCGGCCTTGATGCCTTCGGCGATCAGTTGGACGGCGGAGTAGGCTGGGAACACGAACGGACCGCTTGGATCCTTGCCGTCGGCCTTGATGGCATCGACGACGGCCTTGTTCGCCGGGTCGGCATCGAAGGACTTCGGCAGAGTCACCAGCAGGCCTTCGGAAGCGTCCTGGGCGATCTGGGCGATGGACTCGTTGCCGACGCCTTCAGGCCCCATGAACTTGGCTTTCAGGCCCTTTTCCTTGGACTGACGCAGAATCAGGCCCAGTTCAGGGTGGTAGCCGCCGTAGTAGACGAAGTCGACATTGTTCTGCTTGAGGCGCTGGATGATCGAGGAGAAATCCTTGTCGCCGGCGTTCAGGCCTTCGAACACGGCCACTTTCACGCCTTTGGCTTCGAGGGTTTTCTTCACGGCGCTGGCGATACCTTCACCGTACTGCTGCTTGTCGTGCAGGACAGCCACGACTTTCGGCTTGACGTGGTCGGCGATGTAGTTGCCGGCGGCAGGACCCTGGGCGCTGTCCAGGCCGATGGTGCGGAAGATCATCTTGTAACCACGGGCGGTGATGTCCGGGCTGGTGGCGGCCGGGGTGATCATGATCACGCCTTCGTCTTCGTAGATGTCCGAAGCTGGCTGGGTGGAGCTGGAGCACAGGTGGCCGACGACGAACTTGACGCCATCGTTGACCACTTTGTTCGCCACGGCAACGGCCTGTTTAGGGTCGCAGGCGTCGTCGTATTCCTTGACTTCGAGCATCTTGCCATCGACGCCGCCCTTGGCGTTGATGTCCTTGACGGCTTGGTTTGCGCCAGCGAATTGCATGTCGCCGTATTGGGTGACTGCACCCGTCTTCGGACCGGCGATGCCGATCGTGATGGTGTCGGCGGCGAACGAATGGCTGGCAACCCCAGCCAGAACCATAGCGGCAAACAGTTTGGAAATCTGCTTAGTAGCCTTAGTCATAGTGCTCCACTCATGCTGTTGTAGTTTTTATAGTCCTGGCGCCGCAGCGGCAGAACCGGGTCAGATATGCTGGATATCCCCACGGAAAATGCCCCCGGCAACTGTACCGGTACAGTGTAGAGCGCCCGTTGTTGGCAAGGGAAGCTGGCGCTTGGGGACAAAATCAGAGGGTGTCGCTTTATTGAAAGAAAAAGACAGAAAAGCGGCGGGCGGTGTCCGGTCTGATCGGCAATCCCTGGCAATGCTGTTTCTTTTCAATGGTCACTCCTGTTGCTACCGGGTTTTTCTGCCGGACCACCGACGTTATCATTCGCGCCGATTTCTTTTCCGGACAGTGCCCATGAATCAAGAACCTAGCACCCTCTATGCCAAGCTGCTTGGTGAAACGGCCTCCATTACCTGGAAGGAGCTGGAACCGTTCTTTGCCAAGGGTGCCCTATTGTGGGTCGACCCGGCACTGGATTTGATCGCCGCCGCCGAGGCCGTGGCCCAGGACGAAGGGGACAAAGTCGCCGCCTGGCTGGCCGCCGGGCATGTCGCCAAGCTGTCTGAAACGCGGGCGCTGTATTACGTGGAGCGCGATCCGCTGCTCTGGGCGGTGGTGGTTTCTCCCTGGATCCTGATCCAGGAAAGGGCGTCGAAATGATCGATGCACCAAATAAGTGCGCTTATTGAGTGAGAGGAAGTGTGTAGCTGAGTAGCGTGATGGCGCCGTGCCGTGGTGAAACGCCACAGGGGAGGGTGACGTATACGTAACGGGAACAGTTTATTGAGCAGCCGGTGGGCTGCTTAATTGTTTCTGAATGTTGTATTGGTGGGGTGTTCAAGGCCTCTTCGCGAGCAAGCCCGCTCCCACAAGGACCGCGTTCTTCTTGGAAGAACTCCGTTCAATGTGGGAGCGGGCTTGCTCGCGAAAGGGGCGACGCGGTGTCGTGCCGGGCTCAGTAAGTCCGCCCCGTGTGGTTATTAAGGGAAATAACCTTGGTCTTGCCAATGCGGTGCCGGTAGATCTCGCGCAGGTACTTGATGGCCTTCTTCACGCAGTCCCGCGACAGGCGGATATCGTTGATCGACACGAACTTCTCCTTGTCGCTGATCAGCTCGCGGTATTTCTTTTCGTACATCGGCTTGATCGCATACCAGTTGGTGTCGAGGATCTTTGCCGGGTTCTCGAATTCGTTGAGCAGGTCGTCGATCCGTTCCTCGTCGAAGTCTTCGTTGATGATGAAGTCCAGGATCGAGTTGTCCAGGGTGTCGTCGAAGCGATACGGGTTGCGGGCGAAGCAGCGCTTGATGAAGGCCACGATCAGCGTCAGGAAATCGTCCGACAGGCATGGGCTCTTGGCGATCAGGGTGGTCAGCGACAGGTTGGCCGAGGCGCCGATCACCAGGGCATAGCGCTTGAGGGTGGTATTGGGAAACAGGCTGTTGAGGTGGGTCTTGAGCCGGTTCAGGTCCATATAGGACAGCTTGTAGTCCTTGGGCAGCGAGACGATGGAGACCACCGACGAGCAGTTCTTGAAGAAATGCAGGTCGTGCAGGGCCGCGGCATCGTAGCCGGAGTTCTTGTACTGCTCCAGCGAAGCCCGGTAGCGCTTGGATTCGATCGGCAGCAGGCTGATGCCTTCGATGGCCTGGGTCACCTTGTTGAAATGCGGCAGATCGATGGAGCGGAAGAACAGGTCATCGATGTTCAGGCGTGGCGGCTCTTTATCGAACACCTTGAACTTGTCGTTGCTGGGTGCCGGGGTTTCCGGAACGACGGATTCGGCGTAGGCAATCGCCACAGGGCCGGCCAGGCTCATGAACAGGTCGTTGGCATCCAGGCGGATGGTTTCGCCGATATCGATACCGGCGCGACGGAAATAGTTCTGGTCGTAGTCGGTGGTGACGGCCTGGGCCGTCAGGATGTTGAAGATCTGCTGGGAGATGTACTGGTTGGCGTGCTTCTCCATGGCATTGACATCGATGTTCTGGATGTTGCCGTCATCGCTTTCTTCGGCGTAGCGCATGATGTCGTTGGAAATCAGCATCATCGCGTTCCAGGGACGGATACGGCCCATGACGCTGGCTTCGCTGCTGTCTTCATTGGCGAAGTTGTACGAGAAATCCCATTCTTCCGAGAGGTATTTGCACAGCAGGCGTCCGGCGTTGATGTGCAATGCCTCGGACATTTCGCTGCGGTGATCGGAAATGTTCGGCAGCACGCAAATGCCGCTGGTGAAGATCGGCTCGAAGACGAAAGAGTGGCCGCTCTTGCTGTCATGCTCGTCCATCGGCTTGGTGTCGAACGTCTTGTTCATGTAGGAGTATTGCTGGGCCAGGCCGAACTCTGACGCCATGCCTGAACCGGTACCGCCGCCGGCACTGAAGATCGAGAAATACAGGCGCGACTGGTTGGCCTTGATGCCGCAGCTGTCGATCAGGTACGAGTGGATCATTTTCCAGTCAGGGCTGGAAAAGCGCTGGGTGTCCTTGTTCAGGATGATCTTGGCCAGGTACTGGCCGAGGATGGGAGCGTTACCGGCACCCCCGGCATGAACCTCCGACAGGTCCATGATTTTCATCTTGCTGTAGTCACGCAGGAAGCCGCTTTTTTCGCCCTTGCGCGAGAAGCGGATGCGCCCGGCGATGTCCTTGTCCAGGTCGCCGAGCATGACCAGAGGCTCCACCAAGAACACCGGCTTGGTTGCCTTGCCTGTGCCCAGGCGCAGGTTGGTGCGGATCCACTGTGCAGGCCGGTAGCCCTTGTCGTTGTAGCCCTTGTCCTCGGCATTGAATTCGTTGAGGTAGAACTTGCGGGCGTTGTACACCAGCTCCGCCACATCCAGGGCAATGTTTGAACCGCAACGACCCAGGCCGATCAGGCACACCGACGGGAATTCCTGCTGGTCGCGTTCGCTTTCCTCGTCCACCAGATGCGCAGGGCGCGGGAAAACGGTGTCACGCAGGCCGTCGAGGTTATCGAGGATACGGTCGGTGTTGGTTTCGGTGAAGTACAGGTACTGCTGGGACGACAGGGCGCGCAGGCCACCCGGGGACTTTGAGGTCTCAGGTCCGTTGGCGGCCGGGCTCAGGGTCAGATCGGATAACGCAGTGGAGGTTTTTTTTGAGGTCATGGTGCGCGTATGCCTGAGCTGTTCGGCTCGACAATCGTTGTCATCGAACCATCGCTGATGGGAGCTCGCGCCCTGGTTGGCGCGAAGGTCGGCCCAAGCGTTCAGGACAGCAGCCTGACAGCGCTCGGGTAAATCTATTCATGTTGGATCGGCCAGCGAGGGATGATCTTTAATCAGGATTGGGCAAAATGATGGCAATTGTCACAGTCACTTGATTGCCGTCAATAAACCCGCCGCACCCATGGCCCGGTATCAGCGGGGCGAATGATTGGAGACAGCCCGCGCTGCGCTATCTAGATTGCAGATTCAGGGCCCGGATGCCTCGCCGTTGCCCCATAACAATAAAGAGACGGACCCATGCAGAACTCGACCCAAGCGGCGAATGCCTGGCGCATTCTGTTCCTGTTGTTCCTGGCCAACCTGTTCAACTTTTTCGACCGCACCATCCCGGCCATCATCATCGAGCCGATTCGCATGGAGTGGAGCCTCAGCGACTTCCAGATTGGCATCATCGGTACGGCCTTCACCATCGTCTACGCCATCGCTGGCCTGCCGTTGGGGCGCATGGCCGATACCGGTTCGCGCAGCCGGTTGATGGGCTGGGGGCTGGCGGCCTGGAGCGGGCTGACGGCGGTCAATGGCCTGGTGGGCAGCTTCTGGGCATTCCTGGTGGTGCGCATGGGGGTGGGGATTGGTGAGGCCAGTTATGCGCCAGCGGCCAACTCGTTAATCGGCGACTTGTTTCCGGCCCACCGCCGGGCGCGGGCCATGGGTATCTTCATGCTGGGGTTGCCGATCGGGCTGCTGTTGGCCTTCTTCACCATCGGGGCGATGGTCAAGGCCTTCGACAGTTGGCGGGCCCCGTTCTTTATCGCCGCGGTGCCGGGGTTGGTGCTGGCGGTGTTCATGTTTTTCATCAAGGAGCCCAAGCGCGGCGCGGCGGAAACCGTGCAGGTATCCCAGGAAAAAATCGACCGGCCGATTCGTCGGGTGCTGGCGATTCCCACGTTCCTGTGGCTGGTGCTGGCGGGGTTGTGCTTCAACTTTGCTACCTATGCCTGCAACTCCTTCCTGGTGCCGATGCTGCAACGCTATTTCCTGATGCCATTGCATGAGGCCGCCGTTGCCACGGGGATCATGGTCGGTGTGACCGGGCTGTTCGGGTTAACCCTGGGGGGCTGGATCGCCGACAAGATTCATCAAAGGGTGCCCAACGGTCGCCTGCTGTTCGCGGCGTTCAGCCTGGTGATCTCTACGCTCACCACGGCGTGGGCGCTGCACGCCGGACGCATTGAAATCGGCGTGTTCGTCGCGGTGTTCAGCGTCGGTTGGCTGTTTGCCTACACCTTCTATACCTGTGTCTACACAGCGATCCAGGACGTGGTGGAACCGCGCTTGCGGGCGACAGCGATGGCGTTGTTCTTCGCCGGCCTGTACCTGCTCGGCGGTGGCCTGGGGCCGGTGGTGGTCGGTGGCTTGTCGGATTATTTCGCCCGCACCGCCATGGCCGCGGCCGGCGTTGACCAGATGACCGAGGCCTTCAAGGCCATTGGCTTGCATGACGCGATGTACCTGATCCCGGTGGCGTTGTTCATGACCATGCTGTTCCTGTTCCTGGCGTCGCGTTGTTTCACCCGCGATGCGAAGAGGATGAAGCAGGGGATGAGTGGGGTGGTCGACCCGGTGGGCACAGCGGCGACAGCATAATGCCGCACACAAGAAGCAAGCCCTGCACAACCCCTCGCCACGGGTTTCTGCGCTAAGCCTGGTTACCGCTCTTTCTCATCCCGCCCACGTAGCAGTTGATTGGGCATCGCCACCGCGGCCGCCAGCCCCAGCAGCGATACCGCCGCGCTGATCAACAGCAGGTGTTGGAAGGTGCTCTGCAACTCCTGGCGCAAGGCGTTCTGCGCCTCGCCCGGAGCGGCGTTCAGGCCGTCCAGCAGGACGTTGCCCGAATGTCCTTCGCCCAGCAGCGCCGAACCGCTGAGCTGGGCAAAGCTGGAGTCCTGTAGCAACGCCAGCAGTAACGCCGACATCAGCGCCACGCCCACCGCGCCGCCCAGGGAACGGAACAGGTTGGTGGTGCTGGTGGCGACGCCGATGTCCTGCTGTTGCACTGAATTCTGCGAGCCCACCAGCGAGGTGGGGAACTGCATGCCGGACGCGATGCCACCGAGCAGCATGAACAGGCTGCTGAGCCAGAACGCGCCGGGTGGTGTGAAGGCCATACCGAGAATGGCGAAAGGAAAGAGCAGGGCGCCGCTGAGGATCATCGGTTTGTAACGGCCCGTGACCGATGTGCGCCGCCCCGCGAAATACGCGCCCATGGGCAATCCCATCGCCAGCGGCAACAGGTGCAACGCTGCGCTGTCGGCGCCTGCACCGGTCACGCTCTGAAAGCGCAACGGCACCAGCACGGTCAGGGAAATCGCCTGGAAACTGGTGAAGAAAACGGTGCACCAGCACAGCACCGCGCTGCGGTTGACGAACAAGTGCATTGGCAACAGGGGCTCCTTTGCCCGGCGCTCATGCCAGACGAAGACTGCCAGTGCCACCACCGCACCACCCAGCAACGCCAGCACGTCCTGGCTGTGCCAGGCGTATCCCTGGCCGATTTGGGTTATGCCCAGCAGCAACGCGGTCAGGCCGATGATCAGGAGCACGGTGCCCAGGTAGTCGATGATCGGCGTACGTTGCGGCACCGCCAGCCCGACCAGGGTGCGCCGGGCCACCAGCCAGGCGCCCAGGCCCAGCGGCAGGTTGATCCAGAACACCCAGCGCCACGACAGGTACTCGGTCATGTAGCCACCCAGCACCGGCCCGGCGACGCTGGCTACCGCGTACATGCTGCTGAAATAGCCCTGGTAGCGACCCCGCTCGCGGGGTGGCACGATGTCGCCGATGATTGCCTGGCTGACGGAAATCATGCCGCCGGCGCCGATGCCTTGGACGATCCGCGCCAGTACCAACTGCTCCATGCTTTGCGCCAGTCCGCAGAAGAGCGAGGCCAGGGTAAACAGGCCCATGCCGAACAGCATCAGCGGGCGCCGTCCATAGAGGTCACCGAGCTTGCCGTAGATCGGCACCGCCACGGTCATGGACACCATGTAGCCGGAGATCACCCAGGCGAGCAGGCTGAGGTCTTTGAACTGGGCGGAAATGGCAGGCATCGAGACGGCGACGATGGTCTGGTCCAGGGCACCCAGGAAAATCGCCAGCATCAGTGCGATCAGGATGCTGTGAATGGCGGGTTGTTGGGCTTGGGCAGTGTTGAGGTGATTCAAGGTAAACCTGCGGGCGTCACGCCGGGGCCGGAACCCGCAGTGTAAATCGGTAGGCGGCTATTCGATAGGCTCGTAAGGAAGCCCGACGTAGTTTTCTGCGATGGTTTTTCTCCCGGCCTCGGAGTCGACGAAGTATTCCAGCTCCGCTTCGCTGATACGCTGGCCGAAGGCATCGTCGTCGAAACGATGCAGCATCGAGGTCATCCACCAGGAGAAGCGCTCGGCTTTCCAGACCCGGCGCAGGCAGATGGGCGAATACTGCCGCAGCAGGTCCACGCGCCCCTCGCGATAGACCTTGAGCAAGATGTCGAACAGCGTGCTGACATCGCTGGCCGCCAGGTTCAGCCCCTTGGCGCCGGTGGGCGGGACGATGTGAGCAGCGTCGCCCACCAGGAACAGGCGCCCGTGCTGCATGGGTTCGACCACGAAGCTGCGCAGTGGCGCGATGCTTTTTTCGATGGAAGGACCGGTCACCAGCGCTTCGGCCAGGTCGCTGGGCAGGCGGCGCTTGAGTTCGGCCCAGAAACGGTCGTCCGGCCAGTCCGCTATCTGTTCCTCGGCGGGCACTTGCAAGTAGTAGCGGGTGCGGGTCCTGGAGCGCATGCTGCACAGGGCGAAACCGCGTTCGTGGCGGGCGTAGACCAGCTCCTCATGGACCGGTGGCGTGTCGGCCAGGATGCCGAGCCAGCCGAACGGGTAGACCCGCTCGAAGACCTTGAGGTTTTCCGCCGGAATCGACTGCCGGGTGACGCCGTGAAAACCGTCACAACCGGCGATGTAGTCGCACTCCAGGCGCCAGGTTTGCCCTTGATGCTCGAAGGTAACGAAGGGGTGGTCGGTCTGGATGTCGTGGGGCTGGACCTTGTCGACCTGATACAGCGTGCGGCCGCCAGCCGCTTCGCGCGCGGCCATCAGGTCGCGGGTCACCTCGGTCTGGCCGTAGACCATCACATGTTTGCCGCCGGTCAGGCCCTTGAGGTCGATGTGTACCCGACGACCGTTGAGCGCCAGTTCAAAACCGTCATGGGGCAGGCCCTCGGCGTCCATGCGGTGGCCGACGCCGGCCTTGCGCAGGAGTTCGGCCATGCCTTGCTCCAGCACCCCGGCCCGGATGCGGCTCAGGACGTAATCCGGGGCCTGGCGTTCGAGGATCAACGTGTCGATTCCGGCATTGTGCAATAGCTGGCCAAGCAGCAGTCCAGAGGGGCCGGCGCCGATAATGGCGACTTGGGTCTTGAGGGTTCTCATTGTTGTTATGACTCTCACGAAGCACGCGACCAGGGTCGGTGATGATTGGTACGTGCATTTTTTGCTTGCAGACCTGTCGATTGAAGGGGAAAACTGAGCCGATTCCTGTACTTTCTGCCAATCGGTGCGATTATCGCCCGCAACCCAAGGCCGATCCTCGTTATGAAGAAAACCGACCTGCCTTCGATCCCGGTGTTCAAACTCTACGGTGAAAGCCAGGATTGGCCGACGCCGGATCTTCTGCATTGCGAAACGATTTCCAAGCGCAGCCGCGAGCATCAATGGGAAATCAAACCGCACAGGCATGCCGATCTCTGCCAGTTGCTGTTTGTGTACCAGGGACAAGCGGAGCTGGAAATCGAGGGGCAGCGCGCGCTGCTCAGCCCGCCCACGGTGCAGATCCTGCCGCCACTGTCGGTCCACGGCTTTCGTTTTTCCGAGGATGTGGAGGGTTACGTGGTGACCCTGGCGGCGCCGCTGGTGACGCATTTGCAGGCGCAACTTGGCCATTCGGTCAATATCCTGGCCCAGGCCGACAGCTATCCGGCCGGGGACAACGCCGAATACCTCAACAGCCTGTTCAGTGCCTTGCAGGACGAATATTTGGGGCATCAACCGGCCCGGGAAATGCTCATGCACGCCTTGGTCAGCGTGATCATGGTCTGGGTCAGTCGCCAGGTGATGCAGCGGCGCACCAAGGCCCAGCGTCCACAGCGGGCCCGGGAATACCTCAACGGGTTTATCCAGTTGGTGGAAGAAACTTATCGCCAGCACGTGAAGGTCGAGGACCTGGCTCATCGCCTGGGCATTTCGGTGTCGCACCTCAACGGCACCTGCCGCGAGCTGGCAGGGCAACCGGCGTTGCAGATCATGCATGAGCGTCAATTGCTGGAAGCCAAGCGACTGTTGACCTATACCGGCCTGACTATCTACGAGATTTCAGAGATGCTCGGGTTTTCCGACCCGACCAATTTCACCCGGCTGTTTCGCCGGCGGGTCGGTATTTCACCCAAGGCCTTCCGCGACCGGCTCAAGACCGATCAGCCGGACGACTGAGCCCGCTTCAGCGCAGGGCGTTCAGGGTCGCGTTGTGGGGAATACAGCGTTCCAGGTTGCAGCTGGCGTATTCGCGGGGTTGTTGCCTGGCCTGTTCGACCCGGTAGGCCGCGGTGCCATAGAGCGCAAGCGTGGCAGCGCAGGTGATGAAAACGGCGAAGCGCCTTTTTGTTCTGATGTTCATGGCGGTGACCTCTGAACGAATACCCGGGGGTACTACGTTGAGCATAGGTCAGCGTGGGGGAGTTGCCACTCGAACAGCACGGGATGTAATCCGATATTCAGAACATCGATATCCCCCTTGTGGGAGCGAGCAGGCTCGCTCCCACAGGGCTCGGCGTGACCTTCAAGTGGGTTACGCCAAGTGCTCAGGGCGCACCGGATCCCCCGGTTTCACATCCAGTTGTTTGCGCACGTCTTCGAACATTTCATCGTAATACTTGTGCATCGAGCCGATGCTGGCGTGCTTGGGCAGGCCATATGTCTGGGCGATGCGCGTGGCGTGGCGGGCGAAGTCGAAGGCCAGGTCCTTGGCGAGGAAGAACGTCTCGTCCACGGTCTTGTCCTCGACCGTGCCGTGCAAGCGGAACGACATGCCTTCGCCCTCCTTGGGATCCTGCGCCGTTTCATAATCGATGCACAGGTTGTAGCTGAAATCGTCCTTGTTCAGCGCATGGCGTTCCATGTGCAGGTGACCGGGTTGGAACATGGCCATAAACATCTCTCCTTTGAAAGCCTGGAGAAGGGCAGACCCTGGATCTGCCCCGCAAGTTTCCTGTTATCGATAAGCGATGCCGGGTGTCGCCGTGCCGATACGGGTGCCGGCGGTACCCTGGACGATGGCGTCGATGTCCGAGAGTGAACCGATTACCGCCACCTTGCCAGTGTTGCGTGCAAACTCGCAGGCAGCCTGCACCTTCGGTCCCATGGAGCCGGCGGCGAAACCGAGCTTGTCCATTTCGTCGGGATGGGCTTGGGCGATGGCTTTCTGGGTTGGCTTACCGAAGTCGACGAACGCGGCGTTGACGTCCGTGGCGATCACCAGCAGATCGCTTTCCAGCTGTTCGGCCAGCAGCGCCGAGCAGAGGTCTTTGTCGATCACCGCTTCGACCCCTTGCAGCTTGCCGTCGGCGTCGTACATCGTCGGGATGCCTCCGCCGCCGGCACAGATCACGATGCTGCCTTTTTCCAGCAGCCATTTGATCGGACGGATTTCAAAGATGCGCTTGGGGCGCGGGCTGGCGACCACCCGCCGGAACTTGTCACCGTCCGGGGCGATGGCCCAGCCTTTTTCGGCGGCCAGTTTCTGTGCCTGTTCCTGGCTGTAGACCGGCCCGATGGGTTTGGTCGGGTTCTGGAAGGCCGGGTCATTGGCGTCCACTTCCACCTGGGTCAGCAGGGTCGCGAACGGTACTTCGAAGTCCAGCAGGTTGCCCAGTTCCTGCTCGATGATGTAACCGATCATGCCTTCGGTTTCGGCCCCCAGCACGTCCAGCGGATAAGGCGTCACCGAGGTGTAGGCCGCGGCTTGCAACGACAACAGGCCGACTTGCGGGCCGTTGCCGTGGGCGATGACCAGCTGGTTGCCGGGGTGGATCTTGGCGATCTGTTCGGTGGCGATGCGGATATTGGTGCGTTGATTGTCTGCGGTCATGGGCTCACCCCGACGCAGGAGGGCGTTTCCGCCCAGGGCAACGACGATGCGCATGGTGTTGTCCTTCTACAAAAAATGGAACTGACAACGCATGCCCTTGTGGGAGCGGGCTTGCTCGCGAAAGCGGTGTGTCAGTTATCGATGTGTTGGCTGATACTGCGCTTTCGCGAGCAAGCCCGCTCCCACAGAGGGGGCGGCGCGTGGTTCAGAGATCCGCCAACGTCGACACCAGGATCGCCTTGATGGTGTGCATGCGGTTTTCCGCTTGCTCGAAGGCGATGCAGGCCGGTGATTCGAACACGTCGTCGGTGACCTCTATGCCGTTGGCCAGGTGTGGATACTGCTCGGCGATCTGTTTGCCGACTTTGGTGTCACTGTTATGGAACGCCGGCAGACAATGCATGAACTTCGTGCGTGGGTTGCCGGTGGCTTTCATCAGTTGGGCGTTGACCTGGTAGGGCAGCAATTGCTCGATCCGTTCGGCCCAGGCTTCGACCGGCTCACCCATGGACACCCAGACGTCGGTGTGGATGAAGTCCACGCCTTTGACCGCCGCTTTCGGGTCTTCGGTCAGGGTGATGCGTGCGCCGCTTTCCTCGGCGTACTGATGGCAGCGTTGCACCAGGTCGTCATGGGGCCACAACGCTTTCGGCGCGCAGATGCGCACGTCCATGCCCAGTTTGGCGCCGATCAGCAGCAGTGAGTTGCCCATGTTGTTCCGTGCATCGCCCAGGTACGCGTAGCTGATTTCATGGATTGGCTTGTCGGCATGCTCGCGCATGGTCAGCACGTCGGCGATCATTTGCGTCGGGTGATATTCATCGGTCAGGCCGTTAAACACCGGCACGCCGGCGAACTTCGCCAGTTCTTCGACGATTTCCTGTTTGAAGCCCCGGTATTCGATGGCGTCGTACATGCGCCCCAGCACGCGGGCGGTGTCCTTCATGCTCTCCTTGTGGCCGATCTGCGAAGAGTTGGGGTCGATGTAAGTGACGTTCGCGCCCTGGTCATAGGCGGCCACTTCGAAAGCGCAGCGGGTACGGGTCGAGGTTTTTTCGAAGATCAGCGCAATGTTGTTGCCCTTGAGGTGTTGCTGTTCGGTGCCGGTGTACTTGGCCCGTTTGAGGTCGCGGGACAGGTCCAGCAAGTAGCGCAATTCGCGGGGGGTGTGGTGTTCGAGGCTGAGCAGGTTACGGTTGTGGATGTTGAACGCCATGATGGATCTCCTTGGGTTTCGGTAATCCCCTGGGCGGTGTTCGGTCAACACCGGCCCAGGCGCAAAAGTCAGTAGTCGATCGGGTCGCGGAGGATCGGGCAGGTCATGCAATGGCCGCCGCCGCGACCCCGTCCCAGCTCGCTGGCGCTGATGGTGATGACTTCCACCCCGGCCTTGCGCAGCAGCGTGTTGGTGTAGGTGTTGCGGTCGTAGCCGATCACCACTCCAGGTTCCAGTGCCACCACGTTGTTGCCGTCGTCCCATTGCTCGCGTTCGGCGGCGAAGCTGTTGCCGCCGGTTTCCACCACGCGCAATGCGGGCAACTTGAGGGCTGCCGCCACGGTGTCGAGGAAGCTGCCTTCCTCCCGACGCACATCGATGCCGCCGGGCTTGCTCTCATCGGGGCGCAGGGAGAAGGCGACGATCTGGCTGACCACTTCCGGGAAAATCGTCACCAGGTCGCGGTCGCAGAAGCTGAACACGGTGTCCAGATGCATGGCCGCGCGAGACTTCGGCAAACCGGCGACAATCACCCGCTCCACGGCCTTGTGCTGGAACAGGTTCAGCGCCAGTTGGCCGATGGCCTGGCGGGATGAGCGCTCGCCCATGCCTATCAGCACCACGCCGTTGCCGATAGGCATCACGTCGCCGCCTTCCAGGGTGGCGCTGCCGTGGTCCAGGTCCGGGTTGCCGTACCAGATCTGGAAGTCGGCGTCGGTGAACTCGGGATGGAACTTGTAGATGGCCGTTGCCAGCAGGGTTTCCTGGCGCCGCGCCGGCCAGTACATCGGGTTCAGGGTCACGCCGCCGTAGATCCAGCAGGTGGTGTCGCGGGTGAACTGGGTATTGGGCAACGGTGGCAGGATGAAGCTGGAGTGCCCGAGGAAGTCGCGGAACATCTGGATGGTCTTGCCACCGAAGCTGTCTGGCAGGTCGTCGGCCGAGACGCCGCCAATCAGGAACTCGGCGATATGGCGTGGCTCCAGGCTGCGCAGCCACGAACCGACTTCATTCACCAGGCCCAGGCCCACCGAGTTGGCGGTGATCTTGCGCTGCAGGATCCAGTCCAGGGCTTCGGGGATGGCGACGATGTCGGTCAGCAGGTTGTGCATTTCCAGCACATCGATGTCACGCTCGCGCATCTTGGTGACGAAATCGAAATGGTCGCGCTTGGCCTGGTTGACCCAGATCACGTCGTCGAACAGCAGCTCGTCGCAGTTGTTCGGGGTCAAGCGTTGATGGGCCAGGCCTGGGGAACACACCATGACTTTACGTAATTTACCGGCTTCGGAATGAACGCCGTACTTCACTTTTTCCGTGGTCATTACAAATCCTCCCGTTAAAACAGTCAGCCAGCTACAAGGTCAGGAAGCCGTCGTAGAGCCCATAGGCGGCCACGAGGGCGCCTGCGATCACTGCGGCGAAAATCAGCTTCTCGACAGAGGTGAAAACCGGTTTGCCCAATTCGCGCTTGGCCTTGGCGAACAGAATCGCGCCGGGGGCATAGAGCAGGGCGGAGAGCAGCAGGTACTTGATTCCACCGGCATACAGCAGCCACACCGCGTAGATCAGGGCGATGGCGCCGATGATCAGATCCTTGCGCCGCTCGGCCGCGAAGCCTTCGTAGGTCTCGCCGCGCATCGCCAGCAGCACGGCGTAGGCCGCCGACCACAGGTACGGCACCAGGATCATCGAGGTGGCGAGGTAGATCAGTGACAGGTAAGTGCTGGCCGAGAACAGGGTGATGACCAAGAACAGCTGGACCATCGCGTTGGTCAGCCACAGGGCATTGGCCGGTACGTGGTTGGCGTTCTCCCGGCGCAGGAACTCGGGCATGGTGTGGTCCTTGGCGGCGGCGAACATGATCTCGGCGCACAGCAGCACCCAGGACAGCAGCGCGCCGAGCAGCGAGATGATCAGACCCACGCTGATCAGCACCGCGCCCCAGTGACCCACTACGTGCTCCAGCACGGCCGCCATGGAGGGGTTCTGCAGTTTTGCCAGTTCCGGCTGGGTCATGATCCCCAGCGACAAGACGTTCACCAGTACCAGGAACAACAACACGGTAATGAACCCGATCACCGTGGCCTTGCCCACGTCCGTGCGTTTCTCGGCGCGGGCGGAAAAAATGCTCGCGCCTTCAATGCCGATGAACACCCAGACGGTGACCAGCATCATCTTGCGCACCTGGTTCATCACGCTGCCCAGGTCCGGGTTGTTCACGCCCCAGATGTCGGCGGTGAAAATATCGAGACGGAACGCGAACAGCGCGATCAGCACGAACAACAGCAGCGGCACGACTTTGGCGACGGTGGTCACCAGGTTGATGAACGCCGCTTCCTTGATCCCTCGCAAGACCAGCCAATGCACGGCCCACAGCAGCACCGACGCACCGATCACCGCTGCGACGGTATTGCCCTCGCCAAAGATCGGGAAGAAGTAGCCCAGGGTGCTGAACAGCAACACGAAGTAGCCGACGTTACCCAACCAGGCACTGATCCAGTAGCCCCACGCCGATGAGAAACCCATGTAGTCGCCGAATCCGGCCTTGGCGTAGGCGTAGACACCGCCGTCCAGATCGGGTTTGCGATTGGCCAGGGTCTGGAACACGAACGCGAGGGTCAGCATGCCCACTGCGGTGATTGCCCAGCCAATGAGAATGGCGCCGACATCGGCGCTGGCGGCCATGTTTTGCGGCAGGGAGAAGATTCCGCCGCCGATCATGGAGCCGACGACCAGTGCGACCAGGGCGCCGAGTCGGAGTTTTCCGGGGGTGTCAGACATGGCGAGACTCCAATGCTGCAGAAGAGAGTCACAGCCTAGGTCGATTCGCCGTCGGGTTAGCTGATCCAGATCAGGAGGGGGCGGATTACCAATGGGCTCTATGGGCGCCGAGCTCGCTCGCCCCATAGGCCCACTGCAATGGCGAACCGGTTATCTTCAGGGGCACCTGCAACCGATGGGCCGGGCCCCAGGGCGTCTGTTCCACCAGCAGGCCCTGATCGTCGGGTGTCTCGGCAGGCAGCGCCGTGCTGGTGCCTGGGCCGTGCTCGATCAACAGCTTCGCCGTACGTGCCAGCGACAGGCGTGCCGATCCACCCTGGCCCTTCTCCAGGCGCCGGGACAACAGCACAATGGCGCTGGCCGCCATGAGGTAGCCGGTGCCATGGTCCAGGGCCTGTACTGGCAGCGGTGTCGGTTTGTCCGACGGTTTCCAGCCCATGCCGGCTTCGGCAATGCCGCTGCTCATCTGTACCAGGCTGTCGAAGCCACGACGATGCTGCCACGGGCCACTCCAGCCGTAGGCATTGAGGCTGACATCGATCAGGCCCGGCGCCATCTGCCGGCGGGCTTCGGCGCCGTAGCCCAGCCGTTCCAGGGCATCGGCGCGGTAGCCGTGGAGGAGGATGTCGGCATCGCTCAGCAGCGCCTCGAACGTGGTTCGGTCGTCAGGTCGATGCAAGTCGAGGCGAGCACAGCGTTTGCCGAGGGTGACTTCCGGCACCACGCCGGGTTCGTTCCAGGTGGGCGGATCGATGCGCAGCACATCGGCCCCCAGGCCTGCGAGAAAACGACTGGCAATGGGACCGGCCAATACGCGGGTCAGGTCCAGCACCTTGAGGCCCGCCAGTGGTCGCGCCACGGAACCGAGCCAGAGTCCAGGTCGTGCCTCGACGGATTCAGCCAAATGCACCAGCGGCTCGGCGTTCACCGCCATGCCCTGGGGATGCGTCTGCCAGACCGGCCACGAGCGCATTTCGGCGGCGCAGCCACCGGCGTCCACCACGGCCTGTTCCAGTTCGACCTTGTTCCAGCCGGCCACTTTACTCGCCATGTCGTCGCGATCACGGCACGTGCCGAGGACTTTTTCCGCGGCAAGACGATGATGCGGTGCATTGGTGTGCAGGCGAATCCAGCCATCGGCGGTGGCGTAGTCGCCGGCCACCGGGTCCCACATCGGTGGCACGCTCCAGCCAATGGGGCGCAGGGAGGTGGAGAACCAGAACGAGGCCAGGCGCCGGTCGACTTCGACCGGCGGCAGCCGGCCGGTTTGCTGACGGATGAGTTCGGCGGTGGCCTGGCCGGCAACGGCGATGCTGGCGCAGGCCAGTCCGGTGACGTCGAACGCGGAGGGCAGGGCGCCTTCAGCGATGAAAGGAACCGGCGTTGTCGGCAACCCGAGTGTGGCTTGCATGGATGTGAGCAGGTCTGTCATCGAAGGCCCTCCGGAACGTGGGTTCGAGCATAGATCAAAATGCTTTGCGAGGGCGGGCGCGGTGTTTCAGGTACAACGCATTCCACATCAGGTTGTGGTAACCGTTCAGGCCAGTTCAGTTGTGTAAGCCCGCTCCAGCAACACGGTAAACCGGTTGAAGGCATCCAGCGCACCTTTGTCCGCCTCGGCTTCCTGCTGTTCGGTCAATGCCAGCCCGTCGAGAATCCGGGTGAAGGTTTTCCAGCCTTCGGCGCGACCGCCCGGCGGTTCGGCGAGGTGACGGGCGCCGAAGGTTTCGCTCATGCCCAGGGCCACGGCGCGTTTGATCAGGAACGCAGCGCCAAGCTTGGAACCCTCGGACACGAACAACCAGCCCAGGGCCTCGGCCTGGGTCGGGTTTTTCACGGCGCCGGCCACTGCCGCCGGCACTTCAGTGTCAAGGTCCGCCAGATCGGCCTTGGCCGCTTCGGCACGGCAGCGGGCCGGCAGGTCGGGAATCAGGGCGGACAGCTCCGGGTCGTTGTACAGATCCATCAGTTCCGACTGGAACAGGTACTGGGCGACGACGAAGCGAGCGAAGCTGGCCGGCGTTTCGAACGGCGCGTGGGCCTTGACCAGGGCGTCGAGCTTGCTGTGCGGTTCGTGGGTGATCTGGTTCAGGCGTTGGGAACGTTGGGGACTCATGAATATTCCTTTGAATGAAAGCAGGTACTCGGTTCCTTTGCAGGCGCAAGCGTTCGCCTGCAAAGGATTCGTCTGGCGGAGTGACCGGGTCAGATGTCCCAGATCAGATTCACCGCGAAATTGCGCCCCGGCGCGGTCAGGCGATCGAGGTTGGCGGGGTTCAGCACCGCTGCTTCGCCGACGCTGTCGTAGCCGCGCACGTTGTCCCACAGCCAGTATTTCTTGTCGGTCAGGTTGTAGAGCCCGCCACTGAGCGTGACGTCGTCGGTCACTTTGTAAAACCCGGTCAGGTCGAGGATGCCGAAGCCCGGTGTCTTGAACTGGCTGCTGACGCCATCGGGGGAGTTGAAGTTGCTGTCGTCGACGCGGTTCTTTTTCCGGACCAGGGTCCAGCTGAGCAGGGTGCCGTAATCGTCCTGGTCATAACCCAGGCCGAACACGCCGGTCAGCGGGTTGACGCTGTTGATCGGCTGGCCGGTGTCGTTGTTGCGACCGTAGGCATAGGCCACCGAACCCTGGGTATACAGGCCCTGTGGCGCGCCGAACACGTCCAGGTCCAGGCGTCCCTTGACCTCGGCGCCCTTGATGGTGGCGTGCTTGATGTTGTTGCTCTGGAAGGTCAACTGATTGGCCCCCGGGGTGATTGCATCTTCGTTGATGAAGTCGCGGTACTTGTTGTAGAAGACGGCTACGTCGAACGAGCCGGCGTCGAAACGCCCCCGCAGGCCGGTCTCGTAGCTTTTGCTTTTTTCCGGCTCCAGGTCGGGGTTGGGTTCCACGCTGTAGCCGGCGTCGGGGTTGTCGAAGCGCCCGTACAGGGCCTTGGCGGTCGGTGTGCGGAACCCTTCGGCGTACTGGCCGTACCAGGTGTACTGGTCGGTGAAGGCGTAGGTCAGGCCGAACTTGGGCGAGACGCGATGCCAGGTCTTGTTGCTGTCACTGACTTCGCCGCCACCGGTGGGGTCAACGGTGCTGAGGAATGCCTCGGTGAGGTGCGGCTTGAGGCGGGTGTGGTCGTAGCGCAGGCCCGGGGTGAAGGTCCACTTCTCCCAACTGATCTGGTCCTGGGCGAACAGGCTATAGGTATTGATGGTCGGGTCCGGGAAGTCGCTGGCTTTTGCCAGCACGTCGCGGGTGCTGATGGCTCCTACAGTCGGACAGCCCACGCCGACCGCCAGGCAGACGCCATTGCCGCTGCGCGAGCCAGTGACTTTCTGCTGCTTGAGGGTGGTGCCATAGGTCAGCGCGTGGTCGGTCTGGGCGATGCTGAAGGCTTTTTCCAACTGCGCGTCGAAGATCCACTGTTTTTCTTCATAGAGGGTATTCCGGGTTCGCAACACCTGGCGGGTGATGGGGAAATAGAACTCGGCGGTGCTCTGGTCGGTCTTGGCGATCTGGTGGTTCAGGCTCCATTTCACGCGGTCGGCCAGCAGGCTGTCGAGGGCGAAACTGTGTTCCAGGCCGAAGCGCTCGCGACTGATGGTGTCGTTGCCGGTGCGCCACTGGTACATGCCACCAGGCAGCACGAAAGGGGGAATGGCCGGCTGGCCGTTGGCATAGGGGCCGCCATAGGCGCTTTTCAGATCGCTGTCGCGGTCGTCCTTGTACTTCTCGTAGACCAGCCCCAGGCGCGAATCTTCGTTGTAATTCCAGCCCAGTTTGGCCAGTACATTGTTGGCGCGTACGTCTTCCGGGTTGGCCGCGGTGCGCTCCAGGCCGGTGCCGTTGTGGCTGCCGTAGGATTCGGTTTCATGACCGTCGCGCTGGCTGTAGTGCAGCAGGCCATCGAATGCACCGCTGCGGCCGGCGACGGTGGCGGACTTGAGCCAGCTCTCGTCGGCGGAGCTGTAGCCGGTTTTCAGCCGGGCGCCGACGTCGTTGCCCGGCTTGATGATGTCGTCCGGGTCCAGGGTGAAGTAACTGACGGCACCGCCGATGGCATTGCTGCCGTACAGCACTGAGGCCGGGCCGCGCAGGATCTCCACGCGCTTGACGATTTCCGGGTCGACATAGTTGCGCTGGGTCTTGGCGTAGGGGCCGTTGAAGAAGCTGTCGGGGATTTCCACGCCGTCGACCTGAGTCAGGATCCGGTTACCGTCGATGCCGCGGATGTTATAGCCGCTGATACCGCCGCGCTGGCCGGCACCCCCCACTGAGACACCGGGTTCGTAACGCACCAGATCTTTGATGGTGTTGACGTTGTGACGGTCCAGCGCCTGCCGATCATGGACCGTGACGGTGCTGGGTACGCGGGTGATGGCTTGTTCCTGGCGGGTGGCGCTGATGGTCACCTGCTCCAGGTTCAGCACGCTGCCGGTGTCGTTCTTTACCAGGACAACGTTGTTGCTGCTCAGTTTGCGATAGCCGAGGTTGGTCCCCACCAACAGGCGCTCCAGAGCCTTTTCCGGCGATAGCGAACCGTTCACGCCGGGCGAGGCGACGCCTTCGGCCAGTTCGGCCGACAGACCCACCTGCCAACCCGTGACCGCGGTAAAGGCATTCAGGGCCGAAACCAGCGGTTGCTGGGCGATGGTGAAGGTGTAGTCGCCCATGTTGTGCGTCGACGATTGCGCGGCGGTGGCGGCCAGGGCGGTCGGGACGCTGCCGGCCATCAGGATGGCGGCGGTCAGCAATGACAACGTGCGGGTAGGGGCGAGGAACCGGCAAGTAAGGCGAGAGGACATCGATAGCGCTCCGTGTCGCATCTGTTATAGGTGCAGATCGGCATCTGTAGATGCGAATCAATTGCATTGGCTATAACGAGACGAACCAGCTCACGCTATCGAGTAAAAATAATGCTCCTTCAGTTCAGGATGACCAGGGCTGGGAATTCCTGGACCCGTGCCGAGGTGATGTGGGCCAGCGAGCGCACCACGTCCAGCGGTTGGTCGAGGCGGTAATTGCCGGTCACCGTGATATGGGCCAACTGCTCGTTGCGATTGATGATCCAGCCGGGGTAGTAGCGCTGCAGTTCGGCCAATACCTGGTCCAGCGATCGATTTTCGAATACCAGCCGTCCCTGGACCCACGCCAGATCGGTGCCGGCATCGAGCCTCGCCGGGCGATCGAAGCCGTTGGGGCCGATGCGGATGCTTTCCCCGGCCGAGAGTCGTACATGGGTGTCGTTGCGGTTGGCCCGCAATTCCACATCGCCGCGCTGCACCTGGACTTGGGTGACGCCGTCGAGATAGCGCATCGCGAATGCAGTGTCGCTGACGCTGGCGATGACCGGGCCGGCTTCGATTTCCAGGGGCAGGCTGTGATTGCCCGGTACCTCGAAGAACGCTTCGCCCTTGTACAGCCGGGCCATGTGCCGTTGTCCGTTGAAGGTACTGGAGAAGGCTGAGTCGGTGTTGAGCAGGACTTTGGAACCATCCTCCAGTTGCAGGCGCTGGCGCTCGCCGACCACGGTCAGGTGATCGGCCTGGAAGCGCAGGGGCAGGTCGCTGAAATTGAACAGGCCCAGGAACAGCACGGCCGCTGTGGCCAGCGGTTTCCAGTGGCTACGCAAACGTGACAGCGCGGTGACCCTTGGCCGGGCCTGCAACTGGCGCGCACTTTCCAGTACCTGCGGGCCGTCCCAGATGGTCTGTGCCCTGACAAACGCTTCGCCATGGCGCGGATCGGCCGCCAACCAGTCCTGGAATTGCCGTGTCTGCTCCTGGCTGGGGTTCTCCAACAGGATCAGCCAGTCCAGCGCCTGCTCCATGGCATGGGCGGTGTCCGGGCGAGTCGTCGGCTCAGCGGCGCGGTGAGAGTCTGTCACGGTAAGACCTCGTCGTGGGCGGCAAGTGGCGCAGTTTACCGCTTGGGGCTTGTGGCTTGCAGCTAGCTATCGGAGTGACGCTCGGCCACGCCGATACAGATCGCCATGATCAGCTTCAGTTCCTTTTGCACGGTGCTCAGTGACACACCCAACCGTTCGGCGATGTCCTGGTAACCGTAACCCTGCAGGCGGTTGAGAATGAAGATCTGCTGCTGGCGCGGACTCAGCGCTTGCAGACTGGCGTTGAGCCGTTCGAGCATCTGCCCGGCGTGAGCGGCATCTTCGGCGCTGCCCTGAGGGGCGACCACATTGTTCACGACCTCCACCGGCACATCTTCCAGCAGCGTCCGGGACTGGATGCGCCGGGCGCGCAAATGATCCAGCGCCAGGTTGCGCGCGGTCTGGAAGACGAAGGGTTCGAGGTGATCGACCGTACGTTCGTTCAACGCACGGGTGACCCGCAGGTACGTTTCCTGAAGCAGGTCTTCGGCAGTGCTGGGGTTGTTGACCATTCGCTCCAGGGTGCGCAGCAGCGGTATGCGCTGGGCGAGGAAGACATGGTGAAAGTGCGATTGACTCACGGTAGGGCCCGATTCGGTTTGCCTAGATGATAATGCTTATCATCTAGGCAAATGGTCAAGCCTCGAATCAAGGGCCGCTCCCGAATCCTGTGGGAGCGGGCTTGCTCGCGAAAGCGATTTCACATTCAACACCCATGTTGCCTGGCCCACCCTCTTCGCGAGCAAGCCCGCTCCCACAGAACGGCTCAGTCGTGTTCGTGGTTTACTCGGCGTTACACAACGCCAGGCAGTTATCCAGCATGCGGTTGGAGAAGCCCCACTCGTTGTCGTACCAGGCCAGTACCTTGAGCAGCTTGCCGCTGACCTTGGTGTGGTTGGCGTCGAAGATCGATGACAGCGGGTTGTGGTTGAAGTCACTGGAAACCAGCGGCAGGGTGTTGTAGCCGAGGATCTTGGAATGTTGGCTGGCCTGACGCAGCAGGGCGTTGACTTCGTCGGCCGAGGTGTCGCGCTTGAGCTGCACGGTCAGGTCCACCAGGGACACGTTGATCACTGGCACGCGCACGGCCATGCCGGTCAGCTTGCCTGCCAGTTCCGGCAGCACCAGGCCCACCGCTTCGGCGGCGCCGGTCTTGCTCGGGATCATGTTCTGGGTGGCTGAACGGGCGCGGTACGGGTCGCTGTGGTAGACGTCGGTCAGGTTCTGGTCGTTGGTGTAGGCATGGATGGTGGTCATCAGGCCGCTTTCGATGCCCAGCTCGCGGTGCAGCACCTGGGCCACCGGGGCCAGGCAGTTGGTAGTGCACGACGCGTTGGAAATGATCTGGTGGGACTGGCGCAGGATGTCGTGGTTAACGCCATACACCACGGTGGCGTCGGCGCCCTTGGCCGGGGCCGAGATGATCACCTTGCGGGCGCCGGCGCTGATGTGCGCGGCGGCCTTGGCGCGGTCGGTGAACAGGCCGGTGCATTCGAACACCACGTCGATCTTCTCGGCGGCCCAGGGCAGTTCGGCCGGGTTGCGGATGGCGCTGACCGAAATGCGGTCGCCATTGACCGTCAGGCTTTCATGATCGTGCTGTACATCGGCATCGAATGTGCCGTGAACGGTGTCGTACTCGAGCAGGTGAGCATTGATTGCACTGTCACCCAGGTCGTTGATCGCGACGATCTGCAAGTCGCGGCGGTAGCCTTGGGTATACAGTGCACGGAGGACGTTGCGGCCGATGCGGCCAAAACCATTGATTGCGATTCGAAGAGTCATTAACTGCGCCGCCGTCGATTTGTTGTTGGAATTACAAGATTATTCGCATAAAAATAGAAAACAAGCCTTTTTGATGGCAATATTTTGTTTTATCTACAACGAGTGACCTGAATCAACTGGTCCGAGTGGTCATCAAACCGTCCGTCGCCCAACGCGCCGAGGGGTTTTGACCAGCATAGACAATCAGGTCGCCACACCCGTTAGCCTGGAGTTCTACACATGCATCCCCGCGTACTTGAGGTCACCGAACGGCTTATCGCCCGCAGCCGCGCCACGCGCGAGGCCTACCTTGCATTGATTCGCGGTGCAGCCAGCGACGGGCCGATGCGCGGCAAGTTGCAGTGCGCCAACTTCGCCCACGGTGTGGCCGGTTGCGGCAGTGAAGACAAGCACCACTTGCGGATGATGAACGCCGCCAACATCGCCATCGTGTCTTCCTACAACGACATGCTGTCGGCCCATCAGCCCTACGAAACCTTCCCGGAACAGATCAAGAAAGCCCTGCGCGAGATCGGCTCGGTCGGCCAGTTCGCCGGCGGCACGCCGGCGATGTGCGATGGCGTGACCCAGGGCGAGGCCGGGATGGAACTGAGTCTGCCGAGCCGCGAAGTGATTGCCCTGTCCACGGCGGTGGCGTTGTCCCACAACATGTTCGACGGCGCGCTGATGCTGGGCATTTGCGACAAGATCGTGCCGGGCCTGATGATGGGCGCGCTGCGCTTCGGCCACTTGCCGACGATTTTCGTGCCCGGCGGGCCGATGGTTTCGGGCATTTCCAACAAGGAAAAAGCCGACGTGCGCCAGCGCTACGCCGAAGGCAAGGCCACCCGCGAGGAGCTGCTGGAATCGGAGATGAAGTCTTACCACAGCCCCGGCACCTGTACCTTCTACGGCACCGCCAACACCAACCAGTTGCTGATGGAAGTGATGGGCCTGCATTTGCCGGGCGCTTCGTTCGTCAACCCGAACACGCCGTTGCGCGATGCGCTGACCCGCGAAGCGGCGTTCCAGGTCACGCGTCTGACCAAGCAAAGCGGTAACTTCATGCCCATCGGCGAAATCGTCGACGAGCGGGCGCTGGTCAATTCCATCGTTGCGCTGCACGCCACCGGCGGTTCCACCAACCACACCCTGCACATGCCGGCCATCGCCATGGCGGCGGGCATCCAGCTGACCTGGCAGGACATGGCCGACCTCTCCGAGGTGGTGCCGACCCTCAGCCACGTCTACCCGAACGGCAAGGCCGACATCAACCATTTCCAGGCGGCGGGGGGCATGTCGTTCCTGATCCGCGAACTGTTGGAAGCCGGTCTGCTCCACGAAGATGTCAACACCGTGCTCGGCCGCGGCCTGAGCCGCTATACCCAGGAGCCGTTCCTGGAGGATGGCAAGCTGGTGTGGCGCGATGGTCCGATCGAAAGCCTCGATGAAAATATCCTGCGTCCGGTGGCTCGGGCGTTCTCTCCCGAAGGCGGCCTGCGCGTGATGGAAGGCAACCTGGGGCGCGGCGTAATGAAAGTCTCGGCGGTGGCCCTGGAAAACCAGATCGTCGAAGCGCCGGCCATGGTGTTCCAGGATCAGCAGGATCTGGCGGATGCGTTCAAGGCCGGGTTGCTGGAGAAGGATTTTGTCGCGGTCATGCGCTTCCAGGGCCCGCGCTCCAATGGCATGCCGGAACTGCACAAGATGACGCCGTTCCTGGGAGTGCTGCAGGATCGCGGGTTCAAAGTCGCGCTGGTAACCGACGGGCGGATGTCCGGCGCATCGGGGAAGATCCCGGCGGCGATCCACGTCAGCCCCGAAGCCTATGTCGGTGGCGCGTTGGCTCGGGTGCAGGAGGGGGATATCATCCGCGTCGATGGCGTCAAAGGCACCCTGGAACTGAAGGTGGACGCCGAGGAATTCGCCGCACGCGAACCTGCCAAGGGCCTGTTGGGCAACAACATCGGCACCGGTCGCGAGCTGTTCGGCTTCATGCGCATGGCGTTCAGCTCGGCAGAGCAGGGCGCCAGCGCCTTCACTTCTGCCCTGGAGACGCTTAATTGAAACTGGCTTTGGTCGGTGACATCGGTGGGACCAACGCACGCTTTGCGCTGTGGAAAAACGACACCCTGGAAAACATCCAGGTGCTGGCGACGGCGGATTACGCCTGCCCGGAAGATGCGATCCAGGTGTACCTGAGCGGCCTGGGCCTGAAGCCGGGCGCCATCGGTTCGGTGTGCCTGTCGGTGGCCGGTCCCGTGAGCGGCGATGAGTTTCGTTTTACCAACAATCACTGGCGCCTGAGTAACCTGGCGTTCTGCCGGACCCTGCAGGTGGAGAAGCTGTTGCTGGTCAACGATTTCTCGGCCATGGCCCTGGGCATGACCCGTTTGCGTCCCGACGAATATCGGGTCGTGTGCGAAGGCACCCCGGAGCCGATGCGTCCGGCGGTGGTGATCGGGCCGGGCACCGGGCTGGGCGTCGGCACGCTGCTGGATCTGGGTGAGGGCCGTTTCGCCGCGTTGCCGGGGGAGGGCGGCCACGTCGACCTGCCTCTGAGCAGCCCGCGGGAAACCCAACTGTGGCAGCACATCTACAACGAGATCGGCCACGTCAGCGCCGAAACCGCCTTGAGCGGCAGCGGTTTGCCTCGGGTGTACCGGGCCATTTGCGCAGTCGACGGCCATGTGCCGGTACTCGATACCCCCGAATCCATTACCGCGGCCGGCCTGGCCGGCGACCCCATCGCCCTGGAAGTGCTCGAGCAGTTCTGCCGCTGGCTGGGGCGCGTGGCTGGCAACAACGTATTGACGTTGGGCGGACGCGGCGGTGTCTACATCGTCGGTGGCGTGGTTCCGCGCTTTGCCGATTTCTTCCTCGAAAGCGGTTTCGCCCGTTGCTTCGCCGACAAGGGCTGCATGAGCGATTACTTCAAGGGGATTCCGGTCTGGCTGGTCACCGCACCATACTCTGGCCTGATGGGGGCTGGGGTGGCCTTGGAGCAGTCCGCACAAGTTTAAGATTTGAAATGCAGTCCCCTGTGGGAGCGGGCTTGCTCGCGAAAGCGGTGTTTCATTCAACATTTTCGTCGACTGACACGCCGCTTTCGCGAGCAAGCCCGCTCCCACAAGGGGTTGCGGTGTTTATAGATCCGGCTCATCAGGCATAATCCGCCCCAACCCAAACAACAAGGATGAGGCCCCGTGAGTTCAGTGAACAAATCGATTTTGTTGGTCGACGACGACCAGGAGATTCGCGAGCTGCTGGACACTTACCTCAGCCGTGCGGGATTCCAGGTGCGGACTACCCCCGATGGAGCCGGGTTTCGCCAGGCGCTGAACGAAGCGCCGAGCGACCTGGTGATCCTCGACGTGATGCTGCCCGACGAGGACGGTTTCAGTCTGTGCCGTTGGGTTCGCCAGCACCCGCGCCAGGCCCATGTGCCGATCATCATGCTCACCGCCAGCTCCGACGAAGCCGACCGTGTCATCGGCCTGGAGCTGGGGGCCGACGACTACCTGGGCAAGCCGTTCAGCCCGCGGGAGCTCCAGGCGCGCATCAAGGCCTTGCTGCGGCGGGCCCAGTTCGGACAGGAGCGTGGGGGCAGCGAAGTGTTGGCCTTCGACGAGTGGCGGCTTGACATGGTCAGCCATCGGCTGTTTCACGCTGACGGGGAAGAGGTGATCCTTTCCGGTGCCGATTTTGCCCTGCTCAAGTTGTTCCTCGATCACCCCCAGGAAATCCTCGACCGCGACACCATCGGCAACGCGACCCGCGGCCGGGAGTTGATGCCGCTGGACCGGATCGTCGACATGGCGGTCAGTCGGCTGCGCCAGCGTCTGCGCGATACCGACAAACCGCCACGGCTGATCCGTACGGTGCGCGGCAGCGGTTATCAATTGGCGGCCAATGTGGTTGCCAGCAATGGTCACTGACTGGCTTCGGAAACTCGCCCGACGGCTGCCGGTGCCCCGTTCGTTGTTGGGACGGATGCTGCTGCTGACCCTGTTGGTGGTGTTGTTCGCCCAGACCTTGTCCAGCCTGATCTGGGTGTCGCAACTGCGCGCCACTCAGCTTGAGGGCCTGGTGACCAGCGCCCGCAGCCTCGCTCATTCGATGACCGCCAGTGTCAGTTATTTGCGTTCGCTGCCGGTCGCGTACCGGCCGCTGGTGCTGGACCAGTTGCGCAGCATGGGCGGAACGCGGTTTGTCGTCACGCTCAACGACAAACCCCTGGGCATGGATGTCCTGCCCGTTACACCGCGTAAACTGGCGGTGCTCCAGGCGGTGGACGAGGTGCTGCGACGCTCCTTGGGCAATAACGCCGATATTTCCGTCAAGTTTGTCAGCCCCGAAGACCTGCGGATCTTCAATGGTGGACTCAAGCTCGATGAGTTGCCCCGTTCATGGGCTCATTACGCCCTGACCCTTGAGCCGGTGAACCCGCCGGTACTGGTCACGCAAATTCAGATGGCGCCGGGTGAATGGCTGTACATCGCTTCGCTGCTACCCGAACCCTACACCAGTCTCGAAGAGCAAGACCTGCCCAAGCAGCAGGTCGGCTTTATCGTGCTCACCAGCAGTCTGTTGCTGTTGTTCATCGGCTTGCTGGTGCATTGGCAGAGCCGGCCCCTCAAGCGCTTGGCCCGGGCGGCGCGGAACATGTCGTTGGGCGCCGAAGTGGAGCCGGTGCCCGAGGGCGGCGGCAGCGAAGTGGTAGAGGTGGGGCGGGCTTTCAATGCCATGCGCGAGCGCATCAGCCGTTACCTGACCGAACGCAGCCAATTGTTCAGCGCCATTTCCCACGACTTGCGGACACCCATCACGCGCCTGCGGCTGCGGGTCGAACTGCTGGAGGACGAGAACCTGCAAGCCAAGTTCGGCCGTGACCTGGACGAGCTGGAACTGCTGGTCAAGGGCGCGCTGCAGTGTGTGAAGGACACCGATATCCACGAGAACATCGAACCGGTGGACCTCAACCATGTGCTCGATTGCCTGGTGGAACCTTACGTGGCACCCAACGGCAACGGTCGCGTCACCCAGGATGGCCGGGCGCTGGCGCCGTATCCCGGCAAGCCGCTGGCCCTCAAGCGCTGCATTGGTAACCTGATCGACAACGCGCTGAAATACGGGCAGAACGCCCACCTGCACATCGATGACGATGAAACCGCATTCATCCTGCACGTCGACGACGAGGGGCCGGGTGTACCGGAGCAGCGCCTGGAACAAGTCTTTGAACCACACTTCCGCCTGGCCGGGCAACAGCAGGGCTATGGTCTGGGCCTGGGCATCGCCCGCAACATTGCCCATAGCCATGGTGGCGAGGTGAGCTTGCAGAATCTGCGCGAAGGGGGTTTGCGAGTGACATTGCAGTTGCCGCGCAGTGCTGATTGATCACGCCGCGTTATCGTTCATCGCGAGCCTGCTCGCGATGACGTCAGTAGCCTCACCACTCTTCTCAGGTAAATGTCACAAGACGGTGACATAACTCCCCCCTTTCGTTACCTGCCCGCACCGACCCCTTGTTTAGACTCCCTGCGTCAAAACAACAAAAAAGGTATTCCCGATGGACACCTTCCAACCGGCTTTCAGCAGTTGGCTGAACGCTCCTGCCCACCAGCAATGGCTCGCCGCCGAAGGCTTGCGGCTGCTGGCATTCGCCAGAGCGTCGAGGCTGCCGGTCGGCTTCGGCAACCTTGACGAACTGGGCCGTTTGCCGGCCGGGGCCCAGGCCGAAACCATGAACACCGCACGCATGACCCACAGCTTCGCCATGGCCCACATCCAGGGCCTGCCAGGCTTCGCCGAGCTGGTGGATCACGGCATCGAGGCCCTCAGCGGCCCGCTGCGGGACGCCGAGCACGGCGGTTGGTTCGCCACTGCGCAACCCACCGAGGACAACCCCGGCAAAGCCGCTTATCTCCACGCGTTCGTCGCCCTGGCTGCCAGTTCAGCCGTGGTGGCCCGGCGTCCCGGCGCCCAAGCGTTGATGGACGAAGCCGTGCGGGTCATCGACGAGCATTTCTGGAGCGAGGAGGAGGGCGCCCTGCGCGAATCCTTTTCCCGTGACTGGCGTGACGAAGAGGCCTATCGCGGCGCCAACAGCAACATGCACGCCACTGAGGCCTTTCTTGCTCTGGCCGATGCCACTGATGACCCCCGCTGGCTGGCCCGTGCGCTGCGTATCGTCGAGCGGGTGATCCATGGCCATGCCGCCGCCAACGACTACCTGGTGGTGGAACATTTCGACCGCGACTGGCAACCGCTGCGCGAATACAACCACGACAACCCCGCTGATGGCTTCCGGCCCTACGGCACCACGCCCGGCCATGGTTTCGAGTGGGCGCGCCTGCTGTTGCACCTCGAAGCGGCGCGGGTGCGGATCGGCATGCTGACCCCGGGTTGGCTGGTCCAGGACGCGCAAAAACTCTTCGAACGGAACTGCCGCCACGGCTGGGAGGTCGATGGTGCGCCCGGCATTGTCTACACGCTGGACTGGGATAATCGCGCCGTGGTCCGCCATCGGCTGCATTGGGTGCATGCCGAAGCGGCCGCCGCTGCCAGTGCCTTGCTCAAACGGACCGATGAAGCTCAATACGAAACCTGGTACCGATGCTTCTGGGAGTTCTGTGAGCGCCATTTCATCGACCGTTGCAACGGCAGCTGGCACCACGAGCTCGATCCACGGAACCGCCCAAGCGCCGATATCTGGCCGGGGAAGCCGGACCTGTATCACGCCTGGCAGGCGGTACTGATTCCGCGACTGCCCCTGGCGCCCAGCATGGCGTCGGCCCTGGCGGAATATTCCAGCCTGGTCGCTGTGTAACCGTGTCGTGACATAGACGCATCCCTTCGTTACCTGCGAAGGGATTTCCCCTGATTAGAATCCATGCAGCGCAAGCATCAGACTTGCATGCATAACAACAAGAAAGGTACTCAGATGAACGCGATCAATCGCCTCGCCGTTGCTGTTTCCATTGCCTCGTTGTTCCCCCTCAGTGCTTTTGCCGCCGACTCGAAAGGGACGGTCGAAGTGGTGCATTGGTGGACCTCGGGTGGTGAGAAGGCGGCTGTAGATGTCCTGAAGGCCCAGGTCGAGAAAGACGGCTTCACCTGGAAAGACGGTGCCGTCGCAGGTGGCGGTGGCGCCACGGCCATGACCGTGCTGAAAAGCCGCGCGGTGGCCGGCAACCCGCCAGGCGTTGCCCAGATCAAAGGTCCGGACATTCAGGAGTGGGCATCCACTGGCCTGCTCGACAGCGACGTCCTGAAGGACGTTGCCAAGCAAGAGAAGTGGGATTCGCTGCTCGACAAGAAAGTCTCCGACACCGTCAAGTACGAGGGTGATTACGTCGCCGTGCCGGTGAACATCCACCGCGTCAACTGGCTGTGGATCAACCCTGAAGTCTTCAAGAAGGCCGGCATCGAAAAAGCGCCGACCACCCTCCAGGAATTCTACGCCGCCGGCGACAAGCTCAAGGCAGCGGGCTTCATTCCCCTGGCCCATGGCGGCCAGCCTTGGCAGGACAGCACGGTGTTCGAAGCCGTGGTGCTGTCGGTCATGGGCCCCAAGGGCTACCAGAAGGCCTTGGTCGAGTTGGACAAGGACGCTCTGACTGGGGCTGACATGATCGAGGCGCTGACACAGCTGAAGAAAGTCGCGACCTACATGGACGCGGACGGCAAGGGCCAGGACTGGAACCTGGAAGCGGCCAAGGTCATCAACGGCAAGGCCGGCATGCAGATCATGGGCGACTGGGCCAAAAGCGAGTGGACCGCGGCCAAGAAAGTCGCCGGCAAGGATTACGAATGCGTAGCCTTCCCGGGCACCGACAAGGCCTTCACTTACAACATCGACTCCCTTGCGGTGTTCAAGCAGAAGGACAAGGGCACTTCGGCCGGTCAGGAGGATATCGCCAAGGTCGTCCTGGGTGAAAACTTCCAGAAGGTCTTCAGCATCAACAAGGGTTCGATCCCGGTGCGTAACGACATGCTCAAGGACATGGCTAAGCACGGTTTCGACTCCTGTGCCCAGACCGCGGCCAAGGACTTCCTGGCGGACGCCCAGACCGGCGGCCTGCAACCGAGCATGGCGCATAACATGGCGACCACGCTGGCTGTACAAGGCGCGTTCTTTGACGTGGTGACCAACTATATCAACGACCCGAAAGCCGACCCGGCCGATGCTGCGAAGAAGCTTGGCGCGGCGGTTCAGTCGGCAAAGTAAACGGGTAGCAACGCTGTCCCTGTGGGAGCGGGCCTGTGGGAGCAAAGCTTGCTCGCGATGAACATAACGCGGTCCGTCGAAAGACTGAGGCGCTTTCATCGCGAGCAAGCTCGGCTCCCACACAAGCGGCTCCCACAAGGAATGTCACTGTAGTTTTTCAAGTACTGGATCTTCCCATGAGTTCTGTTGCTGTGTTCAGCAAAGCCTCGCCGTTCGATGCACTGCAACGCTGGCTGCCAAAACTGGTGCTGGCGCCCAGCATGTTCATCGTCCTGGTGGGCTTTTACGGCTACATCCTGTGGACGTTTCTCCTGTCGTTCACCAATTCGACTTTTCTTCCGACCTACAAATGGGTCGGCCTGGCGCAGTACGCGCGGCTGTTCGATAACGACCGCTGGTGGGTGGCGAGCAAGAACCTGGCCGTTTTCGGCGGACTGTTCATCGGCATCACACTGGTCATTGGTGTGTTGCTGGCGGTATTGCTCGATCAGCGCATCCGCCGCGAAGGTTTCATCCGCACCATCTACCTGTACCCGATGGCGCTCTCCATGATCGTCACCGGTACTGCCTGGAAATGGCTGCTCAACCCAGGTATGGGTCTGGACAAGCTGCTGCGTGACTGGGGCTGGGAGGGCTTTCGCCTGGATTGGCTGATCGACCCGGACCGCGTGGTGTATTGCCTGGTGATCGCGGCCGTGTGGCAGGCCTCGGGCTTCATCATGGCGATGTTCCTTGCCGGCTTGCGGGGTGTCGACCAGTCGATCATCCGTGCAGCGCAGATCGATGGCGCGAGCATGCCCACGATCTACTGGAAAGTGGTGCTGCCGAGCCTGCGTCCGGTGTTCTTCAGCGCCGTGATGATCCTGGCGCACATCGCAATCAAGAGTTTCGACCTGGTGGCGGCGATGACGGCCGGTGGCCCCGGCTACTCGTCCGATCTGCCTGCCATGTTCATGTATTCGTTCACCTTCAGTCGCGGCCAGATGGGCATGGGCTCGGCCAGTGCGATCCTGATGCTCGGTGCGATCCTCGCGATCATCGTGCCTTATCTGTATTCCGAGCTGAGGACCAAGCGCCATGACTAGTCTCGTCGTCAAACCCGGTATCAACCTGAGTCGCATCGCGATCCATGCAGTGCTGATCCTCGCCGTACTGCTTTACCTGGTGCCGCTGGTGGTCATGTTGCTGACCAGCTTCAAGACGCCGGAAGACATCAGCACCGGCAACCTGCTCAGCTGGCCGACCGTGGTCAGTGGCATCGGCTGGGCCAAGGCCTGGGCCACGGTGAACGGTTACTTCTGGAACTCGATCATGATCACCGTTCCGGCGGTGCTGATCTCCACCGCCATCGGTGCGTTGAATGGCTACGTGCTGTCGATGTGGCGTTTCCGTGGTTCGCAGCTGTTCTTCGGCCTGTTGCTGTTCGGCTGCTTCCTGCCGTTCCAGACCGTGCTGCTACCGGCTTCGTTCACCCTCGGCAAGATGGGGCTGGCCAGCACCACCACCGGCCTGGTGATCGTACACGTGGTGTATGGCCTGGCGTTCACCACGCTGTTCTTCCGCAACTACTACGTCAGCATTCCCGATGCGCTGGTGAAGGCGGCGCGCCTGGACGGTGCGGGCTTTTTCACGATCTTCCGCAGGATCATCCTGCCGATGTCGACGCCGATCATCATGGTCTGCCTGATCTGGCAGTTCACGCAGATCTGGAACGACTTCCTGTTCGGCGTGGTGTTCTCCAGCGGCGATTCGCAGCCCATCACGGTGGCGCTGAACAACCTGGTCAACACCAGCACCGGGGCCAAGGAATATAACGTGGACATGGCGGCGGCGATGATCGCCGGGCTGCCGACCCTGCTGGTCTATGTGGTCGCAGGCAAGTATTTCGTGCGCGGGCTGACGGCCGGCGCGGTCAAGGGGTAATCATGGCAACGCTCGAACTTCGCAATGTAAACAAGACCTACGGCGCCGGCCTGCCCGACACCCTGAAGAACATCGAACTGTCCATCAAGGACGGTGAGTTCCTGATCCTCGTCGGCCCTTCGGGTTGCGGCAAGTCGACCTTGATGAACTGCATCGCCGGCCTGGAGACCATTACCGGCGGCGCGATCATGATCGGTGACCAGGATGTCAGCGGCATGAGTCCCAAGGATCGCGACATCGCCATGGTGTTCCAGTCCTACGCGCTGTACCCGACCATGAGTGTGCGCGAGAACATCGAATTCGGCCTGAAGATCCGCAAGATGCAGCAGTCTGCCATCGACGAAGAAGTGGCCCGGGTCGCCAAGCTGTTGCAGATCGAACACCTGCTCAACCGCAAGCCCGGCCAGCTCTCCGGCGGCCAGCAACAGCGCGTGGCCATGGGCCGTGCGCTGGCGCGGCGACCGAAGATCTACCTGTTCGACGAACCGCTGTCCAACCTCGACGCCAAGCTGCGGGTCGAGATGCGCACTGAAATGAAACTGATGCATCAGCGCCTCAAGACCACCACGGTCTACGTAACCCACGACCAGATCGAAGCCATGACCCTGGGCGACAAGGTGGCGGTGATGAAGGACGGGATCATCCAGCAGTTCGGCACGCCGAAGGAGATCTACAACAACCCGGCCAACCAGTTCGTGGCGAGTTTCATCGGTTCGCCGCCGATGAACTTCATCCCGTTGCGCCTGCAACGCAAGGACGGTCGCCTGCTGGCTTTGCTCGACAGCGGCCAGGCCCGTTGCGAGCTGCCGCTGGGCATGCAGGACGCCGGTCTGGAGGATCGCGAAGTGATCCTGGGCCTGCGTCCGGAGCAGATCGCGCTGGCGGGTAGCGAGCCGAATGGCCTGCCGACCATTCGCGCCGAAGTCCAGGTCACCGAACCCACCGGCCCCGACACTCTGGTATTTGTCAGTCTAAATGACACCAAGGTTTGCTGTCGCCTGGCTCCGGACGTGGCTCCACAGGCCGGGGAAACAATGACGCTTCAGTTTGACCCTCAAAAAGTATTACTATTTGATGCGCAGACCGGTGAGCGCCTGGGAGCGGCTGGTCAGGCGCACGCCGAAGGGCGAGCGCCGAACGTGGCGCAGTTCAAGGGCCGGTGAAGAACAAATGTGGGAGCGAGTCTGTGGGAGCAAAGCTTGCTCGCGAAGAACGATAACGCGGTCATCCAAAAGACCGAGGCGTCTTCATCGCGAGCAAGCTCAGCTCCCACCCAGGCTCGCTCCCACAAAGAAGTATGCGGTGGGTGGGAAACCGTCCACCGCAATCGTTGTAAACCGCGTTAGAAAAAATAAAAACAGTCAATAACAATAAAGACGAGGGAAGTAGGGATGAAGAAGAAAAACAACGCCCAGCTTATCTGCCAGTTGTCAGCCGTTGCGGCGATGATGCTGGTGGGTAGCGCACAGGCTGACGAAGCGTTCAGCGCCAATTCGAAGTGGATGACGGGTGACTGGGGCGGCGAGCGGACCCGGCTGCTTGAGCAAGGTATCGACATCAAGGCCGATTACGTCGGCGAAATGGGCGCCAATCTCCATGGCGGCTACAACGACGACAAGACCGCGCGCTGGTCGGGCCAGTTTGGCCTGGGCGTAGCGCTCGATCTTGAAAAGCTGGCAGGTTGGGACGACACGGAAGCCAAGATCCAATTCACTCGCCGGGACGGTCGCAACATTTCCAACGACCGTATCGGTGATCCACGTGCCGGTACCCTCAGTTCTTCCCAGGAAGTCTGGGGTCGTGGGCAAACCACCCGTCTGACCCAGTTGTGGATCAAGCAGAAGTACTTCGACAGCAAACTGGACGTCAAGGCCGGTTACTACGGCGTGGGTGAAGACTTCAACACCTTCCCTTGCGAGTTCCAGAACCTGGCGTTCTGCGGTTCGCAAGCAGGCAACTGGGCGACCAACATCTGGTACAACTGGCCAATCATGCAGGCGGCCATCCGGTTCAAGTACAACATCACGCCTGAACTTTATGCACAGATCGGCGCCTACAACCAGAACCCTTCGCAACTGGAAAACAACAACCGCTACAAGCTCAGCGGCAGCGGCACTGAAGGTACGCTGATTCCGGTGGAGTTGGTCTGGTCGCCTAAACTCAATAACCTGCCGGGCGAATACCGCGTGGGTTACTACAAGAGCACGGCCAAGGCCGATGACGTACGCGAGGACGAAAACGGCAACGATGCCGCGACCACCGGTCTCGCCTATCGCAGCCACAGCAGCAAGCATGGCTACTGGCTCGTGGTGCAGCAGCAGCTCACCACCCACAATGGCGATGCTTCCCGCGGCCTGAACATCGCGGCCAACGCGACTTTCCACGACAAGGACACCAACGTCGTCGACAACTACCAGTCGCTGATGTTCGTGTACAAGGGGCCGTTCGACGCACGTCCGAAAGATGACGTCGGCATCGGCTTCTCCCGTATCCATGTCAACGATGACGTGAAGAAAAACGCCGAGCTGACCAACGTGGCCAACGGTGTCACGGACTACGACGATCCGCTGTTCTCGCCGTTGCGCAACACCGAGTACAACTATGAAATCAACTACGGCTTCCATGTCACCAACTGGCTGACCGTTCGTCCCAACCTGCAATACGTCACTCACCCGGGCGGTGTCGATGAAGTCGATAACGCACTGGTGGCCGGCCTGAAAATTCAGTCGGTGTTCTAACGCTGTTGCGATAAGCTCCTCTCTATGTGCGCATATTTGCGGACGGCCAAGGCTGTCCGCTTTTTTTTGTGAAGCACTTGGCTGAAACAGCACCCTGTGGGGCAAGGGGATACATCCCCTCGCCACCGCAACGCGCTTCACCCGGTTGTCCGGTTGAGAGTTCAATGATTTCCAGGAATGCGGCACATGCATGAGCATCCGCTACAACGCTTTTTCAGATCCTTGCGCGAGCGCCCGGTGTTTGCGTGGGAGCGCTATCGCCAGCGCGATGTGCTGGTGATCGATCATCCGCTGTGCCAGGCGGTGTTCAGTCGCCAGGGTGCGCAGTTGTTGCATTTCCAGCCTCGTGGCCAGAAGCCGTGGCTGTGGTGCGCGTCCAAATGGCCGCAAGTCGGCGCGATACGGGGCGGAGTGCCAGTGTGCTGGCCCTGGTATGGCCGCCATCCGAGCGAGAACGCCTGGCCGTCCCATGGTTGGGCGCGCTTGATCGATTGGAAGTTGATGGACAGCCGCAGCGACGATGACGGCGTGCACCTGCACTGGCAGTTACAGCTGTGCGATTGGCAAGTCGACCTGCATGCAGACCTGGGCGAGCGCATGGAATTGCGCTTGAGCACCGAGCATCAGGACAGCCTGCCCTGTCAGTTGAGCCAGGCGTTGCACGCTTATTGGCGTATTGGTGACGTCGGTGAGGTAGCGCTGTCTGGGCTCGAGGGCGCGCAGGGTTACGACCATCTGAGCCGCGCGGTTTGTCGGCAGGAAGGCGAGTTGCGGGTCGAGGGCGGCTGTCAGCGGGTATTCCAGCACGAAGGGGAGTTGCAGCTCAAGGACCGTGCCTGGCAGCGCCAATTGTGCATCGACACAGGCGACGGTACCGACACGGTGGTGTGGCATCCCGGTGCCCGGCCGTTGTTGGGGGTGAGTTGGGATGAAGTCAATGAGTTCGTGTGCGTCGAGGCGGCCAGTGGCGGCACGGACAGCCTATGCCTGGCGCCGGGGGAGCGGGCGCATTTGAGCTTGCAGGCGCGGGTGGGGGCTTGATTCAGGATTTGTAGTGCTGCTACAGCCCTCTTCGCGAACAAGCCCGCTCCCACATTTGAAATGCATTCTCTTGTGGGAGCGGGCTTGCTCGCGAAGAGGGACTAACAGACGCCAAAGCTCCTGAGCCGCATCAATTGAACTCATCCCCCACCGGATACCGGCTCGCATTCAGGCTTTCCTTGATCTTGCGCAGATGCGGCTGGAAATCCACGCCACGGCGCAGGGTCATGCCGGTGGCGAGTACATCCAGCACGGTGAGCTGGATGATCCGCGAAGTCATCGGCATGTAGATATCGGTGTCTTCGGGCAACGGAATGTTCAGGCTCAGGGTGCTGGCCTTGGCCAAGGGTGAGTTTTCGGCGGTCAGGCCCAGCACCGAAGCGCCGTTTTCCCGGGCAATGCGGGCCACTTCCACCAGTTCACGGGTGCGACCGGTGTAGGAAATGATCACGAACAGCTCGCCAGTATGGGCTACCGACGCGATCATGCGTTGCATCAGCACGTCGGCATGGGCGGTCACCGCCAGGTTGAAGCGGAAAAACTTGTGCTGGGCGTCCAGAGCCACCGGGGCCGAGGCGCCAAGGCCGAAGAAGTGGATCTGCCGGGCCTGGATCAACAGGTCCACGGCACGGCTGATCAAATTTGGATCGAGTGCCTGGCAGGCGCTGTCCAACGAGGCAATGGCACTGCCGAATATTTTCTGGGTATAGGCTTGCGGATTGTCGTCGGCTTCTACTGCACGACTGACGTAAGCCGCGCCACTGGCCAGGCTTTGCGCCAGCTGCAGCTTAAGTTCCGGGTAACCGCTGACGCCGAACGAGCGGCAGAAACGGTTTACCGTGGGTTCGCTCACCGACGCGGCCTGGGCGAGGGCGGCAATGCTGAAGCGGGTGGCCTGCTGTGGGTTGAGCAGGATCACCTCGGCCACCTTGCGCTCGGCCTTGTTGAGGTCTTCAAGGCGACTCTGGATCTGCTCCAGGAGATTTCGCACGCGGTCCATAAAAGATTCCTAGGAAAGACGGGTCTTTGATACGACCCTTTGTGGTGGCCTATCCTACTGTTGGCTCCGGCGGACCACCACTCGGAATCAGTATTTTCGGAAAATGTTGTGGTTATTACTACATTTTTCCTTGAGTGATGCCTTGAAAAAAGGTATTTGTAGCTTAACTTGATAAAAGAACAAACATCATGCCTCCGATTACGGTTGAACCGTGCACCTTTGCCTTGTTCGGCGCGCTGGGCGATCTGGCCTTGCGCAAGCTGTTCCCCGCCCTCTACCAACTCGATGCGGCGGGCCTGCTGCACGAGGACACGCGGATCCTCGCCCTGGCGCGGGAACCGGGTAGCGAGCAGCAGCATCTGGCGTTCATCGGCACTGAATTGCGCCGCTACGTGGGCGACAAGGACCTGAGCGAAACCGTCGTCGAGCGCTTCATGGCACGATTGACCTACCTGCACGTGGATTTCCTCAAGGCTGACGATTACGTCGCCCTGGCCGAGCAGGCCGGTTCCGCCCAACAAGTCATCGCTTATTTCGCCACGCCGGCGGCGGTGTACGGCGCGATCTGCGAGAACCTGGCGAAGGTCGGCCTGAGCGAAAACACCCGTGTCGTGCTGGAGAAACCCATCGGCTCGGACCTGGAATCGTCGCGCAAGGTCAACGATGCCGTGGCGCAGTTTTTCCCGGAGAACCGTACCTATCGCATCGACCACTACCTGGGCAAGGAAACCGTACAGAACCTGATCGCGCTGCGGTTCGCCAACAGCCTGTTCGAAACCCAGTGGAACCAGAATTACATTTCCCACGTGGAAATCACCGTGGCCGAGAAAGTCGGCATCGAAGGCCGCTGGGGCTATTTCGACAAGGCCGGTCAACTGCGGGACATGATCCAGAATCACCTGTTGCAGCTGTTATGCCTGATCGCCATGGACCCGCCGGCCGACCTGTCCGCCGACAGCATCCGTGACGAGAAGGTCAAGGTGCTCAAGGCCCTGGCGCCCATCAGCCCGGAAGGCCTGACCACCCAGGTGGTGCGCGGTCAGTACATCGCCGGTCACAGCGAGGGCAAGGCGGTGCCTGGCTATCTCGAAGAACCCAATTCCAATACCCAGAGCGACACCGAAACCTTCGTCGCCCTGCGCGCCGACATTCGCAACTGGCGCTGGGCCGGCGTTCCGTTCTATCTGCGTACCGGCAAGCGCATGCCGCAAAAGCTGTCGCAGATCGTCATCCACTTCAAGGAACCTTCCCACTACATTTTTGCTCCCGAGCAGCGTCTGCAGATCAGCAACAAACTGATCATCCGCCTGCAACCGGACGAGGGGATTTCCCTGCGGGTGATGACCAAAGAGCAAGGCCTGGACAAGGGCATGCAATTGCGCAGCGGTCCGTTGCAACTCAATTTTTCCGACACCTGGCGCAGCGCACGGATTCCCGATGCGTATGAGCGGCTGTTGCTGGAAGTCATGAACGGCAATCAGAACCTGTTTGTCCGTAAAGATGAAATCGAAGCCGCGTGGACGTGGTGTGACCAGTTGATCGCTGGATGGAAGAAATCCGGTGATGCGCCCAAGCCGTATGCGGCCGGGTCCTGGGGGCCGATGAGCTCTATCGCACTGATCACGCGGGACGGGAGGTCATGGTATGGCGATATCTGAACTGAAACTGCCCCAGGGCGTCAGCGCCCTTGAATTCAAGAGCCCGGTGCTGCTGGCCGAAGGGTTGGCGTTGAAAGTGGCCGAGCAATTGCGCGAAGCGATCCAGGCACGTGGTGCGGCAACCCTGGTGGTGTCCGGCGGTCGTAGCCCGGTGGCGTTTTTCCAAAGCCTGGCCAAGCAGGCGTTGGATTGGTCGAAAGTGGTGGTGAGCCTGGCCGACGAACGTTGGGTACCGGTCGAGCACGCCGACAGCAACGCCGGCTTGCTCAAGCGTTATCTGTTGCAGGGGGCCGCAGCCAAGGCTCAGTTCCTGAGTCTCTACAGCGCCAGTGCCAACCTGGAGGCCGCTGCCGAACAGGCGGATCGCCTGCTGGCCGAGTTGCCGCCCATCGACGTGCTGGTATTGGGCATGGGGGATGACGGGCACACCGCTTCCCTGTTCCCCGACAGCCCGAACCTGGCCGAAGCCCTGGACCGCGAAGGATCCCGTCGTTGCTGGCCGATGCTGGCACCGACCGTGCCGCACCAGCGTCTGACCATGAGCCGCGCCTTGCTGGCTTCGGCGAAGCACAAGGTGCTGTCGATTTCCGGTCAATCGAAGTTGACCACCCTGAACACCGCGGTGGCCGGTGACAATGTCGCCGAGATGCCGATCCGTGCGTTTTTGCAACCTACGTTAGAGATTTACTGGTGCCCATGAACCAAGGATCAGCCGCTATGAAAAACCCATCCCCGACCGTTTCCATGGCGGACAAAGTTACCCTGATCGACAACCTCTGCGCCAAGGCGCGGATCCTGCCGGTGATTACCATTGCCCGTGAACAGGACATCCTGCCGCTGGCCGATGCGTTGGCCGCCGGTGGCCTGACGGCGCTGGAAGTGACCTTGCGTTCCCAGTATGGCCTCAAGGCCATTCAGGTGCTGCGCGAGCAGCGCCCGGAGCTGGTGACCGGCGCTGGCACCGTGCTCGATCGCCACATGCTGGCGGCTGCCGAAGCGGCCGGCTCGCAGTTCATCGTGACCCCGGGCATCACCCGCGATCTGCTCGAAGCCAGCGTCCAGAGCCCGATCCCGTTGCTGCCGGGCATCAGCAACGCATCCGGCATCATGGAAGGCTATGGCCTGGGCTATCGCCGCTTCAAGTTGTTCCCGGCGGAAGTCAGCGGCGGCGTCGCGGCCCTCAAGGCGCTGGGCGGTCCGTTCGGCGAAGTGAAATTCTGCCCTACCGGCGGTGTGGGGCCGGCCAATATCAAGAGCTACATGGCGTTGAAGAACGTGATGTGCGTGGGCGGTAGCTGGATGCTCGATCCCGAGTGGATCAAGAACGGCGACTGGGCCCGCATCCAGGAATGCACCGCCGAAGCCCTGGCGCTGCTGGACTGAATCCGACCGAATTTCGTTGGGTGTATCTACGGCTTTACGGTGCGCTTGGTCGGCGCACCGTTTTTTTTTGCCCTGAGTTTTGCTTGAGTCCGCCCTGAAAAAACGCTGTGGGAGCAACCGCTACGTATGGCTCAGCTCGATCAGGGCCTGGGTCAGCCGCTCGATGTCGCTGGCCAGCGTGATCAACCCCGGCGTGATACGGATGCAGGGTCCAACATGGGTGTTGCGTACCACCGTGAAGATTCCGTAATCGTTGAGCAATCGATCGGCCATCGCCTGCTGGTCTGTCCGAGCGGTAAAGCGCATGGAAGTGATGCCGCAGTAGAGTCGCCGGTCATCCGGAGTCATCACCTCGATGCCCGGTAGGTCACGCACGGCACTCACCCACAAGTCACGCAAGTAGGCGAGCCGTGCGCCCTTGGCCGGAGCGCCACCCAGGGCATGGTGTTCTTCGAATACCAGGGGCAGGGTCATCAGGGCCGGAATGTTGGGCGTGCTGTGGGGTGTGCGGGAGCGAATGTCGCTCAACGGATGACTGGCATCGCCCATGTCCGGGTCGATGTCGGCCAGCCGCTGTGGGGCGATATACAGGAAGCCGAGGGCCAGCGGGCCACCGATCCATTTCTGCAAATTGAAGCCGGCGAACGGGATCCCCAGTTTCTTCAGATCGAAGTCGATCTGCCCCAGGGCATGGGCGCCGTCGAGAATGATGTCGACGCCGAATTCCCGCGCCGTTTCGGCAATGGCCTGGACCGGCATGACCAGCCCGGTCAGGTGATTGACGTAGGTCAGCGTCATCAGCTTCAGGCGCGGGTAGCGGATGAAGGCTTCGCGATAGGTCCCTACCAGACTCTCGAAACTGGCGGGGTGTTGGTGGACCAGTTCGATCACTTCCACGCCACGCTGGCGGGCCAGCCAACGCATGGCGTCCCTGACCGATGGGTACTCCAGGTCGCATATCAGAATCTGATCGCCTGGCACCAGGCCGTTATAGTTGCGGATCAAGGAGTGGAGGGCGTCGACCGCGCTACGGACCAGCGCCACGGTTTGCGGGGCGACATCGATCAGCTCCGCGACCCGACGGCGAATCGCCTCGCCATGTTCACGGTCGAAATGCTGGCGCACATAGACCGAGTTGCTGCGGTTGATGAATTCGATGTTGCGCTGGTATTCCTCCACCACCGTCCGCGACATGCGGCCGAAGTAGCCGTTCTCCAGGTTCAACGGCCCATCGGGGTCAACATCGTAGCGGCCGACAAAGGTCTGCCAGAAAGCTTCATCGTGGGCGCGCAGCGTATTCTCGGGCATGGTGGGGCTCAGTCATGGATGGGGCTTGGGTTTGCCGTGTTTGAGGCGCAGGGGATCGAGCAGCTCGGAAAGACCGTTGTGATCGATTTCCTGCATCAATGCCAGCAAGCCACCCAGTTCTCCGTGCGGAAAGCCTTCGCGGGCGAACCAGTTGAGGTATGGACCGGGCAGGTCGGCCAGGATTCTGCCCTTGTATTTGCCAAAGGGCATCTGGCGCGTAACCAGCAGTTCGAGGGTTTCCGGATTCATGGCAAATGTCTTGATTCAACAGCCTTGAAAAATACAGGCATTCTGCATGCAGGCCAAATGACAGATCATGCAAATAACGCGGATACAGTTGGCTGGTTATAAATTAACTATTTGATTTTTAAGGGAATTGAGTTTTGATTTGACCTGGCATGGCCGATGCAACATTCCTTGCAGGTTTTTTATTCACCAGCAAAGGAACTGAAAAATGACCGATATGAACAAAGAAGCCATTTCCGTCCTCAACGACCTGATCCAGACCAGCAAGGACGGTCAGGAAGGTTTCAAGACCTGTGCTGAAGACATCAAGCACCCCGAACTCAAGGCTCTGTTCGTTCAGCGCGCCGCCGATTGCGCCACTGCTGCGTCTGAGCTTCAAGCCGCTGTTCGCTCCCTGGGCGGAGATCCGGAAACCTCCACCAGCGTGGCCGGTGACTTGCACCGCCGTTGGGTCGATGTGAAGTCGATGTTCACCGGCAAGGATGAAGAGGCGGTGCTCAACGAGGCCGAGCGTGGCGAAGACCATGCGAAAAAGGCCTATCAGGAAGCGCTTGAAAAGATCAACAAGCACAATCTGGTCGGGATTCGTGACTTGGTAGAGCGCCAGTATCACGGCGTGCAACGCAACCATGATCAGGTCAAGGCCCTGCGTAATCGGGCGAAAGCCAGCTGAGTACGCTTCTTGACCAAAAAACGCCAGCTAGTCTGGCGTTTTTTTGTGGTTGCGATTGCGCCACGGCGTTTGCCTCCGGATACGTAAAAGTGTGTTGCCCGATTCTGGGGTAATTGCCTATGGACTCAAGTAGATAGCTAGCTAATAATTGCGCTCTCCCTGCATTTGTCGTTGCGACTATTGTTACTGCAATCCTCGAAGAGTTTCTTGCGTGCCCATTACTTTTCAGGCCTTGTTTGCCCCCGACCGCCTCGCTGTGCAATTCGCCATCAAAACCGTGCTCGGTGGTGGGCTGGCGCTATGGCTGGCTCTGCGCTGGGGCCTGGAGCAGCCGTCATGGGCGCTGATGACCGCGTTCATCGTGGCTCAGCCCTTGTCCGGGATGGTGGTGCAGAAGGGACTGGCGCGTTTGCTCGGCACCTTGGTGGGAACGGTCATGTCAGTGGTGTTCATGGGGCTGTTCGCCCAGGCGCCATGGTTGTTCCTTCTAGCGCTGGCGCTATGGCTGGGGCTGTGCACGGCCTGCTCCACGTTGCTGCGCAGCGCTTGGTCCTATTCGTTCGTACTGGCCGGCTACACGGTGGCGATCATCGCCTTGCCGGCCATTTCCCATCCATTGACCGTGTTCGACCAAGCGGTGGCGCGCTGCACCGAGATCAGCCTGGGCATTGTCTGTGCGACGGCGACCAGCGCCTTGCTGTGGCCGTTACGGGTCGAGCGGCAACTGGCGGATCAGGCCCGTGCCGCCTGGCAAAGTGGGATGCAGGCCGCCCGTGCCACCTTGGCCGGCGACGCCCAGGCGCGAAAAGGCTTGTTGGAAATCCTCGGCAAAATCGTCGCCGTGGACGCCCAGCGTGAACATGCCTGGTTCGAAGGCCGCCTCGGCCGGCAGCGTGCCCGGGCCATCAGCGGCTTGAGCCAGAAGCTGCTGATGCTGTTGCGTATATCCCGTTCGGTGCGCCGGCAATGGAAGCAGCTCGAGCCGCAGGAAGCCGAGGCCTTGAAGCCTTGGATGGACGATGTGCAACACGCCCTCGCCGCCGACAGCGCAACGCTGCACGCCTTGCGGCCCAGGGTGTTGGACGCCTCCCATGATCCAGAGATCAGCTCGGCGCAAAGCTATTGCCTGGCCCGCTTCGCCTTGTTGCTCGATACCGCCCTGGCTGCCTGCGCTGCGCTATCGGCGGTGCAGGAGGGCAGGGAGGCGGCGGATCCGCCACGTACCCTCACGCCGCACCGTGACCTGTCCCTGGCGATGGTGTTCGGCGCCCGCAGCGCCCTGGCGTTTCTCGCCGTGAGCTGTTTCTGGCTGGCGACGGCCTGGCCCGCCGCATCGGGTGCGCTGTTACTCACCTGCGTGGTGTGCAGCCTGTTTGCCAGTCGCGAAAACGGTGCGCAGATCGGCCTGAGTTTCCTGCGGGGCATCCTGCTGGCCGTGCCGACGGCCTTCGTGGTTGGCGAGATCGTGCTGCCGCAGTGGAGCAGTTTCGCGATGCTCTGCATGGCCATGGGCGTGCCGCTGTTCCTGGGGGCGCTGGGCATGGCCAAGCCGCCGATTTTCGCCACGGCCACCTCGTTCGTTCTGCACTTTATCGTGCTGGTGTCCCCGCTCAATACCATGAAGTACGACGTTGCCGCGTTCTTCAATAATGCTCAGGCCATGATGATCGGCGTGGGGGCGGCGGTGCTTGCGTTCAATCTATTGATCTTGCGCGATCCTGCCTGGCACAGCCGTCGACTGCTGAAGGCGACGCTCGACGACCTGGTGCGCCTGACCCATCGCAACCTGCGCGGCGCCGAGAGCTGGTTCGGTGGACGCATGGCCGACCGGTTGCTGCAGCTGGCGCGGCATTATCCTGAGCTGCCGGTACCGGCACGCAGCCGTTGGGATGATGGGTTGTTGGGCCTGGACATCGGTGATGAGTTGTTGCACCTGCGCCTGAGCCTGGCTGTTGCCCAGGTGCCCGATCACTTGGCGCAGAAGCGTTATTTCGACGCGTTGGAGCGGGTGCTCGAACGGGGCCCCAACGGTGAGCAGGCCGAGGCATTGGCTCCGGCGAGCGCCGAGTTCCTGAAGGTGCTGTCGGCGCAGCCGCCGGGCGATGCGTTGAAGTTGGCCCAGGGCGCGGTGGTGCAATTGCAAAACAGCTGGCGTGCCTGGTGCCGCCAGCACGAACCTGAACGACGGGAGCACAGCCATGGGCTTGCGTGAATGGTCGATCGGCGGGGTGTTGCTCAGCCCGTTTCTGATTTATGTCGTGCTGGCTCTGCTGGTGACCGGTGCCTTGCGCCTGTTGCTCAGCCTCGTGCCGGCCGGGCGCTGGATCTGGCATGAGGCGCTGTTCGACTGCGCCTTGTATGTCTGCGTCCTGACTGTCATTACAGTGGTCCTCGGGCCGTTATAAGGAGTTGAATATGCGGACCTCCGTACGCGTCGCCGTCACGTTGAGCGTGGTGGCGGTGGCCATCTTCGCCGGCTTTCATCTGTGGCAATACTACATGCTCACCCCCTGGACCCGGGATGCGCGGATCCGCGCCGACGTGGTGGTGATTGCCCCTGATGTATCGGGCTGGGTGCGCGAACTCAAGGCTGTGGACAACCAGCAGGTCAAGGCGGGCGACCTTTTATTGAGCATCGACCGCGAGCGGTTCGAGGCTGCAGTGGAGAAGGCCCGGGCCGTGGTCCAGACCCGTCAGCAGCAACTGAGCCTGCGCGAACACGAAGCCAGTCGCCGCGCCGCCCTTGGACCCCAGGCCATCAGCGCCGAGCTGCGGGAAAACGCCCAGATCAATGCGGGCATCGCCCGGGGCGAACTGCGCGAAGCCCAGGCCGAAGCCAAGGTCGCCGAGCTAAACCTGGCCCGCAGCCAGGTGCTGGCCCCACGCAGCGGCCACATCACCAACCTGCGGTTGGCCGAAGGCAACTACGTGAACGCCGGGCAGCCGGTCATGGCGCTGATCGACGACTCGACGTTTTATGTCCAGGCTTATTTCGAAGAAACCAAACTGCCGAGGATCCGCGTGGGCGATCCGGTCAAGGTCTGGTTGATGAGCGCCGACCATGCGCTGGAGGGACACGTGGAAAGCATCAGTCGCGGTATCACCGACCGCAACACCAACCCCGATACCCAGTTGCTGGCCGAGGTTGAGCCGACCTTCAACTGGGTGCGCCTGGCCCAGCGGATTCCAGTGCGGATCAAGCTGGATAAGGTGCCGGACGGGGTCAGCCTCAGTGCGGGGATGACCGCGAGTGTGCAGGTGCAGGACGATACCCGCTGATTGGCCTGTGGGAACAAAACCGGGAGTCTGTGGGAGCAAAGCTTGCTCGCGATACAGGCGACACGGTTCAACTTCAGGACAGTGTCATCGTTCATCGCGAGCAAGCCTTGCGCCCACAGGTGCGTGCATCATCAGCCGATGCTGATGGCCGGCAAAGTCGGCAAGGTCACGGTCTGCTGTTTGCGCGGCGCAAGGATTTCGGCCTCGCCATCGACCACCAGCTCGTCGCGCTGGTTGAACACGCGGGTGGCGATGCGCACGCGGAACTTTGGCAATTTTTCCAGGATTTCCAGGCGCACGGTCAGGGTGTCGCCGATTTTCACCGGTTTCTGAAAGCTCATCTGCTGGCCGATGTAGATGGTGCCCGGCCCAGGCAATTCGCAAGCCACCGCCGCGCTGATCAGTGCACCGCTGAACATGCCGTGGGCGATGCGTTCCTTGAACATGCTCGCCGCCGCGAACTCGGCGTCCAGGTGCACCGGGTTGTGGTCGCCCGACATCGCTGCGAACAGCTGGATGTCACGCTCTTCGACGGTCTTGCTGTAGCTGGCAGTCTGGCCCACTTCGAGGGCTTCGTAAGGGATGTTGGTAACCTGGGTCATCTGTCTCAAATCCTGTAACGGGTAAAAAGGAGAAACGCAGCCAGCGGGCCGCGTCAAGAACACTACTCGCTTCGTGGCGGCCGTTTGTGGCTCAACGCCTGGGCGATCCAGGCAAGCACGTCGGTCGTCACTTCATCGCGGTTGGTTTCGTTGAACAATTCGTGCCGGGCCTGCGGGTAAATCTTCAATTGCAAGTGCCGGTTGCCAGCGTCGCACAGGGCATCGGCCAGATCCTTGAGACGCTTGCCTTCGCTCACCGGATCACATTCGCCGCCAATGACCATCAGCGGCAGGCCCGGATCGATCTGGGCGAGATTGGACGCTTTGCTGATTTGCTGCAATCCGCCGAGCAGATCCACCCATAGCTGGTTGGTGCAACGAAAGCCGCACAGTGGGTCCTGAACGTATTTGTCCACTTCGACCGGGTCGCGACTGAGCCAATCGAAGGCCGTACGCGTCGGTTTGAATGCCTTGTTGAAACTGCCGAACGACAGCCACTCGATCAAGGCGCTGCGCCCGGTGGCACCCTGGCGCCAGCGTTCGAAACGGGCGATCTGGCGAGCGGCGCGATAAAGCGTCACCGGTTGAAAGTTGGAACCGCTGAGAATCGCCCCATGCAGGCTTGCACTGTGATGCAGCAGGTAAGCCTGGGCGATATAGCTGCCCATACTGTGCCCCAGCAGCAGGATGGAGGTCTCGGGATGTTGCTGGCCGATGTGCTGATTGAGACTGGCCAGGTCGCCCACCACTTTGGCCCAACCGTCATGGTCGGCGTAATGGCCCAGGATCGCGTTCTCGGCGGTGCGGCCGTGGCCGCGCAGGTCCGGGGCGTAGACGCCATAGTCTTCGTTGCACAGCGCCTGGGCCAGGCGTGCGTAGCGGCCACTGTGTTCGGCCATCCCATGGGCCACCATGATCACCGCCCGGGGCGCGCTTTCGGGCAGCCACTGATTGACGAACAGGCGGCTGTGGTCGGTCGTGGTCAGCCAGAACGTTTCATGAATCATGACGATTCCTTTGCAGGGGAGCATGCGCGCTGTTGCTGCATTGTATAGCCCATCCGTTGCGTTCCGCCTGATCAGGCCATGCGAAGGCAGCAAGATTCACACAATCTATGACACAAATTGCCGTATTTGCCTGATTGGCCAGAGCTGCTAGTGTCCCAAGAGCTCCGCTTCTCGCACAGCTCGGAGGCGGCCCGGGACAGTTCAGGTAAAGAGGACAAAAACAATGCAGCCTGATTTCTGGAATGACAAACGCCCGGCCGGCGTGCCCTCCGACATTGACGTGGGGGCCTACAAGTCGGTCATCGAGGTGTTCGAGCGTTCCTGCAAGAAATTCGCCGATCGCCCGGCGTTCAGCAACATGGGCGTGACCCTGACCTATGCCGAGCTGGAGCGCTACAGCGCGGCATTCGCCGGCTACCTGCAAACCCACACTGACCTGGCCCCCGGCGATCGCATCGCGGTGCAGATGCCCAATGTTCTGCAATACCCGATCGCCGTGTTCGGGGCCATGCGCGCCGGGCTGATCGTGGTCAACACCAACCCGCTGTACACCCCACGGGAGATGCGCCATCAGTTCAAGGATTCCGGTGCCCGGGCGCTGGTGTACATGAACCTGTTCGGCAGCAAAGTCCAGGAAGTGCTGCCCGACACGGACCTGCAATACCTGATCGAAGCGAAGATGGGCGACCTGATGCCCACCGCCAAGGGCTGGCTGGTCAACACCGTGGTGCGCAAGGTCAAGAAGATGGTCCCGGACTATTCGCTGCCCCAGGCCATTTCTTTCAAGAGCGCTTTGCGCCTGGGGCGCGGCCAGGCCATCCGGCCACTGAACGTCAGCCTCGATGACATCGCGGTGCTGCAATACACTGGCGGCACGACCGGGCTGGCGAAGGGCGCGATGCTGACCCACGGCAACCTGGTGGCCAACATGCAACAGGCCAGGGCGTGCCTGGGGCAGTTCGGCGACGATGGTCATCCGCTGCTGCGCGAAGGCCAGGAAGTGATGATCGCGCCATTGCCGCTGTACCACATCTATGCCTTTACAGCGAATTGCATGTGCATGATGGTCACCGGCAACCACAACGTATTGATCACCAATCCGCGAGACATCGGTGGCTTCATCAAGGAGCTGAAGAACTGGCGGTTCTCGCTGCTGCTGGGCCTGAACACGTTGTTTGTGGCACTGATGGACCATCCGGACTTCAGGACCGTGGATTTTTCCCATCTCAAGGTCACCAATTCTGGCGGTACCGCTCTGGTCAAGGCCACCGCCGAACGCTGGAAGCAACTTACCGGTTGCAGCATTACCGAAGGCTACGGTCTGACCGAAACATCGCCGGTGGCGAGTGCCAATCCCTACGGTAACAAGTCCCGGCTGGGTACGGTGGGGCTCCCGGTGCCGGGCACGCTGATGAAAGTGATCAACGACGACGGCGTCGAACAACCCTTGGGCGAGCGCGGCGAGCTGTGCATCAAGGGCCCGCAGATCATGAAGGGCTACTGGAACAAGCCCGAAGCCACCGCTGAAGTACTGGACAGCGAGGGTTGGTTCAAATCCGGCGACATCGCCGTGATCGACCCGGACGGTTTCGTGCGCATCGTCGACCGCAAGAAGGACATGATCATCGTCTCGGGTTTCAACGTGTACCCCAACGAAATCGAAGACGTGGTCATGGCTCACCCGAAGGTCGCTAACTGCGCGGTGATCGGTGTACCGGACGAGCGTTCGGGGGAGGCGGTGAAGCTGTTCGTGGTGGCTCGCGAGGCAGGTGTAAGCGTTGAGGAACTCAAGGCTTACTGCAAGGAGAACTTCACCGGTTACAAGATACCCAAGCACATCGTCTTGCGAGAGTCCCTGCCCATGACGCCGGTGGGCAAGATCCTGCGGCGGGAGTTGCGGGATATCGCCTGACTTGGGAGTTCCATAAAACGTGTGGGAGCGGGCTTGCTCGCGAATGCAGTGTGTCAGTCGACTTTCATTGCCTGACACACTGCATTCGCGAGCAAGCCCGCTCCCACAGGTTCATGTGTATGTCAGAGGTTTTAACAGGGCTTAGTATTTTTACTCTAAAAATGACCACTGAATATTCTTGAGTCGGATTAGTGACTAGGGAGGCCTATTTTGGCTCTAGTCGACCCTTGGCAAAGCTGCTACTCTCGGCGCGCTTTTGTGACTTCTCGGCCTTCATTCAAGCCAGATTCACCAACAAACACACACCAATAATAATCGCATCAAATGCGGTGAGAATTCGCGTTGCTGAGGAGTGGGCTTCCATGATTGAAGACTTTTGGAAGGATAAGTACCCAGCTGGGATTGCTGCCGACATCAATCCAGACGAGTATCCGAATATTCAGGCAGTGTTGAAGCAATCCTGCCAACGCTTCGCCAACAAGCCGGCATTCAGCAACCTCGGCAAGACGATCACCTACGGTGAACTGTACGAACTGTCCGGTGCCTTTGCCGCGTATCTGCAACAGCATACCGATTTGCAGCCCGGCGATCGAATCGCCGTGCAACTGCCCAACGTTCTCCAGTACCCGGTGGCCGTGTTCGGTGCGATCCGTGCCGGTCTTATCGTGGTCAACACCAACCCGCTGTACACGGCGCGGGAAATGGAGCATCAGTTCAACGACTCAGGCGCCAAGGCGCTGGTGTGCCTGGCCAACATGGCGCACCTGGCCGAAAACGTAGTGCCCAAGACGAGCGTCAAACACGTCATCGTTACCGAAGTTGCCGACCTGTTGCCGCCGCTCAAGCGTCTGTTGATCAACAGCGTGATCAAGTACGTCAAGAAGATGGTCCCGGCGTATCACCTGCCCAAGGCCGTCAAGTTCAACGACGTGCTGAGCAAGGGCCACGGTCAGCCCGTGACCGAGGCCAACCCGTCCAGCGACGATGTGGCGGTGCTGCAATACACCGGCGGTACCACCGGCGTGGCGAAGGGCGCGATGCTGAGCCATCGCAACCTGGTGGCCAACATGTTGCAATGCAAGGCGCTGATGGGCTCCAACCTCAATGAAGGTTGCGAAGTGTTGATCACGCCGCTGCCGCTGTACCACATCTATGCCTTCACCTTTCATTGCATGGCGATGATGCTGATCGGCAACCACAACGTCCTGATCAGCAACCCGCGGGATCTTCCGGCGATGGTCAAGGAACTGTCCAAGTGGAAGTTCAGCGGTTTCGTCGGCCTCAATACGCTGTTCGTGGCCCTGTGCAACAACGAAGGTTTCCGCAAGCTGGATTTCTCGGCGCTCAAGGTTACCCTGTCCGGTGGCATGGCCCTGCAACTGGCGGTGGCCGAGCGCTGGAAGGAGGTCACCGGCTGCCCGATCTGCGAAGGCTACGGCATGACCGAGACCAGCCCGGTAGCCACCGTCAACCCGATCCAGAAGGTTCAGGTGGGTACCATTGGCATTCCGGTGCCGTCGACGCTGTGCAAGGTGATCAACGACGCGGGCGTCGAATTGCCGCTGGGGGAAGTCGGCGAGCTGTGCGTGAAGGGGCCGCAAGTCATGAAGGGCTACTGGCAACGTCAGGAAGCCACCGACGAGATCCTCGACAGCGAAGGCTGGCTCAAGACCGGGGACATCGCGCTGATCCAGCCGGACGGCTACATGCGCATCGTCGATCGCAAGAAAGACATGATCCTGATCTCGGGCTTCAATGTGTACCCCAACGAACTGGAAGACGTGTTGGCGACCTTGCCGGGCGTGCTGCAATGCGCCGCCATCGGCATACCGGACGAGAAATCCGGCGAGGCGATCAAGATTTTCATCGTCGTCCGGCCGGGGGCTACGCTGACCAAGGAGCAGGTGATGGAGCACATGCGCGCCAACGTCACTGGCTACAAGGTGCCCAAGGCGGTGGAGTTCCGCGATGCCTTGCCGACTACCAACGTGGGCAAGATTCTGCGACGCGAGTTGCGGGATGAAGAGCTCAGGAAGCTGGGTCTGAAGAAGTAGGGCAGGCTGCAATCCACAATCTGTGGGAGCAAAGCTTGCTCGCGATTGAGGTAGGCCAGCCGACGCAATCGCGAGCAAGCTTTGCTCCCACGGCGGTACCGGTTACAACTTGAACTGGGCGAAATTCAGGTTGGTACCACCGGGCCGCAAATCCTGCAGATACGAATCCTTGTCGGCACTCAGCTCCAGGCTCAGGGCTGCCTTGCGCTTGCCCTGGTTACGTACTTCCAGGCCTTCCATCTTTTCCCGCAGGAACACGGTCGGTACCTTCAAGTGCAGCAGCTCGTCGGTGGTCGGAGTGTGCAGCAACAGATGGACCCATTCGTACTGACCGACGGCCAGGCGTGTCACCGGGATGTTGAACCAGAAGATGTTGCGGTTGCGGTTCAATTCGCTGAAGTGGCAATTATTGACGCCCAGTACGGCACCGCCCAGTTCCTGGTTTCTGCGGGCGATGGCCTGTTTCTTATCGAGTTTCATAACATTCCTACGGGATTGGAGCTTCAGGCCGCAGCCCGAATACGTGGGGCATTCTCGGGGGTTGGCCGGCAAACATAAAGCGCAACCTGCGTTCGACGATGAAATATGCCGCCGAAAAATGAAACTCCCCGCAAACGGCCCCGGTCAACCCTTATGTAATGACTTTTCGTACCGTTGTTCACAGGAGAGACATCATGGGTAGCACGAGCGATAAGGTGAAGGGCGTTGCCAACGAAGCTGTGGGCAACATCAAGCAAGGCGTCGGCAAGGCCACCGATAACGACCGCATGCGCGCCGAGGGCGTGGTGCAAGAGAAAAAAGGTGAGGCCCAGCAAACCGCAGGCAAGGCCAAGGACGCGCTCAAGAAAGGCGTCGACGAGGCTTGACCGGGCTGTCGTGAAAAAACGATTGGAACGGCCATCTGCGGATGGCCGTTTTCATGTCGGCTCGAACTTGCACCTGGGAAATTGTTCCAAAGTCGCCAAACAGGTTACTTTGTCTTGGATAACAACCCTATGAGTCGCCAGACGACCTTCCTTTTTTTGCGGCGAAAGGAGACGCACATGATGTTTCCGGCCTTGAAAGGCTTACCCCTTCATCGTGTGATGATGCGTACCGTGACCGAGTTTCTCGACGACGAGATGTCGACCTACGCCTCGGCATTGGCCTACCAGATGCTGTTTTCGCTGTTCCCCTTCATTCTCTTCCTGATTGCCTTGATCGGCTTCCTGCACCTGCCGGATTTCTTCTCCTGGCTGCGCCTGCAATCGGAACTGGTGCTGCCGCCCCAGGCCCTGGAGCAGGTCAACCCGGTGATCGATCAGTTGCAGCAATCCAAGGGTGGGTTGTTGTCGGTGGGTATCGTCATTGCCTTGTGGACTGCCTCTGCGGGTGTGCGCTTGATGATGAGTGCGATGAACGCCGCCTACGACGTGGTGGAAGGGCGTCCAGCCTGGAAACGCTTCCCGCTGTCGATTCTGTACACGGTCGGCATTGCCGGCATGCTTTTGGCGGCTGCGGCGTTGATGGTGCTCGGGCCGCAGGTGATGGGCTGGATCGCGGCGCAGGTGGGGCTGGAGGAGTTCATTGTCACGGTCTGGACGATCGTGCGCTGGCCGGTGATCGTCTTCCTGCTGATGGTGGCCGTGGCACTGATCTATTACGTAATGCCCGACGTCAAGCAGGAGTTTCGCTTCATCACGCCGGGTTCGGTGCTGGCGGTGGTGGTGTGGATCATCGCTTCCCTGGGCTTTGCGTTTTACGTCAAGACCTTTGCCAACTACAACGCCATGTATGGCAGTATCGGTGCGATTATCGTGCTGTTGCTGTACTTCTATATTTCTTCGGCGGTGCTGTTGCTCGGCGCAGAGATGAATGCGGTGATCGAGCACATGTCTTCCGAGGGCAAGGACCCTGGGGAAAAGAGCCCTGGCCAGCACGAAAAACAGCATGTGTCGGGCCTGGGGCGCGACCATTCCATCCATCACACCCACCCTGACGAAGCCCGACCATGATTCGTGAAATCCTGAAAATGGGCGATGAACGCCTGCTGCGCATCGCCCCGCCGGTGCCTGTCGAGATGTTCGACAGCCCGCAGTTGTGGCAATTGATCGACGACATGTTCCAGACCATGGAAAGCGTTGGTGGTGTCGGGCTGGCGGCGCCGCAGATCGGTGTGGACCTGCAGCTGGTGATCTTCGGTTTCGAGCACAGCGAGCGTTATCCCGATGCCGAGGCAGTGCCCCAGACCATCCTGATCAACCCGCTGATCACACCGCTGAGCCCGTTGATGGAAGAGGGCTTCGAAGGGTGCCTGTCAGTACCGGGCCTGCGTGGGGCTGTGGAGCGTTATCAGCACATTCGCTATGAAGGCTTCGATCCCAAGGGCGAGCCGATCGTGCGGATGGCCTCGGGTTTCCATGCGCGGGTGGTGCAGCATGAATGCGATCACTTGATCGGGCGTCTTTACCCGTCGCGAATCAAGGATTTCAGCAAGTTCGGTTTCACTGAAGTGATGTTTCCGGATCTGGATCCGGCTGCTGACGATTAATTGGACAGCTACACATAACCCCTGTGGGAGCGGGCTTGCTCGCGAATGCGATCTGGCGTCCAACGACGATGTTGACAATCAGTCCGCATTCGCGAGCAAGCCCGCTCCCACAGGGGATGCATTCAATTCAGTGCCTTGGGCACCAACCCCATCGCAATCATCGGCTTGTTGCGGGCATACCGGCTCAGGCGCTCGGCCATCGCATAAGGCAGCGCCGGATCGAAGCTGAAACCGCGTCGCTCATAGAAACCGCGCAAGTCCGGATGGCAGAACAACCACACCGGTTCCTCCACACCTTTGATCGCTTCGGCAATCAACCGGGCGGCGATCCCTTGCTCGCGGTACGCCGGGTCGACAAACAGCCCGGTCAACCAATGCCCGCCCGATACCGGCCGCAGACAGAGGGCTGCGACGATGTGTTCCTCGCGCGCCACCCATAGCTGCGCGTCACGCACTGCTTTCATCGAGGATTGGTGGGCACGATAGAACTTGTTCATCAACGGCCATAGTGGCGCGTCGAGCAGCATGTAGTGAATCTCAGGCATATCAGAGTCGGAGGCGAGGAGGGGCGGGCATTATAACGGTCGGGTGTGAAGCTGCTGGGGCATCATCGGCCCCAGCTTGGAAGGGCTGTTGAGCTCAGACAGCGGCCAGGAAGGGGTCCACGGACGGTTCCTTGGCATCCGTGCGGCGTTCCTGTTCTTTCTCCACTTGTGCGATTGCCGTCTTGTCCTGCATACGCTGGGCAATTTCCTGGCTGACCGCCAGTTTTTTCTCGGGCGGCATTGCCTCGTATTCTTCTTCGGTGATGCCCATCTCCTTGAGAATGCTGTCGCGAAGGCGTTCTTCCGGCGTCTTGCTCATGTAGTCCTTGAACTCGGCCGTTGCAGCGCCACCAACGGTCTGCAACTGCACGCGGGTCTTGGCGAACGCTTCATCGACGTTGTCGCTGATGACCGTGGCCGCGTTGACCTGCTGGGTGGCCTGGCGGGTAGCAGACTCCTGAACTTGGCTGGCCTGGGCCTGGACGTTGTCGCGCAACGCCTGCAGGGCGGCGCTTTGCAGGCCGATGGCGGCCTCCGCCGTGGGGTCCTCCCCGGGACGCTTGAGCGGCAGATTAATCATTTGCTGTTTTGCACTGACCAACATGATGGACACCTGTAGGTAATGGCTGAGCGATGGGCAGGAGCAATTACCATGCCGTCGCTGGAAAGCCCCATGCCACCGGGCTTCAGCGAATGCAGGCAGGCCGCCCGGCGGCCAACCCTTGCCGCCCGGCGGCACGGTTCCACCGCATCGAGATCAGGTGCTTTCGCGAACCTTGAGTTCAAAACCCATGTCGACCACCGGCTGCGCGATGCGGTTGCCGGCCATCAACGTCAGCATCTGCTCGGCGGCACGTTGGCCGATGGCCTCCCGTGGCGTACTGATGCTGCTCAGGCGCGGGACCATATGGGCCGAGGCGGGCAGGTCGTTGAAGCCCAGCACCGATATTTGTTCGGGAATCCTGATGCCACAGCGCAGCGCCTCGAACAGCGCCCCGTGGGCCAGGTCGTCGTTGCCGAAGAAAATCGCATCGACGTCCGGATGACTGGCCAGCAGTTGAAGGAACAACTCGCCGCCCAGGCCCACCGATGACGGGCGTGGCGTCAGCAGCTCCAGGTCCGGGTCATAGAGACCGGCCTTTTGCAGTGCCCGACGAAAGCCTTCGCCACGCAGCAGGGTGCGCTGGTCCAACTGTGCGCCGATGTAGGCCAGGCGTTTGCGCCCCCTGGAAATCAGGTGTTCGGCGGCTGTTTCGCCGGCCTTGAGCTGGGAGAAGCCGACGCAGTTAAGGCCCGCGCCGGGGTCCAGTTCCATCATGTACACACAGGGAATGTTGCTGGCCTCGATCATGCGTCGGGCACTTTCAGTGCGGTCGAAACCGGTCAGCAGCAAACCACGTGGTTGATAGGCCATGTAGTTGCGCAGCAAGTCTTCTTCTTCGTCCCGCGAGTAGTGGTAGTTACCGATCACCACTTCGAAGCCCTTGGGTCTGAGCACGCGATGGATGGCTTCCAGGGTGTCGATGAACAGCAGGTTGGACAACGACGGCACCAGTACCACTACCGAATGGCTTTGCGCCGAAGCCAGGGCGCGGGCGGCGGGATTGACCACGTAGTTGAGTTCAACGGCGGCGTGGCGGACTTTTTCCACCAGCTCGGTGGCAACGGTGCTGACCCCGCGCAGGGCTCGGGAGGCGGTGATGGGGCTGACGCCAGCCAGTCGTGCGACTTCGTTGAGCGTAGGGCGACCGGTGGTGCGTGTATTTTTATCGTTTTTAGGGACAGTCATCAGGGTGGCTTGCCAAACAAAAATCAAGGCACTAAGGTAGCGCTGTCTCGACGTGGCTGCAAATACGTGACCGGGGTTTTGCCTGATCTCCGCCCGTGGATGTCGTGAACGAACATGCTGCAACTACAAAAATGACAAGAAGGCGTCGGCAACTTCTGCTTTTGCATTGGTGTCATAACTCGCAAAGGTAGCGCTGTCTGCGCGCTGAGGTGTTACATGAACAATCCCATCACCGCCCTCGTCATCATGGGCGTTGCCGGTTGCGGCAAGACATGCGTCAGCCAGGCCCTGTGCCAGTTGAGCGGCGCCACCGCCATCGAAGGCGACACTTTCCACCCAGCGGCCAACATCCAGAAGATGAGTGCCGGTATTCCCTTGAACGACGACGACCGTGCCGGCTGGCTCGACAGCCTGTGCGAAGAGCTGCGTCGTGTCGATGCCAGGGGCGAACGCCCGGTGTTGACCTGTTCGGCCCTCAAGCACAGTTATCGCGAGCGCCTGCGCAGCGCCTTGCCGGGCCTGGGCTTCGTATTCCTCGAACTCACACCTGAAGTGGCTGCCGACCGGGTTTCCCATCGTCCGGGCCATTTCATGCCGTCGACCCTGATCGATAGTCAGTTCGCCACCCTCGAGTCGCCTGTCGGCGAGCCCTTGACCCTGGCCCTGGATGCATCCAGCCACAGCGTCGACGAGCTGGCACGTGAGGCTTACGTCTGGTGGCTGGCCCACGGCCTCAAGCTCGCCAGCTGAGTTTTTTCAACGCGTCAGAAAGACAGCGCTGTCCCGACAGCTAACGAATAACTGCTTCAATAACAACAACAAATCAGGAGACACCTCCCATGTTTGGCATGTCCCACGAGACGTTTCTGCTGCTGGATGCAGTGGTCACGGTGATCGGACTCATCGTCCTCATCACCAAGTTCAAGTTCCATCCCTTCATTGCCCTGACCATCGCCGCCGCGTTCCTCGGCCTGACATCGGGCATGCCGACCGGCACTATCATCAAGGCGTTCCAGGACGGCTTCGGTGGGGTGCTGGGCTTTGTCGGCATCATCCTAGCGCTGGGTACGATGCTCGGAAAAATGATGGCCGAATCGGGGGGGGCCGATCAGATCGCCCAGACCCTGATCCGCGCCTTCGGCAGGGAAAAGGTGCAATGGGCCATGATGTTCGCCGCGTTCCTGGTGGGCATCCCGCTGTTCTTCGAAATCGGCTTCGTGCTGTTGATCCCGCTGGTGTTCATCGTCGCGCGCCGCACCGGCGTATCGATCATCAAGATCGGTATTCCGCTGTTGGCCGGTCTTTCCGCCGTCCATGGCCTGGTACCACCGCATCCGGGGCCGTTGCTGGCGATCGGCATATTCGGCGCTGATATCGGCAAGACCATTCTCTACGGCCTGATCGTAGCGCTGCCGACCGCCATCATCGCCGGGCCGATCTTCGGTACGTTCATTGCCAAGCACATTCCCGGTCACCCGAACCAGGAGCTGGTGGACCAACTGGCCCGGGAGACGAATGCCGCCGAACTGCCAAGCTTCAGCATCACCCTGATCACCGTGCTGTCGCCGGTATTCCTGATGCTGCTCAAGACCTTCGCGGATGTGGCGCTGCCGGACGGCAACCTCTTCCGGGTCTGGATGGACATGATCGGCCACCCGATCTCGGCCTTGCTGCTGGCTTTGCTGCTCTCGCTGTACACCTTCGGCTACAAGCAGGGCATCGGTTCCAACCAGATGCTGAAGTGGCTGGACGCCAGCCTTGCTCCGACGGCTGCGATCATCCTGATCATCGGTGCCGGCGGTGGCTTCAAGCAGATGCTGGTGACCAGCGGCGTGGGTGACGTGATCGGCCACATGGCCGTGAGCGCGCAGATTTCTCCGATCCTGCTGGCCTGGCTGGTGGCGGCGGTGATCCGTATCGCCACAGGTTCGGCGACCGTGGCAACCATTACCGGTGCCGGTATCGTGGTGCCGGTGGTGGGGATGATTCCGGGTGTGAACCGTGAGCTGCTGGTCCTGGCCACCGGTGCCGGCTCGCTGATCCTGTCGCACGTGAACGATGCGGGTTTCTGGTTGGTCAAGCAGTACTTCAACATGACCGTGGCCGAAACCTTCAAGACCTGGACAGCGATGGAAACCATCCTGTCCGTGGTGGGGCTGATCTTTATCCTGCTGTTGTCGCTGGTGATCTGACCGAAACGCAGTAACCAATGTGGGAGCATGGCTTGCCCGCGATCCAGACACCTCGATCCCAAGTCGACCGCGTCGTCTTCATCGCGGGCAAGCCTTGCTCCCACAGGCCCGCTCCCACAGTGGGTTTTGCGTCAGGCGTTGGTCTTTTGTACCAGCCCATCCGCCCGGAACATTGCGCGGATTCCACGCACGGCCTGACGGATCCGGTCCTGGTTCTCGATCAGCGCAAAGCGCACATGATCATCCCCATATTCCCCGAACCCCACCCCCGGCGAGACGCACACCTTGGCTTCGGCCAGCAACTTCTTGGCGAACTCCAGCGAACCCAAATGCGCATAGGCCTCGGGAATTCTGGCCCAGACGTACATCGATGCCTTGGGATTTTCCACCATCCAGCCCAGCTCATGCAGGCCCTTGACCAGCACATTGCGGCGTTGGCGGTACTGCTCGGCGATGTCGCGCACGCATTGCTGGTCGCCTTCGAGCGCGGCGATGGCGGCCACTTGCAGCGGGGTGAAGGTGCCGTAGTCGTGATAGCTCTTGATCCGCGCCAGAGCGCTGACCAGCTCCGGGTTGCCCACCATGAAGCCGATGCGCCAGCCCGCCATGTTGTAGCTCTTGGACAGGGTGAAGAACTCCACCGCGATGTCCTTCGCCCCGGGAACCTGCATGATCGACGGGGCTTTCCAGCCGTCATAGACGATGTCGGCGTAGGCCAGGTCGTGGATCACCAGCACGTCGTATTGCTTGGCCAGGGCGATGACCCGCTCGAAGAAGTCCAGCTCCACGCACTGTGCGGTGGGGTTGGACGGGAAGCCCAGGATCATCATCTTCGGCTTGGGAATCGAGCCGCGAATGGCCCGCTCCAGCTCGTCGAAGAAATCCACGCCAGGCACCAGCGGCACCGAGCGGACCTGGGCGCCGGCGATCACCGCACCGTAGATGTGGATCGGATAACTGGGATTGGGCACCAGCACCGTGTCGCCCTGGTCCAGGGTCGCCAGCATCAGGTGGGCCAGGCCCTCCTTGGAGCCGATGGTGACGATGGCTTCGCTCTCGGGGTCGATGTCCACCTCATAGCGGTCCTTGTACCAGCGCGAAATGGCGCGGCGCAGGCGTGGGATGCCCTTTGAGGTGGAGTAGCCGTGAGTGTCTTCGCGCTGGGCGACGGTGACCAGTTTTTCCACGATGTGCGGGGGCGTGGCGCCGTCGGGGTTACCCATGCTCAAGTCGATGATGTCTTCGCCGCGCCGACGCGCAGCCATCTTCAGCTCGGCAGTGATATTGAATACATAGGGGGGGAGTCGATCGATGCGCGCAAAGCGGCGCGACGAACCTTGTTCGGCCATTGTTGCCTCGAGATACGTGAGCGCCCGGAACCGTCCGAGCGACGTTGGCCACTGCGGTGGCCTGCGGCGCAAGATAAGGGCGTGCAGGGGATATTGTCCAGTGGCGGCCGACAACTATTTTCGACGACACTGTCGAGCCGGTCGCAGGACCCTGGTTGTCGACTGCGCGCCCTAAACCCGTCGTACCTCTTCGAATGGACTGAACAATGGAGTTTTCCAGCGGTTTCCTGCTGAGCCTTTCCTTATGCCTGGACATTGGCGTGGCCAACATTGCGATGATCACCCTGGCCATGCAGCGGGGCTATTTCCAGGGTTTTGCCCTGGGCCTGGGGACATGTGTGGGTGACCTGATCTACGCCGTGCTGGCGCTGGCCGGTATGACGGTATTGTTGCAATACGAGGCGGTACGCTGGGTCTTGTGGATCGGCGGCTCAGGGTTGTTGCTGTACTTTGCCGCGAAAATGGTCCACTCAGCGATTCATCACGACGCGGTGCTGGTCCAGGCTTCCGAGGCCCGCGATAACTCCTCTCGCCAGGAGTTTTTCCGAGGCATCTTCCTGGCCATGTCGTCGCCCAGCGCGATCCTCTGGTTCGCGGCGGTAGGCGGTACGCTCATTGCCCGCTCAGGTGGTGGCACGCTGCTCAGCTCGGCACTGTTCCTCAGCGGGTTCCTGAGTGCCGGTCTGCTGTGGTGTGCGGGCGTGTGCCTGGCGGCGACCCAGGGCGGCAAGCTGTTGGGGGATAAATTATTACGTTATTCCTATTGGGCATCCGCTGCGATCTTCTGCTATTTCGCGCTCTACGTGATCGTTTCTGGTTACAACGAGTTCTTAAGCGTCGCCACTGGCCCTGCGATTTTCGGAGCCTGAAAAGCGAAACGGCCTGGCGATCATGGTTTGGCTTCTATACTGCCAAGCCCGACTTCATGTTTTGCGGAGTGTTGACGCATGGAAAAGCACGAGCGCGATTACACAGCCCAGCCACGTTTTGAACAGGGACACTTTCAGCTCATTGCCGGTTTTGGCGCTCGTTTTACCCCCGAAACCGCCCAGGATATTCCTCTGCTCTGGGAAAAGTTTTTACCCTGGCTCGGTGAGGTGCCAGGGCAGGTCAGTGACGTGACCTACGGCGTGTGCTGCAATCCGGATGGCAAGGGCGGGTTCGAATACATCGCCGGCGTCGAGATCAGCCGCCTGGACGATTTGCCGGAACAATACCGCTGGATCGAGCTCCAGCCTGCCCACTATGCGGTGTTCGAACATCGGGGGCCGTTGAAGACGTTGCCGGAAACATTCCGGTATATCTGGAAAGAGTGGTTGCCTCGATCAGGCCATGAAGCAGCGGATCAACCGGAGTTCGAACGCTACAGTGAAGACTTCAACCCCAGGACCGGCGAAGGCAGCCTGGAGGTCTGGATACCGCTCAAAGCCTAGAAGATCAATCCCATCCGCCGTCCATGACCGGCGAGGCCCTTGTAGGCCTCGCCGTTGTCGACCCGGCCCAGTCAGGTATACAAGCTGATCGCCGATTCGTTACGGGGATCGACCGAGAGCTCCAGACCCCTGATTTCCGGCCAGACTGCACGCGCCACGGCGGGCAATGCCTCCAGGCCGGCAAATTATTTTTATCCGGATTGTCGATTCTCCGTTTCTCCAGACGACCAAGGGTGTCTTCAACAAAAACCTGCGGAGAACCAGCATGAATACCCAAGCCACCGAAACCGAAATCCAGGCCCTGATCGATACCTATCGCCAAGCTGTCATGGCCAAGGACGTCGAAAAAGTCATGGCGCTCTACGACGAGGACATCGTTTCGTTCGATGCCATTCAGGCCTTGCAATTCAAAGGCAAGACCGCCTATCGCGCCCATTGGCAGGCCTGCATGGAAATGTGCCCCGGCCCGCACAAGTTCGACTTCCATCAAATCCGGATCACCCCGGCGGACAACATTGCCTTCGCCCATTGGCTGGCCTATTGCGGCGGTACCAACGACAAAGGCGAAGAACAAGCTTGCTGGATGCGCGTAACGGCTTGCTATCAACGCGTCGCCGGGCAATGGAAGATTGTCCATGAGCATTGGTCGGCGCCGTTCGACCCGATGGCCGGTACCGCGATCTTCGATCTGCAGCCCTGATCGTCGGTTTTTTCTCCATCGCACGGTTCTACCGTCATAGTTGATCAGTTCGATCCCGGAGCTTTCCATGAAGTACTTATGCCTGGTGTATAGCAACGAGCAAACGCTGCACGACTCGCCCGACAGCCCGGAGGATGCGGAATGCCTGGCTTACGCGGAGTCGGTCCAGGGCAGCGGACGGATGATCGCCGCCGAGGCCCTGGAGTCGGTACAGACCGCCACCACGGTACGCATGCGCGGTGGCAAGCTGTCGATCACCGACGGCCCGTTCGCCGAAACCAAGGAGCAACTGGCGGGCTTCTACCTGATCGACGCCAAGGACTTGAACGAGGCCATCCAGGTCGCCGGCAACATTCCGGCGGCCCGGGTCGGCTGTGTCGAAGTCCGGCCGGTACGCCAACTGAACCCCTGAACAACAATCACAAACAGGATATTGCCCATGAACCTCAAGCCTGCCTCTTTCGAGTTATCCATCAGCCGGTTGATCGATGCTCCGCGCCAGAAGATCTTCCGCGCCTGGACCGAACCGGCCCTGCTGGCGCAGTGGTGGGGACCCCATGGCATGACTACGCCGGAGTGCGAGATGGACCTGTGGGTCGGTGGCCAGTTCCGCACGCTGATGCGTGCGCCCGACGGCAGCGAGTACCCGACCATGGGGGTGTTCCTGGAAATCGTCGCGCCGCAGCGGTTGGTGTTCACCGATGCATTTCTTCCCGGCTGGCTGCCGTCAGGCAAAGCCTTCATGACCGCCGAGGTGGTGCTTGATGACGAGGGTGGTAAAACCCGCTACACCGCCCGTGCCCTTCACTGGAGTGAAGAGGACCGCCAGGCGCACGAGGCCATGGGTTTTCATGAAGGCTGGGGGGAGAGTCTGGACCGGCTCGAAGCACTGGTCACCCAAGGTATGCCCGACTGATGTCGGCCGAAGCGGTCAAGACGCGGGTCGAGCAGGTCTATCGCCAGGACTCGCGACGGATCCTGGCCACACTGATTCGCCTGCTGGGGGACTTCGACCTGGCGGAAGAGGCGCTGCACGAGGCGTTTTTCATTGCGGTCGAGCGTTGGCAGCTCGACGGTGTGCCAGACAATCCTCGGGCGTGGCTGGTGTCCACGGGACGCTTCAAGGCGATTGACCGTTTGCGCAGACGGGCGCGCTTCGCGGCATCGCGACCGATGTTGATCGCCCAGCTCGAAGCGCTGGAACAGTCCGATTGGAGCGACGAAGATTTGGAAGATGACCGTCTGCGCCTGATTTTCACCTGCTGTCACCCGGCGCTGGCGGCGGATGCCCAGGTGCCGCTGACATTGCGGGAGGTGTGCGACCTGACCACCGAAGAAATAGCCCGGGCTTTCCTCGCAGCTCCAGCGGCCATCGCCCAACGCATCGTGCGGGCCAAGGCGAAGATTCGCGATGCGAAAATTCCCTACCAGGTGCCCTCCCGCTCGGAACTGCCCGAACGGCTGGACAGTGTCTTGCGGGTTATCTATCTGGTGTTCAACGAAGGCTATTCGGCCTCGATGGGGGTCGAATTGACTCGGGAAGACCTGACCCGAGAAGCCATACGCCTGGCGCGCCTGTTGATGGAGTTGCTGCCTGAGGCCGAGGTCATGGGATTGCTGGCCCTGATGCTGTTGCACGAGTCCCGTCGACCGGCGCGCACCTCCGATACCGGTGAATTGATCCTGCTGGATGAACAGGACCGCTCCCTGTGGGACGCTGAGCTGATCGCCGAAGGTTGTGCCCTGGTGGAGGCTGCGCTGAATACCCGTCGATTCGGTCCCTATTGCCTGCAAGCGGCAATTGCGGCGGTCCATGCCGAAGCAGCGACTGCCCAAGAGACGGATTGGCCGCAGATCGTCGGGCTTTATGACGTGCTGCTGCGCGTCATGCCGTCACCGGTGATCGAACTCAACCGCGCCGCCGCCCTGGCCAAGCGCGACGGGCCGGCGGCGGGGCTGGATCTGATTGATGCAATCCTGCGGCGTGGCGAGTTGCTCGACTATCACCTCGCTCATTCGGCGCGGGCGGAGTTCTGTCGGCAATTGGGGCGAGTGGAGGAGGCGAGGGCTGCGTACCGGCGTGCGCTCGAGTTGACGCAGCAACTGCCGGAGCGGCGGTTTATCGAGGGGCGGCTGGCGGGGTTGCTGTGACCTGTGGCTAGACACTGCCTGCGTGGGCACCCGAATGCAACTGTGGGAGCGAGCCTGCTCGCGATAGCGGTGGACCTGTCGACAGAGATGTTGGCTGACCTGACGCCATCGCGAGCAGGCTCGCTCCCACAGGGATGCGGGTGTTTCAGTCAATAAAAAGGCGACCCGAAGGTCGCCTTTTTATTCAGCAGCGTTGATCAGAACTCGTGATCAGCGTTGTCCGGGTTCAGATCGCTGATGCCCAGCTTGCCGGCGGCCTGTTCGATTGAACCGGTCTGCTTGACCAGCGCGGCGATGGCGTCGCGCACGATCTGGTTGCCGGCGGTATTGCCTGCGGCGATCAGCTGGTCGTAGTGCTCACCCTTGTTGGCATGATCGACCATGACCTGGATCTTGGCTTCGGTGTCGGCCAGATCGGCCTTGAGCGCGGTGTCCGCAGCCGGATCGGCCTTGGCCACCAGGGACGACAGGCTGGCGCCGGTCATCTTGGTGCCGTCTACGCGGGTGTATTCGCCCAGGTACACGTTACGCACGCCCTTGGCGTCGTAGAAGTGCGAGTAGTGGGTGTTGTCGCTGAAGCAGTCCTGCTCGTCTTCTGGCGAGTTGGCTTCCAGGGACACCTTCATGCGCTCGCCCGCCAGTTCGCCCAGGGACAGGCTGCCCATGCCGAACAGCATTTTGCGCAGGCCGCTTTCGGCAGGCTCGGCTTCCAGGGTGGCGCGGTAGTTGTCGGCCACGTTCGGCTTCCAGTTGCCGACCATTTCTTCCAGGTCGCTGACCAGCAGTTGGGTCACCGACTTGAGGTAGGCACGACGACGGTCGTTGTGGCCGCCGGTGGCACCCGCGCCTTGCAGGTAGTCGGACGCAGGACGGTTGCCGGCACCCGGACCGGTGCCGTTGAGGTCCTGGCCCCACAGCAGGAATTCGATGGCGTGGTAGCCGGTGGCGACGTTGGCCTCGGAACCGCCCAGCTCGTTCAGGCTGGCGAGTTTTTCCGGGGTGATGTCTTTTACGTCGACCTTGTCTTCGCCCACCTGCACTTCAGTGTTGGCAATGATGTTGGCGGTGGCGCCCGGGTTGCCCAAGGCGTGTTCGTAGGACTTGTCGACATAATCGATCAGGCCTTCGTCCAGTGGCCATGCGTTCACTTGGCCTTCCCAGTCGTCGACGATGGTGTTGCCGAAGCGGAACACTTCGCTCTGCAGGTAAGGCACGCGGGCGGCGACCCAGGCTGCCTTGGCGGCTTTCAGGGTCTCGGCGTTCGGCTTGGCCAGGAATGCATCAATGGCGGTCTGCAGGGTTTTCGCGGTGGATTCGGCATCGCTGTAGACGGCATAGACAATGTCGGCGTAATGCGCGACAACGGCCTTGGCGGCGGCTTCGTCGACCTTGCCGCTGGCAGCCGGGGTGGCCGGTGCGGCAGTGCTGGCGGCCGGCGTCGGCGCTTGCGGCGCGGCAGCCTTGTCCTTGCCTTCGCCGCAACCGGCGAGGGAAATAGCGATGGCCAGCAGACTGGCGGAAGCCAGGGGCATACGAATCATGGCGAACATCCTGCTTCGGTAATGGATGGGACTGGCGCGAGGGCGCGCAAAAGGTGCGACATAATGCGAAAGATTTGCATTATGTGTAAAGGGCGTGACTGTAAATATTTCTAGTCTGTAGATGAAAGATTGCAGCCCGGATCTGCGCCTTGAAGCATTTCCATCCCCCGACAGGCGCGGACCCGGCAGCGCTTTTTGAAACCTTCAGAGAATGAGGGCCTTGCTGCGCTGTGCCTGCTTCAGGTACGCCCCCAGTTCCCGGGCCGGAAGAGGCTTGCTGTAGTAGTAGCCCTGACCTTCGTGACAGCCCTCGGAAATGATGTAGGCCTCTTGCTCGACCGTCTCGACCCCTTCGGCGATCACCTGCATCCCCAGGCTTTTGCCCAACTGGATGATGGCCCGGACGATGGTTGCGTCGTCTTCGTCTTCGAGCAGGTCCTGGACGAAGCTCTTGTCGATCTTGATCTTGTCCAGCGGCAGGCTCTTGAGGTAACTCAGGGACGAATAGCCGGTGCCGAAATCATCGATGGCTATCAGCGCGCCGGAACGGCGCAGGCTCAGCAAATGCTGGGCGGCGGTGGTGATGTCTTCCATCAGGCCGGTTTCGGTGACCTCCAGTTCCAGGCTGCGGGGCGGCAGGCGGTACCTTTGCAACAGGTTGTTCACCACTCGGGGCAGTTCGGCGTGATGCAGTTGCACGGTCGACAGGTTGACGGCCATGCGCAACTCGATGAAGCCCTGGTCATGCCATTCGCGCAGTTGCTTGCAGGCCTGGTCCAGTACCCATTCGCCGATGGCGATGATGGTGCCGTTCTGCTCGGCCAAGGGAATGAACAGGTCGGGTGGCACGAAGCCGTGCTCCGGGTGATGCCAGCGGATCAGGGCTTCGGTACCCACCACGCGCAGGTCGCGGTAGCTGATCTGTGGCTGGTACGCCAGGGTGAACTGATCCCGGACCAAGGCCTCGCGCAGGTCTTTTTCCAGCTCGCGGCGTCGGCGCATTTCGCTGTCGACACTGGCAATGTAGAACTGGTAGCGATTGCGCGAGCGGGTCTTGGCCAGTGTCATGGTCTGCTCGGCTTTCTGCAGCAGCTTCTCCGTATTGCCGCCATCTTCAGGGAAAAGAGTGATACCGATGGTGGCCCGCAAACGGATGTCATGATCGTCGAGGGCGAAGGGGGCTTCCAGGTCATCGAGGATGCTCTGGGCCAATTCGGCGGCTTCATAAGGCTGTTCGATGTCGGCCTGGACCAAGGCGAACTGATCGCCCCCCAATCGCGCCAATGCCCCCAGGCGTCCGCTGTGGGCCCGCAGCCGATCGGCCAGGGCCAGTAGCAATTGGTCGCCGGTCTGGTAGCTGAATTGTTCGTTGATGCCCTTGAAATCATCCAGGCCCACGCACAGCACCGCCACCCGACGTTGCAAGCGGCCAGCATCCACCAGGATCTTGTCCAGCTGCTGCTGGAGTTGCTGGCGGTTGGGCAGGCCGGTGAGAAAGTCGTATTGCGCCATTCTCAGCAGGCTGTTTTCCGCTTCGTGGCGCAGGTGCGTGTTGCGCTCGATAGAGGAAAGCAACTGGTTGGCCGTGTTGATCCACAGACCCAGCTCGTTCTGCTCATGGCCTCGCAGCAGCGGAATCTGGTGTTCGCTGGGGCGGTCGGGGTTGATTTCGGTCAGGTGTTCGATGATGCGCGACAGCGGCTTGGTCAGCATCCAGTGATAGACCAGGTACAGCACCAGGCCCATCGCCAGGGCCCGCAGCATGCCGGAAATAAAGATGACCACCGAGCTCACAATGAAACTGTGTCCGTAGCTGGCCGTATCGAGGGTGATGCTCAGGTCGCCGTAGTATTCGCTGAACGGACCGCGACCCACCAGTTGCGTAGTAAAAGTACGTTCCTTGTCCAGGATGAGGTCGGTCAGCCAGCGGCTTTTCGAATCCTGCAGGGGCCGGGTCTTTTCCGCGAGCATGGTTTCGCGAGGGTGACCGATGGAGGCCATGCGTACGGCTTTGTCCTGGAACAGTCCTTCGATCACTTGCATGCCCATTTCCCGATCGAGGCTGTAGACGGCCTGGGTCGAAGGATCGCGGAACATATCGAGGATTCGCAGGGCGTCGTTGGTAACGGCCTGGTTGGTTTTGTAGGCATCGAACACGATCTGAGCGCAGCTCAAGATCATGCCGACGATCAATGCCGAGATGAGCACGACCCGGAGCAACTTCACAGACAAGCTGTTCTTTAATTCCAGCTTCAAAGAGGGATTCCTTGTACCGTGCGGGTAGCGTCAAGTTGCCATGAGTATTGGCAATCCTGTGATGTCAGTCAAAGGGACAATCGAACACAGGGAGTTTCGCCTGGAACATGGCCGATATACGGTTCTTTCAGAGTGATTGCTCTATGGTCTTTATGTCGGTTGGGAGGGGGCGCAACTTGAGCCCGCGGGGGATTTTTTGTTGGGATTCGGACGTGAGGTCGTTTCCAGCGTTCCGATAGCCGGGCCCTTTCCCGTCGGGCAAAAAAGAACCCGGCAGGTGCCGGGTTCTTTTGGGCTGGAGCGCGAATCAGGCGGTGAAGGTCTTGCCTTCGAACTGCTCGGCCACGAATTTCCAGTTGACCAGGTTCCAGAACGCTTCGACGTATTTCGGACGAAGGTTGCGGTAGTCGATGTAGTAAGCGTGTTCCCAGACATCGCAGGTCAGCAGCGGGGTGTCGCCGCTGGTCAGCGGGTTGCCGGCGCCGATGGTGCTGGCCAGGGCCAGGGAACCGTCCGCTTTTTTCACCAGCCAGCCCCAGCCGGAACCGAAGGTGCCGATGGACGTCTTGCTGAACTCTTCCTTGAACTTGTCGAACGAACCGAAGGCCTTGTTGATGGCTTCGGCCAGCGCACCGGTAGGTTCGCCGCCGGCGTTAGGGGCCAGGCAGTTCCAGTAAAAGGTGTGGTTCCAGACCTGAGCGGCGTTGTTGAAGATACCGCCCGAGGAAGTCTTGACGATTTCTTCCAGGGTCTTGCCCTCGAACTCGGTGCCTGGCACCAGGTTGTTCAGGTTCACGACGTAGGTGTTGTGGTGCTTGTCGTGGTGGAATTCCAGAGTTTCTTTGGAGATGTGCGGCTGCAGTGCATCGTGTGCGTAGGGCAGCGGCGGCAATTCGAAAGCCATGGTGATTCTCCTAATCAGGTCAGTTGCGGTGAGCGCAAGGCCGATCACGGGCGGCCGGACTAGCGCCGGGGAGTTTATACTCCTTGCGGCGCAAGACCCGGATCATAGCACCGGGGGTGCGGCATAACCACGCAACAACTGTGTGGAATAGAGGTTCCAGAGCGGTTTGCAATAATCAGCCGGCGACGATCAATTGCACCGCCACGGTAAACATCATCACCGCCACGAGCACGTCCAATACCCGCCATGTCGTGGGCCGGGCCAGCCACGGGGCGAGCCAGGCGGCCCCCAGGGCCAGGGTGAAGAACCACAGCAGAGAGGCACTTGCCGCGCCCACGACGTAGGCACCGGGAACACTCTGCTGGGCGCCGAGGGAGCCGATCAGCAACACGGTGTCCAGATACACGTGTGGGTTGAGCAGTGTCACCGCCAATGCGCTGAGCAGTACCGCCCGCAGTGAGCGCACGGCTTGTTTGCCGCCTTCCTGCAGGCTCTGTTTCGAACAGGCCCGGCGCAACGCCAGACTGCCGTACCAGAGCAGGAACGCCGCGCCGCCCCAACGGGCGATCGACAGCAGCAGCGGGCTCTGGGCCAACAGCGTCGCCAGCCCGAAGACCCCGGCCATCACCAGCAAGGCATCGCAGGTGACGCACAGGGCGGCCACCGGCAAATGGTGTTCGCGACGCAGGCTCTGGGCCAGGACAAAAGCATTCTGGGCACCGATGGCCATGATCAGGCCGAGGGCCACCAACAAGCCGTTCACATAGCTTTGCCACATCATTACTTCTCCGCGAGGTGTTGAGTGCTGGTCATTCTCCGGTGCGACGCTGTATAAGAAAAACAAATCCTACTGATTGCTCATTAGAGGAACTGATGTTCGATTACAAATTGCTTTCCGCTCTGGCGGCGGTGGTCGAGCAAGCCGGTTTCGAGCGGGCCGCCCAAGTACTTGGTTTGTCGCAATCGGCCATTTCCCAGCGCATCAAGTTGCTGGAGGCGCGGGTCGGGCAGCCGGTACTGATACGCGCCACGCCGCCGGCGCCTACCGAGATCGGTCGGCGTTTGCTCAACCATGTGCAGCAAGTGCGTCTGCTGGAGCGCGACTTGCAAAGCCAGGTCCCGGCGCTGGATGAAGAGGGAGTGCCCGAGCGCTTGCGCATCGCCTTGAACGCCGACAGCCTGGCGACCTGGTGGGCGGCCGCGGTGGGTGATTTTTGTGCCGAGCATCATTTGCTGATGGATCTGGTGGTCGAGGACCAGACCGTCGGCCTCAAGCGCATGCGCGCCGGTGAAGTGGCGGCGTGTGTCTGCGCCAGTGAGCGTCCGGTGGCTGGTGCCCGTAGCGTATTGCTCGGGGCCATGCGCTACCGGGCCCTGGCCAGCCCGGCGTTCATCGCCCGGCATTTCCCCAACGGTGTGCGCGCCGATCAATTGGCCCGTACCCCGGCGCTGGTGTTCGGCCCGGACGACTTTCTCCAGCATCGCTACCTGGCCTCCCTGGGGGTGGAAGGTGGTTTCGAGCACCATCTTTGCCCGTCGTCGGAAGGCTTCATTCGTCTTGCCGAGGTCGGGCTTGGCTGGGGGCTGGTGCCTGAGCTGCAGGTGCGTGAACAACTGGCTCGGGGCGAGTTGGTGGAATTGTTCGCAGATAAACCGATCGATGTGCCGTTGTACTGGCATCATTGGCGCAATGGAGGGCAGTTGCTCGGTTCATTGACCGATCGATTGATCCGCACCTGCGGCCAGTCGCTGGTGCCTTGGAGGCCGCGTTAAGCGTCAAGCCGCTTGCGGCGTTGAGATTAACCTGCAACGGGGGCTCGCAGCCCGTCGCTGCACTTGTTGGGAGTATTCATGAAGATTCTGGTCACCGGCGCAAGCGGCTTCATTGGTGGACGCTTCGCGCGTTTCGCCCTGGAGCAGGGCCTGGATGTACGGGTCAACGGACGCCGGGCCGAGAGTGTGGACCACCTGGTGCGTCGCGGCGCGCAGTTCGTACCCGGGGACTTGAGCGATCCACTGCTGGCTCGCGACCTCTGCCTGGATGTCGAGGCCGTGGTGCATTGCGCTGGCGCGGTGGGGCTGTGGGGGCGCTATCAGGATTTTCACCTGGGCAATGTCCAGCTCACCGAGAATATCGTCGAGGCATGTCTCAAGCAGAAGGTCCGGCGCCTGGTCCACTTGTCGTCGCCGTCGATCTATTTTGATGGCCATGATCACCTTGGGTTGACCGAAGACCAGGTGCCCAAACGCTTTGGACATCCTTACGCGGCAACCAAGTACCTGGCCGAGCAGAAGGTCTTCGGTGCCCAGGAGTTTGGCCTCGAAGTGCTGGCCCTGCGGCCGCGCTTCGTGACCGGGGCCGGTGACATGAGCATTTTCCCACGGCTGTTGAAAATGCAGCGCAAGGGGCGGTTGGCCATTGTCGGCAACGGTTTGAACAAGGTGGACTTCACCAGCGTGCAGAACCTCAACGAAGCCTTGCTCAGCAGTCTGCTGGTGACCGGCTCGGCCCTGGGCAAGGCCTATAACATCAGCAACGGGGCGCCGGTTCCGCTGTGGGATGTGGTCAATTATGTGATGCGCCGGATGGACGTTCCGCAAGTGCGGCGTTACCGTTCCTACGGATTGGCCTACAGCGTCGCCGCCTTGAACGAAGGCATATGCAAGCTATGGCCGGGCCGTCCCGAACCGACGTTATCGCGCCTGGGCATGCAGGTCATGAACAAGCATTTCACCCTGGACATCGGCCGGGCCCGGCATTATCTCGATTACGATCCGCAGGTCAGCCTGTGGACGGCTCTCGATGAGTTCTGCAGTTGGTGGAAAGGCCGCTGATCGGCCCATCATGAACCGAGTGCCGGGTTCGGGGTCAATCGGTGCGGCGGGCGAGGGGGTTATACTCGCCGCATCATGCCATTACCGGTTTCCCAAAGGTTGAACCCATGCCCATGCGTAACGATGCCAACGACGACTTCGATGATGTACCGAGCCTGCGGATGCGGGCCGACATTCCCGATGACGAGGACTTTTTGTCCAACCGCCCGCCCCACGTACAAGCGCGTACGGCGCCCGTTGCGGCCGCCAGGGTCAAGGGGCCCAGCACCGGACCGCTGTGGGCACTGGTCGGCGCATTGTTGTGTGCGCTCGGCTTCCTGGCGTGGTGGAGTTTCCAGCAGATTTCCCTGATGGAACAGCAGTTGGTGGCCACCCAGGAAAGCTTCGCCCGGATCAGTGAGGACGCGGCGGGGCGCTTGCAGGACATTTCCGGCAAGGTGGTTGCCGGCCAGTCCAATGTCATGAGCGACAGCGAAGCCTTGAAATTGCAGGTCAGGCAACTGGACAGCAAGCTGCAGGAGCAGGCCCGGCTGTTCGAGAGCAAACTGCAGGAGCAATACCGGCAGTTGCAAGGCGCGTTCGGTCCGTCCGCCGACCTGGACAAGGAACTGGCCCAACTGATTGCACAGGGCACTGAACAGCAGAACATCAACACGCAGCTGCAAGCCATCAACAAAGAGCTCCAGACCCAGCTCAAGGCGCTGGCGGCTGAAGTCACCACTCTTAAAAACCAAGGAGAGGGCGGCGCCCTGGATGCTCAGCTCAAGAGCATCGGTGCCGATATCACCGCGTTGAAAAGGGCCACCTCCAACTCCGCCATCGATCGCCTGGAGCAGGACATCATCGTGCTCAAGAGTCAGCAGGACAAAGGCGGCAGTACCGCCGAGTTCGACGCCTTCCGCGGCCAGGTCACCCGCAATATCAACACCCTGCAGGCGCAGATTCAGCATTTGCAGCAACAACTCAGCGCCCGGGGCCAATAGTTCCTTTGTGGGGCGAGCCTGCTCTCGATAGTGGTCTGTCTACAGGTAGTGACTGGCAGGACGCCATCGCGAGCGGGCTCGCGAAGGCGTCCTGCCAGACAACCCCTAATTCCCTGAATACTTCTACATCGCCTCCACGCCGTCTACGCTTTTGAAACATCAAAACGAACGGGGGCGCGCGCATGGGGTTTCTTCGCAGGACGACCGGGTTGGTCGCAATGCTATTGCTGGGGCTGGCATCGGCACACGCTGCGACAGCAGATGATGGCCAGGCAGCCAAGGCTTTGCTGGAAAAGGCCTTGGCCTACTACCACGACAATGGCGACAAGGCGTTTGCCGCCTTCAGTCGCCAAGGGGAATTCGTCGATCAGGATCGCTATGTGTTCGTGGTGGACACCCAAGGAGTGATGCTCGCCAGCGGCGGGCCATCGTCGGCGCTGATCGGGCGAGACGTTTCCGAAGTGCTGGGCCCGGATTTGCGCAAGGCCTTCAAAGACGCCCTGAAGACCCCCGAAGCCAGTGGCATTCAACAAGCCGAGTACCGTTGGCAAAACTGGGCGGACGGCAGGGTCGAGCGCAAGCATGTGTATTTCCAACGGGTCGGCGAGCGGATCCTGGCGGTCGGCTACTACCTGCCACGGGCTTCCGCCGAACAGGCCAGGGCGCTGCTGGACAAGGCTTCAAGCGACTTGCTGACGAACGAGAAGAGCACGTTGACGGCAATCAACTCCCTCAAGGGCGGCTACTTGCAGGATGACCTGTACGTGTTCATTGTCGACCTCGATACCCGTCGGTATGTCGCTCATGGCACCAATCTGCGGTTGATCAACATCGACTTTGCCAAGATCAAGGACCCCGATGGCAAACCGGTGGGGGAACCGATCCTGGCTCTGATCGGCAAGCATAATGCGGGGGAGTATGAATATCGGTGGAAGAATCCGGTGACCGGCAAGGTCGAGGACAAGCACGCGTACCTGAAGAAGGTCGGGCATTTCCTGGTGGCGGTGGGGTATTACAGCCCTTGAGGCCCGCGTTTCTGTGTTAGGCGCATTTGCAAAGAAGCCCGCATCGCTGCGGGCTTCTTGTTTGGCTCAAGGCAATCAGCCCGCCACCAACACCCGGATCGCTTCCAACCGCAGCGCGGCCTTTTCCAGCATCGCCAGGCCTTGCTCGCGCTGTTGACGCAGGGCCACCAGCTCACTGTCGCGCACGGTCGGGTTGACTGCTTGCAGGGCAGTCAGGCGCGCCAGTTCCTCGTCGGTGTCGGCCGCCAGACGGTGCTGGGCCTGCGCCACGCGTTCGGCGTGACGTGGGGCGACCTTTTCTTCACCGGCATTGATGCGCGGGGTGAGCTGATCACGCTGGGCCTGGATGAACTTGTTGGCGCTGGCGCGGGGTACGCTTTCGAGCTGGTCGTTCAAGGTCTCGAACGAAACCCGGGCAGCCAGGTCGTTGCCATTGGCATCCAGCAGGCAACGCAAGGCGGCCGGCGGCAGGTAGCGGCCCAATTGCAACGAGCGTGGGGCAACCACCTCGCTCACATAGAGCAGTTCCAGCAACACGGTCCCAGGCTTGAGGGCCTTGTTCTTGATCAACGCCACGGCGGTGTTGCCCATGGAACCGGACAGCACCAGGTCCATGCCGCCTTGCACCATCGGGTGCTCCCAGGTGATGAATTGCATGTCTTCGCGAGACAGCGCCTGGTTGCGATCGTAGGTGATGGTCACGCCTTCGTCGTCGCCCAGCGGGAAGCTGGCGTCGAGCATTTTTTCGCTCGGCTTGAGAATCAGCGCGTTGTCCGAATGGTCCTCGCTGTCGATGCCGAACGCATCGAACAGGGTTTCCATGTAGATCGGCAGGGCGAACTGATCGTCCTGTTCGAGAATGGCCTCCACCAGTGCATCGCCTTCGCCGGCGCCACCGGAGTTGAGTTCCAGCAGGCGGTCGCGACCGGTGTGCAACTCGGCTTCCAGACGCTCGCGCTCGGCACGGGCTTCGTCGATCAGCGCCCGCCATTCGCCATCGTCGGCTTCTTCCAGCATCGGCAGCAGGCGCGGGCCGAACTGATGCTGCAAGGCGTTGCCGGTCGGACAGGTGTTGAGGAATGCGTTCAGGGCTTCGTGGTACCACTGGAACAGCCGCGCCTGGGGACTGGTTTCCAGGTAGGGCGCATGCAGCTCGATGGTGTGTTTCTGGCCGATCCGGTCCAGGCGACCGATACGTTGTTCCAGCAGGTCCGGGTGCGCCGGCAAATCGAACAGCACCAGGTGGTGGGCGAACTGGAAGTTGCGGCCTTCGCTGCCGATTTCCGAGCAGATCAGCACCTGGGCGCCGAACTCTTCATCGGCGAAATAAGCGGCGGCGCGGTCGCGCTCCAGGATGCTCATGCCTTCGTGGAACACCGTGGCCGGAATGCCGGAACGCACGCGCAGGGCGTCTTCCAGGTCCATGGCGGTTTCGGCGTGGGCACAGATCACCAGCACTTTGGTGCGCTTGAGCATTTTCAGGGTGTCGATCAGCCACTCGACACGCGGGTCGAAACGCCACCAGCGCTCTTCGTCACTGGCGTCCGGCTGGGCCTGGAAACTGACCTCGGGGTACAGTTCGGCGTGATCGCCCAAAGGCAATTCCAGGTATTGGTCCGGGCATGGCAGCGGATAGGCGTGCAGCTTGCGTTCCGGGAAACCTTGCACCGCGGCGCGGGTGTTGCGGAACAGCACACGGCCGGTGCCGTGTCGGTCCAGCAGTTCGCGTACGAGGCGGGCACTGGCTTCGACATCGCCGTCATTGACGGCGGTCAGCAAGGCTTCGCCTTCGTTGCCCAGGAAGCCGTGGATGGTCTGGTGGGCTTCGGGCGACAGGCGGCCCTTGTCCAGCAATTCCTGCACGGCCTCGGCCACCGGGCGATAGTTCTCGCTTTCGGCGCGGAAGGCCTTGAGGTCATGGAAACGGTTCGGATCCAGCAGCCGCAGACGGGCGAAATGGCTGTCCTGGCCCAGTTGCTCCGGCGTCGCGGTCAGCAGCAACACGCCCGGGATCGTCTCGGCCAGCTGTTCGACCAGCGCGTATTGCGGGCTGACCTGATCCTCATGCCATACCAGGTGATGGGCTTCATCGACCACCATCAGGTCCCAGCCGGCGGCGAACAGCGCGTCCTGGGCCTTTTCGTCCTCGACCAGCCACTCCAGGGCCACGAGGGCCAGCTGAGTGTCTTCGAACGGGTTGCTCGCATCGCTTTCAATAAAGCGTTCTTCATCGAACAGGGCGACCTGCAGGTTGAAGCGCCGGCGCATTTCCACCAGCCATTGGTGCTGGAGGTTTTCCGGCACCAGGATCAGTACACGACTGGCGCGCCCGGACAACAGTTGGCGGTGAATGACCAGGCCGGCCTCGATGGTCTTGCCCAGGCCCACTTCGTCTGCCAGCAGCACGCGCGGAGCAATCCGGTCGGCCACTTCACGGGCAATGTGCAACTGGTGGGCGATTGGCTGGGCCCGGACGCCCCCCAGGCCCCAGAGCGGGGACTGCAATTGGCGACTGGTGTGCTCAAGGGTGTAGTAGCGCAGGGAGAACCAGGCCAGCGGGTCGATCTGGCCGGCGAACAGGCGGTCGCTGGCCAGGCGGAACTGGATGAAGTTCGACAGCTGGGTTTCCGGCAGGGTCACGACTTCGTTCTGCCCGTTGAGACCGTGGTAGACCAGCAATCCATCGACGTCGTCGACTTCCCGGACGGTCATTTTCCAGCCTTCGAAATGAGTGATCACATCGCCGGGCGAGAACCGTACACGGGTGAGGGGCGCATTCCGTAGCGCGTACTGGCGGGTGTCGCCAGTGGCCGGATAGAGCACGGTCAACAAGCGACCGTCCTGTGCCAGGACGGTGCCTAAACCCAGCTCCGCTTCGCTGTCACTGATCCAGCGTTGCCCCGGTTGATACTGCTGCGCCATGCTGCCTGACTCCCGCCTTGAAAAAGCCGGCTATCTTAACGGATTGATCCCCCAGACCAAAGGAAATACGCACGCACCGACCGGGGTATCGACAGGTTCCGGCCAACCGGTTCCATGGAACTTAATCCGGCTTGGTGATCAAACAAGCTTGTGTCTGTTTTGTATTAATGCCAACCGGGTCACAAGTTTCAGACCGGCGGTTCAAGCTGCCTGCCTTGCAGCCGACAACCTGAAGACAGGAGATTGTTATGTTGCCACCCACGCTCCCCTTGAGCGCCGTACCGATTACCGCTCAACAGGATCCGATCCGTCAGCGACCGGATATTCCGCCCGTGGTCCCGGTACAGCAAAGCTCCAGCGAAACGACCATCGATCTGCAAAAGCGCGATCCGGAAGAAGCCGCGCTGTTGTTGCGCGAGGAGCAGCGTCGCCAGCAAGAGCGCGACAGGCGTCGACGCGAAGCCGATGAAGACCCCGAAGAACACCTGGCGGTACCTGGCACCGAACTGAATGCCGATAAAACCGTGCCCGTGGTGCCACTGGTGGAAGGCGAGACACGTCAGGGGCTATGGGTCGATATCCAGATCTGATTTCGGTTTTGCGACGAAGGCAGACTGGTCAACGCGGCCCAGACCCAGCATCATGGATGCATTCGCAATCCACTGCACGATTCCGGACGCCATGAGCCAAGACGACAAGCTGATCGACCTCAGCGCCGAACGCGCCAAGCGCGTTCACGACCTCAACGAAAAACGCCTCAATGAAGTTCGCCAGGCTTTCGAGCAGGCCATGCCTCTGGGCAAGCCCGCAAAGAAATCCAAGAACAAGCCGAAAAAGCGCTGACTCTCTCCGTTCCATTGACACAGATCAGTTATTTCCCTGCCTTTTCGCTCAACTGCGAGCGTTATTGACCCCGGTCAATTCTCATCCAGGCCTGATTGGTTAACTTGAACCCATCGCAACAGGGGCAAGACCAGGAGGCCCGTCATGTTTCTAGATAATGTGGTGTTTGCCGGGATACTGACGGTCGGCCTCATGTTCGTATTCTTCGCCGTATTTGGATTATTCATCTGGAAAGACGCACATAAGCGCAGAAAGCCATAGACCTTTCCAGCTGCAACGAGCACGCAAGGCATTTTGGGCGACTTCGGTCGCCCTTTTTTTTGCAGTTTTTCTGCTTCGACACGAAACCACTGTGGTAGCGAGCCTGCTCGCTCCCACAGCAGGAAAGTCTTGAGTATAAAAAAAGGTGCGACCCGCCAGGATCGCACCTTTTTCGTGAGCGGCTGGAATCAGCTGACGATGGCTTTGGACGCCAGCCAGAACAACGCGGCCGACAGGCCCACCGTTGCCGGCAGGGTCAGCACCCAGGCCAGCAGGATGTTGCGTACCGTGCCGCCTTGCAGGCCGCTCTTGTTAGCGACCATGGTGCCGGCCACGCCGGAGGACAGCACGTGGGTGGTGGACACCGGCAGGCTGAAGATATTCGCCATGCCGATCATGCAGGCGGTGGTGATCTGCGCCGACATGCCCTGGGCGTAGGTCATGCCTTGCTTGCCGATCTTCTCGCCAATGGTGAGCACCACACGTTTCCAGCCAACCATGGTACCCAGGCCAAGGGCCAGGGCGACGGCCAGGATCACCCAGAACGGAGCGTATTCGGTGGTGGCGGTCAGGTCCTTGCGCAGTTTGTTCAGGTCGTCCTTCTCACGCGCGGCCAGGCCAGGGAGCTTGCCCACTTTCTTCGCCGTATCGTCCAGGCAGAGCAGGTAGCGACGCACCTCGATGCGCTTTTCCGACGGCAGCGAGTGATAGTCCGCCACGCCCTTCAGGGTATCGAGCAGCGCATTGATGGTCGGTTCGGTCTGCTGCGGATTGCAGCGGAATTTTTCGGGCAGATCGCCGTTCACGCTCTTGCCCAGCGCGAGGTATTCGCCCAGGGATTCGTTGTTGCGCTGGTAGAACTGGCTCAGGTGCAGCGTCGCGTCGCGGGTGCGTTCGATCTGGTAGGTGGTGCTGTTCAGATCAAGGACGAACTGCGCCGGGACGATACCGATCAGCACCAGCATGATCAGGCCGATACCTTTCTGACCGTCGTTGGAGCCGTGTACGAAGCTGACGGCCATGGCCGAAATCACCAGCACCAGGCGGTTCCAGAAGGGTGGATGTTTCTTGTCGTCGATCTTGCGGCGCTGTTCCGGCGTCTTGTGCATCTTGGACAGCGGACGCCACCATTTCAGGCCGATCAGCACCAGGGCGGCAATCAAGAAGCCAGCCATGGGCGAGAACACCAGGGAAGCGCCGATATCGATCGCTTTCTGCCAGTTCACGCCGTCGGCCAGCGCAATATCGTTGATCAGCGCGTTGGCCAGGCCGACGCCGAGGATGGATCCGATCAACGTGTGGGAGCTGGATGCCGGGATACCGAAGTACCAGGTGCCCAGGTTCCAGGTAATGGCCGCTGCAAGCAGTGAGAACACCATGGCCAGGCCGTGGCCGGTATTCACATTGATCAGCAGTTCCACCGGCAGCAAGTGCACGATGGCATAAGCCACGCCCACGCCACCCAGCAGCACGCCGAGGAAATTGAATACACCGGAAAAGAACACCGCCAGGTGAGGCGGCATGGCTTTGGTGTAGATAACAGTGGCAACCGCGTTAGCGGTGTCATGAAAGCCGTTGATGAACTCGAAGGCGAGGACAAAAGCCAGGGCGAGCAAGAGGCTCACAAGCACCCAAGCATCCAGTCCGCTGAATAAATCGATCATGAAGGTTTTCTGACCCGGTCGTAAGGGGGCGCGATTATGCCAGAAAACCTCGTAAATCGATGCACTCCCTGCTCATCGGTAGCATTCTTCTGCGAAATAATTTGTAGGAAAGCTTTTCGGGCAAGGTGTTCGGTGGCGGGCGCAACCCCTTGATTCGGGGATGAAAAGCAAGCCGGGCAGGGCGATTCTCGCCGCTTGAGTGAGGTACCAAGGGCCGTGTGAAATATCTGAAAGGCGGATCGCTGGTCGGCGATCCTCCTCCATGGCATGAGACGGCGGCCCGCTCTTGATGGGCTACCGGTATCGGTATCCAGCCCGGGTATTGGCCAGACACTGTTGCTCAGGAACATCAGGCCAGGCGTGTCATCGCTCTTCGGCCCGGAGTTCTTTTTCCATTTTCTGCAGTTCCTGGGTAAAGGCCTGATCCTGAACAGTGGCGCGTTTACGCCAGGGTTTGCGTTCCGGTTCAGGTTGGGCGGCGTAGGTGGTGATTTCCCCGCCGTAAACTTCCTTGTAACGTTGTTCCTGGCGCTCAAGTTCCGCGCGCAGTTCGTCTTTCGTCACAGTATTACCTAATAAAGTGAAATGAATCTGGTGATACGCACTGCATAAGATATGCAGACGGCCACGGCACCAGAGCTGACAGCTGACGTAGCATCAGGGCTTCGTGTTGTTGCCGACACAGGGGAAGCAGCCTTGAAGGTGCTTCGGATACCTGTTCCGGTACCCGCAATCCATATGCCTTGGTACCCCTCGGGCGGTAGTGGTCGATTGCCGTACCGTCCTGAAGTGCATTATAGCGACCCGCTCGAAGAACACTATCGGGAAATTGAATTGATCGTTATTGTGTGAACCAATGTTTGTATATGTAAGTTATGGCAATTAGATTGCAAACGATTGCAACGGCTGACGATATCCTGACGCCATTGAAGACGACAAGTTCAACATTTGGCCTGCACTAGTCCCGAATAGAATCCTTTACTCATATGAGAGTTTTATCCCGGCCTGGATAGACGAAGCATGGCCGACGCATGCCGATTGCGATTATCGCCCGTGGGTTCGATAATCGAACGGTCTTGCCCGGTCGAGCCTTGTCTGCCTGCCGGACAGGCGTATGTAATAGTTGCCATTTCCGGGGAAGCACAGACATGAACGACCAATTGCGCAGCGCCTTCTCTTCGGTCGCGCCACCGATCGTCGCCTCGCCGGCCAAACGAATCCAGGCCCTGACCGGTGATCCGGACTTCATGACGTCCCTGGCCCGTGGCCTGGCTGTAGTCCAGGCCTTCCAGGAGCGCAAGCGGCACCTGACCATCGCGCAGATCAGCCATCGCACCGAGATCCCCCGTGCAGCTGTCCGGCGTTGCCTGCATACGTTGATCAAGCTTGGCTATGCCACGACCGATGGGCGCACCTACTCGTTGCTGCCTAAAGTGCTGACCCTCGGCCATGCCTACTTGTCATCGACGCCACTGGCCGTTTCCGCCCAGCCCTACCTGGACCGCATGAGCGAGCAGCTACACGAGGCCTGCAACATGGCGACACTCGAAGGCGACGATATCCTCTACATTGCCCGCTCGGCCACCACTCAGCGGTTGATCTCCGTGGATTTGTCCGTTGGCGGTCGGCTGCCTGCCTACTGCACTTCAATGGGCAGGATTCTCCTGGCCGCCCTGGATGACGCATCCTTGCGTGACTATCTCGACCATGCCGACTTGCAGGCCAAGACCAGTCGGACCCTGCACACACCCGAAGCCCTGCTTGAATGCCTGCAGCAGGTGCGGCAGCAGGGCTGGTGCATAGTCGACCAGGAACTGGAGCAAGGCCTGCGTTCGATTGCCGTGCCGGTCTACGACGCATCCGGCCAAGTGGTGGCGGCGCTGAATGTCAGTACCCATGCCGGTCGGGTTAGCCGTACAGAGCTGGAACAGCGTTTCCTGCCAGGCTTGTTGGCGGCCAGCCGCGACCTGAGTGCGCAGCTGTTCACTTAAGCCGTTCGATAAACGCACACAGTCGCCTCCGGCGAATTGACGGTATTTGTCTGGGCTCATTAATGTCGCGGCAGCGTCATCCGGCGCGGTCACCCGCTCTGCCGGTGAAGGGCGACCCGACACAATAATAATGAGAGACACGATGAATCAGCCCCAGATCTCCGTAGGCAACTGCCTCGATGTGCAATCCTTCATCAATGCCCAGCCGATCTCGCGCTACCAATGGCGGGTGGTGATTCTCTGTTTCCTGATTGTTTTCCTGGACGGTCTCGACACGGCCGCCATGGGGTTCATCGCCCCGGCCCTTTCCCAGGACTGGGGCATCGACCGCGCCAGTCTCGGCCCGGTGATGAGTGCAGCGCTGATCGGCATGGTGTTCGGCGCCCTGGGCTCCGGGCCGTTGGCTGACCGCTTCGGGCGAAAAGTGGTATTGGTGGGCGCGGTCGTGCTGTTCGGCGCCTTCAGCCTGGCGTCGGCCTACAGCACCAACGTGGACCAACTGTTGGTGCTGCGCTTCCTGACCGGCCTGGGCCTGGGGGCCGGGATGCCCAACGCCACCACCTTACTTTCTGAATACACCCCGGAACGCAAGAAATCGCTGCTGGTCACCAGCATGTTCTGTGGCTTTAACCTGGGCATGGCCGGCGGCGGGTTCATCTCGGCCAAGCTGATCCCGGCCTTCGGTTGGCACAGCCTTCTGCTCATCGGCGGAATCCTGCCGTTGATCCTCGCCGTGGTGTTGCTGTTCTGGCTGCCGGAATCTGCGCGTTACCTGCTGGTGCGCAATCGCGGCACCGATAAAGTACGCAAGGCCCTGGCGCCGATCGAGCCGGTCACCATCGCCCAGGCGGCGAGCTTCAGTGTGCCCGAGCAGAAAACCGTAAAGGCCCGCAATGTGCTGGCGGTGATTTTCTCCCGCACCTGTAGCGCCGGTACGCTGCTGCTCTGGCTGACCTATTTCATGGGGTTGGTGATCGTTTACCTGCTGACCAGTTGGTTGCCGACCCTGATGCGCGACAGTGGCGCAAGCATGGAGCAGGCCGCCTTCATCGGAGCGTTGTTCCAATTTGGTGGGGTGTTGAGTGCGGTCGGCGTGGGTTGGGCGATGGATCGGTTCAATCCGCACAAGGTGATCGGACTTTTCTATTTGATGGCCGGGATATTTGCCTACGCGGTGGGGCAGAGCCTGGGCAACATCACCTTGCTGGCCACCCTGGTGCTGGTGGCCGGCATGTGCGTCAACGGCGCGCAATCGGCGATGCCTTCCCTGGCGGCGCGCTTCTACCCAACCCAGGGCAGGGCCACCGGCGTGTCGTGGATGCTCGGCATCGGTCGGTTCGGCGCAATCCTGGGGGCCTGGATGGGCGCAACCCTGTTGGGCCTGGGCTGGAATTTCGAGCAGGTGCTGACGGCCCTGGTCATCCCCGCGGCGCTGGCGACTGGCGCGGTGGTCATCAAGGGCATGGTCAGCCATGCGGATGCGACCTGAATCAAGAACTTGATTTGTATAAGCGGGCTTGCTCGCGAAGGCGGCGTGTCAGTCGCGTATGCATAACTGACCCACCGTTTTCGCGAGCAAGCCCGCTCCCACAGGATTTCGTTTCGTTGGGCTAATCGTTAGCCAAACAACAATCCGTTCGATAACCGAACACTCAGTCGATTATCGGATTGTTTGGCCTTTTTCCTCGACTTAATCTTCAGTCATTCAGGCGCTTGACCTCGCGCCTTTTTCTTCATGTCGGTTCACTGGAAAACGGAGCCTGCCCCCATGGCTGAAATCCTTTCGCTGCACGACGCGGTGAAGCAGTTCGTCAATGACGGTGACACCGTCGCGCTTGAAGGCTTCACCCACCTGATTCCGACGGCGGCGGGTCATGAAATCATTCGTCAGGGCAAGAAAGACCTGACGCTGGTGCGCATGACCCCTGACTTGATCTATGACCAGTTGATCGGCGCCGGCTGTGCTCGCAAGTTGATTTTTTCCTGGGGCGGTAACCCAGGGGTAGGGTCACTGCACCGGCTGCGCGATGCCGTGGAAAAACAGTGGCCACATCCGATGGAAATCGAAGAGCACAGCCACGCCGACCTCGCCAATGCTTACGTTGCCGGGGCTTCCGGCCTGCCGTTCGCGGTATTGCGGGCCTACGCCGGTTCCGACTTGCCGAAGGTCAACCCGTTGATCAAAAGCGTGACCTGTCCCTTCACCGGAGAAGTCCTGGCCGCCGTGCCCTCCGTGCGCCCTGACATTACGGTGATCCATGCCCAGAAAGCCGACCGTAAGGGCAACGTGTTGCTCTGGGGCATTCTCGGTGTGCAGAAGGAAGCCGCCCTGGCCGCCAAGCGCTGCATCGTCACGGTGGAAGAAATCGTCGACGACCTCGATGCACCGATGAACGCCTGCGTACTGCCGACCTGGGCGTTGAGCGCCGTATGCCATGTGCCAGGCGGCGCTCACCCGTCCTACGCCCACGGCTACACCGAGCGTGACAACCGTTTCTATCAGGCGTGGGACCCCATCGCACGGGATCGTGGGGCGTTTACCGCCTGGATCGACGAATTCATCCGTGGCACCCGGGATTTCAGTGAGTTCCAGTTCCGGCTGGCGGCCACTTCGGAGGCGAAGCAATGACGTATTCCACCAACGAAATGATGACTGTCGCGGCGGCCCGTCGCTTGAAGAACAACGCCGTGTGTTTCGTGGGCATCGGTCTGCCGTCGAAAGCGGCCAACCTGGCGCGACTGACCTCGTCGCCGGATGTGGTGCTGATCTACGAGTCCGGTCCGATCGGCGCTAAGCCGAGTGTCCTGCCGCTGTCTATCGGTGACGGTGAGCTGGCGGAAACCGCCGACACCGTCGTGCCGACCGGTGAGATTTTTCGCTATTGGTTGCAGGGCGGGCGCATCGACGTCGGTTTTCTCGGCGCAGCGCAAGTCGACCGTTTCGGCAACATCAACACCACGGTGGTGGGCGACTACTATCAACCGAAAGTCCGCCTGCCGGGTGCCGGTGGCGCGCCGGAAATCGCCGGGTCCGCCAAGAGCGTACTGATCATCCTCAAGCAGTCGGCGCGGTCATTTGTCGACAAGCTGGACTTCATCACGTCGGTCGGTCACGGCGAGGGAGGCGACTCGCGCAAACGGCTGGGTCTGCCGGGTGCCGGTCCCGTGGGCATCATCACCGACCTGTGCATCATGGAGCCGGAAGCCGGCACCCATGAATTCGTGGTCACATCGCTGCACCCTGGCGTGACCCGCGAGCAAGTCATTGCCGCCACCGGTTGGGCGATCCGTTTCGCCGATCAGGTGGACACCACCGTCGAACCGACCGAAGTGGAGCTGCGCGCCTTGCGCGACCTTGAAGCTCGCACTGCGGCGGCCCACGGCCAGGCACCGGGAGAAGCCTGATGCGCGACGTTTATATCTGTGACGCGATTCGAACCCCCATCGGCCGCTTTGGCGGCGGACTGTCCGCTGTGCGGGCCGATGACCTGGCGGCCGTCCCGATCAAGGCGTTGATGGAACGTAACCCCTCGGTGGACTGGAGCGCCGTTGACGAAGTGTTTCTCGGCTGCGCCAACCAGGCCGGCGAAGACAACCGCAACGTGGCGCGCATGGCACTGCTGCTGGCGGGCCTGCCGGAAAGCATTCCCGGCGTGACCCTCAACCGTCTCTGCGCCTCGGGCATGGACGCAGTTGGCACGGCGTTCCGGGCCATCGCCAGCGGTGAGATGGACCTGGCGATTGCCGGTGGCGTGGAATCGATGTCTCGTGCGCCCTTCGTAATGGGCAAGGCCGATGCGGCGTTCTCGCGCAACATGAAGCTGGAAGACACCACCATAGGCTGGCGTTTCATCAATCCGTTGATGAAGGCCCAGTACGGTGTGGACGCGATGCCCCAGACCGCCGATAACGTCGCTGACGATTACGCAGTGTCCCGCGCCGACCAGGATGCATTCGCCCTGCGCAGTCAGCAGCGCACGGCGGCGGCCCAGGCAGCGGGATTTTTCGCCGAGGAAATCGTCCCGGTGCGCATCGCCCACAAGAAAGGCGAAACCGTGATCGAGCAGGACGAGCATCCTCGTGCCGACACCACGCTGGAAGCGCTGAGCAAGCTCAAGCCGGTCAACGGCCCGGACAAGACCGTCACAGCAGGCAACGCCTCGGGGGTGAATGATGGCGCGGCGGCGCTGATCCTGGCGTCGGCCGAAGCGGTGCAAAAACACGGCCTGACAGCTCGCGGCAGAGTCCTGGGCATGGCCAGCGCTGGCGTGGCGCCGCGGGTGATGGGCATCGGCCCGGTGCCCGCGGTGCGCAAATTGACCGAACGCCTGGGCTTGGCGGTCGCCGACTTCGACGTGATCGAGCTCAACGAAGCCTTTGCCAGCCAGGGCCTGGCGGTGCTGCGTGAACTGGGGCTGGCGGACGATGCGCCGCAGGTCAACCCGAACGGCGGAGCCATCGCCCTGGGCCATCCGCTGGGCATGAGTGGGGCGCGGCTGGTGTTGACCGCCTTGCATCATCTGGAAAAGACCGGCGGCAGGAAAGGGCTGGCGACCATGTGCGTCGGTGTAGGCCAGGGCCTGGCATTGGCAATCGAACGCGTCTGACACGTCGTTCTACTAATAAGAAATCGAGGAATGCTTCATGACTGACAAGCCTGGTTATCGTCGCCCTCAAGCGGGCACCCAGCCGGAGTATCTGCATCCGCCGTACCAGTCCACCAACCTGCGCTCGCCGTCCAAGCCGTTGGTGCACCTGCCTCACTCGCTATCGGAAATCACCGGCCCGACTGTAGGCGCCGACCGCCTGCACGAGAAAGACAACGACCTGACCGCCCAGCATGCCGGCGAGCCTTTGGGGGAGCGGATCATCATTCACGGGCGCGTGCTGGACGAGAACGGCCATCCCGTGCCGGGCATTCTGGTGGAGATCTGGCAGGCCAATGCCGCCGGTCGCTACCATCATGACCGCGACAAGCATGACGCACCGCTGGACCCGAACTTCACCGGCACCGGCCGCACCGTCACCGATGCCGATGGCTGGTATCAGTTCCAGACCATCAAGCCCGGCGCTTACCCGTGGGGCAACCATCACAATGCCTGGCGCCCGGCGCATATCCATTTCTCGTTATTCGGGCCGAGTATTCTGACGCGCCTGGTGACGCAGATGTATTTTCCTGGCGACCCGTTGCTGGCCTACGATCCGATCTATAACTGCGTGCCGGACACGAGCGCCAAGGAGCGCTTGATCGCTCGCTTCGACCTGGAAAAAACCGTTCCCCACTACGCCCTCGGTTATCGCTGGGACATCGTCTTGCGCGGCCGCGAAGCCACGCCGATGGAGAAATAAGATGACGCTTACCGCCACTACCTCCCACACCGTCGGCCCTTACTACCACATCGGCCTGACCTGGCTGAATCGCGAAGACATGACCGCGGCCCAGACCCTCGGTCAGCGCGTGACAATCACCGGGCAGGTCATTGACGGCAACGGCGAGTTCGTCAACGACGCCATGCTGGAAGTCTGGCAAGCCAATGCCGCCGGTAAGTATGCCCATCCGGAAGATGACCAGGACAAACCCCTGGACCCGCACTTCGAAGGTTTCGGTCGGGTGCCGGTGGACGCCGAAGGGCGTTTCCGCTTCACCACCATCAAGCCCGGTACCGTGCCAGGGCTGGGCGGGACGACCCAGGCACCGCACCTGGTGGTGCTGGTGTTCGCCCGTGGCCTGGTCAAGCATCTGCTGACACGCATCTATTTCGATGGCGAGCAGGCCAACGAGAGCGATCCGCTGCTGGCCTGCGTGCCGGAAGAACGCCGCGCGACTATCGTGACCAAGCCCGATGCATTGGGTGTGTACCAATGGAATGTGGTGTTGCAGGGGACAGATGCCGAAACGGTGTTCTTCGATTACTGAGTCGATGCTGAGATTGCATCGCGGGCAAGCCTTGCTCCCACAGAGAGAGGGGGCGTTCAATCCCAAGTGGAGGTTGGAACCCTGTGGGAGCAAGGCTTGCCCGCGATGGGGCCAGCACAGGCAACGCCTGTTTGTGGAACGGGACTGTTACAAGGTGTGTCTAGACCTTGTCAGTCCCTAACGAGTGAATAATCCATGACCACCCTAACCACTCACTACACCGGCGAAGAACGCAGCAAGCGCATCTTCGCCATTGTCGGTGCCTCATCCGGCAACCTGGTCGAATGGTTCGACTTCTACGTCTATGCGTTCTGCGCGATCTATTTTGCTCCGGCGTTCTTCCCGTCCGACAACCCTACGGTGCAACTGGTCAACACCGCCGGTGTGTTCGCCGCCGGGTTTCTGATGCGCCCCATTGGCGGGTGGATCTTCGGGCGGGTGGCGGACCGTCACGGGCGCAAGAATTCGATGATGATCTCGGTGCTGATGATGTGTTTCGGCTCATTGCTCATCGCCTGTCTGCCCACTTATAAGGACATTGGCGTCTGGGCCCCGGTGCTGCTGTTGTTCGCCCGCTTGTTGCAAGGCTTGTCGGTGGGTGGCGAGTACGGCACCACCGCCACTTACATGAGCGAAGTCGCCCTCAAGGGCCAGCGCGGTTTCTTTGCCTCGTTCCAGTACGTGACGCTGATCGGCGGCCAGTTGCTGGCGGTGTCGCTGGTGGTGATCCTGCAGCAGTTTCTCAACGAAGATGAACTGCGCGCCTACGGCTGGCGGATCCCGTTCGTGGTCGGGGCCGTGGCGGCGTTGATCTCGTTGTTCCTGCGTCGCTCCCTTAAGGAAACCAGCAGCAAGGAGATGCGCGAGAACAAGGACGCCGGCAGCATCGCCGCGTTGTTTCGCCACCACAAGGCAGCCTTCATCACCGTGCTGGGTTACACCGCCGGTGGTTCGCTGATTTTCTACACCTTCACCACCTACATGCAGAAATACCTGGTGAACACCGCCGGCCTGCACGCCAAGACCGCCAGTTACATCATGACCGGCGCGCTGTTCCTTTATATGTGCATGCAGCCGTTGTTCGGCATGCTCGCCGACCGGATCGGCCGACGTAATTCCATGCTCTGGTTCGGTGCCCTGGGGGCGTTGTGCACGGTGCCGATCCTGCTGACCCTCAAAAGCATCAGCAGCCCATTCCTGGCTTTCATCCTGATCACCCTGGCATTGGCGATCGTCAGCTTCTACACCTCCATCAGCGGTTTGGTAAAAGCCGAGATGTTTCCACCCGAAGTGCGGGCGCTGGGGGTAGGGTTGGCTTACGCGGTGGCGAACGCGGTGTTCGGTGGTTCGGCCGAGTACGTCGCCCTGAGCCTGAAAGCCCAAGGCATGGAAAACGCATTCTACTGGTATGTCACGGTGATGATGGTCGTGGCGTTCCTGTTCAGCCTGCGCCTGCCGAAGCAACCGGCGTATTTGCATCACGACCTTTAAGTAAGCCACCAAGGACTGTTTATGAGCCAACGACCGGGCAATCAGTTGTTCGATGCCTACTTCACCGCCCGCGATATGCGCGAGGTGTTCTGTGATGCGGGGCGGGTGCAGGCCATGCTCGACGTCGAGGCGGCACTGGCCCGGGCAGAGGCGCGGGTCGGGCTGATTCCCGAGAGGGCGGTGGCGCCAATCGAGAAGGCCTGTCGTGCCCAGCTGTATGATTTTTCAGCGTTGGGCGAGGCGATTGCCAGCGCGGGCAATTCGGCGATTCCATTGGTCAAGGCGCTTGGCAAGCGCATTGCCAGCGAGAACGCCGAGGCTGAGCGTTATGTGCATCTGGGCGCTACCAGCCAGGACGTGATGGACAGCGGCCTGGTCCTGCAACTGCGCCAGGCGCTGGAGCTGATCGAAGGTGAGCTGAAACAACTGGCGGTCACCCTGGCTCGACAGGCCGAGCGCTACGCCGCCACGCCGCTGGCCGGACGCACTTGGTTGCAGCATGCGACGCCAGTGACCCTCGGCATGAAAATCGCCGGGTGGCTGGGGGCGATCACTCGCGGTCGTCAGCGCTTGAGCGAACTCAAGCCGCGTTTGCTGGTGCTGCAATTCGGCGGCGCGTCCGGAACGCTCGCCGCGTTGGGTGAGCACGCGCTGCCCGTCGCCGAAGCCTTGGCCGCCGAGCTGCAACTGAACCTGCCGGAACAACCGTGGCACACCCAGCGTGATCGCTTGGTGGAGTTCGGCTCAATGCTGGGCTTGATCGCCGGCAGCCTGGGCAAACTGGGGCGCGACATCAGCCTGTTGATGCAGACCGAGGCCGCTGAAGTCTTCGAGCCGTCGGCGCCGGGCAAGGGTGGCTCATCGACCATGCCGCACAAGCGCAACCCGGTGGGCGCGGCGGTGCTGATCGCCGCGGCGACGCGGGTGCCTGGCCTGGTGTCGACGCTGTTCAGCGCCATGCCCCAGGAGCACGAGCGCAGCCTGGGCCTGTGGCACGCGGAATGGGAAACCCTGCCGGAGATCTGCTGCCTGGTGTCCGGCGCCTTGCAACAGGCGCGGCTGCTGGTCGAAGGACTGGAAGTGGACGAGGCGCGTATGGCTCGAAATCTCGAACTGACCCAGGGGCTGGTGCTGGCCGAGGCGGTGAGCATCGTCCTGGCCCAGCGGGTCGGACGCGACACTGCCCATCATCTGCTGGAGCAGTGTTGCAAGCGCGCCGTCACCGAACAGCGGCATTTGCGCGCTGTGCTGGGGGACGAATCCCAGGTGACCGCGCAGTTGTCCGCCGCTGAGCTCGATCAATTACTCGACCCCGCTCATTACCTCGGCCAGGCCCGGACCTGGGTCGCCCGAGCGGTGGCCGAACACCTTGCCCTTAACGCCTGAAAGGAGATGGTTGTGGGATTCGTCAAACTCGCCGAGGGCGAACTGCATTACTCATTCGACGGGCCGCAAGACGCCCCGGTGCTGCTGCTCTCCAACTCGTTGGGCACCAACCTGCACATGTGGGACGAACAGGTCGCGGCGTTCAGCGAGCACTTTCGCGTGCTGCGTTTTGACACGCGTGGTCATGGCCGGTCGTTGGTGACCGAAGGCCCGTACAGCATCGAGCAACTGGGCCGCGATGTGCTGGCGATGCTCGATGCCCTGAACCTCGACAAGGTGCATTTCTGCGGCTTGTCCATGGGGGGGCTGATCGGCCAGTGGCTGGGGATCAATGCCGGCGAACGGTTGAATAAGTTGGTGGTTTGCAACACGGCGGCCAAGATCGGTGACCCGTCGGTGTGGAACCCGCGCATCGAAACCGTGTTGCGCGATGGCAAGGAGGCGATGGTTGCGTTGCGCGATGCTTCGATTGCCCGTTGGTTTACGCCAGACTTCGCCGAGGCTCATCCAGAGAAGGCCAAAAAGATCACCGATATGCTCGCCGCCACCTCGCCCCAGGGCTATGCCGCCAACTGCGCGGCGGTACGCGATGCCGATTTTCGTGAGCAACTGTCGTCGATCCGTGTGCCGCTGCTGGTGATCGCGGGCACTGAAGACGCCGTGACACCGCCGGCGGGCGGGCACTTTATCCAGGAGCGGGTCAGCGGGGCGCAGTACGCCGAGTTCCGTGCCGCTCACCTTTCCAATGTCCAGGCCGGCGCTGCGTTCAGCGCTCGAGTGCTGGATTTCCTGCTCGGCGCCTGAGGAGTTTTCTGTGGACGAGAAACAACGTTACGACGAAGGCATGCAAGTGCGCCGCGCGGTGCTGGGTGATGCCCATGTCGACCGCAGCCTCACGGCCTTGAACGAGTTCAACAGCGAGTTCCAGGAGATGATCACCCGCCACGCCTGGGGCGACATCTGGACCCGCCCGGGCCTGCCGCGCCACACCCGCAGTCTGATCACCATCGCCATGCTGATCGGCATGAACCGCAACGAAGAACTCAAGCTGCACCTGCGCGCCGCTGCCAACAACGGCGTGAGCCGCAGCGAGATCAAGGAAGTGATCATGCAGAGCGCCATCTATTGCGGCATCCCGGCGGCCAATGCGACCTTCCACCTGGCCGAGTCGGTGTGGGATGAGCTCGGGATCGAATCCCGAGCTTAAGACTGTGCCAACCCACTGTGGGAGCGGGCTTGCTCGCGAAAGTGGTGGATCAGTCGGCGAGGATGCTGAATGTACCTGCGCCTTCGCGAGCAAGCCCGCTCCCACACTGGATTCGGGGTGTTCACAGAGGTTGCGACCACCTTGGGACCCTGTGGGAGCGGGCTTGCTCGCGAAAGTGGTGGATCAGTCGGCGAGGATGCTGAATGTACCTGCGCCTTCGCGAGCAAGCCCGCTCCCACATTGGATTCGGGGTGTTCACAGAGGCTGCGACCACCCTGGGACCCTGTGGAAGCGGGCTTGCTCGCGAAAGCGGTAGGTCAGCTGGCGATGATGTTGGATGTATCGCCGCCATCGCGAGCAGGCTCGCTCCCACACTGGATTCGGGGTGTTCACAAAGGTTGCGACCACCTTGGGACCCTGTGGGAGCGGGCTTGCTCGCGATAGCGGTAGTGCAGTCACCCGCGTTGCTGGTCCTATAACAAACTGATCGGGTAGCTGATGAAAATGCGGTTCTCATCGAACTCGTTGGTGCTGAAGTCCCGACGTAGTGACGAGTTGCGCCATTTCACGTTGAGGTTCTTCAGCGCGCCGCTCTGCACGGTATAGGCCAGCTCACTTTCCCGACCCCATTCC
>NZ_JAIWKS010000030.1 GCF_021271205.1 Pseudomonas uvaldensis
CGACAAGCGTCTGGTCGCCTATTTCACCGAATCGGCAACAGCGGACATCGAAAGTCTGCGCAGCCATTTGCAAGCGCAACTGCCCGAATACATGGTGCCCGTGGCCTATGTACGCCTCGACGCACTGCCGCTGACCCCCAACGGCAAACTTGACCGTAAGGCGCTGCCAGCCCCGGATCAGGACTCGGTCATCAGCCGCGGATACGAAGCCCCTCAAGGCGAGATCGAAACCACCCTGGCGCAGATCTGGCAAGAGCTGCTGGGCCTGCCGCAGGTTGGTCGGCACGACCATTTCTTCGAACTGGGCGGCCACTCCTTGATGGCCGTCAGCTTGATCGAACGGATGCGTCAGGCAGGGCTGAGTGCCGACGTGCGCGTCTTGTTCGGGCAGCCAACCCTGTCGGCATTGGCCGCCGCAGTGGGTGCTCACTGTGAAATCCCGGTGCCGGCCAACGGCATTGCGCCTGATTGCACGCGCATCACGCCGGATATGTTGTCGTTGACGAGCCTGGATCAGGCTGCCATCGACCGCATCGTGGCGACGGTGCCGGGTGGTGCGCGCAATGTGCAGGAAATCTATCCGCTGGCCCCGCTCCAGGAAGGCATCCTTTACCACCACCTCTCGGCCGAGCAGGGCGATCCCTATCTCCTGCAGGCCCTGTTTGGCCTGCAAGACAGGCCGCGTGTCGATGATTTCATCAATGCCCTGCAAGGCGTCATCGACCGCCACGACATCTTGCGCACCGCCCTTGTCTGGGAAGGTCTGGACGAACCTCAGCAGGTGGTCTGGCGCGATGCGCCGCTGGTGCGGGAAGAACTCGTACTGGACCCGCAAGCCGGTGACATCGCCGAACAGCTGCAACAGCGTTTCGATGCCCGTCACTGCGGCCTGGACATGACCCAGGCACCGCTGATGCGGCTGGTTTTCGCTGAAGACAAACTCAACCAGCGTTGGGTCGCCCTGTTGCTGTTCCACCACATCGCGCTCGATCACACGGCGCTCAAAGTGGTGCAGCGCGAGATGCAGGCGCATTTGCTGGGGCAGGTCGAGCGACTGGAGGCGGCCGTCCCGTATCGTAACTATGTGGCTCAGGCCCGCCTGGGCGTGAGCCGTGAAGAACATGAAGCATTCTTCAGCGACATGCTCGGTGACGTTGAAGAGCCGTCGTTACCGTTCGGCCTGCAACAGGTGCAGGGAGACGGCAACGACATCGAAGAAGCCAGAGCGTTACTCGATCACGATCTGAGCCTGCGTCTGCGCCGTCTGGCGCGCCAATCCGGCGTGGGAGCGGCCAGCCTGCATCACTTGGCCTGGGCGCAGGTGTTGGCGTGTGTCTCGGGCAAGCGTGACGTAGTGTTCGGTACCGTACTGATGGGCCGGATGCAGGGCGGCCAGGGCGCCGACCGTGCACTGGGGATGTTCATCAATACCTTGCCCCTTCGAGTGAGCGTTGCCGATCAAGACGTGCGCAGTGGCGTTCAGACCGTTCATGGGCGACTTTCCGCGCTGCTGGGGCATGAACATGCCTCGTTGGCGCTGGCGCAGCGTTGCAGCAGGGTAAGTGCGCCGATGCCGCTGTTCAGCGCCTTGCTGAACTACCGTAACTCCACTGAACAGCTGGACGCGCAAGGTGAAGCGCCAACCTGGGAAGGCATCGAGACGCTGGGGGGCGAAGCCCGTACCAACTATCCATTGACGCTGTCGGTGGATGACCTGGGCGAAGGTTTCGCCTTGACTGTCTTGGCGACGAGTGGCGTCGGCGCGCAGCGGGTCTGCACCTATATGGAGCGGGCGCTGCTGAGCCTCGTCACGGCATTGGAATCCGACCCTGCCTTGTGCCTGCAAGACCTGGTGGTGCTGCCCCAGGCCGAACGCCAACAGGTGCTGAGCGAGTTCAACGCCAGCGCACGCAGCTATCCACGGGACAGGACCGTTCATGGTTTGTTCGAGGCCCAGGCACAGGCGAGTCCGCAAGCCCTTGCCGTCGTTCATGATGATCGAAGCCTGACGTACGGTGAGCTTAACGCCAGGGCCAACGGCCTGGCCCGTCGTCTGCTCGACCTCGGTGTACAGCCGGGCGACAGCGTGGCACTGGGGCTGGCCCGTTCGGTCGAGCTGCTGGTCAGCCAACTGGCCTTGCTCAAGTGTGCCGCGGTCTATGTACCGCTGGACATCGGCGCCCCGCTGGAGCGCCAGCAGTTCATGGTTGAAGACAGTGGTGCACGTTGGGTGCTGACGCTGACGGGCATGGAGATGCCCCACGGTGCGCTACGCGTTGACCTGGACACGTTGACGCTGGACGAATCGTCCGATAATCCGGGGCTGCCTCAGAGCGCCGAGTCGGTCGCCTACATCATGTACACCTCCGGTTCCACCGGTACGCCGAAGGGCGTGCTGGTGCCGCACCGGGCG
>NZ_JAIWKS010000031.1 GCF_021271205.1 Pseudomonas uvaldensis
TGCCGCCACAGGTCAGCGGCGCGAAGCATTCGTAAACCGCGAGATCGAAGTTCAGCGAGGTGGAGAACAGGGTTTTCGACAAGGTGTTGGTATCGAACGAACGATGAGCCCAGGTCAGGAAATTCACCGTGTTGCGGTGTTCGATCATTACGCCTTTCGGCAACCCGGTGGAACCGGAGGTATAGATCACATAGGCCAAATGCGACGAAGTCAGTTCAGGCACCTGAGGGTTGGGGGCTGCTTCGTCCTGCCAGACACCTTTATCGAGGTCGATCACCGGCGCTGCCGTCTCACCCAGCAAGGCCCGCGTGGTGCCTTGCATCAGGATTGCCGCCGGGGCGCTGTCCTGAAGCATGTAGGCGATCCGATCTGCCGGATAGGCCGGATCCAGCGGCACGTAACCGCCGCCGGCCTTGAGGATCGCCAGCAGGCCCACGATCATGTCGAGGCCGCGCTCGACACAGATCGCCACCCGCGAATCCGGCTGCACACCCTGTTTTTGCAGGTAATGCGCCAGCCGGTTGGCAAGCCCATTGAGTTCCCGGTAGTTGAGTCGCTGCCGGCCATGGCGCACCGCCACGGCATCCGGCGTGCGCCGTACCTGTTCCTCGAACAGGCCATGGATCGTTTGTTCCTGTGGATACTCCGCTTCAGTGGCGTTGAAGGTTTCTAGTAACTGCTCGCGCTCCACTGCCGGCACGATTGCGATTTCACGCAGTGCCGTGTCAGGGGCCTGCTCCAGCGCTTGTACCAAGCCTTCCAGTGCCGTGTGCATGTAGCCGCAAACACGTTGCGCACCCACCTGCGCCACTGCCTGGGCCGTGAGCAGGAAACCCTCGCCCAGGTCATCCACCGACAACATCAATGGATAGTTGGTGCGTTCTTCCATGCTCAGGGTATGGATCCCGTGCCAGGCCGAGATGGCCGGGTCGGACGGCGTTTGCGCCGCGCTGTGCCGGTAGTTCAGCAAGGCGCTGAACAGCGGCAGCGACGCCGGCACGCCACTGCAGCGTTGGGCCAGGGATAACGAGGCATGCTCGTGCCCCAGCAGCGCCGACAAGCGCCCGTGGGTCGCCCGGACGCCGGCACGCACCCCTTGTGTGCCCACGCTGATGCGCAACGGCAAGGTGTTGATGAACATGCCCAGGGCACGGTCGGTCCCTTCACCGCCCTGCATCCGGCCCATCAGGACCGTGCCGAACACCACCTCTTCGCGGCCCGAGACACGCCCGATCACCTGTGCCCACGCCAAATGGACCAGGCTCGCCGCACTTACGCCAAGCTGACGGGCCTGGGCACGTAGACGCTCGGCCAGTTCGGCGTCCACCGCCTGCTGCGTCTCTTCGATACCGCTGCCATCACCCTGCACGTCCTGCAGGCCGAACGGCAGCGTCGGCTCGTCAATGTCAGCGAGCATGTCGCGGAAAAACGCTTCGTGTTGTTCACGACTCACGCCCAAGCGGGCCTGCGCCACATGATTGCGGTATGGCACGGCCGGTGCGAGCTGCTCCGACTGGCCCAGCAGGTTGGCCTGCATTTCATGCACCACCACTTCGAGGGCAGTGTGGTCCAGCGCCATATGATGGAACAGCAGCATGCCGACCCAACGCTGGTTCGCCAGGTCCTGCGCGTAGGCCACACGCATCAATGGTGCCTGGGCGATATCGAGCCGGTAATGCCGAGGATCGAAACGCTCGTGCAACTGCTGCACCACATCGCCCGCTGTGGCGTCCACCTCGATCTCTTCGAGCGCCAGCGTTGCATGGCGCCAGACCACCTGCACCGGTGCCGGCAACCCTTGCCACGCCATGCTGGTGCGCAGGATATCGTTTCGCGACACCACGCTTTGCAAGGCCTGGGCAAAGGCTTGCAGTCGCTCGCGGTTGTCAAAGCCGAACATCACCTGCAACACATAGGGATCGCCCTGCTCCGCGGCCAGGTGATGGTAGAGAATCCCTTCCTGCAACGGCGCCAAGGCATAGATGTCCTGCACATTGGCGACGCCACCGGGCACGGTTGCCACGATCCGGTCGATGGCGTCCTGGTCCAGGTCGGCCAACGGCAGCATGTCCGGGGTGATCCGCGAACAATCGTCCGGAATCAGATTCAATGGCACCACCACTTCGCGCGCACCGCCAACGGCTGCCGCCAACGCGGCCAGTGTCGGCTGACCGAACAACACCCGCACGTCGGCGGCCAGCTCGACCTGGCGCATGCGCTCGATCAATTTCACCGCCAGCAATGAATGCCCGCCCAGCTCGAAAAAGTTGTCGTGGCGACCGACCTGCTCGACCTTGAGCAAGTCCTGCCAGATCCGGGCAATGGCAATTTCGATTTCGCCTTGCGGG
>NZ_JAIWKS010000032.1 GCF_021271205.1 Pseudomonas uvaldensis
CGCAACGCTTCGAGCCCGAGGCCACCGCCGGCGACGTGGCCACGCAACTGGCGACCCGGTTCGATGCGCGGCATTACCGTCTCGATTTGCATCAGGCGCCGATGCTGCAGCTGGTCTACGCCCAGGACGAGGCCATGGACCGTTGGGTGGCGATCCTGCTGTTCCATCACATGGCGCTGGACCATACCGCGCTGGAAGTGGTGCAACAGGAGATGCAGGCACACTTGATGGGCGAGGCCGGGCAACTGGCGGCACCGGTGCCGTATCGCAACTATGTCGCCCAGGCGAGACTGGGGGCGAGCGAAGAGGAACACGAAGCGTTCTTCCATCAGATGCTCGCAGACATCGATGAGCCGACGCTGCCGTTCGAACTGGCGCAAGTCCAGGGCGATGGGCGCGGCATCGAGGAAGTGACGGTCCCGGTCGACGAGGCGTTGAGCCTGGGGCTGCGCAGTCAGGCCCGGCGGCTCGGCGTGAGTGTCGCCAGCCTGGTTCACCTGGCCTGGGCGCGGGTCATGGCACTGGCGTCCGGCCAGGAGCAGGTGGTCTTCGGTACGGTACTGTTGGGGCGGATGCAGGGGGGCGAGGGTGCTGATCGAGCGCTGGGCATGTTCATCAACACCTTGCCGATACGTGTGTCCGTGGACGAGCAAAGCGTTCGTGATGCCGTGAAGGCGACTCACGCCCGGTTGACCGGCATGCTGGCCCATGAGCACGCCTCCCTGGCTCTGGCTCAACGCTGCAGCGGCGTGGCCTCGCCAACACCGTTGTTCAGTGCACTGCTGAACTACCGGCATAGCTCCATCGAGGTGACGGAGGCATTGTTGTCGGCCTGGAGCGGCATGCAAATGTTGTCCAGCGAAGAGCGCACCAACTACCCGCTGACCATGAACGTCGATGATCTGGGCGACGGCTTGAGCCTGACGGCGCTGGTCGAATCGCGGATCGGGGCGCAACGCATCTGTGACTATATGCAAGTCGCGCTGCGCAGCCTTTTCGATGCGCTGGAACACGCGCCGCAAACACCGGTGCAGAGCCTGCCGGTGCTACCGTCGGTGGAGCGTCGGCAACTGGTGGAAGGCTGGAATGCCTCGTCGCAAACCTACGCCCACGACGCGCTGATTCATGGGCAATTCGAAGCTCAGGCCGCCGCGCAACCCGATGCGGTGGCGGTGATGTTCGAGGATCGCGCACTGACCTACGGCGAGCTCAACGCCCGCGCCAACCAGCTTGCACATCGCTTGCTGGCCCTGGGGATCCGTCCGGATGATCGGGTGGCGATCTGCGTCGAGCGCGGCCTGGACATGATTGTCGGCCTGCTGGGCATCCTCAAATCCGGCGCCGGCTACGTGCCGCTGGATCCAGCTTATCCGGCAGAGCGCCTGGCCTACATCCTGGAAGACAGTGCGCCGCTCGCCATCGTGGTGAACGCCGCGACGCAAGGCCTGCTGGCCAATGAGTCGGTGCGTCTGATCGGCCTCCATGAGGGCGGTTTGTCCAGTCAATCCGAGGACAATCCGACAGTGGCAGGGCTGACATCGCGGCACTTGGCCTACGTCATCTACACCTCCGGTTCCACAGGCCTACCCAAAGGGGTGATGGTGGAGCACCGCAACGTCGCGCGGTTGTTCTCGGCCACCCAGCCGTGGTTCGACTTCGGTCCGCAGGACGTCTGGGCACTGTTCCACTCGTTTGCCTTCGACTTCTCGGTCTGGGAAATCTGGGGCGCCTTGACCCATGGCGGCCGCCTGCTGGTGGTGCCGCAACTGGTCAGCCGTTCGCCGCAGGACTGCTATGCGTTGCTGTGCGAGACCGGTGTCACGGTGCTGAACCAGACGCCGAGCGCGTTCCGCCAGTTGATCGCGGCCCAGGGTGAAAGTGATCTGCGCCACAGCCTGCGC
>NZ_JAIWKS010000033.1 GCF_021271205.1 Pseudomonas uvaldensis
CACCACGCCTGCGGTGACCACGATCACCGACTCGGCGGACACCACTGGCCTGACCTTGTCGGCGTCTACCGAAGTGACAGAAGGCGGTCAGATCACCTACACCGCCACGCTGACCAACCCAGCGCAGACACCGGTCACCGTCACCCTGAGCAACGGCGCGGTCATCACCATTGCGGCTGGCCAAACTACCGGCACTGTGGCCGTCGATACCCCGGCCAATGACGTCTACAACAACGGCAGCACCGTCAGCACCACTATCACCGGTGCAACCGGCGGTAACTTCGAAAACCTGGTACCGAGCACTACACCTGCGGTCACCACGATCACCGATTCGGCTGATACCACTGGCTTGACCTTGTCGGCTTCCACTGAAGTGACCGAAGGCGGTCAGATTACTTATACCGCCACGCTGACCAATCCAGCGCAGATACCGGTCACCGTGACCTTGAGCAATGGCTCGGTCATCACCATCGCGGCTGGTCAAACCACTGGCTCGGTGGCTGTCGACACCCCAGCCAACGACGTTTACAACAACGGCAGTACTGTCAGCACCACTATCACCGGTGCAACCGGCGGTAACTTCGAAAACCTGGTGCCGAGCACCACGCCTGCGGTCACCACGATCACCGATTCGTCGGACACTACCGGCCTGACGCTCAGCGCCAGCGAAACCATTACCGAAGGCGGCCAGATCACTTACACCGCCACGCTGACCAACCCAGCGCAGACGCCAGTCACCGTCACCTTGAGCAACGGCGCGATCATCACTATCGCTGCCGGCCAAACTACCGGCACTGTGGCCGTCGATACACCAGCGAACGACGTCTACAACAACGGCAGCACTGTCAGCACCACCATCACCGGCGCAACCGGCGGTAATTTCGAGAATCTGGTACCGAGCACTACACCTGCGGTGACCACGATCACCGATTCGTCGGACACCACTGGCCTGACCCTGTCTGCTTCTACCGAAGTGACCGAAGGCGGCCAGATTACTTACACCGCGACGCTGACCAACCCGGCGCAAACGCCGGTGACCGTGACCTTGAGCAACGGCGCGGTCATCACCATCGCTGCGGGTCAAACCACTGGCTCGGTGGCTGTCGACACACCAGCCAACGACGTTTACAACAACGGCAGCACCGTCAGCACCACCATTACCGGTGCGACCGGCGGCAACTTCGAAAATCTGGTGCCGAGCACCACGCCTGCGGTCACCACAATCACTGATTCGGCGGACACTACCGGCCTGACGCTGAGCGCCAGCGAAACCATCACCGAAGGTGGCCAGATCACCTACACCGCGACGCTGACCAATCCAGCGCAAACACCAGTGACCGTCACCTTGAGCAACGGCGCGGTCATCACCATCGCGGCTGGTCAAACCACTGGCTCGGTGGCCGTCGATACCCCAGCGAACGACGTCTACAACAACGGCAGCACTGTCAGCACTACGATCACCGGCGCAACCGGCGGTAATTTCGAGAATCTGGTACCGAGCA
>NZ_JAIWKS010000034.1 GCF_021271205.1 Pseudomonas uvaldensis
TCCTGCAGCATGAACCGCCCGGCACGGGTGCCGGCGTCCACCGCGGTGAGGATGAACAGCGCTTCGAACAGGATCGCGAAGTGGTACCAGAACGCCATGGTGTTCTCACCCGGCAGCACCGAGTGCAGGATCTGCGCGATACCCACCGCCAGGGTCGGCGCACCGCCGGCGCGGGCCAGGATGGTGGTTTCGCCGATGTCCTTGGCCACCGCCTGCAACGCGTCCGGCGTGATGGCAAAGCCCCAGTTGCTGACGGTCTGCGCCACGGCCACCACGTCGGTGCCGACGATGGCCGCCGGGCTGTTCATGGCAAAGTACACGCCCGGCTCGATCACCGAAGCGGCGACCATGGCCATGATCGCCACGAAGGACTCCATGAGCATGCCGCCGTAGCCGATGTAACGGGCGTTGACTTCGTTATCCAGCAGCTTGGGCGTGGTGCCCGACGAGATCAGGGCATGGAAGCCCGACACCGCGCCACAGGCGATGGTGATGAACAGGAACGGGAACAGCCCGCCCTTCCACACCGGGCCGGTGCCGTCGGTGAACTGGGTCAGCGCCGGCATCTTCAGCTCGGGCATGGTGATCAGGATGCCGATCGCCAGGGCGACGATGGTGCCGATCTTGAGGAACGTGGACAGGTAGTCCCGCGGCGCCAGGATCAGCCACACCGGCAGCACCGCCGCGACAAAGCCGTAGCCGATCAGCATCCAGGTGATCTGCACGCCGGTAAAGGTGAAGGCCTTGGCCCAGACCGGATCGGCGGCCACCTGCCCGCCCAGCCAGATCGAACCCAGCAGCAACAGCACGCCGATGAGGGAGATCTCACCAATGCGACCCGGACGGATGTAGCGCATATAAATGCCCATGAACATCGCGATCGGGATGGTCGCCATCACCGTGAAGATGCCCCACGGGCTCTCGGCCAGGGCCTTGACCACGATCAGCGCCAGCACCGCGAGGATGATGATCATGATCAGGAAACAGCCGAACAGCGCGATGGTGCCGGGGATGCGGCCCATTTCCTCGCGCACCATGTCGCCCAGGGAGCGACCGTTGCGGCGGGTGGAGAGGAACAGGACCATGAAGTCCTGCACCGCACCGGCCAGCACCACGCCGGCGATCAGCCACAGCGTGCCGGGCAAATAGCCCATCTGCGCGGCCAGGACCGGCCCGACCAATGGTCCGGCGCCGGCAATGGCGGCGAAGTGGTGACCGAAGAGGATGTGTTTGTTGGTCGGGACGTAGTCCAGGCCATCGTTGTTGAGCACGGCAGGCGTGGCCCGGCGCGCATCGAGTTGCATCACGTTGTTGGCGATGAAGAGGCTGTAGTAGCGGTAGGCGACCAGGTAGATCGCGACGGCTGCGACGACGATCCAGAGGGCGTTGATCG
>NZ_JAIWKS010000035.1 GCF_021271205.1 Pseudomonas uvaldensis
GCTCGCTTGTATGTTTAGACTTGAAGGGGTGGGCGGGACTAAAAGCTCGATTCCGACTCTAGCCAGTACGGACCGTGGGAGACTTCTCGTCCCGCCCCCTCTACCCAAAGCGCCAATAAGGAATTCATCGACAAGATCGACGATAGATGCAAGCCAGCGCAAAGGTAGACCCCGACAAGCACCTAAACCCTAGCCCCGAGGATTTGTTATGACAATCCTTACCTCGCAAACGGTTGTTGGCATTGATGTCGCTAAGGCCGAAATCGCTGTATACCGCTCTGATCTGCAAACGATAGATACCGTTAAGAATGATCGAACAACCCTAAAACGCTGGCTTAAATCGTTGCCCGCCCAAAGCGCCATTGCCATTGAAGCTACCAACATTTATCACCTGGACACCGTCGACTTGGCTCATACGATGGGGCATCAGGTTTATGTCGTGGATGCTTATCGGGTAAGTAACTATCGTCGCGGCATTGGGCAGCGAGCCAAGAACGATCCTTGTGATGCTCGTTTGTTAGCGCGGTATTTGACCAATGAACAGCAAGAGCTGCGGCTCTGGTGTCCCCCTCCAAAGGCCTACACAACGCTAAAGAGCTTGCTTCATAGACGTGCGACGCTGGTCAGAAATCATACCGCTCTGATGTTGAGCTGGATCGACGAGCCTCTGCTGAAGGAAGCGCTGGCCACTCAGCAAACAGCCTTTGAGCAAGCGATCAAGGCTATTCAGAAACTGCTACGAAAGGTCAGCAAAGACTCAGGAATTGCAGAAAACATCGTCCGTTGTAAAGCCATCGAAGGCGTAGGCGAGCTGGTCGCAACCGGACTGGCCACCAGTTACATGCGGGGCAATTTTGCGAACAGCAATGCATTTATTGCGTTTTTGGGAATGGACCTGAGGGTGGATGACTCTGGCAAAAAGAATGGCCCCCGGTATCTAACCAAGAAAGGCGATCCAGAGATAAGGCGCTTAGCTCACATCGCTGCGATGACGGCCTCTCGCTCGCCTAGATGGAAACCCTTCTACGAGTCATACCTGGCAAGAGGCTTTTCAAAAACTCAGGCATTGGTGGTGCTTGCCCGTAAGCTCTGCCGAGTTGCATTCGCTCTGATGAAAAATCAGAGCGAATACCAGCCGAAGCCGATGTTGCAGGGTTGCCCTGCAACATAGAATCTCCCACA
>NZ_JAIWKS010000036.1 GCF_021271205.1 Pseudomonas uvaldensis
CGATGGTGGATTCCTCGAACAGGTCGGTGGCGTACTCGAACTGGCCACTGATGACGTCGCCGTCGTCGTTGAGCGACAGGCTCACATCGAACTGGGTGGTGCCGGTGGGCTGGGCCAGTGGGGTGAGGTTCAGTCCCGGCAGGGCCAGGGCCTGGTCGTGTGGGGTGTTGCCGAGTACCAGCATGGCCTGGAACAGCGGGCTGTGGCCGAGGCTGCGCTCCGGTTGCAGGGCTTCGACGACCTGTTCGAAGGGCAGGTCCTGATGGCTGTAGGCGTCGAGGGTGGTGGCCTTGATCCGTTGCAGCAGTTCATCGACGCGGCGGTGGGCCTGGACGTCGATGCGCAGGGCCAGGGTGTTGACGAAGAAGCCGATCAACGCCTCGGTTTCCTGGCGGGTGCGGTTGGCGACCGGAGTGCCGACCACGACCTGCGGCTGGTTGCTCAGGCGCGAGAGCAGGATCGACCAGGCGCCGAGCAAGGTCATGAACGGGGTCAGGCCCTGTTCCTGGCTGAAGCGGCGCAGCCTGGCGCTCAACGGCGCGGGCAGTTGCAGCGCCAGGGCGGCGCCCCGATAGCTCTGCACCTGGGGTCGTGGATGGTCGGCGGGCAGTTCCAGCAGGGCCGGCGCCCCGTCGAGGTGATCTTTCCAGAAACGGGTCTGGGCTTGCAGGCGTTCGCCTTGCAGGTGCTGCTGTTGCCAGGCGGCGTAGTCGGCGTATTGCAGCGCCAGGGGCGGCAGCGGATCGTCCAGGCCCTGGCAGAACGCGGCGTACAGGGCGTTGAACTCCCCGATCAACACCGCCACCGACCAGCCGTCGGAGACGATGTGGTGCTGGGTCACCAACAGGATGTGTTCGTCGTCGGCCAGGCGCAGCAGGCGTCCGCGAATCAGCGGACCCTGGCTCAGGTCGAAGGCTTCGCGGGCTTCGTCCTGGGTCAGCTGCTCGACGGCGTGCGTCCGGGCGTCGCTGTCCAGCGCGCGCAGGTCGTGTTCGATCAGGGTGAAGCCGATGTCGGCCGGGGCGAAGCGTTGGCGGGCTTCACCGTCCATGTGCTGGAACGTGGTGCGCAGGCTTTCGTGACGGGCGACGATGCGGTCCAGGGCCCGTTGCAGGGCGATGCGATCCAGATGGCCGCGCAGG
>NZ_JAIWKS010000037.1 GCF_021271205.1 Pseudomonas uvaldensis
GCGTTCGCCGCCGCCGTGTTGGATCTCGCGGACTTTGCCGTAGCCGTGGTAGCGCGCCGACCAGACGATCTGGCCGCCGTAGTTGGTCAGTTCCTGGGGCGTGCCCAGGTGGTCGAGGTGGTAGTAGAACGGGCAGGTGTTCAGGCCTTTGCCGTCGAGCATTACCAAGGGGCGGAAGGTGCCCGGTTCGTAGAGGTAGCTGCGGTGGTGGCGTTTGCTGCTTTCGGCGACGAGTTGGTCGCCCTGCCAGAAAAATTCCGTGGTCAAGCCATCCACGGTCTTGCTGATGCGTCGGCCGAAGGCATCGTAGCGGTAGGACGTTTCGCGACCATCCGCTGAGGTGACGCCGATCAGGCGGTGTTGGCAGTCGTAGCGGTATTCGGTGATCAGGGCCTGGACCGTGCCCCGGCGTTCGCGGATCAGGTTGCCGAAGGCGTCGTAGTTGTAATGGCGGTCGCCCTCCATCAGCAGACGATTGCCCTTGAGGGTGGTCGGGCCGGGGCGGTCCTGCATCAGCAGGTTGCCGGCCGGGTCGTGGGCGAAGTGTTCCGGGGGTTCGGTGTGGGAAGGGCCGATGCGGATCAGGCGATCCAGTTCGTCGTACTGGTAACCGCGTCGCCCCCGCTGGCTGTCGGTAATCGCTTCGAGATTGCCCTTGGCGCTGTAGGCATAATCGCGCCAGAACTGTGACTGCTGGTTTTGCAGCACGGTGTGGGCCTTGAGGCGGCCCTGTTCATCGTGGTCGTACTGGCTGAGCAGCAGGCCTTGCTGGCGTTGCCGTTCGCGGCCGGCCTGGTAGCGGTGTTCGGTGAGGCGTGCGCCGTTCAGGTCGATGGCGGTGAGCGCGCCACCCTCGGCGTGGTGGTAGTCGAGCTGACTGTTGTCCGGCAGGCGCAGGTGGTTGAGGCGTCCGCAGGCGTCGTAGCCATAGCGCAAGGTGCCCCAGCCCTGGTGTTCGGTGATGAGCCGGTCCTGGGCGTCGTATTCGAAGGCCAGGGGATGGTCGGTGCCGTCGTTGACGTCCACCAACCGCCCCAATCCGTCGTAGCGGTACGTGATCGTCTGGCCGTC
>NZ_JAIWKS010000038.1 GCF_021271205.1 Pseudomonas uvaldensis
CGGCACCGTCGCCACCACGCGATCGATCGCCTCCTGGGTCAGGTCCACCAGCGCCAGCAGGTCCGGGGTGATGTGTTCGCAATCGGCCGGAATACGGTTGGCCGGCACGCGGATTTCCTTGCCACTGCCCACTGCCGCCGCCAGCGCCGCCAGGGTTGGCTGGCTGAACAGCACGCGCACGTCGGCGCTCAGACCGGCCTGGCGCATGCGCTCGATCAGCGTCACCGCCAGCAACGAATGACCGCCCAGTTCGAAGAAGTGGTCATGCCGCCCGACCTGCTCGATCTTCAGCACATCGGCCCAGATCTGCGCCAGGGTGCTCTCGATCTCGCCTTGCGGGGCTGCGTATTCACGGCTGGCATAGGCCTCGGCATCCGGCGCCGGCAAGGCGCGGCGGTCCAGCTTTCCGTTGGCGGTCAGCGGGAAGGATGACAGCACGACAAAGGCGCTCGGCACCATGTAGTCGGCCAGGGTGCTGGCCAATTGGCTGCGCAGGTCATGCACCGACAGGGTGATGCCCGGCTCGGCAATCACATAGCCCACCAGGCGCTTGGGCCCGGGTTCGTCCTGCCGGGCCAGGACCACGGCGTCTTTTACGCCGGCACATTGACCCAAGCGGGCCTCGATTTCGCCCAGTTCGATACGGAAACCGCGGATCTTCACCTGGTCGTCGTTGCGGCCCAGGTAATCCACGGCACCGTCCGCACGCCAGCGCGCCAGGTCGCCGGTGCGATAGAGCACGGCCGATGGATCGGCGCTGAACGGGTCGGCGACGAACTTCTCGGCGCTCAGCTCAGGGCGATTCAAATAGCCTTTCGCCACGCCGTCGCCACCGATATACAGCTCGCCGGCCACGCCGACAGGCACGGGTTGCTGGTTGGCGTCCAGGATATAGACGCGGGTGTTGCCAATCGGACGGCCAATGGGAATACCGCCCTCGCCCACGCTTCTGATTTCGTGGGTGGTGGTGAAGGTGGTGGCTTCGGTCGGACCGTAGCCGTTGAGCAGGTGCTGCGGCGCGCCTTCCTTCAGCACGCGACCGATCACCGCCGGATCGAGC
>NZ_JAIWKS010000039.1 GCF_021271205.1 Pseudomonas uvaldensis
ACTCGATCCGGCGGTGATCGGTCGAGTGCTGAAGGAAGGCGCGCCGCAGCACCTGCTCAACGGCTACGGCCCGACTGAAGCCACCACCTTCACCACCACCCATGAAATCAGAAGCGTGGGCGAGGGCGGTATTCCCATTGGCCGTCCTGTCGGCAACAGCCGGGTCTACGTGCTGGATGCTCATCAACAGCCTGTGCCAGTGGGCGTGGCCGGCGAGCTGTACATCGGTGGCGACGGCGTGGCGAAAGGGTACCTGAACCGTCCGGAGCTGACCGCCGAGAAGTTCGTTGCCGACCCGTTCAGCGCCGATCCGCAGGCCGTGCTCTATCGCACCGGCGACCTGGCGCGCTGGCGTGCGGACGGTGCCGTGGATTACCTGGGCCGCAACGACGACCAAGTGAAGATCCGCGGTTTCCGTATCGAACTGGGCGAAATCGAGGCCCGCTTGGGTCAATGTGCCGGCGTAAAAGACGCCGTGGTCCTGGCCCGGCAGGACGAAACCGGGCCCAAGCGCCTGGTGGGCTATGTGATTCCCGAGCCGGGCATCACCCTGTCGGTGCATGACCTGCGCAGCCAATTGGCCAGCACCCTGGCCGAATACATGGTGCCGAGCGCCTTTGTCGTGCTGTCCTCCTTCCCGCTGACCGCCAACGGCAAACTGGACCGCCGCGCCTTGCCGGCGCCGGATGCCGAGGCCTATGCCAGCCGCGAATATGCAGCCCCGCAAGGCGAGGTCGAGATCACCCTGGCGCAGATCTGGGCCGATGTGCTGAAGATCGAGCAGGTCGGGCGGCATGACCACTTCTTCGAACTGGGCGGTCACTCGCTGCTGGCGGTGACGCTGATCGAGCGCATGCGCCAGGCCGGTCTGAGCGCCGACGTGCGCGTGCTGTTCAGCCAGCCAACCCTGGCGGCGCTGGCGGCGGCGGTGGGCAGTGGCAAGGAAATCCGCGTGCCGGCCAACCGTATTCCGGCCGATTGCGAACACATTACCCCGGACCTGCTGGCGCTGGTGGACCTGACCCAGGATGCGATCGATCGCGTGGTGGCGACGGTGCCC
>NZ_JAIWKS010000004.1 GCF_021271205.1 Pseudomonas uvaldensis
GGCCGTCGCGAAAGTGCAGGAAAGGTGCGTTCTCGCCGGGCTGGGCGATGATCAGTTCGTCCGGCTCACCGCCCAGGTAGATCGCGGCGCGGGCCAGGCTGTTGTGGATCGTCGGGCGCTGGACGCCGGGCAGCGGAAAGGGTGTGCGCCGGTTTTCCTGGTCGATCCAGATGACCTGCCCGTCCTCAAGCTCCAGGCGATGGGCCAGGGCATGGCTCCAACCGCGCCCCAGGCCCACGTCCAGCTCCACTGCACTGGTGCGGTACAAGCGGGTGAAGACAAACGGCAGCCGACCATCGAGGGTACCGTCCTCCAGGGTCAGCAGCTCCTCGCCGGTGACCATGGACACCGGGCAGCCGTCGGTGCGGGTCAGGGCCGCGCTGTCGGCACTGTCGCCGTTGGGGTTCTTCGATTGGGCTGGGGCGTCGTCGTGGGGTTCGTCTTTTTTCAAGGTGGTATTGCGTTTGGCGTCCCAGCGCAGTTGCATCCGGCCTTTCTTCACGCCGGCCACGATCCCCCGCGCGGCCACGGTTTTGTAGCGGTCGACGTAGCCCATGAAACCGTTGATCACGGTGAAGATCGAGTCGATGAAGCGCTGCACGGTATTCATCAAACCCGCACCATGCTTGGCCAGCCGCATCGACAGATAAGCGATACCGGCGCCCGCTCCGGCGAAGGTCAGGACCAAACCGATCAGCAGGTCGAGCAACAGCTGCACCACCACCGTCGACAGGGCTTCGGCGGTTTCGCCCGCAAGTTCACTGGGCGGCAGCATCTCCAGCCAGAGGCTGGCGGTGCGCATCAGCAGGCACAGCGCCGCTTCGTCACTGACCAGCAGTTGCAGCCTGGCCATCATTTGCGGCGCATCCCGCGCCACCTTTACCAACTGGCCGGCACTCTCACCCAATCGATCTGCAAACTCGCCGGGATCCTTGAGGATGTCCGAGAGCAAGCCGATGCTGTCCCACACCCCTTCGATGGCCGCCCAACTGCCGGCCAGCAACCCATTGCCCACCGCGGCCGCCGAAGTCGCCAGGGATTGCTGCGCCCATTGCGGCTTGAACCCCTGCCACTCGCCGCGCAACCACGCCGTCAGCTCACCGGTCAGGCCCTCGTAGGAAGAAAACAGATCCGCGATCTGCTCGGGCGCCACCTCGCCCTGGACATGCACCCGATAGAACCGGCCCGCCTCCCCCTTGAAGGTCCCCAGGCCCTGGGCATCCAGTGTTACAGGCGTGACCTTGCCGTCGTCCACCGCCACCACATCCACCACGATGTAGCCCAACGGGATCTCGTATACCGATTCGAATTTGCTCTCGAGGGTCATCACCCCACCCAGGGGGCATTGGACGACCGTGGAAAGAAAGTCATCATCGCCAGTACTGACGACGGTGGTGCTGTCACCGAAGCGAATCACCCGCTCCATGCCCAGCAGCGAAGGCAGGTCGGCGGCCTGGCTGGCCCGGTCCGCGGCCCGGCTGTACCAGCGCTCGAGCTGTTCGCGGTAGACGGACAGTGTGTCCTTGAAACTGTCGAGCTCCTGCTCGATGCGGCTGACCTGATCCATCAGGATCTGGCTCGATCAAGGATGCACAGGAAAAACCGGTCGAACATGGGCAAAAGTCTCGCAACACTCAGGAAGGACGAGACTTTGCCGGGGGTGGCTGGGGAAGTAAGTCAGGGAAAGAAGCGATGGATGTAGGGCAATTCTTTAAATGGCCCCAGAAGGAGCAAACGAGCAGCCGACCGGGGGAAAAACAGCTTCAATCCGACCTGTGGTTAGACCTAGAGGTCATGGCCTTCAAGGTGCTTGAGCTTGTCCTCGGCCAACGGATGTCCGGCTTTTGCCGCCAGGGCCCACCAGCGTGCCGCTTCGACCGGGTCCGGTGCCTTGCCGACGGCCCCGGTCATGCTGAGCACGCCGACTTGATAGGCCGCCTTGCCATCACCCGCCAATGCAGCCAGTCGCAACAGGCGAACGCCTTCCGCTCGAGCGCCCAGCCCTTGGCCACGAAACGTGAGGATATGACCATAGAAACTTTGAGCACCGACATCACCCAGGTTGGCCATGCGGGAGAACTGTCCCTCGAGCCAGGCCCAGCCACGTGGCTGCCGAACGAACCATGGCCAATGAAACAGTCGACGCGCCAGCCAGTAGCCGGCTCGCGCCTTGATCCGCCAGAACATTCAGGCCTCCGCCGACTCGGGGTATTCGTACTCGAACACGCGGACGACCTCGGAAGCATGCCATGAGGCAGCGGCCACACCATCGGAAGGCCCCGAAAAGCGTCCAAGGCGCTCGACACATTCAAAAAAACCGGTGCGCGGCAATCGGCTGGCGCCCTGGCTGATCACCAGCGAACTGCGCAGCGGCTGTTCGGCCCGGGCGTCCAGCGCAGCCAGATGCTCAAGTGCCGCGGTCAGTGTCTGCATGGCCGGGCTGGGCAACTGCAAGCGCTCCAGCAAGGCCCGATACGTCAATAAATGGCGCTGGCGGCGCGCCTGGTCCAGCTCACCCAACAACCCATCCCAATGCTGCCGACTGATACGTACACTCACGATTCATCCCTCCACCCCGGCACCGTCAGTTCCCAGGCCAGACTGCGCCGAATCGCGGCATCGGGCTGTCGCTCGCCGCTTTCGATCAAGGCCAGATAAGACGGGCTGATGCCTACCGTGCGGGCCAACGCCTCGATGGCGATGCCCTTCCCTTCGCGCAAACTGCGTAATTGATCCAGACCAGGAAGAACCTGGCCGGGTGCCGCCGCATGACGGACTGTTGCTTCGTGCGGCGGAGCTTGATGGATGCCTGCGGCTTTCAACAACGACTGGTACTGATCCCACGGTAAAACCGCGTATTCGGGCTCTCCGTCGCGTGTAATTATTTGGATATCCATGACTACCCCGTAGGACAACGACACTTAACTAGCCAGCCTTTTTCCTAGGAAGTGTAATCCTAAATGACGGCTAAGGTCGCGGGGCAATGAATCCCTGAGGGAAACGGGACGGGATCAGGACTTTTTCTGACCTTCGAGCTGGAGCTGTTCCGGCGTGTCGGGCAGCCTCTCGACTCGCACGAGCTTCTCGGGTGATTGTCGGTCACGCCAGGCACGGAAGGCGCTGAGCTCATCGTCGAGGGTCTTCATGATCCAGGCCAGCACGGCGATATCGTCGATCATGCCAAACATCGGCAACAGGTCTGGAATCGCGTCCAGTGGACTGAGGAAATACATCAGACCCGCCACGATGGAAAGCAGGGATTTTGCGCTGACAGCCCGATAGTCGCCCCGCCAATACGCCAGACACAGGGCCTGGAGCAAACGCAGATCTTCCTTGAGCCTGCCCAACCGACTACCCTCCCGCGCGCCCTTGCTGGCGACTGCAAACAACAGCGTCGGTAGCCGACCTCGGGCCAGCAACCGCCCCGCCAGAGGCAGAAATCGAGCAAAATTCCACGGTGCCTTCATTTCTTCTTCCCACTGAAATGTTATCCACACAAATTGTGGATAACCTTGTGAACAGAGCTGCATTTCACCGCTAGAGCCCCCGTTTCACAAGGCCCCGGCTCAGATCGGGCGTTTTTTACTCACATAAAAAAACCCAATATTTCATTGACTTGACGGGCTGGCTGGGTCTAGAGCAGCGCCCGTATTGCCTATGACTGCCGCCCGCGGTGTGCGTTCGGTTTTTTGCTGTTTTCCAAGGCCCGGATGCGACAACGCCCCGCATAAGCGAGGCGTTGTCGTTATAGCAGACGCGATTACTTGGCTGCGTCTTCTTTTGTCGGGTCCTTGATTGCCAGCAGTTCCAGGTCGAACACCAGGACCGAATTGGCAGGGATGGCAGGGCTCGGGCTCTGGGCGCCGTAGGCCAGGTCGCTCGGGATGTACAGCTTGTACTTCTCGCCGACGTGCATCAGTTGCAAGCCTTCGACCCAACCCGGGATCACACCGCTGACCGGCAGGTCGATCGGGCTGCCACGCTCTACGGAGCTGTCGAACACCTTGCCGTCGATCAGTTTGCCGGTGTAGTGAACTGTCACCACGTCGGTCGGCTTGGGCTGTGGGCCGTCGGCCTTCTTGACCACTTCGTACTGCAGACCGGAAGTGGTGGTGGTGACACCCGACTTCTTGCCGTTTTCTTCGAGGAATTTCTTGCCAGCGGCCGCCGACTCTTCACTCATCTTGGCCATGCGCTCTTCGGCACGCTTCTGCAGCGCGGCGAAGGCTTCGACCAGCTCTTCGTCTTTCAGCTTCTGTTCTTTCTTGCCGACGGCATCTTCGATGCCCTGGGCTACAGCTTTGGAGTCCAGGTCATCCATACCTTCCTGAGCCAGGCTTTTGCCCATGTTCAGGCCGATACCGTAGGAAGCTTTCTGCGCCGGGGTTTTCAGCTCAACGCTGGTCTGCGAGTCGCAACCTGCGAGTACCAGGCCAACCAGGGCAACCGCCGCCGCCAACCGATGCTGTTTCATGCTATTTCCTTGTTCATGCGCCTAAAGGGCAATCGAATAAAGCCGCGAGCTTATCAGGCGGCCACGACCAATGGCTACCGGCATGTGAGCCACAAACCCGTGATAAGTTCAGGTCTGAAAACGCAATTTAATCCTGGGCGGATTAAGGCTCTGTTATTCGGGACAGATGAAGACAAATTGCCGCGCCCCGCAATCCCACGATAATGGCCACTTGCCGGCCACGCAGCTCTGAGGCATAAGGGCTTATCAAAAAAAACAAGGACGTTACCGTGCGCCTTCTCTCCCGCATTCTATTGTTGATCCTGGTGCTGCTTTTTGTCGCAGTGGCCGTAGTGCTCTACTACGTTGCCAACCCCCGTCTTCCCTTCTACACGCCGGTGGAACAGGTCCACTACCTGGATCAATGGAGCGCCGCCGAGCGCCAGACGTATTACTTCACGCCCCAAGGCACCCAGGTCAAAGGCCTGCGCTACGACTGGTTCACCGCCCTGGAACTGCCATTTTCGCAGCAGCGCTTCGCCTCGCCCGAATACCTGGCGCGCTTCGGTTTTCTGGTCGATCCGGCGCAAAAGGCCACGCCGCAGAATCCCGGCAACCTGCCGGTGGGCTTCACCCGCCACCAGAACCCCGGCAGCACCGAGCAGTTTCTGGATATCACCTGCGCCGCGTGTCATACCGGTGAATTGCACTTCAAGGGTCAGGCGATACGGATCGACGGCGGCTCGGCCCAGCACGTGCTGCCCTCCAGTGTTCCGACATTGCGCGGTGGCAGTTTCGGACAGGCTCTGGTCGCCAGTCTGGCGTCGACCTACTACAACCCTTGGAAATTCGAACGCTTCGCCCGCAAGGTATTGGGTGCGGAGTATGACGCCCGCAAAGACGACCTGCGCGAGGCCTTCAAGGACTCCCTGGACACTTTCGTGCGCACGGCATGGAACGACACCCACCGTGGCCTCTACCCCACCGAAGAAGGTCCCGGCCGAACCGACGCCTTCGGTCGTATCGCCAACGCCAGCTTCGGCGATGCCATTTCGGCCAAGAACTACCGGGTCGCGGACGCGCCGGTGGATTATCCGCAACTGTGGGATATATGGACGTTCGACTGGGTCCAGTGGAACGGTTCGGCCCAGCAGCCGATGGCACGCAACGTCGGCGAAGCGCTGGGGGTAGGCGCCACGCTGAATTTCTTCGACGCCCAGGGCAAGCCATTGCAGGGCGACGCGCGATACCCTTCCAGCGTGCGCGTGCGCGACTTGCACACCATTGAAGAAACCCTGCAATTGCTCAAGCCACCGGTCTGGCCCGAAGCCGTCCTCGGCCCGATCGATAAGCCCCTGGCGGCCAAAGGCCGGGCACTGTTCGCCGAAAACTGTGCCGGTTGCCATGTGCCCAAAGTGATACAGGGACCCGACAGACCGGTCCAGCAACTGCACATGCTTGCCGTTAAGGTGATCGGCACCGACCCGGGGACCGCCAACAACATCGCCGACCACCGTTTCGACCTGACCAGTCTGCAATGGGACCCGGCCGAACTGGCGAAACTGGAAGTGGAACTGCACCCGACCCCGACCCAACCCTTGGACATGAGCCAGATCTCGGTCGCCAAAGGCCTGGCTTATGTCACCGCGTTCGTCGAAAACCGGGCGTACCGTGACGCAGGCGTTACGCCCGAGGAACGTCCGGCGCTGGATGGCTTCGGCCTGCCCATCGGCGTGCGCGAACTGCGCGCCTACAAGGCCCGCCCGCTGGAGGGCGTCTGGGCCACGCCGCCGTTCCTGCATAACGGCTCGGTGCCGACGATCTACCAATTGCTTTCGCCTCAGGCCGAGCGGGAAACAACCTTCTATAAAGGCAGCTTCGAATACGATCCACGACACCTGGGCTATCGCACCGAGGCCTTTACCAATGGTTTTGTCTTCGACACCCGGATCACCGGCAACCACAACAGCGGCCATGAATTCCGCTCGGGTGAGCGAGGCAACGGCGTAATTGGCCGTCTGCTGCAACCGCAGGAGCGCTGGGCGCTGCTGGAATACCTCAAGGTGCTCGGCGGGCCGTTGGAGTCGCAACTGTGATGATGAACGTTTCAGGTAAAAGGATCGCCCCATGCTGATCACACTCTGGCTGCGCCTCGGCGCCTTTCTGGGCAAGACGCTCTTGTGGCTGGTGGGCATCGGCCTGCTCGGCTGGGCGCTGGCCACGGCCTGGTTCGCCTGGCAGCACCGTGGTCCGGTCCCGGACAAGGAGCAGATCCCGCCCGGTGAAAGTGCCATGACGCAGGACATCATCCAGACCGCCATTCGCATCGTCGATCAGCATCGCGAAGGCACTCGCTATCTGCGCGACGCCCATGCCAAGGCCCACGGCTGCGTAATGGCCGAAGTCCAGGTGCCGGACAACCTGCCGGCACCGTTGCGCCAGGGTGTGTTCGCCGAACCGGGAAAGGTCTGGCAGGCAACGATGCGCCTGTCCAACGGCAACGCCTACCCTCAGTTCGACAGCCTGCGGGATGCGCGAGGAATGGCCATCAAGCTGTTGAACGTGCCGGGTAAACAACTGCTGGCAGAACGGCAGTCTCAGGGCGAACAGGATTTCGTGATGTTCAATCACCCGAACTTCTTCGTCAGTGACGTCGCCGAGTATCGTCAGAACGTCGCCGCCCAGGCCGATGGGAAAAAGGCGATGGCATTCTTTCCGAGCCTGGATCCGCGCAGCTGGCAGATCCGCCATCTGTTCATCGCTTTGGCGACCCTCTCGCCGCCGCCGGCCAGCCCGACCCAGACCACGTATTTTTCCGTATCGCCTTACAAGTTTGGTGAGGCCAACGCCAAGTTTCGAGTCGCACCGGATCCGGACAGTTGCCCGAATTACACCTTGCCGCCGCAGAACCAGGACCTGCCCAACTTTTTGCGCAGCGCGTTGAACCAGCAGTTATCCACAGACCGGGTGCCGGCGTGTTTCGTCTTGCAGGTCCAACGCCAGGATCCGAGCCGCTACATGCCGATCGAAGACACCAGTATCGAATGGCAGGAGAGCGACGCACCGTTCGAAACGGTGGCGCGAATCAAGGTCCCCGCCCAGGACTTCGACACCCCCAAGCAGAACCTGGCCTGTGACAACCTGTCCTTCAACCCCTGGTTTGGCATCGAGGCTCACCGTCCCATTGGCGGCATCAACCGATTGCGCAAGGCGGTGTATGAGGCGGTCAGCGATTACCGTCACAGCCGTAATGCCGAGCAGTAATACGCCGGTATTTCCAGACACCTGACAGCAAAAAGCCCGCTCAATGAGCGGGCTTTTCGTAGGTGATCTGGCGTTCAGTGTTCCAGATGACCGAATATGGCGCAGCGGACGGGACTCGAACCCGCGACCCCCGGCGTGACAGGCCGGTATTCTAACCGACTGAACTACCGCTGCGCGAAACATTGAAAGCGTGGTGGGTGATGACGGGATCGAACCGCCGACATTCTGCTTGTAAGGCAGACGCTCTCCCGGCTGAGCTAATCACCCTGCACTTTCGATGCGGGGCGCATTCTCTCACACTTTTTTGTAACGTGCTGATTTAATTAGCAAAATCAGAAAAAATGTTCGATACACAGCGCAGAAACACCAGACAGCAAAAAGCCCGCGTTAGCGGGCTCTTCGGTAGTTACCTGGCGTTCAGTGTTCCAGATAACTGAATATGGCGCAGCGGACGGGACTCGAACCCGCGACCCCCGGCGTGACAGGCCGGTATTCTAACCGACTGAACTACCGCTGCGCGAAACACTTGTAGCGAAATGGTGGGTGATGACGGGATCGAACCGCCGACATTCTGCTTGTAAGGCAGACGCTCTCCCGGCTGAGCTAATCACCCTTCGCTTTCGGTGTGGCGCGCATTCTACGGAGCGACCTCGAAGCTGGCAAGCACTTTTTAAATTAATTTTCTCAGCCCTTCCAAAGGCTTAGCGGAGGGTTGGCCTACGCCGCCACGAAGAGAATAATGCCCCCCTTTGTATAAAGGAGAGACTCGCCCCATGTGGTTCAAAAACCTGCTTATCTATCGCCTGACCCAAGATCTGCCTTTTGATGCCGAGGCGTTGGAAACTGCACTGGCCAGCAAACTGGCGCGTCCCTGTGCAAGCCAGGAGTTGACCACTTACGGTTTCGTCGCGCCGTTCGGCAAAGGCGAAGACGCACCGCTGGTGCACGTCAGCCAGGACTTCCTGCTGATCGCCGCTCGCAAGGAAGAGCGCATCCTGCCGGGCAGCGTTGTACGCGATGCCTTGAAGGAAAAGGTCGAAGAAATCGAAGCCGAACAGATGCGCAAGGTCTACAAAAAGGAACGGGACCAGCTCAAGGATGAGATCATCCAGGCTTTCCTGCCCCGCGCCTTCATCCGGCGCTCGTCCACCTTCGCCGCCATCGCGCCGAAGCAGGGCCTGATCCTGGTGAACTCCGCCAGCCCGAAACGTGCCGAAGACCTGCTTTCCACCCTGCGTGAAGTCATCGGCTCGCTGCCGGTGCGTCCGCTGACCGTAAAAACGGCGCCGACGGCCATCATGACCGACTGGGTCAAGACCCAGAAAGCCGCGGACGACTTCTTCGTGCTGGACGAATGCGAACTGCGCGACACCCACGAAGACGGCGGCATCGTGCGCTGCAAGCGCCAGGACCTGACCAGCGACGAAATCCAGCTGCACCTGAACACCGGCAAAGTTGTAACCCAACTGTCGCTGGCCTGGCAGGACAAACTGTCGTTCGTGCTCGACGACAAAATGGTGGTCAAGCGCCTGAAGTTCGAAGACCTGCTGCAGGACCAGGCGGAGCAGGACGGCGGCGACGAAGCCCTCGGCCAACTGGATGCCAGCTTCACGCTGATGATGCTGACATTCGGTGAATTCCTGCCGGCGCTGGTCGAGGCGCTGGGTGGAGAAGAGATTCCGCAGGGGATCTAAAGGCTGATGACTTCCAGTGTGGGAGCGGGCTTGCTCGCGAAAGCGGTGTGTCAGACAGCAATTTCTCAGCTGACACACCGCCTTCGCGAGCAAGCCCGCTCCCACAATGGTTTTGTGTAATCCACTAACAACAAGGATCTGGTCATGCGCGCACTGGCTGCACTGAGCCGCTTCGTCGGCAATACCTTCGCCTACTGGGTGCTGATTTTCGCCATCGTGGCGTTTGTGCAACCCACCTGGTTCATTGGCCTGAAAAGCGCCATCGTGCCGCTGCTTGGCCTGGTGATGTTCGGCATGGGCCTGACCCTCAAACTCGAAGACTTCGCCGAAGTCGCGCGTCATCCGTGGCGTGTGGCCCTGGGCGTGGTCGCTCACTTCGTGATCATGCCCGGCGTGGCGTGGTTGCTTTGCCAGGTGTTTCATCTGCCACCGGAAATTGCCGTAGGCGTCATCCTCGTGGGTTGCTGCCCGAGCGGCACCTCATCGAATGTCATGACTTGGCTGGCCCGCGGTGATCTGGCGTTGTCGGTGGCAATCGCGGCCGTCACCACCCTCCTCGCTCCGCTGCTGACACCTGCGTTGATCTGGCTGCTGGCCTCGGCCTGGCTGCCAGTGTCGTTCATGGAGCTGTTCTGGTCGATCCTGCAAGTGGTGCTGTTGCCGATCGTGCTGGGCGTGGTGGCGCAACGGCTACTGGGTGACAAGGTGCGCGTGGCGGTGGATGTGCTGCCGCTGGTGTCGGTGGTGAGCATCGTGATCATCGTCACGGCGGTAGTCGCCGCCAGCCAGGCGAAGATTGCCGAATCCGGCCTGCTGATCATGGCCGTGGTGATGCTGCACAATGGCTTCGGCTTCTTGCTGGGTTACTTCACCGGGCATTTGTTCAAGCTGCCGCTGGCGCAGCGAAAGTCCCTGGCATTGGAGGTGGGCATGCAGAACTCCGGCCTGGGTGCTGCATTGGCGAGTGCGCATTTTTCACCTTTAGCGGCAGTACCCAGTGCGCTGTTCAGCGTCTGGCACAACATTTCCGGAGCACTGCTCTCGACGTACTTCCGGCGCATGAGCGAAAAGCGGGACGGCGAAACCCTCACCGCCCGGCAAACCGCCGATTAAGACGGGCTTGATCGAGTGCCCGATCATGGGCACTCTGCTGCCAGTGCGGGGACGACCCCGCAGCTTGAATCGACTGTCAATCCGGGGACGACCCCATCCATTCATGAAGGGTATGTGATGTCCTGGATCATTCTGTTTTTTGCCGGCCTGTTCGAAGTGGGTTGGGCTGTCGGCCTGAAGTACACCGACGGCTTCAGCCGTCCTCTACCCACTGCCCTGACGATTGCCGCCATGGGAATCAGCCTTGGCCTGCTGGGCCTTGCCATGAAGGAGTTGCCCCTGGGAACCGCCTATGCGGTCTGGACCGGGGTCGGCGCGGTGGGCACGGTGATCGCCGGGATCATTCTGTTTGGTGAATCGATGGCGTTGGTTCGGCTGGTCAGTGTGGCGTTGATCGTCACTGGGCTGATCGGGCTCAAGGTCAGCGCCTAAGTTGACTTCTAGAGCAGGTGAATGCAGGAACAATCTGTGGGAGCAAGGCTTGCCCGCGATGACCATCTCAAGAATGTCATCGCGGGCAAGCCTTGCTCCCACAGTTTTCTGCTTCTAAAGGTCTTACCCCCACAAATTCATCGTTTTATCTGGCCGCCCCGCGCAACTCCCCCACCAACGCTTGCAGCTTGGCCGGCTCAGCCATCTCGACTGCCACCGGCGGCCCGGCGATCAGTGTTACCCGCGACCAGAACCGGCGAAACAGGCCCTTGGCCGGGTCACGACTGAAGAAACTGCCCCACAAGCCCTGTAGCGCCAGGGGAATCACCGGCACCGGGGTTTCCTGGAGAATGCGCGTCAGTCCGCTCTTGAACTCATTGATCTCACCGTCGGCGGTCAATTTTCCTTCAGGGAAAATGCACACCAGCTCGCCGTCCTTCAGGTACTGCGCAATCCGGGTGAAGGCTTTTTCGTAGATGTGTATATCTTCCTGGCGTCCGGCAATCGGAATCGTCCCGGCGGTACGGAAGATGAAGTTCAGCACCGGCAGGTTGTAGATCTTGTAGTACATCACGAAGCGAATCGGCCGACGGACCGCGCCGCCAATCAGCAAGGCATCGACGAATGACACATGGTTGCAGACCAACAGCGCTGCACCTTCATCGGGGATCGCATCAAGATTGCGATGCTCCACGCGATACATGGAATGGCTCAGCAACCAGATCATGAAGCGCATGCTGAACTCGGGGACGATCTTGAAGATGTAGGCGTTGACACCGACGTTCAGCAGCGACACCACAAGAAACAGCTGCGGGATCGACAGTTTCGCCAGGCTCAGCAAGACGATGGAGACAATCGCCGAAACTACCATGAACAGCGCGTTGAGAATGTTGTTGGCCGCGATAACCCGCGCCCGTTCATTCTCGACTGTGCGCGACTGGATCAGCGCATACAGCGGCACGATGTAGAAACCACCGAAGATGCCAAGGCCGAGGATGTCCATCAGCACCAGCCAGGCGTGGCCAAAACCCAGCACCTGGAGCCAACCGTGGCCGTCGACGCTGTCGGGAATCGAACCGGAGTGCCACCACAGCAACAGCCCGAACACCGTCAGGCCGAACGATCCGAACGGCACCAGGCCGATCTCGACTTTACGTCCCGACAACTTCTCGCAAAGCATCGAGCCCAACGCGATCCCCACCGAGAACACCGTCAGGATCAAGGTCACCACGGTTTCGTCGCCATGCATCCACTCTTTGGCATAGGCGGGAATCTGCGTCAGGTAAATCGCCCCGACGAACCAGAACCAGGAGTTGCCGACAATGGAGCGGGACACCGCCGGGGTTTGTCCCAATCCCAGCTTCAGCGTGGCCCAGGACTGGCTGAAGATGTTCCAGTTCAGGCGCATCTGCGGCGAAGCGGCCGCCGCCCGTGGGATGCCGCGGCTGGCCAGGTAACCCAGCACTGCGATACCGACAATCGCCGTGGACACCACCGGCGCGTAATGAACCGAAGACATCATGATCCCGGCGCCAATGGTGCCGGCGAGGATCGCCAGGAAGGTGCCCATCTCCACCAGGCCGTTGCCACCGACCAGCTCATCTTCGCGCAACGCCTGCGGCAGGATCGAATATTTCACCGGCCCGAACAGGGCCGAATGGGTGCCCATGGCAAACAGTGCCAGCAGCATCAGCCATAAGTGATCGAACAGAAAGCCCACCGCGCCGACCGCCATGATCACGATTTCGCCAAGCTTGATCAGGCGTATCAACGCATCCTTGGCGAATTTTTCCCCGAACTGCCCCGCCAGTGCCGAGAACAGGAAGAATGGCAGGATGAACAGCAACGCACAGAGGTTGACCCAGATCGAACGGTCACCCTCGATGGTGAGGCGGTAAAGAATCGCGAGGATCAACGACTGCTTGAACACGTTATCGTTGAATGCGCCAAGGGACTGCGTAATGAAGAACGGCAAGAACCGCCGCGTGCGAAGCAAGGTGAACTGCGAAGGGTGACTCATCTTCCATGTACCTGAGTGGCGTGGACACTTATTGGAATGAGGTTTTTCGATCCAGGCCACACATTACCTTTCTTTAGTGATTATTTCGCCAGCCCTGCAATGCACGGTGATACAAACAGCTCACCGTGCCAGGCACCCAGTACCGTGCGCCGGGCGACGAGCAGCCACAGCGCTACGAGCATTGCCACCAGTGCGCTGCCGAACACGCCGAAGAATTTGAGACCCAGCAGGTCCGCCAGCTTCAGCGTGGTCAGAGCATACACACCCAACGGGAAGGTAAAGCCCCACCAGCCAAGGTTGAACGGGATGCCGGTGCGCAGGTAACGGGCCGTGATGAGCAACGCCATCAACATCCACCACAAGCCCAAGCCCCACAAGGTGATGCCGGCCACCATCCCCAACCCGGCGGCGATTTCGCCCACGCCTGGGATGCCATTGGCGGCAAAAATCGTTGGCGCATCGCCGCCCAACAGCAACATGCCCAAGGCTCCGGTACCGATGGGGCCGAGGGCCAACCAGCTCGAAGCCGCCATGTTTTCGTGAGGCAGTTTGTGCAGCGCCATGCGCAACAACAGGATTGTCAGAATGCTGAACGCCACCGGTAGGGAAAATGCCCAGAGCACGTAGCTGGTGACCAGCATGAGCAGCTGCGCATGAGCATCGGCCAGATGCGGCGCCAACAGCCCGCCGCTGGCGGCCGCGACTTCGGCGGCCACCACCGGCAACAGCCACACGGCGGTCATCTGGTCGATCCGATGTTCCTGCCGGGTGAACATCAGGAAGGGAATCAGCACACCGCAGGCCAGCGACATCGCCACGTCGATCCACCACAACACCTCGGCCAAGGGCACCACGCCCTCTCCCCAGCGTGGCAGGCCGAACACCAGAAGACCGTTGATGAGGGTCGCCAGCCCCATGGGGATGGTGCCGAAGAACATTGAAACCGTGGAGTGCCCGAAAATCCGCCGCGCCTCGTCGAAGAACAACACCCAGCGGGCGGCGTACAGGCCGGTGAACAATACAAACAGGAAAACATTGAACAGCCACAGACCTTCACCCAACAGGCGAAGCCCGGACACGTTGCCGGGCCATTGCGCTAACGCCAAGGCCAATACGCCGGTCCCCATGGTCACGGCGAACCAATTCGGAGTGAATTGACGGATGGCTTCCAATGGCCTGTGCAAATGGCTCAATGGACGTAAGCGATTTTTTGCAGCGCAACATGTCATGGCGAACTCCTGTCCCCTGAAGAGATGGGAGCCATGCTAGAGCCAGATCGAATATCTATATAACGGGTAATTTCTCTATGGTTAATCTGTTTTATAGATAAGCTCATGCGTTATCTGGGGCGTTCGCCAGTCCCCGGGATTTACGCCACAAGCTCCATAGCGCACCAACGGCCAGCGCCATCAACACGGCGCCATAACCATCGGTAGTCGCAATCAATCCGAACACTCGGGTCAGGTTACCCGCCAACAAGGAGGGCAAACTGAACGCCAGATAGCTGAGCACATAAAAAGCCGACATCAAACCGGCTCGTTCATGGGGCAGCGCCAGGGGCATGATGCTGCGCAGCGCACCCAGGAAACCGGCACCAAAACCACTGCCGGTCACCAACGTACCGATAAAGAACAAAGGCAGGCTGCCCGAGTGTGCAGCGACCAAAACCAGCATAAGGCCCGTTATCAACAAGCTGGCGGCAAGACGCAGCATGTTCTCTGCATGCTGGTTGCGTAGCGTGTAGATGGACAACGCCCCGGTGAGCGTCAGGGCAGCGACCAATGCGCCGCCGATGAGGTTGGAAGTCGAGCCAGTGGCGGCCCGAACCAAGGATGGCGCCAATGACAAATAGAAGCCGCCCACTGCCCAGGCCGCCAGATTCAATGGCAGTATCAACCACAAGGCTCGCCGCGCCTGGACCGGCACGTGCAAGGTCGGACGCAAGGATTGCCAGGCTCCGGGTTGTGGGCTGACGCTTTCCCTGAGGCGCCAGAGATAAATCGCCTGGACCAGGAACAGCCCCAGCAGAAGCCAATACGTCAGTTGCAACGGCCGTGGCGCGAACTCGGCCAACATGCCGCAGCCCAGCGCTCCACACGCCATGCCCAGCAATGGCGCAACGCTGGTGATCAGCGGCCCTTGCTGACGATCGAAGTCCAGCAACGCGGCGCCCAGCACACTGGTGGCCATGCCTGTGGCGAATCCCTGGATCAGGCGTGCTCCGATCAGCCAACCGATGCTGTCGGCGTTGATAAACAGCATCATCGCCAGCATGTTGAGCAACAACGCCACGAAGATCACGGGCCTGCGGCCCAGGTAATCCGACAGCGATCCCACGGTCAACAAGGCGGCCAGCAGGCTGAAGGCATATACCCCGAAGATCAGCGTAAGGATCGCCGGAGAAAATTGCATATGCTCCTGATAGAGGTGATACAACGGCGTCGGCGCACTGGATGCAGCGAGGAAACCGAGCAAAGTCATCGCCAGGAAAATCAGGCTGGCACGGGTCGAAGCTGGACGAGACATGGGCACGCTCCACAAAAGCTATTCACAGGCCATCAGCAAAAGCTAATTTTTTGCTTTTGCGAAGTGTGCTACCGAGAAGCGCTTAAAGCAAATTCTTTGCGTTAAGGTCCGATACATGGCTATTAAAGAAGGTTTACGCCCCGGCGGCAGAAGCGCCCGGGTACAAGAGTCGATCCACTCGGCCGTCCGCGCCCTGCTCCAGGAACAGGACCGGGCCACCCTGACCGTGCCGCAAATCGCCGCACGCGCCGGGGTGACACCATCCACCATCTACCGACGCTGGGGTGATCTGCCGGCGCTGCTGGCCGACGTCGCCATCGCCCGCATGCGCCCCGACAGCGAGCCGGCCAATACTGGCAGCCTGCGCGGCGACCTGCTGGCCTGGGCCGAACAGTACCTGGATGAAATGAGCTCCGAGCCCGGTCGCAATATGATGCGCGACATCCAGGCCTGCGCTACACCGGGGCATTGCGTGGGGATTATCAGCAGCCAATTGCAGATCATTCTGGATCGCTATCCAGGGGAACCAAACCCTGGCCTCGAGCGGCTGATCAATGTGGTGGTGGCGCCGACGGTGTTTCGCATTCTCTTCGCCACCTCGCCGCTGGAGGTCGAGGAGTTGCATCGGTTGGTTGATATCGCGTTGGGTCAGTAAAAACGCTATCGCGAGCAGGCTCGCTCCCACAATGGAGCTAAGGTGGACGCGGGATCTGTGAACACCCGGAGCGAGCCTGCTCGCGATGAGGCCACCCCACACACCTCGAGGCCATTGCCTGTCGCACCTTGCGACACCCCGCCACGCCCCGACCTTGGTCGACACTGACGAACCCGAGCGGGCATGCGAGACTGTCCTGCCGGGCCCAGGTCCCGGTGTTCTTCGTTCGGGAGTTTCCATGTCGCTGTCCAGCGGGCTGATTGCCGTTGTTGCCCTGGCCTATATGGCCATCATGTTCGCCATCGCCTTCTACGGCGACCGGCGCAGTACGCCGTTGCCCCCCCGGGTCCGGGCCTGGGTCTACAGCCTGTCGCTGGCGGTTTACTGCACCAGTTGGACCTTCTTTGGCGCGGTGGGCCAGGCCGCCGAGCAGCTCTGGTCGTTCCTGCCGATCTATCTCGGGCCGATTCTGTTGCTGGTGCTGGCGCCCTGGGTCTTGCAGAAGATGGTGATGATCAGCAAGCAGGAGAACATTACCTCCATCGCCGACTTCATCGCCGCCCGCTACGGCAAATCCCAATCCCTGGCCATCGTGATCGCTCTGATCTGCCTGGTCGGCGTGCTGCCCTACATTGCCTTGCAGCTCAAGGGCATCGTGCTGGGGGTGAACCTGCTGATCGGCGCCGGCGCCGACGCCATGGGCACCCGCGCTCAGGACACCGCATTGATCGTCTCGCTGATCCTGGCGTTGTTCACCATCGTGTTCGGGACCCGCAACCTGGACGCCACCGAACACCACCGCGGCATGGTGCTGGCGATTGCGTTCGAATCCCTGGTCAAGCTGCTCGCCTTCCTCGCGGTGGGCGCTTTCGTGACGTTTGGCCTTTACGACGGCTTCGACGACCTGTTCAGCCAGGCGATGCTCGCGCCGCGGCTGGAGGAGTACTGGAAGGAAACCATCAACTGGCCGTCCATGGTGGTGCAGACCGGCGTGGCGATGATGGCGATCATCTGTTTGCCACGGCAATTCCACGTGACCGTGGTCGAGAACATCGAACCCCAGGACCTGCGTCTGGCCAAATGGGTATTCCCCGCCTACCTGGCCCTGGCCGCCCTGTTCGTGGTGCCCATCGCTCTCGCCGGGCAAATGATGCTGCCCAGCTCGGTATTGCCGGATTCGTTCGTCATCAGCCTGCCCCTGGCCCAGGCCCATCCGTCGCTGGCAGTGCTGGCGTTCATCGGCGGCGCCTCGGCCGCCACCGGCATGGTGATCGTGGCAAGTGTCGCGCTCTCCACCATGGTGTCCAACGACATGCTGCTGCCCTGGCTGCTACGGCACAACAATGCCGAACGGCCGTTCGAAGTATTCCGTCAGTGGATGCTCTCGGTTCGCCGGGTCAGCATCGTGGTAATCCTGTTGCTGGCCTATGTCAGCTACCGGTTGCTGGGCTCGACAGCAAGCCTGGCGACCATCGGCCAGATCGCCTTCGCCGCCGTGACTCAACTGGCGCCCGCCATGCTGGGGGCGTTGTATTGGAAGCAGGCCAACCGCCGCGGGGTGTTCGCCGGCCTCGCCGCTGGGATCTTCCTGTGGTTCTACACGTTGGTGTTACCGATTGCGGCCCATAGCCTGGGCTGGTCGCTGAACAGCTTTCCTGGGCTGGCCTGGCTGCATGGCAATCCGCTGAGCCTGCCCATCAGCCCACTGACTCAAGGCGTTGTGCTGTCCCTGGCGGGCAACTTCAGTCTGTTCGCCTGGGTTTCCGTATTGTCACGCACGCGGGTGTCGGAGCACTGGCAGGCCGGACGGTTCATCGGCCAAGAGATCAGCGCTCGACCCAACGCCCGTTCGATGCTGGCGGTGCAGATCGAAGACCTGCTGCAACTGGCCGCCCGCTTCGTCGGCGAGGAGCGGGCGCGCCAGAGCTTCATCCGCTTTGCTTATCGCCAGGGCAAGGGATTCAACCCGAACCAGAATGCCGACAGCGAATGGATCGCCCACACCGAACGCCTGCTGGCGGGTGTACTGGGGGCCTCGTCCACCCGGGCCGTGGTAAAGGCCGCGATCGAAGGCCGGGAGATGCAACTCGAAGATGTCGTGCGCATCGCGGACGAAGCGTCGGAGGTGCTGCAATTCAACCGAGCCCTTCTGCAAGGCGCCATCGAGAACATCACCCAGGGCATCAGCGTGGTGGACCAGTCCCTGAGGCTGGTGGCCTGGAATCGCCGCTACCTGGAACTGTTCAACTATCCGGACGGCTTGATCAGTGTCGGCCGGCCGATTGCTGACATCATCCGCTATAACGCTGAACGCGGTCTCTGTGGACCGGGCGAGGCGGAGGTCCACGTCGCCCGAAGACTGCACTGGATGCGCCAGGGCCGGGCCCACACATCCGAACGCTTGTTCCCCAACGGTCGGGTGATCGAGCTGATCGGCAACCCGATGCCCGGCGGCGGTTTCGTCATGAGTTTCACTGACATCACCGCCTTCCGCGAAGCCGAACACGCCCTGACCGCGGCCAACGAAGGACTGGAACAACGTGTGGCCGAACGGACCCGGGAATTGTCTCAACTGAACCTGGCCCTGACCGAAGCCAAGAGTACGGCCGAAGCGGCCTATCAGTCCAAGACCCGCTTCCTGGCCGCCGTCAGTCATGACTTGATGCAACCCCTCAACGCCGCTCGCCTGTTTTCCGCCGCCCTGTCCCATCAGCACGAAAGCCTGCCGAGCGAAGCCCGGCAACTCGTACAGCACCTCGACAGCTCATTGCGCTCGGCCGAAGACCTGATCACCGACCTGCTGGACATTTCCCGCCTGGAAAACGGCAAGATCAATCCCGACCGCCAGCCGTTCGCACTGAACGAGCTGTTCGATATCCTCGGTGCCGAATTCACGGTACTGGCCCGGGAACAGGGCCTGAAGTTCCGGGTACGCGGTTCTCGTCTGCGGGTCGACAGCGACATCAAATTGCTGCGTCGCGTCCTGCAGAACTTCCTGACCAACGCCTTCCGCTATGCCAAGGGGCCGGTGCTGCTGGGGGCGCGTCGGCGTAATGGCGAATTGTGCCTGGAGGTCTGGGATCGCGGCCCCGGCATCGCCGAAGACAAGCAACAAGTCATCTTCGAAGAATTCAAACGATTGGACAGCCATCAGACCCGGGCCGAAAAAGGCCTCGGCCTGGGCCTGGCGATTGCAGACGGGCTATGCCGGGTACTGGGTCATACGTTGCGCGTGCGCTCCTGGCCGGGACGCGGCAGCGTGTTCAGCGTCAGCGTACCGTTGGCCCGCACGCAGACCGCCGTGCCCAGCACCGTCGTCGAACCCAACGGCCTCTTGGCAAACGGAGCCCAGGTGCTGTGTGTCGATAACGAAGACAGCATCCTGATCGGCATGAACAGCCTGCTGACGCGCTGGGGTTGTCAGGTCCGGACAGCGCGTAACCGTGATGAATGCGAGCGCTGGCTGGCCCAGGGCGGGCGGCCACAACTGGCCCTGGTGGATTTCCATCTGGACGATGGCGAGACCGGTACTGAGTTGATGGCCTGGCTGCGTACACGCATGGGGGAACCGGTGCCTGGAGTGGTGATCAGTGCCGATGGTCGGCCGGAAACCGTGGCCCAGGTGCACGCCGCGGGCCTGGATTACCTGGCCAAACCGGTGAAGCCGGCGGCGCTGAGGGCCTTGTTGAGTCGGCATTTGCCGTTGTAGGCGCCGGGGTTTCCGGCCGGACACCGAGCCTGTGGCGAGCCCAAGGGTTTGATCAATCCTGGGCTTTTGCGGTTTCTTCCGACAACTCACGCAACCCATCCCCATCGGCCATCGCCCGTTCGAGCAGTTCAGTGGGCAGGCTCTTGCTGGCCCTGGCGCCGAGCAGTTTGAGCTGTTCGCTACGACTGATCAGGTTGCCACGCCCTTCCGTCAGTTTATTGCGCGCCGCACTGTAGGCCTTGTCCAGCTGCTGCAAGCGGCTTCCGATTTCGTCCAGATCCTGGATGAACAGTACGAACTTGTCGTACAGCCACCCTGCCCGCTCGGCGATTTCCCTGGCGTTCTGGCTCTGGCGCTCCTGCTTCCAAAGACTGTCGATCACCCGCAACGTCGCCAGCAGCGTGGTGGGACTGACAATCACGATGTTGCGGTCGAACGCTTCCTGGAACAGGTTCGGCTCGGCTTGCAAGGCAGCAGAAAATGCGGCTTCGATCGGCACGAACAGCAGGACGAAATCCAGGCTGTGCAAACCGTCCAGCCGCTTGTAATCCTTGCCGGCCAAGCCCTTGACGTGGGCCCGCAATGACGCAACGTGTTGCTTGAGCGCATGCAGGGCAATGGCATCGTCGTCGGCGCCCACATACTGTTGATAAGCCGTGAGACTGACCTTGGAATCGACCACCACCTGTTTGTCGCCGGGCAGATAAATCAGTACATCAGGCTGGAATCGTTCGCCGTCCGGCCCCTTCAGGCTGACCTGCGTCTGGTATTCACGGCCTTTCTCCAGACCCGCGTGTTCGAGCACCCGCTCCAGGATCAACTCGCCCCAGTTCCCCTGGGTCTTCTGGCCCTTGAGCGCTCGGGTGAGGTTGGTGGCTTCCTCGCTCAGGCGCAGGTTCAATTGCTGCAGACGCTCCAGCTCCTTGCCCAGGGAAAACCGCTCCCGTGCCTCGGCCTGATAGCTTTCTTCAACGCGTTTCTCGAAGGACTGGATGCGCTCTTTCAGCGGATCGAGCAACTGCCCCAAGCGCTGATGACTGGTTTCGGCGAAGCGCTGCTCACGTTCGTCGAAGATTTTCCCTGCCAGCTCCGCGAATTGCGCACGCAGTTCGTCTCGCGAGCCTTGCAGGTCGTCCAAGCGCTGCTGATGGCTTTCCTGTTGCTCGCGCAACTCGGCCTGCAGGGACGCCGCCTGGGCGTCCAGACGACGCAATTCCGCTTCCTTGCCGGCACGTTCCAGGTTCCAGGCGTGAGCCGCGTCCCGGGAGTTGTCGCGCTCGATTTGCAGCAACTCGACCTCGCGGCGGGCAGCAGCAAGTTCTGCTTGCCTTACGGCATTGGCCTGGCTCAGGTCGCTGATTTCATCACGGCAGGCGTCGAGCTGGGCGTTCAGGCCATCATGAGCCATATGGGCCATGGCCAGGCGCTCTTCCAGCAACGCCAATTCCGTCTGCGCGGCACCGGCCTGGCGCTGCAGGTGCCAGGCCAATGCGAGCAGCGGCACCGCTGCGCCTGCCAGGCCAAACAACAGGCTGGTCAAATCCATAGCCATGACAAATCCTGCCGGTCGAATAAAGCCCGAAGGTTAACCAAGCCGCTGTGGGTTGCCCAGTCGCGTCTACGATTTCATCCTTCTATTTCAGTCAGGGCCTGTTGTGCACGAGCGTCCCCGGCCCGGGCGGCCTGGCGCAACAAATCCTGGCCGATACGCCGGTCCCGGGCGTTACCGCACTCACGACACATCAATTGCCCCAGGCGACTTTGCGCGGCCACCACGCCATCACGGGCCGGCTGCTTGAGCAAGCGCCCGGCAAGGTGTTTGACGCTGGGGCTTGTGCCAAGCCGTGGACTGTCGAGCAACCACTCGGCGACTCGCATCGATATACGCTTGGGAGAGGTAACACCACAGGGTGTGGAGGTAACAGCAGGTGATACTGAGCGAAACTTCATAAAGCACTGTGGGACAGATCGGAAGGCGCGCCACTCTACTCCTTTTTTCGTGTGGGTAAAGTCGAAAAAAACCGGCACGCCCGTCCTAGAGCAAGTGCTTGGGACAATCCACAGAAGCTGTGGATAACTCAGTGGACAACCCCCCCTTAATGGGTCGTAAGCCCTGTAGGACGGGGCCTGCGCTCAAACTGACGATTTTTTCACCAGTAAAAAAAACCGATGTTTTTCATTGACTTAAATTTTGGATACAGGCAGCCACCCGGGATTGTTTCGACGTGACAGTCACATGACAGCTATCGCCACGAGTGTGCACAAGTAACATCGAAAAGGTTATATCGCTGCTTTTTTTTGGTGCGTTTGCATACGCGCCACGGTCGCAAAGCGCTCGCCTTCTATCGTGCGAACCTGGTGCCTGTGTCCCAAAGAACAGGGTCAAGCGCCCCAGATGTCGCCGGTTGGAGATTTCTTGATCAACAGTCTTCCTTTTTGCGGATTGATTCGTTACTATCCGCGCCGTTAGTACCAAGCTGAAAATCAATTCCGGGTCAAACGCTTCGCATACGGTCGCCAGCCCCAAGGGCAGCCTACCGATGGAAGAGACCGGACCCCTCGATGGTTTCCAGGTAAGATTCGCAACCGCACGGCCTTTGATCGATTACAAAGGTGTCGCCAGGTTCCTTACTCTGACCGAACCAGCCTGTAAATTGATCAGGATCTTCACCCTGGGCCCAGAACCTCTGCCCTTGATGTGTCGCCTGCCCTCCTAAGTACCTACCTGCCGGCCCAAGCGCGCACCTTTTACAGCGCTCGAACTGGCTGCTTTGTTCCAGTCGGGTTCTTCGTTCGACCAATGGTGGTCGACGTTACTGGAACGTTTTAACGTTGCACGGTTCTTAACCGTGTCATTTGTAGGAACACCCATAACATGTCGACTCAAATCCAGACACAGGATGCCATCCGCACCCTCACCAACGCCTTCGCTCCAATGAACTGCCTGATCCTGGCCGCTCGCAAAGGCTGTTTCAGCTTCACGCTGGTCAACGAACATGGCATCGCCCGTCACAGCGAGCGCCTTTATCCAGACCAATACTCCAGCGCAGAACCACTGCAGGCTGTGATCGAGCGTACTCGTCAGGCCTTGGTTGCCTGAGGCGCCAGCGAGCTGAAAGAAAACGCCCCGCCCTGAAAAAGCGGGGCTTTTTATTGCCTGGAAATGGCGCAGGAAAGCGAAGCGGCTTAAGCACCAAGGGGTATAAGGTTTATAACCCTTTGCTGAAGATGTTTTAAAAACAGTCCTTTACAGCGGGAATATCACACTACACTTCAAGTCAAGCGGCATGATCCGCTTCCGGCGGAGCCTGAACCGACCCACCGCTGCCAAGCCCACACCTTCAGGCTTCGCCCCTTTCACGTTTCGAGGGTTTTATGGGTATCGCTGCCAGCGAACTGTGTCGATATGTGATCCGCCCCACGCTCCTCTACCTGGGGAGCCACAGTGCCACGGCGGAATCCCTCTTGTTGGGAATCGCCGCCAGCCAATCCGCCTTGGGTTCTGCCCTGCATGACCGTCGCGGGCATGGTTTGTACCGCATTCCCGAACCTCGCCATCGTGCTCTCTGGGATCATTACCTGGCGCGGGATCCGGAACGCGCCAGCCTGGTACGTGGTCTTGCCAGCCAGCATGCTTTTCTCAGCGGCCCCCACCTCGAATTGACCGTCAACCTTCGCTACGCCACCGCCATCGCATGGCTATTGGTGGAAGAACAAAACACTCCACTTCCGGAAGCCGACGATCTGCTGGGTATGGCGCGGATCTGGCGCCATACCTTTCATCCCCAAGGGCGCCTGAGGGATTTCACGTGCGCCTGGCAAAAATGTGTGTGCCCTTTGAATCAGGTCGCTTGCTGAACGGGAATTGTAAAGTTCCGGTGTTGGTAGCGATTTTGGTCGGATTGTCCTACAAAACCGCTCTAAATCAAGCAATACAGGCTATAGCGCTTGACCGAAAATGTTGGTAGTTTTTGCCCCGGTGATCACCTGGAGTTCTAACAATGAAAAAAATGATGCTCAAAACCACCCTTGGCCTTGCCGTTACCTTGGCATCCACTCAGCTCTTCGCCAGTGGTTTCGCCTTGAACGAACAAAGCATCAGTGGCATGGGCACTGGCTTCGCAGGTCGTTCCTCTTCTGCCGATGATGCAAGTACCGTGTTCGGCAACCCTGCCGGCATGTCGCGCCTCAAGCGCCAGCAAGTGACTGGCGGTTTTGCCGCTATCGACGCTTCCACCGATATCAACGATACCAGCGGTACCCGTTCCGGCACCAACAAAGGCGACATGGTCCCGCTCACCGGTGTTCCTATGGGCTATTACGTCAAGCCTATCGATGACCAATGGACCTTCGGCCTGGGCGTTTATGCGCCATTTGGCCTGATCACTGACTATGAAAGCAGCTTCCAGGGTCAAAACTTCGGCAGCAAAAGCGAAGTAAAAGTCGTTACCTTCCAGCCGACAGTCAGCTATGCCTTCAACGACAAGGTATCGATTGGTTTCGGTCCGACTATCAACCGTATTTCCGGTAAGTTGGAATCAACTTTGAATTTGCCTTTGGGCGCTCCGCTCAATGGCGATAACAATGTCACCATCAAGGGCGATGACATTGGCTATGGCTACAATATCGGCCTGTTGGTCCAGGCGACCGACACTACTCGTGTCGGCCTGACCTACCACTCCAAAGTCAAGTACAAGCTCGAAGGTCATACTGAAGTCAACCCAGGCGCTGGCATTCCTGGCGTAATCCTGAGCGGCGCGAAGTATGACGCTTCGCTGGACATCACCACGCCTGAATCGGTGGACTTTTCGGTCACCCAGCAAATCAATGATGCCTGGACCGTTTATGCGGGCAGCACATGGACTCGCTGGAGCCGCCTGAAAGACATTACCGTGCAAAACGACGGTACTGAAACTGGCGGCGGTTTGGTGAACCCTCAACTCGGCACCATTACCGAAGAACAGAACTGGCACGACACCTGGGCCTACGCCATCGGTACCTCCTACCAGTTGAACAAACAGTGGGTGCTGCGTACCGGCCTGACCTTCGACCAGTCGCCTACCAACAATACCGACCGCTCGCCACGTATCCCTACCGGTGACCGGACCATCTTCAGCCTGGGTGCCGGCTGGAGCCCGACCGAAGACCTGACTATCGACGTGGCTTATTCCTACCTCAAGGAAGAAAAAGTCAGCGTCAACCGTACCAACGCGCTAGGCCAGGCCTATAGCGCCGAGTATGAAAACAGCGCAAACGGTTTTGGTGTTGGCGCAACCTACCGCTTCTGATGATCCACGGCGCGCCTGAACCGCTCGCCGGCCGAAACGAAAAAAGCCCCGCGCTCTGCAAAGAGGCGGGGCTTTTTCGTGCCTGGACTCAGGGCTTGGATTCCTGAGGCTTGGAGGCGATAGCCGTCTCTACCGCCTTGATGAACTCCGGATCGTCAGGCTTGATCCGACTGGAGAAACTGCCGACCACCTTGCCCTGGCGGTCCACGACATACTTATAGAAATTCCATTTCGGCGCCCCGGACTGTTCGGCCAAGTGCTTGAACAACGGGATGGCGTCAGCACCGCGCACCGGTTGTGGCTCGGTCATGGTGAAGGTCACTCCGTAGTTGACGTAGCAGACCTTGGCCGTCTCGGCACCGTCCTTGGACTCCTGCTTGAAATCATTGGACGGCACGCCCAGCACCTGCAGCCCTTCGCTCTTGTATCGTTGGTTCAGCGCTTCGAGGCCTTTGAACTGCGGCGCGAACCCGCAAAAGCTGGCGGTGTTGACCACTACCAGCGGCTTGCCGGCGAAGCGCTGGCACAAATCGATGGTTTCCTTGGCCCGCAGCTTGGGCAGCGAACCCTCCAGCAACGGCGGGCAATCGGCGGCCCAGACTTGCCCCGTTGCAGCCAGCAACAGGGCGGGAACAGCAAACCAGCGCATCAGCATGTCGGATGTCCTTGAAGACAAGTCAGGCCATGACGTTACTCCGCTGCACCCCGTGCCGTCCATCATTCAGCAGTTACCCATGCCCAGTTGCATCAAGGCCAGCCCGCCCTGATGCCAGCCCCACCAGGCGAACGCGAGCAGCAGGCCGGCGCCCGCGGCAATCAACCAAGGGCCGACGCGACTCACGCTGCACCCGCCTGTACTTGCAGGCGCGCTACCGGACGCTCGCTCACTGGCCAGTTCAGCGCCGCCGCCATCAGACTGAGCAGGATCGACACCTGCCAGATCAGGTCGTAGCTGCCGGTGTGGTCATACACCACGCCGCCCAGCCAACCGCCCAGGAACGACCCCAATTGGTGGAACAGGAATACGATCCCACCGAGCATGGAAAGATTTCGCACACCAAACAACGTCGCTACCGTACCGTTGGTCAACGGCACCGTAGACAGCCACAGCAAGCCCATCGCCATGCCGAACAGGTAGGCCGTGGTAGTGGTCACCGGCAGCCACAAGAACAAACCAATGACCACCGCCCGCAACAGGTACAAGCCGGTCAGCAGCCGGGGCTTGGACAGGCGCCCGCCCAGCCAGCCTGCGGTGTAGGTGCCGAATATATTGAACAGCCCGACCAACGCCAGCACGGTGGTCCCGACACTGGCCGGCAGATGCTGGTCCACCAGGTACGCGGGCAAATGCACGCCGATGAAGACCACCTGGAAACCGCAGACAAAAAAGCCGATCGCCAGCAGCCAGAACCCGGAATGGCTGCATGCTTCGCGCAATGCTTCGGACAAGGTCTGCTCGTGGCCGGCAAGCGGCGCGGGCGAGTCCTTGAGCATGCTCACCAGCGGCACAATGAACGCCACCAGCAAGCCCAGCGCCAACAGCGCGGCGGACCAGCCCAGCCAGCCGATCAACCCCAGGGTACCGGGCAACATGGCGAACTGGCCGAAAGACCCGGCGGCGCTGGCGATGCCCATCCCCATGCTGCGTTTTTCCGGCGGAACGGCACGGCCGACCACCCCCAGGATCACCGAAAACGACGTGCCGGACAGGCCGAGCCCGATTAGCAGGCCCGCGCTCAACGACAACGACCAGGCAGAATCCGACAACCCCATGAACACCAGACCGAGGGCATAGAGTACGCCACCGATCAACACCACCTTGGCCGCGCCGAAGCGGTCAGCCAGGGCACCGGTGAAGGGTTGAGCCAGGCCCCAGATCAGGTTTTGCAAGGCAATGGCGAAAGCGAACACTTCGCGACCCCAGCCGAACTCGGCGCTCATGGGCGCGAGGAACAATCCGAAGCCATGCCTCACCCCCAGGGACAGCGCAAGGATCAGCGCACTGCCCACCAGGACCCAACCACAGGTTCGCCACATCGATGTCATTTTATTCTCCAGTCGCGGGTATATACCCACTTATCAGCGAACGAACCGGCATCACGCCAGTTCATCCAGCAAGGCCAGCAAGGTTTCGCGCTTTTCGGCGCCCAGCTTATCGATCAGTTTCTGTTGCGCCGCTTCCCAAGCCGGCTGCGCAGCCTCCAGCCTGGCATGCCCGGCGTCGGTCAATACAACGATGCGGTTGCGCAGGTCTTCGCCCTCGGCGAGGCTGACCAACCCCTCGCCTTCCAGCACCCGCAGATTACGCCCCAGAGTGCTGCGGTCCAGGCCCATGGCCTCGGCCAGGGAGGAAATGCTCGGCTGGTCCAGGCGCGCCAGGTTATTCAGCAGCGAATACTGGGCAACGTTGATCCCGAAGCCATCGAGGGCGCCGTCGTAGTACTTGCTGACGCCCCGGGCGGCACGACGCAGGTTGATGCACAAACATTGGGAAGGAAGCATGATGCGTGTATATACCCGTGAATAGATGAATGCAAATTTAAATGGATTATTTTGGCAAAGTTATCCGGCCAGGCAACCAGGCTCAGATCAACGCCAAACCCACCAACACCGCCATTTCAAGCAGCTCCAGCAAGGCCCCGGCCGTATCGCCGGTGCATCCGCCCAAACGACGCAACATCATGTGCCGCAGGCCAACAAACACCCCCGACGCGATGATCAGTGCCGCCGCCCCCGTCCAACCCGCCACCAGAACGCAACCCAGGGCACCGACGAATACCACCTGCCACCCCGCAGACCGTGGCAAGTGGTCCGCGAGCGCCTGCCCCAATCCGCCAGCCCGTACGTAAGGTGTGGTCAGAAACAAGCCCAGCAACGCGCCGCGCCCCAACAGAGGCACGATGACCAACACCAGGGTCTGACCTTGCTCGATCAATGCCAACAGCGCCGCGAATTTGAGCAGCAGCACCAACACCAATGTAATGACGGCGATGGGGCCGCTGCGGGGATCTTTCATGATCAGCAACGTGCGCTCACGATCGCCAAAGCCGCCGAGCCAGGCATCCGCGCTATCGGCCAGGCCATCGAGGTGCAGACCGCCGCTGAGCAACACCCACGCCGTCAACAACAGCGCCCCGTGCAGCAACGGTGGCGCGCCCGCCAGCAGGATGTTCAGGCCCCACAGTACAACACCGAACAACAGCCCCACCAACGGATAGAACAGCAACGAACGACCAAGCTGCGCGGGCTCGGGCATGCCGGACAGACGAACCGGCAAGCTGCTAAGAAACTGCAAGGCGATCCAGAACGCCAACATCGTCAGGTCATCTCCACCAGAACCGAACCGGGTGACACGCACAGTGAAAACAGCGCACCATGGGCCACTTCGACGTTGAGCAATTGTTCCCGTGGCAGGCCCCGGGCCCGGGCCAACAGCAAGCGCATCACACCACCATGACTGACCAGCAGGACACGCTGCCCTGCATGGGCCGCATACAGACGGTCCACCGCCGCCAGGACGCGTGCCGAAAACGCCAGCACCGGCTCACCGTCGGGCGGCGTGAACCGGTAAGGATCCGCCCAGAACCGGCCCAGAGCCTCAGCGTCGGTGTCCATCAATGTCGCCGCGCTACGGCCCTCCCAAGCACCGAAGTGCAACTCTTGGAGGTCCTTGTCCAAGTGCACCGGCACGTCGAGTCGCTCACCCAGCTGTTGCGCGAAATGCGCACAACGCTGCAATGGCGAACTCACCAGCCGGTCCCAGGGTCCGCCCCCCGCCACCGCCGCATGCATCTGTTCCCAGCCGCGGGATGTCAGAGCGTCATCGAGACTGCCGCGCAGCCCGCCGCCCAGCTCGGTCTCACCGTGGCGCAAAAGGTCCAGGCGCAAAGTCATGCCGGGCGATCCGCCACCGCCGCCTCGGCAAACGTCGCCATTTGCCCGTGCAGGTCACAGGCCAGGCGCAGCAGCGGCACCGCCAGCGCTGCGCCACTGCCCTCTCCCAAGCGCAGGCCCAAGTCCAGCAGCGGTTCGGCATCGAGGGTTTCCAGCACATGGCGATGCCCAGGCTCGGCACCGCGATGGGCAAACAACAGCCATGGCCGGCAGCCCGGGTTGAGCCGCACCGCCACCAATGCCGCGACGCTGCAGATAAAACCGTCCACCAGCAACGCGACACCTTGCTGAGCACAGGCCAGGCAGGCACCGACCAGCGCCGCGATTTCAAAACCGCCCAGATTGAACAGCGTCTGCAGCGGATCGTTGCGCTGGGCACCATGCAACGCCAGGGCGCGCTCGATGACTTGCGCCTTGTGATTGACACCCACCGCGTCCAGCCCCGTACCCGGCCCGACCAGGTGCGCCACCGGGCAATCCAGCAAGGCGCAGGCCAGGGCGCTGGCCGCCGTGGTGTTGCCAATCCCCATTTCTCCACCGATGAATAACTGCGTTCCGGCCTCGACGGCGCGCATCACACTGTCGCGTCCCGCTTGCAAGGCCTGCCCGCCTTGCTCCGGAGTCATCGCCGGCCCCTGGACGAAGTTCGCGGTGCCGGGCCCGACTCGCAGGTGCCTGACACCCGGCAGTTCCAACGACGACACCACTGTGCCCAGGTCCACGACTTCCAGCCGGGCATCCAATTGCCGCGCCAGGACACTGATGGCCGCGCCGCCACTGACGAAGTTGAGCAGCATCTGCCCGGTCACTTCCTGGGGATAGGCCGACACACCTTCAGCCACGACCCCATGATCACCCGCGAAAATCGCGATCCAAAGCCGATCCAGGCGCGGTTTGAGCTGCCCTTGCAGGCCCGCCAGTTGCACCGCTACCGATTCGAGCCGTCCCAGGGAACCGGTGGGTTTGGTCAGTTGCTGCTGGCGGGCCGAAGCCTGTTCCAGGGCCTGGGTGTCAACGGGTTTACAAGGTTCCAGCCACCAGCGGTGATTCATAACGCGCTACCTTTGAGTGTCAGGGGCAGGCCGGCAACGGTCAGCACGACACGCTGACAACGCTCGGCCAGGGCTTGATGCAGCCAACCGGCTTCATCGACGTAACGGCGAGTCAACTCGCCCAGCGGCACGACACCCATCCCGGTCTCGTTGCTGACAAAAATGATTTCACCGGGCAGCGAGGCCACGTCGCCCAACAACGCTTCGCGCTCCGTGTCCAGTTGCTGCGGATCATCGAGCATCAGCAGGTTGGTCAACCAGAGGGTCAGGCAATCCACCAGCAGGCATTGCCCGTGGCCGGCGTTCTCGCGCAGCACCCGCGCCAGGGCCAGCGGCTCCTCCACCAGTGACCAGTGCACCGGCCGTCGTTGACGATGGCGGGCGACCCGTTCGTTCATCTCGCCATCCAGGGGTTGGCTGGTGGCGATGTAGGTCACCGGCAAGCCAGTATCCGCCGCGAGTTTTTCCGCCAGGCGACTCTTGCCGGAACGGGCGCCGCCGAGGATGAGTTGGAGCATGGAGTTCTGCCTTTAAATAGGTGGTGTGGCGGCTGGCCTCATCGCGAGCAGGCTCGCTCCCACAGGAAATTGTGAATGCCGATCCATTGTGGGAGCGAGCCTGCTCGCGATGAGGCCAGCCCATCCACCTCAAATCCCACAGAGCTCACGCAGCAGCCCGGTATCCAAATGCCGCTCCACCAGATCCGCCAACCGCTCGATGTCCCGCTCGCGCAAGCCGTGGTAGTCCACCGCCTGCACATCTTTTAACCCGGCCCAACGCAACAAGGCGCTGCTGGCCGCTGGCGATTCGAACAGACCGTGCAGGTAGGTGCCGAAAATCTGTCCATCCAGACTGCGGGCACCGTCGCAGCGGCCGTCATCCAACTGCACTGCGGGGGTTTCCAGGGCTGGGCCGACGGTGACGCCGGCATGAATTTCGTAGCCGCTGATCTCGGCATCTTCCAGCATCAGCCGCCCTCGCACGTTACGTAGCTGCTTCTCTTGCTCCAGGGTCGTTTCGAACGCCAACAGCCCCAGCCCGGCGCTGGAGCCCGCTGCCCCTTCGAGCCCCAGGGGATCGTGGACCTGTTGGCCGAGCATCTGCAATCCGCCGCAAATCCCCAGCACCTTGCCGCCATAACGCAAGTGACGCTGAATAGCCGCTTCCCAGCCGTTGGCACGCAAATGGGCCAGGTCGCTGCGCACACTTTTCGAGCCGGGCAGTATGATCAGGTCGGCTGGCGGGATGGCCTGGCCGGGACCAATGAATTGCAAATCCACCTGCGGATGCAGGCGCAGCGGATCGAAATCGGTGTGGTTGCTGATACGCGGCAGCACCGGCACTACCACCTTGAGCACCTGTTCGGCCTTGTCGGCCTGGCGCTGGTCCAGGCCGTCTTCGGCTTCCAGGTGCAGATCCATCACGTAGGGCAGCACGCCGACCACCGGTTTGCCGGTGCGCGCTTGCAGCCAGTCCAGGCCCGGCTGCAGCAAGGCGATGTCGCCACGAAAGCGATTGATGATGAAACCTCTGACACGCGCCTGCTCGCTGGGCGACAGCAGCTCCAGGGTGCCCACCAGATGAGCGAAGACTCCGCCACGATTGATATCGGCGATCAACAGCACCGGGCAATCCACCGCCTCGGCAAATCCCATGTTGGCGATGTCGCCGGCCCGCAGATTGATCTCCGCCGGCGATCCGGCGCCCTCTACCATCACCACCGGATAGGCCGCGCTCAATCGTTGGTGGGAGGCCAACACCGCTTGCATCGCGATGGCCTTGTAGTCGTGATAAGCGACAGCATTCATGGTGGTGACGGCGCGCCCGTGGATGATGACTTGAGCGCCGGTATCGCTGTTGGGCTTGAGCAGAACCGGATTCATGTCGGTATGGGGCTCGAGGCCGGCGGCCTGGGCCTGCACCGCCTGGGCGCGACCGATTTCACCGCCATCGGCAGTCACCGCACTGTTCAGGGCCATGTTCTGCGGCTTGAACGGCACTGCGCTCACGCCCTGGCGACGGATCCAGCGGCACAACGCGGTTACCAGAGTACTTTTGCCCGCATCGGACGTGGTGCCCTGCACCATCAAGGTCGTCATGGCGTGTCCTTGGCGTAAGCCTCGAAAGCCTGTTCGAGGCGCAAAAATTGTGCGTCATCGGCAGGAAGGCCGAAACGCAGACTGCTGTTGTTGGTAAACAGCCGCAGGAGAATGCCGCGATGAGCCATGAAGTCGTGAAGCGCCTGGGCGTCTCCGGTGATCAGCCATTGGAACAATCCGCAACCACCGTGGGGCTTGAAGCCATGACGTTCCAGCATCAGCGCCAGTCGCAGACTGGCGGCTTCGCAGCGCTGCCGCTGCCGGGCGTGGGCGGCAGTGTCCCGCAGACACACCTGGCCCAGGACCCGGGTCGGCCCACTGACCGCCCATGGACCGACCTGTTCGGCAAGTAACTTGAGCAAGTGCCGCTCGGCCAGAACAAACCCCAGGCGAACCCCGGCCAGACCGAAAAATTTGCCGAACGAGCGCAGCACGATCAGCCCGACCTGATGGGCATGGCCGGCCACGCTCAGTTGCGGCGTGACATCCATGAACGCTTCATCCATCACCAGCCAGCCCCCGCGCTGGGCCAGACGGGCGTGCCAATCGAGCAGACGCTCCGGGGTCAGGCTCAGGCCCGTCGGATTGTTGGGGTTGACCACCACCAGCACGTCGAGGCTGTCGAGGAAGAAATCCACTTCGGCTTCCAGCACTTCGCGCACGATATAGCCATTACGGCGCCAGGCTTCGGCGTGCTCGGCGTAGCACGGAGACAGCACGCCGACCTTGCCGGCCCGGCGCAGGCGCGGCAGGAGTTGGATGGCCATCTGCGAACCCGCCACCGGCAGCACATGCTCAGCGCCGTAGTAATCGCGGGCCGCCTGCTCCAGGCCATCGTCGGTTTCCGGCAGGCGCGCCCAGGCCCGCAGTGGAATCTCCGGGACCTCGAATGGCCAGGGGGCCAGGCCACTGGACAAATCGAGCCAGTCTGCCTCGGCGATTCCATATTGCCAGGCCGCATTGCGCAGGCGCCCACCGTGTTCAAGCATAGAACTCAGCCCCCACGCAGAGAATCAGTAGCCACAACCATACCCCGCGCTGGACCAATTGCCAGCCGCGATCGATGGAATCGGCACTCGCCGGCACGCCCTCGCCCAGAGGTGGGCGCTGATGCAGTTCGCCGTGATAAACCGCCGCGCCACCCAGCTCCACACCCAGCGCCCCCGCACCGGACGCCATGACGGGCCCGGCGTTGGGGCTGTCCCAGGTCGGCCCCTGGCGGCGCCAGCATTGCAGCGCCAGGCGGGTTTTCCCCAGCAGCGCGTAAGTCAATGCCACCAATCGCGCGGGGATGTAATTGAGCACATCGTCGATCTTGGCCGCTGCCCAGCCGAACCGCTCGAAACGCTCGTTGCGATAGCCCCACATGGCATCGAGGGTGTTGCTCAGTCGATACAACACTACGCCGGGCGCACCCGCCACGGCGAACCAGAACAGCGCGGCGAACACCGCATCGCTGCCGTTCTCCAGCACCGATTCGGTGGCGGCACGGGCGACGGCGGTCTCGTCCAGCTCACGGGTCTCGCGACTGACCAGATAACCCACCCGCCGACGCGCTTCATCCAGCTCCCCACAGCGCAACGCCCGGGCCACCGGCTCGACATGCTCACCCAGGCTGCGCAGGCCAAGGGCGCAGTACAACGCCAGGATGTCCACCAGCCAACCCACCAGTGGCGCCCAGGACAAGGCTGTCGCCAACAAGGTCAACGGCACCACGGCGATGATCCACGCTGTCACCCCATGGCTGCGCCAGCCACGCCCACCGGAGTTGAAACGTTGTTCGATACGATCGGCAAACCGACCGAACGCCACCAGTGGATGCCCGCGCCGGGGTTCGCCCAGCAGCGCATCCAGCGCCACGGCGGCAGCACTGAGCAATGCCACGCTCATGGGCGAATTCCCCAACGGTTTTCATAAAGCAGTTCATGCAGCGGACGCGGCTGTGCCCAGCCTTCCAGGGCGAGCATAGGAGCCGGGTAAAAGCCCTCGACCGGTCCCAGGCACAGGATCGCCAGCGGCTTCGCGCCGGCAGGCAGGCCCAGCAGGTCAGCCAGGGCCAAGGGTTCGAACAGCGATACCCAGCCCATCCCCAGCCCCTCGGCGCGGGCCGCCAGCCACAGATTCTGGATGGCGCAGGAGAGCGAGGCCAGATCCATTTCCGGCAAGGTCCGGCGACCGAAGATGTGCCGCTCCCGGCCGTCCATCAACGCCGCCACCAGCACTTCGGCACAGTCGTTGATGCCTTCGACCTTGAGCTTCATGAACTCATCGCTGCGCTCGCCCAAGGCCTCGGCCGTCCGGATGCGCTCCTGCTCCACCAGTTGCTGGATATCGCCGCGAAGGGCGCGGTCGCTGATGCGGATGAACCGCCACGGTTGCATCAGGCCCACGCTGGGAGCCTGGTGCGCGGCTTCCAGCAAGCGACGCAGCAAGGCCGGCTCGACCGTGCCACCGATGAAATGACGCATGTCGCGCCGTTCGGCGATGGCGCGATAGACAGCTTCGCGTTCGGCTGGGGAGAAAGCGGTGTCTGTCATGGCCTGCTCGCGATAGCGGCCTCAGGATCGGGTGCGAACAACGCGGCAACCGCCCTCGGATTGGACGGGAAGTAAAAATGCACGTAGGAAGCCGTCATCCGCCCCTGCCGGAAAACCGCCTCCGCCCCGCGCCCGCCATTGGGGCTATGGCCGCGGGCAATCGGCGCGAGTTCAGTACGGGTCAATGAATGATGATAGGTATGCCCTCGCAGAAGGCCTTCCGGCAGTTCCACCGATTGCAGGGCCAAGGCGGCCAGGCGTTTTTGCATCTGCGCATCACCCGGCAGCAGGCCCAGTAGCTCAGCGCAGGTCCCTTCGACATCGGTCAGCGAATCCAGCAGGTAGAGCATGCCGCCACATTCGGCCAACAAGGGTTTTCCCGCTTCGTGATGAGCACGGATCGCCGTCAGCATCGGCGTGTTTTGCGCCAAGGCAACGTGGTGCAACTCAGGGTAGCCGCCAGGCAGGTAAAGACTGTCCGCCTCGGGCAGCGCTGTGTCATGAATCGGCGAGAAGAAGCTCAGTTGCGCGCCCATGGCCCGCAGCAGGTCGAGGCTCGCGCCATAGGTGAAAGCGAATGCTTCGTCCCGGGCCACGGCAATGCGCACGCCCTCGAGCAACGGTTGCGCAACGACCAACTCAGGTGCGGCGAACGTTACAGCGGGCGGCAGGGTCACTTCGCAACTGCTTGCCAACGCCTCGGCGGCGGCGTCGAGGCGCAGGTCCAAATCGTTCAACTCACGGGCCTGGACCAACCCGAGGTGGCGACTGGGTAATTCGATGCCGGTTTCGCGGGACAGCGCGCCATACCAGCGCAGACCTTCGGTCAGGCTGCCTTCGAGCAGTTGTGCATGGCGCAAAGTGCCGACCCGATTCGCCAGGACCCCGGCAAACGGCAAGTCCGGCTGATACCGAGCCAGTCCCAGCGCCAGCGCACCAAACGTTTGGGCCATCGCCGTCCCGTCGATCACCGCCAGCACCGGTACACCGAAATGCCGCGCCAGATCGGCACTGGAGGGCGTACCGTCGAACAACCCCATGACGCCTTCGATCAGGATCAGGTCCGCTTCGGCGGCGGCTTCCCACAACAACCGCCGGCTTTCCTGCTCGCCGACCATCCACATGTCCAACTGGTACACCGGCGCACCGCTGGCACGCTCAAGGATCATCGGATCGAGAAAATCAGGACCGCACTTGAAGACACGCACGTTGCGCCCCTGGTTGCGATGCAACCGGGCCAGGGCGGCGGTGACGGTGGTCTTGCCCTGTCCCGAGGCCGGGGCGGCGATCAAAACCGCCGGGCACTGGCGACTGCTCATGCAAGGGTTGATCACAGTTCGACGCCTTTCTGCGCCTTGATGCCGGCCTGGAAGGCATGTTTGATCATGCCCATCTCAGTCACGGTGTCCGCCAGTTCGATCATCTGCGGCTTGGCGCCACGACCGGTCACCACCACGTGTTGCATGGGCGGACGGGCCTGTAAGTCGCCCAGCACCTGATCCAGATCCAGGTAACCGTGCTTGAGGGCGATGTTCAGTTCATCGAGCACCACCAGCCCAACGGAAGGGTCGCTCAGCAATTGGCGCGACACCGCCCAGGCCGCCTCGGCAGCGACGATGTCGCGTTGGCGGTCCTGGGTTTCCCAGGTGAAGCCCTCGCCCATGACATGAAAACGCACCTGTTCCGGGAAGCGACGGAAGAACAGTTCCTCACCGGTGCTGTTGCGGCCCTTGATGAACTGCACCACCCCGCACTGCATACCGTGCCCCATGGCCCTGGCCAACATGCCGAAGGCCGAACTGCTCTTGCCCTTGCCGTTGCCGGTCAGCACCAGCAGCAGGCCGCACTCGTTCGGTGAGTTGGCGATACGCTCATCGATCACGGCTTTCTTGCGCAGCATGCGCGCCAGATGGCGCTCGTCGCGCTCGGACGCATCGGTGGTGGGGGAACCGGTCATGGGGGAAGCCTCCGTTGGGGACAGGATAACGGCGGGCGGGCACGAAAACAGACGGCAACAAGCCTGGCATCGCCCACCGTGATGCCGTTGGATGTATCAGGCCGGTCTCCGGGCTCATGAGCGGCGCGATGCCGAGCTGCGCGCCTTCCCATGTCCGCGGACACAGTGGCCTAGGCGCAGCGTTGACTCATTTACCGTTGCGGGGGCAGCGCCGGGTTCGCATTGGCTCACCGGCTTCCCTGTTTCACTTTGTCGGCCTGCGACCACAAAGCACCTGAAACAAGCCGCGAAGGTTAGAGGGTTGGGGTTGGAGCGTCAATTAAAGCTGCCGCAGGCTCAACGCCACTTATTGGCCCGAATCAATAAAGTGACGCCAATCTTGTGCCACGCTACAGCAAGTGATATCAAATGGGCATCACGACCCGATATCAATAACAAGAGGGCAAAAGCATGCAAGGCATGATCATCAGCAATCCGAAACTGGAATTCCTGCGCCCGGTCCTGGAGCGCTGGTTCGACTGCATCGACCGGTATAACGCCGTGCGTGGCGATAACGACACCCCTTACTGGTTCGATGAAAAAGCCAATTTGGGATTGCTCTCGGCGGCCGCCTGGATGGCCGAGATGGTCACGCTTCAGCACACCCCGACCCGCAAGCAGAATGAAGAAGGCGAGCGCAACGTCAGCGCCGACTTGTTCATCGCCAGCACCGATGAGCGCGCCTTCATCCAGGCCACCCAGCGTTGGCCGAAGGTCAAGAGCCTCAACCTGACCCAGCCCCTGAGCGAGGCCGCCAGCGATGCCAAACGCATCAGCTATGCCAGCGACCTGAAGCTGGGTTGTTTGTTCGTGGCGCCGCAGAAAGCCCAGCAAAGCACCACGCCCGAAGAGTTGCAGGACATGGTCGATGAACTGCAGAAGGAAAACACCTGCGCCGTTGCCTGGTACTTCCCCTATGCCTATCGCAAGTTGCGCAACGAAGCCGGCCACTACCACCCGGGCATCGCCGTGCTGTTCAAACAGGCCCACGGCTGATGCCATAAGGTCCTGGCATAACCACAGGTTGAACCATCCCCGGTCTACGCTTCTCTATGAATAACCACATGCATTCATAGGGAAGCCAGCATGCTCAAGCCACCTCATCTCCTGACCATCGCCCTCGCCGCAGGGCTTGTCGCTTGTGGCGAGTCTTCCACGCTGCAAGTCTCCGATGGCACCGGCCCATCGCCAAAACTGCCCGAACCGAACAAGACCCTGATCCCCACCGTGAACATCGCCGAAGCCGTCGGCTGGCCGGAAGGCGCCAAGCCAACGCCGGCCCAGGGCCTGCAAGTGGCGGCATTCGCCGAAGGGCTGGACCATCCACGCTGGCTCTATGTGCTGCCCAACGGTGACGTGCTGGTGGCGGAAACCAATGCCCCACCCAAGCCGGACGATGCCAAGGGCATTCGTGGCTGGGTGATGAAGAAGGTCATGGGCCGCGCGGGCGCGGGCGTGCCGAGCCCCAATCGCATCACGTTATTGCGTGATGCCAATCACGATGGCGTCGCCGAAACCCGCACGGTGTTCCTGGAAAATCTCAATTCGCCGTTCGGCATGACGCTGGTAGGCAGCGACTTGTATGTAGCCGACACCGATCGGCTGATCCGCTTCCCCTATAAGGAAGGCGATACGCAAATCAAGGCGCAACCCACCAAGGTCGTCGACTTGCCGGGCGGCACGCTCAACCATCACTGGACCAAAAACGTCATCGCCAGCCGCGACGGCAGCAAGCTGTACGTCACCACCGGCTCGAACAGCAACGTCGCGGAGAACGGTATGGAGGCCGAAGAGGGGCGCGCGGCCATTTGGGAGGTGGACCGCGCCAGCGGTAGCCACCGCATCTTCGCCTCGGGCCTGCGCAACCCCAACGGCCTGGCTTGGGAACCGCGCAGCGGAGCGTTATGGACGGCGGTAAACGAACGGGATGAGATCGGCAGCGACCTGGTGCCGGATTACATCACCTCGGTCAAGGACGGTGCCTTCTACGGCTGGCCATACAGCTACTACGGGCAACACGTCGACGCACGGGTAGAACCTCAAAACCCGGAAATGGTGGCCAAAGCCATCGCCCCGGACTATGCCGTCGGCCCACACACCGCGTCGCTGGGCCTGACCTTCGCCGAAGGCAGCAGCCTGCCCGCACCGTTTACCGAAGGAGCATTCGTCGGACAACACGGCTCATGGAACCGTAAGCCCCACAGTGGCTATAAAGTGATTTTCGTGCCGTTCAACGGTGGCAAGCCGACGGGTCAACCAGTCGATGTGCTGACCGGCTTCCTGAACGCTGACGAAAAAGCCCAGGGCCGCCCGGTGGGCGTGGTGATCGATAAGCAAGGTGGGTTGCTGGTAGCCGATGACGTGGGGAACAAGGTTTGGCGGGTGTCGGGAAAATAGTCCCCTGTGGCGCGGGGGAGTCACTCCCTCGCCACAACCCATGCATCAGGGATTACGCGCCAGGTGTTCCGGCTGCAGAACGCGCTTGGCACTGAGGTAGGCTTTTTGCCAATAGGCCTTGGACAAACTGTCGAGTTTGACCGTACCACCGGTAGCCGGCGCATGGACGAAACGGCCTTCTCCGACATAAATGCCGGCGTGGCTCACCTGGGAGCCGCCGTTGGTGGCGAAGAAAATCAGGTCCCCGCTCTGCAATGCGTCCTTGCCGACGTCCGGGGCTCGCATGCCGATCATTTCACGGGTCGAGCGCGGCAGGGAAATACCGGCTGCGTCGCGGTAGACGTAACCGATCAAGCCACTGCAATCGAATCCCGAGTCGGGCGTGTTGCCGCCCCAGCGATAAGGTGTACCCACCAGGCCCAGCGCTCTGAAGAGCACATCTTCGGCGGCCGGGGATATGGGCTGCGAAGGAGCAAATACGACCGGGGCCCGTACGGGTGCGGGGGCTGGAGCACGACTTGAACACGCGCCCAGCAGCGTGACGAGGAGCAGGAGAGCGAAGCGGGCCGGCGTCGACATAGGCGAAACAATCCTGATCGGGATTCGGCGTTTTCCACCGAAGGCATGAAAACAAGTCCGCCCGCGTAGTACGCAGGCGGATTGCCATCAATCAATGATCAAGGATTCTAGCGGCTATGAGGCAAACTTCAAGTAAGACTTTAAGTTTGCCTTATAAACTGTGCGCTTACTTGCGAGCAGTGACCACCGTCGGAGCCATGGCAAGGGCGCGCTTGGCTTCGATGAAGGTCTTGCTCCAGTAGCTGTCGCCGAGGCTGTCGATACGCACGCCACCGCTGCGACGACTGCTGGAATGGATGAACTGGTTGTCGCCCAGGTAAATGCCAGCATGGCTGACACGTCCACGACGCCCGTTGGTGCTGAAGAACAGCAGGTCACCCGGCTCCAGTTGATTGCGGGCTACCAGTGGGGCGTCGACGTTGATCATTTCACGCGTGGAGCGCGGCAGGTTCATGCCGGCTTCCTCGCGGAACAGATAACCGATGAAACCGCTGCAATCGAAGCCAGCCTCGGAGGTGCCGCCAAAACGGTAGCGCGTACCGATCAGAGACATGCCGCGCTCCAGGATGCTGTCGGCCAGCACGGGAAGCTGATAAGGCTTGTTGCTGGCGAAGGCCGCCAGCTCTTTGTCGGAAGCCACTTCTTCCTGGAACGCAACGGAGGAAGACTGGGCGGTAACGGAATTCTTGACCTGGGGTTGCTGCACTTGCTGGGTCACTGGAGAGTGGGCAGCGCAACCGAACAACAGGGTAACGAGTGCGAGAGGCACGAGGGGTGCGAAGCGATTTAGCATGGGCACGACCGTGGCTGTAGTTGTAAAGATGGCGAGACTATGCCCTCTATCGAAATCATTTGCAAATTCAATCGATAAAAATGTGACTTCCAGGTTTTGCCGCCACATCTAAGCGCTTAAGCCCATTTTGAATGACGCGTGGCCTGCAACCCAGCAGCGCCGCGGATTTCGCCCTGCGCAAAGCAGGCCAAGAGCCACTAGTCGGACAGGTTCTACCAGCCCAGGGTTTCTTTCAAAAATGGAATGGTCAGCTTGCGCTGGGCCTGAAGAGAGGCCTGGTCGAGACGTTCGAGCAATTCGAACAATGCACTCATGCTGCGAGTGCCACGAGTGAGGATAAAGTGTCCGACCTCATCGGTCAGGTGCAGTCCGCGCCGGGAGGCACGTAGTTGCAAGGCGCGGAGTTTGTCTTCGTCGGAAAGCGGCCGCATCTGGAAGATCAACGCCAGGGTGAGACGGGACTTGAGGTCCGCCAGCTTCACGGGTAGCTCCCGTGGCGACGTCGATGCGGCAATCAGCAAGCGCCGACCGCTATCGCGCAACCGATTGAACAGATGGAACAGCGCTTCTTCCCAGTCGGCCTTGCCGGCCACTGCCTGGAGATCGTCCAGGCAGACCAGCTCGTATTGCTCCAGGTTGTCGAGGATCTCGACACCACGATCCAGCAACTCGGCCAATGGCAAGTACACCGCTGGCTCACCCAACTGCTCGAACCTCAGGCAAGCCGCCTGCAACAGATGCGTACGCCCTACCCCATCCTTGCCCCAGAGGTAAATCAGACTCTCGGTCCAGCCGGCGTCGGCTTCGCATAGTCGCTCGACATAGCCGAGTGCAGCGGCATTGGCGCCTGGGTAGTAGTTGACGAAGGTGGCGTCATCACGCAGACGCACACCTAGGGGCAGCTGAATCGGTTTCATGCTGGCTGGACAGTTCCTGGGAACCGTTAGTGGCCTCTGTGTAAAGTTCGCAAAGTTTATACTCGTGAAGCGGGCCGCACAATGCGCCGGTCTGCGAGCAAAATCAAAGGTTTGCAACGGCAACGAGGCGCGGTGACGGTTTCGCTGACACCGGGGCGACCGCTCTCGTCGCTCATCCTGCCCTACAGATCGGGCTCTTCGACACCACTGTAGAGGTCCGAATCCTTGTACAGGTCACGCGCATGGCGCACCAGCACCATGATGACGGCCGCCACCGGCAGCGCCAGCAAAATCCCGGTAAAACCGAACAACTCGCCACCCGCCAAAATCGCGAAGATCACCGCCACGGGATGCAGGCCAATGCGATCCCCCACCAGCAACGGAGTCAACACCATACCCTCGAGGGCCTGGCCGACCATGAATACCGCCACGATGCCGATCATGGGATAGAGATCCCCGCCGAACTGGAACAACCCGGCAATCAACGCCGCGCCAATACCGATCACGAACCCCATATACGGCACGATGGCCGCCAGCCCCGCGATCATGCCGATCAACAGGCCCAACTCCAGCCCCACCAACATCAGCCCCGCCGCGTAGATGAAACCCAGCGCCACCATCACCAGCAACTGCCCGCGCACGAACGCACCCAGTACCTCGTGACACTCGCCAGTGAGGGTCATGATCCGCTCCTCACGATGACGCGGCAGCAGAATGCGGATCTTGGCCATCATCAGGTCCCAGTCACGCAGCAGATAAAAGCTCACCACGGGGATCAACACAAGATTCGCCAGCCAGCCGATCAGCGCCAGGCTGGAAGCGGTGGCCTGGCTCAGCACCACGCCGACGATGTCGGTGGTCTGGCCCATGTGCTCGCTGATGGCAGCCTTGACCCTGTCGAATTTCCAGAAGCCGTCGGCCAGGCCCAGCTTGGACTGCACCCATGGCACCGCCGTGTGCTGCAGCCAGTCGAGCATCTGCGGCGCCAGCTCGTACAGGCGCAGCAGTTGCTTGGCCAGCATGGGGATCAATACCAGCAACAGTGCGCCAATGATCAGGGTGAACAAGGCAAACACCGCCACCACACCCCAGGTTCGAGACAAGCCGAGTTTTTCCAGGCGATCCACCACTGGATCGAACAGGTAAGCCAACAGCAGCGCGACCAGGAACGGCGTCAGGATCGGATGCAACAAATAGATAAACGCGAACAGCAGGGCGACCCCACCCAACCAGAACCAACGCCGCGTATCGCCCATGAACCACTCCTGGCTATATAGAAGAAAGAAATTTACCAGCGAAACCGCAGGTTGGCCGTCGGCGCGGGGGCCGGCGCTGCGACTGGAACCGAACCGTCCGCGGCCGGTTGCGGCGCGGGTACCGGCGCGACAGCCTCTCCAGCCGGAATTTCCTGGAGTTTCGCCAGGGCCAGCTGCGCCTTCAGTTGCTCTGCGCTGCCGTTGACCCGATAGACGATCCGGTCCCCTTCCACACGCTGCAACTGCCCGCCGAACGGCTCGAGCAAACGCCCGAGCGCAGCATAACGCTCGAAATTCATGCCCTGTACTTCCAGCAACTGTTCAGTGGCCACTCCTGGCTTGGCGACGAAACGCGGAGCCAGACGCTGACTCACCGCCAGCATCACCGCGTCGGCCAACGCAGCTGCATCGGCGCCCTGGACGCTGCCCTGTTCGCGCTGATCTCCCAGCCACAGCCGCCATGTCCCGCGCCATTGGCCGCCCTCCTCCTTGGCATGGACCGCCAGCAAGGCATCGGCGCCATAACGCTCCGACACATCGCGCAACGGTGCCGGATCAGTGCCTTCCAGATTCGGTGCAGTGGCGACGATCTGCTCGCTCAAGTCCGCCAACGGCAGCTGCAACGGCAAGCCGCGATGCTGGGCGGCGCGGCGCAGCGGCGTGGCGCTGGCCTGGCCATCACCCACCAGGCTTGACCCTTCCGTCGAATCGTTCAGCCACCAGCCAAGGATCGAAGGACGATTCGCGCCCCACAGCGACAGCCCCGCCGAACGCAAGGCGCGATCGGTACTCGCCGGATCGAAATCCACCTTGAGGCTCTCGGGAGGGCCGGCGTCATAGCCATATTGAAGAATGATCTGCTGCGGATCCTTGCGGATCGCCTCCAAGCCAGGATTCTGCACGGCCTTGGCGTCGCCGGTCAGGCGCAGCACCAGCGTGTCCAGGGCGCGTAGCGTCGCCTGATTACGCTCGTCGGGCGACTGGCTGCTGACAGGCTCATACACTTGATAAAGGCCATTGAGGGTTTCGGCATGGCTCGCCAGGCTGATCAACGACAGGCAGCCCACAGACAAGAATTTGAACAGACGCATGGAAGATTCCCGAGCATGGATGGCTGGAACAGGCCGAGTGAAGAAAACGAGCATGGATGTGACCACCGCTTGCGGCAAAACACTCACGCACCGATGGAAGTTTTGCACGGTCGTCACAATAGCCGGTTACGACTACACCTTATACAGCCGCGCCGCGCAGCACCAATAGAAGAAATCTCGGTTTTTTCCATGGATATGGCCCTGCCCGTCGGCGCGAGGATGGCCGCTGCCCGACAAGCCTGATAAAATCGCGCGCCTTCGCAGACCGGCAACGGCTGGGCACCCGGAATCATCCGCACAACGGTTGTTCACGGCCCGGCGACCGGTCGTTACCCAGAAATCCCCCCTTTAAAGGCCTGGATCATGAGCAAGCAACCCTCCCTGAGCTACAAGGACGCCGGTGTAGACATCGACGCCGGTGAAGCATTGGTCGAACGCATCAAGAGCGTCGCCAAGCGCACTGCGCGCCCTGAAGTCATGGGCGGCCTGGGCGGTTTCGGCGCCCTCTGCGAGATCCCGGCCGGCTACAAACAACCCGTGCTGGTCTCGGGCACCGACGGCGTGGGCACCAAGCTGCGCCTGGCCCTGAACCTGAACAAGCACGACAGCATCGGTATCGACCTGGTGGCCATGTGCGTGAACGACCTGGTCGTCTGCGGCGCCGAGCCACTGTTCTTCCTCGATTACTACGCCACCGGCAAACTGAACGTCGACACTGCCGCCCAGGTCGTGACCGGCATCGGCGCCGGCTGCGAGCTGTCCGGCTGCTCCCTGGTCGGTGGTGAAACCGCCGAGATGCCAGGCATGTACGAAGGCGAAGACTACGACCTGGCCGGTTTCTGTGTCGGCGTCGTGGAAAAAGCCGAGATCATCGACGGTTCGAAAGTCGCCACTGGCGATGCCCTGCTGGCACTGCCCTCCTCCGGTCCTCACTCCAACGGCTACTCGCTGATCCGCAAGATCATCGAAGTGTCCGGCGCCGACATCGAAAACACCCAGCTCGACGGCAAGCCGTTGACCGACCTGCTGATGGCCCCGACCCGCATCTACGTCAAGCCGCTGCTCAAGCTGATCAAGGAAACGGGCGCCGTCAAGGCCATGGCTCACATCACCGGCGGCGGCCTGCTGGACAACATTCCACGCGTGCTGCCAAAAGGCGCCCAGGCGGTAGTCGACGTGGCGAGCTGGACCCGTCCGGCGGTATTCGACTGGCTGCAGGAGAAGGGCAACGTCAATGAAACCGAAATGCACCGCGTACTGAACTGCGGCGTGGGCATGGTCATCTGCGTGGCCCAGGAGCACGTCGAGACCGCCTTGAACGTGTTGCGTGAAGCCGGCGAACAACCTTGGGTCATCGGCCAGATCGCTGCTGCGGCCGAAGGCGCTGCCCAGGTCGAGCTGAAAAACCTTAAGGCTCACTGATGCAAGAACGGATGTCTGCAACCTGTGACGTCGTGGTGCTGTTGTCCGGCACCGGCAGTAACTTGCAGGCCCTGATCGACAGCACGCGGACCGGAGACAGCCCGGTCCGTATCCGCGCGGTGATCTCCAACCGCGCCGATGCCTACGGCCTGCAACGTGCCAGGGATGCGGGTATCGACACCCGCGTTCTGGATCACAAGGCATACGAGGGGCGCGAAGCCTTCGACGCCGCGCTGATCGAACAGATCGACGCCTTCAGCCCCCACCTGGTAGTCCTTGCCGGCTTCATGCGCATCCTCAGTGCCGGCTTCGTGCGTCACTACCAGGGGCGCCTGTTCAATATCCACCCTTCGCTGCTGCCCAAATACAAAGGGTTACACACTCACCAGCGCGTACTGGAGGCCGGAGACACGGAGCATGGCTGCTCGGTGCACTTCGTCACCGAGGAACTCGATGGCGGACCACTGGTCGTACAGGCAGTAATACCGGTAGAGTTGCACGACACGCCGCAAAGCCTGGCACAACGGGTCCACGCCCGGGAACACCAGATCTACCCGATGGCCGTGCGTTGGTTTGCCGAAGGAAGGCTGACCCTCGACGATCGTGGTGCCTCGCTGGACGGCCAGTTACTCGCCGCCAGCGGCCATTTGATTCGATACTAGGAGATTTTATGCGTCGCGCCCTGCTCTTCGCCTGCGCCCTGCTTGCCCTGCCTCTGGCACAGGCTGCGGAGCTTCAACCCTTCTCCGCCAGCTACACCGCCGACTGGAAGCAGTTGCCCATGAGCGGCACCGCCGAACGAAGCCTGACCAAGGAGGCCAACGGCACCTGGAAGCTGAGCTTCAAGGCATCGATGATGATTGCCGGCCTGACGGAAGAAAGCACCTTGACCCTGGACAAGGACACCCTGCTGCCACAGTCCTACCACTTCGAGCGCAGCGGCCTGGGCAAGGCCAAGAAGGCCGACCTGGACTTCGACTGGAGCACGAAGATGGTCACCGGCACCGATCGCGGCGACGCGGTGAAGCTGCCGCTGAACCGTGGCATGGTGGATAAATCCACTTACCAGTTGGCCCTCCAGCACGATGTGGCCGCTGGCAAGAAGAGCATGAGTTACCAGGTGGTCGATGATGGCGAAGTCGACACCTACGATTTCCGTGTATTGGGCGCCGAGAAGGTCGAAACCAAGGCAGGCCAGATCGACGCGATCAAAGTCGAGCGTGTACGCGATCCGACCCAAAGCAAACGCATCACCGTGCTCTGGTTCGCCAAGGATTGGGACTACCTGCTGGTACGCCTGCAGCAGGTCGAAACCGACGGCAAGGAGTACAACATCATGCTCCAGGACGGTACGGTCAACGGCAAGACCGTGAAAGGCAGCTGATCAACACGTAACACCAGGAAGCCCCGCCAATGCGGGGCTTCTTTTTGCCCGTCATTTCATGCACAACACCTGCCCCTGTGGGAGCGGGCTTGCTCGCGAAGGCGGTGTGTCAATCACTACCTGACTGCCTGACGCACCGCATTCGCGAGCAAGCCCGCTCCCACAAGAGGTCTGCGTGTTTTAAGGAATACCGTGCAACATGAAACCTTTTTCATGAGCCATTCCTGCGACCGAATGCCGCGCACCGTCGGGCCTGTAGCACCGCTGCGCTTTCCATGAAAACTTCTTAACCGACCGAAGCATTTACTTAGCAGGCTACGCAAACCTATAACAAAGCCCTGCACACGCCTTGCTGCAGATGACAAAGATTGGAGTTTGCAAGATGACTGTGAAAGTAAATGAACGCGACGATGCCCACATGTCCCACGAAGCCATTGCCGCCGGGATCCGGATCTGGGATGTGATTCAGCAGGACCTGTTGGTGGGTATGTTCCATTCCGAGACGGATGCGAACCGCTATAAGGCCGAGCTGGAGAGGCAGGAAAGACAGCGCTCGGGTGAAGCGGCAGAATCCTGAAGATGGAAACACTTGTGGGAGCGGGCTTGCTCGCGAAGGCGGATGACCAGCCAACATTCAGTCGACTGACACACCGTCTTCGCGAGCAAGCCCGCTCCCACAGGTTTCGCGTTTACCTTACCGTCCTGTTTACCACATCAGATCATCAGGAATCTGATACGCCGCATACGGATCGTCGGCATCCACTTCTTCGGTCTGGGTGTTGAGCTGGACGATGCGCTTGGGATCGCGCTCCTGGATCTTCAGCGCGGCCTCGCGCGGGATCACTTCGTAACCACCGGCATGGTGGACAATCGCCAGCGAACCGCTGCTCAGCTTGTTGCGCATCAGGGTATTGACCGAAATGCGCTTGACCTTCTTGTCATCGACGAAGTTGTAGTAATCGTCGGTGGTCAGTTTCGGCAGGCGCGAAACCTCGATCAGCTGCTTGATCTGGGCTGCACGCGCCTTCTGCTCGGCCTTTTCCTGCTGCTGGCGGTTGAGCTCCTGGTCGCGCTTGAGCTTCTCGGCCATGGCTTCCTGGGCGGCGCGTTGCTGGGAGTCGTCCAGTTCGATCTGGCCTTTATGGGCCAGACGCTGTTGTTTCTGCTTCTCTTTGCCGACCTGCTTGACCTGCTTTTGGTTGACCAGCCCTGCTTTGAGCAACTGGTCGCGAAGGGAAAGGCTCATGATGCTTACTCACTTAGGCAACGGCCTCAGCCGCAGCTGGGCAAATTCTTTTCCTGACGTTTGGCTTCGCCCCACAAGGCGTCCAACTCTTCGAGGGTGCAATCTTCCATGGGACGGTGGGTGTCGCGCAATGCCTGTTCGATAAATCGGAAGCGTCGCTCGAACTTCCCATTGGCGCCGCGCAGGGCGGTTTCCGGGTCGACCTTGAGGTGCCGGGCCAGATTGACGACCGAAAACAGCAGATCACCGATTTCCCCGGCCACCGCAGCCTGATCGTTTTCCGACATGGCTTCGAGCACTTCGTCCAGCTCCTCACGAACCTTATCGAAGACCGGCAACGGACCCGCCAGTCAAAACCGACCTGGCCCGCACGCTTTTGCAATTTCGCCGAACGGGACAGCGCCGGCAGGGCCGCTGGCACATCATCGAGCAATGACAACTGCTCGGGGGCCGAAGCCTTCTCGGCCCGTTCCTCGGCCTTGATTTCTTCCCAGCGATGCTTGACCTGTTCTTCGCTCAGGCGCGGCATGTCCAGGGGAGCGTAAAGGTCCCCGGTGGGAAACACATGGGGATGACGACGGATAAGCTTGCGGGTGATGCTGTCGACTACACCGGCGAATTCGAAGCGGTTTTCCTCCCGGGCCAGTTGGCTGTAATACACCACCTGGAACAACAAATCGCCCAACTCACCCTGCAAGTGATCGAAGTCGCCGCGCTCGATGGCATCGGCTACTTCATAGGCTTCTTCCAGGGTATGGGGGACGATGGTTGCGTAGGTTTGCTTGATGTCCCACGGGCAGCCGTAATGCGGATCGCGCAGGCGGCTCATCAGGTGGAGCAGGTCTTGGAGGCTGTACATAAATCATCCCATCACACAAAAACCTTGTGGGAGCAAGCTTTGCTCCCACAAGCTCACTCCCACATTTTCGGACTGCGCTTACCCCGGCGTCCGGTTACGCCGGGTCTCGATGATGTTGGGCAACTGGGAAATCCGTCCCAGCAACCGCCCCAACGCATCCAACCCCGGAATCTCGATGGTCAAGGACATCAACGCAGTGTTGTCTTCCTTGTTCGAGCGGGTATTGACCGCCAGCACGTTGATTCGCTCGTTGAGCAGCACCTGGGACACGTCACGCAGCAATCCGGAGCGGTCATAGGCACGGATGATAATGTCCACCGGATAGGTGAGCACCGGCACCGGCCCCCAACTGACCTGGATGATCCGTTCCGGCTCACGACCGGCCAGTTGCAGCACCGAGGCACAGTCCTGACGGTGAATGCTCACGCCACGGCCCTGGGTGATGTAACCGACGATGGCATCCCCCGGCAATGGCTGGCAGCAACCGGCCATCTGGGTCATGAGGTTGCCGACACCCTGGATCTGGATATCGCCGCGTTTGCCCGGCTTGTAGCCGGCGGCCTTGCGCGGAATCAGCTCCAGTTGCTCGTTGCCGCGCTCCGGCTCCACCAGTTGCTGGGCCAGGTTGACCAGTTGCGCCAGACGCAGATCGCCAGCACCGAGGGCGGCGAACATGTCTTCGGCGGTTTTCATGTTGGCCTTTTCGGCCAACTTGTCGAAATCCACCTGCGGCAGGCCCAGACGACTCAGCTCGCGCTCCAGCAGGGTCTTGCCGGCGGCGACGTTCTGGTCACGCGCCTGCAGCTTGAACCAATGGACAATTTTCGCCCGCGCCCGTGACGTGGTGATATAGCCCAGGTTCGGGTTCAGCCAGTCGCGGCTCGGCGTGCCGTGCTTGCTGGTGATGATCTCGACCTGTTCACCGGTCTGCAAGCTGTAGTTGAGCGGCACGATCCGCCCGTTGATCTTGGCGCCACGGCAGTTATGGCCGATCTCGGTATGGACCCGATAGGCGAAGTCCAGCGGTGTCGCGCCCTTGGGCAAGTCGATGGCATGCCCGTCGGGGGTGAAGATATAGACCCGGTCCGGCTCGATATCCACCCGCAGCTGTTCCGCCAGGCCGCCGATATCACCCAGTTCCTCATGCCATTCGAGGACCTGGCGCAGCCAGGAGATTTTTTCTTCGTAGTGGTTGGAGCCGGACTTGACGTCGGTGCCTTTGTATTTCCAGTGCGCGCAGACACCCAGCTCGGCTTCCTCATGCATGGCGTGGGTGCGGATCTGCACTTCCAACACCTTGCCCTCGGGGCCGATCACCGCAGTGTGCAGCGAGCGGTAGCCGTTTTCCTTGGGGTTGGCGATGTAATCGTCGAACTCCTTGGGAATGTGTCGCCACAGGGTATGGACGATCCCCAGGGCGGTATAGCAGTCGCGCATTTCCGGGACCAGTACGCGAACGGCCCGCACGTCGTAGATCTGGCTGAACTCCAGGCCCTTGCGCTGCATTTTGCGCCAGATCGAATAGATGTGCTTGGCCCGGCCGCTGATATCGGCTTCCACGCCGGTGGCCTGCAATTCTTCACGCAACTGGGTCATCACGTCGGTGATGAAACGCTCACGATCCAGGCGTCGCTCATGCAACAGCTTGGCGATCTGCTTGTACTGGTCGGGTTCCAGGTAACGGAAGGACAAGTCCTCCAGCTCCCACTTGATGTGACCGATACCGAGACGGTGGGCCAGGGGCGCATAGATGTCGAATACCTCCCGGGCGACGCGATTGCGTTTTTCGTCATCAGCGGACTTCACCGCACGGATCGCACAGGTCCGCTCGGCCAGCTTGATCAACGCGACGCGCACGTCGTCGACCATGGCCACGAGCATCTTGCGCAGGTTTTCCACCTGGCCCTGAGTGCCCAGGACCATGGAGTGGCGCGGGCTCAGACTGGCGCTGATGGCGGCCATGCGCAGCACGCCGTCGATCAGTTTGGCGACGACGGCACCGAAGCGCTGACTGACCACCGGGAGCGGGATCTGCCCCTCACGCACACCGCGGTAGAGCACCGCGGCCACGAGGGAATCCTGGTCGAGCTTGAGGTCGGCGAGGATCTCGGCAATCTCCAGGCCCGTATGAAAACTCGAGGTGCCTTCGGACCAGAGGTTCTTCGCCGCATTGTGTTGCTGTTCCGCCTCGCGAGCGAACTCGCAAGCTTCCTTCAAGGCTTCGCGATCCAACGCCATGTCGATGCTGACCGCGTGATCGAGCCAAGCCTCGAGATTGATACTGCCGTCAGTGTTGATCGGCTGGTGTGCTCTCACCTGTACCATCTTTACTTACCTTCCCTATGACGCAGATTCAATGCGTCAACATCGCTGACCTTCGTTGTCCGTGCTTCCGCCCAGGACTGTAGCGGGTTGGCACGAACGGGTCAGTCGGACAAGCCATCCTGGCTCGCTTCAAATAACGCCATGGCCTCGACATGCGCCGTCTGAGGAAACATATCGAGAATCCCGGCACGTTTTAACCGGTAGCCCTGCTTGATCAATTCGACCGTGTCCCGGGCCAAAGTTGCCGGGTTGCACGATACATATACCAACCGCCCGGCACCCAGGGATGCCAGTTTGCGCACCACCTCGAAAGCACCGTCACGGGGTGGGTCCAAGAGTACCGCAGAAAAGCCCTCGCCGATCCATTCGGCCCCCGCCAGGGGCTGGGATAAATCGGCCTGAAAAAAGGCAGTGTTATGCAAATTGTTGCTGAGCGCATTCGTCGCCGCCCGGTCCACCATAGTCTGCACACCTTCGACGGCGACTACTTGACGCACCTGCCTGGCGAGCGGCAGGGCGAAGTTGCCCAGGCCACAGAACAGATCCAGGACTCGCTCCTCAGGTTGAGGAGCAAGCCATTGCAGGGCCTGGGCAATCATCGCCTCGTTGATGCCGGCGTTCACCTGGATGAAATCCCCCGGTCGATAGGCCAGCTCCAGGTCCCAGGTATCCAGGCGATAACCCAGGGTCTGGCCGGGCTCCACCGGTTGCGGCTCTCCCTCGCCATGAAGCCACAACTGGGCCTCATGGAACGCGCAGAAATCCTTGAGGATCGTCAGGTCGGCCTCCGATAGCGGTGCCATGTGCCTTAGCAACACCGCCAGGGACGAGCCGGCGAACAATTCCACATGGCCCAGCGCCTGGGGTTTGCTCAGGCGCCTGAGCATATCCGGCAGACGACTCATGATCGGTTGCAAGGGCTGTACCAGCACGGGGCAATCGCCAATGGCGACGATGTCCTGACTGCCGGCGGCACGGAAACCCACCTCGAGCTTCTTCGCTTTCTGATCCCAGCGCACGGCCACTCGGGCGCGACGTCGATAAGCGAACTCCGGCCCGCTCAGCGGCGCGGCCCATTCCTGAGGTTCGACGCCGGCCACCCGCGACAACTGCTCGGCGAGCATGCGCTGTTTCAGGGCGAGCTGTTCGTCGTGGGGCAAATGCTGGACGCTGCAACCACCGCATTGGCCGGCATGGGCGCAAGGTGCCGGGCGGCGCAGGTCACTGGCCTGAAATACGCGCTCGGCGCGCGCTTCGACTACTTTGCCATGGGCGCCGAGCACCCGTGCCTCGACTTCCTCGCCGGCCAAGGCGCCGATAACGAACCAGGTACGGCCATCGACAAAGCCAATGCCCCGGCCATCGTTGGCCAGACGTTCGATGCTCAAGCGCTGCTTTTTGCCAGTGGGCACCTGGGGGGCCCGGCTTCCGCCGCTGGGCTGGAAGCGCAGGCCTCTTTCATGCCTGGCCATCAGTTGGGCGCGTCGAAAATGCCGGTGGACAGGTAACGGTCACCCCGGTCGCAGATGATCGCGACGATCACCGCGTTTTCAACTTCCTTGGACAAGCGCAGCATGCCCGCCACGGCACCGCCCGAAGACACGCCGCAGAAAATACCCTCTTCCCGGGCCAGCCGACGGGTCACGTCCTCGGCCTCACTCTGGGCCATGTCGATAATGCGGTCCACGCGCTCGGCCTGGTAGATCTTCGGCAGATATTCCTCGGGCCAGCGACGAATGCCCGGAATGGCCGAGCCCTCCATCGGCTGCAGACCGATGATCTGCACGCCCGGGTTCTGTTCCTTGAGGTAGCGCGAGGTTCCCATGATGGTACCGGTAGTGCCCATCGAACTGACGAAATGGGTAATGGTGCCGCCGGTCTGGCGCCAGATCTCGGGGCCGGTGCTGGTGTAGTGGGCCTCGGGGTTGTCGCCGTTGGCGAATTGATCCAGCACCTTGCCACGCCCTTCGGCCTGCATGCGCTCGGCCAGGTCCCGGGCGCCTTCCATGCCCTCGTCCTTGGACACCAGGATCAATTCGGCACCGTAGGCGGTCATCGCTGCCTTGCGTTCGGCGCTGGAATTGTCGGGCATGATCAGGATCATCTTGTAGCCCTTGATGGCCGCCGCCATGGCCAAGGCGATTCCGGTGTTGCCGGACGTCGCCTCGATCAGGGTATCGCCGGGCCGGATCTGTCCACGCAGTTCACCCCGGGTGATCATCGACAGCGCCGGCCGATCCTTGACCGAACCCGCCGGGTTGTTCCCTTCGAGCTTGAGCAAAAGCGTGTTGCTGGTGGCGCCAGGCAGGCGCTGCAAACGGACCAGCGGGGTGTTGCCGACGCAATCGGCGATGGTGGGGTACTGCAATGTCATGGCGTATTCGCAATCCGGGCTGCGGGGGCGCCTATCATACCGGCAAACGTTGCCAGGCCATATCACGCAAAGTGTGGTGGTTATGGCTTATGGGAATAAGCGAGCCAAGGTGGTGACGAGTGAGCTTGCTTGCGCCTGCCTGCGTAGCGGTTCCAAAGCTTGAGCAGGTAAAGGCACCGCAACCGCGACGTGAATTTTACGAAGATTGCCCATCCGCAAATCGCTACACTGCGCAGGTATTGCATGCCGGATGCGTGCAAGTTCGATCTGACCGCTGGATGCAGGAGACAAGTGTGCTCAAGAAACTGGGAATCAAAGGCCGCGTACTGCTGCTGACCCTGCTGCCGACCAGCCTGATGGCGCTGGTCCTGGGCGGCTATTTCACCTGGATGCAGCAATCTGACCTGCACGCCCAGTTGCTGCAACGCGGCGAAATGATTGCAGAACAGCTTGCACCACTGGTCGCACCGGCCATGAGCCGCCAGGACACCGACCTGCTGGAGCGCATCGCCACACAATCCCTGGAGCAGACGGACGTGCGCGCCGTGACGTTCCTCGCGCCCGATCGTACGCCGTTGGCCCATGCGGGCCCGACCATGCTCAACCGGGCCCCGGAGGGCAACAGCGCCCAATTGCTGCAACGCACCGGCAACGACGCCACGCGCTATCTGCTGCCGGTCTTCGGCAAGCACCGCAACCTGGCCGGCGAACTGATACCCGAAGAAGCCGACCGCCTGCTGGGCTGGGTCGAGCTGGAACTGTCCCACAGCGGCATGTTGCTACGCGGTTACCGCAGCCTGTTCGCCAGTCTGTTGTTGATTGCCGCCGGCCTGGGCCTCACCGCGCTGCTGGCCCTGCGCATGGGCCGCACCATCAATCGGCCGTTGAGCCAGATCAAGCAAGCCGTGACGCAACTCAAGGACGGCCACCTGGAAACCCGCCTGCCACCCTTGGGCAGCCAGGAGCTGGATGAGCTGGCGTCGGGCATCAACCGCATGGCCAGCACCCTGCAGAACGCCCAGGAAGAATTGCAACACAGCATCGACCAGGCCACCGAAGACGTGCGCCAGAACCTTGAAACCATCGAGATCCAAAACATCGAGCTGGACCTGGCCCGCAAGGAAGCCCTGGAGGCGAGCCGGATCAAGTCCGAATTCCTGGCGAACATGAGCCATGAGATCCGTACGCCGCTCAACGGCATCCTGGGCTTCACCCACCTGCTGCAGAAAAGCGAGCTGACCCCGCGCCAGCTCGACTACCTGGGCACTATCGAGAAATCCGCCGACAGCCTGCTGGGCATCATCAACGAGATCCTCGACTTCTCGAAGATCGAAGCCGGCAAGCTGGTGCTCGACAGCATTCCCTTCAACCTGCGGGACCTGTTGCAAGACACCCTGACCATCCTCGCGCCTGCCGCCCACGCCAAACAACTCGAGCTGGTGAGCCTGGTCTATCGCGACACCCCGCTGTCGCTGGTGGGCGACCCGCTGCGCCTCAAGCAGATCCTCACCAACCTGGTGAGCAACGCCATCAAGTTCACCCGCGAGGGCACCATCGTCGCCCGTGCCATGCTCGAAGATGAGCTCGAAGACAGCGTGCAGCTGCGTATCAGCATCCAGGACACCGGCATCGGCCTGTCGAGCCAGGACGTTCGGGCGCTGTTCCAGGCGTTCAGCCAGGCCGACAACTCACTGTCCCGGCAACCGGGCGGCACTGGGTTGGGCCTGGTGATATCCAAGCGCCTGGTGGAACAGATGGGCGGCGAGATCGGCGTCGATAGCACACCGGGCGAAGGCTCGGAATTCTGGATCAGCCTGCGCTTGCCCAAGACCCGTGATGACGCGGAAGACCTGCCCGGCCCGCCGTTGCTGAACCGCCGCGTGGCCCTGCTGGAAAACCATGAACTGGCCCGCCAGGCCTTGCAGCACCAGTTGGAAGACTGCGGTCTGCAGGTCACACCGTTCAACACGCTGGAAAGCCTGACCAACGGTGTGACCATCGCTCACCAGACCGACCAGGCCATCGATCTGGCGGTGCTGGGCATCACCAGCAACGACATGCCCCCTGAGCGCCTCAACCAGCATGTCTGGGATCTTGAACACCTGGGCTGCAAGGTCCTGGTACTGTGCCCTACCACCGAACAGACGCTGTATCACCTTTCAGTACCCAACCCCCACAGCCAACTGCAGGCCAAGCCGGCCTGTACCCGCAAGTTGCGCCGGTCGCTGTCCGACCTGATCAATCCACGTCCACCCCGCAACGAACCCAGCGAACCGGTGGCCAGCCGTGCGCCCAAAGTGCTGTGCGTGGACGACAACCCGGCCAACCTGCTGCTGGTACAAACCCTGCTCGAGGACATGGGTGCCAAGGTGCTGGCGGTGGAAAGTGGCTATGCAGCGGTCAAGGCCGTGCAAAAGGAAACCTTCGACCTGGTCCTGATGGACGTCCAGATGCCCGGCATGGACGGGCGACAGAGCACCGAGGCGATCCGCCAATGGGAAAGCGAGCGGCACTGCACGCCACTGCCGATCGTCGCCCTCACCGCCCATGCCATGGCCAACGAAAAACGTGCCTTGCTGCAAAGCGGCATGGACGACTACCTGACCAAACCCATCAGCGAACGCCAGCTGGCTCAGGTGGTGCTCAAATGGACCGGCCTGGCCCTGCGCAACCAGACGCCGGAGCGAAGCAACGAAGCCCCGGGCAGCGGTGAACTGCTGGTGCTCGATCACGAAGAAGGCCTGCGTCTTGCCGCCGGCAAAGCCGATCTGGCGGCGGACATGCTGGCCATGTTACTGGCCTCCCTGGAAGCGGATCGCGAAGCGATTCGCCAGGCCAGCGAAGCCAACGACCACAACGCCCTGATCGAGCGGGTCCACCGCCTGCATGGCGCGACACGTTACTGCGGCGTACCTCAATTGCGTGCCGCCTGCCAGCGCAGCGAAACCCTGCTCAAGCAACAGGATCCGAAAGCCGCTGCCGCCCTGGAAGACCTGGACCATGCCATCGATCGTCTGGCCAGCGAGGCACGCGTGAGTGCCTGACCCAGGGCAATAATCATCGGGACGATTGCGCTTAAGCTGATGCCATTCCAGCACCAGGAGGCCGCCATGCGGGTGATTTTTTTCAGCAGCCAGACCTACGACCGCGTCAGCTTCACCAACGCCCCGCTACCGGCGGGCATTGAATTGCAGTTCCAGCCGGCGCGCCTGAACCTGGACACCGTGGTCCTGGCCGAACGCCATGAAGTGGTGTGTGCGTTCATCAACGATGACCTCAGCGCCCCGGTACTGGAACGGCTGGCAGACGGCGGCACCCGGCTGATCGCTCTGCGCTCGGCCGGTTATAACCATGTCGACCTGCTTGCCGCCAAACGTCTGGGGTTGAGCGTCGTCCGGGTGCCCGCCTACTCGCCCCATGCCGTGGCCGAACATGCGGTGGCCTTGATCCTGACGCTCAATCGCTGCCTGCACCGCGCCTACAACCGCACCCGAGACGGCAACTTCAGCCTTCATGGCCTGACCGGATTCGATCTGGTGGGCAAGACAGTCGGCGTCGTCGGCACCGGACAGATCGGCGCGACCTTCGCACGGATCATGACCGGGTTCGGCTGTCAGTTGCTGGCTTACGATCCTTATCCCAACCCTGAGGTGGAAGCCTTGGGCGCACGCTACCTGCCCCTGGCCGACCTGGTGGCGCGAGCGCAGATCATCAGCCTGCACTGTCCCCTGAACGAGCAGAGCCGACATCTGATAAACGCCCGGTCGCTGGCAGCCATGCAGCGCGGTGCCATGCTGATCAATACGGGGCGCGGCGGTCTGGTGGACACTCCGGCCTTGATCGACGCCCTGAAAAGCGGTCAGTTGGGCTACCTGGGGCTGGACGTCTACGAGGAAGAAGCCCAGCTGTTTTTCGAGGATCGCTCCGACCTGCCCCTGCAGGACGACGTACTGGCACGGCTACTGACCTTCCCTAATGTGGTCATCACCGCCCACCAGGCGTTTCTGACCCGCGAAGCCCTGGCTGCCATCGCCACGACCACCCTGGACAATATCGCTGCCTGGGCGGCCGGCACGCCGCGGAACCTGGTAGACAGCTGACTTGCTATCCAGCCCCTGTGAGCGAGCCTGCCCGCGATAGCAATTATTCAGATCACACAAAAGTCACGGATCTACCGACATCGCGAGCAGACTCTCTCCCCCAGTGGATTTCGTCGCCTGGACGGCATCCGGCCCTTCCCCAACCTTGGCGCGTGCTAGCATATCGCGCCAATCTGGAGGACCCATGGCCGAACACGATTTCCGCTACACCTTGATGAACCCCCACCACACCTTGACCGAAGTCCGCGCCCTGGCGCCGGGCCGCTACCAGGTGACCGGCAACGGCGGTTCGATCCAGACCAACGACGTGCTGCTCGTCACGCTCAAGGGCAGCAAAGACTTGTCCATGCGTCTGACCGTCGACAGCGTACGCCACCTGCTCAAGCCGATGGGGCAATGGACCGCCGTGACCACCGGCCCCGTGTTCGGCGAACTGGCGATCCATACCTGGCAGGTCAATTGCGACCGGTGCGCCAGGGAGCTGAAATTTGAGTTCGCCGTCGACGCCAAGCTTGGCAGCAAGGCTCAGAAGCCTGCTGCCAATGCGCGCATCGCCGAGCTGGGCTGGGCCACGGTGGGTGAAAAACACATCTGCCCCGATTGCCAGGATGCCGCTTGATGAAATGCTTGACCCTGTCCGCGTTGATCGGCATGAGCCTGATGGGCTGCGCCGCTGAACCTGTGCAGTTGCAACAGAACCGCAGCTATATTCTGGAATGGATTGGCGAACGACCGTTGATGGATTACAGCCACCTGACCATTACGCTGGGCGAAGACGGCCGGGCCTATGGCAACGCAGGCTGCAATCATTGGTTCGCGCCGTATACCCTGGAAGGCCACCGCTTGAACTTCGGCAAGATCGGCAGCACCCGCAAGCTCTGCGGGCCGGCCGTGATGGAACAGGAAACACGCTTTTTGCAGGCGCTGGAAAAGGTCGAACGCTGGGACGTTTCGCCCATCGAGCAGATGCGTTTCTGGCCCGCCCAGGGTAAACCGTTGCGGTGGTGGCTGGAGGAAGGCTGAGCCTGCGTGAATAAAGCTGTGGGAGCACTGTTGCCATGGGAGCAAGCCTTGCTCCCCCAACCTTGCTCCCCCATCCTGCTATTTGAGCGCCTGCAACGCCTCTAGCTTGGCCATCACCCCCGCCGCTGTCTGCTCCCCCAACAACTGCTCACGCATCTTGCCCTGGTTATCGATGATGTAGGTCACCGGCAGTCCTTCGCTGCGGGGCAGGTCGAATATTTCGGCCGGGTCCCGCGCCAGCACGGTAAAACGAATGCCCATTTTTTCGCTGACGCTCTTGAGCTCTTGGCCCTGCACCTGATCGAAGTTGACGCCGAACACACCGACATTGCGTCCTTTGAGTTGTTCGGCCAAGGCGTTGAATTCAGGGATCTCGGTGCGACAAGGCGCGCACCACTCGGCCCAGTAGTTGATCACCAGCCACTGCTTGTCCAGCCGTTGCGAGGCGACAGCCTGGCCGTTCTGATCCACCCCATAATCATTGCCACAACCGGTGAGCATCAAAATCCCCATGCATACCAGTGCCGCCGTCAATCGCCTTGCCATGTGCCTGTCCTTGTATTGAATGTGAACGCCTGCGCGGCCCATCACTTGCAAACGCACCCGTGCGGGGTGCCTGGGGCGTCGCGGCACAGTAGAATAGCCGCCACCTTACGCAAGATGCGACCCACTCATGACCGACCTGACGCTTTATCACAACCCGCGCTGCTCGAAATCCCGTGGTGCGTTGGAACTGCTGGAGGCCCGAGGCCTGACATCCACCGTGGTCCATTACCTGGACACCCCGCTCGACACCGCGCAATTGGAGCGCCTGCTGGGCAAGCTCGGTATCCCCGCCCGACAACTGCTGCGCACCGGCGAAGAACAATACAAAGCCTTGAACCTGGCCGACGCCAACCTCACCGAGGCCCAGTTGATCGCCGCCATGGCCGCTCACCCGAAACTCATCGAACGGCCCATTCTCGAAGCGGGTGACAAGGCTGTGATCGGACGTCCACCGGAGAAGATTCTGGAGATCCTGCCGTGAGCGCACCGTACATCCTGGTGTTGTATTACAGCCGCGGTGGCGCCACCAATGAAATGGCTCGGCAGATTGCCCGCGGCGTCGAACAGGCCGGGCTGGAGGCCAGGCTGCGTACGGTGCCAGCCGTCTCCACTGAGTGCGAAGCGGTGTCCGCGGACATTCCCGAGCAAGGCCCGCTGTATGCCACTCTCGATGATCTGAAGAACTGCGCCGGCCTGGCCCTGGGCAGCCCGACCCGCTTCGGCAACATGGCCGCGCCGCTCAAGTATTTCCTCGATGGCACCAGCAACCTGTGGCTGACCGGCGCATTGGTCGGCAAGCCGGCTGGCGTGTTCACCTCCACCGCAAGCCTGCACGGAGGCCAGGAAACCACCCTGTTGTCGATGATGCTGCCGCTGCTGCACCACGGCATGCTGATCACCGGCCTGCCCTATAGCGAATCGGCCTTGATCGACACCCAGGGCGGCGGCACGCCGTACGGACCGAGCCATCACGCCGGGGCCGACGGTAAAAGCGGCTTGAACGAACACGAAGTGACGCTGTGCCGGGCCCTGGGTCTGCGCCTGGCGAAAACCGCACAAGCGTTGGAGAACGGTCGTGGCTAAGAAGCCGAAAGTGCTGCCGCCCATCCACTGGCTGGAGCCTCGGGTGCGCATCGCCCGTGTCATGAGCCTGCTGTGCTTTTCCGGCCTGGTGGGGTTGCTGTGCGTCTATTACCTGCTGATCGCCGACCTGCACGGCGCAAGGCCCTGGGTGATCCTGTTGATCGAGCTGGTGCCGCTGTTGATCCTGGCGCCTGGGATGATCATCGGCAGTGCCCGTGGGCATTCCTGGATGTGCTTCGTGGTGAACCTGTACTTCATCAAGGGCGCTCTGGCCGCTTATGACCCGAACCGCCAATGGTTCGGCGTGCTGGAAATGGCGGCAAGCGTGGCGGTGTTCTGCTCGGCCCTGTTGTATGTGCGGTGGCGGTTTCAGTTGAACCGCAGGCTTGCTGGCGAAGGTGAGATTTCCTGCGCCTGATAGACCGCTTTCGCGAGCAAGCCCGCTCCCACATTGGAATGTGGCGTTCACAGATCCGGTGTGGGAGCGGGCTTGCTCGCGAAGAAGACGACGCGGTACTAGTGGTTCACGGTATAAGCCAGCATCATCGAAATCTGCGACATCGGCCTTCCACCACTCTCTTCATGCCAACGGTTGAAAGCGTCCTGCACGGTCGCCAGGTCTCGCAGGCTGGTGGGGACTTTGTCAATGATGTCCTGGGCATTGAGCGCGGCCACCACGTCATAGCTGGGCACGAAGGTGTCCTTGCCCATCATCCGTAAAAAGCGCGGCGCCGAGAGGCCACCCAGTTGATGACCTTTCTTCTTCAGATAGGTCCACAGGCCGACGATATCGGTCACCGGCCAATCGGCAATCAACGCACCGAAGCTGCCCTTTTCGTGGGCCACGTCCAAGATCAACTGCGCGTTGCGCGGCACGCTCTTGAGCTTGCCCAGGTGCCGGATGATCCGCGGGTCCTGCATCAGCCGCTCCAGATGCTCCGCGCTCATCAACACGACTTTTTCCGGGTCGAACTTGAAGAACACCTCTTCGAACGCCGGCCACTTGGCGTCCACCAGGCTGTGCTTGAGCCCGGCGCGGAACACCCGTAGCGCCATGGTCGAGAGGTAGCGGTCATCGCCGATCTTGCGCAGTTGTGCCGGCGTCTTGGGAACCGGCAGGTGGGCTTCCAGTTCAGCCGCCGAACCGAAGCGGTTCAGACAATACTCGTGCAGCCACTTGTAATCGCGCATGCCCTCTCCTGGGGTCGGAAATGAAAACGGCGCCCGCGAGCGCCGTGAATACAGGGGTGTGCCCTCGTCAGAGGTTCACCACGTTGACGAACCGCGGCGTGGCGCTTTCGTCGATACGAAGGTTGGCGAAGTCAAACAGGTTGCGGTCCGCCAGTTGCGACGGAACCACGTTCTGCAAGCCACGGAAAATACTCTCGGTCCGGCCCGGGGTCTTGCGTTCCCACTCCTGGAGCATTTCCTTGACCACCTGGCGCTGCAGGTTCTCCTGTGAGCCACACAGGTTGCAGGGAATGATCGGGAACTGCTTGAAGTCCGAATAGGCCTGGATGTCTTTCTCGCTGCAGTAGGCCAGCGGACGAATCACCACGTTGCGCCCATCGTCGGCACGCAGCTTGGGCGGCATGGCTTTGAGCGTGCCGTTATAGAACATGTTCAGGAAGAAAGTCTCGACGATGTCGTCGCGATGATGCCCCAGGGCCATCTTGGTCGCGCCGATCTCATCCGCGAAGGTATAGAGCGTACCGCGACGCAAGCGGGAGCACAGTGAACAGGTGGTCTTGCCTTCCGGGATCAACTCCTTGACCACCGAATAGGTGTCTTTCTCGACAATATGGTATTCCACGCCCAATGATTCGAGATAAGCCGGCAGTACGTGTTCGGGGAAGCCGGGCTGCTTCTGGTCCATGTTCACCGCAACGATGTCGAACTTGATCGGCGCAACCTTCTGCAGATGCATCAGCACGTCGAGCATGGTGTAGCTGTCCTTGCCACCGGACAGGCAGACCATGACCTTGTCGCCGTCTTCGATCATGTTGAAATCGGCGACTGCCTCACCGGCCTGGCGGCGCAGGCGCTTTTGCAGTTTGTTCTGGTTGACCGTAAGAGTGCCCATGACGCGAAATCCGTGAGGTGTGACGAAAGGCCGGCATTTTACGCAAAAACGCGCAATGTGGCACCGTCCACTCGCCACAGGCACTTTGCATGACCCTCGCAGTGTGCACAGACCCATCGGCGATTAACGCTCTGTTGCACAGCGCGATTTGCTCTAAGCCCCCCATCCCCCTCGGGTCGAGTCCTTTCTATACTGCGACATAAGGTCGCACACACTTACAGACCTTAACTTACTTGGCCAGTTGGCCCGTAGGCGCTCCGTTGGGGGGCGATGGCAATAACAAAGGAGTGACTGACTATGATCCATCACGTCGTGGGGCTCTTTACCCACCCTGATCAAGAATGGAAAGAAATCCGTGGCGATCAGGAGGAAAGCATCAGCCACATGTACCTCACCCATACGCTGATCCTGGCGGCCATCCCCGCCGTATCGGCGTTTATCGGCACCACGCAGGTGGGATGGGTCATCGGCAATCGCCCACCGGTGATGCTCACCCAGGAAAGCGCGCTGTGGATGACCATCATGTCGTACCTTGCCATGCTGGGTGGCGTAGCGGTGATGGGGGCATTCATTCACTGGATGGCCCGTACCTATGATGCCAATCCGAGCCTGGCCCGTTGCGTCGCGTTCGCCACTTACACCGCGACACCGCTATTCATCGGTGGCTTGGCAGCGCTCTACCCGCACATGTGGCTGGGGATGATCGTCGGCACGGCGGCCATCTGCTACACGGTCTATCTGCTGTATGTAGGCTTGCCCACGTTCATGAACATTCCTCAGGACGAAGGGTTCCTGTTTTCCAGTTCGGTGCTCGCCGTCGGCCTGGTGGTGCTGGTCGCCATCATGGCATTCACGGTGATCGTCTGGGGGCTGGGCGTCGGCCCGGTCTACACCAACTGACACCAAGACTCGCCTATAAAAACAGGATCTGCCAATACAGGCCGCCGCAAGGCGGCCTTCCTGTGTGTGCAACGGCCGAAACGACCACTGGGCGCCCAGGCGATTCGCAACGGCCGGCGCTTGCGGCATACTCGGGATTCTGGAGACCCGTAAAGCATGCTCGAGCAACTCAATACCCGCGTCGAAGAGTGTTACCAACAAGCCGAATCCTTTTTCAAACGTCCTTTCAAACGCCCCGTGGTCAGCTTCAAGTTGCGCGGTCAGAAAGCCGGTGTCGCGCATTTGCATGAAAACCTGCTGCGCTTCAACCCGCAGCTGTACCGCGAAAACGCCGAAGACTTCCTCAAGCAGACCGTCGCCCACGAAGTCGCCCACCTGATCGCCCATCAGTTATTTGGCGAACGTATCCAGCCCCATGGCGAGGAATGGCAACTGATCATGCGCGGGGTGTACGAACTGCCGCCCAACCGTTGCCACACCTACGAAGTCAAACGCCGCAGCGTGACTCGTTACATCTACAAATGCCCCTGCGACGCCAACGACTTTCCGTTCTCGGCCCAACGCCACAGCCTGGTCCGCCAGGGGCGACGGTACTTGTGCCGCAGCTGTCGGGGGACGTTGGTATTCAGTGGGGAGACGCGGGTGGAATAGCTTGTTTTTTTGGGGGCTGGGCCGGCCCCATCGCGAGCAGGCTCGCTCCCACCGGGGATTTCTGAACGCCATAGATCCAGTGTGAGGGCGAGTCTGTTCGCGATGACGCCCTGAAAAAACACTACAAAATCACCTTGTCACCGCGCAATCGAGCAATCCTCTCAACACTAAACCCCAACTCCCCCAACACCTGATCCGTATGCGCTCCCAGCTCCACGCCTATGTGCCGGGGTTCGGGCAGCCCCTCCGAGAACTTCAACGGACAGGCCATCTGCGCCTGGCTCGAACCATCGCCTCGGGGCACTTGGGTGACCACTTCCCTGGCCCGCAACTGCGGATGCGCAAGGGCCTCCTCCAGGCTCAGCACCGGTTCGACGCAGGCATCGACTGCGGCGAACAACTCACACAGCTCGGCGAAATCGCGTTTTTCGAACTCGGCTTGCAATCCCTGTTTGAGCAGATATTGCTGCGCGGGATCGAGCCCATGGACCGCCAGTTCCGACCGTCCAAGTGCCTCGCACAGCGCCTGCATAAAGGCTGGCTCCAGGCTGCCCACTGACATCCAGCGGCCATCCCGGGTCCGGTAATAGTCGTAGAAGCTGCCGCCGTTGAGCATCTGGTTTTCCCGGGCCGGCAACACATCGCAGGCCAGGTAACCGGCGCCGGCCAGCGCGTTCAGGCTGAAGGCACAATCGGCCATGCTCACATCCAGGTGCTGGCCCTGCCCGCTGTGTTGCCGCGCGATCACCGCCGCCAACAGCCCGATGACCCCGTGCAGCGAACCACCGGCAATGTCTGCCGCCTGGATGCTCAACGGCAGCGGGCCGCTGTCGGCACGCCCCGTGTAGCTGGAAAGCCCCGTCAGGGCGAGGTAATTGATGTCGTGTCCGGCACGCTCCCGGTAGGGACCGGTCTGGCCGTAGCCGGTAATCGACACGTAGATCAGCCGCGGATTGATTGCTTTCAGGGCCTCATACCCCAGGCCCAGCCGCTCCATCACACCGGGGCGAAACTGTTCCAGGAGAATGTCGTGCTCGCCGAGCAGCCGCTTGATGATTTCCAGTGCCGCCGGCTGCTTGAGGTCCAGCGCCAGGCTGCGCTTGTTGCGGTTGAGGTAGGCATGACTGGCGGAGACGCCCTGATCATGGGGCGGCATTATCCGTAAGAGATCCGGACGGGTCGGCGACTCGATACGCAACACCTCGGCGCCCATGTCCGCCAACAACAAGGAGGCGAATGGGCCGGGCAACAGCGTCGAGAAGTCGAGCACCTTGAGCGATGCCAATGGGCCTTGCATGGACGATCTCCGCTGGATGATCAGCAAAGACTAGGCAGGGGTGGGCGATGGGGCAATTACCGCAAATGTCGCCGGGAATGACCATTGCGCTCAGGCAAGTAAAGGCTCGGTAGCGAGAAGTGACGGTGGGAGCAAGGCTTGCCCGCGATGAAGTTGATGCGGTCTCATTCAGAATCGCAGCGCCTGTATCGCGAGCAAGCTTTGCTCCCACAGCGCGGGGAAGATCGATCGCCAATAAAAAACCCGCCGAAGCGGGTTTTTTCATTGCAGCTTGAAGATTACTTCACAACGCCTGGAGCCGAGGATTCAGCCGCCGCGATCTGCGCCGCCGCGATCTGCTCATCATCTTCACGTACATCGGAGATGCCGCGGCCACCGGAAGCCAGTTCGGCGTGCAGCTGGTCTTCGTCCAGCTCCTTGACCCACTTGGCAACCACGACGGTGGCGACTGCGTTGCCCACCAGGTTGGTCAAAGCGCGGGCTTCGGACATGAAGCGGTCGATACCCAGGATCAGCGCCAGACCGGCTACTGGCAGATGGCCTACCGCCGACAGGGTAGCCGCCAGCACGATGAAGCCACTGCCGGTCACGCCCGCAGCACCTTTGGACGACAGCAGCAGCACCAGCAGCAGGGTGATCTGGTGAGTGAGGTCCATCTGGGTGTCGGTGGCCTGGGCAATGAACACCGCCGCCATGGTCAGGTAGATCGAGGTACCGTCGAGGTTGAACGAGTAGCCGGTCGGAATCACCAGACCTACGACCGACTTCTTGGCACCCAGACGCTCCATCTTGATCAGCATGCGAGGCAGTGCCGATTCCGACGAGGAAGTGCCCAGCACGATCAGCAGCTCTTCACGGATGTAGCGCACCAGCTTGATGATGCTGAAACCATGGGCGCGGCAAATGGCACCCAGCACCACCAGTACGAACACGATGCAGGTGATGTAGAAGCAGATCATCAGCTGACCCAGCTGCACCAGCGAACCGACACCGTAGGCACCGATGGTGAACGCCATGGCACCGAAAGCACCGATGGGAGCCAGTTTCATGATCATGTTGATGATGATGAACATCACGTGGGCGAAGCGATCGATGAAGTCCAGCACCGGCTTGCCGTAGGCGCCCAGGCGATGCAGGGCAAAACCGAAGAGTACCGAGAACATCAGCACTTGCAGGATGTCACCGTTGGCAAACGCGCCGACGATGGTGTTCGGGATCACGTTGAGGATGAAAGCAACGATGCTCTGATCTTTACCGGCCGAGATGAAACCGGCGATCTTGCTGGTGTCCAGAGTCGTTACATCGATGTGCATGCCATTACCCGGTTGCACAACGTTGACCACGACCAGACCGATCAACAGGGCGATGGTGGAGACGATTTCGAAGTACAGCAACGCGTAGCCGCCGGTCTTGCCGACCGACTTCATGTTCTGCATGCCGCCGATACCGCTGACGACCGTACAGAAGATGATGGGGGCGATGACCATTTTGATCAGTTTGATGAACCCGTCACCGAACGGCTTGAGGGCCACACCGGTCTGTGGGTAGAAGTGGCCGAGCAAAATACCGATGGCAATGGCTACGATCACCTGGAAATACAGGGATTTGTACAGTGGCTGACGAGTCGTCATGGCAAACCTTCCTCAAGCGTCCCGTGTGACGACATCCACCTGTCATCAACGAAACCTCACCTTTGCGAACCCTCCTGCACTGGAGGGATTTGTTTTTGGCGGCTGCACGCAGCAGACCTACGTACTGCATCGCAAAGCCCGTGCCATTTTTGCGAAAACCCCTACAGCCTGCATGGCAGACGGGTTCCATAAATATTCAAAAGATAAACAGCCCTTCACAAGATGGCGGATTTCCGCCTCACGCTCCGTTCGCATCCCGGAATTTGGCGGATATCCGCCTTGTCGAGCCGGGGCGCCCTGCTACCATCGGTCGCCTAACACACGGATGGATGCCATGCGCCAACGCACGATCGCCAGCCATTTCGCCCGCGCAGCACTGGGCGGCGCCCGTCGACAAGGGTTCGACTATTTACCCGTCCTGCAACAGTCCGGCATCAGCCTCGAACTGCTGGATGAGCCGCGGGCACGCATTGCGCCAGAGCAGTTCGCCCGCCTGCTGCAGGCGCTCTGGCTGGCTATGGACGATGAATACCTGGGCTTCGGCAAGGCCCGCAGCAAACCCGGGACTTTTGCCATGATGTGCCATGCGCTGATCCACTGCCGCAACCTGGCCAGTGCCTTGCAGCGCGGCCTGTTGTTCTACAGTCTGTTCCCCGACGGGCCGGACCTGGCGCTGGTGAACGAAGGGGAACGCGTGCGCCTTGTGCTGGACGAGTCGACGCTGTGGGACCCGGATCATTTCCTCACCGAAAGCCTGCTGGTGACCTGGCATCGCCTGGGCAGTTGGCTGATCGGTCAGCGGATCGGCCTGGAACAAGCGACCTTCGGCTATCCCAAGCCCGCCCATGGGGCCGAGTACGATTTGCTGTTCCCCTGCCCACTGGTGTTCGGGGCCCCACACACCAGCCTGTTGTTTCACAGCCGTTACCTGGACATGCCGCTGCTCCAGGACGAAAGAACCCTCAAACGCTTTCTGGAACGCTCTCCCGCCGACCTGCTGTCCCGCCCCGACGACGGGCACAGCCTGAGCAGCCAATTGCGCCGCCTGCTCAGCCGCGACACCCTTCGCTGGCCGGACCTGGACACTGTCGCCCATCATCTGCACATCAGTCCCCAGACGCTGCGACGGCATCTGCGGGAGGAAGGTACCAGCTTCCAGGAACTCAAGGATCAGCTGCGGCGGGATATCGCCATCTACCATTTAGGGCGGGCGGATCTGTCCTTGCAGCAGATTGCCGAGCAACTGGGGTTCTCCGAACCATCGGCGTTTCATCGGGCGTTCAAGAAATGGACGGGGGTGACGCCGGGGGCCTATCGGGAGCAGGAAAATTAAACAGGGCCGCCCTCCTGCGGCGTCTGTACCCAGCGGAACATCCGATCATGCCATCGGAAAATGAATCCGGAACGCCGCCCCGCCCAGTTCCGAATCTCCCAGGGTCAATGTAGCGCCATAGCTCTCGATAATGTCCTTGACCACCGCCAGACCGATCCCCTGCCCGGGATGCTGGCGATCCAGCCGCTCGCCACGTTGCAGGATCCGCGCGCGTTGATCCGGCGGTACGCCCGGCCCGTCATCCTCGACGCACAGTTCGATGCCGCCCTGGATCTGGTGCACGCTGACTCGTATTTCCCCCAGGCACAGCCGATAGGCGTTTTCCAACAGGTTGCCCAGCATCTCCAGCAAGGCCCCCTGCTCAATCGGCACATGACATTGCTCCGGCAAGTCGAAGACAACGTTGACCCGCTTATCGCGATAAACCTTGTCCAAGGTGTCGCAAAGGCTCTGCAGCACTGGACGCAAGCGCACCTGATGGCGCACCAGCCCGCTCTTGCGCAAGCTGGCACGTTGCAACTGGTAACCGATCTGCTGGCTCATGCGCTCGATCTGGGTCTGAAGCACCCAAGCCTGCCCACGCTCCTCGGGGCGCCGGGCCATGTCCTCGCTGACGCCCTGCAGCACCGCCAGTGGCGTCTTCAGGCTGTGGGCCAAGTCATCGAGGGAGTCACGATAACGACTGCGCTGCTCGCGTTCGCTGTGCAACAAGCGGTTGAGAGAGCCGGTCAGGCGCAGCAGTTCCCGAGGGTGTTCGGTACTGAGGCTTTCCCGGGCCCCGCTTTCGATTTCATCCAGCTCCTGGCTCAAGCGTCGCAAGGCCCGAAGGCCCCAGGTCAGGCCGATCCACAATAGCGCCAGCAATACCAGCAATGCGGCACCGAAGCCCAGGTAAAGATTGTCCCGCAACCCCTGCAGGGTGATTTCGTAGTCACGAACCGGTTGCAGGGTAACGATACTGAATGCCGCGTTCTGGCCACCGAGCAGCTTGATCTCGACGTCATAGACGAAAAACTCCTGGCCATCGTTTTCGCGGATGCGCGCGAACTGATTGCCCTGGCCGTCGTAGCGCGGGGTGTAGTTGATGTTTTCTTCCCGGGTGGCCTTCGACCGCCAGACCAGCCGCCCATCGCGGTCATAGATGTAGCCCAGCAGGCGCGCATCGGCGAGGTTGAAGCGCTCGTCCGGCAGTTGCTCGGGCATCTTCAATCGATTGTTTTCCACCCGGGCGGCAGAAATCAGCGTGGTCACGTCCGACGCCAGACGTTGCTCGATGGACTCTTGCAAGGCCAGGCTGAACGCGCCTTGCATGGCCGGCAGCAACGCCAGCATGAACAGCACCGCCAGAGTCATGGCGGCCAGCATCAAGCGCAGCCGAAGCGAACGAATCACTGGCAGCGCTCGTTGAATAGGTAGCCCAGACCGCGCACGGTGTCGATTGGCTTGAATCCAGCCGGCGCTTCCAGCTTGCGCCGCAGGCGCCCTACCAGCACTTCGATGACATTGGGATCGCGCTCGTCGTCATCGGGATAAAGCTGCTCCATCAAGCGGTCCTTGGCCACCACCTGCTGGTGATGGCGCATCAGGTATTCCAGGATGCGGTATTCATAGGCCGTCAAGGCCAGCGGCTCCTCGCCCAGTGACGCCTGCTTGCGATTGAGGTCGAGCAACAGCGGGCCGGCGGTGATGGTCGACTGGGTAAAACCACTGGAGCGACGCAACAGCGCGTTCAATCGCGCCTCCAGTTCCTCGAACTGAAACGGCTTGACCACGTAGTCATCGGCCCCGGCGGCCAGGCCTTCGACCTTGTCCTGCCAGTTGCCGCGAGCCGTGAGGATCAGGATCGGGAATGCCTTGTCCTGGGCGCGCAGCCGGCGGATCAGCTCCAGCCCACTGATGCCCGGCAGCCCAAGGTCGATCACCGCCAGGTCATGATTGAATTCACGGACCTGATACAAGGCCTCCTCGGCGTTGACCACGGCCTGCACTACGTGGCCGCTGTCGTTCAGTCGGGTCCGCAGGTGGTGACGCAACAACGCTTCGTCTTCGACGACCAGTAATTTCATGGAGCCTCTCCCCAGGCAGATTCAAACGGCACTGCGCACCTCAACGAAGGCGCCGGATCGTGTTCGACCGATCCGGCATCCATCACCCGCTCAGAACATATAGCTGGCGGACAGGTACGTCTGGGCGCTGCTGGTCAGGTCCAGCGAGCCCACCTTGTCGCCACCGTGCGGGCTCATCTCGGTGCTGGCATTACTACGCAGGTAACGGTAACCCAATTCCACCGCCGTGTTTTTCGATACCTGTTGCAGGACGCCCGCCTGCAAGCCTACTGCGTAGCCAATGTCGCTGTCGCGGCTGAAACCGGGAGAATCCTGGGTCAGCTTGGTCAGGCCCGCCGTACCGCCGCCGAACAGCTTGGTACTGCCGGTGACCGGGTAGAACACATCGTAGCTGCCCAGCAGGTTTTCCTGGCGCAATTTGATGCCGTTGTGGGTGCCCGAGACATTGTCATAGGTGGCGTAGTAACGACCCTGGTCGTTCTGCTTGCCCAGGCGCAGGCCATAGGTGGTGTCCTTGCCGATCACGCCGTCGGCGTTCGGATTGTTCAGGGCCTGGTCCAGGGCACTGGACTTCTTGACCTTGTCGCTGGTCTGGCCGAGGGTCAGGCTGGCGAAGTTATCGTCGGCATGGGCCATGGCGCTGGCGCCCAGAACGGTGAAAGCCAACAGCAGTTTTTTCATCCGGATCATGTTCAGGTTCCTCTGCAACGTGGTGTGTGGTGAAGTCGAAGCCACGTTAACCAACGGTCCCTGAACACCCCTTGAACGTTCTCTGAACCAGTGCTGAACGAATCGGCTAGAGTGTCCACTCTCAGTCGTGCAAACCACTTTTCATGGAGATCCGTCATGCGCAGGTTATTTGCTGTCTTACTTCTGGCTTTCAGCGGGGCGAGCCACGCCGCCATCCAGACCCAGGAGATTCCCTACACCAGTGCCGACGGCACGAAGCTGATCGGTTACTACGCTTACGATGACGCCATCAAGGGCCCGCGCCCAGGGGTGGTGGTAGTGCACGAATGGTGGGGGCTGAACGACTACGCCAAGCGCCGGGCTCGCGATCTGGCAGGCCTGGGCTACAGCGCCCTGGCCATCGACATGTATGGCGAAGGCAAGAACACCGAGCATCCCAAGGACGCCATGGCCTTCATGCAAGCGGCGCTCAAGGACGCCAAGGCGACCAGCGCGCGATTCCAGGCCGGGCTCGACCTGCTCAAGAAACAGCCCCAGACCGATCCGGACAAACTCGCCGCCATCGGCTATTGCTTCGGTGGCAAGGTGGTGCTGGATGCAGCGCGCCAGGGCGTGCCACTGGCCGGCGTGGTGAGTTTCCATGGCGCGCTGGTGACCAATACTCCGGCCAGCCCCGGCAGCGTCAAGGCCAAGGTGCTGGTCGAACATGGCGCACTGGACAGCATGGTCACCGAAGACAACGTCACCGCCTTCAAGACCGAAATGGACAAGGCCGGCGCCGACTACAAGTTCGTCAGCCTGGAAGGCGCCAAGCACGGTTTCAGCAATCCGGATGCCGACCGCCTGAGCCACGGTGGACATGGTGGGCCGGACATTGGCTATAACAAGGCGGCCGATGACAAGTCCTGGGCGGATATGCAGGCGTTCTTCAAGAAAATCTTTGGCTGAGGTTGTAACCTGCCCCCTGTGGGAGCAAGCCTTGCTCCCACAGCCACAAACCTGTACCGGATTTGCCCTCTACCCAGCGTCAGGCCAACCCGGCAAAATGCCCGGCATGAACCGACTCCCCGCCCTTCCCGCCTGCTGCTCGCCTCTGGATGAACATTGGCTGCTGCCCGACGTCCTGCCTCATACGATTCTGCTCAGTACCTGCTTTGATCCATTGTTGCTGACCGCGGATGACTTCCTGCGCAGTGCCATCGAACCACCCGCGAGTATCCAGCGTTCGGTCGCCAAGCGGCAGGCCGAATTCCTCGCCGGACGGATCTGCGCCCGGGCCGCCCTGCACCGGCTGGACGGTCAGGGTTGCGTACCGGCCATCGGCGAAGACCGCGCCCCGGTGTGGCCAGCCCACATCAGCGGCTCGATCACCCACAGCACCGGGCGGGCCGCCGCCATTGTCGCGCACAAGGATCACTGGCGAGGGCTGGGAATGGACCTGGAAAACCTGCTCGACCCGGAACGGGCCGAGCGTCTGGCGGGTGAAATCCTCACACCGGCGGAATTGCTGCGCATGGCCACTACCCGACAGGATGACCGGGCGCTGCTGGTCACCTTGACCTTTTCAGTGAAGGAAAGCCTGTTCAAGGCGCTGTATCCGATCGTCGGCCAGCGTTTCTACTTCGAACATGCCGAGGTACTGGAATGGAGCCACGATGGTCAGGTGCGGCTGCGGTTGCTGACCGATCTATCGAGCGAGTGGCGCCACGGCAGTGAACTGCAGGGGCAGTTCGGGGTGAAGGATGGACAATTGTTGAGTCTGGTGGGGGTCAGGGCCTGAGTCTTGTAGTGCTCTTTAGTGCCTCATCGCGAGCAGGCAACTACATGACTCAAGACCGGTCCTGATGCCTCGGCCAACTCAAGCTGAAACAGGCCCCCCCCAGGCTTTTGCTCTTGCCGACCAACGCCCGGCCGTCATGCCAGTGGATGATCCGTCGCACGATCGACAGCCCCAGTCCATGACCGCCCGAAGCACGGGCACGGCTATCGTCCAGCCGCAGGAAGGGCTTGAATACCCGCTCCCATGCTGCCTCCGGCACGCCAGGCCCATCGTCCTCGACGTCCACTCGACAACGCAACTGCCCCACCTGATAACTCACCGTCACTCGTGACCGGGCGTGGCGCATGGCGTTGCTCACCAGGTTCTGCAAGGCGCGATGCAAAAAGCGCGGCTCTGCCTCGACCCAGGCATCGTCGCAATCGGCGGCCGAAAGACAGAGACCGCGTTCCACCGTGATGCCCGGCCTGAGCGGGCCCAGCTCCTCGATCACTTGATTGACCAGCGCATCGAGGTCCACTCGCTGGAAATTCAGCGCCGGGGAGCCCTGCTCCAGCCGTGCATAGGTCAGCATTTCGTCCACCAACCGATCCAGGTCCTCGATGTCGTGGTCCATCCCCGCCAGGTATTTTTCACGAGCCTGGGCGGTGGTGGCGCTGCCGATCATTTCCAGGCCGAAGCGCAGGCGCGCCACCGGTGTGCGCAGCTCATGGGACACCGCACGCACCAGCTCGCGCTGGATCGCCAGCAATTGTTGCAGGTGCTCGGCCATGCCGTTGAACGCCGCGGCCAATCGCCCAACCGAGTCGGCGCCACGGGTCGGTACGCGGGTTTCCAGACTGCCCTGGGCGATCTGGGTGGCAGCCGACTCCAGACCCCGCAGGCGCCGCTCCAGCTGGCGCACCAACAGGTAAACGATCAAACCGATCAGGCTCAACCCCAGCACCGCGATCAATACCAGCCATTGCGGCGGATAAGGGTTCATCTGGTACAGCGGGCCGATCTCCAGCACCCACGGCGTACCGACCAGGCCGGCGAACACCCGGATCGAATCGCCGTCCTTGCCCAGGGCCATCACGGTATCGCCCTCGGAAACGCGGCGTCGCTGGTCTTCGTCCATGTCCACCTGGTCGACGGTCATCAGTCGAAGGTCGAAACCAAAGCCCTTGTCCTGCTTGAGCTGGGCAAGCCGTGCGGGTTGTTCGGACACGGGGTAGCGCACCAGTTCGTCGGCCAGCAGATAAATAGTGGCACGGGCCAACTGTTCGCTGATCTGCCGGACCTCGCCCATCAGCATCAATTTCTCGCCGTCGCTGACTAGTCGATAGACCTTCGCCGCGTGAGGGCCGGTCTGCTCCACCAACGCCTGCCCGCGCAATACGCGGGTGCGCTGGCCAAGGTCCAGATCGGTCTGGGCGAACGTGCGCAACGCCAGGGGAATCCCCAGCAGTCGCTCCCACAACAACAGCGCACGGCGGCGTTCGGTATCGTTCATTGGCCGCAGGTTATCGGCCATCAGGGAAAACGTGCCGTGGGCCAGGCGTTCGCGATACTGCTCGCCACGGGTCTGGTTGAGCAGATGCAGCGCCAGCACACCGAGGACTGCCACCAGCACCAGTGCAGCGCACATGCCGCCATAGATGCGCAGAAAGATCGAATTCACGGCGTCGGGTCTACGCAAGCTTCGGGAACGAACAGGTAGCCTTTGCTGCGAATGGTCTTGATCAACCGTGGATGGTCCGGGTCATCGCCGATCTTGGGACGAATGCGGGAGATCCGAACGTCGATGGAACGGTCCTGGCCGTCATAGCCGATGCCGCGCAAGGCAGTGAAGATTTCCTCTCGGGACAGGATGCGTCCGGCATTGGAAACCAGTAGCCACAACAGATCGAACTCGGCGCTGGTCAGTTCGATGCCGCTGCCCTGCAACCAGGCCTCGCGCAAGGCGTTGTCCACCACCAACGGGCCAAATTGCAGGCGCCGTGGCTTTTGCGGGTTGGGCTCGGCTGGCTCGCTGCGCCGCAACAAAGCCTGGATGCGCGCCAGCAATACCCGAGGACGCACCGGTTTGCAGACATAATCGTCCGCTCCCAGATCCAGACCCTGGATCTGATCGGTGTCATCGGTGCGGGCCGTGAGCATCAGAATCGGCCCGTCGTACTGCTCGCGCACCTTGCGGCAGATGCTCAGACCGTCTTCGCCGGGCAGCATCAGGTCGAGGATCACCAGGTCCGGCTGCTCGGCGATGATCCGCTGGGCCGCCACCGCACCGTCGCCTTCAAGGGCGACACGCAGCCCGTTGCTTTCCAGATAGTCACGGGTCAGCTCGGCCAGACGCTGGTCATCCTCGACGATCAATACCTGCCAGGCTTCTTGTTCCACTGGGGGCCTCTTAAGGTCAGTATCTGATAAGGAAAGACGCAGTGCTCCCACATTAGGTTGGGTGCTGCCTCACCTCTTTCTGTCATGTTAAAAGAGGATAAGCATGCCAACGCACGGGCCGATTGTATAAACGGCGCGTGCCTGGAAAACAAGCGGACAAATGCGTTCGGTCGAGCAGGATTTGTGTGGTAATGTCCGCGCCCGCAAAAATCGACAGGCCTGTTTTCAGGGCCTCGAAAACGATGAAAAAAAGCCCGCTCCAGCAAGGTCGCGGCCTACAGCGCAGTTCCCGGTTTCGCACACAAATTACGCACAGGCTTATCCACAGGTAGTACGTTGCATTCCTCCCCCAAAACGCATTATCTTGTAGCCCGCTGCGAAAAAACCCCTACATGTAGGGGTTTAAGCCAAAAACCAAACACAAGTCGGACAGAGAATTCAAGCGCTTTTCGTGCCTCTTTCCACTTGAAACATCGTGTTTCCCCAAGACCAGACCGCCCCCTGCGGATGGCCACTGTTTCAACGGTCGAAACGACCGAAACGGTACGGGTGTTGCAGTCCATTACTGCCACCCCCTGCAACCCGGTTTCGAGCCCAGGCTCGCAACCCAGAACTTCGGATGGAAGCGGCCCCTGGGCCCTGCTTCCTACTGTCCCGAAGTTGTTATGCCCGACATCAGTCGGTTGTAGTGCTTCAGGACGGAACGGTGGGCACCGTAAAGGTGCCCAAACAAACATAGAGAACGTGGAGACACCCATGCACACCGACACAACTCGCGAGAACCCGCAGGGCACCGCGCCGCTGGCCGCCGATTCGACCCCGGATCTGGCCGCCACCGCGCCCGGCCAACTGCGTGTGATCAAGCGTAACGGCACTGTCGTTCCTTACACCGATGACAAGATCACCGTCGCCATCACCAAAGCGTTTCTTGCAGTTGAGGGCGGCACCGCTGCCGCCTCGTCGCGCATCCACGACACCGTGGCCCGCCTGACCGAACAGGTCACCGCGACCTTCAAGCGTCGCATGCCGTCGGGCGGCACCATCCACATCGAAGAAATCCAGGACCAGGTCGAACTGGCCCTGATGCGTGCCGGCGAGCAGAAAGTGGCCCGCGACTACGTGATCTATCGTGATTCCCGCGCCAAGGAGCGTGCCACCCGCGCCCCGGCCGACGCACCGGTACAGGCTCACCCATCGATCCGCATCGCCCGCGCCGACGGCAGCCTGGCGCCGCTGGACATGGGTCGCCTGAACACCATCGTCACCGAGGCCTGCGAGGGCCTGGAAGAAGTCGACGGCGAGCTGATCCAGCGCGAAACCCTGAAGAACCTCTATGACGGCGTCGCACTGAAAGACGTCAACACCGCTCTGGTGATGACCGCGCGGACCCTGGTGGAACGCGAGCCGAACTACTCCTTCGTGACCGCCCGCTTGCTGATGGACACCCTGCGTGCCGAAGGCCTGGGCTTCCTGGGTGTCGCCGAGAGCGCGACCCACCACGAAATGGCCGACCTGTACGCCAAGGCCCTGCCGGCCTACGTCGCCAAGGGTATCGAATACGAATTGCTGAACCCGGTCCTGGCGTCCTTCGACCTGGAAAAACTCGGCAAGGCCATCGATCACGAGCGCGACCAGCAGTTCACCTACCTGGGCCTGCAGACCCTGTACGACCGTTACTTCATTCACAAGGACGGCGTGCGCTTCGAACTGCCGCAGATCTTCTTCATGCGCGTAGCCATGGGCCTGGCCATCGAAGAGAAGCAGAAAGAAGACCGAGCCATCGAGTTCTACAACCTGCTGTCGTCCTTCGACTACATGGCGTCGACCCCGACCCTGTTCAACGCCGGTACCCTGCGTCCACAGTTGTCGAGCTGCTACCTGACCACCGTTCCGGACGACTTGTCGGGCATCTACGGCGCCATCCACGACAACGCCATGCTGTCGAAATTCGCTGGCGGCCTGGGCAACGACTGGACCCCGGTTCGCGCATTGGGCTCGTACATCAAGGGCACCAACGGCAAGTCCCAGGGCGTCGTGCCATTCCTCAAGGTGGTCAACGACACCGCCGTGGCGGTCAACCAGGGCGGCAAGCGCAAGGGCGCGGTCTGTGCCTACCTGGAAACCTGGCACATGGACATCGAAGAGTTCATCGAGCTGCGCAAGAACACCGGTGACGATCGTCGTCGTACCCACGACATGAACACCGCCAACTGGATCCCGGACCTGTTCATGAAGCGCGTCTTCGACGACGGCAAGTGGACCCTGTTCTCGCCATCCGAAGTGCCGGACCTGCACGACCTGACCGGCAAGGCCTTCGAAGAGCGCTACGAGTATTACGAAGCCCTGACCGAGTACAACAAGATCAAGTTGTTCAAGGTCGTCCAGGCCAAGGACCTGTGGCGCAAAATGCTCTCGATGCTGTTCGAGACCGGCCACCCATGGCTGACCTTCAAGGACCCGTGCAACCTGCGCAGCCCGCAGCAGCACGTAGGCGTGGTTCACAGCTCGAACCTGTGCACCGAGATCACCCTGAACACCAACAAGGACGAGATCGCGGTCTGCAACCTGGGCTCGATCAACCTGCCGAACCACATCGTCGACGGCAAGCTGGACACCGCCAAGCTGCAACGCACCGTGAACACCGCCGTGCGCATGCTCGACAACGTGATCGACATCAACTACTACTCGGTGCCACAGGCGAAGAACTCCAACTTCAAGCACCGTCCGGTCGGCCTGGGCATCATGGGCTTCCAGGACGCGCTGTACCTGCAGCACATCCCGTACGGTTCCGACGCTGCCGTCGAGTTCGCCGACAAGTCCATGGAAGCGGTCAGCTACTACGCGATCCAGGCTTCCTGCGACCTGGCCGACGAGCGCGGTGCCTACGAGACGTTCCAGGGCTCGCTGTGGTCCAAGGGCATCCTGCCACTGGATTCGCAACAGATCCTGATCGAGTCCCGTGGCGAGAAATACATCGACGTCGACCTGACCGAAAGCCTGGACTGGGCCCCGGTTCGTGCCCGCGTACAGAAAGGCATCCGCAACTCCAACATCATGGCCATCGCACCGACCGCCACCATCGCCAACATTACCGGCGTGTCGCAGTCGATCGAACCGACCTACCAGAACCTCTATGTGAAATCGAACCTGTCGGGCGAGTTCACCGTGATCAACCCGTACCTGGTCCGCGACCTCAAGGCCCGCGGCCTGTGGGACTCGGTCATGATCAACGACCTGAAGTACTACGACGGTTCGGTGCAACAGATCGAACGCATCCCGCAGGAGCTCAAGGAGCTCTATGCCACCGCGTTCGAAGTGGAGGCCCGTTGGATCGTCGACGCCGCCAGCCGTCGCCAGAAGTGGATCGACCAGGCTCAGTCGCTGAACCTGTACATCGCCGGCGCTTCGGGCAAGAAGCTGGACGTGACTTACCGCATGGCCTGGTACCGTGGTCTGAAGACCACCTACTACCTCCGCGCCCTGGCCGCCACCAGCACCGAGAAGTCCACCATCAACACCGGCAAGCTGAACGCGGTTTCCGCTGGCGGCAACCACGGTGACGACTCGGTCCTGGCCGCTCCGGCAGGACCTGCGCCAGTGCCAAAGGCCTGCGCCATCGACGAGCCGGATTGCGAAGCTTGCCAATAAGCTGAGCGGGTGGGCGCTGATAGGCGCCTGGTGAAAAGAAGCCCCCGATAGACTGCTGGTTTATCGGGGGTTTTCTTTTGCCTGGAGAAAGTTGGCGCCTGTGCTGGCCTCATCGCGGGCAAGCCTTGCTCCCACAGGGTCTCGGGATGGTCATGGATCCTGCTCTCGTCCTCAATCCTCTGTGGGAGCAAGGCTTGCCCGCGATGAGGCCGCAACTGACAGCACAAAAACACGCCCATGAAAAAGCCCCTCTCTTGAGGGGCTTCTTGTACATCGTTTCAAGCAACCATCGACATCAAGTCATCTGAATGATGGTCTGCATGATGGTGCTCTGGGTGGAGATGGTCTTGGCGTTCGCCTGATAGTTGCTCTGCGCCTTGATCAGTTCAACCAGTTCGTTGGTCAGGTTGACGTTGGACTCTTCCAGAGCGTTGGACACGATCGAACCCAGGGTGCCGGTGGTCGGGGCATCGTAGGCCGGGATGCCCGAGGAGAAGGTTTCCTTCCAGCTGGTGCCGCCTACCGGTTGCAGACCTTGCTCGTTGGTGAAGCTGGCGAGCGCGAGCTGGCCAATCGGCTTGGTCTGGTTGTTGCTGAAGTTGGCCAGCAATACACCGCTGCCATCGATGGTCAGGTTGGTGATCTGACCGGTGGCGTAACCGTTCTGGACCGGGAGCGACCGCGCGGTGTCGGCGTTGAATTGGGTGGTGTTGGCCATGGAGATCGTGATGGTTGGCGCGCTTGCGGCGCCATTTGGGGCCCATACGCCGTTGGTCACGGTGCCTGGCACCCAACCGGTCAAGACCAGATCGCTGTTGATCGTCGCCGGAGGCGTGCTGACCTGAAGCAGCTTGCCACTGGAGTCGAAAGTCATGGTCGAAGGGACTGGCGCGGTGGCGCCGGTCGTGGTCGGCACGCTGCCGTTGAGGTTACGACCATCGATCAAGGTATAGACATTCCAGGTGTTGCTACCTGTCTTGACCATGTATTGGTCCATGGCATGCTGGTTGCCCTGGGTGTCGTAGATCGGGGTAGAGAACTGCTTGGTGTACGTTGCCGTGTCGGTCGGATTGAACGCCGCGGTGATCGGCGTCGCCGTCGAGTTCAGGTTGATGGTCGACGAAACCAGGCTGGTAGCGGTCGGCGGCAGGTTGGAGGTGTCGATGCGCAGGTCGGTCAGGATGCCGTTCTGGATCTTGCCGTTGGCATCCACGCCATAGCCCTGCAGCTTCGCAGTGCCATCGCTGTTGGTAATGTAGCCTTCCTTGTCGGTCTTGAAGGTACCGGCACGGGTGTAGCTCAGCGAACCGTCGTTGCTCAGGACAAAGAAGCCCTGACCCTGGATGCCCATGTCCAGCACGTTGCCGGTGTTGTTGACGTCGCCCTGGCCGAACTGCTGGGAAACGTTGGCCAGCCGTACGCCGTTACCGACGGTCTTGCTGCCCGAGCCCAGTTTGGTGGCCGAGTAGACGTCTTCGAATTCCGCGCGGGACGATTTGAAACCGGTGGTCGCGACGTTGGCGATGTTGTTGCCGGTCACGTCCAGCTGTTTGTTGGCTGCATAGAGACCGCTAAGGCCGATGTTGAAAGACATGTTGACTCCTTTTGCCGGTTAGTCGGCTCTACATACCAATAGTTTGTACTTTGGACAGGGCAATGCTGCCCAGACCGGCCAGGTTGAGCATCAGCTCACCGCCCGTCTGGCTGATGGTCACGCTGCTGACGGTGGCCGGCAGGTTGGTGATCAGCGACGTGGCCTTGCCATCGATGGTGGTCGAGGCCGAGAAGGTGTACGTGCCCGATTCGACCGTCGTGCCAGCGTCGTTCTTGCCGTCCCAGATGAACGCCGAGTTGCCTGCCTTCTGGCTGCCCAGGTCGATGGTGCGGACGGTCTTGCCGTCCTTGTCCATGATCTTGACGGTGAGAGAGGACACTGCCGACGGCACCACCACCGTGCCGTTAAGGCTCTTGGAAGTATCGACCACGGCCTTGTCGCCGGGCGCGATGACCGAGCGACCCACCAGAGACGAAGCCTGCAGGGCCTGCGACGAGTTGTAGTTGCCGGCAATGCCGCTCACGGTTTCGTTGAGCGTGGTGATACCTTCCAGGCTGCTGAACTGCGCCAACTGAGCCACGAATTCGCCGTTGTCCTGAGGCTCCAGCGGGTTCTGGTTTTTCAGCTGGGTGACGAGCAATTGCAGGAACGCATCCTTACCCAGCTCCTTGTTGCCGGTCGCCGCCTTGGTCGCACCGCCGAGGCCATCGGTGGTGGCGTTGGTCTTGACCGAGGAGTTGGCCAGAATCTCGTTGAGGCTCAAACCGCTGGTAGTGTTGGTGACGCTCATGTGACTCGCCCCTTATCACTGACCGAGGGTCAGGACCTTCTGCATCATGGTTTTGGCGGTGTTCATCATTTCGACGTTGGTCTGGAACGAACGACTGGCGGAAATCATGTCGGCCATTTCCTCGACGACGTTGACGTTCGGGTAATAGACATAGCCCTTGGCGTCGGCCGCTGGATGGTTCGGCTCATAACGTGCTTCAAGGTTGCTCTGGTCTTCGACCACGCCCAACACTTGTACGCCCTGCCCGGCCGCATCCTGCTCCTGGAACAGCGAATCGCTGCCGCCGGACTGGCCGCCCTGGAACATGGTGGCAAACACCGGGTGACGAGCGCGGTAGGTCTGGTCGATGCTCGACGAAACGGTCTCGGCGTTGGCGATGTTACTGGCGACGGTGTTCAGGCGAGTGGTCTGGGCACTCATGGCACTGCCGGCGATGTTGAATACGCTCGCGATCGACATGAATTATTCTCCGCGCAGGGCCGATACCAGCCCTTTGAACTTGCTGTTGAGCAGGGTGAAGCTGGCCTGGAAGTTCACGGAGTTCTCCGCGTAGTTGGACTGTTCCAGTTGAGCGTCCACAGTGTTCTGGTCGATCGAAGGTTGCATCGGCGTGCGATACATCAGCGATTCGTCGCCGTTGCCCAGGCCTTCGGCCTCGATATGACGGTTGTTGGTCATGTTCAGGGCAAAGTGGCCATTCTTGGTCTTCTCGCTCTGCTCGGCGAGCACCTTGGAGAAATCCAGGTCACGCGCCTTGTAGTTCGGGGTGTCGGCGTTGGCAATGTTATTGGCCAGGACTTCGGCACGCTGGGCGCGGAAGCTCAAAGCCTTTTCGTGGATACCGAGCGCTTTATCGAAGCTGATGCTCATGTCGGAAACCTTTGGGTGACCAGAATGTACGTACGAATGGATATAGCAAGCGTCGTGCCACTTTCCAAAACCCCGTAAATCGGGGCTTTGCGGGGAGCGGCAAGGTGGCAATGCCAGAAAAGCGGCAATCGGTTTCCGCTCACCTGCCGCTTTTCTGCCGCTTTTCAAGGTCGGCAAAGGACATTGTGGGAGCTGGCCTGCTCGCGAAAGCGGTGTGTCAGTCGCAATCAATGTCTCTATTAGATCGCCTTCGCGAGCAAGCCCGCTCCCACAAGGGGATGGCGGTGACTTGGTAGAGAATCGGACACAAAAAACGGGAGCCTGTGAGGACTCCCGTTTTTTTGACAACACCGGCAAATCACTTCGCCTGGTAGATGATGCCTGGGCTGCACTGGACCATCTGGTAATGATCCGGCAAGCCGTTCAGCGCCTCGGAAGCACCGAGGAACAGATAGCCGCCCGGCTTCAAGGTGCCGTGGATGCGCAACAGGATGTCTTTCTTCACCTCGGCGGAGAAGTAGATCAGCACGTTGCGGCAGAACACCACGTCGAACTTGCCCAGGCTGGCATAGCTGTCGAGCAGATTGAACGAGCGAAACTCCACCCGGTTCTTGATCGGCGCCTTGACCACCCAGCGTCCCGGCCCTTTCGTGTCGAAGTAGCGTTGCAAGCGATCCGGCGACAGGCCACGGCCGATGGCCAGGCTGTCGTACTCGCCCGTCTTGCAGTTATTGAGCATGGTCCCGGACAGGTCGGTGGCGACAATTTGCACGCCACCCTTGAGCTGGCCGATGTTGGTTCGCTCGAACTCGTCAATGGACATCGAAATGGAATAAGGCTCCTGCCCCGACGAACAGGCCGCCGACCAGATCCGCAGGCGTTGGCCGGGGCTGGCCTTGATGGCTGCTGGCAAGACCTTGTTCTTCAACACCTCGAAAGGATAGGTATCGCGAAACCACAGGGTTTCGTTGGTGGTCATGGCGTCCACCACCATTTCGCGCAACCCGCTGCGCGGCTGGGTCTGGATACGCTGCACCAGCTCACCCAACGACTTGAGGCCCTGTTGCTCCATCAATTTGTTGAGACGGCTAGACACCAAGTATTGCTTGTTTTCACCAAGCAGGATGCCACAGGCTTTTTCCAGGAAGACCCGGAACTGTTCGAAATCCAAATTACCCGTAGACAAGATACCGCCTCTTTCATCGTGTTGATTTGCCGGGCGCACAATGCGCCCGACCTTTATTCTGCTGCCTTGATCCTGTCGACGACCCGGGAAGCCAGGTCATCGGGCCGGAACTTGGCCAGAAAATCGTCAGCGCCGACTTTCTTGACCATCGCCTGGTTGAAAACCCCGGATAAAGAGGTATGCAGAATGATATGCAGCTTCTGCATGCGCGGATCGCCGCGGATTTCCGACGTCAGCGTATACCCATCCATCTCGGGCATCTCGATGTCGGAAATCATCATCAGGAACTCTTCTTCCGGCTTCTTGCCCTCATCGACCAGGTTGCGCAGGTAATCCAGCGCCTGCCGCCCATCGTTCAACGCCACCACCTCGACACCGACCGTTTGCAGACACCGGGTCACCTGCTTGCGTGCCACCGAAGAGTCATCGACGGTCAACACACGCATCGAAACCGCCTTGTGCTGGGTTTCGGCATCCACCACGCCCACGGAAATGGTTTCCGGAGTCGGGGCCACCTCGGCGAGAATTTTCTCCACGTCGATGATTTCCACCAACTGATTGTCGACCCGCGTCACCGCCGTCAGGTAGTGATCGCGGCCGGTGCCCTTGGGTGGCGGATGGATCTCTTCCCAGTTCATGTTGACGATGCGTTCCACCGAGCGCACCAGGAAGCCCTGGGTCTTGGTGTTGTACTCGGTGATGATCACAAACGGATTGCTCTGATCCAGCAGCCCACCGGAACCGGTGGCCATCGCCAGATCGAGAATCGGGATGGTCGCTCCGCGTATATTCGCCACTCCGCACACGACGGGACTGGATTTGGGCATCAATGTCAGCTTGGGGCATTGCAGCACCTCACGGACCTTGAACACGTTAATCCCATACAACTGTTGGCCATCGAGACGGAACAACAACAGCTCCAGGCGATTCTGACCGACCAGCTGCGTGCGCTGGTTTACCGAATCCATCACTCCCGCCATGCCCTGACTCCTACCTAACGCTAATGTGTCCGACGCGCATTCATCACTAAACGGCACGGGGCTTGCTATTCAACCGGCATGAACGCACAAACGACATTTTCTCGACGCCTGACCACTCATTGCCGCCATTGGCTAGGTGCGCTGCTGGCTGTCTGCCTGTTCGCCTCGGGCGGTCGTGCCCTCGCCGATGCTTCGGTTACCTTGCCTGATCTCCTTATCGGCGTCACTCAGGGCTTTCTTGAATTCACCGTAGAAGACTATCTGGCTTCCAGTCAAACCGAAGGCCGTTACGAAATCGAAGTCAATCAGCTTGACCCGCGCTTGCGCATGCCGCTGTGCGACAAGGATTTGACTGCCTCACTGGAAAGCCCGGCCAGGCCCCTGGGTCGCGTCACGGTCAAGCTTCGCTGCGACAGCGCGGCCCCGTGGACGGTGTTCGTGCCTGCCCAGGTGCGCCTGTATCGCGAAATCGTCACCACTACCCGCCCACTCAAGCGCGCCGGCATCGTCGAACCCCAGGACGTCATGCTGCGCGAGCGAGACGTCAGCCAGATCACCCAGGGTTTCCTGACTTCCGTTGACCAGGCCATCGGGCAGAAACTTGTCCGACCAATGGTAGCCGATCAAGTGGTAACCCTCGTGCATCTGGAACAGGCCGAAGTGGTCCGCAAGGGTGACCAGGTCGTGATCACTGCCCGTAGCGGCACCCTGGCCGTGAGAATGCCGGGCGAGGCCCTGTCCAACGGTGGTATGCGTGAACAGATCCGGGTGAAAAACCTCAATTCCCAACGCGTGATTAAAGCGCAAGTGATGGCCCCGGGCCAGGTGGAAGTGGCTATGTAGCGATCCGGTAGAAGCGGGTAGAAAGCTGGCGCTAGCCCCCGCCGTTCCCTAGACTGTGCCTTATGCCAAGGCAAGCGCAGACGTGCGCACGTTCATTGAATAAATGAGCCTAAAGTTTTTTTGGGAATGGCCGAGAACATGGCAAGCGTCCAAATACCCAGAGGTTTTCTACCATGGTCATCGACTTCAATCGTTTAAACAGCTCTTCACCCCTGACAGGCACCACGCGCACCAGCGCCAGCAAGGAAACCGAGAAATCCTCGCCGGTCGAGCAGGCCGCCACGGTCAAGAATGGAGAGACGGTACACCTCAGCGATGAGGCTCAACAGTTGCAGAAGGTCACTGACAAGCTGCGCGATCAACCTGTCGTCGACAACGCCCGCGTGGCCGCGTTGAAAGCAGCAATCGCCAATGGCAGCTATAAAGTCGACAGCAACCGTGTAGCCAGCAAACTGCTCAACTTCGAAGCCCAGCGCTAGGCCGCCGCCTGCGCCAGGCTTTTGGACGCTTAAGACCCAAGGCCAGCCATGCACGACACTACTTTATTGCAACTGATCATCGACGACTTCGTTCCAGTACAGCAATTACTGGAACTCCTGCAGACCGAATCACTGGCGCTGCACGGTCGCGACATGCCTTTGCTGGAAAATATTCTGGCGCAGAAACAGGCGTTGATCATCTTGCTCGATCAGCATGGCCGCAAGCGCAGCGAGATTCTTGCCAGCCTCAACCTGCCCGCCAATCAAGGCGGCCTGGAACAACTGGCCAGCCAGTCGCCGATCGGCGACCAACTATTGTCCCAAAGCGCGGCACTCAATGACCTGCTTGCCCAATGCCAGGCCGCCAACGCCCGGAACGGCCAGTCGATCCAGGTCCAGCAGGCGGCGACCGCCAACCAGCTTCGCATTCTCAATGGCGGCGAAATCCCGACGCTTTACGATGCTCGCGGCTCGACCGCAAAAATGGTCAAGCATCGCCCGCTCAGCCAGGCATGAAATGAACGATGCCTGTGCTCTATCAACGTGCGATACATGCTGGCAAAATGCTGGCTACTTGTAGTCGTATTTAGCCTGGAGATTGACCCTCGTGTTCAATGCCTCAAACGCGGATGATGCTCCGCAGCCCCCCAAGGTCCTCACCACACCTCTGGAAATCTCCGGCAACCTGAGGATGCTGCAAGAGAGCCATGATCCGCTGATCATCACCTTCCACGAACGCAGCCAGCGCTTCCAGAGCTATCTGGTCGATGTCGATCGCGAGAAGAATGCCCTCGCCCTGGACGAGATGATCCCGCGCGACGGGGAGCGTTTTCTACTGGCAGGCGAGCCGTTTCGGGTCGAGGGCTTCCATGACGGCGTGCGCATTGCCTGGGAAAGCAATGGCCCGTTGACCATTGATGACTCCAGTGACGGCCGCTGCTATCGCGGCGCGCTGCCCGAGGAAGTGGTCTACCACCAGCGTCGCAATGCCTTCCGCGCCGCCTTGAAACTGGCGCAACTGGTGGACGTTGAATTGGGTGGCGAAAAGCTCAAGTCACCGGTAGTTGGCAAGCTGTTGGATATTTCCGCGACCGGCTGCAAGCTGCGTTTCGATGGCGACATCACCGCACGCCTGCAATTGGGCCAAGTCTATGAGCGCTTCATTGCGGCCCTGCCCTTCGGCAACATGACCGCGCCGGTCGAACTGCGTTACCTGCATTTCGAAGAAAGGATCAACACCACCTTCGCCGGCGTGCGCTTCCACAACATCAGTGGCCTGGTGCAACGGCAGGTCGAGCGCTTCGTCTATCAGTTACAGCGCGAAGCCCGCCGTTTCGATAAAGACGACCTCTGATCAGCCGGGCATAAAAAAACGGGCAGCCTCCACAGGGGACTGCCCGTTTTTTTGCCGTTTAGATCCGAGTGCTACCGCGTTTGGGCCGGCCTCATTACGAGCAGGGCTCGCACCCACCGGGCCCACCACCAATCCCTGAGGGAGCGAGCCTGCTTGCAATGAGAACACCACGGTCTACTTGAGCGGCTCCTTGACCGGCGTTTCAGCGACCTGTTCCTCCATAGGAGTCTGCATCTGCTCCTGCACCACCTGTTCGTCCACCCGCGGATCAAGGCACGCGACCAGGGGCGAGCTCGACATGCTGTCCGGCATCGCCACGTGGTGCAGCGGTGCATCGTCGACCTGATGCAGGTTGGTCACGGCTTTCGGCCGGATGCGCCACACCAGGATCAATGCAAAGAACGCGAAGAAGGCATACAGCATGTGGCTGCCAAACGACTTCATCAGCACACCGGCCACCAGTGGCCCGATACTGGCGCCGATGCCATAGGTCACCAACAACATTGCCGTCAATGACACCCGGCGATCGCCTTCGACGTGGTCATTGGAAAACGCCACCGCCAGTGGGTACAGGCAGAACTGAACCAACGAGCAGAGGAATCCGGCGACGAACAGCACTTCCAGCGGCACCTGGGGCAGAATCGCCAGCGGCAGTGCGCAAACCGCCAGGAATAGTGCGAAACAGCGGATCAGCAACGCCCGGTCATAACGGTCGGACAACCAACCCAACGGCCATTGCACCAACAGCCCGGCAAAAATGCAGCTGCCCATGAACAAGCCCACCTGCTCCGTGGACAACCCTTGCTGGGACGCGTACAGGGGCGCCAGGCCATAGAACGAGCCGGCAATCAATCCGGAACCCAACACCGTGCTCAACGATTGCGGTACGCGCTTGATGAAGAAGCGTGGCTCCATCGGCGCAGGACGCAGCGGCGCCGGGTGGATCCGCCGGGTCAGCGCCACCGGCACCAGGCACAGGGCGAAACACAGCGCCACCAGCATCAGCAGCTCGAGCCCCAGGGAGGGATGCATGACCAGAATCAGTTGCCCCAGCACCAGCCCCAGGTACGACGCGATCATATAACCGCTGAACACCACGCCGCGCTGGCTGGCCTCGGCCTGCTCGTTGAGCCAGCTTTCGATGACCATGTACTGGCACATCATGCCCAGGCCGACGATCACCCGCAGTACGATCCAGGCCGGCAACCAATCCACCAGACCATGGCCCAGCACCGCAGCGCCGACCAGCCCGGCGCAAGCCGAATAGGCGCGGATGTGCCCGACGCGGGCAATCAGCCGATGGCCGATCTTGCCGCCCAGTACCAGGCCGAAATAGTTGGCCGCCATCAGCGCGCCGACCCACAGGCTGTCTACGTGATCGGCAGCCAGGCGCAAGGCCAGGTAGGTACTCAGCAGGCCCGAGCCGATGAGCATCATCAGCGAAGCGAAATAAAGCGCTCGAAAAGGTTTCCAGATTTGGCGCATCGGCGTTCCGAGCGGCTCCTTGAGGTGGGTAAGGGCTACCTATGGATAGCCCAAATGCGACAGTTCGTTAGACCTGTGCTCCTAGCACGCGCCGTTCCCAGGGCGTGATTTCATCGAGGAAACTGGTCAGTTCAAGGGTTTTCGAAGCGATGTAACCTTCGATGAACTCCGTACCGAACAGTTCCTTCGCCAGAGGACTACGCTTCAGACGCTCCAGAGCGGCATGCAAGGTACATGGCAGGGAGAGATTGTCCGGCACCTGGAACTCACCCTGTATCGCGGCGCTCGGCTCCAGCCGGTTTTCGATGCCATGAAGACCGGCCGCCAGGCTGGCGGCAATCGCCAGGTAAGGGTTGGCATCGGCCCCCGGCAAGCGGTTCTCGACCCGACGGGCCACCGGCGAGCTGGCGGGGATTCGCAACCCGGCAGACCGGTTGTCGTTGGACCAGCAGGCATTGTTCGGCGATGCGAACGGGTGGCACAGGCGCTGGTAGGAATTGACGTTGGGCGCGAACAGCGCCGTGAAATCCGCCATGCCAGCCTGTTGCCCGCCAATAAAGTGCCGGAACACCGCCGTCGGCTCCCCTGCCTCATCGCTGAACACATTGCGGCCGCTGTCCAGCTCGACCACGCTCTGGTGAATATGCATCGAGCTGCCTGGTGTGTGAGCCAGGGGCTTGGCCATGCACACCACGGTCACACCGTGCTTGAGGGCCACTTCCTTGAGCAAGTGTTTGAACAGGAATGTCTGGTCGGCCAACAGCAATGCGTCGCCATGAAGCAGATTGATCTCGAACTGACTCACGCCCATTTCATGCATGAAGGTATCGCGAGGCAGCCCCAACGCGGCCATGCATTTATAGACTTCGCTGAAAAACGGTCGCAGGCCGTTATTGGAACTGATGCTGAACGCCGAATGGCCATCTTCGCGCCGTCCATCCAGGCCCACCGGGGGCAGGAACGGCCGGGTCGGGTCCGGGTTGGGTGCGAACACGAAGAATTCCAGCTCCGTCGCCACCACCGGTGCCAGGCCCAGGGCGGCATACCGGGCGATCACTGCCTTGAGCTGGCCACGCGTCGAGAGCCGGGAGCTTTCGCCAGTCAACTCATCGGCGTCGCAAATCGCCAGGGCTCGAGGATGTTCACTCCAAGGCAGACGGTGGATCTGCTTCGAGTCGGGCACCAACGCCAGGTCGCCGTCGTCGCTGCCGTAGAAGCGCGCCGGCGGGTAGCCGCCCATGATGCATTGCAGCAGCACGCCTCGGGCCATCTGCAACCGCCGCCCTTCCAGGAAACCCGCGGCGGTCATCACCTTGCCCCGTGGTACGCCATTGAGATCCGGCGTGACACATTCAATCTCATCAATGCCCGTCAATCGCTGCGCGAGTGAACGCTGGCCATCGGTCGTCATGACGCATTCCTTGTTATGTGCGAGCCGCGAACGGCAACCCGTACAAAATAGGCTTCGGCTGTTCGGAATATCAAGCACTCCAAAACAATAAACAAGCCAGCCTGAAATACACTGTGGGAGCAAGCCAGCTCGCGATAGCGTCGGGTCAGACAATTCTTGGCTGACTGATCCACCGCTATCGCGAGCAGGCTCGCTCCCACAGGGGTTCTGTGTGGGCCAGGGTTATTTTTTCAAGGCAGATAAATCCTGAACACCCCGCCCCCCAGCACACCGCCATTGGCAATTTCGGTACGCCCACATACACCGCCGCGCTGATGCAGTCCGGCGATCCGTGCGGCGAAGTACAGGCCCAGTCCGGTGCTGCCGCTGCTGTGGTTGATGCCCTGAACGTATTCGGCCTGGCGCTCGATCATTTCGGATGGATAGCCTTCGCCATCGTCATTGATGGTGAGCACCAATTGGCCGGCCTCGTCGCTCACGCTGATCAACAGCGCCTGGCGCGCGTGGCGAATCGCATTGTTGATGATGTTGTCGAGCACCGAAGCGATGAGCTCGCGATCGAAAAAACCCAGGGGTGTCAGCGGATCGACCTCATAGGTGGCCATGATTGCGCGACTGCGGAACACGTCCTGGTGACCGGCCAGTTGCGCCTCGATGAAATCATCCAGTTCGTGGTAGTCGGGGTGCAACGGCAACTGATTGACACCCAGCTTGTACAGCCCCAGCAACTGCACCAGCAGCCCGTTGAGGCGGGCGAATTCGAACTCCATCACACCCTGCTCCGAGGTCTGCCGGGATGGCTCGGGCAGACGTTCGAGCCACTGGGTATGGGCCTGCATGAGCAAGGTCAGGGAGTTCTTCATGTCGTGCACGGTCGATGCGATCACCGTGGAAAAATCGAGTGCCTGTTCGCTGTCATTCATCGCCAAATGCCTTGCTTCGCAGTTTCTGATAACGCGCATAACGCGCATCGGTATCGGGCATCATGCCCACCAGTTTCAGGCAGGCGCGACATTCCTCCAACAGCTCCGATTCCACGCTGGTATCGGTGCCATGCAGCAGGGACTGCGCCATGTTCAGGGCAATACTGATGTTCTTGGGTTGCATCTTCAGGGCACGGCGGAACAGCTCTCGCGCCTCCGGCAGCGCGCCGGTCTTGTAGACACGCACGCCTTCGCGGTTCAGTTCGGCAGCGGCGTTGCCCTGGTTGAGGATGTTCGGGTCGTCGGTGAGCTTGGCGATGCCTTGCATCACCACAGGATCATCGCCGTAGATTTCCGCGCAGTTCTTGAGCATCGATTCGCCGGCGCTGGTCTGGCCGAGCATCTGTAGCTGCTTGGCTACCAGCAGCGCGGCTTCGGCGCTCATGAACTGCTCCATGCCGTCGAGGCGCTGCAAGGCCTGTTCGGTGAGTTTTTCCGCGGTTTCGGCGTCGTTGAGCAACAGGCTGGTGGCTTTCATCAGCCGCGCCCGCACCTGCAGTCCCGGATCGTTGAGGTTTTCCTTGGCCACCGCACTCAGCGTGGTGTTGATTTCGAGCCGCGTGCGGGTATCCAGGCCTTTCTCGCTGCCCTTGCTGATCAGCGCATGGGCCAGGCCCAGGTTGCTTTCCGGGTCCTTGAAGCGCGACTGCGCGCCCTGCCCGACCGCCTGGCGATAAGCCCTGGAGGCGGTATCGTAGTCTTCGTTGGTCATCGCCAGCTTGCCCAGCAAGGATTGCCGACGGACCGCCAGCGGCGACAGGCGAACCGCCTCCTCCAGCACGCTCTGCGCCTGCTTCGTGTCACCCTCGGCCACCAGCACATCGGCCATGCCGTCATACAAGGCCGGCATCATCGGGAACGTCTTCAGGGCTTTTTCATAGACCGCCTTGGCCTGGCCTACCTGGCCGCGCTTGAACAGCAACTTGCCCAGGCCCGCATAGGCCCAGGGCAACGGGCGGTCCGCCAGGATGGTGTTGTACAGACGCTCCAGGGCTTCGTTCTGATTCAAGTCGCGCAATGCATCGGCCCGATAACGCAGGCACAACGGCCCGTAGCGCGGATCCTGTTTACACAGGGCAATACAGGCATTGAGCACTTCCAGCGGCTTGCCACGATCCAGGGCCTGGAGGATTGGCTTGAGCAGGGTCTTGCGCTGCTCCAACCGCTCCAGCCGCTGGGCCAGGCCTGAGCGGTTGAAGGGTTTGGTCAGGTACGCATCGGGCTCGTGCTCCAGCGCACTGAGCACCATGGCCTGACTGGTCTCGGCGGTCACCATGAGGAACACGCTTTCATGGCTGATCAGCTTCTCGACCATCAGGTCTTCCAGCACCTGCTGGCCGTTCTTGCGGCCGTCGCCCAGGTGATAATCCTGCAGGATGAAGTCATAGCGCTTCTGCGAACACATGCGCAGCGCGACTTCACCGGTGTCGGCGGTGTCTACGTCCTTGACGCCCAGCTCACGCAACATCGATCGGATGGAACTGCGGAAATCCGAGAAATCATCGACGATCAGAAAACTTTTTTGGTGGTACGCCAGCATCGAGGATGTCCAGGCAAGTAAGAAAATAACCCAATGGCATAACAACGAAACGCCGTGTCACAGCCCCGAGGCGCGCAGATGATAGCCACCAGCCGGCAACGTACAAGAGATTTCAGCAACCGCTTGGCCTGGCTGTGTCGTGACGCACATTGCGAGCCGAAACGTTGGAGACAACCGGGCTCATCGGGTTATCGGCAGCAGATGGCGTTCCGTTAAGGGCAACGTATGGGAGAAACCGAGCGTAGGGGATCGGCTACACAAAAAAGCCAATCGATCCGGGAGATACGAGAAGGGGGCAATGCGCTGGTGGGAGGCAGGTCGTCGATACCCGACCTGCTGATATAAATGGTGTCCCAGGGCAGGTTCGAACTGCCAACCTTCCCCTTAGGAGGGGGATGCTCTATCCAATTGAGCTACTGAGACACAGGTGATCACGAGAAGCATGACGCGATGAACGGCGAGCATGTTAACGGGCAGCCTTGCGTTTGTCATGTTGCGCATGGCTTTTTAAGTGTAGGCAAATGGTACAGCCCGCCGCCTCGACGAGCCAAGGCGGCATTCCCCCACACCGCTCATCCGCCTCCGGCCTTTTATCGTCCCAATTCGGCAGTTTGCCACTATCCTATACAAAACAAGGACAGCACGGGCCCTATGTCCGCCGCTCCGGTTATCCGCCGGACGGTATGGCACATAGACACGATGCAGTGGTCACAACATGCGGACCTGTTGGTTTTTTCAAACCAGTCCGCATTTTTTGATGAGGGGTACTGGCATAACGCCTTTACCCGGATCAGAATTTGTCACAGAATTGGCGCCAATGATCTGGCCATTTTGAGGCATGATGCGGGCCTCTTAACAATTCAGGTTGAACATTTGGCAACAGCGCTTGTCCTATCGACATCCTGCGGCCAATCCCAAGAACCGCTCCCCTGAACTAACCGGTTAAATATATGCGCCCATTGAAACAGGCAATTTATTCCAGCCGTACGGCTGACAAGTTCGTCGTACGTTTGCCCGACGGAATGCGGGAACGCATTGCCGAGGTGGCTCGCAATCATCATCGCAGCATGAACTCTGAAATCATCGCGCGCCTTGAGCAAAGCCTCATTCAGGAAGGCGCGTTGGGTGAAGAACTGAGCATGCGCCTGGACAGCCCCGAGCTGTCTTTGCATGAGCGTGAGCTGCTTCAGCGATTCCGACAACTCTCCCATCGCCAGCAGAACGCCCTCGTTTCGCTGATTGCCCACGATGTAGAAATGACCGCAGACGCGTCCTGATCGCAACCGGAACACCCAAGCCAGCCTAGTGCTGGCTTTTTTTTGGTCTTTTTATGGAGAAGGAACTGGCTCGCTGGGCGGCGAATCGAGCACAAAAATCGAATGATTAGAAAACCTGAGAGCGAGGACGGCTACGACACAACGCAAGCGAGCCCTCGCTACGGAATGGGTCAGAGCAGGAAAATCGTCGCCAACCCCAGGAAGATAAAGAAACCGCCACTGTCGGTCATGGCCGTAATCATTACACTGGCTCCCATGGCGGGATCGCGGCCCAACCGGGCCAGCGTCATGGGAATCAAGACGCCCATCAAGGCCGCCAACAGCAGATTGAGCGTCATTGCGGCAGTCATCACGACGCCCAGCGACCAGCTGCCATAAAGCAGATACGCCACCACGCCGATTACACCTCCCCATAGCACGCCATTGATCAATGCCACGGCCAGTTCCTTGCGCATCAGGCGCGACGTATTACCCGTACTGACCTGGTCCAGCGCCATGGCGCGCACAATCATGGTGATGGTCTGGTTGCCGGAATTGCCTCCGATACCAGCCACGATGGGCATCAACGCCGCCAATGCCACCAGCTTCTCGATGGAGCCCTCGAACAAACCGATGACCCGGGACGCGACAAATGCCGTGATCAGGTTGATCGCCAGCCACGCCCAACGGTTGCGCAGGGATTTCCAGACCGAGGCGAAGATGTCTTCCTCTTCCCGCAGACCGGCCATGCTGAGGACTTCGTTTTCACTCTCTTCACGAATGAGGTCGACCATTTCATCGATGGTCAGACGGCCGATCAACTTGCCGTTCTTATCGACCACCGGCGCGGAAATCAAGTCATAACGTTCGAACGCCTGGGCCGCATCGTAGGCGTCTTCGTCCGGCTGGAAACTCACCGGGTCGCTGGCCATGACCTCGGCCACCTGCTTTTCCGGATCGTTGACGAGCAACCGCTTGATCGGCAACACCCCCTTGAGCACACCGTCATAATCGACGACAAACAACTTATCGGTGTGACCCGGCAGCTCTTTGAGGCGGCGCAGGTAGCGCAATACCACTTCAAGACTGACGTCCTCACGGATCGTCACCATCTCGAAGTCCATCAGCGCACCGACCTGCTCCTCATCATAGGACAGCGCCGAACGTACCCGCTCACGCTGCTGGGCATCGAGGGATTCCATCAACTCGTGGACAACGTCCCGCGGCAGTTCGGGGGCAAGGTCCGCCAGTTCGTCGGCGTCCATTTCCTTGGCGGCCGCCAGCAGCTCGTGATCATCCATGTCGGCGATCAGGGTTTCGCGAACCGAGTCGGACACTTCGAGCAGGATGTCACCGTCGCGATCGGCCTGGACCAGTTGCCAGACTGTCAGACGCTCTTCCAGCGGCAAGGCTTCGAGGATGTAGGCGACGTCGGCGGAGTGCAGGTCATCGAGCTTGCGTTGCAGCTCGACGAGGTTCTGCCGGTGAACCAGGTTCTCGACCCGGTCGTGATGCGGACCTTCCTGACGATGCGTCAGGTCTTCGACGACCCGCTGGCGATGCAGCAGCTCAACGACTTGAGCGAGACGGTCCTGAAGGCTTTCCTGTGTTTTCTTTACTTCTACTTCGGTCATAGGCGAACTCCACTCCCAGCAGTGGGCACGCCGGAAGGATCAATCGGTCAATTCATGATTGGTAAAACGCGGTATTGAGTAACTACTGGGTAAGTCCATGGAGATATTCCAAAGCCCCGGCGGGGCTGACGGGCGCAATCATACACCGCTTGGCGTTTTAAAACGTTAAAAAATCATGGCAAGAACAAGCGCTTGCGAGAGAAACCTGAACATAGGCTGAACCATGGAACTACGACGACTCATTCTGAAAAGAAAACACACCCCTGAGTATAAATGCAGCGGCTACCCTGAAGTCAATCAGCCAAGTCACGAACCTGCTCCCACAGGTTGGCCGGCTTAGCGACTCCCCCATCTTTCTACGTCAAGGACGACGCTCGAATGCTGGCCAACCGTTATTTACCGCTGCTCGCCACCCTGTGCTGCTCGCCTTCGTGGGCCGCCGAACACATCGTTCATCGCTGCGAAGACCGCACGGGGCATATCACCTTTACCACCATGAGCTGCGGACCGGGGGAAGACTTGTCGTTGCAACGAGTCCACCCCTATAGCCCGGGCAGTATCGAGTCGACTACCGAATCAATGCTGCCCGAAGCCGAGCACCGGCAAACGTCAGGCAACAAGATCACGCGCAGGGAACCGACCGTGGTCGGCCAGTTCGAAGACCGCTGCGGGAATCAGATCAGCGCCAGGCAGCGCCGCGAAGCAATCATGGACAAACGGATTATCACCGGGATGAGCCAGCAGGATGTGCAGAGCGCCCTGGGCAAACCCGACTCGATCAAGATCCGCAATGCGAGCACTCGGTACACCTACAAAGCGAAGAAAGGCCGCAGCGCCGAGATTGTGTTCGATGAGAATGGATGCGTGAAAGGCAAATCGTAGATAGCAAAAAGCCCGCGTTAAACGCGGGCTTTTTGTTGTATGGTGCACTCGACAGGATTCGAACCTGTGACCGCTCGGTTCGTAGCCGAGTACTCTATCCAGCTGAGCTACGAGTGCAGGTTTGTGGTTTTATACCAGATCACAACTGGTTGAAGCCAAGTTATTTGCATTACTGCAAACGACTCTTAAATGGTGCACTCGACAGGATTCGAACCTGTGACCGCTCGGTTCGTAGCCGAGTACTCTATCCAGCTGAGCTACGAGTGCATTTGTTGCCGCGCATTATAGGTCGTCAAATCGTTTTGTAAAGCGCTTTTTCCAGTAATTTCAATAACTTACCGAACAAGCCAAATTCAACGCACTACATGAATAATGGCGGAGAACGGGGGATTCGAACCCCCGACACCCTTTTGAGGTGTACTCCCTTAGCAGGGGAGCGCCTTCGGCCACTCGGCCAGCTCTCCGCAACACGGGGCGTATATTAACCACCTTCCTCCCCGTTTGCAAACATAAAAATCGATAAAAATTAATGGCTTGGTTCGTCGTCCTTCTCTTTCTTGATACGCAGGTAAATTTCCTCTCGGTGCACCGCAACCTCTTTCGGGGCGTTGACGCCGATACGAACCTGGTTTCCTTTGACGCCGAGCACGGTCACGGTGATTTCGCCATCGCCAATAATCAGGCTCTCCGCGCACCGACGAGTCAGAATCAACATACCTTTCTCCTCACGCAATTCAGTTCAGGGACAACAGTCTGCAAAAAAAGGGCATTGGGCCTACAACCAAAACGGTCGCTGCCTACAGGCCTAAGTATTGACCAGCGCGGGCAAAAGAACAGTTTTGAAACGCACCATTCAAAAAACAAAGGGCGCGGCCAAGCCGCGCCCTCTTGAACAACGTCTTACTCGCCCTGGCGGGCGGCTGCATCAAGTTCGAAGGCCGTATGCAGGGCGCGCACGGCCAGTTCCAGGTATTTCTCTTCGATCACCACGGAAACCTTGATTTCCGAGGTCGAGATCATCTGGATGTTGATGCTTTCCTTGGCCAGGGATTCGAACATCCGGCTGGCCACGCCTGCGTGGGAGCGCATGCCGACGCCGACGATTGAGACCTTGGCGATCTTGGTGTCACCCACGACTTCCCGGGCACCGATTTCGGAGGCAGTTTTCTTCAGGACGGCTTCAGCGGCCTGGTAGTCGTTGCGGTGTACGGTGAAGGTGAAGTCGGTGGTGTTATCGTGCGAAACATTCTGCACGATCATGTCGACTTCGATGTTCGCGGCACTGATCGGGCCGAGAATCTTGAACGCCACGCCGGGGGTGTCTGGCACGCCACGGATGGTCAGCTTGGCTTCATCGCGGTTGAAGGCGATGCCGGAAATGATCGGCTGTTCCATGGATTCCTCTTCATCGATAGTAATGAGGGTGCCCGGACCCTCTTTGAAGCTGTGCAGGACGCGCAGCGGAACGTTGTACTTGCCGGCGAATTCGACCGCCCGGATCTGCAGCACTTTCGAGCCGAGGCTGGCCATTTCCAGCATCTCTTCGAAGGTGATCTTGTCCAGGCGCTGAGCCACGGGAACCACCCGTGGATCAGTGGTGTAGACACCGTCCACGTCGGTGTAGATCTGGCACTCGTCAGCCTTGAGGGCCGCCGCCAGCGCAACGCCGGTAGTGTCCGAGCCGCCACGGCCGAGGGTGGTGATGTTGCCGTGTTCGTCCACACCCTGGAAACCGGCGACCACCACGACGCGACCGGCTTTCAGGTCGCCGCGAATCTTCTGGTCGTCGATCTGCAGGATACGCGCCTTGTTGTGCGCGCTGTCCGTCAGGATACGAACCTGGTTGCCGGTGTACGATACCGCCGGTACACCACGCTTGATCAGCGCCATGGCCAGCAAGGCGATGGTCACCTGCTCGCCAGTGGAAACGATCACGTCCAGTTCGCGGGGAACCGGCTGCTGTTCGCCGCTGATTTGCTTGGCCAGATCGATCAGACGGTTGGTTTCGCCGCTCATTGCCGACAGCACAACCACCAGGTCATCGCCCGCATCACGGAATTTCTTAACCTTGTCGGCGACTTGTTCGATTCTCTCGACAGTGCCGACCGAGGTGCCTCCAAATTTCTGTACGATCAAAGCCATTTCAAAGCCGCCTCTGCCCGTGAAGGGCGCCCAATAGTTACTACGGCGGTCGGGCCCGCGACTAGACCGCGAGCCCGAAGCACCGCCTTAAATACCCTGCTCTACAAATGCAACGGTCTGGGCCAGTGCCGCGTCCAGCGCGCCGGCATCGGTACCGCCGCCTTGCGCCATGTCCGGACGACCACCGCCCTTGCCGCCCACTGCCGCAGCGGCCTGCTTCATCAAATCACCGGCTTTGAGTTGGCCGGTCAGGTCCTTGGTCACGCCTGCGACGAGAACGACCTTTTCCTCATGGACACTGCCGAGCAGGATCACTGCGCGGCCGAGTTTGTTTTTCAGTTGATCGACCAGCGCCAGCAGCGACTTGCCATCCTGGCCATCCAGGCGCGCGGCCAGGACCTTCACGCCCTTGACATCCACGGCCTGGGCCGACAGATCGTCACCCGCAGCACTGGCGGCCTTGGCCTGAAGCTGCTCCAGCTGTTTTTCCAGCAGGCGGTTGCGCTCCAGCACAGCCGACAGCTTGTCGATCAGGTTGTCACGACTACCCTTGATCAGGCTCGCCGCTTCCTTGAGTTGTTCTTCGGCGGCGTTGAGGTACGCCAGCGCGGCAGCGCCGGTGACCGCTTCGATACGCCGTACGCCCGACGCCACGCCCCCCTCGCTGATGATCTTCATCAGGCCGATGTCGCCAGTCCGGTTGGCATGAATACCACCGCACAGCTCCACGGAGAAATCACCCATGCTCAGCACGCGCACGCTGTCGCCGTACTTCTCGCCGAACAACGCCATCGCGCCTTTCTTCTTGGCGGTGTCGATGTCGGTTTCTTCGGTTTCCACCGGGGAGTTCTTGCGAATCTCGGCGTTGACGATGTCCTCCAGTGCCTTGAGCTGCTCAGGCTTGATGGCTTCGAAGTGGCTGAAGTCGAAGCGCAGGCGCTGACTGTCTACCAACGAGCCTTTCTGCTGAACGTGCTCACCCAGCACCTGGCGCAACGCTGCGTGCAGCAGGTGCGTGGCGGAGTGATTCAACGACGTGGCGTGACGCACCTCGGCATCGACGTGGGCTGCCACCGGGGCGGCAACCATCAGGCTGCCCGAGGCCAGCACGCCGTGGTGCAGGAATGCGCCACCGGTCTTGGTGGTGTCCCGCACGTCGAAACGCGAGTTGCCGGCCTGCAGGTAGCCGCTATCGCCGATCTGGCCGCCGGACTCGGCATAGAACGGCGTCGTGTCCAGCACGATCACGCCTTCCTGGCCTTCGCTCAAGATGTCGACCGATTGCCCATCCTTATAGATGGCAACGATCTTGGCCGAGCCGGTGGTGCCCGCGTAGCCGGTGAATTCGGTGGCCACATCGACCTTGACCAGGCTGTTGTAGTCCATGCCAAAGGCGCTGGCGGAGCGTGCGCGTTCCCGCTGGGCTTCCATCTCGCGCTCGAAACCTTCCTCATCCAGGGTCAGGTTACGCTCACGGGCGATGTCGCCGGTCAGGTCCATTGGGAAGCCATAGGTGTCGTACAACTTGAACACCACGTCGCCCGGAACCACGTTGCCCTTGAGCTCTGCCAGGTCCTGCTCGAGGATTTTCAGGCCTTGTTCCAGGGTCTTGGCGAATTGTTCTTCTTCCGCCTTGAGCACGCGCTCGATGTGCGCCTGCTGGGATTTGAGTTCCGGGAAGGCATCGCCCATCTCGGCGACCAGGGCCGCGACGATCTGATAGAAGAAGCTGCCCTTTGCGCCCAGCTTGTTGCCGTGGCGACAGGCGCGACGGATGATCCGGCGCAGCACATAGCCACGACCTTCGTTGGATGGCAGCACGCCATCGGCGACCAGGAAGCCGCAGGAGCGGATGTGGTCGGCGACCACTTTCAGCGATGCCTGGTTGTCGTTGGTGCAACCGATGGCCTGAGCCGAAGCGCTCAGCAGGCTTTGGAACAGGTCGATTTCATAGTTGGAGTGAACGTGCTGCAAGACCGCACTGATCCGCTCCAGGCCCATGCCGGTATCCACCGATGGCGCCGGCAGCGGATGCAACACGCCGTCGGCGGTGCGGTTGAACTGCATGAACACGTTGTTCCAGATCTCGATGTAGCGATCGCCATCCTCTTCCGGCGAACCGGGTGGGCCGCCCCAGATGTCGGCGCCGTGATCGTAGAAGATTTCGGTGCAAGGGCCGCACGGGCCGGTGTCGCCCATGGTCCAGAAGTTGTCGGAGGCGTAAGGCGCGCCCTTGTTGTCGCCGATACGCACCATGCGCTCAGGCGGGACACCGACCTCTTTGGTCCAGATGTCATAGGCCTCGTCATCGGTGGCGTAGACCGTGACCCAGAGCTTTTCCTTGGGCAGGTTCAGCCACTTTTCGGAGGTCAGGAAGGTCCAGGCAAAGGTGATGGCGTCGCGCTTGAAATAGTCGCCGAAGCTGAAGTTACCCAGCATTTCGAAGAAGGTGTGGTGACGAGCGGTATAGCCGACGTTTTCCAGGTCGTTGTGCTTGCCGCCGGCACGCACGCACTTCTGGCTGCTCACCGCACGGGTGTAGGCACGTTTTTCCTGGCCCAGGAAGCAGTCCTTGAACTGGTTCATCCCCGCGTTGGTGAACAGCAGGGTCGGGTCGTTGCCCGGAATCAAAGAGCTGGAGGCTACTCGGGTGTGGCCTTGCTCTTCGAAGAAGCGAAGGAAGGCTTCACGGATTTCTGCGCTTTTCATTAGGTTCTTCCACGGAGGCTGCGGCCAAAGGCCTGTGCAAACGTCGACAGACGAAGCAACGGCAAAGGGCCGCATTATATCGGCCCTGCGCTTGGGGTACAGCGTGTTATGCGATAGAAACTGTCAATTGGGCCACCTGGGCGATCAGTTGCCGGAAAATTCGACGAAAGTGGCAACCACTTGGTCGATTTGCCCGGCGCTGACGTCCATATGCGTCACCATCCGCAAACGTGACGCCGCGCTGAGCCGGATACCACGCTCAGCGGCAAACGCCTTGATCGCCTCGGCCCGCTCGCCCATCTGCACATAGACCATATTGGTCTGCACCGGCTCTACCTCGTAGCCCGCCCCACGCAAACCGTCGGCCAACCGCTGGGCATTGGCGTGGTCATCGGCCAGGCGAGGGACTTGATGATCCAGCGCATACAGCCCCGCCGCCGCCAGGATCCCGGCCTGGCGCATGCCGCCGCCGACCATCTTGCGCAGACGCCGGGCCTTGCCGATCAGCTCGTCGGTGCCGCATAGCACCGAGCCTACCGGGGCGCCGAGGCCTTTGGACAGGCACACCGAGACAGAGTCGAAATGCCGGGTAATCTCCCGGGCATCGACGTTGAGCTTCACAGCGGCGTTATAGAGCCGCGCGCCGTCCAGGTGCAGGGCCAGTCCATGCTCCTGGGTGAAACGCCGGGCACGGGCCAGGTAATCCAGCGGCAGGACCTTGCCCTGCATGGTATTTTCCAAAGCCAACAGGCGGGTGCGAGCGAAGTGGAAGTCGTCGGGCTTGATGGCTGCCGCCACCTGCGCCAGATCCAGGGAGCCGTCCGCCTGCACTTCAAGGGGCTGGGGCTGGATCGAACCGAGCACCGCCGCCCCACCCCCTTCGTATTTATAGGTGTGGGCCTGTTGGCCGACGATGTATTCATCACCGCGCTCGCAATGGGCCATCAACCCCAGCAGGTTACTCATGGTGCCACTGGGCACGAACAACCCCGCAGCGAAGCCCAGGCGTCCGGCCAGTTCGGCTTCCAGGCGGTTGACCGTCGGATCCTCGCCATACACATCGTCGCCGGTAGGCGCGCTGGCCATGGCATCCAGCATGGCGGCGGAAGGTTGGGTGACCGTGTCGCTGCGAAGATCGATAACGCTCATGAATCTGGCCTCGGGTTCAGGTGGGGGAATTCCCTTTCGGAGGACCATTAAATGTGTTGGCGCCATCGCGAGCAAGCTTTGCTCCCACCGCTCGCTCCCACAAAGGTTATGTGTTAAAAATCCTACGCCGCACACGACATGGCGGCATAACGTTCTCAGGGCGGGGTGCAATTCCCCACCGGCGGTAATTGCACTATGTGCATAGCCCGCGAGCGCTTGGCGATGCACGGCTTTTGGTGGTGCAGCGGCAAGGTCAGCAGACCCGGTGTGATTCCGGGGCCGACGGTCATAGTCCGGATGAAGAGAGAACGGGATTGGCACCCAAGGGCCGCCTGCGACCGTCTGTTCGCGGCGTACCCTCGAATCCCCTTCGATTCATGACGCCCTGTTTTTCAAACAAACAGGAACCAGAACATGCAACCCACCGCAATCGACAGCAAGACCAAACACCATCCAGGCGAGCGCATTGCGTTCATCCAGGCTTGCTGGCACAAGGAAATCGTCGACCAGAGCCGCAAAGGCTTTGTCGCTGAGATGATCAACCAGGGTTATCAGGAGAGCGATATCGACTTCTTCGAAGTCGGCGGCGCCTTCGAAATCCCGCTGCATGCCAAGCTGCTGGCCAAGTCAGGCCGCTACGCCGGCGTCGTCGCCGCCGGTCTGGTGGTGGATGGCGGCATCTATCGCCACGAGTTCGTCGCCCAGTCGGTGATCAGCGGCCTGATGCAGGTCCAGTTGGAAACCGAAGTGCCGGTGTTCTCGGTCGTGCTCACGCCGCATCACTTCCATGCCGGGGAGGAGCATCAGAAATTCTTCTTCGAGCATTTCGTGCACAAGGGCCAGGAAGCGGCGAAGACCTGTGCCGATACGTTGCACAAGACCAGGGCGTTGCGTCGCACTGAGCAGCGGGCGGTCGCGGTCTGACGCTAGACGCAAATCCCCTGTGGGAGCGGGCTTGCTCGCGATAGCGGTGGGTCAGTCGACATCAATGCAGCCTGACCCGACGCCATCGCGAGCAAGCTTTGCTCCCACGGCTCGCTCCCACATTCTGGAATTCGTTGTCTCAGGCCAGGTTCTCGTCGGTCGCCGGCACAATCAGAATCCCGGCCCGCAAGCCGTTCTTGACCTTGGGGTTCGGGAAAATGATCCGGGCACCCTCTTCTTCGATGACCCAGCGGGTCTGGGCAATGTCTTCGGCCAGGACGTAGCCTTTTTCCAGTTCAGAGAAGTTCTCGATGTCCGCTGGCAGGTTCAGGCGAAAGCTGTCGCTGTGCTTGATGATTTCCCGCGCCACGCTGAACAGCTGGAGCCCGTCCAGGCCCTCGTCCTCCTCGGGCTCGTCGCCTTCGATGATCTGCTTCAGGCGGGCCTCCAGCAGGCTGACGTTGACGCCGCCGTTTTGCCCGAACGGTCGGGCCTTGCCCAGCTCCAGGGTAAAGGACTCGGCGCCGAGCTGATCATAGGTGTAGGCGCTGAACACGATGGAAGGCTTGTTTTGCAGCAGTACCGCTTCCATGCCGGCGGCGCGCAGACGGGCCAGCTCGCGACGTGAATGCTGTCGCCCTTCCTTCCATGGATACAGGGCAAACTGTTCGATCTTCGAACCGCGAATGGCAGTGTGCAGGTCGTAGTGCAGGCGACTGCGCTCCGGCTTATTGAAGAAACTGGCCGCCAGCCGCTCCAGCTCGCAAGCCCGCAACGCCTCGGGCCCGCCACTCAGTTCATGACGGCCATTGAACAGCCGGTTGACGTCCTGATCGACGAAGCGCTCGCCGCGGCGGATGGCCTCGGGGTTGCCGAACAGGAACAGAATACGGGCCCGTGGCTTCAGGTCGCCACGGGCGATGTCGTGCAGCAGGCGGTCGAGCAATTCGATCGGCGCGGTTTCGTTCCCGTGGATACCGGCCGACAGCAGTAAATCCAGGCCGTTATCCCGGGCTTCGGGCGGCTTGACCTCCAGCGCGCCCTCGCTCAACCAGCGCATCCGTACGCCTTCGACAGTCAGTTGAGTCTTCTCCGCCGGTTCACGGCCGGCGAGGGTCAGTTCAAGCAGTTTGCCGAGGGCGAGCATAGCGCGGTTTCCTTAGTGGTCGTGGCCGCAATCCGGGCCATGGACATGGTCATCGTCGCCGAGGTCGGCCGGTTCCATTTCCAGTTGCAGACTGACCAGGTTGGTGGCCAATGGGCGCAACAACAGGTTGGCGTATTCCTCGTCCCCCTCCTCCACGTCCACGCCGATCAGCAACTGACCGCGGCCATCCTGCTGGATCCACAACTCCTTGCCCTGCCACATCACCGCGACGCGGGTGCAGGAGGTTTGCAGCTGGGTGCCGTCGGTGTCTTCAAGAATCAGTTGCAGGGAATCACTCATGTTTTACGTTCTCGTTCGGGGATAAGACCACGCGCCCTGCCTTGACTGTAGTCAGGTCGCGCGCGCTTTCAATTGATCTGGAATGGATAAACCGCGCCCAGTTTAAGTATTTGTGTCAGTTCATCCAGCGCCGACCGGCATTCGAGCAACAATTGCGGGTCCGCCAGATCGCTCTCGGTCAAGCGGTCGCGGTAATGACGCTCGACCCACCGGGTCAGCGAATCGTACAACGACGCGGTCATGATAACCCCTGGATTGACGGCCGCCAGTTCGGTTTCGTTGAGCGCCACGCGCAACCTCAGGCAAGCAGGGCCGCCGCCGTTCTGCATGCTCTGCTTGAGGTCGAAGACTTTCACTTCGCGGATGACCCCGCCAGAGCTCGTCAGGCCTTGCAGGTATTGCCAGACGCGCGCATTGCTGCGGCACTCTTCCGGTACGATCAAGAGCATCGAGCCGTCGGGACGCGACAGCAACTGGCTATTGAACAGGTAGGAACGAACCGCATCGTCGACGGTAACCGCGGAACGCGGTACGCAGACGGATTGAAATTTCCCACCGACGTTGGCGAGTTTACTGTTCAGCTCAGCCAGCATCCTTTCGGTCTCGAGGAACGCGTCCTCGTGATAGAACAGCACCTCGCCGTTGCCTACCGCGATCACATCGTTATGGAACACACCCTGATCGATCACGAACGGGTTCTGCTGAGCGTATACCACGCCCTCGTCCCGCAAGCCGTGCAGGCGTGCGACGGCGCGGGACGCCTCGAGGGTCTGGCGCGCCGGGTACTTTTGCGGCGCCGGGTAACGGGTATCGAAGGCACTGCGTCCGAACACGAAGAACTCGACCCCGGCCTCGCCGTAGCTCCGGCAGAAACGGGTGTGGTTGGCCGCGCCTTCGTCGCCGAATTGCGCCACCGCCGGCAACGCGGCGTGATGGGCGAAGTGCTGCTGATCGGCGAACATCGCCCCCAGGACGCGACTGGTGGTCGGGTGCTCGATGCTGCGGTGGTATTTGCAGTTGAGGTTGGCGGCAGTGAAATGCACGCGGCCGTCGGCGGTGTCGGCGCTCGGGCTGACCGTGGCGGCGTTCGCCACCCACATGCTGGAAGCCGAGCAACTGGCGACCAGCAGCGGCATCGCTTCTTTCGCCGCCTGCTGGATGACCTGGGCGTCGCTGCCGGCAAAGCCAAGCCGACGCAGGGCTGCTACGTCGGGGCGCTCCTGGGGCGCCAGCACCCCTTGCTGGAAGCCCATGTCCATCAGCGCTTTCATTTTCGCCAGGCCCTGCAACGCCGCTTCCTTGGGGTTGGAGGACTGCTGGCTATTGCTCTGGGACGCGACGTTGCCGTACGAGAGCCCGCCGTAGTTATGGGTCGGCCCCACTAGACCGTCAAAGTTGACTTCAAAGGATTTCATCAGCGAGGCTCCACGAGAATCTGTTTTTTATAGGCATCAAGTAACAACGGTGGCGCGGCTATCGCGGGCAAGCCTTGCTCCCACAGGAGATTGCATAAGCCTGTGGGGGCAAGCCTTGTTCTAACAGGGACCGCACACACCCGTGGGAGCAAGGCTTGCCCGCGATGGGGTCTACGCCATTCTCACGCCAGGCGTCAGGGCAGCCGGCATGACAAGGCTCGGGGTTTCCAGAGACGCCACCGGGTACGCGCAATAGTCGGCCGCGTAATAGGCGCTGGCGCGATGGTTGCCCGAGGCGCCGACGCCGCCGAACGGCGCGCTGCTGGCAGCGCCGGTCAGTTGTTTATTCCAATTGACGATGCCCGCTCGGCTTTGCAGCCAGAACTGCTCGTAACGCGCCAGGGAATCGGACAGCAATCCGGCGGCCAGGCCGTACTGGGTGTTGTTGGCCTCGGCGATGGCTGCCGGGAAATCCGTGTAGCGGATCACCTGCAACAACGGCCCGAAGAGTTCTTCGTCCGGCCGCTCGGCCACCGCCGTCACGTCCAGAATCCCCGGCGTCAGCAACGCCGCCTGGGGCACTGGCTGGGTCATGGCCAGCAACGGCACGGCCCCCAGGCCCAGCAGATGGTTCTGGGCATCCATCAATGCTTTCGCTGCCGCCAGGGAAATCACCGACCCCATGAACGGCGCCGGTTGTTGGTCGAAGGCACCGACCTCAAGGGTCGCGCTGACCGCCACCAGGCGCGCCAGCAAGGCATCGCCCCACGCCCCTTCCGGCACCAGCAGGCGGCGCGCGCAGGTGCAACGCTGGCCAGCGGAAATGAATGCGGACTGGATGATGGTGTACACCGCCGCATCGACATCCGCCACCTCGTCCACCACGAGCGGGTTGTTGCCGCCCATTTCCAGGGCCAGGATTTTGTCCGGGCGACCGGCAAATTGCTGATGCAGCAGATTGCCGGTACGGCTGGAGCCGGTGAAGAACAACCCGTCGATACCTGGGTTCGCCGCCAAGGCAATACCGGTTTCCCGGGCGCCTTGCAGCAGGTTCAACACGCCCACCGGCAGGCCGGCCTCGATCCAGCATTTGACCGTCAGCTCGGCGACTTTCGGCGTCAGTTCGCTGGGCTTGAACAGCACGCTGTTACCGGCCAGCAGCGCCGGCACGATATGGCCGTTGGGCAAGTGCCCGGGGAAATTGTAGGGGCCAAACACCGCCACCACGCCGTGGGGTTTGTGGCGCAACACGGCGGTGGCGTCGCCCAGCGGGCCGCTCTTCTCCCCAGTGCGCTCGCGGTAGCTCTGCACCGAGATAGCGACTTTGTTGACCATGCTGGTGACTTCAGTGGCAGCTTCCCACAGCGGCTTGCCGGTTTCCTCACCGATGCAATGGGCCAGTTCGTCAGCGTGGCCCTTCAAGGCAGCGGCAAACGCTTCCATCACCTGGATACGCTCATCCAGAGAGCGTCGCGCCCAGTCCGGGAACGCCTGGCGCGCTGCCTGCACCGCCGACTCGACCTGCGCCGCCGTGGCGCCCTTGCCCGACCACAACACCTGCTGGGTCACCGGGTTCAACGACTCGAAGACGTCGCCCTGGCCTTCGAGCCAACTTCCCGCGATGTACAGCGACTTCATCATTTCGACTCCCGAGCAGCGGACAACGCAACGGCACGCACCTGGTCGCCGGCGTTGAGTTGAAGACGTTTGGCGGTCAGCGGATCGACCACCAGGGTTCCCGAGGCGAAGCGCGCCGGAGCGGCCGTGATGCGGCAGTCCAGGCACTTGCGGTTATGAATGAGGAACGGCGTGGCGTCGTCACCCGGCGTGCCGATGGCCAATACCAGCGCCTGGCTATCGCGAACCGCGCGGATCTTGGCGGTCTCGCATTCCACGGCCGGGCCGGCGTCGAAGATGTCGACGTAACCCTGGTAATTGAACCCTTCGCTCTTGAGCATCGACAACGCAGGTTCGGTGTCCGGGTGAACCTGGCCGATCACGGCCCGGGCATCCTCGGACAGGAAGCAGGTGTACAGCGGAAACTTGGGCATCAGCTCGGCGATGAACGCCTTGTTACCCACGCCGGTCAAGTAATCGGCCTGACTGAATTCCATCTTGAAGAAGTGCCTGCCCAGGCTTTCCCAGAAGGGCGAACGACCGGTTTCATCGGACATGCCACGCATTTCGGCGATGATCTTGTTGCCGAACAGTTGCGGGAATTCGGCGATGAACAGCAACCGCGCCTTGGCCAGCATGCGACCGTTGAGGCCATTGCGGTAATCGGCGTGCAGGAACAGCGAACACAACTCGGAGTTACCGGTCAGGTCGTTGGCCAGGAACAGGGTCGGGATTTCCCGATAGATGTTCAATTCCTGGGAAGCACTGACCGTGAGGCCGACGCGGAAGTTGTACCAGGGCTCACGCAGCCCTACGGCACCGGCAATGGCGGAAATGCCCACCACTTTGCCGTCGTCGTCCTCAAGCACGAACAGATAATCCGCATCGCCGCGCCCGGCCTCGCCGCGAAAAGTCTTCTCGGCCCAGCCGACCCGATGGGCCAGGCGCTCTTCGTTGGCTGGCAAGGTGGTCAGGCCGGTGCCGGTGCTGCGGGCCAGGGCGATCAGGGCGGGTAAATCGCTGCTGCGTACGGGACGAACGATCATGCTATCTCCTCAAACGGGCCGCTCACGCCGCCCGCGAAACTCATTAAACCGCCACCAGGCGCACGCTGGCGCCTTCGCCGACGCCCAGGGCCTCGGCCGCTTCCATGTCCAGGGTCACCGGTTTGCCCGGCGCGTAATCGAGCTCGAGCAGCACGGCGCGGTAATCCTGCAACTGGGCATTGGCCACCAGATATTGGCGACCGGCACCCTTGACGGGCTCGCCGATCCTCACCGGCACCACGCGGCTCTGGGCAATCGAGCGGATCCCCGAGACACGGGCATGCAGGGTCGGGCCACCGTCAAAAATGTCGATGTAGTGATCGGTTTCGAAACCCTCGCGCATCAGAATGTCGAAGGTGATCTGCGCACGTGGATGAACCTGGCCCATGGCTTCCTGGGCAGCGTCCGGCAGCAGCGGCACGTAGATCGGATAATGAGGCATCAGCTCGGCGAGGAACGTACGGCTTTTCAGCCCGCACAAACGCTCGGCGGCGGCGTAGTTGAGGTCGAAGAAGTTACGGCCGATGGCGTCCCAGAACGGCGAATCGCCATTCTCATCGCTGTAACCGACAATCTCGGTGACCACCGAATCGGCGAACCGCTCCGGATGGCTGGCGACGAACAGCAGGCGTCCGCGAGAATTGAGTTCCGCCCAGGGCGAGCCGACCAGTTCAGGGACCACATAGAAGCTGGTCAGCAGGCTGTTGCCAGTCAGGTCGTGGCACTGGGACAACACATGGATCTTGTTGTGGATCTTCAGTTCGCGGGACGCGTGAACGAACGTTTCGTTGCGGAAGCTATAGAACGGCTCGGAGTAACCGGCCGACGCGACGATGGCCGAACAGCCCGCCAGTTTGCCGGTGGCGGTGTCTTCCAGGACGAAGAAATAGCTTTCTTCGCCATTGAAACTGACTTCGGCGGCAAACGAGGCTTCGCTTGCGGCGATCTTGTCGCTCAGGCGTTCCACGTCATCCGGCAAGGAAGTGACACCGATCGGGCTGTCCGCAGCCAGACGCTGTACCTCGCCCAGATCAGCCATTTGCGCGGGGCGCATCACCAGCATGGTGTCACTCCTTACTTGAAATAAAGGGGTCGACCGAAAGAGGTCGATACACAAGAAAAAATACAGGCTCCCTGTGGGAGCAAAGCTTGCTCGCGATGCAGACAATGAGCTCTACCTGTCAAACCGAGGCGATCCCATCGCGAGCAAGCTCAGCTCCCACAGGAACCTGGCTCCCCATGGAGCCGGTTCAGCCTGTAAGGATCAAACCTGGGTCAGCTTCGCCGCGGCCCGTTCGAAGCGGTCCAGGCCGGCGTCGATGTCGGCGTCTTCCACCACCAGGCTCGGGGCGAAGCGAATCACGTCCGGACCGGCTTGCAGAATCATCAGGCCCTCCTGTTCGGCGGCGTTGAAGATGTCCTTGGCCTTGCCTTTCCAGGCGTCGTTCAGCACGCAGCCGATCAACAGGCCCAGGCCACGCACCTGAGTGAACAGGCCGTATTTGGCCCCGATCTGCTCCAGGCGGGTCTTGAACTTGTCATGCTTGGCCTTCACACCGCCGAGCACTTCAGGGGTATTCACCACATCGATCACTGCCTCGGCCACGGCGCATGCCAGTGGGTTGCCGCCGTAGGTGGTGCCGTGGGTACCCACCACCAGGTGCTTGGCCAGCGCTTCGGTGGTGAGCATCGCCGCGATCGGGAAACCGCCGCCCAGGCTCTTGGCACTGGTGAGGATGTCCGGGGTCACGCCGTAATGCATGTAGGCAAACAATTCGCCGCTGCGGCCCATGCCGGTCTGCACTTCGTCGAACACCAACAGTGCGTTGTGCGCATCGCACAGCTCACGGGCGCCTTGCAGGTAGTCCCGCTCGGCTGGCAACACGCCGCCCTCGCCCTGGATCGGTTCCAGAACCACGGCGCAGGTCTTGTCCGAAACAGCCGCTTTCAACGCCGCCAGGTCATTGTAGGGAACGTGGGTGATGCCGGTAATTTTAGGACCGAAACCGTCGGAGTACTTCGACTGCCCGCCAACGTTGACGGTGAACAGGGTGCGACCGTGGAAGCTGTTGAGCGCGGCGATGATCTCGTACTTCTCGCTGCCGAAACGGTCGAACCCGACACGACGGGCCAGCTTGAAGGCGGCCTCGTTGGCTTCGGCGCCGGAGTTGCAGAAGAACACGCGCTCGGCGAAGGTCGCATCGACCAGTTTATGGGCCAGGCGCAGCGCCGGCTCGTTGGTAAAAACGTTGGACACGTGCCACAGCTTGTTGGCCTGTTCGGTCAAGGCTCCAACCAATGCGGGGTGGGCATGACCCAGCACGTTGACCGCGATACCGCCGGCGAAATCGATCAACTCGCGACCGGACTGGTCCCACACACGGGAACCGGCGCCACGCACCGGAATGAAGGCCGCAGGTGCATAGTTGGGGACCATTACCTGGTCGAAATCGGCGCGTTGTACGGCGGCTTGCTCAACGGACATCGGAGTCTCCTGAAGAGGAACACCCGCCTGGAACTGGCGAGTGATGGAGGGATTGTAAGGACAGTTTTCGGCCCGGCCTTGTCGCCAAGCGACAACTTCTTATAGCGCCAACCCCCGTTTTCAGCGGGTTTATGGCAATGCGACAAATAGCGTCGCAAAGGCGCAGTTTAAACGTTGTGGCGGGATTTGAGGTGCCGGCATCCAGATTTCCATTAACACACACAACGCCTATGGGGAGGATCTGTGGGAGCAAAGCTTGCTCGCGATGAAGATGACTCGGTTAGCCTGTATAAATGCGGGCGCCTGCATCGCGGGCAAGCCTTGCTCCCACAGCAACCACAGCCCCGCAGGCTAGTCCTAGCCGCGCTCGGATGGCACCGAAGACAATTCGAAGGGATTACTGCTGCGCCGCTGGTTGCGATCTTCCCGCGGCGTGGCGCCGAAGAAGTTGCGGTAGGCGCTGGAGAAATGCGGCCCCGAGGAGAAGCCACAGGACAGGCCGATCTGGATGATGGATTTGCTGGTCTGCATCAACATCTGCCGGGCCTTGTTCAGGCGCAGTTCCAGGTAATACTGGCTCGGCACGCGGTTGAGGTATTGCTTGAAGATCCGCTCCAGTTGCCGGCGGGAGACGCACACATGCTGGGCGATTTCGTCGGTGGTCAGCGGTTCTTCGATGTTGGCTTCCATCAACAGCACGGCCTGGGTGAGCTTCGGATGGCTGGAGCCCAGGCGGTTTTGCAACGGAATGCGCTGGCGCTCGCCACCTTCGCGGATGCGCTCGACCACCAGCTCTTCCGATACCGCCCCGGAAAGCTCCGCGCCGTGGTCCCGGGCCAGCACCGCCAGCAACAGGTCGAGTACCGACATGCCACCGCAGGCGGTCAGGCGATCGCGGTCCCAGTCGAACAAGTGGCTGGTGGCGATGACCTTGGGGAAACGCTCGGAGAAATCATCCTGCCAACGCCAGTGCACGGCGGCGCGGTAACCGTCGAGCAAGCCTAGCTGGGCCAGGGGATAGACACCGGCCGACAACCCGCCGATCACACAACCGGCACGCACCAGTTGCTTGAGGGCACTGCTCAGGTTCGAAGCCAGTGCAGCCGGCGGTTCATCGGCCAGCAGGAACAGCTTCTGCAAGCCTTCGAGCTTGCCCGCCCAAGGCTCGCCCGGCAGTTGCCAGCCATTCTCGACCGGCGGCTCGGCCTGCAGGAACGACAGTTCGTAGATCACTTCAGGATGCACCCGCTGAGCGACACGCAAGGCCTCCTCGGCCAGCGCCAGCGTCAAGGCTTTAGTGCTGGGCCAAATCAGGAAACCAATTCGATGGGCAGTCATGGCGGGCAATCCGAAGCGAAAACAGTGTTAAAGCCAAAAGCGGCTGCAACCAAATTAGACCATCTGGCACCGAGTGCGCGGCATGATCCAAATCAGGTGCGTAACGGGAGCGGTTACTTCAGGCTGCCCGACAGAAATTGTTGCAAGCGTTCCGACTGCGGATTGACCAGCACTTCCCGCGGGTTGCCGCTTTCCTCGACGATCCCCTTGTGCAGGAACACCAGCTGGTTGGACACCTCGCGGGCAAAGCCCATTTCGTGGGTCACCACCACCATGGTCCGACCTTCCAGGGCCAGGGCTTGCATCACCTTGAGCACATCGCCCACCAGCTCCGGGTCCAGCGCCGAGGTCGGCTCGTCGAACAGCATCACTTCAGGCTCCATCGCCAGCGCACGGGCAATTGCCACGCGCTGCTGTTCGCCACCGGACATGTGGCCCGGGTAAGCGTCCTTACGGTGAGCCACGCCAACCTTGTTCAGGTAGTGCTCGGCCTTCTCGCGAGCCTCGGCCTTGGACACGCCCAGCACATGCACCGGTGCTTCGATGATGTTTTCCAACGCCGTCATGTGGGACCACAGGTTGAAATGCTGGAACACCATCGACAACCGCGAGCGCATGCGCTGCAGCTGCTTGGGGTCCGCCGCCTTCAAGGCGCCGTCCTTGCCGGCCACCAGTTTCAGCTCTTCGTTGTTGAGCAGGATCTTGCCGGCATGGGGTTGCTCAAGCAAGTTGATGCAACGCAGGAAGGTGCTCTTGCCGGAGCCACTGGAGCCGATGATGCTGATCACATCGCCGGCGGCGGCCTTCAGGGACACGCCCTTGAGCACTTCGTGACTGCCATAGCGTTTATGCAGGTCTTGGACTTCAAGCTTGTACATGCGGTCGGTTCTCACAAAACGTCAGTCGTTGAGCAGTCGAGCGGGTCGATGCGTTATCAGTGCTTGCGCGGGGCCAGGTAACTCAGCCAGCGACGCTCGGCCAGTTTGAACAGGCGCACCAGGATGAAGGTCAGGCACAGGTAGAAGGCACCGGCCGTGATGTAAGCCTCGAACGGCAAGTAATACTGAGCGTTCACCGTGCGCGCGGCACCGGTGATGTCGATCAGGGTCACGATGGACGCCAGACTGGTGGTCTGCAACATCATGATCACTTCGTTGCTGTATTGCGGCAGCGCCCGGCGCAGTGCCGACGGCAGCAGGATCCGGCGATACAGCTTGGCGCGCGACATCCCCATGGCCTTGGCCGCTTCGATTTCACCGTTGGGCGTGGCCCGCAGGCTGCCGGCAATGATCTCGGCGGTGTAGGCGCTGGTGTTGATGGCGAATGCCAGGCACGCACAGAAGGTCGCGCTGGACAGCCATGGCCAGAGGAAGCTCTCGCGCACGAACTCGAACTGTGCCAGCCCGTAGTAGATCAGGAACAGCTGCACCAGCATCGGCGTGCCACGGATCACGTAGGTGTAGAGCCAGGCCGTCATGTTGACGACGGGCTGCTTGGACACCCGCATCAGGCCCAGGGGCAACGCCGCCAGCAGACCGAAGAACAGCGACAGGGCCAGCAGCTTCAAGGTGGTCAGCAGGCCGCTGAAGTACAGCGGCAAGGCGTCATAGATGACGTTGTAGTCGAAGATCATAGATCAGCCGCCCTTACGCCTACCGAGTAGCGCTTCTCGAGGTGACGCAATGCCAGCAACGAGACACTGGTGATCACCAGGTACATCGCCGCCACTGCCAGGAAGAAGGTGAAAGGCTCACGAGTGGCATCCGCCGCCTGCTTGGCCTTGAACATCATGTCTTGCAGGCCCACCACCGAAATCAGCGCGGTGGCCTTGGTCAACACCAGCCAGTTGTTGGTGAACCCCGGGATCGCCAGGCGAATCATCTGCGGCACCATCACCCGGAAGAACACCTGCACGCCACTCATGCCATACGCCAGGCCCGCCTCGGCTTGCCCCTTGGGGATGGCCATGAACGCGCCGCGAAAGGTTTCCGACAGGTACGCGCCGAAGATGAAACCCAGGGTGCCGATACCAGCCGCCAGCGGGTTCAGATCGATGTAGTCGTCATAACCCAGCATCGGCGCCACACGGTTGAGCAAGTCCTGGCCGCCGTAGAAGATCAGCAGGATCAGCACCAGGTCGGGGATGCCGCGAATAACGGTAGAGTACAGGTCGCCCAACCACGCCAGCCAACGCACCGGCGAGAGGCGCAACGCGACCCCGATCAGCCCCAGAACGATGGCCAGGGCCATGGACGACAAGGCGAGCTGAAGCGTCAACCATGCGCCATCGAGGATGACAGCCCCGTAGCCTTTCAACATGATTCAGGTCCTCGAAAGTGGGATGAAAAAATGGCGCAAACCGCAGGGAGCCTGTTGCTTGCGCCATTTCGCACGAGTAGCGAGACGTCGTTACTTGCCGTAGATGTCGAAGGCGAAGTACTTGTCCTGGATCTGCTTGTATTTGCCATTCGCACGAATGGCGGCAATCGCGCTGTTGATCTTGTCTTTCAGGGCATCGCCCTTGCGAACCGCGATACCAATACCATCGCCGAAGTACTTCTCATCGGTGAAGGCCGGGCCTACGAAAGCAAAACCTTTACCGGCGTCGGTCTTCAGGAAACCGTCGTCCAGCAGAGTGGCGTCTGCCACGGTACCGTCGAGGCGCCCGGCGGACACGTCGAGGTAGATTTCATTCTGCGAGCCGTATGGCTTGATCTCGGCACCCAACGGGGCCAGGACTTCACGGGCGAAGCGTTCGTGGATCGAACCGCGCTGCACGCCGATGTTTTTGCCCTTGAGCTCGGCCAAACTATCGCTGACCTGGGTACCGGCCTTCATCACCAGACGCGCCGGGGTGTTGTAGTACTTGTTGGTGAAGTCCACGGACTTCTTGCGATCTTCAGTGATGGACATCGAAGACAGGATCGCATCGATCTTGCGCACTTTCAGCGCCGGGATCAGGCCGTCGAACTCCTGCTCGACCCATTGGCACTTGACCTTCATCTCTTCGCACAGCGCATTGCCGATGTCGTAGTCAAAACCCACGATGCTGCCGTCCGGGGCTTTCGAGGCAAACGGAGGGTACGCCGCTTCGATACCGATCTTCAGGGGCTTTTCATCGGCGAAGGTCGGCAAGGACAGCACGGACAGTGCCAGGGCGCCAAGCAGCACGAGTTTCTTCATCTTGGGACTCCATCGGTAAAGGGCAAAACGGCAGAGTGAGCAACAGCCCAATATGCGAATGGGTGGACGGCTGCGTCCTAGGAAGCCTGCGTTCGATTCAACACAGGCCACGACGAGCGAGTGATCGGCATTCTAACGACAGGCCCGAAGCCGATATTTCTTCAATGCGACAACAAATTACAGAAGCACCGAGAAAGCTGTTCGAGCGCATTGACAGCCCCGCAAATTCATGCAAGAGCAAAAGAAGGGGAACCGATCTAAGCTGCAAATAGCGGGCCCATTATTCGCAAACCCTTCTAATCCGGCAAGCACAGCGTGTCGCCTAATTTTTCGAGGCGCTTGCAAACGCCCTGAAACAGGGCTTTGCGTTTCCCGTCGCCCCGTTGCGGTGCCTTGGGTTACACATTTCGAAACCTCGGTAACGCTCGGAAGCGTCCCACTTTAAAGATCGATATTTATTCGCCGCCGGGGTTGTGGGTTTGTGGCGGGCTGCGGGGCTGTGTGAACTGTGGGAGCAAGGCTTGCCCGCGATGCAGGCGATGCGGTCTTTCGGAAACCGAGGCGCCTGCATCGCGAGCAAGCTTTGCTCCCACAGCTGTATCCCCACAAGCTTTGCTTCCACAAGTTGTGCCTCACAAACGAAAAAAGCCCCACCCGGCAACTACCGGGCGGGGCTTTCGGTTCTAGCGGTGAGCGTCAAGCGACGTTCATGGTCTTGTGCGTCTCGATCAGGTGCGCTACCACGCTCGGATCAGCCAGGGTGGAGATATCGCCCAGGCTGTCGTATTCCGCCGTGGCGATCTTGCGCAGGATGCGGCGCATGATCTTGCCCGAGCGGGTTTTCGGCAAACCCGGCGCCCACTGGATGACATCCGGCGAAGCAATCGGGCCGATCTCCTTGCGCACCCAGTTCTTCAGCTCCAGGCGCAGCGCTTCGCTGGTTTCTTCGCCCGCGTTGAGGGTGACGTAGACGTAGATCCCCTGCCCCTTGATGTCGTGAGGCACACCCACCACTGCTGCTTCGGCGACTTTCGGGTGGGCAACCATGGCGCTTTCGATCTCGGCGGTGCCCATGCGGTGGCCGGACACGTTGAGCACGTCGTCCACCCGACCGGTGATCCAGTAGTAGCCATCCTCGTCGCGACGGGCACCGTCACCGGTGAAGTACATGCCGCTGAAGGTCTTGAAGTAAGTGTCGACGAAACGGTCGTGGTCGCCGTACAGCGTCCGCGCCTGACCTGGCCAGGAATCGAGGATCACCAGGTTGCCTTCGGCCGCGCCTTCGATCAGGTTGCCGAGGTTGTCCACCAGTGCCGGTACCACGCCGAAGAACGGACGCGTGGCCGAACCTGGCTTCAACGCCGTGGCGCCCGGCAACGGGCTGATCAGCACGCCACCGGTTTCGGTTTGCCACCAGGTGTCGACGATCGGGCAACGTTCCTTGCCGACATTCTTGTAGTACCAGTCCCAGGCTTCCGGGTTGATCGGCTCGCCCACCGAACCCAACAGGCGCAGGCTGCTGCCGTCGGCGCCGTCGACCGCGGCGGTGCCCGAGGCCATCATGGCGCGGATCGCAGTCGGCGCGGTGTAGAGGATGTTGACCTTGTGCTTGTCGATGACCTGGGCAACGCGGGTGATGTCCGGGTAGTTCGGCACGCCTTCGAACAGCAACGTGGTCGCGCCGTTGGCCAGCGGGCCGTAGACAATGTAGCTGTGGCCGGTGACCCAGCCGACGTCGGCGGTGCACCAGTAGATTTCGCCCGGTTTGTAGTCGAACACGCGCTCATGGGTCAGGGACGCGTAGAGCAGGTAGCCGGCCGTGGTGTGCTGCACGCCCTTGGGCTTGCCGGTGGAACCGGAGGTGTAGAGGATGAACAGTGCTTCCTCGGCGCCCATTTCCTTCGGCGCGCACACGGTGCCGGCCACTTTCATCAGGTCTTCGTACCAGATGTCGCGGTGCTGGTTCCACTTGATGTTGCCCGCGGTGCGCTTGCACACGATGACTTTCTGGATGCTGCTGGTTTCCGGGTTGGTCAGCGCATCGTCGACGTTGGCCTTGAGCGGGATCTTCTTGCCGGCGCGAATACCTTCGTCGGCAGTGATCACCACTTTGGATTTGCAGTCGATGATCCGCCCGGCCAAGGCTTCAGGGGAGAAGCCACCGAACACCACCGAGTGGATCGCGCCGATCCGGGCACAGGCCAGCATGGCGACTACGGCTTCGGGGATCATCGGCATGTAGATGGTCACGACGTCGCCGCGGTGCACATCCTGGCCACGCAGGGCGTTGGCGAACTTGCAGACTTCTTCATGCAGCTCGCGATAAGTAATGTTACGACTCTCGGACGGATCGTCGCCTTCCCAGATGATCGCCACCTGATCGCCACGCTCGGCCAGGTGACGGTCCAGGCAGTTGTAGGACACGTTCAACGTGCCATCGGCAAACCACTTGATGTCGACATGGTGATCGTCGAAGGATGTCTGCTTCACCGTGGTGAAAGGCTTGATCCAGTCGAGGCGCTTGGCCTGCTCGCGCCAGAAACCATCCGGGTTGACCACCGACTGTTGGTACATGGCCTTGTAGGTCGCCTCGTCAGTCAGCGTGCTAGCCGCAACCTCGGGACGAACAGGATACAGAGAAGCCGCACTCATCTTTCTTACCTCGGTGACATAGTTGTTTTTGTATGGTCCCGTTGTAGCCTGGGGCGGGCCTATAGAACCATTCGACGATGGTAGTAACAAGTCCCTACAAAATGTCGGTACTAACGTACAAGTCCCTTGCCCGCCCCCCACTTCCCTAGTAAGAGCGAGCCTGCTCGCGATGACGCCCGTAAATCCAACACAAATTGACAGACACTCTTCGGCCGTCAGCGATTATTACCAAATCAACCAAAAGTGTTTATCAAAACCCGGTCTGTTTACCTCCAACCCTGCTCCCTAAAATTCAACTCGCCAACCGGCAAACGCGATTAACGCAACACAGCCCCCACGAAGGCCGTTAATCAAACTTTCCAATACCCGCTCCACACGCAACCCCAAAAAGGTTGCGTGACCCCACTCGACCTCAGAAAAGGTGAAACAGATGAAAGCTCTATGGGTTCTGGTCCTCGGCAGCCTGTGCGCCACCGCGATGGCAGACGAGGCCCCGACCGATGTTGCCCAACAAAAACCGGCGATCGAGGAATACACCTATTCCACCCACCTGGACATCGCCAAAGTCATTTCCATGAGCGAAATCCCGAACGTCTGCGAAGTCGTGCCGGCGAAGATGGAATACGACGACTCCAAAGGTCAGCGCCACATCCTGCGCTACAGCGTCATGGGCAACGGCTGCTCCAACGGCTGATAACAAGGAGCAACCACCATGAAAACCCATCTGCTCCTCGCACTGACCCTGTTCGTGATGGCCACCCAGACGTTCGCCGCCGACGGTTTTGACCGCACCGGTGCCGCCGCCGCAATCAGCCGCTACGACACCGCGGACACGGCCACGCTCGCCAGCGACGACCACGACCGCGCCAACCCGGACACCGTCGCCGCCGATGGCAGTGATCACACCGGCTCGGCACGTACCGATTGATCATAACTGGCATTTTCCGGAGCCCGGTTTCGACCGGGCCTGATTGTGTCTGAAACCACAGAAAGGCCTTCACAAACACAACATGTTGTGCTTAATCACAAAAGTTGCTGTTTTTTTGATCAAAAACAACCGTCACCCGACCCAGGCAAAAAAAATTCTCAGCGGGCCTGCGGCGATGAAAGCCTTATAAATCCTCACTCCCGTGGGAATTTGACATCCGCGCCCTCCTCCGTGGGCTCTTTCGCCGCACCACGTAGGCAAAAAAGTCCTTATAATGCGGCCTTAAACGGGCCCGCAATATTCCCTTACAGGGAATCAAGCCTGCCTGAAGCCCACGCAGAGGCCAGTCGCCTCCCTGCGTCCACCTCCGCTTCAGCGCTCCCCCGTACATTTTTCTGTTTATTGCCTGCGTCACTGCTGCAAGAAACGATTTTTCCAAGATCCACCGCGGCCAGTTGGCCTTCACCGGGCATCTGGCCCTCACGCAGGAGACGACACGTCATGCTGAGCTGGGACGAATTCGATAAAGAAGACGGCGAAGTCGCCGTAAAAAGCGCCAACACCGGCAACGCTTCCGAAGCCAACATGGACCGCCTCGACAGCGCCGGCGGTGCCGCCGCCCTCGAAGCCCGGGCCGTGACCGCCAACGACTCGGCCGCGATCATCCGCGCCAAGGCCGCCCTCGACAAACTCGACATCGCCGAAGGCCTCGCCGAACTCGAAGGCGCATCCGCCCGCGTCGCCGTCGATGAAAAGCGCATGATCAACTGCCGCGCCGACCTCAACCAACTCGTGCCATTCAAATACGACTGGGCCTGGCAGAAATACCTGGACGGCTGCGCAAACCACTGGATGCCGCAAGAAGTCAACATGACCGCCGACATCGCCCTCTGGAAAAACCCGGAAGGCCTGACCGACGACGAACGCCGCATCGTGATGCGCAACCTGGGCTTCTTCTCCACCGCCGACTCCCTGGTTGCCAACAACCTGGTCCTGGCCGTGTACCGCCTGATCACCAACCCGGAATGCCGCCAGTACATCCTGCGCCAGGCCTTCGAAGAGGCGATCCACACCCACGCCTACCAGTACTGCATCGAATCGCTGGCGATGGATGAAGGCGAAATCTTCAACATGTACCACGAGATCCCATCGGTCGCGAAAAAAGCCGCTTGGGGCCTGAAATACACCCGCTCGATCTCCGACCCGACGTTCCAGACCGGCACCCCGGAAACCGACAAAGAACTGCTGCGCAACCTGATCGCCTACTACTGCGTCCTGGAAGGCATCTTCTTCTACTGCGGCTTCACCCAGATCCTCTCCATGGGCCGCCGCAACAAAATGACCGGCGTCGCCGAGCAGTTCCAATACATCCTGCGCGACGAATCCATGCACCTGAACTTCGGTATCGACGTGATCAACCAGATCAAAATCGAAAACCCACACCTGTGGGACGCCGAAATGAAGGAAGAAGCGACCCAGATGATCCTGCAGGGTACGCAACTGGAAATCGAATACGCCCGCGACACCATGCCTCGTGGGGTATTGGGCATGAACGCGGCGATGATGGAGGACTACCTCAAGTTCATCGCTAACCGTCGCCTGTCGCAGATTGGCTTGAAAGAGGAATACCCAGGGACTAGCAACCCGTTCCCTTGGATGAGCGAGATCATGGACTTGAAGAAAGAGAAGAACTTCTTTGAGACTCGGGTGATTGAGTATCAAACCGGCGGTGCGCTTAGCTGGGATTGACTCGAAAGAAGAGCCCTAGGCCGTACGCGTAAATAAAAAACCCCGTGAAAACGGGGTTTTTTGCGTTCTACAGAGGCAAAACTGCGTTTAAGCCTTGGTAGCTTAGGTCGCTCGACGTTTTTCATCGGACTGGGCATTCAGTCACCTAGGACCATCTCGAACGAAAGCTGAGCTTTTTCTGTAGGAATTTTCGTAGACAGCCGTAATGGCCTATCAGTATCGTCCGAGTTTTTTAACCCTCGGCGAACGTATGGATATCCCAAAGGAAAAAAGCGGCTGGAGCGACGAAGAGCTTGAGGCTTCGGTTGATGCTTATTTGAGGATGCTAGATCGAGAGGTAAACGGCCGGACCTTCAAGAAATCGATTGAGATCAGCTTCTGCGTGACGGACCGCTGAGCAAGCGTAGCGCCTCGTCGGTTGAATACCGCATGCAGAATATTTCGGCGGTGTTGGAGCAAATGGGATTGCGGCGAATCACTGGCTATATGCCTGCCAAGAATATTGGGGCAGGTGTGGCCCAGCGAATCCGTAAGGTGCTTGCCAGTAAGGTAATACCTGGCACCGATGACTTTGATCCCACGCCTGATCAGCGAACGTTGATCAGCCGAGCCTCGAAGCTGCAAAAGAAAGGTCTCAAGGTTGAGCCATCAGGCATTCCAAATCCGCAGCAAGTCCCCACGATTACGATGTCCTACGTTCGAGATCCCAAAATCCGGGCATGGGTTGCTGAACTGGCTAAAGGTGTTTGCGAAGGTTGCGGCCAGAAAGCACCGTTCGAGGTAGATGGGTTGCCGTTTCTTGAAGTGCATCATGTGAAGCATCTGGCTCAGCAAGGATCGGATAGCATTACTAACGCGGTTGCGTTGTGTCCGAACTGTCACCGGCGTTGTCATTTTGCCAGTGATAAGGAGGCGTTCACTTTGTCGCTGTATGGGAAGGTCCGTCGGTTGGTTGCCGAGTGATTTGGCGGGATTAGATTGGGGCTGCTTCGCACCCCATCGGGAGCAAACTCCCTCGCCACAGGTGTCAGGCCCAAGCAGCTTGGCCTCCCCGAAACGTTGGTTCACCTAAAGGCAACGGGAACCACCCTCCTCCACGTCACCCTTCCCCCATTTATGGGAAACCGCCTTGCGCTCTTAGCTATAACCTTAGAAGCAACTGCGAATTAGACTTGCCGAGGTGAAATCCGCGTTGTGATTAAGGAAGACAACATGCAAGAAATTTTCAGCATCAACTGGTTGCTTTGGCTATCGACCATGGTTCCGCTGACCTTGAGTGCAGGCCCTGGCAACTTGATGGTGGCGACGTCGGGTGCGCAAAGCGGTGTGCGTCGTTCGGTGCGGTTTATCGTTGGGCTCGACATTACTTACTTCCTGATCGCCGTGCTGGTCGGCTTAGGCCTTTATCACACGCTGATGAACAATCCGACGCTGGTATGGGCGCTGCAAGTGGTGGGCAGTTTCTACATCTTGTGGCTGGGTGTGCGCATGCTGCGTCGTCCATTGAAAGCGCCCACCGACAAGGCCATGCACCTGCAATTTCGGGACGGCATTGTTATACAACTGGGCAACGTGCAAGGGATCGTGATGTTGCTGGTGATGTTTTCCACGTTCATGCCTTCCGGCGAGACCAGCAGCACCGTCGTGTTGATCCTCAGTGCGGCGTTGATTTCGCTGAACTTCTTCTCCCATGTCATCTGGGTGTCGATGGGTTCGACCGTGCAGAAACTGATCCAGTCCCGCCCCAAACTGCTGATGTTTCAGAACGCGGCGTTCGGCCTGATGCTGATAGCGGTTGCCGTATGGATTTTCCTGCGCATCGGCCCGCTTTAAGGAGGCTCCCATGACCCAGACCCACGGAATTGTCTTCGTCGCCCCCGGGGCACCCAACGTCATGGAATTGCGCAAATACCCGTTGCGTACCACCGGCCCTGAAGAAATCACTGTGGCCGTCGAAGCCGCCGGCGTGAACTTCATCGACCTGCACCGGCGCTCCGGCGCGCTGGACGATGGTTCAGCCTTCCCCAGGGGGTTGGGCATGGAAGGTGCTGGGCGTGTCGTCGAATGTGGATCGCAGGTGAAAAACCTGGCCATCGGCGATCGAGTGGCCTTCGTCGACAGCTCGACCGGCAGCTACGCCGATCACGCGGTCGTTCGCGCTTCGCGGGCGATACGCCTGCCCGATGACGTACCGAGCGAAGTCGCGGCAGGCGTACTGTTCAAAGGGCTGACGGCCGAATACTTGACGCATCGCTGCGTGCCGCTGGCGCCTGGTGACTTTGTGGTATGGCACGCGGCGGCGGGCGGCGTGGGCAGCATTGCCACAAGCTGGTTGGTCGCTCGCGGTATGCGCGTGATAGGTCTCGCGTCGACCGAAGCCAAACGCCGCCAGGCTCTGGAGGTAGGGTGCATAGCGGCTCTCGATGCCGAAGCGCCAGACACACTGGGGTCGATCCGTGAATTGACCGATGGCAAAGGTGCCCATGTCGTGTTCGACTCTATCGGCAAAGATACCGTGGAGCTGTCATTGGCGAGTTTGCGTCCGTGCGGCCACCTCGTGCTGTTTGGCAATGCTTCGGGCGACGTGACGGATTTCAACCTGTCCCGGCTCGGGCAAATGGGCTCGCTGCATGTGACGCGGCCGTCATTGAAGCACTACATCGGTGGCGACGCTGAATTGACTCACGCGGCCGCACGGGTGCTACAAGCAGTGTCCAGCGGTGCGATTCGTTTGCCGCCAATAGCGCATTTTCCCCTCGCGCTGGCTGCCCAAGCCCACTGCGTCATGCAATACCGCCAAACCCAGGGTTCATTGATCCTGGTGCCATGACCCCGCGGTAAACGGCCGTCAGTGCATGCCGACCGCTTTGCTGTGAAACAGCTCCGTCAGATATTCCACCACTCGATCAACGCGGCTCACACCCTGGGTCGCCTGATTGCGCAGCAACCAGATTTCCGAGCGGCGAGCAGGGTGATTGGCCAGTACCTGGCACAGACCGGACTGGTGTCCGACATAGACGGGTAACGCGGCAATCCCCAGATTGGCTTCGACTGCCTTGAGCTGCGCATTCAGGTTTGAAACGCGCATCCACAGCTTCTGCTCTCCGGCCATTTCGCTCAACCATTGGGCGAGCGGCATGTACGACATTTCTTCGGTCCAGCCGATCAGGCTGTGGCGCTTGAGATCGGCGGGTTCGGCCGGCAGACCGTTGGCATCGGCATAAGCCTTGGAGCAGAAAAGCCCCTGCATCAGCGTCCCGACCCGGCGCATGGTGAAGTTACCGTTCTCCGGTCTGCGCAAGCGGATGATGATGTCGCTGTGGCTCTGCGTGAGTTTCGACGACACCGCCGAGTTGATGAAGTCAAAGCTGATCTCGGGGTACTGATCATGGAATACCGCGAGTTGCGGAATGATCAAGTGCGTGCCCATCAGTTCAGGACAATCGATGCGCACCTGCCCCGCCATCCGATCACCCGGTTGCGACATCTGCCGCTCGATCAGTTTGAAACGCTCCTCCGTTTCCAGTGCCAATGGCAGCAACGCTCTTCCCGCTTCAGTCAGGAAGTAACCGTTAGTCTTCTTCGAAAACAACACCGTACCGAGCGCTTCCTCAAGCGCCGCGATCTTGCGCGACACCGTCGAGGCCGAAACCTTGAGCGAGATTCCGGCCTCGGTCACGTTGTTCGATTTAGCGACGAAGATAAAAACCTTCAGATCATCCCAATCCATGTCGATGACATACCCAAAAATGGAAAATCGATCCCCACCTATTTCTATTCGAAATATTCAGAGGCCACGTTACAGTTTTTGCATGGAGCAAAACCCTAGAGGAAACATGGATGATACGTAACTCAATGCGCGCCCTTCCAGGGTTCATGCAGCCGTTTCTGAGTTGGCTGACAGCCAAGCCTCTCCCTGAAGATCTCGATAAAGTCCGACCTCTGAAGCCGTTCCACCATATCGTCGTGTCGGCGGGATTGATAGCCGGCGGCGCGCTGTTGGCCGGTATCGGTTATTCACAAGCCAGCATTGCGCTGTGGCTGCTGGGCTTTGTCCTGGCCACCGGTGGCATCAAGCAGATGCAAGTGATGATCTGCCACAACTGCGCCCATGACATGGTCTTCGAATCGCGCGAGATCAATATGGTCGTCGGCCGGATCATTTCCGGCGTCCTGATGCTCAAACCCTTCGATACCTACAAGAGCGAACATGCTCTGCACCACAGTTCGAAAACGCTGCTGACCGACGATGATGACACCCTCTCTTACCTGCAAAGTGTGGTGGGGTTAAAACCGTCCGACAGCACCACCACCATGTGGGCCAAACTGGTCTGGACCGCGCTGTCGCCACTGGCCGTGCTGCGTTCGTGCTGGAGCCGATTGAAAGGCACCGCCACGGCTGAAAACCACCGAGTCGCAGCATTGACGCTGGTCTTCTGGGCGGGCCTTGCACTGCTCTCGGCAGCCTTGGGCCATTTCGATCTGTTCATCGCGGCATGGGTGATCCCGATCTTCGCCGGCTACCACATCAGCACCACATTTCGCCTGGCGGCCGAGCATACCTGGCCCAGCGTGGACGTACTGGAACGGCGTGGCATCGACTTCATTTGCGAGAGCACCACCGGCGTCTTTATCGGCGAAGAACTGCGCATACCCGTAGGGGCCGGAACTGTTCGACGCTTCGCCCATATCAGCGTCTGGCTGATCAAGATGCTGGCGTTCCACTTGTTTGTCCGGGTGTTTGTGATGGTCGGCGATACACCGTGTCACGACTTTCATCATCGGCGCCCAAGATCCAAAGACTGGCCGAACTACATTACTGCCCGCGAACGCGACAGGATCGAAGGTTCCAAACCTTTTCCCACGAACTACACCGAGACCTGGGGCTACATCAACTCGGTGACTACCAACTTTCGCAACTTTCAGCGGGCGCTCCCGTACTACACAACCAGGACAGCCACTCAAAAGGGACTTTAACGATGACGTTCAGCAAAACTGCTCTGCTCACCACCGTGCCTTCGGACTCCCATAGCTGGAACCTGGTGTTCATGGAGTTCCTGCTTACAGACATGGGCTACAACGTCGAGAATCTGGGGCCGAACACGCCCATGGATGAAGTGATTGCGCGGCTCAACCGCCACGCCAGCGCCATGGTTGTCGTCAGCACGGTCAATGGCCATGGTTACATCGAAGGCGCTGAACTGGCGCGGCGTATTCGTCGCGAAACCAAACACACCGACGGGGTGTATATCGGCGGCAAGATCTGCACCGAAAACGACCCGCAAACCATCGCCCGACATAGCGACACGCTGCGCGCCGCCGGTTTCGATGAGGTGTTCGACGACAGCGTGGCCAACAGCTTCGATGCCTTTCAGGAACTGGTGTCTGCCCAGTTGTATCCAGAGCATTACTTGGAGAAACGGGTCGCGCGCTGACCCGTTGCACTCTTTATCGATTCGCAGAAAAGGCAGATCAGGATGATCGATTTCAACACCCATGTTCTCGAACGCTTCAACACGCATGGCCCGGTACTCCAGCCGCGAATGGGCTTCAGTGACCCGGCCCGGATGCAAGCCGGCCTGGAAGCCACAGCAGCGAGCCGTGCGAACACGGTGTGCACCATCACGCTTGACGCGTTCACCCGGGTGAACAATCTTGAAGCAGCGCAACGGGCCATCGACAGCGCATCGATGCTCAACGGTTATCCGATCGTCAACCATCCGCCCGCGCAGACCCGTGCCATGATCGACCAGATTGATGCGCGCTACCGCCTGCCAGTGCAGGTTCGTCATGGTTCACCCGACCCGTTGCACATTTTCGAGCGCATGGTCGACGTCGGTCTGCCCACCACCGAGGGCGGGCCGATTTCCTATTGCCTGCCCTACAGCCGCACGCCGTTGCGCGAGGCGTTCGGTCACTGGGAGAAAGCCTGTCAGGTGCTCTCCAGCGGCGTCGACAACAGTCACATCGAAAGCTTCGCCGGTTGCATGATGGGACAGATGTGCGACCCGGTGATCCTGGTGGCGCTGAATATTCTTGAAGGACTGTTCTTGCGCTCACAGGGCATCAAGACGCTGTCGTTTTCCTACGCTCAAGGCACCTCGCCGGTGCAGGATCGTGCGGCGGTAACAGCCCTGCAACAACTCGCGGCCGAATATTTTGCGCCGGGCAGCTATCACTTTGTCGGTTATGTGTTCATGGGGTTTTTCCCACGCACGCTTGGCGGTTTTTGCCGAATCACGGGCGATGCGCTGGCGATGATCCGCGCCACGGGTGTGCAGCGGGTGATCATCAAGACACCGGTGGAATCAAGGCGCATTCCCCGGATAGAGGAAAATATCGCGGCGCTGGAGTACTGCGACTACTGCCTGAACACCGACGGTGTTTTACCGCAGATTCCGTTCGATGCCCAGGAACACGGACGCGTCCTGCGTAGCGCGAAGCGCCTGATCGAAGGCACGCTGGCCCACGACAGTAACTTGTCCGAAGCCCTGCTCGGTGCCTTCGACAGTGGTTTTCTGTCGATTCCCTACTGCCTGCACCCCGACAACAAACGCGGCGCCGGCACCGTGCTGACACCAGAAAACTATTACCACGGCTTCCAGGGCGAGCGGGTGGAAAACGCCTTCTCGTTTCTGGCGGCGCTGAGACAGAACATCCGCACTTATGACTGCGTGCTTTGACGCCGGACCTAGGCCATCAGTACGCGCACGGGGCGGTCATGAATTTGTATGCGAAGCCCGGCTTCGCGCCATCATTCATGCCGTCGCCCTTGTCGCTACTAGTAGCTCTCTCCACTGACTCGCAAAAAAGTAGAAGTGGTTGCCTGAAAATATCCCGTGCAACCCACCCCCACAACCCGCTATTAATACCCTCCCCCACTCAAGGACCCGAGCCCCATCGTGAAATTCGACCTTGCCTACTGCCTCAGCCTCGACGAAAAGCTGTCGATCTATGACGTGCGCGATTTGAATTTTGACGAGACGGTGGCGTTCGACTCCGCGAAGGAACACTTCCAGTGCCCCAACGATGCGTGTCGGGCAGCGTTTGATGCAGGGAATGTACTGGGGACGTTCAACGCCAAGAATGTGCGCTACGTGCGTACACCGCACTTCAAGAACATCCCCAGCACGCGGCACATAGAAGGCTGTCCTTACGTCAGCCTGAAGACACCGGCATCAGGGCTGGAGACGGAAGATTCGGAAACGGATGACGGTCGGGAGGAGCATTTTCCGTCGGAATTGCTGCTGACTCGCCGCGCGTACGTGCGCAAGCCGTCGAACCCGGTGGCAGAGACGGGGGTCACGGGCGACGAGCGAGCGCCTTCGCCTGCCAGTCATGTCGAGCACCCGAGACGTGATTCAGCGCCAGACAAGACCAGTGTCTTCGCCCACCCGGTTGAGTGTTTTGTCTCGAACTTCGCCGACAAGGACCTGCTCAAGCGCATGCCGCTGAAGATCGGCGAGCACTCGGCGCCCTATGGATCGTTCTTCAAGAAGATCGAGTACCTGCTGGACAACAAAGGGTTGATTTACTGGGGCAAGATCAAGGAGATCAAGGACTACACCCAGAGCTTTCGCATCGATTTCGAACAGAAAGTCTGGTTCAAGCAACCGGACGACACGAAGAAGAAGCCTTACTCGGTGAATGTTTACCTGAGCAAGAAGCTGATCGACAACTACCGCAAGCGCAAGGCGTTCCTGGAAGAGATCAAGCACGCCGCCGCCAGTGAAGCGCCGTTGTATTGCTTCTTTTATGGCGTGACGCCGGAGTTCAAGCAGGTGCCGAGCAAGAAAAACCCCGAACAGACGTTCGGGATATTCAGCGCCAATATCGAGAACCTGGACCACTTCATTATTCGCGAAGCGCCGGGGTTGGCCGCCGAGTGAACAGCTCGACGTCCGCGACTCAAAAGCGCCCGGATGGAGAAACCGCCGGTCACCTATCCAAAAAATGAGATTGATCCGGACCAAAAACAACTGTACAAAAACACAGTATTTTTGAATCCACCGCTTTGGAGAACTCTCATGGCCTCTCTCGCAATCAAAAACACCCTGGAACGCATCGCTGTCTATCAATTCACTCCTGCCCATAGCGCGCAGGCGCGTGCGATGCTGGGCTGGAGCGTCGAGGAATTGTCCCGCCAGTCCGGCGTCTCGGTCCAGGCCATCCGGCGTTTCGAGGCCGGGGGCAACCTGCTCGACGTGACCCGCCTGGCACTGGCCTTTCGACTGGAAGCCGAAGGACTGGTGTTCTTTCCCGGCTTCGCACCGGGTCGCGGCATGAACATCAAGGGTGCCACGCCGGATCCGATGGAGCGGGCCGATTACGCGATGATCGAATGATCACGACGTCCGGTGTGGCATCGGGTGGTTACGCCATGCCTGCGTGGTCTTGATAGGCCGAGGCTTCAACGTCCAACCACCAGGCCCGGCCACGTTGCGGCTGGGACAGGTTGAAGGCCTCTCCCATTTGCGGCGTGGCGATGAGAACGTTGCGCTCCCACGCCAGGGCCAGGATACGGTCGAAGGGTTCGTACCAGGCATGCATCGACAGGTCGAACGTGCCATTGTGGATCGGCAGCAGCCAGCGTCCCTTGAGGTCGATGTGCGCTTGCAGGGTTTGCTCGGGTTGCATGTGGATCAGGGGCCATTCGACGTTGTAGGCGCCGGTTTCCATCAGCGTCAGGTCAAAGGGGCCATACTGATTGCCGATGCGCTTGAAGCCATCGAAATAACCGGTGTCACCGCTGAAGAAGATCCGGGTGTCGCCGTCGATCATGACCCACGAGGCCCATAACGTGCTGTTGCCATCGAACAGGCCACGACCGGAAAAGTGCTGGGAGGGCGTGGCAATGAACTCGATACCGGCCACCTCCGTGCCCTGCCACCAGTCCAACTGCCGCACCTTGCTGGCGTCGACACCCCATTTGATCAGGGTATCGCCTACGCCAAGAGGCGCCACGAAATGTTGGGTCTTGGCAGCCAACTGGATGATGGCCTGGTGATCCAGATGGTCGTAATGATCATGGGAAAGGATCACCGCTTCGATCGGCGGCAACTCTTCCAGGCTGATGGGCGGTTGATGAAAACGCTTGGGGCCCGCCCATTGCACGGGGGAAGCACGTTCCGAGAAGACCGGGTCGGTCAGCCAGAATTTATCCCGAAACTTGAGCAGCACGGTGGAATGGCCGAGACGAAAGACGCTGCCATTGGGCGCAGCCAGCAGCGCGGCACGTGTCAATGGTTGAACCGGGACGGCCCCGGTGGGACGGGTGTCACGCGGTTTATGGAAGACCATGTTCCACAGAATGCGCAGGGCCTTGCCTAGCCCTTCCCGGGGTGTAGGGGCATGGTTGCGATACTTCCCCTGCTCCTGCCGGGACGAGGGAGGGACCGAAGAGCTGTCGGACGAAGAAATAGAGGGATGGGTCATGATGCGATAACTCCAAGGACGTCGCCGGCATTGCGCTTCGCCGTTGTTGAACGCTAAATGGCCGCTGCATGCACGCTCAGCCGTTCGCTGGATAGTAAAACTACACCGACCGGTGTAGGTTGCAGACTGCATGACTCCCAAGAACAAGTAAACCACTGAGTGTAACTTATCTTTTCCGGATCGATTTCTGCCCATGACCGTACCGCAACGCCTCACCGACCGAAAACGCGAAGCCATCCTGGAAGCCGCCATTGCCGAGTTCCGCAGCAGCGGCTTCGATATCACCAGCATGGACAAGATCGCGGCGACGGCCGGCGTATCCAAGCGCACGGTATATAACCACTTCCCCAGCAAGGAGGAACTGTTCGCTGAAATTCTGAACCGGTTATGGAACCGTGTGACGGCAGAACAGGACGCCGCCTATACCCCCGATAACCCCTTGCGTGATCAGCTTCGCCAATTGCTGCAAGCCAAATTGCACCTGCTGGCAGAGGACAGTTTTCTCGATCTGGCGCGTATCGCCATTGCCGCCACGATTCATTCTCCCGAGCGAGCCCAGGACATGGTGTCGCGCATGGGGCAGCGCGAAGAAGGCCTGACGGTGTGGATTCGCCAGGCACAGGCCGATGGTCGTTTGAAAACCGTGGATCCGGCGTTTGCCGCCCAGCAGCTGCACGGGCTGCTGAAGACGTTTGCCTTCTGGCCGCAGATTTCCATGGGCCAGCCGAGCCTGACCCCGGCTCAGCAGATCGAGGTCATCGAATCCGCCCTCGACATGTTCCTGACCCGCTACCAGCGCTGAGGATCAACGCAACTGCAAATTGCGTCCCAACTCGTCGAACAGGGTTACCACCGAGCGCAAGGCGCGGCAGTCCGGTCGGGTCAGAAGCCACAATGCCGTGTCATACCCCCTCAACGGTTCGCCCAAGGGAACCAGGCTTTGACTGTCACCCAGAAGAAAGTCCGGCAGCGCCGCGACACCCAGACCGGCCCGCACCAGCTCGGTGACCGACAGCATGCTGTTGCAGCGATAAGCCGGCACCACATCGGGAAAGTGCTGACGGCGCCAAGTCACAGTGGGGTGGTCGGGAAGGAAATCGTCCGGCGCGATCCACGTCATTGACCTCAAGTCATCGGGGCTTATCGAACGCAAATAGGCCGGACTCGCACACACGCGATAGGCCACATCGCCCAGATGCCGACCGACCAGATGTTCCGGTGGCGTGCGGGTCAATCGCAGTGCGATGTCGGCGTCGCGCCGGCTCAGGTTGGCAAAATCATTCGAGGTGCTCAGTTCGAGGTGCAGCGCCGGATAAGCGGGCATGAACCGCGCCAGCGCCGGCAACAGCAGCGCTTGCAGGACCGAGTCGGAGCAGGTCAACCGCACCGTGCCGGTAATCACTTCGCCGCCCTGCTCCACCCCAATGCGCGCCGCCTCCAGAGCTTGCTCGGCACGCTCGGCCTGTTCGCACAGCACCCGGGCCAGGCTTGTGGGCAGATACCCGGCCCGGCTCTTTTCGAACAACGGCTGGCCCAGGGCTGCTTCGAGCCGGCGTACCGAACGAAATACCGTGGACACATCCACCTTCAGCAGCTGCGCAGCCCGAGCCAGCGAACCGCCACGAACGAGCGCCAGGATCAGAGACAGGTCGGGATAGTCCAGACGATAGTGCATCGATGCATTGATCCCTTGGGTAAATGCCCATATTGATTGCGTGAACGCCAATCTATAGTGGCAACCAGGAATCAACAAGCGATGAGCCCCATGGAAATACAACGCCCTGTTCACATTGCCTTGATTGGCGACCACGATCCGCAAATAACGGCCCATCGGGCAATCCCCATTGCGCTTGAGCTGATTGGCAAGCAAACCGGCCGGGCCATTCACTTCAAATGGCTGGCGACCGACCAGATCGCCGTCGACTGCGCCCTGGAAGACGTTCACGGTATCTGGTGCGTGCCCGGCAGCCCTTACCGAAATGAAAGCGCTGCGTTGCGGGCCATCCGTTTCGCCCGCGAGCAGCGCCGTCCGTTCCTGGGCACCTGCGGTGGCTTTCAGCATGCGGTGCTGGAATATGCCCGCCATGTCTTGGGCTGGGCCGATGCCGCTCACGGTGAAACGTTCCCGGAAGCCGAACGCGCCCTGCTGACGCCGCTGAGCTGCGCCTTGATCGAAATCATCGACAGCCTTCGGCTCGAAGCGGACTCATTGATTGCCAGGGCCTACGGTCAGCAGACGATATTCGAGGGCTACCGCTGCCGCTTCGGCGTCAACCCTCGGTTCGAGCAGGATTTGTTGGGCGACGATTTGCATGCGGTGGCCCGCGATTCGGCGGGCGAGCTGCGAGCCGTAGAGCTGCGCGGGCATCCGTTCTTCGTCGCAACGTTGTTTCAGCCTGAACGCGCAGCGCTGGAAAATCGCGTACCGCCACTGGTGCGTGCCTTCGTCGATGCCTGCGGGAGGATGACTGCGTAAGCGATCATTATTCAGCGGTGATTTTCATCGCCCAGCACACAGTCACAAACCCTGTGGGGGCCGCCATCGCAGGCAAGCCTTGCTCCCACAGAGGTATCTCATCTCCGCTCGACGCCACTCAGCTCTCTACCAACCGACGCACCGCCAGGATTTCAGGCAGGTCGCTGCGCGCCATGTACACCCGCAAGGGTTCGGTGAGGTTGATACGATCGTCGATGTTCTGGTCCAGCAACAGCTGGATCCGCTCGCGCCTCAGGGCCATGGTGCCGTCCGCCGCCTGGGTCCAGACGAATTCACTGGCGGGGATGATGCCGTCGTCGGCCACGTCCATGCCGAAGGCGTCTTCGCTGAACCGTACGATGTATTGACCAGTCTTTCGATTCAGGCCTACGAAGCCCTTGAGCTGATCGGCGGCCTGGCAGATGAAGGTCGAAGTGGTGCGCATGGTAAACCTCATGGATGCATCCCGTGGGACGTCTGATCGATGGTTTACACGCAGGGCAAGCGGATATGAATTCAGGTTTCCCTCTGCCGGGGAAACTGCTGCCAAGCGTACTGCAAAGCCGCCTGAAAAAGCGTGGGAAAAATCTGCTTTGCATAGGTTTATGTCGGTCTGGCGATAGCGCTCAGAGCGTTCAGTTGTTAAAAGATAGGCTTTGCGAAACCTACGAAAGGATCTCGAGCATGCCTGTTACCCTCATCCGCAACGCGTTGATGCTGAGCCTGTTGCTCGGCTTCGGTCAGACACAAGCCGCTGAAACCTTGAGCCCAAAAGCGTTGGCAACCCTTCACGGCATTCCCCATCCCGCCGTGATCGCCCATCGTGGTGCCTCGTTCGATGCGCCGGAGTCCACCGCCGCCGCTTATAAGCTGGCCCGCGACCTGGGCGCCGATTACCTGGAGCTGGACCTGCAGCGCAGCAAGGACGGCGTGCTGTTCGTGCTGCATGACGACAACCTGCAACGCACCACGGACGTCGCCACCAAGTTTCCCGAGCGCAAGGACAGCGCCGCGAATGCATTCACCATGGCCGAACTCAAGACCCTCGACGCCGGCAGCTGGTTCAACACCGCCTACCCTGACCGGGCACGCCCTTCGTTCGCGGGCCTGAAAATCCTGACCCTCGATGAAGTCATCAACATTGCCGAAGGCAACCCCAAGCAAAAACCGGGGTTGTACATCGAAACCAAGGAGCCAAAGCTCTTCCCGGGCATCGAGCGCGATTTGAAAGACAAATTGCAAGACCGTGGCTGGCTGAGCCCGGCCGGTTCCAAGCTCGCCAAGAGCCCAACCGGCGTGGGCCAGGGCAAGGGCAAAGTGGTCTTGCAAACCTTTGAAAAGAGCAGCCTGGAACTGCTGCACAAAGAGATGCCGAAAGTACCGAAGGTCCTGCTGCTGTGGGTAGGCGAAGGCAATATCGAGCCTAAATCCAAGGTGACGTTTGCCGAGTCGGGCGAAACGGACAAGGCAGCCTATTACGCCAAACAGGAACCCAAGGATCGGGCCGAATTCGAAAACTGGGTACGTTACGCCAAGGACCAGGGCGCCGTCGGCACCGGACCTTCCGCCGCGTTGACCCATGGCGGCAGCCAGAGCTATGCGGACCTGGTGCAACCGTGGATGAACCAGTACACCCATGATCAGGGTCTGCTGGTACACGTCTACACCGTGGACGAAGCCGTGGACTTCAAGAAAGTGATGGACGCCGGCGTGGATGGCATCTTCACCAACCGGGCCAGTGAATTGCTCAAATACTTCAAGCGGCCCGAAACGGGCAGCGTGACGCAACTGCTGGAGAAGAACGGCTACTGATGGATGAGCGATAAAGTCCGTGGCAGCAAACCCTCTCCGGCGGACTATGCTTGCACAATACTTACTCTGCAGTCCCCTGGGATGTTTTCAGCAGTTTTTCAAATTAAGGGTGAGTTAAGTTGCCATGGCTAACCTGAGCCCACTGAAACGACACATCCTTTAATGAAAGTACCAAGGAAAGACCTATGAAAACTCTAACTGCCTTGTTTGCCGCTGCAGCCCTGACCCTTACCGCTGGCCTGGCCCAAGCAGATGACCTGTCACCAAGCCAGATTTCTCAGTTGGTCAAGGAAGGTAAGATCAAGTCGATGGAAGAACTGAAACAAGTAGTCGAGAAGTTGCACCCAGGCGCAACCATCGGCCTCCCTGATGTGGAAGAGAGCCGCACGGGTTACGAATATGAAGTTGAAGTCCGTTACCCCGATGGCAGAGAGTTTGACATTGAACTCAACGCCGCCACCGGCGAAGTTTCGCAAAACAGACCCGACCATTGATTAAAAAGAGCCGCGCTATCTTCGGATTGCGCGGCTTTTTTATTCTGTTTACAGAATATGATGTTCTGCGTGCCGCAGCGCCCCTGTCACAAAACCTTCAAAAAACCTTGCCATGATCTCGCCCAAGTGAACCTGTAGCTGCCACAGGCACTTCCCGCCAGCGAGCCTCCATGAACCACAGTATCGACCAAAGCCATCGCGACCCGGATCTGTTCGGCCTGCTTTATGGGTATTGCTTCCGACCCGGCGAGCGCGGACGAGAGATCGATTCGGCGCAGGCCCTGCGATGCCTGGAACAACCGCAGGACAGCGAAGAATTCCTCTGGCTGCATCTGAACCTGGCGCATGCGGCGTGCGAGCGCTGGATGAAAAGCCATCTGCGCCTGCCACAGGAGTTCTTCGAAGCCTTGCATGAAGGCTCGCGCTCGACCCGCATCGAGCATGTGGATTCGGCGCTGCTGGCGGTGGTCAACGACGTCGTATTCAACCTCAGCAGCATGGTTTCCTCGGATGTCTCCACCCTGTGGGTTTGTGTGCACAGCCGGCTGATCATCAGCGCACGCTCGCAACCTCTGCATTCAGTGGACAAGCTACGCTCATCGGTCAAGGCCGGTGAGCGCTTTCGCTCGCCACTGGAACTGCTTGTGCACCTGCTGCGTGACCAGGGTGAAGTGCTGACCCAGATCGTGCGCAAGACCAGCCTCAGCGTCGATCAGGTCGAGGATGAGTTGCTGTCTTCCCGGTTGTCCACCAACCGCGCCGAGCTGGGTGCCAACCGTCGGGTACTGGTTCGCCTGCAACGCTTGCTGGCCCTGGAACCGGGTTCGTTGCTGCGCCTGCTCAACCGTCCGCCGCAATGGTTGCAGAAAGAGGACGTCAAGGAACTGCGCAAATCCACCGAGGAGTTCGCGCTGATCATCAACGACCTCACTGCTTTGAGCGAGCGGATCAAACTGCTGCAGGAAGAAATCGCCGCCAATCTCAACGAACAGACCAACCGCTCCCTGTTCACCCTGACAGTGGTGACGGTACTTGCCTTGCCCATCAACATCATCGCCGGTTTCTTCGGCATGAACGTCGGCGGCGTGCCCCTTGCCAGCGATCCGGAGGGTTTCTGGATCCTGGTGGCGCTGGTGGCAACGTTCACACTCATCGCCGGTCGGTGGGCGTTTCGCAAACGGCGCGACTACTGACCTTTCCACCTTCCGGCGAGCGAGTATTCGTCAGGCGCTCAAGCGCGCCGTCACCTCGTTCAACTGCCCCGACAAACCATGCAGATCCCGACTGGCCGTTTCGGTGCGTTGCACGTTGTCCAGATTGGTACTGGCAATACAGGTGATCTCCGTCAGGTTGCGGGAAATGTCTTCGGCGACCGACGTCTGCTCTTCCGCAGCCGTGGCGATCTGCCGGTTCATGTCGCGGATCGCTTCGACAGCCTGAGTGATACGTTCGAGCATGGCCCCGGCCTGGGTTACCTGCTCGACGCTTTCCTCACTGCGCGACTGGCCGCTTTCGATGGCTTGGGCCGCGTCCACAGCACCGGTTTGCACAGTCTGGATGATCTGGTTGATCTCGATGATCGACGAAGCCGTGCGCTGGGCCAGGCTGCGTACTTCATCGGCGACCACTGCGAAACCGCGTCCGGCTTCACCGGCACGGGCGGCTTCGATGGCGGCATTGAGGGCCAGCAGGTTGGTCTGCTCGGCAATCCCGCGGATCACCTCGAGTACCTTGCCGATACGACCGCTGTCGGTTTCCAGGCGACGAATAACCGTTGCGGTGTTGGCGATTTCACCACGCATGCGGGTAATGGTGTGGATAGTCCCTTGCATGACCTTCTCACCCTGTTGGGCCGAGTGATCGGCATCGTCGGCCGCACGCGCCGCGTCGGCGGCATGGCGGGCAACTTCCTGGGCCGTGGCGGACATCTCGTTCATCGCGGTCGCCACCTGGTCGGTGCGTTCGAATTGCTCATTGGTGCCCTGGCTCATCAGGCCGGCGATGGCATTGAGCTCGCCGCTGGCACTGTCCAGCTCCGAGGCACTGCGCTGCAAGCGGGTGAAGGTTTCGGCGAGGAAGTCGCGCAGGGTGTTGGCCGCCAGGGCCAGGTCGCCCAGCTCATCCTGACGCGTGCTGACCACACGTTCGGCGAAACGGCCTCGACTCAGTTGGGTTACGTATGCGATCAGGCTGCGGATCGGTTGCACCAGGCTGCGATTGACCAGCCACAGGCTGAACAAGCCGATCAACAGGCCGGAAACCAGCATCACCGCAACGCCCAGCATGATGGTGTGGTCAGCCCCGGCGCTGATCAGCGCCGATTGCTCGTTGCTCGACTTGCGCAGGTCGACTACCAGCTCACTCATCTGCTCGCTGGCCGCACGGTCCACTCCCTTGACCGCCGCATCACCCGCCGAAGGGTCGCCGCCTGCTGCTACAAAGGCATCCCGGCCCTTCTGGTAGGCCGAACCCAACTGACGGTGTTCGTCTCGCAGACGTTCGATACGCGACTTTATCTGAGCCGGTAGATCTTTTTGTCCGATCAGTTCTCCCAGAATGCCCTGAACATCTTGCTGACGCCCTTCGAACTGCTTCCAGTATTTATCCAGGTCAGCCGGCTGCTTACCGCGCAGCAAGACGTTCTTCCACTCCTGAACCTGCTCTTTGAACCGCAGGTTGGCCTCGTCGATCAACTGCGACGCGCGCAATGGCCCGTCGATCAGGCTTCGATAGTTCTGGATGCCGTCGGACAGGAAATGAAAAGACGCCAGGGCGATCAGCAACATCGCCAACAGGCTACCGCTCAGCAGGGCGAGAATCTGGGCTCGCAGGGATTTTTTCAGAAACATCAAGGAAGCTCTCTAGGAGGTAAAAGCCAGGCCCACGGACTGACACGTCCAGACCTCCTTGTCTCGCGCAAACGACTTCATGACGTGAATGCATGGGATTATTACCCGCCATCGGCCCATAAGCCGTGTTCTTGAGCCTTGGCCGCCGCCGTTCGTCCGATCGCCAGCACCACGGGAGGGCCCTCGGCGTACTTGACTGGACCTGTCCGGACAACTCCTTTTGTCGGTGCAAAGGGATTTAAAAGTCTTTTTGTCATGTCCTCTGCTGTATCCTGCCCAGGCTTTTTAAAGCGCGGATCGACCAGATCTACCCACAGACTTAGCGAGGAGCGCGATATGCACGAGATTCCTAATCTCCCCTTCCCAAGCCTGCACGACACTGAGCAGACGACCACGCTACAAGCCGCAGGGCAATCCGATGCCCGGCAACCAGAGCCCAAGCAGGACACTGAACGCCGTCAGGCCGACAGCGAAGACTGAACGCAACACCAGACCGTGTGGAAAGCGCTAAGATGCGCTTCCCACACTGCCTGAACCCCGAGCCTGCCATGACCGATGACACGTCCCCTTTCAGCGATGCCCAGGCCAACGTATTGATCGGCGCTGCCGAGAAAATGGTCGACATCTGGACGCGTCTCTCTCCCGAAAAGCAGGCCGCGCTGCTGGCCCGTTTCGGCACCGAAGAAAATGCCATCGCCGCACTGATCACTACACAGTTGCTGGCCGGGCAAAATGACAACTGAGTGGCCACTCGGCGAATAGTTTTACTTTTACGCGCCTTATTACTCCGTCCGCCGTTATCATAAGCAGCCTATCTATTTCGCTGTTCCGTGGACCCTTTCCCCATGTCAGATTCCCAGCGCCCCCTGGCGGTCACGCTGCAAGTCGTTTCCATCGTCCTGTTCACCTTTATCGGTTATTTGAATATCGGCATCCCCCTGGCCGTGCTGCCCGGATTCGTCCATGGCGAGCTGGGCTTCGGCGCCGTCATCGCGGGGCTGGTGATCAGCGTCCAGTACCTGGCCACCCTCCTCAGTCGTCCTTACGCGGGGCGGATCATCGACAACCTGGGTAGTAAACGCGCGGTTATCTTCGGCCTTGCCGGGTGCGGACTCAGTGGCGTGTTCATGCTCATCTCTGCCTGGACCCATGAGCTGCCGACCCTGAGCCTGATCAGCCTGCTCATTGGACGTCTGGTACTGGGCAGTGCCGAAAGCCTGGTGGGTTCGGGTTCGATTGGCTGGGGCATCGGCCGGGTCGGCGCCGCCAATACCGCCAAGGTGATTTCCTGGAACGGCATCGCCAGCTATGGCGCGCTGGCGATTGGCGCCCCCCTTGGGGTGTGGCTGGTCAAGGCCTTGGGGCTGTGGAGCATGGGCGTCAGCATCATGCTGCTGGCCGTGCTGGGGGTAGCGCTGGCCTGGCCGAAAACTGCCGCACCGATTGTCGCCGGCGAACGACTGCCGTTCATGCATGTGCTGGGGCGCGTCCTTCCCCATGGCAGCGGCCTGGCCCTGGGCTCCATTGGTTTTGGCACCATCGCCACGTTCATCACCTTGTATTACGCGACGCGACATTGGGATAACGCGGTGTTGTGCCTGAGCCTGTTCGGCGCCTGTTTCATCGGGGCGCGCTTGCTGTTCGGCAACCTGATCAACCGCCTGGGAGGTTTCCGCGTGGCGATTGTCTGCTTGTCGGTGGAGACCCTGGGTCTGCTGCTGTTATGGCTGGCACCGGATGCCCACTGGGCACTGGCGGGCGCGGCATTGAGCGGTTTCGGTTTCTCCCTGGTATTCCCGGCCCTGGGGGTGGAAGCGGTCAACCTGGTGCCAGCTTCCAGTCGTGGCGCAGCGGTGGGTGCCTATTCGCTGTTCATCGATCTATCGCTGGGGATCACCGGACCGTTGGCCGGCGCGATTGCCGCGGGTTTTGGCTTTGCCTCGATCTTCCTGTTTGCCGCCCTGGCGGCCCTGGGCGGATTGGCCTTGAGTCTCTACTTGTACCGGCAGGCGCCGAGATACCGTGAGGAACGGGAAAGAACCTAGAAATCCACCTTGCCACGCCCGGCCTTGATCGAGCCACGTTTGCTCTTTGAGTCCAGGCGACGGGTTTTGGAACCCAGGGTTGGTTTGGTCGGACGGCGCTTCTTCTCGACCTTGATGGCTCCCAGGATCAGCGCAGTCAGACGCTCCAGCGCATCGGCCCGGTTCTGTTCCTGGGTGCGGTATTGCTGGGCCTTGATAATCAACACGCCATCGCTGGTGATGCGGCTGTCACGCAGCGCCAGCAAACGTTCCTTGTAGAATTCAGGCAGGGACGAGGCCGGGATGTCGAAACGCAAGTGCACGGCGCTGGACACCTTGTTGACGTTCTGCCCGCCGGCGCCCTGGGCGCGGATGGCTGTCAGCTCGATCTCGGCGTCGGGGATGTGCACGTTGTTGGAAATCGCCAGCATGAAAATATGTCCGGAATCAGGACCCTCAGAATACCGCGAATCCCCCATACAACACCCAACCCTGTGGGAGCGGGCTTGCTCGCGAAAGCGATTTCACATTCAAAATCCATGTTGCCTGACCCACCCTCTTCGCGAGCAAGCCCGCTCCCACAGGAGGTGCGGCGACTGGAAACAACAAACCCGGCACTCGGCCGGGCTCGTTGTATTCCAGTGATGCTTACTTCGCAGCAGCCGCCACGGCCAACTCATGCTGCGCACTGCGCTTGTTCTTGATCACGTAGCAGCCCCACATGAACACCACCCACACCGGAATCGCGTATACCGATACCTGGATGCCCGGGATCAGCAGCATCACGCCCAGGATGAAGACCACGAACGCCAGGCAGATGTAGTTGCCGTAGGGATACCACAGTGCCTTGAACAGCGGCGCCCGACGGGTCTGGTTCATGTGCTGGCGGAACTTGAAGTGCGAATAGCTGATCATCGCCCAGTTGATCACCAGCGTCGCCACCACCAGGGACATCAGCAGCTCCAGCGCATGCTGCGGGATCAGGTAGTTCAGCAGCACAGCCACCAGCGTGACCGCCGCCGAGGCGAGGATCGAAAGCACCGGCACCCCGCGCTTGTCGATCCTGGCCAGGGCCCGGGGGGCATCGCCCTGCTCGGCCATGCCCAACAGCATCCGGCTGTTGCAGTAGGTGCCGCTGTTGTACACCGACAGCGCAGCGGTCAGTACCACGAAGTTGAGGATATGCGCCGCGGTGTTGCTGCCCAGCATTGAGAACACCTGCACGAACGGACTGCCGCTATAGGCGTCACCGGCGGCATTGAGCGTGGTCAGCAGGCTGTCCCAAGGGGTCAGAGACAACAGCACCACGAGAGCACCGATGTAGAAAATCAGGATCCGGTAGATCACTTGGTTGATGGCTTTCGGGATCACGGTTTTCGGTTTGTCGGCCTCGGCCGCGGTGAAGCCGAGCATTTCCAGGCCACCGAACGAGAACATGATGATTGCCATCGCCATTACCAGCCCGCTCACGCCGTTCGGGAAGAATCCGCCGTGGGTCCACAGGTTGGTCAGCGAGGCTTGCGGCCCACCATGACCGCTCACCAGCAGGTAGCTGCCCAGGGCGATCATGCCCACGATCGCCACGACCTTGATGATTGCGAACCAGAACTCGGCCTCGCCGAAGACTTTGACGTTGGCCAAGTTGATGGCGTTGATCAGGATGAAAAATGCTGCCGCCGAGGCCCAGGTCGGGATATCGGGCGCCCAGTAGTGGATGTACTTGCCCACTGCGGTCAACTCGGACATGCCCACGAGGATGTAGAGGATCCAGCAGTTCCAGCCCGACAGGAACCCGGCGAAACCACCCCAGTATTTATGGGCAAAGTGACTGAACGAGCCGGCGACCGGCTCCTCGACGATCATCTCACCCAGCTGGCGCATGATCATGAAGGCGATGAAGCCGCAAATGGCATACCCGAGGATCATCGACGGACCGGCTGACTTCAGCACCCCCGCCGAACCGAGGAACAGGCCGGTACCGATTGCGCCGCCGAGGGCGATCAATTGAATGTGTCGATTTTTCAGGCCGCGTTTCAGCTCGCCTGAATGCGTATTTTCTACAACGGTCATGCGTCACCTATTTGTTTTTATCTGTGACGAAATCGAACCCGACACGCTCGTGGCGTGGCGGAGTGAACAAGGCGGATAACCTTGAAAGTGCGTGGGTACGCGAAGGGTCACAGTAAAACGCGGCGCATTGTACACCGCCGTCCTGCTGCTACCAGAGACCACCGGATCAGCGTCGCCCCCTACTTTTCAGGTCTGGCGGGCATCTGACCCTTCCTGCCAGTTTGAAACAAGCGCTGCCAAGAGTCGGAAAACCGCTCAAGCCGGCTTATTCGGCAGCTTTTTCTTACACTCTTTCCAGACATCAAAACCCACCGCCTCGGCAGGTCGAAATCGTCAGGATTTTTTTACAAGCCGTAACGCAGACTTTCCAAGTACGAACTTTCTGTAAGCCGCCTGCAAATTGACGGTAGCTAGCTAGCTAATTAAAAAATCCCCTAGCCAGCTGTTTTTGAATGAGTAATTTCCCCTCTCGAAAATGGAATAAAAAGTTCATACGCAAAAAATAAAAATTTTATTTTGCATTCCAAAAAACCCTCGACTAGGTTTTAGCGACTTGCCCAAGCATCCTGCCGGCAAGCCTTGCGAGGCCGTTTTCACTCACCGAATCGCCCGCAAATTTCCGTAAAAGTCATCTAGGAGATTCACTATGCAAGCACTGGACAAAGACTTGGAAACCGAACTGCAACTGGACGAATGGTTTGAAGCGCCAACCCATGAAGCCGCCGTTGAAATGATGCAAGCCGACGCCGTCGTTCCGTTCGGCACGGCGATGTGGCCTCTGTAGGCATAATCCGGCGGAGGCGGTCCGGCCGGTCGACTCCGCCACTATTGCCCGTTGTCAGGGAAGCAGATTCATTTGTCAGGGAAGAATAAGCATGGACACACAACGAGCCATCTCACATTTCCTTTACTACCTCGAACACCACCCCGCCCTGGCCGGTATCCAGCCCGCCAAGGTGCTGCTCGGCCACACCGCTGACTACGAAGCCCTGACCGGTGCCATTGCCGAACAGGCCGACAGAGGCTCGCCCTTCCGGTTCAGCGCCATGCGCCTGGACCTCGAACCCACGGAACGCCTGTCCCGGGCGATTGCCGACAGCGATTTGTACATTTTCTTCTATGACTCTTCCACCCTGCCCAACCCACGTCCCGACGGCCCGGAATTTGTCCGCGCGCTGCAAGGCGTGATGGCGGAAAACTGGAAGAAGTCGCTGCTGTTCAAGGACTACGGCGATTATTTCTACGACACCTTCAGTGTCATTCCCCAACGTATCGCAGGGCTCAACAGCCACCTGATCCGACGCATCTCCCAGGCCACCACATTGAGCTTCCAGGACGATCGCGGCTCGTATTTCGACACGGCCCTGAGCAGTGTGAAGAAGTGGACCGACATCAATGGCGTCGGCAACTACGACCTGGCGCCGGGTGAGATCGCAACCCACAGCGACACGATCAATGGTCGTGTGAATTTCGTTGGCACGTTTCTCAGCACTATCCCGTTCGCTCGCAAATATGGCGTGCTGCAAGCGCCGCTGGAATTGTGGATCGAAGATTCCACCATTCAGAAGATCGCCACCGACGTGCCGGGCCTGGAACACGACTTCAACAAGTACCTGGACGCCAACCCGTCCAATCGACGCATCGAGGAGCTGGGCATTGGCACCAACGAAGGGGTCAAGAGCCTCTATGCTCGCAACGCCGGTTTCGAAGAGCGCCATTGCGGCCTGCACCTTGGACTGGGTGGCGGGGCCAAGGGCAGTCACCACTTGGACCTGATTTTCGAAAGTGGTGTGCTGGCGCTGGACAATGAGCCGATGTTCGATGGGCGGTTTGTGCTTTAGGCCAGGATGGTGGGCTACTGGCGCATCGCGAGCAGGCTCGCTCCCACAGGTAACGGTGTTGAACACAAGTCATCCATTCACCGAAGATCCCATGTGGGAGCGAGCCTGCTCGCGATGGCGAACTCATCTGCACTGCATCACTAAAGCCGGACAAAAAAAACGCCAACCCAACGGTTGGCGTTTTTCTTGCCGCTTACAGCTAGCCGCTCACAGCGACCTCACTGCGGCTTACGTCGCCCAAATCCTGGACGCTGACCCGATCCGGCCGGCGCACCGCGGCGCTTGCCCGACGGCGCGTCGCGATCTACCAGGGAAATGCCGGGGCGCTTCTTCGGCGCTGGCTTGGCCGGACGCTTGACGTCAGCCGGGCGCTCGGCCACCGGCGTGCCGCGACCTTCGCCACGCTCAGTCCGACCATTGGCCGGACGTGGCGTGCGTGGGCCGCGCTCGCCGTCCTGGCGAGGCGCAGGCTTGCGGGCCGGGCGTTCGCCTTCCAGCTGCGGCTCGCGAGGCGCACGTGGGCCGGCCGCCGGGCCATCGACCGCAGGACGCAACGTGCGCACACGCTCGGTCTTGCCCATCGGGCGCGAGGACTTGCGCTGCATCCGCTCCAGCTTGTCCTTGCTCTTGGCCGTCATCTGCGGCATGGCCACAGGCTTGAGGCCTACTTCAGCGGCCAGAATATCGACTTCCTGTTGGCTCATTTCGCGCCAACGGCCCATCGGCAGGTCGGAGTTGAGGAACACCGGACCGAAACGCACGCGCTTCAGACGGCTGACCACCAGCCCCTGGGATTCCCACAACCGCCGCACTTCACGGTTTCGGCCTTCCATCACCACGCAGTGGTACCAATGGTTGAAGCCTTCGCCACCCGGCGCCTGCTTGATGTCGGTGAAACGCGCCGGGCCGTCTTCCAGCACGACGCCAGCCTTCAGGCGCTCGATCATCTCATCGTCGACTTCACCGCGTACACGTACAGCGTATTCACGGTCCATCTCGTAGGACGGATGCATCAGACGGTTGGCCAGCTCACCGTCGGTGGTGAACATCAAGAGACCGGTGGTGTTGATGTCCAGGCGACCGATGTTGATCCAGCGACCTTCCTTGGGACGCGGCATCTTGTCGAACACGGTTGGGCGACCTTCCGGGTCGTCACGGGTGCAGATTTCACCGTCGGGTTTGTTGTACATGATCACGCGGCGCACCGTTTCGGCGGCCTCTTCGCGCTTGATCACCTTGCCGTCGATGGTGATGGCATCGTGCAGGTCGACGCGCAGGCCCAGGGTGGCCTCTTTGCCGTTGACCTTGATGCGGCCCTGGGTGATCCAGGTTTCCACGTCGCGGCGCGAACCGACGCCGATGCGAGCGAGGACTTTTTGCAGCTTCTCGCCGGCTGGGCCGATTTCCTGGCTGTCGTTCTGGTCTAGGTCTTTCATACTGGGCACCTCCCGGTGTGAGCGGATCAGGCCTGGCCTGACACGTTGAAAACAGGTCGTTTGGCGACAGGTTCGCCAAAGGGTCGCGAATCATACGCCCGTTGAGGCGTTTGCGCATCAGAGACTAGCTGAACGCCCGGGATTCAGTTTTTTTTTCCGCCGACTGGTGGCTCGCCGCCCCTCTTGTGGGAGCGGGCTTGCTCGCGAAAGCGGCGTATCAGTCGACATCCATTTTGAATGTCAGTCCGCATTCGCGAGCAAGCCCGCTCCCACAGGGGGCTGCGGAGTTAATGCATGAGGATCAATCGTCGAACTGGCGCCGCTCATTCTCGATCGCTTCGGCCAGGGCGCGGGCTTCGGCTTCTTCTTCGCTCAGTTCGGGTTCGGGCTCGCGTGGTTCGAGGGCGGCGACGGCGGCCAGCAACTTTTCCCGGGCTTCGGCCACGCCGAGGGGGTCATCCTCGGGTTCGGGTTCAGGTTCGAGTCCGGGCTCAGGCAATCCCTGCGCCTCGTTCTCAATTTCCGGACCGTCCCGCAGCAAGTCGTCAAAATCGGTCTTGAGACCTTCCTCCATGGTGTCCAGCTCCAGTAGCAGCGAGTGGAAGCTGGTTTCCTCCTTGGGCTCCTCCGGCTCGGCGCTGGCATCGGCCAGGTCCTGCAAGCCCTGGGGCACGGGGGCGTCGTCGAATTCGAGCATCGGCTCGGGCTCCAGCTCCCGCAGCTCGGCCAGCGGCGGCAATTCGTCGAGGTTCTTCAAATTGAAATGGTCGAGAAAGGCCTTGGTGGTGGCGAACATCGCCGGTTTGCCCGGCACGTCGCGATAACCCACCACCCGGATCCACTCGCGCTCCAGTAACGTCTTGACGATATTGCTGTTCACGGCCACGCCCCGCACGTCCTCGATTTCGCCCCGGGTGATCGGCTGGCGATAGGCAATCAAGGCCATGGTTTCGAGCATGGCACGGGAGTAGCGCTGCGGTCGCTCCTCCCAAAGGCGACCGACCCAGGGCGCGAATTTTTCGCGGATCTGCAGGCGGTAACCGGAGGCCACTTCCTTGAGTTCGAAGGCCCGGCCTTCGCAGGATTTGCCTAGCAGTACCAGGGCTTTCTTGAACACAGCCGGCTCGGGCCGCTCGCCTTCTTCGAAGAGTTCGAACAGGCGCTCCATCGATTGCGGCTTTCCCGAGGCCAACAGGAAAGCTTCAAGCAAGGGTGCCAGCTCGCGGGGTTCAGTCAGATTCATTGATTTGCTCGTTATTCGGCTCGGGCCCGCACGTGAATCACGGCGAACGGCTCATTTTGCACCAGCTCGACCAAGGATTCCTTGACCAATTCCAGGATCGCCATAAACGTCACCACCACTCCAAGGCGTCCTTCCTCGGCGGTGAACAGCTCGACGAAGGGTACGAAGCCGCCGCCCTTGAGCCTGTCCAGCACGTCGCTCATGCGTTCTCGGGTGGACAACGCCTCGCGGCTGACCTGGTGGCTTTCAAACATATCGCCCCGACGCAGGACCTCGGCCATGGACATCAGCAATTCCTCCAGACTCACGTCTGGCAACAACTTGCGGGCGCGGGCCTCGGGGGCATCGAGCTTGGGCACCACCACGTCACGCCCGACCCGACTCAAGCCGTCGATGCCTTCGGCCGCGGCCTTGTAGCGCTCATATTCCTGCAAGCGTCGGATCAGGTCGGCGCGGGGATCGTCCTCCTCTTCCTCGATCTCGGCCGAGCGCGGCAGCAACATCCGCGACTTGATCTCGGCCAGCATAGCCGCCATCACCAGGTATTCGGCCGCCAGCTCCAGGCGCACCGACTGCATCAACTCGACGTAGCCCATGTATTGGCGAGTGATCTCCGCCACCGGGATGTCGAGAATATTGATGTTCTGTTTGCGGATCAGGTACAGCAGCAGGTCGAGCGGCCCCTCGAAGGCTTCGAGGAACACTTCCAGGGCGTCCGGCGGAATGTAGAGGTCCAGGGGCATTTCCATGACCGCCTGGCCGTAGACCATGGCGAACGGCAGCTCCTGCTGAGCACCGGCCTGGCTGTCTGCAGGGTCCACCGCGGTTTCCACTGCGGACATTCAGGCCTCGACCATGAACGGGGTCGGGTCGCCGCAGCCGACGCGCACCACCTGCGGCTCGCCATCGGCGAGGTTGATCACGGTAGACGCCTTCATCCCGCCGAAACCGCCATCGATGATCAGGTCGACCTGATGTTCGAGCAACTGACGAATCTCATAGGGATCGGTCATCGGCTCGGTCTCGCCGGGCATGATCAGGCTCACGCTCATCAGCGGCTCACCCAGCTCCGCCAACAGCGCCAGGGAAATGGGGTGGCTGGGTACCCGCAGGCCGATGGTGCGTTTTTTCGGATGCAACAACAGTCGCGGCACTTCACGGGTGGCGTTGAGGATGAAGGTATAGGGACCAGGCAAATGGGCCTTGAGCAGCCGGAAAGTGCCGGTGTCGATCTTGGCAAACAACCCCAGTTGTGACAGATCGCTGCAGATCAGCGCGAAGTTGTGCTTGTCGTCCAGTTGACGCAGGCGTCTCACTCGCTCCACCGCGTTTTTGTCGCCAATCTGGCAGCCGATGGCGTAGGAAGAATCGGTGGGATAAACCACCACGCCACCGCCACGAATGATTTCTACAGCCTGTTTGATCAGGCGCGCTTGCGGGTTTTCCGGATGAATCTGGAAAAATTGACTCACGTGTTCTACCTGTTCAGACGGCGGCGGTAACGGGATCATGTTTGAATCTACACCAAAGCGGTGGCAGATCTTCGGGCAGCGGGCGGTACTCACCTATCTCGGACCAGCCTCCCGGGCCATGGAAATCACTGCCGGCGCTCACCAACAGCCCGAACTCCCGGGCCAGGATCGCCAGGCTGCCGACCTGCTCGGCCGGTTGGTGACCGTTGACCACCTCGATGGCATGGCCCCCTGCTTGAATATAGTCGGCTATCAGACGACGACGCTTGCTACGCGTGAAATCATAGTGCCAGGGATGTGCCAGGCTGACCCAGGCGCCAGCCGCCCGCAATGTCCCGACGGTGTCCTCCAGCGTCGGCCAATGCTGCTTGACGTCTCCCAACTTGCCGGCCCCCAGCCATTTGCGAAACGCTTCGGCGCGATCCCGAACGAAACCGGCGCGCACCATCCAGTCGGCAAAATGCGGTCGGGCCGGTGCGTTGCCGCTATCACCCAATTCCTGCTGGATCTGCCGCGCCCCGTCCAAGGCACCGGGCATGCCCTTGAGGGCGAGCTTGCGACTGATCTCTTCGGCCCGCAGCCAGCGTCCGTCGCGCAGTGCGGCAATGGCCTGGACCAGCGGCGGTGCATCGACATCGAAGCCGTAGCCCAACACATGAATGGTCGCCCCGCCCCAGGTGCAGGACAACTCGACACCGTTGACCAACTGCATGCCCAGCGCCGTCGCCGCGTCACGGGCCTCGTCGAGGCCTTCGAGGGTGTCGTGATCGGTCAGGGCCAGGACTCGCACGCCGTGCTCGAACGCCCGCGCCACCAGAACCGCAGGCGCCAGGGCGCCATCGGAGGCCGTGCTATGGCAGTGCAAATCAACATTCACAGGGGGTCACTACCTCAAATCAGCTGGCCCTATCGCGGCCAAGGATGTTTGTTATTATGCCGCCACATCCTGCTTCTGGCTGCCATTGTGAAACAATTCATCGACTTCATCCCGCTTCTGCTGTTTTTCATCGTCTACAAACTTGACCCTCGACCCCTCGATATTGCCGGTCACTCCTTGACCGTAGGCGGTATCTACAGTGCCACGGCCGTGCTGATCGTCAGTTCCCTGGTGGTCTACGGCGCCCTTTTCATCTCCCAGCGCAAGCTGGAAAAAAGCCAGTGGCTGACCCTCATTGCCTGCCTCGTGTTCGGCAGCCTGACCCTGGCCTTCCACAGCGAAACCTTCCTGAAATGGAAAGCCCCGGTGGTCAACTGGCTGTTCGCCCTGGCTTTCATCGGCAGCCACTTCATCGGCGACCGCCTGTTGATCAAGCGCATCATGGGCCACGCAATAAGTCTGCCGGAGCTGATCTGGACCCGGCTGAACATCGCCTGGGTCGTTTTTTTCCTGTTCAGCGGTGCCGCCAACCTGTTCGTTGCGTTCACGTTCCAGGAGTACTGGGTCGACTTCAAGGTATTCGGCAGCCTGGGCATGACGCTGTTGTTCCTGATTGGCCAGGGCGTCTACCTGTCCCGTCATCTGCACGACGCCGATTCCACTACGCCAAAAACCGAGGACTGACATGCTCTACGCAATCATTGCCACCGATGTCGCCAACTCCCTGGAAAAACGCCTGGCCGCTCGCCCCGAGCATCTTGCGCGCCTGCAACAACTCAAGGCCGAAGGCCGGGTCGTACTGGCCGGTCCGCACCCGGCGGTCGATAGCAACGACCCGGGCGCCGCTGGCTTTAGCGGCAGCCTGATCGTGGCCGAGTTCCCGTCCCTGGCCGATGCCCAGGCTTGGGCCGAAGCCGATCCGTTCGTGACCGCCGGCGTCTATGCCAACGTCGTGGTCAAGCCGTTCAAGCAAGTCTTGCCGTAACCCGATACGCAATGGGCCTTCAGGGCTCATTGCGCTCAATGCTGCCAATTGCTCATTGTTCTCGTTTGCCTGCCGACAACCTGTCTAATCTGTCTAATCTCGACTGGAATTCAGGAGTGACAATGCGCAAAGGTCCGTTGTGCCTGTTATGGGTCATGTTGGCGGTCGGGTCACCCGCCCATGGCGAAGAAAACACCGAGGGCAGCCACTCGGCGCCGTTGTCGCTGAGCGCAGGCAGCCAGATCACCGAACTGCAGCAACGCTTGAAAGAAAGCGAACGCCTGCGCGAAGAACTGACACAGCAATTACAGAACGCCAACAGCGAGCGCGAGAGCGCCTTGTTGAGCCGGTTGCGTCAGGAGAATCAACGCTTGAAGCTGCAACTCAAGGAAGCCCAGGCCAGCCCGCTGCCGCGTCTGTTGACCGATCAACAGCAATGGTTCGTCATCGGTGCCGGGGTAGCGCTATTGGCCCTACTCTGCGGTATCTTTGCCAGCGGTGGACGTAGACAACGTCGGCAATGGCTAAATTGAGTGATTCATGAGCGAGCTGTTACTGATTGATGATGACCAGGAGCTGTGCGAGCTCCTCGGCAGCTGGTTGGGCCAGGAAGGGTTCCTGGTCCGGGCTTGCCACGATGGCCAAAGCGCCCGCAAGGCCCTGGCTGAAACGGCTCCGGCGGCGGTAGTGCTGGATGTGATGTTGCCCGACGGCAGTGGCCTGGAATTGCTCAAGCAGTTGCGCAGCGATCACCCGGAGCTGCCGGTGCTGATGCTCTCGGCCCGTGGCGAACCGCTGGACCGCATCCTCGGCCTGGAACTGGGTGCCGACGATTACCTGGCCAAGCCCTGCGACCCACGGGAACTGACCGCCCGCCTGCGCGCCGTCTTGCGCCGCAGCCACCCCACGGCAGTGTCCAGCCAGATCGAACTGGGAGACCTGACCTTCAGTCCGGTACGAGGCGTGGTCTGCATCGATGAACAGGAACAGACCCTCACCGTTTCCGAAAGCCGTCTGCTGGAAGCGCTGCTCAAGCAACCGGGCGAACCGCTGGACAAGCAGGAACTGGCGCAGCTCGCCCTAGGCCGCAAGCTGACCCTGTACGACCGCAGCCTGGACATGCACGTCAGCAACCTGCGCAAGAAAATCGGCCCCCACCCCGATGGCCGCCCGCGCATCGTGGCCCTGCGTAGCCGGGGTTACTACTACAGCCTCTGACCCATCGCCCCCCCCTTGTGGCAAGACTGGACTGTGGGAGCAAAGCTTGCTCGCGATGCAAGCGCCTCGGTTTTCTGGGAGATCGCGTTATCTTCATCGCGGGCAAGCCTTGCTCCTACAGAGCCGGGTGCTTGGCATTCAAGATTTGTAAACCTTGCGCCAAAACCTCTTTACCCAAGCTTTACCGACCCCTGACCGCCGCTGACCTTGATCTGCGTAATCTGCACACATCCGGAACTGACCGGGAACGAGACAAGGAGATACACCATGCGCAAGACCCTCATCGCTCTGATGTTCGCTGCTGCCCTGCCCACGGTCGCCATGGCCATGCCTGAAGGCCCTGGCCCGACGGGTCCGATGGACGGCCCACGCCACGGCCAGATGCACGACAGAGGTCCGTACAGCGAACTGGACCTGACCCACGAGCAGCGCCAGCAGATCCGCCGGATCATGGGCGAACAGCGCCATGAGCGGCAGGAATTGGTAGAGAAGTACCTGGCAAAACTGTCGCCGGCCGACCAAAAGGCCATGGAGGATGAAATGAAAGCCCGGCATGAGAAAGTCGATGCCCAGATCCGGGGCCTGCTCAAGCCTGAACAGCAGAAGGAATTCGACGCGATCCAGAAGAAACAGGCCGAACGTCGCGCCGAATGGGCCGAGTTCAAAGCCTGGAAGGCGCAACAGCCGCAAAAAGCGCAATAATGCGCTGATGCATTCCAGCCCAACGGTCGATGGCCGTTGGGCTTTCTTTGTTTGCGAGGATTTACCGTGCGTTCATTGTTCTGGCGCATCCTGGCCAGTTTCTGGCTGGCGATCACCCTGGTTGCAGGACTTTCCATTCTGATGGGCCACATGTTGAACCAGGACGCGTGGATTCTCAGCCGTCACCCTGGCCTCAACACCCTGGCCGAGAAGTGGACGCAAACCTACGAAAGCCAGGGCGAAGACGCCGCCCAGGACATCCTGCAACAGCGCAAACGCCAGTATCACATCGACGTCCAGGTGCTGAACGAAAGCGGCGACCCGGTGGTGCGCGGCACTTTCCCCCAGCGTGCCGCGGCCTTCGAGGCGCGCCAGAAGAACGATGACCGTCGCCTGCCCTGGCGACGGCTGACCGATGAGTTCACCAGCACCAAGACCGGCGACACGTATCTGTTCATCTATCGCATTCCCCATCCCGAACTGGACGCCTGGCACCGCGACAGCCTGCTCTGGCCCCTCAGCGCCTTGGGCATCGCACTGGTAGTGCTGACACTGTTCAGCCTGCTGGTGACTTTCTCCATCACCCGCCCGCTGAACCGCTTGCGCGGCGCCGTGCATGACCTGGGACAGACCACCTACCAGCAGAACAGCCTCGCCAAGCTGGCCAACCGCCGCGACGAGTTCGGCGTATTGGCAACCGACTTCAACCGCATGGGCGCACGCCTGCAAAGCCTGATCGGCAGTCAGCGCCAGTTGCTGCGGGACGTGTCCCACGAACTGCGCTCGCCCCTGGCCCGGCTGCGCATCGCCCTGGCATTGGCGGAACGAGCCAGCCCCCAGGAGCGGGAAAACCTATGGCCACGCTTGACCCGCGAATGCGATCGACTGGAAGCGTTGATCAGCGAAATCCTGGTGCTGGCCCGGGTCGATGCCGACAACGCCAGTGCCGAAGAGGTGGACCTCAACGGTTTATTGGTCGCCCTGCAAAAAGATGCACAGCTGGGGTCACCGGAACAAAGCGTGCAGCTGCAGGCCGAACCGAACCTCACCCTCAAGGGCTGGCCGACCATGATCGAACGGGCGGTGGACAACCTGCTACGCAACGCCCAACGTTTCAACCCGGCGGGACAGCCCATTGAAATGCGCGCGGTGCTCCAGGGAGAGCGGATCACGGTAAGCGTGCGCGATCATGGGCCGGGGGTGGACGCCGCGCACCTGGGTCAACTGGGTGAGCCGTTCTACCGTGCGCCAGGCCAGACCGCTGCCGGGCACGGCCTGGGCCTGGCCATCGCCCGTCGTGCCGCTGAGCGCCATGGCGGCACGCTGGTGTTGGCCAATCATCCTGGCGGCGGGTTCATCGCGAGCCTGGAATTACCGCTGGTGCCGGGCGCGATCGTGCAGCCGTGAAGCGGCAAATCGAAGGTGATCAACGAAACCCACGGCTCACCAGCATTCGCTCGCGCACCAGGTCATAGACCCAGTGGTAGCCATAGGTGTACGGCAGGAAAAACAACAGCACCCCAATATCCAGCACAAATGCCTGCCATAGGCTGATCTTCAGCCACCACGCCACCAACGGCACCGCGACCGCCACCAGGCCCCCTTCAAACAGCAACGCATGGACAACCCGGACCCAGGCGTTGCGCACGATCCCGAAGCGTTTGAGCAAACGGTCGAACGCACCGTTGAACAACACGTTCCACACCAGCGCCAGCGCCGCAATAGCGACCGTTGCCACTCCCATGTCGAACAGCGGTTTATCCATGATCCAAGCCAGCAACGGGGTACAAATGAAGATTGCCAACAGTTCAAAGCCAATGGCCTGGAGGACACGCTCAAATACGGTTTTCTGGACGTTCATTCCATCACCCCTGCAAAAGAAGACGTGGTGATCATCCAGCGCCGGAGCGATACTTCAAAACCATTAACCATCGATCAAGGCGATACTTTGAATGATTTCTCATGAGGTATTGACGGCGTTTGTCCAGGCCGCCGCCCAAGGTTCGTTCTCGGCCGCCGCGCGCAAGCTGGGCAAAAGCCAGTCGACCATCAGCGCCGCGGTCGCCAGCCTGGAAGACGAGCTGAACCTCATCCTCTTCGACCGCAGCAGCCGTAAACCGACCCTGACTCCGGCAGGACACGTGGTGTTGCAACGCGCCGAGGACATACTTGCGGCCAGTCACCGCCTGGAAATGGCCGCCAGCCAGCTGTCCGAAGGCGTGGAAGCAAAATTCACCGTGGCGATCTCCGATACTTACCAATCCGATCGCTTCGAAGCAGTACTCGGCGCGTTCGAGCAACGCTATCCGGACCTGGAGCTCGAATGCCTGATTGCCGAATGCGACGATTTGATAGCGTTGGTACAACAGGGCCGGGCCCATCTCGGGCTTGCCGAAACGCAGGCGGGGTATCTGCCGGATCTCACCAGTGCGACGGTGGATGAGCGCACGGAAATCGCCTTGTTCGTTTCAAGGCAACACCCACTGGCCAAACTGGAGGCGGTAGACGAACTAGCGTTGCAACGTCATCGCCAGCTGCGCCTGGCAACCATCATCAACCCTTACGAAACTCGAGCCCAGGGTCGGGTCTGGTCCGCTCCCAGTTACCTGATGCTGCTGGAAATGGCGCTGGGGGGCTTTGGTTGGACCCCGTTGCCACGTTGGCTGGCGGCACGTTTCGGCGCCGGAAAATTGCAGGAGCTGAACGTACGTGGCTGGCCAAGGCTGGTATCGGTCGATGCCGTCTGGTCGAAACGATACCCACCGGGCCCAGCGGGAAGCTGGTTCCTGGGCAAGATGCTGGAATGAATAAGCACACTCGCTGGACCAAACGATAATTCCTCTTATTCAAACTGCCCCGCCCTGTTAGACTTTGCGCCCTCTTTTTACCCATCTCCCAGGTCGCCCGATGCCGTCGTTGCCTCTTCGTTTATGCGCACTGTTCATGGCCTTGGGCCTGAGCGCCTGCGACGATGCCCCGCGCTTTACCCAGGCCGAACCGGGTGAAGCCCGGTCCGGTGGCGCCGCGACGGTACGCAAGGCCGACCAGAATGCCTTTTCCCTGCCCTCGGCCAACCTGCCACCCTCGCGGCGCGTGGACTTCAGTGTCGGCAACAGTTTCTTTCGCAGCCCCTGGGTGATCGCACCGTCGACCACCACCGCCCGGGACGGCCTTGGACCGCTGTTCAACACCAATGCCTGCCAGAACTGCCATATCAAGGATGGCCGCGGCCATCCACCGGCACCGGACGCGACCAGCGCAGTGTCCATGCTGGTACGCCTGTCGATCCCTGACGCACCGCCCTACGCCAAGGTCATCGAACAATTGGGCGTGGTCCCGGAGCCTGTCTACGGGGGGCAGTTGCAGGATATGTCCGTGCCCGGTGTCATCCCGGAAGGCAAGGTGCGGGTCGATTACACGCCTGTCCCGGTACGTTTCAAGGACGGCACGGTCGTGGAGCTGCGCAAGCCGAGCCTGCAGATCACCCAGCTGGGTTATGGCCCGATGCACCCCGATACACGTTTTTCCGCCCGCGTCGCTCCACCCATGATCGGCCTGGGTCTGCTCGAGGCCATCCCCGATGCCGCAATCCTGGCGAACGCCGATGCCCAGGCAAAGGAGAAAAACGGCATCGCGGGTCGACCGAACCAAGTCTGGGACGATGTCCAGCAAAAAACCGTCCTGGGTCGCTTCGGCTGGAAGGCCGGTCAGCCCAATCTGAATCAGCAGAACGTCCACGCCTTCTCCGGTGACATGGGTCTGACGACGAGCCTGCGGCCCTTCGACGATTGCACCGAGGCCCAGATCGATTGCAAACGCGCACCCAACGGCAACGGTCCGGATGGCGAGCCGGAAGTCAGCGACAACATCCTGCGATTGGTACTGTTCTACAGTCGCAACCTCGCCGTGCCGGCCCGTCGCGAGGTGGACTCGCCCCAGGTGCTGGCTGGCAAGAATCTGTTTTTCCAGGCCGGTTGCCAGTCGTGCCACACGCCGCAATACACCACCTCGGCCAACGCCGCCGAGCCGGAGCTGGCGAACCAGGTCATTCGTCCCTACACCGACCTGCTGTTGCACGACATGGGCGAAGGCCTGTCCGACAATCGCAGCGAGTTCAAGGCCGGTGGCCACGACTGGCGGACCCCGCCGCTATGGGGCATCGGCCTGACCGAGACCGTCAGCGGCCACACCCAGTTTCTGCATGACGGTCGCGCCCGCAACCTGCTCGAAGCCGTGCTCTGGCATGGCGGCGAAGCGCAAGCAGCGCAGCGTCAGGTCTTGGCGTTCAATGCCGAACAGCGCGCTGCGTTGCTGGCCTTTCTGAATTCCCTTTAAATGCCTTCTCCGAAAAACGGGAGCCCGACATGTTCCGTCCCAAGCTGTTGTTCACCAGCCTCGCCGCCCTCGCCCTCGGCGCCTGCTCGCCACAGGACCCGCAAGCGGTCACTTCGGCCGCCATCGCCAAGCAAGTGATCCTGCCGACCTACAGCCGCTGGGTCGAGGCCGACCGGCAATTGGCAACCAGCGCACTGGCGTTCTGCCAAGGCAAGGAAAACCTGGAGACTGCCCGCGCCGACTTTCTCAAGGCACAGAAAGCCTGGGCCGAGCTGCAACCGCTGCTGATCGGTCCGCTGGCCGAGGGCAATCGCGCCTGGCAGGTGCAGTTCTGGCCGGACAAGAAGAACCTGGTGGGCCGCCAGGTCGAACAACTGATCAACAGCGAGCCGCAGATCGATGCCGCCGGCCTGGCCAAGTCCAGCGTCGTGGTCCAGGGACTGTCGGCTTATGAATATTTGTTGTTCGACGCGAAAATCGACATGGCCGACAGTGCGCAGAAAGCCAAATACTGCCCACTGCTGATTGCCATCGGCGAACGCCAGAAACAACTGGCCGAAGAGATCCTGTCACGCTGGAACACCAATGACGGCATGCTCGCGCAGATGAGCAAGTTCCCGAACCAGCGCTACGCCGACTCCCACGAAGCCATCGCCGATCTGCTGCGGGTCCAGGTCACCGCATTGGACACGCTCAAAAAGAAACTCGGCACCCCTATGGGTCGTCAGAGCAAAGGCGTGCCCCAGCCTTTCCAGGCCGATGCCTGGCGTAGCCAGTCGTCGCTGCAAGGGCTGGAAGCCAGCCTGAGCGCGGCCAGGACGGTCTGGGTGGGTGTGGACAACAAAGGCTTGCGCGGCCTGTTGCCAAGCGAGCAAAAACCTTTGGCCGACAAGATCGACGCCGCCTACGATGCTTCGCTGAAACTGTTCGCCAGCTCCCAGCGTTCGCTGACCGAAATGCTCAACGACGACGCCGGACGCCAACAGCTCAACGATTTGTATGACAGCCTCAACGTCGTCCACCGCCTGCACGAAGGCGAACTGGCCAAGGCGCTGGGCATTCAACTGGGCTTCAACGCCAACGACGGTGACTGATCATGTTTCGACGTCAGGTCCTGGCGCTGGGCAGCTTGCTGCTCGGTGCCGTCACCCTGAGCGGCTGGACGCTGTTCAAGCAAAAGGACAAGAGTCCGCTGCTGCTTTCGGCCCGAGACGATGGCGAGGGCAAGCATTACGCCGTGGGTTATCGACTGGATGGAACGCAGGTGTTCGCCACCCGGGTCGGCCAGCGCTGCCATGACATCATCAACCATCCGTCACAGCCGATTGCGCTGTTCGTCGCCCGGCGTCCTGGCACCGAAAGCTACCTGATCGACCTGCGCGACGGCGCCCTGCTGCAAACCGTCGCCTCGCAGCCGAACCGGCATTTTTATGGCCACGCGGTGATCCACAAGGGCGGCGAATGGTTGTATGCCACCGAGAACGACACCACCGATCCGGGACGCGGTCTACTCGGGGTCTACCGTTTCGAAGGCGAGCGGCTGGTGCACAGCGGCGAAATTCCGACCCATGGCATCGGTCCGCACCAAGTGTCCTGGATGCCCGACGGCGAGACCCTGGTGGTGGCGAACGGTGGCATCCGCACCGAAGCCGAAAGCCGGGTCGAGATGAACCTCGATGCCATGGAGCCGAGCCTGGTCCTGATGCAACGCGATGGTACCCTGCTGAGCAAGGAAACCCTCGCGCAATCGATGAACAGCGTGCGGCACATGGGAATTGCCAGTGACGGCACCATCGTGACCGGCCAGCAGTTCATGGGCGATGTCCACGAATCTTCGGAGCTGCTGGCGATCAAGCGTCCGGGCCAGCCATTCCAGGCGTTCCCGGTGGCGGACCACCAGTTGCAGGCCATGGGGCATTACACCGCCAGCGTCGCCGTACACAGCGACCTGCGCCTGGTGGCCCTGACCGCACCGCGGGGCAACCGCTTTTTCATCTGGGACCTGGACAGCGGCGAAGTGCGCCTGGATGCGCCTCTTCCGGACTGCGCCGGCGTGGGTGCGGTGGCCGACGGGTTCGTCGTGACGTCGGGCCAGGGTCGTTGCCGTTATTACGATTGCCGCCAGTCACAGCTGGTTGCAAAACCGCTGGATCTGCCGGCAGGGCTCTGGGACAACCATTTGCACCTGGTATAAACGCAGGGGTGAAACCGTCCGGGGCGAGCCCCTTGAATTTAAGGACGAATCCTACGAGGCAACGACCCGACAGCATCTGGAATCCACCGCACACTCGGGGTAAGGTGCCCGCCTGACTGTATCTTTCTTTTAGGCCTTTCCAAGGAAGTGGAACATGCTGCGACGCCGCATGCTGATCATGTTGGGTGTTGTCCTGCTGGTGGTGCTGTTGCTGGCCGGCTACAAGGCCTTCTCCGTTTATCAGCAAATCCAGATGTTTTCTGCGCCGAAACCGCCGATCAGCGTCGCGGTGGCTACCGCCGTCGAACAACCGTGGCAGGCACGGTTGCCCACTATCGGTAGCCTCAAGGCACTGCAAGGCGTGGACCTCAGCCTGGAGGTCGCCGGTACCGTGCAGAAGGTCCTTTTCCAGTCTGGGCAGAAGGTCAAGGCCGGCCAGCCGCTACTGCAACTGGACAGCGACGTTGAAACCGCCTTGCTGGAAACCGCCGAGGCCGACCTTGGCCTGTCGCAGCTGGACTTCGGTCGAGGCCGGCAGTTGGTGGGCAGCCAGGCGATCTCCAAGGGCGAGTTCGACCGGCTCGCGGCGCAGTTGAAAAAGAACCAGGCTACCGTCAACCAGTTGAAGGCTTCGCTGGCGAAGAAACAGATCCTCGCGCCGTTCAACGGCACCATCGGCATTCGCCAGGTGGATGTCGGCGACTATCTGGCCAGCGGCACGGTGATCGCCACCCTGCAAGACCTTGGCAGCCTCTACGTGGACTTCTACGTACCCGAGCAGAGGATCCCCAGGCTCGCCATTGCCCAGCCAGTCAATGTCAACGTATCGGCCTACCCCGGACAGACCTTCGTCGGCACCATCAGCGCCATCAACCCCAAGGTCGAGGACAGTACCCGCAACGTCCTGGTGCGCGCCACGCTGGCCAACCCCGACGGCAAGCTTCTGCCTGGCATGTTCGCCAGCCTCCAGGTCATTCTGCCGGACATGGCCGCCGGCATCGTCGTGCCGGAAAGTGCCGTGACCTACACCCTTTACGGCGACTCAATGTACGTGGTGACCCAGAAGAAAGCCGCCGATGGCAGCATCGAAAAGGATGACAAGGGCCAGCCGGTCCTGATCGCCGAGCGACGCTTCATCGAAACCGGCGAGCGCCGTGACGGGCAGGTGCTGGTAACCAAGGGCGTGAACAGTGGTGAACAGGTCGTGATCGCAGGCCAGATCAAGCTCGATAACGGTACCCCTGTCGCCATCGCCGATGACAAGACCCTGACCGAACAGAACAGTTCGCCGCGCGCGGACTGATCAAGGAACCCCAATGGCTTTTACCGATCCGTTCATTCGCCGTCCGGTGCTCGCCACCGTGGTCAGCCTCTTGATCGTACTGCTGGGCTTCCAGGCCTGGAGCAAGCTGCCCCTGCGGCAATACCCGCAGATGGAAAACGCCCTGATCACCGTGACCACCGCGTACCCAGGCGCCAACGCCGAAACCATCCAGGGCTACATCACGCAGCCGATGCAGCAGAGCCTGGCCAGCGCCGAAGGCATCGATTACATGACCTCGGTCAGCCGTCAGAATTTTTCGGTGATATCGGTCTATGCCCGCATCGGCTCCAACAGCGACCGGCTGTTCACCGAACTGCTGGCCAAGGCCAACGAAGTCAAGAACGAGCTGCCCCAGGACGCGGAGGACCCGGTGCTCAGCCGTGAAGCCGCCGATGCCTCTGCACTGATGTACATCAGCTTCTTCAGCAAGGAGCTGAACAACCCGCAGATCACCGATTACCTGTCACGGGTGGTTCAACCCAAGCTGGCGACGCTTCCCGGCATGGCTGAAGCGGAAATCCTGGGCAACCAGGTCTTCGCCATGCGCCTGTGGCTGGATCCCGTCAAGCTCGCCGGCTTCGGCCTGACCGCCGCCGACGTGACCAATGCCGTGCGTCAGTACAACTTCCTCTCGGCGGCCGGCGAAGTGAAAGGTGAATATGTCGTCACCAGCATCAACGCCAACACCGAACTCAAATCCGCCGAGGCCTTCGCCGCGATCCCGCTCAAGACCGACGGGGACAGCCGCGTACTGCTGCGGGACGTGGCCCGGGTGGAGATGGGCGCGGAAAACTACGACACCATCAGTTCCTTCGGTGGCACGCCGTCCGTATACATCGGTATCAAAGCCACCCCCGGCGCGAACCCGCTGGATGTGATCAAGGAAGTGCGCAAGATCATGCCGGAGTTGGAGGCCCAACTGCCAACGAACCTCAACGCCGAGATCGCCTACGATGCGACGCTGTTCATTCAGGCTTCCATCGATGAAGTGGTGAAAACCCTTTTCGAAGCCGTGCTGATCGTCATCGTCGTGGTCTTTTTGTTCCTCGGCGCGCTGCGTTCGGTGGTCATCCCGGTGGTGACCATCCCGCTGTCGATGATCGGCGTGATGTTCTTCATGCAGTTGATGGGCTACTCGATGAACCTTTTGACACTGCTGGCCATGGTGCTCGCCATCGGTCTGGTAGTGGACGATGCCATCGTCGTGGTGGAGAACATTCATCGCCACATCGAGGAAGGCAAGAGTCCGTTCGACGCCGCACTGGAAGGTGCCCGGGAAATCGCCATGCCAGTGGTCTCGATGACCATTACGCTGGCGGCTGTGTATGCGCCGATCGGTCTGCTGGAAGGCCTGACAGGCGCATTGTTCAAGGAGTTCGCCCTGACCCTCGCCGGAGCGGTGGTGATCTCCGGCATCGTGGCCCTGACCCTGTCGCCCATGATGTGCGCCGTACTGCTGCGGCACGACGAGAACCCCTCGGGCCTGGCCCACCGCCTGGACGTGGTGTTCGAACGCTTGAAAAGCCGTTACCAGCGCATACTCCACGGCACGCTCAATACCCGGCCGGTGGTACTGGTATTCGCCGTGATCGTATTACTGCTGATCCCGGTGCTGGTCATGTTCACCAAATCCGAACTGGCCCCGGACGAAGACCAGGGCATCATCTTCATGATGGCCAACGCGCCACAGCACACCAACCTCAATTACCTGAACACCTATACCGATCACTTCCTCACGATTTTCAAGGAATTCCCCGAGTACTATTCCTCGTTCCAGATCAATGGCTACAACGGTGTCCAGTCCGGTATCGGCGGCTTCCTGCTCAAGCCCTGGAACGAACGCAACCGTACTCAGATGGAAATCCTCCCTGACGTCCAGGCGCGGCTGGAGACGGTACCGGGCCTGCAGATATTCGGTTTCAACCTCCCCTCCCTGCCTGGCACGGGCGAGGGGTTGCCCTTTGCCTTCGTCATCAACGCGCCGAAAGACTACGCGACGCTATTGGAGATCGCCGAGCGCGTGAAGAAACGCGCGATGGAGTCCGGCAAGTTCGCCTTCATGGACATCGACCTCGCCTTCGACAAGCCAGAAGTCGTCGTGGATATCGACCGCGACAAAGCTGCCCAGATGGGTGTGTCGATGCAAGACCTGGGCGGTACGCTCGCCACGCTGCTGGGGGAATCGGAGATCAACCGTTTTACCATCGAAGGTCGCAGCTACAAGGTCATCGCCCAGGTCGAGCGCCCCTTCCGAGACAACCCGGACTGGCTGAACAACTACTACGTGAAGAACGAACGCGGCGAATCCCTGCCCTTGTCGACCCTGATCAAGGTCAGTGACCGGGCCCGTCCCCGACAGTTGAATCAGTTCCAGCAGCTCAATGCAGTCACGATCTCGGGGTTCCCCATCGTAAGCATGGGCGAGGCGATCGAAACGGTCCGTCAGATCGCCCGGGAAGAAGCACCGACAGGGTTCGCCTTCGACTATGCAGGGGCTTCACGTCAGTTCGTCCAGGAAGGCAGTGCCTTGTGGGTCACCTTTACCCTGGCCCTGGCGATCATCTTCCTGGTGCTGGCCGCTCAGTTCGAGAGCTTCCGCGATCCACTGGTCATTCTGGTAACGGTGCCGCTGTCCATTTGCGGAGCACTGATTCCGCTGTTTCTCGGTTGGTCGAGCATGAACATCTATACCCAGGTCGGGCTGGTGACGCTGATCGGCCTGATCAGCAAGCACGGTATCCTGATCGTCGAATTTGCCAACCAGTTGCGCAAGGAACAGGGCCTGACACCCAGAGAAGCAGTGGAGAAGGCCGCATCGATTCGTTTGCGGCCGGTGCTGATGACCACCGCGGCGATGGTGTTTGGCATGGTACCGCTGATCCTGGCCACCGGAGCCGGGGCGGTAAGCCGCTTCGACATCGGCATGGTGATCGCCACCGGGATGTCGATTGGCACCTTGTTCACACTGTTCGTATTGCCCTGTATCTACACCCTGTTGGCCAAGCCAGACAAAGCCGCCTGAACTCAAAGGCCTCGCACAAGCGAGGCCTTTGAGTTTCACCTTATGAGCTTCAGCTCTGCGGTCTCATACCCTGGGAAAGGCTGAACATGAACAGCAACAGATCATGGTCCGGCCGGACAGCCTCGCTTGCCTTGGCCACCCGCGGCAAGGGGCAATGTGCATCGGAATGGGAGGCACTGAGGATCTGCGAGCGGGGCTGCTCCCAAACAGCTACCGCCATCGACGTTACTGCCAGGGCTCCCACCAGGAATACACCTCTAGCAATTTCCAGTTTCATCGTCATAAGCCTTTGATAGCGCTGCCAAACGCCGTTTCATAAAAGTAGACGAGTTTTTTCCAGTCACAATCGTTGAACGACGAGTGGCGACGCAGCTGCTTGAGATCGTGGGATGCAGCACCTCGGGCAGTCAGGCGCTGGCGGCTCTTCTCCAGGTCCAGCAGGGCCACTTCGGCGTGGGCCGACTCGCCCTCTCCCGTCACGCGTACAAACACATGCTTGGCATAGAGGCAGCCGTGCTGCCAGCGCCCCTTGTGCATCCGGGCCAGGTTTTCAGCCAGTGCCTGGAGAATGCGGTCATGCAGTGCTTCGCCATGGCGCTCGCGCTCGCCTGCGGCGTACCACTGTTCCAACTCTACGAAACCGTCCAACGCATGAGTGACCAACAATGCACGCCATTTATGAACCGGATCCCGTTGTGCGCCACAAAAGATAATCTGGGGGACGCCGACGTCCAGCCGGGTCAAGGCCAGGAGCGCGTCCTGCTCGCGCAATACGGTTGGTCGGCCAAACGGATGGAACAAGCTACGGTAGACATGGCCGATCTGACGCTTGGCATACAGCTGTTTACCGTTGCCGCTGTCAATCCGCTGCACACCACTTTCACCACCACGACGTACATTCGGAGCCTCTACCCACTCACCCTGCTGGTTCCAGAAGTGATCGAAATTGCCCGCATGAACCGTCGACGCTTCTTCTGCCTGCATCACCATGCTGTTACCTCTTGCGTAATACATAAACTCGCCACATGGCATAGAGCGGTAAGAAATCCAATCGTTCTTGAATTCGGAACCCGGCCTGTCGAAACTCATCCTCGACTGTAGCGACCGGTAACACAAATCGGTTCTGGTAGTCTTTCTGCCCACGGGTACGTTCCAAGCGCTTGCGTTTCCAGGCTTTGAAATTGCCATCAACCCACAATGAAACGATCACGCTGTCTCGGCTGACACGCTCGAATTCCCGCAAAATCGCCAGTCGGTGCGCGGACTCACCAATGTGGTGCAGCAAGCGCATGCAGAAAATGCTGTCGACGGCGTTATCGGGCAAGGCAATGTCGAACGCAGAAGTGTGCAAAGGTTGTACCCGTTTGACGACATCGGCCGGTTGCGCCCTCAACGCCGTCATGAGCATCGCCTCGGAGTTGTCCGCGCCGATGATGACCCGATTCGGTTTTTCAGCCAGCAAGGGCCAGAAACGCCCGGCACCACAGGGCAAATCCAGCACGAGACCCGGATCTCCCGCAAGCGATAATGCCCGTCGGGCCAATTGCTCGTCACGCCGATGAGAAAGGCGTCGACTCAAGCCGCTGCGGTGTTTTTGCAAGTATTCCCGAGCGTGTTGCTCGTTGTACTTTTCAGAGAAGTCGAGCTTGATGGCGTTGGACATGGTGGGAACCTCCATAACTGAATGGCTCCCACCTTAGGGTTGGGCATGTCGGCACCAAGTCATCCCTTTGTGAAAACTTCGTCGTGTAAACGGACCAATGTTTTCAAGACTTTTCCATATCCAAGGGGCCGATTGCGGCATTCACGCCTTGGGACTCAAGTCCACTTGGAAATGGCAGCCGTTGGGCTCCATCGTGCTGAGGCTCACTGTCCAGCCCTGGTTCTCGCAAATCCGCTGCACCAACGACAGCCCTAACCCAAGCCCTTCGCCGCGCTTTTCGTTGCCCCGCACGAACGGCTCGAACATCGCCTCGCGCTTTTCCTCGGGAATACCGACACCACTGTCCTCGACCACAAATCCGCTGACGCCGAGAGTGAGCCGAATGAACCCCTGGTCCGTGTAGTGCAAGGCGTTGCGCAGCAAGTTGCCCATGACGGCGGTCAGGAATGTAGCGTTGTACAGCGTGTCGGTGGTTTGTCCCGGCTCGAAGATCAGTTCCAACCCTTTGGATTCGATCGGGGTTCGCCACAGTCCGATGAGGTTCTCGGCCACCTGGCCCAATGTCATGGTAGGAGACATGCCGCTGTCTTCGCGTTGTGTCCTGGCGAGCATCAGGAAAGTCTGCACCAGTTCACGCATCTCTTCACTGGCGCGGTTGATACGCTCGACCTGGGTACGGCCACGTTGATCCAATGCCGGGTTCTCCAACAACAGCTCGCAGGAGGTCGCCAGGACCATCAACGGGGTACGCAATTCGTGGCTTACATCACTGGTGAACAACCGTTCGCGGGTCAGCGCTTGGCGCAATCGCCCCAGTGTGGCGTCGAACGCCACGGCCAGCTCGCCGACCTCATCGGCGGCATAATCGGGCGCCAGCGGCGGAGCAAGCCCGAGGAGCTGATCGCGATGACGTACTTGCCGTGCCAAGCGCACCACTGGCGCCATCACCCGACGAGCCAGGACCCAGCCCAGGAACACCGCCAGCGCCAGGCTGAGCACGAAGCCCACCAGCACCACGGCGAACAGCACCCGTTCGCGCTCTTCGAAATCGCTCTGGTCCTGCAGCAGTACGTAGTGCCGACCGTCTACGATTTCCACCATGGCGTGATAAGACAATTGTTCACGAAACACTTCATGGAAACCGCGCTCCAGATGGCGCAAGTCCTTGGGCAACTCGAAGTCGCCCGGGCCCCCGCTGAAGTAGAACAACTGGTCAGGCTCCGGACGATGGCTCCAGTCCGACACGCTGTCCATCAGTAACAGACGTTGCAGGTCGCCCCCCAGCCCGGCGGAAATCAGCTTTTCTTCCACCAGATGGACCGTCGCCACGATCCCCATGGCAAACGCCCCGGCCACCAACGCGCTCATCAGCGCAAAAGCGATGATGATCCGTTGCGCAAGGCTCTGCTTAAACTCCATCTCTGCCCTCGGCCAGGCGATAACCGACGCCGTGCACAGTGTGCAGAAGCGGTTTGTCGAACGGTTTATCGATGACCTGGCGTAGCTGATGAACGTGGCTGCGCAGGCTGTCGCTGTCAGGGCAATCGTCGCCCCACAACGCCTCTTCGAGAATTTCCCGGCGCAGCACATGGGGGCTTTTCTGCATCAGCACGGCCAGCAACTTCAGGCCGACCGGGTTGAGTTTGAGCAGCTTGCCTTCGCGGGTCACTTCGAGTGTGTCGAGATCGTAACTCAGGTCGCCGACCTGCAAGGCGCGCCGACCACCGCCCTGGGCCCGACGCATGACGGCTTCGATCCGTGCCGCCAGTTCCGACAGGGCGAAAGGTTTGATCAGGTAATCATCGGCCCCGGACTTGAAACCCTGCAAGCGATCATCCAGTTGATCCCGGGCAGTGAGCATGATCACCGGCGTATCGCGCCGCGCATCTTCGCGCAAGCGCTTGCACAAGGTGTAGCCGTCGATACCCGGCAGCATGATGTCCAGCACGATCAAGTCGTAGTGTTCAGTGGCGGCCAGATGCAACCCCGATAAACCGTCCTGGGCACAATCGACGGTGTAGCCTTTCAGGCCCAGGTAATCGGCCAGGTTAGCCAGGATATCGCGGTTGTCTTCGACCAATAGAATTCGCATCGGCATCTCCTCTGCTCACGGTAGACGGGCGTCGTGGCCCGCGCAGCTTAAGGCCAAGTGTGACTCTCGGCTAGAGGCATGCAGGCCCCTTGGCAGAATGGAGCGCCGGACGTTGACGAGTTTTTCACTCGGCATTCACACCTCGCCAATGCAACGTATCGGACACTGCGCGCTGAAAATTCCCACCGAAGGTACCGCCATGGTCCCCACCGTCGTCCGTCCCGCTTCCAGGCCATTGAATTTCCGGATCGTCCTGGGCGTGCCCGCAGTTGTTGCGCTGATCCTGGTGTTGCTGGAACTGACGACACTGGACATGGCGCTGGCCAGGCTGTTCTACGACCCGGACGGCGGTGGTTTCATCGGCCGGCACAGTTTTTTTCTGGAAGACATCCTGCATGACCGGGCCAAACAAGTGGTCATCGGTTTTTCGGTGCTGGCGATCCTCGGCTTCATTGGCTCCTTTTCCGTCGCGCGGCTCAAACCGTTCAAGCGGGAACTGGGTTGCCTGGTGTTGTCCCTCGCACTGGCGACTTCATTCGTCACTCCGATGAAAGCCGTGACAGCGGTGCAATGCCCCTGGAGCCTGAAGGAATTTGGTGGCAAGGAAACCTACAGCGAACTGCTGAGCCCGCGTCCGGCCACCGACAAGCCCGGTCGGTGCTGGCCCGGCGGCCATGCCGCGACCGGTTTCACACTGTTTGCGCTGTTCTTCGTCCTGCGCGACCGACGTCCGCGTCTTGCTCGCCAGGCTCTGGTGTTCGCCTTCGCCCTCGGAACGGTGTTTTCCCTCAGCCGAATGATGCAGGGGGCGCACTTCTTTTCCCATAACGTGTGGACCGCGGTGTTCTGCTGGCTGATTTGCCTGGGGTGTTACTACTTCATCCTGTACCGACCGGCCGCCACGATCGACCGCGTCGTCCTGCCCGACCCTCCAGGGCCTGAGGCCATTTCAGAGGTGGGCGGGCCTGCAATGAAGATGTTGGGGCTGAAGGCCCTTCGCGAGCAGGTTCGCTCCCACAGTTGATCTTCAGTGGTCACTGGCCTTGGAGCCCACTACAGTCTCTGCAAACCAATAAAAAACCCCGCCTGCTGACGCAGGCGGGGTTTTTCAGTACAGGGGTAAGGCTGGCTTACATCATGCCGCCCATGCCACCCATGCCGCCCATGTCTGGCATACCGCCGCCAGCAGCACCTTCTTTCTTCGGTGCATCAGCCACAGCGGCTTCGGTGGTCAGGATCAGACCGCCGATGGAAGCGGCTGCTTGCAGGGCCGAACGGGTGACCTTGGTTGGGTCCAGGATACCCATTTCGATCATGTCGCCGTATTCGCCAGTCGCGGCGTTGTAGCCGAAGCTGCCTTCGCCGTTCTTGACCTTGTCGACCACGACGCTTGGCTCGTCGCCGGAGTTGGCAACGATCTGACGCAGCGGCGCTTCAACAGCGCGACGCAGCACAGCGATACCCACGTCCTGATCGGCGTTGTCGCCTTTCAGTTGGGTCAGTGCTTCCAGAGCACGGATCAGGGCTACGCCACCGCCAGGTACCACGCCTTCTTCGACAGCTGCGCGGGTTGCGTGCAGGGCGTCTTCAACGCGGGCTTTCTTCTCTTTCATTTCAACTTCGGAGCCAGCGCCAACCTTGATCACTGCAACGCCGCCGGACAGCTTGGCCAGACGCTCTTGCAGTTTTTCACGGTCGTAGTCCGAGGAAGTGTCGGCAATCTGGGCACGGATCTGCGCGATACGTGCTTCGATGTCGCCTTGTACGCCAGCACCGTCGACGATGATGGTGTTTTCCTTGGACAGGGTCACGCGCTTGGCGTTACCCAGGTGCTCCAGGGTGGTGCTTTCCAGGCTCAGGCCGATCTCTTCGGAGATGACGGTACCGCCGGTCAGTACGGCGATGTCCTGCAGCATGGCCTTGCGACGGTCGCCGAAGCCTGGTGCCTTGACGGCTGCCACTTTGACGATACCGCGCATGTTGTTCACAACCAGGGTCGCCAGGGCTTCGCCTTCGACGTCCTCAGCCACGATCAGCAGTGGGCGGCCGGCTTTGGCAACGGCTTCCAGCACTGGCAGCATTTCGCGGATGTTGGAGATCTTCTTGTCGACCAGCAGGATCAGCGGGCTGTCCAGCTCGGCAACCATGGTGTCCGGCTTGTTGACGAAGTATGGGGACAGGTAGCCGCGGTCGAACTGCATACCTTCGACAACCGACAGTTCGTTTTCCAGGCCCGAGCCTTCTTCAACGGTGATCACGCCTTCCTTGCCGACTTTTTCCATGGCTTCGGCAATGATGTCACCGATGGAGTTGTCGGAGTTGGCGGAAATGGTGCCTACCTGGGCGATGGCCTTGGAGTCGGCGCAAGGCTTGGACAGACCCTTGAGTTCCTTGACGATAGCGATGGTCGCTTTGTCGATACCGCGCTTGAGGTCCATCGGGTTCATGCCGGCAGCAACGGCCTTCAGGCCTTCGTTGACGATCGACTGAGCCAGAACGGTCGCGGTGGTGGTGCCGTCGCCTGCATCATCGTTGGCACGGGAGGCAACGTCCTTGACCAGCTGCGCGCCCATGTTTTCGAAACGGTCTTCCAGCTCGATTTCCTTGGCTACGGAAACGCCGTCCTTGGTGATGGTCGGAGCGCCAAAGCTCTTCTCGATGATCACGTTACGGCCTTTCGGGCCCAGGGTCGCTTTTACCGCGTCCGCCAGGACGTTGACGCCGGTGAGCATTTTCTTGCGGGCGGAATCGCCGAATTTAACTTCTTTAGCAGCCATGATCGATATTCCTTAAATACTGTGTAGTAGCGGGAAATTGAGCGGGGAATCAGCCTTCGATAACAGCGAGGATTTCGCTCTCGCCCATTACCAGCAGGTCTTCGCCGTCGACTTTTACAGTGTTGCTGCCGGAGTAAGGGCCGAACACAACCTTGTCACCCACTTTCACGGCCAGCGCACGTACTTCACCGTTTTCCAGTGCCTTGCCTGGGCCTACAGCGAGAACTTCACCGTGGTTGGCTTTTTCAGCAGCCGAACCTGGCAGGACGATACCGCCAGCGGTTTTCTTCTCTTCTTCGCTGCGACGGATGACGACGCGGTCATGCAGAGGACGAAGCTTCATTGTCGATCTCTCCTAATTATGGTTTTCATCGGCCGGTGTAGTCCCGGCGGGTTTAACAAAAGCCGGCAGAGCCGGGTGCGGTTCGTCAGTCGAACCGCGGAAGTCTGTCCGGTGTTGCCACCGGTAACCTTGCGGTGACCGATACATAAGGGCACACAAGTGGATTACAAGGGCCGGGACGAAAAAATTTCTTCAGCCGCCCCAAAAACGAACACGGCACCCGAAGGTGCCGTGCGGTGGTGTCATTTGGAGTCCCGGTGCTCGAACTCGCCTTCGATCACATTGGGCTCTCGGCCAAGCGGCTCTCGTGGGGCCGGGCCGCCACGAGGCTGGAGATCATCCGCGAAGGCCCGCTGGCGCATGGCCTGCTCTTCGGCACGCTGGCGCATCTTGTTGGCCAGCAAGCGACGGGTGAACGGCAACAGCATGACCAGCCCCAGCACATCGCTGATAAAGCCTGGCAGGATCAACAGACCGCCGCCCAGGGCCAGCATCAGGCCTTCGAGCATGGTCTGGGCAGGCAGCTCGCCACGGCTGAGGCTTTCACGGGCACGCAGTGCAGTGGCGAGACCGGCGATGCGCAGCACGAACACGCCGAGCATGGAGCCGAGAATGATCAGCAGCAGGGCCGGGAAAAAACCGATCGCACCGCTAACCTTGACGAATACGAACAGCTCCAACACCGGAAACAGCAGAAAGAGCAACAAAAAAGGGCGCATCAAAGGGTTCCTCAACGCAAGAATGCCTTGCTATGAAACCCTAAATGACGTCGTCCTTTCGTGAATTCAAGCGCCGACCTCGGTATTTTTCGGCCATTGTTCGGCGTGGGCCAGGTAAACCAAGGCTTCGCGCACTTGTGTCGGAGTGTTGCAAGGCTCTTGGAACGCCAGCCAGTGCAGCCCCTGGCCGATACGCAGGTGCATGCCTTCGCTGTCGATGCCCACCAATTGCGCCGGCTCGGTCCGGGGCAGGTCGGCCAATTCCACATAATGAGCAATGGCCTTGGCGTGATCGACGTTCATGTGTTCGATCATGCTGGCCTCGGCCTTGCCGGCGAAGGGATTCGGCAGGGTAATCCGCTCGATCCAATGAATGGCGCCGAAGCCACCGATGTAGCGATGACGCACCGGGTCAAGCACCCAGAAATCGAAATCGTGGGCCTTGTGGTAGTTCCGGGATTCGGGGAAGTAGCGGTAATAACGTTCGGCAGCAGCGTCGATGGCGTCACTGTCTTCCAGTTTCCGCGCCTCGGCCAGGTAAGTGAGGCGGCCTACGGCTTGCACGTCTTCGGCGCCCCGCTCGCCCACCAGCATCGAGCACTTGGGATCTTTCTGCAGATTATGGGTGTGCTGGGCGATACGGCTGATCAGGATCAGCGGCCGGCCCTGCTCGTCCAGGCAGTAAGGCACCACGGAACCGAATGGGAAACCGGGCATGGACTTGGAATGGGTGGAGAGCATCCCACGGTATTCCTTGAGCAGTAATTCTCGGGCATGCTTGGCAGCGTCAGCGCTCAATTTATGACTCCTTTGATGAGATCCGTTTAAAAAACGATCAAGCATCCTCAACCGTTCCGTCACCAGGACATGCGAATGCAACTCACCGACAAAGTAATCATTATCACCGGCGGTTGCCAGGGCCTGGGCCGCTCCATGGCCGAGTATTTCGCCGACAAAGGCGCGAAGCTCGCCTTGGTCGACCTCAACCAGGAAAAACTCGATCAGGCGGTCGCCGCTTGCAAGGCCAAGGGCGTCGAGGCCCGGGCGTACGTGTGTAACGTGGCCAATGAAGAACAAGTGAGCGATATGGTTGCCCGGGTAGCCGAAGATTTCGGGGCGATCCACGGTTTGATCAACAACGCCGGGATCCTGCGCGACGGCCTGCTGCTCAAGGTCAAGGACGGTGAGATGACCAAGATGAGCCTGGCTCAGTGGCAAGCGGTGATCGATGTGAACCTGACCGGCGTGTTCCTGTGCACCCGCGAAGTGGCCGCGAAGATGGTCGAGCTGAAAAACAGCGGTGCCATCATCAACATCTCCTCCATTTCCCGCGCCGGCAACATCGGCCAGACCAACTACTCGGCCGCCAAGGCCGGCGTGGCCGCCGCCACCGTGACCTGGGCCAAGGAACTGGCACGCTATGGCATCCGTGTCGCCGGCATCGCTCCGGGCTTCATCGAAACCGAGATGACCCTGGGCATGAAACCCGAGGCCCTGGAGAGAATGACCTCCGCGATTCCGCTCAAGCGCATGGGCCGGGCCGAGGAGATCGCCCATTCGGCGGCTTATATTTTCGAGAACGACTACTACACCGGACGGATTCTTGAGATGGATGGCGGGTTGCGGATGTAAAACCCTGCACACATCCCCCCTTGTGGGAGCGAGCCTGCTCGCGATAGCGGTATGTCAGCCGCATCGAGGCTGACTGAACCGACGCTATCGCGAGCAGGCTCGCTCCCACAGGGGTTACCGCTTGGCTTTTAATCGTCGCTGACAGTGATGTTCGGCATCGCCGGCGCGGCGGCTTCCTGCAAGACGATCCGTGCGCCCACATGACGGGCCAGTTCCTGGTAGACCATGGCGATCTGACTTTCCGGCTCGGCGATGACCGTTGGCTTACCGCCGTCGGATTGCTCGCGGATCAGCATGGACAGTGGCAGCGAAGCCAGCAGTTCGACGCCGTACTGGTTCGCCAGTTTTTCCCCGCCCCCTTCGCCAAACAGATGTTCCGCATGGCCACAGTTCGAGCAGATGTGAACAGCCATGTTCTCCACTACACCCAATACCGGGATGTTCACCTTGCGGAACATTTCCACCCCTTTGCGGGCGTCCAGCAGCGCCAGGTCCTGCGGCGTAGTGACGATCACCGCGCCGGCCACCGGGACCTTCTGCGCCAGGGTCAGTTGGATATCGCCGGTGCCGGGCGGCATGTCGATCACCAGGTAATCCAGGTCGCCCCAGGCAGTTTGCGTGACCAATTGCAGCAAGGCGCCGGATACCATCGGCCCGCGCCAGACCATCGGCGTGTTGTCGTCGGTCAGAAACGCCATGGACATGACTTCCACGCCATGGGAACGGATCGGCACGAACCACTTCTGGTCCTTGACCTGCGGCCGGGTGCCCTCGGCAATGCCGAACATGATGCCCTGGCTCGGCCCGTAGATGTCCGCGTCGAGCATCCCGACCTTCGCGCCCTCGCGGGCCAGGGCCAGGGCGAGGTTCGCGGCGGTGGTGGACTTGCCCACACCGCCCTTGCCCGACGCCACGGCGATCACGTTCTTCACGTTTGCCAGGCCGGGGACCTGCGCCTGGGCCTTGTGGGGCGCGATCACGCTGGTGATCTCGACTTTGGCGGCGCTCACTCCGTCCAGGGCTTCGATCGCCATTTGCAGCATCTGCGCCCAACCGCTCTTGAACAGGTCGGCGGCGTAGCCGATTTCCAGCTGGACGCTGACACGCTCGCCCTGGATATCGATATCGCGCACGCATCCGGCGCTGACCGGATCCTGGTTCAGGTAGGGGTCGGTGTATTGACGAAGGACGGCTTCCACCGTTGCGCGATTGACGGCGCTCATGGGCAACTCCGATGACAGGACTTGAAAACAGGCCGCTATCCTAGACCCGATTACCCGCATGTGAATACTTTTGTGGCAAGGGGATTTATCCCCGCTGGGCCCGGAGCGCCCCAAAGGGTGAAAAAAACCCGCTGGCGCTTTATAGTGGCCGACCTCCGTTTCATCAAGTAGCCGAGCCCCATGTCCGAGCCACGCAAGATCCTCGTCACCAGCGCCCTGCCCTATGCCAATGGTTCGATTCACCTCGGCCATATGCTGGAATACATCCAGACCGATATGTGGACGCGCTTCCAGAAACATCGCGGCAACCAGTGCATCTATGTCTGCGCCGACGACGCCCACGGTTCGGCCATCATGCTGCGCGCGGAAAAGGAAGGCATCACCCCGGAACAACTGATCGCCAACGTCCAGGCCGAACACAGCGCCGACTTTGCCGAGTTCCTGGTGGACTTCGACAACTTCCACTCCACTCACGCAGAAGAAAACCGTGAGCTGTCGAGTCAGATCTATCTGAAGCTGCGTGACGCCGGGCATATCGCCACCCGTTCCATCACCCAGTATTTCGACCCGGAAAAGAAAATGTTCCTGGCCGACCGCTTCATCAAGGGCACGTGCCCGAAATGCGGCACCGAAGATCAATATGGTGACAATTGCGAGAAATGCGGCGCCACCTACGCACCGACCGATCTGAAGGACCCGAAGTCAGCCATTTCCGGGGCGACGCCGGTGCTCAAGGACTCGGAGCATTTCTTCTTCAAGCTGCCGGATTTTCAGGAGATGCTGCAAACCTGGACCCGCAGCGGCACGTTGCACGACGCGGTGGCCAACAAGCTCGCCGAATGGCTCGACTCCGGCCTGCAAGAGTGGGACATTTCCCGCGATGCGCCGTACTTCGGCTTCGAAATCCCTGGTGAGCCCGGCAAGTATTTCTACGTTTGGCTGGATGCGCCTATCGGCTACATGGCGAGCTTCAAGAACCTTTGCGATCGCACGCCTGAGCTGGACTTCGACGCGTTCTGGGGCAAGGACTCCACGGCCGAGGTGTATCACTTCATCGGCAAGGACATCGTCAATTTCCACGCCCTGTTCTGGCCCGCAATGCTCGAAGGCGCCGGCTTCCGCAAGCCAACCGGCATCAACGTCCACGGCTACCTGACCGTCAACGGCCAGAAAATGTCCAAGTCCCGCGGCACCTTCATCAAGGCCCGGACCTACCTGGACCACCTGTCGCCGGAATACCTGCGCTACTACTACGCCTCCAAGCTGGGCCGCGGCGTCGACGACCTGGACCTGAACCTCGAAGACTTCGTGCAGAAGGTCAACTCCGACCTGGTGGGCAAGGTGGTCAACATTGCCAGCCGTTGCGCCGGGTTCATCCACAAGGGCAATGCCGGGTTGCTGGTGGCGGGTAATGCCGCGCCGGAACTGACCGACGCCTTCCTGGCGGCCGCACCCAGCATCGCCGAAGCCTATGAATCCCGCGATTTTGCCCGTGCAATGCGTGAAATCATGGCCTTGGCCGACCGCGCCAACGCCTGGATCGCCGACAAGGCGCCCTGGTCGTTGAACAAGCAGGAAGGCAAGCAGGACGAAGTCCAGGCGATCTGCGCCCTGGGCATCAACCTGTTCCGCCAGTTGGTGATCTTCCTCAAGCCGGTGCTGCCGCTGCTGGCCGCCGATGCAGAAGCGTTCCTGAACGTTGCGCCGTTGACCTGGAACGATCATCAGACGCTGCTGAGCAACCATCAACTGAACGAATTCAAGCCGTTGATGACCCGCATCGACGCCGCCAAGGTACAAGCCATGATCGACGCCTCCAAGGAAGACCTGGTCGCCAGCCAGACCGACACCGGCGCTCCCGCCGGCAATGGCGAACTGGCCAAGGACCCGCTGTCGCCGGAAATCGACTTCGACACCTTTGCCGCCGTCGACCTGCGCGTCGCCCTGATCGTCAAGGCGGAAGCCGTCGAAGGTGCCGATAAACTGCTGCGCCTGACCCTGGACATCGGCGACGAGCAACGCAACGTGTTTTCCGGTATCAAGAGTGCCTACCCGGACCCCGCCAAGCTCGAAGGCCGGTTGACGATGATGATCGCCAACCTCAAGCCTCGCAAAATGCGCTTCGGTGTCTCGGAAGGCATGGTGATGGCGGCCGGCCCGGGCGGCGAAGAAATCTACCTGCTGAGCCCCGACAGCGGCGCCAAGCCGGGTCAGCGAATCAAGTAAACGCGACTGCGCGCTGTAACCGATCCCACAGTCGCCTTGCCGGCGGCTGTGGGATTTTCGTATTCGGTCACGTGCCGGATAATGCTTATACCTGTAACAGACTCCTTGTTCCCTACATACCATGTCCGACCTTTTCCTTACACTGCTCGGCACTGCCCTGATCAACAACCTCGTGTTGCATTGGTCGCTGGGCGTCGATCCGTTGTTGGCGGTGGAAGGAAGAAAGCAGGTGCATGCACTGGGCCTGGCGTCGACCTGCCTGATGCTGACGGTCGGCACCCTGGGTCATGCCATCGATCATTGGTTGCTGGTACCGGCCAACCTCACCTTCCTGCGCCTGTTCGTCTGGCTACCCTTGAGCGTGCTGCTGATCGGGCCGTTGCTGCGCCTCTTGTCAGGCTGGTTGCCAGCGCTGTCGTTCGAGGGCCTCTGGCCATTGCTGCTTGGCAACGCCGGTATACTGGGCGTCGCGCTGCTCAAGAGCCAGGACGATCAAGGGCTGCTCCACGCCATGGCCTTGAGCCTGGGCGCCGGGCTGGGGTTCTGGCTGGTGTTGAGCCTGTTCGAGGATTTGCGCCAGCGCACTGTCGATAACGATATTCCCCTGCCCTTCCGTGGCCTGCCGATTCAGTTGATCGGTGCCGGACTGATGGCGGTGGCATTCCTTGGATTGCGCGGGCTGGTCAAGACATGACTCTGATTCAACGTATCGACGCCCTGCTGCCACAGACCCAATGTGGCAAGTGCGGCCATCCGGGCTGCAAACCCTACGCCGAAGGCATCGCCGCCGGAGAGCCGATCAATAAATGCCCACCCGGCGGAGCCGAAACCATCTCGGCCCTGGCCGAACTGATGAACGTGCCCGTGGTGGAACTGGACGCCAGTCGCGGCACAGCTCCGGCGCAAGTTGCGTTCATTCGTGAGGCCGAATGCATCGGCTGCACCAAATGCATCCAGGCTTGCCCGGTAGATGCCATCGTCGGGGCGGCCAAGCTGATGCACACCGTGCTCGTCGAGGAATGCACCGGCTGCGACCTTTGCGTGGCGCCTTGTCCGGTCGACTGCATCGAGATGCGACCACTGCCGGCCACGACCGTGCTGCCGATCATTGGAGGCCTGGCTTTCAGCGTCGAAGAACGGTTGGCGCGAACCGCCAAGCGCAATCACGCCAGGCACCGTTTCGAACAGCGCAACGCACGCCTGCGTCGCGAAGAAGAACAGCGTCAGGCCGAACGTCTGGCCCGTACCCAGCGCACGACAAAGGTTGCGCAGCAGACGCTTGACCCTGTGCAAGCCGCACTTGAACGGGTGCGTACACAAAAAGCCGCTAGTGCCGACGCTGCGTTGAAAAAAGCCAAGATCGATCTGGCGATGAGCCGGGCGCAGTTGAACAAGTCCCTGAAAGCGTTCGGTCATCCCCCGACCTTTGAACAGCAGTCGCAGCTGATCCTGCTGCAACGTCAATTCGAAGCAGCGGAACAGGCCCTGGCGCAACTGGAGAATGCCGCGCCACCCTTGGCACCGGCACCGGATGCGGAGTTGAAACGGGCGAAGATTCAATTGGCGATGCGGCGTGCCGAGCTGAGCAAAGCCCGGGCGGCGGCCGTCGCGGATCAGGAGCTGGAAGTCCTGGAGAAAGCGGTGAAGGAAGCCGAACACCAGGTGGATGCTCATGCCCGGTCCTGACGCCTCGCAGCATGCGCTGCGACAAGCGATGAGGCGCGTGCTGCTGGCGACCCTGCCCGGGATACTGGCATTGATGTGGGTTTACGGTTGGGGCATTGCGCTCAACCTGCTGTTATCCGGGCTCACCGCGATGGGCGTCGAAGCACTGGTCCTGCGCTTGCGACGTCGACCGCTCACACCCGAACTCAATGATGGCAGCGCGCTGGTCAGCGCCACACTGCTCGCATTGGCGCTGCCGGCGTACTGCCCTTGGTGGCTGACCGTGATCGCGGCCGCCTGCGCCCTGTTGTTCGGCAAGCACCTGTGGGGCGGCGTTGGCAACAATCCGTTCAACCCGGCGATGCTCGGGTATGCCCTGGTACTGGTGGCGTTTCCCTCCCATATGAGCCAATGGCCAACGCCCCCCGGCATCGGTTTGCTCGAGGGCCTGCAACAGGTCTTCGGCATTCATCCACCAGCCGATGCGTGGGCCGGCGCGACAGCGCTGGACAGCCTGCGCATCAACAGCAGCCTGACCATAGACGAACTGTTCGCCAGCCACCCGGCGTTCGGACGCTTTGGTGGAAAAGGCATCGAATGGGTCAACCTGGCTTTCCTGGCAGGCGGCCTGTTTTTACTGCAGCAACGCGTGTTCAGCTGGCATGCGCCGGTTGGCATGCTGGCCAGCCTGTTCATCATCAGCCTGCTGTGCTGGAACGGTTCGGGCTCGCAATCCCATGGCTCGCCGCTGTTTCACTTGCTCACCGGTGCGACTTTTCTGGGTGCGTTCTTTATCGTGACCGAACCCGTATCGGGGGCCAAGGCTCCGCTTGCCCGTCTGCTGTTTGGTGCGGGCGTGGGGCTGCTGGTCTACCTGATCCGCACTTGGGGAGGCTACCCCGACGGCGTAGCGTTTGCAGTGCTGCTGATGAATCTTGGCGTGCCGGCGCTGGAGCGTTTCGCCGAGGCAAGGCAAAGGCGGCAGGCGACATGAACAATTCCCGTGGTATTACGATCCTGATCCTGTTGACCGTGCTGGGCGTCGGGGCTACCTGCCTCATGCAGATCGGCACCGTCGAGCGCATCGAAGCCCGACGCCAGGCCAACGCCAACAGAACCTTGCTCGACGTACTGCCAGCCGATCTTTACGACAATCAACCATTGGCGCAACCGGTCTTGATGAAGCCCGTCCCCCTGACGCATAGCACGTTGCTGGGTGGCTACCTTGCGACCCGTTCCGGCCAACCCTCTGCCATCCTGTTTCGCACTCAGGCGTTGGGCTATGAAGGCACCCTTGAGCTGATGATCGCCATCGACACTTCGGGTCGGTTGCTGGGCATCAAGACCCTCCATCAGACTGAAACACCTGGCCTGGGCGCGGCGATTGCCGATTGGCCCAATGCCTGGCTGCGGACTTTCAACGGCAGATCGCTCCAGTCCACCCTCGACAGCGACTGGGCGTTGAAAAAAGAGCAGGGCCAATTCGACCAATTGGCGGGCGCAACGGTGACGTCTCGGGCAGTCCTCCAGGCGGTGCACGACACATTGCGTTATTTTGACGAGCACAAGGCTGCATTGACCGGCGGGGCTACACAATGACCGTCTCATCACAACTGGCACGCGGCCTGTTACTGGTTCCCCTGATCGGCGCCAGCCATGCGTTGAGCAGTGCGCTGGGCCTATGGCTGGCATGGACGTTGGTCAGCATCGCCCACGGCTTGGCCATAACCCCTTTGCGACCTCGCCTGACGACCTGGCAGCGGCGGCTGGCCTCCGTCGTGCTGGCCGCCACCTTTACCGCTTGCGCAAGCCTTGCCGCACAAGCTTGGGCGCCGGCGGCCTATCAACCATCAAGCCTGTACATCGGCTGGATAGCCCTGAGCTGCGTGGTGCTGGAAAACGATCACGTCTTCGTCGAGTCTCGCTTACCAGGCCTGGCTCGACTCGCCGGACTGTTCGGCTTGTTGATGGTCGGCCTGGGTGCCCTGCGCGAATTGATCGGCCACGGCACGCCACTGGCCCAACTGGCCCCAGGCGGGTTCCTCCTGCTCGGCTTGCTGCTAGCGGCCCTGGAATCCGCGAAATCCCCCTCATCGCCCAAGGAAATGCCGCGCCCATGAATGCCGCAAAGCGCCTGGAAATATTTCGCCGTTTTCACGAAGACAACCCGGAACCGAAAACCGAACTGGCCTACTCTTCGCCGTTCGAGTTGTTGATTGCGGTGATTCTGTCAGCCCAGTCCACCGATGTCGGCGTCAACAAGGCTACCGCCAAGCTGTTCCCCGTTGCCAACACCCCGGAGGCGATCTACGCCTTGGGCGTCGAAGGGTTGTCCGAATACATCAAGACCATCGGGCTGTTCAACAGCAAGGCAAAAAACGTGATTGAAACCTGCCGCCTGCTGATCGAACGCCATGGAAGCGTCGTTCCTCAGACCCGCGAAGCCCTGGAAGCCCTTCCGGGTGTCGGTCGCAAGACCGCCAACGTGGTGCTCAATACAGCATTTCGTCAGCTGACCATGGCGGTTGACACCCATATCTTCCGTGTCAGCAACCGGACTGGCCTGGCCCCCGGAAAAAACGTGGTGGAGGTGGAAAAGAAACTGATGAAGTTCGTGCCCAAGGAGTACCTGCTCGACTCCCATCATTGGCTGATCCTTCACGGGCGCTATGTCTGCCTGGCGCGTAAGCCCCGCTGCGGCAGTTGCAGGATCGAGGACTTATGCGAGTACAAGCACAAGACCTCGGACGATTGAAGCTCTATTAGTTTTATTGATCCGCCGATTGAAAAAATCTTTTTTACCCGCTGGTTGTTTATCGATATAAGGAGCGCCAAAGGCAGCCTTAGCCTGGAGTCGAACCCATGAGTACTGGTAAAGAACAGCTGGATGTAGAAGACGATTTCATCGCCGCTGAAGCCGAAGACATCGAACCGGTGGTGGTGGAAGTTCCCAAGACCAACCTGAGCAAACGCCGCACCATCGATAATCTGCTGGACGAGCGTCGCCTGCAGAAGCAATTGGCCGATTACGACTTTGATCTCTGACACGTAAAAGCCTCCCTGATGGAGGCTTTTTACCGAGTACGCCTCACCGCAAGCCTCACACCAGCCCGTTACGTTGCGCCAGCTCGATCAGATCGACCAGCGAACGGGCATTGAGTTTCAACAACAAGCGGGTCTTGTAAGTACTGACGGTCTTGTTGCTCAAGAACATCCCATCTGCAATTTCCTTATTGGTTTTTCCACGCGCCAGTTGTTGCAGCACCATCATTTCCCGCCCGGACAGACGGTCCACCATATCCGACTCACTGGCATTTCCCAGACTTGAGCGAACCGTATGCAGTGCCTGGTTAGGAAAATAACTGTAGCCGGACAATACCGCCTTGATTGCACTCAATAACTCGGTAAGGTCCTGTTGCTTGCACACATAACCGGCCGCGCCCGTCTGCATGCAACGCATCGAAAAATGCCCGGGGGATTGGGAGGTCAATACCAATACTTTAAGGGGCGAAGGATTGGAGGCCAGGCGTGCAATAACCTCCAGCCCATCCAGCTTAGGAATGCCAATATCGAGAATAACGATATCCGGTGACTGCTCTCGGGCAAGTTGAAGGGCATCGACACCGTTATCCGTTTCGGCAACCACTTCATATCCATGACGCTCCATCAGTAAACGTACAGCAAGACGAATGACGGGATGATCATCCACGATCAGCACTTTATTCATGGGCAAATCCAACTTCGCTGTTCGAGTTTTTAGAGCACGCACAATAGCCTAGTCATTTCTACCTTGGCATGCTGCCCCCCCTGACCGCTCACACCGAAAGACACAACCTACAAGCAATACAGAAAATTCCTACAAATTAGCCTGGAAATAATGTGCCAAGAATTTGTCCAGCGGGAGAGGATCGCTTTTCCGACAGAGCAAGCGCCCCCAAGAACGGCTGGGCTTTAGTTCAGCGAGACGCTTGATCCTTGGCTGCAACGGCCTGAGACTCATAAAAAGTTACTGAATTATTTATCAATAAATCAACGCCTATTGCGCACCGATACATCTGGATTTATATAAGAAGACCCGCCAAAGTCATTCCGACGAACATAACAAGATACGGCCTTGTTCGGTCAACCCAGACAACTCCGAAACTTTATAAAACTTTATCCAACATCTATCACCGAGCCTAAATATTCCATGAGCCTCCACCATGAACAAACCCTTGAAGACCATTACCAACCCAATGACATTGATTGCCATATTCGCGACATTATCCGAGACCTCCGCAGCCATCTCTTTGCCGTTCCTGGATGATCAGGATCGCGAATATTATCTGTGGTTCCTGATCAGCTTTCCCTTTTATCTGCTGCTGCTCTTCTTCGTTACACTCAACTTCAACTACCGCTCGTTATATTCACCCTCAGATTTCCGCAAGAACAAACACTTCGTCAAGACGATGGATGATTCGACAGGTCGACACAAACGCGTATGGCATCAGCCACGCAAGACGAGGGTTTGGCTGATGCATCTGCACAGAGAAAGCCCCCCGACACAACGTGTGATGTTCTTCCTGTGCAGCCATCCGGAACTTCGGGTCGAGGCTCGTCGGTCAAAACGAACCAAGCACGCCTCAAGGGCTGGGGAAATCACCCTATACGTTGTCTACAGCCACGATAAGCCACCGCTCCGAGCAGGCGGACAGGAGGAATGAGAGACACGCAGAAGCGTCTGCGACAGGCGCGCGACACGAATCAGGGAGAGGAAAGTAAAAAAAGGCCTGCACATGGCAGGCCTTTTTCTGGATCAGAACAGCTTGCGGCCCTTGTTCGCCGCAATGCGCATGCGCAAGGCATTGAGCTTGATGAAGCCGGCCGCGTCGGCCTGGTTATAGGCGCCACCGTCTTCTTCGAACGTCGCGATATTGGCATCGAACAGCGAGTCATCGGACTTGCGCCCGGTGACGATCACGTTGCCCTTGTAGAGCTTCAAGCGCACGACACCATTCACGTTGACCTGGGAGGCATCAATCATCTGTTGCAGCATCAGACGCTCCGGGCTCCACCAGTAACCGGTGTAGATCAGGCTGGCGTACTTGGCCATCAGCTCGTCTTTCAGGTGAGCCACTTCACGATCCAGGGTGATCGATTCGATTGCCCGGTGAGCGCGCAACATGATGGTACCGCCCGGGGTTTCGTAGCAGCCACGGGACTTCATGCCGACATACCGGTTCTCGACGATATCGAGACGACCGATACCGTGTTCGCCGCCGATGCGGTTCAGGGTCGCCAGGACGGTGGCCGGGCTCATTTCCACGCCGTCCAGCGCGACGATGTCGCCGTTGCGATAGGTCAGTTCCAGGTACTGCGGGGTATCGGGGGCCTTTTCCGGGGAAACGGTCCAGCGCCACATGTCTTCTTCGTGCTCGGTCCAGGTGTCTTCCAGCACGCCGCCTTCATAGGAGATGTGCAGCAGGTTCGCATCCATCGAGTACGGGGATTTTTTCTTGCCGTGACGCTCGATCGGAATCCCGTGCTTCTCGGCGTAGTCCATCAGTTTTTCACGGGACAGCAAGTCCCATTCGCGCCAAGGAGCGATGACTTTAACGCCGGGCTTGAGAGCGTATGCGCCCAGCTCGAAACGCACCTGGTCGTTGCCTTTGCCGGTGGCACCGTGGGAAATGGCGTCAGCGCCTGTTTCGTTGGCGATTTCGATCAGGCGCTTGGCGATCAGCGGACGGGCGATGGACGTACCAAGCAGGTACTCGCCTTCGTAGACGGTGTTGGCGCGGAACATCGGGAACACGAAGTCGCGGACGAACTCTTCGCGCAGGTCATCGATGTAGATCTCTTTGACGCCCATGGCCTGAGCCTTGGCGCGTGCAGGTTCGACTTCTTCGCCCTGCCCCAGGTCAGCGGTGAAAGTCACCACTTCGCAGTTATAAGTGTCCTGCAGCCACTTGAGGATCACCGAAGTGTCCAGGCCGCCGGAATACGCCAGAACGACCTTGTTTACGTCCGCCATGCCATCACTCCACGGGTTGTACGGAAAGCCGTGAAGTCTAACGTCCGGCGCGGATAATTTACAGAGGCGCGACAGCTTATGACGACGAAGCGACAGATTATGTCGAGCGCGCGACGACCCTATTGAGTCAGGAGGTTCGTGCAGTTGCCGGAACGGGCGCCGGTGCCGCGGTCTTGGCCGGAGCGGCGGCCGGTGCCGGAGCCTTGGTCGGAGCAGCCGTGGGGGCGGGTTTCTGGACAGGAGGCGCGGCAGGCACGGATGGTGCAGGCTGAGCGGCCGGTTGGGGTGTCAGCGCTTCGGTCGGGGATACGCGCGACAACTGGACGACCACGCGGCGGTTCTTGGCGCGGTTAGCCGCATTGGTATTGGGAACCAGAGGATAGCGCTCGCCATGAAATCGCACGGTAATCTGCGATTCCTGGAAACCATTGGCCTTGAAAAACTCCTGTACGGCCAGAGCCCTGCGGCGTGACAGCTCACGGTTAGTCAAGCGGTTGCCACTGTTGTCGGAATGACCGTCAAGCTCGACGTGATTGACGCTCGGGTCAGCCTTGATGAAATCGAGCATCACCTGCAACTGAGCCTTGGCACGCGCATCGAGTTCGACTTCTTCGCCAGGAAAGCCGATCTGGGTCTGCTTGATCTGCTCGAAGTTCTTGGGCAGCAGCTTCGCCACGCAGCCTTGATAGTCGCTGAAAGCCTTGTTGAAGCGTACCGGCAGCAACCGGACTTCCGATACCCGCCCGTCCTCGGTGTTACGGCGCACCACTGGGCTACGGCCTTCCATCAACCCGCTGATCAGCCGACCCGCCTGGACCTGGGAACTGTTGAACAGCACATCGCCACTGCCGAGCCTGACCGAGCCGAGATTGATGTCGCCTCGTCCCGGTTGCCACGGCGCAGCGGCAGCCAGCAAGGTCGCGGATCCGCCACCGAGCATCGGGTTATAGACCTTGAGCCGGAACGTGGCCTGTTCACCAGCCCGGCGCACGAACTCGCCGCTGCCGAAATCGGTGATCGGCTGGCTGAGCCGGCACTCGAACTTGTCACCTTCGACCGTCCACTCAATGCTCTCCAGACGAGTCTGGAAAGTGAGCGCCATGGCGGGAAGGCTGGCAAACACACTGAGCAAGGCTAGATAACGCTGGCGCACGGGAGGCTCCACTGGCTTTTATACAAAATCGATACACGCTAAGGGCATGGCCGGGCCGGCACACTGCACGAATTAATGACATACCTGGAAGGGCTATCGGTAACTTGTGGCAAAACTTGATAGCGGGTGCCTGTATCTGTCTTTTCCGGTAGCATTCCCCACAGTTTGACCCGCCTGGAAGCCCCCCATGTCCGACCGCCTGACCCTGCTGCGTCCCGACGACTGGCATATTCATCTTCGCGATGGTGCTGTGTTGACCCATACCGTCGCCGATGTCGCGCGCACCTTCGGGCGCGCGATCATCATGCCTAACCTGGTTCCGCCCGTGCGCAACGCCACCGAGGCCGATGGCTATCGCCAGCGTATCCTCGCCGCACGCCCGGCCGGCAGCCGCTTCGAGCCGTTAATGGTGCTCTACCTCACCGATCGTACCCAACCAGAGGAGATCCGCGACGCCAAGGCCAGCGGCTTCGTCCATGCCGCCAAGCTGTACCCTGCCGGCGCCACGACGAACTCGGATTCCGGTGTCACCAGCATCGACAAGATCTTCCCGGCACTGGAGGCCATGGCCGAGGTCGGGATGCCCTTGCTGATCCATGGTGAAGTCACTCGCGGCGAAGTCGACGTGTTCGATCGCGAGAAGATCTTCATCGATGAGCATATGCGCCGCGTTGTCGAGCGCTTCCCGACGCTCAAGGTGGTGTTCGAACACATCACCACCGGCGATGCCGTGCAGTTCGTCAACGAGGCACCGGCCAACGTCGGCGCGACCATCACCGCCCATCACCTGCTGTACAACCGCAACCACATGCTGGTGGGTGGGATCCGGCCACATTTCTATTGCCTGCCGATCCTCAAGCGCAACACCCATCAAGAGGCCCTGCTCGAAGCTGCTACCAGCGGCAGCGCCAAGTTTTTCCTCGGGACGGACTCGGCGCCCCACGCCCGCCATGCCAAGGAAGCCGCGTGCGGTTGTGCCGGTTGCTACACCGCTTACGCTGCTATCGAGATGTATGCCGAGGCGTTCGAGCAGCGCAATGCACTGGACAAGCTCGAAGGCTTTGCCAGCCTGCACGGGCCGCGTTTCTATGGTCTGCCAGTGAACACCGATCGCATTACCCTGGTCCGCGATGAGTGGACCGCCCCCGCCAGCCTGCCCTTCGGCGAGCAGACTGTCATTCCGCTGCGCGCCGGTGAAAAACTGCGCTGGCGCCTGTTGGAGGAAACCGCGTGAGTGAAGAGCATTTCGACGACGAACTGGACGGCAACGCGGGTTCGGGCGGCGCCCGTCACCCCATGGCAGCCCGGTTCCGGGGTTACCTGCCGGTGGTCGTCGACGTAGAAACCGGCGGCTTCAACTCCGCCACCGATGCGTTGTTGGAAATCGCGGCGACCACCATCGGCATGGACGAAAAAGGCTTTGTGTTCCCCGACCACACCTACTTCTTCCGCGTCGAGCCGTTCGAAGGCGCCAACATAGAAGCGGCGGCCCTGGAGTTCACCGGGATCAAGCTCGACCACCCGTTGCGCATGGCGGTGAGTGAAGAAACGGCACTGACCGACATCTTCCGCGGCGTACGCAAGGCGCTCAAGGCCAACGGCTGCAAGCGTGCGATCCTGGTGGGTCATAACAGCAGCTTCGACCTGGGTTTTCTCAACGCAGCCGTTGCTCGCCTGGACATGAAGCGCAACCCGTTCCACCCATTCTCCAGCTTCGACACCGCGACGCTGGCCGGCCTGGCGTACGGCCAGACCGTGCTGGCCAAGGCCTGTCAGGCGGCCGACATCGATTTTGACGGTCGTGAGGCGCACTCGGCCCGCTACGACACCGAAAAAACCGCCGAGCTGTTTTGCGGAATCGTCAATCGCTGGAAGGAAATGGGCGGCTGGCAGGATTTCGACGACTGAGGCCACAGGACGGAAGTCGGTAGGTGCAAGGCCTGTGGGAGCAAGGCTTGCCCGCGATGAAAGCGACGCGATCTTTCAAGGAAAACGAGGCGCTCGCATCGCGAGCAAGCTTTGCTCCCACAGGGCTCCCATAGGCCTTGATCCACAGCGCTCCTGCAGATTTTTCCCCATAAAAAAACCGGCCCATCGAGGGCCGGTTTTTTTATGCCTGATTCGCTTACAGCTTGTCGCCGTGCTGTTCCAGATAGGCAGCAACACCTTCTGGGGAAGCGGTCATGCCTTTGTCGCCTTTTTTCCAGTTGGCGGGGCACACTTCGCCGTGCTCTTCGTGGAATTGCAGCGCGTCGACCAGACGGATCAGCTCTTCCATATTACGGCCCAGTGGCAGGTCGTTGACGATCTGCGAACGGACCACGCCTTTGTCGTCGATCAGGAACGCGCCACGGAAAGCCACGCCGCCTTCGGACTCAACGTCATAGGCCTTGGCGATTTCGTGCTTCATGTCGGCAGCCATGGTGTATTTCACCGGGCCGATGCCGCCGCCGTTGATCGGCGTGTTGCGCCAGGCGTTGTGAGTGAAGTGCGAGTCGATCGAAACGGCAACCACTTCAACGTTGCGAGCCTTGAAGTCGTCCATGCGGTGATCCAGCGCGATCAGCTCGGACGGGCAGACAAAGGTGAAATCCAGTGGGTAGAAGAACACCAGGCCGTATTTGCCTTTGATGGCCGAGGACAGGGTAAAGCTGTCGACGATCTCGCCATTGCCGAGAACGGCAGGAACGGTGAAGTCAGGGGCTTGCTTGCCTACGAGTACGCTCATTGGATATCTCCTGGTGTAATAACGTGAAAAACTCAGGTTCGCGCCAGCCTGTCACCCTCAAGCGACAGCCCTGTGACACGAACCCACTTCGCAAGGACCGACCATCATACACCGCACGTTTGGCCTGTCCTCAACGGATTTTGGGCATTATTAAAAAATCGCCAGAGTGCCACTAAAAAACCGTTCGTCAGCTCGGCACCGCTCTAGCCTGAGCATCTCGGAAACCACTTTGACAATCATTCTCGTTAACATTAAGATCCATTGCACTTAAGCCACAACCAGCGACGGTTCTTACTTATGTATGTTTGCCTCTGCACTGGCGTCACCGACGGACAGATCCGCGAAGCGATCTATGAAGGTTGCTGCAGCTATCGCGAAGTCCGCCAGGCCACTGGCGTAGCCAGCCAATGCGGCAAATGCGCGTGCCTGGCCAAGGAAGTGGTACGTGAAACCCTCGCCAAGGTGCAAACGGCCCAGGCTTCGATCCCCTACCCAGTAGAATTTACCGCCGCCTGAACACGACTTTTTAAAGAACCGGACTCCATGTCCGGTTTTTTTATGTCTGAAAATCAAAAGCTTAGCTTCCAGACGCGGAACACAAACATTCTTATTCCGATTAATTTTCATTTATTATTCAATAACTTAGGTTTGACACTCGGAAATACGCAGCTCAAACTCTGCCTTATACACAGCTATTACAGGGCAGGCCTCATCATGAAAGGCGACATTACAGTCATCCAGCATCTCAACAAGATCCTTGCCAATGAGCTGGTCGCGATCAACCAGTACTTCCTGCATGCTCGCATGTACGAAGATTGGGGCCTGAACAAGCTGGGCAAGCACGAGTACCACGAATCCATCGACGAGATGAAGCACGCGGACAAGCTGATCAAGCGCATCCTGTTCCTCGAAGGCCTGCCCAACGTCCAGGACCTTGGCAAGTTGCACATCGGCGAACATACCCGGGAAATGCTTGAGTGTGATCTGCGTATCGAACGAACCGGCCATGCCGACCTGAAAGCGGCCATCGCCCACTGCGAAAGCGTTGGCGACTTCGGTAGCCGCGAACTGCTCGAAGACATTCTCGAATCCGAGGAAGAGCATATCGACTGGCTGGAAACCCAACTGGGCCTGATCGACAAAGTGGGTCTTGAGAATTACCTGCAGTCGCAGATGGGCGAAGAATAACTTCCTCGAAAGCGAGCCACTAAAAAGCCCCGCCCCTCTTTCGAGAGGCGGGGCTTTTTATCGCCTGGATTTCAGGAACAACTCAAATCCATGGTGGGAGCAAGCCTGCTCGCGATGGCGGTGCATCAATCACAACTGCATTGACCGACACGCCCTCATCGCGAGCAGGCTCGCTCCCACATTTGTTCGGGGTAAATCAGGCTTCGGTCTTGGCCGCCGCTTTGGCCACTGCTTCCTTGATCGTGGTCTGCAGGGAACCATCGGCAGCCATTTCAACCATGATGTCACTGCCACCAACCAGCTCACCGGCAACCCACAGTTGTGGAAAGGTTGGCCAGTTGGCGTACTTGGGCAGGTTGGCACGGATTTCCGGGTTCTGCAGGATGTCCACGTAGGCGAATTTCTCGCCACATGCCATCACCGCCTGGGCAGCCTTGGCCGAAAAACCGCACTGTGGGGCGTTCGGCGAGCCTTTCATGTAGAGCAGGACGGTGTTGTTGGCAATCTGGTCTTTGATGGTTTCGATGATATCCATGGAGCACCTCGGCTTAAACTTCGCGACTCAAGTCGTCGACACGGTGGCGCATTGTAACGGAAAGCCGAGCAAGGTGCTCGGTCTCCTCCAGGGACAAATTCACGCAGCCGCCACTGTCACCGGTACGCCATTGAGCGCCGCGTTGCCGGACAACTCATCGAGCTGACGATCATCGGTCAGGTCATTGGCGCTCGTGCCAGGCTGGGCGCTGGCAATGCTCATCTGCACCCCTGGACGGGCGTGCCCCCAACCGTGGGGCAGGCTGACCACGCCTTGCATCATGTCGGGGCAGCCTTGCACCTCGACTTCAATCATGCCCACCCGCGAGCTGACTTTTACCCGCTGTCCATCGTTCAGCCCACGACTGGCGAGATCATCCGGATGCATCAGCAGTTGATGGCGCGGCTTGCCCTTCACCAACCGATGGAAATTGTGCATCCAGGAATTGTTGCTGCGCACATGCCGGCGACCAATCAGCAGCAGCTCATCCGCCTTGGGCGCCTCAAGCGCGGCGAAACGTCCCAGATCGGCGAGAATCACTGCCGGAGCGGCCTGTACCCGCCGGTTGTCGGTCTTCAACCGCGACGCCAGATTAGGCTTGAGCGCACCGAGATCAATGCCATGGGGATGGTCGAACAGGGTGGCCAGGGACAGTTTATGTGGCGAGGCATCTCCGTATGGCCCTGCCCGCAAGCCGAGATCGATCATCTGCGCCGGTGGCAGGGTGGGTTTGAGCGCCTTACCGGTCCTCGCGGCGAACGCCTCGGCCAGGCCAACGAAGATTTCCCAATCATGCAGAGCCCCTTCAGGCTTGGGCAGGATGGCCCGGTTGAAGCGGGTCACATTGCGCACCGCGAACAGATTGAACGTGGTGTCGTAGTGATCATTTTCCAATGCCGAAGTCGAAGGCAGGATGAGGTCGGCGTAGCGTGTGGTTTCGTTGATGTAGAGGTCCACGCTGACCATGAATTCCAGGCCATCCAGCGCCTGCTCCAGTTGCCGTCCGTTGGGCGTGGACAACACCGGGTTGCCGGCCACGGTGACCAACGCACGAATCTGCCCTTCGCCGTCGGTGAGCATCTCTTCGGCCAATGTCGACACCGGTAACTCCCCGGCGTACTCGGGACGGCCGGACACGCGGCTTTGCCAGCGGTTGAAATGGCCACCCGAAGTGGTGGCGACCAGATCCACCGCCGGCTCGGTGCACAGTGCGCCACCCACCCGGTCCAGATTGCCGGTCACCAGGTTGATCACCTGGATCAGCCAATGGCACAGCGTACCGAACGCCTGGGTCGAAACGCCCATCCGGCCATAGCACACAGCTGAAGGGGCCGCCGCGAAATCCCGGGCCAACTGACGGATCTGCGGGGCGGGCACCGCACACAGCGGGCTCATGGCCTCGGCCGTGAAGGGGGCCACGGCCAGGCGCACATCCTCCAGGCCATCTACCGGCAAGTGGCTCTCACGGGTCAGATCCTCACTGAACAGTGTGTTGAGCAAGCCGAACAACAGTGCAGCGTCGCCGCCAGGGCGCACAAAGAGATGCTGACTCGCCATGGCGGCCGTTTCGCTGCGACGCGGATCGACCACCACCACCTTGCCGCCACGGGCCTGGATGGCCTTGAGGCGCTTCTCAACGTCCGGCACGGTCATGATGCTGCCATTGGATGCCAACGGATTACCGCCCAGGATCAGCATGAAATCGGTGTGGTCGATATCCGGTATCGGCAGCAGCAGGCCGTGGCCGTACATCAGGTGGCTGGTCAGGTGATGGGGCAATTGGTCCACGGATGTGGCAGAAAAGCGGCTGCGGGTCTTTAGCAGGCCCAGGAAATAATTACTGTGGGTCATCAGCCCATAGTTATGCACGCTGGGGTTGCCCTGATAGACCGCCACCGCATTCTGACCATGACGCGCCTGGATATCCGCCAGGCGTTCGGCAACCAGCGCGAAGGCATCCTCCCAGGCGATGGGTTGCCACTCACTGCCCACCCGTTGCATGGGTTGGCGCAGCCGGTCCGGATCGTTCTGGATATCCTGCAAGGCCACCGCCTTGGGGCAGATATGCCCCCGGCTGAAGCTGTCCAGCGGATCGCCCTTGATCGAGGTGATCACCAGGCCTTGGCCGTCGGTTTCAGTGGTCTCCAGGGTCAAGCCACAAATGGCTTCACACAGATGGCATGCACGGTGATGAAGAGTCTTGGTCATGGCCAGCCTCTGTTTTATTCGTGGCGGGCACTTTGGCCGCGGGAACAAAACTATGGCCCTTGTACCTCCACCGCGCCAGCGACGTTCGTCCCGTGAATTGCCGGGCATCAGGCTTGCCGATGAAGTGGCCTCAGGGCTGCTCGACGGGAGCTTCCAGCAGTTGGATTTCCTCGATGGTTTCCACCTGTTCCTGGGCAATGGGTACGCCGGTCAACTCGCCGATCAAACGCCAATGCTCGTCGAGCCCACCGCTGATGGTCGCCATGCGATCGATCATGCGACGTCCGGTGGCCTTGATGACCTCATCATCGCTACGCAACAACTCGAACGACATGGAGGTTATCGCAGCGGTGAGGTGTGTCAGGGAGCGTGCTGTCAGCCCCAGCAATTCCATCAATTGTTGCTCTTTCGAATCCATTTCGACGCTCCTGCCTCTAGGTAGTCTTTTATAACCCAGCCCCTTGCGTTAGGAAATGCTACACGTCCGACAACTTGCTGCCCCCAGCCGATCGGCCCAAAACCAACCGGCGCCGACGTCATGCCCGTCCCGCTTGATTGCCAAGCCGTACAACGCCAGTGTACAAAGAGGTGGCTACTGCCAGTAAACCGGCTTCAAAATGCCCTCGTAAGGAAACACCGGCTCCGCTGAACGCCTCTTAAGCATGGCACTATTGGTAATACGCGACATTTAATGTCAATATCGCGCCTTCCCCTATTTTCGTCGCCCCGTGCGGCTTTTGCCGCAGGTCTCGCCCGTTTTCTTGTCGAACAAGGCTTTGAGTATCTGCGGTCAGTTACAAAAGGTAGTCAATAATGAGCGCAAGGCACTTTCTCTCCCTGATGGATTTCACGCCCGATGAGTTGCTTGGCGTGATCCGTCGAGGCGTGGAGCTCAAGGACCTGCGTAACCGCGGTGTACTGTTCGAGCCCTTGAAAAACCGTGTACTGGGGATGATTTTCGAAAAATCGTCGACCCGCACCCGTATTTCGTTCGAAGCCGGCATGATCCAGCTCGGCGGCCAGGCGATTTTCCTGTCCCCCCGCGACACCCAGCTGGGCCGCGGCGAACCCATCAGCGATTGCGCCATCGTCATGTCGGGCATGCTCGATGCCGTGATGATCCGTACGTTCGCCCACAGCACCCTGACCGAGTTTGCTGCCCACTCCCGCGTGCCGGTGATCAACGGCCTGTCCGATGATCTTCACCCCTGCCAGTTGCTGGCTGACATGCAAACTTTTCTCGAACATCGCGGCTCGATTCAGGGCAAGACCGTTGCCTGGGTCGGCGATGGCAACAACATGTGCAACAGCTATATAGAAGCGGCGATCCAGTTCGATTTCCAACTGCGCATCGCCTGCCCCGAAGGCTACGATCCCAACGCCGGGCTCCTCGCCCAGGCCGGGGATCGGGTAACCATCGTCCGCGACCCGAAACTGGCCGTGGCCGGTGCGCACCTGGTGAGCACCGACGTCTGGACCTCCATGGGCCAGGAGGAGGAAACCGCCAAACGCCTCAAGCTGTTCGCACCGCTGCAGGTCAACCGGGCCCTGCTCGACCTGGCGGACCCTGAAGTCCTATTCATGCACTGCCTGCCGGCTCACCGCGGCGAAGAGATCAGCTTCGATATCCTGGAAGATCCGCGCGCAGTCGCCTGGGATCAGGCTGAGAACCGTCTTCACGCGCAGAAGGCGCTGCTTGAGTTCCTCGTCGAGCCAGCGTACCGCCACGCATGAGCCATTCCTTGCTGCTGAACCTGCACAACCTGGCTTGCGGCTATCAGGACCAACGGGTCGTTCAGAACCTCAACCTGCACCTCAACGCTGGTGATATCGGTTGCCTGCTCGGCTCGTCCGGGTGTGGCAAGACCACGACATTGCGCGCGATTGCCGGCTTCGAGCCGGTACACGAAGGGGAAATCCAGCTGGCCGGGGAAACCATTTCCCGCCCCGGCTTCACCCTCGCCCCGGAAAAACGCCGCATTGGCATGGTGTTTCAGGACTACGCCTTGTTTCCCCACCTGAGCGTGGCCGAGAACATTGCCTTCGGCATTCGCAAGCATCCGGACAAGGACCGCGTGGTCGGGGAGTTGCTGGAGCTGGTCAACCTGAAGAACCTGGGCAAGCGCTTCCCCCATGAATTGTCCGGTGGCCAGCAACAGCGTGTAGCGCTGGCCCGGGCACTGGCACCGGAGCCGCAACTGCTGCTGCTTGACGAGCCCTTCTCCAACCTCGACGGCGAGCTGCGACGCAAGCTCAGCCATGAAGTGCGGGACATTCTCAAGGGCCGAGGCACCAGCGCGATCCTGGTGACCCACGACCAGGAAGAAGCCTTCGCCGTGAGCGACCATGTCGGCGTATTCAAGGAGGGCCGGCTGGAACAGTGGGATACGCCCTACAATCTGTACCACGAACCGCTGACCCCCTTCGTCGCCAGCTTTATCGGCCAGGGTTATTTCATTCGCGGCCAGCTCGAGAGTCCGGAGTCGGTCAAGACCGAGCTGGGCGTGCTGCGTGGCAATCGGGCGTATACCTGGCCCATCGGTGGCGCAGTGGACGTACTGCTACGGCCGGACGATATCGTCTATGCGCCAGACAGCCCGCTTATCGCCAGGATAGTTGGCAAGACCTTCCTGGGTGCGTCGACCCTGTATCGTCTGCAACTGCCAACGGGCGCGCAACTGGAGTCGATCTTCCCGAGCCACGCCGATCATCAGGTCGGGGCCGATGTCGGCATCCGCGTGGCGGCTGAGCACTTGGTGCTGTTCCAGGCCTCGGGCAGCATAGCGGCGCATCTACCACCGGTGGAAAGCGGTGTGCGGCGGTACAGCACGGCCAGCTGAAACCGGAGAATGCGAAGCCATTTGTGGGAGTGAGCCTGCTCGCTGCCACAATGGCCTCATTGATTTGATCAGTCACCCTAGGCTCTGTCTGAAAAGCCTTGATACTCGTTCATGCTGCGTTGAAAACCGGCTCGTGCGCGAGTCCGATCGGAATGCTCATTTACTCCAGTAAAGTCGAACGCGACCCCGGCCGTTCCTCGCCGTTTTTCGCCTTGCCTGACCTTCGTCTCAAGACTTTTCAAACAGAGCCTAGCGACAAGGTCCCACTGGCCACCAGCGTCGCATTCCCACCGATCTTCACCCGCTCCCCTTCCAACCGGCAGAACAAAGTCCCACCCCGGGCCGAACATTGATAAGCCGTCAGCCCCAGCTTGCCCAGGCGCTTGGACCAGTAAGGAATCAGGCTGCAATGGGTCGACCCGGTCACCGGGTCTTCGTTGATGCCGATCGCCGGGGCGAAGTAACGCGAGACAAAATCATGCCGGCTGCCTGGCGCGGTGACGATGGCGCCGGGCCACGGCAATTTTGCAAGTGCCGCCATATCCGGCTTGCAATCGAGCACCGCCTGTTCAGATTCAAGCACCACGAACAGCTCGTTGAAACCCAACACATCCACCGCTTCGACGCCCAGGGCACTCTGGACCGCCAGGGAAGCCCCTACTTCGCCGGGCATCCTGGCAGGAAAATCCAGCCACAATCGATCACCCTCGCGGGTAACGCTCAACTGCCCGGATTTGCAGATAAAATCCAGCCGCTCGACGGGTTCGTGATAGATCTCAAACAGTACATAGGCACTGGCCAACGTGGCGTGCCCGCATAACGGGACCTCAGTGGTCGGCGTAAACCAACGGATATGCCATTGCAGGCCCTCGCGCACCAGAAAGGCGGTTTCGGCCAGGTTATGTTCCGCAGCGATGTTCTGCATCAAGTCATCGGCCAGCCAGGCGTCGAGCCTGTAGACCATCGCCGGGTTGCCGCCGAAGGGACGGTCACTGAACGCATCGACCTGATGAAACGCTAGCTGCATGGCACTGCTCCTTCTTATAGAGGTATCAGCATGAAGGGGAAGGACGCCGGTTATCCAGTGACAGATCGACGAATATTTCACCCTACAGCGGATGAAATATCTGACAGCCACTCCTGCTTATTCGTGCCGAAGAGCTTTCCGGCCACTTCAGGCCCTGCCGATACTCGCAAATGCCGCCCCGGTATGCTCCGCCAAGACCGTAGGCGCCAGCTCCACTTCCAACCCACGTCGCCCTGCACTGACAAATATGCTGGGGAACGGCTGGGCGGAACTGTCGATAAACGTGCGCAGGCGCTTCTTCTGTCCGAGCGGGCTGATACCGCCGAGCAGATAACCAGTCGAGCGTTGCGCGGCGGTCGGGTCGGCCATCTCGACTTTCTTCACGCCGGCGGCATGGGCCAGCGCTTTCAGATCCAGGGTGCCCGCCACCGGAACCACTGCCACCAGCAACTCACCTTTTTCGCTGGCCGCCAATAACGTCTTGAACACTCGCGCCGGATCCAGCGCCAGTTTTTCCGCCGCCTCCAGGCCATAGGAGGCGGCCTTGGGATCGTGTTCATAGCTGTGGATACGATGCTCGGCGCGCACTTTTTTAAGCAGATCCAATGCGGGGGTCATGACCGCTCCTGACAAAAAATCAATGAAGAGTGAGCAGGATTCTAAGTGATCGACAGCCAAAAGGCTTCGGGCGTACCGCCAGTTCATGCCAGGGCCGGCCAGCGCAGGATCCATTCATGCCACGAATAGTACAAATGTGACCAATGGTTCATTTTCGACCTTTGACAGCCGCGTTTCTTGTCTATATTTTTTCGAAACTGAAAGCAGCAATTCATGTCTATAGCAACACCCCGAGTTCAGGATGGGGATCCTGCCTCGGTGAAAAACGCGTCATCGAAGTCTTCTCCAGGGCGCGGACAACAACAAGACCGAGGTTTTGCATGACAACCGATTTACAACAGCCGTCCCTTTCCAGCCAATGCCTGGCCGAATTCCTGGGGACTGCCCTGCTGATCTTTTTCGGAACCGGCTGCGTTGCAGCGCTCAAGGTCGCGGGTGCCAGTTTCGGCCTTTGGGAGATCAGCATCATCTGGGGCATTGGCGTCAGCATGGCGATCTACCTCAGCGCAGGCATTTCCGGTGCACATCTGAACCCCGCTGTCAGCATCGCGCTGTGTATCTTCACTGACTTCGAAAAACGAAAACTGCCTCTTTACATTGTCAGCCAGGTGGGCGGGGCCTTTTGCGGCGCGTTCCTGGTCTACCTGCTGTACAGCAATCTGTTCTTCGATTTCGAACAATCGCGCCAGATGATCCGTGGCACGCAAACCAGCCTCGAACTGGCCTCGGTGTTCTCGACCTACCCGCATCCGGCGCTGTCCACCGGCCAGGCTTTCCTGGTGGAAACGATCATTACCGCCATCCTGATGGGGGTGATCATGTCCCTGACCGACGATAACAATGGCCTGCCTCGCGGCCCGCTGGCACCGCTGTTGATCGGCCTGCTGATCGCTGTGATCGGCAGCTCGATGGGACCGCTGACCGGCTTCGCGATGAACCCGGCACGGGACTTCGGCCCCAAGTTGATGACTTTCTTCGCCGGCTGGGGTGAAATTTCCCTCACGGGCGGACGCGATATTCCGTACTTCCTGATTCCGATTTTTGCACCCATTGCCGGTGCATGCCTGGGCGCCGCCGCTTATCGCGGGCTCATTGCCCGACACCTGCCCAGCGCCACCCATGCTACAAAGGACGCAATCGCTGCCATTGACGGCAAGGCCAGAATCTCTTGAAACAGTAGGTGCACATCGCTTGCTGTGCACCGTGGTGCTTTACCCCTATCTACGTCCCAAGGCAATCGACATGACCGATATCCAGAACAAGAACTACATCATTGCCCTCGATCAGGGTACGACCAGCTCGCGGGCGATCATCTTCGATCGTGACGCCAATGTGGTCGGCACCGCCCAGCGCGAATTCGTCCAGCATTACCCGCAGCCCGGCTGGGTCGAACACGACCCGATGGAAATCTTTGCCACCCAGAGCGCGGTCATGGTCGAAGCGCTGGCCCAGGCTGGCCTGCACCATGATCAGGTTGCCGCCATCGGCATCACCAACCAGCGTGAAACCACGGTGGTCTGGGACAAGACCACCGGGCGCCCGATTTACAACGCCATCGTCTGGCAATGCCGGCGCAGCACCGAAATCTGCCAGCAGCTCAAGCGCGACGGCCATGAACAGTACATCAGCGACACTACCGGCCTTGTTACCGACCCGTACTTTTCCGGTACCAAGCTCAAGTGGATCCTGGACAATGTCGAAGGCAGTCGCGAGCGTGCACGCAACGGCGAATTGCTGTTCGGTACCGTCGACAGCTGGTTGATCTGGAAATTTACCGGCGGCAAGGTCCATGTCACCGACTACACCAACGCATCGCGCACCCTGCTGTTCAATATCCACTCGCTGGAATGGGACGCGAAGATGCTGGATATCCTCGACATTCCCCGGGAAATGTTGCCGGAAGTGAAGTCATCGTCTGAAATCTACGGTCGCACCAAGAGTGGCATCGCCATTGGCGGCATTGCCGGAGACCAGCAGGCCGCTCTTTTCGGCCAGATGTGCGTGGAGCCTGGACAGGCGAAAAACACCTATGGCACAGGTTGTTTCCTGTTGATGAACACCGGCGACAAAGCCGTCAAATCCAACCACGGCATGCTGACCACCATCGCCTGCGGTCCACGTGGCGAAGTGGCCTACGCCCTCGAAGGCGCGGTGTTCAACGGCGGTTCCACCGTGCAGTGGTTGCGCGATGAACTGAAGATCATCAACGACGCCCTCGATACCGAATACTTCGCCAACAAGGTCAAGGACAGCAACGGCGTTTACCTCGTGCCGGCCTTTACCGGGCTGGGAGCGCCCTATTGGGACCCCTATGCTCGCGGCGCGCTGTTCGGTCTGACCCGTGGCGTACGGGTCGATCACATCATTCGCGCGACCCTGGAGTCGATCGCCTACCAGACCCGCGACGTGCTCGACGCCATGCAACAGGATGCCGGCGAACGTCTGAAGGCCTTGCGCGTTGACGGCGGCGCGGTGGCGAATAATTTCCTGATGCAATTTCAGGCCGACATCCTGGGCACTGCGGTCGAACGCCCGAAAATGCGCGAAACCACTGCCTTGGGCGCCGCTTACCTGGCCGGCCTGGCCTGCGGTTTCTGGGGCAGCCTGGAAGAGCTGCGCGGTAAAGCGATGATCGAGCGCGAATTCGAACCGCAACTGGACGAGCAGGCGAAGGAAGCCCTCTATGCCGGCTGGAAAAAAGCGGTGAGCCGCACCCGTGACTGGGAGCCTCACGAAGACGCTGAGTAAGTCGCTGAGAGTCCGAAACTGGTCGGGAGTGGATTCCTGCGGCATCATGGGCAAATTTTGTATGGCAGCCCAAAGGACGCCCCATGAATCTGCCTCCCCGTCAGCAGCAAATCCTCGAGCTGGTCCGCGAGCGCGGCTATGTCAGCATCGAGGAAATGGCGCAACTATTTGTCGTCACCCCGCAAACCATCCGCCGCGACATCAACCAATTGGCGGAGGCGAACCTGCTGCGCCGCTACCATGGTGGCGCCGCCTACGACTCGAGCGTCGAAAACACCGCCTACGCCATGCGCGCCGATCAGATGCGCGATGAGAAACAACGCATCGCCGAAGCCATCGCCGCCCAGATTCCCGACCACGCCTCGTTGTTCATCAACATCGGCACCACCACCGAATCCATCGCCCGGGCACTGCTCAACCACAACCATCTCAAAGTCATTACCAACAACCTTCACGTGGCGTCGACTCTGAGCGCGAAGGACGATTTCGAAGTCCTGGTCGCCGGCGGCAATGTACGGCGCGATGGCGGCGTAGTGGGCCAGGCCAGCGTCGACTTCATCAACCAATTCAAGGTGGACTTCGCCCTGGTGGGCATTAGCGGTATCGACGAAGACGGCAGCCTGCTGGATTTCGACTATCAGGAAGTGCGGGTTTCCCAGGCAATCATCGCCAATGCCCGGCAAGTGATCCTGGCGGCAGACTCCAGCAAATTCGGGCGCAACGCCATGGTCCGCCTGGGCCCCATCAGCCTGATCGATTGCCTGGTGACCGACCAGCAACCAGTACCGGCCTTGGCGCAACTGTTGACCCAGCACAAGATTCGGCTGGAAGTGGTCTGACGCCCTCCCGGCACCCTCTGGCGAGGGGATTTATCCCCTCGCCACAAATACCTCCTGCCTGCGTCACGCAATCTTCGTGTTCGAAAATTTTCCTTTCAGTTTCCTTTGATCAGTATTTTCAATCGAAGTCGACTGGTCGCTCCCTCATTTATGAGCTAGTATTTTCGCAAATGAACATAAATGTTCGAATTCAAATATTGCGAAAAGAACCCGAGGCCAGCCGATGCCCACTTCCACCTTGCCTACGCCCCCTCTCGCCGAGATCTACGACATCGCCGTCATCGGCGGTGGCATCAATGGCGTGGGGATAGCCGCGGACGCTGCCGGTCGCGGTCTTTCGGTGTTCCTTTGCGAAAAGGACGACCTGGCCAGCCACACCTCTTCGGCCAGTAGCAAGCTGATCCACGGTGGCCTGCGCTATCTTGAACATTACGAATTCCGCCTGGTACGCGAAGCCTTGGCCGAACGCGAGGTGTTGCTGAGCAAGGCCCCGCACATCGTCAAGCAGATGCGCTTCGTACTGCCCCATCGCCCACACCTGCGTCCGGCCTGGATGATCCGTGCCGGCCTGTTCCTCTACGATCACCTGGGCAAGCGCGAGCAGCTTGCCGGCTCGAAAAGCCTGAAATTCGGCGCTGACAGTGCGCTGAAAAGCGAGATCACCAAAGGCTTCGAATACTCTGACTGCTGGGTCGACGACGCGCGATTGGTGGTGCTCAACGCCATGGCAGCACGTGAAAAAGGCGCCCACATCCACACCCGCACCCGTTGCGTAAATGCCCGCCGCAGCAAAGGCTTGTGGCACCTGCATCTGGAACGCGCCGACGGCAGTCTGTTTTCGATCCGCGCCAAGGCACTGGTGAACGCGGCTGGCCCATGGGTCGCGAAGTTCATCCGCGATGATCTGAAGATGGAATCGCCCTACGGCATCCGCCTGATCCAGGGCAGCCACATCATCGTGCCAAAACTCTATGAAGGCGAACACGCGCATATTCTTCAGAACGAAGACCAGCGCATTGTGTTCACCATCCCTTATCTGAACCAGTTCACCCTGATCGGCACCACCGACCGTGAATACACCGGCGACCCGGCCAAAGTCGCGATCACCGACGGTGAAACCGATTACCTGCTGAAGGTGGTCAACGCTCACTTCAAGAAGCAGATCAGCCGCGACGACATCCTGCACAGCTATTCCGGCGTCCGCCCGTTGTGCAACGACGAATCGGACAATCCGTCGGCGGTCACCCGGGATTACACGTTGGCACTGTCCGCCGGCGGCGAAGAAGCCCCATTGCTGTCGGTATTCGGCGGCAAGCTGACCACCTATCGCAAACTGGCCGAATCGGCCATGGCGCAACTGGCGCCCTATTTCACCCAGATGCGCCCGAGCTGGACGGCTGTAGATCCACTTCCCGGTGGCGAAAACATGACCACCCCGCAGGCGCTGTGCTCGGCGATCCGCGACAAGTTCGACTGGGTACCTACCGATCTCGCTCGCCGCTGGGCCACGACTTATGGGAGCCGCACCTGGCGCATGCTCGAAGGCGTGCATAGCCTGACCGACCTGGGCGAACACATCGGTGGCGGCCTTTATACCCGGGAAGTCGATTACTTGTGCAGCGACGAATGGGCCGTCAGCGCCCAGGACATCTTGTGGCGCCGTAGCAAACTGGGCTTGTTCACCACGCCGGCCGAGCAGGAAAAACTGCAGCAATATCTGGACAAGGTCGAGCACAATCGCCGCAAGATCGAAGCGGCCTGATCCTCAACCTGATCAACTAAAGCCCCTGACCCCATGGTCCAGGGGCTTTTTACTGCCTCCCCCACCACTTCCCCTCCTACGGGAACGAATATTCGGTTTTCCGAACGCGACCCTACAGTCGATTCGGCAAACCGGATAAACAAGTTATACAAAATCCGAAACAAAACATTAATTGTCTTTAAAAACAAAGGTTTAACCATATTGAACTGGCCTGGCACGAGTCATGCTCTACACTCGTGGAGACGTTTGCCCGGGCGCCAACACAACAGGAGCTACCGGGCATTCCAAGTACTCAGGGCCGACGAACCGGCCGGAATAAAAAAAACAATGTCGAGGAAACATCGATGCGTATCGTTCCCCATCTCCTGGGCGCAGCCATTGCTGCCGCTCTGATCAGCACCCCAGCTTTCGCTGCCGAACTGACCGGCACGCTGAAAAAGATCAAAGAGTCCGGCGTCATCACACTCGGGCATCGCGACGCTTCCATTCCGTTTTCCTACATCGCGGACGCTTCCGGTAAACCGGTCGGCTATTCCCACGACATCCAGCTGAAAGTCGTCGAGGCCCTGAAAAAAGACCTGGACATGCCGAACCTGCAGGTCAAGTACAACCTGGTCACCTCGCAAACCCGTATCCCGCTGGTGCAGAACGGCACCGTGGACCTGGAGTGCGGTTCCACCACCAACAACGTGGAACGCCAGCAACAGGTTGATTTCTCCATCGGCATCTTCGAGATCGGCACCCGCCTGCTCTCCAAGAAAGACTCCAAGTACAAGGATTTCGACGATCTGAAAGGCAAGAACGTCGTGACCACCGCCGGCACCACCTCCGAGCGCCTGCTCAAGGCGATGAACGCCGACAAGCAGATGGGCATGAACGTCATTTCCGCCAAGGACCACGGCGAATCCTTCCAGATGCTGGAATCGGGCCGTGCCGTTGCGTTCATGATGGACGACGCCCTGCTGGCCGGCGAAGCCGCCAAGGCCAAGAAAGCCAGCGACTGGGAAGTGACCGGTACCCCACAGTCGTACGAAATCTATGGCTGCATGATGCGCAAAGGCGACGCGCCGTTCAAAAAGGCCGTGGATGACGCCATCGTGGCGACCTACAAGTCGGGCGAGATCAACAAGATCTACGACAAGTGGTTCACCCAGCCAATCCCGCCGAAAAACCTGAACCTGAACTTCCCGATGAGCGACGAGCTCAAGGCATTGATCGCCAATCCGACCGACAAAGCGGCTGACGACAAGAAGTCTTGATTTTCTGACTAACCTTATCTCCTGAAGGGGCCCGGCCCTTTCAGGAGATGGTCACTCCCTGCTGGCAATTTTCAGGAAACACTCGAACCGGTGCTATCGAGCCGAACGCGTGTGCCCGGCCGTCATGGCTGGACGGGAACGGAGCTTCCCCAGGCGGGCATTTGTACATCGAACGATCTGAGGGGAGACCCTGATGAATTACAACTGGGACTGGGGCGTGTTCTTCAAGTCCACCGGCGTGGGCAGCGAGATTTATCTCGACTGGTACGTGGCCGGCCTGGGCTGGACCATTGCCATCGCCGTCGCCGCCTGGATCATCGCCCTGCTGCTGGGCTCGATCCTGGGCGTGATGCGCACCGTGCCGAACCGGCTGGTGTCGGGCATCGCCACCTGCTACGTGGAGCTATTCCGTAACGTGCCACTGCTGGTTCAGCTGTTTATCTGGTATTTCCTGGTACCGGACCTGCTGCCGGAAAACCTGCAGGAGTGGTACAAACAAGACCTGAACCCGACCACCTCGGCCTACCTGAGCGTCGTCGTGTGCCTGGGCCTGTTCACTGCCGCTCGCGTCTGCGAACAAGTGCGCACCGGCATCCAGGCGCTGCCCCGGGGCCAGGAGTCCGCTGCTCGTGCCATGGGCTTCAAGCTGCCGCAGATCTATTGGAATGTTCTGCTGCCCCAAGCCTACCGGATCATCATTCCGCCGCTCACGTCGGAATTCCTCAACGTCTTCAAGAACTCGTCCGTGGCCTCGCTGATCGGCCTGATGGAGCTGCTCGCGCAGACCAAGCAGACCGCCGAGTTCTCCGCCAACCTGTTCGAAGCCTTCACCCTGGCGACCTTGATCTATTTCACCCTGAACATGAGCCTGATGCTGCTCATGCGCATGGTCGAGAAGAAAGTCGCGGTGCCCGGCCTGATCTCCGTGGGGGGTAAATGATGGAATTCGATTTCACGGGCATCGTCCCGGCCATTCCCGGCTTGTGGAACGGCATGGTGATGACCCTCAAACTGATGGCCCTGGGCGTCATCGGTGGGATTGTTCTGGGAACGATCCTGGCCCTCATGCGCCTGTCCCACAACAAACTGATCTCCAACATCGCCGGCATCTACGTCAACTATTTCCGCTCGATCCCACTGCTGTTGGTGATCACCTGGTTCTACCTGGCAGTGCCGTTCGTGCTGCGCTGGATCACCGGCGAAGACACCCCGATCGGTGCGTTCGGTTCCTGCGTCGTGGCGTTCATGATGTTCGAAGCAGCGTACTTCTGCGAAATCGTTCGGGCCGGCGTGCAGTCCATTCCCAAGGGTCAGATGGGCGCCGCCCAGGCACTGGGCATGAATTATGGCCAGACCATGCGCCTGATCATCCTGCCCCAGGCGTTCCGCAAGATGACGCCGCTGTTGCTGCAACAGAGCATCATCCTGTTCCAGGACACCTCGCTGGTCTACACCGTCGGCCTGGTGGATTTCCTCAATGCTTCGCGGGCCAGTGGCGACATCATCGGCCGCTCCAATGAGTTCCTGATCATCGCAGGTCTCGTGTACTTCACAATCAGCTTTGCCGCCTCGCTGCTGGTCAAGCGTCTGCAAAAAAGGTTCGCCATATGATCTCTATCAAGAACATCAACAAGTGGTATGGGGACTTCCAGGTACTGACCAATTGCAGCACCGAGGTCAGCAAAGGTGAGGTCGTGGTGGTATGCGGTCCGTCGGGCTCGGGCAAGTCCACGCTGATCAAGTGCGTGAACGCCCTGGAGCCGTTCCAGAAAGGCGATATCGTGGTGGACGGCACCTCCATTGCCGACCCGAAGACCAACCTGCCGCAACTGCGCTCGCGGGTGGGCATGGTATTCCAGCACTTCGAACTGTTCCCGCACCTGACCATCACCGAAAACCTGACCATCGCGCAGATCAAGGTGTTGGGCCGCAGCAAGGAAGAGGCCACCAAGAAAGGCCTGCAACTGCTGGATCGGGTCGGCCTCGCGGCCCACGCCCACAAGCATCCGGGCCAGCTCTCTGGCGGCCAGCAGCAGCGCGTGGCGATTGCCCGGGCCCTGGCGATGGATCCGGTGGTGATGCTGTTCGACGAACCGACCTCGGCTCTCGACCCGGAAATGGTCAACGAAGTGCTCGATGTGATGGTGCAACTGGCTCACGAAGGCATGACCATGATGTGCGTGACCCACGAGATGGGCTTCGCCCGCAAAGTGGCGAACCGGGTGATCTTCATGGACCAGGGTCAGATCATCGAGGACTGCAAGAAGGAAGAGTTCTTCGGCGACATCAGCGCCCGCTCCGAACGTGCGCAGCATTTCCTTGAGAAAATCCTGCAGCACTAAACAACACCACTCCCCTGTGGGAGCGGGCTTGCTCGCGAATAGGACAGCACATTCACTCTCGATGTGACTGACACACCGCCTTCACGAGCAAGCCCGCTCCCACAAGGGACCGGAGTTGCTCTGTAGATTTGTGTTGTGGTTGACCCAAGGCAACTGTGATGAAATGCGACCCCACCCTCTATCGCGCCGCGCCGCCATCACTTGCCGTGAAACCCCGCCTGATCCGCCACCTGTTCCTGCCACCGCTGATTCTCGCCCTGACGATCGGCCTGGGCTACCTCGGCTTCTGGATCAGCGAGCACTACGGCATCCGTGGCCTTGCCGAAAACGGCGAGCGCCAGTTGGAGCTGCACGCCCGCGCGGTCGAGAGCGAGATCAGCAAGTACACGTACCTGCCCAGCCTGCTGGAGCTGGAGTCCAGCGTCTCGGCCTTGCTCGACGACCCGACGCCCGAACACCGCAAGACCGTCAACGAATACCTCGAAGGCCTCAACCGGCGCAGCCGCAGCCGGGCCATCTATGTGATGGACACCACCGGCCGGGTCATGGCCACCAGCAACTGGCGTGACGTCGACAGTTACCTGGGTGAAGACCTGTCGTTCCGCGCCTATTTCCAGAACGCCGTGCGCGGCCAGCCGGGACGTTTCTATGGCATTGGCAGCACCAACGGCGAACCCGGCTATTACCTGGCCCACGGCCTGGAGCAACAGGGCAAGATTATTGGCGTGGCCGTGGTCAAAGTGCGCCTCGAAGCCATGGAGGAGCGCTGGCAGCGGGCGCGTCTGGAAGCCTTCGTCAGCGACGAAAACGGCGTCATCATCCTGTCCAGCGACCCGGCACGACGGCTCAAGTCCGTGCGGCCGCTCAGCGATGAAACCAAGGAGCGCCTGGCCCGCAGTCTGCAATATTACTGGTTCCCGCTGAACGAGCTGGTGCCCCTGGCCCGGGAGCGACTGGCCGAGGGCATGGAGAAACTGACCTTTCCCGCCAACACCGAAGTGGCGGCCGACAAGCAGGCTATCCGTTACTTGTCGCAAACCCGGCCCTTGAGCGATACGCCATGGAACTTCACCCTGCTCACCCCGCTTGAAGACCTGCGTCGACAAGCCATCAACCAGGGCATTCTGGTGGCCGTGGCGTTCGCCCTGGTGGCGTTCCTGCTGATTGCCTGGAACGAGCGGCGCAAAGTCATCGCCACCCGCCTCGCCGCCCGCGAAGCCCTGCAGGAAGCCAACAACCAGCTCGAACGTCGGATTACCGAACGCACCAGCGACCTGCGGGCCAGCAACGAGCGGCTCAAGGGCCAGATTCGCGAACGACGCCAGGCCGAGGAAACCTTGCGCCGCGCCCAGGACGAACTGGTACAGGCCGGAAAACTGGCAGCCATCGGCCAGATGTCCACCAGCATCGCCCATGAGCTGAATCAGCCGCTGGCGGCTCTGCGTACCCTGTCCGGCAATACCGTGCGCTTTCTGGAACGCGGCCAACTGGACATTGCCAACGCCAACCTCAAGACCATCAATGAACTGATCGACCGCATGGGCCGGATCACCGCCAGCCTGCGGTCCTTTGCCCGACGCGGCGACGATCAGGGCCGGGCCAGTCTCGGCAAGGCTGTCGAGGCTGCTCTGCAGCTGTTGGGGGGGCGCCTTGAAAGCCTGTCTGTCCAAGTGCACAGCCGTTTCGATGACGTGCAGGTGCAAATCGACCAGACGCGCCTGGAACAGATCCTGGTAAACCTGTTCGGCAATGCCCTGGACGCCATGCAAACCCGGACCGAACCACGCTTGTGGCTCGAGGGCGATCCCCTGGAAGGCAAGTATCGCCTGCGGGTACGGGACAACGGTCACGGCATCGATGAGCAGGCGCGCAAGCATTTGTTCGAACCATTCTTCACCACCAAACCCGGCGAACAGGGCCTGGGCCTGGGCCTCACCCTCTCGGCGAGCCTGGCCGCCGCCGCGGGCGGTTACCTGGGCGTGGAGCACCCCGAGGAAGGCGGCACCACGTTCATCCTCAGTTTGCCGTTGGTAAGCCCCTCACCTGCCGAGCCACTATGAACAATGACCTGAGTGTATTGATCGTCGAGGACGATCCCCATGTCTTGCTGGGCTGCCAACAGGCCCTGGCCCTGGAAGACATCCCCTGCATCGGCGTAGGCAGCGCAGAAGAAGCCCTGGAGCGGGTTGGCGATGACTTTGCCGGCATCGTCATCAGCGACATTCGCCTGCCGGGCATCGATGGCCTGGAGCTGCTGACCCGTCTCAAGGCACGGGATCGCAGCCTGCCGGTGGTGTTGATCACCGGCCACGGCGACATCTCCATGGCCGTGGGCGCCATGCAGAAAGGCGCCTACGACTTCATGGAAAAACCCTTTTCCCCCGAGCGACTGGTGGACGTCGCCCGCCGTGCCCTGGAGCAGCGCAGTCTGGCCCGGGAGGTTTCCTCGCTGCGCCGGCAACTGGCCGAACGCGACTCCCTGGAAGGCCGGATCATTGGCCGCTCCCCCGCCATGCAGCACCTGCGGGAGTTGATAGCCAACGTCGCCGACACTTCCGCCAACGTGTTGATCGAAGGCGAAACCGGCACGGGCAAGGAACTGGTCGCCCGCTGCCTGCACGACTTCAGCCGGCGCCATAACAAACAATTCGTTGCGCTGAACTGCGGCGGCTTGCCGGAAAACCTGTTCGAAAGCGAAATTTTCGGCCACGAGGCCAACGCTTTCACTGGCGCCGGCAAGCGCCGCATCGGCAAGATCGAGCATGCCGATGGCGGCACGCTGTTTCTCGACGAAGTGGAAAGCATGCCCCTGCCCTTGCAGATCAAGCTATTGCGGGTGTTGCAGGAACGCACCCTCGAACGCCTGGGTTCGAACCAGAGCGTGGCTGTGGATTGCCGGGTGATCGCGGCCACCAAATCCGACCTGGATGAACTGGGGCGGGCGGGACAGTTTCGCAGCGACTTGTATTACCGCCTCAACGTGGTGACCCTGGAACTGCCGCCCCTGCGCGAGCGCCGCGAAGACATCCTGCAATTGTTCGAGCACTTTCTCCAGCAATCCTCCCTGCGCTTCGACCGCACGGCACCGGCGCTGGACAATCAGACCCTGTCGAACCTGATGAGTCACGACTGGCCGGGCAACGTGCGGGAACTGCGCAACGTCGCCGAACGCTTCGCCCTGGGCCTGCCGGCCTTCAAGAAGCCGGGCGCCAGCAGCGGCGGCCAAGGGCTGACGTTCGCCGAAGCAGTGGAAGCCTTCGAGCGCAACCTGCTCGCCGACGCCCTGCAACGCAGCGGTGGCAACCTGACCCAGGCCAGCCTGGAACTGGGCATGGCCAAGACCACGCTGTTCGACAAAGTCAAAAAATATGGCCTGAGCCATTAACCGAGGGCGATGAACCTGTGGACCTGATTTTCAAGGCGGCGCTCGGGGCGGCCGTGGTGGTAATCCTGGCGATGCTCGCCAAGACCCGGAATTATTACATCGCCGGGCTGGTACCGCTGTTCCCGACCTTTGCCCTCATCGCCCATTACATCGTCGGCAAGGGCCGTTCGGTGGACGACCTGAAGACCACCATCGTCTTTGGCATGTGGTCGATCATTCCGTATTTCGTGTACCTGGCGACGTTGTATGTGATGGTCGAGCGCATGCGGCTGGAGGCGTCGTTGGCGGTGGCGGCAGTGGCGTGGTTGCTGGCGGCGACGGTGCTGGTGAGCGTCTGGGTAAGGGTTCATGGCTGAGTTTTGAGAATCTCTGTGGGAGCGGGCTTGCTCGCGAATGCGGCGTGTCAGTCGACATTCACTTGGCTGACACACCGCTTTCGCGAGCAAGCCCGCTCCCACAGGTCTGGCGGTGATCAAAAAACGGAGCACACCGCAACATCGTTGTGGGCGAGCCTACTCGCGATGGCGTCGGATCAGTAACCCACGGTGAACCGTGCACGCGAAAATTGCGGCGTCTCCACTTCATCGATCAACGCAATGGCGTAGTCGGCGAAACTGATCCAGCTACGCCCTGCGTCGTCGAACAACAGGTGATCCTTGCCGACACGGAAGCGACCGGTGCGCTCGGTTTCGACAAATTCCGCCGACGGCGACAGGAAGGTCCAGTCCAGCTCCGGCTCCTTGCGCAGCACATCCAGGAACAACGCACCCGCCGTGGCTTCGGCGAGGTATTCCTCGGGGAAACCGTCGCTGTCGATCACCCGGCTGTTATCCGGCAGCAACAACGAACCGGCGCCACCCACCACCAGCAAGCGTTTGACCCCGGCGGCCTTCACCGGAGCGATGACCTTGTCGGCCGGCACGGTGGAGAAATGCGCGGCGCTGATCACAACGTCGTGCCCGGTGATCGCCTCGATCAACGCTTCGCTGTCCAACACGTCCAGCGGCTTGCTGACCACCCCGGCCCGCTCACCGATCCTGGCTGTGTTCCGGGCGATGGCCGTCACGCTGTGGCCGCGACGCAGGGCTTCTTCCAACAGCTGGCTGCCGGCACGCCCGGTGGCGCCGATGATTGCGATTTTGCTCATGGTGTTCTCCAGTGGTTAACGATGCTTGAAATGTCAGCGATGTCGATGAACCAAGCTTAGTTACCTGACAAGTTCCAAAAAATGCGATGCTCGAACATAGTTTGTTTCTGAAAGCGGGCAAATCATGGATCGTCTCCAAGCAATGCGGGTGTTCGTCACGGTGGTGGACCTGGGCAGCCAATCGGCGGCGGCCGAGCACCTGGACCTGTCCCGGCCGGTGGTGTCGCGCTACCTGGCGGAGTTGGAAGACTGGGTCGGCGCCCGGTTGATGCACCGCACTACGCGCAAGCTGAGCCTGACGGCCGCCGGCATGGAGATCCTGCCACGTTGTCGACAGATGCTGGAGTTGTCCGGCGACATGCAAGCGGCGGTCAGCACGCGGGACGACGCACCACGGGGCATGCTGCGCATCAGTTCCAGCATTTCGTTCGGCCAGGCTCAACTGACGACCGCCATCGCCGAATACGTCAAGCGTTACCCTGGCGTGACCATCGACCTGCAAATGCTCGATCGCACCGTGAACCTGGTGGACGAACGCATTGACCTGGCGATCCGCATGAGCAACGACCTGGACCCCAACCTGATCGCCCGACGCCTCTCGGTCTGCCGTTCGGTAATCTGCGCGTCGCCCGCCTACTTGCGTGACCATCCAACACCGCAGCAGGTGGAAGACCTGAGCCGCCATAACTGCCTGACCCACTCCTATGTCGGCAAGAACGTCTGGCATTTCGAACAGGATGGCGAGCAGGTTTCGGTGCCGGTGCAGGGCAACATCAGCGCCAACGAGGCCAGTACCCTGTTGCAGGCGACCATTGCCGGCGCGGGCGTGGCGATGCTACCCAGCTATCAGGCCGGCGCCCACATCAGGAGCGGCGAGCTGATCCGGCTGTTGCCCCATGCCGAACCCAGGCGGATGAACATGTACGCGGTGTATGCCTCACGCAAGCACATGCCGACGGCGCTGCGCAGCCTGGTGGATTTCCTTGTGGTGAAGTTTCCCGAAACGCCGGCGTGGGATATCGGGTTGTAAACCCAGGGCTTTTGTGGGGTAAACAGTGATGTTCAAGAACTGCGCCAGGATTTCACCAAAAGCCCGCCCCAAGGCATACTTGCCACCCTTCATATCCCAGAATCCCGAAACCGCCCCATGCGTATCCACGTCAGCTTCATCGACCGCGTTGGTATCACCCAGGAAGTCCTGGCGTTGCTGGGGGGGCGCAATCTCAATCTGGATGCGGTGGAGATGGTGCCACCCAACGTCTACATCGACGCCCCTACCCTGAGCCCGCAAGTGCTGGATGAATTGCGCGAGGCATTGTTCAGCGTGCGCGGCGTGCAAGCGGTCACCGTGGTGGACATTCTGCCGGGCCAGCGTCGGCATCTGCAGCTCGACGCCTTGCTGGCCGCCATGACCGACCCGGTGCTGGCGCTGGACAGTGCCGGCAACGTACTGCTCGCCAACCCGGCGCTGATCGCCCTGTACGGTCGTGAACCGACCGGCGAAAGCGTGGCCGGGCTGTTCGGCGACGACGCGCTGTTAAGCACTCTGCTGGAAAACGGTTTCCGCCTGCCACTGCGGGAAGTCACCCTCAATGGCCAGACGTTGCTGCTGGACGCCACGCCCATCACCGATGCGGGTGCGTTGCTGACGCTCTATCAGCCCAACCGCATCGGCGAACGCCTGTCGGCGCTGCACCACGACCATGCCGAGGGGTTTGACGCGCTGCTGGGCGAATCCCCGGCGATCCGTACCCTCAAGGCCCGGGCCCAGCGGGTGGCGGCACTCGACGCACCGCTGTTGATCCAGGGCGAAACCGGTACCGGCAAGGAGCTGGTGGCTCGTGCTTGCCACGCCATCAGTGCTCGCCACGGCGCTCCGTTCCTGGCCCTGAACTGTGCCGCGCTGCCGGAAAACCTGGCCGAAAGCGAGCTGTTCGGCTATGCCCCCGGCGCCTTCACCGGGGCACAACGGGGCGGCAAGCCGGGACTGATGGAACTGGCGAACCAGGGCACGGTGTTTCTGGATGAGATCGGCGAAATGTCACCTTATCTGCAGGCCAAATTACTGCGGTTCCTGAACGACGGCAGTTTCCGCCGGGTCGGCGGCGACCGGGAAATCAAGGTCAACGTGCGGATCCTCAGCGCCACCCACCGCAACCTGGAGAAAATGGTCAGCGAAGGCTCCTTCCGCGAAGACCTGTTCTACCGCCTGAACGTGCTCAACGTCGAAGTCCCGCCGTTACGTGAGCGCGGCCAGGACATCCTATTGCTGGCACGGTATTTCATGCAGCAGGCCTGTGCGCAGATCCAGCGCCCGGTCTGTCGCCTGGCCCCGGGCACCTACCCCGCGTTGCTGGGTAACCGCTGGCCGGGCAACGTACGGCAATTGCAGAACGTGATCTTCCGCGCCGCGGCCATTTGCGAGAGTAGCCTGGTGGATATTGGCGACCTGGACATCGCCGGCACTTCCGTGGCTCGCCAGAGCGATGTGGAAGTCGAAAGTCTGGAACAGGCCGTGGACGCCTTCGAGAAACAGCTGCTGGAAAGCCTCTACGTTAACTACCCCTCCACCCGCCAGCTCGCCAGCCGCCTGCAAACCTCCCACACCGCGATTGCCCACCGGTTGCGCAAGTATGGGATTCCCAACAAACCGTAAGCCCTGCGCAGTCCCCTGTGGGAGCGAGCTGGGCTAGAGAAACGGTTCAAAAACGACCTCCACCTGTACTGAAAGCGCTACAGCGGAACGATATCGCTACAGACCATTCCAGACAGCGCCGGATAAGGCTTTGATCCCACAACGATTTTATCCAGCCCTCAAGCTGTAGCGATTTCGCTACAGCTGCCTCTCTCCCGCCTGCTGCGCAGCCTCATAAAACATTGATCTACAAGCCTTTATAAACATTGGCCGCGTTCTTGCTATGGGTATTCCATTCGGCCGGGCCAAGCCCCGCGCCTTTCATCGCGTCCACCAGACGAGTCTGGCCCCAGGAGTTTCCATGAGCGAGTTGCGTTTCACTGAAGATCACGAATGGCTGCGTGCCGAAGCCGATGGCAGCGTTACCGTCGGCATTACCGCATTTGCACAGAACGCCTTGGGCGATGTGGTCTATGTTCAGTTACCGGAACTGCAAACCTACGCCAAGGGTGACGAAGCCTCTACCGTGGAATCGGTTAAAGCCGCCAGCGGTGTCTACATGCCACTGGACGGGGAAGTGATCGAAACCAACCCGGCCCTGGAGAGCAATCCCGAGCTGGTCAACGAAGACCCGTTGGGCGAAGGCTGGTTTTTCCGCTTCAAGCCCGCCGACGCCGCCAAAGTTGGCCAATTGCTGGATCAGGACGCCTACGACCGCCTGATCAAAGCCAACGCCGAAGCCTGAGGAGCGCCAAATGACCGTTAATCTGGGCACTGCCAACGAATTCATCGCCCGCCACATCGGCCCTCGTGCCAGCGACGAGCAGGCCATGCTCGAACGCCTGGGCTACGACTCCCTGGAAGCCTTGAGCGCCAGCGTCATTCCGGAAAGCATCAAGGGCACCAGCGTGCTGGACATGGGCGACGGCCAGAGCGAAGCCGATGCACTGGCCTCGATCAAGGCCATCGCCGGCAAGAACCAGCTGTTCAAGACCTACATCGGCCAGGGCTACTACAACTGCCATACCCCTGCTCCGATCCTGCGCAACCTGCTGGAAAACCCGGCCTGGTACACCGCCTATACCCCGTACCAGCCGGAGATCTCCCAGGGCCGTCTCGAAGCATTGCTGAACTTCCAGACCCTGATCAGCGACCTCACCGGCCTGCCGATCGCCAACGCCTCGCTGCTGGACGAAGCCACCGCCGCCGCCGAGGCCATGACCTTCTGTAAGCGCCTGAGCAAGAACAAGGGCAGCAATGCCTTCTTCGCCTCCCGTCACTGCCATCCGCAGACCCTCGACGTGCTGCGCACCCGTGCCGAGCCCCTGGGCATCGACGTGGTGGTGGGCGACGAGCGCGAGCTGAGCGATGTCAGCGCCTTCTTCGGCGCGCTGTTGCAATACCCCGCCAGCAACGGTGACCTGTTCGACTATCGCGAACTGACCGACCGCTTCCACGCCGCCAACGCCCTGGTGGCGGTCGCGGCCGACTTGCTGGCTCTGACCGTGTTGACCGCGCCGGGTGAATTCGGCGCCGACGTGGCCATCGGCAGCGCCCAGCGCTTTGGCGTGCCGCTGGGCTTTGGTGGCCCGCACGCGGCCTATTTCTCCACCAAGGACGCCTTCAAGCGCGATATGCCGGGCCGCCTGGTAGGCGTTTCCGTGGACCGCTTCGGCAAGCCGGCCCTGCGCCTGGCGATGCAGACCCGCGAGCAACACATCCGCCGCGAGAAAGCCACCAGCAACATCTGCACCGCCCAAGTCCTGCTGGCCAACATCGCCAGCATGTACGCCGTGTACCACGGGCCCAAGGGCCTGGTGCAAATCGCCAACCGCATCCATCACCTGACCGCGATCCTCGCCAAGGGCCTGGGCGCATTGGGCTTGAACGTCGAGCAAGACAGTTTCTTCGACACCCTGACCCTGCACACCGGCGCGCAAACCGCCGCCCTCCACGACAAGGCCCGCGCCCAGCGCATCAACCTGCGCGTAGTGGACGCTGAACGCCTGGGCCTGTCCCTGGACGAAACCACCGTCCAGGCCGACGTCGAAACCCTGTGGGCACTGTTGGCCGACGGCAAGCCCCTGCCGGACTTCGCTGCGCTCGCCGCCAACGTGCAGACGCGCATTCCGGCCGCGCTGCAGCGCCAGTCGTCGATCCTCGGCCATCCGGTGTTCAACCGCTACCATTCCGAAACCGAGCTGATGCGCTACCTGCGCAAGCTCGCCGACAAGGACCTGGCCCTGGATCGCACCATGATCCCGCTGGGCTCCTGCACCATGAAGCTCAACGCCGCCAGCGAAATGATCCCGGTGACCTGGGCCGAGTTCGGCGCACTGCACCCGTTCGCGCCCGCCGAGCAGAGCGCCGGCTACCAGCAGTTGACCACTGAGCTTGAGGCCATGCTCTGCGCCGCCACCGGCTACGACGCGGTGTCGCTGCAACCCAACGCCGGTTCCCAGGGCGAATACGCCGGCCTGCTGGCGATCCGTGCCTACCATCAGAGCCGTGGCGAAGACCGTCGCGACATCTGCCTGATCCCCTCCTCGGCCCATGGCACCAACCCGGCCACCGCCAACATGGCCGGTATGCGCGTGGTGGTCACCGCCTGCGATGCCCGTGGCAACGTCGACATCGAAGACCTGCGGGCCAAGGCCATCGAGCACCGCGAACACCTCGCCGCGCTGATGATCACCTACCCGTCCACCCACGGTGTGTTCGAGGAAGGCATCCGCGAAATCTGCGGCATCATTCATGACAACGGCGGCCAGGTGTACATCGACGGCGCCAACATGAACGCCATGGTCGGCCTCTGCGCCCCGGGCAAGTTCGGCGGCGACGTGTCGCACCTGAACCTGCACAAGACCTTCTGCATTCCCCACGGCGGTGGCGGCCCGGGCGTCGGCCCGATTGGCGTCAAGTCGCACCTGGCGCCTTTCCTGCCGGGCCACGCCAACATGGAACGCAAGGAAGGCGCGGTGTGCGCGGCGCCGTTCGGCAGCGCGAGCATCCTGCCGATCACCTGGATGTACATCCGCATGATGGGCGGCGCGGGCCTCAAGCGTGCCTCCCAGCTGGCGATCCTCAATGCCAACTACATCGCCCGTCGCCTGGAAGAGCACTACCCGGTGCTCTACACCGGCAGCAACGGCCTGGTGGCCCACGAATGCATCCTCGACCTGCGCCCACTCAAGGACAGCAGCGGCATCAGCGTCGATGACGTGGCCAAGCGCCTGATCGACTTCGGTTTCCACGCCCCGACCATGTCGTTCCCGGTGGCCGGCACGCTGATGATCGAACCGACCGAAAGCGAGTCCAAGGAAGAACTGGATCGCTTCTGCGACGCGATGATCTGCATCCGTGAAGAAATCCGCGCGGTGGAAAACGGCAGCCTGGACAAGGACGACAACCCGTTGAAAAACGCCCCGCACACCGCGGCGGAACTCGTCGGCGACTGGACCCACTCCTACAGCCGCGAACAGGCTGTATACCCGGTGGCGTCGTTGATCGAAGGCAAGTACTGGCCGCCAGTGGGCCGGGTCGACAACGTGTTCGGTGATCGCAACCTGGTCTGCGCCTGCCCGTCGATCGAAAGCTACGCTTGACCTGTAGGAGGGGTGGGATTGCCCACCCCTCGCCCAACAACACCGCATATCCCTTGTGGGAGCGGGCTTGCTCGCGAAGGCGGTGTATCAGCCAATTGATATCGACTGACACACCGCCTTCGCGAGCAAGCCCGCTCCTACAGGGGCCCTGTACAGCTCTCGATCATAAAAAGAAACCGGAGAAACACCATGTCGTTAAGCGTGTTCGACCTGTTCAAGATCGGTATTGGCCCTTCCAGCTCCCATACCGTCGGCCCGATGCGTGCCGCCGCCCGTTTCGTCGAAGGGCTGCGTCGTGATGAATTGCTCGAAACCATCACCAGCGTCAAGGTGGAGTTATATGGCTCCCTCGGCGCCACCGGCAAGGGCCACGGCAGTGACAAGGCCGTGCTGCTGGGCCTGGAAGGTGAACACCCGGACACCGTCGACACCGAGACCGTGACCGCCCGCCTGCAGGACATTCGCAGCAATGGTCGCCTGAACCTGCTGGGCCGACACCCTATTGAATTCAATGAAAAACTGCACTTGGCGATGATTCGCAAGCCTCTGGCTTATCATCCCAATGGCATGATCTTCCGCGCTTTCGACGCCGCCGGCCTGCAAGTGCGCAGCCGCGAGTATTACTCGGTAGGCGGCGGTTTCGTCGTCGATGAAGACGCCGCTGGCGCCGACCGCATCGTCGAAGACGCCACGCCCCTGACCTTCCCGTTCAAAAGCGCCAAGGACCTGCTGGGTCATTGCAGCACCTATGGCTTGTCTATCAGTCAGGTCATGCTGACCAATGAAAGTGCCTGGCGCCCCGAGGCCGAAACCCGCGCCGGCCTGCTGAAGATCTGGCAGGTCATGCAGGATTGCGTAGCGGCCGGGTGCCGCAACGAAGGCATTTTGCCGGGCGGGCTGAAAGTCAAGCGACGGGCGGCGGCGCTGCATCGCCAGTTGTGCAAGAACCCGGAAGCCTCGTTGCGCGATCCGCTGTCGGTGCTGGACTGGGTCAACCTGTATGCCTTGGCCGTCAACGAAGAAAACGCCTACGGCGGGCGCGTCGTCACCGCCCCGACCAACGGCGCGGCGGGGATCATCCCGGCTGTGCTGCATTACTACATGCGCTTCATCCCCGGGGCCAACGAGGATGGCGTGGTGCGGTTCCTGCTGACCGCCGCCGCCATCGGCATCCTGTACAAGGAAAACGCCTCGATCTCCGGCGCCGAAGTCGGCTGCCAGGGTGAAGTCGGCGTGGCCTGCTCGATGGCGGCCGGTGCCCTGTGCGAAGTGCTGGGCGGTACGGTGCAGCAAGTGGAGAACGCCGCGGAAATCGGCATGGAACACAATCTCGGCCTGACCTGCGACCCCATCGGCGGCCTGGTCCAGGTGCCCTGCATCGAGCGCAACGCCATGGGCTCGGTGAAAGCCATCAACGCGGTACGCATGGCCATGCGCGGTGACGGGCATCACTTCGTCTCCCTCGACAAAGTCATCCGCACCATGCGCCAGACCGGCGCCGACATGAAAAGCAAATACAAGGAGACCGCCCGCGGCGGTCTGGCCGTCAACATCATCGAATGCTGATGCGCCTCTCTTCATTTTCCCAGGAGTCGATATGTCCACCGAACAACTGTTGAAAACCCCGCTGCACGCGCTGCACCTCGAACTCGGTGCCCGCATGGTGCCGTTCGCCGGCTACGACATGCCCGTGCAATACCCACTGGGTGTGATGAAGGAACACCAGCACACCCGTGACCAGGCCGGGCTGTTCGACGTGTCCCACATGGGCCAGATCCGTCTCACTGGCGCAGGCGCTGCGCAAGCCCTGGAAACCCTGGTGCCGGTGGACATCATCGATCTGCCGGTGGGCATGCAGCGTTACGCCATGTTTACCAACGAGAATGGCGGCATCCTCGACGACCTGATGGTTGCCAACCTGGGTAACGATGAGTTGTTCCTGGTGGTCAACGCGGCGTGCAAGGAGCAGGACCTGGCCCACTTGCGTGCCCACATCGGTGACCAGTGCAGCATCGAGCCATTGTTCGAAGCCCGTGCCCTGCTCGCCCTGCAAGGACCTGCGGCCGTCACGGTACTGGCGCGCCTGGCGCCGGCAGTGACGAAGATGACCTTCATGCAATTCCAGCGCGTCACGTTGCTGGGCGTGGACTGCTTTGTCAGCCGTTCGGGCTACACCGGCGAAGACGGTTTTGAAATCTCCGTGCCTGCCACCGAATCGGAGAAACTCGCTCGCGCCCTGCTGGCCGAGCCGGAAGTGGCCGCCATCGGCCTCGGCGCTCGTGACTCCCTGCGCCTGGAAGCCGGCCTGTGCCTCTACGGCCACGACATGAACACCGAGACGACACCGGTCGAAGCCAGCCTGCTCTGGGCTGTTTCCAAGATCCGGCGTGCCGATGGTGCTCGCGCCGGAGGCTTTCCGGGCGCGCAAACCGTGTTCGCCCAGCAACAGAACGGCGTGAGCCGCAAACGCGTCGGCCTGCTGCCCCAAGAACGCACACCTGTGCGCGAAGGGGCCGAGATCGTCAACGAAGCGGGCGAAAATATCGGAACGGTATGCAGTGGCGGCTTCGGCCCGACTCTGGGCGGCCCGTTGGCAATGGGGTACCTGGACAGCGCTCATACCGCACTGGACACGCCGGTCTGGGCCATGGTCCGGGGGAAAAAGGTGCCTATGCTTGTAAGCAAAATGCCATTTGTGCCACAGCGCTACTATCGCGGCTGATTGACTGTTTCTATAAGTAACGCGGTTGCGTTGTGCATGCACTAATGTGTAACGCAACCGCCATAAAAAGGTGCATTTATTCCTGAATGAACGGGATTTATAACGCCATAAACAATTGAACCAGCCTATCGATTAAGCCCAGGCCAGCGAAACGATTAAATGGCGGCAAGCTCAGGAAATACGGGGCTCTCAGAGGGGGTTGTTTTTTCATTGGTAGTTGGCGTAGAGTTTGGTCACTGTGTTTGCATGGGTCGCTTGGAATCGTGACCTGGGCAGTAGCTTATGAAGTTCGCTACATCCCGTTCGACGTCTCTTACTTTCCTGCAACCCAGCCCCAGTACTCTTTCATGTGAAAGAGGCTGTCATCAATTTTAGCGTCAAAGGAAATAAGAAAATGGCTGAGCGTCAGAACGGTACCGTCAAGTGGTTCAACGACGAAAAAGGTTTTGGTTTTATCACTCCTGAAAGCGGTCCGGATCTGTTCGTACATTTCCGCGCCATTAAGGGCAACGGCTTCAAGAGCCTGAAAGAAGGCCAGAAAGTCAGTTTCGTTGCAGTGCAGGGCCAGAAAGGCATGCAGGCCGACGAAGTAGAAGCTGAAGGCTGAGTCTTCCGCGAACCAAAAAGCCCCTGATTGATATCAGGGGCTTTTTTATGGGCGTAAATCCGTAGAATGGCTTCTTTTTTGTCGAGACCATCATGGCGAAACACCTGCTCACCCCTCAGGGCGACTTCCCCCCCGTCGGCCTCGGCCGTCGCCTGGCCGCGATGTTCTACGACTTCCTGCTGTGCACTGCACTGCTGATTGTCACCAGCGGCATCTACAAGATGATCCAGATGAGCATCATCGGCGAAGAAAAAATGCGCGCCCTCACCGAAGCCGGTGCGCTGGATGGCGACCCGTTGCTATCCACCGTGCTGCTGTTCGTGCTGTTTGGCTTCTTTGCGAAATTCTGGACCCATAACGGCCAGACCCTGGGCATGCAGGTGTGGGGCGTTCGCGTACAGAACGCCGACGGCACCGCCATCAGCCTGTGGCAGGCCTTGTTGAGGTTCGTGGTGTCGATCGCTTCATGGCTGGTGGTGGGGCTGGGCTTTATCTGGTCGTTGTTCGACAAGCGCAAGCGCAGCTGGCATGACATCTACTCGCAAACGCAGTTGGTGCGGATCCCTAAAGGGAAGAAATAAGCTTCAAGCTAAAGCAGGATCCGCTTGTAGCTTGTAGCTTGAAGCTTGAGGCTACCGTCAGGCATTCCCCGCCAGCTTCATCCGCGCCGCCTGGGTGAAGTCCAGCATGCGCTTGAGCGGGCGAATGGCCTGGGGAATCAACGCCGGATCGACGAAGATCTCGTTGGCGCCTTCCTGCAGGCTCTTGAGGGTACGTTCCAGGGTATTCATTGCCATCCAGGGACAATGGGCGCAACTGCGGCAGGCCGCGCCATTGCCCGCGGTAGGGGCCTCGATGAAGACCTTGTCCGGGCACAACTGCTGCATCTTGTAGAAGATGCCGCGATCAGTGGCAACGATCAGCGTCTTGTTCGGCAGGCTCTGGGCAGCGGCGATCAATTGGCTGGTGGACCCCACGGCATCCGCCAGCTCGATGACCGAGGACGGCGACTCCGGGTGTACCAGGATCGCGGCGTCCGGATACAACGCCTTCATGTCCTCCAACTGTTTGGACTTGAACTCTTCATGGACGATGCAGGCACCATCCCAGAGCAGCATATCGGCGCCGGTCTTGCGCTGGATGTAGGTTCCCAGGTGCTTGTCCGGTCCCCAGAGGATCGTCTCGCCGTTGTCCATCAGGCTCTCGACGATTTCCAGCGCGCAGCTGGACGTCACGACCCAGTCGGCCCGGGCCTTGACCGCCGCCGACGTGTTGGCATACACCACCACGGTACGCTCCGGGTGCTGGTCGCAGAACGCCGAGAATTCGTCTACCGGGCAACCGAGATCCAGGGAGCAGGTGGCTTCCAGGGTCGGCATCAGTACGCGTTTTTCCGGGTTGAGAATCTTGGCGGTCTCGCCCATGAACCGGACCCCGGCCACCACCACGGTCTTGGCCGGATGGGCGTTGCCGAAGCGGGCCATTTCCAGGGAGTCGGAGACGCAGCCCCCGGTTTCCTCGGCCAGGGCCTGGATGATCGGGTCGCAGTAGAAGTGCGCGACCAGCACCGCGTCCTGAGCCTTGAGCTCGGCGGCGATGGCGGCGCGGTACCAGGCCTCTTGCTCGGCACTCAGCGGCTTGGGCTGCTTGGCGTCGAGGTGAGCCTGGACCAGAAGGCGTTCGGAAATTTGCGTCATGTTCGCAAGACCTGCAGGCGCGTTTGCGCGAAAGTCGAGTATACACCCGGCTCCGTACCACTCGGGTACCGCCGGGAAAGTGGATTCAATCAGGCACGGGACAGCATGAAGCCGGCAAGGCTACAGAATATCCCGTCGATGCAAAAGATCATTCTGATCGGCGTCCGGCCGGTGCGCTTCGACGCCCTCCAAACCTCTCGCCGTTGGCGGCCAACGCCGCCAGCAACCTGACTGAAATGTAATCACCTGCCGCGCTCGCCTATGTCATCGTACGTTCAAATCTGCACGGGGAATGCCCCTGTTACGTGATGAATCGACGACGGACTTTATCAATGCAAACAAAAACCTCCCGGCGAACTTTCGTAAAGGGTCTGACCGCTGGCGGCATCCTGGGTGGCCTGGGTCTGTGGCGCGCGCCCGTCTGGGCGGTGACCGGTCCTGGCCAACCCCATGTATTGAGCGGCACCGAATTCGACCTGTCCATTGGCGAAAGCCCGGTCAATTTCACCGGTCATCCGCGTATCGCCCAGACCATCAATGGCGGCGTCCCTGGCCCACTGCTGCGCTGGCGCGAAGGCGATACGGTGACCTTGCGGGTACGCAACCGCTTGAAGGACACCACGTCCATCCACTGGCACGGCATCATCCTGCCGGCCAACATGGACGGCGTTCCAGGATTGAGTTTCAAGGGCATCGAACCCGACGGCATGTACGTCTATCAATTCAAGGTCCGCCAGAACGGCACGTACTGGTACCACAGCCACTCCGGTTTCCAAGAGCAATCCGGGGTCTACGGCCCCCTGGTCATCGATGCCCGGGAACCCGAGCCTTTCCAGTACGAACGGGACTACGTAGTGATGCTCACCGACTGGACCGACGAGGATCCCGCCGACGTCATCCGCAAGCTCAAGAAGCGGTCGGACTACTACAACTACAACAAACGCACCGTCGGCGATTTCATCGACGATGTGGCCAGCAAAGGCTGGGATGCCACCGTGGCCGATCGCAAGATGTGGGCCGAGATGAAGATGAATCCCACCGATCTGGCCGATGTCAGTGGCGCGACCTACACCTACCTGATGAACGGCCAGGCACCGGACATGAACTGGACAGGCCTGTTCAAGCCCGGCGAGCGCCTTCGCCTGCGCTTTATCAACGGCTCGTCCATGACGTACTTCGACCTGCGCATCCCCGGTCTGAAGATGACCGTAGTGGCCGCCGACGGCCAATACGTCCAACCGGTGAGCGTCGATGAACTGCGGATCGCCGTGGCCGAAACCTATGATGTCATCATCGAGCCCACCGCAGAGGCCTACACCCTTTTCGCCCAGTCGATGGACCGCAGCGGATTCGCCCGTGGCACCCTCGCGGCGAGGGCCGGTCTGTCGGCACCGGTGCCGGCGCTTGATCCCCGGCCGCTGCTCACCATGGACGACATGGGCATGGGCGGTATGGACCATGGATCCATGTCGGGCATGTCGGGCATGGATCACAGCCAGATGCAGGGCATGGACCATAGCCAGATGCAAGGCATGGGCGACATGGCCGGCATGGACGGTTCCATGCAAAGCATGTCCGGCATGGACCACAGTGCCATGCAAGGCATGTCCGCGCCGTTGTCCCATCCCGATACCGAGCGGGACAACCCGCTGGTGGACATGCAGGCCATGGGGGTCACTGCAAAGCTCGACGATCCGGGTATAGGACTGCGCAATAACGGTCGCAAGGTCCTGACGTACTCGGACCTGCGCAGCACCTTCCCCGACCCGGACGGCCGCGAACCGGGCCGCACGATCGAGCTGCACCTGACCGGGCACATGGAGAAATTCGTCTGGTCGTTCAACGGCGTGAAATTCTCCAACGCCGCGCCGCTGCTGCTCAAATACGGCGAGCGCCTGCGTATCGTGCTGATCAACGACACCATGATGACCCACCCGATTCACCTGCATGGGATGTGGAGCGATCTGGAGGACGAGAACGGCCGGTTCATGGTGCGCAAACACACCATCGATATGCCCCCGGGCTCCCGGCGCAGCTACCGCGTCACCGCCGACGCCCTAGGGCGCTGGGCGTATCACTGCCATCTGCTCTTTCATATGGAGATGGGGATGTTCCGTGAAGTTCGGGTGCAGGAGTAAGGAGCCGACCATGACCACAACGACCAAATATCGCGTTTTGTCTGGCGCCATCGTTGCCTCCCTCACCCTCGGCACGGCTGTTCCAGCCTGGGCCGCGAGCACTGACATGCAAGGCATGGATCACAGCCAGATGCCTGGGATGGACCACAGCCAGATGCAAGGCATGGACTCGATGCAAGGCATGGAGCCCATGCAATCGGCACCGACCACCAGCCGTACGCCTATCCCGACACTGACCGACGCCGACCGTGCCGCCGTTTATGAAGACCATGGCGGCCATGCGGTACATGACAGCGCCATCAACTCTTTTTTTCTCATCGATCAACTGGAATGGCAGGACGCCGATAAGGGCAGCGCGCTGAGCTGGGATGCTTCAGGCTGGATCGGTGGAGACATCGATCGCTTGTGGCTGCGCACCGAAGGTGAACGCACCAACGGCAAGACTGAAGAAGCCGAACTCCAGGCCCTGTGGGGCCACGCCGTCAGTCCCTGGTGGGACGTGGTAGCCGGCGTGCGCCAGGACTTCAAACCGGGCGATCCGCAAACCTGGGCAGCCTTTGGTATCCAGGGCATGGCGCTGTATAACTTCGAAGCCGAAGCCACGGCGTTCATTGGCGAAGGCGGCCAGAGCGCGGCGCGCCTGGAAGGCGATTACGACATTCTGTTGACCAATCGCCTGATCCTTCAACCCACCGCAGAAGCCAACTTCTATGGCAGGAACGACCCTTCCCGTGGGATCGGCTCAGGGCTTTCGGATACCAAAATAGGCTTGCGGTTGCGGTATGAAATCCGCCGTGAATTCGCCCCCTATATCGGTGTCACCTGGAATCGCACCTATGGCAACACCGCCGACTATGCCCGTGAGGAAGATGAAGACCGCAGTGAGGCACGCCTGGTACTGGGCCTGCGGATGTGGTTCTGAACACGCTTGAAACCGATTGACCCAAAAAATCAAAAACCGAGCTGTAGGAGTCCTTGCATGTCGTCCATCAAAAACGCTGTTGTCGCTGTCGCGCTGTCCACCGGTCTGTTGATCAGCGGGTTGGCCCAGGCGCATCCGAAACTGGTGTCCTCCACCCCCGCCGAAGGCGCGGAAGGTGCCGCGCCGGAAAAGATCGAACTGCATTTTTCCGAAAACCTGATGACCCAATTCTCCGGCGCCAAGCTGATGATGACGGCGATGCCCGGCATGGCGGCGCACTCACCGATGCCAATGCCGGCAAAGGTGTCAGGCAGTCAGGATCCCAAAACCATGGTTATCACCCCGAACGCCCCGCTCGCGGCCGGCACTTATCAGGTCCAGTGGCGCGCGGTATCGTCCGATACTCACCCGATCACCGGTAACGTCTCGTTCAAGGTGAAGTGACTTGAACGAGTCGATCAACGTTGCCCTGCGCCTGGCCCTGTATCTGGATTTGATGTTGTTGTTCGGCATCGCCGCCTTCGGCCTCTACAGCCTGCGAGGCCAGGAACGGATCTCCGGCGCGGTGTTGGACTTCAAGTCGCTGCTGACAATCACCGCGCTGCTCGGCCTGGCGTTGTCGGTGGCTTCCATGGTGTGCATGGCCTGGGCCATGAGCGGTGCAGCTGACTGGGAGGAGCTGTGGCCCCATATTGAGATAATGGTGTCGGGTACAGACGTGGGTTGGAGCTGGAGCCTGCGGATCGCGACGCTGGCAGTGGCCGCCATTGCCGTAACGCTCAATCATCGTTGGCCCGGCGTCAGCTTGTGGCTGGTCGCGCTGAGCGGGCTCGCCGCGTTGGCTACCCTGGCCTGGACAGGACACGGTGCCATGGACGAAGGCGAACGCCGTACCTGGCACTTCACCACTGACTTCTTGCACTTGTGGGCAGCGGGTGCCTGGGTGGGTGCCTTGGCCGCGTTCGCCCTGCTGCTCCACCAGACTACACCGCCACTGTCGCTCATGAGCCGGGCACTGACCGGCTTTGAAACCATCGGAGCAGTGATTGTGGTGCTGATCAGCGTGACGGGCGTGGCAAACTATCTGTTTATCGTCGGCCCAAACGTCGACGGGCTGCTCGACAGCACCTATGGTCAGTTGCTGGTCCTCAAACTTGCCCTGTTTGCGGCCATGCTGGTGTTCGCCGCGCTGAACCGTTTCCATCTGAGCCCGTTACTGGAGCAGGCCAGGCAAACCGGCGAGCAAAGCATCGCCATCAAGGCCTTGCGCAGAAGCATGGTGCTCGAGTTGTCGGTAGCAGTGACCATCCTTGCGCTGGTGGCCTGGCTGGGAACATTGAGCCCCACCATGGAGTAGCAGCCAAAAACCGCACCGCAAACCACTGTGAGAGCGAGCTGCTCGCGATGACGGCGGCACATCCAACATCACGGCCCAGGCAGTTCGCTATCGCGGACAGTCCTGCTCCCGCAGCGGTTTCCAGCGCATTTAATCTTTCAATAGCCCTGCCAAGTTTTCAATTTGCCCCACGCCTCGCTTCCCGGCCTAAATGGCATTTTTATTCGGCCAAGGCTCTGTTATGGAAAACGTTCGAACTTCAAGTACCCACGCCGTCTGGCTGATGGTCAGCGTGGTATTGGTGGCGCTGAACCTGCGGCCCTCCATGGCTGCCGTCGGGCCATTGTTGTCAGCCATTCGTGGCGAGGTGCCGTTGAGCTTCAGCGCCGCTTCGCTGCTGACCATGCTGCCGGTCATGGCCATGGGCCTGGCGATGTTCCTGGGCATGCGCATCGCCTTGCGCATCGGCGAACACCGTACCATCGTGCTGTCGCTGTTGATCATCGGCCTCGCCACAGCGTCGCGCTTGTACCTGGACAGCGCCGTCGAGTTGATCGTCAGCGCGGTAGTGGCCGGGATAGGGATCGCCCTGATCCAGGCGGTGATGCCGGCTCTGATCAAATCACGCTTCAGTGACAACGTCTCGCTGTTCATGGGGTTGTACGTCACATCGATCATGGGTGGAGCGGCGCTCGCGGCATCGTTTTCACCCTTCGTCCTGACCCAGACCGGCAGCTGGCGTATCGGCCTGGCCATCTGGGCGATCCTGGCACTGGTCGCCCTCGGTTGCTGGTACGCCCAGCGTTCGGCGGTCACGCCTCTGCCCGACGCCCCGAACCGGCAGCAAGAGTCATTCTTCGCCAATGGCCGGGCCTGGTTGCTGGCGATTTTCTTTGGCCTGGGCACTGCGTCCTATACCTGCGTGCTGGCCTGGCTGGCGCCGTACTACGTGGAAAAAGGCTGGAGCGAACAACATGCAGGCCTGTTGCTGGGCTTCCTCACGGCAATGGAAGTGCTGTCCGGCCTCGTCACCCCGGCGATTGCCAACCGCAGCCAGGATAAACGCCTGGTTCTGGCCGTCCTGCTGGCCTTGATCATGGCAGGGTTCTGCGGTCTGATCCTCAGCCCGGAACGCTTGAGCCTGTTGTGGCCTTGTTTGCTGGGATTGGGTATCGGCGGCCTGTTCCCCATGAGCCTGATCGTCTCCCTCGATCACCTGGACAACCCGCGCCGGGCCGGTGGCCTGACGGCGTTCGTGCAAGGCATCGGCTATCTGATCGCCGGGCTTTCACCGTTGATCGCCGGGATGATCCGGGATCAGCTGGGCAGCTTCGAATGGGCCTGGTGGTCGCTCACCGCGGTGATGGCACTGATGATCCTGATGGTGTTGCGCTTCAATCCCAAGCAGTACGCACGTCACATCAGCTAGTGCCTGTTCGGCTCGTGTGCTTGAAGGGCTGCAATGATTGCGGCCCTGTTTTATTCAAACCTACCCATGACGGCCGACGGATTTGCCCATCATGACGTTCCGGTACTCAAACGCAGGAATCAGACCTTGATGAAAAACGTCGGTTTTGCAGCCGCTCACTGGGGCATGCTCATCTGGGCAATGCTGATTGCTTCGTCGTTCTTTGCGGCGGCTCAGGTCAGCCAGGCGATCGATCCAATTCTGCTCACGGGCTTGCGATTGCTGTTTTCCGCCTTGATGTTTCTTCCGCTACTGCTGCTGAAAAAAAGCTCGCCCATCTCCACCCAAGGCTTGTTGGCGCACGCGGTCCTTGGCTTGTTGCTGGCGACCTACTTCGGTTCGCTGTTCGAAGCCTTGCGTTACACCTCGGCGGTCAATACCGCGACGCTGTACACACTCGTGCCCTTGATGACGCTGTTCTTCGAGGTTTTCCTGCTGCCCAGTCCGAATCTCAAGACCCGCCTGCTGCCCATGCTGATCGCCGCGGCCGGCGCCGTGCTGCTGACGCTCAAAGGTTCGGCGCCCGGGCAAATGCCTGCGCTCTATCCGGTGCTGGTATTCGGTGCCGGTTGCCTGGCGATGGCGCTGTATTCACCTCTCAGCCAGCGATTCAAGGCCAAGGCGCTCAAGGGACGGGATCCGGTGGCGATGACCTTCTGGAACATGCTGTTCGGTTCACTGTTCCTGTTGGTGTTCTGCCTGTTCAGTGGAGGCTGGCGCAGCGCCCTGCAACTGTCGACGCTGGATATCGGTTGGCTGGTGTATCTGGCTCTGTTCGGTACCCTCGCTACGTTCTGGCTATTGCATCGGGCAATCGGGGTAATCGCACCGTCCACGGTGATTTCCTACGTGTACCTCAATACACTCTTCGTGACGCTGCTCCACTGGTTCTGGTTCAGACAGCCCCCCCTGCCCCTGGAGATCACCGGCGCTGCGCTGGTGGGCGTGGGGATGCTGGCACTGGTGATCTCAAGCCGTAACGCGAAGACCGTTACGGCCTGAGAGCCGGTCATCAAGTCGATACCGGGCGTGGGGCAACCGGACTCCAACGCTCCAGTTCCCGCTCCAGAAAAGCCGCCACCGCCAGCAAGCGCTCTTCCTGCCAATGAGGCCCGACAATCTGGATGCCGATAGGCATCCCGGTGACGGGGTCGGTGCCGGCGCGGATCACCACCGCCGGCGAACCGCTGAGGCTGAAGGGGAAGACGAAGGCATAGCGGTCGCGGTCCTCCAGGGACTCCCCATGACGGAAGGCGACGTCCGGGAACACAGGGCAAATGAGCAGATCATGCTGCTTGAAGAACTTCGCCAGTTGATAGCGGAAGGTGTCGATGGCGATCCAGTCGCGCTTGACTTCATCCACGGTCAACTCCACGGCCTCGCTCATGTCCATCAACTGAGCGATGGCCGGGGTGAAGCGGCGCTTGTTCATGGTCTCGAACATCTGCCGCCAGCCTCGTCCGGCATCGGCACCGGTGATGAACACCCGCCACAGCACATCGCAAGCCTCTTCGAGCATCGACGGCGCCAGCTGGCTCACCTGCGCCACCACCGACTCAAGGCAATGCTCGACCTGTTGCAACACCTGGCGCACCGACGCGCTGACCGGCGTGCGACCCGACTCCGAGAACAGCGCGATACGCAGGTCGGCCAGCGGCTCGCTGTCGGCGAACGGTACGTCGACCGTGTCCGGGTCGAGGCCGTCGGCACCGCTGATCAACGGCCCGAGCAGCGCCAGGTCATCGACATACCGCCCCATCACCCCAAACGCCGAAGTCAGGTGAAACAGCCCGGAACGGTCGTTGGGGAACTGGCCGGTCAAGGGCACGCGGCCCTGGGTCAGCTTGAGGCCACAGATGCCGTTGAAATGCGCCGGTATGCGCACGCTGCCGCAGGCATCGGAAGCCAGGCCCGCCGGCGAGCACCCGGCGGCGATCGCGGCGGCCTCACCGCCACTGCTGCCGCCGGCCGAGCGCTGTAAGTCGTGGGGGTTGAGGGTACGGCCGTAGATCAGGTTTTCGGTCTCGAAGGCCATGCACAGTTCAGGCACATTGCTGATGCCCAGGATGATCGCGCCGGCCTGTCGGAGCCGGGCGACCGCCGTTGCGTCCTGCTGGCTGGTCTCGCCCAGCAGCTCCTCCAGCCCGCGGGACATTTTGAACCCACGGACATGGAGCACATCCTTGACGGTGATCGGGATGCCATGCAGCGGACCGCTGATTTGCCCGATGCGTGCCATCTCGTCAGCCTCGCGGGCCTGGCGCCGCAGTTCCTCCACGGGCGCCAGTTGGATCAGTGCATTGATCTGCCGATTTCGCTCGGCGATGCGCTGCAAGTAGAACTCCAGCAACGTGACACTGGTCAGCACGCCCCGCCGCAGCAGGCCGGCCATTTCTCGCAGGGTCAGGGTGTCGGGGTTGAACATGCTCACGACGCCTCCTTGCTGCGCAGCCATTTGTTGGGCAACTGGTACATGTTGCGCACCACCAGGGAGAACGCCTTGACCGCCAGCTTCGGTCGCCGGTCGATGGCTTCCAGAGCTTCTTCGATCATCGTCAGGACATGGCGCAACGCATCGGGAGAAATGTTCAGCGGCGGATAGAAGCGCAACACCGGGCGTTCGGCCTTTTCATTCATCGAGTGCCCGGCATGAATGCCGCGCTTGCCCAACTCCATGCTCATCAAGGCCTCATAAACCGACCCGCGCAAACGCAGGCCCGTCATCAGGCCCACCCCTGGCACGTCCTCGACGATGTGCGGATAGCGCAGCGCCAGACGTTGCAAGCCATGGCGCAGCAATCCGCCGTTGATCCGCGACTGTTCCACCAGGTTGTGTTGCTCGATGTAGTCGATGGCGGCGAGCGCCGAGGCACACGCCACCGGATGACCACCGTTGGTGCGTGTGTCGGGCTCGATTTCGCTGAGCGGGTACTGGCTGGCCAGGCGCTGGCTGTACATGGCGCAGGCAAACGATGTGTAGCCACCGGTCAGACCCTTGGAGAGGATCATGATGTCGGGCACGACATCGTCATACTGCACGGCGAACCACTTGCCGCAGCGACCGAAACCGGTCTGGATCTCATCCGCCACCAACAGGGTGCCAGTGGCATCGCACAAGGCCCGCAGGTTGGCCATATAGCCCACCGGCGGCACTTGCAGATGGGCACCGCCCAGGATCGGCTCGACGTAGACCGCGCACACGCCCTCGCCCACGGCCTTTTGCAGAGCGGCAAAATCACCGTAGGGCACGCAGGTGACGTCGGACGGCGCGATGCCATAGCTGCTGTGGTTCTGTCGCTGCCCAAGGATGCTCATCGCTGCCAGGGTCTTGCCATGGTAGGAGCCGCTCATCACCACGATGCCGCGCCGGTGCGGCTGGATCCGCAAGGCATAGCGCAGGCTCTGCTCCACCGCTTCGGCGCCGGACACCATGTACTGCACATCGCCCCACTCCCCCGGCACCAACTGGCACAGGCGCTCGGACAGTTTGTCCTGCAGCGGATGACGCCGACCTTCCGGCACCCAGGCCAATTGATTCAGTTGCGCCTGCACCTGCTCGCGTACCATCGGGTTGCGATGCCCGACGATGAACACGCCATAGCTGCACGCGCAATCGATGAAACGCTTGCCGTTGTGGTCAGTGACGTGGATGCCATCGGCCTGTTGCTCGACGGTGGTCTTGCCCAGGCGATACAGCTTGGCTGCCGATGCGCTCCAGTGCCGCTGGCAATCGTCCAGCAGTTGTTCATGCGGCCTGAGTAAGGACATGGCTCAGCGTCTCCTTGATGATGTTTGCGGCACGTTGGATAGGTTCGGGACGAGCGGTGATCGGGCAACGCAGGATCAACTCGCGACCGCGAGGAACGCTGACATAGACGCCTTTTTCATAGAGCGCCTCGCACACCGCGCTCGGTTGCAGGTCGTCGGCCAGCGGCAGACTGACCCAGGCGCCTTCGGCCACGGCACCAAATGACGCCAGGGTCTGCGCCAGTCGCTGGCCGTTGTCCCGGCATTGCCGGGGCGAGTCGTTGACCTGCGCATAATCCAGCGCGGCCAGGGCTGCGACACAGGCCATCGGGTTGCCAGCCGTGGTGCTGCCATGCTTGGCCGGACTGCTGCGGCCGTAGACCTGCCAGGCCATGTGTTCGCTGCAGGTGTAAGTGCCAATGGGAATCGCGCTACCGCCCAGGGCTCCCCCCAACACGACGATATCCGGCACGGGGCGAAAATGCTGGAAGCCGAACAGTGTGCCCAGGCTACCGAGGCAAGTTTGCGTATCGACCGCGATGACCGGCACCGAAGCCTGCGCCGCGCGGGCGTGCAGGCGCTCGACCAGCGCGGGTTCGAGCATTTGCAACCGGCCATTGGCATCAAGACGGGTATTGCTGTGACACACCGCGAAGCAATCGTTCCAGTCCACCGTGTCCAGGTCGGCGAGATGACGAATCGCCGCCCGCTTGAAGCCGAGGAAAGCCTGCACACCCAGGTCGCCCTGGGTGGCATTGAGGCAACGCCCGTAAGTCAGCGAACCGTAATCGCCACCCTGTACAAACACGATGGTGTTGCCCTTTGGCTTGAGGCCCTTGCATAGCTTCAAGGCGCCTTCGAACGCCTCGTCACCCGAACTGCACACATAGGAGCTGACCAGCGGCGCTGGCAACACCTCCGCCAGACGGCGGCACAAGGCAATCAGCGGTTCAGACATCAGTACCCGATTGGACAGGCCCATGATCTGCGCCTGGCGTGTGACCGCTTCGATCACCGCCGGCACCTGGAAGCCAAACCCGCCGGTCAGATCGATAATCTGCCGGCTATCGCCGTCGAGGTAGGTCTCGTACTGCCCGCCGATAATATATTTGTCGTTATTCATGGGATCTCTCAGCGGTAGCTCAAGGCATTGAAAATGCGCCGACGCTCATCGACGATGGTTTCGCGGCCGTGCATGACCCGACGGTTGTCGATCATCACCATGTCATGGTCACGCCAGCCCACCGGAACGGTGTACTGGGCCGACACTTCAGCGATCTCGGCGAGGAATTCGGCGGGAATCGCCTGCCCGCTCACCGTGTCGATCACCGGCACCTCGTAGTTGTACGAAGGCCCCAGGATGCTATTGGCAAACGCCGGGCGCTGACTGAAGGAGGAGGTGAGAATGGCCGACGTGCTGAAGGCGTAATGAATCGAATCGTCGGTCGGGTTGTAAGAGATATGGGTCTGCGGATCATCGCCGATGATCTGCAACAGATCATCGATGACGACCGCCGCCGGATCCGACAAGGTGGTCGAGTAATGGCAAACCAGCCGGCGCCACTTCTCCCCGGCCACGGTACGACTGTAGCGGATCGGATTCTCTTCGAAGAAGCTGCGGCAGGCCGGGGACAGCTTCGCCAGCACCTTTTCTCCGTCGCAGATCGTGGTTTGCGAGCCCTTGCGTGGTGCCTCCTGGCAATAGAACCAGGTGATGTCCGGCCAGAACGGCGAGTTGCCGTTTTCGCAATGCAGGCCCACCGCCTGGTGGCCGGCATCCACCAACTGTGCGGCGCCACCCACCATGATCCGGGCCGGGTCCAGGCTCAGCCGGGAACTGTTCTGCCTGACGTAGGCGCTGAACTGCTCGGCACTGTGGATGCAGTTGCGAAACAGCACGACCCCATAATGTCCCAGTAGCTCATACAACTCAGCCTTGCCCAGGCTGGCGAAGTGGTGCGATTCGACGATGGAGATGTCCGGGTTTTCAAAGTGAAAGGCAGGTGTGCTCATTGGATGCGTTCCCTTGCAGAGTGGAAAAAACAGTGGCGATATCGGCGCGTTTTGGCCGACCGGTAACGGTGTAAAGTTGTTCGATCAGCGGATCGTCCTTGGCCAGCAGCCAGAGCCGGCTCGGTCGTTCGATGTCGGAGAAGTGTCCGGTCGACCAGCTCACCAGCTCATCGCTGGCCGGAGTCGACTCGACGCACAACAACGCCACCAGACCGTGCTGCTCGTCGAAAAACACCGCGGCGTCGTTCACGCCAGGGTATTTGCGATACTCCAGCTCGACCTGCTCAGGGCTGACGTTGCGGCCGTTGGGCAGGCAGATCACGTTCTTCTTGCGCCCATGGACATAGAGGTAACCCTCTTCGTCGAGCATCCCCAGGTCGCCGGTGTCCATCCAGCCGTCGACGGACATGGAACACGCGCTGGGGTCCGTCCCCGAATAACCGCTGAACAGTGAGCTGCTCTTGACCTCGATGGTCTGATCCGCGCCGATCCGTACCTGGACATGGGGAAGCGGCTTGCCGACACTGCCCAGGCGCTGTTCCTGGGCCGTGTTCATGCTGACCACCGACGCGTTCTCGGAAAGCCCGTAACCTTGGTACACCTCGATACCCTGCTCCGCCAAAGCGTGCAGTGCATCGATGCTCACCGCCGCGCCTCCGCAGGTAATGTGCGCACCGGACTTGAGATAACGGGCCAGACGCTCACCTGGCTCGCCACCTTCTTTCAATTGCTCCAGGAAGCGATTGATCATGACTGGCGGTACCGTCAGGGCTGTTGGCTGGACTTGCAGGATCCAATCGACCAGCCGCTGTGGCGACGCGCCCGGCTCGCCGAGCAGCGCTTCGCTCGGAGGGAGGAAATGCACAGTCCCGCCAGCCAGCAGCGGCAGGTAGGCGGCCGTCACCTGTTCGAGCAGCAGGCTCAAAGGCACCAGCGACAAGTAACGACGATGGGCATCGGCGGGCATGCGCTGGCGCAGGGAAGTCAACACCGCACCGACAGCACGGGTGCTCAAGCGCACACCTTTGGGCCGACTGGTGGTTCCCGAGGTGTGGATGATCTTGCAGATCCAGTCATCGTTACCGTTCGGCGCGTACAGCAACGGCTGCTCGATCACGGGCTCGCTGATACGCCGCAGGCGGCTGTCGGGGAAATTCAGCTTCCAGCGTTGTGCCAACGTTTGCTGCCCGGCGGCATCCACCAGAAACCCGTCGCAGCGTTCTGCCAAGTGTTCGGCCTGGGATTGGCTGAACGCCAACGGTAATGGCAGCGCGGTGATCCCGGCGAACAGGCAAGCCAGGTCGGCCACCAGCCAGTCACTGCTATTGCGCGTGGCGATACCCAACACCACCTGATCGCCGTTGGCCGGGCTTGCGAAACGCCGTTGCAGTTCCGCGGCCAGATTAATGGCCCGGTGCTCAAGCTCCCCGTAGGTCAGCTCTACCGACTCACTGCCCGACAACCAGTCGACCGCGCAGACCGCCTGGCGGTTGACCTGCAGCGCCAGTTGCAACTGATCGATGAACCCGCCACTCATGGTTGCGCCCTCGCCAGCGAATCGCTGGGCAGTTGAGTGAACGAGGTGTTGAGGGTCATGGCCGCAAAGCGGGAACGCTTCGGATCGACCTGAATAAAACCGGTCACCGGCGCCTTGGAATAATAGGTCCCCCAGTTCTTGCCGCCGTCGTCAGCCAGGCGAGTGGGGTCTGCCGTCAACAACGGCTCGAAATGAATCTGGCAACTTTCCATCATTTGCCGGACTCGGGGCGTCACCGTGCACAACAGGTAATGCCCACCCATGCACCACGACAACAACGGAATCATATTAACGAGAATCATTCCCGCTGTCAGATGATGCGAAATAAGGTTCCCAATCTCGACAATGTTTGAACGCTCGATGGTTTTCTCGAAACGTTCGGACAGAATCTCATCGATCGGCTGCGTCAGGTATTGCTCGGAAAACAGCGTGCGGTGGTCGGCAAATGTAATTCCGGCACACGCGAGAATACGATCCGCCTGATCCTGAGTGACTGCAAAGTATTGTGGGTTTGGTTCAACCGATGCCGAATAAGAACTTCGAAACTTCTCTTTCACTACTTCAGTGGCTTGTACCCATAACGGCGTTTGGGTTTCTGCGACACGTATTTGCATTTCGTCCTCCTCCGTCCTTGTGCAGGATTTCCAAAAAAAGCGAGGCGAGCATATTTAAGAAATTTCCTACAAGCCATTTAAAAAATAAATTGCATCCGCTAATATATAAATAAACGTCTTTGTCATAAAAACAAGAGACGCTAGCCCATGGAATGCGCCTAGAAGGAACTTATGCTCAATAGTAATTTGCTTAGAAAGCTGGACATGCAGGACCTCATGGTGTTCGTAGCGGTGTACGAACAGAGCAGCGTTACCGAGGTCTCCGAAGCCCTTTGTGTCAGCCAATCCACCGTCAGCTACTGCCTGAAAAAGCTGCGCACAAGCTTCGAAGATGAATTATTCATTAACACTCGCAGCGGCATGCGGCCTACAAACAAAGCCAGTGCGATGTACAGCCATATCGTCAAGATTCTTCACACGATCAACATCTGCCATTCAGGCATTCAAACATTCGACCCCACCCAGAAAGAAATCACTTTCAACATTTGCGCGCCCGAATACTTTGAACTCTTGATACTCCCAAAACTGATCAAATGTTTTGCCGGCAGTCGTTTCCCCATCATTGTCAATATAACGAAACTCCATAAAGATATTCCGGTCGATGAATTGATGGATGGGCGTTTCGACCTGGTTATTTGTTTTGGACCGAACTTCCACCGTGGCGCAAAGGGACTGCGCTCGCAAGTACTGCTGGAAGATGAATTAGTTTGTGTGTTCGACAAGCATGCCGACTTGCCGGACGAGGTGCTCAGCCTGGAGACGTTTGTCGCATGTCAGCATGTTTTTCCGACACCCTGGACGTCCGACACCAACATGGTCGACGGCTGGCTCGCCCGCCAGGGCCATAGCCGCCAAATCGTGGCCCGGGCCAACAGTTACGTGGCGGCACTCAACATGATCCCCGGGACCGACTTCGTGCTGACCCTGCCTCGACGCATCCAGGCCTTGACCTGCGACGAGGAGAGATTCAGCCATCGCAAACCGCCCACTGGGCTACCGAATTTCACGCTAGATATGGTGTGGAGCGAGAAGCCCGGCCAAGACAACGCCAACATCTGGTTTCGCGAACAGATTGTGAAAGTCTGCGCCGAGGACGGCTTGCTGTAACTGCCGGGGAACCATGGGAATTGCTCGTGGTTCCCCCGCCGAGGCTTTTCTGCAGGCAAAAAAAAATCTGGAAATCCTCACTTTCGTGGGCCTTCCAGATTTTCAAAATCTTCTAAAAATGGTGGGTCGTGTAGGATTCGAACCTACGACCAATTGGTTAAAAGCCAACTGCTCTACCAACTGAGCTAACGACCCGCTTCGTGGTGGCGCGTATAATACTGATTTTTAAGGACTATTCAACACCCAATTTGAAAAAAATCAAAAATATGGGGTCGGATCGCCCACGCCCGCCGCTTTGAAGCCCTCGGCACGCAGGCGGCAGCTGTCGCATTTGCCGCATGCACGGCCCTGCTCATCCGCCTGATAGCAGGAAACCGTCAGTCCATAATCCACGCCCAGCTTCACACCAGCCGTGATGATTTGCGCCTTGCTGAGATTTTGCAGCGGCGCCTGGATACGAAAACCCTGGCCTTCCACGCCGGCCTTGGTCGCCAGGTTGGCCATGCGCTCGAAGGCTTCGACGAATTCCGGACGGCAGTCCGGGTAACCCGAATAATCCACGGCATTGACGCCGATAAAAATATCCTGGGCGCCCAACACTTCGGCCCAACCCAGCGCCAGAGACAGGAACACCGTATTGCGAGCCGGCACATAAGTCACCGGGATACCTTCGCTCGGGGCCTCTGGCACATCGATGGAACTGTCGGTCAAGGCCGAGCCGCCAATGCCGTTGAGGTTCAGACCGATCACCTTATGCTCCACCACGCCCAGATCACGGGCTACCCGCTCGGCGGCCTGCAGTTCAGCACGATGGCGCTGACCGTAGTCGAAGCTCATGGTGTAGCAACGATAGCCTTCGGCGCGGGCCATGGCCACGACCGTTGCCGAATCCAGGCCGCCGGACAACAGGATGACCGCACGTTTTTCCACTGTGTTCGATTGCTCTGTCATATCAGCGCCCCGGCTCGTCGTTCCAAAGATATTTATGCAGCTGCAATTGCAGGCGCACCGGCAGGTTATCCGCCACCACCCAATCCGCCAGATCGCGAGCGTTCAAGTCGTGATGGCTCGGGGAAAACAATACCTCCCCCGCTCGCTGGTCGAGCCCGTACTGAATGAGCTTGGACACGGCCCAGTCGTAATCCTCACGCGAGCAGATCACGAATTTGACCTGATCGTTGCGTGTCAGCAGCTCGATGTTTTCGTAACGGTTGCGATGCGCCTCCTTGGAGCCTGGGGTTTTCAGGTCCAGGACGCGACTGACCCGCGTATCGACCGCCGAGATATCCAAAGCGCCGCTGGTTTCCAGCGAGACCTCGTAACCGGCATCACACAGCCGTTCAATCAAGGGAATGGCATTGGGTTGCGCCAGCGGCTCGCCGCCCGTGACGCAGACATAGCGCGGACGATAACCGGCCACTTGCTCGAGGATATCGTCGAGGGTTCGCAGAGTGCCGCCGCTGAAAGCGTAGGCACTGTCGCAGTATTGGCAGCGCAACGGACAGCCGGTGAGCCGCACGAATACAGTGGGCAACCCGGCCGTTCGCGTTTCACCCTGCAACGAGTAAAAAACTTCGGTGATTCTCAATGTGTCTTGCATAGTCGCCACGGGCGTAACAGCTAAACAGGCCGTCCGCCTCCGTCAGGCACTTCAAGGAACCCCGCCAACGCGCAGGCCCCAAAAAGCGTGTTTCATGAAAAGGGCGTGAATTCTAACGAAAAAACCCGCGACAAGCGCGGGTTTCTTCACAAACGGGTCGGTCTACATGCGTTGCAAGTCACGCTGAGCCAACTGAGCAGCGGATGTGCCCGGATACTGGGCCACGACTTGCTGCAGGATCCCCTTGACCTTATCGGTATGACCCAGACGACGCTCTACATCAGCAAGCTTGTACAGCGAATCCGGTACCTTGGCATGCTTTGGGTACAACTGGGAGACCTTGGCGAACGCCTGTCCGGCGCCTTGCAGGTCGCCCTTTGCCAGGTTCACTTCGCCCAGCCAGTATTGGGCATTGCCCGCGTACTGACTGTTCGGGTATTTACGCAGGAAAGCGGCGAAGGCCTGGCTGGCCTTGTCGAAATCCTTGGCCTTGATCAGGTCGAAGGCGGCATCGTAATAGAGCTTTTCCTTCGCCGGATCGGCCGGTTCGCCGCTGGCGGCAGGTGCTGCCGGAGCGGCTGCCCCTGCGCCCGCTGCGGCACCGGGGGCGTTCAAGTCGCCACCGGCTGGAGAATTCTCAGGAGTCGCGGCGGGTGCAACGCCGGTTCCTATGCGCCGATCAAGATCCTGGTAACGTTCCAGGTTCTCCTGTTTCATGCGCGATACTTCGTTTTGCAGCACTTCAATCGCGCCTTGCTGGCGTGAAATCTGATCCTGCATTTGCTGCAGTTGGTTGAACAGCTCGCCCTGTGCCGAGACAGGAGCCGAAACTCCTCCCCCGGCATAGGCGCCGTTCGTACCGTAACCCGCAGGCGGATAGCTGCCCCCGCTATTGTTATAGCCGGAATCGTTATCGACCACAGGAACCGCAGCCCACGCCATGAATGGCGCGAGGCTGAGAGCCAGAACAGTTACAGCACGACGGCACGTTCGCATGACGAATCAGTTCTTACGCAGTTCGACGCGACGGTTTTGAGCCCAGGACTGCTCGTCGTTGCCAGTGGCAACTGGACGCTCTTCGCCGTAGGAAACCAGTTCCAGCTGAGCTGGGGAAACACCTTGCAGTACCAGGTAGCGTTGAACGGCTTTCGCACGACGCTCGCCCAGTGCCATGTTGTACTCACGAGTACCACGTTCGTCGGTGTTGCCTTCCAGAACAACGCGAGCGCCGTTTGCTTTCAGGTCTTTGGCGTGAACGTCCAGAGAGCGCATGGCTTCTGGCTTCAGGTCCGAACTGTCGTATTCGAAGTAGAAGGTGGTGATTGCGCGCAGAGCAGCTTCTTCGCTCAGGGAGCCGTCAACTGCACCAGTGTTAGCGCCGTAACCAGCGTTCGGATCAACAGCGCCTTCACCGGCGTTGTCGCCGCCTTTGGACGAGCAACCTACAGCTACGGCCATGGCCAGAGCCAGCGCAGCAAATTTACCAAACTTCAGCATTTCCATCGTGAAACTCCTAATGAACCCCAGTGTGTTAAGTAAAACGTATTGCGCCGCGTCAGTTCAGGTAAGGGGACCAGGACGGTTCTCTGACTTCGCCTTGTGCGGTAGGAAGCGGGAGCCTCACGCGTCCATTGATGGACACGAGCATCAGCACTCCCCGGCCCTGCTGGCGGGTGGCGTAGATTACCATGGTGCCGTTGGGCGCAACAGTAGGCGACTCGTCCAGAGTGCTATCAGTTAGGATTTTTACGCTGCCGCGCTGCAAATCCTGAGCCGCCACCTTGAAATTAGTGAAACCATCCTGGCGATGGATCATCACCAGGGTCTTTTCATCCGCCGACAGTTTCGGGTTGGCATTGTAGTTACCGACGAAAGTCACGCGCTCGGCACCGCCGCCACCGGCACTGGTCTTGTAGATCTGTGGCTTGCCACCACGGTCGGAGGTGAAGTAGATGGTCGAGCCATCCTTGCCCCAGAACGGCTCAGTGTTGATGCCCGGGCCGTTGGTAACGCGGGAGATCGAACGAGACGCCAGATTCATCACGTAGACGTCCGGGTTACCGTCCTTGGACAGTACGAACGCCAGGCGCGAACCGTCCGGCGACCAGGACGGCGCACCGTTCAGGCCTTCGAAGTTGGTGATCTGCTCACGACGACCGGTATCGATGTGCTGCACGAAGATACGCGGACGCTTCTGCTCGAACGACACGTAGGCGATACGCTTGCCATCGGGGGCGAAACGTGGCGACAGGATCGGCTCACGGGATTGCAGCAGGGTTACCGCACGGGCGCCGTCGTAGTCAGAGCGTTGCAGCGTGTAGCGGGTGTTGTTTTCCGAGAAACGCTCGGCCGTCACATAGAGCATGCGGGTAGAGAACGCGCCCTTGATGCCGGTGAGCTTTTCGAACGACTGGTCGGAAATGTAGTGCGCCATGTCGCGCAGTTGGTCGACGCTGCCCGACACGCTTCCGGTCAGCACTTGCTGCTCGGTGGCGACATTGAACAGGGCGTACTGCACTTGCAGGCGACCACCGGCCGGAACGATGCTGCCGACCATGATGTACTGGGCGCCCAGGGCCTTCCAGTCACGGTAGATGACTTCGCTGGCCTGGGTCGGCAGGCTGATCATGTTCTGCTTCGGAATCGGCGCGTAGTAACCCGAGTTGCGCAGGTCGTTGCCGATGATTTCCGCCATGTCGTCCGGCAGGACACTGCCGCCCTGCCAGCCGAACGGTACGACGGCGATCGGGGTGGCCCGGTCGCTGCCGCTGGTGACCAGAATGTTCTTTTCCTCTGCCATCGCTATCCCTGCCAGGCAGCAGATAACGACAAGCATTGATCGAAGAAGGTTTCTCACAAGGCTAGATCCTCAGGTGTGAATGTCATCTTGAATGAACGATAGGGAGCGAAATCGCTCGGCTTCATTCCTTGCATTTCCGTCAATCGTCCAATGTTCTTGACCGCTGCAACCGCCGAAGCATCGAAAGGTCCATCGCCACTGGACTTGGCCACGCTGACCGAGGCCACCGTACCGTCCGGCAACATGCCGATCTGCAAGACCACCGTCATGCCTTGGCGCGCCGAAGGTGGGCGAGCCCAGCCTTCCGCCGCCCGGGCACGAATCAGATCATCGAAACTGCCGGCGACTTCATCGCCCTGCTCATCGGCCAAGGCCTGCTGGCGCTCCGGCGTGTCGGAAAGCAAATCTGCCAGGGCCTGGGCCTTTTTCTCTTCGGCGGATTTACGCGCTGCGTCCTGGGCCTTTTTCTTGGCGGCGTCGGCGGCGGCTTTCTTCTTCGCGTCTTCGGCGATTTTCTTTTTCGCCTCGTCAGCTTCAGCTTTCTTCTTGGCGTCTTCGGCCGCTTTCTTCTTCGCGTCCTCGACGATCTTCTTCTTCGCCTCTTCAGCGGCCGCCTTCTTGGCCTCTTCTTCCGCGGCTTTCTTGGCTTCTTCTTCGGCTTTCTTCTTGGCTATATCAGCCAATTGTTTCTCTTCTGCCTTCTTGGCCTCGGCGGCTTTTTTCGCCTCATCGGCTTTCCGGGCCTCGTCAGCTTTCTTGGCCTCGTCGGCCTTCTTCGCTTCTTCGGCCTTTTGAGCAGCTTCCTCTTTCTTTTGTTCCGCGGCCTTTATCGCTTCCTGCTCGACCTTTTTCTGCTCCATCTGCTCGACTTCGGTCTGGCGTGCGGCAGACTTCTTCGCCTCACCGGCGATCTTCTGGTTGGTCTGTGTGGTGGCCTGGCTCTTGGATTTGAGCTGGTACAGGGTCGCCTGCACGATCGGTTTGGCCGGCGGCAGCTCCGGTGTCATGGAAAAACTGACGAAGAGCATGCCGAACACCAGCACATGCAAGCCAATTGCCCAAACACTGGGCCAGAAGTAGCTTTCCGAGGCGGACGGCTCTCGCTGTTGCTGCATCAGGGGGCCTCGGTGATCAAGCCAACATTACCGACCCCGGCTTTCTGCAGGCCTCCCATGGCGCCCATCACGGCACCGTAGTCGACCGTCTTGTCACCGCGGATGAAGACCTGGGTGCGCTTGCCGTTCTGGTTGCCATTATTGATGATCTTGGTCACCGCATCGGTCATCTGCGGCAAGGTCATGGCCCGGTCCTGCTGCTTCTCGGTGTCGACTTCACTGCCAAGGTTCCAGTAATAGGTCTTGTCAGCCTTGATCGAAATGGTCAGTACCTGGGTGTTGTTGTCCTGCGGCAAGGCTTCGCTGGAAACCTTGGGCAGATCGACCTTCACGCCCTGGTTGAGCATGGGCGCGGTCACCATGAAGATGACCAGCAGCACCAGCATCACGTCGATGTAGGGCACCACGTTCATCTCGGCGACCGGCTTGCGCTTGTTTCGGGCTCGAGCGATTAAAGCCATCGGGAAATACCTGCTTATTCTTCGCTGGTGTGCACTTTGCGGTGCAGGATCGCCTGGAATTCATCGGCGAAGGTGTAGTAGCGGCCGATCAGCGTTTCGCTGCGCGCAGCGAAACGGTTGTAGGCGATAACGGCCGGGATGGCCGCGAACAGGCCAATGGCAGTCGCGACGAGTGCCTCGGCGATACCAGGAGCCACGGTAGCCAGGGTCGCTTGTTGGGCGGAAGCCAGGCCACGGAAGGAGTTCATGATCCCCCAGACGGTACCGAACAGACCGATGTACGGGCTGACCGAACCGACGGTGGCCAGGAATGGCAGGCTCTGTTCGAGCTTTTCTTCCTCGCGGGAAATGGCCACGCGCATGGCGCGGGCCACGCCTTCCATCACGGCTTCGGGGTCGACGCCCGGCTGCTGGCGCAAGCGGGAGAACTCCTTGAAGCCAGCGCGGAAGATCTGCTCGACGCCCGAGTCCGGATCCGGGTTGCTGCCCGCCTGGCGGTAGAGCTTGGACAGGTCGATACCGGACCAGAAGCGCTCTTCAAAGCTCTCCAGGGCACGGCGACCGGCGCGCAACAGGTTGCCACGCTGAAAAATCATGATCCATGAGGTCACCGATGCGGCTACCAGGGTCAGCATTACCAGTTGCACCACGACACTGGCATTGCTGACCAGGCTCCACATGGAGGTATGGTCGACGACGTTAGCTTCCACGCTTTATCTCCTGCTCTGAGTGTGTACCCGCGCCGCTCACGCCGGCAAAGGCCGTACGTAGAGCTTCGGGAATGGCCCGGGGTTTCAAACTATGGGTGCGCACACAGGCCACCAAAAACTGCCCTTCACAGAGCAGTGCATTATCCGTTGTCCGCCTCACTTGCTGCTTGAAGCGCAGGCTGACACGGTTCAATTCGATGACATCGGCCGTTACCAGAAGCTCATCGTCCAATCGCGCCGGCGCGTGATAACGCGCTTCGCTGGAATGCACGACGAATAACAGGTCCTCCCCTGCCAGTGCGGATTGGGCGAAACCCAGTCCCCGCAGCCGTTCGGTTCGAGCCCGTTCCATAAACTTGAGGTAATTGACGTAGTAAACGATGCCGCCGGCATCGGTGTCCTCGTAATAAACGCGACAGCGATGTGCGAACGACTCAAGCCCGTTTTGCGCGCGCATACTCTAGTGCTTACTCCTCAGGTTGCCAATCCGGCCAGGCAACTGTTTTTTCATTCTCGAGTGCATTGACGCTCCGGGCGTGATCTGGGACAGCACGAACCGCAAAAAAGTCGCTGCACGGAGGTCGGTCAATCGTCCACGGCATCGAGGAATTCGTCTACCGTCGGCATCTCACCCATTCGTGTCGGGATGTTTAAACCAAAGTGCAGATAGGCATGCCGCGTCACCACACGCCCGCGCGGGGTACGCATGATATAGCCTTGCTGGATCAGATAAGGTTCCAGCACATCCTCGATGGTATGGCGCTCTTCGCTGATGGCTGCCGCGAGGCTGTCCACGCCCACCGGCCCACCGTCGAATTTCTCGATCATGGTCAGCAGAAGGCGCCGGTCCTGATGATCGAAACCCCGTTCGTCGATGTCCAGCAGGTTCAACGCCAGGTCGGCAATCGACTTGGTGATATGACCCTTGGCGCGGACCTCGGCAAAATCCCGCACCCGGCGCAACAAACGGTTGGCGATCCGCGGCGTCCCTCGGGCGCGACGGGCCACCTCATAGGCCCCCTCCGGATCCAGCGGCAACCCGAGAATGCCCGCCGAGCGACTGACAATCGTCGCCAGGTCCGCATTGCTGTAGAACTCCAGCCGCTGGACGATGCCGAAACGGTCACGCAGCGGGTTGGTCAGCATGCCGGCTCGGGTGGTGGCGCCCACCAGGGTGAAAGGTGGCAGGTCCAGCTTGATGGAACGCGCCGCCGGCCCCTCGCCGATCATGATGTCGAGCTGAAAATCCTCCATGGCCGGGTACAGCACTTCCTCGACGATGGGCGACAGCCGGTGGATCTCGTCGATGAACAGCACGTCATGCGGCTCGAGGTTGGTCAGTAGTGCCGCCAGGTCCCCCGGTCGCTCGAGGACAGGTCCCGATGTGCTCTTGATCGACACGCCCATTTCCTGAGCGATGATGTTTGCCAGGGTGGTCTTGCCCAGGCCCGGTGGGCCGAAGATCAGGGTGTGGTCCAGCGATTCGCTGCGCCCACGGGCCGCCTGGATGAACAGTTCCATCTGCTCGCGCACGGTCGGTTGGCCGATGTAATCGGCCAGGCTGACAGGGCGAATCGCACGGTCCTGGATTTCCTCGCGGTCACGGGGGCCACCCGTGGCGGCGATCAGACGATCGGCTTCAATCACTTAAATCATCCCCTTCAGGGCGCGACGAATCATTTCCTCGCTGCTCAGGCCCTTTTCCTTGATGGCGGAAACGGCCTTGCTGGCTTCCTGCGGCTTGTAGCCCAGGGAGATCAGCGCACTGACCGCATCGCTCTCGGCACTGATGACAGGCGCGGGCGCGTCCGGCTGGTTCGGCACCAGGGCAAACATGGCCGGCACAGCCTCCCAGGCCTTGAACCGATCCTTGAGCTCGACCAGCAGGCGTTCGGCGGTTTTCTTGCCCACGCCCGGTACCTTGGTCAATGCGGAGGTGTCCTGGGACTGAACGCAACGCACCAGCTCGTCGACTTCCAGGCTCGACATCAAGGCCAGGGCCAGTTTCGGCCCCACACCATTGAGACGGATCAGTTCACGAAAAAAGTCTCGCTCGCGCTTGCCGACGAAACCGTACAGTAACTGCGCATCTTCTCGTACGACCAGATGGGTGTGCAGTGTCAGCGGCTCGCCGACCGACGGCAGACGGTACAGCGTGGTCATGGGCACTTCCAGCTCATAGCCCAGCCCGTTTACATCCAGAATCAGGTGCGGCGGCTGCTTTTCAGCCAGAGTGCCGCGCAAGCGTCCAATCACGTTTCAGATCCTTGGGCGTTGGCCAGCCGCCGGCTGGCAAAGTGAAAACCTGGACAGAACGCCAACAATACAGGTGTTCGATGCCCAGGCTCATGAATGATTGCGCCGATGCTATCAGAGACGCAGGCGCCCGCCACGACTGCGTGCAGTCCCCAAGCCGTGAGGCATGAGGCTGGACCGCGTATGCGCATGACAAATGGCAATCGCCAGAGCATCGGAAGCGTCGATCTGCGGCTTGCTGACCAACTTCAGCAAATGCATCACCATCATCTGCACCTGCTCCTTGTTCGCCGCCCCCGTTCCGACGACTGCCTGCTTGACCTGGGTAGCGGTGTACTCGGCAATTTCCAGGCTTTCCTCGGCACCGGCAACAATCGCCGCGCCCCGGGCCTGCCCCAGCTTCAGAGCCGAATCGGCGTTGCGGGCCATGAAAACCTTTTCGATGCCCATGGTGACCGGGCCGTAGGTCTGGATGACTTCGCGCACGCCGCGATAAACGATCTGCAGGCGCTCATGCAATTCACCGGCGCCGGTACGGATACAGCCGGAGGCCACGTACACGCAACCGCGTCCGGTGTCGCGAACCACGCCATAGCCAGTGATGCGCGAACCGGGATCGATGCCAAGGATTAGAGTCATAGCGCCTGCAGGTTGAAGAGAAATGGCTGAAGCCTGTGAGGAATCTGTGGGAGCGAGCCTGCTCGCGATGGCGGCCTCCCTGCAACATTTTTGCAGGCAGTTCTATCGCTATCGCGAGCAGGCTCGCTCTCACATTTGAACGTGGCGACTACAAATCATCCTAGCTGTTCAGCCACCGACTGAGGAATATCGGCGTTCGAGTAGACGTTCTGTACATCATCCAGGTCTTCAAGCATGTCGATCAGCTTGAGCACCTTTTCAGCGCCTTCCAGATCCAGTTCGGCGCTGGTGGTCGGCTGCATGACGATTTCCGCATCGGCCGGCTTGAACCCGGCAGCCTCCAGCGCGTTGCGCACGGCATAGAAACTGGCGAACGATGTGAACACGTCGAACGAGCCGTCTTCGTGGCCGACCACGTCGTCTGCGTCGGCTTCAAGGGCTGCCTCCGTCAGGGCGTCCTCATCGAGGCCTGGCGCGAAGCTGATCTGCCCCTTGCGCTCGAACAGATAGGCCACCGAACCGTCAGTGCCCAGGTTGCCGCCGCATTTGCTGAAGGCATGACGCACGGCCGCCGCGGTACGGTTCCGGTTGTCGGTCATGCATTCGACCATCACTGCCACGCCGCCCGGACCGTAACCTTCGTAGGTCAGCTCTTCAACGTTGTCAGCCTCGGTCGCACCCGCTCCCCTGGCAATGGCCCGGTCGATGATGTCGCGGCTCATGTTCGCACCCAGCGCCTTGTCCAGGGCCAGACGCAAGCGCGGGTTGGAACCCGGATCACCGCCACCCTGGCGGGCCGCGACCGTCAGCTCACGGATCCACTTGGTAAAGATCTTGCCCCTCTTGGCATCCTGACGTTCTTTGCGGTGCTTGATGTTCGCCCACTTGGAATGACCTGCCATAACTCGCTCCGTTTTCTTGAAACATTGCCGGCCCTGCCCTTGCGCAGCCGCCGGCAATCGGAAATATCGACACCAATGAAAAGGCGCATCCGAAGATGCGCCCTCAGGTGCCAGCCTTACTCAGCCTTTGGCTGTTCACGCAGGCGAATGTGCAGCTCGCGCAGAGCCTTGGCATCCACCTCACCCGGCGCCTGGGTCATGACATCGGCCGCGCTCTGGGTTTTAGGGAACGCGATCACTTCACGGATCGACTGGGCGCCGGTCATCAGCATCACCAGGCGGTCCAGGCCGAAGGCCAGGCCACCGTGGGGCGGTGCACCGTACTTCAGCGCATCGAGCAGGAAGCCGAATTTCTCTTCCTGTTCCGCTTCGTCGATACCCAGCAGACGGAAGACCGCCTGTTGCATTTCCTTGCGATGGATACGGATCGAACCGCCACCCAGCTCGGTGCCGTTCAGGACCATGTCGTATGCACGGGACAAGGCAGTCGCCGGACTGGCTTCCAGCTCTTCAGGCGAGCATTTGGGTGCGGTGAACGGGTGGTGCAGCGCGGAGAAGCTGCCGTCGTCATTTTCTTCGAACATCGGGAAGTCAACGACCCACATCGGCGCCCACTCGCAGGTCAACAGCTCCAGATCATGACCGACCTTGATACGCAGCGCGCCCAAGGCTTCGCTGACGATCTTGGCCTTGTCGGCACCGAAGAACACGATGTCGCCATCGACCGCGCCGACGCGATCGAGGATCACGTTCAGGTTGGCTTCGGGGATGTTCTTGACGATCGGCGACTGCAAGCCTTCGACGCCTTTGGCGCGCTCGTTGACCTTGATGTACGCCAGGCCCTTGGCACCGTAGATGCCGACGAACTTGGTGTAGTCGTCGATCTTGCTGCGCGGCATGCTTGCCCCGCCCGGCACGCGCAAGGCGGCCACGCGGCTTTTCGGATCGTTGGCCGGGCCGCTGAAGACCTTGAATTCGACTTCCTTGAGCTGGTCGGCCACGTCCACCAGTTCCAGCGGAATACGCAGGTCCGGCTTGTCGGAACCATAGCGGCGCATGGCCTCCTCGAAGGTCATGTGCGGGAACTCACCGAATTCCAGGCCCAGCACTTCCTTGAACAGGTTGCGGATCATGCCCTCGGTCAGGCCCATGATGTCTTTTTCGTCGAGGAAGCTGGTCTCGATGTCGATCTGAGTGAACTCAGGCTGACGGTCGGCACGCAGGTCTTCGTCGCGGAAGCACTTGGCGATCTGGTAGTAACGGTCGAAGCCAGCCACCATCAGCAATTGCTTGAACAGCTGCGGCGATTGCGGCAAGGCGAAGAAGCTGCCGGGGTGGGTACGGCTCGGCACCAGGTAGTCACGGGCGCCTTCCGGCGTGGCGCGGGTCAGGATCGGCGTTTCGACGTCGAGGAAGCCGTTCTCGTCCAGGTAGCGACGGATGCTGGTGGTCATGCGCGAACGCAGACGCAGCTTCTCGGCCATTTCCGGACGACGCAGGTCGATGAAGCGATAGCGCAGGCGGGTTTCCTCGCCTACGTCGGAATATTCGTTGAGCGGGAACGGCGGGGTTTCCGCTTCGTTGAGCACCTGCAACTCATAGCCCAGCACTTCGATCATGCCGGACGCCATGTTGGCGTTGCCAGCGCCAGCCGGGCGCAGACGCACCTTGCCGGTGATCTTGACGACGTACTCACTGCGCACGCGGTCGGCCGTGGCGAAGGTTTCAGCGCGGTCCGGGTCGAACACCACCTGGGCCAGGCCTTCACGATCACGGATATCGAGGAAAATCACCCCGCCATGGTCACGGCGACGATGGACCCATCCGCAAAGAGTAACTTCCTGACCTTCCAGGCTTTCGTTCAGTTGGCCGCAATAATGGCTGCGCATCATGGTAGTGGTTTCACTTCTCGTAATTCGACATTCGGTTGGAGGCCCTGCCCGTGCAGGGACCCGCGCGTGTTCAACTCAGTCAGCTTTGTCGCCACCGGCCAGGTTCTTCTTGGCGCCGGTCTTGAAGTCGGTTTCATACCAGCCAGTGCCGCCAAGGCGAAACCCCGGCATGGACAGCATCTTTTTCAGTTCCGGCGCCTGGCAGGCAGGGCAGTCGACCAGCGGTGCCTCGCTGATCTTTTGAATGACTTCCATCTGATGACCACAGGAAGCACATTGATAGTCGTACATCGGCATGGGAGGTTGTCTCGGCGATCAGGTTACTCACGCAAAAGCTGGGCTTTGCGGCAAAGAGCGGGATTATATCCATTAAATGCAGCCTGTGCAGCCGTAGGGGGTGTTCCCGATTCGTTTTCCTGGAAAGGGCAAACGTATCGGGAACACCCCCGCAAGCATTCATCTGCTTTCCTGCTCAGTCACCAGCGGGCGGCGTACCACGCCAGTGGCGTTCTACAACCTCCATCCCTGCCTCCTTCAGGCTGTGTACGACGCAGACCACACGCACCAACCCGCTGAAGTTGCGCACTCCGCCATGACGCAGGTGCACCTCCCTGTCCACGTGGGATAACAGGGTACTGATCGAGCAATTGTTGAGCTGCGCCATATCCCGGAGGATGTCCCAGTAGACCTGCTCCAGCCGCAGGCAGGTGGCGAATCCGTTCAGGCGGATGGAGCGGGACAGAGGCCGGGCCAGCTGCATGTCGAAGCCGCTGACGAACGGGTCGACATGAATGGCCTGGTAGCGCCCCTGCGCACCCTCCCTGGTTTCTTTTCCTTGAATCATACCGCTGACACTCCTTTGCCATACGAACCTCTCAGTCACAACAATCAATCTGTCAGCCCATGGAAGCTCAATGGGGGTCGTAAGATCCAGATGACTTTATGACCATCAACGTAGGACAAGCCAACAGCAAGCCGGCGAGGATTTACGTCGTCCTACACACGATGGGTTACCCCAGAGGAAGCCTGTCGACTGATCGAAAAGCCTGATACGAAGGAAACCAGCAGCCACCCCAGGCGGACGATGATGCCGAGCAGCACATCATCGCCCGCGCAACGCTCACCGTTCGTCCAGCAGCGAACGCAACATCCACGCCGTTTTTTCATGCACCTGCATACGCTGGGTCAACAGATCGGCGGTAGGCTCGTCGCTGACCTTGTCCAGCAAAGGGAAAATACCGCGAGCGGTGCGTGTCACTGCTTCCTGGCCCTCCACCAATTGCCGGATCATGTCTTCGGCGCTCGGCACGCCCTCCTCCTCCTTGATGGACGACAGGCGCGCATACACGGAATAGGCTCCCGGCGCGGGAAAGCCGAGGGCACGGATTCGCTCGGCAATGAGATCCACCGCCAGCGCCAGCTCGTTGTATTGCTCCTCGAACATCAAATGCAGGGTCCGGAACATGGGGCCCGTGACGTTCCAGTGAAAATTGTGAGTCTTCAGATACAACACATAGGTGTCCGATAGCAGACGTGACAGTCCGTCGACAATGGATTTGCGATCTTCTTCACTGATACCGATATCTATTGCCATGTTGATTGATCTCCTGACGGGATAAATAGAACAGCTGTTCTGTCACTTTAGCGGGTGTTACCGCCCGCCCCCTGCGACAAATCGCCTGCACTCCCTGAACTGACACGCCGGGGTACCGGGAAATTCAACGCCCTTTGACAGAGACCTTCAAGAACCCGCCCGGCTTTCGGGCCGACGAACAGCGCAGCCCCCGCCCGCAACGAGTTTGAGAAGGCCCCGGCTTTACTGTTAAATAGGCAGTGTGTCGCCACGCTTATTTTCCCGGGTGTGGCGCATAGGCTGATTCGGGTACGTGTCCAACGCCTCTCATCGTTCCGAAGCGAACCGTCCCCGAGCAGCTCTTCCTTGTGATCTGTCTAAACCGTGAGCCAATCAAAATGTTGAAAATCGTCCACTTGCTAATGGGCGCAGCTGCCTTGCTGCTGTCCTTCATTCCTAGCCTGGGTTCCGAAGCCACACCCTACCTGCAACACCCTGACGCGCTTTACCTGGCCTTTTTCGGCCTGCTCAACCTGATCCTCGCACCTGTCATCCCCCATTGGCACAAAGGTCCACGCCATCAACTGCAAAACCTGGTCAGTGCATTGCTGGTACTGGCCGTCGCCCTGCAAACCCTGAGCCTGCTCGCGCCTCTGCCGGAAATCGCCGGTCATCCGGCTATTCTGTTCAGCCTCACCGCGGCGCTGCTCGCGGTGGCATTGCAACTGGCCGTCAGCTTCTACAAGAAGTCGTCGCCGGCTGCCGCGCCACAGCATTACGACATGTCGAACCGCGATACCGGCACTGTTAAATGGTTCAACACCTCCAAGGGGTTCGGCTTTATTTCCCGTGACTCCGGCGATGATATCTTCGTGCATTTCCGGGCCATTCGTGGCGAAGGTCACCGCGTACTGGTCGAGGGCCAGCGCGTGGAGTTCTCCGTGATGCACCGCGACAAGGGCCTGCAGGCCGAAGATGTGATCGCAGCGTTACCGCGCCGCTGATTCCAGGCGTAAAAAAACCGCGATGCAGCCTGGCTGCTCGCGGTTTTTTTTGCCTGCCATCCGGCCGGATCATCAATAGTGGGGCGGCGGGGCCTCTTCTTCGACGGATTCGAATTGCCCGGCCATTTCTTCCTGTCGCTTGAGCAAGGCCGCCATCTGCAGTTGCAGCCGCTCGACCACCCGCTGCTGCTCCACCAGCACATCGTTCAATGCCTGGATAGTGTCATCCTGAAATGCCAGGCGAGTTTCCAGATCGGTCACACGCTCTTCAAGATTCATGGTTCAGCCCTCCATAAACTTGAAATCATCGGTCAGAGCCACCCGCAAGCGTTCACGGATAGCGATCACCTGTTCTGCATTATAGGGCCGCGCCGGGTGCTTGCCCCAGACTGGCGCCGGCCAGGCCGCATCATCCTTTTTTCGCACGATAACATGCATGTGCAACTGGCTGACGACATTACCCAGCGTCGCCACATTCAGTTTGTCGGCGTCAAAGCAATCCTTGAGAGTTTCAGCCAACCCCGTTGTCTCTTTCCACAGTTGCCGCTGATCAGTGTCATCCAACTGAAATAATTCACTGATATTTTCCCGTCGCGGCACGAGGATGAACCACGGGTAATTCGAATCGTTGGACAAAAGCAGCCGGCACAGTGGGAAATCGCCGATGGGCACCGTGTCTTGTTGCAATTGTGGATCTAAGGCAAACACCGCACCTACTCCTCGCTCGTTATCGATTCCGTCCGGTTCCACGAGGCCAGGAGCCCCGGGTAGGACATATATTCGCAGCATACCCGCGAATGGCGGAACGTTCACCGCGTAACAACCGGCTATCACGCACTGCTTGAAGAATTGCACATCCGATCGCCCGATAGCACCAAACCAGTGCATCAGCACCCAAAAAACACAGGAGAGCGCTTCATGAACCTTCCAAGCGCCGATCTTGAGCGATTTCATTGATTTTTTTTTGCACCAAAACCGCACAATGCGTCTACGCTCAGTGCACATAGCATCCGGGATCTACTCACCGGCGGGGTGAACCGGTAACGTTTTTTGTTGTCGCGAGGAGTTTGTAGACCTGAAACACGAGAGCACCTCGGTAGTCAACCCTATTTAAAACAAGGCTTTTGGGGCCCGTTTTCATGAGGTTTCACGACACCGAGACGCAAAATGTGAAAAAAATGTAAATGAAATTTGGATTTGTGCACGCTTGTTGCATTCACTCAACCATTGCCTGCAGGGGGCCGTCGGAACGAAAACCTGTAGGCCGATGAATAACGTGGCAGGGTTGCCCATAAGGAGCTCCAAGCGCAGTAACCAAGGACTCTTTACACCGACGCCGAAGAAAAAGAAGCGACATTCAAGTTGCGATTCCGATCGCGTCGGAACAGCCCCATTGCGACATGGATCGAGCCATTGGCGACATGGTCGTAAAGAAGCTGAAAGGTTGGATGGGCAAGTATCGCCAATAGGGTCGGCGTGATATAAGTTTGCGCCGACACAAAAAGAAAGAGCCGCCCAGATAAAAAAACAGGTGGGACGGCAGTACTCTTCTAAAACCAAAGGAGCAAATCACGATGCGCGTGATGAAGTGGAGCATGATCGCACTGGCCGTTGCTGCAGCAGCCAGTACTCAAATGGCTACGGCCGCACCGTTTGTAAGTGACCAGGCTGAAGCCAAAGGCTTTGTTGAAGACGCTGACGCCAAACTGCTGTTGCGCAACTATTACTTCAACCGTGATCGGAAAGATGGCGCTACCGATCAAAAAGACTGGACCCAGGGTATCTGGGGTAACTTCAACTCTGGTTACACCCAAGGTACCGTTGGCGTTGGCATTGACGCATTCGGTTACCTGGCAGTCAAACTGGACGGTGGCGACGGCACCGGCGGCACTGGCAACATGAGCCGCGACGCCGATGGCGAAGTCAACGACAGCCAGGGCAAAGCTGGCGCAGCCGTTAAGTTCCGCGTCTCCAAGACCCAACTGAAAATCGGTGACCAGCAGCCAAGCACCGCTCCAGTGTTTGCTATCGGTGGTTCCCGCGTCCTGCCGCAAACTGCCAGCGGTTTTGAACTGCAGAGCAGCGAAATCAAAGACCTGGACCTCGAAGCCGGTCACTTCTACTCGGCCACCAGCCAGGACCGCAACGCCCGTGACGGCGGTCTGTTTGCAACCTACGCTGGCGTAGAGGCCAACACCATCGATTACGCTGGCGGCAAGTATTCCATCACCGACAACCTGAGCGCATCGATCTACGGCGCCCAGCTGGAAGACATCTGGAACCAGTACTACGGTAACCTGAACTACACCATCCCAATGGGTGGCGATCAGTCGCTGAACCTGGACGGTAACATCTACCGCACCACCGACACTGGCAGCGCCAAAGCCGGTGACATCAGCAACACTGCGTTCTCCCTGGCAGCAGCGTTCTCGTTCCTGAAAGCCCACACCATCACCGTGGCCTTCCAGAAAATCAACGGCGACACTCCGTTCGATTACATCGGTGTAGGCAAGAACAACCGTGGCGGCGACTCGATCTTCCTCGCCAACTCCATCCAGTACTCCGACTTTAACGGTCCTAACGAGAAGTCTGCCCAGGTTCGTTACGACCTGAAGATGGCCGAGTACGGCGTTCCTGGTCTGAGCTTCATGACCCGTTACGTCAAAGGTTGGGACATCGACGGTACCAACACTCCAACAGGCAGCCCTTACGCCGGCCTGTATGGCGAAGACGGCAAACACAACGAAACCAACTTGGAAGCCAAGTACGTTGTTCAGTCCGGTCCAGCCAAAGATCTTTCCTTCCGTATTCGTCAAGCCTGGCACTACGCTAACGCTGACGAAGGTGAAGGCGACATCAAAGAGTTCCGCCTGATCGTCGACTACCCGATTTCGGTTCTGTAATTGCCGAAAGTCAGTTTGCGGTAATCAAAAAAAGGCCCATCTTCGGATGGGCCTTTTTCATTGCGAGAGGATTATGCCTGTGGCCCGTCCTGAACCACGCGAATCACTCGCTGCGGAAACGGAATATCGATTCCCGCATCCTTCAAACGGTCCCGCGCCTGTTCATTGAGCATGAACATCACGTTCCAGTAATCCGCCGTCTTGACCCAGATACGCAACGATACCGTGATCGAACTGTCGCCCAGGGTGGAAATCACCGCCTCGGGCGCCGGATCGGCCAATACGCGCTCATCCTTTGCAAGGTCCAGCAATACCTGCCGGGCCTTTTGCAGGTCGGCCTGGTAATCCACGCCCACATCGAACACCACTTTGCGGGTCGGTTGGCGGTTGGTGTTGGTGATGATGCCGTTCGACAGATTGCCGTTGGGCACGATTACGGTCTTGTTGTCACCGGTGCGCAGCACGGTGTGGAAGATCTGGATGCTGTCCACCGTACCGGCAACGCCTTGGGCTTCGATCCAGTCGCCAATGCGGAACGGGCGGAACAACAGGATCAACACGCCACCGGCGAAATTCGCGAGGCTGCCCTGCAAGGCCAGGCCAATCGCCAGGCCGGCGGCACCGATGGCAGCGACGAACGAGGTGGTCTCCACACCGATCATCGAAGCGACGCTGACGACCAGCAGTATCTTCAGAATGATGTTCGCCAGGGTACTGATAAACCCTTGCAGCGCCAGGTCAGCATTACGCAGCGCCAGCAACGCGCCCAGTTTCTGTGTCACCTTGTTGATCAGCCACCAGCCAATGGCCAGGGTGATGATCGCCAGCAACACACGGCTGCCGTATTCCATGATCATCGGTATCCAGGCCTGGGAAACCTTCACTAGGTGGTCAACTTCAGCGTTCAAGTCCATCGTGTTCTCCTTTTCCCGTTCGTGGCGTGGGTGCACGCCCCCTCGCCACGGTCATGCGAACAATTGATATCAGTCGCGGAAGTTATTGAATTGCAGCGGCATGCCGAACTCCTTGCCGCGCAAGGCAGCGATGGCTTCCTGCAAGTCGTCACGCTTCTTGCCGGTCACCCGCACCTGCTCGCCCTGGATGGCGGCCTGTACCTTGAGTTTGGCGTCCTTGATATGGGCGACGATTTTCTTCGCCAGTTCCTTGTCGATGCCTTCCTTGAGCACGGCTTCCTGCTTCATGACTTTGCCCGAAGCATAGGCGTCCTTGACCTCGAGGCACTGCACGTCGATCTTGCGCTTGACCAACGCAAGCTTGAGGATGTCGATCATCGCCTCGAGCTGGAACTCGGCTTCGGCGGTGAGGTTGACGGTCAATTCCTTGTCCTTGAACTCGAAGCTGCCCTTGCCCTTGAGGTCATAACGACGGTCGAGTTCCTTGACGGCGTTTTCCACCGCGTTGGTGACCTCGTGTTTGTCGAGTTCGGATACCACGTCGAATGACGGCATGTAGTGTTCTCCAATAATGAAAAGGCGCGCCAGTAGCCCAGTAACTCAGTACCCAGTACTCAGTAATAAAGGCGGGCGGGCGGCGCGCGCTTGGCTTGTGGTTAAAATCGCGCTCATTATAACGAGTCTTTTCAACCCATACCGCGAGCCCTCAGATGCCTTTGCCAAACCGAGTGAAAAACTGATGTCCACGACCTGGCATGTCCTGGGGGCCGGCAGCCTCGGTACGTTATGGGCGGCGCGCCTGGCTCGGGCCGGGCTGCCGGTGCGACTGGTGTTGCGCAATGAAGACCGATTGCAGGCCTATCGAGCCGCCGGAGGCCTGACATTGGTGGAACAGGGCCAATCACAGTGCTATCCGGTTCCAGGCGAAACGGCAGAGAGCCCCGAACCGATCAAGCGTCTGCTGCTGGCCTGCAAGGCCTATGATGCAGTGGAAGCCGTGAACTCTGTGGCCCACCGCCTCGACGCGGACTCGGAGCTGATCCTGCTGCAGAACGGTCTCGGTAGCCAGGACGCGGTGGCAAACCGCGTCCCACTGGCGCGTTGCATCAGTGCCTCCAGCACCGAGGGCGCCTTTCGTGACGGCGATTGGCGCGTCGTGTTCGCCGGTCATGGTTATACGTGGCTGGGGGACCCCACCCGCCCCGTCGCGCCGATCTGGCTGGAGGACCTGACCGCCGCCGGCATCCCCCACGAATGGAGCGCCGATATCCTCACCCGACTCTGGCGCAAACTGGCCCTCAACTGTGCGATCAATCCGCTGACTGTGCTGCATCAGTGCAAAAATGGCGGCTTGCAGGACCATCGCTGCGAAGTGGCGACCCTGTGCGCGGAACTGACCGATCTGCTCGAACGCTGCGGCCAGCCAGCCGCCGCCGAAGAACTGCAGCCGGAAGTCGAGCGAGTGATCCAGGCCACCGCCGCCAATTACTCGTCGATGTACCAAGACGTCGCCCGACAGCGCCGCACCGAAATCAGCTACCTGCTCGGCCACGCCTGCAAGGTCGCCCAACGACACCAGCTGGCCGTGCCTCACCTGGAGCAACTGCGCCAGCGGCTGGTCGCTTACCTGGATAACCTCGGATTGCCCAGCGACTGAGCAGCGGCTACGCTGGCCTCGTATTCCTTTTTTGCGACGAGTCTGATGCCATTGCGCCAACGCCTTGAAAACCTGCCGGTCGGCCAGAAACTGCTGGCCGCCCTGTTGGTATTGCTGACCACCGTCCTGCTGGTGGCCAACCTGACCTTTATCAGCGCCGCCTATTACATTTCCCAGGAAAGCATGGCCCCTCAGGCCTTGCAGACCATCGGCAGGTTGATCGCCAACCCGAGCCTGATCTCCGATGCCCTGAAATCGCCACAAAACGCCAGGCGTCTGCTCGATGAACTCAACAATTACGCGCCCCTGCGAGCGGCGGCCCTGTATGACGGCGAAGGCGATCGCCTGGCGCAACTGCAACAGGGCGAAAAGCTCAAGCTACCGGACCATTTCCGCAATATGCAGGCCTGGCAGGCCGGCGAATTCCGCAGCAACCAGGTCATTACCCTACCTCGCCCTGGCAAGGCGCCGGGGCACTTGCTGCTGGTCGCCAGCAGCGAACTGCCCACGGCGTTCTACACCGGCACCCTGACCGCAAGTCTGGGCATCCTCATTTTCAGCGTGCTGCTGTGGCTGGTCATCGCCCAGCAGATCAAGCGCCTGATTACCCAGCCGATTCATCAACTTGAAGAACTGTCCCGCCAGGTCACCCGCGAGGAGAACTATTCCCTGCGCGCCGCCCGGGGCAACCATGACGAAATCGGCAGCCTGGCCGAAGCGTTCAACACCATGCTGTCACGGATCGAGGCTCGGGAGCAGCAGCTCAAACGCGCACGGGACGATTCCCAGGCCGCCTATGACCAGGCCCAGGGTCTTGCGGAAGAAACCCGGCACACCAATCGCAAGCTGGAGCTGGAAGTCCAGGTACGCAGCAAGATCGAGAAAAAGCTCACGGGCTTCCAGAATTACCTCAACAGCATCATCGACTCCATGCCGTCGGCGCTGATCGCCCTGGATGAACAGCTCTACGTGACCCAGTGGAACCAGGAAGCCAGCGCCCTCTCCGGTACGCGGCTGGACGAAGCATTGAATCAACCGATCTTCCTCGCCTTCGAACCGCTCAAGCCCTACCTGCCGCAACTCAAGCAGACGGTCGAGCAGCACACGGTCGCCAAGATCGAACGCGTCACCTGGACCAAGGACGATGAAGCCCGGCATTACGCCCTGACCTTCTACCCACTGATGGGTGGCGCCGGGCGCGGGGTGGTGATCCGCATCGATGACATCACCCAGCGCCTGTCGCTGGAAGAAATGATGGTGCAGTCGGAAAAGATGCTCTCCGTCGGCGGCCTCGCCGCCGGCATGGCCCATGAGATCAACAACCCGCTGGGGGCGATCCTGCACAACGTGCAGAACATTCGTCGCCGCCTTTCGCCTGAGCTGCCCAAGAACCTCGAACAGGCCGAACAATTGGGTATCGAATTGCAAGTGGTCAACCGCTACCTCGAAGGCCGGGACATTCCGCACCTGCTCGATGGCATCCAGCAGGCCGGTGCCCGGGCGGCGAAAATCGTCACCCATATGCTCAGTTTCAGCCGTCGCAGCACCCGACAGATGGCCCCCTGCGACCTGCCGGCGCTGATTGACCAGGCGGTGGAGATCGCCGGAAACGACTTCGACCTGACCATCGGCTTCGACTTCAAGGGCCAGGCGATCATCCGCCAGTTCGACCCGAACCTGGGGCCTGTGCCCGGCACGGCCAACGAGCTGGAACAGGTACTGCTCAATCTGTTGAAAAATGCTGCCCAGGCGATCCATCAGCGCCAGGACAACAGCGAACCCGGGCGCATCATCCTGCGCACCCGGTTGAATCCGCCCTGGGCGGAAATCCAGGTCGAGGACAACGGAATCGGCATGAGCGAAAACGTGCGCAAGCGCACCTTCGAGCCGTTCTTCACCACCAAGGAAGTCGGCCAGGGCACCGGCCTGGGCTTGTCCGTGTCGTATTTCATCATCACCAACAACCACAAGGGCCAGATGGAAGTACAGTCGGCGCCGGGCCAGGGCACCTGCTTCACCCTGCGCCTGCCCTTGGCGGGTACTTCGGTGGTGCCGCAAGAAAACAAGCTACTGGAGCGCTGAACATGGGGTTTCGCCTGTCGAAGATATACACCCGCACCGGCGACAAGGGTGAAACCGGGCTGGGCGATGGCCGTCGCGTGACCAAGGATCATCCACGGATCGAGGCCATCGGCGAAGTGGATACGCTCAACAGTCAGTTGGGATTGTTGCTGGCCGGACTTGCCACCGAATCAGCCCGCTGCCCGGCACTGAATGAAGTCAGCGAAGTGCTCGCCCCCTGCCAGCACCGGCTGTTCGACCTGGGCGGTGAACTGGCCATGCCAGCCTATCAAGCCCTGAACACGACGGAGGTCGAGCGCCTGGAAGCGGCGATCGATGTATGGAATGAAGAGCTGGGGCCGCTGGAGAATTTCATCCTGCCCGGCGGCTCGGTCCTGGTGGCCCAGGCTCATGTCTGCCGCAGCCTGGCCCGCAGCGCCGAGCGCCGTTGTCAGCAATTGAATGCCGTCGAACCGCTGGCGGGGCCGGGGTTGGCTTATATCAATCGGTTGTCGGACTTATTGTTCGTGGCGGCCAGGGTGATTGCCCGACGCCAGGGTGTTGCCGAGGTACTTTGGGAGGCGGCGGCCAGGCCTGGAGATTGATCACTGAAATCCATTACCTGTCAGGCCGTCTTCGCGAGCAAGCCCGCTCCCACAGTTGAAGCGCGTTCTTCCTGAAGAACTCAGTCAACTGTGGGAGCGGGCTTGCTCGCGAAGAGTTCATCAGCCACGCGGTAGATCATCCCTCAGGCCAAAACGCCCGAATCCCCGCCACACCCTGAGCTCCGGCCTCCCAGGCTTGTTGCCGCTCACCCGGCCCCACCCCACCCAGCAGATAGACCGGCTTGTTGAACCCCTCGATCAACCGCGAAGCCTCTTCCCACCCCAACGGCAGGGCCTCGGGATGGGTCTGCGTCGGCTGAACGGGCGAGAGCGTTACGAAGTCCACGTCCATCTGTTGCGCCAGGGACAGCTCTTCGGCGTTGTGGCAGGACGCCGCCAACCAGCGCTCCTTGCCGAAGGGTCGACCAGCCCCCGCGTGCTTGCGCAGTTGCGCGGCGGTGATGTGCCAACCGGCGGAGGGGAAATCCCCCAGCCATTCGAAGGGTCCCTTGAGCATCAGTTGGGCCTTGCCGGCACATAACCCCACCGCATCCACCGCCAGGTCGCGGTATTGCGGGTCGTAGCCGTTGGGCGCGCGCAGTTGGACCAGTTTGATCCCACCCGCGATAGCCTTCTGGATACCTCGCAACAGGGCCGGCGTTTCAAGACCTTCCGGGGTAATCAGATAATCGCCGGGCAAACGCGCCGCCGCGACAATCGGCTGGTTGGCCGCCGGGAATTCATAGCTGGACAGATCACGGGCCGTGACCCAGGCCAACGGTTGCCCCTCGGCGCCATGAGGCTCGCCGGTAAACGCCGATACCTCCCAGACATCCAGCAACACCTGCTTGTCCGGGTAATCGTGACGCACCTTGATCAAGGGACGGGCGGCAGTGACCAGGATGCCCAGTTCTTCCCGAAGCTCCCGAGCCAGGGCCGTCTGGACAGACTCGTGCGCCTCCACCTTGCCACCGGGAAACTCCCATAGCCCCCCCTGGTGCTGAGTATCGGCACGCCGGGCGATCAGGATCTTGCCGGCAGCGTCACGAATGACCGCTGCCGCTACATGTACTCGTTTCACCGCGCAGTGTCCTCCAGGCCGGCCGCCTGCCACACCTTGAGCGCCGGCCATTGATAACGGGTTTCGACTTGGGCCGCATTCACCTCGGGCAGTTCCACCTGAAAAGTGTGCAACCGCACCGCCGCCATCGCGAGCAGGCTCGCTCCCACAAGGGACTTGTTGAGTGGCTTAAATAGTATTCACACCACCGACTCCCTGTGGGAGCGAGCCTGCTCGCGATAGGCGCACCTCGGTCCCAAGCCCTGTTAAGTCCGATACTCAGCGTTGATCTTGACGTACTCATGGGACAGGTCAGTGGTCCAGATCGTCTCGCTGCAATCACCCCGTCCCAACTCGATACGGATGGTGATCTCTTCCTGCTGCATCACCGCCGCGCCCTGGGCCTCGGTGTAGGTGGCCGCACGCGCCCCCTGGCTGGCAATGCAGACTTCCCCCAGGAAAACGTCGATCTTGCTTACGTCCAGGTCCGGCACGCCGGCACGGCCGACGGCTGCGAGGATGCGACCCCAGTTCGGGTCGGAAGCGAACAGTGCCGTCTTGATCAGCGGCGAATGCGCCACGGTGTAGCCGACGTCCAGGCATTCCTGGTGGTTGCCACCCCCGTTGACCTGCACGGTCACGAATTTTGTCGCACCTTCACCGTCACGGACGATGGCCTGTGCCACTTCCATGCACACCTCGAACACGGCCTGCTTCAGGGCCGCAAACAGTGGGCCGCTGGCTTCGGTGATCTCCGGCAGGTTGGCCTTGCCGGTGGCGATCAGCATGCAGCAGTCGTTGGTGGAGGTATCACCGTCGATGGTGATGCGGTTGAACGACTTGTTGGCGCCGTCGAGCATCAGGTCCTGCAACACCTGGCGGGACACCTTGGCGTCGGTGGCGATATAGCCGAGCATGGTCGCCATGTTCGGGCGAATCATGCCGGCACCCTTGCTGATGCCCGTAACGGTAACGGTCACGCCATCGTGCTGGAACTGGCGGCTCGCGCCCTTGGGCAGGGTGTCGGTGGTCATGATGCCGGTAGCGGCAGCCGCCCAGTTGTTCTCCGACAGGTCATCGAGAGCGGCCTGCAACGCGCCTTCGATCTTCTCGACCGGCAGTGGCTCACCGATCACGCCAGTGGAATACGGCAGCACCTGGGCCGCGTCGACACCGGTCAGTTCAGCCAGCTTGGCGCACGTACGCTCGGCGGCGGCCAGACCTGGCGCACCGGTGCCGGCATTGGCATTGCCGGTGTTGGTCAGCAGATAACGCACCGGTCCTTGCACACGTTGTTTGGCCAGGATGACCGGAGCGGCGCAGAAGGCATTGAGGGTGAACACGCCGGCCACCGTCGAACCCTCGGCACAGCGCATGACAACCACATCCTTGCGTCCCGGACGCTTGATGCCCGCAGAGGCAATACCGAGTTCAAAACCGGCAACCGGGTGCAACGTTGGCAACGGACCAAGACCAACAGCCATGAATGCGCTCCTTAATAATTTATGTCTGTACCGTCTTCGTCGAGACGGAGAATCAAATGGCAAAACGCCGCGACGGTGTTAACCGGTCGCGGCGCAGGTCATTCAGCGTTTGAAACGGGCGTTATTGAATCTGCCCGTGGCAATGCTTGTATTTCTTGCCCGAACCGCAGTAGCACAGTTCGTTACGGCCCAGCTTCTGCTCGTTGCGCACCGGCGCGGTCGCCAGGGCGACATCAACGTCAACACCTTCTTCAGTGGCCTGGGTCGCTTCCAACCCAGGGGCTTCGGCGTGCTGGAACTGCATGCGCGCCGCCAGGGCCTCGGCCTCCTGACGCAAACGGGCTTCTTCTTCGGCCGGATCTTCGCGGCGAACCTGAACGTGGGACAGCACACGGATCGAATCGCGCTTGATCGAATCCAGCAGCTCGGAGAACAGCGTGTACGACTCGCGCTTGTATTCCTGCTTCGGGTTCTTCTGGGCATAACCGCGCAGGTGGATACCGTGGCGCAGGTGATCCATGGTCGACAAGTGGTCTTTCCACAGGTCGTCCAGCACCCGCAGCACGATCTGTTTCTCGAAGGAGCGCAGTGCCTCGGCACCGGCCTGGTCTTCTTTCTCGTTGTACGCGGCGATCAGCTCGGCCAGCAGCCGCTCGCGCAGGGTCTCTTCGTACAGGTGATCGTCTTCGTCCAGCCACTGCTGGACCGGCAACGACACGCCAAAGTCGCTGCGCAACGAGGCTTCCAGACCGGCAATGTCCCATTGTTCGGGCAACGATTGCGGCGGAATGTGCGCGCTGACGGTGGCGTTGAGCACTTCCTGGCGGAAATCGGCGATGGTTTCGCCAATGTCGTCGGCAGCCAACAAACTGTTACGCATGTGATAGATCACTTTACGCTGTTCGTTGTTGACGTCGTCGAACTCCAGCAATTGCTTGCGGATGTCGAAGTTGCGACCTTCGACCTTGCGCTGGGCCTTCTCGATGGCGTTGGTCACCATGCGATGCTCGATCGCTTCGCCAGGCTGCATACCCAGGGCCTTCATGAAGTTCTTCACCCGGTCGGAGGCGAAGATGCGCATCAGGCTGTCTTCCAGAGACAGGTAGAAGCGGCTGGAACCGGCGTCGCCCTGACGACCGGCACGACCACGCAACTGGTTGTCGATACGGCGAGATTCGTGACGCTCGGAAGCGATCACCTGCAAACCGCCGGACTCCAGGACCTGCTGGTGACGCTTCTGCCAGTCGGCCTTGATCTGCGCGATCTGCTCGGGCGTCGGGTTTTCCAGGGAAGCCACTTCCACTTCCCAGTTGCCGCCCAACAGGATGTCGGTACCACGACCGGCCATGTTGGTGGCGATGGTCAGCGCACCCGGGCGACCGGCCTGGGCGATGATCTCGGCTTCCTTCTCGTGGAACTTGGCGTTGAGGACCTTGTGCTCGATGCCTTCCTTGGTCAGCAACGCGGACATGTGCTCGGACGTCTCGATGGTGGCGGTACCCACCAGGATCGGACGGCCCTGGGCCATGCCTTCCTTGATGTCATTGATGATCGCTGCGTACTTCTCTTCGGCGGTCAGGAACACCAGGTCGTTGTAGTCCTTGCGCGCCAGCGGCTTGTTGGTCGGAATCACCACCACTTGCAGGCCGTAGATCTGATGGAACTCGAAAGCCTCGGTGTCGGCGGTACCGGTCATGCCGGACAGCTTGTTGTACAGGCGGAAGTAGTTCTGGAAGGTGGTCGAGGCCAGGGTCTGGCTCTCGGCCTGGATGTTCAGGCCTTCCTTGGCTTCGATGGCCTGGTGCAGGCCTTCGGACAGGCGACGGCCCGGCATGGTACGGCCGGTGTGTTCGTCCACCAGTACGACCTGGCCATCCTGCACGATGTATTCGACGTTGCGATGGAACAGTTTGTGGGCACGCAAGCCAGCATAGACGTGGGTCAACAGGCCCAGGTTATGGGCCGAGTACAGGCTCTCGCCTTCGGCCAGCAGGCCGACGCGGGTGAGCATTTCCTCGATGAACTGGTGACCGGCTTCGTTGAGTTCCACCTGGCGGGTCTTTTCGTCGACCGTGTAGTGCCCCGCCTGGGTCACTTCGCCTTCGACTTCCTCGACGTGCAATTTGAGCTGCGGGATCAGTTTGTTGATCTCGGTGTACAGCTTGGAGCTGTCCTCGGCCTGACCGGAAATGATCAGCGGAGTACGGGCTTCGTCGATGAGGATGGAGTCGACTTCGTCGATCACGGCGAAATTGAGTTCGCGCTGGAATTTTTCTTCCAGGCTGAACGCCATGTTGTCGCGCAGGTAGTCGAAGCCGAATTCGTTGTTGGTGCCGTAGGTGATGTCCGCGGCGTAGGCGGCGCGCTTCTCCTCCGGCGGCTGGAACGGCGTGACGACGCCGACGGACAGCCCGAGGAATTCGTAGAGCGGGCGCATCCAGTTGGCGTCGCGGCGGGCCAGGTAGTCGTTGACCGTCACCACGTGCACGCCCTTGCCGGACAGCGCGTTGAGGTACACCGCCAGGGTGGCCACGAGGGTCTTGCCCTCACCGGTGCGCATTTCGGCGATCTTGCCTTCGTGCAAGGTCATGCCGCCGATCAACTGAACGTCGAAGTGGCGCATGCCCATGATCCGCTTGCCGGCTTCGCGGGCGACCGCAAAGGCTTCAGGCAGCAGTTGGTCCAGGGTTTCCCCCTTGGCGATGCGTTCCTTGAATTCGGCAGTCTTGGCGCGTAACTGATCGTCCGAAAGGGCCACCATCTGCTCTTCGAAGGCATTGACGATCTGTACCGTCTTGAGCATGCGCTTGACTTCACGCTCGTTCTTGCTTCCAAAGAGTTTCTTTAACAAAGGCGCAAACATATCGGCAGGATCTTCCACACTAAAGGGATGGAGGGCGGCCCCGTGAGTCGCCCGTGCAGCCCTCATGGCCGCATGCGAACGAGCATTCTACCCGGAAACGATGGTGAGGAAAGTGGCGTTATTCCACGATGCTGGCACAGCGCTGTGACGGGGCCTTCATAAAATAAGGGCTTTTACACGAAGTTCAACCCACAAAAGTAGAAGTTATCAGGGTTTCGGCCGGTAGGCGCCCACGGGGACATGACCAAGGCGCGCCGGGCACTTTCTGCTACCATGGCGCCTCTGTCCCTTGCGGTATTGCATCCATGGCCTTTCGCCCCCTTCCAGCCAAGGCTCCCGCCGTTCTGCTACGCGAAGCCAAACCGCTGAAAGCCCTCTTTGGCCACGCCAGGCGCCTGGGTCATTTGCAACGCCTGCTGGACAGCCAGTTGCAGCCAGCCGCACGAGAGCATTGCCACGTGGCGTCCTGGCGCGAAGGCTGTCTGCTGCTGATCGTCACCGACGGTCACTGGGCCACGCGCCTGCGCTACCAGCAAAAGCGCCTGCTGCGTCAATTGCAGGCGTTCGAGGAGTTTGCCGGGCTGACCCGGATTCTGTTCAAGGTCCAACCGCCCACGGTCCAGGTAAGCGCCAAAGGCCATATGCTGGACCTGTCCACCGACGCAGCCGCGACTATCCAGGCCACGGCGGACGGCATCAGCGACCCCAACCTGCGGGCGGCGCTGGAGCGGTTGGCGGCGCATGCCAGGACCAAGTCTTGAAATTTTCGTAGCCTGTTCCACCGCCATCGCGAGCAGGGCTCGCTCCCACAGGGACCGCATTACTTCAGAAACAACAACCCCTTGTGGGAGCGAGCCTGCTCGCGATGGCAGCGACTCGGTCCCCCGCCTAACGGCGCTTACTGCCCCCCAGCAACGACCCCATCAATCCGCGCACCAGTTGCCGTCCCAGCTGATTGGCCGCCTGGCGCATCGCTGATTTAAGTGCCTGGCCGGCCGCGGTACCGAGAAATTCGCCGGCCTTATCGGCGAAGCTCGGTTGCTCTGCCGACGGATTGCCCGGAGCCGCTTCGACCTGAGGCTCAAGCCCCTTGCGCCCCATCAGCACTTCATAAGCCGATTCGCGGTCGATGGGTTTGTCATAGCGCCCCTGCAAGGGTGAAGCGGCGATCAGGCTGGCGCGTTCGGATTCCGTCAACGGTCCGATGCGCGACTGCGGCGGGGCCACCAGCACGCGCCTGACCATTTCCGGCGTGCCTTTCTCCTGCAAGGTGCCTACCAGCGCTTCACCGATGCCCAGTTCGGTGAGCACCGTCAGGGCGTCGAACTGTGGGTTCGGCCGGAAACCGTCCGCCACCGCCCGCAGGGATTTCTGCTCCTTGGCGGTAAAGGCCCGCAAGCCATGCTGGATGCGTAACCCCAACTGCGCCAGCACATCGTCCGGCAAGTCGCCCGGCGACTGGGTCACGAAATACACCCCGACGCCCTTGGAACGGATCAGCCGCACCACTTGCTCCAACCGCTCCTGCAACGCCTTGGGCGTGCCGGCGAACAACAAGTGCGCCTCGTCGAAGAACAGGGCCAGCAGCGGTTTGTCCGCGTCGCCGCGCTCGGGCAGTTGCTCGAACAGTTCGGCCAATAACCATAGGAGGAACGTCGCGTAGACCTTCGGCGCCTCATGAACCAGACGACTGGCGTCCAGCAAATGAATACGGCCACGGCCGTCGCTGCCGGGCTGCAGGATGTCCTCGAGCTGCAGCGCGGGCTCACCGAATAACGCATCCGCGCCCTGCTGCTCCAGCGTGGAAAGGCGCCGCAGCAGCGCTTGGCTGGAACCGCTGGTCATCAAGGCCGCGTCGTCCCCCAGCAGTTCGGGGTTGTCCTTGAGGTGATTGAGCAGTGCCTTCAAGTCCTTCAGGTCCAACAGCAACAGCCCCTCACGGTCGGCGACCTTGAACGCGGCATACAGTGCCGACTGCTGACTGTCAGTCAGTTCCAGCAGGCTGCCGAGCAGCAACGGCCCCATTTCGCTAAGGGTGGTGCGCAATGGATGACCCGATTGCCCATGGATGTCCCACAAGGTCACCGGATAAGCCTGAGGCTTGTGGTCGAGCCACGGCATGCTGGCAATGCGCTCGGCGATCTTGCCCTGGGGCGCACCGGCGGCACCGAGGCCGCACAGATCGCCCTTGATATCGGCTGCAAATACAGCCACGCCGGCATCGCTGAACGCCTCGGCCAGACGCTGCAAGGTGACAGTCTTGCCGGTGCCGGTGGCACCCGCCACCAAGCCATGACGGTTCGCCAGGCGCATGGCCTGGGCAATGGGCTGGCCGGCAAGGTCGGCGCCGATGGTGAGTTGCATTGAGTCAGGCATTTGGTCACCTGTGATTAATATTTGATCGAGCAGGCCGATATATGAAATGACAGGCCCCACTGAAAACACGATCGGATAATTCCCCAGGGAGAGAAGGAAATATCAGAACTTTCAATACGGCGTCTTTATTCGAACTTTCCTATAAAAGCATGCCCAGAGCTATAAGACCCAGCGGAACCCCGAGCCATGAAGAAAAACCTGCGTTTCAGCCACAAAATCCTCATCGCTGCCGCACTCATCGTGATGGCCGCCTTTGCTCTGTTCACGGCCTACAACGACTATTTGCAGCGCAACGCCATTCGTGACGACCTCGACAGCTATTTGCATGAAATGGGGGACGTCACCGCAAGCAACATCCAGACCTGGCTGAGCGGTCGCATCCTGCTGATCGAAAACCTGGCCCAGAACATCGCAGGCACCCCGGACCAGGCCAGTGTTGCCCGTTTGCTGGAACAGAAAGCGCTGACATCCACCTTCATGGCGTCCTATCTGGGCGATGCCCAGGGTCACTTCACCATCCGCCCCGACACAAAAATGCCCGACGGCTTCGATCCACGCGTACGGCCCTGGTACCAAGGCGCGCAAAGCAGCAGTACCGCGACCCTGACCGAGCCCTACATCGATGCCGCCAGCGGCGGGCTGATCATTTCCATCGCCACGGCCTCTCGGAACGCCGGGCAAACTGTCGGCGTGGTGGGCGGCGACCTGAGCCTGCAAACCATTATAGACACCTTGAAAACCGTGGACTTCGACGGCATGGGCTACGCCTACCTGGTCAGCGCCGACGGCAAGATCCTGGTGCATCCCGACAAGAACCTGGTCATGAAAACCCTGGCCGAAGCTTTTCCGAAGAGCACTCCGGCAATCAGTGACAAAATTTCGGAAGTCGATGTAGACGGCCACACGCGCATCGTCACCTTCACGCCGATCAAAGGTCTGCCGTCGATGAACTGGTATGTCGGTGTGTCGGTGGATAAAGACATGGCCTACGCCATGCTCAGCGATTTCCGTACCTCGGCCGTGGTGGCAACGGTCATCGCCGTGGTGTTCATCATCGCCCTGCTGAGCATGTTGATCCGCCTGCTGATCCAGCCGCTGCATGTGATGACCCGTGCCATGGAAGACATCGCCGACGGCGAGGGTGACCTGACCAAACGCCTGGCGATCCAGAACCAGGACGAATTCGGCATCCTGGGGACCGCGTTCAACCGATTCGTGGAGCGGATCCATGGTTCGATCCGTGAAGTGTCCTCCGCCACCGAGCATGTCAATGAAGTCGCCCTGCGCGTGGTGAGCGCGTCGAACTCGTCGATGGTCAACTCCGACGAACAGTCCAGTCGCACCAACAGCGTGGCCGCAGCTATCAACCAGTTGGGTGCCGCCGCCCAGGAAATTGCCCGTAACGCCGCCCAGGCCTCCCATCAGGCCAGCGATGCCCGCGGCCTGGCCGAGGATGGCCAGCAAGTGGTGGAACGAAGCATTGCCGCGATGAACCGTTTGTCCGACCTGCTGAGCGCCTCCAGTACCAATGTCGAAACCCTGAACAGCAAAACCGTGAACATCGGGCAGATCCTGGAAGTGATCACCAGCATCTCCCAGCAGACCAACCTTCTGGCTCTCAACGCGGCCATCGAGGCAGCCCGGGCCGGCGAGGCCGGACGCGGGTTCGCCGTGGTGGCCGATGAAGTGCGCAACCTGGCCCATCGCACCCAGGAGTCGGCACAACAGGTGCAGACCATGATCGAGGAATTGCAGGTCGGCGCCCGGGACTCGGTCACCACCATGAACGACAGCCAACGCCATAGCCAGGAAAGTGTGGAGATCGCCAACCTGGCGGGCGAACGCCTGACCAGCGTGACCCAGCGCATCGGTGAGATCGACGGCATGAACCAATCAGTGGCCACGGCCACGGAGGAACAGACTGCCGTGGTGGAATCGATCAACGTGGACATCAACGAGATCAATACCTTGAACCAGGAAGGCGTGGAAAACCTGCACGCCACACTGCGGGCCTGCTCCGATCTGGAGCGGCAGGCGGCGCGGTTGAAGCAGTTGGTGGGCAGTTTCAGGATTTAGCGCTCTTTAGGGCCTTTCGCGAGCAAGCCCGCTCCCACAGGGATTTTCAGTGGACGCACACTTTGTGTCCAAAGCAGATCCACTGTAAGAGCGGGCTTGCTCGCGAAGAGGCCCATCTCACGCTGCATGACTCACTGACACCCCACCACAACCCAAACCGAACATCTATTCTTCATAAAGGTCAACAAAGGAGAACACAGACCGGAGGGATGTTCATCGTGCATATAGCGGACATAACCATGTTCTACGCCCCCGCCAGTGGAGGGGTGCGCACTTACCTGGATGCCAAGCACCGGCGCCTGGCGAACCGGCCCGGAATTCGCCACAGTCTGTTGATACCCGGTGCACACTTGAGCGAGCAGGACGGGATCTACAAGGTACCGGCCCCTCCTCTTCCCTTCGGCAAGGGCTACCGCTTTCCACTTCGCCTGGCGCCCTGGCGCAATGCGCTGCGCGATCTGCAGCCGGACCTGATCGAGGTCGGCGACCCCTACCTCACCGCCTGGGCCGCCCTGGATGCCCGGCGTCAGCTCGACGTGCCCGTCATCGGCTTCTATCACTCCGACTTGCCATTATTGGTGAGCAACCGCATGGGCAACTGGTTCACCCCCAACATCGAAGCCTATGTCAGCAAGTTGTATGGCAATTTCGACCGCGTCCTGGCGCCGAGTCAGGTCATGGCGGACAAACTGACCGGCCTGGGCGTCAGGAATGTCTTCGTACAGCCCCTGGGTGTCGACCTGCAAACCTTCAACCCGGCCGCCCGGGACCCGGAACTGCGCGCCGAGCTGGGAATCGCCGAAGACGCCCGCCTGTTGATTTTTGCCGGGCGCGGCTCCAAGGAAAAGAACCTGCCGGTGTTGCTCAAGTGCATGAAACGCCTGGGCGAGCGTTATCACCTGTTGTTGGTGGGCTCCTCGATGCCCGCCCTGGTTCCGGACAACGTCACCGTCATCGACGAGTTCTGCCCGGCACCACAGGTCGCACGGTTGATGGCCAGTGCCGACGCCCTGCTCCATGCCGGCGACCAGGAGACCTTCGGCCTGGTGATCCTCGAAGCCATGGCCAGCGGTATCCCTGTGGTGGCGGTCGCGGCCGGAGCCTTCACCGAAATCGTTCACGAAGACTGCGGCCTGCTGTGCATGCCCAACAATCCACAAGCGATGGCCAACGCCGTGCGTCAGCTCTTCAGCGAAGGCTGCCAACGACGCGGGGCGCTGGCACGTCGTCATGTGGAGCGTCACTACGCCTGGGATTGCGTGGTCGACAGCCTGCTGGGGCACTACTACGCCGTGCTTGGCGAGCAGATGCCGCTGCTGGCCAATGGATAGGGCGAGGGTGTGTCCATGAATCAGACGCCCAGCCTGCTGCTGGTGTTGCACGACGTGGCGCCGCAAACCTGGCCTGACTATCGCCCCTTCGTCGAAGCCGTCGACGCCCTCGGCCCGATACCGATGACCTGGCTGGTGGTGCCGGACTTCCACCACACCAATGCCCTGGACCACCATCCGGCCTTCAGGCGCCTGCTCGACCACCGGGTTGAACGCGGCGACGAACTGGTGCTGCACGGTTATTACCATTGCGACGACGGTCCATCGCCCCTCCACCCCAGGGACTGGTTCATGCGTCGGGTCTATACCCATGAAGGCGAGTTTTACCAGCTGTCCGAGGAAGCAGCCCTCACCCGACTGCGAGCCGGTATCGAGCTCTTCCAGCGCTATCAATGGCCGCTGGAAGGTTTCGTCGCCCCGGCGTGGCTGATGAGCGAAGGCACCCGCCAAGCCTTGCGCCAGTTGCCTCTGAGCTACACCAGTGACACGCAGCATCTATACCGGCTGCCGGACTTCTCGGCGATCGACGCCCCCGGGCTGGTCTGGAGCGCCCGCAGTGCCTGGCGCCGAGGGTTGTCGAAAGTGGTCAGCGATCAGCGCGAACAGCGCTGGCGCAAGGCACAGGTGATCCGCCTGGGCCTGCATCCGGTGGATATGCGTCACGGTTTTTCCCGGGATTATTGGCTGCGCACCCTTGAGCGGTTACTCAACGAGGGACGCGTGCCGATGACCAAGGCCGGTTGGCTGGCCGCCCGGGATCCGCGGGTCAGCAGCGCCGCATGAAGAGGCTGATCTGGCTGATCGCCGCACTGCTCACCGCATTGCTGGTGCCATTGTTGGTGGGTGGCGGAGAAATGTGGTCACGTGTGCAACGTTTCCCGTTGTCGTTGCTGTTGGCCATGCTCGGCATGATCGGGCTTTGTTGGTGTCTGAACGCATTGCGCCTGCGCTTGCTGCTGGGCGAACACCGGGCACGCCTGGGCAGGCTCAACAGCATCGGCGTGGTGATGTCCACCGAGTTCGCCATGTGCGCCACCCCCGGCGGCAGCGGGGGCCCATTGACACTGATGGCGCTGCTGGCGCGTAACGGCGTTCGACCTGCCCACGCCAGTGCAGTGTTCGCCATGGATCAATTGAGCGACCTGCTGTTCTTCCTCTGCGCCTTGCTGGGGATCCTGATATACGCCGTGTTCCAGAACCTGAGCCAGCGCATGGAATGGATGCTGGCACTGAGCGCGATTTCCCTGTTTGGCGGGCTGTTCGGCTGTGTGCTGGCGGCCCGTTACCATCGCCGCCTGATCCTGCTGGGCGCCCGCCTGTTACGGCATTTGCGTGTGAAAGCGACCACCCGTCGACGCTGGGGTCGCAAGATCCTGCATTTCCTCGCCGCGTTTACCGACACCCTGAAACTGCCACGCCAGATACTTTTCCAGGTCTTCGGCCTGACCTGTGTGCACTGGGCCTTGCGCTACAGCGTGTTGTACCTGGCGCTGAAAGGATTGGGGGCGGATCTGCAATGGGCCTGGAGCTTCCTCATCCAGATGCTGTCCCTGAGCGCAGGGCAATTCAGTCTGCTGCCGGGGGGTGCCGGAGCGGCGGAGGTAACGTCGGCGGCGCTGCTGGCGCCCATGGTGGGCAAATCCACCGCGGCGGCGGCCATCCTGATCTGGCGGGCGGTGACCTACTACTTCTATCTGGTGGCCGGCGGGCCGGTATTCTTCCTGATGGTGGGCCGACCGCTGATCAAGAAGCTGATAAAACTCAGGCAAGCCTGAATTCGCAGGTCCCTACCGGGGTTCGGGCTCGTCCTCTGGATGGGTTTGTTTCCATAGCTCGGCGGCGTCGGGAAAGTCCGTGCCGTCTTCCGGGCTTAGTTCTTCAGGGTCGTAGCGGCTCAAGCAACCTTCGCCGAGGGTCGCGGGTGCCTTGGAGGTGGCTTTGTCCAATGGGTCGTTCATGGCGTGCCTCACAAAAAAGGGGCCGGACAGCCCCATCTTGCCAGCAAATACGGTGGGAGCCGAGCGTGCTCGCTCCCACAGGATGGATCAGAACACCACGGTCTTGTTGCCGTGTACAAGCACTCGGTCTTCAAGGTGATAACGCAGGCCACGCGCCAGCACCATCTTCTCGACGTCCCGGCCGAAACGCACCATGTCTTCGATGCTGTCGCTGTGACTGACGCGCACCACGTCCTGCTCGATGATCGGGCCGGCGTCCAGCTCTTCGGTCACGTAGTGGCAGGTAGCGCCAATCAGCTTCACCCCACGCATCGAGGCCTGGTGGTACGGCTTGGCCCCGACGAATGACGGCAGGAAGCTGTGATGGATGTTGATCACCTTGTGAGCGTATTCGCTGCACAGGGATGGCGGCAGGATCTGCATGTAGCGGGCCAGTACCACTACTTCGGCGTCGTGCTGCTTGACCAGCCGCGACACTTCGGCGAACGCCGGTTGCTTGTCCTGCGGATTGACCGGTACGTGGTAGTACGGAATACCGTGCCATTCCACCATGCTGCGCAGATCGTCATGGTTGGAAATGACGCAGGCGATGTCACAGTCGAGTTCATCGCTGTGCCAGCGGTGCAACAGATCAGCCAGACAGTGAGACTCGCGGCTGGCCATCAGCACCACGCGTTTTTTCTGCGCGGTGTCGGTGATGCGCCAGTCCATCGAGAACTCTTCGGCAATCGGTGCAAAGGCCTCGCGAAAGGCCTCGATGCCGAAGGGCAGCGAGTCGGCGCGGATCTCGTGACGCATGAAAAACCAGCCACTTTGGTTGTCCGAATGATGGCTTGCTTCAGTGATCCAGCCGTTATGAGACGCCAGAAAGTTACTGACTTTAGCAACGATACCGACGCGGTCCGGGCAAGCGATCACCAGCCGAAAAGTGCGCATTAGGGAAACTCCAGAACTTCGCAAAGGCGGCCATTCTAGCCATTGCGCGGCAAAACTGCAGTATCGATGACGCACCTGGCCCCTCCGCCCCCTCACGGCAGCGCCGTACCGGGACGGGGCCGCGTGCTATATGTGTGAACAGATGTGAAAAGCCTGCCTGCGTATTTAACTGCAACCGCAGTTTTTGTGGTCTGGCACTAGTTAATTAAATAAAACCCGCTTAAATGTTTACTTGATGAAACTGTCTGATTACTATTGCCACACTGTCTCCTTGTCACCAGCGTCCTACATAAGGTAGTCCTCATGTCCATGATCCTCACCGAATACAACGCCACAAAACAAGCCATTGAAGAATTGCAACAACGTCTGGCAGACCTGTCAAAAGACGACAAACTGCAAAAAGAACTGGAATTCGAAGGCAAATTGCGCACTTTGATGGGCGAATACTCCAAGTCCCTGCGCGACATCATTGCCCTGTTGGATCCAGAAGCCAAGTCGGGCAAAGCAACTCGTGGTACCGTGAAAACTACCGGCACCAAACGCGCTCGCAAAGTTAAGCAATACAAAAACCCGCACACCGGCGATGTCATCGAAACCAAAGGTGGCAACCACAAGACCCTGAAAGAGTGGAAAGCCAAGTGGGGCGGTGACGTGGTTGAAAGCTGGGCCAAGCTGCTGGGCTAAGCCCCGAGCTGCTCTCCCCGGGCAAAACAACGCCAGCGATCGCTGGCGTTTTTTATGGCGTTTACTTTAATAATGGCCGCTCAAAGGCTTAAACGCTTGCGCAATTGCTGACTATAACCTTGCCATTCCACGAGGGCCTCTCGCTGCAAGGGTGTGGCCAGGGCCATCCACTCTCCCATCGCCCTGTCAAAAGTTTCCAGAGTGTTTGGCGCCCCCCATTGCGCAGATGACAGGCGCTGTCGACAGAACTGTTTCCAGCGTTCCTGCTCTTCGGGATTCAAGGTGTCCGGGAAGTTACGCGCACGATATCGAAACAGCAATTCCGGCAGGCGCTCATCATCGAATAGCCACCGCTCTCGCGCCAATTGCGTCGGGTCCGCCAAGCGGACTTGTTCGCATAAGCGACGATCACGATCACCGAAAAAACCGCTGTACAACTGTTGTTCCGGATCTTCACTGGCCGTGAAATCCTCGCGGCCATAAATAGTCTGAAGTTTTTCCTGCCAGATCTGCTGTGCGTCATTTAGCCGCGATGCCCGCTGCCGCAGACCATTCATATCCAGTTGCAACCGTTCCAGGTCTTCGGCGCGTAGCACCGACAGGGGCGCGACCACCGGGCATTTGTTGACATGGATGAGCTTGAGAGGCACCGGCAGCTCACTTTCGAGCAACTCTTCGCGACGGGTATACAAACGTTGGCGCAACGTCTCAGCTTCCAGCTCCAGCAAGCCCTGAGGATCCAGATGCAAGTCGCAGACGATCAGGGCGTTACGGTTTTTCGGGTGCCAGGCCAGCGGCAGGACCACACCGATGTAGTTTCGCGCAGCGGAGAAACGCCCGGAGACATGTACCAGCGGTTGCAACAGACGGATCTGGTCCAGCACTTTCTGCTTGGCACGCAACTGGAACAGCCAGTCGTAGAGCCGTGGCTGTTTCTGGCGGATCAGACGGGCCAGTGCAATGGTCGCCCGCACATCCGACAACGCATCGTGCGCCTGGCCGTGATCGATGCCATTGGCGGCGGTCAGGCGTTCGAGCTTGAGGCTGACGCGGCCATCTTCCTGTGGCCAGACAATGCCTTGCGGGCGCAGTGCGTAAGCGGCGCGCACCAGGTCAATCAGGTCCCAGCGGCTGTTCCCCCCCTGCCATTCGCGGGCGTACGGGTCGAAAAAATTCCGATACAGGCTGTAGCGGGTCATTTCGTCATCGAAACGCAGTGTGTTGTAACCGGCTCCACAAGTGCCCGGCATGGCCAGTTGCGCGTGGACACGGGTCATGAAATCGGCTTCGCTCAACCCTTGCTCCGCGAGGCGCGCCGGGGTGATGCCGGTGATCGCACAGGCAGCCGGATGAGGCAGGATGTCATCGCTGGGCCGGCAATACAGATTCACCGGTTCGTCGATTTCATTGAGTTCAAAATCGGTACGGATACCCGCCACCTGCAAGGGGCGATCGCTCCTCGGGTCGATACCGGTGGTTTCGTAGTCGTACCAGAAGATGGAAGTCACGGCCTGTTCCTGAATTGAAGACTGGCGAAGTCTAGGCGCCCTGACCCGGGCCCGACCAGTGTTCCTGCAACTTTTGAAATCCTTTTGCTCCCCCCTTGTGGGCAAAGCATTAAATGACAGGCATCGTCATATCGTTTGCGCGCACGAAGACTGCTAGCATCTGCGGACGTTCGAACCGGCCCATCACTCAGGTAGCCCATGCTCGAGACACCAGCACTGCAAAGGAACGCGTCGCTACCCCCGCCCCTGGACACGCGATATCAGGTCGAAACGCCCGAAGGCATCGACCTGCCGCTGCGCCCGGCGGGGCTGATGCCTCGTGCGCTGGCCTTCGCCATCGATCTGGGCATACGAGGTCTGACCCTGGGATGCCTGTTCTTCATCCTGGCATTTTTTGGCGAACTGGGGATCGGCCTGGGCGCCATCCTGTTGTTCGTGGTCAGCTGGTGGTACATGGTGCTGTTCGAAGTGCTGAGACAAGGGCGTTCCCCCGGCAAGCAGATGATGGGTCTGCGTGTGGTCCAGGACGACGGCCGGCCGATCGGTTGGTCGGCCTCGCTGATCCGCAACCTGTTGCGCTTCGTCGACCTGCTGCCCTTTGGCTATGCCTTCGGCGCCGTCTGTTGCCTGCAGCATCCGGCCTTCAAGCGCCTGGGAGACCTGGCGGCCGGCACGCTGGTGGTGTATCGCGAGCAGCCGGTCAAGCGCCCCGCCCTGCCGCAGGCGCCGCCCTTGCGGCCACCTTTTGCCTTGAGTCTCAACGAACAGCGTGCCGTGCTGGGGTTCGCCGAACGCCAGGCCGAACTTTCCGATGCCAGGGTCAATGAACTGGCGAGCATCCTCGCCGCGCCGCTGCACGTGCCACCCGCCCGCGCCGTGGCCGAACTCAATGGCATCGCCCGCGGCCTGTTGGGGCCACTATGAAGCAAAGTCTGTTCGAAAACCGTCACCAGGAAGAATGGGAGCGCCTGTCCCGACTGCTCGATCAATTGGAGCGCAGCCGCAACGTCCCCCAGAGCAGCGACTTTCCCCACGCCTACCGCCGGCTCTGCCAGCACCTGTCATTGGCCCAGGCGCGAGGCTACAGCAGCCTGCTAGTCGATACGCTGCAGCAACTGGCGCTGCGTGGGCACCAGCAACTCTACCGCGACCGCAGCAGGCCATCGGCCGGCCTCGCGATGTTTATCCTGGTCGGTTTCCCACAACTGGTTCGAGAGCAATGGCGCTTCGTGCTGGCCGCCTGCGTGATGTTCCTTGGCAGCCTGGTCGGCATCGGGCTGCTGGTTTATCTGTTCCCCGATCTGGTCTACAGCGTTCTGGGTGCCGAGGAAGTCAGCCAGATTCGCAGCATGTACGATCCGGCCGCCGGCCACCTGGGGCGCTCGATCGAACGGGCCGCCAGCGAGGACTGGGTCATGTTCGGCTATTACATCATGCATAACATCGGCATCGCCTTTCAGACGTTCGCCAGCGGCATGATGTTCGGCCTGGGCAGTGCATTCTTTCTTTTCTTCAATGGCCTGACCATCGGTGCGGTGGCCGGACACCTGACCCAGATTGGCTCGGGGGGGACGTTCTGGTCGTTCGTGATCGGTCACGGGGCCTTCGAACTCACTGCCATTACCCTGGCCGGCGCCGCTGGCCTGCAACTGGGCTGGGCATTGATCGCCCCGGGGCGCCTCACCCGGGGCGAAGCCCTGCGGCTCGCCGCACGCAAAAGCATATCGATGATCGCGGGGGTGACGTTGTTCCTGCTCATCGCCGCCTTCATCGAAGCCTACTGGTCCTCCAGCACCGTGACGCCCGCCACCAAATACACGGTCGGCGCCTTGTTGTGGTTGCTGGTGTTGAGCTACCTGCTGTTTGCCGGACGGGTACGCCATGCGGCTGAGTGACGCCACCGTAGCCATTCGCCCGCGCACCGCTTGGGAAGCCATGGACCTGGGCATCCTGATGAGCCAGCAGCATCGACGTCTGCTGATGCTCAGCTGGGCCATCGTCACGCTTCCGGTCTATGCGCTGCTGTCCTTGCTGCTATGGGATTCGCCGTCCCTGGTGGTGCTGGTGTTCTGGTGGTTGAAGCCAGCCTTCGACCGTCTGCCGCTGTACATTCTTTCCAAGGCATTGTTTGGCGAAACGCCCACGTTGAAACAAGCCTTGCGCCAGTGGCTCACGCTGCTCAAACCCCAATTGTTCGCCAGCCTGACCTGGCGACGGCTGAGCCTGAGCCGCAGTTTCCTGATGCCGGTGGTGCAACTTGAAGGGCTTGCCGGTGAAGCGCGGGCACAGCGCTTGCGAGTGTTGCTGCAACGCAGCGGCGGCGCAGCGCAGTGGCTGACCGTGATCGGCGTGCATCTGGAGATGGCCCTGTGGTTCGGACTGATGGCCCTGTTCTACCTGTTCGTGCCGCAGCAGGTGGAACTGGAATGGGACTGGCAGGCATTGATCGCCGTCGCCGAGAACGGCTGGCTGTGGTTCGAACATCTGATCAACTTCCTGTATCCCCTGCTGCTGATTCTCTGGGAACCGGTGTATGTCGCCTGCGGCTTCAGCCTGTACCTGAATCGGCGCACGATCCTGGAAGCCTGGGACATCGAGCTGGTGTTCCGACGCCTGCGCCAGCGCCTGAGCGGCGTTGCCCCGGTGCTGATGCTGCTGGCCCTGACGCTGCTGCCACTGACGCCTGTGACCTGGGCCGCCGAAGACAACGCCGCGCCCGACAGCCCCCGACTGCTCAATCAGCCCCTCACCAGCGAGGCGTCCCGAAACAGCATCGAAGCGATCCTTGAGGCTCCACCGTTCAAGAATCCGGAGACCGTGACCCGTTACCGTTTTGGCGAGGACTCGGAAGAATCCACCGAGGCCGAGGAACCCTCGGGCTGGCTCAAGGCATTCTTCAAGTGGCTCGGTGGCCTGCACTTCGAGACCGCCGCCGCGACCATCCAGGTCCTGCTCTGGGCTTGCCTGGCGGGAGCGATCGTCTGGCTGGCCTGGCACTACCGTGATCGGTTCCAGGCCCTGCCCGGTCGCCGACGGACCAGGCGCCCGTCCACAGAACCACCGGTGCCGGCCCGCATGTTCGGCCTGGACATACGGGAAGAAAGCTTGCCGGACGATGTAGCGGCCAGCGCTGAGCAACTGTGGGCCACAGCCCCACGTGACGCCCTGGGCCTGTTGTACCGGGCCCTGCTCAGCCGCCTGCATCATGAATTCGGTGTTGCCCTGAAAGCGGCCGATACCGAAGGCCAGGTACTGCAGCGTATCGAACAGCTCCAGCAGGAGAACCTGTTGGCGTTCAGCAAGCTCCTGACCCTGCACTGGCAGAATGTCGCGTATGGGCATCGCACGCCACCGCCCCCTCTGCAACAAACGCTGTGCGACGGTTGGCGCGGGCTGTTCGGTCCGGGAGTGGCGCGATGAGCCGGCGCGTCGGACTGCTGGTCGGAGTGTTGGTGGCCGCGTTGGTGCTGGCCTTGTTCGCCTACGTGAACGTCAAGGCGGTGCCCTATCAGGAGACCGTCGACCACGGCCCCTCCCCCGAAGCCCAGGCCAACCCCTACCTGGCCGCCGAGCATTTCCTGCGCCGGCAAGGCATCAATATCGAACACGCCAATAGCCTGGACATCCTGCCCACCCTGGAACCGCGCCAGCACAGCCTGTTGTTGCTGGGGGAACGCACCGACATGACGCCGCGGGAAGTCGAGCAGGTGATGAACTGGACCCGGGCCGGCGGGCGATTGCTGTTCGTTGCCGAAGCCCTGTGGGATGAGCGGACCAACAGCAGCGGCGATCTGCTGCTGGACCGCGTGAGCCTGCACCAACTCCTGAGCGAGGACCTCAAGGACCCGGAGCCGGCTCCCACCGAGGACCACTACCCCGAGCTGACCAAGTTGTACCTGGAGGATGAAGAGGCGCCTGCGTATGTCGGTTTCGACACCGACTTCCACCTCGAAGACCCCCACAACCTTGCCCAGGCCTGGGCCAACAGCGCCAAGGCCACCCACATGATGCAACTGAACCATGGCCTGGGCTCGATCACGGTGATCACCGATGCCGAGCTGTGGAAGAACGATCGAATCGACCAGTATGACAATGCCTGGCTGCTCTGGTACCTGAGCGCCGACACGGACGTGACGCTGCTGTTCAACATCGATCACGACAGCCTGCTGACCTTGCTGCTGCGTTATTTTCCTCAGGCCCTGGTGGCGCTGGCAGCCTTGGTCGCCCTGTGGCTCTGGCATTCGGCGATCCGCCATGGTCCGCTGCAACAGCCGGCCCCCAAGGCCCGGCGCCAACTGGAGGAGCATGTGCAGGCCAGTGCGGTGTTCCATCTGCGCCATGCCGGCCAGCAACACCTGCTGCACAGCCTGCAACAGGACGTGATGCGCCGGGCTCGACATCGTCATCCCGGCTTCGAACAACTGGCCGTGGCCGAGCAATGGCAGGTGCTCTCGCGCCTGACGCGCCAATCCACCAAGTCCATCAGCCACGCCCTCGCCCCCCGGCCGAAACAGCGCCTGTCCAGCGCAGAGTTCTGCCGCCAGGTCGCCCATCTGCAAACCCTCAGGAATGCCTTATGACTGAACAGAACGAACCGGTCGACAGCCAGGCTCACGCCGCCCAACAGCGCCAGCGCGCCAGTCAGCTGGCCCAGGCCATCCGTACCGAGCTGCACAAGGCGGTGGTCGGCCAGGCTGCGGTGATCGACGATGTACTCACGGCGTTGATCGCCGGCGGTCACGTCCTGCTCGAAGGGGTTCCCGGATTGGGCAAGACACTGCTGGTGCGCGCCATGGCCCGCTGTTTCAATGGCGAGTTCGCCCGTATCCAGTTCACCCCCGACCTGATGCCCAGCGACGTCACCGGCCATGCGGTGTATGACCTGCAGACCGAGCAGTTCAAGTTGCGCAAGGGCCCCGTCTTCACCAACCTGCTGCTGGCCGACGAGATCAACCGCGCACCGGCCAAGACCCAAGCCGCGTTGCTCGAAGCCATGCAGGAACGCCAGGTCACCCTTGAAGGCCGTGCCCTGCCCATCGCCCAGCCGTTCATGGTGCTCGCCACCCAGAACCCTATCGAACAGGAAGGCACCTACCCACTGCCGGAAGCCGAGCTCGATCGCTTCATGCTCAAGGTGCGCATGGACTACCCGGACGCCGATCAGGAATTGAACATGGTGCGTCAGGTCAGCCGTTCGACCCGGGCCGACATGCTTGACGTACAACCCCTGCGCACGGTGTTGCAGGCCAAGGACGTGCAGGCGCTGCAGCGCATTGCCAGCGACCTGCCGATGGACGACCAGGTGCTCGACTACGCCGTGCGCCTGGCCCGCACCACCCGCAGCTGGCCAGGCCTGACCCTGGGCGCCGGCCCTCGCGCCTCGATTGCGCTGGTGCGTTGCGCCCGGGCGCGTGCCCTGTTGCGCGGCGGCGAATTCGTCGTGCCGGACGACATCAAGGGCTGCGCCCTGGCCGTGCTGCGCCATCGGGTGCGGCTGGCGCCGGAGCTGGACATCGAAGGGCTGTCGGTGGATCAAGTGCTGGGCCAACTGCTCGATCAAGTGCCGGCGCCGCGGTTGTGAAGATGAACATCGCTGTCGGATCGACCGCGTCGAGCCTTGCTCCCACGGTCGCGGGGACGCGTCGATGAAGCCCTCGCGCCTGCTATTGGCGTGGCTGGCGATCCTGCTGGCCGTCGATATCGTGCTGGGGGCGTTGCGAGCGTTGGGCATTGCGTTGCCAGCGTCGGCCCAATCGATCAGTTGGGGCTTGCTGCTGGCCTTGTTGGCCCTGGCGATTCTCGACGCCGTGCGCCTCAAGCGTATGCCTTCGCCGCGAGTGCAACGGCAGATGCCGGGTAGCCTGGCCCTGGGTCGCTGGAGCGAAGTCCACCTGGGCATCACCCACGATTTCCCCCAGCCGCTGGACATCCTGGTCTTCGATCATGTCCCAGACGGACTGGCCTTCGAACACCTTCCGCTGCCAGTGGTGCTTCAACCGGGCCAGCCCAGCCAGGCCGGCTATCGCCTGCGCCCACTCAAGCGCGGCCACTTCATCTTCCAATACTGCGAGGTCAACCTGCCAAGCCCCTTGGGCCTGTGGTCCGACAAGCGCCTGCTGGCCGCGGCCGACGAGATCCGGGTTTATCCCGACTTCGCCAGGCTCTACGACGGCCAGCTTCTGGCAGTGGACAACTGGCTCAGCCAGCTCGGCGTCCGCCAGCGTCAACGGCGAGGCCAGGGGCAGGATTTCCATCAGTTGCGCGAGTTTCGCGAAGGCGACAGCCTGCGCCAGATCGACTGGAAAGCCACCGCCCGCCATCGCACGCCCATTGCCCGCGAATACGAAGACGAACGTGACCAACAAATCATTTTCATGCTCGATTGTGGCCGGCGCATGCGCAGCCAGGACGGCGAGCTGTCGCATTTCGATCAGGCGCTCAACGCCTGCCTGCTGCTCAGCTATACGGCGCTGCGCCAGGGCGATGCCGTGGGCCTGAGCGCGTTCGCCAGCGAGCAACCGCGCTACCTCGCCCCGGTCAAGGGCACCGGCCAGCTCAATGTGCTGCTTAACAGCGTGTACGACTTGGACAGCACTTCCCGCCCCGCCGACTATCAGGCCGCCGTCACCGAACTGCTGGCCCGGCAAAAACGTCGGGCTCTCGTGGTACTGGTCACCAACCTGCGCGATGAAGACGACGAAGACCTGCTGACGGCCGTCAAACGACTGGGCCAGCAGCATCGGGTGCTGGTGGCCAGCCTGCGGGAAGAGGCATTGGACCGACTGCGCGAAGCGCCGGTGCAGACCTTACCCGAAGCCCTGGCCTATTGCGGGGCCGTCGAGTATTTGAATGCACGCAATGAACTGCACGAGCGCCTGAACGCCCATGGCGTGGTGGTGTTGCAAGCCCGGCCTGGGGAGCTGGGGGCCGAGCTGGTGACGTTGTACCTGGGGTGGAAAAAAGCCGGAAATCTATAGGATCAATGCTCCACCTTGAACGGTAGCCAGCGAGGCGGCAGGTCAGGGCTTCGAAACTCCAGCTCGAATTCGCCGAAAGCGCCTTCCCGTGGAATGATCGACCAGGACAAGGGCACCGTGGTGACGGACCGTGGGACGTGCAACTCTGGCTCAAACCGCAGCCCGAGGGCTTCAGGAGGGAAGCCATACAACGAAACACTGGTTTCGTGAATCAGGTTACTGTCTTTCCTGACTTTCAATTCCAGCGTGCTGGGCGCCGTATCCTTGATGATCATTTTCCAGTTGACCAGATCGTCCATGTCGATCGGCCGCTCGTCCAGCCGAAGCGTGAATTCCTGAACCCAGGAATCCTGTGTTCCCGTGACCCTGGACTCCAACCGGGCTGCCTCCCACCCCTGCACGCCCCTGACGGATGCACTCAAGACATAACGCCCAATCCTCGGCGGTAATTCGAATGTGATCCGCGCCTTGCCAGCCGCATCGGTGGCGACCGGCTCGAGCACAACGCCCTTGTAGAACCAGTGCACCCGTACCCCCTCTACCGGCTCGCCGCTGGCGGCACTGACCACCGTGGCCTCGGCGCTGATTTCTTCGCCCGGCGCATTCTCCAGGCCCGAACCGGTCAGCTCCTGTATCACACAGGCCTCATGTACGAAATAGGTAAACTCAACGACCTCGGTTCCACCGACGGCACGGGCAGTCACGGTGCCAGGCCCGGGCGCCGTTGCCGTGAAACCGAAACGCGCTACACCGTAGAAATCGGTGAATGTCGTTGCCTCCTCCATGGCCTCGTCGGTGCTGTTCCAGGACACCTGAACATTTCGGGCAGGTTGGCCGGACAACGCATCGGTCAAGGTGATTTCAAAGAACAACCCTTCGCCCCAGTCGACCACCGTCGGCTCCTGGTTCGTTGCGGCCATGACATCCACAGGCAGGTGGCTGCCCAGGGAAAACGCGTTCAGCGGCGAGCGGGCCAACAGGCGCGAAGCGGACAGTTGCAGGTAAAACGCCGCATCGGTCCGGTCAGCGGCCAACATACTGAGCGGCAGGCCGGCAGCGCCCAATGGGCGCGATACGCCCAGCCCTACCGGCCCGAACGACAATCCCGTGTCCAATTCATAGGCGCCATCGAGCCCCAGCGTCAGCGCCTGGTTGAGCAACGGACTGTCCGGCGGGGCCGAGAGTGTCAAGTCCAACCGGCCTTCGCGCCGGGGAAAGAAAGTACGCTCGCCCCAGCGCTGTTCTGCGCCGGTACCGACGCTGACGTTCAGATCGAGCCAGGGGTCTTCCTGATAGGCAAACACCGAAAATGTATGTTCGATCTGGGTCGCATCATAGGGGTTGATGACGGACGCCTGGACCTCCTGGCTTCCCGCGTTCGTCGGTTGGTAACTGCGCTGGGCGATACCGTCCACGGCGCTCAAGGACACCTCCCCGTCGTCCCATTCCACGCTGACATCGTTTGCCGGCCTGCCGGTGAACGCCGACAGGTATCGCACGGCCAACCGTGCGCTTTCGCCCTTGCTCAACACCGGGTCGGTCGCCACGTCGTACGGCGTACCGATCACCACTTTGTTGTGGGCCAGCTTGAACCCGAAGGCCGACGGTTGGGTAAAGCCATCGACATCCCGGAAAGTGGCATTCCACCAACGCTCCGCGGTTTCGGTCGTTGCCGTCAGATCACAGCGATAGCGAACGCCACCCGCCATCATGGGAGCAGGCTGCGCCAAGGACGGGGTGATGACCCATTGCGGCGGCAAATCCGGCGCCATGACGGTTTCCAGCAGCAGCCCATGCAGGCCTCCGAGGTTGTTCGTCGGTTGGACCGTGAGCTCGTGGGTCGCGCCGATGCACGGGTACAACGCGACATCGTCCGCCCAGGGCTTCTGCACCTGGTCGAAGACCAACCCGATCTCGGTGGACAGGTCCTGGGGCAGCGAACGAAACGCCAGGTCGCGTGGCTCCATCCCCGTGGAGATCACCTGCAGGTCAAATACGCCGCTGGTGTCGACCGCCAGTGCGTCGACATTCCATTGCGCGCCGCTCGCGGTGAGGGTGACCGGGGATTCCATATTGGCGATGACGATTGAACGGACGGCGGCCGGATCACGCCAGCGCAGGGAAACCTCCTTGCCGATCAATGGGCTGCCGGACGCCACCGCGAGACGAAACGCATACGTCTGCCCCATGCGGCACACCGCACCCGCCCCCACCCGATCGACCGCTGCTTCATCCAAGGTAAAACTGCCCGTCTTCCAGACGCTGGTGGGCAGTGTCTGGATCTCGAAGTCGTGCTTGAGCTGCGGTGCACCTTCCCGAGGGTTGACCCGCGCCGCGAGGGTGTAATCCCCATGCACCGTGGGTCGATCGATCACACTGGCCCAGCCGTCCACGCCGGTGAAGGTCCGCTGGAGCCCCCCGGAGGCGTCCCACTCCACCGGCGCTCCGGCAACCGGCTGGTCACCTGCCTGGGTCACCACCCGCAACATACACCAGACATAATCCCCCTCGTCCACCACCGGCACCCGGTTGGGCCCACGCACCTCGCCAATCTTGAGGCTGTGGCGGGCCAGCGACATGGGATTGACCACGGTCGGCCTCAACAAATCGGCGCTCCCCAACCGCAAATTGAACTGGCCATCGGTCAGGTCCTGGCAATCGAGGCGCCAGACCAAAGGGGTGCTGGTAACCGGAACCGGCTGCATCAAGGCCGGCTGGACCGTCACGCCCATGTCCTCGGGGGGGTTGCCTTCCCAGGCCAACCAGACATGACGGTTGAGCAACGGGCTGTCGGCGGCGAAAGAAACCTCCAGCCGATACGACGCACCACGGTCGGGATAACCGGTGTTCTCCCCCCACGGCGCCGCGTCCATGTTGGGGAATTTGACTCGTGCCGTCTTCAACGGGTCCGTGGCATGAGCCTTGACATTGAAGGTGTGTGCCGTGTTGCCCTGTGCATAGAACGGGCTCTCGACCCGGGCCTTCACCGCGAGCGTGCCATCGCGCTCGGGGGTGAAATCGAACCACGCCTCGCCGCCTTCGTCGGTCTTGTCGACGGCAAGCACGTCCTCGCCCAACAGCCAGGTCACTTCGCGCTCGCGCATCGGCAGGTCCAGGTAATAAGACTTCACCCGGACGCCCAGTCTGACCGATTGAGCGTACTCGACCACCGGTTGGTAAGCCGGGTCCAGAATGGTTTCGACCACGAGTCGATGATGCCCGGGCGAAACGGCAACCGGATAAACCTCCGCATGGTACTTGCTGTAGATGGACAGGTTGAACTGCTGGGTGTCATCCGAGACCGGTTCAGGGCAATCCACCTGCCACGCCGTTTCGATCGTTTGGTTCTCTCCCCATTCGGGCGAAATCACCACCGCCTCCAGCGGGTTGTCCTGGCTCCACAACAAGGCGTCGGTGCCGGTCCAGGGGCTGTCCGGCGCGGGTTGGAAGGACACTTGGTGGCGCTTGCTGCCGGTCGCTCCATGACACAGGTAAAGCAAGGGCTCCCCGGTCGGGGTGAACGCCTGGCCATCATTGACGATGCGCGCCAGCACCAGCGGCTCCAGCTCAAGGTGCAAATCGATCCGGGCGACAATCAGGTCCACGGTCGTCGAGGCTTGAGCCGGGCTGAGGATGACGAACTCGAAAAGATCCTCGCCCTCGACATCGAACTCGATCGACGCCGTGATGGGTGTGAGGCTCAATGCCTGGGCTTCAGGCCCCCCCCGGTTCCCCGTTGCAGGCAACGGTATTTCCAGCTGGTCTTCAGTTCCGCGCCGGCGCAGGATGAAAACCCCCGGATCTGCATGGCGGTTGTCGTAAAGAAAACTCAAACGGTAGCGCGCCCCGGCTGATTGCGGGGCCGGCGCAGGCACTGTCTGGGTAATCCCCGAACCTTTGTAAAGAGACATGTAGAAGATGGGCTGCCCTTCCCATTCGCCTTGCTTGCGGCTGTAGTTGTATCCTGGCGCACCGGCGCTCTCCCAGTGGGAAAAACCCAGGTCGAAATGCCCGTTGAGGAGGATATTGGTCCTGGTGTTGACAGGTTCTCTGTTCATCGTTGCAACCTCTGGAGCGCTGAAAGGTTGGCTGCTCTCACTTTGTCCTGGACATACCGGGAAAACGCCGCCCCCCCCACCTTGGCCGTGTAGCGCACCTTCACGATGACGTCGTTCAGGGCCTCCAGTTGCCTCTTCTGCCGGTGCTGCTCGCCATCGAACCAGGGGAAGGACAGCGTCCAACGGGACACCGCGCCAGTGTTCTCGAACGTATTTCGCAAGCCCTCATCGGGTTTCAGCGCCGCTGCGCCAAAATCGTCCAGGCCGATGGAAATGGCCATCTGTTCACCGCTGCTGATATTGAGCAGCACATCGGCCGGTGGCAGGGAACTGGCCCCGTACAGGTAGTCCAGCGACTCGAGGGAGGGCTTGATCGCCGTGGCGCTGCCGACCTGCGTCAGCGTTGCACAGATGTTTTCATAAGGGCCGAGCAGGGTCGGCAACGTGACATCCACGGCGCTGATCTGGCGGCAGTAGTGGTTGTGGTAATCGCGATCGAACAGCAGTTGGGACAGTCGGAAATTCAGGGTGCCGGTGTTTATCAAGTCATCTCGCGCTTCGGCCCAGTTCGGGTAATCCGACTCTGAATCGATACCGTCATCGAACAATCGGCGCAGGGATATGGTCTTGACCATTTCCAGGCGTCGCTCGTACCGCAGCAGGTAATCGGCTTCCATGCGCAACAGATCGAGGCGCAACGCGTCTCCGGCGGTCAGGCCGTAATAATTGTCCAGCCACGCATCGGTGCGTATGTGGGTGAGATCGAACTCGGCGGTTTCCAGTTGCAGTGCGCTTTGGGCACTCAAGCACAGGCTGACGACTTGATCATAGGCCTGATAGTGCAGGGTCTTGCATTGCCCCAGATACCAGCGGTACAGCTCGACACGGGTGGCGCGGGTGAGCAGGAAATCATAGAGCGCCTGATTCTGCGCATTCATCCTGAGGGTCTGGTCCAGACTGGCCTCGGCGGCATAGACCGCATGTTCCTGGGCCTTGATCTGTTCATTGATCATCGCCAGCTCCGCGGTGGCCTGATCGCGAACCAATCCCCAGTCCTGACGGCGCCGCCGATAGCTTTCTGAGGTGGCATCCTTCTCGGCATCGTTGCGCACGACCTCGGCCGCGACCTGGAATCCATAACCGACGGCTCTCGGCAGGCTACCCGGCTGGTGCCCGCCGTTAGCCAGGCCGAACACATTGGGAAAGGCGTCGACGACCGCACCGGCCATTTGCATGGCAGTACTCAGCGACGTCAGCAGTTTAGTGGTGTCGAGAGCCGCCATGACCTGGTATTCACTGTTGGAAATGTTCTCGACATACAGTCTCGCGAAATGGGTTTGCCGCTCCTCGGTCAAGGTGCGACTGCTGTGCAGGGCCGCCAGGGTGTCGCGCAATTGAGCGAGGTTTTCTTCCTGCACCGTCCTGACGAAGGTACTCAGCTCGGTCAGGTGGCGCTGCTGCAACAGCTCCTGCTCGCCCCGGTCCTGCTCCTCCAGCAGGCGCATCACCTGATTGCCGCAATCCTGCAAGTACTGGGTGGCCCGGATGGCGGTATCGAACAGCGGGCGCCAGCGAAACGCCGCAACCCGCAAGGGACCGCCCAAGGGACGTACGGGACCGCCACCGCCGGCCGCCAGGTTGTTGAGCAAATCCGAAGGGTTGATCGTGCTGAACATTTCGATGGAGAGCGGTTTACCGTCGATGGTCAGGTTATTGCGCAGGTTGTACAGGCGCTGGGCCGGTAACTCATACAGCTGCACCAGCCGCTGGCTGACCGGCAGGCGGAAACGTCCGGTGCCGATGACGCCGGGGTCTTCGAAAAAACGGGTCCTGACCGGCAGCGATCCCGACTCCAGCACCAGCGCCTGCTCGAATGCCTTGAGTGCGGCACTGTCTTCCAGTTCCTCCACCAGTTCCGCCAGCGTGGCGGGCGTCCACTGGCTGAGGGTCTGCATGTCGGGTGCGGCGCCCATCAGGTTCTTGGCTCGCAGGTATTGCATCTTCGCCGCCGCCAGGCTGTCCCGTGTCAGTTGCCGATAGAGCCAGTCACCCCACGCCACGAGGTTGGCAACATAATCGAGGAAGATCAGTATCTGGTAATGCCGGGGCGTCGAGTACGCTATCGCGTCGGGATCGGTCGGACTGTCGGCTTCGCATCCCACGTCGCCTTCGGCACTGGACACATTCAGCGGTCGGCAACGCCAATAGCGCGGCTTCGGATTCGCCCTGCCGGCATCCGCATCGGCGGGCGCCTGGGGATCGAAGATGAAATGCAACCATTGCTGGGCTTCGACAAAACGCTCTTCATCCTTGAGCCGCGTCGCCACCAAGTGGGGCAGATGAAAGAACAGCTCCCAGAAAAACAGCCCGTTGGCCCCGTCGAAAGGTCCATTGGGCTCGGCCGCTCCGTCGGGCAGTGGAGGCTCGTCGGGAAACTGGGTGTCCCAATCGAGTACGGCATCGGTCGACACATTGGCGCGCGTCACCAGCTCAGCACCGATCAGGGTATTCAGGCGAGCGTACTTGAGGGTCAGGGCCGGGTCGTTGAGGTGCAGGAATTGGGCTCCCCGTGCGTTGGTCTTGTGCACCGAGGGCAGGCGAGGTTCGACAGGCAGGCCCTTGAGCTCCAGCACGAAGGTCTTGCTACCAAAGCCCGTCGGACCTTCCAGGATGAATGTCGCGGTCAAACCGGCAAAACTATCGCGCTCATATTTATTCCAAGCAAATGACCAGCCGCCGTTGTCGGAATGCGACTCGGTAGCGGATGGCGGGTCACCACCCGAGGGGAATTGCACCGATATCGTGAAAGCCTTCGATTCGCCTTCCCTCCCGGGCACCAGAAGGGCACAGTGCGGTTGGAAACGCAGTTGTTGTTTGCCTGCGCTCGTTGTCACCACTGTTTTGAGCGTGAATTTTTCTACCAGCGGATTCGCGCCCACCGATACCGTTTCTGTCATTCTGGAAAATCCCGCGGCCCCCACTCGCTGCTGAAGCGTTGATGGATTGGAGAAGCGAACCATGGCCAAGTGATCCATGATCGGCTTTTCGTCGCCCACTTTGCGAAACAGCGCGTCGCGCGTTTCATAGATGTCCACCGGACCGGATCGTGACCCCAAGAACACCGGAGGGGTCACCGCATTGGTCAAATGCACCGCCAACCGCCCCTTGGGGTACAACGGGTCCACATCATCGCGCAGCATCACCGCCACCAGCCGGCAGTTCGGGCTGACGTCCTTGTCGAACTCCGACAGGTTCAGCCGTATCGGCGGCGACCACTTGCCGTCCAGCGTGATGAAGGCCACCTTCAGCTCAAGCTCATAGGGCTTTTGCAAACCACCGTCGCCATCGAACAGCGCCTGGCGCCACTCGGCCCAGACCATGCACAAGCGCCCTCCCCAGAAGACCAGCCGGTTGTCGAGCACTTGCACATCGGCGGGAATATCGACGGGTTGCCATTCGCTCCAGGCCGCCGGATTGATCGCCTGGGTGTCGGCGTCCAGCTGGACGTCGGCCTTGCGCCAGAAATAACGATAGGGCGCGATTCGCTCCCGGCCCACCAAGTAATAGTCGGCACGACGGGCATCGGCACCGTCGACATAGCCGTTGAGCACATCCAGGTTGCACACCTCTTCGAAGGCACGCAGGTACTGCTGGATACCCGATTGCACGGAATCGGTCGTCAGCCGGGTCTGGTTGAGGTTGTTTTCCAGCGCCCTGAACAGGCTGGTCTTGCGGATGCGCGCATAAGGGGTGATGTAGTCCTCGGGCATGCACTTGAGCAATTGGCTGGCAGCCCAAAGCGGGTATTGGCTGGCGATGTCCCAGTCTTTCAGGTCCTTGCTGTCGAATTCCCGCTGGGTATAGCCCGGTTCGAGCTTCTGGTAGACGGCATGGATGTACTGCTGGAAACAGCTGACCGCTTCGGCGACCCAGGTGGTCTTGACCTGATGGTTATCCAGTGGGTCGGTGCGCAGCCACTCCAGCAGATCGTCCGCGGTTTGAATCGTCGGGTATCCCTTGTTGTCGTCCTGGTCTTCGATCTGCTTGATACCCAAGGCACATTCGATCAACGCATCGCGGCGCAGGGCGGTCGCCCGGGTGATGTTTTGCGTGGCCATTGCCCTCTCCTGTGAGTGGGGGGCACTCGTCAAGGCAACGAGTACCGTGGTGCTGGAGAAGCGTGCTTCATGAGATGAATTCGACGGGCATAAACAGCAGGCTCAGGTCATCCCTCCTGACTATCGGTGCGTCGACCTTAAGCGGTGCCGTGCTGGTGAACGTCACGTCGGTTATCCCCTCGGCGTTGGTGGTGCCCAGGACAGGGATGTCGTAAAGCGGTTCGAGCTCCCAGCTCACCGGCTCATGGGCAACCGGGTTGCCGTAGCGGTCGTGCAAGTGCGCCCGCAAAGTAACGTCGGTGCCGACTTTTTCCTTTGTGACAACGAAATCACCCTCCACGCTGGCAAACTCGAACGTGGAAGGATCGTTCCCCAGGGTGATCGTCACCGCCGGCTGTGGCTCCCGAGCGTCGAGCCGGTAGCTGATCAGGTCGCGTCCCATCGTGGTGCCGGCATGCACGGTGACGATGGCCTCACCCTGATCAGTGGTCGTGGACTTCGGCGGATCGATACGGCACGACCTGGATGTCCAGTAGATATTCACGTTCTTCTGCGCCACCCCTGCCAAGGTGACCTTGAGGGTCAGTTGCACCGTTTGATTGCTGTTGGCGACCAGCTCGGTGCGATCTATCGTGGTTTGAACCTCGACCCGATCACCGGCGGCATGAAGGCCGTACAGGGGTGACGTCCGCTGGGGATCGGCCAACTGAGCGGTAACCTGATCGGCCAGGGCCTGGTAGGCACTGAAGGACGCATCCGGAGGCAACAGGCCCATCTTCAGGATCGTCGACGCGTCCAATGTGCTCTGCTGCGAAAACCCACGCAGGCGCGTGAACAGGTCCAGGTGCTGCAAGCTGCGGATGTAACCTTGCCCGGGATTGACCCGGTCGGCGCAGGCACGCACTTCCTCGGCGCTCCAGTCGAAAAGCTCGGCCAGCAGCTCGGCGGCGTGGGCCTGCACCAGCCTCAGCCCGTCGCCGGACAAGTCATTGGGCAGTCCGTTGACCACCTGCAGGTAATCGAGCAACTGCGACTCGGGTTTCTGGCTGAGGGCCACGGCACGGTTGTAGACCGTCAGGTAGTACAACGCGCTTGGCGTGAAGGGCGCGTTGGCGGGCACCGGCTCGACACCGTCACCGATGGCAAGGTAAAGCGCCAGGAATTCCGCGCTCAGCTTGAGGGTTTTCACCACGTCGCTGCGGTAGCTGAAACCCACCAGCATGCCCAGGAAAGGATCGCCAGACTCGTCGTCCCGCCGATCATCCCTGGTCGATTCGACCGTCGTCGGACCGCCCGCTACGTAGGAAAGCACCTCATGGACCGTACTGCCTGACCAGGTCAGCACTGGTAACGCCAAGGGGGAAGACAGCTCGCCGTACACGCCCAGGCTTTCCTGGACCACGCTACGCTGGCTGGCGCGGCTGCTCAGCAATACGCCGACGATCTGCTCGACGGTCTGTGGATCGTCCCGATCGATCACTTGCCGCACAATGCGCTCGACCATTTCCCGCGCATAGTCCTCGTAAGGCAGATCGGCGGAGTCGTTGCGGTGGATTACCAGCCCGTGCAGATCGGCCAGCTCGTACAACTGCTGGGTCCATTGCCGGTCGTTGGACAATGGCGCGACACCGGCCATCCGCAGCGCGGCCTCGGTAAACAACGCGGGCGCAAGCTGCGAACGGATCTGATCGAAGAGCCGGATCTGTGCCTGGGAAGGCTCGGTGGGAGCGGACACGGACTGGGTGTGCTCAACGGTCCAGGCCACGTCCAGTTTATTGTCGGCGCACCAACGAACCCAACCTTCCAGGCGTTGAATCGCCGCCAGGACGTCCGCTGCCTGGCCGTCCGCGCTGATCACCGGCTGGCCAAGCAACGCACCGAACCCTGACTCTCCACTCAACCGCTTGAGAATTTCCACCGCCACATTCGGCGCGATCCCCAATAGCTGCGGCAACCTGGCCATGCGGTAGAAACTGGACAATACCGACAGGCTGCGTTTGAGTTCGGTCAGCTCCTGGGCGTTGGCGATCAGCGGGGCCAGGTTGAAATAGGTGGCCAGGTCGATGTTCAGGCCGCCGCAAATCTGTGCCACCGTCAACGCATCGGCTTCGGTTTCCGGCACCAGTGCGAACGCACCGTCGTCCATCAGCAACGCAGGGGTCGAGAGTGTGTCGCGGTTGAACACCCGGTCGAATTGCGAAAGCTCGCTGCCACGACCGAACACCGAAATATCGCCCACGAAGACCGCGAACGCCTCTGCCGTGCACTGATAATTCTCCTGGAGCATCCGGAACAGCCCCAATGCCCGGACGGTACTGTCCGTCATCCAATAATCCGGCGGTTGCGTTTGCGACGAACCACTGCCCAACGCAGCGGCATTCAATTCGGCACCGATGATCGCGCTCAGCAGCGCATCGGTTTCGTGGCTGGGCAGCCGCAGTGCTTTGTCCAAGCGGATCTTGCGGTTGAGACGATCGATCCTGTCGGTTGTGTAGATACCTTCTTCGGAAATAAGCTTGATGATCCTGTTGGTCGTTTCGTCGCCGCCATACCTGATGAACATCGACGGCTCTGCCAGCCCATTGTTGACGAACACCGAACCCGAATGCCCGGGCGTGAACCGGGCATCGAGCATCAGCGCATGCTCGGACAGGGTGGGGGCAAACGATTCGACGGAGAGCAACGCTTCCAGTCCGGATTGAGTCAGCTGGGTCCGCTGGTTGAAAAAGAACGTCTGGTTCAGGTTTTGCGATTCAATATCCGTGCGCGCCGCGAAATTTTCCTTGAAATAGCTTTCCTGATCGCCCCCCGGGAAAGGCGATGCCTCCAGCATGAGCTGTCGCAAGGCCGGACTCAGCCGGGCCGCCTGGGTGAGTGCGTGGCCGCTGGTGTCTCCCCAGGGCAGCGAGCGCAGGAAATAGGGAAATGCCGGATCGCACCAGCGCACCACCGTGCCCAGAGAGATCTCCAGGTCCCGGGTCAACTCATCCAGCGTGGTCCAGGGATGATGGTAAGGCAGCCCGTTGGGATAACGTCGCCGGCTCAGTTTCTCGTCCAGGTTGCCGCCCCCGCCGAGGGAGTCCGCGATGGATTTCTCCAACACGGCGCTGACCACCTCGACCGACGACACCACGCGGTGGGTCGTCACCGGATCGATGCGCAGCAGGTCCAGGTCCTTGCGCCGCAAGGTCAGCGCATAGGCGTCGTTGGCTTCCGACGGCACGAGGCGCCGTTGCGACCAGTGCTTGAGCCACACCGCGTAGGCCACCGGTGAATGGATGGCTTCGATTGCGTCCGATGGGCATTTATTGCCGAAATTGGGTTTGAACAGCCCTTCATAAGTGGGTCCGTCAACCAACGCCAGCAAGCCTTGGCGCAGGTGTGAGGGCAGCGGCTCGTGGCGGGTCAGTTGGTCCTCGATGAAGCTCCTGAGCACCCTCGTCGCCAGCCCGTTGAGACGCAAGGCGAGCGCCTCGGCGTCTTCGCGTTCCAACTCGTACTCGCTCATCAGCCCGGCCACGCCTTTGCGTGCCAACGCACAGACCGAACCACCCGCTGCAAAATACTGCTCAAGGTCGGACAGTGGTTCGGACTGTCGCCCAGCCAGCAGTTGTTCGCAGAAACGACTGGCGATTCGAGCCGGAGAATCTTTCATCACAGTGCTCCGCTTTAAAGATTGGAAACGGCACGAGCCGTGGGGCTTTCCTCTACCTGGGCCACTTCAAAACGCGGGCTGTCGCCCCAGCCCGTCCCACTCTGCCGCGCCCTCGCCCAGTGCGAACCGGGGGCCAACGGCTCTTCGGGCGAGCCCGTCCAGGCGCCGCCGCTCACCGGACGGTCCCGTGCGATCAACTGCCGGGCATCGAACCAGTGGGACACGTCCACGCCTTTACCAGCCTCGCCGGTGCCTTCGAAACGCACCTGGCCTGCAAACCAGCGACCGGCCTCGGGGGTCGTGAACGTCGGTGCCGGAGACAGCAACAACACCTCGTGAGCAGCGCTCCAGCCGGAGCGATAGCCTTCGCATTCCTGTTGCACCATCAATGAATGGCTACCGGCCGGGCGGGTGATGTCCAGGGGGATCGACCAGGTGCGATTCGCTTGTACCTGCGCCCGGCCCAACAGCGTGTCGGGCGCGTCGCTCCAGGCCACCTCCACCCAATCGCCGACATAACCATGGCCGGAGATCGTGGCCGTCGCGCCAAGGTGTTGTTGCAGCGCCGGCGACTCGATGAGCGGAATGGCCGGCACGGCGGTGAATTCGTGATCGGGACCGAAATCGGAGTACTTGCCCTGGAAGACCTGTCTGGCCCGCACCGTGTAGTCGCCCACCGGCAAGTGGGTTTCATAGGACCAGTAGCCATCGACGCCCCTGGCCCGCACCGTGGCCAGCGGCTCGTCCGCGCCGTCGAGCCACAACTCGACCGTCGCCGTGTCCACCCCGGACGCTTTGCGGGCATAGCCGTCGATGATCGAGACGCGGGCCATGGCATCGCCCGGCTGGGGATACTCGATGGTGGGCGGGAACAGGATGACCTTGAAGCTGACCGGTTCGCTTTTCTCGGAAGGAAACTGGCCATACTGCTGGACGGCGTAAATCTTATGATCGCCGAACGAGAGATCCTCCAGAATCGGCACCGACCATTCGTTTTCCGTGACCGGGGCTTCGTCGAGCAGCTTTTCCGTCACGAATTCATGCACCCGCATCGTCGCCCCAGGAATGCCACCGGTGCCCCGGATGATGGGGTTGTGATCCACGTCTTCATTGATGGGTGAAGTGATGACCGGTTTCAACACGACGATATCGAACGGCTGGGGCACCTCGTCGGAAGTCTGGCCGCCGAAGGACTGTTTCACCCTGGCGGTATACGTGCCCGGCATGAACGGTTCTGCTCGGGTGAACGTCCAGGTGGTGCCGCTCATCACCGCGTCATAAGGCGAATCCGGGTCGCCGTCGAACCACAGCTGCACCTGTCCACCGTCCAGACAGGTGCCGGAAAAGTGCGGCGTCAAGCCGTCGTGACGGAATTCCACCGTGGGCACCGGGGCGCGGATGACGAAGGATCGGGGTTGGGTGGGTTCGGACGGGATGTCGTCGAACAGTTGTCGAGCCTCGACGGAATAACTTCCTGGGTTCCAGGCGTCGGTCGCGACGGTTGACCAGGTGTTGTTGCTGACAGTGGCAAGGGGCGCGGCAGGCGTCGACTCCCCGACCCGCCGCACCTCGATCCGCGCGGCCGGCTGGCCCGTCCAACTGTGGCCGGTGCCGGAGAATGCCGGTTTACGGTCGGGGCCGACGTCCACCGTAAGGGTGGGAATCGGGACAGGGATGGTGACGGTGAAATTGTCGCTGCGATCAGAGTAAATCCAGCCGCCACCATCGGTTACGCCTTGCTGGGCATTCATCTGAAGCGCGGGTCCAGGCGGTTGATCGGGCCAGTCGACGGACCATGAGCGGTCAACCACATTGGTGAAAATCTGAAGGGCGCCATTGGCGATAAAAATCTCCACCCGGGTACCGTTTTCATAACCGGTCCCCGAAAACCTCACTACGCCGGGGCTGGGGTAGGTCACTTGGATACTGGTCAGTTTCGGGGGTTTGATCTTGAAGGCTCGGGCGATGCTGCGTTGCGAAGTGACGCCTTGGTAAGTCTGCTCGGCTATCAGCGACGTAGGGCCTGCTGTCGGCATATGAATGGTGGCACTCCAGGCACCGTCCGCCATTATATTTCCTGTGCCGACGCTGATGTCGCTCCAATCGATCTTCACATCGATGGTGGCACCCGCCATGCCGTTGGTTCCGGTTAAATTGAAATGCATCTCCTGGATAGCTGAGACGGGGTTTATAACCAACTGGCCTACGACGGTAAACGATACTTCAGGCGTAACGCTATTTCCAGTTAGGTCCCCTACTTTATATATAGCTTTCACCAAGTGAACGCCGTTGGACAGCACCTCAGTTGGTCTGATTTCCCATGTCCTCTCTGGCATTACGTCTTCTAGGTAAGCCAGCAAAAGCCTACCCTCATATACCCAAATTTTGGTGTCTGGAAACCGTTCCCCCCCGAAAACAACTTCATTGGCGCGCACTATGGTATTCGAAACAGGCTTTATCAGTGTTGTAAGAAACCTATGGACCCTTCTGTAGCTATCTGGGTTACGGTTGTCAGGCTGATTGGCATATATCTCCATGCTTTCTACCCCACTTGGCATGGTGACACTCACCTTCCAAGTTCCATCTTCATTAACGGGGCCGGAACCTAAATAGGTGGTTTGGTGAGCTCGCCAGACAGTCACGGGATAGGATCTCGGTATAGCATTGACTCCCGACACGTTGAACGTCGCAGGTACATACCCGTGCTCGGGCAATGTAATTTCAATCAAATTGCTAGTAATATCCTTTGATGCTTCACCTGATTCATCTTTTTCGTCATCATCAAACTCCATGACTCATCTCCCCAGTGGTTGGCTTGCCTTATGCAAATCGCTACGCCAACAACTGACATTTTTATCCGTGCCAATATCAGCACGTTAAGCTTCTAAGAAACTCAATAATCAATCATGCATAAAAAATTATTGCGGACGGGGCGGTGCACCTTCAGAAAGCCGCTTGGGTCCAGTGAATAACAAAACGGTCTGCTTGCCACCTGTTAGTTCTGACAGTGACGACGAATGGCAATATTCACATTAACCCACAGTCTATAAACAACCGACGTAATTATAGGTAGCACTTTTCTAAGTAGTATCGTCCGGACTTTCATCAACTTGGACCACTTCGAAACGCGGGCTATCACCCCAGTCCGTCCCACTCTGCCGAGCCCTCACCCAATGCGAACCTGGCGCCAATGGCCCTTCGGGCGAGCCGGTCCAGGCGCCGCCGGACACCGGACGGTCCCGTGCGATCAACTGCCGGGCATCGAACCAGTGGGACACGTCCACGCCTTTGCCAGCCTCGCCGGTGCCTTCGAAACGCACCTGGCCTGCAAACCAGCGACCGGCCTCGGGGGTCGTGAACGTCGGTGCCGGAGACAGCAACAACACCTCGTGAGCAGCGCTCCAGCCGGAGCGATAGCCTTCGCATTCCTGTTGCACCATCAATGAATGGCTACCGGCCGGGCGGGTGATGTCCAGGGGGATCGACCAGGTGCGGTTCGCTTGTACCTGCGCCCGGCCCAACAGCGTGTCGGGCGCGTCGCTCCAGGCCACCTCCACCCAATCGCCGACATAACCATGGCCGGAGATCGTGGCCGTCGCGCCAAGGTGTTGTTGCAGCGCCGGCGACTCGATGAGCGGAATGGCCGGCACGGCGGTGAATTCGTGGTCGGGACCGAAATCGGAGTACTTACCCTGGAAGACCTGTCTGGCCCGCACCGTGTAGTCGCCCACCGGCAAGTGGGTTTCATAGGACCAGTAGCCATCGACGCCCCTGGCCCGCACCGTGGCCAGCGGCTCGTCCGCGCCGTCGAGCCACAACTCGACCGTCGCCGTGTCCACCCCGGACGCTTTGCGGGCATAGCCGTCGATGATCGAGACGCGGGCCATGACATCGCCCGGCTGGGGATACTCGATGGTGGGCGGGAACAGGATGACCTTGAAGCTGACCGGTTCGCTTTTCTCGGAAGGAAACTGGCCATACTGCTGGATGGCGTAAACCTTGTGATCGCCAAATAAAAGGTCTTCCCGAATGGGCACCGACCATTCGTTTTCCGTGACCGGGGCTTCGTCGAGCAGCTTTTCCGTCACGAATTCATGCACCCGCATCGTCGCCCCAGGAATGCCACCGGTGCCCCGGATGATGGGGTTGTGATCCACATCTTCATTGATGGGTGAAGTGATGACCGGTTTCAACACGACGATATCGAACGGCTGGGGCACCTCGTCGGAAGTCTGGCCGCCGAAGGACTGTTTCACCCTGGCGGTATACGCGCCCGGCATGAACGGTTCTGCTCGGGTGAACGTCCAAGTGGTGCCGCTCATCACCGCGTCATAAGGCGAATCCGGGTCGCCGTCGAACCACAGCTGCACCTGTCCACCGTCCAGACAGGTGCCGGAAAAGTGCGGCGTCAAGCCGTCGTGACGGAATTCCACCGTGGGCACCGGGGCGCGGATGACGAAGGATCGGGGTTGGGTGGGTTCGGACGGGATGTCGTCGAACAGTTGTCGAGCCTCGACGGAATAACTTCCTGGGTTCCAGGCGTCGGTCGCGACGGTTGACCAGGTGTTGTTGCCGACAGTGGCAAGGGGCGCGGCAGGCGTCGACTCCCCGACCCGCCGCACCTCGATCCGCGCGGCCGGCTGGCCCGTCCAACTGTGGCCGGTGCCGGAGAATGCCGGTTTACGGTCGGGGCCGACGTCCACCGTAAGGGTGGGAATCGGGACAGGGATGGTGACGGTGAAATTGTCGCTGCGATCAGAGTAAATCCAGCCGCCACCATCGGTTACGCCTTGCTGGGCATTCATCTGAAGCGCGGGTCCAGGCGGTTGATCGGGCCAGTCGACGGACCATGAGCGGTCAACCACATTGGTGAAAATCTGAAGGGCGCCATTGGCGATAAAAATCTCCACCCGGGTACCGTTTTCGTACCCCGTCCCTGAAAACCTCACTACGCCGGGGCTGGGGTAGGTCACTTGAATATTGGTCAGTTTCGGAGGTTTGATCTTGAAGGCTCGGGCGATGCTGCGTTGCGAGGTGACGCCTCGATAGGTCTGCTCGGCCACCAATGAAGTGGGGCCTGCCGTTGGCATACGAATCGCAGCGCTCCAGGCTCCCCCTGCCCCAACCGTCCCTCCACCCACGCGGGTCTCATTCCAGTCAAGTCGGACATCGACGGTAGCCCCCTCCATCCCACCGGTTCCCTGTAGCGTGAAGCTCATGTCTTGGGAGGACGAGGCTGAAGGCGAGGTAATAGTCAGTTTGTCCAGAACGATAAAAGAGCGGTGCTCCTGGGCATACTTAACGGGGCCGCTCCCCACTCGATAGGCAACCTGGGCGGTGTGACGTCCACTGGTCAATGGCTTACCCTGGGCCTCCCAGGTTTTATCCGTTCTTACCGTGACAGTTTCGGACAGTTCGCGCCCCACGAGAGGAACGACCGTCCATACCTGCACGCCAGGAGCGCCGTCTCCTTTGAATACCAGCTGGTCGGCGCGCACGACGGACTCCGCCGTGGGTATCCTGAGCGTCATCGGAACCACCTTGACGGTGACCTGGTTCGAATCGGCCCCCGTCGCGCCTCTCCACTGGATGGCGAAGAACGTCAACGTGCTCGATCCGCTCGGCATGTCGAACGCTGTTTTCCAGTTGCCATTACTCTCGATCGTGGCAAGCCCCAGAGAGGAGTAGTTCCTGACGTCATAAACTATAAGGGTGCCAAGGCCGGACATCCCGCCCGTCCCCGTGACAGTAAGAGAAGTATCTGGAATATCATTCGACTGATTTGTAATGTAGGGAGCATGTGGCCGATACAAGACAGTGACGTTGCCTGTCATATTGAGATCGCCGTCATTTTTCCTGTCGTAAACAAAATTGAAATGTATGAAAGCGCCTTTAATATCACCCTCTACGGAACGGGTGTGAATAAAAGAATGCCATTGACCATCTTGAATGGCACCATCATTCAAAAGTTGATCCCATCCCGTATCGCTTTTGGAAACAAGTTTCAGCTTGATGTTCCCCTTATTACGACCATTACTTTGCGCTCGGTATCGCAATGTCTTCACACTGAGGGACCTTCCGTCGGTTGACCAGGTATATTCCACTTCAAGGTCTGCCCACTCGCTATGACCTGACTCAGTCGCTCTTATTGTGAGGTTTGCACGGTTCTCACTGACTTCACCGCTATCGCCAACGGCAGTGATACCTTCGTCCTTCGTGCCTGACGAGCCCGCAAATAGGCTGTCTTCGGCGTCACCCTCACTGCCCATGACTTTTCCTCATCTGGAAAGACGTTTCGGCTGGCAACATCGCCAGGAGTATTCATGAGAAGTAAATGATGACACGGCGCTCTCTGGCACCTGTTAGTTATGACAGTGCCGACAAGCGGCAATGCCGAGACGAACAATGACGGCCTAGACGACAAGAACGACAGGCTTGTCTCATCCATTCCATTTCGATGCCTGAAGCATTGCTCACGATCGAAACTGATCTAAGAACCTGTCATTCCTGACAGTAGACGGCTCTGTAAGCGCTGTGCACCCTACCCATCAACTTGCGGGTTTCCGGGGCCTTGACGTCAATACAACGCCGCCGCCCCTAATAGTTGGGAGAAATTACCATGCAAAATGAACCGACACTTGATAATCCCCAAGCCTCTGGCCAGACAACTGATGGCGCCCCCCGCGTGATCGTGAGCGTTCCAAACGCCGTCTATAAGATACATAGCGGCCTGAGTAACTCCATGATTGTCGATATGTCCCTGACTGAAAGCAGCGCCTACACCCACAATGTCAAGCTGTACAGCAACAACAGCGCCGCCGAATCCACCTGGAAATTCTATTCCATACAAATAACACGCGACTTGTCCGTTTACTTGATCACAAACGGACATAACAACCTGTCCCTGGGAATGTCTACTTATTACGATGATGATGGAAATGCAATTGCCTCGACCAACAACTGGCGAAGTAGTCAACTCTGGCTTCTGCATGACGCGGGAAATGGTTATGTTTATTTAGAGAATCAATGGAACTACGGCATGCTGGATGTAAGAGGCGGCGGCACATCGAACAACACCAATATCATCGTTTATCCTTATGGGGGGTCAGCCAACCAGAAATTCAAACTGGCGTATGTAAAAGATCTTTGACCGGTACCACACTTATGACAGCTGACATTACGGTACTCGATACGGGAGTTTACAGGTGCAAGCGCTTGCTGGCGATAACAAAATCAAATACATCGCCGGCAAGCTATGCGTAACGCTGCCTACTGCTCATTCGGTAGCATCGACTTCGCTGGGGGGCGTTGTGGCAGCAGATGGATGGGACACTGTCTTCATTCCCGTCATATTTATTTCAGGTCTCGGCCATTGCTGGTCATACACCCAGTTGAAATGTATATCTGCAGTTTTGCCATTTCCCTCGACAACAACGTCAGCCTCAAGCGTATGCCACTTACCATCTTGAACACCATTTTTCGTAAGCTCTTTCCAACCCGTATTTCCTTTGGATACGAGGCCCAACTTTATATTACCCTTCGAGCGCTTATTATCGTATGCTGTATAACTGATTGTAGACACCATAAACTTGCCATTATCCAACCAAAAATACTCTAGCTTTAACTCTGCCTCCACCCCGTCTTTTTTTGCCGTAACTGTAATCTGGGTACCCCTTTCATTACTGTCCATAATCACCTCGGTATCTCAAATAGAATCCGATTAGCAACACTGGTCGCAGGAATCCAGTAAATGACAGAAATTTCTTTCCGCACACCTGTCGACTTTGACAGTGCCGACAAATGGCCGAAATGTAAGGCCATAACCAACTGACTACACCGCCTTGCGCAACGGACTACAGATCCGCCAGAATCCGCCGGCTTGTGCGCCTTGGCCTTGCCCCGTAACTTGATTTGCGCCGCTGATAATCAGCGGTCGGGTTTAGTCGCCCGGTGGTGTAGAACGATGTGCACAAGCGTCATCCAGTCGGGTAACCCTATCCCCGCACTTGATGGTGGCTGTTCGCAGGGCGCCCTCGGGCGCGCCGGGCTTCGTTTTTCCACCGGTCGACTAACCTGCGTCCAGCCGCCACCCCTCGTTTAGTCGCGAACCGGGTGGCAGCCTCAATCATGGAAAAACGATGATGATCAAACCCACACCCAATCCCCCAAAAACCAACCCGCTCTCCAAACCCCTCGACGCCAGAAAACTCGACAAAGCCGCCAAAAAAGCCCTGGACCACTACCTCAAGCCCGACACGCCAGCCAAGCCCGAAAGGCACCTGGATTACTTCATCGTCGCGCCCGATGCCGACCCCGAAGGGTTGCTGGTGCACAGCTACGAAACCTTCTGCTCGGTGAGCACATTGCTGCTGGATTTGTCGGAAGATCTGGAAGGCGCCCCGCGCAATATGGCGCTGGCGATTCACCAGATGGGTGAGATGGGGGTGTTGTTGCTGGAGCGGTTGCTGGATAGCGAAGGGAAGGTTCAGCGCTAAAGACGAGTCGACGGCCATCGCTCAGATACAAAGGCTGTAAAGCCTTTGTGGGAGCGGGCTTGCTCGCGAAAGCGGTGGGTCAGTTGGCCCCCATGTTGGATAAGAGGCTCCTTCGCGAGCAAGCCCGCTCCCACAGAGTAATGTTCCATAGGACTGTGGCCGATCTGATCAGGAACCGGCGCGTTCAGGCGGATTCCGGCAACGAATGAAAACTGAAATATTGCCGCAGTGCGCTCACCAGTTGCGCGTATTCCGGCGGCGCCGCTTCCAGGCTGAAGCCAGCGTCGAAGTGCTGTGGCGTCACGTCTTCGTGGCACCACAGACAGGTGGCCTTCAGCTCGATGTCCATTTGCGGGCCTTCATCGCCGGGGATTCTCAAATGCAGATCAAAGTCTGCGCCGACCATCAACGGCAACGTGCTGATCAACATCAGGCCATCGGCCGATACGTTGCCCAGATAACCGATAAGCCTGTCGTTGACACCGTTGAACACTTTCAAGAAGCACGGCAGGTCCTGCCGCTCGATCCGACGCTTTTTGTACATGTCCTGTATCGCTTTTTCCGGGCTCCCAACAGGGAGCCCACACAGTATTTCGGAACGAGCCCAAGCCAGCCCGCTCTCCCCGATCCCGGTGCCAGACGCTTCCAAGCTTCTTGGCCCTACTTCTGCCGGTCACAGGTGACGCCTCGTCATTAGAGACTCAGCCCTAACCACGACTTGTACAAATATAGCTGACGATTCAGGTATGGCTAGCGGGTAAAAGATCTTTCACCTGAAGAAAAAACACGCTGACGGATGGTCGATGGCTCCCCGTGACCACCCTTTTGACGAACGGTCAGAAAGCCGTCGGACGGGCTGCCGAAGCGCTGCGAGTCGGGTAATGGCCCAGGCTCTGCAGGGTTTCCAGGCGGGCGCGGGCGCGGAAGGCGTATTCACTGGTGGGGTATTGCGTAAGGATGAACTGGTAGGTTTGCGCGGCATCGATGAACAACTTCTGGCGTTCCAGGCACTGCCCGCGCAGCATCGATACTTCCGGCTGCATGTAGCGGCGGGCGCGGCTGGCGCGGTCGACTTGGGACAGTTCGAGCATCACCTGCTCGCAATTGCCACGGTCATAAGCCTTGTAGGCCAGGTTCATGTGATGGTTCATCGACCAACGGGTGCAGCCCGTGATGCTCAGGGCCAGGGCAATAAAAAGCACGAATCGCATGGGGAGGGTCTCCTGTCTTGAGTGCTGTATCGGCCTGGGTGGAGAAATCTGTAGGCGCACAAGTAAGCGTGAAAATCTTCGGGAATGTTCATTTCGAAAAAGAAACGAATAAGTAGTGCATATGAACAATGACTACACCCAAAGACCATAGTAGCCTTCGCTGGCGCTTGAACTTGAGGAGTCTTGCATGTCCGTCCGTCGCACCAAAATCGTTGCTACCCTAGGCCCGGCCAGTCACTCGCCGGAAGTTCTCGAACAGCTGATTCTGGCTGGCCTGGACGTTGCCCGCCTGAACTTTTCCCATGGCACGCCCGAAGAACACAAGGCTCGCGCCAGGCTGGTACGCGACCTCGCGGCCAAGCACGGCCGTTTCGTGGCCCTGTTGGGCGATCTGCAAGGCCCGAAGATCCGTATCGCCAAATTCGCCAACAAGCGCATCGAACTGAAGATTGGTGACAAGTTCACCTTCTCCACCAGCCATCCGCTGACCGAAGGCAACCAGCAGGTGGTGGGGATCGACTACCCGGACCTGGTCAAGGACTGCGGCGTGGGCGACGAGCTGTTGCTGGACGATGGCCGCGTGGTGATGCGTGTCGAAACCGCCAGCGCCACTGAACTGAACTGTGTCGTGACCATTGGCGGCCCGCTGTCGGACCACAAGGGTATCAACCGTCGCGGTGGTGGCCTGACGGCACCGGCCCTGACCGACAAAGACAAGGCCGATATCAAGCTGGCTGCCGAGATGGAAGTCGACTACCTCGCGGTGTCCTTCCCCCGTGACGCCGCCGACATGGAATACGCCCGTCAATTGCGCGACGAAGCCGGCGGTACCGCCTGGCTGGTGGCCAAGATCGAACGCGCCGAAGCCGTGGCCGACGACGAAACCCTGGACGGCCTGATCAAGGCGTCCGATGCCGTGATGGTGGCCCGTGGCGACCTGGGCGTGGAAATCGGCGATGCCGAGCTGGTGGGTATCCAGAAGAAGATCATCCTGCACGCACGCCGCCATAACAAAGCGGTGATCGTCGCGACCCAGATGATGGAGTCGATGATCCAGAACCCCATGCCGACCCGCGCCGAAGTGTCCGACGTAGCCAACGCCGTACTCGACTACACCGACGCGGTGATGCTCTCGGCCGAAAGCGCCGCCGGCCTCTACCCGCTCGAAGCGGTGCAGGCCATGGCACGCATTTGCATCGGCGCTGAAAAGCACCCGACCAGCAAGACCTCCAGCCACCGCATTGGCAAAACCTTCGAGCGCTGCGACGAGAGCATCGCGCTGGCGACGATGTACACCGCCAACCACTTCCCCGGTGTGAAGGCGATCATCGCCCTGACCGAAAGTGGCTACACGCCGCTGATCATGTCGCGCATCCGTTCCTCGGTACCGATCTACGCGTTCTCCCCCCACCGTGAAACCCAAGCCCGTGCGGCGCTGTTCCGCGGCGTCTACACCGTGCCATTCGACCCGGCCGCCCTGCAACCGGGCGAAGTCAGCCAGGCGGCGGTGGATGAACTGGTCAAGCGCGGCGTGGTGCAGACCGGCGACTGGGTCATCCTGACCAAGGGCGACAGCTACCACACCATTGGCGGCACCAACGGGATGAAGATCCTGCACGTGGGCGACCCGATGGTCTGAGTGACCGGTTGTTGAAATACAAAAAGCCCTGCCATGTGGATGGTGGGGCTTTTTTGTTTCTGCTGCTTCACGGTGGGTGCCTGTTCGGGCCTCTTCGCGGGCAAGCCCGCTCCCACAGCGGGTTGAGGTGTTCGTTAAGCTTGGGTTCGACACAAAATTTTGTGGGAGCGGGCTTGCCCGCGAAGAGGCCCGAACGGCCACCACACAAACTCAACCCCGGCTAAGAAACACATCCGCCAACAGTTGGTTACGCGGCAACCCCGCCAGATACAAACGCTTGGCAAAAGCCTCGACCCGCTCGGGATGGCCGCAGGCCAGGGCCAGGGTCTGCCGGGACGCCAGTCGCAGTTTCGCCAGCGCCGACGGCGCTTGAGCCGAGGTCAGTAACTCGACGGTGAGGTTCCGGTGCTTGGCCGCCAGCGCCGCCAAGGGCTTGTCCAGGTAATGCCCGGCCGCGTCATGAGCCACATGAACGAGATGAATCACCCCTTGATGCTGCTGACGCAGCGCTTCGCGCAGGATGCCGAACAACGGTCCCAGCCCGGTACCAGCGGCCAGCAGCCAGAGCGGTCGGTCGCGCCAGTCGGGGTCGTAATGCAAGGCGCCGCCACGCAGCTCGCCCAGCCGAATGGGGTCGCCCGCTCCCAGGGACCGCGCGGCATCGACGAACTGACCGGCCTGGCGACAATCCAGGTGAAACTCCAGGAACCGGTCCTCCTCGGGCAAGCTCGCCAGGGAATACGGCCGAGCGATCTCGCCCAGCCACAGCACCATGTGCTGGCCGGCCCGGTAACGCAGTGCCCGTTCCGGGGTGATGCGCAAACGCAATATGTTGGGCCCCAGCCAGTCCGCCGCCGCCACTCGGGCCGCCTGGCCGTCGCGCTGCGGGTCGAACGTGTGGATCCGTACATCCTCGACCACCTGGCATTGGCAAGCCAGACGCCAGCCCTGGTCACGCTGCGTCGGGCTCAGGGCATCGGGCCGGCTGTCGCGCACATCGCCGGCCACGCATTGCACCAGGCACGCATGGCAACTGCCGGCACGGCAACTGTAGGGCACCGCTACGCCGGACTGATTCAACGCGTCCAGCAGGTTGCTGCCCACCGCCACCGTAAAATGCCGGTCGGCGACTGTCACTTCAGGCATCGACATTCTCCCAGGCCGCCGCGCATCGGTTACGCCCGTCGCGCTTGGCACGGTACAAGGCCTGATCGGCACGCTGCAAGGCGCCGTCCAGGTCGTCGTCGATTTCCAGCAGGGTCATGCCCACCGACAGGCTGAGCGATCCTAGTCGCAAGCCGGCCAGCTCGACCTCGCTGAACGCCCGTCGCAGTCGTTCGCAACAGGCAGTCAGGCGCGCGGGATCGCAGTCAGGCAGCAGCATCACGAACTCTTCGCCGCCATAACGGGCCAGCACATCCCCTTCACGCAGGCAGGCCGTGGCGACGCCGGCAAACGCCTGGAGCACCTGATCGCCGGCGGCATGGCCGTGCAGATCGTTGATGCGCTTGAAATGATCGAGGTCGATCAAGGCCAGGCCATGGGCGACGCCGGGCTTGAGGGCATTGAGTTCCCGGGTCGCGAGGCGAAGGAAGTGCCGGCGGTTGAACAGCCCGGTCAGCTCATCGGTGGCCACCAGGTCTTCGAGCTGGCGCATCATGCCGCGCAGGGTGTCCTGGTGCGCCTGGAGGGCGAACCGTCGCTGACGCATGCGTTGGCGTGAGGTCTGGACATAACGGGCATAGAACACCAGCCACACCAACACAATAAACAGCACGCACACCTGCAAGCCGGCCAGCGTCGGGTCGGACAGCCGAAAGAAGTAGGCATCCCAGAGGGTTATACCGGTGAAGCTGATGAACACCAGCGCCGCACACCGCACGAAAGCCCGCCGGGACAGGTGAAACAGCCCGAACAGCAGAATCAGCATATAGAACACCAGGAACACGCCTCGGGCCTGGTCCAGGTGCATCATCATCCAGGTCTGCCAGCCCAGGCCGATCAGGACTTGTATTTCGGTGAGGCTGGGATCGGCGAAACGCAGGTTGCGATCCGTGATGAACAGCACGAAGAGCGCCCCCTGGCACAGCACCACCAACGCGCTGCCGACGATGACGTTACGCAACGAATCGAGGTAATGACCACTTAGATATGCCAGCCACAACAACACCAGTGCCAGCGCGTAGGTCGCAGCCGCCAGGGCGAAGCGTTTGAGCAGGAGACGTTGAATGGCGTTATGGGTCAATCGTTGACTCACCGTTGGAAATGAAACTGAAAAATCAGTCCTACACTGCAGGCCAGACGCCACTTTAGTGGCGTGTTCGACAAATGACCATTCAATTCTGGAGCAGAAAAATGGCGTCAAAGCAATGGCCAACATTGCCGCAGAAGCAAAGCTCTGTGGGAGCAAGGCTTGCCCGCGATTCAGGCGCCTCGGTCCCAAGGATCGCATCCGCTTCATCGCGGGCAAGCCTTGCTCCGACAGTGGTTTGCTCCTGCCCAGCCTTGCTTCCACCCGGCTTTGCTCCGACAAAAGCTGATCCTTTCCAGCCCGCCTGCGATATACTGCCGCGCCTTTTCAGCGTCGCGCCAGCATGCCCGGCGTGTCTTAAAAGGTGTCGCTCGTCGACCGATGCACCCAAGCGAGCTGCACCTTATTGAAGGTTCCCGTTTTAGAGAGGAGCGCGACTCATGACCGTGATCAAGCAAGACGACCTGATTCAGAGCGTTGCCGACGCCCTGCAGTTCATTTCCTATTACCACCCCGTGGATTTCATCCAGGCGATGCATGAGGCCTACCTGCGCGAAGAATCGCCAGCGGCCCGTGACTCCATGGCCCAGATCCTGATCAACTCGCGCATGTGCGCCACCGGCCACCGGCCGATCTGCCAGGACACCGGCATCGTGACCGTGTTCGTGCGCGTGGGCATGGACGTGCGCTGGGATGGCGCGACCATGAGCCTGGACGACATGATCAACGAGGGCGTGCGTCGCGCCTACAACCTGCCGGAGAACGTCCTGCGGGCGTCGATCCTCGCCGACCCGGCAGGTGCGCGTAAAAACACCAAGGACAACACCCCGGCAGTCATCCACTACTCCATCGTCCCGGGCAACACCGTGGAAGTGGACGTGGCGGCCAAGGGCGGCGGTTCCGAGAACAAGTCGAAGATGGCGATGCTCAACCCGTCCGACTCCATCGTCGACTGGGTACTCAAGACCGTTCCGACCATGGGCGCTGGCTGGTGCCCACCGGGCATGCTCGGCATCGGCATTGGCGGTACCGCCGAGAAAGCGGCCGTCATGGCGAAAGAAGTGTTGATGGAGTCCATCGACATTCATGAGCTCAAGGCCCGCGGCCCACAGAACCGTATCGAAGAGATGCGCCTGGAGCTGTTCGAGAAGGTCAACCAACTGGGCATCGGCGCCCAGGGCCTGGGCGGTCTGACTACCGTGCTCGACGTGAAGATCATGGATTACCCGACCCACGCCGCTTCGTTGCCGGTGTGCATGATCCCCAACTGCGCCGCCACCCGCCACGCCCACTTCGTGCTGGATGGCAGCGGCCCGGCATCGCTGGAAGCGCCGCCCCTGGACGCCTACCCGGAAATCGTCTGGGAAGCCGGCCCATCGGCCCGCCGCGTGAACCTCGACACCCTGACCCCGGAAGAAGTCCAGAGCTGGAAACCGGGTGAAACCGTACTGCTCAACGGCAAGATGCTCACCGGCCGCGACGCGGCGCACAAGCGCATGGTCGAGATGCTGAACAAGGGCGAAACCCTGCCGGTGGACCTCAAGGGCCGCTTTATCTACTACGTCGGCCCGGTCGATCCGGTCGGTGACGAAGTGGTCGGCCCGGCCGGCCCGACCACCGCAACGCGGATGGACAAGTTCACCCGCCAGATCCTGGAGCAGACCGGTCTGTTGGGCATGATCGGCAAGTCCGAGCGCGGCCCGACCGCCATCGAAGCGATCAAGGACAACAAGGCGGTGTACCTGATGGCCGTGGGTGGTGCTGCCTACCTGGTGGCCCAGGCGATCCGTAAATCCAAGGTCCTGGCGTTCGCCGAACTGGGCATGGAAGCGATCTACGAGTTCGAGGTCAAGGACATGCCGGTGACCGTTGCGGTCGACAGCAAAGGCGAGTCGGTGCACATCACCGGCCCGGCGATCTGGCAGAAGAAGATCAGCGAAAACCTGGCGGTAGAAGTGCAGTAACAGCATTTTGAATCGCAAGAAAGGCCGGTGGGCGACAAACCCACCGGCCTTTTTCATGTCCGCTGCCGGCACCTACCACTTATCGGCCTCTCTGCGCACCTGTCGGATCTGACAGGTTACCCATCGGCTATCTCTTGGCATCCTCATGTTTTTGCCGGGCATTGCCCTGGCGTTGCCTAACGAGATGATCCCCGATGGCAGAGCACACACCCCTCCAGATTGTGACCCCCACCATCGCCAATAGCGCGTCCATTGCCACGATTGGCCACCGGATCGGCCCGGTCGGCACCCGAGGGGCCGCCTCCTTCGAATTGCCCCTGCCTCTGTCCAGCGCTCGCCACCTGACACCGGCGCTGGCGCTGCACTACGACAGCCAGAGTGGCAATGGCGCCTTCGGCATCGGCATGCGGTTGTCCGTCGCCAGCATCACCCGCCGCACCAGCGATGGCGTGCCCCGCTACGACAATGAGGATGTGATGATCGATGCCGACGGGGTGGAGCGTTGGCCGGAGCTGAACGAGGACGTGCCGGTCATTCACGCCTTGCCAGGATCCGGCAACGTTACCTGCTCGGTGGTGCGCTATTACCCCAGGGTCGAAAGCGCGTTCGATGTGTATGAACTCTGGACGCCCAGCGACGGGCGAGCGCCGTTCTGGCGCGTCCAGGGCAGCAACGGTCATGTGTATTGCTACGGCTACAGCGAAGCGTCGCGTATCGCCGAACCCAAGTCCGATGCCGACCCCGAACGCTCCATACGCATCGCTGAATGGCTGTTGCTGGAAGAAGTCAGCCCCTTGGGCGAACACATCTATTACGAATACGCGGCCGATCCCGGCCCGTTCGACGGTCCTCACGAGTATCGTTCCCAGCGCTACCTGCGCCGGGTGTGTTATGGCAACGCCACGGCCAGCGAGACCCTGTACTGTTTCGAAGACGAAGACCCGGCCAACCGGAACTGGCATTTCCATCTGCTGTTCGACTACGGTCAACGCACCCTCGATCTCGCGCAAAAACCTTCCTGGCAAGCGTCCGCAGACGCGCCCTGGCCGATGCGCAGCGACCCCCTCCATACGTACCGGTATGGCTTCGAAGTCGGTACGCGGCGCTTGTGTCATCAGGTGCTGATGTTCCATCAGTTCCCCGCCGAAGCCGGCAACGAACCCGCCCTGGTACAGCGGCTCTTGCTGGAATACACCGCCACCGCGCTGGGCTACAGCCTGCTGACCGCAGCCCACTACCAGGCCTGGGATGCCGAGGACCGAGTCCAATACCGCCCTCCCGTCGAGCTGCAATACAGCGGTTTTGAACCCAATCTCAGCGCCGCTCCCTTCTTCGAACTCGAAACCATGCCCGCCCTCGAAGACGGCCGGCGCTATCAATGTGTCGACCTCTACGGTGAAGGGGTGCCGGGCTTTCTGTGTCGCTACACCGACGGCTGGTATTACCGCGAACCCGAGCGCGGCGCCGACAGTGACGAGATCGCTTACGGCCCGTGGTCGCTGCTGGAGAGCCTGCCGGTCGCCACCGACAATCCGGCGGTGATGCAAGTGCTGACCGACCTGACCGGCAGCGGTCGCCTCAACTGGATCATCAGCCAGCCCGGCATGAGTGGCTTCTACACCCTCAACCCGGATCGCAGTTGGTCAGGCTTCACGAGCTTCGAACAGTACCCGACGGAGTTCCTGCACCCGGCCGCGCAACTGGGCGACCTGACTGGCGACGGCTCGCGCTCCCTGGCCATGATCGGCCCCAGAAGCGTCCGGTTGTACGCCAATCTCCGCGAGCAGGGTTTCGCCCCCGGCGTCGATGTGCCCCATGAACCGGACAGCGACTTGCCCTTGTTCAACGGCTTGCGCAGTGAGCTGGTGTTGTTCGGCAACCTGCTGGGCAGCGACAGTACCGAGCTGTACCGCATTCGCTTCGATGAAATCAGATGCTGGCCGAACCTCGGCCATGGCCGTTTTGGCGAAGGTTTCGTCATGAGCGCCCTGCCCTTCAGCTATGGCCAGTTCGATGCCGACCGGGTGCGGATTGCCGACCTGGATGGGTCCGGGGCGCCCGCGCTGATCTACCTCAACAGCGACTGTTTTGACATCTACCTCAACCGCGGCGGCAATGGCCTTGAGCAAACCCCTGTCCGGGTGCCCTGGCCCACGGGCGTGCGCTACGACAATGTGTGCCAGGTCACCCTGGCCGACCTGCAAGGCCTGGGCTGTGCCAGCCTGATCCTGAGCACGCCGCACATGACGCCCGAGATGGAAAAACCCAGGCACTGGCGCTATGACTTCGTCGCGGCGCGGCCCTATCTGCTCAACGGCACGAACAACAACATGGGCTGTAGCACCGCCCTGGCGTACCGCAGCAGTGCGCAATTCTGGCTGGATGAAAAGCAGCAGCGGGTGGCGAAAGAGGAAAAGCCGCCCTGCTACCTGCCTCTGGCCTTGCCACTGTTGGCACGGCAACAGCAACTGGATGAAATCACCGGCAATTGTCTGACCCAATGCTTCACCTACTTCGAAGGCAACTATGACGGCTATCACCGCGAATTCCGGGGGTTCGGCCGCTTGTACCAGGTGGACAGCGAGGTGCCCGACGGCGAGACACCTGGCGGTTTCACCGCGCCGTTGCTGGTCAAGACCTGGTTCCACACCGGCCGCGCCGTCGATCAACCGCTAAAGGACTGTTTCGAAGGCGACACCGACGCGGTGCCGTTGGGCCCGACGCTGCTGACCCGCTTCCACGAAAGCGACGAAGCCAACGAAATCATTACCCCCGACCCGGACACCGCACGGGACATGGCCTACGCCCTGGGCGGCCGCGTATTACGCAGTGAAACCCACCCCGCCGAACCGGCCGATACGCCCAAGCCCTACACGGTGACGCAACAACGCTATCTGCTGCGCCATCCCCATGCCCATCACAAAAGTCTGTTGGTGCTGGCGCTGGAAACCCTCAGCCACCAATACGACGGTTTTACCGACGACCCGCAAACCGAACACGGCATCAACCTGAAATGGAACCGCTTCGGCCAGCTTACCCACAGTTTTGCCGTTCACTATGCCCGGCGTCTTACCGCGCTCGATACGCCGCCCTTCGACGATGAAGTCGAAAACGGCTGGTGGCGCGATGCCCATGACGATCAGCAACAGGTGTTCCACATCATCGAGAAACGGGACGAGTACCTGCATCTGATCGACAATACGGGGCTGCGCCAGCGCCTGGGCCTGCCATGGCGTTCCAGGGCCAACGGACTGCAACGCCCCAAAGGCGAATTGCCACAAGGGCTCACCCCCCGACAGGTCAACTATGAGACTTTCCTCGAACATCAGGACTCCCAGCAATGGTTGGCGGCCCGACAGTTGATCGCGCTTCAGGAGCAGAACTATCTGCTGGACGAACACGACGACATCGCCTTCCAGGCCCTGCGCGGCCCGCTGGAAGTGGCTGAATTCGATGAACAGGCGCTTGACGCCTACGAGGCCGTGCCGCCCCCCTTCGACATTCGCGAACAGCTGGAGACCATTGGCTTCGAGCCCATGAAGCTGTTCCTGCCGGATGACCCGGACGAAGACGAAGCCGAAAATCTCTGGTCGAAAAAAGTCGGATTTGCCACCTATCTGCCCCTTTCGGGGTTCTTCCAGCTAAGCGCACTGCAAGAAACCCAGAGCCATGGTGAAACAACCGTCGGGTACGACCCCTATTACTTCATGACCACCACCGTAACCCTGCCGGATGGCTGCACCACTCGGCTCGACTACGACTATCACTGGCTGCTGCCACGGCAGATCATCGACGCCAACGACAATCCCCAACAGGCGGCGTACGGTCCGGGCGGCGTTCCGTTGGGCGTCACCTTTCATGGTACTGAAAACGGCGTCCCCGCCGGCTTCGATGACATCGCCACGTATCGGCCGCCCGAAGACCTGACACCCGGCCACGCCATCGAGCATCCGCAGGAAACCCTGGGCAGAATCGCCAGCGCGGTACGCACCGACACGCTCAGTTGGATGGGCGCCATCGATGTCACGCTGGTGCTCTCCACCCAGCGCGCCGAGTGGATCGGCGCACGCTACGTGCTGCCCGACGGCCACGTCCGCGCTTCGGCCCGCGCTCGCCTGGCAAGCCTGGGCCAGCGTTCTGTCGCCGAGGAATTGCTGTGGATGCTGATACAGGCCACGGCCCGGGAGCCTGTCCACAGTGTCGTACTGAGCGCCGATCGTTACCCGGACGATCCGCTGCAACAGATCCGCATCGCCCTCAGCGCCGTCGATGGATTCGGTCGTCCTCTGCAAACCAAGCAGCGGGTCGAAGCCGGGCAAGCCTATGCCGTGGCCGAGGACGGCTCGCTGGTGCTGGAGGACGGCAAGCCGCTCCAGCATCACGCTGAACAGCGCTGGCGGGTGAGCGAACGGGTCGAGTACGACAACAAGGGGTTGGTCACGCGGGTCTATCGGCCTTATTTCGCCGATGCCTGGCGCTACATCAACGACACCTCGCTGCGGGTGCACGGCTATCACGACCAGCAGTTCTACGACCCGCCGGGACGCTTGATCAAGGTCATCAATGCCAAGGGGCACGAGGCCTGGCATGTCCACCATCCCTGGTACCAATGCGACTTCGATTACAACGATACGGATCCAGGGGCCTGACAGGTGAGCAGGCAGGCCCATGCAAACACACCGCGCCTGGCGGTGTTCGACGGGCGTGGCGGACCGGTCCGGCGCGTGGATTACCTGCGCGGCTCCACCGGTGGCGAGATAGAACGGCTGGTCACGGCCCAGGCGTTCGACGTGGCCGGCCGCATCATCTTCCAGTGGGACCCTCGGCTGCACGGCACGGAAACGGCCAATCTGTACAGTGTCTACAGCTTGTCGGGAACACCGCTGCTCACCGAGAACGTCGACGGCGGAATGCGCCGGGAGCTCTTCGGCGTAGCCGGGCAGCGCCTACAGGGTTGGGATGGCCGCGGCAGCGAGCAGCGAATCGACTACGACAACCGGTTACGTCCCCTGGTCATCCGTGAACGAAGCCAGGACCAGGCATGGGCCACCGTCGAATACCTGCACTACGGCGAAAACACCCGCGACCGCGCCCGGCACAATCAACGCGGCCGGTTGGTGGCGCACTACGACACGGCCGGACGGTTGACGACAGATGACTATTCAATGGCCGGGGCGCCGTTGCAGCAGTCCAGGCACTTTCCCGATACGCTGGCACCGCCGGATTGGCCCGCCGATGAGGCCGAACGCGACACCCTGCTCGAGCGCACTGGCTACGACACGCGCTGGCATTACAGCGCAATGGCGCAGATGCTCGGTCAGACGGATGCCGGAGGTCACTTGCAACACGTGGACCTGGACATTGCCGGCCAACTCAAGGCCTGCCGCCTGCAATGGACAGGCAGCCCGACCTCGCAGGTCATCGTCGAGCAGGTGCAGTACAACGCCGACGGCAGCCTCCAGGGGTACACCGCCGGTAACGGCGTCATGATCTCCTACAGCCGCGACCCGGCCGATGGCCGACTGTGCGAATGCAAAGCCGTGAAAGGCGACGACATTCACCAGCATTTCAGCTATCGATACGATCGAGTGGGCAACCTGACGTCCCTGACCGATCACACCCATGTCACCCGCTACCATGCCAACCTGCGTATCGACGGCGAGCGTCGGTTTACCCATGACAGCCTGTATCGCCTGGAAAGCGCCACGGGCCTGGAAGTTCGCGACGCCGGTACCCAACCCCAACTGCCGGGGCTGATCCCACCGGCGGACCTTTCGCTGCGCACGCCTTATACCCAGCATTATCACTATGACCGGGGCGGTAATCTGCACACCCTGGTCCACAGCAGCGCGACACCGGGCCAGGGCCATACGCTGCACCTGACGATGGACCCGACGAGCAATCGCTGCATCCAGTGGCGCAAGGGAGATGCCGCGCCTGGCGACGATCTGGGTTTCGATGCCGCCGGCAATCTGCTGACACTGCCGGGGTCGGGAAAGCAACTGAATTGGAACCTGCGTAACCAGTTGCACAGCGTAACGCAGGTGCATCGCCAGGACACCGATGACGATGTGGAACAATACGTCTACGACGCCCAGGGCATCCGCACGCGCAAATGCCAGCGTACCCGGGCGGCTTCCGTCAGCCATGTACGTGACGTGCGCTATTTGCCCGGCCTGGAAATCCGCACCCTGGACGACAGCGAAACGCTGCACGTCTGCACACTGCAAGGTCTGGGTTTCAATGTACGCGGCCTTTACTGGAAAAAAGGCCGGCCGGATGAAATCGAACAGGGTCAGTTGCGCTACAGCCTGGATGATCACTTGGGTTCCCTGGTGAAGGAACTGGACCAGGACGCAAGGCTCATCAGCCATGAAGGTTATTACCCTTTCGGCGGCACCGCGTGGTGGGCCGCCGACTCCGAGCGACAGGCCAGCTACAAGACCGTCCGTTATTCCGGGAAGGAGCGCGACACGCATGGCCTTTACTACTATGGACTGCGCTATTACGCACCATGGACGATGCGCTGGATCAACCCGGACCCGGCGGGGCCGGAGGACGGTTTGAACCTCTATGCGATGGTGGCAAACAACCCGATGCGCTTCTCCGACCTCCTGGGCCTGAACAAAAGCAACAAGACGCTGGCCGAAGGCAATGGGCTCACGGCCCTGATGAGCGACCGCACGCGTCTCATCCTGCAGGGCGGCGCGAACCCGCTGCCGGCCATTTCCGGTTCGCCCGCAAAAGTGAAGAAAATGCGGGAAATGCACTTCAGCGGCAATCCGGAAGCCGAGCTGTTTCTCAAGAAGAACCGGGACGAAAACCTGGTCGCTCACGCAGGCTTCGAAATACCGGGCGCAACACCTGAAGAAACCATCCGTCTCACCGACTTCTTCAACATTCCGCTACCCGCCCAGTTGACGGTCGAGCGCCATGGCGTCGTGGAGTACCGACCCGCCGATCAAGGCCTGGAAAAAGACAATCCCGTCTCGGGCGGTATCTTCAAGTTCGGCGACATCGACCGTTACGAAGGTTTCCTGAAAGAGAAACTCATCGCCATGTACCAGGACACGCAACGCCCCATCAAGGTCTACAAAGGCACGAACGCCGAACCGATCAATCTGGCCGGCCTGGAATACGAAGTGCCCACGCTGCAGCCCCTTCTCCAGAAACGGCTCAAGGCGCACATCGTCGCCGGTGATCACTATTTGCCCAAGTCCGCCGGCCTTCCGGGGATGCATGCCGAGAGTGCCGGCGGGCACGTTGCGCTGGCGTTTCAGAAAGCCATGACGGGTGAAACCGATCCGTCGCAGATTCTCGTGGTGACGCAAAAGCTCAAGGGTGCCAGGGACGCGTCGGCCTTTCCCGCCTGCTTCAACTGCGCCAACATCCTGATGGAATCCCAGGATGGCTCCGCGCCCTTCAATGTGTTGACCGCCAGGGTGAACATGACTCATCGGCAGTGGAACAACGCGGTCCAGTCCTACCTTTGACTGCACTGCACGTCTTCGAGCCTGTCAGACCTGACAGGTTCGGCGCTGTCTTTTCACCGGTATATTGCCTTCTCAGTATCCGACCTCGATTAAGGATCGAAGCGACACCCCTGGAGGTCTTCGACCCATGAGTACCGTCCATTACCGTACTCCAAACGTCGTCGCCATCGATGGCCGAGGCCTGCCGGTACGCCAAAATGTTTATCTACGCAGCCAGGTCGCAACCCCCGCCACGGCACTGATATCCCGCCAGCGCTATGACACCGCCGGCCATCTGATCGAGCAATGGGACCCGCGTCTTTTCAGCCAGGCGCCCAAACCCAACCAGGCCGCCCTCTTTACACTCAGTAGCAGTTCGTTGCGCTACGACAGCGTCGATGCCGGTTGGCGCCTGGTATTGCCGGGCCTGGCGGGTGAGATCCGGCAGCGCTGGGATGAGCGTGGCAGTCACTGGCGAATGACCTACGATGAGCAACTGCGTCCGGTGGCTGTGGAGGAAAACGGGCAGGCCGGGATCGATACGTTCCTCTACGCCGACGCCACGGCGGACGTCGGTCATAACCTGCGCGGACAGTTGCTCCAGCAGACCGACCCTTCGGGCAGCTTGCGCCCGGACAGCTACGGCCTGCTGCGCCTGCCGTTGTGCGAAACGCGCACCTTCGAGGATGGCCAGGCCTTCACCAGCCGATACCTCTACGGTCCGCTGGGAACCATTCTGGAGCGGACAGACGCTGGTCTGCATTGGCAACAGTTGCGCTACGACCAGACCGGGCAACTGACGCAGGCCCGGTTGCAGATCAATGGGCAGACCCAATGGCTATCGGTTCTGGAAAGCGCCCGGTATAACGCCGCCGGGCAGATTATCGAACAACGGCTCGGTAATGGCCTGGTCAGCCACTGGGTCTATGACCCGGCCAATGCCGGCTTGCAGCGTCAATGGACGCAGAGCGACCAGACTGTCGTACAGGATTACGAATACGAATATGACCTTGTGGGTAACATGACCCGCATTCTCGATCATGCCTTCACGCCCCGTTATTTCGCCAACCAGCGGGTCGATGGGCATCGCGGTTTCAGCTACGACTCGTTGTATCGTCTGCTCAGCGCCAGCGGTTATGACGATAGCCCGCCCTCGGACACTCCCGCTCTCCCACAGCCGAGCGATCCCAACGACCGGCGCAACTACCTTCAAACCTATGAATATGATCACGGCGGCAATCTGATCAAGCTCATCCACACACGCGACGGAGCCTGCCACACCCGCCAGATGTACATCGACCCGCACAGCAACCGAGGTACGCGCTGGACACCGGGTGATCCGACCCCGTCATTCGACGAGTTGTACGACCGTCACGGTAACCTGCAGACACTGCAACCTGGCCGTGACCTCAAGTGGAACGCCCGTGACCAACTGGCATCGGTGACATTGGTCAAGCGTGACGTCGCCCCCGATGACGAAGAGCATTACCACTACAGCCAGGGCCAGCGGGTTTATAAACGCCACGACGCCTACACCGCGACTACCCGCCATTTCCACGCGGTACATTACCTGCCTGGCCTGGAAATCCGCACCCGCGACTGCGGCGAGCAATTACACGTCATTCTTCTCGCCGCCGGCCCCGTCAGCATACGTTGCCTGCACTGGGTTACCGGCAAGCCGGAGGGGATTGCCGCCAACCAGCTGCGCTACAGCCTGCCGGATCATCTGGGCTCGAGCGTAATGGAGCTCGACCAACAAGCCCGGTTGATCAGTCACGAAGGTTATTACCCGTACGGGGCCACGGCATGGATGACCGCGCGATCGGTCCTGGAGGTCGGGTACAAGACTGTGCGTTACTCGGGCCGTGAGATGGATGTCAGTGGCTTGTATACCTACAGCGAGCGTTACTACGCACCGTGGCTGCAGCGTTGGATCGGAGCCGATCCAGCAGGGGACGTGGATGGGTTGAACCTGTACGGGTTCGTGGGGAATAACCCGTTGCGCTATGTCGACAGCGGGACGAACAGGACCGAGTGGCGGATCATGAACTATTCGGACTTCATTTCCGAACTCGGGACGGAGTCTGCGACGGCGCTGGCGCAGATCGATAACATCATTCACAAGACGAACATCGCAAACGAGCTGCTGAAAAACCTGGTGGGTGAAACCATTGGCGCCATGGTCGGTTTTGCGGGTGGCTACATGGGCGCGGAGGCGTTCGGCTCGGTGGCGCCACGACTCAATGAAATTCCTTATCTGGGAGGACTCGCCGGTGGAAACATAGGCGCCGACATGGCCAGCGCAACGGCCGATGCCAGCCTGCCGACCGCTCGCCTGCTTCGGCCGCTCATTCCACAGACATCGGCCATGTCGATCAAGGCGATCGACAGCAGGCTGGGGCTCGCCTGGGACACCTCCATGAGCACCTCGGTCCAGGCGTTTTCGAGTTCTTTCCTGAATCGAGTCGTAGGCTCGGTGGTCCCAGGCATCAACCTGTTGAACCTGGGCTCCCGGGCGCAGGAAGCCGAAGACATCAAGACGGGGCTGACGCCCGTAAAGATCCAGAAGATCGATGCAATGCTCGCCGAATGGAAAAGCACCGTGCAGCAGCGTTGGGCCGAGACTGATGCCACCTTCAAAGCCCTGGGCAAATCCACTATTTATCCAGGTGACGTGCTGCCCAACGTCAACTACATGACGACACCGCAAACCTTGGCACCGATCCACCGATCGGTTTTGCACAGAAAAACCGTGGTCACGCTGGACTACATCGATCGAGCGCAGAAAGGCATGACCTGGTACAAAAAGGTGAGCACCACGGACCATCGGTTCCTGATGAAGCAATCCCAACTCATGTCGAACGCCGCGCGAAGATGACCCAATGACCGGCTCGCGCCTTTACGAACCGGTCGCCCTGTCAGACATGACAGGTTCGGTGCCGTTTTCCGGCTGCTATATTGCCCCCTCGGTACCCGATCTCGATCAAGGATCAAAGCGGTGAATACCCTGGAGGCCGTCCAACGATGAACAATGTTCACTTTGGCACGCCGACGACTGTCGCACGAGGGCCACGAGGCCAGACGGTACGACACACTCATTACCTGCGTTCCGCGCTCGATCAGCCAGTACGCGGCATCATCACCCGTTATCACCAGGACCTCGCCGGTCGCGTGACACAACAGTGGGATGCCCGGTTGACGGTTGCAGTCCAGATCGATGTCTACTCGCTGTCGGGTGCCCCCCTGTCCAGCCACCATGTGGATGCGGGCCGTCGCGTTCAATTGATCGGTCTTATGGGTGAGGGACTTCTGACATGGGACGGACGCGGCACGCGGCTGCGCAACGAATACGACTCGCAGCGGCGATTGATCGCCGTGTACGAACGGGCCGAGGGTGCCGGCGAACAGGCTACCGAACGGCTGTTCCGTGCAGACTCATCCTCCGAAGCCGCCGCCCGCAATGCCTGTGGCCGGATCATCGAACACCTCGATCCCGCCGGCCAACTCACCATGGGCGATTACAACCTCAACGGCCAGTCCTTGATCGAAACCCGACGATTCATCAATACCGCCAACTCGCCGGACTGGTCCCATGAGGAGGCAGACAACGAGCTGCAGCTCGAGCCCGAACGATTGACCACACGCCGCACCTACGACAGCACCGGCAACCTGCTCAGTCAACTCGACGCACGCCAACATCTTCAGACCTTCTACTACAACATTGCGGGTCAACTGGACGGTATTGCCTTGAAACCTGCAGGCAGGCCCGAGGCCATGCTTTATCACAGTCTCCTGTATAACGCCGACAGCCAGCTGGAACGCCAAGTGGGCGGCAATGGCGTGGTCGACACGGCGACTTACGATCCGGCCGACGGGCGTGTGGTCGAGCTCAAGACGCAAACGGATACCGGCACTACGCTGCGACATGCTCGCTACCGCTACGATCCGATGGGTAACGTACTGAACATCGTCGACCCGACCTTTACCGCCCGCTATTTTGCCAATCGACGTGTCACGGCGGACCAGGCGTTCACCTACGACAGCCTGTATCGGCTGACGGGTGCCACCGGATGCGAAGCGCAAGTGGACCCAGGTCATCCCGGGCTGCCGGAACTGAGCCCGATCGATGACAGCCTGCTGCTCAATTACTCACAGACGATGGCTTATAACGACAGCGGCGGCCTGCTCAGCCTGATCCACCGCAGCGACCATGCAGGCCAGTCCAGGACACTGGAAATGGTGATTGCTCCTCAAAGCAACCGGGCACTGTCCAGGGACGAGAGCGAACCCGACTTTGCCGGCAGTTTCGATGCCTGCGGCAACCAGCACCTGTTGCAGCGCGGCGGCCAACCGCTGCTGTACAACTTGCGCAATCAGCTCGAGCGCTGCACGACCGTGGCCCGCCCACTGCCCGCCGCCAGTGATCATGAGCACTTTGTCTATGGGGCCGATGGTAAGCGTTTGAGAACGACCCGCACGACCCATGCAAACAGAACCGTCCTGATCGATCAGCGCCGATATCTGCCAGGGTTGGAGCTGCACGACAATACCGACCGGAACCTGGAAGTCATCGTGATCGAATGGGCGCCGGGCCCTGTCCGTTGTCTGCATTGGGCAAGCGGCAACCCCGGGATAGAGGATTATCAGGTGCGCTACAGTCATGGTGATCACCTGGGCTCCTGCACACTGGAAACCGACAGTCGGGGCCTGCTGATCAGCCGCGAACGATTCCATCCATTTGGGACCACCGCTTCTTGGGCAAGCCGTTCGATCATGGAGGCCGACTACAAGAGCATCCGCTATTGTGCCCGGCCGATGGATGCCAGCGGCCTTTACTACTACGGTCTGCGCTATTACGCGCCGTGGCTGCGGCACTGGATCGGCCCGGACCCGCTGGGCAATGTGGATGGGCTGAATCGATACGCGATGGTCGGTAATAACCCGGTCAGCTTCATCGATGTGCAAGGAACGACAAAACAACCACCGCCTTCGACGGCGGCACAATCGGCACAAACAGCCATCCAGATCACCCCGGCTTCTGCAACTACCGCATCCCCTGCCAACCAGGGGGAAGGTGCAGTCTTACTCACACAGATATCCGACCCACGCAAGAGTCCTAGTCCTCCACCGTTGCCCAAAACCACACAGACGTGGCAAGCCTGGGCCAGGCAGCTGGCTCTGGATGCAGTGAATTCAAGGGTCGGGTTGGCGTTGCTTCCAGTCGGCACATCGAGCCCCGCCAATGCCGCCATCGTGTCGACTCTGATTACCGCCGCCGCACAACTGACGATACACGCCACCCTGTTCAACCCCGGCTGGTCTCCGCCCGGTTCCTGGGATCCCTCGGGCGGAGGTTCATTGCCACCCATGGACGTCACTCAGGGCGCCAACCGTATATTCAACATGACCAACGCCGCCATCAGTACCACTGGAGCGATAACCGGCGCCATTCTGGGACCGGTCGTGGGCGGTTACGTCGACGAGCTCAGGGATACCAAGGGCAAGGCCGAGCGAAAGGCCCTGGCCGGCAAGTGGATCGACACCGTGGACAGGCTCATCGCCGAACAGCGATTGCTGGAAGAGGTGCCGGAAAAGGTTCAGGGTTCGTTGCGCGATCAGGTATTGGAAATAGAAGCGATGATCGGCATTACCTGGCAGACGATGAACATGCTCGAAAAAATCAGCCTGCTGAGGCCAGGAAAACCTGACACCCATGAGGCAGTATCGAGGCGTGGGTCTGAAACATCCATGAGCTCCCTGGGTGATGGAGTGTTCTACAGGAAAGGCCCGAATCGGACTCCGGTGCCCCGCAAAATCACCGCTGTCTGATGCGCAGGCGGCCGCCCTTGGCCCTGACAGCGGGCGGCATGCTATGGTGCCCGCCCGACTTGCTACCGGTTTGCGCCAGCATGCTGCCGACTTCCCGTACCTTGCGTCTGTCGTTGTACACCTTGCTGATCCTCGCCGGTGCCGTCGTCGCCGCGACGCTGGCCGTGCGCCACGCCGAACGCGAGGCGCTGGAGGAAGACGCCAGCCGTGCTAACCAGCAATTGGCGCTATACGCCAATTCCCTGCACACCCTGATCGACCGCTACCGTGCCCTGCCCGCCGTGCTGGCCCTGGACCCCGAGTTGCGCGCCGCCCTCCAGGGCCCGATCAGCGCGGCGCAACAGGAGGCGCTGAATCGCAAGCTGGAGAAGATCAACGGCGCGGCGCGGTCGTCCACCCTGGAATTGCTCGACCACACCGGACTGGCCGTGGCTGCCAGTAACTGGCGATTGCCCAGCAGTTACGTCGGGCATAACTATGGATTTCGACCCTATTTCCTCCAGACCCGAACCCAGGGCACCGGGCGCTTTTATGCAGTGGGCGTGACCAGCGGAATTCCAGGTTACTTCCTGTCCAGCGCGGTGACCGGCGACAACGGCGAATTCCTCGGGGCGATGGTGGTGAAGCTGGAGTTTCCCGAGCTTGAGCGTGAATGGCGCCAGGGCAGTGACACCCTGTTGGTCAGCGATGCCCGGGGCATCATCTTCATTGCCAACCGACCGGGCTGGCGCTATCGCCATCTGCGACCGCTGACCGACAGCGATCGCGCCGAACTCAAGGCCACCCGCCAATACGACAAGCAGCCGCTGCAACCGCTGTCCTTCGAGCCGTTGCGGCGCTTTGACGACAACAGCCATCTGAGCCGGGTCGAAGCCCCCGAGGGCGCTGCGGATTATTTGTGGGAATCCCTGCCCCTGCCTGCCGAAGGCTGGACGCTACACCTGCTGCGCCCGCCTCAGATCGCCTTCGAGGACCGTCGCAACGCCGGGCTCGCCGCCGCCGGATCGTGGCTGGCGCTGGTGTTCCTGCTGTTGTTCCTCAACCAGCGCTGGCGCCTGGCAAAACTGCGCCAGCGTAGCCGCGCCGAACTCGAACGCCTGGTGGAAGAACGCACCCGGGAATTGCGCACCGCCCAGGAAGGGTTGGTACAGTCGGCCAAACTGGCGGCCCTGGGGCAGATGTCGGCGGCCCTGGCTCATGAAATCAACCAGCCGCTGACCGCCCAGCGCATGCAACTGGCGACCCTGCGCCTGCTGCTGGACCACGGCCGGGTCGATGACGCCTACAAAGCCCTCAAACCGGTGGATGACATGCTGACCCGCATGGCTGCCCTCACCGGCCACTTGAAAACCTTCGCCCGCAAAAGCCCCAGCGGCCTGCGCGAACGCCTGGACCTGGCGGCAGTGGTGGACCAGGCACTGCAATTGCTGGACACGCGCCTGCGGGACGAACAGGTCGACACCGTGCTGCACCTCACCCGCCCGGCATGGGTGCGCGGCGATGCGATCCGCCTCGAGCAGGTGTTGATCAATCTGCTGCGCAACGCCCTCGATGCCATGGCCGGACGACCCGCCAGGCGCCTGGAAATATGCCTGGAAGCCGACGAGCTATTGTGGCGCCTGACGGTGCGCGACAGCGGCACGGGGATCGCCGAAGAACACCTGGCCCAGGTGTTCGATCCTTTCTTCACCACCAAGGCAGTGGGCGACGGCCTGGGCCTGGGGCTGGCGGTTTCGTTCGCCATCATCCATGAATCCGGCGGACGCCTGACCGCGGACAACCATGAAAGCGGCGCGGTATTCTGCGTGACCTTGCCCATCGACCAGGAGGCGCAGTTGCATGCCTAGCCAATCCCAGCTGAAGAATGTGATGGTGGTGGACGACGAAGCCAGCATCCGCAGCGCTGTCGAGCAATGGCTGAGCCTGTCGGGATTCGAGGTGCAATTGTTCAGTCGCGCCGAAGAATGCCTGGCGAAACTGCCCGAGCATTTTGCCGGGGTGATCCTCAGTGACGTGCGCATGCCCGGGCTCAGCGGTCTGGAACTGCTGGCTGAAGTGCGGCGACGCGACCCGGACCTGCCGGTGATCCTGTTGACCGGCCACGGCGATGTGCCGATGGCGGTGGAAGCCATGCGCGACGGCGCTTATGACTTCCTGGAAAAACCCTTCAGTCCCGAAGCCCTGCTCGGCAGCCTGCGCCGCGCCCTGGACAAGCGCTCCCTGATCCTGGAAAACCGCCGACTGCACGAACAGGCCGATGCCAGGGCCCGGCTCGACGGCACGCTGCTGGGGGTGTCCCGTGCGCTGCAAAACCTGCGGCGCCAGGTGCTGGACCTGGCGTCACTGCCGGTCAATGTGTTGATCCGCGGCGAAACGGGCAGCGGCAAGGAGTTGGTCGCCCGCTGCCTGCATGACTTCGGGCCTCGGGCGAACAAGCCGTTCGTGGCCCTGAACTGCGCGGCCATCCCCGAACCGCTATTCGAAGCGGAACTGTTCGGCCATGAAAGCGGCGCGTTCACCGGCGCCCAGGGCAAGCGCATCGGCAAGCTCGAATATGCCGACGGTGGCACGCTGTTTCTCGATGAGATCGAGAGCATGCCTCTGGCCCAGCAGGTCAAGCTGTTACGGGTATTGCAGGAGCAAAAGCTCGAACGCCTGGGCTCGAACCAGAGCATTGCCGTGGACCTGCGTATCGTCGCCGCCACCAAGCCGGACCTGCTGGACGAAGCCCGGGCCGGGCGCTTTCGCGAAGACCTGGCTTATCGCCTGAACATCGCCGAGCTGCGCCTGCCGCCATTGCGTGAGCGGCGCGAAGACATTCCGCTGTTGTTCGAACACTTCACCCACCGCGCCGCCGAACGCCTCGGCCGCCCCGCCGCCCCTCTGAGCGGCCCGCAACTGAGCCACCTGCTGAGCCACGACTGGCCGGGCAACGTACGTGAACTGGCGAATGTCGCCGAACGCCAGCTATTGGGACTGGATCAACCCCACGTCTTGCAGACGGATCCCGGTCAATCCCTGGCCGCCCAGCAAGAGGCGTTCGAAGCCCAATGCCTGCGCGCCGCCCTGACGCGGCACAAAGGCGATGTGAAGGCGGTGCTCGAAGAACTGCAACTGCCGCGCCGCACCTTCAATGAAAAAATGCAGCGCCATGGGTTGAGCCGGGAGATGTTTTTGCAGGAGAGCTGATACCCCCTAGCCCGAGATCAGACTGGCAAGCATCCTTTTCTTGCTCGCCGCATCCAGGGCCCGATAGCCATCCAGCAACAGTTCCTCATCGGGCGCCAACGACGGCGGCCTTGCGCCTTGCCCACGCTCGCCAATCAGAACGTACTGCGCGTCCACGCCAATCACCGCCAGTTTCGCCACCAGATCGGCCGGGCATTTCTGCCGTCCCGACACCACTTCCTTCAAGCGCTGCGGGCTGGATTCCCCCGCGGCACGGGACGCCGCCGCCAATGACATGCCGCAACGATCAATCTCTTCGCGCAGGCGAACGTGGATATAATCCACCAAATCTATTGACATGGTGTAACTATCCCACCAAAATATTTTGGACAAACAGCGATCATCTATGCCTCACAGGAATTGCCACCATGCCCGTGTCAGCGCTGAACGTCCGAGAAGTCACCTCATTGACGATCATCAGCGTGTCGGGAGCGTTGGATCTGGATCTACTTTGGAAACTTCCTACACGAAATAGGGAAGCATCTGTAGCACAAAAGGAAGTATCACAAATATAGCTCGCCCCAGGACGAAGGTTTTTTCTTCATCGCCACCGGTCCAGGGGTCGAGGCCAGGCACTTCACCAAGCGTACTGAAAACGTTGAGGTTTTCTCACTTACTTGAGGTCGAACATGCATTTGTATCAAACATTTACCACTCGCTGGATGGTCTCGAGCAAGCTTGCACTCTTGACGCTGGTCCTGGGTGCGTCAACGCCAGCGGCCGCCAACATGGTGGTGTATCCGATGACCAGTACCATCGGCGCCGAGCAGGACGGTGTGGGCCAGATCCAATTGCACTCCAAGTCGGACAAGGTCCAGTACATCAAGGTCAGCGTGACCCGGATCCAGCGCCCCGGCACACCGGACGAACACGAAAGCCCCCTGTCTCCCGCCGATACCCAGGGCATCGTCGTGTCGCCGCAACGCACGGTACTCGCTCCCGGTGCCAGTCGCACAGTACGTATTATCGCCCAGGCGATCCCCAGCGAGGAAACCGTCTACCGCGTCTATTTCGAACCTGTGGCCGCACCGGACCTGGTGGATGAAACCGCTTCGGACCAAGGCGTGCAGCCCAGGATTGGTGTCAACCTGATCTGGGGCGCGCTGGTGCGCCTGCTGCCGGACGAACGACGCACCAGCATCAGCCTGCAACAGAACGGCGGAGCGTTGCGCAACGACGGCACCCTGCGCGTCGGCGTGCTGCAAGTTGGCCGCTGCGCCGATGTCAAAGGCGAGAAGGACTGCGTCTGGAATGACGTCAATCGCAGCCTGTACCCCGGCCACACTCTTCCCGTCTCGGCTCCCGGCGTCAGCGGCAATGTCCTGATGCGCTTCGTCACCAGCGACGATAAGCAGCCCCGCACCCTCGCCGTGCTGCCTTAAAACCCGACGTCCCAACGAATTTCTTTTGACCTGAGCTACGTGCCCCCGCACGTGGTTGGGCCCCCGTTCATCCATAGCAAAGAGGCAACACCCCATGAAACTGCTCCAACTCGCACCCCTGGCACTGGCTGCCCTGGTTTCGCTGCCCGCCGTGGCGGTGGAAAAAAGCATCCTGGTCTATGCCGATGTCGATCCGACGATCGAACTGCTCCAGTCCGATGGCAGCCCGCTGCCAGCGTCCATGGAGATGGCCTACCTGCCGGGTGCCGGCCTGCAGCCCACCCGCCTGGGCACGCGGATCTTCAGCAACGACACGGAAAAGGACATGACCCTGCGGCTGATCACCAACCCGGTGCTGGCCAACATGACCAATCCCGCCGCCACTGGCGTGCCCCTGTCCATCAGTTTCGGCGGACGGGCGTTGAATACCACCGGCGTATCCCTGTCGGCGGCCGACCTGTTCCCCGGCGGTGACCCGACCAGCGGCTCCATCGAGCAGATGCTGGACATCCGCCAGACCACTGCCGGCGCCATCACCAACGCTGGCCGTTACGAAGGCATTGTCAGCCTGGTCCTGACCCAGCAGCCGTAAACCGCCGGTTCTCCCCGGGAGGGGGGGTACGGCGCTGTCGTACCTCCCCTTTTTCTTCGTCAAGGCCACGTATGAAACTCCATCTCACCGCACTCTCCATCTGCCTTGCGTGGGCGTTGGCCGATGCCGTATCGGCCGCTCCCGCCGACCTGACCCGAGTACCGGCCGGTTTCGAAGCCCTGGTCGAGGGTCAGGTGGAACAACTCGAGCTGCACCTGTTCAATCGCAATCTCGGCCTGCATCCGGTGCTGGTGCGACCTGGCCGGATCGAATTTCAACAACCCGAGCGGATCGCTGCCTTGTTGGTCGAAGCTGGCGCGTTGGTGTCTGCCCAAGAGCTGCTGCCCTTGCTGTCACAGCCCTTGCCCAGCAACAGCCAACTGGCCTGCTCCTACGGTTTGGCCAGCGAGGCGAGTTGCGGCTATCTGGAAACCGAGGCGGTGGCCGTGATCCTCGATGAGGCAGGCGCCCGGCTGCAGGTGCTCTTGCGCAAGGACTGGCTGCCGGAAAACGAGGCCTCGGCCCCTCGACTGCACACACCGAGCGAGGCCCGGAATGCCCTCGTCCATCGACAGAACATCAACATCGCCCAGTCCGACAGCTACCGCGCCCTGGGAGCCAGCGGCCTCGGCGCACTCGGTCTGGGGGAAAGCAGCCATCTGGGGTTCACCTGGATCTACCAGGCCAACCAGAACAGGCGCGGCAGCGACAGCAATCTGGAATTCAACAACGCCTACTACCGGCAGGACTTCGACCGGGAGCACTACGCCCAGGCGGGACGCATGGACATGAGCAACCTGTCCAGCGCAGAAGGCGGTAACTTCAATTTCAGCCTGTTGCCCTTGGGCCGCATCGACGGCGCCCGCGTAGGCACCACCCTGGCCTACCTCAATCGCGACGTCGTCGGGCAGGGCACCCCCGTCTCCCTGATCCTGACCCAACGCGCCCGCGTCGATGCCTTTCGTGGCGAAGAATTGCTGTCCACCTCGTACCTCGATGCCGGCGTGCAGAACGTCGACACCCGGACCTTCCCCAACGGCAGCTATCCGGTGACCCTGCGGGTGATCGAAAACGGCCAGGTGACCCGCACCGAAACCGTGCCCTTCAGCCGCACCGACGGCAATGGCCTGGGCGATGACACCGTGCAGTGGTTCTTGCAGGGTGGACGCACGGCCGAGCACTCCCTTTACGATCAGGACCCGGCGGCCGTGGCCCAGACCGGCCTGCGGATCCCCTTGCTGGACAACCTGGCGCTGACCAGCGGCATCACTTGGCTCGACACGGCGTTCTTCAACGAAAGCCGCCTGGACTGGGCCGGCACGCTGGGTGCCAGCAGTTGGTCGCTGTCGGCCGCCCTCCTGGAAGGCAATGACGGGGCGAGCGGCAACAGCCAACAATTCACCTTCAATCATGGCCTGTCCTGGAATCTCTATCGCTACTCGCTGCGCAGCCCGTCCTGCGAACACACCCGCCGTGCCTACCGGCAGAGTGGCTGCAACGAATCCCTGAGCGCCAGCGCTTCCCTGCCCCTGGCCGGCGGCGCCCTGAGCGCTGGCTACAGCTACAACCGCTACGCCCAGGTGAGCCCGTCGTACTACTGGAATACATTGCCCGGCGAGCCAGACCTGACCGAAGACCTGACGACCGCCACCTGGGCCCGCACCCTGCAAGTGGGTTTTTCCCGCGGGCATTCCCTGGGCCCGCTCCACCTCATCCACCGCGTGGGCGCGTTTCGTAATCAGAGCGGCAACCGACCGACCGATCACGGTCTATACCTGAGCCTCAGCCTGTCCCAGAACGAGCGCTCCACCTCCGGCGGCTTCCGCCACACCAGCGTCGGCCTGGATGCGCGCCGCGAACAGAATGCCAGCGACAGCGTACGGACCAGCCTGGCCCACACCCGGGTCTGGGAAGGCGAACGCGGACGCAACGAAATGAACACCGGGGTTGGCTACGATGATCTTGGCCGCTGGGATGCTGAACTGGCCGGGCGCCTGGAGCGCAACTGGGGCGAGACAAGCCTGGCCGTGTCGCAGCGCGGCGGTGACCGCCAGCATTCACGTCCTGGGCTGAGCGGCAATCATGCTTCCTCCCTGGCACTGGGAGACGAAGGCTTCTTCTGGGGACCGGGCCAGGGTGGCACCGGCCCGGGCGCCGCCGTCGGCATCGTCGCGGCACCGGCGGAAAACGCCAGCGGCGCGGCCGCCAAGGTCAGCGGTGGCTACGGCGCCCAGACCAGCATCGGCTTCGGCGAGAAACGGCTGATTCCCATCAATGGCTTCCAGGCCTCGCAAACCCGCATCAGCGACGCCGATGCCTCGCGCCAGAATCTGAGTTCGGTGAATGTCGGCAACGGCAGTCGCGACTGGTTCCTGCCCCCTGGCAAACTGGCGGTACAACGCATCGAATCCAGCGTCAGCTACACCTACGTCGGCCGCCTGGTGGACGCCCGGGGAAAACCGCTGGCACAAGCCGCCATCCTCAACGCCGCGATGCTCGAAACGGGCGAAGACGGCAGCTTCGTCGTTGACCTCGACCACCACCCAGCCCCGCTGTTCGCCCTGGACCTCAACGGCGTGCATGCCTGCGCCGTGCAATCGGCGACCGCTCGCAGCAGCCTGCGGCGGGTTGGCACGCTCACCTGCCAGAGCACCACCCTGGACGCGCTGCCGAAAAACCTCCATGACCCCGACCGCCTCGGACGCTGGACGGCGCGCCGTAGCGCCGCGTTATCGCCAGACAAGGGAAACCAGCCATGACTTCGATCCTTCACCGTTGGGCTCGCCGCCTGGGCGCGCTGATTGGCGCGTTAGCGACGCTCCCTGCGCTCGGGGACATCCATCCCGGCAACCACTATCAATCCGAGACGCTCGCCTTCGACCGTTCGGCTCCGCCCGCCGATCATTACATCTGGACGCGGATGACCCACGGCTGGCACGAACAGCCGGTGGAAGGCGCAGGCTATAAGACAATGCATTTTGTCTGTCTGTCCAACACCGATCCCGCGACAGGCCAGTGCCTGACCACCGCCGGAGGCAGATACGGCACCACCGAGATAAAGTTACGTTTCACGGAGAAACGCAGCCGACTGTCCGTGGTTCTGACCGTCAACGGCAACATTACGCGCAGACTCCCGATCCACAGCCCCTGTGGAATGTGGGGGTCCAGCACCTGGATGCTGACTTCGACATCACATGGCAACTGCGAGGGAGTGGATGCGACAGGCACGGCCTCCACCCTCTGGATTCCTCGGTCGGAACTCGCCAAGTTGCCCGCCGGTGGCGTTTGGACGGCGCAATTGGTCATGAGGCTCCGAAGGTACTATTCACAACCTATCGGAGCCGCGCATACCTACACCGTCGACTTCAAACTGGACGTCACCGACCACAACAACGTGCAGATCTACCTCCCTGCCTACGGCATCAGCACCCCGCAAGTGGACCTGAACCTGCGCACCCGGCCCTTGAGCAACGGACCCGGCGGCGTGGTTTCTGGCCAGTCCGTGGTCGATGCCTGTCTGTACGACGGCTATAACGCCAACAGCCAGCGCTACGAGGTGCGCATCACCGGCGCCAATCCCGTTCCCGGCATGGAGGGCCGCTTCTTCGTGCACCACACCGCCGGCGGCACGGGCGAGCGCAACCGCATCGAATACCAGGTGCGCACCCGCACCGCCAACCTGGGCGAAACGCAGCATGTGTCGGGGCAGACAGTGACCCATACCGGCATTCACAACGCCGACATCCGCGCCGTGCGCTTGCCCAACGTGCCCTTCCCGGTGGTGTGCACGCCATGGCCCATCACCCTGGACACACCAGCCTTCAACCAGATCGACAAGAACACCGGTCAGTACCGGGGGGAGCTGAAGCTGGAGTTCACGCCTTCGACGACTTCGCCCTGAGTTTTTGTGGTGAATGAAAGGGCCTCATCGCGAGCAGGGCTCGCTCCCACAGGGTTAGCGCAAATCCCTGTGGGAGCGAGCCTGCTCGCGATGAGGCCAGCACCCACAACACATCCTCCATTGATAAGCGGATTCCTGCTTACCACCATGGCAACAATAAGCGGATTTCCGCTCACCCCGCCCTGCCACCCCCTCTAAACCGGCCCTCCACCGTCTGGCACAGCTCCTGCTATAGCCCTGTCAGGCCGCGTCTCCACGCGCTCCACAAAAACAATTAAACGAAGGATCCTTCAATGGATAACTCCAACGCCCTGCCCCTCGGGTCGGCTGCCGTGCCCGCCCGTGAAAGAACTACCGCCAACCGGATCAAATCGATCTTCAGCGGTTCGGTCGGCAACATGGTCGAGTGGTATGACTGGTACGTCTACGCCGCTTTCTCGCTGTACTTCGCCAAGGTCTTCTTCCCCAAGGGCGACACCACCGCCCAACTGCTCAACACCGCCGCGATCTTCGCCGTGGGCTTTTTGATGCGCCCCATCGGTGGCTGGTTGATGGGCCTCTATGCCGACCGCGCCGGACGCAAACGTGCGTTGATGGCTTCGGTGTACTTGATGTGCTTTGGCTCGCTGATCATCGCCCTGAGCCCTGGCTACGAAACCATCGGCGTCGGTGCGCCGATCCTGCTGGTGCTGGCCCGGTTGCTCCAAGGCCTGTCGGTGGGTGGCGAGTACGGCACCTCGGCGACCTATCTGAGCGAGATGGCCACCAAGGAACGCCGCGGTTTCTACTCCAGCTTCCAGTACGTGACCCTGATCTCTGGCCAACTCATCGCCCTCGGCGTGCTGATCGTATTGCAACAGTTCCTCACCAGTGACCAGTTGTACGCCTGGGGCTGGCGCATTCCGTTCGCCATCGGCGCGTTGTGCGCAATCGTGGCGCTGTACCTGCGTCGCGGCATGGAAGAAACCGAGTCGTTCACCAAGAAGGAAAAATCCAAGGAAAGCACCATGCGCACCCTGCTGCGCCATCCCAAGGAATTGATGACCGTGGTCGGCCTGACCATGGGCGGCACGCTGGCGTTCTACACCTATACCACCTACATGCAGAAATACCTGGTGAACACGGTCGGCATGAGCATTTCCGACTCCACCACCATTTCCGCCGCCACGCTGTTTCTGTTCATGTGCCTGCAGCCGGTGATCGGCGGGTTGTCGGACAAAATCGGGCGCCGGCCGATCCTGATCGCCTTCGGCATCCTGGGTACGCTGTTCACCGTGCCGATCCTGACCACCCTGCACACTATCCAGACCTGGTGGGGCGCGTTCTTCCTGATCATGGCGGCGCTGATCATCGTCAGCGGCTACACCTCGATCAACGCCGTGGTGAAAGCCGAACTGTTCCCCACCGAAATCCGCGCCTTGGGCGTCGGCCTGCCTTATGCCTTGACCGTATCGATCTTCGGCGGCACCGCCGAATACATCGCCCTGTGGTTCAAGAGCATCGGCATGGAAACCGGCTACTACTGGTACGTGACAGCCTGCATCGCCGTGTCGCTGCTGGTGTACATCACGATGAAAGACACCCGCAAACATTCGCGGATTCTGACCGACTGATTGATGTACTTGCAGTCACTGCAACGGTGACTGATGGCCGCATCGCGAGCAGGGCTCGCTCCCACAGGGTTAGTGCAAGTCCTTGTGGGGGCGAGCCCTGCTCGCGATTGAAAGCAACTCGTCTCAAGCCTCGAAACAGCGATTAATCACCCGTTAATCCCTGCCCTGCACCCTGAGTCCACCTGATCGATTATCCCGCGCGACGTTCGCTCCCATTCGCGAAATGGTCAATGCGCCGCCCTTAATATCTACTTAATCGATCATATTCAGCATTATTTTGAGATTTTCAATCAACTTAATTGGCGTAATATTCAACCCATGCAAGACACATCGCCAACGAACCCGGAGTACACACCATGAAAACCAAACTGATCCTCGCTCTGACCCTGTCCGTACTGGCTGCTAACACCTTCGCCGCCGACGGTTTCGACAAAACCGGCTCTGCCGCCTTTGGCTCCGAGGCCAGCGCTGCCATCGAGCGCAACCATTCCGGCAGCTACGCCGCCGACGGTTTCGACAAGACGGGCACCGCCGACGCCATTGCAGCCGATGGTTTCGACAAGACCGGCACCGCCGACGCCATTGCTGCCGATGGCTTCGACAAGACCGGCACCGCCGATGCCATTGCAGCCGATGGTTTCGACAAAACCGGCACCGCCGAAGCGATCAGTTGATTGATAATGAAAAGATCGCAGCCCTCGAGGCGCCTGACGGAATGACCGTGGCGCTGCCGAGGGCTGCGATCTTTTGCTTCTCTGGAAATTAAAACCGCGGCCTAGCACTATTAGCGGCCTATCAATGCCTTCCTCAGGGAACACCCGCTAATGTCCGATGACATCCATTTCTATGAGCCCGCCCACGGCCACGGCCTGCCCCACGATCCGTTCAACGCTATCGTCGGCCCGCGTCCCATTGGCTGGATTTCTTCGCAGGACGCCGAGGGCCGCCTGAACCTGGCACCCTACAGTTTCTTCAATGCGTTCAATTACGTCCCGCCAATCATCGGTTTCTCCAGCGTCGGTCGCAAAGACAGCCTGAACAACATCGAACAGACCGGCGAATTCGCTTGGAACCTGGCCACACGCCCGCTGGCCGAGCAGATGAACCAGAGCTGCGCGATGGTTGCGCCTGAGGTCAACGAGTTCGAACTGGCGGGGCTGAAAACCGTAGCCTCACGGATCATCCAGGTACCGCGGGTAGCCGAAAGCCCGGTGTCCTTCGAATGCAAGGTCACCCAGATCATTCAGTTGCAGCGTGCGGACAAGTCGCCGGTGCCGAGCTGGCTGATCCTCGGCGAAGTGGTTGCCGTGCACATCGCCAAATGGCTATTGAAAGACGGGGTCTACGACACGGCGGCCGCCGAGCCGATTCTGCGCGGCGGTGGGCCGGCGGATTATTTCCAGTTGGGACCAGAGGCATTGTTCAGGATGCACCGCCCCAAATAACTGTGGGAGTTACCAGAGCAGCCCGCCCTCGTCATCGACGCCCTTGAGATGAGTCAGCTGCACCGCTGCCGCCTCATCGGCCTTGGCCGCGGTTTCGAAAGTCTGTTCTTCAAGCACCTTGTTAAAGCGCGGTGCACCTGGGCCGCCAATGGCCTTGGTGGCAATGGCGGCGTAATAGCCACCTCCTTCCTTGGGAACGACAGCGGAAACAGCTTCGAAGGTTTCAAAGGCTTTAAGTGCCATGTCTGCGCATCCGGGCGATGAAAAATGACGTCATTAAACCTTCATCCGGCCAGTTTGTGTACCGTCGCCAGGCTCCCTTCGGTCGCCTGGGCGGCGGACACGTCCTTGAAGGTGTGGAAATCCAGGCTGCTGACCACAAGGTCCTGCACCAGCTCGGAAAAAATACCCATGGCCGGCGAGTTGAAGTACGCATCCATCGATTGTTGGTTGGCCCACAGCCCGGACACCAGCCATAGATCGGCATCGCATTGCGATTGTTGCAAGGCAAAGTGCATGCAACCGGGGGCCTGGCGCGATGGCGCGATCAGTGTGCTCAAGCGCGCCCCCAGCGGTTTGGAGCAACCGGCGCGGGCCCGCACGAAAGCCATGTGACTGACGGGGATCTGTGTAGACATGTTCAACCTCCCAGGTAGTCCGTTGTGCAGCCCGGGACAGGCTGCGACACGATCAAAGGTTAAGCGCCGCGAGACCAGGGTCGTTAGTCGATTTCTGCCGACCACTTGCACAATTCTGCGCGCCAGGCATTCACAAGGAGGCCAGGGGCTCTCCGTCAGCCGGCAATTTGAGACAAAAGGTTTCAAGCAAGTTTCAGCGACATTCGATGTTGCAGCACAGCGAGCCGTGCAGGATCAGGCAAGCTTTCAACAGGATGTGACTACCGCTGCGCCTTGCACAAACATAAGCTTTGTCCATGGCTTCCCTATCACCCGAGGATTCCGGCATGTCACCACTTGACCACGCCCACGTCCCGCTGGACACCTATCTGGAACAGCAGCGCGCTGAACTGGCGTCGATCATCGACCGAAATACCGGTGAAGATGGCAATTACTCCACGGCCATCGGCTCATTGAACCTTTCCCGCCACACCCGCCCCCGCGACTTCGCTCCGGTGCTGGCCCAACCGGCGCTGTGCATCATGGCCCAGGGCAGCAAGCAGGTACGGTTGGCGGATGAACTGTTCAACTACGATCCGCTTCATTACCTGGTGGTCTCGGTGTCGATGCCATTGAGCGGCTGCATGGCCGACGTCTCGCCCGAGCGTCCGGTCCTGGCTTTGCGCATCGACATCGACCCGGCGGAGATCACCGCGTTGATCGCCGATGCCGGCCCCATGGGCGTGCCGACCCGTCCCGCCGGCCGTGCCTTGTATGTCGAACGCCTGGACACGCCGATGCTCGATGCCGTACTGCGGCTGGCGCGATTACTGGATACGCCGAAAGACATCGCTATGCTCGCGCCGTTGGTACGCCGTGAGATTCTCTACCGTCTGCTGCGCAGTCCCCAGGGCTACCGTCTGTATGAGATCGCCATCGCCAACAGCCAGAGCCATCGCATCAGCCAGGCGATCAAATGGCTCAACAGCCATTTCGAACAACCCCTGCGCATCGATGACCTGGCCCGGGAAGTGAACCTCAGCGTCTCGACCCTGCACCACCGCTTCAAGGCCATGACGGCCATGAGCCCGCTGCAATACCAGAAACAACTGCGACTGCAAGAGGCCCGACGGCTGATGCTGGCCGAGGGACTGGAAGCCTCGGCGGCCGGATATCGGGTGGGTTATGAAAGCCCTTCGCAGTTCAGCCGCGAGTACAGCCGGTTGTTCGGAGCTCCACCGTTGCGGGATCTGGCGCGGTTGCGGTTGACGGTTTGACCTGGTTTTTTTGCATTGACCTGCCTCATCGTCGGATCGCCGCCATCCATCTCCCCTGATCGATTTCAATCAAGGTCGGCCCCTGGCGGTCGCTGGCGGCAAGTAGGGCAACGCGCAGGTGCTCCGCGTCGTCAACGGCTTGGGCCGCACATCCCAGGGCCTTCGCCACGCCAATGAAATCCGGGGTGTAGATGTCTACACCGACCGGTTCGATGGCGCGGTTGACCATGTACTTCCTGATTTCTTCGTAGCCCTGGTTATTCCAGAGCAGCACAATCACCGGCGTGCGTGCCTCCACGGCACTGGCCAGTTCCGGCAGGGTGAATTGCAGGCCGCCGTCGCCGATCAGGCACACGACTGGGGGACGCCCCTGGCCCTGGTCCGTGCCGCCGAGCCAGGCACCGATGGCGGCCGGCAACGCGTAGCCCAGGGTGCCGTAGCCGGTTGACGCATTGAACCAGCGGCGGGGCCGCTCAAGGTTGAAAGTCAGGTTGCCGGTGTACACCGGTTGGGTGGAATCACCGACGAATACGGCGTCGGGCAGCGTTTGTAGAACGGTGTCGAGCAACAGGGTCTGGGCACGGGTCGGAGCATCCCAATCCCGTTCGAGCCCGGTGCGCAATCGCGCCACGCGAGTGCTTCCCCAATCGCCTTGACGCACCGGCAATGGCAGGCGGTTCAGCTCGGCCAACAAGGCCTGGGCGGCGGCGCGGGAATCTGCCACCAGCGCCAAGTGAGGCGGATAATTGCGCACGGTCTGGTCCGGGTCGATGTCGATGCGCAGCAGCGCACCGGGAATCTCGAAGCCACCGGCGAAGGTGACGTCATAGTCGGTCTCGGCCAGCTCGGTGCCGATGGCCAGCACCACATCGGCCTCGGCCACCAGCGCACGGGTGGCGACCAGGCTTTGGGTAGAGCCGATCAATAGCGGATGACGGGATGGCAACAGGCCCTTGGCGTTGATGGTCAGGGCCACCGGTGCGCCCAGATGCTCGGCCAGTCGGGTCAGTTCAGCCGCCGCGTCGATGGCGCCGCCACCGGCCAGGATCAACGGACGCCGGGCGCTTGCCAGCAGGTTAGCCATGGATGCGACGGCAGCCGGCGCGGCGCCGGCACGACTGACAGTCACCGGCGTACTGGCAAGCAAGGCATCTGCCTCTTCGACCAGCACGTCGAGCGGAATCTCGATATGCACCGGTCGCGGCCGTCCGGCCTGGAACAAGGCGAACGCCCTGGCCAACACAACCGGCAGCTCGGCGGCAGACATCAGGGTGTGGGAAAAAGCCGCAACGCCCCCCACCAGTGCGCTCTGGTTCGGCAATTCATGCAACTTGCCCCGACCGCCGCCCAATTGACTGCGGGATTGAACACTGGAGATCACCAGCATCGGGATCGAATCGGCATAGGCCTGGCCCATCGCGGTGGCAATATTGGTCATGCCAGGACCGGTGATAATGAAACACACACCCGGCTTGCCGCTGACCCGGGCGTATCCGTCGGCCATGAAACCGGCGCCCTGCTCATGGCGCGGTGTCACGTGACGGATGCTGGAGCGGGCCAGCCCGCGGTACAACTCGACCGTGTGCACGCCGGGAATGCCGAATACCTGCTCGACGCCATAACCTTCAAGTAACTTGACCAACACTTCGCCGCACGTTGCCATTGTGATTGCCTTCCCCTGCCTCGGATCGGCTTTATTGGAACGGGCAGGCCATAGCCGCAACAATCGATAAAAAGTCATACTTGCCATGTCTTCACGTCATGGCTCGACCGCACAATGAAACGCCTTCCCCCACTGCCGGCGCTGCATACCTTCCTGATTACGGCCCAGTGCTGCAATTTCACTCGGGCGGCTGAACATTTGCACATCACCCAGGGCGCGGTAAGCCGGCAAATTGCCGGGCTGGAGGCTCATCTGGGCTATACGCTGTTCCAGCGCCACGCACGGGGCTTGAGCCTGACGGCCGAGGGCCAGGCATGGCTGCCACGGGTCCAGCAGGTGTTCGGTTTGATCGACGAGGCGGTGGAACAGATCGGCGAGGAACGTCAGGTGCTGCAACTCAAGGCCCCGACCTGTGTGCTGCGCTGGTTGCTGCCGTGCCTGGTGCAATGGCAGAAGGAACGGCCGGATGTGCCCGTGGCGCTGACCACCACGATCAAGCATGGCGTCGACTTCCAACGCGAAGCCTTCGACGCCGCGGTGGTCTATGGGCCGCCGCCGGCTGTGTCCCTGGGGTCGGTGCATCTGTTCGATGAACAACTGACGCCCGTCTGCTCCCGTCCTTATCTGGAAGGCCCTGTGCCGCTGTGCTCAGCCGCCGACCTGCAACAGCACCTGCTGCTGCACCCCACGACGGATGAGCGTGACTGGACTACCTGGCTGGACGCTGCCCAAGTAAAACTGACGAACATCGGCAAGGGCCAGCACTTCGAAACCCTGGACCTGGCGATGTCCATGGCGTCCCAGGGCATGGGCGTGGCGATTGGCGACTGGTCGCTGATCGGCGAAGACCTGAACGCCGGACGGTTGGTGATGCCGTTCGAACTGAAGGTTCGGACCGGGATGGGCTATCACCTCGTCTATCCTCATAACGCCCCGATCACAAGCCCGTTGCGGGAACTCATCGAGTGGCTGGTGGCGCAGGCCCATATGCGGTAGCTGCCACATGCAAGCCTCTGAATCGTCTGCATCTCGAGCAAGCTTTGCTCCCACCAATCACCTCGCCATCGATGTGAGCTAGAGCAGATTAGGCACTTGCGCCGGCTCGACCTGCGCCCAGTGCGACGTGTCTTCGCGATGCTCGCGCAAATAGGGCAACACCGCCCCCAACAATGGTTCCTTGAACGCTTCCTGGAAGCGATGGGCCAGACCCGGTATCAGTTTCAACCGGCTGCCCCGGATATGCGCCGCCAGATGCACGCCGTGCATGACCGGTAATAAAGGGTCGGCGGTGCCATGGACCACGAGGGTCGGCACTTGCAGTTGGTTGAGCAACGCCACGCGGCTCGGCTCCGCCATGATCGCCATGATCTGCCGCTTCACGCCCTCTGGATTGAAAGCCCGGTCATAGGCCACGGCGGCCTGATGCAGTAGCGCCTGGCGATCGTCGATGACCATGGGGCTGCCCAGGGCGGCCAACAGATCGGCCTGCTGCTCCAGGGCCATTTCACGATTCGGCGCGCTGCGACGGGACAGCAATTGCACCAGCGCCTCGCTGGGCGCCGGCAAACCTTGGGCACTGGAGCTGGTCATGATCAGGGTCAGGCTTTCGACCCGCCGCGGCGCCATGGCCGCCATGTGTTGGGCAATCATGCCGCCCATGCTCGCCCCCAGCACATGAAAGCGTTGCACCTGCAACGCGTCCATCAGTTCCAGTCCATCGTCGGCCATGTCGGTCAAGGTATAAGGCGCCGCCACGGGCAGGCCCAACTTGTAGCGCAAGGCTTCGAAGGTCAGGTTGGCGCTGCCGGGCGCCTGGCGCCAGGTGGACAGGCCTACGTCCCGATTGTCGTAGCGAATCACCCGGAAACCTTGCTCGCACAAGGCAACCACCACCTCGTCGGGCCAATGGATCAATTGCCCCCCCAAGCCCATCACCAGCAACAACGCCGGATCGGAAGCACGCCCGATGCTCTGGTACGCCAGGCTCACCTGATCCAGATCGACCCGTTGGGTCGTGACATTCACATCACAACGAGACGCCGCCAAGGACGGCAGGCCGAACATCAAGACGGCCAGGAAAATGAACACACGCATGAAGAAACACCAAAACGCAGAACCCCAGTAGAGCGCGAGTCTGATGAAATTCGCTCAAGCGCGCTGCCACAGTTGCGTGACAGTTTGATGAAGATTGCCGAGTGGTTTCCCGAAGGGGACGGCTGTAGGAGCAAAGCTTGCTCCCACAGATGCAATCCAATTCCAGCTGAAGCCCGCTTAGAGGCGGGCTCAGGCCAGTTGAGCCCGCAACTGCCTTGCCGCCGCCACCATGTTCACCAGCGCCGCCTCGGTTTCCGGCCAGCCACGGGTCTTCAATCCACAGTCGGGGTTGACCCACAACTGTTCGGCAGGAATCCGTTTCACCGCCTTGCTCATCAACGCAACCATCTCGGCCGTGTCCGGTACCCGTGGCGAGTGGATGTCGTAGACGCCCGGGCCGATGTCGTTGGGGTAGTCGAACGCCTCGAAGGCATCGAGCAGTTCCATGTCCGAACGGGAGGTTTCGAGGGTGATGACATCGGCGTCCATGTCGGCGATGGCCTGGATCACGTCATTGAACTCGCTGTAGCACATATGGGTGTGGATCTGGGTTTCGTCGCGCACCCCCGATGCGCTCAGGCGGAAGGCTTGCACCGCCCAGTCGAGGTAGTCCTGCCATTGCCCGCGACGCAGCGGCAACCCTTCGCGGAATGCAGCCTCGTCGATCTGCACGATGCCGATTCCAGCGGCCTCCAGGTCCAGCACCTCGTCGCGCAGGGCCAGGGCCAGTTGCAGCGCCTGGACCCGCCGCGGCACGTCTTCCCGAGGGAACGACCACATCAGCATGGTCACGGGACCGGTGAGCATGCCCTTCATGACCTTGTCGGTCTGGCTTTGGGCGTAGCGGATCCAGTCGACGGTCATGGCTTTCGGCCGACTGATGTCGCCATAGATGATCGCCGGCTTCACACAACGCGAGCCATAGCTCTGGACCCAACCGAAACGGGTGAAGGCGTAGCCGTCCAATTGCTCGGCGAAGTATTCCACCATGTCATTGCGCTCGGCTTCGCCATGGACCAGCACATCCAGGCCCAGGCGTTCCTGGATCTGCACGGCGTGGCGAATCTCGGTGTGCATGGCGTCCTGGTAGTCATTGGCCGACAGCTTGCCCTGCTTGTAGGCCTGACGCGCCAGGCGAATGGCCGGTGTCTGTGGGAAGGAGCCGATGGTGGTGGTAGGAAAGGCCGGCAGTTTCAGCCGCGCACGCTGCTGTTCGATGCGTTGGGCAAACGGCGAGCGTCGCTGGGTGTCCTGGGGGCCGATTGCCTCGAGACGGGCCTGGACTTCGGGTTTGTGAATACGCGTCGAACCGGCACGACGGGCTCGCACGTCGCGACTTTCAGCCAGAACCCGGCGCACGCCGGGGGCCTGCGGGTCGTTCAACGCATCGCGCAGCACCGCCACTTCACCGCACTTCTGCACGGCAAAGGCCAGCCAACTCTTGAGTTCGGGGTCGAGGCGGTCTTCACGTTCCAGATCCACCGGGCTGTGCAACAGCGAGCAAGACGTGCTGACCCAAAGATTATCGCCAAAGCGTTCCTGGGCCGGCTGCAACTGCGCCAGCGCCTGTTCCAGTTCGCAACGCCAGACGTTGCGGCCATTGACCAGGCCCACCGACAGGATCTTGTAGGTCGGCAGCCGATCCAGCACCTGGCCCAGTTGCTCCGGGGCACGCACGGCGTCGATGTGCAAACCGTCCACCGGCAGGCTCACAGCCAGACCGAGGTTGTCTTGCAGGCCGCTGAAGTAGGTCGCCACGAGTTTTTTCAGCGGCGAATACTGGAGGATGTGATAAGCCCGCTCGAAGGCGTTTTTCCAGGCCTGGGGCAGATCGAGGGTGAGGATCGGCTCGTCGATCTGCACCCACTCCACACCCTGGGCCTTCAGGCGATTGAGGATTTCGCCATAGACCGGCAACAGGCGCTCCAACAGATCGAGTTTGTCGAATTCCTGCCCCTTGGCCTTGCCCAGCCACAAGTACGTCAACGGACCGATGATCACCGGTTTGACCTGATGCCCCAAGGCATGGGCCTCATCCACTTCCTCAAACAACTGCTCCCAACTCAGGGCAAAGGTCTGACCGACGGAAAACTCCGGGACCAGGTAGTGGTAGTTGGTGTCGAACCACTTGGTCAGTTCCTGGGCATGCCGGGCCTGGCCGTGATCGGCGTTGCAGCAGGCGACCGTGGCGCCACGGGCCATGGCGAACAGGGTTTCAAGGGTCGGTTGGCCCTGGGCATTCAATGTATTGCGAAAGCGCTCAGGGACGGCACCCAGGGCCAGCGTATGGCTGAGCACCTGGTCGTACCAGGCGAAATCCCCCACCGGCAGCAGGTCGATGCCGGCGTCTTTCTGCAATTGCCAGTGCCGGGCCCGCAGCTCGCGGCCCACCGCTTGTAACGCGGCCGCCGACAGATCGCCCTTCCAATAGGCTTCGAGGGCTTTTTTCAGTTCGCGATCGGCGCCGATGCGAGGAAAACCGAGGGTGTGGGCCAGGGCCATGGTATGCGTCCTCCTGTAAAAGATGACGCCATTGTCGACAGCCTGCACCACATGAGACAAACTCAACGTTTTCGTGTTGATCACAAGTTTTGCTCATGGAGACCCCGGTGCTTGAACTCCGTCACCTCAAGACCCTGCACGCCCTGCGCGAAGCCGACAGCCTGGTCGAAGCCGCCGAACGGCTGCACCTGACCCAGTCCGCACTTTCTCACCAGTTCAAGGAACTGGAAGAACGCCTGGGTATGCCGTTGTTCGTGCGCAAGACCAAGCCAGTTCGGTTCACCAGCGCCGGCCTGCGCCTGCTACAACTGGCCGACGCCACCTTGCCGTTGCTGCGCAGCGCCGAGCGTGACATTGCACGGCTGGCCGGCGGCACCGCCGGGCGCTTGCACATGGCGATCGAGTGCCACAGTTGCTTCCAATGGCTGATGCCCACCATCGATCAGTTTCGCGATGCGTGGCCGGAAGTCGAACTGGACCTGGCGTCGGGTTTCGCCTTCGCCCCGTTGCCGGCCCTGGCCCGTGGCGACCTGGACCTGGTGGTGACATCCGATCCACTGGACCTGACGGGCATCACTTACGTGCCGCTGTTCACTTACGAAGCCATGCTCGCCGTCGCCAACCAGCATCGGCTGGCGGGCAAACCGTACATCGTCCCCGAAGACCTGGTCAGCGAAACCCTGATCACCTATCCGGTGGAACGGGATCGATTGGACATCTTCACCCGCTTCCTGGAACCGGCCGACATCGAACCGGCCCAGGTCCGCACGTCCGAGCTGACGGTCATGATGATGCAGTTGGTGGCCAGCGGTCGTGGCGTCTGTGGCATGCCCCACTGGGCCCTGCATGAATACAGCTCGCGTGGTTATGTGAAAGCCAAGCGACTGGGAGAAAAAGGGTTATTCGCCACACTGTACGCGGCGGTGCGGACCGACATGCTCGACGCGCCGTATATGCGCGATTTCCTGCTCACGGCCAAGGACACGTCGTTCTCGACGCTGGATGGGGTCAGTGCGGTTCGGTAAGACCGTGGGAGCGGGCTTGCTCGCGAAGAGGGAGTGTCAACGATATAAATATCTGACCCACCGCCTTCGCGAGCAAGCCCGCTCCCACAGAGTACGGCGCAAGGATTAAAGCTCGCGCCACATAAGGACCTTGTCGAAGTACTCATCCCCCACGCGAATCGCCTGGGGCTCCAGGCCGTAGAGTGCGAAACCACAGCGCTGGTAGAGCCTGATGGCCGGGTCGTTGCCGGCGGTGACGGTCAGTTGCACCAATCGCAGGAAGGCATGGCGCCGGGCCTCGGCCAGCGCGGCCTCCAGCAGTTGCTGGCCAAGCCCACGGTGACGATGGGCATCGACGACATACATGCCGAACAGGGTCGCCTTGTGCCGGGCCTTTTCCCGAGGATCCAGGGCCAGGCCGACGATACCCGCCAGTTGATTCGCCTCGAATGCGCCCAATACCACGTCGAGACGGCTGGTCAGGCGAGATTCCCACCAGTTCATGGGCATGACCGCACGCTCCCTGACGCTGGACGTGAAGGCCTGCGGATGATGCTCATACGCCTGCAGCATCAACTCACGATAGGCCTGCACATCGCCAGCGCGCAGCCGTCGGATATTCACGCGGCCCGCCGTTGCTCAAGCATCAGCCGCAACGCCAGCCCACCGAGCACCAACCCCATGAAATAGCGCTGGGCCGCCAGCCAGGTGGGGTTATGCACGAACCACGAAGCGATGCCGGCGGCAAACAGGGCAATCAGCAGGTTGACGCTGAAACTGACGCTGATCTGGGTCAGCCCCAGGATGATGCTCTGGGTGAACAGCGAGCCGTGCTCCGGGCTGATGAACTGCGGGAACACCGACAGGTAGAACACCGCGATCTTCGGGTTCAAGGCGCTGGTGAGAAAGCCCATGGTGATCAACTTGCGTGTCGAGTCCGCGGGCAACTGTTGGGCCTGGAACGGCGAGCGCGCACCCGGTTTCACCGCTTGCCACGCCAGCCACAACAGGTACAGCGCACCGGCCCACTTGAGGATTTCATAGGCCATGGGCACCGCCAGGAACACCGCCGTCAACCCCGCGGCGGCGGCGAACATATGCACGAAGAACCCCGCCACCACGCCCAGCAGGGAGGTAACGCCGGCCTTGCGGCCCTGGCAGATCGAACGGGAGATCAGATAGATCATGTTCGGGCCGGGCGTGAGCACCATCAACAACGCGGCGGCGGCGAAAATCAACAGGTCCGGCAATGGAATCATGGGCAACAGTCCTTGAGCCTTGAATCGAGGCAGGTGGCTCGATAGAACGGCAGGATCACCTCACCTGTCAACGGCGCCAGGAAAAGACCGCCGTCACCGGTCGGGTCGATCCAGCGGACTTCTTCAATTTCAGCGGCGGGAGAAACCGAGACGTCGATGTTCAGCAGAAACACTTCAGCCTGCACGATAAAACCCGGCTCGTTGGCGGCCGGCGCGCTGAATGCGCCTAGATAGCGGGCCTGGGCCGGATCGATCAGCAGCCCGAGTTCTTCGTCCAGTTCACGGGCCAGGGCCTGCACCGGTTGTTCATGGGGCTCGATCTTGCCACCCGGTTGCATGAAAGCCCGGGTGCCGCGCTTGCGCACCAGCAGGGTGCGACCGTCCGGCCCGATCAACAGGGCGGCGGCGATGTGGATGAGGGAAGTGGTCATGAAGGGCCAACGTCATGGTGGAAAATGCCGGAGAGATTACAGACCGGACCGGCTGGCGCAAAGCCTCAAGGCCCGCACATATCCCTGTGGGAGCCTTGTGGGAGCAAAGCTTGCTCGCGATACAAGCGACTCGGTTTCAACAAGACCGCGTTGTATCGCGGGCAAGCCTTGCTCCCACAAGGCTCCCACAGGGACTGCAATGTCTGTCAAACAGCTCTCACCCCAACATCGGCTTCGGCGCCGAAGGGTCCTGTTCCTCTTCCGGAATCTTGACGAACACGCTGTACCGGGCACCTTCCATCGCTTCGAAGGCGATGAGTTTTTCCACCAGCGGGCCGCTCAGGATCTTGCCGGCATTGAGCAGCAGCATGCCGTTGTCGGCGTTGAGGTTGCGGGCCAGGACCATGCCTGCAGCCAGTTCGCGGGTGTTCATGACCTTCACCGTCGGGTCGGACAGAGTCACGTCTTCCAGGTATTCGCCACAGGCCTTGATGAAGTCCTCCACCATGTCCGGGTCATACAGCTTGCCGGCATATTTGCGGATATAGACCAGCGCTTCGTCGCTGTTCATCTGCCGTTCGAGAATCAAACCCCGCTGCAGCTCGATGAAGTCCACTGCCAGTTTCAACAGCCGCGACCCGAACGGAATGGCCTCGCCCTTGAGGTGATCGGGGAAACCGCTGCCGTCCCAGCGCTCCTGGTGATGGAGAATGATGCGCGCCGCATCTTTCATCGGGTCCAGGGTCATCAGCAGCGATTCGCTCTGCTTCGGATACCCGCGATACAGCTCGAGCTCGCTGTGGTGCAGCATGTCGGCCGGCGTGGTCATCATGTTGTCGGTCCAGCTCAACTTACCGATGTTGTACAGCGCCGCCGCCATGGTCAAGTCGCGGTCGGTGGACTCGTCGAGGAAATGCAGCCGGCTGTAGACCCGGATAAGCTCGATGATCTGCCGGTTGGTCTGCTTGGCCTTGGGCAGGCGCAGGTTGGCGATCAGCGAGAACACCTCGGTACCGGTCACATAACTGCGCTTGAGTTCCTCATAGGCCAGGTCGAGCATGTCTGCGGTCTGCTGCAGCTCGGCGGTACGCGATGCCACGCGTTTTTCCAGAGTCGCATTGAGAGTCTTGAGCTGTTGATTCTGCTCGCGATTGAGCGCTTCGAGACGCTGGCGCTCGTTTTCCGAATGCTGGTGGGCCAGGGCCTGACGCAGCGCCTGTACCAGTTCCTCGTCGTTCCAGGGTTTGCTGAGGTAGCGATAAAGCTGCCCCTCGTTGATGGCCTTGGTCATCATGTCCACATCGGCATAACCAGTGAGCAGGATGCGCAGGGTCGAGGGATACAGCTTGCGAATCTGTGCCAGCAGCGTGGCGCCATCCATGTTGGGCATGCGCGCATCGGTCATCACCAGATCGACTGGCCGCTCCTTGAGGATTTCCAGGGCCTTGGCCCCGCTGTCGGCCACCAGGATTTCATAGGGCTGGCTGCGTAACAAACGACGCAGGCTGTTGAGAATCGGCTCCTCGTCGTCGACCAGCAGCACTGTCGGCTTAGTGACCGGAACGTCCGGCGTTTTATCTTCCATTACTACCCCCTCCTCTAAACGACAACCGTTCTACCTCACCTCCGTAAAGACAGGCTAGTAGATTGCAAATATTTAGGCACGATTTGCCATCACTGACCGAGCGCATCCCGATGAGACGACTATGCTGTACCCCATGAAGGGCCAAGTACAGGCCGGAATACTCATGCCAGCGAAAGGGATATCAGATGTACCCACGGTTGCGTAGTCAGCATCGCCCCGGTGCACGGCCATGAGCCTGCCCCTGGACAAAGCCAATCGGCGAATTCTGATCGTCGACGACACCCAGACGATCCATGAGGATTTTCGCAAGATCCTCTGTCCCCATGCGCCCCCCGAAGATGGCTTGAGCAGCGCCGAAGAGGCCCTGTTCGGCGCACCGGTTGCCGTCTCCAGCCAGAGTTTCGAACTCGATTCGGCCTTCCAGGGCATGGAAGCTCTGAACAAGGTAGAGACGGCGCTGGAACAGGGGCAGCCTTATGCCATGGCCTTTATCGACATGCGCATGCCCCCCGGCTGGGATGGCCTGGAGACCATCGAACGGCTATGGCGCGTCGATCCCAAGCTGCAAGTGGCGCTGTGCACCGCTTATTCGGATTATTCCTGGGAAGACATCGCCGATCGCCTCGAATTGGGCGACCGCCTGCTCATCCTGAAAAAACCCTTCGATGCCATCGAGATCCGCCAGATGGCCAGTACCCTGACTGTCAAATGGCAGATGACCGAAGATGCCGCGCTGAAGATGGACATGCTCGAACAGGCGGTGGAAGAACGCACCCGCGAGCTGGCGGACGCCAACATTATCGTGCAGAACAGCCCGACGATCCTGTATCGCCTGCGGGGCGAGCCACCGTTCCCGCTGATGTACATCTCCCACAACATCACCAAGTTCGGTCATGTTGCGGCAGAACTGGTCAATTCGCCGGACTGGGCACAAGTGCTGATCCACCCCGACGACCAGCCCAAGGTCGACGAGGCCATGATTCGCGTGCTGGACCGTGACATGGCGGGAGCCTCCATCGAGTTTCGCATGCGCACCGGCGACGGTTCGTTCCGTTGGGTGGAGAACCGCTACATTCCGGTGCGCAACGAGCACGGTCTGCTACTGGAGGTGGAAGGCATCATCCTCGACATCACCGAACGCAAGCTGGCCGAGGAGAAGATCGCCCAACTGGCCCGCACCGACGGCCTGACCGGGCTGGCCAACCGCGCTACCGTGATCGAGCGCCTGCACCAGGCGTTCGCCGCTGCGCGCCGGGGGGCGGCGCCCTTCGCAATGTTTTACCTGGACCTGGACCACTTCAAGCGGATCAATGACACCCTGGGCCATCCCATCGGCGACCTCTTATTGCAGGAGGTCGCTGCGCGCATCAAGGGCTGCACCCGGGAAAACGACGTGGTGGCGCGCCTGGGCGGCGACGAGTTCGCGATCCTGCAACTGGATGTCCACGAACCGACTCAATGCGCCGCGCTGGCGGCCAAGATCCGCGACACCCTCGTGGCGCCCTACTCCCTGGACGGTAACGACGTGCGGATCTCCGTGAGCATCGGCATCGCCCTGTATACCCCCCAAAGCCTGAGCGCCGACAGCCTGATGGCGCAATCGGACATGGCCCTGTACCGATCCAAGGAAAAAGGTCGCAACCAGTACCATTTCCACAACGAGGAGATCAACCAGGAAGTCACGGACCGGGTCGCCCTCACCAACGACCTGCGCCAGGCCATCGAGAACAATGAACTGCAATTGCATTACCTGCCGGAAGTCGACCTGGGTACCGGGAAGATTCTGGGCATGGGTGTACAGGTACGCTGGAAGCACCCCGAACGGGGCTGGCTGGACCAGCCGGCGTTCATGCCGGCGGCGGAAAAAACCGGGCTTATCATTGCCCTTGGTCACTGGGTCCTGGACAAGGCCTGCCAGCAGATGCGCCAATGGCGCGACCAAGGCATGGCGCCCCCGGTAATCGCTATCGACCTGTCCCTGACCCAACTCAAGACCGGGCCGGAACTGATCTACGATGTCTTGCGCACCACCGCCCGCTGGGAACTGGCCCCCTGGGACCTGCGCTTCGACGTGACCGAAGCCACCCTGGCCCAGACCAAATGGACCCACAACGACGTGCTGCCACGCCTGTGTGAATTGGGCGTCCAGGTTGCCATCGACGATTTCGGAACCGAATATTCCTCGTTCGATTATCTCAAGACCTATCGGGTCAACCATCTCAAGCTCGCTCAGCGCCTGCTCGACAGTGCCAATGACGACCCCGACAACGCCACGACGTTGCGGGCGATCATCAACTTTGCCCGGGACGTGGGCATTGGCATCATCGCCGAAGGGGTCGAGACCCATGAGCAGCGCGCCACACTGATGTCCAGCGGCAGCGGCGCACCGATATTGGCCCAGGGACATTACTTCAGCACGGCGGTCGATAGCGGCCAGGCCGCCGAACTGCTCAAGGCCGGGACCATCGTGCCCGTGACGGATCACTGGACCCGCCCCGCTAGCCAGCTATCGGAGAGTAACCCATGAACCCCATGTCGGTACCTGCCAACCGAAGAATTCTGGTGGTGGACGACACACCGGCGATCCACCAGGATTTTCGCAAGATCCTCAGCCCCAGTGCCGGCAGCGATGACTCGCTGGACGACACCGAGAGCCTGCTGTTCGGTACCCCCCAGGTCAGTCGGTTGCAATTTCAGATCGACTCGGCCTATCAGGGCGAAGAAGCGTTGGAACTGGTCAAGCGCGCCCAGGCCGAAGGCCAGCCCTATGCGATGGTGTTCGCCGATATGCGCATGCCGCCGGGCTGGGACGGCCTGCAAACCATCGAGCGGCTGTGGAAGGTCGATCCGCGACTGCAGATCGCCTTGTGCACAGCCTTCTCGGACTACACGTGGGAAACCATGTCCGAACGCATCGAGTTCGACGACCAGTTGCTGATTCTCAAGAAACCGTTCGACACGCTGGAAATCCGCCAGATGGCCAGCGCCATGACCTGGAAATGGCAACTGGCTCAGGACGCGGCGAGAAAAATGCGCAGCCTGGAGCGCACAATCGAAGAGCGGGTTCAGGAACTGCTCAAGGTGTCCCACCTGCTGCAGTACGACGTGCTCACCGAACTGCCCAACAGCATGTTGCTGGGTGATCGACTGACGCAGGCCATGGCCCAGTGCCGTCGGCATGATCGACAACTGGCGGTGATGTTCCTCGGCCTGGATCGCTTCAAGCGCATCAACAACGCGCTGGGTCACCCGGTCGGCGATGAAATGCTCAAGCGCGTGGCCCGGGCATTGGCGACGGTGGTTCGAGAATCCGACTCGGTGTTTCGTTATGGTTCCGATGAGTTCGTGGTCGTGCTCGGAGACATCATCGATCCGCAGCAAACAAAAGGCGTGGCGGAAAAACTGCTGGCAGCCGTCAGCTCCCCCCAACCGATCGACGGCCATGACCTGACCGTCACCGCCAGCCTGGGCGTGAGCATGTATCCGACCGACGGTTTCGACGCGGTGGCGCTGATCAAGAAAGCCGAGACGGCGATGCGTAACGTCAAGGAAAACGGCCCCAACGATTACCGTTTCTTCACCGAAGACATGAACCGGCGGGCCCGGCAGCAACAGACCATCGAGTCCGGCCTGCGACTAGCCCTGCAACGCAAGGAATTCGTGCTGCATTACCAGCCCAAGCTGGACCTGCGCAGCGGCAAAGTAGTGGGCGTCGAGGCGCTGGTGCGCTGGGACCGGCCCGGTCACGGACTGGTCTATCCCTCGGACTTCATCCCCGTGGCCGAGGACAGCGGTCTGATCGTACCGCTGAGCCAATGGGTGCTCCAGGAAGCCTGCCAGCAGGCCCGTAGCTGGCAGGCCCAGGGCATGCGAGCGCTGTACCTGTCGGTGAACATCTCGGCCATCGACTTCCGTCAACGCGGCTTCGTCGAAGGCATCGCCCGCACCCTCAAGGAAACCGGGTTGGACCCGACACAGTTAGAACTGGAGATTACTGAAAGCGTGCTGATGCAGAACATCGACACCACCGTTGCCGTCCTCAAGGCCATCAAGCAACTGGGCATACGGTTGGCCATCGACGATTTCGGCACCGGTTATTCGAGCTTGAGCTACTTGCAGAAGTTTCCAGTGGATGTTTTGAAGATCGACCAGTCGTTCGTCGGTGACCTGAGCATCGACAGCAACGACGCCAAACTGGTAAGCACCATCATCAGCCTGGGCAAGAGCCTGAACCTGCATATCATCGCCGAAGGTGTGGAAACCCTGGAGCAGCTGGAATTCCTCAAGCTTCATCAATGCGAGGAGGCCCAAGGGTATTACTTCAGCAAGGCCGTGGAGCCGCAGGCTTTTGTCCAATGGATGACCGAGTGGGAACAACGTCCAAACCCGTTTTCGTGAACTGCCAGGCCCTATCAACCAAAAGATTCAAGGAAGCATCCAATGGCGTCATCAGGACTGTTATTGGCTCTAGGCCTGTTCATCGGGTTAAGCGTGACCGCTCACGCCGCGCCACTGGACGAACCCCTCAAACCGCTGCCAGCCGTTCCGGCCCTGGACCCCAAGCGTGTCCAGTTGGGCCAGCGGCTGTTTTTCGACCCACGGCTGTCGGTCAATAACACCCTGTCCTGCGCCAGTTGCCATCGCCTGGACAAGGGCGGTGCCGACGACAAAGCCTTTTCCCTGGGCTTCGATGGCAAGCCGGTCGAAGTCAACACGCCTACCGTATTCAATGCCAGCCTGAACTTCCACCAGTTCTGGGATGGCCGCGCCGACACCCTGGAAGAACAAGTGCACGTGGTCGTCACCAGCCCCACGGAGATGGGCAGCACCTGGGAAACCGTGGTCAAGCGCATCGCCGATGATCCGGGTTATGCCAAGGATTTCTCCGCCGCCTACCCCGACGGGGTCACCAAGCCCAATATCCAGGGCGCCCTGGCCGATTTCGAACGTACCCTGCTGACGCCCAACTCGCGCTTCGACCAATACCTGCTGGGTAACACCGACATCCTGACGCCCCGGGAAAAATTTGGTTACCAGCGTTTCAAGGAGTACGGCTGTATCGCTTGCCACCAGGGCGTGAACATCGGCGGCAACATGTTTCAGAAATTCGGCGTCATGGGCGACTACATTGGCGACCGGGGCAACCCGACCCGGGCCGACGAAGGCCGTTTCAACGTTACGGGCGATGAGGCCGACCGCCAGGTCTTCAAGGTGCCGAGCCTGCGCAACGTGGCCCTCACCGCACCGTATTTCCATGGCGGGTCGGCGCCGACCCTGGAGCGCGCGGTGGAGGTGATGTTCAGGTACCAGTTGGGGCGTGAGCCCTTGAAGAACGATACCGAGCTGATCGTCGAATTCCTCAAGACCCTCACTGGCGAATGGGAGGGCAAGCCATTATGAGCGCCCTTCGTCGCTTCGGCCTGCTGCTCGTCGGCCTCCTGCTCGCCTCGGTCCTGTTGTTCATGTACGTCAACTCCAGCCAGCAGCAGGCCGCCTCGTACATTGAATCCCGGGACCTGATCCGCCTGCTCAAACAGCAGGACGCCATCTGGGACAACGAAGTGCTCAAGTCGCGGATCGCCCTGAGCCACAACTACGATCCGCTGGTTTCCCCCCTGCATGAAATGGCGCGCCTGTGGCAGCGACTCGATGCCATTGAATCGGAGCCGGGTCGCCACGCGCCAACGTTGTGGGAGGCCCGGCGCGATGAATACCTCAAGGCGGTCAAGGAAAAGACCCGACTGGTGGAGCAATTCAAATCCCACAATGCAGTGCTGCGTAACTCCCTGGCGTTCCTGCCGACCGCCGAGGACGATATCCAGGCTGAGTTCGCACGACTGTCCGACGACGACAAACTGCAATTGCAAAGCGTCGCCATCGACACTTACGACCTGCTGCTCAGCAGCATGGAGTTCTCCCAGCTCACCACTCGCGAAACAGCGGCGGAAGTGCTCTTGGGCCTGAACCGGCTCGATGTCAACAGGGAGCGCTTGCCATTGGGACTTCACGGTCCTATCAACATCCTCAGCCGGCACATCGCTCTGATCTTGCGCGAACAACCGCAGGTCAACGACTTGCTGGCAGCCATCGAGGCAGTCCCCGTGTCGGATCACCTGGATACCATCACCAACCTGTTGGAGAAAGATCAGGAAATAGCGGCCAGCAAATACCAACGCAACCACATTTACCTGTTGGTATTCGCCACTCTCCTGGCGCTGTTGTTGATCTGGCTGGCGATCCGGCTGGTGCGTAGCTTCGCCGAGATCAAGCGGGTCAACAACGCCCTGCAGACTGCCAACGATGAACTGGAGCAACGAGTCGAAGAGCGCACCCGCCAGCTCAAGGATACCCAGAGCGAATTGATGGATACCGCCCGCCAGGCCGGTATGGCGGAAATCGCGACCAATGTGTTGCACAACGTCGGCAACGTACTCAACAGCGTGAACATCTCCGCCGACCTGGTCAGTCGTAAACTGCGCAGCAGCAAAAGCCAGGGGTTGGGCAAGGCGATGCAATTGATCAACGAACACACCAGCGACCTGGGGCGTTTCCTCACCGAGGACGAAAAAGGCAAGCTGCTGCCCGGATACCTCAATCAACTGGTGGAAGCCATGGCAGTCGAGCAACAGGGCCTGATCGACGAGCTGGCGCAGTTGAGCAAAAGCGTGGATCACATCAAGGACATCGTCTCCACGCAGCAATCCTATGCCGGCGCCAACTCGCTGATGGAGCCGCTGACGGTCAGCGAACTGCTCGAGGACGCCCTGCGCATGAACTCCGGCGCCCTGACCCGTCACCATGTGACGGTGATCAAGGAATACGGCGACATTCCCAGGATCATGGGCGACAAGCACCGCCTGCTGCTGATCCTGATCAACCTGATCAGCAACGCCAAGTACGCCATGGCCGGCGTGTCCAATCATGCACGGAACATGACCCTCAGCGCCGCGGTCGTAGATAGCGAGACCCTGCAGATCAGCGTCAAGGACGAAGGTGAAGGCATCCCGGCGGAAAACATGACCCGCATCTTCGCCCATGGTTTTACCACTCGCAAGGAAGGCCATGGGTTCGGCCTGCACAGCTGCGCATTGGCCGCCATTGAAATGAACGGCCACCTCACCGCTCACAGTGACGGGCCGGGCACGGGGGCAACGTTCGTGCTGCAAGTGCCGCTGAAACTCGCGGAAGGTGAGCCATGAACAACCTGAGCAATCGGCGCATCCTGCTGATCGACGATACACCTGCCATCCATGATGATTTCCGCAAGATCCTCACCCCGGAGGAGGATAGCAATACAGACCTGCAAGACATGGAAAGCGCCCTGTTCGGCGAGGCACCGAAGCCTTCCGGGCCGGTATTCGAGCTCGACTCGGCCTATGGCGGCCAGGAAGGCCTGAGCAAACTGCTTGAAGCGCTCGACAAGGACCGTCCTTATGCCCTGGCCTTCGTCGACATGCGCATGCCCGAAGGCTGGGACGGCGCCCGGACCATCGAAGAACTCTGGAAGCGCGATCCGCAATTACAGGTAGTGGTCTGCACCGCCTATTCGGATTATTCCTGGGATGAATTGCTGGACCGCTTGAAGGGTCATGACCGGCTGCTGATTCTGAAGAAGCCCTTCGACAACATCGAAGTCCAGCAAATGGCCAATACCCTGACCACCAAATGGGAAATGACCTTCCGCGCCCAGCTGAAGATGAACAAGCTCGAAGAGCTGGTGGAACAACGGACCCAGGCGTTCAAGCAGGCCAGCTCCCTGCTGCAGATGGAAATCGACGAACGCAAGATGTTGGAAACCCAGTTGGTGCAATCGGAAAAACTCGCCTCCCTGGGCCAGCTGGCAGCCGGGGTCGCCCATGAAATCAATAACCCGATCGGTTTCATTTCTTCCAACCTGGGGGCGCTGGACGGCTATTTCGGAAAACTGGGAGAAATGCTCGAGGCTTACGGCAGTGCCGAAGAAGCCATCGCCTCGCCGGAAACGGTGGTGCGCCTGACGAAGCTGCGCGAACAGGTCGAACTGGACTTCCTGGTCGAGGACATTCCCGTGCTGATCAAGGAATCCAAGGACGGCATCGCCCGGGTCGGGCAGATCGTGAAGGACTTGAAGGACTTCTCCCGCGTCGACTCCAATCAGGAATGGCAGATGGCGAATTTGCAACAGGGCATGGATTCGACCCTGAACATCGTCGCCAACGAGATCAAGTACAAGGCCGACGTGATCAAGGAATACTCGCCATTGCCGGAAGTCGAATGCCTGCCCTCGCAGATCAACCAGGTAATCATGAACCTGATCGTCAATGCCGCCCAGGCCATCGGCCCGGAGCGTGGCACCATTACCCTGCGCAATGGCGTGGAAGGTGACAAGGTGTGGATCGAAGTGGCCGACACCGGCTCGGGCATACCGCCGGAAACGCTGCAAAAGATCTTCGACCCGTTCTTCACCACCAAGCCCATCGGCCAAGGGACGGGGCTTGGGCTTTCGCTGTCTTATGGGATCGTGAAGAAGCATAACGGCGAGATCACCGTGCGCAGCGAAGTGGGCGTGGGGACGACGTTCCGTGTGGAGTTGCCGATTCGACAGATGAAATTGGCGGGGTGAGCCTGGACGAGGATCATTTTGCAGCAAGGCTCCCTCGCCACAGATTAGATCCCTCAGCCAGGTAAACTCCCTCGTTGCGCTCCTCAACAGTCGCCCAGCGTTTTGTCGCGCCACAGCGCGTTTTCCGCCCCCATCGAATTGATGAACTTGGCTTGAGCACGCACTCACACTCAAGTCTCTCGACCATTAGCCAGAGCGCCCAGCTGCCCTATCATGGAAGGTGACTGAACCTCAAACGACTGTCAGCACCTGTCAAGTCTGACAGTAGACGACAATTCCCCGTCGATTGAACATCCCTGGCAGATTGTTCACTATTCAGGGCGGTCGTTATGTTGAATCGGCGGGAACTGGTCAGTTTTGCATCGCTTTACGCGGCACTCGCCTCGTTGAACGTTCCTGCAGCGGTTGTGGCCAATGCTGCAACATCCAACGAGGGCGTTCGCTTAACGTTCGACACCCTGGTCTCGCTTGCCGAAGAGACGGCATTGAAGCCGTACGTGCGCCCCACTACACCGACTGATGCCTCTCTATCGAAAATCGACTACGAAGCCTTGGGCCATATCCGGTTCGACCCCACTCGTGCCCTTTTCTCCAACGGCCCAGGCAAATACCCCATCACATTCTTCCATATGGGCAAATTCTTTCGCGTCCCGGTCAAGATGCATGTCATCACCAAAGGCATCGCCCATCCGATCATTTACGACAAGACACTGTTCACCATGCCTGCCGACAGCCCGGCCCAGGCACTCGCGCCCGACAGCGGCTTTGCCGGGTTTCGCCTGCAGGAAAACCGCCTGGAGGATCAGAAGAAACTCGATTGGAAGCAAAATGACTGGGTAGCTTTTTTAGGCGCCTCCTATTTTCGAGCCATTGGCGAACAGTACCAGTACGGCATTTCAGCGCGGGGTATAGCGCTAGACGTGGCCCAGGCGGACAAGGCTGAAGAGTTTCCGGACTTCACCCACTTCTGGTTCGAGACGCCGATTGATAACCGACAGCCAACCATGACGCTGTATGCGTTGCTCGACGGTCGCAGCTTGTGCGGTGCTTATCGCTTTGTGGTCAACCGCACCAAGGGAGTGGTGATGGATATCGAGGCCGCATTGTTTCTACGCCAAGGCGTTGACCGCTTCGGTATCGCCCCGCTGACGTCCATGCATTGGTTCGACGAAACAGCCAAGCGTACGGCTATCGACTGGCGCCCGGAGGTTCATGATTCCGATGGATTAGCCCTGTGGACAGGAACAGGTGAGCGCATCTGGCGGCCGCTCAACAATCCCCCGCGAACCATGGCCTCGGCATTCTCAGACAACAACCCACGAGGTTTCGGACTGCTTCAACGGGACAGATCCTTCGACCACTACCTGGACGGAGTCAATTATCAGCGCCGCCCCAGCGTATGGGTCGAGCCTTTGGAAAACTGGGGCGAAGGCAGTGTTCAACTGGTGGAAATCCCGACCGACGATGAAATACATGACAACATCGTCGCGATGTGGGTGCCCAAGGAACCTGCCGAGGCAGGTCAGCAGTACCGTCTGAAATATCGGTTGCACTGGCTCAGCGACGAGCCTTACCCCACGGATCTGGCGCGCTGCGTAGCGACCCGCCTTGGGAACGGAGGCCTTCCGGGCCAGCCACGTCCCAAGGGTGTACGTAAATTCGTTGTGGAATTCACCGGCGCGCCTCTGGAGAAGCTCGCCTTCGGCGTGCGACCCGAGGCCGTGCTCTGGTCGTCCAGGGGCACGTTTTCGAATGTGTTTACCGAGCCTGTACCCAATGACGTCGCGGGCCACTGGCGTGCTCAATTCGATTTGACCGCCGAGGGGAATGAGCCTGTCGAAATGCGCCTGTATCTGCGCCAGGGGGAAATGACGCTCTCCGAATCCTGGCTCTATCAATACCACCCTTTCAACCCAGTACCAGGCGCCTTGGCACAGCCCGCCCCTCACCGCTCAACGTCGGTATCGAAGGCTTGATGCAATGGACTTTGTGCGCGTTACCACAGCAGCGATGCTGGGTACATTGATCGCCGTTTGCTGGTTTCACTCCACGGCTCGAGCTGGCGAGCAATCCGGGAAACAGCAGGAAGATGCCGCTTTTATCGAACGACTGATCGGCCAAATGACTCTCGAGGAAAAGGCTGGACAGTTGACGCAGTTGGGCATGCTAGTCACCCCTACCGGGCCAGTCGTGGACAATAAAGGTCAGAAACCCATCGGTATTGCTGAAGTCGGCTCCCTGCTGGGTGTATATGGCGCCGAAGTCACCCGCAGGCTGCAACGCGAAGCCATACAGGGTTCACGCCTGCATATTCCACTCTTGTTCTCCCACGACGTGATTCATGGCTTTCGTACGGTGTTTCCCACACCGTTGGCAGAGGCGTCGGCCTGGGATACGGATCTGTCACAACGAACCGCCAGGGCTGCAGCCGTTGAGGCAACTGCCAGCGGCTTGCATTGGACCTACGCCCCAATGGTTGATATCGCACGGGATCCGCGCTGGGGACGGGTCATCGAAGGATCGGGCGAGGACCCTTTTCTCGGCGCGACATTGGCGGCCGCCCGAGTGCGCGGTTTTCATGGCAAGGGTTTTCCCGACACCTCGACAATTCTGTCTACCGCAAAGCACTTTGTCGGTTACGGCGCTGCGGAAGGAGGCCGTGACTACAACATATCGGAGATGTCCCAGCGAACCTTGGAGGAAGTCTACCTGCCACCCTTTCGTGCCGCCGTAGAAGCCGGCGTAGACACGATCATGGCCGGCTTCAATGAAATAGACAGCACCCCGATGCACGCCAACCGAATGTTACTCAAGGACAAATTACGCGACGAGTGGGGATTCCAGGGACCGATCATCAGCGACTTCAACGGCGTCAGCGAACTCATGCAGCACGGCGTGGCCTCCACCACTCAAGAGGCCACTCGACGGGCCTTTAACGCCACGATCGATATCAACATGGCCAGCGCAGACTATGCCACCGAATTACCTGCCCTGGTGCGTAGCGGCCAATTACCGCAGTCGCTTATCGACGATGCGGTGCGACGTGTGCTTCAGACCAAGCAGCGGTTGGGCTTGTTCGATGACCCGTATCGTTACAGCGATACAACCCGCGAGAAAGCTCTGACATCGATGCCTCGAACGCGTGCCCTGGCACGAGAAGCCGGACAAAAATCCATCGTGCTATTGAAAAACGAAGGTGCATTGCTCCCGCTGCCAAAGAATCTGCGCAAGCTCGTCGTGGTCGGGGCCCTGGCGAACGACGCTCAATCCACTCTAAGCTTCTGGTCCGCCGCCGGTCGTGCCGAGGAATCGATTACGGTACTGGAGGGAATAAAACGTGCCGTAGCGCCCGGAACCCACGTTGTCTACGTCTCTGGTGCTTCTCCCGAAAGCCTCGATACCTCCGGAATCGACGAGGCGCGACGTGCCGTCAACGATGCCGACGCAGTGGTTGCCGTACTCGGTGAAACGGCTGACATGAGCGGGGAGGCGCGTAGCCGTGCCTCCCTCGACCTGCCTGGCGCACAGAACGCACTTGTGGCCCAGTTGCACAGTACCGGCAAACCGATAGTCGTCATCCTCATGAACGGCCGCCCGCTGGCTATACCGACGGTGGACAAACAGGTGCCCGCCATCCTCGAGGCCTGGTTCCTGGGATCCGAAATGGGGCATGCCGTGGCCGATGTGTTGTTTGGGGACGTTAACCCCAGTGGCAAGCTTCCTATCACGTTTCCGCGCACGGTCGGACAGATCCCCCTTTACCATGCGCATAAAAACACCGGGAGACCACCGGATAAGGCCAATGTTTATACCTCCAAGTACCTTGACGAAGAATGGACCCCCCTCTACCCATTTGGTTACGGTTTGAGTTACACCACGTTCACTTATGGAGTGCCGAAGCTCAGTCAGCGGCAGTTGACCTTCGATGAAACGCTTACCGTCGAGGTGGAAGTCCACAACAGCGGCCAACGAACCGGTGATGAAACAGTCCAGCTGTACTTACGCCAAGATGTTGCGACCATCACTCGTCCGGTTCGGACACTGCGCGGTTTTTCCAAGGTTCGACTCGCTCCGGGTGAAACGAAGACCGTTAAATTTCTGTTGGATCAGGATGATCTGGCATTACTGGGCGATAAACTTCTACGGTTCGTTGAAATGGGCACGTACCAGGTATTCGTCGGCGGCAACTCCAGCACTGACAATGGGGCCAGCTTTGAAGTCATGACGAGTGCGCAACTGCCGGAGCGCTACCCAGCCATTCCACACTTGCCGCACGAAAGTGCCCAACGCTGATTGAACGGTCATCGCGACTCGAAACCACCAAACCACATATCCGGCGCCGAGGCATTGTGTTTCGAAAGAGTCGAGCGTCCGACCCGGATGTCCTTCACCTCCGAGCGAACAAACGCCATAAGATCCTCACTGACCAATCCGCGCTCGCCTCGTCGGTGAAAAAAAACTTGCGAGGCGTCCGCATTGTCGGGGGCAACATACATCGAGCGAATGGCGACGATTGGCGCATCGGCTGGCGATGGGCGGCTGTGGGAATAGTCCAAGACGGCGCGCTGTTGGTTGATCTCGACGATTTTCATGCTGCCATGTGAACCGTCTTGGTAGTTCAGCTCAAAGGTCCGGCTGGCGGGATTGAACTGGACTTTCAACAAGTCGACCACAGGTCGCGATGTTTCTTTAATGGGTCCTACCAGAAAAGAACTGCCATAGGCACCGGAACCCAAATGAGACACCGGGAGCGGTTTGAGACGCCAGTACCCATCCGTTGGGTAAAGTACCAGAAACTCCTCGGGAGGATGTTCAGATTGGCGAGCGTCCTTGAGGTAAACCTGAATCAAATGAATATTGCTTCGGTGAACACCGCTGACACTGACATCCACAACGCTGGACCGCCAGAATCGCTCCAGCGTATTGCCCATCACCAAAAGTTCATTCGACTCCCACAACACCATTCGCCTGGGGGTGAATCTGAACACCGGATCCTGGGCATTGCCGCTACCGTCAAATGAACAATCCGAAAAATCAGGTGCCGAGCGGTCCGACACCAGCGATTCGATGTAGCCAGGGTGCAGCGCTTCAATCCGAAACCTCTGGATATCACGACTCATCAGCTTCACATAAACATTATCTTCTTCGGCACAGCGCGTTGGATATGATGCATTAATAGCGGTTACCCAATCGTCGCCCTCAGCCGCTCTTGTGCATCCGGTCGATAACGCAGAAAACGCCACAAGGCACGCTGCACACCATGATTTCTTTTGGGGTTTAACAGAAAACTTGAATGTCGTTGAACTGTCTGTACATCCCATAGAAGTTTCCTTGGGCCAGGATGGATGACTGACGTTAAGCCCCATTCAAGTCTACGGTCTACTGTCAGCTCTGACAGTAGACAACCGGCCCCGGAAAGCCTTGTCGGAAGGACGACACCGTGCATAAGAAAAAGCCCCGACCATCGGACCGGGGCCCTCTTTCACAAGGCTGGACCTAAGAAGCCGAATTCACCGCCTCCTGCCCCTCCCCCGTCGGCTGCAACTTCAAACCATAAAACAACATTGTCAACACCACCAGGAACGCCGGCCCCACATACAGCGCCACGCGCGTATCCGGGAAGTACGCCATCAGCCCCACCACCAGCACCAGGAATGCCAGCGCCAGGTACGAGCTGACCGGGTACAGCCACATGCGGTATTTCAACGCGGCACGCTCGCAAGCGCTTAGCCCTTTGCGGAACTTGAGCTGGGCCAGCAGGATCATCGCCCAGGTCCAGATCGCGCCGAAGGTGGCGATGGAGGTCACCCAGACGAAGACTTTTTCCGGCACCAGATAGTTGAGCAGCACGCCCAACAGCAATGCGGCGATGGACAGCAGCAACGCGCGACGCGGGACGCCGTTGGTCGAGGTCTTGGCGAAACCGGCCGGGGCCTGGCCGTTCTGCGCCAGGCTGTAGAGCATCCGCCCGGTGCTGAAGATACCGCCGTTGCAGGAGGACAGCGCGGCGGTGATCACCACGAAGTTGATGATGCCGGCGGCGGTCTTGATGCCCAGGCGCTCGAAGGTCATCACGAAGGGGCTGCCCTGGGTGCCGATCTCGTTCCACGGATAGATCGACAGGATCACGAACAACGCACCGACATAAAACAGCAGAATCCGCCAGAACACCGAACCGATGGCGTCGGGGATGGTTTTCTGCGGGTTCTTCGCCTCACCGGCGGTCAGGCCGATCATCTCCACGCCCAGGTAGGCGAACATCACCATTTGCAGCGACATCAACACGCCCTGCACGCCGTTGGGCATGAAACCGCCATGGGTCCAGAGGTTGGAAATGCCCAACGCCACGCCATCGTTACCGAACCCGAAGGCGATGATGCCCACGCCGCCAATGACCATGGCGATGATGGTGACGATCTTGATCAGGGCGAACCAGAATTCGAATTCGCCGAAGGCCTTGACCGCGATCAGGTTGATCGAGCCCATGCTGACCAGTGCCGCCAAGGCCCAGATCCAGCGGGGCACGTCGGGAAACCAGACGCCCATGTACACCGCCACCGCGGTGATCTCCGCCACGCAGGTCACCAGCCACAGGAACCAGTAGTTCCAGCCGGTCAGGAAACCGGCCAGCGGGCCGAGATAGTCCTGGGCATAACGGCTGAACGAACCGGCCACCGGATTGTGCACGGCCATCTCGCCGAGGGCGCGCATGATTACCAGGATCGCCAGGCCGCCGATGATGTAGGACAGCATGATCGCCGGGCCGGCCATTTCGATGGCTTTGGCCGAACCGAGGAACAGCCCGACACCGATGCAGGCGCCAAGCGCCATCAGGCGGATGTGTCGCTCGCCGAGCTCACGTTTGAGCGGACCACCCTGAGCGGTCTCGCCATGGGGCAGATGATTGCCGACAGGCATAGGGATACAACCTCGTTTTGTTATTGGATTAGCCACCGAGTGTCCAAGGCCGCAGACCGGTAAGCCTGCCGCCTTGCCGAAACCGGGTCTGTCTTGTGGGCAGACCGTCCTGTGGAACGACAACCTCAGGATCAGCGGGTCGTGCAGTATAAAAAGCCAGGGATAGAGAGATTCACTGTAAAACCTGGAAATTTCAGGGATAAGCCTCCGCCAGAATCAGCTTTTGGAGAGGTGTTATCTGAGATTCAGGTCATTCGAAAACGCCGCCGAGTATTGCACAGTGACGGTACAGCGTCATGTTTTGGCGTAGGGTGATGGCTCTGGCACGAGGCTTTCCGGACACCGCTACCCGTTATGGGGACTATCTGTACGAGGGATTTATCTGTGTGAGGGACTTATCTGTGATGAGGGGTTTTATCCGCTCGCCACAAAGAGCGGCGAGTGGAAGTCATGACAGACCGTACCCACAATTTCCCCTCCCCCCGCGCCAACCACCGTCTAAGCTTCAAGCAAGTCCGATCAATCTGCGTGAGTGGATCAGTGACTATGGGCGCTTTGTGGCAAACCGATTCGAGTAAACCTGTGGTCCCGACTGAACGTATGGAAGAAGCGCCTTTACCCCAAAAAAATCGCCGTGCCCGGCATGGCTGGCGGGCTTTCTGGTTGTTGCTGCTGATTATCGCGGTGGTGGTCGGCCTGGCGGCCGCCAAGGAGATGCGCACTTCAAGGTTCCAGGCCAGTGAACTGAGCCGGTACGCCGGATCCCTGAGCTATTCGGTGCAGCCAGGCCCCAGCGATGCTATCGTCTATCCCGGCGACGGGCCGTTCGACCGGCGGTTGGGCTACAGCGCCCTGGGGGAGTTCCTGCCGCGATTGCTCAAGCGCAATTACGTGATCCAGGCCCAGGCGCGGTTTTCGCCGGCGTTGATGGACTATGTCGACAAAGGGCTGTTCGTCCCCTACCCGGAAAAGATCCAGGCCGGCCTGACCATCACCGATTGCCGCGCAGCACCGCTGTATCAGTTCAAGTACCCGCAACAGTTGTATGCGAGTTTCGACGCCATCCCGCCGGTGGTGGTACAAAGCCTGCTGTTCATCGAGAACCGCTTCCTGCTCGATCCCCGCTACCCCGAGGCCAACCCGGCAGTGGACTGGCCGCGCTTCGGCATGGCGGCGTGGTCACAAGTGGCCAAGATGTTGAGCCTGCCTGGGCAATCCGCCGGGGGCAGTACGTTGGCGACTCAGCTGGAAAAGTACCGCCATTCCCCCGATGGACTCACCGTTTCCGGCGCGGAGAAAATCCGCCAGATGGTGTCCGCCAGCGTGCGCGCCTACCAGGCCGGCCCGCAAACCCTCGAGGCGCGGCAACGGATCATCCGCGACTACCTCAACAGCGTGCCGCTCTCCGCCGTTCCGGGTCATGGTGAAGTACACGGCATGGCTGAAGGCTTGCGGGTCTGGTACGGCGCCGACTTCAAACGCGCCAACGAACGGCTGTTCAACGACGCTACCGACCCACGGAGCCTGGCTGAAAAAGGCCTGGCCCTGCGGGAGATGCTGTCGCTGATGATCGCCCAGCGCCGCCCTTCCCATTACCTGTCCAAGGGCCGCGACGAGCTGGCGAGCCTGACCGATAGCCATCTCCGGCTGCTGGCACAGAACGGTGTGATCGATGGAGCCCTGGCCGATGCAGCCCTGGCGAGCAAGGTCAGTTATCGTGACTGGGTCCTGGACCCGACGATCCAGCCCATCGAAACCAATAAAGGTATCAGCGCAGCTCGCAGTCGCCTCGCCACATTGCTCAACCGCCCGCTGTACGATCTCGACCGCCTGGACCTGTCGGCCACCAGCACATTGCAAAACGACTTGCAGGCCCAGGCTACCGAGTACCTCAAGCGCCTGGCGGACCCGACTTTCGCGACCGAGATCGGCCTGATGGGCGAACGCCTGCTGACCCCGACCAGCACCACTCAGGTACGCTACAGCTTCACCCTGCTGGAACTGACCCCGGACGGCTCGCGGGTACGGGTACAGACCGACAGCACCGACCAGCCCTTCGATATCAACGAAGGCAGCAAGCTGGAACTGGGTTCCACCGCCAAGTTGAGGGTGCTCACCACCTACCTGCAAATCATCGCCGAATTGCATGAGCGCTACGGCCAGCAAACGCCGGCCGAGCTGAAGAAAGCCGACATCGCTGACCAGGACCGCCTGTCCCGCTGGGCCGTCGACTACCTGATTCAGAACAGCGACCGCAGTCTGCCGAAGATGCTTGAAGCGGCCCTGGACCGCACCTATTCCGCCAGCCCCGGCGAGGCGTTCTTCACCGGTGGTGGGCTGCACACCTTCCATAACTTCCGCAACGAAGACAACGGCCGCAACCCTACCCTGCGCGACTCCCTGCGCGAATCGATCAACCTGCCGTTCATCCGCCTGATGCGCGATCTGGTGCGCTACGCCACCTACGCCGGCCCCAACAACAGCGCCGAACTGCTCAAGGACGACAGGGACCCGCGGCGCCAGGAGTACCTGGCCCAGTTCGCCGACCGCGAAGGCACTTCGTTCCTGCTCAAGTTCTGGAAGAAGTACCAGAAGAAGGACACCAGCCAGCGTCTCGAGACCTTTCTCGACAGCATGCACCCCACCGCAATCCGTCTGGCCGCGGTGCACCGCTATTTCTTCCCCAACGACAGCCAGGAAAGCTTCAACCGCTTCGTGCGCTCGCATCTGAAATCGGCCAAAAGCGTCGAAAAACTCACCGATGAACGTCTGGAGCGGCTCTACCAGAGCTACGGCCCGGGCGCTTACGACCTGCCGGACCAGGGCTTCATCGCGAAAGTCCATCCGCTGGACCTGTGGTTGATGGGGTATTTATTGAACAACCCCGACGCCAAATTCAGTGAAATCGTCAAGGCCAGCCAGTTCGAACGCCAGGAGGTCTACAGCTGGCTGTTCAAAAGCAGGCACAAAAGCGCACGGGACAGTCGCATCCGTACCATGCTGGAGATCGAAGCGTTCCTGGATATCCACCAGCGCTGGCAGAAAGTCGGTTACCCGTTCGACCATCTCGTACCGTCGCTGGCCACCGCCATTGGCAGTTCCGGCGACCGCCCCGCGGCGCTGGCGGAGCTGGTGGGCACCATCCTCAACGACGGGGTCCGGCAGCCGGCGCTGCGAATCGACAGCCTGCATTTCGCCGCCAACACACCCTATGAAACGCAATTGATCAACGACCCGGACAACGGCAAGCGGGTAATGCCCGTCGAAGTGGCGCGGGCCTTGCGCGGGGCGTTGTCCCAAGTAGTCGATGCCGGTACCGCGAAACGGGTGGCCGGAAGTTTCAAACTGGCGGACGGCACGCCATTACAAATGGGCGGCAAGACCGGTACCGGCGACAACCGCATCGAAGCCATCGGTCCCGGTGGACGGGTGATCAGTTCCAAGTCGATCAACCGCACCGCCACCTTCGTGTTCTACATTGGCGACAGCCATTTCGGCACCCTCACCGCCTATGTCCCGGGGGCCTCGGCGCAAAACTTCAAGTTCACCTCGGCTCTGCCGGTGCAGGTGCTCAAAGGCATGGCGCCGTTTCTCTCGGCCTATCTGCAACCAGGCAGTCACACCCAGTGCAAGCCGTTGATGGCACGACAGTGAGTGACGGCAGACTCATTGCGGCGAGAGGGGATGCAGCCCAACGGGATGGTGCGACATGTCGCCAAATCCCTCACCCAAAATCAGAGGGTAACCCGAGGGACCGCATCGTAAATCACCGTGAATTGGCCGGTGTACAAGCCCGGATTACGTTCGACCGATATGCCGTTATATTGGATGAGCATTTCGGCCTGAGTGCCTGGCGTGGAGGAGGCATCATCGACGACTTCCTGAGGCACGCCATTGAGGAATACATCGTTGAACTTAACGGTCAGAGGAATACGATCCCTGCCATTGTCCAGATAGGCCCTGCCCTCTTGAATATAGGCATGGACCGATCCGTCGGTATTCTTCACGTCGAAGGTCTGGCGTACGGCGCTCAAGGAATTATTCGCGGGGTTGTAATGCATGACCTCGTCTCTGCCGAAATCTGGATTGCGTGGCTGCACATGGAACTGCTTGTTCGGAACATTCGCCGTGATATGGATGGATGTACGCGCATCATCAGCCGCCAGCACCCACGAAGGATTCAGGCCTGCAACAACCAAGGTCGCGGCCATCATTTTCTTTAACATGCTTGATACCTCTTTCTGAGTAATAAAACGCAAATTACACGCCTCGCCACGGGGCCTCATTTCGCCCGGTGTTTTAGCCACGGTGCTCACGGCGCAACAGCATCGAAGACCATATGCACCGTGCCGTAGTAATCCCCCGCCCTGTATCCATCACCGGGCTTGATCGCGGCGATTTCCAACGGCACCTGGCGTCCAGGCCTGGCCTCCAGAGCCGTCACGACCTGGGTCGAGTCCAGGGTCAGCTCGACATTGTTGAACTTCACCCTCAAATCGATACGGTCACGGCCATTGGACAAGTAGGCTTCTTCACCCAGGCGTGCACCGATGGCACCGTTGCTGTTCTTCACCTCGTAAACCGCCCGCAGCGGGCTGAGCTCGCTGGTGATAGAGCTGAACGGCAAGCGTTGCTCACGTTGTACCAACTGCGGGTCGAGGGGCAGCACGTAAAAATCGATCGTCGGAATGGTCACGTGGAGCTCGAAGGTTTCCCGCTCGACCGCTCCCCAGGCCAAGACCCAAGGCAGCATCAAGGCGGTCAACGCAAGAGGGTGTAGCAATGGCTTGAACATAATGATTACCTGTGGCGTCTGCGACGGTTCGTCGACGGAGACCGTCAACCCTTGATCTCGACGGCTTGGCTCTTGTCGCCCTCGATCAGCGTGAAGCGGTATTCACGCCCCGATTCCTTGTCGAACGAAAACGTGCGCCCTGCCATGATGTGGTGCTTGGTCGTCGGCCGGCAGTCGTTGTCTTTCTGCGCGTCGCAATCCTTGAACTCATCGATCACCACGACGCTGTTGCCGTTGTTGCGCATCAGGTAACGATTGGCGTTGTCGTCGATCACGGTCTCGAAGCGGGTGTCCTTGGGCCTTACGAAAAACACCGTGCCGTAGCCCGCCAGGACCTTGACTCCCGCCGCCACGCGCTCCTTCTTGTACGCTTCGCGCTCCTCGGCGCTGACGGCAAACTCATCCTCGGCCTCCGGCACCACCGGCACAAAACGCACCCGGAAATAGCGTTCCTTGTCTCGGTTGCCCATGAACAGCAACCGGGTGCCCTGCATGCCATTGGCCGGCACGATCAGGCGCGCCGGGCTGGCCATCAGGCCATCCTTGGCCGTGGAGTCGGGCTGACTCTGGATGGGCAATTCCTGGTAGCTGCCGTCCTCGTTGTAGACGATCTCCAGGATGTTGACCTTGACGAATGCCGTGGACGTTCCGCCGTTGAATACCCGCTTCATGTAAGTGCTTTTGTCGCCATCGAGATAGTCGTAGACCACCCCGACACCAATCTGCGGCCCGGCCTGGGCCAGGCTGCAAAACAGAAGAAACCCAACCCATGCCAATAGATGCTTCATCACTTCATAACCTCATGCATTAAACGCAATTCACTGAATATCATTGGCCCTCAGGCCGCTCAGACTTCCGAATCCCAGATCACCGTGACGTTGCCGGTATAGGATTCGGCGCGACCATCCAGCATTTCCTCAACGCTGGCGCGTGCAACTTCGAAGTGCAGAGTTCCCGACCTGCGATCGATGTAAATACCCGGTTGAAACAACTCGGTGCCATTGCCGTCAAGGAACAAGCGGCGACGATTGACCGGTTGCCCTGCGGCGTCGGTCACCCCCTCAGGCAAGGTCACGCTGATATCCACCGGTACCGCATGACCGGAACCGACTTGCGAGACCGCACAGGTATTGCCGTTGGGGTATTGGCACTCAAGCAGCATCTTGAAACGAGAGGACGTGGAGATATGGAAGCGCTGATCCCGTAACAACCGCGTCGGCTTGCGTCCGCTGTTCAGCCAGGCTTGCCATCCTTCCTGAGGAACCAGTTCCACCCGGTTCCCGCCGGGGGGCACCTCAATCTTGAGTGCATGATCAACTTGAAGGGTAAAGTTGAGTGTGAGCGCCGAATCATCCGCGACCATCACATCACCCAGGTCGAGGTCCTGACCCGGCCCGATGCTGTAGGTCAGCGTTCCCGTGTACTGGCCGGCCGACATTTTCAACGGGTTTGGCGTGCGCAACTCGTAGGCAAAGTCAATGCTGTGGTAACTCATCCTGGGGATCGCATAACGTGCCGTCTTGGCACACACGCCGACTACCGGCGCCCTCCAGAAAAAGTCGTAGGTCACATCAGAGTAAAAACCAAGACCGCTGTATCGACAGGGTGAAGGGGCTTCGTCCCAGGCCGCACCGCCCCATAACATCCTGTGAGCCACCGCGGAATTAGGCTCTCCACCTACCAGGTTGCCGACTCCGTCAGGGAGTCGTTGTTGCGCCCCAATACCCGACCAACGCACTTCAAGGGTCTCGGTTTCGCCCGTACCGGAATGGGTGACTTGTAACTGGCGCCAGTTGGCGGGCACGTTAAACATCGCGCCTTGCCGGGGATCTTCATGATTCGCCTGGATAGGCCTGCTCAAATTGACGACGATGGGCAGCATGAGGCTGAACATCCCTGACGCCCTGCATTGCTCCGGGTATCGCTGGCAATAACCGCTGACCGGAGTAGTGTTGAGGAATATATTTTCCTGGGGCTTCGAGGGATCAGGCCTGAATACCGCGGTGATATCCCGGGTCAAGGCATGAGTCGCCGGCAGACAGGCAAACAAAAATGTTGAAACTACACAGTTCGCTAATACCCGTGTTCCTTTCATGCGATGACCTCATATTCAAAATCCGCTGAATAGATTTTTTAAACTTCCGAATCCCAGATCACCGTGACATTGCCGCTATAAGCCTTGGCGCCGGTGTCCAACATCGCTTCGACCTGGGGGCGGGCAACGTCGAAGTGCAGGGTCCCCGAACGACGATCGACGTAAAAACCCGGCTGAAACATCTCGGTGCCACTGCCATCAAGCAGTAGCCGACGATGGTTGACCGGCTGCCCGGCGGTGTCGGTCAGGCCGTCGGGCAGGCTGACGCTGATGTCCACCGGCACGGCATGGCCAGTGTCGTTTTCGGCGATCGCGCAGGTATTGCCGCTGACGTATTGGCATTCGAGCCCCATCTTGAATCGTGAGGAGGCCGAGATATGGAAGCGTTGGTCACGAAACAGCCGGGTCGGTTTGCGACCGCTGTTCACCCAGGCTTGCCAACCTTCCTGGGGCACCAGGTCGACCCGATTGCCGCCGGGGGGGACTTCGATCTTGAGGGTGTGCTCAACAGTCAGCTTGAAATCCAGGGTGAGTATCGGATCGGAAGGAATCATGACGTCCCCCATATCGAGGTCCTGGCCCGGTCCGACGTTGTAGGTCAACGACCCCGTGTAGAGGCCGCTCGACATTTTCAAAGGGTTTGGGGTCCGCAACTCGTAGGCAAAATCCAGATATTCGTAGGTAAAGCTCGGTATCAGAAAACTGGCTTTTTTGGAGCACGCGGCATCGACCCGGGTTTTCCAGAAAAAACGGTATGTCGTCGCATCCAACCCTCCATGACCGGAATATCCGCAAGGTGAAGGGGGATTCACCCAGCTATTCCCATACCCACCCCATAACCGGTTATGTGCCAAGGTGATACTGATGTCCGGATTACCTATGAGATTCAGCACGTTCGTTGGAAGTCGATATCTCGAGCCGACCCCTGAAAAGCGTACTTCAACGGTTTCGGTTTCCCCCGTCCCCACATGAGTCACTTGTGCGGTACGCCAATTGGCGGGCACCTTGAACGTCGCCCCTTGCCGATAGTCGGTATGATTCGCCTGGATAGGGCTGACCGAATTGAATGTGATAGGCAACTGAATGCTGAAAATCTTCGTCGCGGCGCAATCCGCTGGGAAGTAGGTGCAATAGCCGGAGATCGGCGTGGTATTGGTAAATTGATTCAGGTTTGGCTTCGAAGCATCGGGCCTGAATATTGCTGTTATATCCCGGCTCACGGCATTGGCCACGGGCACGCACGTAAACAGCAACACCGAAACGACGCCGCGCACTGCAACCGATGAAAATTTCATTAATACAACCTCAAAACCAATCACTACAAACATGCGATGAGCAATCGTCTATGGGAGCAAGGACTGCCCGCGATGCAGGCGCCTCGCTCGTGGCGTGAGTTGCGTTATCCATCGCGAATACGCCTTGCTCCCACTGTTCATGAGCGCTGCTTGCTCGGGGCAGCCGCGACAGTCGAAGTATCGGCCAGGGTATCCGGCGTACAGCGCAAGTCACCGATCATCAACACATCGCCTTCGCGGTCGGCGTTGTCCGGGTCGAGGCGGAACCGGCAAAACAGTTCGCTGCCGTAGCGCACTTCCAGGGTCGGTGAGCTGGCATTCATTTCCATGGAGAAGAACCCATCCGCTTCACTAACGCCGCGACTGGCGTGGTTGATCACGTGATGGCCCCGAAGCGGCTGGCCGTGTTCGTCCACCAGGCGACCGAGCACCGTCACGGTTCTCATCACCTGGACTTTGCGGTAGTCCACCCCTCCTTTGTTCAGGTGATAGCGGGTCCGCGCAGGCTCGATGTTCGCCGCCGGCGGGTGCACGCCGTCGAAGTCGAAGGTCACCATGCTGTTCTTGTAGGCCGTGATGGGGATGAAGTTGCGGCCCGGACGCAAGACAGTACTGCCACCGGTCAAATCGTCGGCACGCAGGGCGACATCGTCCAGATCGGTTTCCACGTCGACGATCATGCCCGCGCCGCGCCCTTGGGGCAGCCCGGTGAAGGCGGTTTTCTGACCGCCCAAGGCCACGGTGCTGCTCAGGTTCAAGCCGCCGGTCAGGTTGTCGTTATAGGAGGAGCGCTGGACGAAACCGTCGCCATAAAGCGAATCGGTCATGAAGCTGGCGATACCGGACAGGCCCATGCCATAGGTGTCGGCCAACGCCGTGGCGGAGACGCTTTGCAAGACGTGATCCTGCAGGTCCCGGCGGTAGGTCAGCGAGGCATTGTGGTCGCGGTCCCCTTCCCGTGATGTGCGGGTGCCGACGCTGCCGGACCAGTACTCGCCCGGCCCACCCAACGCGACACTGACGCTCAGGTCGACGCCGCGATTGCGTCGGTCGGCGGTACTCGAGGTACCAGGGCGGTCGAACACCGATACCCGCCAGTTGGCATCGCTGCCGCGCAGCTTGCCGCGCTGGGTCCAGCCCAGGTCCAGTCCGGTGCCCTGGACATTGCCTTCACTGTAGGCCAGGCGTCCATTGATAGAGGTCTTGTTGCTCAAACGATGGTTGACCGACAGCGAGGAATTGCTGGTCTGGCCGACAAACACGTTGCGTTGGCGGATGCGAGTGCCATCGGGCAGGGTTTCATAGGTATTACGGGTGTCCAGCCAGCTGCGGTTGTGGCTCGCCACGATGCTACCCTGACCATAACTGTACAGGCCTTGCATATCCATGCCGGTGCCATACTGCTGCGTCTCATAGATGTTGGCGTACAGGCTGGTGTTGCTGCCCAGCGACCAATCCACCGAGGTGCCCACTTGCAGTTTGTCCTGCACTTGACGCGTGGAGGCACCCAGGATCACCCGGGGATGCAACAGGTAGTTGAGGCCCACCCCCGCGGTGGTGAAGCCCGAGGGCTGGTCTTCCCAGTTGCTCCACAGCCTGGTTTCGCGCCCGGCGAACAGGTTGTAGCGCCAGCGGTCCTCTGAATTGCTCCAGTTATTGGGTTTGTAGACCAGCTCCTGGCTGGTGGCGGTGGTTTGCCCATCCTCGATCAACCGCACTTCCACTTCATAGATACCGCCGGGCAAGGGCCGGGTGTCCAGGCTCTGCAAGCCGGCGCTGACCGCCTGGGTATTGATCAATAGACCGCTGCGATAAATTTCCACCGAAGCCTGGCGGCTGGCGGTGACATAAATGGGGTAGACGCTGGGCTTGGGATTTTCGACCACCAAGCTGTCGGAACTGCCGTACATCACCCCAAGCGCCGTGTCCGGGTTGGCACCGAACGAACGGATCTGACGGTTCAAGCCATCGGAACTGGGCGTGAAATAACCCAGGCGAAAAAAACTCCCTTCCATTTCCCGTTGGGTGTAAAGCTCGTGGACGGCGTGGTACACCTTGTCGTCCGGGCCACCAAGACGCGAAAGCTGGAGATCCATTGACTGGCTCCAGTTGCCGACGCTGGAACTGGCGTTGAGGCCATAGCGTCCGCCCGTGTCCTGCTCCTGGCCACCATTGATATTCAGTTGGTTGTTGAGAATCAAGCCGAGACTGCCGCCTTCTGGCTGATCGTGATAACGCTTGGTTTCGTTGGCGCGCTCCACATCCCTGGTCAGGATCGACACCAATGAGTTCTCCAGGCTGTAATGCACAGCCAACAACCCGGCCGGGCAGTTGCCTTCACAAGCCCCCAACCTTTGGCCTTGCTTGAGAAGCTGTTCCCATTGCTCGCGCAGGACAGCTTTTACCGTGCTGTCCTGCGTGTCGTTGAATTCGAGCAGGGTAATGCGATCATCCCGGGACAAGACCACCATGGCCTCACCGAGATACTGTTGATTGAGTTCGACACGAACCGCCAGAGGCACATCGAAAAAGTGCGATTCAAACTCGGCCGGTAGTCCCTTGGCCTGGGCGAGCAGGCTTCTGGGCGTCGTACCCGGGGCAGTCGGCGCAGCCAATGCACTCGCGCACAGCAATAGCGCGAGGGCACCCGCGATGGGTGTCATCGGAAACATCAACGGATTCTCATAATCAACGAATGATCAGGGTGTTTCGGGTGCAAGCCGCCCGGCTCGGGATCGCCAGGCGACTTGCGAATGCCCAAAGAGGTGAAGCTCACGGGGCATCGAACGACATCACGGGGTAACGCGCGGCACGGCGTCGAAAATCACGGTCATGTCGGCGGTGTACAGACCGTTCTGGGTATCCAAAGGCTTGGCCGGGACGATGGTCATGTCAGCCTGTGTCCCCGGAGTGGACGTCGCGTCATCCACCACTTCCTGGGAAAGCGCGGTGAGGGTTACGCCGTTGAAGCTGGTGGTCAGGGCGATAGCATCGCGCCCGTTGTACAGTGCCGCAGGGCCACCTTCGATGTAGGCATGGACCGAACCGTCGGTGTTCTTCACGTCAAAGGTCTGGCGCAACGAGGTCAGCGTGCCGCTGACCGTGTTGTAGCTCATGATTTCATCTTTACCGAAGTTCGGATCACGTGGCATCACATGGAATTGCTGGGTCGGGATGTTCGCCGTGATGTGGATCGAGGAGCGAGCGTCATCGAGGGCGAACGCCGCCGAAGAACCCAGCGCAGCAGCAACCACAGCAGTACCGGATACGAATTGTTTGAGCATGTTGTTAACACCTGTTCTTGGCATAAAGAGAAGGATTGGAGTTGCCGCCCGACATTAACTTTTGCGACACCTCCAACGCCGGGCATGATCGGCTCTCTTCAATTAAAAAAAAGCAGGCAAATTCGCACAATCGTGTAGTAAAACCAGCACACGAAAGAGCGAAAAATACTCGGATCCATATAAAAAACAAGTTTGGATGTCAGAAACAACCCACACTTGCAGTCGCGCCGCGCCATTGCCACATGTCAAGCAAAACCGACGCAAAATAGCGTTATCCGCCTATTTCAACTATTGGGGTAAGGTCGTGCGCAGGATAACTATCGCGCGACGCCATTAGATATATCTTAGTTTCAGGACATCGCCAAGCTCGAAGATATATCTCAGGATAAAAGATATATCTGAACTCTATCTTATGCAGCACGGAGAACAGGCATATGACAGACTCTTATTTTCAGGCCGAACGTGGACAAGACCGCTTCGAACAACTTGCACCCGTTCGTGAGCGTGGCAACCGGGGGCCCCGGATCTTTGCTTCCGGTGAGCTGAAGCTGCTGGTTTTGGCATTGATCGCCGAACAGCCCTGCCACGGCTATGACTTGATCCGTCGCATCGAAAACATGTTCGATGGCGCCTACAGTCCCAGCCCCGGCGTGATCTACCCGACCCTGACGTTCCTTGAAGGGCGCGCGATGATCCATGGCGGCACCGAGGGCGGAAAAAAAAGCTACAGCGTCACCGACGCCGGACGTCTATTGCTTGAAGAGCAGGCGAGCGCGCTGGAAGCCGTGCGGGTGCGTATCGAGGTGAGCAAGCGCACGTTGCGCGGCCATGACCGGCCCCCGGAGATTCACGAAGCGGTGTATAACTTGCGTCATGCGCTGCGCAAGCACCATGGCCGCTGGAGCCCGGAAGAAATCATGCGGGTGCGTGACCTGCTCAACGACACCGCCAAAGCCATCATCGACGGCCATGACCGTCTACCCCTTGCGGAACCTAGCCAATGACAGACATCGATCCAAACACCATTCACCGTGTCAGCCACGAGATCAAGCGTCGGCACCTGCAAGTATTGCGGGTGGTGGATCTGACCCCACGCATGCGCCGTATCACGGTCGGCGGGCCGGAACTGGCCGGGTTCGTCAGCCTGGGCACGGATGATCATGTGAAGGTGTTCTTCCCACAGAACGCCGAGGAACGAGCAGCCCTGGCAACCTACGACCCCAGCGCCGGAAAGGCCCAAGGCCCGCTGCCCCCCATGCGCGACTACACCCCGCGCCGTTACGATCCGGACGCCCTGGAACTGGACCTCGACTTCGTGCTCCACGGCGACGGCCCGGCCGCGACCTGGGCGGCCCAGGCGACACCCGGCCAATACCTGGATATCGGCGGGCCACGGGGCTCGATGATCGTGCCGGACATTTTCGAGAACTACCTGCTCATCGGCGATGAAACCGCCCTGCCCGCCATCGCCCGGCGGCTCGAAGGCCTGTCGCCGAACCGGCGCGCACTGGTGGTGGTAGAAGTGGAAAACGGCGCCGAACAGCAATTACTCCACAGCCCGGCGCAGGTGCATGTGATCTGGGTGCTACGCGAGGGCCGCCATGACAGCCTGCTGACCACCGTGCAACATCTGGACATGCCCGACGGCAAGCTGTACGCCTGGGTCGCCACCGAAAGCAAAGTGTCGCGGCAGATCCGCCGGGTGTTGCTGGATGAAAAACGGCTGGACCCGGACTTCGTCAAGGCCGTGGGTTATTGGAAGGCGGATGACAGCGACGAGGACTGACTCCATGCTTTTCCTGCTCGCCTACATCAGCAGCGTCGTGCTGATCAACTACGCCTTTTCCGCCGCGCCACACCTGGACATCATCTGGTCGGCCTGGGGCGGGCTGGTGTTTATCCTGCGGGACATGGTCCAGACCCGCTTTGGCCATGGCGCCATTGTGGCGATGCTGGCGGCGCTGGTGTTGTCCTACGTGACTTCGGATCCGACCATCGCCCTGGCCAGCGCCACAGCGTTTGCGGTGTCCGAGTGCATCGATTGGCTGGTTTTCACCATCACCAGGCGCCCACTGCATGACCGGCTCTGGATCAGCTCGGCCCTGAGCATTCCCCTGGACACCTTTATTTTCTTCGGCCTGATCGACGCCCTGACGCCTGGCGTGGTGATCACCGCCCTGGCCTCGAAATTCGCCGGGGTTACGGCTGTCTGGCTGATCATGGCCTGGCGCTTGCGTCGACAAGTCATGGCCAATTGAAGCCAAACCCCGCGGTTCATGTAAAATGCCGCGTTTTCTCTCCACGGGAAGCTCGCCCGGCGCGCAACCCTCGATGATCCGCTCCTGTTTGAGGACCTTCAGATGACCCGTATCGGAACTCCATTGTCGCCCACCGCGACCCGCGTATTGCTGTGTGGCAGCGGTGAGCTGGGCAAGGAAGTGGTAATCGAACTGCAGCGCCTGGGCGTCGAGGTGATTGCCGTGGATCGCTACGCCAACGCGCCGGCCATGCAAGTGGCCCATCGCAGCCATGTGATCAACATGCTCGACGGCGCGGCGCTGCGTGCCGTGATCGAAGCCGAGAAGCCTCACTTCATCGTGCCGGAAATCGAAGCCATCGCCACCGCGACATTGGTGGAACTGGAGGCCGAAGGCTTCACCGTGATCCCCACCGCCCGTGCCGCGCAACTGACCATGAACCGTGAAGGCATCCGTCGCCTGGCCGCCGAAGAACTGGGTCTACCGACCTCGCCGTACTTCTTCGCCGACACCGTGGAAGATTACCGCAAGGCTGTGCACACCCTGGGTTTCCCGTGTGTGGTCAAGCCGGTCATGAGTTCGTCGGGCAAGGGACAGAGCCTGCTGCGCAGCGCCGACGACGTGCAGAAAGCCTGGGACTACGCCCAGGAAGGCGGTCGTGCCGGCAAGGGTCGGGTCATCATCGAAGGCTTCATCGACTTTGATTACGAAATCACCTTGCTCACCGTGCGCCATGTCGGCGGCACTACCTTCTGCGCGCCGGTCGGCCATCGCCAGGAAAAAGGCGACTACCAGGAATCCTGGCAGCCCCAGGCCATGAGCCCGGTGGCCCTGGCCGAATCCGAGCGCGTCGCCAAGGCAGTGACCGAGGCCCTGGGCGGTCGCGGTCTGTTTGGTGTCGAGCTGTTCATCAAGGGCGATCAGGTGTGGTTCAGTGAAGTCTCGCCACGCCCGCATGACACTGGCCTGGTGACGCTGATCTCGCAAGACCTGTCGCAATTCGCGTTGCACGCCCGCGCCATCCTCGGCCTGCCGATTCCGCTGATCCGTCAGTTCGGCCCGTCGGCTTCGGCGGTGCTGCTGGTGGAAGGCCAGTCGACCCAGACCGCTTTCGCCAACCTCGGCGCCGCCCTGAGCGAACCGGACACTGCCCTGCGCCTGTTCGGCAAGCCGGAAGTCAACGGCCAGCGCCGCCTGGGCGTGGCCCTGGCCCGTGACGAATCCATCGAAGCGGCCCGCGCCAAGGCAACCCGCGCCTCCCAGGCGATCACGGTCGAGTTGTAAGGCTGCAATAAACCTTGTGGCGAGGGGATTTCTTGCCACAGAGACAAGCTCAAAAAAAGGCGACACCCGCAAAGGTGTCGCCTTTTTCATGAACGCCGGTGTCGCTTAGTCCGGCAGTTTGTAGGCAATCACATAGTCACCCTGCTTCGTACCCAGCGAACCGTGGCCGCCGGCGACGACCAGCACATATTGCTTGCCGTCCTTGCCGGTGTAGGTCATCGGCGTGGTCTGGGCACCGGCCGGCAGGCGGCCTTCCCACAATTGCTTGCCGTTCTTCACGTCGTAGGCACGCAGGTACTGGTCGAGGGTACCACTGAGGAACGCCAGGCCACTGGCGGTGGTGAACGTGCCGCCCAGGCTCGGTACGCCCATGCTCAGCGGAATCGGTACCGGCGAGCTGTCACGCACGGTGCCGTTCTTGTGTTTCCACAGGGTCTTGTTGTTGGTCAGGTCCACCGCCGCCACGTAACCCCAGGCCGGTGCCTGGCACGGCAGGCCCATAGGCGACAGCAGAGCTTCGAGGATCACGCCGTACGGCGCGCCTTTGTTCGGCTGCACGCCTTCGGTTTCGCTCTTGCGCCCCGGACCACCAGCCACTTCCGCCGCCGGTACCAGTTTGGACTTGAACGCCATGTAGCTCGGGTTGACGAACGCGATCTGGCGCACCGGATCGACCGAGATACCGCCCCAGTCAAACACGCCGAAGTTGCCTGGATAAACGATCGAGCCTTGCAGCGACGGCGGTGTGAACATGCCCTCGTATCGCAGCGACTTGAACTCTATCCGGCAGAGCATCTGGTCGAACGGGGTCACGCCCCACATGTCGCGTTCCTTGAGGACCGGCGGCACAAAGTTCAGGTCGGACATCGGTTGGGTCGGCGAAGTGTAGTCGCCTTCCACCGCACCTTGCGGCACCGGGATTTCCTTGATCGGGACAATCGGCTGGCCGTTGCTGCGGTCGAGCACGTAGATGCTGCCCTGCTTGGTCGACGCCAGTACGGCCGGCTTCACGCCGTCGGCGGTCTTCAGGTCCATCAGAGTCGGTTGACCGCCGACATCCATGTCCCACAGGTCGTGGTGGGTGAACTGGAAGTACCAGCGCACCTTGCCGGTGGCGATGTCCAGCGCCGTCAGGCCGGCGGCGTATTTTTCCGACTCAGGCGTACGCATGCCACCGAACTGGTCGGGGGTCTGGTTGCCCATCGGCAGGTAAAGCATGCCAAGTTTTTCGTCGACGCTGAACATGGACCACATGTTCGGCGAGTTGCGGGTGTAGGTCTGGCCTTCGGCAATCGGCGTGGTCTCGTCCGGGTTACCGCTGTCCCAGTTCCACACCAGCTTGCCGGTGTGCACGTCGTAGGCGCGGATCACGCCGCTGGGCTCGTCGGTGGAGACGTTATCCGTGACGTGGCCGCCGATCACCACCAGGTTCTGGGTGACCGCCGGTGGCGAAGTGGAGTAGTAACCGCCGGCCGTGAAGCCACCGATGTTGGCGGTCAGGTCAACCTGACCCTTGTCACCGAAGTCTTCACACATCTTGCCGGTATCGGCGTTCAGAGCGATCAAGCGGGTGTCGGCGGTCGGCAGGAAAATCCGCCGAGGGCAAACGGTGCTGGCCGGTGTATTGCTGGCAGTACCGGTCGGGCTCTGCTCGGCCGAGGCGTATACCGCGTCGTCGTGGTAGGTCACGCCACGGCAGGTCATGTGGGCCCAACCCTTGAAGTTTTCCGCTTTTTGCGTGGAAAGCTTCGGATCGAAACGCCAGATTTCCTTGCCGGTTTCCGGTTCCAGCGCGATGACCTGACTGTGGGGCGTGCACACGTAAAGCATGCCGTTGACTTTCAGCGGGGTATTTTCCGCGGTGGTCTCACCCGGGTCACCCGGCCCTGGCAGGTCGCCGGTGCGATAGCTCCAAGCCTGCTCCAGCTTACTGACATTCTGCGGGGTGATCTGTGCCAACGGCGAGTAACGATCGCCATGAGCGCTACGGCCGTAGGAATTCCAGTCGCCGTCGGGCATGGCCGGTGCGGTGTTGGTCATGCCCGGTACGCTGTCCCGGTCCAGTTGGCCCTTGATTTCACCGGGATTGGTGAACTGGCTGGCCAGTGCGACAACACCGGCGATGACCACGGAGGCGCCCAATGCGCGGGTGCCCATCGGCGAGGCGTCGGTCGTCAGCAACGGGCGCCGAAACCACGGCAGCAGCAGGACAATGCCCAAGGCAAACAACATCGCCAGGCGCGGTACCAGTTGCCACCAGTCCAGGCCCACTTCCCACAACGCCCACACGGTGCTGGCGAACAGCACCAGTGCGTACAAGCCCAGGGCAGCACGATGGGCCATGAACAGCAGTACGCCGGTCAAGACCAGGCCGATACCCGCCAGCAGGTAATACCACGAGCCGCCAAGCGTGCTCAGCTTGACCCCGCCCGCCAACAGGGCCAGGCCCATCAATAGAAGCAGCATGCCGAGCAGGCTCGGTAGCAGACGGCTTCGACTCAAAGCACCCTCAGTGCTCATAGTGTGATCTCCGTGAGGTTTTAAAGAGTCCCGCGCAAAGTGTCACTGTAGATGACGATCCTTTGGGGGCATGGTTCAGTTAAAAGTGTCCGGATGTTACGAATCCCCTGTGGGAGCGGGCTTGCTCGCGAAAGCGGTGGATCATTCGACTAATGAGGCTGAGTATGAAATCGCTTTCGCGAGCAAGCCCGCTCCCACAGCAAAAGTTGTTCGCGGCAGATACAGAGACAGCGCTGTCTTTCAAGATTGGAAGTAGAACATCGAGAACAGCGAAAAGGCTCTGTCACGCAACAAGAAACGTTTCAGTAAGCCGCGCAAGGATAATGTTCTGTTACACATAGAGAAAGCGCTTTTGTTGACATGGATCGTTTCGCTTTCGGTAACAGTGGGCACAAGGCAAGCGCGTCGAGACGCAACTAGGCTTCCACCTTGAGGGCACCTCGGCTAAGGTGCGCCGCTTTACCGTCTCATTCGCGCAAAGGCCCTCCATGAACGAACAAAACAACAACCCGCTGCACGGCGTGACGCTGGAGCAGATCCTCAATGCCCTGGTCCAGCATTACGAGTGGTCGGGGCTGGCCGAGCGCATCGATATCCGCTGCTTCAAAAGCGACCCGAGCATCAAGTCGAGCCTGACGTTCTTGCGCAAGACGCCGTGGGCGCGGGAGAAGGTCGAGCGTTTGTACATCAAGTTGATGCGTACCAAACGGCCGGTCTGAGTCGTGGGCTTCGATCCGGGTTGTCAGCGCACGCTGCGCCAGCGCTTCGTGTCGGTGACTGCGCTGCTGGGCTGGGTGGGGTTGAGCATCCAGCTGTATCTGATCCTGCTGGGCCGGTGGGAATTGGGCGCAAGCCTGCTGGGCGGACTGGTGAACACCTTCAGCTTCTTCACGGTACTGACCAACATCCTGGTAGCGGTGGTGCTGACCTGGGAACTGACCGAACGACCCTCCGTCGTGCGGCGCTGGTTCCTGCTGCCGAGCGTGCGCAGCGGTATCGCCGTCAGCATCGCCCTGGTCGGCCTGGCCTACAACCTGCTGCTGCGCCATCTCTGGCAGCCTGACGGCTTGCAGTTCGTGGCCGACGAGTTGCTGCACGACGTGGTGCCGTTGTTGTACGTCGTCTATTGGTGGCTGTGCGTACCCAAGGGCACCCTGCGCCTGAGACATATCGGGTTATGGGTAGTTTATCCCGTGGTGTATTTCGCCTATCTACTGTTGCGCGGTGATTGGCTTGCGACCTACCCTTACCCGTTCATCGACGTGGCGAGCCTGGGTTATCGACAGGTGTTCATCAATGCCGGGGGGATATTGGCGGGGTTTGTGGTGATTGCGCTGGGAGTGGTGGGGTTGGATCGGTGGAAGGGGCGTCACTGAACAGACCTTTGTGGCGGGGATTTATCCCCTCACCACAGGGGGTTGTTTCAACTTCCAGACCGTGCAGGCAGTGTCCACACCATCCCACTGGCCTTCGCCCGCTCATGGCACAACGCAAGCACGCTGCGCCGCTCGTCATTGTTCATCCGGCTCCAGCGGGTGATCTCCGCCACGCTCCGTTGGCAGCCGATACAGATATCATCATCGTCCAGCGAACAGATGCTCACGCAGGGCGAAGGCACCGGGCGTTCGGGGGTGGTCATTCTTCCTGCTCCGCCAGGTCGCGGGCGTAGCGCTGGGCGTTGTGCACGTAATGGGCCGCGCTGGCCTGGAGCATTGTCTTCTGGGCGTCGGTCAGTTCCCGCACGACCTTGCCGGGCGAGCCCATGACCAGCGAACCGTCAGGAATTTCCTTGTTTTCGCCGATCAGCGAATTGGCGCCGATGATGCAGTTCTTGCCGATCTTCGCGCCATTGAGAATCACCGCATTGATACCGATAAGGCTGTAATCCCCCACCGTGCAGCCATGGAGCATGGCGTTGTGGCCGATGGTCACGCCGGTACCGATGGTCAGCGGAAAGCCCATGTCAGTGTGCATCACCGTGCCGTCCTGCACGTTGCTGTTCTTGCCGATCAGGATCAATTCGTTGTCGCCGCGCAGCACGGCGTTGAACCAGACATTGGCGCCCTCTTCGAGACGAACCTTGCCCACCAGTGTCGCGTTGGGCGCGACCCAGCTTTGTGGATGGGCTTCGACACGGGCATCGCCCAGGCGGTATTTCATGACGATCCTCGGGCTTCAGGTATTGATAAAGGTTCTGGGCGGTTTGTGCAGGTCAATGCCCGCGTCGAACAGCAGGTTCACCAGTTCGACGATCATGATCGCCGTCAGACCCCAGATCTTGTATTCGCCAAAACGATAACTGGGGACATACCAACTGCAGCCCTGGTAATCGATGCGATGGGTGTGCTCACGAGGATCCTTGCGGAAAAAATCCAGCGGCACACTGAACACCGCAGCGATTTCGGCATCGTTGGCCTGGTACTCGACGTAGTCCGGAATCACCCCGACATAAGGCGTGACCTTGATGCCATGGAGCGAAATCAACGGACTGAGGGGACCGATCACTTCCACCAGGCCGGGGGGCAGGCCGACTTCCTCTTCGGCTTCGCGCAGGGCCGTAAAGATCAGGTCCGGGTCCTCCGGGTCACGTCGACCGCCGGGAAACGCCACCTCGCCGCCATGGGTCGAGAGCCCGCTGGCGCGCAGGGTCAGCAACAGTTCCGGCTCATCACTACGGGTGATCGGGACCAGCACCGCAGCCTCAGGGAAACGTCGGTCCACCTCCAATTGACGCGGGGTATGGTTGCTTACTCGATGCAGTAACTCGTCCAGCATGAGACTTCTCGATTTGTTCGCTACCTTGCATGATGCACCAATCATTCAAGCGGCCCAACCCCCGCACCGCATCGTGTCGCGAAACGACAACTTGCCGCACCGGCCCGTGCAAGCCAAGATAGGCGCAGCATTCAGGAATCCAAGCATGAAATTCTGCAGCCAGTGCGGTAACCCGGTGATCCAGCGCATACCCGAAGGCGACTCGCGCCTGCGCTTCGTTTGCGACACCTGCCATACCATTCACTACCAGAACCCCAACATCGTGGCCGGCTGCGTACCGACCTGGGGCAGCAAGGTCCTGCTGTGCCGGCGTGCCATCGAGCCGCGACGCGGGTACTGGACGCTGCCGGCGGGCTTCATGGAGAACGGCGAAACCGTCGAACAGGCCGCCGTGCGCGAAACCGCCGAGGAAGCCTGCGCCCGGGTACGCAATTTGAGCATCTATACGCTGATTGACGTACCGCATATCAGCCAGGTGCATGTATTCTTCCGCGCCGAACTGGTGGATGAAGATTTTGCTGCCGGGCCGGAAAGCCTTGAAGTGAAGCTGTTCGAAGAAGCAGATATTCCCTGGGACGAACTGGCCTTCCGCACAGTGGGCCGCACCCTGGAATACTTCTATGCTGACCGAAGAGCCGAGGATTACCCGGTGCGGTCCGAGTCGATCCCGCCACTGGCCCAACCTGCCAATACCTGACAATAATTTAGCCGCGACACTTCTAGGGATATCGTTTCAATGCGTTGGTTGCTTGTGTTGTTTTGCTTGATGTTCACCGCTGTGTCCCAGGCTTCTGCAGTGGGTACCTACGACGGCAAGGTCATCGAAAAAGTGTTGGTGCTCAAGTCAGCCCATCAATTGCAATTGATCCATGACGGCAAGCCGCTCAAGACCTACCGTATTTCCCTGGGCAAGGGCGCCAAGAAAGGCCCCAAGCTGATCGAAGGCGACAAGCGCACCCCCGAAGGTTTCTACTGGATCGACTGGCGCAAGACCAGCGAACGCTTCTACCTGTCCATGCACATTTCCTACCCCAACATCAGCGACGCCGCCCGCGCCCGCCGCGAAGGCGTGGAACCGGGAGGCATGATCATGATCCATGGCACCCCGGATACCGAGGAGAACCCTGAACAACTGTTCCACACCCTGGACTGGACCGACGGCTGCATCGCCATGCGCAATGTCGACATGCGCGAGGTGTGGAACCTGGTGCCGGATGGGACGATGATCGAGATCCGGCCGTAAACCCGCAACGGGTCCTGTGCTCAACAGGGGTGCTTTTGTGTTCATCTTCCGATTTATCGCGAGCAGGCTCGCTCCCACAGTGGGTTTGTACTGTTCTCAGGACTTGTGATCGACACCGTCCCTTGTGGGAGCAAGCCTGCTCCTGGCGGCGATCCGACGATAAACCGGCCGGTTTGGATAATGAGAGAGTGGGTTCAAACAAGCGATGCGCGCTGCTCAGCCTCGTAATGACGGGTCTGAAAAGGCATGAGCGTTTGAACCTTCAGACCCAGACCTTCGCTCAACCCCCAAGAGAGGGCAAGTTCATCACGGCGCTTGCGAAGTGCTACAGCAGTCTGTGAAGGCATTTCGTGTTTGGGTGTTGAGCGCAAGAACAGCTCAAGGGCCTTGAAGACCTCCGACACACGGCTATCCGTTACGCAGGAAAAACGGGTAAATCGTTCGAGCAAATAACCGGCGCGACGAACCTCGACTTCATCGCTGTGTTGGCTCAGAAAAACCTGGGCTGCGTTTATCACATCCGCATTGGAGTACCAGACGGCTTTGGCTGCACACTCAAGCGCGGCGTCGTCGGCATGATTCAGCGGGCTTTTGACCAAGGTATCCAATGCAGTTGAGAGGACTTGATCACTAATGGGCTTCGCCATCAGTCGTCTCCAGGTAATCTTGCAGAACTTGGGTAAGGACAGAGGTTGGAGGCTCTTTGTTGCCAACATATACATCAATTGCCTGCAATGCCAGTCGACGCAGCTCAGTGGTCAATATGAAGCCCGCCCTCAAAAGCGCCATGATATCCCCGATATCCTGCTCTGTTGCCCTGCCTAATTTTGAAATAGCAATATCGACGGGGGCAGCTATGTGGACCTGCAGCGGGGATTCCACAGGAAACTCATCAAGGGGAAGGCTTCGGGCCCAGTTATCCTCGTGGATGGGGCCAAAGCTGGTGTTGTATTGAAGGTCATAGTTCAGCTCCATCAATCGACCAGACTTTTCGTCGAAAAATTGCTCAGGTACTTCCGCCAGCAACGTTCGAAGATGAAACCCCTCAGGTAGAACGGCCTCGTAAATTTCGGCATCAACGTCCGTGGAAACCCGATGATTGGTGTAGAGGTGTACTGCACACCCACCAAACACAATAACTTTCACTGCTCCAGACCGTGCATTTTCAAGCATCAATTCCGCCTCAACGGATTTGAACATGGAAATCAAGGCCTGTCCCAGCGCAGTGTTCGTATTAAGGCGAGGAGAGATCATGTCCGGCAGTTCCATCGTTGGAAACCCTCAGATGCAGATGTTGCTCCTTGAAGCACAGCGTTGTCACTTGGCTTGAGGAAGCGACAGCGTTGTTCGCGCCGGAGATGTGGGCCCCCATCCAGAGCTTGGATGGGAGAAGTCTCCGAAAACTAGAGCCCCCACTTCCGAGGGACAACCCTAAAACCTTGTAGGAAACTTCGGTGCGTCTGATAGGCCTGTACCAGCCATGGTCTGCACAACCCCACAGATTTTTTGCCTTAGGCAACCACTGGTCGGCATTGAAAAAATAAACTCAAAAGCCCATAGCACTCGACCGCTCCTGCCAGCGAATACCACTTCATCCTTTCGGCGCCGCCGAAGACGGCGATTTTCGCGGTTAAAAGCCCCACCCTCTAATACCACTTTAGACCGGCCATATTAAAATCTCCCTTTACGATGCAAGCACGCGCCAGAAGCGTCGTTGACATGGTATTCAAGTGGTATTAGCTTCCAACCCACTTACCGGGCGACAACAACTCATAACCGCATCGGACACACCCAATGAACGACATCCTGGCCCTGCGCCCCGACGACACCCAACCCACGCCGCTGTACCTGCAATTGGCGCGCAATCTGGAAGCGGCGATCCATGCCGGCCAGTGGAAGGCCGAGCAGGCGATGCCATCGGAGCGCAGTTTGAGCGAGCAACTGGGCATTTCCCGGGTCACCGCCCGCAAGGCCTTGGAAGTGTTGTTCGAACAGGGCCTGATCCGCCGCAACCAGGGTTCGGGCACCTTCATCACCCCGCGCCTGGAGCAGCCGCTGTCACGCTTGAGTGGCTTCAGCGAGATGCTGCGACTCAAAGGCTTCGTGCCCGGCTCCCAATGGCTGGAACGGGAAATCACGCCGCCGACCCACGAAGAACTGATCCGCCTGGGCCTGTCGCCCACCGACAAGGTCGCGCGGCTCAAGCGCCTGCGCAAGGCCGACGACACGGTCATGGCGATTGAGATGAGCACCCTGCCCGCTTCCATCATTTCCAAGCCGCAAGCGGTCGGTGATTCGCTCTACGAATTCCTCGACGGCATCGGCAAGCCCGTGGTGCGCGCCTTACAGCACATCCAGGCGATCAACGCCTCGGACGACTTCGCCGCCCTGGTAGGCATCGCCCCCGGTACCGCGATGTTGTTGATGACACGGGTCGGCTACCTGGAAGACAACACCCCCATCGAAGTCACCGACACCTATTGCCGCAACGATTACTACGACTTTGTCGCAGAACTGCGGCGCTAGCGAGCAGAGAGTTTCCATGTCCGAAGAGAATATCCTCACCCCCAACGGCTGGGTTCGCGGTCGCCTGCTCCATGAACACGGCAAAATCGTGTCCATCGAAGGCCTGCCCTGCGATCCAGCCGATAACGACCTGCCCTATCTGCTGCCCGGTTTCATCGACCTGCACGTCCACGGTGGTGGCGGCATGGACATCATGCAAGGTGCTCCGGCGTTCGAAACCATTGTCCGGACCCACGTGCGTTTCGGCACGACCTCGCTGCTGGCAACCACCATGACCGCGCCCAGCGAAGAGATCACCCGCGTGCTCCAGGCCCTTGGCGAATTCTGCGAGCAGCGCCCGAACGGCAGCGCCCGAATGCTGGGCGTGCACCTGGAAGGTCCCTTCATCAATCCCGGCAAACTGGGCGCCCAACCGAACTTCGCCCACACGGCGTTGATGGCCGAGGTGGAGGCGTATCTGGCGCTGGCGCCGATCCGGGTGATCACCATCGCACCGGAAATCGCCGGCCACGATGCCTTGATCCGCGCCCTCAGCGCCCGGGGCGTGCGCATGCAGATCGGTCATACCCTGGGCAGTTATGAAGAAGGCGTCGCCGCGCTGGCCGCCGGGGCCACCAGCTTTACCCACCTGTACAACGCCATGAGTCCGCTGCACCACCGCGAGCCGGGCATCGTCGGCGCGGCGCTGGCCCATGCGCAATATGCCGAGCTGATTCCCGACCTGCTGCATGTGCACCCCGGCGCCATGCGCGTGGCCCTGCGTTCGATTCCGTGTCTGTATTGCGTCACCGATTCGACGGCCGCCGCCGGCATGCCCGACGGCGAATACAAATTGGGCTGTCACACCGTGACCAAGTGTCTGGGTGGTGTGCGACTGGCCGACGGCACTCTCGCCGGCAGCACCCTGACCATGGACCAGGCCCTGCGCAACCTGGTGAAGATCGGTCTGCCCCTCGCCGAAGCCTCCCAGCGCCTGTCGCAGTTCCCCGCCGACTATCTCGGCCTGCCCGAGCGCGGCCGCTTGCAACCCGACGCATGGGCCGACTGCGTTCGCCTCGACCGTTCCCTGACCCTGACCGATGTGATGGTCGAAGGAGAAGCCATTGACCTTAAAAATGCTTGAAGAGGCCTTGGCCTCGTTCGAAGCCGTCGAGCGCCAGTTGCAGCAACTGGACCCGGCCTTGCAGGAGATCGCCGGGCGCTTGCGTCGCCAGCCGCCGCAGGTGGCAATGACCGTCGCCCGCGGCAGTTCCGACCATGCCGCCAGCTACTTCGCCTACCTGACCATGCAGCAATTGGGTTTGCCAGTGGCCTCGCTGCCGATGTCGGTGGTGACCATGCAACAGGCACCGCTCAAGGTCAGCGGGCAGGTGGCGTTCGGCTTCTCCCAATCGGGGCAGAGTCCGGATCTGGTCAATAGCCTGCGTCTGTTGCGCAAGCGCGGCGCCTTGAGCGTGGCTCTGGTCAACGCCAGCGATTCGCCCCTGGAAGCGGCCTGTGAATTCAGCGTGCCGTTGTGCGCGGGCGTCGAGAGCAGTGTCGCTGCCACCAAGAGTTTCATCGCCACCCTCAGCGCCAGTGCGCGATTGGTGGCTCAGTGGAAAGACGACGCCGAACTGCTGGAGGCCGGCGCGGCGCTGCCCGAAGGTTTGCGCGACGCCGCCCGCCAGGACTGGTCTCCCGCCATCGACGTCCTGCGCGACTGCCAACGCCTGATGGTCATCGGCCGTGGCGCCGGCTTCGCCATCGCCCAGGAAGCGGCGCTCAAATTCAAGGAAACCTCGGCGATCCAGGCCGAGGCCTTCAGCAGCGCCGAAGTCCGCCACGGGCCGATGGCGCTGATCGACCAGGACTACTCGCTGCTGATATTCGCCCCGCGCGGCGCCGAGCAGGCTGGCGTGCTGAGCCTGGCCGCCGAGATGCGCCAGCGCGGCGCACGGGTCGTGTTGGCGGCGCCCGATGACATCGCCGAGCGCGACCTGACGCTGACCCGCGCTGAGCACCCGGCCCTCGATCCGATCCTGGCGATCCAGAGCTTCTACGGGATGGCCGCCCATCTTTCCGTCGCCCGAGGCCTGGATCCGGACCACCCCCGGCACTTGAGCAAAGTCACCCGTACGCACTGATCCATGACAGCCCGATGAGAGAGCGCCATGTCCAAGAACAATAAAGAGCTGATCCTCAGCGCCCCGCTCAGCGGCCCGGTGCTCACCCTCGCCAGTGTCCCGGATGCGGTGTTCGCCAGCGGCGCCATGGGCGACGGCATCGCCATCGACCCGCTGAACGACACACTCCATGCGCCTTGCGACGGCGAAGTGATTCACGTCGCCCGTACGGGCCACGCCGTGACCCTGCGCGCCGACAACGGCGCCGAACTGTTGCTGCACCTGGGGCTGGACACTGTCGAGCTACAGGGCGACGGGTTTTCCATGCTGGTCAAAGTAGGCGCCCGGGTCAGCAACGGCCAGCCGCTGCTGCGCTACGACCTGGACAAGGTGGCGCGGCGCTGCAAGAGCCTGGTGAGTCTGCTGGTCATCACCAATGGCGAGCATTTCCAGGCGCGCCCCATCACCCTCAAAGGGGTGAACGTCGGCGAGCCGCTGATGCACCTCATCGCCACGACGCCAGGTGGAACACAAGACAGTGAACAGGACGGCGGCATCGAAGTCCGCGGCCAGATCCGCATCGCTCATCGCGGCGGCCTGCACGCCCGGCCAGCGGCGCTGGTTCGCCAGACCGCCCGACGTTTCAAAAGCCGCTCGCATCTGCATTTCGACGGCCGATCGGCAGCCTGCGACAGCGTCATGGGGTTGATGGGCCTGGCCATCGCCGAGCAGGCGGAGGTTCACGTCAGTTGCCGTGGCAGCGATGCCGAAGCCGCACTGCAAGCCTTGCTGGCAACCTTATCCACAGCCCTGGCCGAGGAAACCCAGGCGGCTGCGCCCGTGGCAAGACCGCAACGTCATCCCGCCGAGGACGGTGTGCTGCAAGGTGTCTTGGCCGCGCCTGGCCTGGTGGCCGGACCGCTGGTCCGGCTGGGTGCCATTGAGTTGCCGGACGACGTGGGTGGCCATGACATCCAGGCACAGCACCAGCGGCTGGAGGTGGCCCTCGAACAGGTCAGCGACGAGATCCGGCGCACCCTCGACCACGCCAGAATCCGAGGCGATCACAACGAGGAGGCGATTTTCGATGCTCATCTGGCGTTGCTGGAAGACCCGATCTTGTTGGATGCCGCCCATCTCGCTATTGACCAGGGCCACGGCGCGCCCCACGCCTGGAGCCAATCCATCGAGGCGCAATGCCAAGTGTTGCAGCAACTGGGCAGCGCTCTGTTGGCGGAGCGCGCCAACGATCTGCGCGACTTGCGCCAGCGGGTGCTGCGGGCCTTGCTGGGTGAAGCCTGCTCATTCGACGTCGCGGCGGGAAGCATTGTCGCCGCACAGGAGCTGACCCCGTCGGACCTGCTGCAACTCAGTGCCCAGGGTGTGGCCGGCGTCTGCATGGCCGAAGGCGGCGCAACCTCCCATGTGGCGATCCTGGCGCGGGGCAAAGGCCTGCCTTGCCTGGTGGCACTCGGCCCGCAGCTGCTGACCCAGGCATCCGGGCAAACGGTCGTGCTCGACGCAGACGGCGGTCGTCTCGAACTGGCGCCCACCGCCGAACGCCTGGCACGGGTGCAGCAAGCCCAAAGCCAGCATGCGGCCCGCCGTGCCCGGCAGCAGATCCTCGCCCACACCCCGGCACGGACGCTCGACGACGTGCATATCGAGGTCGCCGCCAACGTTGCCTCCAGCACTGAGGCAGCCCAGGCCTTGGCAAACGGCGCCGATGGCGTGGGACTGCTGCGCACCGAGTTCCTGTTCGTCGACCGTCACACCGCCCCCGACGAAGCGGAACAATGCCAGGCCTACCAAGCCGTGCTCGACGCCATGGGCGACAAACCGGTAATCATCCGCACCATCGACGTGGGCGGCGACAAACAGCTGGATTATCTGCCGCTGCCGGCCGAAGCCAACCCGGTGCTGGGGTTGCGGGGCATTCGTCTCGCTCAGGCGCGACCGGAACTGCTCGATCAGCAACTGCGGGCCTTGCTGCAAACCCGCCCGCTGGAACGTTGCCGGATTCTGTTGCCGATGGTGACGGAGGTCGACGAACTGCTGCACATCCGCCAGCGCCTCGATGCCTTGGCGGCGGAACTGGGCGTGAAGGAACGCCCGCAACTGGGGGTGATGATCGAAGTACCGGCCGCCGCGTTACTGGCCGAACAACTGGCCGAGCATGCCGACTTCCTGTCCATCGGCACCAACGATCTGTCGCAGTACACCCTTGCCATGGACCGCGATCATGCTGGCCTCGCCGCCCGTGTCGACGCGCTGCACCCGGCGCTGCTGCGGCTGATCGCCCAGACCTGTACCGGCGCCGCAAAGCATGGGCGCGGGGTCGGCGTGTGCGGCGCCCTGGCTTCCGATCCGCTGGCGACGCCGGTACTGGTCGGGCTGGGGGTGCGGGAGTTATCGGTCAGCCCGTCGCAGATCGGCGAGATCAAGGCGCGCGTGCGCCACCTCGACACCGTCAAGTGCGCATGCCTCAGCGCCGAATTGCTGAACCTGGGCAGCGCGGCCGCGGTGCGCCGCGCCTGTCACCAACACTGGCCCCTGGGCTGAGTCCGGTCGAAGAACAATAAAAGGAGAAGCGCCATGTATCAGCATTTCATCGAAGGATTGCAACGCCTCGGCCGGGCACTGATGCTGCCTATCGCGATCCTGCCGATTGCCGGCCTGTTGCTGCGCTTGGGCGACACCGACCTGTTGAACATCGCCATCATCCATGATGCCGGGCAGGCGATTTTCACCAACCTGGCGATGATCTTCGCCATCGGCATCGCCGTGGGCTTCGCCCGGGACAACAATGGCACGGCGGGGTTGGCCGGAGCCATCGGCTACCTGGTCCTGATCGCCACGCTGAAGGTCCTCGACGCCACTATCAACATGGGCATGTTGGCCGGGATCATCAGCGGTCTGCTGGCCGGTGCGCTGTACAACCGCTTCAAGGACATCAAGCTGCCGGAATACCTGGCGTTCTTCGGCGGTCGACGCTTCGTGCCGATCGTCACCGGTTTCAGCGCCGTTGGTCTGGGGGTGGTGTTCGGCCTGATCTGGCCGCCTGTCCAGCAGGGCATCAACAGTTTCGGCGCCCTGCTGATGGAAAGCGGCAGCTTCGGCGCCTTCGTGTTCGGCGTGTTCAACCGGCTGTTGATCGTCACCGGCCTGCATCACATCCTCAACAACATGGCCTGGTTCATCTTTGGCAGTTTCACCGACCCGCAGACGGGTGCGGTAGTCACCGGCGACCTGACCCGTTACTTCGCCGGCGACCCCAATGGCGGCCAGTTCATGACCGGCATGTTCCCGGTGATGCTGTTCGGCCTGCCCGCCGCGTGTCTGGCGATGTACCGCAACACCCTGCCCCAGCGGCGAAAAGTCATGGGCGGGATCCTGTTATCCATGGCGCTGACCTCGTTCCTCACCGGAGTCACCGAACCGGTGGAATTCGCCTTCATGTTCCTGGCGCCGCTGTTGTTCCTGCTGCATGCCCTGCTCACCGGCTTGTCGATGGCGATCACCGATTGGCTGAACATCCGCCTGGGCTTTACCTTCTCCGGCGGCTTCATCGACATGGTCCTGGGCTGGGGCAAATCGAACAACGGTTGGCTGGTGGTGCCGGTGGGCCTGGCCTACGCGGTGATCTACTACACCGTGTTCGACTTCTGCATCCGCCGCTTCGACCTGAAGACTCCGGGACGTGAAGAGGTGCCGACAGGCGACAAACCGGTCATCGCCGAAAACCAGCGAGCTGCGGCCTACATCCAGGCGTTGGGTGGTGCTGACAACCTGATCACCATCGGTGCCTGCACTACGCGCTTGCGGCTGGACATGGTGGATCGCAACAAGGCGTCCGATGCCCAGCTCAAAGCCCTCGGCGCCATGGCCGTGGTGCGCCCCGGTAACGGCGGGAGCCTGCAGGTGGTGGTGGGGCCGATGGCCGACAGCATTGCCGATGAAATCCGCCTGGCAGTGCCTTGCGCCATTCGTCCGGTCACCGCATCGGTACCGAATGTCGCTGTGCAGACGACGCCAGCTGCCCTCTCCAGCACCGAAGCGCAACAATGGCTGGACGCCCTCGGAGGCCAGGACAACCTCCTGCAACTCGATTGCGTGGCGACGAGCCGGCTACGGGTGCGACTGGCCGACGACAAGGGCTTGTCGGAAATTCAGCTCCAAAGGTTAGGGTGTCAGGGTATAAGCCCGCTGGAAGGTGGCGTCTGGCACTTACTGCTGGGGGAAAAGGCGCCGAGGTTATGGCAGGCCTTGGATGGTCTGGCGCATGGTCGCAAGGTCGATACAGGGGCCTAGCTCCTTGGCGAGGGAGCTGCGCTGTACCTGTGGGGGCGAGCCTGCTCGCGAAAGCGTTGGGCCAGCTACATCTATCAACCGACAGTCCGCTTTCGCCGGATCGCCGCCCGGAGTAAGTCCGAATCGGTACCCGGCCTGAGGCTTATCTACAGCGCCCCTCGACAAAATCTTCGATTAAAGACCATCGAGCAAGAGCTCGCCGCTGTCAGAAATCACAGGTTATGCAGAACTACAAGTCGTTACAGCCAATAAACATAACCTGATCATCCGCGACTGCACTCAATAGAGCGGCTTGTTACAAATCAAATATTACGGCCCACCACAGTCATCTACGCTCACTCTTATGCAGTGAGCCGAGGCGCACCCCAGCGGGGGCCTCGCACTGCGCAACGGGTAGTTAAACTGTCAATTCGAAGAATAGGTCGTAATGAAGTATGTGATTCGATTGGCGTCCTCGTTCCAGCTGAGGTGTCCAAATCATGAATAGAAGCAACGGTTTTGTACGGGTGGCAACTGTCGTCGTGGTATTGGCAGGCGTGCGGCAAGCAGGCCCGGATGCGTGGGCAGCAACTCAGGACCAAGCGCAGAAAGATGACCCCTGGTACCAGGCCTGGCTTCAGGTCACTGCGGATTCAAGCGTGGATATCCGCAAGACCGTACCCTCGTTGCGTTGGCGTACCGACATGGACACGCTCTACCGGGGCGATACGACGGGCCAAGGCCTGAATGCCTTCCGGGACGGGCTGTTGCCCAAGGCTGTGGGCGTTCCCGAGAACGAATGGGTATACGATTGGTACAACCACGCCGGTGGGTCGGAGGGGACGGTATTCAGTAGCACAACACGCAACCGACTCATCGGTGAACACTACGCCAGTGAGTGGCTTTACGAGCTCACCGCCCCCCATGGCATCGATCAGGTGCAATCGGGTGGGCCTTTCCCCCGAGAGGAGGAAATCAGCTTCCCGGGCGGAGTAAAGGGGCAGTTCATCAAAAGGGCCTGCAGGGCGCTCGATTTTACCAATTGCGTGACAAACCCAGACTACCGTGAACCCACCGGCCATGAAACGATGCAAGAGATCGCTGCGATTTCCATCGATTGGAACCGAGTGGTGCCTCCAGAGGGCCTGGCGTGGGTAACAAACAAGCAATCCGTCTGGGCAGTCGGCTCTACGAGAATCAACCCCGTGCAGGGAGCGGATGCGCTGAGCCAGGGACTGAAAGCCTGGAATTCTCTGCCACCGAACCTGAGATTGGCGACGGTGCCGGAGTCTCCCCTGGCTCAATCGGTCGTTGTCGCATTTCGCGACTATAGCGAAGCCAAACTCTGGGCCACCCAGCAAGCCACTAACGGCGGCTGGGTCTATGAAGTCAGGCCCAACAGCATGGCAGTGGATTTATCGGTACGTAACGTAGGTACGCGTGAAGGCGCGTACGCGTTCATCGGCGGTATCAAGGGCGGGCTGTTGATGAATGCCCGTCGGTTCGAGAAAGGTGTGAGCGAACCGGTCGAATGCATTGGCATCGAAAAAGAAGCCTGCCGCCTCGAAAACCGACATCAATAGACAAGCCAGGGAGAGCCTCCGTGGGAGCGGGCTTGCTCCCGAAGAGGCCAGTACGTCCAACATCAATGCAAGCTGACCCGACGCCTTTGCGGGTAAGCCCGCTCCCACAGTTGATTGGCGTCAAGCACATATTTCGGGCCCACTGCAGGTCCCATGTGGGAATCGGCTTGCGCTGGCGGGCAATATGTTAGCTCTTAAACAAAAAACCCGCTGATTGAATCAGCGGGTTCCTCATTCGACGAGCGAAGGATCAGAAATCCTCCAGTCGCCACACTTCATACGCCGGCGTCTCGTAGGGATGGCTCTGTTTCAGCGCGTCCACCACGCCACGAATCAGCTCATCGGCAACGACGAGCTCCACTTTCCACTCCTCGACCTGCTCGACCTGCCCCGCCTCGCCGATGAACGGCTGGCTGCCGTCCAGCGGGCGAAACTGGCCCAGGCCCAGCACTTGCCAGGCACAGTGGTCATAGTCGCCGATTCGTCCGCCACCGGCGGCGAATACGGCGCTTTTGACCTCGTCCACGTGGCTGGTCGGGACGAAGAAGCAGAGCTTGTACACGCCTTTAGTTCACCCAGACACGTGCGTTGCGGAACATGCGCATCCAAGGAGCATCTTCGTTCCAGTCGTCCGAACGCCACGAGTTCTGCACCGCGCGGAACACGCGCTCCGGGTGCGGCATCATGATCGTGACGCGGCCGTCGCGGCTGGTCAGACCAGTGATCCCGCGTGGCGAACCGTTCGGGTTGGCCGGGTAGGTTTCGGTGACCTTGCCATGGTTGTCGACGAAACGCAGCGCCACGCAACCGGACAGGTCGGCTTCGAGCAGCGCTTCCTCGCTTTCGAATTCCGCGTGGCCTTCGCCGTGGGCGATGGCGATCGGCATGCGCGAACCGGCCATGCCCTGCAGGAAGATCGAATTCGATTCCTGCACCTGGACCATCGCCACGCGCGCTTCGAACTGCTCGGAGCGGTTACGCACGAAGTGCGGCCAGTACTCGCTGCCCGGAATCAGCTCGTGCAGGTTGGACATCATCTGGCACCCGTTGCACACGCCGAGGGTGAAGCTGTCGGTGCGCTCGAAGAAGCCCTGGAACGCGTCGCGGGCGCGGCTGTTGAACAGCGCCGACTTGGCCCAGCCTTCACCGGCACCCAGCACGTCGCCGTAAGAGAAGCCGCCGCAGGCGACCATGCCCTTGAAGTCGTTCAGGTCGACACGACCGGCCAGGATGTCGCTCATGTGCACGTCGATCGCGTTGAAGCCGGCACGGTCGAACGCCGCAGCCATTTCCACCTGACCGTTGACGCCCTGCTCACGCAGGACCGCCACTTGTGGGCGAACGCCTTTCTTGATGTAAGGCGCGGCCACGTCCAGGTTGACGTCGTAGCTGAGCTTGGCGCTCAGGCCCGGGTTGTCTTCTTCCAGCAGGGCGTCGAATTCCTGGTCGGCGCACTCGGCGTTGTCCCGCAGGCGCTGGATCTGGTAGCTGGTTTCAGCCCACTGGCGCTGCAACAGTCGGCGCTGGCCTTCAAAGACAGTGTCGCCGTTGAAGGTGATATTGATGTGGGCGTTGTTGATCGGCTGGCCGATCACCGAGACGCAATCGGCCAGGCCGGCAGCGCTGAACTGGGCGAGGATGTCCGGGGTGGCGTCCTGGCGAACCTGGATCACCGCACCCAGCTCTTCGTTGAACAGGATGGCCGGGATTTCAGCGGCGGACTCGGCCACGCTGTCGAGGGTCAGGCTCAGGCCGCAGTGACCGGCGAAAGCCATTTCCACCACGGTAGTCAGCAAACCACCGTCGGAACGGTCGTGGTAGGCCAGCAGGTGGCCGTCGGCGTTGAGGCCCTGGATCACGGCGAAGAAGGCCTTCAGGTCTTCCGCGTCATCGACATCCGGCGCCTGCTTGCCGAGCTTGCCATGCACCTGGGCCAGGATCGAGGCGCCCATGCGGTTCTGGCCACGGCCCAGGTCGATCAGGATCAGATCCGTGGTGCCCTTGTCCATGCGCAGTTGCGGGGTCAGGGTCTGGCGTATGTCGGTGACCGGAGCGAAACCGGTGACAATCAGCGACAGCGGCGAGGTCACGCTCTTGTCCTGACCCTCGTCTTTCCAGCGCGTGGCCATGGACATGGAGTCCTTGCCCACCGGAATGGTGATGCCCAGTTCCGGGCACAGTTCCATGCCGACGGCCTTGACGGTGTCGTACAGGCGGGCATCTTCACCGGGGTGACCGGCGGCGGACATCCAGTTGGCCGACAGCTTGATGTCGGAAATCTTGCCGATGCGCGAGGCCGCGAGGTTGGTCAGGGTCTCGCCGATCGCCATGCGGCCCGACGCCGGGGCGTCCAGCAGCGCCAGCGGCGTGCGCTCGCCCATGGCCATGGCTTCACCGGTGTAGACGTCGAAACTGGTGGCGGTCACGGCGACGTCGGCCACCGGCACTTGCCATGGACCGACCATCTGGTCACGGGCCACGAGGCCTGTGATGGTGCGGTCGCCGATGGTGATCAGGAAGCTTTTGCTCGCCACGGCCGGATGGTGCAGCACGCGCTCGATGGCGTCGGCGATATCGAGGGTGGACGGATCGAAATCGTCGCCCAGCTCGGTTTCGCGTACGGCCGAACGGTGCATGCGCGGGGCCTTGCCCAACAGCACTTCCAGCGGCATGTCCACCGGGCTGTTACCGAAGTGGCTGTCGGTGACGGTCAGTTGCGGCTCGGCAGTGGCTTCGCCGACCACGGCGAACGGGCAACGCTCGCGCTCGCAGATGGCCTGGAAGCGCTCGAAGTCGGCCGGGCCAACCGCCAGGACGTAACGCTCCTGGGATTCGTTACTCCAGATTTCGTGCGGAGCCATGCCCGGTTCGTCGTTCGGAATGTTGCGCAGTTCGAAGCGGCCACCACGGCCACCGTCGTTGACCAGTTCCGGGAAGGCGTTGGACAGGCCACCCGCGCCGACGTCGTGGATGAAGCTGATGGGGTTCTGGTCGCCCAACTGCCAGCAACGGTCGATGACTTCCTGGCAGCGGCGTTCCATTTCCGGGTTTTCCCGCTGGACCGAGGCAAAGTCCAGGTCCGCCGAGCTGGTGCCGGTGGCCATGGAGGACGCAGCACCGCCACCAAGGCCGATCAGCATCGCCGGGCCGCCGAGGACGATCAGCTTGGAGCCAACCACGATCTCGCCCTTCTGCACGTGTTCGGCGCGGATGTTACCCATGCCGCCAGCGAGCATGATCGGCTTGTGGTAGCCACGAACTTCCTCACCGCGCGGGGTGTCGATGGACTGTTCGAAGGTCCGGAAATAGCCGGTCAGGGCCGGACGGCCGAATTCATTGTTGAACGCCGCGCCACCCAGGGGGCCTTCGATCATGATGTCCAGGGCGTTGACGATGCGCTCAGGCTTGCCGTACGGCTTTTCCCATGGCTGTTCGAAGCCCGGGATCTGCAGGTTCGACACCGTGAAGCCGGTCAGGCCGGCCTTGGGCTTGGCACCGCGACCGGTGGCGCCTTCGTCGCGAATCTCACCACCGGAACCGGTGGACGCACCCGGGAACGGGGCAATCGCGGTCGGGTGGTTGTGAGTCTCGACCTTCATCAGGATGTGCACCGGCTCCTGGACTGCACCGTACTGGCGGGTCTCGGGGTTCGGGAAGAACCGGCCGGCGACGTTGCCGACGATGACCGCGGCGTTGTCCTTATAGGCCGACAGCACGCCTTCGTTGTGCATCTGATAGGTGTTCTTGATCATGCCGAACAGGCTTTTTTCCTGGCTCTGGCCGTCAATGTCCCAACTGGCGTTGAAGATCTTGTGGCGGCAGTGTTCGGAGTTGGCCTGGGCGAACATCATCAGTTCGATGTCGTGGGGGTTGCGCTTGAGGCCCTGGAAGGCATTGACCAGGTAATCGATCTCGTCTTCGGCCAGGGCCAGGCCCAGCTCGACGTTGGCCTTTTCCAGCGCGGCGCGGCCGCCGCCCAGCACGTCGATGGCGGTCAGCGGCTTGGGTTCGGCGTGGCTGAACAGACCGGCGGCCTGTTCCAGGTTGCCCAGCACCACTTGGGTCATGCGGTCATGCAGGCCGTCGGCGATCAGTTGGGCCTCGGCCTCGCTGAACTCACCGGCGACATAAAAGGCAATGCCGCGCTCCAGGCGCTGGATTTTCGACAGGCCGCAGTTGCGGGCGATGTCGCTGGCCTTGCTCGACCATGGCGAAATGGTGCCGAAACGCGGCAGGACCAGGAACAGACGACCGGTCGGTTCCTGGACGGGAACACTGGGACCGTACTTCAGAAGGCGCGCGAGCACCTGCTGTTCGTCGCCGGTCAAACCGCCGGTGACTTCGGCGAAGTGAGCGAACTCAGCATACAAGCCACTGACAGCCGGGACCTTCTGGCTCAGTTGCTCAAGGAGTTTGCTGTGGCGAAAGGCAGAAAGGGCAGGAGCGCCGCGCAGGATCAACATCTTCGGGACAGCCTCGGGAAGGGGGTGTGCTTTGAGGCCGTGCATTCTAGCCTAAACCGCCGCCAACGGCACCCGAAACGGCATGCCCGATGCTCGCCGGATGTCGGTCTTTGTGCCGATGGCGCCATTGCCGGCATCGCGCAGATATATTTTTTATCGGTCCGATCCCCTTCGCCCCCGCGGCCGGCGTGTGTTGCAGACATGTTTTGCAACCGCTACCAGACTGGCCTGTCACTGTCGAGATATGGCGCCAAGGGCCGTTTGCGTATACTGCGCAGATGTTTTCCCCAACGGCTTTGCGTCCGCGGTACGCCAGATGGCTGATCGCAACCGGACTCTTCCTGGTGCTCAGTGGTTGTGTTGAGAAACCCAACACACTGGAGCGCGTAAAGGAGGATGGCGTGCTGCGGGTGATCACCCGAAACAGCCCTGCCACCTACTTCCAGGATCGCAATGGTGAAACCGGCTTCGAATACGAGCTGGTGAAGCGCTTCGCCGACGATTTGGGGGTGGAGCTGAAGATCGAGACCGCCGACAACCTCGATGACCTGTTCAGCCAGATCGGCAAGCCCACCGGCCCGGTCCTGGCCGCCGCCGGCCTGGTCAGCAGCGAGGCGCGCAAGAAACAGGTGCGGTTTTCTCACTCTTACCTGGAAGTGACGCCGCAGGTCATCTACCGTAACGGCCAGTCGCGCCCCACCGACGCCGCTGGCCTGGCGGGCAAGAAGATCATGGTGCTCAAGGGCAGCACCCACGCCGAACAGCTGGCGCAACTGAAACAGCAATACCCGGGCATCGAGTACGAAGAGTCCGACGCGGTCGAGGTGGTCGACCTGCTGCGCATGGTCGATGAAGGCCAGATCGACCTGACCCTGGTGGACTCCAACGAAGTGGCGATGAACCAGGTGTACTTTCCCAACGTACGCGTAGCCTTCGATCTGGGCGACGCTCGCAGCCAGAGCTGGGCGGTGGCCCTCGGCGAAGACAATAGCCTGCTCAACGAAATCAACAGTTATCTGGATAAGGTGCAGAAGAATGGCACCCTGCAGCGGTTGAAGGATCGTTATTACGGCCACGTCGATGTCCTCGGCTACATGGGCGCCACTACCTTCGCCCAGCATTTGCAGCAACGGCTGCCCAAGTACGAGCAACATTTCAAGACCTATGCCAAGCAGGAAAAGGTCGATTGGCGCCTGTTGGCCGCTATCGGCTACCAGGAATCGCTCTGGCAACCGGCGGTCACTTCCAAGACCGGGGTGCGTGGCCTGATGATGCTGACCCAGAACACTGCCCAGGCCATGGGCGTGTCCAACCGCCTGGATCCGAAGCAGAGCATCATGGGCGGCGCCAAGTACCTGGCCTACATGAAGGACCAACTGGACGAAAGCATTCAGGAGCCGGACCGCACCTGGTTCGCCCTCGCCGCCTATAACGTCGGCAGCGGACACCTGGACGATGCCCGCAAACTGGCGGCCAAGGAAGGGCTGAATCCCAACAAGTGGCTGGACGTGAAGAAGATCCTGCCGCGCCTGTCCCAGAAACAGTGGTACAGCAAGACCCGCTACGGCTACGCCCGGGGCGGCGAGCCGGTACACTTCGTGGCGAACATCCGTCGCTACTACGACATCCTGACCTGGGTGACGCAACCACAACTGGAAGGCGACCAGGTGGCCGAGGGCAACCTGCACGTACCGGGCGTCGACAAGAGCAAACCGAACCAGGAAACGCCGCCGCTTTAACGCCTCCCCCTCCCAAATGTGGAAGCGAGCTTGCTCCCGATAGCAGAGTGTCAGTCAATATCTTTACTGGCTGATCTATCGCTTTCGCGGGCAAGCCCGCTCCCACAGGGATGAGGCAAGGCTCAGGTTCTGGCAGCCGCCAGGATCAGCGCCTTCATCTCCGCCACCGCCGACTTGAACCCAACGAACAACGCATGGGCCACCAGCGCATGGCCGATGTTGAGTTCGTTGATGCCTTTGATGGCCGCCACGGCTTCGACGTTGTGGTAATGCAGACCATGGCCGGCGTTGACGATCAGCCCCTGGGCCAGGCCGAAAGTGACGCCATCGGCCACGCGCTGCAGCTCATCGGCTACATCAGTGGGCGTCTCGGCATCGGCGTAGCGACCGGTGTGCAGTTCGATGGCCGGGGCACCGACACGCTTGGAGGCTTCGATCTGGCGCTCGTCGGCGTCGATGAACAGCGACACCTCGGCACCGGTCTTCGACAGCCGCTCCACCGCGGCCCTGATCCGTGCTTCCTGCCCCGCCACATCCAGGCCACCTTCGGTGGTCAGCTCCTGACGCGTCTCCGGTACCAGGCAGATATGCGCCGGACGGATGCGTTCGGCAAACGCCATCATTTCCTCGGTCACGCCCATTTCGAAATTCATGCGGGTCTGCAGCACATCCTTGAGCAGCAACACGTCGCGCTCCTGGATGTGGCGGCGGTCCTCGCGCAAATGCACGGTGATGCCGTCGGCGCCCGCCTCTTCGGCGTCCAGTGCGGCCTTGACCGGATCCGGGTAGCGGGTACCACGGGCCTGGCGCAGGGTGGCGACATGGTCAATATTCACGCCGAGAAGAATGCGATTGCTGGTGCTCACGAAAAAGCGCTCCTGAATGGGCAGATAGTCGGCCCACAGCATACGGGTTGATCAGGGCTTGCGAAACAGCTCGCGACTGACCAGGGGCTTGCCCCCCAGGTGAACCGCCAGGGCCTGGCGCATCAGGCGCTTGGCCGCTGGCAATGCGCCCGGCGCGCTCCAGTCGGCTTCGGCCATGGCCAACAGCTCCGTGCCGTTGAACAGACCGGGTTGCAACAAATGGACCTGCTCCAGGCCGGCGTCCACCTGCAAGCGATACAGGCCGTCCGCAACGATGGGCTCACCATGCAGATCGGTGTCCAGGGCAAAGCCATAGCCCAGGTCATCCAACAAGCGCCATTCGAACGAGCGCAGCAAGGGTTCCAGCGGACGGCCTTCGGCCAGGGCAAGCAGCGTCGCGGTGTAGTGGTCGAAGACCGTGGGATGGGGATCTTCGGGGGGCAGAAGGCGGATCAACAGTTCATTGAGGTACAGGCCACTGAACAGCGCTTCGCCGTTGAGCCAGGCCGCGACGCCATTGCTCTCCATGCGCCCGACGTTCTTCAGTTCGCCCCGGCCACGGAATTCCACTTCCAGCGGCACGAACGGTCGGGCCAGCGTTCCCGCCTTGCCCCGTGCCCCGCGCAACACCGCTCGCAACCGGCCCTGGGGGGTGAGGAAATCCACCAGGGCACTGGTCTCGCGGTAGGCGCGTGAGTGCAGGACGTAGGCGGATTGGGCGGTGGGTTGGGTGGGGGACATGGAAATGAAGTCTCGCTGACGGAGCACAATTTTATAAACGACCCAAACCAATGTGGAGCGGGCTTGCTCGCGAAAGCGGTGTGTCAGTTATCGATGAATCGACTGACAAGCCGCCTTCGCGAGCAAGCCCGCTCCCACAAGGTCCGTGTTGTACCGCTGGATGAATTACAGGTCGCCGTAACCCAACGAACGCAACGCCCGCTCGTCATCGGACCAGCCGCCCTTCACCTTGACCCACAGGTTGAGCATGACCTTGGCATCGAACAGCAGCTCCATGTCCTTGCGCGCTTCGGTGCCGATGCGCTTGATGCGCTCGCCTTTGTCGCCAATGATGATTTTCTTCTGGCCGTCACGTTCGACGAGGATCAGCGCATGGATGTGCAGGGTCTTGCCTTGTTGCTTGAACTCTTCGATTTCCACGGTGATCTGGTACGGCAGCTCGGCGCCCATCTGGCGCATGATTTTCTCGCGCACCAGCTCGGCAGCGAGGAAACGGCTGCTGCGGTCGGTAATCTGGTCTTCAGGAAAGAAGTGATCGTTTTCCGGCAGTTGGTCGGCGATAACCCGCTCCAGCGCATCGAGGTTATGACCATGCTGGGCCGAAATCGGAATGATCTGGGCATTCGGCAGTTGCTCCTGCAACCAAGTCAGGTGCGGCATCAACTCAGCCTTGTCCTCGATGCGGTCGGTCTTGTTCAGCGCCACGATCAGGGGACCGGTCACGTACTGGACGCGTTCGAGGACCATCTGGTCTTCTTCGGTCCATTTGGTGCGGTCGACCACGAAGATCACTACATCGACGTCTTTCAGCGCCGCCGAAGCGGTCTTGTTCATGTAGCGGTTCAGGGCCTTTTCGCCACCCTTGTGCATGCCGGGGGTGTCGACATAGATCGCCTGCACGTCGCCTTCGGTCTTGATGCCCAGCATGTTGTGGCGGGTGGTCTGGGGCTTGCGCGAGGTGATCGCCAGTTTCTGGCCCAGGATGTGGTTCAGCAATGTGGATTTGCCCACGTTTGGCCGACCGACAATGGCGACATAGCCGCAACGGGTAACAGTTGTATCAGTCATTGCCATTCTCCACGCCCAGGGCGATCAGTGCTGCGGCGGCCGCTACCTGCTCGGCAATACGGCGGCTCACGCCCTGGCCCCGACTTTTTTCATTCAACAGGACAACCTCGCACTCGACGAAGAAGGTTCGGCAATGCGGTTCACCCTGGATATCCACGACTTCGTAACGGGGCAATTCGCAACTGCGCGATTGCAGGAATTCCTGCAAACGGGTCTTCGGATCCTTGTTGGTGTCCACCAGCGTCAGGCTGTCGATCTCGGAGGTCAACCAGGCCAACACACGCTCGCGGGCCGTTTCAATACCCGAATCCAGGTAGATGGCACCGATCAGGGCTTCAAGGGCGTCAGCCAGGATCGACTCGCGACGGAAACCGCCGCTCTTCAACTCACCGGAGCCCAGGCGCAGGTAATCACCCAGGTCGAAACCACGGGCCAGCACGGCCAGGGTCTCACCTTTTACCAAACGTGCGCGCAAACGCGACAACTGGCCTTCACGAGCCAGCGGGAAACGTTCGAACAGCGCTTCGCCGGCGACAAAGTTGAGGATGGCATCGCCGAGGAATTCCAGGCGCTCGTTGTTGCGCCCGGCAAAACTGCGATGAGTGAGCGCCAGGAGCATCAGTTCCTGGTCCTTGAAGGTGTAGCCGAGCTGACGCTCGAGGCGGCTTAGAGAAACGCTCACGGTTTACCCACGCTGAGTTCGTGGCTGGATTCCACCGCCATGGCGGCAAGGCACCACTGGCTTGGGACAATTAACGCTGTGTTCAAAAATAACGTCCTGACGATCGTTGGCGCCTTATGCAGGCTCCAGAAATGCATTCGGCGCTGTGTTCAACAGCGCCGTTGTGTTTACTTGATCAACCCGACCCGCGAGAAATTCGGCAGGTGGCTGAGTTTGGGTTCCGGCCAGCTCATCCAGACCGCAAAGGCCTTGCCGACGATATTCCGATCGGGGACCATGCCCAGCATGTCCTTGGGAATGTTAGGGTCATCCCAGTAGCGACTGTCGTTCGAGTTGTCGCGGTTGTCGCCCATCATGAAATAGTGCCCGGCCGGCACGGTCCACGAATGGTCCGGGGTGGCACGGTAGCGGCTCATTTCCTTGCGGATCAGGTGTTCGGCCTCGCCAAGCTTTTCCCGATAGAGCTCGGCGCTGCCCAGGGTGCCCGGCTCGGAGCCAAGCAGTTGCTCGGCCACCAGCTCGCCGTTAACGAACAGACGCTTGTCGGCGGTGTAGCGGACCTTGTCACCCGGCAGACCAACCACGCGCTTGATGTAGTTGACGTTCGGGTCACTCGGGAAGCGGAACACCATCACGTCGCCGCGTTTCGGGTCACCGACCTCGATGATCTTCTTGTCGATCACCGGCAGGCGGATGCCGTACGAGAACTTGTTCACCAGGATGAAATCCCCCACGTCCAGGGTCGGTTTCATCGAGCCCGATGGGATCTGGAAGGGTTCCACCAGGAACGAGCGCAGCACCAGCACGATGAACAGCACCGGGAAAAACGACTTGCCGTATTCGACCAGCAGCGGCTCTTTGTTGAGCTTTTCGAGCACCACGCCATCAGGCTGGCTGACGCTGCCCTGATAGGAGGCGATGGCAGCCCGGCGCCGAGGCGCCAGGAACAACAGATCGAGCAACGCCAACAAGCCGCAGACGAACACGGCAATAACCAGTAACAGCGGGAAATTTAGCGACATAGGACCTAACTATCCAACCTGAGCACCGCAAGGAAGGCTTCTTGTGGAATTTCCACGTTACCGACCTGCTTCATGCGTTTTTTACCGGCCTTCTGCTTTTCCAACAGCTTGCGCTTACGGCTGACGTCGCCACCGTAGCATTTGGCCAATACGTTCTTTCTGAGCGCCTTGACGGTTGTACGCGCCACAATCTGCCCACCAATGGCGGCCTGGATTGCCACGTCGAACATCTGCCGCGGAATCAGATCCTTCATCTTCTCGGTCAATGCACGACCTTTGTAATGCGCGTTGTCACGGTGCACGATCAATGCCAGGGCATCGACCTTGTCGCCGTTGATCAGCACATCCAGCTTCACCAGATTAGCCGATTGGTAACGATCGAAATGATAGTCCAGCGAAGCGTAACCGCGACTGGTGGATTTCAGGCGATCGAAGAAATCGAGTACCACTTCGTTCATCGGCAGGTCATAAGTCACCTGGACCTGCGTACCGAGGAACAGCATGTCGTGCTGAACACCACGCTTCTCGATGCACAGCGTAATGACGTTGCCCAGGTGCTCTTGAGGCACAAGGATGTTGGCCCGCACGATCGGTTCGCGCATGTCTTCGATCGACGACAGGTCCGGTAGCTTGGACGGGTTATCGACGTAAATGGTTTCGCCGGTCTTGAGCAACAACTCGAAGATTACGGTCGGAGCCGTGGTGATCAGGTCCAGGTCGTACTCGCGCTCCAGGCGCTCCTGGATAATTTCCATGTGCAGCATGCCCAGGAACCCGCAACGGAAGCCGAAGCCCAGGGCGTCGGAGCTTTCCGGGGTGTACTGCAGCGAAGAGTCGTTGAGAGTCAGTTTCTGCAGGGCTTCGCGGAAGTCCTCGAAGTCGTCGGAACTGACCGGGAACAGGCCGGCATAGACCTGGGGCTGGATCCGCTTGAAACCGGGCAGCACGTCGACATCGGGCGTGGAACTCAAGGTCAGGGTATCGCCCACCGGCGCCCCGTGAATGTCCTTGATGCCGGCGATGATGAAGCCCACTTCACCGGCCTTGAGGTCGGCGGTGGCGGTGTGTTTCGGGTTGAAGACACCGACGCTGTCCACCAGGTGGACCTTGCCGGTGGACTTGACCAGGATCTTGTCGCCCTTCTTCACGCGGCCATGGCGCACGCGAACCAGGGAAACAACGCCCAGGTAGTTGTCGAACCAGGAATCGATGATCAACGCTTGCAGCGGATCTTCGATGTTGCCGGTCGGCGCGGGAATGGTGCTCACCAGGCGCTCGAGCACTTCGTCCACGCCCAGACCGGTCTTGGCGCTGCAAGTGACTGCGTCGGTAGCGTCGATCCCGATGATTTTCTCGATCTCTTCCTTGACGCGCTCAGGCTCGGCCTGGGGCAGGTCGATCTTGTTCAGGACCGGCATGACTTCCAGGCCCTGCTCGATGGCGGTGTAGCAGTTGGCAACCGATTGGGCCTCGACGCCCTGGCCGGCATCGACCACCAGCAGCGCACCTTCACAGGCCGCCAGCGACCGGCTGACTTCATAGGTGAAGTCGACGTGGCCAGGGGTATCAATGAAGTTCAGTTGATAGGTGTTGCCGTCTTTGGCCTTGTAATAGAGGGTGACGCTGTGGGCCTTGATGGTAATCCCGCGCTCACGCTCGAGGTCCATGGAGTCCAGGACCTGGGCTTCCATTTCGCGCTCGGTCAGGCCGCCGCACATCTGGATGAAACGATCAGCCAGCGTCGACTTGCCATGGTCAATGTGGGCGATGATGGAGAAATTGCGGATATGACTCAAATCACTCACGGATCAACACTCAAAAAGGCTGCAGGCAGGGCCCGCCGAAAAATAGCCGGGAATTGTACCTGATACAGCCGCCGTTGTGGCGAGGGGATTTATTCCCTCGCCACAAGCCTGCTCGCCACGGAAATTGGGATCAACCCGCCCGGCGCAGCAACCACAGCCCCGCCAACGCACAGACACCGGCTGGCACCAGCACCGCCAACAGAGGCGGAAAACCGAACACCAGGCTCGATGGCCCCAGCAGGTCCTGGGCAATACGGAAGGTGAAACCCACCAGCACACCGGTGAACACCCGCTGTCCGAGGGTCACCGAACGCAGCGGGCCGAAGATGAACGAAATCGCCATCAGCACCAGGGCAGCGGTGACCAACGGTTGCAACACCTTGACCCAAAACGCCAGCCAGTAGCGGCCGTTGTTCAATCCCTGGTCGGCCAGGTAGTGGATGTACCCCCACAAACCGGTAATCGACAGGGACTCCGGTGCCATCACCACGGTGCTGAGCAACTGTGGACTGAGCGCCACATCCCAGCGTTCCTGGGGAGCCGCGACCACCTCGGTACGCTTGTCATGGAACAAGGTGGTGGTGACACCGCTCAGTTGCCAGTGATCTTCGACGAAAGTGGCCCGCTTGGCGAAGCTCGACGACAGCATGTGTCGCTGATCGTCGAAGCGATAACGGGTGACACCGTACAGGATGCCGTTGGGCTGGACCGAGTTGATGTGGATGAACTCGTCGCCCTGGCGGTGCCAAAGACCGTGCTTGGCACTCTGGGCATCGCCGCCACCCTGGGCCAGGGAACGGTTGGCCTGGGCAGTGTTCTCGGTAGCCGGAGCGATGTACTCGCCAATCAGCACCCCTACCAGCATCAGAATCAGCATCGGCTTCATGACCGCCCAGACGATCCGACCGATGGACACGCCGGCGGCGCGCATGATGGTCAGCTCACTGTTGCTGGCCAGGCTGCCCAGACCGATCAGACAGCCGATCAATGCCGCCATCGGCAGCATGTCGTACAGACGCCGCGGGGCGGTCAGCAGCACATAACTGGCCACGTCAGCCAGGGTATAGGTATCGCTGACATCGCTCATTTCATCGATGAAGGCAAACAAGGTCGCCAGGCCCAGGATAATCCCCAGCACGGCGAGGATCGCCATGAACACGCTGCTGCCGATATAACGGTCGAGCTTAACCACGGGCCACCTCCAGCGCGCTGCGGCGACTGGCCAGCTTCAGGCGCAGTGGCTCCCAGTAGAGCAGCCCCAGGCCGATCACCAGGAAAATCGAATGCACCCACCACAGGCCCAGCGCCGGCGGGATCTTGCCTTTTTCCAGGGCGCTGCGGGCGGAAATCAAAATGGTCAGGTAAGCCATATAAAGAAGAATCGCCGGCAACAGCTTGAGGAAACGGCCCTGGCGCGGGTTGACCCGAGCCAGCGGAACCGCCATGAGGGTCACGATAAACACCAGCAATGGCAGCGACAGGCGCCATTGCAGCTCGGTGCGGGCGCGGATGTCATTGCTCCCCAGAAGGCTGGCGGTCGGCATGGCGTCACGGTCGGTGACTTCCTCGCTGACCTCGGGTTTGGGCAGCAGCACACCATAGGTGTCGTACTGGATGGCCCGGTAATCGGCCTGCCCCGGCTTGCCGTCGTAGCGGTAGCCGTTTTCCAGGATCAGGTAACGGTTGCCGTCGGGCCTGATTTCCTGGCGCCCTTTCTCGGCCACCAGTACGGAAATGCCGCGATCTTTCTTGGTGTCCGAAGACAGGTTCTTTTGTGTAATGAAGACGCCGGCCAGGTTGACCCGGTCATCGGAAAGCTGTTCGGTGTAGGTAACACGGGTACCGTCGCGCAGGGCCTGGAAACGTCCTGGCACCAGGGTATCGAACTCGGTCAAGGCGTCCTGTTGATTGATCAGCAACTGGAACTGGTTGGCCCCCTGGGGCGCCAGACTCAGGCTCAACCAGGCCACCAGCAGCGCCACCAGCGCTGCCGGGAACAAGGTGATGCGAAACAGGCGTTGCTGGCTCATGCCCGTAGCCGACAGCACGGTCATTTCGCTGTCCAGGTACAGGCGACCGTAGGCCAACAGGATCCCCAGGAAAAGCCCCAGCGGCAGGATCAACTGCAAAAAGCCCGGCAGACGGAATCCCATGATCAGGAACAGGGAACCTGGGTCCAGGGCGCCGGAAGCGGCCTGGGCGAGATACTTGATGAAGCGCCCGCTCATGATGATGACCAGCAGCACGGCGCTGACCGCGCTCAGGGTCAGCAGGACTTCACGGGACAGATAACGGAAGACGATCAAACCAGACACTCCAGGGTTGTCAGGCTAGGGGCCAAACAAGCAAACCTATCGGCAAGCCGCCGAAAAAAGAGCCGCATTATCCTGTGATTGGAGGCGCCTGTCACTGCACACGCTTTAAACCGGCGCTCAAAGCCGTAAAGTCAGGGCCGACGAGGGTTGTCAGCCTCGGGCGTGGGGGTTCAAACTGCGGCCTTTGTCGCCGGCGAGTCCGGCGTCTTCCTAGGCTCTGTATGAAAAGTCTTGAGACGAAGGTCAGGCAAGGCGAAAACAGCCGAGCAAGCGCAGTGTACTGGAGTACATGAGCATTGCGAGGCTGTTTTCAACGCAGCATGAACGAGTATCAAGGCTTTTCGTACAGAGCCTAATAAAGAAAAGCTCGCTCTGCGCGCCACTGTCTCGGCGCCGGGCATCTTGACCATTCACTCAGGGATCCGGACATGGAACTGGTTGTAAAAAGCGTCAGCCCAGAAACGTTGAAAACCGCCACGCTGGTAGTCGCCGTCGGCGAGGAGCGCAAGCTCGGTGCCGTTGCCACCCAGCTCGATGCCCTGTGTGGCGGCGCCATCAGTGCCGTGCTCAAGCGCGGCGACCTCGCGGGCAAGGTCGGCCAGAGCCTGTTGCTGCACAATCTGCCTAACCTCAAAGCCGAGCGTGTACTGCTGGTGGGCGTAGGCAAGGAGGCGGAGCTGGGCGACCGGCCATTGCGCAAAATCATTGCCGGCGTGCTGGCTACCCTCAAGAGTCTGGGCGGTGGCGACGCCGCCCTGGCGCTGGATGAGCTGGTGGTCAAGGGCCGCGACAGCTATGGCAAGACCCGGCTGCTGGCCGAAACCCTGCTGGACGGCGAATACCAGTTCGACCGTTTCAAGAGTCAGAAAGCCGAACCTCGCGCCCTGAAGAAAATCACTCTGCTGACCATCAAGGCCGCACAGGCCGAAGTCCAGCGCGCGGTGACCCACGCCACCGCAATCGCCAATGGCATGGCATTCACCCGCGACCTGGGCAACCTGCCACCGAACATCTGCCATCCGACGTTCATGGGTGAGCAGGCCAAGGCCCTGGGCAAAGCGTTCAAGAGCCTGAAAGTCGAAGTCTTCGACGAGAAGAAAATCAAGGACCTCGGCATGGGCTCGTTCTACGCCGTGGGCCAGGGCAGCGCCCAGCCGCCACGCCTGATCGTCATGCAATACAACGGTGGCAAGAAATCCGAGAAGCCGTATGTGCTGGTCGGCAAGGGCATCACTTTCGACACCGGTGGCATCAGCCTCAAGCCCGGCGCCGGCATGGATGAAATGAAATACGACATGGGGGGCGCCGCCAGCGTGCTGGGTACCCTGCGTGCCGTGCTCGAGCTGCAATTGCCGATCAACGTGGTGGGCATCCTGGCCTGCGCCGAGAACATGCCCAGCGGCACGGCTTCCCGCCCGGGCGACATCGTGACCACCATGAGCGGCCAGACCGTCGAGATCCTCAACACCGACGCCGAAGGTCGCCTGGTGCTGTGCGACGCCCTCACCTACTCCGAGCGTTTCAAGCCGCAAGCGGTGATCGACATCGCGACCTTGACCGGTGCCTGCGTGGTGGCCCTGGGTGCCCACACCTCTGGCCTGTTGGGTAACAACGACGAACTGATCGGCCAACTGCTCAGCGCCGGCCAGCAAGCCGATGACCGCGCCTGGCAATTGCCGCTGTTCGACGAGTACCAGGAACAGCTGGACAGCCCATTCGCCGACATCGCCAACATCGGTGGCCCGAAAGCCGGGACCATCACGGCGGCCTGCTTCCTGTCGCGCTTCACCAAGAACCTTAACTGGGCGCACCTGGACATCGCCGGCACGGCATGGACCAGTGGCGGCAAGGACAAGGGCGCCACCGGTCGTCCGGTCCCCCTGCTGACTCAGTACCTGCTGGACCGCGCCAAGGCCTGACACCAATGACCGCCGGCGTCGCCTTCGGGCGGCGTCCCCGGCGGCTCAGGAACCGCAATGACCAAAGTCGATTTCTATATCCTGCCCAGCGCCGACCCGGCGGCTCGGCTGGATTTTGCCTGCAAGCTCACCGAAAAGGCCTGGCGCATGGGTCATCGCATCTACCTGTATTGCAGCGATGCCGCCCAGCGCGAGGCGCTGGACGCACGTCTATGGTCTTTCAAAGGCGAAAGCTTCGTTCCCCACGGGCTCGCTGAAGACGAACCCGACGGGCTGATCGTGTTGGGGCTGGGAGACGACTGCGTCCAGCACCAGGACCTGCTGGTCAACCTTGACCTGAAAGTACCGGCCTTCGTTCAGCGCTTCGCCCGCGTGGCGGAGGTGGTGGTGGAAGACCCGGCCATCCGGCAAGCCGCGCGGGAGAGTTTCCGTTTCTACCGCGAACAGGGCTATTCTCTGCAAGACCACCGTTTACAGCGACTCTGAGCCTACGATGGATACTCCAAAGACACCGCAAAAGCCTCCGCACCTGTTGGATGACCTAGAGTCGATCCGCCAACTGCTCGGTGACGATAATCTGCAGCCGCCACTGCTGACCGAGACGGTGGAACAGCCTCCAGTGCACGAGGAACAGATTCCCCTGCTGTTCGAGCCAATCAACGGTCAGCCCGAACCCAAACCCGTCCCCAGGGCCGAGCCCAAGGGCCCCGACGCCCTGCTGCACCTGGATCGCGAATTACGCGCCGCCGCACAGTTGATCATGCAAGATGTCATCGATGACTTCGCCCCGCATATCGAAACCGAAATCAAGCGTCGGCTGGATGCGCGGATGGAGCGACTGCTGAGCCAGTACGAGTAACCCCTTGTGGGAGCCGAGCTTGCTCGCGATGGCGGCGGGCCAGCCTGCATCAATCCTGGATGTGCCGCCGTCATCGCGAGCAAGCTCGGCTCCCACAAGGGGGGCAGTGTTCACACTCTCTGCGCCTGTGGCTTGCATCTCCCCCGCCCGCTATACTTCCCGGCTTTTCCTGAATAAATGCCAATAGGGTCCCGCCGCGCATGGATAAGACCTACCAGCCGCACGCCATTGAAACTTCCTGGTACAACACCTGGGAGTCCGAGAATTATTTCGCTCCGCAAGGCGCGGGCGATTCCTACACCATCATGATTCCGCCGCCGAACGTCACCGGCAGCCTGCACATGGGCCACGGCTTCAACAACGCGATCATGGACGCCCTGATCCGTTTCCGCCGCATGCAGGGTCGCGACACCCTGTGGCAGCCGGGCACCGACCACGCCGGTATCGCCACGCAGATGCTGGTGGAGCGCCGCCTCGAAGCCCAGGGCCAGAATCGCCATGACCTGGGTCGCGAAAAATTCCTCGAAAAAGTCTGGGAATGGAAAGACGAGTCCGGCGGCAATATCAGCCGTCAGATCCGTCGCCTGGGCTCGTCCGTGGACTGGAGCCGCGAGCGCTTCACCATGGACGACGGCCTCTCGGAAGCAGTGAAGGAAGCTTTCGTGCGCCTGCACGAAGATGGTTTGATTTATCGCGGCAAGCGCCTGGTCAACTGGGATACCAAGCTGCACACCGCGATTTCCGACCTCGAAGTGGAAAACCACGACGAAAAAGGTTTCCTCTGGAACCTGAAGTACCCGCTGGCCGACGGCGCCAAGACCGCCGAAGGCAAGGATTACCTGATCGTTGCCACCACGCGTCCGGAAACCATGCTCGGCGACGCGGCCGTGGCGGTAAACCCGAACGACGAGCGCTACAAAGCCCTGATCGGCCAGTTCGTCGAGCTGCCGCTGGTGGGTCGCCGCATCCCGATCATCGCCGATGACTACTGCGACCCTGAATTCGGCACCGGCTGCGTGAAGATCACACCGGCCCACGATTTCAACGACTACGAAGTCGGCAAGCGCCACAACCTGCCGCTGCTGAACATCTTCGACAAGAACGCCAACGTCTTGCCGGCCGCCCAGGTGTTCAATCTCGACGGCACCCTGAACGAAAGCATCGACGGCAAGATCCCGGCCGAATATTCCGGCCTGGACCGTTTCGAAGCACGCAAGCAGATCGTCGCCGCATTCGATGCCGCCGGCCTGCTGGTCAGCGTTGACGACCACGGCCTGAAAGTCCCGAAAGGCGACCGTTCCGGCACCGTCATCGAGCCGTGGCTGACCGACCAATGGTATGTATCCACCAAGCCCCTGGCCGAGCCGGCAATTGCTGCGGTGGAAGATGGCCGCATCCAGTTCGTGCCCAAGCAATACGAAAACATGTACTTCTCGTGGATGCGCGACATCCAGGACTGGTGCATCAGCCGCCAGCTGTGGTGGGGCCACCGCATTCCGGCCTGGTACGACGAATCGGGTAAGGTCTATGTCGGCCGCGATGAAGCCGAGGTGCGCGCCAAGCACAACCTGGGCCCTGACATTGCACTGCAACAGGACAACGACGTACTCGACACCTGGTTCAGCTCCGGCCTGTGGACCTTCTCGACCCTGGGCTGGCCGCAGCAGACCGAGTTCCTGAAGAAATTCCACTCCACCGACGTGCTGGTCACCGGCTTCGACATCATTTTCTTCTGGGTCGCCCGGATGATCATGCTGACCATGCACCTGGTGAAGAACGAAGACGGCACGCCGCAGGTACCGTTCAAGACTGTCTACGTGCACGGTCTGGTGCGCGACGGCCAGGGCCAGAAGATGTCCAAGTCCAAGGGTAACGTCCTGGACCCGCTGGACATCATCGACGGTATCGATCTGGAAACCCTGGTCCAGAAGCGCACCTCCGGCCTGATGCAGCCAAAACTGGCGAAGAAGATCGAGAAAGCCACCCGCGAAGAGTTCGCCGACGGCATCGCCAGCTATGGCACCGACGCCCTGCGTTTCACCTTCTGCTCGCTGGCGTCCACCGGTCGCGACATCAAGTTCGACATGGGCCGCGTCGAAGGCTACCGCAACTTCTGCAACAAGATCTGGAACGCGGCGCGCTACGTGCTGGACAAAGGCGAAGACTGCGGTCAGAACGGCGAAGCTTACGAACTGACCCTGGCGGATCGCTGGATTATCTCCCAGCTGCAACGTACCGAAGCCGAAGTGACCCGTCAGCTGGATCAGTTCCGCTTCGACCTGGCCGCACAAGCCTTGTACGAGTTCATCTGGAACCAGTACTGCGACTGGTACCTGGAACTGTCCAAGCCCGTACTGTGGGACGAAAATGCACCGCTCGAGCGCCAGCGCGGCACCCGCCGCACCCTGGTCAGAGTCCTGGAAGTGGCCCTGCGCCTGGCGCATCCGTTCATGCCGTTCATCACCGAGGAAATCTGGCAGCGCGTCGCACCGCTGGCAGGTGTCCAAGGCAAGACGATCATGCTGCAACCTTGGCCTGTGGCCAATGAAACCCGCATCGATCCGGCTGCCGAAGACGACATCGAATGGCTCAAGACCTTCATGCTGGGCCTGCGCAACATCCGCGCCGAAATGAACATCGGCCCGGGCAAGCCGCTGGCGTTGTTCCTCAAGAACGCCAACGCCGAAGACCTGCGTCGCCTGGAAGCAAACGAAGCACTGCTCAAGAAGCTCGCCAAGCTCGAGTCGGTGACGGTCCTGTCAGCAGGCGAGGAAGCGCCTCTGTCCGCCACGGCTCTGGTCGGGGAAATGGAAGTGCTGGTACCGATGGCCGGCCTGATCGACAAGACGGCGGAACTCGCCCGTCTGGACAAGGAAATCCTGCGCTTGAAGGGTGAAGTACAGCGTGTGGGCGGCAAGCTGTCCAACGCCGGCTTCGTCGATAAGGCGCCGGCTGAAGTCATCGAGAAGGAACGCGCCAAACTGGCCGAGGCTGAACAGGCCCTGGGCAAACTGGCTGAGCAGCATGCGCGGATCTCTAGCCTGTAAGGGCGATTCGTCGTCGAAAGAAGGAGGCCCTGGTGGCCTCTTTTTTTCTGCCTGACACTTTCTCCCGATCACCGAAAATCCCCTGTGGGAGCGGGCTTGCTCGCGAAAACGCTGGATCAGTCAGCTCATTGACTAACTGGCATACCGCTTTCGCGAGCAAGCCCGCTACCACATTTGAACAGCGCAAGCCTCAAGGGCCGTCTGGATATGGGACAATGCCCGCCACTTCCTGAACCGCCCGAATCGACCCGCCCATGACCGCCCCCCGCACACCCAAACCTGCACGCAAGAAGCCCGCTCCCGCCCCCGCAGCTCAGCGTGAAAAGGCCAGCCTGCACCCGCGCAACCGCCACCAGGGTCGCTATGATTTCCCGGCACTGATCAAGAGCACGCCGGAACTGGCCAAGTTCGTGATCATCAACCCGTATGGCAAGGAAAGCATCGATTTCGCCAGCCCCGAGGCGGTGCGTGTGTTCAACCGAGCGCTGCTCAAGTCCTTCTATGGCATCGCCCATTGGGACATTCCAACCAACTACCTGTGCCCTCCCGTGCCTGGCCGTGCGGACTATGTGCATTTTCTTGCCGATCTGCTCGCCAGCCACAACGAAGGAGAAATTCCGCGGGGTGCGGCAGTGAAGGTGTTGGACATCGGCACCGGCGCCAATTGTGTGTATCCGCTGATTGGCTACAGCGATTACCGCTGGCACTTCCTGGGTTCGGACATCGATCCGACGGCCATCGCCTCGGCCAAGGCGATTGTCCAGTCAAACGGGTTGAACAAGGCTATCCAACTGCGCCAACAGACTGATCGCAAGCAGATCCTGCTGGGGCTGCTGGACGAAACCGAGCGGTTCGACCTGACGATGTGCAATCCGCCCTTCCATGCGTCCCTGGAGGAAGCTACCAAGGGCAGCCAGCGCAAATGGCGCGCCTTGGGCAAGGCCGATCCGAAACGCAAACTGCCGGTGTTGAACTTCGGCGGCCAGGCGGCCGAACTATGGTGCGAGGGTGGAGAAGCCCGCTTCGTGACGCAATTGATCGCCGAGAGCGCACAGGTCGCCCGACAGGTGCTGTGGTTCAGCACACTGGTGTCGAAGGCGTCGAACCTGCCGGCGATCCAGGCGGCGCTGAAAAAAGCCGGCGCGCAACACAGCCAGGTGGTGGAGATGTCCCAGGGGCAGAAGCAAAGCCGCTTCGTGGCCTGGACGTTTCACACCGAGGCGCATCAGCAAGCCTGGCGGCAGGTGCGTTGGATCAGCAAGCAATGACGGCCCTGATGTAAAACAATGCCCGCTGTGGGAGCGAGCCTGCTCGCGATAGCGGTGGGTCAGCCTGCATCAATGTTGAATGTACCCGCCGTCATCGCGAGCAGGCTCGCTCCTACAGGGGGGCATATCAGGCCGACCAGCTTTTGCAAGGCAACAAAAAACCGTGCCCGGATCGCTCCGCAGCACGGCTTTCCTTGAAACGAAGTCTTACTTGTTGATGCTGTCGTTCAGCGCTTTGGCTGGAACGAACTTGACCACTTTCTTGGCGGCGATTTCGATGGCAGCGCCAGTCGAAGGGTTGCGGCCGGTACGGGCAGGACGCTCGGTGACTTTCAGCTTGCCGATGCCTGGCAAGGTGATTTCACTGCCATTTTCCAGCTGATCAGCAACGATTTGGCTCAGTTGCTCCAGGGCGTTACGCGCAACGGCTTTCGATGCGCCGGAGCTTTCGGCGATATCATTGATCAGTTGGTCTTTAGTAAGAGCCATGTAGTGTTCCTTCCCTATCAAATTCATATGGATTGCAGTGTGCAATGTCAGCCATCGAGCCCGATTCCTCGGATCAGGCGCCCTCGGTCATCACCACGACGGGTCGGGGTAATAGATGCCGAAATCCGGGTTTGGTTCGACCTGACACATGCTGAATGCACGCTTTACGCTGTGCCTTCGCGTAAGACCGGGCAAAACTAGCACAACGCCTGTGAAATATCCGCCCTTAGCTACCCATTTGGTCAGCTTTATTGCGCTAAATCGGTAAAAAAATGCATATGGCGTGTCGGATGGGTCCGAAAGTCCCTTCGCGGCGCGCCAAAACCAGCGGTTGCGGTACACTGCGGCTTTTTCGGGGAGCACGCCCTCCTCTCTTTTCAACAGCCGAGAAGCCCATGCCGATCCGTCATTGCATCGTCCACCTGATCGACAAAAAACCCGACGGCACCCCCGCAGTGCTCCACGCCCGAGACTCCGAGCTGGCAGAGTCCACGGCCATCGAGAACATGCTTGCCGACCTCAACGAGAGCTACAACGCCAAGCAAGGCAAGGCCTGGGGTTTTTTCCATGCCGAGTCCGGGGCGCATCCGTTCAGCGGCTGGCTGAAGGAGTACCTGGACGGTGGCAAGGATTTCACGGCGTTCAGCCGCGTGGCGGTGGAACACCTGCAGAAGCTGATGGAAGAGTCCAACCTGTCAGTGGGCGGCCACGTGTTGTTCGCCCATTACCAACAGGGCATGACCGACTACCTGGCGATCGCCCTGCTGCACCACAGCGAAGGCGTGGCGGTGACCGACGAGCTGGACGTCACCCCGTCCCGTCACCTGGACCTGGGCCAGTTGCACCTGGCGGCGCGGATCAACGTGTCAGAGTGGCAGAACAACAAACAATCCAGGCAGTACATTTCTTTCATCAAGGGCAAGAACGGCAAAAAGGTTTCCGAGTATTTCCGCGACTTCATCGGCTGCCAGGAAGGCGTCGACGGCCCCGGCGAGACTCGCACGTTACTCAAGGCCTTCAGCGACTTCGTCGAAAGCGAAGACCTGCCTGAAGACGACGCCCGGGAAAAGACCAAGGCCCTGGTGGATTACGCCAGCAGCCAGGCCAAGCTAGGCGAGCCGGTGGGCCTGGAAGAACTCTCCGGGCTGATCGACGAAGACCGTCCGAAAGCGTTTTACGATCATATCCGCAACAAGGACTACGGCCTGTCGCCCGAGATCCCGGCGGATAAACGTACCCTCAACCAATTCCGCCGCTTCACCGGCCGTGCCGAAGGCTTGTCCATCAGCTTCGAGGCTCACCTGCTGGGCTCCAAAATCGAATATGACGAAGAAGCCGGCACGTTGATCATCAAGGGGCTGCCGACGTCCTTGACTGATCAGCTCAAGCGCCGTAACTGAGCATTTTTTTGCCGAAGTAGTGCTGGGCGCTGGCACTACGCAACCTGCTCTATTGTGTGAACACAACATCGAGGCATGAGCGGGATGTTTGAACAATACAGCGCCAGATGGCTTAATCGCGATCCATTATAAAAAACTGTCAACTCTGACAGTACTCCGCATCCAAGCTACTGCATAACCTAATAGTTAGAGGAATTAAAGCCCTCTTAATATTAAACCCAGAGCAATCGGAGAAAGAAATGACTCTTCAAGCCCCCGTCTTTACTAGCCCTGCGCCAAATAGCACAGGAAACAACCCTCCTTACGTCACTGGCAGAGGTCACCCAAACAGCGCAGTAACCATTTGGGAAACCAACAACAAAACCGCCATTCTTGGAACCGCCATATGCGATTCCGATGGAAATTTTGCCACCACATTAAATCTCAATCAGGCAAGCCACCAAAATTCCGGCGCAGTGTTAATAATAGGCGGAATCTGTTCGAACCCCACGGATTCGTCAGGTTACGGCCAAGATCTATTGTTCTATATTTGAACAATAAATACTCAGGGGCGCCCTTAGAAACAAGGGCCTCCCGTCATTTAACTCATATTCAAGTTTTCGCAAAAATTTTGAACCCTATCCTTGGAAAGTGCACATGCACCCTCCCGCTACGCGCGTCTTCACGGCGCAGGATCAGTTCTTCATTCCCGGCAAACAACAATTCCCCGGCTACAGGATCAACGCCGTAATCAGTCGCTGAAATGGTCACCTGTTGCCCCGCCAAAAAACCATTCGGGTCATTGAACAGTTCATCCGGGAGCACTGCCGGTGTGGCGCTCCGAGCCACTTCAAGGGCCTCTTCGGAACTCATCGCACTCGACGCACCATGGCCGAAAGCCAACACCCGCGCCAGCCAGGCCGAGACGGCCGGATACGCATCCACCAATGGCGAAGTCACCGGCGTGCCTTTGAGGAACCACAGCGGATGAGCCATGGCGAAATCGGCAATCGACGGATCGCCCAGCAGGAAATCGCCCTCTTCGCGCTGCAACTGCTGCTCGAGCCGCGCCATGATCGTCGGCCACTGATGCTTGGCCTGCTCGGCAGACAAGCGCGAGGCCGAGCCACCGCTGAATAGTCCAGCGCGGTCAGCGATGAACGCCTTGATCGCCTCAGGCGACAACTTGGCGAAACGCACGGCCATGGACTCAGGCTGGAACACCAGGCTTACCGCATGCTGGAACACCACCGAATCTGCCCAGGCCGCAAAAGATACCGCGATCATTTCCCGACCTTCGGGAAACAGCGACGGCGTGGCCTTTTCCTGCTCCAGTCGTCGAGCGATCAGAGCCGTGTCGCAATAAATATCCGCGCCGATCTGCAAAACCGGCGTCTTGCGGTAGCCGCCGGTCAACGCCGTCAGATCGGGTTTTGGCATCATTGGCGGGATATTGACCGAACGCCAGGACAGGCCTTTGAAACCCAGCAACAAGCGGGCTTTTTCGGCGAAAGGGGACGTCGGGTAATGGTGGAGAATCAGTTCTGACATGGGATTGGCCGCTGCAAGAATGAGGTCCTGCAGCTTAGCGCGCCCCCCATGGATAAGCCTACCCGCCTGATGAAGGTGTATCAGCGCGGCTGATGAAGCAACGGCGCACTCGCCACCAGACATTCCTTGGCGCTTTTCTTGAGCTTCTTGATCAAGCGCTCCTGGCGCAACGCTTCGCCCTTGTCGCGACAGGCTTCGGTGTACACCAGCGCCACCGCCGGGCTGGAAAGAAAGAAACGTGCGCCTTTGCCACTCTGATGTTTGGCGAAACGCCGCACAGGATCATCGCTGATACCGCAATACAGCGAGCCATTGGCGGCCCGTACCAGATAGACGAACCAGGGCTTGCCCGGCTCGGCCATGGCTTGCACAGGCTGCGCGGAGGATGAGTCGTCAGTCGTCACGAATACATCTACAGGCACGAAGGAAACAAGCCGCGATCTTATCAGCGACTGGCCTGGAACGCCCGTAGCCCCTTGAGTGCCTGTGCCCGGACGGCATTGCGCACCAGCGGCGTCCAGCCCAGCAACAAGCCTTTGGTGCCCAATGCCTGGCGGGACCAGCGCCACAAATCAAAGCTGTCGTGGTGCTCGCAGATCTTGCCGTCGCGAAAAACGAAGCGAGCCTGGATATCGTTGATCACGATGTTACCGGTCTGGCTGAAGAGGTAGGTCGCCACCCAATGAGCGCCACCGGAACGCTCGTCGCTGCGCACGTTATCGAAGGTCAGCGAGAAGTCCTTGGCGCGGGTGGTGAGCATGCGCCACATATCGCCCGCATCGCGCCCGCGCAGTTCGCCGAACGCCGGATCGCTGAATACCACGTCGTCGGTATAGCAGGCACTCATGGCTTCGGCGTCCAGGCGCTGGAAGGCCTGGTAGAACCGGGTGATCAAGGCGTTATGGGCGTCACTCATAGACAGACTCCGAAAATGTTCCTGTAGACCCGGCACAATAATCTGCCGCCACGAGGAACACTACTGTCATTAGCCATGAAAATAACATCAGCGAAGGTCGGTGACTTTCTCACTGCTGACCCCGACATACACCGCCCGGCCCGCACCGATGCCAGCGATGATTGCGCCCAGGCCGATGAGACCGAAAATCCAACCCAGGGCTTGCCATCCACCGGTCCAGTCGTGCACCACGCCGACGGCGAACGGTCCCAGGGACGCCAACGTATAACCAAAGCCCTGGGCCATGCTGGAGAGGTTCGCAGCCACATGGGCGTCCCGTGAGCGCAGCACAATCAGCGTTAGCGCCAGGCTGAACGTCGCGCCCTGTCCCAGGCCAAGCAGGACCGCCCAGCCCCACAAACCTTCGAGGGGCGCGTAGAGGCAGCCAAACAGTCCACCCAACACCATGACCATGACCGTGACAATGGCCAGCCGCTGGTCCTGGCCACGAGTCGCCAGCCAGGGTGCGGCCAGTGAACTTACCAACTGAACGATGACCGAGCCCGACAGCACCAGTCCGGCCTGGGTCGGGGTCAGACCACGGCCGATGAGAATCGACGGCAGCCAGCCGAACACGATATAGGCCAGGGACGATTGCAGCCCCATGTACAACGTCACCTGCCAGGCCAGCGGATCACGCAACAGGCCGCGTACCCGATAGGCCGCCTGATGGGCGCCCTGCTTCTGGCCCACCTGGGGCAACCAGCACACTACCGCCAACAACGCCGGCACCATCCAGAAACCCAGGCCCAGGTTCCAACTATGGTTCAACTGCTCGCTCAACGGCACCGTCGCCCCGGCAGCCATCGCGGCGCCCAGGCACAACGCCATGGTGTAGACGCCGGTCATGGTGCCAGCCTGCCGGGCGAAGTCGCGCTTGACGATACCTGGCAACAGTACGCCGATCACGCCAATACTGGCGCCGGCCAGGATGCTGCCGGCGAACAGTCCCACCTGGCCGAACGAACTGCGCAGGACGATCCCGCCAGCAAGCGTCAATAAAATCCCCAGCACCACACGTTCGGCACCGAAGCGCCGCGCCAGCACTGGGGCCAGCGGCGCGAACAGGCCGAGGCAAAGCACCGGCAGCGTCGTCAGCAAACCGGCCTGGGCGGCCGACAGGCCAAGGCTTTTCGAGACCTCGCTGAGCAACGGCGCCATGCTCGATAGCGCTGGACGCAGGTTCAGCGCCACCAGAATCAACCCGAGCAGCAGCAACCAGGGCCGCTGCACCTGCGGATGCGCCTGGACCTGCTCGTCATCGGCTTCGGCATCGATCAACAGTTCTTCGAGTTCGGCAGCGCGCTTGGGCGCCGTCGAGGCAGTGTGGTCAAGCAAATCGCGGGACATGGAAAACTCTGGGGCTTGAAGGCAACCGCATGGCGAAAACCAGCGGTGATGCACCGTTGCAGGCGTTGAACCGCTCCAGCGGCTGGCCGGCCAGCGCTGAGGTAGCGGAGAAATATCAGACATGAGGCTCGTTCTTTCACCCGTTTAAGGGATGAAATTTCTGACATGTTAGTCAGGTTCTTCTGAGCGAACAAGGGCCTAGGTTTGGAAGGCAGCAAAAGGAGCGTCATTTTTAGATTGGCAAAACCACCCCATATGGGTAATTTATAAAACAAGGCATCGATTTCTTATGGAAAAGAACACACCCCATTACGACTTGGCGGTGGTCAAGGCAGAAGTCAGCAGGCTGGGATACAAGGCCTTCACGATGAGCGCATGGGAAGGCGCTCGGAGAATGGGTTTGAACCTGACTCGGATGCTACGAATCATCGAAGGGCTGGCCCCTCGAATGCTTCAAAAATCGATGACGACCTATGCCGCTCACCGAATCTGGCAGGACGTTTACCACACGACATTTCAGGACCTGGAGATTTACATCAAGGTGACGTACCGCCCCGGCGGTGGACACCCTGTAGTCTCCTTCAAGGAGAGAAACCCATGAAAAAACAACAATGCGTCAGCTGCGGCGCCCATGATGCGATGCACCATTTCGAAGGCCGTAGCTTTACCGTCGACTACAAGCAGGTGGCGCGGCAGGTGCACGACATCTCCGGGTGGGAATGCCAGGCCTGCGGCGAGATCGAATTCGATCATGACACTGACAGCGCACAACGCTACGCCAAGGCCAGCGATCAATTGCTCGAAGACTGTGTCCAAGCAGTGGCCGCCGAGATCAAGCGTATCCGCCGCAAACTGCACCTCACGCAGAAAGAGGCCGTCAAACTGCTGTCCGGCGCTGGACACAATGCCTTTTCCCGCTACGAGCGAGGGGAAGTGTCCCCACCCCAGCCGTTGCTCACGCTGATGCGCCTGCTGGATCGCCACCCCCATCTGCTGGCCGAGATCCAGGTGTTGAACGAAGGGGCCGACTTGCGGCAATTGTTGCTTGAACGTTACCCGGAACGGGAAACCGTGTTGGCGCCTTGAAGCGAAACATACAAAAAACAAACCCGGACAAGTCCGGGTTTATTTTTCATGACCTGCCGATCAATGCAGGATCTGGCTCAGGAACAGCTTGGTCCGATCACTCTGCGGGTTGTCGAAGAAGTCGTTCGGCGCGGCCTGCTCGACGATTTCGCCCTTGTCCATAAAGATCACGCGGTTGGCCACGGTGCGGGCGAAGCCCATTTCGTGGGTCACGCACAGCATGGTCATGCCGTCTTCGGCCAGGCCGATCATGGTGTCGAGTACTTCTTTCACCATCTCCGGGTCAAGCGCCGAGGTCGGCTCATCGAACAGCATGATTTTCGGCTTCATGCACAGGGCACGAGCGATCGCCACGCGCTGCTGCTGACCACCGGAAAGCTGCCCTGGGTACTTGTGTGCCTGCTCTGGAATGCGCACGCGTTCCAGGTAATGCATGGCGATTTCCTCGGCCTTGCGCTTGGGCATCTTGCGTACCCACATCGGCGCCAGGGTGCAGTTCTGCAGAATGGTCAGATGCGGGAACAGGTTGAAGTGCTGGAACACCATGCCGACTTCGCGGCGGATCGCTTCGATCTGCTTGAGGTCGTTGGTCAGTTCCACACCATCGACCACGATGCGGCCCTGCTGGTGCTCTTCCAGACGGTTGAGGCAGCGGATGGTGGTGGACTTGCCCGAACCCGACGGACCGCACAGCACGATACGCTCGCCCTGGGTGACGTTCAGGTTGATGTCTTTCAACACGTGGAACTGGCCGTACCACTTGTTTACGCCCTGCATCTGAATAATGCCTTCAGGGCCCACAGGCTTTTTGATTGCTTCACTCATGAGTCAACTCCTAACGCTTGTGGCCTGTGTCGAGCTTGCGTTCCAGATGCATGGAATAGCGCGACATACCAAAACAGAAAATCCAGAACACCAGGGCGGCGAATACATAGCCTTCAGTGGCCATGCCCAGCCATTTGGGGTCGGCGGCAGCTTGTTTCACGCTGTTGAGCAGGTCGAACAGGCCGATGATGATCACCAGACTCGTGTCCTTGAACAACGCAATGAAGGTGTTGACGATCCCCGGGATCACCAGCTTCAGGGCTTGCGGCAGAATCACCAGGCCCATACTGCGCCAGTAACCCAGGCCCATCGCCGCGGCCGCTTCGTACTGCCCTTTGGGAATGGCTTGCAGACCACCACGCACCACTTCGGCGATGTAGGCGGACTGGAACAGGATCACCCCGATCAGCGCCCGCAGCAGCTTGTCAAAGTTCATGCCCTCGGGCAGGAACAACGGCAGCATCACCGACGACATGAACAGCACCGTGATCAACGGCACGCCACGCCAGAACTCGATGAACGTCACGCAGACCACGCGGATAGCCGGCAGATTCGAGCGACGGCCCAAGGCCAGGACGATACCCAGCGGCAGGGCGCCGACGATACCGACCGTGGCAATTACCAGGGTCAGCATCAGGCCGCCCCATTGGCTGGTCGCCACGGTGTCCAGACCAAACACGCCGCCATGCAGCAGGCACCAGGCAGTGATCGGGTACAACACCAGGAAGCTCAGGCCGTAGATCGCCTTGCGCGGGAAGCGCGAGATGAACAGCGGGGCCACGCCGATCACGGCCAGCCATACGGTGAGGTCCACGCGCCAGCGCAGGTCCGCCGGGTAGTAGCCGTACATGAACTGGCCGAAACGTTGCTGGATGAACACCCAGCAGGCGCCTTCCTTGGTGCAATCGGCCCGGGTGGTGCCCACCCAGTTGGCATCCAGGATCGCCCATTGCACCAACGGCGGAACGATCAAGTAGATCAGGTAGAACGCGAACAGCGTCAACAGCGTGTTGATCCAGCTGGAGAACATGTTCGCGCGCATCCACGCCACCACACCGATGCTACTGCTCGGTGGAGGCATGTCAGGTTTGAAAGTATGGGATGTCATGCGCGTTTCCTCACCGCTCGATCAGCGCAATGCGCTTGTTGTACCAGTTCATCAGCAAGGAAATGCTGATACTGATCGCCAGGTACACGCTCATGGTGATCGCGATCACCTCGATGGCCTGGCCGGTCTGGTTCAACACCGTGCCGGCGAACAACGACACCATTTCCGGGTAACCGATACCGGCTGCCAGGGAAGAGTTTTTCGCCAGGTTCAGGTATTGGCTGGTCAGCGGCGGGATGATCACCCTCAGGGCCTGCGGAATGATCACCTTGCGCAGCGTCGGACCATTGCGCAGCCCCAGGGAGCGCGCCGCTTCGGTCTGGCCATGGCTGACCGACTTGATGCCCGACCGCACGATCTCGGCGATGAACGCCGCGGTGTACACCGTCAGTGCCAGGGTCAAGGCCAGCAGTTCGGGAATCAACACCCAGCCGCCGACAAAGTTGAAGCCCTTGAGCTGCGGAACTTCCCAGTGCACCGGGGCACCGAACATCAGCGCGCACAGCGCCGGGATGACCAGGAACAAGGCCAGGCCGACCCAGAATTTGTGAAACGGTTCGCCGGTTTCCTCGAAGCGCTTGGTGGCCCAGCGGCTCATCAGCACGATGGCGACAATCGCCAGCACGATGCTGATCACGAACGGCCAGAACCCGTCGGTCACCATCGCCGCCGGCATGTTCAGGCCCCGGCTGCTGACAAAGAAGGTGTCGCCGATATTGTGAGCGGCACGCGGTCCCGGCATGCTCAGGAAGACTGCGAAATACCAGAACAGGATTTGCAGCAGCGGCGGAATGTTACGGAAAACCTCTACATAAACGGTTGCCAGCTTGGAGATGATCCAGTTCTGCGACAAGCGGGCAACGCCGATGATGAACCCCAGGATGGTTGCCAGTATTACGCCGATGAACGTCACCAGCAGTGTATTGAGCAACCCGATGACAAAGACGCGGGCATAACTGTCCGCCTCGGTGTAATCGATCAGGTGTTGAGCGATGCCGAACCCGGCACTGCGCTCCAGGAAGCCGAAACCGGAGGTAATGCCCCGGTGCTGAAGGTTGGTCTGTGTGTTATCGAACAGATACCAGCCCAGCGAAATAACCGCCACGACCGTGACGATCTGAAATACCCACGCACGCACTCGTGGATCGCTGAGGCTGAGCCTCTGCTTAGGTGCGCCGACTGAATTTTGCATGAAGTGCCCCGCAAGAAATGGAACAGAACATCACCCGGTGGTTGGCCCACCGGGTGATAGAACCATCAGCGCACTGGTGGTGCGTATTGGATGCCGCCAGCGTTCCACAGCGCGTTCAGGCCGCGATCGATTTCCAGCGGAGTGCTCTTGCCGAGGTTGCGCTCGAACATTTCACCGTAGTTGCCGACTTGCTTGACGATCTGAACGACCCAGTCTTTCGGCAGTTTCAGGTCCTTGCCGTATTCACCGTCGGCGCCCAGCATACGAGCGACGTCAGGGTTCTTGGTGGACTTGGCTTCAGCTTCGACGTTCTTCGAAGTCACGCCAGCTTCTTCAGCGTTGAGCAGGGCGTAGCCGGTCCAGCGCACGATGGCCAGCCACTCGTCGTCGCCATTACGCACGACCGGGCCCAGAGGCTCCTTGGAAATGGTTTCCGGCAGCACCACGTAGTCCTTCGGCGAGGCCAGCTTGCTGCGCTGGGCGAACAGTTGGGACTTGTCGGAGGTCAGCACGTCGCAACGACCGGATTCCAGCGACTTGGCGCTTTCATCGGAAGTGTCGAAGGTGATCGGGGTGTACTTCAGGCCATTGGCGCGGAAGTAGTCGGAAACGTTCAGCTCGGTGGTGGTACCGGCCTGGATACAGATGGTCGCACCGTCCAGTTCCTTGGCGCTCTTGACGCCCAGCTTGCTGTTGGCCAGGAAACCGATGCCATCGTAATAAGTAATGAAGCCCGGGAATTTCAGGCCCATGCCCGCGTCACGGGAGCTGGTCATGGTGGAGTTGCGCGAGAGCACGTCGATTTCGCCGGACTGCAGCGCGGTGAAGCGCTCCTTGGCGTTCAACTGGCTGAACTTGACCTTGGTCGCATCGCCGAATACCGCGGCGGCCACGGCACGGCAGAAGTCAGCATCGATACCGACAATCTTGCCGTTGGAATCAGGCACCGAGAAACCCGGCAGGCCATCACTCACGCCGCAGCGCACTTCGCCTCTTTTCTTCACGGCGTCCAGGGTCGCACCCGCCTGTGCGAACCCGCTGACACCGAGCACTGCTGCTGCGGTCACGACAGCCAGGGTGGATTTCAGTAACTTCATTCAAACCTCCAGTTTTGCTCTTGTTGTGTCGGAGCTCGAGTCCTGTCGCACCCTTTTGGGGCATTGCCGACCCTTGTTGGCTTTTTCTAGGGTCAACCGACGTCTGGACCTTCGCTATGAGTCTATTGATGAGATGCCCGCAATCAAACGGCCATGCTCATTTCTCACCAATCGGCCGAACGGGCTGTAGCCCTTCACGTTCGCGAAGCCCGTAGCGGCTATTGGCGAACATCCATCACCGGATTTCTGATATCCCATGCGTCGCGTCGAACTGATAGTGTTACCGCGTAGCCTAAGAATCATCACTCAGCTACCCCATAGCAAAGCCCGTACCAGAGCGCTGCGCTTGGCCCTTGTAAAAGTCGTCAAGACAAAAACTTTCAACTTTGCGACATCTAATTAACTGAGGCACCGGACTTGCACCGCAATCACGCACTGATTGGGCGCACCCGCACAGATTTGGAGCACAACCATGACCGACCCCTTGATTCTCGAGCCCAGCGGCACTGCCGATGCGTGTGTTATCTGGCTCCACGGCCTGGGTGCCGATCGTTTTGACTTTCTGCCGGTAGCCGAAATGCTGCAGCAAAGTCTGCTCACCACACGTTTCGTTCTACCTCAGGCACCGACCCAGCCGGTAACGATCAATGGCGGTTATGCCATGCCCAGCTGGTACGACATCCGGGCGCTGAGCCCGGCGCGCGCTATTGACGAACAACAGTTGGAAGTGTCGGCCCAGCGGGTCATCGACCTGGTCGAAACCCAGCGAGCCAGCGGAATAGACGCCTCGCGGATTTTCCTGGCGGGCTTCTCCCAAGGCGGCGCAGTGGTCTATCACACGGCATTCCTGAAATGGGAGGGACCATTGGGAGGTGTGATCGCCCTGTCTACTTATGCACCGACGTTCAGTGAGCAGTTACAGTTGTCAGCCAGCCAGCAGCGCATTCCGGTGCTGGCACTGCATGGACAATACGACGAAGTGGTGCTCAACCCCATGGGACGGACCGCGAAGGAGTATCTGAAGCAGCATGGTGTCACCGTGACATGGCAGGAATACCCAATGGGGCACGAAGTGTTACCCGAAGAGATTCGCGACATCGGCACCTGGCTGACCGAGCGGTTGCGCTGAGCGGCAGTTCACTATGCCCAGCTGTTGATGAACACACTACGCCGCGCCCGTTTCTTGCATTACACTGGCCGGCGTACATTCCTTAACCAATCGATGAGATGACCGTGCTCAAAGCACTCAAGAAGATGTTCGGTAAAAGCGAGGCCGAGCAGCTCGCACCCAGCGCTCCCGTCCCCGGCCCGAGCCGCACCGAAGCGCCACAGCAATCGCGTCGGCCCGCACCTGTTGCAGAGACGAAAGAGCCCGCAGCCCAGCCTGTCACCGCCAAGGCGTCGCAAAAGCCACGCAGTGAACCCTCCAAGCCACGCCGCGAACGCGCGCCCAAGCCGCCGGTCGTCGCGTGGAAGCTCGAGGACTTCGTCGTAGAACCTCAGGAAGGCAAGACGCGCTTCCATGATTTCAAGCTCGCCCCGGAACTGATGCATGCCATCCAGGACCTCGGCTTCCCCTACTGCACGCCGATCCAGGCGCAGGTGCTGGGTTACACCTTGGCGGGCAAGGACGCGATCGGCCGTGCCCAGACCGGGACCGGCAAGACCGCCGCGTTCCTGATTTCCACCATCACCCAATTGCTGCAGACGCCTCCGCCCAAGGAGCGCTACATGGGCGAGCCGAGAGCCTTGATCATCGCCCCGACCCGCGAGCTGGTGGTGCAGATCGCCAAGGACGCCGTCGACCTGACCAAGTACACCGGCCTCAATGTCATGACCTTCGTCGGCGGCATGGACTTCGACAAACAGCTCAAGCAGCTTGAAGCCCGTCACTGCGACATCCTGGTCGCGACGCCGGGCCGCCTGCTGGATTTCAATCAGCGCGGCGATGTGCACCTGGACATGGTCGAAGTGATGGTGCTGGACGAAGCCGACCGCATGCTCGACATGGGCTTCATCCCGCAGGTTCGCCAGATCATTCGCCAGACGCCACCCAAAAGCGAACGCCAGACGTTGCTGTTCTCCGCCACCTTCACCGACGACGTGATGAACCTCGCCAAGCAATGGACCACCGACCCGGCCATCGTCGAAATCGAAGCCGAGAACGTCGCCAGTGAAAACGTCGAGCAACACATCTATGCAGTGGCCGGTGCCGACAAATACAAGCTGCTCTACAACCTGATCAACGACAACGGTTGGGAGCGGGTAATGGTGTTTGCCAACCGCAAGGACGAGGTGCGACGCATCGAGGAGCGCCTGGTACGCGATGGCGTCAACGCGGCGCAACTGTCGGGCGACGTGCCACAGCACAAGCGCATCAAGACGCTGGAAGGCTTTCGTGAAGGCAAGATCCGCGTGCTGGTGGCTACCGATGTCGCCGGTCGCGGCATTCACATCGATGGTATCAGCCATGTGATCAACTTCACCCTGCCGGAAGTCCCCGACGACTACGTGCACCGCATCGGTCGAACCGGTCGCGCAGGCGCCGAGGGCGTGTCCATCAGCTTCGCCGGTGAGGACGACTCCTATCAGCTCCCGTCCATCGAGGCGTTGCTGGGTCGCAAAATCAGCTGCGAAATGCCGCCTACCCACCTTTTGCGGCCGGTCGAACGCAAGCGTTCCTGACGCTCGCCGCACGTCTCAAAAGCGCAGCCACTCTGGCTGCGTTTTTTTTGCCCGGGATATTGCCCGATTAAACTAAAAGTCCATAATGGACAAATAAGTTTAAAATGCATCCCGGAGTCCACGATGCCCAGCACACCCGTTGTGATGATCCACGCCCAAGCCCGAGAACTGCTCGTACACGTCGATGTACCGCAGATCCTGCGCAAGCTGTTCCGTGACCTCGCCGCCGGGCTGGCGGTTCAACCGCCCCAACAGCTGGTTGTGTTTCCCAAGGGCGCCGGGGATTTCATCAATTATCTGGGCGTGTTGTCAGAAGATCAGGTGTACGGGGTCAAGACCTCGCCCTATATCGTCGGCGAACAAGGTCCGCTGGTCACTGCGTGGACCTTGCTGATGTCAATGCAGACCGGGCAGCCGCTGCTGCTGTGCGATGCCGCCGAGCTGACAACTGCCCGCACCGCCGCCACCACGGCCGTCGCGGTCGATGCCCTCGCCCCGAGGCAGGCCCGGCGCCTGGCTGTTATCGGCAGCGGCGCGGTGGCGCGGGCTCATGTGCGTTACGTCCAGGGACTGCGGGACTGGGAAGGCATACGCCTTTACTCGCCGGGCCTGAAGACGAAAACAGCGCAGGAGATGAGTTTGATCGCTGATTTGGACCCACGCCTGGAAATTACCGACTCTCTCGAAGCGGCGGTGCGTGACGCCGATGTAGTGATGCTCTGCACCTCCTCGGCCAATGCAGTGCTTGATCCGAGAACACTGGGCAAACCGGCACTGATCACGTCCATCAGCACCAACGCCCCGCGGGCCCATGAGGTGCCGCCACAAAGCCTCAATGACATGGATGTGTTCTGCGACTATCGTCAGACCACGCCGGCTTCGGCCGGAGAAATGCTGATCGCCGGCGAGCAGCATGGCTGGGATGCATCGCACATCGTCGGCGACTTGCCGGAGCTGCTCAGCGAACGGGTTGCGCTTCCGAACTATGAACGCCATGTGTTCTTCCGCTCCATCGGCCTGGGACTGGAGGATGTTGCGCTGGCGAATGCGCTTTACCGGTTATGCGTCCAAGACTGACACCACTCGATCCCTGTGGGAGCGGGCTTGCCCGCGAAGCGGTGTGTCAGCCACATCCATGTTGAATGCGTTGACGCCTTCGCGAGCAAGCCCGCTCCCACAGGTCCTCCGAACGCCCTGTACCGTCTCCACAGGAGAACTTCATGACCCCAGCAGATTTCATCATCATCGGTGGCGGTATCGCCGGTGCCTCCACCGGCTACTGGCTCGCGCCCCACGGCCGGGTCATCGTGCTCGAACGCGAATCCCACCCGGCCTATCACTCCACCGGACGCTCGGCGGCTCTGTATACCGCGGCCTACGGCACCCCTCAGGTACGGGCACTGACCCAGGCCAGCCGCGACTTCTTCGATGCGCCGCCGCCCGGGTTCTGCGAACACCCCCTGCTCACTCCGCGGGGCGAAATGACCGTGGACTTCACCGGCGATCCGGCCGAACTGAACAATCAGTACCTCAGCGCCAAGGCCACGGTGCCGCAGATGCAGCTGCTCAGCGCCCAAGAAGCCTGCGTGCGATTGCCGATCCTACGGCGGGAAAAAGTCTATGGCGCCATTTACGACCCGACTGCCGCCGACATCGACACCGATGCACTGCACCAAGGCTATCTGCGCGGTATACGCCGCAGCGGTGGTGAAGTGCACACCGACAGTGAGGTGCTGGACCTGTGTCGCGACGCCCAGGGGATGTGGCAGGTTCGAACCGCGAACCGGACCTTTACAACGCCCGTGCTGATCAACGCGGCCGGGGCCTGGGCCGACGAGATCGGGCAGATGGCCGGCGCCCCAAAACTGGGCCTGCAACCCAAGCGCCGCGCCGCGTTCATCTTCGCCGGCCCCGAAGGCATGGACATCCATGATTGGCCGATGCTGGTGAGCCTGGACGAATCATTCTATATGAAGCCCGATGCCGGCATGTTCCTCGGCTCGCCGGCGAACGCCGACCCGGTGGAGCCCCACGACGTACAGCCCGAAGAGCTGGACATCGCCATGGGTATCTACCAGATCGAAGAAGCCACCACATTGACCATTCGCCGTCCGACTCGCACCTGGGCCGGGTTGCGCAGTTTTGTGCACGATGGAGACCTGATCAGTGGTTTCGACCCGAAGGTCCCTGGCCTGTTCTGGGTCGCGGCCCAGGGCGGCTACGGCATCCAGACCTCCCCCGCCATGGGCCAAGCCAGCGCGGCCCTGGTGCGCGGCGAACCGCTGCCGGAGGCCCTGGCCCGCTTCGGCCTCGACAGCGCGATGCTGTCACCCTCGCGCCTGGGTTGATCCTCCTTGAGGTGACGCATCGCCACGATTGCGGCAAACTCCCAGCGCCCCTGTTTCACGGGGCGCTGACGCTGCCTGGAGCCCTGTCATGAACGCCCCGCAAACCGATCCGGCGCTGGATAACTTCCGCGTCATCGCCGACGCCATCGCCACGCTGTTCTACCCCCATGCCGAAGTAGTGCTGCATGACCTGCGCACGCAAAAGGTCGATTACATCGCCAATAACCTGTCCAAACGCGAGATTGGCGATGAGTCGGCCCTGGAGGACATGCTCAGCGAAGACATCAGCGAACGTAACATCGGGCCGTACGAGAAGCTCAATTGGGACGGACAGAAGATCCGCAGCCTCAGCAGCGTCCTGCGCGACGCCGACGGGCAGCCGCTGGCGGTGCTGTGCATCAACCTGAATATTTCGCTGTTCGAGAATGCCAAGGCCGCGTTGGACCTGTTTCTGTCGCCGGGCAAATTGATTCCCCAGCCGGACTCACTGTTTCGCGACGACTGGCAGGAACGGATCAACACCTTCCTGCACGCCTGGATGCGCGAGCGTCAATTGAGCCTGAACCTGCTGACCCGCGACCATAAGCGCGAGCTGGTCCTGGCGCTTCACGCCGAGGGAGCCTTCAAGGGCAAAAGCGCTTCCAACTATGTGGCCAATGTGCTGAACATGGGGCGGGCGACGGTTTACAAGCATTTGAAGGACTTGAGGGGCTAGGTTTTGTGTTGCCTGGCTTGACGCCATCGCGAGCAGGCTCGCTCCCACAAGGGATCTGCGTTGTACACAGGACTTGTGTTCGACGCGCTTCCCTGTGGGAGCGAGCCTGCTCGCGATAGCGGTTAGTCAATCGCCATAAATATCCGACTTGAAGTACCTGGCCTGAATCTTCTGATACTCCCCACTGGCCCGAATCCCATCGATGGCCTTGTTCAAATCCGCCACCAGTTGGCTGTTACCCTTGCGCACTGCAATGCCGGCGCCTTCACCGACGTATTTCGGGTCCTTGAGTTCCGGGCCGACAAACCCATAGCCCTTGCCGCGAGGCATCGATAGGAAGTCCTCCAGCGGGATGGTGTCGGCGAATATCGCATCCAGGCGGCCGGACGCCAGGTCCATGTAGATTTCCTCATTGTTGCTGTAGCGCTTGATGATCACGCCCTTGGGTTCAAGAACCTCAGTGGCATAGCGATCCGTAGTGGTGGCCCGCTGTACGCCTACGGTCTTGCCCTTGAGGCTGACGTACTGGTCATCCACCACCGCGCCCTCCTTCATGACCAGCCGCGACGAGGTGAAATAGTACTTGTGGGTGAAATCCACTGACTTCTTGCGCTCTTGCGTGATGGTCATGGAGGACAGCGCCATGTCGATCTTTTTCACCTTCAGCGACGGGATCAGACCGTCGAATTCTCCCTCGATCCATTCGCACTCAACCTTCATCTGCGCGCACAGTGCGTTGCCGATGTCATAGTCGAAACCCACGATTTTCCCTTCCGAGTTCTTCGAAGCAAACGGTGGATAAGCCGCTTCGATGCCGATGCGCAAGGTTTTCTCGGCGGCAAACAGGCTACTGGAGGCCAGTAGGCTCAGGGCTACGCCGGTGATGAGGGGGAGCTTCTTCATGATCGTTCTCTCGCGGATTGTTGTTGGTTTGGCAGAGAAAAATGAGCGCGACAGCTTTATGTACTTATAAATCCATACTGGACTTAAATGTACACATCGTCAATGAGTCAGTCAGGGGAATCAGATGTGAGGCTGAGGGCTCCTTCGCGAGCAAGCCCGCTCCCACGGAACCTGTGTCGATCACAAGTCCTGTATCAACGCAGACCGCGTGTGGAAGCTAGCCTGCTCGCGATAGCGGGCTGACGGCTGTCGGAGGAACAACAGGCGGGTTACTGCTTCCAGCGATCCGCCGCCGCATGATCGCTGTCCCGTCCTTCGACCCAACGCGGGCCATCGACGGTGTTTTCTTTCTTCCAGAACGGAGCACGGGTCTTGAGGTAGTCCATGACGAAGGCGCAGGCGTCGAACGCCGCCTGACGATGGGCACTGGCAGCTCCTACGAAGACAATCGGCTCGCCCGGCTCCAGGACGCCGATGCGGTGCAACACTTCCAGCTTCAACAACGGCCAGCGCTGCTCGGCCTCGGTCGCAATCTTGCCCAAGGCCTTTTCAGTCATGCCCGGATAATGCTCGAGGAACATCCCGGACACATCCAGGCCGTCGTTGAAGTCACGTACGTAGCCGACAAAACTCACCACCGCCCCCACGCCGACATTGGCCGCGTGCATTGCGTTGACTTCGGCGCCCGGGTCGAATGGATCGGCCTGCACACGAATCGCCATGGCTCAGCCTCCGGTCACGGTGGGAAAGAACGCGACCTCGTCACCGTCGGCCAGCGGTTCGTCGAGCTGGCATAACTCTTCATTGCGAGCACACATCAGGTTCTGCTCGCTCAATACGTCGAACCCTTCGCGAGCAGCCAGAAACGCACGAACGTCTTCCACGGTGTGAAAGTTGCCGTCGATCCTCTCGGAGTCCAGACCCAGTGCCTCGCGATAACGCGCAAAAAACTTCACGGTAATGCTCATGTTGCATCCGCCTGAAAATGGCCACTCTTGCCGCCGAGCTTTTCCAGCACCCGCACGCCTTCAATCGTCATGCCGCGGTCCACGGCCTTGCACATGTCATAGAGGGTCAGTGCGGCAACACTGGCGGCGGTCAGGGCTTCCATCTCCACACCGGTCTGCCCCGACAGTTTGCAGCGAGCAACGATGCGCACCAGATCGTCCCCGGCCGCATCGAGCTCGACCTTGACACTGGTGAGCATCAGCGGATGGCAGAGCGGAATCAGATCGCTGGTCTTTTTGGCCGCCTGGATGCCGGCAATGCGCGCCACGGCGAACACATCCCCTTTGGGGTGGCCCCCGCTGACGATCATTTGCAATGTATCGGGCAGCATGCGCACAAAGGCTTCGGCCGTGGCCTCACGGAACGTCACAGCCTTGTCGGTCACGTCGACCATATTGGCGCGACCTTGGGAATCGAGATGGGTCAGCACAGGGATACTCCTGATCAGGAGCGTCGATTGTAAACCCGTGGGTCAGATTCCGGCAGGCCTGATTGTCGCACCTGGATAGAACAACAATTTCCCATGCACCCCACATCCCCTTGTGGGTTATTTGCGAGGCAAAAAGACCGGGCGGCCTTAAGGCCGCCCGGTTTGGTGGGGTTACAGGTGCGATTCGGCGTATTCGGCCAGGATCGAGCGCGGTACGCCTTGCAGGGTAATGTGGACTCCGTTGGGGAAGTCCTTGAAGCGTTCGGTCAGGTAGGTCAGTCCGGAGCTGGTCGCGGACAGGTAAGGCGTGTCGATCTGTGCCAGGTTACCCAGGCACACCACTTTCGAACCGGCGCCGGCACGGGTGATGATGGTCTTCATCTGGTGCGGGGTGAGGTTCTGGCATTCGTCGATCAGGATCAAGCTCTGCTGGAAGCTGCGGCCTCGAATGTAGTTGAGGGATTTGAACTGCAACGGCACTTTGCTGAGGATGTAGTCGACGCTGCCATGGGTGCTTTCGTCATCCATGTGCAAGGCCTCGAGGTTGTCGGTGATCGCTCCCAGCCAGGGCTCCATTTTTTCCGCTTCGGTACCGGGCAGGAAACCGATCTCCTGGTCCAGGCCCTGCACGCTGCGGGTGGCGATGATGCGCCGGTAGCGTTTACTGACCATGGTCTGCTCGATGGCCGCAGCCAGGGCCAGGATGGTCTTGCCGGAACCGGCGGCGCCGGACAGGTTGACCAGATGGATATCCGGGTCGAGCAAGGCGAACAGGGCCAGGCTCTGGTAGATATCGCGCGGTTTGAGCCCCCAGGCCTCCTGATGCAGCAAGGGCTCCTGGTGCAAGTCGAGAATCAGCAGCTTGTCGTCTTCGATCTCCTTGATCCAGCCAACGAACCCCTGCTCATCGATGATGAACTCGTTGATGTGCACCGCCGGCAGGTTGTCGATCAGTTGCACCTGGTGCCAGGTGCGCCCATGGTCCTGACGGGTATCGACCTTGCTCACACGGTCCCAGAAGGAACCGGTCATGGTGTGGTAGCCGTTGGGCAGCAGCGAAACGTCGTCCACCAGTTGGTCGGTGCTGTAGTCCTCCGCCGCAATCCCGCAGGCGCGGGCCTTGAGGCGCATATTGATGTCTTTGGTCACCAGCACCACGGCCTGATCCTTGTTGCGCGCGTGCAGGTCGATCAATTGGTTGATGATGATGTTGTCGTTCAAGTGTTCGGGCAGCACCAGATTGGGTTCGGTGCGCTTGCTCATCAGGATCGAGAGCAGCCCCTTGGGACCGCTTTTGCCGCGCTGGATCGGTACACCCAGTTCGACATCCTCGGGAGAAGCATCCCCCAGGGTCTTGTCGATCAGGCGAATCGCCTGCCGACACTCGGCCGCCACGCTGTGATGCCCGCTCTTGAGCTTGTCCAGCTCTTCGAGCACGGTCATGGGGATGGCAACGTGGTGTTCTTCGAAGTTCAGAAGTGCGTTTGGATCGTGGATCAATACGTTGGTATCGAGTACATAGAGGATTGGCTGGTTGGAGGAAGGGCTACGTCCGTGGTCATCCATACTCGGTCACCTTTGTGGGGGCCATTCGACGCAATACCATGACAGTGCTGCGCCTCGAGGTAGCCACCGAATTCACCCGCGGGGATTGAGGTGAACTGCACACAAACTGGGTCTTGGAAGACGCCACCTGTGTTGCAGGTTTCGGCGGTCTGACTTCTTGATACTCCAAAAACCATGACAGGAAAAAGCACTTTGACGCTTTTTTGAAGTTTATTTTTCAGAGTGACGAAAAGCCCTTGGCGTACCACCGCCGCCCCGTTAAAGTCGGAAGTCCGGTCGCCATGAATGCACACCGGAATTTGCCTCTTCCCCAATGTTTCCGGGCCCTTGCGGTTTTCAGTGAAACGCGTCCTGACAATCTTCCCAGCCGATCCCGCTTTGCGCCGTTTGCGCGATGAGCCAGGGCATTGCCGTTTTCACTGCATCCTGCTTGGCGTTGAAGTTGATCACCCCGTGGCGCCAGAGCAGCATCAGGGTCAACGCCCGATGGGCGCTTTGCTCGGGCTTGAGTCGGTTGCTGCCGTCCTGGGGGTCGATGTCCCACAGCGCCACCTGCAGGCCCTGTTTGCGGAAAAAGGCTTCGGCATCGCCACGCCGCTGCCCCTGGGGCGGGCGGAACAACGGAACGAAGTTTTCCGGCAGCTTGCTTTTGACCAGTTCGACGCTGCGTCGCACTGAATCCTGCCAGTCTTGCCAATAGCTGTGGGAGCGGAACTCCCACCCCTGCACGCCCACGCATTGGCCGGAATACAACGCCTGGAGACCGTTGACCGAGCGATCCGCCAGCCGCGCCTGGATATCCTTGCCGAGGACGAAAAAAGTACCGCTCATGTTCGACTTGCGCAGGTACTCGGTCAGCCAGGGCGTGTTATCCGGCGCAACGTTGGCACCGCTGTCGAAGGTCAGCAGAAACAGCCGGTCATGCATGTCTTCGCCGTTGCGCTCGTAATCGCCGAAACGCTCGATCTCGCTACTGGTCTGCGGAAACAGCGCAGCCTTGCGCAACAGCTCGTCCCGGTATTGGGTATGGAAGATCCGGCTCGGTCCGGCCCACTTGATGTAGAAGGAATTGTCATCGAGATGGAAGCGGCCCGCCTCCTGGCGCAGCGAAGCCATGTCCTCCACCAGATAACAGAAGGAAGCATCCTGGTCACAGCTGCGCTGGGCGAAGTTGTAGCTGCTCAACAAGCGCTGCCACAGCCGTGCCCGGAGGTTATCGATCGCCACCATGTTGATCGAGCGCAGGCCCAGGTACTGCTTGAGGGCGATTTCGTCCATGGCATCGGTGTCGAGCAGGACCCGGGAGAACATCAGGATCTCGGCCCGGGACGCCACATCGAACAACGTCGCACTGGTGAGTTGCTCCGGCCAGGTGCTGCGATCCAGGGTGGCGATGTCGTTGGGCGCGGCCCAGGCCCCGAGGCTCAACAGCCAGGCCGACAAAAGAAGAGCAATGCGCAAAAGGGATGTCTCCATAACGAAACCCGCGCCGCATCATAGCCGATCCTGGGACTCCGCCCCCTGGATCTCATGCTGGTATTAATTCCTGTGGCGAGGGCAGCCCGGATGCCATCCATCTCCTATCACCCCAATAGCTGGAGTCAACCCGGACAACCTCCTAGAATCGCCGCACCTTTAAAGGAGACGATTGCATGCTGATGGTGATTTCCCCCGCCAAGACCCTTGATTATGAAACACCGCCGGCCACCTCGCGCTTCACCCAGCCGCAATACCTGGACCACTCGCAGGAACTGATCGAGCAATTGCGCGGATTCTCGCCGGCACAGATCAGTGAACTGATGCACGTCTCCGACAAGATCGGCGGCCTCAATGCCGCGCGGTTCGGCAGCTGGACCCCGGCGTTCACAACCGCCAACGCCAAGCAAGCGCTGCTGGCCTTCAAAGGCGACGTGTATACCGGCCTTGATGCGCAAAGTTTCAGCGACGCCGATTTCGATCATGCCCAGCAACATCTGCGCATGCTCTCCGGATTGTATGGCCTGTTGCGACCGTTGGACCTGATGCAACCCTATCGCCTGGAGATGGGCACGAAGCTGGCCAATGCCCGAGGCAAGGATCTGTACGCCTTCTGGGGCACCCTCATCAGCGAGTGGTTGAACGAAGCCTTGGCCGACCAGGGCGATGACGTGCTGTTGAACCTGGCCTCCAACGAATACTTTTCGGCGGTCAAGCGCAACGCCTTGAAAGCGCGCGTCATCGACACCGAATTCAAGGACCTGAAGAACGGCCAGTACAAAATCATCAGTTTCTACGCCAAAAAGGCCCGCGGCCTGATGAGCCGGTTTGTCATTCAAGAGCGCATCAACGATCCGGAAATGCTCAAGCAGTTCGATGTGCAGGGCTATCGCTTCAGCACTGAACAGTCGTCCCCGCAAAAACTGGTTTTCCTGCGCGATCACGCACCGCAATAACGCAACGACTCTCCGGGCCCCTGATCAGGGGCCTCGATCAACTTCGGATATGTCATCTCGGTTCCTCGCTCAATTCGTCACTTTCCTGACGCCAACTTTCAATACACCCCCGGCGCTAACTTTTCTTTCACTCGACAAATGTCAGTTTTTTCCGTAGTGGCACGGAAAAATTTCAACGATAGTGGCACAAAACTATCCAGGCCTTTTAACTCCCCGTAACTAAAGGCCGAAATCGCGAGTGCTATCAATTTGAAAGCAGTGCCATCTCAGCAGATATTTCGAAAAATTTCGAAAATCGCGATGAGCGGATCGGAACTATGTCCAAATGCACGGCTCATACCACCCGTAACGATTCTCGCCGAGCGTGTACGAGATAACTTACGCAGGAGGTCGACTGAAGTAACCAAGTTGTCACGACAACTAAGCGAAACGGTCGCCTAATGGGATCCAAGATGAAAGGACAGGAGATAACGCACCATCACTATCCCCTACTAAGGCCAAGGCTGCGCCCCTATTAACGTGTTCACCCGAACACACAACCTTCTGATTTTGTGGGCTTTTTGCCAGAGATCAGAAGTGTAAGACCTTTGCACGAACGTCCCCGACAACGAGGACCGGCTGCATAACAGGGCAGGTCATAACAACTAGGCCGCTTTGCGCACAACTTGAGTGCAATTATTTAGACACTCGGAACTTAGTATGCCTGCACACGGCATTGTGGCGCCTGCATTCCACACTTCCGAGTGCGCGATGACCGCTGAACACTATTAACTCCGGCCATTTGATGGCGTGAAAACAGAGGTAAATGCGATGCGCATTAGCATATTTGGTTTGGGTTACGTCGGTGCAGTATGTGCCGGTTGCCTGTCTGCACGGGGCCATGATGTGGTTGGCGTGGATGTCGCCAAGGACAAGATCGATATGATCAACGCCGGTAAATCGCCGATCGTTGAACCGGGTCTTGGAGAGTTGCTGGCACAGGGTATTCAAACGGGCCGTTTGCGCGGTACTACCAACTTCGCGGAAGCTATTCGCGACACCGATCTGTCGATGATTTGCGTCGGTACACCGAGCAAGAAAAACGGCGATCTGGAACTGAACTACATCGAAGCCGTTTGCCGCGAAATCGGTTTTGTGCTGCGTGACAAGACCACCCGTCACACCATCGTGGTTCGCAGTACCGTTCTGCCAGGCACCGTGGCCAACGTGGTGATCCCGATCCTCGAAGACTGCTCCGGCAAAAAGGCCGGTGTCGATTTCGGCGTTGCGGTCAACCCTGAGTTCCTGCGTGAAAGCACCGCGATCAAGGACTACGACCAGCCGCCGATGACCGTGATCGGCGAGTTCGACAAAGCCTCCGGCGACGTCCTGCAGTCGCTGTACGAAGAGCTCGATGCGCCGATCATCCGCAAGGACATCGCCGTCGCCGAGATGATCAAGTACACCTGCAACGTCTGGCACGCCACCAAGGTGACCTTCGCCAACGAAATCGGCAACATCGCCAAGGCCGTCGGCGTCGATGGCCGTGAAGTGATGGACGTGGTCTGCCAGGACAAGGCCCTGAACCTGTCCCAGTACTACATGCGCCCTGGCTTCGCCTTCGGCGGCTCCTGCCTGCCAAAAGACGTTCGCGCCCTGACCTACCGCGCCAGCTCCCTGGACGTGGAAGCTCCGCTGCTCAACTCGCTGATGCGCAGTAACGAGTCCCAGGTGCAGAACGCCTTCGACATCGTTTCCGCCCATGACAAACGCAAAGTCGCCCTGTTGGGCTTGAGCTTCAAGGCCGGCACTGACGACCTGCGCGAGAGCCCGCTGGTTGAACTGGCGGAAATGCTGATCGGCAAGGGCTATGACCTGCGCATCTACGACAGCAACGTCGAGTACGCCCGCGTCCACGGTGCGAACAAGGACTACATCGAGTCGAAGATCCCTCACGTCTCGTCCTTGCTCAACTCCGACTTCGACTCGGTGATCGACAGCTCCGACATCATCATCCTGGGCAACCGCGATGAGCGATTCCGTGCACTGACCGAGAACGTACCCGAGGGCAAGCAGGTCATCGACCTGGTCGGTTTCATGTCCAAGACCACTCACGAAAGTGGCCGGGCCGAAGGCATCTGCTGGTAAGTCTGTTTGCCGGCCGGGGCTCGCCCCGGCCGGCCTTTCGCCTGCCTTAACCCATCGGGCCGCCCACAAGGCCCGCCCGAGATAGAGACGGATGCAGATTATGCACAGGCTAAAGCACGGCCTGCTTCAGGCCGCCGGTTGGCTGTTTTACTTGAGTTTATTGCTGGGCATCGCCGCGGTGCTGCCCACGTCCACGTTCGACTCCGAATCCAAGGATTTCATTTTCCTGATCGGCGCCGTGGGCATCTGGCGTTACTCCATGGGCGCGACGCATTTCGTGCGCGGCATGATCTTTCTGTACATCGTCTACCCTCACCTGCGCCGCAAGGTACGCAAGCTGGGCAAGGCCGCGGACCCGTCGCACGTGTTCCTGATGGTCACCAGCTTCCGAATCGATGCGTTGACCACCGCCCAGGTGTATGGCTCGGTGATCCGCGAAGCCATCGACTGTGGCCTGCCCACTACCGTGGTCTGCTCCATCGTGGAAATGTCCGACGAACTGTTGGTCAAGAGCCTCTGGGCCCGCCTTAACCCGCCAGAGCGGGTCAAGCTGGACTTCGTGCGCATTCCCGGCACCGGCAAGCGCGACGGCCTGGCCTACGGTTTCCGCGCCATCTCCCGCCACCTGCCGGACGACCGCGCCGTGGTCGCCGTGATCGATGGCGACACCGTGCTGGCCGAGGGCGTGGTGCGCAAGACCGTGCCGTGGTTCCAGCTGTTCGGCAACGTCGGCGGCCTGACCACCAACGAGTTCTGCGAAGTGCGCGGCGGCTACATCATGAGCGAATGGCACAAGCTGCGTTTCGCCCAGCGTCACATCAACATGTGCTCCATGGCCCTGTCCAAGCGCGTACTGACCATGACCGGGCGCATGTCGGTATTCCGCGCCACCGTGGTCACCAACCCGGAATTCATCGCCGATGTGGAAAGCGACTCGCTGCAACACTGGCGCCTGGGCCGCTTCAAGTTCCTGACCGGCGACGACAAGTCCAGCTGGTTCAGCCTGATGCGCCTGGGTTACGACACCTTCTACGTGCCCGACGCGGCGATCAATACCGTCGAGCATCCGCCGGAAAAGAGCTTTATCAAGGCCAGTCGCAAGTTGATGTTCCGTTGGTACGGCAACAACCTGCGGCAGAACTCCCGGGCACTGGGCCTGGGCATGCGGCGTCTGGGCCTGTTCACTTCCGTGGTGCTGTTCGACCAGCGCGTATCGATGTGGACCTCCCTGCTGGGCCTGACCGTGGCACTGATCGCCAGCTTCAAGTACGGCACCGCGTTCATCCTGGTGTACCTGCTGTGGATCGGCATCACCCGGTTGATCCTGACCCTGCTGCTGTCGTGCTCCGGACACCGGATCGGCCCGGCCTACCCGTTGATCCTCTATTACAACCAGATCGTCGGCGCGCTGGTGAAGATCTACGTGTTCTTCCGCCTCGACCAACAGTCCTGGACCCGCCAGCCCACTTCACTGACTCGTGATCTCGCCAGCTTTCAACGTTGGTTCAACACTTGGTCGTCTCGGACCATGACCTTCTCTGCCGGCAGCATCTTCGTTGCCGTGCTGCTGACGATGGTCTGACCGGACTTGAATGAATTAACCAGGAAATCGCCCTTATGAATACCGCCGTGAATGTCAACGTAGTGCATGAATCCGAAGCCCAGCGCCAACACGCCCGGGTGAAAATCCCGGCCAAGCTGCGCTTCTTCGGTCCTGACCGTACGCCCATGGAAGTCAAGGTACTGGATCTGTCCGCCGGTGGCCTGTGCTTCAACGCCGGCCAGATGCCGCTCAAGGTTGGCGAGGCCTACAAGGCTCGCCTGCAGTTCGTGATCGACAACCTTGGCCTTGCCATGGATGTGGAGTTGCAAATCCGCTCCCATGACCGCCAGACCGGCCGCACCGGCTGCCAGTTCCAGAACCTTGAGCCACGTGACATCTCGACACTGCGTCACATCATCACCTCGCACCTGGCGGGCGACATCGTCGGCGTCGGCGATGTGCTGGCGACCCTGCAACGCGACAACTTCACCAAGGCGCGCAAGCAGAAGGATGACAGCAGCGGCATGAGCGCCTTCGGTCGCCTGCGGGCCGTGACCTTCAGCCTGGGCGTCTTCGTGGTCGGCCTGGCGGCGTTCGGCTTCATCTTCAAGTCGGTGTATGGCATGTACTTCGTCAGCCATGCCCAGGCTGGTCTGGTGAACGTACCGGGCATGGCCATTACCATGCCGCGCGACGGCACGGTACAGAGCCTGGTCAAGGCTGACGGCGTGGCCGCCAAGGGCGCCCCGCTGGCGACTTTCAGCACCAGCATGCTCGACGTACTCAAGGGCCACCTGGACGACAATCAGCTGCAACCGGCCAAGGTCGAAGAACTGTTCGGCAAGCAAATGACCGGCACCCTGACCTCCCCTTGCGACTGCATCGTGGCCCAGCAACTGGTGTCCGACGGTCAGTACGCCAGCAAGGGCGACGTGATCTTCAAACTGGTTCCTCGCGGCAGCGAAGCCAACGTCGAGGCGCGTTTCTCCTATCGCCAGTTCGGCGAAGTACGTCCAGGCACCACCGTCAACTTCCAGGTGGCCGGCGAAGACGTCACCCGCACCGGCAAAATCATCAGCAGCACCAGCCTGAAAAGCGAGGACCTGTCCTCCGATATCCGCGTGATGATCAAGCCCGACGAACCGCTGGACAGCGCCCTGGCCGGTCGTCCCGTGGAGGTCAACAGCGACCGTGGTCCGAACCTGAACTGGCTGATCGACAAAGCCATGGCTGTCGGTAAGTAAGCGGAGGACATGCCCGTGACCATTCCACACATTCGCTCGGCATACTGTGCACTGGCTTTGGCTGTAAGCCTGGCCGGCTGCGCGGGCCTGCCCGACCAGCGCCTGGCCAATGAAGCGCTCAAGCGCGGCGACACGGCGCTGGCGCAGCAGAACTATCAGCAACTGGCAGACCTGGGCTACAGCGAGGCCCAGGTGGGCCTGGCCGATATCCAGGTAGACAGCCGCGACCCCGAGCAGATGAAAAAGGCCGAGGCCACCTACCGTGCCGCCGCCGACATCTCGCCACGGGCCCAGGCGCGCCTGGGTCGCCTGCTGGTGGCCAAGCCCGGTTCCACCGAAGCGGAAAAACACGAAGCCGAAGGCCTGTTGAAAAAAGCCTTCGCCAACGGTGAAGGCAATACCCTGATTCCGCTGGCGATGCTGTACCTGCAATACCCTCACAGCTTTCCGAACGTCAACGCCCAGCAGCAAATCAGCCAATGGCGCAGCGCCGGCTACCCCGAAGCGGGCCTGGCGCAGATTCTGCTCTACCGCACACAAGGCACCTACGACCAGCACCTGGACGAAGTGGAGAAGGTCTGCAAGGCCGCCCTCGCCACCACCGACATCTGCTACGTCGAGCTGGCCACGGTCTACCAGAAACGCGGCCAGGCAGAACAGCAAGCGGCATTGCTCAAGCAAATGCAGGACGGTCATGCCCGTGGCGTCGTGTCGGCCCAGCGCGTCGACAGCGTCGCTCGCGTCCTGGCCGATTCCAGCCTGGGCAAGACCGACGAGAAGACTGCCCAGTCGCTGCTCGAAGGCATCGCTCCCGGCTACCCCGCCGCCTGGGTCAGCCTGGCGCAATTGCTCTACGACTTCCCCGAGTTGGGTGACGTCGACAAAATGATGCAGTACCTGGAAAACGGTCGCGCTGCCGATCAGCCTCGTGCCGAATTGCTGTTGGGCAAGCTCTACTACGAAGGCAAATGGGTCCCCGCCGACGCCAAACTTGCCGAAGCGCATTTCCAGAAAGCCGTGGGCCGCGAAGTGGCCGCCGATTACTACCTCGGCCAGATCTACCGCCGTGGATACCTGGGTCAGGTCTACTCGCAAAAAGCCCTGGATCACCTGCTCAAGGCCGCCCGCAACGGCCAGAACAGCGCCGACTATGCCATTGCCCAACTGTTCTCCCAGGGCAAGGGCACCAAGCCCAATCCGGTCAACGCCTATGTGTTCAGCCAGTTGGCCAAGGCCCAGAACACCCCGCAAGCCAACGAGCTTGCCCAGACCCTCGAAGCACAATTACCGCCGCAGCAGCTTGCAGAAGCCAAACGCCTGCTACAACAAGAGCAGGCCATTCGGGGCGTCATGACCCCCGATACGCTGGAACTGCAAGCCCTAAAAGAAGATGACGGCGAGGAAAAACTATGAAGCCTTTGAAGCTCAATCCTTTTGTGCAGGCCGGAATTGGCCTGACCTGTGCCCTACTGTGGTCCTGCCCGACCCTGGCGGCCCTGACCGAAACCAAGAACTTCGGCCTGGAGGTGAAGATCACCGGCCAATCCGAAGACGACCGTGACCTGGGCACCCAGAGCGGCGGCGACGTCAACGGCGTGGGCCTGGACCTGCGCCCATGGGTCTATGGCGAAAGCGGCGACTGGAGCGCCTACGCCATGGCACAGGCCGTGACCTCCACCGACATCATCGAGACCGACACCCTGCAACAGTCCGATGGCGCTACCCAACAGACCGACAGTGGCGATCGCGAAGCCGAGAAAAGCTACCTGGCCATGCGCGAGTTCTGGATTGGCTACAGCGGGTTTACCCAGTATCCGGGAGAGCTCTTGAAGTTCGGTCGCCAGCGCCTGCGCAACGACGACGGCCAATGGCGCGATACCAACATCGAAGCCCTGAACTGGACTTTCGACACCACGTTGCTGCGAGCCAACGTCGGCGTCGCCGAACGCTTCAGCGAATACCGCACCGACCTCAAGGAATTGTCCCCCAAGGACAAGGACCGCCTGCACGTCTACGGCGACGTGGGCTACCAGTGGATGCCAGGCCAGTGGGCCGGTATCCGCGCCCACCACTCCCATGACAACGGCAGCCTCGACTACCCGACCCCGGGCGAGCCCACCGACACCCTGGACAAGACGCAGAACGGCGACTTGACCTGGCTCGGCCTGGAAGCCAACAGCGACGCCTACAACTGGCGCAACACCAACACCGTCAACTACTGGGCCAGCATCACCGGCATGACCGGCGACCGCGACACCGTCAACCCGCTCAATGCCGACGGCACGCGCCCGACAGAAGCCAAGCGCAGCGACGATGTGGACGGCTGGGCGACCGACTTGGGTATCCGCCTGCGCCTCGACCCGCAATGGCAAGTCGGTGCGGCCTATGCCCGCGCCAGCGAGGACTACGAACAGAACGGCCTGCAAAGCAACCGCTCGAACTTCACCGGTACCCGTTCGCGAGTGCACCGTTTCGGCGAAGCGTTCCGTGGCGAAATGGCCAACACCCAGAGCGCCAGTCTGTTCGGTTCCTGGCAACTGCGTGACGAATACGACGCCAGCCTGGTGTACCACAAGTTCTGGCGCGTGGACGGCAACAAGCCGGTGGGCAGCAACGGCATCAACGCCGTGCAGAACAACACCGACGACGTGACCGGCGCCATCCTGTCCACCTCCACCCTGCCGCTGCGCGATGGCGACAAGGACCTGGGCCAGGAAGTCGACCTGGTGGTCACCAAGTACTTCAAGCAAGGACTGTTGCCAGCCGCGCTGAGCCAGTCCATCGATGAGCCGTCGGCGCTGGTGCGCCTGCGTGGCGGTGTGTTCAAGCCAGGCGACGCCTACGGCAAAGAGGTCGATTCGTACATGCATCGCGCCTTTGTCGACGTGATCTGGCGCTTCTGATGCGAATGACCATGGGAGTGCCCGATATGAACCGCTACCTCAGGAACAGCCAGGCGATGAAAGGTTCGATCAGCCTGTTGGTCGCAGCGATGCTGCTGGCCGGCTCGCCGGCGTTCGCCAACGTTGAACCGGCGGTCAAGCCGGGCAACGTGGTCAAGGAACTGCAACGGGCCAAGACCTACACCGTCAGCAGTGCGCCGACCGCCCCGCTGGAGCTGGCCGCGCCGACCTTGCCAGATCTCAAGGGCTACACCGCCGAGGCGGTCGCGGCCAAGATCGTGCGGACCAAGACCGGCAAGGTCAGCGTGCGCCGGATGATGCAGGAAAATGCCTTGAAGGACTTCATCGGCGGGGACAACAAGATGGCCGAATGGGTCGTGCGCCAGCACGGTATCCCACAGGCCATTTTCCTCGACGATGGTTACATGAACCTCAAGGACCTGGTCAAGAAGGTGCCCAAGTACGTCATCGAGACTTCGCCGGGTGTCTACCTGGCGAAGATCCCGATCGTGGTGGGCCAGAAAGGCATCCTGGAGATCGACAAACAGACCCAGGAATTGCGCCTGTCCCAGGAGGGCGGCTCGTTCCTGGTCAACGATGGCCAGATGTTCATCCGCGACACCAAGGTCACCGGTTGGCGTGAAAAGGAAAATGGCCCCGCCACGTTCCGCTCGCCCAAGGAATTCCGCCCGTTCCTGCTGTCGTGGGGCGGCACCGAGACTTACATCGTCAATACCAAGATGGCCAGCTTCGGCTACGCCAACAGTAAGTCGTACGGGGTGAGTATTTCCCAGTACACGCCCAACATGGCCAAGGTCCTCAAGCGCCCGGAACCGACCGGCTGGATCATCGGTTCCGAGTTCTCGGACATGTGGTACGGCTTCTACTGCTATGAGACGCGGGACTTCGTCATCAAGGGCAACACCTACAAGGACAACATCGTCTACGGCATTGACCCGCACGACCGTTCCCATCGGCTGATCATTGCCGACAATACCGTCTACGGAACCAAGAAGAAGCACGGGATCATTATTTCCCGCGAAGTCAACGACAGCTTCATCATCAACAACCGCAGCTACGACAACAAGCTCTCGGGCGTGGTGATCGACCGTAACAGCGTGAACAACCTGATCGCCTACAACGAGATCTACAAGAACCACACCGACGGCATCACGCTTTATGAAAGTGGTGACAACCTGTTGTGGGGCAACAAAGTTATCAGCAACCAGCGCCACGGCATCCGGATCCGTAACAGCGTGAACATCCGCCTGTATGAAAACCTGTCCATGGCCAACGGCCTGACCGGTCTCTACGGCCACATCAAGGACCTGTCCAACACCGACCGGGACATCAAGCTCGACCCGTTCGACGCCGAGGTGTCGCTGATCGTGGTCGGTGGCGAACTGGCCGGCAACGGCAGTGGCCCACTGTCCATCGACTCCCCCCTGAGCGTCGAGCTGTATCGCGTGTCGATGCTCGCGCCAACCAAATCCAGCGGTATCAGCTTCACGGGGATTCTGGGTGAGCGCCAGGATGAAATTCTTGACCTGCTGGTGCGCCAGCAGAAAGCCGTACTGATCGACCCTGTCGAACGCCAGACCGAAATGCGGGACTGAGGATGACCTTTATGAACCCACAGATGATCAAACTTCTGGGCCTGTCTGCCCTCACGGCCGGCATCCTTGCCGCCACCAGCGGTGCGCGCGCCGACGAAATCAAGGCGCCGACTTTCACCGCCGAACCTTGCTGCAACCTGTGCCCGGCCGCTCACGACGCGAAAAACTACACCACGCGCTATCAGCAGAACTTCACCACGCTGATCCAGGCCCAGGGCGATTGGCTGTTCCGTACCCAGGAAGACCTGCGCACCGAATTCACCACCACGCCAGTGGGCTACCAGCGCATGCAACAACTGCACGACGCCTTCAAGAAGAAAGGCGTCGAACTGGTGATCGTCTACCAGCCGACCCGTGGTCTGGTGAACCGCAACAAGCTCAACCCGCAGGACAAGGCCAACTTCAACTACGAAAAAGCCCTGACCAACTACAAGACCATGCTCGGCCGTTTCGCACAGATGGGGTATGTGGTACCGGACCTGTCGCCGTTAACCAACGAAAACCTGCCTGAAACCCTGCCGGCCCACGACTTCTACTTCCGTGGCGACCAGCACTGGACGCCATATGGCGCCCAGCGCACGGCGAAAATCGTTGCCGAGAAGGTCAAGCAGATCCCGGCCTTCGCCGACATTCCCAAGCGTGAATTCGAGACCAAGAAGTCCGGCCGCATGGGCAAGACCGGCACCCTGCACAACATGGCCGGGCAACTGTGTGGCACCAGCTACGCCATCCAGTACATGGACCAGTTCACCACCGAGCCCAAGGGCGAGGCCGGCGACGGCGACCTGTTCGGTGATTCCGGCAACCCGCAGATCACGCTCGTGGGCACCAGCCACAGCGGCAAGAACTACAACTTCGCCGGTTTCCTGGAAGAGGCCATCGGCGCCGACATCCTCAACGTGGCCTTCCCCGGCGGCGGTTTCGAGGGTGCGATGATCCAGTACCTGGGTAGCGAAGAGTTCCAGAAGAACCCGCCGAAGATCCTGATCTGGGAATTCTCGCCGCTGTATCGCCTGGACCAGGAAACCATCTACCGCCAGATGTTTGCGTTGCTGGACAACAACGGTTGCGAAGGCAAGCCGGCCGTCATGAGCAGCAAGACAGCCCTCAAGCCCGGCAAGAACGAATTGATGGTCAATAGCAAGAACATGGATCTGCGTAACGGCAGCCACCAGGTCGATATCCGTTTCGCCGATACGTCGGTGAAAACGTTGCAAGCCACCCTCTGGTACATGAATGGGCGCCACGAGGACATCAAGATCGAGAAACCGAACACCTCGGAAACCGACGGGCGTTTCGCCTTCCAGTTGCGCACCGATGAGGACTGGGCTTCGCAGAACCTGCTGGCCGTTGAAGTCCAGGGCCCCGAAGCCGGTGCGGCAGCACAGCAAATCGAAGCGAAAGTCTGCAAACGCAATGTCTCTCCGCAAGCCGAACAAACGGCTCAAATCGGACAATGAGGTCTCGCTTTATGACCAGAAACATGCGACCCAGAACCTTGAAAGCGCTGCTGGCGCCGTCCCTGCTGACCCTGGCGATGTTCGCCGGGGCCACGCAGGCCGCGGCTCCGTTGCGACCACCACAGGGCTATTTCGCGCCCATTGAAAAGGTCAAGGTGGGCGATGCCGCACAAGGCTGCGATGCCACACCGACGCCCTACACCGGCGCGCTGCAATTTCGCAGCAAGTACGAGGGTTCCGACAAGGCCCGTGCGACCCTGAACGTGCAATCGGAAAAAGCCTTCCGCGACAGTACGGCCGACATCACCAAGATCGAGCGCGGCGTCAGCAAGCAAGTCATGCAGTTCATGCGCGACGGCCGCCCCGAGCAACTGGAGTGCACACTGAACTGGCTGACCGCCTGGGCACAGGCCGACGCGCTGATGTCCAAGGACTTCAACCACACCGGCAAGTCCATGCGCAAATGGGCCCTGGGCAGTATGGCGTCGGCCTATGTGCGCCTGAAGTTCTCCGAGTCCCGCCCACTGGCCAACCACCAGGAACAGGCGCAACTGATCGAAAACTGGTTCAGCAAGATGGCCGACCAGGTGGTCAGCGATTGGGACAACCTGCCGCTGGAGCAGACCAACAACCACTCCTACTGGGCCGCCTGGTCAGTCATGGCCACTGCCGTGGCGACCAACCGCCGCGACCTGTTCGACTGGGCCGTCAAGGAATACAAGGTCGGCGTCAACCAGATCGACGCCGAAGGCTTCCTGCCTAACGAACTCAAGCGCAAGCAACGGGCGCTGTCGTACCACAACTATGCCCTGCCGCCCCTGGCGATGATCGCCAGTTTCGCCCAGGTCAACGGCGTGGACCTGCGCCAGGAAAACAATGGCGCCCTCAAGCGTCTGGGCGAGCGGGTACTGGCCGGGGTGGAAGACCCGGACATCTTCGAAGAGAAGAACGGCGAAAAACAGGACATGAAGGATCTCAAGATCGATTCGAAATTCGCCTGGCTCGAGCCGTTCTGCAGCCTCTACAGCTGTTCCGAGGATGTGCTGGAGCGCAAGCATGAAATGCAACCGTTCAAGACCTTCCGCCTCGGCGGGGACTTGACCCGGGTGTACGACCCGGCGAACGAGAAAGGCAGAGGATCCTAGCCACACTCGGAATCCCTGTGGGAGCGAGCCCTGCTCGCGATAGCGGTCTGACATTCAACATTGATGTCGACTGACACTCCGTCATCGCGAGCAGGGCTCGCTCCCACAGGGAATGTGGCTTGGTTTGAAGGTAATGAAACCTCCCGGTTTGGATGGGGGGGTTTGGGGGGGCTCTGGCCCTTGAATGCTGATTCAACATGGAGAGATCGGGATGGTATTTTCATCCAATGTGTTCCTGTTCCTGTTCTTGCCGATCTTTCTCGGCTTGTACTACTTGAGCGGGCAACGCTATCGCAACCTGCTGCTGCTGATCGCCAGCTACGTGTTCTATGCCTGGTGGCGCGTGGACTTCCTGGCGCTGTTCGCCGCCGTGACCCTGTGGAACTACTGGATCGGCCTGAAAGTCGGCGCCGCCGGCGTGCGCACCAAACCGGCCCAGCGCTGGCTGTTGCTTGGCGTAGGCGTGGACCTGTGCATCCTGGGCTACTTCAAGTACGCCAATTTCGGGGTGGACAGCCTCAACGCGATCATGACCAGCTTCGGTCTCGAACCGTTCATCCTGACCCATGTGCTGTTGCCGATCGGAATCTCGTTCTACATTTTCGAGTCCATCAGCTACATCATCGACGTCTATCGCGGTGACACTCCGGCTACCCGCAACCTGATCGACTTCGCGGCGTTCGTGGCAATTTTCCCGCACCTGATCGCCGGGCCCGTGCTGCGTTTCCGCGATCTGGCCGACCAGTTCAACAACCGCACGCATACCCTGGACAAGTTCTCCGAAGGCTGCACCCGTTTCATGCAGGGCTTCATCAAGAAAGTGTTCATCGCCGACACCCTGGCGGTGGTCGCCGACCATTGCTTCGCCTTGCAGAACCCGACCACCGGCGATGCCTGGCTCGGCGCCCTGGCCTATACCGCGCAGCTGTACTTCGACTTCTCCGGCTATAGCGACATGGCCATCGGCCTGGGCCTGATGATGGGTTTCCGCTTCATGGAAAACTTCAAGCAGCCCTACATCAGCCAGTCGATCACCGAGTTCTGGCGCCGCTGGCACATCAGCTTGTCCACGTGGCTGCGTGACTACCTCTACATCACCCTGGGCGGTAACCGCAAAGGCACGTTGATGACCTATCGCAACCTGTTCCTGACCATGCTGCTCGGTGGTCTGTGGCACGGCGCGAACTTCACCTACGTGATCTGGGGTGCCTGGCACGGTATCTGGCTGGCCATCGAAAAGGCCGTGGGCATCAACACCACGCCACGCACCATCAATCCGATCCGCTGGGCACTGACCTTCCTGCTGGTGGTGATGGGCTGGGTAATCTTCCGTGCCGAGAACCTGCACGTGGCCGGTCGCATGTACAGCGCCATGTTCAGCTTCAGCGACTGGTCGCTGTCGGAGCTGACCCGCGCCAACCTCACCGGCCTGCAGATCGCCACACTGGTAGTGGCCTACGTCACCCTCGCCTTCTTCGGCCTGCGGGACTTCTATACCAACCGTCCGCCGGTCAAGACCAAGCCTGAAGTGAACACCCAGGCCGACGGCCCGGCAACCGCACAACCGGGGATGATCAAGGCCGTTCCGGGCGAGGACCCAGCGAAGATCCACGAACCGGGCTACACCGTGGGCGTCGAAGCTCAAGTGCAACCGGCCTACTGGACCGTGGACTGGTCACGCTACGTGATGCGCGCCCTGGTGCTGCTGCTGTTCGTCGCCTCGATTCTCAAACTCTCGGCGCAAAGCTTCTCGCCGTTCCTTTACTTCCAGTTCTGAGGGATCCGAACATGACCCGTTCATTACGCATCCTTTACATCGCGCTGTTCCTGCTGATCCTGACGGTCCTGGGCCTGTGGTCGATGCGCAGTTTCTTCGGCTTCAGTACCAATCCCGACGCCACCGTGCTTAACGGACGCTGGGCCAAGGCCGTGGAAACTCACTACGATGACGAGTTCCCGATCAAGCGCCTGGGCACCAACATCTGGGCCGCGCTGGACTACAAGCTGTTCAATGAAGGCCGCAAAGGCGTGGTCCTGGGCCGCGACCAATGGCTGTACAGCGACGAAGAGTTCAACCCGATCGTCAATGAAGAGCTGAACCTGCAAGGCAACTACGCGCTGGTCGAAGGCGTGCGCCAGAAGCTCAAGGAGCAAGGCATCACCCTGGTCATGGCCATCGTGCCGGCCAAGGCGCGCCTGTATCCGGAGCATCTGGGTGAAGTGAAGCCATCGCGTATTCACGCCAACCTCTACCAGGATTTCCACGCCCGCGTGGCGGCGGACAAGATCCTCGCACCCGACCTGCTCGGCCCGCTGCAACAGGCCAAGCAAAGCGGCCAGCAAGTGTTCCTGCGCACCGACACCCACTGGACCCCGGAAGGTGCACAGGTCGCCGCCGAGCATCTGGCCAAGGCCATCGCCGAGCGCGCTCCGCTCAACGGTGAACCGCAACGCTTCGTCACCGAGCCGGCGGAAAAAATCATCCACAAGGGTGACCTGCGCCAGTTCCTGCCCCTGGATCCGCTGTTTGAAAACCTGATGCCGGCCCAGGAGCCACTGGTCAAACGCAACACCCGCGAAGCCGACGACAAACCGGCCGGCGACGACGCCTTGTTTGCCGACGCTCAGGTGCCCGTGGCCCTGATCGGCACCAGCTACAGCGCCAACCCCAACTGGAACTTCGTCGGTGCACTCAAGCAAGCCCTGCACAGCGATGTCGTGAACTACGCCGAAGACGGCCATGGCCCGATTCTGCCGATGCTCAGCTACCTCAAGAGCGACGCTTTCAAGAACAGCCCGCCACAAGTGCTGATCTGGGAGTTTCCTGAACGTTATCTGCCCGTGAACAACGAAATCGGCGACGCCGACCCGCAGTGGGTGGCAGAGCTCAAACAGGCCGGTGCACGTCAACAGAACGTAGCCGCCAACACCCCATCCGAGACGCCCGACCGGGCGCAAAACTGAAAGAGAGGTCCACCATGACTTTCAACACTACTCCTCGTCGTCTCGCTGCTCGCTCCTTCAAGGCCGTTGCCCTGGTCGCCAGCATGAGCGCCCTTTCACTGTCCGCCTTCGCCGGGGACTCGGCCCTGTACGGCCCTGTCGCGCCAAAAGGTTCGAGTTTCGTGCGCATCTACAACGCCAGCAATGCCGAAGTCAGCGCCACCGTCGGCAGCACCAACCTCAACGACGTGGCACCGCTGGCCAGCACTGACTTCAGCTTCATGCCCGGTGGCGACTACAGCGCCAAAGTCGGCAGCCAGACCGTGCCGGTGAAGCTGGCCCCCGATCACTATTACACCCTGGTCAACAACGCCAGCGGCCAACCTCAACTGATCGAAGAACCGCCGTTCAAGAACAAGCAGAAGTCCCTGGTGCGCGTGCAGAACCTCACCGACAAGGCACTGACCCTCAAGACCGCCGACGGCAAGACCGAAGTGGTGCCGAACGTGGCGGCCAAAGGCCGTGGCGAACGTGAAATCAACCCGGTGAAAGTCAGCCTGGCGCTGTTCGAAGGCGACAAGAAAGTCGGCGATCTCAAGCCCGTGGCCCTGGAGCGCGGCGAAGCCGCCGTGCTGTACGTCACCGGCTCCGGAAGCAGCTTGTCGCCGGTCTGGGTAAAGCGTCCAGTTTCAACCCGCTGATGGATTCGCTCGATTGACGCAGTCCCCCTGTGGGAACGGGCTTGTTCGCGAAAGCGGTCTGACATTCAACATCAATGTCGACTGATCCACCGCATTCGCGAGCAAGCCCGCTCCCACCCAGTTCAAGGCGTCATTCGGGCACGGAATAAAAACAAGAGTGAAACGACAGAACGCAGTAGCTCTATAACCATTTCGCTTCAAAGGAGTAACACACATGATTCCGGTGATCTTGTCAGGTGGTAGCGGCTCACGTCTTTGGCCGCTTTCGCGCAAGCAATTCCCTAAACAGTTCCTGGCCCTGACCGGGGAACACACCCTGTTCCAGCAGACCATCGAACGCCTGGTGTTCGAAGGCATGGACACGCCCATCGTGGTTTGCAACAAAGACCACCGTTTCATCGTCAACGAGCAGTTGAGCAGCCGCAATCTGGAAGCCCAGCGCATCCTCATGGAACCGTTCGGGCGCAACACCGCGCCGGCCGTGGCGCTGACGGCGATGATGCTGGTCAATGAAGGTCGCGATGAGCTGATGCTGGTGCTGCCTGCCGACCACGTCATCGAAGACCAGAAAGCCCTGCAACGTGCCCTGGCCCTGGCCACCGTGGCCGCCGAGCGTGGCGAAATGGTGCTGTTCGGCGTACCGCCCACCAAGCCGGAAACCGGCTACGGCTACATCAAGTCGACCAACGATGCACTGCTGCCGGAAGGCGTGAGTCGCGTTTCGCACTTCGTTGAAAAACCCGACGCCAAACGCGCCGCGGAATACCTCGAAGCGGGCGGCTATTTCTGGAACAGCGGCATGTTCCTGTTCCGCGCCAGCCGCTTCCTCGAGGAGCTCAAGAAACACGATCCGGACATCTACGACACCTGCCTGCTGACCCTGGAGCGCAGTGAACAGACGCCGGACACCATCACCCTGGACGAAGCCACCTTCGCCTGCTGCCCGGACAACTCCATCGACTACGCGGTGATGGAAAAAACCCAGCGCGCCTGCGTCGTACCGCTGTCGGCCGGCTGGAGTGATGTCGGCTGCTGGGCGTCGCTGTGGGAAGTCAACGCAAAAGACCCCAACGGCAACGTCACCAAGGGCGATGTGGTGATCCAGGACAGCCGCAACTGCATGATCCACGGCAACGGCAAGTTGGTGTCGGTGATCGGCCTGGAAAACATCGTGGTGGTCGAAACCAAGGACGCCATGATGATCGCCCACAAGGACAAGGTCCAAGGCGTCAAGCAACTGGTCAACACCCTCAACGCACAGGGGCGCAACGAAACCCAGAACCATTGCGAAGTCTACCGTCCGTGGGGTTCCTACGACTCGGTGGATATGGGCGGGCGCTTCCAGGTCAAGCACATCTCGGTCAAGCCGGGCGCATGCCTGTCGTTGCAGATGCACCACCACCGCGCCGAACACTGGATCGTGGTCAGCGGCACCGCCGAAGTGACCTGTGACGAGAACGTGTTCCTGCTCACCGAAAACCAGTCGACCTACATCCCGATCGCGTCGGTTCACCGTCTGCGCAACCCAGGCAAGATCCCGTTGGAAATCATCGAAGTGCAGTCCGGCAGCTACCTGGGCGAAGACGACATCGAACGCTTCGAAGACATCTACGGTCGCTCCACCCCGATCGAACGCGGCGTGTCGGTGAAAACCATAGCGCAGTAACGTTCGGCCCCAAACGAAGCCCCCATCCAGCCCACTGCGTCCCTATCCGCAGTGGGTTGGGTGGGGGCTTTTTTTACAGGATCATGCCGCAAGCTTCCGGGCGGCGGTATTCATCGGCTTTTTGTACCAGCTTTTGACGTTCACCGAGCCTGGAATCTTGATTTCGAGGCTGCCGCCAAAGGCCCGGTCGATCTGCTCGAGCAACGCGGCTGAATCCATCGTCTTGACTTGTACGGGTGAGAGGCCTGAATTGCCCAACAGCAACGCCTTCAGGTCTTTCAAGCGACCTTTCACCGCCGGCACGGCGCCCAGGTTCGCAGCATGCTCGGGATGCAACACGTCAGGGGAGGCGAAAAACTCGACCTGTTCAAAGCCCACCCCCAACGCAGCCTCCAGCGCCTTGTCATCCTCCAGGTCGTATTCGGCAAAATGGGTCGTGGATTGGAGGAACCTGCGTTCGTTTACCTGACCATCCACGGCCAGAAGAAAAAAAGTAAACGCGATGTTTCCCGCTTTCGTCCAGTCTTTCTCGGCAGTATTGCCACCCTTGCCACCCAATTTTTTTATCTCTTGGTAGATCAGCGAAAAGAAGGGCGCGATCGTCTCGAAGGCCGGGGCCTTGCCTCCCTCGCCCGACGTGTAGTGCCTCAACGTGAAACGCTTTTCCTTGGCCTTTTCCAGCATCGAGGGTGGCGCCTTACTATTTTTAAAATTCAATGCATTACCGGTGATATCGGCCATCATCGTAAAGGGCAGCTGCCTGTCCGTGTCGCTGTAGCGATCCTTATAGGTGGCATAAATGCCAATCGCGCTCGTCAATGAAGTATCCGACAGAGCCCCTTCGCCCTGCTCGTCGAAAAACGTCAATGGGTTATTGAGCACCATTCGATAGACATTGAGCCCATCCACTTCACCCGCCGGATCCGGACTCATCCAGCGTTGCAGCCATGGCGCGTAATACCTGAAACCGTAGTAATAGAGCCCCGTCGCATCCCGCTCCTTGCCAGAGTAACGAACCGTTTTATAGCTGACTTCGATCACATCCTCCCCGGCCAGGTAAGCGGTCTCGCCGAAGGGGTAGAAATGCTCTCGACTGATGATTCGCCCATCATGATCCAACTCCAGGCCGACCGAGCCCAAATGATCGGAAAAGCTGTATCGATAATGATCGTTCACCCCCGAAGGGGGTGTTCTTTCCCAGCGCAATACCTGAACGCTGTTGAGCCCGCCCCGGGCCGTAATGACCTGCAGTGATTCGCCGGTGGCACTGTCGGCGCGCAGCTTCAACCCTGGCAGATAACGCACCTCGGCAGCCAACGTCCGGGTTGCGGCTTGCAGCGTGCGAAGCTTGCGCACGCGCAGACCACTGCCATCGTAGACATAAACTTCGCTGTCGTTGCGCCCCGAGGCGCGTTCGATCGAGGTAACCGAGCTCAGCTGATTACGCAGGTCCCAGACCACCAGCCGCCCACCTTCCAATTCCAGGCAGTTACCCTGCGCATCGAATGCTGCGTCGATTTCCTCCTCCGTTGGCGGCGCATCGTCACGGTACGACAGGCAACGATTGCTGTAGCGGGCCGCCTTCATTCGATGCCCATGATGCTGAACACCGACGTGGGTCAGCTCCAACAGATTGCCGCTCTCATCGTAGCGATAGGTCTGCCGATAGTTGCTGACCGCTGCCGGATCGTTACGGCCAACGGACTCGGGTCCCTGGTTCGCACTGCCAGCTTCCCAGCCGGTGGCCTCGATCAGTTGATAGAGCGTGTCGTAGGTAAAACGACTGACGGGCTCGATCCGCTGATTGGCGAAGTAGCGCACCGGCAGCACCCTGTCCTCGATGCCCAGTACATTGCCCATGGGGTCGTAGGCATAGACCAAGTGCTGCAACACTTGATCGCCCCGACGGGCATGACGCTGCGTCAATCGACCGTCCTCGGGGCTGTAGGTCAGCCTGGTCTGCACACCGTTGCCAGCCGTTTCCCGTTCGATCCGGCCCTCGGCGTTGTAACCGATATCAATCACCAGCGGCTGCCACTGACTCTGGCCCTGCAACAACAATTGGCTGCTTGCCAGCCGGCCATCGAGCGTCAGCGTGTGGCGTTGCCGATTGTCCCTGGCATCGAGCTGCTCCAGCACATTGCCTTGCGGGCCCAGGCGCCAGCTCGAGCGGGCCCCCTCGCCTGGCTCGAGCAAGGGCTCGCGGTCGCCTTCAGGTGCCGGCCAGTCGGGTATGGCCGCGTCAAGGACGAAGCGACGTTGCTGATCGAGGTTGTGCCCGAGGAGGGAAAAGGACGTCAGCAACACGCTGCCCGCCGGATCATCGTGACGGATCAACTGCCCGAACTGGTTATGGTCGCGATTGCCCTGGCCCGGATAACCGTACTTCATGCGTTCCACACATCGGTACGGCTGCCCGGTACCCTGCTCGAACACCGCTACGGGACGGAGCAAGTCATCATAGGCCGCTTCCTTTCTCGTTCCACGGCCGTCCCAACTGCGCAAGCCTTCACTCGCGAGCCCTGGCAGATCGATCCGGCGGCCAGCGTCGACGCTGAGGGTAAAGAGCCTGACATCGGATAACGAATACACCATCGAAAGGTTGGCGGGGACGGACTCATCTTCCTGGTACAGACGCCACAAGCGCGGATCCCATTGCCTGGTGGTCCGTCCCGCCGCATCGAAAAGGCTGCGATTGATCCGCCGCTGGGTGGGGCCACTCCCGATGCGGCAATAATCGACCGAGCGGACCGGCAGGTAGCGGGGATCGACGACCGTCAGCCTCGGGGTAGCGTGCTCCATGCTCATCATCCGGCTCTCTTGATCATCGCGTCGCCTCCGTCTCAGCAACATCTAACAAGGGGCGGACACCGATGCCTACTGTCAGATATAACAGTGACGACCGACGGAGCAGGATCGACGAGAATATCCATGGACCGCGCCCTTCGGTAGGATGTGGCGACGGTATCGGAGGCTTCGAACATGCTTATCGGCGTCTTGCTGGTCATCACCTGGCTGATTCTGCTGCTGCGCTACCCGGCCAAGGCGCTGCCAGTGTCAATGGCGGCGTTCGTCGGGCTGGGGCTGGTGGCCGCGTGGGTGATCTGGCAGGAAAACCGCGAAACCCGGCAACTGGCGCGCCTGGAACTGCGCATGACCTATGCTCCCGACCACTGCCCCGCCGACCGACCGCTGCTGCTGAACCTGAGCAACACAAACGATGTGCCGCTGGTCGACCTGAGCTGGCGGGTCACGGCGTACGCGCCCGGTGACACCATCAACCTGGCCGACACCCCCTACAACGCACCGCGCTATCGTGGCCCCGGCCAGTTGCAGGCCGGCGCCCAATGGCAGGATTGCCTGCCCCTGCCACCCCTGCGTCCCGGCTACCGCCCGCAAACACTGGAGTTTCGCGCAGAGCGGTTGCACGGTAGTTTCTCCGACTGACGTCTCTGACTTTTTTACACAAGGAACGCGCCATGCCCGTTGCGTTGATTACCGGTTGTTCCAGCGGCATCGGCCGCGCCCTCGCCGACGCCTTGAAGTCCGCCGGTTATCAGGTCTGGGCCAGTGCCCGCAAGGCCGAGGACGTCGCGGTGCTCAGCGCCGCCGGGTTCACCGCCGTACAGTTGGACGTGAATGACGGCCCGGCCCTGGAACAATTGAGCGAACGGATCAACCAGCAACACGGCGGCCTCGATGTGCTGGTCAACAATGCCGGCTACGGCGCCATGGGCCCGCTGCTGGACGGCGGCGTACCGGCCATGCAGCGCCAGTTTGAAACGAACGTGTTCGCCATTGTCGGAGTGACCCGTGCGCTGTTCCCGGTGCTGCGCCGGGCCAGGGGGCTGGTGGTGAATATCGGCAGTGTTTCCGGTGTGCTGGTCACACCGTTCGCCGGCGCCTATTGCGCCTCCAAGGCCGCGGTGCATGCCTTGAGCGATGCACTGCGCATGGAGCTGGCGCCGTTCGGCATCCGCGTGATGGAGGTTCAACCCGGCGCCATCGCCTCCAGCTTCGCGAAAAATGCCGGCCATGAAGCCGAACAGTTGATCGGCGAACAGTCGCCCTGGTGGCCCCTGCGCGACGGTATCCGCGCCCGGGCCAGGGCGTCCCAGGACAACCCCACCCCGGCCAGCGACTTTGCCGCCGGCCTGCTCAAGGCCATCCAACAACCCAGGCCACCGCGCCTGCTGCGCCTGGGCAACGGCAGCCGGACCCTGCCGCTGATGGCCGGCTGGCTGCCCAAGGGGCTGTTGGAGAAGGGTTTGATGAAGCGGTTTGGCTTGAACAGGTCGTTTTAACGGTGCAAGCAAGGCTGTGGGAGCAAGGCTTGCCCGCGATGACGGCGGTACAGCCAATATCTTCGTCGACTGATCCACCGCTATCGCGGGCAAGCCCAGCTCCCACAAGTCATCGGCTGGCTTCAGCGCTCGGTGTCTACCACCACCGTACACGTCATACCCGCCGCCAACAGCACCCCTTCCGGCACTTCATCGAGATGAATCCGCACCGGTACCCGCTGGGCCAGGCGCACCCAGTTGAAGGTCGGGTTGACGTCGGCCACCAGTTCGCGGCTTGCCGGGTTGTCGCGGTCGTAGATGCCGCGGGAGATGCTTTCCACATGCCCCTTGAGCACCTCCCCGCTCATCAACTGCAATTGGGCCGAATCGCCGACCCGGACCTTGGGCAGCTTGGTTTCTTCGAAAAAGCCATAGACCCAGAACGAATGCATATCCACCACGGCCATCTTCGCTTCGCCGATACGGGCATAGTCGCCCCGGTGCACGTTGAGGTTGGTGACATATCCGTCTACCGCCGCCCGGACTTCGGTGCGCGACAGGTTCAATTCGGCAGCCTCCAGTTGTGCCTGGGCCTGCTGGTAGTCGGCCAGGGCCGAATCAGCGATATTGCTGGCGTCGTCACGGTTTTCCCGGGAGATCACCAGGCTGTCCATATCCGCGCGGCGATGGGCGTTGAGCTTGCGCATTTCCCAGGTAGCCTTGCGCGATGCCACCAGTGAACGGGCCTGCTTGACGGCGATGCGGTAGTGCTCGGGGTCGATGCGCATCAGCAGATCGCCTTTCTTGACCGTCTGGTTGTCACGCACGGGGACCTCCACCACCTCGCCGCTGACGTCGGCGGCCACGTTGATGATGTCGGCCCGCACCCGGCCATCGCGGGTCCAGGGTGTATTCATGTAATGGACCCACAGGGTACGGCCGATCCACAACGCAAGCGCCAGCACCAACAACGTCGCCAACAAGCTGAAGAACTTTTTCATCACATCGATCTCAACGGTAGACCGTCAGCGCCAGCGCGCCAAACAGGCAGGTAAACAGACTCAGGCGCAGCAGCGCCGGGTGCCAGAAGAAGCGGTACAGATCCAACCCCGCGAGGAAGCGGTCCAAGGCCCAGGCCAACGCGGCGGCGATGAAAAACATCAGGGTCATGGTGGGCATGTACACGCCATGGAAGGCGATTTCACGGGGCATGTTCAGGGTCCTGGGGCAGCGAATGGCGATTGCGGGTCAAGCAACGAAGTGCGGATGAAATGCAGGTAGCTCTTCACTCGGCGCAGGGCCGACGTGTCGAAGTGCGGGGCGAAAGGTTCATCGGTCGCCTGGACGCGGCCGATGGCCTGGTCCACGGCCACCAGGGCACGCTCCAGATTGTGCTGTCCAGGCTGACGGAACAGCCGCACCAGCGACCGTCCCATCACGCGGATCGCCTGGCGCCACGGCTGGCTTTCGGCATAGGCCGGATGCACCGGCAGGATCGCTTGCTCCTTGCGTAATTCGATGATCGCGTGCCCGACCTCCAGCACCACCAGCATCCAGCGCAGCAAGTCCCGCTGCACCTGAGGCTGCCCCGCTGCCAGCCCATAGGCCTGGTGCAGCAGATCCCGGGTGCGGCTTTCGAAGCCCGATGCCAGCCCCTTGAGCCTTCCGCTGATGGCGAACACCACCTGCTCGCGCAGATCCTGTTCGAGCCGGCGCCACAGCCAGCGGCTGTTGGGCGGCAGGATGATCGCCCCGGCGGCGGCACACACCAGCATGCCGAGAATCATTGCGAGGTAATCGTTGATGAAGGTGTAGGGGTCGTACACCGTCAGGTTGTCCGGCACCGAGCCGGTGCAGAAAAAAATAAGCAACCCCAACCCGACCCCGGCGTATTTCGGCCGCGAGCTGAGAAACGAGCCGAACATGATCACTGGCGCCAGCATCACGCAAAGCAAGGGAAAGCCATCGATCAGCGGGAAGATGAAAAACATCTCGACGAAACCGACCAGCGCGCCGAACAAGGTGCCACATGCCATCTGGAACGCCATGCGCTTGGGGTTCGGCGTCGCTGCGGACAAGCCCACAGTGGCCGCGGCAATCATGGTCATGGTCGCGCCGCTCGGCCACGCCGTGGCGACCCAGTAACTGCCCAGCACCAACAGAATGAACGCGGCGCGAAATCCCGACGCCGCAGCCGCCAGCCAGTTGGTCTGGGGCACGAACGGCTCGTCCCAGCGCTCCCGTTCGTGGCGGTGGTCGGCCAACGAGGCATGAGTCAGTGCGTAGCCGTGCAGGTCGTCGACAAAGCGATAGAGCAACTCGTAGGCGGTGTGGAAGTCCAGCTGTTGCGCGTCGCTGGGTTGAGTGTCCTGGAACGACGCCCGCAGTCGCCGCACCTGGGCCGGCAGCGCGGCTTTGTACTCGGCCAGCGCCGCCCCCAGGCGCGCCGCATCGGCGTCGGTCAGCCCCCGGTTACTGAAACCGTCGAGCAACTCGGCCAAGGTGTACAAACCGGGTTTGATGGCGTTGACGACGTGGTCCGCCGCGCTACCGCGCAGACGTTCAAGCAACTGGTGCAAGGCGTTGAAGCGCGTGGTGATGCCCATGAACTCGCTGTTCAGGCGACTGAGCCGACCGTTGCGCCGACGCATGTGCGGGTCTTCGAATACGGTGACGCTGCGCAGGCTTTCAAGCCCCACCGCCTCGGCGATGAAGCGCACGTTGCCGGCCTCGAACGCCTCCCGCCGGCTCCGTCCGCGCAACCCGTCGGTGACGAACAGGGCGAACACCCCGAAGCGCTGGTACAGAGCGTTGCGCATCGCGGCACTGGCGGTTTGCGGCAGGATCGCGGCACTGACCAGGGTGGAACAGAGAATGCCCAGGGAAATTTCCAGCACTCGCCAGACCGCCGCCATGAAGGCACCTTCCGGATGGGCCAGCGCTGGCAGGCCGATCATCGCTGCGGTGTAACCGGCCAGTACGAAACCGTAGGCCTTGAAATTGCGCGAACGTGTCGCTCCCGCCGTACAGAAACCGACCCAGATCGTCAGGCAACCCAGAAACCATTCTGTGTTTTGAGCAAACAATGCGATCAACGCCACCATCACCGCCGAACCGGCCAGGGTCCCGAGGAAGCGGTAGAAGCTTTTGGCGAACACCTGGCCGCTCTGGGGCTGCATGACAATGAACACGGTGATCATGGCTGTGCGCGGCTGCGGCAGTTCCAGGCGCATCGCCAGCCACAGCGTCAGGAAGGCGGCTGACAGTACCTTGAACATGTAGACCCACGTCACGCCGTCGCTGCGGACCCAGTCGAAAAAACCGCGGCGCCATTCGAGCCGGTACAGCCAGCGCCAGGGAGCAAGCAAGAACGTCATCGGCACAGACTCAATGATCGAGGGCAGACAGGACGGCCGGCACGTCGCCGCCCGCCTCCAGCCCGCCACCCAGCGCCGTCACGAGGTCCGCATGGGCACTCAGGCGCGCCGCCTCGATCTGCTGCTGCACTTGTTGCTGTTTGAACAACAGACTCTGGGCGTTGAGTACGTTGAGGTAGTCCGTCAATCCGCGTTGGAAGGCCACCAATGAAATGTCGTACGTACGCTGGGCGGCGGCCACCGATTCGGCGGCGAAGGCCTGTTGCTTGTCCATGGATTGGCGACGGATCAATTGATCTGAAATGCTCTTGAGCGCATTCACCAGGGTCTGGTTGTAATGCGCGACCGCGGCGTCATAACCGGCCGCCGCCTCACCCAACTGCGAACGCAGGCGGCCACCGTCGAAAATCGGCAATGAGATCGCCGGTCCGGCACTGTAGGTCAGCTTCTTGCCAGTCAGAAACTCCAGCGCGCCACCGCCGGTCGCCATATAGCCGATGCTGCCCACCAGATCGACGTTGGGATAGAAACCGGCACGCGCCACATCGATACCCCGGGCCTGGGCTGCCACTTGCCAACGTCCGGCAACCACGTCCGGACGCTGGCCAAGCAGTTCGGCGGGCAATGCCGAGGGCAACTTCAACGGTGCGCCGAGGGCCAGGGTCGGCCGTTGCAACCGCGCCCCCTCCCCCGGTCCCTTGCCCGCCAGCGCCGCCAGCTGATTGCGGCTCAAGGCAATGGCTTCGTCGAGGGCGTCGAGTTGACGATGGGTTTCAGGCAGTGGCGCCTGGGCCTGGCTGACCTCGAAGTGAGTGCCGATGCCACCGTCCAGGCGCTTTTGCGCCAGGTCGAGAATCTGCTCCTGCTGACGCAGCGTCGCCGCGACGATATCGCGCTGGGCATAGTGCAGCGAAAACTGGATGTAGGCCTGCACGATGTTGTTCTGCAACTCCAGCTGCGCCTGGCGCCCTTGCGCCACGCTCATGTGCGCCAGATCCACGGCCCGCTCACTGGCGTTGCGTTCGCGGCCCCAGAGATCCAGGGCATAGCTCAGGCCCAGGCCCGCGTTATTGTCCCACGTGGTGGTATTAGCCAGCTCGCCGGGTCCATAGAACTGATCGGTGGGCCAGTTGTGGCGCCTGAGCGTCGTGTCAGCGTTGACTTGCAACGACTCGGCCGCCTCGGCCATGCCGGCCAGAGCCTTGGCCTGACGCACCCGGGCTGCCGCCATGGCGAGGGTCGGGCTGTCTTGCACGGCCAGGTCGATCCAACGATCCAGTTGCGGATCGCCATAGGCTGTCCACCATTGACGGATGGGCCAGTGAGCGTCGTAGGCAGCCTCGCGGATCGCGGCGTCAGTGGCCAGTTGATTGGCCGGCAACGCCTTGTCTTGCGGCGCAATCCCTCCTGTCCCGATGCAACCGCTGATGGCTGACGTCAAAACCCAAACACTGAGAGTCTTCAGCTCTCTGCTGATGCAACGCGGCACTTGCGACAATTTCCTGAGGTGGGCACGGGGAGGTGATGAGCGTGCTTGCCTGTTAACACAATCCTGCGCGAGCAGGCTCGCTCCCACAAAAGTCAGCGCTAGACAGGTCACGACTGCAATGCCGGCAATTCTAGGTACGCCACTCACCGGCGATAAGCCGACCTTTCTGCGATTCTTTGTTACCGTTAACGCGATAATCCATAAGTCGGGGTCCCGTAGCGCTGTAACTTCGTGTCACAATTTGCCACCTCTCAAGAGAACCGTTCATGGACACTTTGCAAAACATGCGTGCGTTCTGCTGTGTTGCCGAAGCCGGCAGTTTCACCGCCGCCGCCGTGCAACTCGACACCACCACAGCCAACGTCTCGCGTGCGGTTTCCAATCTGGAAGCCCATCTGCAAACCCGCCTGCTCAACCGCACCACCCGTCGTATCGCCCTGACCGAAGCCGGCAAGCGCTATCTGCTGCGCTGCGAGCAGATCCTGGCCTACGTCGAAGAGGCCGAAGCCGAGGCCAGCGATGCCCACGCTCGCCCGGCCGGACAGTTGAAGGTCCACACCATGACCGGCATCGGCCAGCATTTCGTCATCGATGCCATCGCCCGTTATCGAAAGACCCATCCGGACGTGACCTTCGACCTGACCCTGGCCAACCGGGTGCCGGACATCCTCGACGAGGGTTACGACGTCTCCATCGTACTGGCCAGTGAACTGCCGGATTCAGGCTTCGTCTCCCAACGCCTGGGCATCACCTACAGCATCGTGTGTGCCTCGCCCGCCTACGTGAAAGCCAACGGCTGCCCGCAGAAGCCCGGCGAGTTGCTCAATCACGCCTGCCTGCGCCTGGTCAGCCCGGTCATCCCGCTGGAGAAATGGGTGTTCGATGGTCCGGAAGGCCAGGAGATGGTTACGATCAACCAGTCGCCGTTCCTGGTGAACTCCGCCGACGCCATGAAAACCGCCATCACCAGCGGAATGGGGGTGGGGGTACTGCCGGTCTACGCGGCCATCGAAGGCCTGCGCAACGGCACCTTGGTGCGGGTGATGCCCAATTACCGTTCCCAGGAACTGAACCTCTACGCCATCTACCCTTCGCGCCAGTACCTGGATGCGAAGATCAAGACTTGGGTGGAGTATCTGCGAGGCTCGCTGCCGGAAATCCTCACGGCGCATCAGGCCGAGCTGACAGCGTATGAGTTGAGCGGCAGTCTGACCGGGGCACGGGTCACGGGTTGAAGTCGTCAGCCCGCGCCCCTGGCGGGCGGCTGCTCAGCGCTTGCCCATGGAGCGACGTGTGCCGGGAGGCGCAGCGCCCGGGGTCTTGGCATGGCCATCTTTCACGCCGTTCCTGTACCACGGCAATTGGCCGGTCCCTTTGGCAGCAGCCAGTTCGCCGGGCTTGAAGGGAAATTTGAACGGCGCAATTGTCGCCTTGGCCTCCCCTGTGTCGGCCGGCCGTGCAGCCTGGTCACCGTTTGGAAGTTCATCCGTGGGCGCAGAAGTCGGGGAAGTCATGTCGAAAGCTCCGGGCAATGCATGCAAGCCGGGCCCGGTGAGCGGGCCACGAAAGGTGCCAGTATACCTGCCCGCTCCGGCGGTGCGTTGGGCAGATGACTTCCTGTGGCGACTCCTCTGACAATGTTAAGGGACAAAACTGACACGCCCGTCAGTTAGCCGTCACCTTCCTGACCGTCTCGCAACGCTATATAAGAAACATAAAAATTCCTTCGTCCGAACCGGCCTTCCCTATTCATGCACATCCAGAAAAAAACCGTCCTGCTTGTCGCACTGCTGGCCGCCCTGGCGACCCTCGTCCTCTGGTTTGCCATGAAACCCGTCACCACCCCGCCGGGCGCTCCCGCCGCCGTTCCGGTTCGTGTGGTCAGCGTGCAACAGAAGGACGTACCCCGCTTCGTCAGCGGCATCGGCACGGTGCTGTCCCTGCACAGCGTGGTGATCCGTCCACAAATCGACGGCATCCTGACCCGCTTGCTGGTCAAGGAGGGGCAACGGGTACAAAAGGGCGACCTGCTGGCGACCATCGACGACCGCTCCATCCGCGCCAGCCTCGACCAGGCCCGGGCCCAGCTCGGCGAAAGCCAGGCGCAGCTGGCGGTGGCCCAGGTCAATCTCAAGCGCTACAAGGCATTGAGCGTCGACGACGGCGTATCGAAACAGACCTACGACCAGCAACAGGCCCTGGTCAATCAGCTCAAGGCCACCGCCCAAGGCAACCAGGCGTCCATCGATGCCGCCGAGGTCCAGTTGTCCTACACCCGGATCCGCTCTCCGGTGACCGGGCGCGTCGGCATCCGCAACGTGGACGAAGGCAATTTCCTGCGCACCAGTGATGCCGAAGGCCTGTTCACCGTGACCCAGATCGATCCGATCGCGGTGGAATTCTCCTTGCCCCAACAGATGCTACCGACGTTGCAACGGCTGATCGCCGCCCCCGAACCGGCCCTGGTCAAGGCTTATATCGGCGCCGATGCCAACCCGGGCGAATTGTTGGGCGAGGGGCGCCTGAGCCTCATCGACAATCAGATCAACGCCAATACCGGCACCCTGCGGGCCAAGGCCGAATTCAACAACGCCGGGCAACGCTTGTGGCCCGGGCAACTGGTCACGCTCAAGATCCAGACCGCCCTCGACAAGGATGCCCTGGTGGTACCGCCCACCGTGGTCCAGCGTGGACTGGAGCAGCACTTCGTGTACCGGGTCGAGGGCAACAAAGTGCAGAGCGTACCGGTAGAGATGGTCTACCAGGACAGCGACATGCACATCATCAAGGGGGTCCACGCCGGTGACCTGTTGGTCAGTGATGGGCAGTCACGGCTCAAGCCGGGAGCCAGCATCCAGGTGCTCAGCGATCCGCCGGCGCTTGCCAGGACATCGGAGTCGCAGCCATGAAGGGCCGTGGCTCGGTCTCGGCATGGTGCATCGATCATCCTGTCGCCACGGTACTGTTGACGTTTGCCCTGGTGCTACTGGGGTGCATCGCCTTTCCTCGCCTGCCCGTCGCGCCGTTGCCGGAGGCGGAATTCCCGACGATCCAGGTCAATGCCCAGTTGCCTGGCGCCAGCCCCGAAACCATGGCGTCCTCGGTGGCGACGCCGCTGGAAGTCCAATTCAGCGCCATCCCCGGCATCACCCAGATGACATCCAGCAGTGCCCTGGGCTCGACCAACCTGACTCTGCAATTCAGCCTCGACAAGAGCATCGACACCGCCGCCCAGGAAGTGCAGGCGGCCATCAACACCGCCGCCGGCAAACTGCCCAATGACATGCCGAACCTGCCCACCTGGCGCAAGGTCAACCCGGCCGACAGTCCCGTGCTCATCCTCAGCATCAGCTCCAGCCTGATGCCCGGCACGGAACTGAGCGACTATGTCGAAACGCTGCTCGCCCGGCAGATCAGCCAGATCGACGGCGTGGGCCAGATCTACATCACCGGCCAGCAGCGTCCCGCGATCCGGGTCCAGGCTTGGGCCGATCGTCTCGCCGCCATCGGCCTGACCCTGGCCGATATCCGCGTGACACTCCAGCAGGCCAGCCTCAACCTCGCCAAGGGCGCGCTTTACGGCGAGTCCAGCATTTCCACCCTGTCCACCAACGACCAGCTGTTCCAGCCAGAGGAATACGGTGATCTGATCGTCTCTTACAAGAACGGCGCACCGGTTCACCTCAGGGACATCGCCAATGTCGTCAACGGTTCGGAAAACGCCTACGTCCAGGCCTGGTCCGACCAGGAGCCCGGCGTCAACCTGGTGATCTTCCGGCAGCCGGGAGCGAACATCGTCGAGACCGTCGACCGTATCCAGGCAGCCCTGCCCACCCTGGAAGCCATGCTGCCCGCCGCCGTCCAGGTCAAGGTGATGATCGACCGGACCCAGACTATCCGCGCCTCGCTGCACGAAGTGGAAATCACCCTGCTGATCGCAGTGTTGCTGGTGGTGGCGGTGATGGCGCTGTTCCTGCGCCAGCTTTCGGCGACTCTGATCGTCTCGGCGGTACTGGGGGTGTCGCTGACCGCCAGTTTCGCCCTGATGTACATCATGGGCTTCAGCCTGAACAACCTGACCCTGGTGGCGATCGTCATCTCGGTAGGGTTCGTGGTGGACGATGCGATCGTGGTGGTGGAGAACATCCACCGGCACCTGGAAGCCGGCGACGGCATGCGCGAGGCGGCAATCAAGGGCGCCGGGGAAATTGGCTTCACGGTGGTTTCCATCAGCTTCTCGCTGGTGGCCGCATTCATACCACTGTTGTTCATGGGTGGCGTGGTCGGGCGCCTGTTCAAGGAGTTCGCCCTCACCGCCACCTCGACCATCCTGATATCGGTGGTGGTGTCACTCACACTGGCGCCCACCCTGGCCGCTCTGTTCATGCGTGCCCCGGTGCACCAGGCACACCGCCAGCCGGGATTAGGCGAACGGCTGCTGGGCTGGTACGAACGGGGCCTGCGCCGGGCATTGGCCCACCAGTCCCTGATGATCGGTGTATTCGGCCTGACCCTGGCGCTGGCCGTGGTGGGTTACATCTTCATCCCCAAGGGCTTCTTCCCCGTGCAGGACACCGGCCTGGTGCTGGGCACCAGCGAAGCGGCGGCCGATGTGTCCTTTCCCGACATGGTGGACAAGCACAAGGCCCTGGCCGAAATCGTCGCCGCCGACCCTGCAGTGCAGACCTTTTCTCATTCCGTAGGCGTTTCAGGCAACAACCAGACCATCGCCAACGGCCGCTTCTGGATCGCCCTCAAGCCCCGGGGCGAGCGCGATGTGTCAGCCAGTGGTTTCATCGACCGGATTCGCCCTCAATTGCAGAAGATCCCTGGCGTGGTGCTCTACCTCAGGGCCGGGCAAGACATCAACCTCAGCTCAGGCCCCAGCCGCGCCCAGTACCAATACGTGCTCAAGAGCAACGATGGGCCGACGCTCACTGCCTGGACACAGAAGCTCACCGAAAAACTGCGCGCCAACCCGGCATTGCGCGACATCTCCAACGATCTGCAACTGGGCGGCAGCATCACTCATATCGACATCGACCGTAGCGCGGCGGCGCGCTTCGGCCTGACCGCCAGCGATGTCGACCAGGCCCTGTACGACGCGTTCGGCCAGAGGCAGATCAACGAGTTCCAGACAGAGACCAACCAATACAACGTCATCCTGGAACTGGACACCCGGCAACGGGGCAAGGCCGAGAGCCTGGCGTACTTCTACCTGCGTTCGCCGCTGAGCGGAGAAATGGTGCCGCTCTCGGCGCTGGCGCGCTTCGATGCGCCCACCAACGGTCCGCTGTCCATTGCCCATGACGGCATGTTCCCGGCGGCCAACCTCTCGTTCAACCTGGCGCCCGGCGTGGCATTGGGGGACGCGGTGCGCATCCTCGAACAGACCAAGAACGAGATCGGCATGCCCGCCGCCATCACCGGCAGCTTCCAGGGCGCGGCACAGGCCTTCCAGAGCTCGCTGGCGAGCCAGCCGTGGCTGATCCTCGCTGCACTGGTGGCGGTGTATATCATTCTGGGCGTGCTCTACGAGAGCTTCGTGCATCCGCTGACCATCATCTCCACCCTGCCCTCGGCTGGCCTTGGTGCACTGATCATGCTCTGGCTGCTGGGCCAGGATTTTTCCATCATGGCCTTGATCGGACTGGTGCTGCTGATCGGGATCGTCAAGAAGAACGGTATCCTGATGATCGACTTCGCCCTCGATGCCCAGCGCAACGGCGGGCTTGCGCCCCAGGAGGCGATTTTCCAGGCGTGCCTGACCCGGTTCCGCCCGATCATCATGACCACCCTGGCCGCCCTGCTGGGTGCCCTGCCGTTGATGCTCGGCTATGGCGCCGGAGCCGAGTTACGCCAGCCCCTGGGCATCGCGGTGGTCGGCGGCCTGCTGGTGAGCCAGGCGCTGACGCTGTTCACGACACCGGTCATATACTTGTGGCTCGAGCGACTGTTCCATCGGCGCCCCCTTCCACCTGAGCCCGCGTCGACAGCGGCGCTGACGACCACAGACTGAGGCGGGGCCATGCGCGTTCTGATCATCGAAGACGAAGAGAAAACCGCCGATTACCTGCATCGCGGCCTGACGGAACAGGGTTACACCGTGGACGTGGCGCCTGACGGCGTCGAGGGCCTGCACCTGGCCCTGGAAAGCGAATACGCCGTGATCGTGCTCGACGTGATGCTGCCAGGCCTGGACGGGTTCGGCGTGCTGCGAGCCCTGCGAGCCCGCAAGCAGACGCCGGTGATCATGCTCACCGCGCGCGAACGGGTCGAGGATCGCATCAAGGGATTGCGCGACGGCGCCGACGATTACCTGGGCAAGCCGTTCTCCTTCCTCGAACTGGTGGCGCGCCTGCAAGCGCTGACCCGCCGCAGCGGCGGCCATGAACCGGTGCAGGTGAGCATCGCCGACCTGTGGATCGACCTGATCAGTCGCAAGGCCACCCGCGCAGGTCAGCGCCTGGACCTGACCGCCAAGGAGTTTTCCCTGCTCAGCGTATTGGCCCGCCGCCAGGGAGAAATCCTTTCGAAAACCGCCATTGCGGAGATGGTCTGGGACATTAATTTCGACAGCGACGCCAACGTGGTGGAAGTGGCGATCAAACGCTTGCGCGCCAAGCTCGACGGGCCGTTCGAACAGAAATTGCTGCACACCATTCGCGGGATGGGTTATGTCCTGGAAAATCGCGGTGAGTAACAGCATCGCGCTGCGGCTCAGTGGCCTGTTCACGCTGGTGGCGGCCCTGGTGTTCCTGCTGATCGGCGGCGCGTTGTATCAACAGGTCGAAACAGGCCTGGGCCTGTTGCCCGAAGCCGAGCTCGATGCCCGCTACAGCGTACTCGAATCCACCATCGGCCGTTACGGTACACCCGAGCACTGGGTGAAGATCAATAACAAGTTGCGATTGCTGGCGGAAGAAGACAAGCGCATTCACTTCTGGATCACCAGCGGCGATCCCCGCTTCGAATATGGCAATCCCGATCCACAGATACGGGCCGTTACTAACGGACCACCGGGCAAGCACGACCTGCAGTTGCCCGACCGGCACTCTCCGATGAAGGTGCTGGTGAGCCAGTTCCCGGCCAAGGACCAGCGACCGCCACTACGCTTCATGATCGGCATCGACACCGAGACGTTCTACCAGACCCAGCACCGTTTGCTGGTGGCACTGGTGAGCCTGGCGATTGTCGGCGTGTTGCTGGCCTCGGCGCTGGGTTATTGGGTGGCGCGGATCGGACTCAAGCCGCTGATCAAGCTGTCCGAGGAGGCCCGGCGCCTGGCCCCTCCACGCCTCTCCGGGCGCTTGCAGCTGTCGCCGCTGCCGCCGGAGCTCAACCAGTTCGTCAGTTCTTTCAACGCCACCCTCGACCGGGTCGAACAGGCTTATTCGCGACTGGAATCATTCAACGCCGACGTCGCCCATGAACTGCGCTCGCCCCTGACCAACCTGATCGGCCAGACCCAGGTGGCGCTGACCCGTGGGCGTTCGGCCGAGCATTACTTTGAAGTGTTGCAATCGAACCTCGAGGAGCTGGAGCGCCTGCGCTCGATCATCAATGACATGTTGTTCCTGGCCTGCGCCGACCAGGGCAGCAAGGCCACCAAGCTGACCAACGCGTCCCTGGCCGACGAAGTGGCCACTACCCTCGATTACCTGGACTTCATTCTCGAAGACGCCCAGGTCCAGGTCCGGGTCAGCGGCGATGCCCAGGCCAATATCGAAATTGCCCACCTGCGCCGGGCGCTGATCAACCTGTTGAGCAATGCCGTGCGGCACACTGCCCCGGGAGAGGTGATCGATGTGCGCATCGAAGCCCTCGGCGAGCAGATCACCCTCGCCGTCACCAACCCTGGCGAACCGATTGCCGGTGAACATCTGCCGCGCCTGTTCGAACGTTTCTATCGGGTCGACGCCTCCCGCAGCAACAGCGGCGCGAACCATGGGTTGGGGTTGGCCATCGTCAAGGCGATCGCGTTGATGCATGGCGGGGACGTGTTCGTGCGCAGCGACCGGGGCGCCAATACGTTCGGGATTCGCCTGCCGGCCTGACACTCTCCCAAAGGTCCCGGTTGCGTTCGAAGGTTGCCTTTTGCCCCATTGAATGCTGGGCGAAAGCCAACTCGATCAAAATCGCCGACCAGGCTCCGCCAATTCCCATGGGCTATTCCACGAACACCGATTGCCCGCTTACACCGATCCAAGCACAATCAGCAGAAGGCCAGTATCTGGTTCATTGCCCGTGCAATCCATTGGGAAGGATCCCTGCCACATGACCATGCAGACATTGGAACCATGAGCGCAAGCAGTGCGACACCCGGCAACACCCCGCCATCGAGACGTTCAGAAAGGGTACTCGTACTGGCCAGCTCATTGGTCGTCATCGCCATCCTCAGCATCGTCACATTCCTGCTGATCCGCGAACACGCCAGCGCCCAACAGGCGGCCACGCGTGCAGCGACCAATATCGTGCAACTGATCGATGCCGACGTGCTGCGTAACGTCGAGCTTTATGACCTGTCACTGCAAGGCTTGATCGCCACGGCAAAACGCGACGACCTGAAGGACGTTTCGCCAACGGTCCGCCACCTGGCTCTGTTCGACCGCGCCACCGCCGCGCCTTACAAGGGCGATATCCTGCTGCTCGACAAGCATGGCGATGTAATTGCCGATTCCGCCTCGGTCGAACCGCGTAAAGGCAACTACGCCGACCGGGAATATTTCCAATCCCATCTCCAGAACCCGAGCCTGGGCATGATGATCAGCCGCCCGTTCCGTTCCAGAAGTGCCGCCCACGATTGGCGCATCAGTTTCAGCTATCGGATGAATGACGAGCGAGGTGAGTTTATAGGCGTGGCCGAGGCCGCGATGCGCTTGAACTACTTCAGCCAACTATTCAAGAGCTTGAACATCGGCCATGGCGGTACGGTCAACCTGGTCAGTCGCGACGGCATCCTGCTGGCACAGGAGCCCGCCCTGGCCGAGGACATGATTGGCAAGGACTTCAGTAACCGGCCCAACTTCATGCGCATCCTGCGTGAAGGCAACGGAAGTTTCACCAGCGTATCCAGCATCGATCAGACGCAACGCCTGTACACTTTCTCTCAGGTGGGCGACCTGCCATTGATCGTCGTGGTGGCGCTTTCCGCCCAGGAAGTATTCGCGTCATGGCAACGCACTGCACTGCTGGTCAGCGGCGCCACGGGCGCGCTGTGTATCGGCTTGCTCTGGCTGACCTGGCTGCTGCGCCGCGAATTGCGCCGCCGCCACCGTGCCGAGCGAGAATTGGCTCACTTGGCATCCGTTGACGCACTGACCGGCCTGGCAAACCGCCGTGCCCTGGATGAAACCCTGCGACAGGAATGGTTGCGGGCCCAGCGTTCGGGCCAACCGCTGTCGGTATTGATGGTCGATGCAGACCATTTCAAGGCATTCAACGACCGCTATGGCCACCCACGCGGTGACGCGGCCTTGCGAGCCTTGGCCGAGGTCATCAACCGACACGTCCGCCGCCCCGCCGACCTGGCGGCTCGCTACGGGGGTGAGGAGTTCTCGGTGGTTCTTCCTGAGACGACTACCGCCGGTGCATTCGCCATGGCCCAACATATTCGCGAAGCGGTGGAGCAACTGCCAGCCACCATAGCCGGTGACACGCCGATGACTGTCAGCATTGGCATCGCGACCTGGGCACAGGGGCCCTATGGCGAAGTCCAACAACTGCTGCACGCTGCGGACAAAGCGCTGTACCAGGCCAAGGCAAGTGGGCGTAATCGGGTGGTTTGTGCAATGTGATGTTCCCCAGATCCCTGTGGGAGCAAAGCTTGCTCGCGATTGCAGTGTGTCAGCCAGTATCAATGCTACTGACCTGACGCCATCGCGAGCAGGCTCGCTCCCACAGGGGATCGCAGGTGGGTACAAGATTTGTGTTTACTGAAAATCTCTGTGGGAGCAAAGCTTGCTCGCGATTGCAGTGGGTCAGCCAATATCAATACTGCTGACCTGGCGCCATCGCGAGCAAGCTTTGCTCCTACAGGTGGTGTTCCCGAGTATTGCCGGGGAATAGGTCGGCTGTAAGGCCGCCTCGCTTTGGCTTTTGCTTTTGCTTTTGCTTTTGTTTTTGATCTTGGGCGCCCCGTTAACCACAAGGGCCAAACGCAGGCATTGTGTAGTGGGCATCCCGGCATGGATGCCGGGATAGCCGCGCTGGGCCATGGATGGCCCTTCGCGGCGGGCCCACGGAGCAATGCCGGAATGAGTGAACTGATTTGTAACCTATGTGGGTGAGTCATACCCGAAGCCTTTTTTGCTTACTTTTTTTGGCGTTTGAAAAAAAGTGAGTCGCCGTAAGGGCGAAACCGCCAGCCGCTGTTACCTAAGAAACGGATATACACACAAAAGCGGCCCATAAAAAAAGGCCACCCGAAGGCAGCCTTTAAAAACTAGAGAGGTTTTTTGCTTACACGGCCGCTACAGGGCGCATGTAAGAGATTGGTGCGGTGCTGGCATCTTCGAACGTCACGACTTCCCAAGCGTCTTTCTGCTCAATCAACTTGCGCAGCAGCTGGTTGTTCAGTGCATGGCCGGACTTGAAGCCCTTGAACTCACCAATCAGGCTATTGCCCAGCAGGTAGAGGTCGCCGATTGCATCGAGGATCTTGTGCTTGACGAATTCGTCTTCATAACGAAGGCCGTCTTCGTTCAACACGCCATCGGAATCGACCACGATCGCGTTTTCAACACTGCCGCCGAGTGCGAGGTTGTGCTTGCGCAGGTACTCGATGTCACTCATGAAACCAAAGGTACGGGCGCGGCTGACTTCTTTTACGAACGAAGTGCTGGAAAAATCCACGCTTGCACTCTGGGTGCGGTCACGGAAAACCGGGTGATCGAAATCGATCTCGAAGCTCACCTTGAAACCGTCGAAAGGGACAAAAGTGGCGCGCTTGTCGCCATCCTGTACTGTCACTTCCCGCAGGATGCGGATGAACTTCTTGGCCGCGTCCTGCTCTTCCAGGCCAGCCGATTGAATCAGGAATACGAAGGGTCCGGCGCTGCCATCCATGATCGGGACTTCGGACGCGGAGAGCTCGACGTAGGCGTTATCGATGCCCAGGCCAGCCATGGCCGAGAGCAAATGCTCCACCGTGTCCACTTTGGTGTCACCGTTGACCAGCGTGGTCGACATGGTGGTTTCACCAACATTTTCCGCGCGAGCAGGAATCTGCACCACAGGGTCGAGGTCGGCACGACAAAACACGATGCCGGTGTCGACAGGCGCTGGCTTGAGGGTCAGGTAGACCTTCTCGCCGGAGTGCAGGCCGACACCTGTGGCACGGATAATATTCTTCAGGGTGCGTTGTTTAATCATGGCATGGGCCGCTTCAGCGCAAATTGCGAACTGGTATCAACAAAGGCTGGCGATGATAGCAGACCAGACCTTTGCTGAACACCAATCACCCGAATACCCCTGATACATTTCATCAATCGGCCTGACGACGTAGGAATGCCGGGATGTCCAGGTAATCCAGATCGTCTTGCGGATTCATCTTCGCGGCAGTCGCAGCACCGGCCTGAGCCTGGTTGCGCATGACGGTCGGACGGTCCAGGTCGCGGTAGTTGACCGCAGGCTGTTCCTGACGAACGGGAGCTTGTTGCTGAGGCTGCGAGGCCATGGCGGTTTGAACGGTGTTGTCGATCACCTTCATCGGCTTCTCGATCTTTGCGCCCAGTCCGGTGGCAACCACGGTCACGTGCAGCTCGTCGCGCATGTCCGGATCGATCACGGTGCCGACCTTGACCATTGCGTGGTCGGAGGCAAACGCTTCGATGATGCTACCCACGTCGGAGTACTCGCCCAGGGACAGGTCCGGACCTGCGGTGATGTTCACCAGGATGCCGCGAGCACCTTGCAGGTTGACGTCTTCGAGCAACGGGTTGCGGATGGCCGCTTCGGTGGCTTCACGAGCACGGTTCGGACCGCTGGCGCAGCCAGTACCCATCATCGCCATGCCCATTTCGGACATCACGGTGCGTACGTCGGCGAAGTCGACGTTGATCATGCCCGGACGCTTGATGATGTCGGAGATACCGCGAACGGCACCGGCCAGTACGTCATCGGCCTTGGCGAAAGCCGACAGCAGGCTGGCGTCCTTACCGAGGATGGTCAGCAGCTTCTCGTTGGGGATGGTGATCAACGAGTCGACGCTGTCGCTCAGCGCGCGGATGCCTTCGTCGGCGATCTGCATGCGCTTGCGGCCTTCGAACGGGAACGGACGGGTCACCACCGCAACGGTGAGGATGCCCATTTCCTTGGCCACTTCGGCAATGATCGGCGCTGCACCGGTACCGGTACCGCCGCCCATGCCGGTGGTGATGAACACCATGTTGGTGCCGGCCAGGACTTCAGCGATGCGCTCGCGGTCTTCCAGGGCAGCCTGACGGCCAACCTCGGGATTCGCGCCGGCACCCAGGCCCTTGGTCACGCCGGTACCCAGTTGAAGGATGGTCCGCGCGCCGATGTTCTTCAGCGCCTGAGCATCGGTGTTGGCGCAAATGAACTCGACGCCTTCGATGTTGCTCTTGACCATGTGGTTGACAGCGTTGCCGCCGCCACCGCCGACACCGATCACCTTGATAACCGGGCTAGCGGGGATGTTGTCTACGAGTTCGAACATTTTCCCTCTCCTTACATTCTCTAGTTTTTTTTCGCCTACTGCGTTTGTTGCCGCCTTCCTGCACCAGGCTTGAAACCCGGTGCCTGAAGCTTTGAACCTGTATCAGAAATTGCCTTTGACCCATGCCTGGAGCCGCTCGAACAGCGGAGCCTTCGGCTCGTCGCTGCTGTAGCTGTCGCGGCTGCCTATCCCCGAGAACGAGATCCCGTCGGACTGTTTCTGCAAGCCGTACATCAACAGGCCCACGCCTGTGGAATAAATCGGGTTGCGCACCACGTCGTCCAGGCCCTTGATGCCATGGGGAACGCCCAGGCGCACCGGCATGTGGAATATTTCTTCGGCCAGCTCGACCGCGCCTTCCATCTTCGACGTACCACCGGTCAGCACGATGCCGGCCGGGATCAGGTCTTCGTAGCCGCTGCGACGCAGCTCGGCCTGGATCAAGGTGAACAACTCGTCGTAACGCGGCTCGACCACTTCGGCCAGGGCCTGGCGCGACAGCTCACGCGGCGGACGGTCGCCAACGCTGGGCACCTTGATGGTTTCACCGGCACCGGCCAGTTTCGCCAGGGCGCAGGCGTAGCGGATCTTGATTTCCTCGGCGTACTGGGTCGGGGTGCGCAATGCCATGGCGATGTCGTTGGTCACCTGGTCGCCGGCAATCGGGATCACCGCCGTGTGGCGGATGGCGCCCTCGGTGAAGATCGCGATGTCGGTGGTACCTCCACCGATGTCCACCAGGCATACGCCCAGTTCTTTCTCGTCGTCGGTCAGCACCGAGTAGGCCGAGGCCAGTTGTTCGAGGATGATGTCGTCGATTTCCAGGCCGCAGCGGCGCACGCATTTCTCGATGTTCTGCGCAGCGTTCACGGCGCAGGTCACCACGTGGACCTTGGCTTCCAAGCGCACACCGGACATGCCCAGGGGCTCGCGCACGCCTTCCTGGTTATCGATCACATAATCCTGCGGCAGGGTGTGCAGCACGCGCTGGTCGGCCGGGATCGCCACGGCCTGGGCCGCGTCGAGCACGCGCTCGAGGTCGGCGGAGCTGACTTCGCGATCACGGATCGCCACGATGCCGTGGGAGTTCAGGCTGCGGATGTGATTGCCCGCCACGCCGACGAACGCCGAGTGAATCCGGCAACCGGCCATCAATTGCGCTTCTTCGATGGCGCGCTGGATCGATTGCACGGTGGACTCGATGTTCACCACCACGCCTTTCTTCAAGCCGCGGGACGGGTGAGTACCGATCCCGACGATGACCAGCGTGCCGTCGTCCGCGACCTCACCTACCAGCGCAACCACCTTGGAAGTGCCGATATCCAGCCCGACGATCATTTTTCCGCTTTGCACGTTTGCCATGGGTCCTGCCTCTTCTTAATTCTTCGCGACGGCGGGTTCGGCCGTCGTGGGCGCTACAGGTTCCCGCCAGCCGACGGCCAAGCCGTTGGCGTAGCGCAGATCGATGCGCGCGATGTTCGTAATCTGTTCTTTGAGCGTCTTGTCATAGATGGCGATGAAGCGGCGCATCTTTTCCACCAGGTTGCCGCGACCGAGCAACAGCTCGATGCCCGGTCCCGAGCTACCCGCGCCAGTGGTCAGGAACCAGCTGCCGCGCTCGCGCAGTTCCAGGCGCGCGATGGAGAAGCCCAATGGCCGCAACATCTGGCTCAGCACCTGGTACTGCTGCATCACTTGCTGCTGGGCCCGCTGTGGACCGAACAGTTGTGGTAAATGTTCATAGTTGGCCAGTTCCCGCGGGGTAAACGCCTGGCCCTGGTTGTTCAGCAGCGACTCATCGCCCCAACGGGCCACCGGCAATTGCTCTTCCAGGCGAATCGACACCTGGTCAGGCCATACTCGACGGACCTCGGCGTGAGCAATCCAGGGCATCTGCTCCAGTTCCGTGCGCATGCCCGCCAGGTCGATGGTGAAGAAGCTGGACGCCACGAACGGGGCGATCCGCTGCTGCACCGCCTGCTGGCTGATATAGCTCAGGTCACCCTGAACGTTGATCCGCGCAATCGGCCGGTCCGCATAAGGCAATAACCGCTGGGCGCCTTCGTACGTACCGAACCCCACTGCCACCAGCATCACCGGCCAGAACAGGCTCTTGAGAAAACCAAAATTGGCTTTCGGCAGGCGCGCCGACATCGGCTCCTTGGCCACCATTCGGCTGGCACCCCGGGGCACCGGCTTGCGACCGGGTGCGGAGGGCTGATGACGAAGCGATGCGCCTTGCATGGCTTAACCTCTTGGCTCTTGAGAGCCGACACTGGCCGCCAGGATCGACAGCACCAGTTGCTGGAAATCCAGACCGGCGGCGCGGGCCGCCATCGGTACCAGGCTGTGATCGGTCATGCCCGGGGCGGTATTGACCTCCAGGAACCAGAACTGCCCGTCGGCGTCCTGCATCACGTCCGCCCTTGCCCAGCCGGCGATACCCAACGCCTCACAGGCCTTGGCCGTGAGGTCCATCAGTTCTTTTTCCTTGGTGCTGTCCAGGCCACAGGGGATCCGATACTGGGTATCGTTGGCCAGGTACTTGGCGTCGTAGTCGTAGAACGTGTGCGGGGTGCCCAGCGCAATCGGGGGCAACACCTGGTCACGCAGAATGGCGATGGTGAACTCTGGACCGGTGATCCACTGCTCGACCAACACTTGCGAATCATAGGAACTGGCGTCTTTCCATGCCGCGGTCAACTCAGGCAACGAATTCACTTTCGCCATGCCGATACTTGAACCTTCATGGGCCGGTTTGACGATCAAAGGGAAGCCCAGTTCCGTGGCCGCCGAAATACAATCGGCCTCGCTCGCCAGCACGGCATGACGCGGCGTCGGAATGCCAAGGCTATGCCAGACCTGCTTGGTGCGCAGCTTGTCCATCGCCAGGGCCGAGGCCAGGATGCCGCTACCGGTGTAAGGAATACCCAGGCATTCGAGCAGGCCCTGCATGCTGCCGTCTTCACCGCCGCGGCCGTGGAGAATGATGAACGCGCGGTCGATCTTTTCGCTCAGCAGGCGTTGCAGGAAGTCGTCGCCCACGTCGATGCCGAACGCATCGACACCAGCGCTTTGCAGGGCTTCGAGTACGGCTTTGCCGGACTTGAGGGAAACCTCGCGCTCGGCACTCTTGCCGCCGAACAGCACGGCGACACGGCCGAAGGCTTTCGGGTCAAGGGTCGAGACCAGGTTGGCGTAGGCAGCAGTCATTTCAGTTTCCCCTCGCTGGGCGCCACGATGGCCCCGGCGAATAACGGACTTTTCAACAGTTTCGGAGCGAGCCCGCCGATGTCGCCGGCGCCCTGGCACAGCAGGATGTCACCGGCGCGCAGCAGCGGCTTGACCAGCGGCGCCAGGTCCACACCGCGCTCGATGTAGATCGGGTCCAATTGGCCGCGTTGACGGATGCTGTGGCACAACTGGCGGCTGTCGGCACCGGGAATCGGCTCTTCGCCGGCCGGATAGACTTCCATCAACAGCAGCACGTTGGCATCGGCCAGCACCTGGACGAAATCGTCGTACAGGTCGCGGGTACGGCTGTAGCGGTGCGGCTGGTAGACCATCACCAGGCGCCGCTCCGGCCAGCCACCGCGCACGGCCTTGATCACCGCCGCGACTTCGGTCGGATGGTGGCCGTAGTCGTCCACCAGCATCACGTTGCCGCCATCCACCGGCAGTTCGCCATAGACCTGGAAGCGTCGGCCGACCCCCTGGAACCCCGACAGGCCCTGGACAATGGCTTCGTCGCTGACGCCTTCGTCGGTAGCGATGCAAATAGTCGCCAGCGCGTTCAGCACGTTGTGATTGCCCGGCATGTTCACCGACACATCCAATGGTTCGCGGTCGGGGCGCAGCACGGTGAAGAAGGTCTGCATGCCCTGCTGGCGTACATTGATGGCGCGTACGTCGGCTTCTTCGCCGAACCCATAGGTCACGGTCGGACGCTTGATCGATGGCAGAATCTCGCGCACCACCGGGTCGTCCAGGCACACCACCGCCAGCCCGTAGAACGGCAGGTTGTGGAGAAACTCGACGAAGGTTTTCTTCAGCTTGTTGAAGTCACCGTCGTAGGTCGCCATGTGGTCGGCATCGATATTGGTGACCACGGCCACCAGCGGTTGCAAGTGCAGGAAACTCGCATCGCTTTCGTCGGCTTCGGCGATGAGGTAGCGGCTGGTGCCCAACTGGGCATTGGTGCCCGCAGCATTGAGACGACCACCGATCACGAAAGTCGGGTCCAGGCCGCCGGCGGCGAACACCGAGGCGATCAGGCTGGTGGTGGTGGTCTTGCCATGGGTACCGGCCACGGCGATGCCGTGACGGTAGCGCATCAGCTCGGCCAGCATCTCGGCTCGCGGCACTACCGGAATGCGGCGCTCCAGGGCGGTAGCGACTTCCGGGTTGGACGTGTTCACAGCGCTGGAAACCACCAGTACATCAGCGTTGGCAGCGTTCTCGGCACGGTGACCGATGAAGATCTTCGCGCCGAACGATTCCAGGCGCTCGGTGACTGGAGATGCCTTCAGGTCAGAACCCGAGACCTGATAGCCCAGGTTCAGCAGCACTTCAGCGATCCCGCACATGCCCACGCCGCCAATACCGACGAAGTGGATGCGGCGAATACGGCGCATTTCCGGCTGCGGCATGGCTTTGCGATTCTCAACCATGGGCCACCTCCAGGCAGGTATCGACCACTTGGGCCGTAGCGTCGGGTTTGGCCAGGCGGCGGGCGGCGCGGGCCATGTCTTCAAGTCGTTGCGGCTGCATCAAAACCTCTGTCAGGCGGGCGGCGAGGTCCGCGGCGCCCGTCGTTCTTTGCGGCATCAGGAAGGCAGCGCCTTCGCGGGCCAAATAATCGGCGTTGCGGGTCTGGTGGTCGTCGATGGCATGGGGCAAAGGCACCAGCATCGAGGGCAGACCGGCGGCAGCCAGTTCACTGATGGTCAGCGCGCCTGCGCGACAGATCACCAGGTCGGCCCAGCCATAGGCTTGGGCCATGTCTTTGATGAAAGGCTGTACTTGCGCCTCGACGCCGACGGCGCGGTAGCGCTCGGCGGTCACTTCATCGTGGTTCTTGCCAGCCTGATGAAACACTTCCGGCCGCAGATCGGGGGCGACCTGCGACAAGGCTTCGGGCAGCAATTTGTTCAACGGCTCCGCTCCCAGGCTTCCGCCCAGGACCAGCAGACGTGCCTTGCGTCCGGCCAGGGCCGGGCGCGGTGTATCGAGAAACAGCTCGGTACGCACCGGATTACCGGTGGTGCGCCGGCTGCCCGACAGGGTAAAGGTGTCGGGAAAGGCTTCACAGACCCGGGCGGCCAACGGCACCAGTAACCGATTGGCGGTACCGGCCACGGCGTTCTGCTCATGAACGATCACCGGCACGCCGGCCAGTTTCGCCGCAACCCCGCCAGGACCGGTCACATAACCGCCAAACCCCACCACGCACACCGGCCGCAGCCGACGGATGATCGTCCGGGCCTGCCAAACCGACTTGAGCAACATCAGTGGCGCCTTGAGCAACGACAACTTGCCTTTGCCCCGCAGGCCGCTGGCCTCGATCCGGTGCAGTTCCAGGCCCGCGCCGGGCACCAGTTCGTTTTCGATACCCCGAGGCGTACCCAGCCAGTGCACGGTGTAGCCCCGTGCCTGGAACTCCCGGGCACAGGCCAGCGCCGGGAACACATGCCCGCCGGTGCCACCCGCCATGATCAGCACGTTAGCGCCCATGGATCGGCTCCTCGGCAAAGTCGCTCTCATGGAACTCCATCTCTTCGCTGCCCAGGTGGGTTCGACTCTCCCATTCGATGCGCAGCAACAAACCGAGGCAGGCACAGCAGATCACCAGGGAACTGCCGCCGTAACTGAGGAACGGCAACGTCAGCCCCTTGGTCGGCAGCAGGCCGACGTTCACGCCGATGTTGATCAGGAACTGGCCGATCCAAAGGAACGACAGGCCATACGCCACGTAGGCTGCGAAGAATTGCTTGGCCTTCTCCGCCCACAGACCGATGTACATGCCGCGCACGCAGACGAAGACGAACAGGGCCAGCGTGCACAACGACCCAACGACGCCAAGCTCTTCGGCCAACACCGAAAACACGAAGTCGGTGTGGGCTTCCGGCAGGTAGAACTGTTTCTGCACGCTGTTGCCCAGGCCGACACCCAGCCATTCGCCACGCCCGAACGCGATCAGTGCCTGGGTCAGTTGATAGCCGGAACCGAACTGGTCGGCCCACGGGTCGGTGAAAGTGATCAGGCGCGCCATCCGGTACGGTTGCGCCTGCACAAGCACGGTCACGGCCGCCACGGCCAGGGCCACCATCAGGATGAAGCGGAACAGCCCGACGCCGCCCAGGAACAGCATCGCCGCCGCCGCGCCCATCATTACCACCGTGGCGCCGAAGTCCGGCTCCATCAGCAACAGGCCCGCCATGGGCAGCAGGACGATGAACGGCTTGAAGAAGCCCATCCAGCTCTCGCGCACTTCCTTCTGGCGCCGCACCAGGTAGCCGGCCAGGAAGATCACCACGAAAACCTTGGCGATTTCCGAAGGCTGCACGTTGAAGAAGCTGAAGCCGATCCAGCGCATCGAGCCGTTCACTTCGCGACCGATACCCGGAACCAGCACCATGACCAACAGGCCGAAGGCACCGAGCAGCATCATCCAGCCCAGGCGTTGCCAGGTGGCGATCGGTATCATCATGGTGACAACACACGCACCCAGGCCGATCACCAGGTAAATCAGGTGTCGGATCATGTGATAAAGGGTGTTGCCCGACTGCACGGCCGCCACTTCCGACGACGCGGAGGTGATCATTACCAGGCCCAGGCCCAGCAGCGCCAGACATCCGGCAAGCATCGGGAAATCCAGGTCGATGCCACGTCCGGTGATCAACGGCGACGGGTACGGCTTGATGATATTCATGAGGCTCATGCCAAGTCCTCCGTCGCCCGAGCGAACAGCTGCCCGCGCTCTTCGTAGTTCTTGAACATGTCGAAGCTGGCACAGGCCGGCGACAACAGGACGGCATCGCCCGGTTGAGCCAGGGCGCGACATTGCTGCACGGCTTCGTCCAGCGAAGCCACGCGCACCAGCGGCACGGCATCGCCGAGCGCCTGGGCGATCAGTTCGCGGTCACGGCCCATCAGCACCACGGCGCGGCAGTTGGCCGCCACCGGACCACGCAGGTCCTTGAAGTCGGCGCCCTTGCCGTCGCCTCCGGCGATCAAAACGAGTTTGCCCTGAATATCCGCACCCAGGCCTTCGATGGCGGCCAGCGCGGCGCCGACATTGGTGGCCTTGGAATCGTTGTACCAGGCCACGCCATCGAGGTCGCGCACCCACTGGCAGCGGTGTTCAAGACCGGCGAAAGTACGCAGGGCCGAGAGCATGGCGTCGAACGGCAGGCCGACCGCATGCCCCAGGGCCAGGGCCGCCAGGGCATTGGCCTGGTTATGGGCACCGCGGATCTTCAACTCACGCACAGGCATCAGGTTCTGGAATTCGAAAGCCAGGTATTTTTCGCCGTTCTCTTCCCGCAACCCGAAGCCCTTGAAATCCGGTACGCCCAAGCCGAAGGACCAGCACGGCAGACCTTCGCTCAGCAACGGCCGGGTCAGGGCATCCTGACGGTTGAACACCACCTGCCGGGCGCCCCGGAAGATCCGGTGCTTGGCCAGGTGATAAGCCGGCAGGCCGCTGTAGCGGTCCATGTGGTCTTCGCTGATGTTGAGCACGGTCGCCACTTCGGCGCCCAGATGATCGGTGGTTTCAAGCTGGAAGCTGGACAGCTCCATCACATACAGCTCGACGTCGTCGCTGAGCAGGTCCAGTGCCGGAGTCCCCAGGTTGCCACCGACGGCAACCCGCTTACCCGCGGCCGCGGCCATCTCGCCCACCAGGGTGGTAACGGTGCTTTTCGCATTGGAACCGCTGATGGCAACGATCGGGGCCTTGGCGTTGCGGGCGAACAGCTCGACGTCACCGGACAATTTCACGCCGCGGGCCGCGGCCGCCTGCAGGGCCGGCGTCGCCAGGGCCAGGCCGGGGCTCACGTAGAGCTCATCGGCGCGGCACAGGAACTCGACGTCCAGCTCGCCACAACGCACGTCCACCTGCGGATAGTCGCGACGCAGCGTCGCAAGCTCAGGCGGATTTTCCCGCGTATCGGCCACGGCAAACGACACACCCCGGTTCGCCAGGAAGCGAACCAGGGACATGCCGCTCTTGCCGAGGCCGACAACGATGCGGAAGTGGTCAGAAGCGATCAGGGACACTCGTTCTACCTCAGCTTCAGGGTGGCAAGGCCGATCAGCACCAGAATCACGGTGATGATCCAGAATCGGACGATCACACGTGGCTCGGGCCAGCCCTTGAGTTCAAAGTGGTGGTGGATCGGCGCCATGCGGAATACGCGGCGGCCGGTCAATTTAAAGGAAGCAACCTGAATGACGACTGACAGGGTTTCCATCACGAACACGCCGCCCATGATGAACAGGACGATCTCCTGACGAACGATGACGGCGATGGTGCCCAGGGCCGCGCCCAGCGCCAGCGCCCCGACATCGCCCATGAAGACCTGCGCCGGGTAGGTGTTGAACCACAGGAACCCCAGGCCCGCGCCGATCAGTGCGCCGCAGAACACGATCAGCTCACCCGCGCCCGGCACGTAAGGGATCAGCAGGTACTCGGCGAACTTCACGTTACCCGACAGGTAGCAGAAGATCCCCAGTGCGCCGCCAACCATGACCGTCGGCATGATTGCCAGGCCATCGAGGCCGTCGGTGAGGTTGACTGCGTTGCTCGAACCGACGATCACCAGGTAGGTCAATACGATGAAGCCGGCGCCCAACGGGATGCTGTAGTCCTTGAGCATTGGCAGGATCAGGGTGGTCTCTACCGGCGAAGCAGCGGTCTTGTAGAGAAAGATCGCGGCACACAGGCCGAACACCGACTGCCAGAAGTATTTCCAGCGGCTCGGCAGACCTCGCGAATTCTTCTCGATGACCTTGCGGTAATCGTCAACCCAGCCGATGGCACCGAACAGCAGGGTCACCAGCAGCACGACCCAGACGTAGCGGTTCGCCAGATCGGCCCAGAGCAAAGTGCTGATGCCGATGGAAGACAGGATCAGTGCACCGCCCATGGTCGGGGTGCCGGACTTGGACAGATGCGACTGCGGGCCGTCATTACGCACTGCCTGGCCGATCTGCAGGTTCTGCAGGGTACGAATCATCCACGGGCCCAGGAACAGCGACAACGACAACGCGGTCAGCACACCCAGGATCCCGCGCAGGGTCAGGTACTGGAAGACCGCGAAGCCTTTGTGGAACTGTTGCAGGTACTCCGCTAGCAGCAGCAGCATTAATGTGTCTCCGTACGGGTGCCGCACAGCGCCGCGACGATGTTTTCCATCGCTGCGCTACGAGAGCCCTTGATCAATAAAGTGGTGTTCGGGTCTTGCTCGGCACCCAGGGCCTGGATCAGCTCGGCCTGAGTGGTGAAATGCTGGGCGTGCTCGCCGAACGCGGCGACGGCATGAGCCATCATCGGGCCGACGGCATACAGCGCGTCGACCTTGCCACGGGCATAGGCCCCGACGTCGTGATGCCCCTGTTGCGCCCACTCGCCCAGCTCGCCGATGTCCCCAAGGACCAGCACAGTCCGACCGGAAAAGCCGGCCAGGATATCCACCGCTGCGCACATGGAAGTCGGGTTGGCGTTGTACGTGTCGTCGATCACCCGCATGCCGTTGGTGGCCAGCTGGGCAACACTGCGTCCCTTGACCGGTTGCACCGCGTTCAGCCCGGCGACGATGTTGGCCAACGACACGCCCAGTGCGTGGGCGGCAGCCGCTGCGGCCAGGGCATTGGCGACGTTATGGGTGCCGAGCAGGTTCAATTGGACCCGCTCCGCACCGTCCGGGCTGTGCAGATTGAACGCCGGGCAACCGCGGGCATCGCGATCCAGGTCGCTGGCGTAGAAATTCGCGGCGAGATTGCTCAGGGCGAAGGTCAACACCTTGCGCTCGCCCGCCCGGGCCTTCCAGATATCGAATGCCTTGTCGTCGAGATTCAGCACGGCGATGCCATCGGCATCCAGCCCCTCGATGATCTCGCCCTTGGCCTCGACGATTTTTTCCGGTCCGCCGAACTCGCCGACGTGGGCGGTGCCGGCGTTGTTGAGCACAGCTACGTGAGGTTTGGTCAGGCCCACGGTGTAGGCGATCTCGCCGAGCCGCGACGCACCGAGTTCAATAACGGCAGCGGTGTGTTCCGCAGCCAGCTCCAACAAAGTCAGCGGCACGCCGAGGTCGTTGTTCAGGTTGCCACGGGTTGCCAGAACCGGACCGCGGGTGCGCAGGATGCTGGCGAGCATTTCCTTGACGGTGGTCTTGCCACTGGAGCCGGTGATCGCGGCGACCGGCTTGTCGAACGCCGCACGATTCAATGCGCCCAGCCGGCCGAGGGCCTGGCGGGTGTCATTGACCAGCAACTGCGGCAACGTGCTGTTGCTCACTTCCCGCTCGACCAGCGCAGCGACCGCGCCTTTGGCGGCCACTTCGTTGAGGTAATCGTGGCCATCAAAACGCGGCCCGGCCAGGGCGACGAATAATTGACCCGCAGAAATGGCCCGGCTGTCGATGCTGACCCCGTCGAAACTGGCGTCAGCCGCAACGAGGCGCGCATTCAGGGCGTTGCTCAGCTCGCTGAGTTTCAAGGCCTTAAGCATGAGCCACCTCCCACGCGGTCAGGGCATGATCGGCTTCCACCAGGTCGGAGAACGCATGGCGTTCGCCGTTGATCTCTTGATAGTCCTCGTGGCCCTTGCCAGCCAGGACGATGACATCGTCGGCCGATGCGCCGGCGATCAGCTGGGCAATCGCCTGGCCGCGACCAGCCACGAACGTCACGTTCTCCACGTCGGAGAAACCGGCGCGGATATCGTCGAAAATCCGCAGCGGATCTTCGGTGCGCGGATTGTCGTCGGTGACCAGCACACCGTCGGCCAAGCGCTCCACCACCTCGGCCATGAGCGGACGCTTGCCACGATCGCGATCGCCACCGCAGCCGAACAGGCACAGCAGCTTGCCCTTGGCATGGGGCCGAAGGGCCAACAGGACTTTTTCCAGGGCATCCGGGGTATGGGCGTAATCGACGACCACCAGCGGTTGAGTCCCGCCGCCCAGGCGCTGCATGCGGCCGGACGGACCTTCGAGCTTCGGCAGGACCTTGAGGATTTCATCCAGCGGATAATCCAGGCCGAGCAAGGCGCCGATGGCAGCCAACACGTTGCTCAGGTTGAAGCGGCCCAGCAAAGTGCTGCGCAGATGGTGTTCGCCCTGGGGGGTGACCAGCGTGGCGCGCACGCCTTCGTCATCGAATTGCGCCTGGCGTACATAAAGGTAGGCACTGGCATCTTCCAGGCTGTAGGTGATCAACCGGGACTCACGTTTATCGGCGGCCAATCGCCGGCCGAATTCGTCATCGAGGTTGATGACCCTGCACTTCAAGTCATTCCAGGCAAACAGCTTGGCCTTGGCTTCGCCATAAGCCTGCATGGTGCCGTGATAATCCAGGTGGTCGCGGGACAGGTTAGTCAACACGGCGACATCGAACGCCAGCGCGCTCACGCGCCCCTGGTCCAGGCCGTGGGAGGAAACTTCCATTGCAACGGCCTTGGCACCGGCCTTCTTCAGATCGGCCAGGGTCGCCTGAACGGCAATCGGGTTCGGCGTCGTGTGCGAGCCGCTTTCCAGCGCGCCATGAAAACCGTTGCCCAGCGTCCCGACAATGCCGCAGTGCTGGCCCAACAGGTCCAATGCCTGGGCCACAAGCTGGGTGACACTGGTCTTGCCGTTGGTGCCGGTCACGCCAATCAGGTTCAGGTGGCGACTCGGCTCGCCATAGAAACGCCCGGCAATGTCCGACAACTGCGCCGCAAGCCCCTTGACCGGAATCAGCGGAACATCGGTGATCGGCAACACGGTTGCGCCTTCCACCTCATAGGCCACGGCGGCCGCGCCGCGCTGCAAGGCGTCGGCGATGTGGGCACGGCCATCGAAGCGGCCACCCGGCACGGCCAGGAACAGATCCCCGGCGCGCACATTGCGACTGTCGAGGGCCAGCTCGCGAATCAGCAGATCGTGACCGGCGTGGGCGAATATCTTGTTCAGGCTCAGGGACATCAGCCACGCCCTCCATCGGCTTTCAAGGGGACGACCGGTGCGGTGCTCGCCTGTTGGGTCGGCGGCAGGTTATCCGGCGTAATGTTCATCAGGCGCAGGGTGCCGGACATGACCTTGCTGAAGACCGGCGCCGATACCAGGCCACCGAAATAGCCAGCCTTGCTCGGTTCGTCGATGACCACCACGATGGCGTAGCGCGGATCGCTCATCGGACCGAAGCCGGCAAACAGCGAACGATAGGAATTCTCGGCGTAGCCCTTGGTGCCCACGGAGGTCTTGCGGGCCGTACCCGACTTGCCCGCGACGTGATAGGCCGGCACCTGGGCGCGATAAACCCCACGCGGCGCCTCGATCACCTGCTGCAGCATGCCCTGCATGGTCTTGGCGACATTCTCCGGTATTACTTGGGTCGTCTGCGGCGGTTTGTCGGTTTTGATCAGGGTCAGCGGTGCAATACGACCGTTGTTCGCCAACGCCGAAAACGCGTGTACCAGCTGGATCGCCGTCACGGAAACACCGTAGCCGTAGGACAGCGTGGCCGTTTCAGCCTTGCGCCATTCCCTGTAGTTCGGCAGATTGCCAACCCGCTCGCCCGGGAACCCCAGGCCGGTGTCCTGGCCGAGGCCGATCTTCTGGGCCAGTCGGTAGATCGTTTCGCCGCCGATGTCGAAGGCGATCTTGCTCATGCCGACGTTACTGGAATTGATCAGAATACCGGTCAGGTCGAGCACCGGCCCTTCGGTCTTGGAGACGTCACGAATGGTGTATTTGCCGATCTGCAAAGTCCCCGGATACACCTCGACCGTGTCGCTCGGCTTCCAGCGTCCGGTCTCCAGGGCGGCAGCCATGGACACGGCCTTCATGGTGGAACCGGGCTCGAACACATCGATCATTGCACGGTTACGCATCATCGCCGGTTGCAGGTTGCGACGGTTGTTCGGGTTGTAGGTCGGCTGGTTGACCATGGCGAGGATTTCGCCAGTCTTCACGTCCATGATCACCAGGCTGCCAGCCTTCGCACCGTTCTCGACGATGGCATTGCGCAACTCGCGGTTGGCCAGGTACTGCAGGCGTAGATCAATGGACAACGCCAAGGGCTTTCCGGCCTTGGCGTTTTTGGTGACCTGGACATCCTTGATCAGCCTGCCGCGCCGATCCTTGATGACTTGTCGCTTACCGGCGACCCCGGCGAGCCATTCGTCGTAGGCCAGTTCGACGCCTTCCCTGCCTCGATCGTCAATGTCGGTAAACCCGACCATGTGGGCCGTGACCTCTCCCGCCGGATAGAAACGCCGGAATTCCTCGATGCCATAGACGCCGGGCACCTTCAGGTCGAGCACGCTCTGGCCCTGTTCCGGCGTCAGGCCGCGAACCAGATAGATGAATTCCTTATTGGCCTGAGCTTCGAGGCGCTCGGCCAACGCCTTGGGATCCTGTCCGAGGGCGGCCGCCAAGGCGGGCCACTTGTCCTTGGCCAACTGCATTTCCTTGGCGTTGGCCCACAAAGTGGTCACCGGTGTACTCACGGCCAGGGGTTCACCATTGCGGTCGGTGATCAGGCCACGGTGAGCCGGAATCGGAATATGACGCACACTGCGGGCGTCGCCTTGCCCCTTGAGGAAATCACGGTCGACGACCTGCAGGTCGATGATACGCCACGAAATAGCAGCCACCATGATCCCGAGCAATCCAAGGACCAGACGGAACCGCCACGGGAACAGTGCCCCTTCGAGCTTCATCATGGCGCCACCATCTGCACTTCGGCAGCGCCCGGGATGCGCATTTTCAGTTGTTCGGTGGCCAGCACTTCGATACGACTGTGGGCCGTCCAGGTGCTCTGCTCCAGGATCAGCCGGCCCCATTCGGCCTGCGCCTTGTCGCGCACGCTCAGCTCGTTGTAAAGGGTATTGAGCAACTGCCGGTTCCAGTGGGCGCTGTAAGACACGGCGATAGCCGACACGAGCACGCCGATAAACAGCAACAGCATAAAAAAGCTGCCGCCTGGCAGGGGCTTGGCGAAGAGCCGGCTCACCGCAACTTCTCCGCGACACGCATGACCGCGCTACGGGCGCGCGGATTGGCCTTGAGTTCAGCCTCGGAGGCGAACTGTGCCTTGCCGTGGATCTTGATCTTCGGTACGAAGGCTTCGAACCGCACCGGCAGGTTACGCGGCAGGTTATCGGCTTCCCCCTTGGTCAGCTTGCGCATGAACAGCTTGACGATACGGTCTTCCAGGGAATGGAAGCTGATCACCACCAGGCGACCGCCGATCTCCAGCGCGTCGAGCGCTGCTTCGAGGCCGGTTTCGAGATCGCCCAGTTCGTTATTGACGTGGATACGCAGCCCTTGGAAAGCACGGGTCGCAGGGTTCTTGCCCTTTTCCCATGCCGGGTTGGCGACTTTCAGCACCTCGGCCAGGTCGCCGGTGCGCTCGAATGGCTTGACGTCACGACGCTCGACCACGGCGCGCGCCATGCGCCCGGAGAAACGTTCTTCACCGTATTCCTTGAATACACGGGCAATTTCTTCCACCGGGGCGGTGTTGACGAACTCGGCCGCACTGATACCACGGGACGGGTCCATGCGCATATCCAGCGGGCCATCGTTGAGAAAACTGAAACCACGCTCAGGGTCGTCCAGTTGCGGCGAAGACACGCCCAGGTCGAGCAGGACACCACTGATCTTGCCGGCCAGGCCACGCTCGGCGACTTCAGAACCCAGCTCTGCAAAGCTGCGCTGCACAACGACAAAGCGGCCGTCTTCGGCCGCCAGCGCTTGCCCGGTGGCAATCGCTTGAGGATCCTTGTCGAACCCCAGCAGCCGGCCGTCCGGACCGAGCTGGCTGAGGATGAGCCGGCTGTGGCCGCCGCGCCCGAACGTGCCGTCCAGATAGCAGCCATCAGGACGTACGGCGAGTGCCTCGACGGCCTCGTCAAGCAGTACGGTGATGTGTTTGAAGCCGCTATCAATAGTCACAGGATCAGATCACGCAGTTCATCGGGCATGGCACCCGGTTGTTGAATAGCAGCCAGGTCCGCGGCGGAAACCGCATTCCAGGCATCTTCGTCCCACAGCTGGAACTTGTTCAGTTGGCCCACCAGCATCGCGCGCTTGTCCAGCTTCGCGTACTCGCGCAGGCGCGGCGGAACCAGAAAACGGCCACTGCCGTCGAGCTCCAGGTCAACGGCATTACCGATCAGCAGACGTTGCAAACGACGGTTTTCTTCTCGTAGCGAAGGCAGCGCGCGCAGTTTGGTTTCGATGATCTCCCACTCATCGAGCGGGTAAACACACAGGCATGGGTCAACGGCATCGATTGTGACGATTAATTGACCGGAACTACGCGAAACGAGCTCGTCACGATACCGGCTCGGCATAGCGAGACGGCCCTTAGCATCGAGACTGATGGCGTTAGCTCCGCGAAACACGTCAGCGTTTCTCCAAAATTTAGCGTTTTACGCTCAAAAAACCCACTTCATGCCACTTTCCTCCACTTGCGCACACTATAGGAATGCGCCCACCGCACCGTCAAGGCGCGTATTGAAGGAAAAGCCTTATAGATCGGAGATTTAGGAGCGTTTTTTGGAGACCAACGGGAATCTGGCGTAGGATTTTTCACCACAACTCAAATGAACACAGGAAGCTGCGCTCACAAGTTAAAGTGATTTGTTAAGAGTAAGATTTTTTTGGTCTTAGGAATTGCTGCTGCCAGCGATTCTGGCAAGGAGGGAATAAGGTGGAGAGTCGATCTGTAAGCCGGGTTCTGTCTTGAACAGTCATTCGTCTACGATGGCCATCACTGGACATCTTTAGCAACCTACCCGGTCCCAGCGCGGGCCACGCCTTGGGACCCTATTTGGTCTTGCTCCAAGTGGGGTTTACCTAGCCACGAACTGTTGCCAGCCGTGCGGTGCGCTCTTACCGCACCTTTTCACCCTTACCGGCGCCGAAGCGCTTAGGCGGTTATTTTCTGTGGCACTTTCCGTAGGCTCGCGCCTCCCAGGCATTACCTGGCACTTCGCCCTATGGAGCCCGGACTTTCCTCCCCCTTCCAATTTTCATGGAAGGCAGCGACTGTCCGATCGACTCTCCGCCGCGAAGGTTAACGGCAGAGCGCCCGAAGGACAAGCGCTAAAAGCCTTTGGCCACTTCATCTGTCCGGTTTTACCGGGCCTTCTGTTTGTCCAGCGCGACCTGATACAACACATTCTTGCGCTCGCCGGTGATCTGCGCTGCAAGCGCGGCGGCGCGCTTGAGTGGCATTTCCTCGAGCAGCAGGTCCAGGATGCGCATCGCTTCGCCGCTGACAGCCTCGTCATTTTCCGGCGCCGCCCAGCCCGCCACCAACACGACACACTCGCCGCGCTGCTGGTTGCTGTCGCTCTCGACGAAGGCACGCAACTGCGCCAACGGCAGGCCCTTGAGGGTTTCGAAGGTCTTGGTCAACTCGCGGGCCAGCAGTGCCGGACGCTCCGGGCCGAACACCTGCTCCATGTCCTGCAGGCATTCCAGGATGCGATGCGGCGCCTCATAGAAGATCAATGTGCGAGGCTCTTCCTTTATAGCCTCCAGGCGTGCCCGGCGCCCCACGGCCTTGGCTGGCAGGAAACCTTCGAAAATGAAACGGTCCGATGGCAAGCCGGCCGCGGACAACGCTGCGATCAGGGCGCAAGCCCCCGGCACAGGCACCACGTCGATACCGGCCGCCCGGGCCTGGCGCACCAAATGGTAGCCCGGATCGGAAATCAGCGGCGTGCCCGCGTCGGAGATCAGCGCGACGTTTTCGCCCGCCAGCAGGCGAGTGATAAACCGGCTACCCTCGTCCCGCTCGTTATGTTCGTGGCAGGCCGCCAGCGCAGTGGAGATACCGAAATGCTGCAGCAAGCGCTGGGAGTGACGGGTGTCTTCGGCGGCGATCAAGGCAACCTCCCGAAGAATCTTCAACGCCCGGGCGCTGATATCGTCCAGGTTGCCGATGGGCGTCGCCACCACATAAAGCGAGCCGGCGGCGGAATTCAAAGCACCTGGAGCAGTCAAAGCGCATACCTCATGATCGGTGAAAACCGCCATTGTAGCGCGTAGCGGACATCGCGGCTGTTTGTAGCGCGGTGTTGCATGCCGGCCTTTTGTGCTGCACCGCAACATTTGAAATACCTAAATCGTTCGATTCACGCCACTGACATCGCACCCCGGCCGGTGCTTGGGTACAATTCGACGCTAATTTGATCTCGTATCAGGAACATTTACATGATCGCTTGTCTGCGGCTGTTTTCCGCTCTCTGCCTCGCTGCCCTCCTGGCGGCCTGCGCCAGCTCGCCCTCGTCCAGTCTTGGCGAGCTTCCACGGACCCCGGATGCCAGTATCGAGCAACTGCTCGAACAGGCCGCCCAAAGCAAAACGCCGGAAAAAGCCGCCCTGCTGCGCCTGAGCGCCGCCGACCTGGCCTACCGCCAGGGCAATGCCGGCCAATCCGCACAGATCCTGCAACAGGTGCCGATGGAGCAGCTCAAGCCCGGCCAGCAGATCTTCGCCAGCACGCTGTCGGCGGAACTGGCCATGACGCGCAACCAGCCCAAGGCGGCCCTGACCGCCCTGAGCCACCCTAGCCTGCAACACTTGAGCGAGATGCCGGTGGAGCAGCAGGTCCGCACCGGAACCATCCGTGCCCGCGCCCTCGAGGCCGATGGCCAGACGCTGGCGGCTGCCAAGGAGCGAATCTTCATCGCGCCGCTGCTTGAAAAAGAAGCGGCAGCGAAAAACCATGAAGCGATCTGGTCCCTGATCGCCTCCCTGCCTACCGACCAGCTGCAACCGACCACCACCGACGATCTCGGCGGCTGGCTGAGCCTGGCCCGCGCAGTGAAAACCGCCGGCACCCTGGAACAGCAACAGGCCGCCATCGACAGCTGGCGCGAACAGAACCCCAAGCATCCGGCCGCGATCCAACTGCCGACGCCCCTGGTCAAGCTCAAGGAGCTGGCAAGCCAGCCGCTGAGCAAGATCGCCCTGCTACTGCCTCAGAACGGCCAACTGGCCTCAGTTGCCAAGGCCCTGCGCGAAGGCTTCATTGCCGCGCACTACCAGGCTCAACAGGCCGGGCAGAAGCCGCCGAGCATCCAGTTCTACGACAGCTCCAGCCTGACCTCCATGGACGACTTCTACCGCAAGGCCCAGGCCGATGGCGTGCAGCTGGTGGTCGGACCGCTGGAAAAACCGCTGGTCAAGCAGATCAGCACGCGCCCGCAGCTGCCGATCACCACCCTGGCGCTGAACTACAGCGAAGGTGAACAAGGCCCACCCCAACTCTTCCAGTTCGGCCTGGCGCCCGAGGACGAAGCCCGCGAAGTCGCTCGTCGCGCACGCGCCGATGGCCTGCATCGCGCAGCCGTCATGGTGCCAAAGGGCGAATGGGGTGATCGCGTCCTGAAAGCCTTCAGCCAGGACTGGCAGGCCAACGGCGGCACGATCATCGCCATCGAGCGTGTCGACCAGCCGGTGCAACTGGCGCAACAAATCGCCGACATGTTCCAACTGCGCCAGAGCGAGGCTCGCGCCAAGAGCCTGCAGAACACCGTAGGCACCACGGTTGCAGCCCAGCCGTCCCGCCGCCAGGACATCGAATTCATCTTCCTGGCGTCGACTCCGCAACAGGCTCAGCAGATCAAGCCGACCCTGAATTTCCAATACGCCGGCGACGTACCGGTCTATGCGACTTCTTCGGTGTTCAGCGCCAGCGGTGACCAGAACCAGTACAACGACATGAACGGGATTCGCTTCTGCGAAACCCCTTGGCTGCTCGATGCCAACGACCCGCTGCGCCAGCAGGTCAGCGCCCAGTGGCCTCAGGCCGGTGGCAGCCTGGGCCGGTTGTACGCGATGGGCGCGGACGCCTACCGCCTGGCCCCCCGCCTGGGTCAGCTCAAGACTTTGCCGGACAGCCGTATCGAAGGCTTGTCGGGCAGCCTGGCCGTATCGCAATCCCAGCGCGTCCAGCGGCAATTGCCTTGGGCCGAGTTCGTCAACGGACAGGTGCAGCGCCTGCCGGACACCCAGCGCTGATGCCCGAGCGATCGCGCCAGCAGAGCGGACGGGATGCCGAGGGCCTGGCCCTCGCGCACCTCCAGCAACAGGGTCTGCGTCTGGTGGCGCAGAACTGGCTGTGTAAACGCGGCGAGCTTGATCTGGTCATGCTTGACGGCGATACAGTAGTATTTGTCGAAGTCCGCTACAGAAAAAATACCCAATGGGGTGGCGCCCTCGACAGCATCGACTCGCGCAAACGCCAGAAGCTGATTTTTGCCGCGCAGTATTTTCTGCAAAGCGAATCTCGCTGGGCCGATCACCCCTGCCGCTTCGATGTAGTTGCCATCGACAGCAACGCCGATCAGTTGAACTGGCTGCAGAACGCCTTCGACGGTTGAACGGCGGGCCGGACCCTTTTACCCAATTTTTGCTCTTTGCTTTGCGCGCCGCACATGCCTGTGCCGATAAGCCGCGCTACTTAAGGTCACACAGATGGACATGCAATCGCGAATCCGCCAGCTTTTCCAGGCCAGTATCGACACCAAGCAGCAGGCGATGGACGTACTTGCACCGCACATCGAGCAAGCCAGCCAAGTGATGGTCAATGCCCTGCTCAACGAGGGCAAGATGCTATCGTGCGGCAACGGCGGCTCCGCCGGCGATGCCCAGCACTTCTCGTCCGAGCTGCTCAACCGCTTCGAGCGCGAGCGTCCGAGCCTGCCCGCCATCGCACTGACCACGGACAGCTCGACGATCACCTCGATCGCCAATGACTACAGCTACAACGAAGTCTTCTCCAAACAGATTCGCGCCCTGGGCCAGCCCGGCGATGTACTGCTGGCGATTTCCACCAGCGGCAACTCGGCCAATATTATTCAGGCGATCCAGGCCGCACATGATCGCGAAATGATTGTCGTAGCATTGACCGGGCGCGATGGCGGCGGCATGGCCTCATTGCTGTTGCCTGAAGACGTCGAGATTCGCGTGCCGGCCAACGTCACCGCACGTATCCAGGAAGTCCACCTGCTGGCGATCCACTGTCTTTGCGACTTGATCGACAGCCAACTGTTCGGGAGTGAAGAATGACCCCTAATCGCGCGGGCCTTCTGGCCCTGACCCTGTGCCTCGGCATCAGCGGCTGCACCTCGGTGGTTAACGCCAGCCGGGAAGCGCCGATCGAAGACGACCGCGGCACCCGCACCTTCGGCAGCAAGATCGACGACTCCCTGATCGAAACCAAGGCCGGCGTGAACATCGCCAAGGCCGACCCGGCCCTGGACAACAACTCTCACATCGTCGTTACCAGCTTCAACGGTGTCGTGCTGCTGGCCGGCCAGACCCCACGGGAAGACCTCAAGGCCAAGGCCGAGCAGGCTGCCAGCGCCGTACAACGGGTCAAGACCGTGCATAACGAATTGCAGGTGTTGCAGCCCTCCTCTCTGCTGGCGCGCCAGAACGATGCCTGGCTGACCACCAAGATCAAGACCCAGATGCTCACCGATCCCAGCATTCCGGGTTCGCGAATCAAGGTTGTGACGGAGAATGGCATCGTCTATCTGCTGGGTCTGCTGACCAAGCAGGAGGCCGCCCAGGCGACCAATCTGGTGCAGGGGGTTTCCGGGGTGCAGAAGATCGTGAAGTTGTTTGAGTATATTGACTGAGGGTAGTTGCGGTTCTTGATGCTGCGCTTGGCTTGGCTTGGCTTGGCTTGGCTTGGCTTGGCTTGGCTGAAAAACGGTACTTCTTCAGATGGGGAAGTGCCGTTTTTTGTGTGCATATCCGTTTCTTTGGTAACGGCTACTTAGGGTTCCGCCCTTACGGCGGGTCACTTTTGGAAAGCGCCAAAAGTAACCAAAAGCGCTTTGCCCCACCACTGGGCACCTCGCCAAGGCGAGGTGTTCCCTCACTCCGGCATTGCTCCGTGGGCCCGCCGCGAAGGGCCATCCATGGCCCAGCGCGGCTATCCCGGCATCCATGCCGGGATACCCACTACGCAATGCCTGCGTTCGGCCCTTGTGGTTAACGGGGCGTCCAAGATCAAGATCAAGATCAAAAGCAAAAGCAAAAGCAAAAGCAAAAGCAAAAGCCAGAGCGAAAGCGAGGCGGCCTGACGGCTGGCCTGTATCTCCGGCTGTACTTCAATCCAACTGTGGGAGCGAGCCTGCTCGCGATTGCGGTGTATCAGCCAACATCGATGCTGCTGACTTGACGCCATCGCGAGCAGGCTCGCTCCCACAGAAGGCCGGGGCTTGGCGCAAACGTCCTTTGTTGTTAATGACTATCGTGGGTCAACGTTATCCAGCATCTGGTTCGCCAGTAATGAACTCAGTTCTATCAGTTGCTGGATACCCAGCGCCAAATGACGCCGTGAACCGTCCAGATCAAATGCGAGATCGTTGACCATGGCGTCCGCCGAGGACAGGGTTTCGCTCAGATTGGCGAGCAGGCATTCGTTGTCGAGGCCTTTTACAACGGTGAATACCTGGCCCGGTTTTGGTTCGCCTTGGGATTTATCCGGCTTCGGCAGCAAATAGTGATCGAGCACGCGTTTGGTGGTTTTGTCTTGCTGCTTGTCTTTGGATTTTGCGGATTGAGCGGTGGAGTCTGCTTCTGGGGGATTCGGAGTTATTTTGTACATTTTTACGTTCCCTTAAGTTCAGTAGGCAGCTACCGTCTCGCTACTAAACGAAAGGAGGCAGCTGTGCGCAAGTTAGTAGACCGGTAAGGCAACGGAAAACCCGGCGCGCCCGAAGGCGCCATGCGCACAGCCACCATCAGGTGCAGGCGAAGGCCTGACTGATGAGACTCATGCAACCGTTGCAATTACCGGGCTACTAAACCCGACCACTGATGAGCAGTGGCAGGCAAGACAATAGAACCCAGGGACAAGGCGCACAAGCGGGCGGATTCTGGCGTAGTTGTAGGCAAAGGCGCAAGGATGTGTGGGGTTGCGCGGGCAAAATGATCAGGTTGAACATTTATCTCAAGGCATAGGGGAACAGCCCTGAGAGATGCGTCAGCTGTTAGGCCGCCATCGCGAGCAGGCTCGCTCCCACAGTTTGATCGGGTCAGGACCGGAAGAGTCAGGTCGGCCGTCAGGCCGCCTCGCTTTGGCTTTGGCTTTGGCTTTTGATCTTGGACGCCCCGTTAACCACAAGGGCCGAACGCAGGCGTTGCGTAGTGGGCAACCCGGCATGGATGCCGGGTTAGCCGCGCTGGGCCATGGATGGCCCTTCGCGGCGGGCCCACGGAGCAATGCCGGAGTGAGGGAACACCTCGCGTAAGCGAGGTGCCCAGTGGTGGGGCACAGACCTTTTGGTTACTTTTGGGGCGTTTGCCAAAAGTAACCCGCCGTCAGGGCGGAACCGTAAGCAGCCGTTACCGCAGGAATGGATATGCCCTCAATCCCTACTTCACTACCTTAAGACTAGGCCGCCCACTAGGCCGCGGCGGCTCGTCATCCGGCGGCAAATCATCATCCACCTCGTACTCATCCTCGCCATCCAACGGAGTTTCAAGCTCGAAAACCATGCCCTGCCCGTTCTCCCGAGCATAGATCCCGAGGATCGAAGCAATAGGCACATACAGCGTATGCGGCACACCACCGAAACGCCCTTCGAAGCTCACGGCATCGTTATCCATGTGCAAATGGCGCACGGCAGCCGGCGAAACGTTCAGGACAATCTGCCCGTCACTGGCAAACCCCTGTGGCACCTGTACCGACGGGTATTCGGCATTGACCAGCATATGCGGGGTGCAATCGTTGTCCACAATCCACTCGTAGAGCGCGCGGACCAGATAAGGTCGACTGGAGTTCATAGCGGCTCCCTAAGCCTTAGCGCATGTCGCGTTCGACACCAGACAGACTCGCCTGGAAAGTCTCACGCGCAAATTGGCGCTCCATATAATCAAGCAGCGGCTTGGCGGGCCGCGGCAGTTCGATACCCAGGATCGGCAAACGCCAGAGTATGGGCAATAGGCAGCAATCCACCAGACTTTGTTCCTCACTGAGGAAAAACGGCTTGTCGATGAACAGCGGCGACACGCCGGTCAGGCTTTCGCGCAACTCCTTGCGTGCGACTGCCCGCTCTGACTCTTTGGACCGCGGGTCCAGGATCAGGTCAACCAGGCCGCACCAGTCGCGCTGAATGCGATGGATCAGCAAACGACTGTTCGCTCGGGCGACAGGGTACACCGGCAGCAAGGGCGGATGCGGATAGCGCTCATCCAGATATTCCATCACCACGGTCGACTCCCACAATGCCAGGTCGCGGTCGACCAGCGTGGGCAGGCTGCCATAAGGGTTCACTTCGATCAGCTTCGGCGGTTGGCGGCCTGCCTCGACGTAAATGATCTCGGCGCTGACACCTTTCTCTGCCAGTACGATACGTACCCGGTGGGAATAGTGGTCGGCGGGGTCGGAGTAACAGGCCAACCGATTGGTCACGCCCATGGCGATCCTCCTCGCTTGTAGAATTTTTGGAAAAACGGAAAAACGAGCGCGCCCAGAGGGCGCCTCCCGTAACACCTGGTCGACCAGGCTCGTTACACTTTCAGAGACGCCCTTGGGCGCGCGCGATTAACAGCAACGGCTTACAGCTTTATCAATGGACGTCTTTCCAGTATTCACGCTTGAGCAGGTAAGCGAATACGAAGAAGAACGCCAGGTACAGCAATACATAAGTACCGATGCGCTGATGCTCCAGCTTCACCGGGTTGGCCGAGTAGGCCAGGAAGGTCACCAGGTTCTTGACCTTCTCATCGAACTGCTCGGGCGTCAGGCTGCCGGTATTTGGCACGATGGTCAACTGGTCGCAGGCTTCATGGGTCAAAGCCGTGCCGGTCAGCGGATCGAATTGCTTCTTGCCGTTTTCGACGATCTGAACCTGCTTGCAGCCTACCACCTGGCGACCTTGCAGGTTGGCCAGGACGTTGGGCATGCCGACGTTCGGGAAGACCTTGTTATTCACGCCCCATGGACGCGCAGGGTCTTCATAGAACGAACGCAGGTAACCGTAGAGCCAGTCGGTTCCACGCACACGGGCAACCAGGGTCAGGTCAGGCGGCGCGGCGCCGAACCAGGTCTTGGCATCTGCCGGCTGCATGCCGATGTTCATGTGGTCGCCCAGCTTGGCACCGGTGAACACCAGCTTCTCGAGCATCATGTCAGGGGGAATGCCCAGGTCATTGGCCACGCGCTCGTAACGCTGGAACTTGGCACTGTGGCAACCCATGCAATAGTTGGCGAACGTCCGGGCACCGTCCTGCATGGCGGCTTTATCGGACACGTCGATGTCGACTTTTTCCAGTTCTGGACCACCGTGTTCGGCCGCGAAGGACAGGACAGGCAGAGCAGCAAGAATCAGTGCAGCGAATAGTTTTTTCATCAGCCAGTCACCCTTTCCGGAACCGGTTTTGTCTTCTCGAGCCGGGTATAGAACGGCATCAGAATGAAGTAGGCGAAGTACAGGAAGGTGCAGACCTGCGACAGCAACGTACGACCCGGCGTAGGTGCCAGTACGCCCAGCACACCCAGGATCACGAACGAGATGCAGAACACCACCAGCCAGATCCGGCTCAGCCAGCCCTTGTAGCGCATGGACTTGACGGGACTGCGGTCCAGCCATGGCAGCACGAACAGTACGGCGATGGCCGCGCCCATGGCGATGACACCCAGCAGCTTGTCCGGAACCGCACGCAGGATCGCGTAGAACGGTGTGAAGTACCACACTGGGGCGATGTGCTCAGGGGTCTTGAACGCGTTCGCCTGCTCGAAGTTCGGCTTCTCGAGGAAGTAGCCACCCATCTCAGGGAAGAAGAACACGATGGAGCAGAAGATGAACAGGAAGACCACTACGCCAACGATGTCTTTCACGGTGTAGTACGGGTGGAAGGCGATGCCATCCAGCGGTACGCCGTTTTCGTCCTTGAGCTTCTTGATGTCCACGCCGTCCGGGTTGTTCGAACCCACTTCGTGCAACGCCAGGATGTGCAGCACCACCAGGCCGAGGATCACGATCGGCAGGGCCACTACATGCAGGGCGAAGAAGCGGTTCAGGGTAATACCGGAGATCAGGTAGTCACCACGGATCCACTGGGTCAGGTCGTCGCCGATGACGGGAATCGCACCGAACAGCGAGATGATCACCTGGGCACCCCAGTAGGACATCTGGCCCCATGGCAGCAGGTAACCCATGAAGGCTTCGGCCATCAGCGCCAGGTAGATCAGCATGCCGAAGACCCATACCAGCTCGCGGGGTTTCTGATACGAACCGTAGAGCAGGCCACGGAACATATGCAGGTAAACCACGATAAAGAACGCCGAGGCACCGGTGGAGTGCAGCAGGCGCAGGATCGAGCCGTACTCGACGTCGCGCATGATGTACTCGACGGAAGCGAACGCTTCTTCCGCCGACGGGGTGTAGCTCATGGTCAGCCAGACACCGGTTACGATCTGGTTGACCAGAACGAGCAGTGCCAGGGAGCCGAAGAAATAGAAGAAGTTGAAGTTCTTTGGAGCGTAATACTTGCTGAGATGGTCTTCCCACATTTTGGTCGCGGGAAAGCGCGCATCAAACCAGTCCATTAATTTGCTCATCACGCTTTCTCCATATCGACGCCAACGACAATGATATCGTCCGACTCATAGGAATGCGGGGGAACTGGCAGGTTCAGAGGTGCAGGCTGCGACTTGTAGACGCGACCGGCCAGGTCATAGTGGGAGCCGTGGCAAGGGCAGAAATAACCACCGACCCAATCCTTGCCCAGATCGGCAGGGGCCACTTCGGGACGGAACGTCGGCGAGCACCCCAAGTGCGTGCAGATGCCGATCAACAGCAGAACATCTGGCTTGATCGAACGGGTCTTCGGGTCCACGTAGGTTGGTTGCGTCGAGCTCTTGGAGTCGGGGTCGGACAACTGCCCCTCGATCTTTTTCAGATTCCCCAGAATTTCTTCTGTACGGCGGACGATGAACACCGGCTGGCCGCGCCATTCAGCAATCATCTGCTGGCCTGGCTCGATCTTGCTGACATTCACTTTCACCGGTGCACCTGCAGCTTTCGCCTTGGCACTGGGAAACCATGACCCCACGAACGGGACCGCAGCCCCCACCGCCCCTGCAGCACCCACCACGGATGTGGCTGCTACCAGGAAGCGACGCCGGCCTGCATTCACGCCGTCATTGCTCATTCAGTCCTCTCCCATCAGCTTTGTGGCCTGTTGAACCAGGCGTCTACTAAGTAAAAATCTGAACTTATAAAAATTTTGCCGAATGGTAATGAAAACCCCCAATTCTGACAAGGTAATTACCGAGCGGCGATACCGCCAAGCCTTGTAGTATAGGGGCTCCACGGATGTGGCAAGTTGTCACAGTAAATTATTTTGCCCATAAAAAAACGCCCGGTTCCGTGAGGAACTGGGCGTTCTTTTGAACGCGAGAGCGAATTAACGCTTCGAGTACTGTGGACGCTTACGCGCTTTACGCAGACCGACTTTCTTACGTTCAACTTCACGAGCATCGCGAGTCACGAAGCCAGCTTTACGCAGCGGGCTGCGCAGAGTCTCGTCGTAGTCCATCAGGGCGCGAGTGATGCCGTGGCGGATTGCGCCAGCCTGACCACTTACACCACCACCGATAACGGTGACGTAGATGTCGAACTTCTCGACGGTCTCGGTCAGCTCCAGTGGCTGGCGAACAACCATGCGAGCGGTTTCGCGGCCGAAGAAGCTATCCAGGGAACGATTGTTGATGGAGATGTTACCAGTGCCCGGACGCAGGAAAACGCGTGCGGTTGCAGTCTTGCGACGGCCAGTGCCGTAATTTTGAGTCGCCGACATAATGAACTATTCCGTTAAAACTTCAGTTCTTGGGGCTGCTGAGCAGTATGAGGGTGAGCAGCGCCCGCATAAACCTTCAGCTTACGATACATGTCGCGACCCAGCGGGTTCTTAGGCAGCATGCCTTTAACCGCGGTCTCGATCACGCGCTCAGGGGCTTTGGCGATCAGCTTTTCAAAGTTGATCGACTTGATGCCACCAGGAAAACCGGAGTGGGAGTAGTACATCTTGTCAGAGGTCTTGGCACCCGTCACACGTACCTGCTCGGCGTTGATCACAACGATGTAATCACCGGTGTCGACGTGAGGAGTGTACTCAGGCTTGTGCTTGCCACGCAGACGGCTCGCGATTTCGGTGGCCAGACGACCCAGGGTCTGACCAGCAGCGTCGACGACGAACCAGTCGCGCTTTACTGTTTCCGGTTTAGCAGTAAAAGTTTTCATTCTTTATAGCCTCAGGGGCCGCCCTGTAAATTAGACGGCGGATCTTACTGAATAGTGCGTACTTTGACAAGTCAAAGGCAGCCGGATACAGACGCTTTCGGGGGCTCGGGTCGGCGCGTCCGTTCAACGGCAAGATTCTTCGGCGGCGGGGCATCACTTCCACTGCAGAAAGAGGTGCGCAATTATGCAGATTGCGAAAAATAATTCAACCTGCTTTTATGATTGCTTTGCCCAAGGAGTCCCCGATGGACTATCGCCAGCTAGGCCGTACCGATCTCAACGTGAGCGCCCTGTGTCTTGGAACCATGACCTGGGGCGAGCAGAACAGCGAGGCCGAGGCCTTCGCCCAGATCGAACGCGCCAAGGGTGCAGGCATCAATTTCATCGACACCGCCGAAATGTACCCGGTCCCGCCGAAGGCCGAGACCTATGCCACCACCGAACGCTACATCGGCAACTACTTCAAGAGCCGTGGCGACCGCGCCGACTGGATCCTGGCGAGCAAGATCGCAGGCCCCGGCAACACCATCGACTACATTCGCGACAAGAACCTCAAGCACAACCGCCGTCATATCACCGAGGCGCTGGACGCCAGCCTCAAGCGCCTGCAGACCGACTGGATCGATCTCTATCAACTGCATTGGCCGGAGCGCAGCACCAATTTCTTCGGACAGCTGGGCTATCAGCACAAAGCCGATGAAGATTTCACTCCGCTGGAGGAAACCCTCGAAGCCCTGGACGAACAAGTCCGCGCCGGCAAGATCCGCCACATCGGTCTGTCCAACGAGACGCCATGGGGCACCATGAAATTCCTCGCCCTGGCCGAAGCCCGTGGCTGGCCGCGAGCCGTCTCGATCCAGAATCCGTACAACCTGCTCAACCGCAGCTTTGAAATCGGCCTGTCGGAAATCGCGATCCGTGAACAGTGCGGGCTGCTGGCCTACTCCCCCTTGGCGTTCGGCTTCCTGTCGGGCAAATATGAAGGCGGTGCCCGACCTCCCAAGGGCCGCCTGACGCTCTACAGCCGCTTCGCGCGTTACTTCAATCCGCAGTCGGAAGCGGCGTGCAGCCGTTATGTAGCGCTGGCTCGCGAACATGGCCTGGACCCGGCGCAGATGGCCCTGGCGTTCGTCACCCGGCAGCCGTTCGTGACCAGCAACATCATTGGCGCCACGACGCTGGAACAACTGGACAGCAACATCGCCAGCCTCGACCTGAAGCTGTCGAATGAGGTTCTGGCGGGAATCGAGGCGATCCACAAAGATCATCCGAACCCGGCGCCTTGATCGCCTGACAGACCCAATCGCAAGCAGGCTCGCTCCCACGGTAGACCGCGCTCTGTCATTAGACGGCGATCCAATGTGGGAGCGAGCCTGCTCGCGATAGCGATCTCAGGTTCGCGCCGAATTCAAAGCGACCGCGCAACGATCTCCTTCATGATCTCATTGGTCCCGGCATAGATCCGCTGCACCCGCGCATCGGCCCATGCCCGGGCAATCGGGTATTCCCACATGAAGCCATAGCCGCCGTGCAGTTGCACGCACTCGTCGAGCACCTTGCATTGCAAGTCAGTGCCCCAGTACTTCGCCATCGCCGCCGTCGGCACGTCGAGTTTGCCTTGCAGGTGCAGTTCCAGACAGCGGTCGACGAAGACCCGACCGATCTGGATTTCGGTGGCCATCTCCGCCAGCTTGAAGCGGGTGTTCTGGAAGTCCGCGATGGACTTGCCGAATGCCTTGCGATCACGGGTGTAATCCAGCGTCCACTGTAGCGCCGCCTCGGCCGAGGCCAGGCCGCCGATGGCCACAGTCAAGCGTTCCTGAGGCAGCTCCTGCATCAGGTAGGCAAATCCCATTCCGGCCTGCCCCAGAAGATTTTCCTTTGGCACGCGAACATCCTGAAAGAACAACTCCGAGGTGTCCTGGGCTTTCATGCCGACCTTTTCCAGGCGCTTGCCTTTTTCGAAGCCGGGCGTGCCCGATTCCACCAGGAACAGACTGGTGCCCTTGGCGCCGGCTTTCGGGTCGGTCTTGGCCACCACGATGACCAGGTCGGCCAGGTAGCCATTGGTGATGAAGGTCTTCGAACCGTTGATGACATAGTCATCCCCGTCCAGTACCGCCGTGGTCTTCACGCCTTGCAGATCGGAACCGGCACCCGGCTCGGTCATGGCAATGGCTGTGACCATTTCACCGGAGATCAACTTGGGCAGGTACTTGTGCTTCAGTGCTTCGCTGCCGTAATGCAGGATGTAGGGCGCAACAATGTCGGAGTGCAACGAAAAGCCGATACCCGTCAGCCCAAGGCGACCGATTTCCTCGATCACCACGGCGCTGTAGAGAAAGTCTGCTTCCAACCCGCCGTAAGCCTGCGGCAAATGGGAGCACAACATGCCCGCCTCCCCTGCCTTGTTCCAGAGCTGGCGGTCGACATGCCCCTGTTTTTCCCACTGGCTGTGGTACGGCACGGCTTCTTTTTCAAGGAAGGTTCGTACGCTGTCACGGAACAATTCGTGTTCGGGACTGAACAGGGTTCTTGGGATCATGACGCACCATTCATTATTGTTGGGGGTGGTTATCCAACAGAGCCTAAGCTCGGGAGGCGTGACGGGACACTGGACACATCCGACAAAAAATAAGACGATCCAGCCGTCTGGTGACCACTATCCCTTATAAAAATAAAAGTTGAATTATGTCCAAGCACGTCTCCACGCCCTTGCGGCGCGTCAGCATCCTGGCAATCGATCGGGTCTTCGCTTCCACCCTCATGCAAGCCAAGGATTTTTTCCATCTCGCCAGTCTGCGCTATGGCAAACAACTGGGCCATGGCCTGACGCCGGCGTTCGAAACCCGCCTTGTCAGCCCCGATGGCAAACCGGTGAACAGCTTCAGCGACGTGATCATGCCGGTAGACAGCGGTCTGGAAGATACCGATGTGATTATCCTGCCGGCGTTCTGGGATGATTTCCCCGCCCTTTGCCTGCGCTATCCCCAAATCCTGCCCTGGCTGCGAGACCAGCATGCCCGCGGTGCGGTGCTGTGCGGCGAAGCCACCGGTGTGTTCTGGCTGGCCGAGGCCGGATTGCTCGACGGCAAGGAAGCAACCACCTATTGGCGCTTCTTCAACGCGTTCAAGGAGCGTTTTCCGAAGGTTCACCTGAATCAGGACAAGCACCTGACCGACGCCGACAACCTGTTCTGTGCCGGTGGCACCACCTCGGCCTGCGACCTGTACATTTACCTCATCGAACGCTTCTGCGGCGCCAACGTGGCCCAGGCGGTGGCGCGGGACATCCTGTATGAAGTACAGCGCAACTATTCGCCGGGCCGAATCGGCTTCGGCGGCCAGAAGCTGCATCAGGACGTGATCATCCTGCAGATCCAGCAATGGCTCGAAGAGCACTTCGCCGACAAGTTCCGCTTCGAGGACGTCGCCCGGGAACATGGCATGAGCATCCGCAATTTCATGCGCCGCTTCCAGACCGCCACGGGAGACAAGCCCCTGCATTACCTGCAGCGACTGCGCATCGAAACGGCCAAGGGCCTGCTATCCGGCAGCCGTAAGAGCATCAAGACCATCAGCTATGAAGTCGGCTACGACGATGCGAGCTTTTTCGCACGGCTGTTCCGGCAACATACCGATCTGTCGCCGAACCAGTATCGTCAGCAGTTTCAGCAGGCGGCGTAGGACAGAAAATTACACACAACCCAATGTGGGAGCGGGCTTGCTCGCGAAAGCGGTATATCAGTTAGGCATGTATTGCCTGACAAACCGCTTTCGCGAGCAAGCCCGCTCCCACAAAAAAGCCTGCAATTGCAGGCTCTTTTCAGGTTTGGAAACGCTTACGGCTTGTGCGCCCGCGCCAGGAACTCATGGGACTGCATTTCCAGCAGGCGGCTCAGCGTCCGCTGGAACTCGAAGGTCAGGCGACCACCGGTGTAGAGGTCCTTGAGCTCGACTTCGGCCGAGATGATCAGCTTCACGTTGCGGTCGTAGAACTCGTCCACCATGTTGATGAAGCGGCGAGCGATGTCGTCGGTGGTGACGCTCATCTGTTCGACGCCACTGAGCAACACGGCGTGAAAGATCTTGCCCAGTTCGATGTAGTCGTTCTGGCTGCGAGGGCCGTCGCACAGCTCGCGGAAATCGAACCAGGCCACGTCGTCACAGGTGCGGATGGCACGGATCTCGCGATTTTCGATGATCAGCACGTCGTTCTCGACCGCCTGGGTGCATTCCGGCGTGAGGGCACGGAAGCTCTTGCGCAGGCTTTCTTCGGCGGCAGCGTCGAGCGGAAAATGGAACAGCTCCGCTTGCTCGAGATGACGCAGGCGATAGTCGACGCCACTGTCGACGTTGACGATTTCGGTGTGTTCCTTGATCAACGCGATGGCCGGCAGGAAGCGCGCCCGTTGCAGACCGTCCTTGTACAGACCGTCCGGCACGATGTTCGAGGTGGCGACCAGGGTCACGCCGTTCCTGAACAACTCTTCCATCAAAGTGCCGAGAATCATGGCATCGGTGATATCGGACACGAAGAACTCATCGAAGCAGATCACCCGCGTCTCGCTGGCGAAACGCTTGGCGATGATCGTCAACGGGTTCTTCTCGCCACCCAGGGTCTTCATCTCTTCATGCACACGCTTCATGAAGCGGTGGAAGTGCGTCCGGGTCTTTTCCTTGAAGGGCAACGCTTCGAAGAAGGTGTCCACCAGGTAGGTCTTGCCACGGCCCACGCCACCCCAGAAGTACAGGCCCTTGACCGGCGCCAGGTCCTTCTTGCCGAACAGTTTGCCCAACAAGCCCGGCTTGTTGTTCGAAGCGGCGATCAGGTCGTCGTACAGGCGCTGCAAATGCCGCACTGCCGTTTCCTGGGCTGCGTCGTGGAAGAACTCCGGGCGTTTCAGATCAGCTTGATATCGTTCTAGGGGTGTCATATTCGTTAGCAAGGCAACAAAAACGGGCGGTCACTGTAGCGACGCCCCAGAGGAATGGCAATCGGCCCTTATTCGGGCCGATGGTCGGGTGAAGCTTCGGATCAATCCTGTGCAGGTCTCAGTGCAACGCGCAACGCCTCGATCGCCGCGTCTCGAGCGGCAGCGTCAGCGAAGTCCGGGCTGTCCGCCACGCATTCGCCTTCGAGCCAGACGCTGAAAGACAGCGCTTCGCTGCGCACATCGAGGGGTTGGCCGGATTGCAATTGCTTGGTCACCTGGCCGGCCGTCTTGCCGTCGGCAAAATGGCGAGACAACAGCAACTGCTCGCCATCGGCGGCCAGCAAACGGAAGCGGAAACTGCCATCGTCTTCGCGGAAGCTGACGAAGCGCGCGGCCTTCGCCGTCTTCTTTTTCGTGCTGGCGGCCACCTGGACCTGGCTCACGAACGAACGCAGGCCAACGGCCTCGCGCAGTTCGTTGAGGAACGGTGTCGCCACGGCCCGGGCTTTTTTCGCGCCCAGTTGCAGCAGATCTTCCAGGTCCGCAGGGCGCTCGATCAATTGGTGGTAGCGTTCGCGGGCTTCACCCAACTGGTTGTCGAGCAACTGGAACAGGCGGTTCTTGGCCTCACCCCAACCCAGGCCTTGCAGCAGTTCGCTACGGAACTCAGCGGACTGCGACGGGGTAGCGAAGGCCTGGAACAGTGTGAACAGGTGCGAATTGTCCGGATCCTTGGCTTCACCCGGCGCACGGGAGTCCGTGACGATCCGCGAAATCGCGTCCTTCATGTCCTTGGCGCTGCTGAACAATGGGATGGTGTTGTCGTAGCTCTTGGACATCTTGCGCCCATCGAGGCCCGGCAGCGTGGCGACGGTTTCTTCGATCAGCGCCTCGGGCAGGGTGAAAAACTCCTTCCCCTGGCCGAACAGATGGTTGAAACGCTGGCCGATGTCCCGTGCCATTTCCACATGCTGGATCTGGTCGCGACCGACCGGCACTTTGTGGGCGTTGAACATCAGAATATCGGCGGCCATCAGCACCGGGTAGCTGTACAGGCCCATGGTGATGCCGGCGTCCGGGTCTTCGCCGGCCTCGACATTCTTGTCCACCGAGGCCTTGTAGGCATGGGCGCGGTTGAGCAGGCCCTTGGCGGCGACGCAGGTCAGCAGCCAGGTCAACTCTGGAATTTCGGGAATATCGGACTGGCGATAGAACGTCACGCGTTCCACATCCAGGCCGCCGGCCAGCCAGGTCGCGGCGATTTCCAGGCGCGAACGCTGGATGCGCAGCGGATCATCGCACTTGATCAGGGCGTGGTAGTCCGCCAGGAAGTAGAACGAATCGGCGTTGCTGTCGCGGCTGGCGAGGATCGCCGGACGGATGGCGCCGGCGTAGTTACCCAGGTGCGGGGTGCCAGTGGTGGTGATGCCGGTCAGGATGCGGGTACGAGTCGTCATGGGTTATCGCTTGTCAGACTGCTGTCAATTCGAGAGGCGCGGCAGGAGCAGATCCTTGAGATCGGTCAGCTTGCCATGAAAAAAGTGTCCGCATTCTGCCACTTTCAGCAGCTCATGGGGGCGTTGGAGCGCATCGGACCATTCGTAGACAAGCCTTGGCTCGACCACTTCGTCGTTTTCCGGCTGGATCACCGTCAGCGCGCCGCCAGTCGGCAAGGGTGACTGTTCGTTCAGGCGCATCACCGCAGGCGCCACCATGAACAAGTGCTTGAGCGATTGGCCCTGGGCTTCGAGCCGTCCGCCCAGACTGGCAGCGACGAAGCCACCAAACGAGAAACCGAACAGGGTCAGGGGTAACTGCGGGTACTTTTCCCGCAACCACGCCGCTGCTGCCTGGGCGTCGTCCACTTCGCCGGTGCCCATGTCATGATTGCCGGCGCTGGCGCCGACGCCACGATAATTGAAACGCAACGTAACCAGGCCGGCGTCCCGGGCGGTGCGCTGCAGGGTCGAAACCACTTTATTGAGCATGGTCCCGCCCTGCACCGGGTTCGGGTGACAGATCAGCGCCAGGCCACGGGGGGCCTCGCTGTCCAGGTACAAGGCTTCCAGTGGGCCCACCGGGCCATCGATGACTACAGGGGTTTCGCGCATAAGCAAGGGAAAGAACTCCGTGACCCCGAATAGGGTCGACTCGTCTAGCTAAAAGTCTGTGCCTGGCATGATTGCGATGTTCTTCGCGGTATACAGCGCAGGTCCGAGCCGTTAACGTAAAGCAAAGCCGTTTATAGAGGAAGGACTCGTGGAACACTCGCTCTTAGTTTGGTTGTTGCCGACTCTTGCCCTGGTCGCCGGTGTCGCCATTGGATTCCTGCTTGCCCGACTGCTGCCCAACGCGGTGCCCAACAGCACGCAACGCCAGCTGGACGACATCCAGGAACGTTTCGACAGCTACCAGAATGAAGTGGTCACTCACTTCAACAGCACTGCCGCCCTGGTGAAAAAACTCACCCAAAGCTACCAGGACGTTCAGGATCACCTGTCCGACGGCGCCAATCGCCTGGCCCTGGATGAGCAGACTCGTCAACGCCTGCTGGCCGCCCTGCACGCCGACGCAGGACAGGCGCCACGGGAACGCCTGACCCCGCCACGGGAGGTCCAGGAACCGCCACGGGACTACGCGCCCAAGGCACCGAATTCTCCCGGCATGCTCGATGAGCATTACGGTTTGAAAAAGTAAACGTTTACAAGCGCTACGAAAAAGCCCGCCCGATCACATGATCCGGCGGGCTTTTTCATGACTGAGGGTATTCCACCCTGTGGGAGCAAGGCTTGCCCGCGATGCCCCTCAGAACATCAACTGCAGGCTTTGCTGGCCTTCAAGACTCAACAGGAACTGCTTGGCTGCCAGCCCGCCGGCGAAACCGGTAAGGCTGCCGGAAGTACCGATCACACGGTGGCAAGGCGCGATGATCGAGATGGGATTCCGACCGTTGGCCGCGCCCACCGCCCGTACCGCTGTGGGTTGTCCGATCTGGATCGCGATGTCGCGGTAGCTGCGGGTTTCACCGAAGGGAATGCCCAACAGAGCCTGCCAGACCCGGACCTGGAACGCCGTGCCGACAAAATCCAGCTCCAGCTCGAAACGGCGGCGCTTGCCGGCGAAATATTCCATGAGTTGACGTTCGGTCTCGTTGAGAACAGGGTGCCGCGAGTCTTCTTCCAAAGGCCCCAGGCGCACCCGGTTGAGCCGCTCGTTTTCCCACAGGATGGCGGCCAGTTTCGCCTCCCGAGCCACGAGAATCAGTTGGCCCACCGGAGATTGAATGCTCTTGTAGCGGGGTAACATCAGGTCATTCCTCTACGGCCCCGGCTGGCGATCACCACGGAGCCTTTCGACTCAATTAAACGTCCTCAGCCCAACAACCCCAGCTCCTTCGCCCGCGCCACGGCCTGGGTACGGCGCTCGACACCGAGCTTGCTGTTGATATGGCTGGCGTGGGTCTTGACGGTGTGCAGCGAGATGAACAGCTGTTCACTGATTTCCTGGTTCGAACAGCCTTGGGCAATCAGTTGCAATACAGCGCATTCGCGGCTGCTGAGGGCTTCGAAAGGCGCCTGGGCATCGGCAGGTTGCGCCGTTGTCGACGGCATGCGTTCGAGCAGATTCTGGCACAAGGGCGTGGCCGGCGCTTGCAGCAGTTGCTCGCGCAGCCATTCCCGATGCGCGTCTCCCAACAACCATTGAAAAGGTTGCAGCACTCCGCCGGCGGCGGCCTCGAAGGCCTGGGCCAGGGCACTGCGAGCAGCCGACTCACGGCCGATACTCAACAGCAGCGCCACCTTCTGGTTGAGCGCCATCACGCTGAGCATCTGCCGGCCGGTTTGCTGCCCGTGTTCAAGCAAGGCATCGAGCCGCCCCTCGGCCAGCATCGGCTGGCCCTGCATGGACTCCAGCACCGCCTGTTGCAACTCGACATGCAGCGGTAATTGCGGGTGGAACTCCGGCGGCGCGGCAGCCTGTTCGCCCGTGTAGGTCCTGCCCAACCGCAGCAACCAGGCTTCGGCCAGATCGGTGCGCCCCTGGGCCAACCAGAGTTCGCATTTGACCAGGGTAATCATCGCCAGGTAATAGACCGGTGGGACGTCCCAGATATGCATCAGGCGTTCGGCTTCGGCCAGTTCGGCGAAGGCTCGGGCAAATTCGTCATTCTGGCCCTCGATGCGCGCGATCACGCAATGGCCAATCAGGACACTGATATCACGACAGGCACGAGCTTCGGTCAGGCCCGCCTGCAACCGCGCCAACCCGGCTTCCGGTTGCAGGCGCAAGGTCAAGAGAAATCCCTCGTAGAGCGTCAATCGCGCCCGCACCGCATAAAGCCGTTGCGGTGACAATTTGTGCAGGCGCTGCTGCCCCAGGTGCACCTCATCCAGCGCCCGCACGATTTCCCCCCGTGCCTGCAGCACCCGGGCGCGATCATAGTGGGCCAGCGCTTCGAACAAGGGATTGCCGACCCGCTGTGCCAACTCCAGGGAATCGCGATTCAGGTTTCGGGCGCGCCACAAGTCACCGTCGGCAATCGCCAGGTTCGACAGCGTGGACAGGCACATCAAGCGCTGGCCATAGCGTTTTTGCGGCAGACTTTCCAGGGCTTCGGTGCAATAACGCACCGTAGCCTCGCGATCACCACGGCCACGGGCAACGATCCCACTCAAGGCCAACCATTGGGCAAGCATGGATTTTTGCGCGGTGGCCGATGGCGCGGGCAGGAAGCGGCTCAAGTGGGCGGCCAGTTCTTCGGCCGCATCCAGTTGGCAGGCCAGCCCCAACGCCCAGCTGTAAAGCACGATCAACCGAGGCGTGCTGATGAGCAGACTGTCCGGCAAGTCCATTTTCCAGCGCAGCAACATGCCGACGTTCTGCTCGGCCAGCAATTGCTCTTCCGAGAGGTTTTGCACCAGGTTCGCTGCCACATCCAGATGCCCCGCCCGCAACGCCTGCTCCACGGCTTCGTCGATCAGGCCCTGGGCGTTGAACCAACGACAGGCCCGCAGGTGCAAGGTGGCCGCGGGCACCATGGCCGACTCGTTGGGACGACTGCGCAACAGATCGGAAAACAGGTGGTGATAGCGATACCAGCGACCATGCTCGTCCAGCGGCACCAGGAAGACCTGATGCGCGGCCAGGTAACTCAGGATCTCGGCACTGTCATGGGCTTCACGCACGGCATCGCACAGGTCGCTGCAGAAGCGATCCTGTGGGGCGGTATCGTAGAGAAACGCCTGCACTTCGGCGGGCAGGCAGTCGATGACTTCCTCCAGCAAATAATCCCGAATCAACCCTTCCCCGCCATGAAGGGTCTGGGGCAACCGGCCTTCGGTACCGGCTTCGGAGGCCGCCAGCAGCCAGAAACGCAGCCCGGCCACCCAACCCTCGCTACGCAGGATGAGGTTTTCCAGGGCTTCGCCGCGCAACGAAATACTGTGATGCTCGAGCAGTATCTGGGCTTCGTCATGGGTCAGGCGCAGGTCCTGCTCATTCAGTTCGAGCAGTTGCCGCGACAGGCGCAAACGCGCCAGATGCCAATCCGGCCGCTGACGACTGGTGACCAGCACCAGCAAACCGTCGGGCAGGTGATTGAGGAAAAATTGCAGGCAGCGATCCAGCACCGCGCCCTGGGCCAGGTGGTAATCGTCGAGCACCAGCAGCAGGGGAAAGCGGGGTGACAGGTGTGAGCTCAGTTCATCCAGCAAGCCATCGAGCCATTCTTCGAACGCAAAGGGTTGGTGGCGCTGCCGCATCTTCAGCAACCCCAGCGCCCGGCCTCCCAGCTGGGGATAGAACGCCTGGAGCCCTTCAAGCAATCGCTCCAGGAAACGCCCCGGGTCACTGTCCCGGGTGTTGAGTCCCAGCCAGAGGCTTTGCCAATGCGCCGGCAGGCTCTGGCAGAACTCCACCGCCAGGGAGCTTTTTCCGAACCCCGCGGGCGCACTCACCAGCAGCAACCGACCACCCAGCCCCGCACTCAAACGCTCGCACAAACGAGGCCGCATGACATGGCCGTCAGGCAAAGGCGGTCGGTAGAAGCGCCCGTCCCGTACCGCGATGGCTGCGCGGTCAGGGTGCGCAAGTGCAGACAGATCAGTCATGGCCGGCTCTTGTTGAATGGCAATGGCGGCGTTGCAGATGTCCGCAGACTAGCGTTAAACGGGGAGGTATTGAAGGGAGTGCTACAAATGGCTACAAAAAGACTACAGCTTTGCTTCTATGGGGTGAACCGCCTTCAAATAATAAACGCCCCGAACCAGTCGGGGCGTTTATTCGAGGATGCGGCCTCGGGGTAAGGCGGTTTAGCGGATGCCGTCCTGGCGCAAGGCGTTCGGGGTGAAGTCGGCGGTGCTGGCGGTGAAGCCGAAGTCGTAGGCCTGTTTCTCTTCGTTCTTCATGCCCAGCGCCAGGTAGCGGCCGGATTGCAGGTCATAGAGGGTTTCCAGGGCGTACCACGGCACTTGCTTGTCGTAGTAGTTCTCGGCATGGGCCTCGGCGACACGCCACAGTTGGCCGCGACCGTCGTAGTGATCGATCACTGCAGCTTGCCAGGTGTCTTCATCGATGAAGAAGTCACGCTTGGCGTAGATGTGGCGCTGCCCTTCCTTGAGGGTCGCGGTCACGTGCCAGACACGACGCAACTCGTAGCGAGTCAGGTCCTGGTTGATGTGGCCAGCCTTGAGGATGTCGGCGTACTTGAGTTGTGGCGAATCGATCCTGTAGCTGTTGGCGGCGATGTACAGTTCCTTCTTGCCTTCCAGCTTCCAGTCGTAGCGATCCGGGGCACCGTTGTACATGTCCAGGTTGTCGGACGTACGCAGGCCGTCGGCGGCGGTACCCGGGCCGTCATAGGACACTTGCGGTGCGCGGCGCACACGGCGCTGGCCGGCGTTGTAGACCCAGGCCGAACGTGGCTCCTTCACTTGGTCGAGGGTTTCGTGCACCAGCAGCACGCCACCGGCCAGCCGTGCCGGCGCGGTCACTTGCTGCTTGAAGTAGAACAGGATGTTGCCGGGGTTGGCCGGATCGAAATCCTTCATCTTGTCGCGGAACACGAACTGGTCGCGGAAGTACACCAGGCTGTAGGAGCCATTGGGCTGCGGAGTGGCCTGGGTCACCAGGCGGGTCACGCTGCCGCCACGATAGCGGGTGATATGGTTCCAGATCACCTCGACACCACTCTGGGGAATCGGGAACGGGATGGCCGTTTCGAAGTTTTCCAGACCGTTGCCACCGGACACCAGCTTGGTGTTGACCGCGTTTTTCTTGATGGAGGCGTACACCTCATCCGGTATCGTGGCGCCACGATGGGACGGATAGACCGGCATCTTGAAGGTTTCCGGGTAGCGCTTGAACATCGCGTACTGACCCGGCGCGAGTTTGTCCTTGTACTGGTCGACGTTCTGGGCAGTGATGGTGAACAGCGGTTTTTCACTGGCAAACGGGTCGGACAGGAAACCCTTGCTGTCCACACTACCGGCGTTCTTGGCCATGGGTTTCCAAGCCGGGATCGAACCGTCGGCATTGCCGGCCATCTCGGCGCCCATCGGCGTCAGGCTCTTGCCCAGTTTGTCGGCTTCGGCGGCAGGCACCGCTGCCATGACGCTGGTGGCCAGCAGGGAGAACCCCAGCGCACCGACCTGCAACAGATTCTTTGTTATTTTCATAGTGCTCATCCTGAAATACGGTGCTTAGAAGGTCACGCCGACGCTGAGCGCCAGGAAATCGCGGTCGTCCACGGTGCTGAAGTCGCCACCAAAGAAGTTGGTGTAGGCCAGGCTCGCGTTGTAAGTGTTCTGGTATTCGGCATCCAGCCCGAGGCTGACGGCCTTGCGGCCTTCCTCGAAGTTGCCGCCAGGGCCCGGCGAGTAACCTTTGACGTCATGGGACCAGGCCACGTTGGGCTTGAGGTTCACACCGGCGAAGACATCCGGGTATTCCCAGATGGCCCGTGCGCGGTAGCCCCACGAGGTGGAGGTGGTGAAGCCGTCGTTGTTGCAGTTGCTGTTCACGTCGTTGATGGTCTGGCCGCCGCCTGCGGCAGTAGAGCCGTTGAGCCTGTTACAGGCTCCGTCGGGCAGTTGACCCGGACCAAAGACAGGGTCACGACCGTAGCGAACGTCCGACTTGCTTTCCAAGCCTCCAACATGAGTAACGCCGACTTCACCTACCAGTGTGAGGCGACTGGCGCCCATGACCTGATCCAAGAAGTGAGTGAAGGTGGTCTGGAACTGAGTGACTTCCTTGCGGCGATAACCATGCAGATCCTGGCCTGGCACTCCCGGGAGCAGCGAAGCATTGCCCAACGTAGTACCACCGAGCGGGCGAACGCCGGCGAATAGGATATCGGTGGTGCTCAACTGCACCGGCGCGTTCGGCCGATAGCTGATCTCGCCGCTCCACGCCGTACCGGTTGGCAGGGTGGTGGAGAAACTCAAGCCGTAGAGACGGATATCTTCCGGATATTCGACGAAATATTGGGAATTACCCGCGACGATCAGTGGCGCCAGCGGCGAGCCATTGACCGCGTCGTAGACTGACTGAGGCGCACCGGTGGCACTGAAGATCGGCGCACGACTGTGGTAGTTCATGAAGTACGCACCGAACTCGGTGTCCAGCGGTTCGAACATGTACTTCAACGACGCGCCCCATTGGCCACTGTCGCGGGCATCGCGGTCCGGGCCACGGCGTACCAGCACGCCTTCTTCGTTGATATCGACACCCTGGCCTTCCAATATCGGAAGAATGAGGCCCGGGAACGGAATGCTCGAACGCTTGTTCAGCACCCGAAGATTGTCGGTGCAACCGTCAGCAATCACATCCGGCTGGGAGAAGAACGTACCGCAGTTATCCACCACGGTCTGGTCCCATTCAATCTGATAGAACGCTTCGGCCGAAAGATTATCGGTCAGGCTCTGGGACACGTAGAACATGTTGACCGGAATCAGGCCTTCCTTGATCTCGGCACCGGGACGGCGGAACGCGGACACGTCGACCGGGTTGATGGAGTTGATGCCGCCCTGGATGAAGGTGCTTTCACCCCAGCTGACCACTTGCTTGCCCAGGCGCACCGAGCCCGGTTGATCGGCGATGGCGTAGTTGTGGTAGACGAACGCATCGAGGATCTGCCCGCCGGAAGACTTGGCGCCTTCCTTGCGGTTGCTGTCACTGATGTCCTTGTACAGGCGGTGTTCGTCCTTCAGCTCGAAGTCGTACCAGTACTTGCCGCGCACGAACACGCCGGTATCGCCATACTTCAGCTCAAGGTCATGGATGCCCTTGAAGATCTTCGAGAAGGTTTCGCCACGCTTGAAATTCAAGTGCCCGTCATCGGAGGTCTGCGACAACCCCTTGCCACCGTTGTTGACGCCGATCAGGTCGCGGTTGGGCTTGGCCGTGGACCAGCTTGCCCCCACCGACAGGGATGAGTCGAACTGGCCTTCGATTTCACCGATATTGAAGCTGACGCCGAATGCCGGCCCGGCGAGCGAAGAGGCGAGACTGACCGCCAGAGGCAATTTTGCCCGGCGCCAGAACGTGGTTGCTGTGGTCATCGACGCTACTCCATGTGCTTATTGTTATGGCAGTGAATGCTCCAGGAACACTTCGACGGCGCGGACGCGGCAACGCCCCGATACTCCGTGGAAGTCGCATCGCTCTTTCGTGCGTGCGCCCCGTTCCTGAAAAATCCGTGAACGGACTATAGCCAGCAGGTAGTACGGCTTGATCCCTCTAAAGTGTGATTTGCAGCCTTCGACCACTCTGGAACAGTCCTTTCGCCAGGCCGACAGATATCGGCACCGCAAGGATGGCTGATTTTTCCGGTTTGACAAGGCAAGCGCTTGCTTGGTGGGGCTGCCGTGCCCTTTCGGGCACGGCAGGAACGCTTCAAAGCGTCGAAAGGAAGGTGCTGTTGTTACTCTGCCATTCGGCGATGTCGACCCGTATACGCTTCTTGTCGAGCTTGCCGACGCTGGTCTTGGGAATTTCCGTAACAAGGGCGATCTGGCTCGGGATCGCCCACTTGCTCAGGTGCCCCTGCTCGACGAACGGCTTGAGGTGATCCTTGAGCTCCCGAGCCCCGATCTGGTGCCCTTCGTGAATCACCAGCAAGGCAAACGGACGCTCGCCCCACTGTGGATCGGGAATACCCACCACTGCTACTTCACGTACCGCCGCGTGACGGCTGATGAGGTCTTCCAGGTCCAGGGAAGAGATCCACTCACCGCCAGTCTTGATCACGTCCTTGATACGGTCGCGGATGTCGATGAAACCCATGCCGTCCAGCGTGGCGACGTCACCGGTGTGCAGCCAGCCACCGGCCCAGAGTTCGGCGCCTTTGTGCGGTTCGTTGAAATAGCCCTCGGTAAGCCAGGGCGCGCGCAGCACCAGCTCCCCCTGGGTCTCGCCGTCGGCGGGCAGGAAGCGGCCCTCGGCATCGACAATCGCTGCCTCCACCAACGGCCCCGGTACGCCGGCCTTGATGCGATAGGTGATGCGTTCGTCTTCACTGCCGGCCATCAGTTCTTCGTTCAGGTGGGCACAGGACACCAGCGGACCGGTTTCCGACATACCGTAGGCGGCGGTGAGCTGGATGCCCTTGGCCTTGGCGGCTTCATACAGGCTACGGTTCAGGGCACTGCCGCCGATGACGATTTTCCAGCCACCGAAATCGGCGCCCTGGGCGCTCTTGGCGTTGAGGACCATTTGCAGGATGGTGGGCACGCAGTGGGAGAACGTGACCTTCTCATTGCGCCACAACTGGACCAGGAACTCCGGATCGTACCGGCCGGGATAGACCTGCTTGAGCCCGAGCATGGTCGCCACGTACGGCAAGCCCCAGGCATGCACATGGAACATCGGCGTGATGGGCATGTACACATCATTGGAGCCCAGCAGCCGCACACTGTCGATGGCCCCCATGATGGTCGCCTCGCCCAGGGTATGCAGCACCAACTGCCGGTGAGTGAAGTACACCCCCTTGGGGTTGCCCGTGGTGCCGGTGGTGTAGAAGGTGGTTGCGACGGAGTTCTCGTCGAAGTCCTGGAAGTCGTAGACGGGGCTCGCCGCAGCCAGCAGTTGCTCGTATTCACCCACCAGGTTCGGCAGGTCGGCGGTCTTTTCCGGCAAGTCGGTCAGCAGCAGCGTCTTTTCCACCGTGGTCAGGTGGCCGGCAATGGCCTGGTACAACCCGACGAACTCGCTGTTGACCAGCACGAAGCGGTCCTCGGCATGGTTCATGGTGTAGAGGATCTGCTCCGGCGACAGGCGCACGTTGATCGTATGGATCACCGCACCGATCATGGGTATCGCGAACATGCACTCCAGGTAGCGATGGCTGTCCCAGTCCATCACCGCCACGGTATCGCCCGCCTTGACCCCGGCCTCGGTCAGCACGTTGGCCAACCGAGCGACCCGTTCGATCAGCGTCGGATAGCTGTAGCGCAACTGGTCTCGATAGACGATCTCGCGGGTTTTCTCGTAACGCACACCGGACATCAACAGTCGCTTGATCAAGAGCGGATATTGATAAGCGCCTTCGGCTGGAGGAATAACGCGAGTCTGCAACATAAGAATCCCTTTTTCTGACTGCATGGTCGTGAGTGGAGGTAAGCACTCTAGAGCGCTTATACACGGATCAAATCAGCCAAAGGAATGATTTATTCAGCTTGCAAATACTAGCCATAAGCCACCTGCCGGCGATTGCGTGCCGGACCTTGCCGGCACGTCGTTCCGCCAACCCTGCCGCTGGTGTCAACCACGGCCCGTTGCCGTCAGCGCATCTCCGTGAGCGCCAGCTTCACGCCAATGGCGACCAGTAGCGCGCCCATGGTCCGGTCGAACCAGTGCCCCATGCGGGCAAAGCCGGCGCGCACGCGTTGATGACTGAACAACAGGGCCACCATGCAGAACCAGGCGGCCGTCGCGACCGCCAGGTAAACCCCGTAACCGGCCTGGATCGCCAGCGGGGTATGGGGATTGATGACGACGGTGAACAGCGACAGGAAAAACAGCGTTGCCTTGGGGTTCAGGCCGTTGGTGACGAAGCCGGAAACAAACGCGCCGCGAGCAGTACGTTCGCCGGCCTCCTTGTGCAGGTTGTCTTCGGTCGGTTTGGCCGGCTGCGCCCGCAACGCCTTGAAGCCGATGTACAGCAAGTACGCCGCGGCAGCCCACTTCAGTGCGTTGAACAGCACGATCGATTGCGACACGATCAGGCCGATGCCCAACAGCGAATACCCGACGTGCAGGAAAATCGCCGTGCCGACGCCCAGCGCCGTCCAGGTTCCGGCGCGTCGACCATGGGTCACGCTTTCACGCACCACCACGGCAAAATCCGGCCCGGGGCTGGCCACCGCCAGCAGATGGATCAGGACAACGGTGAGGAATTCGGCGAGGTACATGAGGGCTCCTTTTAACTCAATCTCGAAACATCAATTCATGGTGCAAGGGAAGTTATTTGTGGCGAGGGGATTTATCCCCGCTGGGTTGCGAAGCAACCCCGACCACTGCAGGACTGCCGCGCGGTACAACGGAGATAAATCCCCTCGCCACAGGTTCTGTCCATGAGGACTCACCGAGCCAGGCCACAACCACAGTTCATCTGATAGGCTCGCCACATTACGCCTTCAAGCCCCCATCGAACAGGTACAGCTGATGACGAACACCGGCCGCGCAGTTTTCCTCGATCATCCTTCCCTGGACCTCGGCGACCTCGACCTGGATCCACTGCGCAGCTGTTTCACCGAGCTGCAGTTGTTTGCCCGAACCACACCGGACGTGGTGATCGAGCGACTCAAGGGCGCCACCGTGGCGATCACCAACAAAGTCGTGATCGATGCAGCCGCCATCGCCGCCAGCCCTGACCTCAGGCTCATCCTGATCAGCGCCACCGGCACCAACAATGTCGACCTGCAGGCCGCTCGCCGCCACGGCATCACCGTCTGCAACTGCCAGGGCTACGGCACGCCGTCTGTGGCCCAGCACACCCTCATGCTGTTGCTGAACCTGGCGACAAGACTGACCGATTATCAACGAGCGGTGGGCGAAGGGCGTTGGCAAAAGGCGTCACAGTTCTGCCTGCTGGACTATCCCATCGTCGAACTGGAGGGCAAAACCCTGGGCTTGCTCGGTCATGGCGAGCTGGGCAGCGCCGTCGGACGACTGGCCGAAGCCTTTGGCATGCGTGTGTTGCTGGGGCAGATCCCCGGACGCCCCGCCCGCCCCGACCGTTTGCCACTGGATCGACTGTTGCCGCAAGTCGATGCCCTGACCCTGCACTGCCCGCTCAACGAGCACACCCGCCATTTCATCGGCCCTGGGGAACTGGCGCTGCTCAAGCCCGGCGCCTTCGTGGTCAATACCGCCAGAGGCGGCCTGATCGACGAACAGGCCTTGGCCGATGCACTGCGCAGCGGTCATCTGGGCGGTGCCGCAACCGACGTGCTGAGCGTGGAACCACCCGCCCAGGGCAACCCTCTGCTGGCCGCGGATATTCCCCGCCTGATCGTCACGCCCCACAACGCCTGGGGCAGTCGGGAGGCCCGCCAGCGGATCGTCGGCCAACTGACCGAAAACGCTCGGGCCTTTTTCGGTGGTACAGCGCAACGAGTCGTCAATTGATAAACTGCCGCACTTTTTCAAGGAGCAGACCATGGATCCGCGCAGTGAAGTACTGCTTCGTCAGGCCGAATTATTCCAGGGCGAGGTCCTGCTGACCGGCCTGCCTGCCGACGACCTGCTCGGACGCCTGCCGGAGGCCCATGGCTGGTGTTGGCACGCGGGCGATCAGGCCGCGCTGGAGGCTCGCTTCCCAGGGCGCAGCCATTTTGGCGTGAACGTACCCGAACGGGCATTCGACACGGCCGTGGTGTTCTTGCCCAAGGCCAAGGACCTCACCGACTACCTTCTCAATGCCGTGGCTTCGCGCCTGGCCGGTCGGGAGGTGTATCTGGTGGGCGAGAAACGCAGCGGCATCGAGGGTGCATCCAAGCAACTCAACCCGTTTGGCAAGCCGCGCAAACTCGACAGCGCCCGGCACTGCCAGCTGTGGCAGGTCACCGTTGCCGAAGCGCCGCAAGTCAAATCCCTGGAAAGCCTGGCCCAGACCTATGAACTGCCCCTGGCCGAAGGCCCATTGAAAATCGTCAGCCTGCCAGGCGTGTTCAGCCACGGTCGACTGGATCGCGGCAGTGCGCTGCTGCTCGAACATCTGGATAAATTGCCCAGTGGGCATCTATTGGACTTCGGCTGCGGTGCCGGCGTGTTGGGCGCAGCCGTCAAGCGTCGCTATCCGCATACCACGGTGACCCTGCTGGACGTGGACGCCTTCGCCGCCGCCAGCAGCCGCCTGACCCTGGCCGCCAACGGCCTGGAAGCCGAGGTGCTGACAGGCGACGGTATCGATGCCGCGCCCACGGGGCTGAACGCGATTTTGAGCAACCCACCGTTCCATACCGGAGTACACACCGATTACCAGGCCACGGAGGACCTGCTGCGAAAAGCAGCCAGACATCTGAAAAATGGCGGTGAATTGCGCTTGGTGGCGAACAGCTTCCTCAAGTACCAACCACTGATCGAAGAGCATCTGGGCGTGTGCGCCATCAAGGCCGAAGGCCAGGGGTTTCGCATCTATCGGGCCAAGCGCGGCTGAAGCTTTTTCAGAGACAGCACTTGCCCTATCGGATTTGCCTAGGCAGAATCCGCTCCGTCCTAGGGGAGTAGTCTCCCGCGAGCGCCCTGCTCGCCCGGCGTACGTCAACATACTTGGTCAGCAGGCCATGGCGTATGCGACCCAAGCGTCCACGTAGAGGGATGCTGGGTTTGACAAGACCTATGACACGCACACCTTACCCGGGGCGGGAAGGCTGTACGTGTCATAGCCGTGTCGACCCGCCCCTTTAGGAACCCTGATGCTGGATTCTTTCCTCGTACCAACCGCCATCGTTGCGCTGGCCGAAATCGGCGACAAGACGCAGTTGCTCGCACTCGTTCTGGCGGCTCGCTTTCGCAAGCCGTGGCCGATCATTGCCGGTATCGTCGCCGCGACCCTCGCCAACCACGCGGCCGCCGGAGCGGTGGGCGCATGGGTCGGCAGCATTTTCTCGGACGCGGTGCTGCATTGGATTCTGGCCGCCAGCTTCGCCGCCACGGCGTTGTGGACCCTGGTCCCGGATAAGCTGGACGATGAAGAAACCACCACCGCCCGCAAGTTCGGGCCGTTCGTGACCACGCTGATCGCGTTCTTCCTGGCAGAAATCGGTGACAAGACCCAGATCGCCACCGTGATGCTCGCCGCTCAATACCCGGAGTTGTGGCTGGTCATCATTGGCACCACCGTGGGCATGCTGATTGCCAACGTGCCGGTGGTATTGGCGGGCAACTTTGCCGCCGAGAAACTGCCCCTGACGCTGATCCGCCGCCTGGCCGCCTCGGCCTTTTTCATCCTGGCGGTCGTGGCGGGGTACAAGGCGATGCAGAGCAGTGGGTGGGTTTGACTGGTAAGCCAGTAATTCCGTGTCATCGTTCATCGCGAGCAGGCTCGCTCCCACAGGGGATTTGCAGTGACCACTTTTTTTGTGAGCACCCGCGGCCAATGTGGGAGCGAGGCCGCTCGCGATAGCGTCAGCAGCCTCACCACATAAGAATGGTTACTTCCTGGCCTGCTGATACAACGGCATCACCTTCGGAATCGCCGCCTGCAACGAGGCGATCCGGCTGGACGACGATGGGTGGGTGCTCATGAACTCCGGCGGCGCGCCCTCCGAGGCCTTGCTCATCTTGTTCCACAAGGTGATCGCGGCATTCGGATCGTAGCCCGCACGGGCGGCCAGCTCGAGGCCGATCAAGTCGGCTTCGTTCTCGTTGCCACGACTGTTGGGCAAGGTCATGCCATAGTTCGCCACGGTGTCGGCCAACGCCAGGCTGTCCTGGCCCAGGCCGAACAACGCACCGGCGCCCTGCTTGGCCATCTCGATACCGTAGGCCTTGGACATCGCTTCACGGCCGTGCTCACGCAGGGCGTGGGCGATTTCATGGCCCATGATCGCGGCGATTTCAGCGTCGGTCAGCTTCAACTGGTCGATCAGCCCGGTGTAGAACATGATCTTGCCGCCGGGGCCACAGTTGGCGTTGAGCTCGTCACTCTTGATGAGGTTCACTTCCCAGTTCCATTGCGCCGCATCCGGGCGGAACACCGGGGCCTGGGCAATCAGCCGGTCGGCAATGACCTGAACGCGCTTGGCATCGGCGCTGGTCTTGTCCAGCACGCCCTTGGCGCTCGCCTCGCCCATGGTCTTCTGATAGGACTGGGCGTACATCTGGTTGACCTCGGCGCTGGACAGCATGCTGAACATGTACTGCTTGCGCTCCACGCCCACGGCTCCGCCGCTGGTGGTATTGACCGATTGGCAACCGGCAAGCAACAGGCCCGCGCTCAGCGCACTTACCATCAATGTCTTGTTCATATGAAAGGAAGCTCCCTGGAATCGTGGGCGTATCCTATTCGGGGTTTTGTATCCGCGCCAGATACACAGCGAGGGATTACAGCTATTTCAGACAGATCTCACCTCGCGTCATTTACGACATCCACAATCGCAAAAAAGCCATCCGACGAGCAGCCTCTCATGCCGGGCCCCGAAGATGCCGATACAAGCTTCAGACGTCATTCCCGCGTCCGGAGCCTTTATGAAATTCAAATCGATCCAATTTTCCGTCGCAGCCCTGGCCGGTGCCATCGTACTCAGCGTGGTCGGTGCCCTGGTGCTGTACGCGCTGTTTGCCGGCGCCCGCACCCAGGAGATGGTGCAGCAGCGTACGAAGGCGCAGTTCGAGCAACTCATCGAGCAACGCCTAAGCGCCCTGGCCCATACCCAGGCCAGCCTGATCCAGCGGGAACTGGAAGCGCCACTGCTGCTTGCCAAAGGCGTGGCCACTACGAATGCCTTGATGGGCATGAACGGCACGGACGGCAACCCGCAATTGAAGATTCCCCGTGAACAGATGATCAGTCTGTTGCGCGAAACCGTGGTGCGCAATCCGAAAGTCCTGGGCGCCTACATCGCCTGGGAACCGAACGCCATCGACCACAACGACGCCAGCTACGTGAACAGCCAGGTGGTGGGCATGGAAACCAACGGCCGTTTCCTGCCGTGGTGGTTCCGCAACCAGGACGGCACCCTGGGCCTGGAAAAACTCGCCGACGTGACCGACCAGAAAATGCTGTCCACGGGTATCCGCGCCAGCGAGTACTACCTGTGCTCCCAGGAAAGCAGGAAAGCCTGCGTCATCGACCCGGCGCCCTATCGCGTCGGCAGCACCATGACCATGCTCGCCTCGTTCATCGAACCGATCATGGTCGATGGCAAGTTTCAGGGCATCGTCGGGGCCGACCTGTCGGTGAACTTCATCCAGGACATGCTCGTTGCCGCTGATGGCAAACTGTACAACGGCGCAGGGGAAATGGCGCTGCTGTCCAGCAATAACCGGCTGGTGGCGTTCACCAAGGATCCGAGCAAACTCGGAGAGAAGGCCAGCGACCTGCTGGACGCCAGTGAGCTGGACAACCTGGCCCGGCTCGGCGTCGGTGAAGTGCGCTACGACATCGATGAAGAACACGGGCACATCGAGGTGTACATGCCGTTCGGCATCGGCGAGACCAGCGCTCGCTGGACGCTGATGCTGCAGCTGCCACTGAATGCAGTGATGGCCGACCTGCAAGCCTTGCAGCATGACCTCGACCAACAACGCGAAACCGACATCTTCGGCATGGCCATGGTGGGGCTGGTGATTGCCGGTATTGGCCTCTTGGTGATCTGGCTGGTGGGTCATGGCATCGCCCGGCCACTCAAGCAGATGGTGGCGATGCTCGATGACATCGCCCAGGGCGAAGGCGACCTGACCCGTCGCCTGGTCAGCGACCGTGCCGATGAACTGGGCGCAATCGCCAGAGGCTTCAACACTTTCCTGAGCAAGTTGCAGGGCATGATCAGCCAAGTGGTGATTTCAGTGCAAAGCGTCAGCGATTCCTCGGAGCACACCGCCGACATCGCGATCCGCACCAACCAGGGCGTGCACAAGCAAATGTCGGAGATCGATCAGGTCGCCACTGCCGTGCAGGAAATGACCGCCACCGCCCAGGACGTGGCGCGCAACGCGACCCAGGCCGCCCAGGCCGCCAGCCACGCGGATCAGGCCGCAAGCCAGGGCATGCAGATCGTGCGGGACACCTCCACCGCCATCGGCGCCCTGGCCGTGGAAATCGGCCGGGCGGTGGGCGTGGTGCAAAACCTGGCCAAGGACAGCGAGAACATCAATGCGATTCTCACCGCGATCCGCGGGATCGCCGAGCAGACCAACCTGCTGGCCCTCAACGCGGCCATCGAGGCAGCCCGGGCCGGCGAACAGGGTCGCGGCTTCGCGGTAGTAGCCGACGAGGTACGCAACCTGGCGCAGAAGACACAACAGGCCACGGAAGAAATACAATCGATGATCCAGCAACTGCAACAGGGCACACGAGACGTCGTGCGGGTGATGGAAGACAGCCAGCACCGTACCGATGAGAGTGTGCGACACGCGTCAAAAGCAGCCCAGGCCCTGGAAACCATCACCCAGGCCGTATCGGTGATCAATGACATGAACACCCAGATCGCCAGCGCCGCCGAAGAGCAAAGCGCCGTGGCCGACGACATCAACCGCAACGTGATCAACATCGGGCAGGTGGCGAACGAAGTGGCGGGCGGCGCGGATGAGTCCAGTGAAGCCAGTGCGGGTTTGACCAAGTTGGCGGAACAGCAGCGGCGGTTGATCAATCAGTTCAGGGTCTGATCCAGGGTCCCATCGCGAGCAGGCTCGCGATGGGACCAGCCCAGGCACCGCATACTCAAGCCGGAGTCAGGCACTCCGGCCCGTTGAGCTTCGGATCGTTGACCAGGTTCGCCAGCACCCGCTCGCGCAGTTGCGCCGGCTCGCTCGCCAGCAGCCCTTGCAAGGCATGCAACGGCGTCTCGGGGTCGAGCCATATCCGCTGCCCCTCTTCATTCAGAATCAACGGCCGGCGTTGCCCCGCCGCCGGCTGGGTGATAACCGCGGTGCTCAGCCACACCTGTTCCTGCACCGGGTACGCTTCCCAGATCGCGGCAAAGAACAGCGACGAACCTTCTCCGGGCGTCAGCCAGAAAGGCCGCTTGCGCGTGCCACCACGCCACTCATAAAAACCGTTCGCCGGCAACAGGCAGCGGCGCAGGCGCAAGGCTTCACGGAACATTGGTTGCTCGGCCACGGTTTCGGCCCGGGCATGGGCGGGCGTGCGCGACAAGTCGGTCAACCATGGCGGCGTCAGCCCCCAACGCGCCCGCGCCAGTTCGCGCCGGCCTTCGGCGTCGGCCCGCAGCATCAGCACCGAGTCATTGGGCGAAATATTCCATTGGGCCTTCTGGTCGGCGGGGAAGCCGGGCAAGGCCGCGAAAGCGGGGTTCCAGCGAAACAGGGCATAACGTCCACACATGGGGCAACACAACTCTTGATCAAACGGGCCGCCAGCCTAGGCTTTGTACGAAAAGCCTTGAGACGCAGGTCAGGCGAGGCGAAAACAGCCGAGCGAGCGCAGTGTACTGGAGTACATGAGCATTGCGAGGCTGTATTCAACGCAGCATGAACGAGTATCAAGACTTTTCGTACAGAGCCTAACAGACCAGCGTGCCGGGATAACTGTCGGGTTCATCGCCAGGCAATGGCAGCGCGACATTGTAGACAGCGATCAATTCCCTGGCGCGTTGCGCCTGGTCGTCCTCCACCGCCAGCCCCAGCAGGCCCTGCACCGGCAACTCACCGATCCCGCCGACCAAATCACGCCCCACCAGATACGCCGTAATGCCTTCGCTGGCGAGCATGCCTTGCAGCAGCTCGCCCTCCATCAGGTTTTCCAGTTCGTAGATTCGCTGCATCGGCGCCCCCGTCATTCGTTTTCGCTGTAGACCGTGAGATGCCACTCCTCTTCGTGAACCTGCAAGACGAAGGTGATGGGCTTGCAACAAACCTGGCAGTCCTCGATATAGGTCTGGTCACCACCGGACAGGTCCACGGTCGTCTCAACCTCTTCACCACAATAGGGACAATCGTAAAGAGCAGATTCCAGCATCGCGGTCTCCCAGGTGACTTGTGCGTATAATCGCCGGTCTATTTGCAGGGCTATTTTCGTCTGGCTTGTTTTCCAGGCCGTGCCCTGTCGTTTTTTTGATCGAACCCTTAACTTACCTTAGCCGTTTCCAACAAGAGAGCATGATGGGCGAATTCGATGCCATCCGACCTTACGACGACAGCGAAGTCCCAGCGGTGCTGGCACGGTTGCTCGGCGACAAGGCGTTTCTAGATATCCTCACCCACTTCCGCTTTCCGCGCCTGGCCGGTGCTTTCGGCTGGATGCTCAAACCTCTTATAGCGCAAAGATTGCGTCGAGAGTTCGCCGGCGTGACCTCGGTCGCCACCTTGCAGGATAAAGTGGAGTTCTACGTCGACCACACCATCGAACGCGCCACCGATGGCGTGACCTACACCGGGGTGGAGCAATTCAAGTCAGGCAGTGCTTACCTGTTCATCGCCAACCACCGCGACATCGTCATGGACCCGGCCTTCGTCAACTACGCCGTCTACCACGCTGGCCTGCCGACCCCACGCATTGCCATTGGCGACAACCTGCTGCAAAAACCCTTCGTCAGCGACCTGATGCGCCTGAACAAGAGCTTCATCGTGCACCGCTCCCTCACCGGGCGGAAGGAGAAGCTGGCGGCGTATCAATTGCTTTCGGCCTACATCAACCACTCGATCCGCAACGACTGCGCTTCGATCTGGATCGCCCAGGCCGAGGGCCGGGCCAAGGACGGCGACGACCGTACCGAGTCGGCGATCCTCAAGATGTTCCATATGAGTCGCAAGGACGAGCCGTTCGGTGAGGTCATCCAATCGCTGAACCTCACTCCCGTGTCCATCAGCTATGAATACGACCCGTGCGACCAGGCCAAGGCGCGGGAGCTGTATATCCGCGCCACCACCGGCACCTACACCAAGGCCCCGGGCGAAGATGACGTGAGCATCGCCAAGGGCATCACCGGCTACAAGGGTCGGGTACACGTGAACTTTGCCGCGCCGATCACCGAGCTGTTCGAAGACACCAAGCAATTGGCCCAGGAAATGGACCGGCAGATTCTCGGTGGCTATCGCCTGTTCCCGGTGCATTACCTGGCTTACGCCCAGTGGGCCGACGCCGACCCGCAACTGGAGGTTCCGAAAGCGGCCGAGGTATTTGGCGCCGAGGAATTGGCCAAGGCCCAGGAAGAATGGCAACGCCGGCTGGACGCCTGCCCGGCGGAACACCGTCCATTCCTGGTGCTGCAATATGCGACACCGGTGCGTAATCAATATCGGGTCAAGGCGGGGTTGGCGCTGTAAGGCGCCAAATGCTGCCTCAACGGATCTGCGTGCTGATCCAGGAAACCAACAACGCCAGCGCCAGGCAGCCGAAACCGAATCGGTAGAAGAATCGGTTCATGCGCTGGGTCGCCAGGTCCAGCAGCGCTTCGAACCGTTCTTCGCCATTGCCATTGCGCGCTTCGAGGCTGGCCCGCGCCCGCAGTTCACGACGGCGCGTGGCGTGCAGCAACCAACCGCCAGGGCAGGCAAACAGCAGGGCGATCAGGTTGATCAGCTTGGCAGGATGATTGGCGAACAGCGAAAGCAGATGCAGCGACATCGAAAACCTCAAAGAGCGCGACCAGACGAACGGGGCGGGGATTCTACCGAAAGCACGCAGCCCTGCCCTGTTTTTTCCGACCTGTGGAGCAAGGCTCGCTTGCCGCTGGACTGAGCCACAGATTAATTTCAGCCGTCACGATTTCGTCATCTGAGCAGGCCACTCTGTCGCCCGTCAAAAACCTGCACGGACCCCACCATGCTCCACGCTGAAAACCAGGATCGTCTCTACCTCATCACCCCGAGCGAGGAACAACAGAACCTTGTCGGAAGCCTGTCCTTCAACGTACAGGATCGGCACTGGCTGGTGTATTGCGCCCTTGGCGGCCATCAACATGCCGACCTGCCCGAGACCGACCTGCTGACCGGCATCAGTGTGCTGGAGTTGTACTCGCAGGCTGCATGAAAACGACTGTGGGAGCGAGCCTGCTCGCGATAGCGATTTATCGGTCACATTGATTTCGAATGTGCCATCGCCATCGCGAGCAGGCTCGCTCCCACCGGGTGGAATTGCCTGGAAGACCGGGAAATCCTACTCAGCCAGCACCTGGCCAATGGTCGGATCCTTGAACAGTCGGGTCAGAGCGTCGCTCAATACGTCGCTGACCAGCTTGGTGTTCGTGTCCTGGTTGGGTGCCATGCCGAAGCGCTGGTCCAGCGAAGCGCCATACCGACCGCTATAGCGACGGTTGGCATTCTGCACATCGGATCGGAAGGTCGCGCCGATGGTGGCTTCGGTCACGTACATGCCTTCCTTGGGCGATTGATATTTCAGCTCGGCCAGGGTGACCGTCAGTTGCGGTGCGTTCATCGCATTCGGGGTCGGGGTGAAGCCGAGCAAACGCACCGCCGCTTCGGCCTGGGCCTGCAGCTTGGGCAGGATCTGTGCGCCTTGCACCGTGATCACGCTGGTTTCCGGGTACAGGCCACCACGGGTGCCAAGGGTCGGCGACGGACGACCGTCCACCACCCGCACCACCACCGGCTGGCCGCGCCCCACAGGCGCCAATTGGGCGTTGAGCTTGGGTTCCGGGTTAAGTTGTTGCGGGCTGTGGGCACAGCCGACGAGGGTCAGACTGGTCACAGCGATCAAACCGAACAACAGGCGTTGCAACATGCTCTTCTCTCCAGAATCGGGCACTGACAGGCCCGCAGTATAGCGGTGCGCCAGGGCGGCGAACTAGCCGACGAATACCGAAATCTATGACATGAACCGCCAATTCCGGTTCCTGTCACTCCATTGTCACGGTCCTTACACCGACATGTCATGGCCCGCTGTCAGGCTGACTCCAAGCTCCCCTATACGGTATTCGATCATGCGTTTTTTCATTTCGCTGTTCACCCCACGCCCGCAACACCGCAGCTTCGCCCTGCTGGACCGCGACGGCCGCTGCCAAGCGTTCAAGCAATGCAGCCTGCAACCCATGGGCGAAGGCTGGGTGGAAATCGACGAAATTCGCCTCAACTGGCTGAACCAGCCGTTGCCTGCCAGCGCTCGGGTACAACCGCTTCGTGCCCGTGCCCGCAACCGCCAACTGTTGGCCATCTGACCGGACGGCTAATAAAAGTCATAAAACACGACCATTTCCCTGCGTTTCTTCGTTACAATCTCCCCCCGATTATAAGGACGTCTCCTGATCGGGCCTCGCAACACCGCTGATGCACTGTCATCGGCACCCCGCATCGCCCACAGAGAGCCGCCCACACAGATCGAGTGAAGCTGGCGCGCCCCCTGTTTCCGGGCAAGTCACCACTTTTCGCGAATCTGCAGAGCTGTCATTACGCTCGGTCACTGAGCTGTCTGCCCGTTTTGCCTGTCATGTACTACATGGGGGCGAGTCAACCGGGCGCGGTGCCAGGCTGGGACAGCCCTTTTTTGAGGTTCACGTCTTCAAAAGAGCGTGAAAAAACGGGTTTTCACAACTTCACAAGAGTGTGGCGAGCAAATGAATAGTTTTGCGTCTGAACAAGCACCATTGGCGTCTGGAACAGCCCAACGACACAGGACCGGATATCGCTCAAGAACCGTCGCCTGAAGCCTGTCCGCTACGGATTTGGTTGCACGAACGGATGTCTCGGCCATAAGTCGAATTGCCCGCCCGGCGCTTAAATGAGTTCATGGGACTCTTGAGGCCAGGCTGCATGCATCCGCAGTGTTGCGAAAAATTGCGAAGATTCGGACATGGCGTAACTGGCCATGGGAACCTGGGGCGCAACCGACCTGCCCCGCCAATCCTGGCCGCCATGCCGACAATTTGGTGCTGCAGATTTTGGAGACGCGTTAAATGGCGCATAACGAAGCAGTCGACGTAGTTCTGGTAGGGGCCGGCATCATGAGTGCCACCCTGGCCGTGCTGCTCAAGGAGCTCGACCCCGCGATTTCGCTGGAAGTCGTCGAGCTGATGGATTCCGGTGCCGCGGAGAGTTCCAACCCGTGGAACAACGCCGGTACCGGCCACGCCGGGCTGTGTGAACTGAACTACACGCCCCAGGCGGCCGACGGCACTGTCGATATCAAGAAAGCTGTGCACATCAACACCCAGTTCGAGGTGTCGAAGCAGTTCTGGACGTACCTGACCAGGAAAAGCACGTTCGGCTCATCCAAATCCTTTATCGCCCCGGTGCCACACCTGAGTTTCGTACAGGGCGAGAAAGGCGTGTCGTTCCTGAAGAAGCGTTTCGAACTGCTGAGCCGGCATCACGCTTTTTCCGAGATGGAATACACCGAAGACAAAGGCAAGATGGCCGAGTGGATGCCGCTGATGATGCCAGGCCGACCGGCCGATGAAGTCATCGCCGCCACCCGCGTCATGAACGGTACCGACGTCAACTTCGGCGCCCTGACCAATCAATTGCTAAAGCACCTGACCAGCGCCCCGGATACCCAGGTCAAGTACTGCAAGCGCGTCACCGGCCTCAAGCGCAACGGCAGTGGCTGGACCGTGAGCATCAAGGACGTCAACTCCGGCTCCAGCCGTGATGTAGACGCCAAGTTCGTATTCCTGGGTGCCGGCGGCGCGGCATTGCCATTGCTGCAAGCTTCGGGCATCGAGGAGAGCAAGGGCTTCGGCGGCTTCCCGGTCAGCGGCCAGTGGCTGCGTTGTGACAACCCGGACGTGGTCAAGCATCACCAGGCCAAGGTCTACAGCCAGGCCGCGGTGGGTTCGCCGCCCATGTCGGTACCGCACCTGGACACCCGCGTGGTCGATGGCAAAAAATCTCTGCTGTTCGGGCCGTACGCCGGTTTCACCACCAAATTCCTCAAGCACGGCTCGATCATGGACCTGCCGCTGTCGGTACGCGCCGGCAACATCGGCCCGATGCTGGCCGTGGCCCGCGACAACATGGACCTGACCAAATACCTGATCAGCGAAGTGATGCAGTCCATGGAGCAACGCCTGGAATCGCTTCGTCGCTTCTACCCCGAGGCGAAAGCCGAGGACTGGCGCCTGGAAGTGGCCGGCCAACGGGTGCAGATCATCAAGAAAGACCCGAAGAAAGGCGGTGTCCTGCAATTCGGCACCGAACTGGTGGCAGCCAAGGACGGCACCCTCGCCGCCCTGCTCGGCGCATCGCCAGGCGCTTCGGTCACCGTTTCGATCATGCTCGAGCTGATCGAGCGCTGCTTCCCGGACAAGGCCAAGGGTGAATGGGCCGCCAAGCTCGCGGAAATCTTCCCGGCCCGGGAAAAGGTGCTGGAAACCGATGCGGCGCTGTATCGCAAGATCAATGCGCAGAACAACATTGCGCTGGGCCTGGTTGAAGAAAGCAGCGAGACCCCGAGCTACGCTTGATTCGCCCCCCCATGAAAAACGCCCCGCTCTTTTCCGAGAGCGGGGCGTTTTTTTATCTGGACATTGCGCCGAGGCGAGGACACTCGCTCCCGCTGGCCTGCTGCACAGGCCCGGGATCAATCAACCACGCGCCTTGTTGAACAGTTCGATGTACTCTTCGGCATTACGCTGGTCCTGGATCAGCGCAACGAAATCGTTACCGTGCTCATCCTTGCCGTTGAGGTCATAGCCGGCTTCGACGAAAAACGTCAGGAACCGTTCGAAATCGTCGACCCGCAGGCCACGGTAGCCCTTGATCAGTTTGTGCAGCGACGGCGAGGTAGCATCGGCCGGTTCGAAATTGAGGAACAGCTTGATCTGTTCATCGCCAATTTCATCGCCAATCACCTGTTTCTTGTCTTTACGCATTGCCGGCTCCAACTCGCACAGTTCACGGGGGCGGGCAGTTTACCCCCGGCAGGGCCCGGGGCTCAACGCGGGCGTACGGCCCCGGTATGCAGGTCGGCCCAGATGTGGCCGTTGGGGTAACTGAGAAACTGCACATACACCGTGTCGTTACGCAATAAATCGATGACTGCCCGGTAATGGGCCTGTGGATAAGACAATGTCAGGGTTTTGCTCGTCTCGTCGAAGACCGGCTTCTTCAGGCTTTTACTTTCACCATCGAAGTTGAGGATCACTTGGCTGATGGTGGCGCCCTTGTTCAGGGGCTTGCCTTTGAGGCGTACCAGCAAAGGCGACGTGACCGGGATCGGTTGCTGGTTGGACTGGCGCTGGTTACCCAGCACCACCGAATATTCGGTGACTTGCAGCAGTTGCTGCTGATCAGGTTGCTCCTGGCGCACCGTCAGGTCATCGGGTGGCAGGAACTGGCTGTGCATCGGCGCGGCTTCGACCGCAAGGGTCAGGCTGGATAGCAACAGCAAAGCGGTGCGGCGGCGGGTCGATACACTCATTGGCAGGCTCCGGAATCTTGGTCTGGCACTCTAGCATGGGCATGGTCGTTGAAAATAAACGATCCGGATCAATACATCCGGGCCCCGAGCGCGGCATACTCAAAGGGCCATCATTGCGCAAGATGTGGTGATGGCTTTTGTGGCGAGGGAGCCTGCTCCCTCGCCACGGGTCAGGCGTTTGCCCAATCCTCTGTGTGGAGTGCCCATGTCCTTCTCCGCCCTGCCTCTGTTCGCCGCCTTTCGCCAATCCTGGCGCGCCGGTTACACCCTGGAACGCCTGCGCGGCGACCTGGTGGCCGGGCTGACCGTCGGCATCATTGCCATTCCCCTGGCCATGGCCCTGGCAATCGCCGTCGGCGTACCGCCGCAACATGGCTTGTACACGGTGCTGGTGGCCGCGCCGCTGATTGCCCTGACTGGCGGCTCGCGGTTCAACGTGAGTGGGCCGACCGCCGCGTTCGTGGTGATCCTGCTCCCGATTACCCAGCAATATGGAGTGGGCGGCCTGCTGTTGTGCACGATGCTGGCCGGCCTGATCCTGATCGCCCTGGGGCTGATGCGCGCCGGACGGTTGATCCAGTACATCCCCTATCCGGTCATCCTCGGTTTCACCGCCGGCATCGGCGTGGTCATCGCCACATTGCAGTTGAAGGATCTGCTCGGCCTGAGCACCGCAGGCCAGGCCCAGCACTACATCGAACAGTTGGGCGCGTTGATCGTGGCGCTGCCCAGCGCCCGATTGGGCGATGGCGTCGTCGGCGTCACTTGCCTGGCGGTGCTGATTGCCTGGCCACGCTGGGTCCCTCGCGTTCCGGGGCATCTGGTCGCGCTGCTCGTCGGGGCTTTGTTGGGTGTAGCGCTGGAGCTCGCTGGCTGGCCGATCGCGACGCTGGGCGAACGCTTCAGCTATATGGTCGATGGCGTCAGCCACCCAGGTATTCCGCCATTCTTGCCGACCTTCGACTGGCCCTGGAACCTGCCGGACAGCAACGGTCGACCGTTGCAGCTTTCCTACGACCTGATTCGCCAGCTGATGGCGCCCGCATTCGCCATCGCCATGCTCGGCGCCATCGAATCGCTGTTGTGCGCCGTGGTGGCGGACGGCATGACCGGCAACAAGCACGATCCCAATGCCGAGCTGATGGGCCAGGGCCTGGGCAACCTGGTCGCGCCGCTCTTCGGTGGCATTACCGCCACGGCGGCGATTGCCCGTAGCGCCACCAATGTGCGCAGCGGCGCGTCTTCTCCGCTGGCCGCGATCATCCACAGCCTCGTAGTGCTGCTGGCGATGTTGCTGCTGGCGCCGCTCTTCAGCTACCTGCCCATGGCCGCGCTGGCCGCATTGCTGGTGATGGTGGCCTGGAACATGAGCGAGGCCGGGCATGTGCTGCACACCCTGCGCATTGCCCCACGCAGCGACGTACTGGTGTTGCTGACCTGCCTGAGCCTGACGGTATTGTTCGACATGGTCCTGGCCGTTGCTGTCGGCCTGCTGCTGGCCGCCGGGTTGTTCATCAAGCGCATGAGCGAACTGACCGACAGTGCCGAATTGCCGCGCCAGTTTCATCAAGCGTTGCTGGACATGCCAGAACATGTACGCTGCTACGCCATTCGCGGCCCGCTGTTTTTCGGCGCGGCGGAAAAAGCCCTGGACGTACTACGCAAGTTCGATCCAGGTGTCCGGGTGGTGGTCGTGGAAATGAGTGCCGTGCCGATGCTGGACATGACCGCATTGGCCGCATTTGACAACATCCTCAAGGATTACCGCAGGCAGGGCATCGGCCTGATCCTGGTGGCGACCGCCCCACGGGTGCGCCTGAAACTGCGCCGCGCCGGTGTCCATCGCGAGCAGCGCCAATTAGCGTATGTGCAGACGTTGGAACAGGCACGGGTCAAGAGTGAGCAGTGGCTTGAGGCTTGAGGCTTGAGGCTTGAGGCTTGAGGCTTGAGAGCAAGGCTGTGGGAGCAAAGCTTGCTCGCGATGAAAACACCTCGCTCGGTCAGAAGATCGCGTAATCATTCATCGCGAGCAAGCTTTGCTCCCACGGGATGAACCGCACCTTTAGTCGAACTGGGCGCGCATCCAGGCGTGATATTCGGCCACGCCCGCTTCGCCTTCGCGAGGCGCCCAATGAGCCAGTTCACCCTCGCCCACAGGCCGGTAAGGACCGGCCTTGCATTCGAACATCAGGCTATCGGCCTCCAGCACCACCAGACCGTGATACACACCCGCCGGCAAGTCGACACCGAGGCAATCGCCCCCGGCTTGCAGAACGCGCTTGTCGATCACGGCACCCGCCTCGTCGAAGATCAACACACCGAGACGCCCCCGCAGGACCAGCAGGGTTTCAGCCTTGTCGGCGCTCAGATGTCGATGAGGCGGGATGTACGTGGACGGCTGCAACCCCACCGCCATGCGGTGGCACGGCTCGTCCATCTGGTGGAAATTGTGGTGTTGTCGCCCGCGGGGATTGGCCGCCGCTTTCTCGGCTAACGCACCGAACAGCGCCTCATCCAGAAAGCTCGGCTGGTTCATCGATTACATCCCCTTGACGGCGAAAATACCGTTGGCGTTGCGCCAGTAGCCCTTGTAGTCCATGCCATAGCCGAAGATGTAACGGTCCTCGCAGGGCAGGCCCACGAAATCGGCCTTCAGGTCTGGACGGGCCTTGCGGTCATGATCCTTGTCGATCAGTACGGCGGTGTGCACCGCGCGGGCACCGGCATGCCGGCAGAAGTCAATGATCGCGCCCAGGGTGTGACCTTCGTCCAGGATGTCGTCGATGATCAAGACATCGCGGTCGATGAACGAGACTTCCGGCTTGGCTTTCCAGAACAGGTCGCCACCGCTGGTTTCGTTGCGGTAGCGGGTGGCGTGAAGGTAAGACGCTTCCAGCGGGAAGTTCAGATAAGTCAGCAGCTTGCCGGAGAAAATCAGCCCGCCGTTCATGACACAGAACACCACAGGGTTGCTATCGGCCAATTGGTCGTTGATTTGCGCACCGACACGGGCGATGGCCGCTTCGACTTCGGCTTCGGTGTACAGGCAGTCAGCCTCTCGCATGATTTGACGGATATGCTCGAGATCAGCGGACATGGCGCTCTCCAGTGGCGTTTGAGGGGAGGGACGGGTTCGGAAAAGCCGGCAAAGGTACGCATCAAGCGAGGCCAGATCAAGCGTTTGTGGACTAACGTTCTGTATTGTCTATAGGACAACATCCCCGGATAGATTAATCTAGCCCGGTTTTTTTGCCCGCCGCCGGAGCCTTCCCATGCCCATCCTCGAGATCCGCCATCCGCTGATCAGACACAAACTCGGCCTGATGCGCCGCGCCGACATCAGCACGAAGAACTTCCGCGAGCTCGCTCAGGAAGTCGGTGCGCTGCTCACCTACGAAGCCACCAAGGACCTGCCGCTGGAAACCTACAGCATCGACGGTTGGGCCGGAGCGGTCCAGGTGGAAAAAATCGCCGGCAAGAAGATCACCGTGGTGCCGATCCTGCGTGCCGGCATCGGCATGCTCGAAGGCGTGCTGAGCCTGATCCCGGGTGCCAAGGTCAGCGCGGTGGGCGTGGCCCGTAATGAAGAAACGTTGCAAGCCCATACCTACCTGGAAAAACTGGTGCCGGAAATCGACGAGCGCCTGGCGATGATCATCGACCCGATGCTCGCCACGGGCAGCTCCATGGTCGCCACCATCGACCTGCTGAAAAAAGCCGGTTGCCGGGACATCCGCGCCATGGTGCTGGTGGCCGCGCCTGAAGGCATCAAGGCTGTGGAAGACGCCCACCCCGACGTGACCATCTATACCGCCTCCATCGACCAGAAGCTCAACGAGCATGGCTACATCATCCCGGGCCTGGGCGATGCCGGTGACAAGATCTTCGGCACCAAGCAGAAGGACGCTTGAACATGCAGGATGAGTTCAACGATCCGCTCTGGCGGCAGGTGGTGTCCGGTGCCCAGATGTTGTTCGTCGCCTTTGGCGCGCTGGTGCTGATGCCGCTGATCACCGGGCTGGACCCCAACGTGGCACTGTTCACCGCCGGCCTGGGCACGATCCTGTTCCAGGTGGTGACCGGGCGCCAGGTGCCGGTGTTTCTGGCCTCCAGCTTTGCATTCATCACCCCGATCATTCTCGCCAAGGGCCAGTTCGGCCTGGCGGAGACCATGGGCGGCGTGATGGCGGCCGGTTTCGTCTATACCTTCCTGGGCCTGGCGGTGAAGATCAAGGGCACCGGTTTCATCGACCGACTGCTGCCGCCTGTGGTGATCGGTCCGGTGATCATTTCCATTGGCCTGGCGATGGCGCCGATTGCCGCGAACATGGCCATGGGCAAAGCTGGTGACGGCACCGAGCTGATTCACTATCAGACCGCGATGATGATCTCCATGCCGGCCCTGCTCACTACTCTGATCGTCGCGGTATTCGGCAAAGGCATTTTTCGTCTGGTACCGATCATTTCCGGCGTACTGGTGGGCTTCGCCATGTCGTTCTTCTTCGGCGTGGTGGACACCGCGAAGATCGCCGCCGCGCCATGGTTCGCGCTGCCGAACTTCACCGCGCCGGCGTTCAACTGGCAGGCCATCCTGTTCATCGTACCGGTGGCCCTGGCCCCGGCCATCGAGCACATCGGCGGCGTGATCGCCGTGGGTAGCGTGACCGGTCGCGACTACCTGAAAAAACCTGGCCTGCACCGCACCCTGTTCGGAGATGGCATCGCCACCACCGCCGCCGGCCTGTTCGGTGGCCCGCCCAATACCACTTACGCCGAAGTCACCGGCGCGGTGATGCTGACCAAGAACTACAACCCGAAGATCATGACCTGGGCAGCGATCTTCGCCATCGCCCTGGCATTCATCGGCAAGTTCGGCGCGCTGCTGCAAAGCATCCCGGTACCCGTGATGGGCGGGATCCTGTGCCTGTTGTTCGGTTCGATTGCAGCGGTGGGCATGAACACCCTGATCCGCCACAAGATCGACCTGGGCGAGGCACGCAACCTGGTGATCGTTTCGGTGACGTTGGTGTTCGGTATCGGCGGCGTGCTGATCGGCACCGGCAACGGCCCGGACGACTTCGGCCTCAAGGGCATCGCACTGTGCGCGGTGGTGGCGATAGGGTTGAACCTGATCCTGCCGGGCAATGACAGCTGGAAGCACAAGAAGGCGGATGAACCGCTGATCTGATAGGTGTGTTATCTGACGGGGCCTCTTCGCGAGCAAGCCCGCTCCCACAGTGGATCTTGGGTGGTCACAGGACTTGTGTACACCAGAGACCCCATGTGGGAGCGGGCTTGCCCGCGAAAGGACCCTTGAACTCTATAGAGCGATCGGTGCCCGCTCGCATAATGTGCTCAATGCCTTTACCCACTGCGGCTGATCATTGAGACACGGCACCAACACCAGTTCCTCCCCACCCGCCTCGCGAAACTGTTCACGCCCACGGTCGCCGATTTCCTCCAGGGTTTCGATGCAGTCCGCCACGAATGCCGGACACATCACCAGCACCTTCTTCACCCCGCTTTTGGCCAGCTCATCCAGCCGTGCTTCGGTATAAGGCTCGATCCACTTGGCGCGGCCCAATCGCGACTGGAATGACACCGACCATTGACCATCCGCCAGCCCCAGGCGCTTGGCGAACAATTCGGCGCTGCGAATGCACTGGGCGCGGTAACAGGTGGCCATGACTTGAGGCGGCGCGTTCTTGCAGCAGTCGGCATCCTTGAAGCAGTGAAAACCCGTTGGATCGAGCTTGGTCAGGTGCCGTTCCGGCAGGCCATGGAAGCTGAGCAACAGGTGATCGTAGTCTTGCGCCAGATAGGGCTTGGCGCTGGCAACCAGCGCGTCGAGGTATTCCGGCTGATCGTAGAATGGCTGAAGTATCGAGAACTGCACATCGAGCCCCTTCTCCCGTACGACACGCCTGGCTTCCTCGACCACCGTGGTCACGGTGCTGTCGGCGAACTGCGGATACAGAGGTGCCAACGTGATTTTCTTGTGGCCCTGGCTCGCCAGGCGCACCAGCGCCGACTCAATGGACGGCTGGCCATAGCGCATCGCCAATTCCACCGGGCCCTGGGTCCATTGTGCGGTCATCGCCTGTTGCAACCGGCGGCTGAGCACCACCAGCGGCGACCCTTCCTCCCACCAGATCGACGCATAGGCGTGAGCCGATTGCTCGGGGCGCTTGATCAGGATCAGCGACACCAGCAACCGCCGCACCGGCCAGGGCAAGTCGATGACGTAAGGGTCCATCAGGAATTGATTGAGGTAGCGGCGCACATCGGCCACCGAGGTGGAAGCAGGCGAACCCAGATTCACCAGAAGCAACGCGTGATCGGTCATGCAATGTCCTATTTCAAAAGCGGGGGGACAAGTCGTCCAGCGCCGCGGGCAAATCAGTGAACCGGAAAATGAAACCCGCCGCCTGCAATCGGGCCGGCATGGCACGCTGCCCGCCCAGCAACAGCAATGACATTTCTCCCAACGCGACTTTCAACACCAGCTCCGGCACCGGCACCACCGCAGGCCGGTTCAATACCTCACCCAAGGCCTTGGCGAAGTCGCGATTGCGCACCGGGTTCGGCGCGCAGGCATTATAAGGACCGCTGGCATCATCGCGGTGCAGAAGAAAATCAATCAGGGCGATTTGATCGTCGATATGAATCCACGGCATCCATTGCCGACCATTGCCGATACGCCCGCCCAGCGCCAGTTTGAAGGGCAGTAGCAGCCGCGACAAAAAGCCGCCGTCGGCGGACAGGACCAGGCCGGTACGCACCAGCACGACACGCACCCCCATGGCCTCGGCCCGTTGCGCGGTCTCTTCCCAGGCGATGCACAGTTGACTGGCAAAATCTTCGCTCACCGGCCCCGATTCTTCGGTCAGCTCACGCTCGCCACCGTCACCGTACCAGCCCACCGCCGAACCGGAAATCAACACCCGGGGTTTCTGTTCGCAACGCTCCAACCAGGCCAGCAACACTTCCGTCAGGGTGATGCGGCTGCTCCACAAGAGCAACTTGCGCTTGTGGCTCCAGGGTCGGTCGGCAATCGGCGCGCCGGCGAGATTGATCACAGCGTCCACCGGATCGTCGATCTCGTCGAGCTTGGCGATCCCCCTCACCTGCGCTCCACAGAGCTCCGCCACCTGTTCGGGCCGACGACTCCACACCGTCAGGCGATGCCCCTTCGCCAGCCAGTGACGGCAAAGCGCGCGTCCGATTAAACCAGTACCGCCGGTCAGCAATATGTGCATGAGGTGATCCTCTCATCGCGTTTTACCCGGCCCATTAGTCTATTTTTATAAGCAGGGATTTTTCGTATCGGACAGGGTCTGTTTTAACAATAGGACAACCTGTCGAACGCGAACGGTAAAAACTTATACCAAAAACCCGAATTGTACAGGTTTAAACGACGGCGTAGTCTGTACAGAAAGGTAAACGAGGCCCTCATGACTGTACCTATCGCAATCATCGGCACCGGCATCGCCGGACTCTCAGCCGCCCAGGCCCTGACGGAGGCCGGGCATGTCGTTCAACTCTTCGATAAAAGCCATGGCAGCGGCGGACGCATGTCCAGCAAACGCAGCGACGCCGGTTCACTGGACATGGGCGCGCAATATTTCACCGCCCGCGATCGCCGCTTCGTGACCGAAGTGCAGCGCTGGCAGGCCAATGGCTGGGCGGCGGAATGGAACCCGCAGCTATACAACTCCCAGGGTGGGCAACTGACGCCCTCGCCGGATGAACAGACCCGCTGGGTCGGCACTCCGCGCATGAGCGCCATCACCCGCGCCTTGCTCGGCAAATTGCAAGTGCAGTTCTCCTGCCGGATCACCGAGGTGTACCGCGGCCAGGAGCATTGGCACCTGCAGGATGCGGAAGGCTTCACCCACGGCCCTTTCGGCCAGGTTGTCATTGCCACGCCCGCCCCCCAGGCCACTGCATTGCTGGCAGCCGTGCCAAAGCTGGCCAGCGTGGCGGCCGGAGTGAAAATGGACCCGACCTGGGCCGTGGCCCTGGCCTTCGAAAAACCGCTGGACACTCCCCTGGAGGGCTGCTTCGTACAAGACAGTCCCCTCGACTGGCTGGCGCGCAACCGCAGCAAGCCGGGACGCGACAGCCGGCTCGACACTTGGGTGCTGCACGCCACCAGCGACTGGAGCCGGCAGCACATCGACCTGTCCAAGGAAGCGGTGATTGAACATCTGCACGGTGCATTCGCCGAACTGCTGCACAGCGCAATGCCTGCTCCCAGCTTCAGCGTGGCCCATCGCTGGCTGTACGCCCGTCCCGCCGGCAACCACGAATGGGGCGCTCTGGCCGATGCCGACCTGGGGTTGTATGTCTGTGGCGACTGGTGCCTGTCCGGCCGGGTCGAAGGTGCATGGCTCAGCGGCCAGGATGCCGCCCGCCGCCTGCACGCCAGCCTGCAGTAATTCGCTTCACCCCGCACTACCGCTGCTGTCGCAACAGACAGCAGCCTGTCTGCGAACACGCCGCTTCTCCCCTGCACGCTGAAACCGGTTGACTTGCGCGCTGGCAAATCTATGATGAAATAATTGTACAGAAATATAAATTTGTACAAGATCATGGAATCAGAGGTGCCCATGTCCAACGAAACCGTCGCCAAGCCGAAGATCGCTATCAGCGCCTGCCTGATGGGCGCACAAGTCCGCTTCAATGGCGGGCATAAACAGTCGCAACTGTGCAGCCAACTGCTGGCGGAGCATTTCGATTTCGTACCGGTGTGCCCGGAAGTCGCCATCGGGCTGGGCATTCCGAGAGAAGCGATCCGGCTGGTGGGTAACCCGCTGCATCCCGAAGCGGTCGGCACGGTGACGCCTGACCTGAACGTGACACGGCCGCTGGCCGAATACGGTCAGCAAATGGCTGACACACTGGGTGACATCTGCGGCTACATCTTCATGCAGAAGTCACCGTCCTGTGGGCTGGAGCGGGTCAAGGTCTACGATCATAACGGCGTGCCGCAGGGCGGTGGTGGACGCGGCCTGTATGCACAGGCGTTCTGTAACCGTCATCCGGACCTGCCGGTGGAAGAGGATGGCCGCCTCAACGATCCAGTGCTGCGGGAGAATTTCCTGACCCGGGTTTTCGCCTACGCAGCCTGGCAACCGTTGCGCCAGAAGCACCTGACCCGCCGGGATCTGATTGAATTTCACTCCCGCTACAAATATCTGCTGATGGCCCACAATCCGGTGCAGTACAAGGCGCTGGGCAACCTGCTGGGCAGCATGGGCAAGACCGATCCAAACGAACTGGGGCCACGCTATTTCAGTGCGCTGATGGCCGCGTTGAAAAAATGCGCCACCCGAGGCACCCACACCAACGTCTTGCAACACCTGAGCGGTTACCTCAAGCATGTCATCGACAGTGAAGACAAGCAGGAAGTCCAGCACCTCATCGGTCAATATCGGCGCGGCATCGTACCGCTGGTGGTACCGCTGACCTTGCTCAAGCACCATTTGCGCCAGCATCCCGATCCCTATCTGGCGCAGCAGGCCTACCTGCAACCGCACCCGGAAAACCTCAGCTTGCGGAACGCTATCTGATGGCGCGCGAGCCGGATTCGAGCGCACGAGAAGACCTCGGTGCGGACTTCGCCGAGGCTTTGGCACAGGGGTGGCTTCCGATACGCGAGGTCGCGCGCCGGACCGGTGTCAACGCCGTCACGCTGCGGGCCTGGGAACGCCGTTATGGCTTGATCGTGCCGCACCGCACGCCCAAGGGCCACCGGTTGTTCAGCGCCGAACATGTACAACGTATCCAGACCATCCTCACCTGGATCAACCGAGGGATGGCGGTGAGCAAGATCAAGCCCTTGCTCGATGCACCGCAACCGCCAGCCGAGCCTGTGGAAAATGATTGGCATCGCCAGCGCAACGCCCTCATCGTGGCTGTCACGCAACTGGCCGAGCGCCAGGTCGATGAGCGGGTGAACCAGGCCATGGCGCTCTACCCGCCCCTGACAGTGTGCGAACAGTTACTGCTGCCCTTGCTGAGCGATCTGCAGTTGCGTTGGCAGGGGCAGTTCGGGGCGCAGTTGGAACGGGTGTTCCTGTACTCCTGGCTACGCAGCAAATTTGGCAGCCGGATCTACCACAACAACCGCCAGCTACGCGGCGCGCCGTTGCTACTGGTCAACCATTCGGACGAGCCCCTGGAACCCCTCCTGTGGCTCACCGCCTGGCTGGCCAGCAACGCCGATTGCCCGGTGGAGGTATTCGATGGGCCGATACCGGCGGGTGAACTGGCGGTGGCCGTCGAACGCCTCAAGGCTCGCGGCGTGCTGTTGTATTCCAGTCACGCCCTGAACCTGTCCCAACTGCCCAGGCTGCTGAGCGGTATCGACTGCCCGGTCGTTATCGCCGGTACTCCCGCATCGATTCACCACGCCAGGTTATCCACCGGCGCAGCGATGATGAACATCACCTGGGCCGAAGATCCCTTGACGGCCTACCGTGAATTGAGCCGCAGAGCCCTTCTCTGAATGGAAAACCCAATGCAACTGATCTGGCTGCGCAGCGACTTGCGCCTGCACGACAACACCGCCCTGGCCGCTGCCGCAGCACGTGGGCCCTGCGTGGCGGTGTACCTGCCAAGTCCGGAACAATGGCGCAGCCACGACGATGCGCCGTGCAAGATCGATTTCTGGCTACGCAACGTGGCTTCCTTGAGCGCGGCCCTGGGCGAACTGAACATCCCATTACTGATCCGTCCGGCGCCACGCTGGGACGAGGCACCGCAAGTGCTGCTCAAGGTATGCCGCGAATTGAAGATCGATGCAGTCCATGTCAATGAAGAATATGGCCTGAACGAAACCCGGCGCGACGCTGAAGTCGCTCGCACGCTGGACGATCAGGGCATCGCGTTTCACAGCTACCTCGATCAGTTGCTGTTCAAGCCCGGCAGCGTGTTGACCAAAACCGGCAACTATTTCCAGGTGTTCAGCCAGTTTCGCAAAGTCTGCTACGGCCGGCTGCACGTCTCATTGCCAAGCCTGGTTCGCGCACCGGCCCGGCAGGCACACACCGGCATCGCCAGCGATCCGGTGCCGTTGCACATCGAAGGCTTTGCGCCCTCCGGCGAAGCCCTGCGTGCCCTTTGGCCCGCCGGCGAAAGCGAAGCCCGACGACGCCTGGAGACGTTCGTCGAGCAGCACCTCGACCATTACCAGACCGATCGGGATTTTCCGGCCAAACCCGGCACCAGCCAACTCTCGGCTTACCTGCTGGCCGGCGTGGTGTCGCCGCGCCAGTGCCTGCACGCCGCACTGCAAGCCAACCAGGGCGAATTCGAAAGCGGTAATGTCGGGGCTGTGACCTGGATCAATGAATTGCTCTGGCGTGAGTTCTATAAACACATTCTGGTGGGCTATCCCCGGGTATCCCGTCACCGGGCATTCCGCCCGGAAACCGAGGCGATGGCATGGCGCGATGCCCCTGAAGAACTGGCCGCTTGGAAAGAGGCCCGCACCGGCCTGCCAATCATTGACGCGGCCATGCGCCAACTGCTGGAGACAGGATGGATGCACAACCGCTTGCGGATGGTTGTGGCAATGTTCCTCACCAAGAACCTGCTGATCGACTGGCGCGAAGGCGAGCGCTTTTTCATGCAGCACCTGATCGACGGCGATCTGGCCGCCAACAATGGCGGTTGGCAGTGGAGCGCCTCCACCGGCACGGACGCGGCGCCCTGGTTCCGGATTTTCAATCCATTGAGTCAATCGGAAAAATTCGACCCCACAGGATCGTTCATCAAACACTGGTTAACGGAACTGAACGATCTGGACAGGCAACAGGTCCATAACCCCAAAGCCCCCTGTGGATTGTTTGACCGTGTGGATTATCCCGCTCCGATCGTCGACCTCGGCCGATCACGAGCGCGTGCGCTGGCCGCTTTCAGACAGCTGCCAACGCAACAACGCCGCGCCGCCGAACCGTTGGGCGATCAACGAACATGAAATTGATTGAATGCGGATGCACTTTCCACCACTCGGGATATAGTCTTACTTAATCATGGATTAGCCGTAAAGCCTTGTAGCAGACACGGCGCAACCCTAGCGGAAGGAGCAAGGAATGGGTGTGAAACCGCCACGGCGATACTGGCTGACAGGGGCGGGTGACGGCGTTGCCGCTTCGCTTGCCGTAAAGCTGCTTGAAAGCGGTGCGCACCTGGCGATCAGTTCGCGCTCGGCCCAACCCTGCGAAGCCCTTTGTGCACGATATCCGGACCAGCTACTGATCGTGCCCGGCGATCTGACCGACAGCCAGACTGTGCGCGAGATCGGCGAGCGAATCGCCCAGCAGTGGGGCGCCCTGGACACCGTCATCCTGAATGCCGGAACCACCGAATACGCCGGCGCCCATCCTACCCCCCAGGCATTCATCGAACAGCTGGTACGCAGTAATCTGCTGGCGGCCAGTTTTTGCATCGAAACGGCTTTGCCGCTGTTACAGGCAGGCGTCCTCCCCCATCTGACAGGGATTGCCAGCCCGGCGACTTACTTGTCTCCATCACACACCGAGGCCAGCGGCAGCACCATGGGCTCTCTGTTTGAATCGACTCGCGTGAGGCTCGCCCCCAGGGGCATCGACGTGACGCTGGTCCGCCCGGGGTTCGACCATGTCTCGCTGTGCCTCGAGGATGGTGTGTTGCCTACTGTCTGCTCGACAGACGAAGCAGCGACCTACATTCTGGCCAACCTGGCCGAAAGACCCCCTGAGCTGATCCTCCCGGTCGCCGCCCTGGCAGCGCTCTGGCCGCTGCCCGAATCGGCCCGGACCGGGCAGACGGACATCGCCCCTTGCCAGCCCGATACTTGGTCACCGATCAAGGGTCGCCCTTGAAGGACCCGGTTGCCTTACACTGCCGGCCATGAAAAACATCCCTCTTGTAGATCTCCCTGCGCCGGCCGTTACCTGTTCGAGCTGTGCGGCATGCTGCTGCCGACTGGAAGTGTTGTTGATCACCGACACCGGCGTCCCGCAACGATTCATCGCCGTGGACGATTGGGGCGCAGAAGCCATGTTGCGGCTGGATGATGGCTGGTGCGCGGCGCTGGATCGCGACAGCATGAGGTGCACGATCTACGAAAAGCGTCCGTTGATTTGCCGGGAGTTCGAAATGGGTGCGCCAGAATGCGTTGAAGAACGCCAAGGCATTGCGACGGTGTATCGATAAAGAACAGCACGCCCTTGATGAGGCCCAGCTCGCCGAGATGGGCGGCGGGATCGATCTTGCTGATGCTGAACGGGCGCTATCGCGAGCAGGCTCGCTCCCACATGGAATTCAGGCGAGGTCCCGTTGCGGGGAGCCTCGACAGACTTGTGGGAGCAGGCTTGCTCACGTAGCACGTAGGGGCCGGCCCCCACAGGGCTGTCGGGAATTACAGCGGCATCGTGTAATGCAGCGCGTAGCTCTCCACACCGTCATTGTCCGACGCGATACCCGCGTTGGAATAATGGGTGGCGCGAATGCCCACTTCATGTCCACCATTGAAGCGCAGGCCGAAACCAATTCGATCTTCGAACTGGAACGCACTGCCCAGCTTGTTATCTTCCAACTCAGTGTTGGCAAACAACGCAACGCCGATACCCGCCTCGATGTAAGGCTTCACGTTCTGGCCGGAAAATTCATACACGAAGACCGGCGAGAACGACAAGCTGTGGTTACTCGAAGTCTCATCCCCTTCCCAATAGGTGTAGGCACCGCTCCAGTAGCCCGTCAGACGACCCACATCGCTTTGCAGCCAGCTCTTGTCCCAATCGAACTGCATGCCCAAGCGATAGGTCATGGTCGAATCGCTGGTCTGACCGATCCCGAACTCCACACCCGCCGCTTGCGCAGTGTAAGTGTGCCCCAGCAACGCAGCCGCAATGGCGGCAAAACAGAATAAGCGCTTCATTAGAAACATCCTTTTCCGAACAGACTTAGTTAGTTTTTTCTTACAACCAGACAGAGCTATAGAAATCTCCGTTGAAACAGAAGTTCAGCCCCATTTACGCAATTTTCACGTTTTTTTACAGATCGAAGCTTCGCACAATGCCAGACGATTGCCACAACATTGGTAGGATTTTTCCTAAATGTATCGGATCCGCGCTACTCCAGAACTGAGTTTCGCTGACAGGCCCCTCCGCCAACGCTCCCCGCTCAGCCAACAACCGCTGCAGCTGGCGAGCCACGGCGGCGCCAGTGTCGATCAGGCTGATATGCGCCGGAATCATCTGCTTGAGCATGGGTTTGAGAAACGGATAGTGGGTGCAGCCCAGGATCAGCGTGTCGCAACCGGCGGCCAACAAGGGGTCGACATACTGACGCAACAGTTCATACAAGGCCGGGCTGTGCAAATCCCCCGTTTCGATCAGCTCCACCAATCCGGGACACGGCTGGGTGATGACTCGCACATCGGTGGCGAAGCGATCGAGCAGCGCGGCGAACTTGGCGCTCTGCAAGGTGCCGGTGGTGGCCAGTACCCCGACGATGCCGCTACGGGTAGCGGCAGCCGCCGGCTTGACCGCCGGCTCCATGCCGACAATGGGCCAATCGGGGAAGTCACGGCGCAGATCGGCCACGGCAGCCACCGTTGCGGTATTGCAAGCGACCACCAGGGCTTTGGCGCCCTGCCCCAAAAGAAAGTCGGCGATGATGGAGCTGCGCTGCCGAATGTATTCCGGTGTTTTCTCGCCATAGGGAATATGCCCGCAATCGGCGACGTACAGCAGCGATTCATTGGGCAGCAGATGACGGATCTCTGCCAGCACCGAAAGCCCGCCGACCCCTGAGTCAAGCACCCCGACCGGCGCGTTATTCATGCCTGTCACCACACACGCTGCAGCCCGGGTCGCGCTTGACCCTCAGTTCGCGGAAACGTGAACCCAGGGCATCGATCAACAGCAGACGTCCTACCAGAGGTTCACCGAACACCGCCAATAGCTTCAGCGCCTCGAGGGCTTGCAGGCTTCCTACCACCCCCACCACCGGACCGAGCACGCCCGCTTCGCTGCAGGTCAGCTCGGCTTCGCTGCCATGGCCGTAGAGACAGTGATAGCAAGGGCTGTCGGCGCGGCGCGGGTCGAATACCGACAGTTGCCCTTCCAGGCGGATCGCCGCGCCGCTGACCAGCGGTTTACCCGCTGCGACGCACGCTGCATTCACCGCTTCGCGGGTAGAAAAATTGTCGGAGCAGTCCAGCACCACGTCCACGGCTCCGACTGCGACGGCCAGGCTGTCTTCGTCCATGGCGGTTGGATGAGGGACCAACCCGATCTCCGGGTTCAGCGCTGCCAGGCGACGCATCGCCGAATCGACCTTGCTCAACCCCACGCTGCCAGTGTCGTGGATGATCTGGCGTTGCAGGTTAGTGAGGTCAACCGTGTCGAAATCCGCCAGATGCAACTCGCCGACGCCGGCGGCGGCCAGGTACAACGCCACCGGGGCGCCGAGGCCGCCAAGACCGACGATCAATGCGCGGCTCTGCTTGAGCCGTACCTGGCCGTCGATGTCGACGTGCTGCAGCAGGATCTGCCGGCTGTAGCGCAACAGCTCCTGGTCATTCAGCACGGCAGACACCCCAGGCTGATGCGTTCATGGCCGCCCAGGTCCTTGCGACTGTGGACTTCGGCAAATCCCTGGGTTTGAAGCAGGTCACGCACCGCATTGGCCTGGTCGTATCCATGTTCGAGCATCAGCCATCCACCCGGAGCAAGATGATCCGGCGCTTGGGCGATGATCGTGCGCAGGTCATCGAGCCCATCCTGGCCCGCCACCAGCGCACTGGCCGGCTCGAAACGCACGTCGCCTTCGGCCAGGTGCGGATCGGTGGCAGCGATATAAGGTGGATTACTGATGATCAACTCGAAACGCCGGTCGGCCAGGGCGCTGAACCAATGACTGTTCATCACCGTGACATTGCCCAGGTCAAGGCGCTGGCGATTGCGTTCGGCCAGGGCCACAGCCTCGAGCACACGATCAACCGCGGTAACCGTCCAGGCCGGGCGTTCACTGGCCAACGCAAGGGCAATCGCACCGCTGCCGGTGCCCAGGTCCAGAACCCTGACCGGGGTGGCCGGCAGCAATTGCAGCGCGGTTTCCACCAGCAGCTCGGTGTCCGGACGGGGAATCAGGGTGTGGGGCGCGACTTCCAGGTCGAGCTTCCAGAACCCCTGTTGCCCCAGGATATAAGCCACCGGCTCGCCGGAGCGACGACGACGCAGGTACTCGGAGAACAACAGCGCCGCTTCGCTCGGCACGATCCGCTCGGGCCAGGTGTGCAGGAAGCTGCGGGGCTTGCCCAGGGCTGCCGCCAGCAGCAACTCGGCATCCAGGCGTGGTGTCGGCGAATCCGGCAGCTGGGCGGCGCGTAATACACTGGCGATGATGGTCATGGAGTCACCTCTGCTTACTCGCCAATCGCGGCCAGTTGATCGGCCTGGTATTCGGCCAGCAACGGCTCGATCACGGCCTCGACGCCACCGGCAAGGATCTCGTCGAGGGAATACAGCGTCAGGTTGATTCGATGATCGGTGACCCGACCCTGGGCGAAATTGTAGGTACGGATCCGCTCGGAGCGGTCGCCCGAACCCACCAGCAATTTTCGCTCGCTGGCAATGGCATTGGCCGCGGCGCTGGTCTGCTGGTCGTTGAGCTTGGCCGACAGCCAGGCCATGGCCCGTGCACGGTTCTTGTGCTGGGAACGTTCTTCCTGGCATTCGACCACGATGCCCGAAGGCAAGTGAGTGATACGGATCGCCGAATCGGTCTTGTTGACGTGCTGGCCGCCGGCGCCGGAGGAGCGGTAGGTGTCGATCCGCAGATCCGCCGGGTTGATTTCGATGGCTTCCTGCTCGTCCGGCTCGGGCAATACCGCCACGGTGCAGGCCGAGGTATGGATGCGGCCCTGGGATTCAGTGGCCGGCACGCGCTGCACACGGTGGGCACCGGACTCGAATTTCAGCTTGCCGTAAACGTTCTCGCCTTCGACCCGGGCAATGACTTCCTTGAAGCCGCCGTGTTCGCCTTCGTTCTCGGACAGAATTTCCACGCGCCAGCCGCGACGCTCGGCGTAACGCGAATACATGCGGAACAGGTCGCCGGAGAAAATCGCCGCCTCGTCGCCCCCCGTACCGGCACGTATCTCGAGGAAAACGTTGCGCCCGTCGTTCGGGTCCTTGGGCAACAGCATGCGCTGCAGGTTGCTCTCCAGCTCAACCAGCTGTTCCTTGGCTTCGCGGACTTCCTCGACGGCCATTTCACGCAGGTCCGGGTCGCTGTCCTTGAGCAGCGCCTGGGCACCGGCAAGGTCTTCCTGCACTTTGAGCAGCTGTTTATATGTCGCGACAATCGGCTCGACTTCCGCGTACTCCTTGGAGTAGGTGCGGAACTTGTTCTGGTCGGAAATGACTTCGCCATCGCCCAGCAAGGCGGTCAGTTCCTCGAAACGGTCCTGGAGAACGTCCAGTTTATTGAGCAGTGACGCTTTCATTACGATTTCTTATCCGAAAAGCTATCCGGTGAACCCTCACCGAGGGCAAAGAGTTCCTGGGCCATGGCCAGCGCATCGAGGCGGCCTTCGGCGGTCAGCTTCTTGAGCTGGACACTGGGGGCGTGGAGCAGTTTGTTGGTCAGGCCGCGAGCCAGTTGCGCCAGCACATCTTCAGCGTTGCCACCGTTGGCCAGCAGACGCTGGGCCTTTTGCAGCTCTTCGTCGCGCAGGCGCTCGCTCTGCTGACGATACGCCTTGAGTACATCCACGGCTGCCAGCTCGCGCAGGCGCACCATGAAGTCCTCGGCGCCGACGCTGATCATCTCTTCCGCCGCCTGGGCCGCGCCCTGCCGGCTCTTGAGGTTCTCGGCGACCACTTCGTGCAGGTCGTCGACGCTGTAGAGATAAACGTCATCCAGCTCGCCGACTTCCGGCTCGATGTCCCGGGGAACGGCGATGTCCACCATGAAGATCGGCTTGTGCTTGCGCAGCTTCAGGGCGCTTTCCACCGCGCCCTTGCCCAGAATCGGCAATTGGCTGGCGGTGGAACTGATGACGATGTCGCTATGCACCAGCTCCGCCGGAATGTCCGACAGCAACACTGCATGGGCTCCGAACTGTTCGGCCAGGGTGCTGGCGCGCTCCAGGGTCCGGTTGGCGACCACGATGCGCTTCACACCCAGGTCATGAAGGTGACGAGCGACCAGGGTGATGGTCTCGCCGGCACCGATCAACAGGGCCTGGCTGCGTTGCAAGTCACTGAAAATCTGCTTCGCCAGGCTGACAGCGGCAAACGCCACGGACACTGGGTTTTCACCGATAGCCGTGTCGGTGCGCACCTGTTTGGCGGCGTTGAACGTGGCCTGGAACAGCCGCCCCAGCAGCGGCCCGACGGTGCCGGCTTCGCGGGCCACGGCGTAGGCCGATTTCATCTGGCCGAGAATCTGCGGTTCGCCCAGTACCAGGGAATCGAGCCCGGACGCGACGCGCATCATGTGACGAACGGCCGCATCGTCTTCGTGCACATAGGCGCTGGCGCGCAGCTCTTCGAGGCTCAGATCATGGTATTCGGCCAGCCAGCGCAGCACCGCATCGGCCGAAACGTGATCCTGTTCTATATAAAGCTCGCTGCGATTGCAGGTGGAGAGGATCGCAGCCTCGCGGCTCTCGGTGAGCCGGCAGAGCTGCTGCAGGGCCTCAACCAGCTGCTCAGGCGTAAAGGCCACGCGCTCGCGGACGTCTACTGAAGCAGTCTTGTGGTTAATACCAAGTGCAAGGAAGGCCATTCAAGGTCGCTGATGGTGACGTGAAGCCGGCAATTGTCCTACTTCGCCAGATTCAGGACAACCACTCGATCTCTATCGCCTCGCCTGACAGCGTAAATCGACGGGGCGGTTATGTTTGGTCGAAGGCTTGTGTCATGATGATCCGACCGCAGGTTAGTCGTCCTCTTCCTATATGAATAGATCTTCCGCGTTGCTCCTCGCTCTTGCCCTGCTCAGCGGCTGCCAGTCCATGGCCCCCGTATCGACGGACGGTTCGCCGCCGGTCGAAGACAGCACGCAGGCCCCTGAAAAGCCCAAGGTCTACGGCTCGTTCAGCGAAGAAACCATCTTCAGCCTGTTGAGCGCCGAACTGGCAGGCCAGCGCAACCGCTTCGACATTGCGCTGGATAACTACGTGACCCAGGCCATCAATACCCAGGACCCTGGCATCTCCGAGCGGGCGTTTCGCATTGCCGAATACCTGGGGGCCGACCAGGCGGCGCTGGATACCGCCATGATCTGGGCGAAGAATGCGCCGGATGACCTTGAAGCGCAGCGCGCCGCCGCCGTACAGCTGGCACGGGCCGGCCGTTATGACGACTCCATGATGTATATGGAGAAAGTGCTGCTGGGCAAGGGTGACACCCACTTCGATTTCCTTGCATTGTCTGCTGCCGATACCGACCAGGAAACCCGCAGCGGCCTGATGAAAAGCTTCGACCGCCTGCTGCAACGCCATCCGAACAACGGCCAGCTGATTTTCGGCAAGGCGCTGTTGCTGCAGCAGGACGGCGATTCCAAGGGTGCCCTCACGTTGCTCGAGGACAACCCGCCGGAAGCCGGCGAAGTAGCGCCGATCCTGCTGCGGGCGCGCCTGCTGCAAGGCATGAACCGGGGTGACGAAGCCCTGCCGCTGCTGGAAAAAAGTATCAAGAAATATCCGGACGACAAGCGCCTGCGCCTCACCTACGCCCGCATGCTGGTGGAAAACAACCGCATGGACGACGCCAAGGTGGAGTTTTCCAGCCTGGTCCAGCAATACCCCGAAGACGACGAACTGCGTTACTCCCTGGCCTTGGTTTGCCTGGAAGCCAAGGCCTGGGAAGAAGCCAAGGGTTATCTGGAAGACCTGATCGCCCGGGAGAGCCACGTCGATTCGGCCCACCTGAACCTGGGGCGCATCGCCGAGGAACGCGACGACCCGGAGACCGCGCTGATCGAGTACGCCCAGGTCGGTCCGGGGAATGACTACCTGCCGGCGCAGCTGCGCCAGGCCGATATCCTGATGAGTAATGGCAAGACAGCCGAGGCCCAGAGCCGCCTGTCCGTTCAGCGCGACGCCCAACCCGACTACGGAATCCAGTTATACCTCATCGAAGCGGAGACCCTGTCGAGCAACAATCAGGGCGACAAGGCCTGGGGTGTGCTGCAGCAAGCCCTGAAACAATACCCGGACGACCTGAACCTGCTCTACACCCGGGCCATGCAGGCGGAAAAACGCAATGACCTGGCGCAGATGGAAAAAGACCTGCGCCTGATCATCCAGCGCGATCCCGACAACGCCATGGCCCTCAATGCCCTCGGCTACACCCTGTCGGACCGTACCACGCGCTATGACGAGGCCAAGGTACTGATCGAGAAGGCCCACCAGATCAACCCGGAAGACCCGGCGGTGCTCGACAGCCTGGGCTGGGTGAATTATCGCCTGGGCAACCTCGACGAAGCCGAACGCCTGCTGCGCCAGGCCCTGGAGCGCTTTCCCGACCAGGAAGTCGCTGCTCACCTGGGCGAAGTCCTGTGGGCCAAGGGCAAGCAACGCGAAGCCCGGCAGATCTGGAACAAATTCCTCAAGGAACAGCCTGACAGCCCCATCCTGCGCGGCACCATCAAACGCCTGACCGGATCAGAGACCCTTTAAGACCATGTTTTTGCGCCACTTCATCGTTTTCAGCTTCATTGCCCTGCTCGCCGGTTGCGCGGGCTTCGGCGCCCGTGAATCCGTCCAGGGCCACGGCAACCCGACCCAATGGCGTGAGCACAAGGCACAACTGAGCGGCCTCGACGGCTGGCAGATCGACGGCAAGATCGGCATTCGCGCCCCGAAAGACTCCGGCAGCGGCACGCTGTTCTGGCTGCAACGCCAGGACTATTACGACATTCGCCTCTCCGGCCCGCTGGGTCGCGGCGCGGCGCGACTGACCGGACGCCCCGGCCAGGTCTCGCTGGAAGTCGCCAACCAGGGGCGCTACGACGCGCCCTCGCCCGAAGCCCTGCTGGAAGAACAATTGGGTTGGAAACTGCCGGTCTCGCATCTGACCTGGTGGGTTCGTGGGCTGCCGGCACCGGACAGCAAGAGCCGCCTGACCCTCGACGCCGACAGTCGTCTGTCCAACCTGGAGCAGGACGACTGGCAGATCGAATACCTCAGTTATGCCCAGCAGAACGGCTACTGGCTGCCCGAACGCATCAAACTGCACGGCAGCGATCTCGACGTCACGCTGGTGATCAAGCAATGGCAGCCGCGCAAGCTGGGGCAATGACATGACCGCCCCGCGCCTGACCCTGCCCTCCCCGGCCAAGCTCAACTTGATGCTGCATATTCTCGGTCGTCGCCCGGACGGCTATCACGAGCTGCAGACGATCTTTCAGTTCCTGGACTACGGCGATGAAATCACCTTTGCCGTGCGCGACGACGGCGTGATTCAGTTGCACACCGAATTCGAAGGCGTCCCCCACGACAGCAACCTGATCGTCAGAGCCGCGAAAAAACTCCAGGAGCAATCCGGTTGTTCGCTGGGCGTCGACATCTGGATCGAAAAAATCCTGCCCATGGGCGGCGGTATCGGTGGCGGCAGTTCGAATGCGGCGACCACGCTGCTCGGGCTCAACCATTTGTGGCAGCTGGATTGGGACGCGGATCGCCTCGCCGCCCTGGGCCTGACGCTGGGGGCCGATGTACCGGTTTTCGTACGTGGCCACGCGGCTTTTGCCGAAGGCGTAGGGGAAAAACTCACTCCGGTAGAACCCGAGGAACCCTGGTACCTCGTGCTGGTGCCGCAAGTATCTGTAAGTACAGCAGAAATTTTTTCAGATCCGCTGTTGACACGTAACTCTCCTCCCATTAAAGTGCGCCCCGTTCCCAAGGGAAACAGTCGAAATGACTGCTTACCGGTGGTAGCGAGGCGTTACCCAGATGTTCGTAACGCTTTGAATTTGCTAGGTAAATTTACCGAAGCAAAACTCACCGGAACTGGAAGTTGTGTGTTTGGGGGCTTCCCAAGCAAAGCTGAAGCTGATAAAGTCTCGGCCCTTCTTACAGAGACCCTTACAGGGTTTGTGGCAAAAGGAAGCAACGTTTCGATGTTGCATCGCAAGCTACAAAGCCTGCTCTAAAAGGAATCGAGTGTTAGGCACTCGCAGCAACAGATACAGGGGCGTCGCCAAGCGGTAAGGCAGCAGGTTTTGATCCTGCCATGCGTTGGTTCGAATCCAGCCGCCCCTGCCATTTTCCTATACTCATCCAGGCATACCCTCAGCCTCCAGGTACTGCGCGTGTCCAAGATGATGGTCTTTACGGGGAACGCCAACCCCGATCTGGCTCGGCGTGTCGTACGTCAGCTGCATATCCCTCTCGGTGACATTTCTGTCGGTAAGTTTTCCGACGGCGAGATCACTGCCGAGATCAATGAAAACGTTCGCGGTAAAGACGTCTTCATTATTCAGCCGACCTGCGCTCCGACCAACGATAACCTGATGGAACTCGTCGTGATGGCTGATGCCTTCCGCCGTTCCTCGGCTACTCGTATCACTGCTGTTATTCCTTACTTTGGTTATGCCCGCCAGGATCGCCGCCCGCGTTCCGCGCGCGTGGCGATCAGCGCAAAAGTCGTCGCCGACATGCTGACCGTTGTCGGCATCGACCGTGTCCTCACGGTTGACCTGCACGCTGACCAGATTCAGGGCTTCTTCGATATTCCCGTGGATAACATCTACGGCTCCCCGGTCCTGGTGGATGACATCGAAGATCAGCGCTTCGAGAACCTGATGATCGTGTCCCCGGACATTGGTGGCGTCGTGCGTGCACGGGCCGTTGCCAAATCCCTGGGCGTGGATCTGGGTATCATCGACAAACGCCGCGAGAAAGCCAATCACTCCGAAGTGATGCATATCATCGGCGACGTCGAAGGCCGTACCTGTATCCTTGTCGATGATATGGTCGATACCGCCGGCACCCTGTGCCATGCGGCCAAGGCTCTGAAAGAGCACGGCGCGGCCAAGGTCTTTGCCTACTGCACACACCCTGTGCTGTCGGGTCGGGCGATCGAGAACATTGAAAATTCCGTGCTGGACGAGCTGGTGGTCACTAACACCATCCCGCTGTCCGCAGCAGCACAAGCCTGTGCGCGTATCCGCCAACTGGATATCGCACCGGTGGTTGCCGAAGCGGTTCGCCGCATCAGCAATGAAGAATCGATCAGCGCGATGTTCCGTTAAGGGCCCTGCCCTTGCCATGACATCCCGTTGACGAAAAGCGCCCCGCCCCAACACTCATGTTGGGGCGGGGCTTTTTTGCCCATCCGCTTTGACGTCGGTCGCAGACGTCACCCGGAATGGCTATTTTGGAGATACAAAATGACTGATTTCATCCTGAACGCCCAAGCGCGTACCGACCTGGGGAAAGGTGCGAGCCGCCGCCTGCGTCGTCTCGCCAACCAGGTTCCTGCCGTTGTCTACGGTGGTGACAAGGCCCCTGAGTCCATCACCATGCTGGCCAAAGAAGTGGCCAAGCTGTTCGAAGACGAGGCTGCCTTCAGCCACGTGATCGAGCTGAACGTCGATGGCAAGAAGCAAAACGTTATCGTTAAAGCGATGCAGCGTCACCCGGCCAAGCAATTCATCATGCACGCTGACTTCATTCGCGTCGTGGCTGGCCAGAAACTGACCGCAACCGTTCCAGTGCACTTCATCAACGAAGCTGCTCCGATCAAGAAAGGCGGCGAGATCTCGCACGTCACTTCCGAGCTGGAAGTTTCCTGCCTGCCGAAAGACCTGCCTGAATTCATCGAAGTCGACCTGGCTAACGCCGAAATCGGCACGATCATTCACCTGTCCGACCTGAAAGCGCCTAAAGGCGTTGAGTTCGTGGCCCTGGCACACGGCGACGACAAGGCTGTTGCCAACGTCCACGCTCCACGTGTTGCTCCAGAAGCTACCGAAGAAGGCGCAGCAGAGTAATTTCACTCTGTCGCCGGAGTGACCGGTAACATCGCGGACTGGAACGTAGCGAGGCAGCGGGCGGGAACGCGAAGTTTACTCAAGGGTAGATCCGCAATTTTCGTCCACTGTCGCCAAAGTACCTGACCGCGACTTGTTATCCACACTCCAGGAAGGGCCCCTATCGTGACTGCCATCAAACTGATCGTTGGCCTGGGAAATCCAGGCACCGAATACGAACAGACCCGGCATAACGCAGGGGCCCTTTTTGTTGAGCGCATCGCGCACGCACAAGGCGTCAGCCTGGCGGCCGATCGCAAGTATTTCGGCCTGACCGGGCGCTTTTCGCATCAGGGTCAGGATGTTCGTCTGCTGATCCCCACCACCTACATGAACCGCAGCGGCCAGGCCGTGGCGGCATTGGCCGGTTTCTTCCGCATCAAGCCCGAAGAAATCCTGGTGGCCCACGACGAACTCGACCTGCCTCCGGGCGTTGCCAAGCTCAAACAGGGCGGCGGCCATGGCGGTCACAACGGGTTGCGCGACATCATTGCGCAGCTGGGTAACCAGAATACCTTTCACCGCCTGCGGCTCGGCATCGGCCACCCGGGCGTTGCCAGTATGGTGTCGAATTTCGTCCTGGGTCGTGCGCCTCGCGCCGAACAGGAAAAACTCGATGCCAGCATCGACTTTGCCCTCGGCGTGCTGCCGGATATTCTCGCCGGTGAATGGAACCGCGCGATGAAGAACCTGCACAGCCAGAAGGCCTGACTCTTACCGAGGGGAAACACCATGGGATTCAATTGCGGCATCGTCGGCCTGCCTAACGTCGGCAAGTCCACCCTGTTCAACGCCCTGACCAAATCCGGCATCGCGGCCGAGAACTTCCCCTTCTGCACCATCGAGCCGAACAGCGGCATCGTGCCGATGCCGGATGCGCGCCTGGATGCCCTGGCGGCCATCGTCAATCCCAAGCGTATCCTGCCGACCACCATGGAATTCGTCGACATCGCGGGCCTCGTGGCTGGCGCGTCGAAGGGCGAGGGTCTGGGCAACAAATTCCTCGCCAACATCCGCGAGACCGATGCCATCGCCCACGTGGTCCGCTGCTTTGAAGACGAGAACGTGATTCACGTCTCCAACAGCGTCGACCCGAAACGCGACATCGAGATCATCGACCTGGAACTGATTTTCGCCGACCTCGACAGCTGCGAGAAACAACTGCAGAAAGTCGCCCGCAACGCCAAGGGTGGCGACAAGGACGCCGTCGTCCAGAAAGGCCTGCTGGAGCAGCTGATCGCCCATTTCACCGAAGGCAAGCCGGCGCGCAGCCTGATGAAAAACATGAGCACCGAAGAGAAGCTGGTGATCAAGGGCTTCCACCTGCTGACCACCAAGCCGGTCATGTACATCGCCAACGTCGCTGAAGACGGTTTCGAGAACAACCCGCACCTGGACGTGGTCAAGGCCATCGCCGAAGAAGAAGGCGCCATGGTGGTTCCGGTCTGCAACAAGATCGAAGCGGAAATCGCCGAACTGGACGACGGCGAAGAAAAGGACATGTTCCTGGAGGCCCTGGGCCTGGAAGAGCCTGGCCTGAACCGCGTGATCCGCGCCGGTTACGAAATGCTCAACCTGCAGACTTACTTCACCGCCGGTGTCGAAGAAGTCCGCGCCTGGACCGTCCGCGTCGGCGCCACCGCCCCGCAAGCCGCCGGCGTGATCCACACCGACTTCGAAAAAGGCTTTATCCGTGCCGAAGTCATCGCCTACAACGACTTCATCCAGTACAAAGGTGAAGCCGGTGCCAAGGAAGCCGGTAAATGGCGCCTGGAAGGCAAGGACTACATCGTCAAGGATGGCGATGTGATGCACTTCCGCTTTAACGTCTGACTCTGCTGAAAACGAAAAAGCCGCGATGATTCGCGGCTTTTTTGTGGGCGACGATCAGCCCAACAGATGCCCTGGATCGACCTCGGGCGCGACCCCGATCAGCCCTACCCCAGCGTCGGGCGCCACGATCAAGTTGTCGTCATCCAGGTTTTCCCGCCAGTCCCCCGCCAGCGCAATCTGGAACCTGTGGCCTTGTGTGTCTGCTTCCACATTCGTCACATAGGTGCGATCCAGCGCCTGGTTGTAAATCATCTTCAGCGTAGTGTCCGTGCCGTCTCCGAAGCCGGTATACCCCAAGGCCGATACATCGATCTTGTCATCGACCGTAAAACCTTCGATAAGGTCGACCGCGCCATGGCTGTCCGTCCGGTAGCTGTCCTCTACTGAGGTGTAGCGGAACACATCGGCGTTCTGCCGATTATCTGTCCACAACGAAATGTCGGCTCTGTCTCCACCATTCAGGCGATCAGCGCCACCACCACCAACGATGACATCAGCTCCGGCGCCACCGTTGATACGATCATTGCCGTCCAGCCCATAAATGACTTCCGACAACGCAGAACCGGTAATCGTATCGTTGGCAGACGTACCCTCAACGGTAGGCGCGGCGAGCACCAGGTTGGTGTTGTTCAACTGCCCCACCAGATTGCCGTCCAAAGCCAGTTCAAACCGATGCCCGGAAGCATCGACGTCGTAACTCTTGAGATAAGTATGGGAACCATCGGCACTGGCCTGGATAGCCAAGGTGCCGTCATGGCCGTTGCCAATCCCGGTGAAGCCCAAGGCAGTCAGGTCGATGCGGTCCTGGGAGACGTCGAAGTCCAGGATCCGGTCGCTGCTGCTGTGTGTCGCCGTGCGGAAACTGTCGCCGAGTTCGGTGAAGCGAAAGATGTCAGCGCCCGTGCCACCTTGCAGGACGTCACGCCCGCCATTGCCTTGCAGCACATCATCTCCCCCCAGGCCGTGGATGATTTCGCTGGCGTCAGTACCTTGCAAGATCTCATTGCCGGCGTATCCGTCCACGTGTAGCTTGCCGTCCTGGCTGCCGAAGCCGGTATCGATACTGCCATCGGCGTTCAGGCGGATGATGCTGAAATCGCCGTTGTTCGTGCCGGCCGCCAGGATCTTGCCATCGGCTTGCACCGTCAAAGCCACAGGTGTGCCGGTCTCGAAAGTCACCGTACCATTGGCGCCAAAAGTGGTATCGAAGGAGCCGTCGGCATTAAAGCGCGCTACGGTAGTGCGGGTGTCGCCGTCACCATGGCCCATGACGATGATCTTGCCGTCGGCTTGCAGGGTAACCACCGAATCTTCGCCAAAGCCCATGGCGGGGTCCAAGTAAAGGGCACCGTCGTCACCAAAGCGGGTATCGGGTTGACCATCGGGGGTGAAGCGCTGCAGGACATATGTCGGATCGCCCATGCCAGCGGCATTGTATGCAGCCCCGACGACCACGCTTCCATCTGCATGCACCGCAGTCGAAATTGCGCCGTTGTAGTGTTCGTCGGCGGGAATGCTGACCGTCAGCACGCCACCGTCGCCGAAGCCTTCGACCAAAGAGCCGTTATTGCCGAGCCTGGTCACTGTTGCCTGGTCAAACCCTCGGGCGCTGACCTGGAAGGTGCCATCGGTATTGGCCGTCAGGTCAATGTTCTTGAAGCTGTGGTTGATGTCGACCGTAACGACACCATTCTGACCGAAGGCGGCATCGCGAGTCCCATCGCTGTTGTAGCGCTCCACCTGTACGCCCGTATCCAGGGCGACGGCAACAAGCACCTTGCCATCGGACTGCACTGCCGTCAGCTCGTAGCGAGACGCCGGGGCTATCGCGGCAGGAACCATGTCGACACCACCTTCATGGAAGGTGGTGTCCAGACTGCCATCGGCGTTCAAGCGGATAATTGAATGGTTTTGTTCGTAGCCGTAGCTTTCCTCGCCCGGCGCCCCGGGGTACCCCCATGCAAGGTACTCGGTATAGCCGCCAACCAGTATCTTGCCGTCCGGCTGGATAATGATGCTCTGGTTCTCGTCGAATTGACCGGTGAGGTCGACTTGGACAGTGCCAGGGCCGGTTCTTACGGTATGGGTACTTGCCGTCGTGCTGTCGGTGTTTGCCATGGGATAGTCCTTTAAGAAGTCCTGGATCCATCGCTCCAGTAGAGCAATTGGGACTTGCTCGCTTTCCCATCGTTCCCACCAATTGCGACCTGCGGGCTTGCTCAATCCTGAGAGATGCCCCTTGTGGTACGTCGCTAGAACAGATACTCCATGTAGATCGCCGCACCACCACCGGCCTGCGCGTCAGCATTCATACCCGCCATCACTACCGCTCCTTTGGCCGACTGCAGCAGTTGCCGGTTGACTGTGCCGGCAGCAATGAGAAGCCGCCGGGCTGGCGTTCAAGGCCACCGACAATGCCAGCAGCTTGGGATCGAGCCCGAACAACAGGGCCGTGGCCGAACCGCCCACCACCAGGCCACCGCCCACTTCGGTGTACATGCAAGGGCCGGTGATGTCGTCTTCGGTCAGGTCACGGCTGACCAGCGCGTCGCTGACAAACACCTTGCCGAAGCTGGGGAAAGCCTCTGCCGCGCCGGCCGCTCCCACGCTCTTGCCCTTGATCTGGATATTGACCTTGCCGAAACGCGGCAGTCGCGCGCCGAATCCAGCCCCGACGCCGACGCCGCCTTAGCGATAGCTGACGTCCTTGCCTTCGGGTGAACGCAGGATGATCGAACCGCCCCTGGGGATAAGATATTTTTTCGCCAGTAGCCGTGGTAAAGGCGATTTCAGGATGCGATCCACCGGCATTCAAGTGACTGACGATGCCATCGGCGACCTCTGCGCGAGTCAGGAACTCGCGGCGATCCAGGGTGAGATTGAGGGCAATGCCCAACAAGCCAATACCGATCAGGGCGAAAAGCAGGCCCAGCAGTATCTTCCCGATGGGTGACGGGTGTCGTTAACCATGGCAGGTCTCGATATTCGTCCATGAAAAAGGGGGCTCAGGATAACAAGATGTTTCGCCGTCTCCCACCTGCGATACACACCTCCTTCATTTACTTGCGGTAGCCATCAACACGCCAAAGCAGAAAAAAGTAATGCCCGACAGCTTGCCTACAATCCCGGCTGCCCTGTTGGTGGAGAGCCAGCGCCTTGCACCATTGGCCATGAGGGCGTAGCCGCTATGAACCAATACGACGAGCAAGCCATAGGAAGAGATCAGCAGGAAAAACTGGTCGAAATAGTCAGCCCCCGGCTTGATGAACTGAGGAAACACAGCGAGAAAGAAGAATCCCGCCTTGGGGTTCAACAGCTGGATTGACAGTGCCTCGACAAATCGTCGACACGGTCGCGACGAGGTGGCGTTGAGCTCGGGGAGAAAACGCTTCGTCCGCCACATCTTGCCCCCCAGGTACAACAAATACAGGGCACCGGCATATTTGAGAAACGTGAACGCCGTAGCCGACGTGGCAAGGATCAGCCCGACGCTACTGGCGCTGATACCCGCCACGACAAAAGCACCCAGCGCGATACCGCAGATGCCGGGCAGCGAACCGGTCCAACCATGGCGCAAGGCGTTGGAAACTGTCAGCACGACCCCTGGTCCGGGGCTGAGCACGGTCAGGGTAGCCAGAATCAGAAACAGTTCGTAATTGACCATGAATCACTCCATCAAAGCGGCGGGGCTCAGAGTGTTGTGAACTGGCATCGCTGACAAACGCTTTAATTGCACCAGGGATGTGACTAAATTAGACACATGATTTCCAACCTGCCCCCTTTGAACGCCGTTCGCGCCTTCGCCGCTGCCGCTCGCCACCAGAGCTTCAGCCGTGCGGCCGAAGAGTTGCATGTCAGCCACAGCGCGGTCAGCCGTCATATCAAGTTGCTGGAGGAACGCCTGGGGGTGCTGCTTTTCGAGCGTCGAACCCGGCAATCACTGCTGACGCCGGCTGGCCGGACATTTTATGAGCAGGTCAGCGTGGCCCTGGCGCAGATCGCCAATGCCACAACCGCCCTGACCCGAGGCGCTTCGCTGCGCAAAGTCAGAATCAACGTGCGCCCTTCCTTTGCGGAGCGCTGGTTGATCCCGCGCTTGCCGAACTTCATGGCGTTGTATCCGGATATCCAACCTGAAGTGGTCACCAGCACCCTGCCGCCGGATCACGCGCGTGAGACATTTGATGTCGTGATACGCCGCGCAAAGGCTGGATGGTCAGCCAACGTCCAACCTCACGCATTACTGGAAGATGATCTGGTATTGGTCGCCGCACCGTCACTGCTGCAAAGCCAGCCGCTGGACAGCCCCGGCGACCTGATCCAACACACGCTGCTGGCTGGCAGGACCCGCAGCAGTGACTGGCAGGACTGGGCCAGACACGCGGGTATCACTCAGCGACACACTCAACCCACTTTGCAATTCGATCACATGCATCTGGTGCTGCAAGCCGCCGTCGACGGCCTGGGTGTCGCCCTGTGTCCCGCATCGTTGCTGGGCAGGGACTTATCCACAGGGCGACTGACCTGCCCGTTTCCCTCCTTGCGCCTGCCATTGACCCGTTATTACTACGGCGTCGCCCAAGACACCGCCGCTGAAACGCAGGTGTTTATCGACTGGATGCGCGCTCAAATTCACCGACGCGGGGACTCCAGCCTGGAGGGGCTAAACCCTTTTGACCTTGAAGCGACTCAGCACCCGTTGCATTAATGAAGCCCGCTCTGAAAGATCCTTTGCCGCCACCGCGCATTCCTGTGAGTTCGACTGGTTCTTCTGCGTCACTTCATCGATCTGCTCAAGCCCGATGCTCGCTTGCTGCAAGCCCGAAGCCTGCTCGCTGGAGGCTTGATAGATCAGCGAAACCAGATTGGACACCGAACTGGTTCCGCTGACGATGTTCTTGAGCGACTCGGCAGTCCGGGCCGCGATGACCATGCCGCGCTGTGTCTTGCTCGAAGAGTCGGCAATCAGCGTGGCCGTTTGCTGGGCGGCTTCGGCGCTGCGGGCGGCCAGGCTGCGCACTTCATCGGCCACTACGGCAAAACCACGCCCAAGTTCACCCGCCCGGGCCGCTTCGATGGCTGCGTTCAGGGCCAACAGGTTCGTTTGCGCGGCAATGTTGTCGATGGTAGTGATGATCGCCGTGATGTCCTTGCCCGAGCTGTCGATCTCGGCCATGGCGGCAATCAGTTCGCTCATCAATTTGTCGCTCTCCCCCGCATCCGCCCTCGACGCCTGGGATTGCTCATCGGCTTTTCTGGCGTTGGCGGCGTTGTCCCGGGTCTGGGCGGCCATTTGCGTCATCACCGCACTGATTTCCGTGATGGACGACGCTGAATTGGACGCTCCCTCTGATAACGACTGGCTCAGGTCAGTGACTTGCGCCGAGCTGCCGGTGATCCGCGTGGCGCTGGTCTGGACCTCCGAAATCAATTGATTGAGGTTGCTGACCATCTTCTCCAGCGCCTTGCCCAGCGTATCGTGAGGTGAGGAGAGCCGGACCTCCAGGTCCAGGTCGCCTTCGGAAATGCGCTCGGCCACGATGACCTGCCGTTGCAGGCTGTCAGACATATCGTTGAGCGCCACGGACAATTGTCCGACTTCGTCCTCCGATTTCTGCACCAGGCGACGGGAAAGATCCCCCCGGCTGATGTTGGCGGCCAAGGCAGCGGCTTCGCGGATCGGCCCGACGATTTTCGCGCTGGCAAACCAAAGGGCGACCAGGGCCAGCAGCGAGATAGCCAACCCTACCGACACCTGCCAGATGCTGTTGTCGATGCTGCGCGCCTGCAGCTCCTGCTCCAATGCAATGGCCTGACTCATGACCACGGCCTTGGGCAAACGAATCAACACCGCCCAGGGCTTACCGGTGCGACCGAGCGTGATGGGCATCAACACTTCGATGTCCTGCGTTTGCGCGTTGAGCAGACCGTTACCACGTGCCCCCTGGATATCCTGGAGCACTTTTTCCCAGGCGTCAGGCAGCAAGGCCTTGAGAGGTTGGCCGATCAGATCGGTACGTCGACTGTCCGCGACCACCAGCCCCTGGTTGCTCAGGATGGACACTGTGCCTTGGCCGCCGTACAGATCGGCAGACATCTGCTCGCTGAGTTTCTGAATGAAGGCGATATCGAAGTCAGCCCCGACCACACCATAGAACTTGCCATTGGACACGATGGGGACCGACAACGTGGTCAACCATACGTTTTTCCCCTGGACCACATAGGGAATGGGGTCCAATACGCTTTCCTTCAACGTATCGCGTGGACCACTGTACCAACCGCCCTTGAGCACCCCGTTAGGATGGCGGTCCGCAGAGTCGTACTCAACCAATGGTTGCACCGCAACATGGCCGTCAGCGCCGCGTGTCCAGTAGGGGGTGAAACGTCCCGTCAACGGATTGCTGCCGTCCGGGGCATTACGAAACGCAAGGTCCTGCCCATCCAAGGCATCCGGCTCCCAGCAGGAATAGGTGCCGTTGAAGTCAGGGTTATCCTTGAGCACGCTGAGCAACACGCTGTTGATCTGGTCCCGTCCCAACGCCAGGTGACTTTGCGAAGCCTTGCTGGCGGCAAAGGTATTGGCCATGGTGCGCGCCGCATCCAGTGCATTTTGCAGTTTGGCCTGGATGGCATTGGCGCGGGATTCGGCCAGGTTTTGAATTTCCCGGATCGTTGCCTTCTCAACCAGCGCGGAAACTTCCTTGGAAACGTAATGTTCATTGGAGCGAGCGCTGAAGAGCCCGTAAACCACCAGGCTGATGGACGAAACAAACAGGCATACGCCTGCCGTGACACAAATACGTGCCTGCAATGACTTGAACTTCATATCAACCCCTGCCTGATTCTATTTATTGCCAGCGTCAACGACGACGGCCTTCCAACGGGTGCACGACTCGGCGAGTAACAATCGATCACTGCTGCTTACGCGGTCCCCGGGCGAACGCCTTCAAGGGCATGGCGATACAGCTTCAAAGCGTTGAAACGTGGCGGGTTGGGGGCACAAATCCATCTCTTTCCGCTCGGAAAGAAGAAGAGATATTCGAATCAAAAACAGAGGGCCTCATCCAGAGCAGGCTGCTCCCTGGGGATAAGGGCAATCGATGGAAAGAATGTGAAGCCCGCTTTTGCTGTAACCACAGGGTCACCCTTGAATACGGCCGCAGAATCCATTCAAACCAATAACCACGGCAGCAAATTAACATGGGACATATTTCGACCCTATCAACTTGAGGCTTAGACGAGGCAGTACTTTAGTCGCAAGGACGAGGAAGACATTCTGGTAAACGCAGTTGCTGCGCAGCCAGCAGAGACAGCGCCATCACGCAGTCCCGCTGGCCTTCGCAGCACTCACGGCTCGGCTCAGGCTTTTTTAGTTCTCGGCAGAAAAATCGCCAACACCCCGAACAACGGCAGGAACGAGCACAACCAATACACGTACTCAATGCCGCGTATGTCCGCCAAGTGCCCCAGCAGCGCCGCACCGATCCCGCCGAAGCCGAACATCAGTCCGAAGAACACGCCGGCGATCATCCCGACGTTGCCCGGCACCAGTTCCTGGGCGTACACCACGATGGCCGAGAATGCCGAGGCCAGGACGAAGCCGATCACCATGCTGAGAATGCTGGTCCACAGCAGATCGACATAAGGCAGGACCAGGGTGAACGGCGCCACGCCAAGAATCGAGAACCAGATCACGGCCTTACGCCCGATCCGGTCGCCAATCGGGCCACCGAAGAACGTGCCCGCCGCCACCGCGCCGAGGAACAGGAACAGGTGCAACTGCGAGGAGGCCACCGACAGGTCGAATTTCTCGATCAGGTAGAACGTGAAGTAACTGGTGAAACTGGCCATGTAGAAATACTTGGAAAACACCAGCAAGCCCAGCACCACCAGCGCACCCAGGACCCTGCCCCTGGACAAACCATGGGTGGCCGCCTGGCCCTGCTTGAGCTTGAACAAGTTCAGGTGGTTGGCGTACCAGCGACTGATCCGGTACAGCACGAACAATGCAAACAGCGCGAACACACCGAACCAGGCTACGTTGCCTTGCCCATAGGGAATGATGATCGCCGCCGCCAGCAAAGGACCGAATGCCGAACCGGCGTTGCCGCCGACCTGGAATGTCGATTGCGCCAGACCATAACGACCGCCCGAGGCGAGCCGGGCGACTCGCGAAGCTTCCGGGTGGAAGGTCGAGGAGCCGATACCGATCAGCGCGGCGGCCAGCAGGATCAAGGCAAAGTTGCCAACCATGGACATCATTACGATGCCGACCAACGTGCACACCGTACCGGCCGGCAGCAGCCAGGGCTTGGGATGCCGGTCGGTGTGGTAGCCGACCCAGGGTTGCAACAGAGAAGCAGTGAGTTGGAAGGTCAACGTGATCAGGCCCACCTGGGTGAAGGTCAGGCCATAACTGTCCTTGAGCATCGGGTAGATCGAGGGCAGCACTGCCTGGATCAAGTCATTGATCAAATGCGCCAGTGCCACGGCGCCAATGATGCGCATGACCAATGGGCTGCTTTGGGCTGCGGCCGGAGTGGACGAGGTGCCAGCCTGGGTATTGCTGAGAGCCATGGGAAGTTTCCATACAACGGATGGGTGCGCACGGGCAGGTGCGTCAATGTGCCATTTTTCGGTGCAGCAAAGCTATCCCCTTAGCTTGCTATCGACCGTAAAAATTCTCGCTGAACAAGGTGATAGCTCAACGCCATGGTCTGAATCTTGCCTTGCTTATCACCTACGATGCGGCCCCTTACAAAGGGGACCGAGAATGGGAAGTTTCGCTACAAAACCCGCCCACAGAGCGGATCTGAACGAACTTTCGAGGCCTTTTAAAAGAACACCTGTTTCAGCACTTGTGTAGAAACGCACAAAAACAGTGCAAGGTGTTCAGGGGAGTATGGGCATGCACGCTTTTCTATCACCGGGCATCAGATGGCTGGGACGTTTTGGTTTCGCCCGTAAATTCCAGTTGCTGTTCCTGCTTTTCATTCTGCCGCTCATGGGTAGTCTGTGGATCATTGGCCAGGACTATCGTGACAAATTAAGCCTGATCTCCGGTGAGCGCGCCGGGGTGCGTCAATTGCTGGCGCTGGACAACCTGGACAATCTGCTCACCGCCCAGCGCAACCGCGCGGCCCGTTGGCGAGCCACGGAAACCAATCGCCAACCCACCCCCGCCACGCTGGCGGCGATGGCTTCTTTCGACGCCGTGCAACCGGCCCTCAACCAGGCAGCCAGCGAGCTAGGCACAGCCTTGCAGACCGAAGGGGCCGAAGGCGCCACCCTCGCCCGCTATCAAGCCCTGCAAGACAGCCTCAAGGTCCTGGATTCGAAAAGCCTGGGTTCCGTGGGTTGGTGGCCGGATGGCTACGACCGCTTCACTGCATCGCTCAATGCCCTGCAATCCCTGCGCGAGCAGATCGTCATGGACAATCGCCTGACCCTCGCCTCCTGGCTGGAAACCTATTTGCTGACCCAGATCTCGACCCAGCAGACACCCGACCTGATCGAACGGGTCGGCCGCCTGGCCAGCGTCGGCCAGGCTTCGGTTGTGTCGGGTCAATTCAGTTTGCAAAGCCGCCTGCAACTGCGAGACCTGCGCAGCCGGATCGGCGATTCCCGGGATCAATTGCTCAAGACCGGCGGACTCCTCGAGGCTCGCCTGCCCAGCGAGTTGCAAGGCTGGGCCGGACAATATCAGGGCAGCCTCAAGCATTTGGATGCCGAACTGAAGGTACTGGACGACGGTGTGTTCGGCGGCTCCATCAGTCTCAAGCCGGAAGACTTCGAGAAACACATGGACACCCTCCTGACGGACCTGGCCTCCCTGCGCCAGCAATCCCTGGTGGCCCTGGATACCCGCCTGGACCATTATCACGGCACAGCGGTCCGCCAATTCATCCTGGTGGCAACGGTGCTGGGCTGCCTGGTGCTGGCAGCGCTCTATCTGTTCATCTGCCTGCAAGCCTCCATCCGTCGCAGCGCCAGCGGCATCACCCTGCTGGCCGAAGCCTTGCGTGATGGCAACCTCAGCCTGCAAGTGCCAGTGCAAGGGCGTGATGAATTGGCGGCCATCAGCACCGCCCTGAACGTCGCCGTGGTGCAATTGCGCAACAGCCTGCTGGGTGTGGATCACGAGACGTCTCAGGTGAGCAACGCTGTGCGCACCCTCAATGTCCATTCCAGCGATGCACTGGGAGAAGTCGAAGCCCAGCAGATGCAGATCAGCCAGATTGCCGCCGCCGCAACACAACTGGCCGCTACCTCACAGGGCGTAGCAAAAAGCTGCGAACAGGCTGCCGGCAGCGCCCAGCAGACCCGGCGCATCGCCGCGGACAGCAGCCGAGACAGCCAACGGACCACGGCCAGCATCCAGCAACTCAACCAGCGGCTCAACGACACCGCCGCCGCACTGGGCCGAGTGAGTGAACAGGGGCAACAGATCCAGATGGTGGTCGACACCATCCGTGGCGTGGCCGAACAAACCAACCTGCTGGCCCTCAACGCCGCCATCGAAGCCGCTCGTGCCGGAGAACAGGGTCGAGGCTTCGCGGTGGTGGCCGACGAGGTGCGCAGCCTGTCACAACGCACCCAGTCCTCCACGCAGCAGATCGCCGGCACCGTCGACAGCCTGCGCGCCACGGTCAACGAGGCTGTCAGCCTGATGGAAGCCGCCTGCGAACAGGCACAGACCGATGCACAAGCCGTCACCAGCCTGGGCGAACGATTGGGAGAAATCGCCAACGCCGTGCAGAGCGTGACCGATACCCTCGCGCAAATCGCCACGGCGGTGGACGAACAAGCCAGCACCGCCGATGAGGTGAGCGGCAATATCCAGCAGGTCGACCAGGCGGCGATGCGCCTGCTCGATGGCGCACGGGCCGTTAACCTCGCGGCGGACACCCTGAGCCAGGGAAGCCAGGCCTTGAGCGCAAACACAGGAAGATTTCAACTCGGTTGAGGGGCATTTGCGGCGAGGATGGATAAGCGGTTGAAAGCGCAGAGAAATATTTCAGATTTACGCTTGACACATCCTCGCTACCGGCGAATAATGCGCGCCACTTGGCTACATAGCTCAGTTGGTTAGAGCATAGCATTCATAATGCTGGGGTCCGGGGTTCAAGTCCCTGTGTAGCCACCAAGTACTAAAAACGGCTTATCGAAAGATAAGCCGTTTTTTTATGTCTCAAGAAAACAGCGCGGAATTTCCCGTGCCGTTCCCGTCGATTGCACCCCGCGCCTCGCATCGCTACAGTCGATCTCTATCCCCCGCCACGGATGGAGCGACACGTGCTTACAAATTTCAGTTCGAATCTTCATCGTTTCTCAGCCGTTTCGCTGCTGGCTGTCGCTCTCTCTCTCGTTGCCTGTAAGACTCCCACCTCCTCTACCGCCACTGCGCCATTACCCACCGCACCGGAGAACGCTTCAGGCTACCGCACCGACCTGCAGACCCGACACGCCGGTAAGCACATGGCCGCGGCGGCAAATCCGCTGGCCGCCGAGGCCGGACGGGAGATGTTGCGACGCGGGGGCTCGGCCATCGACGCGGCGATTGCGATGCAAGCGGTACTGACACTCGTGGAGCCGCAATCTTCCGGCATCGGCGGCGGAGCATTCATTGTGCTGTGGGATGGCAAGGCCGTACGCACCTACGATGGCCGCGAAACGGCACCGGCCGGCGCCACCGAGAAGCTTTTCCTGCAGGCCGACGGCAAACCCATGCCGTTTACTGCCGCCCAGATCGGCGGTCGTTCGGTCGGTACGCCGGGTGTGTTACGTGCGCTTGAACTGGCCCACCGTAAACACGGTCGCTTGAAATGGGCCACGCTGTTCGAACCGGCCATCGCCCTGGCGCAGAACGGTTTCGCTATCTCGCCACGATTGCATTCCATGATCGCCAGCGATCCGTCTCTGTCGGGCTCACCGGACATGGCCGCCTACTTCCTCAATAGCGATGGCAGCCCGAAAGCGGTCGGCACGCGGCTGAAGAATCCTGCATTGGCCGGTGTTCTCAAGCGCATCGCCAGCGAAGGCCCGGATGCGTTGTACGAGGGGCCCGTTGCCAGGGAGATCGTCGCCAAGGTGCAGGGCCATGCCAACCCGGGCAGCCTTTCTTTGAACGACCTCAAGGGCTATACCGCCCGGGAGCGAGCGCCGCTGTGCACCGACTATAAACGCTGGCAGGTCTGCGGCATGGCGCCGCCCTCTTCCGGAGGCATCGCCGTGGCGCAGATTCTTGGCACGCTGCAGGCCCTGGAGCAACGCGACAGCCATATGGCCCTCGCGCCCTTGAAACCGCGGAAGAGCGATAAACCCGCCGGCCTGGAACCCGCGCCCGAAGCGGTTCACCTGATTGCCGAAGCGCAGCGGTTGGCCTACGCCGACCGCGCCCAATACGTCGCCGATGCGGATTATGTGCCCGTTCCAGTCAAAGGTTTGGTCGACGCCGGTTACTTGGCCAGCCGCGCCGCCCTGGTCGGGCCGCGCAGCATGGGCGTCGCCAAGCCAGGCACGCCACCGGGTGTGCAAGTGGCCTATGCGCCGGACCGTTCGCCGTTGCGCATCTCCACCTCGCAGGTGGTGGCGGTGGATGACCAGGGCGGCGCCGTGTCGATGACCACCACAGTGGAATCGGCGTTCGGCTCGCACCTGATGGTTCAAGGCTTCATGCTCAACAACCAGATGACCGACTTTTCGTTCATCCCCGAAGAGAACGGACAAAAAGTTGCCAACCGTGTCGAGCCCGGCAAGCGCCCGCGCTCGTCCATGGCGCCGACCCTGATCTTCGATCGCCAGAGCGGTAAGCTGCTGGCGGCCGTCGGCTCGCCGGGGGGCTCGCAGATCATCGAATACGTCGCCAAGTCAGTTGTCGGCTTGCTGGACTGGAACCTGGACCCACAAACCGCCATCAACCTGCCGAACTTCGGCAGCCGCAACGGCCCCACCGAACTGGAAAAGGGCCAGTTCAGCCCGGCTCTGATCAAGGCGCTGAAAGACAAGGGCCATGCGGTCAGCGAAATCGACATGACCAGCGGGACCCAGGCGATTGTCCGGGTACGCGACGCGCAGGGGAAAACCTCATTGGCCGGTGGGGCGGATCCACGGCGCGAGGGTGAAGCGCTGGGGGATTGAAATTCGGAATGGACTGATACCGAGTCGTCATCATCGCGAGCCGGCTCGCCCCCACATCTATCCGGCGTGAACACGGGGAGTTGTTGACGTCATCCTCTGTGGGCGGGCCTGCTTGCGATTGCGATTTGTACAAACGACGGCGCAGGATTCACCACCGTTGTTCGGGGAATCCGATGCTGGTTCGGAGTCTTCAGTTCGCCCCTCAGGTCGACAGCTGATTGGCAAACTGGCTCACCGCATCCACCACTTTCTTCGCCCCGTCCTGAATCTCGACGATCACACTTCCCGCCTCGGCTGCCAGGGCCAGACCCTGTTCGGCCTGGTGCTGGCCGTCGTTCATCAGCGATACGGCATTACGCGCCATGTCCTGGTTCTGGCGGACTACGCCAACGATCTCATCGGTCGCCTGGCTGGTGCGCGACGCCAGTTGCCGTACTTCATCGGCCACCACCGCGAAACCACGGCCTTGCTCACCGGCCCGAGCAGCCTCGATGGCTGCGTTGAGCGCCAGCAGGTTGGTCTGTTCGGCGATGCCGCTGATGGTCTTGACGATGGTGCCGATCACCAGGGATTGCTCATTCAGGGCCTCAATGCCCTCGCCGGCGGTCTGCATGTGCCGGGCCAGCTCGCGCATCACTTCCACGGCCTGAGTCACCACGGTAGTACCGCGCTGTGCGCTGTTGTCGGTATGCAGCGAAGTGCTGTAAGCGATATTTGCCGCCTCGGCGACGGCTTTTTCCTGATTGACCTGATCGGTGATGTCCGTAGCGAACTTGACCACTTTATAGAGCCGGTCGTTGGCATCGACCACCGGGTTATAGGACGCCTCCAGCCACACCTCACGGCCGTTGCTGTCGATGCGTTTGAAACGACCGGCGACGAATTCGCCACTGTTCAGGCGCTTCCAGAACTGTTGGTACTCCGGGCTGTTGCATTCTTCCGGTCCGCAGAACATGCGGTGGTGCTTGCCCTTGATCTGCGCCAGGCTGTAACCCATGGCACTGAGAAAACGATCATTGGCTGTCAGCACCTGGCCGTTCAGGTCGAATTCGATCACAGCCGTCGAACGCACCAATGCACCAATGAGGTTTTCATGCTCGCGAGAGCCCTCGATGGTGCGGGTCAGATCGTTGGAATACATGGAGAAATAGCGAATCCGGCCATCGACGGTCCGTACCGGCTGAAGGATCGAACGCAGCCACGCTTCCTTTCCATTGCCGCGCAGCAGACGAACGGCACCGGAGAAATGCTCGCCACGAGTCAGCGCCGACGTGAAGCGACGCTGGTGTTCATTGGATTTCAAATAGGCCGGAACAAGCTCTTCGATAGACCGGCCGATAAGGTCCTGGCCCTTGTAATGCATTTCATCCAGGAACTTCTGGTTGACCGTTTTCACACGCCCCTCTGCGTCGAAGGTCAACGCCAGCATTTCGCGGTCCAGACTTTCCTTTACCTGCATGAGACTGGACAGTTCTTGGCGAAGAGCCGACAACTCCTGTTTCAAACGTTGATTGAACATAGGCATGCTCCGACAGGCAGGAAAAGTGAATGGATCCATCCCTTGCCATCGGCTTGACATTTTTTTTCTAAAGAGTGCCGTTGGTCGGCCTGCAAAAATTCCAGGCCCCTTGCGAACCCTGTCCTCCCTCCCAAGGTCATTGGGATTGTTCTACTGTTGCCGCTGATCGCCGGGGCCCTACCGCTCCAGATACCCTCCTCCATAAAACCAACCATAAAACCGAGGTAACTACCGTGACCACCGACATTGAAGACAGCCGCTCCGCCCGCTTCGCCTTGCGCTGTTCCAGCTTTGCCGAGCGCTGGTTTCCCGACTCCTGGGTCTTCGTCGCGCTGGCAGTGCTGGTCGTCGCGGTGGCAACGCAATTCATTGGCGCCACGCCCACGGCCGCCGCCATGGCGTTCGGCGACGGTTTCTGGAGCCTGATCCCGTTCACCATGCAAATGGCCTTCGTCGTGATCGGCGGGTATGTGGTTGCCAGCTCGCCGCCCGCCGTCAAGCTGATCGACCGGCTGGCACGGATTCCGAAGAACGGCCGTTCGGCGGTGGCCTGGGTGGCGCTGATCTCCATGGTTGCGTCGTTGCTCAACTGGGGCCTGTCGCTGGTGTTCGGCGGCCTGCTGGTACGAGCCCTTGCCCGTCGAACCGACCTCAAGATGGACTATCGCGCCGCCGGCGCCGCCGCCTACCTGGGCCTGGGCGCGGTATGGGCCCTGGGCCTGTCCTCATCGGCGGCGCAATTGCAGGCCAACCCGGCCAGCCTGCCGCCATCGATCCTGTCGATCACTGGTGTCATACCTTTCACCCAGACCATTTTCCTGTGGCAGTCCGGAGTGATGTTGCTGGCATTGATCGTGATCTCGTTGATCGTTGCCTACGCGACCGCCCCAGGCCCGAACAGCGCCCGTGATGCCGCCGCCTGTGGAATCGACCCAAGCTTCAGCATGCCGGCCCTGCAACCGCGCACCCGTCCGGGCGAATGGCTGGAACACAGCCCATTGCTGACCATTGCCCTGGTATTGCTGGCCTCCGGATGGCTGTTTCACGAGTTTTCGAGCAAGCCCGCCATTAGCGCGATTTCCGGGCTCAACACCTACAACTTCTTGTTCCTGATGCTTGGCGCGCTGTTGCATTGGCGTCCGCGCAGTTTCCTGGACGCGGTGGCCCGGGCTGTCCCGACGACTACCGGCGTCTTGATCCAATTCCCACTCTACGGTTCGATCGCCGCGCTGCTGACCACGGTCAAGGGCAGTGATGCCCAGACCCTGGCCCACCATATCTCGACCTTTTTCGTCCAGATCGCCTCCCATGACACTTACGCCTTGTTGATGGGTATCTATTCGGCGGTATTGGGCTTCTTCATTCCATCCGGCGGCGGTAAATGGATCATCGAAGCGCCCTATGTGATGCAGGTGGCCAACGACTTGAACTATCACCTGGGTTGGGCGGTGCAGATCTACAACGCCGCCGAGGCGCTGCCGAACCTGATCAACCCGTTCTACATGTTGCCGCTGTTGGGGGTACTAGGGTTGAAGGCTCGGGATCTGATCGGGTTTTCCTTCGTGCAGTTGCTGGTCCACACCCCTCTGGTGCTGGTATTGCTGTGGGCGCTGGGAACGACTTTGACCTATTTGCCACCAGTGATGCCATAAGGCCATAAAAAAGGGCCGATATTTACATCGGCCCACTTTTTCTTCGGCCCGGTCTGTTTCAGTATGGGGGCGCCCTGTTTCGAGGGGCCCATACGCTGAAAAGGATCTGAGCATGTTCAAACTCGCAGTGCTTCCTCTTGCCACCCTGGCCATGAGCGCCACCGCCCACGCCGACATCGATGTACAGCTTGGCAGCACAGAACGCGTGACCCGCCTCTTCGCTTATCCCAACAACTGCAATGTCATCTGCTTTCGCGACTGGACCCTGGAACAGACCGTCGAGCATTACCTGACCCAAAGCGTGCAACGCGACGGCTACGGCACGGCCAAGGTCAGCGTCAAACGCGACAATGATACGGTCTACGCCCACATAGCCGGCGTGCCGAAAAGCTACGGCCAGCCATTGACCGCATTGCTAAACGCCGGTGACCTGGCCTACACGGGCGCCACCAAGCTCAACGGCGACAAGAAATGGGCCTACAACTGGTACCTGTTCCTCCCGCTGGGCATGGCCCTGGAAAACCGCAAGAGTGTCGAGCTGCTGCACTTCCCGCCGGATTACTCCCTGACCCAGGCCCAGGACTACCTGGAATCGGCCACCACGGATCGCTGGGCCACGCTGCTCACCGTCAACGGCATCGCCGCCGACCAGACACCGGCCTACCAGACCATCATCGACATCGCGCCGATTGCCGCCCCGTCCAATGCCGGTTCGGCGCTGGAAGGTGTCTACGACTATTTCACTGACTACCAGACCACCATGGTCAAGCAAGTCAGCCAGGGCACCAGCGGAGCCGCGTTGCCAATGGTGGCCTTCGGTGCCCCGGTGCGAAACTGGATCAAGACACAATACGGCCCGACGGTCGGCGTGCTTGGCCTGGCGACCATCACCCCGGCGGCGGGGCTGAAGGTGCCGGTGCTAGGCTCCAACCACCCCAGCTACATCTGGTACGCCGCCGATCCGGAGAGCTATGACGGGGACCAGGCCAAGGCGGATGCGGCGGGCCTGAAGGTCATGGGTCAGGATTTGAGCGCAGCGTGCTGGCAGGCCGGGATGGGCAGCAAGCCGGGCACCGATCCGACCACGTTGCTGAACCAATGCACCCAGACCTGGCAAGTCACGCAAAAGGAGAAGACCTGCGAGTTGTTCTACACCTCGGTTCGCAAATTGACGCCGGCTGAAGCGGCCCAGAAATGCGAGACGCCGGCGATCAAATCGCAGCTCCCGCAGTTGAAAACGCCGATGCCATTGCCGTCCGAACCGGTGTAAATCTCATGGCTTTCCCGCATCAGCCTGCGCTCATGCGGGAAAAGCCCTATGGGCACCTGTCAGAGTTGACAGTAGATAGCGCCCTTGATCGGGGCGACACTATTCGGGTCAATCACGACGCTGGAAGGATCCAGCGCCAGTAAGTCGGGTGTTGCGCACCGACAAGGACCGTCATGAGCATTTTTGTGACCGATAGAGCCAGTTCACAGAACCGGGACTGTATCTACCCGGAAAAAGAACTCAGCACTCGCCTGGGTTATCCGTCTGCGCGCGATTTCGAAGTGCTACGCACCGCCAACGGGCGCGGCAGCGGAATCGTCTCACTCAAGCGCTTCGCCCCCATGGAACGAATGTGTCGTGTATCAGGGCTTCTGTTGGGGCGACGACGCCTGCACACCCTGCAGATCCTGCCGGAAATCCACATGTATGACCCACGCTTCGCCGGATTGCTGGCACACTCCTGCAATCCGAATGTCTTTTTGGACATGAGCGAATTATGGCTATGGTCCCTGACGCCCATACAGGAAGGCGACAGCCTGAGCATGGACTACGCCAGCACGGAGCCGAAACTGTACCGGCAGTTTGCCTGCCGGTGCGGTTCCTCCAACTGCCACGGGTGGATCACCGGTTATGACGAACCACCCAACGAGCAAGGCATGAAGTTCCTCAAGCGCTGGCGCCGTCGCTGCCATCGCGACTGACGCCTGCTGCCACGGAACCTGGGATCAGGGCGCGCCCACCGGACGCAGGCGATACTGCGGCGGCAATTGCTCGAAACCGCTGATCGTGGTGTCCAGGCTTTTCCAGCGCCCGTCCTTGATGCCGTAGATGCAACCGTGAATCGACAGTTTCTGTCCACGGTGCCATGCGTTCTGGACGATGCTGGTATGGCCGACGTTGGCCACCTGCTGGATCACGTTGAGTTCGCACAGACGGTCGACGCGTTCCTCTTCGGTTGGCAATTGCGCCAATGCCTCGCGATGTTCGTAGTACAGGTCGCGGATCGAGCGCAGCCAACCATCGATCAGGCCCAGTTGCCGGTCCTGCATCGAGGCGCGAACGCCGCCACAACCGTAGTGGCCGGTGACCAGGATGTGTTTGACCTTGAGCACGTCAACCGCGTACTGGATCACCGACAGGCAGTTGAGGTCGGTGTGCAGCACCACGTTGGCCACGTTACGGTGCACGAACAGATCGCCCGGCAGCATGCCGACGATCTCGTTGGCCGGCACTCGCGCATCGGAACAGCCGATCCACAGGTATTCCGGGGTCTGCTGACGGGCCAGCTTGGCGAAGAAGTCAGGATCCTCCTGCTTGATCGCATCGGCCCAGCGCGCGTTGTTATCAATCAGATCTTGTAGTTCGTTCATGCTATCCAGCCCTCGAGAATAGTCCGCATGTTGGACACCACACCGCCGGTCGAGGTCACTTCATTAATGTCGTTGGAATTCCCGGCCTGGCTGCGGGTCCACCCATTAGAGGCCCACAGCATGAGGAATAGCCATGAATGATTCACGACGTCCTTTCGATGCGGCGCAACCGGAACCCATCGACGACAACGAAGACCGCATGGGCTCGATGCATGAGCTGGAGTTCGATGACGAACAGCCCAGTGCGAGAATCGGTGACGAACTGCCGGAAGACGAGCGCGAACAGCTGATCCCCCCTGAACGCGTACGCGAAGCAGGCCTGACGGGCGCGTCCATGGACGATCGCCAACCGACCGACGATGACATGAGCCCCGAAACCCTCATCCGCGAAGACGGCGCCCGGGATGCCCACGAGGCCGGCGAAGACGAACAGGCTGACTGGGATCTGAGCGTGGTGGGTGAAAATGACATCGGCGGGGGCGATGGGTTGGACGAGGCGGAGATGGCGCAGGTCGATCCGCTGGATGGCAAGCGCTAAATACCGACAGTCACCGTAAATCCCTTGTGCAAGCGGGCTTGCTCGCGAAAGCGGCGTCACATGTTGCAAAGATGCAAGCTGACCCACCGCTTTCGCGAGCAAGCCCGCTCCCACAGGGGCTCGCTTCATGCCGTTGGGGCATCACTCCACCAATGTGCAGGCCATCACCACCGCATCTTCACGCCCACCCACCGCCGGGTAGTAATCGCGCCGCCGGCCGATCTCGTTGAAGCCATAGCGCTCATATAGGCGGAACGCCGTGCGATTGCTGTCGCGCACCTCCAGGAAGCACTCCCGGGCCTCGGCCTTGCAGGCAATCGACATCAAATGCTCCAGCAGGCGCAAGCCCAGTCCCCGGCCCTGGTTTTCCGGCTTGACGGTGATGTTGAGCAGGTGCGCTTCGTCGAGAATGATCTGCACGACACCATGGCCTACCTGCTGCTGGCCTTCGAACATCAACCAGATCTGGTATTTGCCCAACCCGTCGAGAAAGATCCCTCGGGTCCAAGGGTGGCTATAAGCCGCGTATTCGATTTTCAGCACAGCGTCGAGGTCCGCCTCGGTCATCGGGCGGAACGATACAGCGTCACTCATTCGATTCTTTCCAGCGCGCCATCAGCCGGCGCATGGCTTGCCAGACTTCAGCCTTGCGCTGTGGCGTTTCCATTAACAGTTCCAATCCAGGCAGTGCCCAAGCCGAGCCCAGCCCCTCGATCTGCAGTTCGCGGTTGAACGCTTCGGCATCTGCCTCCCCGGCAAATTTCACCGCCGGCAGGCCGATCAACCAAAGACATACACAGGGCGCGTCTTCGAGCCGCGCCGACACGAAGCCCTGGACGAAATCCCGCGCCGCCTCCGGTCCCTGGTCCATCGTCCCACGGGACAACAACGGCCAGCGCACCGGTTCGCCGACGATCTGCGGGCTGTCCGGCAGGCCGGCGGCGCGCAGCATGTCCTTGAGCAGCAGGTAGGCCGGATCACGGCTTTGGAACGGCTCCCCCGTGGGCAGCTCCACCAACAGCAGGCAACGCCCGGCCCGCAGCAATTGCAGGCTGAAGCGCGGTGGCGGGACCGGGGCGACCCTGACCGGGACAGGCGTCTCTTGTACCTCCTCTGCCGGTTTGACAGGCGCACGGGCGGCAGCCGAGGGGCGAGGAACCTCGATTTTCGGCCGTTCGACCGATGGCGGCGGTTCGGCAACGGTCTTGGCGACAGGCGTCGTCACGGCCGGCTCGGCGTGCGCCGGCTCGAGCGCTTCCAGCAGCTCGAGCCGCGACGGGGCGGCAAATGGCAATTCGGTACGCGGCAGCCAGGTGACCACCTGCATGGCGGTCAGATAGGCGCGGCGACGGGACTCGATAAGCAAGGGTCGGCCACTTGTGGATAACTGAAAGTGGGAGGGATTCTACCGCCCTTCGACGCGAATCGCTTCCCCGTTGATTCAATCGTCGAACGATACAAAACGACAGTCCGTCTCAGGGGTGAATCGCAACCGGTCCGATGCAGTACAATTACCGCTTTTAATTGCCAACCCGACGGCCATTGCGATGATCGAACCCAAGCGCGTCTTGCGCGCCCTTGCCGAACACTGGGCATTGCTTGAACCTTTGTGCGAGCACTTCGACCAGGGCACCCTGAGCCTCAACGAATTGCGTTCACAATTGGCCGCCCAACAACTGGACAGCACGCCCCAGGACATCACCAACCTGCTGGACGTGTGGATCCGCCTGGATATCCTCGTACCGGTGGCGAAAAGCCCGAACCGCTTCGAGCTCAACGCCCAGATCCATGATTTCCTTGCGTACCTGCGCCGCGAGCACCGCCTGGGCCTGTGCCTGGAGATCGAAGCCTACCTGCGCCACCTCGAACGCCTGGCCGGCTACATCCAGGACGCCTTCGACGTGCGCGACGGCAACGACCTGGCCCGCCAGCTGCGCCTGCTGGACATGCGCGTGCGCGACGTACTCAAAAAACTCGCCAACGATGAGCAGGCGCTGGTGTCGGTCGCCGAACGCGCCAAGACCAGCGACCGGCAGATTCCTCTGCGCCAGCGCTACGCCGAAGTCCTGGCGACCTGGGACGAATACGTCGAGCCGATGATCCAACTGGTGAACGCCGACGGCGCGTTCGAGCAAGGCGTGCGCAAGGTCGAGAACGTGCTGTTGCGCATGCTCACCGAACAGCAGCGTCTCGGTCACCTCGTCGATGACGACATGCTGCTGCGCACCCACGCGCGCATCCTGGAGATGCAGACCAGCGCCCAGTTGACCCTGCGCCATGCCCGCGAGCTGCTCCTGCCGCTGCGCGAAGAAGCCCGCCGCCACAACGCTGTCACCCGTGGCGCCGCACTGGCCCTGGCCGCCATTCGCCGCAAAGGCATCGACGCCGTGCCGCAAGCCGCCATGCCGTTGTTCACCCGGCCGCAAAGCACCTTCCTGGGCAGTGCCAGCCAGGTCGAAGCCTATGTCTATGCCCTGGCCCGCTTCGAGCCGAAACCGGCGCGCTTCCCCAAATCCCACAAGACCCACAAGGGTGGCGAAGCACCACGCGCGCCACGCACCGTTCGCGAAATGGTCGAACGTTGCGAAGAGGCCCTGCCGATGCCGGACCTGATGACCTGGTTGCTGGAGCAGGAGCCGGACGGCGCCACCGACGAATTGCTGTACTGGTTCTCGCGCCTGTCGCGGGAAAAACGTTTCAAGCGCGAGCGTCTGGAACGCCGCGAATACCACACACACGAGCATCAGGTCAGCCTGCGCTCCTTCGCCCTGCTCTCGGCCGGCGACGCCGCCGAGGATTCTGCGAGCATCCCAAATGCATCTTGATCTATCCGAACTGTCCCAGCTGGCGCCGATCTTCCGCGAGCTGTTCAAGGGTTATCACATCAGCCGCCGCGACCCGGAGCTGTACGCCCAACTGTCGAACTTCCAGGACCAGTACCGCACGCTGTTCAAGGCCCTGGGCTTCGAGCTGGTGTGCGACACCCGTGGCTTCTACTACTTCGTACCGGACCTGGCCGCCGCTGCGGTGAACAAGACCGCCCAGCGCCTGGCCCTGTTCACCTTCATCCTGGTCGAGCACCTGGCCGACCAGGGCCGCGACCCGATCGCCGTGCTCGACGGTGGCAGCCTGGGCCGCGACGAATTGCCGTCGCTGCTGGAAAAGTACCGCGACCTGTTTATCCAGGCCGAAGTGCAGACCCAGGAAGAGCTGGAAGAAAAAATCATGCGCCGCATGACTCAACTGGGCTTCGCCAGCGAGGAAAACGGCGTGTATCGCTTCCTGCCGCCGATGCATCGGTTCCTCGACGTCTGCCTGTCGGTCCAGCAGGACCGCGACTTGGCCGCCAGCCTGCACAGTGTGTTGCCGTTACCGGTACCGGTATTGGTCGACGAAGACAGCGACGAAAAACTGCTGCAAACCGATGATCCGCTGGACCTCAGCGAATTCGAAGGTGAAAGCGAAGAAGACGCACTGGCCCGCGCCATTGCCGAAGAACAGGAGACCGACGCATGAGCAAGGAACGCTACGGCATCCGCCGCTTTGCCCTTTTGAACACCGCCGGCTACAGCCTTGGCTTGTTCCCGCTGGAAGAACCGCTGTCGGTGTACGGCGCGAACAACCTAGGTAAATCCGCCTCGATCAACGCCTTGCAGTTCCCGATCCTGGCGCGCATGTCGGACATGAGCTTCGGCAAGTACAGCCTGGAACAATCCCGGCGTTTCTACTTCGCCTCGGACACCAGCTACATCCTGGTGGAAGTCGCCCTGCCCCATGGCCCGCACGTGATTGGCGTGGTCGGTCGCGGCCCCGGCGGCGGTTTCGGGCACCAGTTCTTTGCCTATGCCGGCAAACTGGACCTGGCCCACTATCAAAAAAATGACACGTGCCTGCGGCAGAAAGAGCTGTTCACCAACCTGGAGCGCGAAGGCCTCAAGGCCTACGAGCTCAAACCGGATGAACTGCGGCGCCTGCTGGTGGGTGGTCACACATCCATTCCCCTGGACCTGACGCTGATCCCACTGCGCTCCACCAGCGAACAAAGCCTCAAGACCTTCCGCGCACTGTTCATCAACCTGTTGCACATGCGTGAAATCACCGCGGCCAAGCTCAAGCAATTGTTCCTCGATGCGTTCGAACACAGCCTGCGTTCCGGCAGCGTGGATTACATCGCCGCGTGCGAAGAGGCCTTCCGCGACGTACGACGCATGGAGCAGGACTACAACTCTCTGGTGGCGGCTGGTCCGCTGGTGGAGGCCCTGGCCAGCGGCGTGAAGCAGCGCGACATCCTGCGCGGCAAGTTGCATCGCCTCTCTCCCTTGCTCGACTCGCTGCTCGGCACCTGGTCGGATTACGCCAGTGCACGCAAGGAAGAGCTGACCATCCAGGCCGAACACTACCGCAACGAACAGGACTCGCTGCAGAACGACCAGCGCGGCAGCACCCAGGAGCTGATGCGCCTGGAGCGTGAGATCACAGGCATCCAACGCTGGCTCGGCGAGCTGTCGGTGCTCAAGCATCGCTTTGCCCTGGTGGATGACGTCAAGGTGCTGGAGCAGCAACTGCTCGCCGCCAAGGACGCCCACGATGAGCTGGCCGGCGCCCTGGCCCAGTCCCGGCAGTTCAGCGCTGAAGACCTGGAAGAACGCCTGCGGGACCTGGAAAAGCGCTTGAAGTCGGTCAAGCAGCAACTCGATCACGCCGACAACAACAGCTATGCCCGCCTGCGGGAAGAATTCTCACAACAGGACGTCGAGCGTCTGATGCGCCTGTTCAACAGTGCCCTGTTCAGCCTGCCGCTGGGCGAGCATGGCATCGCCCTGGATGAGAACGGCGACTGGGTCAAATCCGTGGAACTGATCCTCGACGGCTTCAAGGGCGAGCGTTTCGAAGTGCCGGGCCTGTCCATTGACCTGTCCCACATCGAGCCGCCAGCATTGCAGGCCCTGGCCGACCGCGCCGCGCTGCGGGATCAAAAGGAACGCCTGGAGAAAGAGCTCAAGCAGCTCAAGACCCAGCAAGCCGTGGCCGCCGACCGTGCCGCTAGCAAGACCCAGACCGAGGCGCTGTACCAGCAGGTCCTGGACGCACAGAAAGCCCTCGAGGACTTCCGCCGCACCCAGACCCTGAGCGCCGAAGAAGGCGAGAAGCTCGAGCAATTGGCGCAGATGGAAGCGGCCCAGGACGAACTCAAGCGCTCCAGCGACGCCTTCACCGAACGCGTCCAGCAGTTGTCGGCCAAGTTGCAACTGGTGGGCCGGCAGATCGCCGACTTGGAAGCCAAGCAACGCACCCTCGACGATGCCCTGCGCCGTCGCCACCTGTTGCCGGCGGACCTGCCGTTCGGCACGCCGTTCATGGACCCGGTCGATGATTCCATGGACAACCTGTTGCCACTGCTCAATGACTATCAGGACAGCTGGCAGGGCCTGTTGCGCATCGACGGCCAGATCGAAGCGCTGTACGCCCAGGTGCGCCTCAAGGGCGTGGCCAAGTTCGACAGCGAAGACGACATGGAGCGGCGCCTGCAGCTGTTGATCAACGCCTATGCCCACCGCACCGACGAAGCCCTGACCCTGGGCAAGGCTCGCCGTGCAGCGGTGACCGACATCGCCCGGACCTTGCGCAACATTCGCAGCGACTACGACAGCCTTGAACATCAACTGGCGCTGTTCAACCGCGAGATCAACAAACGCCAGGTGTCCAACCTGCAGAGCTTCCGCATCGTCCTGGCGCCGAACAAGGAAGCCCTAAAGCACATCGACCAGATCATCCACAGCGCCGGCCAGTACGAAGAAGGCGAAACCCTGTCGGTGTTCGATCTCAGCCAGAGTGCCGAGCAGGACAACAAGAACGAAGAAGCCAAGGAATACCTGGCGCGGCTGGTGGCGGCGAACCACAACCAGCTCGGTCTCAAAGACCTGTTCGAACTGGCGTTCGAGATCACCAAGGTCAACGGCCAGCCGGTGATCCACACCGACATCGACGGCGCAGCGTCCAACGGCACGACCATGACCATCAAGGCGCTGACCAACATGTACCTGTTGCTGCACCTGATGGACCGCGAACAAGCCGGCCGCGTGCGCTTGCCGTATTACCTGGACGAGGCGGCGGACATCGACGAGAAGAACCAGGCAGCCCTGCTGGAAACCAGCCTCCAATTGGGCTTCGTACCGATTCTCGCCAGCGTGAAGCCGCAGGTCTGCGCCAGTGTCGCCATCGACCTGGAAGGCGGCAGTGGCCCGAACGGTATCTACATCGACGAAGCGGACTGGAAGTACATCCGTCGTCGTGATGCGGTGAAGGCCACGGTGAACGTAGAAGCCGACGAGCCGGAGCTGGATCCGGTGTAAGGTGAAGAGCCGGGAATGAAAAAAGGCCGCGATCCATTGGATCGCGGCCTTTTTATCGCCTGTGGTCTGATGGCCCTATCGCGAGCAGGCTCGCGATGGCGTCGAAACGCCAGACCCGTCACTTACCGAGCTTGATCTTCGGCGCCCAGGTCAGCCATTCATCTTCAAACTTATCGAACAGGGGGAAGGTCTGCTCCGGCCGGGCCGGACTGCCCATGCTCTCGCCATCCGGTGTTGCGAAAGCAACACCGCCCTGGATCAACGTCTCCAGCGACTCGGTCCTCACCGTTGCGCCCTTGAACAGACCGAAGTCCAGGCCAAATCCACTGGTGTTCCAGAAGCGCGTGCCACTGCGCACCAGCGGCGCGTACTTGGGCTCGATCAGGATATGGATCAATACCCGATCCGCCGTCTGCCCCAATTCATAACCCGTAACCTTGCCCACGGTAATTTCGCGATACGTCACCGGCACGCCCGTCTTCAACGAGCCTCGGCGGGCCGCGCTCAATACCAGGCTCAAACCAGCCTCGGGCACAGCGGTTTCCGGTGGGCTGGCAAGGGCCACGAAGTTTTTCTGCGGTCCCAGATTCTTCGTCGAAGGCTGCACCTCGAGGTATTGACCGGTCACCAGCGTCTCCAGGTTCGACGTCTTGATCAAGCCCAGCTCGGGCTTGACTACCCAGAACTGACTGCCGATCCGGGCGATACGCTCAGGGACTTCGGTGATACGTGCGGTGAGCAGCACCGATTGCAGGTCGGGGCTAAGGTCCACGTCCTCGACCTTGCCCACATCCAGTCCTTTGAAGCGAATCGGAGTACCGCTGCGCAAACCGTCGGCACGATCGACCTTGATCGTGACCACGGTTCCCTTTTGCTGCGCGGCCTCGCGGTCTTCAAACAAGCGGAAGCGCGGAATACGTCTTTTCAACGGTACATTCGGCTCCGGCGTCTCGAAAGCGATACCACCGGCCATCAGGCTTTGCAGCGATTCGCTCTTGACCTGGATGCCCCCCGTCAAGCCGCCCGTGAGAGTGACGCCGCTGGCGTTCCAGAATCGCGTCGAACCGTTGACCAGCCCTTCGTACTCCTTCTCGATGTGCACGCCAATAATCAATTGCTTCTTCTTGCGAGAGAACTGGTAGCTCTGCACCGACCCGACTTTGACCTGCTTGTAGAGAACCGGACTGCCGACCTCCAGTGATCCGAGATTCTCGGTGAGCAGCACCAAGTGCAAGCCCGGCGAACGCAAGTCCAGCGGCGGCGCCTTGGCCCGGGCTTCGAACTCGCGCTGTGGTGCGCTGCCCTTGTCCCCTGGGCGCACGGCAATGTAATTCCCCTTGACCAACGCTTCCAGGCCCGTAATACCGGCCAGGGAGATCGAAGGTTTGACTACCCAGAACTGGGTTCCCGTCACCAGGTAATCTTCGGCCAACGGGTCCATCGTCAATTCGGCGGTGGCGCTGGAGAGGTCTGGATCGACCTTGAGGGTCTTCAGGCTACCTACCTGAATGCCTTTGTACATCACCGGCGTCCGACCGGCCTGCAAGCCTTCGAAGTCACTGAGTTTGACCTTCACCCGAATGCCGGCGGCCGCTGCGTCAAAGTCTTCGTAGAGACGAAACGGCAGGCTCGGGTCCGTCGGAGGGCTGTCCTTGCGGCTCTCCGGCGTGGCGAATGCAATACCACCGGCCACGATACTGGCCAGGGATTCGCTGCGCACCTTCACACCCGAAAGGTTGGCATCGATGCTGATGCCGCTGGCATTCCAGAAGCGCGTGTGTTTGCGCACCAGGCTGGCATAGGTCGGTTCGATGAAAACCTTTATTTCGACCGTATTCTGATCTTCGGACAGCTGATAGCTTTTCACTTGTCCGACCTGAATCTGCTTGTAGAACACGGGGCTGCCCCGGTCCAGCGAGCCCAGGCGGTCAGCCTTGATGGTCAAATGCAAACCTGGCTTGGCATCCGACAGCGGCGGCTCCTCGGCCAAGGCCTTGAACTTGCGACTGGACTCTCCTTCACCCGGACTGATCGCCACGTAGTTACCCGATACCAGGGTTTCCAGGCCAGTGATCCCTGCCAGGGTAACGCTTGGCTTGACCAGCCAGAAACGTGTACCCGTCTTGAGGTACTGCTCGACGTCTTTGTTCATCTCGACGGTCGCAACCACGCCCTTGGAGCTGCCTTCGTCATCGAGCGTAAGGTCCTTCACTTTACCGACCGTCATACCTTTGTAGACAACTTCGGTCTTGTTGACCTGGATACCTTCGCCGCTTTCAAAGCGCACGCTGATTTCAATCCCGGTTTCGTTATAAGCCCGCCAGGCGAGCCAGCCCCCAATGATCAGGGCAATCAGCGGCAAGACCCAAATGGCCGACCAATTGGAGGCCGGTCGGGTTTTAGCGGTTGGCAAATCAGTCATGGTCGTTATCCGACTCCGTGTTATCCCAAATCAGTCGGGGATCGAAGGTTACTGCGGCAATCATTGTCATAATCACTACGCTGGCAAAAGCGATCGCGCCGAGCCCGGCTTCGACACTGGCGAGTCGTCCGAAATTCACCACTGCCACCAAAATGGCGATCACGAAAATATCGAGCATCGACCAGCGACCGATGAACTCGATAAAGCGGTACATGAGGATGCGTTGCCGTGCGGACATGGGCTGGTGTCGCTGTATGGAGATCAGCAACAAGGCAATGCCCACCAGCTTGAAAGTCGGCACCAGGATACTGGCGATGAACACCACAGCGGCAATGGGAATCATGCCATGCTGCACCAACTCGATCACACCGGCCATGATGGTACTCGGGGCACCTTGGCCCAGTGAGTTGATCGTCATGATCGGCAACATATTGGCGGGTATGTAGAGAATCGCGGCGGTGATCAACAAGGCCCAGGTGCGCATGAGGCTGTTGGGGCGGCGGGGATGAACCAGCGCGCCACAACGGGTGCAGGTCTGTCCGTGGGCATCGGCGTTCAACCGATTCAATTCGTGGCATTCGGTACAGATCAGAATCCCTGCATCAATCGCCCGCATGATCGTCCTCTCCTGATAATGCTTGCCAAATCTGATGGGGTGACATCACCACCTCCAGCCAGACTTGAACCAGCAGTAAACTGATAAAGCACACCAGGCCAAGACCTACGGTGATAGCCGCCATGTCCGCCAGCTTGACGATGGCCACCAGTACGCCCATGAGGTAAACCTCAAGCATCCCCCAATCCCGTAGATGGTGATAAATGCGGTAGAGCAATAACCCATAACTACGGCCGACATTACAGCGAATGGTCAGCAACACCGTCAGCTGACAAAGCAGCTTGAGCAACGGTATGCCCATGCTGCACAGGAATACCACCACGGCTATGCCTTGCATGCCGGTATCGTACAGACCAACCACACCGCTCCAGACGGTGTCCTGAGAGGATTGTCCGAGCAGATGGAGTTGCATGATGGGTAAAAAGTTCGCCGGCACATACAACAACAGAGCGGCGATGACCAAGGCAAGACTGCGTTCGACCACATTATGACGGTGGGCGTAGAGCTCATAACCACAACGGGGACATTCGGCTTTTTCACCATGGGCCAATTGAGGCTTGCGCATCAACAGATCGCATTCATGGCAAGCCACCAGATCATTCAGGGGGAGATCTGACAACTCGCGAGTGTCCAACGGATCTGACATAAAGAGCTCTGGCTCAGCTAAGGTGAGGCTATTCTAGTGCTCCGGCTCGAAAATAACCGTGCAAATTCGTAACGAACTTTCCTACAAACTTTTCCTACGGGCAAAACAAAACCCCTACCTGCATCAGCAGATAGGGGTTTCGGAATTT
>NZ_JAIWKS010000040.1 GCF_021271205.1 Pseudomonas uvaldensis
GTCTGACCGCCCTCAGCGACCGCCACGACAACCGCCTCAGCATTCAGCGCAACATCTACGGCGACATCAGCCGCCTGGACAACGGTGCCGGCCGCTGCCTGCGCCTGCGTTACGAACATCGTCATCTCATTGCCATCGATTATCAGAGTTTCCGCCCGGCCCTGACCCTGGACGAGGCCTGGCGTACCGAACAGACGCTGGTGTCCTACCGCTACGACGCCCGTTGGCGGCTGATCGAAGCGACCAATGCTGCCGGCGAAAGCGAGCGCTACGACTACGACGACGCCCACGTCATCCTCCAGCGGCAACTGGCCGGCGGCGCGAGTTTCTTCTGGGAGTGGCAAGGGACCGGGCGATTGGCCCGCTGCATCCGCCACTGGGCCTCGTTCGCGCAGATGGACAGCCGTTACAGCTGGGGTGAGGACGGCAGCGTCACGGTGCGGCACCTCGACGGCAGCGAAGAGGTCTACGTGCACGACGACCGGGCGCGGCTGGTGCGCAAGGTCGAGCCCGACGGTGGCGAACACCTCAAGGCCTACGACGAACAGGGCCGGTTGGTCGCCGAACAGGACCCGCTGGGGGCCGTTACCGAATACCGCTACGACGAAGCCGGGCGGCTGGTGGCGCTGATTCCACCTGAAGACACGCCGACGTCCTACGAATACCGCAACGGTTTCCTGCACGCGCGTTCGCGTGGCAACGCCGTCTGGACCTACCGGCGCAACGACCGCGGCGACGTGATCGAGCTCATCGACCCAGATCAGCAAAGCACCGCGTACGCCTACGACGACCACGGGCAACTGCGCTCGATCCGCTACCCGGACCACAGCGAACACCGCTTCACCCGCAGTCGCCTGGGCCAGCTGACGGAAGAAACCCTGCCGGACGGCAGCCAACGGCTGTTTGCCTACGACGCCCTCGGGCGGTTGCTGACTCGCCAGGACGAGCACGGCGGGGTGACCCATTACCAATGGGATGCCGTCGGTCGCTTGCTCCAGACCACCTT
>NZ_JAIWKS010000041.1 GCF_021271205.1 Pseudomonas uvaldensis
TCGATCTCACCCAATTCGATACGGAAGCCACGGATCTTCACCTGGAAGTCATTGCGGCCCAGGTATTCCAGCGTGCCGTCGGCCAGCCAGCGACCCAGGTCGCCGGTCTTGTACAGGCGTGCATTCGGGTCACTGCTGAACGGGTCGGCGATGAAGCGTTCGGCGCTCAGTTCCGGCCGGTTCAGGTAACCCCGGGCCACGCCGACACCGCCGATGTGGATTTCCCCGGCCACGCCCAGCGGCGCCGGTTCACCCCGCGCATCCAGCACATGGACCTGCACGTTGGCAAACGGCCGGCCGATGCTCGGGCGCTCGCCGAGGTCGCGGATCAGGTCGATGGTCGCGTCCACCGTGCATTCGGTGGGGCCGTACATGTTGTAGAAGCGGATGGTCTGGCAGTTGCGCAGCTTCTCCCAGGTCGCGGCATTGATCGCTTCGCCACCGAGCAGCACGCTGACCGGCTGGTAGCGCTGGCGCTCCAGCAGGCCGGCGGCGAGCAGGGTGTCGAGCTGCGACGGGGTGGAGTCGAAGGCGTGGACTTGGTGCTGTTCGAGGAAGTCCAGCAGTTCCTGGCCGCTGGCGCGGATCAGTTGCGGGATGATCACCAGGCGATGGCCGGAGAACAGCTGGGCGATGCCCTTGATCGACATGTCGAAGAAGAAGCCGGCATTGAGGGCCACGGTGGCCGGGGTCGGGCAATGCCGGTGGGTAGTACGGGTCATCACCTGCCAGAAGTTGAACACCGAACGGTGCTCGACCATCACGCCCTTGGACTGACCGGTGGAGCCGGAGGTGTAGATCACGTAGGCCAGGTGTTCCGGCGTCAGCCC
>NZ_JAIWKS010000042.1 GCF_021271205.1 Pseudomonas uvaldensis
TGTCCGCCGAGTCAGTAATCGTGGTGACCGCAGGCGTGGGGCTCGGTACCAGGTTTTCGAAGTTGCCGCCGGTTGCGCCAGTGATGGTAGTGCTGACAGTGCTGCCGTTGTTGTAGACGTCGTTCGCTGGGGTATCGACGGCCACCGAGCCAGTGGTTTGACCAGCAGCGATGGTGATGACCGCGCCATTGCTCAAGGTGACGGTCACTGGTGTTTGCGCTGGATTGGTCAGCGTCGCGGTGTAGGTGATCTGGCCGCCTTCGGAGATGGTTTCGCTGGCGCTCAGCGTCAGGCCGGTAGTGTCCGCCGAATCAGTGATTGTGGTGACCGCAGGCGTGGTGCTCGGCACCAGATTTTCGAAGTTGCCGCCGGTTGCGCCAGTGATGGTAGTGCTGACAGTGCTGCCGTTGTTGTAGACGTCATTGGCCGGGGTATCGACGGCCACAGTGCCGGTAGTTTGGCCGGCAGCGATAGTGATGACCGCGCCATTGCTCAAGGTCACGATAACTGGTGTTTGCGCCGGGTTGGTCAGGGTCGCGGTGTAGGTGATCTGACCGCCTTCGGTCACTTCGGTAGAAGCCGACAATGTCAGGCCAGTGGCGTCCGCCGAGTCAGTAATCGTGGTCACCGCAGGCGTGGTGCTCGGCACCAGATTTTCGAAGTTGCCGCCGGTTGCGCCGGTAATCGTGGTACTGACGGTGCTGCCGTTGTTGTAGACGTCATTGGCCGGGGTGTCGACGGCCACAGTGCCGGTAGTTTGGCCGGCAGCGATAGTAATGACCGCGCCATTGCTCAAG
>NZ_JAIWKS010000043.1 GCF_021271205.1 Pseudomonas uvaldensis
GAAATCAGCGGCCTGAGTCTGTATGGCGGTCAGTTCCGCGGCAACAGCCCGCGCAACGACGCGAGCATGGAAGACATGTTCATGAACGGCCGTCCGGCCGCCACCTCCGACCGCTTCAACTTCGGCGGCGGCGAATACGCCTTCAACGAGAAACGCACCCAGGTCGGCGTCTGGTACGCGGAACTGTCCGACATCTATCAACAGCAATATTTCAACCTGACCCACAGCCAGCCCATGGGCGACTGGACCCTGGGCGCCAACCTTGGCTACTTCATCGGCAAGGAAAACGGCAGCGCGCTGGCCGGTGACCTGGATAACAAAACCGCCTTCGCCATGCTCTCGGCCAAATACGGTGGCAACACCTTCTACGTCGGCCTGCAGAAAGTCGGTGGCGACGATGCCTGGATGCGTGTCAACGGCACCAGCGGCGGCACCCTGGCCAACGACAGCTACAACTCCAGCTACGACAACGCCAAGGAAAAATCCTGGCAGGTGCGCCACGACTTCAACTTCGCCGCCGTCGGCGTGCCGGGCCTGACCCTGATGAACCGCTACATCAGTGGCGACAACGTGCACACCGCCACGGTGGACGATGGCAA
>NZ_JAIWKS010000044.1 GCF_021271205.1 Pseudomonas uvaldensis
GCCAACCCGGCGATCGGCTTCCTGGCCCTGGCGCGCAAGTACAACGATGCCCTGGCCGCCGGCCAGGTCCTGGCCCCGGCCAAGAGCGTCGAGCAGATGCAGCACGTGGTGTTCAACGCCTACACCAACGCGACGCTGACGGTGTTGTTCCTGTTCGTGGTGCTGAGCATCCTGTTCTACGCGCTCAAGGTCGGCGTCGCCGCCTGGAGCACGAAAGAACGCACGGACAAGGAAGCGCCATTCCAGGCCCTGCCGGACGCGTAACCAGAGGATTGCAACGATGTTCAATGACTTGAGTCGCCTGGGTAAATACCTCGGTCAGGCCGCCCGCCTGATGGTCGGCATGCCTGACTACGACAACTACGTCGAGCACATGCAAACCAAGCACCCGGACAAGCCGCTGATGGACTACGAGGCGTTCTTCCGAGAACGCCAGGAAGCCCGTTACGGCGGCAAGGGCGGGCCGAAGTGCTGCTAAAGCGCTGGGCCAGAATGAAGTAACACTTGTGGGAGCGAGCTCTGTGGGAGCAAGGCTTGCCCGCGATGCAGACACCTCGGTTTATCCTGATACCGAGGCGATGCCATCGCGGGCAAGCC
>NZ_JAIWKS010000045.1 GCF_021271205.1 Pseudomonas uvaldensis
CGGCGGTGCCGGCTATGACATAGCGGGTTATACCGACAGCAAGGAAGCTGTGACCATCAATCTCAAGACGGGCGTTTATTCCGGGATCGCGACAGGTGATACCTACACCGACATCGAGGTGATCAGGGGCTCGAACTTCAACGACATGTTCATTGGCGATGGTAATGGTATGGATTTCGACGGCGGTGCCGGGGTCGACACGGTCGACTACTCAGGCTCGACTGCCGGAGTAAACGTTAATATCCGCCTGGGGACCGGAACCGCAGGAACGGGCGGAGACGCTGAAGGCACGATTTTAACGGGTATCGAAACCGTCATAGGTTCTACCTTTAACGACGTGCTCTCCGCAGGCCCGTACACCATAGCCACAGGGGTACGGCTGGAAGGGGGGGCTGGTGACGATATCTACAACGTCGCCATGGGGTACACCCCCACTATCATCGAACAGGCCGGTGGCGGCGACGATGAAGTCCGTGTGTCGGTGATCAATGCCAGCGGCACCATCCTGGCA
>NZ_JAIWKS010000046.1 GCF_021271205.1 Pseudomonas uvaldensis
GAGCCCCATCGGCAAGCGCATCCCTGACTTGCAGTTGTACGTGCTCGACGCCCAGCGCGAGCCGGTGCCGGTGGGCGTGGTGGGCGAGATGTATGTGGGTGGCGCAGGCGTCAGCCGTGGCTACCTGAACCGTGACGGGCTGACGGCCGAGCGCTTCCTCGCCAACCCGTTCAGCCGTGAACCGAACGCACGGATGTACAAGACCGGTGACCTGGGTCGCTGGCTGGCGGACGGCAGCATCGAGTACCTGGGCCGTAACGACGACCAGGTGAAGATCCGTGGTTTCCGTATCGAGCTGGGCGAGATCGAAGCCACGCTGGCGGCCTGCGAAGGTGTCAGCGAAGCGGTGGTCATCGCTCGTGAAGACGAGCCGGGCGACAAGCGCCTGGTGGCTTATGTGATCGCCAAAGAAGACGCGCAGCCATCCGCAGCCGACCTGCGTGCCCAA
>NZ_JAIWKS010000047.1 GCF_021271205.1 Pseudomonas uvaldensis
CAGCCCCATCGGCAAGCGCATCCCTGACTTGCAGTTGTACGTGCTCGACGCCCTGCGCGAGCCGGTGCCGGTGGGCGTGGCGGGCGAGATGTACGTGGGTGGCGCAGGCGTCAGCCGTGGCTACCTGAACCGCGACGAGCTGACGGCCGAGCGCTTCCTCGCCAACCCGTTCAGCCGTGAACCGAACGCACGGATGTACAAGACCGGTGACCTGGGTCGCTGGCTGGCGGACGGCAGTATCGAGTACCTGGGCCGTAACGACGACCAGGTGAAGATCCGTGGTTTCCGTATCGAGCTGGGTGAAATCGAAGCTACGCTGGCGGCCTGCGAAGGCGTCAGCGAGGCCGTGGTCATCGCCCGTGAGGACGAACCGGGTGACAAGCGCCTGGTGGCTTATGTGATCGCCAAAGAAGACGCGCAGCCATCCGCAGCCGACCTGCGTGCCCAG
>NZ_JAIWKS010000048.1 GCF_021271205.1 Pseudomonas uvaldensis
AGGCAGGGTCTTGAGCTGCAGCCGCCCGGTCGCGTCGCGCTGGTAACGCGTGACCCTTTGACTGCCGTCATCGCCGAACTCGGTTTTCTCCAGCAGGTGCCCGTTGAGGTCGTAGGCATAGGCCGTGCGTTGGCCGTCGAAGCCGATTTGCTGTCGGATCAGGCCGTTGGGCGTGTAGTCCAGCCGATATTTTTCGCCGGATTCGTTCTCGATTTCCGTCAGCAGCAGCCGCGCCGAGTCGTAGCGGTACTTCAGTTCGCTGCCATCGGGATTGAGACAACGGGTGATCAGGTGCAGGTCGTCGGCGTACTCGTAGCGGGTGACGCGGCCCTGTTCGTCGCGTGCTTCGGTGACCTTGCCGTAGGCGTTGTAGCGCCAGGCGCGGGTGGCGCCGTTGGGT
>NZ_JAIWKS010000049.1 GCF_021271205.1 Pseudomonas uvaldensis
GCCCAACGGCGCCACCCGCGCCTGGCGCTACAACGCCTACGGCAAGGTCACCGAAGCACGCGACGAACAGGGGCGCGTCACCCGCTACGAGTATGCCGACGACCTGCACCTGATCACCCGTCGTCTCAACCCCGATGGCAGCGAACTGAAGTACCGCTACGACTCGGCGCGGCTGCTGCTGACGGAAATCGAGAACGAATCCGGCGAAAAATATCAGTTGGACTACACGCCCAACGGCCTGATCCGACAGCAAACAGGCTTCGACGGCCAACGCACGGCCTATGCCTACGACCTCAACGGACACCTGCTGGAGAAAACCGAGTTCGGCGATGACGGCAGCCAAAGGCTCACGCGTTACCAGCGCGACGCGACCGGGCGGCTGCAGCTCAAGACCCTGCCC
>NZ_JAIWKS010000005.1 GCF_021271205.1 Pseudomonas uvaldensis
ACTACTTAACTCATTGAATCTCAAGGAGTTTTCCGTTTCGACTGCGCCGGAAGTGGGGCGAATTATAGAGACTCAGAATCTGCCGTCAACACCTATTTTCAATTTATTCCGGTTTCAGCGTAATGCGTGCAAAAGCCTTCTTACCCGCCTGGCAGACATGGGTAGCACCCAGCTTATATATATAGGTGCGATCAACAACCTCACCATCCACGCGCACCCCACCCGACCCCAGGAGGTCTCGCGCTACCGCCGCATTTTTAACCAGCCCCGCTTTATTAAGAACAGCCGCAATCGGCATATCTTCGCTGACAGCCAACTCGATCTCAGGCAAATCATCTGGCAATTCACCATCCTTCATGCGATTACCTGCTGCACGGTGAGCATTAGCCGCAGCCTCTTCACCATGGAAGCGAGCGACTATCTCTTCGGCCAGCTTGATCTTGATATCCCGCGGGTTAGCTCCAGCCTCGACGTCCGCGCGGAACGCACTGATCTCATCCATGGAGCGGAAGCTAAGCAATTCGAAATAGCGCCACATCAGCGCATCAGGTATGGAAACCAGCTTGCCATACATGACTCCCGGCGCTTCCTGGATGCCGACATAGTTGCCCAAAGACTTGGACATCTTCTTCACACCATCCAACCCCTCCAACAACGGCATGGTCAGGATGCACTGGGCCTCCTGGCCATAGCCACGCTGCAGCTCACGCCCCATCAACAGGTTGAACTTCTGGTCAGTACCACCAAGCTCGACATCGGCGCGCAACGCAACCGAGTCATACCCCTGGACCAGCGGATAGAGGAACTCATGAATGGCAATCGGCTGATTGGTCGTGTAGCGCTTGTCAAAGTCATCGCGCTCAAGCATACGGGCCACGGTGTACTGCGAGGTGAGGCGAATGAAGTCCGCAGGCCCCATCTTATCCATCCAGGTAGAGTTGAACGCCACCTCGGTCCTGGTCGGATCCAAAATCTTGAAAACCTGAGCCTTATAGGTTTCGGCATTCTCGAGCACCTGCTCGCGAGTCAACGGCGGACGTGTCGCGCTCTTCCCACTCGGATCACCGATCATCCCGGTGAAATCACCTATAAGGAAGATGACCTGGTGCCCCAGCTCCTGGAACTGACGCAGCTTGTTGATCAGAACGGTGTGCCCCAGATGCAGATCCGGTGCCGTCGGGTCGAAACCAGCCTTGATACGTAGCGGCTGCCCACGCTTGAGCTTTTCGATCAGCTCGGACTCGACCAATAGTTCTTCCGCACCACGCTTGATCAGCGCTAGCTGCTCTTCAACCGACTTCATAACAGACCCGCAAGGCTCAGATTCAAAGGGCCCCAACCATACAAGATCGCGCACCAAATACAAGGTTTGCCCGGCACACGGAGACCAATCCACAGACAGAGCGTCTGCGGGCTTGCTTCGAAGGGGATTTGGTTATATTTTATACAGTTATTTCATCTTCATCATGTCATTCATCTTTTCCAATTCATCTTTTTAAAAGTCAAATTACTCATGACCACAGAACCGTCTAAAGCGCCACCGCTTTACCCAAAAACCCACTTGCTGGCCGCAAGTGGAATTGCCGCCCTCCTCAGCCTGGCGCTTCTGGTCTTCCCTTCCAGCGACGTTGAAGCCAAAAAGACGACTCTGAGCCTGGAGCTGGAAAGCCCCGCCGAACAACTGACACAAGATCAAGACGCTGCCGAAGCCGTCCAGGCCACAAACGAACCGACCGCGTCACCTTTCGCGCAAATCGAAAGCAGCTCCGACGACACCACCGAGACCGCCCAGACCGAGCCCCCGGTCGTAGAAGAGAAGAAAGAGCCAGGCCATCGCGAGGTGATCGTGGCCAAGGGCGATACTCTTTCCACTCTGTTTGAAAAGGTTGGCCTACCCGCGACGTCGGTCCACGAAATCCTGGCCAGCGACAAGCAAGCCAAGCAATTCACCCAATTGCAACGCGGTCAAAAACTCGAATTCGAGCTCAATTCGAGTGGAGAACTGATCAATCTACACACCAAGCTGAGCGACCTGGAAAGCATAACCCTGACCAAGAATGACAAGGGCTATGCATTCAATCGGATTACAACCAAACCTACCGTTCGATCGGCCTACGTCCATGGTGTCATCAACAGCTCGCTGTCGCAGTCGGCCGCACGCGCAGGCCTTTCCCATAGCCTGACCATGGACATGGCCAACGTGTTTGGCTACGACATCGATTTCGCCCAGGATATTCGCCAGGGCGATGAATTCGACGTGATCTATGAACAGAAAGTGGTCAACGGGAAAAGCGTCGGCAACGGCCCTATTCTTTCTGCGCGCTTCACCAATCGCGGCAAGACATACACCGCAGTGCGCTATACCAACAAACAAGGCAACAGCAGCTACTACACCGCCGACGGAAACAGCATGCGCAAGGCGTTCATCCGCACACCGGTTGACTTCGCTCGCATCAGCTCGAAATTTTCCGCAGGCCGCAAACACCCTATCCTGAACAAGATTCGCGCCCATAAAGGCGTCGACTATGCAGCTCCTCGCGGCACGCCAATCAAAGCTGCCGGCGACGGCAAGGTATTGCTGGCCGGCCGTCGTGGTGGTTATGGCAACACCGTCATCATCCAGCATGGCAATACTTACCAGACGCTGTACGGTCATATGCAAGGCTTCGCCAAGGGCGTGAAGACCGGCAGTAGCGTCAAACAAGGCCAGATCATCGGTTATATCGGCACCACCGGGCTGTCGACCGGGCCACACCTTCACTATGAGTTCCAGGTCAATGGCGTTCACGTCGACCCGCTCGGCCAGAAGCTGCCGATGGCTGACCCGATCGCCAAGTCGGAGCGCGCCCGCTTCCTGGCTCAAAGCCAGCCGTTAATGGCCCGCATGGATCAAGAAAAGGCCACGCTGCTGGCCTCGAGCAAGCGCTAAGCCATGGCGCTTTATATCGGTGTGATGTCCGGGACGAGCCTGGACGGCCTGGATATCGCACTGGTTGAATTGACCCCGGCGATCAAATTGATCGCCACGCATTACACCCCAATGCCCGACGCCTTGCGCAGCGAGCTGCTCGGCCTGTGCACCAGCGGACCCGATGAGATAGCGCGCTCAGCCATCGTCCAGCAAAACTGGGTACAACTCGCCGCCTTAGGCATCAATGCGCTGCTTGAGCGTCAGAATGTCAAGCCCGAGGATGTAAGAGCAATCGGCAGCCACGGCCAGACCATTCGTCACGAACCGGCCCGAGGCTTCACCGTTCAGATTGGCAACCCCGCCTTACTGAGCGAACTGACCGGTATCACCGTCATCAGCGATTTTCGCAGCCGCGACGTGGCGGCTGGTGGGCAGGGCGCTCCATTAGTCCCGGCATTTCACGAAGCATTGTTCGAGAAGCGTGACGGCAACCGCGCCGTATTGAATGTCGGCGGCTTCAGCAATCTCAGCCTGATGGAACCGGGAAAGCCGGTTGCCGGTTTCGATTGCGGCCCCGGCAACGTATTGCTTGATGCTTGGATTTACCAACAGCGCAATGAGCATTTCGACCGCGACGGCCAATGGGCTGCCAGCGGGACAGTAGAGCCAGCCCTGCTCAAGGCCATGCTTAGCGATCCATTTTTTGTCACCAAGGGACCGAAGAGCACGGGGCGGGAAGTGTTCAATCTACCTTGGCTGACCCGACACCTGTCGTGCCTGCCCCCTTTCGCCGCCGAGAATGTGCAGGCAACCCTGCTCGAACTCACAGCCTTGACCATCGTCGAGTCGCTGCAAAATGCCCAGGCTGATACTCAAGAATTGCTGGTATGTGGCGGCGGCGCCCACAACCTGGCCCTCATGAAACGCCTGGCCGAGCTTATGCCGAGCACAAAGGTCAGCAACACCGCAGCCTATGACATAGACCCGGACTGGGTCGAGGCGATGGCTTTCGCATGGCTCGCTCACTGCTGCCTTGAAAACATTCCGGCGAATCGCCCCAGCGTCACGGGAGCTCGAGGCCTGCGGATACTCGGCGCCATCTATCCCGCCTGAACTCACCTACCCCTCGGACAACAAAAAGCCGCAGGGCCTTTAAGGCTCTGCGGCTTTTTCGCTGAAGCTGTGGCGACAATCAGATCGAGAACGACGAACCGCAACCACAGGTAGTCGTGGCGTTCGGATTCTTGATCACGAAACGTGACCCTTCCAGACCTTCCTGATAATCCACCTCGGCACCTGCCAAGTATTGGAAGCTCATCGGATCGACGACCAGGCTGACGCCTTCGCGCTCGACGACCGTGTCGTCTTCAGCCACTTCTTCATCGAACGTGAAGCCATACTGAAAACCTGAACAGCCGCCGCCCGTCACAAACACCCGTAGCTTCAAACGATCATTCCCCTCCTCGTCGACCAGGCTCTTCACCTTGTGCGCAGCACCGTGGGTGAATTGCAAAGCCGTGGGGGTGAAGGTTTCGACGCTCATGCTGAATATCTCCCGGCGTTTACGCCGCCATAATGCGTGATGGCAGGCATTATCCGCTTCTCCTACAAAATCGGTCAACTATTTGAAGAGCAGCGGTGAGCCACAAAGTTTTAGAGCTGCAAGCCGGTAGCTTAGAGCTTGCAGTCTGTAACTCTATAGTTACGGCAACATCCCCGCGTGGGACAGGCCCAGCCGTTCATCCAGCCCGAACAGGATGTTAAGGTTCTGCACTGCCTGCCCAGAAGCGCCCTTGACCAGGTTATCAATGACCGACAGCACCACGACCAGATCGCCATCCTGTGGGCGATGCACCGCAATCCGGCAAACGTTCGCCCCCCGAACGCTACGGGTCTCCGGATGACTCCCGGCCGGCATCACATCGACGAAAGGCTCGTCGGCATAGCGTTTTTCGAACAATGCCTGCAGGTCTACGGAGCGATCGGCGACGGTCGCATAAAGGGTGGAATGAATCCCACGGATCATGGGGGTCAGGTGCGGCACGAATGTAAGGCCGACCTCTTTACCCGCCGCCCGACGCAATCCTTGGCGAATTTCCGGCAGATGGCGATGCCCTTTCACGGCATACGCCTTCAGGCTTTCAGACGTCTCGCTGTACAACGAACCGACGCTGGCACCACGACCGGCGCCACTGACACCGGATTTGCAGTCAGCAATCAGACGTGAAGTATCGGCGAGCCCAGCCTCGAGCAATGGCAAGAAGCCCAGTTGCGTCGCGGTCGGATAGCAACCCGGCACCGCAATCAACCGGGCCTGCCTGATTTTCTCGCGATTGACTTCCGGCAATCCATAGACCGCTTCATCCAGCAGCTCCGGCGCGCCGTGGGGCTGGCCGTACCACTTGGCCCATTCATCCGCATCCTGCAGTCGGAAGTCCGCCGAAAGGTCAATGACCTTGGTCCCGGCCGCCAGCAATTCGCCCGCCAGGGCATGGGCGACACCATGCGGTGTGGCGAAGAACACCACATCGCAGGCACCTAGAGTCTTGATATCTGGAACGCTGAATGCCAGGCCATCATAGTGGCCTCGCAGGTTCGGGTACATATCGGCCACGGCCAGGCCTGCCTCGGATCGGGAGGTGATGACCACTACTTCAGCCTGCGGATGTTGTGCCAACAGACGCAGCAGTTCGACACCGGTGTAACCCGTGCCGCCGACGATACCGACCTTGACCATAAACCTGCCCTCAACGAACCACTGGAAAACCGTCGATGATAGGGCTGGCGCGGCCCTGCGACAACCGCCAAGGTGACGTGTGGCGACTCTAACCTCTACTATCGGGCTACCGTGAATCCTGGAATCGACAAAATGCTTTATCTATGGCTCAAAGCGCTGCATATCGTCAGCATGGTCTGCTGGTTCGCCGGCCTGTTTTATCTACCTCGCCTTTTTGTCTATCACGCCCAGAGTGAAGACAGCATCAGCAAGGAACGCTTCAGCATCATGGAGCGCAAGTTGTATCGCGGCATCATGGGTCCGGCGATGATCGCGACCCTGGTGTTCGGCGTCTGGCTGCTCAGCCTCAACGCCGGCGCTTACTTCACTCAGGGCGGGTGGATGCATGCCAAATTGACCCTGGTCGTGTTGTTGATTGGCTATCACCACATGTGCGGCGCCCAACTGAAGCGCTTCGCCCGTGGCGAGAACACCCGCAGCCATGTCTTTTATCGCTGGTTCAATGAAGTGCCGGTATTGATATTGCTGGCTATCGTAATTCTGGTCGTGGTTCGGCCGTTCTAACTTCCAATCGACGTTTCTTATCCGGGGTACTTCCAGATGACGTTACCCGCTCTGCTTGAACAACGCCTGCGCCTGCCCGTCGTGGCGGCGCCGATGTTCCTGATTTCCAACCCACAACTGGTACTGGCGTGCTGTCGCAACGGTATCGTCGGCAGCTTCCCCGCGTTGAATCAGCGCGAAAGCAGTGGCTTCAAGGCCTGGCTGGAGGAAATTGAAGCGGGCCTGAGGACGATGGAAGACCCCGCCCCCTATGCCGTCAACCTGATCGTCCACCAAAGTAATCCGAGGCTCGAGGCTGACCTGGCGATCTGCATCGAGCACAAGGTGCCAATTGTCATCACCAGCCTCGGCGCAGTGAAAGAGCTGGTGGATGCGGTCCACGGCTATGGGGGCCTGGTGTTCCATGATGTGACCACACGCCGCCATGCCGAGAAAGCGGCCGCCGCCGGTGTCGATGGGTTGATCGCCGTGGCTGCCGGCGCGGGTGGGCATGCCGGCACATGGAGTCCGTTTGCGCTGATCGCGGAAATCAGGCAATTCTTCGACAAAACCCTGCTGCTGGCGGGATGCCTGAACCACGGCCATGAGATTCTGGCAGCTCAATTGCTCGGCGCAGACCTGGCCTACTTCGGAACGCGCTTTATCGGTACGACTGAAAGTCATGCGCCTGACGCTTATAAGGAGATGTTGCTCACATCCCGCGCCGCGGACATCGTGCATACTCCCGCAGTCTCCGGAGTGCCTGCGAGCTTCATGCGACAAAGCCTGGAAAACGCCGGTTTCGACCCGGCCGCCCTGCAACGCAAAGGGGAGGTGGATTTTGGTTCGAAACTCAAGCCACTGAACGATGAAGCCAAGGCCTGGAAAACCGTGTGGTCCGCAGGCCAGGGTGTGGGTGAAATCCACGACTTGCCAAGTGTCGACCAATTGGTCAGACGCCTGGATGAAGAATACCGTCAGGCGCAGGCCCGGGCGGTGCGGCTTGGCGGTCAATGGCCTCGCTGAGACTAACTGATCACAACACAACTACTTAAATTCGAATGACAAGGATGCCCGGCATGAGCGAACCCCGTTTCAACATCGTATTCGACGGAGCCCTGCTGCCGGGCGTCGATACGAACACAGCCAAGCTCAATCTCGCTGAGCTGTTCAAGAGCGACGTCAGCGCCATCGAGCGGTTGTTTGGCGGGCACAAGGTAGCCCTTAAAAGCAACCTGTCCCAGACCGAAGCGCAGAAATACCTGGAAGCCCTCAACAAGAGCGGAATCGATGCGCGCATCGAAGCAGAGCCAACCCTCCAACTGAATCTGAACGAAGTGCGGCACTCGCCACAGCAACCGCAGCCCCATGAATCAACCCTCGAACCCGCGTCCCCCTATGCGCCACCCCGGGCGCAGGTCGGAGAAGCGGTCGCCGAGTTTGGCACGCTCAAGCCATTCAGCTTCGAAGGCCGTATCGGACGGTTGCGATACCTGGCCTGGACCATGTCGCTGACGCTGGTCATGATGTTGATCGTCGGCGTGGCCTTTGCGCTCGGTGCGGCCTGGATTTTCACCTCCGCCTCGACGGCGGCCATGATCGTCGGCGGGCTGCTGGCGTTGATCGTCTTCCTCGGCTTTGCCTACGTAAGTATTCAGTTCAACGTCCAGCGCCTGCATGACCTGGGCTGGTCCGGGTGGCTTTGGCTGCTCACCCTTGTCCCGTTCGTGGGCAGCATCTTCCCGTTTGTGCTCATCATTGCACCCGGCAACGAAGGTGCCAATCGCTATGGTCCACCGCCACCGCGCAATTCCACAGCGGTGAAAGTTCTGGCTTCGCTCTGGCTGGTAATGATTGTGCTGATATTCTTCGCCACGCTGGCCGGTGTCTTCAGCGCTATCGAGGAACAATACGGCAGCAGTTCGCTCAGCAGCTACGAAAGCAGCGAGTACACCGATGACGCGGCTGCAGAACCCGCCGCCGAACCCGCCGAGCCTTCTGTAGACTATGAGGAGGAACAATAAGCGCGCTTCGCGCCGGTGACAGATCAGTCCACTGGTAGCGGGCCGTTGCGATGGAGAACTGCATGACCCGTTACGCTCTGATCACCGGTGCTTCCAGCGGCATCGGCCTTGCCATGGCCGAAGCCCTGGCCCGGCGCGGCCGAAACCTGATTTTGGTGGCCCGCCAGCGTGATCGGCTGGAAAGCATTGCAATCGAGCTGACTCAACGGTTTGACGTGGAGGTCTTGTTCCGGGCATGCGACCTGGGAGAGCCACTGAGACTGTCTGGTTTTCTGCTGGAGCTGGAGGAAGGTGAACGGCAGATCGATCTCTTGGTCAACTGCGCCGGCATGGGCACCTGCGGTCCGTTCCTGGGCCAGGACTGGATGACCGAACAAGACCTGATCGAAGTCAACATCCTCGCCCTGACACGCCTCTGTCACGCCATCGGCAATAGCATGGCGTTGCATGGCGGCGGACAGATCCTGAACGTTGCCTCGATCGCGGCGTTCCAGCCGGGTCCCTGGATGAGTACTTATTACGCCAGTAAAGCCTATGTATTGCACTTCTCCGAAGCCCTGCGGGTCGAGCTGAAGAAATGCGCGATCAAGGTATCGGTACTGTGCCCCGGGCCGACCCGGACCGGGTTTTTCGCCAGGGCACAACTGAACGAGCGAAAACTCATCGACAGCCAGCCACTGATGAGCCCCGAGGAAGTAGCGCTTTATGCCGTACGCGCCTTGGACAAGAACCGGGCAATCATTATTCCGGGAGGGCGCAACCGCTGGTTGGCCTGGTTACCGCGACTGGGGCCACGCTGGCTGGTCAGGTCCCTCGCGGGCATGATCAACAAGGCTTACTGTCCCCGTTGAATAAAACTTGAAGCGAAACCGAGCCCACCAGCCGAACCTTAAGTACACTCGAGCTCCACGACCCTAGGGAGAAACTGCTGTGGATACTCTGTTTACCAAGATCATCAACCGGGAGATCCCGGCCAAGATCATTTACGAGGATGATCAGGTCCTGGCCTTTCATGACATCGCCCCGCAGGCACCGGTACATTTTCTGGTCATTCCAAAGAAACCGATCCGCACCCTCAATGATTTGACCGAAGAAGACAAGGGACTGGCCGGGCATATTCTGTTAACTGCCCAACGCCTGGCGCTTGAGCTCGGTTGCGAGGAAGGTTTTCGCGTCGTGATGAATTGCAATGAACTTGGCGGACAGACCGTTTATCACATCCATATGCATGTATTGGGACAGCGCCAGATGAACTGGCCACCGGGTTGATACCCTGATTCAACGCAAATCCTGAGCGGCCGGTTGGGTTAAACTGGTCGCCATGATTTTTCCGGAGGTAAGCATGACCACCCAACGTCATTACTCGCCGATCGACCGCCTGCTGCTGCAAGCCGATACCGCGATGCGCACGCTGCTACCCTTCAGTGGACAGCCGTACCGCCCGTCACCGGCCATCCTGCAGCCGGACGCGCAACTGAGTGACGAGCAGGCCCGCCACGTTGCGGGACTGATGCGCATCAACCACACCGGCGAAGTCTGCGCCCAGGCGTTGTATCAGGGCCAAGCCCTGACAGCGAAGCTGCCGCAGGTGCGCGAGGCGATGGAGCATGCGGCAGAGGAAGAAGTCGACCATCTGGTCTGGTGCGAACAGCGCATTCGTCAACTGGGCAGCCATACCAGCGTATTGAATCCACTGTTTTACGGTATGTCATTTGGAATCGGCGCAGTGGCCGGGCTGATTAGCGACAAAGTCAGCCTGGGATTCGTTGCCGCGACGGAACACCAGGTATGTAAACATCTGGACGAGCATCTTGAACAACTGCCACCCGAGGATGAAAAGTCCCGGGCGATCCTGGAGCAGATGCGCGAGGACGAGGAACATCATGCGCAAAGTGCTCTCGAGGCCGGTGGCTTCCGTTTTCCGTCGCCGGTAAAATTCGGCATGAGCCTGCTGGCCAAGGTCATGACCAAGAGTACCTATCGAATCTGATGACCGCGCCGCCTGTCAGAACGAAGCAGCACTATAAAAAAGCGAGGGCCAGACAAGGCCCTCGCTTTTTTGTTCCGACGCGGCATGTTGCCTACCCGGCTCACCCCAACTCGATGATTTCATAATCATGGGTGATTTCAACGCCCGCGGCGCCCAGCATGATCGACGCCGAGCAGTATTTTTCGGCGGACAATTCAATAGCACGCTTGACCTGGGCCTCCTTCAAGGCACGCCCCTTGACCACGAAATGCATGTGGATCTTGGTGAACACCTTCGGATCTTCAGTCGCTCGCTCTGCCTCCAGAAAAGCCTCGCAACTTTCGACAGCCTGGCGCGACTTCTTGAGAATGCTGACCACATCGAAGTTACTGCAGCCACCCACGCCCAGCAGGAGCATTTCCATCGGCCGTACACCCAGGTTCCGCCCCCCGGCATCGGGCGGGCCATCCATCACGACCACATGACCGCTGCCAGACTCACCGAGGAACATGGCTTCGCCAGCCCATTGGATGCGTGCCTTCATCGCCAAGACTCCACTGTCTAAAAAAGGGTCGCCAGCTTAGCACAGCGCTTCTTCTGGCAGTCCTCAGCGTTCGATGCCAACGCCATTCGTCAAGGAAACCCGCTTGCGGAACAAGGCACTAGGTAAATTCTCGAATCAATTCAGAGAGCTCTGTTAAGCTGGCGGCCATTCACTGGCGTATCGCCAGCTTTTAGCGATAGCCATTCGCATCCATAAAAAAACCAAATCAACACATATCGCGCAGTCTTTCGGGATACAACCATGGTTGCCATTACTCCCACGTTCAAGATCAAGAACCTCGACAAGCTCTTGATGCATTGCCAGCGTCGCCGCTACCCGGCCAAACACAACATCATTTGCGCCGGGGATCGTTCCGATACGCTGTTTTTCATCATCAAGGGGTCAGTCACTATCCTGATCGAAGATGAAGATGGGCGGGAAATGATCATCGCCTACCTTAACTCAGGGGATTTCTTCGGTGAGCTGGGGTTATTCGAGCAGGCGGGCAAGGAGCAGGAACGCAGCGCCTGGGTGCGGACCAAGATCGAATGCGAAGTGGCGGAAATCAGCTACAGCAAATTCCGGGAGTTGTCCCTCCAGGACCCGGACATCCTTTATGTACTCGGCGGCCAGATCGCCCAGCGCCTACGCAATACCACCCGCAAGGTGGGCGATCTCGCCTTCTTTGACGTGACCGGCCGTGTCGCCCGCTGCCTGTTGGAGCTGTGCAAGCAACCCGATGCCATGACTCACCCGGACGGCATGCAGATCAAGGTAACCCGACAAGAAATCGGTCGCATAGTGGGTTGTTCAAGGGAAATGGTCGGGCGTGTGCTCAAGGACCTGGAAGAGCGCAACCTGGTAAGCGTGAAGGGAAAGACGATGGTGGTGTTCGGTACGCGCTAAAAGAGCTCGTCCGCCAAATCCCGATAAAGCGCCTCGAGCCGCTCCAGCGCGTGAGGGGCGGGGAATTTCTCATGCAGGGCGATGTGGCTCTCGGCCCGGACCCGCTGCTCCAGGCCGCAGGCCTCGTTGAAACGATTGACCGCGGCAACCATCGACTCTCGTTCGTTGTCCAGCAACAACGCCCCATGCACCAGGCCTACCGGACGTTGGCCGCCCTTGCTCTGGCGCCAGCGCTGAGCGGTGCCAACCATTTTCCGACCGTCGAGATTGACATTGAATCGACCGTCGCAAAATGCCCCCTCGACTTCCCCCAGCGAAGCCACTCCACCGAGCTCATCCAACAGCTGGCATATGGGATCGCATAATCGGCGGTACGCGGTTTCGATCCGACCGTGATCACCTTCACTGCGTGGAGGTGCATAAACAAGGGCGATGTTGACAGTGGCAGCAGACTGCGGCACCGGCTCTCCCCCCGTTTCGCGCAGCAACACCGGCCAACCGTTCGCTGCCGAGGCATCACAGGCGTACTCGAATCCCGGCAAGCGACTCAAGCGGCGCGGCATGACCAGCGCACGATCGTTGGGTCGCCAGAATAGCAGGCCGAACTCGGCCTCACCGGCACAGATACTGGCCAACAGATCCTGTTCGGCTTGCAGGCCAGTCTCTACGGCAAGGGAGATCACCGGTGACATAACATCAATCAAGCGTCGAACCGCTCACCGGAATGCCACGCTCTGGAAAGAACAGGCGTTGCAGCTCCGTGCCCGGACTTTCGGCGCGCATGAATGCCTCGCCCACCAAAAACGAGTACACGTCGTTGACTTCCATCAGCTCGACGTCGGCACGGTTGAGGATGCCGCTTTCGGTAATGACCAGCCGATCACGCGGGATCCGCGGCAGCAAGTCCAGGGTGGTTTCCAGGCTGACGTCAAAGGTATGCAGGTTGCGGTTATTCACGCCCACCAGCCGGGTGTCCAAGGTCTTCAGGGCCCGATCCAATTCTTCGCCGTCATGCACTTCCACCAGCACATCCAGCCCCACGCTCTTGGCAACGGCTGCCAGCTCGGCCATTTTCACGTCGTCCAGGGCGGAGACGATCAGCAGCACACAGTCGGCACCCAGCGCACGGGCTTCAACGATCTGGTATGGATCGATCATGAAGTCCTTGCGAATCACCGGCAGATTGCATGCGCCACGCGCCTGCTTGAGGTAATCGTCGGCACCTTGGAAAAAGTCGATGTCGGTGAGTACCGAGAGGCAAGTCGCTCCGCCCTTCTCATAACTCCTGGCGATGTCGGCCGGAATGAAGTGTTCGCGGATCACGCCTTTGCTGGGGGACGCTTTCTTGATCTCGGCAATCACTGCCGGCTGCTTTTTCTTCGCCTGATCAATCAGTGACTTGGCGAAACCACGGGGCGCATCCGCCGAACGTGCCAGGTTTTCCAGCTCGGCCAGACTGACCCGGGCACTGCGCTCGGCCACTTCCTCAGCCTTGCGAGCCAGGATTTTTTCCAGAACCGTTGGCACGCTCATCCTTCGTTCTCCACTTTGAATACGGCGGTAAATGCACCCAGTTCTTCCAGCTTCTCCCGAGCCAGGCCTGTGTGCAAGGCATCATGGGCCAGTTCCACGCCCTGCTTGAGGGTGTTGGCGTGGTCGGCGGCGTACAACGCCGCACCGGCGTTGAGCGTGATCATTTCAGCGGCCTTCTGGCCATTCTCGGTCTTGCGACGTCCCAAGGCATCACGGATCAGCTCCAGCGACTGGGCAGGGCCGTCCACTGCCAGACCATGCAAGCTCTGGCTCTTCATCCCCAGGTCTTCAGGTTCGACCCAATATTCGCTGATCTGATCATTTTTCAGCTCAGCCACGAAAGTGGGGGCCGCCAGACTGAACTCGTCCAGACCATCCTTCGAATGGACCACCAGCACATGCTTGCTACCCAAGCGTTGCAGCACCTCCGCCAATGGCCGGCACAACGCCTGGCTGAACACTCCAACCACCTGATGTTTCACGCCGGCCGGATTCGTAAGCGGGCCAAGCATGTTGAACAGGGTGCGAAGGCCCAGTTCACGACGCGGTGCGGCAGCATGCTTCATGGCACTGTGATGAGTCTGGGCGAACATAAAGCCGATACCGACATTGTCGATGCAGCGCGCCACCTGAACGGGCGTGAGGTTCAGGTAGATACCGGCGGCTTCCAGCAAGTCAGCGCTGCCGCTCTTGCCCGAGACCGCGCGATTGCCATGCTTGGCCACGGTGCAACCGGCCGCCGCAACGACAAATGCCGAAGCGGTGGACACGTTGAAGATATTCGCCCCGTCGCCACCGGTGCCAACCACATCCACCACGCCGTCCAGTGTCTTGAGCTCGACCTTGTCCGCCAGCTCGCGCATGACCGAGACCGCGCCGACGATTTCATCGATGCTCTCGCTTTTCATGCGCATGGCCATCATGAACGCGCCAATCTGCGCATCGGTGCATTGACCGGTCATGATTTCGCGCATCACATCGCGCATCTCGTCGGTGCTCAGGTCGAGATGGCCGACGATACGGCTCAGGGCTGTCTTGATATCCATGAAAAGTCCTTAGCGCGTGCCGCCGGTTTGTTTGAGGAAGTTGGCGAACAGCTCGTGACCCTGTTCGGTGAGAATAGACTCGGGGTGAAATTGCACACCCTCGATGTTCAACGTCTTGTGGCGCAGCCCCATGATCTCGTCCATGGAACCGTCTTCGAGCTGGGTCCAGGCGGTCACTTCCAGACAGTCGGGCAGGTTTTCCCGCTTGACGATGAGCGAGTGGTAGCGAGTGACGGTGAGCGGCCGGTTCAGCCCTTCGAATACGCCCTTGTCCTCGTGGAATACCGGGCTAGTCTTACCGTGCATGACTTGTCGGGCGCGCACCACCTCGCCGCCAAAGGCCTGGCCGATCGACTGGTGTCCCAGGCAGACCCCCAGGATGGGCAGCTTGCCGGCAAAATACTTGATGGCTTCGATGGAAACACCCGCTTCGGTCGGGGTGCATGGGCCAGGCGAAACCACGATGCGCTCCGGCTTGAGGGCTTCGATTTCGGCGACGGTCAATTCGTCGTTGCGCACGACCCGGACCTCGGAGCCCAGCTCGCCCAGGTACTGCACAACGTTATAGGTAAAGGAGTCGTAGTTATCGATCATCAGCAACATGGCGTAAGCAACCTTTTGAATTCACTGACTTTAATTACAGCCTTCGAGATAAACCCGCGCGGTATTGCACTTGGCAGGGCATGTGATGCGCCAGCGAAGCGGCTTTCAAGCAGGTAAAGAAGGCAAATCGGTACAGGTCCGGCGCAGCCGGCAGGGAATATTCAGGCGCGCCAACGCCAACGGGCGTGTGCCTTGATCATTTGATCCGGAAGCTTGCTGACAATCGACACAGGGGAAGTCTCGTTCATACGTTCCGGCACAGTAGCCTAGCTGGGCGGAGCACGCAATATGACCGAACCCGAAGGGCTTTGAAACAATCGTGACCCTCGGGAAGATGGCAAAACGCGGAAAGTTTTTGGTACTGTCGTTCCGCCTTCCTAACAACAATAAGATAAAAACGGACTTTACCCATGAACAAAAAGACGTTGTTCGTACCGATTGCCGGTTGCCTGCTGGCGTTGGCCTGCTCCCCGGCGAGCGCCGCCCCCAATCCGTACTCCAAGTTCATCGTGTTCGGTGACAGCCTCAACGATGCTGGCCAGTTCGCCGACCCGAACGGCCCGCCCGGCTCGACTACGCGCTATACCAACCGAACCGGCCCGAATTACACGAATGGCAGCGGTGAAGCCTATTCCGCCAACTCCACCCAGTTGCTCGGCGGGCGCCTGGGCTATTCCGCCGATGAAACAGCCGCCTCCACGTCGGCGGTCCGTGCCAGCGAGGGGCTGGCAGATGGCAACAACTGGGCGGTAGGCGGTTATCGCACCGACCAGATCCTCGAATCGATTACCGGCGTATCCGACACCGGCGAGCGCAGCCGTCCCGGCTACCTGCAATCCAATGGCCTGCGCGCCGACCCGAATGCGCTGTATTACCTGTCCGGTGGCGGTAACGATTTCCTTCAAGGACGTGTATTGACTCCCGAGCAAGCGAACCAGGCCGCGGGCCGCCTGGCCGACAGTGTCCAGGCGCTGCAAACGGCCGGCGCCCGCTATGTGATGGTCTGGCTGTTGCCCGACCTGGGTCTGACCCCCGCTCTCAATGGCGGCCCTTTGCAGGGCACCTTTTCGCAACTGGGCAATCAGTTCAATCAACACCTGCTTACGCGATTGCAAGGCATCGACGCTGAAATCATTCCGTTGAACATTCCGCTTTTGCTGAAGGAAAGTTTCGCCGATCCGGCAAGATTCGGCCTCGCCACTGGCGAGAACCTCACCGCAACCTGCTTCAGCGGCAATGGCTGCACGGAAAACGCCACCTACGGCATCAACAGTGCCACGCCGGACCCCAGCAAGCTGATCTACAACGACGCGGTCCATCCGACCGAGGCCGGGCAAAAACTGATCGCCGACTATGCCTTCTCCCTACTCGCGGCACCATGGGAACTGACATTGTTGCCGGAAATGGCCCACTCGACTCTGCGGGCTCACCAGGACGAGTTACGCAGCCAATGGCAGTCGGATTGGGAGGATTGGCAGGCGGTCGGCCAGTGGCGAGCCATCGTCGCAGGGGGCGGACAACATCTGGACATAGACAGCCAGGGCAGCGGCGCCAGCGCCGACGGCAGCGGCTACAACCTCAACATAGGCGGTAGCTATCGCCTCAACGAGGCCTGGCGCGTAGGAGTTGCCGCCGGTTTCTACCGCCAGGACATGTCGGCGGGCCATAACGACTCGGACTACAAACTCAACAGCTACCTGGCGACCGCTTTTGCCCAGTTCCAACAAAACCGTTGGTGGGCCGATGCGGCACTGACCGGTGGCAAGCTCGACTACGACAATCTGGAACGCAAGTTCGACCTGGGCGTCAACGAAGCACAGGAGAAAGGCGACACAGACGGCCATCTATGGGCATTCAGCACCCGCGTGGGCTACGACATCGCCCAGCCGGGCAGCGAATGGCACCTTTCGCCGTTTATCAGCGCGGATTATGCGGAGGTGGAAGTCGATAAATATTCGGAAAAGAGCAACCGCTCTACGGCCCTGACCTTCAACGATCAATCCCGCGACTCGAAGCGGCTGGGCATCGGCTTGCAGGGTAAATACAACTTTACCCGCCAGACTCAGGTGTATGGCGAATATGCCCACGAACGTGAGTACGAAGACGATACCCAGAAAGTGAACATCGCCCTTAACAGCCTGCCCGCCAACGACTTCACGCTTGAAGGCTATACGCCCCAGAGCCATCTGAATCGCCTGAGCCTGGGCGTCAGCCACAAGTTGACTAACGAATTGGCACTGCGAGGAGGTTATACGTTGCGAAAGGATGACGACCTCACCCAGCAAGGGATAAGTCTCGGGGTCAGCCTGGACTTCTGATTCGATGAACTGCAGATGCCTATGGTGAGCAGGCTTGTTTCCTCACCATAGGCATGACGGGTTTCAGTCGTTCGGGGCGTGCTCAGCCAACGCTACCGCGCGGAACATCGCCCGGCGCTTGTTCAGCGTTTCTTCCCATTCCAGCGCCGGCACCGAATCGGCAACGATGCCTCCGCCGGCCTGTACATGCAGTTCGCCGTTCTTGATGACCGCCGTGCGAATGGCAATGGCAGTGTCCATGTTGCCGTTCCAGGCGAAATAGCCGACGGCTCCGCCGTACACCCCCCGCTTGACCGGCTCCAGCTCATCGATGATTTCCATTGCCCGAATCTTCGGCGCGCCCGACAAGGTGCCCGCCGGCAGGATGGCCCGCAAGGCGTCCATGGCGGTGAGCCCGGCCTTCAACTGACCCGTGACGTTGGACACGATATGCATCACGTTGGAATAGCGCTCGATGACCATTTTTTCGGTGAGCTTCACCGATCCGACCTCCGAGACCCGCCCGGTGTCGTTGCGGCCCAGGTCGATCAGCATCAGGTGCTCGGCGATCTCCTTGGCATCCGACAGCAGATCCTCTTCCAGGGCGCGGTCAGCCTCTTCCGTGGCACCACGAGGACGAGTGCCGGCAATCGGCCGCACGGTAATCAGGTTGTCTTCGACCCGCACCAGCACTTCTGGCGAGCTGCCGACAACATGGAAATCGCCAAAGTTGAAGAAGTACATGTAGGGCGTCGGGTTGAAGCAGCGCAGCGCGCGGTATAAATCGATTGGCGCAGCCTTGAAGTCGATCGACATCCGTTGCGACGGCACCACTTGCATGCAGTCGCCGGCCAGGATGTATTCCTTGATGGTATCGACAGCCCTTTCGTAATCGCCCTGGGTAAAACTTGAGCGGAATACCGGATCGGTTGCCGCCTGCTTGCTGAAATCCAGCCCGGGACGAGGCGTGATCGGCTGACGGAGCTTTTCCAGTAGCGCCTGCAGGCTTTTCTGACCTTGCTCGTAGGCATCTTCACGAGATGGATCGGCCAGCACGATAGCGTGCATCTTGCCGGCAAGGTTATCGAAGACCACCACCGCGTCGGACACCATCAACAGAATGTCAGGTACGCCCAACGGATCCGGGTTCGGACAAGTGCCCAGACGCTTTTCCACGTAGCGCACGCAGTCGTAGCCGAAATACCCCACCAGCCCACCGTTGAAACGCGGCAGGCCGGGGATGGTCGGCACGTTGTAGCGGGCCTTGAAGCTTTCAACGAAGGCCAACGGGTCTTCGACCTCCAGGCTTTCGATCTCGACGCCATCATGGCTCACGCTGATGCGGTGGCCATGGACTCGCAGTACCGTGCGGCACGGCAGGCCAATAATGGAGTAACGCCCCCATTTTTCGCCGCCCTGCACCGACTCAAGCAGGTAGGAGTTGGGCTGGTCGGCCAGCTTGAGGTAGATCGACAACGGCGTGTCAAAGTCGGCCAGGGTTTCGCAGGCAAGCGGGATACGGTTGTAGCCGGCAGCGGCCAGGCGTAGGAATTCTTCGCGAATCATGAGGGTGCCTCGTGGCAAGAGGAGCTGACAGTCAGGTGTGCAAACGCGCCGGATGACCGGCCAGGATCACGTCAGGCGCGCCAACGCCACCGGGCCAGGGCCTTCATGACTTTCATCCAGAGTTTGCGAGTGACCACCACGATGGCGTTCCCAGAAGAGGATTGAACAGCGTCGGGCAACGTTATCTCAGCCGCCGGGTCCAGGCAACCGGGAATTAGCAGGCGCAAGTCGTCGATGACCAGCGCTGGAAACTCCTCGGCAATCGGCCGGCCGTGGTTGTAGCCGTAACTCAGCGCCACGCATTTGACCCCCGCCGCTTTCGCCGCCTGCACATCGTTGCGTGAGTCACCGACGAACAATGACTGGGAGGCCGGGATATTGGCCATTTTCATCACGAAGAACAGTGCGGCCGGGTCAGGCTTTTTCTGCGGTAAGGTGTCGCCGCCGATGATCCAGCGAAAATAACGGCCGATTTTCATCTGGTCCAACAATGGCGCGACGAAGCGCTCCGGTTTATTGGTGATGAGTGCCATTTCCACGCCTTGTTTCTGCAGCCACTTAAGGGCGGAGCGAACGCCGGGATAGACCACGGTCAAAACGTGATTGCCTTCATAGGCTTCGTTGAACAACTCCAGCGCCTGTTCGGCCTCGGCATCATCGACACCCTCAGCATCGATGTGGTTGGCCAGAGCCCGGCGCACCAGCATCGGAGCGCCATTGCCAACCCATTGGCGCACCGAGTCGATACCGGCCGGCGGTCGACCGAGTTGCAGCAGCATTTTGTCCACCGCAGCCGCGAGATCCGGGACCGAATCGACCAGAGTGCCATCGAGGTCGAACATCACCAAACGCGGCAGGCTGCCGGGAAACAGCTGCTCGAAACCGCTCATGGGCGTGCCAGGGCCAGTTCGGCACGCATTTTCTCAATCACTTCTTTGTAGTCGGGAGCATTGAAGATCGCCGAACCCGCAACGAAGGTATCGGCACCGGCGGCGGCGATTTCACGAATATTGCCCACGTTCACGCCACCGTCGATTTCCAGGCGGATATCACGCCCCGAAGCATCGATCAGCGCACGGGCTTCACGCAGCTTATCGAGGGTGGCCGGGATGAACTTCTGCCCGCCGAAGCCTGGGTTGACGCTCATGAGCAGGATCATATCGACCTTGTCCATCACGTATTTGAGCACGTCCAGGGGCGTGGCCGGGTTGAACACCAGGCCGGCCTTGCAGCCACCTTCACGGATCAACTGCAAGGAGCGGTCAATATGCAGGGTGGCTTCAGGGTGGAAAGTGATGTAGGTAGCGCCGGCCTCGATGAAATCGCCCACGATGCGATCCACCGGGCTGACCATCAGGTGCGCGTCGATGGGCGCGGTGATGCCGTACTTGCGTAGCGCCGAACAGACCATCGGACCGATGGTCAGGTTAGGCACATAGTGGTTATCCATGACATCGAAGTGAACGATGTCGGCCCCGGCGGCCAGCACGTTGTCCACTTCCTCGCCCAGGCGGGCGAAGTCGGCAGAAAGAATCGACGGAGCAATAGCGAAGGGCTGCATGACGCACCTGTTTTGAGCGAAACCACGATGGCGCGCATTGTATACCTCAAGATTTGGCGCGCCCACCGTGGCCGACGATCAATACGCCGCCAGGTAGATCTTCTCGATATCGGCGGCGCTCAACCTGCGCGGGTTGTTTCGCATCAGCCGCTCGATGCCCGCGGCCTCCGCCGCCATCGAGGGGATCACATCCTCGGTCACGCCCAATCCACTGAGTCCCTGGGGGATCTCCACGGCGGCACACAAGGCGCTCATCGCCTCCACGGCTTCGTCGGCAGCTTCGAGATCGCTCAGGTGTTCGGTCCTGATGCCCATGGCCTGGGCGATGTCCCGCATCCGCTCGACGCAGGCCACCTTGTTCCACGCCATGACATACGGCAGCAGCAAGGCATTGGCGACGCCATGCGACACATGGAAACGGCCGCCCAAGGGATAAGCCAGCGCATGCACCGCTCCGACCCCGGCATTACCGAACGCCATGCCGGCCATCAGGCTAGCAGTGGCCATGTCTTCACGGGCTTGCAGGTGGGAAGGATTACAGAAGGCTTTGGGCAACGCCCGGGTGATCAGCTTGATGGCTCCGATGGCCAGGGCATCGGTGATCGGTGAGGCGTTGAGGGACAGATACGACTCGATGGCGTGGACCAGCGCATCGACACCACTGGAAGCGGTCACACTGCGCGGGCACGTGAGGGTCATCTGCGGGCTGACCAGCGCCACGTCCGGCAGCAGGTAGTCGCTGACGATCCCTTTCTTCAATTGCGCGGCCTTGTCGGAGAGGATCGCCACGTTGGTGACTTCCGAACCGGTGCCGGCCGTGGTGGGGATGGCGATCATGGGCGGGCCTTTGCGCGGTACCTGGTCGACGCCGAACATATCCTCCAGTTCGCCGTGATAACCGGCATAGACCCCCACGCACTTGGCAATATCGATGGCGCTGCCGCCGCCCAGCCCGATCAATCCGTCATGACCGCCATCACGGTAGGCTTGCATGCAATCCTTGACGATGGCGATTTCCGGGTCCGGCATGACTCGGTCGAAAATCTCGTAATCGCGCCCGCCCAAATGTTGCAGCGCCAGCTCCACGGTACCGGACCTGACCAGCGCGGCGTCGGTGACGATCAGCGGATTATCGACATCCAGCCGCGTGAGTTCGGCTGCCAGTTGCTCGATGGCAGCGGCACCGGTGATCAGTTTGTGGGCGATCTTGAATGAGGAAAGACTCATGTGCGCGGCCTCTTGTTCGAGTATGGGCTGGCACAAGGATAGCTCGGTATTGGGGGTTGTTCCGTCATTCAGCTCATGAATGCCCCAAGGAACCCTGTGGGAGCGAGCAGGCTCGTTCCCACAATTGGAACGGTGTTGTGACCTCAGGCCTGGGTGGTACGCAGCTTCTCACTGCGCCCGCGCAACCATTCCAGTGTCAGCAACAAGATTACCGAGAAGGCAATCAGTAACGTCGCTGCCGCAGCGATGGTCGGGCTGAGGTTTTCGCGGATGCCGCTGAACATCTGCCGTGGCAGCGTGGCTTGTTCGGGGCCGGCCAGGAACAGGGTCACCACCACCTCATCGAACGAGGTCGCAAAGGCGAACAGGGCTCCAGAGATCACACCCGGGGCGATCAACGGCAAGGTCACCCGACGAAACGTCGTCAGTGGCGAAGCGCCAAGGCTCGCCGCCGCCCGCACCAGATTGTGGTTGAACCCCTGCAAAGTCGCCGAAACGGTAATGATGACGAACGGTACGCCCAGCACTGCGTGAACCACAATCAGCGACAGGAAGCTGTTGCCCATCCCCAGCGGTGCGAAAAACAGGTAGCTGGCGACGCCGATGATGACCACCGGTACCACCATGGGCGAAATCACCAGGGCCATGACCAGCGACTTGCCCGGAAAATCGCCCCGGGTCAGGCCAATGGCTGCCAGCGTGCCGAAGACCATCGCCAGCACTGTTGCCGCTGGCGCCACGATGACGCTGTTCTTCAGCGCCCGCATCCATTCGGCCGAGGCAAAGAAGTCGTGATACCACTGCAGCGAAAAGCCCTGCAACGGATACACCAGGAAGCTGCCGGAGTTGAACGACAATGGAACGATCACCAGCACCGGCAGAATCAGGAACAGCAAGATCAGCCCGCAGAGTGTGCGCAAGCAGTAGAACCACACCCGTTCGACGGGGGACATGTAAGGACTTACCATTTTCGATCTCCCCTCAGCTCAGGCGCAGGCGACTGGCGCCCACCAGCCAGCTGTAAATCAGATAAAGCACGATGGTCGCCAGCAACAGCAAGCCACCGAGCGCCGTGGCCATGCCCCAGTTGATGCTGGTGTTGGTGTAGAACGCGACGAAGTAGCTGACCATCTGGTCGTTCGGGCTACCCAGCAAGGCTGGGGTGATGTAGTAGCCGATGGCAAGAATGAACACCAGCAGGCAACCGGCGCCGACGCCGGCATAGGTCTGCGGGAAGTACACCCGCCAGAAACTGGCGAACGGATGGCAGCCCAGGGAAATCGCCGCTCGCATATAAGTGGGAGAGATGCCCTTCATCACGCTGTAGATCGGCAGGATCATGAACGGCAACAAGATGTGGACCATGGAGATGTAGACACCCGTGCGGTTGAACACCAGCTCCAGGGGCTTATCGATGACACCCATGGCCAGCAAGGCGCTGTTGATCAGCCCGCCCGATTGCAACAGCACGATCCACGCCGCGACCCGTACCAGGATCGACGTCCAGAACGGCAGCAGTACCAGGATCATCAACAGGTTGCTCTGACGCGATGGCAGGTTCGCCAGCAGGTAAGCCAGTGGATAGGCCAGCACCAGGCAAATGGCGGTAATCACCAGCCCCATCCAGAACGTACGGGCAAAAATATCCAGGTAGATCGCCTGGTCGGGGGTGGCCGTGGCCAGTTCACCGAGGTCGTCAATGCGATGATCGACGGCCGCCAGCAGGTAATACGGGGTGACATGACTGGTATTGCGACGAATCACCTGCCAGTACGCGGGGTCGCCCCAGCGTTCATCGAGGTTCTCCATGGCTTCTTTATACGAGGCCGGCTCGCTGGCGAACGGCAGCGCACGAGCAGTCTTGGTCAGCAGGCTGCGATAGCCGGCCAGTTCCATATTCAGGCGCTTGGACAAGTCGCCCAGGGTCTGATTCTTGCGGGCATCGGCCAGGTCTTCGCTGGCGGCCTTGTACACCGGCTCTCCAGGCAACCCGCGCCCATCCCAAGCAGCGACGGCAGCCACGGTGCGCGGCATGGCACCGATCACCTCCGGGTTGCTGACACTTTTGAACAACAGGGCCACGATCGGCACCAGGAACACCAGCAACAGAAACAGCACCAGCGGCGCAATCAAGGCCTGGGCCTTCCAGCGGTTGACCCGCTCGGCGCGCTTGAGCCGTTGCTTCAGGGTGGGGCTGGTGCCCGCGTTCAGTGGAACGGCGATGGCCATGGTGAACTCCGGAAATCTTTTTATCGTTACAAAGGCGGCGTACCGCCTCTGTTCTTTTGAAACACCCGAGCCTGTCGAGACTGATCTTCCTGTGGGAGCGAGCTTGCTCGCGAAGGTTGCGGCACATTCAATAGTGATGTGTCAGACAAACCGCTATCGCGAGCAGGCTCGCTCCCACAAGGATTCCCATCCAGTCTTCAGAGGGTGGGATTACTTCGCAGCCCAGGAGTTAAAGCGCTGCTCCAGTTGCTCGCCGTTATCAGCCCAGAAGCTGACGTCGATCTGCACTTGGTTGGCGATGTTTTCCGGGGTGGTCGGCATGTCTTTCAGGACGTCCTTGGACAACAACGGTACGGCCTGGGTGTTGGCTGGGCCGTAGGCGATGTTTTCCGAGTAGGTCTTCTGCTGTTGCGGAGCGACCGAGAAGGCGATGAATTTTTTCGCCGCTTCGGCACGGGCCTTGTCCAGGCCACGTGGAATGGCCCAGGCATCGAAGTCGTAGATACCGCCGTTCCACACCACTTTCAGGTTGCTTTCCTTCTGTACCGCGGCAATCCGGCCGTTGTAGGCCGAGCTCATGACCACGTCACCGGAAGCCAAGTACTGGGGCGGCTGGGCGCCTGCTTCCCACCACTGGATGTTCGGCTTGAGTTCGTCGAGCTTCTTGAACGCACGATCCTGACCGTCCTTGCCGGCCAGCACTTTATAGACATCCTTCGGCGCCACGCCGTCGGCCATCAAGGCGAATTCCAAGGTGTACTTGGCGCCCTTGCGCAGGCCGCGCTTGCCCGGGAACTGCTTGGTGTCCCAGAAATCAGCCCAACTGGTCGGCGCGGTTTTCAGTTTGTCGGCGTTGTAGGCCAGTACGGTCGACCATACGAAGAAACCTACGCCGCAAGGCTGGATGGCGCCCTTGACGTAGTCTTCGGTCTTGCCGAACAGCGCCGGGTCCAGTTGCTCGAACATGTCTTCGTCACAGCCACGGGACAGCTCCGGAGACTCGACTTCCACCAGGTCCCACGAAACGCTCTTGGTGTCGACCATGGCCTTGACCTTGGCCATTTCGCCATTGTATTCGCCAGCCACGATCTTGCCGTTGCCAGCCGCTTCCCACGGTGCGTAAAAGGCTTTGACCTGAGCCGCCTTGTTCGCCCCGCCGAAAGACACCACGGTCAGGTCCGGACCCGCCGCCATCGCGCTTGCCGCACCCATCATGCCCAGGGTCAGGGCGGTGAACTTCAGGGATCTCAACATTTATTGTTCTCTCCACGTGCAGGGTTGGTGTGTTGATACAGGGGGCGATCAATTCGCCTCTAGAAGTGGATCGAGCGCACGCACGTGCTCGACCTGCCAGCCAAGCGGAACCACGTCGCCGACGGCCAGCTCGGGGTCAAGCTCGGCAATCGGTTGCTTCACGAAGAAGTCGCTCTTGCCGCAGACTTCCAGGCGAACCCGGACGTGGTCGCCCAGATAGATGAATTCCGCCACCCTCCCTGAGAAGCGGTTGACACATTGTTCGCTGGCACCATTGAGGCTCACCCGCTCCGGGCGGATCGACAGGGTCACCGGCTCGCCGGGCTTGCCGACGTTCACCGCCAGTGCCTCGACCTTTTCACCGCGCCCCAGCTCCACCAGGCAGCGGTCGCCAGTGTGGCTGTGCAAGCGTCCGCTGAGGCGGTTGTTCTCGCCGATGAAGTTGGCGACGAAGGTATTTTTCGGCTCCTCATAAAGCGTACGCGGCGGCGCGATCTGCTGGATCTCGCCCTGGTGGAACACCGCCACGCGATCAGACATGGTCAAGGCTTCGCCCTGATCGTGGGTCACGTAGACCACCGTCACACCAAGCCGCTGGTGCAGATGCTTGATCTCCATCTGCATGTGCTCACGCAGCTGCTTGTCCAGCGCACCAAGGGGTTCGTCCATCAACACCAACTGCGGCTCGAATACCAGGGCACGAGCCAGGGCCACCCGTTGTTGCTGGCCGCCGGACAACTGCGCCGGGTAGCGCTGGGCGAACGAGTCCAGTTGGACCATGCTCAAGACACGCTTGACCCGATCGCCCACGTCACTTTTGTTCAACCCCCGCACAGTCAGCGGGAACGCCAGGTTCTCGGCGACGGTCATGTGGGGGAACAGGGCATAGTTCTGGAACACCATGCCGATGTCGCGCTTGTGGGGAGGCACGTTATTGATCGCGCGCCCGGCCAGCTGGATCTCACCGGCGGTCGGCGTTTCAAACCCGGCGAGCATCATCAGGCTGGTGGTCTTGCCGGAACCGGACGGTCCGAGCAGAGTCAGGAATTCGCCTTTGCGAATGTCCAGGTTGAGATCCTTGACGATCAGGTTCTCGCCATCGTAGCTCTTTTGCACACCACGAAAGCTGACCAGCACATCGCTGGTCCCCGCGCTTGAATCAACCTGGCTCATACCCGCACCTTTTGTATTGATGACTGCTTGTAAATCAAGCCTAGTGGAGCCTGCTTCCCGCGCAAATCGGGGCGAAGGAGAGAATCGCCTCAGCCGGATGGAAGCGTCGGGGTAAGGATCGCCCTACAAGGATGGCGGGATTGGATAAGGGCGTGATGCGCGATGGGAGATAAGCAGCAAACACGGCCTTTGGCCGTGTCGCAAACAGATATGCGGACACCAATACCTGTGGGAGCGGGCTTGCTCGCGAACGCGGTGCTTCAGTTACATCTGTATTGACTGTCACACCGCATTCGCGAGCAAGCCCGCTCCCACAAGGGAACTGCGGTAAGGGCTTAGAGTAGCTTATGCTCCATCGCGTACTTCACCAGCTCCGCCAGCGAGGTAACGTTGAGCTTCTGCATCAATCGAGCCTTGTGGGTGCTGATGGTCTTGCTGCTCAGGGCCAGTTGTTGGGCGATGTCGTTGACGTTGGCGCCTTGAGCGAGGCGCTCGAAAACCGAGAACTCGCGCTCGGACAACAGCGAATGCAGCGGCCGGGTGTCGGTCAGGCCGACTTCGAAGACCATGCGGTCGGCCAGGTCCGGGTCGATGTAGCGGCCACCGGAGGCGACCTTGCGAATGGCCATGAGCAGCAAGGCCGGGTCGCTGTCCTTGGTCGCGTAGCCAGCAGCGCCGACCTTCAGCGCCCGGGCCGCCATCTGTGCCTCATCGTGCATCGACAAGACCAGGATGGCGGGTGGGTTGTTCAGCGCACGGATCCTCGGGATCGCCTCCAGGCCGTTGACCCCCGGCATGGAGATATCCAACAACACCACCTCACAAGGCACGTGCCGCAGGGTCTCGAGCAGTTGCTCGCCATTGCTCGCCTCTCCCGCTACCACCATGTCCTTCGCCAGGCCGATCAGCTGCTTGATACCTTCGCGGACAATGGTGTGGTCTTCAGCTACCAGTACACGAATCACTTTATTCTCCAGACTCAGGATTTATCGCGAGCAGGCTCGCTCCTACATAGGGTGATGCCCGCACAATACCTGTGGGAGCGAGCCTGCTCGCGATAGCTCTACCCAGACACCGCAAGAACATCAGGCTTCCTTCAATGGCACTCGCACCACCAGGGTAGTCCCCTCCCCCGGCTCACTGTCCAGGGACAACTGCCCGCCCATGATCAACACCCGCTCGCGCATGCCGACCAACCCGAAGGATGTCGGTCGAGCCGTATCTACAATAAATCCTACACCGTCATCACTGACCGTCAGACATAATTCATCCTCTTCCTGGACCAGAGTCAGCTCCACGGTATGGGCCTGGGCATGCCGCATCACATTGGTCAGTGCCTCTTGAAGAATCCGGAACAGTCCGATGGCCTTGGCATCGCTCATAGGTGGCAGGTTGTCCGGCACCTGCACCAGGCACGGGATTTGTGTACGCGCTTCGAAACGCCGGGCCTGCCATTCAATAGCCGAGGCGATACCCGCATCGAGAATGGGCGGGCGTAGCGCCGTCGCCACGTCCCGCACCAGTTGGAACAGCTGGGCAATCAGGCGCTTCATACTGTTGAGGCGCTCCTGCAGGCCGGGATCGAGTTGCCCATAGGCCAGTTCGCACATGGACGTCTCGAGCTTCAATACCGTCAGCATCTGTCCCAGCTCATCATGGACCTCCCGGGCAATCCGGGCCTTTTCTTCCTCTCGGACGCTTTCCAGGTGCGCCGACAATTCGCGCAGTTGCTCCCGGGAACTGGCCAGCTCCAGTTCAATGCGCTTGCTTTCGCTGATGTCCCAGACGATGCCATCCCAGACGTAGGCGCCATCTTCCAGACGCCGGGTGATGGCCTTGATTTCAGCCCAGCGCTCACGGCCTTCGCGGGTCAGGATACGGCCTTGCCACGACCAGTCACTGTCATTGTCCAGCGCCAGGTCCTGGGTGCGGTGATAATCGGCCTTGTCCTGCGGATGCACCAGACTGCGCAAGCCAGTGTCGCTTCGGGCAAGGGTCGCCGGGGAGTAGCCCACCAGGCTTTCGCTGCCTTCGCTGATATAGGCGAAGTCGATCTGCCCGGTCACGGGCGCCCGCTCCAGGCGAAAAACCAGGCCCGGTACGTTGGCGGCGATACCTTGCAGGCGCGCCTCGCTTTCACGCAACGCCGCCAACGCCCGCCGGCGCTCGGTGACGTCAGTGAGGTAAACCACCAAGTACTCGGCATCGCGAAAACGCAGGAAGCTCAAGGACACATCGGCTGGCAGGATACTGCCATCGGCCCGCACACATTCGGTTTCGAAACTCTGTGGCCCCTCCTCACTGGCTCGGGCGCGTTTCCACAGATTCAACCAACGGTCCATGTGCAGGCCCGGTTCGAAATCGATCAAGGGCCGGTCGATGATCGCGCCCGATGCATAGCCGAGCATCGTTTCGGCAGCGCGGTTGGCATAACGCACATGGCTGTCCCAATTGACCCAGAGAATGCCCACAGTGCTTTGATCAATGGAAAACTGCGTCAGGCGCAGGGCTTCCTCGCTGGCGGCACGTTGGGCAATGTCTTCACGGGCGCTACGCAGGCGACGTTCCAGTTGACGTTGCTGGCGACGTTGCCAGAACACAATGGCCACACTGCTCAGCAGCATGATCAACATCAAAAGGGTCAAGTTCTGCCAAAAACCCGGCGTCTCGGTCAGACGCGGATACTTGGGTTTGAGCCAGCGGCTGTGCAACTGCTCCAGGTCCCTGGCCGGAATCGCCTGCAGAACGCTGTCGACGATCCCGGCCAACTGTGGCCAGTCCCGGCGGGTAGCGACCCGTAGCAGTTGCGGGAGACCGATATCTCCCACCACCACCAGCCCGGAGAACTCAGGCTCGACCATCAACCGCCCCAGTTCGGCCTCATCGACCACGGCGTAACGGGCCTGCTGGCTCAACAGTAGCTGCAAGGCCTGGCGCTCCATGGGCACGCCTTGCAGATTCAGCATCGGGTAGTTACCACGCAGATAATCGGCGGTGGCGCTGGGCATGCGCACCGCGACCCGGGTCTGGGCGTCGAGCTTTTCCAGTTCCACCCCCTCGGCGCCCTTCTGCTCGCCAACGATCAGCTGCGGCACGCGCATGTAGGGATCGGAAAACTGCCAGAGCCTGAGACCGCCCGGCGTCTGAGTCAGGCCCGGCGCTATGTCCACCTGACCCTCGCGTACCGCCGCCTCCAGTTGCGCCACGTCCTGGAAGTTGCGCCAGGTCAGTTCGACGTTCATTGCCTTTGCGAGCCAGTGCATCAACTCGACGTTGGTCCCGGATAAGCGCTGAAGGCGCCGGTCGTATTGTGCGTAGGGTGCCTGCAACACCAGCCCGACGCGCAATTGCGGATGTTGCGCCAGCCATTGGCGCTGCTCCGGATTCAAATGCGAACCATGCACCGACGGTGCGGGGGCGGCCCACGCCATCAAGGGGAGCCACAAACAGCCGATAACCCACAGGCAGCAAAAACGCATCATTGAATTCTCATGCACTGACAAACACTGACCAACCCATTAGGCTGCCGGAAATACTTCTGGTCATGGAATATCCAATGTCCTTTGTTTACCGCCTGGCATTGCCAGCATTGTGCCTGTCGCTGATCCTGCCGAGTGCGTTTTCTGTACAGGCCGAGGAACCCGCTCCCACCGCCGCGGACCAGCCTGCCGGGGAAAAACCCGTCGAACGCCAACCCTTGCTCGAGCGCAGCCAGGAAGAAGCGGCGGCACTTGAACGAAAAGTCCCGATCCAGGAGCAGCAACAGCTACAAACCGGCAGCGATGCGTTCCTGGCCCTCTGGAAACCGGCCAACACCAGCGACCCCAAGGGTGCAGTCATCATAATCCCCGGCGCCGGCGAAACAGCTGACTGGCCTCAAGTGATTGGCCCTCTGCGTAAAAAATTGCCGGATGTCGAATGGAGCAGCCTGAGTATCACGCTGCCAGACCTGCAAAGCGATGTCATCGCACCGCGCACAGTGGAAACGCCCCCCGAGACCAAGCCGGCCGACACGGCTGCCGCAGCCCCGGACGCCACCACCGCAACCCCGATCGAACAGGTGGCAGGCGGCGAAGCGGACGCGGTCGACCCGGTCATCGCTGAAACCGAGGAAGAACATGCCAAGGCCGACGCCGAGCGCATCTTCGCTCGCATCGATGCCGCACTGGCCTACGCCGAGCAGCAGAGTGCGCGCAGTATCGTGCTGCTGGGCCACGGCACGGGTGCCTATTGGGCGGCGCGCTACCTCAGTGAAAAACAGCCTTCGCAGATAGAGCGTTTCGTGATGGTCGCCGCGCAGACCCCGATTGCAGCCAAACCCGGACTGGCAGAAATCACGCCGACCCTGAAACTGGCCACCGCCGACATCTTCTACATGGACAAGCCCTTGGACCGCAACGCGGCGCTGGAGCGCCTGCAAGGAAGCAAACGCTTGAAAGGTTCGACGTTCAGCCAGGTGTCTCTGAAAGCCCTGCCCAATGCGTCGGCGCAGCAGGAGCAACTGTTTCGACGGGTTCGGGGCTGGTTGAATCCGCAAAGCCCTGGAAATTGAGTCCAACCCGGCTTGACGGTGGCGAGGCGATTTATCCCTTCGCCACAGTCGTCCCGCGAACCTAGCGGAAATCCCGTCGCTCCCGAATCAAGCGATAGGCATTGTGCAGATCCCGGGTCTTGTCGGTGGCTTCGCGCACTTGCAACGGGGTCCCGCCGTTGCCGGCGATCTTGTCCGGGTGGTGGCGACTGAGCAGGCGACGGTATGCCCGCTTGATCTGTGACGGCTCGGTCGTGGCCGAAACGCCCAGCAGGCGCAACGCCTCCTGATAAGTCACGCCACTGCTGGGCAGTGACGGCTTCTGTGGTTCGTAATCAATTGCCAAGGCCTGGACTTGCTGAGGTGTCCAGCCCAGCCATTTGCCCCACTGAAACAGCAATTCGCGCTCGCTCGTGCCGGCGCGACCGTCGGCCCAGACCATACGCCAGCAGGCGCGCAGCACACCTTCCGCCGCGTGGGGCTGGGTGGCGAGTCGACGCAGATAACCGCGCATACGGTCGTTCCCGGACTTGCCTCGATTGAACGCAGCGATTGCGCGGCGCTGGGCCGGTTCGCTCAGATCCAGCGCTCGCATTTCCTGGCGCGCCTGCTGGATATGGCCATCGACCACTCGACCATCGACCTTCGCCAGACGCCCCAACAGGACAAACAGCAATTCGTCGTTACGCAACGCCGGGCGCCCGCCCAGGCGTTCACGCACTTGCGCCCAACTCTGCAGGTTCAGGCGCCGATCCAGCGCCTGCCCTAACAATGCACCAAGCATGGCCCCCGGAATGCTGGCTATGGCAAAGCCCGCTCCGGCTCCGATCAGAGTCCCTGGCCACCACATATCAACGGCTCGCTTCTATCAAGGTTTCGACGTGCGCCAAACGTTCATGGGTCCCGACATCGACCCACAGCCCTTCCAGGCGCTCGCCGCTGACCTGCCCCTCGGCGATGGCCTGGCGCAGCAGCGGTGCGAGCTTGAACGCGCCGTCCGAGCAGCCTTTGAACAACGAAGGGTGCAAGACGGCAATGCCGCTATAAGTCAGTTTGTCGGCAGCCGGTTCGCCATCGTGAATCTTTCCATCAGCCAGGATGAAATCCCCGCCTGGATGATGCGCGGGGTTGTCTACCAGCACCAGATGCGCCAAGCCTTCGAGCGGCCGGCGCAGGGCGCTGAAATCGTAATCGGTCCAGATATCGCCATTGACCACTACGAACGCCTCGTCACCCAGCAGAGGTAACGCCCGGAAGATACCGCCACCGGTTTCCAGCGGCTCACCTTCCGGCGAATAACGAATCCTCACGCCAAAGCGTGAACCGCTCCCCAAGTGATCCTCGATCTGCTGACCGAGCCAGGCGTGATTGATCACGATGTCGGTGAACCCTGCGCGGGCCAGCGCGCGCAGATGGTATTCGATCAAGGGCACACCGCCGGCGCGAACCAATGGCTTGGGGGTCGTGAGGGTCAGCGGGCGCAAGCGTTCTCCCTTCCCCGCCGCCAGGATCATCGCCTTCATGCCATTGCCCCGGCCGGATGCCGCAAGCTGGAAAGCAGCTCACCCAACTGCGCCAGTTCGGGACGGCGGGCAATCACGGCTTCTATATAAGCGAAGAAGCGTGGCACATCACTCAAGTACCGAGGTTTACCGTCGCGATGACAGATGCGCGCAAAAATCCCGATGACCTTCAGATGGCGCTGGACGCCCATCAGGTCGCTGGCCCGCAGGAAGTCCTCGATATCCGGCTGGACCGGAATGCCGAGCGCCCCGGCCTGCCGCCAATAGTCTTCCAGCCAACCACGTACGCGCTCCTCGGGCCAACTGAGGAAGGCATCCTTGAACAGGCAAGTCACGTCATAGGTCACGGGACCATACACCGCGTCCTGGAAATCCAGTACGCCAGGGTTCGGTTCGCTGAGCATCAGGTTGCGCGGCATGTAGTCGCGGTGTACCAGCACTTTCGGCTGAGCCAGGGCACTATCGATCAGCAGATCGCTGACCTGCTGCCAGAGCTGTTGCTGTGCCGTATCGAACTCGATCCCCAGCTCGCGCTTGACGTACCACTCCGGAAACAACTCGAGTTCACGGCGCAACAATGCGACGTCATAGGTGGGCAGCGGCGCCACCATTGGCAATTGCTGAAAAGCCAACAGGGCCTGCAAGGCATCCCGAAACAGGTCGTCGGCATTTTCGCCATTGATCACGTCCAGGTAGGTCTGGTTACCCAAGTCATTGAGCAAAAGAAAACCCTGAGCGAGGTCTTCGGCATAAATTTTCGGCACGTTGATTCCGGATTTTGCCAGCAAAAACGCGATATCAACGAATGGTTTGCAGTTTTCCTGAGGTGGCGGGGCATCCATCACGATCAGGCTACGACCGTCGCCTTCCCATCGGAAATAACGGCGGAAACTCGCGTCGCTACTGGCCGCGGTCAATGTGGCGGGGGGCACGGCACCCCAGCCTTGTGCGGCAAAAAGGGTCGGTAGTTGCTCATCGAGCCAAACTTTAAGGTGTTGCAAGCGTACATCTTGGTCGGGCATTGCAAGGGTCTCCGACGGCGCTAGCCGTCAAGCGGGTCATGCTTTATTATCCAGCATCTTTTTCAGACCATCGAGAGGCGTGCGGCCCACACCGCGGGCAGATGGCACGCAGGAAGCCCGGACTAATAAGATGGCATTGAAATCCCCCGCGTTTCGTAAAAAATTTCCGTTGCTGGTTACCGGCAGTCTGCTGGCCCTTCAACCTCTGGCCTCTTCATTCGTCGTCGCGGCGCAGCAGTATGACTGCTCCGTGTCCGCAACGGGTGCCTGGGACTGTTCGCCCAAGACGCCGGCCGCTGCCTTGCCGCCGCGCCCGGTGCATGAAGGCAGCGCCGTTTCCGACAGCAGTGAAGCCCCGACTGGCAGCAACTCGGTCGAAGAAGCCGGCGACAAGCCGATGCTGGTTACCGAAGCCAAGGGTCGTGGCCTGAAATCCCGCAGTGAAGACTACAGTCACCTTGACTGGGTTCCGCGGGAGAACCTCACCCCCGCGCAATTGGCCGAGACAGGTCCTTACTGCTCCGGTGCCTACATCGAGCCGCCCCGTCCCGGGATGAACGACAAGACGGCCAAGAGCGATGCCCCGACCTTCCTCGGCGCCAAGGCTTCGCGCTATGAGCAGGAACAACAGGTGGCGACCCTGGCGGGCGATGTGGTCATGCGCCAGGGCAGCATGCAGGTCGAAGCCGATGAAGCCAGCCTGTACCAGGCGGAAAATCGTGGCGAGCTGAACGGCAACGTGCGGGTTCGCGACGACGGCGCACTGATTGTCGGCGACCATGCCGATGTTCAGCTGGACACCGGTGAAGCCAAGGTCGACAACGCCGAATACGTCATGCACAAATCGCGTATCCGCGGTAACGCCCTGTATGCCAAGCGTGCCGAAAACGCGATCATCCGTCTCAAGGACGGTACGTACACCACCTGCGAACCGAACAGCAACGCCTGGACACTCAAGGGCAATAACATCACCCTGAACCCGGCGACCGGCTTCGGTACCGCAACCAACGTGACGCTGCGGGTCAAGGACATTCCGATCCTGTACACCCCGTACATCTATTTCCCGATCGACGACCGTCGCCAGTCCGGCTTCCTGCCGCCGACCATCGGCAGCGGCAGCGATACCGGCTTCCTGCTGGTCACCCCGTACTACTTCAACCTGGCACCGAACTACGATGCCACGTTGTACCCGCGCTACATGAGCAAGCGCGGCCTGTTGATGGAAGGCGAGTTCCGCTACCTGACCAAGTCCAGCGAAGGTCAGTTCGGCGCCGCGTACCTCAACGACGAAGAAGACGAACGCGCCAAGCAGTCCGACTACAGCAAGACCCGCTACATGTATAACTGGCAGCACAAGGGCGGTCTGGACTCGCGCGTGTTGACGGAAGTCGACTACACCAAGATCAGCGATCCGTACTACTTCCAGGATCTTCAGACCGACCAGATCGGTGTCGAGTCCAGGGAATTCGTGAACCAGCAGGGCGCGGTCAGCTATCGCGGCGACAACTACGTGGCACGCTTGAATGCCCAGGCGTTCCAGATGGCGACCATTTCGAAAATCACGCCCTATAACCGCCTGCCTCAGATCACGTTCAACGGGGAGCTGCCGCAGCACCCATATGGTCTGGACTTCGCGTATAAAACCGAACTGGTTCGATTTGACCGGAACTTGCGGGACGGCCTCTACAGCGACGAGAATGGCATTACCTCGCCATGGCTGGATACTCGTGTCAGGGGGCTGGCCCGGGCAAATGGCAACCGCATGAATCTCGCGCCGGTCGTCAGTCTGCCCATGGAGGCGAGCTACGGCTTTGTCAAGCCATCGCTCAAATACCAATACACCCAGTACGACCTGGATCTGGACGGCACCGGAAGGTCTGTCGTGGGGAATGGATACGACAGCACGCCAAACCGTGCTGTTCCAATCGCCAGCATCGACAGCGGCCTGTACTTCGACCGGGACACTCAATGGTTTGGCTCCAACTATCGCCAGACATTGGAGCCGCGCCTGTTCTACCTCTATGTACCGGAAAAAGATCAGGACGACATTCCTGTCTTCGATACCAGCGAATCCACCTTCAGCTATTCCTCGCTGTTCCGGGACAACCGTTTCACCGGCTCTGACCGTGTCGGCGACGAGAACAAGCTGTCCCTGGGCGTGACCAGCCGCTGGATCGAAGAAAACGGTTTCGAACGCCAGCGCGTCAGCGTTGGCCAGGCGTTCTTCTTCAAGGACCGCAAGGTCCAGTTGCCGGGCATTGACTTCGACACCCGCGAAGATGCCAAGTCGGACGTCTCGCCGTATGCGCTTGAGTACGAATATCGCTGGAACCGCGACTGGCGCACCAGCGCCACCTATAACTGGGACCCGGACACCCACAGCCCTCGCTCGGGCAGTGCGATGTTCCACTACCAGCCGGAAGACAACCCGAACAAGGTCATCAACGCCGGTTATCGCTATCGCAACGACCAGATCCGTTACGACGAGGCCAGTGGCACATGGAAAATGGGCGGCGACTACGGTCGACCAGGCGATGCGAACTACGTGAAGGACTACTACAAGATCAAGCAGCACGACTTCTCGATCATCTGGCCGATCGTGCCGCAATGGAACGCAATCAGCCGCTGGCAGTATGACTACAACCGCAACCGTACCCTGGAAGCCTTCGGTGGTTTCGAATACGACAATTGCTGCTGGAAACTGCGCCTGATCAACCGTTACTGGGTCGACTATGAAGAATTCAGTCAAGCCGCCCCGGAAAACGAAAAAGGCGACCACGGCGTCTTCCTACAAATTGTTCTGAAGGGACTCGGCGGCCTCACCGGCGCCAAGGTAGAGAGCTTCCTCGACAAAGGCATCCAAGGTTATCGTGAACGTGAAGACCAAGCTTTCTGATTGTCTGCGCCCGCTGATGCTGGGCGCGCTGTTCCTGGGTACCGCGGCCAACGCCGCGGTACAGTCCATCGATAAAGTGGTGGCCATCGTCGATAACGATGTGGTCATGCAGAGCCAGTTGGACCAGCGCGTCCATGAAGTGCAGCAAACCATCGCCAAGCGCGGCGGCGGCCTGCCGCCACCGGGCGTGCTGGACCAGCAAGTGCTCGAACGCCTGATTGTCGAGAACCTGCAATTGCAGATCGGCGAACGCTCCGGTATTCGCATTACCGATGAAGAGCTGAACCAGGCCGTCGGCACCATTGCCCAGCGCAACAACATGACCCTCGACCAGTTCCGTGCGGCCCTGGCCCGTGATGGCCTTTCCTACGAGGATGCCAGGGATCAGATCCGTCGCGAAATGATCATCAGCCGCGTGCGTCAGCGTCGGGTGGCCGAGCGTATTCAGGTGTCCGAGCAGGAAGTGAAGAACTTCCTCGCTTCCGACCTGGGCAAGATGCAGCTTTCCGAAGAACTGCATCTGGCCAACATCCTGATTCCTACCCCGGAAAGCGCCAGCTCCGAAGCGATTCAGAGTGCTTATCGCCAGGCCATGGATGTTTACCAGCAACTCAAGCAAGGCGCCGATTTCGGCCAGATGGCCGTTGCCCGCTCCGGCAGCGAAAACGCCCTGGAAGGTGGCGACATGGGTTGGCGTAAAGCCGCTCAACTGCCGCCGCCTTTTGACCGCGAACTGAGTGCCATGGCCGTGGGCGATATCACCCAGCCTGCCCGTACTCCGGGCGGCTTCATCATCCTGAAGCTGCTGGAAAAACGGGGTGGCGGCACCCAGGTACGCGATGAAGTGCATGTTCGCCACATCCTGATCAAGCCAAGCGAAATCCGCAGCGAAGCCGAAACCAAGCGTCTGGCCGAGAAACTCTACGACCGCATCGAAGCGGGCGAAGATTTCGCCGAGCTGGCCAAGAGCTTCTCGGAAGATCCGGGTTCGGCCCTCAACGGCGGCGACCTGAACTGGGTTGATCCAAACGCACTGGTGCCCGAGTTCCGCCAGGTCATGGCTCAGACACCGCAAGGCCAGCTGTCCAAGCCGTTCAAGAGCCCTTATGGCTGGCATGTGCTGGAAGTCCTTGGCCGCCGCGCCACCGACAGCACCACCCAGGCTCGCGAGCAGCAGGCAATGACCGTATTGCGCAACCGTAAGTACGACGAAGAGCTGCAAACCTGGTTGCGCCAGATCCGCGATGAAGCCTACGTCGAAATCAAACTTCCTGGTGCAAGCCAGGCAGCGCAGTGAAACCCAAGCGTTTCGCGCTGACGCCCGGCGAGCCTGCCGGCATCGGTCCCGACCTGTGCCTTCTGCTCGCCGCGCAACCCCAGCCATACCCGCTGATCGCCATCACCAGCCGCGACCTGCTCCTTGAGCGGGCCTCGCAGCTGGGTGTGGCTGTCGACCTGTTAGCGGTATCACCCGACACCTGGCCGGACGTTCCGGCACCCGCCAACAGCCTCTATGTCTGGGACACGCCTTTGGGCGCCCCCGTGGTTACCGGGCAACTGGACAAGGCCAACGCCGGATTCGTTCTGCAAACCCTGACCCGAGCCGGCCAGGGCTGCCTGGATGGAACGTTCGCAGGCATGATCACCGCACCGGTGCACAAGGGCGTGATCAACGAATCGGGCATCGCCTTTTCCGGGCATACCGAGTTCCTTGCAGACCTGACTCACACGGCACAAGTGGTAATGATGCTCGCCACACGAGGCCTGCGCGTGGCCCTGGTGACCACTCACCTGCCCCTGCGGGACATTGCCGACGCCATAACCTCCGAACGCCTGGAGCGAGTGACGCGAATACTGCATGCCGACCTGCAGGAAAAGTTCGGCATCGCCCGGCCTCGCATTCTGGTGTGTGGGCTCAATCCCCATGCCGGTGAAGGCGGCCACCTGGGCCGCGAAGAGATCGACATCATCGAACCTACATTGGAGCGGTTGCGCAGCGAAGGCCTGGACCTGCATGGCCCGCTTCCCGCCGACACTCTGTTTACCCCCAAATATCTGGAGCACTGCGATGCGGTGCTGGCGATGTACCACGACCAGGGCCTGCCTGTGCTGAAGTACAAAGGCTTCGGCGCAGCCGTCAACGTGACCCTGGGCCTGCCGATCATCCGCACCTCTGTGGACCATGGCACAGCCCTGGACCTGGCCGGCAGCGGCCGGATCGATACCGGCAGCCTGCAAGTCGCGCTGGAAACCGCCTACCAGATGGCCGAGACCCATTTATGACTGAGCAATACCAACACCGTGCGCGCAAGCGTTTCGGCCAGAACTTCCTGCATGACGCTGGCGTGATCGATCGTATCCTGCGATCCATCAACGCCAAGCCCGACGACCGGATGCTGGAAATCGGCCCAGGCCAGGGTGCATTGACCGAAGGCCTGCTGGGCAGCGGCGCACAACTGGACGTGGTGGAACTGGACAAGGACCTGGTTCCCATCCTCAACCAGCAATTCGCCGGCAAGAGCAACTTCAACCTGCATCAGGGCGACGCGCTGAAATTCGACTTCAACAGCCTGAATGCCGCACCGAACAGCCTGCGAGTCGTGGGAAACCTGCCATACAACATCTCCACGCCATTGATCTTCCACCTGCTGAACAATGCCGGCCTGATCCGCGACATGCACTTCATGTTGCAGAAAGAAGTGGTCGAGCGCCTTGCCGCCGGTCCTGGGGGAGGCGATTGGGGTCGGCTGTCGATCATGGTCCAGTACCATTGCCGGGTGGAACACCTGTTCAATGTAGGCCCTGGCGCTTTCAATCCGCCGCCGAAGGTCGATTCGGCCATCGTCCGGCTGGTGCCCCATGCCGTCCTGCCCCATCCGGCCAAGGATCATCGGCTGCTCGAACGCGTCGTCCGTGAAGCCTTCAACCAGCGTCGCAAAACCTTGCGTAATACCTTGAAGTTACTGCTCAACAGCGCCGAAATCGAAGCTGCAGGCGTAGACGGCAGCCTGCGACCCGAGCAATTGGATCTGGCGGCATTCGTACGCCTGGCCGACAAACTCAGCGAACAGGCCGCGCCTAAAGCGGACGCCCTCTGACTGAAGAGGACCGCTATCGGGTGGTAAGCCCTCTGGTTTACTACCCGATATTTGGCCTAGACTGACCCGATCAGTCTTACCCGCGTCCCGCTTCGCATTCCAAGGCCTTTTTGCATGTCCGATCCCCGTTATCTGGTCGACGTCAGCGTCACCACCCGCTTCCTGGCGGAACAGTCGCAACCCGAGCACAACCGCTTCGCCTTCGCCTACAGCATTACCGTACGCAACGACGGCTCGCTGCCGGCCCGTCTGCTGTCGCGGCATTGGGTCATCACCGATGGCGATGGGCATGTCGAAGAAGTGCGTGGAGAGGGCGTGGTTGGCCAGCAACCGTTGATCGGCCCCGGTAAAAGCCACAGTTATACCAGCGGCACAGTGATGACGACTCTCGTGGGCACCATGCAGGGCACCTACCAGATGCTGGCCGAGGACGGCAAACGCTTCGACGCTGTGATCAAACCCTTCCGCCTCGCGGTGCCCGGAGCTCTGCACTGATGGCCACCTATGCGGTCGGTGATCTCCAGGGCTGCCTCGCCCCGCTCAAATGCTTGCTGGAGCGAGTCGCCTTCGACCCGCAGAAGGACACGCTTTGGCTGGTTGGCGATCTGGTCAACCGTGGCCCGGAGTCTCTGGAAACCCTGCGCTTTCTGTATGGCATCCGTGATTCGCTGGTGTGCGTGCTGGGCAACCATGACCTGCACCTGCTGGCCGCCTGGCAGAACATCGAGCGTTTGAAAAAATCCGACACTTTGAGGGAAATACTCGACGCCCCCGACTGCGTCGACCTGCTGGAATGGTTACGCCAACAGAAACTCATGCACTACGACGAGCACCGCAACCTGGCGCTGGTTCACGCAGGTCTTCCACCCCAGTGGTCCTTGCGCAAAGCGCTCAAGTGCGCCGGCGAAGTCGAGCAGGCCTTGCGCGACGACAACCTTTTCGCTCCCTACCTGGACGGCATGTACGGCAACGACCCGGCGAAGTGGAACAACGACCTCACCGGCGTCGCCCGTCTTCGAGTCATCACCAACTACTTCACCCGCATGCGCTTCTGCACCCGCGACGGCAAGCTCGACCTCAAGAGCAAGGAAGGCATCGAGACCGCGCCGCCCGGCTACGCCCCCTGGTTCAAACACCCGGAGCGCAAGACCCGTAACGTGAAAATCATCTTCGGTCACTGGGCGTCGCTGGAAGGTCAGTGCGACGAACCCGGGGTCTTTGCCCTCGACACCGGCTGCGTATGGGGAAGTGCCATGACCCTGATGAACGTCGACACCGGCGAGCGACTGCGTTGCGATTGCGATGAGCAGGGCCGCCCCAAATCCCATCCCCCGACCACTAAATCAGCACCGGCCGGCACCGTCGTCTGAGCGGCGCGTAGTTCAGGCCACAGGAGTCCCCATGAGCGAATTCAAACGCATCCCCCCGGAAAAGGCCCAGGCCCTGCGCGAGCAAGGTGCTGTCGTCGTCGATGTCCGTGACCCCGCCACGTTTGCCGCCTCGCATATCAGCGGCTCCAGACACCTGGATAACCACTCCCTGCACGATTTCATCACCCGCGCCGATCTCGACGCTCCCGTGGTTGTCGTTTGCTACCACGGGAACTCCAGCCAGAACGCAGCTGCGCACCTGGTCGGCCAGGGCTTTACCAACGTCTACAGCCTGGACGGCGGTTTTGAACTTTGGCGTACGACGTATCCGTCAGAAACAGCGCAAGGCTCCAACGAATAATTTTTTATGCCGCTCAAAACCCGCGTAATCCGCGGGCTTGAGCGATGGCAGACGAACGGTCTGCCATAACTTATTACGCATTCCACCTGTGCCTCTCCGATTCCGAACTATTCTTAGCCTCAGGCCATCCAAAACAGGGGAGAGCCGGTACACCGGCGCGCGGATCATCGGGAGTCAGCTTTCAAGAACCTGGATTCTTGGAAGCATTCTGGGGGGTAAACGGCAGCTGGGTTCCCAGCGGCTGGCCAGCATCGACTGATTGATCCGACACCGGCTCCACGTATCGAGCGAGGTGACGTCATGAGTATTTTTAGCCACTTCCAGCAACGTTTCGAGTCCACGCGGCAGGAGGAGTACTCGCTGCAGGAATACCTCGAACTCTGCAAGCAGGATCGCAGCGCCTACGCATCGGCTGCGGAACGTCTGTTGCTGGCCATCGGAGAACCGGAACTGCTGGACACCTCGACCAACTCGAGGCTCTCGCGGATCTTTTCCAACAAGGTGATCCGCCGCTATCCGGCCTTTGAAGACTTCCACGGGATGGAAGAATGCATCGACCAGATCGTGTCGTATTTCCGCCACGCCGCCCAAGGCCTGGAGGAGAAGAAACAGATTCTCTATCTGCTCGGCCCGGTAGGTGGCGGTAAGTCGTCCCTGGCCGAGAAGCTCAAGCAATTGATCGAGAAGGTGCCCTTCTATGCCATCAAGGGCTCGCCGGTTTTCGAATCGCCCCTGGGGCTGTTCAATGCCACCGAGGACGGTGCGATTCTTGAAGAAGACTTTGGCATACCGCGGCGTTACCTCAACACCATCATGTCGCCATGGGCCACCAAGCGCCTGGCCGAGTTCGGCGGCGACATCAGCCAGTTCCGCGTGGTCAAGCTCTACCCGTCGATCCTCAACCAGATCGGGGTAGCCAAGACCGAACCCGGGGACGAAAACAACCAGGATATTTCGGCACTGGTGGGCAAGGTCGATATCCGCAAGCTGGAAGAATTCCCGCAGAACGACGCCGACGCCTACAGCTACTCGGGGGCATTGTGCCGGGCCAACCAGGGCCTGATGGAATTCGTCGAGATGTTCAAGGCACCGATCAAGGTACTGCACCCCTTGCTGACCGCCACTCAGGAAGGCAACTACAACAGCACCGAGGGCCTGGGGGCGATTCCGTTCAGCGGTATCCTGCTGGCCCACTCCAACGAGTCGGAATGGCATACCTTCCGCAACAACAAGAACAACGAAGCGTTCATCGACCGGATCTACATCGTCAAGGTGCCATACTGCCTGCGGGTCACAGACGAGGTGAAGATCTACGACAAACTGCTGTTCAACAGCTCCCTGTCCAAGGCCCACTGCGCTCCGGACACACTGAAAATGCTGGCCCAGTTCACCGTGCTGTCACGCCTCAAGGAACCGGAGAACTCCAACATCTATTCCAAGATGCGCGTGTACGATGGCGAGAACCTCAAGGACACCGATCCGAAGGCCAAGTCGATCCAGGAATACCGCGACAATGCGGGTGTCGACGAAGGGATGAACGGACTGTCTACACGTTTCGCGTTCAAGATCCTGTCCAAGGTCTTCAACTTCGATCCCCACGAGATAGCGGCCAACCCGGTCCACCTCCTGTACGTACTGGAACAGCAGATCGAGCAGGAACAATTCCAGGCGGAAACCCGCGAACGCTATCTGCGCTTCCTCAAGGAATACCTCGCGCCACGTTATATCGAGTTCATCGGCAAGGAAATCCAGACCGCGTACCTGGAGTCCTACAGCGAATACGGCCAGAACATCTTCGACCGCTACGTGCTGTACGCAGACTTCTGGATTCAGGACCAGGAATATCGCGATCCGGAAACCGGAGAAATTCTCAATCGCGTAGCGCTTAACGAAGAGCTGGAAAAAATCGAAAAACCGGCTGGCATCAGCAATCCGAAGGACTTCCGCAACGAAATCGTCAACTTCGTATTGCGTGCCCGCGCCAACAACAACGGCAAGAACCCAACCTGGCTCAGCTATGAAAAGCTGCGGGTGGTCATCGAGAAGAAAATGTTCTCCAACACTGAGGATCTGCTGCCGGTCATCAGCTTCAACGCCAAGGCCAGCAAGGAGGATCAGCAAAAACACAACGACTTCGTTACACGCATGGTCGAACGTGGCTACACCGACAAACAGGTACGGCTGCTCTCCGAGTGGTACCTGCGGGTCCGGAAATCGCAGTGAGGCAGCTGCAAGCTATAAGCCGCAGGCCGCAAGAGAAAGGCGAATACCCTCAGTAGTCCGGGTAACGGCTTCTACTTGCTGCTTGCAGCTCACAACTTGAAGCTACCCGGAGGGCCTATGAGCTATGTGATCGACCGACGCCTTAATGGCAAGAACAAGAGCACGGTGAACCGCCAGCGGTTTCTGCGGCGTTATCGTGACCATATCAAGAAGGCCGTTGAAGAGGCGGTCAGTCGCCGTTCCATTACCGATATGGAGCATGGCGAACAGATCAGCATCCCTGGCCGCGACATCGATGAGCCAGTGCTTCACCATGGCCGCGGTGGCAAACAGACCGTCGTGCATCCCGGCAACAAGGAATTCACCAGCGGCGAGCACATTCCCCGTCCACCGGGCGGAGGCGGCGGCAGAGGCCCCGGCAAGGCCGGTAATTCCGGCGAAGGCATGGACGAATTCGTGTTCCAGATCACCCAGGAGGAATTCCTGGAATTCATGTTCGAGGATCTGGAGTTGCCGAACCTGGTCAAACGCAACCTGACCGGTACCGATACCTTCAAGACTGTACGCGCCGGTATCAGCAACGAAGGTAATCCGTCACGCATCAACATCATCCGCACCCTCCGCTCGGCCCATGCCCGGCGCATCGCCCTGTCTGGCAGCAGCCGGGCGAAACTGCGGGAAGTCAAAGAGGAACTGGCCCGTCTGAAACAGGAAGAGCCTGACAATTTTGGCGATATTCAGGACCTGGAAGCCGAGATAGAGAAACTCAGCGCCCGGATTCATCGGGTGCCGTTCCTGGACACCTTCGACCTCAAGTACAACCTGCTGGTCAAGCAGCCCAACCCAAGCTCCAAAGCCGTCATGTTCTGCCTGATGGACGTGTCCGGCTCCATGACCCAGGCAACCAAGGACATCGCCAAGCGGTTCTTCATCTTGCTGTACCTGTTTCTCAAGCGGAACTACGACAAGATCGACGTGGTGTTCATTCGCCACCACACCAGTGCCCGTGAAGTGGATGAGGAAGAGTTCTTCTATTCCAGGGAAACCGGCGGCACCATCGTTTCCAGCGCCTTGAAATTGATGCAGGAAATCATGGCCGAACGCTACCCCGCCAATGAATGGAACATCTACGCAGCCCAGGCATCCGATGGTGACAACTGGAACGACGACTCGCCGATCTGTCGCGACATCCTGATCAACCAGATCATGCCGTTCGTCCAGTACTACACCTATGTGGAAATCACACCGCGGGAACATCAGGCCCTGTGGTATGAATACGAACGCATTGCCGAAGCCTTCTCCGATACGTTCGCTCAACAGCAACTGGTCTCGGCCGGGGATATCTATCCGGTCTTCCGTGAACTCTTCCAGCGCAGGTTAGTGACATGACCGCCAAAAAAGAGCAGAAGCGCCAGCCTATTTCCACCGGCTCCGAATGGACGTTCGAGCTGATCCAGGCCTACGACCGTGAAATCAGCCGTATCGCGGACCGTTATGCCCTCGACACCTATCCCAACCAGATCGAGGTAATCACCGCCGAACAGATGATGGACGCCTATGCGTCGGTCGGCATGCCACTGGGTTACCACCACTGGTCCTACGGCAAGCACTTCCTCAGCACCGAAAAATCCTACACACGTGGCCAGATGGGGCTGGCCTATGAAATCGTGATCAACTCCGACCCTTGCATCGCTTACCTGATGGAAGAAAACACTATCTGCATGCAGGCGCTCGTGGTCGCGCATGCCTGCTATGGCCACAACAGCTTCTTCAAGGGCAACTACCTGTTCCGCACCTGGACCGATGCCAGCTCGATCATCGATTATCTGGTGTTCGCCAAGCAGTACATCATGCAATGCGAGGAGCGCCACGGCATCGACGCGGTGGAGGACCTGCTGGACTCCTGCCATGCGCTGATGAACTACGGGGTCGACCGCTACAAAAGGCCCTACCCGATCTCCGCCGAAGAAGAGCGCCGGCGTCAGAAGGATCGTGAAGAGCATCTGCAAAAGCAGATCAACGATCTGTGGCGGACCATTCCCAAGGGCGCCGACAAGTACAGCGAGAAGGACAATGCGCGCTTTCCCGCCGAACCCCAGGAAAACATCCTTTATTTCATCGAAAAACACGCTCCGCTGCTGGAACCGTGGCAGCGGGAAATCGTGCGTATCGTGCGCAAGATCGCCCAATACTTCTATCCACAACGCCAGACCCAGGTGATGAACGAGGGATGGGCCACGTTCTGGCACTACACGCTGATGAACGACCTGTATGACGAAGGCCTGGTCACCGATGGCTTCATGATGGAGTTCCTGACATCCCACACGAGCGTGGTATTCCAGCCCGGCTTCGATAGCCCTTATTACAGTGGCATCAACCCTTACGCGCTGGGCTTTGCCATGTACCGCGACATTCGGCGCATGTGTGAGAACCCCACCGAGGAAGACCGCCGGTGGTTCCCCGAAATCGCTGGCTCGGACTGGTTATCCACGATCAAATTCGCCATGAGCAGCTTCAAGGACGAGAGCTTCATCCTGCAGTACCTCTCGCCCAAGGTGATCCGGGACTTGAAGTTGTTCAGCATTCTTGACGATGACCAAAAAGATGACCTGCTGGTGCCCGCCATTCACGACGAAAGCGGCTACCGCATCATTCGCGAGACCCTCGCTGCGCAATACAACCTGGGCAATCGCGAGCCCAACGTACAGATCTACAGCATCGATCGCCGTGGGGATCGCTCGCTGACCCTGCGACACCAGGCACATAACCGTAAACCACTGGGCGACTCCACCGATGAGGTGCTCAAGCATCTGCACCGTCTGTGGGGCTTCGACATCCATCTGGAAACCCTACAAGGCGACCAGGTGATGAAAACCCACCATGTGCCCCCCAGAGCCGAGCAAGCAGAAGGAGACTATGGCCGGCTGGACCTGGCTGTCATTCATCTTTGATTTCGCTTTCGCCTCCGAAGGTCCGGCGCAAAGGTTATCCTGTCGGATCAACGGAGGTTTTTTATGCAGATTTACAAAGTCGGCGGTGCCGTTCGTGATCGCCTGCTGGGCATTCCCGTCACCGATATCGACCGGGTTGTGGTGGGCGCTACCGCCGAGGAAATGCTTGCCAAGGGGTTTCGTCCCGTAGGCGCAGACTTTCCTGTGTTTCTTTCCCCGGACACAGGGGAGGAATACGCCCTCGCCCGCACCGAACGCAAAAGCGGTCGGGGTTATGGTGGTTTCGTGTTTCATGCCAGCCCTGAAGTAACGCTTGAAGAAGATCTGGTTCGCAGGGACTTGACCATCAACGCGATGGCCGAAGATGACGAAGGCAATCTCACTGATCCATACCATGGCCAGCGCGATCTCGAAGCACGACTTTTGCGCCACGTTTCCCCGGCATTCGCCGAAGATCCTCTCCGAGTCCTGCGGGTTGCACGCTTTGCCGCTCGCTATGCGCCGCTGGGCTTCAAGGTAGCCGATGAAACCCTTGAACTGATGCGTCAACTAAGTCATTCCGGCGAGCTGGAAGCCTTGACGGCCGAGCGCAGCTGGAAGGAAATCTCCCGCGCCCTGATGGAAAATCAACCACAGGTCTTCATCCAGGTCTTGCGCGACTGTTCGGCCCTCGAGGTCCTGATGCCTGAGGTCGACGCGCTGTTCGGTGTCCCCCAACCGGAAGCCCATCATCCGGAAATCGACACCGGAGTGCACACACTGAGCGTATTGGAACAAGCCGCCCTGTACCAGCAACCGCTGACCGTCCGCTGGGCTTGCCTGCTCCATGACTTGGGAAAAGGCCTCACGCCCGAGCATGAGTGGCCGCGACATATCGCTCATGAACACAAGGGATTGAAACCTATCAAAGCGGTGAGCGAGCGCTTCAAGGTGCCTCGCGACTGCCAGGAACTGGCATTACTGGTCGGCCAATACCATACCCATTGTCATCGCGCACTTGAGCTGAAGGCCTCCACGCTGCTCGAACTGTTACAGAGTTTCGACGTGTACCGTCGTCCTCAGCGCTTCGAGGAATTCATTGCGGCATGCGAGATGGATGCGCGCGGACGCAAGGGGCTTGAACAACGAAGTTACCCACAGGCTGACTACTTGCGCGGCGCGGCAGCAACGGCTCGCGCAGTGGCGGTGCAGCCTTTGCTGGAGAAGGGTTTCAAGGGGCCGGAGCTGGGTGAGGCGATCAAACGCGAGCGGCTGAAGGCATTGAAAGCTTACAAGGGAGCCGCAAACTGACGGAACGTTGTGTCAGTTGGCAGTTGTGGGTTGATGCACCACCGCCATCGCGAGCAGGCTCGCTCCCACAGGGTTTGCGGTGAATGAAGTCCTGAGATCTACCGCAGTCAAGGTGGGAGCGAGCCTGCTCGCGATGGCGTCAGCTGCTTCGCAGAAGATCCAGCGGGGTGAGCTGCTCACCGCGCCACTCAAAAGCTACCGGCGCCAGCACCTGATCGATTTGCGATTCATCCCACAAAGCGGCGAAGCTCTTACCGACGCCCGGGTGCACCCGATCCGGTGCAATCAACGATAAAGGCCACAAGACAAAGGCATTCTTGAGGATTTCTGCGCGAGGCAGGACCAGTCCGTCGAAATTGCCTACTTGCTCGCCATACAGCAGAACGTCGATGTCCAGCGGCAGACCCTTGCGGTCCGGTGCATAGCGACCATTGTCCGCCTCGATGAACTTCAGACGACGATCCAGCTCCATCAATGGCAAGTCCGTGTAGGCCGACACGACGAAGTTGAAGAACGGTCCGCTCTTGATGCCCACCGGCTGGCTTTCGAACACGGCCGAACAGCGGATGTCCACCAGGAAGCCGGCGAGAGCTTCAAGCCCGGCACGCAAATGAGTTTCGCGCTCGATATTACTACCGAGCCCGAGAAAGACCTGTATCAGCGACATCCGCGCTCGATCTCCACGCCAACACCGCGGGCCGCCGGAACGGCGCCAGGCTTGGTCACCTTCAGCCGCAGCCAGGTAATCTTGAACTCGTCCATCAACTCCTGGGCCAGTCGTTCGGCAAATGTCTCGACCAATTGAAACCGGGCCTGCCCGGCAAATGCCTGGATACGCGACGATACGCTGGCATAATCGAGCGCAAGGTTGAGGTCGTCACCGGCGGCGGCCGGGCGGTTATCCCAGGCGAAACTCAGATCAAGCCGCAGGCATTGTCGGATGTCTCGTTCCCAGTCGTAGGCACCGATTACCGTGTCGACTTCCAGGCCTTCGATAAACACTCTGTCCAAGCACTCTTCTCCGCAGCACGACAAGGGCGCAATGCGCCGTTAGAATCAGGGCGTCCTCGCCCGGAATAGTTAGCATGTTTTGGTTACTGGCGGTCCTCGCCTACCTGCTCGGCTCGCTGTCCTTCGCCATTTTGCTCAGCCGCCTGACGGGTCGTCCCGATCCGCGAACGAGTGGCTCAGGCAATGCCGGCGCTACCAACATGCTGCGCCTGGCCGGACGCAAGCTTGCCGTCCTGACCCTGCTCGGTGACCTCTGCAAAGGCCTTGTACCGGTACTGATCGCCAACCTTGCAGGGCTTTCATTGCAGCAACAGGCCTGGATCGGCGTCTGCGCTGTCATCGGTCATCTGTTTCCACTGTACTTTCGCTTTCGGGGCGGCAAAGGGGTCGCTACCGCCGCCGGGATGCTGCTGGGGCTCTATCCACCCGCCGCACTGCTGGCCGTCTCGGCCTGGCTACTGATGTTCTATCTGACCCGCACCAGCTCACTGGCCGCACTGATCGCCACACCGCTGACCTTGCCCTTGCTGGCCTGGCAGGAACCGCAGGCTCTGCTGCCGATGACCGCGCTTGTCACGCTGATCGTCTGGCGTCACCGGGGCAATCTACGCGACCTGTTCGCCGGACGCGAACGGCATTTCTAGATACGTGTCACAGCGGCGACAGCTGCTCCATGGGCCAACGTGCCTGCACACTGATCGCCAGGCTCTCTTGCTGGCCGGCCATGAGCCGCTGACAGCCGGCATAGGCAATCATCGCGCCGTTGTCGGTGCAAAATTGCGGTCGGGCGTAATAAACGCCGCCCTTCATGTCACCGAGCATTTTCTCCAGGGACATTCGCAAAGCCTTGTTCGCACTCACCCCGCCAGCGATCACCAGGCGCTTGAGCCCGGCCTGCTTCAGGGCGCGCTTGCACTTGATGGTCAAAGTCTCCACCACGGCTTGCTGGAACGCCAGAGAGATGTCGCAACGGGCTTGCTCACTGTCGTCCCCGGCGACGATGCATTGCTGCCAGGTATTCAGGGCGAAGGTTTTCAAGCCGCTGAAACTGAAGTCCAGGCCAGGCCGGTCGCACATTGGGCGCGGGAACACGAAGCGCCCCTCAACCCCTTGGGCCGCCAGCCGCGCAATTTCCGGTCCGCCCGGATAGTTGAGCCCCATCATTTTTGCGGTTTTGTCGAACGCTTCCCCGGCGGCGTCATCAAGAGACTCCCCCAACAGCTCGTATCGGCCAATGCCATCGACCCGGACCAATTGCGTGTGCCCGCCGGAAACCAACAAAGCGACGAACGGAAATTCCGGCGGCTGCGACTCCAGCATAGGAGCAAGCAAATGGCCTTCCATGTGGTGCACACCCAACGCCGGAATACCCCAGGCAAAGGCCAGCGCCTGGGCACAGGAAGCCCCGACCAGCAAGGCGCCCACCAGGCCGGGGCCTGCGGTGTAGGCGATGGCATCGATCTCGGTCGGCACACAGCCGGCATCGGCCAGGACCTGGCGGATCAAGGGCAGCATGCGCTTGACGTGATCGCGGGACGCCAACTCCGGCACCACACCGCCATAGGCGCGGTGCAGGTCGATCTGGCTGAACAACGCATCGGCCAACAGGCCGCGTTCGCTGTCGTAAAGCGCGACGCCGGTTTCGTCGCAGGACGTTTCTAATCCCAGTACTAGCATGGCTTGCGCCTTGTGGAGGCTGAATTCGAAGGCGCGCATAATAGTCGCCGCGTTGTGCCCCGACCAGCGGTTTTCGATCAGAGGCTTTGCATTCCGAGCGTTGAGGGGTTAACATCCGCAACCCTTAAAAACCGACGTCTTCAAGCGCTCTTTTGCCGCGAGGATGTTGACCCCGGTAATGAATGAAGGTAGCTCTGGATGCCAGCCGTCAAAGTAAAAGAGAACGAACCCTTCGACGTAGCTCTGCGTCGTTTCAAGCGCTCCTGCGAAAAAGCCGGTGTTCTGGCTGAAGTTCGTAGCCGCGAATTCTACGAGAAGCCGACTTCCGAGCGTAAGCGCAAGGCAGCAGCCGCTGTTAAGCGTCACGCCAAGAAAGTCCAGCGCGAACAGCGCCGCGCCGTACGTCTGTACTGATACACAGACGTTCGTAGCAAGCTTCTGCCAAGCCCGGCCCTCAAGCCGGGCTTATGGCATTTGCGGAATAACGCTTGATGCTTCATCGTCGAAGCCGCAGACGCGACCGAGACAACTGCTTTACCGCGTCAGACCTGGCTCTTCTGCCAGCGGTGCACGTCTCTTCTGACGAGCCTTCCAAGGCTACTGACGAGCACACCCTGATTCCTCTAACGACGATCAGCCCAAGGCACCTGCATGCGTGCCCGCTCCACGAGCTATCCGAGGCCTGACCGGCCGTTACCGGACTCAGCGCAACATTTTCAGACCGTCGAATACTGACAGTAATTAACGTCAGTGGATTATCGGCAGATACACTTCCCGACAGCAATGACGCAGATGACCCGGTCGAGCCACCGCTTCAACAGTGCCTCAAGATCAGGAACCGGTTACGCCTGCTGATTTCGGGGCCCTATTTCACGCAGTGATGACGAGAACGCCATGGCCGGGTTGATTCCCCAGAGCTTTATTGACGACCTCCTGAACCGCACCGACATCGTCGACGTGGTCAGTTCTCGCCTGCAACTGAAGAAAGCCGGCAAGAACTACACGGCCTGCTGCCCGTTCCACAAGGAAAAGACTCCATCTTTCAGCGTCAGCCCCGACAAGCAGTTTTACTATTGCTTCGGCTGTGGCGCTGGCGGCAACGCCCTCGGCTTTATCATGGACCACGACAACCTGGAGTTCCCTCAGGCTGTTGAAGAGCTGGCGAAAGCCGCCGGCATGGAAATCCCCAGAGAGGAAAGCGGGCGGGCACGCAAGCCGCGCCAACCGACCGACTCCCCGCTCTACCCCTTGCTGGCCGCGGCGGCCGACTTTTATCGCCAAGCCCTCAAAAGCCACCCAGCCCGCAAGGCAGCCGTTGACTACCTCAAGGGCCGCGGCCTGACTGGCGAAATAGCCCGAGACTTCGGCCTCGGCTTCGCCCCGCCCGGCTGGGACAACCTTTACAAGCACTTGAGCAGCGATACGCTTCAGCAGCGCGCCATGATCGACGCTGGTCTGCTGATTGAGAATGCCGAGACCGGCAAGCGCTACGACCGCTTCCGCGACCGGGTAATGTTCCCGATCCGTGACACCCGCGGGCGAATCATTGCCTTCGGCGGTCGCGTCCTGGGGGACGACAAACCCAAGTACCTGAACTCACCGGAAACTCCCGTATTCCATAAAGGCCAGGAGCTCTACGGCCTGTACGAGGCGCGCAAGAACAACCGCAACCTCGACGAGATCATCGTCGTCGAAGGCTACATGGATGTTATCGCCCTGGCCCAGCAAGGTCTGCGTAATGCCGTGGCGACCCTGGGCACGGCCACCAGCGAAGAACACATGAAGCGCCTCTTTCGCGTGGTGCCCAGCGTGCTGTTTTGCTTCGACGGCGACCAGGCTGGTCGCAATGCAGCCTGGCGCGCACTGGAGGCGACGTTACCGAGTCTGCAGGATGGCCGCCGGGCGCGTTTTCTATTCCTGCCCGAGGGCGAGGACCCGGATACCTTGGTGCGCTCCGAAGGTACCGATGCGTTCCGTGCGCGGATCAACCAGCACGCGCAACCTCTGGCCGATTATTTTTTCCAGCAGTTGACCGAAGAAGCCGACCCACGCTCCCTCGAAGGCAAGGCCCACATGGTCACGCTCGCGGCACCACTGATCGACAAGGTGCCCGGCGCCAACCTGCGCACACTGATGCGCCAGCGCCTGACCGAAATCACCGGGCTCAGCAGCGAGGCCGTCAGTCAGATGGCTCACAGCGCCCCGCAGGAAGCCCCACCGGCTTACGACCCAGGTATCGATTACGACGCGATGCCGGATTTCGCCGACTATCATCAACCTCAACAGGACTACGCGCCGCAGCAGGAATGGACGCCGAAAAAAAACGGCGGCGGCAAGAAATGGGACAAGAAACCCTGGAACAAAAACGGCAAGCGCGGCGATCGCGACCAGCCACGTGCCCCACGCGTGCCGGCCGCCGTCGAACCTCCAACACTGGCCGCCCTGCGGACCTTGCTGCATCACCCGCAACTGGCCGAAAAGGTCGAGGACGCGGGGCACTTCGCCGCCGAGGACCATAGCAATACGCAGTTACTGGTCGCGCTCCTCGAAGCCGTGCAGAAGAACCCCCGGCTAAACTCCTTCCAGCTGATCGCACGGTGGCACGGCACCGAGCAGGGACGCCTGTTGAAGGCCCTGGCCGAAAAGGAGTGGCTGATTGATGGAGACAACCTTGAACAACAGTTTTTCGACACCATTACTAGCTTGTCCGCCCGCCAACGCGAGCGAAACCTTGAACAACTTCTGCGAAAAGCTCGCCAGAGTGAGCTGACCAGCGAAGAGAAAAACCAATTGCGCGACTTACTTAGCCGCAATGTTTGCGCATCAAACCCGACCTCAACTGGCGCGTGAGGTCACAGCTCAGGTATAATCCTCGGCTTGTTTTTTGCCCGCCAAGACCTTCAGTGGATAGGGTGTTATGTCCGGAAAAGCGCAACAGCAGTCTCGTATCAAAGAGTTGATCCTATTGGGTCGTGAGCAGGGCTACCTGACTTACGCGGAGGTCAACGACCACCTGCCGGAGGATATTTCAGATCCGGAACAGGTGGAAGACATCATCCGCATGATCAACGACATGGGGATCAACGTATTCGAGGTTGCGCCAGATAAGGATGCCCTTATGCTGGCCGACGCCGATACCGACGAGGCGGCCGCGGAAGAAGCGGCAGCAGCGTTGGCGGCGGTCGAGACCGACATTGGTCGCACCACCGACCCCGTGCGCATGTACATGCGGGAAATGGGGACGGTAGAACTCCTCACGCGTGAAGGCGAAATCGAAATCGCCAAGCGTATTGAAGAAGGCATCCGTGAAGTGATGAGCGCAATCGCGCACTTCCCTGGCACGGTTGACCATATTCTCTCCGAATACACTCGCGTCACCACCGAAGGTGGTCGCCTGTCCGACGTCCTGAGCGGTTATATCGACCCGGATGACGGCACCACGCCGCCTGCCGCCGAAGTACCGCCGCCTCTGGACACGAAAGCCGACAAGGCTGACGACGACAGCGACGACGAAGACGCAGAAGCCAGCGAAGACGAGGAAGAGGCCGAAAGCGGTCCGGACCCGATCATCGCCGCACAGCGTTTCGGCGCCGTGGCCGAGCAGATGGAAATCACCCGCAAGGCCCTGAAAAAGCACGGACGTGACAACAAGCAGGCGATTGCCGAACTGTTGGCGCTGGCCGAGCTGTTCATGCCGATCAAGCTGGTGCCCAAGCAGTTCGAAGGCTTGGTCGAGCGTGTTCGCAGCGCCCTGGATCGCCTGCGTCAGCAAGAGCGCGCAATCATGCAACTGTGTGTTCGCGACGCCCGTATGCCGCGCGCTGACTTCCTGCGTCAGTTCCCTGGCCACGAAGTCGACGAAAGCTGGAGCGATGCACTGGCCAAGGGCAAGACCAAATACGCTGAAGCCATTGCTCGCCTGCAGCCGGACATCATTCGTTGCCAGCAGAAACTCAGCGCGCTGGAAACCGAGACCGGCCTGAGCATTGCCGAGATCAAGGACATCAACCGTCGCATGTCGATCGGTGAGGCCAAGGCCCGCCGCGCGAAGAAAGAGATGGTCGAAGCGAACCTGCGCCTGGTGATCTCCATCGCCAAGAAATACACCAACCGTGGTCTGCAATTCCTCGACCTGATCCAGGAAGGCAACATCGGCTTGATGAAAGCGGTGGACAAGTTCGAATACCGTCGTGGCTACAAGTTCTCGACCTACGCCACCTGGTGGATCCGTCAGGCAATCACCCGCTCGATCGCCGACCAGGCACGCACCATCCGTATTCCGGTGCACATGATCGAGACGATCAACAAGCTCAACCGCATTTCCCGGCAGATGTTGCAGGAAATGGGTCGCGAACCGACTCCGGAAGAGCTGGGCGAACGCATGGAAATGCCTGAGGACAAGATCCGCAAGGTGTTGAAGATCGCCAAAGAACCGATCTCCATGGAAACGCCAATCGGTGACGACGAAGATTCCCATCTGGGTGACTTCATCGAAGACTCCACCATGCAGTCGCCGATCGATGTCGCCACTGTCGAGAGCCTCAAGGAAGCGACTCGCGAGGTACTTTCCGGCCTCACTGCCCGTGAAGCCAAGGTCTTGCGCATGCGCTTCGGGATCGACATGAACACCGACCACACGCTCGAAGAAGTCGGTAAGCAGTTCGACGTGACCCGTGAACGGATTCGTCAGATCGAAGCAAAGGCGTTACGCAAATTGCGCCACCCGACGCGAAGCGAGCACCTGCGCTCCTTCCTCGACGAGTGACCCTTAAAACCCCCGGCCTGGCCGGGGGTTTCTTTATGTGCAGATAAAATCCCCTTCGCGACGCTCCCGCCCCGTTGCCCGTCTACACTCGAAACATCCTCCCAGATTCATGACGAGACCGTGATGCCCAGACTGACGGCCATGCTCTTGCTGTCATTATTGACCTGGACCGCAACGGCTGGCGCGTTGACGCTCACCGACGAAGAGTTGGGCTGGCTCAAGGCCCATCCCAACCTGCGTCTGGGCGTCGATGCCTCATGGCCGCCATTCGAATTTCGCGACGATCGGGGCCGCTATCAAGGGCTGGCTGCTGATTACGTCGATGTCATTCGCGAACGGCTGGCTATCACGCTGACCCCTATTGAGCCAGTCAGCTGGACCGCGGTGTTGGAACAGGTGGCCCAGGGCAAGATCGATTTGCTGCCGGGTATCATGTCCACCCCCGAACGCCAAAATTACCTGGCGTTCACGCGCCCCTATCTCGACTTCCCAATTGTCATTCTGGCCCACCAAGGCAGAGCCCAACCTCATAATCTTCAAGACCTGTATGGGCTGAAAATCGCTGTCGTGGAGAACTATGCCCCCCATGAGTTGCTACGCAATCATCATCCTGACCTGAACCTGGTGGCACTGCCCAACGTCAGCTCAGCCCTGCAAGCCTTGGCGACTGACCAAGTGGATGCCGTGGTGGGCGACCTGGCATCCAGTGTCTGGAGCCTGCGCCAGCTCAAATTGGAAGGACTCTACGTCAGTGGCGAAACGCCTTATCGCTATCAGCTGGCAATGGCCGTACCTCGCGACGAAAAGATACTCGTCACTATCCTGGATAAAGTCATCGCGGACATGAGCCCGGCCGAGATCAGCGAAATCCAGGAAAAGTGGATCGGCAACGTACGGGATTATCGGCAACTCTGGTCGGATCTTCTGTTCTATGGTCTGCCCGGTTTATTTATCCTGATTGGCATCCTGGCGGTGGTGATTCGCATCAACCGTCGCCTTAGCTCGGAGATTGCCCGCCGGGTCGATTTGGAACAGGAGCTGCGCAGCAGCGAATACCACTACCGCGGACTGGTGGAAAGCCTTTCGGCGATTGCCTGGGAAGCCAGGGTCAGTGATTACACTTACAGCTACGTGTCGCCCCATGCCGAAGACTTGCTCGGCTATCCCTTGGCCCATTGGCTGATTCCGGGCTTCTGGCGCAACATCATTCATCCGGCCGACCTGATCCGCGCCCAGACTTATTGCGATCAGGAAATACACGCCGGCCGTGACCATTGCATTGATTACCGGGTGATTACCGCCGATGGCCGTTGCCTGTGGGTACGTGACATTGTCAGCCTGATCCAGCACGGTCATGAGCCCGTGATGCGCGGGCTGATGATTGACATCAGTGAAGCCAAACGCACCGAGGAAGCGCTGCGTTTCTCGGAGCAGAAATTCGCATCGGTGTTCCGGCAGTGCCCGGACATCCTGGTCATTGCGCGCTTAATGGACGGATGCCTGCTGGAGGTCAACAAAGCCTTTGAGGAACAGATCGGCCTGAGCGCCGAAGACGTCGTGGGCCAGACCGCGACCGAACTGAACATCTGGGGCATCCAGGGCGTCGGGCCGAGCCTGCTGCAGCGCTTGCAAGCCGGTAGTATCCGCAACCTGGAAATGCCCTTTCGCCGCAGCAACGGTCAGGTGTTCACCGGCCTGATCTCTGCCGAACCCTTCGATCTCGACACGACGCCGGCCCTGGTCGTGGTGGTGCGTGACATCAGCCAGCTCAAGGAAACCCAACAACAACTGCAGATTTCCGAGGAGAAGTTCGCCAAGGCTTTCCATGCTTCGCCCGACGGCCTGTTGCTGTCCCGGCAGAGCGACGGCCTGCTGATCGAGGTAAACGAAGGCTTCAGTCGCATTACCGGCTTCAACAGCGCGCTATCGGTAGATCGCTCTACCCTGGATCTGGGCATCTGGGTCAACCTCAATGAGCGCAAGCATATGCTGGAACTGCTGCAACGGGACGGTTTCGTGAGGGATTTCAGCTGCCATATCCGTCGCAACGACGGCCAGATAAGGTTATGCGAAGTGTCCAGCCGTCCGCTGCCGATCGGCAATGAGAACTGCATGCTGACCATCGCCCGGGACATCACCGAACGTCATCTGATGCAGGAAAAGCTGCAGCAGGCCGCCACGGTGTTCGAAAGCACGGCAGAAGGCGTGTTGATCACCGATACACAGCAACACATCAGCGCCGTGAACCGCGCCTTCACCGAGATCACGGGCTATAGCGAAACCGAGGCCTTGGGCCATACGCCGCGCTTATTGGCTTCTGGCCTGCACGACAGCGCGTTCTACGCCGCCATGTGGCATCAACTGACGGCGGAAGGGCATTGGCAGGGAGAGATTTCCAACCGGCGCAAGAACGGCGAGTTGTACCCCAGTTGGCTCACCATCAGCGCAGTACGCAATCGTGATCAGCAAATCACCCATTTCGTGGCGGTATTCGCTGACATCTCCAGCCTCAAGCATGCCCAGGCCAAACTCGACTACCAGGCCCACCACGACCCTCTCACCGGGCTGCCGAATCGCACGCTGTTCGAAAGCCGCTTGCTCACGGCCTTGAACAGCCAGCAGGAAAATGGCGGTCAGGGCGCGGTGCTGTTTCTGGACCTGGACCGCTTCAAGCACATCAACGACAGCCTCGGGCATCCGGTCGGCGACCTGCTGCTCAAGGGCATTGCCGTACGCCTGCGCGAGCAGTTGCGGGACATCGACACCGTGGCGCGGCTGGGCGGCGACGAGTTCATCATCCTGCTCCCGGGGCTGCAGCAACCCAGCGACGCCGAACACATCGCCATGAAGCTACTGAATTGTTTCGCCGCGCCGTTCCAGGCCGGCGAGCACGAATTTTTCATCAGCGCCAGCATCGGCACCAGCCTTTATCCCCAGGACGGTTGCGATGTCGCCACGCTGGTCAAGAACGCCGATGCGGCCATGTATCGCTCCAAGGCCAAGGGCCGCAACCGGGTGGAAAGCTATACCCGCGACCTCACCGCCCAGGCCAGCGAACGCGTGGCCCTGGAACACGAGCTGCGGCGGGCCATCGAGCGCAGCGAGTTGTCGCTGTCCTTCCAACCCAAGATCAGCCTCGCCGACAACCGACTGGTAGGTGCCGAGGCATTGATTCGTTGGACTCACCCCACATTCGGCGATGTGCCTCCAGAGCACTTCATTCCCCTGGCGGAGGAGAACGGGATGATCCTGCAAATCGGCGATTGGGTGCTGGAACACGCCTGCCGGCAGCTGTGTGAATGGAACAGCTCCTGCGAGAGCTTCGGCCCGCTTTCGGTGAACCTCGCCGGGGCCCAGCTGCGCCAACCCAACCTGCTGGGGCGCATCGAGCAATTGCTGCGGGAGCACCATCTCAAGCCCGGCCTGTTGCAACTGGAAATTACCGAAAACTTCATCATGAGCCAGGCCGAAGAAGCCCTGACGGTCCTGCACCAGCTGAAGAAGCTTGGCGTTCAACTGGCCATCGACGACTTCGGCACGGGCTATTCCTCCCTGAGCTACCTCAAGCGCCTGCCATTGGACATCCTCAAGATCGACCAGTCCTTCGTCCGCGGCCTGCCCGACGACCCCCACGATGTGGCCATCGTACGAGCAATCATTGCCCTGGGCCGCAGCATGCAGTTCTCCATCATCGCCGAAGGCGTCGAAACCCTGGCTCAGCAGCAATTCCTGGCCGAAGAAGGCTGTGAGCAGATCCAGGGCTACATCATCAGCCTCCCCCTCTGCGCCGAAGAGTTCGCCGCGACGTTTCTGCGTGTGACCGTATCGGATTTTTCGGATAGCACAGCCGAGAAACCGTCGCTATAATCCGCGGCCTACTGAGGGCCTATAGCTCAGTCGGTTAGAGCAGAGGACTCATAATCCTTTGGTCCACGGTTCGAGTCCGTGTGGGCCCACCAACTTGAAAGCCGCGCATTGCGCGGCTTTCGCGTTTCTGAGAGGGTAGCCGCTTCACTTCTTCGATCTGTTGCACCCATCCTCAACGAGACGCCCATCATCGCCAGCCCTACCCCCAGCCTCCCCCGCCTGTTCCTCGACTTGTTCTGGCAGCTCGGCATCCTGCTGGTGCCCGCCTTTTTCGTCACGGTGCTGCCACCCCCGCTGGCTTTACTGACGGTACTGTTCTTCGGCCTGTTGATGGGACTTGCGGCGCGGCTGGGCTTTCTATCGGTGGGACGGGGCTGTGCCCGGTTGATGATCGGCGCTGTGTTTGGCCTGGGATTCAGCCTGGGCAGGACATTGCCCGAATGGTGGGGCATCCTGGTGGCAATTGTCGCCATTATTGGCGGGCTCGCATGTGTCAGCAAATGGGAGCGGCGTCTTGGCCTGGTTACGGATCCTGTCAATGGGCCCAGCGCCTGGGGTGGATCCGAGCCGCAACAGACCCCTGAAGGCGAGCCGATCAGAGTGTTCAATCATGGGGAAATCGCAATGGGTGGCCCGACCTATTGCGACTTTCTGTTCCCCGATGGCGTGCTTCTGCAAGGCCTGGGTTCTTCTGCCGTGTTTTCTGATGACGGACGATATTTCGCCGCGCCTGTGCCGTCCCGACAGAGCTGGGGACTGGTGCTGCTCGATCGCCAACAGCGCCGAGTATACCGCTGCGAAAACAGCGAGTTCTGGGAACTGGATACGCTGGACCTCAACGGGTTGAGCGACCGCCACAGTCCGCTGGTGGACAACAGCGCACGTCAGGGCCGGCTCGATGAGCTGTTACAAACGGCCAACGTCGTCGATCTGGTGCCGGTCGTCGATCTGTGGCTGGAGCCCGGTTGGTATCCAGAGCATATTCCGCAAACTTTCGAACGACGCTCCGCGGATGGCCTGCAATGTCTGCGGGGCGAGCTATCGCTGCCCACGACTTTCCGCGACCTGCCCCAGCCGTTGGAGCCACTGAGTTCACCGCGCTATACGGTCAGCATCAATGAACAGCCGTCCGGCCTGACGATGGCAGCCGATACACCGGTGATATGGAGCACTGACCAGCGCGCCCTGGTGTGTCAGGCCCAGGAGCAAACCGGTCATCCGGAGGGCGACCGCTACTGGTTGTGGCGCGCCGACGGCGGCTGGCGAGCCCTCCCCTCTCCCTGGGTGAAAAGCGACGCGGAGCCCTCTTTCTATTGGCATGAATTGTTGAGCCTTGACGAGCAGCATGTGCGTATCGCCTCGTACCTCGACTATCCACGGCCCAGCAGCGGCCGCCATGGTTATCGCCTCGACAGCATCCACAGCGACACCGAAATCCAGGCAGGCCACGACGCCGAAGGGCGTGTGCAAGTCGCTGAGTTTCAGTTGACCCGCATGAGTATCGCAATGCCCCTGGACAGCCTGGGCCGGCGAGGCGACTCGTTCATCGAGACGCAGCCGATGCAGGACGGTGTCCGTGCCCATCTGGTCTGGCTGGCTGACAACCATGACGGCCTTGGGACCTACCGCTGCGAAATCGGCGACTGGAAATTACCGGGACGCTGGTTGATGGATCATCGCGTCTGCGATTGCGGGCGCTATCTGGCGTTGTTGCCCTTCACAGATTCGATGCCTTTAGCCACACGTGCGGTGGTGGTCGACGTGGAACACCAACGCCTGTGGGAGGGCCCTGAAATGTGGACGGCCCGAATCCTCGATTTTCGCGATGGCCGCCTGAGCCTGGCCGTCGCTGCCGGCGCGCTAGACGAGGGCCTGGAAAGCAGCGCACTGCAACGCTTCAACATTCCGGCGCCGCCAATAGGCAGCGACCCTGCGTTCTTTCACCCCAACGGACGCTACCGGCTGTTCTACGACACGGTTGAGCTGCAAGTGACCGACTCACAACTCTACCGCGTTGCTCCCTGGCGCCAAGTGGATTGTCCGCAAGTAGCCAACGCCGACGGCGACTTCATCCAGCCCGCCCCCGATCATCAGGACGCCGCCTGGTTGTTCGGCAGCGAGACAGAATATGCAGACAGTTGGGTGCGGCCCAATACGCCGCGACTCGGCGGTTATCTACTGACGGCTTCTGGCTGCGCCTTGAGCGATCTGGCCCCCTCGATGGTCTGGTCAGTGGATGGCCGCTACCTCGCCCTGACCCGTATGGCTACGGATGCGACAGAGCTCTGCGGAAACTACCGGGGCTGGCAGCTGCTGCTACTCGATATCCAGGAACACACGTTACGGGTGCACTCCCAATGGCTGGGCAACCGCCCGCTGTTCGAGGGGTTCGATGAGAAGTACGTGCATGTACGCTGTTTCGAGCGAGACTGGGAAGCCGAAGACGATGATGATCAGGGTTCGCTGCACGCGCTCGCCCTGGATCTGTTGCTGAAATTGCCGGCCGAACAACTGATTTGCCAGGACGGTTTGTGGCTCAGGGCTTCGCAAACGCACCTGGCTCCTGCCTGGCGAGCGCTGACTTTACCTTCTGTTGGCTATTTCGAGCGGCGGAGCCTGTAACATGCCCGCCACCGATGCCTGCACCGGAGTTCACCTTGTCTGACACCCGCCCTCCCGTCCTTGACGAAATCGACCGCCAATTGATCGCGGCCCTGCAAATAAACGCCCGGGAAAGCGTCGCCATGCTTGCCCGCCAGTTGGGCATCGCCCGTACCACCGTGACCTCGCGCCTGGCACGACTGGAAAAAGCCAAGGTCATTACCGGATATGGCGTGCGCCTGGGACAGCGCGTAATCGATGGTGGTCTGCAGGCCTACGTCGGCATCAAGGTCCAGCCGCGCTCCGGCAAGGACGTGTTGCGCCGGTTGAGCGCCATGGCCCAGGTCCAGCAGTTATGCGCGGTCAGTGGCGAATTCGATTATGTGGCTTGGCTGCGTACCGATTCGCCGGAACAGCTTGACCAGTTGCTGGACCAGATCGGTGGCGTGGACGGCGTGGAGAAGACCACCACCTCGATCATTCTCAGCAGCAAGATTGATCGGGGTCAGCCGGTCTAAAGGCCTATGTTGCAAAACCCCTTGTGGGAGCGAGCCCGCTCGCTCCCACAAAGGCCTGCTTCGTCATTTAGACCTGAGCAATTGTCGAAATGACTTGTATCGAATCAAATCGACGACACATTGCGTCTTATTAACGTGTTTCACGCTCTCTAGAATGACCGGCATCTTTCCTATACTCAGACGCGAATGCCGCGTCGAGTCGCCATCAAGGTCAGCCATGAACAAGAACAATCGCCACCCCGCAAACGGCAAAAAGCCCATCACCATTTTCGGGCCGGATTTTCCTTTCGCCTTTGATGACTGGATCGAGCATCCGGCGGGCCTGGGCACCATTCCGGCTCATAACCATGGTGCCGAAGTGGCAATTGTCGGCGCCGGGATCGCCGGGCTGGTGGCGGCGTACGAATTGATGAAGCTGGGCCTCAAGCCGGTGGTCTACGAGGCGTCGAAGATGGGCGGACGCCTGCGCTCACAGGCGTTCAATGGTGCCGAAGGCATCGTCGCCGAGTTGGGGGGCATGCGCTTTCCGGTGTCGTCCACGGCGTTCTATCACTATGTCGACAAGCTGGGCCTGGAAACCAAGCCCTTTCCCAACCCGTTGACCCCCGCCTCGGGCAGCACTGTCATCGATCTGGAAGGCCAGACCTATTACGCCGAGAAGATGGCGGACCTGCCGGCACTGTTCCAGGAAGTGGCGGATGCCTGGGCCGATGCGCTGGAGGACCGCTCGCGCTTCAGCGAGATCCAGCAGGCGATTCGCGACCGCGACGTGCCTCGCCTCAAGGAACTGTGGAATACCCTCGTCCCCCTGTGGGATGACCGCACTTTCTACGATTTCGTCGCCACCTCCAAGGCGTTTGCCAAACTCTCGTTCCAGCACCGCGAAATATTCGGCCAGGTCGGGTTCGGCACCGGTGGATGGGACTCGGACTTTCCCAACTCGATGCTGGAAATTTTCCGCGTGGTGATGACCAACTGCGACGATCATCAGCATCTGGTGGTCGGCGGCGTCGAACAGGTGCCCCACGGCATCTGGAAACACGTGCCGGAGCGCTGCGCGCACTGGCCGGAAGGCACCAGCCTGAGCTCGCTGCACCTCGGCGCTCCCCGCAGCGGTGTAAAACGCATCGCACGCGCCGACAATGGCCAGTTCAGCGTGACGGACGTATGGGATAACACTCGCGAATATGCCGCGGTGCTGGTCACTTGCCAGAGCTGGCTGCTGACCACCCAGATCGAATGCGAGGAAGCGCTGTTCTCGCAAAAGATGTGGATGGCCCTGGACCGCACCCGCTACATGCAATCGTCCAAGACCTTCGTGATGGTCGACCGCCCGTTCTGGAAGGACAAGGACCCGGAAACCGGTCGCGACCTGATGAGCATGACCCTGACCGACCGCCTGACCCGTGGCACTTACCTGTTCGATAACGGTGATGACAAGCCCGGGGTCATCTGCCTCTCGTACTCGTGGATGAGCGATGCGCTGAAAATGCTGCCGCATCCAGTAGAAAAGCGCGTGAAACTGGCGCTGGATGCCTTGAAGAAGATTTACCCCAAGGTGGACATCGCCGCGCGGATCATCGGCGATCCGATCACCGTATCCTGGGAAGCGGACCCGCATTTCCTTGGCGCATTCAAGGGCGCCCTGCCTGGCCACTATCGCTACAACCAACGCATGTACGCACATTTCATGCAGGACGACATGCCGGCCGAACAACGAGGGATCTTTATCGCGGGCGATGACGTCTCATGGACACCGGCCTGGGTTGAAGGCGCGGTACAAACCTCGCTCAATGCCGTGTGGGGAATCATGAAACACTTCGGCGGTGAAACTCACCCCGAGAACCCGGGTCCAGGTGATGTGTTCCACGAGATCGGTCCGATCGCACTGCCTGAATAAGCGGCCCGAATAAAAGGAGTTGTCGATGCGCGTAGCCCTTTACCAATGCCCACCGCTGCCACTGGATCCGGCTGCCAACCTGCAACGCCTGCACCGGGTGGCGTTGGAGGCCAGGGGCGCCGATGTGCTGGTACTGCCGGAAATGTTCCTGACCGGCTACAACATCGGCGTCGACGCGGTGAATGTATTGGCCGAGGTCTACAACGGCGAATGGGCGCAGCAGATCGGCCGCATTGCCAAGGCGGCCGGCCTGGCGATTCTCTATGGCTATCCCGAACGCAGCGAAGACGGGCAGATCTACAACTCGGCGCAACTGATCGATGCCGAGGGGGAACGCCTCGCCAACTATCGCAAAAGTCATTTGTTTGGCGATCTCGACCACGCGATGTTCAGCGCCGGTGATTCGGCGCTTCCGATCGTAGAGCTCAACGGTTGGAGGCTTGGATTCCTGATCTGCTACGACCTGGAATTCCCGGAAAACGCCCGGCGCCTGGCCCTGGCCGGTGCCGAGTTGATCCTGGTGCCGACCGCCAACATGCAGCCCTACGAGTTCATCGCCGACGTCACCGTGCGCGCCCGGGCCATCGAGAACCAATGTTTCGTGGCATACGCCAATTACTGCGGTCATGAAGGTGAATTGTTGTATTGCGGTCAAAGCAGCATCGCCGCACCGGACGGCAGCCGCCCCGCGCTTGCCGGGCTGGATGAGGCCTTGATCGTGGGCGAGCTGGATCGGCAGTCGATACAAGCCTCCCGCGAGGCCTACAACTACCTCCATGACCGTCGTCCCGAGCTTTATGGCGACTTGCACAAACGTTGACCTTATCCGAGCATGAGCGCTTCTCTGCCCTGGAAGCGCTCATGCCGGCCCCCGACTCCCTCCACCTTCATACTGAAACCCTGGCTAACGGTTTGCAGGTGACGCTGCGTCATGCATCCGATCTCAAGCGTAGCGCCGCCGTGTTGCGAGTGGCGGTCGGTAGTCATGACGCACCGCAGGCCTGGCCGGGAATGGCGCACTTTCTCGAGCATCTTTTCTTCCTCGGTACAGAGCGGTTTCCTGCAAAACAGAACCTGATGGCCTACGTGCAACACCACGGGGGCCAGATCAATGCTCGCACCAGTGAGCGCACCACGGATTTCTTCTTCGAGTTGCCATCCACCGCCTTCGCTGACGGGCTGGATCGGCTGGCGGACATGCTCGCCCATCCGCGCCTGGATGAAGCCGATCAGTTAAGGGAGCGGGAAGTGCTGCAGGCGGAATTCGTTGCCTGGTCTCAGGACGTCACGGCCCAGCGGCAGGTGGCCTTGTACAATGGATTATCGGCATCCCATCCATTGCGAGGCTTCCATGCCGGCAATCGAGACAGCCTCGCCGTGCAACAGCCTGAATTCCAGACAGCACTCAGGGATTTTTACCGACAGTTCTATCAGAGCGGCCAAATGACCCTGAGCCTGGCGGGCCCGCAGAGCTTCGACGAGCTAAAGACGCTGGCTGAACGTTTCGCTGGCAACCTGCCCCGGGGACAAACCGTTGTCAGGCCATCGCCGTCGAAGCTGATGGCCTCGCCAGCAGCCAGTTATCAACAGGTCGGCAAAGCTCGCCTCGACCTGCTGTTCACCTTCGAACAGTTGCCGGTCGCCTCGCCCCAAGCCATGGACTTTCTCTGCACATGGATGAATTCCAGTAAAGCTGGGGGATTGCTCGCCACGTTGCGCCAGCTAGGCCTGGTCGACAACCTAAAGGCCACGCCGCTTTACGCGTTTGCAGGGCAGGCGCTACTGCACATTGAATTCAAGCTGGAAAACGATCAAGCGATGGATCGTATCCGGCCGTTGTTGCACGACTGGCTGGGATTTTTCGCCGCCCAGGATGACTGGGCGCCCTTGCGCAATGAGTTCACAGCCGTGCTGCGTCGCCGACAGGAGATCGCCACGGCCTTGCAACTCGCCCGCCAGGACAACGAAGGGCGAGAAGCATCGCTGTCGGGAAATGACCTCGCGAGGCTCAGGGAGATCCTCAACCAGATGCAACCTGCTGAGCACGTCACGGGAGCCTGGCAACTGCCCGCGCCCAATCCTTTCCTGCAAACATCCGGCGAACCTCCCCGCACCGGGCTGATACGCGGCCAAACCAGCGCCCACCGGGGCTTGCGCACCTTCGCTCAGGACCGCTCCCGCAGTCGTCGCGAACGCTCGCCCATGCAGTTCAGCCAGGCACTGCCCGATCACACCCGTGAAGGAGCGATATACCTGCGCTGGCGTTTGGCGGGGCAAGCGCCGGGCGACCTTCAAACCAGGCTCGAGCGACATTTGCTGGATCTACATGAGGATGCCAGTCAAGCGGGCGTGGACGTCACGTTCGAAACCGGCAGTGACCAGTGCCTGTTGAAACTGACCGGCTTACAAGCGCCCATGCCGCAGGTTCTTGAGCACGTGCTGGCGAAGCTGGAACAGCCGCTGCCCCCGCCCCAAGCGGAAAGCGAAACGTCGTTGATGCCGATTCGACAGTTGCTCAAGGCATTGGCTGATCCCGGCTTACACCGCTCGCATCCAACGACGATGCCAACACCCGACGCATCCCTCTGGACCACGGCCCAGTGGGATGGATTGGCCTTGGGCCTGTCAGCGACCACCCAGGCGGCCATGGGCCCGGCATTGGCTCGGGTTCCGGGCATTGCAGGGCACCCTGCCGAATCCACGCGGCCAAACATGCAATGCACCTGGAACAGGCTTCAGACCGAGGGTGACGAACAGGCCGTATTGCTGTTTTGTCCGACACCCACGGCAGAACTGTCCGATGAGGCCTCCTGGTGGCTGTTGGCACAGCTCTGTCAGACACCGTTTTACCAGCGCTTGCGGGTGGAACTGCAATTGGGCTATGCAGTGTTCAGCGGCTTGAAGCAGATCAATGGACAAACAGGCCTGCTCTTCGGCGTCCAGTCTCCCGATATCCCGGCGCCTCAACTGGTCGCCCACATCGAACAGTTCCTGGAGGGGCTGACGGATCTGATCCGACAGACCGACGATTCGACTTTGTGCAGTCACCAGCGGACTCTGGCAGCACAATTCCAGGGCAATGCCCTGGCCTGCGCCCAAGCGGCCGAGCTGCTCTGGCAAGGGAAACTGGCCGGAAGGCCATCTGATTATCTCCAACAGCTGTCCGACGCCATCGGACAGATAAACAGAGAGCAACTGCTGACCGCCGCCCGGCGTTTGATCGATGCCGAAGGTGGGCGTCATTGCTTGAGCAACGGCCCTTGTCCGGAAGGACGCTGGCAAGCGGCACCACGATCGTTACAACCGCTGCAATGAGCTTTCTCAAAGAATCGCCGCGAACGAAAATGTCAGATTTAGTAACATAGCCGCCTAAGCATCTGAACATCTCCGAATGGAGGTGGACTAAATGTATAGATCTCACCTGTCCCACCCCAACCAAAGGAGTATTTCCATGTCCTGGTCCAAACCCGCATATATCGACCTGCGTATCGGTTTCGAAGTCACCATGTACTTCGCCAACCGTTAATTGCTGCAGGCGGTTGAACGCGCAGCAAACGCCTCGGTCAGCCGGGGCGTTTTTTATTTCGGTTTGCAGATGGAGCGGCCATGTTTGTCCAGATTCTAGGTTCCGCCGCCGGCGGCGGTTTCCCTCAGTGGAACTGCAATTGCGCCAATTGCGCCGGGTTTCGCGACGGCAGCCTGCGGGCCCAGGCCCGTACCCAGTCGTCCATCGCGATCTCCGATGACGGTGTGAGCTGGGTGTTGTGCAATGCCTCCCCGGACATCCGCGCCCAGCTCCAGGGGTTCGCCCCGATGCAACCGGGCCGAGCCCTGAGGGACACCGGGATCGGCGCCATCATCCTGATGGACAGCCAGATCGACCACACCACCGGCCTGCTCAGCCTGCGCGAAGGTTGCCCGCATCAAGTCTGGTGCACCGACATGGTCCATGAAGACCTGAGTACCGGCTTTCCGCTGTTCAACATGTTGACCCACTGGAACGGCGGGCTGAACTGGAACCGCATCGAGCTCGACCAGAGCTTCACCATCCCCGCCTGTCCGAACCTGCGCTTCACCCCACTGCCCCTGCGCAGCGCCGCGCCCCCCTATTCGCCTCACCGTTTCGATCCGCATCCGGGGGATAACATCGGCCTGGTCGTCGAAGACCTGCGCACCGGCGGCAAGCTGTTCTACGCCCCAGGCCTGGGCAAGGTGGACGGGCCGTTGCTGGAGATCATGGCCGGCAGCGATTGCCTGCTGGTGGACGGCACGATGTGGGATGACGATGAAATGCAGCGTCGTGGTGTCGGCACCCGTACTGGCCGGGAGATGGGGCATCTGGCGCAAAACGGCCCCGGCGGCATGCTCGAAGTACTGGAGCAACTGCCCGAGCCACGTAAGGTGCTTATCCACATCAACAACACCAACCCGATCCTGGACGAAAACTCGCCGGAACGCGCGGAGCTGGTACGCCGTAGGATTGAAGTGGCTTACGACGGAATGAGTATTGAGTTGTAGCAAGGGTGGGATGATTGTGGATTTGTGTTGTGTCAGTTGACGCTGGCGCCAGTTGGCAGGACGCCTTCGCGAGCAAGCCCGCTCCCACAATGGTCCGAGTAATACGGAACTTTCATACGCTGCGAAACCCCGTGGGAGCGGGCTTGCTCGCGAAGAGGCCGGTTCAGACAGCCCCAAACCCCATCACGGAGAACCAACATGATTGACACCCCCCTGTCCCCCGCCGAGTTCGAAGCGGCCCTGCGTGCCAAGGGTGTGTATTACCACATCCATCACCCGTATCACGTGGCGATGTATGAAGGCCGCGCCACTCGCGAGCAGATTCAGGGCTGGGTCGCGAACCGCTTTTACTACCAGGTGAACATCCCGCTCAAGGACGCCGCGATCCTGGCCAATTGCCCGGACCGGGAAATCCGCCGGGAGTGGATCCAGCGTCTGCTCGATCACGACGGTGCTCCTGGCGAAGACGGCGGCATCGAGGCCTGGCTGAGGCTGGGCCAGGCGGTGGGGCTGGACCCCGATCAACTGCGCTCCCAGGAACTGGTATTGCCCGGAGTGCGTTTCGCGGTGGATGCCTATGTCAACTTTGCCCGCCGCGCCAGTTGGCAGGAAGCCGCCAGCAGCTCGCTGACCGAGCTGTTCGCCCCGCAGATCCACCAGTCGCGCCTGGACAGCTGGCCGCAGCATTACCCTTGGATCGACCCGGCCGGCTACGAATATTTCCGTACCCGCCTGAGCCAGGCCCGTCGCGATGTGGAGCATGGCCTGGCCATCACCTTGCAGCACTACACCACCCGCGCCGGGCAGGAGCGCATGCTGGAGATTCTCCAGTTCAAACTGGACATTCTCTGGAGCATGCTCGATGCCATGAGCATGGCCTACGAATTGAATCGCCCGCCCTATCACAGCGTGACCGGGGAACGGGTGTGGCACAAAGGGATCAGTTTATGAGCTTTGACCGCAGCAAAACCCCTCGCTGGCGCCCCGGCTATCGCTTCCAGTACGAACCGGCACAGAAGGGCCATGTGTTGCTCTATCCTGAAGGCATGATCAAGCTCAACGACAGCGCTGCGCTGATCGGCGGCCTGATCGATGGCGAACGGGATGTCGCGGCCATCATCGGCGAGTTGGGCAAACAGTTTCCCGACGTGCCGGAACTCGGTGACGACATCGAGCAGTTCATGGAGGTCGCCCGTGCAGAGCACTGGATCACCCTTACCTGAAAAACCGGCGATCGGCCTGCCGCTTTGGCTGCTGGCCGAGTTGACCTATCGCTGCCCGCTGCAATGCCCGTATTGCTCCAACCCGCTGGACTTCGCCGAACAGGGCCAGGAGCTGAACACCGAGCAGTGGTTCAAAGTCTTTCGCGAAGCCCGGGAAATGGGCGCGGCGCAGTTGGGTTTTTCCGGCGGCGAGCCACTGGTGCGCCAGGACCTGGCCGAACTGATCGGTGAAGCGCGCAGACTGGGGTTCTATACCAACCTGATCACCTCCGGCATCGGCTTGACCGAGCAGAAAATCAGCGACTTCAAGAACGCCGGCCTGGATCATATCCAGATCAGCTTCCAGGCCAGCGACGAGCAAGTAAACAACCTGCTGGCCGGCTCGAAGAAAGCCTTTGCGCAGAAGCTGGAAATGGCTCGGGCAGTCAAGGCCCACGGCTATCCGATGGTGCTGAATTTTGTCACCCATCGGCACAACATCGACAAGATCGACCGCATCATCGAGCTGTGCATCGCGCTGGAGGCCGATTTCGTCGAGCTCGCTACCTGCCAGTTCTATGGCTGGGCGCAGCTCAACCGCGTCGGGTTGTTGCCCACCCGAGAACAGCTGGAGCGCGCCGAGCGCATCACCAACGAATATCGCGCGCGGTTGGAAGCCGAGGGCAACCCCTGCAAGCTGATCTTCGTGACGCCGGACTACTATGAAGAACGCCCCAAAGCCTGCATGAATGGCTGGGGCAGCCTCTTTCTGACGGTCACGCCGGACGGCACGGCGCTGCCCTGTCACGGTGCCCGACAGATGCCAGTGCAATTTCCCAACGTGCGCGACCACAGCATGCAACACATCTGGTACGACTCGTTCGGCTTCAATCGCTTTCGCGGCTATGACTGGATGCCCGAGCCGTGCCGCTCCTGCGATGAAAAAGAGCAGGATTTCGGCGGCTGCCGCTGCCAGGCGTTCATGCTCACGGGCGACGCCAGCAACGCCGACCCGGTGTGCAGCAAATCCGAACATCACGCTGTGATTATCCAGGCTCGAGAAGACGCCGAGCACGCCACGCAAACCATTGAGCAACTGGCCTTTCGCAATGAACGAAACTCACGCCTCATCGCCAAGGGTTGAATCGCTCAGCGCCGCCGAGGCCGTTGCCGCGGGCATCGATTTCGCCGAGCTGCACCTTGGCCCGCATGGCCTGTTCTGGAATGAATATCGCCCCGAAGACGGTGCGTGTCGGATCTGGCACTGGAAAGACGGCCACGCCCGATGCATGACCCCGGACGGGTTCAGCGCCCGCAGTCGGGTCTATGAATATGGCGGAGGATCGTTTTGCCTGAGCGACGACGGCGTCTTGTTCGTCAACGAAGCGGATCAGCAGTTGCACCACCAGCCACTGGTTGGTGGAGCGCCTGTCGCGCTCACTTCGGGCACTTGTCGATACGGGGATCTGGGGTATGTCGCCGGCCAGGTACTGGCGGTTGAGGAAGAGGCCGATCAGCATCGCCTGGTGTCGATCAGTCTGGCGGATCATCGCCGGCAGGTGCTGGCCGAAGGCGCCGACTTCTACGCTTCGCCGATCTTGAGCCCGAATGGCCAGCGACTGGCCTGGGTGGAGTGGAGCCGTCCTCATCAGCCATGGACAGCCACGCGGTTGATGCTGGCCGAGCGCAACGCGTCAGGTTGGGGTGAACCAAGTTGTGTGGCGGGCAGTGCTGAAGAGGAATCCATCCAGCAGCCGCGTTTCGATCATGCCAATCGTCTGTATTGCCTGACTGACCGGGGAGGTTATTGGCAGCCGTGGATTGAGTCGGGCCACGGCCTGGCACCGCTGCCATGCGCCGAAGCCGATCACGCGCCTGCGCCCTGGCAACTGGGCGGCCGAACCTGGCTACCATTGGACGCAAACATTTATCTGGCCAGTTGGACCGAAGCGGGCTTCGGACGGCTGGGCCTGCGCCGCAGCGGCACCGACAATGAAGAATTCACCGGCACTTATACCCGGTTTCGCAGCCTGGCGTTGGACGAACGGTTCATCTACGCCATCGCCGCCTCGCCGGTCAGCCCCTCGGCAGTCATTGCGATCAGCCGGCAAAGCCATGAAGCGGTCGTATTGGCCGGTGGAGTGGCGCCATTATCCGTCGATCGGATCAGCCGCCCCCGAACACTGCGCTATCCCAGCGCTTCGGGTGAAGTCCATGGTTTCTTTTATCCAGCCCTGCATTCGGAGGCGAAACCGCCGCTGGTAGTGTTCATTCACGGCGGACCGACCTCGGCCTGCTATCCCCTGTTCGATCCGCGTATCCAGTACTGGACCCAGCGCGGCTTTGCAGTCGCAGATCTCAATTATCGAGGCAGTAGCGGCTACGGACGGGCATATCGCCAGGCGCTGCATTTGAATTGGGGTGTGGTGGATGTCGAGGATGCCTGCGCGGTAGTCGCCTACCTGGATGAGCAGGGCCTGGTCGACGGCCAGTCTGCATTCATCCGCGGCGGCAGTGCTGGCGGGTACACAACCCTTTGCGCCTTGGCGTTCCATGACGTCTTCCGTGCTGGCGCCAGCCTCTATGGCGTCAGCGATCCGGTCGCCCTGGGCCGCGCCACGCATAAATTCGAAGGCGATTACCTCGACTGGTTGATCGGCGATCCGCAGCGGGACGCCGAACGTTACCGCGCCCGCACACCGCTGCTCCACGCCGGGCAAATCCGTTCACCGGTGATTTTTTTCCAGGGAGAGTTGGATGTCGTGGTCGTACCGCAGCAGACCCGCGATATGGTGAAGGCGCTGGAAGAGAACGACGTAACGGTCGAAGCGCATTACTATCCGGACGAACGCCATGGTTTTCGCAAGGCGGTGAACCAGGCCCATGCGCTGGAGCATGAGTGGCTGTTCTATCGCAGGGTGATTGACCACAACCTGTAAGCCAATCCAAAAGCAATGTGGGAGCGAGAGGCTCGCTCCCACAGAGGGGTTCGAGAAAAACTCTCAGCGCTTGGCGATGATGTACACCGCATGCACGATGCCCGGGATGTAACCCAGCAGCGTCAACAGAATATTCAGCCAGAAAGCGCCGCCGAAACCGACTTGCAGAAATACACCCAACGGCGGTAGCAGAATGGCGATGATGATACGAATGAAATCCATGGTGGGCTCCTGATGGGCGATGGCTACATTGCCATATAGCTCATTGACCCATGACCGCTTGTCAGGGTTCAAATCCCGTCAGTGAGTAGAAGAAGCCGATCGAGAAGAAAAAACGCGGGCAAAAGAAAACCCCGCCGAAGCGGGGCTTTGCAGACTGTTTCCCTGACATCCTTTTCACTCTGCCGTCCTGGCAGAATCCTACGTGTCCGTGTTGTTTCTCTTGCGCATCCTGCGCGACGTCCATGTGAAGTAGATTAGCCCTGGATCCAATCTGCCGGTAGAGGGAAAACGGCATCACGTCGTGTAAGCATTCGCTTACAAGCTTCCCTCATCAGAATTGCCCGGCATCCAGCAGAAACAGCGAGTCGCTGCCTGCCTTCACTGAAGCGCTCAAGGAATGGATACGCGGCAGCAGGCGTGCGAAATAGAATCGCGCCGTTCCCAGCTTGCTCGCGTAGAAATCATCCTGGTCTTCCTTGCCCAGCGCTGCTTTGGCCATCAACGCCCACATGTAGGCATACGCGGTGTAACCAAACGCTTGCAGATACTCCACCGACGCTGCGCCGATTTCGTTCGGGTTGCTCTTCGCTCGGTCCAGCAGCCACTCGGTCAGCTCGTCCAGCGTGTCAACGGCATTGCCCAACGGCTGGGTAAACTCCGCCAGATCCACACTCGCTGTGTTGATGAAATGGCGGATTTCCTCAGCGAACAGCTTGTAGAACGCACCGCCATTACCGACGATCTTGCGCCCCACCAGGTCCAGCGCCTGGATACCGTTGGTGCCTTCGTAGATCTGGGTGATGCGGACATCGCGAACCAGTTGTTCCTGTCCCCATTCGCGGATGTAACCATGACCGCCGAAAATCTGCTGGCCGTGGACAGTCGTTTCCAGGCCCAGGTCGGTCAGGAAGGCTTTCGCCACCGGTGTGAGCAAGGCCACCAAGTCTTCGGCACGCTTGCGGGTGGCCGCGTCTTCGCTGAACTTGGCGGTGTCCAGTTGCATTGCAACGTAGGTCGAAAATGCCCGGCCACCTTCGTTCGAGGCTTTCATGGTCAGCAACATCCGGCGCACGTCCGGGTGGACGATGATCGGGTCGGCAACCTTGTCCTTGTTTTGCGCGCCGGTTGGCGAACGGCTTTGCAGGCGGTCGCGGGCGTATTCGATAGCGTTCTGGTACGAGCGCTCACCAGAGGCCAAGCCCTGGATACCCACACCCAGGCGTTCGTAATTCATCATGGTGAACATGGCTGCCAGGCCTTTGTTCGGCTCGCCGACCAGATATCCCACGGCTTCGTCGAAGTTCATCACACAGGTAGCGGACGCCTGGATGCCCATCTTGTGCTCGATCGACCCGCAGTTGGCCGCGTTGCGGGCGCCCAGGCTGCCGTCGGCATTGACCATGAACTTGGGCACGAGGAACAACGAAATGCCTTTCGGGCCAGCCGGCGCGTCCGGCAGTTTCGCCAGCACCAGGTGAATGATGTTCTCGGTGAGATCGTGCTCGCCGCCGGTGATGAAGATCTTGGTCCCGCTGACCTTGTAGGAACCGTCGGCCTGGGGTTCGGCCTTGGTGCGGATGATCCCCAGATCCGTACCGGCATGGGGCTCGGTCAGGCACATGGAACCGGCCCAGATGCCGGCATACATGTTTGGCAGGTACGCCGCCTTGAGTTCTTCGCTGGCGTGGGCATTGATCGACAAGCAGGCCCCGGCGGTCAGCATCGGATAGAGACCAAAGGACAGACTGGCGGAATTGACCATTTCCTCGACCTGGGCCGAAACGGCCTTGGGCATGCCCATGCCTCCGTAGACTGGGTCGCCACCAACCCCCACCCAGCCGCCTTCAGCGTAAGTCTTGTAGGCCTGTGGGAAACCGGCCGGCGTGGTGACGGCTCCGTCAGCCCAGTGGCAACCCTCTTCGTCAGCGGCACGGCTGAGAGGAGCGATGCTCTTGCTGGTCACTTTGCCGGCTTCCTCAAGAATCGCCTCGACGGTTTCAGCGTCCACGGTCTCCGCCAGCGCCGGCAATTCGGCCCAGAGTTTCGCGACCTCGAATACTTCATTGAGGACGAAGCGCATATCGCGCAGGGGCGCTTTGTAGTCAGCCATGGCAAACCTCGCAGGATCTAAACAGTTGGTTCGTAAGAAACGGTTTTGGTATGGCTCGGAGTGTACCTCAACAACTTTTACGACACATAGGGTCAACCAATGACCGTTTTGTTATTTTTAGTCATACAGAAAGACAACATGAATCACTGCGGCGAGGGGCAAGCTCCCTCGCTGCAATTGGGTTTCTACCGTTAAAGGGCGAACAGCTCTGCTGGCAACTTCATCAAGCAGTCGCTCCCTGCCTCGACAGCGGCCCGATGGGCGGCGGTCCTTGGCAGCAGGCGCTTGAAGTAGAACTCACAAGTCGCCAGTTTCGCCTGGCAGAAATCCCCGTCGCCGGAGTCGCTGTCGAGCTGCGACTGAGCCACCAGCGCCATGCGCAACCACAGGTAGGCCAGGATGATGTAGCCGCTGTACATCAGGTAATCCACCGAGGCAGCGCCGACTTCATCCGGATTTTTCATGGCCGCCAGGCCGATCTGAGTCGTCAACGCCCCCCATTGACGATTGAGTTCGTCGAGTTGGGCGACATAACCCTTGAGCTGCGGATGCTCGGCATTCGCGATACAGAATTGATGGACGAGCCGGGTGAAGCCTCGCAACAACTTGCCTTGGCTGCCTAACACCTTGCGTCCCAGCAGGTCCAGCGCCTGGATGCCGTTGGTGCCTTCATAGATCGGAGCGATACGACAATCGCGCACCAACTGCTCCATGCCCCACTCGCGAATAAAACCGTGACCACCGAACACCTGCATGCCGTGGTTGGTCACTTCCAGCCCGGTGTCGGTCATGAAGGCCTTGCAGATTGGCGTGAGGAACGCCAACAGATCTTCGGCGTCCTGACGGGCCGCTTCGTCAGTGCTCAGGTGTGCGGTGTCCAACAGTTGCGCGGTGAAATAGGTCAGCGCCCGGTTACCTTCGTTGAAGGCCTTCATGGTCAGCAACATTCTTCGCACGTCGGGATGAACGATGATCGGGTCGGCAGCTTTTTCCGGAGCCTTGGGGCCAGTCAGCGAACGCATCTGCAAACGCTCGTTGGCGTATCGGATCGCTCCCTGGAAACTGGCCTCTCCCAGGCACAGGCCCTGCATGCCAGTGCCGAGCCGGGCATGGTTCATCATGGTGAACATGCAGTTGAGGCCCTTGTTCGGCTCGCCGATCAGGAACCCCTTGGCTCCGTCGAAATTCAATACGCAAGTGGCCGAAGCCTTGATGCCCATCTTGTGTTCGATCGAGCCGCAACTGACGCCGTTGCGCTGCCCCGCTTCGCCGGTCGCGTCGGGCAGGAACTTGGGCACGATGAACAGCGAAATGCCCTTGGTCCCGGCCGGGGCGTCCGGCAGCTTGGCCAGCACCAGATGAACGATGTTGTCGCTCATGTCGTGCTCGCCTGCGGAGATGAAGATCTTGCTGCCGGAGATCGTATAGCTCCCATCGGCCTGGGGCACGGCGCGGGTCTTGATGATGCCCAGGTCGGTACCGCAATGGGCTTCGGTCAGGCACATGGTGCCTGTCCACTGGCCAGCGGTAAGTTTGCTCAGGTAAGTCTGTTTCTGCTCTTCAGTTCCATGGGCATGGATGGCCGACATCGCGCCGTGGGTCAGGCCCGGGTACATGCCCCAGGACGTGTTGCTGGAACCGATCATTTCGCTGATGACCAGCCCCAGGGAACTGGGCAGACCCTGACCGCCGTAAACCGGGTCCGCCGCCAGGCCATGCCAGCCGCCTTCTACGTATTGTGCGAAAGCTTGCTTGAAACCTGTAGGCGTCGTCACCACGCCGTTATCGAAATGACAGCCTTCTTCGTCGCCGGAACGATTGAGTGGCGCCAGAACGTTCTCACAGAACCGTGCGCCTTCCTCAAGGATCGCGCTGATCATATCCGGGCTCGCGTCAACGGCCCCCAACTCTGCATAACGACCAGGGAAATCGAAGACGTGATCGATCAGAAAACGCATATCGCGCAAAGGGGCTTTGTACTCGGGCATGGTGGTTTCTCCGGTAGCAGATTGTTCAAACCTACTGCCGGCCACCGGGCCCCACAATCACAGTCCAGACGCTGAATGCGTCATCATCACTCAACCCGCGGCGGCTTCCATGCGCACCGCGCCACGACGATTCTGACCGAAAGCGACCACACAGTTACGCCCGGCCCCTTTGGCGTTGTAGAGCGCCTGGTCGGCGGACTTGAGCACTTCTTCGGGGGTGCGTTGCTCGATGCGTTCGGCAACGCCAATGCTCACTGTCACCGACACACTGGAAGCGCCGGCACCGGAGCGCCGCTGACGTCCTTGCTGATCATCCTTGGGGCGATTTTCCGGATTGCGCAACTGAATGCTGTACGTCTCGATGGACTGACGGATGACTTCCAAGTGAGGCATGCATTCATCGATTGTCTTGCCGGCGAACACCAGCGCAAATTCCTCGCCGCCGTAGCGATAAGCCCTACCGCCACCACCGATTTTCGACAGTTTGCTGGCCACCAGACGCAACACCTGATCGCCGACATCGTGACCATGGGTGTCGTTGAATTTCTTGAAATGGTCCACATCGCTCATCGCCAACACATAATTGCGACCCAGGCGTTGCATGCGTTCGTTCAGCGCACGGCGCCCCGGCAGCCCGGTCAGCTCATCGCGAAACGCCATTTGATAGGCTTCATGGGCGACCGCCGCCGCGATCATCAGCATCACTTGGCTGCACATGATGTTCAGGGTAAACGGCAGGATGAAGGTTTTGGGCAACATCCAGAATATCCCCAGCAGCCCCACCAGTTGCGCGGCGTGTAGAGGTCGGGGATTGCGCCAGTATTGCCAGGCCAATAACAGGAAGGCGGCAGCGAACACCGGATAGGACAATTGGATCAGGCTCATCCAGGCCCCATGCAGCGCAGGCCAGCGAATCTCCGAAAGCCACAGCAGCAAGGCTTGCGGAAAGCTCTGCTCCAAGGCCAGTGCCACGCCGCCGAAAGCCAGCAATACCGCGAAACGCGCCACCATGTCCTGGAACAGATGGGTGCGCTCCTGCCACGCGGCGAACAGGCCAAACAACAGCGGCAACAGCAGGCAAACAAGATGGAATACCACGGCGGCATCCTCGCGCACCTTGCCGTTGTCACGGTAGAAATCGGTCTGGGTATCCAGCAGAAAATAGGCGATGTACACCGTGACCATCAGAAACAGCTCACGTTGACGTCGGTAAACAGCGCAATACGCACCGCCAAGGAGCAACACCAACGTAGGAAGAACGTTGAAAAGCGAAGTGAAGAAGACGTTGAGATCCTTGACGTAGGCAGCCGCAAGCCCCGCCAGCAACAGCAACAGCGAGGGCAGGAAGTGACTGAAACGTACAGCGGAAGAACGCGACAAGGGTAAAGCTCCGACCCGGCTGATCAAAGATGGCATTGTGCCTGCTATCGCAGCAGTAAGGCACGAAAGATGTGACAGATGTCACACTGCCATTGCTGTAACGGCAGCAAGGAAGGTTTTCTTAGGGTCTGGCTGGATGAATATTGTTTCAACATCATCCTCACCCCTTTTGTGAGAGCCCGGCGCAAGCAACAAAAAAGCCGCTGCATCCCGAAGGAAGCAGCGGCTTTTCCAGAAGCACCGCGTAGGGCTTAGTAACCCAGCGCGAAGTCTTCCTCTTTCATGTCCATCAGGTTGTTGGCGCCCGACAGCATGGCCGCCACGTGAGTGCGGGTACGCGGCAGGATGCGCTGGAAGTAGAAGCGCGCAGTTTGCAGCTTGGCGGTGTAGAAAGCTTCTTCGGTGGTGCCGGCCGCGAGTTTTTCTGCTGCCAGGCGCGCCATGTCAGCCCAGAAATAGGCCAGGCAGGCGTAACCGGAGTACATCAGGTAATCCACCGAGGCTGCGCCGACTTCTTCGCGATCCTTCATGGCCGCCATACCGACCTTCATGGTCAGCTCGCCCCATTCCTTGTTCAGCGCAGCCAATGGTCCGATGAATTCCTTGACCGCCTCGTTGCCTTCATTGCCCTGGCAGAACTTGTGGACGATCTTGGTGAAGCCTTTGAGCGCTTCGCCCTGGGTCATCAGCACTTTGCGGCCCAGCAGGTCGAGGGCCTGGATGCCAGTGGTGCCTTCGTACAGCATCGAGATACGGCTGTCGCGTACGTTCTGCTCCATGCCCCACTCGGCGATGAAGCCATGGCCGCCGTAGATCTGTACGCCGTGGTTGGCCGATTCGAAGCCGACTTCGGTCATGAAGGCCTTGGCGATCGGCGTCATGAACGCCAGCAGCGCATCGGCTTTCTTCTTCTCTTCTTCATCCACGCCATACTTGACGATATCGACCTGCTTGGCGGTGAAGTAGACCATCGCACGGTTGCCTTCGGCAAAGGCCTTCATGGTCAGCAGCATGCGGCGCACGTCCGGGTGGACAATGATCGGGTCAGCCGCCTTGTCCGGCGCTTTCGGGCCAGTCAGGGAACGCATCTGCAGGCGGTCGCGGGCGTATTTCAGGCCACCCTGGAAGCCGATCTCGGCGTGGGCCAGCCCCTGCAACGCGGTGCCCAGGCGTGCAGTGTTCATGAAGGTGAACATGCAGTTCAGGCCTTTGTTCGCCGGGCCGATCAGGAAACCGGTGGCCGCGTCGAAGTTCATCACGCAAGTGGCGTTGCCGTGAATGCCCATCTTGTGCTCGATCGAGCCGCAGCTCACGGCGTTGCGCTGGCCGATCGTACCGTCGGCGTTGGGCAGGAACTTCGGAACGATGAACAGCGAAATGCCCTTGGTACCGGCCGGTGCGTCCGGCAGGCGCGCCAGGACGATATGGACGATGTTGTCGGCCATGTCGTGTTCACCGGCGGAAATGAAGATCTTGGTACCGGTTACCTTGTAGGAACCGTCAGCCTGGGGCTCGGCCTTGGTGCGCAACATGCCCAGGTCGGTGCCGCAATGGGGTTCGGTCAGGCACATGGTGCCGGTCCATTCACCGGACACCAGCTTGGTCAGATAAGCCTCTTGCTGCTCGGGCGTACCGTGCTCGGAGATGGTGTTCATCGCACCGTGGGACAGGCCCGGGTACATGCCCCACGACCAGTTGGCCTCACCAACCATTTCGCTGACCGCCAGGCCCAGGGACTCCGGCAGCCCCTGACCACCATGCGCCACGTCGTGAGCCAGGCTTGGCCAGCCGCCTTCGACGAATTGCTTGTAGGCTTCCTTGAAGCCGGTCGGGGTTTTCACGCCGGACTCGCTCCAAGTGCAGCCTTCGAGGTCACCCACGCGGTTCAGCGGTGCCAGCACCTGCTCACAAAACTTGGCGCCTTCTTCGAGAATGGCGTCAACCATGTCCGGCGTTGCGTCCTGGCAAGCCGGAAGGCTCTGATAATGCGCTTCATAGCCAAGCAGTTCGTCACGAACGAAGCGAATATCACGCAAGGGGGCCTTGTAGTCAGGCATAGCGATAAACCTCTGCTGATGTAACCGGGAATGAACGACCGCGTGGATTTTGTTGTGACGGTCAAACAGTTGTTTGAAACATACGTTTACGCCCAAATCTTGTCAAGCGTCGATCCTTGGCCGTTCGTCATCAGCTTGTAGACTTATCGGGCAAGTACATCCCGCGCGCAAAGAAATACGCGACGCGTGTGGGAAAAGACTAGTTGAGTCAGAGGTAGCCAGAGACGAAAACGCCGCGAATATTCGCGGCGTTCGGACAATGGACAGGCAGGATCAGGCAAAGGTATCGATCAGCGTGCCCAACATCTCGTCGGACGCCTTGGCGACATTAACACCCACCTGGAGCTGGAACTTGCCTTGGGACAGTTCAACCATGTTGCTGGCCAGGTCCGACTGCTGACTACGATCCACCGACCGCAGGCGATCGACTTGGATTTCGGACGATTGACTGGTGACCGCACGCTCGATCGTATTGTTGGCGATCTCGGCCGAGGCTTGATCGACGCGGTTCTGCCCTGTCTGAATCGTGCTCAGACCGGCATAAAACGCGGTATTTCCTGAGATTTCCATGGCAGGGCTCGTCTTCTTGAAGGGTCGACAGAAGCCATTGAACCAGAACCCCTGGGAAAACACCCGACAAAAACACTAATGGCACAGTGCCGCTTCATAGAGAAAAACCTAATCCAGCAGGTCCAGGTGCAGGTAGCCGGCCACGCCTTCGGCCGTTACGTCCTTGATGCGCGGAACCCGGCCCAGGCAGGGCGCCGGCAAGCGTTCTGCCAGGGTCGCGAGGTTTTCTTCCAGTCGCGATGTCTTGGGGTCGATGATGTTGGCTACCCAACCGGCCAATTGCAGGCCATCCCGGGCTATGGCTTCGGCAGTCAACAGCGCATGGCTGATGCAACCCAGGCGCACCCCCACCACCAGGATAACGGGCAAGCCCAACGCCATCGCCAAATCCGAAAGGTTGTCCTGGTCCGCCAATGGTACGCGCCAGCCGCCAGCACCTTCGATCAAAGTGAAATCGGCCTGCATCCCGAGCACATCTCGCATCGGCCCCACCAGCGATTGCACTGTCAGCGCCACCCCTGCTTCCCGTGCCGCCAGGTGAGGCGCAATCGGTGGCTCAAACGCCACTGGATTGACCTGTGCATACGTCAGTGGCACCGAGCATTCGGCCAACAGCGCCAGGGCATCGGCATTGCGCAGGCCCTTGGGTGTCACTTCGCAACCGGAAGCCACCGGCTTGCCGGCCGCAGTGCTCATGCCGGTCTGTCGAGCGGCATGCAACAGGCCTGCGGCGACGGTGGTCTTGCCGACATCAGTGTCGGTGCCGGTGATGAAATAGGCCTGTCTCATAGCGGTTTCTCCAACACGGCGTAGACCACCTGGTAGGTTGCAGGCAGCCCCTTGGCCTGGCGAAACCGCTCATAGGCTTCCACCAGCGCCAGGATTCTCGCCCTGCCCGTCAACCCACCGGGTCGACCAGGGTTCAGATTATGGGCACCCAACGCTTTCAATTCATGAGTCAACCCGCGCACGTCCGGGTAATGCAAAACATGGGGACGGGTCTCGAGACTGACGACCTTCAGTCCACTGGCTTCACACAGCTGCCGATAGATCTCGAATTCGCGGAAACGGTTGACATGCACCAGGCCGTCCACCTGACGCCAACTGTCGCGCAATTCGTACAAGGTACCGACACAGAGGCTCGTGAAGGCAAATACCCCGCCCGGCTTCAAGACACGGTGCGCCTCACTCAGCACCGAGGCAAAATCCGCGCACCACTGCACCGCCAGGCTGGAAAACACCAAGTCGCATGTCGTGCCCTGTAAAGGCAAGCGCTCAGCGTCACCGGCCAGGAAATACGCAGCCCCTCCCTGGGGACGCGCATGGTTGAGCATGCCTTCGGCAATATCCAGCGCCAGACCGCCTGTTGCGCCAAAACGCGCACCCAGCGCCCGGGTGAAATAGCCGGTTCCACAGCCCAAGTCCATCCAACGCCGCGGTGCGAACGATACAGGCAATCGCGCCAGCAATTGCCGTCCCACGTCGCGCTGCAACTCGGCCACGCTGTCGTAGCTGGTCGCCGCCCGGGAAAACGAAGCTGCCACCTGGCGTTTATCAGGCAGGACACTGGGCGATCTTGGAAGAGACAAATCAATCATCCCCGGACTCATGCAAAAAGGCCTGGATGGCTCCCGCGATGCCGTGCGGGTCATCCAGCAGGAAACCATGGCCGGCCTGTTCGATCAGACCGATTTCGACATCCGGCAGCAGGGTCAGCAATTCGCTTGCCGCTTCGGCCGGCACCAATGCATCGAGCCCAGCGAACAGATGCAACTGCGGCCCGCGAAAACGCTGTAGCGCGGCACGGGTATCCAGTCGAGCCAACAGTTCCAGCCCGGCCAGCAATACCTCTGTTGAGGTGGTTGGCGCCCCGGCCAGCAGCAACCGCGACAGCCCGCGTGGATCACTGCAGCCCTGGGCACACAGCAAACTGAAGCGTTTAAGGGTCTGGCGTGGATCAGCGGTGCATCCGGCGAGAAAACCGTCGAACATCTCGCCGGCCATCGCGGCCGGCCATTGTTCGTGGGAGACAAACGAAGCATTGCTCGCCAGGGTCAGTAAGCCACAGCAGCGCTCGCCCCGCCGCGCGGCCAACTCCGCCGCCAGCATGCCGCCCAAGGACCAGCCACCCAGCCAGGCATCCTGGGGCACATTGGCATCCAGTTCGTCGAGCCATTCATCGAGGTCGCTTGATGTCAGGGCCGGCAACGGTTCGATTTCAACTCGCAAATGTTCATCCAGCCCTTGCAACGCAGCGGCCAGGGGCTCCAGCGGAGAAATACCCAGGCCCCAACCGGGCAGCAGTATCAATCGATCACGCATGGTTTGGCTCCGCTCCCAGTAGTGCAAAACACTCGGCCAGTGCGCTTAACAATAGTTGCACCTGGGCTTCGCTGTGGGCGGCGGTCAGGGTCACCCGCAAACGGGCACTGCCCACCGGTACGGTGGGTGGCCGGATAGCGCCGACCATCAACCCTCGCTCTCGCAGCATTTGCGACAGCCGCATCGCCCGCCCCGCATCGCCGATCAGGATTGGCTGGATCGGCGTGAAACTGTCCATCAGTTGCAGGCCGATCCGCCCCGCGCCCTCGCGGAACTGACGGATCAGTAACTGCAGATGCTCGCGCCGCCAATGCTCGCTGCGCAGCAGTTCGAGGCTCTTGAGGGTCGCACAGGCCAGGGCCGGCGGCTGGCTGGTGGTGTAAATGTAGGGACGCGCGAACTGGATCAGGCTCTCGATCAGCGCCTCGCTGCCCGCCACAAAGGCGCCGGCAGTGCCGAAGGCTTTGCCCAGGGTCCCCACCAATACCGGCACGTCATCCTGGCTCAAGCCGAAATGCTCGACGATACCACCCCCATGGGTGCCCAGCGGACCGAAACCGTGGGCATCATCGACCATCAACCAAGCGCCCTTGGCCCTGGCTTCATGCGCCAGTGCCGGCAGATCGGCGATGTCACCGTCCATGCTGAACACACCATCGGTCACCACCAGGGTATTGCCGGTAGCTTTTTCCAGGCGCTTGGCCAGACTTTGAGCATCGTTATGCAAGTAACGGTTGAAACGCGCCCCCGATAACAGCCCGGCATCGAGCAATGAAGCATGGTTGAGCCGGTCCTCAAGCACTGTATCGCCTTGTCCCACCAGCGCGGTGACGGCGCCGAGGTTCGCCATGTAGCCGGTGGTGAACAGTAATGCCCGTGGGCGGCCGGTGAATTCGGCGAGGGCTTCTTCCAGTGCATGATGAGGAGTGCTATGACCGATCACCAGATGCGAAGCGCCGCCGCCCACGCCCCAACGGGCCGCCCCGGCGCGCCAGGCTTCGATCACCTGTGGGTGATTGGCCAAGCCCAGGTAATCGTTGTTGCAGAACGCCAGCAACGGCTGGCCGTCCACCCTTACTTCCGGCCCCTGGGGACTTTCCAGCAGCGGGCGTTGGCGGTAGAGGTTTTCGGCACGACGGGCAGCCAGGCGTGCGGCGAGATCGAAGGGCATGCAGGCCTCGGGAGAAACGCCATTTAAAGACTGAATGGGTTCCCTGTAGGAGCGACCAGGTTCGCTCCCACAGGGGTCCGCATTTCAAACAAGCAATCGGGTTGATCAGACGGCAGCGTTGTAGAACTGCTCGCTGCTCTTCTGCTCCACCAGCGCCTGCTCGATCGCCGCCTGATGCACTTCGTCGGCATGCTCTTCACGGGCTTCGGGCTGGATGCCCAAGCGTGCGAACAATTGCATGTCCTTGTCAGCCTGTGGGTTGGCGGTGGTCAGCAGTTTGTCGCCGTAGAAGATGGAGTTCGCACCCGCCAGGAACGCCAGGGCCTGCATCTGCTCGTTCATCGCTTCACGACCGGCAGACAAGCGCACGTGGGACTTTGGCATCAGGATCCGCGCCACGGCGAGCATGCGGATGAAATCGAACGGATCGACGTCCTCGGCATTCTCCAGCGGCGTGCCGGCGACTTTTACCAGCATGTTGATCGGAACCGATTCCGGATGCTCCGGCAGGTTTGCCAGTTGGATCAGCAGGTTGGCGCGGTCGTCCAGGGATTCGCCCATGCCCAGGATGCCGCCGGAGCAGATCTTCATCCCGGAGTCACGGACGTAGGCCAGGGTTTGAAGGCGCTCGCTGTAGGTGCGGGTGGTGATGATGTTGCCGTAGAACTCCGGCGAGGTGTCGAGGTTATGGTTGTAGTAGTCCAGGCCGGCCTTGGCCAATGCCTCGGTTTGCTCCTGGTCGAGTCGGCCCAGGGTCATGCAGGTTTCCAGGCCCATGGCCTTCACGCCTTTGACCATTTCCAGTACGTAAGGCATGTCCTTGGCCGATGGATGTTTCCACGCCGCGCCCATGCAGAAACGGGTCGAACCAATGGCTTTGGCGCGCGCGGCCTCCTCCAGGACTTTTTGCACTTCCAGCAGCTTTTCCTTGTCCAGCCCGGTGTTGTAGTGGCCGGATTGCGGACAATATTTGCAATCTTCCGGGCAAGCGCCCGTCTTGATCGACAGCAGCGTGGAAACCTGGACGCGGTTGGCATCGAAGTGCGCGCGGTGCACGGTCTGCGCCTGGAACAACAAGTCATTGAAGGGCTGGACGAAGAGTGCTTTGACTTCGGCCAAAGACCAGTCATGACGCAGGTTGGCAGTGGTGCTGGCGCTCATGGGCAATTCCTTGATTATGCTTGGCTGGCGCCTGGGCAATGCAATACCCACAGGCGCGACACGGATGTTCGGCATATTTAAGGAAGAGTCATGAGCTGTCAACCGCAACACGAAGGGATGGTTTACATCTGGTTAAAAAATAAACAATTCTGCCTCTTATGCGGCGAAACCACCGATACAGCACTCCCTCTGTGCACACCTTGCGAAAGTGAATTGCCCTGGCTGGGCGATCAATGCAGTCGCTGCGCCCTGCCGCTGCCCATGGCCGGCCTGCGGTGCGGACAGTGCGTCGTGCAGCCACCGGCCTACGAACGGGTCCTCGCGCCCTGGGTCTATGATTTCCCGGTGGACAGCTTGATTACCCGATTCAAGCACCAGGCCAAATGGCCCCTCGGCCGCTTGCTGGGCGAACTGCTGGCGCAGTCGCTGCAACATCATTTCAATGAAGGCCTGGAACGGCCCGACGCGTTGGTACCGGTGCCGTTGGCTGCGCGGCGCTTGCGCCAGCGGGGATTCAACCAGGCCGCACTGTTGGCTCGCTGGCTCAGCGGTTCGTTGCAGATGCCTTGCGAGGAACACCTGCTGCGGCGCATCCACGACACCCCGGCGCAACAGGCGCTCGACGCCAGGGCCCGACGCCGGAACCTGCGTCACGCCTTCGCCATGATGCCCGGCGCCCAGGTACGCGACCGTCACCTGGCGCTGGTGGACGATGTGCTGACTACCGGCGCCACTGCCCAGACCCTGGCCCGATTGCTGCTCGACGCCGGCGCAGCACGAGTGGATGTTTATTGCCTGGCCCGCACGCCAAAACCCGGCGAAGCGACTTGACGCACAGCGGCCGAGGCGCCAAGTTCCATTCACTCATTCCCGTGCATATTTCTACGCCATGTCACTACCCACGCTTCTGACCCAGCACATCGTCCGGCGCCCTCAACGCATCGCTTTGCTGCAACACATCGCCGAACAAGGTTCGATCACTCGAGCAGCCAAAAGTGCGGGCCTGAGCTACAAGGCCGCGTGGGATGCCATCGACGAGCTGAACAATCTCGCGGACCAACCGCTGGTGGAACGCAGCATCGGTGGCAAGGGCGGTGGCGGCGCCCGGTTGTCGGAAGAAGGCCAGCGCGTACTGCGCCTGTACCAGCGTTTACAAACTCTGCAAGCGCAGTTGCTGCAGGCGAGCGAAGACGCCGGCGACCTCGGCCTGCTGAGCCGCCTGATGCTGCGCACCAGCGCCCGTAATCAGCTGCATGGCAAAGTCCTGTGCATCGAGGCCCAGGGCCACAACGACCGGATACGCCTGGAATTGGCGCGAGGGCTGATGGTCGATGCGCAGATCACCCACGACAGCACCGTGCGCCTGGAACTGGACATTGGCACCGAGGTGGTTGCCCTGATCAAGGCCGGCTGGCTGGAATTGTTTCCCGTCGGGCAAACGCCGGAATCGGGAAATAACGTGCTGCCAGGTGTGATCGAGCACATCGCCAATGCCAGCGGCGGTCCCAGTGAAGTACGCATCGGCCTGCCCAATGGCCAGACCCTCTGCGCCCTGGCCGAGCCGCTTCAGTTGCAGACCCGGCACCTGGACGCCGGGTCGCCAGTACACGTGGCGTTTTCGCCGACGAATGTGCTGCTCGGCACACCGTTGTAGCGGGTTGCAACAATAGTTTCATCGACCCCCTTTAAGGTGACTGCCAAAACCAGCAGGGAGCCTGAGATGAGCCTATTAGAAGAAAACCAATCCACCGACCTGGAAAAAATCGTTGGTCTGAGCCGACGCAGCTTCATCAGCGCCGGCGCCCTGTGCGGCGCGGCGATGTTCCTGGGTGGCAACCTGTTGAGCCGAAGCGTCCTGGCCGCCGCCGTGAGCGAAGGCAACAGCCGCCTGCTGGGCTTCGACAGCATTGCCGCCACCACCACCGATACCATCACCTTGCCGCCGGGCTATAAATCCTCGGTGCTGATCAGTTGGGGCCAGCCGCTGCAAAAAAATGCACCGGCCTTCGACCCCAGCGGTAATGGCACCGCCCGGGCCCAGGAAATGCAGTTCGGCGACAACAACGATGGCATGAGCCTGTTCCCCTTCCCTGGTGACAATAACCGGGCGCTCATGGCGATCAACAACGAGTACACCAACTATCGCTACCTCTTTGCCCACGGCGGCCAGCCGCAGTCGGCCGAAGACGTGCGCAAGGCCCAGGCCAGCGAAGGCGTGTCGGTGATCGAGATCCAGCGTCGTCGCGGCGGCCAGTGGCAGTTCGTCCAGGAGTCGCGCTACAACCGGAGGATCCACGGCAACACGCCGATCCGCCTGCGCGGCCCGGCTGCCGGACACGAACTGATGAAAACCAGCGCCGACAAGAGCGGCAAGAAGGTCCTCGGCACCTTCCAGAACTGCGCCAACGGCATGACACCGTGGGGCACCTACCTGACCTGCGAAGAAAACTTCACCGACTGCTTCGGCAGCAGCAAAGCCGATCTGCAGTTCGATGAAGCTCAGAAGCGTTACGGCGCCACCGTTGCCAGTCGCGAGATCAACTGGCACCTGCACGACCCACGCTTCGACCTGGCGAAGAACCCCAACGAACTCAACCGTCATGGCTGGGTCGTGGAGATCGATCCGTTCGATCCGGACTCCACGCCGGTCAAACGCACCGCCCTCGGCCGCTTCAAGCACGAGAACGCCGCCCTGGCCCAGACCAACGACGGTCGCGCCGTGGTGTACATGGGCGACGATGAGCGTGGCGAGTTCATCTACAAGTTCGTCAGCCGTGAACGTATCAACCACCGCAATGCCAAAGCCAACCGCAATCTGCTGGACCATGGCACCTTGTACGTGGCGCGCTTCGATGCCGGCGACGGCAATCCGGATCATCCGAAGGGCAAGGGCCAGTGGATCGAGCTGACCCATGGCAAGAATGGCCTCGATGCCAGCAGCGGTTTCGCCGATCAGGCCGAGGTGTTGATTCATGCACGTCTGGCTGCCAGCGCGGTCGGCGCCACGCGCATGGATCGTCCCGAGTGGATCGTGGTCAGTCCGAAAGATGGCCAGGTCTATTGCACCCTGACCAACAACTCCAAGCGCGGCGAAGACGGTCAGCCGGTCGGTGGGCCGAACCCTCGGGCCAAGAACGTCTATGGCCAGATCCTGCGCTGGCGCACCGACCGCGACGATCATGCGTCCAAGACTTTCTCCTGGGACCTGTTCGTGGTCGCCGGCAACCCGACCGTCCATGCCGGTACGCCAAAGGCCGGTTCGTCCAACATCAACCCGCAGAACATGTTCAACAGCCCCGATGGCCTGGGTTTCGACAAGGGCGGACGGCTTTGGATTCAAACCGACGGCGACTCCAGCAACACCGGGGACTTCGCCGGCATGGGCAACAACCAGATGCTTTGCGCCGATCCGGACAGCGGCGAAATTCGCCGTTTCATGGTCGGGCCAGTGGGTTGTGAGGTGACCGGCATCAGTTTCTCGCCGGACTACAAGGCCATGTTCGTCGGGATTCAGCACCCTGGGGAAAACGGCGGTTCGACATTCCCAGAGCACCAGCCCAATGGCAAGCCACGCTCCTCGGTGATGGTGATTACCCGGGAAGACGGCGGAGTCATCGGCGCCCGTTGAACCTTTTGATCGTTCCCACGCTCGGCGTGGGAACGATCATCAGTCTCGCCAATCAATCCTGTCTGCTTTGCGCTACCATGCTGGGTCGGACGCGGCAGCCCTGCCGCTGAGCAGGAGTCAGCATGTCCCATCCCTTCGATACCCTCACACCCGACCTCGTACTCGATGCCGTTGAAAGCATCGGCTTTCTCAGCGACGCCCGGGTGCTGGCCCTCAACAGTTATGAAAACCGTGTCTATCAGGTTGGCATCGAAGACGGCGAGCCGCTGATCGCCAAGTTCTACCGCCCTCAACGCTGGACCAACGAGGCGATTCTCGAAGAGCACCGCTTCACCTTCGAACTGGCCGACTGCGAGGTGCCGGTGGTTGCGCCACTGGTCCACAATGGCGCCAGCCTCCATGAACACGCCGGGTTCCGCTTCACTCTGTTCCCCCGTCGCGGCGGTCGTGCACCGGAGCCGGGCAACCTCGACCAGCTCTATCGTCTCGGGCAGTTACTCGGGCGCTTGCACGCCGTGGGCGCCAGTCGTCCGTTCGAGCATCGCGAAGCACTGGGAGTGAAAAACTTCGGCCATGATTCATTGGCTACGGTGTTGGGGAGCGGATTCGTCCCCAGCAGTCTGCTACCGGCCTACGAGTCGGTCGCCCGGGATCTGCTCAAGCGCGTCGAAGAGATCTATGCCGCCACGCCCCATCAGAACATCCGCATGCACGGCGATTGCCACCCCGGCAACATGATGTGCCGCGACGAAATCTTCCACATCGTCGATCTGGACGATTGCCGTATGGGCCCCGCAGTGCAGGACCTGTGGATGATGCTGGCCGGCGATCGCCAGGCATGCCTGGGACAGTTGTCGGAATTGATGGACGGTTACCAGGAATTCCATGACTTCGACCCACGGGAATTGGCCTTGATCGAGCCCCTGCGGGCCCTGCGCCTGATGCATTACAGCGCCTGGCTGGCGCGCCGCTGGGACGACCCGGCCTTTCCTCGCAGCTTCCCGTGGTTCGGTAGCGAACGCTACTGGGGCGACCAGGTGTTGGCGTTGCGCGAGCAACTGGCGGCGCTCAATGAGGAGCCGTTGAAGCTGTTCTGAAAACCACCACAGCCCCTTGCGGGAGCGAGCAGCCTACAGTTTTTTTCATCGCTCCCTTCAATAACCCTCACCCCACAACCCGACAATTCTCCTTACAATCACTCTTTTGTTAGCTGCCTAAGCAAGGATTCTGCATGCAAGCCGCCAACCCGCGTCGCGGTTATATCCTGGGCCTGAGTGCCTACATCATCTGGGGACTGTTCCCCATTTATTTCAAAGCCATCGCCAGCGTGCCCGCCGTGGAGATCATTATCCACCGGGTGCTGTGGTCTGCCCTGTTCGGCGCGGCGCTGCTGATGGTCTGGAAGCATCCGGGCTGGTGGCGTGAACTGCGCGACAACCCGCGCCGCCTGGCCATCCTGGCCCTGAGCGGTACGCTGATCGCGGCCAACTGGCTGACGTACGTATGGGCGGTGAACAATGGAAGGATGCTCGAAGCGAGCCTGGGGTATTACATCAACCCCCTGGTAAACGTATTGCTGGGGATGTTGATCCTGGGCGAACGGCTGCGACGCATGCAGTGGGTGGCCGTGGGGCTGGCGGCGGTCGGCGTGGCGCAGCAAGTCTGGCAAGTGGGCAGCCTGCCCTGGGTGTCGCTGGCGCTGGCGCTGAGCTTTGGCTTCTACGGGCTGATCCGCAAGCAGGCGCCAGTCAAGGCCTTGCCTGGGCTGGTGGTGGAAACCTGGATGCTGGTGCCGATTGCCATCGCGTGGTTGCTGTTCAACCCGACGGCCACCAGCGCCCAAGCGGCATTCTGGACCACCTCCGAAGCCTGGTGGCTGGTGGCCGCCGGTCCGGTAACCCTGGTGCCCCTGGTGTGCTTCAACGCCGCCGCGCGGCACCTGCCCTACACCACATTGGGTTTTCTGCAGTACATCGCACCAACACTGGTATTGATGCTCGCTGTGCTGTTGTTCGGTGAACACCTGTCGTCCAGCACGCTGGTGGCGTTCCTGTTCATCTGGGCCGGGCTCGCCGTGTACAGCATCGATGCAGTAGTCAGCATGCGGCGGCGCAGCTGATCAAAAATCGTACAACCCTATACAGGCCACGTCCGACGTGGCCTGCGCAGATCCTTCCCAAGGTTATCCACAGCGTGATCCCCGCCGTTTGTGCACAAGCCATTGAAAAATGGTGATTTTTTGATCAGTACCCGGCAAGGCACGGCGGACCTGGCCTGGCGTCAAGTCTCTACAGGTTATCCACAGGCAGGCGCAGTTTTTCCTTGGATAACCGGCCTTACCCTTCATCGCTGAACTTGAGTTCCACCATTAACTCGTCGGCAAGGGTTTCCAGACGTTCTTGCAAGGTATCCAGCGACAGGGTCAAGGGCACCCCGAGGATGGCCTCGGCATGGAACAGCAATTCACTGCTCATCGGCGCCGGGCGCACGTGTGTCACCAACCGCTCGACATTCACGCCCTGCTCGCTCAGCAATCGGGTGATGTCCCGCACGATACCCGGGCGATCATTGCCCACCAGTTCCATGGCGATGGGTTTCCAGGTGCAGGACTCTTCAACCGCACTTTCAGCGATCAGCACTCGAATGCCATGGGTCGACAGTTCCTGCAGGGCTTCGATCAACTCGGCGTGGGATTCAGCCGGCGCACTGAGGCGCAGGATCCCGGCAAATTGCCCGGCCAGATGCGACATGCGGCTTTCCAGCCAGTTACCGCCATGCTCGGCAATGCACTGGGCAATGCGCTCGACCTGCCCCGGCTTGTCCGGAGCGAAAACGGTAATCACGAGATGGTCCATGGCGCAGCCCTCTTGTTGTGGAAGCAAGAGTATAGGCAGAGCAGTTCCAACCTGTGACAAGTACAAATCGTGTACAACCCTAAAGATTTATATGGAACAATCCATACATTTTTTGAGAACATCTCGTGCTTCGTCGTGACTGTACTGCTTTAGTCGGTCGCGGAACGACGCAATTAGTCTAATTTTCACAACCGCAAGTGATCATGTAGTATGCCTCGGCGCGCACTACATAACGTTGGACCGATGTCTGCTTAAGGCGCAGTCGCATCCCTGAAAAGCCCATCCGCAAGGCTTACTATCCCGCCGCCAGTGATGGCATGTACGGGTTCCGGGGTTTGTGGTTTAAATGTCCCGAGGCTTCATTGTCAAAATCGAAGAGCTGAAAAGCGAAATAGCTGAGCAGAGTGAGGCAAGCAATGACTGAACACGTTCAAGTCGGTGGCCTTAAGGTCGCCAAAGTCCTGTTCGACTTCGTAAATAACGAAGCCATTCCCGGAACCGGCCTCACCGCCGACGTGTTCTGGGCCGGTGCCGACAAGGTCATCCACGACCTGGCGCCGAAGAACAAAGCCCTACTCGCCAAACGCGACGATTTCCAGGCACGCATCGATGCCTGGCACCAGGCCCGTGCCGGCCAGGCCCACGACGCCGTGGCTTACAAAGCCTTCCTGCAAGACATTGGATACCTGCTGCCAGAAGCGGCGGATTTCCAGGCTACGACTCAAAACGTCGACGACGAAATCGCCCGCATGGCCGGCCCGCAGCTGGTGGTGCCGGTGATGAATGCCCGTTTCGCCCTCAACGCCTCGAACGCCCGCTGGGGTTCGCTGTACGACGCGCTGTACGGCACCGATGCCATCAGCGAAGCCGACGGCGCGGAAAAAGGCAAAGGCTACAACAAGGTACGCGGCGACAAGGTCATCGCCTTTGCCCGCGCCTTCCTTGATGAAGCGGCCCCCCTGGCGGCCGGCTCTCACGTCGACTCCACCGCCTATAAAATCGTCGACGGTAAATTGGTCGTCACCCTCAAGGGTGGTAGCAACAGCGGGTTGCGTGACGATGCGCAACTGATCGGCTTTCAGGGCGATGCCTCGGCTCCGGCCGCCGTCCTGCTGAAACACAATGGCCTGCATTTCGAAATCCAGATCGACGCGACCACCCCGATCGGCCAGACCGACGCCGCTGGCGTCAAAGACATCCTGATGGAAGCCGCACTGACCACCATCATGGACTGCGAAGACTCGGTCGCCGCCGTCGATGCCGACGACAAAGTGGTGATCTACCGCAACTGGCTCGGCCTGATGAAGGGTGACCTGTCGGAAGAAGTCGCCAAGGGCGGCCAGACCTTCACCCGGACCATGAACCCCGACCGTGCCTACACTGCCGTCGACGGTTCGAGCCTGACGCTGCACGGGCGTTCGCTGTTGTTCGTGCGCAACGTCGGTCACCTGATGACCATCGACGCGATCCTCGACAAGGATGGCAACGAAGTGCCGGAAGGTATTCTCGATGGCCTGGTCACCAGCCTGGCGGCGATCCACAACCTCAATGGCAACACATCGCGGCGCAACAGCCGTACCGGCTCGGTGTACATCGTCAAACCGAAGATGCACGGTCCGGAAGAAGTGGCATTCACCAACGAGCTGTTCGGCCGCATCGAAGACGTACTGAACCTGCCCCGCAATACCCTCAAGGTCGGCATCATGGACGAGGAGCGCCGTACCACGGTCAACCTCAAGGCCTGTATCAAGGCTGCCAGCGAGCGCGTGGTGTTCATCAACACCGGCTTCCTCGATCGTACCGGCGACGAGATCCACACCTCCATGGAGGCCGGCCCGATGGTGCGCAAGGCCGACATGAAAGCCGAGAAGTGGATCGCGGCGTACGAAAACTGGAACGTCGACATCGGGCTGAGCACCGGCCTGCAAGGTCGCGCGCAGATCGGCAAAGGCATGTGGGCCATGCCCGACCTGATGGCCGCAATGCTCGAACAGAAAATCGCCCATCCGATGGCCGGCGCCAACACCGCCTGGGTGCCATCGCCGACTGCCGCCGCCCTGCACGCATTGCATTACCACAAAATCGACGTATTCGCCCGCCAGGCCGAACTGGCCAAGCGCGCTCGTGCTTCGGTGGACGACATCCTGACCATCCCGCTGGCCGTCAACCCGAACTGGACGCCGGAGCAGATCAAGAACGAACTGGACAACAATGCCCAGGGCATCCTCGGCTATGTGGTGCGCTGGATCGACCAGGGCGTGGGTTGCTCCAAGGTGCCGGACATCAACGACATCGGTCTGATGGAAGACCGTGCGACGCTGCGCATTTCCAGCCAGCACATCGCCAACTGGCTGCGCCACGGTATCGTGACCCAGGATCAGGTGATGGAAAGCCTCAAGCGCATGGCGCCAGTGGTGGACCGTCAGAACGCCGGCGACCCGCTGTACCGTCCGCTGGCGCCGAACTTCGACAGCAACATCGCCTTCCAGGCGGCGGTCGAGCTGGTGATCGAAGGCACCAAGCAGCCCAACGGCTACACCGAGCCGGTGCTGCATCGTCGTCGCCGCCAGTTCAAGGCAGCCAATGGGCTGTGATTGAGTGGTAGCGTTAAGAAAGGGCCCTGATCTTGCGATCAGGGCCCTTTTTATTTGCACAGTTCCTGTGCGAGGAAGCTTTGGTAAAAATCACTACAACTGGCTAGAGATCCATCCCCAACTCATGCTTGACCAACCCCAGCAACTTTTCCGTATCGATGGGCTTGAGCAGGAAATCCACCACGCTCAGGTGCATCGCCTCGATGGCGTCTTTCACGTCGGCATCGCCAGACACGATGATGATCGGCAGCGCGGCGCGCTCCGACTCGCGCACCAGGCGAACCAGTTCCAGGCCATCGACATTGCCCATGCGAAGGTCAGTGATCAGTAACCCGATCGACGGCTTGGTCTCCAACATCTTGAGCGCGGTTTCACCACTGGCCGCAGTCATGCAGTGGATGCCGTCCAATGCCAGGATTTCCGACAACAACTCGCGGGCGTCCTTATCGTCATCGACAATCAGGACGCGCTGCGGCGGCAGGTCAGGTTCCAGCATGACGGCACTCAGCGCCTCGCGCTCGGCATCACTCAAAATATCGTGGTCGGACATGGTGCTCTCTACGTTCTATAAATCGATCCCCTGGCACAGTGGTCAGACATCGTTCGGCAGCGCTTCAATGTGCACTTCGTCGGATTTTTTTCCAAGAAACTTTGATGAAGTTTTTTTCAGCGTCCTGGGTGAGATGGTTCCGTCATTCCGGCGCAACGTCGGGACCTAGACTTACGTCCAATGGGCACTCCACTCGCAGAGGTCGACCATGGGGAACAGATCCGACCACAACAATTCAAAAAAGATTGCGCAATGGTTATGAAAAAAGCGGACGCCTTCATCCAGGCAGGGAAAACCGCGGTGTTACAGAACATTCAGGGCACGTTGCAGTTTCTCCAGCGCTTCCCCCCGTTCAACCAGATGGAAAACGCTCACCTGGCTTATCTGGTGGAACAATGCCTGCTACGTTTCTACGCACCGGGCGAAACCATTATCAAACCGGCCGACGGCCCGGTGGAGCATTTCTACATCGTCAAGCAGGGCCGGGTGGTAGGGGAACGCCCGCATTCGGCAAAGGGTGGCACCGAGACTACGTTCGAGATCACTACCGGCGAGTGTTTTCCCCTCGCTGCATTGCTTGGCGAACGGGCTACCCGAACCGAGCACAGGGCAGGTGAAGACACCTTCTGCCTGCAGTTGAACAAGCAGGCCTTCATCAAGTTGTTCGCCTTGTCCAGCCCGTTCCGGGATTTCGCCCTGCGCGGGGTCAGCAGCCTGCTCGACCAGGTCAACCAACAAGTCCAACAGAAGTCCGCGCAAACCCTGGGCACCCAGTACTCGCTCAACACACGCCTGGGTGAGCTGGCGATGCGTCATCCGGTCAGCTGCAGCCCGCAGACGCCGCTGCGTGAAGCGGTCAAGCTGATGCACGAGCAGCAGGTCGGCAGCATCGTGGTGGTGGATGAACAGAAAGCGCCGGTGGGGATCTTCACCCTGCGCGACCTGCGCCATGTGGTGGCCGACGGTACCGGGGATTTTTCCCAAGCCATCGCCGAGCACATGACCCAGACACCGTTTTACCTGACACCGGATCACAGTGCCTTCGACGCCGCCATCGCCATGACCGAACGCCACATCGCCCATGTCTGCCTGGTCAAGGAGCATCGTCTGTGCGGTGTAGTGTCGGAGCGCGACCTGTTTTCGCTGCAACGGGTCGATCTGGTTCACTTGGCACGGACCATTCGCAACGCTCCACGCGTAGATAACCTGGTCAGCCTGCGCGGTGAAATCGGCCAACTGGTGGAGCGCATGCTGGCCCACGGTGCATCTTCAACCCAGATCACCCATATCATCACCTTGCTCAATGACCACACCGTATGCCGGGTCATCGAGCTGACCCTGGCTGACAAAGGCGACCCGGGCGTGCCGTTCAGCTGGTTGTGTTTCGGCAGTGAAGGCCGTCGGGAACAGACCCTGCACACCGACCAGGACAACGGCATTCTTTTCGAAGCCCGGGATGCGGCCCATGCGGCGCAGATTCGGGGCCTCCTGTTGCCCATCGCCCAGCAGATCAACCAGAGCCTGGCGCTCTGCGGCTTCACCCTGTGCAAAGGCAATATCATGGCCGGCAACCCGGAACTGTGCCTGTCCCGTGCCGAATGGGCCCGTCGCTTCGCGGCGTTCATTCGCGAAGCGACGCCGGAAAACCTGCTGGGCTCGAGCATCTATTTCGATTTGCGGGTGGTGTGGGGCGATGAGCAGGGTTGTGAACAATTACGCCGACAGATACTCGACCAAGTGGCCGATAATCGCCTGTTTCAACGCATGATGGCCGATAACGCGTTGCGTCACCGACCGCCAGTGGGACGCTTCAGGGATTTCGTGCTGAGTCGCAAGAATGGTGAAAAAGCAACCCTCGACCTGAAAGTGCAGGGCCTGACCCCCTTTGTCGATGGGGCCCGCCTGCTGGCCCTGGCCAATGGCATCGAGGCCAACAACACGCTGGAACGCCTGCGGCAACTGGTTGCCAAGGGCGTGATTGAAGCGCTTGATGGCGCGGCCTATGAAGAGGCCTATCACTTCATCCAGCAGACCCGCATGCAACAACACCAATTGCAGACCCGCGAAAACCTGCCTTATTCCAACCGCGTCGACCCCGACAACCTCAACCATCTGGACCGTCGCATCCTGCGTGAATCCTTACGCCAGGCCCAGCGCTTACAAAGCAGCCTGACGCTGAGGTATCAGCTGTGAACCTGTTTTCCTGGCTGCGCCCGGCCCCGCCCCTGCTGCCGGACGCCTTGCAGCGGCGTCTGGAAAACCTGCCCGTGCCCTCGCCCCTGGGTGAATGCAGCCTGCGAGAACAGCGTTGGGTGGTGATGGACCTGGAAACCACCGGCCTGAATCTGAATAAGGATCAGGTGTTGTCCATCGGCGCCGTGGTGATCGAAGACGGCGCCATCGACTTCAGCCAGCAGTTCGAACGCACCCTGCAGTGTGACAAGGAAAAACTGGGGCCAAGCGTGTTGATCCATGGCCTGGCACCCAGCGCGATTGCCGCCGGCAGCGATCCGGCCGAGGCGCTGTTGGCGTTCATGGAGTTTGTGGGTGACAGCCCATTGATGGCCTTTCATGCACCCTTCGATGCCCACATGCTCGGACGGGCCTTGAAGGATTACCTGGGTTACCGCTTGCAGCATCCGTTCCTGGATGTGGCGGACCTGGCGCCGATGCTGTGCCCCCAGGCCAGCCTGCGCAAAGCGGGACTGGACGACTGGATCGGCTGGTTCAAGCTTGAGGTGCAGGAGCGCCATAACGCCAGCGCCGACGCGCTGGCCACCGCCGAGCTGGCGCTGATCCTGTTCAGCCGCGCTCGCCAGCAACAAATCCAGAGTCCGCTGGACCTGCAGCAGCGCCTGGGCCAATGGAAACGGCGACAACAGGCCCCTTCGCTTTGACCTGAGCTGACGAACACGGAGCGCTTGTGTGAGCGAGCCTGCTCGCGATGGCATCGCCCCGGTCCGACAGGCATACCGGGTTGTCCGCATCGCGAGCAGGCTCGCTCCCACAAGGGGCCGGCCCTCATGCAGGATGTGCAACACCACCCGACCAGCGCCAATTGCTTTCCCGCCCCCGCCTCTGCCACAATCGCGAACAATTCTCGTTACTTAAAACATCGGTGATACTCCGTGTCCTCAATTCCTGGCCCCCACAGTGATCTGGTTGGTGCGTTGTACCGTGACCATCGCGGCTGGCTATTGAGTTGGTTGCGGCGCAACGTGGCTTGTCCACAGCGGGCGGAGGATTTGAGCCAGGATACGTTCGTGCGCCTGCTGGGCCGCGAGGAATTCAAGACTCCCCGCGAACCCCGGGCATTCCTGGTTGCCATCGCCAAGGGCCTGCTGTTCGATTACTTCCGTCGGGCGGCGTTGGAACAGGCTTACCTCACCGAACTGATGCTGATTCCCGAAGACGAACAGCCGTCGCTGGAAGAACAGCAACTGATCCTCGAAGACCTCAAGCACATCGATCGTCTGCTCGGCCAGTTGTCGAGCAAGGCCCGGGCCGCCTTCCTTTATAACCGCCTCGACGGCCTCGGCCATGCCGAGATCGCTGAGCGCCTGGGGGTTTCGGTTCCGAGGGTGCGTCAGTACCTGGCCCAGGGCATGCGCCAGTGCTACATCGCACTGTATGGGGAGCCGACATGAGCCCGGCCCATTCCAAACCGGTGTCCTCCAAAGTCCTGGATACGGCCATCGCCTGGCAATTGTCCCTGGATTCAGGCAGCGGCAGCCCTCAGGATCGCGAGGCGTTCGCGCAATGGCACGCCGCCGACGAAGAACATGCCCGGGCCTGGCAGCAACTGGGCATGCTGGATCAGCGTTTCAGTGTTGCCAGCGGCCCCGCACGGGCCGCGCTGCTGCAATCGAGAGTGAGCATCCGGCGTCGGCTGCGCAAGGCAGGCAGCGGCCTGGCCAGTATTGTCGCGGTCATCGGCCTGGCACTGTTCGCCGGGGAGCGTTTCCTGCCGCTGGATTACTGGCTGGCCGACCAGCGCACCGCCACCGGCGAACAGCGCACCTTGCGCCTGGCCGATGGCACGCTGATCAACCTCAACACCCACAGCGCGCTGAATGTGCGCTTCGACGACCAGCAACGGCGCATCGTCCTCCAGGAAGGCGAGATCCTGGTGGAGACCGGCCACAACGACCCCCGTCCGTTCATCGTCGAAACCCGCGAAGGCAGCCTGCGTGCCCTGGGCACACGGTTCCTGGTCAAGCGCGAAGAAGACGCCACGCGCCTGAGTGTTTTGCAATCCGCCGTGGCGGCCCATCCCCAGGCATCGGCGCAGGAACAGATCCTGCGCGAAGGTCAGCAAGTGTTGATGCGTCGCGATGGCTTCGGATCGACGCAGGCGTTGCCCCTCGGCGCCGATGCCTGGACCCGAGGGATGCTGGTGGTGGACAACGCCCGCCTCGGGGACCTGGTCGATGAGCTGGGCCGCTACCGCCGTGGCTACCTGGGCGTTGCGCCACAGGTGGCCGACCTGCGCATCACCGGCAGCTTCCCGCTGCACGACACCGACCTGGCCCTGGCCGCGCTGCTGCCGACCTTACCGGTGCAGATCGAGCATCACACACGGTGGTGGGTGAAGGTGGGGCCGAGGACTGGGGTCAAGCCCTGAGAGGACTTTCTGTCAGGCAAGCCGTCTTCGCGAAGAGGCCCCTTGGCCTCCCCACAAAAATCCAGACCTGAATCTAAATTATTTTCATCCACCCCTATCACTTTTCAATTTTCATCCGGCATCCAGGCAATTGAGAAATATTTCCATTCAGGAGTCGCCGTATGTCCCGTCCGCTAGACACCCTGTTGCGCCCCAGCCTGTTGGCCGTTGCCATTGCCTTTGCCGCCCCGTTGGCCAGCGGCCCGTTGCTGGCAGCCGAACAGGCTTCCAGCGTGCGCGCCTACAACCTGCCTTCCGCGCCATTGGCCAGCACCCTTAACCAGATTGCCAGCCAGGCCGGCCTCGCCTTGAGTCTGAACCCTTCCCTGGTTTCGGGTAAGCATTCGGCTCCGGTCCAGGGCCAGTTCGATGCCATCGGCGCATTGCGTGAAGCCTTGCGCGGCACCGGCCTGCAACTGGAACAGAGCAGCGCCGGCACCTACAGCCTGGCCGCCGTGCCCGAAGGCATCATGGCCCTGCCGGAAACCAGCGTGATCGGCGCCGGTATCGGAGAAACCGCGTGGGGCCCGACCGAAGGTTATGCGGTCACCCGCACCGCCGCCGGCACCAAGACCGATACTCCGATTGTCGAACTGCCACGCTCGGTTTCCGTGGTCACGCGCCAGCAAATGGAAGACCGCTCCGTCCTCAACCTCAACGATGCCCTACGCTACACCGCTGGCGTGCAGAGCAGCGGCTACGGCTCGGACTCGCGAAACGACTGGTTGTTGGTACGCGGCTTCGTGCCGACCCAGTTCCTCGATGGCCTGCCATTGCCCAAGGGCAACTACGTGACGCCGAAAATCGAGACCTGGAACCTGGAACGCATCGCCGTGTTGCGCGGCCCGGCCTCCTCGGTCTACGGCCAGACGCCACCGGGCGGCATGCTGGACATGGTCAGCCGTCGCCCACAGGCCGAGAGCAGTCATGAAGTGGAAGTACAGGCCGGCAGCTACGAGCACAAGCAGATCAATTTCGACAGCACCGGCAAGGTCGATGACGAAGGCCAGTTCCTTTATCGGGTCAGCGGCACCGTGCGCGACAGCAATTCCCAGGTCGATCACATTCCGGACAAGCGCTACAACCTCGCGCCGAGCCTGACCTGGAACATCAACGACGACACTCGCCTGACCTTGCTGTCCCAGTTCACCCGCGACGACACCGGTATTACCGGGCAATTCCTGCCATTGCAGGGCACCAAGCTGTCTTCGCCGGCGGGCAAGATTTCCCATCACAAGAACCTGGGGGATCCGGAGTGGGAATTCTATGACCGTACCTACTACGCACTTGGCTACGCGTTCGAACATCGCCTGAACGATACCTGGCAGTTCCGTCAGAACCTGCGCTATACCAAGAGCGACCTGGAGACCCAGGGCATCTCCGCTGGCGGACAATTCTGGCCAGCGGGGCCTGACGAGGCGGTAAGCGCCGATGGCACCATCAAGCGCAGCGCCAGTGTCATCGATGAAGACATCAGCCAGTTCGCTGTGGATAACAACTTCCAGGCCGACTTCCAAACCGGCGTTCTCAGCCACACCTTGCTGCTGGGCCTGGATCACCAGCGCTCGAACAGCAATGCGCGCTGGGACTGGGGCTCAAACGGTGTGCCGACCAGCAACATCCACAACCCGATCTACGGACAGGATTTCTCCAACGTCCAGTACTTCACCATGTATGACTACAACCAGAAGACCAACCAGACCGGCCTCTACATCCAGGACCAGATGGCCCTGGACAACTGGCGCCTGACCCTCGGTGGTCGTGAAGACTGGATCCATACCGGCACCGAGTTCCACAACCTGAACAACGTCACCAACACTCAGCGGGACAAGAAATTCAGCGGCAACGCCGCCCTGAGCTACGTCTTCGATAACGGCGTAACACCTTACATTTCTTTCGCCCAGTCCTTCCAGGCCGCGGCCGGCTCGACGGTCAATAGCACCGATGCGTTCAAACCGACCGAGGGTGAGCAGTACGAGGCCGGGATCAAGTACCAGCCCCCTGGCACCAAGACGTTACTGACCGCCGCAGTGTTCGACCTGACCCAGAAGAACAACGCCGTGAGCGAAAACAACATCACCCGCCAGGTGGGCGAAGTCCAGATCCGAGGCCTGGAGCTGGAAGCGTCGGGTGACGTAACCGACAACCTGAAACTCATCGGTTCCTACACCTACAACGACAGCGAAATCACCAAAGGCACCGCAGCCGAAAAAGGCAAGCGCATGGCCCAGGTGCCGCGCAACCAGGCCACCGCATGGGCCGATTACACCTGGCACAACGGCCTGCTGGATGGCTTCGGCGTGGGAGCAGGCGTGCGTTATGTCGGTGACACCTATGGCAATACCACCAACACCGATTGGGGCCATGTCGGCTCCTACACCGTGTACGACGCCTCGGCCCATTACGACCTGGGCCGCCTGAACAAGACCCTCAAGGGGGTTACGGTGGCGGTGGACGCGAAGAACATCTTCAACAAGGACTACCTGTCCACTTGCGACGGTTTCTATTGCTACTACGGCGACCAACGCAACGTCGTTGCTAGCGTGAATTACAAATGGTAATCGGTTAGCCTTTGCGGCAAACCTTTCGAGGGTCGGCCGTGGCGAGGGATTTTCCTCTCGCCACGGCCGGTCCCTTTTGCATCCGGATCCTTCATGAAAAGCAAAACCATCCGCCGCTGGTCGTTCATCCACACCTGGACCAGCCTGATCTGCACGGTGTTCCTGCTGATGCTGGCGATCACCGGGTTACCGCTGATTTTCCATCATGAAATCGAACACTTGCTGGGCGATGCTCCCGAGTTCCGGGAGATGCCCGTCGACACGCCACACCTGGACCTTCAGCAACTGGTGGAAAAAGCCAAGGCCCATCGTCCGGGTGAAGTGGTCCAGTATTTTGGCTGGGACGAAGACGAACCCAACGGCGTCATCACCATCATGGCGCCGACGCCGGACACCGAGCCCAACGCCTCCCACACCTTCATGCTCGATGCGCGCACTGGCGAAGCCCTGGAAATGCCTTCCGCCAATGGCGGCTTCATGATGGTCATGCTGCGCCTGCACGTGGACATGTTCGCTGGGTTGCCCGGCAAGCTGCTGCTGGCGTTCATGGGGCTGTTGTTCGTGATTGCCATCATTTCCGGCGTGGTCCTGTACCTGCCGTTCATGCGGCGCCTGAAGTTCGCCACGGTGCGCCAGGACAAATCCACCCGCCTGCGCTGGCTCGATCTGCATAACCTGATCGGCGTGGTCACGCTGGTCTGGGCGCTGACCGTAGGCGTCACCGGAGTCATTGCCGCCTGTGCCGACCTGATCATTGCGGCCTGGCGCAACGACAGCCTCAGCGCGATGGTCGAGCCCTACCGCAACGCTCCGCCGCTGACTCAGTTGGCGCCGGCTACCCACCTGCTCGACATCGCCAAGGAAGCCGCGCCAGGCATGGAGCCCAGTTTTATCGCATTCCCCGGCACGCTGTTCTCCAGCCAGCATCACTATGGCGTGTTCATGAAAGGCAACACCCACCTGACCTCCCACCTGCTCACACCGGTATTGATCGACGCCAGCACCCTGCAGGTCACCGCCGTGGCCGAGCGGCCTTGGTACATGGACGTCATGAGCCTGTCCCTGCCCCTGCATTTCGGCGATTACGGCGGCAGGCCCATGCAGATTTTCTGGGCGACCCTCGACGTATTGACCATTATCGTCCTCGGCAGCGGTGTTTATCTGTGGGTAGTGCGGCGCAAAGCAGCCAGACGGGCAACCGTTGGCGCGGAGGTCGCCTCATGAAACCCCGGCAGTCGAGTTTCTGGAAGGTGTTCGGCGCGCCCATTGCCATCGGCGCTCTTTGTGCGGCCGGATTGTTCAGCGCATTGCTGGGCGACGGCCCATGGGACGCGGTGAGTTGGCTGGGGCTGGGCCTTCCTTGTGTATTGGCGATGTGGGGACTGGTCCCCCGTCGCTGAGTCATCCGGCGTGTCCCATTTGCCTTGAGCCCAAGGTAACGCGCTATGCTGCGCAACCAGTCCTATTGACCGAGACGCTGCCATGTCCACACCCAGCATGACGCTGTTCTACAACCCCGCCTCCCCCTTCGTTCGCAAGGTCCTGGTGCTGCTGCACGAAACCGGCCAGCAGGATCGCGTGGGGTTGCAACTCAGCCAGCTCACGCCGGTCAAGCCGGATCGGGCGCTCATCGATGACAACCCGTTGAGCAAGATCCCGGCCTTGCGCCTGGCGAACGGCAGCGTGATCCATGACAGCCGCGTCATCCTCGACTATCTCGACCACCAGCACGTCGGCAATCCGCTGATTCCCCGGGATGGCGCGGCCCGCTGGCGGCGCCTGACCCTGGCTTCCCTGGCCGACGGAATCATGGATGCGGCGGTGATGATCCGCTACGAAACCGCCCTGCGTCCCACGGAAAAACACTGGGACGAATGGCTCGATGCGCAACGGGACAAGATCCGCCGCGCCCTGGGCGTGCTCGAAGCCGAAGCCATTGCAGAACTGGCCAGCCATTTCGATGTGGCGTCCATCAGCGTGGCCTGTGCCTTGGGCTACCTGGACCTGCGCCATCCGGACCTGGAATGGCGCAAGCACAATCCGCAATTGGCGGCTTGGTTTGCCGAGGTGAGCTTGCGGCCTTCGATGGTGGAGACGGTGCCCAGGGTCTAGATCTGCATTGACCGATCCGGCCTCTTCGCGAGCAAGCCCGCTCCCACAGGATCTGCGCCGTCCCTGTGGGAGCGGGCTTGCTCGCGAACGGGCCGACACGGATCCAAAGGAAACAACCCGCAAACCAGCGCCACCAGGGCTTCCCCCAACCGCTGATCCTCACGCAACCCCAACGACCGACTCATTTCACCTCTCCCAGATCGAAGGTCATTGCGGCAGCAGGCTTGGCCCCCACTCCATACCAGTCCAGCTTGCGGGTCAGCACCATGAACACCCCCAACAGGCCGAACAACAGCAGCGAGCCCATCAACAGCGCGTAGTCCTCGGCGCTCAGCAAGCCGTAGAGCAAGGCGTACAGCGCCGCCAGCCCCGCCGAGAAGCCCAGGCCATGGCTCACGCTGCGCAGCACATGGCACACATAGAATCCAATCAGCAGCACACAGGCACTGGCCGACAACAGGTACGCCAGAGCAAAGCCGATGTGCTCCGACAGTGACAACAGCAACAGGTAGAAAAACGCAAGCGCCACGCCCACCAACGCGTACTGGACCGGGTGCACCGCCAGGCTCTTGAGCACTTCGAAGAGGAAGAAACCGGCAAAGGTCAGGGCTACGAACAGCAGCGCATATTTAATCGCCCGATCACTCTTGAGGTACTGATCCACCGGATCGATGAAGCTCACCCCGAAGGCCCGGCTGCGGAAGGTTTCACAGCCTTCGCTCGACACACAGTCCGCCAGCGCTTCTTCGAGGTTGGTGGAAAAGAACGAAGTCTGCCAATCGGCACTGAAACCCTGCTCGTTGATTTCGCGATTGGTCGGCAAGTAATGACCGATGAAGCTGGGGTGCGGCCAGTCGGCGCTCAAGTGCACTTTGCTGGTCTTGCCCACCGGCAAAATCTGTAGCTCGCCAGTGCCTTGCAGGCTCAGGTCGAAACCGAAGGTCAGCTCGGCGACATTCTGGCCGTTGACCATCGGCAACGGCACATGCACCCCCTGCCCCAGCCAGCCAACCCGCGAGCCGGGCAGGAAATCGACGGTCTGTTGGTTGAGCGTCATGGTCAGGGCATTCTCGATACCACGGATGTCGCTGATGCCCACGGTCAGGTAGGGTTCGTCGAAGCGATAATCGGCCACTTCCTTGGCTGACAGACCAAAGCGCTCGGGCACCTTGAAACGGCCATCGATCCGGCTCGCAGCATGGAACAACCGCGCCTCGTAAATACCCCGGGCACGGGTTTCGGTCCGGACCTGACCGTCGAGTTCGAATTGCTCCGGCAGGAAATACAACTCGCCCTTATGCTCGACGGTTTCCAGGAAACGCACACCGGTCTTCTCGTTGGTGTTCCAGACCCGCACGTCCTTGCGAAACGGCACCACAATCATCGGCCCGATGAGCTGCTGGCTATGGCTGGAACTGCTGGCAATCTCCTGCAACACGCCATCACGCAGGGACTGGCGCTCATCGATGAGCCCGCTGATCATCAGCAGCGGGATCATCAGCAAGAGAATCAATAAGGCGATCATGCCCAGTTTTATGGCGAGACTGCGGTTCATGTGGGGCTCTCCCTGTTCGAATGGGGAGAGTCTGGCGAGCTTGTGTGGGGTGTTTATGGGGTGAATGTGGAGATTGTGTGGAGACTGTACGGGACCTGCTCGCGAAGGCCGCACCGCGGAATTTCAAGGCAACCGCAACACCACCTCCACCCCACCCTCGACATTGCCGATCCCGAACTCGCCGCCGTGCAACTGCACCACCTCCTCCACGAAATTGAGCCCCAGGCCGGTGCTCTTGCGACCGCTGTCAGGGCGTGGCAAGGAGTAGAAGCGCTCGCTCAGGCGTGGCAAGGCGTAGTCGGGAATCGGATCGGCCTGGTTGAACAACCGGATTTCGACACGGCTGCCGATACGCTCGGCGCTGAGGCGCAACAGTCCATTGGCAGGTGTGAAGTCCAAGGCGTTGTCGAGCAGATTGCCCAGGGCCTGGCGCAACAGAAAGGCTTCCCCGGTCAGGACCAGGTCACGGGCAATGCGGCATTCGACGTTCAACTGACGACGCTCGATCCAACCACCCCGAGCCTCCAGCAACTCATCGAATAACGCGGCCAGCGGCACGGCGACGACGTCCTCCAACCCTTGGCGCTGCTCGACCTGGGCCAGGTTGAGCAGTCGCTCGATCAGCTGCTGCATGCGTACGCTTTCGTTGTCGATGTTGCTGACGAAACGTTGGTGCTGGGCCGCCGGCATGTCGCTTTGCAGCAGCTCGGCGGCGCCGCGAATCGCCGCCAGCGGGCTCTTAAGTTCGTGGGTCAGGGTATGCACGTAACGCTCGACATACGCCTTACCCTCGAGCTGCGTGCGCATGTGCTCCAGGGCATGGGCCAGCTGTTCGAATTCGCCGCCGCGATAATGCGGCACCTCCACCCGTTGCCCCTGGCTGACGGCCTGGGCATAGCGCGTCAAACGGCGCAGCGCCGAGCTGAGCCACCAGGACAGCAGGGCTCCGAGCACCAGGCCCAGGCCGATCAGCCCCGCGCCATAGAGCAGCAATCGCCGCTCCGTGCGGTCGATATAGGGTTGCAACGAGCTGTTGGGCTTGGCCACGGTGACCACGCCGATGATCCGACCGTTATCGCGGATCGGCGCACCGACATGCATCACCGAGGAGGCCGGGTCATCAGCGATGCTACGGGACGAGCGGGCGCCATACTGACCACGCAGGGTCAGGTAGACGTCGTTCCAGCGCGAGTAGTCCTGGCCCACCGCGACACCGCTGGAGTCGAGCACAACGATGCCCTTGGCATCGGTAACGTAGATACGATGGCTGACCTGGTTCTTCGGCAACCCCCAGATCGTCGCCGCCGGCTGGCGCTCGCCATAGGCCTTGAGCAACTCGGGCCAGCGATTCTGATTGAGGGTGCCGGCCTTGAAATCGTCCCGCAGAATCTCGGCCATCAGATTGGCCGTGTCCACCAGGGTTTCCTCGGTGGACTGACGCACACCGGGGCGGATCTGCTCGATCACCGTGCCGAGCACAAAATACCCGGTCAGGCCGATAAAGAGCACATAGACCAGGAAAATCCGGATCCCCAACGGCATCAGCTGTGCCCCGGACTGTAGCTGTAGCCCAGGCCGCGGTGAGTCTGGATTGGCTCAGCCTCGGCCCTGACCAGGCGAAGCTTGGCGCGTACGCTCTTGATGTGGCTGTCGATGCTGCGCTCGTAGCCGGCATCGCTGGCCACGCCCAGGGCGTCGAGCAATTGTTCGCGACTGAAGACCCGCTCCGGTTGCTCCAGCAGGCAGTTCAGCAAGCGGAATTCATGGCGAGTGAGGTTCAGTGGTTTACCGCGGTAGCTGATCTGCACCCGATCACTGTCCACCTGAAACAAGGCCACGCCCGGCTCCGCGGCAGGCCTGGGCGCCACCCGCTTGAGAATTGCCCGGACCCTGGCCGCCACCTCCCGGGGACTGAACGGTTTGACCACGTAGTCGTCGGCACCGATTTCCAACCCCACCACCCGGTCGATCTCGCCATCCCGAGCTGTCAGAAAGATGACCGGAACCTCGCTGAAACGTCTGAGATTCTTGCAAGTTTCAAAACCGCTGATATCCGGCAGGCCCACATCGAGGATGATCAAGTCCGCCGGGGTGTTTTTCTGGTGCTCCAATGCAGCTGCGCCAAGGCTCACCCAGGTGGTGTCGAAACCCTCGCCTTGCAGCGCAAATACCAGCGTATCGGCAATGGCGGCTTCGTCTTCGACAATCAGAATATGAGGCATGTCTTGCGAGCCCGACAATAAAGTTGCCGGAACGGTGCCCCAACCCTGGGGGCACGTCAATCGGGGAAATCAGCAGTCTGGCTTGTCTGCCGTGAAACGTCGGGCCGGGTTCACCGCCGCACCGAACTCGCGCATGGCCTTGGCACCGATCAACAGGGGGTAATTGAAGCTGCTACGGTCGGTCAGGTTGACCTCCACGGTGCGCTTGACGTTGCCCAGGCACATCTCCAGCTCGACCACCGGACGCTTGCTGGGGGCGATTTTCTCGTCTTCGTCCTCGTCTTCTTCGGAACGGGTCTTGATCTTGCTGATCCGTGCGATTTTGTGCTCGTAGAGCTTGTTACTCGCATCCTTGGTGGCCAGGCGGAACCGCACCCAATCATCACCGTCGCGGGTGAAAGTTTCGATGTCCTTGGCCGACAACGAGGCCGTCAGGGCACCGGTGTCCATCTTGGCCTTGAGCACTTCACCACCGATTTCCGGCAGTGCAATGTATTCGTAGCGACCGTACAGGGTCGGCTCGGCGGCCAGCACTGGAAGGGCTATCAGGGAAAGCAGGGCGAGGATGGATTTCATGTCATGAGGCTTCCTGTGTGAAGTGGTTTTTTAGACCGTGGCCCGACAATTGGTTTCATTCGCGAATGAGCCCAGCCTACCCAGGCCAATGTGAAACATTCGTCCATACCGATTTGGCCTGCCGCCCGAAGCTGCTTATCATGGCCCGCCTACCTGTTTCCAAGAGTCCTTTATGCGCCGCCTGCTCACCGGCTGTTTCGTCACCCTGCTGCTGTTGCTCAACACCCTGGTGCTGTTCGGGCCGTTGATGGTGTTCGCGCTGCTCAAATTGATCCTGCCGGGGCGCTTTCGCGACTATGCCTCATGGGCAGTGATGTGGATCGCCGAGACCTGGGCCGAAATCGACAAGTTGATCTTTGCCCTGTGCATCCCTACTCGCTGGGACATCCGCGGCGGCGCGGACCTGCGCGGCGACACCTCTTATCTGGTCATCAGCAACCACCAGTCCTGGGTGGACATCCCCGCGCTGATTCAGACCCTCAACCGGCGCACGCCGTTCTTCAAATTCTTCCTCAAGAAAGAGCTGATCTGGGTTCCATTCCTGGGCCTGGCCTGGTGGGCGCTGGATTACCCGTTCATGAAGCGATACACCAAGGCCTTCCTGGCGAAGAATCCGGAACTGGCCGGCAAGGACCTGGAAATTACCCGGGCGGCCTGCGAGCTGTTCAAGCGCCAACCCGTCACTGTGGTGAACTACCTCGAAGGCACGCGATTCACCGCCGCCAAAAGTCAGCAGCAACAATCGCCCTTCACCCACCTGCTCAAGCCCAAGGCCGGTGGCGTGGCGTTCGTACTGGCGGCGATGGGTGAACAACTGGACGCGATTCTGGATGTGACGGTGGTGTACCCGCAGGATCGGATTCCCGGTTTCTGGGATCTGATCAGCGGCGCAGTGCCCAGGGTCATCATCGACATCCAGACCCGGACACTGGACCCGGCACTGTGGCAAGGCGACTACGAGAACGATTCGGTGTTTCGCCAGCACGTCCAGGACTGGGTCAACCAGCTCTGGACCGAAAAAGACCGGCGCATCGTCGCTTTGCGCAACGAGCGCGGCTGATCAGATACCGGCGCCGGTGCCCCAGATACCGCCCAGGTTCTGCAGCAACGAACTGGCCACGCCCTGCTGCCCGAGGTACTCCAGGATCACCGGGGCAAACCGGCCAATCATGCCGCTGTCCATGCCCAGGGCGCTGAAGGTGTTGTTCAGGTCATTGAAGTCCTTGACGTTGCCCAGCAGGCCATCGAGCAGTGCGTTCTTTTCCGCCCCTCCCCCCAGCAGGCCGCCCAAACCGTTAAGCCCGCCAATGAGGTTATTGCCGGCGATCTGGTCCAGGCCCGGCACGCTTTTACTCAACTCGGAAAACTGCGGTTCGCTGAGGCGGTTCTTCGCCAGCCCCAACATTGCACCAGCCCCCCCGATAGCCTGCTCCGGCGTGATGTTCAGCTCCGATCCCAATGTATTGAGCAACCCGGCGGCCTCTGGCGCCGCCGCAACAGCACCGTCCCCCTGATTTCCCTGAATTGCCGCCACTGCGTTGACCGCGTCATTGAGGTTGAACTGCGCGAAGGCCGGACTGGCTGCCAACGACAGCAGGCAAGACAGTGCAAAACCGCGTGAAACCTTCATCCCGAACGTCCTCTGGAGCATGAAAAGCCACCCAAGGGATGGCGCGAAATCGTGGGTTGGACGGGGGTAGGCAGGAATTGTTCCCAGTCGCTCCTCACCAATTCCCATGCCTGTTTCAGAAAACGATTCCACAACTATCGGACACAGCTGACAGCTACGAAAAAAGGAAGCGGTTATAACCAATTCGTCATAAATATCCATTAATAATTCAAAATTGACATAAATAACTGTCAGCATTGACAGTAGCCCGTCCCGCCGTAATCGCGACCATAGAATTGAATCGAGCCACGGAGTCTTGAAGATGCATAAGATACTGGCTGGGGGCGCGGGACTATTCATGTTGTTGAACGGCTATGTTCATGCCGGCGAAATAATTTGTCCTGCCGTTACCGACATTCATAAAGTCGTCGGAGCCGTGGAAGACGTTTATTCGGTGGACATCCCGGATGAACATGAATGGGCGAGCGAAAGCCTCGTAGACGTCGTCGATCCGAACTCATTGAAATTCAACGGCGCCGAATATGCTCCTCATGAGATCAACGAGAACGGGCAAGCGACACGACGAGCAACCCTTACGTGCAGGTACGGCCAGATAAACCTGACCTTGGAATATATTCAGCTCCAGGAATCCTCATTCTCGCAATGGGCCGAAAACCGATGCGAGAGCCACGAGCCCAGGATATGCGCGCTAATCGATGCCGATTATTTCAACGTGAGCTTCTGATCAATCGCCACTGCCCAAGCGTGCCTCTATATAAAACAGCTGAGTTATCACTTCTTGGTCTTGCCTACTGTCAGTGTCGACAGTAGGCAAGACCAAGCCCAACCAGGAACATCTGATAACAATAAACAACGGAGACGGGCCATGTACAAAACCATGATAACCAGTATGCTCCTGGCGACAAGCTTGTCGGGAAATGTTCACGCGGCAGTCTCCTGCCCCGCCGTAAGTGCTCTCAAGGCGTCCTTCGCCTCGGCAAACAATCCACCACCCAATAACGAAGGCTATAAATACGACGCTGTCGATTCAAACGGAAATGCCTGGTCGGGACAGTATTTTCATAATGCAGAAGACATCAAGAACTACAACCTGCGATTAATAGGTCCCTCACCCGCGGGAAACACTTGCTTGTACAAGGCAGATCCAGAGAGAGACCAATATGGGGACGAGGTATTCTTCCGGGAGTTGACGTTGACGAAGCAATGACGATGGGTCATTCAGAACACGCCACGGCCTTGCGCGACTATAAAACCAGGGACAAATAAAAAGGGCGACATCGCTGTCGCCCTTTTCCCGTCTTGCCTCCAACTACGCCGCGCTGAACATCTTGTGCGGGTCGATCACGAATTTCTTCGGCACGCCGGCATCGAACTCACCGTAGCCTTTCGGTGCGTCATCCAGGCTGATGACCTGCACACCGACGATTTCTGCGATGTTGATACGGTCCCACATGATCGCTTGCATCAGCGCGCGGTTGTACTTCATCACCGGGGTCTGGCCAGTGTGGAAGCTGTGGGACTTGGCCCAGCCCAGGCCGAAGCGGATGCTCAGGGCACCGATCTTGGCGGCGGCATCCACCGCGCCCGGGTCTTCGGTCACGTACAAGCCGGGGATACCGATCTTGCCCGCGACGCGGGTGACTTGCATCAGCGAGTTGAGCACCGTGGCCGGGGCTTCGTGCTTGACGCCTTCGTGGCCGTGACCACGGGCTTCGAAGCCCACGGCGTCAACGGCGCAGTCCACTTCCGGCTCGCCCAGCAGATCGGCGATCTGCTCGTGCAACGGGGTGTCCTTGGACAGGTCGGCGATTTCGAAACCCTGGGCCTTGGCGTGGGCCAGGCGAACCGGGTTGACGTCGCCGACGATTACCACCGCCGCACCCAACAGGCGCGCCGAAGCCGCAGCGGCCAGGCCAACCGGACCGGCGCCTGCGATATACACGGTGCTGCCAGGACCGACACCGGCGGTGACGGCACCGTGATAGCCGGTCGGCAGAATGTCGGAGAGGCAGGTCAGGTCACGGATTTTCTCCATGGCCTTGTCGCGGTTCGGCAGTTTCAACAGGTTGAAGTCGGCGTACGGCACCAGCACATACTCGGCCTGGCCGCCGGTCCAGTCGCCCATATCGACATAGCCGTAGGCGCCACCGGCACGGGCCGGGTTGACGGTCAGGCAGACGCCGGTGTGTTGCTCTTTGCAGGAACGGCAGCGCCCGCATGCGACGTTGAACGGCACGGACACCAGATCACCGATTTTCAGGTTCTCGACGTCGCTGCCCTTCTCGATCACTTCACCGGTGATTTCATGGCCCAGGACCAGACCGGTCTGGGCGGTGGTGCGACCGCGTACCATGTGCTGGTCGGAGCCGCAGATGTTGGTGGATACCACGCGCAGGATGACGCCGTGCTCGATCTTCCTGCCACGCGGGTCCTGCATTTTTGGATAGTCGATTTTCTGTACTTCGACCTTGCCTTGGCCGAGATACACGACACCACGATTACCGGACATGCTTTCACCTCGCTGTTGTTTTTATGAAACTGCGATGCCCAGGCAGGCAGCGCGTTGATTGCTCGGGTTTTGCTAGTGGCTTGTTTCTTTGTTGTCTGTAACGGCCTCTTCGCGAGCAAGCCCGTTCCCACATTTGGATCGCTGGTGGATCTGAGATCTGTATGTCGACAAAAATCCTGTGGGAGCGGGCTTGCCCGCGAATGGACCGCTAAGCGGTCCTGAAATCTAGAGGACAACCGTTCTGTTGGCGTTGAGAAATACCCGCCGTTCAATGTGGTACCCCACCGCCCGGGCCAACGTCAGCCCTTCGATATCCCGGCCCTTGGCGATCAAGTCTTCGGGATAGTGGCTGTGGTCCACCACTTCCACGCCCTGGGCGATGATCGGGCCTTCGTCCAGGTCGTTATTGATGTAGTGCGCCGTGGCGCCCACCAGCTTCACGCCTTTGTTGTAGGCCTGGTGATACGGCTTGGCGCCTTTGAACCCCGGCAGCAGGGAGTGGTGGATGTTGATGGCCTTGCCGTCGAGCTTGCGGCACAGCTCCGGCGACAGCACCTGCATGTAGCGGGCGAGAATCACCAACTCGGCGCCGGTTTCTTCGATGACCTGCCACACCTGCCGTTCCTGGGCCGGTTTGTCGTTCGGGTCCAGGGGGAAATGGTAGTAGGGAATCTGGTGCCAATCGGCCAGCGGCTTGAGGTCCGGGTGGTTGGACACCACGGCCACCACGTCCATGGACAACTGGCCGATGCGCTGGCGATAGAGCAAATCGTTGAGGCAGTGATCGGCCTTGGAAACCATGATCACCACTTTGGGCCGGTAGTTGGGTGGGGTCAGTTCGAACACCATGTCGAAGGCTTGCGCCCGCTCGGCCAGGCCGGCGCGGAAAGCCTGCTCGGCAAAACCGTCAGGCTGGCGGAACTCCACACGAATGAAGAAACGCCCCGAGAGTCGGTCATCGAAGGAGTGGTGTTCAGTGACGTAGCAGCCCTGCTCGAACAGAAAGCGGGTCACCGCGTCCACCGTGCCGAGCACGCTGGGGCAGTCGGCGGTCAAGATCCATGTATCCGGGGCGCGGCTCATTGCGGTGACTCCTGTTCGTTATGGCTAAACCCTGTGGCGAGGGGATGCATCCCTCACCACAGGGCAGTGTGCAGCTTTGGTTAAGCCTGGACGCTCAACCCATACTCAGCCGACGCATCCTGCAACCACAGCCACCAGTAATCGGAGAAGCTGCGACGGATCAGCAGTTCCCAGGTGTTCTCCGCGGTGTGGCGGATAACCAGTTGCGACTTGGCGAACACCGTGCCCACGGCCTTGCCCACCGGGAAGTTGCTGGGGTGGACGTCGTAGCTGGTGGATTTCATCAGCACGTCGCGCACGTTCGGGCCGGACAGCTCGAGGATCTGCTGGCCGCCACTGACGTTGACGATCTGGATGTGCAGGTCGCCCAGCGCTTCGCGCAGCTTCTTCTCGGCGGCGAATTCTTCACCGGTCGGCACGACCAGCAGCCATTCATCCGGCCCCATCCATTGCAGGCTGGTATCGCCCTTGACGATGATGCTCAGTGCGCCCGGCAATTCAATGCCCAGCGCCTTGTGGACACCGGCAGCGAAGGCCGCATCATGACCATCGCCACGGATGGTCAGGTGACCCAGGAGTTTTTTCTCGCGCACGATCACGCCGGCGTTCTTGCGACCCTTGCCCACCAGGCTGGCGAGGTCGGCATGGTGCAGCGACGACTCGGCCTTGGCCCCTGTGGTCGGGCGTTGTTGGTACACGTTGACTGCGGTCATATGGAGCACCTGTCTTGAATCTTGCTTGGCCTGCCGGTGTGTGGGGCCGTGGGAGCAAGGCTTGCCCGCGATGAACGATAATGCGGTCTGACGGCTACCGCGTCGCCTGCATCGCGAGCAAGCTTTGCTCCCACTCGCCCCCACCCACAGGGCTCGAGTGTTAAATATTCTGCCGATCACCCTTCGGATCGAAGAACACCGAAGAAACGATCTCTGCCTCGATCACGCTGCCATCGGCCTGGGGCGAGAACACCCGCTCGCCGATGCGCTTCAGACCACCCTTGACCACGCCCATGGCAAACGAATAGCCCAGGGAGTTGTGCGCGTAGCTGGAGGTCACGTGGCCAACCATGGTCATCGGGATCGCCTGCTTGGAGTTGAAGACCAGTTGCGCGCCTTCCGGCAGCCAGACGTTCGGGTCGATCGGCTTGAGGCCCACCAGTTGCTTGCGGTCTTCGCGCAGGCAATCTTCACGGTTCATGCCACGCCAGCCGATCCACGAGAACGGTTTGGTACGGCCCACGCACCAGCCCATGTTCAAGTCGTCCGGCGTCATCGAGCCGTCGGTGTCCTGGCCGACGATGATGAAGCCCTTTTCGGCCCGCAGTACGTGCATGGTCTCGGTGCCGTACGGGGTCAGGTTGTACTTCTTGCCGGCCTCGACGATCTGTTCGAGCACGCCCATGGCGTAGTCGGCCTGCACGTTGATTTCGTACGACAGCTCACCGGTGAACGAGATCCGGAACACCCGCGCCGGCACGCCGCCCACCAGGCCCTCCTTCCAGGTCATGAACGGGAAGCCGTCCTTGTCCAGGTCGATATCGGTGACTTCGCTCAACAGTTTGCGGCTGTTGGGGCCCGACAGGGTCATGGTCGCCCAGTGGTCGGTGACGGAGGTGAAGTACACCTTCAGGTCCGGCCATTCGGTCTGCTGGTAGATCTCCAGCCATTGCAGCACACGGGCCGCACCGCCAGTGGTGGTGGTCATGATGAAGTGGTTGTCGCCGACGCAGGCGGTCACGCCGTCGTCGAACACCATGCCGTCTTCCTTGCACATCAGACCGTAGCGGGCCTTGCCCACGTCGAGCTTGGTCCAGGCGTTGGTATAGATGCGGTTGAGGAATTCGCGGGCATCCGGGCCCTGGATGTCGATCTTGCCCAGGGTCGAGGCGTCCAGCAGGCCGACGCTTTCGCGAACGGCCTTGCATTCGCGCTTGACCGCAGCGTGCATGTCTTCACCGTTTTTCGGGAAGTACCAAGGACGTTTCCACTGGCCGACGTCTTCGAATTCGGCGCCGTTCTTCACATGCCAGGCATGCAGCGCGGTGAAACGTACCGGTTCGAAGATGTGCCCGCAGTGCCGGCCCGCTACCGCGCCGAAGGTCACCGGCGTGTAGTTCGGACGGAACATGGTGGTGCCCATCTGCGGGATGCTCACGTTCAGCGAGCGGGCCGCGATGGCCAGGCCGTTGACGTTGCCCAGTTTGCCCTGGTCGGTACCAAAGCCCAGTGCGGTGTAGCGCTTGACGTGTTCCACCGACTCGAAGCCTTCGCGGGTGGCGAGTTCGATGGCGGCGGCAGTGACGTCGTTCTGCAGGTCGACGAATTGCTTCGGCGCCCGTGCGGTGGATTTTTCGTGCGGCACCTGGAACAGCGCCAGGGTCGGCTCTTCATGACGGCTCAGGGCTTTGGGCAACACGCCCTCCACCGCCTTGAAACCGGCCTCGCTGGCTGCGCGCACACCGCCCTCAAAGCCATCGGCCAGGGAATCACCGAGGCTGTAGACACCGTTCACGCCACCGACACACACGCGTTTCTGCGGTGCTTCGCCGGGTACGAAACCGAGGATATCTTCGCGCCAGATCGGCTTGCCGCCCAAGTGCGAAGCCAGGTGGACCACCGGGCTGTAGCCGCCGGAGCTGGCCACCAGGTCGCAGTCCAGCCACTCGCCAGGGCTGGTGACTTTGTGTGCCTTGACGTCGATGGCGGCGATGCGGGCGCCGGTGACGCGCTTGCTGCCACGGGCTTCGATCACGGCGCTGCCGGTGAGGATGCGAATGCCCTTGGCCCGCGCTTCTTCCACCAGCGCACCACGAGGGTTGCTGCGGGCATCGGCAACGGCGATCACTTGCAGGCCGGCATCGAACCAGTCCAGGGCCACGCGATAGGCGTGGTCGTTGTTGGTGGACAGCACCAGTTTCTTGCCCGGTGCCACGCCGTAGCGACGCACGTAGGTGGACACCGCACCGGCCAGCATGTTGCCCGGCACGTCGTTGTTGCCGTAGACCAGCGGACGTTCGCAGGCACCGGTCGCCAGTACCACGCGCTTGGCGCGGACACGGTTGATACGCTGGCGCACCTGACCGATCGGCGCACGGTCACCGAGGTGATCGGTCAAGCGCTCGTGGATGGTCAGGAAGTTGTGGTCGTGATAGCCGTTCACGGTAGCGCGAGGCAACAGCACCACCTCGGGCATCGAACGCAATTCAGCCACAGCCGCGGCGACCCACTCGGTCGCGGGCTTGCCATCCAGGCTCTCACGGGAATCGAGCAGGCTGCCGCCGAACTCTTCCTGCTCGTCCGCCAGGATCACTCGCGCACCGCTGCGACCGGCAGCCAGTGCGGCGGCCAGGCCGGCAGGACCCGCGCCGACCACCAGCACGTCGCAGTGGCGGTTCATGTAGTCGTAGGTGTCCGGATCGTTCTCGGTCGGCGAGCGACCCAGGCCTGCAGCCTTGCGGATGTACTTCTCGTAAGTCATCCAGAACGATTGCGGGTACATGAAGGTTTTGTAGTAGAAGCCCGGCGGCATCAGCTTGCCGCCGACCTTGCCGAGAATGCCCATCATGTCGTTGTTCACGCTCGGCCAGCCGTTGGTGCTGGTGGCGACCAGGCCCTGGTACAGCGCCTGTTGCGTGGCGCGCACGTTAGGGATTTGCGTGGCTTCGGTGGCACCGATCTGCAATACCGCGTTCGGCTCTTCGGCACCGGCGGCGAAGATGCCGCGGGGACGGGAATACTTGAAGCTGCGACCGATGATGTCCACGCCGTTGGCCAGCAATGCAGCGGCCAGGGTGTCGCCTTCGAAGCCTTTGTAGGTCTGGCCGTTGAAGGTGAAGCTCAGCGCTTTGTTGCGGTCGATCCGTCCGCCGTTGGACAGGCGATTGATCTGGCTCATACCTTCTCTCCCAGAGCCTGTGCGGCCGCTTTCGGACTGTCAGCCTTATCGGTGAATTGCGGCTTTTGGCCGATCTTGTAGGTTTCGAGAATCTCGTAGGTCACGGTGTCGCGGGTCGCGTTGAAGTACTGGCGGCACCCGGCAGCGTGAATCCACAGCTCGTGATGCAAACCACGAGGGTTGTCGCGGAAGAACATGTAGTTGCCCCACTCCTCGTCGGTGCAGCTGTTGGGGTCCAGTGGGCGCGGGATGTGCGCCTGGCCGGACGAATGGAATTCCTCTTCGGAGCGCAGTTCGCCGCAGTGAGGACAGAAGATGTGCAACATAGGGATTTCTCCTGTTAGTGGGCGACGGCAGCAGCGCCGTGTTCGTCGATCAATGCACCGTTGTGGAAACGGTCGATGGAAAATGGCGCGGCCAACGGGTGCATCTCACCCTTGGCCAGGCTGGCGGCAAACACGTTGCCCGAGCCCGGGGTGGCCTTGAAGCCGCCGGTGCCCCAACCGCAGTTGAAGAACATGTTCGGCACTGGCGTTTTGGAGATGATCGGGCAGGCGTCCGGCGTGGTGTCGACGATGCCGCCCCACTGGCGGTTCATGCGCACGCGCGAGAGGATCGGGAACATCTCGACGATGGCCTGGATGGTGTGTTCGATCACCGGGTACGAACCGCGCTGACCGTAGCCGACCCAACCGTCGATACCGGCGCCGATCACCAGGTCGCCCTTGTCGGACTGGCTGATGTAGCCGTGCACGGCGTTGGACATGATCACGCTGTCGATGATCGGCTTGATCGGCTCCGACACCAGCGCTTGCAGTGGGTGGGACTCGATCGGCAGGCGGAAGCCGGCGAGCTTGGCCATGTGCCCGGAGTTACCGGCGGTGACCACGCCGACGCGCTTGGCGCCAATGAAGCCCTTGTTGGTTTCCACACCGATGCACACGCCGTTTTCCTTGCGGAAACCGATCACTTCGGTCTGTTGGATCAAGTCCACGCCCAAGGCGTCCGCCGCCCGGGCAAAGCCCCAGGCCACGGCATCGTGACGGGCGACGCCGCCGCGACGCTGGACGGTGGCACCCATCACCGGGTAACGGGTGTTCTTCGAGCAGTCCAGGTAAGGGATCTCCTCGGCCACTTGTTTGGCATTCAGCAGCTCGCCGTCCACGCCATTGAGGCGGTTGGCGTTGACCCGACGCTCGGAGTCGCGGATGTCCTGCAGGGTGTGGCACAGGTTGTAGACGCCACGCTGGGAGAACATCACGTTGTAGTTCAGGTCCTGGGACAGGCCTTCCCAGAGTTTCATCGCATGTTCGTACAGGTGGGCCGACTCGTCCCACAGGTAGTTGGAGCGCACGATGGTGGTGTTGCGCGCGGTGTTACCGCCGCCCAGCCAGCCCTTCTCGACCACGGCCACGTTGGTGATGCCGTGTTCCTTGGCCAGGTAGTAGGCGGTCGCCAGACCATGCCCGCCACCGCCGACGATGACCACGTCGTAGACTTTTTTCGGGGTGGGCGTGCGCCACATCCGTTGCCAGTTTTCGTGATGGCTGAGAGAGTGCTTGAAGAGGCCGAAGCCCGAATAGCGTTGCATAGTCATTTACTCCAAAACCGACTCAGCGATAAACCGGGAAGTCCGCGCACAGGGCCGCCACTTGCTGGGCGACATTGGCCTCGACATCGGCGTCGCCGAGGTTGTCGAGGATGTCGCAGATCCAGCCGGCCAGCGTCACGCATTGGGTAACCTTGAAGCCGCGAGTGGTCACCGCCGGAGTGCCGATGCGCAGGCCCGAGGTCACGAAGGGCGACTGCGGGTCGTTTGGCACGGCGTTCTTGTTGACGGTGATATGAGCGCGACCCAGGGCGGCGTCGGCGTCCTTGCCGGTCAGGCCCTGACGGATCAGGCTGACTAGGAACAGGTGGTTGTCGGTGCCGCCGGACACTACATCGTAGCCGCGCTTGATGAACACGCCAGCCATGGCCTGGGCGTTCTCGATCACTTGCTGCTGGTAGGCCTTGAAGCCAGGTTCCAGCGCTTCCTTGAAGCACACGGCCTTGCCGGCGATCACGTGCATCAACGGCCCGCCCTGGGCGCCTGGGAATACGGCGGCGTTGAGTTTTTTCTCGATCTCTTCGTTGGCCTTGGCGAGGATCAGGCCACCACGCGGACCGCGCAGGGTCTTGTGGGTGGTGGTAGTGACCACGTCGGCGTAAGGCAGCGGGTTCGGGTACAGACCGGCGGCCACCAGACCAGCCACGTGGGCCATGTCGACGAACAGCAGGGCACCGACCTTGTCAGCGATCTGGCGGAAACGCGGGAAGTCGAGGGTCTTGGAGTACGCCGAGAAACCGGCGACGATCATTTTTGGCTTGTGCTCCACCGCCAGACGCTCGACTTCGTCGTAGTCGATCAGGCCGGTGGTGGTGTCGATACCGTATTGCACCGCGTTGTAGAGCTTGCCCGAGGACGACACTTTGGCGCCGTGGGTCAGGTGACCGCCGTGGGCCAGGCTCATGCCCAGAATGGTGTCGCCCGCTTGCAGCAGGGCCAGGTACACGGCGCTGTTGGCCGAAGAGCCGGAGTGCGGCTGGACGTTGGCGTAATCGGCGCCGAACAGTTGCTTGGCGCGTTCGATCGCCAGGGCCTCGACCTTGTCGACGTGCTCGCAGCCACCGTAGTAGCGCTTGCCCGGATAACCTTCGGCGTATTTGTTGGTCAGACCGCTGCCCTGGGCCTGCATGACGCGCTTGCTGGTGTAGTTCTCTGACGCGATCAGTTCGATGTGATCTTCCTGGCGTTGCTCTTCGGCGTTCATCGCCGCCAGCAGTGCATCATCGTAACCCTGGATCTGGTCTTGCTTGCTGAACATCGCGTCTCTCCCAGCGGCGTCATTGCGCCTTTTGTCTTGGTGAGGCACCGCCCGTTCGACAGTGCCCTTTGGATGCGATGGTATGGCTGGCGCAGGCAGGTCAAATGCCTATGGACGCCACGCAACGGCGCGTTTACGACATGCATTCAAAAGCACGGACGCGCCTGGCTCTCCCGTCACGGAATCACGCCACCGCCAGGCGAACCGCTAGCAGCGTCAGAAAATGCGCCGGATAAAGCGCATAAGCCCAACGCCGCATCGCCGGGGGACGAACACGACCCGCCTGTCGCAAAAGCAACAGCCCGAGCCCTGGCGCAAACAGGCAGTTCAGCAAACCCCACACTGCCACTTCGTTGCCGAGCCACGCCGCGCCATACAGAACCCGCCATTGATTGGCCGCCACGCACACAATCCCTGGCAACAAGCCCAGGTACCAGGGCCGGCGCAACACCAACAACATCACCAGCGGCAGCAGCACGCCGAAAACCCCGAACATCAGCCGCGACGAGAACAGCGCCGCCAACAATAACGCTGCTACCGCCAGCATTCGCGCCTGTCGCGTCGGAATCTGCCAACCGCGTGCGACCAACAAACCCAGGACCAGGGTCGGCATTACATTAAGGGTCGCGGGATCGGGAAAGAACAAGCGGTAGGGAACTTCGCTGATGGCGCTGAACAGCAGCAACCAGCCCAGGTAACGCCCCCGATCAACACTCGACCCGCTGCGCGCCAGATTGGCCGCCATCGCCAGGCAAAACCAGGGGAATGCCAGACGCCCTGGCACATACAGCCAATCGGCGGAGAAACCGACATATCGCAGATGATCGAGCACCATCGCCAGCAGAGCCAGCCACTTGAGCAGGTCAAGGGCGCCGTCGCGCTGGTTCATACGGGAGGAAACTCGATGACTTTGTGATTTGCTGACAGAAACATCCGGTGTGTTCCCTCCCTAATCTTGGGTAAAGTGCGCACCAACATTGAACACGGCGTCGTGGACCCAAACACGCCGGACCATGGGATTCCCCACACGGGAATTCCGCCAGGGATCTCTTTACCCAGGACTCTCTATCTAAGGAGCAAGGCCATGACCGACAAGAGTCAACAGTTTGCCAGCGACAATTATTCAGGCATTTGTCCCGAAGCCTGGGCCGCCATGGAAGAAGCCAACCAGGGCCATCAGCGCGCCTACGGCGATGACGAGTGGACCCATCGCGCGGCGAATGATTTCCGAGCCTTGTTCGAAACCGACTGCGAAGTCTTCTTCGCGTTCAACGGCACGGCAGCCAACTCCCTGGCGCTGTCCTCACTCTGCCAGAGCTATCACAGCGTGATCTGCTCGGAAACCGCCCACGTCGAAACCGACGAATGTGGTGCGCCGGAATTTTTCTCCAACGGTTCCAAGCTGCTACTGGCGCGCACCGAAAACGGCAAGCTGACGCCCGACTCGATCCGCGAGATCGCCCTCAAGCGCCAGGACATCCACTACCCCAAGCCGCGGGTCGTGACCCTGACCCAGGCCACGGAAGTCGGCAGCGTCTATACACCGGAGGAAATTCGCGCCATCAGCATCACCTGCAAGGAACTGGGGCTGAATCTGCACATGGACGGCGCTCGCTTCTCCAATGCCTGCGCCTTCCTCGGCTGCTCACCAGCGGACCTGACCTGGAAAGCGGGCGTGGACGTGTTGTGCTTCGGCGGCACGAAGAACGGTATGGCGGTGGGCGAAGCGATCCTGTTTTTCAATCACGACCTGGCCGAAGACTTCGATTACCGCTGCAAGCAAGCCGGGCAACTGGCCTCGAAGATGCGCTTCCTGTCCGCCCCCTGGGTCGGCCTGCTGCAGGACGACGCCTGGCTCAAGCACGCTCGCCACGCCAACCGCTGCGCCCAATTGCTGGCGCAACTTGTCAGCGACATTCCCGGCGTGGAACTGATGTTCCCGGTCCAGGCCAACGGCGTGTTCCTGCAACTCTCGGAACCTGCCATCGCCGCCCTCACCGCTCGCGGCTGGCGCTTCTACACCTTCATCGGCAAGGGCGGCGCGCGGTTCATGTGCTCGTGGGACACCGAAGAAGCACGAGTGCGGGAATTGGCGGCGGATATTCGCGAAGTCATGTCCAACTAAATAGAGACACACTCAAGACCGCTGATCGTTCCCACGCTCCGCGTGGGAACGCAGCCGGGGACGCTCCGCGTTCCCCTGCCCCGCCCCAGCGTCAGAACTCGATCCGCACATCCCCCTTTGGCACGCTGCAGCACGACAGGATGTACCCCTCGGCCTCGTCGTCCTCGGTGATCCCGCCGTTGTGGTCCATTTCCACTTCGCCGCCCAGCTTCAATACCTTGCACGTTCCGCAGATGCCCATGCCACAGGCCTTGGGAATCATCATGCCGAGCTTGGCAGCAGCGGCGTGGACGGTTTCGCCCGGCGCCACGCGAATGCTCTTGCCCGAGGAGGTGAACTCCACCAGGTGCAGGTCCGCCGCATCGACTTCCGGTGCCTCGGCGGCCTGTTCGGCCTGTTCCACCGCGTCGGCACGGGCTTCCGGTGGCGTGGCCCCGAAGGACTCCTCGTGATAGCGCTTCATGTCAAAGCCGGCATTTTCCAGCAGGCGCTTGACCGCGTTCATGTACGGCGTCGGGCCGCAGCAGAACACTTCGCGCTCAAGGAAGTCAGGCGCCATCAGTTCCAGCATCTTGTGGTTCAGGTAGCCGCGATAACCCGCCCACGGCTCGCCCAGGCCGTGTTTCTCGCAGATCAGGTGCAGGCTGAAGTTGTCGATCCGCGACGCCATGTGCTCCAGCTCGCGGTGATAGATGATGTCCTTGGGCGAGCGGGCGCTATGGATGAACACCATGTCGACGTTGCCGTTGGTGTCGTAGTACCAGCGTGCCATGGACATCACTGGCGTGATGCCGACACCGCCGCTGAGGTAGAGCACTTTCGGGGCAGAGAAATCGATGGCATTGAACAGCCCCACCGGCCCGTGCACCGCCAGCTCCTGGCCTTCGTGCAGGGTGTCGTGCAGCCAGTTGGAAACCTTGCCCCCGGGCACGCGCTTGATGGTCACCGAAAAGCTGTAAGGCACCGACGGCGAGCTGGAGATAGTGTAGGAACGCATGACCTGCTGGCCTTCGATTTCCAGCTCCAGCGTCACGAACTGCCCCGGCTTGAAGAAGAACATGATCGGCTGGTCGGCCATGAAGCAGAAGGTACGCACATCCCAGGTTTCCTGGATGACTTTGACGCAACGCACGATATGTCGGCCATTGGCCCAGGTCTGGGTGGTGACCGGGTTCAGGAAATTATTGGACATACTGTTCTCCACGGCCGACTGCCGGCCTTCATGGTGGCGATTGTGCGCAGGCGCCGGGAGCGTCGTTTACCTATTCGCGACATCCACGTACTTATCGCGACCAGCCCCCAACCACCGGGGCTTGCGCGTCGGGAACAGATTGGGCCATGTCGCCCATGGATAAGGTTCCGGCCCTGCGCGGCCCCACACTCGCCCCAACAGACAAACAACGTTTTCTGCCTTGCGTAGCACAACCGATTAGCCATATTTCGCCGGCCACACAGATGGCCATGAGGATAAAACGATGGACGTAACTACAACCCTGAGCCTGGGCGATCCACTGGAACCCGCACGCAAGGCCACCGCACAGATGCTGCAGGAACGCGAGCGCACGTTCTCGCTGCCGCAGCCGTTCTATTGCGATGAGCGCCTGTTCGACATCGACATGCAGGAAATCTTCCAGAAGGAATGGCTGATCGCCGGCATGACTTGCGAGATCCCGACCAAGGGCAACTACCTGACCCTGCAGGTAGGCAAGAACCCGATCATCGTGATTCGTGGCGCCGAAGGCGTGGTGCATGCGTTCCACAACGTCTGCCGTCACCGTGGCTCCCGGTTGTGCACCAGCGACAAGGGCAAGGTTGCCAAGCTGGTCTGCCATTACCACCAGTGGACCTACGAACTGGACGGTCGCCTGCTGTTCGCCGGCACCGAAATGGGCGCCGACTTCGACATGAAGCAGTACGGCCTCAAGCCCGTGAACGTGAAAACGGCCGGCGGTTACATCTTCATCAGCCTGGCGGAAAACCCACCACCCATCGATGACTTCTTGTCCACGCTGAACCACTACATGGAACCGTACGACATGGAAAACACCAAGGTGGCGGTGCAAACCACCTTGATGGAAAAAGCCAACTGGAAACTGGTGCTGGAGAACAACCGCGAGTGCTACCACTGCGGCGGCTCACACCCGGAATTGCTCAAGACCCTGTTGGAATGGGACGACGTCACCGACCCACGCGCCGACCAGGCCTTCAAGGACCACGTGGCCGAATCCGCCGCCGCCTGGGAAGCCGAGAAAATCCCTTACGCCCACAAGAGCTTCGGCCTGCGTAACCGCATCGTGCGCATGCCACTGCTCAAGGGCACCGTGTCGATGACCATGGACGGCAAGCAGGGCTGCGCCAAGCTGATGGGCCGCATCAAGAACCCGGACCTGGGCTCGATGCGCATCCTGCACCTGCCGCACTCGTGGAACCACTGCATGGGCGACCACATCATCGTGTTTACCGTGTGGCCGATCAGCGCCCAGGAAACCATGGTCACCACCAAATGGCTGGTGCACAAGGACGCAGTCGAAGGCGTGGACTACGACGTGGAGCGCATGCGCCAGGTCTGGGACGCCACCAACGACCAGGACCGTCGCCTGGCCGAAGAAAACCAGCGCGGCATCAACTCCACCGCCTACCAGCCGGGCCCGTACTCCAAGACCTACGAGTTCGGCGTGGTGAACTTCGTGGATTGGTACAGCGAGCGTATGCTCAACAACCTGGGAGCTGAGCCGGCGCCGTACCTCAAGGGCGTGCCGGTCCAGGGCTAAAAGCAAAAGCTTCGCGAGCAAGTCCGCTTCCACACGGGATCTTCAGTGCAATGGAGATCCGGTGTGGGAGCGGGCTTGCTCGCGAAGACGGTTCAAGCAGCACCGATCACTTCGAAGACCACCGCACCGACCCATCCTCGCCATAGAACGTCTCTTCGATGTTCTCCCCCACCAACCGCACCTTCACATACCCGTTCAAGACCCGCTCCGGATACGCCGGATCCCCCGCCAACTCCGTCTCCGACCATAGCACCCGGGCGTGCCCGTTCAGCTCGCTGGTGGTGCCGTAGGGAATCGCCCCATGTCCGGCGCAACGTGCATGCAAACCGCCTTGAGGCGCATAGCAGATGCCGTTGTGCAAATGCCCCCAGTACCAGTAGTCCGGCTCGCGCCCGAGGGCGTCGCACACCGGCTGATAAAGCGCAGTCTTGTGGTGTCCGGAAATATCGAAGCCCTGGTGATGACTGAGCACCATCAATTTCTTGCGTATGGGCAGGCCTTTCATCCAGTTGATCTGCTGCTCGTTGAGCGTGCCATCCATGTACAGGTTCATGGCGTCCGAGGCATAGGCGGTGTCCAGACCGACCACCAGCCAGTCGTCGTTGTACAAGGCAAAGTAACTGGTCCCCTGCTGCACGGGGAAGCGCGCCGCCAGTTCCTTGAAATAGCCATGGGCGCCGCTGTACATCTCGTGGTTGGAATTGAGGGTGAACGAGCCATGTTTGCCTTGAGGCCAGCCCGCCATGTCGACATCTTCCTGGGACTGAGTCCCGGCGTAATACACATCCCCCAGGTGAATGGTGAAATCGGCTTGTGCCAACTGCATCTGATTGGCTACGGCCACCGCCGGGGCGTGGCTGTCGAACGGCCCGGTGCCCCAGTCGCCGGCGATGGCCAGGACGACATCGTTGTCCATTTTCACCAAAGCCGGATTGGTCGCGAAGGTCGCATGGTGACGCAGGTTCTCGATCCATTTGAGCAGCGCCTCGCTCCACAGCAGGTCCAGCAACTCCCATTTACGACAGCCCAACAAGGTGCCGTCCTTGAGCACACGGGTCGGCAATTCGTCCTCGCTTTGCGGCAAGGGCGTGGCGTTGCCGATCTTCAGGATCGACAGACCGTGGGCCAGTTCCCATGGGACGGCCGGTTCGTCATCCGGCAGGTCACCGTGCTCGATGACGTGCCGGGCCTGGTCATGACCCCGTTGCAACAGTTTGACGATGGCCTGGAACTCCTCGGGCTCCAGGTCGTTGACGAGTTTTTTCCAGGACATTTCCAGGCGCGTCACCAACCCGTGCAACCGGACCTTGACCTTGTCGAACTCATGTTCCAGATGATGCAGTAATGACATGTGAACGCTCCTTCGCAATGCCCTGGGTCACAGGGTTTTCATGAACTCGATCAAGGCCCGTTTGTCGGCGTCCGACAGCTGCGTGCCATACAGGTGGCCGCCGTTGTGATTGCCTTCCAGGCGGGTGTCGTATTTGAAATCCGCCGAAGCTTTCATCTGCTCGCCACTGGTGATGAAGCCCACCTTCTCCGGGTCGTAGATGTCGGAGCCGGTGTAGAACACCTGCGGACGTCGTTCCGGCGGCTGCAGCAGATCCCACAAAGTCGGTACCGAGCCGTTATGCAGGTACGGCGCCCGCAACCAGATACCGTCGGTAGGCGTGTTGCTGTAGCTCTGGGTCTTGCGGTAGGCGCCGAAGTCGAACGGCGGTTTCTTGAAGCCGTGGAAAGCCGATACCAGCCCTGTGGTAAAGGAGTTCAGGCGATGGGGATCGGTGCCCAGTTGGTCGATGTTGGTGGTGACCTGCCCGGTGTCGGCGCGACCGAAGTCATGGCAACCGGCGCAGTTCTGCTCCCAGATCGGCTTGCCCTGGGCGACTTTTGCCTGATCCAGGGCGAACGGCCAGGCCGGCGCCTTGTGGCCCAGCAGCCAATTGGTGACCCGGTTGAAACTCGGCGGCAGCACCGATTCCGGCGTCGCACCCACCGCCATGGCCGCGGCGTAGTTACGCTCGTGGATCTTGTTGTTATTGCCGTCCCAGTGCAGGTACATCGACTCCCGGGGTTTCTGGTTCCAGACCTGCGGCAAGTCCACGGTGCCGATGGTGGAATCATCCGGGAAGCCGAACACCACCATCTTGGTCGGGTTGAACGTGTCGGTCCGCCCTGGTCCCTGGGCCGGGCGTAGCTTCTGCCAGGCGTAGGCCTGCTTCTGCTTGATCAGCGCGCTTTTGGCCATCGGGATGATCAGGTAGCGGTTATACAGCTTCTCGAAAAAGCCCAGCTGGAATTTGGCGTTGATCGCCGCCATCACCGCATCGACGGTGAATTTCGGGTCACTGGCGCAGTCGTAGGCAAACCACTGGAAGGCCTGCAGTTGCAGCGTATTGGCCGGTGCGCTGGCGACCGGGATCGCTACGTCAGTGGCATTGGCCCGATAGGAACCGGTGTGGCACAAGGCGCAGTTCGGTTCTACCGTGGGATAGCCGAGCTGCCGCTTGGCCATCCCGATGGGCAGGTCGTTGCCGTTTTCATAGAGGAAACCGAACACCTCGTAGCCACCGGGCTTGGGCATTTTTTCCGGGCACATCTGCGGCAGCACGGCGAACAGGTAATAAGGAATCCGCGCCTCGATGCCCAGCCCGATGGCCGCGTATTTGTAATGGTCCTCATCGGACTTGAAGTCCGGTTGCGGCACCTCTCGTATCATCTGGTACCAGGTCTGGTAGCCGATGAATCCCAGCACCAGTACCACGACCAGCGCACCCACCTTGAAGCCATGGCTTTTCCAGCGTTGCGCCCAACCTGCGCGCCACGCTCGCCACCCGGCGCAAAGCAAGGCCAGCGGGCGATTGGCGACCGGACTGCCCAGGTAGAGCAGGGTCCCCAGCACCAGGAACATGGTCAGGTCGCCCATCAGCATCGGCTTGAACAAAGGCCCCTGGTTATTGGTGTTGATCAGGTAGATCCAGAACACCACCGCCACCAGCCGCGACAGCACGCACAACCACGAATGAATCACGAAACGCGGCGCATTGAACCCGGAGGGCATGTAGAACAGGCTGATCCCCACCAGCAACATGCCGGTGTTTTCCAGCCAGGGATCGGACAACACGGGGGGCAGGCCGAGCATGGACGTCAGCAACGCCGGCGCGAACAACGCCGGAATCGCAAAGACCATGTTCATGACGATCCCCACCCAGATGATGCGTTGGAACCAGCGGATGTAGGTATTCATGGGCATCCTTTTTCCTTGGGCCTATTCATGAGGTGCGGTGCTCTTCAGTCCGCCTTCGCGAGCAAGCCCGCTCCCACAGGAGATCGCGTACCCCTGTGGGAGCGGGCTTGCTCGCGAAACAGTCGACTCGATCCGGCCTCAACCCAGGGCCGTCTTCTCCAGGTGTCCGAGGATGATCGGATACACATCCATCACCGCGTCCTTGCCGAAGATGCAGTCGATATGGCCGTAGCCCGGCACTTCATGGCGGCTGAACAGTTGCGGGCCATGCATGTCGCACAGTCGTTCATAGGTCTTGAGGGTGCTCTGCGGCAGGTAGCATTGGTTGTCGGCACCGCTGATGAAGCAGATCGGCAATTTCAGCCGGTCGAAATGCGGCATGTAGACGTCGTTGCCCTTGAAGTCCACCAGATGCCCCTTACGCACAATCAGCGCCAGGTGTTCGAAGGTGTGCATGTTCGACTCGCCGAACAACTCATGAAGGTTGTCGTGCAGGGTTTCATTGAGGGTGTCGTGGCGATACAGCGAGGCGTACATGAAGGTGATGCGGTGGCAAACCGGGTTGGTGCAGTAGCCCTGGGCCTCGATCCGGGCATAGCCATTGAGGGCCTTGTCATAGAGTTTGTTGAACCAGTTCTCCTTGGTGTCGGCATAGGCCGTCAGTGATTTGATGCCGATGGCGTCGAGCATCCCCGGCAGATGCAGGCCGGCCTTCAGTCCGGTGGCGGTGGCAACCACCGTGTCGGCGGCGATCTGCGAGCAGACCACCGAGCGCACCCCTTGCAAGCCCGCCAGCATCGACATAAAGAAGGTCGTCGCGCCATAGCAATGCACCACGCATTGCACGTCACGGGCCAGGGTCGCCTGCTGGATCTGCTCGATGGCAGCCTTGAAGTCGTACTGGGCCACTTGGTCACCGTTCCATTCCCGCTTGCTGGCGGGCAACAGGATGCTCACCCGCAGGTCCAGCAGCCAGACGTCGTACTCGTGCTTGCACAGGTATTCCAACAGGTTGGTATGGATGGTGTCGGTGGAAAAGATGTTCGAGCCCACACCCAGGCCATGCACCAACATCACCGGGCCCTTGCTGCCCGCCTGGTAACGGGTCAGACGCAGTTGGACGTTGTCTTCTGTCTCGAAGAAATGCACCGTCGGCGCCGGCGCGTCCAGCGGTCGCTTGATGCGCGGCGGCGCATCCGGGTTGAAGTAGATGTCGCCGGCAAACACCCCGCCATAGCTCTCCCACAGGATACCGGCAAAGAACTTGCCGAACCGTGCCAGGGCATCCAACCGTTCGCGCTCGTTACGTGCGTTGAGCACTTTCATAGTGGTCATCTGCTTGGCGAAATCGGCCGGCAGAATGTGCATCACCCCCGAACCGATCACCGCGCCGGTCTTGTCCGGCCCGTGGTAAAGCGTGACATAGAGGGTACTGGTGTCGTGCCAGATGTTCAGCACGCCGTTGTCCTCGGGCACGGTTTTGAAGGCGCTGAAGTAATAGTCGCTGCCGTCCTCGGCGGTCAGTTTCATGTCGTAGTTCATGTGCCGCACGCCGACCTGTTCCTGGTATTGCTCGAACAGATTGAACACCCCATTGCTGGCCACCAGCGGTTGTGGTGAGAGCAGCGGCGCATCGAGGGTGCCAACGATGGTCGCGGCGTGTTCTGGCTCCTTGATCAGGCGATTGAGGTCATCGGCGGTGATGGTCAGCGTAAACTCGATGGGCGAATTGTCCGCCTTGCCACGTTTGGCCGCTGCTTCGTACAGCGTAAGGTCGGTGCCCTGCGGCTGGGTGAACGCCGTAGAGAAAAAGCCCTTCATGGTTTCAGTGAACTGCACCCCGAGGGTAGGCGCCGCCACCGGCTTGCGCGGTGCCGAAGGCAGGGTGTAGTCGATCAGCCAGCCATGATCGGCCGCCAGCAGCGCCATGTTGCGCTCGCTCACCGCCGAAATGGTCAGCAGCGGGTTGACCGCCAGGGAGGTCGGAATCACCGCACCGTCGGCCACGTACAGGTTGGGGTAGACCTCCGTGCCGCTGGCACCGCTGAACACCTGCCCCTTGTGATTGACCACGCCCTGGGTGGCATCCTCACCCATCACGCACCCACCCAACGGGTGAACCGAAACGATGCTGTGCTTGAGCAGCTTGGTCCAGATCGGGTTCTCGACCCAGATCCCGCCCAGCGCCTTGGTGCACTGGTGCAGGCGTTCGTTGCCCAGGGTGACGTTCTCCTGCTCGCCGACGCCGGGCCAGTCGATGCGCAACTGATCCTTGTCGTCGAGCACCATGCGGCCCTTGCCATTGTCGTGGCTCATGATCAGGTAGGTCTGCATGTTATGCAGCGCGCCGTGGTAGGGGCCGCGCAGGAAGCTTTCAGCCTCCCGCCCCTTGTATTTGAGGCTGGCACCGAAGCCGGTATCAGTAGGTACGCCGATCATCTCGGCGAACGCCGCCATGCTCGGCACCATCGGCCGGCCGAGGGCGCCGGGGATCGAGCCTTCTTCGATGACCATGCGGCTGCGCCAATCGCCTTCGGTGCGCATGTCGATGATGGAAGTAATGCATGGCCCCACCGGTTCCAGCTCCTTGGCCGAATGGGCACCGAAACCGATGCCGTTGATGGTCTGGTCGCAGTTGTGGCCGAACCCGAGGATGTCGCCGTTGCCGCTCATGTTTTCGCCCAACTGGTTGGACATCGACAGGCCCTTGTCCCGTGAGCGCAGCATGATTTCCGTGGTGCCCAGGGTGCCGGCGGACACCACCACAATGTCGGCCCGCACGAACAACGTTGGCGCCGAGAACAGCTCGCGGCCGCTGTCCAGGTACTGGAAGTGCACGATCCAGCCGTTGCCGTCGCGCTCCAGGTGGCGCACCTCGGCCTGGCAGAAAATCTCCGCACCGTGGTTCCAGGCATCGGGCAGGTAATTCATCAGTGTGGTGTTCTTGGCCTTGTTGTTACAGCCCGAGACGCAATCGCCACAACCGTTGCATGGCAATTGTTCGACGCCGACGTGGTTGAGGTTGTTGGGCAACTTGTCGAACGTCACGTTGATCGGCGGCTTGTAGAAATGTGCGCTCTGTTTGAGATAGTCGGCCGATTTGCTGTGGGCATCGAGCTTGGGCAGGTTTGGCTCCGAGGCCGGATAGGCGTTGGGCTTGAGCATCTCGCGAGCCCGGGCATAGCCTTCCTTGAGCAACGTGTCTTGATGGTCACGTACCGCCTGTGGCCAGCGCGGATCCTCGAACACACCAGGTTCTGGCTCCAGCGAGACGTTGGCATTGATCAGCGAAGTGCCACCCAGGCCGCAACCGACCACCACGTTCTGCTGAGCATTGACGTGCAGGTCGTACAACCCGGTTCGCGAGCCAATGTGACCGTCCGGGTCATGGACCTGCAACTCCTCGGTGGCCGCGAGCATGGTGTTGGGGTACTCGCCGGGCTGGATTTCCCGGCCACGCTCCAACAGGCACACCTTGCGTCCGGCCCGGGACAGGCGCGAGGCGGCAATGCCGCCGCCATAGCCTGAACCGATGACGATCACATCGTAATGTTCCTGGATTTGGCTGATGGGGGTCGATATCCGTGTCATGTTCAAGTCCTCTCAGGCGGAAGGGGCAACTCTGCGGTTGCCTGTCGATCAGGCGTACAGACGCCTGGCCACTCTCTCTTCGGGATTGAGCGGCAGTCAGCGGTGCTACAGGGGAAAAACCAGGTGCGTATCGACGCGCTATAGCCGTGCACGCTGATGAATGGCGCGCCGTCGGGGTAACAGGGTGGGAGGCGTCGGGACGCACTTCACAGGAAGGTTCGGGCAAAAACGGGAGAGCGGGTTATCCATCATGTGTTCTCCCTGAACCTGACATGGATATAAGGTAGCGATGTCCTTGTGCCATTGGAGTGAAGACAGGCGACAGCGCCCCGTCAAGGCAGTTCCTTAGAACTGTATGAAATTTGATCTATCGCGGTTTGAACTAAGCCAGCCGGGCTCCGCAGCCTTTGGCAAACAAGTTATCCACAAGCCCACCCACAGCTATTGGGGAAAAGTGCGTCTTGTTGAGCAATATCCTGATCGACAGAGCCTTGAAAGCTATGAATTATGAACAGGCGAGCCGTTGACTGCGCGCAGATCAATTTTTGATCATTCCCGCTAACGCCTTGAATGGCTTGGCTTACAGGACATAGCGAACACCTTATCCACAGAAGCACCAACAGCGTTTGGGGGTAATTTTGACGTTTCTGTGGAAAACCGCCGTGACGGTCTATAAGCCATGGAAATGTTATGTGATTTCAGAAAAACCGAGGCAATTGATCATTAAATAAACAACTCTCTGCAACCCCCGTTTCACAAGGCCTGGAGACGATAGCGAACATCTTATCCACAGAAGCGCCAACAGAGATTGGGGGCAAGTCGGAGCGGTTTAAGTCACCTGCCAATCAGAAAACCTCAGTAAAAAACCGTCAGTTAGGCTGGTTATTTTTTGAGCGCAGGCTTGAAGGGCTTGATTGGCGTGGGGTGTGGCGATGGACGAACAGGTTATCCACAGTGGGGCGCACAGGTATTGTGGGAAACTTTGCCAAGGTTGTGGGTAAATGAGTTTCCCTGTGGAAGCGGATTTGCTCGCGAAAGTGACGTGTCAGGCAACATCTTCCTGGCTATTACCACACTTTCGCGAGCAAGCCCGCTCCCACAAAGACTCGCAGAGATTCCGAAGCTAGCGAACGACGCCTTCTTCAATCAGCAGCTTGAGAATCGCCTCGGCGCCTGCTTCGGGGCTGACGCCCTTGAGCACCTGCCCGCCTCCGCCGCTGGCCTTGGCCGTGGCGGCTTTCATGCGGTCGGCGCCGCTCTTGGCCTTGATTACTTTCAGGCGCTTGGGCCGTGGTTTGGCCGGTTGCAGAGTGGCCACTGCCAGCAGAGTATCGTCGATCACTTCGACTTCCTCGGCGTGCAGCACGCCCCGTCTGGCCGGGCCATAGGCGCTTTGCCGAGGTTTGGGCGCGGCGTTATCCACAGTTGCCAGGAAAGGCAGGCGCACCTTCAGGCGGCGGCGCTGCCCTCTAGGCAAGGCTTGCAGCACCAGGGCCGCCCCATTCTCGATGGATTCCACCTGGGCCAGCCCTACCACCAGCGGCCAACCGAGGTTTTCCGCCAACAGAAACGGCAGCATGCCCGAGCCCTCGCCGGTCTCCGCCTGACTGCCGGTGAGCACCACCTGGGGCGCGGCGTCGCGCAGGTAATCGGTCAAGGCCGGCAGCGCGTCGGCGCCCGTCGGGTTTTCCAGCACGTGAAGTTCGTCCAGGCCCATACCCAGGTAAGCGCGCAGGGCCGGTTCGGCGACATCGCCCGCATGCAGCACCTGCAAGTCGTTGCCAGCCAGTTGCAGGCCCAGCTCCACGGCGCGGGCGTCCTGCTCGGCGCGCCGAGGGCGACCGGAGGTCGGGTGGGCGCCAATGGACACGAGGCTGATCACTTGAGTCGTCATGGTTGAATCCTTAGCTTAAGCCGCATCGCGTTTGGCTTCGTTGCGGTAAGCCTCTACCGCCGCGATCAGGGCATGGAAAATCGCCGTACTGTCGCCGATCACCGACAAATCCGCCCGTTTGATCATGTCGCAGCCCGGATCGAGGTTGATTGCCACCACCTTGTCGCAGGCACCGATGCCTTGCAGATGCTGGATCGCCCCGGAGATGCCCACCGCAACATAGACCCGCGCCGTGACCCAGGTGCCGCTGGCGCCGACCTGGCGGTCGCGGGCCATGAAGCCATCGTCCACCGCCACCCGCGACGCGCCTTCGGTTGCGCCCAAGGCTGCAGCGGTCTGATGGAACAGTGCCCAGTCCTTGACCCCGTTGCCGCCAGAGAAAATGAACTCGGCTTCGGCCATCGGGATCGCGCCCGGATCCACCGCCACCGCGCCGAGATCTTCGATGCGCGAAAGGCTGCGGGCCACGCTTGTGGATAACTCCACCGGCAAGGCTTCGTGACGGGTTTCGCTGACCGGCTCGGCACATTCGGCCGCTGCCAGGATCAACCGGGCCAACGGCCGGGCCAGGTCTTGCAGGCCCGCGCCAGCGCGGCCGATGCACTCCTCGCCCTTGACCTGCCAGACCCGCGTGGCCGGGCGTTCGCCCAGGGCCGCGGCAAAGCGGCGGCCCAGTTCGGCCCCGCCACTGCGACTGTCAGGCAGCAACCAATGACGTGGGTTGAACTGGTTATCCACAGCCCGCAGGCCCTGGACCCGTTGTTCCGGTGCATAACCGCTGAATTCTTCGCCTTCCAGCACCAGCAGGCGGTCGACACCGGCCGTGGCGAATGCATTTTCCTTATGCTCACCGAAGACCACCGCCAATACCGCACCATCGGAACCGGCCAATTGGTGGGCCAGGCCCAGCAGATCGCGGTCGTGACTGCTCAGGCGCCCACCGACCATGTCGGGCACGACGCTGATGTAAAACGCCGGTTGCGGCACCTGATGCAGCGGCAGTAGCACTTCAGTGGCGGCGCTGCGCTTGGTGGTCCCGCCCTGCTGAGCGCCGCTGCGGTCGATCCGCTTGATGCCGTTGGGACCGATGAAACCCACCCCATGGACATTCTTGCGGACGATGCCGTTGGGCCCCATCCAGCTGTGTTGTACCGGTTGCATGGCCGCATGCAATGGATGCAGACGGTTGCGGGCGATCCGCTCGGCGCGAGGGTCGCGACGGATGATGTCGCTCATTAATGCACCTCCGCAGGTTCACGTTTGGCCGAGGCCATGGGCTTGGTCGGTGCCGCATCTTCGAGCAATGCATCGGCCACCAGCTCGGCGATGTCCTTGATCATCGGGCGAGGCTCGACCACGCCTTCGAGCATTGCGGTGCATTGTGGACAACCCACGGCCACCAGCTCGGCACCGGTTTCGCGGATGTCTTCCATGCGCATGTCGGGGATACGCTGCTTGCCCGGAATGTCGGTGATCGGCGCGCCGCCACCGCCACCGCAGCAGCGGGAGCGGAAACCGGAGCGCTGCATTTCCTTGACCTCGATACCCAGCGCACGCAACACCTGGCGCGGCGCCTCGTATTCACCGTTGTAGCGGCCCAGGTAGCACGGGTCGTGATAAGTCACGCTGTCGCCCTTGTGCTGGCCAAGGCTGAGAGCGCCGGCGTCGATGATTTCCGCCAGGTAGGTGCTGTGGTGTTGCACCAGGTAGTTGCCATCGAAGGCGCCGTATTCGTTTTTCAGCACATGGAAGCTGTGGGGGTCGCAGGTCACGATGCGGTTGAAGCGGTACTTGGCCAGGGTCTGGATGTTGCGCTTGGCCAGGAGCTGGAACGTCGCTTCGTCACCCAGGCGTCGGGCCACGTCGCCGCTGTCGCGCTCTTCGAGGCCGAGCACGGCGAAGTCGATGTTTGCCGCCTTGAGTACTTTGACGAAGGCCCGCAGGGTGCGTTGGTTGCGCATGTCGAAGGCACCGTCGCCGACCCAGAACAGCACGTCGGTGGCTTTCTTCTCGCTGAGCAGGTTCAGGTTCAGGTCCGCCGCCCAGTTCATCCGCCCGCCCGGGGCGAAGCCACCCGGGTTGTCGGTGGCGATGAGGTTTTCCAGGACCTCGGCGCCTTTGTTCGGCGTGGCGCCTTTTTCCAGGGTCAAGTGCCGACGCATGTCGACGATGGCATCGACATGCTCGATCATCATCGGGCATTCCTCGACGCACGCCCGGCACGTGGTGCAGGACCACAGCGTCTCGGCGTCCACCAGGCCGTTGACGATCGGCTGATGAGGATTGCCGCCGTGCTCGCCCACCGGCTTGCCAGGGTACGGGCTACCGGCGAATTTGGCATCGGTGCCGCCGGCCAGGCCGACGACCATGTCCTGGATGAGTTTTTTCGGGTTCAGCGGCTGGCCGGCGGCGAACGCCGGGCACGCGGCTTCGCATTTACCACACTGCACGCAGGCGTCGAAGCCGAGCAGTTGGTTCCAGGTGAAATCCTTGGGTTTCTCCACGCCCAGCGGCGCGGCAGGGTCGTTCAGATCCAGCGGCCTGAGACCGGTGGAGCGACCGCCACCAAAGCGTTCGGCGCGACGGTGCCAGGCCAGGTGCAGGGCACCGGCGAAGGCATGCTTCATCGGCCCGCCCCAGGTCATACCGAAGAACAGCTCCGAGACGCCCCACAGCACGCCAATCCCCAGGATTGCCGCCAGCAGCCAGCCGCCGAAATTCTCCGGCAGGATACCGGCCACCGGCAGGGTCACCAGGAAAAACGATGCCGAGAACGCCAGCAGGCTTTTCGGCAGGCGCATCCACGGGCCTTTCGACAGACGCGACGGCGGATTGCGCCGACGCAGGTAGACGAAGATCGCGCCGACGAACATCACCGCCGACATCAACAGCAGTGCGTAGCCGAGGAAGCGGTTATGCAGGCCAAAACCGTGCACCAGGATCGCCAGCACGATGGACGCCACCGCACCACCGGCCGTGGCAACGTGGGTATTGGCAATGTACTTGTCCCGCGCCACCACATGGTGCAAGTCCACCATGTAGCGCTTGGGCATCGCGAAGAGGCCGCCGATCAAGTCGACCTTGGACGGCCGGCCACGGCGCCACATGTTTACCCGGCGCAAAGCGCCGAGGACCGCTAGGCCCAGGGCGGCGAAGAGCAGGATGGGGAGAAGGGTGTTCAACATAGGTGAAGCTCCCAAAGACCTCAGGGTCTTGCAGGCACAGAAACCTGAATGTCTTGCTCGATTCCTGTGGGAGCGGGCTTGCTCGCGAAGGCGGACTCACATTCAACATCGATGTCGACTGGTCCACCGCTTTCGCGAGCAAGCCCGCTCTCACAGGGTTATCCACAAGCCGTTAGAAATCCTTGCACAACCGCAGGGCGTCATAGATGGCCGCGTGGGTATTACGCTGAGCCACGCAGTCGCCAATGCGGAACAGCAGGTAGCCATCGCCGCTCTGCTCCAGGCACGGTTGAGGCTTGATCGCGAACAAGGCTTCGACATCGATCTGGCCCTTGTTGCGCGAACCTTCCTTCAGCGCGTAGTAGATCTCTTCATCCGGCCGTACGCCGTTCTCCACCACCACCTGGTCCACCACGCGTTCTTCCTTGGCACCGGTGTATTCGTTCTCCAGCACCGCCACCAGCTTGTCGCCTTCGCGGTAGACCTTCTCCAGCATCATGTCCCCGGTCATGATCACTTCTTTGGGGTACATGCTGCGGTAGTAGGTGGGGAACGAGGTGCCGCCAATCGCAACGCCCGGCTTGATGTCGTCAGTGACGATCTCGACCTGGCTGCCCTTGTCGGCCAGGAAGTCGGCCACCGACATGCCGGTGAACTCGCAAATGGTGTCGTAGACCAGTACGTTCTTGCCCGGCGCAACCTTGCCATCGAGCACGTCCCAGCTGCTGACCACCAGCCCTTCGGCGGCGCCCCAGTGTTCGTTCTGCTCCAGGTTCGGATGCCCGCCGACGGCTAGCACCACCACATCCGGACGCAAATCCATGATGGTCGCCGCGTCAGCCGCCACGCCCAGGCGCAGGTCGACTTTCAGCCGTGCCAGCTCCAGTTGGAACCAGCGGGTGATACCGGCAATCTGGTCCCGTTGCGGCGCCTTGGCGGCCGTGGTGATCTGCCCGCCGATGAACTCCTTCTTCTCGAACAGGGTCACGTCGTGGCCACGCTCGGCCGCCACGCGAGCGGCTTCCATACCCGCCGGGCCGGCACCAACCACCACCACCTTGCGTTTCGGCCCGGTGGATTTCTCGATGATGTGCGGCACGCCCATGTATTCACGGGAGGTCGCGGCGTTCTGGATGCACAGCACATCCAGGCCCTGATACTGACGGTCGATGCAGTAGTTGGCGCCGACGCATTGCTTGATCTGGTCGACCTGGCCCATCTTGATCTTGGCGATCAGGTGCGGGTCGGCGATGTGGGCGCGCGTCATGCCGACCATATCGACGTAACCGCCTTCCAGGATCCGCGTGGCCTGGTTCGGGTCTTTGATGTTCTGTGCGTGCAGCACCGGAACCTTGACCACTTCCTTGATACCGGCGGCCAGGTGCAGGAATGGCTCCGGTGGATAACTCATGTTCGGAATGACGTTGGCCAGGGTGTTGTGGGTGTCGCAACCCGACCCCACCACGCCGATGAAATCCAGCATGCCGGTGTCGTCGTAATACTTGGCGATCTGCTTCATGTCTTCATGGGACAAACCATCCGGGTGGAACTCATCCCCGCAGATGCGCATGCCCACGCAGAAATCGTCGCCCACTTCGGCGCGCACGGCTTTCAGTACTTCCAGACCGAACTTCATGCGGCCTTCGAAGCTGCCGCCCCATTCGTCGGTCCGCTTGTTGACCCGCGGGCTCCAGAACTGGTCGATCATGTGCTGGTGCACAGCGGACAGCTCGACGCCGTCCAGGCCACCGGCCTTGGCACGACGAGCTGCCTGGGCATAGTTGCCGATCACCCGCCAGATTTCTTCCGGCTCGATGGTCTTGCAGGTAGCACGGTGCACCGGCTCACGCACGCCGGACGGCGACATCAGGGTCGGCCAGTTGAAGCCGTCCCAACGCGAACGACGCCCCATGTGGGTAATCTGAATCATGATCTTGGCGCCATGCTTGTGCATGGCGTCGGCCAGGTTCTGGAAGTGCGGAATGATGCGGTCGGTGGACAAGTTCACCGAGCTCCACCATTCCTGCGGGCTGTCGATGGCGACCACGGAAGAGCCGCCGCAGATCGCCAGGCCGATACCGCCCTTGGCCTTCTCTTCGTAGTACTTCACGTACCGGTCGGTGGTCATGCCGCCGTCGGTCGCATAAACCTCGGCGTGGGCGGTACTGAGGACGCGGTTGCGGATGGTCAGTTTGCCGATCTGGATCGGCTGGAACATTGCTTCAAAAGCCATGGCGCGATCCTCGACTTACAACGGCTTGACGATGAACAGGCCGTCGTCGTGGCCTTCTTCGGAACCGCCGTAGACCTGCTCGGCCACGGTGCGGATCGAACTGCCGCGGGCGGCGAGGATCTGGTCCATGGCACCGGCGAACCAGCCGGTGAACATGTAGTCGACCTTGCGCCCGACTTTGCCGTACACGTAGACGAACGCCGAGTGTTCGAGCTTGACGCTGGCAGTGCCTTTGTCCAGGTCGATGTCCTGGATCTTGAACAGACCCCAGCCACGCTGCGACAGGCGCTTCATGTAGTGCTCGAACACCGCGACGCCTTCCAGGCCGTGGCATTCGGCTTCTTTCTCGCACCAGTGCCAGGCAGACTTGTAGCCGGCCTTGTAGAGGATTTCGGCGTAGGCTTCGGCGCCCAGCACTTCCTCGATCCCCATGTGGTTGTTGACGAAGAAGTGACGCGGCACGTAGAGCATCGGCAGGGCGTCTGAGGTCCAGACACCGGTTTCGCTGTCGACTTCGATAGGCAGTTGAGGGGCGATTTTAGCCATTGAAACTTGACTCCGGAAATTCGTGATGTTGCCCGCGGCGCGGATGGCCGCAGGTAAAGGATTCGGTGCAGCAGCGGCGTTTATTCGCCCCAGACGTCTTTCAAAACGTTCACCCAGTTCTCACCCATGATCTTGCGTACCACCCGCTCGGAATGACCACGCTTGAGCAGCGTCTCGGTGAGGTTCGGGAACTCGCCCACGGTGCGGATGCCCAGCGGGTTGATGATCTTGCCGAAGTTGGTCAGGCGGCGGGCGTAGCCCTTGTCGTGGGTCAGCATCTCGAAGAACGCCTGATCGTGACCCTGGGTGAAATCGGTGCCGATGCCGATGGCGTCTTCGCCAACGATGTTCATGGTGTATTCGATGGCTTCGGCGTAGTCGTCGATGGTCGAATCGATGCCCTTGGCCAGGAATGGCGCGAACATGGTCACACCGACGAAACCACCATGATCGGCGATGAATTTCAGTTCTTCATCGGACTTGTTGCGCGGGTGTTCCTTCAGGCCGGACGGCAGGCAGTGGGAATAGCAGACCGGTTTCTTCGATTCGAGGATGACCTCTTCGGAGGTCTTGGAACCGACGTGGGACAGGTCGCACATGATGCCGACACGATTCATCTCGGCGACGATCTCACGACCGAAGCCCGACAGACCACCGTCGCGCTCGTAGCAGCCGGTGCCGACCAGGTTCTGGGTGTTGTAGCACATCTGCACCACACCGACGCCGAGCTGCTTGAAGATCTCGACGTAGCCGAGCTGGTCTTCGAAGGCGTGGGCATTCTGGAAGCCGAAGATAATGCCGGTCTTGCCCTGCTCCTTGGCCCGACGAATGTCGGCGGTGGTTTTCACCGGAATCACCAGGTCACTGTTTTCGCGGATCAGTTTCTGGCTGGCGGCGATGTTGTTGATGGTGGCCTGGAAGCCCTCCCACACCGACACGGTGCAGTTGGCCGCCGTCAGGCCGCCCTTGCGCATGTCTTCGAACAGGTCACGGTTCCATTTGGCAATGATCAGCCCGTCGATAACGATGCTGTCGGCGTGCAATTCGGCTGGGCTCATCAGGCAGTCCCCTTTTGTCAGATTTCATGCGCCGAATCGTGTGCCGGCGCTTTGGGGCCAGCATATGCCTGAGGGCCGTGGCGACCGGGTGCAAAAACGACAGGGGAATTGCCGAAAGCGTCAATCGGCGACAAAGGGCAGTGACGGGCCTGCCCACACCGTCTGTTCTTTGCCCGACGCTTGCGCCAGAATCCGCCGCACCACTGGCTTTCACTGGACTCGAGCGGCAGCGCAATGAAATCAATCTTCCTGGCTTTGGCACTGATCAGCACCGTCGCCCATGCGACAGAAGACACCGAACCGAACCCTTGCGACGCCGTCGAAAACGACGTCCAGACCCTGGCCTGCTCGGCCTATGGCAGGGCAGCCGCCGAACAATTGCTCAACGAAAACCTGCAAAGCCTCAACGAACGCCTGCAAACCCGCTACGCCAGTGACAAGACCAAACTCAGCGACATCACCGGCAAGATCAAGGCAGCCCAGCAACTGTGGCAAAAACAGCGGGACGCCGACTGCGCCATCGCCGCCTTCCCGGCCAGACCCGGCAGCGACGCCTACAAAATCGCGGAAAACGACTGCATGGCTCAGGTGAGCGATGACCGGTCGGAGTTTCTGGAGTCGATCGGGCAGGAGTGATGACGGGGCGCTATTCAGCATTAACCACAGGCCAGTAGCCGCCTACTGTCAACTCTGACAGTAGGCGGTCCAAACAGAGAAGCCTAGGATCGGCACGTGACAGGAGTTCACGTACTTCGGCCTAATTGCCAGGGAGCTGATCATGCTGACTCAATATATTCTTCCCCAGACCCGGAAAAACCCCTCATCCGGCAGTGCTGTCGCTCAGCTGGAAGACGGTACGCCGTTCCAGTCCACTCTCATCAATTTTGCCTACGACTATTACACGACGGACCGAAAGCTGCGCCTGACCCTTTCCGCCGTCCAGGTGCCGGACGACACGGCTCCCGAGCGGGTCATTCGCGGTATCGAAATGGTGTTCAACCCAGATGTGACCACCGAGACCCTCATGATCGGAGAGCAAAAGGTGCACGTCACTTACTGGACCATGTGGGCAGAGAACGGCCAGACGCGCTTCCTGACCAACGATGCCGACAACGGCTCCGTCTCTGTGATTTTCAATCATGAGGAAGAAACCTACCTTGGTAGTTTCACTTTCGGCTCAGCCGGAAGCGTTATCCAAGGCAGTTTCTCCATCCAGGGACGGGATAACTTCACCCTTTGAGGCACTCAACGAGCATCGTCGGGTCCAGCCGTATAGACAAGTCGAGCACGACAATCAATGGATTATCGTATGCACGCGCTTACCGTCCTGCCCTTCTACGGCGTGATCATTTTTATCGCCATCATAGTGGGCATCGAGGCTGGTCACCGGATCGGCAATCGCCATCTTGCCCTGGACCCGGAGGGAGCCCGCCAGGGTATTGGAGCGATTGAAGGCGCGGTGTTCGGCCTGTTGGCGCTGTTGATCGCCTTTACCTTTTCCGGCGCCGCCTCGCGCCTGGATCAGCGTCGAGCGCTGATCGTTGCCGAAACCAACGCCATGGGCACCGCCTGGCTGCGCCTGGACCTGTTGCCCGCCAGCGAGCAACCCGGCGTGCGCCAGGCGTTCCGGGACTATGTCGACGCCCGCATCGAGTATTACCGCGATTTGCGCGAGGATCAGGTCGACGAGGCGGCCCATGACCGGGCCAACGCCTTGCAGCGGACCATCTGGAAAAGCACGATCGGCGCCTTGCAGAAGATGCCCACCCCGACGTTGGGAACCAGCCTGCTGCAAGCGCAGAACGAAATGTTCGACATCACCACCACCCGCGCCGTGGCCCACGAAACCCACCCGCCTCTGATCATCTACTTGATGCTGGTGACCATGACCCTGGTCAGCGCCGTGCTGATCGGCTATGGCATGGCCGGCACGGCGCAACGCCATTGGCTGCACAGCCTGGGCTACGCGACGGTCATGGTTTGCGTGCTGTATGTGATCCTGGACTTCGAATACCCCCGCTTCGGTATCATCCGGGTCGATTATTTCGACAAGATCATGCTGGACCTGCGCAGAACCATGGACTGAGGCAAATTCCAGGCGCCCCCGGGTGCCGATGGGGATAGACTTGCGGTCCAGACCTCACATCACGAAGGCTCAAATGATCATCTGCGGCATTGAAATCAAAGGCAGCGAAGCCATCATCGCCGTTGCCTCGCTGGGTCAACAGGGCTTGAGCCATGTCGCGCACAACACAAAGAAAATCACCCTGGACGACGATGACGAAGCTGCCAACGTCAAGGTGTTCGCCGCCCAGGTAAGGGCGTTTGTGCTGGAAAACGGTATCGAACGGATCGCCATCAAGAAGCGCAGCAAAAAAGGCGAGTTCGCCGGTGGCCCGACCACGTTCAAGATCGAAGGGATTTTCCAGCTATTGGAAGGCTGCGAAGTAACACTGCTGTCACCGCAGACCATCAATGCCCAGAGCAAAAAGCATGACTTCGCTTTGCCGACGACGCTGAACAAGTATCAGCATGAGGCGTACAAGGCGGCGTGTGCGGCGTTGGTGAAACAATAATGCCCCCAGGCAAAGCAGATTTCCTGTGGCAGCGAGCAGGCTCGCTCCCACAAGGGTCTGTGTACGCCATCAGACCACCTTGCGCCGATCCTCTCGCGGACAGCGCTCGAACCGAGCTCGATAACTGCGTGTGAAATACGACGGCGACTCGAACCCACAGGCGATACTCACCTCCAGCACGCTCAAGTCAGTCTGGCGCAGCAGTTGCCGGGCCTTTTCCAGGCGCAGGCGCAGGTAGAAGTTGCTGGGGGTGTCGTTCAGGTGCAGGCGAAACAGGCGCTCGAGCTGGCGCCGCGTGACATTGATGGATTCGGCCAGGGCCAGGGTGCTCAGGGGCGGCTCGCTGTGTGCTTCCATCTCGCCGATGACGTGCACCAGCTTCTTGTTGCGAATGCCATAGCGGCTGGCGATCTCCATGCGCTGGTGATCCTTGCGCGGCCGGATGCGCCCGAGCACGAATTGCTCGCTGACCTGGATCGCCAGGTCGGCACCGTGGGCCTGGCCGATCAGGTCGAGCATCAAATCGATGGAGGCGGTGCCACCGGCGCAGGTGATACGACGGCGGTCGATTTCGAACAGTTCCTGGGTCACGCTGAGCGTTGGATAGGATTCCTTGAACGCCTCGATCGCTTCCCAGTGCAGGGTCACGCGATGGCCCTCCAGCAACCCCGCCTCGGCCAGGATCACGCTGCCCGTGTCGATACCGCCCAGGGTCACGCCATCGCTGTCCAACCGGTGCAACCAACGCTCCAGCGTCGGGGTGGCGAATTTCAACGGCTCGAACCCCGCCACCACCCACAAGGTCGCGCCTTTCTTCAAGGGTTCCAGTGCAGCATCGGCGTTGACCGACATGCCGTTGCTCGCCAGCACCGCCCCGCCATCGGCACTCAACACATGCCAGCGGTACAGTTCGCCACGAAAGCGATTGGCAACCCGTAACGGCTCGATGGCCGAAATGAAGCCAATGGCCGAAAAACCTGGCATCAACAGAAAGTAGAAATCCTGGGACATGGCGCACTCGACCGACGGGTAGCGTGGGGACCTTGATACGCCACTTGCCTGAGCCGTTCAAGAGGTCGCTGCAGTGCAAGTGCGCGTCGCCGCAGTGCGTTTTGCAAAGGGGCCGGCTGCGTAACTTGACATCACCGGCGCACAGACGCCGGACACTCATAACAATAAGCTGCCGAGGACCCCGCGATGAAACGATTGATCAGCACCTGCGTTCTTGCTTTGAGCGGTACTACTTTCCTGACCGGCGCAGCCATGGCAGCCGAGCCCGCCGCGTGTCAGAACGTGCGCCTGGGCGTGGTCAACTGGACCGACGTCATCGCCACCAGCGCCTTGACCCAAGTGATACTCGACGGCCTCGGCTACAAGACCAAACAGACCAGCGCTTCCCAGCAGATCATCTTTGCCGGCATTCGTGACCAGCGTCTGGACATGTTCCTTGGCTACTGGAACCCGTTGATGACCCAGACCATCACACCCTTCGTCGAAGCCAGGCAGGTGAAGGTGTTGGACCAGCCCAACCTCGGTGATGCACGCGCCACCCTGGCCGTGCCGACGTACCTGGCCGACAAGGGCCTGAAGACCTTCGCCGACATCGCGAAATTCGAGAAGGAGCTGGGCGGCAAGATCTATGGCATCGAGCCGGGCTCCGGCGCCAATACCCAGATCAAGGCGATGATCGCCAAGAACCAGTTCGGCCTGGGCAAATTCCAACTGGTGGAGTCCAGCGAGGCCGGCATGCTCGCGGCGGTGGACCGCGCCGTACGGCGCAAGGAAGCCGTGGTGTTCTTCGGCTGGGCGCCCCACCCCATGAACGTCAACGTGCAGATGACCTACCTGACCGGCAGCGACGATGCCCTCGGCCCGAACGAAGGCAAGGCCACCGTCTGGACCGTCACCGCACCGAACTACGCCGAGCAGTGCCCTAACGTCAACCGCCTGCTGAGCAACCTGACCTTCAGCGCCGAAGACGAGAGCCGGATGATGCAGCCGCTGCTCGATCACAAGGATCCGCTGGAGTCGGCCCGACAATGGCTCAAGGACCATCCGCAGGACAAACAACGCTGGCTGGAAGGTGTGACCACCTTCGACGGCAAGCCAGCCGCCGACAACCTGAAACTGACCAGTAACTGATCGAACGATCTCCATCTGCGCAGCTGCCGAACGGCTGCGCAGTGACTTAACACGCCTGAAGGAAATCGCACCATGAACCACGACGTCATCATCACCTGCGCACTCACCGGTGCTGGCGACACAACCGCCAAGAGCCCTCACGTACCGGTCACTCCGAAGCAGATCGCCGAGGCCGCCGTCGAGGCTGCCAAGGCCGGAGCCACCGTAGTGCATTGCCATGTTCGCGATCCCCGGACCGGCAAGTTCAGCCGCGATGTGGCGCTGTACCGTGAAGTAATGGAGCGCATCCGCGAGGCGGACGTGGACATCATCGTCAACCTCACCGCCGGCATGGGGGGCGACCTGGAAATCGGTGCCGGTGAACGCCCCATGGAGTTCGGCCCCAACACCGACCTGGTGGGCCCGTTGACTCGCCTGGCCCATGTCGAGGAGCTGCTGCCGGAAATCTGCACCCTGGATTGCGGCACCCTGAACTTCGGCGACGGCGACACCATTTATGTCTCCACCCCGGCGCAGCTGCGCGCTGGCGCCAGGCGCATCACCGAATTGGGGGTCAAGGCCGAACTGGAAATCTTCGACACCGGCCACCTGTGGTTCGCCAAGCAGATGATCAAGGAAGGCCTGTTGGACGACCCGCTGTTCCAACTCTGCCTCGGCATCCCGTGGGGCGCGCCGGCCGACACCACCACCATGAAAGCCATGGTCGACAACCTGCCGCCGGACGCGGTGTGGGCCGGCTTTGGTATCGGCCGCATGCAAATGCCGATGGCCGCCCAGGCGGTACTGCTCGGCGGCAACGTGCGGGTCGGGCTGGAAGACAACCTGTGGCTGGACAAGGGCGTGCTTGCCACCAATGGGCAGCTGGTCGAACGCGCCCGCGAAATTCTCAGTCGCCTAGGGGCGCGGGTGCTCACCCCGGCTGAAGGTCGCAAAAAGATGGGGCTGACCAAGCGTAGCTAGCCAGAACCGACTCCAAACCCTGTGGGAGCAAGGCTTGCCCGCGATGACGATGTATCAGTCGACATTAGCGCTGAATGTATCGCCGCTATCGCGGGCAAGCCTTGCTCCCACGGGAGACAGTTAATCCCCTTTAGGAAATCACCATGCGCTTTATCACGGACATCAAAACCTTCGCCGCCCTGGGCAGCGGTGTGATCGGCAGCGGCTGGGTCAGCCGCGCCCTGGCCCATGGCCTTGACGTCGTAGCCTGGGACCCCGCGCCGGGCGCCGAAGCGGCGCTGCGCAAACGTGTTGCCAATGCCTGGGGTGCGCTGGAAAAACAGGGCTTGGCGCCCGGTGCCTCCCAGGACCGCCTGCGTTTCGTCACCACCATCGAAGAATGCGTGCGCGACGCCGACTTCATCCAGGAAAGTGCCCCCGAACGCCTGGAACTCAAACTCGAGCTGCACAGCCAGATCAGCGCCGCTGCCAAGCCGGACGCATTGATCGGCTCCAGCACCTCGGGGCTGTTGCCGAGCGAGTTTTACGAAGGGTCCACCCACCCGGAGCGCTGCGTGGTCGGCCATCCGTTCAACCCGGTGTATTTGTTACCGCTGGTGGAGGTGGTGGGCGGCAGGCACACCGCGCCCGAGGCGGTCCAGGCCGCCATGCAAGTGTATGAATCCCTGGGCATGCGACCCCTGCACGTGCGCAAGGAAGTACCCGGCTTCATCGCCGACCGACTGCTCGAAGCGCTGTGGCGCGAGGCGCTGCATCTGGTCAACGACGGCGTGGCCACCACGGGTGAGATCGATGACGCCATCCGCTTTGGCGCAGGGCTGCGCTGGTCGTTCATGGGCACGTTCCTGACGTACACCCTGGCCGGCGGCGACGCCGGGATGCGTCACTTCATGGCTCAGTTCGGCCCGGCCCTGCAACTGCCGTGGACCTACCTGCCGGCCCCGGAACTGACCGAGAAACTGATCGACGATGTGGTAGACGGAACGCGTGAACAACTGGGCAACCACAGCATCCCGGCCCTGGAGCGCTATCGCGATGATTGCTTGCTGGCGGTGTTGGAAGCGGTGAAAACCACCAAGGCCAAACACGGCATGGACTTCACCGAATAACCTTGTGGGAGCGAGCTTGCTCGCGAAGAGGCCAGTACATCCGCTAAAAATTTTCTAGCCGATAGACCGCTTTCGCGAGCAAGCCCGCCCCCACATAAACCCAATCTTAATTTGGATGGTCATCATGCCCACCCTCACCACCTACCAAACCCACATCCGCCCCGAATGGGTCGATTACAACGGCCATCTGCGCGACGCCTATTACCTGCTGATTTTCAGCTACGCCACCGACGCGTTGATGGACCTGCTCGGCATGGATAGCCTGAACCGTGACGCCAGCGGCCATTCGCTGTTCACCCTCGAACTGCACCTTAACTACCTGCACGAAGTGAAGGTGGACGTCGACGTGGAAGTACGCACGCAAATCATCGGCCATGATGCGAAGCGCCTTCACCTCTACCACAGCCTGCACTTGGCCGGCGGGGATAAAGCGCTGGCGGGTAATGAGCAAATGCTGCTTCACGTCGACCTGGCCGGCCCGCACTCGGCGCCTTTCACGGAACCGACCCTGGGCAAACTCAAGGCGTTGCTCGAGGCTCAAGCCGACCTGCCGCCCCCGGCCTACATCGGTCGGGTTATCGCCCTGCCCCCTGCCCGATAGGACTGGAGACCGTCATGAACACCGCCGCCGCATTTGCCGACTTCCGCCGGTACCCATTGGTTCAGGCACTGACCGCTGCAACGTCTCTGGCCGACCGGGTGCAGGTCACCTGGGCCGATGGCCGGATCAGTCCGTTTCACCATCAATGGTTGCGGGACAATTGCCCTTGCCCTCTATGCGTCTACACCGTCACCCGCGAACAGGTGTTGGAAATCGTCGATGTGCCTGAAGACCTGGCACCGACCGCGACACGCCTCGACGACGAAGGCTGTCTGTGCGTGGATTGGCAGGACGGTCACCAGAGCCGCTTCGACCCAGGCTGGCTGCGCGCCCATGCCTACGACGACCAGTCCAGGGCCGAGCGCCTGGCGAACAGGCCCCAGCGCCAGCTCTGGCAGCGCGACTTGCAAATACCGGTATTCGATTACCAGGCCCTGATGGACGATGCCGGCGCCTTGCTGCAATGGCTGCTGGCAGTACGCGACATCGGCCTGACTCAGGTGCGCGGCGTCCCTACCGAGCCCGGTTCGCTGAAACGGGTCGCCCAGAAAATCTCCTTCATTCGAGAGAGCAACTTCGGCGTGCTGTTCAACGTGCAATCGAAGGCCGACGCCGACAGCAATGCCTACACCGCTTTCAACCTGCCCCTGCACAGCGACTTGCCGACCCGCGAATTGCAGCCGGGCTTGCAGTTCTTGCATTGCCTGGTGAACGACGCCGAGGGCGGCGAGAGCATTTTTGTCGACGGCTTTGCCATCGCCGAGGCCTTGCGCCAGGAAGACCCGGAGGCCTTCGATGCGCTGTGCCGGATCCCGGTGGAGTTTCGCAACAAGGACCGCCACAGCGACTACCGCTGCCTGGCGCCCATCATCGCTTTGGATGCCCTGGGACAGGTTGCCGAAGTCCGTATGGCGAATTTCCTGCGCGGGCCGTTCGACACGTCGGTCGAGCAGATGCCGAGACTCTATCGCGCCTATCGCCGCTTCATCGCCCTGACCCGCGAATCACGATTCCGAGTCATGCAGCGCCTGGAGCCTGGCCAGCTCTGGTGCTTTGACAACCGCCGCACCCTTCACGCACGCAATGCCTTCGACCCGGCTACCGGAGGCAGGCATTTCCAGGGTTGCTATGTTGATCGGGATGAGCTGTTGTCGCGGATCCTGGTGTTGCAACGCTAGACCGCGTAACGGCGATTCGCGAGCAAGCCCGCTCCCACAGGAGTACGCTTTTCAATGTGGGAGCGGGCTTGCTCGCGAAAACGGTCTCAGCGACGCCACCTCAACACCTGATTCACCCAGGCAAAAAAATCCCCGATCAAGCCGTGACAGGATCGGGGCAGGTTGCGTTACTGGAGGAGCTTTCCCGCGAGGGTGACCAAACCATCGTGATCCAGCTTGAGGCCAGTGTGCCCCAGTCGCCGCCGTGAGGAGTTAACCGAAAACGACCTGTTCATAGGTATCCGTGCCATTGCGACAATCTACCCTTGCCGCCGCTTCGGGTGGCTACCAGAATCGAGGCAGACCCCAATCCCCGAACAAGGAAAAGCGTCATGATGTACGCCGATTTGATCGACCAGGAAGACCTGTTGGGCCACCTCAAGTCCCTGGGCCTGCAGATACCCAACGGCTACACCGCCGAGCAGGCCTGCCTGTGCGCCGTGCGCGGCCTGGACAACGCTCGCGCCAACGACCTGCGTCGTATGGTCAGGGACATGTACACCAGCAGCGCAACCATATTGCCGGCCGTTCGCCAGGCGATCGAAGAGCAGTTGTTGCCGGCATTGGCGGATTACCAGAAAAACCACAACACCTGAAACCAATCGCGAGCAGGCTCGCTCCCACAGGGGACTTTGCGGATGCAACAGATAGTGTGCACACCGCAGATCCTGTGGGAGCGAGCCTGCTCGCGATGAAAGCGCCTCGGTCTACAGCCTCACACTGGCAAACGTCGACTCATTACGCGCCTGGCTCAACGCCGACAGCGGGCCGGACAACGGCGATAGCACCATGGCCTGTGGCAGCGGCACCATGGCGACCTGTTGCGTGGTGTTGGAACCGACGCGCTCGTCCCGTGGCGGAATGCCGAAGTATTCGCGGTAGCACTTGGAGAAGTGCGGCGTGGAGACGAAACCGCACACCGAGGCCACTTCGATGATCGACATCGGCGTCTGCTTGAGCAGTTGCCGTGCCCGGATCAGCCGCAGCTTGAGGTAATAGCGCGACGGCGAGCAATGCAGGTATTTCTGGAACAAACGCTCCAGCTGACGCCGGGACACGGCGACATACACCGCCAGTTCATCGAGGTCGATCGGCTCTTCCAGATTGGCCTCCATCAGCGCCACGATTTCCTGCAGCTTCGGCTGGTTGGTGCCGAGCATGTGCTTGAGCGGCACGCGTTGGTGATCCTGTTCGTTGCGGATGCGCTCATAGACGAACATTTCGGAAATAGCCGCCGACAGCTCGCGACCATGATCGCGACTGATCAGGTGCAGCATCATGTCCAACGGCGCGGTGCCGCCAGAGCTGGTGAAGCGGTTGCGGTCGAGGGTGAACAGACGAGTACTCATCGACACCCGCGGGAAAGCTTCCTGCATCGCGGCCAGGCATTCCCAGTGCACGCTGCAATCGAAGCCGTCCAGCAGGCCGGCGCAGGCCAGGGCCCAACTGCCGGTGCAGACCGCGCCCAGGCGACGCGATTGGCGGGCCTGGCCTTGCAACCAGGACACGTGCTCACGGGTCACGGTGCGCTGGATGCCGATACCGCCACACACGATGACAGTGTCCAGGTGTGGTGCTTTGTGCATGGAGGCATCGGGGGTGATCTGCAGACCGTCACTGGCCCAGACTTGCCCGCCGTCGACGGTGAGGGTGGTCCAGCGATACAGCTCGCGACCGGATAACTGGTTGGCCATGCGTAGCGGTTCTACCGCGGACGCCAGGGAAATCAGCGTGAAATTGTCCAGCAGCAAAAAGCCGATGGATTGAGGCGCACGGTTCTGGGGTTGGGCCCCGGAGTTGGACGTCGTCATCGCGGTATCTCCTCACACAAAGCGGGTGATGGCCTCAGGCGGAGGCTCTTGTTATTGCCATCGTCCTGTTGCCAGAGACGGGCTTTTTGGTGATAGAGCAATTGCCGTGCCTAAAGTTGAATGTGTGTTCAATAACTCCTGAAAACGACATCGCGTCCCGTCTAAACAAGGCGCGCATCGAGTATGGATATCAGCACTATTCTCGGCTGGCGACGGCTGTCACGGTGGACGGTGAGCAGTTCGGTAGCACTTGTGGGAACTGGGCTGCGCCGCTTGCGCAACCGGTATCACCACAGGACGGGTGACGAACGGTCGGGCGCCGTAAAACGGCTGGCCCGACAAATGGCGTCTTGTCTGTTAGCGACGCGCTAAAAGGTGGCGTGTTTTCGACTTGCTGCTCATTTTTCGAGCGATTTGCAGATCACCATCAGGACCGGTGAAGGCTTTCTGTGGCGTGTTGTCAGCACTCCACCGCACTCACCGCCAACCCGCCCCGCGAAGTTTCTTTATATTTGTCATGCATGTCGGCGCCGGTATCACGCATGGTGCGGATCACCCGATCCAGGGAAATGAAATGCTGGCCGTCGCCGCGCAGGGCCATCTGCGCAGCGTTGATAGCTTTCACGGCGGCAATGGCGTTGCGCTCGATGCACGGCACCTGCACCAGACCACCCACCGGATCGCAAGTCAGGCCAAGGTTATGCTCCAGGCCGATTTCCGCCGCATTGCACAGTTGTTCCGGCGTAGCGCCCAGCACCTCCGCCAGCCCTGCCGCGGCCATGGCGCAGGCCGAGCCCACTTCACCCTGGCAGCCGACTTCAGCGCCGGAGATCGACGCATTCTTCTTGCACAGAATGCCCACCGCCGCCGCACCGAGGAAATAATCCACCACGTTGGCGTCGGTGACGTCCTCGCTGAACTTCATGAAGTAATGCAGCACCGCCGGAATGATGCCCGCCGCGCCATTCGTCGGCGCCGTTACCATGCGCCCACCGGCAGCGTTCTCCTCGTTGACCGCCAGGGCGTACAGGTTGACCCATTCCATCGCGCTCAAAGTCGAGCCGATGACATTGGGCTTGTTCAGCTCCTGCAAACTGCGGTGCAATTTGGCCGCACGCCGACGCACGTTCAAACCGCCGGGCAGAATGCCTTCGTGCTTGAGGCCATGCTCGACGCATTCCTGCATGGCTCGCCAGAGTTTCATCAGGCCGCTGCGAATTTCTTCTTCCGAACGCCAGACCTTTTCGTTGGCCATCATCAACTCGGCTACGCGCAGGTTGTGGGTGCGACACAGCTCAAGCAACGCTTCGGCACTGGAAAAATCGTAAGGCAACTCGGTAGTGTCCAGGTCCACCACGCCGCTGGACGCTTGGGCCTGATCGACCACGAAGCCGCCGCCAACCGAATAATAAGTGTCACGGTGCAACTCGCCGTCGTCGCCTTCGGCCACCAGCGTCATCGCGTTGGGGTGGAACGGCAGGTTTTCATCGATCAGGCGCATGTCCCGTGCCCAGACGAATGGCACCGACAGGCGATTATCCAGCAGCAGGGTTTCGGTTTCGCGCAGCCGCTCGATGCGCGGGCCGATCTGCGACGGGTCGATTGCGTCCGGCCACTCTCCCATCAAGCCCATGATCACCGCGTTGTCGCTGCCATGGCCAATACCGGTGGCCGACAACGAACCATATAACTGCACTTCGATCCGGCGCACTTTCTCCAGAAGCGACATACCACGCAGCGCCTCAACGAACAGCGCCGCGGCGCGCATGGGCCCCACGGTGTGGGAACTGGACGGACCGATACCGATTTTAAACAGGTCGAAAACACTGATTGCCATTGCCTAGAACCTCCAGAACGGGCACCGGAGCGCCCAGTGACGGAGCTGCTACGCTCAACGCCGGGATGGCCGCATCATCCGGCTTTTGCCTTGGGGTTCGACGTCTGACACCGACGCAATCATGCCCACCAACGTCGCCCGGTTTACGACAGGCTCCTGCGCCGTTTTTTTGCGTGTCAGAGGCCGACCAAGGGCGGAAAAAATCTGTAAACGACGTCACCGACACTGGATGCGACCATCCCTGTACTGGATACGACCCACCCTGTAGGCGACAGATTTGCACTGGTACATGATCGGTTACGGCTCGTTTTCAAGGCCGCGTGTCGAGACAGTGTTCACGCGCCACCAACCGCAACACTCATACAAAGCGCGGATGTCCGACCGGACACCGCCGATAAAACACCAGGAGTCCACTCATGAAAGGTTCCAAGCCGTTGTTGTTGGCCGCCATGCTGAGTCTTCCGATGCTGGCCAACGCAGCTGAACCCGAGCAATGCAGCACCGTCAACTTTTCCGACGTCGGCTGGACCGACATCACCGTGACCACCGCCACCACCAGCGTGATTCTCCAGGCCCTGGGCTACAAGACCAAGACCACCATGATTTCCGTACCGGTGACCTACAAGTCCCTGGCCGACGGCAAGAACATGGATGTATTCCTCGGCAACTGGATGCCGACCATGGAGAACGACATCAAGGCCTACCGCGATGCCGGCACCGTGGAAACCGTGCGGACCAACCTCACAGGCGCGAAGTACACCCTGGCGGTTCCCGAAGCCTTATATGAAAAAGGGCTCAAGGATTTCAAAGACATCGCCAAATTCAAGAAAGAACTCGACGGCAAGATCTACGGCATCGAGCCGGGCAACGATGGCAACCGTCTGATCCAGAGCATGATCGACAAGAACGCCTTCGGTCTGAAGGACGCCGGCTTCAAGGTCGTCGAATCCAGCGAAGCGGGCATGCTGTCGCAGGTTGAGCGGGCGTCGAAACGCGGCACCGACGTGGTGTTCCTCGGCTGGGCACCGCACCCGATGAATACCCGCTTCAAGATCCAGTACCTGACCGGCGGCGATGATTTCTTCGGTCCGGACTTCGGCGCGGCCACCGTAGCGACCAACACCCGCAAGGGTTACACCCAGGAATGCAGCAATGTCGGCCAGTTGTTGAAGAACCTCGAGTTCACCGTCGACATGGAAAGCAAACTGATGGGCAACGTGCTCGACGACAAGATGAAGCCGGAGGCCGCCGCCAAGGCCTGGCTGCAGAAAAACCCACAAGTACTCGATACCTGGCTCGCTGGCGTGACCACCATTGACGGTAAACCTGGCCTGGAAGCCGTGAAAGCCAAGCTCGCCCAGTAATCGTTATGCCGGGCAGGTTCGCCCGCCCGGGCTGTTTATCCCTTGCATGCGGACGTTCATACCATGCTGATTGATCAGAAAATACCCTTAGGCCAGTACATCGCGAGCTTCGTCGAATGGCTGACGCAACACGGTGCCAGTACCTTCGATGCCATCGCCGCGTCACTTGAAGCGATGATCCACGGCGTGACATTTGCGCTGACCTGGTTCAACCCGCTGGCGTTGATCGGCCTTATCGCCCTGCTGGCACACTTCATCCAGCGCAAATGGGGCCTGACGGTATTCGTCATCGCGTCGTTTCTACTGATCCTGAACCTGGGTTACTGGCAGGAAACCATGGAAACCCTCGCCCAGGTGATGTTCGCCACCCTGGTTTGCGTAGTGATCGGCGTGCCGCTGGGCATTGTTGCCGCGCACAAGCCGATGTTCTACACGATGATGCGTCCGGTGCTCGATCTGATGCAGACCGTACCGACCTTCGTGTACCTCATTCCTACCCTGACCCTTTTCGGTCTGGGTGTGGTCCCGGGCCTGATCTCAACGGTGGTGTTCGCGATTGCCGCGCCCATCCGCCTGACCTACCTGGGCATCTGCGACGTTCCGGAAGAACTGATGGACGCCGGCAAGGCCTTTGGCTGCTCCCGTCGCCAGCTCCTGTCGCGCATCGAACTGCCCCATGCGATGCCCAGCATCGCGGCCGGTGTCACCCAGTGCATCATGCTGTCGTTGTCGATGGTGGTGATCGCCGCGCTGGTGGGCGCCGATGGCCTGGGCAAACCCGTGGTCAACGCACTGAACACCGCCGATATCGCCCTGGGCTTCGAAGCAGGCCTGGCAATCGTACTGCTGGCGATCATGCTCGACCGAATCTGCAAACAACCCGACGCAAAAGCAGGGGGTGACGCATGAGCATCATTCGTTTCGAAGACGTCGATGTCATTTTCTCCAACCGCCCCAAGGCCGCACTGGACCTGCTGGACAAAGGTTTTTCGCGTCCTGAGATCCTGCAGCAGACCGGCCTGATCGTCGGCGTGGAAAAAGCCAGCCTGTCCATCGAGAAAGGTGAGATCTGCGTCCTGATGGGCCTTTCCGGGTCCGGCAAATCCAGCCTGCTGCGCTGCATCAACGGCTTGAACACCGTCAGTCGTGGCAAGCTGTTCGTCGAGCACGAAGGGCGACAGATCGACATCGCCTCCTGCTCCCCCGCCGAACTGAAGATGATGCGCACCAAGCGCATCGCCATGGTGTTCCAGAAGTTCGCCCTGATGCCTTGGCTGACCGTGCGCGAGAACATCAGCTTCGGCCTGGAAATGCAGGGTCGTCCCGAGAAGGAACGGCGCAAGCTGGTGGATGAGAAACTCGAGCTGGTGGGCCTGACCCAGTGGCGCAACAAGAAACCCAACGAGCTGTCCGGCGGTATGCAGCAACGGGTCGGCCTGGCCCGCGCCCTGGCGATGGACGCCGATATCCTGCTGATGGACGAACCCTTCTCGGCCCTCGACCCGCTGATCCGTCAAGGCCTGCAGGATGAGCTGCTGGTACTGCAACGCAAACTGCAGAAGACCATCGTGTTCGTCAGCCATGACCTGGACGAAGCCCTGAAACTGGGCAGCCGTATCGCGATCATGAAGGACGGCAAGATCATCCAGTACAGCAAGCCGGAAGAGATCGTGCTGAACCCGGCGGACGACTATGTGCGCACCTTCGTCGCCCATACCAACCCGCTCAACGTGCTCTGCGGTCGCAGCCTGATGCGCACCCTGGACAACTGCAAGCGCATCAACGGTTCGGTGTGCCTGGATCCGGGCGGCGACTCCTGGCTCGATCTGGCCGAAGGCAACACCATCAAGGGCGCACGGCAGAATGGCGCCACCCTGGACCTGCAGAATTGGGCGCCGGGCCAATCGGTCGAGGGCCTGGGCCGTCGCCCGACGCTGGTGGATTCCAACATCGGTATGCGCGATGCCCTGCAGATCCGCTACCAGACCGGCAACAAACTGGTGCTCCACGACAACCAGAAAGTGGTCGGGATCCTCGGCGACAGCGAGTTGTACCACGCGCTGCTCGGCAAGAACCTGGGCTGAGCCCACACCAACAAAAACGCCGCGAGAGATCGCGGCGTTTTTGTTAGTGCTGAAGATGGGCCGATGCCTCAGGCAGCGGCACGGCTCCCTTGCAGTACCACGGACTCCTGCTCGATCTGCACGTCCCGGCGCATGGCCTTGTGCAAGCCAAACATGAAGAACACCAGCACCACCGAGAACGGCAATCCGGCCAGCACCACCATGGTTTGCATGGCTTCGAAGTTACCGGCAAACAACAGACCGATGGTCACCAGCGTAATCACCACCGACCAGAAGATCCGCAGCCAATGTGGCGCATCTTCATCCACGGTGCCGCCCTTGCACGAAAGGTTGGCCATCATCACTGCACCGGAGTCCGCCGGGGTCAGGAACAGTACGAAACCCACAAAGATCGACACGCCGATCACCACTTTCGACGCAGGGTAATGTTCGAGCAATTGGTAGATCGCCATGGACGGCTGTTCCAATGCCGTCTTGCCCAGTTCCACGGCGCCCTGGTTCATCACCAGGTCCAGGGCCGAGTTACCGAAGATCGACAGCCAGGCCAAGGTAAAACCCAAGGGAATCAACAACACGCCGGCCACCAGTTCGCGCACCGTGCGGCCACGGGAAATACGCGCAATGAACATGCCCACGAATGGCGCCCAGGAAATCCACCAGGCCCAGTAGAACAGGGTCCACAGGCCCAGCCAGCGGTCGGCCTCGGCGCCGTCGCCCTGATACACATACAGGTCGAAAGTCTTCAGTACCACGCCGTTGAGGTAATCGCCGATGTTCTGCACGAAGCCGTTGAGCAGGTGCAGGGTCGGACCGAACAGCAAGACGAAGATCAGCAAGCAACTGAACAGCACGATGTTCAGGTTGGACAGTCGGCGGATGCCGTTTTCCACGCCGGACACGGCCGCGATGGTCGCCACGGTGCTCATGACGATGATCACGATCAGCAGGTTGGTGTTGCTGTGTGCCATGCCAAACAGGTTTTCCAGCCCGGACGCGACCTGCAGGGAACCGATCCCCAGGTTAGTCACCAACCCCAGCAGGGTCACGAACATGCCGAAACCGTCCACGGCGTGTCCGGCAGAGCCCTTGACCCAGCGCTCGCCCACCAGCGGATACAACGCCGAACGCAAAGCCAGTGGTTGGTGATGCCGGTAGGCGAAATACACCACGGCCAGGCCGACCAGGGCGTAGATCGCCCAACCGTGCAGGCCCCAATGCAGGAAGGTCAGCTGCACCGCCTGACGCGCCGCCTGATGAGTACCGGCCGCACCCTCCGGCGGATTGAAGAAGTGATCCAACGGCTCGGAGGCGCCGAAGTACAGCAGCGAAATGCCGATGCCCGACGAAAACAGCATCCCGGCCCAGGCCCCGTAGCTGAAGTCCGGCGTATCGTCCCGGCTGCCCAGCTTGAGCTTGCCGTAGGAAGAAAAGGCCAGGCCGACCACGAAGACCAGATAGGCCGCAATCACCACCATGTAGTACCAGCCGAAGCTGCGGGACAACCACGCCTGGGCGATGCCGAGCAACCGACCGGCCTCCTGCGGCGTGGCGATCAGGACGGCGGTCAGCAGCAGGATCAACACGGTGGAGGTGTAGAACACCCAACCGTTGACCGTCACCTTCTGCGGTGGGTTTTTTATTAGAGAGGCAGAACTCATTGCACGGATGCTCCAGGCAGTGCGAGAGAAGGACAGGACACGCAATCCCCGACCAATCGGTAAGTGGGCAGCCGACCGGCGGGTGTTATAAAGACACCCACAAAGCTCCTGCCCCGCAAATCGTGGGTCACAGGCTTCGGATGTCTTGTTTCTGCGCCATTTACTCGTAGGAAATTTCGGTAAATCGCGACGAATTGTCGCAGAGCTTATTCTTTGTTGATTGAACGTTCAATCAAAACAAAATAGACTGGCCCTCGATGGCTGGACGTGACCCGTCCGCCGGATGGCCTAAGGAGATGTGCAGATGCCCAAGGTCGGTATGCAACCCATACGCCGCCAGCAATTGATCGAAGCCACGTTGCAGGCTGTCGATCAGGTCGGGATGGGGGACGCCAGCATTGCGCTGATTGCCCGCTTGGCCGGTGTCTCGAATGGCATCATCAGTCACTACTTTCAGGACAAGAATGGCCTGATCGCGGCCACGGCCCAGTACCTGATGACTGTCCTGAGCGAGAACGTCACCGCGCGCCGTCAGGCGCTGGAGGATACGAGCCCGCGGGCGCACCTCAAGGTGATCATCGAAGGCAACTTCGACGCCAGCCAGGTCAACGGCCCGGCAATGAAAACCTGGCTGGCCTTCTGGGCCACCAGCATGCATCACCCGTCTTTGCACAGGTTGCAGCGGATCAACGATCACCGTCTGTATTCCAACCTGTGTTGCCAGTTCCGTCGCGTGTTGCCCGTCGATGAGGCGCGCAGTGCGGCACGGGGCCTGGCCGCTCTGATCGACGGGTTGTGGCTGCGCGGCGCGCTGTCGGGAGACGCGTTCGACACCGCCCAGGCACACCGGATCGCTTACGAATACATGGATTTCCAACTGGCCAAGTCAGGGGCGCCAGAGCACACAGAACCGCTCGACTCCTGAACCGCCACCGACCCGCGTAGTCAGCTGTAAAGGACGCGCCCGGTGGATACGCCAACCACTTATGCACTTGCGAGGACTTTATGGCCCGTTTCGAACTGCAAAAACTCTACATCGATGGCGCGTACAGCGATGCCAGCGGCGACGCCACTTTCGAAGCCATCAACCCGGCCAACGGTGAAGTGCTCGCCCTGGTGCAACGCGCGACCAAGGAAGACGTCGAGCGCGCCGTGGTCAGCGCCGAAAAGGGTCAGAAAGTCTGGGCGGCCATGACCGCCATGCAGCGCTCGCGCATCCTGCGCCGCGCCGTGGACATCCTGCGCGAGCGCAACGATGAGCTGGCTGCCCTGGAAACCCTGGACACCGGCAAGGCTTATTCCGAAACCCGTTACGTGGACATCGTCACCGGTGCCGATGTGCTGGAGTACTACGCCGGCCTGGTACCCGCCATCGAAGGCGAGCAGATCCCGCTGCGCGACACTTCGTTCGTCTACACCCGTCGCGAACCCTTGGGCGTGGTGGCCGGCATCGGCGCATGGAACTACCCGATCCAGATCGCCCTGTGGAAATCCGCTCCGGCCCTGGCGGCCGGCAACGCGATGATCTTCAAGCCAAGCGAAGTGACCTCGCTGACCACCCTGAAACTGGCCGAGATCTATACCGAAGCGGGCGTCCCGGCAGGTGTGTTCAACGTCCTGACCGGCAGCGGCCGTGAAGTCGGTACCTGGCTGACCGAACACCCACGCATTGAGAAAGTCTCCTTCACCGGCGGCACCGACACCGGCAAGAAAGTCATGGCCAGCGCTTCGAGCTCTTCGCTCAAGGACGTGACCATGGAACTGGGCGGCAAGTCACCGTTGATCATCTGCGACGACGCCGACCTGGATCGCGCCGCCGACACCGCGATGATGGCCAACTTCTACAGTTCCGGCCAGGTCTGCACCAACGGCACCCGCGTGTTCGTACCGAGCCATCTCAAGGCTGCATTCGAAGCCAGGATCGCCGAACGCGTGGCGCGCATCCGCGTGGGCAATCCAGAGGACGAAAACACCAACTTCGGCCCGCTGGTGAGCTTCGCCCACATGGAGAGCGTGTTGGGCTACATCGAGAAAGGCAAGGCCGAAGGCGCACGCCTGCTATGCGGCGGCGGTCGCCTGACCGACGGCGAGTTCGCCAAGGGCGCGTTCGTCGCTCCGACGGTGTTCACCGACTGCACCGACGACATGACCATCGTGCGCGAAGAAATCTTTGGCCCGGTGATGAGCATCCTCACCTATGACACCGAGGAAGAAGTCATCCGCCGCGCCAACGATACTGATTTCGGCCTGGCTGCCGGTGTCGTGACCCGCGACCTCAACCGCGCCCACCGCATCATCCATCAACTGGAAGCCGGTATCTGCTGGATCAACGCCTGGGGCGAATCCGACGCCAAGATGCCGGTCGGTGGCTACAAGCAATCGGGCGTGGGCCGCGAGAATGGGATCAGCTCGCTGAACAACTTCACGCGCATCAAATCGGTACAGGTCGAGTTGGGCGATTACGCGTCGGTGTTCTGAATCGGCGTCGCCCATGCGGCCGTCATCGCGAGCAGGATCGCTCCCACAGGAGTCCCCCATTCAATGTGGGAGCGAGCCTGCTCGCGATGGAGTGCAAAGCACTCCTCGGCCCTGACCTGAACCCATTAACAGAGGGTACATTTCATGTCCCAAGAATTCGATTACATCATCATCGGTGCCGGCTCGGCCGGTAACACCCTGGCAACCCGCCTGACCGAAGACGAAGGCGTCACCGTCCTGCTGCTCGAAGCCGGCGGTCCGGACTATCGCCTGGACTTCCGCACCCAGATGCCCGCCGCCCTGGCGTTCCCGCTGCAAGGCCGGCGCTACAACTGGGCCTACGAGACCGACCCGGAGCCGCACATGAACGGCCGCCGTATGGAATGCGGTCGCGGCAAGGGCCTGGGCGGCTCTTCGTTGATCAATGGCATGTGCTACATCCGGGGCAACGCCCTGGACTATGACAACTGGGCCAAGCTACCCGGCCTGGAAGACTGGACCTACCTGGACTGCCTGCCGTATTTCCGCAAGGCGGAAACCCGTGACATCGGCCCGAACGACTACCACGGCGGCGACGGTCCGGTCAGCGTGACCACGCCCAAGCCCGGCAACAACCCGTTGTTCCAGGCCATGGTCGAAGCCGGCGTCCAGGCCGGTTACCCACGCACCGAAGACCTCAACGGCTATCAGCAGGAAGGCTTCGGCCCGATGGACCGCACGGTCACGCCGAACGGCCGTCGCGCCAGCACCGCTCGTGGCTACCTGGACGTCGCCAAGAAGCGCTCGACCCTGACCATCATCACCCATGCCCTGACCGACAAGATCCTGTTCGAAGGCAAGCGTGCCGTGGGCGTGCGTTACCTGGTAGGTGCCGCTGAAGAGCGCGTCGAGGCCCGCGCCCGCCGGGAAGTGCTGCTGTGCTCTGGCGCCATCGCCTCCCCGCAGATTCTGCAACGCTCTGGCGTCGGTCCCGCCCAGTTGCTCAAGAGCCTCGACATCCCGGTGGTCCACGACCTGCCGGGCGTCGGTGAGAACCTGCAGGATCACCTCGAGCTGTACCTGCAATACGCCTGCACCCAACCGGTCTCGCTGTACCCCTCGCTGCTCTGGTACAACCAGCCGGCCATCGGTGCCGAGTGGCTGTTCAACGGCACCGGCATCGGCGCCAGCAACCAGTTCGAGGCCGGCGGTTTCATCCGCACCCGCCCGGAATTCGATTGGCCGAACATCCAGTACCACTTCCTGCCGGTGGCGATTAACTACAACGGCAGCAACGGTGTGAAGGAACACGGCTTCCAGGCGCACATGGGCTCCATGCGCTCGCCGAGCCGCGGGCGGATCCGACTGAAGTCCAAGGACCCGCGCCAGCATCCGAGCATCCTGTTCAACTACATGGCCACCGAGCAGGACTGGCAAGAATTCCGCGACGGCATCCGCCTGACCCGCGAAATCATGCAACAGCCGGCGCTCGATGCGTTCCGCGGCCGCGAGATCAGCCCGGGCATCGACGTGCAGACCGATGAACAACTGGACCAGTTCATCCGCGAACACGCCGAAACCGCGTTCCACCCGTCCTGCTCGTGCAAGATGGGCACCGACGACATGGCCGTGGTAGATGGCGAAGGTCGCGTGCACGGTCTGCAAGGCTTGCGTGTGGTGGATGCTTCGATCATGCCGATCATCACCACTGGCAACCTGAACGCGCCGACGATCATGATGGCCGAGAAAATCGCCGACAAGATTCGCGGCCGCCAGCCCCTGCCCCGCAGCACCGCGCCGTACTACGTGGCCGGCGACGCCCCCGTGCGTGGCAAGCCATTGCGGGAAGTCGGCCCTACCGCGCAGTAACTGTCACACCGCCATCGCGAGCAGGCTCGCTCCCACAAGGAATGGTGTCGGGTACAAATCTTGTGTCCGACACCGATCAAAATGTGGGAGCGGGCTTGCCCGCGAAGAGGTCAGCACATTCAACGTCTTCACCGCCTGTCACACCGCCCTTCGCGAGCAAGCTCGCTCCCACAGGGATCTGCGGTGAATACTAATCCGGTGCCGCCCTGACATCCACACCCCCTTGCTCCTTGATCCCTCCCCCACCCCAGGCCTAATCTAGAGCCGCCGCGTCAATGCGCCACACCTCGCTGCACCGTCACTTCCAACAAGGAGGTTCCATGTTCGACTTCCACCCCCAGCTCAAGCAGCGCTTCGCTGCCTTGCGCACGGGCGCCGAATTTTTTTCCCTGCGTTATGTGCGCGAGTCCGGCCAGCATCTGTCGGTACGCAAGAACATCGCCGAACCGCCCAGCCTGAACCGTGACGAAGGCGCGATGCTTACCGTCCGGGTGAACGGTATCGAGGCTTACGCGGCCACCAACGACTTGTCCCAGGCCGGCCTGCAAGCGGCGCTGGAGCGGGCCGAGCAGCAAGCCCGCCGACTCAAGCCCCATGCCTTGCTCGATCTGCGCGAACAAAGGGCGTCCACCGATCGCGCCGATTACTTCTCGCCCCATTTCGACCAGGCGTTCCCCTCGCTGAGCGATTGCTTCCAACTGCTGGGCGACGAATCGGCAGCGGTCCCCCGGGACGAGCGCCTGGTGAACTGGCAAGTCAGCATCGGCCTGACCCAGGTCGAGCAGATCTACCTCAACAGCGCCGGCGCCGAACTGCGCCAGGCCCAACGTTTCATCTACCCGGCCCTGGCAGTCACCGCCTTCGACGGCCATGACAGCCAGACCCGCACCCTGGGGCGCGAGAACTTCGGCCAGCAGGGCGGCTTCGACGTCATCCAGCGTTGCGGCCTGGTCGGCGCCGGACCGAAGATCGCCGACCAGGCCCTACAACTGCTGCTGGCACCGAACACCCCGCAAGGCCCTCGGGACCTGTTGCTGATGCCCGACCAGATGATGCTCCAGATCCACGAATCCATCGGCCATCCACTGGAGCTGGACCGGATCCTGGGAGACGAGCGCAATTACGCCGGCACCAGCTTCGTCAAGACCAGTGATTTCGGGCACCTGCAGTATGGCTCCAGCCTGCTGAACGTGACTTTCGACCCGGACATTCCCGAGGAACTGGCCAGCTACAGCCATGACGATGACGGCAGCCCCGCCAGCAAACAGTTCCTGATCCGCGAAGGCCTGCTGCTGCGTCCACTGGGAGGTGCGCTGTCGCAATTGCGTGCTGGCCTGGACGGTGTCGCCAACAGCCGCGCCTGTGGTTGGAACCGCCCGCCCATCGATCGCATGGCGAACCTCAACATCGAGCCGGGCGATCAGACTCTGGAGCAACTGATCCAGGGCATCGAGCACGGCGTGCTGATGCGCACCAACCGTTCCTGGTCCATCGACGATGCGCGGAACAAATTCCAGTTCGGTTGTGAATGGGGACAGTTGATCGAGAACGGCGAACTCAAGGGCGTGGTGAAAAACCCCAACTACCGGGGCATTTCCGCGCAGTTCTGGAAGAGCCTGCGGGCCGTGGGCGATGCCGCTACTCGACAGGTCCTCGGCACGCCGAACTGTGGCAAGGGTGAGCCGAACCAGGTCATCCGCGTCGGCCATGCATCGCCGGCGTGCGTGTTCAGCAACGTTGATGTGTTTGGGGGGGACGCCTGATGAGTACCGTCAATAATCAGGCCGAGGCGTTCAAGACGCTGGTCGACTGGCTGCACGGTGCACTGCGTGCGTCCGAACAGTTCACCCTTGGCTACGCCGCAGAATCCTCGGCCTTCGTGCGCTTCAACCATGGCAAGGTCCGTCAGGCCGGGCAGGTGCAGCAGGCCAACGTAAGTTTCAAACTGATCGACGACGGTCGCCATGCCGATTTGCAGATCACCTTGTCCGGCGACACCGCAACGGACCTGCAACGCCTGTCCGAAGGGCTGCAACAGCTGCGCGATACCCTGCCGCTGCTGCCAGCCGATCCGTACCTGCTGCTCAACCCCAACCACTGGCAAAGCGACAACACACAGGCCCATCCGCTACCGGACACCGAACAGGCCGTTGCCGAAATCACTGGCGCCGCCCAGGGCCTGGATCTGGTGGGAATCTATGCCGCCGGGCCCATCAGTCGTGGCTTCGCCAGCTCTGCGGGCGCGTTCGGCTGGCATCAAGCCAACAGCTTCAACTTCGACTTCAGTCTGTTCCACGAAAACGGCCAGGCCGTGAAAGCCAGCTACGCCGGACACCAGTGGAGCACCGAAGGATTTGCCCAGCGCTTCGAACTGGCACGCCAGCAACTGGCGTTCCTGGGTCAACCGCTGCGTACGCTGCCACCCGGCGAGTACCGCGCCTATCTGGCGCCGGCCGCGTTGGAAGAAATCATGGGCATGCTCAGTTGGGGCGGTTTCTCGGCCCAAGCGATTGGCAGCAAGCAGAGCCCGTTGCAGAAGTTCTATGCCGGCGAAGCGCATTTCAACCCCAATGTGTGGCTGCGCGAGCAGGTCAGTGGCTCACTGAGCCCGGCGTTCTCCGATGAAGGTTATCCGCGCGACGACCTGGCATTGATCGCCAGAGGCACGGCGCTCGATCGCTTGGTCAACTCCCGCAGCGCCGCCGAATATGGCCTCGCCGCCAACGGTGCAAGCAGCTACGAGTACCCCACGGCGCTGGACATGAAAGAAGGTCAGCTGGCCCAGAAGGACATTCTTGAGCAGCTCGGCACCGGGTTGTACATCAGCAATCTCTGGTACCTGAACTACTCGGATCAAGCCGCCGCCCGCCTGACCGGCATGACCCGCTTCGCCACGTTCTGGGTCGAGAATGGCCGGATTGTGGCGCCGGTCAGCACCATGCGCTTCGACGACAGCGTCTACAGCCTGCTGGGTTCGCAGCTCGAAGGCCTGACCCGGGAGCGGGAACTTCTGCTCTCGGCCAGCACCTACAGCCAACGGGCCACGGCCTCGATGCTGTTGCCCGGAGCCTTGATCAAACGCTTGACCCTGACCCTGTAAAAAAGCATCGCGGGCAAGCCTTGCTCCCACAGATGGAATGCAAGGCCATGTTCAACACCTGTGGGAGCAAGGCTTGCCCGCGATGAAGCCACCACCCATCCTCTGACACCCAAGAGGCCCCATGCCCAACCGCGCCCCGCTTGATGCCGTCACTGCCCGCTGGCTCCCCTGGGTAGTGGCGATCGCCTTCTTCATGCAGTCCCTGGACGGGACCATTCTCAACACGGCCCTGCCCGCCATGGCCACTGACCTGGCGGAAAACCCGCTGCGCATGCAGGGCGTGATCATCGCCTACATGCTCACCGTGGCGTTGTTGATCCCGGCCTCGGGCTGGATCGCCGACCGCTTCGGCACGAAGAAAATTTTCTTCGGGGCGATCCTGCTGTTCAGCTTCGGCTCGCTGCTGTGTGCCCTGTCCAATTCGTTGAGCATGCTGATTGGCGCCCGGGTCATCCAGGGACTGGGCGGCGCGCTGATGCTGCCGGTCGGCAGGCTGGTGGTGCTGCGCGCCTACCCGCGCTCGGAACTGGTGCGGATCATGGGCTTCATCACCATCCCCGGCCTGCTAGGCCCGTTGATCGGCCCGACCATGGGCGGTTGGATGGTGCAATACCTGACCTGGCATTGGATCTTCCTCATCAACCTGCCGGTGGGCGTGATCGGCTGTTATGCCGTATGGAAGTTCATCCCGGACCTGCGCGGCTCCGAACGCACGCGGTTCGACGGGCTGGGCTTCTTGCTGTTCGGCGCGGCGATGGTATTGATCACCATCGCCATGGAAGGCTTGGGTGAACTGCATTTGCCGCACCTGCGGGTGATGCTGCTGCTGTTTGGCGGCATGGCCTGCCTCGCCGCCTACTGGGTGCGGGCCGGACACGTCGAAAACGCCCTGTTCCCGCCCTCGCTGTTCAAGACCCGGACCTTCGCGGTGGGCATCCTCGGCAACCTGTTCGCACGCCTGGGCAGCGGCGCCTTGCCGTTCCTGGTGCCGTTGTTGCTGCAAGTCGCCCTGGGTTATTCGCCATCCCAGGCCGGGATGAGCATGCTGCCCCTGGCGGCGGCGGCGATGGTCGCCAAGTCGGTCGCTCGACCGTTGATTGAGCGTCTGGGCTACCGCATCGTCCTGACCGGCAATACCCTGGCCTTGGGCATCATGTTGGCGAGCATGGGCCTGGTGAGCGAACAGACGCCGTACTGGCTGCTCCTGGCGCAACTGGCGGTGCTGGGGGCGATCAACTCGTTGCAATTCACGGCGATGAACACCGTGACCCTGATCGACCTCGACGACGCCAGCGCCAGCAGCGGCAACAGTTTGCTGTCCGTGGTGGCGCAACTGTCCCTGAGCCTGGGCGTGGCCTGTGCCGGTGCCCTGCTCGGTGGTTTCACGGCCCAGGTCGGTAATGACGGCGTGGACACAGTACTGGGCGCGTTCCAATTGACCTTCGTGACGGTGGGGATCATGGCGATGTTGGCGGCGACGATTTTTTCCCAGTTGTCGAAGGAGGATGGCCGGCGGCGCAAGCGTCCCGATGAGCATATCGAGCACTAGAATTTTGAATGCACAGCTCGTCCAGAAGGTTCGAAGGAAGTGGCACGAGGCTGCTACACTGCGCGACATTTTGTTTTGCAGGCCCGCCCCGTGACCACCATCGCCACCGCTTTCAATACTTTGCCGCTGTCCGCCGCCATGCTGGCTAACCTCGAATCGCTCGGTTATGCCCAGATGACGCCGATCCAGGCGCAAAGCTTACCGGTGATCCTCAAGGGCATGGACCTGATCGCCCAGGCCAAGACCGGCAGCGGCAAGACCGCAGCCTTCGGCATTGGCTTGCTGAACCCGATCAACCCGCGCTACTTCGGTTGCCAGGCGCTGGTGATGTGCCCGACCCGCGAGCTGGCCGACCAGGTCGCCAAGGAACTCCGTCGCCTGGCCCGGGCCGAAGACAACATCAAGATCCTGACCCTGTGTGGCGGCGTGTCTTTCGGCCCACAGATCGCCTCCCTCGAACACGGCGCCCACATCATCGTCGGCACCCCGGGACGCATCCAGCAACACCTGAGCAAGGGCACGCTGGTGCTCGACGGTCTGAACACGCTGGTGCTCGACGAAGCCGACCGCATGCTCGACATGGGCTTCTACGACGCCATCGAAGACATCATCCAGCAGACTCCGGAACGCCGTCAGACGTTGCTGTTCTCCGCCACGTACCCGGTGGGCATCAAGCAGCTGGCCTCCAAATTCATGCGCGATCCGCAGCAAGTAAAGGCCGAGGCCCTGCACTCCGACGCGCAGATCGAGCAGCGCTTCTACGAAATATCCCCTGAAGCGCGCATGGAGGCCGTGATCAAGGTGCTGGCGCATTTCCGCCCGGCCTCTTGCGTGGCGTTCTGCTTCACCAAACAGCAAGTGCAGGAAACCGTCGATCACCTGACGGCCAAGGGTATTTCCGCCGTTGGCCTGCATGGCGACCTGGAACAGCGCGACCGTGACCAGGTGCTGGCGATGTTCGCCAACCGCAGCACGTCGGTGCTGGTGGCCACCGACGTGGCGGCCCGTGGCCTGGACATCGATGCCCTGGACATGGTCATCAACGTCGAACTGGCCCGGGACCCGGAAATCCACATCCACCGCGTCGGCCGCACCGGACGCGCCGGTGAAAAAGGCATCGCTATCAGCCTGGTATCGCCGTCCGAAGCACACCGCGCCCAGGCCATCGAACAGTTACAGAAGTCTCCGCTGAATTGGGATCAACTGGACAACCTCAAGCCCCAGGGCGGCGGCCCGCTGCTGCCGGCCATGAGCACCTTGTGCATCGCCGCCGGACGCAAGGACAAGGTCCGCCCCGGCGACATCCTCGGCGCCCTGACCGGTGAAGCCGGCATTCCCGGCACCCAGGTCGGCAAGATCGCGATCTTCGACTTCCAGGCCTATGTGGCCGTGGAACGCGGCATCGCCAAGCAGGCGCTCAAGCGCCTGAACGAAGGCAAGATCAAGGGGCGGTCGTTGCGGGTGCGGATTTTGTAGAAGCGATCTTCAATCCACCGAAGATCCTCTTGTGGGAGCGGGCTTGCCCGCGAAAGCGGTGCATCAGTCTATTCAATGCTGACTGGCACGCCGCCTTCGCGAGCAAGCCCGCTCCCACCTATTTAGTTGTGTGGCGATTTGAGAGGACACCGTTTTGCGCTCTACCGAAGTCGTGATCATTGGCGCTGGCGCCGCGGGGTTGATGTGCGCGATGACCGCCGCCGGGCGCGGTCGACAGGTCATGTTGCTGGACCACGCCAACAAGGCCGGCAAGAAAATCCTCATGTCCGGTGGCGGGCGTTGCAATTTCACCAACATGTATACGGAACCGGGCAATTTTCTTTCGCAGAACCCGCATTTCTGCAAATCAGCCCTGGCTCGCTACACCCAGTGGGATTTCATCGCCCTGGTGGCCAAGCACGGCGTGCCCTATCACGAGAAGAAACTCGGTCAGTTGTTCTGTGATAACAAGTCCAGCGACATCCTCGGCATTCTCCTGGACGAGTGCGACCAGGCCGGTGTGCGCCTGCACCTGGACACCTCCATCGAGCAGATCGAAAAAACCGACGGCGGCTATCTTCTGCAAACCACCCTCGGCACCGTCGCCTGCCAATCCCTGGTCATCGCCACCGGCGGACTGTCGATCCCGACCCTGGGGGCCACCGGTTTCGGTTATCAGGTGGCCAGGCAGTTCGGCCACCAACTGCTGCCGACCCGCGCCGCACTGGTGCCTTTCACCATTACCGATCAGCTCAAGACGCTGTGCACCGAACTTTCCGGCACGTCGGTGGACTGCCTGGTGAGCTGCAACGGCCAGAGCTTTCGCGAGAACATTTTGTTCACCCATCGTGGTCTCAGCGGCCCGGCGATCCTGCAGATCTCGTCGTTCTGGGAGCCAGGCGATACGGTGCAGATCAACCTGCTGCCGGATCACGACGTGCCGCAGTGGCTGCAACAACAGCAGGCCGAGCGCCCCAACAGTGAGCTGAAAACCCTGTTGGGCGAGTTGTTCACCAAAAAAATGGCCAACCTGCTGGCCGACACCTGGTTCGTCTCCAAGCCCATGAAGCAGTACACCCACGCGGAGCTGGCGGACATCGCCGAGAAGGTGGCGAGCTGGAACGTCATCCCGGCCGGCACCGAAGGCTACCGCACCGCCGAGGTTACGCTGGGCGGCGTCGACACGCGGGAAGTGTCCTCCAAAACCATGGAATCGCTGAAAAGCCCTGGCCTGTATTTCATTGGCGAAGTGCTGGACGTCACCGGCCACCTGGGCGGGTTCAACTTTCAGTGGGCGTGGGCATCGGGGTATGCGGCGGCGCAGTACGTCTGAATGCTGGCGAATATCTCCTGTGGGAGCGGGCTTGCTCGCGAAGGCGGTGTATCAGCCAATTCAGATGCCGGCTGACACACTGCATTCGCGAGCAAGCCCGCTCCCACAAGGGGGCCGGTAGTGCTTTAGAAATCGTATCCACACGCACCGGAACACTTTTTGCTGTCGGATGTGATCGCCCCCATTGCGTCGGCGTCATTACTGCCTCAATTTAGTGTCATTGCCCGTCAGGCCTGTGCATTTCATGTCATCGACCTCGTTCCGTCAGTCTCTGCGTCGCCTTTGGGCGTTGGATAAATTCAGCTACAGCGTGCGGGTATTCATCGCCCTGACCGGCAGCATGGCGCTGTGCTGGTACCTGGACGAAATGACCCTGCTGATCCCCTTGTTCCTGGGCATCATCGCCAGCGCCCTGGCCGAGACTGATGACAACTGGCAGGGCCGCCTCAACGCACTTGCCGTGACCCTGGTCTGCTTCAGCGTCGCCGCGTTGTCCGTGGAACTGCTGTTTCCCTACCCCGTTCTGTTCATCTTCGCCCTGGCCCTGGCGAGTTTTGGCCTGACCATGCTCGGCGCCCTGGGGGAACGCTACGGCGCGATTGCCTCGGCCACGTTGATTCTTTCGGTCTACACCATGATCGGCGTGGACCAGCGTGGCGGCGCGGTCAATGACTTCTGGCACGAGCCCCTGCTGCTGGTGGCCGGTGCCGCGTGGTACGGCATGCTGTCGGTGCTGTGGCACGTGCTGTTTTCCAATCAGCCGGTGCAACAGAGCCTGGCGCGGTTGTTTCGCGAGCTGGGTCGCTACCTGAAACTCAAATCGTCGCTGCTCGAACCGATTCGCCAACTGGACATCGAAGCCCGTCGTCTGGAGTTGGCCCAACAGAACGGCCGGGTAGTGGCGGCTCTCAACACGGCGAAGGAAATCATCCTGCACCGCGTCGGCAATGGCCGGCCGGGTTCGAAGGTCAGCCGCTATCTGAAGCTGTATTTCCTCGCCCAGGATATCCACGAACGCGCCAGCTCATCCCACTACCCTTACAACGCGTTGGCCGAGGCGTTCTTCCACAGCGACGTGCTCTTTCGCTGCCAACGCCTGTTGCGCCAGCAAGGCAAGGCCTGCCAGGCCCTCGCCGAGTCGATTCAGATGCGCCAGCCGTTCATCTACGACGACACGTTTGCAGAAGCCCTCAACGACCTGCACGCGTCCCTCGAACACTTGCGTATCCAGAGCAACCCGGCCTGGCGTGGCTTGTTGCGTTCGTTGCGGGCACTGGCGGCGAACCTCGGCACCATGGACCGTTTGCTCAGCGATGCCAGCAACCCCGACGCTCTGGCCGATGCCACCGATAGCAGCCTGCTCGACCGCTCGCCGCGTAACCTCAAGGATGTCTGGCTACGCCTGCGTACCCAGCTCACGCCCACCTCGTTGTTGTTCCGCCATGCTCTGCGCCTGCCCCTGGCGCTGAGCGTCGGCTACGCCATGGTGCATCTGATCCACCCTTCCCAGGGCTATTGGATCATCCTCACCACCCTGTTCGTCTGCCAACCCAACTACGGCGCGACCCGACGCAAGCTCGGCCAGCGGATCATCGGCACCGCCATTGGTCTGACCGTGGCCTGGGCGCTGTTCGACCTGTTTCCCAACCCGTTGGTGCAATCGTGCTTCGCCATTGCCGCCGGGGTGGTGTTCTTCACCAATCGCACGACCCGCTACACCCTGGCGACGGCCGCGATCACCATCATGGTGCTGTTCTGCTTCAACCAGGTCGGCGACGGCTATGGGCTGTTGCTGCCGCGTCTGTTCGATACCCTGCTGGGCAGCCTGATCGCCGGGCTGGCGGTGTTCCTGTTCCTGCCGGACTGGCAGGGTCGCCGGTTGAACAAGGTGTTGGCGAATACGCTGACCTGCAACAGCATTTACCTGCGCCAGATCATGCAGCAATACGCCGCCGGCAAGCGCGATGACCTGGCATACCGCCTGGCCCGCCGCAACGCCCATAACGCTGACGCCGCGCTGTCTACCACCCTGGCGAACATGCTGATGGAGCCGGGGCATTTCCGTAAGGAGGCCGACGTCGGGTTCCGCTTCCTGGTGCTGTCGCACACGCTGCTCAGCTACCTCTCGGGCCTGGGCGCCCACCGGGGCACGGAGTTGCCGGGCGACGTGCGCGAACACTTGATCGAGGGGGCCGGGGCGAAGCTGGCCTCCAGCATCGACGAGATCGCCCAGGGCCTGACCAGCAAGACGCCCATCGCGATCCAGAGCGATGAGGAAGAAGCCCTGGCCAATGAGCTCGAACAGATGCCCGACGAAATCGATGAAGGCCAGCGACTGGTGCAGACGCAACTGGCGCTGATCTGCCGCCAGCTCGGCCCGTTGCGCACCTTGGCGGCGCACCTGATCAAGGATGCGGCTGAGGCTTGAGGCCGGAACAGCCTCTACATCCCATGCTGCCTCAGTAACCGCGCATAACTTCCATCCGCCTTCATCGCAGCAATCGCCCGATCGAACCCCGCGACGATCTGCTCATGTTCCGGGTTCTTCAGGCTGACCAGGATATGCAGGCTGTTTTCGCTCAGGGGCTTGGGCAGGAACTCTACGGAATTGCGCACCTTGGCCGACTCTCGGGCCAGGTAGTAACGAGCCACGTACTCATCTTCCAAAGTCAGCTTCACCCGGTCGGCGGCGAGCATGCGTACCGCCATTGCAAAGTTATGCACAGGGACTTTCTGCAACTGCTGGTCCTCATCGAATGCCTTGGAATAGGCATAACCGCGAACCACGGCGATGGGATAAGCGTACAGCTGTTGCAAATTGTCGAACTCGACGGCGGCATCCTTGCGTTTGAGAAAGCGCACGCGGTTGAGCAGGTATTCGGCCGAGAACTGGCCTATATGGGTGCGCTCCTCGCTGTACCAGGCATTGACCAGCACGTCATAACGGCCTTCGCTGATCCCCAGCATCGCTCGGGCCCAGGGTACCTGCTCGAACTCACTGGCATAACCCGCCCGCGCCAGCGCGGTACTGACGATGTCGGTCGCCAGCCCTCCATTGACCAGCGTCGAATCGGTAAAGGGTGGCCATCCATCGCCCACCAGACGCAATTTCTGCGCGCAGGCGTCGTAGCCCCATAACAGCAACCCGATCAAAACAAGAGCTCGATGCAATCGCGGCATGCCAAACATCCTTGAAGGGTGCAAAGCCCGTGTTTTTAGCCGAAACTCAGGCACAGCCCAAAATCTGCGTCCTAACATTAGCTCATTGAAGCCACTGCGCAGCGCCTGCCAACAGATTACATAAAGGCGACAGCACCGTGACAAATGAATGATGGCATTTTGGCCTTTTCCAGGTTTTTCCGGTCGCGGCAAAAGAGACATGTGATGACAGGGCGCTTAATATCGGCATCGGTTTTTTCAGGAAATTCAAAATGGACATCGATTGGGTCTGCAAACACCACAGTGACCTGAGCAGGGAACAGCTGTACGCCATTCTGAAATTGCGCGCCGAAGTATTCGTCGTCGAGCAGAACTGCGCCTATCCGGACGTCGACGGCCTGGATCTGGCGGGCGACACCTGCCACTTGATGGCTTGGCAGGATGATCACCTGGTGGCCTACCTGCGCTTGCTCGACCCCCATTCGCAAAACAGCGACGTGATCATCGGACGCGTAGTGATCGCGCCACAGGCTCGGGGGCAGGGCCTGGGCCACGCGCTGATGGAACAGGGACTCAAACACGCCGAAAAGCATTGGCCCGGCACTGCGATTTCACTGTCCGCACAGGCGCATTTGCAGGGGTATTACGGACGCTACGGCTTTCAAGCAGTAGGTGTCGAATATCTGGAAGATGGGATTCCGCATATAGGCATGCATCGTCCTTGAGTACACCATCGCGAGCGGGCTCGCTCCCACACCGCGTGTTTTGGTGGGAGCGGGCTTGCCCGCGAAGAGGCAAGTCCAGACAAAGCCCAAAGTCAGGGATACTCGAGCACCGCCTTGATCCGCTCCAGATTTCCCTCGATCCACCTCCGGTCAATCGCCCCCCAATCGCGTATCCGATAACACCCGGCATGGTGACGAGCCCCTTCCTGCTGTTCGAACTCGCACACGATATCCAGGTCCGCCAGCGCCGCGACGGTGTCCTGGGCGGTACGCCGAGGCATGCCGGTGGCTTCGGTGAGTGCCGGAACGTTGCGGGCCACGCCACTGTCGATCAGATAGGCCACGTACAAGCGGCGATAAAAGCTGCTTTTTGTCTTGCTGACATCCATCCGGTCATTCCTTTTGTGATTGCAGATCGCGCCAGGTCAGGTAAACCCGCAAGTCGAATTCCAGTTGGTGGTACCCCGGCAGCATGTGCTCACAGAGTTGATAGAACGCCTTGTTGTGGTCCGACTCCTTGAAGTGAGCCAGCTCGTGCACCACGATCATTTTCAGGAATTCGGGCGCCGCCTCCTTGAACAGCGATGCGATGCGGATCTCTTTCCTGGCCTTGAGTTTGCTGCCCTGCACACGCGACACCGTGGTGTGCAGCCCGAGGGCCCGATGCGTCAGGTCAAGGCGGTTGTCGAACACCACCTTGTCGATGGCCGGTGCGTTGCGCAGATGCTGTTGCTTGAGATCCAGCGCATAGCCGTACAAGGCCTTGTCGCTCTGGATCGGATGTCGACCGGGATAACGCTGGTGCAGGTAATCGCCCAGGCGGTCCTGGGCAATCAATTGCCGCACCTGGGCTTGCAGGGCGGCGGGGTACGCCTGGAGGTATTTGAGCGCGGTCATCGGCACGGGAACGTCGAAAAAGGCAGACAGTGTAGCGAATTCAAGCCTGAACCGCGCTCCAGTCAAACGGTTTGGCGAAGGCATCGGTGTCTTCGGCCATCAGGGGGTGAGCCACGAGAAAACCCTGCACATATTCGCAGCCGTGTGCTTGCAGCCATTGATACTGCTCCACGGTTTCTACCCCTTCGGCAATCACCCGCAAGCCCAATTGCGAGCACAGGTCGATCACCGAGGCGGCCAGCGCTGCGTCCCGGGGCGAATCCGGTAATCGGGCAATCAGGTGCCGGTCGAGCTTGAGCGTATCGAGCTCAAGGTCACGCAAGTGCGTTAACGAACACGGCCCCGAACCGAAATCATCCAGCGCGACCCGCACCCCTAGATGACGCAGCAAGCGCAACTGCTTGTGAGTTTCGTCAGGGTTGCGCATCAGCGCATCTTCCGTCACCTCGACCTCCAGCTGTCGAGGTTTCAACGCATGACGCTCCAGCACCTGGCGCAGCTCGGTCACCAGGTTGGGCATACCGAACTGGGTGCTGCTCAGGCTCACGCCCAATACCAAATCATCGGAGAACAACCGCTCCCAGACTTTGCGCTGGGCCGCGCTGCGATGATAGATCCAACTGCCCAGCCGACTGATCAATCGCGCCTCCTCCAGCAACGGCAGGAACAGGCCCGGTGGAACATCGCCGACGCTCGGATGCTGCCAGCGCAATAACGCCTCGAACCCACGGATACGTCCATCGCCAATGCTCACCTGAGGTTGGTAGACCAGATTGAAATCGCGGTTCTCGATGGCCGAGCGCACACTCTCTTCGAGCATCAGCCGGGAACGGGCCCGACCGTTCATTTCGTGGTCGTAGAAACGGTATTGCTGGCGACCGGCACGCTTGGCCTCGTACATGGCGATATCCGACGCGCGCAGCAGGCCGTCGAGATTGGCACCGCAATCCGGATACGTCGCGATACCGATGCTGGCCCCCAGCGTGACATCCATGCCCTCGATCTGCTGGCAGATCGAGACACGCTCGATCAGCATCTCGGCAATCTTGGCGGCCTGCTCCGGATGCTCCAGGTCCAGCAGGGCCGTGAACTCGTCACCACCGAGCCGCGCCAGGATGTCGAACGGTCGCAGGCAGGCCTTCAACTGCTCGGAAACCCAGCGCAACACCCGGTCGCCAGCATCATGGCCCAGCGAATCGTTGACTCGCTTGAAGCCATCAAGATCCAGGTACAACAGCACCCAGTTGCTCTCCAGCCGCTCGCTGCGCATCAGCAGGTTCTCGGCGGTCTGATAGAAGCCCCTGCGATTGAGCAAACCGGTCAACGGGTCCGTGACAGCCTGGAATTCGAGTTGCTGATGCAAGTGGCGAACCACCGACATGTCCTGGAGAGTCACCACCATGGCTTTCTGCTCCGAAGGCAACGGTGCGCAGGACAACGCCACCGACACCTGCTGGCCGGGCGCTGTGCGCAACACCGCATCGTGCAGGCGCCAGGTCTGGCCACGGCAATAAGCGACGTGGATATCGGAATCGGTCCACTGGGGAATGTGCGGCTTCTGCAGATAGTCCAGGAACGGCGTGCCCTGCAATTGCTCGGCGGTGGCATTGAGCAGGCGACAAGCCGATGGATTGACGAAGCGGATGCAGCCGTCTTCATCCACCACCAGGATACCTTCCGCGGCGTTATCCAACACCGAGGCGTTGAAAGCCCTGGCCGCTTCCAGATCCTGACTCAGGCGCTGCAAGGCCCGGCGATTGCGCTGGTGCTCCAGCAAGGCATGGACCTTGGGCTTTAGGATCTGCGGATCGAAGGGCTTGAACAGGTAATCCACGGCACCACTGGCATAGCCCTTGATCACCGCATCCTGGGATTGCTCATTGGCGGTCAGGAAGATGATCGGCGTGAGCCGCGTCCGCTGGCTACCACGCATCAGACGGGCCACCTCGAACCCGTCCATGTCCGGCATCTGCACGTCCAACAACACCAGGTCGATGTCATGTTCGAGCAGCAGATTAAGGGCCTCGACACCCGAGGACGCGGTCATGACCTGCCAATCCTGACGCTGCAACAACGCACGCATGCTGAGCAGGTTTTCAGGGTAATCATCAACAACCAGAAGGACGGAGCTGTCTTCACCAAGCGTAGGTTGCACGCATTCCATGCTGCTTCTCTTATCGGGGCGCCATGTCCGGTTTTTAAGTAGCAAAACGGACAAATTACTGTGATCTCACTCTAGACCGGGTTTCCAAAAAGCAGTAGCTGTCATCGCGCCATCATCCTGACAAAGCCCGAAATAGCCGACTAACGGTCACCCGCCTCAGGCACAGAAACTGCAATAGACCTCAGCGACGCACCATTGACGTCAAACATCCGCCGAACAAACCACAAAAAGCTCATTCCGGTGTTATCAGGGCGCCCCGAACGCGCGGGTTAGAGCCTTCGCGGTGGCGTGCACATTTTTTTCACGACAGGATCTGAACATGATTGACCTTAACACCTGGAACCTGAGCATTCCCGAAGGTAGCCCAGCTATCACCATCGAAACCCCACGCCTGGCACAAGGGTTCAAGGACCAGTACTTCAACGCCGAAACCGGTGTTGCCTTCTTCTGGGCCCCGGTCACCGGCAGCACGACCGCCAACGCGATCTACCCGCGCAGCGAACTGCGGGAAACCTACAGCGATGGCTCTTTGCGCAACTGGCTGTACTCGGCGGCGGATAACAAGCTGCGCGCGACCCTGGCCGTCAACCAGGTGCCCAGCACCGGCAAGATCGTGATCGGCCAGATCCATACCAAGGACAGCAACAGCCCCATGGTCAAGCTGGAATACCAGTACAAGACCTACAGTTCCACGGGCAACATCGTCGCCAAGGTCCGCATGCGTCCCGACGACGAAACGGGCCAGGTCATCACCATTGCCACGGGTGTGAAGCTCGACCGCAACTTTTCCTACCAGATTCACCTCAGCCCGAAGGGTGCACTGGGGATCAGCGCAGCGGGCTATAGCTGGCGAACCACCATCGACCCGAGCTGGAAAGTCAAACCGCTGTATTTCAAGGCGGGCGCCTATGTACAGGACAACACCGGCTACACCACCGAAGGCGGAAAAGTGACGTTCAGCCTGCTGGAAATCCAACACAACATCTGACTTTCACGGGGCACAGCAGCAGGGACCGCTGCCTGTGCGAGGCGCTCAAACGACAGATGCCATAGGGCCATCGTTCAAAATATTTCCAGCTTGGCCGACCAACGGTCATGCTCCTCGGGCACAAAATCGACCAGGGCCACTCTGACGGACAGGAAAAAGTTCACTCCACGCATCATCCAGTCGTCTGAAAAGCTCGAACTAGAGGCTTCGGCTAGGTTTTGCAACTTTTTACTCTGTAGAGGGCCCGCACATGGTCGATCTTGCAACCTGGAACTTGAGCATCCCCGAAGGCAGCCCGCCGAAAACCATTGAAACGTCTCAACTGGTGGATGGTTTCAAGGATAAATATTTCAACTCCGAAGGCAGCACGGTGTATTTCTGGGCGCCGGTCACCGGTACAAAGACTGAAAACGCGATCTATCCGCGCAGCGAATTGCGCGAGACCTACAAAGACGGCACCTTGCGTAATTGGTTGTACCCCGAGGCCGACAACTTTCTGAATGCCACCTTGACCGTCAACCAAGTGCCCAGCAGTGGCAAGGTGGTGATCGGTCAGATCCATACCAAAGACAGCAACAAACCCATGGTGAAACTGGAGTACCAGTATAAGGACGCCAACGACCTCGGTGACATCGTGGCCAAGGTCCGCATGCGTCCCGATGACAGTAAGGCCCGGATCATCACGGTTGCCAGCGGGGTAAAGCTTTCCCAGGCGTTTTCCTACCGTATTCATCTGGATCGTACCGGTGATTTGGGCATTACGGCGGCGGGTCGGAGCTGGTATACCACCATCAGTTCCACTTGGCGGGTCAAGCCGTTGTACTTCAAGGCTGGGGCGTATGTGCAGGACAACACGGGGTATACCAGCGAAGGTGGGAAGGTGACGTTCAGTCGGTTGGATATTGATCACAACACTTGATACTCGCTTAGGCGCTCGAACTGATGTCAGCTTTCATGGCGCTATCAGAAAGGGGTGTATATCCGTTTCTTCGGTAACGGCGGCTTAGGGTTCCGCCCTTACGGCGGGTTACTTTTGAAAAGGCGCCAAAAGTAACCAAAAGCGCCTTGCCCCACCACTGGGCACCTCGCTTACGCGAGGTGTTCCCTCACTCCGGCATTGCTCCGTGGGCCCGCCGCGAAGGGCCATCCATGGCCCAGCGCGGCTAACCCGGCATCCATGCCGGGTTGCCCACTGCGCAATGCCTGCGTTCGGCCCTTGTGGTTAATGGGGCGCTCCAGATCAAAAGCAAAAGCAAAAGCAAGGCGGCCTAAAGGCCGACCTGTTTCTTGCCGGTGTATCCGATCCAAATGTGGGAGCGAGCCTGCTCGCGAAGGCGGCCTGACAGCCGACCAATCTCTCCCTGTTGCCCGATCCACCACAGCATCGACATCCCCCAAGCGCTACGGCAGCGAAAATACCGCGCACCTGCCCTTCTGAAAACCTCGTAGGAAAACACGCACCGTGGCGAGGGAGCTTGCTCCCGCTGGGCTGCGAAGCAGCCCCTTCTTTTCGTCAGACCTAGCCGAGGTCCAATGTCTACGGCGGCTACGCCCCCGAGCGGGAGCAAGCTCCCTCGCCACGGCTTTTGCGGGCGTCCTACAGGTCGGTTGTTGCGTCAAAAATCCGCTCTGAATTCGCTTTATAGTTAGGTCGTCACTGGCTTTGGTCGGTGACGGGGTTTCGCAGCCCCCGGTGAGTTAGAATCACAACCGTCAAAAAACGACTTGGCAACATTTGCCTGAGCTCGGCTTTTCATGGCGGCTGTGTGTGGGAGATCTTCGGGTCTGCCGGGTCCTAACTCCTCGGTCTGCGAACCCGCACGCGGCTGCCACCCATTTGTTTCGCAGCAAAGCAGTGGTCACTTTTCTTCGAGTTAGGAAATGCCATGACAACCGAACGATCTTTTCGCCGTTTCACACCACTTACCCCAATCGCCACCACCCATCCCACGTTGTTCATCGACAGCGCAGCCCCCCTGTCCGAACTCCACGCCTGCGCCAGCGAACGCCTGCACGCCACCCTCGACTACCTGACCCTCATGGCCTGCACCACCCTGCGCGACTCGGCCGAGAACGACATCAATACCGTCACCAATGTCGCCCGTATCATGGTCCAGGACGTGGCGGATGTTTTCGGAGTGATCGAACAACGCGGACTTGAAGAACAATAAAGTGCTCGCGATGCGCCGGGTCAGCAGAATAAACAACTATAAAAATTGGCAGTCCTTATGGCCGGGTGCTTATACGAATTGACAGCAACAAAAAAATGGGCAACCCCGTAAAGTTCTAAAGAACTGTTACTTATTACAGTAGCCAAAAATTCAACATTCTCCAGACTGAGCTTACCCATATGGGTAAACCTCAAAAACAGGGAGTTAGGACATGATCAGCAAACCTTTATTTTTGGCGCTGCCGCTGTTGCTTGGCGCCGCCGCCCAAACGCATGCAGCCTGCGACAGCTCTTTGGTCCAAAGCTTCGTGGGCAAGGTAGCAGACGCCACAACCGTGGAAGAAGCCGTTAAAACCGCGAACGCAAGCCTTGCCAGGACAATCCCACCGCCAGGCAAAGCAACAAAGGACTTCGTTCAGGATCGTCTTAACATCTACACTGACGAGGACAATAAAATCACATCGTTAAGTTGTGACAAAGGCTCGGCAATTAAACTTCAGTAATTCAACACACTGCCATAAAAAACCCGCATCACTGCGGGTTTTTTATGACACTTGAAAATCAGTTGACCTTAGCGTTCAACTCACCCTTCAGATACCGCTGATACATGCCTTCCAACGAGATCGGCTTGATCTTCGAAGCATTACCCGCAGTGCCGAACGCTTCATAACGCGCGATGCATACATCACGCATGGCGGTCACGGTGGCGCCGAGGAATTTGCGTGGGTCGAATTCGCTCGGGTTGGTCGCCATCAGGCGGCGCATGGCGCCGGTGGAGGCCAGGCGCAGGTCGGTGTCGATGTTGACCTTGCGCACGCCGTGCTTGATGCCTTCGACGATTTCTTCAACCGGTACGCCGTAGGTTTCCTTGATGTCGCCACCGTACTGGTTGATGATCGCCAACCACTCTTGCGGCACCGAGGACGAGCCGTGCATCACCAGGTGGGTGTTGGGGATGCGTTTGTGGATTTCCTTGATGCGGTCGATGGCCAGCACGTCGCCGGTAGGCGGCTTGGTGAACTTGTAGGCGCCGTGGCTGGTGCCGATGGCGATGGCCAGGGCGTCGACCTGAGTCTTCTTCACGAAGTCGGCGGCTTCTTCCGGGTCGGTCAGCATCTGGCTGTGGTCCAGCACGCCTTCGGCGCCGATGCCGTCTTCTTCACCGGCCATGCCGGTTTCCAGCGAGCCCAGGCAACCCAATTCGCCTTCCACCGAAACGCCGCAGGCGTGGGCCATGGCAACGGTCTGCTGGGTGACGCGCACGTTGTATTCGTAGTCGGTCGGGGTCTTGCCGTCTTCGCCCAGGGAGCCGTCCATCATCACCGAGCTGAAGCCCAGTTGAATGGAGCGCTGGCAGACGTCCGGGCTGGTGCCGTGGTCCTGGTGCATGCACACCGGGATGTGCGGGAATTCTTCGATCGCCGCCAGGATCAGATGACGCAGGAATGGCGCACCGGCGTATTTGCGCGCACCGGCCGAAGCCTGGACGATCACCGGAGAGTCAGTCTTGTCAGCGGCTTCCATGATGGCGCGCATCTGCTCGAGGTTGTTGACGTTAAAGGCTGGAACGCCGTAGCCGAACTCGGCTGCGTGGTCCAGCATCTGACGCATGCTGATAAGTGCCATTGTGTGTCTCTCCCGGTCGAGGGTCGTTAATCGTGCCAGCCTGCCGGAGCGGCGGCGGCTCTTCAAGTCATTGCGGATCGGGGGGTGTCCCCGGCCCGGGTGTTCGGTGAAGCAAAATTCTCGAAACTACAGGGCGCCCTGTGGGAGCGGGCTTGCTCGCGAATGCGGTTTCACATTCAACGAATGTGCAAGCTGATCCACTGCATTGGCGAGCAAGCCCGCTCCCACACTGGATCTCTGTGAGTCAATCGGCCTTGCAGCCACGCCCGATCAGGTCATTGGTCGCGACCCAGTACGCCAGGCCTTCCTCGCCCTTGATGTGGAACGCCAGCATGTCGTCGCTGTACAGCGCACCCGACGCCCCCGGTTCCAGTTTCAGGCGATAGACCTGCTCGGCGCCGCCGAGGCGGACATCGACGGTCTTGTGGGCGTCATCGGTGTAGCGCCAGATCACCTTGGCTTCGCTGTCGCAAGTCCAGGTGGTCCAGCCCGCCACAGGCTCGGACGGATGCAGCAGATTCAACTGCGCGCAACCGGCCAGCAATGCCAACGCCATGACGGCGATAAAGCCTTTCATCCGTGTTCCTCGACTGACGACACACGCCGCCAGCCCTGAGTTAAAGGGTCAGACCCGTCAAGGACAACCATGTTCCTTGGCCGGGGTTTGCGTTTCGTATTTGTCCAGACCGTCCGGCCCCGAACGCTTGTTCAGGACCGGGTTGGTTTCCGCTTGCCAGTCCGCCTGGTAGCAGCCCGACGCGGGCTCACTGGGGGCCGGCTCCGGGGTGGCTTGCGGCTGACTGCCGCAAGCGGTCAGGGCCACGGTCAGTGACAAAAGCATCCACGTTTTGACCATCGGAACACTCCCTTGCCTGGTCATCGGAATCTCAGGCCTTGGCCCGGCTTTCCAAGACTTCTACCGCCGGCAGCACTTTGCCTTCGACGAATTCGAGGAACGCACCGCCGCCCGTCGAAATGTAGGAAATCTGCTCGGCCACGCCGTACTTGTCGATGGCCGCCAGGGTATCGCCACCACCGGCAATGGAGAACGCAGCGCTTTCAGCGATGGCCTGGGCCAAGACCTTGGTGCCGTTGCCGAACTGGTCGAACTCGAATACACCGACCGGACCGTTCCACAGAATAGTCTGGGAAGATTTCAGCAATTGGGCGAAGTTGGCCGCGGTCTGTGGGCCAATGTCCAAAATCATGTCGTCTTCGGCTACATCGGCGATGGCCTTGACGGTGGCGGCAGCGCTTTCAGCGAATTCCTTGGCAACCACTACATCCACGGGCAACGGCACGCTGACCTTGGCGGCGATTTCACGGGCGGTGTCCAGCAGATCCGGTTCGTACAGGGACTTGCCGACCGGATGACCGGCCGCCGCGAGGAAGGTGTTGGCGATACCGCCACCTACGATCAATTGGTCGCAGATCTGGCTCAGGCTGTTCAGCACGTCGAGCTTGGTAGAGACCTTGGAACCGGCCACGATGGCGGCCATCGGCTTGGCGGGGGCGCCCAGGGCCTTGCCCAGCGCATCCAGTTCGGCGGCCAGCAATGGGCCCGCCGCCGCGATCTTGGCGAACTTCGCCACGCCATGGGTCGAACCCTCGGCACGGTGCGCGGTACCAAAGGCGTCCATCACGAACACGTCGCACAGGGCAGCGTACTGCTGGGCCAGTTCGTCGGCGTTCTTTTTCTCGCCCTTGTTGAAGCGTACGTTTTCGAACAGCACGACGTCGCCGGCCTTCACGTCCACGCCGCCCAGGTAATCCGCCACCAGCGGCACTTCGCGGCCCAGGGCGCGGCTCAGGTAGTCGGCCACCGGCTTGAGGCTGTTCTCGGCCGAGAACTCGCCCTCGGTTGGACGGCCCAAATGCGAGCAGACCATCACGGCCGCGCCTTTTTCCAGGGCCAGCTTGATGGTCGGCAGCGAAGCCAGGATACGCGCGTCGCTGGTGACGACACCGTCCTTGACGGGGACGTTGAGGTCTTCGCGGATCAGTACGCGCTTACCTTGCAGATCGAGGTCGGACATCTTCAACACGGTCATGGGTCGCAATTCCTGGATAACTGTTTAGTTAGAGAGCAGGTTTGTTGGAAGCAGAACGCGAAGTCGCTGCTTGCAGATAATGTTCGGCAACGTCCAGCATTCGATTGGCAAAACCCCATTCGTTGTCGAACCAGGCCAGGATGTTCACGAGCCGTGGCCCGGAGACACGGGTCTGGCTGGCATCGACGATGGCCGAATGTGGGTCATGGTTAAAATCACAACTGGCATGGGGCAACTCGGTATAGGCCAGAAGGCCTTTGAGCGGGCCGCTGGTGGCGGCATCGCGCAGGATCCGGTTGACCTCGGTGGCGTCGGTATCGCTCACGGTCTGCATCGTCATGTCGAGGCAAGACACGTTCACCGTCGGCACCCGCACCGCTTTGGCCTGAATTCGCCCAGCAAGTTCCGGCAGCAGCCGTTCGATGCCCCGCGCCAGACCAGTGGACACCGGAATCACCGACTGGAACGCCGAACGGGTGCGGCGCAAGTCTTCATGGTGATAGGCGTCGATCACAGGTTGGTCGTTCATCGCTGAGTGGATGGTGGTGATCGATACATACTCCAGGCCGATGGCCTGGTCCAGCAGACGCAACAGCGGAACGCCGCAGTTGGTGGTGCAGGAGGCGTTGGACACCAGCAGCTCATGTCCGGTCAGGCAATCCTGGTTCACGCCGTAGACGATGGTGGCATCCACATCCGCTTCGCTGGCCATCGGCTGGGAGAACAGTACCCGTGGCGCACCGGCCGCGAGGAAACGCTCGCCATCTTCGCGGGTGTGGTAGGCACCGGAACACTCGAGCACCAGATCGACACCCAGGGACGCCCAATCGATGCCTTCGGGGGTAGCGCTGCGCAGGACTTTCACGCAGTCGCCATTAATATGCAGACAATCGCCGTCGACCCGCACGTCACCGGGAAACCGACCGTGGGTGGAGTCGAAGCGTGTCAGGTATTCGATACTGGCCATGTCGGCCAGATCGTTGATCGCCACAATTTCGAACCCGGCCTTCGCCCCTCGCTCGAACAACGCACGCAAGACGCAACGACCAATCCGGCCGTAGCCGTTGAGTGCAACTTTGTAGGGACGCGGTTGGGGCATGGGATTCTCTGACCAGGGTGAATCCATCAGGGCAGCGTTGGCTGAACCGACGCTATCGCGAGCAGGCTCGCTCCCACAGGGTCGGTGAAGATCCTTGTGGGAGCGAGCCTGCCCGCGATGGCGTCAGAACAGGCGATGCATGCCTGGACTTAGTCTTCCAGCAATTCTTCAGCCTGACCCAAGATATTTTCCAGGGTGAAACCGAACTCCTCGAACAACGCCGACGCAGGCGCGGACTCACCATAGGTGGTCATGCCGATCACGCGGCCTTCCAGGCCCACGTACTTGTACCAATAATCGGCGTGAGCGGCCTCGATGGCGATCCGGGCGCTGACTTGCAGCGGCAGCACCGACTGCTTGTAGCCGGCGTCCTGGGCATCGAACACGCTGGTGCACGGCATGGACACCACGCGTACGTTGCGGCCCTGTGCGGTCAGCTTGTCGTAAGCCTGGACGGCCAGGCCGACTTCCGAACCGGTGGCGATCAGGATCAGCTCAGGCTCGCCAATGCAGTCCTTGAGCACGTAGCCGCCACGGGCGATTTCGTCGATCTGACCCGCTTCGCGGGGCTGGTGCTGCAGGTTCTGACGGGAGAAGATCAGCGCCGATGGGCCATCGTTACGCTCGATGGCGTATTTCCAGGCCACCGCCGACTCCACGGCGTCGCATGGGCGCCAGGTGTCCAGGTTCGGGGTGCAGCGCAGGCTTGCCAGTTGCTCGATCGGCTGGTGAGTCGGGCCGTCTTCGCCCAGGCCGATGGAGTCGTGGGTGAACACATAGAGCACGCGCTTTTTCATCAGCGCCGACATGCGCACGGCGTTGCGAGCGTACTCCATGAACATCAGGAAGGTGGCGCCGTAAGGCACCAGGCCGCCGTGCAGGGCTACGCCGTTCATGATGGCGCTCATGCCGAACTCACGCACGCCGTAGTACATGTAGTTGCCGCTGGCGTCTTCGGCGCTGACACCTTTGCAGCCTTTCCACAGGGTCAGGTTGGAACCGGCCAGGTCGGCCGAACCGCCCAGCAGCTCCGGCAACAGCGGGCCGAAGGCATTCAGGGTGTTCTGGCTGGCCTTGCGGCTGGCGATGGTTTCGCCCTTGGCAGCCACTTCGGCGATGTAGGCCGAGGCTTTTTCGGCGAAGTCGGCCGGCAGCTCGCCACTGAGACGACGCACCAGCTCGTTGGCCAGCTCAGGGAATTCGGCGGAATAGGCGGCGAAACGCTGATCCCAGTCGGCTTCCAACGCACGACCTTTTTCCTTGGCGTCCCATTCGGCATAGATGTCGGCCGGGATTTCGAATGGACCGTGTTCCCATTTCAACGCGGCACGGGTCAGAGCGATTTCCTCGGCACCCAGCGGGGCGCCGTGGCAGTCTTCCTTGCCTTGTTTGTTGGGCGAGCCGAAACCGATGGTGGTCTTGCAGCAGATCAGGGTCGGCTGGGCGCTTTTGCGAGCCGTTTCGATGGCGGTCTTGATCTCTTCCGGATCGTGGCCGTCGACGTTACGAATCACCAGCCAGTTATAGGCTTCGAAGCGTTTCGGGGTGTCGTCGGTGAACCAGCCTTCGACTTCGCCGTCGATGGAAATGCCGTTGTCGTCGTAGAAAGCGATCAGCTTGTCCAGGCCCAGAGTACCGGCCAGGGAGGCGACCTCATGGGAAATGCCTTCCATCATGCAGCCATCACCCAGGAAAACGTAGGTGTGATGGTCGACGACCTTGTGCCCCGGACGGTTGAATTGCGCCGCCAGGACTTTTTCCGCCAGGGCAAAGCCCACGGCATTGGCCAGGCCCTGGCCCAGCGGACCGGTGGTGGTTTCCACGCCTGGGGTGTAGCCGTATTCCGGATGGCCCGGGGTGCGGCTATGCAGTTGGCGGAAGTTCTTCAGGTCGTCGATCGACAGGTCATAACCGGTCAAATGCAACAGCGAGTAGATCAACATCGAACCATGGCCGTTGGACAGCACAAAGCGGTCACGGTCAGCGAAAGCCGGATTGGCCGGGCTGTGCTTGAGGTAGTCGCGCCACAGCACCTCGGCGATATCCGCCATGCCCATCGGGGCACCGGGATGGCCGCTGTTGGCTTTCTGCACGGCATCCATGCTGAGGGCACGAATGGCATTGGCACGCTCACGACGGCTGGGCATCGCTGTTCTCCTGCGGGAATTGAGTAAGTGAATAACGAAACTGAAAAAAGGCGTGCATTTTCCCTCACCCACCCCCTGGGAGCAATGACAGATAGACGTCCAGAGCGGTTTTTCGGGTGGATAAAGTCGCTTTCGCCAGGTGAAACCTGTCCACTGGAAGCTTGTAGAGTCCATAAAGACCAGCGAAGTGCCATTTATCGAGCAATATCAAAAGTTTTTGATATTGAACTTGCGGTGATGCCACCCCCTGTCTAGACTGCCGCGTTATGAACTTACGCGCGCCCTCCATCCAGCATCACCCTAGCGACGAACTGGCGGCCCTTTGCAAGGCCGGTGGCGACCCGCTGCGGCTCAATGTATTGCGCGCCCTGGCCAATGACTCATTCGGCGTGCTGGAACTGGCGCAGATCTTCGGCATCGGTCAGTCCGGCATGAGCCATCACCTCAAGGTCCTCGCCCAGGCCGACCTGGTGGCGACCCGTCGTGAAGGCAACGCCATTTTCTACCGCCGCGCCCTGCCCCACACCGATCTTATGGGTGGCAAGCTGCACGCTGCATTGCTTGAGGAAGTGGACGAACTGACCCTGCCGACGGACGTTCAGGCTCGTATCGCCCAGGTGCACGGACAACGGGCCGCGGCCAGCCAGGATTTTTTCGCACGTGTGGCGGAAAAGTTTCGTGCCCAGCAAGACCTCATCGCGGGCTTGCCGCAGTACCGCGAAAGTGTCCTGGCGCTGCTCGACAAACTGAGCTTCGAGCCTACAGCCACGGCCATCGAGGTCGGCCCCGGCGACGGTGCGTTCCTGCCGGAACTGGCACGACGTTTCAGCCAGGTCACGGCGCTGGATAACAGCCCGGCCATGCTCGATCTGGCTCGCCAGGTGTGCGAACGTGAAAACCTGACTAATGTCAGCCTGCGTTTGGCCGATGCTTTGGGTGGCGTGCACCTGCAAGGCGACTGCGTCGTGTTGAACATGGTACTTCATCATTTCGCCGCTCCGGCCGATGCACTCAAGCACATGGCCGGCCTGTTGCGACCGAGCGGAAGCCTGTTGGTGACAGAGTTATGCAGCCACAATCAGAGCTGGGCCAGGGAGGCCTGCGGTGATCTCTGGCTGGGGTTCGAACAGGACGACCTGGCCCGTTGGGCCACCACTGCGGGCCTCGTGCCCGGGGAAAGCCTCTATGTAGGCTTACGAAATGGTTTCCAGATCCAGGTCCGCCATTTTCAGCGGCCGGCTGGTGACACTCACCATCGGTAACTTGTAGGAAAACATCGAGATGAGCGAATACTCCCTTTTCACCTCCGAGTCCGTGTCTGAAGGGCATCCGGACAAAATCGCCGACCAGATTTCTGATGCGGTGCTGGACGCCATCATTGCTGAAGACAAGTTCGCCCGCGTGGCGTGCGAGACTCTGGTGAAAACGGGCGTGGCGATCATTGCCGGCGAAGTGACCACTTCGGCCTGGGTCGACCTGGAACAGATCGTCCGCGACGTCATCCTGGGCATCGGCTACAACAGCTCCGACGTCGGTTTCGACGGCGCAACCTGCGGCGTAATGAACATCATCGGCAAGCAGTCGGTGGACATCGCCCAAGGCGTTGACCGCAGCAAGCCTGAAGACCAGGGCGCCGGCGACCAGGGCCTGATGTTCGGTTATGCCAGTAACGAAACCGACGTGTTGATGCCGGCGCCGATCACGTTCTCGCACCAACTGGTGCAGCGCCAGGCCGAAGCCCGCAAGTCCGGCTTGCTGCCGTGGCTGCGTCCGGATGCCAAATCTCAGGTCACTTGCCGTTACGAGAATGGCAAGGTGGTTGGCATCGACGCCATCGTGCTGTCGACCCAGCACAACCCGGAAGTGTCCTACAAAGACCTGCGCGAAGGCGTGATGGAGCTGATCGTCAAGCACGTGCTGCCTGCCGAGTTGCTGAACAAGGACACCCAGTTCCACATCAACCCGACCGGCAACTTCATCATCGGTGGTCCGGTGGGTGACTGCGGCCTGACCGGACGCAAGATCATCGTCGACAGCTACGGCGGCATGGCCCGTCACGGCGGTGGCGCGTTTTCCGGCAAGGATCCATCGAAGGTCGACCGTTCGGCGGCCTATGCCGGCCGCTACGTGGCCAAGAACATCGTCGCCGCCGGCCTGGCCGAACGCTGCGAGATCCAGGTGTCCTACGCCATCGGTGTTGCCCAGCCTACGTCGATCTCGCTGAACACCTTCGGTACCGGCAAGATCGGTGACGACAAGATCATCAAGCTGGTCCGCGAAGTGTTTGACCTGCGTCCATACGCCATCACCACCATGCTTGACCTGCTGCACCCGATGTACCAGGAAACCGCAGCCTATGGCCACTTCGGCCGTACGCCGCAGACCAAGACTGTCGATGGTGATACCTTCACCACCTTCACCTGGGAAAAAACCGACCGCGCCGACGCCCTGCGCGCTGCTGCCGGCCTGTAATACCCGTTGAGATAAAAAGCCCCTGGCGACCCGTTCGCCAGGGGCTTTTTCATTCCGGATGTTTCTCCCTCCACCGAGGGGGGGAGATAAGCTACGTCCGCCGGGCCACCAGTAAAAACGAAGCCGCACTGGCCAACAAGCCAGCACACAGCCGGTTGAACAGACGCTTGCCGCTGGGGTGGGCGAATAGTCGCCGCGCGTAGATCCCCATGTAGCAATACAAACCGATGGCGATGCACTCCAACGCCAGGAACAGCCCGCCCAATACAGAGAACTGCTGGACGACGGTGCCGGAACGGTCGACGAATTGGGGCAGGAACGCCGTGAACAGCAGGATCGCCTTCGGGTTGCCGATGGCCACCAGAAACTCCTGGCGCGCCAGACGCCCCATGCCCATCGAGCCGACCGTTGTCTCTTCACCGGCCTGAGGTTGCGCACGCCACAGCTGTACGGCGAGATAGAACAGATAGCCGGCGCCAACAACCTTGATCCCCAGGAACAACAGTTCCGAGGTGTGCAGCACTGCGGTCAGTCCGGCCGCGGCCAGGGCAATCATGATCGCAAATGCCAGCAGCCGACCGATGCCACCACTGCACGCCCGCACAAAGCCATAACGCGAGGCGTTGCTGATGGACAGCAGGTTGTTCGGCCCAGGCGCCATGTTCAACGCAAAGCAAGCCGGAATAAAAACGGCAAGTGTCGTCAGGTCCATCGCGGGCACTCCTGGCAGGGTGGATCGAAACGCCATTCTGCCCGGCCCGACGACAGGTTCAAGGGACAGTTGCACGGCTAAATCACGCTGCACTGTACCGCCACGACGTTGCCATCAGCACCGCAACGTTCGGTAACGCTCCAGGCCTCGCAGCTTGCGCAACCGTGGCTAGCCTTGAAAGACCTGACCAAGCAAGGATGCTTCAATGCCATCGTTATTTCACGCGCTGCTCTTTTCACTTTTCATCGCTGCCCCTGCTATCGCGGCGCCCTGTCCTGACTGGCCGGTCGAACGTACCCAGGCAGAAATCGAAGCCCGGCAACGGCAGATCGACGCCTGGGACGACAGTTATCATCGCCTCGGCCAATCGCTGGTGGCCGACGAGCTTTACGATCAGTCCCGCGCACAACTGGAGCATTGGCGCAGTTGCGTCGACCTGCGCACGCCAACCGATCCTTTGCGTACGGCGCGGGGAAAAGTGCCGCACCCGGTGGTCCATACCGGCCTTGAAAAGCTCAAGGATGCGACTGCCGTACAAGCCTGGCTGAATGGTCGAAAGGACGTCTGGGTGCAACCGAAAGTCGACGGCGTGGCGGTAACCCTGGTCTACCGCGACGGACGCCTGCACCAGGCGATCAGCCGCGGGGATGGCATCCTAGGTCAGGACTGGACCTCCAACGCGCGCAAAATCGGCGCCATCCCGCAACGGCTGCGCCAACCTCGGAACCTGCTCGTACAGGGCGAGCTGTATTGGCGCCTGGGCACCCACGTCCAGGCCGAAACCGGCAGTCTCAACGCCCGCGCAACCGTGGCGGGCCTGATAGCACGCAGCAACCTGACCGCGCAGGAAGCGTCGGACATTGGTCTTTTTGTCTGGGAATGGCCGGAAGGGCCTGACACCCTGCCCGGACGAATGGCCGCGCTGGCTGAGCTGGGTTTCGCCGGCACCCTCGACTACAACCAACCTGTCCGGGCATTGGCCGATGCCGAACATTGGCGCGACCACTGGTATCGCACTCCGCTGCCCTTCGCCAGCGACGGGATCGTCCTGCGCCAGAGCCGCCGCCCACCGGCCAACCGCTGGCAAGCCCGGCCGCCGTCCTGGAGCGTGGCCTGGAAATACCCTTATGCCCAGGCCCTGACCGGGGTGAGGAAGGTGCGCTTCAACATCGGTCGAACCGGGCGCATCACCCCAGTACTGGAACTTGAGCCCGTCCTGCTGGACGACCGCAGGATCCGCCGAGTGAGCGTCAGCTCCCTCAAGCAATGGGAGGAAATGGACATCCGTCCCGGCGACCAGGTCGCCATCAGCCTGGCCGGACTGACCATTCCGCGCCTCGACAGCGTCGTGCTGCGCAGCATCGTGCGGGAGGACGTCAATGTCCCGGTGGCAGCCGACCATCACTTGCTGAGTTGCTGGCAACCGACACCAGGCTGCGAGAGCCAATTTCTTGCGCGCCTGAACTGGCTAAGCGGCAAGCAGGGACTTGCCCTGCCCCATGTCGGCCCCGGCACCTGGGAAAAACTCCTGACTGCGGGTCGACTCGACGGATTGCTGGATTGGATGACACTCGATGCCGCCGAGCTTGCTAACATGACCGGCTTCAGCGAACGCAGCGCAGCCCGTCTGCTCGAAGGCCTGCACAGTGCTCGCCAACGGCCGTTCGGACAATGGCTCAAGGCGCTGGGCCTGCCGCCTGTCGGTGAAGCCCGGCTGGAAGGGCCATGGCACGCGCTGGCCGAGCGTGACACCGAACAGTGGCAAGCCGAGGCCGGTATCGGGCCGGGACGTGCTGCGCAATTGAGCGCTTTTTTCCGCGACCCGCAGGTACGAGCGTTGAGCGAAGTATTGCGGGCTGCCGGGATCGACGGTTTTTGATCGGCCCGTGCGGTTGAACCCAAGGGGCACGTGTGCGTTCCAACAGCGCACCTGAGCCGGATGAATCGCGCGCTTTCACGGATTTGTTTTTTGGAGTTGCTATGAATTTCCTGCCACCCGCTATCCTGCTGGCCTTATGCAGCGTCATGGCCGCCCCCCTGTGGGCGGACGAGCAAGTACCGGAACTCACTGGCTGCGCCGCCAAGCGTCAAGGCATCGTCAACCAGATCGAACTGGCCAAGTCCCAGGGCAACCAGGACCAGCAGGCCGGCCTGGAAACCGCGCTGAACGAGGTTACCACCCATTGCACCGACGCCTCCTTGCGCAAGGAGCGTGAAAACAAGGTGCTCGAAGCCAAGCACGAGGTCAGTCGTCGCCAGGAGGACCTGGAGAAAGCCATGAAGAAAGGTGATCCGGAGCGGATCAACAAGCGCAAGGATAAACTGGCGGCTTCCCGCAAGGAATTGCAGGAAGCCGTGGAGGAGCTGGATAAATGAACGAACGCCTTCAGTAATCCCGAAACTCTTTATGGCAGGCACTGCAGGCGTCTTCTACTTTCTGCACCGCCGGGCCCAGGTAACTGGCCCTGTAGGGCTGAACCTTGCTGGCAGCCACCAACTCAGCGGTGGCTACCTCCAGGCTACGGGCCAGTTCCTGGAAGCGCGCCTGCTTTTGCCAGACCTCATCCCGGGCGCTGGTGTGATCCTCCTCGCGTACTTGCGGGAAATGCTTCCACGGCTCGCGGGACAGTTGATCCAGTTGCACCGCGCCTTCGGCGAAACGCGGACCATTGAACGGAACGCGACCGCGCAACATACCGCCCAGTTCTTCATTGGTCTTGAGCATCTGCTTGAAAATAGCCTTGCGCTGGCCCAATGGAGAGTTGGGGTCGACACCGCCGCAAGCGGAGAGCATCAGGCAGGCCAGCACAGCCACGGAAAAACGTTTTGCAAACATCTTGGCCTCGGGTCGGGAAACGGCAGCCAGTATCCTCGTGTCGCCGGCAAAGACCAATAGCCCTATTCACAATGCGGTTGTCTGCATGCCCTGAACATGCACGCCATCCGCGAAGGACATTTCATGAACCGCTTCAAGACCTGGCATAAAAGCCTGGCACTGTCCCTCTCGCTCATTGCCTTGTTGAGCGCCTGCAACCGCGGCGAAAAAACCGAGGAGCCCAAGACTCATGCACTCGCCACTTATGTCAGTGCACCGTGGGAAGCGTTGCCGACGGTCTCCAATGAAGACCTGCTGGCCGGTTTCGGTTCCTGGCGCAGTGCATGCACCCGGCTCAAGGCCGATGCGACCTGGGGCGCGACCTGCGCGGCAGCGGCCAATGTGCCGCTGGTGGCCGCCGATGTGCGCAAATTTCTGAAGCAACACCTGGACGTCTATGGCCTGCGTTCCGGGGATAACAGCCCCAACGGCTTGATCACCGGTTATTACGAGCCGGTTTACCCCGGCAGCCTGACCCGAACCGCCGCTGCCAACGTGCCAGTGTACGGCGTACCTGACGACATGATCATTGTGTCGCTGGACAGCATCTACCCCGAGCTCAAGGGCAAACGCCTGCGCGGCCGCCTCGAGGGCCGGGTGCTCAAGCCCTACGACGACGCTGCCGCCATCGAAAACAACGGCGTGAAGGCGCCCGTGATCGCCTGGCTGACCGACCCGATGAACCTGCAATTTTTGCAAATCCAGGGCTCGGGCCGCATTCGACTCGATGACGGTCGCCTGTTGCGCATCGGCTATGCCGACCAGAACGGCCACCCTTACCGCCCCATCGGCCGTTGGCTGGTGGAACAGGGCGAGTTGAAGAAAGAAGAGGTGACCATGGGCACCATCAGCGCCTGGGCCAAGGCCCACCCGACCCGGATTCCCGAGTTGCTGGGCAGCAATCCCAGCTACGTGTTCTTCAACCGCAACCCCGACAGCAACGAAGGGCCACGCGGCTCGCTGAATGTACCGTTGACTGCCGGCTATAGCGTGGCGGTGGACCGCAAGGTGATCCCGCTGGGGAGCCTGTTGTGGTTGTCCACCACTCGACCCGATGGAACCCCGTTGAACCGACCGGTCGCCGCCCAGGACACCGGTGGCGCCATTGCCGGCGAGGTCCGGGCGGACCTGTTCTGGGGTACCGGCGAAGCCGCGGGGGAACTGGCCGGGGACATGAAGCAACAGGGCCAGATCTGGATGCTCTGGCCCAAGGGCATGCCATTGCCGCAAGTGCCGCAGGTGTCGAATACCGTGACAGCTAATCCTTGAGCGTCGTGTTGCCTGTGGGGCCCCCACAGGCAACAACGAAATCAACAGGCTCAGATCGAAACAAAGAAGAAACTGGCGATGAGCCCCAGCCCCACCAACCACACCAGAGAACGCAGGATTGCCCAGTCCGCCAGGTAGCAAATGATGTAGAGCAGACGACTGGTGATGAACAGCACCGCCAGCACGTTGATGGTCACCAGTTCGGCATTGCCGGCCAGGTGCGCAACGATCACAGCGGCGGCGAATGCCGGGGTGATTTCAAAGCTGTTCAGATGCGCGGCATAGGCACGCCGGGGTGCGCCTTCGAGACTCTCCAGGAAATCCCGGGGGTCGTGGTTATCCTGCAACCGGTATCTTCCGCCGATCTTGGCGATGGCAATGCACACGTAAGGCAGGATGATGGCGATCAAAATACACCACAGGGCAACCGTCATGACGCAGTTCCTTCTTTGGGTTTCATGGATAAATCAGGGATCCGGTCTCCGGTCAGCGCTTCATCACCAGCATGCCGACCAACACCAGTGCGCAGGCTAAGAGCCGCAGCCGACCAAAAGGTTCTTTCAAATAGCGCGTACAACAGCGCCGCCACCAACATCAGGACCGTTGCAAGCACAGCACACTCCTTTTCGTACCCGTCAAACGACCGATGATTTTTTCGCGATCCGTCGACAGCTGTTTATACTGCAAACGACCACGCCGCATTCAGTTGCGCATAAATCAATTCCAATAATTTCGCTGCTGCCCCCGTTTGCTCGAAGGGCATCGGCATGCGTATGCCTGATCAGAGCGTCAAGACTACAGACAGAGACCTTGCGCATGCCACTCGCCTTGCTTGCCCTGGCCGTTGCCGCTTTCGGCATCGGCACCACCGAATTCGTCATCATGGGGCTGCTACCGGATGTCGCCCGCGACCTGGCCGTGAGTATCCCCCAGGCCGGGCTGCTGATTACGGGCTATGCCCTGGGCGTCGTGTTCGGCGCGCCGGTGCTCGCGGTCGGCACCGCCAACATGCCGCGCAAGGCCACGCTGCTGGGCATGACATTGATGTTCATTCTGGGCAACGTGCTCTGCGCGCTGGCCCCGAACTACCTCACCCTGATGGCTGCGCGGGTCATCACCGCTTTGTGTCACGGCGCATTTTTCGGTATCGGCTCGGTGGTAGCTGCCGGGCTGGTGGCGCCGAACAAACGGGCCCAGGCCATCGCGATGATGTTTACCGGTCTGACCCTGGCCAATGTCCTGGGCGTACCGCTGGGCACGGCATTGGGACAATACGCCGGCTGGCGCTCGACGTTCTGGGCGGTGTCGGTGATCGGCGTGATCGCTGCCATTGCCCAATGGGCCTGGCTGCCCAGGGAGATACCCATGGAAAAAGCCAACCTCGCCAGCGAGTTCAAGGTCCTGGGCAAGGCGAACGTGCTGCTCGCTCTGGGCATGAGCGTGCTGGCGTCCACCAGCCTGTTCAGCGTTTTCACCTACATCGCGCCCATCCTGCAGGACATCACCGGCGTCAGCCCCCACGGCATTACGATCATGTTGCTGTTGTTCGGGGTCGGATTGACGGCGGGCAGCTTTCTTGGCGGGCGCCTGGCGGACCGACGCCTGCTGCCGTCACTGGTAGGCATGGCCCTGGCCGTGGTGCTGGTACTGGCGGCGTTCAGCCAGACCAGCCAATCCGTGATCCCGGCGGCGATCACGCTGGTGTTGTGGGGGATATTCGCCTTCGCCCTGTGCCCGATCCTGCAATTGCTGATCATCGATCAGGCCCACGAAGCGCCGAACCTCGGTTCGACCCTGAACCAGAGCGCGTTCAATCTTGGCAACGCGACCGGTGCCTGGATCGGCGGCCTGGTGGTGTCCAGCGGGGTCAACCTGGCCGACCTGCCGTGGACCGGCGCCCTGGTCGGCGGATTGACCGTGCTGACCGCCGTGTATTTCATTTATCGCCAGCGTCGCCAGGAGATCCCGCTGGGTGCGGCCGACTAGGCGTGCCGCTCTCGCTGCGCACCTGTGCGTGACTGATCAGCGCGAAGATGCAACTGCCGCCGATGATATTCCCCGTCAGGGTCGGCGCGGCGAACACCAGCCAGAAGTCCTCCCATGACAACTGGCCGGCGAAGACCAGGTAGGACACTTCGGCCGAGCCGACGACGATGTGGGTGAAGTCCCCGAGCGCCATCAGGTAGGTGATGAGAATGATGATCCACATCTTGGCGCTTTCCATGGAGGGGATCATCCAGACCATGGTGGCGATCATCCACCCGGAAATGATGCCCTTGGCGAACATCTGGCCCGTGTCGTTTTCCATGACCTTGCGGCCGATTTCCAGGAAAGCCAGGTCGGTGCGGCGGTCGAAGATCGGCAGGTGCAACATCACGTAGGCCACCAGCAGGGTACCGCACAGATTGCCCACCAGCACCACCCCCCACAGCCGCAACAAACGGCCGAAATTGCCCAGGGTGGGCTTGCTCATGATCGGCAGCACGGCGGTCAGGGTGTTTTCAGTGAAGAGCTGCTGGCGCGCAAGAATGACCGCGAGAAAACCGGCGCAGTAGCCGAAACTGGCGATCACCTTGAAGCCTTCGTGATCCGGCAGTCGGGAGTTGAGCAGCCCCATCGCCATCAACGACAGGCCCATGGTCAATCCGGCTGCCAGGGCCGACCACCAGAGCGCGGCGACACTGCGTTCCAGCTCCTGGTTGCCCTGGGTGCGGATGATTTCGTGCAGCACCGCCGCCCGCGGGGGCTGGTTGCGGTCCACATCGTGTTGCTCCTGAGCCGACAGGTCAGGGGTCTTGCCTTCTTCGTGGGTGTTCATACAGCTCCTGAACCGGTGGCGTGATGTAGCTACGACACGCGGCGTTCGGAGCTGTTCAGTGGTGCACTGAAGTTCCTGGGCCTTGAAACCGCCCCCCTCACTCGACTACAGCATCCTTGAACTGATCCTTGACGTACTTGATCTCGGTCCGGCCATGGGGCGCTGGCAAGCCATCTTCGCCGAGATTGACGAAGACCATCTTCTCGACGGTCAGGATGCTCTTGCGGGTGATTTTGTTGCGCACTTCGCAGGTCAGGGTGATGGAGGTGCGGCCGAACTCGGTGGCGGTGATACCCAGCTCGATGATGTCGCCCTGGCGAGAGGCGCTGACGAAATTGATCTCGGAGATGTATTTAGTCACCACACGCTGGTTGCCGAGCTGGACGATGGCATAGATCGCCGCCTCTTCGTCGATCCAGCGCAACAGGCTGCCACCGAACAGCGTGCCATTGGGGTTGAGATCTTCGGGCTTGACCCATTTGCGGGTGTGGAAATTCATGATCACTCCTGAGTATCGACCGCTGAATAGCCGCATCATGGCAGACCCGGCGGGCAGGCTCTACGTCGCTGTTTCAATAACGTCCATCGGCATTTTTGATTTGCCGACAGAAACCCTTTGGAAGATCCGATTAGCCCGTTATAATCGGCCCGTTTTATCCGGCCATCCCATAGGGCCGTTCCCGCCACCTGTCCGAGGGGCGCTGCAGCAGGCTCGACCTGTCAGGCTCGGATGGGGCGTTGTTCGTACGGGTTACCCGCACGGACACTAAACGCACAACGGCGCCCATTCGCATACATTACGAATGGAGGCTCTTCATGAGCGCTGTCATCACGCCTGCCGCTTTTACCGATTACAAAGTCGCCGACATGTCCCTGGCTGCCTGGGGCCGTCGCGAGATCATCATCGCCGAATCCGAAATGCCTGCCCTGATGGGTCTGCGTCGCAAATACGCCGGCGAGCAACCGCTCAAGGGTGCGAAGATCCTTGGCTGCATCCACATGACCATCCAGACTGCCGTGCTGATCGAAACCCTGGTTGCCCTGGGTGCCGAAGTGCGCTGGTCGTCCTGCAACATCTTCTCGACCCAGGACCAGGCCGCTGCCGCCATCGCCGCCGCCGGTATCCCGGTATTTGCCTGGAAAGGCGAGACCGAGCAGGAATATGAATGGTGCCTGGAGCAGACCATCCTCAAGGATGGCCAGCCATGGGACACCAACATGGTTCTCGACGATGGCGGCGACCTGACCGAGCTGCTGCACAAGAAATACCCGGCCGTGCTGGACAAGGTCCACGGCGTGACCGAGGAAACCACTACCGGCGTGCACCGCCTGCTGGACATGCTGGCCAAGGGCGAGCTGAAGATCCCGGCCATCAACGTCAACGACTCGGTGACCAAGAGCAAAAACGACAACAAGTACGGCTGCCGTCACAGTCTGAACGACGCCATCAAGCGCGGCACCGACCACCTGCTGTCGGGCAAGCAGGCCCTGGTGATCGGCTACGGCGACGTGGGCAAGGGTTCGGCCCAGTCCCTGCGCCAGGAAGGCATGATCGTCAAGGTGTCCGAAGTCGACCCGATCTGCGCCATGCAGGCCTGCATGGACGGCTTCGAGGTGGTTTCGCCGTTCATCGATGGTAACAACGACGGCTCCGAAGCCAGCATCGACAAGGCACTGCTGGGCAAGATCGACCTGATCGTGACCACCACCGGCAACGTCAATGTCTGCGACGCCAACATGCTCAAGGCCCTGAAGAAGCGCGCCGTGGTCTGCAACATCGGCCACTTCGACAATGAAATCGACACGGCTTTCATGCGCAAGAACTGGGCGTGGGAAGAAGTGAAGCCACAGGTCCACAAGGTTCACCGCACTGGCGCTGGCAGCTTCGACCCACAGAACGATGACTACCTGATCCTGCTGGCCGAAGGCCGCCTGGTGAACCTGGGCAACGCCACCGGTCACCCAAGCCGCATCATGGACGGTTCGTTCGCCAACCAGGTCCTGGCCCAGATCTTCCTGTTCGGCCAGAAATACGCCGACCTGCCACCGGCTCAGAAGGCCGAGCGCCTGACCGTGGAAGTACTGCCCAAGAAACTCGACGAAGAAGTGGCCCTGGAAATGGTCCGCGGTTTCGGCGGTGTGGTCACCAAGCTGACCAAGCAACAGGCTGACTACATCGGCGTCACCGTCGAAGGCCCGTTCAAGCCGCACGCCTACCGGTACTGACAGCAGCTGCAAGCCTTGAGCTTCAAGCTGCAAGTAAAAGCTGTTTGTTTACTTGCGATTGAAGCTTGGGGCTTACCTCTTCATCGCTATTACGCAGCCGCGGGTTACAAGCCAAGCACAAGAATCGGCATACCGAACGCTTGTGGCTTGAAGCTCGCAGCTGGAGGCCCTCCATGTCCCAAGACCGTCGCTACAGTTTCGAGTTCTTCCCGACCAAGACCGATGCTGGACATGAAAAACTGATCGCCACTGCTCGTCAGCTGGCCAGCTACAACCCCGACTTCTTCTCCTGCACCTATGGTGCTGGTGGTTCGACCCGTGACCGCACCCTGAACACCGTGCTGCAGCTGGAAAGCGAGGTCAAAATTCCCGCCGCTCCGCACTTGTCCTGCGTGGGTGACAGCAAGGACGATCTGCGCAACCTCCTGACCCGTTACAAGGCCGCCGGCATCCAGCGCATCGTTGCCCTGCGCGGTGACCTGCCGTCGGGCATGGGCATGGCCAGCGGTGAGCTGCGCCACGCCAATGACCTGGTGAGTTTCATTCGCGAGGAAACCGGCGATCATTTCCACATTGAAGTAGCCGCCTATCCGGAAATGCACCCCCAGGCGCGCAATTTCGAAGATGATCTCCTCAATTTCGTACGCAAGGCCAACGCTGGCGCGAACAGTGCCATCACCCAGTATTTCTTCAACGCCGACAGCTATTTCTACTTCGTCGAGCGTGTGCGCAGGCTGGGTGTGGACATTCCTGTCGTACCGGGAATCATGCCGATCACCAACTACAGCAAGCTGGCGCGCTTCTCCGACGCCTGCGGTGCCGAGATCCCGCGTTGGATCCGCAAGCAACTGGAGGCCTATGGCGATGACTCCACCAGCATCCAGCGCTTCGGTGAAGAGGTCATCACACAAATGTGTGAGCGTTTGTTGCAGGGTGGTGCACCAGGGCTGCATTTCTATACCCTGAATCAGGCCGAGCCCAGCCTTGCGGTCTGGAACAACCTCAAGCTGCCGCGTTAACGCTTAATGTGGTGGTAGATCAAGGCCTTGGCGAAAACCAAGGCCTTTTTACTATCCGAGAACACCAAGGATTGCAGCCGATGCCAAACGGTCAAAGGTCAACGACCCCACAACTCATTTATCTGGTCTACGGGGCCGAGACCTATCACCAGGAAGCAGTATTCAGCATCGCCAGTGCCATCGCCGGCCTGCGCGAGACGCCGGATGAAAAGCTGGACATCCAGGTATTTACCGACAACCCGATGCCTTACACCGGGCTGCCGGTGCGCTTGCGCGCCCTGGACAACGAAACCCGCCAAACCTGGATCCAGCCCTACGGCTATCACTTTCGCGCCAAGCATGTGGTCATGCAGAAGGTACTCGAAGAAGCTGAACTGGCCCTGCTGATCGATACCGATACCTTCTTCCATTGCTCGCCCCTGGAGCTGTTCCGGCGCGTCCAGCCAGGTACGCTGCTCTGTAACGCAATCACTCTGAACTATGGCGCCAACAAGGACGCCGAGCTTTACGTGACCCTGTCGCAAGCCCTGCGGCAACGGCACCTGGCGGACGATGACATGCCCTTGCTCAACTCCGGAGTGATCGGCATGCATTGCAGCGATGCGCACGTGCTGGACCGCTCCATCGCCCTGATGGATGAGTTTTATCCAATGGCAAAAGGTGCCTACACCCTGGAAGAGTTCTGCCTGTCAGTGGCGGCCTATCGCCAAGCGCAGGTACGCGAGTGTCCGGACCTGATCCATCACTACTGGAGCCGCAAGCAGCTGTTCCGCGCCAAGACAAAGGCGTGGCTCGATAAACACCATGCTGCGCCTGTATGTCAGCGAGCCCTGGATGAAACACGGCAGGTCACCGCAACCCTTCCCCGTCCCCCAACCATGCAGCGCCTGCTCTATAAGCTCGTCACTGTGGCATTGCCGGGTCAAAAGCGGCAGTTCATGCGCGAAATTCTCTACGGTTGCTATCGCCACGCCAATCAGTTCGACCAGGCTTGCGCCCCGGTCTGGTGGGAAAAGGCCCTGGAAAACGTTGAGCACCGCCTGAAAAAACCGTTGGAAGATCATGAACTCAAACGCTGGCTCAACCACCCGTTGATCCGCCTGGTATTGGGCCGGCGGCGCGAAGCGATCTACCAGCACCTGATGCAGGCAAAAAGCAACTGAACCGCAAGCCAGAGCGCTCTGGCTATTTGTAGTGCACTCGTCGTAACCTCCGGCCATGCCCATCATTGCCCGGTTACTGACTGTCTTTCTTCTCTTGTGCCTGAGCATGGCTGCCCGGGCCGAGAAGTTGCGCATCGTCACCGAGCCCTGGGCACCTTACGTTTACGAGGAAGGCGGCAAGATCATGGGCCTTGACTACGAAACCGCGGTCATTGTCTTCAAGCGGTTGGGAATCGATGTCGAATGGCAGCTCCTGCCTTGGAAACGTTGCCTTGCGATGCTGGAGCAAGGCCTGGCGGATGGGGCTCTGGATATCTTTCGCAGCGACGAGCGCGAAGCCCTGCTGCTCTACCCCAGCGAACCGTTGTCGGAAGTCGAATTCGTGCTGTTCCATGCCAACGCACGGCCCCATCCGTTTCGCACGCTCGACGACCTGAACGGCCTGACCGTCGGTACATCCCCCGGCTACCTGTACAGCCAGGCCTTCCGGGAATCGACCTTGTTCAAGCGCGAAACGGCGCCCACCCATGAAGCCAACTTCGGCAAGCTGCAACTGGGTCGGATCGACCTGCTCATCACCGATCGACGAGTGGGCCGGCAATTGCTCAAACAGATGCAACTGGACGACCAGATCACCGAAAACCCGACGGTTGTGAGCCGCCAGAGCCAATATCTGGCGGTACGACGCAAGGCCGGAATGGATTTGCTGGCACAACGCTTCAGCGCCGAACTCAAACGGTTCAAACGTGAACCAGCCTATGCCGAGCTGAGCGCTCGCTATGACAGCGCCCCATCGGCGCGACGCTGAAATCAGCCGTTGAGCAGCAGGAAAGCAACGCAAGGCGATTGCTCTGTTATACTCGCCCCTTCCCGCCAGGCTCACGCCCGGACGCCCGGTCTTGCAAAAGGCACCCCGACACCGCTACAGCGCAGCTTTCAGCCCGCGCGAGCCTTGTCCGGCCCCGCCTTCCAGACCCGGCAGGACCGGACGGGATGACGTCTTGTTGAACGTCATTCGCGCCAGGCAAGACATCCCTTGGGCCAGGCCCTCACTAAAACAGGATTACTCATGTCCTTTGCTTCCCTCGGTCTCTCCGAGGCTTTAGTCGGCGCCATCGAAGCCGCCGGCTACACCGAGCCTACCCCGGTGCAACAGCGGGCCATCCCCGCCGTGTTGCAAGGTCGCGATCTGATGGTCGCAGCACAGACAGGTACTGGTAAGACTGGCGGTTTCGCCCTTCCGATCCTGGAGCGGCTATTCCCCAACGGTCACCCGGACAAATCCCAGCGTCACGGCCCGCGCCAGCCGCGCGTACTGGTCCTGACGCCAACCCGCGAACTGGCCGCCCAGGTGCACGAGAGCTTCAAGGTCTACGCTCGCGACCTGAAATTCGTCAGCGCCTGCATTTTCGGCGGCGTCGGCATGAACCCTCAGGTCCAGGCCATGGCCCGTGGCGTCGACGTGCTGGTGGCCTGCCCGGGTCGCCTGCTGGATCTGGCCGGTCAAGGCAGCGTCGATCTGTCCCACGTCGAGATCCTCGTGCTGGACGAAGCCGATCGCATGCTGGACATGGGCTTTGTCCATGACGTGAAGAAAGTCCTGGCCCGCCTGCCCGCCAAGCGCCAGAACCTGCTGTTTTCGGCGACGTTCTCCAAGGACATCACCGACCTGGCCAGCAAACTGCTGCACAACCCGGAACGCATCGAAGTCACGCCGCCGAACACCACGGTCGAACGTATCGAACAGCGTGTATTCCGCCTGCCGGCCAGCCACAAGCGTGCGTTACTGGCACACCTGATCACCACGGGTGCCTGGGAACAGGTTCTGGTGTTCACCCGTACCAAGCACGGCGCCAATCGCCTGGCCGAGTACCTGGACAAGCACGGCCTGCCGGCCGTCGCGATCCACGGCAACAAGAGCCAGAACGCCCGTACCAAAGCCCTGGCCGACTTCAAGGCCGGTGAGATGCGCATCCTGGTTGCCACCGACATCGCCGCCCGCGGCCTGGACATCGACCAGTTGCCCCACGTGGTCAACTTCGAGCTGCCGAACGTCGACGAAGACTACGTACACCGTATCGGCCGTACCGGCCGGGCCGGTCGTTCGGGCGAGGCAATCTCGCTGGTCGCGCCGGATGAAGAGAAGCTGCTCAAAAGCATCGAGCGCATGACCAAGCAGAAGATCCCGGACGGCGATCCGATGGGCTTCGATGCCAGCACGATCGAGGCCGAAAAGCCTGAAGTGCGTGAGCGTCCGGACGTGCGTAACCCACGCAATGCCCGTGGCCCACGCGGCGACGGCCCGAACGGCAGCGGCGGCGGTCGCAAGGACAAAGGCAAGGACAAGGGTAAGGAAAAACCGGCCGGCAACGGCCGTGGCGAACGTCCGGCCCGTGAACACAAGCCTCGCGAAGGTACCCCGGCCCGCGAAGCGCAGCGCCAGACACCTCCTCGCCCTCCCGCCGATCGCGCCCCGGATGAGTTCCTGGACGACGATATCGACAACTTTGGCAACCGCGTCGATTACGTGCCACAGCAGAAACCCTCTCAAGGTCGCGGTCGCCGTCCAGGCGCCCCGGCCCAGGGCTCGGGTGCTCCGCGCGGTGGTCAGTCCCAGGGTCGTCAGAATGGCCCGCGCAACGGCGGCGGCTCCGCCAACGGCAGCCCATCGGGCAAGCGCAGTGGTCCACGTAGCGGTGGCGCTCGTGACGGTCAGGCTCGCCGCGAGGACTCCCGCCCTCGCCGCCCGGCCCGTGACGACCAGGCGCGCCAGGAACCAGCAGTGCAGAGCCCACGCGGCAACCAGCCGAAAATCATGCACAAGGAATCGAAGCTCGATCGTTTCCCGACGCCTGAACAGCTGGATCAACTGCCCAGCCGCCCACGGGGCGAGAAACCAGCGCTGCTGACCCGCAATCGCTGAGTTTTCCAAGCCGTAGAAAATGCCCCTGATCCCGCGATCAGGGGCATTTTTATTGGAACAGCCCATATATCCCTATGGGACACATTCCTGATGTGGGAGCGAGCCTGCTCGCGATGGCGGCGCATGGATGAACATCTCTGTTGGCTGATCCGACGCTATCGCGAGCAGGCTCGCTCCCACAGGGGTTCGGGGTTGGCTGTACCTTATTCATACAGCAATAAAAAAACGCCCTCGACCGTAAGGCCGGGGGCGTTTTTTTGTCAGGCGCGAAAATTACTTCGCTTTGACACCTTCAAAGGTCACATACAGCTCAACCACATCGGACGATGGGCCCAGGTCTTTCTGTTTGCCGAAATCGGAACGCTTGATGCTGGTCGTACCTTCGAAGCCAGCACGGTAGCCGCCCCATGGGTCTTTGCCTTCACCCAGGAACGTGGCCTTGACCACAATCGGCTTGGTGACGCCCAGCAGGGTCAGGTTACCGGCTACATCAGCCGTTTCCTTGCCATCGGCGTTCTTGCCGGTGGGCTTGACGCTGGTGGAAACGAACTTGGCGTCGGCGAACTTGCTCACGTTCAGGAAGTCACCGCTGGCGATGTGCTTGTCACGCTCGGCGTGGTTGGTGAACACGCTGGCGGTGCGAACGTTGAATTCGATCTTGCTGTCTTCCGGCTTGGCCGCGTCGAAGCTGAACTTGCCGTCGATATCCTTGAAGGTACCGGTGATGTAGCTGTAGCCCAGGTGGCTGATCTTGAAGTCGACGAAGGCGTGCTGGCCTTCCTTGTCGACCACATAGTCGGCAGCCATGGCCTGACCAGCCGTCAGCAGGGCGGAACCGATTGCCAGGGCGGCGAGCGTCTTTTTCAACATGCTTTCTATTCCTTTGGAGTCGAGGTTGAACATCAGGCTTGGCGCCCCAGCATTCGCTTGAGGGTCGCGTCACGGTCGATAAAGTGGTGTTTCAATGCTGCCAACGCATGGAGGCCGGAAAAAATTACCAGCGCCCAGGCGAGGTACAGGTGAATCTCGCCGGCGACGTCTGCCTGGTCGGGCAGTCCGGACACCAGCGCGGGGACTTCGAACAAACCAAACACCGGTATCCCGACACCGTCTGCGGTGGAAATCAGGTAACCGGCGATCATTACGGCGAAAAGGCCGAAATACAGCGCGCTATGGCCAAGCTTGGCACCGACGCGGGTCAGGCGACCGTAGGTGGCCAGGGTCGGTGGCGGCGGGCTGACGAAGCGCCAGATCACCCGCAGCAACATCACCGCCAGCAACACCAGGCCGATGCTCTTGTGCAGGTCCGGCGCATCTTTGCGCCAGCTGCTGTAGTAGTCCAGGCCGACCATCCACAAGCCCAGCGCAAACAGCCCGTACACCACCAGCGCAACGCCCCAGTGCATCACGATACTGACCCAGCCATAGCGGGAAGAAGAGTTGCGTAGCTGCATTGCTCATATCCTGTAAAAACTGCGATCAAGACTAGCGAGTTATCTATCGAATTAAAGCGGAAAATTTCGCTTTGAAATATCGAGAAATACGATCATCAGTTTGGTTGGGGTCGGTTAAGGAAAGATTAAAACGAAATACAACCTGTGATAATCAGGATCACAGCGCCCCTCATCGCGAGCAAGCTCGCCCAAGAATCGCATTCGGCGCGGTCACCACAGTCCCATGTGGGAGCAGCCTGCTCGCGAAGGGTTTTTCCAGACAAAAAAAACGCGGCTGACTCGCCGCGCTTTTTTTGTAACACCTGTTTTACTGAGTTTTGGTCTCAGTGGCTGCCGGTGTGGATGCTGCCGGCTTGGCTGCTGGCTTCTTCGCCGGTTCGGCCTTTTTTGTCGGAGCCTTGGCCGGCGTCTTTTTCGCCGGGGTCTTGGTGGCCGGTTTCTTCGCTGGTGCCTTCTTGGCAGGCTCGGCTTTTACCGGCGCCACAGGTTTCGGCGCTTCTACCGGTGCGGGTGCCGGCGCCGGAGTTGGCGCCGGAGCGGGCGTCGGTGCTGGCGGAGCCACCGGTTCTGGAGCCTTGACCGGCTCAGGCTGCTTGGCGTCATCCGAACCGCCAAACAGGTTGGTGAAAAAGTTGCCCTTCTTCGCCGCGACCGCACCGGCAGCTGCTGCCGTTGCAGCCGGAACGACCTTGGGCGGCTCGAACGACTTGCCCGCCGCCAGGTCTTGCACTTGGCTGGCAGCACGCTGACCGCTGCGCAGCGCGCCTTCCAGAGTGCCTGGATACAAGGCGTCGGTGTGTTCACCGGCAAAGGCTACACGCTGCAGCGGCTTTTCCCACAGGCGCCAGAATTTGCTGATCTGGCCCGGGCCGAAGGCCAGGTAGGAACCGCCGGTGGACGGGTCGGTGCTATAGCGACGGATTTCGTAACCGGTAAACGCGCCACGGGCCTGTGGATAAAACGCGTGCAGGCGGATCAGCACCTGATCGACCATTTGTTTGTCGCCAAAGGCCTGCATCACCCGGGCGTTATCCCCTGAAAGGTTGATGATGACATTGGCGCCACCTTTGAGGGCCGGTTCGATCCACATCATGCCCAGGCCGGTATTGCTGAAGATCTCACCCGACATGCGCGCCTTGCTGTCCCAGACCGGGGTCTTGAACTTGAGCATGATCTGGTCGCGCCAGCCGTAGTTGGTGCCCTTTATCGCGGCCTGGTGCTGGGCGTCCAGGGCCGGTGTCAGTTGAATCTTGTTCAGCGCGCGCAGCGGCACGGCCAACACCACGTAATCGGCCTGATAGCCCACGCTGCCGACCTTGACGGTCACACCGTCCTTGTCCTGGGAAATGGCCGACACCGGCGAGTCGGTCTTGATGGTTTTCAATTGCTTGAGGAAGGCCTGGGCCAGCACCTGGCTACCACCAAGCAGGCGCGAAGCCCGCAGGTCGCGGTCGGACACTCCACGATTGACCCGGTTCTGCTGTGCGAAATACAGCAGCGACAGACGCGAAGGTTCGTCGTAACGGGTACGAATTTCCTGATTCACCAGTTGCCGCGCAGTGGCCGGAAGCTGCAAGCGGTCCAGCCAGGCGGATACGGTCATCTGGTCCAGCGCGTGCAGCGTGCTGGTGGCCGTCGGATTCAGCGGGTCCTCGATGGAACGCGCCAGCTCGTCCAGGGTGGTTTCGTAGCGCTTGAGCGCTTCGGCGGTGGCCGGCTGCTTAGTGGTCAGGTCGGCGGCGGTGAAGTAGGTGCCGTCAATCAGATAGCTGGGGGTGCGCACGAATTCCGGCGCCGGCGTGGTGCCCAGCTTGAAAGTAGAGACGTATTTATTCAGCACCGGCTGAGTCTTTTCATTGCCGATCCACTCACTGGTGGCCATGCCCGAACGGCCGCCCACGCTGGGCTTGGCCTCCAGCAGGGTCACCGTCCAGCCTTTATTCTGCAACTCGTAGGCCGCCGTGAGCCCCGCCAGGCCGCCACCGATGACGATGGCCGTCGGTTGCTTGTCCTTCGCCAGCGCCGTAACGCTGAACAGCCCTATCACCACCAGCGCACACGCGCGCAGCCAACCAGCAGACATTCTGCGAACTCCGGAATAAAAACCTGGGAAATTTCTGTTCTTTCGAGCCAGCCGGCTCAGAGAACGGCGAAGAATACGTCAGCCATCATAACGCCGCCAGCGACGTCTATCGCCTGGCTCAAAGTAGCGGGGACCGACACAATGGGTTGTCCCCGGGGCCGCCATTGCATAGGCTTGCCCGATTGTTTGGCCCGCGCCCGCCGCGAGCCGCCTCGAGGAGACTGTACATGGGCCTGAATAACCAGTGGATGCAACGCGATCTCGCGGTGCTATGGCATCCCTGCACCCAGATGAAAGATCACGAACGACTGCCGCTGATCCCTATCAAGCGCGGTGAAGGCGTGTGGCTGGAAGACTTCGAGGGCAAGCGCTACCTCGACGCCGTCAGCTCCTGGTGGGTCAATGTGTTCGGTCATGCCAACCCGCGCATCAACCAGCGGATCAAGGACCAGGTCGACCAGTTGGAACATGTGATCCTCGCCGGCTTCAGCCACCAACCAGTGATCGAGCTATCCGAACGCCTGGTCAAGATCACGCCCGAAGGCCTGACCCGTTGCTTCTACGCCGACAACGGCTCGTCATGTATCGAAGTGGCGATGAAGATGAGCTTCCATTACTGGGTTAATCGCGGCCGTCCCGAGAAGAAGCGCTTCGTGACCCTGAGCAACAGCTACCACGGCGAAACCATCGCCGCGATGTCGGTGGGCGACGTGCCGCTGTTCACCGAAACCTACAAGGCGTTGCTGCTGGACACCCTCAAGGTGCCAAGCCCCGACTGCTATCACCGCCCTGAGGGCGTGAGCTGGGAAGAGCACTCGCGCACGATCTTCGCGGCCATGGAACAGACCCTCGCCGAGCACCACGACAGCGTGGCCGCGGTGATTGTCGAACCGCTGATCCAGGGCGCCGGTGGCATGCGCATGTATCACCCGGTGTACCTGAAATTGCTGCGCGAGGCCTGTGACCGCTACGGCGTGCACTTGATCCACGACGAAATCGCCGTTGGGTTCGGCCGTACCGGGACGATGTTCGCCTGTGAACAGGCCGGTATCACGCCGGATTTCCTCTGCCTGTCCAAGGCCCTGACCGGCGGCTACCTGCCATTGGCGGCGTGCCTGACCACCGATGAGGTCTACAACGCGTTCTACGACGACTACCCGACCCTGCGCGCCTTCCTGCATTCCCACAGCTATACGGGCAACCCGCTGGCTTGCGCGGCGGCGTTGGCGACGCTGGACATCTTCGAGCAAGACAACGTCATCGAAAACAACAAGGCCCTGGCCTCACGCATGGCAAGCGCCACCGCGCACCTGGCCGACCACCCCAACGTGGCCGAAGTGCGCCAGACCGGTATGGTGCTGGCGATCGAGATGGTCAAGGACAAGGCCAGCAAGACCGCCTACCCCTGGCAGGAGCGTCGCGGCCTGACTGTGTTCCAGCACGCCCTTGAACGCGGTGCGTTGTTACGGCCACTGGGCAGTGTGGTGTACTTCCTGCCACCGTATGTCATCACGCCCGAGCAGATCGACTTCCTGGCCGAAGTGGCCAGCGAAGGCATCGACATTGCCACCCGGGACAAGGTCAGCGTGGCGGTGCCTGAAGATTTTCATCCGGGCTATCGCGATCCGGGCTGAGCCTGAGCAACAGCCATCGCGGGCAAGCCTTGCTCCCACAGCAAGTCCACTGTCCTAGTGGGAGCAAGGCTTGCCCGCGATGGGGCCGGTGGCATTACCCGAGATTTTCATTTTTACAGAGATCCAGCATGAGACTGTCCCGCTTCTTCATCGACACCCCCCTGAGTCTTGGCGAGCACGAACTGCCCGAGGCCCAGGCCCATTACATCAGCCGTGTACTGCGCATGGCCGAGGGGGATGCGGTGCAGGTATTCGACGGTTCGGGGCAGGAGTTCAGGGGTATCCTGGCCGAAGTCGGCAAGAAACATGTGCGGGTACAGGTGAACGAGCAGTTCGACGGACAACCGCAATCGCCGCTGCACATCCACCTCGGCCAGGGTCTGTCCCGGGGCGAACGCATGGACTGGGCCATCCAGAAAGCCACGGAGCTGGGCGTCAGCGAGATCACGCCGATATTCAGCGACCGCTGCGAAGTGCGCCTCAAGGACGAACGCGCCGACAAACGCCTGTTGCATTGGCGTCAGGTGGCGATCAGTGCCTGCGAGCAATGCGGTCGCTCGACCGTGCCGCTGATTCACCCGCCGTTGCTGCTGGCCGACTGGCTGAAGCAGACCGACGCCGAGCTGAAACTGGTCCTGCACCCGGTGGCCGAGCCGCTGGTCAGCCATGCCCGGCCATCGACTCTGGCGTTCCTGATTGGTCCCGAGGGCGGATTGTCCGACGCCGAAGTCGAACAAGCCAAGACCGTCGGCTACCACGCTGCCCGTCTCGGCCCACGCGTGCTGCGCACCGAGACCGCGCCGGTGGTGGCCCTGGCGGTGGCGCAGCAGTTGTGGGGGGATTTCTAAGGCTGGAATGCGAGCGTTTCCTTGTGGGAGCCGCTACTGCACCGGATCGCTCACAGGCGTGGCAATGATCGCCTTCAGCTCAGTGGTCATCGGGAACTCCAGATTCAATCCCTTGGGTGGAATCGGTTTCTGGAACCAGCGGTCGTAGATGTCGTTGATCTCCCCGGATTTGTACAAATCCCCCAGGGTCGCGTTGACCAGCGCCAGGAATTGCGGATCATCCTTGCGCACCATGCAACTGTAAATTTCCCGCGATTGTTCTTCGCCTACCACCACCCACTTGTGCGGGTCACGAGCCTTGGCCCGCTCGCCATACAGCAGCGCATCGTCCATGTAGAACGCCGCGGCCCGACCCGTTTCGAGCATCTGAAAGGCTTCGCCGTGGTCCTTGGCGCTGATGACGAACATGTCGGTCTTGTTGTCCTGGTTGTAGCTTTTCAGAAAACGTTCGTTGGTGGTGCCGGCGGTGGTGACCACGTTTTTACCGCGCAAGTCGGCAAAGCGGTGGATGCCGCTGTCCCTGGCCGTCAGCAATTGGCCCTTCACGTAGATAAAGCCATAGGAGAACGCCACTTGTTTCTGCCGCTCCGCGGTCACACCGGTGGAGCCGCACTCCAGGTCCACGGTGCCATTCTGCACCAGTGGGATGCGGGTCTGGGACGTGACCAGGTTGTACTTCACGTCCAGTTGCGGCAGCGCCAGTTGAGTCTTGATGCGCTCGACGACCTTGTTCGCCAGCTCCACCGAATAGCCCATCGGCTTACCGCTGCCGTCACCGATGTAGGAAAACGGCACCGATGCATCGCGATAACCCAGAGTAATGCTTCGACTGCTGGCGATCTTCTCCAGGGTGCCGGTCAGGGGCTCTTGCGTCGCGTGGGCCTGGAAGCTCAACAACAGGCTCAGGGTACAGCCGATCAACGTGTGTTTTGGCATTGTTATTCTCCGTTGCGGGTGGGTCAGGCGGCACGGGGCGCGAGGCCCCGCAGATCGATGGACGGTTCGCGCTGGCGGATCAGTTCGCTGAGCAGGCGGGCGCTGCCGCAGGCCAGGGTAAAGCCCAGCGCACCGTGGCCGAGATTGAGCCACAGGTTAGGGTAGCGGGTGGCACCGATCAGCGGCACGCCACTGGGGGTGGCCGGGCGCATGCCGGCCCATTCGCTGGCGTGCTCGTAATCCGCGGCCTGGGGAAACGTTTCCCGGGCCTGGCGCTTGATCAGGGCCAGGCGCCGAGGGTCGGGCGTCGGGTCGAAGCCGACGATGTCCACCATCGCCGCCACCCGCCATTGTTCACCGATACGGGCGTAGACGATTTTGCGGTCATAGTCGGTGATGCTCAGCTCCGGTGCTCGATGCCGAGCGCCGATGGGCGCCGTCAGGCTATAGCCCTTGAGCGGATACAGCGGCATTTGCACCCCCGGCAGTCCCAGGGCCGCACTGCGGTGGCCGGCCGCGATGACGAGGTTGTCCACGGGTAACAACTGCCCACCCGACTCCAGCGCTCGTACCCGGCCGTCGGCGTGGTGAATCCTGGTCACTGTCCGCCCCATCAGGAACTCGCAACGGCCCGAGGCCCGCAAACGGGCCGCCAATTGCTGGCAAAAGCCATGACAGTCGGCAACTTCTTCATCCGGCGTGTAGATGCCGCCCACGTAGGGCACGCCGTTCAATGCCGGTTCCAGGCCCACGCACTCGGCGGCGCCCAGCACCTGTTGATGGAAGCTATCGGTCACCCGCTTGCGGGCATGTTCGAAATGTCCGGCATCGCGGAACGTGACCAGTTTGCCGTTGCGCCGCCAATCAAAGCCATCGAGGCGGTCATCTTCACGCCAATCCTGCAAGGTAGACTGGCTCAGCAACGCCAGGCGCAACAAATGAGCACCGTTACGTCGGTTGATCGACGTCCGGCACGCGCCGATGAACGAGGCCATCCAGCGCCACTGCGCCGGATCCAGGCGTGGCCGCAACTTGAGTGGCGAATCACCGCGCAGCATCCAGCCCAATGCCTGCCATGGCACACCGGCATCCGCCAGCGGAGCGACGTAGCGGTAGGACAACTGGCCGCCATTGGCAAAACTGGTTTCGCTGCCCAGGGTGTCCCGGGCTTCCAGCAACGTCACGTCGATACCCTCACGCACCAGCGCATAGGCCGTCGTCAACCCGACCACGCCGCCACCGATGATGCAAACCCGCTGAGCCATGTCCGTCTCACACCTGTTTCGAATGGCCTCAGATTAGGGGCAGGTGACAGCCACTGAACAATCAATAAAGATGCACCGCCTATAAGCAAAGGTTATGGAGTTGCCATGCGCCTTCGTCACATCGAGGTTTTCCAGGCGATCCGCCAGACCGGTTCCATCAGTGGTGCCGCGCAGTTGCTGCATGTCTCCCAGCCGGCGGTGACCAAGGTGCTGCAGCATGCCGAGCAGCAACTGGGCTTTGCCCTGTTCCTGCGGGTTCGCGGTAAGTTGCAGGTCACGCCCGAAGCGTTGGCGCTGGAGCGTGAAGTGGACAAGGTCAGCGAAAGCCTGCAAGGCGTGCGACGGCTGGCCCAGAGCCTGCGCCGCGCGCCGGGTCATCGTCTGCGCATCGGTGCGACGCCGGCCCTGGCCCTCTCGCTGCTGCCTGAGGCCGTTCATCAATGGACCCAACGTCACCCGGACATCGTCTGCGAATTGTCCAGCGCCCATAGCCGCGAGCTGGTCCAGAACCTGTTGATGCGCGAAATCGATGTCGCCCTGACGTTGCAACCGCCCGAGCATCCCGGACTCAAGGCCCAGGCCCTGGCCAACGGCGTATTGGTGGCGTTGGCACCGAAGGGGCATTGGGACGAAGCGGCGGTCGGCACGCCGATGCCATTACAGGCACTGGCCAATGCGCCTCTGATCGGCTTGTCCAGTGCCGACCCCCTGTCCGCCAGGCTCGACGGCTACCTCGAGTCCGTGGAGCCGCCACCGCGGGTCAGCATCGCCGTGCAGACTTACTCACTGGCCCGGGCCATGGTGGAGTCCGGCGCCGGATTGGCGGTGATCGACCCGTTCACGGCGCTGGGCGCTTCGGCCAGCCGCACGGCCATCCGACCGCTGTCGCCACCGCTGCCCATATCCCTTTATGCCGTGACCCGCGCCAACGAGGCGCCGGTGCACACCCTGGGCGCGCTGCTGGAGATTTTCGCCTCGCGGGCACAAGCGCAGCTGGATCGCCTTTCCACCTAGAGAACGTAAAACAGAATCGCCACGAAATGCAGCAGGCTGCCGGCGATCACGAACAAATGCCAGATGCCATGGGCATGGCGCAGTCGCTTATCAAGCGCAAAAAAGATGATACCCACGGTGTACAACACACCACCCGAGGCCAGCCAGGCGAATCCGGCGCTGCCCAGCGCCGCCAGCAAAGGCTTGACCGCCACCAGCACGATCCAGCCCATTACGGCGTAGATCACGATCGACAGGATCCGTGCTTCGGAACGCGGCTTGATCTCCTGCAGGATCCCGATCAGCGCCAGCCCCCAGACAATCCCGAACAAGGTCCAGCCCCATGGTCCGCGCAACGTCACCAGGCAGAACGGCGTATAACTCCCGGCAATGAGCAGGTAGATCGAAAAGTGGTCGACCTTCTGCATGATCGCTTTCTTGCGCCCGCGCACGCTGTGATAGACGGTCGAAGCGCTGTACAGCACCAGCAAGGTAAATCCATAGATCGCCACGCTGACGATCTTCCACGGATCGCCGGCCATCCCCGCAATCACCAGCAACCACACCGCACCGATAAACGCTGCGACCGCCCCGACCAAATGGGTCCAGGCATTGAGTCGTTCCCCGTGGTACATCCATCCCCCTCACATTCCCGAACATGCGCCAAGGCTCGGGCCTGGCGCGTCAAAGTGCAATGGTTTGCCACAAGATAGGTCTCCCAGAGGTATTGGGGCACAATCGGATGACACGACCAAGAGCCCCGCCCATGCTGATCGACGAAGAATTGACCCTGAAGAAACTCGAGGTGTTCCTGGCCTTCATGCGCACCGGCAACCTGGCGCGGGCGGCGGCCGAGTTACAGACCAGCAACGTCAGCGTGCATCGGGCCATCCATTCCCTGGAGAGTGCCTTGCGTTGTCCGTTGTTCAAGCACGAAGGACGCAACCTCACGCCGTTGGAGAGTGCCTACGTGCTTGAAGAACGAGCGCAAAGGCTGATCCAGGACGTGGTCGACAGCGTGCGCCTGACCCGCGAAGCCGCCGGGTTCTCCGCCGAACGCTTCAAGCTCGGTTCGCTGTATTCGCTGACGGTCAAGACTGTGCCGCAGCTGATCATGGGTTTGAAAATCCGCCGCAGCGAACTCAACATCGACCTGATCATGGGTTCGAACATCGACTTGCTGTACAAGCTCAAGAACATGGAAGTCGACGCGATCCTGGTGTCCCTGGACGACAGCGTCAACGACCCGGACTGCGAGCACATCGCCCTGTTTTCCGATGACATTTTCCTCGCCACACCGGCAGACTCGCCGTTTGCCCAACGGACCGAAGTCGACCTGGCCGAGGTGCGCGACGAGACGTTCATCACCCTGACCCAGGGCTTCGCCACGCATCAGGACGGGATCAGAGTATTCAGGCAAGCGGGGTTCGAGCCGAAGGTGGCGATGCAGGTCAACGACATCTTCACCCTGCTGAGCATGGTCAGCTCGGGGGTGGGTTATGCCCTGCTGCCAGGGCGGATTGCGGCGGTGTACGAAAACCGGGTGAAGTTGATCCCATTGCAGGAAAAGTACCGGTTGCAGCAGCACATCGGCGTGGTGTTCCTCAAGGCCAAGGAACGCGATCCGAACCTGCTGGCATTACTTGCCGAATGCCGGATGTATGCCAATCGCCAGGTTTGAAACGGTGGTGCCTTCAACGCGAGCAGGCTCGCTCCCACAATGTCCGCGGAGGGAGGGGCACCACCGCCCCTCTGTGGGAGCGAGCCTGCTCGCGATGGCGTCATGACAAGCGCAACATCAGCCGGAACCTAGCCAACAATCCCGCGAACAATGAAAAACAGCAACGAAGGCCCCAGCAGGCAGCCAAGCCCGGTGTGGAACGTTGCCGTCAACGCACCGTACGGCACCAGTCGCCGATCCGTCGCGGCCAACCCGGCCGTCACCCCGCTCACGGTTCCGGCGAGCCCGCCGAAGACCATGGCCGAACGCGGATTGTCCAGGCCCATCCAACGTGCCGCCACAGGGGTGCCGACCATCACCAGGATCGCCTTGATCAACCCGGTGGCAATCGACAACGCCATGACATCGGAAGTGGCACCAATCGCCGCGCCGGTCACTGGCCCAACGATATAAGTCACCGCGCCCGCGCCAATGGTGGTCATGCTCACCGCATCGCGATAGCCGAACGACCAGGCCACGCTCGCACCGACAATAAAGGGCAGGATCGTGCCCAGCAACAGCGCGACGACGCCAATCATCCCGGCCTTCTTCGCTTCGGTAGCCTGGACCTCGAACGCCGTGGCGACAATGGCGAAGTCACGCAGCATGGCCCCGCCCATCAGGCCAATGCCGGAAAACAGCGACAGATCCGCCAGACCTTTCTGCCCACCGGTCATGGTTCCACCCACCCAGGCCAGCACCAGGCCAATGACGATGGCGATTGCCGAGCCGTGAATGCGTCCGAAGGTCAGGCGTTTGGACAACACTACCGACACCCACATGATCACGCCGACGAAAGCGAACGCCGTGATCAGGCCGTTATGTTCCAAGCCTTTCTCGATGAGATCCCACATATCAGCGACCTCCTACAGGCGTGCCGAGGGGCGTCACTTCGGTCGGTTCGTCGGGCAAGGGTTCGCCCTTGTGGGTCCGGCTGATCAGCGCAATGGTCACGCCGCACAGCAACACCGAGCCAATCGCCCCCAGTACAGCCACCGGGCCGCCGTGCAAGGCCGTGACAACATTCTGTTGCGCGGCCATCGCGACCACCACCGGAATGTACATGGCGCCCCAGAAGGCGACGCCCATCTCGCAATCCTTGGTCATGCCGCCGTGCCGGTGCATCCACAAGCGCGCGCAAATCAGCAGGATCATTGCAATGCCGACTCCGCCGACGTTGGACTTCACCCCCAGCAGCACGCCCAGCATGTCGCCCAGGATCACCCCTGTCAGCGTACAGATCGCCAACAGTGCCACACCGTAAATAATCATTGTCGTAGTCCTCAAAATGCATCGTCGGGATTGTTGTTTTTGTCGTTCGAAGCCTGAGTCGGTGGTCTAGAGTCGTTGGCTTCCCTCCTCACGCAACAGGGCCTGCAAGGTGTCGAGCCGCGCACCGTCGAACGCAATGACGGTGCCCTGTTCGAACACCCGGCGGGCCAGCCCGGTCAGCACCGCTCCGGGCGGCAATTCGATCTGCAGGCGCACGCCGCGCTCATAGGCGCTTTGCACGGTGCCGCGCCAATCGACGACGCGGCACATATTGAACGCCAGGTCGTCGCGCAGGGCCTCGGTGCTCATCACGGGCCGGGCACGGCTGCCGCTGAGGTAACCCAGGCCAGGCAGTTTCAACGACACATCGCTGAACGCCTCGGCGAGCGTTCGCGCCGGAGCCTCCAGCAACGGGCAATGGGACGGTACGCTGACGGCCAGCCGACACGCTTTCGCGGCGCCTTGGCTCCGTGCCTGTCCGGCGACGATGGCCATGGCCTCTTCGCTGCCGGCGATAACCACCTGATTATCGGCATTGATGTTGGCCAGGTAGACCGGTGTTGCATCACTGTGCACCTGGGCCAGCAACGTCTCCACCGTCACCAGCTCCAGGCCGATGATGGCGGTCATGCCGTAGCCTTTTGGATATGCCTGCTGCATCAATTCGCCCCGCAGGCTGACCAGCCGCAAGGCATCGGCAAACCCCAACGCACCCGCCACCACAGCCGCCGGATACGCACCGATGGACAGCCCCGCCACGTAATCCGGCGCAGGCGCCTGTTCCAGCAAGCGCCGGGACGCCGCTACGCCAGCGATCAACAGGCACAACTGCACCGCACGGGTCGATTGCAACGCCTCAGCGCTGTCCAGTTGCTTCACGTCCTCACCCAGCACCTCGCTGGCTTCCTCCAGGATCTGCGGTGCCAGCTCACGGAGCATGCCCGCTCGCTGCGCACCCTGGCCGGGGAACACGAACATTTTCATGGCATCGGCTCCAGCGACGGCTGCCAGGGATCGCACACCAGGCGCGCCTGCCGATTGTCCTTGAGCAGCACCCGGCGCGCCGGACCGGCCCACTCCCTCAACGCGACGGCACCGTGGGGCGTTTGCAACTGCATGTCCACCACGCACACCGACGCATCCAGTTGCGCGAGCAGCTCACGGGCATGACCGCGATCCAGCGGATGCGGCATGCGCAGGATCAGGTCGAGGTCGCTGCGCTCATGCAACGCTTCGACGCCGCTGGCGAGTTCGAACCCGGCGGCGCCGCTGACCCCCCACACCCAACTGCAACCATCGAGCACCGGCCTCAGCCGGGCCAATGCGTGCAGCGCTGGCAGATCGCGGACCAAGACAGCGTGGCCGAGATCTTCCGGCCTGACCCGTCGGGTAATCGCGGACTTCGCCATCGTTGTGGCATAACGCTGCTCACGCAAGCGTCCACGAACCCCGACGGCGATACGGTTCGCTGCCGTCGTGGCGCGCCGGACCACCACCGGTTGACCGGCACCCAGGGCTTCGTACGCCCACGCAGGTGCGTCCACCGGCAAGTGCTCCGGCGTCATGCCCCACAGCAGGTCGTGGGCCAGGAACGTGTTCACCACTGTGCTCTCAACAATTGGCGAACCTTGCTCGAGGCCATGCGATTGGCGGCGCCCAGCCGCCCGCGCAGGTCCCGCGGACCGGTTTCGACGTCCCGGATGGCCTGGATGAGGCATTCGTGGACCCGCGCCAGGTCCGCCGCCGACGGTTGCTCGATCCGTTCCACCGACAGGGTTTCCCACAACAGCCCAAGGCTGGCATAACTGTCGATGTCATAGGCCATCGGCGGCACGCTGGCGGCCAGGGCTTCCAGCGCCTCGACACTGCGCAGGGTCACCCGCGCCGCCGAAGCCTTGCCCATGGCGTGGACCATCACCCCTGGGTCGCGCAGCGCAATCAAACGGTTGGCTTGATACCCATGGGCCAGGAACGCACCGGACATCGCCTTGCCCACCAGCAGGCCGATCACCGGATGTCCACCCAGACGGGCGCGGGCATAGCAGTCCGCCGCCCCGGCCAGTGCCTGATGGATGCCCAGGGCTTCTTCCCGACGGCCATAGGCCTGGCTCGGAACGTCGACGATGGCGATCAGCGGCCGCTTGACCGGCGCATCACGGTCGGCTTCCATGGCATCGTTCACGGCCTTGGCCAAGCCCCAACCTTCCAGCAAGCCAACCTCACCGTTGCGCGCCCGAGGGAAACGGTTATCCGGATCGGCCACCACCGCCAACAGGCGCACGTCTTGTCCGCCCAATTGGGTGTCGGCCACTTTCAACGAAGCCGGCAGGCCTGGAAGCGGCCTGACGCCGTTGCTCAACGCTTCGAACCAGCGCAGGCCTCTCAACGAATACGAACTCATGAGCGTTCTCCCTGATACAGCTGGCGAACCGCTGCCGGTTCGATTTGCGCCTCGGTGTCCAACCGCCCCAGGCGTCGCAGGAACAGTTCGGCCTGGCTACTGCGATGCTCAGCGGGCACGCCCAGGTGCAGCAACTGACTGACCTGCTGGCGAATCTGTGCAACGTCATCACTGGCATAGCGATCCACCAGACCAGTGGCGAAACGCTGTTCGCCACCGGTCAGGCTCCAGATGAACGGACGGTCCCGGGCGTCATATTCCTCGATACCGGCCTCCTGCTCGATCACCTGCGGGCCGTTCAGGCCCAGCCGCGCTTCCTGGGTGACCAACAGGTAACTGCACAGGCCGGCGGCGATGGACATGCCGCCAAAGCAGCCGACGCTCCCGGCCACCACGCCAACCACCGGTTGATACTGGCGCAGGTCGACGATGGCCGAGTGGATTTCCGCGATGGCCGCCAACCCGAGGTTGGCTTCCTGCAAACGCACGCCGCCGGTTTCCAGCAGCAGCACGGCACGGGTCGGAATTGCTTTGCGATTGTCTTCGGCGGCCAGCTCCAGGGCGCCGGCGATTTTCGCCCCGCCGACTTCACCGAGGCTGCCGCCCTGGAACGCTCCTTCGATGGCGGCAATCACCACCGGCAGGCCATCTAGGGTGCCCTTGGCGATCACCACGCCGTCATCGCTTTGCGGCACCACGCCCTGGCGCGACAGCCACGGCGACATGACCCGTTGGAACGGATCGAGCAGCTCGCGGAATGAGCCGTCATCGAGCAAGGCCTGGGCCCGTTGCCGGGCGCCCAGCTCGACGAAGCTGCGTTTATTCAAAAGCGTTGTGCTGTCAGTCATGACCGATCTCCTCGAAACCCTGTTCCAGGCGCAGGCGCACCACGCCGGGGGTGGCGCCGAAATCGTGGATATCAATCGCCAGCGCCGGTGGCGTCTGGCCGTCAAACATGCGGGCGAAGAGATGCTGCCAGCGTTGCTCGCTGCCATTGACCGAGGTCTGCACCTGGATGGTCAACTTGCCCGCCAGCCCGGGCTCGATCAGCACTTCCAGGTCGCCCGAGCCAACACAGCCCACCAGCGCCCGGCCCCGTGGCGGCTGCCCGGCGGGGAATTCAAAGGATAAGGTTTCCATCAGCACACTCCTGGGAAGAAGCCATCGCCACGCTCGACACGGTCGAGCAGCAGGCAGGCGGCGAGCAGGTCCGCAGCGCCGCCGGGCGAGGCGTTTAAGGCAATCAGTTGTTGGTCCAGCGCGTGCAGTTGGCGACGACCACCGAGGCTCGCACAGCCGCCAGCGTCGAGTACGGCTCTGGCACCTTGTTGCATGGCCTTAAGGCCCGCTTCGCCGGCGCGATACAGCACGCAGGTGTCGGCCAGGGTGGTCATGATCGCCAGCAAGGCATCGAGCCGGGCGTTCTGCTCCCCTGCCCCGGCTGCGCGACTGCGCTTGAGTTGCGGCAGGCCCAGGCCCGTCACGGCCGGGAAAGCCAGCTGTGCTTCTTCACGGGCACCACGCACTCCGTAACGCTGGGCGACCTGGGCGCCGTGGCTCAAGGGTCTTGGCGCGTAGCGGTCGTCGAGCAAGGCCAGGCGTGCTGCGCGCAACGTGACGGCGCCCGCAACGCTGGATTCAGGTTCCAGCGCGGCGGCAGCGACCAACAGGCCCAAGGCCCAGATCGCGCCGCGGTGCGTGTTCACGCCGCCCGTGGTGGCAAGCATCGTGGCTTCGCCTTCGCGGCCGATCCGTCCGAGGGCTTCGCGCAGCGGCAGGCCGATTTCAGCGTAATCGATGGCAGCCTCGGCCATTTCCTTGAACGCCGGCCACAGCGACAGCGCCGAGGCGTGCATCAGGCCCAGGTGCAGATCGGTATGGGCACCGCTGCCACGGCGGTCCACCAAGGCCGGTTTGGGCGACAGGTCGGCTTCGTCGATCAGCGCGTCGACTGCCAGGTCCGCCAGGCGCTCGGCCAGGGACAGCGTGTCGGGTTGCCGGTTGAGTGCGTGCATTTACCAGCTCCTGAATTTGGCGGGGGGGTTGTAGAGGCCACCGGACCACTCCACCAGATCGGCCACGCTTTTGGCGGCGAGCCATTCGCGGGTGGCGTCGGTGCGGCGGATGCCGAGGTCTTCGGGCAAGGCGATCAAACCTTCACGACGCATGCGGGCCGTCTCTTTCGGGTTGTGCCGCAGGCCGATGGCGGTGACGCCGGCCACAGCCGCGATCATGGCCTGGCGCTCTTCCAGGGAGCGGGCCTTGTACAGGTAGGCAATGCCTTCCTCGGTGAGCAGATGGGTGACGTCGTCGCCATAGATCATGATCGGCGCCAGGGGCATGCCGGCTTTCTTCGCCACATCCACTGCATCGAGGGTGTCGACGAAGGTGGGTTTGCCGCCTTCCTGGAACGTCTCGACCATCTGCACCACCAGTTTCTTGCCGCGCTCGAGCAGTGGTGCGTCGCCATCGCCGTGGCGCATGTCGAGCCAGGCCGGCGTGCCGTGACGCCGGCCGCGCGGATCATGGCCCATGTTCGGCGCCCCCCCGAAACCGGCCAGCCGGCCACGGGTAACGGTGGAGGAATGACCGTCGCCGTCCACTTGCAACGTGGCTCCGATGAACAGGTCCACCGCGTATTGCCCGGCCAGTTGGCAGACCATGCGATTGGAGCGCAGCGAGCCGTCATGCCCGGTGAAGAACACGTCGGGCCGGGCGGCGATGTAGCGTTCCATGCCCAGTTCGGTGCCGAAGCAATGCACGCTTTCGACCCAGCCGCTTTCGATGGCCGGGATCAGGGTCGGGTGCGGATTGAGGGTCCAATTACGGCAGATCTTGCCCTTCAGGCCGAGGGATTCACCGTAGGTCGGCAGGATCAGCTCGATGGCGGCGGTGTTGAAACCGATGCCGTGGTTGAGGGACTGAACGTTGTGTTTTTCATAGATCCCGCGGATCGCCATCATCGCCATCAACACATGCACCGGCTTGATATGGCGTGGATCACGGGTGAACAGCGGTTCGATGTAGAAGGGCTTATCGGCCACCACCACGAAATCCACCCAGGATGCCGGGATGTCGACTCGCGGCAGGTCGCTGACGTCGTCCACCAACTGGTTGACCTGGACAATGACAATGCCGTCGCTGAAGGCCGCCGGCTCGATCAATGCCGGGGTGTCTTCGGTACTGGGGCCGGTGTAGATGTTGCCGGCCCGGTCAGCCATGAAACCGGCCGAGAGCACCACGTTGGGGATCAAGTCCACCACCAGCCGGGCGTAGAGCTCGATGTAGGTGTGGATCGCGCCGATTTCCAGCAGGCCGTCCTCCAGCAACTGGCTGATGCGCAGGCTCTGGGTGCCGGCGAAGGAAAAGTCCAGCTTGCGGGCGATACCGCGCTCGAACAGATCGAGGTGCTCGGAACGGCCGACGCTGGGCATGATCATGTGCAGGTCGTGCAACTTAGAAGGGTCGGTCTTGGCCAGAGAGCGCGACAGAAAATCCGCCTGCTTCTGGTTATTGCCCTCCAGCACCACGCGGTCACCCGGCAGGATCAACGCCTCCAGCGCCGCGACGATTTTGTCGGTGGGCAACACCACACCGTCGGCAAGCCCCTTCACCAGTTCGAGCCGCCGCTGCTTCTCGCTGCGCCGCCGCGTCCAGCGCGAGTCGGGGGATATTGTTGTTGTCATGACCACTCCACGGGTTCGCTGTCGTGGGGCTTACCTTAGGAGTGTCATGGTGGGTGCATCAATCAAGCTCAGCGGTGGATCGTTACGGTTGGAGTAATGATCTGCACCAACCCGGCGGCGATTACCAGCTCTTCCAACGCCAGCAGATCCGGCACCTTCGCCACATGATCCCCAACCTGCACCGCCGCTTGTTCCAATCCGCACAACGGCACATCCACATAGCTCAGTTGACTATCGAGCTTGTGGGAGCGCGGGATGCCTTGTACCAGCAGTGCGATGAACTTCAGTTCGGGGCGGCCGCCCAGGGCGTTGAGCACGACGATGCGCGCTCGTTCGCCGATCATGGTTTTCTGGCCGCAGGCCGATTCGAAGCTCAGTAGCGGGATCTGCCGTTCGCGCCAGCTGACCCAGCCCAGGAACCACGGCGGGGTGTCCATATCGAAGGCGCTGCTCTGGTAGTCGATCAGCTCGGCCACCGCGACGTTGGGCAACACCAGATGCCGATCGGACAGAGGCAGCAGCAGACCGGTGAGGTAACGGGTCCGGTCTTCATGCATGGGTTCTGCTCCAGTGGGCAATGCTCTCGAGCAGTACCGATTCCTGATACGGCTTGCCCAGGTAGTCGTTGACGCCGATGGCCATGGCCCGATCGCGGTGTTTCTGGCCCGTACGGGACGTGATCATGATGATCGGCAGGTGTGCCAGGCGCGGGTCGTTGCGCACCTGGGTCGCCACTTCAAAACCGTCCATGCGCGGCATTTCGATGTCCAGCAGCATCAGGTCCGGGGAGTGTTCGCTCAGCAAGGCCATGGCATCCACCCCGTCCTTGGCGGTAAGCACATGCATGCCGTGGCGCTCCAGCAAGCGACTGGTGACCTTGCGCACCGTCACCGAATCGTCCACCACCAGCACCAGCAGCGGCCGTTGATGTTCGCCGTCACCTTCGGCCAGTGCCTGGCGCCGTGGGGTCTGGCCAGGCAAGGCGCGGATCGGCGCCAGCAAGTCGAGGATGAGCACCACCCGGCCGTCCCCCAGGATGGTCGCGCCGGACAGTCCCTGCACCGAAGAGAATTGCGGGCCTAGACTTTTGACCACGATTTCCCGAGTCCCAAGGGTCGCGTCCACCTGCACCGCGACATGCCGCTCATTGCACTGCATCAGCAGCAGCGGCAAGGGCTGGCTCTGGCCCAGCAGCTTGGCACGGGCGCCAGTCTTCAGTACTTCGCCCAAGTAGTACAACTCATGGCGTTGCCCGGCGTAGGTGTAGACCGGCGGATCGAGTTGGTAATAGGCATCCAGCTCGGCGGGCAGCACCCGCACAATGCTTTCGATGGTGTTGAGCGGGATCGCGTACTGGTCTTCATGACACTGCACCATCAGTGCCCGGTTGACCGCCACGGTAAACGGCAGGCGAATACGGAAATGCACGCCCTGCCCCGCCGTGGAATCGATCATCATGCTGCCGCCCAGTTGCCGCACCTCTTCATGGACCACGTCCATGCCGACGCCGCGCCCGGAGATCTGGGTAATTTTCTCAGCGGTGGAAAAACCCGGCTGCAGGATGAACTGCAAGACATCGCGGTCGCTGATGTCACTGTCCGGCGCCAGCAGTCCACGCTTGATCGCCTTGTTCCGCACCGCCTCCAGGGGCACGCCGGCGCCATCGTCGCGGATGTCGAAAATGATGTCGCCGCCTTCCCGTGAAAGTTCGAGGCTGATGCGGCCGCGCGCCGGTTTGCCGGCGGCGATGCGCACATCGGCGGGTTCCAGGCCATGATCGACGGCGTTGCGCAACATATGCTCCAGCGGCGCGGCCATGCGTTCCAGTACATTGCGGTCCATCTCGCCTTCGGCGTTATCGACCACGAACTCCACATCCTTGCCCAGTTCCTGGGCCACCTGCCGGACGATGCGTTTGAGGCGCGGCAGCATGCGCTCGAACGGCACCATGCGCGTGCGCATCAGGCCTTCCTGGAGTTCGGTGTTGATACGGCCTTGCTGTTGCAGCAGGTTTTCCGCGTCGTGATTACCCTGGTCCAGGGTTTCCTTGAGGTCGAGCAGGTCCGAAGCGGATTCGAACAGTGCCCTGGACAACTGCTGCAACTGGGAATGGCGGTCCATTTCCAACGGGTCGAAATCTTCGTAGCCCAGCCGCTCAGCTTCTACCTGCTGGCGACTGAGGATCCGTCCCTGGGTTTCGGTGTCGAGGCGCCGCAATTGATCGCGCATGCGCTCGATGGTGGTTTCCATCTCGCCCAAAGCCACCCGCGCGTCATTGACCTGCTGTTCGATACGACCACGAAAGATCGAAGCCTCCCCCGCCAGGTTCACTAGGTCGTCCAGCAGTTCGGCGGAGACCTTGACCATGTCCGCGCCTTCGCCCGACGCGCCCGGCTCAGGCTTGGCAGGCGCGGGGATCGGAGCAGGAACCGGCACAACCGCGGCTTCGGGCGCCGGGCTTGCCTGTGGCTGGTTGACCGCCTGGATCTGCGCGATCAGGCGGTCCGCCGGCGGACAGGGCTGGCCGGCCCGCACCGCGTCGAGCATGTGCGCCAGCCGGTCATGGCTGCTTTGCAGCAGCGTGAACAGCGTCGGGGTCGCTTGCAGCAGACCTGCCGACAACCCCTCGTAGAGGTTTTCCAGTTCGTGAGCGAGATCGCCGATGGGACCGATTTCCACCATCCGCGCCCCCCCCTTGAGGGTATGCAGGTCGCGCAACAGGGTTTCGACGGCCTGGCGGTTCGACGGCTCGGCCTGCCAGCGCAGCAACGCCGCGCCGGAACTGTCGAGGATGTCGAAGCCTTCCTCGAGGAAGATCTCCAGCAGCTCGGGATCATGATGGGTGCCGTCGCCCTGGGTCACTCCGCTTGCCTCGACGACGTGCGGTTTGTCCTGGCGGAACCTGCGGATGGCGTCGATCAGCGAAACGGGATCGCCCAACACTTGGCCCTGCTGCAATTGCCCGAGCAGCAGCTCAAGGCGCTCATGGCTGCTGTTGAGCAGTTGCGCCAACTCGTCACTGTAACTGTAGCGGCGGTCCACCAACCCTTCATAAAGGTTTTCCAGCTCCTGGGCCAGGTCGCTCACCGGCCGGATATCGGCCATCCGGGCACCGCCCTTGAGGGTATGCAGGTCCCGTTGCAGCGAGGACAGTGGCGCGCCGTTGTCCGGATCGGCCAGCCAGCGTTGCAGGGCCTGGGCGGCGCTTTCCAGGATGTCCTGGGCCTCCTCGAGGAAGATCGAGGTGATGTCGTCGTCCACGGCCGCATCGTCACGTTCCAGCTCGGTCATCGCATCGCCCAGTTCGCGGATGCTCAGGGTCCGGCTACCGTCGCTGCGGATCAGGCCCGTGGCCGACGGATCGAGACCTGCCTCGAGCAAGCGACGCAAGGCCTGCACCCGCTCGGGCTGCGGATGGACCTGTTGCCCGGCCGCCAATTCATCGAGCATGTCGACCAACGCCTCATGGGCGAGTTGCGCTTGCTGGAAAAATTCATCGTTGACCGCCAGGCTGCTTTCCTCCACCGCGCCATAGAGGTCGAGCAAGGCTTCGCACAGCTCATCCATCGGATGCAGCTCGGCCAGGTGCGCGCCTTCACCGAGGGTGGTCAATTCGTCCAGCAGCGCACTCAGCTCCTGGCCTTGGCCGGGATGCTCCTGCCAACGCTGCAACAGGCTTTCGGCATCCAACAGAATGTCCATGCCCTGGGCGAGGAAATCATTGATCAGTTGCGGATCCCGCTTGGGCCGCAGGCCTTTGTCTGGTGCGTTGAGCGCCGCCCGCAGGCGCTCGGCCAACAGGGCCTGGGTTCGCTGGATCAGGTCCTCGGCGCCGGGAATCGGCGCCAGCGGATCGCTTTGCAGCTGGCGCAGCCCCAGGCGCAGCAGGCCCTCGGCCTCCAGCAGACATTCCACCTCATCGAGGTCGAGGGCAATCAGGTGCGCCCGGAATTCCCGGGCGAGCTGGTCCATCGTCCCCGCCAGTTCGGCGATGGGCAGCACGCCGGCCATGAACGCACTGCCCTTGAGGGTGTGCAAGGCCCGATGCAATTCATCGCCCGCCTGCAACGGCATGTGTTCGACGGCCTGGTCGAGAAAGCGCCGCAAGCTGGCGAGATGGCCCTGGGCTTCGTTGTCGAAGATTTTCAACAGCAAAGGGTCGAGGGCGGCCACGTCCCGCTGGTCCTCATCCTCCTCGTCGCAGCCCCTGGCAAGGGCATGGGCGCGGGCAGCCAGACGGTCGACATCGTCGCGCTGGCGCTGGCGATGGTCGGCGAACTCAGCCACCAGGCCGGGGAGCAGTTGCACCGTGTCGTCGACCAACCGTTGTACCGAGGCTCCCGGCTCGACGCTGCGTTCCAGCACGCGGTTGAGCAGGTTCTCCACCGCCCACGCCAATTCCCCCAACACCAGTGCCCGGACCATGCGACCACTGCCCTTGAGGGTATGAAAGGCCCGGCGCAGTTCACCCAGGATGCCTTGATCGTCGGGTCGCGCCGTCCACCGGGGCAGGTACTCGCGCAGCACCTCCAGCACTTCCTCGGCTTCTTCCAGGAAGACTTCGCGCAACTCGTCGTCCACCGGGTGTTCGTCCACCGGCGGCGGCAACAGGCTGCCCGGCGTGCTACGCGCCGGGGGGTTGACCGCCGAGACCGGACTGGCCAGCACCTCGGCCAGGGACTGCACGGTCTGCGGATCATCCAGCTCCTGCAGGTCCTGCATGAGCTGCGCCTCGTTGGGGCTCAGCACATCGTCGAGCAATGGCACCCGGGCTTCGTCGGGGAAATAACCGAGGGCCGCCAGGCTTCGCTCCACCTCATCGAGCAGCGACTCACCGGGATTCTGCGGATCGTCGCTCAAGCGCTCCAGATAGTATTCGAGACCGCTGATCACATCGGCGAGGTGATCGAGTTCTTCCCACCCCGGCTGGGCCCGCTCCAGCAGCAGATGATCGCGGATGAAACCGTTGCAGGCTTCCACCAGGCCGGCGGCGCGCCCCAGGGGAATCATCGCCAGCGCGCCGCGCACCTGGGTCAGCAAGGCGGGCAAGCCCTGTAGCTGCTCGCTGTTCCAGTCGGCCTCGATGTAGTCGACGATCATGTCCTTGGCCTGCTGCAGGCAGGTGTGGGCTTCCTTGATGACGATCTGGTGGATCTGGGTCAGGTCGGTGGTGGGCAGCGGGTTGTCTTCAGGGCTTTCGGGCTCGACGGTGCCGACCATGCCGGCCAGGGTGGCCTCGACGTAGAGCAAGGCGCCGGCGACGTCCATGAGGGTCGCGTCATCGGGTTCGCGCTGGCCTTGGGCGAGGCTCAGGACCACCGCCAACTGATCGATGATGACCTTGCGCGGCTGACCGAAACCGAGCACCGCCAGGGTATCGGCGATCTGCCGCAGGGGCGCCAGCAGGCTGTCCAGCTCCGAGGCGTGCTGGCGGTCGCTGCGCACGAACAGGTCCAGCCGCTCCTTGACGCGCACCAGTTCTTCACAAAGTGCGGTGAGTACCGAACGCATGGCATCGCGGTCGGGGCCCGCCAGGCGCGCACGTTCTTCGTCGACCATGGCGCTGTCGGGTAGCGCGTCTTCCAGTGAGTAGCGTTCTTTCATGATCTGCATCTGCCCGCTGGGATGTTCAGCCTTGGCAATATAGAACAACAAGCTCTTGAGCAAATGGGGCGGCGCCGGTTGATTGATGCCCGGCATGCCCTGCTCCAGCAGGCGTTTGAGCTCCTTGTCGGCTTCCTTGAACAGGCTGCGCAGCGCCGGGCTGTTGGCGATGCGCCCCTCGCGCATGCCTTCGACCAGCGCCGAGGCCACCTGCCACAATGCATTGAGCGGCGCCCCGGCACACAGCCCTTCCAGGCGGTGGAAGACTTTGGTCAGGTAGCCCAGGTGTGTGGCGTCGTCCTGTTCGCGCAACAGACCTACCAGGGCCATCTGCAGGGTCTGGCGCAGCTTGCGTAACGTGTTGGGCAGCTCCGGCGGTTCGAGCCGCTTCAGGGCCGCGTCGCTGAGTGGTGCGATTTCCGGCAGCTCGGGACTGAACAGACTGGTTTCCGACAGCAGGCCCTCGCCCCGGGCGCTGCGCAGGTCGTTGATCAGCGGCAGCACCACCAGCGGCAAGTCGCGACGCGCGCCCTGGACGCGATCCAGGTACATCGGCAACTGCCCGAGGGCCTGACTCAACAGGCTGATGGCCTCGTCGCGATGAGCAACGCTGTTGTTGCGCAAGGCGGCACACAGTTGCTCCATCTCTTCGGCCAGCAACGCCGCGCCGTAGAACTCGACCATCTGCAGGCCGCCGTGGACCTGATGAATACAAGCCAGGCATTGGCCGAGGGCATCCGACGCCTGCGGATCCTCCACCAGGCGGTTGAGGGCCAGATGGGCCTGCTTCAGCGTTTCGGCAATCTCGCCCTTGACCCATTCCAGGGCCACGTAGTCGTGCCGATCACCCATAACCACTCCCAATCGACAGAACCGTCACACCTTGTCCTCGTCCAATTCGGGCGCTGCCGGCAAGGTGAACCCCGACACCGAACGACGCAGTTGGCTGGCCATCTTCGCCAGGTTACCGATGCTCTCGGCGGTAGCAGTTGAGCCGGACGATGTCTGCGTGGTGATCTGCTGGATCACGTTCATCGTCAGGGAAATCTGCCCCGCCGAGGTGGTTTGTTGTCGCGCTGCGTTGGAAATGCTCTGGATCAGCGCCGCGAGGGTCCTGGACACGCCTTCGATTTCCTCCAGGGCCACACCGGCATCCTGGGCCAGGCGGGCGCCGCGCACCACTTCGCTGGTGGTCTGCTCCATGGAAATCACCGCTTCGTTGGTGTCGGCCTGGATCGCCCGCACCAGCGTTTCGATCTGCCGGGTTGCCGCGGAAGAACGCTCCGCCAGCCGCTGCACCTCGTCGGCCACCACCGCGAACCCGCGCCCGGCATCGCCGGCCATGGACGCCTGGATGGCGGCGTTGAGGGCCAGGATGTTGGTCTGGTCGGCGATGTCGTCGATCAGGCTGACAATGTCGCCGATTTCCTGGGAAGACTCGCCCAGGCGCTTGATGCGTTTGGCGGTGTCCTGGATCTGCTCGCGGATATTGTCCATACCATGAATGGTGTTGTGCACCACCTCGTTGCCCTTGTTGGCGATCTCCACGGAGCGCTCGGCCACCGCCGACGACTCGGCGGCGGTGGCCGAAACCTGGTCGATGGACTGAGCCATTTCATTGATTGAAGTCGAAGCTTCGCTGATTTGCTGGGCCTGGTGTTCGGAAGCCTGGGCCAGGTGCATGGCGGTGGCCTGGGTTTCCTGGACCGCCGCGGCGACCTGGCCGGCGGTGAGATTGATGGTGGCGACCAAGTCACGCAGTTGGTCCACCGAATAATTGATGGAGTCGGCGATGGTACCGGTGAAGTCCTCGGTAACCGATGCCGTGACAGTCAGGTCACCGTCGGCCAGGTCGGCGATTTCGTCCAGAAGACGCATGATCGCGTTCTGGTTGCGCTCGTTCTTCTGCGCGGTTTCGTGCAGTTGGCGATTGGTTTCACGGACCATGACCAGGCCGATCAGGATGATCGACGTCAGCGCCAGCAGGCCCAGCACGTAGCCACCGATGGTGTGGACGGAGCGGCCTGCGGCGAGGTTCTCCAGTGCCGTGGTCAAGTGCGAGGCTTCGTCGAGCAGGGTCTGTGACAGGTTGAAGATATTGCCAGCCGATTCGCGGACCTTGAACAGCTCCGGCGAAGTCTCGAGAATTTCGTCCACCGAGCCCGAAACGAACTCGAACAGCTCGCTGATTTCAGTGAGGCGTGCCCGGGCGTCGCGGTCCTGGACCTGGGAAATCTTCAAGGTTGGATCACCTTGCAGCATGCCGTTGAGTACCTGGCCGAAACGTGCGGCATCGCGGCCGAAGGTGTCGGCGGCCTGGCTGGCGTTCTCATCCCCCGCCAATACGGTGTTCACGGCGCCAAGAATGCGTTCGGCCAGCAGCGACTGACGTTGGGCCATGGCCACCTGGCCGGCGGGCGCGCCACGTTGCAACAGGATTTCGACGACTTTCTCGTACTCGACCTGCAACTGCGGCACGGTTTCGGCCAGGGTCGCCGCCACCTGGTGCAACGACAGCACGGTCTGCTCACTGGACAGGATGGCATCGGTGTTCTTGAGCAGGCGCTCCCAGTCCAGTTGCACGGCGCGCAACTGGGGCCGCAGGGTCGAGGGCGCCGGCGGCAGTCCAGTCACCGGGTCGCCTTGCTTGAGATACCCCCAACGCTGGGCGAAATCGTTGCGGGCGTCGCTCAACAGCTTGAATGCCGCAGCCTTGCCAGCGGCGGCCTCGGTGGCGTTTTTGGCAATGCGCTGGGACAGCACGCGCAACTCGCCGGCATGGCCGATGTACTGCTTGTCGTAGGTGGACTGGGTATTGAGGTAGGCGAAATTGGCGAACAACAGCATGATGAAGACGATCAGCGCGACGAACAGCACGATGATCTGCGAACGACTGCGCGACGCTTCCAGTGGCTTGCCTGTGCTTGCTTTGATCATCGGTTCTCGCCTGTACTGCCCAATCCAACTCGCCATGGGTGACTGACCTCAGGGCGGCTCTGTGGGAGCAAGGCTTGCCCGCGATGATGACAACACGGTTTGCTGCCGACCGAGGCGTCTGCATCGCGAGCAAGCTTTGCTCCCACAGGCTCGCTCCCACAGGAGGCTGCGCTGTATCTGTTAAATCGCCACATCCATGAACCCCGCCGACCGCGTCAATGCGAAAGGACTGAACACCTGCCACTGCCGCTCGCCGCGAAACCGGCCCTTGACGAAAACCGCTTCCGGCCCGTCGAGATCGCCAACAGGCGTGGGCTCCAGGCTGTCCTGCGCGAAATGCTGCAGCCCGAGGACTTCGTCCACCAGCAACCCGGCAAATATCTCGTCGTGATCCACCACCAGCACCCGCCTTTGCTTGCGCACGGCCGACAGTTCATGACCGAAAAAACCGCACAGGTCCATCAAGGGCAACAGCCGGCCACGTAGGTTAGCCACGCCGCGCACCCATGGCTTGACCCCGGGCAGATGCGTATGGCGCGGCTCATGCAGCACTTCGCTGACTTCGTCCATGGGGGCCACGTACCAGTGCTCGCCCAGGCGAAAGCCGATGCCACTCCAGTTGTGGCGCAGGATCGGCTGGGACGGCAGGTCCGCGGCCAGCGACCGGCAGCGCCGGTCAATCTGCGCCAACAGTTCGAATGCGGTCAGGGATGGGCTCATGGCCGCGGCGTCAACCCGCCAGTACGTTGTCGAGGGTCTTGATCAGGGTGTCTTCGTCCACCGGCTTGGTCAGGTAATCCTTTGCGCCCTGGCGCGTGCCCCAGACCTTGTCGGTGTCCTGGTCCTTGGTGGTGATGATGATCACCGGGATATGGCCGGTTTCAGGGTCCTTGGTGAGCTGGCGTGTCGCCTGGAAACCATTGAGGCCCGGCATGACGATGTCCATCAGCACAGCGTCGGGCTTTTCCTGGCGCGCCAGGGCCACGCCGTCGGCGCCGTTCTCGGCTTTCAGGACCTGATGGCCGTGCTTTTCCAGCATGCCGGTCAACTTGTACATTTCGGTCGGCGAATCATCGACGATCAGAATTCGTGCCATGGTGTTCCCCATTCTTGTCGACCCCAGGCCCAACGGCCGAGCGTCATTTAATGTGCCTGGTGCGGCTGGACGGCGGCAAAGCCCGGGACATGGGCCTGTATCGCGCCCAGCAGTTCTTCCCTGCTGAAAGGCTTGGTCAAAAACTGATCGGAACCGACGATGCGTCCCTTGGCCTTGTCGAACAGGCCATCGCGGGACGACAGCATGATCACCGGCGTGGCCTTGAACGCACTGTTGTTCTTGATCAGGGCGCAGGTCTGATAACCGTCCAGACGCGGCATCATGATGTCGACAAAGATGATGCCCGGATGATGGTCGGTAATCTTGGCCAGGGCATCGAAGCCGTCGACAGCCGTGATCACTTCGCAACCCACGTTGCGCAGCAAGGTTTCGGCGGTGCGGCGGATGGTCTTCGAGTCGTCGATGACCATGACCTTCAAGGCGCTGGGTTGTTGTTGCGTAAGATGCTCTGCCATTGCCACTGCGAACCGGTTTTTTACGCGTAAATGCGACCGACGGCGCAAGCCCTTGATGTTCAAGGCCCGCGCGCCACATGGCAGCCTTTTTAGCACAGTCTCCGGCGCCGGGCTATCGGCCGCTCGGTGCGATGGTTTTTCCTTGACCGCCAATTCTCCGGGCGCCACTCTGACGCCACTTTTTTACATCATTCGTGTCCATCAGATTTCGAGGAACCAAGCCATGAGCGTACGCGTCGGCATTGTCATGGACCCTATTGCCAGCATTTCCTACAAAAAGGATAGCTCGCTGGCCATGCTGCTGGCCGCCCAAAAGCGCGGCTGGGAGCTGTTCTATATGGAGCAGCGCGATCTCTACCAGGCCGAAGGCCAGGCGCGGGCGCGGATGAAGCCGCTGAAAGTCTTCGCCAACCCGGAGAAATGGTTCGAACTGGGCGCCGAAAGCGATGCATTGCTGAGCGATCTGGACGTGATCCTGATGCGCAAGGATCCGCCTTTCGACATGGAGTTCGTGTACTCCACCTACCTGCTGGAACAAGCCGAAAGCGCCGGCGTGCTGGTAGTCAACAAACCCCAGAGCCTGCGCGACTGCAACGAAAAGCTGTTCGCCACACTGTTCCCGCACTGCACGCCCCCCACCATCGTCAGCCGGCGCCCGGATGTACTGCGAGAATTCGCCGACCATCACGGCGACGTGATCCTCAAGCCGCTGGATGGCATGGGCGGGTCTTCGATCTTCCGCCACACCGCCGGCCATCCGAACCTGTCGGTGATCCTGGAAACCCTGACTCTGCACGGCCAGCAGCAGATCATGATCCAGGCGTACCTGCCGGCCATCGTCGACGGCGACAAGCGCATCCTGATGATCGACGGCGAGCCGGTGGACTATTGCCTGGCACGCATCCCGGCGGCCGGCGAAACCCGTGGCAACCTGGCGGCCGGTGGTCGGGGCGAAGCGCGACCGCTGACCGAGAAAGACCGCTGGATCGCCGCCCAGGTCGGTCCGACCCTGCGGGAAAAAGGCCTGCTGTTCGTGGGCCTGGACGTGATCGGCGAACACCTGACGGAAATCAACGTCACCAGCCCGACCTGCATCCGCGAGATCGACAACGCCTTCGGCACCGACATCGGCGGCCTGCTGATGGATGCCATCGATCAGAAGCTCAAGGCTCGTTGATCCGGATCTGATGAAGGAAACCGACATTGCGTTATCATGCCCGGCCTGAAAAAAACGCGATGCTGGTTTCCTTGTCATGACCCTCCCATCCGATCTGCCCCAAGAACTCGCCCATCGCGGCGTGCGCCCGGCCGATCGCCTTGGTTTTACCTTGTTCCTGGCAGCGCTGATCCACCTGGCCCTGCTGCTGGGCGTCGGGTTTGCCACGGTCGAACCCAAGCAGATCAGCCAGACCCTGGAAATCACCCTGGCCACCTTCAAGAGCGAAACCAAGCCCAAGCAGGCGGACTTCCTGGCCCAGGATAACCAGCAGGGCAGCGGCACCCTGGAAAAGAAGGCGACCCCCAAGACCACCGAGATCGCACCCTTCCAGGACAATCAAGTGCAAAAGGCCACCCCTGCGCCGGCAGCCAAGCCCGAAGTGCAGGAAACCGCGCCCAAGGCGGCCGTGACCACTGTGGCACCGAAGCCGAAAAAAGCCCCGGTCAAGGAAGAGGTCAAGCCCGATCCCAAGCCCAAGGCCCCGACGCCGACCTTCGACAGCGCCCAGTTGTCCAGCGACATCGCCAGCCTGGAAGCCGAACTGGCCCAGGAACAGCAGCTCTATGCCAAGCGCCCGCGCATTCACCGCTTGAGCGCCGCCTCGACCATGCGCGACAAGGGCGCCTGGTACAAGGATGAGTGGCGCAAGAAAGTCGAGCGCATCGGCAACCTCAATTACCCCGACGAAGCCCGACGCAAGCAGATCTACGGCAACCTGCGGCTGATGGTCTCGATCAACCGCGACGGTTCCTTGTATGAAGTGCTGGTGCTGGAGTCTTCCGGCCAGCCATTGCTGGACCAGGCGGCCCAGCGCATCGTGCGCCTGGCCGCGCCATTCGCGCCGTTTACCGGGGACCTGTCGGACATCGACCGCCTGGAAATCATTCGCACCTGGAAATTTGCCCGGGGTGACCGGCTTTCGAGCAACTGATCCACCGCAAAACCTTTGTGGGAGCGGGCTTGCCCGCGAAGACGGTGGCCCAGTCACAAGATAGCCATTGACTGTCCTGGCCCCTTCGCGAGCAAGCCCGCTCCCACAGCGGGATGAGGACCCACTGCTGCATTTCCTGCACATCCCCAGCTTGTCAGTTCCGCCCTGCACCGCCACACTAGCGCCTATGAAAAATGTCAGCCCCACCTACCTCAAGCATCATTTCCTGATTGCCATGCCGCACATGGCCGATCCGAACTTTGCCCACACCTTGACCTACATCGTCGAGCACACGGCCAATGGCGCCATGGGGCTAGTGATCAATCGGCCGCAGGAGCTCAACCTGGCGGACATTCTCGAGCAGTTGCGCCCCGAAGTAGAGCCGCCATTGTTGTGCCAGCACGTCCCGATTTTCATCGGTGGCCCGGTACAGACTGACCGCGGCTTCGTGCTCCATCCGTCGGGACAGAGTTATCAGGCCACCGTGGAGCTTGATGGCATATCGCTTTCCACCTCCCAGGACGTACTGTTCGCCATTGCCGATGGCGTCGGCCCGGAAAAAAGCCTGATCGCCCTCGGTTATGCCGGTTGGGAAGCCGGGCAGCTGGAAGCCGAACTCGCCGACAACGCTTGGCTGACCTGCCCGTTCGACGCCGACATCCTGTTCAATACCAGCAGCGAACTGCGCCTGGAAGCGGCGGCCAGCCGGCTGGGTATCAACCTCAGCCTGCTGACCAGTCAGGCAGGCCACGCCTGATGGCCCTGCGTTTGCTGCTGGGATTCGATTACGGCACCAAACAGATCGGCGTCGCGGTCGGCCAGGTCGTGACCGGGCAGGCCCGCGAGCTGTGCACGCTGAAGGCGCAGAACGGGGTGCCGGACTGGAATCAGGTCGAAGCGCTGATCAAGGAATGGAAACCCGATGCCGTGGTGGTCGGCCTGCCACTGAACATGGACGGCACGCCCAGCGACATGTGCGTACGCGCCGAAAAGTTCGCCCGCCGGCTCAACGGCCGTTTCAACCTGCCTTTCTATACCCACGACGAACGCCTCACCACGTTCGAAGCCAAGGGCGAGCGCCAAGGGCGCGGGGGGCAGAAAGGCAGTTACCGCGACAACCCGGTGGACGCCATCGCCGCCGCCCTGCTGTTGCAGGGCTGGCTCGATGCCAATACCGCCCTGTTCGATACCTGATTTTCGAAAGCGCCGCCAAGGCGCTTTCTTTTAGCGATGAACCGCGCCACTCACACCGGCCCGGAAACCTGAAGGAGCCAGCATGAGCCTGCCCAATCCTGCCGAACTGATCAGTCAGATGGCGATCCGTCTCAAGGCACACCTGGAACAACGCGGCATCAGCGAGCCGCGCTATATCGGTATTCGCACCGGTGGCGTGTGGGTCGCCCAGGCCTTGCTCGAAGTATTGGGCAGCCAGTCGCCCCTGGGCACCCTGGATGTATCCTTCTACCGCGACGACTTCAGTCAGAACGGCCTGCATCCGCAAGTGCGTCCTTCGGCGCTACCCTTCGAGATCGAGGGCCAGCACCTGGTGCTGATCGACGACGTTCTGATGAGCGGCCGAACCATCCGCGCCGCCATGAACGAGTTGTTCGACTATGGCCGCCCGGCCAGCGTGACCCTGGTCTGCCTGCTGGACCTGGACGCCGCCGAACTGCCGATTCGCCCGAACGTGGTCGGCGCGACGCTGACGCTGGCCGCTCACGAGCGGGTCAAGCTCTTGGGCCCGACGCCGCTGCAACTCGAACTGCAAGACCTTGCCCTTTAACTGCCCTTGTAAGAGTCCATCGCGATGACGCCTCTCGAAACCAAGCGCCCGCTGCAGCTCAACGATCAGGGCCAGCTGCGGCACTTCCTGTCCCTCGACGGCCTGCGCCGCGAGCTGCTGACGGAAATTCTCGACACTGCCGACTCGTTCCTCGAGGTCGGCGCCCGGGCGGTGAAGAAAGTCCCGTTGCTGCGCGGCAAGACCGTGTGCAACGTGTTCTTCGAAAACTCCACCCGCACCCGCACAACCTTCGAGCTGGCCGCCCAGCGGCTGTCGGCGGACGTGATCACCCTCAACGTGTCCACGTCTTCGGCGAGCAAGGGTGAGACCCTGCTCGATACCCTGCGCAACCTCGAAGCCATGGCTGCGGACATGTTCGTGGTGCGTCACGGCGATTCCGGGGCGGCGCATTTCATTGCCGAACATGTCTGCCCGCAGGTGGCGATCATCAATGGCGGCGACGGCCGTCACGCCCACCCGACCCAAGGCATGCTGGACATGCTCACCATCCGCCGCCACAAGGGCGGCTTCGAGAATCTCTCGGTGGCCATCGTCGGCGACATCCTGCACTCCAGGGTGGCCCGCTCCAACATGCTGGCCCTCAAGACCCTCGGCTGCCCGGACATCCGGGTGATTGCACCCAAGACCCTGCTGCCCATTGGCGTCGAGCAATACGGCGTGAAGGTCTACACCGACATGACCGAAGGCCTCAAGGACGTGGACGTGGTGATCATGCTGCGCCTGCAACGTGAACGCATGACCGGCGGCCTGTTGCCCAGCGAAGGCGAGTTCTACCGCCTGTTCGGCCTGACCACCGCCCGACTGGCCGGGGCCAAGCCCGACGCCATCGTCATGCACCCGGGACCGATCAACCGAGGCGTAGAGATCGAGTCGGCAGTGGCCGACGGTCCGCATTCAGTGATCCTCAACCAAGTGACCTACGGCATCGCCATTCGCATGGCCGTGCTCTCCATGGCCATGAGCGGACAAACGGCCCAGCGCCAACTCGACCAGGAGAACGCCCAGTGAAACTCAGCATTCTCGGCGCACGCGTGATCGATCCGGCCAGCGGCCTGGATCAAGTGACCGACATTCATATCGATGCCTGCAAGATCGCCGCGCTTGGCGCCGCACCGGCCGGCTTCACTGCCGCCCAGACCCTCGATGCCCGGGGTCTGGTGGCCGCGCCCGGTCTGGTAGACCTGAACGTCGCCCTGCGCGAGCCCGGCTACAGTCGCAAAGGCACCATTGTCAGCGAGACACACGCTGCCGCCGTCGGTGGCGTGACCAGCCTGTGCTGCCCGCCACGGACGAAACCGGTCCTGGACACGTCGGCCGTGGCCGAACTGATCCTCGACCGCGCCCGCGAAGCCGGCAACACCAAGGTGTTCCCCATTGGCGCCTTGAGCAAAGGCCTGGAAGGCGAGCAACTGGCCGAACTCATCGCCCTGCGTGACGCCGGTTGCGTGGCCTTCGGCAACGGCTTGAACAACTTCCGCAACACCCGCACGCTGTGTCGCGCCCTGGAATACGCGGCGACCTTCGGCCTGACGGTGATCTTCAACTCGCAGGATAATGACCTGGCCGACGGCGGGCTGGCCCACGAAGGCCCGACCGCCAGTTTCCTCGGCCTGCCCGGCATTCCGGAAACCGCCGAGACCGTGGCCCTGGCCCGGGACCTGCTGCTGGTGGAACAGAGCGGCGTGCGCGCCCACTTCAGCCAGCTCACCAGCGCTCGTGGCGCGGCGCTGATCGCCCAGGCCCAGGCTCGTGGTCTGCCGGTCACCGCTGATGTGGCGCTGTACCAGTTAATCCTGACCGACGAAGCGCTGATCGACTTCAACAGCGTCTATCACGTCCAACCGCCCCTGCGCACCCGCGCCGACCGGGATGGCCTGCGTGAAGCCGTGAAGTCCGGCGTGATCTCGGCCATTGCCAGCCATCACCAGCCCCACGAGCGCGATGCCAAGCTGGCGCCGTTCGGTGCCACGGAGCCTGGCATCAGCAGCGTCGAATTGTTGCTACCGCTGGCCCTGACATTGGTGGAAGACGGCTTGCTGGACCTGCCGACCCTGCTGGCTCGCCTGAGCACCGGCCCGGCCCAGGCGCTGGAGCTGCCGGCTGGCAAACTGGCCGTCGGCGCGGCGGCGGACCTGGTCCTGTTCGACCCGTGCGCATCGACCGTGGCCGGCGAAGCCTGGCGCTCCAAGGGTGACAACTGCCCGTTCCTCGGTCACAGCCTGCCGGGTGTGGTGCGTTATACCTTGATGGATGGACGGATTACCCACCAGGCCTGATACCGCGTCGCCTGCTTCGCGAGCAAGCCCGCTCCCACACTGGATCTTCAGTGATCACATATCTTGTGAGCACCCTATGATCAAATGTGGGAGCGGGCTTGCTCGCGAATACAGGCGACTCGGTCTTCCCGCCTTACTGAAAAGCCCCTCGCTTCTGCGCATTACGAATCGACACCTGATCGTTCAGCGTCCAGAAGTCATACAGCACCCCCAGGAAGAACACCCCGCCGGTCAGCAAGTAGACGATACCGCTGAGCCACTTGCCCTGATACATGCGGTGCACACCAAAAACACCGAGAAACGTCAGCAGGATCCACGCCACGCTGTATTCGATCGGCCCCGGAGTGAAGCGCAGGTCCGCTTCGCGGTCCATGGACGGTATCAGGAACAGGTCGATCAGCCAGCCAATGCCCAGCAAGCCCAGCGTGAAGAACCAGATCGTGCCCGTCACCGGCTTGCCATAGTAGAAGCGGTGGGCACCGGTGAAACCGAAAATCCAGAGCAGATACCCGATGACTTTGCTGTGTGTATCGTGCGCTGTGCCCTGCTGATAGTTGTTCATGAATGGTCTCTTTACCTCGATAGATAAATTTGTTGGGACTTTTTGTGACTTTTTCGTGTCGAGCCGACAAGCGGTGCCTGATGATGCGAATCGGCGAAAGCCCCGGAATACGGGGGTTCTGTCGGACAATCCATACAAAATGCCGCAATTACCCGCTTTTTAGCGCCCTTTTGAATCGACAAACGGCCTCGGAATCGCAAAAAAAGCTGTTATAAAGTTGCGCGCTAACCTTTATGAGCCCTGCCTAATGCGTCCATTTTTCAAGACATGGCTGACCCTTTGCCTATTATTGCCCCTGGCCGCCCACGCCACCAACCGTGAGCAACGTCTTCCCAATATCAATGGCTTCACACCTAAATCCCATGTTTCTGCTCCTTCGAGCAAGAACCGGCAGAACGCCCAGCGTGTGAGCACCGCCAACAGCAAGCTGGTGCCGCCCATGGCCGCCAAGACAAGCAGCACTGTCCTGAGCCGCGCCGTGAATGTGCTTGGCACCCCTTATCGCTGGGGCGGCAGCAGTCCGAGCAAGGGTTTCGATTGCAGTGGACTGGTGAAATATGCCTTCAACGATGCCACCTTCGATCTGCCACGCACCTCCAATGCAATGGCCAGCGGGCATGGCGAGAAAGTCGATCGCAAGGACCTCAAGCCCGGCGACCTGATTTTCTTCAAGCTCAAAAGCCGTCGGGTCAATCACGTAGCGATCTACCTGGGCAACGACCGTTTTATCCATGCGCCGCGTCGTGGCAAGTCGGTGACCATCGACAATTTGAACAAACCCTACTGGGACACCCATTACGTGGTGGCCAAGCGGGTCTTGCCGAAAGAGCCGGCGGGGATGCGAGTCGTTCAGCGCTGATCCAGCGTTCAAGGCCCAGCCGATAGCCCCATCGCGAGCAGGCTCGCTCCCACAGGGAATGCACTCTTCTGTGGGAGCGAGCCTGCTCGCGATAGCGTCCTCGAAACCTACTTAGAAATTATCCGGCGTGCGCGCCCTCTCCCGCGCATGCTCCCGGCTGATCAGCCCCTTGCTCACCAGATCCTTCAAGCACATGTCCAGGGTCTGCATTCCCAGCGAGCCGCCAGTCTGGATGGCCGAGTACATCTGCGCCACCTTGTCTTCACGGATCAGGTTACGGATCGCCGCCGTGCCCAGCATGATTTCATGGGCCGCGACGCGACCGCCGCCGATCTTCTTGATCAGCGTCTGGGAGATCACCGCTTGCAGCGACTCCGACAGCATCGAGCGAACCATGGACTTTTCATCGCCCGGGAACACGTCCACCACCCGGTCGATGGTCTTGGCCGCCGAAGTGGTGTGCAGGGTGCCGAACACCAGGTGCCCGGTTTCAGCAGCGGTCAGCGCCAGGCGGATGGTCTCCAGGTCGCGCATCTCCCCCACCAGGATCACGTCCGGATCTTCCCGCAGGGCCGAGCGCAGAGCCGTGGAAAAACCCTGGGTGTCGCGGTGCACTTCCCGCTGGTTGATCAGGCATTTGCGCGGTTCGTGGACAAATTCGATGGGGTCTTCGATGGTGAGGATATGGTGATGCTTATGAGTGTTGAGGTAATCGATCATCGCCGCCAGCGTAGTGGACTTGCCCGAACCGGTTGGCCCGGTCACCAGCACCAGTCCCCGGGGCGCTTCGGTCACTTTGCGAAACACATCGCCCATCCCCAGGTCTTCCATGGTCAGGACTTTCGACGGAATGGTCCGGAACACCGCTCCCGCCCCACGATTCTGGTTGAAGGCGTTGACGCGAAACCGTGCCACACCCGGTACTTCGAAGGAAAAATCGGTTTCCAGAAGCTTTTCGTAATCGACTCGCTGCCGGTCGTTCATGATGTCGTAGATCAACTCATGGACCTGCTTGTGGTCCAGTGCCGGCAGGTTGATCCTGCGCACATCGCCGTCGACGCGGATCATTGGCGGCAGCCCGGCGGACAGATGCAGGTCCGACGCTCCCTGTTTGGCGCTGAACGCCAGCAGTTCGGTGATATCCATAGCGCTCCTCAATTCCAGTAGAATGCCGCGAACCTCAGACCCGCTGGCGCTTCTTTATGTCCACCATAGCAGACAACATCGCCCAGGTAGTTTCACGGATCCGCGCCGCGGAACAAGCCGCCCAACGTGCCGAACACAGCGTTCAGCTGCTGGCGGTAAGCAAGACAAAACCCGCCCAGGCCCTGCGGGAAGCCTATGCCGCCGGCTTGCGTGATTTCGGTGAGAACTACCTGCAAGAGGCACTGGGCAAGCAGGCCGAACTGACCGACCTGCCCTTGATCTGGCACTTCATCGGCCCCATTCAGTCGAACAAGACACGCGCTATCGCCGAACATTTCGCCTGGGTGCATTCCGTGGATCGCTTGAAAATTGCCCAACGCCTGTCCGAACAGCGCCCGGCCGAGTTGCCGCCGCTGAACATCTGCATCCAGGTCAACGTCAGCGGCGAAGCCAGCAAATCCGGCTGTACCCCAACGGACCTGCCAGCCCTCGCCGACGCCATCAGCGCTTTGCCGCGCCTGAGGCTGCGTGGACTGATGGCCATTCCTGAACCAACCGAAGATCGCACGGCCCAGGACACTGCCTTTGCCACTGTCCAACGCCTGCAAGCCAGCCTCGACCTGCCACTGGACACCCTGTCCATGGGCATGAGCCACGACCTCGAATCCGCCATCGCCCAGGGCGCTACCTGGGTCCGTATCGGCACGGCCCTGTTTGGCGCCCGCGACTACGGCACCCGTTAACCCATGCCGACTCAACTCTTCAATCAAGGACCTGTCATGAGCAACACGCGTATTGCCTTCATCGGCGCCGGCAACATGGCCGCCAGCCTGATCGGCGGCCTGCGGGCCAAGGGCCTGGATGCCTCGCAGATCCGCGCCAGCGATCCCGGTGACGAGACCCGCGCCCGAGTGAGCGCCGAGCACGGCATCGAAACCTTCGCCGACAACGCCCAGGCCATCGACGGCGTCGACGTCGTCGTGCTGGCGGTCAAGCCACAGGCGATGAAAACCGTGTGCGAAGCCCTTCGCCCGAGCCTCAAGCCTGATCAATTGGTGGTATCGATTGCCGCTGGCATCACCTGCGCCAGCATGAACAATTGGCTCGGTGCCCAGCCGATCGTACGTTGTATGCCGAACACCCCGGCGTTACTGCGCCAGGGCGTCAGCGGTCTGTTCGCGACCCCGCAGGTCTCTACCGGACAACGCCAGCAGGCCGAAGAACTCTTGTCGGCCGTGGGCCTGGCGCTGTGGCTGGAGAGAGAACAGCAACTGGACGCGGTCACCGCCGTATCCGGCTCGGGGCCGGCGTATTTCTTCCTGCTGATCGAAGCCATGACCGCCGCTGGCGAGAAGCTTGGCCTGCCTCGGGAAACCGCCGCTCGGCTCACCCTGCAGACCGCCCTCGGCGCCGCGCATATGGCGGTGTCCAGTGACGTTGACGCCGCCGAGCTGCGCCGTCGCGTGACTTCGCCCGCCGGCACCACCGAAGCGGCGATCAAATCGTTCCAGGCCGGGGGCTTTGAAGCCCTGGTGGAAAAAGCACTCGGCGCCGCCGCGCATCGCTCGGCCGAGATGGCCGAACAACTGGGCCAATAAAGGAGCCATTCATGATCGGATTGAACACCGCAGCGGTCTATGTGCTGCAAACCCTTGGCAGCCTGTACCTGTTGATCGTGCTGCTGCGCTTCGTGCTACAGCTGGTGCGCGCCAACTTCTACAATCCGCTGTGCCAGTTCGTCGTCAAGGCTACCCAGCCGCTGCTCAAGCCGCTGCGTAGGATTATCCCGAGCCTGTTCGGCCTGGACATGTCGTCGTTGCTGCTGGCGATCCTGATACAAATGGCGCTGATGGCCCTGACCCTGCTGTTGACCTATGGCACCACTGGTAACCCGCTGCAGCTGCTGATCTGGTCGATCATCGGCGTGACCGCGTTGTTTCTGAAGATCTTCTTCTTCGCCCTGATCATCAGCGTGATCCTGTCGTGGGTCGCGCCGGGCAGCCACAACCCGGGCGCCGAGCTGGTAAACCAGATCTGCGAGCCGGCCCTGGCACCGTTCCGTCGCATCGTGCCGAACCTCGGCGGCCTGGACATCTCGCCAATCCTGGCGTTCATCGTGCTCAAGCTGATCGACATGCTGGTGATCAACAACCTGGCGGCAGTGACCATGATGCCGGAGATCCTGCGGGTGCTGATCTGACCCGATACCGGCCTGATCAGTCAGCACCTCTCTCTGTGGGAGCAAAGCTTGCTCGCGAAACAGGCACCTCGGTCCCCAAAAGACCGCATCGTCCCCATCGCGGGCAAGCCTTGCTCCCACAGGGTCTACGTTCACCGGAGAATCAGCCCCGCCCTTTGCTTGCCGCCCGCCCCAGCGGTCTTTAGACTTACGCCTCATTTCAACGAGAGCAGGGTCGATGCCAGCTGTCTTTCCCCCCGATTCCGTTGGTCTGGTGACGCCGCAAATGGCGCATTTCAGCGAGCCCCTGGCCCTTGCCTGCGGCCGTTCGTTGCCAGCCTATGACCTGATCTACGAAACCTACGGCAGCCTCAACGCCACGGCCAGCAATGCCGTGCTGATCTGCCATGCCTTGTCGGGTCACCACCACGCCGCCGGCTACCACAGCGTCGATGACCGCAAGCCCGGCTGGTGGGACAGTTGCATCGGCCCCGGCAAGCCCATCGACACCAATCGATTCTTCGTGGTGAGCCTGAACAACCTCGGCGGCTGCAACGGTTCCACCGGTCCCAGCAGCATCAATCCGGACACCGGCAAGCCCTTCGGGGCCGAATTCCCGGTATTAACCGTGGAAGACTGGGTGCATAGCCAGGCCCGTCTGGCCGACCGGCTCGGCATCGCCCAGTGGGCCGCCGTCATCGGCGGCAGCCTGGGTGGCATGCAGGCCCTGCAATGGACCATCACCTACCCGGACCGCGTGCGCCATTGCCTGGCAATCGCCTCGGCCCCCAAGCTGTCGGCGCAGAATATCGCCTTCAACGAAGTGGCGCGCCAGGCGATCCTCACCGACCCGGAATTCCACGGCGGCTCGTTCCAGGAACAGGGCGTGATTCCCAAGCGCGGGCTGATGCTGGCACGGATGGTCGGGCACATCACCTACCTGTCCGATGACTCCATGGGCGAGAAATTCGGCCGAGGCCTCAAGAGCGAGAAGCTCAACTACGACTTCCACAGCGTCGAGTTCCAGGTCGAAAGCTACCTGCGCTATCAGGGCGAAGAGTTCTCCGGGCGTTTCGATGCCAACACCTACCTGTTGATGACCAAGGCCCTGGACTACTTCGACCCGGCGGCAAACTTCAACGACGACCTGGCGAAAACCTTCGCAGGCGCCACCGCCAAGTTCTGCGTGATGTCGTTCACCACCGACTGGCGCTTCTCCCCCGCCCGCTCCCGGGAACTGGTGGACGCGTTGATGGCTGCGCGCAAGGACGTCTGCTATCTGGAAATCGACGCCCCCCAGGGCCATGACGCCTTCTTGATCCCGATCCCGCGCTATCTGCAGGCGTTCGGCAACTACATGAACCGTATTACGCTGTGAGGACGCCATGAGAGCCGATCTGGAAATCATCCAGGAATGGATCCCCGCCGGCAGCCGTGTGCTCGACCTGGGTTGCGGCAACGGCGAACTGCTGACTTGGCTGCGGGACAACAAGCAAGTCACAGGCTATGGCCTGGAAAACGACCCGGACAATATCGCCGAATGCGTGGCCAAGGGGATCAATGTCATCGAGCAGGACCTGGACAAGGGCCTGGGCAATTTCGCCAGCAACAGCTTCGACATCGTGGTCATGACCCAGGCGCTGCAAGCGGTGCACTACCCGGACAGGATCCTCGACGAAATGCTGCGGGTCGGGCGCCAGTGCATCATCACCTTCCCCAACTTCGGGCACTGGCGCTGCCGCTGGTACCTGGCGAGCAAGGGCCGCATGCCAGTGTCGGAATTCCTGCCCTACACCTGGTACAACACGCCGAATATCCATTTCTGTACCTTCGAGGATTTCGAGGAACTGTGCCGCGAGCGCCAGGCCAAGGTCATCGACCGCCTGGCGGTGGACCAGCAGCACCGCCATGGGTGGGCCAGTAAACTATGGCCTAATCTATTAGGTGAGATAGGCATTTATCGGGTCAGCAGCCCAGGCCTCACCGACCACCAGGTCGCGGTGTAACCCCCGCCTGATCAGGAGCACGACATGAAACGTCTAGCGTTGTTTCTCATTACCGCCTGTCTGAGTGTCATGGCCATGGCCGCCGAGGTCATCAAGCCCGAACGCATGGAGGTGTTTGGTGACATCACTGTGCATTACAACACCTACAACTCCACCTTTCTGAAGCCGGAAACTGCCAAGGCAGCCGGACTGAGCCGAGACAGCAAGGAAGGCGTAATCATTATTTCCGCGCTCCGGGCTGGCAAATCCCTGGAGGCCGAGGTCAGTGGCTCAATCAAGGACCTCATCGGCAACAGCATCCCGCTGACCTTCAAAAAGGTGGACGAGCCGAACGCGCTCTATTACGTCGCTCAGTATCCTGTACAACAACAGGAAGTTCGTACCTTTGAAGTCGCTGTGAAAACCGGCGACAAAGTCAACACCCTCAATTTCAACCAGGAACTGTTCCCCGGCCAATGATGAACCTCAGCCAACTCGTACTGGCCAGCCACAACGCCGGCAAACTCAAGGAACTCCAGGCCATGCTCGGCGGGTCGGTGCAGCTGCGCTCGATCGGCGAATTCAGCCAGGTGGAGCCTGAAGAAACCGGTTTGTCCTTCGTCGAGAACGCCATCCTCAAGGCCCGCAACGCGGCGCGTATTTCCGGCCTGCCGGCATTGGCCGACGACTCCGGGCTGGCGGTGGATTTCCTCGGCGGCGCGCCGGGCATCTATTCGGCGCGCTACGCCGACGGCAAGGGTGATGCGGCGAACAACGCCAAGCTACTCGAAGCCCTCAAGGACGTGCCTGAAGCCGAGCGCGGCGCGCAGTTCGTTTGCGTGCTGGCCCTGGTACGCCATGCCGACGACCCGCTGCCGATCCTCTGCGAAGGCTTGTGGCATGGGCGCATCCTCACCGAGGCCAGCGGCGAACACGGCTTTGGCTACGACCCGCTGTTCTGGGTGCCGGAGCGCAACTGTTCCAGCGCCGAGCTGGGCCCGGTTGAAAAAAACCAGCTTAGCCACCGCGCCCGCGCCATGGCCCTGCTGCGTCAACGCCTGGGTCTGCAATGACCAATGATTCCCCCGCACCGCTGATACACGGCGGTGCACAAGCGCCCAGGGCGCCGCTGCCGGTGTTGCCACCCTTGGCGCTGTACGTCCATATCCCGTGGTGCGTGCGTAAATGCCCGTATTGCGATTTCAACTCCCACGCCGCCAGCGCACAGCTGCCGGAAGAGGCATACATCGACGCCCTGCTGGCCGACCTCGATCAGGACCTGCACGCAGTACACGGCCGACAACTGAGCTCGATCTTCTTTGGCGGCGGCACTCCAAGCCTCTTCAGCGCCCAGGCCCTGGGTCGGCTGCTCGAAGGCGTGGCGACGCGAATACCCTTCGCCCCGGACATCGAGATTACCCTGGAAGCCAACCCCGGCACCTTCGAGCAGGAGAAGTTCGTCGCGTACCGGGCCTTGGGCATCAATCGCCTGTCCATTGGCATCCAGAGTTTCCAGCAGGCCAAGCTCGAAGCCCTGGGCCGGATCCACAACGGTGACGAAGCCGTGCGGGCCGCCGGCATGGCCCGCCAGGCCGGGTTCGATAACTTCAACCTGGACCTGATGCACGGCCTGCCCGACCAATCCCTCGACGACGCCCTGAGCGACCTGCGCCAGGCCATCGCCTTGAAGCCGACTCACCTGTCCTGGTACCAACTGACGTTGGAGCCGAACACGGTGTTCTGGAACCAGCCACCAACGCTGCCGGAAGACGACACCCTGTGGGACATCCAGGAGGCGGGGCAGGCACTGCTGGCCGAACAGGGTTACGCACAGTACGAAGTCTCCGCCTATGCCCAGCCCGGCCGGGCGGCGCGGCACAACCTCAACTACTGGAGCTTTGGCGATTTCATCGGCATCGGTGCCGGCGCCCACGGCAAGCTCAGCCATCCGGACGGGCGCATCGTGCGCACCTGGAAGACTCGCTTGCCCAAAGACTACCTCAACCCGGCCAAGCGCTTTCTGGCTGGCGAAAAAGTCCTGAACAACGAAGAGCTGCCCTTCGAGTTCCTGATGAATGCCCTGCGGCTGACCGAAGGCGTAGAGGCGCGGCTGTATCCGCAGCGTACCGGGTTACCTCTGGAAAGCCTGGCCGAAGGCCGGCGCGAGGCCGAACAAAGCGGGTTGTTGCAGGTCGAACCGTCACGTCTGGCGGCGACCGAGCGCGGACAGCTGTTTCTCAACGACTTGCTGCAGAAATTTCTGAGCTGATCAACACAAGGAAATCGAATGGATCTGGTACTCGACCTGCTCGCCACCGTGTCCCGCTGGAGCCGCAGCAACCTGTCGGAAATCTCCCTCGCATTGGTAGGCTGCCTGCTGGTGTTGTTTGGCGCCGACATCAAGGGTTGGATCGAGCAACGCCTGGGTAGCATCGCCGGAGCCTTGCGCGTCCCCTTGATCGCCCTGCTGTGCATGATCGGCAGCGGCGCGGCACTGATCTACGCCACGCCGTGGGTGGTTCGGGGCTTGAGCCAGTTCAACAACTACAGCCTGGCGCCGGTATTGTTGGTGGTGCTGGTGTTGATCGGGGTGGTGGCGGATCGGCGCTGAACCCAGCCACACCGCAAAAACAATTGTGGGAGCGAGCCTGTGGGAGCAAAGCTTGCTCGCGATTCAGGCGACTCGGATCCAGCTTGATACCGAGGCGCGGCTATCGCGGGCAAGCCTTACTCCCACAGCCCGCTCCCACATTGGGTACAGCGTATGGCTTACGCCAACTTCTCGAACTTCAAATCCCAAACCCCATGCCCGAGCTTTTCGCCCCGGCGTTCGAACTTGGTGATCGGCCGCTCGGCCGGACGCGGGATGTATTTGCCGTCTTCGGCCAGGTTGCGGTAACCCGGCGCGACGTTCATGACTTCCAGCATGTACTCGGCATAGGGTTCCCAGTCGGTGGCCATGTGCAACACACCGCCGACCTTCAACTTGCTGCGTACCAGCTCGGCGAATGACGCCTGGACGATACGGCGCTTGTGGTGACGGCTCTTGTGCCAAGGGTCTGGAAAGAACAGCATCAGCCGGTCGAGGCTGTTATCGGCCACACAACGGTTGAGCACTTCGATGGCGTCGCAATCGTAGACCCGCAGGTTGGTCAGCCCCTGGGTGAGCACGCCGTTCAGCAGCGCGCCGACACCGGGCCGGTGCACTTCCACGCCGATGAAATCCTGGTCAGGCGAGGCAGCGGCCATTTCCAGCAGCGAATGACCCATGCCAAAGCCGATTTCCAGCGAGCGCGGGGCCGAGCGGCCGAATACCTGGTCGAAATCCACCGGCCCATCGGCCAGCGGCAGGACGAACAGCGGTGCGCCCTGCTCCAGGCCACGCTGCTGGCCTTCGGTCATGCGCCCGGCGCGCATCACGAAACTCTTGATACGGCGGTGCTGGCGCTCTTCGCCTTCTTCCGGCAGGACCGGCGTGTCGTTCGATTCAGTCATCAATAACTCTTACTTGATCAGACCATCCAGCGGCGAGGAGGCGCTGGCGTAAAGTTTTTTCGGCATGCGGCCGGCCAGATAAGCCAGGCGGCCGGCCACAATGGCGTGTTTCATGGCTTCGGCCATCAGCACCGGTTGCTGGGCGTGGGCGATGGCGGAGTTCATCAACACGGCTTCGCAACCCAGCTCCATGGCGATGGTGGCGTCGGAGGCGGTGCCGACACCGGCATCCACCAACACTGGAATCCTGGCTTCTTCGAGGATGATCTGCAGGTTGTAAGGATTGCAGATGCCCAGCCCCGTGCCGATCAGGCCAGCCAGCGGCATGACCGCGATGCAGCCGATTTCCGCCAGTTGACGCGCAATGATCGGGTCATCGCTGGTGTACACCATCACGTCGAAACCTTCCTTGACCAGGGTTTCGGCGGCCTTGAGGGTTTCGATCACATTGGGGAACAGTGTTTTCTGGTCCGCCAGCACTTCCAGCTTCACCAGGTTGTGGCCATCGAGCAGCTCACGGGCCAGGCGGCAGGTACGCACGGCTTCGACGGCATCGAAGCAGCCGGCGGTGTTGGGCAGGATGGTGTAGCGATCCGGCGGCAGGATATCCAGCAGGTTCGGCTCGCCCGGGTTCTGGCCGATGTTGGTCCGGCGTACGGCGACGGTGACGATTTCGGCGCCCGAGGCCTCGATGGCCAGGCGGGTTTCTTCCATGTCGCGGTACTTGCCGGTGCCTACCAGCAAGCGCGACTGGTAGGTACGACCGGCCAGAACGAAGGGCTTGTCGCTACGAACGATGCTCATGGGAAATCCTCTGTAGGGGTGAGGTTCTTGCGAAATGCTGTGAAGCCGCCGTGATCAGCCGCCGCCGATGGCGTGGACCACTTCGACGCTGTCACCGTCGTTCAGCGTGGTGTCGGCATGCTGGCTGCGCGGGACGATATCCAGATTGAGCTCCACCGCGACGCGACGTCCGGCAAGATCCAGACGGGTCAGCAGGGCCGCAACGGTTTCACCGTCGGGCAGTTCAAAGGGTTCGCCGTTCAACTGAATGCGCATGCCGCATGCCGCCATCATTTTTAGGGGCTGGCATTCTAGCCCGATCCGTCAGGGCGACCCAAGTCCCTTGGTCAGGGAGCCCTGCAAGCGGCAGGATTCAAGCGGCAAGTTGGAGGCGCCAGGCCGCAAGCCCCAGGCAGAGCCAGCCGATCAGGAACGCTACGCCACCGAACGGGGTGATGATGCCGAGCTTGCTGATACCCGTCAGGGTGAGCAGGTACAGGCTGCCGGAGAACAGGACGATGCCGATCACGAATGACAACCCGGCCCAGGTCACGATCCGACCCGGAATATGCGTTGCCAGCAGCGCAACGCCCAGCAGTGCCAGCGTATGCACCAGTTGATAAGTGACCCCGGTGTGGAAAATCGCCAGGTACTCGGCGCTGAGGCGATTTTTCAGGCCATGGGCGGCAAATGCCCCCAGCGCCACGCCTGTGAAGCCGAAGAAAGCGGCCAGCATCAGAAAGTTACGCAGCATGAGAACTCCAGTCAGACTCGGTGGGCAGGGTCTGTATAATGGCCCGCTCGACCGGTTCGGCCAAGCCATCCCTATGCTGCGTTCACTGCGTTCACTGTTTCGACGATTCGTTAAAGCCTCGCTCTGGTTCGCCATCGGCAGCGTTGTGCTGGTGCTGTTGTTTCGCGTGGTGCCGCCACCGTTCACCGCGCTGATGATCGAACGCAAGGTCGAATCCTGGTTTGGCGGGGAACCGATTGACCTGCAGCGCACCTGGCAACCCTGGGATCAGATTTCCGACAGCCTCAAGGTCGCGGTCATTGCCGGCGAGGACCAGAAATTCCCTGAACACTGGGGTTTCGACATCAGCGCGATTCAGGCCGCATTTGCCCACAACGGGCGCGGCGGTTCGATTCGCGGTGCCAGCACCCTCAGCCAGCAAGTGTCCAAGAACCTGTTCCTGTGGTCGGGTCGCAGCTGGCTGCGCAAGGGGCTGGAAGCGTGGTTCACCGCTCTGATCGAGGTGTTCTGGCCCAAGCAGCGGATCCTCGAGGTGTACCTCAACAGTGTCGAGTGGGATAGCGGCGTGTTCGGCGCCGAAGCCGCAGCGCGACATCATTTCCGCGTCGGCGCCGATGCGCTGTCCCGCCAACAGGCGAGCCTGCTGGCGGCGGTCTTGCCCAATCCCCGTAAATGGAGCGCCAGTCGACCTAGCCCTTATGTGTTGCGGCGGGCGAGCTGGATCCGCCAACAGATGAGCCAGTTGGGTGGGGACAGCTATCTGCTGGGGCTGAACCATGCACGCCGGGCACCTTGGGCCCAGTAGCCACAACGCCATAGAGTCTTTATGGAAGATTCCTTGTGGGAGCGAGCCTGCTCGCGATAGCGGTGTATCTGACACATTGATGCCACTGACCTATCGCTATCGCGAGCAGGCTCGCTCCCACAGGGTCGGCGGTGGATTCAAATGTCGGGCACGAACAAAAACGCCCCGATCATCACTGATCGGGGCGTTTTTTTGTCATTACTGCAAGTCAGGCCGCAATCGACACCTTGAGCTTGTTCATCGCGCTTTTCTCAAGCTGGCGAATCCGCTCGGCCGACACGTTGTACTTCTGCGCCAGGTCGTGCAGCGTGGCTTTTTCCTCGGCCAGCCAGCGCTGGTAGAGAATATCGCGGCTACGCTCGTCCAGCACTTCCAGGGCTTCGTGCAGGTTGGTGTTGGAGTTATCGCTCCAGTCGGCGTCTTCCAGTTGACGCGCCGGGTCGTACCGGTGGTCTTCCAGGTAGTTGGCCGGCGATTGGAAGGCACTGTCGTCGTCCGCTTCGGCAGCCGGGTCGAAGGCCATGTCCTGGCCGGTCAACCGGCTTTCCATCTCGCGCACTTCCCGAGGCTCGACACCCAGGCTTTCGGCCACGCGATTGACTTCGTCGTTGTTCAGCCAGGCCAGACGCTTCTTCTGGCTGCGCAGGTTGAAGAACAGCTTGCGCTGGGCCTTGGTGGTCGCGACTTTCACGATGCGCCAGTTGCGCAGGATGAACTCGTGGATTTCCGCCTTGATCCAGTGAACCGCGAACGACACCAGCCGCACGCCCATTTCCGGATTGAAACGCTTGACCGCCTTCATCAGGCCAACGTTGCCTTCCTGGATCAGGTCGGCCTGGGCCAGCCCGTAGCCGGAATAGCTGCGGGCAATATGTACGACAAAACGCAGGTGGGCGAGCACCATTTGCCGAGCCGCCTCAAGATCCTGCTCATAGTAGAGACTCTCGGCCAGTTCACGCTCCTGCTCGGGTGTCAGCAAAGGGATGCTGTTCACCGTATGCACATAGGCCTCCAGGTTCGCACCCGGGACCAGAGCATACGCAGGTTGCAAAGAAGTGGTCATACGAAAAAACCTCCGACTCACATAACTCGTGCAGTTCAGCACTGCGAAAATTGACCTGGAACTCTAAAACTAGTTCCCACAAAAACCGAAAGGTCAATACGCGCAAAAAACACTATTTTGGCGCAAGCTCACGCAAGTGGCGTGCGACCGCAATCCATGCACCGATATAACCCAACAGCACCGCGCCAAGCAAGAGCGACAGACCGTCGGCGACCGGCACTCCGGCCAACGCGAAATCACTGCCGTACAAACCGGCCAGTCCCACCACCGCATCGTTCAGCCAGTCCAGACCGAACGCCAATACGCCCCAGGACAGGATCCCGGCACCGAAGCCATACAGCGCGCCCATATAGAGGAAGGGCCTGCGCACATAACTGTCCGTGCCGCCGACGAGTTTAATCACTTCTATCTCGGTGCGGCGGTTTTCAATATGAAGACGAATGGTATTGCCTATCACCAAAAGTAATGCAGAAACCAGAAGCACCGTCAGACCGAAGACAAACCGGTCGCCGAGCTTGAGGATTGCCGCAAGACGCTCGACCCAGACTAGATCAAGTTGCGCCTGTTGTACCTTCGGAAGTTCGGAAAGTCTTTGTCTTAATGCTTCAAGGGTCGGCTTATCGACCTCCTTCGGCGTCACCAGGACCACACCCGGCAGCGGGTTCTCCGGCAGTTCCCTGAGCGCTTCGCCCAGGCCGGATTGCTGCTGGAACTCCTCCAATGCCTGTTCGCGGCCAATATATTCGGCATCGGCGACGCCCGGCATGGCCTTGATCTGCTCGCGCAACGCCTCGCCCTCGGCCGGCGTCGCCTCCAGTTGCAGGTAAAGGGAAATCTGCGCCGCGCGCTGCCAGGAGCCCCCGAGACGCTCCACGTTGCTGAGCAATAATGACAGGCCCATCGGCAGGCTCAGGGCGACCGCCATGACCATGCAGGTAAAGAAACTGCCAATCGGCTGCTTGCCCAGGCGGCGAAGGCTGTCGAGCAGGCTGGCGCGATGACTTTCGATCCAGGCATGCAGCAACGTGGCGAAGTCCGGACCGTCGTCATCGTGCTTTTTCTTTTTCGGCTGAGGCTCGGAGGCTTTCGGAGCCACGCGTTCGGCCACTTTGGGGCTGCGGGTTGCGCTCATACGCCAGCCTCCCCGTCACCGATCAGGCGGCCACGCTGCAAGGTCAGCATGCGATGACGCATGCGCGCGATCAGGGCCAGGTCGTGACTGGCGATCAGCACACTGGTGCCCAAACGGTTGATGTCTTCGAATACGCCCATGATTTCCGCCGCCAGACGCGGGTCGAGGTTACCGGTGGGTTCGTCCGCCAGCAACAAGGCCGGGCGGTGTACGATGGCGCGGGCGATGCCGACGCGCTGTTGCTGGCCGGTGGACAGGTCGCCGGGGTATAGCTCGGCCTTGTCCGACAAGGCCACGCGTTCCAGGGCCGAATCCACACGCTTGCTGATCTCGGCCTTGGACAACCCCAGGATCTGCAGCGGCAAGGCCACGTTATTGAACACGGTGCGGTCGAACAGCAATTGGTGGTTCTGGAATACCACGCCGATCTGCCGTCGCAGGAAAGGAATCTGGGCATTGCTGATGGTGCTCAGATCCTGACCGGCCAGCAGCAGCTTGCCACTGGTGGGTCGTTCCATCGCCAGCAGCAGGCGCAGCAAGGTACTTTTACCGGCGCCGGAATGGCCGGTGACAAACAGAAACTCACCCCGACGCACCCGAAAGCTCAGTTCATGCAAGCCGACGTGACCGTTCGGGTAGCGTTTACCGACCTGTTCGAAACGAATCATGAATGCTCCCGCTCGGCAAACAGTGCCTGGACAAAGGGCTCGGCTTCAAAGGTGCGCAAATCGTCGATGCCTTCGCCCACGCCGATGTAGCGGATAGGCAGGCCAAATTGCTTGGCCAGGGCGAAGATCACCCCGCCCTTGGCGGTGCCGTCGAGCTTGGTCAGGGCCAGACCTGTCAGTTCGACGGTCTGGTTGAATTGCTTGGCCTGGTTGATGGCGTTCTGGCCAGTGCCCGCGTCCAGCACCAGCAGCACCTCATGGGGCGCGTCGGCATCGAGCTTGCCGATGACCCGTCGAACCTTTTTCAGTTCTTCCATCAGGTTGTCTTTGGTGTGCAGGCGACCGGCCGTGTCGGCGATCAGAACATCGATGCCACGGGCCTTGGCGGCCTGTACGGCGTCGAAGATCACCGAAGCGGAGTCGGCGCCGGTGTGCTGGGCGATCACCGGAATTCTGTTGCGCTCGCCCCATACCTGCAACTGCTCGACCGCGGCGGCACGGAAGGTATCGCCGGCAGCGAGCATGACCTTCTTGCCTTCCAGCTGCAGCTTCTTCGCCAGTTTGCCAATGGTGGTGGTCTTGCCGGCGCCGTTGACGCCCACCACCAGAATCACGAACGGCTTGTTCTGCGCAGCGATCACCAATGGTCGTTCCACCGGCTTGAGCAGGTTGCCCAGCTCGCCTTGCAGGGACTTGTACAACGCGTCGGCATCGGTCAGCTGTTTGCGGGCGACTTTCTGAGTCAGGTTCTGAATGATCAGCGACGTCGCCTCGACGCCGACGTCGGCGGTCAACAGTCGGGTTTCGATGTCATCCAGCAATTCGTCGTCGATGACTTTTTTGCCCAGGAACAGGCTGGCCATGCCTTCGCCGATACTGGCGCTGGTCTTGGACAGACCCTGCTTGAGGCGGGCGAAAAAGCCGACCTTGCCTGGCTCGGAGGCGGGCGTCGGCTCGTCGAGGACCGGCGCCTCGGACAGAGCGGGAACCGACTCCGGATCTGGCAGGGAGGCAGCGGGCGCTTCGGCGACCGGCTCCACGACCGGGGCCGGGATCGGTGGCGTAATATGGGGTGCCTGCACATCTTCCACCAGCCCTACCGGCTCCTCCGCCACCGGCAGGGTCAACCAGGGCGTTTGCCCGGCGGGGGGCGTCAGCGGCAGTTCGGCCACCGGTTCGGCAGCGGGCTCGGTCTGAGGCTCGACCGGTTGCAGCACCGGCTCGGCCAATGGCAGAACGATGGGCGCGGCGTCTTCGACCACTGCCTCGGCGGCAGGCTCGGGTTGCGGTTGTTCGACGACGGTTTCCTGCGGCTTCTTGCGCAGCCATCCGAACAGGCCTTTTTTCTCGCCAGCCGCAGCTGGGGTCTTCTTGTCGTCGTTGGAACCAAACATGGAGGACGGCTATCTCACGGTAGCGACGCGCCACAAGGGCGCCTCGGTGATCAATATTCGATGCTGAACAGACTGCGTTTCATCCAGCTTGTTCACGCGCAACATTTTGTCCAAGTGTTCCTGGAACACCTCGACCTTGATTTTTCGAAGGACTGGCAAGGCATCGTCGGCGAAAACGCCGCGATCAACGAGCCAAACCGACACTTTATCGGTACGTCTACCCGACAAAAGGCCCGATAGGCGTGGCCGCCAGTAAAACGGACCAGTATCCTAGCACCCTCTCGCCCGCCGACGCTAAGACATGGCGGGCAACCCAACAGGTTTAAACACGAATGAATGCTCTCGCCCGCCGCGCCGCAGGCCTGCTGCTCAGCGCAGTCTGCCTGCCCTTTTCAGCCTTGGCTGCCGATCCACAACCCACTCATGAATTCACCCTGGACAACGGCCTGAAGGTCGTGGTGCGCGAAGATCACCGGGCGCCGGTGGTGGTATCCCAGGTCTGGTACAAGGTCGGCTCCAGTTACGAGACACCGGGGCAGACCGGTTTGTCCCACGCCCTGGAGCACATGATGTTCAAGGGCAGTGAAAAAGTCGGACCAGGCGAAGCCTCGCTGATCCTGCGAGACCTGGGGGCCGAAGAGAACGCGTTCACCAGCGATGACTTCACCGCGTATTACCAGGTGCTGGCCCGCGATCGCCTGGGCGTGGCCTTCGAACTGGAAGCCGATCGGATGGCCAGCCTGCGCCTGCCACCGGAGGAGTTCAGCCGCGAAATCGAGGTCATCAAGGAAGAACGTCGCATGCGCACCGACGACAAGCCGATGTCCAAGGCTTATGAGCGCTTCAAGGCCATGGCTTACCCGGCCAGCGGCTACCACACGCCGACCATCGGCTGGATGGCCGATCTGGACCGGATGAAGGTCGAGGAACTGCGTCACTGGTATGAGTCCTGGTACGCCCCGAACAACGCGACCCTGGTGGTGGTCGGCGACGTGACACCGGATGAGGTCAAGTCACTGGCCCAGCGTTATTTCGGCCCGATTGCACGGCGCGACGTCCCTGTGGCGAAAATCCCCCTGGAGCTGGGCGAACCCGGCGAGCGCCAGATCACCCTGCACGTGCAGACCCAACTGCCCAGCGTAATGATGGCGTTCAATGTACCCGGCATCGCCACAGCAACCGACAAACGCTCGGTCAACGCGTTGCGGCTGATTTCGGCGCTGTTGGACGGCGGCTACAGCGGGCGGATCCCGACCCAGTTGGAGCGCGGCGAAGAGCTGGTCTCCGGCGGCTCGTCGAGCTACGACGCCTACACCCGGGGCGACACGCTGTTCTCTTTGTCGGCGACCCCCAATACCCAGAAGAACAAGACCCTCGCCCAGGCCGAAGCAGGCTTGTGGCGCTTGCTTGAACAACTGAAAACCACCCCACCGACCGACGACGAACTGGAACGCGTCCGTGCCCAGGTCATTGCCGGCCTGGTGTACGAGCGCGATTCGATTACCAGCCAGGCCACCGCCATGGGCCAGCTGGAAACCGTCGGTTTGTCCTGGAAGCTGATGGACACCGAACTTGCCGAACTGCAAAGCGTGACCCCGCAAGATATCCAGAAGGCAGCCCAGCTGTATTTCACCCGCTCGCGCCTGAGCGTCGCGCACGTCCTGCCCGAGGAGAAAGCTCATGAGTGAGCGCAAACCATCCCGCCTGCTGCTGATCGGCCTGGTGTCGATCGCCCTGGTCGGCGCCCTGGCCTTTTATCTGTCACCATCGAGCAGTACGGACGCCAGCCAGGCATTGGACAAGGCCAGGTCCGGTAACAAACTGCAATCCCTGTCCGAACTCGATGGCAAGGCACCCAGCCGACGCCAGCTTGACGTACAGACCTGGAAAACCGCCGACGGTGCCAAGGTATTGTTCGTCGAAGCCCGGGAATTGCCGATGTTCGACCTGCGCGTGACGTTCGCTGCCGGCAGCAGCCAGGATGGCGATGCGCCTGGCCTGGCGACGCTGACCAACGCCATGCTCAACGAAGGCGTGGCCGGCAAGGATGTCAGTGCCATTGCACAAGGCTTCGAAAGCCTGGGCGCGGACTTCGGCAATGGCGCCCACCGGGACATGGCCCTGGTGTCGCTGCGCAGCCTCAGTGCAAAGGACAAGCGGGAGCCGGCCCTGAAGCTGTTCGCCGAAGTGGTCGGCAAACCGACTTTCCCCACCGACTCCTTCGAACGCATCAAGAACCAGCTGCTGGCCGGTTTCGAGTATCAGAAGCAAAACCCCGGCAAACTGGCGGGCCTGGAACTGATGAAGCGTCTCTACGGCGATCACCCGTACGCCCACTCCAGCGACGGCACCGCCGAAAGCATTCCACCGATCACGCTGGCCCAGGCCCGTGCGTTTCACGCCAGGGCCTATGCCGCCGGCAACGCTGTGATTGCCCTCGTGGGGGACCTGTCCCGCGCCGAAGCCGAAGCGATTGCCAGCCAGGTGTCTGCCAGCTTGCCAAAAGGCCCTGCCCTGGCGAAAACACCGTCGCCGGTGGAACCGAAGGCGAGCACCACCCATATTGAATTCCCGTCCAAACAGACCAACCTGATGCTCGCGCAGCTGGGCATCGACCGTGACGATCCGGACTATGCCGCCGTGTCCCTGGGCAACCAGATCCTCGGTGGTGGCGGATTCGGCACGCGGCTGATGACCGAGGTGCGGGAAAAACGCGGCCTGACCTACGGTGTGTACTCCGGCTTTACGCCGATGCAGGGTCGTGGCCCGTTCATGATCAATCTGCAGACCCGTGCCGAGATGAGCGAAGGCACGCTGAAACTGGTCCAGGACGTGTTTGCCGATTACCTCAGGGACGGCCCCACCCAGAAAGAACTCGACGATGCCAAGCGTGAACTGGCCGGCAGTTTCCCGCTGTCCACGGCCAGCAACGCGGATATCGTCGGCCAGCTCGGCGCCATGGGCTTCTATGATCTGCCACCAAGTTACCTCGAAGACTTCATGCGCCAGTCCCAGGTACTGACGGTCGAGCAGGTCAAGGCAGCGTTGAACAGGCATCTGAGCATCGACAAAATGGTCATCGTCACCGCCGGCCCGACCGTGCCGCAAAAACCGCTGCCAGCCCCCACAGACAAACCCACCGAGCAACCGCTCGGGGTTCCGGAGCACTAATGGCCCGCCCATCGAATTCCAGCAAGAAACCCGTCCATAACGGGATCAACCAGCTACGTATCATCGGCGGGGAGTGGCGCAGCAGACGGCTGAGCTTTCCAGACGCGCCAGGCTTGCGTCCGACACCGGACCGGGTACGCGAAACCCTGTTCAACTGGCTGGCGCCTTATGTGCCAGGCGCCCGGGTGTTGGATCCATTCGCCGGCAGCGGCGCCTTGTTCCTCGAAGCGCTGTCCCGCGGCGCGGCCATGGGCCAGGCGCTGGACGCCAGCAGCCTGGCCGTCTCTAGCCTGAAAGAGCACCTGGGCACCCTGCGCTGCACCGTCGGTCAGGTACAGACGGCCGACGCATTACGTTATCTGGAAAGCCAACCGGCTACGCCATTCGACCTGGTGTTCCTCGACCCGCCGTTCAACCAGAACCTGCTGCCGACGGTGTGCGCCTTGCTCGAAGAACGCCATTGGCTGGCCGAGGATGCCTGGGTCTACACTGAAAGCGAGACCGCTCCATCCACCCTCGGCTTGCCGGGGAACTGGCGCTTGCATCGCGAGCAGAAGTCCGGGCGGGTGTATTACGCGTTGTGGCAACGCATGGCCGTTGCCGTTGGCTGAACGGACGGTCGCTGCATCGAGAACAACAATAATGTCTGCCGCATCAGAACGATTCGTCCCGGCTCCGGGCTTGGGCAACCCGCACCTGCAAACCTTGTGGGGACCGTTATGGCGCAAGACCCTCCCTATCGATCGCCAACGTGAACGCCTGTGGCTGGAGGACGGCGACTTCCTCGACCTCGACTGGCATGGCCCCCACAGGGCCGAGGTACCACTGGTACTGGTGCTTCACGGGCTGACCGGCTCTTCCAACTCGCCTTACGTGGCCGGGCTGCAACAGGCCCTCGGACGTCTGGGGTGGGCCAGTGTCGCGCTGAACTGGCGTGGCTGCTCTGGCGAGCCGAACCTGCTGCCTCGCAGCTATCACTCGGGTGTCAGCGAAGACCTCGCCGCCGCTATCGTCCATGTGCGAGCTCGACGGCCATTGGCGCCACTGTTTGCGGTGGGCTATTCGCTGGGGGGCAATGTGCTGCTCAAGCACCTGGGAGAGACCGGCAGTGACAGCCAGTTGCTGGGAGCGGTGGCGGTTTCCGTGCCGTTTCGCCTTGACCAGTGCGCCGACCGCATCGGTCAGGGCTTTTCCAGGTTTTATCAGGCGCACTTCATGCGGGAACTGGTCGCCTATGTGCGCAACAAACAACGCCAGTTCAAGCACGACGGGCGCCACGAAGGGTTGGCAGCGCTGTCGGCATTGGGCTCCCTGGAAAACATGCGCACGTTCTGGGACTTCGACGGCCGGGTGACAGCCCCCCTGCATGGCTTTTCCGACGCGTCGGATTACTACCGCCGCGCCTCCAGCCGGTATTTCATGGATGGGATCCGCACACCGACCCTGGTCATCCAGGCCGCCGACGATCCTTTCGTCTTTCCCCACAGCGTGCCTGAGCCCGGCGAATTGTCAGCTTCCACACGACTTGAGTTGCATGCCCAGGGCGGGCATGTGGGGTTTGTCGAGGGGACCCTGCGCAACCCCGGGTATTACCTGGAGCGGCGCATACCCCAGTGGTTGGCCAGCCTGGGCCTATGATCGATACTCGGTTCGCTCCCATATTGGTCCTGGGCTCAGCTGCTATTCCCCCGTCGCCACACTACGCTGCGGATCATTGATCCATTCGCTCCACGAGCCGGCGTATAACCGCCCTAACGGGTACCCCGCCAGGCATAAGGCGAACAGGTTGTGGCATGCCGTCACACCGGAGCCGCAATAAGCCACCAGCTCGGTCGGTGAACGCCCGCCGAGTTTTTCAGCGAAACGTTCCTTGAGCCGATCCGCCGGCAGGAAGCGTCCATCACCGCCCAGGTTGTCAGTGAACGCCGCGCACTGCGCCCCCGGAATGTGGCCGGCCACCGGATCGATTGGTTCGACCTCACCCTTGAATCGCGGCAACGCCCGGGCGTCCAGCAAGGTCATGTCCGAGCGACCGAGGCGTTGCTCAAGCTCTCGGGCACTGAGCAGCAGGGCCGCGTCCGGTGAACCGCTGAAGGCCCCGCGCTGAACAGCGGGTGGATCAAGGCTCAGGGGCAAACCGGCGGCATGCCAGGCCTTGAGCCCACCGTTGAGAATGTAGAGACCATCGCGCTTGCCCAGCCAGACCAGCAGCCACCAGGCCCGAGCGGCGTAGGCGCCGGGGCCGTCGTCATACAGCACGATATCGCTGTCGTGATTGATGCCCCAGGCCTGGAGGCGCTCGATCAAGGCGCCAGGCTCCGGCAACGGATGACGCCCGGTCACGCCCTTGGTCACCGGGCCGCTCAGGTCCCGTTCGAGGTCCGCGAACGAAGCCCCGGCGATATGACCCTCGGCGTAACTGCGCTGACCGTAATCCGGATCCTCCAGGGCAAAGCGACAGTCCAGAATCACCAAACCGGGCTGTGTCCTCCTTTGCTCAAGGGCTTGAGGGCTGATGAGTTGCGCGATGGGCATGCTGAAGCTCCTTTGACTGAATCGGGTCCGAATCCTACTGCCCTTCCTCCAGAGTCTGGGCCAAGGGGACATAATATTCCTTGAACAGTGCGTCCACCGCTTCGCGCGCCTCATCGGTCACGAAGCCGGCCTCCAGCACGAGTACCTGGTACACCCCGCGCTTGATGGCCTGTTCGCTCAAATGGCTGGAGTTTTCTCGCGTGGTACACAGAAACCGCACCCACGAGGTGAGGATGATCCAGGCGTTGAGCGTCAGGGACTCGATCTGTACCCGGTCCATCTTCAGGATGCCGGCGGCGACGAAACCTTCATAGATAGCAGTGCCGTGGATCAGGCAGCGCTGGGAAAACCGACGATAGCGGGCGGCAAGGTCCGGATCGCTGTCGAGCAGGTGTTCAAGGTCCCGATGCAGGAAGCGGTAGCTCCACATCGCCGACAGCAGTTCCTGCAGGTAGAAACGCTTGTCCTCCACCGTAGCCGCCCGGCCCTGGGGCGGTCGCAGGAAACTGTCCACCAGGTTTTCGTATTCGCTGAACAGCACGGCGATGATCGCCTGCTTGTTAGGGAAGTGGTAATAGAGATTGCCAGGGGACATGTCCATGTGGGCGGCAATGTGATTGGTGCTGACGCTGCGCTCGCCCTGCTGGTTGAACAGCTCGAGGCTGTTTTGCACGATGCGCTCGCTGGTTTTCATTCGTGTGGCCATGGCTTGGGCTTTACTTTGACGAAGGCATTGAACGGCATCTTACGATCTATCGTCTCCGGGACAAACCCAAAGCCGTCATGGATGTCATTTGACTTTTTAGAGCATAAGCTCTAAAAAACACCCACTCTAATAATAACCGGGGCCTGCCAATGTCTGCCGACATCGCTTTTCTGCACGAATCCCAACAGAACCTGGATGAGCTGCAGCCGCTCTTCGATGCCCAGCGCCAGGCCTACGCCGCTCATCCCTTGCCAACCGCCGCCCAACGCCGACAGTGGCTCAAGGCACTGCGGCAGATATTGAGCGACGAACGACAGGCCTTGATCGACGCCATCAGTCAGGATTTCAGCCACCGTAGCGCCGACGAAACGCTGCTGGCGGAGCTGATGCCAAGCCTGCATGGCATCCATTATGCGAGCCGGCATCTTCAGGGTTGGATGAAACCTTCCCGACGCAAGGTAGGCATGGCCTTCCAGCCCGCCTCGGCCAAAGTGGTGTATCAGCCATTGGGCGTGGTCGGGATCATCGTGCCCTGGAATTACCCCCTGTTTCTGGCTATCGGACCGTTGGTCGGAGCGCTGTCGGCGGGCAACCGGGTGATGCTCAAGCTCAGCGAGGCGACGCCGGCGACCGGGTTACTGCTCAAGCAATTGCTGGCCCGGGTGTTCCCCCAGGACTTGGTGTGCGTAGTGCTCGGCGAGGCTGACGTCGGCGTGGCATTTTCCAGGTTGCCGTTCGATCACCTGCTGTTCACCGGCGCCACCAGCATCGGCCGGCATGTGATGCGTGCCGCCGCCGACAACCTGACCCCCGTGACCCTCGAACTGGGCGGCAAATCACCGGCCATCGTATCCACCGACGTCCCCTTGAAGGACGCCGCCGAACGCATTGCCTTCGGCAAGATGCTCAACGCTGGACAAACCTGCGTCGCACCGGACTACGTATTGGTGCCGCAGAACCGAGTAGGTGAATTCGTCGAGGCGTATCGCGAAGCGGTTCGTGGGTTTTATCCGACCCTGACTGATAACCCGGACTACACCGCTATCATCAACGAACGACAGCTTGCACGGCTCAATGGCTACATCAGCGATGCCACCAGCAAGGGTGGTTTGCTGATCGAGCTGTTCGACCAGGGCCAGGGGCGGCGCATGGCCCACAGCCTGTTGCTCAATGTCAGCGACGACATGACCGTCATGCAGGACGAGATCTTCGGCCCGCTGCTACCCATCGTGCCCTATGAGCACCTGGACCAGGCGTTTGCCTACATCAATCAGCGGCCGCGTCCGTTGGCGCTCTACTATTTCGGCTACAACAAGGCCGAACAGAACCGCGTACTCAACGAGACCCATTCCGGCGGCGTCTGTCTGAACGACACACTGCTGCATGTGGCCCAGGATGACCTGCCATTCGGCGGCATCGGCGCCTCGGGGATGGGGCATTACCACGGACATGAGGGTTTCCTGACCTTCAGCAAGGCCAAGGGCGTGCTGACCAAACAGCGCTTCAACGCCGCCAGGTTGATTTACCCGCCTTACGGCAGACCGCTTCAGAAATTGATCCAGAAGCTGTTCATCCGCTAAAGCGCGTCTTGCCAGGTAATAACAATAATGAACCCAAGCCTGACCGATACACCCGCCCTGTCACGGCGCGGCCTGCTGAAATTCAGCGTCGGCGCCAGCCTTTTCCTGAGTGCCGTTGGCCTCGCCGGTTGCTCGCCAAGCCAACCGGGCCAGGGCCTGACGGCCGTGCGCGGCAGCGATCTGCCATTTCTGCGTGCCGTTATCCCTGTGATGCTGGACGGAGCGGTGGCCGTTGAGCAACTGCCCGCCGCTACGACTGCCACCCTGCAAAGCCTGGACACCGGCCTGGCTCATCTTTCCCCGGCCATGCTCAAACTCGTCCACCAACTGTTCGACGTGCTCACGCTGGGCATCACCCGAGGGCCACTCACCGGCGTCTGGGGCGCGTGGGAAAACGCCAGCGCCGATGACATCCGCCAGTTTCTCGATCGGTGGGAAAACAGCTCCCTGGACCTGCTGCGCCAGGGCCACGCCTCCTTGCTGCAAATGGTGATGATGGCCTGGTACAGCACGCCCGAGGCCTGGGCCCACTGCGGCTATCCGGGACCGCCTACCGTTTGAAAATTCAGGCAAACACCCTGTAGGAGCGGGCTTGCTCGCGAAAGCAGTGTGTCAGTCAATCTCAATATTGCTGATCCGCCGCATTCGCGAGCAAGCCCGGTTCCGCAAAGGGAGTCGGCGAAAATCCCTAAACGACAAGAGAATCTGAAATGCCCGTACCCGACCCGTTCCGCGAAGGCATGGCCCGCGGCTGGACCACCTACAACGGCGCGCAGTTGACCCAGGACCTGGTCCTGGAAGCGGATGTGGCGATTATCGGCAGCGGCGCGGGCGGCGGCACCACGGCGGAAATCCTCAGTGCCGCCGGCTACAAGGTCCTGCTGATCGAGGAAGGCCCGCTCAAGACCAGCAGCGACTTCAAGTTGCTCGAGGATCGAGCCTACACGAGCTTGTACCAGGAAGGCCTCGGGCGCATGAGCAAGGATGGGGCCATCACCATTCTTCAAGGGCGGGCGGTGGGCGGCACGACCTTGATCAACTGGACGTCCAGCTTTCGCACACCGGACCAGACCTTGGATCACTGGGCCTCGGCACACAGCGTCAAGGGGCACAGTCCCGCCGAAATGGCCCCCTGGTTCGAGCGCATGGAGCAGCGCCTGGGCGTGGCGCCATGGTTGATTCCGCCCAATGCCAACAATGACGTGATCCGCAAAGGCTGTGAACGGCTGGGCTACGATTGGCACGTCATCCCGCGCAACGTGCGGGGCTGCTGGAACCTGGGTTATTGCGGCATGGGCTGCCCCACCAATGCCAAGCAGTCCATGCTGGTGACGACCATTCCGGCCACGCTGGACAAGGGGGGCGCGTTGCTTTACCTGGCGCGGGCTGAACGCCTGACCCTACGCAATGATGCGGTTGTCGATCTGCAATGCGTGGCAATGGACGAACGCTGCGTGGCGCCGACCGGGCGGCGCATTACCGTCAAGGCGCGGCACTACGTACTGGCCGGCGGTGGCATCAACAGCCCGGCCTTGCTGTTGCGCTCCGATGCACCAGACCCACACCAGCGCTTGGGCAAGCGTACCTTCCTGCATTTGGTGAACATCTCGGTCGGGCAGTTCGACGACGTCATCAATCCGTTCTACGGGGCGCCGCAGTCGGTCTATTCGGATCATTTCCAATGGCAGGACGGGACCACCGGAAAAATGTCCTACAAGCTTGAGGTCCCTCCCTTGCATCCCGCTCTTGCCGCCACGTTGCTGGGCGGCTTCGGCCAGGAGAATGCCGGGTATATGGCGCAACTGCCTCACACCCATGCGATGCTGGCCTTGCTGCGTGACGGTTTTCATCCGGACAGCCGTGGCGGCAGCGTTGAATTGCGCAGCGACGGCACGCCGGTGCTCGATTATCCGGTATCGCCCTACGCATGGGACGGTGTGCGACGGGCGTTCCACAGCATGGCCGAAATCCAGTTCGCCGCAGGCGCCCGGGCGGTCATGCCGGTGCACAGCGATGCGCGTTACGTAAAAACCCTGGCCGAAGCCCGGACGCTGATCGATGAATTGGACCTTTCCTTGTTCCGCACCCGCCTGAGCAGCGCGCATGTCATGGGCGGTTGTGCCATGGGGGAAGATCCCAGAATGGCCGTGACCGACAGTCTTGGCCGTCATCATCAACTGAGTAACCTGTCGATCCACGACGGTTCGCTGTTCCCCACCAGCATTGGCGCCAATCCGCAGTTATCGGTGTATGGCCTGACGGCACAACTGGCGAATTCGCTGGCCGAACGGCTAAAAAACTCATGAATACCCGGATGATTCGTACCGTCTATAGTGCTTTCTTATCCCACAGCCGACTTGGCCGACCGAGTAGGCTGCGATACCATCCGACTCCCCAACGGACTCCCGCCAGGACGACGCGATGAACCGAGTGTTGTACCCAGGTACCTTCGACCCTATTACCAAGGGCCATGGCGATCTGGTCGAACGCGCCTCGCGCCTGTTCGATCATGTGATCATTGCCGTCGCCGCCAGCCCGAAGAAAAACCCGCTGTTCCCCCTGGAACAACGCGTGGAACTGGCCCGCGAGGTCACCAGGCACCTGCCCAACGTGGAAGTGGTCGGCTTCTCGACCCTGCTGGCGCAATTCGCCAAGGAAAAGAACGCCAACGTGTTCCTGCGTGGGCTACGTGCCGTCTCGGATTTCGAATACGAATTCCAGCTGGCCAACATGAACCGTCAGTTGGCGCCTGACGTGGAAAGTCTTTTCCTGACGCCGTCGGAGCGCTACTCGTTCATTTCGTCGACTCTGGTGCGGGAAATTGCAGCCCTGGGCGGCGATATCAGCAAATTCGTCCACCCGGTCGTTGCCGATGCGCTGACTCAGCGCTTCAAGAAGTAGCCCGCCGGCTGCGACCCGCTTCGCAGCCGCATCCTTGCCCCATGGTGCAGTCTATCGCGCCCGCGTGCACTGAGCCCGCCAATGCGGCACAATTGAGCACATCCGTTTTCAGATGCCCGGGCCCAACTCCCCGGCAGGAGCTTGCATGTCCCTGATCATCACCGACGATTGCATCAACTGCGACGTCTGCGAACCCGAGTGCCCGAACGAAGCGATTTCCCAAGGCGAAGAGATCTACGTTATCGATCCGAATCTGTGCACCCAGTGCGTCGGCCATTACGACGAACCCCAGTGCCAACAGGTCTGCCCGGTGGATTGCATCCCACTGGACGAAGCCCATCCGGAAACCGAAGAGCAGTTGATGGCCAAGTACCGCAGGATTACGGGCAAGGCTTGAGCCAGAAGGTTCTGTAGCGCCTGTATTGGCCCTATCGCGAGCAGGCTTGCTCCCACAGGGATCTGCAGTGTCTGCAAAAATTGTGTCCTGAGCAGCTCTCCTGTGGGAGCGAGCCTGCTCGCGATGAGGCCATCAGCCATACCACGAAGCCAATGGCCTTCACTCCTGCCGCTCAAACCCCTCTCCAATACACCCCAGACACCGCACGAACGTGGCCTTGGCCGGGTCCACAACCAATGCCTTCCCCGCATCGCCAACCCCACCACCCAGCGCGGTAAAGGGCAACGACACCACGAATGCACCGGCCCCGATCACGGTGGCGGCGAGCAGGAGCGGGCGGGCGATCAGCAGATCGCCGATCATGGCGTAGGCCGGCGGATTCTGGATGGTGTAGCGCGGATCACCGCTGCCGGTGTTCGCCAGCGCAGGCAAACCGACACTCAGCAGCAGCGCAAGAACGACGGGGCGAAGCAGATTCATGGGTCGGTCCTTCGGCTAGACAGTATGACTACTGACTATAGACCGTAGGAGGAATCACCTCTGACAGCGGGGACACCAGACACTCGCACGCTGGCCCAGCCGAATTTCCCGCAGCCCCGTTCCACAAACCTTGCACAGCTCACCGCCCCGGCCATACACGAACAGTTCCTGCTGGAAATACCCGGGCTGGCCATCGCCCCCGATAAAGTCCCGCAACGTGGTGCCGCCGCGTTCGATGGCATGGGCAAGGATGCGCTTGATCTCGATGGCCAGTTTCAGATACCGGACCCGGGAAATACCCCCGGCCTCCCGGCGCGGATCGATCCCGGCGGCGAACAGCGCTTCGGTTGCATAAATGTTGCCCACGCCTACCACCACCGCGTTATCCATGATGAACGGCTTGACCGCCATGGAACGTCCACGGGAAAGCTGGAACAGGCGTTCGCCATCGAACAGATCGGTCAGCGGCTCCGGCCCGAGGCGGATCAGCAGTTCGTGGTTGAGCGGATCAAGGCTCCAAAGCATCGCCCCGAAACGTCGAGGATCGGTGTAGCGCAAGGCCAGGCCGGACTCCAGCTCGATGTCCACATGCTCGTGCTTGCCAGCCGGCATCCCCACCTCCACCAAACGCAGATTGCCGGACATGCCCAGGTGGCTGATCAATGTGCCCACCTGGGCATTGATCAGCAGGTACTTGGCGCGCCGCTCCACTTGCACGATCCGCTGGCCCGATAGCCGCACATCGAGGTCTTCCGGAATCGGCCAGCGCAGGCGACGGTCACGCACAATCACGCGGCTAACCCGCTGTCCTTCAAGGTGTGGCGCAATCCCGCGACGGGTGGTTTCGACTTCCGGCAGTTCTGGCATGGCGTTCTCTAAATGAGCGATGTTCGGTGCTATCGGGTTTCAGCGAGTGGCAAGGTCGCGGATTTCCTGTTTCTGAGTCTGGAAGTCATATTCCGACAAGCCGATGTAATCGAGCACCAGCTCGCCGACACACGCCCATTCGTGGTCCTCGGCCTGGTTGCCCAGCACCCGGTATGACGCACAGATGTGTTCGGACATCTTCAGGATCGCCAGCAAGTTTTTCAGTTGACTGTTGTTGCGTGAAGACTCGTCGCTGAAAATCGCCAGGGCGTTATGGTGGTTGGCGATGGCCTGGCTGACGTGGTCCGGCAAGCGCCATGACTTGGAGGTGTAGTAACCGACCACCGCATGGTTGGTATTGAACAAACGGTTCTCGGTGTCCACTACCCGGCAGTCGGCACTGGCACTGGCATATGCCTCCTCCAGCACGCTCATGTAATTGGGGAACTGCTTGAGCATCAAGGGCACGCCGCAATCATGGAACAACCCCAGGGCATAGGCTTCGTCGCCATTCTCCAGGCCGACCCGCTTGGCCAGGGTCAGGCAGGTCATTGCCACATCCTGGGCCGTATCCCAGAAACGGTTAAGGGTGACAATGGTGTCGTCGTGCAACTCGCCCTTGATCGATTGCGCGTTGATCAGGTTGATGATCGAGCGACTGCCCAATAGATTCACAGCGCGCTGGATCGAGGTGATCTTGTTACGCAAACCGTAATACGGCGAGTTGACGATTTTCAACAAGGCCCCGGAAAGACCGGGGTCATGGGAAATCAGCTTGGCGATGGTCTCCAGGTCCGGGTCGGGCATGTACTGCTCCATCTGCAGATCCACCATGATCTGCGGCTGGGGCGGAACGCTGATGCCTTGCAGGGCTTGTTGGATCTGTTCGGCGGAAAGCTCTTTGGACATGGCTGCACATACTCTGGGACAGGCGGGGATTCTAACCCTTAAGGACGGGTCCGACACGCCGCCGGGGCGGATCGGGAAAACTTTCACTCAGGCACTCCCCTAGTTCGGCCGCTCACCTGCCCGGCTTGAGGAAATTTTGCCCGGAGCCCTGACACGCCCCCCTGTGGGAGCAAGGCTTGTCAGGAGGAGGACGTCCCCCGCGTTTCATCGCCCACCGAGCCCGCCTGTCACCGCGACGCGGTATACTCCCGCTCTTTTTTTCCGGAGCGACCTCATGTCCCTGCCCAGCCTGCGCCTCAAAGCCAATGCCGACCGCCGCCTGCGCGCCGGTCATCTGTGGGTCTACAGTAACGAAATCGACGTAGCCGCCACGCCGCTGCACGGTTTCAAGGCCGGCGACCAGGCGATCCTCGAGGCCGCCGGTGGCAAACCGTTGGGCGTTGTCGCAATGAGCCCGAACAACCTCATCTGCGCACGCCTGCTGTCGCGCGATGCGAAGTTGCCACTGGACAAATCCCTGCTGGTACACCGCCTCAACGTGGCGCTGTCCCTGCGTGAGCGGTTGTTCGACAAACCGTTCTATCGTCTGGTCTACGGCGATTCGGATCTGTTGCCGGGCCTGGTAGTCGACCGCTTCGGCGACATCCTCGTGGTACAGATCGCATCTGCCGTCATGGAAGCTCACAAAGACGACGTTATCGCCGCTCTTACCCAGGTGCTCAAGCCCAGCGGCATCCTGTTCAAGAACGATTCCGCCGCCCGTGACGCCGAGGGCCTGGAACGCTACGTCGAAACGGTCTTCGGCCTGGTGCCTGAATGGGTAGCCCTGGAAGAGAACGGCGTGAAATTCGAAGCGCCGGTCATGGAAGGCCAGAAAACCGGCTGGTTCTACGATCACCGCATGAATCGCGCACGCTTGGCGCCCTATGCCAAGGGCAAACGCGTGCTGGACCTGTTCAGCTACATTGGCGGGTGGGGCGTGCAAGCCGCGGCATTCGGCGCCAGTGAAGTGTTCTGCGTCGACGCTTCGGGCTTCGCCCTCGACGGTGTCGAGCGCAACGCGGCACTTAATGGCTTCGCCGAGAAGCTGACCTGCATCGAAGGCGACGTGTTCGAAGCCCTGAAGGAGCTCAAGGCCAGTGAAGAACGTTTCGACGTGATCGTCGCCGACCCTCCGGCCTTCATCAAGCGCAAGAAAGACCTCAAGAACGGCGAAGGCGCCTATCGCCGCCTCAACGAACAAGCCATGCGCCTGCTCACCAAGGACGGCATCCTGGTCAGCGCTTCGTGCTCGATGCACCTGCCTGAGGATGATCTGCAGAACATCCTGCTGACCAGTGCCCGCCATTTGGACCGCAACATCCAGCTGCTTGAACGCGGCGGCCAGGGACCAGACCACCCGGTACACCCTGCCATTGCCGAAACCCGCTACATCAAGAGCATCATCTGCCGGCTGTTGCCCAACAGTTGAGTTTCACGACGGGGCCGACGCTTCGGCTCCGCACTCGCGCACATTCCAATCGCAGCCCAGGCTGCGATTTTTTTGTCTGAAAAATCATTTTATGCCGTCGTTAATAACGACACCCATAAATTCTGTACGAACTCTCCCACATTATTACTGGAGCTTTCCTACTCAATATCCGCTTGCCAATCATTCATTAAAAATCAATTATTCAAGCGTCACTTCGAAAGTGATTCCACTGAAACACAACACTTATCAAAAACAAAGGAGCTGTATCATGAAAGCAATCAATCTGGAAGCTGACAAAATCGCAAACCTGGCCGGCCTGGTTGTTCCAAAAGCCGTCGCCAAATAAGTACGTAAGCGGGTAGAAGCAGGGCCGGGGAACGCCGGCGCCCTGGCCCTGTCCTGGCCCTTCGTATAAGCGGAATCAGTCCCCATGCATATAAACCCTTGCCTGTTCATCCTTGCCCGCCCCCCCCATCAGGTCGTCTGGAACTATGAACAACATACTCAATTCGAACTGGAACTTGATTACTCGACACGGCTTGCAGAACTCATACAAGCCCCCACTAAATTCGATATTCACAACGCCATCGACATGGACCTTCTGAAGGCCGATATCATTATCGAAAAAGAAAGAGAGCCCGCTCATTGGAAGTGGGATGAACTCTCCAGAATCTTTCATCTCGGCACGAAAAACATTCCGTACGCAAACATTCCTCAAGATGTAAATGAATGGGCGAACCTGTATCTGCAACATTGCGACGAAGTGCTGTCTTCGCCCAGGCCTCCCGCCAGGATCAAACATGATTCCGCCGCCCGAGTGGCCCTGTCGCCCCCTCTACTGACCGACTTGCAGCACGCTTCGCTGGCGCGAGCCCTGATCGACCGACAAACGTCGCGTTCATTCCACGAACAGCCAGTATCCATCGAGCAAGTCAGCACACTGCTGTACCTGACCCTGGGTTACCTGAACGAACGCCAGGGCGCCCGTGAGGGTGCCTGTCCGGAATCATTGGGCGCCAGACGCAGCAGCCCATCAGGGGGCGGCCTGAATGCCTGCGAGGGTTACCTTTACGTCCGCAACGTGACCGGGCTGACACCGGGCCTCTATGCCTATCATCCTGACGAACACGCCTTGAGCCTGATCGGCCCCCTGCCGGATGCGCCCTTGGGTCGAATGCTTTGCGGCCAGCACTTCATAAACCCCTTGCCGTTCGGGTTGTTCATCACCTCGCGCTTCGACAAGCTCTGGTGGAAATACGAGCACTCCCGCGCCTACCGCATGGCTTTCGTCGAAACGGGCCATGTTTCCCAGACGTTCCTGATGGTCGCTACTGCCCTCGGTCTAGACACCTGGCTGACCGGGGCGCTGAGCGACCAAGAGGTCGAGCGGCTGCTGGGGCTCGAGGACTCCTGCGAACAACCCCTGTTTTTTGTCGGCTGCGGCCATGGCGACGGACAGGTGCACTGCAAAGAGCTGATGGCCCTGATCGAACGCCAGGATGCTGCGTCATGACCGGCGCCACCTTCATGCAGTTGCCGCGCTACACCTTGGGCGATTGGGACAACAAGGCTGCGGTGCGCACCCGTCGGGATCACTACCGTCTGCCCGACGACCTGGAGCAGCAACTTTCAACCCGGGACTGGTTTCCGCCAGCCTTCATTCCCTATGTCGAACATCCATTTGTCCACCACGCAGGCCGCGCCGTCGCCCAGCGTCTGGCGGCTAATCACCTGGTGTACTTCCTCGACTACACGACGTTGCTCGAACACCGGGTCGTCAATCGCTCGGTCGAGACCATCGTGCATGGTGAACTGGCCGTGCCTGTCCCACGACAGATGAAAACCGCGGCCCTGCAGCTTTATACCGACGAGGGCTACCACGCACTTTTTTCCAATGAGATGGCCGAGCAGATCGCAGCCCTCTACGGTATCGAGGATCGCCAACCGCCCAGGCGCATCAATCGGCTATTGGCCATGATCGAAGACACTTCCCCTACGGACCGTCCCCTGGCCTGGTTCCTGCTGGGGTTCGTTTCCGAAACGATCATTGCCAGGGAGCTGCTCGCCGTTACCCGCCATACCCTGGTTTGCACGGTGTACCGGATGCTCAGGAACCACCTCGAAGACGAGGCGCGCCACAGCCGCTACTTCAGTCAGGTGTTCCAGTACCTGTGGTCAGCCCTGGACGCCACGCAACGCGACCTCGCCGCCGGGATGCTGCTGCGTATCATCGGGCTCTATTTCGAGCCGGACGAGCCCTGGCTGTTGCGCAGCCTCGCCAGCGCCGGCTTCGAGGAACAATCCTCACGACAGATCATTTCCGCTCTTCTGCAGCCAGGTGCTCATGCCCAGCGTGTTCGTTCCGGCGCGGTATCGACGTTTACCGCCATGAGCAACGCACGCTTCTTCGATAACGACCACTACCGGATGGTTTTCACCCAAGCGGGGTTCATCAATGGCTGATACCAGGCGTACACCCCACCCCCATAAGCCAGCCGCCGTCGGTTTACTGCTCACGCTGACCTTGCTCGGCGTGTTCCCGATCGATGTGGTACTGCCCTCGTTCCCTGCGCTATCCGAGCACTTCGGGCACTCATCGTCCGACATCGCCCTGTCCGTCAGTCTGTTCGCGGTGGGCATCGCCCTCTCGCAACTGCTGGTGGGCCCTCTCTCCGACGCCCTGGGCCGCAAAGCCCTGTTGCTGGTTGGCATCACGGTCGCGGCGATGGGGGCGATCGGGTGCGTCATAGCCGATAGCTACGGGTTCTTTCTGTTTTTCCGAGTCGTCCAGGCACTGGGGTGCGGCTGTTTTGTCCTTTCCCAAGCCTTGATCCAGGACCTCTTTGACGGAAGGGAACAGCAACGACTGCGAATATTCCTGGTGACCTGCGGCGGTATATTCATTTCGGTTTCTCCCTTGGCCGGCACCGGACTGCAAAGCTGGATGGGCTGGCAGGGCAGCTTCCTGGTATTCATCGCCCTGGCAATCGGGGCATTTACAGGGGCCTGTCTTTTACTTCCGTCCTCTGCGACGGCCCCGCCTGTGGAACACCTGAACTTCATCGAGGCGTATCGAAAGGTCTGCAGTGACTTCAGCTTCATGGCCTATTGGCTGACCTCTGCGCTGGCTTTTTCCTGTCACTTTTCCTTCATCGTCATCTCGCCACTGGTTTTCATCGATCAGTTGAAGCTTTCGCCCGAGGCATTTTCGCTGACCCTGCTGGGCTACGGCCTGGCCTATATTGGCGGTGGAGCAATGGCAACCGTGTTGAGCAACCGGATCGACTCGCAGACACAAATCGTCTCCGGCCTGGGTCTGATCCTGACGGCGGGGATACTGATGTTCGGACTCGCCAGTCAGTTGGGCCTGTCCATCGCCACCTTGCTGCTGCCCATGATTGTTTGCACCGCCGGAACCACCATTGCCCGCGCCGCCGCCCACACCCGGGCCATGAACCTGTTTCCCGAGCAGGCCGGTACGTCGGCATCGGCCGGCAGCGTACTGATTTTCATCGTCGGCGGGATGACCAGCGCCACGATCAGCCTCACCCCGCTGGACCTTCAAACCACGTTGGCCCTTTGCCTGATATTGCTCAGCCTCCTGGGGCTGGCGCTCAATGGCCTGGTCCGGCATCGCCACAAAGTTCTGTTGCCCGGTTGAACGCCCCCCTTGTCGTTCCGCGCGGCATTGGCAGCCGTTCAGCGATTTGCGTCATTTCATCCTGACGCCAGCGGTGTAGAATCAGGGCATTCATCGCCATTCATCCCCGGCGGGTTTATGAGCTCATGCTGAGGCGCGCAGTGATCCTGCAAAGTCATCGGTCGCTTCTGGACACACAGCCACTCTCGAGTGCTCCAGACATCAACAGAAGCTCACTTCCCATTGATACCTGATTTGTACCTGATTAGCCGCCCGGAGTGTTCCATGCCCGAATACCGCTCGAAAACATCCACCCATGGCCGCAATATGGCCGGCGCCCGCGCTTTGTGGCGCGCCACGGGGATGAAGGATGACGACTTCAAGAAGCCGATCATCGCCGTTGCCAACTCCTTTACCCAGTTCGTACCCGGCCACGTTCACCTCAAGGACCTGGGCCAACTGGTCGCCCGCGAAATCGAACGCGCCGGTGGCGTCGCCAAGGAATTCAACACCATCGCGGTGGACGACGGCATCGCCATGGGCCATGACGGCATGCTCTATTCGCTGCCGAGCCGCGAGATCATCGCCGACTCCGTCGAATACATGGTCAACGCCCACTGCGCCGACGCCATCGTGTGCATCTCCAACTGCGACAAGATCACCCCCGGCATGCTCATGGCCGCCCTGCGCCTGAATATCCCGGTGATCTTCGTTTCCGGCGGCCCGATGGAAGCCGGCAAGACCAAGTTGGCCAGCCATGGCCTGGACCTGGTAGACGCCATGGTGATCGCCGCCGACTCCAGCGCCTCCGACGAGAAAGTCGCCGAGTACGAGCGCAGCGCTTGCCCGACTTGCGGTTCGTGCTCCGGCATGTTCACCGCCAACTCCATGAACTGCCTGACCGAAGCCCTGGGCCTGGCCCTGCCGGGCAACGGTTCGACCCTCGCCACCCACAGCGATCGCGAACAGCTGTTCCTGGAGGCCGGCCGTACCATCGTCGAGCTATGCAAGCGTTACTACGGTGAGAACGACGAGTCGGTACTGCCGCGCAACATCGCCAGCTTCAAAGCATTCGAAAACGCCATGACCCTGGACATCGCCATGGGCGGCTCCACCAACACCATCCTGCATTTGCTGGCGGCAGCCCAGGAAGCCGAGGTCGATTTCGACCTGCGTGACATCGATCGCCTGTCCCGCAACGTGCCGCAACTGTGCAAGGTCGCGCCGAACATCCAGAAGTACCACATGGAAGACGTGCACCGAGCCGGCGGCATCATCAGCATCCTCGGCTCCTTGGCCCGTGGCGGCCTGTTGCACACCGACCTGCCGACGGTGCACAGCAAGACCATGGCCGATGCCATCGCCAAATGGGACATCACCCAGACCAACGACGAAGCCGTTCACCACTTCTTCAAGGCCGGCCCGGCGGGCATTCCGACGCAAACGGCATTCAGCCAGTCGACTCGCTGGGAAACCCTGGACGACGACCGTGAAAACGGCTGCATCCGCAGCGTCGAGCACGCGTACTCCAAAGAAGGTGGCCTGGCCGTGCTGTACGGCAACATCGCTCTGGATGGCTGCGTGGTGAAAACCGCTGGCGTCGACGAGTCGATCCACGTGTTCGAAGGCAACGCCAAGATCTTCGAAAGCCAGGACAGCGCCGTACGCGGCATCCTCGCCGATGAAGTCAAGGCCGGCGATATCGTGATCATTCGCTACGAAGGTCCGAAAGGCGGCCCGGGCATGCAGGAAATGCTCTACCCAACGTCCTACCTGAAATCCAAGGGGCTGGGCAAAGCCTGCGCCCTGCTGACCGACGGCCGTTTCTCCGGCGGCACCTCGGGCCTGTCCATCGGCCACGCTTCGCCGGAAGCCGCCGCAGGTGGCGCCATCGGCCTGGTGCGCGACGGTGACAAGATCCTGATCGACATTCCGAACCGCTCGATCAACCTGTTGATCAGCGACGAGGAACTGGCCGAACGCCGTGCGGAACAGGACAAGAAAGGCTGGAAGCCCGCGGAAGTACGCCCGCGCAAGGTGACCACTGCGCTCAAGGCCTATGCCCTGCTCGCCACCAGCGCCGACAAGGGTGCGGTACGCAACAAGGCGATGCTGGACGGGCTGTAAACGTTCATAGCGAAACAAAAGTGCCCCGCCAAGTGCGGGGCATTTTGTTATCAGATATGCCGGGACGATTCACTGTGGGAGCGGATCTGGAGCTGGGATTACTGAATATCCTCCGGCTTCACGATCACCCAGTTCTTGTCCGCCGTGACCGGTAATCCTTCCTTGGCCTGGGCAGCAGCGTGCTTGGCCATCATGCCGTTGATCTGGGCCATGTACTTGTCCTTGCGGTTGACCCACAAATGGATCCCACCCTTGGCCACATCAACATCGTGGAACAGCATGTAGCCGTCGCTGCTGGGCGTATCACCGGCCACCAGTACCGGTTTCTTCCATTCGTCGATGTAGGTCAGGATTGCCGCGTGCTTGCCGGCCATCCAGGTCGCCGGGGTCCACAGATAAGGGGTGTATTCCAGACCGAGGTTGGCTTTCTCGTCATACTTGCCGGCGGTGATCTGCTTACGGGCGGTGGTCAGCTCGCCGGTCTTGCGGTCCTTGAGCAGCGTGGTCACGCCGATGACGTTCTGCGGCTTGAGGTTGTAGCCATATTTGGGATCGGAAGCAACCATGCGCACCAGCTCTTCCGACGCCGCGGTCATGACATAGACCTCGATGCCATTTTCCATCAGCTTGTTGTAGAGCTCGACCTGGCCGGTGAAGACTTTGGGTGGGTTGACGTTGTAATTGACCACCTTGTCGCCATCGTAATACGTGGTCGGCACCGGTTTGCCGGAGGCCATCAGCTCGTCAACGTAGCCCTTGAGTTCCTTGAGGGTGAAGCCGGAAAACACCTGGGCGACCCACGGATAGCAGACCATGTCGTCCACTTCGCACAAGCGGTAGTAGTAGCTGAACAGACTTTCCTTGTGGTCGGCCGTGTCCTTGAACGGCATCAACTTCAGGGACGGGTCCAGGGTTTCACGGCTGATGAGGCCCTTGTTTTCCATGAACGGCAGCAATGACTCTTCAAGGTCATAGCGGTAGCTGGTGTTGTCCATGTCGAACACCGCGTAATGACCCTTATTGGCGTTGGCTGCGATCATCGCCTCCAGCGCCTTGGCCTGCTCCGCCGGCCAATGCTTGAGTTCAGTGGCAAGCACTTGGCTGGCAAGGCCAAGACCCACGGCGACAGCGAGAAAACGAGGTACGAGCTTCATCGGCATTTCTCCCAGGGTTCAGAGAACACGACGCTAACAAATGCCTGTGACAAACCCCGCCTGCCCGCGACCGCTTGCGTCTTGATTACGCCAGCGACATAGCTATGAACGCCAAGCTCTTATTCCATAAACGACATTAAACATGCTTTTTTAGTCTTAATTCTTTAGTAATCAGCCTGTTAGGCTCCCCGGTTCGCGGTCGCAGCTTCAAGCGACCGGCACAGTCTTATCGGAGTTCTACTTGATGAATCTGCCGCTGATCCTCAATCTGCTGGTGTTCCTCGCCTTGCTGTTCGGTCTGGCGCAAACGCGCCATGGCACTTGGAGTCTGGCAAAAAAAGTGCTGCTGGCACTGATCCTGGGCGTGGTCTTCGGCATCGCCCTGCACACGATTTACGGCGCCGGCAACCCGGTGCTCAAGGCGTCCATCGGCTGGTTCGACCTGGTGGGCAATGGTTATGTGCAATTGCTGCAGATGATCGTGATCCCGCTGGTCTTCGCCTCGATCCTCAGCGCCGTGGCCCGCCTGCATAACGCCTCGTCCCTGGGCAAGATCAGTTTCCTGACCATCGGCACGCTGCTGTTCACCACGGCCATCGCCGCCCTGATCGGCATCGGCTTGACCAACCTGTTCGGTCTCACCGCCGAAGGCCTGGTGGCTGGGACCCAGGAGCTGGCGCGCCTGCAAGTCATCCAGAGCGACTATGCCGGCAAGGTCGCCGACCTGAACATCCCGCAGTTGCTGCTCTCGTTCGTCCCGCAGAACCCGTTTGCCGACCTGGCCCGGGCCAAGCCGACCTCGATCATCAGCGTGGTGATTTTTGCAGCCTTCCTGGGCGTCGCCGCGTTGCAGTTGCTCAAGGATGACGCGCAGAAAGGTCAGAAAGTGATCAACGCCATCGACACCCTGCAAAGCTGGGTGACACGCCTGGTCCGGCTGGTGATGAAGCTGACCCCCTACGGCGTGCTGGCATTGATGACCAAGGTGGTGGCCGGCTCCAACCTGCAGGACATCATCAAGCTCGGCAGCTTTGTCGTGGTGTCGTACCTGGGGCTGGGCCTGATGTTCTTGGTCCACGGCCTGCTGGTCTCCGCCGCCGGGATCAACCCGCTGCGTTTCTTCCGCAAGATCTGGCCGGTGCTGACCTTTGCCTTCACCAGCCGCTCCAGCGCCGCGACCATCCCGCTGAGCATCGAGGCCCAGACCAGCCGCCTCGGTATCCCGCGCGCCATCGCCAGCTTCTCCGCTTCGTTCGGCGCCACCATCGGCCAGAACGGTTGCGCCGGTCTCTATCCGGCCATGCTGGCGGTGATGGTTGCGCCGACGGTGGGTATCAACCCACTGGATCCGCTGTGGATCGCGACGCTGGTGGCAATAGTGACCTTGAGTTCGGCCGGGGTGGCGGGTGTCGGTGGCGGCGCGACGTTCGCGGCGCTGATCGTGCTGCCGGCCATGGGCTTGCCGGTCTCGCTGGTGGCGTTGCTGATTTCCGTCGAACCGTTGATCGACATGGGCCGCACGGCGTTGAACGTCAGCGGCTCGATCACCGCCGGCGCCATTACCAGCCAGGTGATGCAGCAGACTGACAAGGCTGTGCTGGATGCCGAGGAGCATGCTGAGTTGGTGCATGCCTGATAGCTAATCACTGTGGGAGCAAAGCTTGCTCGCGAAGAACGATGGCGCGGTTCGACTGAAGCACCGCATCGACCTGAATCGCGAGCAAGCTTTGCTCCCACATGGTTTAAAGCTTTTCCCACACCTCAAAGCTGTAGGCCGGCTTATCCCCTTCCGCCGGATTCGGCTGGTTCGAGACCAGTTTCCACTGGCTCTGATCGAACTCCGGGAACCACGCATCCCCATCCGGACTCAGCGCCACACGGGTCAGGTACAGCCGATCGGCCTGTTCCAGCGCCTGGGTGTAGAGTTGGGCACCGCCAATCAGCATCAACTCATCAACGTCCTGCTCCAACGCCCAGGACTCGGCCCGCGCCACGGCAGCTTCCAGGGTGGAGAAGACTTCCGCGCCCTCCAGCTGCAGGCCAGGCTGGCGGCTGACCACGATGTTCAGGCGCCCAGGCAGCGGTCGGCCCAGGGAGTCCCAGGTCTTGCGCCCCATGATGATGGGCTTGCCCAAGGTGGTGGCCTTGAAGTATTTGAAATCCCCGGGCAGGTGCCAGGGCATGCTGTTGTCGATGCCGATCACGCGGTTTTCACCGAGGGCTGCGATCAGGCTGAGAGGGAGAGATTTTTTCATGACGGCGAGGATACCAGAGCCCCGACGTACCCCGACAGGCGCCGCAGCGGTTATCCTCAACGTTCATTTGCGACGGAAGCGCCCGTGACTGGAACCCTGACTGAATTGCAAAGCCTCTGGCTGACCGAGACGATACGCCTGCGTGAAGAGCATGCCGGCCCGCTGCAAGACCAGGAAGCCAACCGCCTGGCCCGTGCGGCGGGCGGCGATTTATCCAGCCGCATCCGCCACCGAGCCCTACGCTTGGCCGAGCGCGACGGTCTGACCCAAGCCCTGTGCCATTGGTTGCAAGGGGCGCGCCTGGCCGTGCTGGTATTGACGGTGCTTGCCATTGCCAGCGGTGCCGGCCTGGGATTCGCCGCGCTGGGTGACGGACAGACACCCGTCAATGTGTTCTGGGCCTTGGGCACTCTGCTGGGACTGAACCTGATCCTGCTCATCGGCTGGGCTCTGGGCCTGCTATTCGTCGGTGAGCAAGGCGCGACGCTGGGGCGCCTGTGGCTGTGGCTCAGTGAGAAACTGGCCCGGGATGCCAAGGCCGCGCAACTGGCGCCGGCGTTGCTGGTGTTGCTGCAACGGCACAAGCTCAATCGCTGGGCCCTCGGCGCGCTGGTCAACGGCTTGTGGTCGCTGGCGATGCTCAGCGCGCTGGTCATCGTCTTGATGCTGATGGCGACCCGGCGCTATGGCTTTGTCTGGGAAACTACCATTCTCGGCGGCGAAACCTTCGTCGCCCTGACTCGATCCCTCGGCGCCTTGCCGGCTCTGTTGGGGTTCAGTGTGCCGACCATAGACATGATCCGCGCCAGCGGCGACGGTGCCCTCAATCTGGAGACCGCACGCCAGGCCTGGGCCGCTTGGCTGGTCGGCGTGCTGCTGGTCTACGGGGTGTTGCCGCGCCTGTGCCTGGCGTTGCTCTGCCTGTGGCGTTGGCGACGTGGCCGGGCGCGGCTGTGTCTGGACTTGAACCTGCCGGGCTACGCTCAATTGCGCGAGCACCTGATGCCCAGCAGCGAACGACTGGGCATCAACGACGCCGCACCCGCGCAGTTGCATCGGATCGAGCCGGCAGCCGGTGCGGCGCAAAGCGACGGCGCGCTGTTGGTGGCCATCGAGCTGGACGATCGACCCTGGCCTCCGAAACTACCGGACACAGTGAAGAACGCCGGTATCCTCGACAGCCGCGAGTCCCGCAACAAGCTCCTGGAACAATTGTCGCGCTTTCCACCCGCGCGACTGGCGATTGCCTGCGACCCTCGGCGCTCGCCGGACCGCGGCAGCCTGGCGTTGATCGCCGAGCTGGCCCGCAGCGCCAGCACCACCCGCGTCTGGCTGTTGCAGGCACCGGCCGGCGAAGCGTTGGACGCCGAGCGTCTGGGGGATTGGCACACGGCGCTGCGACAGTTGCAACTGCCCTTCGCCGATTGCGCGCCCTTGAACTGGTTGGAGAGCGGCCATGACTGATCCGATTAAACCGCTCAAGTTGGCCGTGGTCGGTCATACCAATGTTGGCAAGACCTCCCTGTTGCGCACACTGACCCGTGACGTCGGCTTTGGCGAAGTCTCCCACCGGCCGAGCACCACCCGCCACGTCGAAGGTGCGCGCCTGTCGGTGGACGGCGAAGCGCTGTTGGAGCTGTACGACACGCCGGGCCTGGAGGACGCCATCGCCCTGCTCGATTACCTGGAGCGCCTGGAGCGTCCCGGCGAACGCCTCGACGGCCCGGCGCGCCTGGCTCGCTTCCTCGAGGGCAGCGAAGCCCGGCAGCGTTTCGAGCAAGAGGCCAAGGTATTGCGGCAACTGCTTGCCAGCGATGCCGGACTGTATGTCATCGATGCCCGGGAACCGGTGCTGGCCAAGTATCGCGACGAATTGGAGGTACTCGCCAGTTGTGGCAAGCCGCTACTGCCGGTGCTGAATTTTGTCAGCAGCGCCAACCATCGCGAACAGGCCTGGCGCGAAGCCTTGGCGCGGCTGGGGCTGCATGCGCTGGTGCGCTTTGACAGCGTGGTCCCGCCGGAGGATGGCGAGCGCCGCCTGTATGAGAGCCTCGCGCTGTTGCTCGAAGGCGCTCGTGGGCAACTGGAGCGGCTGGTCGCCGATCAACAGGCCCAACGCCAGGCCCGCCAGCAGAGCGCGGCGCGGCTGATCGCTGAATTACTGATTGACTGCGCCGCCTGCCGCCGCAGTGTCGCCAGCGATCCCGAACTGGAACGCCAGGCCATCAGCGAGTTGCGTAGCGCAGTCCGTCAGCGCGAACAGCGTTGCGTCGAAGCCTTGCTCAAGCTGTTCGCTTTCCGCGCCCAGGACGCGGCGGCGAGCGATCTGCCGCTGCTGGATGGTCGCTGGGGTGACGACCTGTTCAATCCCGAAACCCTCAAACAACTGGGGGTGCGCGTCGGCGGCGGGATCGCGGCGGGCGCCGCGGCCGGTGCCGGCGTAGATTTGCTGGTGGGTGGCCTGACCCTGGGTGCCGCCGCGCTGGCAGGCGCCATCGCCGGCGGCGCCGTGCAAACCGCCCGCGGCTACGGCAACCGGCTGCTGGGCAAGCTCAAGGGGCAACGAGAATTGACCGTGGACGACAGCGTGCTGCGCCTGTTGGCCCTGCGCCAGCGACAACTGCTGCAAGCCCTCAATCAGCGCGGCCATGCGGCGATGGAGAGCATCCGCATCGCCACGCCCCAGGACAAAAGCTGGCGCGAAGGCAAGCTTCCCGAAGCCCTCACCAAGGCTCGAGCTTATCCGCAGTGGTCATCGCTCAACCCACAGCCACGCTTGAGCCAGGCTGAGCGGCAGGAGCAGATTGAGCAATTGGCCGGGCAGCTTTGATATCAGTCCAGGAGAAACGGCCAAGGAAGCCGGTTCGATCGGAGTTATTCGTTGATCAAGGCTTGCAGCGCCGCCGCGGCTTCCGGCAATTGCAACTCGCTGAACACCTGCACGCCATGGCGCTTGAGCAACGCAGCGGTCACGCCTTCGCCACGGACTTTCACACCGCTGAACGTCCCGTCATAGGTCAGCAGGTTACCGCACGACGGGCTGTTGGCCTTGAGCACGGCGATCCGGATGCCGTGTTCACGGACCTGATCCAGCGCCTGACGGGCACCGGATAAAAACTGAGCGCTGACGTCTTCGCCATCGGCGGTGACCACCGCAACCTCGCCGTCGAGCACACGTACGCCCTGCCCACCGGCAATCTCCGCCGGTGCCCGAGGCGTGGGCAAGCCACCTGCGACTTCCGGGCACAGCGGCACGACCCGGCCTTCGTCCAGCCATTGCTGCAGCACATCGAACGGCCCGCTGGCACCACCGTCATAGCGCACACGATGGCCGAGCAGGCAGTGACTGACCAGGATCCTTTCCATGCTCAGAACAACTCGTTGCCACGGCGCCGGAACCAGCCGGTCAAGGACAAGCGGTTGCGGGTGGCGGGCAGCACTTCATGGGGGATATCGCCCGACAGGAACACCACCAGGCAACCACCCCTGGGCAGTACGTCATGTTCGGCGCCGTCCAGGTACATGCGCAGTTGACCGCCCTGGTCCGGCAGCCAATCGTCGTTGAGGTACAACACCGCCGACACCATGCGCCGATCGTCGTCGCGAAAGCGATCGACATGCTTGAGGTAGAACGCGCCCGGTGGGTACAGGGCGAAATGGCTTTCGAAATCTTCCAGGCCCAGGAACAGCCCCCGGTTCATCGCCTCGCGCAGGCTGTCCATCAGGCCCAGGTAACGGTCGCAGGCCTGCGCCTGACCGGGTTCGATCCACTGGATACGATCGCCCCGAATGCCCTCACGGATTTCCGAGAACGGTCCGCGTCCGACAGCGGCCGGGGCCAGTTCGCCCTCGGCGGCGCGTTGGCGACATTCGGCCGCCAGGGCACGGGTCAAATCGTCCGGCAGAAAAAGGTCCTGCTGCGACCAGCCGCGCTCGGCGAGGTCGTCCACGATACGTAACAGCAGCGGGTGATCAGAAGGTATTTGCATGGCGCGCATAGTATGCCTGTGCCGGTAAAACCAACAGCGCCACGCAGCGGGTTTGGCGCTGCGGGTGGCACTGTCGTACGAACTTGATACGAATTCTCGACAAGACCCCACACCCCACGGAGAATAGTCGGCTGCTGACAGGAGTCCCTATGCGCCGTTTGCTTTTCTCACTGTTGATGTTCTGCGTCTTGCCTGCCTGGGCAGACAGCTACGACCAGTTGTACAAGGTCGCCGGCTGGCCGGAACAGCGCGCGCATTTCAACGATGCCTTGAGCGCCGCGCAACAGCGTTATCAGAACAGCCTGCCGCCGGCGGTCTTCCAGGCGCTGGTGAACAACAGCAATCAACGTTTTGCCCCACAGGCCATGGATCAGAGGGCCGAGGCACAACTGCGCAAACATCTCGGCAACCCGGGGCCGGCCCTGGATTTCTTCCAGTCGCCACTGGGTCGCAAGGTGGTGGCCGCCGAGTTGCTGGCCACACGTCGCGATCAACTGGCCAAGAATGCCAGAGGCCTGCCCAAGATGCAGGCCAGCGACAACCGCCTGCTGATCATCGGCCACCTGGCGCAGGCACTGCCCGCCCGTGAGGCCGGCGCCGAAGTCAGCCTGGCGATTGCCGGCGTGGCGGCCGACAGCCTGAGTTCGATGATCCCCGGCCTGTTGGGCGCTGGCCAGACCCAGAGCATGCTGAACGGCCAGCGTCAGCGGCTGATGGAACAGATCGGCGCCGACCTGAACAATACCCTGCTCTACGTCTACCGCGACCTGACGGATACGGAACTGGAAGAGTTCGCCACTTTCGCCGAATCGGCCGAGGGCCAGGCTTATTATCAAGCGGCGCTGGCGGCGATTCGGGCGGGTTTGGCGGTGGGACAGAATCTGGGGCAGTAGGTCGATCTTTGGCGCCTGCTCGCGATAGCCATGTTCAGGTCAATCCCGGAGCCGACTCATCCGCTTGCTCAAGAACCCAAACATTTCCTGACGCATCGCCAGCGCTTCGTTCGCCAGGTGATGCCGGCCCTCGGGTAGCATCAACACCTGGGGTCGATCGAATTTGCTACGCAGCACTTGCAGGTTGTGCTTCCAATCCACCGTCATGTCCGCCTGCCCCTGCACGATCAACGGCCGGCGCGGGCTACTGGGAGCGGCTTCGATACGCTTGATCCATTGCGCCAGCGCTCCCACCCACGCGGTGGGCAAACGCAGCGGTTGCAACGGGTCGGCCTGCAGGAACGGCAGGAAACCGGGGTCGGTGGAGTTCTCGCTGAAGCGCCGGGCAATACCGTTCACGAAAGGCTTGAGCAGGTAGTAACTCAGGCGCGACCAACCCCATGCCCGTGGCCGCACCAGGGGTGACAGCAAAATGACCTGCCCCTGGGCCGGGCTCTGGGCGCCGTGGTTGAGCACATGATCGACCACAATCGCCCCGCCTGTACTTTGCCCACACAGGTGCCAGGGGTGCGGCAGCCCTAGCGTCACGGCCTCGGCCAACAGCCCCTGCAACGTAGCCTGGTATTCGGCGAAATCGCCGATACTGGCGCGTTCGCCGCTCGACAGCCCGTGCCCCGGCAAGTCGCATGCGATGACCGCGAATTTCTGTTCCAGGGCCCACTCGATCAAGTGCCGGTACAGTCCCATATGATCGTAGTAGCCATGAAATACAAATACCGTCGCCACGGCTTTTTCCGGCCACCAGACTTGCCCGACCAACTCATACCCGTCGACTTCAAAGCGCCCCAGCCCCTTGCGCACGCTGCGCTGGGGAAAATCCAATCCATAAAAATGCTGGTAGGCCTGCGCCTGCTCGGACAGCGGCTGCCACTGGGCCAGGGATGGCAGGCTGGTACGCAGGTGATCGGGGTCGAAAGTGGCAGGCATCAATATTTCCAGGCAGCGCGCATCGCGCAAAACGGACTTTGTCAGCCTGCGATATTCATCTGTCGCGCCAGCCATGGCAAGCTACCCGCCCCCAGAGGATCGACTCCATGCGCCCGTCCCACCGCACGACCCTATTTGCCAGCCTGCTCGTCCTCGGGTGCGCCGCCGTTTTATGGGTGGCCTATGACTGGTTCCAGGGTCGTTTCCTGCGCGCGTTCAGCCAACATACAGCGGTCTTCTCCGGCGATCCCTTGCGCCTGCCCGCGGAATTGGCCGGCCCGGGCGCGATCCGCCTGGTGCATTTCTGGGATCTGGCATGTCCGTGCAACGTCGGCAACCAGCAGCATCTTTCCGAACTGGTCGATAAATACGTACCGCAAGGTGTCGAGTTCTATGCGGTGCAAAAGACCGGCAGCCAAGGTCAGTTGCCCACCACCCTGAACCGCCTCAAGCCCCTCGCTGCGCTCCCCGGTTCAGACCGGATTCCCGCCAGCCCGGCCGTGGCAATCTGGGATCGCAGCGGCCAACTGGCGTACTTCGGCCCCTACAGTGAAGGGCTGACCTGCAACTCGAACAACAGCTTTATCGAGCCCATTCTCGAGGCGTTGAGCGTCGGCCGAGCGGTCAGCGCTACCCATACGCTGGCAGTGGGTTGTTATTGCCCGTGGGGAGAGGACACTTCCGCCAAACCCTAGACAATCCCTTGCGACGAACGATGCACCGACAGGCAGCGGCATGTTAAACAGGAAGAAAACAGCGCGTCATCGGCAAAGGAAGCTTCATGAAACGCAGCCTCATCGCACTTCTCTCGCTCGTCGTCACCGCCATCATCGTCGCGGGCGGCTACCTCTACAGCAAGCAACCGACCCGCCAGGGCACCGTGCAACTGGCAGGGTTGCACGGCACGGTCACGGTGCGCTACGACGAGCGGGGCGTGCCGCATATCCGTGCCGGGAACGAAACCGATATGTACCGCGCCCTTGGCTACGTCCATGCCCAGGACCGGCTGTTCCAGATGGAGATCATGCGCCGGCTCGCCCGTGGCGAACTGGCCGAGGTGCTGGGGCCGAAACTGCTCGATACCGACAAGCTGATGCGCAGCCTGCGCATTCGCGAGCGCGCCGCGACTTACGTGGCCGAACAGGATCGGCAAGCCCCGGCGTGGCTGGCAATGCAGGCTTACCTGGATGGTATCAACCTCTACCAGGACAGCCACACCCGGCCGTTGGAATTCGATGTATTGGGTATTCCCAAGCGTCCCTTCACGGCTGAAGACACCGTGAGCATCACCGGCTACATGGCCTACAGTTTTGCCGCGGCCTTTCGTACCGAACCGCTGTTGACCTACGTGCGCGATCAACTGGGCCCCGAATACCTGAACATCTTCGACCTTGAATGGCAGCCCCAAGGGGGGCTGACCGAGGCACGCAAGAGCGACCTGCCGTTGACCGCAAAAGACTGGAAAGACCTCAACGCCCTGGCGCACCTGAGCGAGCAGGCCTTCGCCGATAATGGCCTGCCGCAGTTCGAAGGCAGCAATGCCTGGGCGGTATCCGGTAGCCGCACTCATGGCGGCAAGCCGTTGCTGGCGGGCGACCCGCATATCCGCTTTTCGGCGCCCTCGGTGTGGTACGAGGCGCACCTGTCGGCGCCAGGTTTCGAGCTCTATGGGCATTACCAAGCGCTGATGCCCTTTGCAACGCTGGGCATGAACAAGGATTTCGGCTGGAGCGTCACCATGTTCCAGAACGACGATCTGGACCTGATCGCCGAGAAGGTCAACCCGGACAATCCCGAGCAGGTCTGGTATCACGGCCAATGGGTGGACATGACCCGCAGCGAACAGCAGATCGCGGTCAAAGGCCAGGCACCGGTGACGCTAGTGCTGCGCCAGTCGCCCCATGGCCCGATCGTCAACGACGCCCTTGGTGCGCATGCCGGCAAGACCCCGGTCGCCATGTGGTGGGGTTTGCTGGAAAGCCGCAATCCGATCCTCGAGGCGTTTTACCAGCTCAATCGCGCCGATACCCTCGCCAAGGCCCGTGGCGCCTCAGCCAAGATCCACGCGCCCGGGCTGAACGTCGTGTGGGCCAATGCCAAGGGCGACATCGGCTGGTGGGCCGCGGCGCAACTGCCCAAGCGACCGGCTGGCGTAAAGCCTGGCTTCATTCTCGATGGCAGCAGCCCCGAGGCGGACAAAGAGGGTTTCTACCCGTTCAGCAGCAACCCGCAGGAAGAGAACCCGGACCGGGGCTACATTGTCTCGGCGAATTTCCAACCAGTGACAGTCAGCGGCATGGAAATCCCCGGGTATTACAACCTCGCCGACCGCGGTCAGCAACTCAACCAGCAGCTGGGCGACAAGCAGGCAAAGTGGGACATCGAGACCACGCGCAAACTGCAATTGGGCACCACCACCGCCTACGGACCTCGGCTGCTCGCGCCGCTGCTGCCGGTATTGCGAGAGGTGGCCAGCGACCCGCGGGAACGCAAATTCGTCGAACAACTGGCTCAATGGCAGGGTGATTATCCGGTGGACTCCGTCAGCGCCACACTGTTCAACCAGTTCCTGTTCAACCTGGCCGACGCCGCCCTGCACGATGAACTGGGGGACGGGTTCTTCGACACCGCGCTGTCGACCCGGGTGATCGATGCCGCCCTTCCACGCCTGGCGGCTTCCCAGGATTCACCCTGGTGGGACGACCGCTCGACACTGGGCACGGAGACCCGCACCGACATCGTTAAAATCGCCTGGACCAGAAGCCTGGCGCACCTGAAGGCGACCCTCGGTGACGATCCCATGCAATGGCAGTGGGGCAAGGCCCACACCCTGACCCACGGCCATCCACTGGGCATGCAAAAACCGCTGGACCGGATTTTCAATGTCGGCCCCTTTGCCGCGCCGGGCACCCATGAGGTGCCCAACAACCTCTCGGCGAAAATCGGCCCCGCCCCGTGGCCGGTGACCTATGGCCCGTCAACCCGGCGCATTATCGACTTCGCCGACCCCAGCCACAGCGTCACCATCAACCCTGTCGGCCAGAGTGGTGTGCCGTTCGATAAGCATTACGAGGATCAGGCCGAGGCGTACATCGAAGGCGTGTATCACCAGGCGCACCTGGCCGAGGAAGAAGTGACGGCAAACACCCGCGAAACCTTGAAGCTACTGCCGGCCAGGACGCCATGAGTCGGGTGCCGTGCATTTCGTCATGAAAACGGCTTGATCGCCATGGATGGTCAAGACTACAAGGGCTCGATGCCCTGCCCCCAACTACAGGAGTCAACGCGATGTTCAACAACTGGTCCGAACTGCTGCCCACGATCAAAAGCGCCTTCGGCGCGCTGGGCAAAAGCAACCCGAAAATGGTCAAGGCCTACATGGCCCTGGATGAAGCTGCCGCCGAAAACGACGTGCTCGACGCCAAGACCCGCGAATTGATTTCCATCGCCGTGGCGATCACGACCCGCTGTGATGGCTGCATCGGTGTACACACCGACGCGGCCATCAAGGCCGGTGCTACCCGCGAGGAAATCGCCGCCACCCTGGCCACTGCGGTTTCGCTGAACGCTGGCGCGGCGTACATCTATTCGTTGCGGGCCCTCGAGGCTCATGACGCGTTGAAGAAATGAAACGGGCGATTCCCTTGCTATCGCGAGCAGGCTCGCTCCCGCAGGGGAGCTGCCTGGTCTCTAGGCCGATACGGTCTCCGGCCGGCGCACCTGCGGTTGTTTCCAGGAGTCGGCAGCGCTTTCCTCGATGGCTTGCTGAATGGCCCGCCGACGGTTTTCCTCAGCCCGACGGCTGAAGTACCAGACCAGGAACGTCACCAGCGACACGGCCAGCAGGATCAGGCTCGCCACGGCGTTGATCTCCGGCTTGACGCCCAGGCGCACCGCCGAGAACACCTCCATCGGCAACGTGGTGGAACCGGGGCCGGAGACGAAGCTTGCCAGTACCAGGTCATCCAGGGATAACGCGAAGGACATCATGCCCCCCGCCGCCAGCGACGGTGCGATCATCGGGATGGTGATCAGGATGAACACCTTCCATGGCCGCGCACCGAGATCCATGGCGGCCTCTTCAATGGACAGGTCCAACTCACGCAGGCGCGAGGAGACCACCACGGCCACGTAGGCGGCGCAAAACGTCGTGTGAGCGATCCAGATCGTGACGATGCCGCGCTCCTGGGGCCAGCCGATCATCTGCGCCATGGCGACGAACAGCAGCAATAGCGACAGACCGGTGATCACTTCCGGCATCACCAGCGGCGCGGTGACCAGGCCACCGAACAGCGTCCGCCCCTTGAAGCGGGTGATGCGGGTCAGCACGAAAGCCGCCAACGTGCCCAGAGCCACAGCCGCCACCGCCGTATAGCAGGCGATTTCCAGCGAACGCACCACCGACCCCATCAGTTGGGTGTTGTCCAGCAGGCCGACGTACCACTTGATCGACCAGCCGCCCCACACCGTCACTAGCTTCGAGGCGTTGAACGAGAAGATCACCAGGATCACCATCGGCGCGTAGATGAACAACAATCCCAACACCAGCATCAGGCTGGAAAAACGAAAGCGTTTCATTCCTTGCCCTCCATTTCCTTGGCCTGACTGCGGTTGAACAGGATGATGGGCACGATCAGGATCGCCAGCATCACCACCGCCAGGGCGGATGCCACCGGCCAGTCACGGTTGTTGAAGAATTCCTGCCACAGCACTTTGCCGATCATCAGGGTTTCCGGGCCGCCCAGCAGTTCCGGGATGACGAATTCGCCCACCACCGGGATGAACACCAGCATGCAGCCGGCGATGATGCCGTTCTTGGACAGCGGCACGGTGATTTTCCAGAAGCTGTTGAAGGTGCTGGAGCCCAGGTCGGACGCCGCCTCCAGCAAGCTGGGGTCGTGTTTGACCAGGTTGGCGTATAACGGCAGGATCATGAATGGCAGGTACGAATAGACCACGCCGATGTACACCGCCAGGTTGGTGTTGAGGATCTGCAAGGGCTCGCTGATCCACCCCATGCTCATCAGGAAGCCGTTGAGCAAACCGTTGTTGCTGAGGATGCCCATCCACGCATAGACGCGGATCAGGATCGCGGTCCAGGTCGGCATCATGATCAGCAGCACCAGCACCGTCTGCGTTTCCTTGCGGGCGTTGGCGATGCCGTAGGCCATCGGATAACCGATCAACAGGCACAGGGCGGTGCTGATCAGGGCCATTTTCAGCGACCCCAGGTAGGCGGCGATGTACAGCTCATCCTCGCTGAGCATCGCGTAGTTCGCGATGTTGAGCAGTATCTGCAGCTTCTGGTCGACGTAGCTATAGATCTCGGTGTACGGCGGAATCGCGACGTCGGCTTCAGCGAAGCTGATCTTCAGGACGATGAAGAACGGCAGCATGAAGAACAGGAACAGCCAGATGAAGGGCACCCCGATGACCAGTTGACGGCCACCGGGCGTTATTCGGGCGAGTCGACGCTTGAGTTTGCGCATGTTCATGAGCGAAGCACCACGCCGCTGTCGTCTTCCCACCAGACGAACACCTGGTCGCCCCAGGTCGGCCGCTGGCCGCGGCGTTCGGCGTTGGCGACGAAGGATTGCACCAGCTTGCCGCTCGGCAACTCGACGTAGAACACCGAATGACCGCCCAGGTAGGCGATGTCATGGACCTTGCCACTGGACCAGTTGTGCTCGCAGGTCGGTTGCTCGGCGGTCACCAGCAGTTTTTCCGGGCGGATGGCGTAGGTCACAGACTTGTCCTGCACCGACGTACTGATGCCGTGGCCCACGTAGATATTGCGATCCAGGTCCTTGCAGGTCAGCACCGCATGGCCCTCGGCGTCGTCCACCACTTCGGTCTCGAAGATGTTGACGTTGCCGATGAACTCGCAGACCAGCCGGCTGGTCGGGGTTTCGTAGATGTCGATCGGGCTACCGATCTGAGCGATCCAGCCCAGGTGCATGATCGCGATGCGTTCGGCCATGGTCATGGCCTCTTCCTGGTCGTGGGTCACCATGACGCAGGTCACGCCCACCCGCTCGATGATCTCGACCAGTTCGAGCTGCATCTGCGAGCGCAGCTTTTTGTCCAGGGCGCCCATCGGTTCATCGAGCAGCAGCAACTTGGGGCGCTTGGCCAGGGAACGGGCCAGGGCCACGCGCTGACGCTGGCCGCCGGAGAGCTGGTGAGGCTTGCGCTTGGCGTACTGGCTCATCTGCACCAGCTTGAGCATCTCGGCCACGCGGGCATCGATCTCGGGCTTGGGAATCTTGTCCTGCTGCAGGCCGAACGCGATGTTCTGCGCCACGGTCATGTGGGGGAACAAGGCATAGGACTGGAACATCATGTTGATCGGCCGCTCGTAGGGCGGCATGTCGGTGATGTCCACACCGTCGAGGAAAATGCGCCCTTCCGTGGGTCGCTCGAACCCGGCCAGCATGCGCAGCAAGGTGGATTTGCCCGATCCCGAACCGCCGAGCAGGGCGAAGATCTCACCCTTCTTGATTTCCAGGGACACATCGTCCACGGCAATCGTCTCGTCGAACTTTTTCGTGACCCGGTCGATCTTGACCAACACCTGCTTGGGTGCGTGGTCGCCCTCGAGGGCTTTCTTATAGGCGCCGGAGGCAACTGCCATTTACGAAACTCCCACAGAATTTACAGTTCGCCCCTCGCGGGCGAACCTTGAGTTAGAGCGTTTTTGCTATTTACCCGACTTGACCTTGGTCCAGCTTCGGGTCATGAGTCGTTGGATCTTGGGCGGCAACTCGGAGTTGACGTAGAGCTTGTCGACGATCGCCTGGGGCGGGTAGACCGCTTCGTCAGTGCGCACCTCCTGATTCATCAGTTCGCCAGCCTTGGGGTTCGGGTTGGCATATCCGACGTAATCGCTGACCTTGGCGATCACCTCAGGCTCGAGCAGGTAGTTGATGAACGCATGGGCCTGCTTGACGTTGGTGGCGTCACGTGGGATCGCCAGCATGTCGAACCAGAGGTTGCCGCCTTCTTTTGGGATCACATAGGCGATTTCGACGCCCTTGCCGGCCTCGCTGGCACGTTCGCGGGCCTGGAAAATATCCCCGGAGAAACCGGCGGCCACGCAGATCTCGCCATTGGCCAGATCGGAGATGTACTTGGAGGAATTGAAGTAGGTCACGTAGGGCCGGATCTTGAGGAGCTGGGCCTCGGCCTTCTTGTAGTCTTCAGGATTTTCGCTGTTGGGGTCCAGGCCCAGGTAATTCAACATGGCCGGGATCATCTCGTCACCGGAATCGAGGAACGAGACGCCGCAACTGGACAGTTTCTTGATGTTTTCCGGCTCGAACAGCATGGCCCACGAGTCGATCTTGTCGACGCCCAGCACCGCCTTGATCTTCTCGACGTTATAGCCGATGCCGTTGGTCCCCCACAGATAAGGCACGGCGTACTGGTTGCCCGGATCGTTCTTGTCCAGGCGCTTGAGCAGCGAAGGGTCGAGGTTCGCATAGTTGGGCAATTGCGCCTTGTCGAGCTTCTGGAACGCCCCGGCCTTGATCTGCTTGCCCAGGAAATGGTTGGACGGCACGACCACGTCATAGCCGGTACGACCCGCCAGCAATTTGCCTTCCAGGGTTTCATTGGAATCGAATACGTCATACACCGGCTTGATCCCGGTGGCTTTTTCGAAATCCGCCAGCGTGGACTCGCCGATGTAGTCCGACCAGTTATAAATATGCACGGTGGAGGCAGCCTGGACGCTGACCGCGAGCGTCAGGCCTGCACTGACCAGCAAGGCGTTGCGTAACAAAGAAAAGACTGGCACGTGGAGGTCCTCTATATAGTTGGGCCCAAGTTGCCCCCTGTTACCGGCCACGAGGGGCCCTGCAACAAAACCGGCGCGCAACTTACCCTCGATAAACCGATCCAGCAAAACTTTTAATTATTTAATTGCTCCTGTTGCCAACCGCCGCGATGGCGGCGACAACAGGAAGGTGCCTCAGGCCGGCTTATTTACCGGATTTGATCTTGGTCCAGCTGCGGGTCAGGATCCGCTGGGTAGCGGGCGGCAAGTCGCTGATTGCATACAGATGGGCTTTCACTTCATCCGATGGATAGATGTTCGGATCTCCGGAGATTTCCTTGTCCACCAGCGGGGTAGCAGCCTTGTTGCCGTTCGGGAAACGCACGTTGTCAGTGATTTCCGCCATGATTTCCGGCTTCATCAGGAAGTTCATGTACTTGTAGGCAGCCTCGACGTTTTCGGCATCCTTTGGAATGGCGACCATGTCGTAGAACGAACCAGCGCCTTCTTTCGGAATGCTGTAGGCCACCTTGACCTTGCCACCGGCTTCGGCGGCACGGGACTTGGACTGTTCGATATCACCCGAATAACCCACGGCGACACAGATGTTGCCGTTGGCCAGGTCGGAGATGTACTTGGAGGAGTGGAAATAGCTGATCGATGGACGGATCTTGAGGAACAGCGCCTCGGCATCGGCCAGTTGCTTCTTGTCCTGGCTGTCGGTCGGATAGCCCAGGTAATGCAACGCCACCGGGATCATTTCGGTCGGCGAGTCGAGGAAGCTCACGCCGCAGCTCTTGAGCTTGGCGATGTTTTCCGGCTTGAGCAGAACATCCCAGGAATCGATCTTGTCGACACCCAGTGCTGCCTTGACCTTCTCGGGGTTATAGCCGATACCGATGGTGCCCCACATGTAAGGGAAGGCATGCTGGTTACCTTTGTCGCTGGCATCGCCTACTGCCTTGAGCAGGTCGGTGTCGAGGTTCTTCCAGTTTGGCAGCTTGGACTTGTCCAGCGGCTGATAGACCCCCGCCTTGATCTGCTTGGCCAGGAAGTTGTTCGACGGCACCACGATGTCATAACCGGACTTGCCGGCCAGCAACTTGGCTTCCAGGGTTTCGTTGCTGTCGAATACGTCGTACACCACCTTGATCCCCGTCTCTTTTTCAAACTTGGCGACGGTGTCCGGGGCGATGTAGTCGGACCAGTTATAGACATGCAGCACTTTGTCGTCCGCCTGGACGGCACCTGCCATCACGCCCATCAGGGACATGGCGAGGAGGGTCTTGCCAGCTATCTTCATACCTAATGCCTTCATGGATGATGCTCCAGTTATTCTTCTTAGCCACAGTTCAGTAGCCGGCTCGCGGGCAACTTGAACAGGCGGTAGTCTGGCAAGTTACAGGGCAGGCTTTCAACACATATACCCAGCCTTTTCGCACCGGGCGAAGCCCTTCAAGGCGCCTCGCTCAGAGCCTAGCACTCAGCCTTGCAACGCACCCAGAGTCAGGTCCAGGCAGCGCCGTGCCTTGGTCACCAACTCGTCGATCTCGGACTCGCTGATTACCAGCGGCGGCGCAATGATCATGGTGTCGCCCACCGCCCGCATGATCAGCCCGTTATCGAAGCAGAACTGCCGGCAAATCATGCCCACGCCCTTGCCTTCATAACGTTGGCGCGTGGCCTTGTCCCGGACCAGTTCGATCGCCCCCAGCAAACCGACCCCGCGCACTTCACCCACCAACGGGTGATCGTTCAGTTCCCGCAGGCGCTTCTGCAAATAAGGTGCCGTTTGGCCGTGGACCCGCTCGATGATTTTCTCTTCGCGCAGAATGCGGATGTTCTCCAGGGCCACCGCAGCCGCCACCGGGTGACCGGAATAGGTGAACCCGTGGTTGAAGTCGCCACCCTCGTTGAGCACCGCGACCACATCGTCGCGCACGATCAGGCCGCCCATGGGGATATAGCCGGAAGTCAGCCCCTTGGCGATGGTCATCATGTGGGGTTTCAGACCGTAATAGTCGGTACCGAACCACTCGCCGGTACGGCCGAAACCACAGATCACTTCGTCGGCCACGAACAGGATGTCGTACTTGGCGAGGATCTCCTTTACTCGCGGCCAGTAGCTGTCCGGCGGCACGATCACGCCACCCGCACCCTGGATCGGCTCGGCAATGAACGCACCGACGTTGTCCACGCCGATTTCGAGAATCTTCTCTTCCAGTTGGTTGGCGGCCCACAGGCCGAACTCCTCGGGGCTCATGTCGCCGCCTTCACCGAACCAGTACGGCTGGGCGATATGGACGATGCCCGGGATCGGCAGGTCGCCCTGCTCGTGCATATAAGTCATGCCACCCAGGCTCGCGCCGGCCACGGTCGAACCGTGATAGCCGTTCTTGCGGCTGATGATGACCTTCTTGTTCGGCTGGCCCTTGATCGCCCAGTAGTGGCGGACCATCCGCAGCATGGTGTCGTTGCCTTCGGAACCGGACCCGGTGAAGAACACATGACTCATGCCTGGCGGAGCGACCTCGGCGATGGCCTTGGACAATTCCAGCGCCGGCGGGTGGGCCGTCTGGAAGAACAGGTTGTAGTAAGGCAGCTCGCGCATCTGCTGGCTGGCGGCATCGGCCAGTTCATCGCGGCCGTAACCGACCGCCACGCACCAGAGCCCGGCCATGCCGTCGAGGATCTTGTTGCCTTCGCTATCCCAGAGGTAGACACCCTTGGCGCGGGTGATGATGCGCGGACCTTTTTCCTTGAGCTGCTTGAAATCGCTGAACGGCGCCAGGTGATGATCGCTACTCAAGGCTTGCCATTCACGGGTCTGCGGATTGTTGCGGGTCATGCGGATTCTCCTTTATCGGTGGGGGCGAAGCGGCCTTGGCCGCCCCGCCCGGCGCATCAGACGGCAAAGAGCAGGAATTCCCGCTCCCACGAACTGATGACGCGCTTGAAGTTTTCATGCTCGGCCCGCTTGACCGCGACGTAGCCCGTGATGAACTTCTTGCCCAGGTATTTCTCGATGGTCTTGCTGTTTTCCATGCGCTCAAGAGCGTCCTCGATGGTCAGCGGCAAGCGCAGGTTGCGCCGCTCATAACCACGGCCCACTACCGGGGCGCTCGGGTTGAGGCCTTCTACCATGCCGATGAAGCCACACAGCAGGCTGGCGGCGATGGCCAGGTACGGGTTGGCATCGGCACCCGGCAGACGGTTTTCCACCCTGCGGTTCTGCGGCCCGGCATCCGGTACCCGCAGACCAACCGTACGGTTCTCCTCACCCCACTCCACGTTCACCGGCGCCGAGGTATCCGGCAAAAAGCGGCGGAACGAATTGACGTTGGGCGCGAACAGCGGCAACAGCTCGGGGATGAGCTTCTGCAACCCGCCGATGTGATGCAGGAACAACTCGCTCATGGTCCCGTCTTCATTGGAGAAAACGTTCTTGCCGGTTTCCTTGTCGATGATGCTCTGATGCAGGTGCATCGCGCTGCCCGGCTCGCCGGTCATGGGCTTGGCCATGAACGTGGCAGCCACATTGTGCTTGAGCGCGGCCTCACGCATGGTGCGCTTGAAGACCAGGATCTGATCGGCCAGGGACAGGGCGTCGCCATGACGGAAATTGATTTCCATCTGCGCCGTGCCGTCCTCGTGGATCAAGGTATCGAGGTCCAGCTCCTGCAACTCGCACCAGTCGTAGACGTCTTCGAACAGAGGATCGAATTCGTTGGCCGCTTCAATGGAGAAAGACTGGCGACCGGTTTCCGGGCGGCCGGAGCGGCCGACAGGCGGTTGCAGCGGGAAGTCCGGGTCGTCGCTGCGCTTGGTCAGGTAGAACTCCATCTCCGGCGCGACGATCGGCTGCCACCCCTTGTCGGCGTAGAGCTTGAGTACCTTCTTGAGTACGTTGCGCGGCGACAACTCGATGGGGTTGCCCTGCTTGTCATAAGTGTCGTGGATCACCTGGGCGGTGGGTTCGATGGCCCAGGGCACCAGGAACACCGCGTTTTCGTCCGGACGGCACACCATATCGATGTCCGCCGGGTCCAGCAGTTCGTAATAGATGTCGTCTTCGACATAGTCGCCCGTAACGGTCTGGAGCAGAACGCTCTCGGGCAGGCGCATGCCTTTTTCGGCAATGAATTTGTTGGTCGGCGAGATCTTGCCCCGTGTGATACCGGTCAGATCGCCAATCATGCATTCGACTTCTGTGATCTTATGGTCTTTCAACCAATCGGTGAGCTGGTCGAGGTTGTTACTCATAAATGCCTCTAGGCGTGATTTTCCTGGCTGCCAAGGGTAGTCAGGGGTTGTTTGACGCATCGGCGTCGCGTTGTGTTGCCTCTGCCCGACAAATGCCCGGGAAAAGGTTCTACATTGAAAGGAGAGCCGCTAAAGAGAGTTTCGTCCAGAGCGTCCAGAATATTGGACGATGATGACGGCCGGTACACCAGGGGCGAAATCGACATGGAGAAGTGCCCGATGACCTTCATCATGGCCTGGCGGCGCTTATCGCCACGGATGCGACGAGCATGCCAACCAATTTGCCGGGACAGCGGGTGACGCCGTTGGGACGGCAGGCGAGACATGAAACACCCCGGTATTATTGCTGTTATGGGTTTGAATCGAGCTTAGCCTTGTTCATTTTTTTACACAACACCCCCGTAAAAAATACAACACGGCCCGCTCAAGCCTGCGGGCGCCACGACCTTTAAAGGGATAAAAACGCCCCAAATTGCCTCAAAAAAGCCCCCCAGGTGCTTTTTTAGGGCAAAAAAGGCCCTGCTTGACTTCGGCATGCCGTTCGGGTTGACTGGGTTTCAAAGAGATCAATGATTGATATTTTTAACAACAAAGGTGTTGCATCATGTCGGTACCCCCGCGTGCCGTTCAGCTTAACGAAGCGAACGCGTTCCTTAAGGAACATCCTGAGGTTCTGTACGTTGACCTTCTGATTGCGGATATGAATGGTGTGGTGCGTGGCAAGCGCATCGAACGCACCAGCCTCCACAAGGTTTACGAGAAAGGCATCAACCTGCCGGCCTCCCTGTTTGCCCTGGATATCAATGGTTCGACGGTGGAAAGCACCGGCCTGGGCCTGGACATCGGCGATGCCGACCGCATCTGCTACCCGATCCCCGGCACTCTTTCCAACGAACCCTGGCAAAAGCGCCCGACCGCGCAACTGCTGATGACCATGCACGAGCTCGAAGGCGAGCCTTTCTTCGCTGACCCTCGCGAAGTCCTGCGCCAGGTCGTGACCAAGTTCGACGAGCTGGGCCTGACCATCTGCGCGGCCTTCGAACTTGAGTTCTACCTGATCGACCAGGAGAACGTGAACGGCCGTCCACAACCGCCCCGTTCACCGATTTCCGGCAAACGCCCCCATTCCACACAGGTCTACCTGATCGACGACCTCGACGAGTATGTCGATTGCCTCCAGGATATCCTGGAAGGCGCCAAGGAGCAGGGCATCCCCGCCGACGCCATCGTCAAGGAAAGTGCCCCGGCGCAGTTCGAAGTGAACCTGCACCATGTGGCCGACCCGATGAGAGCCTGCGACTACGCCGTTCTGCTCAAGCGTCTGATCAAGAACATCGCCTATGACCATGAAATGGACACCACCTTCATGGCCAAGCCGTATCCGGGCCAGGCGGGCAACGGCCTGCATGTCCACATTTCGATTCTGGACAAAGATGGCAACAATATCTTTGCCAGTGAGGATCCCGAGCAGAACGCCGCGCTTCGTCACGCAATCGGCGGTGTGCTCGAGACCCTGCCCGCGCAGATGGCGTTCCTCTGCCCCAACGTCAACTCCTACCGTCGTTTCGGCGCACAGTTCTACGTGCCGAACTCCCCGACCTGGGGCCTGGACAACCGCACCGTGGCCTTACGCGTACCGACCGGCTCGGCCGATGCCGTGCGCCTGGAACACCGCGTCGCCGGCGCCGATGCCAACCCGTACCTGCTGATGGCCTCCGTACTGGCGGGCGTGCACCATGGCCTGGTCAACAAGATCGAGCCGGGCGCACCGGTGGAAGGCAACAGCTACGAGCAGAACGAACAGAGCCTGCCGAACAACCTGCGCGACGCCCTCCGGGAACTGGACGACAGCGAGGTCATGGCCAAGTACATCGACCCGAAATACATCGATATCTTCGTGGCCTGCAAAGAGAGTGAGCTGGAGGAATTCGAACACTCCATCTCCGACCTCGAGTACAACTGGTATCTGCATACCGTTTAAGCGGTTGCGGTAGAGAAAACGCCGCAGGCCTTCACGGCCTGCGGCGTTTTTTTATGGCCGCCTTCGGCGGATCGCGAGCAGGCTCGCTCCCACAGGATATTGAGTGCCTCCAATTGTGGCCTCCCCCGCAGATCCCATGTGGGAGCGAGCCTGCTCGCGATGGCGGCCGAGCAGACAACCTATCTCCCGGCTCGTACAATGCCCGGCAGCCCCCGCAGGAGACCTCCATGACGCGCATCGCCAGCCCTCGCAAACCTCGCGCACGCAGCCAGGCTCGGATCGACTCGATTCTCGATGCTGCCCGCACGCTGCTGGCGAGCGAAGGTGTGGGCAACCTGTCCATCTACAGCGTTGCCGAACGCGCCGGCATTCCGCCTTCTTCCGTGTATCACTTCTTCGCCAGCGTCCCGGCCCTGCTCGAAGCCCTGACCGCCGACGTCCACGCGGCCTTCCGTGCTTGCCTGCAAGCGCCGATCAATCATGGATCTCTGAGCGGTTGGCGCGACCTGTCGCGACTGGTGGAGCAGCGCATGCTGACGATCTACGACCAGGACGCCGCCGCCCGCCAGCTGATCCTGGCCCAACATGGCCTGACCGAAGTCACCCAGGCCGATCGTCAGCACGACCTGGAGCTGGGCGACTTGATGCACAAGCTCTTCGCCCACCATTTCGAACTGCCGACACTGCCCGATGACGTCGATGTATTCGCCCTCGCCATGGAACTGGGCGACCGCGTCTATGCCCGCTCGGTGCAACAACACGGCCAGATCACCCCGCGCATGGCCGAGGAAGGCATGCGGGTGTTCGATGCGTACCTGGGGTTGTATCTGCCGCCGTATCTGCCCAAGCGACAAGTCATCTGACGGTCTCAGCCACTCGCACCTCTCATCCGTCACTAAAAAAACCCCGAAGGGCTCACGCCATCCGGGGCTGTGGATGGAACATTGTTCACAACTTGGCGATAGATACCTCTGTCGATTTGACGAAAGCAATCACTTCACTGCCGATCGTCAACTCCAACTCTTTTACGGAGCGGGTGGTGATCACGGAAGTGACGATGCCGGAAGCGGTCTGGACGTCGATTTCCGACAGCACGTCGCCTTCGACGATTTCCTTGATGATGCCTTTGAACTGGTTACGCACGTTGATGGCTTTGATGGTCATGGTGTCGATTCCTTTTCTGGATGAGGTTATTGCGCCCACCGCAACTGCGTGGGCAAGGGTGAAACGGGTTCGGGTTCCGGCGGTTGGCCGGGCAAGGACAGCACGCGGTTGAGGACTTCGGTTTCCAGGGCAGCCAGCCGATGAGAGCCGCGTGCCCGTGGGCGTGGCAGGTCGACGGCCAGATCGAGGCCAATCTGGCCGTCCTCGATCAGGATCACCCGGTCGGCAATGGCCACTGCTTCGCTGACATCGTGAGTCACCAGCAGCACGGTAAAACCGTGTTGCTGCCACAGGCGTTCGATCAACTGCTGCATTTCGATACGTGTCAGCGCGTCGAGCGCTCCCAGGGGTTCGTCGAGCAACAGCAGCCGTGGCTGATGAATCAGGGCCCGGGCCAGGGCCACCCGTTGCTTCTGTCCACCGGACAATGTCGCCGGCCATTCATGGGCACGATCGGCCAGGCCCACGGATTCCAACGCCTGTAGCGCTTGTGGCCGCCAGTTGCCCTTGAGCCCGATGCCAACGTTGTCGATGATTTTTTTCCAGGGCAGCAAGCGCGCCTCCTGGAACATCAGCCGCGTGTCCTGTTGTGCAGCGCTCAACGGTGCAGAACCGGCCAGCAACTGGCCGTCGGAAGGCTGATCGAGGCCGGCCAGCAGACGCAGCAAGGTGCTTTTGCCACAACCGCTGCGCCCGACCACTGCCACGAATTGCCCGGCGGGAATGTGCAGGTCGATGTCCCGCAGCACCTGGCGCGAGCCAAAGGTCTTTTGCAGGTTGCGCACCGCCAGCGGAATGCCTTGCAACAGGCGCGGAGGTTGTTGCGCAGTCATGCGACACCTCCCTTGTTGACCTGGTACGCCGGATGCCAGCGCAACCAGACCCGCTCGAGCCCACGGGCGGCAAGGTCGGCAAGCTTGCCGAGCACGGCGTACAGCAGAATCGCCAGTACTACCACGTCGGTCTGCAGGAACTCTCGGGCATTCATCGCCAAGTAGCCGATGCCGGAACTGGCAGAGATGGTCTCCGCCACGATGAGCGTCAGCCACATGAATCCCAGGGCAAAGCGCACGCCCACCAGGATCGAAGGCAAGGCGCCCGGCAGGATCACTTGGTGAAACAGGCTGAAGCCGGACAAACCATAGCTGCGGGCCATTTCCACCAACGCCGGGTCGACGTTACGGATGCCGTGATAGGTGTTGAGGTAAATCGGAAACAGCGTGCCGAGGGCCACCAGGAAAATCTTCGCCGACTCGTCGATACCAAACCACAGGATCACCAACGGAATCAGCGCCAGGTGCGGGATGTTCCGGAGCATTTGCACGGAACTGTCCAGCAGACGCTCGCCCCATTTCGACAAACCAGTGATGAAACCCAGGGCCAGGCCGATGCCGCCGCCAATCAGGAAACCCACCACCGCACGCCAGCCACTGATAGCCAGGTGCGTCCAGATCTCGCCGCTGCGCACCAGGTTCACCCCGGCCTCGATCACCGCCACCGGAGCCGGCAGGATCCGCGTGGATAACCAGCCCCCCGACACCGACAGTTGCCATATCGCCAGCAACAGCAGCGGCACCGCCCAGGGCGCCAGGTTGTGGATAACTTTCTTCATGGCCGCCTCAGCTCTGGGACGCGGCTTTGGGAAGAATGTCGTTGGCGACCATTTCACCAAACGGGCTCACATAACCGCCGCTCTTCGGCAATTCCGGGCGTTCCACATCCAGGTGCGGGAACAGCAGTTCCGCCACGCGGTAGGACTCTTCCAGGTGTGGATAACCCGAGAAGATGAACGTATCGATCCCCAGGTCGGCATATTCCTTGACCCGCGCCGCCACGGTCGGGCCATCGCCCACCAGCGCCGTACCAGCACCGCCGCGAACCAGCCCCACGCCGGCCCAAAGGTTGGGGCTGACTTCCAGCTTGTCGCGCCGCCCTCCATGCAACGCGGCCATGCGCTGCTGGCCCACCGAATCGAAACGGGCCAGGGACGCCTGGGCACGGGCGATGGTGTCGTCGTCCAAGTGGGAGATCAATCGGTCGGCCGCCTGCCAGGCCTCGGCATTGGTTTCCCGCACGATCACGTGCAGGCGGATGCCAAATCGCACGGTACGGCCGAGCTTCTCGGCCTTGGCCCGAACCTGGGCGATTTTTTCCGCCACGGCTTCCGGCGGCTCGCCCCAGGTCAGGACCATTTCCACCTGTTCGGCCGCCAGATCCTGGGCCGCTTCGGAAGATCCACCAAAGTACAGCGGTGGACGCGGCTGCTGGATCGGTGGATAGAGCAGCTTGGCACCCTTCACGCTGATGTGCTCGCCGTCGTAATCCACCGTCTCGCCTTCCAGCACACGACGCCAGATGCGGGTGAATTCAACCGAAGCCTGGTAGCGCGCCTCATGATCGAGGAACAGGCCATCGCCCGCCAGCTCATCCGGATCGCCACCGGTCACCAGATTGAACAACGCCCGGCCGCCGGACAACCGGTCCAGGGTCGCAGCCTGGCGCGCCGCCACCGTCGGGGAAATGATCCCGGGGCGCAAGGCAACGAGGAATTTCAGGCGCTGGGTCACGGGAATCAACGAAGCGGCCACCAGCCAGGAGTCCTCGCAGGAACGTCCGGTGGGAATCAGCACCCCACCGAAACCCAGTCGATCCGCCGCCTGGGCGATCTGTTGCAGGTAGCCGTGGTCGACGGCGCGAGCGCCTTCGGCGGTGCCAAGGTAATGGCCGTCGCCGTGGGTGGGCAGGAACCAGAAAATATTGAGGCTCATTGGAGTGGTCTCCTAAGGAAATCGGATTACTGCGCGTTCGCAACGGCCGCCGGCGGCGTCCAGATCACGTCCCTGATACTCAAGGGCTTGGGGATCAATTTGAGCTGATAGAAGCTGTCGGCGATTTTCTGCTGTGCCGCGACCACTTCCGGCGTCAGGAACAACGCACCGTAACCCTGGCGTTTCACCGACGTCAGAGTGATGTCGGCAGGCAGGCCTAGCAGTGGCGATACCTGTTTGGTCACGTCTTCGGGGTTGGCCTTGGACCACTCCCCTACCGCCCGCACCTCTTCCACCAGGGTGGTGATGACCTGGGGGTTCTTTTGCGCATAGGGTTTGGTGGCGAGGTAGAACTGGTGGTTGTCGACGATTCCCTTGCCGTCACGCAAGGTGCGCGCTTGCAACTGTTGTTCGGCGGCCGCCTGGTACGGATCCCAGATCACCCAGGCGTCGACACTGCCACGCTCGAATGCGGCACGGGCATCGGCCGGAGGCAGGAACACGGTCTGGATGTCGGAATATTTCAGGCCGGCATCTTCAAGGGCTCGTACCAGCAGGTAATGGACGTTGGAGCCTTTGTTCAGCGCGATCTTCTTGCCCTTGAGGTCTTGCACCGACTGGATCGGCGAGCTCTTGGGCACCAGGATCGCCTCGCTGTTGGGTGCCGGCGGTTCGTAGGCGACGTAAAGCAGATCGGCACCCGCCGCCTGGGCAAACACCGGCGGGGTTTCACCGGTCACGCCGAAGTCGATGGAGCCGACGTTGAGGCCTTCGAGCAATTGCGGGCCGCCGGGGAATTCAGTCCATTGCACATCCACGCCCTGGGCGGCGAGGCGTTTTTCCAAGGTGCCCTTGGCCTTGAGCAGCACCAGGGTGCCGTACTTCTGATAACCGATCCGCAACGTCTCGGCTTGAGCCTGGATAGTAGCGCCGAAGGACACAGCCGCAGCAAACAGAGCGACCAGCCCGCGACGCAAAATGACAGTGCGCATGGCGCCTCTCCTTTTTGCTGTGGGGTTTTGGCTGCACCTGCTTGGCCGTTGGCGGCTGAGTAAGGTGAGTTGAATCAGGGTGTATCGGGATTCAAATGCTCCAGCGAGCACTCAACAAACGTTCATTCAACAGACTTGGGTCCAGTGGCCTGGGTCGACGGGCCATGGCGCTGAGAAACTGCTCCAGCGCTTCGTGCAGGCGTTGCTGCAAGGCGGGCGTCAATTGCGCCTGGGCACTGCCTTCGCCATAGGCGATCTGGCTATCCTCGGCAAAGATCCCCTGCAGCATTTCCTGAGCCTTGAGCGCCGACAGCACCGGCTTGAGAGCGTAATCCACGGCCAGCATGTGGGCGATGCTGCCGCCGGTGGCCATGGGCAATACCACCTTATGGCTCAGGGCGCGTTCTGGCAGGAGGTCCAACAATGTTTTCAGCGCACCGGAAAAAGACGCCTTGTACACCGGTGTGGCAATCAACAGGCCGTCGGCGTTATCGATCTGCTGGAGCAGGTCGACGATTTTCGGACTGTCGAAGCGGGCATGGAGCAGGTCCTCGGCGGGAAAGTCACGCACCTGATAACTCACCACCTCCACCCCTTGCTGCTGCAACCAACGCTGCGCGCGCTCCAACAGCACCCCGGAACGGGAGCGCTGACTGGGACTGCCACCAAGTGAGACGACCAACATGCCAACCATTCCTTAAACGTTCTGCGCGATTCGCGGTGGGCGATCTCGCTGTCTGATGCAAACGATAACAGCGGATTCATATATCTTTAAATCATATTTATTCATTTGGTTATTCTATAAATAAATATCAGTTCATTTTTTGAAGGCAATAAAAAAGGCCGTCGAAACGGCCAAAACCCTGTTGCACATAGATTCCCTGTGAAATGAGGGTTTGGTTGATCCTCTCTTCAGCGATTCGGTTGCGGTGTCAGGCGCAAATAAGGTTTCACGGCCCGATAGCCTTTAGGGAAGCGCCGCTTGATTTCGTCCTCATCCTTGAGCGATGGCACGATTACCACTTCATCGCCGTCCTGCCAGTTGGCCGGGGTGGCGACCTTGTGGCTGTCGGTCAGTTGCAAGGAGTCGATCACTCGCAGGATCTCGTTGAAATTGCGTCCGGTGCTGGCCGGGTAGGTAATGGTCAGGCGAATCTTCTTGTTCGGGTCGATCACGAACAGAGAACGCACGGTCAGGGTATCGCTGGCATTGGGGTGGATCAGGTCGTAGAGGTCCGACACCTTGCGGTCGGCGTCGGCCAGGATCGGGAAATTGACGACGGTATTCTGGGTTTCGTTGATGTCTTCGATCCACTTGTGGTGCGAATCCACCGGGTCGACCGAGAGGGCAATCGCCTTCACGCCGCGTTGGGCAAACTCATCCTTGAGCTTGGCCGTCAGACCCAATTCAGTGGTGCAGACCGGCGTGAAATCCGCCGGGTGGGAAAAAAGCACACCCCAGCTGTCGCCAAGCCATTCATGGAAGCGGATCTTGCCGGCGCTGGAATCCTGTTCGAAGTCGGGGGCGATGTCGCCGAGTCTGAGGCTCATGTTGGGGCTCCTGGATGAGATCTTGTAGAGCCTGACTGTGCCTCGTTCCAGGCGGTTTGAAAAAGAATGAATGCTGATCTTTATAGATCTTTTGGAAATATAAAAAAGTGTTCACTGGCGCCGACACCTCTATAAGCCCAACATCCTCAACGAGGTTCGAGAAGGCCTCGAGTTGCCGAAAGAGGAGTAGTTTCGGGAAAGGCTACAGGGGTGGGCCTGACTCGAAAACGTAAAGCCCCGCCGGGCGTGTTGCCGGGCGGGGCTTTTTTTCGTTACGCGAGCGCGTTACTTACAGCAACGGGATCGAGTAGCTGACGATCAGGCGGTTTTCATCCTGGTCGCGCTGACCTGGGATGTCGTTGCGCCAGGTAGCGTTTTTCCACATCACGCCTACGTTCTTCAGAGCGCCTTCCGGTACAACGTAGCCAACGGTGATGTCACGCTCCCACTCGGTCTTGTCACCGGTGGCGTGATCGATATTGTCGCCACGCAGGTAGATGACGCCAGCGGTCAGGCCAGGCACACCGAGCTTGGCGAAGTCGTACGAGTAGCGACCCTGCCAGGTACGTTCACCGGCACGGGCGAACTTGGCGATCTGCATGTCGGTAGTCAGGTAAGCCGACGAGCCGTCACCCTGGTTCAGCCAAGGGAAATCGCTGTCGCCGTTGCTGGCCTGATAGCCACCACCAAAGGTGTGACCTGCGACGGTGTAGAGGAACAAGCCGCTGTACAGGTTGTTGTCGACCTTGCCCTTGGTGACGCTGCCGCCATAGTAGCCAGTGGTGTAGTAGTTGGAGTCATGGCCATTGGCGCCGTCGCTGCGGCTGTTGAAATAGCGCAGATCAGATTTCAGTACGCCCGGACCGATGGCCCAGTTGTGCACCAGACCCAGGAAGTGCTGCTTGTAGAAGTCTTCCAGGTTGCCGTAGTAATACTGGGCAGTCAGGTCCTTGGTGATTTTGTAGTCACCGCCACCGTAAATGAATTTGTTGCTATCGCGGCCGCTTGCGGTACGACCGTTCGCACCGGCAATGGACAACTCCTCGTTGTTGCTGGAGTTACGACCTTTAGCGTGCTCGATCTGACCACCGATGAGGGTCAGGTCCTTGATTTCGTTCGAGGTGATCTGACCGCCCTGGAAGGTTTGCGGCAGCAGACGACCGTCGTTGGTCACGATTACGGGCAGTTTTGGCTGCAAGGTGCCCAGCTTCAGCTCGGTCTGGGAAACCTTGGCTTTGGCAGTCAGGCCCAGGCTGGAAAAGTTATCCACCGCCTCGCCGTTGGAGTTGCTCGGGAAGACCGTACCACCGTAGCTGTTGTTGGAGGCGCCGTTGGTACCGCCGCCCGAATCCAGCTTGATACCCAGCAGGCCAATGGCATCGATACCAAAGCCAACGGTGCCTTGGGTGTAACCGGAGGTGAAGCGCAGGTCGAAACCTTGGCCCCATTCCTCAGACTTGTTCGTTGTAGCAGCAGAATCACGGTTATCCGTGTTGATGTAGAAGTTACGCAGACCCAAGGTAGCCTTGCTGTCTTCAATAAAACCGGCGGCGCCTGCCTGCTGCGCCAGAACCCCAACGGCCACGGCCAGGGCCAAGGTGGACTTGTTCATGCTTCGCTCCTCTCGTTTTCTAATTCTTGTGTATCTGTGGTTCCGGATCGAACGCCCGGAATCCGCGGATGCGCGATTAGCGCCAGACCGTGACTGACAAGTCAATCGTAACCATTTGTGATTACGACCATGGTCTAACGTCGCGATGCCGGCCCGCAGAATAATGGATTCTTGATACTTCCAAAAAGAATTGTTTCAGCAGTTTTCAGATTATTTTGAAATATGGCTGCCATCAAAGCGTCGTCAAACTGACGATATGCAATATCGGCCAGCCTGCTGATTACTGGATATTTTTTCGTCCGCACCTTTTCAGGGGGCCGATCCGTCTGGATCAAGGCTGCGATCCCATTCAGCAGCCCCACGCCAAAGCGTTCGGCTGCCGTAGGTCGCAATCTTGGAGGCATTCCTTCGGACAAATCATTGTCTGAAGTCAAAAAGCGTACAGCCTGGCTGCACAGGTTGGGGGCGCTGCGCCTACAACGCTTTTTCGAAGATTTTCGAATTGCGTTGATAGTTGTAGAGCGACGCTCGGGCGGCCGGCAGGCGTTCGACACTGCTGGGCTCAAAGCCACGCTCGCGGAACCAATGGGCGGTACGGGTAGTGAGCACGAACAATGTTTTGAGCCCTTGGGCACGGGCCCGGGTTTCGATTCGCTCCAGCAGTTCGTCGCCACGACCGCCGTGACGATATTCGGGATTCACCGCCAGGCAGGCCAGCTCGCCGGCATCCGAATCGGCGATCTGGTAGAGCGCCGCGCAGGCGATGATCATGCCTTCGCGCTCGACCACACTGAACTGTTCGATTTCCCGCTCCAATACTTCGCGGGAACGACGTACAAGAATCCCCTGCTCTTCCAACGGACTGATCAGGTCCAGCAAGCCACCGACATCTTCGATAGCCGCTTCACGCACCACTTCGAACTGTTCTTGAGCCACCAGCGTGCCGCTGCCGTCGCGGGTGAACAGCTCGGCCAGCAGCGCACCGTCCTCGGCGTAACTGACGATGTGACTGCGGGCCACGCCGCCCCGGCAGGCCTGGGCCGCCGCATCCAGCAATTCGGCCTGATAATCGCTGCCCAAGCGCTGCATATGGGCGGGGACCTGTTGCGGGCGCAATTCGCGCACCAGTCGGCCGTCCTCGCCGATCAGTCCTGGCTCGGAGCCGAACAGCAGCAGCTTGTCGGCCGCCAGGTCGATGGCCGCGCGGGTGGCAACGTCCTCGCAGGCAAGGTTGAAGATTTCCCCGGTGGGTGAATAGCCCAACGGCGACAGCAGCACGATGGAGCGCTCGTCCAGCAGGCGATTGATACCCTTGCGGTCGACCCGGCGCACTTCACCGGTGTGGTGGTAATCCACGCCCTCCAACACGCCGATCGGCCGCGCCGTGACCAGGTTGCCGCTCGCCACCCGCAACCGCGACCCCTGCATCGGCGAAGAGGCCATGTCCATCGACAGGCGCGCCTCAATGGCGATGCGCAACTGCCCGACCGCGTCGATCACGCATTCCAGGGTCGCGGCATCGGTGATGCGCATGCCACGGTGGTAATGAGGGGTCAGCCCCCGCGCCGCGAGCCGGGTTTCGATCTGCGGGCGCGAACCATGGACCAGGACCAGGCGCACGCCGAGGCTGTGCAACAGCACCAGGTCATGGACGATGTTGCCGAAGTTCGGATGTTCCACCCCATCGCCGGGCAGCATGACGATGAACGTGCAATCACGGTGGGCATTGATGTAGGGCGAAGCGTGGCGAAGCCAATTGACGTATTCGGGCATGAACCTGGACCTGTAATAAATAACAGCCAAAAAAAGACGAAACAGAACGCACAGCAGGCTGATGGTTATCGTCGGAACAGGCTTGGCGACACGCGCGCTCTCCTCATGAATACGGGCCCGAATGCGGGCGATTTAGCCGGCCGTGGCCGGCGTCAGGCAGTAATGTCCGATCAACTGCCGCAGCAGTTGCACGGTAGGCTGCAAACGTGACATTTCAAGGTACTCGCCCGGCTGGTGGGCACAGGCGATATCGCCAGGCCCCAGCACCAGGGTTTCGCAGCCAAGGCGCTGAAGATAAGGCGCTTCGGTGCCAAACGCCACTGCTTCGGCACGATGACCGGTGAGCCGTTCGGCCAGACGCACCAGTTCGGCATCCTCGGCCTGCTCGAACGGCGGCACTTCGGGGAACAGCGGCGCATAGTCGATCTTGACCTGATGCCGTTCGGCAATCGGGTTGAGCTTCTGTTGGATTGCCGCCCGCAGCACTTGCGGATCCATGCCCGGCAGCGGGCGCAGGTCGAACTCCATGGAGCATTGGCCGCAGATTCGGTTAGGGTTGTCGCCACCGTGGATGCAGCCGAAGTTCAGGGTGGGCTGGGGCACGCTGAATTGCGGATTCCGAAATTCACGCTGCCATTGCAGGCGCAGGCCGCGCAGTTCCCCCATGGCATCGTGCATGGCTTCGAGGGCGCTACGACCCAGGCTTGGGTCGGAGGAATGGCCGCTGCGCCCGAGGATGTCGATACGCTCCATCATCACGCCTTTGTGCAGGCGAATCGGCCTGAGCCCGGTCGGCTCCCCGATGATGGCGGCACGTCCCAATGGACGCCCGGCCTCGGCCAGGGCCCGGGCCCCCGCCATGGAGCTTTCCTCGTCAGAAGTGGCGAGAATCAGCAGCGGCTGCTTGAACGGCTGGTCCAGCAGCGGCTTGAGCGCCTCGATGGCGAGGGCGAAAAAGCCTTTCATGTCGCAGCTGCCCAGACCGACCCAGCGGCCATCGACCTCGGTGAGTTTCAGCGGGTCGGTCTGCCACAATGCGCCATCGAAGGGCACCGTGTCGCTATGCCCGGCCAGTACCAGGCCTCCCGGGCCGCTGCCGAAACTGGCCAGCAGGTTGAACTTGCCGGGGCTGACCTGCTGGATATCACAGGAAAATCCGAGGTCACTGAGCCAACCCGCCAGCAGTTCGATCACGGCACTGTTGGATTGGTCCAGCGTGGGTTGCGTACAGCTGACCGAAGGCGCGGCGATCAGGGCAGCGAACTGATCTTTCATGGATGGCAAAGGCATCGCTGTCTCCGGGCTTACAAATTGACGTCCATCATAGAACCATCCGACGCCAGTAATAAACCGTCGCGGCACGCAAGGCGGATGACTCCTGTACACTGCACGACCTTGGCAGCCACACCTCTCCCCGGCTGCGCACCCGATCCCTGGATTTTCCGGCCATGCAGAAAGAAACCGAAATCAAACTCCGCGTCAGCCGCGAGACCCTGGCAGCCCTGCGCGAGCACCCGCTGCTGAAAAAACGCAACAAAGGCGGCTGGGAACGCCGCGAACTGATGAATCAGTATTTCGACACCCCCGAACGTGACCTGGCCCGCGCCAAAGTCGCCCTGCGCCTGCGTCGCGACGGCGAAGAGGTGATTCAGACCCTCAAGACCCGCGGCCAGAGCATCGCCGGTCTGTCCGAGCGTAACGAGTACGACTGGCACCTGCCCAAGGCCAAGCTCGACCTGAAGAAACTCGACGGCGAATGCTGGCCCGAATCACTGGCCGAACTGGATAAGAAAACCCTGAAAGCCATCTTCACCACCGATTTCGTCCGCGAACGCGCTGAAATCGCTTGGGGCCGTGGCAAAAATAAAGTGGTCATCGAAGCCGCGCTGGACCTGGGCCATGTGGTGGTAGGCAAGCAGAAAGAAGAAATCTGCGAACTGGAGCTGGAACTGCGCGAAGGCGAACCCGCCGCCCTGCTGGAGTTGGCCGCCGAGCTGGCCGAGACCCTACCCTTGATGCCGTGTGACATCAGCAAGGCCGAGCGTGGCTATCGCCTGCACGATGCAAGCAGCTACGCCCTGAGCCTGCCGCCTCCACAGCTGACCGCCGAGATGTCGCTGGACGACGCCTTTGCCGCGCTGAGCTGGCATTTGCTGGGCAGCAGCCAGCGCCTGGCCGAGCAATATCGCTTCAACGGCCACTGGCGCCTGCTGCAGGACTGGGTGGATAACCTGGCCGAACTGCGGGCCCTGCTCAGCAGCCTCGGCCAAGCCGCGCCACGCCAGTCAACTCACGACCTGCGGGTTGCCCTGGATGCATTGCTGGAAGACTGGCGCCCGGTGGTCCAGGCTGGCCTGGACGACGAAGACGTGCGCAAGGCCGCGCCCGAACAGTTCCTGGAAGAACTGCAGGACCCGCGCTGGGGCCTGTTCTCCCTCAACACCTCTCGCTGGCTGCTGGCCCGTAGCTGGACGGCCGAGCGCAATACCCGTGGCAATCGCCAGGGGGCCGCACAACTGGACAGCTGGCTGCCGCGCTTGCTGGGGGAAGAGTCTTCGTCCCTGCAACTGCAACGTTATCAGCAGCAGCCGGAAGACCTGGCCGAACAGTTGCCACGCATCGAGCGCATCCAGGTCTGGTTGCACCATGCCCGGCAGGTACTCGATATCCCGGAAATGGACCGCCTCTACGGCGAGCTGAACAAGCTGGCGCAACTGGCCAACGAGCCGATCACCGACGAAGCCCTGGAAGCGCGCAAACAACAGGCGATCGCGGTGTATCAGAATCGGGCATGGAAAACCTTGTTGCGCCTGTAACATCGCCATCGCGAGCAGGGCTCGCTTCCACATTTCGATCCGGGTTGGGCACAATATCCGCAACAACCCCGACCTTTTGTAGGAGCGAGCCTGCTCGCGATGGGGTCAGAACATTCCCCCCGCCAATCATCGCATCACCGGCAAACTCGTCGTGGACTTGATCTCCGACAGCGCCACGATCGAGTTCACCTCCTGAATCCCCGGCACCAGCGACAGTTTCTCGAAGAAGAAACGCTCATACGCCTCGATGTCCGCCGTGACGATGCGCAGCAGAAAATCCACCGACCCCATCAGTACGTAGCATTCAAGCACCTCGGGGAAACCGCGAATCGCTTCGGTGAACTCGGTGAAATTCGATCGGCCGTGGGCGTTGAGCTTGATTTCAGCGAAGATCTGCGTGTTAAGGCCGATTTTCTTCCGATCGAGCAAAGTCACCTGGCCGCGGATGATGCCCTCCTCCTTCATCCGCTGGATTCGACGCCAACAGGGCGATTGGGACAAACCCACGCGCTCGGCGACCTGGGCGCTGGAGAGCGAAGCGTCTTCTTGCAGCAGTGCCAGTATCCGCCGGTCGTAGCTGTCCAGCTCGCTTTGCATAAATAAACCCTTAAAAATCCGTTAATAAACTTGAATTATTCACCAAACCGCGAATATCTCTGATATTAGATAAGAAATACCCGTTCCGGCATGCAAATATTTCTCCCGAATCCCAGGAGATCAATCATGCCCTTAATCGAATCCGTCAGCACGGTGCCCACCCGTGCCGACGTCTGGCACACCGCCAACGCCCATTGCCTTGCGCAATATCGGTTGCAGGCCGAGGCCGAGGCCGACGTGCTGTGCCGTGCATTGAACTTGTTTGCCCTGCAGGGCCTGACGCCGCAGCTAGTTCACGTCGAACGTGAGGGCGATCTGCTGACCATGGAAATCCTCATGGACGGGCTCAGCTGGCACCGTGCCCAGGTCATCGCTGAAAAATTACGTAACCTGATCAGCGTCTGTTCGGTAACCCTGCGCAACGCTGAAAAAACGTGGCTCGAGCCGGCCCAGGCCGTGGGTTGAGGCCGGCCGGAGCAAGAATTCGAAACGCATTGGTCGGGTAGTGGCCCAACGGTCCATAGGGTCGGGACTATTCTTTTGCAGACCGAGAGGACGCCGAAGCGTCTGTATCGCGGCTTTGCTGCAATTGTTCAATAGGAATCCCGCATGTCCACCAAACACGCCACACAGGACCGCTGGCTGGACCTCAACGATCTGTTGCGCCAGCTGGTCGCCCAGGGCCTCATCAGCCAGGACTCGGCAGAAACCGCGCTCAACGCCCGGCGACGCCACAGCGCCAGTTCTCAGTTGCATCCCCTGGAGTTCATCGCCAACCAGCATCTGGACGATCTCAGCCGCCCCGGCAAGCGCCTGGACCTGGAAAACCTGACACTGTGGTTGTCCCAGCAGGCCGGCCAACCCTACCTGCGCATCGATCCGTTGAAGATCAACGTCGCGGCCGTCACGCCCCTGATGTCATACGCCTTTGCCCAGCGCCACAAGATCCTGGCGGTGGCGGTCGACCGCGACGCCGTCACCGTTGCCAGCGCCCAACCTTACGTCAGCAGTTGGGAATCGGATCTGACCCACGTGCTGAAGCTGCCAATCAAGCGGGTGGTCGCCAACCCGGTGGACATCCAACGCCTGAGTGTGGAGTTCTATCGCCTCGCCAAATCGGTCAGCGGCGCGACCGCTGTCGACCAGCAACCGAGCAATCTGAGCAACTTCGAACAACTGCTCAACCTGGGTGCCAGTGATCAGGAACCGGATGCCAACGACGCACACATCGTCAACATCGTCGACTGGCTGTTCCAGTACGCCTTCCAGCAGCGCGCCAGCGATATCCACATCGAGCCACGGCGCGAACAAGGCACGGTGCGATTTCGAATCGACGGGGTGCTGCACACCGTCTATCAGTTCCCGCCACAGGTCACGATGGCGATCATCAGTCGCCTGAAGAACCTGGGGCGAATGAACGTCGCGGAAAAGCGCAAACCCCAGGACGGCCGGGTCAAGACCAAGACACCTGATGGCGGCGAGGTGGAATTGCGCCTGTCGACGCTGCCCACGGCATTCGGCGAAAAAATGGTCATGCGGATCTTCGACCCCGAAGTACTGCTCAAGGATTTCGACCAGCTCGGCTTTTCCGCCGATGACCTGCGTCGCTGGCAGGACATGACCCGCCAGCCCAACGGCATCGTCCTGGTGACCGGCCCCACCGGTTCCGGCAAAACAACCACTCTCTACACCACCCTCAAGAAACTGGCGACGCCGGAGGTGAACCTCTGCACCATCGAGGACCCGATCGAGATGGTCGAGACGTCCTTCAACCAGATGCAGGTGCAACACAACATCGACCTGAGCTTCGCCGCCGGCGTTCGAGCACTGATGCGGCAGGATCCGGACATCATCATGATCGGCGAGATCCGCGACCTGGAAACCGCCGAAATGGCCATCCAGGCAGCGCTCACCGGGCACCTGGTGCTCTCGACGCTACATACCAACGACGCACCGAGCGCCATCAGCCGCCTGCTGGAGCTCGGCGTGCCCCATTACCTGATCAAGGCGACAGTGCTGGGGGTCATGGCCCAGCGCCTGGTGCGCACGCTGTGCCCTCATTGCAAGGCGCCCCTGACCCTGGACGAGGATGACTGGCAAACCCTGACGCGCCCGTGGCAGGCCCCGCTGCCTGGCAACGCCCAACAGGCTGTCGGCTGCCTGGAATGTCGTGACACCGGCTATCGCGGGCGCGCCGGGGTGTACGAAATCCTGCAGTTGAGCGACAACATCAAGGGACTCATCCACGCCGACACTGACCTGCTGGCGGTACGTCGCCAGGCATTCAAGGAGGGCATGCGCAGCTTGCGACTATCCGGCGCCCAGAAGGTCGCCGCCGGGCTGACCACCGTTGAGGAAGTGCTCCGGGTAACGCCGCAAAGCGAACAGAAATGAGTTCGGCGACGCCTGACCAGGCAGTCACGGAACTGAATCGAGGCGCAGGTAATCCAAAGTCATAGTTAACCCTGTGGAGTCACCTATCATGCGTCTCAAACTTGCTGTCGCGACCCTGGCCTTGCTGTCTCTTCCTGTTGGCTCGGCGATGGCCGACACGTTTTGGCGTAACGTCATTTCATCCGGTGCGACCACCGGTTCCACCTACCTGACGTTCAAGGACAACAAGCTGATCGTCGCCGCCCAGGACGACGCCGGCAGCTTCGTCGCCAGTGACGGCAACATCCGTGGCCCCTACCTGGAAGCAGCCATGCAGAAAGTCCGTGCCGACAACCCCGGCTTGCAAGCTTCCGACATGGAGCTGGCCAACGCGATCCTGGCGAAAAACGCCGTCGCCCAGGACTGATTCAACACGATGAAAAATGCCGCTCGATCGAGCGGCATTTTCTTTGGAAGTCTCCAGTCCGCCCTGTGAGAGCGAGCCTGCTCGCGATAACGTGGATCAGCAATACAAAGGGTGACTGACACACCGCATTCGCGGGCAAGCCCACTCCAACAGGTTCCTGGTTACTCGCCGATCAAATCTTTGTAACCCGCCGCATCCAGCAATTTGCCCAGGTCGGCATCTGCATTGGAAGGCTTGATCTTGAAGATCCAGGACTCGTAGGGCGTATTGTTCAACGCTTCCGGCTCGTCACCCAGGGCTTCGTTGATTGCAACGACTTCACCCGACACGGGCGAATAGATATCCGAAGCTGCCTTCACGGATTCCACCACCCCTGCCGCATCACCGGCCGCCAATTCTTTGCCAAGCTCCGGCAGCTCGATGAACACGACATCACCCAGTGCTTCCTGAGCGTGATCGGAAATACCCACGGTGACGCTACCGTCAGCCTCCAGGCGCGCCCACTCATGACTTTCGGCAAAACGTAGTTCGGCAGGGATGTCGCTCATATTCTGTGTCCTCTAGAGAAGTGTCAGCGGCCAACGGCCAGCCAAAAGTTAGATCAGGGTTCTGCCATGGCGGACAAAGGTCGGCTTGACCACCCGTACCGGGTACCACTTACCACGAATTTCCACCTCGGCGCGGTCGGCCGTAGCCATCGGAACACGAGCCAGGGCGATCGACTTGCTAAGCGTAGGAGAAAAACTACCACTGGTGATCTCCCCTTCGCCAATATCGGCGATGCGGACCACCTGATGGGCACGCAAGACCCCTCGCTCTTCGAGCACCAGGCCGACCAGTTTGTGCTGCACGCCTGCGGCGAGTTCGGCCTCCAGCGCCGTACGCCCGATGAACTGGCGGCTAGCCGGCTCCCAGGCGATGCTCCAGGCCATGTTCGAGGCCAGCGGGGAAACGTCTTGATGAATATCCTGGCCGTAGAGGTTCATGCCAGCCTCCAGGCGCAGGGTATCGCGGGCGCCGAGGCCGATTGGAGAAATGCCGGCGCCGACCAGATCGTTGAAGAAACTCAGGGCCTCATGGGCAGGCAGGACGATCTCCAGGCCATCCTCTCCGGTGTAGCCGGTGCGGGCGATGAACCATTCGCCGTCGGAACGACCTTCGAAGGGTTTGAGTTGTTGGATCAACTGACCACGGGATTGCGTGACCAGCTCGGCAATCTTGTGTCGGGCTTGAGGTCCCTGGATAGCCAGCATTGCCAACTCGGGGCGCTCGCGCAGTTGCACGTCATAGGCGCCGAGCTGCGCCTGCATCCAGGCCAGGTCCTGATCGCGGGTCGAGGCATTGAAGACCAGACGGTAACCGTCCTCGATCCGATAGACGATCATGTCGTCGACGATGCCGCCGTGCTCGTTGAGCATGGCGCTGTAGAGGGCGTGGCCCGTGTCCTGCAAGCGATTGACATCGTTGGCGAGCAAGCGCTGCAACCAGGCCTTCGCCTGGGAACCGGCGACATCGATCACCGTCATGTGGGACACATCGAACACACCGCAGTCGCGACGCACCTGATGATGCTCTTCGACTTGCGAGCCGTAATGCAGAGGCATATCCCAACCGCCAAAATCGACCATCTTCGCGCCGAGGGCGAGATGAAGGTCATACAGAGGCGTACGCTGTCCCATGGGTTTCTCCTTCCGGGCTTGGCGAAGGTGCGGACGGGCACTGCACGGCGCGAATGCCGAAAGGCATTTCAAGCCGCTCTCAGTTACCCGGTCTGACAGACAGACCGCACCGAATGCGGCGCATTGTAGCCGCATGACAGGAGACTGGCACCTGTGACCGCTAGCGTGCCGAACGACGTATCAATCCGATCACCGGCAACAACCCCACCAATACCAGGGTCAACGCCGGCAGGGCGGCCCGTGCCCACTCCCCTTCGCTGGTCATTTCGAAGATGCGCACAGCCAGCGTGTCCCAGCCGAACGGGCGCATCAGCAGGGTCGCGGGCATTTCCTTGAGGACATCCACGAACACCAGCAACGCCGCGCTCAAGGTGCCGGGTAGCAGCAACGGCAGATACACTTTGAAAAACAGTCGTGGCCCACTGACTCCCAGACTGCGTGCCGCTTCAGGCAATGACGGACGGATTCGTCCCAGGCTGCTCTCCAACGGGCCGTAGGCTACCGCCAGGAAACGCACCAGGTACGCCAGCAACAGAGCCGACAGACTGCCCAGCAACAGGGGCTTGCTCGCGCCGCCGACCAAGGTCGACAGCGGAATGACCAACTCGCGATCCAGGTAGCTGAACGCAAGCATGATCGACACCGCCAGTACTGAGCCGGGCAAGGCATATCCCAGGTTCGCCACGCCTACGCCGGCGCGGATCGTACGGGTCGGCGCCAGACGGCGGGCGAAAGCCAGCAGCAAGGCAACGCAAACGGTGATCAATGCCGCCATGCTACCCAGGTAAAGCGTGTGGACGATCAACCCCGCATAACGTTCATCGAGATCGAAACGCCCCCGCTGCCAGAACCACACCACCAATTGCAGGACCGGAATGACAAAGGCGCAGGCGAACACCAGCAGGCACCAACCGCTGGCTGCGACCGCCTTGAGCCCACGCAAGTGATACAACGCCTTGACTCGGGGTCGCTCGTTGCCAACTCGCTGGGCACCTCGGGCACGACGCTCTCCGTAGAGTACCAGCATCACCGCCAGCAGCAGAAGACTGGCCAACTGGGCAGCACTGGAGAGGCTGAAGAAGCCGTACCAGGTCTTGTAGATGGCGGTGGTGAACGTGTCGAAGTTGAACACGGACACCGCACCGAAATCCGCCAGCGTCTCCATCAGCGCCAACGCAACACCCGCGCCGATGGCTGGTCGGGCCATCGGCAGCGCCACCCGCCAGAACGCCTGCCAGGGTGATTGGCCCAACACCCGGGCCGCCTCCATCAAGCCCTTGCCCTGGGCCAGGAACGCACTTCGCGCCAGCAGGTAGACGTAAGGATAGAAAACCAGGATCAACACCAGGATCACCCCGCCGGTGGAACGGACCCGGGGCAGACGCAGGCCGCTGCCGAACCCCTCGCGCAGCAAGGTCTGCACCGGGCCGGCAAAATCCAGCAAGCCGACGAAGACGAATGCCAGCACGTAGGCAGGGATGGCGAACGGCAACATCAGCGCCCAGTCGAGCCACCGACGACCGGGAAACTCACAGAGACTGGTGAGCCAGGCGAGGCTGACGCCCAGTAATGTGACACCTGCGCCGACGCCGATGATCAACTTCAGCGTGTTGCCCAGCAGACGTGGCATCTGGGTATCCCAGAGATGGGACCAGATCTGTGCGTCGATGCTCTGCCAGGACAGCAGCAGGACACTCAAGGGCAACAGGACCAACGCAGCGATGGCGAAGACCAAGGGGTACCAGCGGCGTTGGACGGGGTGTGCCAATGAGAATACTCGGACGATCAGTGGAGGCGTATTAAACCGCAAAAGATCGCAGCCTGCGGCGCTCCTGGCAGTTAGCTATCCGCCAGGAACCCCACAGGCTGCGATCCATGAAGCGCTTAATTCCAGCCGGCACGATCCATCATGCGAATCGCCTCGGCCTGGCGTTTACCCGCCACTTCCACCGGCAACGTGTCGGCCTTGAACTCGCCCCAGGCTGCGACTTCCTTGGACGGCTCCACCTTCGGGTTGGCCGGGAATTCCTGGTTGATGTCGGCGAAGATGCTTTGCGCCTCGGGCGTGGTCATCCACTCCACCAGTTTTTTCGCCGCTTCCGGATGCGGAGCATGGCGGGTCAGGCCAATGCCCGAAAGATTGATGTGCACGCCACGGTCAGCCTGGTTCGGCCAGAACAGCTTCACTTTCAGGTCTGGCTTCTGCTGGTGCAGGCGGCCGTAGTAGTAGGTGTTGACGATGCCGACATCGCACTGCCCGGCGTTGATGGCCTCAAGCAGCGCGGTGTCGTCGGAGAAGACATCCGTGGACAAGTTCTTGACCCATCCCTTTAGGATCGCCTCGGTTTTCTCCGCGCCGTGGGTTTCGATCAGGGTGGCGGTCAGGGACTGGTTGTAGACTTTCTTCGAGGTGCGCAGGCACAGGCGGCCTTCCCACTCGTTGCCCGCCAGGGCTTCATAAGTGCTCAACTCACTTGGTTTGACCCGGTCGGTGGAATAGACAATCGTCCGCGCCCGCAGGCTCAAGCCGGTCCAGGCATGAGAGGAAGCACGATATTGAGGCGGGATGTTGGCATCGATAACGGGGGACGTGAACGGCTGGAGGATGCCCATCTGCTCGGCCTGCCAGAGGTTGCCGGCGTCGACGGTCAGCAGCAGGTCGGCCGTGGCGTTTTCACCTTCGGCCTTGATGCGCTGCATCAGCGGCGCTTCCTTGTCGGTGATGAATTTCACCGAGACGCCCGTCTTCTTCGTGTAGGCGTCGAAGACCGGCTTGATCAGTTCGTCGATGCGCGAAGAGTAAACCACCACCTCATCGGCGGCCTGGACGGTCGTAGTGCCGATCAGGGTCAGGGCGAGGGCGGACAGCAGGCGCTTGGGTGCCAACATGGGGGCGGTCTCTCGGTGGTGAACGAGCGTAAATGATAAGGACTCACATTTGGCATCACAATCGAACCGTGGGTCGAGACGTTTCCAAATGTTGCGATGAGGCCAGGAACCGCACCCCGGTTCTCAGGCCCTGGCCAGATCCGGCAAATCTCCGGTCAACCCCAGCGCTTCGCGCACGAACAGCGCCTTGGCTTCCGGCAAGCGGTCCACCAGTTTCAAACCGGTATTGCGCAACCAGCGCACCGGTAACGGATCGGCCTGGAACAGCCGCTCGAAACCCTCCATCGCCGCCATCAGCGCCAGGTTATGGGGCATGCGCCGGCGTTCGTAGCGGCTCAGCACCTTGACGTCTGCCAGCCGCTCGCCCCGTCCGGCTGCCTGTAACACCACTTCGGCCAGCACGGCAGCGTCGAGGAACCCCAGGTTCACCCCCTGCCCGGCCAAAGGATGGATGGTGTGGGCTGCGTCGCCGATCAGCGCCAGTCCTTCGGACACGTAGCGCTTGGCGTGCCGCTGACGCAACGGCACACACAGGCGCGGATCGGCGCTGATGACATGGCCGAGCTGGCCTTCGAAGGCCCGCTCCAGCTCGCCGCAGAAGCCAGCCTCATCGAGCGCCATCAGTCGCTGTGCTTCACCTGGGGTGGTGGACCAGACAATCGAGCACCAGTCGTGCCGGCCATCTCGCTCCAGGGGCAGGAACGCCAGAGGACCGTCGTCGGTGAAACGCTGCCAGGCCGTCATCCGGTGCGGCCGGGCGCTGCGCACGCTGGTAACGATGGCATGGTGCATGTAATCCCACTCGCGGGTGGCAACCCCGGTCAGGCGCCGCACGGCGGAATTTGCGCCGTCCGCAGCAATGACCAGCGGCGCGCGCAAGGTGCGGCCATCCGCCAGGGTCAGCAGCCAGTCGTCGCCGGAACGGCGCATCTGCTCCAATCGGGCGTTGGCCAGCAGGCCCAGGTCGCAGTCATGCAACCGGTCCAGCAAAGCGTCCTGCACGACACGGTTTTCCACGATGTGACCCAACACGTCGGCATGCAGGCTGGCGGCCGAAAAATGGATCTGCCCGGTACCGCTGCCGTCCCAGACGTGCATGTCGGTATACGGGCTGGCGCGGCGGGCGGTGATGCCCTCCCACACACCCAGGCGCTCGAGGATCCGCTGGCTGGCTGCCGACAGGGCACTGACCCGGGGCTCGAACGCCGCTTGGGGATCGTAGGGTTTGACGCTCATCGGGCTGCCGTCCAGCAGCAGCACTTGTAAGCCACTGCCCTGCAACGCCAACGCCAGGGCGCTGCCGACCATACCGGCACCGACAATCAGCAGATCTGCACGCAATTCCATGCTTCAAGCCTGTGTTGCGGGCGGCACGGGCCGCCCATGAAAAGAAAGTCCGGCACCCTGACTACACATCGGGCCGGGTCCCCAGGCCCATGGCCTGGCGAGCGAACCAGCGCTTGGCTGGCGGCAGCAGGTCGAGGCCCAGCAAACCGAGGTTGCGCCCCAGGGACACCAGCGGCAGGCTGCTGCTGAACAGACGCGTGACCTGGTCGGAGAAGCCTACCGTCAAGGTCTGGTCCAGCCGCTGGCGTTCGCGATAGGCCTGCAATACGGCAAAGTCGCCCGGCGCGCTGTCGCTGCCGAGCAGCGCATCGGCCAAGGCCTGGGCATCGCGCAGGGATAGGTTGAACCCTTGCCCTGCAATCGGATGCAAACTATGGGCGGCATTGCCCAGGATCGCCAGATGGGGGCGCACCTGCTCTTCGGCCTCCACCAGCGCCAGTGGATAGAGATGCCGCGCGCCCACCTGCTTCAAGGTACCCAGGCGATAGCCGAACACCCCCTGCAATTCGCTGAGGAAACTGTGCTCGTCGAGGGCTGCGAGCCGTTGCGCATCCATGCCCTGGCGGGTCCAGACCAGCGCGCAACGGTTCTCCGGCAGCGGCAACAAGGCCATCGGGCCATCATCGGTGAAGCGCTCGAAGGCCATGCCGTTGTGGGCTTCGCCGGGGGTAATGTTGGCAATCAGTGCGCTCTGGTCATAGGGCCGGTTCCGCACTCCGATACCCAACTGCTCTCGCAGATTGGAGCGGCCACCATCGGCCAGCACCGCAAGGTCGCATTCCAGGAGGGTTTCGTCGTCCAATGTCAGGCGATACCCGTCCACCATCGGTTCCATCCGGGTGACCTGCGCCGGGCACCGCCAGCTGACCACTTCCGGGTCGAGAGCCTGCCACAGGCACTGGCCGAGCCAGGCGTTTTCCACCACATAGCCCAGGGCTGGCACGCCCTCTTCCATGGCCGACAGCCGCGCCGTGGAAAACCGTCCGCGATCGGACACATGGATCTGCTTGATCGGCTCGGCCCGACGGGAAACTTCCTGCCATAGCCCCAGGCGCTGATAGATCTGCCGGGAACCGAACGACAGCGCCGACGACCGGGCATCGTAGCTCGGCTGCCAGGCATGACCAGGTGCGAAAGGCTCGATCAGTGTGATCGTCCAGCCTCGGGACTTGGCGCCGACCTGCAGCGCCAGTGCCAGGCTCGCCCCCACCAGCCCGCCGCCGATGATCGCAAGGTTGACCCGGCTCATGCCGCCTGGGTCCGTGCGGCGGCCATCAAGGCCTCGATTTCGGCCACCGTCTTCGGCACGCCACGGCTCAGGATTTCACAACCGGTTCTGGTCACTATCACGTCATCCTCGATGCGCACGCCAATGCCGCGCCATTTTTTTGCGACGCTACGGTTGTCCGGGCTGATATAAATACCCGGCTCTACCGTCAGCGTCATGCCGACTTCCAATACCCGCCATTCGCCGCCGACCCGGTACTCGCCCACGTCATGCACGTCCATGCCCAGCCAATGACCGGCACGATGCATGTAGAACGCCCGGTAGGCCTCGCTGACGATCAATTCGTCCACGTCGCCTACCAGCAGCCCCAAGCGTACCAGCCCCTCGGTAATGACCCGGACCGTCGCTTCATGGGCCTGGTTCCAGTGCTTGTCCGGCGCGATCTCGGCAAACGCCGCTTCCTGGGCCGCCAGTACCAGCTCGTAGATCGCCTTCTGCTCGGGCGAGAATTTGCCGTTGATCGGCCAGGTACGCGTGATGTCACTGGCGTAGCAGTCGATTTCACAACCGGCGTCGATCAACACCAGGTCGCCATCCTTGAGCAACGCGTCGTTCTGCTGGTAGTGCAGGATGCAACCGTTACGGCCTGCCGCAACGATCGAGCCATAGGCCGGCATCTTCGCCCCGCCCTTGCGGAACTCATAATCGAGTTCGGCTTCCAGGCTGTATTCGTACAGGCCCGGACGCGCCGCCTGCATCGCACGAATATGCGCCTGGGCGGAGATCCGCGCGGCCTCGCGCATGACCTTCACTTCCGCCGCCGATTTATACAGGCGCATGTCGTGCAGCAGATGATCCAGGGCAACGAATTCGTTCGGCGGCTGGGCACCGAGGTTGGCCTTGGAGCGGATCACGTTGATCCACTCCATCAGGTGCCGGTCGAATTCCGGGTTGCTGCCCATGGCCGAATACACCCGGTCGCGGCCCTCGATCAGGCCCGGGAGGATGTCATCGATGTCGGTGATGGGGAACGCGTCGTCCGCGCCATAGTCGCGAATCGCGCCTTCCTGGCCGGCCCGCAGGCCATCCCATAATTCACGTTCGGCGTTGCGCTCGCGACAGAACAGGATGTACTCGCCATGAGCCCGGCCGGGGATCAGCACGATGACCGCCTGCGGCTCGGGGAAGCCGCTGAGGTACTGGAAGTCACTGTCCTGGCGGTAGACATGCTCGACGTCGCGGTTGCGGATCGCAACGGCGGCGGCGGGCAGGATTGCGATGCTGTTGGGTTCCATCTGCGCCATCAAGGCCTTGCGGCGACGGCTGTATTCCGATTTCGGGATATGGATCATGGGCAGACGGGGTCCCTCTGAAATTTAATGCAAGGACGGCTTGGGGGCCGCTGCATCGGTTTTCTTGGTCTCGGTGAACAGCAACAGGGGCGCGACCCGCAGGTATTCCATCACTTCCATGTAGTCGCTTTCGCCGTCGTCGGATTCCTCCAGGGCATCCTGGACCTGGGAGATCGCAGCCAGGTCCTGCAGCACTTCCTTGGCCTCTTCGCTCAGCGCGTATTCGCGGCGGGTCAGGCCGAAGCCGGCGAGAAAGCCCTGGCACCACTGGCCCAGGGCAGCAGCGCGCTCGGCCAGCGGCGCGTCGTCGGTGGGCAGCAGCAGGACGACGGTCATGTCGTCGCTGGTCAATTCGCCCTTGACCATTTCCTGCAGGCCGATAAGGGCGTTGCGGACGTTGTCCGCCGGCTCGCCTTCAAGCAGCTCGGCGGCGTCGGCCAACCAACCTTCGGCGTCGAAGCCGGCACCGGCACAACTGCGCCCGAGCAACAGGCCATGCAGTTCGGCAGGCGAAACGGGATGACCGCTGGTGCTCAGCAGGGTGGCGAAAGCTTGATACGGGGAATTCTGAATGGGCATGGGCAGCTAGGCGCCAGACGGCGCTATGTCTAGAATGGAGGCCTTGTATCCTACATCGACAGACTCGCCAAGACTATCAGAGGCTGTACGACCCAATCCCCATCAGACACCTTCTTCAGTGGACACAATGGAAGACACCGACCTGCAAGCGCTGATGGCCAGACTCGAATTGCTAATTGACCGGGTCGAGCAACTTAAGCGTCAAAACGGACTCCTATTAGCTCAGGAAAAAACCTGGCGCGAGGAACGCGCGCACCTCATTGAAAAAAACGAAATCGCCCGGCGTAAGGTCGAATCGATGATTTCGCGCCTCAAGGCCCTGGAGCAAGACTCATGAGTTCAAGCAATAGCGTTACCGTGCAGATCCTCGACAAAGAGTATTCCATCATCTGCCCCCAGGAAGAGCGCAGCAACCTGGTGAGCGCCGCCCGTTACCTGGATGGCAAGATGCGCGAGATCCGCAGCAGCGGCAAAGTCATCGGTGCCGACCGCATCGCCGTGATGGCCGCCTTGAACATTACCCACGACCTCTTGCATCGCCAGGATACGCCGCAGGCGCAGGTCAGCGGTTCGACCCGTGAGCAGGTGCGCGACCTGCTCGAACGGGTGGATCTGGTGCTGGCTACCGATCCAGACGTCAGCAAGGGCTGATTCGCGAGGCATCCTGAGGTATACTCGCATCACTCCCTGGGGTGCTTGCCAGTTGGTGATGTCCCTGAGCCGATACGCACAACCACGGGGGTTGCACGTTGGGGCCGGTGTGCATGTCCGCTTGACGGAAAGCCTTAACGCCCCCTGCAACTTCCACCTTGAACTCTCGGGTTCAAGGGCTAAGCCGACAGCGGTTCATCCGGGGAGCCTGATCCCAGACAATGCCAGTCAACAAGACTGGCATTGTTGTGTCTGGCGCGGGCATTTCTGGCCACGGCGTTTGCGGTTACCCTGTCGCCACGACCCTTGCCGAAGCATCGATCATGACCGAGCCAGCGCTGCTGCCCCGCCCACAATTGCGACGCCTGCTGCGCCAGGCCCGGCGTGCCCTGACGCCGGCCCAGCAACGCGAAGCGGCCCACGGACTCTACCGGCAACTGGCCCAGCATCCGCTGTTTCGCCGCGCCAGGCACATCGCCCTGTACTTGCCCAACGATGGCGAAATCGATCCGCGCCTGCTGCTACGGGCCGCCCAGCGTCGGGGCAAGTCCACTTATCTACCGGTGCTCAGCCCGTGGCCCCGGACCAAGATGGTTTTCCAGCGCATCCGCCCTGGCGAAAAGTTGCGGCCCAATCGTTTTCGCATCCTGGAACCCCACGTCAGCATTGCCCGGCAACGCAAGGTGTGGGCATTGGACCTGGTGCTGCTGCCGCTGGTGGGATTCGATGATGCCGGAGGTCGGCTGGGGATGGGGGGCGGTTTTTATGACCGCAGCCTGGCCTATCTGGCGCGACGCAAGCAATGGCGCAAGCCGACGCTGCTGGGACTGGCCCATGAATGTCAGAAGGTCGAACGGCTGGCGCAAGCAAGCTGGGACGTGCCGTTGCAAGGAACGGTCAGTGACAAGCGCTGGTATGTCGCACGATAGACGCCGCGATACCTGGCGGCGTCTGCAAGGCAGCTTCAGCGTTTAAGCGAGGGCGCGGGCTGGGTGATGTCCATTGGCGCTTCGGTCTTGCTGGCCCATAGACTTTGGGCGTAACCGGTGGTCACGACACCCAGACCGAACAGAATGACCAGAATCCACAACAAATCCGGTTTGCGTTTCATCGATTGCCCCCCTCAAGGCATATCACACACGATGACAGCAGCGGTTTTCTTATTTGGCCGTGCAGCAGCGTCAAGCTTGGAAGGCCGGCATTTTGCGGCAAGCTGAACCGGCACGCAAACGCTGGCGTCAACCGACCGTCGGTTTGTCATAGAATCGGCGAACTTTTCTCGACACCGCCACCGGAGTATAAAACATGGCCTATTGGCTGATGAAATCCGAGCCCGACGAACTGTCCATCCAAGGCCTGGAGAAACTCGGCCTGGCACGCTGGGACGGCGTCCGTAACTATCAGGCGCGCAACTTCCTGCGGGCCATGGCCGAGGGCGATACCTTCTTTTTCTACCACTCCAGCTGCCCTGAACCCGGAATCGCCGGGATCGGCCGAATCGTTCGTACCGGATACCCGGATCCGACGGCCCTGGAGCCCGACAGCCCCTATTTCGACCCCAAGGCCAGCCCCGAAAAAAATCCGTGGACGGCCATCGATGTGGCCCACGTCGAGACGTTTCCCCGTGTGTTGAAGCTCGACTACCTCAAGCAGCAGACCGCTCTGGCTGAAATGCCACTGGTGCGCAAGGGCTCACGGTTGTCGGTGATGCCGGTGACAGCCGAGCAGTGGGCGGCGGTGATTGCGTTGCGACCCTAGGTTTCTATCACTGTCCAGGCCGCCATCGTGAGCAGGGTTCCGGTATAGACACATGATCTGTGCCCACCTCGGATACTGTGGGAGCGAGCCTGCTCGCGATAGGTCGACCCGAACAACACAAGACTCACTGGATGATCAGGTTGTTGAACAACAGATCGTCCACCATCGGCTTGCCGGTCTCGTCGTTCATCACCTGCTGGGTCTGTTTCAACGCTTCCTGACGCAGTTTTTCCTTGGCTTCGAGGTTGTTCATCGTCTCGCTGGTCTGCTGCGCAAACAGTGCGACCAGCTGGTTACGGATCAGCGGCTCGTTGGCCTTGACCGCTGCAGCGGCAGCATCGCCGGTGACGCGCAGGGCCACGTCAGCCTTGTAGACCTTCAGCTTCGCCGTGCCATCGAGACCATAATTACCCACGAACGGCGGGCTCAGGGTGATGTAACTGACCTTCGGCGCCTCGCCTTCCTTCGCTTCCTTGGCCTCTTCGGCCATCACTGCCACAGGCAGCGACAGGGCCAGCATCAACATGATCCACGCTTTCACATTCGACTCCTCATCCGGTTTGCGGCCCAGCATACCGCCCCGCCGCTCAAGCACAAGCTTATGGCTGGCTATCAGGGCAGGGCATGCTCGTTGACCCATTGACTCTCACACCTACACTTATCGGCCAACACTCCCAAAGGAATAGCCCTGATGAAAGCCGTGCTGTGCAAAGAATTCGGCCCCGCCGAATCGCTGGTGCTGGAAGACGTCGCCAGCCCCATCACGAAAAAGAACGAAGTGCTGCTGGACGTGCATGCTGCCGGGGTGAATTTCCCCGACACGCTGATCATCGAGGGCAAATACCAATTCAAACCGCCCTTCCCTTTTTCTCCCGGCGGCGAAGCGGCGGGCGTTGTCAGTGAAGTGGGCGAAAAGGTCAGCCACCTGAAAGTCGGTGACCGGGTCATGGCGCTGACCGGTTGGGGCAGCTTTGCCGAGCAAGTGGCGGTGCCGGGCTACAATGTCCTGCCCATTCCTCCGACCATGGATTTCAACACCGCCGCGGCCTTCAGCATGACCTACGGCACTTCGATGCACGCCCTCAAGCAGCGGGCCAATCTGCAACCTGGCGAAACCCTGCTGGTACTCGGTGCATCCGGCGGCGTCGGCCTGGCAGCGGTGGAGATCGGCAAGACCATGGGCGCGCGGGTCATTGCCGCCGCCAGCAGCCCGGAGAAGCTCGCCGTCGCCAAGGCGGCCGGCGCCGATGAATTGGTCGACTACAGCGCAACCAGTCTCAAGGATGAAATCAAGCGCCTCACCGACGGCCAGGGCGCCGACGTGATCTACGACCCGGTGGGCGGTGACCTGTTCGACCAGGCCATCCGTGCCATTGCCTGGAACGGCCGATTGCTGGTGGTGGGGTTTGCCAGCGGACGCATCCCCGAACTGCCGGTAAACCTGGCCCTTCTCAAGGGCGCCGCCGTACTCGGCGTTTTCTGGGGCTCCTTCGCCCAACGCCAGCCCCAGGACAACGCCGCCAACTTCCAGCAGCTGTTCGGCTGGTTCGCCGAGGGGAAACTCAAGCCGCTGGTTTCTCAGGTGTATCCATTGAGCAATGCCGCCCAGGCGATCAATGACCTTGGGCAGCGCAAGGCCGTGGGGAAGGTGGTGGTGCAGGTGCGCTGAAACATCTCGATGTGAAACCGAGTTGCCGCCCTCGCGAGGGCGGTGACACAAATAATCGTCCGCGCCTGAAAAGCCATGTTCACTTAAGAACATTCAATAACGAAAATTTCCCCTATTTAAATGACGATAGGCAATGCTATTTTCGGTAACGAAACTGTAACATTCATATCCGCAGTCATAACAAGAATCTGGAGCCCTTGAATGTTTGCTTTCTTTCGTCCTGCCGCTCATCAGGCGTCCCTGCCTGAAGAAAAAATAGACAGCACCTATCGACGCCTTCGCTGGCAAATTTTTGCCGGGATCTTCATCGGGTATGCAGGCTACTACCTGCTGCGCAAGAACTTTTCCCTGGCCATGCCCTACCTGATCGACGAAGGCTACTCCCGCGGCCAGCTGGGCCTCGCCATGTCGGCCATCGCCATTGCCTATGGGCTCTCGAAATTCCTGATGGGCCTGGTGTCCGACCGTTCCAACCCACGCTACTTCCTGCCATTCGGCCTGCTGGTTTCTGCGGGGGTGATGTTTATCTTCGGTTTCGCACCTTGGGCGACGTCCAGTGTGACCATGATGTTCATCTTGCTGTTCATCAACGGCTGGGCCCAGGGCATGGGTTGGCCACCCAGTGGTCGGACCATGGTGCACTGGTGGTCACAGAAGGAACGCGGCGGCGTGGTGTCGGTCTGGAACGTGGCACATAACGTCGGCGGCGGCCTGATCGGCCCGCTGTTCCTGCTGGGAATGGGTTGGTTCAACGACTGGCATGCGGCGTTCTATGTACCGGCCGCCGTAGCGCTGATGGTCGCGTTGTTCGCCTTCGTGACGATGCGTGACACCCCGCAATCGGTGGGCCTGCCGCCGATCGAGAAATACAAGAACGATTACCCGGAAGGCTACGACGCCAGCCACGAGAAGGAATTCAGCGCCAAGGAAATCTTCGTCAAATACGTGCTGCGCAACAAGATGCTCTGGTACATCGCCATGGCGAACGTGTTCGTCTATCTGCTGCGCTATGGGGTACTGGACTGGGCGCCGACCTATCTCAAGGAAGCCAAGGGCTTCACGGTGGACAAGAGTTCCTGGGCCTATTTCTTCTATGAGTGGGCGGGCATTCCCGGCACGCTGCTGTGCGGCTGGATGTCGGACAAGATCTTCCGGGGCAACCGTGGCCTGACAGGCATGGTGTTCATGGCGCTGGTGACGGTGGCGACCTTGGTCTACTGGCTGAACCCGGCCGGCAACCCGACCGTCGACATGATCGCCCTGGTGTCCATTGGCTTCCTGATCTACGGCCCGGTGATGCTGATCGGCCTACAGGCGCTCGAGTTGGCACCGAAGAAAGCCGCAGGTACCGCCGCCGGCTTCACCGGTCTGTTTGGTTATCTCGGCGGCTCCGTCGCAGCCAGCGCCGCTATGGGCTACACCGTGGACCATTTCGGCTGGAACGGTGGCTTCGTGTTGCTCGTGGGCGCCTGCCTGCTGGCAATGGCCTTCCTTGCGCCAACCCTGTGGCACAAACAAGTTGCCAGTCAGAGCCGCGAGGCGGTGGCCTGATCCTGGGCTGATCTGCAACGCCTGAGTCGCGCCTCCAGATTCCGGTCTGGCATGGCGTGGCTGCGCAGGGCGAGGATGGTCTGCTCGACGTAATCACGAGTCGTGCCATAACGCCCACAGGCGCTTTCGAACACTTGGCTCAGCACATGATCCGGCAGGTTGCCGGCATAGCTGGGCAGGTGTCGCTCCAGCACGAACCCCAGGGCCTGCACCCGACGCCCATTTTCCAGACGGCAACTGAGCCAGTGCGGGCGATAGGACGGAAACGGCATCTCGCGCTGCCACAAGGCAAACAGCGAGTCTTCAAGGTTCTCTTCCGGCAATCGGTAGGCAAAACCGCTGCAAGAACCACCCCGGTCCAACCCAAACACCAACCCCGGCCATTCGGGCGTGCCGCGATGTTCGTGGGACCACAGGTACAACCCTCGATGATACCCATGAACCCGACCGCGCACCCGCTCCACCGCCGTGCACTCTGGCCGCCAGATCAACGAACCGTAGGCAAATAACCAGACGGGGCCGCCTTGGTGCAGGCGCATGGTCGAGTGCATCGAAGCGAGCAATTGTTCACGGGTCAGCTGCGGCCCCAGGTCGAGGCGTGGCGGATACAGGGCACAGGTAATGGCGGTTTCGATAGCGGTCATGGCCGGTAGCGTTTGGCTCGCGGTTCGAAGTGACTTGGCGCGTCAGGCTGCTGACGTTTGGCACAAACGAGGCAAGTTAAATGCCATCGCGCGCCTATATACGTTATCGGTATTGAGCCCCGAACCTAAATACCGATACGAAATATAGGGAGTTATAACCCGCTGTGGTGGGCAAGCTTGCTTCTCGCCACAGCCTCATGGTTGCCGGGTTCAGTTCGTCATGCCCGCGGAGCGTAGGCAAACACGTCGGCCCGCATCTGGTGGGCGTCCATTCCGGCTTCCACCAGCGCATCGAGCGTGGCATAGATCATCGCCGGCGAACCGCTGGCATAAACGTGGACGCCAGAGAGGTCGCTGATGTCCTCGCACACAGCCTCGTGGAGCATTCCACAGCGCCCTTCCCAACCACACAGATCGCTGACGACCTTATGCAGGAAGAGATTGGGCAGCTTCTTCCACTCGTCCCAATGCTCGATCTCATAGAAATCGTCCGGACGTCGCACGCCCCAGTACAGGTGTACCGGGTGTTTGAAGCCTTCGGCGCGGCAATACTCGATCAGGCTGTGCATCTGCGCCATGCCGGTGCCAGCAGCAATCAGCACCAGCGGGCCATCAGGCAGTTCGGACAGGTGGGTGTCGCCAAACGGCATCTCTACGTGCACGTTAGGATTACGGCGCAATTGCTCAAGAAGGGTCTTGGCACTGTTTTCGCGCACCAGCACGTGCAACTGTAGATTGCGCCCCGAGTGCGGGGCCGAGGCCAGGGAAAAGGCCGATTTCTCGCCATTTTCCCGCTCGACCATCAGGTATTGTCCCGCGTGATAACGTGGCGGCTTACCCGCCGGCGCACGCAGATTTACCCGCCAGACATCGCCCCCCACGTCGACGCACTCCACGACCTGGCAGGCCAGGCGGCGAACCGGCAACTCACCCGGTGCCAGCACGCCGTCCCACAGCACGACGCAATCTTCCAGGGGTTGGGCGATGCAGGTGAAAATTTCACCGTGATCGCGTACTTCGCCCGCCTGCTCAACGCGTCCCTCCACCAGCAACGCGCCACAGACATGGCAGTTGCCGTTGCGGCAGCTTTGCGGGCACTCGTAGCCCAGGCGCCGCGCACCGTCGAGAATCCGCTCTGCGGGCTGTATTTCCAGCACCGCGCCGGAAGGCTGCAGGGTTACACGCATCAATCTATTCCTAACTGATTCCATATGGCATCGATCCGTTGGGTAACGGCTTCATCCTTGACGATAACCCGGCCCCACTCACGGGTGGTTTCACCGGGCCATTTGTGCGTGGCATCGAGTCCCATCTTCGATCCCAGGCCGGACACCGGCGAGGCGAAGTCGAGGTAATCGATCGGCGTGTTGTCGATCATCACCGTGTCGCGCTTGGGGTCCATGCGCGTGGTGACGGCCCAGATCACGTCGTTCCAGTCCCGTGCGTTGATATCGTCGTCAGTGACGATAACGAACTTGGTGTACATGAACTGTCGCAGAAACGACCAGACCCCCAGCATCACGCGCTTGGCGTGCCCTGGATACGACTTCTTCATGGTCACCACGGCCATGCGGTACGAACAGCCCTCAGGCGGCAGGTAGAAATCGGTGATCTCCGGAAATTGCTTCTGCAGGATCGGCACGAAGACTTCGTTCAGCGCCACGCCGAGAATGGCCGGCTCGTCCGGCGGCCGTCCCGTGTAGGTGCTGTGGTAGATCGGCTTGGTCCGGTGGGTGATGCGCTCGACGGTGAACACGGGGAAGCTGTCGACTTCATTGTAATAGCCGGTGTGGTCACCATAGGGACCTTCGTCCGCCATTTCGCCGGGGTGGATCACGCCTTCGAGGATGATCTCGGCGGTGGCCGGGACTTGCAGATCGTTGCCGCGGCATTTCACCAGCTCGGTGCGGTTGCCGCGCAGCAGGCCGGCGAATGCATATTCGGAAAGTGTGTCCGGCACGGGCGTGACGGCCCCAAGGATGGTCGCCGGGTCCGCGCCCAGGGCCACGGACACCGGGAATGGCTGGCCGGGATGTTTTTCACACCATTCGCGGTAATCCAGCGCGCCGCCACGGTGGCTGAGCCAACGCATGATGACCTTGTTGCGGCCGATCACCTGCTGTCGATAGATCCCGAGATTCTGGCGATCCTTGTTCGGGCCTTTGGTGACCGTCAGCCCCCAGGTGATCAACGGCCCCACATCGCCCGGCCAGCAGGTCTGCACCGGCAGCATGGCCAGGTCGACATCGTCGCCCTCGATCACCACTTCCTGGCAGATCGCGTCCTTGACGACTTTCGGTGCCATGGAAATGATCTTGCGGAAGATCGGCAGCTTGGACCAGGCATCCTTCAGCCCCTTCGGCGGCTCGGGCTCCTTGAGAAACGCCAGCAGCTTGCCGATTTCCCGCAACTCGCTGACGGCCTCGGCCCCCATGCCCAGGGCCACTCGCTCCGGTGTGCCGAACAGGTTGCCCAAGACCGGGATGTCAAAACCGGTGGGGTTTTCAAACAGCAGCGCCGGGCCCTTGGCTCGCAGGGTGCGGTCGCAGACCTCGGTCATTTCCAGCACGGGGGATACCGGCACCTGGATGCGCTTGAGTTCGCCGCGCTGTTCCAGACCGCTGATAAAGTCGCGCAAATCGCGATACTGCATGCAAAAGCCTCATGGTAGCCGTGGCGTTCGGGGGCCCGAGTTTAACGCCGCCCGTTCCGAATAGTGAATGCACAGATAGCAAAAAGCCGGGTTTCCCCGGCTCTAGCTGGTCTATCCCGCCCGATTTACTTACGCTTCATCGACAGGAAGAACTCATCGTTGGTCTTGGTGGTTTTCAACTTGTCCACCAGGAACTCGATAGCCGCCACTTCATCCATCGGGTGCAACAGCTTGCGCAGGATCCACATGCGCTGCAGCTCGTCGTCGGCGGTCAACAACTCTTCGCGGCGCGTGCCGGAACGGTTGATGTTGATGGCCGGGAACACACGCTTTTCGGCGATGCGACGGTCAAGAGGCAACTCCATGTTGCCGGTGCCCTTGAATTCTTCGTAGATCACTTCGTCCATCTTCGAGCCGGTTTCAACCAGCGCGGTGGCGATGATGGTCAACGAACCGCCTTCCTCGATGTTGCGCGCCGCACCGAAGAAACGCTTCGGTTTTTCCAGGGCGTGGGCGTCGACACCACCGGTCAGCACCTTGCCGGAGCTCGGGATCACGGTGTTGTAGGCACGGGCCAGACGGGTGATGGAGTCCAACAGGATGACCACGTCCTTCTTGTGCTCGACCAGGCGCTTGGCCTTCTCGATCACCATTTCGGCAACCTGCACGTGGCGGGTTGGCGGCTCGTCGAACGTCGAGGCGACCACTTCGCCGCGCACGGTGCGCTGCATCTCGGTCACTTCTTCCGGACGTTCGTCGATCAGCAGCACGATCAGATGAACTTCAGGGTTGTTACGGGCGATGTTGGCCGCGATGTTCTGCAGCATGATCGTCTTGCCCGCCTTCGGCGGCGCCACGATCAGACCACGCTGGCCTTTGCCGATGGGTGCGCACAGGTCGATGACACGACCGGTGAGGTCTTCGGTGGAGCCGTTGCCGGCTTCCATCTTCATGCGCACGGTCGGGAACAGCGGGGTCAGGTTTTCGAAAAGAATCTTGTTCTTCGCGTTTTCCGGACGGTCGAAGTTGATGGTGTCGACCTTGAGCAACGCGAAGTAACGCTCGCCTTCCTTCGGAGGGCGGATCTTGCCAACGATGGTGTCACCGGTGCGCAAGTTGAAACGGCGGATCTGGCTCGGCGAGACGTAGATATCATCCGGGCCGGCCAGGTAGGAAGCGTCCGCGGAACGGAGAAAGCCGAAGCCGTCCTGGAGAATCTCCAGCACGCCATCACCGGAGATTTCCTCGCCGCTCTTCGCGTGTTTCTTGAGCAGGGAGAAAATCACGTCCTGCTTGCGCGAACGGGCCATATTTTCTAGGCCCATCTGTTCGGCCAATTCGAGCAGTTCGGTAATCGGCTTTTGCTTGAGTTCAGTCAGATTCATATAGGAATGACGTAATCATTTATGGAGGGGAAATTAAGCTTTTGGCTTAATGAGGCCGCGCCGCGGAGAAGGCGACAGGATCGCGTACTTATTCGAAAGGAGAGCGTCGGCGACGGCTTGCAGGGGGCGCTGGAGAAACCAGTGCGGGGCCGAATGTAACACCTGGATTTACGAGCGTCTAGCCCCGCAGAACGAAAAAGCCCCGCGATTGGCGGGGCTTTTACAACGGCATTCAGCGCTTAGAGGTTGGCGTCGATGAAGGCCGCCAGCTGCGACTTCGACAGTGCGCCGACCTTGGTGGCTTCGACGTTGCCGTTCTTGAACAGCATCAGGGTCGGGATACCACGCACGCCGTGCTTGGCCGGAGTCTCCTGGTTTTCGTCAATGTTCAGCTTGGCAACGGTCAGCTTGCCCTTGTAGGTCTCGGCAATTTCGTCCAGGACCGGCGCGATCATCTTGCACGGACCGCACCACTCAGCCCAATAGTCGACCAGTACCGCGCCTTCGGCATTGATTACGTCAGCCTCGAAGCTAGCGTCGCTAACGTGTTTGATCAGATCGCTGCTCATGGAATTCTCCGGGGTTGTCAGCAAAAAAAACGTGGCCCATCATAGCGGCCCTTCCCGGGTTCAGGAAGCCGCAGTTGATTGAGTCTCGCTATGACGGAGCATGCAACCGTGTATCGCCCGGCTCAAGAAGCAGCGGGGGCGACAAAGGCGATTCCGGTGCGCAGCGCAGCGTTACGTACATGTTCCTGCATGGCTTTTTGCGCGGGGCCCGATGCACGGCGGGCCAGTGCGCGGAGGATCTTGCGGTGCTCCTGCCAGGTTTCCATGGCCCGCTCGGCCCTGATGAACGGTAGCTTCTGGCTCTCCAGGAAGATCTCGGCGCTGGCAGAGAGGATGCTCAGCATTGCCTGGTTGCCGCTGGCCAGCAGGATTCGTCGATGGAATTCGAAATCCAGTCGTGCCGCCGCGTCAAAATGCCCTGACTTCAACTCCCGGCGCATGGCTTCGACATTGTCCTCCAGCACGTCGAGCTCCCCGGGAGTCAGCGTCACCGCCGCCAACCCGGCCGCGAAGCCTTCCAGCGCATAACGCAACTGGAAAATGTCCATTGGCGAGGCCTGGGCTGCGAACGGCCAGGCCGGGGTCGACTCGTTGCGCGAAACGTCCACCTGGGACTGCACGAACACCCCTTTGCCCGGCTGCACGCTGATCATGCCCAAGGCGCTCAACGACGAAAGCGCCTCGCGCAGCGATGCCCGACTCACGCCCAATCGCACGGCCAGATCGCGTTGCGACGGCAGCGCATCGCCCGGACCGAAGCCCTGTTCGACGATCAGTTTGCGGATGGCTTGCAACGCCACTTCAGGGACGGCGCGAGGGGTGGAATTCATGTTCTTTTCGACAGACCGGACCAGTGAGCGGCTAGTTGTAAAGCTATTCGGCGCGCCCGGCAAGTCGTGCCCCAGCGGGGTTCGGCGGCCAATACCAACGCTCGATAACGGTGCGAAATGCGGCGCAACTGTTCAGACCAGTAAGACCGCCTCTCACCAGTAAAACCGAGGCTTTCACCACCGGAAAATCGCCTTGGCACGCACCGTGCTCTGTCGCAATGCAGAAACCACATCACCGATCCCGGAGATACGCCATGACCCCGCGTTTCAGCGCCCTGCTCACTGCCCTGTTTGCCAGCTTGATGCTTTGTCAGATTCCCGCACACGCCGATGGCCTTGAAGATGTGGTCAAGCGCGGCACCCTGAAAGTCGCGGTGCCCCAGGACTTTCCACCCTTTGGCTCGGTAGGCCCGGACATGAAACCCCGGGGCCTGGACATCGATACGGCGAAGCTGCTGGCCGATCAGCTCAAGGTCAAGCTTGAACTGACGCCGGTCAACAGCACCAACCGCATTCCCTTCCTGACCACCGGCAAGGTTGATCTGGTGATCTCCAGCCTGGGCAAGAACCCGGAACGTGAGAAGGTCATCGACTTTTCCAGCGCCTATGCGCCGTTCTACCTCGCCGTGTTCGGCCCGCCCGAGGCGACTATCAATGGCCTGGATGATCTCAAGGGCAAGACCATCAGTGTCACCCGTGGCGCCATTGAAGACATCGAGCTGACCAAGGTTGCGCCGCAAGACGCCACCATCAAACGCTTCGAAGACAACAACTCGACCATCGCCGCCTATCTCGCCGGCCAGGTGGACCTGATCGCCAGCGGCAACGTGGTGATGGTGGCCATCAGCGAACGCAACCCCAAGCGTGTGCCGGCCTTGAAAGTGAAGCTCAAGGACTCGCCGGTGTATGTCGGCGTGAACAAGAACGAGCCGGCGCTGCTGGACAAGGTCAACCAGATCCTCGCCACGGCCAAGGCAGACGGCAGCCTGGAGAAAAATTCGCAGACCTGGCTGAAACAGCCACTGCCGGCCGACCTCTGAACGACGTTTAAGGGGCTGAGCATGGCTTATCAGTTCGATTTCCTGCCGGTGGTGCAAAACACCGAGCTGCTGGTGCGCGGCGCGCTGTTCACTCTGGAGTTGACGGCCATAGGCGCACTCTTCGGGGTCGGCCTGGGTATCGTGGGCGCCGTAGTGCGAGCGTGGGATATCCGGCCATTCGCCGCGATTTTCGGCGTGTACGTGGAGTTGATCCGCAACACGCCATTCCTGGTGCAGCTGTTCTTCATCTTCTTCGGCTTGCCGTCCCTGGGCCTGCAGATTTCCGAATGGCAGGCGGCGGTGTTGGCGATGGTGATCAACCTGGGGGCCTATTCCACCGAAATTATCCGCGCCGGCATCCAGGCCATCCCTCGAGGACAGCTGGAAGCCGCTGCGGCCTTGGCGATGAGCCGCTTCGAGGCCTTTCGTCACGTGGTGCTGCTACCAGCGCTGGGCAAGGTCTGGCCGGCCCTGAGCAGTCAGATCATCATCGTGATGCTGGGCTCGGCGGTCTGTTCCCAGATCGCCACCGAAGAGTTGAGTTTCGCCGCCAACTTCATCCAATCGCGCAATTTCCGCGCCTTTGAAACTTATGCGCTGACGACCCTGATCTATTTGTGCATGGCGCTGCTGATCCGCCAGTTCCTGAACTGGCTGGGCCGCCGCTGCCTGTACCGGAGCGCCCAATGAGCGATTTCACTTTCTGGGACGTGGTGCGCAACCTGCTCACGGGCCTGCAATGGACCCTGGCGTTGTCCCTGGTGGCGTTTATCGGTGGGGGCGTGATCGGTTTGCTGGTCCTGGTGCTGCGCATCGCCAAGGGCACCCTGACCCGCCATGTCGCCCGTACCTATATCGAGCTGTTCCAGGGCACACCCTTGCTGATGCAACTGTTCCTGGTGTTCTTCGGCGTAGCCCTGGCCGGGGTGGAGATTTCGCCCTGGATGGCAGCGGCAATTGCCCTCACGCTGTTTACCAGCGCCTACCTGGCGGAGATCTGGCGCGGTTGCGTCGAGGCCATCCCCCATGGCCAATGGGAAGCCTCTTCCAGCCTGGCACTGAACCGGCTGGAGCAGTTGCGCTACGTGATCCTGCCCCAGGCACTGCGCATCGCCGTGGCACCGACCGTCGGGTTCTCGGTGCAAGTGATCAAAGGCACGGCAGTCACCTCGATCATTGGCTTCACCGAACTGACCAAGACCGGCGGCATGCTCGCCAACGCCACGTTCGAGCCCTTTATGGTGTATGGCCTGGTGGCCCTCGGTTACTTCCTGCTCTGCTACCCCTTGTCCCTCAGTGCGCGCTACCTGGAAAGGAGACTGCATGCCTCTGCTTAGAATTTCCGCCCTGCATAAATACTATGGCGACCATCACGTACTCAAAGGCATCGACCTGAGCATCGAGGAAGGCCAGGTGGTCGCGATCATCGGCCGCAGCGGTTCGGGCAAATCCACCTTGCTGCGCACCCTCAATGGCCTGGAATCGATCAACGACGGTGTGATCGAAGTGGACGGCGAATACCTCGACGCCGCCCGCGCCGATCTGCGCAGTCTGCGCCAGAAAGTCGGAATGGTGTTCCAACAGTTCAACCTGTTCCCGCACCTGACCGTTGGCGAAAACGTCATGCTCGCCCCTCAGGTCGTACAGAAAGTATCCAAGGCCAAGGCCGCCGAACTGGCGCGACAGATGCTGGAGCGGGTCGGGCTCGGCGAGAAATTCGATGCATTCCCGGAGCGTCTCTCCGGTGGCCAGCAGCAGCGGGTAGCCATTGCCCGGGCGCTGGCGATGTCCCCCAAGGTCTTGCTGTGCGATGAAATCACCTCGGCCCTGGACCCCGAACTGGTCAATGAAGTGCTCAATGTGGTCCGACAGTTGGCCAAAGAAGGCATGACATTGATCATGGTCACCCACGAAATGCGGTTCGCCCGTGAGGTGGGGGACAAGCTTGTATTCATGCACCAGGGCAAGGTGCATGAAGCGGGGGATCCCAAGGTGCTGTTCGCCCATCCACAGACAGCAGAGCTGGCAAACTTCATCGGGACGGTCGAGTCCGTGGCCTGAAGCATTGTGGCGCCGGTCCTGGCTCCATCATTGGCGTAAGCGGTCGATCGTGGCAGGATGGCAAGGTTATCGACCGAGACTTCCTGACCATGCCGCCATCCCAAGCCAAGAATCTGTCCCTGATCGCCGCCATAGACCTGGGCTCCAACAGTTTCCACATGGTCGTCGCCAAGGCCCAGAACGGGGAAATACGGATTCTCGAACGGCTCGGTGACAAGGTCCAGCTGGCTGCCGGCATCGACGAAGAGCGCCGCCTGAGCGAAGAATCCATCCAGCGTGGGCTCGACTGTCTCAAGCGGTTTGCACAATTGATCAACGGCATGCCCCTGGGCGCAGTGCGGATCGTGGGCACCAACGCCCTGCGCGAGGCGCGCAACCGTGGCGAATTCATCCGCCGCGCCGAGGAAATCCTCGGTCACCCGGTGGAAGTCATCTCCGGCCGTGAAGAAGCCCGCCTGATCTACCTGGGCGTCTCCCACACCCTGGCCGACACCCCCGGCAAGCGCCTGGTGGCGGACATTGGTGGCGGCAGTACGGAGTTCATCATCGGCCAGCGCTTCGAGCCCCTGCTGCGCGAAAGCCTGCAAATGGGCTGCGTCAGCTACACCCAGCGTTATTTCCGCGACGGCAAGATCACCCCGGCCCGCTACGCCCAGGCCTACACGGCGGCACGGCTGGAAATCATGAGTATCGAACACGCCCTGCACCGCCTGACCTGGGACGAAGCCATCGGTTCCTCGGGCACCATTCGCGCCATCGGCCTGGCGCTCAAGGCCGGCGGCCATGGCAACGGCGAAGTCAACGCCGAGGGCCTGGCCTGGCTCAAGCGCAGGCTGTTCAAGCTCGGTGAATCGGACAAGATCGACTTCGAAGGCATCAAGCCCGACCGCCGGGCAATTTTCCCGGCCGGCCTGGCGATTCTCGAGGCCATTTTCGACGCCCTCGAACTGCAACGCATGGACCATTGCGAAGGCGCCCTGCGCGAAGGCGTGCTCTACGACCTGTTGGGACGCCATCACCACGAAGACGTCCGCGAGCGCACTCTGGGTTCGCTCATGGAGCGTTACCACGTCGATCTGGAGCAGGCCGTGCGCGTCGAACGCAAGGCGCTGCACGCCTTCGACCAGGTGGCCGAGGACTGGGACCTGAACGACGGTATCTGGCGCGAACTGCTGGGCTGGGCCGCCAAGGTGCATGAAGTGGGCCTGGACATTGCCCACTATCATTATCACAAGCACGGCGCCTACCTGATCGAACACTCCGACCTGGCGGGTTTTTCCCGGGAAGACCAGCAAATGCTCGCCCTGCTGGTGCGTGGCCACCGGCGCAATATTCCCAAGGACAAGTTCACTGAGTTCGGCGATGACGGCATCAAGCTGATTCGCCTGTGCGTGTTGCTGCGTTTCGCAATCCTGTTCCACCACATCCGCGGCACCCAGGAAATGCCCCAGGTAGCTCTGCACGCCGACGGCGATCAACTGGATGTGATGTTTCCCGACGGCTGGCTGGAAGAAAACCAACTGACCCAGGCCGACTTCGCCCTGGAAGCGGAATGGCTGGCTCGTGTCGGGATCGTGCTGAATATCCACTGATCAGGCGGCGGTGAGAGTCTCCTGTGGCGAGGGAGCAGAGCCTGCCCCCTCCCGCAAACCTCTAGCGAACCGGCAGCACCGGGCTGCTCAAGCGCTCCAGCAAGGTCGCCTGGGCGCTGCGTGGGTTCTGGTTGCCTGTCGGCGTGTTACGGATGTAGCGGCCGTCCGATTGCAGGCTCCAACTGTGGGTATTGTCGGTGAGGTAGCTTTCCAGCTCTTTCTTCACCCGCAGGATCAGTTTCTTGCCCTCTACCGGGAAGCAGGTCTCGACGCGCTTGTCGAGGTTGCGCTCCATCCAGTCGGCGCTGGACAGGAACATCTGCTCCTCGCCACCATTCAGGAAGTAGAACACCCGCGTGTGTTCCAGGAAGCGGCCAATGATCGAGCGCACGTGGATGTTATGGGAAACCCCGGGGATGCCCGGGCGCAGGCAGCACATGCCACGCACCACCAGGTCGATGCGCACGCCCGACTGACTGGCCTTGTACAACGCACGGATGATTTTCGGATCGGTCAGCGAGTTGAACTTGGCAATGATGTGCGCCGGCTTGCCATCCAGGGCGAACTGGGTTTCCCGGGTGATCATGTCGAGCATGCCCTTTTTCAGGGTGAACGGCGCATGCATCAGTTTCTTCATGCGCAAGGTCTTGCCCATGCCGATCAACTGGCTGAACAGTTTGCCGACGTCTTCGCACAAGGCATCGTCGGACGTCAGCAGGCTGTAGTCGGTGTATAGACGGGCGTTGGCCGCGTGGTAGTTGCCGGTGCCCAGGTGGGCGTAACGCACAATCTCACCGGCCTCGCGCCGCAGGATGAGCATCATCTTGGCGTGGGTCTTGAAGCCGACCACGCCATAGATCACCACCGCGCCGGCCGCTTGCAGACGGCTGGCCAGTTGCAGGTTGGACTCTTCATCGAAGCGCGCCCGCAATTCGATCACCGCCGTGACCTCCTTGCCGTTTCGCGCCGCATCCACCAAGGCATCGACGATTTCCGAGTTGGCGCCGCTGCGGTACAGGGTCTGGCGCACCGCCAGGACGTGCGGGTCCTTGGCGGCCTGGCGCAGCAGGTCGACTACCGGAGTGAACGACTCGAACGGGTGCAACAGCAGGATGTCCTGCTTGCTGATCACGCTGAAAATGTTCTCGCTGTTTTGCAGCAATTTCGGGATCTGTGGCGTGAACGGCGAATATTGCAGTTCCGGATGACTGTCCAGGCCGGTGATGCTGAACAGACGGGTGAGGTTGACCGGGCCATTGACCTGGTACAGCTCGGTCTCATGCAGGTTGAACTGCTTGAGCAGGTAATCGGACAGATGTTTCGGGCAGGTGTCGGCCACTTCCAGGCGCACCGCATCGCCATAGCGCCGGGAGAACAGCTCACCGCGCAGGGCGCGGGCCAGGTCCTCGACGTCCTCGGTGTCCACCGACAGGTCGGCGTTACGCGTCAGGCGGAATTGGTAGCAACCCTTCACTTTCATGCCTTGGAACAGGTCATCGGCGTGGGCATGGATCATCGACGACAGGAATACATAGTTGTCGCCAGGGCCGCCGACGTCCTCCGGCACACGGATGATGCGCGGCAACAGGCGTGGCGCGGGGATGATCGCCAGACCGGAATCGCGACCGAAGGCATCGATGCCCTCCAGCTCGACGATGAAGTTCAGGCTCTTGTTGACCAGCAACGGAAACGGGTGAGTCGGGTCAAGGCCGATCGGCGTGATGATAGGCGCAATCTCGTCACGGAAATAGCGGCGCACCCAGGCCTTGAGCTTGGTGGTCCAATAGCGGCGACGAATGAAGCGCACCTGATGCTTTTCCAGCTCCGGCAACAGAATGTCGTTGAGGATCGCATACTGGCGGTCGACCTGGTCGTGAACCAGTTCGCTGATGCGCGCCAGGGCCTGATGGGGTTGCAGGCCGTCGGCGCCGGCCTGTTCGCGGGCGAAGGTGATCTGCTTCTTCAGGCCGGCGACGCGAATCTCGAAGAACTCATCGAGGTTGCTGGAAAAGATCAGCAGGAACTTCAGCCGCTCCAACAACGGATAAGACTCGTCCAGCGCCTGTTCCAGCACGCGGATGTTGAATTGCAGTTGCGACAACTCGCGATGGATGTACAGGCTGCTGTCATCCAGGTTGGGGATCGCAATCGCCGGAACCGGGGCTGGCTCGGTAGCCACCGGGGGAGCAGGCTCCAGCTCCGGTGGCGTCTCGTCGATTTGCTCGACCACGGGTTGAGCGTCTTTTACGGCAACTTCAGTGAGTCCTTCGGTATTCATCGCAAGTTCCTGGGAGGCTATTTCTGCTCTCGTAGCAATTGGGCAGCGCGCACGGCGAAGTAAGTCAGGATGCCATCAGCGCCGGCGCGTTTAAAAGCGGTCAAGGATTCGAGAATCACCCCTTCGCTCAACCAGCCGTTCTGGATCGCCGCCATGTGCATGGCGTACTCGCCGCTGACCTGGTAGACAAAGGTCGGCACTTTGAATTCGTCTTTGACCCGGCAGAGAATGTCGAGGTACGGCATGCCCGGCTTGACCATCACCATGTCGGCCCCTTCCGACAAGTCCGCCGCCACTTCGTGCAAGGCTTCCTGGCTGTTGGCAGGGTCCATCTGATAGGAGGCCTTGTTGGCCTTGCCCAGGTTCAGGGCCGAACCGACGGCATCGCGGAACGGACCGTAATAGGCGCTGGCGTACTTGGCCGAATAGGCCATGATCCGCACATTGACGTGACCCGCCACTTCAAGAGCTTCGCGGATCGCCTGGATGCGACCGTCCATCATGTCCGACGGCGCCACTACCTGGGCGCCGGCCTCGGCGTGGGACAGCGCCTGCTTGACCAGCGCATCGACCGTGACGTCGTTCTGCACATAGCCCTCTTCATCGAGGATGCCGTCCTGTCCGTGGGTGGTGAACGGATCCAGCGCAACGTCGGTGATTACACCCAACTCAGGGAAACGCTCGCGCAAGGCGCGGGTCGCTCGCTGGGCGATGCCCTCTGGATTCCAGGCTTCGGCGGCGTCCAGGGATTTGAGCGCCGGCGGCGTTACCGGGAACAACGCCAGCGCCGGAATCCCCAGCTCAACCCATTTGGCGGCTTCTTCGAGCAACAGATCGATGGTCAGGCGCTCCACGCCGGGCATCGACGTCACTGCTTCGCGACGGTTTTCACCGTCCAACACGAACACCGGCAGGATCAGGTCATTGGTGGTCAACACGTTTTCACGCACGAGCCGACGAGAGAACTCATCACGACGATTGCGACGCAGGCGGGTGGCGGGGAAAAGACGGTTGGCGGGGGTAAAGCTCACGGCAGACTCCTGAGCCCGCGCTGACGGGCAAGCGTGACAGTTATAAGCGGTCATTATGACGAACACATTACAGAAGTGTTGCGCCCGAGCGGCAATGTTCTGGACCTGTGACCCGTCGTCGCAGTTATTGTCGTTGTAGGAATTGTTCACGTCGAGACACATTTCGATACTTTCCTGAATGTGTCTGAAGGGTTAGGCTGCGCGTTCATTTCGCCAGCACCCAGACAATGCTCCAACAATTTCTACATGACTTCGGCTACCTGGCCCTGTTTATCGGCACGTTCTTCGAGGGTGAAACCATCCTCGTGCTCGCAGGCTTCCTGGCGTTCCGTGGCTACATGGACATCAACCTGGTGGTCGTCGTTGCATTCTGCGGCAGCTACGCGGGCGATCAGCTGTGGTATTTCCTGGGACGCAAGCATGGGCGCAAGCTACTGGCTCGCAAGCCCCGCTGGCAGTTGATGGGTGACCGCGCACTGGAGCACATTCGTCGGCATCCGGACATCTGGGTTCTGAGCTTTCGCTTCGTCTACGGCCTGCGCACGGTGATGCCGGTGGCTATCGGCCTCTCGGGCTATCCGCCGGGCCGCTACCTCTTGCTCAACGGCATTGGCGCAGCCATCTGGGCCACCGCGCTGGCCGCGGCGGCGTACCACTTCGGAGCCGCGCTCGAGACCATTCTGCCCAGCATCAAGAAATATGAACTGTGGGTGCTCGGCAGCCTGCTGGTGTTGGGTTTTGGACTGTGGCTGCGCCGCCGGCTAAAGAATGCCCGACTGGCCAGGAAAGTCCTCGAGGCCGAGCGGCTGGAGCAAGCCAGGTCGGGCGAACCTACGACACCCAGCGAGTGAGCCGGTTGCGGCAGCAATACAAGCCAATCCCGCTGAGCAGGCTGTAACAACGTACCCCGGCCCAGGCTATGGCGCTGAGCTGAGCGCTGGCCGGCCATAATCCGACCAGGGGCGCCAGCCATACCAAGGGCAGGTTCGAGGCCAACCGCAACAGCTCCAACCGCAACGCCCAAGGTCGATTCTCCAGGGCGACGCCCAGCACGAACACCCCGAACGCCACCGCCCCCCACCCCAACATCAAGGCGGCGACCGGCAAGCTGCTCTCCAGATTCATCAAATAACTGCCCAGCGCAATGTAGGCACAGAATTGCAGCGCCACGTACCACTGCTGGCGTACGTCCAGCGGCACCTCGAACTTGCGAAACCGGCTCAGGTCCGGTTTGTTCAGAGGATACTTCGCAGCGACGTCCGCCGGCCGCCAACCGGTGGGCATGAACCAGATCCGTAGCTTGTCCCACCACCGTTCGGCCCGCCGGGCGTCGGCCCACAGTTGGGCGTAGAACTGCAGGTTGGCCCACAAGGGATTCCAGCTGGCCAACGGTGTGGTCACGCCAAAAATCACCGGTTCATTCTCGTCTTCCTCCTGGAAGGTGCCGAACAGACGGTCCCAAATAATGAACACCCCTCCGTAGTTGCGATCCATATAGAGAAGGTTCTGCGCATGGTGGGCACGATGATTGGACGGCGTAACGAAGCACCACTCCAGCCAACCGAGCTTGGGAATGTGCTGGGTATGGACCCAGAACTGATACAGCAGATTCAGCGCCGCGACGCTGACGAACACCACCAGCGGGACACCCGACACGGCCAGTGGCAGGTAGAAAATCCAACTCAACAGGAACCCTGTACTGGTCTGGCGCAATGCGGTGGAGAGGTTGTAGTCCTCACTCTGGTGATGCACCGAATGGGCGGCCCAGAGAATGTTGCGTTCATGCCCCATGCGATGCAGCCAGTAGTAACAGAAGTCGTAGAACACAAAAGCCAGAACCCAGACCCAGGCCCGGTCGGCGGGCAATCGGAAAACGGCCAGGTGCTCCAGGGCGAAGGCATAGGTCACCAGGCCTACGCCCTTGGTCAACAACCCGGTGGTAGTAGACAGCACGCCGGTGCTGAGGCTGTTGATCGCATCAGCCACGCGGTAATGGCTGACACCACGCCAGCGATCGGCCAACAGTTCGACGGCAATCAACACGAAGAAGAACGGCACGGCATACAGAATGAAATTCATGATGCGACCCAGTCATGCGAGGCAGGGAGATAGTCGGCAGATTAGGTGTAGCGGCCCGATAACCCTATGGCAACGAGTGACAAATTAGTGGACATTTAACGCCATGAATCTGGAGAAAAGCCCATGAGCAAAAAAGTTGCAGTGATCCTTTCCGGCTGTGGCGTGTACGACGGCGCCGAGATCCATGAAAGCGTGATCACCTTGCTACGCCTCGACCAACGCGGCGCGCAGGTGCAGTGCTTTGCACCCAACATCGCCCAATTGCATGTGATCAATCACCTGACCGGTGAAGAGATGCCCGAAAGCCGAAACGTGCTGGTGGAGTCGGCCCGGATTGCCCGAGGCAACGTGAAGGATTTGCGCGAGGCCAGGGCCGAGGACTTCGATGCCTTGATCGTGCCCGGAGGCTTCGGGTCGGCGAAGAACCTGTCCAATTTTGCCGTCGAAGGCGCAGGCTGCACCGTCCAGCCAGAAGTCCTGGCGCTGGCCGAGGCCTTCGCCGAGGCCGGCAAACCAGTGGGGCTGATCTGTATTTCCCCTGCCCTGGCAGCGAAGATCTATGGTCCAGGCGTGATCTGCACCATCGGCACCGATACCGACACAGCCGCCGCGGTGACCAGAATGGGCGGCACCCATACAGATTGCCCAGTGACAGACATCGTCGAGGACACCGCTCGCAAACTGGTCAGCACCCCGGCCTACATGCTGGCGCAAAACATCAGCGAAGCGGCATCGGGCATCAACAAGCTGGTGGACCGTGTGCTGGAGCTGACCCACGAGAACGACGCCTGATACCGTCGCGTTCTCTGTGGGAGCGGGCTTGCTCGCTCCCACAAAGGTGATCAGAAAACCTGAGCCCGCCGCTTCTCCGCCACCCAGCTGCGCCCGTACAGCACCACAATCGCCACGATCGCGACCACCTGGGCCGCCAGCGAATAAGCGTCGGCGTGGATGCCCAACCAATCGAAATCGAAGAACGGCACCGGACGGGTCCCGAAGATCCCCGCCTCCTGCAATGCCTTCACGCCATGGCCGGCGAATACCACCGACAGCGCACACAGCAATGCCGCGTTGATGCTGAAGAACAGCGCCAATGGCAGACGCGCCGAACCGCGCAGGATCACCCAGGCCAACCCGACCAGCAGCACCAGCGCCGTCGCGCCTCCGGCCAGCACGGCGTTATGCCCGGCGGGGCCGGCCTGCAGCCATAGGGTTTCATAGAACAGGATCACTTCGAACAGCTCGCGGTAGACTGAGAAGAACGCCAGGACAGCGAAACCGAAGCGGCCACCACCGCCCACCAGGCTGCTCTTGATGTAGTCCTGCCAGGCCGCGGCGTGACGCCGGTCGTGCATCCAGACACCCAGCCACAACACCATCACACTGGCGAACAGCGCCGTTGCGCCTTCGAGCAGCTCACGCTGGGCACCGCTGACATCGATTACATAGGCAGCCAAGCCCCAGGTCGCCAGACCGGCGAGCAACGCCAGCCCCCAACCGACGTTGACGCTGCGAACCGCCGATTGCTGGCCGGTGTTGCGCAGGAATGCCAGGATGGCCGCCAGTACCAGAATCGCTTCCAGCCCCTCACGCAACAGGATCAGCAGGCCGGAAATGTAGCTCAGCGACCAGCTCAGGCCATCGCCGCCCAGCAAGCCCGCGGATTCCTCCAGCTTGGCCTTCGCCGCCGCCAGGCGCTGTTCGGCCTGCTCCACCGGCAGGCCGTCCTGCAAGGACTGACGGTAGGCCATCAAGGCTTTTTCCGTATCCTTGCGCACGTTTGCATCCACGTTATCCAGCGAGCTCTCCACCAGCTCGAAACCTTCCAGATAGGCGGCTACCGACAGGTCGTAGGCCTGGTCATGCTCACCGGCACGGTAGGCCGCGATGCTTTTATCCAAGGTGGCGGCAGTGTAGTCGAGCAATTGCGCCGGGCCGCGCTGGACCTGGGGCGGCTGGGCACGCTGGGCGCGGAAGGTGGCCGCAGCGGCTGGGCCTTGCGTCGCGAGGACTTCGGCCGGCGTCTGGCGAGCCAGGTCGGCGAGATTGAAGGTCTGCTCGCCCTTCGCGGCGGCCGGATCGGCACTGAAGCTGGCAATGTAGGTCGCCAGGTCCCAGCGCTGACGGTCGTCGAGCTGGTCGGCGAACGCCGGCATGTCGGTGCCTTCGACGCCCAGGCCGAGGGTGCTGTAGATGGCGTAGAGGCTCAGGTTGTCCAGGCGTTTGCTGTCGCGCAGGTTGGCGGGCGGCGGCTCCAGGCCGACACCGGCGGGGCCATCGCCAGCGCCGCTGTCGCCATGGCAAACCGAGCAGTTCTGAGCGTACAGCGGTGCCCCGCGCGCGGGGTCCGGGGTGATGACCGGTGCCTGGCTGACCTCATAGGCCACCGCCAGCCGGGCCCCCATCTGGCGGGCCATTCGGGCCACCTCGGCGCCATCCTGGCGTTGGCTGATCGCGTTACGCAGGGCGCCGATGCCCTGTGTCAGCTCGGCCTTTTCCGGCTTGGCCGGCAGCGCAACGACCAGCCCCTCCAGCACTTGGATGAATTCCAGTTGTTCGCGGTATTCGGACTCGTCGATGACCTTCCCCGCTTCCACCGTCGCCGGGTAATCCGCACCGATGTAGTCCAGCAGATGCAGCGCCTGTGGGGCGCCTTCAAGGGTGTCGGCCAGCAAATGGGGGCTACACAGGGCCAGCAATGGCAGTGCAAGCCAGCCCAGAAAACGAAGCGGGGCAATCATCAACAATTCTCAGTTGGAAATAAGAAGTAACACATTGTTCACGTCCACAGCCTTCGACTCAAGCGCCGATATGCATCGCTGATGCTTTTTCATCGGATCTTCATGCTTTGGAAGTGATGTCACAAAAACGGCATTTAGGAATTGAAAAGCCATTACATAGCCAACGGCCATGTTTATAATCCCGCCGCCTTCTCGATGTCCGAGGCAAAAAAAGCTCCTCCGAATGCGAGGAACCGACAGCGTTCCGACGCATGTCCGTGGATCGCCCCAGCCCGACCCGCACACCCGGCTGATACCTCAGGGAAGAATGTTTATGGCCTCCCGTGCCGTTTTCTCGGTCGCTCTCGGTGCGATCACCTTGCTGTCAGGCTGTTCGGTTTTCCGTAATTACGACAGCGAACTGGCCCAGACCAACCAACAGCTCGCCTCTGGCAACGTCGATGCGGCCCTGACCCTGCTGGAAAAAAACAACAGCAAGGACAAGGACCTGTTGTACTTCTTCGAAAAAGGCGAGTTGCTGCGCGCCAAGGGCGATCTGTCCGGCAGCCAGGCGGCCTGGACCAGCGCCGACCAGCAGGTCGGCCAATGGGAAGATGCGGTCAAGCTCGACACCGCCAAGTACGTGGCGCAATTCGGTAGCTTCCTGGTCAACGACAAGGTCCGGCGCTACGAAGGGTATGACTACGAAAAGGTCATGCTGACCACGCAGATGGCCCTGAACCTGCTGGCCGTGAATGACTTTGACGGCGCTCGGACCCAAATCAAGAAGACCCACGAACGCGAAGCGGTGATCGCCGATCTGCGGGACAAGCAGTACCTCAAGCGCGAAGAAGAGGCCGAGCAGCAAGGGGTCAGGACCGAGTACAAGGACCTGCAGGGCTATCCGGTGGCCAGTCTCGACGCCCCGGAAGTGGTCGGCCTCAAGAACAGCTATCAGAGCGCATTCAGCCATTATCTGGCCGGTTTCGTCTATGAGGCCCTGGGCGAGAAAAACCTGGCCGCACCGGGTTATCGCAAAGCCGCCGAGCTGCGTCCCAACACCCCGCTGCTGGAACAGGCATTGCTCAACCTCGACAAGCCTGCCGCAAAGAACGATGACAGCGACGTCCTGATCGTGGTGCAAAGTGGCCTGGCGCCGTCCCGTGATTCGATCCGCATCCCCCTGCCCCTGCCCATCAGCGGCAATGTCGTCATCACGCCATTGTCGTTCCCGGTGATCAAGCCCGACACGTCCACAGCTGCCTTCGCCCAGATCGGTGTCGACGGCCGGCAACTGGACCTGACCCAGCTCAACAGCACCACCGCCATGTCCCGCCGCGCCCTGCGCGATGACATGCCGGGCATCATCCTGCGCACCACCGTGCGGGCCATCACCCGTGGCGTGGCGCAAAAGCAGATCAACGAAACCAATCCGCTGGCCGGGCTGGCCGTGGGCCTCACCTCGGCCGTGCTCGAAGGTGCCGACACCCGTACCTGGCGCACCTTGCCGGACTACACCCAGGTGGTCCGCCTGCGCCTGAAGAAAGGCGAGCATGAAATCACCCTGCCAAGCGCGATAGGCGGCTCCGTGGTCAAGGTGGTCGTCGATCAGCGTTACCAGGTGGTCAGCCTGCGGGCCGTGGGCAATCAGGTCTTCGCCGGTGGCCTGGCCGCCCGGGTGATCCCGAGCGCCAACCCGACCGCCATCGCCAGCCTCAAGCAACCTTAAGAACGGAGTCTTGCTCACATGCGTTTAAAACTGATCGCCGTCGGCGCCCTGGCCTTGCTGGCCGGCTGCGCCACCCCGCCGCCACCGGAACCGGGCAGCGCTGCCAGCAAGGTCGTGGCCATGGGCAAAACCAAGAACATCGTGGTGGGCGCCATGCGCGTGGCGCGGGAAAACGGCTACATGACCGTCAACGTGCAGCTGAGTAATACCAGCTACAACAACAAGACGATGTACTACCGCTTCGCCTGGCTGGGACCTGAAGGTTTCCCTATCGCCGAGGAAGAAACCTGGAAAAGCCTGACGCTCTATGGCGAACAGACCAGCTTCCTGCCGGCCATCGCTCCGACACCCAAGGCCGTGGATTTCCGGTTGGAAATCAACACGCCTTGAGGGCAAGCCTGACTGGCACCGCGCACCGTTCCCTTTTTCAGTTTTGAGAGGCCCCACATGTTTCTACGCATTTCATCCCTCGCCCTCGCTGCCCTGCTGGTCAGCGGCTGCGCCAACAACTCCCCGGTATTGGGCAACAAGAACATCACCTACGGCGACACCAAGGCCGTGGAAACCGTGACCAACGAGTTCGGTTCCACCGACCTGCAGATGATCGCCGAATCCATGACCCGCTCCCTGGCCCAGTCCGGCATCCTGCAGGGCCGTCCCGTGGTCCAGGTTTATGATGTGAAGAACAAGACCAGCGAGTACATCGATACCCGCGAGATCACCACCAGCATCAAGACCCAGTTGATGAAGACCGGCGCGGCGCGCTTTGCCAGCGACAACAATGCCATGGACAGCCAGGTCGACCAGCTCAAGCTGCAGAACCAGAGCGGCCTGTACAAGAAGAGTACCGTGGCCAAGACCGGCAACATGATCGCCGCCAAGTACCGTCTCGAAGGCTCCATCAGTTCGATCGTCAAGCGCAGCAGCGACTACAAGGACGTCTTCTACAAATTCAGCCTGCAACTGATCGACGTCGAGAGCGGTCTGGCCGAGTGGATGGACGAGAAAGAAATCCGCAAGACCACGGAGCGCTGAGCCATGCGCACATGGATAGGCATCATGGCCCTGGCCTGTGCGTTCGGCGCGCAGGCGGCCCCGAAAGTCGCCGTCACCGACCTGGCGTATCAGGAGCGGGTGGAAGAATACATCCATACGGTTTCGGCCCAGAGCAACTTCCAGGCGGGCGCCTACAGCGCCAGTGCATCGTCGAGCTACGACGAGATGGAAGCCACCAGCAGCTATATCGAGCAGGGTGAACTGCGCAAGTTCACCGGTGACATCAAGGGTGAGATCCTGCGCAGCGGGATGTTCCAGCTGGTGCAAGGCACGCCCTACACCGCGTCGTCCAAGGGCGATGTCTATGACGTGATCAAGCGCATCAAGGCCGGCCACTTCAAGGGCGCCGACTACGTGCTCTTCGGCACCGTGTCGGACATCGACTTCACCCGCGACGTCAACGAACTGGCCAACACCGACAGCTACTCGGCGGTACTCGCCCTGACCCTGGTGGCCGACTTCAGCCTGATCAACACCAGGACCTTCGAGATCACCTCGGCGTTCACCGCCATGGGGGAAGGCCAGGACACCAAGCTGTTGAACCACCGGGACGTGCGCATCAGCCTGAATCGCCCACGGGTCGTGCGCGAGGTGTCCAAGGCGCTGGGCGAAGATGTGGCGCGGCAGATGAGCGAACAGCTCGGTGGCCCGAGCTACCAGCAACCCGGCGAGCCGGTGCAGCGCAATAACCTGCCCAGGGATAGCGCGCCGGTGATCCTGCGCTGAAGGTTCAGCGATCCCTTGTGGCGAGGGTATGTATCCCCTCGCCACAGGTTTCGTTCGGCTTTACACCGCCGCCTTGCGGATCGTCGCCAGCAAACCCGCCGCGCCGATGAACAACCCTGCAAAGGTCCGGTTCATCCGCCGTTGCTGCTTGGGCGTACGCAACAGGCGCAGAACCTTCGATGCCAGCCCGGTGTAGCCGGCCATGACGACAAGGTCGACGCAGATCATGGTCACGCCCAGGATCAGGTACTGCTTGACCAGGGGCGCATGAGGGTCGATGAACTGCGGCAGCACCGCCAACATGAAGACCAGGGCCTTGGGGTTGCTGATGTTGACCAGGAAACCGCGGAACACCAGCGCCATGGGGTTGCCGATAGGCCGCACCGCCGCGTCGTCGCTGATGTCGCCGGGGATGGCCCGCCACTGTTTGATGCCCAGGTAGACCAGGTAGGCAACGCCAAACCACTTGATGGCATAGAACGCCGTAGCCGACGCGGTGAGGATCGCGCCAACACCCGCGGCGACGATCACGATCTGCAAGGCCAGGCCCAATTGCAGGCCCAGGGCGTTCCAGTAGCCGCGCCAGAAACCGTACTGTAGACCGCTGGACATCGATGCAATGGCACCGGCGCCCGGCGACAGGCTGATCACCCAGCAAGCGGCGAAAAACGCCAGCCATGTTTCCAGCAGCATTGCACACCTCGGCTCAGATTCGTCTAAACGACTAAGCTAATGCGCCGGCGGGCAGTTGACCACCGCTTTTTATCACTCGGGGGGCTACTCGAGGAACCCGCCGACCGGAAACGCCTCGCTGCCACGCCAGCGACGGACCGAACGCTGGAAAAACAGGCTGTTGGGCACCTGGATCATGGAACTGCCGGTGCCGAGTTCCTCGGGCTCGATCAAGGTGGTGTACAGCAAGTTGATCGCCACCACCCGGCCCTTGATACCGGGTTTGTCGGTGGCCTCCACCAGCTCGACCACATCCCCCAGGCGAAACGGACCGACGGTGTAGATCAAGACAGCGCACAGCAGATTGGACAGCACGCTCCAAATGGCGAAGAACGCCACCGCCGCCACGGCGACAAACCCCGACAACGCCGTCCACAACACCGTGGCGGAGACGCCCAGGCGTTCGAGCACCACGAGCATCGCACTGCCCATGATCAACCAGCGCAGCACGCCGCGCAGGATGATCACCAGTTGCGGCGGAATGGGATAACGCTCGCCAAGGCCCGTGAGGGCACGCGCCACGAAACGCTGTGCGACGTAACCGGCCAGCAGGATCAACAGCACTTGTACGCCGAGCCAGATCGGCTCGATCCACATCACGGGTATGGGCATGGTCAACGCTTCCATCAGGAAAGCGCCTCCAGCTCCGCCTGCAGGGTTTCCAGCAACTCCAGGGCTTGCATCCACGCCTCCTCAAGCTCCGCTTCACGAATCTTCAACCGGGCCTGTTCGGCCAACAGATCGCGCAACTCATCCTTGCGCGCCGCTTCGTAGAGACCACTGTCGCCCAGGCTGGTTTCGATCTTCTGCAGTTTCTCGTGCACCTTGCCCAGCTCGGCCTCGAGCTTATCGGCCTCGCGCTTATGGGGCGCCAACTGTTGACGCAGCGCCGCCGCGGCCTGGCGCTGGGCTTTCTTGTCAGTCTTGTCCGGGTTCACCGGCGTGGTGCTGACCGGCGCGTTGCGCTGGCGGTATTCCACCAGCCAGCGCGCATAGTCTTCCAGGTCACCGTCGAATTCCTCGACCTTGCCATCGGCCACCAGGAAGAAATTATCCGTGGTGCTCTTGAGCAAATGCCGGTCGTGGGACACCACCAATACTGCACCGCTGAATTCCTGCAACGCCATGGTCAAGGCCAGGCGCATTTCCAGGTCCAGGTGGTTGGTCGGTTCGTCGAGCAACAACAGGTTCGGTCGTCCCCAGGCGATCAGCGCCAATGCCAGGCGGGCTTTTTCACCCCCGGAAAAATTCAGTACCGGCTCGTCGATGCGGCCACCCCGGAAGTCGAACCCACCGAGGAAATCACGCAAGGTCTGCTCGCGCTCGGTCGGTGCCAGGCGCTGCAAATGCAGCAAGGGGCTGGCCTTGGCATCGAGGGAGTCCAGCTGATGCTGGGCAAAGTAGCCAACCACGGTGTTCTCGCCACGGGTCAGGCGTCCGGCCAGGGGCTGAAGCTCGCCGGAGAGGTTCTTGATCAGGGTCGACTTACCGGCACCGTTGGGGCCCAGCAACCCGATCCGTGCACCCGGCGTCAGTTGCAATTTGACTTTCTCCAGCACGGTCTTGTCGCCATAGCCCAGGCGTGCGTCGGACAGGTCGATCAGCGGACTGGAAATCTTGGTGGATTCGCGGAACACGAAATCGAACGGTGAATCGACGTGGGCCGCGGAAAGCTCTTCCATGCGCTCCAACGCCTTGATCCGGCTCTGGGCCTGACGGGCCTTGGTGGCCTGGGCCTTGAAGCGGGCGATGTAACTTTCCATGTGCGCACGCTGCGCCTGCTGCTTTTCGTAGGCCTGCTGTTGCTGGGCCAGTCGCTCGGCACGGGCGCGCTCGAAAGCGGTGTAGCCGCCGCGATACAAGACCAGCTTGCGTTGGTCGACATGGGCCACATGATCCACCACGGCATCGAGGAAGTCGCGGTCGTGGGAAATCAGCAACAGCGTGCCCGGATAACTCTTGAGCCAGTCCTCGAGCCAGATGATGGCGTCGAGGTCCAGGTGGTTCGTCGGCTCGTCGAGCAACAGCAGATCCGAAGGGCACATCAAGGCCTGTGCCAGGTTCAGGCGCATCCGCCAGCCACCGGAAAAATCGCCGACCTGACGGTCCATCTGTTCGTTGGTAAAGCCCAGTCCCGCCAGCAATTTGCGCGCACGGGCGTCGGCGGTGTAGCCGTCGGCAGTGTCGAGCTCGGAATGCAGACGAGCCAGCGCGGCGCCGTCGTGGGCCGCTTCGGCGGCGGCCAGGTCCCGCTGGACCTGGCGAAGGCGCACGTCGCCATCGAGCACGTAATCCACCGCCAGCCGTTCGAGGGTATCGACCTCCTGGCGCATGTGGGCGATGCGCCAGTCGGCCGGCAGCGAGCAATCACCGGAGTCCGGGTGCAACTCGCCTCGCAACAAGGCGAACAGGCTCGATTTGCCGGCGCCGTTGGCACCGATGAGGCCAGCTTTGTGGCCGGCGTGCAGGGTCAGCTCGGCGTCTTCTAGCAGACGTTGCGGGCCACGCTGTAAAGTCAGGTTCTGAAGTCGGATCATAATGGCGGCGGAGTCTACCAGCTTCGCTCGCAACTGGCGCGAGTAGCACGATGTCCTCTGACCTGTGGAGTTTTTCCCTCGATCTCTATGCCAGGCCTGGTGTAGAGCAGGCATGCCTGACCCTGCAAAAAGCCGGTGCGAGCGTCTGCCTGCTGCTGTGTGGTTTATGGCTGGCGCAACGCGGTGTGGCTTGCAACGAACGAAGGCTGCTGCAACTTCAACAACTGGCCGACACCTGGGACATGGAAGTCATACAGCCTTTGCGGGCCCTTCGCACCCAATGGAAAGACCGTGCCCAGCAAGACACCGAACTCGATAATCTGCGCGAAGAAATCAAGAAGCTGGAGCTGGAGGCTGAACGGCAGCTATTGAAACGACTGGAAGCGGCGACCACGGATTGGCCTGGAGGACGACCGGTCGACGCCGAGCAATGGCTGCAAGGGTGGGTGGCGAGTACCGACCCATCACACGGCGACGCGCTGCATCTGTTGCGCGTCGCCGTGTCGGAGCCTGCGGTTTAAAACCTTAGGAAGCGCTGGTTGGGGTGCTGGTGGCCGGCGTCGTGGCGACAGTCGGGTTCACCGCCGGAGCAGGTGTGCTGGCGGATGGAGCGGGCGATGCAGCGGGTGCCGGCGACGGTGCCGCAGGCTTGGCCGCAGCGGTCGTTGGTTTTGCGGTGGCGGGTTTCTTCACAGCCGGTTTCGCGGCTGGCTTGGCGGCAGGCTTGGCAGCGGCCGGCTTCGCAGCAGCAGGCTTGGCAGCAGGTTTAGCCGCCGTTTTTGCAGGCGCTTTTGCAGTGGTCGGCTTGGCCGTCGATTTGGCAGCAGGCTTGGCTACGGCTGGCTTGGCTACGGCAGGTTTAGCCACAGCAGGTTTGGCAGCCGCTGTTTTTGCCGCCGCTGGCTTGGCGGCAGTTTTGGCAGCAACGGGTTTCGCGGCCGCTTTGACAGCTGGCTTGGCCGTGGTGGTTTTTGCTGCAGCAGGTTTGGCAGCAGCCACTTTGGCGGCAGGCTTGGCAGCGGGTTTAGCAGCCGGTTTGGCGACCGCTTTCACGGCCGGTTTTTTCGCAGCCGGTTTAGCTGCGCTGGCCGCGACAGGTTTTGCCACTGCCGGTTTGGCAGCAGGCTTGCTCGCTGCTTTGGCTGGCGCTTTCGCGGCAGGTTTGGCCGGTGTTTTAACCGCAGCAGGTTTAGCGGCCGGCTTTTTGGCCGATACAGCGACAGGCTTGGCAGCACGAAGGGTCAGTGCCTTGCCGGCAGCCTCTTGCACGCGACCGACACCCTGGGCCAGCTTCAGGCTTTCCTGGGCATCACGCTTGAGTTGCAAGATGTAGGCACGGGTTTCGGACTGACGATCCTTCAAGGCATCGAGCAGGTTTTCGAGTTCTTTGACGGCGTCCTTGGCCTTGGCCTGCGCCTTGGCCTTGCCGGCGGTGGCTGCTTCTTGCAGTTTGGTGCGGGACTTGTGCAGTTTTTCCTGCGCTTTGCCGCGTTGTTTTTCCAGTTTGGCGAGCAGTTTTTCAGCATCAGCCAGGGCTTGGGAGCAGGCATTTTCCAAATGCTCGAGCAGGCTGCCCGAGAGTTGTTGGAGCAAGTGCAACGGAGTATTTACAGGCTTCTTGGGGGCCGACATGGTTTACCTCCTGACTGACGTGAGTGCGGCTCATACTAGACCTCTGCTGCAACCGCCGCTAGGGCATGTTGACAGTACACAGGACGTTGCGTTGCAAGGGACGAAAAATCTTCTGAGCCACTGCCGGTACGATCCACTTGCACCGACATTCGCACTGGCATAATCCCTCGATTCGAGGCCGGAGAAAGTACACATGTTGCGTCACCTGTTTTTATGCTTGTGCATGGTCTGCACCACGACCCAGGCCGCCGATAAAACCAGCGCAAGCGATGCTCACGACCTGGCCTACAGCTTGGGCGCGAGCCTGGGTGAGCGTCTTCGCCAGGACGTACCCGATTTGCAGATCCAGGCGTTGGTGGAAGGTTTGCAGCATGCCTATCAGGGCAAGCCATTGGCCCTCAAGGATGAACGCATCGAACAGATCCTCGCCGAACACCAGGCACAACTGAGTCCTCAGTCGACGACACCGCAGGTCGAGGTCGCGCTGAAGACGGAACAGAAGTTTCTCAACGAAGAGAAGAACCGACCAGGCGTACAGCAATTGGCCGACGGCATCCTGCTGACCGAACTCAAGCCAGGCAACGGAGCAAAAGCCGGCCCTCACGGCAAGGTCCAGGTGTTGTACACGGGGCGGCTGCCCGACGGCACGGTATTCGATTCCAACCGCCAGGCTCAGTGGTTCAACCTCGACAGCGTGATCGACGGCTGGCGCAGTGCATTACCGCAAATGCCGGTAGGCGCGAAATGGCGATTGGTGATTCCTTCGACCCTGGCCTATGGCGCCGAAGGTGCCGGGGATGTGATCCCGCCGTTCACGCCACTGGTGTTTGAAATCGAGTTGCTGGGTGCGACGATCTGACGTTGGCGAAAACGAAAAACGGTGCGCAATGCGCACCGTTTTTTTATCGCCGCAGGGCTTTCAAGCCTGGACCGCGGCCTCTTCCTTATGGGCGTTGTGCAGCACTTCGATCAGGCAGTCTTCCAGCTCGAAACGTTCATGCAGCAGGCCACCCAATTCCTTGAATTTTTCCGCTACGCACTTGCCTTCATCGCACAGGTCATTGAAGGCCAGCAGCTTTTCGGTAATGACGTCGATGCGCGGATAGATCTGATCGGCGAGCTCCAGGCCACGTTTGTCGTTGAAGGCCTTGGCTTCGCTCGTCAGTTGTTCGTAGATCTCGAAATGGCCAGCGGAGACGTAGTCAACCAGCACACCGCAAAACTCTTGCAGCGGCTTGCGGCTTTCTCCCAGCGCCTCGGGCTTGTCGCCGAGCGCATCATAGGCCCGAACCAGTTCGTGACGCTCCTGCAACCAGCGGTCGATCAGCAGATGCACCCCACCCCAGCGTTCCTGAGCATTCTGACAACTTTCGAGCATGGCGATTTCTTCCCTTGTGAGTCATGCCCCTCGCAGCCTGCGTACACCTGACTCATGGCAAGCCGGACACAACATGATCGAACGGCACGATTCCAATGATACGTGCGGGCCAGATTATGCCCGCACGACAGCTGCTTCAAGGTACGCAGGAGATAAAGTTCATACAAGTGTTTAATCCCCGATCCGGGCCCATTGCGACGTCTTGCCGCCGAGCGGTCGGATCAGTGCATTCCAGACAAGGCGAAGTAGCAAGTAGGTCATGACGATGGACACGGCGAGAAAAAACAGCAGGCTCCATTCGGGAACGCTCAAGTCGAACAGTGTCCAGGTGATGCTTGCACAGTCGACCGCACCGTCGATGACGCGATGCACGGCGCTCCACCATGAATTCGATCCCTCCGTGCGGCTGAAGCAATCAGGCAGTAGCTCAGCCGAATGACTTTGCACCAGCACCTGGTGCCACGCCAATGTCATCGCCCCGGACACGAGAACCAGCCCCATGGCCCCGTAGATAATGCTGCCCGTTTGACCCGGACCGTGCACACAGGCCGTCAGGCAGTTTCCCAGGAACAACATCAGGCACAACCGCTGCAGGACACACAGGCTGCAAGGCGCCAGGCCGACCGCATATTCCAGATAGCTGGCGATGCCCAGGGCCAGGGCCGCAGCGATGGAAGCCATGAAAAACAAGAAGCGTGAGCAGGCCAAAGACATGGCGGTTCCGTAACAAAAAAGACAGGTAGTTACGGTAGAGGAAAGCCCTCGGGCCTTTCAAGGCAGGCCCGCGCAGACACTTCACCAAGGGTGTAGGGAATTCCCGACAGACGCGAGAGGATTCAGCGCAATCCTCTGTAGGACTTTGCTTAGAACACCCTTCGAGCCTTGAACCGGACCATTATTGGCAGCCAACCCCATGGTAACGCCCCACATTTGATTGCCGGCACTGTCCGCCCCGTCCTATCAGCCGGGCAAGGCCTGGGACGACGGCAATGGCGCAGCGAGCAGCCGTTCATCCAGCAAGCCCAGGCCCTCCTGGAACAACTGGTTGCTGCGCTCGGCATCCCCCAACTGCGCCAGCAGTCGCGCCAGTTCGGCACAGGCCTCCGGGTTGCGCTGGATCCGCAGGCTGCTTTCGAGATAATCCCTTGCCTTGCCCCACAAGCTGTTCTGCAGGCACAGGCGTCCCAGTGTCAGCAGAAGGCTGGAATCGGCCGGATGATCCTTGAGCCAGCCCTCGGCCGCCTGCAACTGCCGGATCGGGTCCTGGCCACGGACCAGTCCATACAGACGCGCCAAGTGGCTGTCATAGTGACGCTTGAGTGCCGTGCGCAACACTTCTTCAGCCTCGCCCTGGGCACCCAACTGTCGCAGTTGCTCGGCATAGGCCGCGATCAATGCCGACTCCTGGCGCTGCGCGGCGGTCAGCTGCTGCCAGGCACGGTTGAGCGATTGCAGGCCCATGCTGCCGTCTTCTTCGCGATGCGCCGCCAGGGAAAGATTTTCGCCCCAGGCCCGACGTTCCAGCTCCGCGAGTTCGGCCGCAGGCAAGACTTTGTCCTTGCGCAGCTCCGGCAACAGGCGAACCACCGCCGACCAGTCACCGCGCTGTTGATGCAGGCGCTGCAACTGGCGCAAGGTCTGGGCGTTGTGGGGATGACGATCGTGCATCGCTTGCAACGTGACCAGGGCTCCGTCGGTGTCGCCGCGATCCATCTGCAACTGAGCGTGAGTCAGCGCAATGGCGAGTTCGGCCTGGGGCTGACGCTCCAGGGCACGTTCGAGCAGGCTGTCGCTCTGCTCGTACAGTCCTTGTTCATTGGCCGCGCGAGCCGCGCCGAGGTAATACAGCAAGGGCTGGCGCTCGGCTTCGGCGGCACGATGCAAATGTCGCTGGGCACTGGCCCAACGCCCTTCGGCCAGGTCCAACTGACCGTGTTCGATCGCCACCTGCACACGACGACTGCGGTTACGCCGTGACCAAGGGTTGACCACGCCGCTGGACGTGGTCACCAGCCCGATCAACGCGCGCACGCACCACCACAGCAACCAGAGCACCATCACCAATGCCAGGGTGACCCACAGGCCGGCTTCGTAACGGAAGTTCTTGTAGGCCACCAGCACGTAACCCGAATGCTCGGCGATCGCGACGCCCAGCAAGGCGGCGGCAGCGATCACCACGAACAGAATCACGTAGAGGCGCTTCATGGCTTGGCCTCCTGTTCACCAGGCTTGGCCAGGGGTTTGATCGATTCTTCAACGGTGAGATTGCGACGTTCCAGGTAGGCCTGGACGCTGCTGAGGGCACCCGCCAGGTCCGGAGTGACCACGGTGACCGGTTGCCGGGACAGTTCCGCCACGCGCTCGAGCATGATCCTGCTCTGCGGGTTGTCCTGGTTGAAGTTGTTTCTGAGGACGTCACGAGCTTCGTCCAGCGCCTGGGTGTACACCGGCGCCTGACCGTTGAGGGCGGCCCATTGCGCCTGTTCCAGTGCCAGGCTCAAGGCCAGGCGTACCTGCATCAGGCTCTGCCCGGCCAAGAGCGGACGGACATTCTCGTCGGCATTGAAATCGATACGGATGTAGCGCGAAATCTGATCCCACCACTGAGCCCAGCGGCTGGCACCGTCGCCGTCGGCGGTCAACCCCAGCAGCGACTCGCCACGATCCTTGTACTCGGGTGCCAGTTCCGAAAGCTGCAGGACCTGGTCACGCAACGCACCCAGTTGCAGGAACAGCCCGGTCCGGTCTGGCTGCTCGGTGCTGCGCAACGCCGCAAGTGTCTTGGCCAGTTGTTCACGGGCGGCAAATGAGCCCGGGTCGTTTTGCTCGCGCAGGATCTCGTCTGCCCCTTGGACCAACGCCTGGGCGCTGCTGATGTCCTGCAAGGCGGAAAGGCGCAGGCTGGCCAGGCGCAACAGATGCTCGGCCTCAGCCAGGCGCCAGTCCTTGCGGCTGGCCCCCAGCACCGTTTCCAGTCGCTGGCTCAGATGCTGCTGGTCGCCCTGCAATTGGGCGACCAGACGCCGCCGCTCCTCCAGCTCTTCGGCCGCGGGCAACTGCGCAAGGCGTTCACTGAGACGCTGCTCGTTGAGCTTGAGATTCTGCGCCTGATCGTTCAGCGCCTGGACCTGGGCGAACTGCTGCTGATTATTGGCGTGCAGGTGACGGACCTGCCAGACGCCCCAGCCACCCACGGCGACACCGGCTGCGCCCAGCAACAAGGCGACAACGGCCAACCCGTTACCGCGACGCGGGGCCGTCGGTGCCGCAGGTTCAACCGGCGCATCGATGGCTGGTCGGTCTTTATCTTCTTTTGGCAAGGCTGTTTCGCTCACGTGTCCATCCTTTGCATTAGAAAACGGCACGGCTTGTTCCCGTAACGCCGCCAGCAAAGCCGAGGCGTTGGCGCCACGACAATCCACAACTGTTCGGGCGCCGGCGGCACGCGCCATCTCGGCAACCCTTGGGCTTGGAACGAATAACGGCAACCGCGCCAGGGCGGGCCACGCTTCGCCGGCCAAGCGATACAGATGCTCGAAGCTCTGCCCACTGCTGACCATCAGCGCGTTCAAGCGTTCCGCTTCGACTTTCTCCACCAACTCGCCGTCGCGATACCGAGGCAGGCTGCGTCGGTACAACTCCAGATAATCGACACTAGCACCTTGCTCACGCAAGCGCTCCGCCAGCAGACCACGCCCGCCTTCGCCACGCACGATCAAGACCCGCGGCCCAGGCCCGGCGAGAGCCTGACGCAGCTCAGGGAGTTCAAGCAACGCTTCGCTGTCGTCACCCTTGTCCGGGTAAGACACGGTGAGACCCGCATCGGCAAGGATTTGCCCGGTGGCGGCGCCCACGCTGAACCAGGGCTGCTCCGGGGGCTCTGGCCAATACTGGCGCAACCGTTCCACGCAGAGCCGGGCCGCCGGTTTGCTGACCACGATCACCGCACAATACTGGTCCAGCCGCTGGAGAATCTCCCGCTCGGAATCGGACGCAGGGAGCGGCTCGATAGTCAGCAGCGGCAAGCTGCTGGTAAATACTCCAGCATCCGCCAGCACCGCTGCCAGGGCCGACGACTCGTCCTCCGGCCGGGTCAGCAGCAGCCGCCAGCCCGTCACGCGTGGCCTGCCTCGCCGTAGACCTTCTTGAGGATGTCGTCGGCGCCCTGGCTCAACAAATCCTCGGCCACCCGCACACCCAAAGCTTCGGCATCGCCACGAGGTGCCCGCGCCTGGGAACTGAGCAACCGTCCACCATTGGGATCCCCCACAAGGCCACGCAACCACACCTGCTCACCTTCGAGCACGGCGTAGCAGGCAATCGGCACCTGGCAGCCACCGTTGAGGTGCTTGTTGAGGGCGCGCTCGGCGAATACACGGGTGGCAGTGTCTTCATGGTGCAAGGGCGCGAGCAAGGCATGGATCTCGCTGTCGGCGCTGCGGCATTCGATACCCACCGCCCCCTGTCCGCCGGCCGGCAAACTGTCCTCGACACTGATGGCCGAAGTGATGCGGTCCTCGAAGCCCAGGCGGATCAGGCCGGCGGCGGCCAGGATGATTGCGTCGTACTCGCCGGCATCGAGCTTGGCCAACCGCGTATTGACGTTGCCGCGCAGGAAGCGGATCTGCAGGTCCGGCCGACGGGTCAGCAACTGGGCCTGGCGACGCAGGCTGGACGTGCCGATCACACTCCCGGCTGGCAGTGCGTCCAGGCTGGCATAGGTATTGGAAACGAACGCATCGCGCGGATCTTCGCGCTCGCAGATACAGAACAGACCCAAGCCTTCAGGAAAATCCATGGGCACGTCTTTCATCGAGTGAACGGCGATATCCGCTTCGTTGTCCAGCAGCGCAGTTTCCAACTCCTTGACGAACAGGCCTTTGCCACCGATTTTCGACAGCGGCGAATCCAGCAACTTGTCTCCGCGACTGACCATGGGAACCAGCGTGACGATCAGGCCGGGATGGGCCGCTTCCAGGCGGGCTTTGACGTATTCGGCCTGCCACAGGGCCAAGGCGCTTTTACGGGTGGCGATGCGGATCTCGCGAGGGGACATGGATCAATCCGTACTGAAAAGATACGACGGATAATAACAGCTCAGCCAAATACGCTTTGACTTGAATCACGACCCCGGGGCCTCCCTGCCCGTCAATATCATGGAAAGGGAGCACCGGGACGCTCCGCACCGATGGTCAAAGCTGTTGCATCATCTTGCGTACGCCGGCCACATGTCGCCGGCTGACGATCAACGCATCGCCGTTCAAGCCTTTGAGAAACAGCTGGAAATGCCCCAGGGGCGTACGCTGCAGGCGCTCGATACGCTCGCGGGCCACGAGGGCGTTGCGGTGGATGCGCACGAAGCGCTCGCCGAACTCATCCTCGAGGGCCTTGAGTGGTTCGTCCAGCAGCACTTCGCCGCTCTCGTGGCGCAAAGTCACATATTTATGGTCGGCAATGAAGTAGACCACCTGATTCAACGGAATCAGCTCGATACCCTTGCGGGTCCGCGCACTGATGTGACTGCGTGGGCCGCTACCGCTTTCGGCGGCCGGACGGGTCAGCGCCGCCAGTTGACTCCGATTGGGCCGCTCGGCCTTGCGTAACGCGTCAAGCAATGCCTCGGACGCCACCGGCTTGACCAGGTAGCCCACGGCCCCGGCCTGCAATACCTCGGGTGGGAAGTCGTCCCGCGTGGTGCAGAACACCACCGCGGGTGGCGACTCTCGCTCGCACAGCTTCGCCGCGACCTGCAGGCCATCCAGGCCAGGCATGCGGATGTCGAGCAATACGATATCCGGCTTGTGGCTGTCGATAAGGGCCAGAGCCTCTTCGCCATTGGTGGCGCTCGGCTCCAGGACACTGTACCCCTCGAGTTCACCAACCATTCGGCTGAGGCGCTCGCGGGCCAGGGGTTCGTCATCAACGATCAGGACATTCATAGTGCGCTGGATTCCTGCGTGAGTCTCGCACAAGGATAGCGTAGACAGAGGCGATGACATCCGTCACCGCGATTCACGCTAAGACTCGTTCGAGGGCCAAAAAGTGCCGCGAGGCGGTTGCCTATCTTTACCAGCGCTTGCCGACCGATGCTCGGGGCCCGTTGTCGCACGGCGTCGCCGTAGGGATTATCAAGACTCGATCCGATCAATATGAGCACCTCCGCGTCTGGGTTCGTCCGATGCACCATGAGTAAAAAATCCGACGTCCTATCGTCCACTGTAGACGGTTGCCACGATGATATTGCTCAATTGGAAAATATCGTTGTGCAAACCCTGCGTCGCAAGTCCGGGCGTCATCGAAAAAACCTGCCGGACAGTGCCAGCGCCGGCGCCGGTAACCCTGTTATCATCCGTGGCAGCCTTAACCGCTACTTTTTCCACAGCCGATCACGAGCGAATTCATGAGCACTGACAAGACCAATCAGTCCTGGGGCGGCCGCTTCAGTGAACCCGTCGACGCTTTCGTCGCCCGCTTCACCGCCTCCGTCAACTTCGACCAGCGCCTGTATCGCCACGACATCATGGGTTCGATCGCCCACGCCACCATGCTGGCCAAGGTCGGCGTGCTGACCGATGCCGAGCGCGACAGCATCATCGATGGCCTGAAGACCATCCAGAGCGAGATCGAGGCCGGCCAATTCGACTGGCGCGTCGATCTCGAAGACGTGCACATGAACATCGAAGCACGCCTGACCGATCGCATCGGCGTGACCGGCAAGAAGCTGCACACCGGTCGCAGTCGCAACGACCAGGTGGCCACCGACATCCGTCTATGGCTGCGCGATGAAATCGACCTGATCCTGGCCGAGATCACCCGCCTGCAAAAAGGCCTGCTGGAACTGGCCGAGCGCGAAGCCGAAAGCATCATGCCCGGCTTCACCCACCTGCAGACAGCCCAACCGGTGACCTTCGGGCACCACATGCTGGCCTGGTTCGAGATGCTCAGCCGCGACTACGAACGCCTGGTCGATTGCCGCAAGCGCACCAACCGCATGCCCTTGGGCAGCGCTGCGCTGGCCGGCACCACTTACCCCATCGATCGTGAGTACACCGCACAGTTGCTGGGTTTCGACGCCGTGGGCGGCAACTCCCTGGATAACGTCTCGGATCGTGACTTCGCTATCGAGTTCTGCGCCGCCGCCGGTATCGCGATGATGCACCTGTCCCGGTTCTCCGAAGAGCTGGTGCTGTGGACCAGCGCGCAATTCCAGTTCATCGACCTGCCGGATCGCTTCTGCACCGGCAGTTCGATCATGCCGCAAAAGAAAAACCCCGACGTCCCGGAATTGGTCCGGGGCAAGAGCGGCCGCGTATTCGGCGCGCTGATGGGCCTGTTGACCCTGATGAAAGGCCAGCCACTGGCCTACAACAAGGACAACCAGGAAGACAAGGAACCGCTGTTCGACGCCGCCGACACCTTGCGCGACTCGCTGCGGGCCTTTGCCGACATGGTCCCGGCCATCAAGCCCAAGCATGCGGTGATGCGCGAAGCGGCCCTGCGCGGCTTCTCCACCGCCACCGACCTGGCGGACTACCTGGTTCGCCGTGGCCTGCCCTTCCGCGATTGCCATGAGATCGTCGGCCATGCCGTGAAGTACGGCGTGGACAATGGCAAGGACCTGGCCGAGATGAGCCTGGATGAACTGCGCCAGTTCAGCGATCAGATCGAGCAGGACGTATTTGCGGTACTGACCCTGGAAGGATCGGTCAATGCCCGTGACCACATCGGCGGCACGGCACCGGCACAGGTCAAGGCCGCCGTGGCGCGCGGCCAGGCGTTGCTCGCCAGCCGCTAAAAGCTGAAAAGCTTCACGAGCAAGCCCGCTCACACATTGGATCTGCGTCGGCTCATAGAGCCTGCATTTATGAAGATCTACTGTGGGAGCGAGCTTGCTCGCGAAGGCGTCCGCTCAGACGCTACAAATTCACTTCTTGGCCGCGACCATTGCCAAAAAACCCGGCATCGCCGCTTCCTTGTCCGCAGCGATCCGCTGCACGTTCGGGTTCGCCTCCAGCCGCTCCATCAGCGCCTTGGCCGCCGGCATGTCGGCCAGCAGGTCGATATCGAACAATTTCCTGCCCACTTGTAAGGCCAGCGAGACACTGTAGAGGAAATACAGATCGGCCAGACTCAAGCTATCGCCCGCCACATAGGGCGAGAACCTGCCGTGGCGACCGAGCGTGGCAAATCCCAGCAGCAACTCGGCCCGGGTCTTTTCCTTGATGGCATCGGGCACCGCCATGCCAAAAAACGCCTCAGCGTAGCAAGCCCGTCCCGGCAGCTCGATGTACAGTTCAATTTCCCTGCAGAGGGCCAGCACCTGGGCGCGCGCGAACGGCTCATCGGGCAACAGTGGCTTGCCTGGCTGGGTTTGTTCGATGTATTCGAGGATGACACTGGTTTCGTTGATAAACCCGTGTTCGGTTTTCAACACCGGCACCTTGCCGCGAGGGCTGACGGCGAGTACTTCGGGGGTCTGGTTGCCGTAGAACGGCACCTCTTCGAAGGGCAGGCCCTTCTCCAGCAGCGCCAGCTTGACCATGTTGTAATAATTACTGACAGAGAAACCGTAAAGCTCGAGCATTACAAATGCCTCCAGGCCGTGTGGGGTTGGCAGCCTTGCGTTATAGACCGCCCGCACATTTCTCGCCAGGAGCATCACGCTGCTGAATGCAGGTAGACTGGCGGCTTTCCTATCAGGAGCCTGCCATGAGCGAGCCAAACGACATCGACAACGACGAAGAAGAATTCGTCGAATCGACGCTGATCGAAGCCATCGAAAACCAGATCGAAAGCGGCAACCCGCCGGCGGCCAAGGCGACGTTCAACAAACTGACCCTGGTGAACTACGAACGCGAAGACATTCTCAACCTGATGGCCCATGTGCTGGCCTATGAGATTGATGCCATGCTCGAGGAAGATCGCCCGTTCGATACCCAATGGTACGAAACCGCATTGCGCGCCCTGCCCGAATTACCGCCGGAAAAGCGATGAATCCGATGGGGGAGCAAGGTGTGCTCCCCCGGTAAAATAAAAAAGCATGGCTCTGACACTGGACAGTTCGCCCGAGTGCGCTCAACTTAAGGGCGCTGTCGTCCAAATTCCTAGAAAGTCTGGAGTCCTTATGTCGCTTACCCCTGAGCTGGTTGCCGAACTGGAAATCCTTGCACTCTTCAACCTGGACAGTTCCCAGGAAGGCCTGAAAATTCATCAGACCGCTGCCCCCTCTGCCATCGCTGCTGCCAAGCGCCTGCACGAAAAAGACCTGATCACTCAGTCCGATGGCGGTTACCTGACCAGCCTGGGACGGGATGCCGCCGAGCATGTGCAAAGCCTGTTGACCATTCTCAACGTCGTATCGCAAGCCGCCTGATCGTCCTATCGCCCACGGAAATCCCCACATCGGGATTTCCGCAGGCGCATTGCGCGCCCATGTAAGAAATCTGACGTCAAAATCATATTTCAGCTTAAGAATTCCACAGCCCGGACGCTAAACTGCCATCACCTTCGATCTCCCACGTTCGACACCGCGAGCCGGTTTGAGCCGACATGACCCGCAATCACGAAATACGCCCAGACCTGGATGAGGGAATCGACCGCAAGGTCCTGAACCAGCTGCGCGCACGTTTTCTCAAGCTCAACACAATCCGGATGAATCGCGCCCTGGAAGGCCTGTCGCCTCGCCAGCAGAGCGTATTGACCTTGCTGCCATTGTTTTTCCACGTCAATCATCCCCTGTTGCCCGGCTACGTCTCGAGCAATACCCCGGCCGGGCTGTCGAACTACGAACCCGATGGCGATGTTCTCACCGAGGCCCAGCGGCTGACCCGCTCGTTTTCCTACAAGCCACGGCACGGCAGCAACCCGCCGCGCCCCATCCTCGGCCTGTTCCTGATGGGCAGCCTGGGCACACTTGCCCAGGCGGACCAGAGCGACATGGATGTGTGGGTCTGCCATGGACCTGACCTGAGCGACGACGAACTGGCGGAGTTGCGCAAGAAATGCCAGTTGCTGGAAGCCTGGGCCGCGACCCAGGGTGCCGAAGCCCACTTCTTCCTGATCGATCCGGCCCGGTTCGTGCGAGGCGAACGGGACACCCGGCTCAGTTCCGACGATTGCGGCACGACCCAGCACTACCTGCTGCTGGACGAGTTCTACCGCACCGCGATCTGGCTCGCCGGGCGTACGCCGATCTGGTGGTTGGTACCGGTCTATGAAGAAGACAACTATGAGCAATACACCCACACGTTGATCTCCAAGCGCTTCATCCGCGCGGACGAGACGCTGGACCTGGGGCACATGGCCTACATCCCACCCGGCGAGTTCATCGGGGCGGGGCTGTGGCAGTTGTTCAAGGGTATCGAGTCGCCGTACAAGTCCGTGCTCAAGCTGCTGCTGACCGAGGTCTACGCCAGCGAACACCCGGATGTCCAATGTTTGAGCCTGCGCTTCAAACAAGCGGTGTTCGCCAACCGCCTGGATCTGGAAGAATTGGACCCCTACGTGCTGGTCTATCGCCGCATCGAGGAATACCTCAACGCCCGTGGCGAACCCGAGCGTCTGGAACTGATCCGTCGTGCCCTCTATCTGAAGGTCAACCGCAAGCTCACCGGCCCGTCGCGCAGCAGCGGCTGGCAACGCACGCTTCTCGAGCGCCTGGCTGCCGAGTGGGGCTGGGATCAGCGCCAGCTCGCGCTGCTGGATAGCCGCAGCCAGTGGAAGGTGCGCCAGGTCAGCAACGAACGGCGTGCGCTGGTCAACGAGCTGACCTACAGCTATCGATTCCTGACTCAGTTCGCCCGTACCGAGAAGACCGTCAGCCTGATCAACAAACGGGACCTCAACGTCCTTGGCCGACGCCTGTATGCGGCGTTCGAACGCAAGGCCGACAAGGTCGAGTTCATCAACCCCGGCATCGCCCCGGACTTGGCCGAGGACACCCTGACGCTGGTCCAGTCGCCCAACAAGAAAGAGCCCGGGCAAAACCAGTGGGGTCTGTACAACGGCAACCTTAATGCCCTGGAGTGGGAGAACTTCGCGCCGATCAAGCGCAGCCGCGAACTGCTGGAACTGTTGACCTGGTGCCATCGCAACGGCGTGATCGATAGCAGCACGCGACTGGCGCTGCACCCTGGCGACAGTGACTTGAGCGAATTCGAGCTGTTCAATCTGCTGGGCAGCCTGCAACAGGCCATTGCCCTGCCCTTGGCCACGGTCGACGAAGAACAGCTGCTGCATGCCAGCGTGCCCAGCGAAGTGCTGATCCTGGTGAACGTCGGCGTCGACCCGCTCAAGCATCACCGCGACCTGAATATCCTGATGACCACCGAGCGCACCGACTCCCTGAGCTACGCCGGGGTCCGGGAGAACCTGGTGCTGACTCTCGATCAGGTCACGCTCAATAGTTGGAACGAAGTGCTGGTCAACCGCTTCGATAGTGAGCACGCCCTGCTCGATTGCCTGCGCGACTACCTCAACGACCTGCCCTCCGGGCAGCGCCAGCCACGCTTGCGGGTCCGCTGCTTCTGCCACAACCGTGCGCAATTCATCGCGCGGCGGGTCGAGGAAGTCATCGAAACGGCCCAGACTCTGCTGCTCAGCAACCTCAATCACCGTTACCTGCTGCAAGTCCAGCAGCACTACCATGTGCTGGAGCTGGTGCCTGGCCAGGTCAACCATGTGGCGCTGGCCAGCCTGTCGGCGCTGATGGATTACCTGGGCGAAGAGTTGACGGCGTACAGTCCGCTGTACCTGGATCCGATGGCCCTGGAAGACCACGACCTGGCGTTGATCCTGCCCACGGGCCAACCCGAGTGCCTCCAGGTGTTCTACCGGGTCAACGAAGATGAGGCTGACCTGTACGTACTCGATGAGCTCAACGCTCTTTGGCAACAACGCCTGCCCTATCACGACGAGCAAAGCCTGCTGGTGCCGCTGCAACGCTTCCTGCAATCGGTGTTGTACCGCCGTGACGCCCTGCTGTCGATGGACAGCGACCAGCCGTTGAACCTCGAAACCCTGTATTACCAGCTCCTGCCCTCAGGCAATGGCCGGGCGCGGCGGATCGAGGCGCGACAGGCCCCGCAGACACCGGTGAACAAGCCGTTCTACGACGTGCAGGCGATTATCGGTAAAGCCGCCCACGGCCAGGTCCACGTCACCCTGTATTGCAATCAGCAGGAGTTTTCGGAACTGGAACATGGCGACCAACTGTTCCGCGTGGTCGCCAGGGAAATCGTCGAGCAGCGTCGCGAGGCCGAACGCTATCGCTGCTATATCACCGACCTGGACCTTTCGGGCCTGGTGGGTGACGGGGCCTGCTCAAGCAATTTGTACCTGCGCTACAAGGCTGACCTGGAACGCGCCCTGAACGAGGCGCTGGCCCTGGTCTGAAATAGTCAGAGGTGGAAGTCGCCGCCCGCTTCAGGCTGGTATTCCACAGCCAGCAATGTCAACTTGAGGGTCTTGCCGCCCGGGGCCGGCCAGTCGATGTGCTGGCCAACCTTCAGGCCCAGCAGCGCACTGCCTACCGGCGCCAGGATCGATATTTTGCCTTCGTCGGCATTGGCATCCTGTGGATACACCAGGGTCAGGTGATAGTCCTTGCCACTGCTTTCCTCGCGACAATGCACACGCGAATTCATCGTCACGACGTCGGCGGGCACGTCTTCATGGCTCACCAGGGTGTCGGCGCGGTCCAGTTCGGTCTGCAACGCGATCACGCCCGGAAGCGTTTCATCCAGGCTGTCGATCAGACGCTCCAGACGCTGTACGTCCAGGCGAGTAAGGGTGATGGAAGGTGCGGTCATGATCCAGGCAGACTCCTTTCTTCTGCACGAAAAAAGCAAAACCCCGCCACAGGAAGACGGGGTTTTCACGGGCCTCGATGCGTTGAGGCGTAGCCGGACACTAACACAGCTCAATAAATAAACAAGCCGGAGCCCCAAGAGAACACCCCTACACCGTGTTCGCTGTGGGAGCGGGCTTGCTCGCGAAGACGGCGGTACAGCCAAGAACTTACTCAACTGACCCGCCGCATTCGCGAGCAAGCCCGCTCCCACAATGATTCAGGGGCAACATCTAGGTGCGATGCTTGCGCCTGAGCGCCTCGGCACAGATCGCCCGCCGCCGCGCATCATCGGCCGAGCGCCATTCGCGGATGTCGTCCACGTGGCGGAAGCAGCCCAGGCAGATTTTCTGCTCATTCAGCTTGCACACACTGGTGCACGGCGACGGCACGGCCGGGCTGACATTGCTGTAGAGCGGCTTGGGCGGTCGCACCGCAGCGGTCTGGGCCACGCCGTCACAGACCTTCGAAATCGAATTTCACTCCGGCCTGTGCCGCCACGATGCGCTCGAGCATTTCGCCCAGTTGCTCTTCGCTCTTGTCGCACAGCCAACGCTCGCTTTCCTCGTCGTAGTCGAAGTGGAAACCGCCGGACACTGCCGCCAGCCACAACTGCCGCAACGGCTCCTGGCGACTGAAAATCAGCTGGCTGCCATTTTCGAACTTGACGGTCAGCACACCGGCGGCGCTTTCCAGGTCGATGTCCAGTTCGCTCTCATCGAAGATGTCCTCCAACATTTGCTGGGTGGTATCGACCAGATCGTGGAAACGGGCTTCAGTCAAACTCATTGCGACAACCTCGAAAATGTCTGCTCATGCTCAAGCGCCGCAAGATACGGGCGCTTTCTGGCGATTGCAAAGGATATACCGATCGACGCCAACCGCGCCCGCCTGAGTCGATAACGTCCCCCAGGCCCGCCGGACGGGAGTCCCGTTGCATAGGCAAGCTGCCGGGTGGCCGGTATACTCCGGCGCAATTAACGCATTTTCAAGGATTTCGCCATGAAGCGCCTGATCTCTTCCCTTGCTGCGCTCGTCGCGGTTGCCTGCCTTGTGACAGCCTGCGGCCAGAAAGGTCCCCTGTATCTGCCTGATGAGAGCAAGTCCCCTGAAGAGCAGGCCAAGTCGTCGCAGTCCAAGTCCCACTCGCACGACACCCATTCCACCACCTACTAAGGGAACGCCATGGACGCTTTTAACTACCGTGGCGGGGAGCTGTTCGCGGAGGGGGTCGCCCTGTCTGCGATCGCCGAACGTTTCGGCACGCCGACCTATGTCTATTCCCGTGCCCATATCGAGGCCCAGTACCGGACCTTCGCCGACGCGCTCAGCGGCATGCCACACCTGGTGTGCTTTGCCGTGAAAGCCAACTCCAACCTGGGCGTGCTCAACGTCCTGGCACGCCTGGGCGCCGGTTTCGACATCGTCTCCGGTGGTGAGCTCGAACGCGTCCTGGCCGCCGGCGGCAGCGCCGACAAGATCGTGTTTTCCGGCGTCGGCAAGACCCGTGAAGACATGCGTCGCGCCCTGGAAGTCGGTGTGCACTGCTTCAACATCGAATCCACCGATGAGCTGGAACGCCTGCAAGTGGTCGCCGCCGAATTGGGCGTTCGCGCGCCGATCTCCCTGCGGGTGAACCCGGATGTGGATGCCGGCACCCACCCGTACATTTCCACCGGGCTCAAGGAAAACAAGTTCGGTATCGCCATCGCCGACGCCGAAGACGTGTACGTGCGCGCCGCGCAACTGCCGAACCTGGAAGTGCTGGGCGTCGATTGCCACATCGGCTCGCAGCTGACCACCCTGGAACCCTTCATCGATGCCCTCGACCGCCTGCTGGCCCTGGTCGACCGCCTCGGTGATTGCGGCATCTACCTGCGCCACATCGACCTGGGCGGCGGCGTCGGCGTGCGCTATCGCGACGAAGAACCGCCCCTGGTGGCCGACTACATCAAGACAGTGCGCGAACGCCTCGAAGGTCGCGACCTGGCGCTGATGTTCGAGCCGGGCCGCTACATCGTCGCCAACGCCGGTGTGCTGCTGACCCGGGTCGAATACCTCAAGCACACCGAGCACAAGGATTTCGCCATCGTCGACGCGGCCATGAACGACCTGATCCGCCCGGCGCTGTACCAGGCGTGGATGGACGTGACGGCGGTACGTCCTCGCGATACCGCCACGCGCAGCTACGATATCGTCGGACCGATCTGCGAAACCGGCGACTTCCTGGCCAAGAGCCGGGAGCTGGCGCTGAAAGAAGGGGATCTGCTGGCCGTGCATTCGGCCGGTGCCTATGGGTTTGTCATGAGCTCCAACTACAACACTCGCGGCCGCTGCGCCGAAGTGCTGGTAGACGGTGACCAGGCATTCGAAGTACGTCGCCGCGAGACGGTAGCCGAGTTGTTTGCCGGCGAAAGCCTGCTGCCGGAGTAAAACCATGCTGCTGCGTTTTACCAAGATGCACGGCCTGGGCAACGACTTCATGGTCCTCGACCTGGTCAGCCAGCACGCGCACATCCTGCCCAAGCATGCTAAGCAATGGGGCGACCGGCACACTGGTATCGGTTTCGACCAATTGCTGATCGTCGAGGCACCCACCAATCCGGATGTGGATTTCCGTTATCGGATCTTCAATGCCGACGGTTCGGAAGTGGAACAGTGCGGCAACGGTGCGCGCTGCTTCGCCCGTTTCGTGCTGGACAAGCGCCTGACCGCCAAACGGCGGATTCGCGTCGAGACCAAAAGCGGCATCATCGAGCTGGACGTGCGCAACGACGGCCAGATCGGCGTCAACATGGGCGCCCCGCGCCTGAAACCGGCGGACATTCCGTTCGAAGCACCCGCCCAGGCCTTGAGCTATCCGCTGGAGGTCGATGGCGTCACGGTGGAACTGGCGGCGGTGTCCATGGGTAACCCTCATGCGGTGCTGCGGGTCAGCGACATCAACAGCGCCCCGGTGCATGAGTTGGGACCGAAGATCGAGAACCACCCGCGCTTCCCTGCGCGAGTGAACGTCGGGTTCCTGCAAGTCATCGACCGCCACCGCGCGCAATTGCGTGTCTGGGAACGCGGTGCGGGGGAAACCCAGGCCTGCGGCACCGGCGCCTGTGCCGCTGCCGTCGCGGCGATCAGCCAGGGATGGATGGATTCACCCCTGTTGATCGACCTGCCCGGCGGGCGCTTGTCCATCGAATGGGCAGGTCCCGGCCAACCGGTGATGATGACCGGGCCGGCAGTACGCGTATACGAAGGACAAGTTCGTCTTTGAGTGAGTCAAACCCATGACCGACAAGCCACAGGTTCCAGTTCCGCAGCCCGACGAAACCCCGAGCCCGCTTCCGGACGCCGCGGCGGTGGCCGCTTACCTGGAGGCTCATCCGGACTTTTTCGTCGAGCGCGAAGAGTTGCTTTCAGTGATGCGCATCCCCCACCGGCGCGGCGATACTGTATCGCTGGTGGAGCATCAGATGAAGATCCTGCGCGAGCGCAACATTGAAATGCGCCATCGTCTCTCGCACCTGATGGATGTGGCCCGGGACAACGACCGACTGTTCGAAAAGACCCGTCGCCTGATACTGGCCCTGATGGACGCCAGTACCCTGGAAGATGTGGTGATGAGCGTCGAAGACAGCCTGCGACAGGATTTCCAGGTGCCTTTTGTCAGCCTGATCCTGTTTGGCGACAACGCTATGCCGGTCGGCCGCTGGGTGACCCATGCCGATGCGCAGACCGCCATCGGCGGCCTGCTCACGGAAAACAAGAGCGTCAGCGGCAGCCTGCGCGAGCATGAGCTGGACTTCCTCTTTGGCGAAGAACAACGCAAGCAGATTGGCTCCACCGCCGTCGTCGCCATCGCCCATCAGGGCGTGCACGGCGTGCTGGCCATCGCCAGTCGCGATCCCCAGCACTACAAGAGCTCGGTGGGCACGCTGTTCTTGAGCTACATCGCCGAAGTCACCGGCCGGGTACTGCCACGGGTTGCCGGTTCGCTGCGCTCGGTACGCTGATGATGGAGCGGCAGTTGGAGGCCTACTGCGAACACCTGCGCAGTGAGCGCCAAGTGTCGCCCCACACGTTGTCGGCCTATCGTCGCGACTTGGAAAAAGTGCTGGGCTGGTGCCAGAAGCAGAACGTCGGCAGTTGGCAGGCCTTGGACATCCAGCGCCTGCGCAGCCTGATCGCACGACTGCACCAGCAGGGACAATCTTCCCGCAGCCTGGCACGACTGTTGTCGGCAGTACGTGGCTTATACCACTACCTCAACCGCGAAGGCCTCTGCGACCACGATCCGGCCACTGGACTGGCACCGCCCAAGGGCGAGCGCCGGTTGCCGAAGACCCTCGACACCGACCGCGCCCTGCAACTGCTCGAAGGCGCGGTCGAGGATGACTTCCTGGCGCGACGGGACCAGGCGATTCTCGAACTGTTCTATTCCTCCGGCTTGCGACTTTCAGAGCTGACGGGCCTGAACCTGGAGCAACTGGACCTGGCCGATGGCATGGTCCAGGTGCTCGGCAAGGGCAGCAAGACACGCCTGCTGCCCATCGGCCGCAAGGCCCGGGAAGCCCTGGCGTTGTGGCTGCCGCTGCGGGCACTGGCCAACCCTGCCGACGACGCCGTCTTCGTCAGCCAACAGGGTCGGCGCCTCGGACCACGGGCCATCCAGATACGGGTCAAGGCCGCCGGCGAACGCGAACTGGGACAGAACCTGCATCCGCACATGCTCAGGCACTCCTTCGCCAGCCACGTGCTGGAATCTTCCCAGGACCTGCGTGCGGTCCAGGAGCTGCTCGGCCACTCGGACATCAAGACCACCCAGATCTACACTCATCTGGATTTCCAACACCTGGCGACGGTCTATGACAGTGCCCACCCCAGGGCCAAACGCATCAAGGGCGACGAATCATGACCATCGAGCTCATCACTTTCGACCTGGACGACACGCTGTGGGACACCGCCCCGGTGATCGCCAGCGCCGAAGCCGTCTTACGCCAATGGTTGACCGACAACGCACCGGATCTGGGTGGCGTGCCGGTGGAGCACCTGTGGGCGATCCGCGAACAAGTGCTGCGCGAGGAGCCGGACCTGAAGCACCGCATCAGTGCGCTGCGCCGGCGAGTGCTGTTCCGTGCGCTGCAAGAGGCAGGCTATGACCAGTGGCAGGCCTCTGGTCTGGCGGACCAGGCATTCGAGGCGTTCCTGCATGCGCGCCATCAATTGGAGGTCTTTCCGGAGGTGCAGCCCACCCTGGAAATCCTGGCCAATCACTTCTCCCTCGGCGTGGTCACCAATGGCAACGCCGACGTACGTCGCCTGGGGCTGGCGGACTATTTCAAGTTCGCCCTGTGTGCCGAAGACATCGGCGTCGCCAAGCCAGACGCCCGGTTGTTTCACGAAGCCCTGCAACGCGGCGGCGCCACCGCGAAAACCGCCGTGCACATTGGCGATCATCCGGGCGACGACATCGCCGGCGCTCAGCAGGCCGGCTTGCGGGCGGTGTGGTTCAACCCGGCGGGCAAGACCTGGGATGCCGAGCACAAACCGGATGCCGAGATTCGCAGCCTGACGGAACTGCCGGGGTTGCTGGCGGGGTGGCATAGCCAGTCCTGAGCCGGCAAACGCCACAGTTCTCTGTGGGAGCGGGCTTGCTCGCGAAAGCGCTGGGTCAGCCAGCTCATCTGCTGGATGTTGAAACGCCTTCGCGCGCAAGCCCGCTCCCACATGGACGGTGCACTGTCATGCGCCCATGAAAAAGCCCGCAGCGACGGCGGGCTTTTTCATGCAAGCAAAAAGCAGAAGCTCAGATAGGGCGGCTGCCGTACTTGTTGTCAGGCTTCTTGGGCGGATCGGCGACCACGTTGGCCTCCACTTCCTGCACCTTTCCGCCCCTGGCCAGGAACTCTTCCATGGCCTTGGCGAGCGCATCACGCTCCTTGTTCTTGGCCTCTACGCTCGGCAGCTCGTCGATCGACACTGCCGCTTTGGCCTTGCCCTTGGCAGGCACCGGGACATCGGCAACATCCTCATCGGCAACATCTTCAGCCGCCGCTTCCAGACCGTCTTCGGCCTCGTCTTCGTCACCGACTTCGAGGTCGTCGTTTTCCAGATCATCGTCGCTCATGTTCTACCTCATGACTTGCGAAAAGCAGATTAGTTATAGCCCAGCTTCGCCAACTGTCGAAGGCTGCCAGAAAAAATTCAACATCCGCCGGCAATCAGCGGTCATGCCCCTTCACCGTACAAGGTGGCGAGGACTTTACGAGCACCGCCATGATCACGGTGCTCGCCCAGATAAACACCTTGCCAGGTACCCAGTGCCAGTCGCCCGTCCGTTACCGGCAGGCTGACCTGACAACCCAGCACGCTGGCCTTGAAGTGCGCCGGGAGGTCGTCCAGGCCTTCGTCGTTGTGCTCATAACCGGCGGTTCCTTGTGGGATCAGCCGATTGAAAAATCGTTCGAAGTCTCGACGAACCGCCGGATCGGCGTTCTCGTTGATGGTCAACGAGGCCGAGGTATGCTGCAGCCACAGATGCAACAGACCGACGCGACACGCCCGGAGTTCAGGCAGACCGGCGAGCAACTCGTCCGTCACCAGATGAAAGCCCCTGGGCCTGGCCCGCAGGGTTATCAGCGTCTGTTGCCACATACAGATCTCCGCACGTTCGGCGCGCATTCTAGCGCGCTCTGGAAAAAAACAAAGAGCCTAATATTCCTCCTTCGATGTAAGCCTTTGGCGGTAGAAAAACCGTGTCGCTTACATGACAAAAGACGTCGGAAAAAACCGGGCCTTCTTCTGAGCAATGACAAACTGCGGACAAAAAAATGCCCGGCGAACCGGGCATAATTTTTTTGCGTGCGCTTACAGGTTGTAGCCACGCTCGTTGTGTTCGGCCAGGTCCAGGCCAACGGCTTCTTCTTCCTCGGAGACCCGCAGGCCCATGACGGCGTCCAGAACCTTGAGGATGATGAAGGTGACGATCGCCGTATAGATCACGGTGAAACCCACACCTTTGAATTGAATCCAGACCTGCGCACCGATATCGGTCACGGTGCCGAAGCCACCCAGGGCCGGTGCGGCGAACACACCGGTCAGGATCGCGCCGAGGATACCGCCGATACCATGCACGCCGAAGGCATCCAGGGAGTCGTCGTAGCCGAGCTTGCGCTTGAGGGTGGTCGCGCAGAAGAAGCACACCACGCCCGCCGCCAGGCCGATGACCAGGGCGCCCATAGGGCCCACGGTGCCGGCAGCCGGTGTGATCGCAACCAGACCCGCCACCACGCCCGAGGCGATGCCCAGTGCGCTTGGCTTGCCGTGGGTGATCCACTCGGCAAACATCCAGCCCAGCGCCGCCGCAGCGGTGGCGATCTGAGTCACCAGCATCGCCATGCCGGCCGTGCCGTTGGCGGCGACGGCGGAACCGGCGTTGAAGCCGAACCAGCCAACCCACAGCATGGCAGCGCCCATCAGGGTGTAACCCAGGTTATGCGGCGCCATCGGCGTGCTCGGGAAGCCTTTGCGCTTGCCCAGCACCAGGCACGCCACCAGTCCCGCGATACCGGCGTTGATGTGCACTACGGTGCCGCCGGCGAAGTCCAGCACGCCCCAGTCCCACATCAGGCCGCCGTTACCGGACCAGACCATATGCGCAATCGGCGCGTAGACCAGCGTGAACCACACCCCCATGAAGATCAGCATGGCGGAGAACTTCATCCGCTCGGCGAAGGCGCCGACGATCAGGGCCGGGGTGATGATGGCGAACGTCATCTGGAAAGTGATGAAGACCGCTTCAGGGAACAGCGCCGCCGGGCCGGTGATGCTGGCCGGGGTGACGCCCGCCAGGAACGCTTTGCCCAGGCCGCCGATGAAGGAGTTGAAATTGACGACGCCCTGCTCCATGCCAGTGGTATCGAACGCGATGCTGTAGCCATAGATGACCCACAGGATGCTGATCAGACCGGTAATGGCAAAGCACTGCATCATCACGGAAAGAAGGTTTTTCGACCGGACCATGCCGCCGTAAAACAGCGCCAGGCCAGGGATGGTCATGAACAGGACAAGAATCGTGGCAGTCAGCATCCAGGCGGTGTCGCCGGAATTCAGTACAGGGGCTGCCGCTTCTTCCGCCATGGCCAGGCCAGGCATTACGAAGGACAACAGGGCTCCTAGCCCTGCGAATTTACGCAGAGTCATATTGTTTTCTCCTGGGGCGTTGGGTTTGGCGGCTTAGATGGCGTCGGTATCGGTTTCGCCGGTACGGATGCGGATAGCCTGTTCCAGATTGACCACAAAGATCTTTCCATCACCGATCTTGCCGGTGTTGGCAGCCTTGGTGATGGCCTCGATGACCCGGTCCAGATCCTTGTCGTCGATGGCGACGTCGATCTTCACCTTGGGCAGGAAATCGACCACGTATTCCGCGCCGCGATACAGCTCGGTATGGCCTTTCTGCCGGCCGAAGCCCTTGACCTCGGTAACGGTAATGCCCTGCACGCCGATTTCGGACAGCGACTCGCGCACGTCGTCCAACTTGAACGGCTTGATGATGGCAGTGACTAGCTTCATGAAACTCTCTCCCGAATTGGTGGACTTGCCCCAGGAAAACAAACCCGACTCAAGTCTAAGCGCAGTGCCTGGCTTTGTAACGCATCGTCGGCCCAAGTTGCCCGACCGGCGCCAGTCAACCGTTCCTGACGAAGCTCCCCGCTTCGTCTGCTGCACTGCATTCGTCACAACGACTGCATCAGTGCATGGGTCATCAGCCACTAAGCAGAAACCTTGCCATCTGTGCCCAAACCCACTGATTTCAATCCCTTACCCGATTCGCCGACCTGCGCTGCACCACGAACCGCAGCGATACGCACAACAACAGTGCGACAGCGCCCGGCCCCGTGCGCGAAAAGCGTGCATCCGCACTCGTGAATTGACTATAGACACTGCGTGATACACTGCCTGCCATTGTTTTCAGGACACCTGACATGCTTGCGCCAAAAGACCTCCTCGACGCCCTGAGCGGCCACGCCTCCCGTCTACTCAGCGGCGATACCCCCCTGCCCAAGAGTGAAATCGAAAGCCAGTTCAAAGCGCTGCTGCAAAGCGGATTCAGCAAGCTGGACCTGGTTAGCCGGGAAGAATTCGACAGCCAGATGGTGGTTTTGGCGCGGACCCGGGCCCGGTTGGAGAGCCTGGAGGCGAAGGTGGCGGAGCTGGAAGCGCGATTGGCTCCAACGCAGGAATAAGCAGGCTCGGGATGCGCCTGGGATGTTTCAATGCGGTTTGTTCGAAGCGGACACCATCGGCAGCTCCAGCGCAAAAAGCGCTCCGAGTCCCGGCCCGTCGCTTTGTACCATCAGTTCACCGCCCATTTCATGGGCCGCCAGGATGCAGCTGTGCAAGCCGAAGCCATGGCCGTCGACCCGTGTCGTGAAACCATGCTCGAACACCCGGGTGAGATTGCCCATGGAAATGCCCTCGCCGTTGTCCTCGACCTCGACCCGCACTCGCTTGTCTTCAATGGCCTTGAGACGCAGGATGATCCGGGATGGTCGGTCCACGACCGGGTCGAGGGCCTGCTTGGCGTTATTGATCAGGTTGATCAAAATTTGCAGCACCTTGTGTTTATCCAGCGGCATCAGCGGGACATCGTCGAGCTCTTTGACCACCGTCACATGATGACGCGCCAGAGAGACATGGCAGATTCGCACCACATCCTCGATCAACTCTCGCAACGACCCCGGCTCCAACACACTTGAGTTGCCGGCATACGCCTGCTGAGTGGCGACGATTTCCTTGACGTGGTCGATGCTTTTGGTCAACTGCGCCAACTCATTGATCATGCTCTGCTGCTCGATTGCCAGCGACTCGGCGAGCTTGCCCAGGTACTCCGGCAGAGCCCGACCCTTTGGATCGCTGTTGAAGAAATCGCCCAGATCGTCGGAATGTTCCTTCATCAACTGGACGACCTTGGCGACCCCCTGCCCTTTGGACGTGTGCAATTTGTCGTACAAGACCTGGGCTGACACGTTAACGCTATTGAGCACGTTGCCCACGTTATGCAAGACGTTGGTGGCTATTTCCGCCATTCCGGCTCGGCGGGCGGTGGTGACCAGTTCGGCCTGGGCTTCGCGCAACTCGTCGTTGACCCTGGCCAATTGCTGGGGGCTGGGAATCTTCAGCGCCGCGGGTATCAGCCGGACCAGCAAAATAGCGGTGATCACCGAGGCAATGGCGGTGATGACCTTAACCAGCGCCGACAGCCAGTAGTAGGGTTGCCAGATGGTCAGGATTTCCATCACATGGCTGGTCCCGCAGGCCAGGATAAAGACGCCGAAAGCCGCCAGCATCCAGTCGAACGGAACGTCCTTGCGCTTGTGGATGAAGTAAAGAAGGGTGAAGGGAATGCTGATGTAGGAAAAAGTGATCAAGCCATCGGCGATGACATTGGTCCAGAGCAGGTCCGGACGCCACATGTAGCAGTGGCCATGAGGCATGAAGCGGTTGTCGGTCAACAGCGCCAGCAGATTGTCCATGGCCGCTTCCTCCCTGTGCCGTTTGTATACCGCCAATACCGGACTTTTTCAGTTTAGCAGAGGGGCCTGATCGCCCCCGCCGTATTCGAAACATCCTGCGAAAAATCGGCCATTCAATTACCGCTCCGGGGTCTTCCCTCACGACTACGCTTTGAACAGCCGCAGGACGCGGCCCTTTCTTCACTCAAGGAACGTTCCATGTCGCTCGCCATCGTCCACAGCCGCGCCCAGGTAGGGGTGGAGGCCCCTGCCGTTACCGTTGAGGTTCATCTGGCCAATGGTTTGCCATCGCTGACGATGGTCGGTTTGCCGGAAGCGGCTGTGAAGGAAAGCAAGGACCGGGTGCGCAGCGCGATCATCAACTCAGGGCTGAACTTCCCGGCGCGGCGCATCACCTTGAACCTGGCGCCCGCCGATCTACCGAAGGATGGCGGGCGGTTCGACCTGGCGATTGCCCTGGGGATCCTGGCAGCCAGTGTGCAAGTGCCGACCCTGACCCTCGACGACGTGGAATGCCTTGGTGAGCTGGCATTATCCGGCGCGGTGCGGCCGGTGCGCGGTGTCTTGCCCGCGGCGCTGGCGGCACGCAGGGCCGGGCGTACGCTGGTAGTCCCACGGGCAAATGCCGAGGAAGCCTGCCTGGCGTCGGGCCTGAAGGTCATCGCCGTGGATCATCTGCTCGAAGCCGTCGCGCACCTCAACAGCCATACGCCCATCGAACCTTTCGTTTCCAATGGGTTGCTCTCGGCCAGCAAGCCTTATCCAGACCTGAACGAAGTACAAGGCCAGGCCGGAGCCAAGCGCGCCTTGCTGATCGCTGCCGCCGGCGCTCATAACCTGCTGTTCAGCGGGCCTCCGGGAACCGGCAAGACCTTGCTGGCGAGCCGCCTGCCAGGGCTGTTGCCGCCATTGGCCGAGAGCGAGGCCCTGGAGGTCGCGGCGATTCAATCGGTCGCCAGTTGCGTGCCGTTGAGCCACTGGCCGCAACGGCCGTTTCGCCAGCCGCACCACTCGGCCTCCGGTCCAGCGCTGGTGGGCGGCGGGTCCAAACCGCAGCCAGGGGAAATCACCCTCGCTCACCATGGCGTGCTGTTTCTGGATGAACTGCCCGAATTTGACCGCAAGGTCCTGGAAGTGCTGAGGGAACCGTTGGAATCAGGTTACATCGTGGTGTCTCGCGCTCGTGACCGGGTGCGCTTTCCGGCACGTTTCCAACTGGTGGCGGCAATGAATCCGTGCCCCTGTGGATACCTGGGCGAGCCCACTGGCCGCTGCTCCTGCACGCCGGACATGGTGCAACGCTATCGCAACAAGTTGTCCGGCCCCTTGCTGGACCGTATCGACTTGCACCTGACCGTCTCCCGCGAAGCCACCGCACTCAATCCACGGAGCACACCGGGCGAGGATACGGCCACCGTCGCCGGACAGGTGGCCGAAGCCCGCGAGCGCCAGCAAAAACGCCAGGGTTGCGCCAACGCTTTTCTGGACCTGCCAGGTTTGCGCCGGTACTGCCATTTATCCACTCCTGACGAAACCTGGCTGGAAACGGCCTGCGAACGGCTGACCTTATCGCTGCGTGCAGCCCATCGCCTGCTCAAGGTCGCCCGAACATTGGCGGACCTGGAGCAAGCGGCAAGCATCCGGCGCGAGCACCTGGCCGAAGCGCTGCAATATCGGCCCGCTACACCATGATCCGGGTCATGGCTTGGTCAGATCCACCAGCGGCGTGTCGCGCACTTCGGTTTTCTGATCGTTCTGGATGGTATCGATGCGTTTGAGTGCTTTGTCCACGGCGCTCTTGTCCGCCAACAGGCTGTAATTGATCGTGAACCGCTTGTGCTCTTTCGGCCCGATAGTGGGGACCAGGCCCAAAGGCCGCTGGTACCGGCGGTTATAGGAAAAACTGGTGCCCGGCTCCAACCCGGTCACATATCCCTGGCCCTGGGTGTCGGTGTTTTTCCACAGGGAGAAGACCGGAAGCGTCGCGGTGTTGAAGCCCACCGACACGCCAAGGTTGCCGGCCTTGTTGTGCAATACAGTGAGTGTGTCGCCCTTGGCATCGGCGTATGGCACGACGTTGTAGACGGTTTCGTCGTAATCACGCGTTGGCCCCCGGTAGGTTTGCCAATCGCCCAGGTCGCCCTTGGCCTTGTCGTTGAAGGGCGACACCTGCTTGACCGGGGCAGCGAAACGCGCGCCCTGCTCCAGGAACGGCGTGCTGAAATTGCTGTGGTACAGCGCCTGGTATTCCTTCGGATAATCGCCATTGTTGGTCAACGTATCGTTGAGTGCGAAGGTCACACTGCCAGGCTCGGTGACCAGTTCGGTCTGCACCGAGAAGTCGACCTTCTTGAATGCCTGCTCCTTCAGCTCGCCGCGGAGCGTGATGGCGTAGGGCGGTTTTTCATCGATATGCAGGGTGACCTTGTTGGCCGGGATGTTGGCGGCGCGACCATGCAGGGTCAGCAGCTCACCATTGTCCATGCCCGGGTGGCCGACCCATTCGTAGCCACAACGGGTCACCAGTTCGTTGAAACCTTCGAGCCAACCCAGCCCACCGCGACCGTTGAGCTCGATAAAGGCCGGATTGACCACTTCCTTGACCGGCGAATCCCAGCCCATGCGCACGCTGCCCACCGAGGCCTGCAATACGTTCATGCCGCGGGTCGGGACTATCGAAAGCTTCAGGGTGCCGTTGTCGATGTCCACGATACTGACGCCCTCCTGCCGCCCGCCGTGCAGGGTGCGCATCGTCACGGAAAAGGGTTTGTCGGTTTTGACGCCAAGCTGCTGGCTGGTGATTTGCCAGGGTTGTGCGGCTTTGTCGGTGTCGAGCAGGACGTAGTCCCAGGCCATGGCGTGGGACGCGACGCCCAAGGCGCCGAGGGCAACAAAAAGTTTGAGTGGAGTCATGGGAGCAGCCTTCTTTTTGGAGTTGTGCGGATTTTATAGTCTTGCAGAAACGTTTCAGCAAGTAGAAAAACCGCAACCACCGCGAAAATGAAGGGGGGTAAGCGACTCGATAAAAGCGGCCCGGTTGGCGCGAGGCTGGCTGGCCTGCCGCTATCGCGAGCAGGGCTCGCACAGGGTTTGACTGAAAATCAACCGTCATCCCGTGGGAGTGAGCCTGCTCGCGATGAGACCCTTCTGCCGGCAGCAGAATGCCTCAGCGGAACCGATCGACTTCCTGACGCAGGTCCTGCGCCAGTTTTTCCAGTTCCTTGGCGGTAATCGCCAGGTTCGAGACCACTTCGCGTTGTTCACTGTTGGCCATGGCGATGCTCTGCAGGTTACTGCTCAACAAGGTCGCGGTACTGCTTTGTTCCTGGGTGGCGGTGGTAATCGCCGCGAACTGCTGGCCGGCCGAACGACTCTGCTCGTCGATGCGGGCCAGGGCCGAAGCCACGTTGGCGTTGCGCGACAAGCCTTCCTGCATCAACAGGTTGCCCTGTTCCATGGTACTGATGGCGTTGCCGGTTTCCTGCTGGATGCTGGTGATCATGCTGGAGATTTCGTCAGTGGCCTGACGGGTACGGGACGCCAGGCTACGGACTTCGTCAGCCACCACGGCGAAACCACGGCCCTGCTCACCCGCACGGGCGGCTTCGATGGCGGCGTTCAAGGCCAGCAGGTTGGTTTGTTCGGCAATGGACGTGATCACGCCCACGATGCCGCCGATTTCCTGGGAACGCTGGCCCAGCGTATTGATGACCGTGGCGGTACTGTTGAGCGCGCCGGCGATCTGCTCCAGGGACGACGAAGCTTCATCCATCGACGTGCGACCGATCTGGGTCTGTTGTGCGTTTTCCTGCGCCAGACGCTGGGTGTTACTCATGTTGTCGGCAATGTTCAACGACGTCGCACTGAACTCTTCCACCGCGCCGGCCATGCTGGTGATTTCGCCGGACTGCTGCTCCATCCCTTCGTACGCCCCGCTGGACAAGCCGGACAAGGCCTGGGCGCGGCTGTTGACTTCTTGGGAAGCCTTGCGGATGTGTTCGACCATGGTCGACAGCGCCTGGCTCATCTGGTTGAAGGCACGGGCCAGTTGACCGATTTCGTCATGGCTCGACACGTTCAGGCGGACGCTCAGATCACCGGCCCCCAAGGCTTCCGCCTGGCGTACCAGATCCCCAAGAGGCGCCAGTTTGCTGCGCAGCAGCCACATCGCCGCGCCAACGGCCAGCAGCATCGCCAGCAGGCTGCCAATGGCCAGTTGCGTGCCCACATTCCAGGTCACGGCGCTGATCTCGGCTTTCGGCATGCTCGCCACAACCGCCCATGGCCCGCCTTCGAACGCAACGGCGACGCTGTAGAACTCTTCGGCGGTGTCGTTCCAGAACACACCTTTGCCCGGCGTCTTTATCAGCTTCTGGGTCGTGGTGGCTGCCTGGTCCAGCGCCTGCACGCCGGCGGGTGGCACCAGCCATTTGTTTTGCTCATCCAGCAAAGCCAGCGAACCGGTCTGGCCAATGCGGAAGCGCTTGAGGTTTTCGAACTGCGCGTTCTGCGCATCGGTGTAATCGAACCCTACATACAGCGCGGCGATGATCTTGCCGCTGCTGTCGCGCACCGGGCTGTACTGGGTCATGTAGTAGCGCCCGAACAGCAAGGTGCGACCGATATAGCTCTGCCCAGCCATCAAGCGAGCATAGGCCGGGCTGGCATGGTCGAGCACCGTACCGATGGCGCGCGTACCGTCCTGCTTGCTGACCGAGGTGCTGACCCGGAAGAAATCATCGCCGTTGCGCACGAATACCGTGGCCGTTCCGGCGGTCATTTGTTTGAACTCGTCGACTTCGGTGAAATCGTTGTTCAACACCGTGCTGCCCAGGTTCAGGCTCGGGACCTGGACGCCCGCCACGGCAACCGGCTGGTCCGGGTGTACGCTGAGGCCAGCGCTGAAACGCTTTTCGAACAGGCCGGCCAACCGCTGGGTGCTTTCGCGCAGGGTGCCATGGAAAGTGCTGAGCTGGTCGGCTAACAAACGCGCTTCGCTGGCCAGGTGTTCTTCGCGGGTGGCCAGGTTGGCTGTATCCAGCGAACGCAAGGCAAAAACGGTACTACCGGAAATCACGACCGCCAGTATCACGGCGAGGGCAAGACCCAGCTGTGAGGCGATCCGGGCACGGGGTTGAGACATGACGGCTCCTGGACGAGTGACCGGATCATCCTGATCGAGTCGCACACTCGGCATTTTATTCGGGTGAATTTATCGGTAAGCCCTTTCTGGACGAAGGTTCCATGTGCACGAATTCGGCGGCAAAGCCAAATACTTGAGCGCCACGGGCGGATTAATATCAAGTAGCCATCAACTAGGCGTTTAACGATTCAGCCGAGGCGCTTTACCGCTGGTAATTGCATGGCCTTCACCTCACCCTGGAGAAAGTCACTGAGCCGACGCAAACGTTCACCTCCCGGCCGGGTTTTCGGCCAGACCAGGTAGTAATGCTCACCGCTGGCGACGGCTGTCGGCCATGGCAGGCTCAAACGCCCTTGGGCCACATCCTCGGCCACCATCAGCAAGTCGCCCATCGATACACCATAACCGCGAGCGGCCGCGATCATGCCCAGCTCCAGCGTATCGAACACCTGTCCACCCTTGAGCGAAACCTTGTCGGAAAGGCCCATGCATTCGAGCCACTTGCGCCAGTCCCGACGGTCTGGCGTTGGGTGCAGCAATTCCGTGCAGGCCAGCCGTCCAATGTCCCAGGGCTGATCGTTCAACAGGTTCGGCGCGCCTACCGGGATCAACTCTTCGGGAAAAAGCAGGCTCGCTTCCCAGTCTGCCGGGAAGTGCCCGTTGCTCAACAATACGGCGCAATCGAAAGGCTCGGTGTTGAAGTCCACCGAGTCGACATCCATCCACGCGCTGGTCAGTTGCACTTCATTGCCCGGCTGCAAATGGCGAAAGCGACTCAGGCGCGCCAGCAACCAACGCATGGTCAAGGTCGAGGGTGCCTTCATGCGCAGGATACCGTCCTCCCCGTGCAAGGTATGGCAGGCCCGTTCGAGCGCCATGAACCCCTCGCGCACGCCCGGCAGTAGCAGCCGCGCCGCTTCGGTCAGTTGCAGGTTGCGTCCACTGCGCTGGAACAGTCGGCAGGCAAAGTGCTCCTCAAGGGTACGGATATGGCGGCTGACCGCGCTTTGCGTAATCGACAATTCGTCCGCGGCCCGGGTAAACGAGCTGTACCGCGCCGCGGCTTCGAACGCCCGCAGTGCATATAAAGGAGGAAGACGACGCGCCATGGTGAAGCTCCGTAAGGTTGTCCACGCACCGTACCAGACATCCTGCATGAGTTTTAATCATGCCAGCGATCTTTTTTATCCTTTTGTGCAAAGCCCCGGAGACGCCGAGAATCGACGCTTTACTGCCTTTTCCAAACAGGGAGCGTGATGACCATGCAACATCCGGCGCGTACCGAACTCCGGGCCATTCTGCGGCTGGCGGGGCCGTTGATCGCCTCGCAGTTGGCGCACATGTTGATGGTCCTGACCGACACATTGATGATGGCGCGCCTGAGCCCCGAAGCCCTGGCCGGTGGTGGGCTGGGAGCGGCGTCTTATTCGTTTGTCTCGATTTTCTGCATCGGTGTGATCGCAGCCGTGGGCACTCTGGTTGCAATCCGCCAGGGCGCGGGCGATGTCGAGGGCGCTACCCGGCTGACCCAGGCCGGGTTATGGCTGGCCTGGCTGATGGCCCTGGTGGCGGGGTTACTGCTGTGGAACCTCAAACCCGTGCTGTTGATGTTCGGCCAGACCGAAACCAACGTGCTGTCCGCCGGGCAATTCCTGCTGGCCCTGCCATTCGCCCTGCCCGGCTACCTGAGTTTCATGGCCCTGCGCGGTTTCACCAGCGCCATTGGCCGGGCCACGCCGGTGATGGTGATCAGCCTGGGCGGCACCGTGGCCAACTTCCTGCTCAACTATGCGCTTATCACGGGCCTGTTCGGCCTGCCGAAACTGGGGCTGATGGGGATTGGCCTGGTGACGGCCATTGTCGCCAATTGCATGGCCCTGGTATTGGCGTGGCATATCCACAGGCACCCGGCCTACCACGCTTATCCATTGCTTGCAGGCCTGTCGCGACCCAATCGCCAATACCTCAAGGAACTGTGGCGCCTGGGCTTGCCGATTGGCGGCACCTATACCGTGGAGGTCGGCCTGTTTGCGTTCGCCGCGCTGTGCATGGGCACCATGGGCAGTACGCCGTTGGCGGCACACCAGATTGCCCTGCAAATCGTCTCGGTGGCGTTCATGGTCCCGGCGGGGATGTCGTATGCGATCACCATGCGCATCGGCCAACACTACGGCGCCGGGCAACTGCTCATGGCGAGACTGTCCGGACGGGTCGGTATCGGCTTCGGCGCGGCGGTGATGCTGGCATTCGCCATGGTGTTCTGGCTGTTGCCGAATCAGCTTATCGGTCTGTTTCTGGACCACAACGACCCAGCTTTCCGTGCGGTCATCGACCTGGCGGTGAGCCTGCTGGCGGTCGCGGCGTGGTTCGAGTTGTTCGATGGCACGCAGACCATCGCCATGGGCTGCATCCGTGGGCTGAAGGATGCCAAGACCACCTTCCTGGTGGGCCTGGGTTGTTATTGGCTGATCGGTGCACCGGCCGCGTGGTGGATGGCCTTTCACCTGAATTGGGGGCCGACCGGTGTCTGGTGGGGCCTGGCCCTGGGACTGGCGTGCGCGGCGGTGAGCCTGACACTGGCGTTCGAGGGGAAGATGGCGCGGATGATCAGGGCTGAGACTGGGCAGCGGGGTTTCGACACCGTCCAGATCGATTGAACATTCCCCTGCTCGCGATGGCGGTGTGCCTGCTACTTCAATGTTGACTGATAGGCCGCTATCGCGAGCAGGCTCGCTCCCACAGAAAACGGGGGGCCAGGTCAGGCCATGCCTTGCTGTGTCGACTTGCCATCGAGCATCAGGTACTCAACCAGATCAGGCAACGGCAACGGTTTACTGATCAGGTAACCCTGCACCTGATCGCAACCGAAGCCGCGCAGCAACGCCAGCTGCTCCGGGGTTTCCACGCCTTCGGCCACCACGTCCAGGTTCAGGTTGTGAGCCAGGTTGATCATCGCGTGTACCAGCTTGCGGTTCTCTTCACGCTGCTCCATGCCGCCGACAAAACTCTTGTCTATCTTGAGCAGGGCGATGGGCAGGCTGTTGAGGTGCACGAATGAGGAAAACCCGGTGCCGAAGTCGTCCAGGGAAAAACGTACCCCCAGGCGTCCCAGGGCGTCCATGGTCTGCTTGACCAACTCACTGCGGCGCATGACGGCGGTTTCGGTGAGTTCGAATTCAAGCCATTGAGCCTCCACACCGCGCTCGGCGATCAGTCGGCTCAAGGTCACCAGCAACTGACTGTCCTGGAACTGCCGGAACGACAGGTTGACCGCCATATGCAATGGCGCCAGGCCCCGCTCGCGCAGTGCCTGCATGTCCCGGAGCGCCCGGGAAATCACCCAGTAGCCCAGCGGCACAATCAACCCACTCTGTTCGGCCAGCGGCACGAATTCACTCGGCGGCAGCAACCCGCGCTCACCGTGGCGCCAGCGCACCAGGGCTTCGAGGCCGACAATACTGCCGCTATCGAGATCCAGTCGGGGTTGATAATGCAGTTCCAGCTCATCGCGCCGCAGTGCCCGGCGCAGTTCGCTCTCCAGGTCGGCGAGGCTACGGGCATTGCGGTTGATCCGCTCGTTGAAGATATGGAAGGTACAACCCTGAGTGCTCTTGGCCTGCTGCATTGCGATGTGGGCGTGCCACATCAGCGGATCGGCGCCAGCCTGGGCGCGAGCGTGGGCTATGCCCAGGCTGCAGCCGATCAGCAGGCTCTCACCGTCTACCCAATAAGGCTCGGCCATGGCTTGCGTGATGCGCTCGGCTATCCATTCGGCCCGTTGAGGCGCGCGGCGGGTGTCGATCAGCAAGGCAAACTCGTCGCCGCCCAGGCGCGCCAGCTGGTCGCCTGCCTCCAGCGATCCCTTGAGGCGCGACACCACTTGCAGGATCAAGCGGTCGCCAGCCTGATGGCCGAGGGCATCGTTGGCGTGGCGGAAGTTGTCCAGGTCCAGATGACCGAGCGCCAGGCCGCGACCGTCGTTTTCGGCCAGGCGCGCCGCCAGCAGGGTCTGGAAACCCTGGCGATTCGCGATGCCAGTCAAGGGGTCCTGTTCGGCCAGGCGCTGCAACGTATTTTCCAGCACACCGCGTTCGCGCACATGGCGCAGGCAACGGCGCAGGGTCGCGCTGTCGAGCATGTCTCGCACCAGCCAGTCGCTGGCGCCATCGGGTGGCGTCGCCGGTTCCTGTTCAAGCAGCAGGACAGTCGGCAGGCGGCAACGGCCGGGCGCCGGTTGCAATGCCGCGACGGTCAGCAGTACGGCATTGCGATTATCTTCGAACAGACTGCTGACCGACTCCCAGTCCGGGGCGCTGATCAGCACGACGGAGCCCGCCATGGGCGCCAGGCACTCGCGCAGTATCGCCGGCCATTCAGGCTCTTCGGCCAATAGCAGCAAACGCAAGGGTTCGACAGGCGTGGACAAGCTGACTCCCTAGACTCTGCAAGGTGGTAGGCGCCGGGCATTATGACCTGCCAATCGGCAATGACCAATGGCAATGGTTCTCAAATACAGGCTTCTAGTGAATTTTTCATCCAAAAATCGAACATTCCCTGCAAATCTGCCGCAAATTCCGGGTCGCGCCAGCAAAACGGCGATGTTCCCGCGATGGGACGTCACAAGTCGGACAAAGCAGCACAATTCGCTGAGCCTGTTAAAATGCCGGCCCATTTTCGCAAACGACTCCCTGACTCTGTCATGTCCCGACTCAATCCCCGGCAGCAAGAAGCCGTGAACTATGTCGGCGGCCCACTTTTGGTGCTCGCCGGTGCTGGCTCCGGCAAGACCAGTGTGATCACCCGCAAGATCGCCCATCTGATCCAGAATTGTGGCATCCGCGCCCAGTACATTGTCGCCATGACCTTCACCAACAAGGCCGCCCGGGAAATGAAGGAGCGAGTCGGCGGCCTGCTGCGCCCCGGCGAAGGCCGAGGCCTGACGGTCTGCACGTTCCACAACCTGGGCCTGAACATCATCCGCAAGGAACATGCGCGACTGGGCTACAAACCGGGCTTTTCGATTTTCGACGAGACCGACGTCAAGGCCCTGATGACCGACATCATGCAAAAGGAATACTCGGGCGACGACGGCGTGGACGAGATCAAGAACATGATCGGCGCCTGGAAAAACGACCTGATCCTGCCGCCCGAGGCCCTGGAAAACGCCCGCAACCCCAAAGAACAGACCGCCGCCATCGTCTACGCCCATTACCAGCGCACGCTCAAGGCCTTCAACGCGGTGGACTTCGACGACCTGATCCTGCTGCCGGTCAAGCTGTTCCAGGACCACGCCGACATCCTTGAAAAATGGCAGAACAGGGTCCGCTATCTGCTGGTGGACGAATACCAGGACACCAACGCCAGCCAGTATCTGCTGGTGAAGCTGCTGATCGGCAAACGCAACCAGTTCACCGTCGTGGGTGATGACGACCAGTCGATCTATGCCTGGCGCGGGGCGCGGCCGGAAAACCTCATGCTGCTCAAGGAAGACTATCCGTCGCTCAAGGTGGTGATGCTGGAGCAGAACTACCGTTCCACCAGCCGCATCCTGCGCTGTGCCAACGTGCTGATTTCCAACAACCCCCACGAGTTCGAAAAACAACTGTGGAGCGAGATGGGCCACGGCGACGAGATCCGAGTGATCCGCTGCCGCAACGAAGACGCCGAAGCCGAACGCGTCGCCATGGAAATCCTCAGCCTGCACCTGCGCACCGACCGACCGTACAGCGACTTTGCCATCCTGTATCGCGGCAACTACCAGGCCAAGCTGATCGAACTGAAGCTGCAGCACCATCAGATCCCTTATCGCCTGTCGGGCGGCAACAGCTTTTTCGGTCGCCAGGAAGTGAAAGACCTGATGGCCTACTTCCGCCTGATCGTGAACCCGGACGACGACAACGCCTTCCTGCGGGTGATCAACGTCCCGCGCCGGGAAATCGGTTCCACCACCCTGGAAAAACTTGGCAACTACGCCACCGAGCGCAAGATCTCGATGTACGCCGCCACCGATGAAATCGGCCTGGGCGAACACCTGGACAGCCGTTTCACCGATCGCCTGGCGCGCTTCAAGCGCTTCATGGACAAGGTACGCGAGCAGTGCGCCGGGGAAGACCCGATCTCGGCGCTGCGCAGCATGGTCATGGACATCGACTATGAAAACTGGCTGCGCACCAACAGCTCCAGCGACAAGGCCGCCGACTATCGCATGGGCAATGTCTGGTTCCTGATCGAAGCGTTGAAGAACACCCTGGAAAAAGACGAAGACGGCGACATGACGGTCGAGGACGCCATCGGCAAGCTGGTGCTGCGCGATATGCTCGAGCGCCAACAGGAAGAGGAAGAAGGTGCCGAAGGCGTGCAGATGATGACCCTTCACGCTTCCAAGGGACTGGAATTTCCCTACGTGTTCATCATGGGCATGGAAGAGGAAATCCTGCCCCACCGCTCCAGCATCGAAGCCGACACCATCGAAGAAGAACGGCGCCTGGCCTATGTCGGCATCACCCGGGCACGCCAGACACTGGCATTCACATTCGCCGCCAAGCGCAAGCAATACGGCGAGGTGATCGACTGCGCCCCGAGCCGCTTCCTCGACGAACTGCCGCCGGATGACCTGGCCTGGGAAGGCAACGACGACACGCCGACCGAAGTGAAGGCCGTGCGAGGCAACAACGCCCTGGCCGATATACGCGCGATGCTCAAACGCTAGAATCGATTTTTTCAACTGACCTCAGGCGTCGAAAGCGCCACCAAAGGAGGCTTCATGGAAGCCCTGCACCAGAAAATCCGTGAACAAGGCATCGTGCTTTCCGATCAGGTTCTGAAAGTCGACGCCTTCCTGAACCACCAGATCGACCCGCAGCTGATGAAGCTGATCGGCGACGAATTTGCCGCGCGGTTCAGGGATTCGGGCGTGACCAAGATCGTCACCATCGAAGCCTCGGGCATTGCCCCGGCGATCATGACCGGCCTGAACCTGGGCGTACCGGTGATCTTCGCCCGCAAGCAGCAATCCCTGACCCTGACGGAAAACCTGCTGTCGGCCACCGTGTATTCGTTCACCAAGAAAACCGAAAACACCGTAGCCATCAGCCCGCGCCACCTGACCAGCAGCGACCGCGTGCTGATCATCGATGACTTCCTGGCCAACGGTAAGGCGTCCCAGGCGCTGATCTCCATCATCAAGCAGGCAGGCGCAGCCGTGGCCGGACTGGGGATCGTGATCGAGAAATCCTTCCAGGGCGGTCGTGCTGAGCTGGATGCCCAAGGCTATCGCGTTGAATCGCTGGCGCGAGTGAAGTCGCTGGCGGGTGGGGTTGTGACCTTCATAGACTGACCGCACGCATTTCCCTGTGGGAGCGGGCTTGCTCGCGAATGCGGTGTGTCAGTTGAAATTACCTTATCTGACACACCGCATTCGCGAGCAAGCCCGCTCCCACAATGGAATGTGTTCGTCGTTACAGCGCCGTAGCCTTCAACCCCGCCAGCAGCAACCGCTGAGCCAATTCCTCTTTTAGCCCGTCCGGGCTCGCCAACTGCATCCGCTCCAGATGCTCGGGGTAGGCTCCGGGCTCCGGCGCATCGAGGGCAGCCTTGCCCAGTTCGAACATTTCGGTGAGCTTGAACTTGCTCTTGAGCCAATTCAACGCCCGCAAGAGATCGCGCTCTACCCCGTCGAAATCAGAGCCCAGCGGGTATTCGGGAAACAGGTTCGGATGCCGGGCCTGGATCGCCTGCAAACGTTGCGGGGTGTTGTCGGCGAAGCGTGGATCGAGACGGAAATCCCTGGGCAGCTTGCCTGCGTTCTGCGCCTGCTCGATCAGCCCCGGCTGGAAGCGTGAATCGCTGATGTTCAGCAACGCTTCGATCACGGCGGCGTCGGTCTTGCCCCGCAAGTCGGCGAGGCCGTACTCGGTGACCACGATGTCCCGCAAGTGCCGGGGGATCGTGCAGTGGCCGTACTCCCAGACAATGTTCGAGCTGACCTCGCCTCCCGCCTCGCGCCAACTGCGCAAGAGCAGAATCGAGCGTGCCCCCTCCAGCGCATGACCCTGGGCAACGAAGTTGTACTGCCCGCCCACGCCGCTGAGCACCCGTCCGTCTTCCAGTTGATCGGCCACCCCGGCGCCCAGCAAGGTCATGGTGAATACCGTGTTGATGAAACGCGCATCGATTCGTTGCAGGCGTTTGAGCTGTTCCTGGCCGTACAGCTCGTTGATGTAGCTGATGCGGGTCATGTTGAATTCGAGCCGCCTGCTTTGAGGCAATTCGTGCAAGCGCTCGTAGAAACTGCGCGGGCCCAGGAAGAAGCCACCGTGGATGCACACGCCGTCGGGCTGCGCCGCCTCATCGAGGGTGCCGGCGTTGGCCTGTTCCTGGGTCGTCACGTCGGGGTAGACCTTGCGGCGGATAATTCCGGCCTCGGCCAGCACCAGCAGGCCGTTGACGAACATTTCACTGCACCCATACAGACCTTTGGTAAACGGCTCGACGCCGCCCTCGCGCTCGATCAACTGCGCCCACTGGCTAAGGTTCAGGTCGGCCAGTAACGCCTGATAACCCAGATTATCCGCCTGGCGCGCCAGCAACGCGGCCGTCAACGCGTCCCCCATGGAGCCGATGCCGATCTGCAACGTGCCGCCGTCGCGCACCAGGGTGCTGGCATGCAGGCCGATGAAATGATCCTGGAACCCCACCGGCATGTTGGGCGTGGAAAACAGCGTGTGGCTGTCCTTCTCGTCGATCAGGAAATCAAAGTCATCGATGCCGATTTCCGCGTCCCCTGGCATGTAGGGCAAGTCGCTGTGAACCTGGCCCAGCATGAGGATGGTCTCCCCCGCCGCCCGCCGCTTGGCAATCATGGGCAGCAGGTCGAGCGTGATGTCGGGGTTGCAGCTCAGACTCAGGCGATCCGGGTGCTGCGGGTCGCTCGCCACCAGTTGCGCGATCAGGTTCAGGCCAGCGGCATTGATATCCCGGGCAGCGTGGCTGTAATTGCTGCTGACGTAGTCCTGCTGGGCCGAAGCGCTGTGCAGCAGGCTGCCAGGTTGCAGGAAGAACTGCTCGACCCGGATGTTGGAAGGCAGGCAGTCCCGATGCAGGTCGGCGAGATAATCCAGTTCAGGGTAGTCGCCAAAGACACGCTCGATGAAGGGCTCCAGGAAACGCTTCTGCAAACCATCGCCCAGGTTCGGCCGTCCCAGGCTCAGCGCCGTGTAGAGGGTCAGCTGCCGCTCCGGCAGTTGGGCGATGCGTCGGTAAAGCGCGTTGACGAACAGGTTGGGCTTGCCCAGCCCCAGGGGCATGCCAAGGTGAATGTGCGCCGGCAACCGCTCCAGCACCTCGTCCACCGCCTGTTCGATTGAACACAATTGCACCATCCGCCCCTCCGACCTGCTCCGTGAATGTGGGTTGGACCGAGATTGACGGGTCTTGGTTGCGATGAACAGCGTTTCAAAGCCGCAGGCACAAAAAAGCCGCTCGTAAGCGGCTTTTCCGGATGGATGCGGGCTGTTGGCTTTTACAGGCCAGACATCTTTTTGATGGCGCCCTTGAGCTCGTCTTCCGAGCAGTCGGCGCAAGTGCCTTTAGGCGGCATGGCATTGATACCGGAGATAGCTTTGGCCAGCAGGCCATCAACACCACCTTCTTTTTTTGCCCTTTCGCCCCAAGCTGCCGCGTCACCCACTTTCGGAGCGCCCAGCAACCCAGTGCCGTGGCATGCGTTGCAATGTTTTGTAATCACAGCGTCTGGCGTCTTGGCAGCACCACCAGCGCCACCAGCCGAAGCGGCGACTTCCATGCCCTTGCATTCTTTCCCCTGAACACAAACCTGGCCGACGGGTTCAAGACGCTTGGCGATTTCATCGTTGGGCGCCGCTTGAGCGCTCGCAGCCCATAGGGCCAATACGGTAGCTGGTGCAGCCAGCATTTTCATAATTAGGTTCACGCGTACACCCTCAATGGTGGCTAGTCACGCCTGCGGCCACGGTTTGCAGGCGGGCGCAAGTATAGCGGTAAGCCTGTCACACTGAAACAACCCTAAAGTCGCAAGGGTCTTGTTCGGCATGACCCGCTTACCCCCAGGCGCCTCTGCCATCCAGGCTCGGCGCCATGTTTCTTAGAAATTGGCCGGTGTGGCTGCGCTGATCAGTCGCGCCGGCGCATCGAACGGATTACGGAAACGGTGCGGCTTGGTGCTTTCGAAATAGTAGCTGTCACCCGCTTCGAGCACGAATGTCTCGGCACCCACCACCAGCTCCAACCGACCTTCCACCAGAATCCCGGTCTCCTCACCCTCATGGGTAAGCATCTCTTCACCGGTATCGGCGCCAGGCGGGTAGATCTCGTTAAGGAAGGCGATAGCCCGGCTCGGATGCGCCCTGCCCACCAGTTTCATGGTCACGGCGCCATCGGAGATGTCGATCAATTCGTTGGCTTTGTAGACGATCTGGGTCGGTTTCTCCTGAAGGATTTCTTCGGAAAAAAACTCGACCATGGACATGGGGATTCCGCCAAGGACCTTACGCAGCGAGCTGATCGAGGGGCTGACACTGTTTTTCTCGATCATGGAAATGGTGCTGTTGGTGACGCCCGCGCGCTTGGCGAGTTCACGCTGGGAAAGACCTTTGAGTTTACGAATGGCTTGCAGTCGTTCACCGACGTCCAATGCAGGAACCTCCAGGAAGTCAGGTTGTGGTGTAAGTGAGCGTTATCATGGCGACAGCGTTCAGTATTTACAACACCTTGGCCCGAATCCTGCGCAGTGAAGCGACCTCCGGTCAAGCCTGCTTCGTCTCAGCCCTCGGAATAGAGCCTTGGCACTCGTCGCAGGTTACAAAAAATCTGATAGGGAATCGTGCCGGCGGCCTTCGCGACGTCACTGGCAAGAACGTGCTTGCCCCAAAGCTCTACGCTCGAACCGAGGCCGGCGTGTGGCAGGTTCGTCAGATCGACACACAGCATGTCCATCGAAACCCGTCCGACCAGTTGACTGGGCTGTCCGTCTACCTGCACCGGCGTACCGGTCGGCGCCTGGCGTGGGTACCCATCGGCATACCCCATGGCAACCACCCCGACCCGGGTCGGTTGCGCGGTCACGAAGCGGGCGCCATATCCCACCGGCTCGCCGGCGGGTAATTCGCGCACGCTGATGATCTTCGACTCCAGTGTCATCACCGGTTGCAGGCGTGACGCCGTAGCCTGGGCTTCATCGAAGGGCGTCGCACCATACAGCATGATGCCCGGGCGCACCCAGTCGCTTGGAATCTGCGGCCATCCCAGAACTGCCGGTGAATTGCGCAGGCTCGTTTCCGCCACCAGGCCCTGGCGAGCCGCCTCGAACACCGCCAGTTGCTGGACGCTGCTGGAGTCGTGCAGCTCGTCGGCACGGGCGAAATGAGTCATCAACACTATCTTCGCCACCTTGCCGCTGGCCAGCAGTCGACGATAGGCGCCTTGATAGTCCGCAGGGTGCAATCCGACCCGATGCATTCCGGAATCAAGTTTGAGCCAGACGGTGATCGGCTTGCTCATCGCAGCCTTTTCGATTGCTTCGAGCTGCCACAAGGAATGCACGACGCACCACAGATCATGCTCGACGATCAGCGACAGCTCGTCGGCTTCGAAAAAACCTTCCAGCAACAGGATCGGTCCACGAATCCCGCCGGCCCGCAATTCCAGGGCTTCTTCGATGCAGGCCACGGCGAACCCATCGGCACTGTCCTGCAAGGCCTCGGCGCAACGTACCGCACCGTGCCCGTAGGCGTCGGCCTTGATGACCGCAAGGGCCTTGGCCCCCGTGACTTCGCGGGCCAGTTGGTAGTTATGACGCAGGGCTTGGAGATCGATCAGTGCACGAGCAGGACGCATGGCGGCAGACTTCTAATAGTCGGACAGGGTAAAAAACCGGCGCTGGCTGACGGCATGCACCATCAACAGCGCCGGGAGAGGGATTGATTCGATCGGTTTACGGCAGCGCGGCCACGACCGACAGTTCGATGAGGATTTCCGGTTCGCAAAGCCGGGCCTGCACTGTGGCTCGGGCCGGCGCGACACCTTGGGGCAGCCATTTGTCCCAGACGGCGTTCATGCCTGCGAAATCCGCCTCGATGTCTTTCAGGTAGATCGTCACCGACAGCAAGCGGCTCTTGTCGGTCCCGGCCAGGTCAAGCAGACGCTCGATATTGGCGAGGGTTTCGCGGGTCTGTTGTTCAATGCCGGCGCTCATGTCGTCGCCGACTTGCCCGGCCAGGTAAACGGTGCCGTTGTGCACCACAACCTGGCTCATGCGGTCATTGGTGAGCTGGCGCTGGATTGCCATGTTTCGCAGACTCCTGATGTTTGCTGCCATAACGGGAAATATCGAGACCTTCGGCGCTGATTTGTGGCTTTTTCCGAGCCATCAGGTCCGCCAGCAAACGACCGGAACCGCAGGCCATGGTCCAGCCGAGCGTGCCATGACCGGTATTCAGGAACAGGTTCCTGAACGGCGTGGCGCCAACGATCGGCGTACCGTCCGGGGTCGTCGGGCGCAAGCCGGTCCAGAAACTGGCCTGGGCCAGATCGCCGCCCCGAGGATATAGGTCGTTGACGATCATCTCCAGGGTTTCACGGCGACGCGGATTCAGCGACAGGTCGAAACCGGCGATTTCCGCCATGCCGCCCACACGGATGCGGTTGTCGAAACGGGTGATCGCTACCTTGTAGGTTTCGTCGAGGATGGTAGAGGTGGGCGCCATTGCCGGGTTGGTGATCGGCACGGTCAGGGAATACCCCTTGAGCGGGTAGACCGGGGCGCGGATACCGAGGGGTTTGAGCAATTGCGGCGAATAGCTGCCCAAGGCCAGGACGTAACGATCAGCAGTTTCCAGCTTGCCGTCGATCCAGACACCATTGATGCGGTCACCGGCAAAGTCCAGGCGCTGGATATCCTGGCCGAAGCGGAATTCCACACCGAGCTTGACGGCCATTTCCGCCAGGCGCGTGGTGAACATCTGGCAATCGCCGGTCTGGTCGTTGGGCAACCGCAGGGCGCCCGCCAGGATGTCGGTGACATTGGCCAGGGCCGGCTCGACCCGCGCGATGCCTTCGCGATCGAGGACTTCGAAGGGCACGCCGGACTCTTTCAGTACGGCGATGTCCTTCGCCGCGCCGTCGAGCTGAGCCTGTGTACGGAACAACTGTGTGGTACCCAGGCTACGGCCTTCGTAGGCAATGCCGGTTTCGGCGCGCAACTCGTCGAGACAGTCGCGGCTGTACTCCGACAGGCGCACCATGCGTTCCTTGTTGATGGCGTAACGACTGGCGGTGCAGTTGCGAAGCATCTGCGCCATCCACAGGTATTGGTCAATGTCGGCCGTGGCCTTGATGGCCAGCGGCGCATGACGTTGCAGCAGCCACTTGATGGCCTTGAGCGGCACGCCCGGAGCGGCCCACGGCGAGGCATAGCCCGGCGAAACCTGGCCGGCGTTGGCGAAGCTGGTTTCCATGGCGGGCGCCGGTTGACGGTCGACTACAACCACTTCAAATCCGGCCCGGGCCAGATAGTAGGCACTGACCGTGCCGATGACGCCGCTACCCAAGACCAGAACGCGCATTTTATGACCTCATCGCGGATAACCGCTGACGTTTGTTGTACACAGCTTTGATGCGCGCAGTTTAAAAAAGATCAGGCAGTGCTTTTCACTATATAAATGCCTATATTTGGCGAGAATTCTCGGCAAAAACCCTTTTCATGGAGGAGCATCCCCTGTGCGCACCAATACACAGACCAAACGCGAACTGGACAAGATCGACCGCAACATCCTGCGCATCCTCCAGGCCGACGGGCGGATCTCCTTCACCGAGCTGGGCGAAAAGGTCGGCCTGTCCACTACTCCTTGTACCGAGCGGGTGCGCCGCCTGGAGCGCGAAGGGATCATCATGGGTTATAACGCCCGGCTCAATCCCCAGCACCTGAAAGGCAGCCTGCTGGTATTTGTCGAAATCAGCCTCGACTACAAATCCGGCGATACTTTCGAAGAATTCCGACGCGCCGTACTGAAATTACCTCACGTTCTGGAGTGCCATCTGGTGTCGGGGGATTTTGACTACCTGGTAAAGGCACGGATTTCCGAGATGGCCTCCTACCGCAAGCTGCTGGGCGACATCCTGCTCAAGCTGCCCCACGTTCGTGAGTCCAAGAGTTATATCGTGATGGAAGAGGTGAAGGAGAGCCTGAACCTGCCGATTCCGGATTGAACCTGGTCGTTGCGGCGTCAGACCAATACCTGCCGATTGCAGGCCATGTACTCATGGATCTGCTGTTCGACCCGCGGATGGATCAGCTCCACCGGGCGCCGGCCATTGGGGCACGGCAAACTCGCCGTGGTGCCGAACAGCCGACAGATCAACGGTCGCTCGTCATAAACGGTGCAACCGTTCGGTCCCAAGTGCACGCAATCGAGCGCTTCCAGGGCGGCGTCCTGTTCGGCCCGGGTCTTGCGCGGCAGACGGGCCATTTCCTCGGGGGACGTGGTCACTGGCCCGCAGCAGTCATGGCACCCCGGCACACATTCGAACGACGGGATCTGCTGGCGCAGCGTGCGGATTTTTTGACTGTTGCAACTCATCGAAACGGCTACCAAGGCGAGACAGTCCGGGATTCTGCCTTAAAAAGCAGCGGGCCAGACAGCGCCGGCCGACCAATGTTGCCCACGAGCGAAGCCGCGGCTTATGCTTCGTAAAATTTCTCAAACATGACAATCAGGATTACGCACATGAACGCCCGTGTTCAGCAAGCTGTCCCGAGCCACGCACACGCCGCTTCCTATTACGCCGCCAGCAGCCTGCCACAACCGGATCATCCGGCGCTGCAAGGCGAGCGAGTGGCCGATGTCTGCGTGGTCGGCGGCGGATTCTCCGGGCTGAACACGGCCATCGAACTGGCCGAGCGCGGCCTGAACGTGGTGTTGCTGGAGGCCCACAGGATCGGTTGGGGCGCGAGCGGGCGTAACGGCGGCCAATTGATTCGAGGCGTCGGCCATGGCCTGGAGCAGTTCGCGCCGGTCATCGGTACCGAAGGCGTGCGTCAGATGAAACTCATGGGCCTGGAAGCGGTGGAAATCGTCCGACAACGCATCGAGCGTTTTCAGATCTCCTGTGACCTGACCTGGGGCTACTGCGACTTGGCCAACAAGCCCGCCGATCTGGAAGGCTTCGCCGAAGACGCCGAAGAGTTGCGCAGCCTGGGCTATCGCCACGCGACCCGACTGCTGCAAGCCCACGAAATGCACAGCGTGGTGGGCTCGGATCGCTACGTGGGGGGGCTGATCGACATGGGCTCCGGTCACCTGCACCCCTTGAATCTGGCCTTGGGCGAAGCCGACGCGGCGCAGCGACTGGGGGTCAGCCTGTTCGAGCAATCGGCGGTCACGCGTATCGATTACGGCCCGCAAGTGAAGGTGCACACCGAACATGGCTCGGTGCGTGCCAAGACCCTGGTACTGGGTTGCAACGCCTACCTCAACGGCCTCAACCAGGAGTTGAGCGGCAAAGTGCTGCCGGCCGGCAGTTACATCATCGCCACGGAGCCCCTGAGCGAGACCCTGGCCCACAGTTTATTGCCGCAAAACATGGCGGTCTGTGATCAGCGGGTGGCGCTGGACTACTATCGGCTTTCGGCGGACCGACGCCTGCTGTTCGGCGGCGCCTGCCATTATTCGGGCCGTGATCCGCAGGACATCGGCGCCTATATGCGTCCGAAGATGCTCAAGGTCTTCCCGCAACTGGCGGGCGTGAAAATCGATTATCAATGGGGTGGGATGATCGGCATCGGCGCCAATCGCCTGCCGCAAATCGGTCGACTCAAGGACCAACCCAATGTGTATTTCGCCCAGGCTTACTCCGGTCATGGCGTGAATGCCACGCACCTGGCCGGAAAACTACTGGCCGAAGCCATCAGTGGGCAGCACAGCGGCGGGTTCGACCTGTTCGCCAAGGTGCCCCACATCACGTTCCCTGGGGGCAAACACCTGCGTTCACCGCTGTTGGCGTTGGGGATGCTGTGGCACAGGCTGAAAGAGTTGGTCTGAAAGCTTGAGTGGCTCAGGGAGCTATCGCAGGCAAGGCTTGCCCGCGATAGCAGATTGATGACGACTTCACTTCAGAGCCGCCAGAACGGTTTCAACCCCTCCGCCCGCGCCTGCTCCCGGCTCAACCCGATATCCCGCAACTGTTCGGGTGTCAGCTCCAACAAGGCTTTGCGTGTATGCAGACGATGCCAGAACAGGCCCCAGCGGCCGAGGCAGGCAGGCGCATTGCGCGGCATGGCACTGCGCATCTCCTTTTCCTGCCCCGCCTCCAGTTCCTGACCGTGCAGCGTTAGCCGTACATCGCTCAAGCCGTTCATTTTCATCGCTCCTGTTTACATGGATAGCCAGAGCTTTCATGATGCGCGGACAGAAAAACTCAATACAGATTCAACCTGTTAATTTTAGAAGCATACAGATTCGGCTTTTTTTGCACTGAATCCTGTTTTTACCAACCAACTGTATCGGTACCTCATCGAGAGCACGCCATGACCCTCTACGTGAACCTCGCCGAATTGCTTGGCACCCGCATAGAACAGGGCTTCTATCGCCCCGGTGACCGGCTGCCGTCGGTACGGGCCTTGAGCGTGGAACACGGGGTCAGTCTGAGTACGGTGCAGCAGGCCTATCGAGTGCTCGAAGACAGCGGTCTGGCGATGCCGAAGCCCAAATCCGGCTATTTCGTGCCGGTCAGCCGCGAGTTGCCAGACCTGCCGGTGGTCGGCCGTCCCGCCCAACGACCGGTGGACATTTCCCAATGGGACCAGGTGCTGGAGCTGATACGCGCCGTGCCACGCAAGGATGTGGTGCAATTGGGGCGCGGCATGCCGGACGTCAACTCGCCGACCCTGAAACCGCTGCTGCGCAGCCTGGCTCAGATCAGCCGTCGCCAGGACATGCCCGGCCTGTATTACGACAACATCTATGGCAACCTCGCCCTGCGCGAACAGATCGCCCGCCTGTCGCTGGACTCCGGTTGCCAGTTGGGCCCGAGCGACTTGATCGTTACCACGGGTTGCCACGAAGCGCTGTCGGTCAGCATCCGCGCAACCTGCGAGCAGGGCGATATCGTGGCCGTGGATTCCCCCAGCTTTCATGGCGCCATGCAAACCCTCAAGGGCCTGGGCATGAAGGCTCTGGAAATTCCAACAGACCCGCTCACGGGCATCAGCCTGGACGCGCTGGAGCTGGCCCTGGAACAGTGGCCGATCAAGGCCATACAGTTGACGCCCAGTTGCAACAATCCCCTGGGCTATATCATGCCGGAGGCCAATAAACGCGCTCTGCTGACCTTGGCCCAGCGCTTCGACGTGGCGATTATCGAGGACGATGTGTATGGGGAATTGGCCTACACCTACCCGCGCCCTCGCACGATCAAGTCCTTCGACGAAGATGGCCGCGTCCTACTCTGCAGTTCTTTTTCCAAGACCCTGGCGCCGGGCCTGCGAGTAGGTTGGGTCGCTCCGGGCCGGTATCTGGAGCGAGTGCTGCACATGAAATACATCAGCACAGGCTCCACTGCCCCGCAACCGCAGATCGCCATCGCAGAATTCCTCAAAGGCGGACACTTCGAACCTCATTTGCGACGGATGCGTACGCAATATCAGCGTAATCGCGACGCCATGATCGACTGGGTCAGCCGCTATTTTCCGTCGGGCACCCGGGCCAGTCGTCCGCGAGGCAGCTTCATGCTGTGGATCGAGCTACCTGACGGTTTCGATACGCTGAAGCTCAACCGGGTCCTGCACGACCAAGGGGTGCAGGTTGCTGTTGGCAGTATTTTTTCGGCGTCGGGCAAGTACCGCAACTGCCTGCGGATGAACTACGCTGCCAAGCCAACGGCACAAATCGAGGAAGCTGTACGCAAGGTCGGTGCCGCTGCCGCTGCGTTGTTGAACGAAACCCAATGCAGCGACGTCTGAAGTTTACGCAGGGAAGCGGCATCAAAGCCGATCAATAACAACAAGCGGAACGTTCCTACGTGAGATCCAGTCCGATCCTGCCTGCGCTCCTGTTAATCGTCTCGCTGCTGGGTGGCTGCGCCAGCGTAGACATCACCCGCGAGCCTTCCCAGGCATTGCCGGCTTCCGACTCCTCCTTTGGCCGCTCGGTCCAGGCCCAGGCCGCTCCTCACGAAGGACGCTCGGGGTTTCGCCTGCTCTCCGACAGCACCGACGCCTTCACCGCCCGGGCCGAATTGATTCGTAACGCCCAGAGCAGCCTGGATCTGCAGTACTACATCGTTCATGACGGCATCAGCACACGCATGTTGGTGGACGAATTGCTCAAGGCCGCCGACCGGGGCGTACGGGTGCGGATCCTGCTGGACGACACCACCAGTGATGGCCAGGATCAGATCATCGCCACCCTCGCCGCCCATCCCCGCATCCAGATCCGCCTGTTCAACCCCCTCCACCTGGGACGCGCCACAGGCGTGACGCGCGGCCTCGGGCGCCTGTTCAACCTTTCGTTGCAGCACCGGCGGATGCATAACAAGCTCTGGCTGGCGGACAACAGCATGGCGATCGTCGGCGGACGCAACCTGGGTGACGAGTATTTCGACGCCGAACCCAACCTCAACTTCACGGACATCGACCTGCTCGGCGTCGGTCCCGTGGCGCAGCAGTTGGGGCACAGTTTCGACCAGTACTGGAATAGCGCCCTGAGCAAGCCGATCGAGCAATTCCTGTCCCATCGCCCCACCGCCAAGGAGCTGGATAACAGCCGCCTGCGCCTGCAAGAGTCTTTGGAGCAGACGCACAAGGAGAATCACGCGCTGTACCAGCAACTGACCACTTACAGGACCCAGCCGCGGCTGGACATCTGGCGCGATCAGTTGATCTGGGCCTGGAACCAGGCATTGTGGGACGCGCCCAGCAAAGTACTGGCGAAGGACGAACCGGACCCGCAACTGTTGCTGACCACCCAATTGGGCCCGGAGCTGACGGGCGTCAGCAAAGAGCTGATCATGATTTCAGCGTACTTCGTTCCCGGCCAACCGGGGCTGGTATACCTGACCAGCCGCGCCGACGCCGGGGTGTCAGTGAGCCTGCTGACCAACTCCCTGGACGCCACCGACGTGCCGGCGGTACACGGCGGCTACGCGCCTTATCGCAAGACGCTGCTGGAGCATGGCGTACGGCTGTTCGAATTGCGTCGCCAACCTGGCGACACCGGTGGCAGCAGCCCACATCTGTTCTATAGCAAATCCTACGGCGAATCGGATTCGAGCCTGCACAGCAAGGCGATCATTTTCGACGGACAGAAATCCTTCATCGGCTCGTTCAATTTCGACCCACGCTCAGTGTTGTGGAATACCGAAGTCGGCGTCCTGGTGGACAGCCCGGAACTGGCGGGCCAGGTGCGCGACCTGGCCTTGCAGGGCATGGCACCGCCCTTGAGTTATCAACCCCGACTGGAAGATGGCAAGTTGGTGTGGACCACCGAAGACAACGGCAAGCTGCACGATCTGGATCGCGAGCCGGGCAGTTGGTGGCGACGGTTCAATGCCTGGTTCGCCAACACCATCGGCCTGGAGCGGATGTTGTAAGGATCAGGCGGGCTGCGCCGCCCCGAATGCCCCTTGGCGCAACAACAGTATCACCAGCCCGAACGCCCCCACCGCCATGAACAAGGGCAGCGCGTGGCCACTGATCCACTGGCTGCCCGCCCCCGCCACCAGGGGACCGACCAGGCAGCCGATCCCCCATAACTGGGCGACATGGGCATTGGCACGCACCAGCGCATCATCGCGATAACGCTCGCCAATCAGAATCAACGACAACGTGAACAAGCCCCCCGCACTGGCACCAAACAGCACCCACAACGGCCAGATCAACAAGGTATCGATCAGCAGCGGAACCGCCAGGCTGGACAAGGTCAGCGCCACCGCACAGCCGGTGAACAGCGACCGACGCGACAAGTGATCGGCCAAGGCGCCTATGGGCAATTGCAACAGCGCATCGCCCACCACCACGGTACTGACCATCGCCAAGGCAATATCGGCACTGAAACCCTGGCGCAAGCAATAAACCGGCAACAGCGTCAGGATCATCGCCTCGAACGCTGCGAACAACGACACGGCCCAGGCGATGGCTGGCAAGCTCCGGCAAAATCCCCAGAGATCCATGAGCGTGACGCTGCTGGCCTCGCTGGTGGGCGCGCCGGTGCGACCGAGCAACAGCAACGGGGCGACCATCAACAGGCCAACGCCAACCCAGAAACCGTAGTCGTGATCCGTTCCCAGGGCACCGAGCAGCAACGGACCCGACAGTTGGCTCAGGGCGTAACTGCAGCCATACAGCGCCACCAACCGTCCTCGCCACTGCTCGATAACCAGTTGATTGATCCAGCTCTCACCCAGTATGAACACCAGGGTCAGGACCACACCGATCCCCAGCCGCAATACCAACCAGACCGGATAACTAGGCAACAATGCCAGCAATCCGATGGACACCGCCCCGCCCCAGAGGCACAGGCGCATCAACGCCGCCGTACCCAACCGCGCGGCCAGCCGACTCGACACCTTGGCCCCAAGCAGCACCCCGACAGCCGGCATGGCCGCCATCACGCCGATTGCAAACGCGCCATAACCCCAGCCTTCCAGACGCAGCGACACCAGCGGCATGCTCACGCCCAAGGCCAGCCCGACACTCAGGACGGACGCCAACACGGCGAAATAAGTCGCCCAACGCATTTCCACGCTCCTGTGGGTAATTACATTTCAAGCTTTACACAAAGCAAATGTGGGAGCGGGCTTGCTGGCGAAGGCGGAGTGTCAGTCAACTCAGTCGTTGAATGTGATACCGCTTTCGCGAGCAAGCCCGCTCCCACAAGGAGGATCCGTGTCGCAGCAGACTCTCGTCAGAGCTTGATCCAGGTCGCCTTCAACTCAGTGTATTTGTCGAACGCATGCAGCGACTTGTCACGGCCGTTACCCGATTGCTTGAAGCCACCGAACGGTGCGGTCATGTCGCCACCGTCGTACTGGTTCACCCACACGCTGCCAGCGCGCAAGGCCTTGGCGGTCAGGTGCGCCTTGGAGATGTCCCGGGTCCATACCGCCGCGGCCAGGCCATAGGGCGTGTCGTTGGCAATCTGGATGGCTTCTTCGGCGGTATCGAAAGCGATGACCGACAAGACCGGACCGAAAATCTCCTCCTGGGCGATTTTCATGGCATTGCTCACCCCATCGAAAATCGTCGGCTCGACGTAGGTACCGCCGGTTTCTTCCAGGATTCGCTTGCCGCCAGCCACCAACTTGGCGCCGTCGCTATGGCCTGCCTGGATGTAGGACAGCACGGTGTTCATTTGCTGGGTGTCGACCAGAGCGCCGACATTCGTCGCGGGGTCCAGCGGGTTACCAGGCTTCCAGCCCTTGAGGGCTTCGATTACCAATGGCAGGAAGGTGTCCTTGATGGAGCGTTCGACCAACAGGCGCGAGCCGGCGGTGCAGACTTCGCCCTGGTTGAAGGCGATGGCGCTGGCCGCGGCCTCGGCGGCAGCTTGCAGGTCCGGAGCGTCGGCGAACACGATGTTCGGGCTCTTGCCGCCAGCCTCCAGCCAGACGCGCTTCATATTGGACTCGCCGGAATAGATCATCAGTTGCTTGGCGATCTTGGTGGAACCGGTGAACACCAGCGTATCGACGTCCATGTGCAGCGCCAGGGCCTTGCCCACGGTGTGGCCGTAGCCAGGCAACACGTTCAGCACGCCTTTCGGAATGCCCGCCTCAACGGCCAGGGCTGCGATGCGGATGGCGGTGAGCGGCGATTTTTCCGACGGCTTGAGCACCACCGAGTTACCGGTGGACAGTGCCGGACCGAGCTTCCAGCAGGCCATCAACAGCGGAAAGTTCCACGGCACGATAGCCCCCACGACGCCCACCGGCTCGCGAGTCACCAGGCCCAATTGGTCGTGCGGGGTCGACGCCACTTCATCGTAGAGTTTGTCGATGGCCTCGCCGCTCCAGCTCAGTGCTTGCGCCGCACCGGGAACGTCAATGTTCAGCGAATCGCTGATGGGCTTGCCCATGTCCAGGGTTTCGAGCAGGGCCAGTTCCTCGGCGTGCTGCTTGAGCAGGCCCGCGAAACGAATCATGGTGGCTTTACGCTTGCTCGGTGCCAGGCGCGACCAGGCGCCGGAATTGAAGGTCGCACGGGCGTTCTCGACAGCACGCTGGGCATCGGCCACGTCGCAGCTGGCGATTTTGCCCAGCAGCCGGCCATCGACCGGGCTCAGGCAATCAAAGGTTTCACCGGACACCGCATCGGTGTATTCGCCGTTGATGAAGGCGCGACCCTCGATACGCAAATCGCGGGCGCGTTGTTCCCAGTCGGCACGAGTCAGGGTGGTCATGCGAGTGTCCTCCTCTTATTTGAGTACGAGCGCCGTGCGGTGCGCGGCGCTCAAGAATTCTGCCCGGCCAGCCTGTTTACGGAACAAGTTTTCGACCCAAGGCACCCGCCACCCTAAACCAGCCACCCCCTGTGTTTCAATATATTTGACACCAAGGCGGGAAACGGCCTTGCGATGTTCATTTTAATAAACATAGACTCGGGGCTTTCCAGGCATTCACCGGGGATTACGGATATGAGCATTCAGGACATCGTCGATTTCAGTCAGGCCACCACCACCGCCGACCGCTATCGCCCGGATCCGACCAAGGTTCTCAAGGGGGATCCCGAACAAGCCGTGTTCAACCACTACAACAGCCCCTGCGGACAAATGAACGCCGGCGTATGGGAAGGCGCGGTCGGCCAGTGGACAGTCAATTACACCGAGCATGAATACTGCGAAATCGTCCAGGGCGTTTCCGTGCTGCGCGACAGCGAGGGCAACGCCAAGACCTTGCGAGCGGGTGACCGTTTCGTGATTCCGGCGGGATTCAAGGGCACCTGGGAAGTGCTGGAGCCGTGCCGCAAGATTTATGTGGTGTTCGAGGAAAAGGCTTGAGAGTAAGGGCCGGCAGGTCTGGCCTCATCGCGAGCAGGCTCGCTCCCACAGGATCGTGGCCGGCCTGAAAAAAAAGGCCCGTATCTCTCGATACGGGCCTTTTTTGCAGAGGGAAAATCAATTACTTGATTTTGCCTTCCTTGTAGATCACGTGCTTGCGAACAACCGGATCATATTTCTTGATCTCGATTTTGTCCGGGGTAGTACGCTTGTTCTTGTCGGTAGTGTAGAAGTGACCAGTACCGGCGCTCGAGATCAAACGAATCAATTCACGCATGATTAGCTCCCTTAAACCTTGCCATCGCGGCGAAGTTCGGCCAGCACGACATCAATGCCGCGCTTGTCGATGATACGCATGCCCTTGGCAGATACGCGCAGACGTACAAAACGTTTCTCGGACTCAACCCAGAAGCGGTGATGCTGCAGGTTCGGCAGGAAACGACGACGGGTTTTGTTGTTTGCGTGGGAAATGTTATTCCCAGTCACCGGACCCTTACCGGTAACTTGACAGACTCTAGACATGCCTCAGCCCTCTAAAACCACATGCCCAACCCGGCATGGGTTGGCCGCTTAATCTCTCAGTCATTTGGCGCCAGGCGCCGCGTTTCTTTAAGGGTCTTACCGGCTACACCTACAGTGAAGGAACCGGGCCCCTAGAAAAGAGCGCTGCTTTATACCAGAAAGACCCAGGCACAACAACAGCCCGTTTGATTTGTCTTCCGGGGAAATCCTCGAACGACCGCTCCGGATAGCCGGTGCAAGGGCGGGCGCTATCCATGACCGCTCGTCGCTGAACCGGCGTTTTTATACCGTCGACCGGTTTCCAGCCATCGATACGGCGGCAAAGCGTGCCGGAAAAAGCAAAAAGGGGATAGTCATTTACCGGCGAGCCCACTAGGGTAGGCCTTTTCCAGACTGCACTCGCAGATGGGCCTTCGACCTGCACAAGGAAACTGCTCATGCGTCTCGCCGCCCTGTCACTGCTCCTCACTCCCCTGCTGGCCAGCCCACTGGCCCAGGCCGCTGCCCTGAGCGTCTGCACCGAGGCCAGCCCGGAAGGGTTCGATGTCGTCCAATATAATTCCCTGACGACCACCAACGCCTCTGCCGACGTGCTGATGAACCGATTGGTGGAATTCGACACCGCCAGCGGCAAAGTAGTCCCCGGCCTGGCCGAGCACTGGGAAGTCTCGCCCGATGGCTTGACCTATGTGTTCAAGTTGCGTCCAACGGTCAGGTTCCATCGCACCGAATACTTCACGCCACGTCGAGACTTGACAGCCGAGGACGTGAAATTCAGCTTCGAGCGCATGCTGGATCCGGCCAATCCCTGGCACAAAGTCGCGCAGAGCGGCTTCCCCCACGCCCAGTCCATGCAATTGCCGGCGCTGATCAAAAAGATCGACGCCCTGGACCCGCTGACCGTGCGCTTCACCCTCGATCACGCGGACTCGACCTTTCTGGCCACCCTGAGCATGGGTTTCGCCTCGATCTATTCGGCTGAGTACGCCGACCAACTGATGAAGGCCGGGACACCGGACAAGCTCAACAGCCAGCCCATCGGTACTGGCCCGTTCGTTTTCAATCGATTCCAGAAAGACGCATCGATCCGCTACAAGGCCAACGGCGACTATTTCGGCGGCAAGCCCTCGGTGGACCCGCTGATCTTCGCCATCACCCCGGATGCGAATGTGCGCTTGCAGAAATTGCGGCGCAATGAATGCCAGATTGCCCTGTCACCCAAGCCGCTGGACGTACAGGCCGCCAGACAGGAAGCCACGCTGAAAGTGGAGCAGACCGACGCCTTCATGACCGCGTTCGTGGCGATCAACAGCCAGCACCCACCGCTGGACAAGCCTGAAGTACGGCAAGCCATCAACCTCGCCTTCGACAAGAGCAGCTACCTCAAGACAGTCTTTGAAGGCACCGCCGAAGCGGCAGACGGTCCCTACCCACCCAACACCTGGAGCTACGCCAGGAATCTGCCCGGTTACGCCCATGACCCGGCCAAGGCCCGTGATCTGCTGGTCAAGGCCGGCTTGAAGGACGGCTTTCAAACAACGATCTGGACCCGCCCGTCCGGCAGCCTGCTGAATCCCAACCCCAGCCTTGGAGCGCAACTGCTGCAATCTGACCTGGCGGAAATCGGCATCCAGGCCGAAATCCGCGTGATCGAATGGGGCGAGCTGATCCGCCGCGCCAAAGCCGGTGAGCACGACCTGCTGTTCATGGGATGGGCCGGCGACAACGGCGACCCGGACAACTTCCTCACACCGCAATTCTCCTGCGCGGCGGTCAAGTCCGGCACCAACTTCGCCCGCTATTGCAACGCGGACCTGGACAAGCTGATCAGCGCCGGCAAGACCACGAGCGAACAAGGCGTGCGCACCAAGCTCTATGAGCAGGCCCAGGCGCAGATCCAGCAGCAAGCCCTTTGGCTCCCTCTGGCGCACCCGACCGCCTTTGCGCTGACCCGCAAGGAAGTCCAGGGTTATGCGGTCAGCCCGTTTGGACGCCAGGATTATTCCAAGGTCAGTCTCAAGTAACCTCCTGCCCACAGTCCCCCCTGTGGGAGCGGGCTTGCTCGCGAAAACGGTGGATCAGTTGAATGAATGTCGACTGACACACCGCCTTCGCGAGCAAGTCCGCTCCACAAAAGAGCTCCAGCGCATCGGACTTTGCTCACATCCACCCATACTCCGCCATCGACAACGGCTCCCCATCGCCGATGATGAAATGGTCGAGAACCCGTACGTCGATCAACTCCAATGCTTCCTGAAGCCGCTCGGTCAGTACCCGGTCGGCCTGGCTCGGTTCGGCGTTGCCGGAGGGATGGTTGTGGCACAGAATCAGCGCGGCGGCGTTATGGGCCAGGGCGCGCTTGACCACCTGCCGCGGATGAACACTGGCGTTGTCGATAGAACCGCGAAACAGCGCCTCGAATGTCAGTACCTGATGCCTGGAGTTGAGAAACAGGCAGCCAAACACCTCGTGAGGTTCGTGGCGAAGCATCGACTTCAGGTAATCACGGACCACATGGGGATTTTCCAGCGTCGTTCTTTGTCGGGCCCGTTCGGCCAGGTGACGACGACTCATTTCCTGAGCCGCTTGTAACTGGGCATATTTCGCCGGCCCCAGCCCCACATGGCTGCTGAACGTGACCTGATCGGCTTCGAGCAAAGCACGCAGACTGCCAAATTGGGTCAAGAGATGTCGCGCCAGATCAACCGCGCTTTTACCGGAGACGCCGGTTCGTAGAAAAATCGCCAACAACTCGGCGTCCGAGAGACTTCCCGCTCCCAACGCCAATAACCTTTCCCGCGGCCGCTCGGCTGCAGGCCAATCCCGAATGCTCATAGTCGCTCCCTGATCGTGGGCGCCGCTGTTCCATAGCGGTCGCTGTGATATCGTAGCCCATCTTTTTTGCAGGCGATTTGCACCCAGGCAGGCTGTTGCCCAGAGGTTCGCCTTGCACTGACCACTGAAATCGAAAGGCAGGCCTATGCAGCGGCTGTATCGGAAACGCATCGTTCTGGGCGTCGGCGGCGGCATTGCCGCCTATAAGAGCGCCGAGCTGGTTCGCAGGCTTATCGACCAGGGCGCGGAAGTGCGGGTCGTCATGACCCGTGGCGGCAGTGAATTCATCACGCCGCTGACCATGCAGGCCCTGTCCGGGCACCCGGTCCACCTGGACCTGCTCGATCCGGCGGCCGAAGCCGCCATGGGCCATATCGAACTGGCCAAATGGGCCGACCTGGTGTTGATCGCACCGGCCACGGCCGACCTGATCGCTCGCCTGGCCCAAGGCATCGCCGACGACCTGCTGACCACGCTGGTGCTCGCCACCGACGCCGTGGTCGCCGTCGCACCGGCCATGAACCAGGCCATGTGGCGCGACCCGGCCACCCAGGCCAACCTGCAATTACTCGAAAGCCGCGATCTGAAAGTCTTCGGCCCGGCGTCCGGCAGCCAGGCCTGCGGGGATGTCGGCATGGGGCGGATGCTCGAAGCGACCGATCTGGCTCAATGTGCCGCCGATTGCTTCCAGCGCCAGGCCCTGACCGGCAAGCACGTGCTGATCACCGCCGGGCCGACCCAGGAAAACATCGACCCGGTGCGCTACATCACCAACCACAGTTCGGGGAAAATGGGCTTCGCCCTGGCCGAAGCGGCTGTCGAGGCTGGGGCCCGGGTGACGCTGATCACCGGACCGGTGCACCTGCAGACGCCGGACCGGGTGACCCGCATCGACGTGGTCAGCGCACGGGACATGCTCGCGGCCTGCGAAGCGGCGATCCCCTGTGATTTGTTCATCGCCTCGGCTGCGGTGGCGGATTACCGTCCCGAAGTCGTCGCCCCGCATAAATTGAAGAAAGACCCTACGAGCGGCGACGGCCTGCTGCTACAAATGGTGCGCAATCCGGACATTCTGGCGACCATCGCCACCCGCCCCGACCGTCCCTTCAGTGTCGGCTTCGCCGCCGAAACCGAAAACCTGCTCGACTACGCCGCGCGCAAGCTCCAGGACAAGAACCTGGACCTGATCGTGGCCAACGACGTCGCCAACCCGAGCATCGGCTTCAACAGCGAAGAAAACGCCTGCAGCGTGATCGACCGCCAGTTGCACGCCACCCTTTTCGCCCAGACCAGCAAGGGCAAGATTGCCCGCCAACTGATCACTTTCATTGCCGAACGGCTGAACCAGGTTTAATTCATGCACGCTCTACAAGCCAAGATCCTCGACCCCCGCATCGGCACTGAATTTCCGCTGCCGCAGTACGCCACGCCGGGTTCCGCCGGCCTCGACCTGCGCGCAATGCTCAAGCAGGACACACTCCTGGAGCCGGGCCAGACTCTTCTGATCCCCACCGGCCTGTCGGTGTACATCGGTGACCCGGGCCTGGCCGCCCTGATCCTGCCGCGCTCGGGCCTGGGCCACAAACACGGCATCGTGCTGGGCAACCTGGTGGGCCTGATCGACTCTGACTACCAGGGCGAGTTGATGGTGTCGTGCTGGAACCGCGGACAAACCGCATTCAACATCGCCGTAGGCGAGCGTATCGCCCAATTGGTGCTGGTACCGGTGGTCCAGGCCCACTTCGAACTGGTGCAGGAGTTCGACGAGACCCAGCGCGGCGCAGGTGGTTTCGGCCATTCAGGCAGCCACTGACCCCGCCACTTCCAGCCGGACAGCCTGTCCGGCCGGTTAATTAAACTTCTGTTTCAGGGCAAAAAATGCGCAATGGCTTTCTGCTAGGTTTCCCATCCGGAATCAATGTATTAGGCGACCGAGGCCGGGATAACGCTGTCTCATGGCATTTTCCCACCACGAACTCTCTGTCAAAAACGCCGTCATACCCTTCAGCTTGAGCCTGCCGATGCTGAATGTCGGCCTGTCCAGTCACTTCCTTGATAGAGCGCCCCACCCATGAACACCCCAGCCGCAATTGCCCCGATCTTTCCTGAGAGCATTTTCCGCGCCTACGACATCCGTGGCGTGGTGCCGGAAACCCTGACCGCCGAAACCGCCTACTGGATCGGCCGCGCCATCGGCTCCCAGAGCCTGGCCCAGGGCGAACCGAACGTGTGCGTCGGTCGCGATGGCCGCCTGTCCGGCCCGGAACTGGTCGAACAATTGATCAAAGGCATTGCCGACAGCGGCTGCCATGTCAGCGACGTGGGCTTGGTCCCGACCCCGGCGCTGTACTACGCCGCCAACGTGCTGGCCGGCAAATCCGGCGTGATGCTCACCGGCAGCCACAACCCTTCGAACTACAACGGCTTCAAGATCGTCATCGCCGGCGACACCCTTGCCAACGAGCAGATCCAGGCCCTGCACACACGCCTCAAGACCAATGACCTGAGCAGCGGCAAGGGCAGCATCACCAAGGTCGATATCCTCGAGCGTTACAACGACGAAATCGTCAAGGACGTGAAACTGGCCCGTCGCCTGAAAGTGGTGGTCGACTGCGGCAACGGCGCGGCCGGCGTGATTGCCCCGCAACTGATCGAAGCCCTGAACTGCGAAGTCATTCCGCTGTTCTGCGACGTGGATGGCAACTTCCCCAACCACCATCCGGATCCGGGCAAGCTGGAAAACCTCGAAGACCTGATCGCCAAAGTCAAGGAAACCAACGCCGATCTGGGCCTGGCCTTCGACGGTGACGGCGACCGCGTTGGCGTAGTGACCAACACCGGCAGCGTCGTGTTCCCCGATCGCCTGCTGATGCTGTTCGCCAAGGACGTGGTGGCGCGCAACCCTGATGCTGAAATCATTTTCGACGTCAAATGCACCCGTCGCCTCGTGCCACTGATCAAGGAGTACGGCGGTCGCCCCCTGATGTGGAAGACCGGTCATTCGTTGATCAAGAAGAAAATGAAACAAAGCGGCGCCCTGCTGGCTGGCGAAATGAGCGGCCACATTTTCTTCAAGGAGCGCTGGTTCGGTTTCGACGACGGCATCTACAGCGCTGCGCGCCTGCTGGAAATCCTCAGCAAGGAAAAATCCACGGCCGAAGAGTTGTTCGCGACCTTCCCGAACGATATTTCCACGCCGGAAATCAATATCCATGTGACCGAAGAGAGCAAATTCAGCATCATTGATGCACTGCACGACGCTCAATGGGGCGAAGGGGCCGAACTGACCACCATCGACGGTGTGCGGGTCGACTATCCCCATGGCTGGGGCCTGGTTCGCGCCTCCAACACCACACCGGTGCTGGTGCTGCGCTTCGAGGCCGACAACGAAGCGGAACTGCAGCGCATCAAGGATGTGTTCCACACCCAACTCAAACGTGTTGCACCCGATCTGAAACTACCGTTCTGACTTTTTGAAGCTCCGGAGCCCTGAATGACCCTCGAACGCGAAGCCGCCACCAATACCGCCAAGGTTTTGTCCGAAGCGTTGCCTTATATCCGACGCTACGTCGGCAAGACCCTGGTGATCAAATACGGCGGCAACGCGATGGAAAGCGAGGAGCTCAAGACGGGCTTCGCCCGCGACATCGTGCTGATGAAGGCCGTGGGCATCAACCCGGTGGTGGTCCATGGCGGGGGCCCGCAGATCGGCGATCTGCTCAAGCGCCTGTCGATCGAAAGCCACTTCATCGATGGCATGCGGGTCACCGACGCGCAAACCATGGATGTGGTGGAAATGGTCCTGGGCGGCCAGGTCAACAAGGACATCGTCAACCTGATCAACCGTCATGGCGGCAGCGCCATCGGCCTGACCGGTAAAGATGCCGAGCTGATCCGGGCGAAAAAGCTCACCGTCACTCGCCAGACGCCGGAAATGACCCAACCGGAAATCATCGACATCGGTCATGTGGGCGAAGTAGTAGGCATCAACACCGACCTGCTGAACCTACTGGTCCAAGGCGACTTTATCCCGGTGATCGCGCCTATCGGCGTGGGTGCCAACGGCGAGTCGTACAACATCAACGCCGATCTGGTGGCCGGCAAGGTCGCTGAAGCACTGAAAGCCGAAAAGCTGATGCTGCTGACCAACATCGCCGGCCTCATGGACAAGTCGGGCAAAGTCCTGACCGGCCTGTCGACCCAGCAGGTCGATGACCTGATCGCCGACGGCACCATCTACGGCGGCATGCTGCCGAAGATTCGTTGCGCGCTCGAAGCGGTACAGGGCGGCGTTGGTAGTTCGCTGATCATCGATGGTCGAGTGCCGAATGCGATCCTGCTGGAGATCTTTACCGATACGGGTGTGGGTACGTTGATCAGCAATCGCAAGCGTCCTTAAGCGTCAATCCAAAAAAAGACCCCGCTCAACCTGGTTGAACGGGGTCTTTTTTTGCCTCCCCAGAGGGAGCGAGCCTTCAGACGCCAAACTGCGCCCGGTAGGCCTCCACCGCCGGCAGATGCTGCTTGAGCTGCGGATCATCGGCCAGGAACTCCAGCACCTGGTTCAACGAAACAATGCTGATCACCGGAATACCAAAATCACGCTCCACTTCCTGGATCGCCGACAGTTCGCCGTTACCGCGCTCCTGGCGGTTCAGGGCGATCAGCACACCGGCGGCCTTGGCACCTTCCTGTGAAGCGATGATCTGCATTACTTCGCGGATAGCGGTGCCGGCGGTGATCACGTCGTCGATGATCAGCACATCACCGGTCAATGGCGCGCCTACCAGGCTGCCGCCTTCGCCATGGGCCTTGGCTTCCTTGCGGTTGAAGCACCACGGCAGGTCGCGACCGTGTTGTTCGGCCAGGGCGACGGCGGTGGTAGCGGCCAGCGGGATGCCTTTGTAGGCCGGACCGAACAGCACATCGAACGGGATGCCGCTCTCGACGATGGCCGCTGCGTAGAAACGACCCAGTTGCGCCAGGGCGGAACCGCTGTTGAACAAGCCGGCATTGAAGAAGTACGGGCTGGTGCGCCCGGACTTGAGGGTGAACTCACCGAAGCGCAGAACGCCGCGATCGATGGCAAAACGAATGAAATCGCGTTGATACGCCTGCATGAAAAAAGCCTCAGATACCGCGGATTTAGCTAAATAGGTAGACGGCGTGTATCATACACGCACGTGATTTTTGGGGCCATTTATGCGGATCATCAGTGTGAACGTCAATGGTATTCAGGCTGCAGTGGAGCGTGGTTTGCTCAGTTGGCTGCAAGCACAGAATGCCGACGTCATCTGCCTGCAGGATACCCGTGCCTCCGCCTTTGAACTGGACGATGCAGCCTTCCAACTGGATGGTTACTTCCTTTATGCCTGCGATGCAGAAGTCCCCGCCCAGGGTGGCGTGGCTTTGTACTCGCGGCTGCAACCGAAGGCTGTCATCAACGGTCTCGGTTTCGAGACGGCGGACCGCTACGGGCGCTACCTGCAGGCCGATTTCGACAAGGTCAGCATCGCGACCTTACTGCTCCCTTCGGGGCAGAACGGCGATGAAGATTTGAATCAGAAATTCAAGTTGATGGACGACTTCGCCCGTTACCTTGATAAACAGCGACGCAAACGTCGCGAGTACATCTATTGTGGCTCGCTATACGTGGCGCAACAGAAGCTGGACATCAAGAACTGGCGCGACAGCCAGCAATCGCCTGGCTTCCTGGCGCCGGAGCGGGCGTGGATGGACGAGATCATCGGCAACATGGGCTATGTCGACGCCCTGCGCGAGGTCAGCCGTGAAGGCGATCAGTACAGCTGGTGGCCGGATAACGAACAGGCGGAGATGCTCAACCTCGGTTGGCGCTTCGACTACCAGTTGCTGACACCAGGCCTGCGCCGCTTCGTACGCAGCGCCCGGCTGCCGCGCCAGCCACGGTTCTCGCAGCACGCGCCGCTGATCGTGGACTACGACTGGACGCTGACGATCTGAGTGTCATCTTACAGCCACAAAAAAACCGACAGCGATGTCGGTTTTTTTGTGGCTGATCGCTTTACCCCTGTGGGAGCGAGCAGAGCTCGCTCCCACAGGGGTTATTCACTGATCGTTATTTGATCACCCGCCAGGTGAACGGATATCGGTACGGCTGCCCTTCATTGGCCTTGATCCCGGCGATGATGGTCAGCACCAGCGCACCGATGGCGATCAGCCCAAACAGGAAGAAGCCAATCACCACGATCATCAACAGGAAGCTGATGAGCGAGGCAATCGCCACCGTGATCTGGAAGTTCAGCGCTTCCTTGCCCTGGGCATCGACGAACGGGTCGGACTCACGCTTGACCTGCCAGAGCACCAGCGGCCCGATCAGCGTACCAAACGGAATCACGATGCCCAGCAAGGCGGACAGGTGGCAGAACATCGCCCACTGACGTGCCTCCTGGCTTGGCTTGGGCAGCAGGACTTGCTCATCACTCATGTCGCTCTCCTTGTCTGAAGCGTGAAACGATCAGTCGGCCAACGCGGCCTTTTGCAGTTCGAAAATCTCGCTCATGCCTTTCTTCGCCAGCTCCAGCATAGCGTTCAATTCTTCAGGCTGGAACGGTGCGCCTTCGGCGGTGCCCTGCACTTCGATGAAGCCGCCGGCACTGGTCATGACCACGTTCAGGTCGGTCTCGGCGGCGGAATCTTCCAGGTAGTCCAGGTCCAGTACCGGCTCGCCCTGGTACATGCCCACGGATACCGCGCCGATCATCTGTTTAAGCGGATCGCCGCCCTTCAGGCCGCCACGCTTCTTGATCACTTTCAAGGCATCGACCAGCGCGACCATGGCACCGGTGATGGACGCAGTGCGGGTACCGCCGTCGGCCTGGATCACGTCGCAATCGACATACAGCGTCACGTCGCCCAGCTTGGACATGTCCAGAGCGGCGCGCAGCGAACGGCCGATCAGGCGCTGGATTTCCAAGGTACGGCCACCCTGCTTGCCACGGCTGGCCTCGCGCTGGTTCCGCTCACCGGTGGCACGCGGCAGCATGCCGTATTCGGCGGTCAGCCAGCCTTGGCCCTGGCCCTTGAGGAACCGTGGCACGCCGTTTTCGACGCTGACGGTGCAGATGACCTTGGTGTCACCGAATTCGACCAGTACAGATCCCTCGGCGTGTTTGGTGTAGTTGCGGGTAATGCGGATCGAGCGAAGCTGATCGGCAGCGCGACCACTTGGACGTTTCATAGGGAACACCTGTACAGAGGACGGAAAACTGCCGGCATTATAGAGCCGTCGACCGGCAGAAGGCAGTTCTAAAAAACCGTTGCGACGAGCGAGGCCCCTCAAAGCCCCGCCCGACGGGCTGCAGCGCTTTGTCACAGGCCCGGTTTGGGGCCATGCGCCTCACTGCGCTACAATCCTGCGCCTTTGCTGCCCGTCGGCTTTTATTCATAGATTCCAGGCGCCACGACCACCGTCGTGCCCGACCTGCATTGCGAGGAACCCCCATGGTGCACAGCATGACCGCCTTCGCCCGCGTCGAAAAGGCCGGCACCCAAGGCACGCTGAGCTGGGAACTGCGCTCGGTCAACAGCCGTTACCTGGAGCCGCACCTGCGCCTGCCCGAGTCCTTCCGCGACCTGGAAGGCGGCGTGCGCGAAGCGCTGCGCCAGGGCCTGTCCCGGGGCAAACTGGAATGCACCCTGCGTTTCACCGAGGAAAATACCGGCAAAACCCTGCAAGTGGACCGCGAGCGCGCCGCGCAACTGGTGGCCGCCGCCGAAACCGTCGCCAGTCTGATCAAGCACCCCGCCGCCCTGAACCCGCTGGAAGTCCTGGCCTGGCCCGGCGTGCTGGTGGGTGACGCGAGCGACCCGCAGGCACTGAACGCCGAGGCACTGGCGCTGTTCAATCAGGGCCTCAAGGAACTCAAGGCGGGCCGTGAGCGCGAAGGCGCGGAACTGGCCCGGCTGATCAACGAGCGCCTGACGTCAATCGAAGAAGACGTGGCGACCTTGCGCGAGCTGGTCCCGCAGATGCTTGCCACCCAGCGCCAGAAAGTCCTCGATCGCTTCGCCGACATGAAGGCCGAGCTGGACCCGCAGCGCCTGGAACAGGAAATGGTCATGCTCGCGCAAAAGAGCGACGTGGCCGAAGAACTGGATCGTCTGAGCACCCACATCATCGAAGTCCGCCGGGTGCTCAAATCCGGTGGCGCGGCCGGCCGCCGCCTCGACTTCCTGATGCAGGAACTCAACCGCGAAGCCAATACACTGGGCTCCAAAGCCTTCGACCCGCGCAGCACCCAGGCTGCGGTCAACCTCAAGGTGTTGATCGAGCAGATGCGCGAACAAGTGCAGAACATTGAGTAAGGCTAACCCGACATGACCCACAGCACCGGCACCCTCTACATCATTTCCGCGCCCTCGGGCGCCGGCAAGACCAGCCTGGTCAAGGCCCTGATCGACGCCGAGCCGCAGATCCGCGTCTCGGTCTCGCACACCACCCGCGCCATGCGTCCAGGCGAAGTGAACGGGGTGAACTATCACTTCGTCGACCGCGAAGAATTCGTGAGGATGGCCGAACACGGCGACTTCCTGGAACGCGCCGAAGTCTTTGGCAACCTCTACGGCACCTCGCAAAGCCACCTGCAACAGACCCTGGACGAAGGCCATGACCTGATCCTGGAAATCGACTGGCAAGGCGCCGAGCAGGTGCGCAAGCTGATGCCCCAGGCCCGCTCGATCTTCATCCTGCCACCGAGCCAGCAGGCCTTGCGCCAGCGCCTGACCAACCGTGGCCAGGACAGCGACGAGATCATCGAAGGCCGGATGCGCGAAGCAGTCAGCGAAATGAGCCACTACGTGGACTACGATTACCTGATCATCAATGATGATTTCGCCCACGCACTGGACGACCTGAAAGCGATTTTCCGCGCCAATCAGCTGCAACAGAAACGCCAGCAGCAACGTTTCGGAAAATTATTGGCCGAACTGCTGGGCTGACCGGCCCTTCCCAAAACCGCTGCGACGGCTTTACATTGGTAGTCGCAGCGCGCCGAGGGGTTTGGTCAAAAAATCAGCGCTTCCCTAAACGCTGGTGTTTTTTTAAACTGTCGAGTCCGCTCGCCCAACCGGGCAGCGCGCATATTGCATTCGCTCCGAGGAATACCATGGCCCGCGTAACCGTTGAAGACTGCCTAGAACACGTGGAAAACCGCTTTGAGCTGGTCATGCTCTCTACCAAGCGGGCCCGTCAGCTGGCCACCGGTGGCAAAGAGCCGTTGGTCCAGTGGGAAAACGACAAGCCTACCGTGGTAGCGCTGCGTGAAATCGCCGAAGGCCTGATGAGCTACGAGTTCATCGCCAATGCTGAAATCGTTGAAGACGAACCGCTGTTCGCGGCGTTCGAGGACGAGTCCAACGAGGCGGTCTAAATCTATGCCTGGTCGACGTAGCACGGCGCGGGGTCACAGCAAACGGCAGGAGTCATCATCATGCCGAGCATAGACGCCCTCGCCGATCGCTTATCGGCCTACCTCGGCACGGACCAGGTCAATCTGGTCCGCCGAGCCTATTTCTACGCCGAACAAGCCCACGACGGCCAGCGCCGCCGCAGCGGCGAGGCGTACGTCACGCATCCCCTTGCGGTGGCGAATATCCTGGCCGACATGCACATGGACCATCAGAGCCTGATGGCCGCCATGCTCCATGACGTGATCGAAGACACCGGCATCGCCAAGGAAGCGCTGCAAGCGCAGTTCGGCGAGACCGTGGCCGAACTGGTCGACGGGGTCAGCAAACTGACCCAGATGAACTTCGAGACCAAGGCCGAGGCTCAGGCCGAAAACTTCCAGAAAATGGCCATGGCCATGGCCCGCGACATTCGCGTGATCCTGGTCAAGCTCGCCGACCGCCTCCACAACATGCGCACCCTGGAAGTACTGTCCGGTGAAAAACGCCGGCGCATCGCCAAGGAAACCCTGGAAATCTACGCGCCCATCGCCAACCGCCTGGGCATGCATGCGATTCGCATCGAGTTCGAAGACCTCGGCTTCAAGGCCATGCACCCGATGCGTTCGGCGCGGATCAACCAGGCCGTCAAGCGCGCCCGGGGCAACCGCAAGGAAATCGTCAACAAGATCGAAGAGTCGCTGAGCCACTGCCTGGCCATTGACGGCATCGAAGGCGAAGTCAGCGGCCGGCAGAAACACCTCTACGGCATCTACAAGAAAATGCGCGGCAAGCGTCGGGCCTTCAACGAGATCATGGACGTGTACGCGTTCCGGATCATCGTCGACAAGGTCGACACCTGCTATCGCGTGCTGGGTGCCGTACATAATTTGTACAAACCGCTGCCGGGGCGCTTCAAGGACTACATCGCGATACCCAAGGCCAACGGCTACCAATCGCTGCATACCACGTTGTTCGGCATGCACGGCGTCCCGATCGAGATCCAGATCCGCACCCGTGAAATGGAAGAGATGGCCAACAATGGCATCGCCGCCCATTGGCTCTACAAATCCAGCGGCGACGAACAGCCCAAGGGCACCCACGCCCGAGCGCGGCAGTGGGTCAAGGGCGTGCTGGAAATGCAGCAACGCGCCGGCAACTCGCTGGAATTCATCGAAAGCGTCAAGATCGACCTGTTCCCGGACGAGGTCTACGTCTTCACGCCCAAGGGCCGGATCATGGAACTGCCCAAGGGCTCCACGGCGGTGGACTTCGCCTACGCGGTGCACACCGACGTCGGCAACAGCTGCATCGCCTGTCGCATCAATCGTCGTCTGGCGCCGCTGTCCGAACCGCTGCAAAGCGGCTCCACGGTGGAAATCGTCAGCGCCCCCGGTGCGCGGCCGAACCCCGCCTGGCTCAACTTCGTGGTCACCGGCAAGGCCCGGACTCACATCCGCCACGCCCTGAAACTGCAACGTCGTTCCGAATCCATCAGCCTGGGCGAACGCCTGCTGAACAAAGTCCTCAACGGCTTCGACAGCTCCCTGGACAAGATCCCGGCCGAGCGCGTGCAGATCATGCTCACCGAGTACCGCCTCGAACTGGTCGAAGACCTGCTCGAAGACATCGGCCTGGGCAACCGCATGGCCTACGTCGTCGCCCGCCGCCTGCTCGGCGAAGGCGAACAGCTGCCAAGCCCCGAAGGCCCGCTGGCGATTCGCGGCACCGAGGGCCTGGTGCTCAGCTACGCCAAGTGCTGCACGCCGATTCCGGGCGACCCGATCGTCGGCCACCTGTCCGCCGGCAAGGGGATGGTGGTGCACCTGGAAAACTGCCGCAACATCAGCGAAATCCGCCACAACCCGGAAAAATGCATCCAGCTCTCCTGGGCCAAGGATGTCACCGGCGAATTCAACGTCGAGCTGCGGGTCGAGCTGGAACACCAGCGCGGCCTGATCGCCCTGCTGGCCAGCAGCGTCAACGCCGCCGACGGCAACATCGAGAAAATCAGCATGGACGAACGCGATGGCCGCATCAGCGTCGTCCAACTGGTGGTCAGCGTGCACGACCGCGTGCATCTGGCCCGCGTGATCAAGAAACTGCGCGCCCTGACCGGCGTCATCCGCATCACCCGCATGCGCGCGTAGCCCACCCACAACAAGGAGTCCTCATGACCAAGACCGTTATCACCAGCGACAAGGCCCCGGCCGCCATCGGCACCTACTCCCAGGCGATCAAGGCAGGCAACACCGTGTACATGTCGGGCCAGATCCCACTGGACCCGAAAACCATGGAGCTGGTGGAAGGCTTCGAAGCCCAGACCGTGCAAGTGTTCGAAAACCTCAAGGCCGTGGCCGAGGCAGCCGGTGGTTCGTTCAAGGACATCGTCAAGCTCAACATCTTCCTCACCGACCTGAGCCACTTCGCCAAGGTCAACGAGATCATGGGCAAGTACTTCGAACAGCCCTACCCTGCCCGCGCCGCCATCGGCGTGGCCGCCCTGCCCAAGGGTGCGCAGGTCGAGATGGATGCCATCCTGGTCATCGAGTAACAAGGCCGGCGCAGCATCCCCCGCTGCGCCGTTTTCGTTTTGAAAGGATTCCACCATGCGCAAAGCGCTTGCTCTCCCGCTGCTCGCCCTCTTCCTGGCCGGCTGCGCCAGCGACCCCGCCGACCGTGACATCAGCGGCACCTGGATCAACCAGGCCGCCATCGACGCTGCCGCCAAGGGCGGCCCACTGCGCGAAGCCCTGCAGGCCTATGGCCCGAACCTAGAATGGGACGTCAACACCCGAGCCGGTCAGGCGCGCTACACCAACGGCTTTGAAAACGTCGAAGGCAAGTTGCTGGGCGAAGAAGACGGCGCGTGGAAAGTCGATTTCTACGGCAGCTCGGCCAGCGAACTCCAGCGCGACGGCGACCAACTGAGCCAGACCGCCACCGAGAACGAACCCCAGCAAGTCTTCGACCGCGCCCAGGTCCAGGTACCGGAAGGCGCCCCTATCGGCGCCAGCTTCGAGCGAGCGCTGTATGCCGCCTACCTGGGTGGCACCTGGAACATCGTCGACGGCCCCGGCCAAGGCGCCAGCGTGCAGTTCCGACCCGACGGCCAGGTCAGCGGCCTCCCCGGCGCCGACCGCTACGCCCTCTGCCTGGCTGGCGACTGCGCCTCCATGAGCGGCGGCAACGACAACATCTGGCTGCAACAGAACGGCCACGGCAACACCTGGATCTTCGCCCGCAACGGCAAGACGCTGGAAATATTCCAGACTGTGAATGCAGCGCTGGCCGATGAAATGCCGTCGTTCACGCCGGGTAAGCGGCAGTGGGTGTTGGAAAAGCAGTAACCCGCAGGCGCTGAGCTTGCCCACAGGCCCGGCGCCATACCCCATCCTCGCCCCACCACACATCTACTGTGGGAGCGAGCCCTGCTCGCGATAGCGGTGGGTCAGCCGCCTCTCATTCCAAATCTGCTCCACCATCGTGAGCAAGCTCAGCTCCCAGAGACTGGCGCAACCTCTCTTACCAATCGTATCGCCACGATTAATGTGCGCAGCATCTCCTTAAAGCTCTCTGCCATTACATCAATGTCCTTTAGCGCACTGTTTTACAGAAAATTCCTACATTTCTGTTTTTATATTTTTGGCATTCTTCGCAACGAACATTCGACCAACGAATTTATTTATTAAAACTCTAACCGATTGATTAGAAATCCGAAATTTCTTACAGAAATCAGTCAGATTTTGATAATCAGAAACTATTTATAACTCGAAAAAAGCACCACACACCCTTAAGGCAATGAATGTCTTACGTAAATAAACTGTCCACCCAATACTTGATTCTCGCCAAGACTCCTGTCACCGAAGAGAGTTTCGTGGGTGCGGACGTGCGTTTTTCAAATGAATTTGAAGCGCTGGAGTGCGAATTGGGCAAAGCCCTGTCGGTGCATGAAACTGGCCAGGTGGATTGGTTAAAAGTCCTTGAACAGAGCGAGGCTCTGTTGCGCACCCAATCCAAAGACTTGCGGGTGGCGATCTGGCTGACATGGGCGCTGTACCAATGTGAGTCTTTCCCGGGTCTGCTGGCCGGCCTTTGTCTCGTGCGGCACCTGTGCCAAAACCATTGGTCGCAGATCCATCCCGCCAAGATCAGGACCCGTTCCGCCAGTATCCATTGGCTGCTGCCTCGCCTGGAACAGGCTCTGGGCGATGACGTAGCCATCAAAGAACAGTTGCCCTTATTCCGACAGTTGCTGGAACAACTTAAAAGCCTCGAGAGCATCTGCACAACCCATTTGGGAGATGAAGCTCCACTGCTATTGCCACTAAGCCGGCGGCTCGAGCATATGATCCGGCGTGCTACCGACGAGCCGTCCAAACCCGGCGCCATAGAGGCAGTAGCGACTCAGGTCAAACAAACTACCACTCAACTCCTCGCCCCCGTCGCGTCTATCGAGAACGAAAAAGAAGCCCAAAAAGTGTTGCGCGCCCAGCAGGAAAGCGCACGCACATTGTGCGCCTGGTGGCTCAGACAAAAAGCCACCGACATCCGCGCCCTGCGTCTGAATCGTGCTTTGCACTGGCTGGCCATCGATGCGCTACCCGAGCACGACGCCGGACAGATCACCCAGTTGCGCGGATTACCAGTAGCCAAACTCAAGGCTTATCAAGACAGCCTCCAACGAGGCAGCTTTGCGGATCTGTTGGTGGAGATCGAGGCTAGTCTGGCGAAGGCACCCTTCTGGCTCGACGGCCAGAGGTTCGCCTGGGAATGCCTGCAAGGACTGCACGCTGAAGCGGCGATGCTCGAGCTGGAGGTCCATTTCGCCTTGTTCATCCAGCGCTTGCCGGACGTTATCGAACTGCGCTGGCATGACGGCTCGCCATTTGCCGATCCAGATACGCGGGCGTGGATCGCTGCCCAGGTCATGCCTCACTTGCAGCGCGCCAGCGCCGCGCCCGGAATCGAAGCTGGCAGCCACCCTGCGCCTTGGGAGCAGGCGTTGGAAGAGGCCCAGTTGGTCCTACTCAGGGAGGGTCTCAGATCCGCCGTTCAATTGCTCAGGCAAGGCATGCAAACCGCCCAAGGCGCTCGCGAATGCTTTCTATGGCGGTTCGCGATGGCCCGGTTGTGCTTTTCAGCCAAAAAATACGAACTCGCCAAAGTCCAGCTCGAAGCCCTCGATCAAAGGCTACAGCACCCGGAGCTGAATGCCTGGGAGCCGGCGCTCGCCTTGCAGGTGTTGCATCTGCTTCACCACTGCTGCGAGTTGCTGCCTCAGAACCACCCCGTACGAGAGCGTAAGGAAGAGACTTTCCGAAGGTTGTGTCACTTGGACCTCGAACGGGTCATTGGATAGGCCTCCACCACCCCATTACAAGGAGAAAATCATGGCCAAAGAAGGCTCGGTAGCACCGAAGGAACGCATCAACGTTACTTTCAAGCCCGCCACTGGCGGCCCCAAGGAGGAAATTGAGCTGCCGCTGAAGCTGTTGGCGATCGGCGATTACACCCACCGCGAAGACGAACGCAAGTTCGAGGATCGAAAACCCATCAGCATCGACAAGATGACCTTCGACGAAGTCATGGCCAAGCAAGAGCTGAACCTGACCCTGAACGTACCGAACCGTCTCAGGGATGAAAGCGATACCGAGGAATTGACCGTTCAACTGCATCTGAACTCCATGAAGGATTTCAACCCTGCCAGCCTCGTCGAGCAACTGCCGGAACTCAAGCAACTGATGGGACTGCGTGAGGCCCTGGTGGCGCTCAAAGGGCCGCTGGGCAATGCACCGGCGTTTCGCAAGGCCATTGAAGACGTGCTGACCGATGAAGCATCCCGCAGTCGCGTCCTGGATGAGCTGGGCCTGAACGCCGCAGCAAAGGACGCTTGATTTCCACAGACAAGGAAGCCGCCACATGAGTACCCAGGCAACACAGCAACAGCATCAAAACAACGGTGAGTACGGCATTCTGGAAACCATCATTGCCCAGACCCGCCTGACGCCGGACGACGAAGCCTATGACATCGCCAAGCGCGGGGTATCGGCCTTCATCGAAGAATTGCTCAAGCCGCAGAACAGTGGTGAGCCGGTCAGGAAGGCCCTGGTGGATCGCATGATCGCCGAAATCGATGCCAAGCTCAGCCGCCAGGTGGACGAGATCCTCCATCATCCAGAGTTCCAGGCGTTGGAGGCAGCATGGCGTGGCTTGCAGTTGCTGGTCGATCGCACCAACTTCCGCGAGAACATCAAGATCGAAATGCTCAACATCTCCAAGAGCGATTTGCTGGAAGATTTCGAAGACTCCCCCGAGGTCATGCAGTCGGGCTTGTACAAACATATCTACACCGCTGAGTACGGCCAGTTTGGCGGACGGCCGGTAGGGGCGATCATCGCCAACTACTTCATGTCTCCCAGCTCGCCGGACGTGAAACTGATGCAGTACGTGGCCAGCGTGGCCTGCATGGCCCATGCGCCTTTCATCGCGGCGGCCGGGCCGAAGTTCTTTGGCCTGGAAAGCTTCACAGGCCTTCCGGATCTCAAGGACCTTAAAGACCACTTCGAAGGCCCGCAATTCGCCAAATGGCAAAGCTTCCGTCAATCCGAAGATGCTCGTTACGTCGGCTTGACCGTTCCACGCTTCCTGTTGCGCACGCCATACGATCCGGAAGAAAACCCGGTCAAGTCGTTCGTCTACAAGGAAATCGTCGCCAACAGCCACGAACACTACCTGTGGGGCAATACTGCCTACGCGTTTGGCACCCGACTGACCGACAGTTTCGCCAAATTCCGCTGGTGCCCCAACATCGTCGGCCCGCAAAGTGGAGGCGCGGTTGAAGACCTGCCGTTGCACCATTTCGAAAGCATGGGCGAAATCGAAACCAAGATTCCAACCGAAGTGCTGGTTTCCGACCGCCGTGAGTATGAGTTGGCCGAAGAAGGTTTCATCCCCCTGACCATGCGCAAGGGTAGCGATAACGCCGCGTTTTTCTCCGCCAGTTCCGTACAAAAGCCGAAGTACTTCGGTATCGGCGTCGAGGACAAGCACGCAGAGCTGAACTACAAGCTGGGCACCCAACTGCCGTACATGATGATCGTCAATCGCCTGGCCCATTACCTGAAGGTGTTGCAGCGTGAGCAACTGGGGTCTTGGAAAGAACGCACGGACCTGGAGCGCGAGCTCAACCACTGGATCCGCCAGTACGTGGCCGACCAGGAGAACCCGAGTGCCGAAGTCCGTGGTCGCCGTCCCTTGCGCGCGGCCAGGGTCGTCGTCAGCGATGTGGAAGGTGAACCGGGTTGGTACCGCGTCAGCCTTAACGTCCGCCCACACTTCAAGTACATGGGGGCCGATTTCACGCTGTCGCTGGTTGGCAAATTGGACAAGGCATAAGAACGGCCCATGACTTACGGAAGCCTTTTCGAACGCCTGGACGGTGTTAGCGAGAAACGGGCGGGCTTGGGCCGCGAGGCGTGTGTCATCGCATCCGTGGCGGCTCATCTGACCAGGATGCTCAGCACGCGAGCCGGTAGCGTACAAACGTCATCCGATTACGGTTTACCGGACCTCAATGACATGCGCCTGAGCTTGCATGACGCACAAGTCCAGGCCTGCCGGGCGATCAGGACGTTCATCGAGGCGCATGAGCCGCGCCTGGGCGACGTCCGCGTCGCTGCAACGCCGAGCAATACCAATCCGCTTTGCCTGTTCTTGACCATTGATGCTTCGCTGGTAATGGACGGTTCGAAGCGACAGATGAGTTTCTCCGTCTGCCTGGATGGCAACGGCCGGGCCAAGGTCAGTCAAGGATAGCCACACCGTGTCATTCAACCACTACTACCAGAGCGAACTGACCGCGCTTCGTCAGTTGGGACGGCGTTTTGCCGAGCGTAACCCGGCGTTGGCGCCGTTCCTTGGCCAAGCCGGACGGGATCCGGACGTGGAGAGGTTACTGGAGGGCTTTGCGTTCCTGACCGGACGTTTGCGTCAGAAGCTCGATGACCAATTGCCGGAGCTGAGCCATTCACTGATGCGCCTGTTGTGGCCTAACTACATGCGGCCACTACCGGCATTCAGCATTCTGCAATTTGCCCCTCTGAAACGCTCCGGCCCAGCCTTGCGGGTGGAACGCGATACCCCGGTTGAAAGCAAACCCATCCAAGAGATCCGTTGCCGTTTTCGCACCTGTTACCCGACCGATGTGCTCTCGCTGGATTTGACCGAGCTTGGCTTTTCGGTCAAGGGCGACAGCTCGGTGCTGAGCCTGCGCCTGGAGATGCAGTGCGACGGCCACCTGGGTGAATTGCAGTTGAGCCGTGTGCGCCTGCATTTTGCCGGTGAGCGGTACATCAGCCAGATGCTCTATCTCAGCCTGCTGCGTCATCTCAAGGTTATCGAACTCGTCCCACTGGACGCTGCTGGCAAGCCCATCAGTATGGCTGACGGTACGTCGATGTCCTTCGCAATCCCCGCCAACCGTGTCCAGCCGGTAGGGTTTGCCGAAGAGGAAGCCCTGATCCCCTATCCGATGAATACCTTTCGTGGCTATCGCTATCTTCAGGAATACTTCGCCTTCCAGGACAAGTTCCTGTTCGTCGACATCAACGGCCTGGACGCGCTCAATGCGCTGCCCCTGGCCAGCCTTGAACAGTTACGTGGCCTGGAACTGCGCTTCGACATTGGCAAGAGTGGCATCCAGCAGCTTCGCCCGACGCTGGATAACGTCAAGCTCCATTGCACACCCATCGTCAATTTGTTCAAGCACGACGCACAGCCGATCCGCCTTGATGGCAAACAGAACGAGTACCTGCTGCGGCCCGCCGATTACGACCAAGAGCAGTGCGACGTGTATTCGGTGCAAAGCGTTACCGGCTGGAATCCCGGAGGCTTGGGCTATCGCACCTATGTGCCATTCGAATCCTTCGAGCACGACCCAAGCTTCGATACATCCCAACCCCATCCTTACTACAGCATCCGCTTACGTCCATCGCTGCTGCACGATGGGCTGGACACGTACCTGGGCTTCGGCGCTCGGGACATCCAACCCCATGAAACGCTGTCGATCGAACTGATGTGCACCAACCAGAACCTGCCACATCGACTCAAGGTGGGTGACATCGACCAGCCCGGTGAAAAAAGCCCCGAATTGTTGACCTTTCGCAATATCGGTCCGGTCACCCGGAGTTTCGCGCCGCCACTTGGTCAGGACTTTCTCTGGAGGTTGATCAGCAACATGTCGCTCAACTATCTGTCGTTGGCGGATGTGAACGCACTCAAGGTGATTCTCGAAACCTATGATTTTCCGCGCTACCACGACGAACAGACAGAGCGAGCCAGCCAGTGTCTGCTGGACGGGCTCAAGTCGATCACGCACCAGCATGTCGACCGGCTACACCGGGGCCTGCCGGTTCGCGGCTTGCGAACCGAACTGACGATCGATCCGCAGGGGTACATCGGTGAAGGAGACCTGTTCGTTTTCGCTTCGGTCCTGAACGAGTTCTTTGCGCTTTATGTCAGCCTCAATTCGTACCACGAACTGCGAGTGAACAGCACACAAGGAGAGGTGTACCAATGGACGCCGCGCATGGGCCAGCAGCCGATTCTATAAGTACGCTGACGCAAAAAATACGCGAGTACTCGCTCTTCCAGGCAGTCCTGCTGACCATCGACCGGCTGCGTGAGGCACATCCGTTACTGAGCGATGATGATTTGTACGAGCTAGTGGAATTCCAGGCCAACCCGAGCCTGGGATTCGCGGCCAGTGACATCGAGCACGTGGAGTTTTTCGAAGAGCAGGGGCAGATGCGGGCACGCCTGCGCTTGAATCTGCTCAGTCTGGTAGGAGCGGGCTCCCCGTTACCGGCGTTCTATGCTGAACAAGCCCTTCATGAGGACGAGCGAGGCAATCCGACCCGGCACTTTCTCGACCTGTTCCATCATCGTCTCCAACGGCTGATGTTGCCGATCTGGCGCAAGTATCGCTACAGCGCCAGTTTTCGAAGCGGGGCTCGAGACGGCTTTTCCGAACAATTGTTTGCCCTGGTCGGCCTGGGAGGGGAAGAGATCCGCAAGGCCACCCAACTGAACTGGAAACGGCTGCTGCCCTACCTGGGGCTTTTGAGCCTACGGGCCCATTCGGCGGCACTGATCGAAGCTGTACTGCGCTACTACTTCAAGCACGCTCAGTTGAGCCTCGAACAATGCATCGAACGTCCGGTGAAGATCCTTCCCGAGCAGCTCAATGGCCTGGGAACCATCAACTGCCTGTTGAGCGAAGACTTGGTACTGGGCGAACAGGTGCGCGACCGCAGCGGCAAGTTCCGGATCCATATCCGGGAGCTGGGCTGGCAACGCTTCCACGACTTCCTGCCCATCGGTTCCGGATATCAGGCGCTCTGCGCGCTGGTGCGTTTCACCCTGCCGGCCCCTCTCGACTACGACATACGCCTGGTCCTGCGCCCACAGGAAATACGCGAATTACGCATTGGTAAACGGAACAACTGCCACCTGGGTTGGACCAGTTGGCTGGGCCAGGCAAGCGTCGACGGGGTCGTGACCCTGGGCAGCAAAAATCATTAGGGATAGATGAGATGACCAACGTAGACCTCCAGCAACTCATCCAGGCGCTGGACGCCGATACGAAAACCGACCTGGAACGCTCGGCAGAACAGTGCGTGGCCCGCGGAGCAGACAAGGTCTTGGTGGAAGATTTGTTGCTGGGCCTGCTGCAGCGACCGCAAGGGCTGCTCGCGCGTGCCTTGCAGGATGCTCGGATAGATCCAGACCAATTGAGCGCGATTCTACGACCAAAAGCTGAATCCCATGCCTCGCGCAATCCAGTCTTTGCGCCTGAACTGGTGCAATGGCTACAGGACGCGTTACGGGTGGCTCATCTCGAACTGAGTCAGCACGAGATCGGAGAAGCGGCCCTGATCCTGGCATTGCTGTGCAACCCTGTCCGCCACGCAGGCACGCCTTATCACACGCTTCTCACCCGATTGAATATCGACCGACTGAAAGGGTTCGTCCTGTCACGACAGGATCAACCAGTCGCCGTCCCGTCCATGCCACCGCATGACTCCCTACTGGAGCGTTTTACCCACAACCTGACCCAACAGGCCCGTGAAGGACAGCTTGATCCGGTGCTTTGCCGGGACGGCGAGATCGGGCAAATGATCGATATCCTGGTGCGTCGCCGCAAAAACAACCCGATCGCGGTGGGCGAAGCCGGGGTGGGCAAGACAGCCATCGTCGAAGGCCTGGCGTTGCGTATAGCGGCGGGAGAAGTGCCACCGGCGCTTGAGGGCGTCGAGCTGCTTTCGCTGGATATGGGCCTGTTGCAGGCCGGTGCCAGTATCAAGGGCGAATTCGAGCGGCGCCTCAAAGGTGTAATCGACGGGGTCAAGGCGTCCTCCCAATCCATCGTCCTGTTCATCGATGAAGCCCACACGCTGATCGGCGCAGGCAACAACGCCGGCGGCTCCGACGCAGCCAACCTGCTCAAGCCGGCCCTGGCCCGAGGCGAGCTTCGCACCATCGCCGCCACCACCTGGAGCGAGTACAAGAAATACTTCGAGAAGGACCCGGCCCTGGCCCGTCGTTTCCAGCCCGTGCAGTTGCACGAGCCGAGCGTCAGTGAAGCAGTCACCATCCTGCGTGGTCTGGCCCGGATCTATGAAAGCAGCCATGGCATCTATCTGCGAGACGACGCCGTAGTCACAGCAGCCCAACTGTCGGCACGCTACCTGACCGGGCGTCAACTGCCAGACAAGGCGGTTGATGTACTCGATACCGCGTGCGCCCGTGTGCGCATCAGCCTGGCCACCGCGCCGCAACGTCTTCAGCGACTGCGTGGCAACCTGGCCGAAGGCGAGCGCCAGCGCCAGGCGTTACGTCGTGATGCCGAGGCCGGCCTGTCGATCGATCTTCAGGAACTGGAGGCGCTGGATGCGCGGCTGGACACCACCGAACAAGAGCTCCAGACAGCAGAAGCCCGCTGGACAGAGCAGCGAATCCTTGCCGAACGCCTGTTGTCGCTCCGCCAGCAGTTGGCCGAGGCGCGGAAAACAGCGACCGATCAAGACCTGAACGTCGAGATTTTGCAATCGGCGCTGCACGAAACCCTGGGAGCCCTGACAAACGCACAAGCTCAGGAGCGCCTGGTCAGCTTCGAAGTCTGCCCACGACTGGTGGCCGAAGTGGTCAGTGCCTGGACCGGCGTACCGCTGGCGCAACTGGCACGGGAGCACAACGCAAGCATTGCGGACTTCGCCACCGACTTGCGCGCCCGAATCCGCGGACAAGAACAAGCCATACAGGCCCTCGACCGAGCAATGCGTGCCGCGGCCGCAGGACTCAACAAACCTGACGCCCCGGCAGGTGTCTTCCTGCTGGTAGGACCGAGCGGCACCGGCAAGACTGAAACGGCGCGGGCCCTCGCCGACCTGCTGTATGGCGGCGAGCGCTTCATCACCACCTTGAACATGGCTGAGTTTCAGGACAAACACACGATCTCCCGACTGATCGGCGCACCGCCAGGCTACGTTGGTTATGGCGAGGGCGGCATGCTCACCGAAGCCGTGCGGCAAAAGCCCTATTCGGTGGTGCTGCTCGATGAAGTGGAAAAAGCCGATCCGGAGGTTCTGAACCTGTTCTATCAGATATTCGACAAAGGTCTGGCCAACGACGGGGAAGGACGCGAAATAGATTTTCGCAACACGCTGATTCTGATGACATCGAACCTGGGGAGCGAGCGCATCAGCGAACTGTGTGAAAACGGCACGCAACCCAGTGCCGAGCATCTGGAAGAAATGATTCGCCCTCTGCTGGCCAGACATTTCAAGCCGGCGCTGCTGGCACGCATGCGCGTGGTGCCGTATTACCCGGTAAGCGGTCCGGTGCTGCACGAACTGGTGGAAATGAAGCTCGGTTGCCTGGGCGAACGCCTGCAATCGCGCCGCATGAGCTTCAGTTATTGCGAACGCCTGGTTGGGCACCTGGCAGAGCGGTGTACCCATAGTGACAGTGGTGCGCGGCTGGTCGACCAGTTGCTCGAGCGACACCTGATGCCGCTCGTGGCGGACCGCGTGCTCGCAGCCATGGCAATCGGCGAACGGTTGCGACATGTACACGCCACCCTCGATAACAACGCCCGCATCGCCTGCGAGTTCACCTGAGAATGGCCGCGATATTCGAGCAGATTTCTCAACCGTTGGCCTACGCCGAAGCCCTGTTGGCACAATTTGCAAGGCTCTCACGGGTGACAGATGCAGCGGCGTTGCTGGGGGAGTTTGTCAAGGGAGTGACGCAGCTCAGCGGTTGCGAGCTGGCGCAGTTGTACCTGCTCGATGCAACCCACACCCACTTGGAAATGCATACCGAATGCCTGGAAGGCCAATTGCTGTTCCGTGACCGGACCCGGTTGCCTTCCGATTACAACGGCGAACACCTGCTGCAATTCGCGCTGGGCCAGAATCGGGTGGTGCACCTCGACATGCTGAGTACAAGCCTGCACGAAACGGCCTTTCTGCCCACTCGGGCCACACCGTGGCAGTCGCTGCTCTGCGTGCCGCTCGCCAATGTGCAGGGTACGGTGGAAGGCCTGTTGCTCTGCGCCAGTGGCAGGCACATCGAGCTGCATGGATTGGCAACCTCTCTGGGTCAACTCGCAACCTTTGCGCTCAACCAAGTGCATTTGCTGCACCGCCCGCGCCATTCGGCCGACACAGCCCGCTGCGTCACCAGACACCTGCCCAGCCCCAACGGCTACGGCCTGATTGGCAAAAGCGCAGCGATGCGCCAGACCTGCGCCTTGATCAGCAAGGTGCTGCACAGCCCTTACACCGTCCTGCTGTGCGGCGAGACGGGCACGGGAAAGGAAGTGGTAGCACGGGCCATTCATGACAGCGGACCGCGGCGAACCAGGGCATTTATCGTGCAGAACTGCGCGGCGGTCCCTGAGAATCTGCTTGAAAGCGAGCTGTTCGGTTATCGCAAGGGCGCGTTCACCGGAGCCGACCGGGCTCGCCCCGGGCTGTTCGATGCAGCGGATGGCGGCACGCTGCTGCTCGATGAAATCGGCGACATGCCGTTGTCCCTTCAGGCCAAACTGCTGCGGGTTTTGCAGGAAGGTGAAATCCGTCCACTGGGGTCCAACGACACCCACAAGATCGACGTGCGCATCATTGCCGCCACTCACCGTGACCTGAAGCAGCTGGTGGAACACGGCAAGTTCCGCGAAGACCTGTATTACCGCCTCGCACAGTTTCCGATCCAACTTCCGGCGCTTCGTCAACGCGAAGGAGACATCACCGAATTGGCGCGGCATTTTGCCGACAAGGCTTGCCGCTTCTTGCAACTTGACCCCGTGCATTGGTCCGATGCCGCCCTCGACCATCTGGCCGCCTACGGTTTCCCCGGCAACGTCCGCGAACTCAAAGGCGTCGTGGAACGGGCGGTGTTGTTGTGCGAGGACGGCGAGCTGCTGGTCGAGCATTTTGCGTTGCACATCGAGCCCCTGCCCGATCGCAACCGCCTCAACCTGCGCGAGCGTCTGGAGCAGATCGAACGTAGCCTGCTGATCGATTGCCTGCGCAAGAACGCTGGTAACCAGACACTTGCCGCCCGTGAACTCGGCCTACCACGTCGCACCCTGCTCTATCGTCTCGGGCGCCTGAAGATTCGTCCGAGGGACTTCGATGACTGATCCCTTGCCCCCCTCAGCGCCCCACTTTTCAACCCCTGGAGACCTTCTGATGCCTGGCTTTTCCTGGCAAATCGTGCTGCTGACCTTCGTCGTGTCATTCGGCCTCTGCGGCTGCGGCGGCAACTACAAAATCAACGACAACGATTACCGGCCTCTGGGCGATCCCCAGGCGATCAATCGCGGTAAATGACTGCAAGGAGTATCGATGGAACTGGTTCTTGAAGTACTGAACGCCAGGCAATTCATTGCAGCACCGCTGTGTCGCAAGCGATTCGGACCGGCGGGCGGCGTGCTGGGGCGGGGCGAGGGGTGTGACTGGGTCATCCCCGACCGCCAGCGCCTGCTTTCGAAGCGCCACGCGCAGATCAGCACACGCGAAAATGCATTCTTCCTGACCGACACCAGCGGCAACGGCGTGTGCCATCGCGACAGCGGGGCGCGCCTGCCCAAAGGCGAGCCAGTGCGTATCCAGGACGGAGATGTCTATCTCATGGGCGATTTCGAGATCCTGGCGCGACTGGTATCCGGCCGTTCGAACACCATTGAAGCGGGCCGGCCATTGTCGACAGGCACCTTGATTCCCGACGATGCCTTTTTGCATCTCGACCCACTGAAGATGCTGGATCAGGAGGCCCGTGGATATGCACACACAGACGATCTGATAAATCCCACAGCCATGCCGGCAAGGCACTGTGAATGGTCAGATTCTGCATCTATCGACAGGGAAAACCTGCTGTTGCCCGAACTGGTGGAAGCCCCAGACGAGGCGATGCCAGGGCCTTTACCACTAGACGCTGCGTTCGATCATCCAGCCGATGAGTTCTGGGAGCGCTTCGGCATCGCGTTGGGCATGGACCTTGGAAACCTGGACAACAAAGCCCGCGAGACCCTGGCAATCGACGCGGCGCGATTAATCGGGAAAAGCCTGCGGCTGGGCCACGACTTTACAGAGGCCTACGACGAGCAGGTTCGCTCGATTTCCGTCCGGCACTCCGACCACCATGGATGACTCTCATGTTTCACTGCACCCAGTTTTTCCCCAAAACCCTGATGGCGCTTGCTTCACCGCTCATACTGGCCAGTTGTGCCGCGCTGTCTCCCTTCTCAACGATGACCAAGCTCGACCTGACACTGACGGCCAGCGACCAACTCAACCCAGACCTCAATGGGCGCCCATCGCCTGTGGTGTTGCGGATGTTTGAGCTCAAACATCCGGTAGCGTTCGAGAATGCCGACTTCTTCAGTCTCTATGAACGCCCCAGGGAAACCCTGTCGCCAGACCTGATCGCCAGCGAAGAACTGGAACTTCGCCCAGGTGAAACCGTTGTACTCAAGCTCGATATCGCGGGGGGCGGTCGTTACGTCGGCCTACTCGCCGCCTACCGCGATCTGCCCCATGCCCAATGGCGCTACACACTACCAGTCGCCCCGGCGCACATCACTGAAGCCAGTCTTATTCTCGACCAGGACGGGATCACCCCTGCCATCGAACGGTTGGCTGGGGTAAATGCCCGATGAGTCACGACAAGGTCATCTGGCAGGAGGGCATGCTGCTGCGGCCTCAGCATTTGCAGCACAACGATCGATACATCGATCATCAGTTGAAATTCCGGACCCGCTTCCTGGCATGTTACGCCTGGGGATTCCTGGCGCTGGACATCGATGCCCAATTTCTCAATATGGGCCAGGTAGTGGTCAGCCGGGCCTCGGGCGTCCTGCCGGATGGCAGCCTTTTCGAGTTGAGCAGCACCGCCGACCCCCTGGCCCTGGCAGTCCCCTCCAATACCCGCAACGCCTCTATCTATCTCGCACTGCCGTTGTTGACCGGGAACCACATCGAGTCCCGTCGCCCGGAGCAATCCGACGTGCTGGCACGGTATACCACCTATGAAACACAGGTGGTGGACTCCAACGCAGTCCATGCTTCCAGCAGCCAGATCAGCTGTGGTCGTCCGGACCTGCGCCTGTTGCTGGGCGAGCAGCAGAGCGACCAGGCATTCGTGAAACTCAAGCTCTGCGAAGTGCTCGACGCCACTTCCGACGGTGTAATCCGACTGGATCCCGACTTTGTCCCGACCTTCATCCAGGCCGGCTCATCCAACTACTTGCTGTCGTGCCTCAAGGAGGTCATCGGCATGCTGGCGCACCGGGGCAACAGCCTTGCCGAGCGGATTCGCGCCCATGGCAGCGCCGGCGGGACGCAAGTCGGCGACTTCATGATGCTGCAATTGATCAACCGCACCGAGCTGGTGTTGCGCCATGACCTGGACCTGGAACAACTGCATCCCGAAAGGCTATATCGCACGCTGCTGGCCCTGCTGGGCGAGCTGGCGACATTCGCCAGTGAGAAACGACCGGCGTTCAGTCACCCCTACCGCCACAACGACCAGGGTGGCTGTTTTCGCAACCTGATGCAGGCAATCCGTCAAATGCTCTCGATGGTACTCGAGCAACATGCTATCGAACTGCCGTTGCAGGCGCGCCAATACGGAATCAGGGTCTCGCCGATTACCGATCCGTCACTGATGGACTCGGCTTCGTTCGTACTGGCAGCCAGTGCCCAGTGCGACGGAGAAGTACTGCGCCGACGCTTGCCGTCACAACTCAAGGTCGCTCCGGTGGAACAGATCCGCCAGTGGGTGAATCTGCACTTGCCGGGTATCAGGATCAGACCCTTGCCCGTGGCGCCACGGCAGATCGCATTTCATGCCAACAAAGCCTATTTCATCCTCGAACTCACTCCCGAAAACCTGGCCCGACTCAAGCGTTCCGCAGGTTTCGCATTCCATGTTTCTGGAGACTTCACCGAGCTTGAGCTGAACTTCTGGGCCATCAGGAACTGACGAAATGAATAAGGAATATCCCCAGGACGAAACCACCGTCCTGCTCGACCATCACGGACAACGCCCCGCTTCGCAGCCCCTGACCGACGCGACCATGCCGCCGCGGATTGAGCAGTTGCAAGCGCGCATGGTCTACGCCGCGCATCTGCCACCAACGCAGGCGCCCAGCGTGAGCATCAATCCATTGGTTGCGGCAGCCTCAGGGTTGCTATCGCAAATGGTGCGTCTCAAGCAGAGCCGTGATCGTCAGGACTTGCAAACCCTCAAGCGAGAATTGACCTGGGATCTGGAGCAATTCGAAGCCCGTGCTTCGCACCAGGGTGTGGAGAACAGTCAACTGATCGCTGCACGCTACGTCCTTTGCACAGTCCTTGATGAAGCAGTGGTCACCACGTCATGGGGGCACGGGAGCGGCTGGTCGCAAATGAGCCTGCTCAGCACCTTCCACAACGAAACCTTCGGCGGCGAGAAGGTATTCCAGCTCATCGATCGCTTGTCGAAAGATCCCGTCAAGCACTTGCCGATGCTCGAATTGCTTTACCTGTGCCTGTCCCTCGGTTTCGAAGGCAAATACCGGATCCAGGTACGCGGGGTACTGGAACTCGAAGACATCCGCAACACCCTCTACAGACAGATCCGGCAGGTCCGCGGTGAAGTGCCTCGCGAGCTCTCGCCTCACTGGGAAGGCCTCGAAGGTGAACGTCGCCCCCCGATACGCATTGTTCCGGCCTGGACGGTGGCGATCATTACGATGGTCTGCCTGGCCGTGATGTATTCGAGCTTTGCCTGGGTGCTGGGTGAGCACCGCGAAAGTGTACTGCAACGTTATCAACCGCTGGAGTCGGCCACCGCTCAGCCGCTGCCTTGAACAGGGATGTGTCATGAAACTGCTTTTCACGAGAATCGGCGCCTGGGTGCGCCAGACCTGGGTCTGGACGCTGTTGCTGGTCATGGGCACGACGCTGCTGGTGTGGTTCGTCGGGCCACTGCTGGCGATCGATGACTACAAATTCTGGGCGAGCCCGACAGCACGCTTGCTGAGCGTGTGCGCATTGTTGCTGGGTTGGGGATTGGGGATCGTCTTCGTCAACAGTCGTGCCGCCGCGAGAGGCCCAGACCAGGAAGCCGGCATCGCCCCGCAGCAGCTTCTGCGTCAAACCCGCATGGATGATGAGCGACGCCAATTGCATGCGCACTTCAAGGAGGCGATAAAGACGGCAAGCCTGCACTCGGGCCAAAGCGGGCGTCGGAGCAACGATCTGCCTTGGTACTTGCTGATCGGACCACCCCACAGCGGCAAGACCAGTCTGCTGGCCTGCTCGGGCTTCGAACGTATTATCGACCGGTCTGGAAACGATACGTCGGGGCCCCGCCATTGCAACTGGTATGTTTCCGATCAGGCGGTACTGGTCGATACCGCTGGCCGTTACCTGACACAAACGGATGCCGAGGTCGACGGCCGTGCCTGGGACGTGCTCCTCGACCGGCTGCGCAAACATCGTCGTCAGCGCCCGCTGAGCGGCGTGCTGGTGACGGTGCCGGTCGAGATCCTGCGGTACGCAAGTGAGGATGAGATCGTCACCCTGGCCTGCCAGATTCGCGGTCGATTGCAGGAGACGCAACGGCGACTGCATAGCGAAGTACCGACATACCTGGTGCTGAGCAAGACGGACAGCGTGCCGGGTTTCAACGAGTTCTTCGACTCGCTGACGCGCGAGGAAAGTGATCAGGTGCTGGGGGCAAGTTTCGGCCGGAATCAGCGCCGTACCGACGCGTCCGTGCTGCGAGACGAACTTGAAGCGCTGCTCCACCGGCTCAATGGCCAAGTGATCCTGCGCATGCACCTGGAACGGGACCTGCAGCGTCGCAGCCGCGTTCTGGATTTTCCTCACCAACTCGGCCTGATCAGCACCAACCTGTGCCTGTTAATGGAGAAGACCTTCACCGGTCACACGGGTCTGCTACGAGGGTTCTACCTGACCAGTGCCCAGCCGAACCCGGCCACGGGCTCAAGCGCCGGAGGCAATGCCACCCTCCACCGCATCGAGTCGGATGCATGCTCGCGGTTTATCCAACCCTTGCTCAATCGGGTGATTTTCCCGGAAGCCAATCTGGCTGGCCCCAATCAGCGCGAGCGCAGCCACGTCCAATGGAGCCAGCGCGCTTTGTACCTTGGGGCCCTGGCAGTCCTGGGTCTGTTCGGGCTGGCATGGGCCAGCGGTTTCGCAGCCAATCAAGAACGTCTGGATCTGCTGCGTACGCTGTCGCAACGCTGGGATCAGCAGCACGTGCTCCTGACGCCGGAGGATGATCTGGCCGCCGTCCTCGCATCCCTCGATACCCGTTTCGAAGCCAGCCAGGTTTTCCCTGCCCAGGAAGAGGTACCGCTGCATGAACGCGTCGGCCTGTACCAAGGCGAAAAGAGTCGCCCGGTCGTCGTCGATGCCTATCGAAAAGCCTTGCAGGAGCAATTGCTGCCCCGGGTCGCTCAGATGCTGGAAGGACACATCCGCGACAATTTGAATAACCGTGAGCACTTGCTCAACGGGCTTCGGGCCTACTTGATGCTGAACCTGCACGAGCGGCGCGATGCACCGTGGCTCAAGGATCGGCTGGCCCGCGATTGGTCCGTGCGCTACGCCGCAGACACGGCACTGCAGGACGGCCTGAATGCGCATCTCGAACGTCTGCTGGCGTTGCCATTCACCCACGGGCTCGACGAACCACTGGTGGCTCAGGCACGGGAGGCCCTGCGCAGCGAGTCGCTGGCCGTCGTGGTTTATCGAATGCTGAGCGAGCAGGCCCGTCATTTGCCGCCATATCGGCTCAGCCAGTACCTGGGCCCGCAGGGCTCGCGACTGCTTGGCACCGATCAGGTGATTCCCGGCTTCTACACGCGTCAGGGTTACGAACAGTACTTTTCGGTCCAGGGCACGGCATTGGTGACTGAGCTGCTGCGCGACAACTGGGTGTTGGGTGAAGGCACCGGCCTCAGCGGCAGGGACTTGCGTCGTCTGATGATCGAACTGGAGCGGCTGTATTTCAGCGACTACGCCGACCATTGGAGCGAAGCAGTCGGGCAAGTCTCCCCGCAACCGCTCAGTGACACCCGCGAAGGCGCCGACCAACTGGCGGGATTGACTTCGGCCCACTCGCCGATCCTGCACATGCTGGTACAGGTTCGCGAGAACACACGGATACAGACCGTTGCCGAACGCATCAACGGCGTGACGCCAGCCGTCGCCAATCTGGGAACAGCAGCCCAATTGGCCGCCGTTACTCGAACAATAACTGGCTCCGACAGCTTGCCAGACACCCCGCTGAAATCCCTGCAGCGGCGTTTTGAGCACCTGCATCGACTGCTCGAAGACGACGGTAGCCCTTCCGCAGACCTGGCCCAGACCTTTCGAACCCTCGACGAGGTGCAATCGCAACTGGCAAACCTGGCCCGGGCCAGCACGCCGGAGCAGGCCGCGTTCGAACTGGCGAGGAGCCGCATGGCCGGCAAGCGCGATGCGTTGGGCAACCTGCATGATGCGTCCACCCGCCTACCGCGTCCGATCGGCACGTGGTTCAGCGGGCTGGCCGAAGACAGCTGGCGCCTGGTGCTCAACGATGCATACCGCTTTTTGAACCAGCGCTACCAGAGCGAGCTGTACAGTTTCTACGGCAAGGCGATCAACAAGCGGTATCCGTTCAACGCTCATAGCACCAGTGATGTGGCGCTTAACGATTTCAGGGAGTTCTTCAAGGACCAGGGCATCGTCGATCGATTCGTTGAGCGTTACCTCCAGCCGTTCGTCAGCGGCACGCCGGGACATTATCGGCTTCGCGGCATCGACGGCCAGAGCTTGCCGATGTCGAGGGCATTTCTGGATCAGATCGCAACCGCGCACACCATCCGCCAGAGCTTTTTCGCTGAAAACCCGGCCGAACCGCAGGTGCATTTCAAGCTCGAGCCATACACCCTCGACCCGGTGGTGAGCCGTTCCGAATTCCGTTTCGGTGACAACGTGCTCGAGTACCGTCATGGCCCCATCCTGCCCGTGGCGTTTACCTGGCCGAGCGATGGGCATAACGGTCGAGCCTCCCTGCTGTTGGACAGATTGGTTGAACGCGGAGTGGGTATCGAGAAAAACACCGGGCCGTGGTCGCTGTTCCGTCTGTTCGACCTGATGCAGACCGAGTACCTGACTGGACGCGACGTGCGGGTACTCAAGGCGGAGCTGGGTGGCCTGCGGGCGAACTACCTGTTGACGAGCCAGCGCACGCCGAACCCGTTCGACATGAGCGTACTGCGCACCTTCCGCCTGCCGGTGCAGCTTTGAAGATGGGAGCCTGGTGCAGCGCCGCCCGTACCGACCCTGGCAAACATCGACGCCGCAATGAGGACGCCTTTCTCGACGGACCATGCCGGGGGTTGTGGGCCGTCGCCGATGGGATGGGCGGACACTGGGGCGGCGATATCGCCAGCCAGTTGATCGTGGCAAACCTGGCGGCGCTGCCACCGTACCCGGACCTGAACGAGCGCTCAAAAGCCGTTCGCCAGTGCCTGCGCTGGACCAACCGACGGCTCAGCCAGGAACTGACCCTCACCAAGGGGCGGCCTCCCGGCATCATCGGCAGCACCGTGGTGGCGCTGCTCCTGCAAGGCAACCGTGCCGCCTGCATCTGGGCAGGCGACAGCCGCTGCTACCTCTGGCGAGGACGGCAGTTGTACCAGCTGTCCAAGGACCATTCGCTGCAACAGCAGCTGATCGACGAACAACGCATCAGCCACGACGAGGCCGGCGCCCATCCTGCCGCCAAGGCGTTGACTCGCGCGGTGGGCGCGGCGCCAGAGCTGACGCTTGGGGTGCTGGAGCTGGACGTTCGGCCCGGTGACACGTTTTTGTTGTGCAGCGACGGCTTGTATCAAGGGTTGGGCAGTGCAACCCTGGGACATGCCTTGAACCTGGCCTCACCACGCCTCGCGCTGGAGCGTCTTTTCGAGCATGCTCTGCGCGGTGCGGCGGTGGATAACCTGACCGCCGTGGTCGTTCGGCAATGAGCCCGCCCCACAGCTACCTCACCTTTGCCAGCGCTTCGGCGGTGGCAACACCACGCCAACGCGACCTCATGGAAATGCCGGACATACTCTCGGGACGCTATCGCCTGGAAGGCCTGCTCGGCGCGGGCGGCATGGGCGTCGTCTACCGTGCGAGGGATCTGTTGCACGAACAGTACAGCGATCCCGATCCGTACATCGCGCTGAAAATGCACAACGAAGCACTGGATGAATCCCCCGACGCCAGCGCCCTGCTCTACAACGAATTCGCTCTGACCCGGCGCTTGCATCATCCCAACGTACTGCGTCCGTACACCTTCGAAGTGGATACAGCCCAAGGGCGAGCGTTCATCACCATGGACCTGATGCGCGGCCTGACCCTGGACAAGCTGCTCTGCGAGCGCCCCCTCGGCTTGCCCTGGCGCGAACTGAAAACGATCGCCGTGCCGCTGCTCGACGCCCTGGCGTACGCCCACAGCCAGCACACCCTGCATGGCGACGTGAAGCCAAGCAACGTGATGCTGAGCGAAGCAGGGTTGCGTTTGTTCGACTTCGGCCTTGGCCTTGCCACGGAGGGCCCACTGAAGGACCTGCCCCACCTCAACCGCAACCACTTCAACGCCTGGACCCCGGGCTACACCGCCCCCGAACTGCTTGAAGGTGCGCCCCTTTCCGCGGGTGCCGATGTCTATGCCGCAGCCTGTGTACTGTATGAACTGGCGAGCGGTCAGCATCCGTTTCGGCGCTTGCCTTCCGAGGCGGTACACGGGGCTCGGTTGGAGCGCTCACTCAAGGCCCCAGGCAACCTGCCCAGCCGTTGCTGGCGAGCGCTAAGAACGGCGCTGGCGGGTGACCCGGAACGGCGAGGTATTGGGGCGGTTCAGTTGCGTGATGCCTTGAGTGATGTTTCGTTTTGGTGGTGAGGGGAGCAGAAGCAAAGCTACTCTGGGGAACAATTGTGGGAACAGACTAGGCATTTCGTCGGTTAAAAGCCTTGCAATTACGATCCTTTGTGCCTGATCTAATTCAGCGCCTCTCGTCTACTGATCCTCAATCCAATCAGCTGTCAGCGATCACGGCCTTATGAACGTTAGCAGGCAATCGCTTACGCTTGGAAAAGGGGACAGATTCTAGAAAATAAATCTGTCCCCTTTTTCCGGTGCCAGATAGAAATCCAGGGCACGCTTGGCGGCGTCGTCGAGCTTCTTGGCGTTGATGCCGTCGGCGTAAGGGGAAGACGGATCGGCTTTCGGCGGGTTCGGGGTTATTTTGAACATTTGTATTTCCTCTAGTAGGCCGCAACCGTCTCGCTACTAAACGAAATGGAGGCAGCTGTGCGCAAGTTAGTAGACCGGTGAAATACATAAAGCCCGGCGCGCCCGAGGACGCCATGCGCACAACCACCATCGAGTACAGGCGAATGCCTGACTGAAGAGACTTGTGCAACCGTCATGTATTTCCCGGGCTACTAAACCCGACCACTGATGAGCAGTGGCAGGAAGACAATAGAATCCAGGGACAAGGCGCACAAGCCGGCGGATTCTGGCGTAGTTGTAGGCAAAGGCGCAAGGAGACGTGGCTGTGTGGAGGCGTGCCGGTAAGGATATGGCGAACCCCGAATCACCTCGTTTGCCCTGCATCACGACAGCACTTTGTTTTATGTTTGTCGGATGACGTCGCCCGCTTGGCAGCGGCGCGCCCCGACACCTCCCTCAGGAAGAGAAAACATGCTGTTCAAAACCGACGACGAACTGATCGCCGAGCGTTACTTCCGCTCCTCCCAGGACATTGGCGCCTTGTTTGGCATCAGCGCTGGCTTTACCTGTCTGCAATTCCCCGATCCGCGGCCCTTCGCGATGATCGTCACCGCGCTGTTTTTTCTCTGGGGTTATCTGTCGGGGGATAGCTACCGGCGTGTCGCGAAAGCCTATCTGAAGCAGTATCCAGGGCCCTTGGGCGGCATCCGGTTTGCGTTTACCAAGCTTCCCCTCGTGGTGCTCTGCCTGGGGTTTCTCTCGCTGATCATGATGGGCGCCGTGACCGCCGAACGTATTTCAGCGTGGGGACGGTTCTTGCCGCCGTCGCCTTTCTGAGCAATGACGCCTGGTTGAAACCCTTGAGAGCATTTCTACCCCGGGCTTTGGCCCACACGGACTAGGCTTGGGATGAACTCCAACGAAACCTCCTGTTCCGTATCTTCAAAGCGCAGGTCGTTTACCTCCATGTGCAGAGGCATTGATGGGATACCGTAAGCCCAGCTTGAAAATCGCAGCCGCCGCGGCGGTGATCATCATGAGCTTCAATGCCGCCGTTGCGCCGCTGTGCCTGTCCTGGGTGGGGCAGACCCAACGTGACCGTCAGTTGGTCGAGGACCAACTGACCTCCCTTCGTGGCTTGCTCGAACTGGTGGTGGATGCTGAAACCGGGCAGCGCGGCTACATCATCACCGGCGATGACCGTTTTCTGCAGCCTTACTACGCCACCATGACCAATCTGCCCGAAGGACTGCGCACGCTCGAAGCGCTGTACGCCACCGATCCGGCGCAAGAACAACAAGCCGTCCAGGGCATACGGGCCCTGGTGGACGAGAAGATGGCGAACCTGGCCGAGACCATCAAGCTGCGCCGTGACAAAGGCTACGACGCGGCCATGCAAGTGGTGATGCAGGGCGTCGGCAAGGGGCTGACGGACCGCATCAGGGAAAGCATCGCCACCCAGGTCAAAGGCGAAATGGATGAAGTCCTGCAGCTCGATCAGCAACTGGTGCAAAAAGCCCTGTTGGCCGTTGCCTTTTCCCTGTCGAGCACTTTGCTCACGCTGGTGCTGCTGGCCTGGCTTTTCCTGAGGATGCGTGAAGCTATACGCCAGACCGAAAACTCGGCTTTGGAGGCGTCCCAGGAGTCGAGTCGTGTCGAAGCGGGCATGGTATTGCTGCGAAAACGCAACAGGGAAATCTCGCTACTCGGAGAAATGTCCCAACTGCTGCAGACCGAAATGACCCTGGCCGAAGGCCTGAAAGTCACTGCGGAATATTGCAATCATCTGCTGGCGGGAACCGCAGGCTCCGTTTATCTGTACGGCCATGCAGCCGATCTGTTCGAGCTGGCCGGTGAATGGGGGGATGGACAACCCGCCTCCCCGACCATCATCCCCCACGAATGCTGGGGCCTGCGGCGTGGCAATGCCCACCATGGTGTGCTCGGCCAGCCACTGATTTCCTGCGAGCATTACTCGCCGCTGGACCCAGCCTCCGAGCGCAACCAGTCCAACCTCTGCCTTCCGCTCATCGCCTACGGCGAAGTGATGGGGATGTTCTACATTCGCAAGCTTGCCGAGGCCGGTAGCCAGGAAGCTTTCAGCGAGACGGAAATGGAGATCGCCAAGTCGATTTCCGAGCAGGTCGCGCTGGCCTTGTCCAACGTCAAGCTGCGCAATGCGCTGCATGACAAGTCGATCCGCGACCCACTGACCGGGCTGTTCAACCGCCGTTATATGGAGGAAACCCTCAACCGGGAGATGGCCCGGGCACAACGCATGGAGTCGCCGTTGAGTGTGGTCATGCTGGACCTCGATCACTTCAAGCAGATCAACGACATGCATGGCCACGCTGTCGGCGATGCCGTGCTGCGTTCAGTGGCGAATCTGCTGAAACAGTCGCTACGGGCTTCGGACGTGGCCTGTCGGTATGGCGGCGAGGAGCTCATGCTCATCCTTCCCAACTGCACCAGCGAGCACGCCGTGCAGAAGGCACAACAGCTGTGCGATTCGGTGCGTGCGTTGATCATCACCGAGGCCGGCAAGGCCATCTCGGTCACGGCCTCGTTTGGCGTGGCCTCGACGGGCATCGGTCATTTCGATGCGGCGGAGCTGGTTGGGATGGCAGACAAGGCGCTTTACCAGGCCAAGGAGACGGGGCGCGACCGGGTTGTTTTGCAAGCCTGCCGCCCCGAGGCGGCTGCAAGCCCGGTGCACCCGCAGGTGCCCTGAGCACAGCCGCACCCACCGCAGGCTGACGGATCAGCAGCGCCCTTCCAGAATCGCCGCATACCCCTCGCGAAAGCTCGGATAACGCGGCGACCAGCCCAGGGCCTTGGCCCGGGCGTTGCTGCAACGCTTGCTGCCGGCGCGACGGACGCTGGCGTTTTCGGCCCATTGGGTGACGCCCATGTACTCGCGCAGCCAGGCCACCACGTCGGCCAGGGCGGCGGGAGCATCATCGACGCCGATGTAGCAGTCGTCCAGGGACTTGCCCTGTCGATCGGCCTTGAGCAGGTGCGCCAGCAGGCCGGCGGCGTCGTCGGCGTGGATGCGGTTGGCGTACAGGGGCGGGTCTTCCACGACGCTGTAGCCTTGGCGCACTTGGCTGAGCAGCCATTCGCGACCGGGGCCGTAGATGCCGGTCAGGCGCACACGGCTGGCCGGGATGCCGCTGTCGAGGGCCACTTGTTCGGCTTCGAGCATCAGCCGGCCGGAGTAGCCGCCGGCCACGGTGGGCGAGGTTTCGTCGACCCACTCCCCCGCCTTTTGCCCATAGACGCTGCTGCTGGAGACAAACAGCAACCGCTTGGGCTGCTGGCCGTGCTGCTTCAGCCAGCCCAACACATGTTGTAACCCTTCTACATAAGCCGCGCGGTAACCCGCTTCGTCGTGTTCGGTGGCGGCGGCGCTGTACACCAGATAATCCAGCGGCCCGGTGGGCCAATCAGCCGGGCGTTGCTCGCTGAACAGATCACCCGCGACCCCCACGACACCGGCCGGCAGGCTAGAAACCGTACGGCGCAAGCCATACACCTGCCATTGCTCGGCCACCAACTGACTGGCCAGACGGCCGCCGATATCACCGCAACCGGCGATCAAAACAGAAGGCGCGGACATCGAAAACTCCTCGGGTAAAGCTGCAGACTAGCCCTCGTTGGGGACGAGCGGCTAGCAATGCTGGAAAAAAAGATACTCTATTACTTCTGTTAACAAGAATTACTTGCAATAATGCTCGCCAATTTTGTTCTCGGCCCACGAGGCCTGGAAGAACATCAACCGTCTTTTTCTCTCAGGTCCGGCCAGCATGAAACACTCTCTATCCTCCGCTTCGCCAACCAACCGACCTCGCGCCTGGAGCGCCGTGGCAGCGCTGTTGTTCAGCCTGCTATTGGCACCTGCCGTCGCGTTCGCCGATGCACAGACGCCTGTCACCACCCCGGCCACCGCGCCAGCGGCCACCCAGTCGCCTGCCGAGGCGACTGCTCCGGTTGCAACGCCGGTCGCCGCCGACCCGGCTCAGGCTGTCGAAGCCACTGCCGCCGACGCTCCGCAGGTGCTCGAGGCAGACAACACGTTGGGCATGGCGCACGACCTGTCCCCGTGGGGCATGTACCAGAACGCCGATGTCATCGTGAAGGCCGTGATGATCGGCCTGGCCATCGCCTCGATCATCACCTGGACCATCTGGATCGCCAAGGGCTTCGAGCTGCTGGGGGCCAAACGTCGCCTGCGCGGTGAGATCGCCGCCCTGAAAAAAGCCGCCACCCTCAAGGAAGCCAGCGCCTCCGCGGCGAAGGAAGGCACCCTCGCCAACCTGCTGGTGCACGACGCGCTCGAAGAGATGCGTCTGTCGGCCAACAGCCGGGAGAAGGAAGGCATCAAGGAACGCGTGAGCTTCCGCCTCGAGCGCCTGGTGGCGGCCTGCGGTCGCAACATGAGCAGCGGCACCGGCGTACTCGCCACCATCGGTTCTACCGCGCCGTTCGTGGGCCTGTTCGGCACAGTGTGGGGCATCATGAACAGCTTCATCGGGATCGCCAAGACCCAGACCACCAACCTCGCCGTCGTCGCTCCCGGCATCGCCGAAGCCTTGCTGGCGACCGCGCTGGGCCTGGTCGCCGCGATCCCGGCGGTGGTCATCTACAACGTATTCGCCCGCTCCATTGCCGGCTACAAGGCCCAGGTGTCCGACGCCTCGGCCGAAGTCCTGCTGCTGGTCAGCCGCGACCTCGACCACCTGCCGTCCGAGCGTGGCTCGCAACCGCACATGGTGAAAGTGGGGTAATCGGCCATGGGCCTGCATTTGAAAGAAGGCGCAGACGACGATCTGGCCGAGAACCACGAGATCAACGTCACGCCGTTCATCGACGTGATGCTGGTGCTGTTGATCATCTTCATGGTGGCCGCCCCGCTCGCCACCGTGGACATCAAGGTTGACCTCCCGGCGTCGACGGCCAAGCCTTCGCCCCGGCCGGAGAAACCGATGTTCCTGAGCGTCAAGGCCGACCAGCGCCTGTTTCTGGGCGAAGAAGAGGTCAAGGCCGAAAGCCTCGGCGCGGCCCTCGACGCCAAGACCCAGGGCAAGAAGGACACGACGATCTTCTTCCAGGCCGACAAGGGCGTGGACTATGGCGACCTGATGAGCGTGATGGACGCTCTGCGCAGCGCTGGCTACCTGAAGGTCGGTCTGGTCGGACTCGAGACGGCGCCGAAGAAATGATCACGACGCGCCAAAAGCTGACGCGTTACAGCGGTAGCCTGGCCCTGGTGCTGGGCGTGCATGCGCTCGCCATTGCGCTGGCGCTGAACTGGACGACACGGCCGCCCATCGAACTGCCACCGCAGGCGATGATGGTCGAACTGGCACCGGTTCCCGCCCCACCGCCGCCGGCGCCGCCTAAAGTCGTCACACCGCCGAAACCACCGGAGCCGGTCGAAGAGCTGCCGTTGCCCAAGCTCGCCGAAGCGCCAAAGCCGGAAATTGCCATACCCAAGCCGGTCAAGCCCAAGCCCAAGCCTCAACCGCCCAAGCCCAAGCCGGTGGAAGAGAAGAAGCCGGAGCCGCCAAAGGAACAACCTTCGGAGCAAAAGCCGAGCGACAGCCAGCCGACCCAGGCCCCGACGGAAAAATCCGCGCAACCGGCTCCTGGTCCATCGCCTGCGCAGTTGGCCGCCAAGGCCAGTTGGCAAGGCACACTGCTGGCGCACCTGGGCAAGTACAAGAATTACCCGGCCAGCGCCCGAGCGCGGGGTAAGGAAGGCTTGAACCGCCTGCGGTTCGTGGTGGATGCCGAGGGCAATGTGTTGTCGTTCGAGCTGGTGGGCAAGTCCGGCAATGCCGATCTGGATCGGGCCACGCTGGAGATGATCCGCAAGGCCCAACCGCTGCCCAAGCCACCGGCCGACATGCTGACCAACGGCTCCATCGAAATTGTTGCGCCGTTTGTGTATTCCATCGATAAGCGCAGGCGCTGATATTGCAAGCCCCTGTAACCGGGGCTTGTGACTTTGTGGCGAGGGGCTTTACCCCCTCGCCACAAATTGTTTCTTTCGCCACCGTCCCATATTGCCCGGTGTCCTACCGCCCCCGCAGTCTGATAACGTGCGTCTATCGATTGCAGCCGGTATGCTTGGCTCGCAACTTCACGGACGCTCGCCATGACCCTCACAGAATTACGCTACATCGTCACCCTCGCCCAAGAGCAGCACTTCGGCCACGCGGCCGAGCGCTGCCATGTCAGCCAGCCGACGCTGTCGGTGGGCGTGAAAAAGCTCGAAGACGAACTCGGTGTGCTGATTTTCGAGCGCAGCAAGAGCGCCGTGCGCCTGACCCCGGTGGGTGAAGGCATCGTGGCCCAGGCGCAGAAGGTGCTGGAGCAGGCCCAGGGCATCCGCGAACTGGCCCAGGCGGGCAAGAACCAGCTGACCGCCCCGCTCAAGGTCGGTGCGATCTACACCGTCGGCCCGTACCTGTTCCCCCACCTGATTCCGCAACTGCACCGGGTCGCCCCGCAGATGCCGTTGTACATCGAAGAAAACTTTACCCACGTGCTGCGCGACAAGCTGCGCAACGGCGAGTTGGACGCGATCATCATCGCCCTGCCCTTCAACGAAGCCGACGTGCTGACGCTGCCGCTCTACGACGAGCCGTTCTACGTATTGATGCCGGCCCAGCACCCCTGGACCCAGAAAAAAACCATCGACGCCGGCCTGCTCAACGACAAAAGCCTGTTACTGCTGGGCGAAGGCCACTGCTTCCGCGACCAGGTGCTCGAAGCCTGCCCCACCCTGACCAAGGGCGGTGAAGGCGCCAAGCACACCACGGTGGAATCCAGTTCCCTGGAAACCATTCGCCATATGGTCGCCTCGGGCCTGGGCATTTCGATCCTGCCGTTGTCGGCGGTGGACAGCCATCACTATGCCCCCGGCGTGATCGAAGTCCGCCCGATGTCGGCCCCCGTGCCGTTCCGCACCGTCGCCATTGCCTGGCGCGCCAGCTTCCCGCGACCCAAGGCCATCGAGATCCTCGCTGACTCGATCCGCCTGTGCTCCGTGGCCAAGCCGCCCGCCGCCAAGTAAGCCGCTGCCATGACGGAGCTGTCCAAGGTACCGGTCACGACGCTCAAGGGCGTGGGCGAGGCCATGGCCGAGAAACTGGCCAGGGTCGGCCTGGAAAACCTTCAGGACGTGCTGTTCCACCTGCCCCTGCGCTATCAGGACCGCACCCGCGTGGTGCCCATCGGCCATTTGCGACCGGGGCAGGACGCGGTGATCGAGGGCACCGTCAGCGGCGCCGATGTGGTCATGGGCCGCCGCCGCAGCCTGGTAGTGCGCCTGCAGGACGGCACGGGTGGGCTCAGCCTGCGTTTCTATCATTTCAGCAATGCCCAGAAGGAAGGCCTCAAGCGCGGCACCCGTGTGCGCTGCTATGGCGAAGCGCGGCCCGGTGCTTCGGGGTTGGAGATCTATCACCCGGAGTACCGCGCCATCACAGGTGACGAACCGCCGCCGGTGGACGAAACCCTGACCCCGGTCTATCCCCTGACCGAAGGCCTGACCCAACAGCGCCTGCGCCAGCTCTGCCAACAAGCCCTGACCCTGCTGGGCCCCAGCAGCCTGCCTGACTGGCTGCCCACCGAACTGGCACGGGACTACCAATTGGCCCCGCTGGCCGACGCGATCCGCTACCTGCACCATCCGCCCGCCGATGCCGATGTCGAGGAGCTGGCCCTGGGTCATCACTGGGCCCAGCACCGGCTGGCCTTCGAAGAACTGCTGACCCATCAACTGTCCCAGCAACGCTTGCGCGAAAGCCTGCGCTCGCTGCGTGCCCCGGCCATGCCCAAGGCCCGGGACCTGCCCGCCCGCTACCTGGCAAACCTGGGCTTTACACCAACGGGCGCCCAGCAACGGGTCGGCAATGAAATCGCCTACGACCTGAGCCAGCCCGAGCCGATGCTGCGGCTGATTCAGGGTGACGTGGGGGCCGGCAAGACCGTGGTCGCCGCCCTCGCCGCGCTCCAGGCCCTGGAGGCGGGTTATCAGGTGGCGTTGATGGCCCCGACCGAGATTCTGGCCGAACAGCATTTCATCACCTTCCAGCGCTGGCTCGAACCGCTGGGCATCGAGGTCGCCTGGCTGGCCGGCAAGCTCAAGGGCAAGAACCGCACTGCCGCCCTGACGCAGATCGCCGAGGGCGCGCCGATGGTGGTGGGCACCCATGCGCTGTTCCAGGATGAAGTGCAGTTCAAGAACCTGGCGCTGGTGATCATCGACGAACAACACCGCTTCGGCGTGCAACAGCGCCTGGCCCTGCGGCAAAAAGGCGTGGGTGGGCGGATGTGTCCGCACCAGTTGATCATGACCGCCACGCCGATCCCGCGGACCCTGGCCATGAGCGCCTACGCCGACCTCGACACCTCGATCCTCGACGAACTGCCCCCCGGCCGTACGCCGGTCAATACCGTGCTGGTCACCGACACCCGCCGGATGGAAGTGATCGAACGGGTGCGCAGCGCCTGCGCCGAGGGGCGACAGGCCTATTGGGTGTGCACGCTGATCGAAGAATCGGAAGAATTGACCTGCCAGGCGGCGCAAACCACCTATGAAGACCTCAGCGCTGCCCTCGGTGAGTTGAAGGTCGGGTTGATCCACGGCCGCATGAAACCCGCCGAGAAAGCCGCCGTCATGGCCGAATTCAAGGCCGGCGCCTTGCAGTTGCTGGTCGCCACCACGGTCATCGAAGTGGGGGTGGACGTGCCGAACGCCAGCCTGATGATCATCGAAAACCCCGAGCGCCTGGGCCTGGCGCAGTTGCACCAACTACGCGGCCGAGTCGGTCGGGGCAGCGCGGCCAGCCATTGCGTGCTGTTGTATCACCCGCCACTGTCGCAGATCGGTCGCCAGCGCCTGGGCATCATGCGCGAAACCAACGACGGCTTCGTCATCGCCGAAAAAGACCTCGAGTTGCGCGGCCCCGGCGAAATGCTCGGCACGCGCCAGACCGGTCTGCTTCAATTCAAGGTAGCCGACCTGATGCGCGACGCTGATCTGCTGCCTGCGGTACGCGACGCCGCCCAGGCTCTGCTGGAACGCTGGCCGGACCACGTCAGCCCGTTACTGGATCGCTGGCTGCGGCATGGGCAGCAATACGGCCAAGTGTGAGCACTCTCTCAGTTTCAGGGCCCACCCGCCCGGCAAGCTGGTTATACTGCTCAACTTGTAGGAAAACGGATACAGACCATGACTGAAGCTGCCCTCGCCCCCGAAATCCCGCACGCTCCGTCTGTTATTCGGCAGTTGCTCGAGAAATCAGGCATCGCCTTTGACGAAGTGCTCGACCGACCGGGCCTGAACCCTGCCCGCAAGGTGCAGGCCGTTCTGGTACATGATGCCGTCGGTGCGCTCATGGTGCTGTTTCCGCAAAACCAGCTACTGGACCTCAACCGCCTGGCCGAACTCACCGGCCGCAAGCTCACGGCGGTGTCGACCGAGAAGTTGGAACGCATGCTTGGCAAACACAGCCTGACCATGCTGCCAGGCCTACCCGCACTCACCAGCTCCCCATGCCTGTATGAAGAAAGCCTGTTGCGCGAGCCCAAGCTGCTGATCAACTCGGGCGAATCAGGGGTGCTGCTGGAAGTCACCAGCGAAGCCTTCAAGGCCATGCTCACCAAGGCCAGCGCCGCCACCTTCGGCGAAGCCCTGAGCAACATCACCCCGAACCTGGACCGCCCGCACGACGACCGCGCGGAAATCACCCAGGCGGTGCAAGCCTTCACGGCACGGCGCATCCAGCAACGGCTGGAAGAAACCATCGAGATTCCGCCGCTGGCCGAAACTGCTCAAAAAATCATCAAACTGCGGGTCGATCCGGACGCCACCATCGATGACATCACGGGCGTCGTCGAAACCGATCCGGCCCTGGCCGCGCAAGTAGTGAGCTGGGCCGCCTCGCCCTACTACGCCTCGCCGGGCAAGATCCGTTCGGTGGAGGACGCCATCGTCCGCGTGTTGGGCTTCGACCTGGTGATCAACCTGGCGCTGGGCCTGGCCCTGGGCAAGACCCTGAGCCTGCCCAAAGACCATCCGCAACACACCACGCCGTACTGGCAGCAATCGATCTACACCGCTGCCGTCATCGAAGGCCTGACTCGCGCCATGCCCCGTGCCCAGCGCCCGGAAGGCGGCCTGACGTACCTGTCCGGCCTGCTGCACAACTTCGGCTACCTGCTGCTGGCCCACGTCTTCCCGCCGCACTTCTCGCTGATGTGCCGGCATCTGGAAGTCAACCCGCACCTGTGCCACAGCTACGTGGAACAACACCTGCTGGGCATCAGCCGCGAGCAGATCGGCTCATGGCTGATGCGCTATTGGGACATGCCCGATGAGTTGGCCACCGCGCTGCGCTTCCAGCACGACCCGCACTACGACGGCGAATACGCCGCCTACCCGAACCTGGTATGCCTGGCCGTGCGTCTGCTGCGTGCCCGGGGCATCGGCTCCGGTCCCGACGAAGAAATCCCGGATACGTTGCTCGAACGCGTGGGGCTGACGCGGGAGAAAGCCAACGATGTGGTGCACAAGGTACTGGAAGCCGAGGTGCTGCTACGGGAATTGGCTTCGCAGTTTCATGGCTGAATAGACCCATCAGGCCATTGCAGGTGGGTGAAGCTCCTGTGGCGAGGGGATTTATCCTCTCGCCCAGAGTAAGCGCTAGGCTTTTGGTTTTTTGGGCTTCAGATATTTGGTCAACCCCTGAAACCAGATCACCAGCCCCGGGTTGCCCTTGATCTGAATCGACTTGTCCTGGATGCCGTTCATAAACGCCAGCTGTTTGTTCTTGGCCTGCATCGTGGCGAAGCCGTAGGCAGCGTCCTTGAAGGCGATGGCGAAGGCCGGGGTCGGGTGGGTGCCGGACTGGCTGGTGATGCGCTGGTCTTTCACGATGAAATGCCGGGCGATTTTTGCGTCCAGGGTTTGCAGTTGGAACACCAGATCCTTGTCGCCCAATTGCTGCTGGAACGCCGGGTTGGTCCGGCTGGCCTTGCCCATCAACAACCCCAGCATCCACAACAGGAAACGAAATTTCATCGGCACAGCCTCGTAAGAAAGATGATTGGCCGGGGCAGTTTAGCGATTCTTTGGCGGAACGCCATCATCTGAACGCTTTAGCGGAAGATGAGCAGTATTTCCTGCATGATGACTGCCAAGTCACGTTTTCCCAGCATGACCGTTTCCCTTCAGCTCCCTCGGAGATTTCCTTCAAAACGCCGGGCTGTCCATGAACTAGGCAGGGCTTCCGAGCGCCGCTAACCTCTGTTCGTCATCGCAAAAAACGGTGACACGGACGTGCAAGTCCGGGTAAAAGAACGCCCCAACAATGTCACCAGCCATTCAACGAGCATTCGTGCCTGTGTTTTATGGCGGCTGTGTGCGGGAGACTCTAGCGGTCTGCCGAGGTTTGGGCGATTTACTCGGTCTTGCACACTCGCACACAGCTGCCACCCTTCATCGCGTGCAAGCGAGCCAGGGCGGCCTTAGATTGAAGTGGAAGCCCAAGCCATGTTCAAAGTAACGCCTAATCCACCGCCAAGCGGTCACAAATCCCGCGTCGAAGCTCTCGAAGAAAAGAAACTCGAAGAAGCCGCCACCCGCGCCCTCGACTACTACTTAAAACCCCGACCTTCCCCACCTCCCGAGCCCGACAAGAATCAGCTGTTCATCGTCGCCCCTCATGTCGACACCGAAACCCTGCTGGCCAACGCTTCCGAAGACCTGCAATCGATCAGCACCATCGCCGCCGACCTGGCCGACGACGTCGACGACTCCCGCCGCAGCATAGCCCTGGCGATCAGCCGCATGGCCGATGGGGTTCAGTTGTTGGTAGAGCGGGCGCTGGATCGTCTGGAAGGGCAGGAGGCAGCGGTGCTGAGAGGCAAGGGATAAGTCAGCCAGCCTTGATGCAAGCCGGGCCGCCGCCATCGCGAGCAGGCTCGCTCCCACAGTGGATTGGTGTACACCCGAAAGAGACAAGGCTTTGGCTCTGGCTTTGGCTTTGGCTTTGGCTTTGGCTTTGGCTTTGGCTTTTGATCTTGGACGCCCCATTAACCACAAGGGCCGAACGCAGGCATTGTGGAGTGGGCATCCCGGCATGGATGCCGGGATAGCCGCGCTGGGCCATGGATGGCCCTTCGCGGCGGGCCCACGGAGCAATGCCGGAGTGAGGGAACACCTCGCCGTGGCGAGGTGCCCAGTGGTGGGGCCAGCGTTCTTTGCTTACTTTCTTTGGCGTTTGAAAGAAAGTAAGTCGCCGTCAGGGCGAAACCCTAAGCAGCCGTTACCGCAGCAACGGATATGTACTCGACCCCAAAAAACCGGCCAACCGCAAGGCCGCCTTCGCGAGCAAGCCCGCTCCCACAGATTTTTCATGCGGTGATCACACCAGCAAAGGCATGATCACCCACCCATCAATCAAACATTCGGGCAAGGCACCGGTGCCCAGTCGCCCAGGTCCGGGTTTTTGCACATGCTGTTGACCTGGCTGGTGCCGGCGCTGGCGACTTGTTTGCTTTCATCCTGCTTGGCCTTGGCGGTCTGCAGGGTTTTCTCGGTGGTCACCGCTTCTTTCGGCACGGTTGGCAGCACTGGCGGCTTTTTCGCAGGCTTGACGGGTTTCTTGGTCTTGGAGGTGGTGGTCGCCACGACCGGGGTGGTCTCGGCGGTCGCCACGGTCACCACGTCGGTGCGCTGCACGCCCACTTGCTGCAGGTCTTTTTCATAGGCCTGGGTGTAGTTGTTCAGGTCTTCCGAAGCCTTGCCGTTGACCGCGACGATCAGGTCGTTGGACTCTTTCAGGCCGGCGACGATTTCTGCCAGGCGCTTGCGACCTTCGGTGTCGTTGACGGTCTTGGCCTTGCGGTCGGCAACCAGTTTGGTGAACGCGCTCTGGTAGCACTGCTGCGAAGCCTTGGCGTACGCGGTGCTGCGGTCGATGTCGGTAACGCTTTTGTTGACGTCGGCGGCATAGGACGCGATGCGCTGGTTGTCATCGGCGATCTGCTTCTGGCGCTCGGTGTAGTAACCGGCGGCGCCGCCCGCCAGGGCACCGCCCGCCGCGCCGATGGCGGCGTTGCGGCCACGGTCTTCCTTGTCGGCGGTCAGGGCGCCCAGCAGCGCGCCACCGACGGCACCGACAGCGGCACCGGTGATGACCGACTTGGTCATGTTCCCCTCGGTGGCCCGCAGGTGCTGCACCGGCTCGTAGCAGTTGGGGTAGTACTCGACCTTGGTGCTCGATGCGACCTTGGACGTCGGCGACGTAGCGCAGCCGGTCAGGACGGTGCTGAAGCCGACCGCGACCATCAGCAAATGACGCTTGGAAACCGAAGCAAAAGGTTTACGGGAGAAAAGCATAGTTGTGTTCTCTTTTAAGTTTTGACCAGCTCAGCACGGCCCGACGCCGCCTGAGTTCCCTCCAAGCTTGCTGGCAATGAACGCTCAAGACCGCTGGGCGCTCGTTGCCAGCAATTCCTTCAATATCGCCGCCGGGTCGGCTCGTTTTTGCTGACGATATTCCCCGACATGACGAACGAATAACGTGGCGCGCGCCACCAGGCTCTTGCCCAGTACCGGCTTGCGCTCCATCTCCTCCTTGATGCGTTGAAACTGCGCCTGAATCACGGCATCGGTGTAGCGCGTGCCGGTTGCCAGGTTATCGATGTAAATCGCTACCGCGCCGTCCAGCGCACTGCGGCCGTTGTCGATGGCCGTGGCGAACAGCTGGGCGCTGGCGTCGTCCTTGGCATCCACCGCCGCCTGATGGCTGCGCTGCAAATTGGTCAGGCGGATGTTGTAGTTGTTGACGGTCTCGGCCACCAGGGCCGCCGACTGGATCAGGTTGCCCGCCGCTTCCTCGCGCTGCTGGGCGATGAGCGAGACGTTGCGCTTGAGCTCTTCGTTGACCAGCCCCAGTTCGGCTTGCAGGCGCGGATCGACGCTGGCGGCGATGATGCTGTCCAGGCGTTTGGTGGGGTCCTGGGCGTCGTCGATGGCGTCGGTCAGGGACGCGAGGCGACCTTCTTTCTGCCATTGGGCGAACAGCTCCTTGTAGCGCGAGCGCGGCGCCGACAACGCACCGACCGCCACGCGGAACCCAGTGGTTTCATTGCTTTGTTCGGTACCGTCAGCCGCGAACAGCGGGTACTCCCGGCGCATGCCGGTGAACAGCGTGCCCTCGCCTTCCAGGTAATTGCCGCCCTTGACCACGAAGCCGCCGTAGGCGCCCTGGCGGCGTCCGGAATGCACCAGTTGGAACGACTCCTGGACCATTTCGGCGGCGTTGCCGATCACGTCGAACAGGCCGATGGGGTTCGGCAACTTGGTGCCAATGGGCATCAGCCGCGCCGCCTGGCCGGTGCCGCCGGCCACTTGGTTGAAGACGGCCCAATCACCCAGCGGCCCATCGCTTTCGCTGCCTTCGACGCGCCGGGGAAACAGCCGCCCTTCCAGGTCCTGGCGGCTGACGGCCTGCCCGCCACGGGCGGCGAACTCCCACTCCACTTCGGTGGGCAGGCGCACGAAGCCCAACCCGCCGTCTTCGGCAGAGGTGCCGCGACCACTCACCGGCAGCAGGTCCTTGTGGTATTTCATCAGCCAGGCGCTGTACACCGCCGAGAAACGCTCCGCCTCGAACTTGGACAGTTTCACCTTGGGCAGACGCCCGGCCATGCCCTGGGGCAACTCGGCCAGCAGGGCTTCGCAGGCCGGTGCCGGTTCGCCGCTGGCGAGGGACTGTGCCTGGGCCATGACCTGCGCGTACTGGCGGGCGGTGACTTCGTATTTGCCGATGAAGTACAGCATCGGCTTGAGTGGCGTCTGGGCGTCGGTCTTGGGCATCAACGGAGTGATGGTCTTGCTCCAATCCTTGGGCAGATCCTTGAGGGTGAACTGGCCGTTGATGAAGTCGCGCCGGTAACCGGAGATGAATGACTGCTGGTAGCCGGCCTCGCCTTCGCTGAAGGGGTAGCCGAGGCTGATCTCGCGGTCGTCCAGGGTGCCCTGGGCGAGGATGTAGACGTAACGAAACACCATTTGCCCCTCACAGGGTAGTGGCAGGCTGACGTCGTCCGGCAACGGCTTGGGGTTGTCCAGCTTGTCAGTGCCTTCATCGGCATACACAAGGCTGGCCAGACTCAGCGCCACGGCGGCGCTCAATAACTTATACATCGCGAATTCCTTCAGACGCCTGGATACGCGCCACCCGCCAGCCGCCACAAGCCGCTGCCAGGGCGCTGACGCCGAGCACGGCCACCAGGGCCAGGGTGTAATGACGCACCAGCAGATGGCTGGCGTATTCGCCTGGCATCTGCGCAAATAAATAATTGAGACCCGACTGCGCCAGGCCATACAGGCCGGCACTGAGCACGGCCGCCAGCGTGGCGCTGTAGAGCGCCTGCAACACCACGAACAGCAACAGCGCGGCGGTGGATACGCCCAACAGGCGCAACACCGACAGTTCCCGGCGCTTGCGCTCGACCGCCGCCAGCGCGCCGGCAAAGATCGCCGCGAAGGCACCGGCCAGGGCCAACCCGGCGATGATCCAGAACACGATCGACAGATTGCGGCTCAGCGATTGCACCTGTGCGATGGTCTGGGCCTGGGTGGATACCAGCAGATTTTGCCCCGCGAAATACTGCCGCAACGGCTCTACATCACCGAGGCTGCGCGCATACAAACGAAACGCTGGATAGACCCGTTGCCCGGCCACGCCCACCCCATCGCCGGGCCAGCCGAACGCCGGCACGGCGCGACCGTCGCGGTAATCCTCGGCGGCCTCCAGCAAAGCCAGCGGCGCGAACAGACCGTCCCGGGCAAAGGCTTCCAGCGGCAGTACGTGCAGCACCTGGACCCGCGTGCGCTGGGCCTCGCTGCGACCGGCCACCTGCCGGCCGAAACTGGCCTGCAACCAATCGCCCGCCTTGACGCCAAGCTTCTCGGCGGCGGTCTGGCTGAGCACCACCTGATCCAGCCCTTGGGGCAACGGCAGGTGTTCGAGCAGAGGGTCGTTGGTGGCCGTGGGGATCATCTCGACGGTGAGCGCCGACGCAGCGCTGTTCAAATCCGCCGTCGCGGCGATCTGCCGGGTGCGCGGCAAGGCGAAGGCCACATCGCCGCGCCGGCCCAGCTGCTCGATGAATTGCGCGCTGAACCGACCGCCGCCCAGGGGGATGATTTCCCGGGTAGCCGGGTCGTTCTGCAGGCGTTCGGTCAGGCTGGTGACCAGGCCGAATTTCAGCCCGAACAGCACCAGCAAGGGCGCCACCACGGCCACCAGCGCCAACACCGAGCAGGCCGACAGCCACGCATCGTTGCGGTAATCCTGCCAGGCCAGGGAAGCCACCAGCGCGCCGCGCATCAGCAAGCCTCCCCGAGGGTCGCGGTGACGCCGCCGTCGGCATCGCGGCGGCAACCGATGCGCCGCACTTGCAAACCACTGGCCCGGGCCAGGGCTTCATCGTGGGTGGCGACGACGCAGCACACGCCGCTGTCGCGGGCCTGCGCCACCAGCAAGTGCATGACCCGCTCGGCGTTCAGCGGATCGAGGGCGGCGGTCGGCTCATCGGCCAGCAGCAGACGCGGGCCATGGGCCAGGGCGCGGGCGCAACTGACCCGTTGGCGCTGGCCCACAGAGAGGTCCGCCGGTTTCTTGTCCAGTTGATCGGCAATGTCCAATTGTCCGGCCAGGCGCATCACGCTGCCGTCATCCTTCAAGCCCAGCAGTTTGCGCGACAACTCGATGTTGCCGCGTACGTCCAGGAAGCCCAGCAGGCCACCGGTTTGCAGAACATACCCCAGGTGACGGCTGCGCAGCTCGGCCAAGGTGTCCTGTTGCGACCCACGCCACAGTTTGGCGATGTCCAACGACGTGTCGCCGGGGGCAAAGTCGAACTGCCCGGCCTGGTCCGGCGCCAACACCAGGGCCAGCATATCCAGCAACGTGCTCTTGCCACAGCCGCTGGGACCGACCAGCGCCAGTTGTTCGCCGGCACGCAGGTGCAGCCGTGGAACCACCAGGCTGTAGCGCTGGCTGCCGGCGCCCCGGCTTTTGTGCACGGCATTCATCGTCAGCATCATGGCAACGTCGACAGTGGAACGCGGTACAGGGCATCGCCCGGCTCGGCGTCGCCGAAGCGCACCCAGTTGGCGAGGTCGTTGTGGAAGGTTTCATAGAGGCGGATTTTCGACTCCAGCTCATCGATGAAGTCTTCCTGCTCGGCCACACTCAAGGACAGCCACAGGTCCTGGGTCATGTTCAGCGACTTACTGCGGTACGGCAGCCCTTCCAGGTATTCGCCGAGAATCCCGCCATCGGCGAGGTTGGCGCCCTTGCGCAGGGCCGATGGGTCGCGGCTCATGTAGGCACTGGCGCTGGCGATTTCCTGGAAGAAATCCTTGGGCGAGCTTTGGGTCTTGCGGGCCGCGTCGACGATCAGCTTCAACGATTGCTGCAGGTCGTTGAGTTGCAGCTTGGTCAGCATCACGCACACCTGGAACGCCGGCAGCGCCGGGTTGGTCAGGTCACGGTCGGCGGTCCACGCGCTGACCAGTTGCGGCGCCTGGCTGGCGGTCTTGCGGCCGAGGAAATCCATGTGCATCGCGTAGCCCACGGCCGCCGACTTGTCGGCCAGGCTCGGCGCGGCGCCCAGCGCCGGAACGCTTTGCGGTTTGTTGCTGCGCACCTGATGCACCAGATCCGCAAACACCGAGCCGATCTCGTCCACCCGCTCACCGAGCTTGCGCACATCGGCGCCCGGCACCGGAATGTACAGGTCACCGATCTGTGGGTTGGCGTCGGCGGTCAGGGTGCGGTATTGGCTCTGGGCACCGGCGTGGGTCTTCTTGCCGGCGTCGCTGAGCAAGTGCAAGGCGTAGATCTTGATCTGCTTGCCCAGGGCCGCCTGACGCACTTCGGCTTCGTTCATCTGGGTGGCGGCAAACGGGTCGTTCTTGCGCAGGGCGCCGGCGTCGGTGATCAGCAGGATCAGGCGCCCGCCATAGCCGGACCAGTCCATGCCCTCCACCGCTTCCATCACGCCGGCAAACGCGTCTTCGTTGAACGAATGGCTCGACACGGTGGAGGCCTTGACCTGCCGTGCGAGGTCCAGGAAGCGTTGCGGGTCGCGACCCTGTTCCAGAGTGATCAGGGTCTTGGCGACGTATTCCAGGCCTGGAGTTTTCTTGACGCTGCTGCGGAAACCCACCAGGCCGAAGCTGACGCTGTCCAGTTCGCCACGCTCGGCAATGCGGGTCTGCAGTTCGTGAACCACGTCGCGCACCTGATCGATGTAGGGCTGCATGGACACGGTGGTGTCCACCACCAGCACCACGGCGGTACGGAACGCATCGGCGTTGGCGGTCAGGATCGGTGTGTTGTTGGACGCGGCCCGAGGCGTGTTGCCGGGGTCGATGGAGGCCACGTTCAACAACTGCACGGGCTGGCCGTTCTCGTCGAAGCTCTCGCGCGAATCGAAGATCGGCAACAGGTAGAACTGGTTCTGCGGCACGGCGCTGGCCGCCGGTTCCAGGGCCAGCACCTGCTGGTTGTCCGCCGGGTTCTGTTGGGCCTTGCGCAGCACATTCTTGGCGTTGGAAGGATTAGCCAGCAGCTTTTCCACTTCGCCGGGCTGGCGCAGGAACATCACCGGCGCCCGGCCTGAGCGTTCGGTGAACTTGAGCACCAGGCTCTGCTTCCAGTCGCTGACCTGAGCGGCCGGCAACCAGCCGTCGCTGCGCCCATCGGTGGCAGCGCCGACGCGCACCCACGGGCTGCCGTTGACATCTTTGCGCTGGTACACGTAGAGCACGGAAAACGCCGGCAGGGCCTTGCCGGGCGCGGCACCCGGTTCATCGGCGAGCGTCGCCCCCGGTTTGCTGAGCACCCGCTGGAACAGGGTTTTCTTGCCGGCCATCAACAGCGGACGCTGGCCGCCATCGGCCTGGGTCGCCACGGGCGGATTCACCGGCGGCGACACGGGAGGCTGGGCCGGCGTGGTATCGGGGGTTTTCACCGGCGGCGCGTCAGGCGTCTTCACCGGTGGCTTGGTCGATGAGGTCGATGCTATCGGCGTCTTCGTGTCTTTTTTGCCGGAGTCGCCGGACAGCCACCAATAACCCGCCCCACCCAACGCCAGCGCCACGGCCACCGCAACGGCGGCGAGGGCAAATACCGGGGGCTTGCGCGACGGCGCAACGACCGGTCGCGGAGGTGGGCTCACCGGTGGCGGGGTTGGCCGGGGTTGCGATTGCGGCTGCGCCGGACCGCTCGGGATGTCGATGGACATCGGCGTCAGGCCCGCCAGGTCATCGGCCTTCGCAATGGGCGGGACGGGAATCGACATGGGCCGGATCAGCGTCGCTTCGGAGTCCTGGGGCAGGTTATCCAGCGCCCGCAACAACGCCGCCGCATCCGGGAAGCGCTCCGCCGGGTCCTTCGCCAGCAACTTGCGCAGCACGTCCTGGTAGCGGCCGTGGTGCACCGGCAATTCCGGCAGTGGTTCGGTCAGGTGGGCCAGGGCCGTGGACAGTGCGTCGTTGCCGGTATAGGGCAGTTTGCCGACGAGGATTTCGTAGAGCACGACACCCAGCGCATACAGGTCGGCACGACCGTCGATGTCCTGGCCGCGTGCCTGTTCCGGGCTCATGTAGCTGGGGGTGCCGACGGCAAAACCGGCCTGGGTGAACTGGGTCCGGTCGTCCAGGGACTTGGCGATGCCGAAGTCCGAGAGCACCGCCGTGCCATCGGCGCGGAACAGGATGTTGGCCGGTTTCACGTCGCGGTGCACCAGTCCCAGGCCATGGGCGTAACCCAGGGCCGAGGCGATCTGGCGGATGTAGATCAGGCCCTGCTCCGGCGACAGGCCCGCGGCGATGCGCTCCTTGAGCGTGCCGTTGGGCAGGTACTCCATCGCCATGTAATACAGCTCACCGACGTTGCCGATGTCATGGATGGTGACCGTGTGCGGATGCGACAGGCGCGCCAGGGTCTTGCCCTCGCGCAGGAAGCGCTCGCAGAACGTCGGGTCGGCGGCCAGCGCGGCGGCCATGACTTTCAGCGCGACCTTGCGCTCCAGGGACCGCTGGGTCGCCAGGTAGACGCTCGCCATGGCGCCTTCGCCGATCTCCCCTTCGATGTCGTAGCCGGGGATCTGGATGTTCATGACAGAGTTCATGCCGGCACCTTCACGACCACTACGGTGATGTTGTCCGGCGCGCCGCGCATCAGCCCCAGGGACACCAGGCTGCTGGCGATTTCGCCGGGTTCGTCGTGGTTGAGTACTTCGCGGATTTCATCGTCTTCGACGGTCTTGGTCAGCCCGTCGCTGCACAACAGGTAGCTGTCGCCGGGCACCAGCAACAACTCGACCATCGCCAGCTTCAACTGCGCCTCGACCCCGATGGCCCGGGTGACGATATTGGCCCGTGGATGCACTCGGGCCTCGGCTTCGCTGAGCAGACCACTGTCCTGCAGGTCCTGAACGTAGCTGTGGTCACGGGAGATACTTTCCAGCACCCCGTCGCGCAGACGGTACAAACGACTGTCGCCGGCCCACAGGCACATGCCGCGCAGATCACGGGTGGCGAGCACCACGACGGTGCTGCCCATCATGGTCACGCCACGGTTGGCGGTTTCCTCGCGCACGGCAGCGTTGACTCGCAGCAGGTCGGTTTGCAACGCCGCGACGTATTCGTCCAGCGAGCGGCCCAAGGCAATGCCGCGCAAGCTATCGACGATCAGGCTGCTGACGTAATCGCCTGCCGCGTGCCCGCCCATGCCATCGGCGACTACCCACAAACCGTTTTCCGGCAGGTCCAGGCAAGCGTCTTCGTTGACCTGACGGACCATGCCGACATGGCTCTTGCTTGCAGACTTGAATGCTTTCCCAGCACTTGGACGCATCTACACAACACCTTCTTGGCCGAGCAAAAATTGCGCAAAATCAGCGGCAGCCGGCAACCCCTGGCACCGCATCAAACCGGGCGCGATGCGCTCCGATCCCTGGCCCCACCACAGGCTCATGCCTTCGCAGGACGACTCGGCGAGCGCGCTCATGCGCGTCTGCGGGTCGGTGGCGTCGAAGCGATGCAGGCTGGCGAAGCGGCTGCTGGGGGTGCGCGACCGATACAACGGGCTGCCGAGGTTTTCCAGTTCCGCGCCGAAGGCCTCGAAACTGGCCTCCACGTTCAGGGTACTCAGGAGCAGGTTCTCCACCCGCTCGAACCACTCGTCCGCGCCACCCACCACGGACGCAGGGTCCGCGTCGGGCTCCAGCAGCACCGCCACCGTCAGCGGGAAATACCGGCCGACCCGGTCGATGCTCGGCATCACCACGCCCACGGCGGCGTCCGGACCACAGACACCGGGGGCGACCAAAAAGCGCCACAACGGGCTGACCAGATACGCATCCAGCCAACGCTCGCCAAGGCTGGTCTGGCTGGCAAGCAGACCCGCCGCCAGCCAGGAATCCCACGGCGCGATGAAACTCTGGGGCAAACCACGGCTGACGAAGTCCCCGCGGCTGGCCAACTTTCCATAGAAGCCCGGTGTACTCATAGCCGCTCCGGCAGGCTGAATCCACTGAGCACACGGCTCTTGAACGGGTTGAAAGCGCTGTTGGCCCGCAGTTCGTACGAGGCACTGGCGTTATCGACCCGCAACCGCAGGTTGAAGCGGTCCGGCGAATTGCCGGCGGTCAGGTCCGATTGCTCCAGCAGCCGGAACCACGCCCATGGGCCATCCAGGGTGATGCCGGAACGGCCACTGGACGACGGCGGCATGATCGAGATGCGCACCACGCCGATGCTGCCGGGGTTGGGCCACTGCATGGCGGTCGGGCGACTCGGGCCGTGGTCGTAGCTCAGTTGCTGGCCGTCCAGGTCGAGCAGGAACTGGGTGATGGTCGAATCCATCGCCACCGGTTTGAGCTCGAAGCGCACCATCGGCTGGGTGCCGCCGGAACGGAAGAACGCATCGCGAATGGCGGCGGCGCGCTGGAAGGTTTGCAGCACGCCGGGAGAAATGCCCAGCTTCTGCGCAGCGCCCGGCTGCCAACGCCAGGTCGGCGTCGAGGTGTCGACGTAGGGTTGCAGGTATTTGCGGAAGTAGTTGTCCATCACCCCGCCGACGCCGAAGAACTGACCGAAGTCATCGAGGGTTGCATCCCGTGCACTGCCCGGCGACATCGGATAACGCCCGGCCAGGGATTGGCGATAAATGTTCACCACCTCGCTGGTCCAGGCGGCGTTCAGTTGATTGCGCACCCCGCCCATCATGGTGTTGGTGGTGGAGTTGACCACCGACTTGACCAGCCCCTGAACCAACGGTGGCTGGCGCTCGGCGTTGAGACTGACCCGGGTGGCAGCAGCGGCCGCCTGGTTCTTGGCCTCGCCGAGCAAGGCATCGCCACTGGCGCCGACCATGGCGCTGACCTGCACGTACAGCGCGTTCATGTCGGCCAACAGGCCATCGATGGCCGCCGGTTCGCCTTCGTTCTTGTTGACGATGCTGTTGAGCTCGGCGAAGTGCGCGGTGATCGGATCGTCGCTTTGCGCAGGCGCGTTTGGCGTCGCCTGTTCCTGGCCGAGCAGGCTGCCCAGGCGCTCCTTGAGCTTATCCACCCCGCCTTCTGCCGGCGCGCCTTGGGCGGCCAGCAGGCGTTCGTCCTGTTGCAGGTCGGTTTCCTTCGCCACCGCCACCAGCAGTTTTTTCAACGGCGAGGTCGGCCCGGAAATCACCCGCAGCACGTCAGCGGCCTGGGCCACGCTGGTGATCGGCACGAAGTCGATGTCGGCGAGCAAGGCGTCCCATTGGCGCTGGTAGTCCTGGAAGTACAGGCGGCGCACATCGGCGGCCAGGCTGGCGACGTTCTGTTGGTCGGCCTGTTCATGGCCCAGCACCCATTGCTCTTCGGCCAGGGTGCCGGTCTGGCTCAGGCTGGCGAGCAGAAAGCCCTGGCGGTACCCCTTGACGGTGAAGAACCCGCTCAACGGCTCGCCCAGCGGCTTGCCGCTCTTGCGGCTGAACACCAGCGCGGCGTCACGCCCGGCGGCCTCGTTGATGCGGAAGTCCGGGATGCCTTCGGGTAATTTCTGGCGCTTGATGCGGTCGTAGACACGCTGGGCCACGGGCAGTTGTTGCAGTTGCCGGCGCAGGTCTTCGATCAGCCGAGGGTCCAGCCGTGCGGTAGGCGGACGACGCTCGAACAGTGATTGCAGATGCTCAGTCAGGGCCAGACGCTGTTCGGCCGGCAGATCACGGGGCAGGCTGCGGTCCCAGTCCAGGGCAATCCAGGCCTTGATGAAGTCGGCGTCGTAATGCTCGGTGTCGGCGAGCATCAGGTAGGCCTTCAAGCCTTCGTAGAGGAAATCCGAATTGCCGCCGCTGTGCAGTTGCTCTTCGATGCGCGTCAGCAGGCGGGGGGCGAACACGGCGATCAGCAGCTTGCGATAGACGCTGCCGGACTCGGCTTCGAGCATGTCGCCCTGGTACAAGCCCAGGCCTTCTGCCCAACTCGGTGCATCGTCGGCCAGGTGTTTCACGGCGTTGAGCAGTGGCAACACCGCGAGCACGTCGCGTTGCGCCGGGCTGAGGTTCTGCACGGTCTGGCCCAGCGGCGCGACCTTCTGGTCGACCTGAGCGATGTACGCCTGATTGGCACGGTAACTGACCCACCACAACGAGCCGACCACCAGCACCAGGACCACGGTGGAGGCCAACACGCCCCGGGCGATCCACTTGCGCCGACGCTCGACCTTGGGGTCGACGCCCACCAGCCCGCGTTCGGCAAAGGCCACGGCGGTGAACAGTTTTTCGATGAAGTAGCTGCGCCCGGTGCCGGTCTGGCGCGCCAGGTGCTGGCGGTCCAGGTTCATGCTCTGGGCCATGGCGCCGATCAAGCGGTCGATCGGGCTGCCTTCCTGGGTGCCGCTGGTGAAATACACGCCACGCAGCAACACGCGTTCTTCGAAAGCGTTGGGTTTGAATACGCCTTCGAGGAAGCTTTGCAGGCAGTCCTTCAGGGCACCGAACTGCTGTGGGAAACCGTAGATCAGGTCGCGCCGCGCCGGGTCGCGTTCCTGTTGCAGGCGCTCCACCAGACGGTCGTTGAGACGCTGTTCCAGGCCGGCGAATTCGCTTTGCAGGTGCGCCAGCGGGCTGTCGTTGCTCTTGCCATCGTCGAGGGCGAAGGTCATGCCCCAGACCTGGGCGCGCTCTTCCTTGCTCAAGGTGTCGAAAAACTCCATGAACCCCGGCACCAGGTCGAGCTTGGTGAGCATCAGGTAGACCGGGAAGCGCACGCCCAGTTGGGTGTACAGCTCCTGGATCCGCAGCCGGATCGCGGCGGCATGGGCGGCGCGCTCGGCGTCGCTGCCCAGCAGCAGGTCGGACAGGCTGATGGCGATGAACGCACCGTCGATGGGGCGCCGGGCGCGCTGTTTCTTCAACAGTCCCAGAAAGCCCAGCCACGCCGCCTTGTCGACGGTCGCGTCGCTGTCCTGGGTGGTGTAGCGGCCAGCGGTGTCGAGCAACACGGCCTGATCGGTAAACCACCAGTCGCAATTGCGCGTGCCGCCGACACCGCGCACCGCACCGGCGCCCAACTGGGCTGCCAGCGGGAAGTGCAGCCCGGAATTGACCAGCGCAGTGGTCTTGCCCGAGCCCGGCGGGCCGATGATCACGTACCACGGCAGTTCGTAGAGGTTACGGCGCTCGTCACCCCCGAGCTTGGCTTTCTTGAGCAGCGCCAGGGCTTCGTCCATGCGCTGGCGCAGGGTTTCCAACTCTTCGGCGGTGGCAATGCTGGTGGGGTCCGGCGGGGTTTGCTCGGCCAGGCTGCGCATGACCTCGGCGGCTTGCCGGCGGGCCTGGATGACGCGGAACACCCGGTAGGCGATCCACACCGCGAACACCAGGATGATCAATGCCCAGCGTCGGCCCTCCGGCACCAGCCAGTCCAACAGCGGGCCAACGAACCAGATGATCAGGCTCAGGGCGATCAGCCCCAGCAACGGGATGACCCAGCGGATCATAAAACTGAAAAACGCTTTCACTCGACCCCCTCCGCCAATACTGTGATTTCAACCCGGCGATTGCGCGCGCGGCCTTCCGTGGTGGCATTGGAAGCCAGTGGTTCGGTGTCGCTGCGACCTTCGGCGCTGAAGCGCTCGGGCTGGCCGGTCTTGGCCGCAAGAATCTGCAGCACCGACTGGGCCCGCGCCTCGGACAGCGCCCAGTTGGACGGGAACCGCAGCGTGGCGATCGGACGGTTGTCGCTGTGGCCGGTGACCAGCACCTGGCCCTTGACCTTGCGCACCGCGTCGGCGATGCGCAGCATCAGCGGTTGGAAATCGTCCTTGATGCTGGCGCTACCGGAGGCGAACAGTTCATCGCCACGGATGGTCACCACGGAACGGTCGACGGCATCTTCCACCGCGATCCGCCCGGCCCTGATTTCATCGGCTAGGAAACCGGCCAGGCGTGGCCGCTCGATCACTTTCGGCTGCACCACGGGACGGTCGATGGCCTGCACCGGGATTTCCCCCAGGGCATGGATGTTCTTGAACACCGGCTCTGCATCGGAGGCCAGCTTCATGCGCAGGCCGAACAACAGCGCCAACAGCAACGCGGCGCCAATGGCCACGGCGATCCAGGGCGGCATGAATTGGGCCAGCCGATCCCGAGCCACGGTGACGCCACGCCAATGGGGCGACAGCTCGCGCTCGTAGTCGCCACGGGCGCTGCGGATCACCGCGCTGGTGCGCTCGCGCAAGGCTTCCAGTTGGCTGCGACCGTCGTTCATCACCCGATAGCGCCCTTCGAAGCCCAGGCACATGCACAGGTACAACAGTTCCAGCAGGTACAAGCGTTCCCGCGGGCTTTGCAGGCAATGCTCCAGTAACTGGAACACCTTCTCGCCGCCCCAGGCTTCGTTGTGCACGGTGATCAACAGGCTCTGCTTGCCCCAATCGCTGGTGCCGCCCCACGGAGTGCTCAACACGGCCTCGTCCAGGGCGGTGCACAAGGCGTAGCGGGCCAGCAGTACGTCATTGCGCACCACGCCGGCGGCTTCGGCGCGCTCTTCGAACTGGCGCAGGTAAGCCAGCAGTTGCGCCCGCAGGCTGGCTGGCGCCGGGTGGGCGATGGTGTTGCGCAGGCGCGTCAACAACGCCAGCAACGGGCCGGCGGCGCTCTCCAGTGGATTGAGGCCCTGGGCCTTGCCGGTCAGGACCGGCGCGGCCGGCATCGACAGCGGCGCGGACGCCGGCGCCGGTGCGGGACGCCCGGCATCCGGACGGAAGGGATCGGCGCCACGACCACCGGGCGTCGGCATGAACTGGGTACGATCATCGTTGCTCATGGCGAATTATCCTCGGATCGCCCAGAAGGCCAGGTTCAGCCCAGGGAACTGGCCGGCGATGTGGAACGCGAAACCGCCAGAGTTGCTCAGCTGTTTCCAGTGGTCACTGCCCCGGTCGAGTTCGTAGTAAGTGGAACCGGCGTGGTACGGCAACTGCCGTGGCGCCACCGGCAACGGCAGCAGGCCGATGCCCGGCAGCTGCAGGTTGACCAAATCACGGATGTGCTCCACCGAACCGACCTTGCTCTGCTGCCCGAAGCGGCCGCGCAGGGTTTCGGCAGGCACATCGGCGCGCACCACGAGGATGAAGCTGGCGCTGTCGAGCAGGGTCTTGTCGGCCAGCATCGCCACGTGGATGCCGTAGGCTTTCTCGACAATCGGGATCGGGGTCGCCTTGCTGTCGATCAGCATCGACAAGGCTTCACGCAAGGCTTGCATCACCGGCGTGAAACTCAGCACCAGGTCATCGTGCTGGTACTGCGGGTATTCCTGCGGTCGTCGTCCGGACGCCGTGAAGGTGGAGAATTCCCCGGCCAGCGCCACCAGTTCGCTGTAGAACCGCTCGGGGTGCAGCGGGCTCAACTGGCTCAAGTGCTGGACCAGCGGTTGGGCGCGGTTGACCAATTGCAGCAGCATGAAGTCGGCGATTTCCGAAGCACCGCCGGCACCGGAAGCCACTACGCGTCCGGCCAGGGCTTCGCCGCGCTGGTGCAGCAGGCCCAGCAGTTCACTGCGGAACGCGGCCAGCGGTTTGGAAGCGGCCACATCCAGCACGGGCGGGATGTAGCTGTCGTCGAGCACCAGGGCGCGGTCGGCGCGTTTTTCTTTGATGCGCACCACACCGACGGCAGCGTAGTCGCCGATGCCATCCTGGGCCGTCAGCAGGCGCAAGGCCCTCGACCCCAAGGCCACCGGCGCACGGTTCTCGAACGGCGCGTTGTCGTCGCGCACCTCGCACACCTGGCTCACGTAGCGGGCCGCGCCGAGCTCTTCGCCTTCATCGACGGTGTCACGGGCACCGGCACGCTTGAGCGGCAGGGCCAGGTACACCAGGCCATCGCGCAGGTCGTCCTCGACGTTCAACGGCGTCGGCGCCACGTCGTCCTGGGGAATGTTGAAGGGCGTGCCGTCCGGCAACAGGCCCCGCGCCGAAATGATCGCCAGCTTGCCTTGGGCCAGCAGGCCCTGGTCGATCAGCAATTCGGAGAAACCCCAGGCGCCGGCCGATAAAGGGCGGCTGCGGGCGTCGATGAGGTTTTCCAGGTAACGGTCATGCTGCTGGAAGTGCTGCGTTCCAATGAACATGCCTTCCGACCAGACCACACGATTGTTCCAGGACATGGGGGCTCCGATTGCTTATTGGGCAGGGCTGGATGGGGGAACGACGACGTCGCTGCGCACGGCGCGCACGTCGAGGCTGATCTGGTATTCGGTGTACTGGCGCGCCGGGACATTCAACACCGTGCGCCACTGCGACCGGTCCAGCTCGCGATAGCCCACCAGGATGCCGATGAACCGGGTCGACGGATCGAGATCGCGTTGCAGGCTCAGTTGCTGATCGGGGTGGACCAGCACTTCGTCCTGGTCGATCAGGTCGGCGCCCAAGGTCGCCTGGGCCCGTTCGGCCAGGGCGAAGTAATCGGCACGGCCGAAGGTGGCGGCGTTCTTCAGTTCGAAAATACGCACCCGGACCGGGGCCGGCTGGCCAGTGGCGCCGGGGTTGAGGCCGGCTATGGAATGAAAATGCAACTCGACGGCGGCGGTATCGGCCTCAGCCTCCTCGGGCTGGGTTTTGGCCGTGTCCTTGGCGCACGCGGTCAACAGAAGCGCGGTGGCGACTGCGAAGAAAAACCTGGGAATCATCCTGCGTCCTCAATGACGTTTGAGCTATCCGTTGTTTGATTGATGGAGGGTTATGGGCGTCGTTCAGCGACGTCGCTGTCGTGTGCTGTGCTCTTCGTAGGCACGGCTGAATTCTCGACCGAACAGGTCCTGGAAATCCTCCTGGGCTTCCCGGGAAATATTGCTGTAGAGCTCAGTAAACTGCTGCCAGTACTGGGCCTGACGCGAGCCGCTGAATATAGTCGACAACCCGCCGGGCTTGCCCATGCGCTCTTCCAATTGCGTCGGCTCGAAACGCGCCAGCAGATGTTTGATGGCCGCCTCCACGCCGGCCATGACGGCCAGTTGGTGGGCGCGCAGGTCGTCGAAGCTGTCGCGCACGGCGGCGTCCGGCGCCATGAACGCCTGGTTGCCATGACGCAACAGCAACAACAGCGCTTCGTCGACGTTGGGGGCGAATTTCAGCGGATTGTTTTCTACTGGCTGGATCATCGTTTGCTGAATGCGGAACTCACCCTTGAGGCTGCTGCGGGCCCGCAAGACATCGATCAGGCCCTCGACCATCAGCCGGTAGCTGCGGCCGATGTTTTCCATCTGTGCCTCGGCCTGCGCCTTGTCCAGACGCAACTGATCCAGCCCGGCGCCGCGCAGGAAGGCTTGCAGCAGATCGGGTTCGCCGGCATCGACCGGCCGGGCAGGCGCGACGGGTGGCTCGACCCGGGAGACCGGCGGCTCACGAGGCGGCGCGGGTTCAGCCGGCAGGTTGGGCTCCAGCACTCTGATCTCATGTGCGTTGAAATCAGGCACCGCAATTTCGGGCACGGGGATTTCAGCGGCCGGTATTGGCGGTACCGGGATCGAGACGGGCTCGACCACGGGCATTGACGTGACAGGAGGCGGTGCGACGGGCGCAGGCTTGTCACTGAACAGGTCCCAATCTTCCGGAATCACCGGGGCAGCCGTCATCGCCACAGGTTCGACCACGGGCGGTGGGCTGGGACGCGGCACCGGCGTCGGCGGGCGGAAATCGTGCTGTTGAGCCGGTACGTGATCAGGCTGGGTTGCCGGAGGGACACTCGGCGGTGTGAGGAAATCGAACAGGTCGGGCATCGTGTCCATGGCCGACACGCCTTGGAATTGCGCTGGCGATACAGCGGGGATCGACTGAGGTGTATTCACGGCGGCGCTCTGGCGCCCCATCAACGCTTCAAAGCTGCTCGGTGCTTCTGCGAAGGGGTTGCTGTCAGTGACCGGCAGGTTGAAATCGACGCGCGCCTGGATCTCGTAATCACCAATACGGATAATTTCGCCATCCTGCAGCAGCTCGCTGTTGCCTTTACGCAGGCGAACACCGGCCTTGACCAATTCCACGCCATTAGTGCTGTTATCGGTTAAGTAATATCGCCCGTCTCTGCATTGAATGACGCAATGTTTACCGGACACCAGGCGCTCGGGGTCTGGTAATACCCAGTCATTATCGGAATTGCGGCCAATTGCCATCACCCCTTGATCCAGTGTCTTCTCAGAACACTGGCCGGGGGTAATCTTGTGATAACTAGTGATAGTCAAACACAGCGGCATCTCGCCTCCTTGCTGAACACTTCTTATACATCGTCGCGCTCGGGCGAATCGAGGGCATTTCGTCCCGACGACCGCCGTCCAAAACCCTGGGAAACAGCCACGAAACGGCTTTTTGCCAGCATGATGGCTGATATTAACCGGCCTGCATGACAAAAAGCCTGTCCCGGCACCCTTCTCGACCCGCCAGTCGTACGGGTTGTTAAGCGCCTCACAACTGTAACAGACCGGAAATAGCTTACCTTGACAAGCGATAAGTACTACACCAAAAATGCACAACTTCTTGAATATGAGTGATGGCACTTTAAGATCATTCAGCATCTAAACGGCCATTACCCTCAGGAATATGCAAAGTTTGATGCGCGATTCCACCCGGAACTTGCGTATGCACGGCCCGACTGTCATTCAGCGGGCGATAGGGAGATCGATCCAAGTGGATGTGCCTTTGTTGCTCGCCGCCGTTTCCGCGACCTCACCTTGCGGTGAAGACCTGGAATATGACGCGGACTTTTTGCGCCTGGAGCGTGAATCCCGAGGCCAGCCCGAACGCAGCATGGGCGACTCGATCCTTCCTGCCGAACCCCCTGAGTGGCGCAGCATCCAGCAGCAGAGCCTGGACTTGTTGCAGCGCAGCAAAGACCTGCGAATCACCCATTTCCTGCTACAGAGTTCTCTGGCCCTGGAAGGCATTCCGGGGCTGGCGCGCGTACTGACGTTGATCAGCGAACTGCTCAAGCAATACTGGGCCGATCTGCATCCACGCCTGGACGCCGATGACGACAATGACCCCACGGTACGCATCAACGCCCTCACCGGCCTGACGTCCGATGTCACTATCCGACTGTTGCGCGAGAGCATTCTCGTCCGTTCGCGCGCCTTCGGTACGATCACCCTGCGCGCCGCCGCCAACGCCAGTGGCCTGCAAAGTTTCGCCGACGAAAGCCTCGGCTCCGAACAACTCGCCGGAGCGCTGCTCGACAGCGATCCCGAGCAACTGGAAAACACCCGGGCGGCCCTGCAGGAGGCCCGCAACGCCGCCGAAGCCATCGAGCAGCAGGTCAGCGATCAGGTCGGTTCCGCCCAGGGCGTGGACCTTGGCCCGCTGAAACAACCCCTGAAGATGGCCTTGCAGATTCTCGGTCAGTCCGGCCAGCAGAGCGGCGACAGTACCCTTTCCGATGCTGTCTCCAGCGACAGCTCCCCGTCGACTCAACACGCCGATGCGCCGAGCGCGCCGCGCAACACCGGCACAAGCACTGTCAGCGGTGAAATCAACAACCGCGACGACGTGTTGCGTAGCCTGGACCGGGTTCTCGCTTACTACACCCGTCATGAGCCCTCCAGCCCCCTGCCGGTGCTGTTGAATCGGGCCAAGCTTCTGGTTAACGCCGACTTCGCGACCATCGTGCGTAACCTGATTCCCGACGGCATGAGTCAATTTGAAAACCTGCGCGGCCCAGACAGCGAATAAAAGCGAGCGGATCACGCAGTCACGTCACCGGTACCGCCGGATGACGCCAACACCGTCGCTCAAGCGACCAGGAGCAGCAACGTGGCGAAGCAAAGTTCTCAGAAGTTCATCGCGCGCAACCGCGCGCCTCGAGTGCAGATCGAGTACGACGTCGAGCTCTACGGCGCCGAGAAAAAGGTCCAGTTGCCCTTCGTCATGGGGGTTATGGCTGACCTCGCCGGCAAGCCCGCCGAGCCTCTGGCACCCGTGGCCGATCGCAAGTTCCTCGAGATCGATGTCGACAATTTCGACTCGCGCCTCAAGGCCATGCAACCGCGCGTAGCCTTCCATGTACCCAACGAATTGACCGGCGAAGGCAACCTGAGCCTGGACCTGACTTTCGAAAGCATGGACGACTTCAGCCCGGCGGCCGTGGCCCGCAAGGTCGACTCGCTGAACAAATTGCTCGAAGCGCGCACCCAACTGGCCAACCTGCTGACCTACATGGACGGCAAGACCGGTGCCGAAGAAATCATCATGAAGGCGATCAAGGACCCAGCGCTGTTGCAGGCCCTGGCGAGCGCGCCGAAGCCAGCACAGGATCAATGACATGACTGACAATACAGCCCGCGAAGGCGCCCAGAACCTGGGCGCGACACAAGAAACCAGCGAGTTCGCGTCCCTGCTGCTGCAAGAATTCAAGCCCAAGACCGAGCGCGCCCGCGAAGCGGTGGAAACCGCCGTGCGCACTCTGGCCGAGCAGGCCCTGGCGCAGACCGACCTGGTGTCCAACGACGCCATCAAGTCGATCGAATCGATCATCGCCGCCATCGACGCCAAGCTCACCGCCCAGGTCAACCAGATCATCCACCACCCGGACTTCCAACAGCTGGAAAGCGCCTGGCGTGGTCTGCACTACCTGGTCAACAACACCGAGACCGATGAGCAGCTCAAGATCCGCGTGCTCAACATCTCCAAGACCGACCTGCACAAGACCCTGAAGAAGTTCAAGGGCACCGCGTGGGACCAGAGCCCGATCTTCAAGAAGATGTACGAAGAAGAATACGGCCAGTTCGGCGGCGAACCTTATGGCTGCCTGGTAGGCGACTACTACTTCGACCAGTCGCCACCGGACGTGGAACTGCTGGGCGAGCTGTCGAAAGTCTGCGCCGCCATGCACGCTCCGTTCATCTCCGCGGCATCGCCGACCGTGATGGGCATGGGCTCGTGGCAGGAACTGTCGAACCCACGCGACCTGACCAAGATCTTCACCACTCCGGAATATGCCGGCTGGCGCTCGCTGCGTGAGTCGGAAGACTCGCGCTACATCGGTCTGACCATGCCGCGCTTCCTGGCGCGCCTGCCGTATGGCGCCAAGACCGACCCGGTGGAAGCCTTCGCTTTCGAAGAAAACACCGACGGCGCCGACAGCTCCAAGTACACCTGGGCCAACGCCGCCTACGCGATGGCGGTGAACATCAACCGCTCGTTCAAACACTTCGGCTGGTGCTCGCGCATCCGTGGCGTGGAATCGGGCGGTGAAGTGGAGAACCTGCCGGCCCACACGTTCCCTACCGATGACGGTGGCGTGGACATGAAGTGCCCGACCGAAATCGCCATTTCGGACCGCCGTGAAGCGGAACTGGCGAAGAACGGCTTCATGCCGCTGCTGCACAAGAAGAACACCGACTTCGCCGCGTTCATCGGCGCCCAGTCGCTGCAGAAACCGGCCGAATACGACGATCCGGACGCCACCGCCAACGCCAACCTGGCCGCACGTCTGCCGTACCTGTTCGCCACCTGCCGTTTCGCCCACTACTTGAAGTGCATCGTGCGCGACAAGATCGGCTCCTTCAAAGAGAAGGACGAGATGCAGCGCTGGTTGCAGGACTGGATCCTCAACTACGTCGACGGTGACCCGGCGCACTCCACCGAAACCACCAAGGCCCAGCACCCACTGGCGGCGGCCGAAGTGATCGTCGAAGAAGTCGAAGGCAACCCGGGGTACTACAACTCCAAGTTCTATCTGCGCCCGCACTACCAGCTCGAAGGGCTGACCGTGTCGCTGCGCCTGGTATCGAAACTGCCTTCGGCCAAGGGCGCGTAAACAGAGGTTTTGTTGGAGAGGGCTCGCTCCTGTGTGGGAGCGGGCTTGCTCGCGAATACGGTCGATCAGCCAACATTGATGTCGACTGACCCGACGTATTCGCGAGCAAGCCCGCTCCCACAGGTTCTGTGTCCTGACTGACATTCAAATAGATTTCGCAAGGTCAGCGTCAACCAAACAATGTGGTTAGAAACCACACAGGGAGAAAACATGGCTGTTGATATTTTCATCAAGATCGGCGACATCAAGGGCGAGTCCATGGACAAGGCCCACAAGGACGAGATCGACGTCCTGAACTGGAGCTGGGGCATGTCCCAGTCCGGCAACATGCACATGGGCAGTGGCGGTGGCGCGGGCAAGGTGAACATCCAGGACCTGTCGTTGACCAAGTACGTCGACAAGGCCTCGCCAAACCTGATGATGCACTGCGCCAGCGGCAAGCACGTCGACAAGGTCAAGCTGACCGTGCGCAAGGCCGGCGGCGAGAGCCAGGTCGAGTACATGATCATCAACCTGGAAGAAGTGCTGATCACGTCCCTGAGCACCGGCGGCTCGGGCAGCGATGACCGCCTGACCGAAAACGTCACCCTGAACTTCGCCAAGGTGCTGGTGGACTACCAGCCGCAGAAAGCCGACGGCACCAAGGAAGGCGGCCCGGTCAAGTTCGGCTGGAACGTGCGTCAGAACGTCAAGGTGTAATCGAACACGCCCCCGGTGCCACGCGCCGGGGGTGTTTGGTACTTGCTCGAATCCAATCCTCTACAGCGCGGTATCTGAGTCATGGCCAAGCCTTCGTTTATCAATTTGTGGAACAGCTATCCGCCCTACCCGTCGGCGACGCCGGCCTGCGACGGCCCCTGGATCAATCAGTGCGCCATTCGCATGAGTATCGCCTTGTGTGGCGAACGGACGTTGCCAGTCAACTCCTCGACTTATACGCTCGACCCTCGATGCGCGCATGGGCACGCCCGTGGCGCGGAGTCACTAGCGAACTGGTTATGGAAAAAAAGCCAGCTCGGCCCACCCAAGATCTACACCAACAGCGTGGCTGACCGTACGACGCTGATGGGCAAGACCGGCATCATTTTCTTCAAGGATTGCTACCAGCAAAGCAGCGATACGGCCGGTCGACCTACCGGCGACCACATTGACCTGTGGAACCGTGGCCTGACCAAGAGTGGAGACTTGTTCGCGAGGTCCAAGGCCGTCTGGTTCTGGGAGCTTACCTGATGCGCAGCCCAATGTTCCTTTCGGCGCTGACGGCAAGCTTCGTCAGCCTGAGTGCATGCGCCGGGCAGGACACAGACGCTGTTGCCGCGCCGACCCAGGCAGTTTTCGTCGGACAGCCGATAAGTCTGGTCAATGATCAAGGTCGCTGCACACTTGTCAAACCTGACCAGAGCCGCCTGACACTCGATATGGAATGGCCTTGCCAGTTCAGCCTGGGTTCCGATAAGCAGTTGCGCGTGGAAATGTTCAATCAAGTTCCGATCTTCACCGTTGAACGCAGCGAGCATATGCCAGCCCCCAGCCGCGATTGTCTGACCAAACTCCAGGCGGTGCGCCAGATCAAGGGAACGATGGAAGTCTCGCAAGTGAGCCAGTTCGCCTCCTGCGGGCCGGGTCACTGGGACCAGAAAATGTACGTGGCGCCCTTTACGTGGTAACCGAAATCGCCACCCGCGATCGCCTGCAACCGTCCCTGCTGGACCGGTTGACCGACGACGATCCGACCAACCCCAAGGAAAGTGCCGACAAGCGCGTGCTGTCGCTCACCCAACTGAAAGCCTCGGTGCTGCGTGACCTGGCGTGGCTGCTCAACACCACCTGCTTGCTCGGCCACGACGCCACGTTGCATACCCCGGCGGGGACGTCGGTGGTGAATTTCGGACTGCCGGCACTGGCCGGCAACAGCGCGTCGAACGTTGACGTCCCGGCCCTCGAAGCACTGATCCACCAGGCCATCGCCACGTACGAACCGCGGATCCTGCGCCACACCCTGCGGGTGCGGGCCAGGGCGACGGCGGAAATGAACCACAACGCCCTGAGCTTCGAAATCGAAGGCGACCTGTGGGCCCAGCCGGTGCCCCTGCGCCTGATGCTGCAAACCGACCTGGACCTGGAAACCGGCCATGTGCGGGTGGTCAACGCCGACCAGCGGAGGCGCTCATGAATCCGCGCCTGCTGGAGTTGTACAACCAGGAATTGCACCACGTGCGCGAAAGCGCGGCGGAGTTCGCCAAGGAATACCCCAAGATCGCCAGTCGGCTGACGTTGTCCGGAATGGACTGTGCCGACCCGTACGTCGAGCGCCTGCTCGAAGGCTTCGCCTACCTGACGGCCCGAGTGCAGCTCAAGCTCGATGCCGAATACCCGACTTTCACCCACAACCTGCTGGAAATCGCCTACCCGCATTACCTGGCGCCCACGCCGTCGATGACCGTGGTGCAGATGCAGGCCGATCCGGATGAAGGTTCGCTGAGCAGCGGCTTCGAGCTGCCTCGCGACAGCGTGCTGCGGGCGGCACTGGGACGGGAAACCCAGACCTGCTGCGAGTACCGCACCACCCATGCGGTGACGTTGTGGCCGTTGCAAGTCAGCCAGGCCGAGTATTTCGGCAACCCGTCCACCGTGCTCGGGCGCCTGGCCGCCAGCGAGCCGAAGGCCAAGGCCGGCCTGCGCCTGACCCTGCGCACCGGTGCCGAACTGCCGTTCAACAGCCTGGCCCTGGACAACCTGCCGCTGTACCTCAGCGGCGCCGACGAACAGCCTTTCCGCCTGTATGAACAATTGCTGGGCAACGCCTGCGCGGTGTTCGCCCGCCAGCCCGGCGGCAACTGGGTAGAACGCCTGCCACAGGACGCGCTGCGGTCCCGTGGCTTCGACGATGCGGATGCGGCACTTCCGGTGGTGCCACGGGCCTTCCAGGGCTATCGCCTGCTGCAGGAATACTTTGCCCTGCCCCAGCGCTTCCTGTTTGTCGACTTCACCCAGCTCAGCCGAGCGGTCAAGCGCTGCGACGGTCAGGAGTTGGAATTGATCGTGCTGTTCGACCGCCACGATCCGAGCCTGGAAGGCAGCGTCGGCGTTTCGCAGTTCCTGCCGTTCTGCACCCCGGCCATCAACCTGTTTCCCAAGCGCCTGGATCGCATCCACCTGTCGGAACGGGTCAACGAACACCACGTGATCGCCGACCGCACCCGGCCGATGGATTTCGAAGTGCACTCACTGAGTACCCTCACCGGCCACGGTACCGGGCCGGAGCAACCGTTCCTGCCGTTCTACGCGGTGCGCGACCCGTCCCGTTATGGCCGTGACCTGGCGTACTACAGCGTGCGCCGAGAGCCGCGGGTATTGTCCAGCGATCAGCGACGCAACGGTCCGCGTTCGACCTACGTCGGCAGCGAAACCTTCGTCAGCCTGGTGGACAGCCACCAGGCTCCCTACCGCCACGACCTGCGCCAACTGGGCGTGACGGCGCTGTGCACCAACCGCGACCTGCCGCTGTTCATGAGCGTGGGCAACGGCAAGACCGACTTCACCCTGGCCGACAGCGCGCCGGTCGGGGCCGTGCGCTGCGTGGCCGGCCCAAGCCGCCCACGGGCCAGTCACGCTCACGATGCCAAGGCCTGGCGGCTGATCAGCCAGTTGTCGTTGAACTACCTGTCCCTGAGCGAGCAAGGCCAGGGCGCCGCGGCGCTTCGCGAACTGCTGCGCCTGTATGGCGACAACAACGACGCGGCGCTGCAATTGCAGATCGAAGGTCTGCGGGAAGTCAGCAGCAAGGCCTGCACCCGACGCCTGCCAATGCCCGGCCCAATCGTGTTCGGTCGCGGCCTGGAGATCACCCTGGAATTCGATGAAAACGCGTTTCGCGGCACCGGCGTGTTCCTGCTCGGCGCCGTGTTCGAACGCTTCCTGGCACGCTACGTGTCGATCAACAGTTTTACCGAGACGGTGATCCGTACCACCGAACGCGGCGAGATCATGCGATGGAAAGCCAAGCCCGGACGTCGTCCGACCCTGTGAGTACCCTGGACGCCATGCGCCAGGAGCCCTGGGAATATGACTTCTTCCAGGCCTTGCGGCGTATCGAATGCGAATCTCCCGAGCTGCCGCGCCTGGGCCATTCCGTGCGCCTGGCCGATGACCCGCTGCGCCTGGGGCAACAGCCCGAATGCACCTTCGCCCCGGCCACCCTCGCGTCGGTACAACCGGGTGCCGACGGCACGCCGGCGCGCCTGGAGCAGTTCTTCTTCGGCCTCGGTGGCCCCAACGGCCCGATGCCGTTGCACATCACCGAATATGTGCGCGAACGCCAGCGCAACCACGCCGACAGCACCAGCAAGCGTTTTCTCGACGTGTTTCATCATCGCCTGCTCAGCCTGTTTTACCGGGCCTGGGCTGAAGCGCGACCGACCGTCAGCCACGACCGACCGGATGATGATTATTGGTCGGCGCGCCTGGCCGCCCTCAGTGGCCGCGGCATGCCTAGCCTGCTCAATCAAGGCCTGATTCCGGACACGGCTAAGCTGCACTACAGCGGCCACCTGTCGGCACAGACCCGCTACCCGGACGGTTTGAAGGCGATTCTCAGCGAGTACTTCGGTCTGCCGGTGGAGATCGAGGAATACGTCGGCCAATGGCTGGAACTGCCCGAGCGCAGCCGCGTAGGCGTCAGCGCCAACCAGTTGGGCACCGACTTTTGCCTAGGCCGCTATGTGTGGGATCGCCAGCACAAATTCCGCATTCGCCTGGGGCCGCTCAAGCTCGTCGACTACATGGGCATGCTCCCCGGCCAACAGCCGTTCAACGAGCTGGTGGCCTGGGTCGCCGAATACCTGGGGCACGAACTGGACTGGGACCTGAACCTGGTCCTGGAACAGCCCGAAGTCCCGGCGCTGCAGCTCAACGGTCGCTTCCGCCTGGGGTTCAATACCTGGCTGGGCCGGCCCGAAACCGATGCCAACGATTTAATACTGGCCCGGCATTACGCCGAACAGGCCAACACCTCACAGACCTCAAGGAGCCATGAGCATGGGTGAAATCAGTCGCGCCGCGTTGTTCGGCAAACTCAACAGCGTGGCTTACAAAGCCATCGAAGCCGCCACCGTGTTCTGCAAGTTGCGCGGTAACCCCTATGTGGAACTGGCCCACTGGTTTCACCAGTTGCTGCAGTTGCAGGACTCGGACCTGCACCGCATCATCCGCCAGTTCAACGTCGAGCCGGCGCGCCTGGCCCGCGACCTGACCGATGCCCTGGACCGCCTGCCACGCGGCTCGACGTCGATCACCGACCTGTCGTCCCACGTGGAAGAAGCCGTAGAACGCGGCTGGGTCTACGGCAGCCTGATGTTCGGTGAAAGCCAGGTGCGCACCGGTTATCTGGTGATCGGTATCCTCAAGACTCCGAGCCTGCGCCACGCGCTGCTGGGCTTGTCATCGGAGTTCGACAAGGTCAAGGTCGAGACCCTGAGCGAGCGTTTCGACGAGTACATCGGCGACTCGCCGGAAAACGCCCTGACCGCCAGCGACGGTTTCAACGCCGGCAGCGTGCCCGGCGAAGCCAGCGGTGCCATGGCCCCCAGCGCCATGGGCAAACAGGAAGCGCTCAAGCGCTTCACCGTCGACCTGACCGAACAGGCCCGCAGCGGCAAGCTCGACCCGATCGTCGGCCGCGACGAAGAGATCCGCCAGTTGGTGGACATCCTTATGCGTCGCCGGCAAAACAACCCGATCCTCACCGGCGAAGCCGGCGTGGGCAAGACCGCCGTGGTCGAAGGCTTCGCCCTGCGCATCGTCGCCGGCGACGTGCCGCCGTCCCTCAAGGACGTGGAACTGCGCAGCCTCGACGTCGGCCTGTTGCAGGCCGGCGCGAGCATGAAAGGCGAATTCGAACAGCGCCTGCGCCAAGTCATCGAAGACGTCCAGGCCTCGCCGAAACCGATCATTCTGTTTATCGACGAAGCCCACACGCTGGTGGGTGCCGGTGGCGCCGCCGGCACCGGTGACGCGGCCAACCTGCTCAAGCCGGCCCTGGCCCGTGGCACCCTGCGCACAGTGGCCGCAACCACTTGGGCCGAGTACAAGAAGCACATCGAAAAAGACCCGGCGCTGACCCGCCGTTTCCAAGTGGTGCAAGTCGCAGAGCCGTCGGAAGACAAGGCGCTGCTGATGATGCGCGGCGTGGCCTCGACCATGGAACAGCACCACCAGGTGCAAATCCTCGACGAAGCCCTGGAAGCCTCGGTCAAGCTGTCCCATCGCTACATTCCGGCGCGCCAGTTGCCGGACAAATCCGTGAGCCTGCTGGACACCGCCTGCGCCCGCGTCGCCATCAGCCTACACGCCGTGCCGGCCGAGGTGGATGACAGCCGTCGGCGCATCGAAGCGCTGGAAACCGAACTGCAGATCATCGCGCGCGAGCATGCCATCGGCGTGGTCATCGGCACTCGCCAGACCCAGACTGAAAGCCTGCTCAGCGCCGAGCGCGAGCGTCTGGCCGAACTGGAAAGCCGCTGGGCCGAAGAGAAAGCCCTGGTGGACGAACTGCTCGCCACCCGCGCCACCCTGCGCGAGCGCGTCGGCGTGGTGGACAGCGAAGCCGCCAGCGAAGCTTCCGACAACGAAAGCCACGCTCTGCGCGAGCAACTGGTGGATCTGCAACAGCGCCTGACGGCCCTGCAAGGCGAGACCCCGCTGATCCTGCCGACCGTGGATTACCAGGCCGTGGCGTCGGTAGTCGCCGACTGGACCGGTATCCCGGTGGGCCGCATGGCCCGCAACGAACTGGAAACCGTGCTTAACCTCGACCAGCACCTGAAAAAACGCATCATCGGCCAGGACCATGCCTTGCAGATGATCGCCAAGCGCATCCAGACCTCACGCGCCGGCCTGGACAACCCGAGCAAGCCGATCGGGGTATTCATGCTCGCCGGCACCTCCGGCGTGGGCAAGACCGAAACCGCCCTGGCCCTGGCCGAAGCCATGTATGGCGGCGAGCAAAACGTCATCACCATCAACATGAGCGAGTTCCAGGAAGCCCATACCGTGTCCACCCTCAAGGGCGCGCCACCGGGCTACATCGGCTACGGCGAAGGCGGCGTGCTGACCGAAGCGGTGCGGCGCAAACCCTACAGCGTGGTGTTGCTGGACGAAGTGGAAAAAGCCCACCCGGACGTGCACGAAATCTTCTTCCAGGTGTTCGACAAAGGCGTGATGGAGGACGGCGAAGGCCGGGTGATCGACTTCAAGAACACCTTGATCCTGCTGACCACCAACGCTGGCACCGAGTTGATCGCCGACGTCTGCAAGGACCCGCAAAACGTGCCTGAGCCGGAAGAAATCGCCAAGGCCCTGCGCCAGCCGCTGCTGGAAATTTTCCCGCCGGCGCTGCTGGGTCGCCTGGTGACGATTCCGTACTATCCGCTCAGCGACGAGATGCTCAAGGCCATCACCCGCCTGCAGCTCAACCGCATCAAGAAGCGCGTGGAAAACACCCACAAAGTGGCGTTCGACTACGACGACGCGGTGATCGACCTGATCGTCTCCCGTTGCACCGAGACCGAAAGCGGCGGTCGCATGATCGACGCCATCCTGACCAACAGCCTGCTGCCGGACATGAGCCGTGAATTCCTGACGCGCATGCTTGAAGGCAAGGCGCTGGCGGGCGTACGGATCCGTGCGGTGGACAACGAATTGCAATACGATTTCAGCGACGCGGCCTAGCGACGGGAAGAAGACGATCAATGTGGGAGCGGGCTTGCCCGCGAATGCAATCTGTCAGCGACATCACAGTCGACTGACACACCGCTTTCGCGAGCAAGCCCGCTCCCACAAGTCGATCCGGTTCCGGCAGTTAAAACGCGACGCAGTCCCTACAACGACGAGATAACCGATGTTATTCAACCAAGCCTCACGCCTGGCCAAAATCACCAGCCCCCTGGGGCCCGAGGTGCTGCTGCTCAAGGACATGGGCGGCGGTGAAGAGTTAGGAAGGCTGTTCAACTATGAGTTGCAGTTGCACTCGCTGGACAACGCCATCGACCTCAACCAGGTGCTCGGCAAGCCCATGTGCGTGAGCATGCAGCTGGACGGCGGTGGCGAGCGGCATTTCCACGGCATCGTGGCCCGCTTCAGCCAGAACGTCGACCAGGGCCAGTTCGCCAGTTACCAAGCCACGCTGCGGCCCTGGCTGTGGTTGCTGACCCGGACCTCCGATTGCCGGATCTTCCAGAACCTGACCATCCCGCAGATTATCAAGCAGGTGTTCCGCGACCTGGGCTTCTCGGATTTCGAGGACGCCCTGAGCCGCCCCTATCGCGAGTGGGAATACTGCGTGCAGTATCGCGAGACCAGCTTCGATTTCGTCAGCCGCCTGATGGAACAGGAAGGAATCTATTACTTCTTCCGCCACGAACAGGGCCGTCATGTGCTGGTGCTGGCGGACGCCTACGGCGCCCACGCCAAGGCGCCCGGGTACGAATCGGTGCCCTACTACCCGAAGAATGACCAGCATCGCGAACGCGATCACATTAACGGTTGGCACCTGGCCCAGGAAGTCCAGCCCGGCTCCCTGGAGCTCAACGACTATGACTTCCAGCGCCCCAGCGCCCGCATCGATGTGCGCTCGGCCATGCCGCGCCCGCACGCCGCCGGCGACTATCCGCTATACGACTATCCCGGCACCTACGTGCAAAGCGCAGACGGCGAACACTACGCCCGCACCCGTATCGAAGCCTTGCAGACCCAGCATGAACAAGTCGAGCTGGCCGGCAACGCCCGGGGCCTGGGCTCGGGGCATCTGTTCAGCCTGACCGGCTTCAACCGCCAGGACCAGAATCGCGAATACCTGATCGTTGGCGCTCGTTACTACCTTTCCCAGGAAAGCGGCGAAACCAGTGTCGGCACCCCTTCGGCCCAGTTCGAAAGCAGCCTGACCTGCATCGACGCCCAGCAAAGCTATCGCCCGTTGCCCATCACCCACCGCCCCGTCGTCAAAGGGCCGCAAACCGCGCTGGTGGTCGGTCCCAAGGGCGAGGAAATCTGGACCGACCAGTATGGCCGGGTGAAGGTGCATTTCTATTGGGACCGTCACGACCAGTCCAACGAGAACAGCTCGTGCTGGATTCGCGTGTCGCAGGCCTGGGCCGGGAAAAACTGGGGCTCGATGCAGATCCCGCGCATCGGTCAGGAAGTGATCGTCAGCTTCCTGGAAGGCGACCCCGACCGCCCGATCATCACCGGTCGCGTCTACAACGCCGAACAGACCGTACCCTACGACCTGCCCGCCAATGCAACTCAGAGCGGTATGAAAAGCCGTTCGAGCAAGGGCGGCACGCCTGCGAATTTCAACGAAATCCGCATGGAAGACAAAAAGGGCGCCGAGCAGTTGTACATCCATGCCGAGCGCAACCAGGACATTGTGGTCGAGGTGGATGAAAGCCATTCGGTGGGCAACGACCGCAACAAGAGCATCGGCCACAACGAGACGGTGACTATCGGCAACAACCGCCTGCGCATCGTCAAGCAAGAGGACATCCTGTCCGTAGGCCAGCGCAAGACCGACAGCATCAGCCAGAGCTATGTGATCGAGGTGGGCGAAAACCTGCGCCTGGTGTGCGGTGAAAGCATCCTGGAGCTCAACGCCAGCGGCCAGATCAACCTGACGGGCGTGCAGATCAGTTTCTATGCCAGCGGCGATGCCGAGTTCAACACCGGCGGCGTGCTGCACCTGAACAACGGCGGCGGCCCCGGCGCCACGCCTGATGGTCAGGGCGTGAAAGCCAGCATCGACGCCAACATCAAGGCCGCGTTCCCGTCGTCCAAGGGCTAATTCCGAGATCCATGCGCCATGACTTACCGCATCAATGAGTTCCAGTTCCAGTTGCCGCCCGGCGAATTGCTCGACGCGACGATCAACATCCTCAAGTTCCCTGAGCTGGGCACCTCGTTGATCGTCAGCCGCAGCCTGCTGGCTGAAGGCGAAACCCTGCAAAGCAACCTCGACGCCCAGTTGGCGCGCCTGGAAAAACAGGTCCAGGACCTGCGCTGCCAACCCGGCTTCGCCGTGCGCCTGGGGCCCCACCAGGACGTCGAAGGCATCGAGCTGCGCAGCCAGTTCAACAAGGGCACTGAAAAGGTCTTCCAGTACCAACTGGCCCTGGTCCTGCCCGGTACTCGCAAGCTGCTGGCGCTGAGTTATGTGAAAGCCGAAAAGCTCGGCGATGCCGAAGCCGCGCATTGGGCGACGATCAAGGGCTCACTGGTGTTCGACACCCTGGCCTGAGCACCTCGTTGGATCCTGCGCTACAACCCAAGCGGCGCTTGCAAGTAGAGTAATGCCCGATGATATTTCGCAGCGCGTTCCAGATCCTTGTCGCGCACCACGGGCAGTCGGGTGAGGTCGAGGTTGTCACGGATGTCCGCGATCTTCACTTTGGTCGCCAGCGGATTGGGGCGAATCCGGGCAATGAACTGTTCGTACGATTCGCCCGGGCGCTTGCTCAGGCAATCGATAGCGATCACGGCCGTCTCCGGAATACCGAGCGAGCGCAACTCATCGAGGGTGACATCGCCGTCTTCGACCACATCGTGAAGCAAGCTGACCAGCTGTTCTTCAAGCCCCTCGAACGCCATCATCAGGCGCAGGGGGTGAAGAATGTAGGGTTTGCCCGCTTTGTCCACCTGGCCCGCGTGGACCCGTGCAGCCAGGGCGATTGCAGCATCCAGAATGCTCATCGGCGCTCGAAGCCTTTCTCGTATTCTTCTTTGGAAATCTCACGGCCGTACAAGATTGCATCGTTGTACAGCCGGTTATCCGCCGGTACTGGCCGGTCGCTTTCAGCCGCTCCGTAGAATTTCACGAAGACTGTTTTGGTGCGATGGTCCCAGCGGTAGGTCACCTCCTCGAAGTCGTAATCCAGAAACACATCCCGGCTCGCGAAGGCGCTCAGATCCTTAATTCCCACCGTTCCCCCTTATCGCGTCGTAATAGGCTTTACTCTTATCCGCAATAGCTTGCGCCTCCGGGCTGGCCTTGTCCAAGACCCGGAAGTCCTCGTAATACTTATGACCCAGCCCTCCAGGTACCCCGGTTTTAGCGGCAACGGCATTATAGGTGTCGTCCCCCAGCAGTGCCCGAGCCAGCGGTTCCGGCTCTTTGGCATAGATCATTTCCGGCGAGTTCACCTGGATTTCCCCCGGTATGCCCGCACGGGTTGGCAAGGTCGAGTTAACGCCGCTATAGCCCATTTCATTGGTGGCGCCTTCAATGACCTTCACGTTCGCGCCTCGCTTGCCAAGCTCCGTCGCAACGGCGCTGATCTGGTCGGACTCGACGATGATCGTGTTGCGTGCCAGGTCCTTGATCCGGGTCGCATCCCCACCGTAATCGTTATCGATTTTCTGTCGGGCACGCGCCTCGGATTTGATCGGTGCCTTGGCGACCTTGCCTCCATACTGGGCAGCGATCTCATCGGCGACGGCATCGATTTCCGCTTTGGCTGCCGGTGCCTTTGCGTAAACCTCTTCAAACGTCTTGGGCGTCTTGGGCGGGGTGGCTGGCTTGCCCAGCTTCGCCAACTTCGGCCCTATGCCCAGCAAAGCCATCCCCGCCACACCCTGCAACAGGTCGCGATAACCCGGCCCCAGGCGATCGCCCAGCTCGCCCAGCAGGGCCATGCCGCCCATCGCAGCGGCACCTATGGCAACGGCGGTGGCCAGGGCAGCGGCCCCTGCCATGGCGGCCAATACCAGTGCAGCCCCCGCGGCCAGCATCCCCAACGCTTCGAGACCGGTGTGCAACCAGCCTTCGAGGTCGAGCACAAACGCCACGGACACCGTGGGCCCGCCAATGAACGTATTGGAACTGCCGGTCTTGATGTGCGCGCCGCACACCATCTTGCTCTGCAAGCGCGCGGCCGGCTTGCCGTTGATGAAGACGGTGGCGCTGCCTTCGGCGATCAACACCGGGAACGGCCAGATCGGATGGTTCATGGGCAAGCCGGTGCAGCCGGCCGCCGTGTCCATGCCAGCGCGCATCGCATTGCGCCGGTTGATCTGGACATTCAGGCTGCCCATGATCAACGCGCCCGTCGTGGGCTCGGGCAGGTTGAAAATCGTGTTCAGGCCCTTGAGGATCTGGAACATCGACAGGCCGCCAGCGGCAATCGAACCGGCCATGATCGCCAACGCCACGCCACCGGTCGCCACGGTGGCCGCCACCACCGCGGCACCGATCAACGCCCCCGCGACGGCGCCCGCCACCATCGCGGCGACACCAAAACCGTGGGCTATTTCATCGCCAAGACGCGCAGCGGCCAGCATATCCATTGCGTTGTGATCTTCCCGGAGTGATCAAGCGGTCTGAGGCAGGACCTTAAAGGAATGCATCGCCGCCTTCCAGGCCGGCTCGTGGTGGACCAGGTCGTTCGGCGTGGTCGTCAGCGTGGTGATCAACCCCACGGGCTGGCGGTCGATGAACACCTGGCGCAGCATCAACTCGCGACCCTCGCGTTGCCAGCTGTAATCGAGCAGCACGGCGGCATAGCCATGGAGCAAGAAGTCCCAACGCTTGATCAGGTTGAAACCGGGCAATTGCTGTTCGGCGCTCGCCAATTGCTGGGCCACGTAGTCATCGAACGGCGTGTCGCCCCGGCTCGGGTCACGGCTGATGACGAAACTGGCTTCCTTGGCACCGCCCACGGCAGGCAACTTGAAGATATTGATGCTCTGGTCATGCCAGCTGTCAGGAATATCGAGATCGGCTTCTTGAAGGCGATAGAGCGTCATGATTCGGATCGTTTCCAGGCAAAAGAGAGGCTTTGGCAAGCGGCAGATCTTCAAGCAATGGATGGTAACAATCAAGGCACCCAGGCGAGTCATTTTCCGGGCCATGACCCCCGTCTCACTTTGCATCGCCTTTGCGCACGATCACTCGTAAGCACCGCGTCGTCCTGGCATCGTATGCCCTGTCCAAGGCTAAGATGGGCACATACTCTATCAAAGGGAAGCAGGCGCGATGCCACCTGGTTTTGATCCGCTGATCCATATCGATTGGAAAACCCCGGGCGGCGAGCTGCTTGCGCTGTTCCAACATTACTACCCCGATATCGACGTCTTTTCCGGCCCGCCTTTCGAAGCGCTGTTGGATGAGCTTGCCAACGAAATGCCGGAGGTCTGTTTCCAGGCGCTGGCAGGCGTCCTCACGCGCCAGGGTTACGATCTCTGGAACCTGGACGCCGGTGGCGATGATTATCGACCGGTCATTGTTGCGGCCGATCAGCGCGAGGCGTTTGCCAGCCATTGGCAGGACCGTGCCGCGGAACTGCCCCTCAGCCCGACGTTGATCGAGCCGCCCACGCCTGCCCCCTCAAATCGCAAGAAAACCAAGCCCAGACGCAGCAAGCTCAATTGGCTGCAGGACGTGCATGACTATCCCGGCCCCACCTATGTCCATGAATACAACTACCGCAACGGTTGGGCTGCCGTCACCGAGCAGGACGACGATCAGTGGTTGTGCTTTCTGATCGATTACAACCCCTGGCCACCCACCGAACAGGACATGCTCGAACACCGCAACGACAGGGTCGATGGCGCCGATCTGACGCTCATCGATGCCAGTGCTCAAGGCAGCGTCTGGAAACGACGGGTCAAAAAAGGCGACTACAGCTCGGAGGATCGCTATCAGTACGAAATCCGCCAAGGCGAGACTGTCCGCGCCTTCGGCCCCTGCGGGATGGAATGGCCAGAGTTCGAACAGCCCTGCGTAGTGCTCGACGATGAACTATTCGAACGCCAGCGCCTTTACCAGCCAGAGCCTTTGACGCGTATCTGGCGGATCACGGCCCATGGCAGTGAAGTGATCTTCGAACACCCGGATGAACTCACCCTCCTGCCCATCGGGTCACGCCGCTTGCTGTTCATGCAGCACAACGGGCCGGCGTGCTGGATCTGGCATCAGGACACCGGGCAGCCCGCCCTGCCCGCCAAACCAATGCCAGTGGTTGATGGCTATACCCTGAGGGCTTCGAGCGCGTACCTGGGGGGCGATGAAGTCCTGTTGTTCAGCGAAGACAAGCGACCCAACCTCGAAGACCCGCGCTTTCACGAGACGGTGCTGTTGGCGTGGCGCTTCAACGTGGTAACCGGGACCGCAACGAAGGCGGTGCTGGACGGCTTCGGCAGCGAGCTGCGCCAGGACACGCGCCTGCTCGTCACGCAACCCAAGCAGGTGATCACGCTGCGTACGTTTCACGGCAAGATCCATGTGTCCCGCGGACATGGCGATTGGTGGGTCTGGAATTACGAGACCCAGACATTCGGCTCCCACACCCTGGCCTGGTTCTGGAACCAGAGCAGCCATCAGGTGCTGAAGCTGTCTTCCCAGGATATCCGGCGCATCAAACCGCAGATTCGTTATTTGCCGACGCAGGATCGCTACCTGGCGTTCGAAACGGAGTTCGTCGCCCGGCTGCCATCGTTCACCGACATGCTTGACGACAAGGGCTGCGATCTCCTGGTTTTCGATTGACGCGAGCGGTGGGCATCAAAATAAAAAAGGGTACCCGATTTACCGGCGTACCCTTTTTACTACCCTTTTTTCCTCTGAACGAGGGCCCCGGGGCAATGATTAATTCACCTGATCCTTCAGTTTCTTGCCCGGTTTGAATGCAACGGTATTGCTGGCCTTGATTTTCACTGGCTCACCGGTTTGCGGGTTCTTGCCGGTGCGGGCGCCGCGGTGGCGTTGCAGGAAGGTGCCGAAACCTACGAGGGTAACGCTGTCCTTGCGGTGCAGGGCGCCGGTGATTTCTTCGAGGACGGCGTTGAGGACCCGGTTGGCCTGTTCCTTGGTGAGGTCTGCTTTTTCCGCGATGGCGGCGGCGAGTTCTGGTTTACGCATGAATGAAGCCCCTTTGACGATTTTTTGTTGTTATGTCTGGACTGGTCTCATGGGAACAGCCCCTAAGGCACCGCAGGCTCTACTCTGCGGCAGACCGGAGTGAGGATGGCACGGGGCCGAGGACGACGCCAGTACCCGAGCGACCTTTGCGAGACCAAAAGTAGGGTTTTTGCGACAGAACGACCAGTATTTACGCCAACAAGGGCGGAAGTTCCTTGTTCAGCGCCAGTTTCTCCATCACCGCCGCACCGGTCAGGGCATAGCCCAGCAGGTTACCTTGGGCATCGCGACACAACGCCTTGATGTCGCTGCCCTGCCCTTCTACACGCCACTCACCTTCGCGCCCCCGTGGTGGAGGCGAGACCACCAATGGACACACGGGCGTCTTGACGGTGATCGGCATCGGGCCATAGCTGACGGCGGTCGGGTTGCCGGCCAGGGTCTGGGCCAGGGCACGAGCGCAGCTCATCAACGGCATGACGTACAACAGGTTCAAGCCATCGACCTCGGCGCAATCGCCCAAGGCGTAGATATTGGCATGGGAAGTCTTCAGGTGACGGTCAACCACCACACCGCGATTGACCACCAGACCCGCCGCGGCCGCCAGATCGATGCGCGGACGCAAGCCGATGGCCGAAACCACCAGGTCGCAGGCAATCACTTGCCCATCGGACAGGTGCGCCTCCAGCCCGTCGGCCACCCGTTGCAGGCGGTTGAGCACCGGCCCCAGGTGGAAGCGCGCCCCGAGGCTTTCCAGGCCGGCCTGCACTGCCGTGGCAGCGGCCGGGTGCAGCAGCGTCGGCATGACTTGCTCGCACGGCGCCACCAGGTGCACTTCGTAGCCACCGAGGATCAGATCGTTGGCGAATTCGCAACCGATCAGGCCGGCACCGAGCAGCAGGACACGGCGCTTGCCGACGGCCGCCGCTCGAAAGCGCGCATAGTCTTCCAGGTCATTGATGGGAAAGATCAGGTCAGCGGCATCACCCTGCACTGGCACGCGCACGGTTTCGGCACCCCAGGCCAGGATCAGGTCGCGGTAGTTCACCGCTTCCTCACCGATCCACAAGCGCTTGTGACCCGGGTCGATGCCGCTGATGCGGGTGTGGGTCCGTACCTCGGCCTTCAGTTGCTCGGCCATGGCCCCCGGCTCGGCCATGCTCAGGCCATCGGCGTCCTTGTTTTTACCAAAGCCCGTGGAGAGCATCGGCTTGGAATAAGAGCGACCATCGTCGGCGGTAATCAGCAGCAACGGGGTGTCGCTGTCGAGCTTGCGAAACTCCCTGGCGAGGTTGTAGCCGGCCAGGCCGGTACCGACGATGACGACAGGTGCGCTCATGTTGCTCTCCTTTTCAAGAAATGATCAGTTGATTTCGATCATTTCAAAATCCATTTTGCCCACACCGCAGTCCGGGCAAAGCCAGTCTGCCGGCACGTCTTCCCAGCGCGTACCAGGGGCGATGCCATCATCCGGCCAACCCTCGGCTTCGTTGTAGATCAGGCCGCAGACGATACATTGCCACTTCTTCATTCGGGTACTTCCTCAGGTGTCAGGCATTTGCCGGCATGCTTGGGTCATTTTGCAGCTGCCCTTCCGGCTCAGGGCGTTTTGTACTGATCGATCGCGACAGATGCAAGCATGATCGGCGCGACGTGGGCCGGGCCAGGCAAAACCGCCGGTCGACATGGTAAGCTCGCGGCCTCCTTTGCTGCCAATCCAGACCCCCGTGCCGCATACAAATTCGATATTTCCTACACTTCAATGGCGGCCCCGGCACTTGCTGTCGCCCCGTCCCGATGCCTGCGTGCTCGACTGGCTGTTCGACGAAGGCTCCCTGACCCGGCGCCTCACGCGTTTGTCCAATGAGCGCTTCAGCATAACGCCGGTCTTCGAAGGCTGGCAGCCGTTGCGCGCCGACGAATGTGTCGCACTGGACCTGCCGGAAGGCAGCGAAGGCTGGGTGCGCGAAGTGTACCTGCGCGGTCATGGCGAGCCCTGGGTGTTCGCCCGCAGCGTGGCGGCGCGCAGCGCGTTGCAGGGTGACGGCTTGCAGCTGGATGAATTGGGCAGCCGCTCCCTGGGAGAGCTGCTGTTTTGCGACCAGGCGTTCCAGCGCGGCGACATCGAGGTCTGCCATTACCCCGAGCCGTGGCTGCCGGTGGAAATACGCGCCCCTGAGCTGTGGGGTCGGCGTTCACGCTTCGACCGCGGCACGTTGAGCGTGCTGGTGGCGGAAATCTTTCTGCCGCGCCTGTGGAGTGTCGCCCGCGCCTATTCGGAGACTTGCTGATGTACCTGCAACTGCTCAAATCCCTGAATCGCCTGAACCCACGGGCCTGGGACTTCCTGCAACTGACCCGCATGGACAAGCCCATCGGTATTTATCTGCTGCTGTGGCCGACCCTGTGGGCGCTGTGGATTGCCGGTGAGGGATCGCCCTCCCTTGCCAACATCGTGATCTTCGTCCTCGGTGTGGTGCTGACCCGGGCGGGCGGTTGTGTCATTAACGATTGGGCCGACCGCAAGGTGGACGGCCACGTCAAGCGCACCGAACAACGCCCACTGGTGAGCGGCAAGATCAGCTCGAAAGAAGCGCTGGTGTTTTTCGCCGTCCTGATGGCCGTGAGTTTCCTGCTGGTGCTGTGCACCAATGCGCCGACCATCCTGCTGTCCCTCGGTGGGCTGGCACTGGCCTGCACTTATCCGTTCATGAAGCGCTATACCTATTACCCACAAGTGGTGCTGGGCGCGGCGTTCTCCTGGGGCATGCCGATGGCGTTCACCGCCGAAACCGGCCACCTGCCGGCGGCCGCCTGGCTGCTGTACATCGCCAACCTGCTCTGGACGGTGGGTTACGACACTTACTACGCGATGACCGACCGCGACGACGACTTGCGGATCGGCGTGAAATCCACGGCGATCCTGTTCGGCGATGCCGACCGGGTGATCATCCTGACGTTGCAGGGCCTGGCACTGGGCTGCCTGCTGTTGGCCGGAGCGAAATTCCAGCTGGGCGGCTGGTTCCACCTGGGGCTGGTGGCCGCCGCCGCGTGTTTTGCCTGGGAGTTCTGGTACACCCGTGGCAAGGACCGGATGCGCTGCTTCAAGGCGTTTTTGCACAACCACTGGGCCGGGCTGGCGATTTTCGTGGGGATTGTGCTGGATTATGCGTTGCGCTGATCCAGCGGTGAATATGGGGCTCATGAAAACCTTTGTGGCGAGAGACTTGCTCCCTCGCCACAGAAGCGTCTTCCCGTCAGTCAGCCTTGACGACGTGCCAAACGCCGCCTTTACCGTCACCGGTCGGCTTCTCTCCCTTCTTGTCCATGGCGTAGGTGTAGATCGGCTTGCCTTCGTAGGCCCATTGTTGCTTGCCATCTTCGCGGGTGATCAACGTCCACTCGCCCACGGGCTCGGCGCCATTGTCAGCCATCAGCGGCGGCCAGTTCTTGGCGCATTGGTCGTTGCACATCGATTTGCCGCCCGAGTCTTTATCAAACGTATAAAGCGCCATGCCCCCGTGGTCCGTCAGCACATGGTGCTTTTGATCGACCATCGCCGGCTCAGCCGCATACGCCATCGCCGGCAACGCCAGGGCAGCCATGAGCGCCAGCGCCTTGGTGGTTTGGGTGAAGTAAGTCATGGAAACCTTCTTTTGTGGTTGTCAGGATTCGGACTGAAAAGCTTAGTCCAGGATCCGTTTCGCTGCCGGAAGGCGGAATATCTGTCACACGACTGCAATAATTCCGTTATCTAATGCGGCGCAAGACAGTTAAATGACAAGAGGATTACCCCATGGTTGGCAGGAGCATTCTGATCGTCGACGACGAGGCGCCCATCCGCGAGATGATCGCCGTTGCGTTGGAGATGGCCGGCTATGACTGCATGGAAGCAGAAAACTCTCAACAGGCCCACGCGATCATCATCGACCGCAAGCCCGACCTGATCCTGCTGGACTGGATGCTGCCCGGCACGTCCGGCATCGAGCTGGCGCGACGCCTCAAGCGCGACGAGCTGACGGGTGACATTCCGATCATCATGCTCACCGCCAAGGGCGAAGAGGACAACAAGATCCAGGGTCTGGAAGTCGGCGCCGACGACTACATCACTAAACCTTTCTCCCCACGGGAGCTGGTGGCACGCCTGAAGGCCGTGCTGCGTCGCGCGGGTCCCACCGATGGCGAAGCGCCGATCGAAGTCGGCGGCCTGCTGCTCGACCCGATCAGCCATCGGGTGACCATCGACGGCAAGCCCGCCGAGATGGGCCCTACCGAATACCGCCTGTTGCAGTTCTTCATGACCCACCAGGAGCGCGCCTACACTCGCGGGCAATTGCTGGATCAAGTCTGGGGCGGCAACGTCTATGTCGAGGAGCGGACCGTGGATGTGCACATCCGCCGTCTGCGCAAGGCCCTCGGCGACGCCTACGAGAATCTGGTACAAACCGTGCGTGGCACCGGTTATCGTTTTTCGACGAAGGCCTGATCCGAGCCCTTACCGCCCGACAAGCTGACAAGGACGCACCTTCAATTGAATCAAAACTGGCATGGCACCCTGATTCGCCACATGTTGTTGCTGGTGACCGGCTGTCTGGTGATCGGCCTGATCAGCGGTTATTACGGCTGGAGCCTGGCTGCGGGCCTGGGGCTTTACCTGGCCTGGACCCTGAAACAATTGTTGCGCCTGCATGAATGGCTGCGCCTGCACCAACCCGACGAAGCCCCACCCGACGGCTATGGCTTGTGGGGCGAGGTCTTCGACAGCATTTATCACTTGCAACGACGCGACCAACGCGTTCGCGGCCGCTTGCAAGCGGTGATCGACCGGGTCCAGGAGTCCACCGCCGCGCTGAAAGACGCGGTGATCATGCTCGACAGCGAGGGCAACCTGGAGTGGTGGAACCGCGCTGCCGAAACCCTGCTGGGCCTCAAAACCCCTCAGGACAGCGGACAGCCAGTGACCAACCTGGTACGCCACCCACGCTTCAAGGAATACTTCGAGCAGGCCAATTATGCCGAGCCGCTGGAAATCCCCTCGCCCACCAACGACCGGCTGCGCATCCAGCTGTACATCACCCGCTACGGCAACAACGAGCACCTGATGCTGGTGCGGGACGTGACGCGCATCCATCAGCTGGAACAGATGCGCAAGGACTTCATTGCCAACGTGTCCCACGAACTGCGCACCCCGTTGACGGTGATCTGCGGTTACCTGGAAACCCTGCTCGACAACGTCGAGGAAGTGAACCCGCGCTGGAGCCGCGCCCTGCAACAGATGCAGCAGCAAGGCGGACGCATGCAGACACTGCTCAATGACTTGCTGTTGCTGGCGAAGCTGGAGGCGACCGATTACCCGTCGGACAATCAGCCAGTGGCCATTGACGATCTGCTGCAAATCATCAGCGAAGATGCCCGGGAGTTGTCCGGTCCCAAGCAACAGACCATCACCCTGGAAGCCGACCCGACAGTCCAGCTCAAGGGCAGCGAAGCAGAACTGCGCAGCGCGTTTTCCAACCTGGTGTTCAACGCGGTGAAATACACGCCGGAGCAAGGCCGGATCCACATCCGCTGGTGGGGTGACATGCAGGGCGCGCACCTGAGCGTGCAGGATTCGGGCATCGGCATCGACAGCAAACACCTGCCGCGCCTGACCGAACGCTTCTACCGCGTCGACTCCAGCCGCAACTCCAATACCGGCGGCACGGGACTGGGCCTGGCCATCGTCAAACACGTGCTGTTGCGTCATCGCGCACGCATGGAAATCAGCAGCGTGCCCGGCCATGGCAGTACGTTCACCTGCCATTTCGCACCGGCGCAGGTGGTGCGTGCGCGGCTCACCAACCCCGCCGATTGAGCCGCCCCCCTAGGCAATCGCCGAGTCAGCCGCTACATTGGCTGACTCGCGCCTGCTTTTCCAGGCACTCTGTTTTCACCCCTTAAGCACACATGGAACCCGCAAAACCCCATCATGGACCCTTCCCCTGGCTTGTCCCTCGTCACACTCTTCGCCGAATTCGGCATGATCCTTTTTGCTTTTGTCCTGGTCCTGCTCAACGGCTTTTTCGTTGCGGCGGAGTTCGCCATGGTCAAGCTGCGTTCGACCCGGGTCGAAGCCATCGCCGATCAGAACGGCTGGCGCGGGCATATCCTGCGCACGGTTCACAGTCAGCTCGACGCTTACCTGTCTGCTTGCCAATTGGGCATCACCCTCGCCTCCCTGGGCCTGGGCTGGGTGGGTGAACCCGCGTTCGCCCACCTTCTCGAACCGCTGCTGGGCGCGGTCGGCGTCCAGTCGCCGGAAGTGATCAGGGCCGTTTCGTTCTTCACCGCGTTCTTCATCATTTCCTACCTGCACATCGTGGTCGGTGAGCTGGCGCCCAAATCCTGGGCCATCCGCAAACCCGAGCTGTTGTCGCTGTGGACGGCGGTGCCGCTGTACCTGTTCTACTGGCTGATGTACCCGGCGATCTACCTGCTCAACGCCAGCGCCAACGCCATCCTGCGTATCGCCGGCCAGGGCGAGCCCGGCCCTCATCACGAGCACCATTACAGCCGTGAAGAATTGAAACTGATCCTGCACTCCAGCCGGGGCCAGGATCCGAGCGACCAAGGCATGCGCGTGCTGGCCTCGGCCGTGGAAATGGGCGAGCTGGAAGTGGTGGATTGGGCCAATTCCCGGGAAGACCTGGTGACGCTGGAATTCAACGCGCCCCTCAAGGAAATCCTGGCGATGTTCCGCCGTCACAAATTCAGCCGCTACCCGGTGTACGACAGCGAGCGCCAGGAATTCGTAGGCCTGCTGCACATCAAGGACCTGTTGCTGGAACTGGCGGCCCTGGACCACATTCCCGAGTCGTTCAACCTGGCCGAGCTGACCCGGCCCCTGGAGCGCGTGTCGCGGCACATGCCGCTGTCGCAACTGCTGGAGCAGTTCCGCAAGGGTGGTTCGCACTTCGCCGTGGTGGAAGAGGCCGACGGTAACATCATCGGCTACCTGACCATGGAAGACGTGCTGGAAGTGCTGGTGGGCGATATCCAGGACGAGCACCGCAAGGCCGAGCGCGGCATCCTGGCCTATCAGCCGGGCAAGTTGCTGGTACGCGGGGACACGCCGCTGTTCAAGGTCGAGCGCCTGTTGGGGATCGACCTGGACCACATCGAGGCCGAAACATTGGCGGGATTGGTCTACGAAACCCTTAATCGGGTGCCGGAAGAGGAAGAAGTGCTGGAGGTCGAAGGCCTGCGGATCATCATCAAAAAGATGAAAGGACCGAAGATCATTCTGGCGAAGGTGTTGATGGTCGATTGAGTCGTTGACTCAGGATTGGCGTCGGTCCCATCGCGAGCAGGCTCGCTCCCACAGGGGCCTGCGGTGAACACGAATCTGATGTCCACGGAAGATCAACTGTGAGAGCGAGCCTGCTCGCGATGACGTCGCCCGAACGCCCCGTCACTGCTTGCCCACCGCAAAGTTGGGCAACTCCCCTACCGGCTGGTCGAACTGGTAGGGAATCGACACCAGCCCCAACCCGGTATTGCGCTGCACCACGAAGTGCAGGTGAGGGCCGGTGCTGTTGCCGGTGTTGCCCGACAACGCCAGCGGCGTGCCCACCACCACCCGTTGGCCTTCCCGTACGCTCACCGAGCCTTTCTGCAGGTGCAGGTACACGCCCATGGTCCCGTCGTCATGCAGTATCCGCACGAAGTTGCCCGAGGGGTCGTCGCCTCGGCCGGTCTGCTGGTTTTCCGTCTTGATCACCACACCGCCCCGCGCCGCGATGATCGGCGTGCCTTCGGGCATGGCGATGTCCATCGCGTAGCGGCTTTTCGGGCCGTAATGGCTGTACTGACCGTTGGCGCCCTGGCTCAGGCGAAACGGCCCGCCACGCCACGGTAGCGGATAGCGGTAGGCTTGCGCCGTACCGGCGGGGTCGCCCAGGGAATACTCGAACCTGGGGGTGTATACCAGCGGCTTTCCGGGCTGCGAGGCCGTGAGCAGCGCCAGGCGCAGGTTGCTGCGCGCCGGCAGGACCCGCCGAATCGGCCGGCTCGGCGCCCCGCTCACATTGCTCAACCCGGTGAAACTCAACTCGATCTCCACCGGCGCGTACAAATCGTTGCGCACGAACACCGCATCGGCGCCTTTCTGCTTCTTGATATCGAGAAACACCTGACGCTCCAGGTGCTCGACCATGCGATCACGGAACACGAAGACCTGGGCCCCCTTGCTGGGACGATCGCTATAGGAAACGACGCCATTGGCATCGGTGGACTTGTAGATTGTCATGCCCGCGGCCGAGGTGGAGGCCAGGACAAGACCACAGGCGAACAACAAGGGCACGAGCATGAGGTAAGGATTCTGTCGAAAAATGAAGGCCTGCACAGCAGACTAGCAGCTGGGATGGACCAGCGTATTCGACGGATGTTTCAAATCGGCAAGGTATTGGCGCTGAATTCGCTGGCCTCTTCGCGAGCAAGCCCGCTCTCACACAGGATCTCAAGTGTTTGGAAGATCGAATGTGGGAGCGGGCTTGCTCGCGAAGACGGATTCAAGAGCGCCGCTGAATCAAGCGCCCGGTACGAAGTGCTTCTGCGCCGTGCCGCGGGCGATCAGGCGGGAGATGTAGTCGAGTTTCTGCGGGTCTTTGTCGACGAAACGGAAGGTCAGTTGCAGCCATTCACTGTCCGGCGTCTGCTCGTGGGCGACGATGGCGTGCAAGTAGCCGTTGAGGCGTGCGGTTTCGGCGTTGTCGCCCTGCTCCATGTCCAGCACGGAGCTTTCAAGCACCTGCGGCAGGGTGTCGGTGCGTTTGACCACCAGCAGCGCTTCCTTGAGGCTCAGGGCCTTGATCACGCATTGCTGGGTGCCGCTGGACAGGCGCAACTGGCCCTGGCCACGGTTGCCGGCCGGTGCGGAGGCGGCGGGCGCCTTGACAGGCGGGCTGTTGAGCAAGCCACGGGCCGGGGCGGCCGCTGGGGCTGGAGCGGCCGCAGCAGCGGTAGGGGCTGCGGCGGCTGGTCTGGCGGCGGCTGGTGCAGGCGCGGCGGCGGCCACCGGAGCGGCCTTGCCACCCGTCAGAGCACTGAGGGAGTCATTGGCAAACGCCGAATTCATCTTGGTCGGGGCGCTGTTCATCAGGGTGTCGAGCTTGCCGACCTTGTGCAGGGCCTGCTTGACCTTGGTCAGCAGTTGTTCGTTGGTGAAGGGCTTGCTGACGTAGCCGGAAACGCCGGCCTGGATCGCCTGGACCACGTTCTCCTTGTCGCCACGGCTGGTGACCATCACGAACGGCATGCCCTTGAGGTTGTCCTGCTGACGGCACCAGGTCAGCAGTTCCAGGCCGGACATTTCCGGCATCTCCCAATCGCACAGCACCAGGTCGAATGCCTCGCGAGCCAGCAGTGCCTGGGCTTTCTTGCCGTTCACCGCGTCTTCGATACGCACGCCCGGGAAGTAGTTGCGCAGGCACTTCTTCACCAGGTCACGAATGAACGAAGCATCGTCCACGACCAACACACTGACCTTACTCATCCAGATACACCTCTAAAAAATCCCGGCAAGCATACCGCTTTTACTGATGGCATATTGCCAAAAACCGTCAGTCACGCCGGGACTTTTCGTTCGCGGGGTGCTGCTTTCGATTAAAAAGGCCTGCAAAAAAAAGCCCGACCAGAAGGCCGGGCGCTTTTCTTGGGCAATCTTACTTATCGTCAGATTCACCCGGAACATTAGCGGTTTCGGACGGGGTGCCCTCAACTTCTTCCTTCATTCGTTTGAGCCCCATGTGCCGCACATCGGTGCCACGCACGAGATAGATCACAAGTTCGGAGATGTTGCGCGCATGATCGCCAATACGCTCCAGGGAACGCAGCACCCAGATGATGCTGAGCACCCGGGAGATCGAACGCGGGTCTTCCATCATGTAGGTCGCCAGCTCACGAAGCGCTGTCTTGTATTCACGGTCGATGATCTTGTCGTACTGCGCTACCGACAAGGCCAGGTCGGCATCGAAGCGGGCGAAGGCGTCCAGGGCATCACGTACCATGTTACGCACCTGGTCACCGATGTGACGAACCTCGACGTAACCGCGCGGCGCTTCGCCTTCTTCGCACAATTGGATGGCACGACGAGCGATCTTGGTGGCTTCGTCGCCGATCCGCTCAAGATCGATCACCGATTTGGAGATGCTGATGATCAGGCGCAGATCGGAAGCCGCTGGTTGCCGACGGGCCAGAATGCGCAAGCATTCTTCATCGATGTTGCGCTCCATCTGATTGATCTGGTCGTCGATCTCGCGAACCTGCTGGGCCAGACCGGAATCGGCCTCGATCAGCGCTGTCACCGCGTCGTTGACCTGCTTTTCCACCAGCCCGCCCATGGCCAGCAGATGGCTACGCACTTCTTCCAGCTCGGCGTTGAACTGGGCGGAAATGTGGTGAGTAAGGCCTTCCTTCGAAATCATCTTGTTCGCTCCGCGAAAGTTGCAAGCTTCAAGCTGCAAGCTTCAAGCAGTTAAATGTTGATTCTGTATCGCATCTGCCGCTTGAGGCTGCGGCTTGCAGCGGCCTCGACTAGCCATAACGACCGGTGATGTAGTCTTCGGTCTGCTTCTTGGCCGGATTGGTGAACAGCGTATCGGTGTCGCCGAATTCCACCAGTTTGCCCATGTACATGAACGCGGTGTAATCGGAAACCCGTGCCGCCTGCTGCATGTTGTGGGTCACGATGACGATGGTGAACTTGGACTTGAGCTCGTAGATCAGCTCTTCGACCTTCAGCGTCGAGATCGGGTCCAGGGCCGAGCAAGGTTCGTCGAGCAACAGGACTTCCGGTTCCACGGCGATGGTACGGGCGATCACCAGGCGCTGCTGCTGACCACCGGACAGGCCCAGGGCCGAGTCATGCAGGCGATCCTTGACCTCATCCCACAATGCCGCGCCCTTGAGGGCCCACTCCACGGCCTCGTCGAGAATGCGCTTCTTGTTGATGCCCTGGATGCGCAAGCCGTAGACCACGTTCTCGTAGATGGTTTTCGGGAACGGGTTGGGCTTCTGGAACACCATGCCCACGCGACGGCGCAGCTCGGCCACGTCCTCACCCTTGCGATAGATATTGTTGCCGTAGAGGTTGATCTCGCCTTCGACGCGGCAACCGTCCACCAGGTCGTTCATGCGGTTGAAGGTGCGCAGCAAGGTGGACTTGCCGCAGCCCGACGGGCCGATGAACGCGGTCACGCGTTGTTTCGGGATGTTCAGGCTGACGTCGTACAGCGCCTGCTTTTGACCATAGAACAGATTCAGGCCGGGTACTTCGATGGCAACGGTTTCGTCTGCCAGGTTCAGGCTCTGCTTGTCGCGGCCCAGGGCCGACATGTTGATACCGTGTGTATGTGCTTCGTGTTGCATGGGAGGCTCCCTGTGCTAACAAATTCGGTTCGGTTGTGTGGGAGCGAGCCTGCTCGCGATCCAGGCGACTCGGTTTGGCTGTGCACCGAGGTGATGCCATCGCGAGCAGGCTCGCTCCCACAGAAAATCAGTGAAATCAGCTATCGAGTGCTTTGTATTTTTCCCGCAGGTGGTTACGGATCCACACCGCCGAGAGGTTCAATATGGCAATCACCAGCACCAACAGCAGGGCTGTGGCGTAGACCAGTGGCCGCGCCGCTTCGACGTTCGGGCTTTGGAAGCCCACGTCATAGATGTGGAAGCCCAGGTGCATGATCTTCTGATCCAGGTGAATGTAGGGGTAGTTGCCATCCAGTGGCAGCGACGGCGCCAGTTTCACCACGCCCACCAGCATCAGCGGCGCCACTTCACCGGCGGCGCGGGCGACGGCGAGGATCATGCCGGTCATCATCGCCGGGCTCGCCATCGGCAGCACGATCTTCCACAGGGTCTCGGCCTTGGTCGCACCGAGGGCCAGGGAGCCTTCGCGCACGGTCCGCGGGATCCGCGCCAAGCCTTCTTCGGTGGCGACGATCACCACCGGCACCGCCAGCAGCGCCAGGGTCAGAGACGCCCAGAGCAGGCCTGGGGTGCCGAAGGTCGGCGCCGGCAGGGCTTCCGGGAAGAACAGACGGTCGACCGAGCCCCCCAGCACATAGACGAAGAAGCCCAGGCCGAACACGCCGTAGACAATGGCCGGTACGCCGGCCAAGTTGTTCACCGCGATGCGGATCAGGCGGGTCATCGGGCCCTGGCGGGCGTATTCGCGCAGGTAAACCGCCGCCAGCACGCCGAACGGGGTCACGATCATCGCCATGATCAGGGTCATCATCACCGTACCGAAGATCGCCGGGAAGATCCCGCCTTCGGTGTTGGCTTCACGCGGGTCGTCGCTGAGGAATTCCCAGACCTTGCTGAAATAGAAACCCAGCTTGGTAAAGGTACCCATGGCGTTCGGCTGGAAAGCATGCACCACCTTGCCGATTTCGATCTCCACTTCCTTGCCGTTGGCATCGCGGGCAGTCAGGCTGTCGCGGTTGAACTGCGCGTGCAGGTCGGCCAGGCGCGTTTCGATTTCCTTGTACCGCGCGTCGAGCTCGGCGCGTTCACTGGCGAGGTCGGCCTGGGCGGCGGCGTCGAGCTTGCCGTCCAGTTCCAGTTTGCGACCATGCAGACGGATGCGCTCCAAACCGGCGTTGATCGCGCCGATGTCGCTTTTTTCCAGGGTCTTGAGCTCGGCGGCGAGCTGATTGACCCGCGCAATGCGCGCCTGCAACTGCGGCCAGGCGGCCTCGCCTTCGGCCACGACCTTGCCTTGTTCCTTGACGTTGACCAGGTAACCATAGAAGTTACCCCATTCACGGCGCTCAAGCGCCATCAGCTCCGGTGGTGTGGTCTGGTTGGTCAGCCAGTCGCCGACGATCCAGGTGAAGTCAGTGCCGTTCAGGTCCCGGTTGCCAACCTTGATCAGCTCACGGGTCATGAACTCGGGGCCCTCATCAGGCACCGGCAAGCCAGCGCTTTTCAGGCGCTCGCGGGGCACTTCTTCTTTCTGCACCACTTCGCCGACCACCAGGTGCGCGGGCATGCCCGGAACGTTGTAGTTGGCGTGGATAAGGTCCGCCGGCCAGAAATGACCCAGGCCGCGCACGGCAATCACTGCCAGCAGGCCAATGGTCATGATGACTGCGATGGACACCGCGCCACCGCTGATCCAGACGCCGGGGGCGCCGCTCTTGAACCATCCTTTCAGGGAGTGCTGTTTCACAGACTTCTACCTTTCTTAAAGCGACGAATATTTCTTGCGCAGACGCTGACGGATCAGCTCGGCGAGGGTGTTCATGATGAAGGTGAACAACAGCAGCACCAGCGCCGACAGGAACAGCACGCGGTAATGGCTGCCGCCGACTTCCGATTCCGGCATCTCCACCGCCACGTTGGCCGCCAGGGTGCGCAGGCCTTCGAACAGGTTCATTTCCATGACCGGCGTGTTGCCGGTGGCCATCAGCACGATCATGGTCTCGCCCACCGCACGGCCCATGCCGATCATCAGCGCCGAGAAAATGCCCGGGCTGGCGGTGAGGATCACCACGCGGGTCATGGTCTGCCACGGGGTGGCACCCAGGGCCAGGGAGCCCAGGGTCAGGCCACGGGGGACACTGAACACGGCGTCTTCGGCGATGGAGTAGATGTTCGGGATGACTGCAAAGCCCATCGCCAGGCCGACCACGAGGGCGTTGCGCTGGTCGTAGGTGATGCCCAGGTCATGGGAGATCCACATGCGCATGTCGCCGCCGAAGAACCAGGCTTCCATGTACGGACTCATGTACAGCGAGAGCCAGCCCACGAAGATGATCACCGGGATCAGCAGCGCGCTTTCCCAGCCGTCCGGCACTTTCAGGCGAATCGACTCGGGCAGGCGGCTGAAGGTGAAGCCGGCCACCAGGATGCCGATGGGCAGCAACATCAACAGACTGAAGATACCCGGCAGATGCCCTTCGACGTACGGCGCCAGGAACAGGCCGGCGAAGAAGCCGAGAATCACCGTTGGCATCGCTTCCATCAACTCGATCACCGGTTTGACCTTGCGACGCATACCCGGAGCCATGAAGTAAGCGGTGTAGATCGCGGCGGCAACGGCCAGCGGCGCGGCCAGCAGCATTGCGTAGAACGCGGCCTTGAGCGTACCGAAGGTCAGCGGCGAAAGGCTCAGCTTGGGCTCGAAGTCGGTGTTGGCGGCGGTCGATTGCCAGACGTACTTGGGCTCGTCGTAGTTCTCGTACCAGACCTTGCTCCACAGCGCGCTCCAGGACACTTCCGGGTGCGGGTTGTCCAGCGTCAACGGTTGCAGCTTGCCGCCCTGCTCCACGATCAGCCGGTTGGCCCGTGGTGACATGCCGAACACGCCTTGTCCGTCCACCACCTGATCCACCAGCAAGGTGCGGTGGGCAGTGCTGTGGAACACACCGAGCTTGCCAGCCGCGTCGAGAGCGACGAAGCCCTTGCGGCGTTCCTCGGCAGTGATTTCGACGATGGGTGTGTTGCCCATCTGGAAGGAGCGGATCTGCTTCAGGCGCTGCTCGCCATCCGCATCGCGGGCCATGAACCACTGGGACAGCCCACCCTTGGAGTCACCCATGATCAGCGAGATCCCGCCCACCAATTGGGTGGCGGCGGTGATCTGGGCATCGGCGTTTTCCAGCAGTTTGTAACGACCGTTGAGACTCTTGTCCCGTAGGCTGAACACGTCGGCCTGGGCCCGGCCGTTGACCACGTACAGCCACTGCTGGCGCGGGTCGACGAAGATGTTTTTCACCGGTTCGGTCATCTGCGGCAGCTCGATGCGGGTCTGCTCGCTGGTGACTTCACCGGTCATCATGTTTTCTTCACTGGTGACCGACAACACATGCAGCTGTGCGCCGCTGGAACCGGCGATCAGCAGCGTCGAATCGGTGGCGTTGAGGCTGATATGCTCCAGGGGCGCACCCTGCTCATTCAACGCGATCGGCGTTTCGCCATAGGGGTACTCAACGGCCGGGGTGATGGTTTTCTTGCCGTCCGGGTAGCTGACCTTATAGGTATGACGGAACACCAGGGCCTGGCCATTGGACAGGCCGATCGCCACTAGCGGGCTGCCGGGCTGGTCTTCACCAATGGACGTCACGCTGGCACCGGCCGGAAGCGGCAGGTCGACACGGCGCAGTTCCGCACCGCCGTCGATGTTGTAGAACAGTGCCTGGCCCTTGTCGGATACCCGCATGGCGACCTGGTTCTGCTCTTCGATGGAGATCATCAACGGCTTGCCGGCGTCTTGCATCCAGGCCGGAGTGATCGAATCCTTGGAAGTCAGCTCCGCGCCCTGGAACAGGGGCATCACCACGTAGCCAAGGAAGAAGAAAATCAACGTAATGGCCGCCAGAACGGCCAGACCACCGACCAAAACGTACCAGCGGGTCAGGCGATCCTTGAGCGCACGGAGATGGCGCTTGCGTTGAAGCTCAGGCGTATTGAAATCAATGCGCTTGGGAGGGGAAGTCGTAGTCATGGTGGAATTGGCCAGATCATTCATGCGCACACCCTAGCGATCCTGTATGACAGAAAGATGACAATGCAGTGACGCAACAAATCCGCCGCCCGTGGGTACCGGCAGCGGAGAGGAATTTGGACTGTGGGGGCCAACCCTGCCCCCACAGCAATCCGGGCACTGGCCCGGACTCAGAGATTACTTCTTGGCGACGTTGCCGCCTTCCGACAGACCCAGGTCAGCCAGTGCCTTGGCGGCAACCTTGGCAGGTACCGGGATGTAGCCGTCCTTGACCACGACTTCCTGGCCTTGCTTGGACAGGATCAGCTTCACGAACTCGGCTTCCAGCGGAGCCAGAGGCTTGTTCGGTGCCTTGTTGACGTAGACGTAGAGGAAACGCGACAGCGGGTATTTGCCGTTCAGGGCGTTTTCTTCGGTGTCCTCGATGAACTCGCCACCTTCTTTCTTGGCCAGGGCAACGGTTTTCACGCTGGCGGTCTTGTAGCCAATGCCCGAATAGCCGATGCCGTTAAGCGAGCTGCTGATCGATTGCACAACCGAAGCCGAACCAGGTTGTTCGTTGACGTTTGGCTTGTAGTCGCCTTTGCACAGGGCTTCTTCCTTGAAGTAGCCATAGGTGCCGGATACCGAGTTACGACCGAACAACTGGACCGGCTTGTTGGCCAGGTCACCGGTCACACCCAGGTCGCCCCAGGTCTTGACGTCAGCCTTGGCACCGCACAGGCGGGTGGACGAGAAGATGGCATCGACCTGAGCCATGGTCAGATGCTTGATCGGGTTGTCCTTGTGCACGAATACCGCCAGGGCGTCCACGGCCACCGGAATAGCGGTAGGCTTGTAGCCGTATTTCTGCTCGAAGGCCTGCAGTTCGTTGTCCTTCATCTTGCGGCTCATCGGGCCCAGGTTGGCGGTGCCTTCGGTGAGTGCGGGCGGCGCGGTGGAGGAACCGGCGGCTTGGATCTGGATGTTTACGTTCGGGTATTCTTTCTTGTAGTTCTCGGCCCACAAGGTCATCAGGTTGGCCAGGGTATCGGAGCCGACGCTGGAGAGGTTGCCCGACACACCAGTGGTCTTGGTGTAGCTCGGGATCGCAGGGTCAACAGCGGCAACCGCGTTGGCAGTCGCAACGCCAGCAGCGACAAACGTCATTGCCGCCATCAAACGCTTCAGTTTCATGCCTTACTCCTAGCAGATAGGGTGTGTTAAGTCGGCCAAGTATCAGCAAGCCGTGTGAACACTCTATGGCTGAAATATGACAATTGGATGAAAGGCCAGTATTGAGTTTTGCAGGCTGATTCGCGGTGCCCCCCAATCGCGAGCAGGCGCGCTCCCACAGGGTTTGGCGGTGCGCACAGAACCAGTGTGGGAGCGAGCCTGCTCGCGATGAGGCCGGTGAAGCCGATGAAGACCCGGCTCTAGCGCCCCTTCTTCCAGAGATAAGCGCCCACCACTATCCCCATCCCGCACAGCGCCGCCACGTAATACGCCGGCCCCATCGAGCTTTCCTTGAGCAGCAGGCTGACAATCATCGGCGTCAGGCCGCCAAAGATCGCGTAGGCGACGTTGTAGGAGAACGACAGGCCGCTGAATCGCACGACCGGCGGGAAGGCCTTGACCATGACATACGGAACCGCGCCGATGGTACCCACCAGCAGACCGGTCAGGGCATACAGGGGGAAGAGCCAGTCGGGATGGTCGGCCAGACTGTGGTAGAAGGTCCAGGAGCTGGCCAGCAGCGCGGCGCTACCGAACACGAAGACGCGGCCCGCACCGAAACGATCCGCCAGGGCGCCGGCCAGGATGCAGCCTACGCTCAGCAGCACAATCGCCACGCTGTTGGATTGCAACGCCGTGGTCGGTGCGAAGTGATAAACCGTCTGCAGAACGGTGGGGGTCATCAGGATCAACACCACGATGGCGGCGGACAACAACCAGGTCAGCAGCATTGAAATAATGATGGCCCCCCGGTGATCGCGCAGCACGGCGCGCAACGGCACTTCTTCAGCCAGGGCCTTGCGCAGTTGCAGTTCGGCGAACACCGGGGTTTCGTGCAGCCACTGGCGCAGGTACACCGAGAAGAGGCCGAACACGCCGCCCAACAGGAACGGAATGCGCCAAGCGTACTCCGCCACTTCCACGGGCGTATAAAGGCTGTTGATGGCGGTGGCCACCAGCGACCCCAGCAGGATCCCCGCCGTCAGGCCGGAAGTGAGGGTACCGCAGGCATAGCCGATATGGCGTGCCGGAACGTGTTCGGAAACGAATACCCAGGCACCCGGCACTTCACCGCCGATGGCAGCCCCCTGGATCACCCGCATCAACAGCAGCAGGATCGGCGCCCACATGCCGATCTGCGCATAAGTGGGCAACAGGCCCATGATCAGGGTGGGCACGGCCATCATGAAGATGCTCAGCGTGAACATCTTCTTGCGCCCCAGCAGGTCGCCGAAGTGCGCCATGATGATTCCGCCCAGCGGCCTCGCCAGGTAACCGGCGGCGAAAATGCCGAACGTTTGCATCAGGCGCAGCCACTCGGGCATTTCGGCGGGAAAGAACAATTTGCCGACCACGGTGGCAAAAAACACGAAAATGATGAAATCGTAGAACTCCAGCGCACCGCCCAGGGCGGAAAGCGAGAGGGTCTTGTAGTCGTTGCGTGTCAGCGGACGGGCGGGTTGCGCGGGGGTTGCCGTGCTCGAAGGCGCAGTGGTCATGGCGGGGGCTTCTCTTATAGTCGGTTCTGCAACCCGTCAATACGGGTTGGAGCGGTTCGGCACGATAGCAAATTGTTCGAAAAAGCACATAGAGGTGCATTATTGATAGTCGAAATCGGAACCGGGTGGTCGTCTCGACGCCTATCGCCCGATATACTCCCAGGCTTGCGACACTCTGTAAGGGGTTGCTGTGCGAAAACGTCGTTGGGGGCGTCATGAAGAACCAGCCGGTTTCGCAGAGTATCCCTTTGGCACGCCTTTACGAAAAACGTGACGAACGCAGGTTCGGGCTGAATCGTTTTTTACAAAGACGGCTATTCACCTGAAGTACACGACAGAGTTACGGGTCAGAGGCACCCCCGGCATGATAGAGCTCGAACAAGAAGATCCAATCCCGCAAGGCGACCTGGCGCTGCAAATCACCGCCCTTCCTCGCGACACTAACGGTTTCGGCGATATTTTCGGCGGCTGGCTGGTGTCCCAGATGGACCTGGCCGGCACGGCCATGGCCAGTCGAGTGGCCGGCGGGCGCGTGGCGACCGTGGCGATCGATCGCATGGCGTTCCTGGTGCCGGTGGCGGTGGGTGCACAGCTGTCCTTCTACACCCAGACGCTGGAAATCGGCCGCAGCTCGATCCAGATGATGGTCGAGGTCTGGAGCGACGATCCGCTGTCCAGCGAGTGGCGCAAGGTGACCGAAGCGGTGTTCGTGTTCGTCGCCATCGATGGCAGTGGCCGCACCCGTTCGGTTCCACCCCGCGCACGTTAAACATGGCGGCCGTTTTGCGGTCCATTGCAGTTCCTTGTTCCCGAGCGAGATTTGCAGCATGCCTACGCCCAATGTCGAAGCCGTCAAACTGGATGAACTCAATGGATGGCGCATTCGCCATGGCCAGGCCGAGTTGCTGGTGGCCCAACAAGGCGCGCATATCCTCAGCTATCAAGTGGACGGCCAGCCTCCGCTGATCTGGCTCAATGACCAGGCGACCTTCAAAGCCGGCAAGAGCATCCGCGCCGGCGTGCCGGTGTGCTGGCCCTGGTTCGGCAACCTGACCCGCAACCCCGACAGCGTCCAGGCCATGCGCGTGAGTAACGAACCGGCCACGGCCCACGGCCTGGTGCGCGCGATGGATTGGCAATTGCAGGGCATCGAAGCCGAGGGCGAACGCCTGAAGGTGGAATTCGTGCTGCCCTACCCCGTAAACGGCCTGGCCGGCTGGCCTCATCAGGTGGACCTGACGCTGACCATCGTGATGGACGAGCAACTGCATATCAGCCTCACCAGCCATAACCGTGGCAGCGAAACCGTCAGCCTCAGCCAGGCGCTGCACAGCTATTTCGCGGTCAGCGACGTGCGCAACGTACACGTCGAAGGCGTAGACGGCTTGAGCTATATCGAAACCCTGGACGACTGGAAAACCGTCATCCAGGCCGGCGACCTGCACTTTACCGGCGAGACCGACCGCATCTACCTCGGCACTCCACCGACACTGAGCATCGTCGACCCGCATTGGTCGCGACGGATCGAACTGACCAGCAGCGGCTCACGTTCGGCCGTCATCTGGAACCCCTGGACCGAACGGGCCAAGGCCTTCAGCGACATGGCCGACGACGGCTGGCAACGCATGCTGTGCATCGAGACGGCGAATGTGATGGATGACGTGGTGACGCTGCTACCGCAAGCCAGTCATACCTTGGGCGTGAGTATCGGTAGCAAGCCGCTCTAACCGACACTACAAAAAACCTGTGGGAGCGGGCTTGCTCGCGAAGGCGGTGGCTCAGTTGAAAGAATGTAGACTGACACGCCGCCTTCGCGAGCAAGCCCGCTCCCACAGGGGATTTATGTCCGGCCAAGCGGGCCGCTACAAATCCGCCTCCTGCACCACCCTCACCTTCTCCGCATCCAGCGCATACGCCGCGCTCGCCAGGTCGTTGTCGACCTTTTCGATCTTCAGCATGCCGGTCACCCACAACGGCGTGTAGATGTCGTCCAGCTTCAGCCCCTTGGGATAACGCACCAGCACCAACTGGTTGGGTGGCGGTGGCGGGACATGGATGCAGGCACCGGGGTAAGGCACCAGGAAGAACAGCGTGCTATGGCCCTTGGCATCGGTTTCCAACGGCACCGGATAACCGCCGATGCGAATGTGTTTGTCGTTCATCGACGCCACGGTCTTGGTCGAATACATCACCGCAGGCAAGCCTTTGCTCTGCTTCAGGCCGCCTTTCTGGGTGAAGGTGCCATTGGCTTCAGGGGAGTTGTGGTCGATTTCGGGCATCGCCTCGAGGGCTTTCTGGTCCGACTTGGGCATCAGTTCGAGCCAGTCGGTTTCCGGCAGTTCGGCGGCATGGGCAAGGCCGCTGCCCAATAGAAGAAGGGTTAACACTAGACGGCGCATGAAAAGGCTCGGCAATGGAAATGGTCAGTGAAACGCCGGGCATTCTAGCTCTCTCTGCGCGCCTCGCAGAGAGAGCCATCAGCATTCTGAGTCAGTTTCTTTTGATCAGGCCGTAGATCACCAGCAATACGATCGCGCCCACCAGGGCACCGATGAAGCCGGCGGCTTCACCCGCCTGATAGATGCCCAAGGCCTGGCCGCCATATGTGGCTGCCAACGAACCGCCAATACCGAGCAGGATGGTCATGATCCAGCCCATGCTGTCATCACCCGGTTTCAGGAAGCGCGCCAGTAGGCCAACGATCAAGCCGATAAAGATGGTTCCGATGATTCCCATGGCATTTCCTCTTTTGAGTAGGAGCTATGCCAAAGCCTAGTCAGGCTTTGGCACCTTGCCATGAGAGAATCCAGCCGACGAATGGTTCCAATAATGTTTCGGATTATTGCTCGGCGATCAGCGTCTCAACCTTGATAATCTGCTGGGCCAGCGTGGCCCGATCAGCGCAGCGCAAGTTGGCGTGGCCGACCTTGCGCCCGGCCTTGAAGGCCTTGCCATAGTGATGCAAATGGCAATCGGCGATGGCCAGGACCTTCTCGGTGTCCGGCACCTTGCCGATGAAGTTGAGCATGGCGCTTTCACCGACCTTGGCGGTCGAGCCCAGCGGCAGCCCGGCTACCGCCCGCAGGTGGTTTTCGAACTGGCTGCACTCGGCGCCTTCGGTGGTCCAGTGGCCGGAGTTATGCACCCGAGGAGCGATTTCGTTGGCCTTGAGGCCGCCGTCCACTTCAAAGAACTCGAATGCCATCACGCCCACGTAATCCAGCTGCTTGAGCACCCGGCTGGAGTAATCCTCGGCCAGGGCCTGGAGCGGGTGGTCGGTGCTGGCGACAGACAGCTTGAGAATGCCGTCCTTGTGGGTGTTGTGCACCAGCGGGTAGAAACGGATTTCACCGTCGCGGGCACGCACGGCGATCAGCGAGACTTCACCGGTGAACGGCACGAAGCCTTCCAGCAGGCAGCCCACGCTGCCCAGCTCGGCGAACGTGCCGGCCACGTCCTCGGGGTTGCGCAGGACTTTCTGGCCCTTGCCGTCATAACCCAGGGTACGGGTCTTGAGCACGGCCGGCAGGCCAATGGACGCAACGGCGGCTTCCAGGTCGGCCTGGGACTGGATGTCGGCGAAGGCCGGGGTCGGGATGCCCAGGTCCTTGAACATGTTCTTTTCGAACCAGCGATCCCGGGCGATTCGCAAGGCTTCGGCGCTCGGGTAGACCGGAACGAACTGGGACAGGAAAGCAACGGTTTCGGCCGGGACGCTTTCGAATTCGAAGGTCACCAGATCGACTTCATCGGCCAGTTGGCGCAGGTGATCCTGGTCGCCGTAGTCGGCCCGCAGGTGCTCGCCCAATGCAGCGGCACAGGCGTCCGGCGCCGGGTCCAGGAAAGCGAAGTTCATCCCCAGGGGCGTACCCGCCAGGGCCAACATGCGGCCCAACTGGCCGCCACCGATTACACCGATCTTCATTCGTCAACCACCTCAGGCAATGCGCGGGTCTGGATTGTCCAGGACGCTGTCTGTCTGCTCAGCGCGGAATTTCTTCAACACGGTATGGAATTGCGGGTGCTTGGCGCCCAGGATGCTCGCCGACAGCAGGGCCGCGTTGATCGCGCCAGCCTTGCCGATGGCCAGGGTCGCGACCGGGATGCCGGCCGGCATCTGTACGATGGACAACAACGAGTCGACACCCGAGAGCATCGACGACTGCACCGGTACGCCCAGCACCGGCAGGTGGGTCTTGGCCGCACACATGCCCGGCAGATGAGCCGCGCCACCGGCACCGGCGATAATCACCTCGATGCCACGGGCCTCGGCTTCTTCGGCGTACTGGAACAGCAGGTCCGGGGTGCGGTGGGCAGAGACCACTTTCACCTCATAGGGGATGCCGAGCTTTTCCAGCATATCGGCGGTGTGGCTAAGGGTGGACCAATCGGACTTGGAGCCCATGATCACGCCAACCAGTGCACTCATCGTCGTGCCTCTTCTCTCTGGGCGCCCGCGGGCGCGTCAAAAAACAACAAGCCACGCGGGAAACCGGCGTGGCTTGTTGTACGAATAATGGCCGATCTGGACCGGCCGAAGGCCGCGCAGTATACCGCAATGAAGCAGATAAACAGCCCCCGTCGCGACCATCTGTCATTTGCAGTTAAACAGCAGTTTTATTGACCGGCGGGTCAGCGAAAGCACACCGCAAAATTCCCTATGTGGGAGATTCTATGTTGCAGGGCAACCCTGCAACATCGATGCAGGCTGACCCACCGCTATCGCGAGCAAGCTCGCTCCCACAGGGGTTATGTGTCGTTATCAAGAATGGGCGACGCCCTGCGCTACCCCGCCCTCGAGCTTGCGCCACAACAACCGTACATTGGCCTTGCGCACCAGGGCGCAGCGGTACAGGCGGATCTCCAGGGGGACGTGCCATTGCGCACCGCCACAGATCACCAGTTCGCCCCGGGCGAGCTCGGCGCGCACGCTCAATTGCGGTACCCAGGCGATGCCCAGGCCTTCCAGCGCCATGCTCTTGAGGCTGTCGGCCATGGCTGTCTCATAGACGGTGGTGAAACGCAGCGCACGCTGGCGCAGCAACTGGTTCACCGAGCGACCGAGGAATGCCCCGGCGCTGTAGGCCAGCAACGGCACGCTGGCCTCGCCTTCGAGATCGAACATCGGCTTGCCGTCGGCGCCAGCGGCACACACCGGCAGCATTTCGGTCTGGCCCAGGTGCAGCGACGGAAAGATCTCCGGGTCCATCTGCATGGCCGAATCCGGGTCGTAGAACGCCAGCATCAGGTCGCAGCCCCCTTCGCGCAAGGCATGCACGGCATCGCCCACGTTGGTGGCCACCAGCCGCGTGGCGATGTTCATGCCTTCGTTGCGCAGTTGCGCGATCCAGCGTGGAAAGAAGCCCAGCGCCAGGGAGTGAGCGGCCGCCACCTGGATCACCTCGCCTTGCCCGCCTTCCAGGTGATGCAAATGACGCAGCACCTCGCCCAGTTGCTCCACCACCGTGCGCGCGGTCACCAGGAATAACTGCCCCGCCGCCGTCAGCTCGACCGGTGTGCGAGAGCGATTGACCAGCGTCAGCCCCAGCGCCGCCTCGAGGCTGCGGATGCGTCGGCTGAAGGCCGGTTGCGTCACGAAGCGACGCTCAGCCGCCTGGGAGAAACTGCGGGTAGCGGCCAGGGCACTGAAGTCCTCGAGCCATTTGCTTTCAAGATTCATCACTCCTCCCGACCCACGCACCAAAACAGGTCACACGTTCGCCGCCCACGCGACGTCACACCGGCATTATGCCGAATATGCATAGGGCAGTGTTTAACAGCATTGGCCCTAATTTTCTCGAAGGCCTAGCATCCCCAGCGTTCCGGCTCAGACCGGGTCCTTATCGAGATGATTTCCGTCATGTCCTCCGCTGCATCTTTCCGCACAGAAAAAGACCTGCTTGGCGTACTCGAAGTACCAGCGCAAGCGTACTACGGCATCCAGACCCTGCGAGCGGTGAACAACTTCCGTCTCTCGGGCGTTCCGATTTCGCATTACCCGAAACTGGTGGTCGGTCTGGCCATGGTCAAGCAAGCCGCCGCTGACGCCAACCGCGAGCTGGGCCAACTCAGCGAAGCCAAGCACGCAGCCATCAGCGAAGCCTGTGCACGATTGATCCGCGGTGATTTCCACGAAGAATTCGTGGTGGACATGATCCAGGGCGGCGCTGGCACGTCGACCAACATGAACGCCAACGAGGTGATCGCCAACATCGCGCTGGAGGCCATGGGCCACCAGAAGGGCGAGTACCAGTACCTGCACCCCAACAACGATGTGAACATGGCGCAGTCCACCAACGACGCCTACCCGACCGCGATCCGTCTGGGTCTGCTGTTGGGCCACGATGCGTTGCTGGCCAGCCTCGAAAGCCTGATCCAGGCATTCGCCGCCAAAGGCGAAGAATTCAGCCACGTCCTGAAAATGGGCCGCACCCAGCTGCAAGACGCCGTGCCGATGACCCTCGGCCAGGAATTCCGTGCCTTCGCCACGACTCTGGGCGAAGACCTGGCGCGCCTGAAAACCCTGGCGCCCGAACTGCTCACCGAAGTGAACCTGGGCGGCACCGCCATCGGCACCGGCATCAACGCCGACCCACGCTATCAGGCCCTGGCCGTACAGCGCCTGGCGACCATCAGCGGCCAGCCGCTGGTTCCGGCCGCCGACCTGATCGAAGCCACCTCCGACATGGGCGCCTTCGTGCTGTTCTCCGGCATGCTCAAGCGTACCGCGGTCAAGCTGTCGAAGATCTGCAACGACCTGCGTCTGTTGTCCAGCGGACCGCGTACCGGCATCAATGAAATCAACCTGCCGGCCCGCCAGCCAGGCAGCTCTATCATGCCCGGCAAGGTCAACCCGGTGATCCCGGAAGCGGTCAACCAAGTGGCGTTCCAGATTATCGGCAACGACCTGGCCCTGACCATGGCGGCCGAAGGTGGCCAACTGCAACTGAACGTGATGGAACCGCTGATCGCCTTCAAGATCTTCGACTCGATCCGCCTGCTGCAACGGGCTATGGACATGTTGCGCGAACACTGCATCGTGGGCATCACCGCCAACGAAGCGCGCTGCCGTGAGCTGGTCGAGCACTCGATCGGCCTGGTCACCGCCCTGAACCCCTATATCGGCTATGAGAACGCCACCCGTATTGCCCGCGTCGCGCTGGAAAGCGGCCGCGGCGTGCTGGAACTGGTGCGCGAGGAAGGCCTGCTCGACGAGGCGATGCTCGACGACATCCTGCGCCCCGAAAACATGATTGCCCCGCGTCTGGTTCCGCTCAAAGCGTGATCGACGCGACCATTGCTCACCAGGTCGAGGGACTAGACACCTCTCACCTTTTGAGGGCTTGGGGATTTTCCCCAAGCCCTTTTTTTAATTGATAGCGAAAGGATGACCGAACCTGTAGGACCGAGACCACTCGTGATAAACGACGCCGCGCTGCCGTTGTAACCCGCGCCGTCAGCCATCATGGGCCGACTCGCCCCACAAGAACCTGACCGAAAGGCCAGGCAACTAAAGAGGCTGTTTCGTCGGACGCACCACAACTGTGCAGACGGGCACCGCACTGATAGGTATAGTGCCGCCCCTCTCGCATGCGAGGTCGTAAACAAGCGCCCCTTAAAACATGCGAACCCGAACTAATAACAACCCGCGAAATGGACCGGGACGAAACATCGCTTGACCTGCCTGGCCGCCTGTCGGCCGTCGTAACACGATGTTTCCAGCGGCCAGTATTTGCTTAAACAAAAAACAGCGAGGAATAATCCATGCTCGAAGTCATCAACGACTTCCTTTCAGGGAAAGTGCTGATCCTGCTTATTGTGGGACTCGGTGGCTACTTCACGATCCGCTCGCGCTTCGTCCAGTTCCGCCATTTCGGCCACATGTTCAGTGTCTTCAAAGAGTCCCTTCACGGCCAGGCTGGCCAGCTGAGCTCGTTCCAGGCCCTGATGCTGAGCCTCGCCGGCCGCGTCGGCGCCGGTAACATCGCCGGTGTCGGTATCGCCGTAACCCTCGGCGGCCCGGGCGCCGTGTTCTGGATGTGGGTCACCGCACTGGTGGGCATGTCCAGCAGCTTCTTCGAATGCACCCTGGCCCAGGTCTACAAGCGCGCCGACGGCGACGGCCTGTACCGTGGGGGCCCGGCCTACTACATCCAGCACGGCCTGAAGCTGAAAGGCATGGCGGTGGTGTTCTCCATCCTGCTGCTGGTCACCTACGGCTTCGCCTTCATCGGCCTGCAGTCCTACACCGTGACCCACTCGCTGCAGAACGCCTTTGCCTTCGACCCAAGCCACACCGGTATCGTCCTGGCGGTGCTGCTGGCCATCACCTTCATCGGCGGCATCAAACGCATCGCCGCGGTGTCCGACCTGCTGGTACCGGTCAAGACCCTGGCCTATATCGGCGTGACCCTGTACGTGATCGGCACCCAGATCGAATACGTGCCAGCCATGCTGGAAACCATCTTCAAGAGCGCCTTCGGCCTCGACCCAGCCTTCGGCGGCCTGCTCGGCAGCGCCATCGTGATGGGCGTGAAGCGTGGCGTGTTCGCCAACGAAGCAGGCCTGGGCAGTGCGCCGAACGTCGCCGCCGTGGCCGCCGTGAAACACCCGGGCGCCCAGGGCGTGGTCCAAGCCTTCAGTGTGTTCCTCGACACCTTCGTGATCTGCACCTGCACCGCGCTGCTGATCCTGCTGTCGGGCTTCTACACCCCGGGCTTCGAAGGTGACGGCATCGTCCTGACCCAGAACTCGCTGGCCGCCGTGGTCGGTGACTGGGGTCGCGTGTTCGTCAGCGTCGCGCTGTCGCTGTTCGTCTTCACCTGCATCCTCTATAACTACTACCTGGGCGAGAACAGCCTGCAGTTCCTCAGCCGCAACCGCGCCGTGCTGATGATTTTCCGCGGCCTGGTGCTGGCGCTGGTGGTATGGGGTTCGATGCAGGACCTTTCGACCGTGTTCGCCTTCGCCGACATCACCATGACCTGCCTGGCCTTCGTTAACTTGATGGCCCTGGCCATGTTGTTCAAGGTCGGCCTGCGCGTGATGCGCGACTACGACGAGCAGCGCCGCGCCGGCGTCAAGCAGCCAGTGTTCGACTCCAGCAAATTCACCGACCTGGACCTGGACCCGAAGGCCTGGCCGACCAGCCCAAGCCAATCGGCTCCACGCGAGCAAGGCGCAGCCCAGGGCACGCCTGCCACGCAACGCTGATCGCCCTGGCGGGTGGCTCCCCGCCACCCGCCGCGACAGACCGCAACGAGTGGCGTCCTGCCACTCGACGTGACACACCTTGCGCACGCAGGCATGCTGGGCGCAAGGTGCATTCGTCCAGGAGACCCATCAATGAAATCCGCCTCTTACCCTGCCGCGCAGCACGTCATGGTGCTCTACACCGGCGGCACCATTGGCATGCAGGCCAGTGCCCACGGCCTGGCCCCGGCTTCCGGTTTCGAAGCGCGGATGCGCGACTACCTGCACAGCCAACCCGAACTCGTCGTCCCACAATGGCGTTTCAGGGAAATGTCGCCGCTGATCGACAGCGCCAACATGACCCCGGCTTACTGGCAACAACTGCGCGAAGCAGTGGTTGACGCGGTGGACGTCCAAGGCTGCGACAGCGTGCTGATCCTGCACGGCACCGATACCCTGGCCTACAGCGCCGCAGCGATGAGCTTCCAGTTGCTGGGCCTGCACGCCCGCGTCTGTTTCACCGGCTCCATGCTGCCGGCCGGCGTGACCGACAGCGACGCCTGGGAAAACCTCAGCGGCGCGCTGGTTGCCCTCGGCCAAGGCCTGGCGCCGGGCGTGCATTTGTACTTCCATGGCGAATTGCTGGCGCCGACCCGTTGCGCCAAGGTGCGCAGCTTCGGTCGTCATCCGTTCAAGCGCCTGGAGCGCCAGGGCGGTGGCGTGAAAGCCTCGTCCTTGCCAGCGCAGCTGGATTATCGCCAGCCGAAGCAATTGGCCAACGTAGCGGCGCTGCCGCTGTTTCCCGGTATCAGTGCCGAGATCCTCGACGGCCTGCTCGGCAGTGGCATCCAGGGTTTGGTATTGGAATGCTACGGCAGCGGCACCGGCCCAAGCGACAATCCGGCCTTCCTCGCCAGCCTCCAGCGGGCGCGGGACAACGGCGTGGTGGTCGTGGCGGTGACGCAATGCCATGAAGGTGGCGTGGAGCTGGACGTGTACGAGGCCGGCAGTCGTCTGCGCGGTGTCGGCGTGCTGTCCGGCGGCGGCATGACCCGCGAGGCGGCGTTCGGCAAGCTGCAAGCGTTGATCGGCGCCGGGCTGGCCGTGGAAGACGTCCGCCGGCTGGTTGAGCTGGATCTGTGCGGTGAGCTGAGCTGAACCCTGCAAACCGGTGAGGCGCGAGCGTGCCCCCGCCTCACACCGCTACACCGAGAGAAACAACGCCTTGGCGGCGGCGCTGCCGATGTCGGCGCGCCAGATCCTCTCAACCGCCTGGCCGGCTTTCTGCTGGGCTTTCTGGAACTCAAGGCCCCGCCCACCCTGCTCGTACGTCTTCAGGTGAGCCTTGGTAAAGGCATCCGCTGCCGCATCCTGCTTCAGATAATGGAAATGCGCGAACCACAGCACGCGGTTGTTGCGCCTCTCGCGAATCTCGTAGACCTGCAGGAAGTCGTTGCCTTTATTGTCTGAAATATCCACCCGGCCACCGGCCTTGCGGATACTGATCTCCTGCTCCTGCAACAAATACTCCACCGCGCCAACGTTGGGCAGCTTTGCCTTGGTCATCGCGATGCGGGTGGTTCGCCCCAACTCCCGCAGACGCCTGGCACCGGCTCTCAGATCCTTGATCAACATTCGCGGGGCCTGGTCACCCAGTGCCTGCGTCAACTGCTCGATCTCCTCGGCACAGCGCTCGAACTCGGTTGCCTTGCCGACGATGAGATCCTCAACATCGATAGGCGGACGCTCACTTCTGGACAACCAACCGGCGTCAGACATTTGTTGATCAAGAGTGCCCAGCAGATCGCGCCCCTTCTTCTCCAGGCTCTTGAGTTTTTTTGCGGCACGGACGCTCAGCCCACCCGCGCCACCGAGCAATCGCGGGCTGTGTCCCAGACTCCAGCGACCTTGCCCATCCTGTTCAAGCCAGGGACCGGTTCGCGCCGGGTGGGCGGCGTCGATGATCACCACCCCCTCAAGCCGGCGTGACACTCGATACCACTGGCCTTCGACCTGGGCAAACCACAGGCTGCCCCGTCGATAGAGCCCCTGGTATTCACCCGAAACCACCAAGCCTTGCAATGTGGAAGGAGCCGCCAGTTTGAAGGTGTCGAGACTGGTCAGTTCAGGGGCGCAAAACCGGGCACGAGGGCTCGACCAGCCATAGACCAGCCGCGCCTTCGCCCCGTAAGGGTTGGCGGAAGCAGATGATGCCGGCTCTTTGATGATTGCGTTACCCGGCGGGACAACCGGAGCCTCAGCCTCGGTCACTGGCCGTTCCTCCAATCGGCTGATCGCTCCCCGGCGTGAACCTCCATGCACCAATACCAGCGCCAGGCTCATCAGCACCTCGGCCAAGGCTTCCCCGGTGTTTTCCACCCCCTCGCTGTCGACGAACTCATCAAGCCGCTCCGTGAGCTGGGCCAACAGGCCGATCATCACTACAGGCCCCTCCAACAGCGGCAGCAACAGGTTGAACGCTACCCAGCCAAACTGCGTGAAACTGTCCCAACGCGCCTGCGAGTCGGACACCGAGGCCCGTTTGGCCTGTTCGATCAACGCCTGGGCGCACGCCTTGTACAGGGCGCCGGCAATATCGCCCTGGATCAGCTCCGTGCCGAGCAATGCGGGCTCAGGAGTCCGGGGAGAGGTGACGTCGGACAGCAGCACCCGGCCGATGTGCGGCTCCTGGAAACCGCCGTTGGCGTAGATCCGCCGTGCAGAAGGCCCGAGCCCGGCGAGCACGCTGCCTTGCAACGCGCCGACATCCTTGATGGCGTCAAAAAGCGCGGCACGGGAAGCGAACTCCATCAAGGGCGCGGACGATGCAGGCCGATAAAGGACATGAGGCCCGTGACCGGCATCCCTGGGACCGATCACAAACATGTTGCCGACCACGTCGGGCGTCGCATTGGCCTCCGTCAGGAAGGCCAAGGGCCTGACGACCGGTTCATGCCCGGCCGCGAAATCGATGAAAGCCCTTGGCTGGAATACCGCAACGACGGAGCGATAAGCCTGATCCGTCAGACTCTTCTTGATCTTCAGCTCCAGTGCCAACAACGGCAACAGGATGCCGAGGCGGTCGCCAAAGGCCTGCTGCCTGCGAGCCGAATCCAAAGGATCGTCCAGCAGCTTGCGTCGCAGCAGCTCGGGGTAGTGTTGGCCAATGTCGGCTCGCGAGGTCAGGTCCCGCAGGTACTCATAAGTCATCCAGGCGGGGGGATTGCCCCCCTGATAGGTGATTTTCGATTGAACCCGGGGAAAGGCGCCAAGATTCTTGATCGCCATTTCGGAAAACGTCCGGGTTTGCGCTTCACTGCGGCGGGGCGGAAATGGCGGATCGACGATCTCGAAGGAGGAATTGCTCACTCGAGACAAGGTCACTTCAATTTCGCTCACTGAGATATCGCTGCGCGCGGGATCATCCTCCAGCATCTTTTCCTTTAGCGCCTGGCCGGCAAACTCGAGGATGCTCGGAATACCCGTCATGAATGACGCCTGCCTTCGATGTTGGGCCGCCAGCGATGACAGCAATCGACTGTAGGCGCTACGATCCGCCAACGGTGCGCTCTTCAGCCAGGCAGGAAGCACATCCTGGAATGTCGACAGCCTGGCCTCATGCCCCGAGCGAAAGGCCCCCAGCAATGTACTGGGGCTGGAAACCTGTGCCACTTCGCGCTCAAGACTGGCCGTATCGGGATAAACCGAGGGCTTGATCCCGGCAAGCAGCTGCAACTGACGCTCCAGGAGACAGAGGGTCAAGGCGTCGAAGATGTCCTGCTCGGGTGTGTAGTTCCTCAGCTTCGAGTCCGCCGCGCGGCGCGCACCGAACCAGGACGCCTCCATCGCCGCCACCGAACCGAACACCTCGATACCGCCCGACAACGTGTAGAGCAAAGCGACTTCTCGTCCATTCATCTGACGTGTCATGGCCAATACCAACACGTCCTCCGCATGGGGAACGTCGCTGTCTCCCTCATAGACAAACGTAACGTAGGCTCGGGTGGTGCCCTGCCCTTTGGCCTGTTGTCGCAGCCCCTGCTCCGGATAATCGAGGACGGCCTGAACGGTGGCGTGTTCTTCGCCCATCAGCGCCGAAGCAGCCTGTTGCAATTGCGCCTTGAACAGATCGGACAGTTGTCGCCAGACGCTGGGGGTGCCCGTGCTCCAGAAATCCACCAGGTGCTGTTGGTAGGACTCAATCAGCAAGGAGGCCGATTCATCGAGCATCTGCTGGAGCTCACCCAAGGGGACCTTTTCGCCTTGGGGCGTCTCCGCACCAGGGAATTTCGCAAGAAAGCTGCCTTGGCTGAACGTCCTGACACCCACACCCCGACAGCGCTCGAGCAGTACCTCGGTCAACTCATGGGTGTTGTATCCCACTTTGTGCGGTTGGCCGCCCTCCAGGCGCCATTGAGGTTCAAGGATCACGGCCGTTGCAGCGGCAGGCGCCAACGCGGGGTCGTGCTCGGCGAGTATTTCTCGAAGCGTCGTCCGTGCGACATCCATCAGTGAAGGCCGTGATGCGAACAGCAGGTGCACACTCAAGGCCAGCGAGGTGATCTCGCCATCGGTTCGCAGGGGGCGTGGCAAGCTTGCGACCGAAGGGGCCGGGTTTGAAATCGACATGGTTGTTCCCAGTGGCAGGTAACGTGTAGAAATCTGCGACCTGCGTAAAACGCGAGCCGCAACCGTTACCGGCTAGCGTAAACAGCCCTTTACGGCGTTGTGCGGTATTGGGTTATCGCTTTGCCCGGCATACAACTTGCTCGCTATACAGCGTCCCAAGGCCGGAAAACAACATGCTTCATTCCCACCTCACTACGCTAAACGCCGTCTCTCTGGTGCTCGATGCTTTCAAGCACGAAGGCCTGCCGAGCGAGGCGCTGTTGGCCGGCAGCGGCATCAGCACGGCGGACCTGGACCGGGCCGACACCCGCATCACCACCAATCAGGAAATGCAGGTTTGCGTCAACGCCGTGGCCCGCAAGCATGACATCGGCCTGGACCTCGGTCTGCGCATGCACGTGTCGTCCTACGGCATGCTCGGTTATGCGCTGCTCACCAGTGCCACCTTAGGTGACGCTTTGCGCCTGGCGCTGCGTTATCCGGCGCTATTGGGAACACTCTTCGACCTGAAACTGGACGACGACGGCCAGCACGTCTGGTTCAGCGCCAGCGACTACCGGGAAAACCCGGCCCTGGCGGCGTTCAACGCCGAATTCTGCATGGTCTCTCTGCGGGTCACCTGTAACGACCTGCTCGGCCATGTCTTGCCACTGCGCAGCGCACGCTTCCAGCACCCGGCGCCCGATTATCAGGCACGCTATGCCGCACACTTCGATTGCCCGGTACGTTTCGACGCCATCGACAATGCCTTTGCCTTCGACCGGCATTGGCTTGACCAGCCTTTGCCATTGGCCGACCCCGTCACCCACCACGCCATGGTCGAACGCTGCCGCAAGCAGAACATCGAGTTCACCGGACGCCAGGCCTGGCTGGAACGGATCCGCCAACTGCTCAACGTCCAGCTGGAAGCCGCCCCCGGCCTGGAAGGCCTGGCCGAACAGATGAACTGCTCGGCACGCACCCTGCGCCGACACCTCAAGGACTGCGGCTGCAGCTACCAGGAGCTGCTGGATGAACTGCGCTTCGAACGGGCCAAGCAAATGCTGTGCGAAGACCAACTGCCGATCCACCGAATCGCCGAAAAGCTGGGCTTCAGCGAAACCGCGAGCTTCCGTCATGCCTTCGTGCGCTGGAGTGGTGTAGCGCCGAGTCAGTTCCGTCCCTGAGCCGCTGTCGTCGGCAAGCCACACCGGCTATGGAGGCTATGTGGGGAGTTGCCTTGCTCCCACAGGTAAGCGCTTTCGTCCTGACCGCCGTACCTCCGTCAAGCCACACATCCTTGCGCCTTTGCCTACAACTACGCCAGAATCCGCCGGCTTGTGCGCCTTGCCCCCGGACTCTATCGTTTTCCTGCCACTGCCCATCAGTGGTCGGGTTTAGTAGCCCGTGGTTCTCGGTAAGATGTATGAGTCTCCATCCAAGCAGGTCCACCCTGTGCTTGATGGTGGCTGTACGCAGGGCGCTTCGGCGCGCCGGCAATGCTGAGCTCCCCGGTCTACTAACCTGCGTACAGCCGCCACCCTTCTTTTAGTAGGGAAGAGGTTGCGGCTAAACCAAGGAGTTCTCAGCAAATGTTCAAAATAACCCCAAACCCTCCAGAGGCAGACCCCTCCTCACCTTACCTGGACGGCCTAAACGCAAAAAAGCTCGACGACGACGCCAAACGTACCTTGGACTTCTATCTGTTACCCAAACAGAAAAAACCTAAAGCCGGTACTCAGCCGGGCCAGCTATTTACCGTCATAGAAGACATCGACAACGAATGCCTGCTCGCCAACCTCAGCGAAACCCTGACATCGGCTGATGCGATGGTCAATGACTTGGCATTCGAACTGGACGGCTCGCGACGTCATGTTGCCCTTGGCATTCAGCAACTGATCGAACTCAGTTCATTGCTGGCGAACCGGGCGCTGGAAAATGTCGATCCGCGATAGCGGACAGCTTTTCCAGACAGAAACCCGGCGCGTTGCGTCGGGTCTGCTTCATTTTTTTGGTTGTAAGCCACCCAGCCCAGCGGTTCCAACGCTCCTTTTTCCGTTTACGCCATGTGTAAAGGAACACCACAGGTGCACGGTGTGACGATCATCGTATTCGCCGAAACCAGGGATTGAGAAATTGGCAAGACACACACAGCGAAAATTTGAGGAGTGGAGGGCTTATGCCAGTGCAGCCCGTATTGCTTCTAACGAGTTACTAGCATTGCTGGGAGGAGATTCAATAGGTCCTGAGCCCACGAACGCGCTTGATTTCGCACTGGTGCGATTCGGAGGCATCGACGCCGTCGCCCTCGAACAGTTCGATCTGTGGGAATCAGAATATGGCTTCCCTTGGCATGACTCACCAGGGGTCATTAAAAACGATGCCCGGCATTTCGATCTCGCGCTGTGGTATGGAGATTTGTTATGCGGCCTATGCTTTGCCACACCCAGCGGCAAACGTACCTTGGTACGGATCAAGCTACTGGAAGGGCATCCTAAACGGGAAAATGGCCAGCATCCCTTGAAGGGAAGAGTCATCGAACTCTGCATATTCGCCGTTATCCAGTACTGCAAGATCATCGGCGCAGACTACATTGAAATCGATAAACCATTACCCGGAGCAGTCCCGGTATATATCGAGAACGAGTTCAGGATGGTGAACGGTACCCTTGTATTGACCCTTGATGCGTAATAGCATCACTTTAGAGGTGATCGAAAAATGAGCAAATTGAAAGCAACCCAAAGCGGTAAAGCCGGCAAACACAAAGGGCAAGGCACTTTCCGAGGCTCATTTGTGCACGGCCTGCGAAAAGCTCGTGTCACTACTTCAATGGACCTGCGAATGCTCGACCGTATCCGGCGTGGTTCGTCCGACGAGCCAGACGGTGCACTCGCTGGTTCGCATCAGGTCAAACTTTCGGCTAGTGCATAGAATCATGGCCGATTGTGAATACGGCGGCCAACTGGTTGCCTTTTTTATCTGCCGTACCTCTCTACCCAGTTAATCTGGCCCACGTATTTTTTTATTCACTTCCGCGCCGATCCGTCCAAAACAAGGACAATTTACGGTCAAACCTTTTGGCCATTCTGATCCCCTTTTGGCCTCTCCTGCCGTTCTCTGAAACGCCGCCCGCCGCAAGACTGTAAGCAACCGGATCAGCCCTGCGGAGGACAAAAATGCTGACGATCTACTCGGACGATCATCACCTGCACCACGGCCGTTGCGAAATCATGGATGGGCAATTGATGCCCTGCTTCGAAATGCCTTCCCGGGCCGATCATGTACTGGAGCGGGTGAAGGCCCGGGCACTGGGTCCGGTGCAAGCGCCACAGGACTTCGGCCTAGCACCGATCCAACGCATCCACACCCCGGCCTATCTGGCGTTCTTTAAGGGTGCCTGGGATCGCTGGGCCGAATACCACCGCGACGGCGACTTGTTGCCCTATACATGGCCGGCGAGGACCCTGCGCACGATCATCCCGGCCAGCTTGCACGGCCAGCTCGGCTATTACAGCTTCGACGGCGGCGCGCCGATCACCGCTGGCACTTGGCAGGCAGCCTACAGCGCCGCTCAGGTCGCCCTCACCGCCCAGGCCGACATCCAGCGCGGCGCCCGCAGCGCCTTTGCCTTGTGCCGGCCGCCGGGGCATCACGCCGCCAGCGATTTGATGGGCGGCTATTGCTACCTCAACAACGCAGCCATCGCCGCCCAGGCGTTTCTCGATCAGGGTCACGAGAAGGTGGCGATCCTCGATGTGGATTACCACCACGGCAATGGCACCCAATCGATTTTCTATGAGCGCAGCGACGTGTTGTTCGCCTCGATCCACGGCCACCCGGAGGCCGAGTTTCCGTTCTTCCTGGGATACGCGGATGAGCGCGGCGAAGGGGTCGGGGAAGGTTTCAACTTCAACTATCCTCTACCGGCCGGTTCAGGCTGGGACACCTGGAGCGCCGCCCTGGAACAGGCGTGTGACGAAGTCCAGCGCTACGACGCCGATGTGATCGTCGTCTCTCTGGGCGTGGACACTTTCAAGGACGACCCGATTTCCCAATTCAAGCTCGACAGCCCGGATTACCTGGCGATGGGCAAGCGCATCGCCGCGCTCGGCAAGCCGACGCTGTTCGTGATGGAAGGCGGCTATGCGGTGGCCGAAATCGGCATCAATGCGGTGAACGTTCTCGAAGGTTTTCAAAGCGCCCAATGAGGAAAACAAGCATGAGCAGACTCAAGCGTTTGATGGTCCCCGCCCTTTGCACCGCGCTGCTTTGCGGTGCTGTCCAGGCTGAAGAGCGCACCTTGCGCGTCTACAACTGGTTCGACTACATCACGCCCAAGGCCCTGGAAGATTTCAAGGCGCAGAACAGCCAGGTCAAGCTGGTCTACGACATCTTCGACACCAACGAGGCCCTGGAAGCCAAATTGTTGACCGGTAATTCGGGCTACGACGTCGTGGTACCGTCCAACGTATTCCTCGCCAAGCAGATCGAAGCCGGAGTATTCCAACCGCTGGACCGTAGTAAATTGCCGAACTGGAACCACCTCGATCCCAAGCTGATGAAGCTGATCGAGGCCAACGATCCGGGCAACAAATTTGCCGTGCCCTACATGTACGGCACCATTCTGATCGGCTTCAATCCGGACAAGGTCAAGGCAGCCCTGGGCGACAACGCGCCGGTGGACAGCTGGGATCTGATCTTCAAGGAAGAGAACATCAGCAAGCTCAAGCAATGCGGCGTGGCGCTGCTGGATTCGCCTTCGGAAATCCTGCCCCTGGCCTTGCAGCACCTGGGTCTGGACCCCAACAGCAAGAAGCCGGCGGACTATGCCAAGGCCGAAGCGCTGTTGATGAAGATCCGCCCGCATATCACCTATTTCCACTCCTCCAAGTACATGGCTGACATCGCCAATGGCGACATCTGCGTGGCGGTGGGCTATTCCGGCAGTTTCTCCCAGGCGGCCAACCGGGCCAAGGATGCCAAGAACGGTGTGACCGTGGACATGCGCCTGCCCAAGGAAGGCGCACCGATCTGGTTCGACATGCTCGCCATTCCCAAAGGAGCGAAGAACCCAGACGACGCCTATACCTTCATCAACTATCTGTTGCAGCCGCAGGTGATCGCCCCGGTCAGCGATTTCGTCGGCTATCCGAACCCGAACAAGGACGCCACGGAAATGGTCGATCCGGCGATCCGCGGCAACCCCAACCTGTACCCGACCGAGACCGCCATGGCCACGCTCTACACCCTGCAACCCTTGCCCAGGGATGCCGAGCGCGCACGGACCCGGGCCTGGACGCGGATCAAATCCGGACAGTAATCCACTGCGGCATATACATAGTTACCACCTTCCCTGTCTCGCCCACTCCTAGCATGGGCTCCCCGAAGCATCTGGCTTCGGGGATTGGATGCATCGCGAGACAGGGAGACTCGAATGGCACGAACCTTAAGAACAACCGCGCAATCCACGCCTGAAGCCAGCCTCAGGGATGCTGTACTCAACCAATTGCTGGCCGGTCCTACCTCTCCGGAAGTTGCTGCCGTACTTTTGCGCAAAGCCCTCAAGAGACTCTATCCGGCACTGGACCTCGACCCACACAACACCGTCGTCGGGGAGCCAAACTGGGAAATTGTCGATGGCGAAATCGTGGAACGCCCCACACGCTATGAAACCCTGAGCAGCATGGTGGCCGAACGGGTGGGCGAAAACGAATCGACCATGTTGGTCGAGGGTCTGCATTATCTGACGCAACTGCCGCTGACTACGCCCGAAGTACATCTGCCAGTGCGCATCGGGCAGATCGGCAACATGATCAACGAGCTGGTGCCCACCATGTTGTCCGCCAGCCAGGAACAGCAACTGGCGTACTGGAACGCCTCGCTCGGTGCATCCGGGCCGCGCTGGCATGAACTTTCCCGCACATTGCGCAAGCTTTGGGACGTCAGGCAGGTCAAGGGCTGGACCGCGACCGAATGCGTCATGGCGAGATTGCTTTACCTTTACCCCGACCAGCAGGATCGCAAGGCGCACGACCGCTTTGACACTCACGCGTATTTGATCGACATCGATGAGGTCAACGGCGACGAGGCAACTCGCGTAAACGAAAATTCGATCATGGTGCTAAGCGGCAAAATAGACGGCCAGGAAGTCATCCTGACCTACTCGCTGCGCAACGGCTACGAGAAATTCGACTCACAACATGCGCTGGGGCAATCCCTGCCCGCTCACCTGGGGACCGGCGTGCGCAGGAAAATCCAATGGCGGCTCTACGAACCCGACGGCAATATCTTCGACCACAAGGCCTGTGGATTGATCGCCATGCAGGTCCAGATCATTGGTTCGCCCGGGTTTCTGCAACGGTTCATACCGAGCGAAACCGAGCAGTCCTCTTCCGATGAATTGGACGTGGATAACGATCCGACCGAAGACTGGTTCCAGAAGCAGATACCCGACTGGTTGAAAGCCGCATCGGTATCAGACCAGATCCTGTTCGCCCAACACATGAAAAGCCTCTCGGCACTGAGCAGTGCCCATGCAGGCAAGACCTATCTGGACGATATTCCATCCATCAAGCGCTATACGTTGACGGCCCTGAAGCAGCAAATGCAATCGGAACATGCCGACGCCTCGACACTGGACCTGGAAAAAATACAGGTCCAGATCCGCAGTCTGGTCGCCTGGGGCACCTTCATTGTGCCGGGGAAATTTGAAACCGCCCGGTTCAGCCTGGTGGAGTTGGCCTTGCAGAACCTGATGGCGCTGCCTCCAGGCGATAAAACGGTCCGATCAGTCGATGGCACCGCCCTGCCCAAGTGGATGTCGGTCGACTATCTCGAAAAGCTCATTGCCCAAGTCGATATCGGTCGTGCCTATCCCGAGCTGATCAAGAGCAAATTGCTCGCCGATCCGACAGAGTCAAGCCGTCGCCAGAGCCTTTTCACCTCCCAACTGCACGTCCAGCTCCCCCTGCTCGCGCTGGAAAGCAAGATCCGTGGAATCGGGAACATCGATGAACGGGGCTACCGGTATGTATGCGCCCTGATGGAGCCCGAGAAAACCGATCACAAGATCGACGGGCAGACCATCGTGATACGCAAGCTTGCGTTCGTCTCCGAGCAGAGGGGTTCAGAGGACGTCGTGACCAATATGTTCGTGATCGGGCCCGAAAGCCCGGATGCCGGTCCCTGCCTGCTGTACCGGCCGCTGCTCGAACCGCAGCTTTGTCAGTATCCATCGTTCAGCAACCTGATCTATGCCATCAAGCAAACCGCGTCCCTGCGCCAATCGGTATTGGCCTGGTTACCCGACGGCGTGCGTGAAAACTACAGCCGATACGTTTTTTCAGGCCCGCTGCCCTCCCCCTGGACCATTATCGATTTTGTGACCGATCCTTTTTCGGCATGGGCCAATAGTGCCCCTATCAGGCTGAGTGAAAACACCCTGGGCGCGGATTTCCTGCCACAGTTGTTCAAGGCAAACGCCAATGCCCTGGCCGAGCTGGCCGATCGTCAATCGATTTCCAATAGCGAACACCGTTGGCAGACCTTCAAGCAAGCTGGCTGGTTGATTTTCAACCTGGCGCTGCCCTACCTGGGTTCGGCCGTCGGCACCGCCGCCTGGTTCTGGCAGATCCTCGACGACGTCGAATCCCTGACCCAGGACGACGAAACATCCAACAGCCAAGCCACATGGGAAGCCTTTGTCGACTTGCTGCTGAACATGGCAATGGCTATCACTGCCTATGCCATCGCCCACGCCAGGGAAGGTAAGCGTGGCCGTCGATCGACAGCGTCGGAGGTGGTGATCGAACTGGAGGATCTGAAAAAAATCGATCTGGTCATCGAAAAACGCCCAACGCTCAAGGGTAACGAACAGTTACCCGAACACTACGCCGTCATTCATTCCAGCGGTGCCTTGATCAGCAAATCGGGGCAAGGCGTGAAACTCCTCGAAACCTTCCGTATCGACAAACCCGAGAAACTGGAGCAACCCGAGACCGAAGGCGCGCTCAAAGGCCTCTATCCACGAGGCGAGGACTGGTACACACAAGTGGCGCATACCTGGTTCAAGGTCGCGGTGGAGGATGATCGGGTTTTCATTGTCGACGAGGCCAATCCTGCCCGTATCGGCCCAGCCTTGATGGCTGACACACATGGAAAATGGCATGTCGACACACGACTGCGTTTGCGTGGCCTCGGATCCAAAGGCGCCAGGCGGGCAGTCCTCGCCGAAGCAAAACGCCTCAGCACGCAACTGCTGTCGGAGCTGAACCGAATCGAGAACAGTAAACCGCAGAACCAGAAGCTCCTGACGATGAACGCCGAGGAGATGAACAAGGCTTCGGGCTCTGCCAAGGAAAGCAAGCGCGACGTGTACCTCAGCACCTTGAAGACGCAACGTGAAAGCTACGACGAAGCGCTGAGGATATTGACTGAATGGCCTGTTTTCCAGGCAAGGCCCGACGCCCCCCAGGCCAGGCTGGGCTACCTGAACGCACAGATCAATTTCACGTTCGAGGAAATAGACGCGCTGAACGAGCGATTTACCCCAGCCCTGAGAAAAGCCATGGACATGACCACCGCCGGTGTCGAAAGCCTGGAACAGGAACACATAGACGCTGCCGACAACATGATCCGAGTGGGCGACGACATGATCGAGCGCCTGGATTACATGGAGACCCGTTTTGCCAGGCTCAAGAAACTGGGCCGCGAAGGCTTTGAATTTCTGCGCCAGCACCGCGGAAAAATGCCCGCCTACGGAAGTGATGCGATCCGGCTTATCCAATTGGACATGTACCGGCATCTTTGCCTGTCACTCGACAGCGTCAGCACCATGCCCGAGGGCTGGGCGGACTTGAACCAGGTGGTCGATAACGTCACGGTCGCCTTCCAGAGCTTGCACGATGCCGTTGAAGAGCGCAGCGTGATACGCCTCGACGAGCAGATCGACGCCTATGGCAGCCTGACGGAACAGTTCTCTGCCATCGAAGAGCATCTGGAATATATTGCCAGTGAGTACAAGGACAGCGTTCGGCTGGCTGATCTCAACCGACTGGTCAAGCAAATCGGCCAGCTCAAGCGGCGAACACTGCATCATCTGGCCCAGGCGCTGGACGAAAGAAGCAACCGACGGACTACGGGCGCCGCCTATGAGAAGCGTCCGAGGCCGAGAAAAAGATTCATCAGGGCGCGATTCTGGGGCCTGGTCAGTGGCGAACCTCGCTTGACGAAGCTGAAGGAGGAAACGGATTGGGTCGACGTCAAACACCCGTTTTCCGAGAAGATCATCGCCACGTTCCATCGCAAGGAGAGCGGCGAATGGGTGCCCCACGTCAATGCCGACGTCCCGCCGGCCAGCATGCCGTCGGTCGTTCCCCCCCTTAAAACCAGCGTGACGAAGGGCAAGGCGTTGATCAACGGCTTGACGGCATTCAAGGTGCAAGTCGCGGAAAACCTGCAGAAACCCTCGCGCTCGCCGGCTGGTCTCGGCGTGATCCTGAACGCCCATGCCAGCCGGATGGAGAAAGTCGGCGCCGCGATCACCAAAGCACTGGACTCGACTTCGAACGAAACGGTGGACGTCTCAGCCGAGGACCGGCGTATCGCCCAATCCACGAGCGCAGACCTCAAGAAGGCCGCGAAGGCTCTGTATGACGAGGGGTTTGCAGCCGTGCTCAAGGTCATCAAACAACGTCCACCCACCATGAGCAGCGTTACTTGGCTCAAGAGCCGGAACCAGATTTCCATCAGCAAGCAAAAAAGCCGACAACGTATCAAGGGCCCCTTGTATGGTTACCTGGACAGGTATGAGATCAAGGACCTGAAAGAAAACAAAACCCTCTGGTTTGCGGACTTCCACTATTCGACCGATTGGGTACCGGCTCACGCTTTCCTGTCTGCACGCTTGAAGACGCCGGAACAGGTCAACCTGGGCAAAGCCGCCGATGTGACCAACGACCTCAACCAGCATCAACTGATCGACCATTACCGTAGCGAGATCGCCGTAGATCAAGCCATAGAAGTGTTTTTTCCCAAACGACCAGCATAACCCCGAGCACTGGGCGTCCCTTGGTGCTCAGTGTTCAACCGTCCCCGTTCCATGCCCTGTCCAGGCTCGCCAGTGCCGCGTCGATCGCCACTGGCGGGACGGCCGCAAACCCCAGCACGAGCCCGGCACGCACGTTCGACGCCGGTGTGGTGGGCAGCCAATAACTGCTCAGTCCATTGATTTCGACACCTGCGCGAGTCGCTTGGTCGATCAGTTCACGCTCGCGCTCGACACTGTCCACCGGCACCGTGACATGCAGCCCGGCCACGACCGTGGGCAAGGTTCCGACACCTTCTATAGCCTTCGGCCACCCCGCAAGCAACGCATCGCGCCGCGCCAACGCGGCCCGTCGCATGCGCCGGATGTGCCGCTGGAAATGCCCGGCCGCCATGAATTCGGCCATCACCGCCTGGGTGCTGACTTCCGAATGGCGCACGTCCACCGCACGGCGACGGGCGAAGGCGTCCACCAGACCCGGTGGTAACACCAGATAGCCCAGTCGCAAGGCCGGGAATGCGACTTTGCCGAATGTCCCGACATACAGGACACGTCCCTGGCGATCCAGTGCCGCCAGCGGAGCCAGCGGCGCGCCGCTGTAGCGGTATTCGCCGTCATAGTCGTCCTCGACGATCCAGCCGTCGTTGCGTTCGGCCCAGGCCAGCAGCTCCAGCCGCCGGGCCAGGCTCATGACGACACCGAGCGGATACTGGTGGGACGGGGTGACGTACGCCAGCCGACAGTTGCTCAACGTACCGAGCGCTGCGCAATCCAGCCCCTCGTTGTCCACAGGCACTCCGCGCACTTCGGCGCCGGCGACCGAAAACGCATGCCCGGCGGCGCGATAGCCAGGGTTTTCCACAGCGACAATGTCACCAGGATCCACCAACAGCTGTGCACAAAGGCTGATGCCCTGTTGGGCCCCACTGGTGATCACAATTTGTTCAGCCGTGCAGTGCAAGCCCCGAGAGCTTCGCAAGTACGCGGCAATCAGACTGCGCAAACGTGCGTCGCCCTGGGAGTCGCCATAACACAACTGCTGCAGATCCGGTTTGCGCCAGAAAGCCGCGTTCAGCTTGGCCCAGACGTCGAAGGGAAACAGATCGAAGGCCGGTACGCCGACCCGGAATGCCCGGGGAGGTCCACTGGGCGGCGGGTTCAGATGATGCTTTTCGACCCGTTCCAAGCCACCGCTGTGGATAACTTTACTGACGGGCGCCACTGGCAGATCGAGCCAATCCAGAGAGGTTTTTGTGGATAAACCTGGGGATAAGCCTGTAGAAAACCCTGTGGATACTTTTGTGGATATGTTTTTCAAGGGCAACGCCAATGAAGACAGCGTTGCCACATAAGTGCCGTCCCCCACTCGCCCTTCGATGAAACCCTCGGCATAGAGCTGATCGTAGGCCCGTACCACGCTATTGCGCGATATCGACAGCGCCGCCGCCAGATCGCGGCTGGCCGGCAGGCGCGTACCACTGGCCAAGCGCCCGTCCAACACCCGCGAACGCAAGGCTTGGTAAAGCTGACGACTCAGCCCGTGGCGCCGGTCCAGCTCGATTCCGGCGGGATTGAAGGACAGCGGCGGCACCGCATTGGTCATCACAGCACCCTCAAAATGGTCCGATTGAATTTGCTGAAAGTGGCTCTTACAACAGACCAATAGCCTGCCTAGGATGTACGCATTCGCCAAGGAAAATCGCCATGTACAACCCCAAAGCCTTTGCCGTTGAAGAGTTGACCCAACTGCATCACATGATCGGCGAATGCCGCCTGGCCGTATTGGTTACCCAAGGCGAGCTGGGTTTGCAGGCCAGTCACTTGCCCCTGTTGCTGGACCCGCAGCAAGGTCCCAACGGTACCCTGTACGGGCACCTGGCCCGGGCCAACCCACAATGGCGCGACCTGGAAGCCGGCGCCGAGGCATTGGTGATATTCGCCGGGGCCGACGCCTACGTCAGCCCCGCGTTCTACCCCGGCAAAGCCGAGCACGGCAAAGTCGTGCCGACCTGGAACTACCTGGCCGTGCATGCCTACGGCACCGCCGAAGTCTTCAGCGACGCCCATCGCTTGCGCAACCTGGTAAGTGCCCTCACCGACCGTCACGAAGCCGGCCGCGCCCAGCCGTGGAAAGTCGATGATGCGCCGCCCGACTACATCGACAGCATGCTCAAGGCCATCGTCGGCTTCGCCTTGCCGATCCAGCGCCTGGAAGGCAAACGCAAGCTCAGCCAGAACCGCACCCCTGCCGATGCAGCCGGGGTGCGCAACGGGCTCGCCGCCAGTCCCACCCCACAGGACCAGGCCCTCGCACGCCTGATGCCTGTCCCATCGACCGAGGAATGAAGATGAGCCAACTCAGGATCCGCTTAGTCACCGCTGCCGATCACGTCGCCTGGCTGCCATTGTGGCAGGCCTACCTGCGGTTCTATAAGACCGAACTGCCGGACGCGGTCACCCAAAGCACTTGGCAACGCCTGCTCGATGACCGCGAGCCGACCCACGGCGCGCTCGCCTGGGACGGCGATGTTGCGGTAGGCCTGGTGCATTTCATTTACCACCGCTCGAACTGGAGCATCGAGAACTCCTGCTACCTGCAGGACCTGCTGGTGACCGAAAAAAGCCGGGGCACCGGGATCGGTCGCCAGCTCATCGAATTCGTCTACGCCACCGCCAAGGCCGACGGGTGCTGCAAGGTCCATTGGCTGACCCACGAGACCAATGCAACGGCGATCCAGCTTTATGAACGCATCGCCGAACGCCCAGGCTTCATTCAATTTCGCCAAGCCCTTTAGGAGCACAGCATGTCGATTTCACTCGCCGATTGGAAAGGTGTCCCGGCGCCGTCCACCCGGCTGATCGAAGGCCGTTTCATCCGCTTGGAGAAGCTTGATCCGGCGCGCCATGGTGACGGTCTCTGGCAAGCCCTGGAAGGCCCCGGCGCCGATCCGAAGCTGTGGGACTACCTGCCTTATGGTCCCTTCCCGGAGCGCAAGGCTTTCGACGCGTGGCTGGACAACCACGCCGCCAACACCGACCCCTATTTCTTCACCGTGATCGACCGCGCCAGTGGCGATGTGCAGGGTATCCTCAGCCTGATGTCCATCGTACCGGCCCAGGGTCGCATCGAGATTGGCCATGTGACCTTTGGTGCGCCGATGCAGCGCTCGCCGAAAAGCACCGAAGCGGTCTACCTGTTGGCCAAAGAGGCTTTCGCCCTGGGTTATCGGCGTCTGGAATGGAAGTGCAACAACGCCAACGCCCGCTCCAGATACGCGGCCGAACGGCTGGGCTTCACCTTCGAAGGGGTGTTCCGCCAGCACATGGTGGTCAAGGGACAGAACCGCGACACGGCCTGGTATTCGATGCTCGACTCGGAATGGCCGGCGATTGGCGCGGGGTTCGAACGATGGTTGAGCGAGGAGAACCAGAGCGAGGGTGGGCAGGTGCGCAGTCTGGTGGAGTGCCGGACGCAGGTAGTTGACTGAAGGTCCGTCATCGCGAGCAGGGCTCGCGATGGCGACACTTCAGCCACCACAAACCAATAGCACTTACTCAGACTTGGGCTTCATCTCACCAATCTGCTTCAGCGAATCGGGAGTGACACCACGCCTTGCGTATTGCCAGGCCCAGTCCGGGATGGTCAAGTGGCTCTCCACATACACCGCAAAATCCAGACGGCTATGGCCCAGGCGGTTGGTGGGGAAATCAAAATTGTAGAGATACTGCTGGGCCCGGCGTTGGCCGACGGAGAGCAGGCGCTGCATGATCTGGTTGGCGCGGAACTCTTCCGGTCCAAGGGCGCTTCTCAAGGCAAGGGCCAGATGCAGCTCGGAATTCAGTACCCTGGGTTCGGCCAGTGCACGTCGAATGGTGGCGTCGCTGAAATATGGCCCGATCAGGTCGGCCCAGATCTGACCGGCATAGTCCCTGCGCAGTTTCTGCAAGGAGCTCCAGAGATTTGGCGTATCGAATAACAACGCAACCCTGCTATTGGACGGAAGCTGTCCCGGGAAGCTGAACAGTTTGCCGACCGCAGGTATATCGTTGTCCATTATGTTGCCCCAGGCACCTCCCAGAAACACCAGGAAATCTGCCAGCTCTTCTTGTCGCGTGACGATACTTTGCAGGTTCCGGTCGTCGAACAACTGCATCCAGTCGATATTGATGTTTTCTGTGCGCTGCAACTCGCTATGGCGGCTGCTGGCATACTCGGCAATGAGCTGGTACCGCAAGTCGGACAGAGCGGGATTACGTAACCACCTGGCCACTTCACTGACGCGCAACAGGCCGCCCAGGTTATGCGCGATGACCGGCGACCGCAGGAGTAGATTCGCCCGCCTCAGCAAGTCGGGGAAACGCCCGAGGGCCGTCCTGAGCAAATCAACGGTCCGCTCGGCTGTGTCCGTGTAGATAAAATGATCGAACAGCTCAGACGTCTCCTCGACGTACCTGCCGGCATCGGCCAGCAGTAGGTCACTGGCATCATCCAGATCATCGCGGTTGACCAGGTAAGCTCCGTCGAGCAGCGCTTCCAACTGATCCTCGTCCAGATGACCGTGCAGCGCTTCCTCATGCAGAACGTAGGCCGAACTGTTGTTGGGATGATGATCTATCAGTTGTCTGGCGGTGACGCCATATTCCAGCAGGATGTGCGCCACATCGTTGGAAATCAGCAAGAACTGATCATTAAGCAGTTGCTGCACCAGCTGATGCTCGACAGGACCTATCAGGAGGTCTTCGAACAGCTGCTTCATGGCCTGTCTTTCTTCTCCGGAGTACGGCACGTTGATGCTGGGCGCCAATCTGGCCGGAGGCCGCTGCGACAATAAGCGCCCGACCTGCTGGAGAATTTCCGGCGGCAATCGGGTGCCAGGATCTGCGGTGATCGCCGTACGCACTGAGCTGTTTGCATGTAGGTCCAGGTAACGCAAGGTCGGCTGGAAAAGACGATGGGGATTGGGCGCGCCATAAACGATCCGGGTCAGGTCGAGCATCGCCGCCTGGCCCAACAAGTTATCCAGCGAGGGCGCGTTCTCGAAGAGCGCTTCTTGAGCTCGGGTGGGGGGTGGTGCGACGTAGTGCCCGATATGAGGATTGCCATCAACATAGTCGGCCACTTCGTTTCGCAAGCCTTGCATCGAAAATGCGTCCTGGGCCTGCCCTTCGTTCAGCCCGCGGGTGACGGCATTGAAAAAACAATCGCCATCACCTGGGATTTCCACAACTTTACCTCCCAACTCCAGGCTGTAATGGTGCTGGGTCATGCGAACCAGGACGATATCCGTATCCGTCCTGTCGGGATGGTTTTCCATCGGATAGATGGTTTCTTCCTGCCCGGAAGTAAAGCGCACCTCCCAGACGTGTTCAGGCGATTGCCTGTTGATGATCAGCAGGCTGCGGTTTTGCGGCCAACTGGGCAGGCGCGTCATGATCGACGGAATCAGGTCCATCAGCTGGTTGTTCCAGGTGCCGGGTGTACGGATCTGCGCGGAGAGGCCGGAGGACGAAATGGCCGCTATCTTGGGTTTCGACGGCCCCGGCTGCGGAGCCGGATCACCCGGTCGCTTTCCACCGCCGCGGCCGAAGCCCACTGCACGCCATTCCCCATCGGACATCCGCGCCACGGTACTGCGCATCACCCCGCTGGAACGGATATCCAGCCCCGTCATCGGGTTGACGAGGGTGGCCTCGGTTGTATCCAGCCTCGTGTGGTCATGCACACGGAACACCGTGCCGTCGGGTTGCCGCACGTACACCGGACGCGCCGTCACATTACCGGTAGCTGCATTGCTGACCGTTGCGCGGTAGAACCCCCGGGCGTCGGCGGTCAGCCCGCGTATCACCGATGCATCCGTCACGGCATAAGGGCCATAGATCGCTGCGTCCAGGGGAAGTCCGGCCAGGGCTTCGTCCTGGCTCTGGCGGGCGGTCACCGCCCGAAAAAAGGACTGCCCGCGAGTGGATACGGCCGCGCCTCGGGTCAGGCGCCATCCGCCATGGTTCGCCACGGCATGCACGAATGCCAGGGTCTTCAGGTTCAGCGGGATAGCCCCGGTCCGGTAAATCAGCAAGCCGGTCTTGATAGCGCTCTTGAGCATCTGGAAACCCGGTGCCAGGAACATACCGGCCAGTTCCATGACGATCTCGATCACCATCTGTCCCAGCCTGCCATAGGTTTGATGGCGGACATTGCGATTGCTGTTGGAGCGGTGATCGGCATGGGCACTGTGGAAATTCACGTGGGCCCGATGGAGCACTTCAAGCAGATCACCGGCAATCAACGCGCCGCGGATCAGCGGGCGTCCGCCTTGTTGGCCCAAGGTCCGCTTTATCTGTACCGGGTCATTCGTGGAAATGCGTGAGCGGAAATACGCCTGCCAGTCCTCCCGTGGCAACAGCTCGGCAACCCCATCGCTCAGGTCAGCGAACTCATGGAAATCCTCGCCCTCGGGACTGTCGGGAAAATAAACGCCCACGGTGCCCTTGATCTGCGGCCCTTCTTGATCGGAAAACACCAGCACTCCATTGATGCTGACTGCATTGCCCATTCGGACGTGCTGGCCGCCGGCGGCCATGCTGCCGCCCAGAACCAGACCATGGACATGCACCGTGCGCCCCATGACCGGGGGGCGCGCCTCGGCCGATGGCGAGCGCAGGACAGCGTCCAGCCAGAGGGCAAGTTTTTTCGTCGATTTCGGTGGGCTGAAAGCCTTGTCGAGCACTCGGGTCTTGAACACGGCGTCGCCCTTGAGCGATGCCTCATGCCCCTTGAATTTCAGATTCGCCAGATACGCGGTCTGCCAGGCCTTCTTGTAGGCCGGTTTATTCATTTCTTCCCTGAGCATGGCCTCATAACTTCCACCGGCATCGATGCTCGTCACCATCCTGGCCAGTTCTCTCCCGCTCAGCGTGACGAAATAACCGTTGGCCGGGTTCCGTATACGCTCGCCGTCCGAATCGACGATGTAGACACTCAGCACCTCCCTCATGGCGTTCGGGTACTGGGATGGTCGCAGGTTATCCAATACCAACTGGGTCAGGCTGGTAACACGGGACTGCCTCGGGTTTGCCCTTTTGCCATAGAAAAATGTGACCATGGACTGATCCGGATCGGGATCTATATCCGGGTGCACGGTGGTCTGCAGGTACTGCCTGATCTTCTGGCGAGTGAACAGCGGCAAAGTCTTGATATCGCTGCTCGCCAACGTAAAGGCAGCCTCCAGTGCCCGCAATTCCAGACTGCGGTAATGGGATCTCTGGGAAGAACTCGCCGCTTTGAAAAAATCGGGGCGATTGTCTTCCACCAGCGCCTCCTGGCGGACAGCCAAGGGCCCGGCAAGGGACAACATGGGCAGCTCGAGCGCATCGTCCACACCCAGGACGAAGGCGGGCAAGCTGAGCAATCCGGTTGCCGGAGCACTCAGATAGGCGTCCAGTGCGGTGCTTTGCCAGCGCAGCAGGTCATCGGCCGCTGTTTCGAAGACGTGCCCTGACAATTCAGAGGAAATATCCCTGATCTTGCGCTTTTGTCCCTCGAAGAGGGGGTCTGTCTTCTGGATCAGTTCCTGGACGGTGCGGAACCTTTGTATCCCGCCTTCCAGTGAATACAGGAACAAGAAAGGCTGATCGGCCCGTTTGATCACCATTGCACCCGGCCATTTACGGGGCGTCGCGGCACCCATGTCGAGCATGACGGCGTAGGCATGGGGAATGGGCGCCCGCAGCAGGCGGTTTCGGTCCGCCATGGCAGGATGGGTCGTGATGAGGTCCAGCAGACGATCTTCGTCGTTGCGAAGGTTGCGCTCACTCTGGGTCAGTTGAAGGGTCGGATCCCGATCAGCCTTGTATAGATCGAACAGATACAGGAAGCGCCGGCCCAACAAATGAGCCAGCGCCGCTTCTGCCGTGGAGGGGGGTGGCGTATCGAGTACGGCCCCTACGCTTTTGTTCGCACGAAACGCGATAAGGTCATCGAGGAACTGGCGCTTGAGGCTTTCGTCAGTTACCGGCTGAGCGATGTAGAAGACCGATTCCATGGTCGCTGCGGTCCTCTGATCCAAGGGGCTGGCCAGCAGGCTGTCGGCTTCTTCCACCGCATCCGGACGAGCGAAGAACCCCACGCCAGCGACTGTGTAGGTGGGCGGTGTATCCGATGCCAGGCAGCTCAGCAGGACATCGGTAAAGCGTTGCGAGGAAATCAGCGAACGCTGCCCCGTCGAGTCGACGGTGAAGTGATTCACGTAACAGTGATCCGGGTCCATTTGCTGGAGTGCCGTTGCATGGAATTTTCCTTCGGGGATCCTGGCCTTGATCCTGCTCACCAGCAGGTTCTTGAGTACCGTGTCGAACGTTGGAAGCGCGGCGAACAATCGGGCCAGCTTCACCTGATTGGCATCCAGGAGACCCAGTTGTCGCAGTTGCTCTTTTTCACGGGCGCCGAGCAAATTGCCCTGGGCATCCACTTCAGTGACAACGGGTTGTCCGATGCCCTGGTAACCGGGCGCAATGCCGGCTCGCAATTGCTGCAGGACCTCTTGCGAGAGGGCTTTACCATGGGCGCGTAGCGACGAGTAGTCCAGGGCCATGTGACTTCGGTGGGGATAGACCCAGCCGTCGCGGGGCGAAGAGGCGGAAGAAGAGGCCCGGCTTTGATGAGCCGCCAGGAAGCCTTGGGTGACGGCGCTGCGCAATGGAACCCAGGCGGTTTTCCGCTCGGCGGCCGAATCGATGGTCGTCACTTCCTGGTAAGTGACTTGAACCTGCGCGTCACCGGTCAGGCCCCATTGACCGAGCCATTGATCGGCGAATGTATGCGGCTGAAAACGAATACCGTTGGGTAACAGGCTGATGGGTTTCAAGGAGAGGTCCCGGTTGTTGTTGAGGAACCGGGAACCTATCGCCTCGTTCGATCAGCGATGACATACATATGTATCGCGACGGCGGCGAAGTGTAAGCCGCCATGTCTTCTAAAGGGTTCAGGCCAGCTTTTGCGCCAACACTGCAATGTGCTCCGGCCCGATCCCGCAGCAACCGCCCAAGTGGCTCGCGCCGCGCTTCTGCCAGTCGGCGGCCCACTGGAGGTAACCCGGCGGATCGAGGTCGTCGCGCAATGGATCCAGGCCGTCGTTGGCCGTCGCTTCCTTCGGTTGTGGAGGGAATGCATTGGCATAGGCACCGATGTGGATCTTCACACCCAGGCGTTCGAAGGTTTCCCGCGCGGCATCGATCGCAGCGCCGATGACCTCCGGCTGGCTGCAGTTGAACAGCAGCGCTTCCACGCCCAGTTCCACCGCCACCACCGCCGCATCCGCCACTGGCTCCCCGGAACGCAGGCGCGGCACTTCGTCGGTGTCTTCATCCTTCAAGGTAAACGATAGCCAGAACGGTTTTCCGTCGCTTGGCAAGCCGGCGTGAATCGCCTTCGCTTCGACCGTCGAGCTTTGGGTTTCGGCCAGCCACAGATCGACATGGGGGGCCAGTCCGGTCACCAGAGGCGCGAGCAATTCGCCGGCGCGGGACGCATCGAACAGATCGGGCCGGTAGGACCCGAACAAGGGTGGCAAGGACCCTGCCACCCGTACCGCCTTGCCGGACGCCTGAACGGCCCGCCGCGCCAGCTCTCCGGCCAGCGCCGCCAATGCCTGGCCCTCCTCGGCGAAACGCGCTTCGCCGATATGAAACGGCACCACCGCGTAGCTGTTGCTGGTGATGACGTTGGCGCCGCTGGCGATATAAGCCGCGTGCACGTCCTCAACCGCTTGGGGCGCTTCACTCAGGGCCAGCGCCGACCACTCGGGCTGTCGGAACGGCGCGCCCCGGCGTTGCAGTTCGCGGCCCATGCCGCCATCCAGAATGACTGTCTTTGCTGAGCCCATATGCGATTCACTCATAAGCTTATGAAAATAACTCACTACCGGAGCCGTTCTTATAACTATTTAATACGCACTCTTTAGTTAACCACAACCTGTATTTTCAGCCAGGGGCCTTACATGAAACTTCAACCACTGCTGGCCCTCGGCCTGACACTGCTGGCCGCCACATCGCAAGCGTTCGCCGGTGCAACGCTGGACCGCATCGAACAGAAAAAGGAACTGGTCGGCGTCCTGATGGAAAGCTACCCGCCCTTTTCGTTCTTGAACGAGCAGAACCAACTTGATGGGTTCGATGTGGACGTGGCCAAGGCGGTGGCGCAGAAACTCGGCGTGAAATTGCGCCTGGAAACGCCGTCCTGGGACGTGATCGCCGCCGGGCATTGGAGCGGTCGCTACGACATCTGCATCTGCTCCATGACCCCGAGCAAGGCGCGCGCCGAAGTCTTCGACTTCCCGGTGCAGTACTACGCTTCGCCGGCGGTGATCGTGGTCAACGCCAAGGACGACAGCATCCAGGGCGCCAAGGACCTGAGCGGCAAGAAAGTCGGCCTGACCAGCGCCTCCAGCTACGAGAGCTACCTGAACAAGAACCTGGTGATTGAAGGCGCTGAAGACACTCAGTTGAGCTACCCCTTCGAAAACGTGCAAATCGCGCCTTACGACACCGACAACGTGGCCTTTCAGGACTTGGGCCTGGGCGCCGGGGTACGACTGGACGCGGTACTGACCAACCTGGTGACCGCCCAGCCACGCCTGACCGAAGACAAGCGCTTCAAGCTGGCGGGCGAGCCTTTGTATTCCGAACCGAACTCGGTAGCCATCGAAAAGGGCGATGCACAGTGGGACAGCAAGGTGCGTGAAGTCTTCGCGCAGTTGAAACAGGACGGTACCTTGAGCAAACTCTCGCAAAAATGGATCGGCGCCGACATCACCCAATGACCTCTTTCCCGTCCCCTTCCGAGCCACCGCAAGCGGTGGCTCAGTCGCGCCTGCAGAAAATCTTCGGCTTTCGCACACGGCTGTACCTGACCTGGGTCGCCATGCTGGTGCTGTTCGCGAGTTTTTTCCTGACCTTCGATCTGAAGTTCTCCATCATCCTCGATAAGCTGCCAAACCTGGTCGGCCTGCACCTGGCACCGAATGGATTTCTGCAAGGGGCGGCGCTCACCCTGTTCCTGTGCCTGTGTTCGATCATCGCTTCGTCACTGCTGGGCTTCGCAGCCGCCCTGGCAAGGTTATCCAGCAGCGCCGTGGCGTTCGGCATTGCCAGCTTCTACGCATCGTTCTTCCGTGGCACCCCGCTGCTGATCCAGATCCTCTTGATCTACCTCGGCCTGCCACAACTGGGCGTGGTTCCCGGCGCAATCGCCGCCGGCGTGATCGCCCTGTCGCTGAACTACGGCGCCTACCTGAGTGAAATCTTCCGCGCCGGCATTCTCGGCGTGCCTCATGGACAGCGCGAAGCCTCCCTGGCCCTGGGCCTGAGCGACACCGTAATCTTCTGGCGCGTTACCCTGCCCCAGGCCATGCGCACCATCATCCCGCCGACCACCAACCAATTCATCTCCATGCTCAAGGACTCGTCCCTGATCTCGGTGATGGGCGTCTGGGAGGTGATGTTTCTGGCGCAGTCTTATGGCCGCTCCAGCTACCGCTACATCGAAATGCTCACCACGGCGGCAATCATCTACTGGCTGATGTCCATCGCCCTGGAGCTGATCCAGGCGCGGATGGAGCGACATTATGGGAAGGCATATCTCAAGCGGAGTTGAAGATTCCCAGGCGGTCAAACAGACAGGTCCGATCAGGCTGTAGGGCAACGCCTCACGTCATGGAAGTCAACGGGCGATGACGTGAGCACACTTCGACCCAACCTACGCATCGCATCCCTCATGTCCCGCCAGAAACGAGGAAACCACCGGCATCACGCCCAGGGTTGGAATTTCTAAAGTGCGGCTTCTTCCCATGAGAGGCCACATTCGATGCCTACCCAACACTTATATCCGCCTCAACACCTTGCCCTGGCGGTTGCTCTGGTACTCGGCTTCGCCGACATTTCCCTGGCCCAGCCGCCCGCCGATCTCTCCACGACCGCTGCGCAGAAAGAGCGCCTCGAAGCGATCGCAAACGCTGCCGACACCAAGCGCACCCATGCGAAAAAACCGCGTAAGGGCGACGCGATATGGAACAAGTCCAACGACCTCGTGATCATCAGCGCAGGCGGAAAGTTTCCTGGAGTCCTGGACGGAGGCGGTGGAGCCAATGTCCTGCGCTTGGATGCCGCCAAGTACCCCCACTTGGATAAAGCGATTAACTTCGAGGCGTTGCATGTCACAAGTGGCAACTGGACGCACACCGGCGATTTCGATGGTTGGAGCGTGATCGAGCCCGACACCACGCTGCTCAATACCGGCCGGATACAGGGTCAGGTCGGGGTCCTCGGCGGGTTCGACAATCAAGGGACCGTGACGCACGGCGTGGCCATCGAGTCCGGTGCCCGGATGACGAATTCGGGCACGGTGAGCGGCCGTGTCGATGTGCATGAAAAGGCCTGGTTCGGTGGCAACGGCACAGTGGGAGATCTGCATGTGGCGGGGCAGCTGGAAGTCGGTCCAACGACTGGCGCCCCCTCGGTGATGAGGGATTTCTCATTGTCGGAAACCGCAGTGCTGGTCTACGGCCTCAATCCTGCCGGGGACAGCGCCACGATCAATGTCGAAGGCACCGCAGCGCTCAAAAACGCAACGTTAAAGATCGATGCCGCACCGGGGGAATACCTCGACTCCCGCGAACACACCGTTATCAAGGCTTCCAGGGTCGAGGGTGAATTCGGAAACGTCGTCAATGAGCTTGCCTACATGACCGCGACGCCCCGTTACGAGGCGACACAGGTGAATCTGATCTACGCCCGCAACGACGTTCCGCTCGACGCGGCCGCAACGTCCGATAATGGTCGGGAATTCGCGGCGAACGCCAGAGAACCGCAAGCTATCCCAGCACCGGAGCCCAAGTCGGTGCAGACGCCGGCCGTCGCACAGGCACCTGACGACAAAACGAGAGTACCTGTACCGATACCCAAACCCGCCGAGCCCCCCATCAAAGCCCCCGCCGCGCAAGTAGCCGTCAGGCAGCCACGCGCCGCTCAACCCGTTGCCAAGCCCAACGCCGCCATCACCGCCCTGCTGGGCAGCAACCGAATCGTCGCCGCCGATGCCATCGATCAACTGACCGGCTCTCCCACGGCAGACCTGGCCAATGCCACCCTGAACAGCATCGCCCCGATCAGCACCGGCATGCTTTCGGCCATGGGCCGACAAACGCCGGGAAGCGCGTCCCCCGACGGTCAGGTCTGGGTCCAGGCCATCGGCAACAGCGGAGTGGTTGGCAGGCAATGGGAAAGCGAGGCCCTGAAACATTCGACAAAGGGCCTGATGTTGGGGACCGATTGGGCTGTCAGTCCTGAATGGCGCCTGGGAATCATCGGCAGCAAGACGCAAACACGTCTGGACGGTTATCGATTCGACGGCGAACTCGACAGTTGGTACCTGGGCGCCTACGCCTTGCGTCAGGGCGGGCCATGGGCCCTGCGCCTGGGCGCCGTTTATGGCGACCATGATGGCAGCACCAAGCGCCACGTGGCTTTCAACGGTTTCACTGATCGTCTCAAGGGGCGTTACGATGCCAACACCCAGCAGGTGTTCGGGCAAATCGGCTACAACCTGGGTAGCGCCCCTCTGGTGGTCGAACCCTATGCCCTCCTGGGTTACCAACGCTATGAACGCGACCGCTATACGGAAAAAGGTGGCGACGCGGCATTGAAGGTCGACGGCCAGACCCAGGACTATTACAACAGCACCCTGGGCCTGCGCCTCGCCCGTGTCTTTGCCCTTGATCAGGGCGTGCAGTTGACACCCCGCCTCAACGTCGGTTGGAAACACATCTACGGCGATGTGACGGGCAGCGCCCGCCAGAGCCTGGTAGCCGGGGGAGATGCCTATACAGTTGAAGGTACCGAGCTGGATCGTGACAGCTTGCTTCTCGAAGCAGGACTGGACCTGACGGTCTCGCCACGGCATACGCTAGGGGTGGGTTACAGCGGTGAAACGGGTAACGACAACCGCAGCCATGCCTTGATGGGACAATGGCGGATGATGTTCTGACCCATTGTGGGAGCGAGCCT
>NZ_JAIWKS010000050.1 GCF_021271205.1 Pseudomonas uvaldensis
GGTACTGCCGTTGTTGTAAACGTCATTGGCTGGGGTGTCGACCGCGACAGTGCCGGTAGTTTGACCCGCCGCGATGGTGATGACCGCGCCGTTGCTCAAGGTGACGGTGACTGGCGTCTGCGCTGGGTTGGTCAGCGTGGCGGTGTAGGTAATCTGACCGCCTTCGGTAATGGTTTCGCTGGCGCTCAGCGTCAGGCCGGTAGTGTCCGCCGAATCGGTGATCGTGGTGACCGCAGGCGTGTTGCTAGGCACCAGATTTTCGAAGTTGCCGCCGGTTGCGCCGGTAATCGTAGTGCTGACAGTGCTGCCGTTGTTGTAAACGTCGTTCGCTGGGGTATCGACGGCGACGGAGCCCGTGGTTTGGCCGGCAGCGATA
>NZ_JAIWKS010000051.1 GCF_021271205.1 Pseudomonas uvaldensis
CGCAGGGCGGCAGGCATGTGGTAGGCGACGCTGGCGGCGTGGTCCAGCTGGTCGAGGAACCACAGGCGTTGCTGGGCCAGGGACAGCGGCAGCGGTTGGTCGCGGGGGACCACGGCAATGGCCTGGAGCTGCGAGGTGCCGGCCTGTTCCACCTGCCGGGCCAGTTCGCTCAACGAGGTCTGGGCGAACAGCGTGCGCAGGTCGATCTCGACCCCGAGGTCCTGATGCAGGCGGGCTTGCAGTTGCACGGTCAGCAGCGAATGGCCGCCCAGTTCGAGGAAGCCGTCGTGACGGCCGACCTGATCCAGGTGCAGCAGGTTTTTCCAGATCTCGGCAATGGCGACCTCGGTGTCGCCCTGCGGC
>NZ_JAIWKS010000052.1 GCF_021271205.1 Pseudomonas uvaldensis
TGCAAGGCGGCGGGCATGTGGTAGGCGACGCTGGCGGCGTGGTCCAACTGGTCGAGGAACCACAGGCGTTGCTGGGCCAGGGACAGCGGCAGCGGTTGGTCGCGGGGCACCACGGCAATGACCTGGAGCTGCGAGGTGCCGGCCTGCTCCACCTGCCGGGCCAGTTCGCTCAACGAGGTCTGGGCGAACAGCGTGCGCAGGTCGATCTCGACCCCGAGGTCCTGGTGCAGGCGGGATTGCAGTTGCACGGTCAGCAGCGAATGGCCGCCCAGTTCGAGGAAGCCGTCGTGACGGCCGACCTGATCCAGGTGCAGCAGGTTTTTCCAGATCTCGGCAATGGCGACCTCGGTGTCGCCTTGCGGT
>NZ_JAIWKS010000053.1 GCF_021271205.1 Pseudomonas uvaldensis
ATCAGCACTACGATTACCGGCGCAACCGGCGGCAACTTCGAAAATCTGGTGCCGAGCACTACACCTGCGGTCACCACGATCACCGATTCGGCGGATACCACTGGCTTGACCTTGTCTGCATCTACCGAAGTGACCGAAGGCGGCCAGATTACCTATACCGCCACGCTGACCAACCCCGCGCAAACACCAGTCACCGTCACCTTGAGCAACGGCGCGGTCATCACCATTGCGGCGGGCCAAACCACGGGCTCCGTCGCCATCGATACCCCAGCGAACGATGTCTACAACAACGGCAGCACCGTCAGCACTACGATCACTGGTGCAACCGGCGGTAACTTCGAAAACCTGGTGCCGAG
>NZ_JAIWKS010000054.1 GCF_021271205.1 Pseudomonas uvaldensis
AGGTACCTGCGGATTGGCGTCGAACGCGGCATCGTCCGCCGCCTGCAGGGAGGCGTCGGTGTCGAGCAGCAACAGCGGCAGATCGCCGGCTGGCAGGGACAGCGCTGATTGGGTCAGCAATGCCTGCGGCCGGCTGTCCTGGAGCATGAAGGCCATGCGGTCGGCGGGGTGGGCCGGGTCGATGGGTACGTAGGCCGCGCCGGCCTTGAGCACGCCGAGCAGGCCGACGATCATCTCCAGGCTGCGCTCGGCGCAAAGGGCGATGCGTTGATCAGGTTGCACGCCCAGGGCGAGCAACTGGCGGGCCAGGTGGTTGGCGCGA
>NZ_JAIWKS010000055.1 GCF_021271205.1 Pseudomonas uvaldensis
CGGCACCTGCGGATTGGCGTCGAACGCGGCATCGTCCGCCGCCTGCAGGGAGGCGTCGGTGTCGAGCAGCAACAGCGGCAGATCGCCGGCTGGCAGGGACAGCGCCGCTTGGGTCAGCAATGCCTGCGGCTGGCTGTCCTGGAGCATGAAGGCCATGCGGTCGGCGGGGTGGGCCGGGTCGATGGGCACGTAGGCCGCACCGGCCTTGAGCACGCCGAGCAGGCCGACGATCATCTCCAGGCTGCGCTCGGCGCAAAGGGCGATGCGTTGGTCGGGCTGCACGCCCAGGTCGAGCAACTGGCGGGCCAGGTGGTTGGCGCGG
>NZ_JAIWKS010000056.1 GCF_021271205.1 Pseudomonas uvaldensis
GTCGGCGCTCAAGGCGTTGCTGGAGTCGGGTGGGTTGGGTGAGGGCGTGGACACGGTGAACGTCGCCGGTGAAGCGCTCAAACGCAGTCTGGTTGAGGCGCTGTTCGAGCAGACTTCCGTCAAGCGCCTGTGCAACCTCTACGGCCCTTCGGAAACCACGACCTATTCGAGTTGGGTGTCGATGGCCCGCGAGGATGGGTTTGTTCCGCACATTGGTAAGCCTGTCGCGAACACCCAGTTTTACTTGCTGGATGAACACCGGCAGCCGGTGCCCTTGGGCGTGCCGGGCGAGATGTACATCGGTGGCGCTGGCGTAGCG
>NZ_JAIWKS010000057.1 GCF_021271205.1 Pseudomonas uvaldensis
GTCGAACAGCTTGATCAGACCCGCGGTGGTGGTGCAGATCAGCAGCCACGTCGCCGGCAGCAGCGTGACCCAGACGTAGCGCTGGCGCTTCATCTTGATCAGCACCACGGTACCGAGCATCAGGGCGATCCCCGCCAGCATCTGGTTGGAGATGCCGAACAGTGGCCACAAGGTGTTGATGCCACCCAGCGGATCGATCACGCCCTGGTACAGCAGATAGCCCCACAGCGCCACGCAACCGGCGGTGGCGATCAGGTTCGCGGTCCAGGATTCGGTGCGCTTGAGGGCCGGCACGAACGAGCCGAGCAAA
>NZ_JAIWKS010000058.1 GCF_021271205.1 Pseudomonas uvaldensis
CCTGCTGGGCTCGTTCGTGCCGGCCCTCAAGCGCACCGAATCCTGGCCCGCCAACCTGATCGCCACCGCCGGTTGCGTGGCACTGTGGGGCTATCTGCTGTACCAGGGCGTGATCGATCCGCTGGGCGGCATCAACACCTTGTGGCCGCTGTTCGGCATCTCCAACCAGATGCTGGCCGGTATCGCCCTGATGCTCGGTACCGTGGTGCTGATCAAGATGAAGCGCCAGCGCTACGTCTGGGTCACGCTGCTGCCGGCGTCCTGGTTGCTGATCTGCACCACCACCGCGGGCCTGATCAAGCTGTTCGAT
>NZ_JAIWKS010000059.1 GCF_021271205.1 Pseudomonas uvaldensis
ATGAACTGATCCGCTCCCGCGCCACCGTATAGGGTGTCGTTACCCGAACCGCCGGTAATGACGTTGTCGCTGTCGTTGCCGTAACCGATGAAGGCGCCAGTACCGACGTAGGTCAGGCGCTCGACGTTGGCTGCCAGGATGGTGCCGCTGGCATTGATCACCGACACACGGGCTTCATCGTTACCGCCACCGGCCTGTTCGATAATGGTGGGGGTCTGCCCCATATTAATGTTGTAGATATCGTCGCCTGCGCCACCTTCCAGTCGTATTCCCGTGGCCGTGGTATAC
>NZ_JAIWKS010000006.1 GCF_021271205.1 Pseudomonas uvaldensis
GGCTCGGTACCAGATTTTCGAAATTACCGCCGGTTGCGCCGGTAATCGTAGTGCTGACAGTGCTGCCGTTGTTGTAGACGTCGTTCGCTGGGGTATCGACGGCCACCGAGCCAGTGGTTTGCCCAGCAGCGATGGTGATGACCGAGCCGTTGCTCAAGGTGACGGTCACCGGCGTTTGCGCCGGGTTGGTCAGCGTCGCGGTGTAGGTGATCTGGCCGCCTTCGGTGACCGTATTGCCTGCGGTCAACGTGACGGTGGTGGTGTCGACTGTATCGGTGATCTGGGTTACCGCCGGTGCGGTAGGCAGAGTCACGGCGATGCCGCTGCCGCCGGTGGTGCCGGTAACGGTTACGCTGATCTGGCTTGGGTCGTTGTAGACGGTGTTGTTCGGTGCCAGTGGGACGTTGACGGTGCCGGTGGTTTGTCCGGCGGGAATCACGATCACCGAGCCATTGGACAGCGTCACAGTCAGGTCGGTCAGCGGCGCCTGGGTCACGGTCGCCGTGTAAACCAGCACGCCGCCGGCTTCGGTCAGGGTTGGCGTGGCGCTCAGGGTCATCGTCGCATTGACGACGGCGTTGGCGGTCGTGTCGGCGGTGGTATCGCCACCCAAGGTGTTGTCATCGGTAGCGGCAGCCGCCGCGAGACCTTCCGTCGGGAAACCGATAGTCGGGTCGACGCTTCCAGCCGTGGCATCCAGCACTACCACGCTATGGCCGCCCCCGGCGGTCCCGCCTGCGCTCGCTTCGCCAGCGCCGGCTGCGGTCGCTTCGAGGGCTGTCGTCGGGTCGACGCCCGCCGCAATGGCTTGCTGCAATTCTTCTACGGACGGCGCGGCCTGGGCAGTGGCCTGCGCAAGATCGGTAGATGAGTCGGGCGCGTTGGCGCTCCACTGGGTGTCGCGACCCAGGTCCAGGGTGCGGCCATCGGCCAGGTCCAATGTGACGGCCCCGGCAGGCCCGGTGTCCAACTGGTCGCCGGTGTACAGGCGATCACCTTCAATGAGTACGCGCCGGATGCCCTCGGGGGATACGGCGAAAACCTGACCAACAATGCTTTTGACGACGGCAACAACACTGCTCATTGAAGACTCTCCGGGTGCCACGCTCTGTAGACTTCCATGGACCCGGCAGCTTGTGGCTGAAGTGGTCTGGACGTTTTCGATTCTGTAGATGAAATATTTTGACGTATTAAATCGTCAATATTTTGGCTTGTTTTTTCGTTTTATTTGTTCATGCCAAAGTATTGACCTTCTGCGGCCCATCCTAAACAATCAAGCCAGTAATGTCACATTGATATTTAAGCGGCGGCCTGTTCTTTCGGTGCAAGATTCAGTACCTGTTTCGAACTTTCCGACATACGGTCATTCCGGTTGCCATCATCCGATGCAGCGCCACGTTTCGCTGTGATCCACGACAAGAGTTTTCGGGAAATTTCCAACCATGCGTTCGCATCTGCTCAAGGCTTTACCTTTCGCCCTCGCCGCCAGTTTCGTACAAGCACAAACCTTGCCGCAGGCCATGCAACAGGCACTCGATGTCCACCCTGAAATCCAGGCCGGCGTGAACAGCCGACTGGCAGCCGACTATCAATTGAAGGCAGCCAAGGGCGGCTACCTGCCTAGAGTGGACCTTGCAGCCGGATACGGCCGTGAAGGTACAGACAGTGTTTCCACCCGCTCGGGCAGCAATAATCACTGGGAAACCCTGAACCGCAGTGAGTCGAGCCTGCGTCTGTCGCAAATGGTTTTTGACGGTTTTGCGACGTCCAGCGAAGTGGGGCGTCAACAAGCCAACGTCAACTCACGTGCGTATTCGCTGCTGGATGCTTCCGAGCGCACCGGGCTGACCGTGGCCCAGGTCTACCTGGATGTGCTGACCCGTCGCGAGTTCGTGCGCCTGGCCGAGGAAAACCTCAAGAGCCACGAGCGTATCTTCGACCAGATCAAGCTGCGCACCGAGCGTGGCGTAGGCAATCGCGCCGACCATGACCAGGCCGAAGCACGCGTGGCCCAGGCACGCAACAACCTGATCACCGAGCAAACCAACCTGGCCGACGCGGAGACCAACTACCTCAGCGCCGTGGGCCAACTGCCCGACCAACTGGAGCGTCCCGCCGATTCCATGGCGCTGTTGCCGGCCAACCTGAACGAAGCCCGTGCGCAAATGTTGGAGAACAGCCCGGTATTGCGTTCGGCCGAGGCGGATATCGCCGCCGCAGAGCAGCAATATGAAGCCGCCAAGTCGAGCTTTTACCCTCGCTTCGACGCCGAGCTGGGCCGCACTGCCGACAACGACCTGGACGGCCAGAACGGTCACAACAATGAATGGCAAGCCATGCTGCGCATGCGTTTCAACCTGTATGCCGGCGGCAGCAACAAGGCAGACCTGGAGTCCAAGTCCTACCTGTCCAACCAGGCCCTGGACATCCGCAACAATGCCTTGCGCCAACTGAATGAAGAACTTGGCCTGGCCTGGAACGCCTTGAACAACGCCAACACCCAGATACCGATTGCCCAGCAGTATGTGGACCGCAGCGCCAGCGTGCGCAATGCTTACCAGAAGCAGTTCAGCCTTGGCGAGCGGACCCTGCTCGATCTGCTCGACAGTGAAAATGAGCTGTTCAGCGCTTCCCGTCGCCTGGCGGAAATCAGGAACGTGCAGCTGTTCACCCAATACCGAATCAAGGCAACCATGGGCCAGTTACTCAAAAGCCAGGGTGTAGTCGCGCCGTTGGCATCCGTTGTGCAGACTGACGTGAAACCCAAGGTCCAGTTGCCTGGGATGAATTGAGTCATCCATCCAGTTTGATCAGTAAAGAGTGCAGAGCGTGGAATCAGAAGTCAGTCGAGTCGAACTAGTCCATGACCCGCGCACGCTGCACGACGACCCGTTGCTGGACGGGTTGCTGGCACTCTGCATGCTGCATCAGAAGCCCGCCAGCGCGGCGATGCTCACTACCGGCCTGCCGCTGCCCAAGCAGCGGCTGAGCGTCGAATTATTGTCGCGCGCGGCGGCCCGGGCTGGTTTGCAGGGGCGGGTACTGCAACGCCGGCTCGAGCAGATTCCGGCCATTGCGATGCCTGCGCTTTTGCTTCTCAAGGAAGGCCGTAGCGCCGTGCTGCTGGGCTGGACGGAGGATGATCGGGCGCGGTTGCTGCTCAGTGAAAGCGACGGTGGCGAAGTGACGGTCAGCCGTGAGCTGCTGTCGGATGACTACAGCGGCAAGGTTTTCTTCGCCCAGCCGCAACATAAATTTGACGTGAACCACGGCACGCTCATCCCCCGGGCGCGCTCCTGGTTCCGTGACACCCTCAAGCGTTCCCGCTGGCTGTACGCCGATGCCATCGCCGCCAGCCTGCTCATCAACATCATCGCCATGGCCGCGCCGCTGTTCGTGATGAACGTCTATGACCGCGTGGTGCCGAACCAGGCCGAGTCGACCCTGTGGGTGTTGGCCATCGGCATCACGGGCGCCTACGTGTTCGACCTGATCCTGAAAATGTTGCGTAGCCTGTGCCTGGACCTGGCCGGCAAAAAAACCGACCTGATCATTTCGGCGACGCTGTTCGAGCGGATCGTCGGCATGGCCATGAAATACCGACCGGCGCGGGTCGGCAGCTTTGCTCAGAACATCCATGAGTTCCAGAGCCTGCGGGATTTCCTCGCGTCGCTGACCCTCACCAGCCTGATCGACCTGCCGTTCACGCTGTTGATCCTGATGGTCATTGCGATCATCGGCGGACACCTGGTGTGGATTCCGGTCGTGGCGTTCCCGCTGGCCCTGTTGATCGGCTACGCCTTGCAGAAGCCCCTGGTGGCAACCATGGAGCGGACCATGGCCCTGGGCGCCGAGCGCCAGTCCAGCCTGATCGAGACCCTGGCCGGCCTGGATGCGGTAAAGGTCAACAACGCCGAGAGCGAGCGTCAGTATCAGTGGGAGCAGACCATCGGCACCCTCAGCCGCCTCGAACTGCGGGTGAAGATGCTGTCCGGGCTGGCGATGAACATCACGTTGCTGATCCAGCAGTTGGCCGGCGTGGTCATGATCGTCTTCGGCGTCTACCTGATCATCGCCGGTAACCTGAGCATGGGTGGGCTGGTGGCCTGCTACATGCTCAGCGGCCGCGCCCTCAGCCCGTTGGCTTCGCTGTCGGGCCTGCTGACCCGCTACCAGCAGGCGGGGGTGACCATGACTTCCGTCGATCAGATGATGGAGCTGCCTCAGGAGCGCAATTTCGACGAGCGTCCGTTGAGTCGCAACGTCCTGCAGGGCGCCATCGAATGCCGCCAGTTGAGTTTCACCTACCCGAATCAGCAGAACGCTGCGCTGAAGAACATCAACCTGGTGATCAAGCCCGGCGAGAAGATCGGCATCATCGGCCGCAGCGGCTCGGGCAAGAGCTCCCTGGCCAAGTTGCTCGTGGGCCTTTACCAGCCGGACGACGGCGCCTTGCTGGTGGACGGCGTGGACATCCGCCAGATCGATGTCAGCGAATTGCGCTACAACGTCGGCTACGTGCCCCAGGACATCCAGCTGCTGGCCGGTACCCTGCGGGACAACCTGACCTCCGGTGCCCGTTACGTCGAGGATGAGCTGGTGCTCCAGGCGGCGGAGTTGGCGGGTGTGCATGAGTTCGCACGGCTGCATCCGCAGGGCTATGAACTGCAAGTGGGTGAGCGCGGGCAGAACCTGTCCGGCGGCCAGCGTCAGAACGTCGCCCTGGCTCGTGCGCTGCTGCTCAATCCGCCCATCCTGTTGCTGGATGAACCCACCAGCGCCATGGACAACACCGGTGAGGAACGTTTGAAACAACGCCTGGCTGCCGTGGTGGAAAACAAGACGGTGCTGCTGGTGACGCACCGGGCATCCCTGCTGTCGCTGGTGGACCGTCTGCTGGTGGTCGACCGTGGGCAGATCCTGGCCGACGGCCCGAAAGCTGCCGTAATGGAAGCGTTGAAGAAGGGGCAGATCAGTGTTGCTTAAGTCGGGTTTCAAGGGGGCCGTAGGCCGTTACTTCAAAGGCTCCGACTCGCTGCACGGCCAGCCGCTGCCCGAGGTCAACAAAGCCTTGATCGAGGATGCTCCCCGTGTGGTGCGTCTGACGATCTGGGGCATCATTGGCTTCTTCGTGTTCCTGGTGCTGTGGGCCAATTTCGCCGTGGTCGACGAAGTGACCAAGGGCGACGGCAAGGCGATTCCCTCGTCCAAGATCCAGAAAATCCAAAACCTGGAAGGCGGTATCGTCGCCGAGCTGTTCGTCAAGGAAGGGCAGATCGTCGAGGCCGGTGCGCCGTTGATTCGCCTGGACGACACGCGGTTTGTCTCCAACGTCGGGGAAACCGAGGCCGACCGCCTTTCCATGCTGTTGCGGGTCGAGCGCCTGAGCGCCGAGGTCGAGGACCGGCCACTGAATTTCCCGGCCGATGTGCTCAAGGCCGTACCGGGCCAGGCGGCCAGCGAAGAGTCGCTGTACATCAGTCGTCGCCAACAACTGCACGATGAAATCGGCGGGTTGCAGGAACAGTTGGTCCAGCGCCAGCAGGAATTGCGCGAATTCGTTTCCAAGCAGGCGCAATACCGTTCCGGCCTGGCGTTGCAACGCCAGGAAATCAACATGTCCGAACCGCTGGTGGCCCAGGGCGCGGTTTCGCCGGTGGAAGTGCTGCGACTCAAGCGCGCTGAAGTCGAAACCCGTGGACAACTGGACGCCACGACGCTGGCGATCCCCCGTGCCGAATCGGCGATCAAGGAAGTGCAACGCAAGATCGACGAAACCCGCGGCAAATTCCGCAGCGAAGCCCTGACACAGCTCAACGAGGCACGCACCGATCTGAATAAGGCCCAGGCTACTGGCAAGGCCCTCGAAGATCGGGTGAGTCGCACCCTGGTCACCTCGCCGGTGCGGGGTATCGTCAACAAGATGCTGGTGAACACCATCGGCGGGGTGATCCAGCCCGGCAGCGACCTGGTGGAAATCGTGCCGTTGGACGATACGATTCTGGTAGAAGCGAAAATTCGTCCCCAGGACATCGCCTTCCTGCACCCCGGCCAGGACGCCACGGTGAAATTCACCGCTTATGACTACACCATCTACGGTGGACTGAGGGCCAAGCTGGAACAGATCGGCGCCGACACCATCACCGACGAAGACAAGAAAACCACTTACTACATCATCAAGCTGCGCACGGAGCGTAGCCACTTGGGCACTGATGAGAAACCGCTGCTGATCATCCCTGGCATGGTGGCCTCGGTGGACATCATCACCGGCAAGAAAACCGTGCTCAGCTACCTGCTCAAACCGATCATCAAGGCACGGGCCGAGGCACTGCACGAGCGATAAGGCTGCGCCTCATCCTGTGGGAGCGGTGATCCCCCCGTGGGAGCGGTACCCCCTGTGGGAGCAAGGCTTGCCCGCGATGGCGGTGAGTCAGCGACAGATAGGTGTCTGATCTGGCGCTATCGCGAGCAGGCTCGCTCCCACATCAGGTTCTTCATTTTCAGGCTGAAAATCATATCGATATTCCTTATCGGTATTTAATTTAATTTTCTTATATCGATAAAGTCATTCTCTGCGTACCTGCCGACCAATCGGCGCGCCGCACGACCTGAACCCTAACGGCATCGCCGTCAGTTTTGATCGATGCGCGCCCGTGAAGCGTGCGTGGGAGTGATGTATGCCAGCCGTCTCTTATTCTCCAGATCCAAGCGCCGTCAATGTCGCGCCGCAATCCTTCGAAATCCGCCCGTTCAACGGCGCCGTCGGTGCCGAGATCGTCGGCCTGGACCTGTCCCGGCCAGTCAACGATCAGGATTTTTCCCGTATCCATCGCGCTCATCTGGACCACCACGTACTGGTGTTCCGCAACCAGCGCATCACCCCCGAACAACATATCGCCTTCAGCCGCCGCTTTGGCGTGTTGCAGATTCATGTGCTCAAGCAATTCCTGCTGGCCGGGCATCCGGAAATCCTCATCGTTTCCAACATCATCGAGAATGGCCAGTCCATCGGCCTGGGCGATGCCGGCAAGTTCTGGCATTCCGATCTCTCCTACAAGCCACTGCCCAGCCTGGGTTCGATGCTGCACGCCCAGGAACTGCCGAGCGAAGGCGGTGACACGCTGTTCGCCGACATGCACAAGGCCTGGGATGGCCTGCCCGAGGCGCTGCGCAAAGCGGTCGAAGGTCGATTGGCGGCGCATTCCTATACGGCGCGCTACAGCGAAAGCAAATTTGAAGGCAACTGGCGACCGACGCTGACCCCGGAACAGTTGGCCCAGGTCGCTGAAGTCGTGCACCCGATCGTGCGCACCCATCCGGAAACCGGGCGCAAGGCGTTGTTCGTCAGTGAAGGCTTCACCACCCGCATTCTCGGTCTGCCGGAGGACGAGAGCCAGGCGCTGTTGGCCGAGTTATATGCCCACAGCGCGCTTCCCCAGAACATCTATCGCCATCAATGGCAGCCCCACGACCTGGTGTTCTGGGACAACCGCTCGTTGATCCACCTGGCCGCCGGTTGCCCGAGTCATCTGCGCCGCAAGCTGTACCGCACCACCATCCAGGGCGACGCCCCTTTCTGATCGGCTGCGCCTCGCGCAAAGAGCCCGGAGAATCATCATGTCCAAACGCATTGCCTTTGCACCTTTGGCCGCCGCCATCGGCCTGGGATTCAGCCTGCTGGCCGGCAGCCTCGTTGCCCCCGCCGGCGCCCACGCCGAAGGCGAGATTCGTATTGCCGAGCAATTCGGGATCGTTTACCTGCTGCTCAATGTCGTGCGCGACCAGCAGTTGATCGAGAAACATGGCAAACAGGAAGGGATCGACATCAAGGTCGACTGGACCCAGTTGTCCGGCGGTGCGGCGGTCAACGACGCGCTGCTCTCGGGGTCCATCGACATTGCCGGGGCCGGTGTCGGGCCACTGCTGACGATCTGGGATCGCACCCGTGGCAAGCAGAACGTCAAGGGAGTGGCTTCCCTGGGTAACTTTCCCTACTACCTGTTGAGCAACAACCCCAAGGTCAAGACCATTGCCGATTTCACCGAGCAGGACCGTATCGCGGTACCGGCGGTAGGCGTTTCGGTGCAGTCGCGTTTCCTGCAATACGCCGCTGCGAAGCAATGGGGCGACAAGGAATTCAACCGCCTGGACAAGTACACCCTCGCCGTCCCTCACCCTGACGCCACGGCTGCCTTGATTGCCGGTGGCACGGAGCTGACCGGGCATTTCTCCAATCCACCGTTCCAGGACCAGGCTCTGCAAAACCCGAGCGTTCATGTGGTACTCAATTCCTATGATGTGCTGGGGCCGAATTCGCCCACGGTGCTGTTCGCCACCGAAAAATTCCGCAACGAAAACCCGAAAACCTACAAGGCGTTCGTCGAGGCGCTGACCGAAGCGGCCGAGTTTGCCCAGAATGACAAGGGCGCGGCGGTGGATACCTATCTGCGAGTGACCAAGGCCAAGATCGACCGGGCCACTTTGCTGAAGATCGTCGACAATCCGCAGATCGAATTCACCGTCACGCCGAAAAACACCTACCCGCTGGCCGATTTCCTGTACCGCGTTGGTGCGATCAAGAACAGGCCGGCAACCTGGGAAGACTATTTCTTCCAGGACGCCAAGCCGTTGCAGGGGAGCTGAGCGCCATGAACGCGACAGTGCAAGGCCACGCGGCCAGCAGCTTCGCCAGCGTCGATACGGCGCTGTTGTCGGTGGATAACGTCAGCCTGGAATACCGCACCCCACAGCGTGTGGTGCGGGCCACTCACCGGGTGAGTTTCGAGGTCGATCCGGCGGACCGTTTCGTGTTGCTCGGCCCATCCGGTTGCGGCAAGTCCACCTTGCTCAAGGCCGTTGGCGGTTTCATCACCCCCTGCGAGGGTGAGATTCGCCTGCAAGGGCAAACCGTTCGCGCACCGGGGCCAGACCGGGTCGTGGTGTTCCAGGAGTTCGACCAGCTACCGCCCTGGAAAACCGTCAAGCAAAACGTGACGTTCGCGCTGCTGGCTTCGCGCACCCTCAAGCGCCAGGAAGCCGAGGAGCGTGCGCTGCACTATCTGGACAAGGTCGGTCTGGCAGCGTTTGCCGATGCCTACCCCCACACCTTGTCCGGCGGTATGAAGGCCCGTGTCGCCATTGCCCGGGCATTGGCGATGCAACCGAAAATCCTGCTGATGGACGAACCCTTCGCCGCCCTCGATGCCCTGACCCGGCGCAAGATGCAGGAAGAATTGCTGCTGCTGTGGGAAGAGGTGCGCTTCACGCTGTTGTTCGTCACCCATTCCATCGAAGAGGCGTTGGTGGTGGGCAATCGCATCCTCTTGCTGTCGCCGCATCCGGGGCGTGTACGGGCGGAAGTCCACAGCCATCAATACGGTTTGCACAGCCTCGGAGGCGAGGCGTTCCAGCACACGGCACGGCGCATCCATGGGCTGCTGTTCAATGACGACCTGACGGCGCAAACCGAGCCTGAGCTGGATTTCACCGACATTCGTATCGCGTACTGAGGGGGAGTTTTTCATGAGCCAGTTATCGCCCGTGCGCGAAGAATACGAAGTCGACCTGCAACCCCTGGCCCACGTGTCGCTGGAGCGGGCACTGCCCCTGAGGCAGCGCCTCTGGCAACAAGGCTGGCTGCGCAAAAGCCTGATCCTGTTACTGCTGGCGCTCTTGTGGGAAGCGGTGGCGCGTTATCAGAACAACGACCTGCTGCTGCCGGGGTTCCTGCAAACGACCACCGCGTTGTACGACGGTTTGCTCAGCGGTGAATTACTGGGCAAGGTCTGGCTTTCCCTGGTGGTGCTGCTCAAGGGGTATCTGCTGGGGATTGTCCTGGCGTTCGGCCTGACCACGCTTGCGGTGTCGACGCAGTTGGGCCGCGATCTGCTCAGCACCCTGACCTCGATGTTCAACCCGCTGCCCGCCATCGCCCTGTTGCCATTGGCCTTGCTGTGGTTCGGCCTGGGGCAGAACAGCCTGATTTTTGTGCTGATGCATTCGGTGCTGTGGGCGCTGGCGTTGAATATGTATGCGGGCTTTCTCGGCGTCTCCGACACGCTGCGCATGGCCGGGCGCAACTATGGGCTCAAGGGCCTGCGCTTCGTGTCGTTCATCCTGATCCCGGCGGCGCTGCCGTCGATCCTCGCCGGTTTGAAGATCGGCTGGGCCTTTGCCTGGCGCACGTTGATCGCGGCCGAACTGGTGTTCGGTGCTACCAGCGGCAAGGGGGGGCTGGGCTGGTACATCTTCCAGAACCGCAACGAGCTGTACACCGACAAGGTGTTCGCGGGGTTGGCGGTGGTGATCCTGATCGGGTTGTTGGTGGAGAACCTGGTGTTCGACAGTTTGGAGCGGGTGACGGTGAAGCGGTGGGGGATGCAGCGGTGATGGTGCGGTGTCAGGGCGGACGCCATCGCGAGCAGGCTCGCTCCCACAGTGGATGGGTGTCGTTGCGAATAGTGCATTTAACACCGAACCCTGTGGGAGCGAGCCTGCTCGCGATAGCGGTAGCCAATTCACTGCAAGAACATCAGCCCGACGCCTGAACCTCAAGACGATCCATCGCTCGCTCCACCAGCAAATGCCCGCCATCGGCGATTCGACTGATCGCCAGGATTACGCTGCGGCGCGTGCCGTCGACATCATCGGCCAGGTCGGCGGCGATGGCGCTGATGGAGCGCAAGTCTTCGGAGGCATTGGCCAGCAGGGTTTCGATGTCGATGTCCGGGGCGACCCTGAAGAGATGGGATGTGTCCGCGGTTTTTTCATCGGTGGGCTTGGGGTTGAGGTAGTAATCGAGGGCGCGTTCGGCGGCTTCGTCGAGCTTCTTGGCTTTTGCGGATTTGTCGGAGACGTTGCCAGGGCTTTCTGGCGGATTCGGGGTTACTTTGAACATGAGATATTACCTAAACAGTCAGTGGAAACCGTCACCGTTCGCTTGCACGCGAATAGGGGTGGCGGCCGTACGCAGGTGTGCAAGACCGGGCCTGTTTAGGACACCCAGCAGATCCAGGGATCTCCTGCGCGCAGCCGCCATAAAGCCAGTGGGCAGCAGGGGCCCCTGATCAATGTAGCGTCGCAACCTAAACAGTTTGTTCGGACTTGCACGTCCGTGTCACCGTTTTTTCAGTGACAAACCCAGACTAGCGGTGGGCCCGAAGCCGGACAAGTTCACCAAAACCGCTACAACTTGAAGGAAATCTCCTAGGACGCTGCTGGCCGCAATTAGCCCGGTAAAACCGCTTCCTTTTCCATTAGACTTGCAGCCCTCAAGCACGTCTCCAGGACACGGAATGCCAATCCCTCCCAACCCGCTGCGCAAAGCCTTGGTCGTTTGGCTCTATGCCGCCGCCCTGGTGCATCTGCTCGTTGGTATCACGTTGAGCTGGGCAGGCCAGTCGGGATTGCTCGATGCGGGATTGCTCGATGGTTATCTGCAAACCCTCGAACAGGTTTTCTGGGGCGTCGATGGGGCACCCGCAGCCGCCCGTGCGCAACAGGTCTGGTGGCTGGCCTTGTTCGGGGCCACGTTACAAAGTTATTCGCTGTACATGCTGGCCCTCGTGCATATCGGCCATCGGCTGAGGCGTGCCATGCCGTGGGGCTGGTTGATCGCCGGCATCGTGCTCTGGGCGCCCCAGGACATGCTGATCTCGGCCCAGATGCGGGTCTGGTCCCATCTGGCGTTCGACGCCTTCGCCCTGTTGACGTTACTGCCGCCGCTGTTCTGGCTCTATTGCCATGATCGTCGCCATTTTCCCGATAACGCCTTGAGTCCATCGAACCATGCCTGAGATTTCTCCTCTCGACTGGGCCATTACCCTGTTGATTGCCCAAGCCATCCTGGGTGCGCTGGACACCCTGTATCACCATGAACTCACTGTCGCGCTGCCTTATCGCCACAGTGCCCGCCTGGAGCTGTCGATTCACGCGTTGCGTTCGTGCTTCTACGGGATTCTGTTCCTGGGCATCGCGCATCTGGCGTTCCAGGGCACATGGGCCATTGTGATTGCGTTGCTGTTCGCGCTGGAGATCGGCCTGACGCTGTGGGATTTCGTGGTGGAGGATCGCAGCCGCAAACTGCCGGCTATCGAGCGGATCATGCACACGGTGCTGGCGGTCAACGGCGGGGCCTTCTTCGCGTTGTACGGGGTGCAACTGGCGCAGTGGGCGAGTTTGCCGACCGGCCTGGGTTCGATCGACCTGGGCTGGCGCGGTTGGCTGCTGACGCTGTTCGCCATCGGCGTCAGCGCATCGGGCATTCGCGACGGGTTGGCGGCGCTGCGCATGCAACGCAAAGGCATGCCGGCCAATCCGTTTGCCGGCGGTGCCTATAAACGCGTGCTGGTGACAGGTGGGACCGGGTTCATCGGTGAAGCCTTGGTCAACCAGATGCTGGACGCCGGGCATACCGTCAGCGTGTTGGCCCGCGATCCATTGAGAGCGGCCTACCTGTTCGACGGTCGCGCCCGTTGCCTGCGTTCGCTGAGCAAGCTGGGCCACAATGAAGCCTTCGATGTCGTGATCAACCTGGCTGGCGCGCCGGTAGCCGGCCCGCGCTGGAGTCCAAAGCGCCAGGCACAGCTGCTGGCCAGCCGGGTCAACACCACCGAAGCGCTGATGACCTGGTTGAAGAATGCTCGGTACAAGCCGGCGTTGTGGGTCCAGGCCTCGGCCATCGGTTTCTATGGAGTGCGCGATGCCAGTGAGAGCCTGGATGAGCATGCCGCCAAGGGCGACGGCTTCATGGCCGAACTCTGTGCCCGCTGGGAAGCCTCGGCGCTGCCGGCCACTGAGCTGGGCGTGCGTCAGGTGGTGATGCGCCTGGGCGTGGTGTTCGGTCCGGGCGGCGCACTGTTGCCGTTGCTGATTCCGTTTCGCTTGGGGTTCGGCGGGCGGATGGGCGACGGCCGGCAGATCATGAGCTGGGTGCACCGCGACGATGTGATTGCCGTCATCGCACGGGCCTTCGACGACGACAATCTCAGTGGAACCTACAATCTCGTGGCGCCGGAGACCGTCAGCCAGGCCGTGTTCGCCGAGCGCGTCGGCAAGGTCCTCAAGCGCCCGGTGTGGTTCCACATTCCTGCCGCGCCGGTACGCGCCCTGGCGGGCGAGATGGCCCAGTTGTTTTTCGATGGCCAGCGGGTGGTGCCGAACCGTCTGATCGAGGCCGGCTATGTATTCCGTTACCCGGCACTCGATGCAGCCCTGCGCGACCTGGCCTGAGGAGCATCCATGAGCAAGCCGCTGATGTACCTGTTGGCTGGCAATGGCAGCGCCGCCGATTGGTGGGACGACGTGTTGCCGCACTTCGAAGATCACGAAGTGGTGCCGCTGGAGCTGCCCGGCTTCGGCAATCATCCGGACGCACCCTGCGAAGACCTGGCCGCCTACGCTCAGGCGCTGCTGGCGATGACGGTCAAGGGCAGTGCGATCGTCGCAGTCGGGGTGAGCGCGTTGCTGGTGCTGCATGCCTTGCAACGTCGACCGGGGCACTTTTGCCGCAGTGTGTTGCTGGCGCCGGTGGGCGCCTTCCTGTGGCAGCGACGGCTTCCGGCATTGATGTCGCCGCTGCCGGTTCGCAAGAGCATTCATTGGTTGTTGGCGAACTCGCCGACGCTGTTTGCCCGCAAGTTTTCCAACCAGACCTGGACGCCTGAGCAATACCAGCGCATGGGCGCCGGCTATGCCCGCTGCCGCGCCTTTGTGCCGCTCTGGGATCTGCTGCGTGCGGACACCGCGTTGCCGTTGCTGGAATGGATCACTGATCCGGTCGAGTTGGTCTGGGGTGATCAGGACAACCTGCTGGGCATCGAGCAGGCGGCCGCCTGGTCCGCCATTCTCGCCCGGGCCGACCTGACCATCAGCCTCAAACCCGGCTGGGGTCACTACCCCTGGATCGACGCGCCGGCCGAGTTCGCTGCGTGGCTGGAGTCGGGTGAGCTTGGGTTCGTCGCCCATACCAAGGGTGGTCGCTTGCAGCTGGCCGCATTGGCCGGCCAGGCGGTGCCCCCCGCGCTGACGCTCAACGCGGCTGACGATCCGCGCCTGCCGGCATTTCTCGACAATCAACCGGACGCGAGCTGGGCGGTGCGCTCTTCCAGTTATGGTGAGGATCAGGCCGACGCGGCGAATGCCGGCTTGAGCAGCACCTTCCTGCGAGAACCGACCGGCAACGTGCCGGCGCGTATCGCCGAGTTGACGGCGGCGGGTGTCGAGGAAGTGGTGGTGCAGCGGTTCATCACACCGGTGCTGTCCGGGATCGCTTTTGTGCGTCACGTGTCAGTCGAGCTGGAGTGGGTCGAAGGTCATCTCGAGTCCTTGGCCGATGGTCAGGTGACCCCGGAACGCGCGATCATTTCCCGCCTCGGCGATTCCTGGAGCAGCGGCACGTTCAGGCCATCCCATGGCCTGACTGCCGACGTACTGTGGCGTTTCCTGCAGGGTGTGTTGCGGGTTTTCCACTACGTGCCCGGTGACGTCGAATGGGCTTGGGACGGTGCCCGGCTCTGGTTGTTGCAGTACCGGCCGATCAGCGATTACGGCTGGCGTCGACACCTGACCGCCGCCAACATCGCCGAGATCCTGCCGCCGCAACCCAGCGTAATGGTGGAATACGCCCAGCGGCGGGCGGCGGCGAGCATTCCGGCGGTCATGGCCCGTTGGGACTGCCGGGTGTTGCAGGACAACGAACCTTTCACGGCGGTGTTTGGCGGGGCTTCGTACATCAACAATGACTTGTTTCTTGCACGACTGGCAGATTGGGGCATCAGCTCCAGCAACTACTCGGGTGAGGTTGGCGGTGCCACGCCGAATTTGCCTTGGCGACCGCTGCGCCTGATTCGTTCGCTGCCGTTGTTCCTGCGCATGCAGCGCGTAGCGCGCGGGCATCTGTCGACGCTCGAAAAAGGCTTGCGACGTTTCGATCGGGAGCTGACTGAGTTGATCGGGCAGGGCGCTGACGGACAACAATTGGCCGACTGGTTCACCCGGTTCTACGTGTTCGTAGTGCAGGGCAACCTGTGCATCGCCACCGCGCTGGCGAGCAGTGGCGGTGACGCATTGGGGCGGCCTCCGACCGCGTATGACAATCTGCAAGCCGCTCCTCATCGCCTGCCCTGGGAAACCGACCCGGCGACGCCGCGCCCGGCGCGGACCGAACTGCCCTTGCAGGCTTTTCCGCGTTGGCCCCTGGCGGTTCGCCTCGCCCATTCAGCCGGCCTGCCGGGTCTGCGCGGTTACTATTTGCAAGTGCGCGAGTGGTATCGCGACAACCTGATGCGAATGTTCTTTCGCTTGCATCACGCCATGCCGACGGATGATCGGGCCCACTGGTTCGCTCCGCACCCGGACATCCGTACGCGTGAGGGCAGCTTCTGGCAGGATGGTCGCGAAGGCACCGAGCAGGCCAGTGGATTCCTGATCTATCCGGGCCAGGCCCAAGGCATCCTCGGTGACGACATTCTTTTGGAGGACACCCTCGACCCCGGTCGTCATGCCCACTATCAGCAGGCTCGGGCGGTGATTGCGCGTATGGGCGGACGCCTGTCCCACGGTTCGACCTTGCTGCGTGAATTGCGCAAGCCTTCGGCGGTATTGCCTCAGGTGAACGTGGGCTGGCTGGGACGGGAAGTGGTGTATCGCGATGGTGAACTGACGCTGGTGGAGTAGGCGTGTTCGAAATTTGATCTGATAGGATTGCGCCTGGATCAATCCTGATTGAATACGAGTGCTCACTATGCAACTCCCGGACATGAACCTGCTGGTCGCCCTCGACGCGCTGCTCGATGAGGGCAGCGTGGTCGGTGCCGCGCGGAGGATGAACCTCAGCCCCGCCGCCATGAGCCGCACCCTGACGCGAATCCGCGACGCCATCGGCGACCCGATCCTGGTGCGCGCCGGTCGCGGGCTGGTGCCCACGCCCAAGGCGCTGGCCTTGCGCGAGCAGGTGCGCGACGTAGTGGAACAGGCGGCGCTGGTGTTTCGCTCGGCCGATGCCGTGGACCTGAGCACCTTGCGGCGACGCTTCAGCATTCGCGCCAACGATTTTTTTGTCGGTGTGTATGGCGGCAAGCTGTTCGACACCCTGGAGCGCCAGGCCCCCCATTGCGAGTTGCGTTATGTTCCGGAGGGCGACGGTGACGATGAGGCCCTGCGCGAGGGGCGTATCGACCTGAGCATCAGCAACACCCGGCCGGTGATGCCAGAGGTGAAGGTGCAGAACCTGTTTTCCACGCATTTCGTTGGCCTGGTGCGCGAAGACCATCCGCTGCTCGATGGCGAGATCACCGCCGAGCGATTCGCCGGTTTTTCCCATATCAGCATGTCACGGCGCGGTATCGCCCGCGGTCCCATAGACACTGCGCTCAATGCCCTTGGCCTGGAGCGGCGGGTGGCGGTCATCGCGCCGAGTTTCCATGCGGCGATGTTCACCTTGCCCGATTCAGACCTGATCCTGCCGGTGCCCAAGGAAGCCTTGCTGAGCGTCAAGCGCCTGGGGTTGCGCCTGCGTTCGTTTACCCTGCCGATCCCGCTGCCAACGCTGATGCTGACCCAGGCCTGGCATCCGCGCTACGACAACGACCCCGCCCACCGCTGGCTTCGGGAAACCCTCAAGGCCTGTTGCGAGGAGACGTGGACGGCGGCGCAGCCTGAATCAAACGCAGCCCAGTGAATCCTGTGGGAGCGGGCTTGCTCGCGAATGCGGTGTGTCAGACGCCATTGTTGTTGTCTGACACACCGCATTCGCGAGCAAGCCCGCTCCCACAGGGGGATTCATTGCTGCGCAGAACGCATTTATAAACTGCCAATAAGTCACTTTTTGTCAGTCCTCCCGCTTTTTAAACTGCTCCGGTATTCTTCCGGAGTTTTCCAATCCATGACCTCCCTCACGACCACGGCACTCCCCGCGGCAACCGCCGCGCCGTCGGCGTTCGGTCCGCGAGTCGTCATCGGCTTGGTGGGTGTGTTGCTGGCGGTGCTCGTTTCGGGGTTGAACGAGATGGTGACCAAGGTCGCCCTGGCGGATATCCGTGGCGCGATGGCCATCGGGTATGACGAAGGCACTTGGCTGGTGGGGTGTTATACCGCTACCTCGGTGGCCGCCATGGCCTTCGCGCCTTGGTGCTCGGTGACCTTTTCGCTGCGCCGCTTCACGCTGTGGGCCATCGGCTTGTTCGCCCTCCTGGGCGTGCTGTGTCCGTTGGCGCCGAACTACCAAAGCCTGCTGCTGATGCGGACCTTGCAAGGTCTGGCCGGCGGCGCGTTGCCGCCGATGCTGATGACCGTCGCCCTGCGTTTCTTGCCGCCCGGCGTAAAACTTTATGGCCTGGCCGGTTATGCCTTGACCGCCACGTTCGGTCCAGGCCTGGGTACGCCCCTGGCAGGCTTGTGGACCGAATACGTCGGTTGGCAATGGACCTTCTGGCAAATCATCGTGCCCTGTCTGATCGCCATGGCTGCAGTGGCCTACGGCCTGCCTCAGGACCCGCTGCGCCTGGAGCGCCTCAAGCAGTTCAACTGGCGTGGCCTGCTGCTGGGTTTCCCGGCGATCTGCATGCTGGTGATCGGCGTGCTGCAAGGCAACCGGCTGGATTGGTTCGAGTCGAGCCTGATCTGTACCTTGCTGGGTGGCGGCGTGGTGCTGCTGGTGCTGTTCATGATCAACGAATGGTCGCAGCCGGTGCCTTTCTTCAACTTGCAGATGTTGGGCATACGCAACCTGACGTTTGCACTGGTGACGCTGGCCGGTGTGTTGGTGGTACTGCTGGCGGTGATCATCATTCCGTCCAGTTACCTGGCCCAGGTCCAGGGATATCGGCCGGTGCAGACGGCGCCAGTGATGCTGTTGATGGCGTTGCCGCAGGTGATTGCACTGCCGCTGGTGGCGGCGTTGTGCAATCTGCGTTGGGTCGATTGTCGCTGGGTGCTGGGGATCGGCCTGGGCATGCTGGCGTTGTCCTGCATCGGCAGTTCGCAGTTGACCTCTGCGTGGATTCGCGATGATTTCTACGGTTGGCAACTGCTGCAGATCTTCGGCCAGCCAATGGCGGTGCTGCCGTTGCTGATGCTCTCCACCGGCAGCATCTCGCCAATGGACGGCCCGTTCGCTTCGGCCTGGTTCAACACGGTCAAGGGCCTTGCCGCCGTGATCGCTACCGGTGTGCTGGATGCGCTGACCACATCGCGCCTGCATTTCCACTCCACGATGCTGGTGGACAGCCTCGGTAACTCACCGTTGGTCGACACCGACTCCGCCTCGCTCGCCCATCGCCTTCACGAGCAGGCCGTGGTGCTGACGTTCTCCGATCTTTACCTGTGCATGGCAGGCGTTGCGCTCGTCCTGATCCTGCTCATTTTCTGGCTGCCGACGCGGATCTACCCGCCTGGCGCGCCACGTTGAATCCGGGAGCTCCCATGAAGACTCAAGTGAAAAAACCAGTTGTGCTCGCCGTTGCCGCGGCGATTGCGCTTGGTGCGTTGGTTTACCTGCTGGCCCCTGGTAAACGTGTGCAGCAGAGCACCAACGATGCGTTCGTTTCGGCTGACTACACCCTGGTGGTACCGCGTGTGGCGGGTTTCATCAAGGAGGTGCTGGTGGAAGATCACCAGCAGGTGAAGGCTGGGCAATTGCTCGCGCTGATCGACGACCGAGATCTGCGCGCCGCGGCCCAGGCCGCCGATGCACAGACCCTGGTGGCGCGTGCCCAGCTGGAAAACGCCCGGGCAACCCTGGAGCGTCAGGCTTCGGTGATCGCCCAGGCCCAGGCCACGGTGGTCGCCGCCAAGGCGGAGATGGCCTTTGCCGAGCATGAGCGCAATCGTTACCAGCACCTGGCCGGCGTGGGTGCCGGGACGGTGCAGAATGCCCAGCAGGCCCAGACCCGGATCGACCAGGCCACTGCGCGGCTGGCCAATGCCACGGCGGTGCTGGCCGCCGAACGTAAGCAAGTGGAGATCCTGACGGCCCAGCGTGACGCTGCCGAAGGCGGATTGAAGAAGGCTCAGGCCGCGCTGGAAATCGCCAGTTACGAGCTGTCGTACACCCGCATCGTCGCGCCCCAGGATGGCATGGTCGGCGAGCGGGCTGTGCGGGTCGGCGCCTACGTGACGCCGGGCAGCAAGCTGCTGGCGGTGGTGCCGCTGGCCCAGGCCTATGTGGTCGGCAATTTCCAGGAAACCCAACTCACCGATGTGCAACCGGGCCAGCGGGTAGATGTACGCGTCGACACGTTCGGCGGTGAAACGCTGCATGGTCGCGTGCAGAGCATCGCCCCGGCGACTGGCGTGACCTTCGCTTCGGTCAAGCCGGACAATGCCACCGGTAATTTCACCAAGGTCGTGCAGCGCATACCGGTGAAGATTGTCCTGGATCCCGGCCAGCCCCTGGCCGAGCGGCTGCGAGTGGGGATGTCGGTGGAGGCGCGGATCGATACCGCCAGCATGGGGAGTGATGGGCGTGAGGTGACGCAGCGATGAAAAGATGGGTTGGCTGGTCGGGCCTCATCGCGAGCAGGCTCGCTCCCACACTGGATCTGCGCCATGCAGGAAGTTCGGAGCCAAGTCAGAATTCCCTGTGGGAGCGAGCCTGCTCGCGATGGTGCCAGTGGCGTCTCACACCTGCCAGTGCCTTGCTCATGATCAGCCTGTCAGCCTGCACCGTCGGTCCGGATTTCCACCGGCCCGAGCCGCTGCAGGTGACCCAATGGTCCAAGCCCGCCAACGCGGCCGTCAGCCAGGTGATTCCCACCGACATGAACGAACACTGGTGGGAGGTTTTCAATGACCCGACCTTGACCGCGCTGACCCGTCGCGCCTTGGCCGGTAATCTTGACTTGAAGCTCGCCGACAGTCGATTGCAACAGAGCCGTGCCGCTCGGCAGGTGATCACCTCGGCGCAGTTTCCGAACAGCGCCGCCACTGGCGGTTATGGCCGTAAGCGCAACAGCGGCGAGGGGCTGAATGACCCGTCGGGGAACAATGGTGACGCGGCTTTTTACCTGTGGGAGGCAGGTGTCTCTGCGTCGTGGGAACTGGACATGTGGGGCCGTGTGCGCCGTGAAGCCGAAGCGGCGGACGCCCATCTGGAAGTCGTCCGCAATGACCGTCGTGGTGTGCTGGTGGCGGTGCTCGCCGAGACTGCCCAGGATTATCTGCAACTGCGCGGTGTACAAAGCACCCGTGCCGTCACCGAGCAGAACCTGGAGGTGGCGCGCCACAGTCTGAGGCTTACGCAACTGCGGCTGGCCGATGGTGTTGCCACGGACCTGGACGTGGCCGAAGCGGCAGCTCAGGTTGCGACCATCGAAGCCCGATTGCCCGCATTGCAACAACGCCAGTCGCAGCTGATCAACGCTCTAAGCTTGTTGCTGGGCCAGCCACCGCAGGCGTTGCAAGCCGAACTGTCGGACGACGCACCCGTGCCCCAGGCCCCGCGCCAAGTCGCCATCGGCCTGCCGTCACAGCTGGCCGAGCGTCGACCGGACATTCGTCAGGCCGAGGCCCGGCTGCACGCCGCCACGGCCACTATCGGCGTAGCCAAGGGGGATTTTTATCCGCGCATCACCTTGTCGGGCAACGTCGGTTCCCAGGCCCTGCAACTGGGTGATTTCGGCTCCTGGGGCTCGCGGGCGTTCGGCATCGGTCCGCAATTCAGCCTGCCGCTGTTCGACGGTGGGCGCCTGCGGGGTGTGCTGCATCTGCGCGAGGCCCAGCAACAGGAAGCGGCGATCGCCTATCAGCAGACCGTGCTCAAGGCCTGGCATGAAATCGACGATCAACTGAGCGCCTACAATGCGAGCCAGCTGCGCCGCGACAGCCTCGCCGAAGCCGTGCGCCAGAACCGGATCGCCTTGCGTACCGCACAACAACAATACGTGGAAGGCGTGGTGGACTTTGTCACCGTCCTCACGGTGCAAGGCGCGTTGCTGGCCACCCAGGAACAACTGGTGGAAAGCTCCACTGGCGTTTCCCTGGCCATGGTGGGGTTGTACAAGGCGCTGGGCGGTGGTTGGGAATCGGTGTATCCGGCGGCGGAAGTGCTTACCAATAATCCGGTTTGATGGCGGGGGCCTTGTGGGTGGGAACCCGATTGGGAAATTGATGGGATTGGAGCTCGTCGCAGGTGACGACGCGGCGCATCCAGTGGGCGCATTCTTTTAAAGAACCTGGCGCCAGTCGTTTGGAGTCGGTTCGATAAGGGAGTACTACGCCGACTTTCAAATGAGGAAAATCCTCTCGAATCGCCCTCAATGCTGGAGCCATATCGGTGTCGCCGGAGACTAGCACGAGCTGCTCGATACGCTCTTCCCGCGATTTTGCTTCTTGTCTAGAAGCAGTTCGATACATGCTGATTGCAATGTGGACGTCGGTTTCCTTTTCTTCGAGCTTCCAGATAGGAACCGTATCCTGACGTGAAGCGCCGATCGTTCTGCTTACAAAACGGGGCGCGTTTGCGCGTTCGAGCTGATGACGTCCATAGTGAACGTTGACTTTGTTGGCCTTCAATGCGCGGACGTAGGCGTCATGGGCTTCCTTGGATGCGACTCCTCGCGTTGCCAGCTCCGGCTTGACGGAGGACGTGAAGTAATCGACGGAGACGAGCGAACTCTTGGGATTCTCGACCCGGGCGATGTGCGTCAATAACTGCGTCAGGTTTAGCCACTTATAGGGTGTGCCGGCAAGCAGTCCATAAAAAACGTTATACCCGTCAACGAAAAAAGCGGTGCGCACAAACTCAATCCCCAAAAACGAAAAAACCGGCCGAAGCCGGTGTTTTCACCCCAACGGCCAGAGAACTTAATCTCTGCGTACGAGGTTGAGCAGTGAGAGGATCCTAATTCTGGAAAGATTCCGCGTCAACCGTGGACGATCTGGCTCTGGCACCGGCAAGACGAGTTTTGTGCGTCTTCACAACTGATGGTCACGCTGTTCTGGAGCCAATGTGTGAGAACGTATTTCAATGGCCTTCCATAGCGTTGGTGGTTGCTGAGGGGCTTGGATTGTCCATCGTCCCTGGTTGATCAAGACGAGCGGATCTACCGAGATATTTGTGGGATTTGATCCCAGCCTCTGTCAGAAAAAACCAAGCGGTGTTTGAGCCCACTCATGGCTTTTTGAAACAAGAGTTTTCCACTCGCTTTTCCCGACTCCCTTGACGCTTCCCACTGCTGTCGTAGACTCCGCCCATCCGTCAGGGAGTAGCGGTTATGTTGCGTTTGGGTAGTTGGGTAATGGGATTGGCCTTGGCCTTCGTAGCGTGTGGCGTCCAGGCGCAGACGCCTGCAGCGGACGATCCGCTGCTGGAGAACAATGTCACCGCGAGTGCACCGGGTGGCAGCGAGGCGCGGGGGGTGCTTCGGGCGCGGGACCAGGCGGTGCTGGCCAGCGAGTTGGCCGGGCGTATCGTGGAGTTGCCGTTCAGTGAGGGCGAGTCGTTCAAGAAGGGCGATACGCTGGCGCGTTTCGATTGTTCGGCCTATCAGGCCCAGCTCAATGCGGCCCAGGCGGCGGCCCGGGGGGCCAGTGAAGAGTTGGCCCATAACCGCCAGTTGGCGTCGTTGAAATCGGTTGGGCGTTTTGAAGTGTCGCGGGCCGAGGCCCGGGTCAGCGAGGCGCAGGCGCAATCCCAGGTTTACCAAGTCCAGGTCAAGCGCTGCAGTGTCGTTGCGCCGTTCGACGGGCAGGTCGTATCGCGCAAGGTCCAGCGTTATGAAAGCGTGGCGGCCGGTGCGCCGTTGCTGGATGTGGTGGATAACCGCACCCTGGAAATCCATCTGCTGGTGCCGTCCCGCTGGATGGGCAGGCTCAAGCCGGGTCAATCCTTTACGTTCATTCCCGATGAAACCGGCAAGCCGCTGCAAGCGACGGTCAAACGGCTGGGCGCACGTATTGACGAGGGCAGCCAGACCCTATTGTTGGTGGCCAGCCTGCCCGACGCCAATGGTCTGTTGTCCGGCATGAGCGGTACGGCACGTTTCGCGGAGCCCAAGTGAACGCGCCGCTGACGGGCAGCACCGAGCAGGTCTTCGCCCGCTTCCTCGACCTGGAACGCCAGACGCGAGCCGCGCGTACTCCGGCGCAATTGAGCTACAGCCTGGTCAATGATGGGCAGGCATTGTTCGGGTTTCGCCACGCTGCGTTATTGATCGCTGGCAAGGTGCAGGCGGTGACCGGCGTCAGCGCCGTGGAGCCCAATGCGCCGTTCGTGGCGTTTGTCGAGCAGGCAGTAGCGCAGTTGTTCAAGCAGGGCCTGCTCGACCAGGCCCGGGTGATCGCCGCCGATGGGGTGAGCGAAGCCGTCCGGGCGGACTGGGCAAGCCTGTCGGCCGGACAGGTGTTCTGGTTGCCATTGATCGATCAGCAGGGCCAGGTCTTCGGCGGATTGTGGCTGGCCCGTGACCTGCCATGGACTCCCCCCGAACAGGTGCTGCTGTCCCAGCTGGGCGATACCTACAGCCATGCCTGGCTCGCGTTGCAACCGCGCAAACCCTGGCGCCTGCGCTGGACGCGCAAGCGCCAGGTCGCATTGGCGGTGGTGCTGTTGCTGGGGTTGCTGATTCCGGTGCGCCAGTCGGTATTGGCGCCGGCCGAGGTGGTGCCTCTGGGTGGACAGGTCGTGGCGGCGCCGCTGGATGGCGTGATCGCCGAGTTCCTGGTCAAGCCCAACCAGACCGTCAAGAACGGCGAGTTGCTGCTGCGCTTCGAAAGCACCAGCCTCAAGGCCCAGGCCGATGTGGCCGAGCGTGCCCTGGGTGTGGCCGAGGCAGAGCTCAAGGCCAATTCCCAACGCTCATTCGCCGATGCCGAATCGAGCTCCAAGATCGATCTGCTGGCCGCCCGCGTCGAACAGAAACGCGCCGAGCGCAACTACGCCATCGAGCTGCTCAAGCGCAGCGAAGTGCGTGCCGAGCGAGATGGAATCGCGGTCTTTCCCGATGCCGAGCGCTGGCTTGGCAAGCCCGTGCAGACCGGTGAGCGGTTGATGGAGATTGCCGACCCGAACCAGGCCGAGTTGCGTATCGAATTGGCGGTGGGCGATGCGATTGCATTGACCCCCGGTGCGCAGGTAGCGCTGTTTCTCGACAGCGATCCGTTGCAGCGGCACCTGGCCTGGCTGGAACGCTCGGCCTACGAAGCGCAGCCCACTGCCGCCGGACAACTGGCGTATCGCCTGGATGCGCGTTTCGATGCGGCGGCGCCGCGTATCGGCTTGCGGGGCACGGCGAAGATCTTCGGTGACCGCGCGCCCCTGGCGCTGTACCTGTTGCGGCGGCCCCTGGCCGGCCTGCGCCAGAGCGTAGGCTTGTAGCATGAGCCTGCCGAGCCTGCGACCGGACCTGCAGTTGTCCCCGGCGGCTCCGGACCCGGACGGGTCCCCTCAATGGACCTTGGCCGATCCGGTGCGCGGTCGTTATTTCAAGCTCGGCGCGGCAGCGATGCGCATGCTGCGGCATTGGTCCCTGGGCGATCCGGAGCAGGTGCTGCACGCGGCGAATCGGGAGCCGGGCCTGCCGCTTACCCAGGAGTCGCTGGAGCAACTGCTGGGTTTTCTGCGCGGGCACGACCTGATCAGTGCGATGGATCCGCAACAGCGCGACAGCTACCTGTTCAAGCAGGTCGCCCAGCGCCAGAGCCTCTGGCAGATCCTGCTGCATCAGTACCTGTTTTTCCGCATCCCACTGTGGCGCCCGGATGCCTTTCTCAATCGGGCCTGGCCGTGGCTCGCGCGATTCGGTCCTGGCTTGCTGCGTTATGGCCTGCCCCTGACCCTGGGGCTGGGCATTTTCCTGGTTTCGCGGGACTGGCAGCGGTTCGTGGCGACCTTCCCGCATCTGTTCAGCCTCGGTGGTGCGCTGGCATTCGGCGTAGCATTGTTGTTCGCCAAACTGTGCCATGAGTTCGGCCATGCCTTCATGGCCAAGCGAGCCGGGTGTCGCGTGCAAAGCATGGGCGTGGCATTCATGGTGCTGCTGCCGATGTTCTATACCGACGTCAGCGATGCCTGGCGGATCAATGACCGCCGGGCCCGCTTGCTGATCGGTGCCGGCGGGGTCCTGGCGGAGTTGTTACTGGCGTGCATCGCATTGCTGGCCTGGTCGTTGCTGGGTGACGGGCCGGCGCGTACGGCGGCGTTCATGCTGGCCAGTGCCACCTGGATCACCACGCTTCTCATCAACCTGAACCCGTTCATGCGTTTCGACGGTTATTTCCTGCTCAGTGATTTCTGGGCGGTGGATAACCTCCAGGGCCGTGCGTTCGCCCTGTGCCGCTGGCGTCTGCGCGAAGCCTTGTTCGGTTACGGAGCGTCGGCGCCGGAACCCTGGTCGCCGAAGATGCGTCGTCGCTTGCTGGTGTGGGGGTACGGCGCCTGGTTGTGGCGGGCGGCGTTGTTCCTGGGTATCGCCCTGGCGGTCTATCACCTGTTCTTCAAGGTGCTGGGCATTTTCCTGATGATGGTGGAATTGGTGTGGTTCATTTTTATGCCCATCGTGAATGAATGGCGACAATGGTGGAGCCGTCGCGAACAGGCCCATGGTCCACGGGTGCTGCTGACCGGCCTGGTGTTGGCGGGGGTGGTCCTGCTGCTGTTGTTGCCATGGCGCAGCGCCGTGGACGTGCCGGCCATGCTGGAGGCCGGTCGCACCAGTGCCTTGCATGCCCCGGTGGCGGCGCGGGTCAAGCAGGTGAATGTGCACGACGGCCAGACCGTTGCCCAAGGCGATGTATTGATTGAGCTGGAGTCGCCGGACATGGCCTCGCGCCTGGCCATCGTGCGTCGGGAAATCGAGATCCAGCAGCTGCAGATGCGCCGCCAGGCCGGGCGTAGCGAAACCGCTGCCGACGCTGGCATTGTCGAACAGCAATTGGCTGAAGCAGTGGCCGAATACCGAGGCCTGGTCGCTCAGCGCGAGCGTCTGTTATTGCGGGCACCGCACGCCGGCCAAGTGCGCGATCTACTGCCGCAATTGACGGTGGGCCGCTGGCTGGCGCCCACCCAGGCGCTGGCGCGAGTGGTGCAGACCGATTCACGATTGCGCGGCTACCTGACCGAAGCCGAGCTCTGGCGGGTCGAGAGCGGCGCGACAGGGCGCTTCATTGCCGATGATCCGGTGCACGCCTCGATAGCCGTACGCCTGGATGAAATCGACACCAATGGCGCGGCCTGGGTCGAGCAGCAGGCGTTGACGTCCGATCATCATGGGCCGATAGCCGTACGCCGTGATGCGCAGCAACGGGCCGAGCCGGTGCAGGCTCAATACGGTGTGCGTTTGAGTGCCATCGAGGCTACGAACGCGCCGGTACAGCCGCTGCGCGGTGTCGTGGTGTTGCAAGGGCAGGGCGAGTCGGTACTGGGAGCGGCCTGGCGACGCTTGGCGGCGCTGGGCGTCAGGGAAAGCGGATTCTAAGGAGCGGGCATGGAATCAGTCGCGGCAGAAGGATTGGTGATACGACCATCGCGGTTCAGCGACGGGCCGTTCTTGCAAAGTCTGTATCAGGCGGCGCGGCCGGATCTGCAATGGATCGATGGCGACCCCGAGCAGGTGCGGCAGGTCATCGACCAGCAGTTTCAGGTGCAGGAACAAGGGTTGGGGGAGAACTTTCCTGACGCCATGCATTACGTCGTGGAAAAGCTCGGCACGGCCATCGGCGCCCTGAGCACCGATTTCGGGCCCAACGAGATCCGAGTGCTGTACCTGGCTTTCATCCCCCAGGCTCGCGGCCAGGGTTACGGTCGTGCGGTGCTGCAGGGGGTGCAGAAAGCCGCGCAACAGATCCGCTGTCCGGTGGCGACGGTGGTCTGGACCCATAATCCCCACGCTCGTCGGCATTACCTGGCAATGGGTTTCGAAGTCCAGGAAAGCAACCTGGCGGCAGAGCGTTTGGTCTGGTATCCGAAAGGCAACTGAGCAGTTGCTGTCGACTGCGGGGGCGAGCTTGCCGGTGATGAGGGTGGGCCATTGGACATGGATGCAAACTGACCCTCCGCCATCGCGGGCATGTTCGCTCCCGCAGGGCATCAGCCTCGTTCAGTTGAATGCGATGTGGAAGTAGCCCACCGTCGGATCCCGACCTGCAGCGGGTACCCTCGACACGAACACCCCTTCGAGCGTGCCCAGCCCGGGCATCTCCAGGTCACAGAGTCCATCCACGAACTCGGTGCTTTCCAGACTGTTGAGTTCCACGTTGAACGGCATCCGTTCGGCGTTCGGCATCCTGGCCCGGGGTGTTTCTTCCAGATGTTCGATCCGCACCGGCAAGCGACTGCCGTCCGGCAGGACCAGGCTTCGGGTCTGGCCCAGCAGCGGCTGGAAATGGTGGCTATGAACCTTTTGCAGCATGTCGTCACTCCACAAGGCCGGAGGGCCGTGGCCCTCCGGTGGGTCGTCAGTTGCGGGAAGGGAAGATACCTTCGAGGGCGATGCTGAAGTTGATCGCCAGGAATGGGTTCATGATCGGCAGGGGCAAGCCGGCTCCGGCGGGAGAAACCGTACCGCTGACGGTCGTGCTCACGCCCTGCAGCGGCACCGGCGAGGCGCCTATCTGGTCGGAATAGATCGCCGCCGAACCTGGCCCTGTACCCGAGGTGCCGATGAATGAGTTGGTGGCCGTGGGTGTGTTCACCGGATTGCTGGCCGGGTTCGCCAATTGCAGGGTAGTCGAGGCGGTAAGGCCGGTGAGTGTGTGGGTGTGGGCAGGCAGGTTGTTCAGCGTCGGGGTGACGTTTTCGGTGCCGGAGACTTCACCGATCACACGGGGAGTCAGGCCCAGGCCGTTGCCCATGCCCATGAGCATGCGCCCTTGCAGGTTGGGCAGCATGAAGGTGGTCTGGCCGTTGCCCCCGTAAGTCACGCCGAGCAAGGAAAACAGCGCCGAGTTTTGCGCGATGCTGATGGTCTGCCCGTTGCACAGCGCCCAGCCACGGGGGGCGAAATTAAAGGCGAACGGCTGGATGGTACCCATGAATACTTCCATAAAATCCTCATCCCTCAGGTCATTGGTCTGGCGGTACCTGGCGGATACGACGAGTAAGATGCGATCAGTCCGACTCCTCACTTCCAGGCCTGGTCACGCACGGCTGAGCGTAGACGGGGATGTTTCGTTCTGCCGGGCCAAGGCGCTGAAAAAAGCAGCCGTGCGGCTTAAACGATTCAGGTTTCCCGGCGCTCCCTACCGTCCATCTTTTTTACGGTTTCAGGTGGATTTGATATCAAAGTACTACTAGGCGACATTTGTTTCCTCGGCTACGCTTTGCGCTACAAAGGGACTACAAATGGTGAAGGGATTTGTCGCAGTTTCACTTTATCTCCGGCCTGCCACGCTCGGGCTCGACCCTCCTCTCCGCGATTCTTCTGCAGAATCCACGCTTCCATGCCGGCATGACCAGTCCCGTTGGCTCACTGTTCAGTGGCGTCCTGCAACAATGCAGCGCCGGCAGTGAGTTTGGCTCGGTGATCGACACCGAGCAGCGTCGGCGTCTGTTGCGTGGACTGTTCGACTCGTACTACGCCGACAAGGCCGACAAGCCTGTCATCTTCGATACCAACCGCCATTGGTGCGCCCGGCTGCCGGCCTTGCAGGATCTTTTCCCTCAGGCCAAGACCATCGCGTGCGTGCGCAACGTCGCCTGGATTCTCGACAGCCTGGAGCGGCTCTATCGCGCCAACCCGTTCGAGAACACCAAGCTGTTCAACGACGATGACGAGCGCAACACCGTCTACAGCCGCTGCGAAACCCTGGCCCAGCGTAATCGCCTGGTGGGGTTTGCCTGGACAGCGCTCAAGGAAGCCTATTACGGGGAAAACGCCGAATCGCTGCTGATCGTTGATTACGACCTGCTGAGCCAGGCCCCCGAGCGAGTGATGCGGCTGGTCTACGAATTCATCGGCGAGCCGTGGTTCGAGCACGATTTCAATCACTTGACCTACGACGCGCCAGCCTTCGACCAGGCCCTGGGCGTGGCCGGGCTGCACAAGGTCAAGCCCAGGGTCGCGCCGCAGGCCCGGCGCACGCTGCTGCCGCCGGATCTGTTTGAAAAATATGCCGAGTTGTCGTTCTGGCGCGACGGGTCCGCCAGCGCTGCCAATGTCATCCGTGTGAAAACCGACGCCGCGATCAGCTGATCGCGGTTTTCTTTCATTCGCGTATTCAAGAAGTTCGAGTCCAGGTGATCGTCATGTGGTGGAGCAAAGGTAAATCGCGGGTAACCGAGGGCGCACAGGCCCTGGCATCGCCAATGATCATGTCCCTGGAGCCGCGAATGTTGTTCGACGGCGCGGTGGCCGCCACCGTGGCCGACGCGGCGCAGCCGGACGCCCAGCCCACGGCCGAAGCCGCCAAGACGCCCACCGCCGATCAGTCGGCCGATAGCAGCCATGCGCCCCAGGGGCAGGTGGATGCCACCCAGGCCGCCGTTCCGGGCAAGTCCGTGGTGTTTGTCGACTCACGGGTCAAGGATGCCGCTAACCTGCTCGAGGGCGTGGCGCCCGGTACCGAGGTGGTGCAACTGGATGCCACCAAGGATGGCCTGCAACAGATCGCCGATTACCTGGACACCCACCAAGGCATCAGCTCGGTGCAGATCATCGCCCACGGTAACGCCGGGGACTTGTGGCTGGGCAACAGCTATTTGTCGGCGGACAACGTCCAGGCCCGCAGCGAAGTGCTGGCGCAGATCGGCCAGGACATGAATGTTGGCGGCGATATCCTGATCTATGGCTGCTACACCGCCGAAGGTGATCGTGGCCTGAGCCTGGTGGATTCCCTGTCGCAGTTGACCGGCCGTGACGTGGCGGCATCCAACGACCGCACGGGCCTGGGCGGTGACTGGGACCTGGAAATCGCCACCGGCAACATCGAAAGCGCCAATGTGCTATCGGCCAAGGCCATGAGCGAGTACCAGTGGGGCCTGGCCACCTGGACCGCCACCAACAATGCCAATTCCGGCGTGGGCTCCTTGCGCGCGGCCTTGGGTTCTGCGCAGAACGGCGACATCGTCACCTTCAACAGCAGCATGACCGTCGCCCTGACCCAGGTACTGGTGGTGAACAGGAACGTCACCATCGATGGCGACCTCAACAATGACAACGTTGCCGATGTCACCCTGGATGGCCAATTCCGTACCCAGGTCATCAGCGTGTCGTCCGGTACCACGGCCACCCTCGACGGCCTGGTGATTACCCGTGGCATCGTCTCGGGTAATGGCGGTAATGGCGGCGACGATGCGCTGGTGGCCAAGGGCGGCGGGATCTATAACGCCGGCACCTTGACCCTGCGTAACGTCACGGTCACTGCCAACGTGGCGGCAGGTGGCGGTGGCGGTGGCGGTGTGACGCCGGAATACGCCGGTGGTGGCGGCGGCGGTGGTGGCGCGATCGGCGGAGGGATCGGCGGCCGCGGTGGCGATACGCTCAACTCCTCGGGCTCCCTTGGCTCGACCAACCAGGGCGGTGCCGGTGGTGGCTTCTTCAATATCGGTGGCCGTGGCGGCTCCTCTACCGGCGGTGCCGGCGGCGCTGCCTATCCCGGCTACAGCACCGGTTCTGCCGGTGGCTCGGCCTCCAGCGCCGGGTTGTCCATTGGTGGCGGTGGCGGCGGCGACGGCTATAACGACATCGGCGGTGCCGGCGGTGGCGCAGTCGGCGGTATCTACAACGACACCGGCGCGACCCTGCGGATCATCGGCAACTCGGTCATCTCCAACAACGTCGGCGCAGGCGGCGGTGGTGGCGGTGGTGGTGCCGGCGGGGGCTACACCCAGGCGGGCGGCGCGGGCGGTGTCGGTGTCGGCGCGATCTGGAACAAGGGGGCGGTGCTGATCACCGCCGCCAACTTCGCGGCAATGAGTGGCAACGCCGGCGGCAGCGGTATTGGTGGGACGAGTGCCGGCACGGCCGGTGTCACTCCGGCGTCAGTGGCCAATGTCTATGGTGACGGCGGTACCATCAATACCAACTATGTACCGGACGAAACCCCACCTACCGCGACCATCGTGGTTGCTAACACCAGCTTGAACTCCGGCGCCACGTCGCTGGTGACCATTACCTTCTCCGAAGCCGTGACGGGCCTGAGTGCCTCGGATCTGACGGTGCAGAACGGCACCATCGGTACGCTGACCAGCGGCGACGGCGGTGTCACCTGGACCGGCACCCTGACCGCGGCCAGCAATATCACCGATACCACCAACCTCATCACCCTGAACAACACCGGGGTCTCCGACCTGGCCGGCAACGCCGGCGTGGGCACCACCGATTCGAACAACTACGCGGTCAACGACACCGTGCTTCCCACCGCCTCCATCGTGGTGTCCGACACCGCACTCAGGGCCGGTGAAACCTCCCTGGTGACCATCACCTTCAGCGAAGCGGTAACCGGTCTCACCACTGCCGACCTGACGGTCGCCAACGGCACGCTCACTGGCCTGAGCAGTGCCGACGGCGGTATCACCTGGACGGCCACCCTGACCCCGGACGCCAGCGTCACTGACACCAGCAACCTGGTGACCCTGGACAATACCGGCGTTGCGGACCTGTCCGGCAACGCGGGTACGGGAACGACCAACTCGAACAACTATGCCATCGACACCGCCCGTCCAACGGCCACTATCGTGGTGGCGGATACAGCGCTGAGCGTTGGTGAAACCTCCCTGGTGACCATTACCTTCAGCGAGGCCGTGACCGGCTTCACCACCGCCGACCTGACTGTCGCCAACGGCACGATCACTGGCCTGAGCAGCGCCGACGGCGGCATCACCTGGACCGGGACATTGACTCCGAGCGCCAGCATCAGCGACACCACGAACCTGGTCTCGTTGAACAGTGGCAGCATTGCCGACCTGTCCGGGAACGTGAATACCGGCACGACCGACTCCAACAACTATGCGATCGATACGCTGCGCCCGACGGCTACCATCGTGGTGGCCGATACGGCGTTGAGCGCCGGCGAAACGTCCCTGGTGACCATCACCTTCAGCGAGGCCGTGACCGGTTTCACCCTGGCCGACCTGACGGTTGCCAACGGCTCCCTGAGTGGCCTGAGCAGCAGCGACGGCGGCATCACCTGGACCGCCACTCTGACGCCGAGCGCCAGCGTCACTGATGCGACCAATCTGATCATCCTGGCCAATACCGGTGTACTGGACGCGGCCGGCAACGCCGGCACCGGCACCACCAACTCCAACAACTACGCGATCGACACCCAGCGCCCGACTGCAACCATCGTGGTCGCCGATACGGTACTGAGCGTGGGTGAAACCTCGCTGGTGACCATCACATTCAACGAAGCCGTGACGGGCCTGACCACCGCCGACCTGACGGTCGCCAACGGCACGGTCACCGGTCTGAGCAGTGGCGACGGCGGCATTACCTGGACGGGAACCTTTACGCCGACGGCGGGCATCAGCGATACCACGAACCTGATCACCCTGAACAACACCGGGGTGACTGACGCCGCGGGCAACGCCGGCAGCGGGACCACCGATTCCAACAACTACGCCATCGACAACGTGCGTCCGACCGCCACCATCGTGGTCGCCGACAGCACGCTGAGCGCGGGCGAAACGTCGGTGGTCACCATTACCTTCAGCGAAGCCGTCACCGGTTTCACCCTGGCCGACCTGACCGCGGCCAACGGTGTGCTGAGCGGGCTGAGCACCAGCGACAACATCACCTACACCGCGACGTTCACCCCATCGGCCGGCATTTCCGATACCAGCAACCTGATCACCCTGGACAACACCGGCGTCACGGACGGAGCGGGCAACGCGGGCAGCGGCACCACCAATTCCAACAATTACGCGGTCGATACCCAGCGCCCGACCGCCACCATCGTCGTGGCCGATACGGCGTTGAGTGTCGGTGAAACATCATTGGTGACCATCACCTTCAGCGAGGCGGTCAGTGGCTTCGACAATTCTGACCTGACCGTCGCCAACGGCACGCTGAGTGCAGTCAGCAGCAGCGATGGCGGCATTACCTGGACCGCTACCTTTACCCCTGCCCTGGGCGTCGTCGACACCACCAACGTGATCGTGCTGAACAACGCCGGCATCAACGACGCGGCGGGCAACACCGGTACCGGCACCACCAGTTCGAACAACTACCAGGTCGACACCAACGTGCCGACGGCGACCGTGGTCATCGCCGACTCGTCGCTGAGCATCGGTGAAACCACGACGGTGACCATCACCTTCAATGAAGCGGTGAATGGGTTCGACAACAGCGACCTGACGATCCGCAACGGGACGCTGAGCAATGTCTCATCCATCGACGGGGGCGTTACCTGGACGGCGACTTTCACCCCGAGCGTCGGTATCTCCGATGCCAGCAACGTCATCACCCTGGACAACACCGGGGTGCGCAATGGCGCGAACAACGCCGGCGTAGGCACCACCGACTCCAACAACTATGCGGTCGATACCGTGCGCCCCACCGCGACTATCGTCGTCGCCGACACGGCCATTGCCGCTGGCGAGACCTCGCTGGTGACCATCACTTTCAGCGAGGCGGTGACCGGTTTCACCAGCGCCGACCTGACGGTCGCCAACGGTTCGATCTCCGGACTGAGCAGCAGCGATGGCGGCATCACGTGGACGGCCACGTTCACGCCGACCGGTGGTATCACCGACACCAGCAACGTCATCACTCTCGCCAATGGCGGCGTCGCCGACCTGGCCGGCAACGTGGGCAGCGGCACGACGGACTCCAACAACTACAGCGTCGACAGCCAACGCCCGGTCGCCACCATTGTGGTGGCCGATTCCAACTTGAGTGTCGGCGAAACGTCATTGGTGACCATTACCTTCAGCGAAGCGGTGACTGGCTTCACAAATGACGACCTGAGCGTTGCCAACGGAACCCTGAGCGCCGTCAGCAGCAGCGACGGCGGCATCACCTGGACGGCCACGTTCACCCCGGCTCCCGGTACCCGGGATGCGACCAACCTGATTACCCTGGACAACAGCGGTGTGAGCGATGCGGCTGGCAATGCGGGTACTGGCACCACCAATTCCGGTAACTATGCCATTGATACCCAGGTGCCGACCGCGACCATTGTGGTAGCCGATACTTCCCTGAGCATCGGCGAGACGTCGCTGGTGACCATCACCTTCAACGAAGCGGTGAGTGGTTTCGACAACAGTGACCTGACCATCAGCAACGGGACGCTGAGTAACGTTTCGTCTTCCGATGGCGGCGTCACCTGGACGGCGACCTTCACCCCGAGCGTCGGCGTTTCCGATACCAGCAACCTGATCACCCTGGACAATACCGGGGTGCGCAACGTTTCGAACAACGCCGGCGTCGGCACGACCGATTCCAACAACTATGCCGTCGATACCGTGCGTCCCACCGCGACTATCGTCGTCGCCGACACGGCCATTGCCGCTGGCGAGACCTCGCTGGTGACCATCACTTTCAGCGAGGCGGTGACCGGTTTCACCAGCGCCGACCTGACGGTCGCCAACGGTTCGATCTCCGGACTGAGCAGCAGCGATGGCGGCATCACGTGGACGGCCACGTTCACGCCGACCGGTGGTATCACCGACACCAGCAACGTCATCACCCTCGCCAATGGCGGCGTCGCCGACCTGGCCGGCAACGTGGGCAGCGGCACGACGGACTCCAACAACTACAGCGTCGACAGCCAACGCCCGGTTGCCACGATTGTGATGAGCGATTCGACGTTGAGACCGGGTGAAACCGCACAGGTGACCATCACCTTCAGCGAGGCGGTGACCGGTTTCACCAACGACGACCTCAGCGTTGCCAACGGCACCCTGAGCGCTGTCAGCAGCAGTGACGGTGGCATCACCTGGACAGCCACCTTCACGCCGACCGTGGGTCTGAGCGACGCCACCAACCTCATTACGCTGGACAATGCCGGCGTGAGCGACGCGGCCGGCAATGCGGGGACCGGTACCACCAATTCGACCAACTATGCGGTCGAGACCCGAGTGCCGACGGCCACTGTCGTGGTTGCGGACAGCTCGCTCACAGTGGGCGAAACCTCCCTGGTGACCATCACCTTCTCGGAAGCGGTCAGCGGTTTCGACAATTCGGACCTGAGCGTTGCCAACGGCACGTTGAGCAACGTTTCGTCTTCCGATGGCGGAGTGACCTGGACCGCCACCTTCACGCCGGCAACCAGTGTCAGCGACACCAGCAACCTGATCAGCCTGGACACCAGCGGCGTGACCAACGTATCGGGCAACAGCGGCGTCGGCGTGGTGGACTCCAACAACTACGCAGTCGACACAGTGCGTCCGGGCGCCACCGTCGTGGTGGGCGACAACACCCTGGGCATCGGCCAGACCACTACCGTGACCATCAGCTTCACAGAGGCGGTGACCGGGTTCGACCTGTCAGACCTCAGCGTTGCCAATGGCGTGTTGTCCAATCTCTCCAGTAGTGACGGCGGCCTGACCTGGACCGCGACCTTGACGCCGACAGTGGGCGTCAGCGACACCACCAACCTGATCCTGCTCGATGCCAGCACGGTGCAGGACGTCGCCGGCAATGCCGGCGTGGGTATCGCCATCTCCGGCAACTATGCGCTCGACGCCACCCGGCCGACCGCGACGATCGTCGTCGCCAATCCGAATCTGGGCGTCGGCCAGACGACCCAGGTGACGTTCACCTTCAGCGAAGCGGTGACCGATTTCGACCTGTCGGACCTCAGCGTCACCAACGGTGAACTGACCAACCTGACCACCAGCGATGGCGGCAGGACCTGGACCGCGACGTTCACCCCGACGGTGAACCTGACTGACCCGAGCAACTTCATCGCCCTGGATACCAGCAATGTCAGTGACCTGACAGGCAACGCCGGGGCCAGCGTGGCGGTGTCCAACAATTATGCAATCGACACCGTGGTGCCTAACGACGTGAAGCCACCACCGGAGTTTTTGACAACGGACCCGATTACGGTCGTTCCACCGTCCGACGTGCCGTTGCAGCCGATCATCTTTAACCCGCCGACAGGCGACCTGGGATCGCCGTTGGGCTTCCCTCCGTTGTTTGAGCAGCGGGATGTGGGCGGCGGCCTGCGGCCGATAGGCGACATCTTCATCAACCGTGGCGAACTGGCGCCGAGCTATATTGCCCAGGTCTTCAGCAACGACGCCGGCGGCGATGGCTCGGGGCATGGGTTCCTGGGCTTTGGGGGCGGCGATGGCGGTGTGTTTGGCATCAGCACGATCTCGAGCCTGTTCAATCAGGACTCCGGTTCCGAAAGCGAGTCGCTGGACGCCTTCGACAACCCGTCGATGCAGGGCGGGGATGTGTCCCAGGGGATACGGGGAATGTTCGGGGCACCGACGCTGGGCCAGCAATTGCAGCACCTCAAGGACACTGAACAGCGTCAGGTCGACAGCCTGGCAACGGCTCTACAACAGGTGGGTATCAGTCGGGTACTGGCCTGAAGAATTCAAAAAAAATTGTGCGGCAGCCAGGGGCAATCCAGGGAATGAATAGAAGTCAGAAGTTATTCGGTATGAGTCTGCTGGCGTTGGTGGTCAGCGGGTGTGCAGTCACCAGTGAACCGATCGATCGCAGCGCCAGTGAACAACGCGCCAAGACCGACTTGCAGAACATGTACAAGGATCAGGAACCCCTCAGTGGTCCGCTGACCCTGCACCAGGCCATGGCCCGGGCAGTGAAGTACAACCTGGAAGGCCGCCTGAAGGTCATGGAAGAGGCCCTGGCCAAGCGGCAACTGGACCTGGCCAGTTTCGACATGCTGCCGCGCATGGCGCTGGACGCGGGTTATGTCGGTCGTAACAACGTCAACGCTTCCAGTAGCCAGAGCGTCGAGACCGGCACCCAGTCCCTGGAACCGTCGACCTCCCAGGACCGCGACCGTGAAGTGGCGGACCTGACCATGGTCTGGAACGTGCTCGACTTCGGTGTCAGCTACATCAGCGCCAAGCAGGCCGGCGACCAGCGCCTGATCGTACAGGAGCGCCGGCGCAAGGTGATCAACACCATCGTCCAGGACGTGCGCTCAGCCTACTGGCGAGCCATGGCCGCCGAGCGGTTGCTCAAGCAGATCGACAGCCTGATGGCCCGTGTCGAGGCGGCGCGCAACAACAGCCAGAGCATGAGCGAGCAGCGCATCGGTGACCCGGTGCAAGCCTTGGGTTACCAGCGTTCGCTGATCCAGGCGACCCGCCAGCTCGAAGAGCAACGGCGCGCGTTGTCCCTGGCCAAGACCGAACTGGCGACCCTGATCAACTTGCCGCTGGGCACCGAACTGACCTTGGCGACGCCGGATGAATACGAGATCCCGGAACTCAAGGTCGACATGGCTCGCCTGGAACAGGAAGCCCTGACCAGCCGCCCTGAACTGCGCGAGCAGGACTACCAGACACGTATCACTGCCGCCGAGACCCGCAAGGCCATGCTGCGCCTGTTGCCGGGGCTGGAGTTTTCTGCCGGCGGGCATTACGACAGCAACTCGTTCCTGGTGGAACAGGGCTGGGCCGACTATGGCGTGAAAGTCACCTGGAACCTGTTCAATGTGATCTCCGCGCCGGCGGCCATCGACGTGGCCAAGGCCGGTGAAGAAGTGGCGGCGGCGCGTCGCCAGGCGATGTCGATTGCGGTGCTGGCGCAACTGTATGTCGCCAATGCCAACTATCGTGATGCGCTGCGCCAGTTCAAGACCAACCAGCAACTGTCGGACATCGACGGGCAAATCGTCGGTCAATTGCGCAGCCGTCATCAGGCCGCCGGCATCGGTGAGCTGGACCTGATCCAGGGCGAGCTCAACACCTTGCAGGCCGATCTGCGGCGGGACCTGTCCTATGCCGACCTGCGCAACGCCTATGGCCAGATCTTCGCCAGCGCTGGCCTCGACCCGTTGCCCGACGAAGTGAAATCCACCGAGGTGCAGTCGATTGCCACGGCGCTGGCCAATCGTGAAGCCGCCTGGGCACAGGGCGACATCACGGTTCCCAAGGCAGCGGTGACGCCCTGACAGGGCGCTGCCATGACGCGCCCTGCGTTCTCACGGCTGCCGGTGGCGGTGAACCTGCCCTTGCTATTGCAAGCACTGGCGGCCATTGAAGATGAGTGCTGGCAGGGGCATTTCAACAATGCCTACCACACCGGCGACTGGAGTGGCGTGGCGCTGGTTTCGGCTGCCGATGCGTTGACCGAATTGTCACCCGGACGCGGCCAGCCCTTGTTCCGGGCGCCCTGGACAGCTGACGGTCGTTGGCAGGAAGCGTTGCGTGATTGGCCTCTGGATATCGTCTCGGCCCGATTGCTGCGACTCGGGCCCGGCGGACGGATTCACGAGCACCGTGACTATGACTTGGGTGGGCCGGACGGTGACCTGCGTCTGCACATCCCCTTGCTCAGTCCGCCTGAAGTGGATTTCTGGCTGGATGGACAACGCATTCCGATGAAGGCCGGAGAGTGCTGGTTCCTCGACTTGTCGCGGCCCCATCGCGTGGATAATCGAGATGCGTTGCCAAGGGTTCATCTGGTACTCGATTGCCGTCCTGACCCATGGCTGGAGCAGCAGATTGTCCAAGGGCTACCTGCCACACCGGCCGCTGGCACCGGCCAAAGCGACTTGATGCGTTTTCAGCAGCAGGTGCAAACCGATCCGCAACTTGCCCGGACCCTGCGAGGGTTGCACGACGTAGAGGCCTTCGCCGAACGTGTCATCGAGTCGGCTGCCCGGTGCGGGCTGCATGTCACTCGCGAAGAACTGCGCGCGGCCATGCGCAACGGCCGTCGGCAGGGGCGTGAGCAATGGAAGGCCTGAGCCTGGACGGCTGGCTGCCGATCCGCGTATGGCAGGAGAGCGGGCAGTGGAAGGTCGATTGGTGCTGGTTCGGGGATCGACGATTGTCGCAGCCGTTTTTCGGCGACGCGGTGGAGCAGGCCCTGCGCTTGCCATTCAACCAGGTGTTTCGTCGCCAGACGCCTTTGAGCAGCCTGGCGCAATGGCAACGGCAAAGTCCTGGTCTTGATCCCGGTGTGTTCATTTTCCACGCCTCCCGATGCGGTTCGACATTGGTCAGCCAGATGCTTGCACAACTGCAAGACCACATCGTCATCTCCGAGCCTGCGCCGCTGGATACCCTTCTGCGTTGCGACTTGCCGCACGCTGAGCGGTGCCTGGCGCTCAAAGGGTTGTTGTCGGCCTACGGGCAACGCCGACGAGGTATCGAGCAGCGGCTGGTAGTCAAACTCGACGCCTGGAATATCGGTGAATTGCCACTGCTGCGCGAGTGCTTTCCCGATACCCCCTGGCTGTTCGTGTATCGCGATCCCGTGGAAATCGCCGTTTCTCACTTGCGCCGTCCCGGCATGCACATGGTGCCCGGTATGATCGGAGCGAGTGTGCTGGACGATGAATTACCATTCGCCGGGCAGGAAGATTTCATCCCGCGACGACTGGGGCGTCTGCTGCAAACAGGCGTGGAACACTGCCGGGCGTTTGCCGGAAGGGTGGTCAACTACGGCGAATTACCCGGGGCGATGGCGGGCAGGCTGGCGGATTTTTTCCGGCTGGATGATACACAACTCAAACAGGCTTTCACTGCAGTCGGACAACACGCCAAACAACCGTTGCAGGCGTTTGCCGGTGATAGCGAAGACAAGCGTCGAGAGGCTTCGCCGCTGTTGCGCGAGCGGGTAATGCATTGGGCCCAGGAGCCCTACGAGGCGCTTGAGCGCCTGAGAAAATCCTGAGGCCACAGGGATGGGCGTACTTTAGGCTCAGTTTGAAAAGTCTTGAGACGAAGGTCAGGCAAGGCGAAAACCGGCGAGGAAGCGCAGTTTACTGGAGTAAATGAGCATTCCGAGCCGGTTTTCAACGCAGCATGAACGAGTATCAAGGCTTTTCAGACAGAGCCTAAGGCTTGTTGGGCGACAGCTCTGCCATCCCCTTGAGCAATTCGATCGGCAGTGGAAACACGATGGTAGAGCTCTTGTCCCCGGCAATGGACCCCAGCGTCTGCATGTAGCGCAGTTGCATGGCACCCGGCTGGCGCCCGAGCATTTCGGCGGCCTGCATGAGTTTTTCCGAAGCTTGCAATTCGCCTTCGGCGTGGATCACTTTGGCCCGTCGCTCCCGTTCGGCTTCGGCTTGCCGGGCAATGGCGCGGATCATCGATTCGTTGAGGTCCACATGTTTGATCTCGACGTTCGCCACCTTGATACCCCAGGCGTCGGTCTGGGCGTCAAGCACCTGTTGGATGTCGCCGTTCAACTGCTCGCGTTCGGCCAGTAATTGATCCAGGTCGTGTTTACCGAGGACGGCGCGCAGGGTGGTCTGGGCCAGTTGGCTGGTGGCCATGAGGAAATTTTCCACCTGGATAATTGCCTTCTGCGGGTCGAGTACTCGGAAATACAGCACCGCGTTGACCTTCACCGAGACGTTGTCGCGGGTGATCACGTCCTGAGGCGGTACGTCGAGCACAATGGTGCGCAGATCGACGCGGATCATTTGCTGGACCACCGGAATCAGCAGGATCAGCCCCGGTCCTTTGACTTGCCAGAACCGCCCCAGTTGGAACACGACCGCCCGTTCGTATTCGCGCAGGATCCGGAATGTGGACGCCGCCAGCGCGATCAACAGTATCAGCAGCAGCGTAAAACCGATTTGCATACCCATCTCATGCTCCTTGTGAATCGGCGGGGGCCACTTCCAGCAGCAGCCCCTTTCGAGCGATGACGCGTACCGCTTGCCCGATTCGCAGCGACGTCGCACAAGCCACCTGCCAACGCTCGCCTTCCAACCGGACCCAGCCATGGTGATGATTACCGGCCTGCAGCTCAGTCACCGTGACGACGCTGCCCAACAAGGCGGAATCGCCGCTGACAGGTTGGCGCGGGTGGGTCTTCAATGCACGAACCAACAGGACGATCAGCAACAAGGCGCTGACCAGCCCCAACCCGATCATCAAGGGCACAGGCACGTCGGCGTTGGTCAGGATAATCGCGCCGATGACACACGAGACAATGCCCCCCAGCCCGGCCACGCCGTAATTGGGCAAGGCCGCTTCAACGACCAGCAGTGCCGCGCCCAGGGCAATCAACCAAAACCCCACCGGGTTGGCGGCCGCCAGCCCGAGGTCCTCGGCGCCGAACGCAGGTGTGCTCATGACCAGCAAGGCGACCAACACGAAGCGAATGTTCACCGGACCCTCCACAGCACCGACTCGGGTGGCTTCACTTACAGTCTAGCCGAGTCATGGATTGATCGAACTCCGAACAGTCTGGCGGTCATTCAAGGGCTAGACTACCAAGAGACTAAACTGCCAAGAGACTAAACTGCCAAGAGAAAAACGCGTCCTGCCATCCTTGAAGTCCAGGAGCCCCCATGGAAAAGCCAGTCCACAACCTCCCTGCGTTGTTCAAGCAACTGGGTCTGCCCGACGATGCCGAGAGTATCGATAAGTTCATGGTCAGCCATTCACCCCTCAAGCCCGGCCTGCACCTGGCCGACGCCTTTTTCTGGAGCGAGGGCCAGCGGCAGTTGCTTCGGGAGGAAATTCTCGAGGACGCGGATTGGGCGGTGGTGGTGGATCAGTTGGATGTGTTGCTCAGGAAAGGGCGTGAGGGGTGATCCGTATTGACTAATATTTTGGTTATTAATAAATAGCTTCTTATTCCTTAAAGAATATAACTCTCCTGCCTATACTCGTGCCTGAACTGACACGCAGGAGAGCACCCATGCGCAACGAATCGATTCGCTACCTGATTGTGCCGGGCTGGCAAGGATCGCCGGAAAATCATTGGCAAACCCACTGGCAGAACAGCCTGCCCAACAGCGTCCGGGTCGAGCAGGCCGATTGGTTGACGCCCCGGCGCGAAGACTGGGTCGCCGCACTGGCCGAAGCCATCGCCGCCGACAGCACGCCAGTGATCCTCATCGCCCATAGCCTGGGTTGCATCACGGTTGCCCATTGGGCCGCCACTGCGCCGTTGCAACTTCTCAGGCAGGTGCGTGGGGCGTTGCTGGTGGCGCCCGCAGATGTCGAGCGCCCGGCCTGCGCTCCGGCGTTGCGCAATTTCGCGCCGATTCCCTGCGACCTGTTGCCATTCCCAAGCCAAGTGGTCAGTTCTGACAACGACCCTGCCATCAGCGCCCCCCGTGCGCTGGAACTGGCGCGCCGCTGGGGAGCCGAGGCCGGGATCCTGTCGGGGGCGGGACACATCAATGTGAAGTCCGGCCACCATCGTTGGGAGCAGGGTTTCGCGTATCTCTACCGGCTGCAAAACCGCCTGGAGCACCACGCCCTGCGTCGCGCGTGAATCGCCCGTGAATATAAGTGCCCTCCCGTCTTGCCGACGGTGCAGGGCTGGAGTCTGCCATGAGTTCGCATGAGCATTTCGGTCAGTCATTGCTGACCTTTCCCGATGCGGAAAAAAGCCCCCTGAGCATCCGCGCCAAGGCGCTGGTGTTTGTCGACCCGCGTTCGCGGCAGTTGCGCCAGGAACTGGAAACATTGGCACCGCGCTCGGTCTCGGTGTTGATCCGCGGTGAAACCGGTACCGGCAAGGAATTGCTGGCCCGTCACATCCATCGCGAGAGCAATCGCGGTGGGTTGTTTGTGTCAGTCAATTGCGGCGCCATCAGCCCGACCTATGCCGACGCCGAATTGTTCGGTTATGCCGCCGGCAGCCATAGCGGCTCAGCCAGCAGCCGGGCCGGGTGGTTCGGCTCGGCCAATGGCGGCACGCTGTACCTGGATGAGATCGGCGATCTGCCGCTGCCGATCCAGGTCAAATTGCTGGCCGCCCTGGAAAATCACGAAGTCACCCGTGTGGGCGCCCATCAACCCAGCCCCGTGGACGTGCGACTGGTCGCCGCCACCAGCATCGACCTGGCGCAAGCAGTGGCCGCCGGGAAATTTCATGACCGGCTGTATCACTACCTGAGTGAAGGCCGGCTCGAGTTGCCGCCCTTGCGCGAACGGGTCGGCGATATCCTGTCCCTGGCCGAATATTTTTTGGGCATCTACAGCCAGCGCCTTGGCCTGGCCGTGCCGCTGATCAGCGAAGCGGCGCAACGTGCGCTTGAACGGCACAGTTGGCCCGGCAACACCCGCGAGTTGGAGAACGTCATTCATTTTGCGTTGTTGGTGAGCATTGGGGATTACATATTGCCGGAACATCTTAATTTGCCGCGTTTAACGGAAGCTCGGATATCCGATTCGCATGTGTAGCAGGAGCAGAGGGCACCATATAAATTATTGATATATGTGAATCTATAAAAGATATTGTTAAGGAATAAAAAATATCGGTATCTTCCGTACCACGCCAGCGATAGCACTTCGCTGGCACCTTCACATAGGCCGTCGTCAATGACGACAGTGATATTCGATAAGGACACTGCATGAAAAAGGTTCTGTTGTTCACCGCATTGGCGGCAGCCCTGACCTCGGGCCTGACCCAGGCGGCGGATAAACTGGTGGTGGCGGCGACTCCGGTGCCCCACGCTGAAATCCTCGAACTGATCAAGCCGGCCCTGGCCAAGGAAGGCGTCGACCTGCAGGTCAAGGTCTTCACCGACTACGTCCAGCCCAACGTACAAGTTGACCAGAAGCGCCTGGACGCCAACTACTTCCAGACCTTGCCCTACCTGAAGAACTTCAACGAAGGCAAAGGTACGAATCTGGTGACTGTGATCGGCGTTCACGTCGAACCGTTCGGTGGTTATTCGAAGAAGTACAAGAACCTGGCCGATCTGCCAAACGGCGCGACCATCGCGCTGCCTAACGAAGGCAGCAACAGCGGGCGTGCCCTGCTTCTGCTGCAGAAGGCTGGCCTGATCGAGCTCAAGGATCCGAAAAACGCCCTTGCAACGCCGAAAGACATCGCCAAGAACCCGCACGGCTTCAAGTTCAAGGAACTGGAATCGGCCATGCTGCCACGGGTCCTGGACCAGGTTGACCTGGATCTGATCAACACCAACTATGCCCTGGAAGCGGGTCTTAACCCAGCCAAGGACGCTCTGGTGATCGAAGGTTCGGATTCGCCCTACGTGAACTTCCTAGTGGCCCGTCCTGACAACAAGGACAACCCGGCCATTCAGAAACTGGCCAAGGCCCTGACCAGTCCTGAAGTGAAGGCGTTCATCGAGAAGAAATACAGCGGCGCGGTATTGCCGGCGTTCTGATCGGACTACGCGTGCTTGAAACCTTCAACGCCGACGGCTTGCCAGCGTCGGCGTTTTTTATTGCCTGGATTCCTCTATGCAGGCCGTGTCTTCAATGCCCGGCGCAAGGCCATCAACAGTTTGACGATATCTTGTGGGTCCAGGGGTTGCGGAGCTTTCACGTTAGCCATTTTTATCGTCCTTGTGATGGAAGCCATGGAGTCTGGCCTTGAGCTGTGATTCCTTGGAGAGGTTGCTAGAAAATTAGACCCATCCTACAGCGCAAAGGAAAATAGCCTTCTTACTCGGCCTCTGCAAATACCGTCAGTCAATCCGGCCAGTTCCACGCAGGAGCATCCAGCATGCCCTGGCCCACTACGCCGGTCTGGCCCAAGTCTTTCTCCAGCATGATGCAGTTGCAATCGTCGTCCTGCTGCAAGGCGGCGATCAGGCGCGTGGCGTGGGATACGACCCAGACCTGGCAATTGGCCGAAGCCCGGATGATCAGCCGCGCCAAGGCAGGCAACAGGTCCGGGTGCAGGCTGGTTTCCGGCTCGTTGAGCACCATCAGCGAGGGCGGTCGCGGTGTGAGCAGGGCGGCCACCAGCAGCAGATATCGCAGGGTGCCGTCCGAGAGCTCGGCGGCGGATAGCGGACGCAGTAGGCCATGCTGCTGGAATGCGATGGCGAAACGTCCGCCCTGGAGTTTTTCGATGTCCAGGCGGGCGCCGGGAAATGCATCGCCGATGGCGGCATGCAGCGCCTCGACGTCGCCGATCTCCAGAATGGTCTGCAGGGCGGCCGCCAGGTCGCGGCCGTCGTGGTGCAGCACCGGCGTGCGGGTGCCCAGTTGCGGCTGGCGCACCGGAGCCTCGGCGTCGCTGCGAAAATGATCATAGAAACGCCAGCGACGGATGAACTCGCGCATTTGCAAGACCTCCGGGGACGTACGCAGGCTGCCCACCTGGTCGAACAGGCTGTCGAAGGTGCTGGTGTGCTGGGCCAGGACATCCCATGAGCGACCCTCCCGGGCGCGCACCATCGGCCCGTTGCGGTCCACCAGCAGGCTGGCGGGACGAAAGACCGGCCCGGCCCAGATGGTCTCGCGCTTGATCTGCGGATCCAGCGAAAACGCGGAAAGACTGGGTTCCGGCAGGCCCAAGGCGATCGAATAGGAAAAATCTTCGGCGGCGAATCCCAGGCGCAGGCGTTTTCTGGCCTGGCGTACGTTGCCCTGGACGGGGACCTCGCCGTTGCGCATGCGTCGGCTGATGTGTTCCGGCCCGGCCCAGAAGGTCGAATCCAGTCCGCCTTCACGAGCCAGGGCGTTGACGACCCCGCCTTGGGCCGTCTCCGCCAACAGCCGCAGGGCGCGATACAGGTTGGATTTTCCGCTGCCGTTGGGACCGGTGATCAGGTTCAGGCGGCCGAGGGGAATGACCAGTTCATTGATGGATCGGTAGTTGGCCACCGCAAGGGTCTTGAGCATGAGAGATTGTCCTGCTGGCTGGACTTGCAGGCGCCGACTCGCTTGGCTTGCCATTGCCTGCGCAAAAAAAGAGCAGTTTGCCTGATTGCTTCTGCATTGTGATTCTGTGCAACCACTGAACCCTGCTCTAAGCTCACAGTCGTATCGTCACTGGCACGTCCGTACAACGCAAAGGAGTCTGCATGGCTGGTCCCCGCATCAAACTGGTAGTTGGCCTGGGCTTGTGTGCGTTGTTGGTGGGGTGTGGTGATAAAAAGCCCGAGGAAAAAGCATTGCCACGGGTGTTCGTACAGCAGGCCATGCCCACCGAGTATGCGGCCTCGGTGACCCTGACCGGCGACGTCCAGGCTCGGGTGAAGACAGACCTGTCGTTCCGCGTGGGCGGCAAGATCATCGAGCGCAAGGTCGACGTGGGCGACCGTGTCTCGGCCCGGCAGGTACTGGCCCGACTCGACCCGCGGGACTTGCAGACCAATGTCGACTCCGCCGAGGCCCAGGTGGCCGCCGAGCAGGCGCGGGTCAAGCAGAGTGCGGCGGCGTTCGTGCGCCAACAGAAGCTCTTGCCCAAGGGCTACACCAGCCAGAGCGAATACGACGCGGCCCAGGCGCAACTGCGCAGCAGCCAAAGTGCGTTGACGGCTGCCCAGGCTCAACTGGCCAACGCGCGGGAGCAATTGAGTTACACCGCATTGATTGCCGACGCCCCGGGTATCATCACGGCGCGGCAGGCGGAGGTTGGTCAGGTGGTACAGGCCACGGAGCCGATTTTCAGCCTGGCCCGCGATGGCGAGCGCGATGCGGTGTTCAACATCTACGAATCCTTGCTGAGCGAGCCACCCTCTGATCCGGCGATCGTCATCAGTCTGTTGGACAACCCCGCGATCCAGACCACCGGCAAGGTGCGCGAGATCACCCCGGCGGTGTCCGCCGAGACCGGCACCGTGCAGGTCAAGGTCACCCTCGACGATCTGCCCGAAGGCATGCGCCTGGGATCGGTGGTCAGTGCCACCGCCAAGTCCGCCGGCAGGACAGCGGTGGAGCTGCCATGGTCGGCCCTGACCAAGGACCTTCGCGAGCCGGCCGTGTGGCTGGTGGACGACGAGGGCAGGGCACGGTTGCGAACCGTCACCGTCGGCCGCTATCTGACCGGCAAGGTCATCATCAGCGACGGCCTCAAGGGCGGCGAAAAAGTGGTCACCGCCGGCGGGCAATTGCTGCACCCCGGCGTACGGGTCGAGATTGCCGAAAATACCTATGAAAAACCCCCGACGGGAGTCCAGCCATGAAGCGCTTATGGATGATCTCGGTCGGATTGTTGCTCGCGGCCTGTTCGAAAGAAGAAGCGCCGCCGGAGCCGGTGCGCCCGGTATTGTCGGTTGAGGTCCGGGCCTTGGATCAACAGGCGCTGGGACGGTTTGCCGGCAATATCCTGGCGCGTTATGAAAGCAACGTCGGTTTCCGTGTGCCGGGACGGATCGCCAGCCGCAACGTCGATGTCGGTGCCGAAGTGAAGAAGGGCGATTTGCTCGCCACCCTCGACCCCACTGATCAGCAGAACCAGTTGCGCGCCGCCCAGGGCGACCTGGCGCGGATCGAGGCGCAGTACATCAATGCCCAGGCCAATGCCCGTCGGCAACAGCAGCTATTCGACCGGGGCGTCGGTGCCCAGGCGCAGTTGGATATGGCCCAGACCGAGTTGAAAACCACCGGCGCCTCCCTGGAACAGGCCCGGGCCTCGGTGGAGCAGGCCCGCGACCAACTCAACTACAGCGAACTGCGGACCGACCACGACGCTGTCGTTACCGCCTGGAACGCCGAGGCCGGGCAAGTGGTGACAGCCGGCCAGCAAGTGGTGACCCTGGCGCGACCGGACGTCAAGGAGGCGGTGATCGACCTGCCGGCCGGGCTGGCCGAGCGTCTGCCCGAGGACGTGGTATTCGAAGTCACCGCGCAACTGGACCCGGCCACCCGCACCACCGCCATCGTGCGCGAGATCGAGCCCCAGGCCCAGAGCGCCACCCGCACCCGCCGGGCGCGCCTGACCCTCACCGATACCCCGCCGGGCCTGCGCCTGGGCACGGCCATCAGCGTGACCCTGAGCTCGGCCATCGAGCCACGGATCGAACTGCCGCTCAGTGCCTTGCAAGAGGTCGATGGCAAAGCTCGGATCTGGCTCGTTGACCCGCAGAACCAGACCGTCTCGCCCCGTGATGTGCGCATCCTTGAGCGAACGGCCGACACGGTGCTGGTGGCCAACGGTATCAAGCCCGGCGACCGCGTGGTCAGCGCCGGTGTGAACAGCCTTCAGCCGGGGCAGAAAGTGAAACTTGACGAGGACGCACGATGAAAGGGCCCTTTAACCTCTCCGAATGGGCCCTGCGGCATCAGTCATTCGTCTGGTACCTGATGTTCGTTGCGCTGTTGATGGGCGTGTTTTCCTACATGAACCTGGGTCGCGAGGAAGACCCGTCGTTCACCATCAAGACCATGATCATCCAGACGCGCTGGCCCGGCGCGACCCAAGAGGAAACCCTCAGGCAGGTCACCGACCGCATCGAGAAGAAACTCGAGGAGCTCGATTCCCTCGATTATGTGAAAAGTTACACCCGGCCCGGGGAGTCGACGGTGTTCGTGTATCTGCTCGATACCACCAGCGCCAAGGACATTCCCGAGATCTGGTACCAGGTGCGCAAGAAGATCAACGACATTCGCGGTGACTTTCCCGAGGGCTTGCAAGGTCCTGGGTTCAACGACGAGTTCGGCGACGTCTATGGTTCGGTGTATGCCTTTACCGGCGATGGCCTGTCGATGCGCCAGTTGCGTGACTACGTGGAGCAAGTGCGCGCCGAGATCCGCGATGTGCCCGGCCTGGGCAAGGTAGAAATGATCGGTGAGCAGGACGAGGTGCTGTACCTGAACTTCTCCACTCGCAAGCTCGCCGCCCTGGGCATCGACCAGCGCCAGGTGGTGCAGAGCCTGCAATCGCAGAACGCGGTGACCCCCGCCGGAGTGATCGATGCCGGCCCCGAGCGTATTTCCGTGCGCACCTCGGGGCAGTTCCAGTCGGAGAAAGACCTGGCCAACGTCAACTTGCGGCTCAATGACCGCTTCTATCGACTGGCCGACATCGCCGAGATCAGTCGCGGTTACGTCGACCCCGCCACGCCGATGTTTCGTTTCAATGGCACACCGGCGATTGGCCTGGCCATCGCCATGAAGAAGGGCGGCAACATCCAGGATTTCGGCAAGGCCCTGCATGCGCGCATGAACGAACTGACCGCCGACCTGCCGGTGGGCGTAGGCGTGCACACGGTGTCGGATCAGGCCGAAGTGGTGAAGGAAGCAGTGGGCGGCTTCACCAGTGCCTTGTTCGAGGCGGTGGTGATCGTACTGGTGGTCAGTTTCATCAGTCTGGGCATCCGAGCCGGACTGGTGGTGGCCTGCTCGATTCCGCTGGTGCTGGCGATGGTCTTTCTGTTCATGGAGTACAGCGGCATCACCATGCAGCGGATCTCCCTCGGCGCGTTGATCATCGCCCTCGGCCTGCTGGTGGACGACGCGATGATCACCGTGGAGATGATGGTCACCCGCCTTGAAAAAGGCGAAACCAAGGAACAGGCCGCGACGTTCGCCTATACCTCTACCGCGTTTCCGATGCTCACCGGGACCCTGGTGACCGTGGCGGGTTTCGTGCCTATCGGCCTGAACGCCAGCTCCGCCGGCGAGTACACCTTTACCCTGTTTGCCGTGATCGCCGTGGCGATGCTGGTGTCATGGGTCGTCGCGGTGCTGTTCGCCCCGGTGATCGGCGTGCATATCCTCAGCACCAACGTAAAACCCCACGACAATGAACCGGGACGGATCGGTCGGGCGTTCAACGGTGGTCTGCTATGGGCGATGCGCAACCGTTGGTGGGCCATCGGCATTACCGTGCTGCTGTTCGTGCTGGCGGTGTTTTGTATGCGTTTCGTGCAGAACCAGTTCTTTCCCTCTTCGGACCGGCCGGAGATCCTGGTGGACCTCAACCTGCCGCAAAACGCTTCGATGGATGAAACCCGCAAGGCCGTCGACCGCCTGGAAGCGACCCTCAAGGACGATCCGGACATCGCGCGCTGGAGCACCTACATCGGTGAGGGCGCGATTCGTTTCTACCTGCCGCTGGACCAGCAATTGCAGAACCCGTACTACGCGCAGTTGGTGATCGTCAGCAAGGGCCTGGAGTCGCGCACGGCACTCACCGAGCGTTTGCAAAAGCGTCTGCGCGAAGACTTCGTCGGCATCGGCAGCTACGTGCAGTCACTGGAAATGGGACCTCCGGTGGGACGGCCTATCCAGTACCGGGTCAGCGGCAAGGACATCGACCAGGTGCGCAAGCACGCCATCGAACTGGCTACCGAGCTGGACAAGAACTCGCACATCGGCGAAATCATTTACGACTGGAACGAGCCGGGCAAGGTGCTGCGCGTCGACATCGCCCAGGATAAGGCTCGGCAACTGGGCTTGTCTTCCGAGGACGTCGCCCGGTTGATGAACAGCATCGTCAGTGGGTCGCCGGTGACTCAGGTCAATGATGATATCTACCTGATCAATGTAGTCGGGCGTGCTGAGGATGCTGAACGTGGGTCGCCGGAAACCCTGCAGAACCTGCAGATCGTCACCCCAAGTGGTACCTCGATTCCGCTGCTGGCATTCGCCACCGTGCGCTATGAACTGGAGCAACCCTTGGTGTGGCGGCGCGACCGCAAGCCGACCATCACCATCAAGGCCGCCGTGCGCGATGAAATCCAACCCACCGACCTGGTGAAGCAACTGCAACCGGACATCGATAAATTCGCCGCCGGCTTGCCGGTGGGCTACAAGGTCGCCACCGGCGGTACCGTGGAAGAGAGCAGCAAGGCCCAGGGCCCGATTGCCAGCGTCGTGCCATTGATGTTGTTTTTGATGGCGACGTTCCTGATGATCCAACTGCACAGTGTGCAGAAGCTGTTTTTGGTGGCGAGTGTCGCGCCCCTCGGCTTGATCGGCGTGGTGTTGGCGCTGGTGCCGACGGGCACGCCCATGGGCTTTGTGGCGATCCTCGGAATCCTCGCGTTGATTGGCATCATCATCCGTAACTCGGTGATCCTGGTGACCCAGATCGATGAGTATGAGCGTGCCGGCTACACGCCTTGGGACGCCGTGGTGGAGGCCACCGAGCACCGGCGCCGGCCGATCCTGTTGACGGCGGCCGCGGCTAGCCTGGGGATGATCCCCATTGCACGGGAGGTGTTCTGGGGGCCCATGGCCTACGCGATGATTGGCGGGATCATCATTGCTACCCTGTTGACCTTGTTGTTCCTGCCAGCGCTGTATGTGGCCTGGTACAAGATTCGAGAACCGCAGCGTGATTGAAGGGGGCTGCTATGCAGCCCATCGCGAGCAGTCTGGCGTTTTACTTACGCAACAACCGCAATCCATTGAACACCACCAGCAAGCTCACCCCCATGTCGGCAAACACCGCCATCCACAGGGTGGCGAATCCGGTGAAGGTTACGCCGAGAAATATCGCCTTCACCACCAGGGCCAGGGCGATGTTCTGCTTGAGGATGGCCGATGTTTGTCGGGACAGCCGAATGAAGGCGGGGATCTTGCGCAGGTCGTCGTCCATCAGGGCGACGTCGGCCGTTTCGATGGCGGTATCGGTGCCGGCAGCCGCCATGGCGAAGCCGATCTCCGCACGGGCCAGGGCAGGGGCGTCGTTGATACCGTCGCCGACCATGCCGACGCGATGCCCTTTGGCGTACAAGTCTTCGATGGCCCGCAGCTTGTCTTCCGGCAGCAAGTCACCCCGAGCCTGATCCATGCCCACCTCCCCGGCAATCGCCTCGGCGGTATGGACGTTGTCGCCGGTAAGCATCAGAGTCTTGATGCCCAGATCATGCAATTGCCGGATGGCTTCGCGGCTGGAGTCCTTCACCGTGTCGGCCACGGCGAACAAGGCCAGTGGGCCCGAGCTGTCGAGCAGCAGCACCACGGACTTGCCCTGTTTTTCCAGGGCGAAGAGTCGCTCTTCCAGTTCTGGCGAGCAGAGGCCCAAGTCTTCCACCAGACGATGATTGCCCAAGTGATAAGTGGTGCCGTCGATATCGCCGCGCACACCGCGTCCCGGTAATGCCTGGAAGTTATCCACAGCCTGCGGTTTACCCGCAGCAGCTATCGCTTTTGACACCGGATGGTCGGAGCGGGCGGCGAGGCTGGCAGCCAGGGCCGGCGCGGTGGTCTCCACCGTCGGATCCAGCGGCAGGTAATCGGTTTGCACCGGTTTGCCGTGGGTGATCGTGCCAGTCTTGTCCAAAGCCAGGTAATCCAGTTTGTAACCGCCCTCCAGATACACGCCGCCCTTGACCAGGATGCCCTTGCGCGCCGCTGCGGCGAGACCGCTGACGATGCTCACCGGGGTGGAAATCACCAGCGCACAAGGACAGGCCACCACCAGCAACACCAGCGCTCGGTAGAGCCAGTCGAACCACGGCGCTGCCATGAACAGCGGCGGGATGAGGGCCACCGCCAGTGCCAGGGCGAACACTGTCGGAGTGTAGATTTTCGAGAATTGATCGACGAAGCGCTGGGTCGGTGCCCGTGAACCCTGGGCTTGTTCCACGGCGTGGATGATCCGGGCCAGGGTGGAATGCTCGGCCTTCGCCGTCACGGTGTATTCCAGCTCACCGGCCTGGTTGATCGTGCCGGCGAACACCTTGTCGCCTACGGTTTTCTCCACCGGCAGGCTTTCGCCGGTGATGGGCGCCTGGTCGATAGTGGATCGGCCGGCCACCACATCACCGTCCAGACCAACGCGCTCACCAGGGCGAACCCGCACCCGCGCGCCTTGAGCAATGGTCTTGACCTCTTGCACTTGCCAGGCGCCATCGGCCTGTTGCACGGTGGCCTGTTCCGGCGCCATCTGCATCAAGCCGCTGATGGCATTGCGCGCTCGGTCAAGGGATTTGGCTTCGATCAGTTCGGCCACGGTGAACAGGAACATCACCATCGCCGCTTCTGGCCATTGACCGATCAACACCGCGCCGGTCACGGCGATGCTCATCAGGGCGTTGATGTTCAAATTGAGGTTCTTGAGGGCGATCCAGCCTTTCTTATACGTACCGAGGCCGCCGCTGAGGATCGAAACCAAGGCGATGATGGCAACCACCCAATTCGGTGCGGCCCCCGTGAAATGGATCACTTCGGCGCCCAACGCGGTGACACCGGACAGCGCCAGCGGCCACCACGGTTTGGTCGGGGCAGGCAGGCTGGCGGTTTCTTTCTCCTGGCCCGGCGTCAGTGGCTCGGCCTGCATGCCCAGGGACTTGATCGCCTCGATGATCGGCGTGTCGTCAGGCAGCGCGTGGGTCACGTCGAGTACGCGGTTGATCAGGTTGAATTCCAGCCGCAGCACGCCCTTGAGCTTGCCGAGTTTGTTCTGGATCAGCGTCTGTTCGGTGGGGCAGTCCATGGCTTCGATGCGAAAACTGCTCTGGCGCGAACCTTTCGTCGGCGCTTTGCCAAGATCGATTACCGCCGGGGGCGCCTTCGAGGCGCAGCAGGAATGCCCGTGGTCATGGCCGTGGCCGGGTTTGTGGGTATGGAGGGAATCGCTCATCAGTGACATCCATGAAAAAGTGCCTGTTGCGCAGTAAAGACCCTGTAGCCACTATAGGGTCAAGCACTTATTCTGGAGGCTGCATGATGAAAATCGGAGAACTGGCCAGACTCACCGACTGCCAGGTCGAAACGATCCGCTACTACGAACGCGAGGGTCTATTGCCGGAGCCGGCCCGCAGCGACGGCAACTACCGCGTCTACACCCAGGCCCATGCCGAGCGGCTGACATTCATCCGCAACTGCCGCACCCTGGACATGACCCTGGACGAAATCCGCAGCCTCCTGGCCCTGCGCGACAGCCCCCAGGACCAGTGCGAAAGCGTCAATGCACTGATCGACGAGCACATCCTCCACGTCAAGGCCCGCATCGACGGCCTGCTGGCCTTGCAGGCTCAACTGATCGACCTGCGCCATCGCTGTGGTGAGGGACCGGACCTGGATCAATGCGGGATTCTGCAGCGCCTGGAAGTGAGCGGAGCGGTGGCGCCGGAGGTGGAGCATTCACATGTGGGGCGCAGTCACGGGCATTGAGTGCCCTTGCGCCGGAACTTGAAGGTCATGAAGATCCAATGTGGGAGCGGGCTTGCTCGCGAAGGCGGTGTATCTGACAAGATTCCTTTATCCGATACACCGCCTTCGCGAGCAAGCCCGCTCCCACAGAGATGGATAGCGGTGTGCTTCAGACCGCCATCGGTGCAGTCATCGGCGCATGGTGCTGGTAGCCTTCGAGGGAGAAGTCGCTCGGCTCCACCCGCTCCAGCCACTCCGGCTGGTAAACGCCGGTCTTGGCAAATTCCGGCACACGCTCGGAAATTACCAGCCTGGGCATCGGGAACGGCTCGCGCTTGAGCTGTTCATTGAGCATGTCCAGGTGGTTTTCGTAGACGTGGGCGTCACCGATGAAGTAGGTGAACCAGCGCGGTGTGTAGCCGGTCAGGCGACCGATCAGGCTCAGCAGGGCGGCACCTTCGGTGAGGTTGAATGGCGTACCCAGCCCCAGGTCGTTGGAGCGGATGTAGAGGGTCAGGGAAATTTCCTTCGTCTCGACGTTCGGGTGGAACTGGTATAGCAGATGGCACGGCGGCAGGGCCATTTCATCGAGTTGGGCGCAGTTCCAGCCGTGGAACAGGATGCGCCGGCTGCCCGGGTCCTTGATGATGGTGTCGACGCATTGGCGCACCTGGTCGATGGCCTTGTACAGCACCACGTAGGCCTGGCCATTTTCCTCGCCTTCGGCGATTTGCCGGTAGCCCTGGGCCAGGGTCTGCTCGATGGCCGCCGGGTTGTTCAGGGGAATCTGCTTGTAGGCCGGCCACTTGCGCCACTGTACGCCGTAGATCTCGCCCAGGTCGTCTTCGCCCTGGCGGAACGGGTTGGCCAGCCACTGGGCGTTTTCATTGGCGTTCTGGTCCCAGACCTTGCAGCCCAGGGTGCGGAATTCGGCGGCGTTGTTGACCCCACGCAGGAAGCCGCACATCTCGCCGATGGCCGATTTGAAGGCCAGCTTGCGGGTGGTGATGGCCGGGAAGCCGTCCTTCAAGTCATAGCGCAGCATGGCGCCCGGGAAACTGATGGTGTTCACGCCAGTACGGTTGGCTTGCTTGGTGCCGTTCTTGATGACGTGGGCCACCAGATCAAGATATTGCTTCATGGGTTACCTGTGTCCTTGAACCCGGAGCGGCGCCCCGGGGTTCGAATTTAAGCCTTGGCCGCCGCTGCCGGCGCGCGGTGATAAGCCAGCCAGATCAGTATCAGTCCACCGATGATCATCGGCAGGCACAGTACCTGGCCCATGGTCAGCCAGTTCCAGGCCAGATAGCCGAGCTGGGCGTCCGGCACGCGGACGAATTCAACGATGAACCGGAAGATCCCGTAGAACAGCGCGAACATGCCCGACACCGCCATGGTCGGTCGCGGCTTGCGCGAGAACAGCCAGAGAATCAAGAACAATGCCACGCCTTCCAGGGCGAACTGATAAAGCTGCGACGGGTGGCGCGGCAACTGCGCCGGATCGCTGAACGGCGGGAAGACCATCGCCCATGGCACGTCGGTTGGCTTGCCCCACAATTCGGCGTTGATGAAGTTGCCGATGCGCCCGGCGCCCAGACCGATCGGCACCATGGGGGCGACGAAGTCCATCAGCTCGAAAAACGACTTGTTGTTGCGCTTGCCGAACCAGACCGCCGCCAGCATCACGCCGATGAAACCGCCGTGGAACGACATGCCGCCCTTCCAGACCTCGAAGATCAGCGTCGGGTTGGCCAGGTAGGCGCTCAGGTCGTAGAACAGCACATAGCCCAGGCGCCCGCCGACGATCACACCCATGGACAACCAGAACACCAGGTCGGACAGTTTCTCCTTGTTCCAGGTGGGATCGAAACGGTTCAGCCGACGCGATGCCAGCAGCCAGGCGCCGCCGATGCCGATCAGGTACATCAGGCCGTACCAGTGGATTTTCAGCGGACCGATGGCCAGGGCCACCGGATCGATCTGCGGGTAAGGCAGCATGGACATTCCTCGTAAACGTCAAAAATACCCGGGCGACCCTGCCACCTCGGGATTAAGCCAGGATTGCGTCAGAACAGAAAACTTACGCCGACGCAGAACAGCAAGGCGGCGAACAGTCGTTTGAGCAAGCGCGGCGACAAGCGATGGGCCAGCCGCGCGCCGAAGCGGGCGAAGACCATGCTGGTCAGGGCGATGCCCAGCAGCGCCGGCAAATACACAAAACCGAGACTATGAGCCGGCAACAGTGGATCATGCCACCCCAGAATCATGAAACTTGCGGCACTGACCAAGGCAATCGGCAAGCCACAGGCCGAAGAGGTCGCCACCGCCTGCTGCATCGGCACACTGCGCCAGGTCAGGAACGGCACGGTCAGCGAGCCGCCGCCGATGCCGAAAATCGCCGAGGCCCAGCCGATCACCGAGCCGGCCAGGGTCAGCCCGGCCTTGCCCGGTACCGTGCGGCTGGCCTTGGGCTTGAGATCCAGGCCCAACTGCGCGGCAACGATCAGGGCGAACACGCCGATGATCTTCTGCAGATGCGGGCCGGCAATCGCTTCGGCGGTGATTGCACCGAAACCGGCGCCGATCAGGATTCCCAAAGTCATCCAGGTGAAAATCGGCCAGCGCACCGCGCCTTTGCGCTGATGCTCGCGCACGGCATTGACCGAGGTAAAGATGATCGACGCCAGGGACGTGCCGACGGCCAGATGCGTCAACACCTGCGGGTCGAAGCCCTGCAAGGTGAAGCTGAACACCAGCACCGGGACAATGATGATCCCGCCCCCCACGCCGAACAGCCCGGCCAGCACGCCTGCGCAGGCGCCAAGCAGCAGATAGAGCACAAATTCCACCAGACTCTCCCCGCCCATCCCCGAAATAAGAGCGGCATGGTAACGGATCCAGGGCTCCAGGCTCTACTGAAGGCGATGGATGCCGGGGCGATGTGTGGGTAGAGTGACCCATGGAGCGGAACCTCTGTGGCGAGGGAATTAATACCCTCGCCACGAAAGCGGATTGTTCGGTTCATTTTTTAACAGGACGACCTGATGTGCCTGATCGTATTTGCCTGGCGACCCGGCCACGCCCAACCGCTGATCGTGGCGGCCAACCGCGACGAATTCTACGCCCGTCCGACCCTGCCCCTGGCGCAGTGGGAAGACGCGCCTGAGGTCCATGCAGGCCGCGATCTGGAGGCTGGCGGTACCTGGCTCGGCGTTGGCGCCGGGGGTCGCTTCGCGGCCCTGACCAACATCCGTGATCCGGGCCAGCTCCCGGCGCTCAAGTCCCGGGGCGAACTGGTGGCGCGGTTCCTCACTGGTCAACTGCCGATTGCCGACTATCTGAGCGAAGTTGTGCCCCGAGCTGCGGAATACGGCGGTTTCAATCTGTTGCTCGGCGACGGCACCGAGCTGTGGCACTACAACGCTCGCGATACGCGGCCCCAGCGCTTGGCCGAAGGCCTCTACGGTTTATCGAATGCCGGGCTGAACACGCCGTGGCCGAAACTGCTCAAGGCCCGAACGGCGCTGGGCGAGGTGCTGGACGATCCGCAGCCACAGGCGTTGCTGGCGCTGCTCAACGATCCGCAACCCGCGCCAGTCGCGGAGCTGCCGGACACGGGCGTGGGATTGGCGACCGAGATGCTGCTGTCGAGCGTGTTCATTGCCAGCCCGGCGTATGGGACGCGAGCGAGTACGGCGTTGATCGTCCATGCCGATGGGACGCGGCACATGATCGAGCGCAGCTTCGGGCCGCATGGGGGGCATTTGGGGGAGGTGGAGATCAGGATTTAGTCTCGGGATGAAAGTGCTGGCCCCTTCGCGAGGGAGCCCGCTCCCACAGGGGACCTTCGGTTGTTCACAAGATATGTGTCCACCAAAGATCTACTGTGGGAGCGGGCTTGCTCGCGAAGGGGCTGTCGCTGATTCAGAGCGTCTTGTTCGAAGCCGGATTGATCATCCGTGCCAGCCCGAGGTTCTTCAGCGCCAGTTGCAAGGAGCTGTGGATCACCTGCGGGTTGTCGATGCTCATCACTTCCGCCAGCAGTTCCTGGGCCTTGCTCAGGTTGATCTGGCGAAGCATCCACTTCACTTTCGGCAAGTTGGTGGCGTTCATCGACAGGCTGTCGAAACCCATCGCCATGAGCAGCACCGCGGCCGCCGGGTCGCCGGCCATTTCGCCGCAGATGCTGACCGGCTTGCCTTCGGCATGGGCGTCGCGGACCACGGTCTGCAAGGCTTGCAGCACGGCCGGGTGCAGGTAGTCGTACAGGTCGGCCACCCGCGGATTGTTGCGGTCCACGGCCAGCAGGTACTGGGTGAGGTCGTTGGAGCCCACCGACAGGAAATCCACCTGCCGTGCCAGCTCCTTGGTCTGGTACACCGCCGCCGGAATCTCGATCATCACGCCCACGGGCGGCATCGGCACGTCGGTGCCTTCGTCGCGCACTTCGCCCCAGGCCCGATGAATCAGGTGCAGGGCTTCTTCCAGTTCGTGGATGCCGGAGATCATCGGCAGCAGGATGCGCAGGTTGTTCAGGCCTTCGCTGGCCTTGAGCATGGCGCGGGCCTGAACCAGGAAGATTTCCGGGTGGTCGAGCGTCACGCGAATGCCGCGCCAGCCGAGGAACGGGTTCTCTTCCTTGATCGGGAAGTAGGACAGGGCCTTGTCGCCGCCGATGTCCAGGCTGCGCATGGTCACCGGTTGCGGATGGAACGCGGCCAGTTGCTCACGATAGATCGCCAGTTGTTCCTTCTCGCTGGGGAAGCGCTGGTTGATCATGAACGGCACTTCTGTGCGGTACAGGCCCACACCCTCGGCCCCGCGCTTCTGTGCCCGGGCCACGTCGGCCAGCAGGCCGGTGTTGACCCACAATGGCATGCGGTGGCCGTCGGGCGTCACGCAAGGCAGATCCCGCAGCGCATCCAGGCCCAGGGACAGTTGCTTTTCTTCCTCCACCACATCGGCGAACTGCTTGCGCAGCACTTCGCTGGGGTTGGTATAGACCTCGCCGTGGTAGCCGTCGACGATCATCTGGATGCCGTCGACCTTGGAGTACGGCAGGTCCACCAGCCCCATCACCGTCGGGATGCCCATGGCTCGCGCCAGGATCGCGACGTGGGAGTTGCCCGAACCCAGGACCGAGACCAGGCCCGCCAGCTTGCCTTCGGGCACTTCGCCGAGCATGGCCGGGGTCAGTTCTTCGCTGACCAGGATGGTGTTGTCGGGGTAGACCAGGGTCTGCTGGCGCTCCTGCTGCAGGTAGGCCAGCAGCCGGCGACCGAGGTCCTTGACGTCGGAGGCGCGCTCGCGCAGGTAGGCGTCGTCCATCAGTTCGAAGCGGTTGACGTGGTCGGTCACCACCTGACGCAACGCGCCCTGGGCCCACTGGCCGGTCTTGATGACCGTGGTCACCTCGCTGCCCAGGGAGGCGTCGTCGAGCATCATCAGGTAGACGTCGAACAATGCACGCTCTTCAGGGCGCAACTGTGTAGCGAGTTTTGCCGAGAGGGCGCGCATGTCGGCCCGCACGCCTTCGATGGCGGTCTTGAACAGCGCCAGTTCGGCATCGATATCGCTGATGGCCTTGTCCGGCACCACGTCCAGGTCGGCGGGCGGCAACATGACCACCGCCGTACCCACCGCTGCGCCCGGCGAGCCCGGCACGCCGACGAACTTGGCTTCCTGGATGCCCTTGCCCTGGCGCCCCAGGCCGCTGATCGAGCCGGTGGCCTCGGCGTGGGCGATAACCCCGGCCAGTTGTGCGCTCATGGTCACGAGGAAGGCTTCTTCACCTTCGTCGAACTGGCGGCGCTCCTTTTGCTGGATGACCAACACGCCGACGACGCGGCGGTGGTGGATGATCGGTGCGCCGAGGAACGAGGCGTAGCGTTCCTCGCCGGTTTCGGCGAAGTAGCGGTAACGCGGGTGATCCGCGGCATTTTCGAGGTTAAGAGGCTCTTCACGCGTGCCGACCAGGCCGACCAGACCCTCATTGGGCGCCATGCTGACCTTGCCGATGGAGCGCTTGTTCAAGCCCTCGGTGGCCATCAGTACGAAACGGTTGGTCTCGGGGTCCAGCAGGTAGACCGAGCAGACCTGGCTGCCCATGGCCTCTTTGACGCGCAATACAATAATCCCCAACGCCGCCTTGAGATCCTTGGCGGCGTTAACTTCCTGGACGATCTTGCGCAGCGTATTGAGCATGGCTCGGGGTCGAACTCCGTCGTCAGTCGCGCGTCAGCAGGCGCGGGGCAAGCTCTTTGAGGGCGCGTCGGTACACCTCGCGCTTGAATGTCACCACCTGGCCCAACGGATACCAATAACTGACCCAGCGCCAGCCATCGAACTCCGGTTTACCGGTCAAATCCATCCGCACCCGCTGCTCGTTGGAGAGCAGACGCAGGAGAAACCATTTCTGCTTCTGGCCGATGCACAGCGGCTGGCTGTGCGTCCTGACCAGGCGTTGCGGCAAACGATAGCGCAACCAGCCACGGGTGCAGGCGAGAATTTCGACATCTTCGCGCTCCAGCCCTACTTCTTCGTTCAACTCGCGGTACAAAGCCTCTTCCGGCGTCTCCTGGGGGTTGATCCCACCCTGGGGAAACTGCCAGGCGTCTTGATTGATACGGCGAGCCCATAGCACCTGCCCAGCATCATTCGTAAGAATGATCCCCACATTGGGACGGAAACCATCGGGATCGATCACGGCAACAACCTCGCAAACGCATGTCGCCGCATTGTTCCACAAAGGTTGTGAAAGCAGCAACGAGCCTGACCACACTGGCCACTAGCTTATGTGCACTGGTGTGAAAAGTCCGTATTCTGGGCACCTTTCTTTAGAATTTTCAGCGAGTAACTGCAATGCGGCTGGCTTTATTCGACTTGGACAACACATTGTTGGGCGGCGACAGCGACCACGCCTGGGGCGATTACCTGTGTGAGCGTGGCTTCCTGGATGCCGTTACCTACAAGGCGCGTAACGATGAGTTCTACCAGGATTACCTGGCGGGCAAGCTCGACAACGCCGAGTACCTGAATTTTTGTCTGGAGATTCTCGGGCGCACCGAGATGGAAGTGCTGGCCCAATGGCATCTGGACTACATGCGCGACTGCATCGAGCCGATCGTGTTGCCCCAGGCCATCGAATTGCTGAAAAAACACCGCGAAGCCGGCGACAAGCTGGTAATCATCACCGCCACCAACCGTTTCGTTACTGCGCCGATTGCCGAGCGCCTGGGCGTCGAGACCCTGATTGCCACCGAATGCGAGATGATCGACGGCCGCTACAGCGGACGCAGCACCGACATCCCTTGCTTTCGCGAGGGCAAGGTGACCCGCTTGAACCGCTGGCTGGAGGAAACCGGACATTCCCTGGAAGGCAGCTACTTCTATAGCGATTCGATGAACGACTTGCCGTTGTTGGAGGTCGTCACACATCCGGTGGCGGTGGACCCGGATCCGAATCTCAAGGCCGAGGCCGAGAAGCGCGGTTGGCCGGTGATTTCTTTGCGCGGCTGAGATTGCTATCGCGAGCAGGTTCGCTCCCACAAGGGTATTGCGTCGTTCACAAAACCCCTGTGGGAGCGGGCTTGCTCGCGAAAAGGGGCAACGCGGTTCCCGGCCCTAAACCGGCTTGGCCCCCATCAACCCCGCAATGGCAATCAGGCAGACAAAACCGAACAGCGCCAAGGCCAGCGTAAACCGGCCGTTGCCCGCCGCTGGCAACGTGCGCAGTCTGTTCAAGCGCACCAACAACCAGAACCCCGCCAACACCGCCACCGTGTAGAGCACGCTGGACGCCAGCAACCAGGTTTGTCCCAGCGGCCAGCCCACCAGATGCACCATCCACCAACCCGTGAACGGCATGCTCAACAGCGCCAGGCCCATCAATAGCCAGACGAACGCCCGGGGGCGTTGCAAGGTTCGGGTATGAGCCATCGCATCCCCACGGCGCCGGGCGCGCCAGACCCAGACGGCCAGTCCCGCCGCGCCGATCAACAGCAGCGCGGTCGCCACGATATGGGTGATTCTGAGGGCGGTTAATGTTTCCATCGTTCGCTTCCTTATTGCTTGCCCTTGAGCGTAGTCCCTCAGCCAAGAAACAGCTGGTACGCCGGGTTATCGCTTTCATCCCAGTACGGATAACCGATCTGCTCCAGGGCAGCGGGGACCAGGTGGCGTTCATCGTGGGGAACCTGCAGCCCCGCGACCACGCGGCCATCCGCCGCGCCATGGTTGCGGTAGTGGAACATCGAGATGTTCCAGCGCCCGCCAAGCTTGTTGAGGAAGTTGAACAGCGCTCCCGGGCGTTCGGGGAATTCGAAGCGCAGGACCACTTCGTCGACGACATGTGCCGCGTGCCCGCCCACCATGTGGCGGATGTGCAACTTGGCCAGTTCGTTATCGGTCAGGTCCAGCACCGGGAAACCTTGCTCGCTAAGACTGGCAATCAGTGCGCTGCGCGGGTCGTTTTCCGGGTGCGTCTGCACGCCGACGAAAATGTGCGCCTCGCTGCCGGTGTTGTATCGGTAATTGAATTCGGTGATCTGGCGCTTGCCGATGGCTTCGCAGAACGCCTTGAAGCTGCCCGGTTGCTCGGGAATGGTCACCGCGATGATCGCTTCGCGCCCCTCGCCCAGTTCGGCGCGTTCGGCTACGTGGCGCAGGCGGTCGAAGTTCACGTTGGCACCGGAGTCGATGGCAACCAGGGTCTGACCGCCGATGCCGCGCGATTCGACGTACTTCTTGATGCCGGCGACACCCAATGCGCCGGCAGGTTCGGTGATCGAGCGGGTATCGTCGTAGATATCCTTGATTGCAGCGCAGATCTCGTCAGTGTTGACGGTGATGACTTCGTCTACATGATGCTTGCAGATATCGAACGTATGCTGGCCGATCTGCGCCACGGCGACGCCGTCGGCGAACAGTCCCACGGTCGGCAGTACCACACGTTCACCCGCGGCCAGGGCCGCTTGCAGGCAATTGGAGTCGTCCGGCTCGACACCGATGATCTTGATCTCCGGTCGCAGGTATTTCACATAGGCCGCGATGCCAGCGATCAGTCCGCCGCCGCCCACCGGGACAAAAATCGCATCCAGGCGCCCAGGGTGCTGGCGCAGGATCTCCATCGCCACCGTGCCCTGCCCGGCAATGGTGTGGGGATCGTCGTAGGGGTGAATGTAGACGTAGCCTTTTTCTTCGACCAGCTTCAAGGAATAGGCCAGGGCCTCGGGAAACGAGTCGCCATGCAAAACGACCTTGCCGCCGCGGGAACGCACACCTTCAACCTTGATTTCCGGCGTGGTCTTGGGCATCACGATAGTTGCTTTCACGCCCAGTACCTTGGCCGCCAGGGCCAGTCCCTGGGCGTGGTTGCCCGCCGAAGCGGTGACCACGCCGCGTGCACGCTCTTCATCGCTGAGCTGGGTCAGTTTGTTGTAGGCCCCGCGAATCTTGAACGAGAACACCGGTTGAAGGTCTTCGCGTTTGAGCCAGACGCTGTTACCCAGCCGCTCGGAAAGCTGGCGGGCGGTCTGGAGCGGGGTTTCCACGGCCACGTCGTAGACGCGCGAGGTGAGGATCTTTTTGACGTACTGTTCGAGCATCGGAAAGCATCACTGGGCGGGTTGGGCAGGGCCAAGGAGTCTAACCCGGCTTTTGGCCGGGCGACCACACGAATCCCGAGGTTTTGTTGGGTTATACTCGCGCCCCTCTCTACTCCCAGCCCGTTTCCGGAGCCCGCATGACCCAGGATCAACTCAAACAGGCCGTGGCCCAGGCCGCCGTCGACCTCATCCTTCCCAAGCTGGATGACAAGAGCATCGTCGGGGTCGGCACCGGCTCGACGGCCAACTACTTCATCGACGCGCTGGCGCAGCACAAGGGTGCGTTCGATGGCGCGGTCGCCAGCTCCGAAGCCACCGCCGCACGCTTGAAGGGCCACGGGATCCCGGTGTACGAGCTCAACACCGTGAGCGACCTGGAGTTCTATATCGATGGCGCCGATGAAAGCGATGCGCACCTGAACCTGATCAAGGGCGGCGGCGCAGCCCTGACGCGCGAGAAGATCGTCGCGGCCGTGGCCAAGACCTTCATCTGCATCGCCGACGCCAGCAAGCTGGTGCCAGTGCTGGGCACATTCCCGTTACCGGTGGAAGTCATCCCGATGGCCCGCAGCCATGTGGCCCGTCAACTGGTGAAGCTGGGCGGCGACCCGGTGTATCGCGAGGGCGTGCTGACCGATAACGGCAACATCATCCTGGATGTGCATAACCTGCAGATCACCAACCCGGTGGAGCTGGAGAGCCAGATCAACGCCATCGTCGGCGTGGTCACCAACGGTCTGTTCGCGGCGCGCCCGGCGGATGTGTTGCTGCTGGGGACGGCGGAAGGGGTGAAGACCCTGCGTGCGGAGTAAGCCACGGCTGCCATTTATTGGCTGCGCTCAAAATCCTGTGGGAGTGGGCTTGCTCGCGAATGCGGTGGGTCCAGTCGGTAGATTTGTTGCCTGCTCCAGCGAGTTCGCGAGCAAGCCCGCTCCCACAGTGGAAACCGTGTGGGCTCATGGTTCGTGGGTCAGCGTTGTGGTTTCTTGAACACGTAAAACAGATTCGGCTCGCTCACCACATACAGGGTGCCGTCATCGTCCATGGCGAGCCCTTCGGCCTGGGGCACGGTTTTCTGCAAACCCTGGCGGCCCTTGCTCAACGACAACGTGCTCAACGGCCGCCCGTCGATATCCAGCTCGATAATCAATCGGGATTCATCGGACAGCGCCAGCAGATGGCCGCTGCGTTCATCGTATTGCAGGCTCGATAGGTCGCGTACGAACAGCCCGGCATCACGCTTGGGGTTATTGATGACGTGAACCGCATAGGACTTTTCCGGTTTATGGTGAGGAAATCCCTGCACTTCATAAATCAGCATCGGGTCGCGTTCCTTGGCCACGAACAGCCGCTTGCCCACGGAATCGTAGGCCAGCCCTTCGAAGCCCTTGTTGCCGCTCATGTGCACGCCCAGGGTCATCTGTTCGGCGTCGGCCGTATCGAGGAACCGAGTGTCTTCGTCCAGATGGATCTTGATCAGGCGCTGCTGGCGTTCGTCACTGATGACGTAGGTGTTTTCACTGATGAATTCCACCGCTTCCGGATCACCAAAGCCGATCAGCGCCATGCGCCGCAGGATTCTGCCGTCCAATGACAGCTCAATCAGTTCGGCATTCTTGTTGGTGACGGTGAACAGGCTTTTGCGGACCGGATCGAACGTCAGCGCCGAGACATCGTCGTTCAGCCCCTCGATAACCTGTGCTTCCACGGTCACCCGGTATTGATCCAGGGCAATGGCTTGTTCATTGGTGGGCTGCCAGAGGGTGTTGAGATTGAACCAGGCGCGCTCGAACAGGCGCAGATACTGGCCAGCCGCGATCAGGAGGATCAGAGCGGTCGCCAGCAGAATCAGGATCAGGGGTTTGGGGCGGACAAGTCGGCGCATGTGGGTGGCTCGGATAAGAACAGGTGGCTGGAAATACCACGACTGCCTGAACTGAAGCTTAATGGCGGTATGCCACACCCTACAACGAAGGAAGAATCGCCTTACAGAGTCAGCTGATCAGCGTTGTTTTTCGAAACGATAGAACAGGTTGGGCTCGCTGACCATGTACACGTTGCCCGCCTCATCCACGGTGACGCCTTCGGCGCGGGGAATGGTGTCTTTCAATCCATTGAAGCCACCCAGCAAGGTCATGAAACTGGCCTGCTCGCCTTTTTCATCCAACTCCAGCAACAGGTGGGAGTCGGACGAAAGTACCAGCATGTGACCGGTCCGGGGATCGATCGCCAGCGCCGAAAGGTTGCGCAGGTCCAGTTCATTGCTGACATGGATCTGCTTGTCGCCTTTGAGCAACTGGCTGCCATCGCTCTTCCAGGTGAACAACGCCGGCGGACGCTCTTCGCCCAATACCAGTTGGTGGTTGCCTGGATCCCAGGCCACCGCTTCGAATCCCTTGTTCTGGTTTTTTGAAGGCCCGAGGTCGTACCGAGGGAAATCGGCAATGTTCAGCTCGCGGGTATCGGTGTCGACCCGAATGATCGACAGGGTATGCGAGCGCTCGTCGGTAATGGCCAGCAGACCGTTGCCCATGGATGTCACGCCTTCGGGGTTATCCCAACCCACCAATGGCATCTTGCGCAGTACGTCCCCCTGCAACGACAGTTCCACCAGGAATGCATGCTTGCCCATGACGGCAAACAGGGTCTTGGTTTGCGGGTCGTAGGTTACATCGGAGGCTTCATCTTTCTCCATGCCTGGTAGCGGCTTGGCATCGATCACGGCGCGGTAGTCGGGCAGCCAGACGCTTTCCTGGCGTTGGGCGGGGCTTTGGAAATGTTCCGAAAGCCAAAGCAAACCCCGATCATCCCAATGCATCGCAAACGCCAGGCCATAAGCCGCGGCCATTGCCAACAGTGACCAGGCATACCAGGGCAGGGCAAAACGAGAGCGGCGGGCAGGTTTGACGCGGGGCAGGGCTTGGGTCTTGGCCATCGGGGGATGCGTTCCGGATGATTCGGGCTGGGAATGGTTGGCTCAGATGCCGCATTCCCCGGAATTATCCGGATGGCATGTGAAAAAAACGGTAAAACCAGGAATGAGCTCCTCCAGCCCTGTGGAGCGAGCCTGCTCGCGATTGCGTTCTGACTGATAAATCGCTATCGCGAGCAAGCGCGTTCCCACAGAAAAGCCAGCGGCGTTGCCTTCAGCGGACGCTGCTTTCGAAGCGGCTCGCGCCTAGCAATTCCAGCACCAGTTCATCCCCCACATTCAACGGACCGACGCCCGCCGGGGTGCCGGTGAGGATCACGTCGCCGGCCTGTAGCGAGAAGCAGCCGGCCATGTACTGGATCATCGGCACGATGGGGTTGAGCATCAGGCTGCTGTTGCCGTCCTGGCGTACTTCACCGTTGATGGTCAGGCGCACGGGAATGTCGGTCAGGTCGGCGAAGGTTGCGTTGGATACGAAGGGGGCGATCACCGCCGCGCCGTCGAAGGACTTGGCGATTTCCCACGGCAGGCCCTTGGCCTTGAGTTCGGCCTGTTTGTCCCGAAGGGTCAGGTCCAGCGCCGGGGCGAAGCCGGAGATCGCGTCCAGCACTTCTTCGACACTGGGCCGGGTCGACAATGGCTTGCCGATCAGCACGGCGATTTCAGCTTCGTAATGCACCGAGCCGCGTTCCACAGGAATGCTGAAACCGCCCTCCAGCGGTACCACGCAGCTGCCTGGCTTGATGAACAGCAAGGGTTCGGTGGGCACCGGGTTATCCAGTTCCTTGGCGTGCTCGGCGTAGTTGCGGCCGATGCAAACGACTTTCCCGACTGGAAAATGGATGCGGGTACCGTCGACGTACTGGTGCTGATAACTCATTACCGACTCCTTTTCCTGGAATTCATCAGGTGTTCATACACATCAAATCGCGAAAATTTTGCCTGGATTCATGATGCCGTTCGGATCGAATACGGCCTTGATGGCTTTCATGTATTCAATCTCCGCTGGCGAGCGACTGTAGGTCAGGTAATCGCGTTTGGTCATCCCCACGCCGTGTTCGGCGGAAATCGAGCCGTTGTACTTCTCGACGATTTCAAAAACCCATTTGTTCACCGTTGCGCACTTGGTGAAAAATTCGTCTTTGCTCAGGTTGTCCGGCTTGAGGATGTTCAGGTGCAGGTTACCGTCGCCGATGTGACCGTACCAGACGACTTCGAAATCCGGATAGTGCTGGCTGACGATCCCGTCTATTTCCCGCAGGAACGCCGGGACTTTTGAAACCGTCACCGAGATGTCGTTCTTGTACGGGGTCCAATGGGAAATGGTTTCCGAAATGTACTCGCGCAGTTTCCACAGGTTCTGCAGCTGGGTTTCGCTCTGGCTCATCACGCCGTCCAGTACCCAGCCCTGTTCCACACAGTGCTCGAAGGTTTCCAGGGCCTGGTTGGCGACTGCTTCGGTGGTGGCTTCGAATTCCAGCAAGGCGTAAAAGGGGCATTCGGTTTCGAACGGCGCCGGCACGTCGCCACGTCCTAGGATTTTGGCCAGAGCCTTGTCGGAAAAGAACTCGAACGCGGTCAGGTCGAGCTTGCCCTGAAACGCATGGAGCACAGGCATGATCGAGTCGAAATCCGGCGTTCCGAGCACCATGGCCGTCAGGTTTCTCGGCGCCCGGTCCAGGCGCAGGGTGGCTTCGACCACGAAACCGAGGGTGCCTTCGGCACCGATGAACAGCTGTCGCAGGTCATAGCCGGTGGCGTTCTTGATCAAGTCCTTGTTCAATTCCAGCAGGTCGCCCTTGCCGGTCACCACCTTTATCCCTGCGACCCAGTTGCGGGTCATGCCGTAGCGAATGACCTTGATTCCGCCGGCATTGGTGCCGATATTGCCGCCAATCTGGCTCGAGCCGGCCGAAGCGAAGTCCACCGGGTAATACAGCCCGTGTTCCTCGGCCGTGTTCTGCAACTGTTCGGTGATCACCCCTGGCTGGCAGACGGCGGTGCGATCGGTGAGGTTGACGTCGAGAATCTGGTTCATGTAATCGAACGACACCACCACTTCACCGTTGGCCGCCACGGCCGCCGCGGAAAGACCGGTGCGTCCGCCCGATGGCACCAGGGCGATCCGGTGTTGGTTGGCCCAGCGCACGATGGCCTGGACCTGTTCAATGGTCTTGGGGAAAACGATGGCCGTCGGCGCCGGAGCGAAGTGCCTGGTCCAATCCTTGCCATAGGCTTCGAGGGAGTCGGCGTCGGTCAGAACCTTGCCGGGTTCGACCAGGGTCTTCAGCTCTTCTATCAGGACAGGATGGGTCATCGACAGAACTCTCGAACAATTCATGGTCACCCTGAGAACGCTTCATGTCGCAGAATGAGTGTTTACAGGTCGCATATGCTAGCATACCGCCCCCGTGGAACAGTGCCGAAGGGCGTTCTGCGGCGACGGCGGTCACGCCGGTCGGGCCAGCATTGAGCTGTCCGATTCCCTGCCATTTTTTCCGGGACACAGGTTTACGCAGATGAGCAAGACTTCTCTCGATAAGAGCAAGATCAGGTTCCTTCTCCTCGAAGGCGTCCACCAATCGGCTGTCGACGTCCTCAAGTCGGCGGGCTACACCAGTATCGAGTACATCACCAGTTCTCTGCCGGAAGCCCAGCTCAAGGAAAAGATCGCCGATGCTCACTTCATCGGCATTCGCTCCCGTACCCAGTTGACCGAGGAGATCTTCGACCACGCCAAGAAGCTGGTGGCGGTTGGCTGCTTCTGCATCGGTACCAATCAGGTCGACCTCGACGCGGCCCGTGAACGCGGCATTGCAGTGTTCAACGCGCCGTACTCCAACACCCGTTCCGTTGCCGAACTGGTGCTGGCCGAAGCGATCCTGCTGCTGCGCGGCATTCCCGAGAAAAACGCTTCCTGCCACCGTGGCGGCTGGATCAAGAGCGCGGCCAACTCCTTCGAGATCCGTGGCAAGAAGCTGGGCATCGTCGGCTACGGTTCGATCGGTACCCAACTGTCGGTCCTGGCCGAAGGCCTGGGCATGCAGGTGTTCTTCTACGACACCGTGACCAAGCTGCCATTGGGCAACGCCACCCAGGTCAATGACCTGCACGAGCTGCTGGGCATGTCCGACATCGTGACCCTGCATGTTCCGGAAACCCCGGCGACCCAGTGGATGATCGGCGAGAAGGAAATCCGCGCCATCAAGAAGGGCGGGATCCTGATCAACGCCGCGCGGGGCACCGTGGTCAAGCTCGAGGCCCTGGCCGAAGCGATCAAGGACAAGCACCTGATCGGCGCCGCCATCGACGTGTTCCCGGTGGAACCGCGTTCCAACGACGATATCTTCGAAAGCCCGCTGCGTGGCCTGGACAACGTGATCCTGACCCCTCACATCGGCGGCTCCACCGCTGAAGCCCAGGCCAACATCGGTCTGGAAGTGGCGGAGAAACTGGTCAAGTACAGCGACAACGGTACGTCGGTATCGTCGGTGAACTTCCCGGAAGTGGCTCTGCCGGCGCACCCTGGCAAGCACCGTCTGCTGCACATCCACGAAAACATTCCGGGTGTGATGAGCGAGATCAACAAGGTCTTCGCGGAAAACGGCATCAACATCTCCGGTCAGTTCCTGCAGACCAACGAGAAAGTCGGTTACGTCGTGATCGACGTCGATGCCGAATACTCTGACTTGGCGCAGGAAAAGCTGCAGCACGTCAATGGCACCATTCGTTGCCGGGTGCTGTTCTAACAAACAGCGCTGATGTGGATGACAGAAAAAACGGGAGCCCGCAGGGGCTCCCGTTTTTTCTTACTGGCACACACGGAATCTTGTGGGAGCGGGCTTGCTCGCGAACAGGCCGCTACATTCAACGAATATGTTGACCGATACACCGCATTCGCGAGCAAGCCCGCTCCCACATGTAGGTCATCGTGTCCGGAAGGGCTCGGTTATTTCACATTGACCGTGATCTTCTTGGAAACAATGGGGGGATCGAACGGCATATGCCCGGAATCGCCCAGTTCCAGCTGCAAGGTGTGCTTGCCCGGTGTCAGCTTGATGGTGGCCTCGGTTTGCGCCTTGCCGAAGTGCATATGGTTGGCGTCGGTTGGAATCGGTGCGCCCGCGGGGGGAAGTTTGTCGACATCGATCAGCAAATGGTGGTGCCCGGTATTCTTGGTGATATCGCCCGCCGGGGCCAGGGCGATTTTCTCGACGCCGAACCTGACTTTGAACTCCTGAGGAACGGTGGCGCCGTCTTCCGGGGAAACGATGAACACTTCCGCGCCTTTGGGAGCAGGGGTCGCAGCTGTCGCCAGCATCGAAGTCCCCAACAACAGGCTGGCCAACACGGCACGTGACATAAAGCTTTTCATTTTTTTCTCCTGTTTTTTCCATGAAATCCGCAGGGTCGTGACAACTTCGTGACCATTCGTTGTCGAAGCCTGCGACAACCATAGCAAAGCGAGCCTGAAACGAGCGTCGCTTGTACAAATACCAAGGAGTGACCATGCGTTTGTTGCCTGGCCTGATTTGCCTGCTACCCCTTCTGAGCCCGTTGGCCCATGCCGAACTGATAGATGACGTCAACGACCGTGGCGAACTGCGCATTGCCCTCGAGGCCAATACTCCTCCATTCAACTTCAAGGAGGACGGCAAACTCACCGGCTTTGAAGTGGAACTGGGTCAGATGCTGGCCGGTGAGCTCGATGTGCGCGCCGACTTCGTGGTCACTGATGCCGCGGACATGTTGACCGGTGTAGAAAGCGGCAAATACGACGTCGCCATCAATCACATAGCAATGACCCCGGAACTGGCGGAACGTTTCGACACCAGCGCCACGTACGTCCAGCCGGATGCTCAAATGTTCGCGAGCCAGGATCAGGCGCAACGTCCCATGGTGCTGACGCAGTCTTTCCAGGCGCAGGAAAAACATGGACCGGCACCAAGCCTGGTGATTCCGTTCCAGAAGGGGAATCCGGCGTTCAAGGCCAGCCTGGACAATGCCCTGACGCGCATCAAGGATGACGGTCGACTGGAGCAGTTGTCGCAAAAATGGTTGGGCAAGCAGGAGTGACAGCACAGAGGGCCTGGCCTGTCGCGCCTGCCCTCAGCTTTTACGCCAGACACTTGCCAGCCAAGGCTGTTGCGCCCGCGGCAGCCCAGTCGGTCGGTAGTAGTGCTCCAGCTCCAAGAAACCCGCTTCGCCAAGCAACGCACGCCAGGCCGTGAGGTCGTGGTAGACACCAAAACGCTGGCCGTTCCAGCCCTCCTGATTGTCGCCCCGGGGATTGGAGCTGAAGAGCACACCGCCGGGCTTGAGCGTGGCGTGTAATTGCTTGAGTACCCTGGGCAGTTCTTGGACGGGAACATGGAACAGCACGGCGTTGGCGAAGATCCCGTCGAAACGTTCGTCCGGCAGGTCGAGTTTCAGGAAGTCTTGCTGCCAGACCTCGCACCCGCTGTCCTGCCGTGCCATGCGGACAAACGCTTGCGAGCCGTCGAGACCGACCGCGACATGGCCCAGTTGCGTGAACGTTTGCAGGTCCCGTCCGGGCCCGCAGCCGAAGTCGAGGATGTGAAACGGACCCTGGCCTTGGATATGTCGCAGCAACGCATCGATGTTCTGGCTGACATCGTGGTCACGAGTACCCTCTCGAAAGCTCTCGGCGACCGCGTTGTAGTTGTCCAGGGTCGTGGAGGTAATGGCTTGCAGGTCTTCGGGGGTGCGTTTCATGATCGTGGACTGGATAGGGGAGCGTGGGCAGACTATACCGCACATCCCGGGTTACCTCCTGTGGGAGCAAAGCTTGCTCGCGAGCAGGCGACACGGTTTTAACTTCAATACCATGTCGTCGCTCATCGCGAGCAAGCTTTGCTCCCACAGTTCCTACAAACTCAGCGCTTGTTCAACCCCCGTGCCAGTCGGTCTCCGCCCAGCTGGATCAACGCCACCAGAGCCACCAGCAACACGATGACCGTGAGCATGATCTGGCTGTCGAAGCGCTGGTAGCCGTAGCGGTACGCGATGTCTCCCAGGCCGCCGGCCCCGATGGCGCCGGCCATGGCCGAGGAGTTGATCATGGTCACCAGGGTGATGGTGAACCCGCCGACGATACCTGGCAGCGCTTCGGGCAACAGCACATGCCAGACGATATGCCAGCGCCGGCAGCCCATGGCCTGGGCGGCCTCGATCAGGCCATGATCGACTTCCCGCAGGCTGACCTCGGCAATACGGGCGAAGAACGGCGTGGCGGCGATGGTCAATGGCACCACGGCGGCCCACACTCCGTAGGTGGTGCCGACGACCAGGCGCGTGAATGGAATCAGCGCTACCATCAGGATCAGGAACGGTATCGAGCGGAACAGGTTCACGAACGCACCCAGGGCGCGATTCAGGGCTGGCGCCTCGTAGATCCCGCCCTTGCCGCTGGTGACCAGGATCACCGCCAGCGGAATCCCGGCCAGCAAAGCGATCAGCGACGACACACCCACCATCAGGAATGTGTCGATAAAACCCTGCAGCAGGCGATCAAACCACATAACCCAGCACCTCCACCCGTTGCGCCCAATGCCCGGCCCGTTCGCGCAGTTCTTCCGCACCCAATGAAGAGCCGCTGACCGCCAGCAATAATTGCCCCAGCCCATGGCCCTGGATCCGTTCGATGCCACCTTGCAGCAACCGCACCCTTGCGCCGAGGGCGCTGAACAAGGCCGCGAGGTCCGGTTCATCCTGTGCCGTGCCGGTGAATTGCAAACGCAACACGGTCGCGGCGTCCGCCGATGCCGGCTGCGCTTGCAGGCGGTTCTGCAATTCTTCAGGCAGTGCATGCTGCAGCGGTGCCAGCAGTGTCTGGCTGACCTCGTGTTGCGGATTGCCAAAGACTTGCCAAACCGGCCCTTGTTCGACGATCCGCCCTTGCTCGAGCACCACCACCCGGTCGCACGCTTCGCGAATCACCGCCATCTCATGGGTGATCAACACAATGGTCAGGCCCAGCCGCTGGTTGATTTCGCGTAGCAGGCCGAGGATCGATTGAGTGGTTTCCGGATCCAGGGCCGAGGTGGCTTCGTCGCACAGCAGGATCTGCGGGTCATGCACCAGCGCCCTGGCGATGCCGACACGCTGTTTCTGGCCGCCCGAGAGCTGCGCCGGGTAAGCCTCGTGCTTGCCTTGCAGGCCGACCAGTTCAAGCAACTCACGGACTTTGCGCCGACGCTGCTCCTTCGGCACACCGGCCACCTTCAATGGCAGCTCCACGTTCTGCCACACGGTTTTGGCCGACATCAGGTTGAAGTGCTGGAAGATCATGCCGATACGCCGGCGCAGTTCCACCAGCCGGTCTTCATCGAACCCGCCGATGTCCACTTGATCGATCAGCACCCGCCCGCTGGTAGGTTGTTCCAGGCGGTTGATGGTGCGGATCAGCGACGATTTGCCGGCTCCGCTGCGACCGATGATGCCGAAGACCTCACCGCGTTGGATTGCCAGGTCGATACCTTGCAGTGCCGCCACCGGACCCTGGCTGCCGTTGTAGGTTTTGCCCAGACCGATGAAGCGGATGTGGGCGCGATTCAAGTGCGGATGCAGCTCGGTACGTTCGGCGCTCGGCAGCGCAGGTATTTCAGGTCGGAGTCGAGCATTGACGGCGTTCATGATCAGCCTTCCCAGCCGGCCTGGTAGAGCTTGCCGTGAGCCTTGTCCAGGGCAGCGCGCACGGCAGGCGAGTGTTGATAGATATCGACGAACTTGATCAGCCGCGGGTCGTTCTTGCTCTTGGGCTGGATCACGAACTGGATGACGTATTCCTTATGATCGAGACCGTCGAACAGCAGAGCGGAGGTGGCATCGAAGGTATTCGCCAGGCGGATGTAGGCGGGGTAGCCCTGTACCAGGTCGGCGTCTTCATAAGCGCGCACCAGTTGCACGGCTTCGACCTGCAGGATCCTCAGTTTCTTCGGGTTGGCCACGATGTCATCTTCGGTGGCCTTGTAGCCCACGCCCGGCTTGAGCGTGATCAGCCCGGCCTTGGCCAGCAGTTGCAAGCCACGCCCACTGTTGATCGGGTCGTTGGCAATGGCGACGCTCGCGCCCTCGGGCAGTTCGTCGAAGCTTTTGTACTTTTTCGAATAGAGGCCGACGTTGTTGATGATCCCTGGCGCGAACGGCACCAGGTCGAATCCGGCGGCGGCCTTTGCGTTTTCCAGGAACGGGATGTGCTGGAAGTAGTTCACGTCGATGTCGCCTGAAGCCAGGCTGACGTTGGGCGCGATCCAGTCGCTGAACTCCACCAGCTCGACCTTCAGGCCTTGCTTGTCGGCCTCTGCCACGGCGGCTTCCAGGGGGATGGCGAATGCGGCGGTGGTACCGATTTTCAATGGCGCATCGGCGGCAAACAGGGTCGAGCTGAACAGGCCGAAGGCCAGAGCCAATGCTTTGACTGGCAAAGAAAGGGAGTGCAGGGTCATGGTTTTTTCCAGTCGATGATTAAATGGGTTCATAGGCCTTTGTGGCGATAGTCCGCGCCAGTGTGTCGCGCCGGCAGATGCGCCTCTGCGTGAAACAGCTTTTCCCGCAGAGTGCCGCTGTCGTATTCGGTCTTGTACGAGCCGCGTCGCTGCAGTTCGGGCACCACCAGATCGATGAAGTCCACATAGCTCTGGGGTGTCACGATGCGGGTCAGGTTGAAACCGTCGAGGCCGGTCTCGGCGATCCAGGATTCGAGCTCATCGGCCACCTGGACTGGCGAGCCGACCACCGTGATGTAGCGACCGCCCAACGCGTGCTGTTCCAGCAGCCGGCGTCGGGTCCAGTCGTTATGCTGCAGGATCCGGGTGGCGGACTGGATGGCGTTGCTCTTCACGTACTGGATCGGCTCGTCCAGTTCGTATTGTGAAAAATCGATGCCGGTTGACGCGGAGAAATGCGCCACCCCGGCTTCGGCGCTGGCATAGCCGAGGTACTCGGCATGCTTGGCCCAGGCGTGCGCTTCGGTCTCGCCGACGATCACGTTCAACCCCATGAACACTTTGATGTCCGCCGGATCGCGCCCGGCCTGGACGGCGCTGGCGCGGACCTTGTCCACCTGGCCTCGGGTGGCCGTCTTGTTCTGGCCACTGATGAACACGCATTCGGCATGACGCCCAGCAAACACCAGGCCGCGCTCAGAACTGCCGGCCTGGAACAACACCGGCGTGCGCTGGGGCGAGGGTTCGCAGAGGTGGTAGCCCTCGACCTGATAGAACTCGCCCTGGTGACGGACCTTGTGCACTTTCTCTGGCTGCGCATAGATCCGTCGCTGGCGGTCGTTGAGCACCGCGTCGTTTTCCCAACTGCCCTCCCATAGTTTGTAGAGCACTTGCAGGTACTCGTCGGCCTGGTCGTAGCGGCGGTCATGTTCGACCTGGGCCGTCAGGCCCATGGCCTTGGCCGCGCTGTCCAGGTAGCCAGTGACGATGTTCCAGCCGACCCGACCGCGACTCAGGTGATCGAGGGTGCTCATGCGCCGGGCAAACAGGTACGGCGGTTCATAGGTCAGGTTGGCCGTGAGGCCGAAACCGAGGTTGCGGGTGACGGCGGCCATCGCCGAAACCAGCAGCAGTGGGTCGTTGACCGGCAACTGGATCGACTCTTTCAGCGTGACGTCCACCGATTGCTGATACACGTCGTAAACCCCGACCACATCGGCGATGAACAAGCCATCGAACAGCCCGCGCTCCAGCAGTTGCGCCAACCCGGTCCAGTATTCGAGGGTGTTGTATTGGGTCGACGTATCCTGGGGATGAGTCCACAAGCCGTGATTGATATGCCCGATGCAGTTCATGTTGAAGGCGTTGAGCAGGATTTTTTTCTTGCCCTGGCCCATCAGATGGTCCCCCGTAGCGGCGGCTTCTCATCGTTGAGATAGAAGTTGCCCACGGCGTGATATTTCCAGCGCACGGGATCATGCAAGGTGTGCACCCGGGCGTTGCGCCAGTGGCGATCGAGGCCGTGTTCGGCCAGGGTCGCCTGGCTGCCGGCCAGTTCGAACAGCGTGGAACTGGTGGCCAGGGACACTTGCGTGCTGATGGCTCGTGCTTCGGCCACGGTAATCGAGGCCGCTGCGACTGTTTCGGCGTTCGGGTCGACCTGGGCCCGGTCGAGAAACTCGCCGGCGCGTTCGAGCAAAGCCTCGGCGGCGTGCAGGTGGCTGCTCAACCGGCCGAAGCTCTTGAGCGTGAGCGGGTCCTCGGTGGCGATGTCGCTGGTGGCGTCGATCCAGGGCCGCGTCCGGGTGCGGACAAAGTGCAGGGCATCCTCGTAAGCGGCGCGGGCGATACCGGTGTCGATTGCCGCATGGAGAATCTGTGCCAGCGGGCCTACCGGTGTGGGGCGTTCGAAGGCGCTCTGGAACGGCACGATGTCCTCGGCAGCGACCTGGACATCCTCGAACACCACCGAACCGCTGCCGGTGGTGCGCTGGCCGAAACCGCTCCAATCGTCGATGACTGTCAGGCCTTTGCTGTCGCGCGGGACGAACGCGAGTTGTTGCACGCCGTTTTCATCCACTACCGACGTAGGGATGCGCTGGGCGTAAATCGCTCCCGTGGCGTAGAACTTGCGGCCGTTGATGCGATAGTCATCGCCATCACGGCGCAGTTGGGTGGTGCGGTCATGGGCGGTCCGGGTACCGAGTTCCGCCAGGGCATTGCCAAACCGCTGCCCGGCCAGCACTTGGGCGTACAGACGTTGTTTCTGCGCATCGCTGCCGTTTACCCGCAGGACTTCCAGTGCATAGAAATGATTCTGTGGAATCTGCCCGAGGGAACCGTCGGCCTGGGCGATCAGCGCAACGACCTTGGCCAGCGTGACGTTGGAAACGCCTGCACCGCCATAGGCCTTGGGCACGCTGATGCCCCACAGGCCGGAGCGGGAAAACGCCTCCAGCTCCGGGTAAGGCAGGCGACGTTCGCGATCGCGCAGTGCACTGTCGCGCTTGAAGTCCTCGGCCAGGTCGCTGGCGACGATCAGGGCTTGTTCATCGCTGGTGATCACCGCGACGTGTTGGGAAAGCGTCATATGCTGCTCCAGAGGTCGGGTCGTCAGATCCAGGAATGCCGGGCCGGCAAGGTACCGTTCAGGTGGTAGGCACCGATTGCGTGGTACTTCCAGCGCACCGGGTCGTGCAGCGTATGGACCCGTGCGTTACGCCAGTGACGATCGAGGTTGAATTCGGCGAGGGTGGCGCGGCTGCCGGCCAGCTCGAACAGCTTCTCGCTGGCGAGCAGAGCGATTTCGGTGCTGAGCACCTTGGCTTCAGCCACGGCGATCGAGGCACGGGCGGCGGATTGCGCAGTGACAGGGGCTGCGCTGACCTGGTCCAGCACCTGGCCGGCCTTGCGCAACAACGCTTCGGCGGCGTGCAGGTCGATTTTCAGCTTGCCGATGTCTGCGATCACATACGGATCGTCGCTGGCCCGCTCGACCTTGGCGTCGATCCACGGACGAGATCGCTCGCGCACGAAGGCGATGGCATCATCGATGGCGCCACGGGCGATGCCCACATCAATGGCGGCCTGGATCAGTTGTGAAATGGCGCCTTGTACGTTAGGGGTTTCGTTGATGCGCCAGTTGTCCAGCACCAGCTCGGCATCGACCCGCACGTTGTTCAGCAACACGGTACCGCTGGCCGTGGTGCGCTGGCCGAATCCCGACCAGTCGTCAACGATCCGCAGGCCCGGCGTGCCGCGCCGCACGAACGCCAACACTTGCCGACCCTCGTCATTCAGCGCCTTGACCGCCACCCAATGGGCGAACAGGGCGCCGGTCGAATAAAATTTCTGCCCGTTGATGACATAGCCGTCACCGTCAGCGGTGATGCGTGCCTTGAGTTCAAGGGTGTTGCGCACGCCACGTTCGGGCCCGGCATTGCCGATGCGCCATCCCGCAAGCACGCTTCGCAAAAGGATGTCTTTCTGTCGTTCGGTGCCCGTGCCGAGGATCAACTGGAGCACGCCGAACTGGTTCTGCGGAATCTGCCCGAGGGCCGGGTCGGCGGCGGAAATAATCGCGAATACATCGGCAAGGGTGACGAACGAGACTTGCGGGCCGCCGTATTCACGAGGGATTGCAATGCTGCCCAGCCCGCTGCGTGTGAACTGTTCGATCTCTGCCCAGGGCAGTTTGCGCTGTTGATCGCGTCGCGCAGCCTGTTGACGGGCGACCTCTGCCAGCGCGTGGGCCGCCTTGATGGCTTCAGCGTCGCTGCGCAGCACCTGGGCGGGCAGCAACGGCGGCGCGACGTCCAGGTCGCTCTGGACTTTTGCTTGGGCCAAATCAGACATTACCGCCGCTCCGTGGCTGCTGGCAGAGCTTTGGCGTAATGCGCCGGAGTGATTGTGTTTCGTTCCATTACCCACCTCACATCTCAAGAAAACGCCGCGATAAATGCGGCTCAGGAATGTCCGGTGGTCCGGTTCATATACCCTAAGCGTGTGTAAATTATTTTTGAAATAACTTTTAGGGATATGAATAGAGAGCTTTTTGCGAACGAACGTGTGGCGAGGTATTTATCCCCTCACCACCGGGGCGATCAGGATTTGGTTCGTGGTTCGGCAGCCATCAGCGGCTCTTTCAGCGATTTCTTCAGGTAGGAGGCAGCGCACCCGATCTTCAATGTGCGGGGAGGTGCCCAATGGGAGTTGTTGCCCACACGGTCAAGAATGCAGTACGTCACTTCCAGGCGCAGGTCTTCCCCCGCTTCGAGGATGACTTGCGCAGGGACCCAGACGTTGATCGGATGGCCTACCTCGCACGGTTTGATCCGGGGCAGGTCCATGCGTACGTCACCCCAGCGCACGGTAATCGCATCGTCGGCCGCCATGTTCAGGTAGGGCTCGATGGTCAGTGGGACGCCGCGTTTGATCTGGCTCGGGTTCACGCCGTGGCGTCGGATGGCGGCTGGAATGCGTACGGGGGCCAGCCCCTGGTTCTCATCACCGCTGAGGGCAGACGGTTGGCCGCCGGGGCAGTCGAGCTTGACCTGCACCCGTTGCGTTGCCGACAGCGCCGGCCCGCGCCCGACCTGCATCACGCGATAGTGGATGCGCGAGGTACCGTTGATGATGAAGCTCTCCGGAATACGCAGCGTGACACTAGTCTGTACATCAGCTTCGGTCAGCAGGCGGGAACCAACGTAGCAGTTGTCCCAGAACAATTCGATCAGGTCGCCGGCGTCCATGCCGGGGTAAGGCGCGATGGTCACTTCCAGGCGTGCGGCACTGGTGAGGTTGATGCCGGTCCGGTGGGCGTTGACCAGGGTGGGCGCGGCCAGTTCGGGAATATTCGACGTACATGTCATGGTGTTCTCCTTGATACCTGAAAAACGAAGTCCGTTTCGGAAAGATCAAAGGCGTTTCTGATCGCGACATAATTTTCTAATTGCGGTCATAACCGGTCCCTTCGGTTTCACTGCCGCGAAGAATTAAATAACGTCCAGCGCCTGTGGGGCTCTAGATAAGGGGCCGGTAGTTGTGATGTCAATAGAGGTGTTTATCTAATAATTAATTATGTGAGGCTTCAGAGATTTCCTACGTTCTAGGGGCGACAATACACTGCGCTGTGTTGCCTTTTCCTCGGAACGTCCCTTATCCGGTCATGTGGGTAGGCGAGGTTGGATGGAGTATGGGCGCAGAGATGTTCAGCGAGAGGCAGGTATATACCGCACATGAAAATAGCGGATGTGCTGAAGCGAAGTTTAATTTTGCTGCTTTAAGAGAGAGGTGTGTGAGTTGCTATTCATTGTGATCGAACTTCCATCCCTGGAAGTAACGAAAGCGTCGATGAATTATTGAGGCGTGCGTCCGTCCGCAAGAAACTTGCTGAGGAACTGGCGAGTGCGTTCTTCCTTGGGTGCGGCGAACAAGGCCTTGGCTTCGCCTTGCTCCACGATCACGCCCTTGTCGAAAAACACCACGCGGTTCGCCACGTCCCGGGCAAAGCCCATTTCGTGGGTCACAATGACCATGGTGCGTTTTTCCTCGGCCAGGCCACGAATAGTCGCCAGCACTTCACCTACCAATTCCGGGTCGAGAGCCGAAGTCGGTTCGTCGAACAGAATCACCTGCGGTTCCATCGCCAATGCCCTGGCAATGGCCACGCGTTGCTGCTGGCCGCCCGAGAGACGCCGTGGGTAGGCACTTTCCTTGCCGGCCAGGCCAACCTTGGCCAAGAGCTTGCGGCCCAGGGTCTCGGCGTCGGAGCGTGGTGTTTTTTTCACCACGATCGGACCCTCGGTGACGTTTTCCAGTGCGGTGCGGTGGGGGAACAGGTTGAAGTTCTGGAATACGAAACCCACCTGCTGGCGCAGGCGCCGGACCAACCCCTGTTGCTGGTTTAATGGACGGCTGCCATCGATCTCAATATCGCCGACCTTGATCCGGCCGCTGCTGGGTTCTTCCAGGAAGTTCAGGCAGCGCAAGAAGGTCGTCTTGCCTGAACCGCTGGGGCCGATGATTGCAACGACTTCGCCTTCTTCGATCTTCAGGTCGATGCCGTTGAGCACCACCTGACCCTTGAACTGCTTTGTCAGTTTTTCCACGACAATCATGGGTCAGGACTCCTGGTCGTGCCGATTGACCCGTGCTTCCAGGACGTTCTGCAAGTGCGACAGCACACTCGCCAGGACCCAGTAAATCAGCGCGGCGGCAAGATACATGGTGAAGATTTCGAAAGTGCGGGCAGTAATCAGCTGCGCCTGGCGGAACAGTTCAGGCACCTGGATGGTTGCCGCCAGCGCGGTGTCCTTGACCAGGGAAATGAAACTGTTGCCCAGCGGTGGCAAGGCTGTGCGCGCCGCTTGCGGCAGGATGGCACGACGCAGGGTCTGCGCCCGGGTCATGCCGATGCTGGCCGCCGCTTCCCACTGGCCCCGCTCGATGGAACTGATGGCGGCTCGCAGGATTTCGCATGCGTAGGCGGCCATGTTCAGCGAAAAGCCGATCAGTGCCGCCGGCAACGGATCGAGCTCGACGCCCAGTTGCGGAAGCCCGTAATAAATCACGAACAATTGCACCAGCAGCGGCGTGCCGCGAAAGAACGACACGTAGACCCGGGCAACCCAGCTCACCAGCCTGAAGCGGGACAAGCGCATCAACGCCAGGCCGAACCCCAGCAGCAAGCCGAAGAACATGCCGCCAAGGCTGAGGATGACTGTGTAATACGCGCCCTTGAGCAAAAAGGGCGCGGAGTCCAGCGCGAGTTGAAAAGCCTCTTCCATTATTGAGTGACGTCAGCGCTGAAGTATTTTTCCGAAAGCTTTTTCAGCGTGCCGTCGGCGCGCAGCTTGTCGATGGCCTTGTTCACGGCTGCCAACAGCTCAGGCTCGCCTTTGCGCAATGCAATACCGGCCTCCTGGCGCGAAAAGGCTTCGCTGGTGACGGTGGTGTCCTTGGCTTTCCTGGCGTATTCCAGCGCGGCCAGACGGTCGATCAGGATGGCGTCGATGCGCCCGACACGCAGGTCCTGGAACTTGGTCGGATCGTCATCGTAGGTTTTGACCTGGGCGCCCGGTACTTCAGCCTTGACCCATTGTTCGTAGTTGGTCCCCAAGCCCACGCCGACTTTTTTACCGTCCAGGTCAGCGGCCTTCTTGATGTTCAGCTCGTCGGCTTTCTTGGTCAGTACCAGCGCTTGAATCCCGGAAATGGTGTACGGCTCGGAGAAGTCGTATTTTTTCTTGCGTTCCTCGGAAATGGTCACCTGGTTGACCACGGCGTCCAGACGCTTGGATTCCAGCGCCGCGAGGATGCCGGCCCAAGGGGTCGTCTGCAGTTTGACATTCACGCCCAATTCCTTGGCTAGTGCTTCGGAAAACTCCACTTCGAAGCCGGTCAGTTTGCCGCTGTCATCAACGAAGCTGAAGGGTGGATAAGTGCCTTCCAAGCCGATCTTGATTTCACCGGCATCCTTGATTTTCTGCAGTTGCTCACCGGCAACCGCCTGTCCCAGCAGCCCGGCGCTCAACGCCAGGCCCAACGAACCTACCAACAGGTTGCGACGTAATGCGGAAAAATTCATGACAAGCCCCTGTGTTTTCTTATGACGACGTTATGTTGGATGAGGAAGGCATAGCCGCGATCCAAAAAGACTGCCACATCCTGCCTTAAAGCAGCCCGGGCGTCTCGCGGCAAATAGGCCTTCGGCCAAACTATAAGATGGGTTTTATAGATTGGAAAATAATATTAAAAATTACTGATATTCCAATATGGAATTTGCAAATCCTGTGTTTATTCAGACTTCAGAACGCGGCGTCATAGGCAAACAACGCCGGAGCCCCCCCGGTATGCAGAAAAATGATCGGACCCTCGTCGAAGCGGTCACGGCCGATACCATCGAGCAGGCCGGCCATGGCCTTGCCTGTATAGACCGGGTCCAGCAACAGTCCTTCCTGGCTGGCCAGCAGCTTGACCGCCGCCAGGGTACCGGCGTTGGGCTCGCCATAGCGTGGAGCGAAATATTCGTCCCACAGGTTTACCTTGAAGGCTGGCGAAAGCGCGACATCGAGCAATTGGGCGACGCGCTCTGCGAGCCCCTGGACCTTGGGAAACTGGTCTTCTTCGCTGCGTGAAACCGTTACGCCAATCACCGGGAGCTGTGGCAGTGATTCACTCAAGGCCAGGGCCAATCCGCTGTGGGTGCCGGCACTGCCCGAGGCCAGCACCACGGCGGCGAACTCCAGGCCGGTGTCCTTGATCTGCTCGGCCAGCTCCAGGCCGGCGCGCACATACCCCAGCGCTCCCAAGGCGTTTGAGCCGCCAATAGGCACGAGGTAGGGTTTTTTGCCGTTGCTGCGCAGCCGCGTCGCCAGGGCCTGCAGTTGCTCTTCGGCGTTGTCCAGGTTGTCCACGAGTTCGACCTTGGCATCGAACAATTCCAGCAACAGTCGGTTGCCGTTTCCCAGGTAGTTGCGGTCGTCGGTGCCGATGGGGTTTTCCAGCAAGGCCACACAACCCAGGCCCAGCCTGGCCGCCAGCGCGGCGGTCTGGCGTACATGGTTGGACTGGATCGCGCCGGCGGTGATGAGGGTGTCGGCACCCTCGGCCAGTGCATCGGCGGCGAGGTATTCGAGCTTGCGCAGCTTGTTGCCACCCAGGGCCAGGGGGGTCAGGTCGTCGCGCTTGATGTAGATGTCCCGACCGAGCCAAGTGGAGAGACGTTCGAGTTTTTCCAGCGGGGTCGGATGGCCGAGCAGGTCCAGACGGTTAAAGCGCGCCAGCTGTTGTTTGATCATGGGTCCGTACTGATTGCAGTAGATGTCCGGACTATAGGCAGGTAGATATTGGTGGGCAACTGGCAATCGTTGAGCGGGGAGTAAGCGGTCGGTGTCTACAGGTTGCCAAGCCACACTGGACTTTGTGGTAGTGAGATGTAGTGGAGCTACTGAACGAACGCGCGCCAAGCAGCGTCATACCCTCCCGTGGATCGGTGTAGGAAACTGCCGTCGAGCCCTGCGATTAGTCCTTAGCTACCTAAGTATGTTTAACTTGAACGTTCATTCAGATTAAACCACCGGTTTGCTGCCCGCTCACAATAGGAGGCTTGCCTTTGCCGAGTCCGTTTTCGACTGTCGCGATTCCCCTGGCCGGGGTGCTTCGCTCATGAATACCTCGTCTCTTCCATCCAGCGGTCTGGTCCGCATGAATCCGCCGGTTTTCTATTTCGCGGCGACGTTTATCCTGGTGTTCGGTCTGGTGGTGATCGCCGTGCCCGAACAGGCCGGCGCCTGGTTGCTGTCGGCGCAGAACTGGGCGGCCAACACGGTCGGCTGGTATTACCTGCTGGCGATGACCCTGTACCTGGTCTTCGTGGTGGTCACCGCCTTGTCCGGCTACGGCAAGATCAAGCTCGGTGCCGACCACGACGAACCCGAATTCAGTTATCTGTCCTGGGCCGGCATGCTGTTCGCCGCCGGGATCAGCATCACGCTGTTTTTCTTTTGTGTTTCCGAGCCGCTGACTCATCTGGCGCAGCCGCCTCAAGGGGAGGCCGGTACGGCGCAGGCGGCGCGCCAGGCCATGCAGATCCTTTTCTTGCACTGGGGGCTGCACGGTTGGGGCGTGTTTGCGTTTGTCGGCATGGCCCTGGCGTATTTCGCTTATCGGCACAATCTTCCGCTGGCGCTACGTTCGGCGCTGTACCCGTTGATCGGCAAACGCATCAATGGGCCCATCGGTTATACGGTGGACGGCTTTGGCATCATCGCCACCGTGTTCGGGTTGGGGGCGGACATGGGGTTTGGCGTCTTGCACCTCAACTCCGGCCTCGATTACCTGTTTGGCATCGCTCATACCCAATGGATTCAGGTTGGCCTGATCGTACTGATGATGGGCGCTGCGATCATCGTGGCGGTAGCCGGCGTCGACAAGGGCGTGCGGGTCATGTCCGACATCAACATGCTGCTGGCCTGCGCGTTGCTGTTGTTCGTGCTGTTCGCCGGGCCCACCCAGCACCTGCTCAATACCTTGATCCAGAATGTGGGCGATTACCTCGGCGCGCTGCCGATGAAGAGCTTCGATTTGTACGCCTACAACGAACCCAGCGACTGGCTGGGTGGCTGGACGGTGTTCTACTGGGCATGGTGGATTGCGTGGTCACCGTTCGTGGGGTTGTTCATCGCACGGATATCCCGAGGGCGCACCATTCGCGAATTCGTGTTTGGCGTGCTGCTGATTCCCTTGGGCTTCACCCTGGCGTGGATGTCGATTTTCGGCAACAGCGCTATTGACCAGGTGCTCAACCAAGGCATGAGTGCCCTGGGCATGTCAGCCTTGGACAATCCTTCGATGAGCCTGTACCTGCTGCTGGAAACCTACCCTTGGAGCAAGACGGTCATCGCGGTCACGGTGTTCATCAGCTTTGTATTCTTCGTCACTTCCGCCGACTCCGGCACCGTAGTGCTTTCGACACTCTCGGCCAAGGGCGGTAACCCCGATGAAGATGGACCGAAATGGCTGCGGGTGTTCTGGGGCGCCATGACCGCCCTGGTGACCAGCGCGCTGTTGTTTTCCGGCAGCATCGATGCCTTGAAGTCGGCGGTGGTGCTGACATCGTTGCCGTTCTCGCTGATTCTGCTGCTGATGATGTGGGGACTGCACAAGGCGTTTTTCCTCGAGTCGCAGAAAAAAATCGCGCAAATGCATTCCCTGGCACCTGTATCGGGCTCACGCCGGGGCAAGGGCGGTTGGCGACAGCGCTTGAGTCAGGCCGTGCATTTCCCGTCCCGGGACGAGGTGTACCGTTTCCTCGACAGCACGGTTCGCCCGGCCATCGAGGAAGTCAAAGCGGTATTCGCCGAAAAGGGGCTGGCAGTGATGACCCACCCGGATCCGGCCAACGACAGCGTCAGCCTGGAGATCGGCCATGGCGAGCAACATCCGTTCATCTACCAGGTGCAGATGCGCGGCTACTTCACGCCCTCCTTCGCCCGGGGCGGCATGGGCTCCAAGGAGCTCAACAATCGCCGCTACTACCGCGCCGAAGTGCACCTGAGCGAGGGCAGCCAGGACTACGATCTGGTGGGCTACTCCAAGGATCAGGTGATCAACGACATCCTCGATCAGTACGAGCGGCACATGCAGTTTCTGCATCTGGTTCGTTGACCGACGGATCTCAGACCAGGCCGCCGTTAGCCCGCAGGATCTGCCCGTTGACCCAGCCGGCGGCCGGGCTCGCCAGGAAAGAAACGATACTGGCGATATCTTCCGGCTGGCCGAGGCGTTCCAGGGGCGGCATCTTGGCGTACTGCTGGACTTGCTCTTCGCTTTTACCGTGCATGAACAATTCGGTAGCGACCGGGCCGGGGGCGACGGCATTGACGGTAATCTGCCGGCCGCGCAGTTCCTTGGCAAATACCTGGGTCAGGGATTCGACGGCGGCCTTGCTGGCGATGTACACCGAGTAACCGGGCAGGTTGAGGCCAACGGTGCTGCTGGAGAAATTCACGATCCGGCCGCCATCGTTCAGGCGGGTCGCGGCTTCGCGCAGTGTGTTGAAGGTGCCTCGAGTGTTGATGGCGAATGTCTGGTCGAACAGCTCATCGCTGTGTTGTGCCAGTGGCATGACTTGCAGGATACCGGCGTTGTTGACCAGCAGGTCGACCTTGCCCAGGTGCGTTTCGGTTTCATCGAACATCCGCCGGACATCGGCGGCAGAGGACACATCGGCCTTGATCGCGATGGCCTGCTGACCGGCCTGGCGCAGCTGCACCACCAGCTTCGAGGCTTCGGTAGCGCTGTTGGCGTAGTTGATGGCGACGGCGAATCCTTCGCTCGCCAGTCGCTTGGCGATTTCAGCACCGATGCCGCGGGAGGCGCCGGTCACAATGGCAACTTTGGACTTTTGATCGGTCATGGCGGTGTTCCTGATTGAACTGAGGTGAGCGAAGGGTCACATGTTTACTCAGTGCGATAAATGCACGAGAGTTGCCGTGACTGTTCAATAATCACCAACAATCATGGCGAAAAGGTCGAATGGATCAAGTCAAGGCGATGAAAGTGTTCGTGCGCATCTATGAGCGCAGCAGCTTTACCCAAGCCGCCGAGGACCTGAACCTGCCCCGCGCGACGCTGACCCACACCCTCAATCAATTCGAAGCCTGGCTGGGCGTGCGCCTGATGGAGCGCAGCACTCGCAAAGTTCGACCGACCCTCGATGGCGAAGCCTATTACCCACGCTGCGTGCAGTTACTGGCGGAGTTGGAGGAGGCGGAACTGGCCTTTCGCAGCGTGGCGCCCAAGGGCAAGTTGCGGGTGGACCTGCACGGAACCCTGGCGCGGAGTTTTGTGATTCCGGCATTGCCACGGTTCATGGCCCGCTATCCGGACATCGAACTGTCCATCAGTGAGGCCGATCGTTTCGTAGACCTGATCGCCGAGGGGGTCGATTGCGTGTTGCGGGCCGGCACGTTGAGCGATTCGTCATTGATCGGTCGCCGCGTTGCCAGCCTGCAACAGATCACTTGCGCCAGCCCCGCGTACCTGCGCCAGTACGGCGAGCCGAAAAGCCTTGACGACCTGAGCCGGCACCGGGCGGTGAATTACCTGTCGCGTACCACCGGCAAGCTGTATCCGTTCCAGTTCATGGTGGAAGGCGAACTCAGGGAAGTGGCCATCGACGGAGCACTCTCGGTATTCGGTGCCGAAATCTATGCGGCCTCGGCCATCGCCGGCCTGGGCCTGATCCAATGCCCGCGCTATCGGATGCAAACCCAGCTTGAGCAAGGCCTGGTGCAGGAAGTACTCGCCGCCACTCCACCCCCGCCCATGCCGATATCGGTGCTGTATCCCCACAACCGCCATATGTCGTCAAGGGTGCGGGTATTTGTGGACTGGCTGGCGGAGGTGTTTGCCGCTGCTCATTAGCGTGGCCTTCGATGTTCCTGTGTGGGAGCCGTCCTTATTTCCCAGGGTACTGTGATGAAATGCTACCGTTAGCCCTTTCGCATCCACCCGAACGGAGGGTCTTCCGATGACTTACACCGCCGCCGGCAACCGCTACGAGTCCATTCCCTATCGCCGCGTCGGCCGTAGCGGCCTGGTGCTGCCAGCACTGTCGCTGGGGTTGTGGCACAACTTCGGCGACAGCACGCCAATCGACACGCAGCGCGCCTTGCTGCGCACGGCATTCGACCTGGGGATCAACCACTTTGACCTGGCAAACAACTATGGCCCGCCCTACGGCAGTGCCGAGATCAATTTCGGTCGGTTGCTGCGCGAAGATTTCAAGCAGTACCGCGATGAGCTGATCATTTCCAGCAAGGCCGGTTGGGACATGTGGCCGGGGCCTTATGGGCAGGGCGGCGGTTCGCGCAAGTACGTGCTCGCCAGTCTTGATCAGAGCCTGAAGCGCCTGGGGCTGGACTACGTGGATATCTTCTATTCCCACCGTTTCGATCCCGACACGCCGCTTGAAGAAACCGCCAGTGCCTTGGCGACTGCCGTGCAGCAGGGCAAGGCGTTGTATGTCGGCATTTCTTCTTATTCAGGCGTGAAGACGCGGGAAATGGCCGCACTGCTGAAGGAGTGGAAGGTCCCACTGCTGATTCACCAGCCGGCTTATAACCTGCTCAATCGCTGGGTGGAGAAAGACCTGCTGGAGGCAACCGAAGAGCTGGGCACCGGCGTGATCGCTTTTACTCCCTTGGCCCAAGGCCTGCTCACTGACAAATACCTCAAGGGCATTCCGGATGATGCGCGGATCAACCGCCCGGGAGGTGGCTCGTTGCAGGCTTCGCACCTGTCGCAAAGCAACATTGCCCACGTACGAGCCCTCAACGAGATCGCCCAACGGCGCGGGCAGAGCCTGGCCCAAATGGCTTTGGCCTGGACGCTTCGCGATCCTAGGATCACCTCGGCGCTGATCGGTGCCAGCCGTCCGGAGCAGATCATCGAGAACGTCGGCGCCCTCAAGAAACTGGATTTCAGCGCGGAGGAACTGGCGCAGATCGATCGTTTCGCCCAGGAAGGCGGGATCAATCTCTGGGAGAAGCCTTCGTTGGCGGAGTGACGTTGCGGGAGCAAGCTGTAGGAAAGGCTGTGGGAGCAAACCTGTGGGAGCAAGGCTTGCCCGCGATGAACGATAACGCATAAATCGCGTCGTCCGCATCGCCAGCAAGCTGTGCTCCCACAGTGCTTCCTCACCACAGATGGTTGTATTCACCTGAAAAACGGCACATCCCCCAGTATCGTCGCCCGGTGCATTACCCGCCGCGCCGGGCGATAGTCATCCACCGCGAAGTGCTGGGTCACGCGGTTGTCCCAGAACGCCACGTCGTTGGCCTGCCAGCGCCAACGGATGGTGAATTCCGGGCGGGTGGCGTGGGCGAACAACAACTTCAGGATGACCTCGCTTTCGCTTTCCGACAGCTCGTTGATGCGGGTGGTGAAACCTTCATTGACGAACAGCGAACGACGCCCGCTGACCGGGTGGGTGCGAATGACCGGATGGGACAACGGTGGGTTCTTGCGGCGCGCCTCTTCCCAGCGCACCCGATCTTCGGCGGTCGTGCCAAACCGTTCCAGCGGAAACGAACGGATAAAGTCGTGGGTTGCCGTCAGGCCTTCCAGCATACCTTTCAAAGGCGATGACAAGGCTTCATAGGCTGCGATCCCGCTGGCCCACAAGGTGTCGCCGCCGAACGCCGGTAGCAGTTTGGCGCTGAGCACCGCGCCCAGGGCAGGGGTCGGCAGGAAGGTCACGTCGGTGTGCCAGATGGCGTTGTCGCGAACATCGGTGACGGCGGTGTCGAGCACCAGGACTTCAGGCTGTTCCGGCACGTTGGGGTAGATCGGATGAATATGCAGGTCACCGAAGTAAGCGGCGAAACGCGCCTGCTGCCGCGGATCGATCGGCTGGTCCCGAAAGAACAGCACCTGATGTTCAAGCAATGCCTGCTCGATGGTGTCGCGATCCTGTGGGCTCAAGGGCTTGCTGATATCGATCCCGCTGATCTGCGCGCCGAGGGCGCTGCTCAACGGGGTAATGGTCGCACGGTTCATCGCAATGTCTCGTTTGGCGCCGAATCGTCGGCGTGGTCATTGGGTATCAATGGGTCTGGCCGTGCCATGGCACCAGTCTGCGTTGCAGGGCGCGCAAGCCCATTTCCATGGCGAAGGCGATCAATGCGATCACCAGGATTCCCAACACCACCACATCGGTGACCAGGAACTGCGCGGCTGACTGCACCATGAAGCCCAGACCGCTGGTGGCGGCGATCAGTTCGGCGGCCACCAGCGTCGACCAGCCCACGCCCAGGCCGATGCGAATCCCGGTCAGGATGTCCGGCAGGGCACTGGGTACGATCACATGGCGAATCAACTGGATACGCGTGGCACCCAGCGATTGCGCGGCCCGCAGTTTGGCCGGGTCGACGGTGCGCACGCCGGTCGCGGTGGCGATGGCAATCGGGGCGAAGATCGCCAGATAAATCAGTAGCACCTTCGACAGCTCACCAATGCCGCACCAGATCACGATCAATGGCAGATAGGCCAGGGGCGGGATCGGCCGGTAAAACTCGATCAAGGGATCGAGCACACCCCGGGCGATGCGGTTGGCGCCGATGGCGATGCCCACCGGTACCGCCGTCAAAATGGCGAACAACAGGCCCAGGCCGATTCGCTGAAGGCTCGCGCCCAAGTGTTGCCAGAGTGTGGCGTCCATATAGCCGCTGGTCGCCAGCAGCCAGCCTTTTTGCAGCACCGCGAAGGGCGAAGGCAGGAACAACGGTTCGATCAACCCGCTGGCGGTGACGGCCCACCAGGCCGACAGCAAGGCGATCAACGTCAGGCTGCTGATCCAGCGGATACTCAATTTGAACCCTGAGCCGATGGCTGGGCGCCTGGTCGTCGGTTCACGGACCAGGGCAGGCACTTCATAGCTGCTCATGCGCGCTCCTGTTGCCGAATGGCGCTGCGTTGAGAGAACACTTTGGCGAGTACATGCTCGCGGGTTTCGATAAAGCGTGGATCGGACTTGATTGACCGAGCCGATTCCCCGTCCCCATAACGTCGACCGAAGTCCAGGCTCAAGCGCTCGACGATGTGCCCCGGATCGGGTGCCAGCAGAATCAGGTCGGTGGCGAGGAAGACCGCCTCCTCGATGTCATGGGTGATGAGGAACACCGGTTTGGCAGTGCGTTGCCAGACTTGCAGCAACAATTCCTGCATTTGCTCACGGGTGAAAGCGTCCAGGGCGCCGAAAGGCTCGTCCATCAATAGCAGGCGTGGGTCGGCCGCCAACGCTCGGGCAAGGCCGACACGTTGTTTCTGCCCGCCGGAAAGCTGCCAGATGCGGCGCTGTTCGAAACCGGCCAGATCCACCAGGGCGAGCATTTCGCGAGCGCGGGCTTCACGCTGTGCCTTGGCGACGCCGGCCAGCTCCAGGCCGAACCCAACGTTAGCCAGCACGTCTTGCCAAGGCAGTAGCGCGTCGTCCTGGAACACCACGCCGCGCTCGGCACCCGGCCCCGATACGGGTACGCCGTCCAGGGTGATCTGTCCGGCGCTGGGCTGGACGAATCCGGCGATCAGGTTCAACAGCGAGGTCTTGCCACTGCCGGACGGGCCAAGGGCAACCAGCAATTGTCGGGGCCCCAGGGTCAGTGAAACATCCGCCAGCACAGGTTCCGCTGCACCGGGGTACTGTGCGCTGATGCGCTCCAGCTGTAGCAAGGCCATCGCAATGTCTCCCGAATGTAATCAGTGAGTGATGTATTTGGCGCTGACGTACGGCGCGTAGTCCGGCAGTACGGCTTCGACTTTGCCTTGCTCCTTGAGGAACGCCGCGGTGTTGGTGATCGCCTGAGTGGTCGGTGCGCCGAGGCTCACCACCTGGTCGGCGGCCAGCGGATAGACGTTGCCTTGCAGCAACAGCGGGATGTCAGTGGCCTTGGCGCCGGAGAGTTTCACCAGTTTGTCGATGTTGGACGCGTTGGCCAGCCAGGCCTGTGGATCCTTGCGGTATTGGGCGTAGGCATCCAGGGTCACTTTGGCGAAGGCCGTCACGATTTCCGGATGCTTCTGGGCGAAGTCCTTGCGTACGATCCAGGCGTCAAAGGTTGGCGCGCCGAACTGGGCCAGTTCGGCGGAGGTGATCAGCACCTTGCCGTTTTCCTTGGCCACGCCAAGGGCCGGGTCCCAAACGTAGGTTGCATCGATATCGCCGCGCTTCCAGGCCGCGATGATGGCCGGTGGCGCGAGGTTCAGTACGGTGACTTTCGACGGGTCGATGTTCCAGTGCTTCAACGCGGCCAGCAGGCTGTAGTGGCCAGTGGATACGAACGGCACGGCGATCTTCTTGCCGATCAGGTCTTGCGGGCTCTTGATCCCGGCACCGTCACGGACCACCAGAGCTTCGGCGGCGCCGATCTGCGTGGCGATGAGAAAGGTTTCCACGGGGACCTTGCGAGTAATGGCAGCGGTCAGCGGGCTTGAACCGAGGTAGCCGATCTGTACATCGCCTGAGGCGATGGCGGTGATGACGTCGGCGCCGTTATCGAATTTGCGCCAGTCGATCCTGGCTTGGGTGGCTTTTTCATAAGTACCGTCGGCTTGGGCGACTTTGGCCGGATCGACGGTGGTCTGGTACGCGACGGTCAGGTCGGCTGCTTGGGCGAAAAGACTCGCTGCGGCCAGGGAGGCGGCCGCGAGAAGGCGAAGGGGGAAACTCAAAGTCATGGCAAAGCTCCTCAACAGGCCACTGGATGCTGGGTGTTGGAGGAGACTAAATGATCTAAGAATTCAGAAATAAATAACTTTTTAGAATGAGCTTATCAGCGAAAAAACTCAGCGTGCGGCATGTCTTTATGGCGAGGGTGCTTGCTCCCTCGCCATAAAGAACAGTCAGTTACTGATCGCCAGAATGCTCGCCTGGTAAGAACCCACGAACACATCGAAATCCCCGACCTCGTTCTGCTCCAGCTCGCTCTGCTGGGCCAGTGATTGGCGTGCGGCCTCTTCGAATGCCGCCTGCTCCGAGGCAGCCAGAGACTCGGCGCGGAAGAATTCGGCGTGGGCTTTGCTCTGGCGCAGGGAGAACTGGGCGAAGCTTTCCTGATGTTCGGCCATGGCCGCCAGTACCTGCGCGGATGGGGTCAGTGACGGGTCCATCACCTTCGCCAGTTGTGCCTCCAGTGCCTGGCGGTGGGCATCGCCACCCTGACTCTGGTCCAGCAACGCCGCCAGCGGCGCGATCTTTTCCAGCAGTTCGATGGCCCAGGACTGCATGTCCACCGATTGGCCCTGACGCTGCAGTTGCAAGCCTGGCTTGCGACCTTCCTTGACCACCGTCAGGAAGTTGCTGGTGGCGTTGCCGCATTCGTTGTTTTCCAGTTGCGGGCTGTCGTTGAGGCCGCAATACAACAGAAATGCATCGAGGAAACGCGATTCGGTGACGTCGATACCCATTGGCAGGAACGGGTTGATGTCCAGGCAGCGCACTTCGACATACTGGATGCCCCGGGCCATCAAGGCCTGGATCGGGCGCTCGCCGGTATAGGTCACGCGTTTGGGGCGGATGTTGGAGTAGTACTCGTTTTCGATCTGCAGGATGTTGGTGTTGAGCTGGATCCATTCGCCGTTGCGATGAGTGCCGATTTCAACATAGGGCGCATAGGGCGTTGCCACCGCTTTGCGCAGGCTGTCGGTATAGCTCGCCAGGTCGTTGTAGCACGGCGTCAGGCCGGCCTGGGCGTTGCTCTGGTAACCCAGGTCGCTCATGCGCAGGCTGGTGGCGTAGGGCAGGTAGAGGGTGTCCGGGTCCAGTTGCTCCAACTGGTGCGGACGACCGCGCAGGAAGCCAGCGTCCAGGGCCGGGGAGGCGCCGAACAGGTACATCAGCAGCCAGCTGTAGCGACGGAAATTGCGGATCAGTGCGATGTAGGCCGACGACTGGAAGTCACGGTCACTCATTTCGGCGGCTTCCGCTTGCCGAAGCAGCGGCCAGAGTTTTTCGGGCAGGGAGAAGTTGTAGTGGATCCCTGCGATGCACTGCATGGTCTTGCCGTAGCGCAGCGCCAGGCCTTGGCGGTAGACGTACTTGAGCCGACCGATGTTCGAGGTGCCGTAATACGCGATCGGAATCTCTTCTTCCGCCGGTAGCGGGCACGGCATCGACGGACTCCACAGGTATTCGTCACCGAGCTTGCTGTAGACGAACCGATGGATGCTGTCGAGGCTGGCCAGGGTATCGGCAGGGTTCGACAGGGCGGGCGTGATGAACTCCAGCAGCGACTCGGAATAGTCGGTGGTGATCTGTTCATTGGTCAACGCCGAGCCCAGGGCCTCGGGATGCGGGGTCAACGCCAGTCGCCCGGTGTCCGTGACACGCAGGCATTCACGTTCGATACCGTGCAGGCACTGCTCGAGCAGGGAGAGGTTGGCGCGCTCGCCGAGCAGGGCCAGGCGGCGGTTTAAGAGGTCGCTCAAGTTGAATTCCTTCACGCGTCAGTCGCCCCAATATGGGGGTGGGCAAGGCGCTCTACAAGGGTGAAGTTAAAACTGGCGTTTTCGCCTGGTTTTCAAGCGCCACATCCCTGTGGGAGCGGGCTCGCTCGCGAATTAAGGTACGCCAGTCGACATTCGAGTCACTGACACACCGCGTTCGCGAGCAAGCCCGCTCCCACAGAAAATCCGACGCTGCACTGTTGCGCCGAAATTACCCCAAATCGACGACAGGGAGCTATAGGGCAGCGAACGTGCCTTGCGCTTTTGCGACCAGCTTGTCGCCTTGCATCACCTCGGCCTCGACCACCAGCGTGCGCCGGCCTGGATGAATCACCCGGGCCGTGCACAACACTTCGCCCTCGGACACGGCGCGAATGTAGTTGATCTTGCATTCGATGGTTGCGCTCTGCTGGTCGAAGCCATGGACGCTGGAGCAGGCCAGGCCCATGGCGATGTCCACCAGGCTGAACAGCGCGCCGCCATGCAGCTTGCCGCCCCGATTGCGCAGCGGCGCCTCAAGGCCCAGGGCGACTTGTGCCACCCCTTCCTCAAGGCTGTGCAGACGGCAGCCGAGCAGCTTGAAAAACGCGCTCTCCACCAACCCGGCCGGCACGTCCATCAGCGTTTCTTCAACTGCTTGGCGTTGGCGAACAGCGAGGCCATGGCATTGTTCACCGGGGCCGCCGTGGCGGTTTCCTTGCGTGGTGCGGTGTTCTGCGGACGTGGCGTCGAGCCCGGACGGGCACCACGGGCGCCGTCGACTTTTTCACCTGGCGTGTCGCTCATGCGCATCGACAGGCCGACGCGTTTGCGCGGGATATCGACTTCCATGACCTTCACTTTCACCACATCGCCGGCCTTCACGGCTTCGCGTGGATCCTTGATGAACTTCTCCGACAGCGCCGAGATATGCACCAGGCCGTCCTGATGCACGCCGATGTCGACGAACGCACCGAAATTGGTGACGTTGGTCACCACACCCTCGAGGATCATGCCGGGCTGCAGGTCCTTGAGATCCTCGACGCCTTCCTGGAACTCGGCGGTCTTGAACTCGGGACGCGGGTCACGGCCTGGTTTTTCCAGTTCCTGAAGAATGTCGGTCACGGTGGGCAGGCCGAAGGTTTCATCGGTGAATTTCTTCGGATCCAGGCGCTTGAGGAACGCCGCGTCGCCGATCAGCGAGCGGATGTCGCGGTCAGTCTGGGCAGCGATGCGTTGCACCAGCGGGTAGGCCTCGGGGTGGACGGCAGAGGAGTCCAGCGGGTTATCGCCATTCATGACGCGCAGGAACCCGGCGGCCTGTTCGAAGGTTTTTTCACCCAAGCGCGGGACCTTCTTCAACGCAGCGCGGGTCTTGAAGGCGCCATGCTCATCGCGGTGGGTCACGATGTTCTGCGCCAGTGTGGTGTTCAGGCCGGAAATCCGTGCCAGCAGCGCCACCGATGCAGTGTTCACGTCCACGCCCACGGCGTTTACGCAGTCCTCCACCACGGCGTCCAGGCCACGGGCCAGTTTCAACTGGGACACGTCGTGCTGGTATTGACCCACACCGATGGATTTCGGATCGATCTTCACCAGTTCCGCCAGCGGGTCCTGCAAACGGCGGGCAATGGACACCGCGCCACGGATCGACACGTCCAGGTCCGGGAATTCCTTGGCGGCCAGCTCCGAGGCCGAGTAAACGGAAGCGCCGGCCTCGGAGACCATGACCTTGGTCAGTTTCATGGCCGGGTATTTCTTGATCAGCTCGGCGGCCAGTTTGTCGGTTTCCCGGCTGGCAGTGCCGTTGCCGATGGCGATCAGGTCCACCGAATGCTTGGCGCACAGGGCGGCGAGCACCGCGAGGGTCTGGTCCCACTTGTTATGCGGCACGTGGGGGTAGACCGTGGTGTGGTCCAGCAACTTGCCGGTGGAGTCCACCACCGCCACCTTGCAGCCGGTACGCAGGCCCGGGTCCAGGCCCAGGGTGGCACGCGGGCCGGCCGGGGCGGCCAGCAGCAGATCGTGCAGGTTGTGGGCGAAGACGTTGATCGCTTCGGCCTCGGCATTGTCCCGCAGTTCGCCCAGCAGATCGGTTTCCAGGTGCGTGTAGAGCTTGACCTTCCAGGTCCAGCGGACGACTTCGGCCAACCATTTGTCGGCGGGACGGTTCTGGTTCTGAATGCCGAACTGCTGGCCGATCATGCCTTCGCAAGGGTGCATGGTGCCCGGCAACTCGTCACCGACCTTCAGCGCAGAGCTGAGGATGCCTTCGTTGCGGCCACGGAAAATGGCCAGGGCCCGGTGAGACGGCACGGTCTTGAGGGGTTCGTCGTGTTCGAAATAGTCACGGAACTTCGCGCCGTCCTCTTCTTTGCCGGCAATCACGCGGGCGCTGAGGATGGCTTCCTGTTTAAGGAAATTGCGCAGCTTTTCCAACAGGTTGGCGTCTTCGGCGAAACGCTCCATCAGGATGTACTTGGCACCTTCCAGTGCCGCCTTCACGTCGGGCACGCCTTTTTCAGTGTCCACGAAGCGAGCGGCTTCGATTTCCGGTGTCAGGGCTGGGTCGTTGAACAGACCGTCGGCCAATTCGCCGAGACCGGCTTCGAGCGCGATCTGGCCCTTGGTGCGGCGCTTTTGCTTGTAGGGCAGATACAAATCTTCGAGACGGGTCTTGGTGTCCGCCAGCTTGATGTCGCGTTCCAGTGCCGGGGTCAGCTTGCCCTGTTCCTGGATACTGGCCAGGATGCTGATGCGCCGTTCGTCGAGTTCGCGCAGGTAGCGCAGGCGCTCCTCCAGATGACGCAATTGGGTGTCATCGAGGCTGCCGGTCACTTCTTTCCGGTAGCGGGCGATGAAAGGCACCGTGGAGCCTTCATCGAGTAGCGCGACGGCCGCTTCGACCTGTTGTGGGCGTACACCGAGCTCCTCGGCGATGCGGCTGTTGATGCTGTCCATAAAACCACCTGACAAAATGTGAAATCAGGCTCGCCGCCACTTGAACAGGGCTTGGCGAGACTGGTTGAGCGGCCTGGCATGCGCCGCTGCCTGGGTCAAAAGGCTGTCAGTTGACCCGCGAAATTCAAAAAGTGCTGCCTGGCCTGGGAAAAGCGCGCCGCAAATACGATCCGACATTTCCTGGCACAAAAGGCCGCGCATTATAACCGGCGTTCCGTCTTTCGGGGGCGCCGTGGTCTGTAGGCTCGATACCCGTATCAGTGGAGATAGAGGAAAAATCTGCTAACAATGCACACGGTGCGTATAACGGCAGCTAGGCCATAATGCGCGCCGAGATCAAAGGAGCTTCCTATGAGCAGCACTGCACAAACTGCTGAAGGCGAAAAAATTCTGATCGTTGACGACGATCCTGGGCTGAGCAGCCTGTTGGAGCGTTTTTTCGTCAGCAAGGGCTACCGCGCCCGCACCGTACCGAACACCGAACAGATGGATCGGTTGCTGGCCCGCGAGGTCTTCAACCTTGTGGTCCTCGACCTGATGCTCCCTGGCGAGGACGGCCTGACCGCCTGCCGCCGCCTGCGTGGCGCCAACAACCAGATCCCGATCATCATGCTCACCGCCAAGGGTGACGAGCTGAGTCGTATCAAGGGGCTGGAGCTAGGGGCCGACGATTACCTGGCCAAGCCGTTCAACCCGGACGAGCTGATGGCTCGGGTCAAGGCGGTCCTGCGTCGCCAGTCGGCCCCGGTTCCTGGCGCGCCGGGCAGCGAAGACGAAAGCGTGACCTTCGGCGACTATGAACTGTCCCTGGCCACCCGCGAGCTCAAGCGCGGCGATGAAGTCCACATGCTCACCACCGGCGAGTTCGCCGTGCTCAAGGCACTGGTGATGAATGCTCGTCAGCCGTTGACCCGTGACAAGCTGATGAACCTGGCCCGTGGCCGTGAGTGGGATGCGCTGGAGCGTTCCATCGACGTTCAGATATCCCGCCTGCGCCGGATGATCGAGCCCGATCCTTCCAAGCCGCGTTATATCCAGACCGTCTGGGGCGTGGGGTATGTCTTCGTGCCGGATGGTGCTGCCAGTAAGTAATGGCGATTTGTAGGAGCGGGTTGGCTGGTTGAAGGGTTTCTTCCAGGCGACTCGCAGTCCGTCAGTGTGCGAGCATCGCTCGCTCCTGCAAGTGTGTAGCGGTTATCCATGAAAACCCCTGTTTGGTTCCCCCAGAGTTTCTTCTCCCGCACCCTCTGGCTGGTGCTGATCGTCGTGCTCTTTTCCAAGGCGCTGACGCTGGTCTACCTGCTGATGAACGAAGACGTGCTGGTGGATCGCCAATACAGCCATGGTGTCGCCTTGACCCTGCGGGCCTATTGGGCAGCCGATGAAAACAACCGGGCGAAGATCGCCGAGGCGGCGACGCTGATCCGGGTGGTCGGTGCCGGAGTACCGGAAGGGGAGCAACACTGGCCCTACAGCGAGATCTACCAACGACAGATGCAGGCCGAGCTGGGTGCCGACACCGAGGTCCGATTGCGCATGCATTCGCCTCCGGCGCTGTGGGTGCGTGCGCCGAGCCTGGGGGATGGTTGGCTGAAGGTTCCGCTGTACCCCCATCCTTTGCGGGGCCAGAAAATCTGGAACGTACTCGGCTGGTTCCTCGCCATTGGGCTTTTGTCGACAGCGTCGGCGTGGATCTTCGTCAGCCAGCTCAACCAGCCATTGAAGCGCCTGGTCTATGCGGCTCGCCAACTGGGCCAGGGGCGCAGCGTGCGGCTGCCCATCAGTGACACCCCGAGCGAAATGACCGAGGTCTACCGTGCTTTCAATCAAATGGCCGAAGACGTCGAGCAGGCCGGACGAGAACGTGAATTGATGCTCGCCGGTGTTTCCCATGACCTGCGCACGCCATTGACCCGGCTGCGCCTGTCGTTGGAGTTGATGGGCGAACATACCGACCTCACCAATGAAATGATTCGTGACATCGAGGACATGGACGCGATCCTCGATCAGTTCCTGGCGTTCATTCGCGATGGGCGTGACGAGTCGGTGGAGGAAGTAGATCTCAGCGAGCTGGTCCAGGAGGTGGTTGCGCCCTATAACCAGAACGACGAAAAAGTGCACCTGCGGCTGGAGCCGATCCAGCCGTTCCCGCTCCGTCGGGTGTCCATGAAGCGATTACTGAACAACCTGATCGGTAATGCCTTGAACCACGCTGGTTCGGGCGTCGAGGTGGCGGCCTATGTGTCCGGCGACACCAGCGCGCCTTATGTCGTGCTGAGCGTCATGGACCGGGGGGGCGGCATCGATCCGTCCGAGCTGGAAGCCATTTTCAACCCCTTCACTCGCGGTGACCGTGCCCGCGGCGGGAAGGGCACGGGACTGGGCCTGGCAATCGTCAAGCGCATCGCCTCGATGCACGGTGGCAATGTAGAGTTGCGCAACCGAGTGGGTGGAGGGCTTGAAGCGCGGGTGCGGTTACCGTTGGGGTTGATGCTGCCACGGGATGCGGTGTAATCGATCTGGATGTGGAGCACCTTTGGGAGCAAGCCTGCTAGCGATGGCCGGTAGCCCAGTTGTGTTGCTTTGACTGAGACACCGCAATCGCGAGCAGGCTCGCTTCCACAAAGGTTTTGTGTTGAGTCAGCCTTTCCCTTTGGTCCGGGTCATGTTCGGCCCGCCGTTCTTTTCCAGGTGCTCGATGATGATCCCGGCCACGTTTTTGCCGGTGGTGGTCTCGATGCCTTCCAGGCCGGGTGAGGAGTTGACCTCCATGACCAGGGGGCCATGATTGGAGCGCAGGATATCCACGCCGGCGACGGACAAGCCCATGACTTTCGCCGCGCGCAAGGCGGTCATGCGTTCTTCCGGGGTGATCTTGATCAGGCTGGCGCTGCCGCCACGGTGCAGGTTGGAGCGAAACTCCCCGGGGCGGGCCTGACGCTTCATCGAAGCGATGACTTTGTCACCCACCACGAAGCAGCGGATGTCTGCGCCGCCGGCTTCCTTGATGTATTCCTGGACCATGATGTTCTGCTTCAGGCCCATGAACGCCTCGATTACCGATTCGGCCGCAGTCGCGGTTTCACACAGGACCACGCCGATGCCCTGGGTACCCTCCAGCACCTTGATCACCAGCGGTGCGCCGTTGACCATGGCGATGAGGTCGGGAATATCGTCGGGGGAGTGGGCAAAGCCGGTTACCGGCAAGCCGATACCACGCCGCGACAGCAATTGCAGGGAGCGCAGCTTGTCTCGGGCGCGGGCGATCGCTACGGATTCGTTGAGGGGGAATACGCCCATCATTTCGAATTGCCGCAATACCGCGCAGCCATAGAATGTGACCGATGCGCCAATTCGCGGGATCACTGCATCGAACCCTTCCAGCGGTTGGCCCCGGTAATGGATCTGCGGCTTGTGGCTGGCGATGTTCATATAGGCGCGCAGGGTGTCGATCACCACCATTTCATGGCCACGTTCGGTCCCGGCTTCAACCAGGCGGCGAGTGGAATACAGACGCGGGTTACGCGACAGCACAGCGATCTTCATGCAACACCTGTGGCAGAGGTAGTGGACACCGGGAATACCGGCTTGTCTTGAACGTATTTGATGCCTGGATTGACGACCAACTGGCCGTCGACCAAGGCCTTGGAGCCCAGCAACAGGCGATATCGCATGGATTTGCGGCAGGCAAGGGTGAATTCGACCCGCCAGACCCGATCACCCAGCGCCAGCGTGGTGCTGATCACGTAGCGCACCTGGGCGTGGCCGTTGGAACTTTTTATCGTCTTGCGCGCCACCAGTGGGGCTTCGCAACGGCGATGACGCAGTTGCACCACCGTGCCCAGGTGCGCGGTGAAACGCACCCATTTTTCACCGTCACGCTCGAACGGCTCGATATCGGTGGCGTGCAGGCTGGAAGTGCTGGCCCCTGTGTCGATTTTTGCCCGCAGGCCCGCCACTCCCAGCTCCGGAAGCGCCACCCACTCGCGAAGACCGACAACGGTCAAATGGTCAAATGTCTTCAATAAAAAGCAACCTGCAATCAGTACGTCGGATCGTGGAGCCCGCGAATCGCGGTGGCTCACAGAGTAATCACAAACTGACGACAGTTATCTACGCAGCTGTTTGCGCTTGTAACTTTTGTCAGCTTATCTGGCCGGCAAAGCCGACTCGGTGAGCATTCTATCTGTCGGGCCGGATTCGTGCGCTCGACAAAAACGGTAGTACAGTTCTGACTATCAGTAGAGAGAGGAATTGCAGTGACACAAAAACAGGAAGAGGACGACAAAGTCCGTCTCGATAAATGGTTGTGGGCGGCGCGATTCTATAAAACCCGTGCGCTTGCCAAGGCCGCTATCGAAAGTGGCAAAGTCCATCACCGAGGCGAGCGCTGCAAGCCGGGCAAGGAGCCGCGCATCGGCGACGAGTACGTCATACGCGTCGGTTTCGATGAGAAAACCGTGGTGGTCGAGGCATTGTCGATTGTCCGGCGCGGGGCGCCTGAAGCGCAGACGCTCTATCGCGAAACCGAAGCCAGTATCGCCAGGCGCGAAGCCGCTGCTGCGCAGCGCAAGGCCGGTGCCCTCGGGGTCAGCACCGATGGCAAACCGAGCAAGAAACAGCGACGGGATCTGTTCAAGTTCCGGGGAAGCAGTAGCGAATAGAAGAGGCCGGCAGCGGATTAACGGGGACGTTGGGCATACCGTCCGGCGCTTTGCTTGGAAGCCACCCGGAATGGCCATAAAATGCCGCCCATTCCTTTGCCTTCACTTCAGATACCAGACCTTATGACTGATTTTCCGGATAACGACTGCACCCAACGTTTCATTTTCGACGACAGCGACGTCCGGGGCGAGATGGTGGCGCTGGAGCGCAGCTACGCCGAAGTGCTTGCCAAGCACCCCTATCCGGAGCCGGTCGCGCAACTGCTCGGCGAACTCATGGCGGCAGCGGCGCTGTTGGTCGGCACCCTGAAGTTCGATGGCTTGCTGATTCTCCAGGCCCGTTCCGAAGGCCCGGTGCCGATGCTGATGATCGAGTGTTCCAGCGAGCGCGAGATCCGTGGCCTGGCCCGCTATCATGCCGAGCAGATCGCACCCGACGCGACCCTGGCCGACCTGATGCCCAACGGCGTCCTGGCACTGACAGTCGATCCGACCCACGGCAAACGTTACCAAGGCATTGTCGACCTTGACGGCGCCTCCCTGGCCGAATGCTTCACCAACTATTTCGTCATGTCCCAGCAGACCAATACACGCTTCTGGCTGTACGCCGACGGGCGGCGCGCGCGGGGCCTGCTGCTGCAACAACTGCCCGCCGATCGCATTCGCGATCCGGAAGAACGTGACGCCAACTGGCAGCACCTTACAACGCTGGCCAGCACCCTGAACGCCGATGAGCTGCTGGGCCTGGACAACGAAACGGTTCTTCATCGCCTCTACCACGAGGAAGCCGTACGGTTGTTCGACAGTCTGCCGCTGCGCTTCCGATGCAGTTGCTCTCGTGAACGATCCGGCAATGCGCTGGTCAGTCTGGGTCTGCAGGATGCGCAGCAGCTGGTGATCGAGCATGGCGGCGCCGTCGAGATCGATTGCCAGTTCTGCAATGAACGTTATCTGTTCGACGCAGCTGACGTTGCGCAATTGTTCGCTGGTGCGGGTGTCGAGTCACCGTCAGATACTCGTCACTGAACCGTTTCAGCTCAGGTAAATCTCCTGGCAAACGCCGGTTTTACGCCGTACTGACGGGAGGGCCCTACTTTTTTTGGGCTTTTCTGGCATAATCCGGCGCACTTTTTTCGGGTAGTAGTGCGCGACTTCCTACTACAAAACGTTTGGAGCACTCGGCCACGGGCCGATGGGGAATCTCATGACGCAAGCCAATAACACCGTGTACACCGATCTGAGTGTCGATGATCTGGTCAAAGAAGCCTTGAATCGCGGTGAAGGCGAGCTTGCCGATACTGGCGCGCTGGTAGTCCGTACCGGTCATCGTACCGGCCGCTCGCCAGCCGACCGTTTCATCGTGGAAGAGCCGAGCACCCAGGACGCCATTGCCTGGGGCCCGATCAACCGCAAGTTCCCGGCCGACAAATTCGATGCCCTGTGGGCTCGCGTCGAAGCGTTCAACAACGCTCAAGAACATTTTGTCTCCCATGTCCATGTAGGTGCGTCCGATGACCACTACCTGGCCGTGAAGATGACCACCCAAACTGCCTGGCAAAACCTGTTCGGTCGTTGCCTGTTCATCAATCCGGCCCAGTACAATCCCGCTGGTCGCCAGGAATGGCAGATCCTCAACGTCGCCAACTTCGAATGCGTTCCTGAGCGCGACGGTACCAACTCCGACGGTTGCGTGATCCTCAACTTCGCTCAGAAAAAAGTACTGATCGCAGGCATGCGCTACGCCGGCGAGATGAAAAAGGCCATGTTCTCGGTGCAGAACTTCCTGCTGCCGGCCGCCGACGTGCTGCCGATGCACTGCGCCGCCAACATTGGCGAAGAGGGCGACGTGACCCTGTTCTTCGGCTTGTCCGGCACTGGCAAGACCACCCTGTCCGCCGACGAAAGCCGCTACCTGATCGGTGACGACGAGCACGGTTGGGGCGAGGGCGTGGTGTTCAATATCGAAGGCGGTTGCTATGCCAAGTGCATCGACCTGTCGGAGAAGAACGAACCGGTTATCTGGAAAGCCATCAAGCACGGCGCCGTGCTGGAAAACGTTGTGCTGGATAGCGCCAAGAAGGCGGACTACGCCGACGGCAGCCTGACCCAGAACAGCCGTGCCGCCTATCCGCTGGAGCACGTCGAAAAGCGTTCGGCGAAAAACCTCGGCGGCGAGCCTAACGCCGTGATCTTCCTGACCTGCGACCTGACCGGCGTACTGCCGCCTGTCTCGATCCTCAGCGAAGAGCAAGCTGCCTACCACTTCCTGTCCGGCTACACTGCGCTGGTAGGCTCGACCGAAATGGGCTCGGGCAGCGGCATCAAGTCGACCTTCTCCACCTGCTTCGGCGCACCGTTCTTCCCACGTCCGGCTGGCGAATACGCTGAGTTGCTGATCAAGCGTATCCGTGGCTTCGGTTCCAAAGTTTACCTGGTCAATACTGGCTGGACCGGTGGCGGCTACGGCGTTGGCAAGCGCTTCAACATCCCGACCACCCGCGCAGTTATCGCCGCTATCCAGAGCGGCGCGCTGGTCGGTGCTGAAACCGAGCACCTGGACATCATCAACCTGGACGTGCCGCTGGCTGTCCCAGGCGTCGAAACCGGCCTGTTGAACCCACGCAACACGTGGGCCGACAAGGCTGCGTACGACGAAGCCGCCAAGGCGCTGGCCGGCCTGTTCATCGAGAACTTCAAGAAGTTTGAAGTGAGCGACGCGATCAAGGCTGCCGGACCACAGCTGTAAGGCTTGGTTTGCGAATGAAAAAGCCGCCTCCCAGGGCGGCTTTTTCATGGGCGTTATTTGTGTGAAAGATGGAATGCATGACGCGGGCAGGGCTATCCAGACTGGAAATATTCCATCTCAATGGCGTAACAACGGCCAGAATATTACCCCTTATCGATTCAACCTCAACGTAGCCGCTGGCGCATCACCTCCAACATCTCGCTTCCGTCCTGAACCAGCAGATACAGGGCATGCACGATGCTGGGAATATCCTTCACATCGGCGTGTTTGAAGCACAGGCAATGCAGGGTTTCGAGCAGATCGCTGGATGCTCGGATTCGTTGGGCGGCGGCGTCGCAAAGATGATGGACGTCGGCCTCGGTGTCGATAGCCAGGGCAGGTGTGCTTCGTAGCGACTGGTATCGCTCGAAAGACGGAATGGATGTGTGCATGAGGACCTCTTCAGTACGATTTCAAATCGCGCCGAGGACTATAGAGAGCTCTGTCCGGACATCGCAAGATGGCTTGGGGGGACGGATTGTGTAGGGCGTTTACCGGCGTCCTACGGACGAAAAAGCGCTTTTCTCTCGGTTTCTATTAGCTATCCCCTTCCTCTGCCCGACAATCAGCCAGGTCCTACGCGGCTTCTGTAAGGATGGCTTCAGAGTCGGTAGGCCGCTTCCGACGAATTTGTAATAGGCAGAGGGCTTTCAGGAAAAGCGCGTTGAAACACAAGGCTCACCAGGCGATGACGAAGCCTGGAAAGCCGCAGTCGGGGTATCGAGCGTCGCGAGCAATGGTGGTTCTTCGGGAAGCTTCATGCATCCGCTGAGTAACAGGCATACGGCTACAGCAAGAGATTGGATCAGAGAACGCGGCATGGTTGTTCCTCACTGGAATGATCGGTCAGCTATCGATGCCGGAGTGCGTCGCGAGGCCGCCTCCAGATCCATCAGCCCTTGGCCATAAGCTTCACTATTGGCATAAATACCCGAGCGGTTGGCTGTCGCCAGCAGATGCTCACGCACCTGTTGCGGACTGAGTTCCGGATAAAGGCTCTGCAGCGTAGCCAGCGCCCCGCTGACGAGTGCCGTGGCAGGGGAGGTGCCGGTGGTTTGCACGTAACGCCCTTCCTTATCCACCGTGAGCAGGCCCGCCTGTGTGCCGGAATCGCCGCCCGGTACGGCAATGCACCAGGCGGCCGCGACGCCGCAGTAGTTCGATTTGCCATTGATACTGCTGCCGTCGTTTTTCAGCGCCACCACCGCTATCCAGCCTTTCTCCAGCTCTCCAAGTGCCGCGGGCAATCCGGGTTCGGCCAAGGGCTCGCGCTTGAGTTCATTACCGGTGGGGAAGACAAACACGGCGCCGGCGGCTACCAGCTTGCGAGCAACATCCAGGGAGTCGGGCATGACCTGCTTGTAACGGGCCTCATTGATCTCGGTGGCGGGAATGGCGTTGGCCCAGGAGTTGTTGAACAGACGAGCGCCCTTGTCGAAGCCGCTTTGCCAGGATTGGGCAATTTCACTGTCGAAGAAGAAAGGTTCGTTGTCGTCGCCAAAACGAAAGGGGATCAACCGTGCATCGAATGCGATGCCGTGCATGCCCTGGCCGTCCTTGTTGGCGGCGAGGATGCCGGCCATCTGTGTGCCATGGCCGATACGGTCAACGGTACCGGCACGGTTTTCGACATGGTCGAATCCAGGATCGGCCAGTCTGCCTTCGAACTCATCCAGGCCGGCATTGAGGCCCGAGTCGACCAGCGCCACCACCACATGCTGGCCGGTGCCGCCACGGGCGTACAAGGCGGAGGCTTTGACGACGGCCAAGCCCCGCTGAGCGTGATACTCCGGTGTTTCGAAAGCGACCGGCTCCATGGTGGTTTGCTCAGGGACGGCCAGGCATCCCGCCAGCAGTGAAAGCGACGTAATGCCCAGGGTGTTCAGAGCGGAGCATAGGTATGGCAATGGTTCGTTCCTTGAAAAGTGCCTCGAGCGTCTGGCTTCCTGCCATGACGCGATGCGTGAAATTGAAGGCGCACCTTAGCGCGCAAGTTGGGCGGGGACGAGACATCAAAATGCCCGGGTTTGTATCTCTTCATGGCAACCCAGGCAGGCCTCCCGCGCTACATCCATCCGCTGAATGGCCGCCATCACACGAATAAATTTCAAAAAGCTACAGCGGCTGACTAAGGTGAAGGCTGTCTTTGGTCGCCAACAAGAGAGCTGACATGAGCCAGACACCCTTCGATATTCAGCGCGCCGCCGTGGTTGGGGCAGGCACCATGGGCCGGGGCATCGCGATGTGCCTGGCCAATGCTGGCGTGGCGGTACAGTGGGTCGACAACAACCCGCAGATGCTTGAACAAGCGCTGGCTGCGGTGGCCGAGACCTATGCTCACGGCGTTCGCCAGGGCCGTATCGACCAGGGCGAAGCCGATGCCCGGATCGCCCGGGTGACGCAGGCCGATGACTATGCGTCGATCCGCGATGTGGATCTGGTGATCGAGGCGGTTTATGAGAATCTCGAACTCAAGCAAGCGATCTTTCGTGAGTTGGATCGCTTGCTAAAGCCCGAGGCCATTCTGGCGAGCAATACATCGGCGCTGGACATCGACGCGATCGCTGCCGCTACTCGACGGCCTGATCAGGTCCTGGGTCTCCACTTCTTCAGTCCGGCACACATCATGAAGCTTTTGGAGATCGTCCGTGGCGCGAACACGTCCAAAGCGGTATTGGACGCCGCCGTTGCGCTGGGCAATCGCATGGGCAAAGTCAGCGTCATAGCCGGCAACTGCCATGGGTTCATCGGCAACCGTATGCTTCATCCTTATGTGCTGGAAGCGCGCAAGATGCTGCTGGAAGGCGCGTTTCCTCATCAGGTCGATGCGGCGCTCCAGGGCTTCGGCTTTGCCATGGGGCCGTTCCGCATGTACGACGTGGTCGGAATCGATCTGGAATGGCGTGCTCGCGAACTGGCGGGCAAGGGCCAGGATGCGCCCGAATTCCAGGTGGATAACCGCCTGTGCGAACTGGGACGGTTCGGGCAGAAAAGCGGCAATGGGTACTATCACTACGAACCGGGCAGCCGACAGGCCGAGCATGATGTAGAGGTGGATGCGCTGGTGCAGCGGGTCAGCGAAGAGCTGGGTTTCCAGCGACGCGAGATCAGCACGGAGGAAATTCTCGAGCGTTGTCTGCTGGCGCTGGTCAACGAAGGCGCGAAGATCCTGCAGGAGGGCATCGCCGGGTCGGCCCACGATATCGACCTGGTGTATCTCAACGGTTATGGTTTTCCAGCGCAAAAGGGTGGGCCGATGGCCTGGGCGGATGAGCAAGGGCTCGAGGATATTCACGCGCGCCTTCTCGAACTCGAGACGAAGCAGGGGGACCATTGGCAGCCTGCGCGCCTGATCGGGGAGCTTGTCGCCCAGCACAAGGGGTTCGCGCAGCGATAACCGCATCACGCAACGATCACTGGATAACCGCAAAGGACAACCGATGCCCCAACGTACCGAATACCCGTACCTGCATCCCATCACCACGCGCTGGCATGACAACGATGTGTATGGCCACGTCAACAACGTCACGTACTACAGCTTTTTCGATACGGCGGTGAACACTTATCTGATCGAGGTGGGTGGCCTGGACATCCATGATGGCCAGGTGGTGGGGTTCGTGGTGAGTTCGGCCTGCGATTACTTTGCATCCATCGCCTTTCCCGACCGGATTGAAGTCGGCCTGCGAGTCGGCAAGCTGGGCAACAGCTCGGTGCAATACGACCTGGCTGTGTTCAAGGCGGGGGAGGAAGAGGCTTGTGCTGCGGGACGCTTCGTACACGTGTTCGTGGACCGGGCATCGAACCTGCCGGTGACGATTCCAGAGCAGCTGCGTACGGCGTTGGAACGTTTGGTGGCCTGAAACGAGAGATCGCAGCCTCCGACGGGCGAAGGCTGCGATCTTCAACGGCTGGAGTCTGTCAGCCGTTAGTCGCGGTAGTAGCGATGGTGCTTCTTGCGATGCCCGTAGGCATGGCCGCGACCCGGGTGGCCGTCACGGTAGTAGCGGCGGTCACCACGGCGACCGTCATAATGACGGTCGTCATCATCGTCCTTACCCATGTAGTTGCCCAGCGCGCCGCCGGCACCGCCGCCCGCAGCAGCGCCGATCAGGCTGCCGGTGGTGCCGCCCAGATTGCGGCCTACCACGTTACCGCCGGCTGCGCCCAGCGCACCGCCGATGGCTGCTTCGCCGCGGCTGTGTCTGTCCGCACCGACCGCACTGCCACCCGCGCCGCCAATGGCCGCGCCAATGGTGGAGCCGGTGCTGCCGCCCAGGGATTGGCCGACAACCGAACCCAATACCCCGCCCAATGCGCCGCCCACGCCTGCTTCGGCAGTACCGCCAGCGGAGGCGATGCCACTGACCAGGCCAAGGGACAACAAGAGAATGGAGGAGAACTTCATAGAGGAGCCTCAAAGGGATGACGGCGCGATCCTGAGGCTGGCTTCGCTTGGTTACAATCGAAATCCGACGAGTAACACGACTTGTGCACAATTCTCTAACGTATTGTTTTTTGGGCGGAACTTAAGCGTTTTTAGTCGGTCTTTAGCTACTTCGGAAGGGCCGCTTTACAGGTAAAGCGGCCCTTTTTTGTGCTCAGGCCGACCTGGCCAGGATCACTCCATCTTCGCTCGCAGCTTCCAGGCGGATCGCGACGAATTTCGACGTCGGTGTGTGGCTGCCATCGCCAATGCTCTCCAGTGGCACCAGCGGATTCACCTCGGGGTAGTAGGCAGCGGCCTGTCCGGCGGGGATATCGAACGCCAGCAGGGTAAAACCCTTGACCCGCCGCTCGTGACCGTCATCCCACAGTGAAACGATGTCAACCTTCTGTCCGGGCTTGAGGCCCAGGCGAACGATATCGGCTTCATTGACGAACAACACGTCACGTTGGCCTTTCACGCCACGATAGCGGTCGTTCAGGCCATAGATAGTGGTGTTGTACTGGTCGTGGGAGCGCATGGACTGCAGGATCAGATCCGGTAGCTGTCCGGTGGCGCGGGTGCGCTCATGTACCAGATCTGCCGGCAGTTTGTTGGGCTTGAAATTGGCGCGGCCCGAAGCGGTATTCCAGCGACGCGCACCGGCGCTGTTGCCCAGATAGAAGCCTCCGGGATTGCGTACCTTCTCGTTGAAATCCTTGAAACCAGGGATGGTGTCGGCGATCAGGTCGCGGATGCGGCTGTAGTCGGCCACCAGCCAGCTCCAATCCACGGGGCGATTGCCCAGCGTGGCGGCGGCGATACCGGCGATGATCCAGGGCTCGGAGCGCATCTGGTTCGACAGCGGTTCCAATTGGCCCATGGACGCATGGACCATGCTGAAAGAGTCTTCCACGGTCACCGCCTGCGCGCCTTCGGCCTGCCGGTCGATGTCGGTACGACCCAGGCACGGCAATATCAATGCCTCTTTGCCGTGGGCCAGATGACTGCGGTTGAGCTTGGTACTGATCTGTACCGTCAGGTCGCAATTGCTCAAGGCCTGGAAGGTGCGGTGACTGTCCGGCGTAGCCTGGGCGAAGTTGCCCCCCAGGCCGATGAACACCTTCGCCCGGCTGGTGGCCATGGCGTGGATCGCCTCGACCACGTTGTGACCGTTCTCGCGCGGCACCTTGAACTGAAAGCGACGTTCCAGCGAATCCAGGAACGCTACCGGTGGGCGTTCGTTGATGCCCATGGTCCGGTCGCCCTGAACGTTGCTGTGGCCACGAACCGGGCACAGGCCCGCACCCGGCCGGCCGATGTTGCCGCGCAGCATCATCAGGTTGGCGATTTCCTGAATGGTTGCCACCGAATGACGATGCTGGGTAATCCCCATGGCCCAGCACATGATCACGCTCTTGCTCCTGGCGTACATGCGGGCCGCTTGCTCGATCTCGGCCAGGGTCAGGCCCGATTGCTCGACGATCTGTTCCCACGGGGTGTCGTCGACCACGGCCAGGTAATCCAGCACGTTGGTGCTGTGCTCATTGAGGAAAACGTGGTCGAACACCGCGGGAGCGCCAGTGTTCTGCGCTTCACGTTCCCATTGCAGCAGGAATTTTGCCATGCCGCGCAATATCGCCATGTCGCCACCCAGGGCCGGGCGGAAAAAGGCGGTGTTGGTCGGTTTGTCGCCGTTGGTCAGCATTTCCAGCGGGTGTTGCGGGTGCTGGAAACGTTCCAGGCCCCGTTCTTTCAGCGGATTGATGCAGACCACCTGCGCCCCGCGCTTTACGGCTTCGCGCAGCGGCTCGAGCATGCGTGGGTGGTTGGTGCCGGGGTTCTGTCCCCAGACGAAAATCGCGTCGGCGTGTTCGAAATCGTCGAACGTCACCGTGCCCTTGCCCACGCCGACGCTCTGGGACAGCGCCACACCGCTGGCCTCGTGGCACATGTTCGAGCAGTCGGGGAAGTTGTTGGTGCCATAGGCGCGCACGAACAGTTGATACAGGTAGGCCGCTTCGTTGCTGGCTCGGCCCGAGGTGTAGAACTCGGCCTCGTTCGGACTGGACAGCCCTTGCAGGTGTTTGCCGATCAGGGCAAACGCCGCGTCCCAACTAATGGGTTTATAACGATCGGTTTCGGCGTCGTAGCTCAATGGTTCGGTCAGCCGCCCCTGGTATTCGAGCCAGTAATCGCTCTGCTCCAGCAGCGAACTCACGCTGTGCCTGGCGAAGAATGCGCTGTCGACACGACGCTTGGTCGCTTCCCAGTTCACGGCCTTGGCGCCGTTTTCGCAGAACTTGACCACGCCACTTTCCGGCGAGTCGCCCCAGGCGCAGCCCGGGCAGTCGAAACCGCCGTTCTGATTGGTCTTGAGCATCATGCGGATGTTTTTCAGCGCATTATCGCTGGTCAGCCAGGCCTGAGCGACGCTGATCAGCGCGCCCCAACCACCGGCCGGGCCCTTGTAGGGTTTGTAGCGTGGTACGGGTTTCTGGTCGGCTTGTTGATGATTGCTCACGCTTGTTTCTCCATCGCAGGGCTGTAGACCCGCGGCGCACTTTTTTGCGGCAGGTGGATGAGGTTGAGGTTGTGTTGGCGAGCCCACTGCACGGCAAGGCCCGTGGGCGAGGACAGGCTGACCAGGGTCTGGATGCCGGCGCGTAGCACCTTCTGGATCAGTTCGAGGCTGCAACGGCTGGTGACGATCGCCAGGCCACCGGCGACCGGAATCCGTTGCCGGACCAACGCACCGATCAGCTTGTCGAGAGCGTTATGCCGGCCGATGTCTTCGCGCCCGAGCAGCAATTGTCCTTGAGCGTCCATGAACAACGCCGCGTGGACTGCGCCACAATGCTGGCCCAGGGGTTGGAACTGGCCAATGCGTTGACGCAGGCCATCGAGCCATTGCGCCGGTGGCAGCGGGGCGCCGGGCAATGCCTTGAGGTTGGGCAGCGCCTGTTCCACCGCTTCTACGCCGCACAAGCCGCAGCCGCTGGTACCGGCCAGTTGGCGGCGTTGTTGCTTGAGGTTCCAGAACGCACGGTTGGCGATGGTCACCTGGGCGTGATGCGCCGACCCCGCACCTGTCAGTTGCAGGTCATAGATGTCCGACGCGTCTTCGATGATGCCGCTGCCCAGGCTGAAGCCGACGATGAAGTCTTCCAGGTCGGTAGGTGTCACCAGCATGACGGCCTGGCTGATGCCGTTATAGGCAATCGCCAACGCCACTTCTTCAGCCAGCGCGGTGCTGTCCGATTGGGAGTGGTCCAGATTGCAGTAGCGATAGCTCTGGCTGGCGGCTGGTCCGGGTGCATCGACCGAAGGTACCTGGCAGACAGGAGGCTTGTCGTTCATGGGCATCACTGAAAGTAGGAATAGTGCTAAGACTAAATGCGGCAATCTGCCACGTCTAATCGCTATTACTGATCTTTCAATAGATGACGTCGATCAAGTTGTTGTCATTGATTTCTGGTAGAGGGCAAAACAAGCTTCGGCCAGCGCCGAGCGTGGCGCGCCGCGACGCATGATGAGCCCCAGCGGGACCAGCGTTTGCGCGCTTTCGATGGGCTGGATGCGCAGGTCTTCGGTCAGCACGTTCAGGCCGCTGTCCAAGGGCATCACCGCGCAGCACAGGCCACCGTGAACCGCTTGTAGCAATTGATGCACGGCGTCGGTTTGCAGCAATGGTTGAGGCGTCAGGCCTCGGCTGTGGAAGTTGTAGTCGATGGACTGACGAAAGTGCATGCCGCTGGTGAGCATTCCCAGGGGCAACTCCATCAGCGCCTGCCAGCTCAGTGGCTGTTCCCCGAAAAAGAAATAACGCTGGTCATAAAGCAGTCCCATGCGGGTGTAGCTGAAAGACAGTGCCTCAAAACGCTCGTTATCCAAACGCTCGAGGTAGGAAATACCCAAGTCTATGCGGTTATTCGCCAGTTGCTCGAGGATCTGCTCGGAGCTCAGGGATGACAGTTCAAAGCGCAGGTTCGGGTGTTCTGCATGCAAGCGCTGCATCATCGTCAACGGGCTGAAGTCCGACAACGGCACCACGCCCAGGCGCAGCGTACCCACCAGGTTGCCGCGACAGGCCGCCGCTTCGGCCTGAAGGCCGTCATAGGCCGCCAGTACCGTGCGCGCCCAGGCTAGCACTCGTTCCCCGGGAGCAGTGAAACCTTCGAAGCGCTGGCCTCGATTGACCAGCGGCAGACCCAGCTCTTCCTCAAGGCTTCGCAGGCGCATTGACAGAGTGGGTTGGGTGATGTGGCAGCGGGCGGCGGCTTGGCCGAAGTGGCGGGTTTCGTCCAGTGCGATGAGAAATTTCAGCTGCTTGATGTCCATCTTCGCTCCAGGGCGCAGGAAGGTTCGGATTCTAGCGCTTGCGAGGCACGGGGTCATTGGTCGGCTGGGGGTCGGGTTCGTTCGGCTTGGTCTAGTCTTTGTGTTTGGACACTCGAAGCAAGGAGAGAATGCGATGAGCCTTTTCAGTTTCTTGAAAGAAGCCGGTGAAAAAATTCTCGATGCGCTGACACCCGATAAGGCACAAGCCAACAGCGAAGCGCTGACCAGGCATGTGCAAGATGCGCTGACAGGTATCGATACCTCGAAGATTCAAGTGAAGCTCGAAGGCGAGAAAGTCATCGCCACGGGTGAGGCCGCGAGCCAGGAAGAGAAGGAAAAAATTCTGCTGGCATTAGGCAACGTCGCCGGCATCAGCGGGGTCGATGATCAGATTACGGTCACAGGTCCGGTCGCTAAGGAAGCCAAGTTTGTCACCGTCGAGAAAGGTGACACATTGAGCGCCATTTCCAAGCGCGTTTACGGCGATGCGAACAAGTACCAGAAAATCTTCGAGGCCAACAAACCGATGCTCAAGCACCCGGACAAGATTTACCCGGGGCAGGAGCTGCGCATCCCGGAATAGATCCCGGGACCGCGTCGCCTTCATCGCGAGCAAGCCCGTCCCAGGGTTTTTGGGCGTCCAGGGGAGCGAGCCTGCTCGCGACAGAGCGACATCGTTCTAAAGCCCTGCGATCAAATCACGGTAATCCCCCAGCGCCTCGAACTCCCCCGTATCCTTCGGCCCTTTGCGGCTGTCCGGTTCACTGACCGCCAGCAGATGCGCCACGCCGAAATCCCTGGCGCTGCGCAGTACCGGCAAGGTGTCGTCGATAAACAGGCTGCGGGCCGGGTCGAAGTTCAGGTCGGCGTGCAGCGCGTCCCAGAATTGCGGGTTTTCCTTGGGAAACCCGTAATCGTGTGAACTGATCAAGCGCTCGAAATAAGGCGCCAGTTCGATGCGTTCCAGCTTCAGGGATAACGAATCGCGGTGGGCGTTGGTGATCATCACCACGCGTTTACCGGCTCGTTGGATTGCCGCCAGAAATGTATCGGCATCCGGGCGCAAGGCGATCAGGTGCGCGGTTTCCAGTTTCAGCTCACGCACCGGCAGCTTCAGCTCGGTGCTCCAGAAATCCAGGCAGTACCATTGCAATTGCCCGGCGTTGCGCTCGAACAGCGGTTGCAGCTCCATTTCGGCCATGGCCCGGCTCACACCGTGTAGCTCGGCGTAGCGCTGAGGCAGGTGTTCCATCCAGAAATGATTGTCGTAATGCAGGTCCAGCAGGGTGCCGTCCATGTCCAGCAGAACCGTATCGATCTCGTGCCAGGGCAACAAGGCCATAAAACTTCTCCAGCGGTAATCGGATATCCGACACAAACAATCAGAATAGGCCGGGTATAGTAGCTCGCTATCGCCCAGGGAGCCGTTTATGCGCCAGAAGCCCACCATACTCGATCGACGGATCGTCGCCACCAGCCGCCTGTTTTGCGTGGAAGAATTGAAACTGCGTTTTTCCAATGGTGTGGAACGCACCTATGAGCGTTTGGCGGGCAAGGGCACGGGGTACGGGGCGGTAATGATCGTGGCGATGCTCGATACAGAGCATGCGGTGTTGGTGGAAGAGTATTGCGGCGGTACCGATGCCTATGAATTGTCCCTGCCAAAGGGGCTCATCGAACCCGGGGAAGATGTGCTGGCGGCAGCTGAGCGGGAGCTCAAGGAGGAGGCCGGGTTCGGCGCACGGCAATTGGAACACCTGACCGAACTGTCCCTCTCGCCCGGTTACATGAGCCAGAAGATTCAGGTCGTGCTGGCAACCGATTTGTACGAAGAGCGGCTGGAGGGCGACGAGCCAGAGCCGATGCGCGTAGACAAAGTCAATCTGCGCGAACTGTCGGCCCTGGCGCAAAACCCCCAATTCACCGAGGGCCGCGCCCTGGCGGCGCTGTATCTGGCGCGTGACCTGCTGACCCAGCGAGGAGCATTCCTGGCATGAACTACCCCCACCCTTTGATGGCCCCTGTAGTCGAGCTGGCGCTGAAGGCCGGTGAGGCGATTCTGCCGTTCTGGCGGGCCAACGTGCAGGTCGATCACAAGGCCGACGAGTCGCCGGTTACCGCGGCGGACATGGCCGCTCACGATGTCATCGTGGCCGGGCTGAAGGCGCTGGCTCCCGAGATCCCGATCCTCTCCGAAGAGGATGCCGATATTGCCCAGGGCCTGCGTGCAGGTTGGCAACGCTGGTGGCTGGTGGACCCGTTGGACGGGACCAAGGAGTTCATTTCCGGCAGCGAGGAATTCACCGTCAATATCGCCCTGGTCGATCAGGGGCGCGTGGTGTTTGGCGTGGTGTCCATGCCTACCACGGGCCGCTTCTATGTTGGCGGCGCCGGGCTTGGAGCGTGGCGTGGCGACAAGGGGAGCGAGCCGTTATCGATCGGTGTGCGCACTACGCTGGCGCCAGGCGAGACGTTCACGGTGGTGGCCAGCCGTCGACACACCAGTGCGGAACAGGAGCGCCTGTTGAGCGGCTTGAGCGAGAGCCTGGGGCAATTGCAACTGACCAATATCGGCAGTTCGTTGAAATTCTGCCTGGTGGCTGAGGGAGCGGCGGATTGTTACCCACGGTTAGCGCCCACTTCCCAGTGGGATACGGCCGCCGCCCAAGGTGTGCTCGAGGGCGCCGGTGGCGAGGTGCTGGATCTGAGTGGTGAACCGTTCTGTTATCCAGCCCGTGAATCGCTGTTGAATGAATCGTTCCTGGCGTTGCCGGCGAGAGCAGCGTGGCGTGGGAAGCTATTGGCGCTGGCTTGCTCTTGAACCGATCCTGTGGCGAGGTATTCAGCGGTGGAGCACATACTGCCCCTCGAATCGAACCGCCGCTTCATCGCTGGCATCATTCAACACCTGCGTCTGTAAAGTCAGCCGCGCCCGTCCATAACGCCGGTAAGTGCCCAAAAAGCGTTTCCAGACCTGTTCATCAGGCGCGTCGCAGACGACGGTCGCGTCGCCGGTGACCGGCAGCGGATAGCTGATCTGTCCTTCCTGAATCACGATATGTCCATCCTCGATGCCGTCTTCGCGCAGGGCCAGGTGCAACCAGCCCCAGCCGCCCAGTACCGCGCCGCAATACAGGCTGCCGCCGAACATGGTGCTCTTGTGGTTGACGTTGGCCGCAAGTGGCAGGAACAGGCGAAGTTGCCGGGCGTGCCAATCGAGCACCTTGAGACCCATGTCCCGGGTCAATGGGATGTCGTGGTGCAGAATCGATTCCAGGTAACGACTGTCGCGGTTCATTGCAGGCCTCTTGCGTGAAAGAAGGAGGACGATGACTCAATCGGACTCATCGGCCGCGCCCTGACTGCTGTCGCCGAAGGTCAGGCCATGTTTGCGCAGCTTATCGTGCAAGGTCTTGCGCGGAATGCCCAAGGCTTCGGCGAGACTGCGCACCGAGCCGTGGGGACGAGCCAGTTCGGCGGCGATCAGGGTTTTCTCGAAGTTTTCCACCTGCTCGCTCAGGCCGCCGTTGACGATCGCCACGGGCGTGCCCGGGGCGCCGTCCGGCGCACTGTTGTCCAGAGCCAGTTCCAGGCCCAGGGCAAAGCGCTCGGCGGCGTTTTGCAGTTCCCGAACGTTGCCCGGCCAACTGTGGCGCAGCAACAGTGCCCGTTGCGCCGGTTGCAGTTCATGAGGTGGCAGGCCGTGGCGGGCACTGGCTTCGTCGGCGAAGTGCTGGAACAGCATCAGTGCATCCTCGCCTCGCTCGCGCAACGGCGGTATGCGCAGCGGCGCGACATTCAGGCGGTAATACAGGTCGGCACGAAAGCGGCCTTGATCGGCGGCCTGACGCAGGTCTTCCTTGGTGGCGGCAATGACGCGTATATCCAGCGGGATCTGTTGATTGCCTCCCAATCGCTCCACCACCCGTTCCTGCAACAGGCGCAGCAGCTTGACCTGTACATCCAGGCTCATGCTTTCGATTTCATCGAGAAACAGCGTGCCGCCATTGGCGAACTCGAACTTGCCGATGCGGCGTTTTTGCGCACCGGTGAAAGCGCCCGGTTCGTGGCCGAACAGCTCGCTTTCCACCACCGATTCGGCCAGGGCCCCGGCGTTGATCGCCACGAATGGGCCGTTGCGTCGACTCGAGAGGTCATGCAGCGCACGGGCGACCACTTCCTTGCCGGCCCCGGTTTCACCCAGGATCAAAACGTCGGCGCGGGTCGCCGCCAGTGCGCCGATCTGCTCGCGAAGGCGCAGCATCGGCACCGACTGGCCGACCAGCCGGGCACTGAGCTCCTGACGGTCGCTGAGGGCCAGGCGCAGGCTGCGGTTGTCCAGTACCAATCGACGCAGGGCCAGGGCCCGGCGCACGCTGTCGAGCAGGTGATCGCTGGCGAAGGGTTTTTCCAGAAAATCGTAGGCACCGGCGCGCATGGCCTGGACCGCTAGCGGCACATCGCCGTGGCCGGTAATCAACAGTACCGGCAGCTCCGAATCCTGGGCGTGGAGCTGGCTCAGCAGTTCGAGGCCGTCGATGCCCGGCATGCGGATGTCGCTGACCACCACGCCCGGCCAGTCACGTGGCAGCTGTTGCGCAAGATTCCTGGCCTCGGGCAGAGGCAGGACTTTCAGGCCGGCCAGGTCGAGGGTCTGGCTCAGCGCCTGGCGCAGATGGGGATCGTCATCGATCAACACCACCTCAATCCGGTTATCGATGGTCATACGCTACGGTCCTCGGACGGTTGCAGGCTCACTCCGGGCGCGCCGGCGCGCAGCTTGAGGGTGATCAGGGCGCCGCCCTCCTTGTGGTTGGCGAACGACAGTTCGCCGCCGAAGGCGCGCATCAGGGTTTCGCAGATTGCCAGCCCCAGGCCGAGCCCCTGGGTACGGGTCTTGGTGGTGTAGAAGGGTTCGCTGGCGCGGCCCAGGGCTTCCATGCAAAAGCCTGGGCCGTTATCGCGGATATACAGGATGACGCCGGTTTCGGTGGCCTGGGCACTGAGCCAGAGCTTACGCGGCGGACCTTTTTCGGTCAGGGCGTCGAGCGCGTTGGCCAGCAGGTTGCCCAGTACCTGGCGCAAGCGGGTTTCACCGGCTTCGACCCACAGCGTGGCGGCCGGAAGGTCACGGATCAGCTCTACCTCCATGGTGCGCCGGCGTTTGGCAAGCAGCGCCAGGGCGTCGTCGAGCGCCGGCTGCAGGGCGACGCTTTCCGGGGCATGGCGGTCGCGGCGGGCAAAGGCACGCAGGTGGGCGATGATCGAGGCCATGCGCCCGGTCAGCTCGCTGATCTGCTTGAGATTGCCGCGGGCATCCTCGGTACGCTGGTGGTCGAGGAGGATCTCAGCGTTTTCGGCATAGCTTCGAATCGCTGCCAGCGGCTGGTTGAGTTCATGGCTGATGCTGGCCGACATGGTGCCCAGGGCAGAGAGTTTGCCGGCCTGTACCAGGTCGTCCTGGGCGCGGACCAGTTCCTGCTGTGCGTGCTCGCGCTCCAGCACTTCTTGTCTCAGCCGCCGGTTCAGTCCTTCCAGGTCGCTGGTGCGTTCGGCCACGCGGCCCTCCAGCTCATGACGTGCCTTGGCTTCGAACGCGATCCGATCCAGGTAATGACGCCTGCGCTGCATCATCAAACCGAGCAACGACATCAGCACCAATAGTGCCGCGCCGCCGGTGGCGACCACGGTGCGCACCGGGCGGTCGATCAGTGTGCGCGGCGCCAGAATGCTCACACTCCAGCCTGTCTCGTCGATAGACTGGGTTTGTGTCAGCCAGGCGTTGGCATCCAGGTTCAATGGCTGGGGATCTCGGGTCGGGTAAGGCTGCACGGCGCTGATGGCGATGCGTTCCTGATCGTTCAAGGGACGGGTCGCGCGGAATCGCCATTCCTGCCGTGAAGTCAGGATGACCACGCCGTTGTGGTCGGTGACCAACAGTTGCTCCGGCGTCTTGCCCCACAGGCTTTCGGTGTGGTCCAGATCGACCTTGACCACCAGTACGCCGATGACTTTTTCATGGTCGCGCACCGCGGCGGCAAAAAAGTAACCCCGCTTGCCCGACGTGGTGCCCAGGCCGAAGAAGCGGCCCAGGCGGCCGGCCATGGCTTCGATGAAATACGGCCGGAAGGAGAAATTGCGCCCGACGAAGCTGTCGTGCTTGTCCCAGTTCGACGCCGCCAGGGTCTTGCCGGTAGGATCCATCAGATACATCACTTCTGCGCCGCTCTGGCCAGAGATGTTCTTGAGCAACCGATTGGCGTTGCTTTGGGTCACGCTATCGTCTGGAGCCGATAACGCCGCGCGCAGGGCGGGTAGATCACCGAGAATCTGCGGCAGCACTTCATAGCGATGCAGGGTGCCCAGCAGGTTGGCCACATAGAGATCCAGGGTCTGGCGGTTCTGTCCGGCCAGTTCGCTGCGGTAATACCGTTCGGCCAGATGTTCCAGCGGCCATAGCAAGGGTGCCAGGCACAGCGCCAACAGGGCCAGGCTGCGCCAACGGGGTCTGCGGGGAAGAGTGGAATTCATAAACGTGCGCCTGTAGGAACAGGTGCATTATGCCCGGGCTTGTACGAAAAATACCCGCATGCGACGTACAAAGCCTAGGTTTGTCCGGCGAGGCACTGGTGCAGTGCAATTCGCCAGTTCGGTTGACTCACTTTCCATTCCTGGAGCAGGCGTGTGCAATCGAGCCGTGAGTTCAGCGGACGATGGGCCGGCGTCGGATAGGCACTGGAGGGAATGGGGTCGATCACGGCACAAGGCTTTTGCTGCTCGACCAGATGTTCGCCGATGGCCTGGGCGAAGCCGTACCAGGAGGTTTCGCCCCTGGCCGTCAGATGGTAAGTGCCCCAGGCCCCAGGCTGCCCGACCCGCCAGCGTTCGATGAGCTTTGCGGTGCTTTCGGCGATGGTGGCGGCCCAGGTCGGCGCTCCGACCTGGTCGGCCACCACCTGCAGATTTGGTTTTTCCTGCAGCAAGCGCTGCATGGTCAATAGAAAGTTGCGGCCGTGGGTGGAATACACCCAGCTGGTGCGCAGTATCAGGTGCTGACCTGCTGCTCGACGGATGGCTTCTTCACCGGCCAGCTTGCTGCGCCCATAGACACTCAAGGGATTGGGGATGTCCTCCTCGGTGTATGGCTCGCGCTTGTGACCATCGAAGACATAATCGGTGGAGTAATGGATCAACGGGACGCCCAGGGTGACCGCTGTTTCAGCCAGGATCCCAGGGGCGGTGGCGTTGATGGCAAACGCCAGCTCCGGCTCGCTCTCGGCCCGGTCGACGGCCGTATGGGCCGCGGCATTGATGATCAGGTCCGGTCCCAGGAGGGGGATGGCGGAGCGCAGGTCATCCGGGCGTGTGAGGTCGAGCTGGCCACTGCCGCGCACGATCAGCTCAGCGGTGTCCGCCAGGCGCGATTGAAGCGCCTGGGCCAGTTGGCCGTTTTGGCCAATGATCAAGATGCGCAGGGAGGCTTTCATGGAAACAGATCGGCCTCGTTCAGGAATTTTCCGTTCTGGTCTTTGGGCGACAGGGTCGGGGTGCCCTGCAGTTCCCAGTCGATGGCCAGTTGCGGGTCGTCCCAGCGAATACAGCGTTCGGCCGACGGGGCATAGTAGTCAGTGGTCTTGTAGAGAAAATCCGCCGATTCGCTCAGTACGACGAAACCGTGGGCAAACCCTGGCGGAATCCACAATTGCCGTTGGTTCAGCGCTGACAGACGTACGCTGGCCCATTGGCCGAAAGTGGGCGAATGGCGCCGAATATCCACCGCGACGTCCAGCACTTCACCTGCGGTGACCCGCACGAGTTTCCCCTGGGGCTGTTCGATTTGATAATGCAGGCCGCGCAGCACGCCCCGGCTTGATCGCGAATGGTTGTCCTGGACGAACTGCAGGGTGCAGCCTGTGGCATCGGCAAACGCTCGGGCATTGAAGCTCTCGTAAAAGAAGCCGCGATCATCACCGAAGACTTTCGGCTCGATGATCAGCACTTGCGATAATCGCGTGGCGATGACGTTCAACGTGACTCTCCGGCGATTTTGAACAGATATTGGCCATAGCCGGTCTTGCCGAAATATTCGGCGCGCTCAAGGAGATGCTCACGGCTGATCCAGCCCTGTTGATAGGCAATCTCTTCCAGGCACGCTACCTTCAGGCCCTGACGATGCTCGATGGTCTGTACGTACTGCGAGGCTTCCAACAAGCTGTCGTGGGTGCCGGTATCCAGCCAGGCGAAACCCCGGCCGAAACGCTCGACGTGCAGGTCACCGCGTTGCAGATAGGCGTTGTTGACGTCGGTGATTTCAAGCTCGCCTCGTTTGGAGGGTTTGATGCCCTTGGCAATCCGGATCACGTCGTTGTCGTAGAAATACAGGCCGGTCACCGCGTAGCTGGATTTAGGCGTGGTCGGTTTTTCTTCGATGGAAATGGCATGGCCTTCGGCGTCGAAGTCGATCACGCCAAAACGCTCGGGGTCCTTGACCCAATAGCCGAATACGGTCGCGCCACGTGGTCGATTGACGGCGGTTTGCAACTGTTCGCTGAAACGCTGGCCGTGAAAGATGTTATCGCCCAGGATCAGGCACACCGGGTCGTTGCCAATGAATTGTTCACCGATCAGGAACGCCTGGGCGAGCCCGTCCGGCGAAGGTTGCTCGGCATAACTGAACTGCACGCCGAACTGGCTGCCGTCGCCGAGCAGGTTTCGGTATTGCGGCAGGTCCTGCGGCGTGGAAATCACCAGGATCTCCTTTATGCCGGCCAGCATCAGCACCGAGATCGGATAGTAGATCATCGGTTTGTCATAGATCGGCAGGAGCTGCTTGGAAACGCCCAGGGTGATGGGGTGCAGTCGAGTGCCGGAACCGCCCGCCAGAATAATGCCCTTCATCATGCAATCGACTCCTTGCCGTCGAGCGAGCCCAGGCGCTCGCCCTGGTAGCTGCCGTCCTGGACACGTCGGCACCACATCAGGTTTTCAAGGTACCACTGCACGGTTTTACGCAGGCCGGTGGCAAAGGTTTCCTGTGGCGTCCAGCCCAGTTCCCGTTCGATCTTGCTGGCATCGATTGCGTAGCGCAGGTCGTGACCGGGGCGATCCTTGACGAAGGTGATGAGATCGGCATACCGCTCGACGCCTTCGGGCTTGTGTGGCGCAAGTTCTTCCAGCAGCGCGCAGATGTTGCGTACCACATCGATGTTTTTCTGTTCGTTGTGGCCGCCGATGTTGTAGGTCTCGCCGACGCTTCCTTCGGTCACGACCTTCAGCAGCGCCCTGGCATGATCTTCGACGTACAACCAGTCCCGTACCTGTTGTCCATCGCCATACACCGGCAGGGGCTTGCCCGACAGCGCGTTGAGGATCACCAGCGGGATCAGCTTTTCGGGGAAGTGAAACGGGCCATAGTTGTTCGAGCAATTGGTCAGCAGCACAGGCAAACCGTAGGTGCGCTGCCACGCCCGGACCAAATGGTCAGACGCCGCTTTGCTGGCCGAATAGGGCGAGCTGGGGGCATAGGCAGTGGTTTCGGTGAACAGATCGTCCACGCCATGCAGGTCGCCATAGACTTCGTCGGTGGAAATATGATGGAACCGAAATATGCGCTTGCGGGGTTCGGGGAGGGCCTGCCAATAGGCGCGGGTCGCTTCCAGCAGGCTGTAGGTGCCTACGATGTTGGTCTGGATGAAGTCCGCCGGGCCATCGATGGAGCGATCCACGTGGGACTCGGCTGCCAGGTGCATGATTGCGTCAGGCTTGAACCGCTCAAGCACTGCGCTGACAGTCGGTTGATCGACGATATCGGCCTGTACGAATTCATAGCGACTGTCATGATCGATACTGCTCAGCGATTCGAGGTTGCCGGCGTATGTCAGCTTGTCGAGGTTCAGGACGTGATGTCCCGTATCGTGGATCAAATACCGTATAAGGGCCGAGCCGATGAAGCCGGCACCGCCAGTGATGAGAATGCGCATCCGGTTAAGCCTTTTCCATGAGGCGACAAAGCATGGAGCATAGCTTGTCGAGGTGACGTAGGCGATGCCAGCCGGATGATTCGAGTGGTTTCCTTGAGCAGTGGAATCTCTGGAGCCGGTCGGTGCGGCATGTTGTTTGCGCACAGGGGTTGCTTATCCCCTGACTCAATGGCGAGATAGGCATTCAACAAACCACCCCAGGGGTCGTTCTATGCCACTCGCCACGTTGGTTCACCGTGCCAGTTTGCCAAGCCCACAGCTCAGCGCCGATCAGGCGGTGGTGCTGCTGCGCTCGAATTACGGACTCAGCGGTGACCTGCGACCCCTTGGCAGTCAGCAGGACCTCAATTTCCGCGTCGACAGCGAACGCGGGCGATTTGTACTGAAGATTTGTCATGGCGACTATGCCATTCAGGAGTTGCAGGCTCAGCATGCAGCCCTCAAGCAACTGGCCGGACACGGTGCCGTGAAGGTGCCGCAGGTCATTGCCGCCAGCAACAGCCAGGATCTGTTGACGCTCGATGTGGACGGGCAGGCGGTGCATGTCCGGTTACTGGAGTACATTGACGGTCAACCACTGACCCGGCTCAAACACCTCGGGCCTGAGTTGGTAAGCGGCCTGGGGCGCTTGTGTGCGCAAATCGACCTGGCCCTGGCCTCGTTCGACCATCCCGGCCTGGAGCGTACCCTGCAATGGGACCCTCGCCATGCCAGCGCCTTGATCGAGCATTTGTTGCCCGTCATCCCGGATGAGCAACGGCGCAGTCTCGTCGCCGAGGTCGCGCAACAGGCCGAGCGACGCTTGCATCCGCTCAAGGCCCGCCTGCCGGTGCAGGCGATACACATGGACCTCACCGATGACAACGTGGTCTGGCAACGTGATGCCCAGCGCCAATGGCAGGTTCAGGGGGTCATCGATTTCGGCGATCTGATCCGTACCTGGCGCATCACTGACCTGTCCGTGACTTGCGCGGCGTTGCTGCATCACGCTGATGGCGATCCATTCTTCATTCTGCCGGCGGTCCAGGCTTATCACGCGGCCAATCCCCTGCAGCATGAGGAACTGTTGGCACTTTGGCCATTAATCGTGGCGCGTGCGGCTGTGTTGGTGCTCAGTGGTGAACAACAGGCCGCCGTCGATCCGGATAATGTCTACAGTCGCGATAACCTGGAACATGAATGGGAGATCTTCCGGGTTGCTCATTCGGTGCCGTTCGAGCTGATGGAGGCGGCGATCCTGGCTGCCGTTGGCCACAGTTTGCCCCCGGTTGCCAGCGAGGGCTTCGCGCCGCTGTTGCCGACCCTGGTGGGCCGTGAGTTTGCCTTGATCGATCTGGGTGTACTGAGCCCGCACTTCGAGGCCGGGAACTGGGAGGCTCCAGGTATCGACCGACGCCTGCTGAGCGAGGCCGCCACCGTCCATGGGCTGGCCGCCAGCCGTTACGGACAATACCGGTTGTCCCGCACCCGGCCGGACAGTGCTGTGGAACCGGATACCTTTGCGTTGCATGTGGAACTGCATATACCCCAGGGCACGCCGCTGGAATCGCCGTTCGCCGGGGTGGTTCACAAGACCGTCGACGGCATGTTGCAACTGGACAGCGCCCAATTGAGCGTGCGGCTCTGGGGCGTGTCGTCGCCGTTGCATTCGGGCGCCGCCCTGGTGAAGGGGCAGGTGCTGGGTGAAGCGACCGGCCCGTTGCTGGTCCAGTTGTGCCGAGGCGCGCAACTCAATCCGCCGCTTTTTTGCACGCCATCCCGGGCCGCGGCCTGGCAGGCATTGTGCCCGTCGCCCTCGGTGTTGCTGGGGCTGGCGTGCGATGCCGAGGCAGAAGTGGACGCCAAGACGCTGCTGGCCCGTCGCGACGCGAGCTTTGCCCGGACGCAGAAGCACTACTACGTCGATCCACCGCGCATCGAGCGTGGCTGGCGCAACCATCTGATCGACATGCAGGGGCGCTCCTATCTCGACATGCTCAACAACGTCGCGGTACTGGGACATGGCCACCCGCGCATGGCGGCGGTGGCCGCCCGGCAATGGTCGCTGCTCAATACCAACTCGCGTTTTCACTATGCATCGGTCACCGAATTCTCCGAACGCTTGCTAGCGCTGGCGCCGCCGGGCATGGACCGGGTGTTCCTGGTCAACAGCGGCACGGAGGCCAATGACCTGGCGATCCGTCTGGCCTGGGCCTACAGCGGTGGTCGGGACATGCTCAGTGTGTTGGAGGCCTACCATGGCTGGTCGGTTGCGGCCGATGCGGTATCGACATCCATCGCCGATAATCCCAAGGCGCTGAGCAGCCGTCCGGACTGGGTGCACCCGGTCACCGCGCCCAACACCTATCGCGGTGAGTTCCGCGGTCCGGACACCACGCCGGACTACGTGCGTAGCGTCGAGCACAACCTGGCCCGGATCGCCGAGCAGAAGCGTCAATTGGCGGGGTTCATCTGCGAGCCGGTGTACGGCAATGCCGGCGGCATCGCGCTGCCCCCTGGCTATCTAAAACAGGTCTACGCCCTGGTACGCGAACGGGGTGGCGTGTGCATCGCCGACGAGGTACAGGTCGGCTACGGGCGCATGGGCGAGTTTTTCTGGGGCTTCGAAGAGCAGGGCGTAGTGCCGGACATCATCACCATGGCCAAGGGCATGGGCAACGGCCAGCCCTTGGGTGCGGTGATCACCCGGCGGGAAATCGCCGAGGCGCTGGAGGCGGAAGGATATTTCTTCTCGTCAGCCGGTGGCAGCCCGGTGAGTTGCCAGATAGGCATCGCCGTGCTGGACGTCATGGAGGAAGAAAAACTCTGGGAAAACGCCCGGATGGTGGGCCGCCATTTCAAGGCACGGCTGCAAGCCTTGATCGACCGGCATCCCTTGGTGGGCGCTGTGCATGGCTCGGGGTTTTACCTGGGGCTGGAGCTGATCCGCAATCGCGACACCCTGGAGCCGGCCACCGAAGAAACCGCGGCATTGTGCGATCGCCTGCGGGAGCTGGGTATCTTCATGCAACCGACCGGTGACTACCTGAACATCCTCAAGATCAAGCCTCCGATGGTCACCACGCGCCAGAGCGTGGATTTCTTCGTCGATACACTGTCGAAAGTGCTGGACGAAGATCTATGACCGTTCAACAGGGCTGACGCCCGCACCAGGGCTTGCCCGTGACGGCAGCGGACTGATCGATCTTCAGGATCGACGGTCCATTGCCTGCGCGGGCAAGCCCGCTCCCCGAACAATCAAGCTCTTAAGTCGATATTTGTCGATTTAAGTCTGCGGATATAGGTCTCAATTAAAATAATATGCTTCTAAAGCCGATTTTTATCGGCTATAAAGTCTCCCGTGAATCGGTGCCTCTGCTCGCGCCTGGGTTCACTCTTCCATCATCGATCGAAGCCAGACTCGGCCCTGCCTGCCACCAGGAGATGATTCATGAGTCGTATCGTTACCGTTGCCGCCACTCAGATGGCCTGTACCTGGGACCTCGAAGCCAATATCGAAAACGCCGAGAGGCTGGTACGTGAAGCTGCGACCAAAGGTGCCCAGATCATTCTGATCCAGGAACTGTTCGAGACTCCCTACTTTTGCCAGAAGCCGAACCCGGACTATTTGCAACTGGCGACCACGGTGGAAGAGAACGTCGCCATCAGGCATTTCCAGAAGTTGGCGAAGGAGTTGCAGGTCGTGCTGCCCATCAGCTTTTTCGAGCTGGCCGGACGGGCACGCTTTAACAGCATCGCGATCATCGATGCTGACGGTCGGAACCTGGGTATCTACCGCAAGAGCCACATCCCGGACGGCCCTGGCTATCATGAGAAGTATTATTTCAACCCAGGCGATACCGGCTTCAAAGTGTGGAACACCCGTTACGCCAGGATCGGCGTGGGGATCTGCTGGGACCAATGGTTCCCCGAGTGCGCCCGCAGCATGGCGCTGCTGGGTGCGCAAATCCTGTTTTATCCGACAGCCATCGGCAGTGAGCCCCACGATGCCACTATCTCGTCCCGCGACCATTGGCAGCGGGTGCAACAAGGCCATGCCGGCGCCAACCTGATGCCGCTGGTGGCCAGCAATCGTATCGGCAACGAAGAGCAGGATGGCTATGACATCACCTTTTACGGCTCGTCATTCATCGCCAATCAGTTCGGTGAGAAGGTTCAGGAACTGAGCGAAACCGAGGAGGGTGTGCTGGTGCACAGCTTTGACCTCGACGAGCTGGAACACATTCGCAGTGCCTGGGGCACTTTCCGGGATCGCCGGCCGAACCTGTACGGTCCGATCAAAACCCTCGACGGCTCACTGGAGTCCTGATTCATGACAACTTCGCATAGCACGCCCCGCACGGATGGTTTCCATATGCCCGCCGAATGGGCGACCCAGACGCAGGTCTGGATGATCTGGCCCGAACGTCCGGACAATTGGCGCCTGGGTGGCAAGCCTGCGCAGGCTGCTCACGTCGCGGTGGCCAAGGCCATCGCCCGTTTCGAACCGGTCACCGTGGCGGTGTCTGCGGCTCAGTACGAAAATGCCCGGGCGCGCCTCGATGTGCCGAATATCCGTGTGGTGGAAATGTCCAGCGACGACGCCTGGGTCCGGGATACCGGCCCGACGTTCGTCATCAATGACAACGGCGAAGTACGCGGCGTCGACTGGGACTTCAACGCCTGGGGTGGTTTCGACGGTGGCCTGTATTCGCCGTGGAACCGGGACTCGCAAGTGGCCAGCAAGATCCTGGAGATCGAGCGCAGCCCGCGTTATCGCACCGAGGGTTTCGTGCTGGAAGGCGGTTCGATCCACGTCGATGGCGAAGGCACCCTGATCACCACCGAGGAGTGCCTGCTTAATCGCAATCGCAACCCGCACTTGAGCCGCGAGGAGATCGAGGCGGTACTCAGTGCGCAACTGGCGGTGAATAAGATCATCTGGTTGCCCGACGGCCTGTTCAACGACGAAACCGACGGCCATGTGGATAACTTCTGCTGCTACGTGCGTCCGGGTGAAGTCTTGCTCGCCTGGACCGATGATGAGAAGGATCCGAACCATGCCCGTTGCCATGCGGCCATGAAGGTGCTCGAAAACAGCACCGATGCCAAGGGGCGCCCGTTCATAGTGCACAAGATGCCGATTCCGGGGCCGCTCTATGCCACCGAAGAAGAGTGCGCCGGCGTGGATGCGGCGGAAGGCTCCCAGGAACGCAATCCGACGGTGCGACTGGCCGGTTCCTACGTAAACTTCCTGATCGTCAACGGCGGCATCATCGCGCCGAGCTTTGACGACCCTATGGACGCCAGGGCAAAAGAGATCCTGCAGAATCTGTTTACAGAGCACGAAGTGGTCATGGTTCCGGGTCGGGAGTTGTTACTGGGGGGCGGGAATATCCATTGCCTTACTCAACAGCAACCGGCGCCACACACAAAATGAGTGGCGATGTAACAGCTGGGTGATATTCACCTCGCCGGCGCTGCGCCGAGGTTTTTGGATCCATTCCAGCGAGCCCGCGTCCCTATTGGGGGTGCGGGCTTTTTTGTGTCCTGGTGTCGCGGGCGCCGATAGATTGGCATAGCTCTTGTATCTGCACACCGGCAGTTCTGGGGAGCGGAGCTGAGTTGTTTTGTCATAAACCTTGGATAGATTAGCCGCTCATCAACCAGGAGAGGGCGCTGGAATGAATATGATAGGCGAGAGCGCATGCCATCCCTTGGCCGTTAATGGTGAGTCGCTTCAAGTCTTGGCGCAGTGGTTGAAGTCCAATGGAACGCGTCAGATCAGAGAGCCTGATCCGCGTCGGATGATCATGGAGCGCTACCCCGCTGGCCTGTTCAGCGAGGCGGAGCTGGAGGCGTTGTGGGATGTGATGCAAGGATAGGAATTCGACGGATTGATAAGAAGCGCTGGCCGGCATGGCAGCGCTTTTTTTTATGCCGGGTGTCGGGAGCTGCTTTCGCTGATTGGTTGAAACATGCCTTGACGACGCAGGCATCGACCGACGCGTCAGTGGCCTGCGGTCCGGATGGCTGTTCCAGTTAACGTGTTCTTATACTTTTTTTGCCTGATTAAAGACGATTAACGAAATTGACACATTGTTGAGGGCGCGAATAGGATTCGCCCACGCCTGTGGCTAACAGCCATGATTCTTAAATAATAAAAAGGCCCGACACGATCACTCGTGGGCGGGCCTTTTCATTATTTTCCAGGAGCAAGAGTCCGAAAAAAGAGCGCAACAAGCGCCGTTTCGGTTGTCGGTTGCAGTGCGTATCAACCCGCACAAGGAAAATAAATATGTTGAACAAGCGCATCAGTTTGATCGCACTGGGGATTTTGAGCACCACTCACGCCATGGCCAACGACCAGGCAGAGTCCAAGGGTTTCGTTGAGGACAGCAGCCTGAAAGTGCTGTTGCGCAACGCCTACATCAATCGCGACTACAAGGACGGCAACCGGGACAAGGCCGAATGGGGCCAAGGTGTAATTGGTACGTTCTCGTCTGGTTTCACCCAAGGCACCGTGGGGGTGGGCGTGGATGCCTTCGGCCTGTACGCGCTGCGCCTGGACGGCGGCAAAGGTCGCAGCGGTGCGCAAGGCATCGACTTCTTCAAACAAGGTGACAGCGGCAACGCGGCGGATGACCTGTCCAAGTTCGGTGCTGCGGTGAAATTCCGTGTTTCCAATACCGTGCTGGCCTATGGCGACCAGATGCCGGCCCTCCCGGTGTTGAGCTACGACAACTCACGCCTGCTGCCGGAAAGCTATACCGGTACGCTGATCACTTCCAAGGAGATCAAGGGTCTGGAACTGAATGCCGGACGTTTCACCGCCGAATCGCGCAAGAGCGCCGAAGGCCGTGACAGCGGAGGGCTGAAGTCGATCAACGTGTTGGGCGGCAGCTATCAGTTCACCGAGCAGTTCAAGGCGTCGTTGTATGCGTCGGACGTCGAAGACGTGTTGAAAAAACAGTACGTGAACGCCAACTACGTGTTCCCGCTGGCCAAGGATCAGTCCCTGACCCTGGACTTCAACGGCTATCGCACCCAGTTGGATAACAGCTACGTTCGCGAAAACAACGTCACCGGCGATGACAACAAAATCTGGAGCCTGGCTGCGACATTCGCCACCGGGCCACACAGTTTCACCCTCGCCCATCAGCGCAGCACGGGCGACAGTAACCTGGGCTACGCCTATGGCGGCTATCAGCGTGGACAGAACCGTGTAGGCGATGGTGGCAATACAATCTACCTGGCCAACTCCTACTGGTCGGACTTCAACGCCGAGGACGAGCGTAGTTGGCAGTTGGGCTACGGACTGGATTTCACCACCTTCGGCATACCGGGCCTGACCTACAACGTTGCTTACGTGCGCGGCGATAACATCACCACGTCCACCAGCGAAGGCGGGACCGAGCGCGAAATCTTCAACCAATTCAAGTACGTGGTCCAGAGCGGCCCGGCCAAGGACCTGAGCGTCAGGTTGCGCAGTTCGGTGCTGCGTGTTTCGCAGAAATCCAGTGAATACAACGTCAGTGGTAACGAGCTGCGGGTATTCGTGGATTATCCGATCAACGTCTTCTGATAGCAGGTCGCTTCAGTTGGATTGAAAAGACCCCCGAAGCCGATTCGGGGGTCTTTTTGTCTTTTGGCGCCAGAAATATCACTGAAAACGACCATTTTCCCGATAAAAAGATCGTTTCCACGGGCATTCAACCAAGGTTTCAAGCAACGCTTGAAATGCCTCAAATTCTTTCTCATGGACGTAAATTCTGCACCTACTAGATTAGGCCGCTCAATGCAGTGGAGACCTGATAAAAAATGATCGTTCTGAACAGGGAAGTGGGCGAAGCGCTTCGACGTGACAAATACGTTAACGTCCGCGGTGGAGACTTCAATCTCTACGGTCATTTCGGCGATTTTGTCCGGCTGACCAAAAGCTGGGAAAACATGGAGCCCGACAGTTATTACGGCCAGGCCGAGTCAGGCATGCGTTTTCGTCGTTACAGCGACTTCGAATACGACCCGAAGACCCGTGAACTCAAGCAACTCGAACACCGGGCCTACATCCAGTCCAAGGCCAACAACAGTTATGTCGGTGGGTTGGAGCGGCACTTCCAGGACTTTTCCGACGAGGTGATCAACTCGCCGGTGATGCGCAGCCTGATCGACACGGACTTCGAGGTCTACAAGAACGTCCTGCCACAGGAACTGCATGATGAAATCTGGCAGTGCCAGATTCATCAGATCCGCATCGAGATCAAGCCGGGCAAGCAATTGGAGATTACTCCCGAAGGAATCCACTGCGACGGCTACCCGTTCAGTGGCGTGCACTTCTGGGGCCGTCATAACGTGACAGGCGCAGAGAGCCGGTTGTACACCGCCCAGGAAGAGCAACTGGCCGCGATTACTTACGAAGACATTCTCGACACGACGTTCTTCCTGGATCGCGACATGCGCCACTATGTCACCCCTGCCCGCAACGTTCACAGCCATGAAATGGCGTTCAGGCAGATCCTGGCGATCTCCTTCTCGCGGCCCGGGACCGCTTTCGACATTGTTCGCTGAACAGCTGGAAACCATGGACGATCCGGTGCAGCAGGTCCTGCTGCGCCGGGCGATGGTCAGGGACGCCGAACGAATGGAGCAGTTCTTTCGCGGTTTCGACGAAGTGTCGTTCTGCGAATGGCAGGATGCCCGATTTTTGCGTGGAGTACTTCTCCAGGAGACCACCACTGCCTACCTGGCCATCGATGCCCGCGGTGAAGTGGTTGGCGCGGTGATTGGCGGCAGGCTGGGTACCCGCGGCACCATCAACCACCTGGCGGTGAGTCCAGGCTATCGCACCCGAGGCCTGGGTCAGCGTTTGGTGGAAGCGGCATCGGCCGACATGAAACGGGTAGGCGTGCTACGCATGTTCCTGTTCGTCGATGATGCTAACCTGGCCGGCAAGCGTTTCTGGGCGGCACAGGGGTTCTACGAACCCCGGGGTGAAATCACTTTCGAGAGGGATCTATGAGCAAGACTTCCAGCCAGCCGCTGGCGGTCGAACCACAAGCCTCGCGCACCTTCGCTGAAGCCAGTCCGGTGGTAGCGGGTTATTTTACGGTGTCGTTCGTGTTCGGTCTGATGGCGGTCAACGCCGGGTTGCCTTTGTGGCTGCCAGTCGCGATGTGCCTCTTCGTCTATGCGGGCGCTTCGCAGTTCGCCGCGCTGGCGTTGCTTTCCAGCGGGGCGTCGCTGACCACCATCGTGCTCACTACATTCCTGATCAATGCGCGGCACATGCTGATGTCGGTCTACATGGCCAAGGCCCTGCGTGCGCTGGGCCTGAGTCGTTTCGAGCGCTGGTGCTATGCTTCCGGGCTCACGGACGAATCGTTTGCCTTCCACAGCGTCAAGCTCGGTAGCGGGGCACCCGTGAGTGTGCGATACCTCATCGGCTTCAACCTCTTCTGTCACACCTCATGGGTGCTCGGGGGCTTGTTGGGCGCCGTTTGTGCACAGTACGCCGCGCATCTGATCAAGTATCAGCTCGACTATGCGCTGACGGCAATGATGCTCTATGTGCTGGTTTCGTTGTGCAACACCCGCAACAAACTGATCGCGGCCCTGGCAGCCGTTGTCTGCATGGGCGTGTTGAGCCTGTTGGGCAGTTCACCGTTCAACGTCTTTATTGCCACTTTCGTTGGCTGCGGGGTGGGCGTATGCCTGACCAAACGTTCCTGATCCTGGTGGTGGCCCTGATGATGGCCGTGACCTTCCTGCCCCGTGCCTTGCCGTTGCAGGTCAATACGGAACACTGGCCGCCCTTCGTCGCCCGTGCGCTGGAATACCTGCCGGTGGCGATCGTCGCTGCCATCAGCATCACCCCGCTGCTGATCAAGGATCAGCAGATACAACTGGACCGCCCAGAGTTCTATGCCGCGATTCCTACGCTGTTATGTGCGTATTTCAGCCGTAACCTGTTTCTCAGTGTGGCGGTGGGCACGGCGGCGTATATCGCGCTCGGTTCGTTCATGTAGCTTCAGGTCCACAACGTCGTGTAGCGCCTGGCTGGACAGCTCCGGATTGTTCACGGCCAGGCGGACCTCGAGAAAGTCCTCGAAGTCCGGGAAAATTGCCAGGCCGTTATGCAACGCCGCCTCTCTGGAGACCAGTCCCAGCCCATCGAGCTGCGTGATCAAGGACAAGGTCAGCGTTTCACTGCAGGAATACACCATCCGCTGGCTCGAGCCATAGTCGCCCAGGCCGGCATCGAGGAAACGAAGGAAGCTGTGGGAGTACGGACATTCCTGTGCCGGACGTACCTGAAACCTGTCGCCAATCGACCCCAGAGAATCGTCCTCGCCGCCGCAATGAGCGCCTACCACTCGCACTTGTACATCCGGCATCGTGATGCTGGGAAAGCCACTCTGCTGCGGCCCGATCAGGATCGCCAGGTCAAAACCTTCGTTCTTGAGCTTGCTCAGATTCTCCATTGACTCGGCGTAACTGAACTCCAACTGGAATTGAGGAAAAACGGCAATCAACCGATCTATCAGTCGTCGATTGAATTCCGCCGCGAGAGTGGTATTCAGCGCCACTTTAAGTGTGCGTTGCCGAGGTTTCTTGAGTGCGGCGACCTTCTCTTCCAACTGTCGCGTGGCCACCAATACCTGATCCATGAAGGGAGTCAGTTCCGAGCCTTGGCTCGTCAACGTCAACCCCTTGTTCGAACGCCGGAACAATCGAAAACCGAACTGCTCCTCTACCTTGTTCAATTGCGCCGCCAATGCTTGCACCGTGAGGCACGAATGCTCCGCTGCCGCCGACAAAGAGCCGGTCTGCACGATGCGCATAAGGTTGCGTAAGGTTCTGCTATCCATGAGGTAATGCCCTCTGCGTAAGTGGGCTCGCTGTTGTTATGTACCTGACCCGGGTACAGGCTGTACAGGTGGCTATCATCATGCACCTCGCCGCGGTTGTCGCGATTTTGTGGCGAAAAGCCTTGGCAGGCGATGGTTGGAGCTTATGCGCAATTCATTTTTTTTGCCGGTTCGGTACTTTGTTTGTCCGTTTACGAATTAAATATTAAATTATGTCCGTATATGTACTACTCTTGCGGTATCACGGTAACAACGGAGTCTCATCCCATGGCAACGCCCTCCATTACTTTCAATGCACAGCAACAGCTAGAGTCTCCGGATGCCGGTCGGGTCGCCTTGAAGTTTTTCTTCAATCTCATGGCGCTGTGGGGCTGTAGTGTCGAGCAACAGCGCACGTTGCTGGGCAAGGTAGGAAACACGACCTTCTACAAATACAAGCAACTGCCGGCCAACATACGCTTGCCGCGTGACACTCTGGAGCGCATTTCCTATCTCATGGGTATTCACAAGGCATTGAGTATTATCTTCAGCAACAGCCGGGATCGTGCATACCAATGGGTCAGCACGCCCAACACCGCTGCGCCATTCAATGGCCAGTCGGCGTTGTCCTATATGTTGGCCGGACGGGTGGTAGACATTGCAGATGTGCGGCGATACCTCGATGGAGTGCGCGGTTGATGATGCCTCCACTGGCGGACCCGCAATGGACGCGCGCCTATCGCATCGTCAACAGCTGCTTTCCACCGATTACGCTGTTCGAAGACGTGCTGGACCCGGACGATTTGCCAACGGCCTACGCCTTGGAAGCATTGACCAATGACCGGTTGATGGAGGAAGCGGGGGTGCTGTCCCGTGTACGTCCAGAAGATCGTGTTTCCGGGCCGGGTTCCTCGCCGGTCATGGCGGCGTTTACCCACATCGGCAAGAGCAGCCGCTTCAGTGATGGCACTTTCGGCGTCTATTACGCCGCCAGCAGCCAGGAAGCCGCCATTGCCGAAACTTGCTATCACCAGGCGCGATTCCTGGGAGCGACCAACGAACCGGACCTGGAGTTGACCATGCGTACCTACGTCAACCAGGTCATCAAGCCGCTCCATGACATCCGCCATGATTACCCGCACCTGCACAACCCGGACCCCGACGCCTACGGCCCGTCCCAGGTATTTGCCCGGCAATTGCGTGAAAGCCTGTCCTGGGGCCTGCTCTATAACAGCGTTCGCCTGCCTGGCCATGAGTGCGTCGCCGCGTTTCGCCCGCCCGCGGTTTCAATTCCGGTCCAGGGTAAACATATCCGATATGTCTGGAGTGCCCAGAAGCGCGAGATTTCGTTTGTGTTCGAGGTGAACCGGGTGTGAGTCGCCGTTGGCCCTGCGACATCCCGCGGTGGCGAAGAGCGGATGCCCTCGCCACAAGAATCGAGCCAGGCTGCCATCAGATCTTGAATTGCTGCACCGAGGCTTGCATCGATCCAGCCGCATCGTTGAGCTGGTCCGCCGTTTGCGTCAGGTTGTGAATCGAGCGGGTATTTTCCCGTGACTGTTCGGCAATCGATTCCACCCGCTGCGCCATCTCATCACTGGCTTTCGATTGTTCGGCAATGGTCAGGGATATTTCTTCCACCACTTCAGCGGCATGCCGGGCGCCGGTGCGTATTTCGCTGATGGATACGCCAGCCTGCTGAGCCAGGTTTACGCCTTCATCGACGCTGCTTACGCACGCCTGCATATTCGCTACCGCATCCCGCGCGTTGGCCTGGATGCGTTCGATCATCGCGGTGATTTCCTGAGTGGATTGGGTGGTGCGCGCCGCCAGATTTCGTACTTCATCGGCCACCACCGCGAAACCGCGACCGGCTTCGCCAGCGCGGGCGGCTTCGATGGCGGCGTTCAATGCCAGCAGATTGGTTTGCTCGGCGATGCCCTTGATCACCTGGATGATGGAATGAATATCTTCGGACGAAGCATCCAGCGCAGTGATTTTGACGGAGGACTGGTTCACCACCTCGGCAATGCGGCTCATGCCTTCCACTACCCCGAGAATCACCTGCCCGCCGCTGCTGGCAAGGTGTTCGGATTGTGCGGAAATCGTTCGTGCGTTGTCGGCATGTTCATGGATCTGGCTGATATTTGCCATCATCTGTTCCATGCTTGCCGCCATGCTGGTGGCACTCTGGGCCTGGTTGTCTGCGCTGGATACAATCTGCCGCGCGGTATCGCCCAAGGTTCGGGACGTGCCATGCAGTTCATCGCTCTGGCTGCGGATCGTGGCGATCATCTGGCGCAGGTTGGCCTGCATCTGCTCGATCACACCTTGCAATTGTCCCAGCTCGTCGTTGCCATGTGCGCCCATCGACCGCTGCAGGTCCCCTTGGGAAATCGCCTGGGTGTTGAGAATGATCTTGTTCAATGGCGTAAGCACAGCTTTGAGTAAGCTCCATGACAAGAGCACCAGCGCCACGCAGGTGGTCAGCAGTGTCACGATCAACCAGCGTTCCGAGGCATGGATGCTTTGATCCTGATGCTGGCGGGACGAATGGGCCTGGTTTTCGATCAGCTCACTCACGACCTCGTTGCGCTCTTCAAGGGCCGAAAACGCTTGGTCGAACTCCGCCCGTAACGCACGACCATCCTGGGCGCCACTCAAGGCTTTGCCGATGACCTGCCTGGCCCTGTCGATGTAGGTTTCGACCTGGGGCTTCAACTCGACGATCGCTTGCGCCACCTCTTGCGGCAGCTTCGCCTCGGCGTTCTCGGCAATGACCTTGCGCATCCGCGCTGTGTGCTCATCGAACGCTTCGGTGACCTCCCTGGCCGCCCCGGCATCGCCCGGCGCCACGAGCAACGCCGCCAACACATCGGCGCGGATGGCGTCGTGCATCATGTCCGCCTCCATGTGTTTGCGCATGGCGGAAATACTGGTCTCGTTCTGCGCCAGGGCTTCGGTCATGGCGTGATATCCCCACAACCCGATGCCACCGAGCAACAGCGCAAAGAACAGACTGACCAACCCCGAGCCGATGACCTTGGTGCGAATTTTCATCGCCGAATGCTCCTGAGGTGAGGATTTTTGGGCAAGTGTAGTTGAGCGTCAGCGGGGCCTCGTGTTCGGGGCGTGCTGTTATTCCATGGGTATCGGCGGGGAAAATGATTAGCTGAATGCGGTGCGGCATCCTATCGGCGCAGGGACTTACTCCCGGAACGCCAAAAGCCATTCGTCGAGACTGTCATTTCTGACAGTAGCCATCCTGTCGAAAAAGCACTCAGGCTAGAGCAGGAAAATCGAACTTCACGGTTCCCGATTAACCGCAACGTACCTGCTCAGCCTGGGTGCAGCATAGGAATTCAATCGGCCTACGGTGGTGCCAAAAATGAGAAAGCTCATTATCTCCGCTATTTCATTGGCTATCTCGGGAATGTCCGCTCAGTTGCAAGCCGCAACGCCGACAGCTGACCCCCAGAGCGTTGTCATTGATGGCGCAACGTTTAAAAGTGAGTATGCGAACGTGAACGGCATTCGCATGCATTATCTAGTGAGCGGTAATGGCGACAAGCCGGTCTTGTTGGTGCACGGTTTCCCGGGAAGCTGGCGCAGTTGGGAGGCGTTAATGGGGAGGCTGGCGCGCGCTGGCTATACCCCCGTGGTTCCGGACTATCGTGGTGCCGGGGAAACAGAAATTTCGACAAGTGGCTATGACAAAAAAAACATGGCGCTGGATCTGCATGAATTGATTAAAGCGCTGAAGATGAAGCAGGTGGATATTATCGGCCATGATATGGGCTTGATTGTCGCCTATGCCTATGGCGCGCTTTATCCGCAAGAAACCAAGCATATCGTGTTGATGGATGGATTTATCCCGGGAATTCCTGGATGGGAAACTCCTTATAACGGCAACCCTGCGGCCGGCATCCCAAGTAAATGGCATTTCCGCTTCTTTGGACCTACCGCAGTCGCAATGATCCAGGGAAAGGAAAAAATCTACCTGGACATGTTTTTTGATGGTTTCGTCTATAAAGGCAATCCTTCCGTATCCAACGAGGTACGCGAAGCCCTGTTAAAAGATTACTCCCGGCCCGGTCGCATGGAGGCGGCATTCAAGCTCTATTCTGCTTGGGTGGAACATGATGCCAATGACAACCAGGCGTTCGCTGAAAACAAACTGACCATCCCGGTGCTGACCATTGGTGGAGGCAATTCGAGAGGCAAGACGTTATCCGAGCAGGTCCAGCATATTACGACGCAACCTCATTCCCTGATCCTGCAAAACACCGGGCATTGGGTACTTGAGGAAAAAACAGAGGCTACCAGCGAAGCGATTCTGGATTTCTTGCGAAAGTAGCGGGTCGCGATATCGACGGACGAACGACTTTTTACTGAATGCACCGTAACTCCCCGTGGCGAGGGAGCTTGCTCCCGCTGGGGTGCGAAGCAGCCCTTCTTCACCCGCGCTCACAGGACTCTCAGACGCAACGCTGCTCGCCCAACTGAGCAGCGCCGCCCTACCTCGCACCTAAGCGGAGTAACTCCCCGGCGCTTCCAGCACCTTCACCACATCATCAATAACGGCCTTGCTCATGTCCTGCAAATAGCACGACGCCCAGGCATAGCGATCCGTGTCGCGAATCATCGCGGCGTCTTCAGCCAGAAGCTTGGCGACGTGGAGTAGATCGGAGGCATGGGATAGGGCTTCGCCGATAGGGACGCCGCTGTTGACGCGAAAGAGTGGTCGGTCGGAGTGGAACGAGAAGGGGGTTAGGCCTACGGTTTTTAAGTCTTGCGGGTTTGGCATTGTCTGGCTCCTTGACTATGAGAGCCGCAACCGTCCTTTCCTACGGGATTGGGTGGCGGCCATGCACGGGGTAGGAAAACCGGGAATCAAGGTACCCGGCACACCCGAAGGTGTCCCGCGCACAGCCGCCATGAAGCATTATCGCAGACACAAAAAAAGCGCCTGCAATAATAAGCGGGGCGCATTTGCTGCGCCTTGATTACTTCGGGTTTCCTACGCCCGGTCGCTGAATTGGCAGCGACCTCCGAAGCGTAGCGGGCAAGTGGCTAAGCTGCAATCGTGGCGCGATGCTGGCGTGTCCGGTTCAGGTAGTTTGGTGGCTATTGAGATGGGAGAGTGAGAATGAAACCCGCACTTCTAGCTTCTTATTCCAAGCACCATTGTTGCTGGCGTTTCCACTCATTGGGAAATCCCATGAGCCTCAAATAAGCCAGTTCCTGCTGGTCCATGATTTCGGCCAAGCGAAGCTTCCACTGACTGTCTGGACTGATCAAGTCGGTTAGGTAGGCCAACATTGTCAATACGATGTAGAGGCGCTGCTTAGGCTGGGGCCGGCCGACAGGTGCATTTGGGACGACCCACTCTTTGGGCAAGGCTGGTCGAATCGAGAGCTCTCGGTTCCAGAGTCGAGAATGATGGGCGCAGCAATTTCGAATGAAAGTCAAGGTGTGCAGCCAAGAGGCCAATACGTCGAAGGGCAGATTGAATCTGGCGGCGATAGCTTTCTTATCGGCACTTCTACCTATGGCATTGAAGAGAGTAGATACCGTCCCAAGGCTGAGCTCTTCCAGAATCGCCCAAGCAGGCGGCAACTCAGGGTGAGCATAGGTCGCTCCGTAATATCGAAAATAGTTATCGCGCATGCGGTTTTCTATGCGCTGCTGCTGGAGCCCTTCGGCCTGTCGGCCATTTTTTATGCGCTCAATCTCACGCCTCAGTTTGTTGCGCTCCTTATTCAATTGCTCCCGCAAGGGACGCAACAGATCGAGATGGGCGTATGACGAGGAGAAGGCCGACGCGTCAGCAATCCAGTCGGGCCCATATTTAGGGCACATGTGATTGCTGATAGTCGCTCGTATGGCGACTTCGACACGTTCGATGGCATTCATGGTTATGCGTCGCAACGAACCATCGAAGCGGTAGATGTCGACGACTGCTTTGAGCGTGCTGCCGGGCTTGAAGGTATGTTCAGCGTCTGTCTCCTGGAAGGGACGCATGTAGGGGCTCAGACGAAACAGCGTGACCACTTCGAGAAAACGCATGGCCCGTTCGTCGTTGGCGACGTGCAGGCCTCGTTGCTTTAGCAGTTCCAATTGCTGTTCTACGCTGAGAGCCGGCTTGTCGAAGGGCCTCATGTAGTTTTCTCCAGGCAAAAAAAACCCGCACGATTTGAGCTTGCTGACTGGGTCAACCTAGGCTTGGCGGGTGTGTTGGGGTGCATTATAGGTAGCTGAAGAAGGTCGTCAACTTAAGGGTGAGGTGAAATTGTAACGGGTACTGGAGCACGCAGATTTTGGGTGCGGACTGAGCGTGCTCGCAGGGCATTGATCCGGCAAATCATGAGTGGATTTAACGGCCTAATCGCGAGCAGGCTCGCTCCCACAGGTTGGGAGTGCCAGAAACAACGAAGCCCCTGCATTTCTGCAGGGGTTTTGTTTTGTATGGTGGCACCAGACGAACGGTTGTTTGCTGTGAGGCCCCGATTTTGGCGGGACTGGAATTTGGTGGATTTTTCGACGTACCTCAAAGGGTATCTATAAGGAAAAGGGGACGGATTTATTTTGCTGCTTAGAGAGTCGAGTAGCCACGCAAAGGAATGCTAGTTTTGATTACTGCATTTTCACAAAGCATCGAGCCAACCCACCCCCAAAGGACACCCCCGCCATGGACCTGCACAATGAATTCGAAAACAGTAAATTGTTCCACAGCGCCCGTATTGATCGACGTGCCGCCGACGCCTTGGTGGGATTGGCAGCAGGGATTACCGCGGACGGCGTCGTAAACACCTCTGAGGCGATTTTTCTGAAGCAATGGCTGGAGAACAATCTCGCGCATCTCAACGACCCGGTGATCAATCTGCTTTATTCACGTCTGGCGTCCATGCTTCAGGACGACGCTCTGGACCCGGATGAGTCTCTTGAGCTGCTTAACATCCTGCGTAGCTTTTCTGGCGTGGGCATCGAGCGTGCGAAGGCCGGCGAAACGCTCCCCATTGCTTCTACCGACCTTCCATTCAATTCACCGGCCCCTGATCTGGTATGGGACGGCCGGATGTTTGTATTTACCGGTGTCATGGCCTTTGGGCCGCGTAAGGACTGTCAGGCGTTAGTCGAGGAACGGGGTGGTTTGATTGGCGGAGCCGTGAGTAAGAAAGTGCATTACCTAGTGGTTGGCAGCGTGGGTAATGAGCAGTGGCGCCACAGTACCTACGGAACGAAGATTATAAAGGCCGTGGAGCTGCGAGAGGCGGGTTCATCGATTGCCATTGTGGGTGAGGATCATTGGCAAAAGATGTTGTTTGGTTGAGGTTGTGACCTAAGAGGCGCAGCCCTGTCTTGGCCGGCAGATCGTCAGTGAATTTGACGGCCTCATTGTGAGCAGGCTCGTTCCCACAGGTTGGATGTGCCATAAACAACAAAGCCCTCGCATTTCTGCGAGGGCTTGTTTTGTATGGTGCCGGCACCAGGAATCGAACCCGGGACCTACTGATTACAAGTCAGTTGCTCTACCAACTGAGCTATACCGGCGTGTGGGCGACGATTATAGCCATTGGGGGATTTCTGTAAACCCCTGAATTCTGACTATTTTTGCATGAGCCGTGGCAAGGGGTGGGGCAGGAGGTGGCGTAATTTGCGCAGGGCTCGCCAAGTGAGGCTGTTCTGGATGGCTGCCAGTTGGGCTTCGGCCTCCTCGGCGCGTTGCAGGGCGGTGGCGAGTTGCTGTTCGGTGTCGCTTAGGGGATGGCTGAATTTGTGACCTTTGCAAAACCGGAAACCATCGAGGTTGCATGGGGGAATGTCGAAGGCAGGTTTCAGGGCCAGGTGCTCTTCGGCGAGGTAGTAGGTGTTGATGCCGTCGAACAGGATGGACTGATAGCCGGCATCGGTGACGAGGGTTTCCCAGGTCTGGTCGCGGGCCCATGGGGTTTCGATCAGGATGATCCAGGGACGCCAGCGGGTGAAATCCATGCCTCGCAACACGGTTTCTTCGTGGCCTTCGACGTCGATTTTCAGAAAATGGATGGGGCGGTCCGAGGCGTATTGTTCGCAGATCGAGGCCAGGGTACGGGACAGGACGGTCTGTTCGCGCACATCCATGCCTGCGTCGCGGTGTTGCTGGGCGACGCTGGCTTCTACGGTGGATAAGCCCGTGTCGGCAATGGTGTAGAAGGTCAGGCTTTCGGCGTTTTCGCCGGCCACGCATTGCAGGTTGATGTCGTTGGGGCGCTCCTGGCAGAGCGCATCGTAGTAAGCCGACACCGGTTCGATGTTGATCCCACACCAGCCATGGTCATAAAAGGCGCGGGTAACGGAGTCGTCTGTCGGATGGTTGGCGCCGACGTCGAGGTAAAAGCCGTTTTGCACCGACTGAAGGGCGCGCCACAGACGTATGTCTTCGAAATTTTGTGCGTAGGAAATGAACGTCACGACCGGTCCTTGAGTGCGTTGGCATGTGTCAATGAGGATACGTGCGGCTTGTTGTATAGCACGGGCGGGTTGGACGCAATTACTGACGCGGACCAGCACTGAAATCGGCGGTTATGTCGTTTTGCTTGGGCGCTTATGCACAACGGGATGGACGGGTGGGCGGCAACTGGGAGATTTTTGTGACCACTTTCTCATTTCGTCGCAAATGCCTGTTTTCATGGTTTTTTATCCATGTGAACAAAAAATGACCAGCTAAGGAGCGGTCAGGAAAATCGCGGATTTCTTGGATCCATGTTTATTTCATCAACAGAGTTATCCACAGGGTGTTTCGTCTCGGCAACGCTCTGCCAGTAGCATCAGATTCCTCGGTGTCAGCGGCGTTTCGCAGAACGTGCCGAGGCGTACGTCGTAGCCTTTTTGCGTTAGGAAAAGTGCCCGGTCCAGCACCAGCCAAAGCTCAAGCGGCCGTCGGAATAGGCCTCGGACCAGTTCCAGATTACGCACCTCGGCCAGGCGTTGATAGCCAGCTGCTTCCAGCGCAACCCAATCAGGCGAGTCGACTGTGGATAAGTCTTTGAGCGCGGCCAGATCAATGCAGTATTGGGCGAAGGATTTTTCCAGCCAAACGCTGGGTAAGGACGGCGTGGGCAAGTAGTCGACACTGCCGCGAAGTTGACGTTGCAGCAGATCGAAGCCCAGGCGCCAAGCCATGGACTGGTCTCGTTGCCGTCGTACGCGAGCGCCGGCGGTGACGGTTTCGGTCATCGGCAGGCTGAGATCGTCGAGGGACAATTGTAGGGCAGAGCCCTTGGCGGCGTCGGACAGTGCTTGGTAATGCTCGGTGCTGATGCGGTTATAACAGCACGGCGCAATCGCCAGTTGTGCACAGCCGGCGGCATTCGCCAAGTGCATCAGTCGTACATGCAGCTCGCCGCAGGCATGCAGCGCCACCGGCGTGTGTTCAGGTCGGATCGCCTGAACGGCATCCGCCGCCAGGACGTCTCGCTGCAGATGCGTGGCTGGCAACTGATGGCGTTGGCTCAGTTGCTGGCCGCCGGCGACCAGGAACGGGTCGTATTCCAGGCAGGTCAGTTGTTGTTCGCCACGCAGTAGGCGCCGACCGAGGTGGCCTTTGCCCGCGCACCAGTCCAGCCAGTGGGTCGGTTCGCTGGCGAAGTGCAGACGGCTGGCGAAGGCTTCGATCTGCTGCCATTTGCGGCCGGGAACATTGACGTTGAGGCGATGAGCGGGCGCTTCCAGCGTGTTGGCTGGCAGTTCCGCGACCGTACTCAGTGTCCGGGACATGGTCGCCAGTTCGCGGAAGGGCGCTGGCGCGTCCTCAATGAACCATGGCTGATGGTGGTCGTGTTCCGCATCCTCCAGCGAACGCTGGCGTAGCCATTGGGCCAATTCCGGGTAGGCGCTTTCCCAGGGCAGTTGCAGATAAGTGAATGGACGTGGTTTCCACAGTGCCTGATGCGCTGTAAGAAAAGCATCCAGCGCCGTGAAGCGGGCGAGCAGTATCTCGCCCGTCAGAACGCCATTGTCAGCGCCCTTGGCAGGCATCGACGCGCAACCAGCGCTCCAGCTGCTTGAAGCCTTGTACCAGCAGGAATGCCATCAATAGATAAAACATGCCGGCCGCGAAGAAGATCTCCACCGGCAAGTAAGTCCGGGCAATGATCGTGCGGGCCATACCGGTAAGCTCCAGCAGGGTCACAGTGCTTGCCAGGGCGCTGGCCTTGAGCATCAGGATCACCTCGTTGCTGTAGGCCGGCAGGCCGATTCGCGCGGCGCGGGGCAGGATGATGTAGAGCAGCGCCTTGGGCCGCGACATGCCCAGGGCTCGAGCAGCCTCGATCTCGCCACGCGGGATGGCCTGGATTGCACCCCGCAGGATTTCGGCGATGTAGGCGGCAGTGTGCAGCGTCATGGTAGCCGTAGCGCACCAGAACGGGTCCCGCAGGTAAGGCCAGAAAGTGCTGCTGCGCACGGCATCGAATTGCGCCAGTCCGTAGTAGACGAGGAACAGTTGGACCAGCAGCGGCGTGCCTCGGAAAAAGAAGATATAGGCGTAGGGCAGCGCTCGTACGTACCACAGCCGGGAAGAGCGGGCGATGCCCAGCGGAATCGCCAGTAGCAGGCCGGCGAGCACGGCAATGGCCACGAGCTCCAGCGTCAGGGTTGCGCCCTGGGCCAGCTTCGGCAGCCACTTGATGATAACTTCCCAGTTCATTGGGTGCTCCTGGCAAAGCCGCGGGCGGCGCGTCGTTCCAGCAAATGCATGCCGGCCATGGCCAGGATCGTCAGGCCCAGGTACATGAAGGCGGCGACCATGTAGAAGGTGAACGGTTGCTTGGACACGGTCACGCCTATTTGCGTGTGGCGCATGATTTCTTCCAGGCCGATCACCGAGACCAGTGCGGTGTCTTTCATCAGGATCATGAACAGGTTGCCCAGGCCGGGCAGGGCAATGCGCCACATCTGCGGCAGGATCAATCTGGTGAAGATCCGCCATTTCGACAGGCCCAGCGCCACACCCGCTTCACGGTGGCCCTTGGGAATCGCCAGGATAGCGCCGCGAAACACTTCCGTGGCGTAAGCGCCAAAGCACAGCCCCAAGGCAATCACGCCGGCGGCGAAGGCATCGAGGGCGAGGTCGGGATTGCCGAAATGTTCGCCCAATGCACGCATCAGGTTGACGGAGCCGAAATAGATCAGCAGCACCCAGAGCAGCTCCGGGACACCGCGGACCAGTGTCGAGTAAGTGCCGCCCAGCCACTGCAATGGCTTGTACGGGGAAGTCTTGGCCAGGGCGCCGAGCAGGCCGAGCAACAGCCCCAGGCACAGGGCCGAGAGCGCCAGCTTGACGGTCATCAGCGCGCCGGCGGCGAGCGCCGGGCCGAATCCGTAGAGATCGATCATCATGGGTGTGTGTTCATATCGCGGCAGGCTTTGCTAAGGGCCGATGCTGCGGTGCAGCACCGGCCGGGCACGTCAGCATCAATAGATGTTGAACGGGAAGTACTTGTCGTTGATCTTTTTATAGGTGCCGTCGGCCACGATTTCCTTCAATGCGGCATTGAGCTTGTCGCGCAGTGGGTCACCCTTGCGCACGGCGATACCGATCTTGTCACTTTCCACGACAGGATCGCCCTTGAACTCGTAAGCACGGCCGGCGTCGGTCTTGAGCCAGTCGTAGTTGACGTATTTGTCCGCCAGGATCGCGTCGACGCGGCCGGAGGTCAGGTCCAGGTAGGCGTTTTCCTGAGTGTCGTAGAGCTTGGCGGTGATGTCGCTGCCCAGTTCATCTTCCAGCCAGGTGCCAGCCAGGGTGGCTCGCTGTGCGCCAATGATTTTGCCCTTGAGCGAGTCTTTATCGGTTTTGAATTCGACGTTTTTCGGCGCGATGAACTGCAATTTGTTGGAGTAGTACGGGTCGGTGAAGTCCACGGCCTGCTTGCGCTCGTCGGTGATCGACAGTGAGGAGATCAGGAAATCGAACTTCTTGGCGTTCAGGGCAGGGATGATGCCGTCCCAGTCGGAGGTCACCACTTCGCATTCGACTTTCATCTTCGCGCACAAGGCATCGCCGATGTCCTTGTCGAAGCCCACGACCTGGCCGCTGGCGTCCTTGTTGTTGAACGGTGGGTAGGCGGCTTCGATGCCCATGCGCAGCTTTCCATCCGCCATGACGTTAGCCGAGAACACCAGGCCGGCGGCTGCGGCCAGGAGAAACTTCTTGTAGATCTGCATATGTAGTGCTCCGTTAGCGGTTGCTGGACATGAATTGTTTGCAGCGCGCCGAAAGCGGGTTTTCGAAGACCTGCTGTGGCGATCCCTGTTCCTCGACCAGGCCCTGATGAAGGAATACCACTTCGCTGGAAACCTGGCGGGCGAAGCCCATTTCATGGGTCACCAGCAGCATGGTACGGCCTTCCTCGGCCAGGGCGCGGATCACATTGAGTACTTCCTGGACCATTTCCGGATCAAGGGCGGAGGTGGGCTCATCGAATAGAATCACTTTGGGCTGCATCGCCAGGGTACGTGCGATGGCCGCACGCTGCTGCTGGCCGCCGGACAATTCGGCAGGGTAGGCGTGGCGCTTGTCGGCGATGCCGACCTTGGCCAGCAGGGCCTCGGCCACTTCGACGGCTTCGGCCTTGCTCTGGCCGAGCACGCGGCGTGGGGCTTCGATGATGTTGTCGAGCACACTCATGTGCGGCCAGAGATTGAAGTTTTGAAACACAAAACCGATCTCGCTGCGCATACGATTGATCTGTTTGCCGTCGGCGGCCACCAACTCACCGTTTTTCGCAGGCTTGAGTTTGAGCTCTTCCCCAGCCACCAGAATTTGGCCCTGGTTGGGGTTCTCCAGCAAATTGATGCAGCGCAGGAATGTGGACTTACCGGATCCGGACGAACCCAGGATCGAGATCACATCGCCGTCGCGGGCGGTCAGCGAGACGCCCTTGAGCACCTCCAGCTGTCCGTAGCGTTTGTGCAGGTTGCGGATTTCAAGCGCGGGCGTGGCCTGGGCCATGTGCGGTCCTCATGATATGTGCTCCCTTGCTGTTGGCGGCCTTCCTGGCGAGGCGGCCAAGCTAGCATGCGTCCGAATGGTCGCCAACAGCGTTGCGGGTGGTAAACCGATGATGCGTGGCAGGTTGTCGCATCGGCGCAGCAGACTGTCGCGCCATCAACAACCGAACGGTCGTTTGACTCCGTTTACCGACGAAAAAGCCTGGGGGAGTTGCGTAAAAAAAGGCGCGATGGTGCCAGCTTTGGGTTGGGGTGGGAAGGGTTAATCGGATGAGCGTAGCCGCATTAGAAAAACTGGCACTTCTGGTAAGTCCCAATGAATCTAAACCCAGGCACATAACCACAATCAAAAGAGAACTCATGTGAGCCGTTTCCATCACTGGAGTCCTCGCCATGAAGCCCATCCATTTCTTTATATTGCCTCTCATCGCATTGGGCGCGCTGTTGCTGCCCATCACACTCAATGCCACCAACCTCGCGCCCATCGACAACTCAGGCGTGCAAGTCCAACCGCTCCAGCAGAACGGCATTACTTATCTGTCTGGTGGCATCGGTGAGGATGAAGCGCGTGCCATCGGGCAGGCACAGGGTTACAACCTGCACATGACGTTTTCGGTCGGGCCTGAGAGCAAATACATCCCGGACGTGGACGTCACTGTCCAGAATGCGTCGGGACAAACGCTGTTGACGCTTGAGGACGCGGGCCCGCTGGTATATGTGCAGCTACCGCCGGGCAAGTACAAGGTCGTGGCGACGCGTAACGGCGAGGAGCGCCGCGACACCGCTGATGTAGACAGCGGCGCCGTTCGTAACTTGGTGTTTCATTGGGACGGCGACGAATAGCCGAGCGGCTTATTCGCTGGCGGGGCCTTCCATTGACTGGCGATAGCGGTCCAGCGCCTCGCTGAAGTCCTTGATGAATTCCGGGGTGCTGAGCCAGCGCTGGGCCGTTTCACGATCCATATCATCGGCCCACATGCGGTAGTCCACCAGCATGTCGGCGGCCAGGTTGGTGGCTGCCATGCTTTTGTTTTCAGCGTTCTTCAGGTCCAACAGACCTGGACGTTCAGTGATCATCACGCTCAGGGACGACAGCAGTGTGTCGAGCAATTCGCTTCGACCTATAGCCTCGGCTTCGCGCAGTTTGGCGAACAACTCCAACACATAAACGGGTGGCTGTGCGGTGGCGTAGGCCGGATCACCGTACATCGGAATCGCTTTGCGACCGGTCATGCGGATCTGCTTGGCTTTGTCCTTTGCGCGTTTGGCGCGCTTTTGCTGCTTGTTCAATGAGGCCATCGGGCTTCGGTTTCCAATTCGTTAAAAAGTGATGCCTGGCTCAGTTGACTCTCGGCACGGTAAAGCGGAATTCGCTGCCCTTGCCCGGCTGGCTTTCGGCGTGCAGTTTACCGCCATGGGCCTGGACAATCCCTTTGGAAATGTACAACCCCAGTCCGGTGCCGTTGGGGTTGCCTTCCTTGATTGTCCAATAGCGATCAAAAATATGAGGCAACTGCTCCGGCGCGATGCCTTGGCCGGAATCGCGGACGCTGAACACGATTTCATCGCCCATCGACATCGCGCTGATGCCAATGACACCTTCTTGGGGTGTGAACTTGATGGCGTTTCCAATCAAGTTGGACAGCACTTGGAACAATCGCTCGGGGTCAGCCTTGATTTTCAGGTCGGGTTCGGCGTGGAACGAGATATCGATGGCCTTGGCGTTGGCCAGCGGTGTCAGGAGCGAGCAGGCGTCGTCGAATATCTGGCTGACTTCCATCGGCTGGGGATTGATGGTGTAACGCCCGGCGTCAATACGCGAGGTATCGAGCAGGTCCTCCAGCAGCGCGTTCATGCGGCTGGTCGCCTGTTGCATGGTATCGATGGCCGAGGCAATTCGCTTCGAACTGTGGGAGCCGTCGGAGCTGAAGGACTTCTGCATCATGCCGCAGAGCATGGAGATGGCCGTCATCGGACTGCGCAGGTCATGGGAAACCACTGCCACCAGCTCATCGCGAGCTTGCACGGCCTGACGTTCCTTGAGCACCTGCCGGGCCAGATCGTTTTCCAGGGCCGAACGCCGCAGGTCGTTGGCGGCGAAGAGGTCGCCATGGCTCCATTTGGCGCTGATGCCGGCCATTTCGACTTTCCAGATTTCGAAGGACGTCCGGGGTCGCAGGCGCAAGCCGGTGTTGCTGTCTTCCAGGTCCAAGGGTTTTTGCGGATCACCGCTCCAATGGATGGTTTCCTTCACTTCGGGCCGAAACCACAACACGCCGTTTTCCACTGGCTTGGGCAGGTGAATTGCCAGCACACCGCTTGCCACGTCCTGGTAACCCAGGGCTGGCGAGTAAACGCTGCCCAACTGATGGTGGGAGAATACCGGTTGACCGCTTTCAAGAATCCATTGGTGCAGCGCCCGGATCTGCTCCGGTTCAGGACACCGGCCGTGACGGTGCAGCTTGTTGTCTTCGAAAATCGCGACTCCGCTGGCCCCGGTCAGGTCCATCAAGCGATGTGGTTCGTGGGACAAACCGTCGAAGACGTTATCGCTGGACTCGGCCATGGCTTTGGCCAGTATGTCGAGATCGTCAAGCTTGGCGTCTCGTTGGCGGCTCAGCGCCAGGGCCTCCATGGCACTGATCTGCAGCGACAGCACCTGGCCGATGGTCTGGCAGGCTTTGCGCATCTCATGGGGGACAAGCAGGGGCTGACGGTTGCCGCAACTGATCAGCCCCCATAAGCGTTCACCATCCATCAGCGAGATGCTCATGGAGGACAGCACCCCCATGTTCTTCATGTATTGCCGGTGGATCGGCGAAACACTGCGCAGGGTTGCAAAGCTCAAATCCAACGGCGTCTGCGTATCGGGACGCAGCTCGGGAACCAGCGGTACCGGCGTGTACTCGGCGTTGGGGATGATTCGCAACCAGTTGGTGCGATACAGCTCACGGGCCTGCTCGGGAATATCCGATGCCGGGAAGAACAGTCCTTTATAGAGTTCCATCGAGGGTGCGCTGGTTTCGGCAATGACCTGCCCATGGCCTTCTTCTTCGAAGCGATAAATCAGCACGCGATCGTAGCCGGTCATGGCCTGGATTTCCCGAACGCTGATGTCGTACAGGGCCTGGAGGGTTTTCGCGCCTTGCAGACGCTGCAGCATGCGGCCCATGTTGGCCTCCCCGTTGACGCCTTCGGGGCGGTAGTCGCTCAGGTGTTGCTCCATTTCGACGATCAGGACACCCTGATGGCGATGGACCAGGGCGTCGAAACGCTGCTGGTTCACCAGGATTTCCAGAGGGGCGTTGTCGTCTCCTGCCTCGACGCGACAGGCGTCACGGATGGCTTCGGCTTGTTTCGACCCGAACAGTTCGTCCAGCGTCTGCCCCAACAGTCGGTTGGCATCATGGCCCATCAGCTGCGTTACGTTGGCGCTGATCTGGCGGATCACGAAGTCGGGTTCGGACAACATCAACAGCACGCCGTGAGGCTGAATGGCCCCGGGGAAGCGAATCGGTTCGTCTGCGCAATTGGCCAGCAGTTCTTCGAAGGCTTCTTGGTTTTCCGGGTTCATAACAGGACCTCCTGGCTGTCCAGCCAGCGTTCAAAGCAGGTAAATGTCGCCTTGGCGGCGCGTGTGACTTCGAGCGTCTGGGCGCTGCCAAGGTTCCTGTCACCCAGGTAATCGAGAAAATCCTTCCAACGCCGCCCGGTCAGTTCGCCGTACACATCGAGAAACGCCGCACCGCTGGAAGCGTCCAGATCAAGCTGTTCGGCTACCCGGCGCCGCAGGATCTGCCCGCCCAAGGTTGCCCCTTCCAGCACATAGGACACGCCGAGCGCGGCGGTGCGAGACTCTATCTCGGGCAGTAGGTGGCAGGTGGGCAGCGCCTCGATGGCGGCGTCATCCAGGCCCAGCGCCACGAGATCCGCCCGCAGGACGGGGAGCTTGATTCGCAGGGACTGATCCAGTCCGGTCGGTGTCAGCGACAGGACATGCAGGCGTTGTTCCAGCGGCTGGTAAAAACCGTAGTAGGCCGCCATCAAGCGCCGGTAGAACTCAAGATCCAGGCCAGCGGAGAAAAACGGCAGACGTTTTTCCAGGGCGACGTGGAGCTCGGCGGTTTCGGTCCGCAATGCCTGGATCAGAGAGGAAGATGATGCAACCGTTGGCATGCGGAAAAGGACTCTTGAGGTGAGGCGTTGCTGAAAAAGCGCATCAAAGCTTACAGGGGTTTTTAAAGTTAGCGGTCATCAGGCGTCGACTTTCGCCTTTCGTTGTCGTGCCGCTCCCCAAGCCGCGCCCGCTCGCGATCCAGCTCAATGCGCAACTCTTCTTCCGTGGGTAGGACCAGTTTGTATTGGCTGGCGAATAATTGTTCATTGCCTCGCAAGACGGAATAACGCACCACTGACTCATCCTTCTGGGCACAGAGGATGATACCGACGGTGGGTTTGTCGTCGGGGCTGCGCTTCAGGTCGTCGTAGAGGCGCACGTACATATCCATCTGCCCGATGTCCTGGTGGCTCAGTTCGCCGCGCTTGATGTCGACGATCACGAAGCATTTGAGCAGGTAGTTGTAGAAGACCAGGTCCAGGTAGAAGTCCTTGCTATCGGTGCTGATACGTTGCTGACGGGCTATGAAGGCGAAGCCCTTGCCCAGTTCAAGAAGGAAGCCCTGTAGTTGATCGATGAGGGCCTGTTCCAGATCGGTTTCCAACAGGATGCCGGCGTTGGGCAGCCCGAGAAATTCCAGGACGACCGGGTCCCTGACGATATTCCTGGGGCCAAGGTCGAGGGATTTGAGATGGGTGTCGGCCTCCTGCTGCACTGCCGGACGATCGCGGCTCGCCAGCAGGCGTTCGTAGTAAAAGGTGCCAATCTGGCGTTCGAGGGCGCGAGTGGACCAGTTCTGCATGGCCACTTCGTTCATGTACCAATGACGGGCATTGCCATCTTCTATGCGTAAAAGCGTACGGTAATGGGTCCAACTCAATTCGGTACGCACTGCGTTCCAAATCGGAAACTTTTGATAGAAGTCTCTCATGTGGCGCAAGTTGCGCTCATCGAACCCTTTCCCGAACCTCCCCGTTAGCACCTTCGCCAGCGTCGCCAGCAGTCGGGTCCCATAAGCCGCCCGCTCCGCGCCTCCCTGTTCGAATTCAATGATGTGCCGGCCGATCTGCCAGCACGTTTGCACCTGGAGGGTGTCGACGGCGCGCAGGACCTTCTGGCGAGCCTGGCGGATCAGTTCACCGAGTTCGTTGATCAGGGGAGCGAGTTCTGGGTCGTCTTGAGGCAGTAGGGGAGTTATCGAAATGGCAGCCGTAGTGTTGGGCGGCCCAAGAGAATGCTCTAACGGTCGTTTCGATGATGCAGGGCGATGCTGTTTGGCCTGGAGGAATCATTGCAAACTTATGCAGGACCGGGATGACGGGGCGGCCGGGTGGTGAAGTCTGTGTTGTAGGACATAGACCTGGAGAATGTCATCCAGGCGTTCGAGGGGCTGCTGCGCAGCCCAGCGGGGATGAACCCCCTCGCCACAGGACGATATTTGCAGTTTCAGCTGTTCGCCAAGGCTTGGGACGCGGCGACGTAATCAGCCTGGAATTGCGGGCTCTCGACCCAGTCCAGTGCCGTCTGCTCGTCGACACCCGTGGTCATGCGTCGATATTCGATCAAGGCGGTAATGATAAAGTCGGTGGCTTCCTCTTCGCCTTCCTGCTCCAGCACGAGTGCCAGCAAAGGGTGGCCCAGGAAAACTGCGCACATGGCCTGTTGGCTGACCTTTTCGGCAGCGCGCATGACTTGGAACAGCTCCGACAGGTCCACAGTCTCCAAGTCGATGCGCTCATCATTCGGGTCCAGGAAATCGTTCGGCGCAGCGGCGCGCTGGATCCGGTTCTTCTTGGCTTTCGCCTTGGCGCGCTGGTTTCGCTTCTGCTGTTTGTCTGGCGATGACATGGGTCAGATTCCTGCCATGAGAAATAAGGCCACCTATCCTACAGCTTCACGGCGAGGGCTTCGAATCTCAATCCACCACGAACAAGGTGGCCCCCACCGAAGTTGATGAACGATGAGGCTCGGCCTGGTCGGCTACCTGGTAGCTCATGCCGGGCTTGAGCACGAATTGCCGACCGTCTTCCAGCTCGGTGTTCAGCTCCCCTTTGAGGCAAAACAAGATGTGACCTTTGGTACACCAGTGGTCGGCCAGATACCCCGCTGTGTACTCCACCATTCGCACCCGGATGTTCCCGAATTGCCGGGTGCGCCAAAAAGCGCTTCCGGTGACGCCTTTGTGTTCGGTGGGTTCTAGGGTTGACCAGTCGGTGGTGCCGAAGGGGATGCCGGTGATGTCCATGTTGACTCGTCGGGTTGGGAAGGGGAGGCAGTGACGAGAAATGTAGCCGAGTCGATGGAGGGGAGGGAAGAAAACTCCGGACAATAAAAAACCCGATCAATTGCTTGATCGGGTTTTCGGTATTTGGTGCCCAGAGACGGAATCGAACCGCCGACACGGGGATTTTCAATCCCCTGCTCTACCGACTGAGCTATCTGGGCAACGGGGCGCATTAAACGGGTTTTTCGGGGGGGCGTCAAGCACGTTATCGAAAAATATTTAATTATTACCGTCGCTTACGATTCGCCCCGGCGTCGAGCAGCTTATTCGGACGGCGGCACGTAGCCTTCGGCCTTGGCGTATTCTTCGCCGGAAAAGAACTTGTCCATCTCGCCCTGGATGTATTTGCGGTCCTCGGCATTCATCATGTTCAGGCGTTTTTCGTTGATCAGCAGGGTCTGGTGTTTCTGCCAGTCCGCCCAGGCCTTGGCCGAGACATTGTCGTAGATGTCCTGGCCCTTGGCGCCAGGGAACGGAGCACGCTCCAGGGCGGGCAGTTCTTCTTTGTACTTGCGGCACATGATGGTGCGGGTCATGACGATTCTCCTGCATTCAATACGACGGCCGCGCGTTCGAGCAAGGTTTTGACCGGGGCGGCAAGGCCCAGGCGCGGCGGGGTGGCGAGGTTATACCAGAGCCAGTCGGCCTCGGCCACGTGATGGCCGGTTTCCCTGACCCGGACCAGCCAGGGTTCGATCGCCAACTGGAAATGGCTGAAGGTGTGAACCAGGCTCGGCAGTTCCTGTTGCTTGCCCAGCTCCAGCGAATGCTGCAAGGCCAAGTGCTGCAGGTCTTCAAGGTCGTCGAGTTCCGGCAGGCTCCACAAGCCACCCCACAGGCCGGTGGAGGGGCGACGGTAAAGCAGGATCGCGCCTTCACGGTTGGCCAGCATCGGCATCAAGGTACGTTTCCTGGGGACTTCCTTGCGAGGCTTGGGTATCGGGTAGCGGGTTTCCAGGCCCAACATGTGAGCTTCACAGCCGACTTTCAGTGGGCAGAGCAGGCAGCTGGGTTTGCTGCGGGTGCAGAGTGTTGCACCCAGGTCCATCATCGCCTGGGTATAGGCATTGACCCGATCCTGGGGCGTGAAGCGCTCGGCAGTGGCCCACAGTTGTTTCGCTACCTTGGGTTCGCCCGGATAGCCTTCCTGGGCGGTGAAGCGCGCCAGCACCCGTTTGACGTTGCCGTCCAGGATCGGCGCCCGCAAGCCCATACTGATGCTGGCAATGGCACCGGCGGTGGACAGGCCGATCCCCGGCAACTCAGTAAGCTTCTCCACGTCCCGGGGGAATTCGCCGCCGTACTGGTCGACGACGATCCTGGCGGTTTTCTGCAGATTGCGTGCGCGGGTGTAGTAGCCCAGCCCGGTCCACAGGTGCAGCACTTCATCCTCCGGCGCGGCGGCCAGGGCCTGTACCGTGGGCAGCGAGGCCATGAACCGGTCGAAGTAATTGAGCACGGTGCTGACCTGGGTCTGCTGCAACATGATTTCCGAAACCCACACCCGGTATGGGGTGATGTCTTGTTGCCAGGGCAAATCGTGGCGCCCGTGGCGATCGAACCAGTCCAGGACGGCGGTGGAAAACTGCTCGGCTCTCATCGCTTGAACAGTCCCTTGAGCGCATCCTTCAGCTCGGGGCTGACTTTGTCTCCCAGCTTCTCGTCGATCTTGTCGCCGAGACGGTCGCCTGCCAGTTTCGCCGCGACCTTGCCCAGGCCGTCGTTGTCCAGGCGGCAGGCCTTGGCGCCGAGCTCCAGCGGGCCGCGGCAGCGCAACGGCCATTCGACATCGACGTAGCGTTCGTTGACCTGGCAGGCCGGGTCGGGCATGTCGCTCTTGTCGCCTTCGACGATGACGCCAACCCGGTAATCCATGCCCAGCACCCGCAGGTCGATATCGCCGTTGCCGTTCACGGTCATGCCAGGGATGCGGACTTTCAGGTCCGGGTTGCTGGCAACGCCATTGTGGAACACAAGGTTACCGTTGAGCTGCTGGAACGGCGTGTCCTTGCCCCGGGGTTCGCCACTGAGGTTCTTGCGGTTCAGCAGGGCGATGCCTTTGCACAGCTGCTGTTCGAGGTTGGCATTGAGCAGCACGCCATCATTGATGACGAAACCGGCATTGCCGTTGAGGCTTTCGATCAGCGCCTTCTGGCTGTTGCCGCTGGCGGTCACTGCACTGTTGAGCGTCACCAGGCCTTTGACTGGTGGATTCTTGCCTTGGCTCTCGATGATTTTTTCGGCCGGTACCCGATTGATCCGGGTTTGCAGGTTCAATTGCGGCGTGGCCTGGCGTACGTCGAGGGTGCCTTTGGCTTCGAAGTTGCCGCTATACAGATCGCCCCGCAGGTTCTCCAGGGTCAACAGGCCACCCTGGCCGGTAGCCTTGAGGGCGGCATTCTGGATTGGCAGTTTATCCAGCGTCAGTTGGCCAAAGGTCAGGTCGGCATCGATGTCCAGTTTGCTCAAGCGCTCCACCGGAAACAGCCGGTCGTTGCTCCAGGCACCTTGGGTCGGCGAGCTTGGCAGGGGCGTGCTGCCCGCGCCCGCCATGGCACTGGCTTCGGTGTTGTTGACTTCCGCCTCGCGAGCAGCCTTGGCACTGTCGGTCTCGGCGGATTTCGGTGGCAGATAGCGGTCGACGTTGAATGTGTCGGCCTTGAGCTGCGCACGCAAGGACTGCTTGGCGAAATCCTGCACAGCGATGCGGCCGCTGAAGGTGCTGTCGTCGATCTTCAGATTGATGTCATTGAGTTCGACGCTACTGGGCGTACCGGCAATGCGGCTGGCCAGTTCCACTTTGGTCAGACTGCCCTCGGCCATGGTTGGCAGCTTTTGGCCAATGCTGTCGACAAAGTTCGCCAGGTCGAATTGGGCGATCGATACGCCGCCGTTCAGTTGCGGGGTCTTGTCGAGGTCGTTGACCTTCAGTTCGCCCAAGGCACGCAACTGGTTCAGGGACAGCTTGATGCCGGTCCATTCGGCCACGTTGGCGGCCTTGTCCAGGAATAGCTGGCCCTGGGCGTTGAAGTTCAGGGTCTTGCCCTGCAACGGATCCCCCGTGACTTCGCCGGACAATTTGAGGTCTTCGAACTTGTAGCGCTTCAAGGCACGTTCAAAGCGCAGTTCGCCGTTGACTTCGGTGCGCACGCGCACGGCAGGCTGGTTGCTGGAAAGAAAGGCAGTGAGTTTGACCGGAATATTGGTGGAGTCGTGGACCGGCCCGGTGCTCAGCTGGATGCTTTCGGCGCTGAACTGCTTGCCGGTTTGCTCGTCGGTGTATTCGACCCTGGCGTTGTTCACGGTCAGGCTGTCGATGTCCAGCCGGGTCGGCTGCGCAGGTTTTTCCGTCGGGGTGCTGGCGGGCGGGGCGGGTTGGTCGGCCGGTGCAGGAGCGCTCGCCGTCGTGGCGGCCGGTGCCGGCACTTTGCCGATGTCTTCCCAATTGCCGTGGCCACTCTTGTCGCGGTTGAGCCGCAGGTTCAGGCCTTCGACCCGGACATCGCTCATTTGCACTTCTTTGCGCAGCAGAGGAATCACGCGTACCGAAAGGCCGAGCATCTGCAGATCGGCAAAAGGCTGTGTCGGGTTGGCCAGCGTGGCGACGCTGGCGTCGTGCAATTCAAGACCCAGCCATGGAAACAGGCTCCAGCCGATATCGCCATTGAGGGTCAACTCAATGTGGGCCTTGTCGCGGGCAATCTGGCGGATCTCTTCCTTGTAGTCGTTGGGATCAAAGAGGTGGGTCAGGGCAAAGCCCAGGGCCACAATGATCAGCAACAACCCGAGAAGTACCAGACCCAGGATTTTGCCGAACGCTTTCATGGGCGAATCCTTGTAGGTTGAGTTCAAAATTTAGCCTTGGAGTATAACGCCGTGGATTTGTGTTCGGCTTTAGTCAGCACTCATCCAGCGGCAGTTTCAATTTCGCCGCCAGGGCCTGGGCTATCAGATGCCCGGCCGGGGCCCGCAGTCTTAGCTGGGCGCCGTCTTGCAGGGCCAACCTCTGCGCTTCGCTCACGAGTCGTTCAGCCACGCCACGGCGGCGAGTGATGTTTCGTATGCACATCTGAGACAAGTGCCAAGCGTCCTGGTGCCGTTGCAGGCGAGCGGCGCCGAGTAACCGGTCATTGAAGCGTGCCGCGATCAGCGAGCCCTCTTCCAGGCAGGTGTGGATCAATTGGGCGGCGTCGCTGAACGGCTCCAACAACCAGGAGGGGGCATCCTGAAAGATTTTTTGCAGGTCCTGTTGATCCTGACGTGTGGCTTCGCTCACGTGTTCGACGACGATGGGCATGGAAATTCCTGAGAAATAAAAAAGATCTGCGCCCTACAGAAAGCCGACAACGGCGCGATAAGACAGGTGGCATGAAAAAAGGTGATATCACTTTGGTTTTTCTGTCACGAGCAAATGGTAACCTTTACCCGTTCGCCCGTCCTTCTGCGACTTGATGTCGCACCAAAATGGAGCTTCACCGGAAAATACAGTCGTGCCTGCGTGCAATGAAGGCTGAGGGTGATGCGTGGCTGGCGAACCATTCTAACAACTGGGGGATACACAATGAGCACGAGCATTACGGCGGACGGCGTTGCCGACCAGCCAGCATTCCTCTCCAAGGAACGCATTATTGCCAAGCCCGGCTTCAACCGCTGGTTGGTGCCACCGGCCGCACTGGCCATTCACCTGTGCATCGGCATGGCCTATGGCTTTTCGGTGTTCTGGCTGCCACTGTCCAAGGCGCTGGGCATCACCAAGCCCGTGGCCTGCGCGCCGGATATGAGTTTCATCTCGCAAGTCTTTTCGTCCCAATGCGACTGGCCGATCTCGATGCTCGGCTGGATCTACACCTTGTTCTTCATCTTCCTGGGTTGCTCGGCAGCCATCTGGGGCGGCTGGCTGGAACACGCCGGACCGCGCAAGGCAGGTGTCGTGTCGGCCTTGTGCTGGTGCGGCGGACTGCTGATTTCCGCGCTGGGTATTTATACCCACCAGATCTGGCTGATGTGGGTCGGTTCCGGCGTGATCGGTGGTATCGGCCTGGGCCTGGGCTACATCTCGCCCGTCTCCACCCTGATCAAATGGTTCCCGGACAAGCGTGGCATGGCAACCGGCATGGCGATCATGGGTTTCGGTGGCGGCGCGATGGTTGGTGCTCCGTTGGCTGCAGCGCTGATGAACCACTTCGCTTCGCCGACTGACGTGGGCGTTTGGCAAAGCTTCCTGGTCATGGCTGCGATCTATTTCGTGTTCATGATCGGTGGTGCCTTGTCCTACCGCGTTCCGCCGACTGGCTGGAAACCTGAAGGCTGGACCCCAGCCCCGAAAAAAGCCGCCAATGCGATGATCACCCATCGCCATGTTCACGTGAACGTTGCCTGGAAAACCCCGCAGTTCCGTCTGGTATGGCTGGTGCTGTGCCTGAACGTGTCTGCCGGTATCGGTATCCTGGGCATGGCTTCGCCACTGCTGCAGGAAGTGTTTGGCGGCAAATTGCTCGGCAACGACCTGCCCTTTGGTCAACTGGACGCCGCGCAACTGGGCCAGATCGCTGCCATCGCGGCCGGCTTTACCGGTCTGTTGAGTCTGTTCAACATCGGTGGGCGCTTCTTCTGGGCATCCTTCTCGGATTACCTGGGCCGTAAAAACACCTATTTCGTGTTCTTCGCCTTGGGCGTTGCTCTGTATGCGTTGATTCCGAACCTCGGGCACCTGGGCAGCGTCGCGCTGTTCGTGGCGGCGTTCTGCATCATCCTGTCGATGTACGGCGGCGGCTTCGCCACTGTTCCGGCCTACCTGGCCGACCTGTTCGGTACGCAGATGGTGGGCGCGATCCACGGTCGTCTGCTGACCGCCTGGGCCGCGGCAGGCGTGCTGGGTCCGGTACTGGTGAACTACCTGCGTGAATATCAATTGAGCATCGGCGTTGAACGTGCCGCGGCCTACGACATCACGCTGTACATCCTCGCCGGCCTGCTGGTGCTGGGCTTCCTGTGCAACCTGATGGTTCGCCCGGTCGCCGACAAATACTTCATGACCGACGCCGAACTGGCCGCCGAACAGGCGCTGGGTCATGACAAAGGCGCCGACAGCACCACTTCGCTGGAATGGAAAGCCGCACCAGGCACCAAGCCGCTGGCGGTCGCTGCCTGGCTGGTGGTGGGCATTCCGTTGGCGTGGGGTGTGTGGGTGACCCTGCAGAAGACGGCGGTGTTGTTTCACTAACGCATAGCTGAAGCAAACGCTGCGATCCTGTGGGAGCGGGCTTGCTCGCCAAAGCGGTATGTCAGTTAACGATGATGTGGACTGATACACCGCCTTCGCGAGCAAGCCCGCTCCCACATTTGTTTCCGGGTGGTGGCAAAACTGCTTGTATGGACATGTCTATCCCCGACGACGGGGCATCCAGCCCGTCAGCGATATCACCGTTCGTGTTTCTGTTTGCCGCTCGCGCCTCTATAATGGCTGCCTTTTTCGCCCAATGATTTTGCGGAGCTGGTGATGGCCGAACGTAAGGCGTCTGTCGAGCGCGATACTCTGGAAACCCAGATCAAAGCCTCGATCAACCTGGATGGCACCGGTAAGGCCCGGTTTGATATCGGCGTGCCTTTCCTTGAGCACATGCTGGACCAGATCGCCCGTCACGGGCTGATCGACCTGGACATCGTCAGCAAGGGCGACCTGCATATCGACGACCACCACACAGTGGAAGACGTCGGCATCACGCTGGGTCAGGCCTTTACCCAGGCCATCGGCGACAAGAAGGGCATCCGTCGTTACGGTCATGCCTATGTGCCTCTCGATGAGGCGCTGTCGCGTGTGGTCATCGACTTCTCCGGCCGTCCCGGCCTGCAAATGCATGTGCCGTACACCCGTGCCACCGTTGGCGGCTTCGATGTCGACTTGTTCCAGGAGTTCTTCCAGGGCTTCGTCAACCACGCGAATGTCACCCTGCACATCGACAATCTGCGTGGGCACAACACCCACCACCAGATCGAAACCGTGTTCAAGGCGTTCGGCCGCGCACTGCGCATGGCCGTAGAGCTGGATGACCGCATGGCCGGCCAGATGCCTTCCACCAAAGGCGTCCTGTGATGCAGACCGTCGCGGTTATCGACTATGGGATGGGCAACCTGCACTCGGTGGCCAAGGCCCTCGAACACGTGGGTGCCGGCAAGGTACTGATCACCAGCGATGCCGAAGTGATCCGCGAAGCCGACCGGGTGGTCTTCCCCGGCGTCGGTGCGATTCGCGACTGCATGGCCGAGATCCGTCGCCTGGGCTTCGACTCGCTGGTACAGGAGGTCAGCCAGGACCGCCCGTTTCTCGGCATTTGTGTAGGCATGCAAGCCTTGCTGGAGCGCAGCGAAGAGAACTCCGGCGTCGATTGCATCGGCATGTTCCCCGGCCAGGTGAAATTCTTCGGCAAGAACCTGCATGAAGAGGGTGAGGACCTGAAGGTCCCGCACATGGGCTGGAACGAAGTGAAGCAGGCGGTGGACCATCCGCTGTGGCACAACATTCCGGACCTGGCCCGCTTCTACTTCGTACACAGTTACTACATCGCGGCCGGCAATGCGCGGCAGGTGGTGGGCAGCGGTCATTATGGCGTCGATTTCGCCGCCGCCCTGGCTGATGGTTCGCGTTTCGCCGTGCAATTCCATCCCGAGAAGAGCCATACCCATGGCCTGCAGCTGTTGCAGAACTTCGCGGCGTGGGACGGTCGCTGGTAATGGCACGCAAGAAGCCGTCGATCCTCACCCTCACGCCCGAGCAGGAAAGTGAGGCGAACCGCAAGATCCAGCGGTTCATGGAGGAGCGTTTCGAACTGGACCTGGGCTCGTTCGAAGCGGCGGAAATTCTTGACCTGTTTACCCGCGAAATTGCTCCGCACTACTACAACAGGGCGATTTTCGACGTGCAGACGCACCTTAAGGAAAGGTTCGAAAGCATCGAAAGCGACCTGTGGGCGCTCGAGAAAAACTGATTTCCGAGCCAAGCTGAACATTCGTATTTGAAGGTTTGCCAGATGCTGATTATTCCCGCTATCGATCTCAAGGACGGCGCTTGCGTACGTCTGCGTCAGGGCCGGATGGAAGACTCCACGGTGTTCTCCGATGACCCGGTGAGCATGGCTGCCAAGTGGGTGGAGGGCGGTTGCCGTCGTCTGCATCTGGTGGACTTGAACGGCGCTTTCGAAGGGCAACCGGTCAACGGCGAAGTGGTCACGGCCATTGCCAAGCGCTATCCGAACCTGCCTATCCAGATCGGTGGCGGTATTCGCTCGCTGGAAACCATCGAGCACTACGTCAAGGCCGGCGTGAGCTACGTGATTATCGGCACCAAGGCCGTGAAGGAGCCTGAGTTCGTCGCCGAAGCCTGTCGCGCTTTCCCGGGCAAGGTCATCGTTGGCCTGGACGCCAAGGACGGTTTCGTCGCCACCGACGGCTGGGCCGAAGTCAGCAGCGTGCAGGTAATCGACCTGGCCAAGCGTTTCGAGGCCGACGGCGTGTCCGCCATCGTTTACACCGATATCGCCAAAGACGGCATGATGCAGGGCTGCAACGTCCCGTTCACCGCCGCCCTGGCTGCCGCCACGAAGATCCCGGTCATAGCATCCGGCGGCATCCACAACCTGGGCGACATTAAGGCCCTGCTCGACGCCAAGGCGCCTGGCATCATCGGGGCGATCACCGGTCGTGCGATCTACGAAGGCACCCTGGACGTCGCCGAGGCCCAGGCCTTCTGCGATTCCTATAAAGGCTGAGGACTGACCATGGCGCTGGCCAAACGCATCATCCCTTGCCTGGACGTGGACAACGGCCGGGTGGTCAAGGGTGTCAAGTTCGAGAACATCCGTGACGCCGGCGATCCGGTGGAAATTGCCCGTCGCTACGACGAGCAGGGTGCGGACGAGATTACCTTCCTGGACATCACGGCCAGCGTAGACGGCCGCGACACCACGCTGCACACCGTCGAACGCATGGCCAGCCAGGTGTTCATTCCCCTGACCGTGGGCGGTGGCGTGCGCACCGTGCAGGACATCCGCAACCTGCTCAACGCCGGCGCGGACAAGGTGTCGATCAACACCGCCGCGGTGTTCAACCCAGAGTTCGTCGGCGAAGCGGCCCAGCGTTTCGGTTCGCAATGCATCGTCGTGGCCATCGACGCGAAGAAGGTGTCCGGCCCGGGCGAAACCCCGCGCTGGGAGATCTTCACCCACGGTGGCCGCAAGCCCACCGGGCTCGACGCCGTTGAATGGGCGAAGAAGATGGAGGGGCTGGGCGCCGGTGAGATCCTGCTGACCAGCATGGACCAGGACGGTATGAAGAATGGCTTCGACCTGGGCGTCACCCGCGCCATCAGCGATGCCCTGGGTATCCCGGTCATTGCGTCCGGCGGTGTCGGCAACCTGCAGCATTTGGCCGACGGGATCATCGAGGGCCATGCCAGCGCAGTATTGGCGGCGAGCATTTTCCACTTCGGCGAATACACCGTGCCCGAGGCCAAGGCCTATATGGCGCAGCGCGGTATCGTCATTCGTTAGTGCAATCGAACCCGGTTTCCTGCGTCAATGGGCAGCCGGGATCGCATCGCGGGGGGCGCTCGCAGAGCTCAGGATATCGACCCTCGGTTCGGATGGCTGCCCCGAACGGTCATAAGCGATAGTGCAGAATTTCAGCGGCAGTTCTTCATCTATAAACCAGAAGTCCAGGTATGTATGGGTGGCGTACTGGTCTTTTTCTGCGCAATCAGTCTCGTCCACCGAGCCAAACTTGACGGCATAGGTTCGATATTCTTCATTGCGCGCCAGTTCTACTCCAACGCCGGTGCTGATGGCTAATTCAGGCCGCGCCACGGGAAGATCTTCCAGCACTTCGACAGGAAGGGAAAGGGCGTTCTTGATGAGCCCGAATTCAGCTTCCTGGGCGGCGGAATCCACCCCCACGATACACAGGAAGTAAAAGCCGGGCCGGGTGCCAATCGAGGAATCGATAAATGCGTTGCTGGAACTGATTGCATCACTGTAATGATGACCATTTTCGCAGTCCTTCGCGGTGCGAACGGTTTTGTGACGGTAAAAGGCAGTGCTGATGGAAAATCGGTAATCCCATGTCGGGGACTCAATTGTCCCGTCATCCCTTGTTTTAACTCGCTTGTATCTTTCCAGCCCCTTCGAGTCTGCAGTCACGGTAAATGCTGGATAGAGGGGGCAAGAGGCTATCGCGTCACTGGTTATACGGCCCCGTATGAAACAACTATTTAGAAACGCTATCGGGTTGCCATATACATTGTTTGGAATGGCTTTGTAGGCCTCTCCAACCCGCATACAAGGCGCATGCTCCTGGCAGGGTGCGAATCCGCTGGCCAGGTTTCCGGTGTTCACGACGCCAATGATTTCGTTGGAGTGGCGTCCAAGAATCGGTGCTCCCGAACTCCCTCCCGCTATGTCCTGGCAGCGAGTCATCACGTTGTTTCGCCATACCCATGGCCCTTCGACAATTTCTTCGGCCGACTGCAGCGTGCAGGCCGCCATGCGCAATGTGGCGTTTTCGAAACCCAGCGGGGCACTCACAATCAGGACGTCAGTTCCGTTGTCGGGTTTTTGCCGGGCCAATTCCAATGGTTGTATGCCTGCCTTGAGCAGTATCTGCAGGCTGACATCCAATTCAATGATCGCCAGGTCCACGCCTTGCATGCTTCGCCACGCCACTTCCTTCAACGCATAGGTTTTATAAAGGGGCGTGTCGGCGAAGTAGTCGAACTGCATGACTCCACTGAGCCGTTTATGAGTAACGATGTTTCCGTTGCCTTTCTCGATACAGTGCCCTGAAGTGAGTACATAAGCGGGCGTTGGTTCGACTACAGAGGCATCCCTGGTATCCAGAAGCGTTGCGGTGCAGGCGCCGTTGATATAAAGGCGTCCGATACCTCGCCAATGGTTATGGGTTTCACCGGCATTCTCAAGGACCTTGGAAGCCGTGAAGTTTTGCAGCTCTTCACCATAGTCTTTGCTGTAGGCATTGTCTGGCTCGACCAGCGAGCAGAGCGCGGCGATAAGCAGTGAGAGGATCGATTTCATCGAGTGGTTCCTGTAATCAATTAGATAAAAGAGCGTTGTGGCCGACGTCTTTAATTAATCAGGCAGGGACCGAGAGTAGGTGGTAGATAAATACCTCAACTGTGAGGAAGGTGATTCGTATCCTGGACGGTTCAGTGAGAATTCAAAGTGCGGTGGACACGATGGCGTGCTCAAGGCACTCTTGGGTTCACCATGGATTGCGGTAGTCCGACATGTTCAAACGCTTCGTTCTAGCCTTTGCAGGCGCCACGTTGCTGCTCGCAGGTAGTGCCCGCGCCGCCGATACATCATTGGTGCTGCTGACCGAGAACTTCCCGCCGTACAACATGGCGAAGAATGGCAAGAACTTCGCGCAGGACGAAAATATCCACGGTATCGCCGTGGACATCGTCCGCGAGATCTTCAAACGCGCCGATATCAGCTACACCCTGACGCTGCGTTTTCCCTGGGAGCGAATCTACAAGCTCGCCCTGGAAAAACCCGGTTATGGTGTGTTTGTCATGGCGCGATTGCCGGAGCGCGAGAGGCTGTTCAAATGGGTTGGCCCTATTGGCCCGGACGACTGGATCATGCTCGCCAAGGCGGACAGCAAAATTGCCCTGGACTCACTGGAGCAGGCGCGACGCTACAGGATCGGTGCCTACAAGGGCGATGCGATTGCCGAGACGTTGGCCAAGCAAGGGCTGAATCCGATTGTGGTCCTGCGCGACCAGGACAACGCCAGGAAACTGCTCAACGGGCAGATCGACCTGTGGGCCACTGGGGACCCGGCCGGGCGATATCTGGCGCGTCAGGAAGGGGTGAGTGATCTCAAGACCGTATTGCGATTCAACAGCGCGGAGCTGTACCTGGCCTTGAACAAGGATGTATCCGACGAGATCGTTGCCCGCCTCCAGGCGGCCCTGGATGAGCTGCGCAAGGAAGGTAAAGTGGATGCGATCATGGCGCGGTATCTATAAGACCAAGCGCTACCGATAAACCCCATCTTTCCCATGTCCGATCATGGCCCGGTTGCTGCGCAGGCTGATCATCGACTTGATATCGATCCATTCCACCCCCTGAGCCTGGAGTTTGGGTAGCTCGCGTTCGAGCACCGCCAGGGTCTGCGGGTAGGGATGACCGATCATGACGGCCGAGCCCTGTCGCCGGGCCAGATCAATCGCGATTTGTAATTGATGGGCGATGGCGGCTTCGGTGCGTTCATCATCGAGGAACACATCCCGAGACACACTGGCCAGGCCGATTTTCTGCGCTTGGGCGGCTGCAACGGTCTGGGCGCTGGTGCGGCTGTCGACGAAAAACTTGTGGCGCTTTTGCAAGTCGGCCATCAACCACGCCATGGCCTGGGGCTGGGCGGTCATGCGGCTGCCCATGTGGTTGTTGATCCCGCTGGTGTAGGGCACCGCAGCAAACGCAGCGTCGAGACGCTTGCCCAGTTCCTCGATGGATAGCTCCGGATGCCAGGCGAACGGCCCCGTGGCCGGGTCCATCGGCATGTGCAGCATGACGATTTTGCCGGCGCGATGGGCTTCGCGAGCGAACTCGGCCGCGTGGGGCGTATCGGGCATGATCGCCGCGGTCACCGGGCCGGGCAGGGCCAGGACCCGGCGGTCCCGAGGCAGGTTCTGCCCCAGGTCGTCGATGATCAGACTCAGGTAAGCCTTGTGCGGGGAAGTGGGTGGCGTGTCGGGCGCCGCAAGAGCGGCGCCGGCCACACAGCACAACAGGCCAAGGAGGAACCGCAGGCGCATCTCAGCGGCCGGAAGTGATATTCAGTCCCTTGAGCAGGCTCAGGGCCTGGGCCAGCTGATAATCGTCGTCCTGTGGCATCGGCTTCGCCTTGGCGCCGGAGCCGGTCGGTTTATCGGCACCGCCGTTGCCATTGCCCAGGTGACCTTGCAGGTCGGCTTCCTTGAAGTACTCGCTGTCCTGCTCGCTGGTAATCTTGGCCTTGCGCACTTCGATGTCCGGGACAATTCCCTGGGCCTGGATAGAGCGGCCATTGGGCGTGAAGTACAGCGCGGTGGTGATCTTCAGGGCGCGATCGTTATTGAGTGGCAATACGGTCTGCACCGAGCCCTTGCCGAAGCTGGTAGTGCCCATGACAACACCGCGCTTCTGATCCTGCAGGGCACCGGCGACGATTTCCGAGGCCGAAGCGCTGCCGCCGTTGATAAGCACCACCAGCGGCACGGCTTCGCTCAGGTCGTTGCCAGTGGCCGAGAAGCGCAATTCGGAGTTGGCGATACGGCCTTTGGTATAGACGATCAGGCCCTTGGTGATGAAGTGGTCCACCACTTCCACCGCCGCTTGCAGCACGCCGCCGGGGTTGTTGCGCAGGTCCAGGACCAGGCCGTTGAGTTTCTTGCCGTTGTCCTTGCGCAGCTTGGCCAGGGCCTTGGCGACTTCTTCACCGGTCTTGACCTGGAACTGGGTGATGCGGATGTAGCCATAACCCGATTCCAGCAACTGGCTCTTCACGCTTTTGACCTGGATGACCGCTCGCGTCAGGGTGACATCGAACGGCGTGCCGCCGTCGCGAACCAGGGTCAGGGTGATCTTCTGGCCGATCTTGCCGCGCATCTTGTCCACGGCTTCGGTCATGCTCTGGCCGCGGGTGGGTTGGCCGTTGATCTTGACGATGAAGTCGCCGGCCTGGATGCCTGCCTTGGAGGCAGGCGTGTCGTCGATGGGCGAGACCACTTTGACGAAGCCGTCTTCGCTGCCAACTTCGATGCCCAGGCCGCCAAACTCGCCGCTGGTGCTTTCCTGCAACTCGGCAAAGTCCTCCGGCCCGAGGTAGGCCGAGTGCGGATCGAGGTTGCTGAGCATGCCCTTGATGGCGTTTTCCAGCAGCATCTTGTCATCCACCGGCTCGACGTAGGCAGCCTTGATCCGGTCCATGACTTCAGCAAAGGTACGCAATTCGTCCAGCGGCAGCGGGGCCTTGGTGGTGGCAGCCGTAGCTGCGGTGGACGATGGGGCCGGTTCGGCGGCGAACGCCAGGGGCGCGCCGATCACAAGGGCGATCGTCAGGGCCAGCGAGGTGAGGCGGGACAAGTGCAGCATGTCGAACGAACTCCTTAATTGGATGGGCACGCTTATCCTTGCGCACGACACCATTGGGCCGGATCGCTGGGGCGACCCTGCTGACGAATAGCAAAATACAGTGCTGGCGTATCCTGCCCGCCACTGTTGCCGACCGTGGAAATGGACTCGCCGGCTTTTACCACATCGCCGGCGCTCTTGAGCAGCGTCTGATTGTGGCCGTACAGGCTAAGGTAACCGTTGCCGTGATCCAGGATTACCAGCAGGCCTGCGCCGCGCAGCCAGTCGGCGAAGACCACGCGCCCGCCGTGAACGGCATGGACCTGGCTGCCGGCGGAGGCACTGATCATCACGCCGTCCCACTTTGTACGGGTATCGTCGCCGCGGGTTTCACCAAAGCGTGCAAGTAATCGACCATTGACCGGCCATGGAAGTTTGCCTCGGGCGGAAGCGAAAGCGCCGCCGAAGGTTTCTCCTTCACTGGAAACCAATGCGCCAGGGCTTGACCTGGATGGCTTGCGGGGCTCATCGCTGGTGTCGGCCTGTGCCTCACGTAAACGCTTTTTTTCGGCTTCCTGCTGGGCGATCAGCGCTTTCTGACGCGCTTCTTCCGCCTCCCGAGCCTGGCGGGCCAGGGTTTCCTCGATGGTCTTCAATACCTTGGCCAGCTCGGCCTGATCCTGCTCACGGGCCTTGAGCTTGCTATCGCGGGCCTTTACGTCATCGTTGAGCCTGGCCAGGACCACCTGGCGCTCCTTGCGAACCTTGTCGAGTTCCTCGCGCTGGGTGTCGAGGCTGCTTTTCTGCACCAGCAACTGGGCCTGTTGCAGCTCGATCTCCTTTTCGACATTGGCCAGTTGGCGCAGGGTCTCGTTGAAGGTCTTGAGTTGCTCCAGGCGCGCCTGGCTCAGGTAGTCGTAATAGGTGAGGGTACGGGCGAATTTCTCGGGATTCTGCTGGTTGAGCAGCAGCTTGAGGTACTCCTGACGGCCGTTCTGATAAGCCGCCCGGGCCTGGATGGCGATCAGCTTCTGCTGTTCAGTGCGCGCGCTCTGGAGTTTTTTTTTCTCTCCATCGAGTCGCTGCAGCTCGGATTCGCTTTTCTTCAGCTCTTTCTGCAGGGCCTCGACCTGCTTCTCCAGCTTGCCCATTTCCGTTTCAGTGCCGCGCAGGTCTTTCTGCACGCCGGCTTTTTCTTCCTGCAACTTGCCCAGCAGTTTTTTCAGCTCGGCAATGTCCTGGCGCGTTGCCTCCAACTGTTGTTGGGTTTGCGTGCGTTCGTCGGCGAAGGCCGGTTGGAGCAGGCAGGTCAGAACGAGGGCTATCAGGACGCGGAGCATAGGGGCGGGCGGCACCAGGGTAAGGGACGGCTTAGTATGCCCGCCCCACGCTGCAAAAAAAACGCCCATTTGGGGCTGTGTGATAACTGGCCGGAAAAACACTACAAACCCCCTGTGGAAGCGGGCTTGCTCGCGAATGGGGCTGCCAGTCCTATCTGGCCTAGCGCATTCGCGAGCAAGCCCGCTCCCACAGGGGATGTGTTTACTCAAACCAGAATCGAAGTCCCGGTCATTTCCGCCGGTTTTTCCATGCCCAACAGCATCAGCATGGTCGGTGCCACGTCGGCCAGTACACCGCCCTCGCGGACCTTGAAGTCGCGCTTGCCGACATAAATGAACGGGACCGGCTCGGTGGTGTGGGCGGTATGGGCCTGGCCGGTGGATTCGTCGGACATCTGCTCGACGTTACCGTGGTCGGCCGTGATCAGCGCTTCGCCGCCGACCTTTTCCAGAGCATCTACGATGCGACCGACACAGGTGTCCAGGCATTCCACGGCCTTGACCGCCGCCTCGAAGACGCCGCTGTGGCCGACCATGTCGCCGTTGGCGTAGTTGACCACGATCACGTCGTAGCGCTGGTTTTCAATGGCGTCGACGATGCGGTCGGTCACCTCCGGAGCGCTCATCTCCGGTTGCAGGTCGTAGGTGGCGACTTTCGGCGACGGGATCAGGATGCGCTCTTCGCCCGGGAACGGTTCTTCACGGCCGCCGGAGAAGAAGAACGTCACGTGGGCGTATTTCTCGGTTTCGGCGATGCGCAGCTGGGTCTTGCCGTTTTTCGCCAGGTAGTCCCCCAGCACGTTCTCCAGGCTGCCGGCGGCGAAGGCCGACGGGGCCGGGATGCTGGCGGCGTATTGGGTCAGCATCACGAAACCGGCCAGTTTCGGCTGGCGGGCGCGTTCGAACTCCTTGAAATCGTCTTCGACGAAAACACGGGTCAGCTCGCGGGCACGGTCGGCGCGGAAGTTCATGAACACCACCGCGTCGCCGTCCTCGACCTTGACCGGCGCGCCAATGGTGGTGGCCTTGACGAACTCATCGCTTTCGCCGCGCTCGTAGGCGGCCTCCAGGCCTTCCTGGGCGGTGGCGGCGCTGAATTCGGCGTTGCCATCGACGATCAGGTTATAAGCCTGGGCGACGCGATCCCAACGGTTATCGCGGTCCATGGCGTAGTAACGACCGACGATACTGGCGATACGGCCCTTGCCGAGGGATTGGAAGGTGTTGTCCAGCAGCTCGATCGACGAGGCGGCGCTTTTCGGTGGGGTGTCGCGGCCGTCGAGGAAAGCGTGCAGGTAAATGTTCGTGGCGCCACGCTTGGCGGCCAGTTCGGCCATGGCAACCAAGTGATCCTGATGGCTGTGCACGCCGCCATCGGACAGCAGGCCCATGAAATGCACAGCCTTGCCGGCGGCCACGGCTTTATCCACAGCGGCGCATATGGTCGGGTTCTCGAAGAACTCGCCGTCGCGGATCGCTTTGGTCACCCGGGTGAAGTCCTGGTAAACCACGCGACCGGCGCCGAGGTTCATGTGGCCGACTTCAGAGTTGCCCATCTGTCCGTCCGGCAGGCCGACATCCATGCCGCTTCCGGAGATCAGGCCGTTCGGCACGCTGGCCCAGAGGCGGTCCAGCACAGGCTTTCTGGCGGCGTACACGGCGTTGGATTCGTGGCTGTCACTGTGACCGAAGCCGTCGAGAATCATCAGGACCAAAGGTTTAGGCGTGGTAGTCATGGAATCCACTCGTGGCGGGTTGAAAGAAGACGATGCAAAAGGGACGGGCAGTTTAAAGGTAAGTTCCGATGCCGTCACCGCCGGGCGGGGTTTGGCCGGCCTTGCGTGCTGTGTATACTGGCCGACATTTTAACGCCCTGGAACCTCCTTCGATGGTTGCTCACCTGATTCAATTTGCCACTAACCACTATATTCTTGTCGGCATCTTCGTCGTTCTGCTGGCATTGCTGATTGCCCATACAATGCAGGGCGGCGGCCGTAGCCTGAGCACAGGCGAACTGACCGCGCTGGTCAACAAGGATGCGGGCGTGGTGGTGGATATCCGTCCGGGCAAGGATTTTGCCGCTGGCCACATCGTCGGCGCGGTGAATATCCCTCAGGACAAGCTGGCCGCGCGTATCGGCGAGCTGGAAAAACACAAGGCCAAGACCATTATCCTGGTCGATGCCATGGGCCAGACCGCCGGTACCCATGCCCGCGAACTGATGAAGTCCGGCTTCACCGCCGCCAAGCTGTCCGGTGGCGTGGCAAGCTGGAAAGCCGACAACCTGCCCCTGGTGAAGTGAGATGACCCACGTCGTTGTCTATTCCAGCGATTACTGCCCCTATTGTTCCAGGGCCAAGTTCCTGCTTCAGAACAAAGGCGTGGCCTTCGAAGAGATCAAGGTCGACGGCAAGCCGCAACTGCGCGCCGAAATGACCCGCAAGGCCGGACGCACGTCCGTGCCGCAGATCTGGATCGGCAACACCCACGTGGGCGGTTGCGACGATCTGTATGCCCTGGAGCGCGCCGGCAAGCTCGACGCGATGCTCCAGGCTTGAACCCCTACCAAGAACCTGAATGTAAGAAGGATCTGCGATGACTGACCAACAGAACACAGCTGCCAGCGAAGAAGAAGCCGCACCGCAATTCTCCTTGCAGCGCATCTATGTACGCGACCTGTCCTTCGAAGCCCCGAAAAGCCCGGCGATCTTTCGCCAGCAGTGGGAGCCGAGTGTAGGCCTGGACCTGAACACCCGTCAGAAAGCCCTGGAAGAAGACTTCCATGAGGTGGTGCTGACGTTGTCCGTCACGGTCAAGAACGGTGAGGAAGTGGCGTTCATCGCCGAAGTGCAGCAGGCCGGGATCTTCCTGATCAAGAACCTGGACGCAGCTTCGATGAGCCACACTCTGGGCGCGTTCTGCCCGAACATCCTGTTCCCGTACGCTCGCGAAGCCCTGGACAGCCTGGTGACCCGCGGTTCGTTCCCGGCCCTGATGCTGGCGCCGGTGAACTTCGATGCCCTGTACGCGCAAGAATTGCAGCGCATGCAGCAGGAAGGCGGCGCGACCGTTCAGTAATTCCACCCTGAGCGTTTACGCAAGTCCATTGTGGGAGCGGGCTTGCTCGCGAACGCGGAGTGTCAGGCGACATTAATGCCTACTGACACTCCCTATTCGCGAGCAAGCCCGCTCCCACATTAGTTATGAGTGTTACTTGAAACCATTCTGCCGCCAGGCCTCATAGACCGCGACCGCCACGGTGTTGGAAAGGTTCAGGCTGCGGCAGCCTTCGCGCATCGGCAGGCGCAGGCGTTGCTCCGCCGTCAGAGCGTCCAACACTTCAGCCGGCAGCCCCCGGCTTTCCGGACCGAATACGAACGCATCGCCCGGGATGAAGCTGACGTCGTGGAAGGGGCGCGAACCCTTGGTGGTGAAGGCGAAAAGGCGCGGATGCCCGAGGCTTTCCAGGCAACTGGCGAGGTTTGCATGGCGCTGCAAGGTGGCATACTCGTGGTAGTCCAGGCCGGCACGGCGCAGGCGTTTATCGTCCATCTCGAAGCCCAGCGGTTCGATCAGATGCAAATGACAGCCGCTGTTGGCGCAGAGCCTGATGACGTTGCCGGTATTCGGTGGAATTTCCGGTTGAAAAAGGATGACGTGAAACATGCACGGCTCCGCAGATGAAGATGAGCGGCATTCTACGCCGCAAACCGACCGCCGTTCGACGCAAATGCCTCGGGTATTGGCTTCGCTGGCGATTTTCGGCTTGATGATCGGTCTGATGATCGGGCGCCTGACCAATCCCGAGCCAAGCGTGCTGCAGCAGATCGAGGTGGCGGATGGCGTGCTGGTGGCCTGGTTCAGCGACGAAGCCAGGTTGCATGGAGAAATCATTGACGGCTCCGTAGCGCTGCTGTTCGAAGCAGAGGGTCAGGCGCAGAAGGGACAGTTGAAATTCAACGGCAAGGATGTGAACTGGCGTGTTCGGTTGAGTGACAAGGGGCTGTTGCTGACGTTGGTGGCGGCGCGTCCGTTGCGCGCCCAGTGGGCCGGCAGCGAGGTGGATGGCCGCTGGCGGCTGGAGGTCCGTCTCCAGGAGTAATAAAAGAGGGAATCCCCGGCCTGCCTGTACCAAGGACCCCAAAACGGGAGGGCTCGCGGTCGGCGCTCAGCCCTGGGCGTAAAGAAGGGAAACCTTGACCTGCCTGTATCAAGGCCCCCAAAACGTTGGGCTCGATGAGCCCTGAATAAAATGGGGAATCCCCGGCCTGCCTGTACCAAGGTCCCCGAAACTGGGTAGTGATTGGGTTATTGCAGGGGGCGTGCCAGATTTAGATGAACTGCCACAGAAAATTTGGTGTTCAGGCTCAGAGCCCCGTATTACGGGGCTTTTACCTGGTACCGGGCTTTTTTTTCTACATGAGTCTTAGGCGGCTGGCTTAAAGCGCGTGCGCAATTGCGATTCGTAGTGCATTAGAGCGGTGCACGAACCTTGATGTGGGAGCAGGCTTGCTCGCGAAGAGGGTATGTCAGCCGACATCGATGCGAACTGACACGCCGCCTTCGCGAGCAAGCCCGCTCCCACAGGTTCTTCAGCCCTCATCCCCCTCATCATCATCCCCACCATCGACCTTCATCCCCAATTCCTTGATCTTGCGGGTCAAGGTATTGCGGCCCCAGCCCAGCAGCACGGCAGCGTCGCGGCGGCGGCCAGCGGTGTGTTTGAGGGCGGTTTCGATCATGATCCGCTCGAAGCTCGGGACGGCGCTGTCCAGCAGGCTCGACTGGCCACGGGTCAGCGCCTGGTCGGCCCATTGGCGCAAGGCCTGTTCCCAATTGGTCACCGGTGCCGAGTCCTGTGGCAGGCTCAACAGTTCCGGTGGCAGGTCGCCGATGTGCACTTCGCGCCCCGACGCCATGACCGTGATCCAGCGGCAGGTATTCTCCAGCTGGCGCACGTTGCCGGGCCACGGCAGGTTCTTGAGGTATTCCTCGGTCTCGCTCTTGAGCAGCTTGGGCTCCACCGCCAGTTCCTGGGCTGCGCGGCTGAGGAAATGCCTGGCCAGGGTCGGGATGTCTTCGCGACGATCCGCCAGACGCGGGATATGGATGCGAATCACGTTCAGGCGATGGAACAAGTCTTCGCGGAATTTTCCGGCGTGGACCAGGGTTTCCAGGTTCTGGTGGGTCGCGGCGATAATGCGCACATCGACCTTGACCGGCGTGTGGCCGCCCACTCGATAGAACTCTCCGTCGGCCAGCACGCGCAGCAAGCGGGTCTGGGTGTCGGCCGGCATGTCACCGATTTCATCGAGGAACAGCGTGCCGCCGTCGGCCTGCTCGAAGCGCCCGCGACGCAGGTTGGCCGCGCCGGTGAATGCGCCCTTTTCGTGGCCGAACAGTTCGGATTCCATCAAATCCTTGGGAATCGCCGCCATGTTCAGCGCAATGAACGGCGAGGCCGCCCGCGGGCTGTGGCGGTGCAGGGCGTGAGCGACCAGTTCCTTACCCGTGCCCGATTCACCATTGATCAGTACGGTGATGTTGGAGTGGCTCAGGCGGCCGATGGCGCGGAAAACCTCTTGCATCGCTGGCGCTTCGCCAATGATTTCCGGAGTCCGGGCCAAGGCTGGCACTTCTTCCAGACCTTGCTGTTCCTGGGCATGCTGGTTGGCGCGCTTGACCAGCGACACCGCTTCATCGACATCGAACGGCTTGGGCAGGTACTCGAAAGCGCCGCCCTGATAGGACGCAACGGCGCTGTCCAGGTCGGAGTGGGCGGTCATGATGATCACCGGTAGCCGCGGGTGCTGCTCGCGAATCCGGGCCAGCAGGTCCAGGCCACTGGCGCCGGGCATGCGAATGTCGGAGATGATGACGTCCGGCTGCTGACGGGCCAGGCGGCTCATGACTCCATCGGCACTGTCGAAGCTCTGGGTGGTCATGCCTTCCTGTTGCAAGGCTTTTTCCAGGACCCAGCGGATAGAACGGTCGTCATCGACGATCCACACGGTTTCACTACGGCTCATGTCGATGTGGCTCCTTGTTCCAGTGGCAGGAAGATCGAAAAGGTGGTGTGGCCAGGGTGGCTCTCACATTCGATCAGGCCCTGATGCTGACTGATGATGTTCTGGGTAATGGCCAGGCCCAGCCCGGTACCGTCCGGACGGCCGCTGACCATGGGAAAGAAGATGGTTTCCTGCAGCTCCGGGGGGATGCCCGGGCCGTTGTCGATGATTTCGATCTTGGTCACCAGGCGATGGCGCACGTGGCCAATGGTGAACTGGCGCATGGCGCGGGTGCGCAGGCTGATGCGGCCCAGGCGCAGTTCGTTCTGGCTGCTGATGGCCTGCATCGCGTTGCGCACGATATTCAAAACGGCCTGGATCATTTGCTCGCGGTCGATCAGGACGTCGGGAATACTCGGGTCATAGTCGCGCACCAAGGTGATGCAGCCCTGGCTTTCCGCTTCCACGAGGCTGCCAACGCGCTCCAGCACTTCGTGGACGTTGCACATCGCCAGTGAGGGCAGCTTGTTCGAACCGAGCATTCGGTCCACAAGATTTCGCAAGCGGTCCGCTTCCTCGATGATGACGTTGGTGTAGTCCTTGAGGCTTTCTTCCGGCAGCTCCCGGGAAAGCAACTGTGCCGCGCCGCGAATCCCGCCAAGAGGGTTCTTGATTTCATGGGCCAGGCCACGCACAAGCATCTTGCTGGTTTCCTGCTTGGACAGCTGGGCCTCTTCCTTGGTGATGCGCAACAGGCGGTCACGAGGATGGACCTCGAGCAGCAACAGAGTCGCGCCGTTGTTCAGGATCGGTGTCACCGCATAGTCCACGGTCAGGGTCTGGCCGGTCAGGGCGGTGAGCATTGCTTCGCGCTTGGTGAACGGATGGGCTTGCTCTACGGCCTGGCGCAGGGAATTGAGCGCCTCGGCCGACTCAGTGAACAGCTCACTGATAAATTGCCCATGGCTGCGTTGGCCGCTGACGGCCAGGAGCATTTCCGCCGCCGGGTTCATGTACTCGAGGCGCAGTTCGGCGTCGAGCAGGATGGTCGCGGTGGTGAGGTTGTCGAGCAACAAGCGGTGTAGTGCGTCGCTAATGGTCATCAGGACCTCTTTTGAAGCGTAGCAAGCACGCGTATGACGCGCTGGTGCCAAGGAAAATGCAAAAACCAAACCAAGGCTCCGAAAAGAAGCGTTTAGAGCCTTAATGGGCTGGATTTCGCCCAGTTACGTGGCGTTCTGCCAGTTTTTTCGGGTACTTTCGAACCAAAAAGGGCAGGCCGATGGGAAGGCTTGCAACTTTTTGCACCAATATAGTGCGCAAGCTTGATGGGCGCTAAAAGAATGGAAGGATGCTGCTCTTTTCTTCTTCGGGCTTGTCGGCCAGGGGGCATTCCGGACGTTGACCATAATCGGCCATGGCGCAGGGCTTGACGCGGCGCTTCTGCGCCAGGGACATGCGCTGCATGTGGAAAGGCTGGTTGGCGGTACGTTCGACGATACGGTCCTGCTCATCGAGGATTTCCACCGCAAGGTGATGAGTGCCGCGATCAACGTTGCTCAAGGCAAATACCGGGCTTGGTCCGGGTTCGCCCGTGGGTTGGCCGTCCAGCAGCAGGCGGTAGCGGTGGCCTTTTTTCAGTCCCGGTTCGCTGGTAGCCGTGACGATAAGCTCGCCGGCGGTGCTGCGTATCGTGGCGTCCGGCTCGGGAATTAACAGTCGGAGCATCTCGTAATGAAACACGGGCCTGGGCGGCTCGTCGGAGGTCGGTGCCGGTGCGGTGCTGACGGGTGGGGTTGGCATCCGGTTGCCGGGCGGCAGTTGGACTTTTTTCGCGTTGCCGGGGCGCGGTTGATCGGTAAAGACCCGATTACCCTGGGCGTCGATGTAAGTGTAGACCTGTGCGAGCCCCGGCAGGGCGACCAGGGCCAGGCCCAGGAGCATCCAGCGGATCATGGCCGGTGCACCCGTTGTACCGTGAACGTGACGGTTTCGCTTTGTTGCACGACAGTGTCTGCGTCGATGACCTGGACCGCCAGGCTGTGCTCGCCTCGGTCGATATTCACTAATTGCAGCCGCGGCACATTGGTCGGCTGGCCATAGGGCTGGCCGTCCAACAGAAGTCTGAACCGATGTGGGCTTTGCAGGCGTGGCTGGGCTCGGACGCCCACGGTAAAGGTGCCGTTGTTGGCGCGCAGGGCTTCTTCGGTGGGAATGTCTGTCAGCTCCAGCGTTTGGTAGGCGTTGCGCGGCTTTTCGTTGATTGCAGGGGGCGTCGGAGTATCCGGGCTGCTCGGGCCCTGGGGTTCGATGCTGTTGAGCGGTGGCAGCTCGACCGCCTGGGCCGGCACTCCCTCAGGCGGCTGGTTGCTGTAGGCGGTGTTGCCGTTGGCGTCGGTGTATTTGTAGATCTGCGCCGCCGCAGGCAACGCCAACAGCAACAACAGAACGCCTGGAAAACCACGACCCATAAAATCAACCGAGAAATGAAAGTGTTGGATTCCAGCATAGGTCAGGAAGGGCGGTTGGCCCAAGTCGTTGCGCATTGACCCAGAGGGAATGGGTTGGGTCAGGCTTTTGGTGGTGTGATGCACAACTCCGCCGTGGCGCGGATCAGGGCGAGCCGGCGTATCGGGTGCTGCTTGTTATGGTGGGTGGCTCGGGCGATCCATCGCGGGCATTGTGGGTCGGTGCGGTAAGGGGAGAAATCGGCCAGTTGCTGCAGCAGACGTTTTTGCAGGCGGTCGAGTTGCGGGCGGATCTGGTTCACCAGGTCGGCGCGTGGCATGTCCGGGGCCTTGCCCTCCATGGCCCAGTCGGACAAATCGACGTACTGCACGAATTTGTTGGCTTCTATTTGAGCTGCAAAGAACGTCTCCACGGTTTCGGCCGTCAGCTTGTAGACCGGCGCCTGGGCGACAGCGGCGGCGATGACTTCGCGCTCGCGCTGACGGTCTTCCACTGGCTTATGGCTGTCCCATTTGCTCAAGGCCACCTGATCGGCGATGGCGATGCGTTCGCCAATGGCGTTAAGCAGCGGGGTAAGGGCATCGGGGGCTGGGGTGGCGTTGGCGGCGGTGGCCATCAACGCCGCTGAGAGGGCAAGGCAGAGCTTGGAGCGCAAAGTCATGGATGATCTCTCGTTTGCTGGGGGTGACGCATGATGCACGTATATTGCGCCCACAAAAAAGGCCTCCCGAAGGAGGCCTCTCTTGATTCACGCCGCCTGGGCGACGCTACCGGATCAGCAGCTGTAGTACAGCTCATATTCCAGTGGGTGTACGAAGGTGCGAACCTTGATTTCTTCTTCGCTTTTCAGTGCGATGTAAGCGTCGATGAAGTCATCGCTGAATACGCCGCCCTTGGTCAGGAACGCACGGCCCTTGTCCAGCTCTTCCAGGGCTTCTTTCAGGCTACCGCAAACCTGTGGGATTTCCTTGGCCTCTTCAGGCGGCAGGTCATACAGGTTTTTGTCGGCGGCATCGCCAGGGTGGATCTTGTTCTGGATACCGTCCAGACCGGCCATCATCAGTGCAGCGAAGGCCAGGTACGGGTTGGCAGCCGGGTCCGGGAAGCGTGCTTCGATGCGGCGCGCTTTAGGGCTGTTGACGTAAGGAATACGGATCGAGGCGGAACGGTTGCGAGCCGAGTAGGCCAGCATGACCGGAGCTTCGAAGCCAGGAACCAGACGCTTGTAGGAGTTGGTCGACGGGTTGGTGAAGCCGTTCAGGGCCTTACCGTGCTTGATGATACCGCCGATGAAGTACAGGGCAGTGTCCGACAGACCGGCATAGCCTTCGCCTGCGAAGGTGTTCTTGCCGTCCTTGGAGATCGACATGTGAACGTGCATGCCCGAACCGTTGTCGCCGTACAGAGGCTTCGGCATGAAGGTCGCGGTGCGGCCATAAGCGTCGGCAACGTTGTGTACAACGTATTTCAGGGTCTGGACTTCGTCAGCCTTCTTGACCAGCGTGTTGAACTTCACGCCGATTTCGTTCTGGCCGGCAGTCGCCACTTCGTGGTGGTGAACTTCGACGGTCTGGCCCATTTCTTCCAGTGCGTTGCACATGGAGGTACGGATCTCGTGGTCGAAGTCGAACGGTGGAACCGGGAAGTAACCGCCTTTCACGCCTGGACGGTGGCCTTTGTTACCGCCTTCCACGTCCTGGTCGGACATCCACGAACCTTGTTCGGAGAAGATTTTGAACATGGAACCGGAGATGTCGGACTTGAACTTGACCGAGTCGAAGATGAAGAACTCAGGCTCTGGACCGAAGAAAGCGGTGTCGCCGATACCGGTGGACTTCAGGTATTCCTCGGCACGGTGGGCGATGGCGCGTGGGTCGCGGTCATAGCCTTGCATGGTCGAAGGTTCGATGATGTCGCAGACCAGGATCAGGGTCGGTTCTTCGGTGAACGGATCCAGGACCGCGGTTTCGTCGTCCGGCATCAGGATCATGTCGGAAGCTTCAATGCCTTTCCAGCCAGAGATGGAGGAACCGTCGAACATCTTGCCGATTTCGAAGAAATCGTCATCCAGCGCATCACGGGCCGGCATGGTCACGTGATGTTGAGTGCCTTTGGTGTCAGTGAAGCGCAGATCAATCCACTTGACGTCATGATCTTTGATGAGTTGAACCGACTTCGACATATGTCCTCCGGGTGGCTTCGGGCGGTAATGGTGTGCCCTGAATATGAGTGATGCCGGCGCGAATACTCGGCCAAGGCAACCTGCCTCACAAGGGAGCAAATTGCATGCCAGTGCCCCAGCATGGGTTTTTTGCACCAAACCCACGCTTTCAGAGAGCCGAAAACGGGGATTGTCGGACAATCACGCACTGTAATGTGGCGATCATCAGTGTAGGTGATCCATTTTGGTGCATTAAAACCGACTGCATATTAACTGGTTAAACCTTGAGCAATTTCCGCTATAATCCGCGCCCCCCTTTTTCGGCTGGCCGTTCGCGCGCTGTTTTCATGAAACTAATCGTAAAAGTCTTCCCCGAGATCACCATCAAGAGCCGCCCTGTCCGGACGCGTTTTATCCGTCAGTTGGCCAAGAACATTCGCGCCGTGCTCCGTGATCTGGACCCGGTCGTGGTGGTGAACGGCGTGTGGGACAACCTCGAGCTGGAAACGCGCGTCAGCGAACCCAAGGTCTTGAAGGAAATGACCGAACGCCTGAGCTGCATGCCGGGCATCGCGCATTTCCTGCAGGTCGATGAATATCCGCTGGGGGACTTCGACGACATCGTCGCCAAATGCAAGCTTCATTATGGCGATGCGTTGGCCGGCAAGATTTTTTCGGTGCGCTGCAAGCGTGCCGGCAAACACCCGTTCAGTTCCATGGACGTGGAGAAGTACGTCGGCAGCCAGCTGCGCCGGCAATGCGGTGCCGCCGGTATCTCCCTGAAAGAACCGCAGATCGAAGTGCGCATCGAAATTCGCGACCAGCGGTTGTTCGTGATCCACAGCCAGCACGACAGCATCGGCGGCTATCCGCTGGGCGCGCTGGAGCAGACGCTGGTGCTGATGTCCGGTGGCTTCGACTCCACAGTGGCGGCCTACCAGATCATGCGTCGCGGGCTGATGAGCCATTTCTGCTTCTTCAACCTTGGCGGGCGTGCCCATGAACTGGGCGTAATGGAAGTGGCGCACTTTATCTGGAAGAAGTACGGCAGCTCCCAGCGCGTGTTATTTGTGAGTGTGCCGTTCGAGGAAGTCCTGGGCGAGATTCTCGGGAAAGTCGACGACAGTCATATGGGCGTCATTTTGAAGCGTATGATGTTGCGTGCCGCGTCGAGCATCGCTGACCGCCTGCACATCGACGCGCTGGTCACCGGCGAGGCGATTTCCCAGGTGTCGAGCCAGACGCTGCCGAACCTGTCGGTCATCGACTGTGTCACCGAAAAACTGGTGCTGCGCCCACTGATCGCGAGCCACAAGCAGGACATCATCGACACGGCCGAAGCCATCGGCACCGCCGATTTTGCCCGCCACATGCCGGAATATTGCGGGGTCATTTCGGTCAATCCGAAGACGGCTGCCAAGCGCGGGCGCGTGGAGCATGAAGAGAAAGAATTCGACATGGCGGTGCTCGATCGTGCAATCGAAAACGCCAGGCTGGTGCCGATCGATCGGGTGATCGATGAATTGGGCCAGGACATCCAGGTTGAAGAAGTCGGCGAAGCGCTGGCCGGCCAGATCGTCATCGACATCCGTCACCCGGATGAAGCTGAGGATGACCCGCTGAGCGTCGCCGGCGTCGAGGTAAAAACGATGCCGTTCTATGCAGTGAACGCGCGTTTCAAGGAACTGGACCCTACTCGCCAGTACCTGTTGTATTGCGGCAAAGGCGTGATGAGTCGCCTGCATGCTCACCATTTGCTCAGTGAGGGGCATGCCAATGTGCGCGTTTATCGACCGAGCTAAGTGCCCGGGGCTGTTTGCCTGTGGCCTGCGTCACCGGCCCCCCGACGCCGCCGGCAAGCTGTAACGGCTTTGTCGGACTCAACGTAAATCGCTGCCACGACCTGTCAGCACACCGAATCCTCTGATCGAGATACACAAGTGATCGAAAATCTACGCAACATCGCCATCATCGCCCACGTTGACCATGGTAAGACCACCCTGGTTGACAAACTCCTGCGCCAATCCGGCACCCTGGAGCGCAACGAGCTCAACGACGAGCGCGTGATGGACTCCAACGACCAGGAAAAAGAGCGCGGTATTACCATCCTGGCGAAAAACACCGCTATCAACTGGAACGGCTACCACATCAACATCGTGGACACCCCCGGCCACGCCGACTTCGGCGGTGAAGTAGAGCGCGTGATGTCGATGGTCGACTCCGTGCTGCTGCTGGTGGATGCCCAGGACGGCCCTATGCCGCAGACCCGCTTCGTGACCAAGAAGGCTTTCGAAGCCGGCCTCAAGCCGATCGTCGTGATCAACAAGGTCGACCGTCCGGGCGCGCGTCCTGACTGGGTTCTGGACCAGATCTTCGACCTGTTCGACAACCTGGGTGCCACCGACGAACAACTGGACTTCCAGGTCGTCTACGCCTCGGCCCTGAACGGCATTGCCGGCCTGGACCACACCGCCATGGCGGAAGACATGACCCCGCTGTACCAGTCGATCGTCGACAACGTCCCAGCGCCTGCCGTTGACCGTGACGGTCCGTTCCAGATGCAGATCTCGGCCCTGGACTACAACAGCTTCCTGGGTGTGATCGGTGTTGGCCGTATCGCTCGTGGTCGCATCAAGCCAAACACCCCGGTGGTGGCGATCGATGTCGACGGCAAGAAGCGCAACGGCCGTATCCTGAAATTGATGGGTCACCACGGCCTGCACCGCGTGGACGTCGAAGAAGCGGCAGCCGGCGATATCGTCTGCATCAGCGGCTTCGAAGAGCTGTTCATCTCCGACACCCTGTGCGATCCGAACGCTGTCGAGGCGATGAAGCCTCTGACCGTGGACGAGCCGACCGTTTCCATGACCTTCCAGGTCAACGACTCGCCGTTCTGCGGCAAGGAAGGCAAGTTCGTGACCTCCCGCAACATCAAGGAGCGTCTGGACAAGGAGCTGCTGTACAACGTGGCACTGCGCGTTGAAGAAGGCGACTCGGCCGACAAGTTCAAGGTTTCCGGCCGTGGTGAGCTGCACCTCTCGGTACTGATCGAAACCATGCGTCGCGAAGGCTTCGAAATGGCCGTAGGCCGTCCGGAAGTGATCATCCGCGTCGTTGACGGCGTCAAGCAGGAACCGTTCGAGAACGTCACCATCGACATCCCTGAAGAATCCCAGGGCAAGGTGATGGAAGAGATGGGGCTGCGTAAGGGCGACCTGACCAACATGTCCCCGGATGGCAAGGGCCGTGTGCGCCTGGAATACAACATCCCGGCGCGTGGCCTGATCGGCTTCCGTAACCAGTTCCTGACCCTGACCAACGGTGCCGGCATCCTGACCTCGATCTTCGATCGCTACGACACCATGAAGTCCGGCCACATGTCCGGCCGTCAGAACGGTGTTCTGGTATCGGTCGAAACCGGCAAGGCGCTGACCTACTCCCTGGAAACCCTCCAGGCACGTGGCAAGCTGTTCGTCGAGCACGGCCAGGAAATCTACAACGGCCAGATCGTCGGTCTGAACAGCCGTGACAATGACCTGGGCGTCAACCCTACCAAGGGCAAGAAGCTCGACAACATGCGTGCTTCGGGTAAAGACGAAACCATCGCCCTGGTTCCACCTGTTCGCTTCACCCTGGAACAGGCCCTGGAATTCATCCAGGACGACGAACTGTGCGAAGTGACACCGAAGTCCATCCGTCTTCGCAAGAAGATCCTGGACGAAGGCGAGCGTACCCGCGCTGCCAAGAAAGCCAAGGCTTGATCGTTTAGCCCCGGCTGAATGAAAAACGCCCCCGGTCGTGAGATCGGGGGCGTTTTTTTATGCCTGGGGTTTATGCAGTGACCGGCAGGCCGCTTTCGCGAGCAAGCCCGCTCCCACAGGCTCAGCGCTGTCCTTGTGGGAGCGGGCTTGCTCGCGAAGACGGTAGGTCAGGCGCTAAATAGTCAAAACCGATCCAGCGTCCGCGAATTACGCTCGCGCTCCACTTCCTTGGGCTTGTACGCGCAATACCCCGGCCGCGGCCCGATGCGCGGGTGGTTGCGGCAGGTGTCCGGGCGTTTCTCGTAAATGGTGCACAGCCGGCTCTTGCGGTCCAGATAAAGGCAATCGTTGTTGCTCATGCGCTGGAGCGTGAAGATCTCGGACTTCTGGTTGTAGCGTTCGACAATCCCTTCCTTTTGCAGGCGCTTGGCGATGTTTTTCGGCGGGTCGCCCAGCTCGAACTCATCGACGATGCCGATCCGGATCAGGTCCTTGATCTTGACCTCGACCGGCAGCGTGCAGCAGCTCGACACACAGGAGCCGCACATCGGGGCGGAATATTTGGCCCAGGTATCGAGTCGGTCGATCTCCGCGGCGGCGATCAGGTTGGGCTTCATCATCGAGGTTTACCAGCATGCGTCAGGGCGCGCGATCATACCGGGACTGGTGAAATTTTGAACGACCATCCGCCGATTTTTTTTCGATCCCGACCACCCCCTCCAGTAGCGGCACGGCCCCTGCATTCATTCGCCCATCCGGCAATTCCCTGGCGACGATTCTCCGGCGCGTGGGGAAAACCACCGAACCAAGCGCCTGCGCCGTCTGTCAGACCGTCTAGGCTCAGACAATTCCCTGTTCGTTCGAGGTCTTATCCATGACTCAAGAACCGCTTGTTCGCGAAGCTGAAGTGGCCGCATTTCGCGACGCTGTGTTGACCAAACTCACTTATGCCGTCGGCAAGGACCCCGATCATGCGTTTGATCACGATTGGTTCGAAGCCATTGCCCTCGCCGCCCGCGACCATATGGTCGAGCACTGGATGGACCACACGCGGCAGATCTACCGCAAGGGCCAGAAGCGTGTTTATTACCTCTCCCTGGAATTTCTCATCGGGCGCTTGCTTTACGACAGCCTGAGCAACCTCGGCCTGCTGGATACCGCTCGCGAAGCGCTGACGGAGCTGGGCGTGGACCTGGAACGCATCCGCACGCTCGAACCCGATGCCGCGCTGGGCAACGGCGGCCTCGGCCGATTGGCGGCGTGCTTCATGGAAAGCATGTCCACCCTGGGCATCGCCGGGCACGGCTACGGCATCCGCTATGAACACGGCCTGTTCCGCCAGGCCATCGTCGACGGCTGGCAGCAGGAGCAGACCGAGCATTGGCTGGACTTCGGCAACCCGTGGGAGTTCGAACGGCCGGAGGTGGTCTACCCGATCGGCTTCGGCGGCAGTGTCGAGACGGTGACCGACGACACCGGCAAGACCCGACAGGTCTGGACGCCAGGGGAAACCGTGCGGGCCATTGCCTATGACACCCCGGTGGTGGGCTGGCGCGGTGCCAGTGTCAACACCTTGCGTCTGTGGCGCGCCCGGGCCGTGGAAGATCTGCATCTGGAGCGTTTCAATGCCGGCGACCACTTGGGCGCCGTGGCCGAAGTGGCACGGGCCGAAAGTATTTCCCGCGTGCTCTACCCGGCCGACAGCACCGAGGCCGGGCAGGAATTGCGTTTGCGCCAGGAGTATTTCTTTGTCGCCGCCTCGCTGCAGGATCTGCTGCGCCGTCATCGCAACATGCATACCTCGGTGTTGACCCTGGGGGATCACGCAGCGATCCAGCTCAACGACACCCACCCCTCCATCGCCGTGGCCGAGTTGATGCGCCAACTGGTGGACGTCTATGACGTGGCCTGGGACGCCGCCTGGCAGATCACCCAGGACACGCTGTCCTATACCAACCACACGCTGCTGCCCGAAGCATTGGAAACCTGGCCGGTGGGGCTGATGGAGCGCATGCTGCCCCGGCACATGCAGATCATCTACCTGATCAACGCCCAGCACATCGATTCGCTGAGGGCCAAGGGCGTGCATGATTTCGACGTGCTGCGCTCGGTCTCGCTGATTGAAGAAGACAACGGTCGTCGGGTGCGCATGGGCAACCTGGCCTTCCTGGGCTCCCACAGCGTCAACGGTGTGTCCGGACTGCACACGCAGTTGATGCGCAGTACGGTGTTTTCCGAGCTGCACAAGCTCTACCCGGAGCGGATCAACAACAAGACCAACGGCATTACTTTCCGCCGCTGGCTGTTCCAGGCCAACCCGGAACTGACCTCGATGATGGTCGATGCGCTGGGCCCGAGCGTGCTCGACAATCCCGAGGAACGCCTGATCGAACTGGAGCCGTTCGCCGATAAGCCGGCATTCCGCAAACTGTTCGCCGAGCAGCGCCTGCACAGCAAGAAGGCCCTGGCCTACCTGATCCACGAGCGGCTGGGGATTGCCGTAAACCCGGCGGCGATGTTCGACGTACAGGTCAAGCGAATCCACGAGTACAAGCGTCAGTTGCTCAACCTTATGCACACCGTGGCACTGTACCAGGCGATCCGCGCCGAACCGGAGGTGGACTGGGTACCGCGGGTGAAGATCTTCGCCGGCAAGGCCGCCGCCAGTTATCACCAGGCGAAGCTGATCATCAAGTTGACCAATGACATCGCCCGGGTGGTGAACAACGACCCGACCGTGCGTGGTCTGCTCAAAGTGGTGTTCCTGCCCAACTACAACGTCAGCCTGGCCGAGAGCATCATCCCGGCGGCGGACTTGTCGGAGCAGATTTCCACCGCCGGCTTCGAAGCATCCGGTACCAGCAACATGAAGTTCGGCCTCAACGGCGCGCTGACCATCGGTACCATGGACGGCGCCAACGTGGAAATGCATGAGCGCGTGGGCGGCGAGCACATGTTTATCTTCGGCCTGACCGCCGAGCAAGTCGAGGCCCGCAAGCGCAACGGCGAATTCAGCGCCGCGCCGGACATCGCCGCCTCCCATCGCCTCAACGACGTGTTGCAGGCGATCCGTGGCGGGGTGTTTTCCCCGGACGATCCGATGCGCTACACCGGGCTGGTGGATTCGCTGGTGGACTACGACCGCTTCCTGGTCTGCGCCGATTTCGACTCGTACTGGCATGCCCAGGCCAAGGTCGAGGAGCGCTGGCACGACTCCAAGCAATGGTGGCGCTCGGCAGTGCTCAACACGGCGCGCATGGGCTGGTTCTCCTCCGACCGGACCATCCGCGAGTACGCCACCGACATCTGGAAGGCGTTGGAATAGCCTTAGCTGTCAGAAATGTGAGCGAAGCCCAACGACGGTTGGGCTTCGTCGATATACTAGGCGCCAGTTTCGCCGGGCTTTGTGGCGGGATTCAGAGATTGGGGATGCCCCCCATCCATTGTGGGAGCGGGCTTGCTCGCGAAAGCGGTGTGCCAGGCTGAGTTGAAGTCGCCTGACACACCGCTTTCGCGAGCAAGCCCGCTCCCACAGGATTATTGGGTTGTTCCACTAGACTGATCCAGGCACAAATGCCCCGGTCATGCCCGCAACGGGCCGCTTAGGGATATCAACCATGCAATGGATCTTGACGCTGTTGGGCCTGGCTCTTGGCTGGGTGGTGGATGAGTCGCTCGCCGATGCGCTGATAGGCGCGTTGGTGGGGCTTGGCATCGCCCAGGTGTTTCGTATCAGGTACCTGGGATCCGAGGCCGCCCGGCAGCAGGTTTTGCTGCAAGCGGCCCAGCAAGAGCTGATCACGCTGGAGGCGCGTCTGGCGGTGCTGGAGCGCGGCACGTTGTATGCTGCCCCTGATCCCGCGACGGCGCCCCCAGTCACCGCGGCCCAGGTCACCGCGCCCCAGGTCCCCGAGCCTGTCGCCCGCACCGAACCGGAGCCGGAACCCGAGCTGGTCTGGGAACTGCCGCCCGATCTTGCGCCCGAGCCGGCGACGGCCACGCAGGCCAGCCAGCCATTGCCCGACAACGTCTGGACCCCGGCACCTGCTCGCTCCAGGCGCGAGTCCCGTGAATTCGAGCCAGTGGAACCGATTGCCGCGCAACCGGCAGCGCCACGGGGCCCGAATTTCATCGAGCGCGCCATAGCCGGTGCGCGCAACTGGTTGTTTGGCGGCAATACCGTGTTGCGGGTCGGCGTGGTGCTCTTGTTCCTCGGCCTGGCGTTCCTGCTGCGTTATGCCACCGAAGGCATGGTGGTGCCGATCGAGCTGCGTTACGCCGGCGTCGCGGCCAGTGCGCTGGGCCTGTTGGGTCTGGGCTGGTGGCTGCGCCAGCGCAATGGCAGCTATGCGCTGATGCTCCAGGGTACCGGCATTGCGGTGCTGTACCTGACCGTGTTCGCCGCCATGCGTCTGCATCCGCTGCTCGACTCGAAGGCAGCCCTGGGCATGCTGGTGGCGGTCACGGTGTTCTCGGCGATCCTGGCGGTGACCCAGAATGCCTTGGGCCTGGCCGCGGTGGCCGCTCTGGGTGGGTTTGCCGCGCCGATCCTGACCTCCACTGGGAGCGGCAATCACGTTGCGCTGTTCAGCTATTTCATTCTGCTCAACACTGGCATTCTCGCCATTGCCTGGTTCAAGGCCTGGCGCCTGCTCAACCTGATCGGCTTCGTCGGTACTTTCGGTATTGGTGTCGCCTGGGGCCTGCGCTCCTACACGCCGGAGCTGTTTTGGAGCACCGAGCCATTTCTGATCGTATTCTTCGTGATGTACCTGGCGATCGGTCTGCTGTTCACCCGTCGCAAGCTGCTGGAAACCGCGGGGGCGCCCGACGGTGACAGCCGGGAGGCATTGCTGCGCTGGTCGGCGCGCAACGGCGACTATGTGGACGGAACGATGCTGTTCGGGCCACCGCTGGTGGGGTTCGGCCTGCAGTATGCGCTGGTGCAGCACCTGGAGTTTGCCGCGGCGTTCAGTGCCCTGGCCCTGGGCGCGATCTACATGGGTCTGGCGCGGATATTGATGGGGGGGCGAGCCTTGCTGCTGGCCGAAACCTGCCTGGCCCTGGGGGTGATTTTCGCCAGCCTGGCTATTCCCCTCGGCCTCGATGCCCGCTGGACTTCGGCAGCCTGGGCCGTGGAAGGCGCCGGGATTTTCTGGTTGGGGTTGCGTCAACACCGGCCATTGGCACGCGCTTTTGCGCTGTTGTTGCAATTGGGCGCGGCGCGGGCCTTCCTCGGCGAGTTGAGCTTCGGCGAAAGCAGCCTGCTCGATGCCCCTGCGCTGGGCGCCTTGATGATCGGTGGCGCGCTGCTGTTCAGTTTCCTTCAATTGCGCAAGGCTGCGCCCGAGCATACCCATGGCTGGGAGCGTCAGGGGCAGCCGGTTCTGGCGGTGTTGGGCCTGAGTTTCCTCTATCTGCTGGCACCGTTGTTTTTCTTCACCCATGGCACTGCGATCACCTGGGCGCTGGCGGGGTTGGCGACGCTATTCGTCGGCCTGCGCCTGCAATCGCGCAGTTTCCTGTTCACCGCGTTTGCCGTGCAGTTGTTGGGTGGTGCGTTGTTCCTGATGCGCTTGCGCGGTGCCGAGGGCGATTCGGCAGCGGTGTTCGACGCCGGCTGGAGCGGTTTGCTCAGTGCCTCGCTGATCGGCCTGGCGTTGATCGGCGGCATGTTGCTGGCGGCGCGTGACGATATGGTGCGCAAGGACGCACGTTTGCTGCGTGGGTTGTCCGTTGTATTGCTGGCAGGGCTGGTGCTGATCAACCTTGCGGTGCTGTTCGTCCTTCCCTGGCAGACGGCGAGTGGCGTATGGGCCGTCAGTGGCCTGTTTATCATTTGGTTGAGCTTGTACCTGAAGCAGCGCATGAGCTTTGTATTCGGTCTGTTGCTGCAATTGGTGGGCGGTGCGGCATTCCTGCTGGCAGGGCCGGCCTTGCTGGGTACGCTCGATGTCGAAGGCTTGCGGCCCCTGGCGCACAGCGGCTTCTGGACGCCGCTGGTGCTGGGGCTGGTGGCGCTGATCGGTGCGTGGCGACTGCAACGGGGTCAATCGGACACTGTCTTTGACGTATCGAGCTTGCAGCGCTTGTCCGAGTTGTTGCTGGTCTGGGGCGCCGGCTGGTGGGCGCTGGCGTGGCTCAGCGAAGTGCTGCGCTTCGCCCCGGTGAACCTGCAAGGCAGCCTGTTACTGGTGGTCGCGGCGCTCAGTGTGGCGGTGTGGAGCGTCCTGGCCCAGCGTTTGAAATGGCCATCCCTGGGGTTGCTGTGCACTTTGCTGATTCCGGCGGCGGGCTGTGTGTTGGTCGCGACCTGGCACAGCCGTTATCACCCGGCGGCGGATTTCGGCTGGCTCGCTTGGCTGGTGGTGTTCGGCGTGCATTTCCTGTCGCTCAGACGCCTGGCTTCGATGCTGCCGGCCCAGGCCCGTAGCACAGCTCATGTGCTCGGCTGCTGGCTGCTGATCGGTGTGCTGGCGCTGGAGCTGCGTTACGGCTTGCTGCTGTTGTCCGAGCAATACAACGCCTGGCGCTGGTTGGGTTGGGCGATCCTGCCGAGCCTTTACCTGGTGCTGATGGCCGCGCCGCGGGCCTGGCCTTGGCCAATATCGGCGCAGTCGCGGGAATATCGCGTCTACGCGGCGGCGCCCCTGGCCCTGCTGATGCTTGGCTGGTTCTGGCTGGCCAACACCTTCAGCGACGGCACCGCTGAACCCTTGCCCTACGTGCCGCTGCTGAACCCGCTGGAGCTGGGCTTGCTGTTTGCCTTGTTTGGCGTCTACGTATGGGTCCGCAGCGCAGTGGGGCAACTGACGGTCCGTTGGGCGTATGCCGATCAGGTCGCCCAGTTGATCGCCGGCGTGTCGCTGTTCGCGTTTTTCACCGCCGTGGTAATGCGCAGTGCTCACCATTGGATGGGGATACCGTTCGAATTGGATGCGTTGCTTGAATCCATGTTCGTACAGGCTGGGCTGTCCATCGTCTGGACCCTGATTGCCCTGGGCCTGATGATCGGCGGGCATCTGCGGCATCGCCGGGAGGTATGGCTGATCGGCGCGGCGTTGATTGCCGTGGTGGTGGCCAAGCTGTTCTTTGTCGAGTTGAGTAACCGTGGCGGTCTGGCGCGGATCGTGTCGTTCATCGGCGTGGGGGTACTGTTGCTGGTGGTGGGCTACTTCGCGCCGCTGCCGCCCAAGCGTCCGGAAACGGCTTCGCCTACCGAGCCGCCGATGCCTGTCAGTGAGGGAGTGTCATCTTGAGTCGCAAGTTGAGTCGGATCGGACTGGGTGTGGTCGGGTTATGGGTAGCATTGTCGGCCATGGCCCAGGAAAAGCCGGCGGACTTCGCCCACCAAGTGCCGTTGGCCTTGAGCGGTGAAGGGCCTTGGTATCGTCTCCCGTTGCCCCTGGAGGTCCAGCTGCAAGCGCGACAGACCGACCTGAGCGACCTGCGGGTATTCAACGCGGCCGGGCAGGCCCAGGCCTATGCGCTGGTCCGCGAAACGGCCCAGAGTCGCGAAAATCGCACTCTCACCGACGTGAAATGGTTTCCGCTGTACAACGCCGCCGATGACAACGAACGCGCGCCCAGCGTGCGGGTGCAATCGAACGCCAACGGTACGCTGGTGGAGGTCCAGCCATCCAGCCGGCTCGAAGCGGGGGAAGAAGAGCTGCGCGGATGGCTGCTGGATGCCAGCGCGATCAAGGCGCCCTTGCAACAGTTGATTCTGGACTGGACCAGCGAACGCGACGGCTTCCAGCGGTTTACCATCGAAGCCAGCGACGACTTGCAGAACTGGCAGGCGTGGGGCGAAGGCCAAGTGGCACGGCTGACCTTTGCCGATGAGCGGGTCGAGCAACATGAGGTGAGCCTGCCGGGACAATCGGCCCGCTACCTTCGACTGCTGTGGGATTCGCCATCCTCCGCGCCGGTGCTGACCTCGGCGCAGTTGCAAAGCGCCAGTCGCGAAAGCCTGCCGTTGCCGCTGGTCTGGTCACAGCCTTTGGCCGGCACCACCACGAAGGCCGGTGAATACACCTGGCAGTTGCCCATGGGGTTGAATCTCGAACAGGTGCAGGTGGAACTGAGCCAGGCCAACAGCCTGGCCCCGGTAACACTGGCCGGCCGACGTGAGAGCAGCCATTCCTGGCAGCCGATGACCAGTGGCTTGCTGTATCGCCTGACCCAGAACGGCCAGGACGTGGTGCAAAACCAACTGCAGTTGGACGGTCAGACCGTGCAGCAACTGAAGCTGACCGTGGACGAGCGGGGCGGCGGCCTTGGCGACCAGGCCCCGACGCTGCGTTTTGCGGTGCGTCCGAGCCAGGTGGTGTTTCTGGCGCGTGGAGAAGGGCCGTTCAGCCTGGCGCTGGGCAGCGCGACCGTGAAGGCGGCCAGTCTGCCCTTGTCTACACTGGTGCCCGATTACCGGCCGTCGCGGCTGGCGAGCCTGGGCGTAGCAACAGTAAATGGGGCCGCGACTTCGACGCCGGCAACCGAGACGGCACCGGCAGTCGTCGGGACGGACTGGAAGAAAATCGGCCTGTGGGCTGTGCTGGTGCTCAGTGTGCTATTCCTCGGGGCGATGGCATACAGTCTGCTGCGCAAGCCGCCGGTCAAATCCTGACCCGATTTGGCCCCCTCAGGGTCCAGTGTTTTTTCATAGCCAATGGAGTCCGGTAGGCTAAACAGAAATAAGGATCGCTGCCTTGCTTCGCTCGATGCGCCCGGGTCCATACCGGGCGCACGGCTTTTTGGTCGGGCCGATGCGGGACCACACTTCAGTTTGTCCGCATCGTGCCGATTCTTAGGAAGGCTCGATGTATTCAGGAGGGGACCCGTGAATCTGTACATCAATCAGCTTCAGAACAAAGCTGACTTCAAAGAGGCTATTTACGCAGGCGACATCTTCCTGAACACTCAATTGCGCATTGCCAGAGAGTTGTGCGCGTTCGCCCAGGAAAGCATCACTGCCGCCTTCAACGGCGAGACTAATCATCAAGCCTTGCACACATTGATGCCGGTAGAAGAGTTCGTGGCGCTGGTTACACGCCTCAAGGGGCAGTTCACCAACAGCTTGCGCGTTAAAGAGTTGATCCAGGGTTTCATTTATGAAATCGGCGCTGACCCTCGCGAGTTTATTTTCGACGTGCCCCGGATCCGTGTAGTACCCAATTATGACTACCTGCACGCTGGCGTCAGCTATGCCTATAAACCCCACCGTGATACTTGGTACGGTGGGGTCGATTGTCAAATCAACACATGGATGCCGGTACACACCATCAGTGCCGACCAGACCATGATGATCAATGGGGGCTATTTCGATGTCCCTGTGGAAAATACTTCCAAGGACTGGAGCCTGTCTGACTGGATCAGCAACCAGCGTCATCGGGCCAAGGAAAACCTCAAGGAAGAAGCCCGGGTACACCCGGTTCCGCTGGAGCAGATCAATACTTCGTCGGAGCTGCGCGTAGCCGGCAATATGGGCGACATGCTGGTTTTCTCAGGTTCGCACCTGCACGGCACCGTTCCCAACTACACTCAACTAACCCGTTTCAGCGTGGATTTTCGCTTGATGCATCTTGACGATCTCAAGCACAAGCGCGGTGCGATCAACGTAGACAGCGCTTGTCCGGACGTTGGTGCAGGCTTCAAAGATTATTTCCACGCTCACGACTTCTCGAATTTCCAAGGAATCCAGCAATGACCAAGCGCCGCATTACGCCCGCCGAGGCTCAGTACAACGAGACTCGTGCCAATGTCTTGAAACGGGTGGACGCCGAGTATGTGGCCGACGCGCCATTTGTCTTTGCCCATCGCATTGGCGTTACCGCTGCGCTGTCGCGCATGGAACTGTTCAAGAAGGTCGCCGAAATACCGGGGGCGATCATCGAATGCGGCGTGTACAAGGGCAACTCGTTGATGCTCTATATGCACCTTTCAATGATCCTGGAACCCTATGCGATCAATCGCTCGATCATCGGCTTCGACACCTTCGAGGGGTTCCAGAGTATCGACAAGAAAGAAGACCCGGCGGACGTCAATGAAACCATGTTCTCCGACACCGACCAGTCCTTGATCCAGGAAATGATCGATGCCAACGACCTGTTGCGCCCGGTCAACCGCATCCCGCGCTGTGAATTGGTCAAGGGAGACATTGTCAAAACCGTGCCGGAATGGGTCCAGACCCGCCCTGACCTGGTGGTAGCGATGCTGATCCTCGACACCGACCTGTACGAATCAACCAAGGTCGCTCTGGAAACGTTCCTGCCGTATATGCCAAAAGGTGCGATCGTGGTGCTCGACGAAGTTGCCTACCGTAACTTTCCAGGAGAAACCAAAGCCTTGCGCGAAGTGCTCGATCTGAACAAGATCGAACTCAAACGTCTGCCGTTCGATTCGTGTGTGGGTTACTTCCACGTTTGAGAACACTTCGGCCTTTGCTTCGGTCGAGCGGCTTGTGACTTGGGGCATACAGAAGTCGGAGCGGATAGTCTGCAAGCTCCAGCCAGGATCGGGTACCTCCATGTTGATGGGGGTCCGATTTTTCCGTATTGCAACGGATGGCGATTGCCATCTCGTGAACTCAATCCCCCATATCCCGTCTCATAGGAGGAATTAAGTCCCGACTCGCGCTAAACTGCGCAGGTTTTTCCGCCCCCTATTCTTCGGAGCCGTCCATGTCCCGCGTTACCTTGAGTCGCTATTTGATTGAGCAGACCCGCAGCAACAACACCCCTGCCGATCTGCGCTTTTTGATCGAAGTGGTGGCGCGTGCGTGCAAGGAGATCAGCCACGCCGTATCCAAAGGCGCCCTGGGTGGTGTCCTGGGCAGCATGGGCACGGAGAACGTACAGGGCGAAGTGCAGAAGAAGCTCGACGTGCTGTCCAACGAAATCCTGCTCGAAGCCAACGAGTGGGGCGGTCACCTGGCCGGCATGGCGTCCGAGGAAATGGACAATGCCTACCAGATCCCGGGTAAGTACCCCAAGGGCGCCTACCTGCTGGTGTTCGACCCATTGGACGGCTCGTCGAACATCGACATCAACGCACCGGTCGGTACCATTTTCTCGGTACTGCGCTGCCCGAACGAGTACCTGAGCCAGAACGAAGCCCTGAACGAAAAGGCCTTCCTGCAACCAGGCACCGCACAGGTAGCCGCCGGCTACGCGATCTACGGTCCTCAGACCATGCTGGTACTGACCCTGGGCGACGGCGTGAAAGGCTTCACCCTGGATCGCGAGATGGGCAGCTTCGTACTGACTCACGAAGACATCACCATCCCTGAAACCACCCAGGAATTTGCTATCAACATGTCCAACCAGCGTCACTGGGAAGCCCCGGTGCAGCGCTACGTGAGCGAGTTGCTGGCGGGTGAGGAAGGCCCGTTGAAGAAGAACTACAACATGCGTTGGGTCGCCGCGATGGTCGCCGACGTACACCGCATCCTGAACCGTGGCGGCCTCTTCATGTACCCACGCGACAGCCGCGAACCGACCAAGCCGGGCAAGCTGCGCCTGATGTATGAAGCCAACCCGATGTCGTTCCTGGTGGAGCAGGCCGGTGGTGCTTCCACTGACGGCCATCAGCGCATTCTCGACATCCAGCCTGAAGGCCTGCACCAGCGCGTTGCGGTATTCCTGGGATCGAAAGAAGAAGTGGCCCGCGCCACGGCCTACCACAAGGAATAAACCATGGCCCAGCCCTGGCAGCCGTTGCTCGATTGGTGGTTCGGTTCAGCCGAGGCGCCGGACGATATAGCCGCTGAAAAGGGCAAGCTGTGGTTCGGCAAGGGCCATGATCGCCAGGCGCGGGAGCGTTTTGGCGATCAGGTCGAACAGGCGCTGGCCGGCGAATTGACCGACTGGGCGCAACGCCCCGAAGGTTGGCTGGCCCTGGTATTGCTGCTCGACCAATTGCCACGAATGATCTTTCGCGACACCCCCAAAGCCTTTGCCGGGGACCTGCGCGCCCAAGCGCTGGTGGCCCAAGGCATGGCGGCGGGTTTCGACCGACAACTCAAACCCATCCAACGCGTCTTTATCTACCTGGTGCTCGAGCACTGCGAAAACCTGGCCGTGCAGAACGAGGCCGTGTCGCGATTTATCGACCTGGTTCGTGAGCAGCCGGACGCGGCAGTGTTCGAAGACAATCTCGATTATGCCGAACGGCACCAGAAGATCATTGCGCGGTTTGGGCGGTTTCCCCATCGCAACGCGGTGCTAGGAAGGGAATCCACGGCGGAGGAAGTGGAATTCTTGAACAGGCCTGGTTCGCGCTTTTAATGGCGGCTTATGGATGACCTCGAAGCAACCGTTTCATGAGTAACGCGGGCAGGCTTTTGCGGCTATCGGCAATGATATGGATGTAAATCGTTTGGCCTCGCACTTCATAAATGATCCTGTTCATTCCTGACAGGACCTGCCGATACTGACCAAAATTCAGCTTTTCTATTTCGTCCGGGATCGACCCCGCATAAGGGAGTGTCGCCAAATGACGGATCGCAGTCTTAAGACTGGCAAGGGTGCTTTGCCATGTTTGAACAGAAAACCGTTCGGTCAGATAAATACGCAGTTCTTTGAGATCGGTCTCAGCCGATTGAAGGATTACGATCTTCAAACTCATCGTTCGTCGGCCGCGTCCAATTCAGCGAAGACATCCTCGACATCCCGGTACTTACCCTCCTCGATTTCCTTATTACCCATAGCCAACAGCTTTAATAGCGCCATGGTGTCTTCTTGCTCTTCGAAGCTTTTTACATCCATGACCACGAGCTTGGCTTCGCCATTTTGAGTGATGACTAACGGCTCCCTGGTTTCTGTGATGCTCTTTACGACTTCGGCGGTATGGCTTTTCAAATAGCTGATAGGTTTGATTTGGGATGACAACTTCATGATGGGAACCTCTCAAAACTGAGTGGACTGAGTTTAGTCCTAATTCAGTCCTGCGTCAGGTCGTGTTGTCTAAACGGTCCCCAGCGGGATTGGCCCCTATCGCGAGCGAACTCTCGATAGGGGCCAATCCAGGCGCTTTAAATCCGGAAACTCCCCACCAATTGCTTCAACCGCGCCGCCTGCTGTTCCAGGTCGGAACAGGCGCGCAACGTGGCTTGCAGGTTTTCCACGCCTTCCTGGTTCAGCGTGTTGATCTCGCTGATGTCGACGTTGATCGACTCCACCACGGCGGTCTGTTCTTCGGTGGCGGTCGCCACGGACTGGTTCATGCCGTCGATTTCACCGATACGCTGGGTCACGCTGCCCAGCCGTTCGCCGGCCTGGTTGGCGATGTCGACGCTGCCTTCGCTCTGGCGCTGGCTGTCGGTCATGGTCAGTACCGCTTCCCGTGCACCGACCTGCAGTTCTTCGATCATCTTCTGTACTTGCTGCGCTGAATCCTGGGTGCGGTGGGCCAGGTTGCGCACCTCATCGGCCACGACCGCAAAGCCGCGCCCGGCTTCACCGGCCCGGGCTGCCTCGATGGCGGCGTTCAAGGCGAGCAGGTTGGTCTGTTGCGAAATGCTGGTGATCACTTCAAGAATCTGGCCAATGTTCACCGTGTTGCTGTTCAGGGTTTCGATGTTGCCGCAGGAGTCACTGATCTTCGCCGAGAGCTGTTGCATCGCGCTGATGGTTTTGTCCACCACTTGCTGGCCGTCTTCGGCCAGGCTGCGGGCCTCGCTTGAGTGCTGCGAGGCGAGGGCGGCGTTCTGGGCAATTTCCTGGGCGGCGGCGCCGAGCTGGTTGATGGCTGCGGCCACGCTGCTGGTGCGCGAGGCTTGTTGATCAGAGTTGAACATCGATGAATTGGAGGCACTGACTACGCGCAAGGCAACTTCGTTGACCTGGCCGGTGGCCGAAGCCACTTCACGGATCGACGTATGGATACGCTCGACAAAGCGGTTGAAAGATGTGCCCAACGCGCCGAATTCATCGTGGCCGTGGATGGTCAGGCGCCGGGTCAGGTCGCCTTCGCCTTCGGCGATGTCATGCATGGCGCGACCCATGGTCAACAGCGGTTGCATCAACACGCGGATCAACATGCCCAGCAGGGCGATGATGAACACCACGGCAATGGCCATGGCAATCAACGCCGAGGTGCGGAACTCGCTGAGCATCGCCAGCGCCGTGTCCTTGTCGAGCACCAGCGCTACGTACCAGTCGGCGCCCGGCACGCCGTTGACGCGGGTGAAGGACATGAACTGGGTCTTGCCGTCGAGTTCGACTTCCTTCATGCCCGGGCTGACCTGCGGCGTACCGTTGGGGTAGGCCTCGGCCAGTGTCTTGAGCACCCGCTTGCTATCGGGATGGATCAGGATCTTGCCATCGGCGCTGACGATGAACGCATGACCGTGGCCGCCGAAGTTCAGGGAGTTGATGATTGCGCTGATGCTCGACAGGTCGATGTCCGCACCGGCCACGCCGATCATCTGGTTCTGATGTTTCACCGGGGTGGCCACGGTGATGACCAGTTTGCCCGACGAGGCGGCGATGTAGGGTTCGGTGACGATGGTTTGCTGCGCGCCGTTGGCGGCCTTGTACCAGCCTCGGGCGCGAGGATCGTAGTCGGCGGCGCGATTGCCGGCCGGTACCGAGAACATCACGCCGTCGGTGCCGCCGAAATAGCTGAGCTGGAAATTACCCGTGTAGGCCGGCAGGTCGATGGCGCGTTTGAGGCTGGCGGCGCTGCTGCCGTCCGTTGCGATCTGCTGGGCCAGCGATTGCAGCAATTGGATGCGACCTTCTACCCACGTCTGAATGTTTCGGCTGGTCAGGCTGCCGAGTTCCTGCATCGACGTCTCGGTGCTCGAATGCAGGCTCTGGCGCTGACGATAGTCGTTGAACAGGATGAAACAGGCGAATGCAACGGCCACCACGAGGGCGGCAGCCAGCAGAATTTTGTGGCTGAACTTCATGTTTCTGGTCATTAATAACGCTACCGCACTGGAGCTGGTCAGGAAGGGGCGCCAATTTGCCATAACGCAGGGCACAGCGCTGTTCTTTTTATCGGCCTGGAAGCGCCAGGGATCAGGCGCCGGCGGGGCAATCCCGACGAAATGCACGACGGCATCACAAACTGATTGATTTGCCGACGAAATACCCCCTTTTTGTTCAATAAATACAAGGTTCGTCGGGGAACCAGACAAGGGTTTTCTCTTCTAAGCTTCTGGTTGGCACCCTGCCACCTCCCTTCCGCTCCAGGAGTTACCCGATGTCCCTGCGATCTATCGCGTTGTTGTCTTTGTGCGTCTTGTTGGCCGCGTGCAGCAAAGTGAACCAGGAAAACTATTCCAAGCTGTCGGCTGGCATGTCCAAGGCCGAAGTCGAAACGTTACTGGGGAAACCGACCGATTGTTCGGGCGCGCTCGGCATGTCCAGTTGCACCTGGGGCGACCAGAAAAGCTTTATCAGCGTGCAATATGCCGGTGACAAAGTGTTGATGTTTTCCGGCCAAGGCCTGAAGTAAACCGAGGCCATGGGCCTGCGGGAGAAAAATAATGAAGCGGTTATTGTTAGTGCTTTTGGCTGGCCTGGTATTGGCCGGCTGTGCCACTTCTGGCGAAGACCCGTTGGCGCCCAAGACCGTCAACAGTGTCAATTTGAAGCGTTACCAAGGGACTTGGTACGAGTTGGCCCGCCTGCCAATGTATTTCCAGCGCAACTGCGCGCAATCCGAAGCTCATTACACACTCAAGCCTGACGGCGACCTGGGGGTGCTCAATCGCTGCCTGACCTCGGACTGGCAGTGGGAGGAAGCCAAGGGCACCGCCACCCCACAAGTACCTGGCAAGACCGACAAGCTCTGGGTCAGGTTCGATACCTGGTTCTCGCGGATCCTGCCGGGTGTGGCGAAGGGTCAATACTGGGTGCTATACATCAGCGACGATTACAAGACAGCCATCGTAGGCGACCCGAGCCGCCGCTACATGTGGCTGTTGTCCCGTACTCCGACAGTCAAGGTCGACGTGCGTGAAGAGCTGCTGAGCAGGGCGCGTCAGCAGGGCTACGACACGACTCGACTGATCTGGCGTGCGTCGGATCGGCAGATGGCCAAGACGTCGGATTGAGGGCCTGAAAATATCCAATGTGGGAGCGGGCTTGCTCGCGAAGACGGTCTATCCGTTAATGTCTATGTCGACGGATACACCGCATTCGCGAGCAAGCCCGCTCCCACGTTTTTTACGCGTCAACCCAGGAGTTCGCGTAACACCTGGGCAAACGCCCGGGCGCTTTCCTCTTCCCCGGCATGCCGTCCGTCGCATACCACCCACTGCCCGCCGACCATCACGTCGCGCACCTGGCGATCCCCGCCGGCAAACAGCCAACGATTGAGAATTCCATCGCCACTTGCCGTCGCCAGGTACGGGTCGTTGCCATCGAGCACCAGCCAGTCGGCGCGTTTGCCGACGCCGAGTCCGCCGACCGGTTGGCCGAGGGCTTGGGCACCGCCCTCCAGGGCGGCATCGAACAGGGTGCGGCCGACCATCGGTTGATCTGGCCGATATAAGCGGTTGCGTCGCTGATCCCGCAGGCGCTGGCCGTATTCCAGCCACCGCAGCTCTTCCACCACGCTCAACGACACATGACTGTCGGAGCCGATACCCAGGCGTCCGCCCTGGGCCAGGAAATCCACCGCCGGGAAGATGCCGTCGCCAAGGTTGGCTTCAGTCGTGAGGCACAGACCGGCAATCGCCCGGCTTCTGGCCATGAGGCTGACTTCACGAGCGTCGGCATGGGTGGCATGCACCAGGCACCAACGCTGATCGACGTCGACGTTTTCGTATAACCATTGCAGCGGACGGGCGCCGCTCCAGCTCAAGCAGTCGTCGACTTCCTTCTGTTGTTCGGCAATGTGGATGTGCACCGGGCAATCGCGGTCGCTCGCCGTCAAAACCTCATGGATTTGCCCAGGTGTTACGGCGCGCAGGGAATGGAAGCACAGCCCAAGGGCCTGGTTCGGCCGTCCAGCCAGAAGGGGCTGCAAGCGCGACTGAAGCGACAGATAGTTCTCGGTGCTGTTGATGAAACGTCGTTGTCCGTCATTCGGCGCCTGGCCACCAAAACCGGAGTGGCTATAGAGCACCGGCAGCAGCGTCAGGCCGATACCGGCGGTGCTGGCCGCCTGGCTGATGCGCAGCGCCAGTTCCGCGGGGTCGGCGTAAGGCGTGCCGTCGGTATCGTGATGCACGTAATGAAATTCGGCGACCGAGGTGTAACCGGCCTTGAGCATTTCGATGTACAGCTGTCGGGCAATGGTGCCGAGCTGGTCCGGACTGATTTTTCCGACGAGGCGATACATCAGGTCGCGCCAGGTCCAGAAACTGTCGTTGGGGTTGCCCGCGACTTCCGCCAGCCCGGCCATGGCCCGCTGGAATGCATGGGAATGCAGGTTCGGCATGCCCGGCAAGAGCGGCCCCTTCAGCCGTTCGGCGCCGTCTGCGTGGGAATCGGCCTGGACACGAGTCAGAACGCCGTTGGCGTCGACCTCAAGACGTACATCATTGGCCCATCCACTAGGCAGCAGCGCGCGTTCGGCAAAAAAAGCGGGCATGGTCAAACCTCATCGTGTGTAATTTGTATATACATATACAGACGTTTGCCTGGCCGGTAAACTCCGGCAAGCTAGCAATCTTATTTGCAGAACAGGGAACCGCCGTGCCGACTCCGCCTGCCAAACCACCAATCGCCGCGAACATGGGTGACAGTCCGGCGCCCTTGTACGCCCGCGTCAAACAAATGATTACCCAGCAGATCGACAGTGGAAACTGGCCGCCGCATTACCGCGTGCCATCGGAAAGCGAATTGGTCAGCCAGTTGGGCTTCAGTCGCATGACCATCAACCGCGCCCTGCGGGAAATGACTGCCGATGGCCTGCTGGTGCGCATGCAGGGTGTCGGTACGTTCGTGGCCGAACCCAAGAGCCAATCCGCGCTATTCGAAGTGCATAACATCGCCGATGAGATCGCCTCCCGTGGCCATCGCCACACATGCAAGGTCATTACCCTGGAAGAGGAGGCCGCAGGTTCCGAGCGCGCCCTGGCCCTGGAAATGCGCGAAGGCCAGAAGGTGTTCCACTCTCTGATCGTGCATTTCGAGAACGACATTCCGGTGCAGATCGAGGACCGTTTCGTCAACGCACTGGTGGCGCCGGATTACCTCAAGCAGGATTTCACCCTGCAAACGCCTTATGCCTATCTGAACCAGGTGGCGCCATTGACCGAAGGCGAACATGTGGTGGAAGCGATTCTCGCCGAGCCGAGCGAATGCAAGCTGCTGCAAATCGAGCAGGGCGAGCCATGCCTGTTGATCCGCCGTCGTACCTGGTCCGGGCGCCAGCCGGTAACTGCCGCGCGCCTGATCCATCCCGGTTCGCGTCATAGCCTGGAGGGTCGGTTTCACAAATGAGTCAGATGAATATTCTGCGCGCCGCGAATTACCCTCGCATGCCATGGAAGAACGGCGGCGGCAGCACCGAAGAAATCACCCGTGATGCTGGCACTGGCCTGGATGGTTTCGGCTGGCGCTTGTCGATTGCCGATATCGGTGAGTCGGGTGGTTTTTCCACTTTCGCCGGTTATGAACGGGTCATCAGCGTGTTGCAGGGCGACGGCATGACGCTCAATGTCGATGGTCGAACCACGCGACCGCTGCATCCGCTGGACGCCTTTTCATTCAGCGGCGAGAGCCATGTGCATTGCACGCTGCTGGGCGGGCCGATTCGCGACTTCAACCTGATCTATGCACCGCAACGTTACCGCGCGCGGGTGCAATGGATGAAGAATGAGCAGCGTTTTTTCAGCGAGGCGGGGACGGTGCTGGTATTCAGTGCGGATCCGGCGTTGTGCGTCAGGGTCGACGAATTCGACGCGGCACTGGGCCTCTACGATTGTCTGCAATTGAGCGGTAACACCGGACTGCTGGAAATTTCCACGAGCGGGCAGTGCTGCGTGATTGAACTGACAGCCCATTGATATCCGCCGAATAGTTTTGTGGCAAAGGGAGCAGGCTCCTCGCCACAAAAGCTGTGTGTTGTTCCCACTACGCGCACCAACTTGTTACCGAATGCCCCAGCGTGGCGCAAAGCCGCGCTTGTGTGACGCTCATTGTTCCTGCTGAAAACCCCCGCCCGAAATTTTCATTCAGCTCGCCGGCCCAAGCGCCACGGGCCTCGCAGCGATTTCGTGAATCAACCGCGAGCAGCTCCTGAATAAAGTTGGCCGCTTGATTGCATATGCTTGTACATACAAGTAAAGACGTATGTGTATGAGTGCCTGCATTCAGCGCTGCGTCCCAAGAAATAGCTGCCCTGCCCGGGCTGGTCTGGATTGATCGCTGAGGAGTTTTGCTGTGACCGACGCTACCCGCAAACCTGAAAAATACCGTGACGTTGAAATCCGTGCCCCTCGCGGTAATACGCTGACCGCCAAGAGCTGGCTGACCGAAGCGCCGCTGCGCATGTTGATGAACAACCTCGACCCGGAAGTCGCCGAAAATCCCAAGGAACTGGTGGTCTACGGTGGCATTGGCCGTGCGGCACGCAACTGGGAGTGCTACGACAAGATCGTCGAAAGCCTGACCAACCTGAACGACGATGAAACCCTGCTGGTGCAATCCGGCAAGCCGGTAGGCGTCTTCAAGACCCACAGCAACGCGCCTCGCGTCCTGATCGCCAACTCCAACCTGGTCCCTCACTGGGCCACCTGGGAGCACTTCAACGAGCTCGACGCCAAGGGCCTGGCCATGTACGGCCAGATGACCGCCGGCAGCTGGATCTACATCGGCAGCCAGGGCATCGTCCAGGGCACCTACGAAACCTTCGTCGAAGCCGGTCGCCAGCATTATGACTCCAACCTCAAGGGCCGCTGGGTGCTGACCGCCGGCCTTGGCGGCATGGGTGGTGCACAGCCGCTGGCCGCCACGCTGGCCGGCGCTTGCTCGCTGAACATCGAGTGCCAGCAGGTGAGTATCGATTTCCGCCTCAAGACCCGTTATGTCGACGAGCAGGCCACCGACCTGGACGACGCACTGGCCCGTATCGAGAAATACACCGCTGAGGGCAAGGCGATTTCCATTGCGCTCTGTGGCAACGCCGCCGAAATCCTCCCGGAATTGGTCCGTCGCGGTGTGCGTCCGGACATGGTCACCGACCAGACTAGCGCCCACGATCCGCTCAACGGTTACCTGCCGGCCGGCTGGACCTGGGAAGAATACCGTGCCCGCGCCAAGACCGAACCGGCTGCCGTGGTGAAAGCCGCCAAGCAATCCATGGCCGTCCACGTGAAAGCCATGCTGGCCTTTCAGAAAATGGGCGTTCCGACCTTTGACTATGGCAATAACATCCGCCAAATGGCCCAGGAAGAGGGCGTTGAAAACGCCTTCGACTTCCCGGGTTTCGTTCCGGCCTACATCCGTCCGCTGTTCTGCCGTGGCATCGGCCCGTTCCGCTGGGCTGCGCTGTCGGGCGACCCGCAGGACATCTACAAGACCGACGCCAAGGTCAAGGCACTGATCCCCGACGACGCCCACCTGCACAACTGGCTGGACATGGCGCGCGAGCGCATCAGCTTCCAGGGCCTGCCGGCACGGATCTGCTGGGTCGGCCTGGGCCAGCGCGCCAAGCTGGGCCTGGCGTTCAACGAAATGGTGCGCAGCGGTGAGCTGTCGGCCCCGATCGTGATTGGTCGCGATCACCTGGACTCCGGTTCCGTGGCGAGCCCCAACCGCGAAACCGAATCCATGCAGGACGGTTCCGATGCGGTCTCCGATTGGCCGTTGCTCAACGCCTTGCTCAACACTGCCAGCGGCGCGACCTGGGTGTCGCTGCATCACGGTGGCGGCGTCGGCATGGGCTTCTCCCAACACTCGGGCATGGTGATCGTCTGCGACGGTACCGACGAAGCCGCCGAACGTATTGCTCGCGTACTGCACAACGACCCGGGCACCGGGGTGATGCGCCATGCCGATGCCGGTTACCAGATCGCCATCGATTGCGCCAAGGAACAGGGGCTGAACCTGCCGATGATCACTGGCAAATAACCGAACTCCTCTGTGGGAGCGGGCTTGCTCGCGAAGGCGGTTTTACATCCGACGCATGTATTGAATCGCCCACCGTATTCGCGAGCAAGCCCGCTCCCACAGGGGGAGGCGGGTCCACAATCCAGAACAATCCACAGAGGTTGAACCATGGCTGTCAGTAGCACACGCGCAAGCAGCAAGCCGTTGATCGAGAAACGTTCGATCGACTACATCCCGGAAGCGGAGCGACATGGCCGGCTGTTGAGCCAGTTCACCCTTTGGATGGGGGCCAACCTGCAAATCACGGCCATTGTCACCGGTGCGTTGGCGGTGGTGCTGGGCGGCGATGTGTTCTGGTCGTTGATCGGTTTGCTGATCGGCCAAGTGCTCGGTGGTGGCGTCATGGCATTGCATGCGGCGCAAGGCCCCAAGCTTGGCCTGCCGCAGATGATCTCCAGTCGGGTGCAGTTCGGTGTGTATGGCGCGGCCATCCCGATCGTGCTGGTGTGCCTGATGTACCTGGGTTTCACCGCCACGGGCACCGTGCTTTCCGGCCAGGCGCTGGGGCAGTTGTTTGGCGTCAGCGACAGTGTCGGCATCTTCATTTTCGCCAGCGTCATCGTACTGGTCACGGTGCTCGGGTATCGGGTGATTCACTTCATCGGCCGTGTCGCCAGCCTCATTGGCGTGATTGCCTTTGTTTACCTGTTCGCTCGCCTGATCACTCAGGTGGACGTTGGCGCCCTGTTGCAAATCCGTCATTTCAGTTGGAGCAGCTTTTTGCTCGCGGTGTCGCTCGCGGCCTCCTGGCAGATCGCCTTCGGCCCCTATGTGGCGGACTACTCGCGTTACCTGCCGAGCAAGACGTCTTCGGTGAAAACCTTTTTTGCCGCAGGCGCAGGTTCAGTCATTGGCGCACAGGTGGCGATGATCCTCGGCGTGTTTGCCGCCGCCTCGGCCAACGGGCAGTTCGCCGGTCACGAAGTGGCCTACATCGTTGGCCTGGGCGGTACCGGCGCCACCGCTGCGCTGCTGTACTTCAGCATCGCGTTCGGCAAGGTCACGATTTCCACGCTGAACTCCTACGGCAGTTTCATGTGCATCGCGACCATCATCAGCGGCTTTCGTGGCCACCTGAACGTCACGCGCTTGCAGCGTCTGGTCTTCGTGCTGTTCATCGTCGGCGCCGCAACCCTGATCGCGCTGCTCGGCCAGCACTCGTTCCTCGGTGCGTTCAAGTCTTTCATCCTGTTTTTGCTGGCGTTCTTTACGCCTTGGAGCGCCATCAACCTGGTGGACTACTACTGCATCACTCGCGAGCGCTATGACGTACCGGCACTGGCTGATCCGAACGGTCGCTACGGTCGTTGGAACTTCCTCGGGATCAGTGTTTATGCGCTGGGTGTACTGATTCAACTGCCGTTCATCGCCACCAAGTTCTATACCGGTCCGCTGGTGGCCGCGATGGGGGGCGTGGACATTTCCTGGATCATCGGTCTGGTGGTCCCGGCGGTGTTGTATTACGTCGCAGCCAGGAAGTGGCACAGCGCTGTACCCGATCGATTGATCCTGCCGGTCGAGCAGGACGCGGTTGACGCACAACCGAGCAGGGCGGGCCGCATCCAAGCGGTCTGATGGGACGTTGACAGGGCTGGATGCCTCTTGACTGCCGTAAGCCAACTCAAATGATTAGGAGCGTCATACAATGAAATCGAACAAGACCCTGCTGACCACCTTGCTTTCCATGGGCCTGTTGGCCAGTGCTGGCGCCACGCAAGCGGCCGGTTGGTGCGAGTCGGGCAAACCGGTGAAGTTCGCCGGTCTGAACTGGGAAAGCGGCATGCTGCTGACCGACGTCCTGCAAGTGGTGTTGGAAAAAGGCTACGGCTGCAAAACCGACAGCTTGCCGGGTAACTCCATTACCATGGAAAACGCCCTGAGCAGCAATGACATTCAGGTATTCGCCGAAGAATGGGTGGGCCGTAGCGAGGTCTGGAACAAGGCCGAGAAGGCTGGCAAGGTGGTCGGCGTCGGCGCCCCGGTGGTGGGTGCCATCGAAGGCTGGTACGTGCCACGGTATGTGGTCGAAGGCGATGCCAAGCGCAAGCTCGAAGCCAAGGCGCCAGGCCTGAAGAACATCGCCGATCTGGGCCAGTACGCCGCCGTGTTCAAGGACCCGGAAGAGCCGTCCAAGGGCCGCTTCTACAACTGCCCGGCCGGTTGGACCTGCGAGCTGGACAACAGCGAAATGCTCAAGAGCTACGGCTTGGAAAAAACCTACACCAACTTCCGTCCAGGCACCGGCCCGGCCTTGGATGCCGCAGTGTTGTCCAGCTATAAGCGTGGCGAGCCGATCCTGTTCTACTACTGGTCGCCAACGCCACTGATGGGCCAGGTGGACCTGGTGAAGCTGGAAGAAAAGCCGGGCGTGGACAAGAGCGTGACCATCAAGGTCGGTCTGTCCAAGACCTTCCATGACGAGGCTCCGGAGCTGGTGGCGGTGCTGGAAAAGGTCAACCTGCCCATCGATATCCTGAACCAGAACCTGGGCCGCATGGCCAAAGAGCGGATCGAGTCGCCGAAACTGGCGAAGATCTTTCTGAAGGAACATCCTGAAGTCTGGCATGCCTGGGTCAGCGAAGACGCTGCCAGGAAAATCGACGCGGCTCTGTAGGTCGAGCATTGCCCGGCCAACCCGAGGGCTGGCCGGGACGTTCACCGCATCCACCTGATCGAGAGTCTCTTATGTTTCCCGAAAGCTTTACCTTTTCCATCGCCGACTGGGTCAACGGTTGGGTCGACGCCCTGGTGACAAATTATGGCGATGTGTTCCGGCACATCTCCGACACCTTGCTGTGGGCCATCGTCAATCTTGAAGGCTTGCTGCGCCTGGCGCCCTGGTGGCTGATGCTGGCGATTGTCGGTGGCGTTGCCTGGCACGCGACCCGCAAGGTCGTGGCCACGGCGGTGATCGTCGGCCTGCTGTTCCTGGTCGGCGCGGTGGGTCTGTGGGACAAACTGATGCAGACCCTCGCCCTGATGCTGGTGGCGACGCTGATCTCGGTATTGATCGGCATCCCGTTGGGCATTCTGTCGGCGCGCAGCAATCGCCTGCGTTCGGTGCTGATGCCGCTGTTGGACATCATGCAGACCATGCCGAGCTTCGTGTACCTGATTCCGGTGTTGATGCTGTTCGGCCTGGGCAAGGTCCCGGCGATTTTCGCCACGGTGATCTACGCCGCGCCGCCACTGATTCGCCTCACCGACCTGGGCATTCGCCAGGTGGACGGCGAAGTGATGGAAGCCATCAACGCCTTCGGCGCCAACCGCTGGCAGCAGCTGTTCGGCGTGCAACTGCCCCTGGCCCTGCCGAGCATCATGGCCGGGATCAACCAGACCACCATGATGGCCCTGTCGATGGTGGTCATCGCCTCGATGATCGGCGCCCGTGGCCTGGGTGAAGACGTGCTGGTGGGCATCCAGACCCTCAACGTCGGACGCGGCCTGGAAGCCGGTCTGGCTATCGTGATTCTCGCTGTGGTCATCGACCGCATTACCCAGGCCTATGGTCGTCCTCGGCATGAGGTGAGCAAATGAGCAACGCAGCCATCAGCAAGATCGAAGTCAAAAACGTCTTCAAGATTTTTGGTAACCGCTCCACCGAAGCCCTGGAGCTGATCCGCCGGAACAAGACCAAGGACCAGGTCCTGGCCGAAACCGGTTGCGTGGTCGGTGTGAACGACTTGTCGCTGAGCATCGGCACTGGCGAGATCTTTGTGATCATGGGCTTGTCCGGGTCCGGTAAGTCCACTCTGGTGCGGCACTTCAACCGGCTGATCGACCCCACCAGCGGGGTGATCCTGGTGGACGGCGAAGACATCCTGCAACTGGACATGGACGCCTTGCGTGAATTCCGCCGGCACAAGATCAGCATGGTGTTCCAGAGCTTCGGCCTGCTGCCCCACAAGAACGTGCTGGACAACGTCGCCTACGGCTTGAAGGTGCGCGGCGAGAGCAAGCAGGTATGCGCCGAGCGCGCGCTGCACTGGATCAACACCGTGGGCCTGAAAGGCTACGAGAACAAATACCCGCACCAGCTCTCCGGTGGCATGCGCCAGCGCGTGGGCCTGGCCCGGGCCCTGGCGGCGGACACCGACATCATCCTGATGGACGAAGCCTTCAGCGCCCTCGACCCGCTGATCCGCGCAGAGATGCAGGACCAGTTGCTGGAGCTGCAGAAGACCCTGCACAAGACCATCGTCTTCATCACCCACGACCTCGACGAGGCCGTGCGCATCGGCAACCGCATTGCGATTCTCAAGGACGGCAAGCTGATCCAGGTCGGCACGCCAAGAGAGATCCTGCACTCGCCGGCGGATGAGTATGTCGATCGGTTCGTGCAACGCAGGGCTGCGGTGGTTTAGAGAACTCTGGTGACTGGGCGGGCCTCTTCGCGAGCAAGCCCGCTCCCACAGGGGACCACATTCCAATGTGGGAGCGGGCTTGCTCGCGAAGGCGTCAGTAAAGCTGCATCAATGTTCAGGTTGTAAGCATGAGGTTAAAGATGTCCCAGGCTGAAAAAATCATCATCGCCGACACCCCGCTGCGCTGGCAGGACGTAGTCGCCGTCGCCCGCTTCGGGGCCGAGCTCGAGCTGTCGGCACAGGCCTGGGCGCGGATCGACAATGCCCAGGCCATCGTGCAGCGCATCGTTGAAAGCGGCGAGCGCGCCTATGGCGTCAACACTGGCCTGGGGGCTTTGTGCAATGTCTCGCTCAAGGACGAACAACTCAGCCAGCTGTCGCGCAACACGCTGCTTAGCCACGCCTGCGGGGTAGGTGCGCCGTTGGCCGATGAACAGACCCGGGCGATTCTCTGCGCCGCCATTCTCAACTACAGCCAGGGCAAGTCCGGCATTCATCGGCGGGTGGTCGAGGCGTTGCTGGCGCTGCTCAATCGCGGCATCACCCCGCAAGTGCCGTCTCAGGGCTCGGTGGGTTACCTGACCCATATGGCCCACATCAGCATTGCGCTGCTGGGTGTCGGCCAGGTGAGCTATCGCGGGCAAATCGTCCCGGCGCAACAAGCCCTGGCCGCGGAAGGTCTGCAACCGGTGCAACTGGGCGCCAAGGACGGTTTGTGCCTGGTCAACGGCACGCCTTGCATGACCGGGCTCAGTTGCCTGGCCCTGGCCGATGCGACGCGACTGGTGCAATGGGCCGATGTGATCGGTGCCATGAGCTTCGAGGCCCAGCGTGGCCAGATCGCGGCGTTCGACGCCGAGATCATCGCCCTCAAGCCGCACCCTGGCATGCAACAGGTCGGAGTCAATCTGCGGGCCTTGCTCGACGGCAGCGAAGTCATTGCTTCGAGCCTGGGCATTCGCACCCAGGATGCGTTGAGCATTCGCTCGATTCCCCAGGTGCACGGCGCCGCTCGTGATCAGTTGGCCCATGCGCGGCAACAGATCGAAACCGAACTCAACGCCACCACCGACAACCCGCTGTTGCTCGGCACGCCGGACAATTTCCGGGTGATGTCCCAGGCCAATCCCCACGGCCAATCGGTGGCGATGGCTGCCGACCTGCTGACGATTGCCATGGCGGAAATCGGCTCCATCGCCGAGCGCCGGCTTGACCGGCTGATCAACCCACACGTCAGCGGACTGCCGGCGTTCCTGGTGGCCAATCCTGGCGTGAACTCGGGGATGATGATCGTGCAGTATGTCGCCGCCTCGCTGTGCGCGGAAAATCGCCAGTTGGCGCAGCCGGCGGTAGTCGACAACTTCGTCACCTCGGGCTTGCAGGAAGACCACCTGAGCATGGGCACCAATGCCGCGCTGAAACTGCACCGGGCGCTGGAAAACTGTACGCAGATCCTCTCCATCGAGTACCTGCTGGCGGCCCAGGCCTTTGAATTTCTCAAGACGCAACGCTTCGGTGCCGGCACCGACGTTGCCTGGAAGCTGCTGCGCGGGCGCGTCCCGGCCTATGACCAGGATCGTTGGCTGGCTCCGGATATCGCCAGCGCCGCCGCGCTGCTGAAAGACCCGGCCGTGCTGCACAACGCCTTACCGAATTTGAATTGATCAAAAAACCGCCAGCGTGCCAAGGCATCCATCGCCCATGAAGCGAGGATGACGGATAACGGAACATTCCGGAGCGACTGGCGGGTGAATAACAACACTCTCAAAAGGAGCATGAAATGACAGCTTTGAACCTGATCCCCGGCCAACTGAGCCTGGCTCAGTTGCGTGAGATCTATCAGCACCCGGTGACCTTGAGCCTCGATGCCAGCGCTTCGGCGCAGATCGAAGCCAGTGTCGCGTGCGTGGAGCAGATCCTCGCCGAGAATCGCACCGCCTATGGCATCAACACCGGTTTTGGTCTGCTGGCCTCGACCCGCATCGCCAGCGAAGACCTGGAAAATCTGCAACGCTCCCTGGTGTTGTCCCATGCCGCCGGCGTGGGCGAGCCGATCAGCGATGCGCTGGTGCGGTTGATCATGGTGCTCAAGGTCAACAGTCTGAGCCGGGGTTTTTCCGGCATCCGCCGGCAGGTAATCGATGCGCTGATCGCGCTGGTCAATGCCGAGGTTTATCCGCACATTCCGCTCAAGGGCTCGGTGGGTGCATCCGGCGACCTGGCGCCGCTGGCCCACATGTCCCTGGTGTTGCTGGGCGAGGGCAAGGCTCGCTACAAAGGTGAATGGCTGCCGGCCGTCGAGGCGCTGAAAGTCGCTGGCCTCGCACCGCTGACGCTGGCGGCCAAAGAGGGCCTGGCACTGCTCAACGGCACCCAGGTGTCCACCGCGTTCGCCCTGCGCGGCCTGTTCGAAGGCGAGGACCTGTTCGCCGGCGCCCTGGCCCTGGGCAGTCTGACGGTGGAAGCGGTGCTGGGTTCGCGTTCGCCATTCGATGCGCGCATCCACGCTGCCCGCGGTCAGAAAGGCCAGATCGACGCCGCCGCCGCGTATCGCGACCTGTTGGGCGAGCGCAGCGAAGTCTCCGACTCGCACCAGAACTGCGACAAGGTCCAGGACCCATACTCGTTGCGCTGCCAGCCGCAAGTGATGGGCGCCTGCCTGACCCAGTTCCGCCAGGCCGCCGAAGTTCTGGTGATCGAAGCCAACGCCGTGTCGGATAACCCGTTGGTGTTCGCCGCCGAAGGCGACGTGATTTCCGGTGGCAACTTCCACGCCGAGCCGGTGGCGATGGCTGCCGACAACATGGCCCTGGCGATTGCCGAAATCGGCTCCCTGAGCGAGCGCCGCATCTCGTTGATGATGGACAAGCATATGTCGCAACTGCCGCCATTCCTGGTGGGCAATGGCGGGGTGAACTCAGGCTTCATGATCGCCCAGGTCACTGCTGCCGCGCTGGCCAGTGAGAACAAGGCACTGGCCCACCCTCATTCGGTGGACAGTCTGCCGACCTCGGCCAACCAGGAAGACCACGTCTCCATGGCCCCGGCCGCTGGCAAGCGCCTGTGGGAAATGGCGGAAAACACCCGTGGGATCCTGGCGGTGGAATGGCTGGCGGCGTGCCAGGGACTGGACCTGCGCGGCGGCTTGAAAACCTCTGCGAAGCTGGAGCAGGCCCGCAGCCTGCTGCGCAAGGCGGTGCCGTTTTATGAGAAAGACCGCTTCTTTGCGCCGGACATCAATGCCGCCAGCGAGTTATTGGCGAGCCGGTGCCTGAACGAGCTGGTCACAGCACAATTGTTGCCGAGCCTGTAACGGCCTCATCGCGAGCAGGCTCGCTCCCACAAGGATTCGATGTTGAGCCCCATTTTGATTGACACCAGAGAGCCCTGTGGGAGCGGGCTTGCTCGCGAAAGCGCAGGGTCAGCTTGCACCAATGTCGTCTGTGCCACCGTCTTCGCGAGCAAGCCCGCTCCCACAGGTTCCGGGCGGTTCTTGTGGGAGCGAGCCTGCTCGCGATTCGATTTTGAATGAAACGAGGAGACTCGGGATGAAAACCCTCTGGCAGAACTGCCACGCCGCCACCATGGCCCAGGGCGTCTACTCGATCATCGAAGACGCCGCCATTGTCACCCAGGGCGAACATATCCAATGGATCGGCCCCCGTGCCCAGTTGCCGGCCGGCGACTACCCGGCAGTCCACGACCTCAAGGGCGCCTGGGTCACGCCGGGACTGATCGACTGCCACACCCACACGGTGTTCGGCGGCAATCGCAGCGGTGAGTTCGAGCAGCGCCTGCAAGGTGTCAGCTACGCCGAAATTGCGGCCGCCGGCGGGGGCATCGCCAGCACCGTGCGCGCTACCCGCGCCGCCAGCGAAGACGAGCTGTTCGCCAGCGCCGCCAGACGCCTGAAGAGCCTGATGCACGATGGCGTAACCACCGTAGAAATCAAGTCCGGCTACGGTTTGAACCTGGTCAATGAGCGCAAGATGTTGCGGGTGATCCGCCGCCTCGGCGCCGAGCTGCCGGTCAGCGTACGCAGCACTTGCCTGGCGGCTCATGCGTTGCCGCCGGAATACAACGAGCGCGCCGACGATTACATCGAACATATCTGCACCGAGATGCTCCCGGCCCTGGCGGCCGAGGGGCTGGTGGACGCTGTAGATGCTTTTTGTGAGTACCTGGCGTTCTCCCCGGCACAGGTCGAGCGAGTATTCGTCACCGCGCAACGACTGGGCCTACCGGTGAAGCTGCACGCCGAGCAACTGTCGTCGCTGCATGGCTCAAGCCTGGCCGCCCGTTATCAGGCGCTGTCTGCCGATCATCTGGAATTCATGACCGAGGATGACGTCCAGGCCATGGCAGAAGCCGGCACGGTGGCCGTGTTATTGCCGGGGGCGTTTTATTTCCTGCGCGAAACCCAACTGCCGCCGATGGACGCCTTGCGCAAGCACGGCGTGAAAATCGCCGTGGCCAGCGACCTCAACCCCGGCACCTCGCCGGCGCTGTCGTTGCGCTTGATGCTGAACATGGCCTGCACTTGTTTGCGCATGACCCCGGAAGAAGCCCTCGCCGGGGTGACGATTCATGCCGCGCAGGCCTTGGGCATGGCCCGGACCCACGGTTCGCTGGAGGCCGGCAAGGTGGCGGACTTCGTTGCCTGGCACATCGACCGCCCCGCCGACCTTGCGTACTGGCTCGGCGGCGAACTGGAAAAACGCGTCGTGCGTCACGGCGTTGAACTCGATTGAGGAGAACGGTTTTGGAAAAGGTCCTGAATTTCAAGCAAGGGCGCGTGCCGCTGCTGATCAGCATGCCTCACGCGGGCCTGCGCCTGACTCCGGCGGTACAGGCCGGGTTGATTCCCGAGGCCCAGAGCCTGCCGGACACCGACTGGCACATCCCCCGGCTCTATGACTTCGCCGCCGAGCTGGGTGCCAGTACGTTGTCCGCCGAGTATTCCCGGTTCGTCGTCGACCTGAACCGCCCATCGGACGACAAGCCGATGTACGTCGGCGCCACCACCGGTCTGTACCCGGCGACCCTTTTCAACGGCGTGCCGTTGTTTCGCGAAGGGCTGGAACCGTCAGCCGAAGAGCGGGCGACCTATTTGCAGCAGATCTGGATGCCATATCACCAGGCCTTGCAACAGGAACTGGCGCGACTCAGGGCCGAGTTCGGCTATGCGTTGCTGTTCGATGCCCACTCGATCCGCTCGGTGATCCCCCATCTGTTCGAGGGCAAGCTGCCGGACTTCAACCTCGGTACCTTCAACGGCGCCGCCTGCGACCCGTTGCTTGCCGGCCAGCTCGAAGCTATCTGCGCCCGCCACGACGCGTACACCCACGTGCTCAATGGACGGTTCAAGGGCGGACACATCACGCGGCATTACGGCAACCCCGCCGAACACATCCATGCGGTGCAACTGGAACTGTGCCAGAGCACCTACATGGAAGAGTTCGAACCGTTCAACTACCGGCCCGACCTGGCTGAGCCGACCCAGGTGGTGCTCAGGGAACTGCTTGAGGGCTTGTTGGCGTGGGGATGCCAGGCTTACAAGCGCTAACCCGTGGGGGCAGGGCTTGCTCTCCCATGCCTTACCCCTCGACATGTTTTGACTGCCAGGGGACATGCTCATTAAGGTGATTCGGGTTTATGATGCCGGACGGCAGACTAAATAGAAGTCCCCACAGGGATGAATCGACCCCTTACGGAGCGCGCAATGCAGACTTTGTACCCGCAGATCAAACCCTATGCCCGGCACGATCTGGCTGTCGATGACACGCATACGCTCTATGTCGACGAAAGCGGTTCACCGGAAGGTCTTCCGGTGGTGTTCATCCATGGCGGCCCGGGGTCGGGTTGCGATGCGCAGAGCCGTTGCTACTTCGATCCGAACCTTTACCGCATCGTCACCTTCGACCAGCGTGGTTGTGGTCGCTCCACTCCCCATGCCAGCCTGGAAAACAATACGACCTGGGACCTGGTCGAAGACCTGGAGCGCATCCGTAAGCATCTGGGCATCGATAAATGGGTGCTGTTCGGCGGCTCCTGGGGCTCGACCCTGGCCCTGGCCTACGCCCAGACCCATCCGGAACGGGTACACGGCCTGATATTGCGTGGGATCTTTCTCTGCCGTCCGCAGGAAATCGAATGGTTCTATCAGGCCGGCGCCAGCCGCCTGTTTCCCGATTACTGGCAGGACTACATCGCGCCCATTCCCCCGGAGGAGCGCGACGACCTGCTCAGCGCCTTCCACAAACGCCTGACCGGTAACGATCAGATCGCCCAGATGCACGCGGCCAAGGCCTGGTCCATCTGGGAGGGCCGGACGGCGACCCTGCGCCCGAACCCGCTGGTGGTCGACCGTTTCTCCGAACCGCAGCGGGCGTTGTCGATCGCCCGTATCGAATGTCACTACTTCACCAATAACGCGTTCCTCGAGCCCAACCAGCTGATTCGCGACATGGGCAAGATCGCCCATTTGCCAGGGATCATCGTGCACGGTCGCTACGACGTGATCTGCCCGCTGGACAACGCCTGGGAACTGCACCAGAACTGGCCCAACAGCGAGCTCCAGGTCATCCGCGATGCCGGCCATGCCGCTTCGGAGCCGGGCATTACCGATGCGTTGGTGCGCGCCGCCGCGCAGATGGCCCGGCGCCTGCTCGACCTGCCGCCCGAAGAAGCATGAAGGGCCTGTTGCAACGGGTTCGCGGCGCCCGGGTCGAGGTCGGGGCAGAGGTCGTGGGCGCCGTGGATCAGGGCTTGCTGGTGCTGGTGGCGGTCGAGCCCGAGGACACCCGTGTCAGCGCCGACAAGCTTTTGCACAAGCTGCTCAATTATCGGGTGTTCAGTGATGCCGAAGGCAAAATGAACCTGTCCCTGGCGGACGTCGGTGGCGGGTTGCTGCTGGTTTCACAGTTCACCCTGGCGGCGGACACCAAAAGCGGCTTGCGGCCGAGTTTTTCGACGGCTGCACCGCCAGCCTTGGGCGAAGAGTTGTTCAACTATCTCGTCACCCAGGCGAAACAGGTGCATAGCATTGTGGCATCAGGTAGATTCGGCGCCGACATGCAAGTGCATCTGGTCAATGATGGCCCGGTAACCTTTTTGTTACAGGTCTGAAAGCGTTTGAAACACCTTTTCGGTCCGATTTCGAGGCTAAACAGGGAGTTTTCTCGATAAATACTTTGTTGCCCCTGATGCGTTGTCACGCGGCCTGCTAGATAATCGCGCGCTACGGGGGATCGGCGTTCGCCGGTCCATTTGACTTAGGTAGAGACTTGTCCTGGACCGTTTGGGGAATCATTTTGTCCCATCGGAGTCGGAACAATGCTCGCCAACTTGGCAAGAGTGCTTCGCAAGGTCGGTTTTTCAATGCCGTTACCAAGCGGATACCTTAACTGGCCGTTGGTTTTTTGATCTGTTTTCGGCGAGGGTTGCTCGTGATTGTTAGTCCCTGTAATGCACCAAAAATGTCTGCCAAACGGTTTAGAAACGCTCTGGTAGCGGGTTCTGCCCTGTTGTGCCTGCTCGGCGCGGGCCAACTGTGGGCATTCAGCCTGGATGATGTATCGGCGAAGGCTCAGGAACTGGCCGGGCAAAAATTCGAAGTCCCGCGCAGCAACCTGCCAAACGAATTTCGCGATATGAAGTTCGCCGACTATCAGAAAATCCGTTTCCGCACCGAAAAAGCTGAGTGGGCTGACCAAAAGACACCATTCAGGCTGTCGTTCTATCACCAGGGCATGCATTTCGACACACCGGTGAAAATCAACGAGATCACCGCGACTAACGTCGAAGAGATCAAGTATGACCCGACGCGCTTCGATTTCGGTGACGTGCAGTTCGATCCAAAGGCCACCGAACAGCTGGGCTACGCGGGTTTCCGCGTGCTGTACCCCATCAACAAGGCCGACAAGCAAGACGAAATCATGACCATGCTGGGCGCGAGCTATTTCCGCGTCATTGGCAAGGGCCAGACTTATGGCTTGTCCGCTCGTGGCATGGCCATCGACACCGCCTTGCCATCCGGCGAGGAATTCCCGCGTTTCCGTGAGTTCTGGATCCAGCGTCCGAAACCGACCGACAAGCACCTGGTGATCTTTGCCCTGCTGGACTCGCCACGGGCCACCGGCGCCTATCGCCTGACCCTGCGTCCAGGCACCGATACCGTGGTCGATGTGAAGGCACGGATGTTCCTGCGTGATCGTGTCAGCAAGCTGGGCGTTGCCCCGCTCACGAGCATGTTCCTGTTCGGCGCCAACCAGCCGTCCAAGGTGCTCAATTATCGCCGCGAGCTGCACGACTCCAATGGCCTGTCGATCCATGCCGGCAACGGCGAATGGATCTGGCGTCCGCTGAACAACCCGAAACACTTGGCCGTGAGCAACTTCTCGGTAGAAAACCCGCGTGGTTTCGGCCTGCTGCAACGTGGCCGCGACTTCAGCCAATACGAAGACCTGGACGATCGCTACGACAAGCGTCCGAGCGCCTGGATCGAACCCAAAGGCGACTGGGGCAAGGGCACTGTGGATCTGGTAGAGATTCCGACCGCCGATGAAACCAACGACAACATCGTTGCCTTCTGGAGTCCGGAAAAACTGCCTGAGCCTGGTCAGCCGCTGGACTTCTCCTACCGCCTGCACTGGACCCTCGACGAGGCCAGCCTGCATTCGCCGGACAGCGCCTGGGTCAAGCAGACCCTGCGTTCCACCGGTGACGTGAAACAGTCCAACCTGATCCGCCAGCCGGACGGCAGTGTGGCCTACCTGGTGGATTTCGAAGGGCCTTCCCTGCAAGCGCTGCCGGAAGATGCAGAAGTGCGCAGCCAGGTGAGCGTCGGCGACAACGCCGAGGTCGTCGAGAACAACGTTCGCTACAACCCTGAAACCAAGGGCTGGCGCCTGACCTTGCGCCTGAAGGTCAAGGATCCTAAACAGGCTACCGAAATGCGTGCGGCGCTGGTCCGTCCGCTGACGCCTGTCGAAGCCCCTGCCGCGTCGCATGCCGTGACTACGACCCTTGCCAAGGCAGACAAGGTCGCCAAGCAGCAGAGCGAAAAAGAGAAAGAAAAAGAGCAGCAGCAAGCCAAAGAAGAAGCCAAGGCCGTCAAGGCGTCCACCGCCGTAGAGGCGACCCCAACCCCGCAGGAACCGGAACCGACTGAACAAGTCCTGACCGAAACCTGGAGCTATCAGTTGCCAGCCGATGAGTAATACGCCAGTACAGCCAGAGACGCTCAGCGAATACCTGGCCCATTTGCCAATGACCGACGAGCAGCGCGCCGAGCTGGCGGGCTGCTCATCCTTCAGCGAACTGCACCAGCGGCTTTCGTCCTCGACCTTCGATGAGCCCGGCGAAGCGGCGCAGGCTTCAGTGGGGCGTCGTCTGACCTTGAGCACAGCCGAAGAGCTGGAGGACGCCGAAATGCTGGCGCTCGACGCCAGTGGTCGGGTGTGCCTGAAGGCGACACCACCAATTCGACGGACCAAAGTCGTGCCGGAGCCCTGGCGTACCAATATCCTGGTGCGTGCGTGGCGGCGTATTACCGGCCGTACCAACCCGCCGAAGCCACCGAAGGACGCCCGCGTGCTGCCCGAGGCGCGCTGGCGTACCGTGGGCTCGACACGGCGCTACATCCTGTTGCTGCTGATGCTCGGCCAGACCATTGTCGCCGGTTGGTACATGAAAGGCATCATGCCGTATCAGGGCTGGTCGCTCGTGGACCTGGACGAAGTCCTGCACCAGCCGTTGTCGCAAACCGCCACGCAAGTGCTGCCGTATGCGCTGCAGACCAGCATCCTGATCCTGTTCGGTATCCTGTTCTGCTGGGTATCGGCCGGTTTCTGGACCGCCCTGATGGGCTTCCTGGAACTGCTCACCGGACGCGACAAGTACCGTATCTCCGGGGCCAGCGCCGGCAACGAGCCGATCCCCAAGGACGCCCGTACCGCGCTGGTCATGCCGATCTGCAACGAAGATGTGCCTCGGGTGTTTGCCGGTTTGCGGGCAACCTTCGAGTCGGTAGCCGCCACTGGCGACCTGGATCGTTTCGATTTCTTCGTGCTCAGCGACAGTAACGAAACCGACATCTGCGTGGCCGAGCAGCAAGCCTGGCTGGACGTCTGCCGCGAGGCTGGCGGCTTCGGCAAGATCTTCTACCGTCGTCGCCGTCGTCGCGTGAAGCGCAAGAGCGGTAACCTCGACGATTTCTGCCGTCGTTGGGGCAGCGATTACAAGTACATGGTCGTGCTTGATGCCGACAGCGTCATGAGCGGCGAATGCCTGACCAGCCTGGTGCGCCTGATGGAAGCCACGCCGGACGCCGGCATCATCCAGACCGCGCCGAAGGCTTCGGGCATGGACACGCTGTATGCGCGCATGCAGCAATTCGCGACACGGGTCTACGGTCCGCTGTTCACCGCCGGCCTGCACTTCTGGCAGTTGGGCGAATCCCATTACTGGGGACACAATGCGATCATCCGCATGAAGCCCTTCATCGAGCATTGCGCCCTGGCGCCATTGCCCGGCAAAGGTGCCTTCGCCGGTGCGATCCTGTCCCACGACTTCGTCGAAGCAGCACTGATGCGCCGTGCCGGCTGGGGCGTGTGGATTGCCTATGACCTGCCGGGCAGCTATGAGGAATTGCCGCCGAACCTGCTGGACGAACTCAAGCGTGACCGTCGCTGGTGCCACGGCAACCTGATGAACTTCCGGCTCTTCCTGGTCAAGGGCATGCACCCGGTACACCGTGCGGTGTTCCTGACCGGGGTGATGTCCTACCTGTCGGCGCCACTGTGGTTCTTCTTCCTGGTGTTGTCCACCGCGCTGCTGGCGGTCAATACGCTGATGGAGCCGCAGTACTTCCTCGAACCGCGCCAGTTGTATCCGCTATGGCCGCAATGGCATCCGGAGAAGGCCATCGCGCTGTTCTCGACGACCATCGTGCTGCTGTTCCTGCCCAAGCTGCTCAGTGTCGTGCTGATCTGGGCCAAGGGTGCGAAGGAGTTCGGTGGCAAGTTCAAGGTGACGCTGTCGATGTTGCTGGAGATGCTGTTCTCCATGCTGCTGGCACCGGTCCGGATGATCTTCCACACCCGTTTCGTATTGGCCGCGTTCCTCGGCTGGGCCGCCACCTGGAACTCGCCGAAACGTGACGACGACTCGACGCCCTGGAGCGAAGCGGTCAAGCGCCACGGTCCGCAGACCTTGCTGGGCTTCCTCTGGGCGTTGCTGGTGATCTGGCTGAACCCCAGCTTCCTGTGGTGGCTGGTGCCGATCGTCGGCTCGCTGATGCTGTCGATCCCGGTCTCGGTGATCTCCAGCCGCGTGGGCCTGGGCTTGAAGTCGCGCGATGAAAGCCTGTTCCTGATCCCGGAGGAGTACGCTCCGCCGCAGGAACTGTTGTCGACCGACCAGTATGCCCATGAGAACCGCTGGCATGCGCTGAACGACGGTTTCATTCGGGCGGTCGTCGACCCACAGCAAAACGCCTTGGCGTATGCCTTGGCCACATCGCGGCACGGCAAGGCCGAGCCGATCGAATGGCTGCGGGGCGAACGCGTTCGCCATGCCTTGAAGGTTGGTCCGGCCGGCCTCAGCAATGCCGAGCGCCTGGCGCTGTTGAGCGACCCGGTGGCCCTGTCCCGCCTGCATGAGCAGGTCTGGAGCGAGAGCCATCCCGAGTGGCTGGCAGCGTGGCGTGAGTCGGTCAATGCCGATCCTCATGCGCCGTTGCTACCGCTTCAGCCGGTCAGTGCCCAGCCTCAACTGGCCTGATGCACAAAAAGCCCCGCTTCTGAAAGGAAGCGGGGCTTTTTGTTGGGTCCAGGATTTGGAGCGCACCGGTGGATGTGGCGAGGGAAACCATCCCTTCGCCAAATCCGCACCTGGCTTCCCCTGGCCAGTCAGACTATGGTCGAGGGTCGACGCTATCCAGCGCCCGGTTTGCCAGCAAACTACCGAGCTCGATCAGTTGCTGGATGCCCAAGGCAACATGGCATTCACCATACATCCCTGTGGGAGCGGGCTTGCTCGCGAAAGCGGTGGGTCGGTTTGCGGGGGATGTTGGATGTGCCGGCATCTTCACGGGCGAGCACGCTTCCCATAGGAGGAACCGGGCAAGGGCGCCCAGGACGGGCGCCTCGCTACGAGGGGATCAGACCTTGAATCTCCCCACCAGCGTCTGCAAGTGCACGCCCAATCGCGCCAGTTCGGCACTGGAGGCAGCAGTTTCTTCGCTGGACGATGCCGTTTGCTCCGAGACATCGCGCACGTTGAGCACGCTGCGGTTGATCTCCTCGGCCACGGCGCTCTGCTGCTCGGCGGCGGCAGCGATCTGCTGGTTCATCGACTGGATGGCCGAGACCGTGCGGGTAATGTTTTCCAGGGAACCGCCGGCGCGGCGGGTCAGTTCGACGCTGCTGTCGGTCAGGCTGCGGCTGTTGTCCATGATGGTCGCGACCTGCTCGGTGCCGTTCTGCAGCCCCAGGATCAGCTCTTCGATTTCCTCGGTGGACTTCTGGGTGCGCTGGGCCAGGCTGCGGACTTCATCGGCGACCACTGCGAAACCACGTCCGGCTTCACCGGCGCGGGCGGCCTCGATGGCGGCGTTGAGCGCCAGCAGGTTGGTCTGCTGGGCCACGGACTTGATCACGTCCAGCACGCTGCCGATCTTGTCGCTTTCGCGCTTCAAGTCGCCCATGGCGGCGGTGGAGTTGCCGACTTCCAGCGCCAGACGCTCGATCTGGGCGATGGCTTCGCCCACCACCTTGTCGCCTTCACGAGCCTGCTGGTCGGCGGCGACGGCAGCCTCCGAGGCTTCCTCGGCGTTGCGTGCCACTTCCTGCACCGTGGCGGTCATTTCGTGCATGGCGGTGGCAACCTGATCGGTCTCCACTTTCTGGCTGTTGACGCCGGCACTGGTTTGCTCGGTCACGGCCGAAAGCTGTTCGGCGGCGCTGGCGATCTGAGTGACGCCTTCGCCGATGCCCCCGATCAGTTGCCGAAGGCCCACGGTCATGCTTTGCATGGCCCGTTGCAGCTGGCCGAGTTCGTCGCGGCGATCGGAGGTGAGGTTGTGGGTCAGGTCACCGGCGGCCACGCGTTCGGCCACCGTCAGCGTCTGGGCCAGCGGGCCGACGATCTGCCGGGTAATGAAGGTGGCGGCAATCACCCCGAACAGCAACGCCAACGCGGCAGCGGCAATCAGGACGGTCTTGGCCTGGGCCGCGTCGTGGTCACGCACGGCGGTCTGGGATACGGTCAGTTTCTGGCTGGCGTCGATCAACACCTGGCCTTGCTCGGTCATGCGCTGTTGCGCGGCGGCGTTGTCGATCTGCGAGTCGCGGAACTGGGCCACGGCCGCGCGATAGAGATTGAACGAGTCGTTGGCCTGCTGCAGGTTGGCGGCGTGTTCGGCTGGCAACTGATCGGGCAGGCGTGCAAGCAACTTCAGGACGTTATCGATGGCGTCGAGGGCAGGTTGCTGGGCATCGCTCTTGCCACTGTAGGTGTAGCCGCGAACCTGGTAGCGCGCTTGCTGGATCGCTTTGCTCAGGGTGACCACGCTATTGAACTGAGTGACATCGCCAGCTTGCAGCGCCGCTTTCTCCACTTCGGCGACGCGGGCCACGGCGTTGTCGGCGCTGGCGCCCAGCTTGCTGCGTGCATCTTCACGGTTGACGGTGGCGCGGGTCATCAGGGCAAAGGCGCCCTTGTATTCGGCGACGGCGGCCAGTTGCTTGTCGATCAGCGCCACATCGGCCGGTTGTTCGATCAACTGGCGGGCGGTATTGAGCCCGGCTTCCAGCTTGCCAAGCAGGTCGTTGACCTGCTGCGGCCCTTTCTCGCCCCGTGTGGTGTTGTAGTCGATGCTCGCCAGGTTCAGGTCCTTGCTCAAGTCGTTGAGACTGGCAATGAACCCCAGCTTGTCGCCTCGGCTGATGACATTGCCCAGGCTGCTCCAGCCGGTGAAGGCAATCATCAACGTGAGGAACAGCACCAGGCCAAAGCCTGCGCCGAGTTTGCGATTAACGCTTACATTTCCAAGCCATCGGAACATGCTGTCACTCCCCTGGAGCATCGAATTGGTTTTATGGGGACTGTATCGGCGGTTCGGGAGGGATCTGTAGAAATGAACTGAAGATCGTGAAACGGGGGGTCAGAACAGCCGAGCGAGCAGCGCCGTGACCGCCGTCTCGACCCGCAGGATTCGCTCGCCCAACTGCACCGGTTGCAGGCCGGCCTTGGCCAGCAGGTCGACTTCGTAGGGGATCCAGCCGCCTTCCGGGCCGATCGCCAGGGTGATGGGTTCTGCCAGCGCCCGGGGGCAGGGGGGGTAGTTACCCGGATGACCGACCAGGCCCAGGGTGCCATTGGTCAGGGCCGGCAGGCGGTCTTCGACGAAGGGCTTGAAGCGTTTCTCGATGATGACTTCAGGCAGCACGCTGTCCCTGGCCTGCTCCAGGCCGAGGATCAGCTGTTCGCGAATGGCCTCCGGCTCCAGGAACGGGGTCTGCCAGAAGCTTTTTTCCACCCGATAGCTGTTGACCAGGATCACCCGTGGCACGCCCATGGTGGCGACGGTCTGGAATACCCGCCGGAGCATCTTCGGGCGCGGCAGTGCCAGTACCAGCGTCAGTGGCAGCTTGGCCGGTGGCGGCTGGTCCAGAGTGACTTGCAGCTCAGCCTCGCGGGCTTCCAGGCGCAGCACCTGGGCGGAGCCCATCAACCCTCCGATGCGCCCGACCCGTAGGCTGTCGCCAACGGCACTGCGATGGACTTCCTGCATGTGGGTCAATCGACGGTCGCGCAGGACGACCCGGTCCGGCCCGATGAAGTCGGCCTCTTCGAGCAGCAGCAGGTTCACGCTTGGGTCGCTGGCGGCTGGTCGTTATGGTCGTCGGCCGATTGTTCGTCCGCCTCGTCGTCCGGATGCTCGCTGCGCTTGCGCACCAGACCACCGAACAGCACGCCGACCTCGAACAGCAGCCACATCGGGACCGCCAGGAGGGTCTGGGAGAAGATGTCCGGTGGCGTCAGGATCATGCCGACCACGAAGCAGCCGATGATCACGTACGGACGGATCTTCTTCAGGTACGCCACGTCCACCACGCCGATCCAGACCAGCAGCACCACCGCCACGGGAATTTCGAACGCCACGCCGAAGGCGAAGAACAGCGTCATGACGAAATCCAGGTAGCTGGTGATGTCGGTCATCATCTCGACGCCGGACGGGGTCGCGGCGGCGAAGAACTTGAAGATCAGCGGGAACACCAGGAAGTAGGCGAAGGCCATCCCGGTGTAGAACAGCAGGATGCTGGACACCAGCAGCGGTACGGCGATGCGTTTTTCGTGCTTGTACAGGCCTGGCGCAATGAAGCCCCAGATCTGATGCAGGATCACGGGAATCGCCAGGAACAGCGAGACCATCATCGTCAGTTTCAACGGCGTCAGGAACGGCGACGACACGTCGGTGGCGATCATCGTCGCGCCTTCCGGCAGGTACTGGCGCAGCGGCGTGGAGACGAAGGTGTAGATCTGCTGGGTAAAGGCAAACAGCCCGGCGAAGATGATGAATACCGCCGCGACACAGCGCAGCAGGCGGGTGCGCAACTCGGTGAGGTGCGATACCAGCGGCATTGGCTGGTCGTTCTCTGGGATATCGCTCATGGGGCTCGCGGCGGCAAAGTAGGGTCGTTGGGAGCGGCGGACGCTGGCACCGTCGGGGCAGGTTCCGTCGATCTTGCGGGCTCGGCCACTGCCGGCGCGGTGTCACCCACCTGGGGCTGGGCCTGGGGTGCGTTCGCCGGCTCGACTGCCGGCTGGACCGGCGTTGGCTCCTGCTGGGTCGGTGTGAAGATCTTCCGCGCTTCCTGCTCGAGGGACAGAATGTGTTCGTTGTGAAGCTGCCGACGGATGTCGTCGGCACCGATTTCACGCTCAACTTCCTGTTTGATCGCATTGAAGCTGCGCTTCAGGCGGCCGATCCACAGGCCGGCGGTGCGCGCAGCACCCGGCAGGCGCTCGGGGCCCAGCACCAGCAGGGCGACGAGGCCGACGAGCAGCAGTTCAGTGAAGCTGATCCCAAACATTAGTCAGTGCTCACGAGTCTTTGCGGGTCGGCTCTTCGACTTTCTGTGCCTGCACATCGATGGTGTGTGGCGCATTCACCGGCTGGGCCGCCTGGGGGTGTACCGGCTGGGTCGGCTGCACGGGTTGGGCGGGAGCGGCTGTCGGGTCGGCCGGTTTCTCGTCATCGTTCATGGCCTTGCGAAAGCCCTTGATCGACTCACCGACATCGGTGCCGAGGTTCTTCAGTTTCTTGGTGCCGAACACCAGCACCACGACGACCAGGATGACGAGCCAGTGTTTCCAGTCAAAAATACCCATGTGGCTATTCCTCTCAAAAGTTGATCAGGCGGACGGGCGCGAGGCTTTCTCGACATGCCCGGACAGACCGAAGCGACGGTCCAGTTCATCCAGTACGGCCTGCGGGTGCTGCCCCAGTTGGGCCAGCATGACCAGGCTGTGGAACCACAGGTCGGCGGTCTCGTAGATCACATCGCTGCAGTCGCCGCTGATGGCGGCGTCCTTGGCGGCGATGATGGTTTCGACCGATTCCTCGCCGACTTTTTCCAGAATCTTGTTCAGGCCCTTGTGGTACAGGCTGGCGACATAGGAGCTCTCGGCGGCGGCGCCTTTGCGCTCTTCCAGCACCTGGGCCAGGCGGGTCAGGGTGTCACTCATGGGTATGTCCTGAATAAATGGCGTGCGGGTCCTTGAGCACCGGGTCGACGGTTTTCCAGTCGCCGTTCTCGAAGACGCGATAGAAGCAGCTTTGACGGCCGGTGTGGCAGGCAATCTCGCCGACCTGTTCGACCATCAGGATGATGACGTCGCCGTCGCAGTCCAGGCGCATTTCGTGCAAATGCTGCACATGGCCGGATTCTTCACCCTTGCGCCACAGCTTGCCACGGGAACGTGACCAATAGATGGCGCGGTTCTCGGCAGCGGTCAGGGCCAGTGCTTCGCGATTCATCCAGGCCATCATCAGCACGCGCCCGGTCTTGTGATCCTGGGCGATGGCCGGCACCAGACCGTCAGCGTCCCATTTGATCTCGTCCTGCCAGTTTTTCATCTTCGACTCCGACCATGGGCCTCGCGCTTCAAGATGGCGGGCCCAACGTTGAAACAGTGTGCCAGTGCGAGCGGGTGCTGGCTATCGGCGAACGACCAGATACAAACCGACCGCCACCATGATAATCGCGGGCCAATGCCCCAATTCGTTCAATGGCCCCCCAGCGGCTACTGCCGCGCCGCCGCCCAGATGAGCGGCGCCGAGCAGGCGCAGGAACCAGTCGTCCTTGCGCTGTTTCCACGGCGGTGACGGGTCCTGGGCATGGGGCTGGGACATGCGTTCGAGCAGGTCGCGGGTCATGTTGGCCAGGTGCGGGATCTGTTCGAACTGGCTCTGTACGTTGCCCAGCAAGGCTTTGGGGCTGACGCGCTCGCGCATCCAGCGTTCCAGGAAAGGCTGGGCGGTGTTCCACAGGTCCAGGTCCGGGTACAACTGACGACCGAGCCCTTCGATGTTCAGGAGGGTTTTCTGCAACAGTACCAGCTGCGGCTGGACCTCCATGTTGAAGCGACGCGCGGTCTGGAACAGGCGCATCAGCACCTGGCCGAAGGAAATATCTTTTAACGGTTTTTCGAAGATCGGTTCGCACACGGTGCGGATCGCCGCTTCGAATTCGTTGAGCTTGGTCTCGGCCGGCACCCAGCCGGAGTCGATGTGCAATTGCGCGACACGGCGGTAGTCACGCTTGAAGAACGCAAACAGGTTGCGGGCCAGGTAGTCCTGGTCTTCGGGAGTCAGGCTGCCGACGATGCCGCAGTCGATGGCAATGTACTGCGGGCTCCAGGGCTGCACGGTGCTGACAAAGATGTTGCCCGGGTGCATGTCGGCATGGAAGAAGCTGTCACGAAACACCTGGGTGAAGAAAATCTCCACGCCGCGCTCGGCCAGCAGCTTCATGTCGGTGCGCTGGTCGGCCAGGGTGGCCAGGTCGGTGACCTGGATGCCGTAGATGCGCTCCATCACCAGCACTTTCGGCCGGCACCAGTCCCAGTAGACTTGCGGCACATAGAGCATGGGCGAGCCTTCGAAGTTGCGGCGTAACTGGCTGGCGTTGGCCGCCTCACGCAACAGGTCGAGTTCGTCGTAGATGGTTTTCTCGTAGTCCGTGACCACGTCCACCGGATGCAGCAGCCGTGCATCGGCCGATAGCCGCTCGGCGGCGCGGGCGAGGATGAACAGCCATGCCAGGTCTTGGGCGATCACCGGCTTGAGGCCTGGCCGGATGACCTTGACCACGACCTCTTCGCCGCTCTTGAGCTGGGCGGCATGGACCTGGGCCACCGACGCCGAGGCCAGCGGTTCGACGTCGAAGCGGCTGAAGACCTCGCTGATCTTCTTGCCCAGTTGCTCCTCGATCAGCGCCACCGACAGTTTGGAATCGAACGGCGGTACGCGGTCCTGCAACAGCATCAACTCGTCGGCGATGTCTTCGGGCAACAGGTCGCGCCGGGTGGAAAGGATCTGGCCGAACTTGATGAAGATCGGCCCCAGGTCCTGCAAGGCCAGGCGCAGGCGTGCGCCGCGGCTCAGGTCCAGCGTTCGACGAGGGAACCAGCGCCAGGGCAGCACGAAACGCAGTGCCAGCAGAAACCAGGGCAATGGCAGGGCGAACAGCAGGTCATCGAGGCGGTAGCGGATCACGACGCGCTGGATGCGCAACAGACGGCGGACGGCAAGCAGCTTCATGCGTTATCGCTTGGTTTCAAGGGATCGGGAAAGGCGCTCGAAGCGCGCCTCGAGTCGTTCCAGATCGAGTTTGATCCGGTCCAGTTCACTAAAACGAGCTTCGGCTTCGCGTTTGCCCACGAGCGTACGCGATTCTTCGGCCAGGTATTCACTCAAATTCTGTCCCAGGCTGGCAAACCCCTGCCGGTACCAGCGCGTGCGGCTGCGCAGATGACCACTGAGCAACTGGGTGGCCACTGGGCCGAGCCAGCGGGAGAGCTCATATTCCCAGTCCAGTTCCAGATCCTGGAGAATCGCCGCTAGCTCCAGCAGCACGCCGCTGTCGCCGTCCAGTTCCACATCGGGACTGTGCAGCACCGCTGTCTTGTCCTTGCTCAAAGCCAGATTCAGCAGGCTCGATGCCGGGGCGCGCAGCGTGCAGTCCGCTTCGGCTTCCCAGTGGGCGGCGAGCATCAGGCCCTCGTCACTGGGCAGGATGAACAGTCGCAGGGCCGGGCTGCGGCAATCCACGGCAATCACTTTGCCGCTCAGGTGCGTCAGGCGCGCCAGCGCCGTGCTGTCCAGGCGCAATACCCGGTTGATGCCGAGTTCGACACTGGCGAGCAGGCCGGTGAGCAGCATCAGGGCTTGATACCGCGGTGCAGGGCCACGATGCCCGAGGTCATGTTGTGGTAGGTCACACGGTCGAAACCGGCCTCGACCATCATCGACTTCAGGGTTTCCTGGTCCGGGTGCATGCGGATCGATTCGGCCAGGTAGCGATAGCTGTCCGCATCGTTGGTGATCAGTTTGCCCATCAACGGCATGAAGGCGAACGAATAGGCATCGTAGGCCTTGGACATCAGCGCATTGGTCGGCTTGGAGAACTCCAGCACCAACAGGCGGCCACCGGGCTTGAGCACACGCAGCATCGAGCGCAGGGCGTCCTCCTTATGGGTGACGTTGCGCAGGCCGAAGGCGATGGTCACGCAGTCGAAATGGTTGTCGGGGAACGGCAGCTTCTCGGCGTCGGCCTGGACGAACTCGACATTGCCGGCCACACCCAGGTCCAGCAGGCGGTCACGGCCGACCTTGAGCATGGACTCGTTGATGTCGGCGAGTACCACCTGGCCGGTCGGCCCGACGATGTGGGAGAATTTTTTCGTCAGGTCGCCCGTGCCGCCGGCGATGTCCAGCACGCGATTGCCGCTGCGCACGCCCGACAACTCGATCGCGAAACGCTTCCACAGACGATGCATGCCACCCGAGAGCAGGTCGTTCATCAAGTCATATTTGGCGGCTACCGAGTGGAAAACCTCAGCGACTTTTTCCGCCTTCTGGCTTTCCGGCACGTTCTTGAAGCCGAAGTGAGTGGTGGGTTCGGCATCGCTGCCTTTGCGCTGATCAGTCATATCGCTGTCACCAAAAAAGAATGCGGGACATTCTAATCCCCGGTGAAGGGCTTTGTCTTGGCAAGGCTGAAGGTAAGATGGACCACCGCCGGGACGTTTTGACGCAGTCCCGGTAATTGCGGATATATCAGGAGTCAGCAGATGGCCAGAATCAGTGTTGAGCGTGCCCACGACCTGGGCAAGGAAGCGGCCCGCGCGAAGGCCGACCAGTTGGCGCAGAAATTATCCGACAGCTACGGCCTGAAGCCGCGGTGGTCTGGCGACACGCTTGAGTTCAAGGGCTCCGGAGTCGAAGGCCAGGTGGAGGTCGGCGAGGACTTGATTCGCGTCGATGTGAAGCTGGGCCTGCTGATGTCGGCCATGAGCGGCATGATCAAGACGGAAATCGAAAAGGCGCTGGACAAGGCGCTGGCCTGATCGATCGAAGGGCTTGTCGCTGTCTTGAGTTTTCCACTGGACCTTGTGGGAGCCGGCTTGCTCGCGAAGGCGCCGGATCAGTCGGCATCGACATTGAATGATCCACCGCATTCGCGAGCAAGCCCGCTCCCACCGGATATCATTGCACCCGGGAACTGCGTCAGTTGTTAGGGTGTTGTTTCTAAAAATTCTCACTACTTTGTGCCTGAGCCCGTCCGTGTGCGGGCAGTTCCTCCCATCTGTCTTCCCGTGAGGTGCACCATGGCCAAAGTTATTCTGAAGAAAAAAACCGACGTTGAATCCTCCACGCTGAGCGACGTGAAAACCTACGCGCGCAAGATCTGGCTGGCTGGCCTGGGCGCCTATGTCAAGGTGGGCCAGGAAGGCAGCGAGTACTTCCAGGAGCTGGTCAAAGCGGGTGAAGTTGTTGAAACCAAAGGCAAAAAGAAAATTTCCGGCAAACTTGAAGCGGCCAACAGCGAACTGATCGAGGCCAAGGCCGAGGTCAGCACTTTCAAGTCCAGGGTCGAATCACAACTCGATAAAGTCGAGAAGGTATTCGACGCCCGTGTTGCAAGTGCCTTGAATCGTATCGGCATTCCGTCTAAACATGACGTTGAGGCACTCTCTGCCAAGCTCGATGAGCTGACGGCATTGCTCGAACGTGTGGCGCGTAAACATTAAGGAGAACGGGATGGCTGGCAAAAAAAGCACCGAAAAAGAAAGCAGCTCGTGGGCCGGGAAGATTGAAAAATATTCCCGCAAAATCTGGCTTGCTGGTTTAGGCGTGTACTCGAAGATCGACACTGACGGCAGCAAACTCTTCGAGTCCCTGGTTAAGGACGGCGAGAAGGCCGAAAAACTCACCAAAACGGCAGTGGCCAAGCAAGTCGATGCTGCCAAGGACACTGCCGGGTCTGCCAAGTCGCGAATGAGCGGCGTGAAGGAAAGTGCGTTGGGCAAGTGGGGCGAACTGGAAGGGGCTTTCGACAAGCGCCTCAACAGTGCTATCTCTCGCCTGGGCGTGCCCAGCAGCAGTGAAGTCAAGGCGCTGCACAGCAAGGTCGACGCATTGACCAAGCAGATCGAAAAACTCACCGGGGCCAAGGTCACACCGGTGGCGGCCAAGACGGCAGCGGCCAAACCGGCCACCAAGACGGCAGCCAAGCCACTGGTTAAAGCCGCGGCAAAAACCGCTGCTAAACCTGCGGTGAAGGCAGCGGCCAAGCCAGCGGCAAAAACCGCCGCGGCCAAGCCTGCAGCCAAAGCGGCGGCCAAGCCGGTAGCAGCAGCCAAGGCAGCTGCGAAACCTGCCGCCAAGGCAGCCGCGAAACCAGCGGCGAAAACCGCTGCGGCGAAACCTGCAGCGGCCAAACCGGCAGCAAAACCAGCGGCCAAGCCAGCCGCCAAACCTGCCGCCGCGAAAAAACCTGCCGTGAAGAAAGCGGCCACGCCAAAGGCACCGGCGGCAGCGGCCAAACCGGCGACCCCGACGAGCACAGCGAGTGTAGCGAGTACGGCAAACTCCGCCTCGGCTCCGACCCCGGTTGCCACCCCGACTCCAGCGCCGGTTCCATCGACGCCAACCAGTCAGTCCTGATTTTTCAGGGCACACAAGAAAACGCCCGGCCTGTGAAGGTCGGGCGTTTTTGTTCGTGATGCGTGTCCCTGTGGAAGCGAGCCTGCTCGCTCCTACAGGGACTACTCGTCGTCTTCGAGATAGCGCAACGCCAGCCGCTCGGTCGCCACCTTGGCCGCGAGTGGCAGATGCGGAGCCACCAGCATCATGATCTGGTAGACCACCAGCCGGACGTCGGCCTCGCGGTCCAGAACCCGTTGATAGTCCAGCGAGAACAGCAACGTCAGAGTGATCTGCTCCACCAGTTGCCCCAGGGCCTGGGTATCGCTGACCAGCAGTCCACGCGCCTTGAGCTGCGCCAGCAGCGAGGCCAGGGTACGTTTCAGAGCGTTGAGCAATTGGCGGATGCCCTTGGCCAGTTTCGGCAGGCGTCCGGCCAGGTTCGATAAGTCCTGGAACAGGAACCGGTACTGGGCCAGGCGCTCGACGATCAGGTGCAGGAACAGCCAGTAATCCTCCGGCGCCAGATGCGCATCGGCGGGCGGGTCCAGCAGTGGCGACAGCTCGCTCTGGAATCGCTCGAACAACGCGAGAACCAGCGGCTCCTTGCCATGAAAGTGGTAGTAGAGGTTACCCGGGCTGATGCCCATTTCATTGGCGATTTCCAGGGTGGAAACGTTTGGCTCGCCCTTGTCGTTGAACAACTGCAGGGCACACTCAAGAATACGGTCGCGGGTTTTCATCCGATCTTCTTAATGATAGAGACGTGCCACGGTCCTTTCCCCGCCCAGGGCGAGAGGTCAGCGCACACGCACATAGGTGCCGGGCGCCGCTTCCATGGGCGGATAGTTCGCGCTGCCCAGGCTTGTCAGGGTTTCGTTCCGAGCACCGGAGCGCTCCTGAATCCAGCCCAGCCATTGCGGCCACCAACTGCCCTCGACGTGTTTTGCATCGTAGTACCAGGCCCGTGGATCGCCGCTCAGTTTCGGGTTTTCGATGTAGGTGGCCTTGGGGTTGCCCGGCGGGTTGATGATGCTCTGGATATGGCCGCTGTTGGACAGCACGAAGCGTCGGTCACCCCCCAACAGAAGCGTCGAGCGATACACCGCGTCCCAGGGCGTGATGTGGTCGTTGATACCGGCCACGCTGAAGCTGTCCACGGTGACCTTTTGCAGGTCGATCGGCGTGCCGCACACTTCCAGCCCGCCGGGGTGAGTCAATGGGTTGTGCTTGAAGAAATCCAGCAGGTCGCCGTGATAGGCCGCCGGCAGCCGCGTGGAGTCGTTATTCCAGTAGAGGATGTCGAAAGCCGGTGGCTCCTTGCCCAGCAGGTAATTGTTGATGAAGTAGTTCCAGATCAGGTCGTTGGGCCGCATCCAGGCGAAAACCCTGGCCATTTCGCGGCCATCGAGAATGCCTTTCTGGTAGGAGCGGCGCTTGGCGGCTTCGAGGGTCTGTTCGTCGATGAACAGCGTGGCCGGACTGTCGATCTCACTGTCCAGCAGGCTCACCAGGTAGGTGGCGCTGGCGACCCGACGCAGTTGGCGCTTGGCCTGGAGAACGCCTTGCAGGGCCGCAATGATCAGCCCACCGGCACAAGCTCCCATCAGGTTGACATCGCGTGAGCCGGTGATCGCCCGGCAGGCGTTCATGGCTTCTTCCGTTGCCTCGACGTAGCTGGACAGGCCCCATTCGCGGTGGCGCACATCGGGGTTGCGCCAGCTGATGATGAACACCTGCAAATCGTTTTTCAGGGCGTATTGAACCAGGCTATTGGAAGGGCTCAGGTCGAAGACATAGAACTTGTTGATTTGCGGTGGCACGATCAGCAACGGCTTGGCGTATTGCTTTTCGCTCATGGACTTGTATTGGATCAATTCCAGAAACTCGTTGCGAAACACCACCGCGCCAGGCGAGGTCGCCAGGTTTCTGCCGACCTCGAACGCCTGGGGCGTGACCTGTCGTGGCAGGCCATCGTTGTGCAACAGGTCATCCACCAGATGGCTGACGCCGCGAACCAGACTGTTGCCGCCCGTATTGAAGAATTCCTTGATGGCCAGCGGATTGAGCAGGGTATTGGAGGGCGAAACGGCGTCATTGAGCAGGGCGAAGGCGAAGTGAGCGCGAGCACGATCATCGGGGCTCATGTCGCATTCGTCGATCCAGCACTTCACCTGTTTCTGCCAGCTCAGGTAGGCCTGGAGGCTGCGACGATAAAACGGATTCAATTGCCAGGTCGGATCGGCGAAGCGCTTATCGTTGGGGCTGGTGGGGTGCAGGGTCTCGCCCAACAACACACGCCCCAACTGGCTGCCCAGTTTCAATGCATGACGGGCGCTGTGCACCGGGTTGCGCAGGCCGTGGGCGGCTACGCTGCGCAAGGTAGACAGCAGATCCCTGCCTCGCAGGCCAGTGACCGCACTTTGTGCGTTCATGAAGTGGGCAGGGGTGGGCATTGAACCTTTCGCTGGCTTGTCGCGCATGAGTCAACTCCTTTAAACCCTAAAAACAAACACACCGAACCAGACAACATAGTCGCTGTTTCGGAAGTTGCGCGTTCCGGCTTCCTGCCGGGCGCGACGAGCGGCGTCAACCGCTACCCCGCGCGGAGGGATGCGGGTGCATGACCGCCCGCTGACGTTCTTCCTGCAGGAATTTCATGATGATGGGCGCCACGGCCTCGGCGCGGGTAATCAGGAACAGGTGCCCGTCATCGATGATGTGCAATTGGGAATTGGGGATACGCCAGGCCAGCAGGCGCATGTTGATCAGCGGAATCAGCGGATCGTCGTCGCCGGCCAGGATCAGGGTCGGCTGATGGATCTTGTGCAGCCAGTGGATGCTGGTCCAGCCCAGCCCCGCGAACAGTTGCCAGTAATAACCGAGCTTGCCGGCCGAGCGTACCCGGGCCGCATGGCTGGTCGCCAGGTTCGGGTCGCGACGGAACGAGCCGCCGTAGATCAGTGGAGCGATGCGCAGTACGTGCGATGGCTGAACATAGCGACGAGGGCTCGCCATCATCCACAGCACCTTGGGTTTGCCCGGCACCATTACCGCGCCGGCGGCGGTAGCGGCCAATATCAACTTCTTGCAGCGTTCCGGGTAGTCGTGGGCGAACTGCTGGGCCAGGGCGCCGCCCCAGGACACGCCGACCACGCTGACCTGCCCGTAGTCGAGATAATCGAGCATCCGTGCGGCAAGCTTTGCCAGCCCGGGAAAACGATAGGGCCGGCTGGGCGTCGACGAGCCGCCAACGCCGGGCACGTCGAAGGCGATGACCTCCAGGTCCGGGTCCAGGGCCTCGATGAACGGAAATACCAGCTCCAGGTTGGCGCCGATACCGTTGAAGATCAGCAGAGGCGTCAAGTGAGGCTTGCCGGGACGTACCGCGGTGCGCAGGGTCTGGCCATCCAGATCGACGGTACGAAAGATGTACGGTTGCGGCATGCTTCAAGCCCTGTGGGTCATGTCTGGGATACCTGTGTTCGGTCTGAAAGACCGAGTCGCTGCCTTCGCGAGCAAGCCCGCTCCCACAACGGGTTGGTGTGAGCCTGGCCTCCCGGTTCACATCGATCCGACTGTGGGAGCGGGCTTGCTCGCGAAGAGGGCCTTGCATTCAATCTCAATGTCGGCTGCGGGAGTACTTTCGTGAGCAAGCCCACCCCCGCGCCAGACGAGCAGCAGCCCTCACCGCTCATGCACATAAGTACCCGGCGCCGCCTCGCCCGCCACATAGGTCTTGTTGCCCAGCACGGTCGGGGCCTTTTTCAGCTTGCCCGAGCGCTCGGCTTGCCAGGCTTGCCAGTGCAGCCACCAGGAGTCGGTATGCTTGGTGGAGTTTTCCTGCCAATCCTCGGGGTTGGCCGGCAGGTCTTCGCCGGTCATGTAGCGTGACTTGGGATTGCCCGGTGGGTTGAGAATGCTCTGGATATGACCGCTGCTCGACAGCACGAAGTCCACTTTGCCGCCAAACAGCTGTGCCGACTTGTAGCAGGACTTCCAGGGGGTAATGTGGTCGTTGGTGCCGGCCAGGGCAAAGATGTCGCAGGTGACCTGCTTGAGGTCAATCGGCGTGCCGCACACTTCAAGCGCGTTGGGGCGAGTCAACGGGTTGGTCTTGAACATTTCGATAAGGTCGCCGTGGAATGCCGCCGGTAGCCTCGTGGTGTCGTTGTTCCAGAACAGGATATCGAATACCGGCGGTTCGTTGCCCAGCAGGTAGTTGTTGACCCAATAGTTCCAGATCAGGTCGTTGGGCCGCATCCAGGCGAAGACCTTGGCCATGTCGCGGCCTTCGAGCACGCCGGCCTGATAGGAATGACGCTTGGCGGTCTCCAGGGTCTGTTCGTCGACGAACAGCGCTACGTCGGTGTCCAGCGTGGTGTCGAGCACGCTCACCAGCAGGGTCAGGGCGTTGACTTTTTTCTCGCCGAGGGCGGCGTAGTGGCCCAGCAGCGCGGTGCAGGTGATGCCACCCGAGCACGCGCCGAGCATGTTCACATCCTTGCTGCCGGTGATGGCCGTGACCACATCCACCGCTTCCTTGAGCGCCTCGATGTAGGTCGACAGGCCCCACTCGCGCTGTTCCTTGGTGGGGTTGCGCCAACTGACGATGAAAGTCTGCACGTTGCTGCGCAGGCAGAAGCGGGCCAGGCTCTTGTCCGGGCTCAGGTCGAAAACGTAGAACTTGTTGATCTGTGGCGGCACCACCAGCAGCGGTCGTTCGTGGACCTGCTCGGTGATGGGCCGGTACTGGATCAGCTCCAGCACGTCGTTGCGAAACACCACGGCGCCTTCGGTCACGCCCAGGCTTTTGCCCACTTCGAATGCGCCCATATCGACCTGGCTCGGCATTCCGCCGTTGTGCACCAAGTCCTTGGCCAGGTGGGACAGGCCATCGAGCAGGCTCTTGCCACCGGTTTCGAAGAAACGCTTGACGGCCGCCGGGTTGGCCGCGGTATTGGTCGGCGCCATCGCTTCGGTCATGAGGTTGATGACGAAGTGCCCGCGGCTGATGTCCTGGGGCGGGAGATTGCTTTCATCGATCCAGGCGTGCAGCTCCTTGCGCCACGCCAGGTAGGTTTGCAGATAACGCTTGTAGAGAGGGTTCTGGCTCCAGGCCGGATCGGTGAAGCGGCGGTCGTCGCTCGAAGGCTGCAGTTCGGATTTACCGAACAGGACTTTCTTGAGTTCGACGCCAAAATGGGCAACGTGCCTGGCACTGTGCAGCGGTTGCTTGAGGGTCTGGGTCAGCACCATTCGGGCAGAGGCCAGCAGGTCTTTCCTGCGCAAGCCGACGACGGGGTTCAAGCCAAGGGTATTCTCCGAAGCCTGGTTCTTCAGGTCATCGTTGTTCTTGTTGCTCATCTACGACGCTCCATTGTCAGACGAGTACCCGGACCATGCCGTAAAGCCACACAGCCAATACCAGGTACGCTGCTCGGGTGACCGTTAATTCCGCATCGAGATCAATGAGGAAACATGTGCAAAGAAACTCCCCGGTTCCTTTGCAGGGAACTTGCCAGCTCCATTGGTTACCCGAGTTTAATTTTTTTCGCAAGCAGGCCAGTCATTGACGCTGCTGCGCGGGCATTGAAGCAGATGAGTCTAGAAAATTCGCCCTAAAGCGCCAGCCCTTGAGCTAGAGCATCAGCTTGACGACGGACTCGTTGGGATCGCGGGTTTTACCGGCGGCCTTGAGCTCGGCGAGATAATCGTTCCACAGGTCTTCCTGACGCACCGCCAACTGGTACAGATAGTCCCAGGTGAACAGTCCGCTGTCATGGCCGTCGTCGAAGGTCAGTTTCAGTGCGTATTGGCCGGCCGGTTCGATCTTGGTCAGGCCGACGCCAAGCTTGCCGTATTGCAGGATGGGTTTGCCGTGGCCCTGGACCTCGGCGGAAGGCGAGTGCACTCGCAGGAATTCGGCGGGCAGGTGGTACTCCTCGTCCGGCGCGTACTTCAGCGTCAGGGTCCTGGAGGCCTTGTGCAGGTTGATGGCGGTGGGGAGTTTGGTCATGGCCTGTGATCCGTAGGGTATGGCGCGTCCACTTGTCTCCCTGTGGGAGCACGACTTGCCGGCGATGGCGTACTGACAGACGCCATCGCCGGCAAGCCGTGCCCCCACAGAGAAGACGCCGGGTTACAGGATATACCGCGACAGGTCTTCGTTCTGCGCCAATTCACCCAGGTGGCTGTTGACGTACTCGGCGTCGATCCGGATCGGCGTTTCGCTGTGGGCGCTGGCCAGGTCGCCGGCGCTGAACGAGACTTCCTCGAGCAGGCGTTCGAGCAGCGTGTGCAGGCGACGAGCACCGATGTTCTCGGTCTTCTCGTTGACCTGCCAGGCAATCTGCGCCAGACGCTTGATACCTTCCGGTGCAAACTCGATGTCCAGGCCTTCGGTCTTGAGCAGTGCACAGTACTGTTCGGTCAGCGACGCATGGGGCTCGCTCAGGATGCGTTCGAAGTCTTCCGGAGACAGCGCCTTGAGTTCGACACGGATCGGCAGGCGGCCTTGCAGCTCCGGTACCAGGTCGCTCGGCTTGCTCAGGTGGAACGCGCCGGAGGCGATGAACAGGATGTGATCGGTCTTGACCATGCCCAGCTTGGTGTTGACCGTGCAGCCTTCGATCAATGGCAGCAGGTCGCGTTGCACGCCCTCGCGGGATACATCGGCTCCGCCGACGTTGCCACGCTTGGCAACCTTGTCGATTTCGTCGATGAACACGATGCCGTGCTGTTCGACCGCTTCCAGGGCCTTGGCCTTCAACTCTTCTTCATTGACCAGGCGGCTGGCTTCTTCATCGCGCACCAGTTTCAGCGCTTCCTTGACCTTGAGCTTGCGGCTTTTCTTCTTGCCCTTGCCCATATTGGCGAACAGGTTTTGCAGCTGGTTGGTCATTTCTTCCATGCCCGGCGGCGCGGAGATGTCGACGCCGGTCATCTCGGCCACTTCGATCTCGATTTCCTTGTCGTCCAATTGCCCTTCGCGCAGGCGCTTGCGGAACAACTGGCGGGTGTTGGAATCCTGGGTCGCGGCGGTATCGGCGTTGAAACCCATGCGCGCCGGAGGCAGCAGCGCGTCGAGGATGCGCTCTTCGGCGGCGTCTTCGGCGCGGTGGCGTACCTTGGTGATTTCCTGCTCGCGCAGCAACTTGATGGCGGCGTCGGCCAGGTCGCGGATGATCGACTCGACGTCACGGCCGACATAGCCGACTTCGGTGAACTTGGTGGCTTCGACCTTGATGAACGGCGCGTTGGCAAGCTTGGCCAGGCGACGGGCGATTTCGGTCTTGCCGACGCCGGTCGGGCCGATCATCAGGATGTTTTTGGGGGTTACTTCGACGCGCAACTCTTCGGGCAATTGCATCCGGCGCCAGCGGTTACGCAGGGCAATGGCGACGGCGCGCTTGGCATCGTCCTGGCCGATGATGTGGCGGTTGAGTTCGTGGACGATTTCGCGGGGAGTCATGGACATAATAATTGGCGGTCCTCAAACAAGAATGAGCCGTGGCGCTGGGCCTGGACAGGCTTACTCCGCGAGATCCTGCTCCTCAATGGTTTGGGTATGGTTGGTGAAGACGCAGATGTCGCCGGCGATGCCCAGGGCAGTCTCGACGATTTCACGGGCAGACAGGTCGGTTTTTTTCAGCAGGGCGCTGGCCGCGGCCTGGGCGTAGGCGCCGCCGGAACCCATGGCGATCAGGCCGTCTTCGGGCTCAACGACGTCGCCATTGCCGGTGATGATCAGCGAGGCGTCCTTGTTGGCGACCGCGAGCATGGCTTCGAGGCGGCTCAGGGAGCGGTCGGTGCGCCATTCCTTGGCCAGCTCCACGGCGGCGCGAATCAGGTGCCCCTGATGTTTCTCAAGCTGGCCTTCGAAACGCTCGAACAGGGTGAAGGCATCGGCGGTAGCGCCGGCAAAACCGGCGATGACCTGGCCGTGGTACAGGCGACGGACTTTCTTCGCGTTGCCTTTCATCACGGTATTGCCCAGTGAAACCTGGCCGTCGCCGCCCATGACGACTTTGCCATGACGGCGGACTGAAACGATGGTGGTCAAGGGAAGAGTCTCCACGCAGCGGGGCGAAAATGCCCGGATGAAAACTCATATGGGGGTAGTGTGGTTTTTTTCAACTGCGGGGCGGGGGTGCTGACAAGCGGTTCGCCTTACCTGTGGGAGCAAGGCTTGCCCGCGATGAAGTCAAAGCGGTTCGCCCTTGGGGCCGGAGGCGGCTGCATCGCGGGCAAGCCTTGCTCCCACAGTATGTTCAGCGGCTCTGGCGTTGTTGTAACAACAGATTGCTGAAACCGCTGCCGGCCAGTTGCTTCTGGGCCTTGGTCAGCTCCTCGCGATTGCTGAACGGGCCAACCAGCACCCGATACCAGGTTTCGTCCTTCACGGTCCCGGACTCCACCGACACGGATTGGCCCAGCAGGATGATCTGCGCCCGGACCTTGTCGGCATCGGCTTCCTTGCGGAATGAACCGGCTTGCAGGAAGAACTTCGTCACCGGGGCGGCTTTCTGCACGGGTGGGGCCGGTGGCGGCGTGATGCCGGCCAGGGCGGCTTGGGCACGGGCGGTGTCGATCTTCGCCGCTTCAGCCGGAGTGACCGGCGTGGCAGGCACCTGCGGCACTTGCGGTGTCGGCAGGGTTTTCTCCGGTACGGCCTCGGGCGGCACGATGACTTCCGATTCCGGCAACAAGGTATAGAAGTCGTACTTCGGCTTCACCGGTTGTGTGGGGCTCGGCGGGGTCTTGTTGGCCTCGGCAATCCGCGTGGCCTTCTGCTGCTCTTGCTTGACGCGCTTGACGTCATCGCCCTGACCCGGTTCCAGCTTCATCAGGAAAACAATGAAAGCGCCAACCGTCAGGCCGATAGCCATCCACAACCAGCCCGGAATCGGCTTTTTGGCCGGGGGCTGGTAACGACTGGCGCCGCGCTTGGGTGCAGGTTTTTTCTTGGCGGCCAACTTACATGCGCTCCAGGGTTTCCAGGCCCAGCAGTTCCAGGCCCTGCTTGAGCGTGCGCGCAGTCAGCGCGGCAAGGCGCAGGCGGCTTTGCATTTGCTCGGGGGTATCGGCATTGAGGATCGGGCAATTCTCGTAGAAGCTGGAGAACAGGCCGGCCACGTCATACAGATACGCACACAGGGTATGCGGCGTGCCTTTGTCGGCCACGTTATTGAGCACTTCGCCGAACTGCGCCAGTTTCGCCGCCAGTTCCTGCTCCTGGGCCGCTTCGAGCACGATCCGCCCTTCGACTTCATCGAAGCCCTTGCCGAGCTTGCGGAACACGCCGGCCACGCGGGTGTAGGCGTACAACAGGTACGGAGCTGTGTTGCCTTCGAAGTTGAGCATCAGGTCGAAGTTGAAGCTGTAGTCGCTGGTGCGGTGCTTGGACAGGTCGGCATATTTCACCGCATCGATGCCCACGACCTTGGCGATCTGGCGCAGCTCGTCTTCGGCCAGGTCCGGGTTCTTGCCCTTGACCAGCGCATAGGCGCGCTCCTGGGCTTCGGTCAACAGGTCGATCAGCTTCACCGTGCCGCCGTCGCGGGTCTTGAACGGACGGCCGTCGGCGCCGTTCATGGTGCCGAAGCCCATGTGTTCCATTTCCATCGGGCGCGGTACGAAGCCGGCCTGACGGGCCACTTCGAACACTTGCTGGAAGTGCAGGGCCTGACGCTGGTCGACGAAGTACAGGACCCGGTCCGCCTTGAGCACACCGTTGCGATAGCGCACGGCCGCGAGGTCGGTAGTGGCATAGAGATAGCCGCCGTCGGCCTTGACGATGATCACTGGCAGCGGCTCGCCGTCGGCGGTCTTGAACTGGTCGAGGAACACGCACTGGGCGCCGTTGCTCTCCACCAGCATGCCCTTGGCCTTGAGGTCGTTGACCACGTTGATCAGGTCATCGTTATAGGCGCTTTCGCCCATGACGTCGGCCATGGTCAGTTTGACGTTCAGCAACTCGTAGATTTTCTGGCAATGGGACAGCGAGATGTCCTTGAACCGGGTCCACAGCGCCAGGCACTCGGCATCGCCGGCCTGCAACTTGACCACCAGGCCACGGGCACGGTCGGCGAACTCCGGGGATTCGTCAAAGCGCTGCTTGGCGGCGCGGTAGAAGTTCTCCAGGTCCGACAGTTCATCGCTGGTAATCGGGTTTTCCTGGAGATAAGCCATCAGCATGCCGAACTGGGTGCCCCAGTCGCCCACATGGTTCTGACGGATCACGGTGTCGCCAAGGAACTCCAGCACCCGGGCCACGCCGTCGCCGATGATGGTCGAGCGCAGGTGGCCGACGTGCATTTCCTTGGCGAGGTTGGGGGCCGACAGGTCCACCACGGTGCGCTGCAGCGGGCCGGCCTTGCGCACGCCGATGCGCTCGTCGGCCAAGGCCGCGTCCAGGCGCGAGGCCAGGGCCTGAGTGTTCTGGAAGAAATTGATGAACCCGGGGCCGGCGATCTCCGCTTTGGCGACGTTTTCGTCGGCCGGCAGCGCGGCGATGATTTTCTCGGCCAGGTCCCGCGGCTTCATGCCGGCCGGCTTGGCCAGCATCATGGCGATGTTGCTGGCAAAATCGCCGTGGGTCTTGTCGCGGGTGTTTTCGACCTGAATCGCCGGCGACAGGCCTTCTGGCAACACACCTTCAGCGACGAGTTGGGTGATGGCTTGCTGGATGAGCTGGCGAATGGTGTCTTTCATGGTCTTCTCTTTCAACCGCAGGCGCGGCGGCGCTTCGATGCGCTGGTGGAAAAACTGGGCATTATCCGTGGCGAAGGCGGGCTTGCCAACTGTAGCGGGTCGGTTGGGGCTGTGTGGTGATTATTCGGGCCTCATCGCAATTTTGAATTCAATACAAATCCACCGGATCCACATCCAGCGACCAGCGCACCGCCCGCCCACTGGGCATTTGTTCCAGCACCAGCAGCCAGGCACTCAATAGTCGGTGTAGTGACGCCCGGGCATTGGCCTGTAATAACAGCTGCGCCCGATAGCGTCCGGCCCGCCGCTCCATCGGAGCCGGCACTGGGCCCAACAGTTCGATCCCGGTGAGGTTCTGTTCCGCCAGCAAACGCTCGGCCTCGCTGCACGCGTCGTCGAGGAAGCCTTCGGCCTGTCCCGGTTTATGGGCTTCGGCCCGCAACAGTGCCAGGTGGGCAAACGGTGGCAGGCCGGCGCTGCGGCGTTCGCTCAGGGCCTGCTCGGCGAAAGCGAAATAGCCTTCTTCAGACAGTTGTATCAGCAGAGGGTGGTCCGCCAGATGGGTCTGGATGATCACCCTGCCCGGCTCCTCGGCGCGCCCGGCCCGGCCGGCAACCTGGACAATCAACTGCGCCATGCGCTCGCTGGCGCGGAAGTCACCGGAGAACAGCCCTCCGTCGGCGTCGAGGATCGATACCAGCGTCACCCGGGGGAAATGATGTCCCTTGGCGAGCATCTGCGTGCCCACCAGGATGCACGGCTGGCCTTTCTGGATGGTGGCGAACAACTGATTCATCGCGTCTTTGCGCGATGTGCTGTCGCGATCCACCCGCAGCACCGGGTAATCGGGAAACAAGATGCCCAGCCGTTCTTCGGCGCGCTCGGTGCCGGCGCCTACCGGCCGCAAGTCCACTTTGCCGCATTGCGGGCAATGCCTTGGCACGCGTTCGGTGTGTCCGCAATGGTGGCAGCGTAATTCACCGTAGCGTTGATGCACGGTCATCCGGGCGTCGCAGCGCTCGCAGCCGGACATCCAGCCACAGTCGTGACACAACAGGGTCGGGGCGAACCCCCGGCGATTGAGAAACACCAGGACTTGCTGTCCGGCAGCCAGGGTCTGGCCGATGGCTTGTTGCATCGGCCCGGAAATGCCGCTGTCCAGTGGCCGGCTTTTTACGTCCAGGCGCAGGAAGCGCGGTTGTTTGGCGCCGCCGGCCCGTTCGTTCAGGCGTAACAGGCCGTAGCGGCCGGTGTAGGCGTTGTGCAGGCTTTCCAGGGACGGCGTCGCCGAACCGAGGACGATGGGGATGTTCTCCTGGCGGGCGCGTACCAATGCCAGGTCACGGGCGTGATAGCGCAGGCCTTCCTGCTGTTTATAGGAGCCGTCGTGTTCTTCGTCGATGATGATCAGGCCGGGATTTTTCATCGGCGTGAACAGGGCCGAGCGGGTGCCGATGATGATGTCGGCCTCGCCATCCCGTGCCGCGAGCCAGGCTTCGAGGCGCTCGCGGTCGTTGACCGCCGAGTGCACCAGGGCGATCCGGGCGTTGAAGCGTTGTTCGAAACGCGCCAGCGTTTGCGGGCCGAGGTTGATTTCCGGAATCAACACCAGGGCCTGCTTGCCCGCTTCAAGGGTCTGGCGGATCAGCTGCAGGTAGACCTCGGTCTTGCCGCTGCCGGTGACGCCGGCCAGCAGGAAGGCATGGTAGCTGTCGAACCCGGCGCGAATCGCCTCGCAGGCGGCCCGTTGTTCGGCATTGAGCGGCAGTTCCGGCTGGGCCAGCCAATGTTCGTGGCGCACGCCCGGCGCGTGCCGGCGTACCTCTACCTGGACCAGCTCTTTTGCCAGCAGGAGGTCGAGGCTGTCCTTGCTGAGCATCAGCTTGCTCAGCAAGGCGTGGGCCACACCATGGGGATGCTGGGCCAGGGTCGCCAGGGCTTCGCGCTGACGAGGCGCGCGGGCGATGCGCGGGTCGTCCGTCGACGCCCCCGGCGCCACGGACCAGAACCGCTCCTGGCGCGCCTCCGCCGGTTCGCCCTGGCGCAACAGCACCGGCAGCGCCCAGCTCAAGGTGTCGCCCAGGCTGTGCTGGTAATACTGGGCCGTCCACAGGCACAGCTTGAACAGTGACGCCGGCAGCGGTGACGTGGCATCGAGCAGCGCAAGGGCCGGTTTGAGCTTGTCGGCCGGGACCTCGCTATGGTCGGTGACTTCCACCAGGATGCCGATCATTTCGCGTCGACCGAATGGCACCCGCAGGCGCATGCCGGGTTGCAACCGGGCGCGTGGGACCCCGGCCGGAGCGCGGTAGTCGAACAGGCGGCGCAGGGGCGAAGGCAGGGCGAGGCGCAGGATGGCGTCGGGCACGCGGGGGGTTCTCGGTACGGACACGTTCAAAGGCTGGGCACAAATCCCAACACTGGAATGGTGCTTGAGGCGGGGAGCCTAGCAGACGGTTGGTACAAGGCATAGCTTGCGTCATTGTCGATGTCTGGTAGAATCCGCGCCCTAATTACGTGCGGTATTCAACAATAGTGTTGGGTGGCGGCACGCTAGCCTGAGGAAAACATCATGAAAGCCGATATCCATCCAGAATACCCAGCCGTTGCCGTGACCTGCAGCTGCGGCAACAAGTTCGAAACCCGTTCGACCTACGGCAAAGCCCTGGCGATCGACGTTTGCAACGAATGCCACCCGTTCTACACCGGTAAGCAAAAGACTCTGGACACCGGTGGCCGCGTTCAGAAGTTCGCCGACCGTTTCGGTGCTTTCGGCGCTACCAAAAAGGCCTGAGGCTGATCATTTTGGAGGCTCGTTCCGGCGGCTCCAGATTGATGAAAAAGGCGTCCCTGGTGGGCGCCTTTTTTGTGTCTGCGATTTGGCTGAGCGGGGCCGAAGCCTTCTGTCCGGCGCCGGCGGGCCTGGTCCGGGCGAAGGTCCAGCGGGTGGTCGATGGCGACACCCTGCGCCTGGCAGATGGCCGAAGCGTGCGCATGATCGGTCTCAACAGTCCCGAGCTGGGCCGTCAGGGCCGCTCCGACGAGCCCTTCGCCGTTGCGGCCCGGCGTCGTCTCGAAACGCTGGTGGCTGCCGGCGACGGGCAAGTGGGCCTGCTTCCCGGCCGGGAGGGCCGGGATCGCTATGGGCGCACTTTGGCTCACGTCTATGGTGCCGACGGCAAAAACCTCGAAGCGCAACTGCTCGCCGAGGGCCTGGGTTTCCAGGTGGCGGTGGCGCCGAATACCGACTTGGCGGACTGCCAGCGGACCGCCGAGCGTCAGGCCCGTGAAGCGCGCCTAGGGCTCTGGAAGCGTTCGCCGGTGCTCAAGGCGCAGCAGGTCGGGGCGCCTGGTTTCGCAGTGCTCAGCGGTCGCGTGAATTCCGTCAGGCGCAATCGTGGCGGTGTTTGGCTCCAATTGGAGGGGGCGGTTGTACTGCATGTTGCTCCCAATTGGATAAGCCGTTTCGATATGGCTTCGCTTGAGCGTCTGCTGGGGAAGCAGATCGAGGCGCGCGGCTGGGTGGTGGATCGGTCGAGGCATGGGGCGCTCGAACCGGGACGGGATCGCTGGTTATTGCCTTTGACTGATCCGGCGATGCTGGTCGCTCTACCTCGATAAAAATTGTAGACATTTTCCAGTTTAATTGTATGCATCAAGCCCTTGTGTTTAGCGGCTCTTGGCCCAAAGTCGTAGGGCAGGCCGCTTGACAAGGGTGACCGGCCAGTCTTGTAGGGACTTTGCGAGGGGCGTATCCTCGGCGGTCCGTCTGTCCAACACAGTAAAAAGCGGAATGCCCACATGTCTGATCTGAAAACTGCCGCTCTCGAATATCACGCTAATCCTCGTCCAGGAAAGCTGAGTGTCGAGCTCACCAAGGCCACCGCTACTGCCCGCGATCTGTCGCTGGCCTACAGCCCCGGCGTAGCCGAACCCGTACGCGAAATCGCTCGCGACCCGGAACTGGCCTACAGATACACCGGCAAGGGCAATCTGGTTGCAGTCATTTCCGATGGCACCGCGATCCTCGGCCTGGGTGACCTCGGTCCACTGGCTTCCAAACCGGTCATGGAAGGCAAGGGCGTGCTGTTCAAGCGCTTCGCCGGTATCGATGTGTTCGACATTGAAGTCGACTCCGAGAGCCCGCAAGCCTTCATCGACACCGTCAAGCGTATCTCCATCACTTTCGGCGGCATCAACCTGGAAGACATCAAGGCTCCCGAGTGCTTCGAGATCGAGCGCGCTCTGATCGAGCAGTGTGACATTCCGGTGTTCCACGATGACCAGCACGGCACCGCGATCGTGACTGCGGCCGGCATGATCAACGCCCTGGAAATCGCCGGCAAGACTCTGCCGGAAGCCAAGATCGTCTGCCTGGGTGCCGGCGCTGCGGCCATCTCCTGCATGAAATTGCTGGTGAGCATGGGCGCCCGGATCGAAAACATCTTCATGGTCGACCGTACCGGTGTGATCCACTCCGGCCGTACCGACCTGAACCAGTACAAGGCGGTCTTCGCCCACGCCACTGACAAGCGCACCCTGGCTGAGGCGCTGGACGGCGCCGACGTGTTCGTCGGTCTGTCGGGTCCGAACCTGCTGAGCCCGGAAAACCTGTTGCGCATGGCGCCGAACCCGATCGTGTTCGCCTGCTCGAATCCGGACCCGGAAATCTCCCCGGAGCTGGCTCACGCCACCCGCAGCGACGTGATCATGGCCACCGGCCGTTCGGACTATCCGAACCAGGTGAACAACGTGCTGGGCTTCCCGTTCATCTTCCGTGGTGCCTTGGACGTTCGCGCCAAGCGCATCAACGAAGAAATGAAAGTCGCGGCCGCCAACGCTCTGCGCGAGCTGGCCAAGCTGCCGGTTCCCCAGGAAGTGTGCGACGCCTATGGCGGCATCAAGCTGGAATTCGGTCGTGAGTACATCATTCCGAAACCAATGGACGCCCGCCTGATCACCCTGATCTCCGACGCCGTGGCCAAGGCCGCGATCGAGACCGGCGTGGCGACCCTGCCGTATCCGAAGAACTACCCGCTCAAGAGCGTGGATGACGTGTTCAACGGTTAAAAGCAGCCGCCCATAAAAAAACCTGGCCTCGGCCAGGTTTTTTTATGGGCTTCGAGCGGCAAGCTTCAAGCTGCATGAGAAGCGAGGCCTACCGCGCTTGCTTTGGCTTTACTTGAAGCTTGCGGCTTGAAGCTCGCCGCTGCTTCCCTAGAACAAATCAATCGGCGCCGCTTCGTCCGCCGGCAGCGGGCTGCCTGGCGCGACGCCGTTGCCCAGCTCGTTGACCGATGGCGGGGTGTCTTCGCTCTTGAACAGTTCGAAATACGCCCCTGGGGTGCCTGGCGTGGCCGCACGGCCGCTGGCCGGGTCGACCCGCAGGCTGAGGATGCCTTCCGGCTCCGGTTGGGTATGGGGCGGTTTGTCCTTGAGGGCGGCGCCCATGTAACTCATCCAGATCGGCAATGCCACGGTGCCACCGAACTCGCGACGACCGAGGCTTTCCGGTTGATCGAAACCGGTCCAGACAGTGGTCACGTAATCGCCGTTGTAACCCGAGAACCAGGCATCCTTGGATTCATTGGTGGTGCCGGTCTTGCCCGCCAGGTCGGTACGGCCCAGGGCCAATGCACGGCGGCCCGTGCCGAGCTTGATCACGTCCTGCAGCATGCTGTTGAGGATGTAAGTGGTACGGCCATCGACAATACGTTCGGCGATGGCTGGTGCCTGTGGTACCGCCGGGGCGGTCGCGGCTTCACCCGGGGTAGCGTTCACCGTGAACGTTTCTGTGGCTGGCGCCGCAATGCCGTCGCTGGCCTGCTCGCCTGTTGGTACCCGTGGCGGATTGGCAACGAACAGGGTCTCGCCGTTACGGCTTTCGATCTTTTCGATGATGTACGGGGTGACCTTGTACCCGCCATTGGCAAAGGTGCTCCAGCCCGTGGCGATTTCCATCGGCGTCAGGGTCGCCGTGCCCAGGGCCAGGGACAGGTTGCGCGGCAGGTCCTGCTTGTTGAAGCCGAACCGGCTGATGTAATCGATGGTGCGATCCACGCCCAGCGCCTGCAGCAGGCGAATCGACACCAGGTTGCGGGACTTGTACAGCGCTTCGCGCAGACGGATCGGACCGAGGAACGTGTTGGTGTCGTTCTTCGGTCGCCAGACCTTGTCGAGGTACTCGTCGACGAACACGATCGGCGCATCGTTCACCAGGCTGGCGGCGGTGTAGCCGTTATCCAGGGCCGCGCTGTAGACGAACGGCTTGAAGCTCGAGCCGGGCTGGCGCTTGGCCTGCAAGGCGCGGTTGTAGTTACTCTGCTCGAAGGCGAAGCCACCCACCAGCGAGCGGATCGCGCCGTCTTGCGGGTCGAGGGATACCAGTGCGCCCTGGGCCGCCGGGATCTGGCTGAATTTGAGCGCATTGTCCGGTTGGCGTTGCACCCGGATCAGGTCGCCGACCTGGGCAACGTCCGATGGTTGCCGGGGAGCGGCGCCCATGCTGTTGGTGTTGAGAAACGGGCGTGCCCACTTCATCGATTCCCAGCTTACATGCTCTTCCAGCTCGCCGTTGCGGGTCAGGACCTTGATGCCGTCCTTCCCCACCTCGGTGACGATTGCCGGCTCCAGCCCGCTGATGGCGCGTTGCTTGGTCAGTTCCAGGGCCCAGGCTTCGCGAGTCTTGCCCGGCAAGCGCGATTCAGGCCCACGGTAGCCGTGGCGCTGGTCGTAGGTCATCAGGCCTTCGTGCAGCGCGGTGTTGGCCATTTCCTGAAGGTTGCTGGGCACTGTGGTGGTTACGCGAAAACCTTCGGTGTAGGCATCGCTGCCGTAGCGACCGACCATCTCGGCGCGGGCCATTTCGGCGATATAAGGCGCATTCACTTCCGGCGTCGGTACGTGATAGCTGGCGTTCAAGGGCTCGTTGATCGCGGCGGTGTACTCGGCTTCGCTGATCTTGCCGAGCTTGTACATGCGCCCCAGGATCCAGTCGCGACGCTCCTTGCTGCGTGCGGGGTTGGCCAACGGGTTGAAGCGCGACGGCGCCTTGGGCAGGCCGGCAATCATCGCCATCTGCGCCAGGCTCACGTCGCGGATCGACTTGCCGTAGTAGACCTGTGCAGCCGCTTCGATGCCGTAGGCGCGGTTGCCCAGGTAAATCTTGTTCACGTACAGCTCGAGGATCTCGTCCTTGGTCAGCTGTCGCTCGATTTGCAGGGCCAACAAAATCTCAGTGGTCTTGCGCGAGAAGCTGCGCTCGCTGGTCAGGAAGAAATTCTTGGCCACCTGCATGGTGATGGTACTGCCGCCGGACTGGATGTGCCCGCTCTTGACCAATTGGCTCGCGGCCCGCATCAGGCTACCGGGATCGACGCCGTAATGATTGGCGAAGTTGTCGTCTTCAGCACTTAGTAACGCATTGATGAAATTGGGCGGAATGTCGGCGAAACGGATCGGTGTGCGGCGCATTTCGCCAAATTCGGCGATCAGTTTGTTGTCGCTACTGTAGACCCGCAGAGGAATCTGCAACTGAATACTTCTCAGCGCCTCCACAGACGGCAATCCCGGACTAAGGTAAAGAAACGCACCGCTCAGACCCAGGAGCAGTCCGCAGAAAACGGCGACGATGGACCATCCGAAAAATTTCAGCAGACGAATCAAGGCTTTTGGATATCCAGGCAAAGAATGAAAAAGGCGCCAGGTGCAGGGGAAGGACCCGAGCGTGCAACAAAGCGAAAAAAAGCGCTGCGCATTATAAGCATTTTTTTTCGTCGGGAACGCCATCCGGACGTCCGTCGGGCCGGCGTGATTGAACGCAATGCGTATTAGAGAGTCCGTAACTCACGGATAGTCATAGGGAATTGGTAGTGCTGCGACTCTTCAATAAAAAAGCCCATGCGTTGCTGGGGATAGATATCAGCTCCACGTCGGTGAAACTGCTCGAGTTGAGCCGCCAGGGTGACCGATACCGTGTCGAGTCTTACGCGGTCGAGCCGCTACCGGCCAATGCCGTGGTCGAGAAAAACATCGCCGAGCTCGAAGGGGTGGGCCAGGCGCTGTCCCGGGTGGTGGCCAAGGCCAGAACACCCTTGCGCAGCGTGGCGGTGGCCGTGGCGGGATCGGCTGTCATCACCAAGACCATCGAGATGGACGCGGGGCTGTCCGACGATGACATGGAGAACCAGCTCAAGATCGAGGCCGACCAGTACATTCCTTATCCGCTGGATGAAGTGGCCATCGATTTCGAGGTCCTGGGCGTGTCACCGCGTAACGCCGAGCGGGTCGAGGTGCTGCTGGCCGCCTGTCGCAAGGAAAACGTCGAGGTGCGCGAGGCTGCGCTGGCGCTGGCCGGGTTGGCGGCACGGGTGGTTGACGTCGAGGCCTATGCACTGGAGCGTGCCTTCGGCCTGCTGGCTACGCAGTTGGCCGCTTCCCAGGAGCGATTGACGGTGGCGGTGATCGACATTGGCGCCACCATGACCACCCTGAGCGTGCTGCACAACGGTCGAATCATCTACACCCGCGAGCAATTGTTCGGCGGTCGGCAACTGACCGAGGAGATCCAGCGCCGCTACGGCCTGACATTCGAGCAGGCGGGGCTGGCAAAGAAACAAGGGGGGCTGCCCGACGATTATTCCGGTGAGGTACTGCAGCCCTTTCGCGAAGCCTTGGTGCAGCAGGTATCGCGCTCGCTGCAGTTTTTCTTTGCGTCGGGCCAGTACAGCGCGGTTGACCACATTCTGCTGGCAGGCGGCACGGCGTCGATCACGGGGCTGGATCGGCTGATCGAGCAGCGCCTGGGCACGCCTACCCAGGTAGCCAACCCGTTCACCAACATGGCCCTTGGCAGTCGGGTCAACGCCGGAGCCCTGGCCAGCGATGCACCCGCGCTGATGATTGCCTGCGGACTGGCCCTCAGGAGCTTCGACTGATGGCGCGGATCAACCTGCTTCCCTGGCGCGAAGAGCTGCGCGAAGAACGCCGCAAGCGCTTTTTACTGGCGTTGGCGGGGGCGTTTGTCGGCGCGGTGGGCGTGATATTGATCGCTGTCCAGTACCTTGACAGCGCCATCGATTACCAACTGGCCCGTAACAGCCACATCTCGGAGCAGATCGCGGAGCTGGACGAGCGCATCAAGCAGATCAGTGAATTGAAAGCCCGTCGCCAGCAACTGCTGGAGCGCATGCGCATCATTCAGGACTTGCAGGGTAATCGGCCGGTCAGTGGGCGTATCTTCGACCAGCTGGTGCGTACGTTGCCCGATGGGGTGTATTTCACCGAGGTGAAGATGGAAGACCATACGCTCTCCATCAAGGGCGCCGCGCAGTCGAACAACCGGGTCTCTGACCTGATGCGCAACCTGGACGCATCTGACCTCTTCGATGCCCCGAGCCTGACGGAGGTAAAGGCAACCACGGCCGGCCAGCTCGACCAGGCCAATGTGTTCCAGTTGACGGTTCGCCAGACCCGTCCGGTCGACATGGAGGAGGCCCAATGAGACCGGCGGAGTGGTTCGACGCGCTGCGCAAGATCGATATCAGCGACCTGGACACCAACAACATCGGTTCATGGCCAATGCCGGTCAAATGGCTGGCCGGTGTCCTGCTGGTGATCCTGGTTCTGGGCCTGGGCTATAAAATTGCGCTGAGCGACCTGGAAGATCAGCTGCAGCAGGTGCGCGGGGAGGAAGGCACCCTCAAGGCGCAGTTCGCGGGCAAGGCCCATATGGCCGCGAACCTCGAGCGCTACACTGAACAGATGAAGCAGATGGAGGCGTCGTTTGGCGTACTGTTGCGGCAGTTGCCCAGCGACACCGAGGTGCCCGGCCTGTTGGAGGACATCACCCGTACCGGCCTGGGCAGCGGCCTGGAATTCGAAGAGATCAAATTGCTGCCCGAGGCCACCCAGCCGTTCTACATCGAGCTGCCGATCCAGATTACCGTGACCGGGGGTTACCATGACCTGGCGACCTTCGTCAGCGGCGTTGCCGGATTGCCCCGTATCGTCACGCTGCACGATTTCGACATCGCCCCCATGGAGCCCGGCGGGGGAGCGAAACTGCGCATGAGCATCCAGGCCAAGACCTACCGCTACAACGAGCAGGAGGCGCAGCCATGATGTCGCTTCGCTGCTTAGGCCTGTTAGCGGGGCTGGTCGTCCTGGCGGGCTGCAACGGCGGCGATGGCTTCGACGACCTGGACGCCTACATGAACGAGGTGCGCCTGCGCCCGCCCGGCAAGATCGAGCCGATGCCCATATTCAAGCCCTACGAAACCTTCACCTACAGCGCCGCCAACCTGCGCAGCCCGTTTTCCCGGCAGGTCCCGGTGGACCAGGCCGGCAGGCAACAGGGCTCGCGCAATGTCCGACCCGATCCCAACCGGGTCAAGCAATACCTGGAAGGCTTCAATATCGAGCAGTTTGAAATGGTCGGTACGATCGCCAATGCCGGCGGCTCCTTCGCGCTGCTGCGTGGCGCCGGGGGGGTGCATCGGCTCAAGGTCGGTGACTATCTGGGACGCAACGACGGGAGGATCGTCGCCATCAGTGCCACTCAGGTCGATGTGGTCGAGATCGTACCTGACGGTGAGGGGGGCTGGCTGGAGCGACCACGGACCATTCCTTTGAAAGAGCACTCATTAGTGGAATCCCAACAATGAACAGGATTTTGACAGCCTTCGGTATTTCGCTAGGGATAGCGCTGATGTCGCCGATGGTTCTCGCGGCCAGCCTCAAGACGCTGGACGTCGCGGCGTTGCCGGGGGACCGCGTCGAGTTGAAGCTCAGCTTCGACGGGCCGCCGCCGACGCCTCGCGGCTACACCACCGAGCAACCGGCCCGCATTGCCCTGGACTTGCCCGGGGTTACCAATCAACTGGCTCGCAAGACCCATGACCTGGGCGGCGGCAATGCCCGTAGCGCTACTGTGGTCGAGGCGGGGGATCGCACCCGGCTGATCATCGGTCTTACGCAACTGGCGCCCTATAACGCCCGGGTCGAGGGCAACAACCTGTTCGTGGTGGTCGGAAAGGGTGCTGCTCCCAGGACCACCGTCCCCAGAACGGCTGCTCAGCCCCAAGGGACGGCCATGACCAGCGCTGCGCCTGCCAGGCGCAACGCGCCGGTGGGCCGGGCCATTCGTGGCGTGGACTTCCAGCGAGGGACCCAGGGCGAAGGCAATGTCGTGATCGACCTGTCGGATCCATCCATTGCCCCTGACATCCAGGAGCGTGAAGGCAAGATCATCCTCTCATTCGCCAGGACCCAACTGCCCGAACCGCTGAGGGTGCGCCTGGATGTCAAGGATTTCGCCACTCCGGTGCAGTTCGTCAATGCCAGTGCCGGATCGGACCAGGCCACCATCAGCATCGAGCCCGGTGGCACCTATGATTACTCGACCTACCAGACCGACAACCGGCTGACCGTCAGCGTCCGGCCGATGACCGTGGAAGACCTGCAGAAACGCAACAGCGATCGTGCTGCCTATAGCGGAGAGAAGCTGTCCCTCAATTTCCAGGACATCGAGGTGCGTTCGGTCCTGCAGCTGATCGCCGACTTCACCAACCTGAACCTGGTGGCCAGCGACACGGTGCAGGGCGGCATCACCCTGCGCCTGCAGAATGTGCCGTGGGACCAGGCCCTGGACCTGGTGCTCAAGACCAAGGGGCTGGACAAGCGCAAGGTCGGCAATGTGTTGCTGGTGGCCCCTGCCGACGAAATCGCGGCCCGCGAGCGCCAGGAGCTGGAGTCTCAAAAGCAGATCGCCGATCTTGCACCGTTGCGGCGCGAGCTGCTGCAGGTCAACTATGCCAAGGCAGCGGACATCGCCAAACTGTTCCAGTCGGTGACCAGCGCCGAGGCAAAGGCCGATGAGCGCGGTACCATCACGGTCGACGAGCGAACCAACAACATCATTGCCTACCAGACCCAGGACCGGCTCGATGAACTGCGACGAATCGTCGCCCAGCTGGATATCCCGGTGCGCCAGGTGATGATCGAGGCACGTATCGTCGAGGCCAACGTCGATTACGACAAGAGCCTGGGGGTGCGCTGGGGTGGTTCGATACAGAACAAGGGTAACTGGAACGCTTCCGGGGTCAGCACCGGGGACTCCACCACCATCGGCACACCGGGCAGCACCAGCACCAACCAGCCGTTCGTGGACATGGGGGCGTCGGGCAACACATCGGGAATCGGCATCGCGTTCATCACCGACAATGTCCTGCTGGACCTGGAACTGACCGCCATGGAGAAAACCGGAAACGGGGAAATCGTCTCCCAGCCCAAGGTGGTGACATCCGACAAGGAGACGGCGAAAATCCTCAAGGGCACGGAAATTCCCTATCAGGAAGCCAGTTCCAGCGGCGCTACCTCGGTGTCGTTCAAGGAGGCCTCGTTGTCGCTGGAGGTGACACCACAGATCACCCCGGACAATCGCATCATCATGGAGGTCAAGGTCACCAAGGATGAGCCCGACTACCTGAACAAGGTGCAGGAAGTGCCACCCATCAAGAAAAACGAGGTCAACGCCAAGGTGCTGGTCAATGATGGCGAAACCATTGTGATTGGCGGCGTTTTCTCAAATACTCAGAGCAAGGTTGTAGATAAGGTGCCATTTCTTGGCGATGTGCCGTATCTTGGCCGCCTTTTCCGGCGTGATGTGGTTTCGGAGAAAAAATCCGAGCTGCTGGTATTCCTCACTCCGCGTATCATGAACAACCAGGCGATTGCTGTGAGTCGTTGATTCTGTGCGAAATTTGATTCTTGTTGGGCCGATGGGCGCTGGAAAAAGCACCATCGGCCGTTTGCTGGCCAAAGAGCTGCGCCTGCCTTTCAAAGATTCCGACAAGGAAATTGAATTGCGCACGGGCGCCAATATCCCATGGATCTTCGACAAGGAAGGCGAACCGGGCTTTCGTGATCGTGAGCAGGCGATGATCGCCGAGCTGTGCGCATTCGATGGCGTGGTGCTGGCCACCGGTGGGGGCGCGGTGATGCGCGAGGCCAATCGTCGGGCGCTTCACGCGGGCGGACGAGTGGTCTACCTGCATGCTTCCGTCGAACAGCAGGTCGGTCGTACCGCCCGGGATCGCAATCGTCCTCTGTTACGCACCGCCGATCCGGCCAAGACCCTGCGGGACTTGCTGGAACTGCGCGATCCGCTGTATCGCGAGATCGCCGATGTGGTGGTGGAAACCGATGAGCGGCCACCGCGTATGGTGGTGCTGGACATTCTCGAACGCCTGCAGCAGTTGCCCCCCCGTTAATGCTCCACGGGAAATGCGCTATCCTCGGCGTCTCGTCTTGGCTGCCAGGGGCGCGTCGAAGGCCATTGAATGCGTCATGGCGAGCACTGTGGACTTTCGTTAATTGCAGGCAGGACGCCTGATTCCATCTTCAGCGTGGGGAAACATGCAGACACTTAAGGTCGACCTGGGCGAGCGCAGCTACCCGATTCACATTGGCGAAGGCTTGCTGGACCAGCCGCAGTTGCTGGCGCCGCATATCGCCGGGCGGCAGGTGGCGATCATCTCCAATGAAACCGTCGCCCCGTTGTATCTGGAGCGTCTGGCGCGCAGTCTGTCGGCTTTTTCGGTCATTTCCGTCGTACTGCCCGACGGAGAAGCCTTCAAGAACTGGGAAACCCTGCAACTGATCTTCGACGGCCTGCTGACGGCACGACATGACCGTCGCACCACGGTCGTGGCCCTGGGGGGCGGCGTGATCGGCGATATGGCCGGTTTCGCCGCCGCCTGCTACCAGCGTGGGGTCGATTTCATCCAGATTCCCACCACGTTGTTGTCGCAGGTCGACTCCTCGGTGGGTGGCAAGACAGGGATCAACCATCCGCTGGGCAAGAACATGATCGGCGCTTTCTATCAGCCCAACGTGGTGCTGATCGATACCGCGACCCTGAAGACTTTGCCTGCTCGCGAACTGTCTGCAGGACTGGCGGAAGTCATCAAATATGGCCTGATCTGTGACGAGCCATTCCTGGGGTGGCTCGAAGAGAACGTAGACCGCCTGCGTGCGCTGGACCAAACGGCCCTGACGTACGCCATCGAACGCTCCTGCGCCGCCAAGGCCGCCGTGGTAGGCGCCGATGAGCGGGAGTCGGGTGTGCGCGCCACGCTCAACCTGGGCCACACTTTCGGCCACGCCATCGAGACCCATATGGGCTATGGTGTCTGGCTGCACGGCGAGGCGGTCGCAGCCGGCACGGTCATGGCTCTGGAAATGTCCGCGCGCCTGGGCTGGATCAGCCAGCAGGAACGTGATCGCGGCATTCGCCTGTTCCTGAGAGCCGGGCTGCCGGTGGTTCCGCCCGAGGAAATGACCGAAGCCGATTTTCTCGAACATATGTCTGTCGACAAAAAAGTGATCGACGGTCGTCTGCGCCTGGTGCTGCTGCGCCGCATGGGCGAAGCGGTAGTGACCGACGATTATCCGAAAGAGGTTCTACAGGCCACGCTGGGAGCGGATTACCGTGCCCTGGCTCAGCTTAAAGGTTAATAAGATTCCGATGACTAGTTTGCATGCCGACGAGGCTTTCCTCGGCCATTTCCAGTTGAGTCACGACCCTTTCGCTCCACGGGTCCCGGGCTTCAAGTTCTTCCCGGCCCAGCGCAAGCCAGTGCTGGGGCAATTGCATCATCTGGCGCGCTACAGCCAGTTGTTGCTCGTGGTCACCGGTCCCCAGGGCAGTGGCAAGACGTTGCTGCGCCAGGCCCTGGTGGCCAGTACCAACAAGCAATCGGTACAGAGTGTGGTGGTCTCGGCCCGAGGAGCTGGCGACGCCGCTGGCGTGTTGCGTCAGGTGGCTCAGGCGTTGAATGTCGCCCAGGCCGAAATCGGCGCGATTCTCGAGCAGATCGTGCAGTTGGCGCTGACCGGGCAGGAAGTCTATCTGCTGGTGGACGATGCCGAGCAGCTCGACGAGTCCGCCCTCGGGGCCTTGCTCGAGTTGGCGGCCGGCGCGCCGGAAGGTCGTCCCCATGTGTTTCTCTTTGGCGAGCCGTCGCTGATCGCCGGCCTGGAGCAGTTGCAGCTCGAGGAAGAGCGCTTCCACATCATCGAACTGGCGCCCTACACCGAAGAAGAAACCCGCGAATACCTGGCTCAGCGCCTGGAGGGGGCAGGCCGGGGTATCGAACTTTTCACCGCCGATCAGATCTCTGAGATTCACGAAAGCTCCGACGGCTGGCCTGGCAACATCAATCAGGTCGCCCGCGATGCTTTGATCGAAATCATGATTGCCAGCCGCTCAGCGGTGAAGCGTCCAAGTATGGGGTTCAACATGCCGAAGAAACACGTATTGGCGATTTCCGCGGTGGTCGTGGTCGCCATCGCGGCTGCCTGGCTGATGCCGGGGCGCAACAAGGCGCCGTCCACGGGCGCACCGGCCAACGAACAGGCGCAGCTGCCCCTGGGCCAGGGTGCGCCACAACCCAACGGTGGTGCCCCGGCGGTGGAATTTGCCGGAAGTACCCAGCCGATGCCGCTGCCGTTGGTCGGCCAGTCGCAACCGGTGATGCGCGGCCCCCTGGCCGAAGCGGCCGGCGGAATCACCGAGGGCGACGACGGTACTGCGCCACCGATCGACGACAGCAGCGACACGCCGCCCACCGTGACCACCACCGCGCCGCCCGTAGGTGTGCCGGCGGGTCCGGCGCCAACGCCAACGCCAACGCCTGCTCCCGCACCAGCCGCCAAGCCGGCGCCTGCTCCCACCCAGGTAGCTACCGCCAAGCCAGCGCCGGCCCCCACACCCGCTGCCAAGCCCGCACCGACGCCGGCCGCCAAGCCTGCCACTACCGCGGGCAAGGCCACAGGGGGGAACTGGTACGCAGGCCAGGCACCGGGCAACTATGTGGTGCAGATTCTCGGCACCAGCTCCGAATCTGCTGCGCAAAACTTCGTCAAGGAGCAGGGCGGCGAGTACCGTTATTTCAAGAAAGTGCTCAACGGCAAGCCGCTGTATGTCATCACCTACGGCAGCTTCGCCAGCCGCGATGCAGCCGTTTCCGCCATCAAGGCCTTGCCAGCGAAGGTTCAGGCTGGTAAACCTTGGCCTCGCACTGTCGCCAGCGTCCAACAGGAACTGGCAGCAACTCGCTGAAGATTCGGCGGCCTTACCCAGGCCGCCTCTCCCGGCAACCTCAACATTTCCGCAAGGGCGGGCGACCTTTCCAGGCCGCGCGCCTTGTGGTGTCTGCGTCATAGTAGCGTTTGAGTCGCAGCGGTCGAACCCAAAAAAGTTTTGACTAGCACAGCGTATAGCTTTAAACCTTTCACAAATGCGACATGGATTTGCGACAGTTCGTCGTCAAATTTGTGGGCGTCTGTGTCGGCATGTACAATGACCACCCTTTTGCCCCCGCAAAGCCGGCGTACGTTCGGCGCGATATGCAACTGGTTGAATTGAAAAGAAATTTGTCTCGATAAGAGGCAGCCTGGTGAGAAAGTGTCTATGAAAGCAGGTCTGTACCAACCCGATGAGTTCAAGGATAACTGCGGTTTTGGCCTGATAGCCCACATGCAGGGCGAACCCAGCCATACCCTTTTGCAAACCGCCATTGAGGCCCTGACCTGCATGACCCACCGCGGTGGGATCAACGCTGACGGCAAGACCGGCGACGGTTGTGGCTTGCTGATTCAAAAGCCTGACGAGTTCCTGCGTGCCGTTGCCCAGGAAACGTTCGGTGTAACCCTGCCCAAGCAGTACGCCGTGGGCATGGTTTTTTTCAACCAGGATCCGGTGAAGGCCCAGGCGGCTCGCGAAAACATGAATCGTGAGATCCTGGCCGCCGGCCTGCAATTGGTGGGTTGGCGCAAGGTGCCGATCGACACCAGCGTCCTGGGTAGCCTGGCCCTGGCGCGCCTGCCGCAGATCGAGCAAGTGTTCATCGCCGGCGAAGGCCTGAGCGACCAGGAAATGGCGATCAAGCTGTTCAGCTCCCGTCGTCGTTCGTCCGTGGCCAACGCCGCCGACACCGACCACTACATCTGCAGCTTCTCCAACAAGACCATCATCTATAAAGGCCTGATGATGCCGGCGGACCTTACCGCCTTCTATCCGGACCTGAGCGACGAGCGCCTGAAGACCGCGATCTGCGTGTTCCACCAGCGCTTCTCCACCAACACCTTGCCGAAATGGCCGCTGGCCCAGCCGTTCCGCTTCCTCGCCCACAACGGCGAGATCAACACCATCACCGGCAACCGCAACTGGGCCCAGGCCCGTCGCACCAAGTTCGCCAATGACCTGATGCCGGACCTGGACGAACTTGGCCCACTGGTCAATCGCGTAGGTTCGGACTCTTCGAGCATGGATAACATGCTCGAACTGATGGTGACCGGCGGCATCGACCTGTTCCGTGGCGTGCGCATGCTGGTGCCGCCGGCCTGGCAGAACGTCGAGACCATGGACCCGGACCTGCGGGCTTTCTACGAGTACAACTCCATGCACATGGAGCCGTGGGACGGCCCGGCCGGTATCGTGATGACCGACGGTCGCTACGCCGTGTGCCTGCTGGACCGTAACGGTCTGCGCCCGGCGCGCTGGGTCACCACCAGCAACGGTTTCATCACCCTGGCTTCGGAAATCGGTGTCTGGAACTACCAGCCCGAAGACGTCATCGCCAAGGGCCGTGTAGGCCCGGGCCAGATCTTTGCCGTGGACACCGAAACCGGTCAGATCCTCGACACTGACGCTATCGACAACCGCCTCAAGTCCCGTCATCCCTACAAGCAATGGCTGCGCAAGAATGCCCTGCGCATCCAGGCGACCATGGAAGATAACGACCATGGCTCGGCGTTCTACGATGTCGATCAGCTCAAGCAGTACATGAAGATGTACCAGGTCACGTTCGAAGAGCGCGACCAGGTGCTGCGTCCGTTGGGCGAGCAGGGCTACGAAGCGGTCGGCTCCATGGGTGACGACACGCCGATGGCGGTGCTGTCGCAGCGCGTGCGCACGCCGTACGACTACTTCCGCCAGCAGTTCGCCCAGGTGACCAACCCACCGATCGACCCGCTGCGCGAAGCGATCGTCATGTCGCTGGAAATCTGCCTGGGCGCCGAGCGCAACATCTTCCAGGAATCGCCGGAGCATGCCTCGCGGGTGATCCTGAGCTCGCCGGTCATTTCCCCAGCCAAGTGGCGTTCGTTGACCAACCTTGACCGCCCAGGCTTTGCGCGCCAGGTCATCGACCTGAACTACGACGAAAGCGTCGGCCTGGAAGCGGCCATCCGCAATGTCGCCGATCAGGCTGAGGAAGCCGTGCGCGCCGGTCGCACCCAGATCGTGCTCAGCGACCGCCACATCATGCCGGGCAAGCTGCCGATCCACGCTTCGCTGGCCACCGGCGCGGTGCACCATCGCCTGACCGAAAAAGGCCTGCGCTGCGATTCCAACATCCTGGTGGAAACTGCCACCGCTCGCGATCCGCATCATTTCGCGGTGTTGATCGGCTTTGGTGCTTCGGCGGTGTATCCGTTCCTGGCCTATGAAGTACTGGGTGACCTGATCCGTACGGGTGAAGTGCTGGGTGACCTCTATGAGGTGTTCAAGAACTACCGCAGGGGCATCACCAAGGGGCTGCTCAAGATCCTGTCCAAGATGGGTATCTCGACCATCGCGTCGTATCGCGGTGCGCAGTTGTTCGAGGCCATCGGCCTGTCCGAGGAGGTGTGCGAGCTGAGTTTCCGTGGCGTGCCGAGCCGCATCAAAGGCGCGCGTTTCGTCGACATCGAAGCCGAGCAGAAGGCGCTGGCCGCAGAAGCCTGGAGCCCACGCAAGCCGATCCAGCAGGGCGGCCTGCTGAAGTTCGTCCATGGTGGCGAATACCACGCCTACAACCCGGACGTGGTCAACACCCTGCAGGCCGCCGTGCAGCAGGGTGACTACGCCAAGTTCAAGGAATACACGTCGCTGGTGGACAACCGTCCGGTGTCGATGATCCGCGACCTGCTCAAGGTCAAGACCCTGGACACGCCACTGAACATCAGCGAAGTGGAGCCGCTTGAATCGGTGCTCAAGCGCTTCGATTCCGCCGGTATCTCCCTGGGGGCGTTGTCGCCTGAAGCCCACGAAGCCCTGGCCGAAGCCATGAACCGCCTCGGTGCGCGTTCCAACTCCGGCGAAGGCGGTGAGGACCCGGCGCGCTACGGCACCATCAAGAGTTCGAAAATCAAGCAGGTCGCCACCGGCCGCTTCGGTGTGACACCCGAGTACCTGGTCAACGCCGAGGTGCTGCAGATCAAGGTTGCACAAGGGGCCAAGCCCGGCGAGGGTGGCCAGTTGCCGGGCGGTAAGGTCAACGGCTTGATCGCCAAGCTGCGTTATGCCGTGCCTGGCGTGACGCTGATCTCGCCGCCGCCGCATCACGACATCTATTCGATCGAAGACCTGTCGCAACTGATCTTCGACCTCAAGCAGGTGAACCCGAAGGCCCTGGTCTCGGTGAAACTGGTAGCGGAGGCCGGTGTCGGCACCATTGCCGCCGGTGTCGCCAAGGCCTATGCCGACCTGATCACCATCTCCGGCTACGACGGCGGCACCGGTGCTTCGCCGCTGACTTCGATCAAGTATGCCGGTGCGCCGTGGGAGCTGGGCCTGGCGGAAACCCACCAGACCCTGCGCGGCAACGACCTGCGTGGCAAGGTCCGGGTGCAGACCGACGGTGGCTTGAAAACCGGCCTGGACGTGATCAAGGCCGCCATCCTCGGCGCCGAGAGCTTCGGCTTCGGCACCGCGCCGATGATTGCCCTGGGTTGCAAATACCTGCGCATCTGCCACCTGAACAACTGCGCCACCGGCGTGGCGACCCAGAACGAGAAGCTGCGCAAGGACCACTACATCGGCACTGTCGACATGGTGGTGAACTTCTTTACCTACGTGGCCGAAGAAACCCGTGAGTGGCTGGCGAAGCTGGGCGTGCGCTCGCTCGAAGAACTCATCGGCCGTACCGATCTGCTGGAAGTGATCGAGGGCCAGACCGCCAAGCAGCATCATCTGGACCTGACCCCGTTGCTGGGCAGCGAGCATATTCCGGCGGACAAACCACAGTTCTGCCAGGTGGACCGCAACCCGCCGTTCGACAAGGGCGAGCTGGCCGAGAAGATGGTCGCGATGGCCGCTTCGGCGATCAACGACCTGAGCGGTGCCGAGTTCGAACTGGACATCTGCAACTGCGACCGTTCCATCGGCGCGCGGATCTCCGGCGAAATCGCTCGCAAGCATGGCAACCAGGGCATGGCCCAGGCGCCGATCACGTTCCGCTTCAAGGGCACTGCGGGCCAGAGCTTCGGCGTCTGGAACGCCGGTGGCCTGAACCTGTACCTGGAAGGCGACGCCAACGACTATGTTGGCAAGGGCATGACCGGCGGCAAGCTGGTCATCGTTCCGCCCAAAGGCAGCGCCTATAAGACTCAGGACAGTGCCATCATCGGCAACACCTGCCTGTACGGCGCCACCGGCGGCAAGCTGTTCGCCGCCGGCACTGCGGGCGAACGTTTCGCCGTGCGCAACTCCGGGGCCCACACGGTGGTGGAAGGTACAGGTGATCACTGCTGCGAATATATGACCGGTGGTTTTGTCTGTGTACTGGGCAAGACCGGTTATAACTTCGGCTCTGGCATGACCGGCGGTTTCGCCTATGTGCTCGACCAGGACAACACATTCGTTGACCGGGTCAACCACGAACTGGTGGAAATCCAGCGGATCAGCGGCGAGGCCATGGAAGCCTACCGCAGCCACTTGCAACGCGTACTGGACGAGTATGTCGAGGAAACCCAGAGTGAGTGGGGGCGTGAACTCGCCGAAAACCTCGACGACTATGTGCGTCGCTTCTGGCTGGTCAAGCCCAAGGCTGCCAACCTCAAGTCGTTGCTTTCCAGCACCCGTGCCAACCCGCAGTGATATGCGCCTGAAGAGTTTGATGAGGTTTTAATAATGGCTGAACGTCTGAATAACGACTTCCAGTTCATCGATGTCGGGCGCAAGGATCCGAAGAAGAAACTGTTGCGTCAACGCAAGAAAGAGTTCGTGGAAATCTACGAGCCTTTCAAACCCCAACAGTCGGCCGACCAGGCCCACCGTTGCCTGGGTTGCGGTAACCCGTACTGCGAATGGAAGTGCCCGGTGCACAACTTCATTCCCAACTGGTTGAAGCTGGTGGCCGAGGGCAACATCCTCCAGGCCGCCGAGCTGTCTCACCAGACCAACACCCTGCCGGAAGTCTGCGGCCGGGTGTGCCCGCAGGACCGTCTGTGCGAAGGTGCGTGCACCTTGAACGACGGTTTCGGCGCAGTGACCATCGGTTCGGTGGAGAAGTACATCACCGACACCGCGTTCGCCATGGGCTGGCGCCCGGACATGTCGAAGGTCAAGCCGACCGGCAAGCGGGTCGCCATCATCGGTGCCGGCCCGGCGGGCCTGGGCTGTGCCGACGTGCTGGTGCGCGGCGGCGTGACCCCGGTGGTGTTCGACAAGAACCCGGAGATCGGTGGCCTGCTGACCTTCGGCATCCCTGAGTTCAAGCTGGAAAAGACCGTGCTGAGCAATCGTCGCGAAGTCTTCACCGGCATGGGCATCGAGTTCCGCCTGAACACTGAGGTGGGCAAGGACGTGACCATGGAACAACTGCTCGAGGAATACGATGCGGTGTTCATGGGCATGGGCACCTACACCTACATGAAGGGCGGTTTTGCCGGTGAGGACCTGCCGGGCGTGTATGACGCGCTGGACTTCCTGATCGCCAACGTCAACCGCAACTTGGGCTTTGAAAAGTCGCCGGAAGATTTCGTCGACATGAAGGGCAAGAAGGTCGTGGTCCTGGGCGGTGGCGACACGGCGATGGACTGCAACCGGACTTCGATCCGCCAGGGCGCCAAGTCGGTGACCTGCGCCTACCGTCGTGACGAAGCCAACATGCCCGGCTCGCGCAAAGAGGTAAAGAACGCCAAGGAAGAAGGCGTGAAGTTCCTCTACAACCGCCAGCCGATCGCTATCGTCGGTGAAGACAAGGTCGAAGGTGTGAAGGTGGTCGAGACCCGTCTCGGCGAACCGGACGCCCGTGGCCGTCGTAGTCCCGAGCCGATCCCGGGCTCGGAAGAAATCATCCCGGCCGACGCCGTGGTGATCGCCTTCGGCTTCCGCCCGAGCCCGGCGCCGTGGTTCGAGCAGTTCAGCATCCAGACCGACAGCCAGGGCCGCGTCGTGGCACCTGAGCAGGGCCAGTACAAACACCAGACCAGCAATCCGAAGATCTTTGCCGGTGGCGATATGGTGCGTGGTTCGGACCTGGTGGTGACGGCGATTTTCGAAGGCCGTAATGCGGCGGAAGGGATTCTGGATTACCTGGGCGTCTGATTCGCTCCCGGGCTGAAATGCAATACAAATGTGGGAGCGGGCTTGCTCGCGAAAGCAGTAGATCGGTTGATAAATATGTCGCCTGACACACCGCTTTCGCGAGCAAACCCGCTCCCACAAGTGTTTTGTGGTGTTGCGCAGATTGGGTCCCACCGCGACAAATTGCCCCGATAGATAAAAGGCACGGCTCTCGCCGTGCCTTTTGCGTCGCGCTCTGAGAAAATGCCCGCACTTTTTTTCCGGATGCCGACATGACTGCCCTGAAGAACGACCGTTTCCTTCGCGCCCTGCTCAAGCAACCCGTTGACGTCACCCCGGTGTGGATGATGCGCCAGGCCGGTCGCTACCTGCCCGAGTACCGCGCCAGCCGCGCCAAGGCCGGCGACTTCATGAGCCTGTGCATGAACCCGCAGTTCGCTTGCGAGGTCACGCTGCAACCGCTCGATCGCTACCCGCAGCTGGACGCGGCGATCCTGTTCTCGGACATTCTCACCATCCCCGACGCCATGGGCCAGGGCCTGTACTTCGAGACCGGTGAAGGCCCGCGTTTCAAGAAAGTTGTCAGCACCCTGGCTGACATTGAAGCCTTGCCGATCCCCGATCCGCAAAAGGACCTGGGCTACGTCATGGACGCGGTCAGCACCATCCGCCGTGAACTCAACGGTCGCGTGCCATTGATCGGCTTCTCCGGCAGCCCCTGGACCCTGGCGACCTACATGGTCGAGGGCGGTTCGTCCAAGGACTTCCGCAAGACCAAGGCCATGCTCTACGACAACCCGCAAGCCATGCACCTGTTGCTGGACAAGCTGGCGCAGTCGGTCACGTCCTACCTCAACGGCCAGATTCTGGCCGGCGCGCAAGCGGTGCAGATCTTCGATACCTGGGGCGGCAACCTGTCGGCGGCGGCCTACCAGGAGTTTTCCCTGGCTTATATGCGCAAGATCGTCAGCGGCCTGATTCGCGAACATGAAGGGCGCCGGGTACCGGTGATCCTGTTCACCAAGAATGGCGGCCTGTGGCTGGAGAGTATCGCTGACGCCGGCGCCGACGCCCTGGGCCTGGACTGGACCTGTGACATCGGCAATGCCCGTGCGCGGGTTGGCGACAAGGTGGCCCTGCAAGGCAACATGGACCCGACCGTCCTCTACGCCAAGCCTGAAGCCATTCGTGCCGAGGTTGGTCGAATCCTGGCCAGCTACGGCAAGGGCAGCGGCCATGTGTTCAACCTGGGTCACGGCATTACGCCGGAAGTCGACCCGGAACACGCCGGTGCTTTCCTGCGGGCGGTCCATGAATTGTCGGCGCAGTATCACGACTGATTACAACGCCTGGAAAAAGATCGCGGCCTGCGTCCGCTTCTACTCAGAGTGAATCTGTAGAAGCGGACGCAGGCCGCGATCTTTTGTTTCAGGCGCTTATATTTTCCAAGGGTGGCAGCTTCGCCAGTTTCACCGCTACCAGCAACGCCACCATCAGCAGCGTGGCAATGAACAGGCCGATGCCGTTCCAACCGCCAAGGTGCCAGGCCACGCCGCCTGCAGTACCCGCGACGCTCGACCCAGCGTAATAGCTGAACAGATAAAGTGACGAAGCCTGGCCCTTGGCTTTAAGGGCGCGGCGACCGATCCAGCTGCTGGCGACCGAATGTGCACCGAAGAAGCCGAAGGTGAACACCAGCATACCCACGATCACCACCGACAGCTGCGTCACCATGGTCAAGGCGAGGCCAGCCAGCATCAGTGCGATCGTCACCCAGAGCATCTTGCGCCGGCCGACCTTGTCAGCCAGCGCACCGACTTTCGCCGAACTGTAGATTCCCGACAAGTACACCACCGACAGCAACCCGACGAACGCCTGATCCAGATGATAAGGCGCGGCCAGCAGTCGGTAGCCGATGTAGTTGAACAGCGTCACGAAGGCGCCCATCAAGACAAAGGCTTCGAGGAACAACAACGGCAAACCGGCATCGCGAAAGTGCAGGGTGAAACCGTCCAACAGGCTGCGTGGATGCAGCGAGCGTGGGCGGAAGTTGCGCGACTCGGGCAGGATCCGCCAGAACACCGCCGCGGCAATCAGTGCGAGGCCGCCGATCACCAGCATTGCGGTATGCCAGCTGACGAAATCGATCAACACACCAGCGATCAGCCTCCCGCACATGCCGCCGATGGCATTGCCGGCGATATACAGTCCCATCGCCAGGCCGATGTGCCTGGGGTGGATTTCTTCGCTCAGGTAGGTCATCGCGACCGCTGCCAGCCCGCTCAATGACAACCCCACGAGGGCGCGCAATACCAGCACGCCGTGCCAGGTCGGCATCATCGCGCTGGCAATCGTGCACAGCGCCGCAGCGAACAGTGCGGCGACCATCACCGGTTTGCGGCCGATGCGATCGGAAATCGGACCGGTGATCAACAGGCCGATGGCGAGCAGGCCGGTCGCCACCGACAGGATCAGGCTGCTCTGGGCGGCATTGATGGAAAACTCCGCCGACAACAACGGCATCATCGGCTGCACGCAATACAACAGGGCGAAAGTCGCGAAGCCCCCGCAAAACAGCGCGAGTACCGTGTGCATGAACATCGAGGAGCCTTTTTCGATGTAGATGTCTTTCAGTTCGGAAGCGGCTTCGTCCTGTACGCGAGGAGGAATTTCATGGGTCAGCGGAGCGACAACGGTTTTCACGATGAACCTCGGGAGAGCACGGCCAGGCAGGCAATGAAAAAAGCATATAGCCGGCTAATGTTTCTATCCAATATATTGTTCGACCTGTTTAAGACGTTTGGCGACTTATTGGAATGCCTATGGAATTGCGTCATCTGCGTTACTTCATTGCCGTGGCCGAAGAACTGCATTTCGGCCGTGCCGCGCTGGCGCTGGGTATCTCCCAACCACCCTTGAGCCAGCAGATCCAGGCGCTGGAACAGGAGATCGGTGCGCGCTTGTTCGAGCGCACCAATCGTCGGGTCGAGCTGAGCGAGGCTGGGCGGTTGTTCCTTGAAGAGGCGCGTCGTGTGTTGGCCCAGGTCGATAAGGCGGCCGACGTCGCCCGCCGCGCTCAGTTGGGTGAGCTGGGGGAGCTGAAGATCGGCTTCACCTCCTCTGCGCCGTTCAATTCCACCATTCCCCAGGCGATTTTCACCTTCCGCCAACGTTATCCCGCTGTGCATCTGACCCTGCGGGAAATGAGCAGTACCCAAGTGGCCGACGCACTGATGGACGAAACGATCGAGGTCGGCATCATGCGTCCGTTGCCACTGCCCGATAGCCTGGGCGTCATTGAATTAAGTCACGAGCCGTTGGTGGCCGTGCTCAGCGCCAAACATCCACTGGCCCAGGGCAACGAAAAAGGGCTGTTTCTCTCGGCGTTGGCCCAGGAGCCCTTCGTGTTCTTTCCCCGCAGCTACGGCAGCGGCCTGTATGCACAACTTCTGAACCTGGCACGAGACGCCGGTTTCAGTCCGCATTTCGCCCAGGAAGCTGGCGAAGCCATGACCATCATCGGTCTGGTGGCGGCGGGGCTGGGCGTCTCGGTGTTGCCAGCGTCCTACCAGCGGATGCGAATCGATGGCGTGATCTATCTACCGCTGCTCGATCCTGCGGCAGTCTCGGCGGTGTGGTTGGTACAGCGCAAGGACCAGCGTTCGCCGATGGCGAAGGGGTTCGTGGCGTTGTTGACCAGCGATACCGAAACCTCCTGATCTGTCTATATCATCGTCGGAGATCCTCATTCGCCAACAAGCCCCCAGCCTGCAGGGACTTGTGTTTGCTCGCTTATTGTTATTCAACCCTCCCAGACCGTCGCAGGTTTATTGACGTGATAGTCATAAAAACCCTGCAGCGTCCAGGTATCACCCTTGCGTTCGAACGCCGCACGCCACGCACCTCTGCCGCTTCCGGGGGAGAGCTGGGCCATGTCATACCAATAATATTTGTTGATTCGCTTGGTGGTTGCCCTGCCGGCACGAATGTCGTCCATGATCTCCGTGATCTTGGTCTTGGCCGCGTCCGGGAAGCTGTTATAGGACATCTGTGTTTCCGCCAGAGTGCTTGCGCTTACGATGAACTTGTCCTTGACCGGCGATGTTTCCGGCGGGGTTGCAGGCGTGCTGGTGGCCGGGGTCTTGCCAGGCACTTTTTTCGAAGGGACCCGGGTCACCACCTCGATATCGAAGGTGTCGTAGTTCGAGAGCTCTCTTGTAAACCTGGTGATGTCCTCTTGGGTAACCAGTAATGTTTTTCTCAGTGACTTACCTTTTTTGACGATGAGATAGGGAATCTTGTTGTTCCGAATTTCCGTCAGAAGCCCGGGCTTGTGTAGTTTTTTCATCTCTTCCCTGAAGATTTCCAGCTTCTTGCTTTTGTACACCGCAAAGTTTTCAGGCGTTTCCTTGTACTTTATCTTTGCGGCGTCGACTTCAGGTCCTTCCCCGGGGAAGTCGATCCCCAGCTCGGTCCAGACTCTTTGTTCGGCGGCGGCAACCACGTCATGGATATCCGCCTGTATCTTGGTCATCGCGGCTTTCTTCTTGCCCTGTTCGGGAATGATCGTGACGAACAGTGCACCGGTGAGGTTGTCGGGCAGGGATGACATCATCATCTTGAAATTGCCTTCACTGTCGAAAAGCTCGCGCCTGAGCGGCAGTGTCATGTCGAAGATGCGGATTTTCTGGGTCGAGTTGAGTTGCAGGCCTTGGGATTCGAGATCCTTGGTGCAGTAATCGACTGCCTGCCACACGTTGTATTTGTACATCAGATTTTCGTGTGACGTTTTGTGGGGCGTGAAGCTGCGCAGTCCTTTGTTTATGGCGTCGATTCGCGAGCGATAGACGTTTATATCGCTTATGCCCATTTCACTCATGCTCTCGTGCACGATACGCTCGGCCAGTTCGTCGGGCATCGAGTAGATGACTTTCCTCGCTATGGAAACCACGTTGCGGGAGGGCCAGTGATGATCCACCAGAACCCCTTCGACCAAGACGTTGTAGATTTTGCGCTGCGCTGTCTCCGGGGGCCGACTGAACGGATTCTGCAGGTTTCCGCCACCGAGCAGTCGCAGCGGTTCCTGGAGTTGCCAACGACCGTTTTTCCAGGCCACCCTTCGTTGGTTCGACCGATTGCTGGACGCGTAGATAATCTGCTCACCCTCCTGTATCGCTGTCTTGCAATAGTCCTTGCCCAGCTTCAAGTAACCTTGCCCGCTGGCGTCCCGATACCGGTCACGACCTTCGGGCACCCATCCCTTGCGGTTGAAGCCTTTCAGAACGAAGGGTTCCAGCTCGGGGTCCGGCATGCGAGGCAGCGAGGACAGCATCGGGCGCCCCATGCTGTGACGGCGCGCCGCGCCGGCCATGATCAGATCCTGTCCGGCCTCTGCCAATACTTCGCCCAGCCCGCTGATAAAGTCTTGCGCCCACTGGCTGAAGCTGCCGCCTTCATCCTGGACCGCCGATACCGCGGCGCCACCCGCCATGGTCGGCAGGATCGCGCGGCCCAGCACTCCGCCCAGGCGGCCGGCGTAAAACATGGACATTGCGCCGGTCAATAACGCGACACCCTTGCGACGTCCGTCCTGTGCCGCGGCGCTGTCGCGTTCGGCATTGCTCACGGTCAGCGAGCCAGCGGTCTGGAGCGCGTGGGTGATCTGGGTCTCATGCAGTGCCTTGAACAGGTTTTCCTTGACCACGGGCGAATAGACATTCGACGCAAAGTCATCCTGGACCCTGTGTTTTATCCACGAGAAGCTCGGTTGCGTGATCTTCTTGATTTTCTCGTTGAGCGTCAGGTTTTCCGATGCCGGGACCAGGCTGGCCAATTGATCGGCCTGTTCCAGCAGTGGCAGTTGCGATATCAGCCAGCGGGCCATCTCCAGCGTGGCGGTAAGCGTCTGCACCAAGGCTGTTTCCAGCGCTCGATCACTGTTCGCATCGACGTCCCTGAACGTCTTGCCGTCCGGTGCCCCGGGGGTGTACAGCGTCAGCGAGGGGCGGCTCGCCAGTGTCTTGACCCCGAATACAAGGATTTCCTTCAGCACGTTGCGGCCCCATTGAATCTGCCGGACCACCACCTCGTGGCCGTTGACCTGCCTGCGGCCTTGCGGTTCCGGGCTGTCCAGCGCGGTCAGCACCAGGTTGAGTCCGGTCTTGTCCTTGTCATGCCTCAGGTCGCCGGAGATATGGGCGGCCCAAGCCTGGGCGCGCATCTGTTTGGCTTTCAAAGCCATCCATTGCGGCTGGTGGCTGCGCGCTGCCAGTTGCAGTTCGGCCGGCAGCCGGGCGCCCACGTTCGCCCGCTCGATGATATGTACGATCTGCGCGAAGCTCAGTGGTCCTTCTACGGTCACGTGAGCGGCATTGCGTTCGTCCGGGGTCAGATTGGACATTGCCCACTGCGTCATGGAACGGCAGTCATCGACTATGGCTTTGACCTTGTCCAGCGCTACGCCTGAGCCAAATGGCGATTCACCTGTCGGAGCGTGTGGATCGAGGACCTGCTTGCGGATACTCAGGATGATTCGGTCTGGGTCGGCCGGGGCGTGCTTTTCCTTGATGAACCGGGCAAGCAGTTCACGAGTCCGTTCCTGGAGCGCGTCCTGGGTGGCCAGGGTCACCGGGTCCGGTTGTGGCGACACGTCTTCCAGGGTTTTCTGCAGATCCTGTACCGCCCTCCACCACGCCACGCGGTCGCTGCCAGTGACGTTCGGATTGCCATGCAGCCAGTCATCCAGTTTTTTCTGGTTCAGTCGCAGTTCGCGCTCGTCCATGACACCCGCCAGGTCCAGCCTGTCGCCGATGCTCGCCGCGGCGTCCATCCTGGTGACCCATCCGCTGAGTTTTTCGCCTTCGGCCGGGCCGCCCAGCAAAACATCATTCAGGGCTGCCTTCTGGGTCGCCCGCAGGTCCGCGACCAGATGGGCGAGGAAGTTCTCGGCCACAGGGGTGGTGCCCACCCTGTCAGCGGCGCCAGCGTCCTTTTTCAGGCCGGCTTTCAGTGCTGCCAGGTCCCCGTGGATCTCCAGCGGGTCGCCCGGGCTGTACAACACTGCGTGTCCCGGATGGTCGTTGCTGTCGTGTTGGGTCAATGCGATGGCGGAGCTCAGCGGTACGCTGAATCCCCATCCCTCGGGCGTAATGTCCAGCACGTAGACGCCAGGTCGCAGACGCTCCGGGAGGCTGGCGCGAGATGTCGCGTCCGGAGCCGCCAGCCCCAGGTCCGCCACCGCCTTATGCATCTGCGGGCTCAGCGTCCCGTCCAGGAGATGAAGATCGGCCTGGGCCTTGAGTTGTGTACCGAATTGCAGCGCCAGCCAGTCGCCGACGTGACGTCCCTGGCTGAACGCGGCGGGTTTGGACCAGAAGTCATCCAACGCTTGCGCCAGTAGCTGCCCGAAGGAAGCCGTCAGGGTGCTGACCATTCGCCTGAGTGCCTCCTTTGCGCTACGGCTGTTCAGCACTGGCGGCATTTGCGTGGTTTCGCCCTGGTTCACAAGGACATCAATGTCGTCCGGTTCGAGGAAAAATTCGTACGTATCGACCTTGCCGGCGATGGCCCGCCAGACCAGCGTGTCGAGGTCCACCGTGTCCGTCACCCGGCGTGTGGCGGGCCCTTCAGTGGTGCGCTCGGTTGGAGGGATAGCCTCTTCTCGTCGTGTGTAGACTGCCAGTTCATGGACATTCACCTCGTCCGCCAAGGTGGGAAAGGTGTGTTTGAACCAGTAGTCCAGATGCTGCTTCGCTATTTGCGAAGCCCGTGGAATGGCATCGTTCAAGCGGATCATCTGCTGTTGCGATGCCGTGAGTCGGTTCGTCAACGCAGCGCTATCGACCTGGGGCGGGCTGACAGACGGAGTGGATGGATTGTTGTCCTGCATGTGCTCTTCCTGAGTTGTTTTCGGAAGAGCAACCTATTGGAGTGGCGCCACCAGCGTGCGGTATATAGATACCGCACCTGGCGGCGCGAGGCGGCTTAAGAAAGGAATGAACTTTGTCTCCCACAAGTCAAGTCTGACCAGGGTTCAACGCCAACGACGGAAAATCAGCGACGTGTTGACCCCGCCAAAGGCAAAGTTGTTGTTCATCACGTATTCGTGGCTCATCGAGCGGAATTCGTTGCGCAGGTAGTCGAGCTTGCCGCACTGGGGATCGACTTCGTCCAGGTTGAAGGTGTGCACATAGCGGTCGCGGTTCATCATTTCGATGCTGAACCAGGACTCCAGCGCCCCGCAGGCCCCCAGCGTATGGCCGAGAAAGCTTTTCTGCGAGCTGATGGGCATGTGTTCGCCGAACAGGCTGCTGGTGGCCAGGGTTTCGGCGATGTCGCCCTGCTCGGTGGCGGTGCCGTGGCCATTGACGTAGCCGATGGCGGCGGGTGCAAGGCCGGCGTCTTCCAGGGCCAGTTCCATGGCCCGGCGCATGGTGGCCTGTTCAGGGCGGGTGGCGTGCTGGCCGTCGGCGTTGCTGCCGAAGCCGACGACTTCGGCATGAATGCGAGCGCCACGGGCCAGGGCATGTTCCAGTTCTTCAAGGACCAGCATGCCGGCGCCTTCGCCGATCACCAGGCCATCGCGGTCCTTGTCATAGGGGCGCGGGCTGGTGTTGGGCGCATCGTTCTTCAGGCTGGTGGCGTAGAGGGCATCGAAGACCATCGCTTCGGTCGGGCACAGCTCTTCCGCGCCGCCGGCCAGCATCAATGGCAACCGGCCGAACTTGATCGCCTCGTAGGCATAGCCGATGCCATGGCTGCCGCTGGTGCAGGCGCTGGACGTGGGGATCATCCTCCCGGTAAGCCCGAAGAAGATGCTGATATTGGCCGCCGTCGTATGGGGCATCATCCGCACGTAGGAATTGGCGTTCAGCCCTTCGGCCACGCCGTTGAGCAGCATGTTGCCGAATGCCTTGACCTCGTCAGTGCTGCCGGTGGACGAACCGCAGGAAACGCCCATGCGCCCGTCCTTGATCGACTCATCATGCAACAGGCCAGCGTCGGCCAGGGCTTGTTCCGCGGCACTCACCGCCATCCGGGAAACCCGGCCCATGCTGCGCAATTGCTTGCGTGTCCAGTGGGCGGGGACCTGGAAATCATCCACAGGCCCGGCCAGGCGCGTATTCAATTCGGTGAAACGATCCCACTCATGCATGCGCCGGATGCCGCTGCGGTTGGCGGCGAAGTTGGCGGCGATGGTCTCCCAGTCGCTGCCTACGGAGGTGATGCCGGCCATGCCGGTGACGACGACACGCTTCATCAGCACAAGCCTCCGTTGACGGCCAGGACCTGTCGGGTGATGTAGCCGGCCTCGGCGGACATCAGGAAGTTCACCGCGCCGGCCACTTCTTCGGGGGTGCCCATGCGTTGAGCGGGGATCATTTTCATCAATTCATCCACGGGCACGTTTTCATCGAGCATAGCGGTATCGATCAGGCCGGGCGCGACGCAGTTGACGGTGATCTTGCGCTTGCCCAGTTCGATCGCCAACGCCTTGGCCGCGCCGATCAATCCGGCCTTCGAGGCGCTGTAATTGACTTGGCCACGGTTGCCGATCAGCCCCGAGACCGAGGTGATGCAGACGATCCGTCCGGCAGCGCGACGACGGATCATCGGCATCATCACCGGGTGCAGCACGTTGTAGAAACCGTCGAGATTGGTGCGCAGCACGCTGTCCCAGTCCTCTTCGGTCAAGGCAGGGAAGGCTCCGTCGCGGGTCAGGCCGGCGTTGAGTACCACGCCGTAGTAGGCGCCGTGAGTCTCGACATCCGCTTCGAGAATGGCCTTGCAGGCGGTGCGGTCGGAGACGTCGAATTGCAGCACCCGGGCGTTGCGGCCCAAGGCCTGGATTTCAACCTGGACGGCGTCGGCCTCGGCGCGACCGCTGCGGCAATGCAGCACGATGTCATGCCCGGCCTGGGCCAGGCGCAAGGCGATGGCGCGGCCGATACCACGGCTGGAGCCGGTGACCAGTACGGATTCAGTCATGGCTGGTTTCCTGTTGCGGACGGTTCATGAAGATAGTGGGCCGCCTGGGGTGGGCGGAATACGTTCAGCCGGGCGCTGGCATGAATGCCGGGTGCCTCGATATGGCACTCGAATACACCCATGCCGTTGTCGTCTTCCAGGGACCGCATGCCATGGATGCTCAGTTCGCTGCCGGCTGGAAAATATTCGACGTTGCACTCGAACTTACGGGTGCCGAGCAAAAAGCCCAGCGCCACGGTATCGCCACGCTGGCGCGCATGACAACCGGCGAAGGCCGCGACGCTCTGGGCCATCAGCTCGATGCCGACCCAGGCCGGCATTGCGCCATTGTCGAGATTGAACAGACCGCCGTGCTTGACGGTGGCATGGGTAAGGATCTGTTCATCATCGAACGCCACGACGCGGTCGATAAGGATCATGTCACCCGCGTGGGGCAGCAGCTCGGCGAGCGGCCAATCGATCATGGGGCGTCTCCGATAATCAGGCTGACGTTGTTGCCGCCGAAGGCGAACGAATTGCTCATCAGGCGACGGGGCACGGTCGGGTCCAGGCGACTGTGGGCGTCGGTCCAGGCCAGGGGCGGCAGGTCGGGATCGGCCTGGCCGTCCCAGACGTGCGGCGGCAGGGCCCCTGCGGTGTTTTCGGCGCTCAGGCACAACCAGCAGAATGCCGCTTCCAGCGCCCCGGCAGCGCCGAGCGTGTGGCCGGTCATGGGCTTGGTGGAGGAACAGGGCACGCCCGCTGCGAACAGTCCGGCCACTGCGAGGCTTTCCATGGCGTCGTTGTGTTGCGTGGCGGTGCCGTGCAGGTTCAGGTAGTCGATCTGGCTGGCCTCGAGACCTGCGCAGCGCAAGGCTTTTTCCATGGCCTGGCGCGCACCGCGACCGTTGGGTTCCGGGGCGGAAATATGGTGGGCATCGGAGCTGGCACCGTCGCCCAGCAGGGCAATGGGTGCACCTTCGCCTGGCGTCTTGCTCATCAGAAACAATACGGCTGCTTCGCCGATGTTGATGCCGCTGCGGTTCACCGAAAACGGATTGCAGCGTTCCTGGGAGACTGCTTCGAGTGCCGAGAACCCGTTGAGGGTCAACTTGCACAGGCTGTCCACGCCACCGCAGAGCACCGCGTCGCACAGGCCCAGGTCGAGCAGCCGCCGGGCGCTCATCAAGGCTCGGGCGCTGGACGTACAGGCCGTGGAGATCACATAGGAAGGACCGCTCAGGCCAAGCCAGTCGGACAGGAAGTTGGCCGGCGCGCTGAGTTCCTGTTGCTGGTAATCGTAACCAGCGGGAAAGTGTTGCTCGCGCAGGTAATGGGCGATGCCATGGCTGGCTTCGTCGATCCCCGAGGTGCTGGTGCCCAGGACAATGCCGATGCGGGCGCGACCATAGGCCTGGATGGCTCGGTCGATCTCGGGGCGAATCTGCAAACCGGCCTCCAGCAGCAGCTGATTGTTGCGACTGCCATGGGCCGCGAGGACGTGGGGGATTGGCGCCAGTTCACCCGCTACAGCCGCCACCGGCAACGCCCGTTCGGCCACCCAGCCTTCCTCGACCCGCAGGCCCGAGCAATCGCCGGCGAACAGATTGCGGACAACGCTGTGTTTATCGCGGCCCAGGGCACAGATCACACCGAGGGCATTCAAATAGGCGGTCATGGGGTGCTCTCGGTCAACGACGTGATGCGGTAGCGCGGGCCTTGGGGCAGGCTCAGTTCAAAATCCAGCGGCTGCTTGTAGCGCACCTGCCAACGGGAATCCAGGGTTCGTTGCTGTGGTTGTTCCTGTCGCCGGGCCGCGGGGTAATTATCGAACAGTTCGGCTTCGGGCGTCAGGGCAAACAACAGCGCGGCGAACAGTTCCCGGGCCTCGGCATTGGGCGGCAGCAGCCCATCGGCCTGCCACTGGCCATCGACCAGGCGTTGCCGGGCCTGGGGAATCCCCAGCGGGTCCATCATCGACCAGCGAATGCCGGCGCCTTCGCGCTGGATCACCAGCAGCCAATCCTGGCGTTGCCCGGCCAGTTGCCGCTCGATGTGCAATTGCAGCGGCAGGGCCAGGGTTGGCGTGCGCTCAGGCAGAGGCGCGTGGCTGGCGCAGGCGCCGAGCAGCAACAGCCAGCCGAATAACAGGACGTGCAAGAGTGGGGTCCGCTTCATCCGGCAGCCTCTTCGACCGGTTTGCGGGCCACCACGTTGACCAGGGTTTCCTCCCGCTGGCCGAACGGCTTTGGACGACGCAGGCCAACGCGCTCCAGTAAGCCGAAGTCCCTGGCGCGGCTCCACCACAAGTAGGGATAGGACACGTTGCATTCTTCGAACTGGAACCCCTGGCGGCGGATCATTTGCAGGTACTGCGCCGCGCTTTTCTGTACATGCATGGGATGACGGAACAGCCAGCGGATCACCCAGGTATCGATATAGGCCTCGGTGGACTCGGCGAACATCAGGTAGCCGCCGGGCTTGAGCACGCGATGGAACTCGGCAAGGGCTTTTTCCTGCTCCACCAGATGATGGAAAGTCTGGTGACAGAACAACAGGTCGACGCTGGCATCCGGTATCGCCAGCACCGCGCAGTCGCTGCCGATCAGCTCCACGGCCATACCCTGGCGCTCGGCTTCTTCGGCACTCAGGGCGAGGCTATGGGGATCGGCGTCGACCCCGATCAGCCGTTGCGGCGCGAATACCTGGCGCAGGTACTGGAACGACTTGCCCTGTCCGCAACCGGCGTCCAGCAGCACCGGGTTGGCGGGCAATGGATGGTCGAACAGGCTGCGCAAGTCATTGATCGCCACCCGCAACACATGGTGCTGCCAAGTATGGCTGCGCAGGAACCAGAAGCCGAAGCGGGTTTCTTCGACGTAGCTGTCGCTCAGGTAGCTCATGGTCGCGCCCTCATGGCGCCGTGCTCGCACAGATTTGCGAGAGCATGCGCAGCCGGCGCTTGGGTTCGCTGACGAACGGATTGCGCTCATCCCAGGCATAGCCGGCCAGGATCGAACTGATCATGCGACGGATATCCGCCGAGCCTTCGGTGTAATAGATCACGTCCTGGAAGGTGCCGGCGTACCAGCCTTCGACGTAGCAGCGGAAGGTATCGACACCGCGCTTGAGCGGTTCGGCGAACTCGCCTTGCCAGTCCACGCTTTCACCCTGTAGCTGGCGATGAAGCACGCCGGCGGCCATGCTCGCCGAGCGCATGGCGATGGTCACGCCGGAGGAAAACACCGGGTCGAGGAATTCGGCGGCGTTGCCCAACAGGGCAAAGCCTGGACCGTGCAAGGTTTTCACGTTGGCGGAGTAGCCGCCAATGGTCCGCGCCGGGGTGTCCCAGACCGCATGGGCCAGCACACCGGACAGGCTGGGGGTTTCGTCGATGAAGCCGCGCAGGCAGGCATCAAGGTCGTCGGTGCGGCCGGCGAAATGTTCCGCCGCCGCGACCACACCCACCGAGCAGCGCCCGCCGCTGAACGGAATGGTCCAGAACCATATGTCGCGTTTGCTGGGGTGAGTGGTGATCAGGATCTTTTCACGGTCGAACGCCGGAGCATCGATCCGGTCCTCGATGTGCGTGAACACCGCTTGGCGTACCGGGAAATTCGACGGTGCTTCCAGATCCAGCAGGCGCGGCAGGACCCGGCCATAGCCGCTGGCGTCGAGCACGAATTGCGCCTCGACGCGGTACTCGCTGCCGTTCTCGCGCAGCACTCCCAGTTGCGGTTTGGCGAGGGTGAAGTCGGCGCTGGCGATGGCTTCGCCATAACGGATCTCCACCCCTTGCAACGCCGCCTGGTCGGCCAGCAGTTTGTCGAAGTCTGCGCGCTGGACCTGGAAGGTAGTGGGTTTGCCTTCACTGAAAGTGTCACCGAAATCGAACGCGCTGTAGCGCTCGCCCCAGACGAAGGCCGCGCCGTTCTTGCGCTGGAAACCGGCGGCATTCACCGCCTCCAGCATGCCAGCCTCTTCGACGAAGTCCAGGCAATGGGACAACAGGCTCTCGCCGATGGAGAAGCGCGGGAAATGCTGGCGCTCGATCACCAGAACATCGTGGCCCTTGCGCTTGAGCAGCGCGGCGGCGATGGCGCCGGAAGGGCCTGCGCCGATGATGACGACCTGGCGACGTTCCATTTCAATCGTAGACATTTGGACTCCTTGCCGGGGCGGCGATGTTCGAATGAGTAGCCTTCACGGGGTCGATTCCTGCGCGGGCATTCGGTGTGCCTGGCGTGCGGCCCATGGCGCCAGCAGGAAACTGAATGTCAGCCCCAGGCTGACCGCCAGGCCGAAGTTGCTCACCGCCGGTGTGCTGGAAAGCGCCAGCAAGCCGAACGACAGCCAAGTGGTGACCGCCGCCAGCAGCGTGCCCAGCAGACTTACGGCGGCGCCGCCGATCTGTTCGCGCATCAGGATCGCATAGTCGACGCCGATGGCCGTGACCAGCAACAGGCCGAACAGGCTGAACAAGGTCAGCGGCTGTCCCAGCCAGCCGAGGCTCGCCAGGCTGCACAGCGCTGCCAGCAGAGGCAGGGCGACGATGCGCAGGGCTGCGCCGACACCGAAGGGCCAGACCAGCAACAGCGCGATCAGTACGCAGGAGGCCAGCTTCAACTCGGCGGCGCTGATTTGCGTGGCGGCGAACACCCGGTTCAGGTCCCCGAGGCGATCCACCAGCTGTACGCCGGGCAAGTCCACCGCCTGTACCCGCAGCAGCGCAGCATCGTTCAAGCCCTGCAGGCTGACCACTGCAGCCACGCCCTGCTCTGCGTCCAGCCCCGTCGGACCGAGCCAGAGCGTGCGATACGGCTCGGCCAGCGGCCCGCTGAGCGCGGCGTCTATATCGGTAACGGGCAGGGCCTGCAATTGCGCCAGTTCCGCCTGCAACGCGCTGACTGGCACGCCCAGGTCTAGCAGTGGTTGCCAGAACGCCGGCAGTCGGGCCAGGGCTTCACGGACTTTCTGCTGTTCGGCGGGCGCGCTGACCAACTGATTCAGCGACAGGTAGCCCTGGAGTTTTTCCAGGCCGACCAATTGGTCCAGGCGCTCGTTGAGTGCGGTCTGGCGTTCCAGCAGTTGAGCCTGATCCTCGGCGCGGATCAGGAAGAACTGGCTGGTGGGTTGGAAACCGGTGATGCGGGCGATGACCTGGGCTTCCTCGGTCAAGTGTCGAGGTGTGCCGATCCACTGCCGGATATCGTTTTTCGTGGTCAGGTGCCAAAGCCCTCCGGCGCAGAAGATCAGCAGCAGCGCCAGCAGGATCGGTGTGCACACCCGCGCCAGCAGCGCCTGGCGAAGTTCGAGCAGGCGTTCGCAGAGCCGCAACGGCCACTGGGCCGGACGCAGTTCCACACCGTTGAGCAGCGCGGGCAGCAGGCAGACCGCCGTCAGGTAGGCCCCGGCCAACCCGGCGGCGGAAAAGATCGCGATCTGGGTCAGCGCCGGGAACGGTGTCCAGGCCAGGGCCAGGTAACCGATGCAGGTGGTCGCCAGGCTCAGGCTCAGTCCCGGCAGGGTCAGACGCAGGGCCGGCCAGCTGCGCCATGGCTTGAGGCTCCAGCTCTTGGACAGGTAATGCAACGGATAATCCACCGCCACGCCGATCAGGCTGGAGCCCAGCACCAGGGTCATGACATGCATGCGCCCGAACAGCGCCACGCAGGCCACCGCGCCAAACAGCATGCCCACCAGCACGGGCACGAACGCCAGCCAGACCCGCAGGCGACGAAAGGCCAGCAACAGCAGCAACAGGATGCCGACCGTTGCGCCACCGCCGACCCAGGTGATTTCCCGCGAGGCCTGCTGCTGCCCGTTGGCGGCGTACAGCAGGCCACTGGCGGCCAGCAATTGCCCCTGTGCCTGGCCGGCCTGGTCGCGGCTGCGTTGCAACAGCTCGGCCACTTGCAACGGCAGATTCATGTCGAAGGCATTGCCATGGGTGCGGGCCCGCAGCATTACCCAGTGTTTGCCGTCGGCTTCGGCCACCAGTGCACCGCTGGCCACGTCCAATTGCACCGCGCCGCGTTGGGGCTGGCTGTTCTGGATTCGGGTGGTCAGGCCCAGCCAGTCGTCCTGGCTCGGCACCAGGCTGAAGCCGTTGAACGGGTCGAACAGGGCCTGCACCCGTTGCTGGATGAAGGCCTGGGGCTGTTCGATCAATTGCTGCCGGTCTGGCGCCGAGAGCATCGCCAGCCGCCCGTTGAGCAATTGCGTGCGCAACGCCGGCAGATCGGCTTGCAGGGTCCATTGGACCTTGTCGAACAACCCGCTGGCCTGCCATTGCTCGCCGAGGGACTGCGCCAGGGCGATAGCCCGTCGGCGATCACCATGGCCCACCAGCACCAGTACTTCGCGGTTCAGCGGCTCCTGCATACGCTGTTCGGCGATGAGCTCCAAGGCGTCGGGGGAGGTGCCCGGCACCAATTCCATGAGGTTGGCCGACAATGGCGCGCCGTTACGCCACTGCCAGCCGGCCAGAGCCAAAACCGCCAGCAGCAGGATCAGGAACAGCCGCGGCAGCGTGCGTTCACTCGGCAAAATCATGTTGCTCCGCTTCGCTCAAGGGCTGCGCGCTGGTGCTGTCCTGCATGCGCAGCACAGTGCTGTCGCCTTGGGTTTCCAATAATTCGATGCGCTGCACCAGCTCACCGCCGTCGATGTTGATCTGGTTGAAGACTTGTTTGAGCAACACCGAGCGTGGGGTCAGGGTGAGCTTCCATTGCTGCGGCGTACCCGACAGGCTCAGCTCGAAATCCCGTTGCAGGCCACTGCTGTCGCCCTGCAATACGGCCAGGAACAGGCGGTTCTGCTCGGCGCCGGCGCTCTTGTTGGGCAGCATCTGCCAGGTGTTGCCTTCGCGCCGGGCAATACCTTGGGCAGTGATCCGGTAGTCCTGTTGCAGCGGGGTTTGCAAAAGCCATAGCAGGCCGTGCTGTTTGGCCAGGACAAAACGCCCCTTGCTGGTGAGGGGCTGGGGCAGGGCGCGCAGGTGTTTTTCCTGGATGAATTGTCCGTGGATCACCTCCGGACGGGCCAATTGATCGCTCAACTGTTGCAAGTCGAAAGCCTGGGCCAGGGGCGCCAGGCCGCACAGCCACAACCAGAGGGACAGGCGCTTCATGGCAGTTTCCTTTCTACGGCGTCGACAAAGACCCGGGGCGAGGCCAGCAGCATTTCGCGAGTCGCGATGTCCACCGCCACTTGCACCGAACTGGCGCGGGTCAGGCGTTCGCCGGTCGCTGCGTCGCTGATCAGGTAATGGATCTTCAAGCGGTTCTCCCACTCCACCAGGCTGGCGCGCACGGTCAGCACCTGGCCGAACACGGCGCTGCGCACATAGCGCAACTGCAAGTCGATCACGGGCCAGGCATGGCCGGATTCGAGCATGTCGTTGTAGTTGTGGCCGATCAGGTCGAGCAACGCACAACGGGCCACTTCCAGGTATTTGACGTAATGGCCGTGCCAGACCACGTTCATCGAATCGACATCGAAAAACGGCACCACGACCTGGGTATCGACATGCAGCACGCCCTGACTACGCATGCAGCCTCCAATGCTGTCCGGCGATGCGTTGCAGGCATAGACGCAGTTCGCCTTCCAGGGCGCGGTCTTCGATGACGGGCGGGAAATCCTCGGCCAACTGCGCGTGCATGGCGGCCAAGGCGGGTGGCAGCGGTCGGGCGTCTTCGGCGCGGCTGCGCAGCCATACGCCCTGGTTGGCCGCCAGCAGCGTCGCGGCGGCGACCTGCTCGGTCAGCTCCAGCACGCGGATTGCGTCCCGGGCGGCGATGGTGCCCATGCTGACCTTGTCCTGGTTGTGACATTCGGTGGAGCGTGAGAAGACGCTGGCCGGCAGAGTGTTTTTCAAGGCTTCGGCGGTCCAGGCGCTGGCGCCGATCTGCACGGCCTTGAAGCCATGGTTGAGCATCGCCCGCTCGGCGCTGGCGCCGGACAGGTTGCTGGGCAGGCCATGGTTGTAGCGTTCGTCCACCAGCAGGGCGAGCTGGCGGTCCAGCAGGTCGGCAACGTTGGCCACCAGATTCTTGAGGCTGTCCATGGCGAAGGCAATATGCCCGCCATAGAAATGCCCGCCGTGCAGCACACGTTCGGCTTCGGCGTCGATGATCGGGTTGTCGTTGGCGCTGTTGAGTTCGGTCTCGATGAACGACCGCAGCCAGCCCAGGCTGTCGGCCAGCACGCCGAGCACGTGGGGCGCGCAGCGCAGGGAGTAGCGATCCTGCAGACGGTGCAGCGGCGCGGTCGGAGCGTCGATCGCCAGGTCCTGGCGCAGCCACGCGGCCACTTGCGTCTGCCCCGGATGGGGCTTGGCGGCGAACAGGCGCTCGTCGAAGTGTTCCGGGTTGCCTTGCAGGGCGACTACGTTCAGCGCGGTGATGCGGGTGGCCAGTTGCAGCAGGTAGTCGGCCCGGGCGAAGGCTAGGCAGGCCAGGCCGGTCATCACGGCGGTGCCGTTCATCAGCGCCAGGGCTTCCTTGGGGCGCAGCACCAATGGGGTCCAGCCCAGCTCGCGGTGCACGTCGGCGGCCGAGCGGCGCTCGCCACGGAACATCACTTCGCGTTCGCCGGACAGCGTCGCGGCGATGTAGGACAGTGGCGTCAGGTCGCCGCTGGCGCCCACCGAACCTTCTTCGGGGATCAACGGCAGGATGTCATGTTCGAGGAAGCCCTGAAGCCGCTCCAGCAGTTCCACCCGCACCCCGGATACGCCGTGGCACAGCGACTGCAAACGCGCCGCCAGCACCGCGCGCGTGGCCTGGGCGTCCAGCAACTTGCCCAGGCCACAGCCGTGGAACGTGTACAGGTGACGCGGCAGGGCCTCGACGTGGTGCAGTGGCACGGCCACGACGCAGGAGTCGCCATAGCCGGTGGTCACGCCGTAGATCACGCCTTCCTTGTCCAACAAGGAGTCGAGGAACTGCGCGCCCTTGGCGATGCGCTGGCGGAACCCAGGATCGTCCTGCAGTTGCGTCGGCGCCTGACGGTTGGCCAGGGCCAGCACGTCTTCGATGCGCAAGGGGCGTTCGCCGAAGGTTACCGGCTCAAGAGTGGGCATCGTCATCGGTCTTCCAGAAAGGATAAAAGTTGAACCACTGTTGCGGGGCTTCGAGGCAATACCGCGCCAAGCGCTCGGCGTATTGGCCGGCCCAGTGGGCGATCACTTGCTCGCGGTCACCGCGCTTCCACACAACGGCCTCGGCGAACGGTTCGAGGGTGACCCGATAACGCCCCTCGTGCTTGAGGCACATCAGCAGGTTGGCCGGGCATTTCAACAGGCCGGCCAGCAACCAAGGTCCTTGGGGAAACGCGGCGGGAGAGCCCATGAAGTCCACGGTCACGCTACGACCGCCGTGCAGCGGTACGCGGTCTCCGGCGATGGCAAGCCATTCGCCGCGTTCCAGGCGCTCGCTCAGTTGCAGCATGATCACCGGATTCAGCTCGCTGACCTGGATCAGTCGCAGGTGTGTGGCACCGGCCTCGCCCAGCAATCGGTTGAACTGCTCGGCGTGCTTGGTGTGCACCAGCACATTCATGGTCACCTTCTCGCCGAGCTCGGCCAGGGCCCGGCACATTTCGAGGTTGCCCAGGTGAGCCCCCACCAGCATCTGCCCCCGTTCGCCGCGCAGATGGTTGCGCAACAGCGCCGTGTCGACGATTTCGATCTGTTCGATGCCGAGTTTGCCGTTCCAGACGTCGAGCTTGTCCAGCAGGGAATCGGCGAACGCCATGAATTGCCCGAAGACTCGCCAATGTGTCGGACGTAGCTCGGTACGGCCGCTCCAGTCGGCCAGGCGCCGCTGGTACTGCCACGCCGCATGCCGGGCGCTGCGGCCGAAGATGAAGAAGTACAGAACGATGCCGTACAGCAACGGGCTCAACAGTCGGCGGCCCAGTACCCTGGCGGCGAACGCCGTGAACTTCATCAGCCAGAAACTGCCGCGTTCCTGGCGATCGGCCCAGTGCTGCTGGTCGGTACTCATGTCCGCCACCGTCGCCAGAGAATCAGCGGCAGGCGCACCAGCATGCCGAAGAACAGCCGGGTGTGCATGCGGGTAATCAGTACGTTGTCGTGGAACAGGCGGAAATGCGAGACGCCGTCCTGCGGATAGTGAACCCGGGTGCGCAACCAGCGCATCGGCTGCTTGCGCCACGCCAGACGTACCAGGACGTCCGAATCGAAATCCATGCGCTTGCCGATATTCGCCGAGCCAATCAGCGCCAGGGTCGCAGGCAGGGGATACACCCGGAAGCCGCACATGGAGTCGCGGATTTGCAGGGACAGGCTGTTGATCCACACCATGACGTGGGTCAGGTAACGGGCGTACAGGCGGCCTTTGGGCACGCTGGCGTCATACTGAGGATAGCCGCAGATCAGCGCATCGGGGTAAGCGCGGGACTCGTCAATGAAGAGCTTCACGTCGCCCAGGTCATGCTGCCCATCAGCGTCAACCTGCAAGGCGTGGCTGAAACCCAGGCGCGAGGCTTCCCGCAGGCCTGTCATCACCGCGCCGCCCTTGCCCTGGTTGACCGCCAGCCGGACCAGGTAGACCTGCTTATTCTCGGCCAACTGTTCCAGCACCGCAGCGCAGGCCGGGCTGCTGGCGTCATCCACCAGCACACAGGGCAGGTTATTGCCGAGCAAGGCCTGGACCACCGCCGCGATGGCGGTTTCATGGTTGTAGACCGGGATGACGGCGCAGGGGTTATGCATCAGCCACTCCCAACACTATTCGCCCGCTTGAGCAGGTTGCCGTGTCATTGCGGTAAGCGAAATAGAGCTTGCCGCGTTCCCGGTCAAAGCGCAGGTGCAGTTGGACCTCATCGCCGGGGCGAATCAGTTGCTGGAATTTCAGCACTTCCATGCCGACGAAGCGGGGGGGCAGGTCCAGCAGCTGTCGGCCAAGGCTCAGGGCCCAGTCGACCTGGACTACGCCGGGCAACACCGGCGCGGTGGGAAAATGCCCGCTGAAGTACGCCAGGTCCGGGGGAACCGCCAGTTGCAGGCTCCATTCACCGTCGGCTTCAATTTTCTCCAGCACTTCGGCGGCTTTCGGACGTGGCGCCAACAGCAGGGCTTCGACGTCGGCCTGGGGCAGTTTGCCCTGGGCATTGAAGGGCAACTGCCGCAACCAGCGCCAGCGTCGGGGCAGTGCCAGGGGCTCGCAGTGGCCGCTCAGGTGTTGGCGCAAGGCCTCGGTGATGGCGCGTCGTCCCAGGCTACGCAGAGTGTGGAGGCCGGTTTCGTTCAGTACTACCAGGGCGCCGAGAGAAGCACGATTTTCCTGTACCACCCCGAGCCGTGCTTCGCTGACCCATTCGTGGGCTAGCAGGGCCTGTTCAAGCATCGGCAGGGAGATGCGTTTTTCTTCGAGCTTGACGATGCGGTCCAACCGGCCAAGCAGTTCGAAGCGTCCGTCGGCCGCGATCCGTACCGCGTCGGCGGTGTGCTCCACATGGCCGGGCGGCAGATAGGGCGAAGCGATCAACAACGCACCGTCGCGGTCCTGGCTCAGCTCGACGCCGGCAAAGGGCAGCCACCCTTCGTCGCCCTGGCGCCAGGCGATACCACCGGTTTCCGAACTGCCGAATATTTCCGTCGGCCATTGCCCAAGGCGCTGTTGCAGGCGTTGGGCAGCCTCTGTCGGCAACGCGCCGCCGGAAGAAAATACCCGGCGCACGCCGCTCAGGGCTGGCCAATCGAGGTTGTCGCCCATGCGCTTGAGCAGCGCCGGGCTGGCGACCCAGGCGAAGGCCGGGTGCTCACGGCTGGCGCGTTGCAGGTCTTCCGGGAAAGCCACTTGCCGGCGCACGAAAGGGCGACCCGCGCACAACGGCCAGAGCACCCGGAACAGCAAGCCATAGATGTGCTGGGCGGCAACACTGCCAATGATGCAGGCCGGCCCGAGGTCGGCGCCCCAGAGCTGTTCCAGGGCCTGTACTTCCTGGCTCAGCTGTCGCAGGTTTTTCTCGATGCGCTTGGGCTCGCCGCTGGAACCGGAAGTGCACAGGGTCAGCCAGCACAGCTCCGGATCCAGTTCGGCGGGGGGCAGCGGTGCTTGCTGCACATCACGGGGATGGGCGTCGCCGGTTTGGTCGGTCAGCCACAAGTCGACATCCGCTGACCAGCGTTGGCGGGTCTGTGCCTGCAGGTCAGCGGGCAGCAGCACGTGTGCTCCGGCGCGCCAGGCGCCGAGCAGGGCGATGGCCAGGTCGGCGGCATCTTCCAGGTGCACGGCCACATGCCGTACGTCCCTGGCCCGCAGGCCCGAGGCCAGGCGCAGTGCCTCGTCCCGCAATTGCGAGTGATTCATGACCGGATCGACTGCCATGAGGCGTTCCGGTCGAGCGTCGAGCAACATCTGCTCAAGCGTTATCCAATTCATGGGCGGCCTCTTACCCGTTGTCGTATGAGCCATTCAATGGCAAACAGCAGCCCCATCAATCCGTAGGAAATCAGGCCTGTATACAACATCCACCAACTCAGTGGCGCCCAGAGGGTCAGGGCGGCGGCGAATAAACCGTTACACAGGAAAAACACACACCAGACCACCGTGACCTGGCGGGTATAAACCACCGCTTTTGCCGACAACTGCGGCTCGCGCAGGCGGGCGATGCGTTCGATCATCGGCGGGCCGTACTTCAGGCTCAGAATAAACAGCCCGAGCATGAAAGCGCTGATCAGCACCGGGTACCAACGCAGCAGGAGCGGGCTGTCGAACAAGGCGAGCAACACGCAGAACACGATCGCCGTCACCGCCATCCAGCGTGTGCCGGGTCCGCCTTTTCCGAGCACTGAGCGGGCCAGCCAGAGGCTACCCAGCAGCAGGCCGAACTGCCACGGAGCGTAGTGCTCCATGCCGAAATACACCGCAAAGGGGTAAAGCAGGCCTGCCAATAGCAGGCCGAGGCCAATCAACCGGCTCATGCGGCCGGTTGGACCAGTCGATAGACCGCCTCGACCACATCGTTGACGGTGCGCACGGACTTGAATTCTTCGGCGGCGATTTTCTTGCCGGTCTGGCGCTTGATGTGGTCGATCAGATCGACCGCGTCGATGCTGTCGATCTCCAGGTCCTGGTACAGGTTCGCTTCCAGTGTCACACGCTCCGGTTCCAGCTCGAAGAGCTCGACCAGGGCATCGCGCAGGGTGTTGAAAATGTCATCACGAGTTTGCATGGTCCGGTCTCAAGCGCGTTTTGCGGTGACGAAGGCAGCAAGGCTTGCCACATTGCTGAAATGGTTGCGGGTGTCCTTGGCGTCGGCATCAATCTTGATGCCCCACTTTCTCTGGATCGCCAGGCCAAGCTCCAGGGCATCCACCGAGTCCAGGCCCAGGCCTTCGCCAAACAGGGTCTGGTGATCGCCGATATCGTCGACACTGATGTCCTCAAGGCCGAGGGCGTCGATGATCAGCTGTTTGATGTCACGGTGCAGATCGCTCATCTTCGGCGAGCTCCTTGATGTAATAGTGATGCAAAAAATCGTTGAGCCTGCGCGAAGCCTGGGGCGCAGGACCGAGCGCGGCGAATGCCTGTGGATCTATATCGGCCCCCACATGGAAACTGAAGTGCACGCGGCGTTGGGGGATGCGGTACCAGGGTTCGGCTTTGGTCAGGGTGGTGGGGCTGACCTTGATCGTCACGGGCGTGAGAATTTTCGCACCCCGCAGGGCGATGGCCGCTGCGCCCCGATGAAAGGCCGGCGCCTGGCCGGGCTGGGTCCGTGTACCTTCCGGAAACACGATAAGGGTCTGGCCATCCCTCAGGGCATCGCTGGCGGCATCGAGCATGTCCATACTGCCGTCGTTGCTGATGTATTGGGTCGAACGCAACGGGCCACGGGTAAAGGGGTTGTCCCACAGGCTTTTCTTCACCACGCAGTTGGCATCGCGCACCAGCCCGATCAGGAACACCACGTCGATCAGCGACGGGTGGTTGGCAATGATCATCTGCCCGGGGCGGCCAAGCTTTTCCGCGCCGTCGATCCGGTAGGTGAGCACGCCGGTGCGGGCCATGAAGCGGATGAAGAACCAGAACAAGCGTCCAACCGTGCGCCGAGCCCGTTGCCGGTGGGCCTGGGCATCGCCAGGCCAGCGGGCCAGCAGCGGAAACACCAGCAGGCGCAGGCACAGCCCGCCCAACCCGAACAAGGTAAAACTTGCCGCGGTGGCGAGCAGGCGCCAGTAATAGGCGTCGCGGTGTTTTCCTGTCACCGGTTGCGTTGCCAGGTCCATACACGATTCTTCCAGGCATGTTGGCAGGTGGTTTCGTTGTTCAGCAGCGTACGCACCAGATCAAGGGCATGGGGCCATTCGCTGCCTTGCGGTTGGGCGTGCGGGGATGACAAGGTCAGTTGCCAGTCGTCGCCCCGGGTCAGTAAAAGCCCTACCGCATAGGGAAACGGCACATCGTCCACCCAGGGTGAATACACCTGGGGCGGCTGTTCTTCGGCAATGACCAGCAATACTGCCTGCGCGCCTTCATTCAACAGCGCGACGGCTTCCAACACGCCATGTTCCAGCCCGTCGCCGGTCGCGGCCAGGGCGGTCATCTCGCTGGTTTCGCCGCGCATGATCGACCACAGGCCGATCACCGCGTTATGCACCGACAGGCTGAACTGCGTCGGTGACAACGGCTGGTCGATGGCCAGGTCCTTGAGAATCTCAAAAGTGCGTGGGGTTTCACCGTGGCGGGAAATAAAGACCAACGGCAGGTCCGGTCGATTTTCTGCCAGGGGCCAGCCGACACTGAAGGCCATCCGCGCCAGGCGGCTGAGTCGCCGACGCTGCATGGCCGGCAGGAACGAGACGTCAGGGGCGCCGTCGCCTGGGGGCAGCATGACCGGCTGTCGGCTCCACGCCTGCCAGTCGTCCACGCTTTCGAGCCCTGGGGCCCAGGCGCGCCATTGGGCGATGTTGAAATCGATCACAGAATTCATCCCACCCCTGCGGGCTTTTATTGTCACGGTTCAGTGGTTTGACCCGCGTCCAACCCTGCATGATCTTGCGACCCAAGTGGCGCGCATTATCCCGGTGCGGTTGGCTTGTAGCAAATAATGGTTACATTGGCGTGCAGGGAGATTTGAAAGGTCACCCCGGCCTCAGAGACATCATTGTCGCGATTATGACGAGCCTGTCTGTCAGCTGCTTCCGTAAGACTCTGGGCGAATTGACGCCTCCTATTCGGAAAAAGCCACTAACGCGGTAGTCCATCCATTTCGAAGGTAGCGAAGCGAGGGCTTGCCCTACTACACTCGGGAATCTTTGATACACGGAGGTTTTGCCATGCGGCGTGTGGTGTTCAATCAGAAAGGTGGCGTGGGCAAGTCCAGCATCGCCTGCAATCTGGCGGCAGTCAGCGCCAGTGAAGGGTATCGCACGCTGTTGATAGACCTGGATGCCCAAGCCAATTCCACTCAATACCTGACCGGTCTCACCGGCGACGACATTCCCATGGGCATCGCCGATTTCTTCAAGCAGACGCTGTCGTCCGGGCCTTTCTCGAAGAAGAACAAGGTCGACATTTACGAAACGCCGTTCGACAACCTCCATGTCGTCACTGCCACCGCCGAGCTGACGGATTTGCAGCCCAAGCTGGAGGCGAAGCACAAGATCAACAAACTGCGCAAACTGCTCGACGAATTGGACGAGGATTACGACCGGATTTATCTGGATACACCGCCAGCATTGAATTTCTATGCGGTTTCAGCGTTGATCGCCGCCGATCGGGTATTGATCCCCTTCGACTGCGATAGTTTCTCCCGTCAGGCGTTGTATGGTCTGCTGTCGGAAATCGAAGAACTCAAGGATGACCATAACGACAGCCTTGAGATCGAAGGCATCGTCGTCAATCAGTTCCAGGCACGCGCCAGCCTGCCGCAGCAGATGCTGGATGAACTGATCGCCGAAGGCCTGCCGGTACTGCCGGTGTACTTGAGTAGCTCGGTACGCATGCGCGAATCCCACCAGGCAAGCTTGCCGTTGATCCACCTGGACGCGCGGCACAAGCTGACCCAGCAGTTTGTCGAGCTGCATGGGTTGTTGGAAAACGCTTGATTTACGGCCGATGCGGGCCTCTGTGGGAGCGGGCTCGCTCCCACAGGAGCTGGTGTGTTTTCAAATGCCCTGGCTACGCAACCAGCCCATCAGCTGCGGCAAGGGCAACGCGCCGCTCTGGCGCGCAACCTCCCGGCCGTTTCTGAACAGGATCAGGCTGGGAATCGAGCGAATCCCCAATTGCGCCGATAGCTGCTGATTGGCTTCGCTGTCGAGCTTGGCCAAGCGGCATTTACCCATCAGTTGCGCGGCGGCCTGCTCAAACACAGGCGCGAAAGACTTGCAGGGTCCACACCAATCCGCCCATACGTCGACCAACAGCGGCAGGTCGCCTTTGATCTGACTGGCATAGTCGCCTTGTTTGAGTTCGAACGGTTTATCCAATAGCACCGGGGACTTGCAGCGTCCGCACTTGGGCCCGTCTGCCAGACGGTCGGGGGGCAGGCGATTGAGGCCGTTGCACTGGGGACAGGGAATCAGCATAGGGTCAGGCATGACGGGCCTCCAAAAGACGGTGATGAGCCTGATCTGGTGCCGTCGGCGTGGATTATCAAGGGTTGCCATTCATCAGATACGTTGCACGGATGGCGCGCCCGGACCTCAAAAAAACACCGCGTATCCATTCGCAACCCATGGAGGTCCCATGAGTCATCCAAGAAATGATGCCCTTGACGAAGTAAGGGGCAACCCCAACGACGACGGCTTCGTACTTGGCACGGCCGGTCGCGACGAAGACCCGAACGCCGCCCCTGCCTATGCAATTGACCGTCGTCATGAGCGGGACGAGCTTACCCCGGAGGATGCCCGCGGCATGCCGGGCTACCCTGAGAAAAAGCCACCGACCGAGCCGACCGAGAACGATGGCGCCGAGACGGAATCTGGGATCGAGACCCCTGAACAGGGAAACGACAAAGTGGGGTAAGCGACCCCCATCCGGTCACAGCCGCCGATGGTCTGGCTTGATGCCGTGCAGCCTGTTCAGGACGAGCAGCTGATTTCCAGGTGCTTGCCCCACTCGGGCGGACGTTGGGCGTACGCGTCCATGCCCGGTTGCTCTTCGAACGGGTTGCTCAGCACGCTGTGCAAGCGGCGCACTTCGTCGTAGTCGCCAGACTCGGCGGCGTCGATGGCGTTCTGTGCCAGGTAGTTTCGCAGTATGTACAGCGGGTTGACCGCATGCATGCGAGTACGGCGCCGCTCTTGATCGATGGCGCCTTCGCGGTTGACCCGGGCGATGTAAAGCTCACCCCAGGCGTCGAAACCCTTGAGGTCGACGAAGTCATCGCGCAGGGTGGCGATGGCCTGGCCGGGCGCCTGGTCTCCCAGGCGGCGGAAGAACAGGCTGTAGTCGACGCCGCTGTTCTGCATCAACTGCAGGAGCCGTTCAACCAGTTTCTGGTCATCCTCTTCGGCGCGGGTCAGGCCGAGGCGGCGACGCATCAAATCCAGATAGTGGGCCTGGTACAACGGCAAATACAAACCGAGGGTCTCGCGCAGGGCCTCGACGCTGATGAAGGGCGTCAGGGCCTGGGCCAGGGCACTGAGATTCCATTGGCCGATGGGCACCTGGTTGCTGAAGGAGTAGCGGCCCTGGTCATCGGAGTGGTTGCAGATGAAATTGGCGTCGAAATCGTCGAGGAAGGCGAACGGTCCAAAGTCGAAGGTAATGCCCAGAATCGACATGTTGTCGGTGTTCATCACCCCGTGGCAGAAGCCATAGGCTTGCCATTTCGCAATCAGTTCAGCGTTGCGCTCGACGATTTCTCGAAACATTGCCAGGTACGGCTCCGGCTGCTCGCGGCACTCGGGATAGTGCAGGTTCAACACATGCTCGGCGAGCGTCGCATGCAGCTCGGGCTTCTTGGTGTAGTAGAAGTATTCGAAATGGCCAAAACGCACGTGGCTCGGTGCCAGGCGCAGCACCATGGCGGCGCGTTCCTGTTTTTCACGCCACACGGGGGTGTCCGAACCGATCACGCACAACGCCCGCGTAGTGGGGATGCCCAAGGCATGCAGCGCTTCGGAGGCGAGGAACTCGCGGATCGAGGAGCGCAGCACCGCGCGTCCGTCGCCCATCCGCGAAAACGGTGTTTGCCCGGCGCCCTTGAGGTGCAGGTCCCAGTGCTGGCCGGCTTCGTTGTACACCTCTCCCAATAACAGTCCGCGGCCATCGCCCAGTTGCGGGTTGTAATGGCCGAATTGGTGCCCGGAATACACCATCGCCCGTGGCTCGGTTTCGGCCCACAGCTTATGCCCGCCGAACAGCTCGGCGAACAATGGCGCCTGGGCTTCGGCCGGGTCCAGGTCCAACAGCGCCATGGCGGCCGGGCTGGCGACGACCAGTCGGGGGTTGTCGATGGGTTCAGGCAGGACATGGGCCGAGAAACCGTCGCCCAGGCGGGCGAAGCGGTTATCGAAGGTCAGGGTTTCCAGCGTTTTCATGGCCATCTCCGGCGCGATGCCTGCTGGCACCGGCGCGATCAGTCGAGTGTATCGTGCGGCGGTTCCGGCACCGGTTTGATGTTGGCTACGGTCGAGGGCACGGCCGTGATGGTTTTCTTGTCGGGCTCGGCGGGTACCAGTTTGTATTCCTGGCCCTGGAGGTTCTTCAGGTAGATCTCCATCTGCCGGAAGGAGATATTGATGTGCTCCTTCTTGAACTCACGGTTGATGAAGCGGTTGATCTCGTCCAGTACCGGGTTGCGGTCACCGAGGTCGCGCACATGCATGCGCAGCTCATGATCGAGGGTGCTCTCGCCGAAGTTCAGGAAATACACGATCGGTTCCGGCTCCTTCAGCACCCGCGGGTTCTCCCGGGCGGCCTTGAGCAGCAGCTCGCGGACCCGATCCAGGTCGGAGCCATAGTCCACGCCCAGTTTCAGGGTGACCCGGGTGACGGTGTCGGTCAGCGACCAGTTGATCAGTTGCCCGGTGATGAAGGTCTTGTTCGGGACGATGATGTCCTTGCGGTCGAAGTCGGTAATGGTGGTGGCGCGAATGCGGATCTTGCTCACCGTGCCCGACAGGTTGCCGATGGTGATGGTGTCGCCGATCCGCACCGGGCGCTCGAACAGGATCATGATCCCGGAGATGAAGTTGGCGAAGATTTCCTGCATGCCGAAGCCCAGGCCTACCGACAGCGCCGCCACCAGCCATTGCAATTTGTCCCAGCTCACGCCCAGGGTGGACAGGGTGGTGACGAAGCCGACGCCGGCGATTACATAGGACAGCAGCGTGGTGGTGGCATAGGCGCTGCCCTGGGCCAGGTTCAGCTTGGACAGCACGAACACTTCCAGCAGGCCTGGCAGGTTGCGTGCCAGGGCGAAGGTGATACCGATGATGATCAACGCGCCCAGCATGTCGCCGATGCTGATGGGCACCATGCTCATATTGACGCCGGTGCCGCTGGTGTATTCGTAGAGCGTGATATTGTCCAGGTACGAGAACACGCTGATCAGGTCCGACCAGACCCAGTACAGTGCGGCGATGAAACCACCCAGCAGGGCCAGGCGGATCAGGCGCAGGGACTGTTCGTTGACTTTCTCGATATCCAGTGTCGGTTCCTCGACCACTGCTTCGCCGTCGCCGGCTTCCTTGGCCGCCTGGCGCTTGGCCAGGGCCCGCTGATAGGCCAAACGCCGTGCGGCGACCGACAGACCTCGCACGAAGGTCGCCTCGATCACCAGCCAGAACATCAGCAGGTACAGGGTGTTGATCAACCGGTCGCTGAGTTTGAGGGCGGTGTAGTAGTAGCCGAAGCACACCGCCACGAACAAGGCGATCGGCAGGGCGGTGAAAATCACCCCTAGAGCCTTGCGGAACAGTGAGGTATTGCGGTGCGTCGGGCTGCTGAGCAACAGGCGACTGAGCAGCCAGGCCATCAGGGCATAGCAGGTCAGTACCACGGGCATGCCCAGGACGTCGTCGGCCAGGGTCGACGGTTGCAACTCGGCCACAGCCACCACGGCCACCAACGCCAGTACCACCAGACCTAGGCGACGGATCCAGCCCTGGAGAAATTCGACCTGGGGTTTCTCCCAACGGAAATGCAACTCGGCCACGCCACCGGGGGCCAGTATCCGATAGGCGGTGTAGAACACCAGCCAGGCCTGGCCAATCTGCAACAGCGCGGCGCCGAGGTTGGCGTTCTGGCCGCGGGCGTCGATCTGCAAGGCATAGCCACACAAGGCCAGTGCCAGGGCCACCGGCATTGCCAGCAGGATGTTGATCAGGATCGCCTGGGGCGTATGCCACTGGCTGTCGCGCTTGAAGTGGCCAACGTCCTGGTGAACCTTGTTCAGTCGGGCATAAAGATGCTTGCGTCGCCACAGCAGTGCGCCAATCAACAACGCCAGAGGCAGGAACAACAGTGGTCGTTGTGTCAGGCCATCGGCCAGCTCACTGAGGCTCGATGCCCAAGGCAGCGAGTCGATCTGTTTTTCCAGGCGGTTCGGTACGCCGCGCATCCATTCGAAATCCAGGGGTTTGTTGCTGGGTATCCAGAACATCTGTTCTTCGAGGGTCGCCCGCAGGTTTTGCGCGGTGCTGAGCAATTGCTTCTGGTTGAGCTGCAAGGTGATGGATTCGTTGAGCACCGCGCTCAACTCGCGGTTCAGGCGTTCCAGCAGGTCGATTCGGGTCAGGGCCAGGTCCAGCAGGGTCTTGCGCAGCTGCGGCGTAACCTGCTCCGACGGCTGGGATGCCAACAGGCTATCGACGTAGGCGCTCGGATTGTTCAGAAGCTCACGTTGCTGGCTGACTTCGAACTGGTACAGGCGGATATCGGCGATCTGGTCGGCCAGGTTCTGGTCCAGCTTGAGACGCGGCAGCGTCTGGCGTTGTTTGTAGAGAATCTTGGAGAGCAGGAGACTGCCCTTGAGCACGCTGATCTGCTCGTCCAGGGCCGCGTCGGTCTGGGTGACGCTGTCCAGTAGTTGCTTGGTTTGCAGGTTCTGCTGGGTGACTTCATTAAGGCGGTCGGTGCTTTTGAGCAAATAATCGGAAAGCTTGAGGTTGGCCGCGCTTTCGGTGGCCAGCAGGCTACTGCCGCCAGCCTTCTGTGCTTCGATGGATTGCTGGGTCACCGTCTCCTGGGACTGGGCCAGGCGCTTCTGGTTGATCAGGTTCTGCAGGTCCTGGATTTCCTGCTCCATGCGGGCGATTTTTTCCATCAGCAAGTCGTGCTGGCCGTTGCCCAGGTCTTGCAATTGGCTGTTGCCGGCCAGCTCCTGACGCCGCAACGGGATCAGCGCGTTAAGGGCCGCCAGCTCGGCGTTGAGTTGGTCGCGCTGTTCGCTGCTCAGGGTTTTTCCGGCGTCTCTTCCCGCCTTGAGGGTGGCATTGATCTGCTGGATACGGGTCTGGCTGTTGGCGATCTCGGCCTGGGCCCGCTCGGGACGAGTCTGGGCGGTGATGATCAGGCTGTTGGCGTCTGCGAGGGCCTTTTGCAGATCGCTCTGCTGGGTGGAGCGATCCGTCAGCATTTGTTCGAGCTGGGGAATCGGCAGGTTCGCGTAGCGCTGCGCCACGGGCACCACGGGTGTGTTTTTCAGTCGTGCCAGCTCGCGCTGGTTTTCAATGTTCTGCTTGGGAGCGCTGGCCAATTGCTGTTTGAGGGCCTGCAGCTTCTGCTCGTATTCAGCCTTGCTGGCGAGTTGGGCCAGGGTGCCTTGCAGCACCGCTTGCAAGGCCTTTTGGTCGGCCTCCGGCAGTTTACGGTCGGCGATCTTGTCCAGGCTGGCCTGCACCGATTCGCTCGTAGGCGGTTCAGCGGCCTGCAGTGGGCAGATGGAAAGACTCAGGCCCAGCAGGGCAATGGCGAAAAAGGAGCGCAGGGTAGGCATAGAGACCGGTCAAGCAAATAAAGAATGGGAGCAGTTTAGAGGAACAAGCCGGGGCCCGGGCGACTTCCTTCGGGGAATCTGACGCCCACTTTACCGATCTTGTTCCCGTCCATGGCCGCGACAGTCCACAAGGTGTTGTTCCACTCCACCTGGTCGCCGACTACTGGCGCACCGCCAACTTTCTGGGCGATGAAACGTCCCAGGGACATGTCCGGGTCGATGCCGTCGAGTTTCAATCCGTACAGTGCCGCAACCGCGGCCAGCTGGGCGTCTCCTTCGAGTACGAAGTCGCCGAAGAAGCGCAGATCGAGGCCTCGTTGTGGTGCCTGGCTGAACAGTTTTCCAAGGGCCGGCAAGTCGTGTTCATGGCCGATGACACACAGCAAATCATTGACTTCCAGCACCGTACTACCCGACGGATGGAGCAATTGCTGGCCTCGAAACAGTGCCGCGATCCGGGTTCCGTCCGGCATTTTAAGGTCGCGCAAGGGCGAGCCGATGCACCACTTCTCTGCACCGAGCCGATAGATGAACAGTTCCCACTCGCTGGTGACGTGCACTTCCAGCGCGGCGCGGGATATCGGCAGGGGCTCGGGCGGGACGGTGACATGCAGCAGCTTGGCGACCCAGGGCAGGCTCGTACCCTGCACCAACAAGGACACCAGCACGATAAAGAACGCCAGGTTGAAATACAGTTGGGCATGGGGCAGCCCGGCCATCAGCGGGAACACCGCCAGGATGATCGGAACTGCGCCGCGCAGACCGACCCAGGAAATGAAGGCTTTCTCGCGACCGTGGAAAGCCCGGAACGGCATCAGGCCCACCACGACCGACAGGGGCCGTGCAAACAGGATCATCCACAGCGCCAGGCCCAGGGCAGGCAAGGCAATCGGCAACAGGTCATGGGGGGTGACCAGCAGACCCAGCACCAGGAACATGCCGATCTGCGCCAGCCAGGCCATGCCGTCGAGCATGTGCAGGATGCCGTGGCGGCTGCGCACCGGGCGGTTGCCCAGCACCAGGCCGCACAGGTACACCGCCAGGAAGCCACTGCCGTGCAGCGCGTTGGTCAAGGCAAACACGGCCAGCCCGCCGCTGATGACGAGGATCGGGTAGAGGCCGTTGGCCAGGTTGATCCGGTTGACCAGTTGCAGCATCAACCAGCCACCGCCCAGGCCGATCACCGCGCCGATGCCGAACTCGCGCACCAGATGCCCCAAGAGGCTCCAGTGTAGGCCGGTTTCTCCGCTGGCGAGCATGCCGATCAGGGTAACGGTCAGGAACACCGCCATGGGATCGTTGCTGCCGGACTCGATCTCGAGGGTAGCGCTTACCCGCTCGTTCAGGCCTTTGCCGCCCAGCAGCGAAAACACGGCCGCGGCGTCGGTCGAGCCGACAATGGCGCCGATCAGCAGGCCCTGGATCAGATTCAGGTTGAACAGCCACGCGGCTGCGAGTCCCGTCAGCCCGGTGGTGATCAGCACGCCGATGGTGGCCAGCGACAATGCCGGCCACAACGCCACCCGGAAACTGGAGACCCGTGTGCGCAAGCCACCGTCCAGCAGGATGACGGCCAGTGCAAGGTTGCCGACCAGGTAGGCCGTTGCGTAGTTATCGAAAAGAATGCCGGCGCCATCGACCCCGGCCACCATGCCCACGGCCAGAATGATCACCAGGATGGGGATGCCCAGGCGGGATGAAAGGGAACTGACCAGAATGCTCGCACCCACCAGCAACGCGCCGATCAAGAACAGGCTGTTGATGGTCGTCGCAGTCAAAGGCAGTACTCCGGGAAACTGAAAGACGGGCACAGGCTGACCATGCAGCCCGCGTGCCAGCGATTCTAACCTGTTGAAATGCGATGCTGTCAAAAAGGTTTTGTGTCCGTCAGACACGCCTTCAGGATCCCCGCGTCTGATTCTGTATAAGGGAACAGAGCCAGACCGCGTGGATCCCGGCCATCGAGAGCCAAGGAGCCGAACGCTCCTTCTCAGCCAACCCAGCCAACTGCCGTTTTCGGAATGACCTCGGACTCGTCGAGCTTGGATGCAAACATGCTCACGGCTTCGAGTGCGTCTGTCGTCCCGGTGCGGATCTGTACGATGACCGATCCGGCCTGGTCCGCCAGGGTCACACCGCGCAGGGCGCCTTCGTGGGTGACGTTCATGCTGGTGACGGCTTCGCGGGTTTCGGAAAGGATCATGCCGATCATCTCGGCAATCTCCGCTGTCGAGCGGCTTGTACGCCCTGCCAACTGGCGGACTTCATCGGCGACCACCGCGAAGCCCCGGCCCTGGTCACCGGCCCGCGCCGCTTCGATGGCTGCATTGAGGGCCAACAGGTTGGTCTGGTCGGCGATGCCGCGGATGGTGTTGACGATGGCGGTGATCTCCTCCGAGCGCGATCCCAGTTGTCCGACAAGACGCGCGGACGCGCCGATATTGTCGGCGATCTGACGCATTTCCTTGGCTGTCTGGTGGATAACCTCGGCGCCCTGTTCGGCCACCCGCTCGGTCTCGGCGGAGATGTGGTAGGCGCGTGAGGCGCCGCGAGAGTCTTCCTCGAACTTTTCGACTCGTTCGGTGATGTCGCTGGCGAACTTCACGACCTTGCATAACTTGCCTTCGGCATCGTAGACCGGGTTGTAGCTGGCTTCGAGCCAGACGACCTTGCCGTGCTTGCCTAGACGCTTGTATTGACCGCTGAAGAATTCACCCGCATTCAAGCGCCGCCAGAAATCACTGTATTCCTGACTGTTCACCAGGTTTGGCTCACAGAACATCCGGTGATGTTTGCCCTGGAGTTCGGCCAGGGAGTAGTTCATGGTCTTCAGGAAGTTGTCGTTTGCGGTCAGGATGTGGCCGCTGAGGTCGAATTCGATCACCGCCATGGCGCGGTCGAGGGCTGCCAGCTTGCCTCGGATTTCCGCCTCGTTGGCGACCTTGGCAGTGACGTCCAGGGCGTACTTGACCACTTTCACCACGCGATTGTGCTCATCGACCACGGGGTTATAGCTGGCTTCCAGCCATACCATCTGGCCGCGCCCGCTGCGCCGTTGGAAAGTCCCGGAAACGAACTGACCGGCGCGCAACTGGTTCCAGAATTCGCGGTACTCGGCGCTGCCTGCCAGAGCAGGGCTGCAGAAATCGCGGTGTGACAGGCTGGCCAACTGTTCTGCGCGGTAGCCCATGGTTTTCAGGAAATTGTCGTTCGCACGGAGCACTTTGCCGTCGGGACTGAACTCGACCACGGCCATCGACCGTTCCAAGGCGCCTACCAGTCCCTTGTATGTCGTTAATTCGGCTGTCCTAGCCGTCAGTTCACTTTTTAGAGTTGTATTAAACATGACGTACCCTCGGCGAACCCGGAGATGACCGGACCATATCTCGCTATCGACATGCCGATGGCGGAACTGAAGGGGCAGGCGTAATCATGTTTCGGCGTCAAAAAATGCCGAATACAGTGATCAGGTTCTATAGGGGACCCTGGCAAACAAACGAAGGTGTTCCCAGGCTGGGTGCGGGAGCGCCGCCAGGAACGCTCCGCGGGCTGGAAGACAGCCGCGGAGCGAGGCGAGGCATGCCCACGTCAGACGTGGGAATGCTCAAAGGTCAGAGGCTGAAGCGCCCTACCATGCTGTTCAGGTCCACCGCCAGGCGCGACAGTTCGGCGCTGGCAGCGCTGGTCTGATTGGCGCCGGTGGCCGATTGCACCGACAGGTCGCGGATGTTCACCAGGTTGCGGTCGACTTCCCGGGCCACTTGGGCCTGTTCTTCGGCAGCGCTGGCGATCACCAGGTTGCGCTCGTTGATCTCGACGATGGCTGTGTTGATCGTGTCCAGGGACATGCCGGCGCCACGTGCAATATTCAGAGTCGACTCGGCACGTTCGGTGCTGTTGCGCATCGAGTCCACAGCCTGCTCGGTGCCGCTCTGGATGCTGCCGATCATGCGTTCGATTTCGCTGGTCGACTGCTGGGTGCGATGGGCCAGGGCACGGACCTCGTCCGCTACCACGGCGAAACCACGACCGGCCTCACCGGCCCGTGCCGCCTCGATGGCTGCGTTCAGGGCCAGCAGGTTGGTCTGGTCCGCCAGGCCACGAATCACGTCCAGAACCTTGCCGATGTCACGGGACTCGTCGGCCAGGTTGCCGATCAGTGTGGCGGTGCTCTGCACGTCGGCGCTCATGCGTTCGATGGCGCCAACCGTTTCCTGCACCAGATCCCGACCGTCGCCGGCGGAGGTGGTGGCATTTCTCGAGGCTTCGGAGGTGCTGACCGCGTTGCGCGCCACTTCTTCCACGGCGCTGGTCATTTCGTTCACCGCCGTAGCGGCCTGTTCGATTTCGTTGTTCTGCTGGGTCAGGCCCCGAGCGCTTTCGTCGGTGACGCTGTTGAGTTCTTCCGCGGCGGAGGCCAGTTGCGTGGCCGAGCCGGAAATACGCTGCAAGGTGTCCCGCAGTTTTTCCTGCATGGTCGACATCGCCCGCAGCAGGCGACCGGCTTCGTCGCTGCCATCGACAGTGATCGGCCGGGTCAGGTTGCCCTTGGCGATTTCTTCGGCGGCGTCCAGGGCATTGGCGATCGGGCGAGTAATGCTGTTGGTCAGCAGCCAGGCGAACAACAGGGTCAGGCCGGTGGCGATAACCAGCAGCGTGACGACCCAGTTGAATGCCATCGAATATTGCTGCGTTGCGCCTTGGTTCAGGGATTCGGCTTGCAGGTTGTTGATTTCCACCAAGCGGCCGATGGCCGCGTTGACGGCATCGGAATTACTCAGCAGTTCGGTGTTGAGCAAGGCGCGCAAGTCATCGATCTGGTTGTTGCGCGACAGGGTTTTCATCCGATCTTCAAGCTGACGGTACTGGCCCAGCAGTTGTACCAATTGGTCATAGGCGGCGCGTTCATCCGCAGCGCTGATGAGTTTTTCATACGCGGCCTGGGCAGTGTGCAACTGTTGGTTGCGCTGATCGAACAGCTCATAGGTTTTCTGTTGGATGTCCGCTTCACGGTTGACCAACAAGCGATAGGACAGCACTCGCAGGCGCAGCGAGAGCTGGGTGAACTCGTTGAGGGCCTTGATGCTGGGCACGCTGTTCTCGACGATATTCTCGCCGGAGGTGCGGATCTTGCTCATCTGGCTCAGGGCAAATACCCCGAGGGCCAGCATCAGGGCGCCGATCAGGGCAAACCCCAGGAACGCCCGTGGCGCGATATTCATATTACGTAGAGACATGGGAAGTACCGGGAAAAGCGCGTCCGTGCGGAGCTGTGGCGGGTATGTACAGACTTATCGGACATACGAATGAAGTCTTGAGTGGGGTGGGGCCTTTTGTCGCAGAGCATCCCGGCAAAGCGACGAAGGGTAGGAACCAGACTCCTCGTTCACAGTCTTTACGACTCGCCAGCGAAGTACCGCCGCCGCTGGACCGTGGCATTGGCGGTCACTTTTCTTTATCGTACGCGCCCCCTGAAAAAGCCTGGAAATCAATATGTTGGAAACATCCCTCAGCCAGCTGGAGCAACTGGTCAACGACCTGGTGCAACAGAACCGTCATCTCGCCGGCCTGAATGAAACCCTGAGCGCGGAGCTTGCCAGGGCCAAGGACGAAAACGAGAGCCTGCAACTGAGCCTGATGGAACAGGAAGAGCTGCACGGTGCCACCGCCGCCCGTATCCAGGCGCTGATCGAGCGCGCCAGCACCGGCCCTGTCAGCGCATGAAGCAGGGTGTCAATGGGGTGACTGTCATCTCTATCCTGGGAGAGGACTATTCGATCAAGGCCCCGGCCGGGCAGGAGCAGGCTCTGCTGGACGCCGCAGCGATGCTCAAGACGGCCCTGGCCGATACCAAGCGCAAATACCCGACACTGATCGGCGATCGGCTGTTGGTGTTGACGGCCATGAACCTGTGTTCGCAGCAGATTGAAATGCAGAAGCAGCATGAGGCCGAGCTCGACCGTTACCAGGAGCAGGTCAGCGCCACGGTGGATGTCATTGCCAAGACGATCCAGCAGGCCTGAATGGATCGAGAATGACTGTGGGAGCGGTCTTGCTCGCGAAGGCGGTGTGTCAGCAGGCACATATGTAGCTGACACACCGCTTTCGCGAGCAAGCCCGCTCCTACAGTGGATTTGGATGGCCGCTCAATCAGTGTTTACAGCAGAACTACTATGGGAGCGAGCCTGCTCGCGATAGCGATTTGAGTCCGTTGCAAAAGCCGGATCAGAACCACTCATCCCGCATCCCCAGGCACGTATCGTCCCGCGCCTCGAGCAATGCCAGCTCATGGTGGCAACCGGGAACTTCCCAGGTCAGGAAGTACCGCGCCGCTTGCAGCTTGCCTTTATAGAAGTCGCTGTCCGCGGCGTTGCCCCTGGCCAGCCCTTCTACGGCACGAATGGCTTGTTCCAGCCAGCGCCAGCCGATCACCATGTGGCCGAATACCTTGAGGTACAGCGCCGAGTTGGCGAGGCTGCTGTTGACCTTGCCTTGAGCCAGGTCCGTCAGCAGGCCAAGGGTGACCGTTTGCAGGTTCGCCACCAGGGTTTCCAGCGGCTGGCGCAGTGGCGTCAGTGTATCGTATGCCTGGGCGCGTTCGGTGGTGTCGGCTACCAGGCGGATCAGTTGCTTGAGCCCGGCGCCGCCATTCTGCGCCAGCTTGCGCCCCAGAAGGTCCAGGGACTGGATACCATGGGTGCCCTCGTGAATAGGGTTCAGGCGATTGTCGCGGTAATACTGCTCTACCGGGTATTCGCGGGTGTAGCCATGACCGCCGAGAATCTGGATCGCCAGCTCGTTGGCCTTCAGGCAAAACTCCGAGGGCCAGGATTTGACGATTGGAGTCAGCAAGTCCAACAGTTCATGGGCACGCCGGCGTTCGGCATCGCTCTCGAGTGTGGTGGTGTCGTCGAACAGTCGCGCCGCGTACAGGCCCAGGTCGAACGCGCCTTCCACATAGGCTTTCTGGGTCAGCAGCATGCGGCGCACGTCGGCGTGCTGGATGATCGCCACGGGGGCGGTGGTCGGGTCCTTGCTGTCGGGCAACCGACCCTGGGGACGCTCGCGAGCGTATTCCAGTGAATACAGGTAGCCGGCGTACCCCAGCATTACCGCGCCCATGCCGACGCCGATCCGTGCCTCGTTCATCATCTGGAACATGTAGCTCAGGCCATGGTGCGGTTTCCCCACGAGGTAACCGACACAGTCGCCATTGTCGCCGAAGTTCAGTGCTGTGGAGGTGGTGCCGCGCCAGCCCATCTTGTGGAACAACCCGGCCAGCAGCACGTCGTTACGCTTGCCGAGGCTACCGTCGTCGTTGACCAGGAACTTGGGCACGATAAACAGCGAAATCCCTTTAACGCCGGGCGGCGCGTCCGGCAGTTTCGCCAGGACCATGTGCACGATGTTTTCCGACAGCGGATGATCACCGCCGGAGATGAAAATCTTGTTGCCCTTGAGTCGATAAGTGCCGTCGGGTGCGGGTTCGGCACGGGTGCGGATATCCGACAGTGAAGAGCCCGCGTGGGGTTCGGTCAGAGCCATGGTGCCGAAGAAGCGACCGTCGATCATCGGTTGCAGGAAGCGGCGCTTCTGCGCCTCGTCGCCGAAGCTTTCGATCAGGTTCGCCGCGCCCATGGTCAGGAACGGATAAGACGTCGATGCGGCATTGGCCGATTGGAAATGCGCGAAGCAGGCCTGGGACAGCAGCGTCGGCAATTGCATGCCGCCTGCCTCGAAACTGCGCGCAGCGTTGAGGAAGCCTGCCTCCAGGAAGGCGTCCACCGCGGGTTTCACTTCCGGAATCAGGATGGCCTGACCGTCTTCGTAGCGCGGCTCGTTCTCATCGTTCTTGCGGTTGTGCGGCGCGAAATATTTCTCGGCGATGTTGCGGGCCGTACCAATGGCCGCGTCGAAGGTTTCGCGGGTGTGCTCGGCGAACCGCTCGCGCTGGGTCAGACCCTCGGCGTCGAGGACTTCATACAGCTCGAAAGCCAGGTTGCGGGAACTGAGCAGCGTCTCGGACATGGCGGCCTACCTTTCTTTGGAATGGGCCGAGTCTAGGCGGGGGAATAGAGGTTGAACAGGATGATTGACGACAGTGATGCAGCGGTGAGGGTGACACTAATCCAATGTGGGAGCGAGCCTTGTGGGAGCAAGGCTTGCCCGCGATGAAAGCGCCGCAGTCCTCTTGAGTACTGCAGTGCCTGGATCGCGAGCAAGCTTTGCTCCCACAGAGTCCTCCCTACAAGGGGGATTCGATTGCCAGGCACCCTTTGCGGATGCCTGGCTTGCAGTGGTTTAACCGATCGTCATCAAGCTGGCATTACCACCCGCCGCCGCGGTGTTGACGCTCAACGCCCGCTCGATCACCAGGCGCTCCAGCGCAATGCCGGTTTCGCCCTGGGACAAGCCGTGGACCCCGACGATGGCGCCGGCACGCTTGGCCACTTGTTGGCAGACGCTGCGCAACTGGTCCGAGTCGCCGTGATGCAGGACAGCGTCGAACACCACGTCATCCTTGGTCCAATCGGAAACGCGTTGGACACGTGCCTGAATATCCTTGGGCAAGCGTGCGAACAGTGCCTTGGTGGTATCGGTTTCCGGCCACACGACCGAGCCGCCCACGGCCAGTACGGCCGCCAGTTGCGTCAGCAGGTCACCTTCCACCTCGGCCAGGCACAGCACATGTTCGCGCGGCAGAATGGCGTAGCTGTTGCGTTCACCGGTCGGGCCGGTCAGCTGGCGGGTGATACCGCTTTGCGATTGGGCTGCGAACTGCACGCACAGGGCGCTCAGTTCGGCGAGCTTCTGGCTGTCGGCCCAGGCTTGCAGGGCGGTCAGCGGTTTGCTCATGGCCTCGCGCAGGCGCAGGTCCGGCGCGCTGACGGCATCGGCGCGAACGAAGGATTGCTGGATCGCATCGGTAGGACGAGTCGACAGCAGGCGGTACAGGTACAGCGGACCACCGGCCTTGGGCCCGGTGCCCGACAAACCTTCGCCACCGAACGGTTGCACGCCAACCACGGCACCCACGATGTTGCGGTTCACGTAGACGTTGCCGGCATGGACGTTATCGATCACCTTGGCGATGGTTTCATCGATACGGGTATGCACGCCCAGGGTCAGGCCATAGCCGGAGGCGTTGATCTGGTTGATCAACTGATCCAGCTCCTTGCGCTTGTAGCGCACCACGTGCAGCACTGGGCCGAAGATCTCGCGCTGCAGCTCATCGAAGCTTTCCAGCTCGATCAGGGTCGGCATCACGAACGTGCCGCGCTTGCACTCTTCACTGTCGGCAATTGCCATCTGGTAAACGGTGCGACCTTTGTCGCGCATGGCCTGGATATGTTTCTCGATGCCGGCCTTGGCTTCGGCGTCGATCACCGGGCCAATGTCCACCGACAGGCGCTCCGGGTTACCCAGGCGCGATTCGGCCATGGCGCCCTTGAGCATTTCGATGACGCGGTCAGCGGAGTCTTCCTGCAAGCACAGCACGCGCAGGGCCGAGCAGCGCTGGCCTGCGCTGTCGAAGGCCGACGACACCACGTCGATGACCACTTGTTCGGTCAGGGCCGAGGAGTCGACGATCATGGCGTTCTGGCCGCCGGTTTCAGCGATCAGCGGGATCGGACGACCCTGGCTGTCCAGGCGACCGGCAATGTTGCGTTGCAGCAGGCGAGCGACTTCTGTGGAACCGGTGAACATCACCCCCTTGACCCGCTCGTCACCCACCAGGCGGGCGCCGACGGTTTCGCCACGGCCCGGCAGCAGTTGCAGCACACCTTCCGGGATACCGGCTTCGAGCAGCAGGCGCACGGCCTGGGCGGCCACCAATGGCGTCTGTTCGGCTGGCTTGGCCAATACCGGGTTACCGGCGGCCAGGGCAGCGGCTACCTGGCCACTGAAAATGGCCAGGGGGAAGTTCCACGGGCTGATGCAGACCACCGGGCCCAATGGGCGGTGGGCATCGTTGGTGAAGTCATTGCGTGCCTGCACCGCGTAGTAGCGCAGGAAATCCACGGCTTCGCGAACTTCGGCAATGGCGTTGGCGAAGGTCTTGCCGGCTTCACGGGCCAGCAGGCCCATCAATGGCTGGATCTCGCCTTCCATCAGATCGGCGGCGCGCTCCAGGATCGCGGCGCGCTCGGCCGGTGGCGTGGCCTGCCAGATCGGCGCGGCGTTGAGCGCGCACTGAATGGCATTGTCGACATCAGCCACCGTGGCTTCCTGCACATGGCCGACCACGTCGCGGTGATCGGCTGGGTTCAGGACCGGGGTCGGTGTTTCTTCACTGGCGGCGCAACCGAGCATCGGCGCGGCTTTCCAGTCGTTATGGGCGGTCGCCAGCAGGGCGCAGGACAACGAGGCCAGGCGATGTTCGTTCGCCATGTCGATGCCGCTGGAGTTGGCGCGCTCGCTGCCGTACAGGTCGCGTGGCAGGGGAATGCGCGGATGCGGCAGGCCGAAACCACCTTCCAGAGTCGCCATCTGCTCAATGCTGGCGACCGGGTCGGCCACCAGTTCCTGAATGGAAATCGACTGGTCGGCAATGCGGTTGACGAAGGAGGTGTTCGCGCCGTTTTCCAGCAGGCGACGCACCAGGTAAGCCAACAGTGTTTCATGGGTGCCGACTGGAGCGTACACGCGGCACGGACGGTTCAGCTTGCCTTCGGAAACCTTGCCTACAACCTGTTCGTACAGCGGCTCACCCATGCCATGCAGGCACTGGAATTCGTACTGGCCCGGGTAATAGTTCTGACCGGCGATGTGATAAATAGCCGACAGCGTATGGGCGTTGTGCGTGGCGAACTGCGGGTAGATGGCTTCTGGTACCGACAGAAGCTTGCGGGCGCAGGCGATGTAGGACACGTCGGTGTACACCTTGCGGGTGTAGACCGGATAGCCTTCCAGGCCTTCGACCTGGGCGCGTTTGATCTCGCTGTCCCAGTACGCGCCTTTTACCAGGCGGATCATCAGGCGATGGCGACTGCGGCGCGCCAGGTCGATGACGTAGTCGATCACATACGGGCAGCGCTTCTGGTAGGCCTGGATCACGAAACCGATGCCGTTCCAGCCGGTCAGTTGCGGCTCGAAGCACAGGCGCTCCAACAGATCCAGGGACAGTTCGAGGCGGTCGGCTTCTTCGGCGTCGATGTTCAGGCCGATGTCGTATTGCTTGGCCAGCAGGGTCAGCGACAGCAGGCGTGGGTACAGCTCATCCATGACGCGCTCGTACTGGGCGCGGCTGTAACGCGGGTGCAGGGCCGAAAGCTTGATGGAAATGCCAGGGCCTTCATAAATCCCACGACCGTGGGAGGCTTTGCCGATCGAGTGGATGGCTTGTTCATACGAGGCCAGGTACTTCTGAGCGTCGTGCTCGGTGAGTGCGGCTTCACCCAGCATGTCGTAGGAGTAGCGGAAACCCTTGGCTTCGAATTTGCTCGCGTTGGCCAGGGCTTCGGCGATGGTCTCGCCGGTGACGAACTGCTCGCCCATCAGGCGCATGGCCATGTCGACGCCCTTGCGGATCATCGGTTCGCCGCTCTTGCCGATGATGCGGCTCAGGGAGGAGGTCAGGCCTGCTTCATTATGGGTAGCGACCAGCTTGCCGGTCAGCAGCAGGCCCCAGGTCGCGGCGTTGACGAACAGCGACGGGCTGTTGCCCAGGTGTGGCTGCCAATTACCGGTGCTGATCTTGTCGCGGATCAGTGCATCACGGGTACCTTTGTCCGGGATGCGCAGCAGCGCTTCGGCCAGGCACATCAACGCCACGCCTTCCTGGGACGACAGGGAGAATTCCTGCAGCAGGCCCTGGACGATACCGGCGCGACCACCGGCACTCTTCTGGTTACGCAGTTTTTCTGCGATCGAAGCGGCCAGCTTGTTAGTGGCTTCGGCCATCTCCGCCGGCAGGCGAGCCTGTTCGATCAACATCGGTACCACTTCGGGTTCCGGTCGTCGGTAAGCGGCAGTGATGGAGGCACGCAGCACCGATTGCGGCAGGATGCTTTCGGCAAACTCCAGGAAACATTGGTGAGCATGGTCAGGCTGGACATCGCCAGCCTCGTCATTGTCGACGCGGGTCGAACCGTTCAGCTCGGTCAGGGTTGCACCACCCTCGAGTTTTTCCAGGTAATTGAAAATTGCCTGCTTGATCAGCCAGTGCGGCGTGCGATCAATCGAGGTAGCGGCCGCTTTGAGGCGTTCGCGGGTCAGGTCATCGAGTTTGACCCCAAGAGTGGTGGTAGCCATATTTTTATCCTCATGTTTACCACGTATCGCGTGGCATCAGCTGGCGGCAAGATTAGCCCCGAGCTGCATGAGGTGCAACCGGGTGCAACCCTTTTTTTGACGAAACATCAGGCTGCTCATCAGGAAGTGAGCGCTGATCTCGTTGCGCTGCACCGGCTTAGTGCATTGGCTTATAGCGCGACTGTCTCCACTGCACAAAAAGGGAGCAAAAAACACGGTTCGGATGGAAAAACCGATCAGGTGCAACTTATTCGAGCGAAACAGGTTGCACCTTATTTGATTTGTTGAATAGCATTCGCGGCCAAGGTGCAACCGGTTTCGAGCCGAGGGGCATCGGCTGATGGCTTTCCTGGGGAAACATCAGTCATAAATTCGCGGGTCTGCTAATCGTCGCTACAACATCTGTGTTGTCGGCGCTTTCAACTGCCACCGCTACATAAAAACAAAGCCAGGGCGTAACTCATGAGTGTAAGCAATCCCACCCTGATCACCTTCGTGATCTATATCGCAGCCATGGTCCTGATCGGCCTGATGGCTTATCGATCCACCAACAACCTTTCCGATTACATCCTGGGCGGCCGCAGCCTGGGCAGCGTCGTGACCGCATTGTCCGCCGGTGCCTCCGACATGAGCGGCTGGCTGCTGATGGGCCTGCCTGGTGCCATCTACATGTCCGGCCTGTCGGAAAGCTGGATCGCCATCGGCCTGATCGTCGGTGCCTACCTGAACTGGCTGTTCGTGGCTGGTCGCCTGCGGGTCCAGACCGAGCATAACGGCGATGCACTGACCCTGCCGGACTACTTCTCCAGCCGTTTCGAAGACAAGAGCGGTGTGCTGCGTATCATCTCCGCGGTGGTGATCCTGGTGTTCTTCACCATCTATTGCGCCTCCGGCATCGTGGCCGGTGCCCGTCTGTTCGAAAGCACTTTCGGCATGTCCTACGAGACAGCGCTGTGGGCCGGTGCCGCGGCGACCATCGCCTACACCTTCGTGGGTGGTTTCCTGGCCGTGAGCTGGACCGACACCGTACAAGCCACCCTGATGATCTTCGCCCTGATCCTGACGCCGATCATCGTGCTGCTGGCCACCGGCGGCGTGGACACCACGTTCCTGGCCATCGAAGCGAAAGATCCTTCGTCCTTCGACATGCTGAAGAACACCACCTTCATCGGTATCATCTCGCTGATGGGCTGGGGTCTGGGCTATTTCGGCCAGCCTCATATCCTGGCGCGTTTCATGGCGGCGGATTCGGTCAAGTCGATCGCCAATGCCCGTCGTATCTCCATGACCTGGATGATCCTGTGCCTGGGCGGCACCGTGGCCGTGGGCTTCTTTGGCATTGCCTACTTCTCGGCGCATCCCGAGGTGGCCGGTCCCGTGACCGAAAACCCTGAGCGCGTATTCATCGAGCTGGCCAAACTGCTGTTCAACCCATGGCTTGCCGGTGTCCTGCTGTCGGCCATCCTGGCGGCGGTGATGAGTACCCTGAGCTGCCAGTTGCTGGTGTGCTCCAGCGCCCTGACCGAAGACTTCTACAAGACCTTCCTGCGCAAGAATGCTTCGCAGCTGGAACTGGTCTGGGTCGGCCGTGCCATGGTGTTGCTGGTGGCTTTGATCGCCATCGCCATGGCCGCCAACCCGGAAAACCGCGTTCTGGGCCTGGTGAGCTATGCCTGGGCCGGTTTCGGTGCTGCCTTCGGTCCGGTTGTCCTGATCTCCGTCATCTGGAAAGGCATGACCCGTAACGGTGCACTGGCCGGTATCCTGGTGGGTGCACTCACCGTGATCGTCTGGAAGCACTTCGAATTGCTGGGCCTGTATGAAATCATCCCGGGCTTTATCTTCGCCAGCCTGGCCATCTACTTCGTCAGCAAGATGGGCTCGCCTACCGCCGGTATGGTGCAGCGCTTCGAAGCGGCCGAGAAAGATTTCCGCCTGAACAACTAAACAAGGCTTTCGGCGAGGCCTGGACGGCTCGCTCGAAGGTTGGATGAAAAAAACGGCCCGGCTCCAGTGGAGGTGGGCCGTTTTCATTTGCGCGGTCAGTCCACCGTGGCGTCGGGCTGGTTGAGGAAGATCAGTACACCCAGCAGCGCCATGTAGAACCTGAACGCAGCGTCCTGGCCATTCCAGATTTCGGATTGCCACATCAGAAACCATTCCCCTCCGACCACCATGAAGCCAAAGAACCAGACGAGGAATCCCGTCGTCAGGCCGGCGATGCTCCAACGTTTGGCCCGTGTGAATATCGCGCCCTCGGCCTTGCGCGCCTGCCACAGTTTCAGTGCCCCGTAGCCGAGCAGCCCGGCAGTGAACGCTTCGCCGAGGATGATCAGCCAGTAGGCGCCATGCCACAGCCATGGCTGGACGATAGCCCGATAGCGGGCGGCGTTGTCCGGGAAAGTGGTGTCCATGCTCAGCACGTGCTGGACGAAATTGAAGTTGGAGCGGTAGTCGGTGATGTTGTTGAACACGGTCAGGAAAGCGAATGTGGCGAGTGCCAGGGTCATTGCGATTTTTGCGTAGCGAGTCGTCATGCGGTGCGTCCTTTGCTTTTTTTGCGACGAAGGGAACGTTATCACGCCGTGTTGCAGTCCCGAGGCTCGTCAGGTTGTAAGACGCCGCTGATTCAATCGTACGACGGGTTCCGTAGGCTGCTACGCAAAGGATGTCTATCGGAAAATGCAGCACATGCTGCGGCTTTTATCTCCCCAGATGTAAGGCAATTCTGTTTTTCCTGACCTCCAGCCCGCTCTCCATGTGACTCATGCAGAATCGTCCACCTACATTTTTGCAGAGAGACATCGGATGTTCGCGTCTGCCAACCAACCGCGTTTCACGCTGACGCTCGACGACGGACCGAATGAGTTCAAGGTGCTTGAGTTCACGGGCGAGGAGGGCATCAGTCAACCCTATTGCTTCGATGTAGAGCTGGTGAGCGAGCGAGGGGATCTGGCGTTGGAGGCATTGTTGCATCGCCAGGCTTACTTGGGGTTCGACCACTTGGGGCGCGGGATTCATGGCCAGGTTTACAGCGTGGCCCAAGGCGATCCGGGGAAGCGCCTGACTCGTTACCAGATCAGCCTGGTGCCACGCCTGGCTTACCTGCGCCATCGCATCAACCAACGGATTTTCCAGCACCTGAGCGTGCCTTCGATCATCGCCAGGGTGCTGAAGGATCATGGCATCCATGGCGATGGGTTCCAGTTCAGCCTCGGTGGTGAGTACCCCGAACGTGAATACTGCGTGCAATACGGTGAAAGCGATCTGGCCTTTATCGAACGGTTGTGTGCCGAGGTGGGGATCCATTACCACTTCCGGCACAGCCCCGACGGCCACTTGCTGGTATTTGGTGATGACCAGACCGTCTTCCCCCGCCTGCCCGAGCCGACGTTGTATCTGCCGGGCAGCGGCATGGCCGCCGGGGAAGCGGCGATCAAGCGCCTGGCGGTCCGGCTCGAGACACGCACCAACGCGGTGACGCTGCGCGACTACGATTTCCGCCAACCCGGCCTGCTGTTGCAAACCCACCAGGATAGCCAGCAGCAGCCGGCGCTGGAGGAGTATCGCTATCCCGGTCTTTTCTCTGATCGCGAGCATGGCACGCATTTGGCCCGGCGTGCACTGGAGCGCCATGGCGCCGATTCCCGACTGGCCGAAGGCCGCGGTGATCAGTGCGCCCTCGCCAGCGGACATTTCATGCAGATCGCCGGGCATCCACAGGTGCAGTGGAATGATCTATGGCTCCTGACACACCTCACTCATCGGGGCCGTCAGCCGCAGGTGCTGGAAGAGACGGTCACGGATAGCGCGGATGAGTTCCAGGGCTACAGCAATACTTTTTTTGCGACGCCGTGGGACGTATTTTTCCGCCCCTCGCTGCATTACGAAAAACCCTCGGCCCGTGGTTATCACCCCGCGGTGGTGACGGGACCCGTCGACAGCGAGATCCATTGCGACGAGTTCGGACGGGTCAAGGTGCAGATGACTTGGGATCGCGAAGGCCAGCGGAACGAGCATTCCAGCTGCTGGCTGCGGGTGGCCTCGGGATGGGCCCATGATCGCTATGGCGGTGTGATGATTCCCCGGGTCGGCATGGAAGTGCTGGTGGGCTTCATCGACGGGGACGTGGACAAGCCCCTGGTGGTCGGCTGTTTGCCCAACGGAGCCAACCCATTGCCGTTGGATCTGCCAGCGGACAAGACCCGCAGCATATTGCGCAGCCAGAGCAGCCCTGGCGGAGGCGGCTACAACGAATTGCGCATCGAGGATCGCAAGGGGGCCGAAGAAATCTATCTGCGGGCACAACGGAACTGGACCCAGCATGTACTTCATGACCAACGGGTGCAGGTCGATCATGAGCGCAGTGTGGTCGTCGCCGGTACGGCTCGGCATGAGCTCGGGGCCGATGACCTGCACATCGCCCGTGGTCGCCGCCAGGTTGAAATCGGGCACGACGATCACTTGCTGGTCAGCGGTGACCGGCACATCCGGGTGACCAGCCAGACCCTCGGTGCCAGCCAGCATTTCCACGTCAGCGCCGGTCAGCAAGTGGTGCTGGAAGGTGGGGCCAGTGCAACCATCCAGGCGGGCGGGCACTGGATTAACATCGGCGCGGGCGGGATTTTCAGCAGCGTGCCGATCCAGGTCGGTGGGGCGCCTGTGGCCGTGATGAAGGCCGCGCCGGGTTCGCCGGGCAAGGCCGAGACACTGGTGGCCGCGGTGGCGCCCCGGTTGTCCCTCGCGCAGATGCTCAGCCTGCAAGGTCCGGCACCGTTCTGCGAGGAGTGCGAACGTTGCAGGAGCGGTATTTGCGATACCGGGGGATGCTTATGAGCTGCCGCATGTCTCCCTACGAATGGCTTGAGCGGCATCCGTTGCAAACATCCGAGCAGCTCTTCGCGATCTTCGGTAACGCCAGCACCGCCATGTCGTTGGCAGCCTGGAGGCGTTCGACGATGGTCACGCCCAGCCCGATCTGGGCCGATACGCCCTATGCCGGCTGGGAAGCGGTCATGCCTTATGTGGGAGTGGTCCCTGTGGACGGTGAGTTCCTTCGTTGGGTGGCGAACACCGATTCGCTCGATTGGGGCTGGCTGGCGGTGTCCTCCGTCGATCAGCAAACCCTTGCCGAGCATTTGCGCGGGCTCACCCAGGTGCTTTTGCCGGGCGGCAGCCCTGTGTTTTTCCGCTTCTGGGATGGGCGGTTTCTCCAGCCGATCCTTCAATCCGACGAGGTCGATGCCGGCCAGTTATTGCCTGTCGTCAGTCGTTGCCTTATCAACGGCCAAGCCCTGGCGATCATGGGAAATGCCCGGCAGCCGGGACGAGCCTTCCCCTGGTGGGAAGTCCCTGCCGTTCTGTTGAACGCGTTGGCCGAGGGTACGCAAGACTGCCTGCTGGCTAACCTGCTCAGGTGGCTCGACGAAGAGCATCCGTATCTGTTCGAGCGGGTCGATGAGCGGATCCTGCGCCGTAAGATCGAACACTTTTTTGACGAGTATGAGCCGGTCAATGGGCCCAAGGCGCCGTTGCACGCTTATCTGTTACAGGAGCTGGGCTGAGGGTCATTGGGGCGGTCGGCGCTCGTCCGCTCGGCTGCGAACCCCTGACGTCCGATGCGCTTCAAGGTAAACTCGTCGCCCTTCGCAGGAGCCGCCATGAATTATCGCCACGCCTTCCACGCCGGCAATCACGCCGATGTGTTCAAACACCTGACCCTGACCCGCCTCATCGCCCTGATGTCGCGCAAGGAACAGCCGTTCGCCTACGTCGATACCCATGCGGGCATCGGCCTGTACGACCTGCAGGGCGACCAGGCCAATCGGACCGGTGAATACCTGGAGGGCATCGCACGGTTATGGGGGCAGGACGACTTGCCGGCACTGACCGCTGATTACATGAACGTGCTGCACGACATGAACCCGGACGGGCAGTTGCGCTACTACCCGGGGTCTCCGGAGCTGGCACGGCGCCTGACCCGGGCGCAGGATCGGGTGTTGCTCAACGAGAAGCATCCCGAGGACGGTGTGCTGCTCAAGGACAACATGAAAGGTGACCGTCGGGTGGCGGTGCACCTGGGTGAAGGTTGGCATGTGCCCCGGGCGTTGCTGCCAGTGGCGGAGAAACGTGGCCTGATGTTGATTGATCCGCCGTTCGAGAAGCTCGACGAGATGCAGCGCTGTGCCGCCTCCCTCAAGGATGCCATTGGCCGGATGCGCCAGACGGTGGCCGCGATCTGGTACCCGGTGAAGGACCAGCGAATGTTGCGCCGTTTCTACCAGGACCTGGCCGGTACCGGTGCGCCGAAGCTGTTGCGAGTGGAGTTGCTGGTGCATCCGTTGGCCACGCCCAACAGCCTGAACGGCTCTGGCCTGGCGATTGCCAACCCGCCGTGGGGGCTTGAGGAGGAGTTACGGGAGCTGCTGCCTTGGTTGTCGAAGAAACTCGGGCAGACCCAGGGTGGGTGGCAGATGGATTGGTTGATTGCAGAAAGCTGAATGGCAATCAGATGTAATGATGGCATCCGAGGGGGCGCCTTCGCGAGCAAGCCCGCTCCCACAATAGGCCAGTGCTGATCACAAAAATGCGGTCGGACACAAAGCCCATGTGGAAGTGGGCTCGCTCGCGAAGCTCTTCAAGCTTGAAGTCAGATCGGGCAGGTCACGCCCGTGCCACCAATCCCGCAATACCCTTCCGGATTCTTCGCCAGGTATTGCTGGTGATAAGCCTCGGCATAGTAGAACGTCGGCGCTTCGTCGATTTCGGTGGTGATTTCCCCGAGGCCGGCCTTGGTCAGTTCGGCCTGGAAAACTTCCTTGCTCTTTTTCGCCGCTGCCAGCTGTTCTGGCGTGGTGCAGTAGATCACCGAGCGGTACTGGGTGCCGATGTCGTTGCCCTGGCGCATGCCCTGGGTCGGGTTGTGCAGTTCCCAGAACATCGCCAGCAGTTGCTCATAGCTGACTTTCTCCGGCTCATAGACCACCAGCACCACTTCGCTATGGCCGGTCAGGCCCGAGCAGACTTCTTCATAGGTGGGGTTGGGGGTAAAGCCGCCGGCGTAGCCCACAGAAGTGCTGTAGACCCCTTCACGTTGCCAGAAACGCCGTTCCGCGCCCCAGAAGCAGCCCAGGCCAAAGATTGCGAATTCAACATTGCCGGGAAATGGGCCGAGCAGTGGGTTGCCATTGACGAAATGTTCATCCGGAACCTTGATCGGGGTTTCACGGCCAGGCAGGGCTTGTTCTTGAGTAGGCAGCACGTTTTTGTTCACCAGGATTTCCGAGCGCAAGACCATTCATCAGTCCTCTCAGTCAGATTGAGTTGAGCGAAGTTAGATAATAAGACTGTCAGTGTGCCCGAGTGTTACATCGCTGTCAGGCAATTGGGCCGCGCGGATAGCGTTTGAGCTTCTCGACCAGCTCTCCTCCGGGGATTGGCCGGTCGAACAGGTAGCCTTGGCCGACGTCGCAGCGGTGGCGGCGCAGGAACGCCAATTGCTGCGCGGTCTCGATGCCCTCGGCCACGACCTTGAGCTTCAGGTTGTGGGCCATGGCGATCACGGCCGAGGTGATTTCCATGTCGTCCTGATTGTCCGGGATCTCATGGATGAAGCTGCGATCGATCTTGATGATGTCGATCGGGAATTTTTTAAGGTAACTCAGGGATGAATAACCGGTGCCGAAATCATCCATGGCCAGGGTCAGGCCCAGCCGCTTGAGCTGGTCGAGTTGCTGGTGGGTGTCTTCGGTGGCTTCCAGCAGCAGGCCTTCGGTCAGCTCCAGTTCCAGCAGGTGTGCGGGCAGTTGTTCTTCCTTGAGGATACTAGCGATCGAGGCGACCAGGTCCGGGTCGGAGAACTGTTTGGGCGACAGGTTGATTGCCACTTGCAGGTTGCCCAGCCCGGAGGCGGTCAGTTGCTTGCTCATCCGGCAAGCCTGGCGGGCGATCCACTTGCCGATGGGGATGATCAGGCCGGTTTCTTCGGCCACGCTGATGAACTGGTCGGGGCGGATCATGCCCTTTTCCGGATGATTCCAGCGCAGCAGCGCTTCCATGCCCAGCAGGCGGCCGCTACGCAGGCACAGCTTGGGCTGGTAGAACACGTCCAGTTCGTTTTGGGTCAGGGCGCGGCGCAGGTTGTTCTCCACGAACAGCTTGTAGCTGGCCTCGGCATTCAGTGCCTCGGTGAACACCTGGACCTGATGCTTGCCGTTGGCCTTGGCCTTGTGCAGGGCGAGCCCGGCGTTGCGCATCAGGGTCTGGGGGTCGCGGCCGTGCAGCGGCGCACAGGCCAGGCCCACGGAGCCGGTCACGCTGATCAGCTGGTTGTCGACGAACATCGGCTTGTCGAGGGTCATCAGCAGTTGACTGGCGACTTGCTGGCCGGCCTCAAGGTCGGTGTCGTCCAGCAGTACGGCAAATTCATTGCTGGCGAAGCGCGCGAGGCTACCGCCCGGGCTCAGGCTGTTGCGCAGGCGCCGTGCCAGGCTGATCAGCAATTTGTCGCCGGTCTGGTGGCCGAGGCTGTCATTGATGCGCTTGAAGTTATCGATGTCCACCAGCAGCAGGCTGATGGGTGAGTCGCTATCCCGTGCGAAGCGTTCGTCCAGGTTGCGAATGAACGCAGGGCGGTTGCCCAGGTTGGTCAGGTTGTCGGTGTAGGCCAGGCGCTCGATGCGCTGCTGGGCGAGCTTGGCCTGGGTAATGTCTTCGTAGATGCCGATGTAGTGGGTCAGCTCGCGATTATCGCCATACACCTTGGAAATCGACAATTGGCCCCAGTACGGTTCCAGGTTCTTGCGCCGGCTCTTGAATTCGCCTTGCCAGCTGTTGCTTTGCGCCAGGGCCGAGGGCGCGTCGAACAGCAGTTCGCTGAGGTTTTCCAGGGCTGGCAGTTCGGACAGGCGCTGGCCGTGAACCTCTTCGGTGGTGTACTGGGTGATGGCGGTGAAGCTGGGGTTAACGTATTCCACCACGCCGTCGCAGTTGACCAGCAGAAACGCGTTGGCGCTTTGTTCCACGGCACGCTGGAACAGATGCAGGGCGCTGGTGGCAATGCGTCGGTTGTGGTTGTTGATAACCTGGGCGAACTGGTCCGCCAGCTCGCCGGCAAAGGCTATCTCGTCCGACTGCCAGGCGCGGGTGGCGCCCACCTGTTCCAGGCACAGGACGCCCACCACCTGGCCGTCGATCCGCACGCTGGCATCGAGCATGGCGTTGACGTTGCGCGCGCGCAGGTTTTCAGCCATTTCCCGGGTGCGTGGGTCGCGTGTCGCGTTGTGGGCGTCGATGGCGCGGCAGGTCTGCAAGGCCTCCATGTAATTCGGATACTCGTTGGCATCGATTACATCCGGGCGAAAGTATTCCTGGGTTGCGCGGTTATAGGCCGAAATGGGCACCAGCTTGCCGTCTTCCAGATTCCAGATGCTGGCGCAGTCGATCTGGTAAATGTCGCAGGCACTGCGAGTAATGAGTTCGGCGGCTTCCAGCAGGGAATTGTTGGCGCTGTAGCGTTGGCGGGTCAGCAACAGGATCAGGTCCTGCTGTGCGCGTACCCGGTCCAGGTGCTGGAGCTGTTCTTGCTGAGCGCGCTGGTTCAGCTCCAGGGCGATTTGCAGGCGCGAGTTCTGGGTTTCCAGATCCAGGGCCGGCGCCGGAGTCGACGGCTCGCTTTGCAGCAGGTTGTCTACCGCCAGCAGGTAGCCACGCAGCAGATGGCGGTTGTGTTGCTTGTAGGCTTCACCCATCTCCAGCAGGTTCATGGGGCCTTTGGCGGTGTGCAGCGTGTAGCGAACCAGATAATGCGGGGCCTCGGCCAGTTGCTGCTGGATCGCGTCGTGCAATTGATAGCGCGCTTCGGGCTCCATCAGGCTGGCATAGGGTGAACTGACCAGCGAGCAAAGCTCCACGGCCGGTACGCCGAAGTAACGTTCGCAATTGGGATCGAGGAACAGCAGCGCCCAGCTCGCTTCATTCAGCCGTTCGAAACGCAGCATACCGAGCCGCGAGGGCACCGGTAATTGCGTCACTACCTCGGCCGCCATACGGCTGGCGGCATCGGGTTGGCTTTTCATGGGGAAACTCGCTTCGAAAATGCTGATCGCGCCGGGCTGACGCCCTCGTTCTCAAGGATTGCCGCAAGGTTGCATCATTGCGACACTGGCTGACAAGAGAGATGAAGGCCAAGTGCTATAAACCTTATCGGCCAATCGGCGGATTTCTCCAGTCCTCCGGTCGATCAGAGGGCGCCGCAAGAGCAACCGTTTGTCAGCGCAACGGGATGTCGACCGTATGCAGGGGCCCTGCGTCGCCGTCGTAGAACGTGACTTGGACGCTCTGGGCCGCGACCTGCAGGTGGGCGAAGTTATCCTGGCCGATCACAGGGCTGGTCAGCTCATAGCGGTATTCACCGTTTCCGGTTCGGGCCATGGCGTTATCGAAAATAAAATCCGATGCCGACGCGTATGGCAGCAGTTCGCTGTTGTAGAACGGCGAGGAAACGATGGTGTGCACCTCGAAATCGGCATCCTCGCTATGGCCCAGACGACTGGTCATGGAGCCATGTACATCGCCGGACACGAATATCACGTTCCTGATCTTCCGTTTACGAATGTGTTCCAGAAGCCGCAGGCGCTGTTGCGGGAAGGCCTGCCAGGCATCGCCGTCATTACGCTTGCTGTCCGGGTAGAACATGACGCTGGTCACGATGAATTTGACTCGGGCTGTGCTGTTGTTGAGCCATTCAAGCAGTGCCCGCTCCTGTTCTGTATCCAGGATCCGTCGGTCTTGCGGTGACAGATTGCGCTGGGTCCGGCTATCGGTAACGAACCATTCGATATCGCCATGGGCAAGTTCATACCAATAATGCTTCAGCGACCTGTTCAATGCTCCGTCGCTCATTAGTTCATGGGCGGGACTATGACTGACTTGATAAAGTCGATAAGCGCTCATGGCATTCGCGTACAGGATTTCATCGTGGAGTTGTTTGTTGGCGGGCCAGTTATCTTCGATTTCATGGTCGTCGAGAATCATGTAGGTCGGTACGCTGGACATCAACTTTCCGATATGGGGTTGGGAAAACACTGTGCGGTATTTGAACAGAATGTCTTTATAGGTTCGATCCGGCGCGACGATATTCAGGTCGTCGAGATAAACCTGGTCCCCTGTCATCAGGACCCCGCGGATGGGAGGATCGGCCCGGTCCACGACGCGCTGGATTCCGGCAAAGGTCCGGTCCCCCCGTTCAGGGGTCGATGGGGTACCGGCGGTGATTCTCAAATAGCGACACGAACCCACGATATAGCCGTGTAGCGCGCTGTTTTCACGGGGCAGAGTCCGTAGGCAATAGATGTTTTCGGGCCATCGTACTGGCTGTTTCTGAAGAAGTTCCAGGGAAAGGTTCGGACTTTCCGGGGTGAACCAACCCGCTTGATATTGGTAGAGGCTGTCTGCCTGGAGGCCCGTCAATACGATGACATCGGACATGTCACGGTGGGCATGCAGCTGGATAAAGCGGCCTTTTGACCACTCTCTGTCACCCTGAAGCCTGTAACGCAGTCCAGCGTATACCGGATTGTTATTGTATTGATCGCCGCGCAGGAATATCCGTGCATGATCGGTTGTAGTGTGACCAACAATAGGGCCGACAGTGGGTTTGAACATAATTCGAATCCATTCGAAAACAATGTTTGAGGAAGTTTGGTGTTCAGCCGTGCAGAGGCCATGCTAAAGCCCGACGTGGCATTGTTTTTCAAAGGGAAGGGGACAGATGTTGTCGGCCATAACCAACAGGAAACGTAGCCATTTATGTTCTTCAGAGTAGGAAAAGTGGGTAGTGCTTTTCCCGTTGCGCAGTCGAGTGTTTATGGCGCGCAAAAAAAAAGCCCCGCCAAACGGGCGGGGTTGAGGTACGAGCGTGGCGCTCGGAAACAGCGGTCTGGAGGGCCCTCCGGTGAAGGAGGGCCGTCCGGTTACAGCAAGATGGTGCGGATGTCGCCCAGCAGGTCACTCAGGCGCTTGGTGAAGCGTGCAGCGGCGGCGCCGTTGATCACTCGGTGATCGTAGGACAGCGACAGCGGCAGCATCAGCTTGGGCTGGAAGGCCTTGCCGTCCCAGACAGGCTGGATGGTGGCCTTGGAGACGCCCAGGATCGCCACTTCCGGCGCGTTGACGATCGGCGTGAAGCCGGTGCCGCCAATGTGGCCGAGGCTGGAGATGGTGAAGCAGGCGCCCTGCATGTCGTCGGCGGTGAGCTTCTTGTTCCGGGCCTTGTCGGCCAGGGCAGCGGCTTCGCCGGCCAGTTGCAGCAGGCTCTTCTGGTCGACGTTGCGGATGACCGGTACCAGCAGGCCTTCCGGAGTGTCGACGGCAAAACCGATGTGCACGTACTTCTTGCGGATCACAGCCTTGCCGCTCGGGGCCAGGGAACTGTTGAAGTCCGGCAGTTCCTTGAGCAGGTGCGCACATGCCTTGAGCAGCAGCGGCAGCACGGTCAGCTTCACGCCGGCCTTTTCCGCCACGGCTTTCTGCGCGACGCGGAAAGCTTCCAGCTCGGTGATGTCGGCCTGGTCGAACTGGGTCACGTGCGGGATGTTCAGCCAGCTGCGATGCAGGCTCGACGCGCCGATCTGCATCAGGCGGGTCATGGCCACTTCTTCGGTTTCGCCGAAGCGGCTGAAGTCCACCGCCGGGATCGGCGGGATGCCCGCGCCGCCGGTGGCGCCTTCGGCAGGGGCGTTCTTGGCCTTCTGCATCATGGCTTTGACGTGAGCCTGCACGTCTTCCTTCAACACACGACCGTGTGGGCCGCTTGGGCTGACAGCCGACAGCTCGACGCCGAATTCACGGGCCAACTGACGCACGGCAGGACCGGCATGGACTTTGGCACCGCTTGGCGCAGGCGCGGCGGCCGGTGCTGGCGCAGCGTCGACCTTGGCGGCTGGCGCGGCAGCCGGGGCCGGAGCGGCTTCGGTCTTGGCGGCAGCAGGTGCAGGGGCTGGCGCTGGGGTAGCGGGTGCAGCGGCACCGGCTACTTTCAGCTTCAGGATCAGGTCACCGGTGCCGACTTCGTCTTCCAGCTTGATCTCGACGCTTTCCACCACACCGGCGGCCGGCGACGGGATTTCCATGCTGGCCTTGTCGGATTCCAGGGTGATCAGCGACTGGTCGGCTTCGACGGTGTCGCCGGCCTTGACCAGTACTTCGATGATCTTGGCCTTGCCCGACGAACCGATGTCCGGGACATGAATGTCCTGGACAGTAGCGGCAGCCGGCGCGGCGGCCGGGGCAGGTGCCGCCTCGGCAGCCGGTGCAGCGGCAGGCTTCTCAGCCGCCGGGGCAGCAGCGGGTGCGGCCGCCTCAGGCGCCGCAGCGGCGCCCTCGACTTCCAGTTCCAGCAGCTCGTCGCCTTCTTTCAGGCGATCGCCCAGCTTCACTTTCAGGCTCTTGATGACACCGGCCTTCGGCGCAGGCACTTCCATGCTGGCCTTGTCCGATTCAAGCGTCAGGATGCTCTGGTCGGCTTCGATACGGTCGCCGACCTTCACAAACAGTTCGATTACTTCACCTTCACCGCTGCCGATGTCAGGTACGCGAATGAGTTCGCTCACGAAAATTCTCCTCAGCAGTCCAGTGGGTTGCGTTTTTCCGGATCGATGCCGAACTTCGCGATGGCTTCGGCCACCACTTTAGGTTCGATATCGCCACGGTCAGCCAGGGCTTCCAGGGCTGCCAACACAACGAACTTACGGTCGACTTCGAAGAAGTGACGCAGCTTCTTGCGGCTGTCGCTACGGCCGAAACCGTCGGTGCCCAGCACCTTGAATTCCTTGGAAGGAACCCACTGGCGGATCTGCTCGGCGAACAGCTTCATGTAGTCGGTAGAGGCGATGACCGGACCCTTGCGACCGTTCAGGCATTCTTCGACGTAGCTCAGCTTTGGCTTCTGGCCAGGGTGCAGGCGGTTGCTGCGCTCTACGGCCAGGCCGTCGCGACGCAGTTCGTTGAAGCTGGTGACGCTCCAGACGTCGGCGCCGACGTTGAACTCTTCGCGCAGGATCTTCGCCGCTTCACGCACTTCGCGCAGGATGGTGCCGGAGCCCATCAGCTGGACGTGGTGCGCCGCTTCGCGGGTGTCTTCCTCGAGCAGGTACATGCCCTTGACGATGCCTTCCTCGACACCGGCCGGCATGGCTGGCTGCTGGTAGGACTCGTTCATCACGGTGATGTAGTAGAAGACGTCCTGTTGCTCTTCGGTCATCTTCTTCATGCCGTCCTGGATGATCACCGCCAGCTCGTAGCCGTAGGTCGGATCATAGGTGCGGCAGTTCGGGATGGTGCCGGCCAGCATGTGGCTGTGACCGTCCTCGTGCTGCAGGCCTTCGCCGTTCAGCGTGGTGCGGCCGGCGGTACCGCCGATCAGGAAGCCACGGGTGCGGCTGTCGCCGGCGGCCCAGGCCAGGTCGCCGATACGCTGGAAGCCGAACATCGAGTAGAAGATGTAGAACGGCAGCATCGGCTGGTTGTGGCTGGAGTACGAAGTACCGGCGGCAATGAAGGAGCTCATGGCGCCCGCTTCGTTGATGCCTTCTTCGAGGATCTGGCCCTTCTTGTCTTCGCGGTAGAACATCACCTGGTCTTTATCGACTGGCTCGTAGAGCTGGCCGACGGACGAGTAGATGCCCAACTGGCGGAACATGCCTTCCATACCGAAGGTACGGGCTTCGTCCGGGATGATCGGGACGATGCGTGGGCCGATTTCCTTGTCCTTGACCAGTTGCGCGAGGATCCGCACGAAGGCCATGGTGGTGGAGATTTCGCGGTCGCCCGAACCATCCAGGATTGCCTTGAGGGTTTCCAGCGGAGGCGTCGGGACGCTGAAGCTCTTGGCGCGACGCTGCGGCACGAAGCCGCCCAGCGCGGCACGGCGCTCGGCCAGGTAACGGGCTTCGGCGCTGCCTTCTTCGGGCTTGAAGAACGGCAGGTTTTCCAGCTCGCTGTCCTTGACCGGAATGTCGAAGCGGTCGCGGAACAACTTCAGGCTGTCGACATCGACTTTCTTGGTGTTATGCGCGGTGTTCTTCGCTTCGCCGGCACCGGTGCCATAACCCTTGATGGTCTTGGCCAGGATGACGGTTGGCTGCTCTTTGTGGTTGACCGCCTGATGGTACGCCGCGTAGACCTTGTACGGGTCGTGGCCGCCGCGGTTGAGTTTCCAGATCTCGTCGTCGGACAGATCGGCAACCATGGCCTTGAGTTCAGGCGTGTTGAAGAAGTGCTCGCGGACGAACGCGCCGTCCTTGGCCTTGTAGTTCTGGTATTCGCCGTCGATGACTTCGTCCATGCGACGCTGCAGGATACCGTCGACGTCCTTGGCCAGCAGTGGGTCCCAGAAACGGCCCCAGATGACCTTGTTGACGTTCCACTGGGCACCACGGAACACGCCTTCGAGTTCCTGGATGATCTTGCCGTTGCCGCGAACCGGGCCGTCGAGGCGCTGCAGGTTGCAGTTGATGACGAAGATCAGGTTGTCCAGCTTCTCGCGGCCAGCCAGGGAGATCGCACCCAGGGATTCCGGCTCGTCGCACTCGCCGTCGCCCATGAAGCACCAGACCTTTTGCTTGCCCGGCTGGATGAAGCCACGGGCTTCCAGGTACTTCATGAAGCGTGCCTGGTAGATCGCCTGGATCGGGCCCAGGCCCATGGAAACGGTCGGGAATTGCCAGAAGTCAGGCATCAGCCAAGGGTGCGGGTACGAGGACAGGCCGTTGCCGTCCACTTCCTGGCGGAAGTTGTTCATCTGCTCTTCGCTGATGCGACCTTCCATGAACGCACGGGCATAGACGCCTGGCGATGCGTGACCCTGGAAGTAGATCAGGTCGCCGCCGTGTTCGTCGGTCGGGGCCTGGAAGAAATAGTTGAAGCCGATGTCATACAGCGTCGCGCTGGAGGCGAAGCTGGAGATGTGACCGCCCAGGTCAGAATCTTTCAGGTTGGTTCGCATGACCATGGCCAACGCGTTCCAGCGTACCAGCGAGCGAATGCGGCGTTCCATGAACAGGTCGCCAGGCATGCGTGCTTCGTGGGTGACGGGGATCGTGTTGCGGTACGGCGTGGTGATGGCATAGGGCAATTGCGAACCGCTGCGGGTCGCGAGTTCGCCCATGCGGGTCATCAGGTAGTGAGCGCGGTCTTCGCCTTCTTTGTCGAGAACCGATTCCAGGGCGTCCAGCCATTCCTGGGTTTCGACGGGATCGAGGTCTTGCATGGCTTGCTCCAGGGCGGAAAGGCTACCAGAATCGGTTGCCTGAGTTTGCGACTGGCCTTGTGGGCAGACGATATAAATTCTTGGATTGCCGAAGGTTGTCTCGGCGGCGTGTAGTTTTACTACAAATCGTCGGCCGTTTCAGCCATCCGAATGTATATACGAGTAGTAAAACTACACATGAAAGGCTTTTGGCCCCTCGTTTCGTTGTGAGAATAATCGTTACTGTTGGTCTTGAGCTAACTCGAACAGGTAAAAACTTGATGTCGGCTGCCAATAAAATCAGATTTTCAGCTATTTATCATCTTTGTTCGACAGTCGATCAGGTAGTGTCTATGGGAAAAACACTACATCCAGCCTTTCCCGCGCCGATCAAGGATAGACCATGAGCCTGCCTCTGCTTGCCCAAATACCGGAAATGGTGCCGGGAATTCTCCAGTCTTTGGTCAGTCGTGCCGAGCAGTCGTTCCGTGCGGTGGTCGGTTCACTGGATGATGACCATGGGCTGTGTGCCTGGACGCCGGAGCGCTGGATCGAATTCCAGCGCGTCGCGGCCGCCAGCGATTTTGTCATCGAACAGAGTCTTCGTGATCCGATGATGCTGCTGGAGTTGGTGCGCAGCGGCGAGCTGGACCGCAGCCTGGTCGCCGGGGAAATGTGCGCGCAGATCGGCGCCGCGGTCCAGGCCGCCGAGACCGAGGATGAACTCGGTCGGGTCCTGCGCCGCCAGCGCACCCGCCAGCAGGTACGGATCATCTGGCGTGACCTGAATCGCAAGGCGGACCTGGTCCAGACCTGTCGCGACCTCTCGGACATGGCCGACGCCTGCATCGACCAGGCTTACCAATGGCTGTACCAACGCCTCTGCCAGCAGTTCGGCACACCCACCGGACGGCGCAGCGGCGCGCCGCAGCAGATGGTCATCCTGGGCATGGGCAAGCTTGGCGCGGTGGAGCTGAACCTGTCATCGGACATCGACCTGATCTTCGCCTATCCCGAGGGCGGCGAAACCGTCGGCGTGAAGCGAGCGCTGGATAACCAGGAGTTCTTCATCCGCCTGGGCCAGCGCCTGATCAAGGCCCTGGACCCGATGACCGTCGACGGTTTCGTGTTCCGTGTCGACATGCGCCTGCGACCCTACGGCTCGGCCGGTGCCCTGGTGCTGAGTTTCAACGCGCTGGAACAGTATTACCAGGACCAGGGACGAGACTGGGAACGCTACGCGATGATCAAGGCGCGGGTCGTGGCCGGTGATCAGGTGGCCGGTGCGCAACTGCTCGACATGTTGCGCCCATTCGTCTATCGGCGTTACCTGGACTTTTCCGCCATCGAAGCGCTGCGCACCATGAAGCAACTGATCCAGCAGGAAGTGCGGCGCAAGGGCATGGCCGACAACATCAAGCTGGGATCGGGCGGCATCCGCGAAGTGGAATTCATCGCTCAGGCGTTCCAGTTGATCCACGGCGGTCGCGACCTGAGCCTGCAGCAGCGTCCGTTGCTCAAGGTACTGGCGACGCTCGAAGGCCAGGGCTATCTGCCGGCCAAGGTGATCGACGAGCTGCGCCAGGGCTATGAATTCCTTCGTTATACCGAACACGCCATCCAGGCCATTGCCGATCGCCAGACCCAGATGCTCCCGGACAGCCCCCAGGATCAGGCGCGCATAGCGTTCATGTTGGGTTTTGCCGACTGGGCGGCGTTCCATGAGCAGTTGATGTACTGGCGTGGCCGCGTGGCCTGGCATTTTGGTCAGGTCATTGCCGATCCGGATGAAGAGACGGGGAGCGAAAGCGAAGTGGTGGTGGGCGGCGAATGGTTGCCGTTGTGGGAAGACAGCCAGGACGAAGGGGCTGCGTGCCGTCAGTTGGAGGAGGGCGGATTCATCGATGCGCCCAAGGCGTTGAGGGCCTTGGCGATCCTGCGCGGCAGTCCGCAATTACGCGCCATGCAGCGTCTGGGACGCGAGCGTCTGGATGCATTCATCCCGCGTCTGTTGGCCCAGGCGGTTGAGCATGACAATCCCGACCTTGTACTCGAGCGCGTGCTGCCGCTGGTGGAGGCTGTCGCCCGTCGTTCGGCCTATCTGGTACTGCTGACGGAAAACCCGGGAGCCCTGAGACGTTTGCTGACGCTGTGCGCGGCGAGCCCGTGGATCGCCGAGCAGATCACTCGCTTCCCATTGCTGCTCGATGAGTTGCTCAATGAAGGGCGTTTGTTCAAGCCGCCCCTGGCGCCGGAACTGGCGGCGGAGTTGCGCGAGCGTCTGACGCGAATTCCCGAGGACGACCTGGAACAGCAGATGGAAGCCCTGCGGCATTTCAAGCTGGCGCACCGCCTGCGCGTGGCGGCGTCGGAGATTGCCGGCAGCTTGCCGCTGATGAAAGTCAGTGACTATCTGACCTGGCTGGCGGAGGCGATTCTCGAACAGGTATTGGCCCTGGCCTGGCGCCAGACCGTGGCCAAACATGGTGTGCCATTGCGCACCGATGGCAGTTTGTGCGATCCGGGATTCATCATTGTCGGTTATGGAAAAGTCGGCGGCCTGGAGTTGGGGCATGGTTCCGACCTGGATCTGGTGTTCATCCACGACGGCGATCCCCAGGCGGAAACCGACGGACCGAAACCCACCGACGGGGCACAGTTCTTTACCCGGCTTGGCCAGCGCATCATTCACTTGCTGACTGCCCAGACCAACTCCGGGCAGCTTTATGAAGTGGATATGCGCCTGCGACCATCCGGTGCGTCGGGGTTGCTGGTCAGCTCTCTCGGTGCGTTCGCCCGTTATCAGGAGAACGAGGCGTGGACCTGGGAGCATCAGGCGCTGGTTAGGGCCCGGGTGCTGGTGGGTAGCCCGGACGTGGGCCAGGCGTTCGAGAAAGTCCGTGCCCAGGTGCTCGGGCGCAAGCGTGATCTGCCGACGCTGCGCCAGGAGGTCAGCGAGATGCGTGCCAAGATGCGCGATAACCTTGGCAGCAAGGCCACCGCCGCCGGAACCGCGCCAAATGCCTTCGAGGCCACGGCGCCCTTCGACCTCAAGCAGGACGCGGGAGGTATCGTCGATATTGAATTTATGGTGCAATACGCGGCCCTGGCGTGGTCCGAGCAATACCCGTCGCTGCTGCGTTACACCGATAACATTCGCATCCTCGAAGGGTTGCAGGAGGTCGGGCTGATGCCGTCCGAGGACGCCACTTTGTTGCGCGAGGCTTATAAAGCCTACCGCTCCGCCGCTCACCGCCAGGCCTTGCAGAAAGATGCCGGGGTGATCACCGGCGACCAGTTCGTTGAAGAGCGCCGGCAAGTCATGCGCATCTGGCATGAGTTGGGGTTGAATTGAGTACTGATTGAATGTGGGAGCGAGCCTGCTCGCGATGGCGCAATGTCAGGCAACATGGATGTCGGAGGTAATGGCCCTTTCGCAAGCAAGCCCGCTCCCACAACGGGGTTGCAGTGTTTTTTGAGGCGGGGAGGCGTAGGCCTCCCCGTATCGTTTTTGGAAGCCACATGAATATTCTGATCGTTGGGCCCAGTTGGGTCGGTGACATGGTGATGGCACAGACACTGTTCCAGTGTCTCAAGCAGCGCCATCCGCAATGCGAAATCGACGTCCTGGCCCCGGAATGGAGCCGGCCGATCCTTGAACGCATGCCACAGGTGCGCAAGGCCTTGAGCTTTCCGCTCGGCCATGGCGTGCTGGAACTGGCAACCCGTCGGCGTATCGGCAAATCCCTGGCTGGTCAATATGACCAGGCGATCCTGTTGCCCAACTCATTGAAGTCGGCCCTGGTGCCATTCTTCGCCGGTATCCCGAAACGCACTGGCTGGCGTGGCGAGTTCCGCTACGGGCTGCTCAATGATGTGCGCACGCTGGACAAGGACCGCTATCCACTGATGATCGAGCGGTTCATGGCCCTGGCCTACGAGCCGGGGACCGAGCTGCCGAAACCCTATCCGCGCCCAAGCCTGCAAATTGATCCGTTGACCCGAGAAACGGCGTTGACCCGATTCGGCTTGAGCCTTGACCGTCCGGTGCTGGCTTTGTGCCCGGGTGCTGAATTCGGCGAATCCAAGCGCTGGCCGGCGGAGCATTACGCCCAGGTTGCCGAGGCGAAGATCCGTGAAGGCTGGCAAGTCTGGCTGTTCGGTTCGAAAAAGGATCACCCGGTGGGTGAAGACATTCGCTCGCGACTGATTCCCGGCTTGCGAGAGGAGTCGGTGAACCTCAGTGGCGAAACCTCCCTGGCCGAAGCCATCGACCTGCTCTCCTGCGCCGATTCCGTGGTGTCCAACGACTCCGGGCTGATGCACGTGGCGGCGGCCTTGAACCGTCCATTGGTGGCAGTCTATGGCTCCACCTCGCCAGGCTTTACCCCACCGTTGGCCGACAAGGTCGAAGTGGTGCGCCTGGGCATCGAATGCAGCCCGTGCTTCGACCGCACCTGCCGCTTCGGTCATTACAACTGCCTGCGCCAGCTCATGCCACCGGCGGTGAACGATGCCCTGGCGCGTTTGCAGGGCACCCCGGTGGAGGTCCAGTAACTTGCGGGTATTGTTGATCAAGACCTCTTCGCTGGGCGATGTGGTCCACACCCTGCCAGCATTGACCGACGCGGCGCGAGCGATCCCTGGCATCCGGTTCGATTGGGTGGTGGAAGAAGGCTTCGCCGAAATTCCCACCTGGCACCCGGCCGTGGGCAAGGTCATCCCTGTGGCGATCCGTCGTTGGCGCAAGAACCTCTGGCAAACCGTCAAGAGCGGCGAATGGCGACGCTTCAAACACAGCATGCGTGCCGAAAAGTACGATCTGGTGATCGACGCCCAGGGCTTGCTCAAGAGCGCCTGGCTGACCCGCTACGTCAAGGCCCCGGTGGCGGGCCTGGACAGACACTCGGCCCGCGAACCCCTGGCCGCACGCTTTTATTCCCGTCGATTGGCGGTGGCCCGTGGTCAACATGCGGTCGAACGGGTGCGGCAATTGTTCGCGTTGGCGCTGGGGTACGACTTGCCGCAGACCCTGGGCAACTATGGCCTGAGCGTCGATAAGCTGGTGGAACTGCCGCGCCAATATCCTTACGTGGTGTTCCTGCATGGCACCACCTGGGAGTCCAAACACTGGCCGGAGCTTTACTGGCGTCAATTGGCCGAGCGCATGGGCCAGCTCGGCGTGGTAGTGAAGTTGCCATGGGGCAGCGCGCCGGAAAAGGCCAGGGCCGAGCGTATCGCCAAAGGACTGCGCAATGCCCTGGTGCTGCCGAAGCTGAACCTGGGCGGAATGGGCAAGGTACTGGCCGGCGCCCAGGCCTGTGTGGCCGTGGACACCGGATTGGGACACCTGGCCGCCGCCCTGGACGTGCCGACCATTTCCCTGCTCGGCCCCACCAACCCGGTACTGACCGGTGCCTATGGCAAGGGCCAGATCCATCTCGCCAGCGATTTCCCTTGTGCGCCGTGCATGCAGAAACAATGCACCTACCCGCCGACCGCCGAAGATGCGCGTCGGTTCGACCTGAAACGCGAGCAGCCCCTGTGCTTCACGCGTCTGAATCCCGAGCGTGTCGCCAGCCACCTGAGCACGTTATTGGCTGAGGAACCACGCTGATGCAATTGGCTTTTGTCCTTTATAAGTACTTCCCCTTCGGTGGCCTGCAACGCGACTTCATGCGCATTGCGCTGGAGTGTCAGCGGCGCGGGCATCAGATTCGCGTCTACACGCTGATCTGGGAAGGTGACGTCCCACCGGGCTTCGAAGTGCTGGTCGCGCCGGTCAAGGCGCTGTTCAACCACCGTCGCAACGAGAAACTCAGCGCATGGATGGAGGCTGATCTTGCCAAGCGCCCGGTGGACCGCTTGATCGGCTTCAACAAGATGCCCGGCCTGGACGTGTACTACGCCGCCGATGGCTGCTTCGAAGACAAGGCGCAGAACCTGCGTAACTCCTTGTACCGACGCTGGGGCCGCTACCGGCATTTTGCCGAGTACGAGCGGGCCGTGTTCGCCAAGGATGCCAAAACCGACGTACTGATGATTTCCGAAGTCCAGCAGCCGCTGTTCATCAAGCACTACGGCACACCGCTGGAACGCTTTCATCTGCTGCCACCGGGTATCGCCCAGGACCGCCGTCGGCCTGTCGATGCCGACGAGATTCGCGCGGCGTTCCGTGCCGAGTTCGAACTTGCCGAGGATGACCTGCTGCTGGTGCAGATCGGTTCCGGGTTCAAGACCAAGGGGGTGGATCGCAGCCTCAAGGCCCTGGCTGCGCTGCCGCCCGAGCTCAAAAAACGTACCCGGCTGTTTGTAATTGGCCAGGACGACCCCAAGGTATTCCAACTGCAGGGCGCCGCGTTGGGCCTGGGTGACAATGTGCGGTTCCTCAAGGGGCGCAGTGACATCCCTCGGTTCCTGTTGGGCGCCGACCTGTTGATTCACCCGGCGTACAACGAAAACACTGGCACCGTTCTGCTTGAAGCATTGGTGGCCGGGCTGCCGGTGCTGGTCAGTGCGGTGTGCGGGTACGCCCATTACATCGCCGAGGCCGACAGCGGCCTGGTGTTGGACGAGCCGTTCGAACAGGCCCAGCTCACCGGGTACCTGGAGCGAATGCTGAGCGACGCCGAGGCGCGGGCGGCCTGGAGCCGCAACGGTCTGGCGTTCGCCGAAACGGCGGACCTCTACAGCATGCCGCAGCACGCGGCCGACGTGATTCTGGCGGAGCACGCACAATGAAAGTGATGTTGGCCGAACCGTTCAAGAGCCTTTGGGCCGGGCGCGATGCGTTCGCTGAAGTCGAGGCGCTCAAGGGCGAGGTCTACCGTGAACTGGAAGCCCGGCGCACCTTGCGCACCGAGGTGAACGGCCGCGGCTTTTTCGTCAAGATCCACCGGGGCATCGGTTGGGCCGAGATCGTCAAGAATCTGGTCACTGCCAAATTGCCGGTCCTCGGCGCGGGGCAGGAATGGGCCGCCATCCAGCGTTTGCAGGAAGTCGGTGTGCCTACCATGACCGCCGTCGCGTATGGCGAGAAGGGTAGCAATCCGGCGGACCAGCATTCGTTCATCATCACCGAGGAGCTGGCCCCCACCGTCAGCCTCGAGGATTTCAGCATCGACTGGGTCCGCCAGCCGCCGGAGCCTGCCCTCAAACGTGCCCTGATCGCTGAAGTGGCGCGCATGACCGGCATGATGCACCGTGCCGGCGTCAACCATCGCGACTGCTATATCTGTCATTTCCTGCTGCACACTGACAAGCCGGTCACCGCCGCAGATCTCAAATTGTCGGTAATCGACCTGCATCGCGCCCAGACCCGTCCGGCCATCACCCCCCGCTGGCGCAACAAGGACCTGGCGGCGCTGTATTTCTCGGCACTGGACATCGGCTTGACCCGTCGCGACAAGCTGCGTTTTCTCAAGGGTTATTTCCAGCAGCCGCTGCGCCGGATCCTGGCTGACGAAGCGCTGTTGTTGCGCTGGCTCGAAGGCAAGGCCAACAAGCTCTATGCACGCAAGCAGCGATATGGGGATGCGCTCTGATGTCGGGTTGGAATCTGGAGCCTGTCTACGCGGAACTGGCGCAGGATTTCGGCAGCCTCGACGCGGTGTTCGCCCTTGAGGGTGAGCGGCTGACCCGCGATCCGCTGTCGGAGGTGATCCGGGTGCGGCGCAACGGTGTGAACTACTATGTCAAGCGCTACACCGGGGCTGGCAAGGGCTTGCGGCGTTACCTGGGCAAGCCCCGGGTCAAATCCGAATGGCAGAATCTCAAGCGTTTCGCCAAATGGGGAATTCCCACGGCGCAAATCGTCGCCTGGGGGCTGGAGCGACATGGCGCAGCCTATGCCCGTGGCGCGATGATCACCCGTGAATTGCCCCATACCGAAGACCTCTCGGCCCTGGCCGAACGTCACGACCAGCGTTTGACCGATCGCGCATGGGTCGACAAGGTGAGCCTGCAACTGGCCGGATACACGCGGACCATGCATGAACATCGTTTCACCCATAACGATCTGAAATGGCGCAATCTGTTGGTAGACGACCAGTCGCGACTGTTCCTGATCGACTGCCCCAACGGCGATTTCTGGCGTGGCTTCTGGCTCAAATACCGCATCACCAAAGACCTGGCGTGCCTGGATAAGGTGGCCAAGTATCACCTGTCCGCCACCCAGCGCCTGCGCTTTTACCTGCAATATCGCCAGCATGACCGGCTCGATGCGTGCGATAAGAAACGCATCCGCCACGTAGTGAGATTTTTCGAGGGGCGTGAATGACTGATTTTCTGGCCGCCGAAGACCGGCCATTACTGGCGCGTCACGGCCTGGACAGCTTCGAGGCCCTGTGGGCCCGGCAATTGGATGCGGTGGACGAACCCAACACCTCGGGTGGAGGCTGGAGCAGCGTATTCCGGCTCGAACTGGAAGGGCAGGGGTATTACCTCAAGCGCCAGAGCAATTACCTGACCCGGACCTGGTCCCACCCTTTCGGCGAGCCGAGTTTCTCGCGGGAGTTTCGCAATATCAGCCGCTATCGCGAGTTGGGAATCCCTGCCCTGCAAGCGGTGTTCTATGGCCAGCGCAAGGTGGATGGCGACGTACGGGCAATTCTGTTGACCCGCGCCCTCGACGGCTGGGATGACCTGGAATCGCTGTTACAGCGCTGGCCGGCCCTGGCGTCGGCGCAACGTGTCGCCATCCTGAAGGCCTGTGGTTTATTGGCGCGGCGCCTGCATGGCATGCGCCAGATTCACGGTTGTTTCTACCCCAAGCACATCTTTTTGCAGGCGAGCACGAACGGCTATCAAGCACAGTTGATTGACTTGGAGAAGACCCGACCGCTGCTTTTCGGTCAGCGCGACCGGGTCAAGGATCTGGAGCCCTTGCTGCGGCGCGCACCCGTCTGGAATGACAACGAGGTGCGTCAGCTGCTGTCTACCTATCTGGACCAACCGAACGAGGGCGCGCTGGTCGAAAGTTGGATGAACCGCCTTGTCGCCAGGCGCAGTCACAAGGAAGCCCACTGATGCAATTGTCCGAACTCAAAGATGCCGGTCGCAGTCCAGTGCTGCCATTGAGCCTGGAATTGGCGGACGCCGCCGGACCGGCGCAACTGCAACTGCTTTCTCTGCTGCGGGTACTGCCGGGGCAGCGTTATGTCGGCGCCGGTGTGTGGCGCGGCCGACCGGTGCTGGCCAAACTGCTGGTGGGCAGCAAGGCCGCCCGGCACTTCCAGCGTGAACGGCAAGGTGTCCGCCTGCTGGCTGAACAGGGTCTGACCACGCCGCTGCTGCTCGCCGATGGCCTGAAGGACGGCGAGGGCGGCTGGCTGCTGTTCGAGTTGCTCGAAGGGGCCGAGAGCCTGGGCGACGCCTGGAAGCAGGTCGAGCATCTGCCATTGTTGGCCGATGAACAGACAGACGTGCTGGCCGAAGCCTTGGGTGCCATCGCACAACTGCACAGCAAGGGCTTGTGGCAGGAAGACCTTCATCTGGACAATCTGCTGCGCCATGGCGGCAAGCTCTATCTGATCGACGGTGCCGGCATACGCGCCGAAACCCCCGGGCAAGCTTTGTCGCGACAGAAAGTGCTGGAGAACCTCGGGGTGTTTTTTGCCCAACTGCCCAAGGCCATCGAACCGTTCAACGAAGAACTCCTGGTGCATTACCTGCTGAGCAACGCCGAACATGCGCTGCCCATGGAGGCGCTGCAAAAGCAGATCGACAAGGTGTACGGCTGGCGGTTGAAGGACTTTCTGGAAAAGGTCGGGCGCGAGTGCAGCCTGTTCAGCGTGCAGCGCGGCCCGTTTGGTCTGAGAGCAATCCGTCGCGATGAAGAAGTCGCCATGGCACCGGTGCTGGCGCAGGCCGACGCCTTGCTTGACCGGGGGCATCTCTATAAGACCGGGGGCGCGGCGAGCGTCGGCAAGGTCGAGGTGGACGGTCGTCCTCTGGTGATCAAACGCTACAACATCAAGCACTTCGCTCATTGGCTCAAACGCTTCTGGCGCCCCAGTCGCGCCTGGCATTCCTGGCGCGAGGGTAATCGCCTGGCCTTCCTCGGCATCGCCACGCCCAAGCCCCTGGCGTTGCTGGAAAAGCGTTTCCTGTGGCTGCGCCGGAGCGCTTATATGGTGACCGAACATCTGTCGGGGCCGGACATCATCGAGCGCTTTGCTCCTTACGTGGAAAGTGGCGAGGCGCCTGAACCTGAACTGCTTGCCCTGGATCGTTTGTTCGCCGATCTCATCCGCGAACGCATCAGCCATGGTGATCTCAAGGGGCATAACCTGTTCTGGCAACACGACCGCTGGGCGCTGATCGACCTGGATTCCATGTGCCAGCACCGCTCCCACGCGAGTTTCGCCCCGGCTTACGCCCGGGATCGGGCGCGGTTCATGCGCAACTGGCCTGAGGGGAGTGGGTTGTATCGGGTGATTGATGAGCGGTTGCCCAAGGAAATCTCCAGCGAATCCTGAAGCGGACCTGCTCGCGAAGAGGACGTATCAGGCGTCTGGCCCTTCAAGCAAGGCCCGGTTTTACAGGCGCCCAGGTACCAGCCGCTCACCGCTAGCGGCTTACCGCCGCTTTTAAGCTATAATCCCGCCCTTTAGCTGCCCAACGCCCCTGGCGAGCGGCACATCAATTTTTCGAGGCGCTTGTCGCCCGCATGCAGACATAAGAGGCTAGACCCTGTGGCATTGACGATTCTTGGCCTGTCCGGCGCCCTTAGCCATGATCCTTCCGCCGCGCTGTACATCGACGGCAAGCTGATCGCGGCGGCTGAGGAGGAGCGCTTCGTACGCGATAAACATGCAAAGAACCGCATGCCCTACGAGTCGGCGAAGTTCTGCCTGGAGCAGGCAGGCATCAAGCCGTCCGACGTCGACGTGGTGGCGATTCCGTTCGCCCCGATCAGCCTGTTCGGCGAAGCGCGCTGGCACTACGCCAAGCGCTACTGGTACGCACCGGATCGCGCCCTTGATGCGATCCTGATGGGTAACCGTCGCTACAAGCGTTATCGTCGCAAGATCGTCTGGTGCCTGGAACAACTGGGCTTCGACCCGAAAAAAGTCAAGATCGAACCGGTGGAGCACCACCTGGCCCACGCCTCCAGCGCCTACCACTGCTCAGGCTTTCAGGAAAAAACCGCGATCCTGGGCATCGACGGCAAGGGTGAGTACGCCACGACTTTCTTCGGCTACGGCGAAAACGGCAAGATCCACAAGATCAAGGAATTTTACGATCCGGATTCCCTCGGTGGCCTGTACGGTGCGATCACTGAGTTCCTTGGCTTCGAAATGCTCGACGGCGAGTTCAAGGTCATGGGCATGGCGCCTTATGGCGATGCCAGCAAGTACGATTTCTCGCGCCTGGCTTCGTTCGAGAATGGCCAGTTGGTGATCAATACCGACTACGCCAACGTGATCGGCCTGCGTCGCTATAAAGAGAAGGGCAAGGGCTTTTATTTTTCGCCGAAGCTGATCGAGTGGCTGGGCCCGAAACGTGAAGGCGACATCGCCGACGAGCCATATATCCACTACGCGGCCAGCATGCAGGCGCTGTTCGAGAAGCTTGCGTTGCAAATGATCGATCATTACCTGGGCGACATCCTCAAGGAAACCGGCAAGTTGGCGTTCGCCGGCGGCTGCGCCTTGAACGTCAAGCTGAACCAGAAGATCATCGCCCGCGATGACGTCAAGGAACTGTTCGTACAGCCGGCGTCCGGTGATGCCGGCACCGCGGTGGGCGCGGCGGCCTATGTGTCCCATGCCCGTGGCGTGCCCGTGGAGAAGATGGAGCACGTCTACCTCGGCCCGGCCTACAGCAATGAAGATGTGATCGCCGCGTGCGCTCGTCACCCGAGCAAACCGGCCTGGCGCAAGATCGACAACACCCCCGAGCGCATTGCGAAAATCATGGTCGACGGTAACCCGGTGGCCTGGTTCCAGGGACGCATGGAGTTTGGTCCGCGTGCCTTGGGTGGCCGTTCGATCATTGGTTGCCCGAGCGCTACCGGCGTGGCTGACCGCATCAACGAACAGATCAAGTTCCGTGAGCGCTGGAGGCCGTTCTGCCCGTCGATGCTCGACACCGTTGCGCCGCAGATGATCAAGGTCGATCACCCCGCGCCTTTCATGACGTTCACTTTTGAAGTGGCCGAAGAATGGAAAACCCGCGTGCCGGAAGTCGTCCATGAAGATGGCACTTCCCGGGCCCAGGTGCTCAAGCGCGAATACAACCCGCGCTACTACGACATGATGAAGGCGCTCGAGGTGCTGACCGGCAACGGCGTGTCCCTGAACACGTCGCTCAACCGCCGTGGCGAACCGATGATCTGCTCGCCGACCGACGCGTTGAATATGTTCTACGGTTCCGATCTGCAATATCTGATCATGGAAGACATTCTGGTGGTCAAAGACGGCGTGGACGCTTATGACACGCTCGGCTGAGCGACATGTGCTGCAGTTCTGCCACGGTTATGACGGGCCGTTCCTCGACTGCGCCCGTCAATATGCCAGCCTGTTCGCGGGCACTGGCTATCGCGTGACCACCGTGTTTCTCACTGGGGCGGCCGATGCCGAGGTCGCCGCCGGCTGTGCCTCGGACGAGGTGCTGTTCATGGAGTACAGCTCCAGTGCCGTGCGCGGCCTGAAGCTGGGTGCCATCGGCGATCTGCGCAGGATCGCCGCTTCGCGCAACTTCAGTTTCTGCATTGCCCATCGCTTCAAGCCGATCTACATCGCTATGCTCGGTACCGGCCTGCCGGTGATTGGCGTGCACCATGCCTTCGGGGACTACCAGCGGCGTACCCGCCGGTTGTTCGCCCACATTTTTCGCAAGCGCCTGAGTTTGCTCGGGGTCTCCGACGCGGTACGCGACGACATGCGCCGCTGCCTGCCGAAGTGGCCATCCAGCCGGATCCAGACCCTCTACAACCGCATCGATCTCGACGCCACCCAGGCCAGCCTGGTTTCCCGGGAGGAAGCGCGGCAGACCCTCGGGTTGGATTCGAATGCCTGGATCGTCGGCAACGTCGGGCGCCTGCACCCGGACAAGGACCAAGCCACGTTGCTGCGGGGTTTCGCCGCAGCATTGGCTTATCTACCGGGTAACAGCCAATTGGCGATTCTCGGCAAGGGGCGCCTGGAGCGGGATCTTCGCGATCTGGCACTGGAATTGGGCGTTGCAGACCGCGTCCTGTTCCTCGGCCAGGTGCCCGAGGCTCGTCGTTATTTCCGCGCCTTTGATGTGTTCGCCCTGAGTTCCGATCACGAACCATTCGGCATGGTGTTGCTCGAAGCCATGGCGGCCGGCGTGCCCCTGCTGGCTACGGCCTGCGGTGGGGCGAAGGAAGTGGTCGAGGGTGTCGGTATCCTCTTTCCGCTGGGCGACGCCGAGCACTTGGCCCAAGGGCTGCAGCACCTGGCGGCCATGGACGACATGCAGCGTCGCCAATGCGCCGAATTGATGCGTGATCGCCTGCGTGAGCGCTTCTCGGATCGCGCTGTACGCGAGGCTTTCTGGCGCTTGCCCCAAGTCATCGAACTGGCACCGGGGGCCTGATGCTCAATCGATTCCAAGGCTGGCGCGAGCGCGGCTGGACGGCGGTAGACGCTTCGGTTTATGCCCAGGCCTGGCAACGCTTTGGCGGAAGTGTGGCGACCCATCCGTTGGTGGTCGAGCGTCTGGCGGCCCTGGCCGATATTCCCGTGCGCTACCTGGCCTATGAGCATGAGGGTGAGCTCAAGGCCGCAATCCCGACCTGGGGGCGCGACCTGGCCTTGTCCAAGGACGTGCTCAAGCGCAGCGGCAAAAAAGGCTTGTTCGACCTGGGCAATGCTGAGCTGATCCTGCCGGCCGCAGCCGATGCCCAGGCGCCGTTGCGCCATCGCGGACGTTACCTGTCGGCCCTCAATGAGGGGCGTTTCAGTGGCTTGAAGCCGCAACAGGAACAGCTGGCCATGGCGCGTACACCGGAAGAGCTGTCCAAGAAGTTTCGCTATAACCAGCGCCGCGAGTTGCGCTTGCTGGAAGAGGCCGGCGGAGTGGTGCGGCCGGTCGAGACATTCTCCAGCGAGGAACTGGCCGCGATCTACTGTGATCTGTTCCTGCGTCGCTGGGGCTTTGCGGCTACCGGGGCCGAGCGCATGGCCGAGGTGATCGAGCTGCTGCGCGAGCTGCTGATCGGCTCGGTGATCCTGCTCAACGATGCGCCGATTGCCATTCAACTGGTCTATCGCGTTGAAGCGCCCGAGTGGATCAGTGTTGAATACATCAACGGCGGTGTCGACCCGCAGACCCGTGCGTTCAGCCCTGGCAGTGTGTTGAGCTTCCTTAATACGCAAAGCGCCTGGGAACAGGCTCGTGCCATCGGCAAGCCAATGCGCTTTTCCTTCGGCCGGGCGGACCGCGAATACAAGGACCGCTGGTGCAACCCGGTGCCGGTGTTTACCGTATGAATGCCTCCACGAGTCGCAAGCAGCAATTACTCAAGCGCCACCGTCGCAACAAGCGTATCGGACTGATGTTCGCGCTCGTAGTGCTGGTGATGTCGGGGATCGTGGTGGCCTGGTGGCTACCGTTGGTGCTGGCAGTGTTGGGCTGGATTGCCCATGAAGCATGGTTCGCCGATCATCTGTTCTATTCGCCCAGGGACGACTATCAGTACAGCTTCCCGCCGTTCACCCAACAACCCAAGGTGCATCTGAATGCCGGGCGGTTGCGACTGGATGAAGGGGTAATGCTGGACGAGGGGGCAACGCTGGTCCTGGCGCTGCGAATCAAAAGCAACTGGCTGGGGCGCTTCATCGACCCGGTCGTCGAGTTGTCGGGCGGTGAACATCCGGATCGACAGACTTTCGAGCGCGGGGTCAACGGCCTGCGCTATCTCAATCTCAGCGAGCAGGGGGACGTGCTGTCCCGGGGTGAGCTGCGTCTGCGCGGGCGTTTCTGCCGGGTCCAGGGCGAACCGAAGCTGTGGTCCTTTGCGGCGGCGCAGATGAAGCATCAACGGGTCATGGTCATCGCCCCCCATGCCGATGATGCCGAGTTGGCGGCGTTCGGCTTGTATAGCCGGGCCGACGACACCTGGATCGTGACACTGACCGCTGGCGAAATCGAAGCCGAGCATTACCGCAAGATGGGCCTGGACAGCATCGAGGCGGCACGCCTCAAGGGCCGTTTGCGTGCTTGGGACAGCATCGCCGTGCCACGCTGGGCCGGGGTGCCGCAGGCCAATTGTGTGCAATTGGGTTACTTCTGCCTGCAACTGGCAGCCATGCAAGCCGCGCCGGGCCATCCCCAAGGGTCGCGCGAGGCGGACCTGAGCGATACCCGGCTGTTTCGTCAATTGAACCCATTCACCTTGCCTGGCGATGTCGACGGCGCGCCGACCTGGAACAATTTGCTGGCCGACCTGCGCGAGCTGATCATCAGGGCCCGCCCCGACGTCGTGGTCTTGCCGCACCCGACGCTCGATCCGCATCCCGATCATGTCTGCGCCCATGATGCCGTGACCCAGGCCCTCGAGGGCCTGGAGTGGCAGCCCGCGGTCCTGTTGGGCTATGCCAATCACCTGCACGACAATGACCGCTGGCCCATGGGCGATGCGGGTGCCGGTGTTGCACTGCCGCCGTATTTCGATCCGGTCCGGCCGATGCATCCCATCAGCCTTGCATTGGATTTGGCCGGCCAGCGTGACAAGGCCATGGCGCTGGGCATGATGCATGATCTGCAACCGCCAGCGCCGTTCAAGCGACGTCTGCGTCGTCATATCCAGCGGATACTGGCCGGACGCGGGGGGTCGCCGTATGGCGAGAATGAGTTTTTTCGCAAGGCTGTGCGTCGCCATGAACTGTTCTGGCGGCTGTAGAAGGCCACGGCGGGAGAGTGTTGTGTTCCGACGCACAAAGGCTCCCGGTTATTTCTCAAGTCGTTTGGTACCGCAAGGAAGACGATGAAAGTTCTGTTTCTGGTGCAGAAAGAACAGCGGGCCATCCTGGACCGGCTCTATGAAGGCGTGGCCGCTCATTGCGAGTGTGACCTGCGCTGGCTCGATAGCCAGGAGCAACGCAACCTGCGGAGCTATTTCCGACGTCACGTCGATGTATCGCGCTACGACCGGATCGTCTTCTTCCTGCGCTTCAAGCAAGAGATCCGTCAGACCCGGTTCATCCGTACGATCCCCAACCTGGTGATCCTCGAACACGACGCCTACCAGAACTACATCCCATGCAAATACACCGGTAAGTTCAGTGCCCACTATCGCCGCCTGCCTTGGGCGAGGGTGATCAGCTCCGGCTTCATGGTCACGGAACGCCTGCGAAGCGAAGGTTTCGATGCGGTATTCGTGCCAAAGGGCTACGATCAATCCTTGCTGCAGGATCTGGGGCGCGAACGGGATATCGAACTGGCTTTCGTGGGCAGCACCAACAGCGTCGCCTACAGTGGCCGCAAAGCGCTGTTGGACGAGCTGGGGCGTGTCGAGTCATTGGTGGTGACTCGCACCAAGTCTGGCGAAGAATATTGCGAGACTCTCAATCGCATCCGTTTTTTTGTCAGCGCCGATGTGGGCATGGGGGAGTTCATGATCAAGAACTTCGAAGCCATGGCCTGCGGCTGTGTGTTGTTGGCGTTCGATCAAGGGGCTGACGAAGCCCGCGCACTGGGGTTGCAGGATATGCAGAACGTGGTGTTGTATCGCGACATCCCGCAGCTTCAGGAGAAGCTTGCCCAGCTTCGCGCCGATCCTGAACTGGCTCGGAATATCGCGTATAACGGACAGAAGCTGGCGCTGGAGCAATTCAGTTTCGCACGTATAGGCCAGAAGATCGTCGAAGCGCTGGTGCCGCCACTGCGACCCCGTGCGCCGTTGAGCCTGCTGGAAAGATTGCGCCTGAGGCTGGGCGTTTGACAGGAACCGTTCAGCCATCCCACATCGGGATGGCATCTGACTAAGTGGTATTTCAGGTGCAGTTTTCCAACGAGAGTGACATCACCCTGGTGGTAACCAGTTGCGGTCGACTCGATCTGCTCAAGCGGACGCTGGAGAGCTTCGACCGTTTCAATACCGCGCCGATTCGAGAGGTCTTCATCACCGAAGACGCTGGCGATGAAGGCGTGCATGCCGTTATCCCGGTGCACTGGAAAGACCGTTGTACAGTGTTTATCAATCGGCCGAAGCTGGGGCAGTTGGCCTCGATCGATCTGGCCTACGGGCATGTCAAGACGCCTTATATCTTCCATTGCGAGGACGATTGGGAATTCTATCGCCCTGCCTTCGTGGAGGATTCACGCGCGATCCTGGAACAACGACCCGATATTCTCCAGGTGTGGCTGCGTAACTATGTTTACGACTTGTGTGTACACAGTCCTTACATACGCCTGGGCGAGCGTGAGCTCATCCGGGGGGTGGCCTGCTACCCGCTGATCTCCGACAAACCCGAATGGCAAGGCTTTTCCCTCAATCCTGGCCTTCGCCGGCTCAAGGAATACCGGTTGTGTGCTCCATTTGCCGGCTTCGGTGGCGAGAAAGCCCTGTCGCTGCGCTATGCACAACTGAACTTGACGGCGGTCACATTGGAAGGGGATGCTGTTTTGCACACAGGATTCGGCGTCCACGTGGAAGTCCCCGTGGAACGTCAGCGCAAGGAGCGCCGCAGGCGTCGCGAGCAAGCCAAGTTGTCCCTGGTCCTTTTGCTCGGAGTCTGCATTGGTTGGCTTATCAATTATTAGATGCCTCGCAGCACGAATCCTGGAGCGCGATGAAAGGTTTGCTGCTCAATGAGCATTATTAATGTCATGTGGGCGGGCGGTTCGCCGTTCGCTTCGGTACACAAGGTTCACCACCAGATACTTTCGCGGATCGAGCCGTCAATGCCCATCAAGACATGGCTCTTGCAGGGCTCGGGAGCTGCCTGCAAGGTCAATGTGGGACAGGCCAGGGAGTGGCATCTCTCGTCTGCCCGGCTCAAGGGACGGCATATCTGGCGGTTGTTCAAACCCTTGATGCGCAGGCGCTTCCGCCAGGCGTTGCTCGACAGCGATGCACGTGTCGTATTGCTCGACGGCCTTGGCGTCGCCCGTACCTTGTTGCCGGTCCTGAAGGACATGCCACAGATCCGCGTCGTAGTGATCTTCCATGGTGTGACACGACTCAACGCCGAAGGCCGTGAATTGCTGCGCGGGTTCCCTGCCTCGCGCTTGAGCCTGGTGGCGGTCTCACAGACCCTGGCAGCTGCCCTCCGGGATGACCTCGCAATGTCGGTGACGGTGCTGCGCAGCGCTTTCGATCCGAAGGCCTTCCGGTCCGCGCTTGTGCCGCGCGAAGAAGCCTGTGCTCGATTGGGGGTGCCGTTGGCCGATCTGAGGGTCTTTGGCGCCGTCGGGCGACTGGTGGATGACAAGGGGTTCGCATGCCTGCTGGAAGCGTTTGCCCTGGTCGCGCAAAGCCAGCCTGACTGGCGCCTGGTCATCGTTGGGGAAGGGCCGCAGCGCGAGGCGCTGCAGGCGCGAATCGTCCAGCCGGATCTATTGGGCAGGGTGGTGCTGACGGGGCATCTGGATAATGTTGCAACACTTTACACGGCATTCGACTGGGTGCTGATCCCGTCCCTTGATGAAGGCCTGGGCTTGATCCTGCAAGAAGCGGTCATGGCCGGTGTTCCGGTGTTGGCCAGTGAACTGCCGGTGTTCCGTGAACAATTGGGCGATGCAGGTTGGTACGCCCCGGTGAACGACGCCAAAGCCTGGGGGGAAGCGCTCCGGCGGATCTCGCAGGCTTCGGCCGCCGTGGTCGCGTCAGCCCAGTATCAGGCGCTGGCCCCCGATGAGGCCTGGCTGAATTTCAGCCAGACCGCCCGGCAATTGTTCTCAGGCGGGCAATAGAGCGTTTTCCAGCGCCTGCATCGGAAAGCTCCCGTTCAGGTTCTCTCTGGCAATATAACGAGCGAAATGCTGCAAATTGCGGCGTGCCAGGTAGCGCGGCAGCGGAGAGCGCAGGAAACGCATGTCGGCCACATCGATCAGCCCCAGTTCGTTGCCCGGGGTAACCACGATGTTGCCCAGGTGCAGCGAGCGGAAATAAATACCGCTGGCATGCAGGCTGCGGATCAGGTCGACCAGCGCAGGCAGGGTTCGTTGCCAGCTGAAATCTTCCTGGTTCGATAATTGACGCAGGGTTTTTCCGGGAAGCGGCCGATAGAGAACGGCAGTCATGCCGGGCTTTGGCAACTTGTAGAAGGCCAGTACATCGAGGGTCGGTACGCCGAGTTGCTGCAAGCGGGTCGCGTTCTGGATGAATCGAGCCGAATAAGGCCGTAGAAGGGCCGAAGAAAAAAGCCGCTTGCGGCGAAATAACTTGAGAATATTGCCATCCTGTAACAGATAGACTTTTGGGCCGTAGCTGTCGGCCTCCAGAATACTGGCGCCTTCAATCAATTGATTCAAAGCGGCTTGGGGAAGCCGAGTGGATTGCATCGTAGGGAAACCTTGTTGAAAGAGCCGGTACCATGGCGGGCCATGATGCCCAAAACTTTTCGTTTTAACCATGCCGGTTTGGCGGGTGAGCCGTATTAGGAGCGAAGATGCAAGCGAGACGCTGGGCGCAGGGCTGGATGGCTTTTGGCTTATTATGGTTTTTGCTGGCAATCGCCCTGGCACCGACCAACAAGATTTATCAGCAGGGTCTGGTCGTCTTTGTCTGGTTACCGGTAATCGTGCTCGCCTGGCCGGCCCGTGATCGGCTGGCGCAGCTGTGGCATGCCCAACGTCTGATCTATACGACATTGCTTGCGCTGGCGATCTGGGCGCTGATTACCTTGCTCTGGGCTCACGCACCGGAGCCGGCGCGCGAAGCCAAGCGGTTGCTCTATATCCTGGCGTTTCTGCTGTTCTTCCCGATCCTGGCCGACGGGCAGCCAGATCGAGTGATTCGCATCATGCAGTGGGGAGGTGTTGGACTTGCGCTGACAGCCCTGATGGCAATCATTTATTTCTACGGAATCAAAAACAATCCCTGGGTGGCGCGCTTGGGGGGATTGGGCGAACTGGCCCATCCGATTCTGGGTGGCTATGTAATCGGACTGGCGGTGATCTGGATGCTGCACTGGATACCGCGTTCCATCGGATTTCAGATCGTCTATGGGGTGGCCCTCGCGTTGCTGGGCGTATTTGTCGTGATGAGCCAGAGTCGCGGTGCGGCGCTGGCCCTGCTACTCAGCGTACTGGCCATGCCGATCTACTGTCGGGACCGGCGCACCCGCTTTATCGCCGCGACGGCTCTGGTGCTCGCCATGTTGACCTTCTGGCTGCTCGAACCGTTGGTCCTGGCACGCGGTGCTTCCTACCGACCCGAAATCTTCATGTCGAGTCTGCGCATGATTGCCGAGCGCCCATGGGGTGGCCTGGGACTGGCGGGAGACTACCGGGTTTCCGTCGGCCGCATTTCCTTTGAACACGCGCACAACCTGTTCAGCCATGTCGCCATCCAGCTTGGTTTGCCGGGATTGGTGTTGTGGTGCATCGTCTGGTTCGCCGTGCTGCGAGAAGCCTGGCGGGCTCGCGAAACGCTGCTGGGCCGTGGCGTGCTCGGTATGTGGATATTCTCGTTCCTGGCGATGCAGTTCGACGCCGCGAGCCTGACCGGGACTCCGCGCGCCGAATGGTTCATCAGCTGGTTGCCGATTGGTTTGGCCGGCCTTTTGACCTGGACGCGGGTCATGCCGGATGGCTGTGATAAAATTCCGCGTTCTTCCTAACAGTGAGCTCTACGATGAGTGATGCACCGCCCAAAGCGGAACAGGATTCCAGCCTGAAAATCTATTTTCGGCTGCTGGGATACGTCAAACCCTACGTGGGCATCTTTTTGCTGAGTATCGTGGGTTTCGTCATATTTGCTTCCACCCAACCCATGCTGGCCGGGATCCTCAAATATTTCGTCGATGGCTTGAGCAACCCCGATGCGGTGCTCTTTCCCAACGTGGCGTACCTCAAGGACTTGAAATTGCTGATGGCGGTGCCATTGCTGATCATCCTGATCGCCGCCTGGCAGGGCCTGGGGTCGTTCCTGGGGAACTACTACCTGGCCCGGGTTTCCCTGGGGCTGGTACACGACTTGCGGGTGGAGCTGTTCAACAAATTGCTGGTGCTGCCCAACCGCTATTTCGACACCCACAATTCGGGGCATCTGATCTCCCGCATCACATTCAACGTGACCATGGTCACCGGTGCCGCCACCGATGCCATCAAGGTGGTAATCCGCGAAGGCCTCACCGTGGTGTTCCTCTTCGCTTACCTGGTCTGGATGAACTGGAAACTGACTCTGGTGATGCTGGCGATCCTGCCGCTGATCGCCTTCATGGTCAGCAATACCAGCAAGAAATTCCGTAAGCAGAGCAAAAAGATCCAGGTGGCCATGGGCGACGTGACGCACGTGGCGTCCGAAACCATCCAGGGCTACCGCGTCGTGCGCAGCTTCGGTGGCGAGGCCTACGAAGAGCAGCGCTTTGCCCAGGCCAGCCAGGGCAACACCGACAGGCAACTGCGCATGACCCGCACTGGCGCGGTCTATACGCCGATGCTGCAGTTGGTCATCTACACCGCCATGGCGGCCCTGATGTTCCTGGTGCTGTTCCTGCGCGGCGATGCGACGGCCGGCGATCTGGTGGCCTATATCACTGCCGCCGGCCTGCTGCCCAAGCCGATTCGCCAGCTTTCGGAAGTCAGCTCCACGATCCAGAAAGGCGTGGCTGGCGCCGAGAGCATTTTCGAACAACTGGACGTCGAACCGGAAGTCGACAACGGCACGGTCGAGCAGGAGCGCGTCAGTGGTCGCCTCGATGTGCGCAACCTGAGCTTCACCTACCCCGGCGCCGAGCGCGAGGTGCTCAAGGACATCAGCTTTACCGCGGCCCCCGGACAGATGATTGCGCTGGTCGGTCGTTCGGGCAGCGGCAAGTCGACCCTGGCGAGCCTCATCCCGCGCTTCTATCACCATGAAATCGGCCAGATCCTGCTCGACGACGTGGAAATCGAAGACTATCGCCTGCGCAATCTGCGCCGGCATGTTGCCCAGGTAACCCAGCATGTCACGCTGTTCAACGACACGGTGGCCAACAACATCGCCTACGGTGACCTGGCCGGCGCGCCCCGGGCCGACATCGAGAAAGCCGCCCGGGATGCCTATGCCATGGACTTCATCGAGCAGTTGCCCCAAGGGCTGGATACCGAAGTCGGAGAGAACGGTGTGCTGCTCTCCGGCGGACAGCGCCAACGCCTGGCCATCGCCCGGGCATTGCTCAAGAACGCTCCGCTGTTGATTCTGGACGAGGCTACCTCGGCGCTGGACACCGAGTCCGAGCGGCATATCCAGGCCGCGCTGGATCAGGTGATGAAAGGTCGCACGACACTGGTCATTGCCCACCGCCTGTCGACTATTGAAAAGGCTGATCTGATTCTGGTGATGGACCAGGGCCGCATCGTCGAGCGTGGCACCCACGGCGAACTGCTCGCCCAGAATGGCTACTACGCGCGTCTTCACGCCATGGGCCTGGATGCGCCCGCCCAGGATATCGCCTGATACGGAGTGCTGGCCGCGCGACTACGGGAGACTGGCTTATGGATGAGACGTCAAAGGTATCGATGCAACAGGCGCAGATCCGCCCCTGCGCGCTGGCGCTTACGCCCGGGGACCGGGCCACGCTGAAGTCTCAGCGCCCCTGTTGCATCTGGTTGACCGGGTTGTCGGGAGCCGGCAAGTCGACCCTGGCCAATGCGTTGGAAGTGCAGCTCAATCGGCAGGGCTTGCATACCAGTCTGCTTGATGGCGATAACCTGCGCCGGGGGCTGTGTCGGGACCTCGGAATGGACGATGAGGCCCGCAAGGAAAATGTCCGGCGCATTGCCGAAGTGGCACGGCTTATGGTCGATGCGGGCCTGATTGTCATCGTCGCGGCAATTTCGCCGTTCCGTGCCGATCGGGACGCGGCCCGGCGACTGTTTTCCCCGGACGAGTTCGTGGAAGTGTACGTGAGCACGCCTTTCGAGGTCTGCGCCGAGCGAGATCCCAAGGGGCTGTACCGCGAGGCGCGCGCTGGACGTATCAAGAATTTCACAGGGCTCGACAGTCCCTACGAAGCGCCCTTGGCGCCTGAATGCGAAATCAATACCTGCGAAGTGGAGTTGTCCCAGGCCTGTGACCGGCTTGCGGCCTTGCTGCCAACGTAATTAAGGGAGCGGCTTGCGACTGCCATGGACGAGCCTATCTCCACCCTGTGCTAATATCGCGCCCCTGTTCATTTTGTATGTGGGATGCTCCATGAAGTTGTCGATGCCGCGATTCGATCAAGCCCCTGTCCTGGTGGTCGGCGATGTCATGCTCGACCGCTATTGGCATGGCGGTACCTCACGGATTTCTCCCGAGGCACCGGTGCCGGTGGTCAAGGTCGAGCACATCGAGGATCGTCCCGGTGGCGCGGCCAACGTCGCGTTGAACATTGCCGCGCTCGGCGCCCCGGCCTCCCTGGTTGGCGTCACCGGCGACGACGAGGCCGCCGACAGCCTGGCCAATAGCCTCAAAGGCGCTGGCGTGCGGGCGAGATTCCAGCGCGTCGCGCATCAGCCGACTATCGTCAAGCTGCGGGTCATGAGCCGTCACCAGCAACTGCTGCGGATCGATTTCGAAGAACCGTTCGCCACCGATCCCCTGGCCCTGGGGGCCGAGGTCGACCAGATGCTCGACGGCATCAAGGTGCTGGTGTTGTCCGACTACGGCAAAGGCGCGCTGAAAAATCATCAGGCGTTGATCCAGGCCGCCCGTGCCCGTGGTATTCCGGTACTGGCCGATCCCAAGGGCAAGGATTTTTCCATCTACCGTGGCGCGAGCCTGATCACGCCGAATCTCAGTGAGTTCGAAACCATCGTCGGCGGTTGTGTCGATGAGCATGAGCTGGTAAGCAAGGGCGCACAGTTGATGCAGGACCTGGACCTCGGTGCGCTGCTCGTGACCCGTGGCGAGCATGGCATGACCCTGCTGCGTCCCGATCACCCGGCCTTGCACCTACCGGCTCGCGCTCGGGAAGTGTTCGATGTGACGGGTGCTGGCGATACCGTGATTTCTACCCTGGCCGCGGCGATTGCCGCCGGCGAGGAACTGCCTCATGCAGTGGCCCTGGCGAACCTGGCGGCGGGCATCGTCGTCGGCAAGCTCGGTACGGCGGCCATCAGTGCCCCGGAACTGCGTCGCGCCATCCAGCGTGAAGAAGGCTCCGAGCGAGGCGTGCTCGGCCTGGAGCAGTTGCTGCTGGCGGTCGACGATGCGCGTGCCCATAACGAGACCATCGTGTTCACCAACGGCTGCTTCGACATCCTGCATGCCGGCCACGTGACCTACCTCGAGCAGGCCAGGGCTCAGGGCGATCGCTTGATCGTTGCGGTCAATGACGATGCTTCCGTGAGCCGTCTCAAGGGGCCGGGGCGTCCGATCAACAGCGTCGACCGACGCATGGCTGTCCTGGCCGGTCTTGGTGCAGTGGATTGGGTGATCAGCTTCAGCGAAGGCACACCGGAAAACCTGCTGCGCGAGGTCAAGCCGGATGTGCTGGTGAAAGGCGGCGACTACGGGATCGACCAGGTCGTGGGGGCGGACATCGTCACCGCGTACGGCGGTACCGTGAAAGTGCTGGGGTTGGTGGAAAACAGCTCGACGACCGCGATTGTGGAAAAAATCCGCAATAACTGAAGTGCCCCGCAGACGGATCGATGGGAGCGTGGCTCCCACTGATCCATCCTTCTAACGGGCCGCCTTGCGCGGCACGATCTTCTTGAGCAATTGCCGGGCCTTGCCCTTCAATAGCGTCAGCCCGGACTCCTTGCCCACTGGCGTCAGCCCTTGCTGGCGCAGCCAGTCCTTCCAACGAATCCGTTCATCTCGCACCAGCCAGCCGTCCTGCCTGGCAAAACTTTCCGCCAGGTACAGCCCTCGGGTGCTGGCGGGATACAACTGGTCTTTTTTCAGGGTGTACAACTCGGGCAAGGGCTGTCCGTCGTGCAGTGGCATCAGGTAAAGATCGGGGCGCTTGCGATCCAGCCTCGCAACCAGTTGGTCGCCTTCCAGGCGCTCATCGACATGAAACAGGCTCAGCGACTTGGCTTCCCTGGGCACATCCAGGCGCAAATCGTAGATCAGCTGCAGCGATGCCGTTGGCAGATGCACATAGGCCCGTGGCCGCTCGATCAACTGCAGGTTGGCGCTACGCACCGGGCGCGCCGAACCGGACAGCGGGGCCAGGCGGAACGGCAAGGCTTCGCGATAATGCAAGGCGGCGGCGTAGGGGGCCGGCAGCCAAGTGTCGTTGAAGCGTCCGCCAAGCCAACCTTCGGGGGTTTCCAGGAGACACTCCTCCGCCACTTCCTGAATGGCGGTGAGCAGCGGCAGGTTCAGTTCGTGAGCCGGGACGTAGCCGGAAATCAGCTTGAGCACTACATCGCCGCGATCCTGCCGTCGCTGGCGCACCAGCACCCAATAATCACGGTTCTGCCAATGCAGGGTCAGACGCACCGAGACACCCAGGTTTGCCAACTCCAGGGAGAAGCGTTCGGCATCGGCGACCGTTACGGGACGGCGGCGTTGCAAAGTCTGGGCAAAGTTCAGCGGCATCCCGACGCTCTGGTACGTGAGGCCTTCGGGTGTCGCTTCGACGAACAGGGGCAGGGTCTTGAAGTTGCTGGGGTTTTTTCTGATAAGCGTACGCGGCATGTCGGCTCCTGCTTCATACCGCGAAATGCGGTGTCAGTTTTCTCGTAGGACCGTGGCGACGGTCGCGACGTTATGGGCGAGGTGCAGCGGATTGATGGTGCCGACAATAGCACTGGCGACACCCGGATGCGCAAACAAGAGTTCGAAACTGGCGCGGACCGGATCCATCCCCGGGGTCAGGCAGACATGGCCGCTGGCCAATGCCTTTTTCACCAGGATCGCCTTGCCGTGATCGTTAGCGTAGTCAATGACCGCTTTCTCGCTGCGTTCGTTCAAGTTGTAAGTCACCATCGCGCAATCGCCTTGCTCCAGAGCCTTCAGGCCACCGTCGACGGTTTTGCCGGAAAAGCCGAAGCCACCGATCTTGCCCTCGCGCTTGAGGGCCGCGAGGGTCGGGTAGACCTCGCTGTCGTTGAGGATCGCCAGGTCGTTGCCATCGGAATGCACCAGTACCAGGTCGATGTAATCGGTTTCCAGGCGCTGGAGGCTGCGCTCCACCGAAAAGCGGGTGTGGGCGGCGCTGAAATCGTGGCGCGACTGACCGTTGCTGAACTCTTCGCCGACCTTGCTGACAATCACCCAGTCCTGGCGTTGGCCACGCAACAGTGGGCCGAGACGTTCTTCGCTGCGGCCGTAGGCCGGCGCGGTGTCGATCAGGTTGATGCCCAGGTCGCGCGCCAGTTTGAGCAACATGCGCGCTTCGTCATCATCGGGAATCCGGAAACCGTTGGGGTATTTGACGCCTTGATCGCGACCTAGCTTGACAGTGCCCAGGCCCAAGGGCGAAACCATCGGGCCACCATGGCCCAGCGGGCGGTGGAGATCGTGCAGGGTTGGCTGGCTCATGGCAGCAATTGCTCCCAGGCAGGTACGCCCATGGGTGGTTTCGGCAGGTCCGGCAGTGGGGCCGGATGGCTTGGCACGATGCCGTCTCGTTGCAGTGACGCGATCACCCGGTCGGCAAAATCCGGAGCCAGGGCCAGCTTGGTCGGCCAACCCACCAGCAGGCGGTTCTGCTCGGCCAGGAAGGCATTGTCCGGACGGGTCAAGCCCGATTGCAGTGGTTCGGCACGATCCACTCGCAGCGTGGCCCATTGCGCCGTGCTGAGATCGATCCAGGGCAGCAATTGACCGAGCTCCTTCTGGGCCGTGGCGATTTGCGCGGCGGAGTCGCGGGCCACGCCATCGGCTTCGGCAATGTCGCCACCCAGGTACCAGACCCATTGGCCATCAGCGGCCGGGTGCGTGGTGACCGTGATGCGTGGCTTGGGGCCGCCCCCGAGGCAGTGGGCGTAAAGTGGCTTGAGGCTGGGGCCCTTGACCAGGACCATGTGCAGCGGCCGGCGCTGCATGGCCGGCTGATCGAGGCCCAGGGCGGCAAGCAGGTCGGCGGTGCCGGCCCCGGCGCTCAATACGATGCGTTGGGCGCGGATCTCACGGTCGTCAACCATCAGGCCCACCAGTTCGTCGCGTTCGCGCAGCGGTTCGATGCGCTGACCGGCGAGCAGTCCATCGCCGGCCAGTTCTGCCAGGCGCGCGATCAGGCTGGGGACATCCACCACCAGTTCGGCCAGGCGATAGACCTTGCCCTTGAAGCGTTTGTCCTGCAGGGCTTCGGGCAGTTGCTCGCCCTTGACCTGATCGACGCGCCCACGCACGGCCTTACTGGCAAAGAAGCTGGTGAGGTTGCCGGCCAGGGTGCCGGGCGACCACAGGTAATGGGCTTCCGACAGCAGCCGCACGCCCGACAGGTCCAACTCGCCGTCGCCGCTCAGGGCTTGGCGCCAGCGGCGCGGCATGTCGGCGATAGCCTCCGAGGCGCCGGTCAGCGCGCCATGCAGCGCGTACTTGGCGCCGCCATGAATGATGCCCTGGGACTTGACGCTCTGCCCGCCACCCAGGCTGGCGCTTTCCACCAGTACAGTCGAGAAACCCTGGCGGCGCAGGCGTGCGTTCAGCCAGAGGCCGGCGACTCCGGCGCCGACTATCAGCACGTCGGTGGAAATAACGGATGGCATGCAGCGACCTCGGAGCGGATAAAGCTGCAAGTTTCAAGCTTCAAGCTTCAAGTTACAAGCCAGAGCGTCAGCCTGTGCTTGCAGCTTCAATGCCCTGCCGTTTTCGAAAAAAGCTGGATCACCACAACCCCCAACACAATCAGCGCCATTCCCAGCATCGCCGGCACGTCCAGCTTCTGCCCGTAGAGGAACAGGGCGGCGACACTGACCATCACGATACCCAGCCCGGCCCAGACCGCATATGCCACGCCCACCGGAACGGTGCGCACCACCAGGGTGAGCATCCAGAAGGCGGTAGCGTACCCGACGATGACCAGTAACAGCGGCAGCGGCGTGCTCAACCCTTTGATCGCTTTCATGGAAACGGTGGCAATCACTTCGGCGCAGATGGCGATGGCCAGGTAGTAGTAAGCGTTCATGGGCGATTCCTCGTGGTCTGATGCGCTTTCGATGGGATCATTCTAGGGAACGCCCAGATGGGGTAAAGTCATTACCTATCTGTATTCGAGATGGGTTGGGGCAATGAACGTTCAGTGGAACCTGGAGCAATTGCGGCTGTTTGTCGGCGCCGCCGAGAAGCGTTCGTTTTCGGCCGTGGCCCGGGATCAGCGCAAGGCCCAATCGGCTATCAGCAGCGCGATTGCCATGCTGGAAACCGACCTGGGGGTGAGCTTGTTCGAGCGCAGCAGCGGTCGTCAGCCAAAGCTCACCGAAGCCGGGGAGGCGCTGCTGGAAGAGGCGCGGGAAGTGCTGCGCCAGTGCGAGCGCCTCAATGGCCGGGCCCTGGCCCTGATGCGGGGACAGGAAGCACGGCTGCGCCTGGCCCAGGACGAAGCGATGCCTTACCAGCCGGTTATCGACAGCCTGGCGGCCCTGGCCGAGCGATTTCCCACCCTGGAAGTGCAACTGGCCAGCGCCGCCCAAGGTGATGTGGCGCGCAAACTCGTGGAGCGCCGTGCCGACCTTGGGCTGTTGTTTCGTCATGACCAGATTCCCGACGCGCTGGAGCGCCGAGTGCTGGGCAGTGTCGAGATGGTGACGGTGTGCGGGCGCGACCACCCCATGGCGGCGCTCGACTACGTCAGTTGCCTGGAAATGGCCCGGCACCGGCAGTTGCTCATGGCGACCCAGTCCAGTGTTTATCCCGGCAGCGAGCAGGCCAGCCCGCACGTCTGGCGCGCCGACAGTTTCTATGTCCTGGCCGAATGGTTGAGGAGTGGCCTGGGTTGGGCCTGGCTGCCACGCCACGTGGTGCAATACCCGGCGTATCAGGGAGAGATGATCGAACTCAACAGCGAATGGACCCCGCCGGCTCTGGTGGTGGAGCTGGTCTGGCGTCGCGACGAACCCCTGGGCCCGGCCGGACGCTGGCTGGCGGAACGTTTTGCCGTGCAGTTGCAGGCGATCGGCTGAAAACCCGATAAACTCCGCCGCCATGAACAGAACTCTCTATAGCGCATTGTTTTACCTGGGGCTGCCACTGGTAGCGATTCGGCTGTGGCTGCGGGCTCGCAAGGCGCCGGCGTATGCCCGGCGCATCGGCGAGCGATTCTCCTGGGGGCTGCCGGTCATGGTGCCGGGTGGCATCTGGGTCCATGCCGTGTCGGTGGGCGAAAGCATTGCCGCCGCGCCGATGATCCGTGCCTTGCTGCAACGTTATCCACAGTTGCCGATCACCGTCACCTGCATGACGCCTACGGGGTCGGAGCGAATCCAGGCGTTGTTCGCCAACGAGCCGCGTATCCAGCATTGCTATCTGCCTTACGACTTGCCCTGTGCCGCGAAGCGTTTCCTCGACCGGGTTCGCCCGACGCTGGCGGTGATCATGGAGACCGAGTTGTGGCCCAATCACATCCATCAGTGCGCCAGGCGGGGTATTCCCGTGGCCTTGGCCAACGCCCGGTTGTCGGAACGCTCGGCGCGTGGCTACGGGCGCTTTCCGAGGCTTACCCGGCCGATGTTGGCCGAGATGAGCTTGTTCGCCGTCCAGACCGACGCCGAGGCCGAGCGTTTCCGTCAACTGGGTGCCCGTGACGAAACCATCGCGGTGACCGGTTCCATCAAATTCGACCTGACCATCGACCCGCAACTGCTCGAAAGCGCCAGTGCCCTGCGCCGACAATGGCAGGCGACGGAGCGTCCGGTGTGGATTGCCGCAAGCACCCATGAAGGCGAAGACGAAGTGGTGCTGGCCGCCCACCGCCGATTGCTCGCCAGCTATCCCGATGCGTTGCTGATCCTGGTGCCCCGTCATCCCGAGCGTTTCGACTCGGTGTACCGACTCTGTGAAAGCGAAGGCTTTGCCACGATTCGCCGCTCCGGAGCCCAGCCGGTGACTGCGCAGTCCTCGGTGCTGCTGGGCGACACCATGGGCGAGCTGTTGTTTCTTTATGCGCTGGCCGATAGCGCGTTCGTCGGTGGCAGTCTGGTGCCCAACGGCGGACACAATCTGCTGGAGCCGGCGGCGCTGGCCAAGCCTGTGCTGAGTGGCCCACACCTGTTCAACTTTCTTGAAATCGCCGCGCAACTGCGCGCCGCCGGGGCCTTGCAGGAAGTCGAGGATGCCGAAAGCCTGGCCCTGGCTGTGCAACGCCTGTTCGAACTGCCCCGCGATGCCCAGCGTATGGCCGAGGCGGGGCTTGCGGTGATGCGTACCAATCAGGGGGCGCTGCAGCGGTTGCTGGATGGGTTGGGGCTGTTGATCGACTGACGGTCAGTGGGAGCAAGACCTGTGGGAGCAAGGCTTGCCCGCGATGGATGCAACCCGGTCTTTGCTCAAACCGCAGTGTTTGCATCGCGAGCAAGCTTTGCTCCCACAGGCATGGATTCCTCCAGCCTCGTTCCTATAGGTTTTTCACTGAGCCGGCCTTGAGCGCAGTTGCTCCGCCGCTGCCTGCGCCAAGTCCGGTGGCAGGAAGTCCTTGTCCGGGTTGTAATCAGGCTTGAGGTAACGCGACAGGTCCTGCAAGTCGGCCGGGCTCAGGGTGCCGGCGGCTTGCTTGAGGCGCAGGTTATCGAGGATGTAGTCGTAGCGGGCGTTGTTGTAGTTGCGCACCGAGGTGTACAGCTGGCGCTGAGCGTCGAGCACATCGACGATATTGCGCGTGCCCACCTGATAACCGATTTCCGTGGCTTCCACCGCGCTCTGGTTCGAAATGATCGACTGGCGTCGGGCCTGGACCTGCTCAACATCGGTGTTCACCGCTCGATGCAGGTTGCGGGTGTTCTCCACTACCTGCCGGCGTAGGCCTTCGCGCTGCTGTTCGGTCTGGGTCAGTTGCGAGTAGGACTCGCGGACCTGGGAGCTGGTCAGGCCGCCGCTGTAGATGGGGATGTTCAGTTGCAGGGCCAGGGTGCGCTGCTCGACATCGCCACCATACGGCCGGCCAATCGGGTTCGGATTACTGAAGCCCAGCGCATCGTTGTCGCCTTTCTCATATTTCGCCACGGCATCGAGGGTCGGAGCGTGACCGGCCTTGCGCTGGCGCAGGGTGTCTTCGGCGGCGTCGACGGCATGGTTGCTGGCCAGCAGGTTGAGGTTCTGTCTGGCGGCAGTGTCGACCCAGGCTTTGGCGTCGTTCGGGGTCGGTGGCAGGATTGGCAACGTGTGGACGATGCCCTGGATCGAGTTGTACTGACGGTTGGTCAGGGTGATCAGCGCTTCGAACGCATCCTCGACCTGGCGCTGGGCGAGGATCCGGTTGGCCCGCGCGGTATCGTAGCTGGCCTGGGATTGCAGTACGTCGGTCTTGTCCGACAGGCCCACGTCGAAGCGCTCGTTGGACTGGTCGAGCTGGCGCTTGAACGCTGCTTCCTCGGCCTTGGTCGAGGCCAGGTTGTCCTGGCTTCGCAGCACATTGAAATAGCTCTCGGCGCTCTGCAGGATCATGTTCTGTTCGGTGGCGGACAATTGCAGCGCCGCTTGTTCGTTCACCGACTTGGCAGCCTGGAACTGGAACCAGCGGTCGGCACGGAACAGCGGCTGGGACAGCGTCGCCTGGTATGAACGGGCACTGCGGGTAGCGATGGCGGCGGGCTGATCGATATCGGTGCGAACGTTGGCGACTTCTGCGCCGCCGGACAGGTTGGGCAACAACCCGGCGCGGGCCTGGGGCACCACTTCTTTCTGAGCTCCGTACTGGGCACGGGCGGCGGCCAGGTCGGCGTTGTTATCGACTGCTTCCTGGTACACGCTCACCAGATCGGTTCTGGTGGATAAGGGCGCTTCGGCAGCCCAGGCCATTCCGTTGGACGCACAAGACACGGCGAGGGCCAGTGAGAGTTTGCGCAGCATGAGGCGATCCCTAGACAAATGAGTGCGCACAAAAGGCGCGGCGTAGCGAGTGTAGTTGTGCGCACGCACGGCAACAATCCTGTATTTGCGCCATTCATCACGCCTTTTGCCGCGGCGATGGCGTTCTCTCGTGGTTGTGTCTAGACTGGCCGGGTTCTTGTCGGGGTGCCTTGCTATGAGGCTGAGATCGAATAATTTCGGATCCCGTTGAACCTGATCAGGTTAGCGCCTGCGTAGGGAACAAGATTTCTCGTCACCCGGCGAGTCCTCTTGTGCTTCGTCCGGGGTGTTGTTCGACAATCGAACACGTCTTGCATCAAGCACAGCATCCGCACAACCGTGCCGGGATGCGTCCATTCGTAACAGGTTCGCTCCGACAAAAATCCACTGCCTGGATGTGTGTCTGGAGAGCCCGTGATGACGACAAAATCAAAAAACGCGATCAACCTCAGTGATTCGGCCCAGGTCGATCAGCAATCGGTTCAGCCCTTTACCCGCTCGCAAAAAATCTACGTCCAGGGCAGCCGCCCGGACATCCGCGTGCCCATGCGCGAGATCAGCCTCGACGTGACCCCCACCGACTTCGGCGGCGAGATCAACGCGCCAGTGACCGTGTACGACACTTCGGGTCCCTACACTGATCCGAACGTGATCATCGATGTGCGCAAAGGCCTGGCCGACGTGCGCTCGCCGTGGATCGAAGCCCGTGGCGACACCGAGCGCCTGGCGGGCCTGAGCTCCAACTTCGGCCAGCAGCGCCTGGCCGACCCCGAACTGACCAAGCTGCGCTTCGCCCACGTCAATAACCCGCGTCGCGCCAAGCCGGGCGCCAACGTCAGCCAGATGCACTATGCGCGCAAGGGCATCATCACCGCCGAGATGGAATACGTCGCCATCCGCGAAAACATGAAGCTGGAAGTAGCCCGCGCAGCCGGACTGCTGGACCAGCAACACGCCGGCCACAGCTTCGGCGCCAGCATCCCGAAGGTCATCACCCCGGAATTCGTGCGTGACGAAATCGCCCGTGGCCGTGCGATCATCCCGGCCAACATCAACCACACCGAACTGGAACCGATGATCATCGGCCGCAACTTCCTGGTGAAGATCAACGGCAACATCGGCAACAGCGCCCTGGGTTCGTCCATCGAAGAAGAAGTGGCGAAACTGACCTGGGGCATTCGCTGGGGCTCGGACACGGTGATGGACCTGTCCACCGGCAAGCACATCCATGAAACCCGCGAGTGGATCATCCGCAACTCGCCGGTACCCATCGGCACCGTGCCGATCTACCAGGCCCTGGAAAAAGTCGGTGGCGTGGCCGAGGACCTGACCTGGGAGCTGTTCCGCGACACGCTGATCGAACAGGCCGAGCAGGGCGTCGACTACTTCACCATCCATGCCGGCGTGCTGCTGCGCTATGTACCGATGACCGCCAAGCGCGTCACCGGCATCGTCAGCCGTGGCGGTTCGATCATGGCCAAGTGGTGCCTGGCGCACCACAAGGAAAACTTCCTCTACACCCATTTCGAAGACATCTGCGAAATCATGAAGGCCTACGACGTCAGCTTCTCGCTGGGCGATGGCCTGCGTCCGGGCTCGATTGCCGACGCCAATGACGAAGCGCAGTTCGGCGAGCTGGAAACCCTCGGCGAGCTGACCAAGATTGCCTGGAAGCACGACGTGCAATGCATGATCGAAGGCCCGGGCCACGTGCCGATGCAATTGATCAAAGAGAACATGGACAAGCAGCTCGAATGCTGCGACGAGGCGCCGTTCTACACCCTTGGCCCGCTGACCACCGACATCGCGCCGGGCTACGACCACATCACCTCCGGTATCGGCGCGGCAATGATCGGCTGGTTCGGCTGCGCCATGCTCTGCTACGTGACGCCGAAAGAACACCTGGGCCTGCCGAACAAGGATGACGTGAAGACCGGGATCATCACCTACAAGATCGCCGCTCACGCCGCAGACCTCGCCAAAGGTCACCCCGGCGCGCAGATCCGCGACAACGCTCTGAGCAAGGCGCGCTTCGAATTCCGTTGGGAAGACCAGTTCAACCTCGGCCTGGACCCGGACACCGCCCGCTCGTACCACGACGAAACCCTGCCGAAGGACTCGGCCAAGGTGGCGCACTTCTGCTCGATGTGCGGACCGAAGTTCTGCTCGATGAAAATCACCCAGGAAGTCCGGGAGTACGCGGCCAACCAGCGCATCGAAGCGGTGGATGTGGACGTCGCCCAGGGGATGGCCGAGCAGGCCGAGCGGTTCAAGCAGGAAGGCAGTCAGCTTTACAAGAAAGTGTGATGTAGGGCTGAGGGCGGTGGTGATCTCGCCGCCGTCTTCGCGAGCAAGCCCGCTCCCACAGTGGATTGCTGGTGTGCACCGAAGGTGTGTTCACAGCAGGTGCACTGTGGGAGCGGGCTTGCTCGCGAAAGCGATTATCAAAACGACAAATATTCTGCAGAGATAACCCCCTTGAACATCCAACCCAGCACTTACTCCCCAGACACACCAGTCCCCCTGGACAAACGCGTCTTCGGCGCCCGAGATCTGTTCTCCCTCTGGTTTTCCCTGGGCATCGGCCTCATGGTCCTGCAAGTCGGCGCCTTGCTTGCGCCGGGCCTCGGGCTGAGCGGTTCGTTGCTGGCGATTTTCCTCGGCACGTTGGTGGGCGTCCTGCTACTGGCGGCCGTTGGCGTGATCGGCAGCGACACCGGCCTGTCGGCCATGGCCGCCCTCAAACTCAGCCTCGGCAGCAAAGGCGCGAGCGTGCCGGCGGTGTTGAATCTGTTGCAACTGATTGGCTGGGGCTCGTTCGAAATCATCGTCATGCGCGACGCCGCCAGCCTGCTCGGCGCCCGGGCTTTCAGCGAAGACAGCCTGGGCGCGAACCCGTTGCTGTGGACCTTGTTCTTTGGCGCGCTGGCGACCTTGCTTGCCGTGAGTGGACCGCTGACGTTCGTGCGCAAAGTGCTGCGCAAATGGGGTATCTGGTTGCTGTTGGGGGCCTGCCTGTGGCTGACCTGGAACCTGTTCGCCAAGGCCGACCTGGCGGCATTGTGGGCTCGGGCGGGCGACGGCTCGATGTCACTGGCGGTGGGATTCGATATCGCGATTGCCATGCCTTTGTCGTGGTTGCCGCTGATTGCCGACTATTCACGTTTCGGCAAGCGCGCCACAAATGTCTTCGGCGGCACCGCCCTGGGCTTTTTCATCGGTAACTTCTGGCTGATGAGCCTGGGCGTCGCCTACACCCTCGCGTTTGCGCCAAGCGGTGAGGTCAATGCATTGCTGCTGGCCCTGGCGGGCGCCGGATTGGGCATTCCGTTGCTGTTGATTCTGCTGGACGAATCGGAAAACGCCTTTGCCGACATTCATTCGGCGGCGGTGTCCAGCGCAATGCTGTCGGGGGTGAAGGTCGAGCACCTGGCCTTGGCCATTGGTGTCATCTGCACGCTGATCGCCTGCTTCGCGCCGTTGGCGCAGTACCAGAACTTCCTGTTGTTGATCGGCTCAGTGTTCGCGCCGCTGTTCGGGGTGGTGCTGGTGGATCATTTCATCCTGCGCAAGCGCAGCGGCCAAGTGGCTTCGACTGCGTTGCGCTGGCCGGCGCTGCTGGCGTGGTTGGGCGGAGTGAGCACTTATCATCTGCTCGCCAACGTCTATCCGGACGTTGGCGCAACCCTGCCATCGCTGGTCCTGGCAGGGTCGCTGCAACTGGTGCTGGGCCGGGCGTTCAGCTACGGCCGGGAAACAGCTCGGGCTTGAGGATGCCGTTGAGGCGCGGGTAAGGAATCTTCAATTCGATATGACCCAGGGCGTAGGGCGCGATGGTGCTCGTTTCGTACTTGAGGATCACCCCGCCGTAGGTCAGCGCAACGTTCTGGGTTTTCTTGAAGGGCCACTGCTTGATGAACTCGGGCTCCTGATCCAGTTTGGTGCTGATCAGCCAACTGTTGTGGGCGACCTGGACAGCTTTCCAGAAGGCCTCTTCCTGACCCGGTAGCAACATGTCCGACAGGGTCAGCACTTTATGTTGCTGGCGCGAGTAGTTGATGAAACCGCGCCCCGGCGTTCCGTGCTCGCCGCCGGTGGCCAGATAGCTGGAAAGCTCGATGATCACCAGTCCGTCATGTTGCTCCCGTACCTTGGCCTGCAAATAGCTGCTGGTGCCAGGGGCGGCGCTGCGCAGGAATTGCTCGCGGTAGGCTGTCAATGTCGGCGCCACCGGAGCATCGGAAGTGGTACGCGTCATTTCCAGCAGGCGTTTTTCGATGATGCCATCCAGGGCCGGCTCGGCGGGAAAGCGCAGGGTATCGATGTTCACCAGGGGGCAGTCGGTGCTGGCGCAACCGGGTTGCAGCTGCTCGGAGGCATCGCGGGTGCTCTCCAGCGGAGCGCGATAGTTGGGCTGGAACAGGCTTTGACAAGCGCCCAGGGCCAGGGCGACGAGGGCCACTGAAACGAATTTGAAAAGCGACATGGGTGTCCTTCATGAAACTGGGAAAGGCGGAAAGCTCCCCGCTTCGACTGCCAGCAGGGCAATCAGTTCGCCACTAAACTCATTAGAATTCTTTCACCCCCTGCCGTCCATCCCGGTGAGAGGAAAGGGGCTGCATCAAAGGGGGTGGGCGCGTTAGGATGGCGCGAAGCCGAGGTAGGAACCTCGCATCGATCCGCTCCATACGAGGACTGTCATGACTGATTTCGCCAACGCCACACCGACCGCCGTGGACATCGTCAAGCGCGAAAACTGCTATCAGGGTTTCTACAAACTCGATCGCGTCCATCTGCGTCACGAATTGTTCGCTGGCGGCATGAGCCGTGAAATCAACCGTGAACTGTTCGTGCGCCACGATGCGGTGTGCGTATTGCCCTACGATCCGCAGCGCGATGAGGTGGTGCTCATCGAGCAGTTTCGCGTAGGCGCCATGGGCAAGACGGTCAATCCCTGGCTGGTGGAGCTGGTGGCCGGCCTGATCGACAAGGATGAACAGCCGGAAGAAGTTGCTCATCGTGAGGCACAGGAGGAAGCTGGGCTTGTCTTCACCGCGTTGTGGCCCATGACCAAGTATTTTCCATCGCCGGGGGGCAGCAATGAGTTCGTGCATCTCTACCTGGGACGTTGCGACAGTGCTGGGGCGAGTGGCTTGCATGGTCTTGAAGAAGAGGCCGAAGACATCCGCGTGAAGGTCTGGGCCTATGAAGATGCATTGCAGGCGGTACGCGACGGACGTATCTGCAATGCGGCCAGCATCATTGCCTTGCAATGGCTGGCCTTGAACCGCGATGAAGTGAGGGGGCTATGGTCCTGAACAAGCTGCGCGATCGCTATCGCGTCGATCTGGTGGGGTTGCAGGCGGCCTGTGAGGCCAACTACGCCCGCCTGATGCGCTTGTTGCCGGACATGCGTAACGACCCCGCGCCGCGCCGCATCGCCGTGACCCACGGCGACCAGATGCTTGGCGTGCTGGCCCTCGAAGTGTTGCAAACCTGTCCGTACACCACCACGTTGCAGGTGCGCCAGGAGCACAGCCTGCCCTGGTTGCCGGTGCCGCAACTGGAAGTTCAGGTCTACCACGATGCACGCATGGCCGAAGTGGTCAGCGCTGAACATGCACGACGCTTTCGCGGCATCTATCCTTATCCCAATGCCTCGATGCACCAGCCGGACGAGAAGGCCCAGTTGAACCTGTTCCTGGGCGAGTGGCTGAGTCATTGCCTGGCGCTGGGTCATGAGTTCGAAGTGGTTCGCTAGCTTTGCCGGTTGCGGGTTGTGAACCGGTTCCGGTTCGCGGGTTTCCCCTTTCGATCATCCCCAGCATAATTGCGACTTCATCCAATGGCGTGATCGCGCCTGGGAGCGAGCGATTTGCCGAGCGTATCCACCTTGACCACCGCCGATGCGGCGTTGTTGGTCCAACTGTCCGACACCCATTTGTTCGCCGAGGCCGACGGCGAGTTGTTGGGCATGAACACCCGTGACAGCCTGCGGGCCGTGATCGACCTGGTCCTGGGACAACAACCGGACATTGACCTGTTGCTTGCCACGGGTGACTTGTCCCAGGACGGTACGCGGCAATCCTATGAGGCGTTCCGGCAGATGAGCGGGCGGATCGGCGCGCCGGCGCGTTGGCTTCCGGGCAATCATGATGAACCGCGGGTAATGCTGGAAGCTGCGGTCAAGAGCACGTTGCTCGATCCGGTGGTGGACGTTGGCAATTGGCGCGTTACGTTGCTGGACTCTGCGGTGCCAGGTTCGGTGCCGGGGTTTCTGGCCGAGGAACAATTGATTCTGTTGGCCAATGCCTTGAGCGAGGCGCCGGAGCGGCATCATCTGGTGTGTTTGCATCATCATCCGGTGTCGATTGGCTGCCCCTGGATGGAGTCCATCGGGTTACGTAACCCCGAGGCGTTGTTCGCGGTGCTGGATCGGTTTCCTCAGGTGCGGGCTGTGCTTTGGGGGCATGTGCACCAAGAGATCGACCGGGAGCGCAATGGGGTGCGGTTGTTGGCTTCGCCTTCGACCTGTATTCAGTTTGAGCCTGGTTCTGTGGATTTTGCGGTGGATGAGCAGGCGCCGGGGTATCGGTGGTTGCGGCTTTGGCCGGATGGGCGGTTGGAGACGGGGGTTGAGCGGGTGGTTGGGTTTTCGTTTTCTGTTGATTACGAGTCCAACGGGTACTGACCTGCTCGCTCACTGATCAACCTGTGGGAGCGAGCCTGCTCGCGATGGCGGCCTCATCGAGTACATATCCATTTCTGTGGTAACGGCCACCTATGGTTCCGCCCTTACGGCGGGTCACTTTTGGCAAACGCCCCAAAAGTAACCAAAAGGTCTGTGCCCCACCACTGGGCACCTCGCCAAGGCGAGGTGTTCCCTCTCTCCGGCATTACTCCGTGGGCCCGCCGCGAAGGGCCATCCATGGCCCAGCGCGGCTATCCCGGCATCCATGCCGGGATGCCCACTACGCAATGCCTGCGTTCGGCCCTTGTGGTTAATGGGGCGTCTCAGATCAAAAGCCAAAGCAAAGCAAAGCGAGGCGGCCTGATGGCCGACCTGACTCTTCCGGTTCTAACCCAATCAAACTGTGGGAGCGAGCTTGCTCGCGATGGCGGCTTTACAGTCGACCTAAATCTGTGGGAATGGTCGGACACACTTTTGATTCAGGAAGATTTTTCCGACGAGTTCTGGCGGTTGCCGGGTGGGAAGGGCTCTCTTTACTCTCGGGCCGTCGCTGCCAATTCAGCGACCGGGCTTGGAAACCTGACCAGTAAACAGCGCAAATGCGCTCCTCATAACGTAAGCTTGCGTCCGTTTTCGCACGATTCGTTATGGCGGCTGTGCGCGGGAGACCTTCGGGGTCTGCCGGGCTCGTTTACCCTGGTTTTCCAACCTGCGTACGGCTGCCACCCCCTCGCTTGGAAACGAACGTGGCAGCTCCAACCAGTAAACGGAATGCCACATATGATCAAAGTTACTCCCAATCCTCCAGAAACCGCCTCTACCTCAGCCGACGTCGGCTCCGATTCGAAGAAAATCGATGAAGTCACCGAACGCGTCCTGAACCATTACCTCGACCCAAAACCCCAACCCAAGAAAAAACCAATACCCGGCCAGCTGTTCACTGTCGTGGAGGGCCTGGACAGTGAAACGCTCTTGGCTAACCTCAGTGAGACGCTGGCCTCCGCCAACGCCCTGCTCAATGATCTGACCTTTGACCTGGACGGATCACGTCGGCATATCGCCTCGGGTGTCCAGCAGATGATCGAACTCAGTGAGTTATTGGCGAGTCGGGCATTGGATATCGTTGATCCGCGCTGACGTCGAACCATTCGACATTGAAGCAACCTGACCCACCGCTATCGCGAGCAGGCTCGCTCCCACAGTTGGATCGCAGGGCAACCGGGAGAAACAGGCCGGCTGTCAGATCGTCTCGCGAGCAAGCTTTGCTCCCACAGGTGGTGGCTATCGGTACAGGCCGCTTCGCTCTTGCTCTTGCTCTTGCTCTTGCTCTTGCTCTTGCTCTTGCTCTTGCTCTTGCTCTTGCTCTTGCTCTTGCTCTTGCTCTTGCTTTGGCTTTTGATCTTGGACGCCCCGTTAACCACAAGGGCCGAACGCAGGCGTTGCGTAGTGGGCAACCCGGCATGGATGCCGGGTTAGCCGCGCTGGGCCATGGATGGCCCTTCGCGGCGGGCCCACGGAGCAATGCCGGAGTGAGGGAACACCTCGCCTTGGCGAGTGCCCAGTGGTGGGGCAGAGCGCTTTTGGTTACTTTTGGCGCTTTTCCAAAAGTGACCCGCCGTAAGGGCGGAACCCTAAGCAGCCGTTACCGCAGCAATGGATATGTACCCGGTCAAAAAATCCACACAGACCGACACAAAGCCATCGCGAACAGGCTCGCTCCCACAATTGGATCGACGTACAACCGACAGAGATGGGCAGCTATAAGAAGGCAAATCCCCCCAAACCGCCACAAACTCCCTGTAAACTCCGGCCTTTGCCCCCACACACAGGAAGTTGGCATGCCGGCCTCGATCCTCTACATCCACGGCTTCAACAGCGCCCCCGCCTCGACCAAGGCCCGCCAGCTCATCGACGTGATGACCCGCCTGGGCCTGGCCGACCGACTGCAAGTGCCGGCACTGCATCACCACCCCCGCGAAGCCATGGCCCAACTGGAACAGGCGATTGCACAACTGGGCCGTCCACTGCTGGTCGGCAGCTCGCTCGGCGGCTACTATGCGACTCACTTGGCCGAGCGCCACGGCCTCAAAGCCCTGTTGATCAACCCAGCCGTCAGCCCTCATCGGATGTTCGATGGCTACCTGGGCCCGCAGAAGAATTTGTATACCGACGAAACCTGGGAGTTGACCCATGACCACGTCACGGCCCTGGCCGAGCTGGAAGTGCCGGCGCCCCGGGATCCGCAGCAGTTTCAGGTATGGTTGCAAACCGGTGACGAAACGCTGGATTATCGCCACGCCCAGCAGTACTACCGCGCCTGTGCCCTGCGCATCCAGGCCGGTGGCGATCACAGTTTCCAGGGATTTGCCCAACGATTGCCGGCGTTGTTGAGTTTTGCCGGTATTGGCGCCGATCTGTACCAGGCGATCGACTTCACATCGCTGTGAGCCATCGCCCCTTTTTATTTGAACACTGACGACGAGACCCCATGGCCACTCCCAGCGCTAGCTCCTATAACGCAGACGCCATCGAAGTCCTCTCGGGCCTCGACCCGGTGCGCAAGCGCCCCGGCATGTACACCGACACCAGTCGGCCGAACCACCTCGCCCAGGAAGTCATCGACAACAGCGTCGACGAAGCCTTGGCCGGGCACGCCAAATCGGTGCAGGTCATCCTGCACGCCGATCATTCGCTGGAAGTCAGCGACGACGGTCGTGGCATGCCGGTGGATATCCACCCCGAAGAAGGCGTGTCGGGCGTCGAGCTGATCCTCACCAAGCTCCACGCCGGCGGCAAGTTTTCCAACAAGAATTACCAGTTCTCCGGCGGTCTGCACGGGGTGGGTATTTCCGTGGTCAACGCCCTCTCGACCCAGGTCCGGGTGCGGGTCAAGCGCGATGGCAACGAGTACCAGATGACGTTTGCCGATGGCTACAAGGCCACCGAGCTGGAAGTGGTCGGCACCGTCGGCAAGCGCAACACCGGGACCAGCGTGTATTTCGCGCCGGATCCCAAGTATTTCGATTCGCCCAAGTTTTCCGTCACTCGCCTCAAGCACGTCCTCAAGGCCAAGGCTGTGTTGTGTCCGGGATTGCTGGTCAGCTTCGAGGACAAGGCCACGGGCGAAAAGGTCGAGTGGCATTACGAGGACGGCCTGCGCTCCTATCTGGTGGACGCGGTCAGCGGCTTCGAGCGCCTGCCCAACGAGCCGTTCTGCGGTAGCCTGGCCGGCAACAAGGAAGCCGTGGATTGGGCGCTGCTGTGGTTGCCCGAAGGCGGCGAAAGCGTCCAGGAAAGCTACGTCAACCTGATCCCGACGGCCCAGGGCGGCACTCACGTCAACGGGTTGCGCCAGGGGTTGCTGGATGCCATGCGCGAATTCTGCGAGTTCCGCAACCTGCTGCCCCGTGGCGTGAAGCTGGCGCCGGAAGACGTCTGGGAACGCATCGCCTTCGTGCTGTCGATGAAGATGCAGGAGCCGCAGTTCTCCGGCCAGACCAAGGAACGTCTGTCGTCCCGTGAGGCGGCGGCGTTCGTGTCCGGCGTGGTCAAGGACGCCTTCAGCCTGTGGCTCAATGCCAACCCGGAAACCGGCCTGGCCCTGGCGGAGCTGGCGATCAGCAACGCCGGTCGTCGGCTCAAGGCCAGCAAGAAGGTCGAGCGCAAACGCATCACCCAGGGGCCGGCATTGCCGGGCAAGCTCGCCGATTGCGCCGGGCAGGATCCGATGCGTTCCGAGCTGTTCCTGGTGGAAGGTGATTCCGCCGGTGGCTCGGCCAAGCAGGCACGGGACAAGGAATTCCAGGCAATCCTGCCGCTGCGGGGCAAGATCCTCAATACCTGGGAAGTGGACGGCAGCGAAGTGCTGGCGAGCCAGGAAGTGCACAACATTGCCGTCGCCATTGGCGTCGATCCCGGCGCGGAGGACATGAGCCAGCTGCGTTACGGCAAGATCTGCATCCTCGCCGACGCCGACTCCGACGGCCTGCACATCGCAACCTTGCTGTGCGCCTTGTTCGTCCAGCATTTCCGCCCATTGGTGGATGCCGGTCACGTCTACGTCGCGATGCCACCGCTGTACCGTATCGACCTGGGCAAGGATATCTACTACGCCCTGGACGAAGCCGAGCGTGACGGGATTCTCGACCGCCTGGTGGCCGAGAAGAAACGTGGCAAGCCGCAGGTCACCCGATTCAAAGGCCTGGGCGAGATGAACCCGCCGCAACTGCGGGAAACCACCATGGACCCGAACACCCGCCGGCTGGTGCAGCTGACCCTGGATGATTTCGCTGCCACCACGGAGATCATGGACATGCTGCTGGCGAAAAAACGCGCCGGTGACCGCAAGTCCTGGTTGGAGTCCAAGGGTGATCTGGCCGAGGTGCTGGCCTGATGCGCAAGGGGTTCGCCCTGGCGTTGTGGCTGTGGGCGGGGTGGGTTGTCGCCGCGCCAGCGCCTGAGCTGAAGTTGTTGTCCGAGCATGCCGTCGAAGGCATGCTCGGCGGCAATTTGTCTGGATTGACCTTGTGTGGCGACGAGATGTGGACCGTGTCGGATCGCGACGATGACCGCATTTATCGGCTGGACATATCTGATGCAAAGGTCTGGCAGGCCCAGGCGCTGATTCTCGACGTGCCGCCAGTGCCGGACAGCAGCCTGCCCTGGGGGTTGCGTTCGCGGACTTGGGCGGCGTCGTTCCTGCGCGGTGGCGAGCTGGACTTCGAGGGCATCAGTTGCGACAGCGCCGGCAATCGCTATGTGGTCAGCGAGTCTCATGCCGCGGTGCTGCAAGTGCCACCGTCGGGCGACGTCTCCTGGTTGAAGATCGCACCGGCAATGATCCGAGAGGCACGGGCCAGTGGCATGCTGTTGCATTTCAATGCACTGTTCGAAGGCCTGGCGGTCAATCCCGCCGGCGACCGGCTATGGCTGGCCGCAGAGCGCGAGCGCCGCGGCCTTTTACAGATCAAGCGTCAGCAAACGGTGTGGGACTGTGATGGCAATTGCGTGTTGCTGAGTGAGGCGGGGCAGGAAATGCAGCCAACACAATTCCCTGACGCCAAACCGGTTTCGCGGGATTTTGCCGATCTGTCACTGTTTGAGGGCAAGCTCTTTACCTTGGAGCGCAACGCGTATCAGATCTGCCGGCGTAACCCGCAGACCGCCAATGTGGAGCGCTGCTGGTCGTTCGCCGCCGAGGCGTTGCAGGACCATCGTCGTTACGCTCAAGCCTACGGTCTGGCCGAAGCGCTGGTGGTGGACGCCGAAGGCGCCTGGATCGGCCTGGATAATAACGACGGGGCACGGGCCGACGGCGAAGAACGACCGATCGTCTGGCGTTTTGCCGCACCCGAGGGTGGCTGGAGTGCCTCGCCATGAACCGGCACATCCCCTACACATTTGAATTTACCCTGCGCGGCGGCATTCCCGCCGCGCCAGACAATGAACTGATGAGGCCCGCATGAGCGACATTCTTGCAGACAGCTTGGACGGCGTAGAGCGCCGATCGCTGGCTGACTTCACCGAAAATGCCTACCTCAATTACTCCATGTACGTGATCATGGACCGCGCCCTGCCGCACATCGGCGACGGCTTGAAGCCGGTTCAGCGGCGGATCGTCTATGCCATGAGCGAGTTGGGGCTAGACGCCGACGCCAAGCACAAGAAGTCGGCGCGGACTGTCGGCGACGTGCTCGGCAAGTTTCACCCCCATGGCGACTCGGCGTGCTACGAGGCCATGGTGCTGATGGCCCAGCCGTTCAGCTACCGCTACACACTGGTGGACGGCCAGGGTAACTGGGGTGCGCCGGACGATCCGAAGTCCTTCGCCGCGATGCGTTACACCGAGGCGCGGCTGTCGCGTTATTCCGAAGTGCTGCTCAGCGAACTGGGGCAGGGCACGGCGGACTGGGGGCCGAACTTCGACGGTACCCTCGATGAACCCCTGGTGTTACCGGCGCGTTTGCCGAATATCCTGCTCAATGGCACCACGGGCATTGCCGTGGGCATGGCCACTGACGTGCCGCCCCACAACCTGCGGGAAGTCGCCACCGCCTGCGTGCGCCTGCTGGACGAGCCGAAAGCCACGGTGGAGCAGCTGTGCGAGCATATCCAAGGGCCGGACTACCCGACCGAGGCGGAAATCATCACGCCTCGGGCGGATTTGTTGAAAATCTATGAAACCGGTCGTGGTTCGGTGCGTATGCGCGCCGTGTACCACATCGAGGACGGCGACATCATCGTCACCGCGCTGCCGCATCAGGTGTCCGGGGCCAAGGTTCTGGAACAAATTGCCGCGATGATGCAGGCAAAACCATCCAAAGCGCCGCAAGTGGCCGACTTGCGCGACGAGTCCGACCATGAAAATCCGTGCCGCATCGTGATCATTCCGGTCAACAGCCGGGTCGATCATGAGGCGTTGATGCAACATCTCTTCGCCAGTACCGATCTGGAGTCCAGCTACCGGGTCAACATCAACATCATTGGCCTGGACGGCAAGCCGCAACTGAAGAATCTGCGGGCGCTGCTGGTGGAGTGGCTGGAGTTTCGCGTTAAAACAGTGCGCCGCCGCCTGCAATTCCGCCTGGACAAGGTCGAGCGCCGCCTGCATCTGTTGGACGGCTTGCTGATCGCCTATCTCAACCTGGACGAAGTGATCCACATCATTCGTACCGAGGATCAGCCCAAGGCCAGGCTCATCGAGCGTTTTGCCCTGAGCGAAGTCCAGGCCGACTACATCCTGGACACCCGCTTGCGGCAATTGGCACGGCTGGAAGAGATGAAGTTGCGCGCCGAGCAGGATGAGTTGCTCAAGGAGCAGGCCAAGCTGCTCGCCCTGCTGGGCAGCGAAGCCAAGCTCAAGAAGCTGGTGCGCAGCGAGTTGCTCAAGGATGCCGAAACCTACGGTGACGACCGTCGCTCGCCTATCGTCGAGCGCGCCGAAGCCAAGGCGTTGAGCGAACATGACCTGTTGCCAAATGAGAAAGTGACCGTCGTACTGTCGGAGAAAGGCTGGGTGCGCTCCGCCAAGGGTCACGATATTGACGCTGCGGGGCTTTCCTATAAGGCCGGGGATGGTTTCAAGGCCCTGGCGCCTGGGCGCTCGAACCAGTTTGCGGTGTTCATCGACTCGACGGGGCGCAGCTATTCGGTCGCCGCCCATACCCTGCCGTCGGCTCGGGGCCAGGGCGAACCGCTGACCGGTCGATTAACTCCGCCAGCGGGTGCAACTTTTGAATGCGTGCTGATGCCTGATGATAACGGGTTGTACGTTATCGCGTCGGACGCCGGCTACGGTTTCGTGGTCAAGGGCGAGGATCTGCAAGCCAAGAACAAGGCGGGCAAGGCCCTGTTGAGCCTGCCGAACAACGCCAGGGTCATTGCACCGCGATCGGTCGCCGACCGGGATAACGACTGGCTGGCTTCGGTGACGACCGAAGGCCGTTTGCTGGTCTTCAAGATCAGCGACCTGCCACAGCTGGGGAAAGGTAAAGGCAACAAAATAATCGGCATTTCCGGCGAACGGGTTGCGAGCCGTGAGGAATTTGTCACGGATATTGCAGTATTACCGGAGGGTGCCACGCTTGTGCTGCAGGCTGGAAAGCGTACGCTTTCATTGAAAGCGGACGATCTTGAGCATTACAAGGGTGAACGCGGTCGCCGGGGCAACAAGCTTCCGAGGGGTTTCCAGCGAGTGGATGCGCTGCTCGTCGAAAACCTGAATCAGGCGTAACAGAGGCCTCGGTCTGCGATTAAAAGCCGCAGATCGGTGCTTTCGCGCTGGAGTCGGAACGCATATTCACGGATGATAGGCCCTTTCAAGCGCCGGCGTGGCCGAGCGTTCTTCATAATGACCGAGTATTTTTTCACTGTGGTAAGCCTTGTGGCCGCCACCTGGACGGAACGATGACTGCTCTGCGCCTCCCTATTCTCTGGCTCGCCGGTCTGCTTGGCCTGGCGGGCTGCAGCGTCAATCAACCGGTGTCGCTGTATCAACTCGACAGTGGGACCCCGGCCCAGCCTGCGCAAAGCACAGGTATGGCTGTGTTGCTGGGTCCTGTGTTGATCGCTGATTACCTGCAACGCGAAACCTTGCTGCAACGCCAACCCGATGGCAGCCTGCAGGCCGCCACCGACGGTCGCTGGGCCGGAAGTCTTTCCTCGGACATCGACCAGTTGCTGCTGCGTCAGGTAGCCGGGCATCTGGACAGTCAGCGCGTCGTTCTGGCACCAGCTACCCAGGGCTTCACCCCGGATGTCCAGGTGCTGCTGTCAATTACCCGCCTGGACTCAGGCAAGTCGCAACCGGCAGTGCTCGACGCTCAATGGCGGTTGATCGACCGTCGCGGCAAGGTCCGCGAGAACCGTATCGTTCATTTGCAGGAGCAGCATGCCGGTACGACCGCTGCCCAGGTCCAGGCTCAAGGCGTTCTGGTACAACGCCTGGCCGAGCAGCTATCGACGGCGCTCAAGCCTTTGGCCAACCAGCCTCCGATCGTCGAAGCGCCAACGCGCAAGCCAGCTCCGACCCAGGCCAAGCCTGTCGAGCCGGAGAAGTCCCCGAAGATTCCGATGGCCTTGCCGATTCGTACGGATATGGAAGTGTTCAGGTTCTGAGGATTGGACTGGATACATGACAAAGCCCGCGTTGAAGCGGGCTTTGTTGTTTCTGGGTGGTGGATTTCTGATGTCTGTGCCGGCTCTTCGCGAGCAAGCCCGCTCCCACAGAGATCTCCAGTGGACGCGGATTCTGTAACCCCCTTGGATCCCTTGTGGGAGCGAGCCTGCTCGCGATTGGGAGGCCGCAGACAACAAAAAAGCCCGCAGGCAATCACTCATCTGCGGGCTTCGTCGTACCAGCTACTGGATCAGGCCTGGCGCTCGTGCATCCGCGCCAGTTGCCGCTCCAGCAAGGACGGATAGGGTTCCATCAGCCGTTCCACGCAGCAGGCGCCTTCAGGGCTGGCGATAGGACGGATACGGGTGCGCTGGCGGATCAGGGCGTCGTCGTTGATCTTGCGCTCCACCAGCAGCAGGTTGCGGCTGTGCTGTGACAAGGCCAGGGCATCCTGGGCTGTTTCGGTCAGCAACAGATCAATCTGGCTCAGGCCGAACAGCCCCTCGCCCAAAGTCAGGCCCAATTGCAGTTGCAGGGTGATACCACTGTCGGCCACTTCGATCTGCAACTGATGACCCAGCGCCCGCAGCAGTTCTCCGCAGCAGATGGCGTTGGTCAGATAGTCGTCGCCGCTGTCTTCGGTGTGGAACAGCATCAGGGTGCTGCCATCGTTCAGGGTGTGCAACTCACCCTGGTAAAGCGAGGCGGCCTGGTCGAGGCAATCGCGATAGCGTTCGAGCAGTTCTTTCAGGCGCGCCTGGGGCAGGCGGCGCAACTGGTCCTGGGCGCCCAATTGCACGGCCAGTACGGCGCTGTGCTGTGGCTGGTTCGAGGCCACGGCCCGGGCGGCCGGTCGCGGTTCCCCGGCAATCGATTCGTCCCGCAAATCGGCGAAGGCGTCGTCCTCGTCGTCCTCAACCGTGCGCACCACGTGGCGTGGGGCAGCCTTGGCCGCAGGCATTGGCGGGCTTTCGTCGAAGCCGGGATCGCGCAGGTTGCGTACTTCGAAACCGGGCTCGTCATCGTCGAGGTCGATCTCTTCAGGCTCCGGTACGGGCTCGGGCTCCGGTGCGAAGCTGGCGTGCAGCTGTCGGGCGAGGTCGCCGATTTCGTCCTGGCGTTGGGTGGCCGGCGTATGTTCGTCGATGTCCCGCAGCCAGAGGCGCAATTGCAATAACGGCGTGGAAAGGTGCCGTCCCAGGCGCAGGCTCAAGGCCAAGGCCAGGGCCAACAGTATCGCGCTGAGAATGCCCATGCTTTGGAGACTGATGGTCATTGGTTGCTGGAACTGGTCCATGTCCAGGCTGATGCGCAGTTGCCCGGCGGTCACGTCCTGGAAGGTGATCTTGCTCTGGTACATGCCACCGGACTCGCCCAGCAGGCCCGGCTTGGGACGCTGGCCGGCTTCGGCGAGGATGCGGTTGTCCACGCTGTAGATGGCGGCGTGGGCCACCAATTTGTTCTTGGTCAGGTTGTTGAGCAGCACATTGAGGCTGAGGATGTCATTGGACACCAGCAACTCGGTAGCGGACGTGGCGGTCTGGGTGGTCAGGCTCTCACCCAGGGCGTCGGCCTGTTCGTGCATCGCCTGCTTGAACTGCAAGCCCATCACGCAGGCATAGATGACCAGGGCCAGGGCGACCAGGATCACGTTATGGCTGGCGATGCGCAATGCGATCGGCACGCGACGGTGGCGCAGTGCACGGAAGATCAGCAGGAAGAAATTGTCGGTCTTGACTGGCGTGGGCCGGTTCACTGAGCTCGGCTCTTTGTCCGTGAAATTGACGCGCAGTATAGCGACAGGCCCATGACCGGCAAAGCACTGGCGGTGCCCGATGGTCACCGAAAGTGGGTAGAATGCGGTTTTTTTCCACCTGCGGGGGTGCGCCTTGCGCGAAATCGTCCTGATAAACATCACTGGCAGCGACCGTCCGGGTCTGACTGCGGCCATTACCGGCGTCCTGGCCCAAGGTGGTGTAAACATTCTCGACATCGGCCAGGCGGTGATTCACGACACGCTATCTTTTGGCATCCTGGTTGAAATCCCGGACGCCGAACAGGGCAAGTCGGTGCTCAAGGACATCCTGTTCACCGCTTACAAACTCGACCAACAGGTGCGTTTCACGCCGGTATCCGAAGCGGATTACCAGCATTGGGTCGCGGGCCAGGGCAAGCAGCGTCACATCGTCACCCTGCTGACTCGCAAGGTCACCGCCGAGCAATTGCAACGTGTCAGTGCGATCACCGCCAAATATGGCCTGAACATCGACCACATCGACCGACTGTCCGGGCGGATGCCGCTGGACACCCCGGCCGACAGGGGCAAGGGGTGCATCGAGTTTTCCGTGCGCGGCGAGCCGGCCGATCCCCAGGCGCTGCGTGCCGAGTTCCTCAGCGTTGCTCAGGAGCTGAACGTCGATATCGCCTTCCAGGAAGATTCGCTGTTCCGTCGCAATCGCCGCCTGGCGGTGTTCGACATGGATTCGACCTTGATCGAGGCCGAGGTCATCGATGAACTGGCGAAAGCGGCCGGCGTGGGCGACAAGGTGTCGGCCATCACCGAGCGAGCCATGGCCGGTGAGCTGGATTTCCGTGCCAGCTTCAAGGAGCGCCTGGCGTTGCTGCAAGGTCTGGACGTCAGCGTGTTGGACTCCATCGGTGCGTCACTGCGCTTGACCGAAGGCGCCGAGACCCTGTTCGCCGAGCTCAAGCGCCTGGGCTACAAGACAGCGATTCTGTCCGGTGGCTTCACCTATTTCGCCAGGCAGTTGCAGGCCAAGCTTGGCATCGACTACGTGTTCGCCAACGAGCTTGAAGTGGTGGACGGCAAGGTGACCGGCGTGGCTGTGGAGCCGATCGTCGATGCCCAGCGCAAGGCGGACCTGCTGCGCGAACTGGCTGAGAAAGAAGGCCTGCGCCTTGAGCAGACCATCGCCGTGGGCGACGGTGCCAACGATTTGCCGATGCTGGCGATTGCGGGCCTGGGTGTGGCGTTCCGCGCCAAGCCGCTGGTCAAGCAGTCGGCCCGGCAGGCGATCTCGACCCTGGGGCTGGATGGGGTGTTGTATCTGCTGGGCTTCAGGGATCGCGACGGGCAGCTCTAACCGCCCTGCGCATTCCCGTGGGCGAGGGAACAAACTCCCTCGCCACGGGGTATGTGTTCAAGCCTAAAGCGATTTCCACAACGAATCGAAATCCCCCTCGGAGTCACCCTTCCCGGTGGGCTCCGAATCCTCCTGGTGATAGGCGAACTGGTTGAAGCTATGGGTGCTGGTTACCCGGCGGTCCAGTCCGGCCCGGTGTTCCTGGCCATTGGTATTGATCACCACCTTTTGCCCTTCCTGGAAGGGCAGGCGTGGGGCGATCATGGTGGGTGGCAGGTCGATGGCGCTGATCTCCGGCAGCAGCAGGCCCCGTAAATAATGACCTTGCTCATCCGGCTCCCGAACCAGCTGCAAGCCGCAAGGCTGGGCATAGGGTGCGACCAATTCGATGCCCATTTGCATGGCGCCGTTGCGCACCTGGCGGATCCAGCGCACCACGGCAATGCTCCAGGCCTGATCGTTGGCGTCCCGGATGCCGACCATTTCCCCGGCTTGCAATTGTTCCGGTACTTCCTTCGGCCAACCGAGGCAGTAACCCCCGGGGCTATGGTTGATGATCGGCAGCTCGTAGGTTGGGAAATGGTGCCGGTGGTCCGAGCCGCTGCCATCTTCGTCGGACGGGTTGGCCGGATACTCGATTTCTTCGTAGGGCAACAGGTCGCTGTCCCCGGCGGGCGCGGCGTCGAAGGCCTGTTTCCAGGTGTCGTTGGTCTTGCTTGTGGACGCTTCGAATCGGGCCTTGCGTGTGGTGGGGCTCTTTAGAATTTCGCTGAAAGAGCGTTCGCCGCCGAGGTAGTAATGCAGCGCGCTCATGCCCACGCACAATGTCAGCGTGCCATTGCCCTCGGTACGCTGGAAGCTGCGCTCGACGGCCTCGCCCCAGGCCGCCTGCAGGTGTTGCAAGGTATCGGCACTCATTCCGCCAGGTACCGGCAAGGTGTGGTCGGCAGGTTGCTGCAGATGGAGGGCGATGGCGCGTACCAGCGGTTGAGGATCGAACCCCAGCAGGCCTGGCTGTTGCTCGGCCCTGAATTTGGAGCGGTAGCGAGGCCCGACATCGAGTTCCGGTGCGACGGCAAACAAACTGGAGGCCGAGTTGGCCGGGTCCAGCTTGATCGACTGGCTCCACGTTTCAAGCACTTCGGCCAATCGGGCTATCTGACCCTGGCGCAGCTGATTGCTGCGTGATGCGCCCAACAGCAGGGCAACAACATAACTTTGCTCCGGACTCAGTTGCTGGACCTGACTGGCCAGCTCGTCGCTGACGCCCTGATGCTGCAACCGATGCTGGCAGGCGATCCGGTACAACTGGTGCAAGTCGAGCCATAACCCTTCAGGCACCGGGCTGTACAGCTCGGTGGCGCGCATCAGCGGGCCGTTAAGGGCATGTATCGCACGTTGCAGTGCGGTGCTCAGCAGGCGGGCGCGGTCCTTGGTGAATTTCGGTGCGATGCGCGCCACGATCTGTTTGTAGCCCATCGCCAGATGACTTTGCAGGGCCTGGCACAGGTTGACGATTTTGCGCGAACGGTCGTCCAGCACGATAGCTTGCTGCAGGAAGTGCCGCTCCAGGTGCTTGCAGACGTAATACACCTCGGGGCGCAGCAATTCGAGCAACTGCAGGCGGTTTTCGCTGGGTGTGAGCATCAGGTTGAGTTCGCCGATGGCCTGGTATAGCAGGCGGGCCGTTTCGCCGATATTGGCCTTGGGCAGGTTGGCGATCCAGCGTTTGAGGTCGCGCGGTGTGGCATCGCAGAACGACAGGCGTGATTGCGTCGGGGTCAAGACGCGCAATAGCTGGAGAGGGCGGGTCTCATTCATGCCGTGGACGGGCTCCGGCTGAAAACGAAAAGGATGCCTTCAACTCTAGCAGGTGTGGCCGAAAGAGGTGCTCGATCTGTACTGGATAGACCTGTGGGAGCGATCAGGCTCGCCCCCCACAGGGTGGTCGGTGACTCAGGCCTTGGGCAAAGCCAGGCCTTGGCCCATCCGCACCGGCGAACCGGCCACCAGCTCCTCGGCCCATTTCACCTGGCCCGGTCCGAACAGGACGATGGCAGTGGAACCCAGCTTGAAGCGGCCCAGTTCGGCACCTTTTTCCAGATGGATCGGCGCACGGGCGGCTTCGTCGTAGCGGAAGGTCTTGAGCTCGCGCTTGGGGGGCGTGACCAGACCGGCCCAGACGGTTTCGATGGACGCCACGATCATCGCGCCCACCAGCACCACGGCCATGGGGCCGCGCTCGGTGTCGAAGATGCAGGCTACGCGTTCGTTACGGGCGAACAGTTCCGGAACGTTTTCGGCGGTGGTCTGGTTGACCGAAAAGATCCGCCCCGGAATGTAGACCATCTCCCGCAGCGTGCCGGCCAGCGGCATGTGCACGCGGTGATAATCCTTGGGTGACAGGTAGATAGTGGCGAAATCGCCGCCCATGAACGGCGCTGCATTGGCCGAGTCGCCGCCCAGCAGTTCCAGCACGCTGAAGCTGTGGCCCTTGGCCTGGAACACCCGACCGTGCTCGATCGGGCCGAGCTGGCTGACGGCGCCGTCGGCGGGGCTGAGGATCGCGCCAGGCGTTTCGTCCAGCGGGCGGGCGCCGTCCTTCAGGGCGCGGGTGAAGAAGGCGTTGAAATGCTCGTACGCAGTCAGGTCCTCCACCAGGGCTTGGGACATGTCCACTTGATAGCGCTTGGCGAACCACGCGGTGAATGCGTTCTTGAACCAGCGCACGCGGCATTCGGCGATGCAGCCGGCCAGCCGCGACAGCAGGTGGTGAGGCAGCAGGTACTGGGTGAGGATAAACAAGCGGTTTTTCATTAATCGTCCTTTTTGGGAACCTTCAAAGCTCGATAGGGGTATCGGGGTGGTTGCCCCATTCGCCCCAGGAGCCGGCATAGCCTTTGACCCGTGGGTAGCCGAGCGCCTTGGCCACCAGATAGGTGAAGCCGGAGCGGTGGTGAGTCTGGCAATGGGTGATGATTTCTTTGTCCGGTGTGATACCCAGGCGCTCGAGGATCTGGGGCATGTCCCGGCGGATACGCAGGTTGCGTGCCGAGTCCATGCCAGCGGTCCATTCGAAATTGATCGCGCCCGGGATGTGTCCGCCTCTGGCCGCCACGACTTTTTCCCCGGTGTATTCCAGCGGGCCGCGTGCGTCCCAGATCGCCAGGTCGGCGGCGCCGAGACGGCTCTGCAAATATTCGCGGGTGGCGGTGGGCTCGTCGTGCAGCGTGAGCGCCACCGGGCCGCCAGCGCTGGCCGGTACTTCGGTGGTCACCGGCAGGCCTTCGTCCAGCCACGACAGCAGGCCGCCGTCGAGGTAGTGATAGTTCGAGTGGCCGATGACATCCAGCAGCCAGATAAAACGCCCGGCCCAGCCGCCGCCTTCGTCGTCATAGACCACGTAGACCGCATCCGGGTTGTGCCCGAGCTCGCCAAACAGCGTTTCGAGATCGGCCTTTGCCGGCAACAGGCCTGGCGCCGGGGGCTGGCCCAGTTGCGTACGCTTGGGATCGACAAAGCGCGCGCCGGGAATGTGGCCGGTGCTGTAGCGGGCGACGCTGGTCAGGTCCACCAGAATCAGTTCGCGGGCGTCGAGGCGCGCAAGCAGGTCGCTCGGTTCGATCACCAGCGGCAAGCCAGAGAAGTCAGGCATGTGAGGTCTCCTGGAGCGCAAAGGGAAAGGATTGTACCAAGTTCAACGGCCGCGGTTGGTAAAGGTATGCAGGGCCCGCTCGATACATTGCACGGTTTTGCCGAAGGCCTGGACTGTCACGTCCGAAAACGGTCCGCCGCCCTGGTCCACGACCACCAGCATGATGACCCGGCCATTGCAGGTCAGTGAGCGCAACAGCAGGTGCTCGCCCTTGAACAGGCCGCGCAGGACCGGCGGCAACAGTGCCGAAAACTGGGCGTTGTTTTCAGGGTTCAGGCGAACCTGTGCCTGTTGTGCCAGCAGCCGCTGTAAGACCTTGCTCTGGCCGATGGGAAAACTCATGGACGTTGCCTCGCTGGGCAGGCCGGCGGTCTGGTGTACCCGCACATTGGTCTGGCTGCGGTCGGCCATCAGGATCATCACCCGGCGCATGCCGCACGCCGCCAGGGCGTCGCGGGCGGCGGTGGTCAGGTGCATGGCGTTGCTGAAGGGGCTCGGTTCCACCAGCAAGGCGGTGCATTGTTGGCGCCACCGGGCCAGGTCGACGGTGCTGGAGGGGGAAGTCGACGATCGTCCGGAGGGGATGCGGCGGCTGCCGGGGGGCCAGATCAGGGCCGCCGCCGGGTGCCAGAGGTCTGGCATGCTGTGCTGACGGGCGCTGATGGCTGCTTGTTGGTGCAGTTGCTGCTGGATCTCCTCAACAGGAATTTGCAGGTACAAGCCTGTGAGGTATTGCCAGCGTGCGCTGTGGGCGTCGTCCCAGGCATGGTGCGCCGAAAGCGCCAGGCCATTAGCCAGCAGCACGGTGTTGGCCGGTTGATTGAGCCAGCGCCGCAGGGTCGGGTCATCGTCCAGGCGATTTTGCTGACGCAGTGGATGTTCGCTGTCCCGGGCGATGCGCAAGACTTTCACCAGCTCGTGACGTTCGTTGAGCAGCAACCGATAACCCTGTGCTACCCAGATCGGAAGGCGCCAGGCTTCTACCATCGCCAGGCAGATGTTCAACAGGCCGACGCCGAACAGCTCGCGCTCTACCTCGCTGGCCTGCTGGCCCTGATGGAGAACCCGCTGCTCCCATTCCCCCAGCAGGCGCGGATGCGTCAGCGCCATGGGCCAGAGTGGCGAGAGGAACAACAGGCTGCCCCAGTGAATGTCCTGCCACAGCCGCGCCAGGCGACTGGCGAAAAAACCATTGGCTTGTTGGGTGGCGTGTTGGCTTATCAATTGCAGTTGGCGCAGCGCGACGGGAATTTCTCTCTCAGGCAGCGAGGGCAGGCGTACCAGCAGCTCCTCGGTGCGCTTGAGGCCGAGACGGTTGATGGCCACTTCCAGATTTTCCGCGGGCTCGGCGAGGTTGCCATGGGTGTGATGGTTGGCTTCGCGGATGACGCTCAGGGCGAGGGCGGGGCTGTCCTGCATCAGCTCGGCGATATCGCGCAACGAGCGGTTGCTGTCGGCGACGGCCTTGCAGACCAGGTCGTGACTGGCCTGCGGCACCGGCAGATGGACGCCCGCGAGCAGCTTTACCCAGCCTTCGAGCGTGGTCGGTCGCGGAGTTGGAACTTTCGTTTCGTTAGCCATGGCTGGACGTGATCATCCCATGCTGCAACAGGGCAAAATTGGCTTTTCGCCAGAACTGGCTATAGTCTGGCGCAGTTTTGCCGATAAGGAGAAGAAGAGATTTTCCAGCTTCCGAATATGACCTTGAACCCGACTTAAATAAGTACTTTCTATCTATGGCTAAAATTATCGGCATCATTGTCGTGTTCGCGAGCGTGCTCGGCGGATACGTGCTCTCCCATGGCAAGATTGCCGCCCTGATCCAGCCCTTCGAGGTGCTGATCATCGGTGGTGCGGCCCTTGGCGCATTTTTGCAGGCCAACCCCGGCTACATGACCATGCACGTGCTCAAGAAATCCCTGAGCATGTTCGGTTCGCGCTTCAGTCACACTTTCTATCTGGAAGTGCTGGGCCTGATCTACGAGATCCTCAACAAGAGCCGCCGCGAAGGCATGATGGCGATCGAAGGCGACATCGAAGACGCCGCCGCCAGCCCGATCTTCGCCAAGTATCCCTCCGTGCTCAAGGACGCCCGGATGACGGCGTTCATCTGTGACTACCTGCGCATCATGTCGTCCGGCAACATGGCTCCCCATGAGCTGGAAGGCCTGTTCGACATGGAACTGTACAGTCTCAAGGAAGACCTGGAGCACCCGTCCCACGCCGTCAACGGTATCGCCGACGGTATGCCCGGCTTCGGTATCGTCGCTGCGGTATTGGGCATCGTGGTGACCATGGCCTCCCTGGGCGATGGCGACCAGAAGTCCATCGGCCTGCACGTGGGTGCGGCGCTGGTCGGTACCTTCTTCGGTATCCTGGCTGCCTACGGGTTCTTCGGCCCGTTGGCTCATTCCCTGGCCCACGATGCCAAGGAAGAGCTCAACGTCTATGAAGCCATCAAGGCGTCCCTGGTGGCCTCGGCCTCGGGCATGCCGCCATCGTTGGCGGTGGAGTTCGGTCGCAAGGTCCTGTATCCGGCGCACCGTCCAAGCTTCGCCGAGCTGGAACAAGCGGTTCGCGGTCGTTAAGTTATGGAAAATAACCAGCCGATCATCGTAAAACGCGTCAAGCGCATCGCCGGGGGGCATCACGGCGGCGCCTGGAAAATCGCGTTCGCCGACTTCGCGACGGCGATGATGGCGTTCTTCCTGGTGCTGTGGCTGCTGTCCACCGCGACTCCGGAACAGAAGATCGCCATCGCCGGCTACTTCAAGGACCCGGTCGGTTTTTCCGAAAGCGGCACGCCGTACATCATTGACCTGGGCGGTTCTCCGGTCCTGGCGCCGGAAAACACCCTCAACCCCGAAGTCAAATCCCAGCCTCAGCCCGACAAGGCAACGGTCGATGCCAATGAGGCCGAAGGCATGGCCGAGCAGGTCGAGCGCGAGCGTCTGGAGCTGCTTCTCCAGGAATTGCAGAACAAGGTCGAGGAGAACCCCCAGCTACAGAAGTTCAAGGACCAGATCCTGTTCGAGATCACGCCGAACGGCTTGCGCATCCAGATCATGGACGCCGAGAACCGGCCGATGTTCGACTCCGGCAGCGCGCGCCTGAAGCCTTATTTCGAGGACATCCTGCTGGCCATGGCCGACACTATCAAGGCGGTGCCGAACAAGATCAGCATCAGCGGCCATACCGATGCCACGCCTTATATCGGCAAGGGCGACTTCGGTAACTGGGAGTTGTCTGCCAACCGCGCCAACGCGGCCCGTCGTGCGCTGGTGGCTGGCAGTTATCCGGACGAGCAGGTGGCGCGGGTGGTCGGTTATGCCTCGTCGGCGTTGTTCGACCGCAAGGACCCCTTCAACCCGGTGAACCGGCGTATCGACATCGTGGTGCTGACCAAGAAGGCCCAGCAGGCCATCGAAGGCTCCCAGACCGATGAACCGTCGTCAGATCCTGCCCAGGGGCAGGGCGCCCCAGGCGAGGCGCCACCGGCCGCGACGCCGGGTGCGGCGGTTGATCCGAACGCCTTGCCGGCAGATCAGCAGCCGGTACCGGCCCATGAACTGCGCGAGCGTCTGAACCTGTTCGAGGATGCCGCGCCGAAGCCGGCCGCAGCGCCCGCGCAGTGAGCCCAAATAAAAAAGCCGCGATTATTCGCGGCTTTTTTATGGGTGCCCGCCACAGAAAGGCATCCTGCCGGGTCAGTAGCTGCTTTCCGGCAAACTGGCAATGATCGAGCGATAGCTGTTCATCCGCTGCTGCTGCACCCGACCTTCTTCCAATGCCTTGAGCAGGGCGCAACCCGGCTCGCGGTCGTGTTTGCAGTCGCGGAATCGGCAAGTGCCGATCAGGTCATTGAACTCGATGAACCCGGCCTCTACGTCAGCCCGGCTGACATGACCCAGGCCGAATTCGCGAATGCCCGGCGAGTCGATCAGCTCACCACCGCCTGGGAAGTGGAACAGGCGCGCGGTGGTGGTGGTGTGGGTGCCCTGGCCGGACAGTTCGGACAACGGCCCGACACGGGTTTCAACGTCTGGCAGCAGGCTGTTGACCAATGAAGACTTGCCGACACCCGACTGGCCGACGAACACGCTGATGCGCCCGTCCAGTTGCCGTTGCAATTGTTCCATGCCGTTGCCGTGGTGGGCCGAGACCTCCAGTACCGGGTAGCCCAATTGGCGATAGACCGCCAGCAAGGCGTTCAATGCCGGGGCGTTGTGCTCATCGATCAGGTCGAATTTATTGAGCAGCAACAGCGGGCGGATGCCAGCGTGTTCGGCCGCTACCAGGTAACGGTCGATCAGGTTGGCATGGGGTTCGGGCATTGGGGCGAACACGATCACAATCATGTCGACGTTGGCTGCCACCGGCTTGAGCTGGCCGCGGCTGTCGGGACGGCACAGTTCGGTATGGCGCGGCAATTGGGCCACGATCACACCGATACCCTGGTTGCCGGCCCGCCAGACCACCTGATCGCCCGTCACCAGGGCCGGCAGGTTGGCTCGCAGGTGGCAGCGGAACACTTGTCCGGCCAGTTCGCCTTCCTGGGCCTCGACCTCGACTTGTACACCGAAGTGGGCGATCACCAGCCCGGTCTGTTCCGGGCCCAGATCGCCGCCTTCCAGCGCCTGCACCGCGCTGGATTCACGTTTGGCGGCGCGGGCTGCGCGCTCGCCCTGGATCTTTTCGATGCGCCAGTTCTGGCGGCGATTGAGTTGGCGTTTGGCCATGGGTGTTCCGTATCGAAGAATGCAGCTATTGGATAAAACGGCGGCGAGTTTAGCACGCCCAATGGCCTGCCTAGGCTAAACTGCGCAGCTACGCCGAGGAGCCCCCCATGCAAAATCCGCAAAACCTGATCTGGATCGACCTGGAAATGACGGGTCTGAATCCTGATACCGACGTCATCATCGAAATGGCCACTATCGTCACCGACAGTGATCTCAACACCCTGGCCGAAGGTCCGGTGATCGCGATCCACCACAGCGATGAAGTCCTGGCCCGCATGGATGAATGGAACACTCGCCAGCACGGTGGTTCGGGCCTGACCCAACGGGTGCGCGACAGCAAGATCAGCATGGCCGAGGCTGAAGCCCAGACCATCGCCTTCCTTGAGCAGTGGGTGCCCAGAGGCAAGTCGCCGATCTGCGGCAACAGCATCTGCCAGGACCGTCGCTTCCTCTATACCCATATGAAGTCCCTGGAAAGCTACTTCCATTACCGCAATCTGGACGTTTCCACCCTCAAGGAACTGGCCGCCCGCTGGGCGCCACAGGTGCGCGACAGCTTCCAGAAAGGCGGCAGTCACCTGGCACTGGACGACATCCGTGAGTCCATCGCCGAGTTGCAGCATTACCGCAAGCATTTCATCAAGTTCTAAACAGCACCCCAGTGACTGGCGAGATTGCTTTTGTGGCGAGGGAGCTGTCTGGATCAAGGACAGGGGGTTCAGGTAGAGGCCGTTGCCTTGCCCTCTTTTGGTGCTGGCGCTAAATGGCTAGACTGCGCGCCTTCCTGCCAGGACCGCCGCCATGTTGCTGATGCTTTATCTGATCGCCATCACCGCCGAAGCCATGACCGGCGCCCTGTCCGCCGGGCGGCGTGGCATGGACTGGTTTGGCGTGGTGTTGATCGCTTGTATCACGGCCCTGGGTGGCGGCTCGGTGCGCGACGTTTTGCTGGGCCATTACCCGCTCACCTGGGTCAAGCATCCGGAATACCTGGTGCTGACCACCGCGGCGGCGATGCTGACGGTGTTCCTGGCGCGCTGGATGCGTCATCTGCGCTCGATGTTCCTGGTGCTCGACGCCGCGGGCCTGGTGGCGTTCACACTGATCGGTTGCATGACCGCCCTGGAAATGGGCCATGGCATGCTGGTGGCGTCTGTCAGCGGTGTGATCACTGGTGTATTCGGTGGCATCCTGCGGGACATTTTCTGTAACGATATTCCACTGATCTTTCGTCGCGAACTGTATGCCAGCGTTTCGTTTGCCGCGGCATGGTGCTACTTGCTGTGCGTGTACCTGCAATTGCCGAGCGAGCAGGCAATTCTCATCACGCTGTTCGGCGGGTTCCTGCTGCGGCTCCTGGCGATCCGCTTCCACTGGGAAATGCCGAAGTTCGTCTACAACGACGAGGTTTGATGCCCGTTGTGTTGACGCAGCGCCCATTCCACATGTTCACGTACCAGTGGCGAAGGATGATCGCGCCGCGCTTGCAGCGCCTGCAGTACCGGAATCGTTGAGGGTGCATTGCCCAGGCCCACCGCCAGATTGCGCAGCCAGCGCTCATAGCCTGCCCGGCGCAGCGGCGAGCCTTCGGTGCTCTTGAGGAAGGTGTCCTCGTCCCACAGGAACAGTTCGGCCAGCCCGGCGTTGTCCAGGTTGTGACGGGGCTTGAAGTCGCTCTCCCCGGACGGTCGGGCAAAGCGATTCCATGGACAAACGATCTGGCAGTCATCACAGCCAAACACCCGGTTGCCGATCAACGGACGCAGTTCTTCCGGGATAGCGTTCTTCAACTCGATCGTCAGGTAGGAAATGCAGCGGCGGGCATCCAGCTGGTAGGGGCCGACAAAGGCGTTCGTGGGGCAGATATCCAGACAGGCGGTGCATTTCCCGCAGTGTTCGGTGGCGTGCGGTGGATCGACCGGCAACGGCAGGTCGACGAACAACTCGCTCAGGAAGAAATAACTGCCAGCCTTGCGGTTCAGCACGAGGGTGTTCTTGCCGATCCAGCCGAGGCCGGCCTGTTCGGCGATGGCTTTTTCCAATACAGGGGCGCTGTCGACAAAGGCGCGGTAACCGAAAGGGCCGATGACCGCCTGGATTTTTTCTGCCAATTGTTGCACGCGTTTACGGATCAATTTGTGGTAATCGCGGCCCAACGCATAACGCGAGACGTAGGCTTTTTCCGGTTGGCCGAGCATATGCGCCATTTGCGTATCGCCCGGCAGGTAGTCCATGCGCAGGGATACTACGCGCAACGTGCCCGGCACCAGCTCCTCGGGGTGCGAGCGTTTGCTGCCATGGGCGCCCATATAGTCCATTTCGCCGTGGTAGCCGGCCTCGAGCCAGCGTTGCAAATGTTGCTCGTGCTCGGCGAGGTCCAGGCCGCTGATGCCGACCTGCTGGAAGCCCAGCTCGCGGCCCCAGTCCTTGATGGATTGGGCGAGGACGGAGAGATCTGTGGAAGTGGCAGGCATGTGGCGAGAGAAACCGGAGCTGAGATGCGTATAATTCTGCCAGACATCGGAGCCCGAAGACGCATGCCGCACATTAAAGATGATTTTCCCGACGCGCTGTACAGTGCCGCGCAGATCCGGGCCCTCGACGCACAGTTGATCGCGGCAGGTACCACCGGCTTCGAATTGATGCAGCGCGCCGCCCGTGCCACTTGGCGGGCGATCGTCCGGCGCTGGCCAAAGGCCGCTGAGCTGACCGTGATGACAGGCCATGGCAATAACGCCGGCGATGGATTTCTGGTGGCGACCCTGGCCCGCCGTGCCGGCTGGTCGGTGCGAGTGCTGACGGTAGGCGAGCCCCGTCGCCTGCAGGGCGACGCTGCCATTGCCCATGCCGAGGCCGTGGCGGTGGGCGTGCCGCTTGAGGCATGGACCGACGAATCCGAGTTGCGTGGCGTGCTGCTGGACGCCTTGCTCGGCACGGGCTTGAGTGGCGATGTGCGTGAGCCCTATGTGCGAGCAATCGACACGATCAACGTCAGTGGGCTGCCGGTCACCGCGGTCGATATCCCTTCCGGTCTGTGCAGCGACACCGGACGTGTGCTGGGTACGGCGGTCACGGCTGACCTGACGGTAACGTTCATTGGCCTGAAGCAGGGCCTGTTTACCGGCGATGCGGCGGACCGAGTCGGTGAGCTGGTCTTCGACGACCTGCACGCCGATCCGGATCTCGTTGAGTCGGCACCGTTCAGTGCACGATTGCTCTCACAAAAAAATCTCCCCCGTCTGACGCCTCGCGCACCCACTTCCCATAAAGGCTCGTTCGGTCACGTCCTGTTGATCGGCGGCGATCGAGGATTTGGCGGAGCGATCCTGATGAGCGCCGAAAGCGCCCTGCGTTGTGGCGCAGGGATGGTTTCCATGGCAACCCGCAGCGAGCATGTCTCGGCGGCGCTGACGCGTTTGCCGGAGGTCATGGCGCAGGGTACTCATTCGGCGAATCAGTTGATGGGCCTGTTGGAGCAGGCTGACGTGCTGGTGGTCGGACCTGGATTGGGACAAGCCGCCTGGGGGCGCAGTCTGTTGTCGGCGGTGGCCAATGCACCATTGCCACAAGTGTGGGACGCCGACGCGCTGAACCTGCTGAGCACCGGTGCTGTCCGCTTGCCCGAGCACTGCGTGATCACTCCGCATCCGGGGGAGGCGGCACGGCTGCTGGCGATTTCCACGGCCCAGGTGCAGGCCGACCGGCCGGCAGCGGCCCTGGCGTTGAGCAAGAAATACACCGCCACGGTGATCCTCAAGGGCGCCGGCAGCCTGATTGCCAGCCCGGACGGTCGCCTGGCCGTTTGCAGTCAGGGCCATCCGGCCATGGCCACCGCCGGCCTGGGGGACGTGCTGGCTGGCGTGGTCGGCGCCTTGCTGGCCCAAGGCATGGAAGGCTTCGAGGCCGCGTGCCTGGCGGTCTGGCTGCATGCCAATGCCGGTGCGCAAGCCGGCCGGTCGGGCCGAGGCCTGGCGGCGACCGATCTGATCCCGGCCATTCGTCAGTTGTTGGAGGAGCAATCACCTTGCCTGAAGTAACCCTGTATGTGGCTGACGAGCAAGCCATGGCGCAATTCGGTGCCCGCATTGCGCGTACTACGGCAGGCCACGGCCTGATTTTTCTCGAAGGCGACCTTGGCGCGGGCAAGACCACTCTGTCACGGGGCATCATTCGCGGCCTCGGGCATGTTGGCGCGGTAAAAAGTCCTACGTTCACACTGGTAGAGCCCTACGAAATCGGTGATATCCGCGCCTTCCATTTCGATTTGTATCGGTTGGTGGACCCTGAGGAGCTTGAGTTTCTCGGCATCCGTGATTATTTCGAAGACGATGCCTTGTGCCTGATCGAATGGCCCTGCAAGGGTGCAGGCTTTTTGCCAAAGCCTGACCTGACCATTACCATTGGCGCGCAGAATGGCGGGCGTTCGGTGAAACTGACCCCGCAAGGCTCGCGTGGCGAGTCGTGGTGTGCCGAGTTGGCACTGGAAACTAATTGATGATGGGGTTTGGTATGCGCTTTCGCGCGGTGGTTGCTGTCGTAGGACTGTTGCTTACGGCACTGGCCGTCGATGCTGTGGCTGAGACGAAGGTCAACAGCGTTCGCCTCTGGCGAGCGCCGGACAATACTCGGCTGGTGTTCGACCTGACGGGCCCGGTACAGCACAGCGTATTCACCCTGACCGCCCCGGATCGCCTGGTGATCGACATCAATGGCGCGTCCCTGGGCGCGCCGCTGAACGTGGCCACCGCCAACACACCGATTACCGCGATGCGTTCGGCGCAGCGCACGCCGACCGACCTGCGGGTGGTCATCGACCTGAAAAAAGCCGTGACCCCGAAAAGCTTTACCCTGGCCCCCAATGCCCAGTACGGCAACCGACTGGTGGTGGATCTGTTCGACAACCCGGCCGATGCCGCACCGCCGCCACCGCCCCCCTCCAATGTCGCCACGGTTCCAGCGGTACCGGTGACGCCTGCCGAACCGGCTATCAAGCTGCCACCGGCCCCGGCCGGAAAGCGTGACATCATTGTGGTAATCGACGCCGGCCACGGTGGCGAAGACCCGGGAGCCTCGGGCTCGCGTGGGCAGCGGGAAAAAGATGTGGTGCTGTCCATCGCTCGCGAACTGCAACGCCAGGTCAACGGCATGAAAGGCTTCCGCGCCGAATTGACCCGTACCGGCGACTACTTCATTCCATTGCGCGGCCGTACCGAGATCGCCCGCAAGAAGGGGGCCGACCTGTTCGTCTCCATTCATGCCGACGCTGCCCCTTCGGCGGCGGCGTTCGGGGCCTCGGTGTTCGCGCTGTCCGACCGTGGCGCCACCTCCGAGACTGCCCGCTGGCTGGCCGACAGCGAAAACCGTTCCGACCTGATTGGCGGTGCCGGCAACGTCAGCCTCGACGACAAGGACCGGATGCTTGCTGGCGTGTTGCTCGACCTGTCGATGACAGCCTCGCTGACGTCCAGCCTGAACGTCGGCCAGAAGGTCCTGAGCAACATCGGTCGTGTCACGCCGTTGCACAAGCAGCGCGTCGAGCAGGCTGGGTTCATGGTGCTCAAATCGCCGGACATCCCGTCGATCCTGGTGGAAACCGGTTTCATCTCCAACGCCAACGAAGCCTCCAAACTGACGTCTTCCAGTCATCAGCAGGCGCTGGCCCGGTCCATCAGCAGTGGCGTGCGGCAATTCTTCCAGCAGAATCCGCCGCCGGGCACCTACATCGCCTGGTTGCGTGATTCCGGCAAGATCGCCCAGGGCCCACGGGACCACCGGGTCACCCCTGGCGAAACCCTGGCGATGATCGCCGTTCGCTACCAGGTGTCGCCCGCGCTCTTGCGCAGCGCCAACAACCTCAAGAGCGACGAGCTCAAGATCGGCCAGACCCTGACCATCCCCGGCAATGAAGTGGCGGCCCAGCAATGAGTGATGAAGTGATTGGCGGCAACGCCCGCATCGAGCTGCTCAGCCCCCGGCTGGCGAACCAGATCGCCGCTGGCGAGGTCGTCGAGCGCCCGGCGTCGGTCATCAAGGAACTGCTGGAAAACAGCCTCGATTCCGGTGCCCGGCGTATCGATGTGGATGTCGAGCAGGGCGGCGTCAAGCTGCTGCGGGTGCGCGACGACGGCGGCGGTATTCCCGCCGATGACCTGCCGCTGGCACTGGCGCGTCACGCCACCAGCAAGATCCGCGACCTGGAAGACCTCGAACGCGTCATGAGCCTGGGGTTCCGTGGCGAGGCTCTGGCATCCATCAGTTCGGTGTCGCGCCTGACCCTCACCTCGCGCACCCGTGACGCCGACCAGGCATGGCAAGTCGAGACTGAAGGCCGGGACATGGCTTCCCGGGTCCAGCCCGCCGCCCACCCGGTGGGCACCTCGGTGGAAGTGCGCGACCTGTTCTTCAATACCCCGGCCCGACGCAAGTTCCTGAAGGCCGAGAAAACCGAATTCGATCACCTGCAAGAAGTCATCAAGCGCCTGGCCCTGGCGCGTTTCGACGTGGCCTTTCATCTGCGCCACAACGGCAAGACCATCCTCAGCCTGCATGAGGCTCGTGACGATGCAGCCCGCGCCCGGCGCGTGGCGGCGGTGTGCGGCTCGGGTTTCCTGGAGCAGGCATTGCCCATCGAGGTGGAGCGCAATGGCTTGCACCTGTGGGGCTGGGTCGGGTTGCCGACCTTCTCCCGCAGCCAGGCGGATTTGCAGTACTTCTATGTGAACGGCCGGGCCGTGCGCGACAAGCTGGTGGCTCACGCGGTACGCCAGGCTTATCGCGACGTGCTGTTCAATGGTCGGCATCCGACCTTCGTATTGTTCTTCGAGGTCGATCCGTCGGTGGTGGACGTCAACGTGCACCCGACCAAGCATGAAGTGCGCTTTCGCGATGGGCGCATGGTGCACGATTTTCTTTACGGCACCCTGCACCGTGCCTTGGGCGATGTGCGCCCGGAAGACCAGTTGGCTGCGCCGGCTGCGGTGGCGGGCATGGTTCGCCCGACCGGCCTGGAAGCTGGCGAGTTCGGTCCCCAGGGCGAGATGCGCCTGGCAGCCAATACCTTGCTGGAGCAACCTCAATCCCAACCGAACTACAGCTCGGCGGGTAGCGGCGCAGGCAGCGGCTATCAGTATCAATACACCCCGCGTCCACAATCGAACGTGCCGGTCGCCGAAGCCCAGGCGGCCTATCGGGAGTTTTTCAAACCCCTGCCTGAAACCGGCGCCGCGACGCTGCCCGATGGGCAGGGCGATGTTCCACCGCTGGGCTATGCCCTGGCGCAGCTCAAGGGTATCTATATTCTCTCGGAAAACGCTCAGGGCCTGGTCCTGGTGGACATGCACGCGGCCCACGAGCGGATCATGTATGAGCGGCTGAAGGTCGCCATGGCCAGCGAAGGCCTCAGCGGCCAGCCGTTGCTGGTGCCTGAATCCCTGGCCGTGAGCCAGCGCGAAGCCGATTGCGCCGAAGAGCATGTGAGCTGGTTCCAGCGCCTTGGCTTCGAATTGCAGCGCCTGGGCCCGGAAACCCTGGCGATCAGACAGATCCCTGCGTTGCTCAAGCAGGCCGAGGCCAATCGCCTGGTCAGCGATGTGCTGGCGGACTTGATGGAGTACGGCACCAGCGACCGGATCCAGGCGCACCTGAACGAACTGCTCGGCACCATGGCCTGCCACGGCGCAATTCGCGCCAACCGGCGCCTGGCCCTGCCGGAAATGAACGGCCTGCTGCGGGACATGGAAAACACCGAGCGCAGCGGTCAATGCAACCATGGCCGGCCGACCTGGACCCAACTGGGCCTGGACGACCTGGACAAACTGTTTCTGCGCGGTCGTTGATGAGCCAGTTGCCACCCGCCATATTCCTGATGGGGCCGACCGCCGCCGGCAAGACCGACCTGGCCATCGAACTGACCAAGGTCTTGCCTTGCGAGTTGATCAGTGTCGATTCGGCGCTGGTCTACCGGGGCATGGACATCGGCACCGCCAAGCCATCGAAAGAACTGCTGGCCGAGTTCCCCCATCGGTTGATCGACATCCTCGACCCGGCCGAAGCCTACTCGGCCGCCGATTTCCGTCGCGACGCCCTCCAGGCCATGGCCGAGATCACCGCGCGGGGCAAGATCCCGTTGCTGGTGGGCGGCACGATGCTGTATTACAAAGCGCTGGTCGACGGGCTGGCCGACATGCCAGCGGCGGACCCCGAGGTGCGCGCACAGATCGAAGAAGAGGCTGAACGCCTTGGCTGGCAGGCGTTGCATGAGCAATTGGCGGCCATTGACCCGGTGTCGGCAGCCCGTATTCACCCCAACGATCCGCAGCGGCTCAGCCGGGCCTTGGAAGTTTATCGGGTCAGCGGCCAGAGCATGACCGCCCTGCGCCAGCGACAATCTGCGCAAAGTACTGAAGCAGCCGCTTCGGGACTGCAACAATTGCCCTATACTGTCGCGAGTCTGGCCATCGCTCCGGCGAACCGGCAAGTGCTGCATCGGCGAATTGAACAAAGATTCACATTAATGTTGGAACAGGGATTCATCGACGAGGTCGTAGCCCTGCGTGAGCGAAGTGACCTGCATGCCGGGTTGCCGTCTATACGTGCGGTGGGTTATCGACAAGTCTGGGATTACCTGGACGGCAAGCTGACGTCAGCCGAGATGCGGGAGCGTGGAATCATTGCCACGCGCCAGCTGGCCAAGCGCCAGTTCACCTGGTTGCGCAGTTGGACTGACCTGCATTGGCTCGACAGCCTCGATTGCGACAATCTGCCACGCGCCTTGAAATACCTCGGGACCATCTCCATATTGGGCTGAGTCCTTGCAATTGCCGTCTATCCTTGGGGGTGTGACGGCCCAAGCCATCTGATTCCGTTTTTTATTATTGATCCTTAAAGGAGTGCGGCACATGTCAAAAGGGCATTCGCTACAAGACCCTTACTTGAACACTTTACGTAAAGAGAAAGTTGGGGTGTCCATCTATCTGGTCAACGGGATCAAGCTGCAAGGGACGATCGAGTCTTTCGACCAGTTCGTTATCCTGCTGAAGAACACCGTCAGCCAAATGGTCTACAAACACGCTATCTCGACAGTCGTGCCGGTTCGTGCAATTCGTCTGCCAAGCGCAACCGAATCCGATGGCGGTGACGCTGAGCCGGGTAACGCCTGATAGGAGTCTCCTTTGTTCTTTGAGCGCCACGGTGGTGGTGAGCGGACTATTCTCGTTCACTTGGAAGGACAGGACCCTGAGGCGCGCGAAGATCCGCAGGAGTTTCAGGAATTGGCACTTTCGGCCGGCGCCGAGACCGTCGCGTTTTTCAACGTGCCGCGTCATCGGCCAACCGCCAAGTTCCTGATCGGCAGTGGCAAGGTCGAGGAGTTGCGCGACCTGGTCAAGGCCGAACAGGTCGATCTGGTGATTTTCAATCACATCCTCACGCCCAGTCAGGAACGCAACCTCGAACGTGTCTTCGAGTGCCGCGTGATTGATCGAACCGGGCTGATCCTCGATATTTTCGCCCAACGCGCCCGTACCCATGAAGGCAAGCTCCAGGTCGAACTGGCCCAGCTCGAGCACATGAGCACCCGGCTGGTCCGTGGCTGGACTCACCTTGAGCGGCAAAAGGGCGGTATCGGCCTGCGTGGCCCGGGTGAAACCCAGCTGGAAACCGACCGGCGTCTGCTGCGGGTCCGCCTGCGCCAGATCAAAGGGCGCCTGGAAAAGGTCCGCAGCCAGCGCGAGCAGTCGCGCCGTGGCCGCAAGCGCGCAGACATCCCGACGGTTTCGCTGGTGGGCTATACCAACGCCGGCAAATCCACGTTGTTCAATAATGTGACCGAATCGGACGTCTACGCCGCCGACCAGTTGTTCGCCACCCTCGACCCGACCTTGCGCCGGCTTGACCTGGACGACCTCGGGCCGATCGTGCTGGCCGACACCGTAGGCTTCATCCGGCACCTGCCGCACAAGCTGGTCGAAGCTTTCCGGGCTACGCTCGAAGAGTCGAGCAACTCCGACCTGCTGCTGCATGTGATCGACGCCGCCGAGCCGGATCGTATGTTGCAGATCGAACAGGTCATGGTGGTGCTGAGCGAGATCGGAGCCCAGGACTTGCCGATCCTCGAGGTATACAACAAACTCGATTTGCTCGAAGGCGTGGAGCCGCAGATCCAGCGCGATGCCGATGGCAAGCCGCAGCGGGTCTGGTTGTCGGCCCGGGACGGTACCGGCCTCGATCTGCTCAAACAGGCCGTGGCCGAGCTGCTGGGCGACGACCTGTTTGTCGGCACCTTGAAGCTGTCGCAGCGTTTCGCCCGGCTGCGTGCCCAGTTCTTCGAGTTGGGGGCGGTGCAAAAAGAAGAACACGACGAAGAAGGCACCTGCCTGCTGGCGGTACGCCTGCCTCGATCGGAGCTGAACCGTCTGGTCAGTCGCGAAGGGCTGCAACCGATGGAGTTCATCGAGCAACACACTTTGCAATAAAAGCCTGAGAACGCTGTGTCAGGCATTCTGTAGCATTGGTCGGCGCGCCGTGGGTGCGTCTTTGCTTTATCAGATGGAGAGCGCTATGGCTTGGAATGAGCCGGGTGGCAACTCGAATAATCAGGATCCCTGGGGTGGCAAGCGTCGAAACAATGGCGATCGCAAGGGGCCTCCGGATCTCGACGAGGCCTTCCGCAAGCTGCAGGAAAGCCTGAACGGTTTGTTCGGTGGTGGTAAGAAACGCGGTGACGACGGCGGTCGGCCAGGCAAGGGCGGCGGTTTTGGCCTGCTCGGCATCGGCCTGGTCGTGCTCGCGGCTGTCTGGCTGTACAGTGCGGTCTATGTCGTGGACGAGCAGGAGCAAGCCGTGGTGCTGCGCTTCGGCAAGTACTACGAAACCGTCGGCCCGGGCCTGAACATCTATTTCCCGCCGATCGATCAGAAATACATGGAGAACGTCACGCGTGAGCGTGCCTACACCAAGCAGGGCCAGATGCTGACCGAAGATGAAAACATCGTCGAGGTTCCACTGACCGTGCAGTACAAGATCACCAACCTGCAGGACTTCGTGCTGAACGTCGACCAGCCGGAAGTCAGTCTGCAACATGCGACCGAAAGTGCCTTGCGCCACGTGGTGGGTTCCACCGCCATGGACCAGGTGTTGACCGAGGGTCGTGAGTTGATGGCCAGCGAAATCAAGGAGCGCCTGCAGCGGTTCCTCGACACCTATCGCACCGGCATTACCGTCACCCAGGTCAACGTGCAGAGCGCCGCGGCGCCACGCGAGGTCCAGGAAGCGTTCGACGATGTGATCCGTGCCCGAGAGGACGAACAGCGTTCGCGCAACCAGGCCGAGACCTACGCCAACGGCGTCGTGCCCGAAGCTCGTGGTCAGGCCCAGCGCATCATCGAAGATGCCAACGGCTATCGCGACGAAGTGGTTTCCCGTGCCAAGGGTGAGGCTGACCGCTTCACCAAGTTGGTGGCCGAGTACCGCAAGGCGCCTGAAGTGACCCGCCAGCGTCTGTACCTGGACACCATGCAGGAAGTCTTCAGTAACACCAGCAAAGTCCTCGTGACCGGCAACAAGAACGGCCAAAGCAACCTGCTGTACCTGCCGCTGGACAAGATGATCGAGAGCGGTCGTACCACCAGTGTGCCGCCGGCCGGCATGGCGCCCGCCAACAATGAAGCGAATACCCGCCCGGCGGTTGAGCAACAGCAAGCACGTACCAGGGAGAGTCGCTGATGAGCAATAAATCGCTGATCGCCCTTATTGTCGGCGTCGTCGTGGCGATCGCTGCCTGGAACTGCTTCTACATCGTGTCCCAGACCGAGCGTGCGGTGTTGCTGCAATTCGGTCGCGTGGTGGAGACGGATGTCCAGCCAGGTCTGCATGTGAAGGTGCCGTACGTCAACAAGGTGCGCAAGTTCGACGCCCGCCTGATGACACTGGATGCGCCGACGCAACGTTTCCTGACGTTGGAAAAGAAAGCGGTCATGGTCGATGCCTACGCCAAATGGCGCGTGAAGGATGCAGAGCGCTTCTACACTGCGACGTCCGGCCTCAAGCAGATCGCTGACGAACGCCTGTCCCGTCGCCTGGAGTCGGGCCTGCGTGACCAGTTCGGCAAGCGCACGCTGCATGAAGTGGTATCCGGTGAGCGTGATGCGCTCATGGCCGATATCACCCGTTCGCTGAACGCGATGGCGGAGAAGGAGCTGGGTATCGAAGTGGTCGATGTCCGCGTCAAGGCCATCGACCTGCCGAAGGAAGTGAACCGCAGCGTGTTCGAACGGATGAGCACCGAGCGCGAGCGTGAAGCCCGCGAACACCGCGCCAAGGGTAACGAGCTGGCCGAGGGCATCCGTGCCGACGCCGATCGTCAACGTCGCGTGCTGCTGGCTGAAGCCTATCGTGAATCGGAGGAGGTTCGCGGTGATGGTGATGCCCAGGCCGCTGCGATCTACGCCAAGGCCTACGGTCAGGATCAGGAGTTCTACGCGTTCTACCGTAGCCTGAACGCTTACCGTGAAAGCTTCGGACGTAAATCCGATGTGCTGGTTCTGGACCCGAGCAGCGACTTTTTCCGCTACCTGGAAAAGACCAAGCCTTGATGCAGCGTTGACTCGAGACACTCCGCCTGGCGGCTAAAGCGTCGGGCGGGGTGATCCTTTGGGAAAACGAGTGTATGATGCGGCAGCCGGGAAATTCCCGGCTTTTTTGCGTCTGCACGTTCGATTGCGGTTATCGGTGGCAGGCGTCGGGTTGAACGACTCGACAGGTTTTTCGAGGAAAGTGCTGGACGAGGCCGATTCCGGGTCATTCGTCACGTCGCTCTTGCGCGTTGTTTGTGCATGGGCCGAGCATTTTCTGCTTCACTCAAGGCTTGCCCGAAGGCTGGCCGCCCGGACCATAGGGGAATGGCGTAATGGCAACGGTAGACCGCTGGCTGCTGCCAGATGGCATCGAAGAAGTACTGCCACCGGAAGCTGCGCGTATCGAAGTAGCGCGTCGGCAGGTGTTGGATCTGTTCCAGAGCTGGGGTTACGAATTCGTCGTCACCCCTCATATCGAGTACCTGGAATCCCTGCTGACCGGCGCGGGCCAGGACCTGGACTTGCGTACCTTCAAGGTCGTTGACCCGCAGTCGGGCCGGCAGATGGGCTTTCGGGCCGACATCACGCCGCAAGTGGCACGTATCGACGCTCACACCTTGCGCCGGGAAGGGCCGAGTCGCCTGTGCTATGCCGGTAGTGTGTTGCATGCCCAGCCCCGTGCCTTGTCATCTTCCCGTAGCCCGATCCAGTTGGGTGCCGAGTTGTACGGTGATGCCAGCCCGAGCAGTGACGTGGAAGTCATCAGTCTGATGCTGGCCATGCTGCAACTGGCCGACGTACCGGATGTCCATATGGACCTCGGCCATGTTGGTATCTATCGCGGCCTGGCCCGTGCGGCCGGCCTGTCCGGTGAAGTGGAACAGCAGTTGTTCGACGCTTTGCAGCGCAAAGCCATCGACGAAGTCATCAGCCTGACCGAAGGACTCCCCGCCGATCTGTCCGACATGCTGCGAGCACTGGTGGACCTGTGCGGTGGTCGTGAGGTGCTGACCGCTGCCCGCGAGCGCCTGGCCCACGCGCCAGCGGCCGTCCTGGCAGCCCTGGATGACCTGCTGGCGATTGCCGAGCGTCTGTCGGTACGTTTCCCGGAGCTGCCCTTGTACTTCGACCTGGGCGAGTTGCGCGGTTATCACTATCACACCGGCGTGGTGTTCGCGGTATTCGTACCGGGCGTGGGCCAATCCATCGCCCAGGGCGGTCGTTACGACGACATCGGCGCCGACTTCGGCCGCGCCCGTCCGGCGACCGGCTTTTCTACCGATTTGAAAACCCTGGTGACCCTGGGGCGTGCTGAAGTCGAGTTACCGTCCGGCGGTATCTGGATGCCTGACAGTACGGATGCGGCTCTTTGGCAGGCGGTCTGCCAGTTGCGCAGTGAGGGTCAGCGTGTCGTCCAGGCGTTGCCTGGGCAGCCTTTGGCCGCCGCCCGTGAAGCGGACTGCGACCGACAATTGATTCAGCACAACGGGCTTTGGCAGGTACTGCCGCTGGCTTCTTGAGTTTTCCTGCCGGCCGCGGCCGGCACCAAGTTTGCGCGAATGAGGACAAGTGTTATGGGTAAGAATGTCGTAGTCCTGGGCACCCAGTGGGGTGATGAGGGCAAAGGCAAGATCGTCGATCTGCTGACCGAACATGCTGCCGCCGTAGTGCGCTACCAGGGTGGCCACAACGCAGGTCACACCCTGGTGATCGACGGTGAGAAAACCGTCCTGCACCTGATTCCATCGGGCGTGCTGCGTGAAGGCGTACAGTGCCTGATCGGCAACGGTGTCGTAGTGGCTCCCGACGCGTTGCTGCGGGAAATCGTCAAGCTGGAAGAGAAAGGCGTACCGGTGCGCGAGCGTCTGCGTATCAGCCCATCCTGCCCGCTGATCCTGTCCTACCACGTTGCGCTGGACCAGGCCCGTGAAAAGGCCCGTGGCGAGATGAAAATCGGTACTACCGGGCGCGGTATCGGCCCTGCCTACGAAGACAAAGTGGCTCGCCGCGGCCTGCGCATCGGCGACCTGTTCCACCGCGAGCGTTTCGCCGCCAAGCTGGGCGAGTTGCTGGACTACCACAACTTTGTCCTGGTCAATTACTACAAAGAGCCGGCCATCGACTTCCAGAAGACCCTGGACGAGTGCATGGAGTACGCCGAGCTGCTCAAGCCAATGATGCTCGACGTCACGGCCGAGCTGCATGAGCTGCGTCGCGCCGGCAAGGACATCATGTTCGAAGGCGCACAGGGTTCGCTGCTGGACATCGACCACGGTACCTACCCGTACGTCACCAGTTCGAACACCACCGCAGGCGGTATCGCCACCGGTTCGGGCTTCGGTCCGATGTATGTGGATTACATCCTGGGCATCACCAAGGCCTACACCACGCGCGTGGGTTCGGGTCCGTTTCCGACCGAGCTGTTCGATGACGTCGGTGCCTTCCTGGCCAAGCGCGGTCATGAGTTCGGTGCCACCACCGGGCGTGCCCGTCGTTGCGGCTGGTTCGATGCCGTCATCCTGCGCCGCGCCATCGATGTCAATAGCATCTCGGGCCTGTGCCTGACCAAGCTGGACGTATTGGACGGCCTGGAAACCATCAATATCTGCGTGGGCTACAAGAACCAGGACGGCGCTGTCATCGACGCACCGACCGACGCTGACAGCTACATCGGCCTGGAGCCGGTGTACGAACAGATGCCGGGCTGGACCGAGTCCACCGTGGGTGCCAAGACCCTGGACGAGTTGCCAGTGGCGGCTCGCAACTATATTCAGCGTCTCGAAGAGCTGGTCGGCGCGCCGATCGACATTATTTCGACAGGGCCGGATCGCAACGAAACCATCGTTCTGCGTCACCCGTTCGGTTGATAAGTCGTTGATGTAAAAAACAAAGGACCCTTGATTGGGTCCTTTGTCATTTCTGGCTGCCGCGCGGCACGACACTTGCTATGAATCTCCATTATTGGCGCTTCTTTGGACGTGCCATCAATTTAATGGCGTTGGTAGAGGGATTTCACGTGTCGGCCGTTCTCTCACTGTTACAAAGCCGTTTGCTACGGCCTGTGTTCGTTACGCTTGGTATCGCCCTTTTGGTGCAAGTGCTGGTGGCCGTGGCGCTGACCCGGAGCACGGTCACGGCGCTGGAGGCTGACCTGAGTTCGCGCCTGGGGGCCGATAGCCAGAAGCTTTCCAGTGAGCTGGAGCAGGCTGGGCGCGAGGTGACCTCAAGCCTGGACAGCCTGTCCGCCAGTACGCGTCAGCGCCTGAATGCCGGCTTGTCTGTGCGCTTGAAGGAAGAGCAGGCGCAGTTGCGTGGCACTCTGGAAAAAGATCTGCGAGAGTCCGCCAATGATATGGCGCAGCTCCTTGCCTCCGTCGCTCCTCGGGCCATGTGGGACAGCGACATCCCGACGCTCTCCGAATTCGCCCGCCGGGCGCAGCGCAATCCCAACGTATTGTTCGTCATCTATGACGATGCCAATGGCGAGCACCTGACCCGTTATCTGAACCGGGAGAACGCGATCAACAAGGCTTTGCTGGAAAAGGGCAAGGGCGAGCGGGCGTTGGACAAAGTGCTGGATGCGGCGAAAAACGATCCCTCTGTCTATTACATCGAGGCGCCGATCAACCCCAATGGCGTGGAAATCGGCAAGGTGTTGATGGGGGTTTCCACTGCATCGGTGGAAACCGACCTGAAGGCGCTGGACCAGCGTTTCTCGGCGTTGATTGCCAGCAGTGATCAGTTGGTCGGCGACAGCCTCAAGGGGGCGGCGGCCGACAGTGCCACCGCTATGCGTGGCCGGTTGCAGTCGGCGCAGGCCACTGCCACCGAAATGCAGACTAATACCGCCAGCACCGTGCAAGAGGCCGCGAATACCTTGCGCTGGCGCATCGGCCTTGGCCTGGCGCTGGTAGGCTTTGGCGTGCTGGTACTGTTGGCCGTGGTCCTGGGGCGTCGGGTTGTCAATCGCTTGCGGTTGTTGATCGCGGCAATGAACGATCTGGCGGCGGGCGAGGGGGATCTGACCAAGCGCGTGCAAATCAACAGCAAGGACGAGATTGGCGACATGGCCTCGGCGGTCAATCGCTTTGTGGACAAGTTGCAGCCCATCGTACGGGAGGCGGGTGAGGTGGCCCAGCGCACGGGGCTTGAGATCGGCGCGATGACGCTGCGCAATTCCGGCGCCGACGCGGCGGCCGGGATGCAACGCGATGAAGTCGCCGAGAGCCTGCAAGCCTTGTCGCAGATGGCCGACGAGGCTCAATCGGAAAGCCAGGCAATGCAGGCAGCCTTGCAGCAAGTGGTGGAGATTCGCCAGGCCACCGATGAGAACACTCGGACATCGGCCAAGGTCGGCAGCCTGATCGAGGCGCTGGCCGGGCAGGTGGACACCGGGGCCAAAGTCATCGAGCGACTGGCTCAGCAGAGCGAGCAGATTGAAGTGGTGCTGACCGTGATCCACGGCATCGCCGAGCAGACCAACCTGTTGGCCTTGAACGCGGCTATCGAAGCGGCGCGGGCCGGGGAGACCGGGCGGGGGTTTGCGGTGGTGGCGGACGAGGTGCGGGCGCTGGCAAGCAAGACCCAGAGTTCGACTGGCGATATCCAGGCCCATATCGTGGCGTTGCAACAAGGTGCCCGCGAAGCGGTGGCTGCGATTGGCCAGGCCGGGCGCCAGGCCAATGAAGGGTTGTTGGTCTTGCGAGACAGTGCTCGCTTGCAGCAGTCGGTGCAAGCCTCCGTGGAGCAGGTGCACGCGGCCATCGGTCTGGCGACCCAGGCGGCAGCTCATCAGGCCCAGGGTGCACAAGCCGTGCGCGGACGGGTGGAAACCATTCATGCCCAGGCCGAGAAAGCCGCCCAGGCCGTGGTCGAGACAACGGCCAGCGGTAAGGTGCTGGACAGCCTGGCGGCACAGTTGAAGGCGAGCCTGGGGCAGTTCCGGGCCTGATTGCTGGCCGGGCAGACCTCATCGCGAGCTGGCTCGCTCCCACATTGGTCCGATTAACATTGGGGATCAGCTGTGGAAGCGTGCCTGCTCGCGATAGCGGTTCTGACCGTGAATCACAGAACCCTGAAACGCAAAAAACCCGCTTTCGCGGGTTTCTGTCAGGTTCAAGGCTTGGCGCCTTGAAGCTTGAATTGGTGCCCAGAAGAAGACTCGAACTTCCACGACCTTGCGGTCACCAGCACCTGAAGCTGGCGTGTCTACCAATTTCACCATCTGGGCAGCATCTTCAGCGTTGCCGCTGTTGATGTGGCGCACTATACGGAGCGCCTTTTGATCTGTAAACCCCTGTTTTTGTTTTAGTAATTGCGAAATCGGATTTTCAGGAGGGGTAAAACGAAAAAACCCGCTTTCGCGGGTTTTTGGTAGCTGGCAGACCGAGGGTCTGTCGCTGAAAATGGTGCCCAGAAGAAGACTCGAACTTCCACGACCTTGCGGTCACCAGCACCTGAAGCTGGCGTGTCTACCAATTTCACCATCTGGGCAGCATCGGCAACGTGTGTGCGTCGTCGATGGCGCGCACTATACGGAGCGTGTTTTTAACTGTAAACCCCTCTTGATAAAAAAAACGGGAAATTTCGCGAGCGGTGCGATCTCAGGCACCAAAGGCGGGTCAAAAAAATTCTGAAAGGCCGCCGAATGCCTGAAATTTCCCGTTTCATTACGCCTATGCCAAACTAACCCGCATATAGACAAGGTGAAAACTCTCTAATGGCCGATTGGCAATCCCTCGATCCCGAGGCCGCTCGTGAAGCGGAAAAATACGAAAACCCTATTCCCAGCCGCGAACTGATCCTGGCGCATCTCGCCGACAGGGGGTCGCCCGCCAGCCGCGAACAGTTGGTCGAAGAGTTCGGTCTGACCACCGAAGACCAGCTCGAAGCCCTGCGCCGCCGTCTGCGCGCCATGGAGCGCGACGCTCAACTGATCTACACCCGACGTGGCACTTACGCACCGGTGGACAAGCTCGACCTGATCCTGGGGCGTATTGCCGGGCACCGCGACGGTTTCGGCTTCCTGATTCCGGACGATGGCAGCGACGACCTGTTCATGAGCCCGGCTCAGATGCGCCTGGTGTTCGACGGTGACCGTGCGCTGGCCCGTGTGTCCGGCCTGGACCGCCGCGGTCGCCGTGAAGGTGTGATCGTCGAGGTGGTGTCCCGCGCCCATGAGAGCATCGTTGGTCGCTACTTCGAAGAAGGGGGCATCGGCTTCGTCGTCGCCGACAATCCCAAGATTCAGCAGGAAGTGCTGGTCACTCCGGGCCGCAACGCCAACGCCAAGATCGGTCAGTTCGTCGAAGTGAAGATCACCCACTGGCCAACCCCGCGCTTCCAGCCGCAGGGCGATGTGATCGAGGTGGTCGGTAACTACATGGCGCCGGGCATGGAGATCGACGTTGCCCTGCGTACCTATGACATCCCTCACGTCTGGCCTGAAGCGGTCCTGAAGGAAGCCGGCAAGCTCAAGCCGGAAGTCGAAGAGAAAGACAAAGAGAAACGCATCGACCTGCGCCACCTGCCGTTCGTCACCATCGACGGCGAGGACGCGCGGGACTTCGACGATGCGGTCTACTGCGAAGCCCGGCCGGGCAAACTGCGCCTGTTCTCCGGTGGCTGGAAGCTGTACGTCGCCATCGCCGATGTGTCCAGCTACGTGAAGCTCGGTTCGGCGCTGGATGCCGAGGCCCAGGTGCGTGGCAACTCGGTGTACTTCCCTGAGCGCGTCGTACCGATGCTGCCTGAGCAACTGTCCAACGGGCTGTGCTCGCTCAACCCCCACGTTGATCGCCTGGCCATGGTCTGCGAGATGACCATCTCCAAGACCGGCGAAATGACCGACTACTGCTTCTACGAAGCGGTCATCCATTCTCACGCCCGTCTGACCTACAACAAGGTCAGTGCAATGCTGGAAACGCCGAAACTGGCCGAGGCGCGCAAGTTGCGTGGCGAATACACCGACGTGCTGCCGCACCTCAAGCAGCTTTATGCGCTGTACAAGGTGCTGCTGGCGGCTCGGCATGTACGCGGTGCGATTGATTTCGAAACCCAGGAAACCCGGATCATCTTCGGCTCCGAGCGCAAGATTGCCGAGATTCGTCCGACCGTGCGCAACGACGCCCACAAGCTGATCGAGGAATGCATGCTGGCGGCCAACGTGGCTACCGCACAATTTCTGCAAAAGCATGAGATCCCGGCGTTGTATCGGGTCCACGACGGCCCGCCGCCGGAGCGCCTGGAAAAGCTGCGGGCGTTTCTCGGTGAACTCGGTTTGTCCCTGCACAAGGGCAAGGAAGGTCCGACGCCCAAGGATTACCAGGCGTTGCTGGCCGGTATCAAGGATCGCCCGGATTTCCATCTGATCCAGACCGTCATGCTGCGCTCGTTGAGCCAGGCGGTATACACCGCCGACAACCAGGGTCACTTCGGTCTCAATTACGAAGCCTACACCCACTTCACTTCGCCGATCCGCCGTTATCCCGACCTGCTTACGCACCGGGCGATCCGCAGCGTGATCCACTCGAAGATGAATACCCCGCACGTCAAGCGTGCCGGCGCGATGACGATTCCGAAAGCACGTATCTACCCGTACGACGAGGCGGCCCTGGAGCAACTCGGCGAACAGTGCTCGATGAGCGAGCGGCGCGCCGACGAAGCCACTCGCGACGTGGTGAACTGGCTCAAGTGCGAATACATGAAGGATCGCGTGGGCGAGTCGTTCCCGGGCGTGATTACCGCCGTGACCGGTTTCGGCCTGTTCGTCGAGCTGACCGATATCTATGTCGAAGGCCTGGTACATGTCACCGCGCTGCCGGCCGATTACTACCACTTCGACCCTGTGCATCACCGTCTGGCGGGGGAACGTACCGGTCGCAGCTTCCGTCTGGGCGATACCGTCGAGGTGCGGGTGATGCGCGTCGATCTCGACGAGCGCAAGATCGATTTCGAGATGGCGGAAAATACCCTCAAGGCGCCGATCGGTCGCAAGAAGCGCGGTGCCGAGACCGTTGCGCCTGCGGGCAAGGCCACGGCTGAACCTGCGTCGTCCAAGCCTGCTCGGCGTGGCGCGAAGGAAAAAGCTGTCGAAGCGTATCGCCCGAGCGATGCCGCGGCGAAAAACGCCGAGGTTCGCAAGAGCCGTGAGATGAAGAAGGCGTTGCTGGCCGAAGCCAAGACCGGTGGCAAGGCGTCGTCTGGAGCGAAATCTGGACGGTCCACTGCGGACAAGGCAGCCAGCAAGCCGAGCAAACACCGTAAGGGCCCGTCGAAAGCGGGCTCGGCCCCAGCCAAAAGTGGCGGGGCGCGTAAACCCAAGGCCAAATCATGAGTCAGTTGGAAAAAATCTACGGCGTGCATGCCGTGGAAGCGTTGCTGCGTCATCATCCCAAGCGGGTCAAGCAGATCTGGCTGGCCGAAGGCCGTAGCGAGCCACGGGTCCAGACCCTGGTTGAACTGGCCAACGAAAATCGCGTGGCGATCGGCCAGGCCGAGCGGCGCGAGATGGATGCCTGGGTCGAAGGCGTGCACCAAGGGGTGGTGGCGGAAGTCAGCCCGAGCCAGGTCTGGGGAGAGGCGATGCTCGACGAGCTGCTCGACCGTACCGAGGGTGCCCCTCTGCTGCTGGTCCTGGATGGCGTGACCGATCCTCACAATCTGGGTGCCTGCCTGCGTTCGGCGGATGCCGCCGGGGCGCTGGCGGTGATTGTGCCCAAGGACAAGTCGGCGACATTGACGCCGGTGGTGCGCAAGGTCGCCTGCGGGGCCGCGGAAGTCATCCCGCTGGTGGCCGTGACCAACCTGGCGCGTACCCTGGAAAAACTCCAGCAGCGCGGCTTGTGGGTGGTAGGCACGGCGGGGGAGGCCGAGGTCAGCCTATATGACCAGGATCTGACCGGCCCGACGATCCTGATCATGGGCGCCGAAGGCAAGGGCATGCGCCGCCTGACCCGTGAACATTGCGACTACCTGGTCAAGCTGCCGATGGCCGGTAGCGTCAGCAGCCTCAACGTTTCGGTCGCGACGGGTGTGTGCCTGTTCGAGGCGATGCGCCAGCGTGGGGCCAAGGCGGCTGCCAAGAAGCCTTGAGGTCAGGCCCAATCAAACTGTGGGAGCGGGCAGATACAGTGACTGTTCAAATAATCACCAATTACCTTGCGCCTCCCTCGCCCCTTCTCTACAATTGCGCCCCTTGCTGTGATGGCAGGCACTTATGTGTCTAGCGTCCACAAGTCCATAAGTGTCATTCACTCCTTGTCTGACCGTTTTTGAGCGGCAGGCTACAACCCGTAAGGAGCATTCATGCGTCATTACGAAATCATCTTTTTGGTCCACCCGGATCAAAGCGAGCAAGTCGGCGGCATGGTTGAGCGTTACACCAAGCTGATCGAAGAAGACGGCGGCAAGATCCACCGTCTGGAAGACTGGGGCCGTCGTCAACTGGCCTACGCAATCAACAATGTTCACAAGGCTCACTACGTGATGCTGAACGTTGAGTGCACCGGCAAGGCCCTGGCCGAGCTGGAAGACAACTTCCGCTACAACGATGCAGTGATCCGTAACCTGGTCATCCGTCGCGAAGAAGCCATCACCGGCCAATCCGAGATGCTCAAGGCTGAAGAAAACCGCAGTGAGCGCCGTGAGCGTCGCGACCGTCCTGAGCATGCTGACAGCGCCGAAGGCGATGACAGCGATAGCGACAGCGACAACAGCGACAACGCTGACGAGTAATCCACGGACCTTCTAAGGAGCCAATCACATGGCACGTTTCTTCCGTCGTCGTAAATTCTGCCGCTTCACCGCTGAAGACGTGAAAGAGATCGACTACAAAGATCTCAACACCCTGAAAGCCTACGTATCCGAGACCGGCAAAATCGTTCCAAGCCGCATCACCGGTACCAAAGCTCGTTATCAGCGTCAGCTGGCCACCGCTATCAAGCGCGCCCGCTTCCTGGCCCTGCTGGCCTACACCGACAGCCACGGCCGCTGAGACCGGGCAGTCGACACGTAGCAAAGGATTGAATGCATGCGCGCCATAGCTGAGTTCATCATGCGCGGCCGTATGCAGGCCACTCTGGTAGTGGCTGGATGTGCGGCATTGCCGTTGTTGTATTGGTTGGGTGCTGCCGCCGGGAGTCTGGTACTCCTGCGGCGCGGACCGAGGGACGCCCTTGGCGTTCTTGCTCTGGGATTGCTGCCGGCCTTGCTCTGGTGGCTGACTTCCGCTGACCCGCGGGCACTGATGGTGCTGCTGGGGTCTTCGGCGCTGGCGTTGGTGTTGCGCGCAAGCGAATCCTGGAACCGCGTGCTGCTGGTCAGCATAGCGCTGGGAGTGGTGTTTTCAGTGGTGCTCGGGGCGGCTTTCGCGCCCCAGATCGAGATGCTGTCGCAGGCTTTGATAAAAATCCTGCCCGAAGCCCTCGGCGAGCTCTACCGACAGATGACGGTAGAGGAGCAAGCGCGCTTTGCGTCCCTGGTTGCCCCGGTCCTGACCGGCCTGATTGCGGCCTTGTTGCAAATCGTCAGTGTGCTGAGCCTGATTATCGGGCGCTACTGGCAGGCGTTGTTGTACAACCCGGGTGGTTTTGGTCGCGAATTTCGCGCCATCCGTTTCCCGCTTGGGCTGGCGATGTTGCTGCTGGCGGGCATGCTTCTGGGGCCGAACTTCGGTCCACAGATGGCCATGCTCACGCCGTTGTGCAGCGTACCGCTGGTCTTCGCTGCCCTGGCCCTGATTCACGGGCTGGTGGCGCAGAAGCGACTGGCCAGGTTCTGGCTGGTGGGGTTGTACGTCACGTTGTTGCTGTTCATGCAGCTGATCTATCCGTTGCTGGTGGTCCTGGCCATCGTCGACAGCCTGATTGATTTTCGCGGTCGTATGGCGCCGAAAGACGCCGACAACGCGAACGGTGAAGGTTAAAAGTTAGAGGATTTTCACATGCAACTGATCCTTCTGGAAAAAATCGCCAACCTGGGCAACCTGGGCGACAAAGTAAACGTTAAGGCCGGTTACGGCCGTAACTACCTGCTGCCTTTCGGCAAGGCCACCGCTGCGACCGCTGCCAACCTGGCTGCGTTCGAAGAGCGTCGCGCCGAGCTGGAAAAAGCCGCTGCAGACCGTAAGGCATCGGCTGAAAGCCGTGCTGCCCAACTGGCCGAGCTGGAAGTGACCATCACTGCCACCGCTGGCGACGAAGGCAAGCTGTTCGGTTCGATCGGTACTCACGACATCGCTGACGCACTGACCGCCTCTGGCGTTGAAGTTGCCAAGAGCGAAGTTCGTCTGCCGAACGGCACCATCCGCAACGTAGGTGAATTCGACGTAGCCGTGCACCTGCACGCCGAAGTTGAAGCCACCGTACGCGTTGTTGTGGTAGCAGCCTAAGCAGCACCTGTCGGCTGGCACCCTCGGGTGCGAGCCGGTAACATCGGGCACGATCCTGTTTACAGGGTCGTGCCCTTTGTCTTTCTGCAACCCCTGCTTTTATCACCAGAATCCCAGTGGCCATGAACGAAATTACCGCCCCAGAGCAATACGATCTGCAAACCGCTGCCCTGAAGGTGCCGCCACATTCCATCGAGGCCGAACAGGCCGTGCTCGGTGGCCTGATGCTGGACAACAACGCCTGGGAACGCGTGCTCGATCAAGTCTCCGACGGCGATTTCTACCGCCATGACCACCGCCTGATTTTCCGCGCCATCGCCCGGTTGGCCGACCAGAACCTGCCAATCGACGTGGTCACCTTGGCCGAGCAACTGGACAAGGAAGGCCAGACGTCCCAGGTCGGTGGCCTCGGTTACCTGGGCGAGCTGGCGAAAAACACGCCGTCCGTCGCCAACATCAAGGCCTATGCGCAGATTGTCCGCCAGCGGGCGACCTTGCGTCAGTTGATCGGCATCAGTAATGAAATTGCCGACAGCGCATTCAACCCCGAAGGGCGGACCGCTGAAGAGATCCTCGACGAAGCCGAACGGCAGATCTTCCAGATCGCCGAGGCGCGGCCAAAGACCGGTGGCCCGGTCGGCGTCAACGACCTGCTGACCAAGGCCATCGATCGCATCGACACCCTGTTCAACACGGCGGACGCGATCACCGGCCTGTCCACCGGCTATACCGATCTCGACGAGAAAACCAGCGGCCTGCAACCGGCCGACCTGATCATCGTGGCCGGTCGTCCCTCGATGGGTAAGACCACTTTTGCGATGAACCTGGTGGAAAACGCCGTGTTGCGCAGCGATAAGGTCGTCTTGGTCTATTCTCTGGAGATGCCAGGTGAATCCCTGATCATGCGTATGCTCTCGTCCCTGGGGCGCATCGACCAGACCAAGGTCCGTTCCGGCCAACTGGAAGACGACGACTGGCCGCGCCTGACCTCGGCGGTCAACCTGCTCAATGACCGCAAGCTGTTCATCGACGACACCGCCGGTATCAGTCCGTCGGAAATGCGCGCCCGAACCCGTCGCGTGGCGCGTGAGCACGGCGAAATCGGCCTGATCATGATCGACTACCTGCAACTGATGCAGATTCCGGGTTCCAGTGGCGATAACCGGACAAACGAGATTTCCGAGATTTCTCGTTCCCTCAAGGCCCTGGCCAAGGAGTTCAACTGCCCGGTGGTGGCACTTTCCCAGTTGAACCGCTCCCTGGAACAGCGTCCGAACAAGCGCCCGGTGAACTCCGACTTGCGGGAATCCGGAGCGATCGAGCAGGACGCCGACGTCATCATGTTCGTGTACCGCGACGAGGTGTATCACCCCGAGACAGAGCACAAGGGTATCGCCGAAATCATCATCGGTAAGCAGCGGAACGGCCCGATCGGCTTTGTCCGCCTGGCGTTCATCGGTAAGTACACGCGCTTTGAGAACCTCGCGCCGGGTAGCTATAACTTCGATGATGACGAATAAGACCTTGTCTTTTTGAAGGGCTGCAATGCTCCTTGTGGGAGCGGGCTTGCTCGCGAAAGCGGTGGATCAGTCGACATCGATGTTGGATGTCCGACCGCTTTCGCGAGCAAGCCGCTCCCACATTTGATTTGCGTCAAGCTCCATCATTTCCGACCATAGTCGTCGGAATTGGTTATTTTTTGTGCTATATTCCGCGCCCGCGATTTTTCATCCTTTATACCGGTCATCGACATGCAAGCAGCCAAGCCGTTATTTGACTATCCCAAGTACTGGGCCGAGTGTTTCGGCCCGGCGCCGTTCCTGCCCATGAGCAGGGAGGAGATGGATCAGCTTGGCTGGGATTCATGCGACATCATCATCGTGACCGGCGATGCCTACGTCGATCACCCGTCGTTCGGCATGGCGATCATCGGTCGGCTGCTGGAGGCCCAGGGTTTCCGGGTGGGAATCATTGCCCAGCCGAACTGGCAGTCCAAGGACGACTTCATGAAGCTTGGCGAGCCCAACCTGTTTTTCGGTGTCGCGGCCGGCAACATGGACTCGATGATCAACCGTTACACCGCCGACAAGAAAATCCGTTCCGATGACGCCTACACCCCCGGTGGCCTGGCGGGCAAGCGGCCGGATCGTGCGAGCCTGGTTTACAGCCAGCGTTGCAAGGAAGCCTACAAGCATGTGCCGATCGTGCTCGGCGGGATCGAGGCGTCCCTGCGTCGCATTGCCCATTACGATTACTGGCAGGACCGGGTGCGCAACTCGATCCTGATCGACGCCAGCGCCGATATCCTGCTTTATGGCAACGCCGAACGGGCCATTGTCGAAGTGGCGCAGCGCTTGTCCTATGGTCAGAAAATCGAAGATATCACCGACGTACGCGGCACGGCTTTCATCCGCCGTGACACGCCCAAGGACTGGTACGAAATCGATTCCACCCGTATCGACCGTCCGGGCAAGATCGACAAGATCATCAACCCGTACGTGAATACCCAGGACACCGCTGCCTGCGCCATCGAGCAGGAAAAGGGCCAGGTCGAAGACCCGAACGAAGCCAAGGTCGTGCAAATCCTGGCGAGCCCGAAGATGACCCGCGACAAGACCGTAATCCGCCTGCCGTCGGTGGAAAAGGTGCGCAACGACCCGGTGCTCTACGCCCATGCCAACCGGGTGCTGCATCTGGAAACCAACCCTGGAAACGCCCGGGCGCTGGTGCAGAAGCATGGCGAGGTCGATGTCTGGTTCAACCCGCCGCCCATTCCCATGACCACCGAGGAAATGGACTACGTCTTCGGCATGCCTTACGCACGTGTTCCGCATCCGGCGTATGGCAAGGAGAAAATTCCAGCCTACGAGATGATCCGTTTCTCGGTGAACATCATGCGCGGCTGCTTTGGCGGCTGCACGTTCTGCTCGATCACCGAGCACGAAGGCCGGATCATCCAGAACCGCTCCGAAGAGTCGATCATCCGCGAGATCGAAGAAATCCGTGACAAGGTGCCGGGTTTCACCGGTGTCATTTCCGACCTCGGCGGCCCGACCGCGAACATGTACCGCATCGCCTGCAAGAGTCCGGAAATCGAATCCGCGTGCCGTAAGCCGTCCTGCGTGTTCCCGGGCATTTGCCCGAACCTCAACACCGACCATTCTTCGCTGATCCAGTTGTATCGCAGCGCCCGGGCATTGCCGGGGGTGAAGAAGATCCTTATCGCGTCCGGCCTGCGCTACGACCTGGCGGTCGAGTCGCCGGAATACGTCAAGGAACTGGTGACCCACCACGTCGGTGGCTACTTGAAGATCGCCCCGGAACACACCGAGGAAGGTCCGCTCAACCAGATGATGAAACCGGGTATCGGCACTTATGACCGGTTCAAGCGGATGTTCGAGAAGTTCAGTAAGGAAGCCGGGAAAGAGCAGTACCTGATTCCGTATTTCATCGCCGCCCACCCAGGCACGACCGACGAAGACATGATGAACCTGGCGCTGTGGCTCAAGGGCAATGGGTTCCGTGCCGACCAGGTGCAGGCGTTCTACCCGTCGCCGATGGCCAGCGCCACGGCGATGTACCATTCGGGCAAGAACCCGCTGCGCAAGGTCACTTACAAGAGCGACGGCGTCACCATCGTGAAGAGCGAGGAGCAGCGCCGTCTGCACAAGGCTTTCCTGCGCTATCACGACCCCAAGGGCTGGCCGATGTTGCGTGAGGCACTGACCCGCATGGGCCGCGCCGACCTGATCGGGCCGGGCAAGCATCAGCTGATTCCGCTGCACCAGCCAGCCACCGACAGCTACCAGAGTGCCCGCCGCAAGAACTCGACGCCGGCGGGTAGCCACAAGGTGGGCAAGGAAACCACCCGGATCCTGACCCAGCACACCGGTCAGCCACCACGCGCCAGTGACGGTGGCAATCCGTGGGACAAGCGCGAGCAAGCCAAGGCCGCGGCCTTCGCTCGCAACCAGAAGGCGGCCAAGGAGCGCAAGGATGCCGCGAAGGGCAAGGGACCCAAGCCGGCGCGCAAGCCTGTCGTGCCGCGCTGATCCTTGAGCGATAAAGTAAAACGCCAGCCTGAGAGCTGGCGTTTTACTTTCTGGCGCGGCGCTAAGCCATTGCCCGGTTCCTATGGCAGGAATACGGGCGTCATGGGTTTTTAGTGCTCTACTGTCCTGTGCAGACGAAAAAAGTGTCCGGCTTGCCCGCATGGCATAAGTCTTGCCCCGCTTTCGATAACGCTCCAGGCCCGCAGGAGGCACGCCGTGTCGATCCATGTCGCTTTGCATCACGTCACGCATTACCGCTACGACCGTGCCGTCGAATTGGGCCCGCAGATCGTTCGCCTGCGCCCGGCGCCCCATAGTCGTACACGCATTCTGTCTTATGCCTTGAAGGTTTCGCCCGATAAGCACTTCATGAACTGGCAACAGGATCCCCAGGGTAATTACCTGGCGCGACTGGTGTTTCCCGAGAAAACCCGGGAACTGCGGATCGAAGTCGATCTGCTGGCGGAAATGGCGGTGTTCAATCCATTCGATTTCTTTCTCGAGCCCTACGCCGAGCAGATTCCGTTTACCTATGCGGCTGATGAAAAGCACGAGCTGATGCCTTACCTGGAGAAGCTGCCGCTGACACCTCGTTTCAAGGCTTATCTGGACAGCATCGAGCGGGCGCCGTTGCCGGCGGTGGATTTCCTGGTGGGGCTCAACCAGCGGCTGAGCAAAGACATCGACTACCTGATTCGCATGGAGCCGGGCGTGCAGACGCCGGAGCACACCCTTGAACGAGGGTCTGGCTCCTGTCGCGATTCGGCCTGGCTGTTGGTGCAGCTCCTGCGCCACCTTGGGCTGGCCGCGCGTTTCGTTTCCGGTTACCTGATCCAGTTGACCGCCGATGTCAAAAGCCTCGATGGCCCTTCCGGCACGGAAGTGGATTTCACGGATCTGCATGCCTGGTGCGAGGTCTACCTGCCGGGCGCTGGCTGGATTGGCCTGGATGCGACGTCCGGGCTGTTTGCCGGCGAAGGACATATCCCATTGGCCTGTAGTCCTGATCCGTCCTCGGCGGCCCCCATCACGGGCCTGGTAGAACCTTGCGAGTGCGAATTCAGCCACGAAATGGCTGTGGAACGGATCTGGGAAGCACCCCGGGTGACCAAGCCTTATACCGACGAGCAGTGGCTGGCGATCCAGGCGTTGGGCCAGCAGATCGATGCCGATCTGCTGGAAGGCGATGTGCGGTTGACCATGGGCGGCGAGCCAACATTTGTTTCCATCGATGACCCGGACGGTGCCGAGTGGAACACCGCCGCGCTCGGACCCGACAAGCGCAGGCTCTCCGCCGAGTTGTTTCAGCGGCTGCGCAAGCACTACGCACCCCGGGGGCTGGTGCATTTTGGTCAAGGCAAATGGTACCCCGGCGAGCCGCTGCCACGCTGGTCGCTTAATTGTTATTGGCGGGGTGACGGGGTGCCGATCTGGCACAACGACGCCTTGATTGCGGATGAGCAGCAGGATTACGGTGCCGATGGTGGGATGGCCGGGCGATTTCTGACGAGCGTCGCTGAGCGTTTGAAAATCCCTACGCGCTTCGTATTCCCTGCCTACGAAGACAACTTCTATTACCTCTGGCGTGAAGGCACCTTGCCCTTGAACGTCACCGCGCAAGACCCGCGCCTGGAAGATGCCCTGGAGCGGGCACGGCTGCGCAAGGTATTCAGCCAAGGCCTGGATAAGATCATCGGCCAGGTCCTGCCGCTGGCGCGCACCGCCAAGGGTGATCAATGGCAAAGCGGCCGCTGGTATCTGCGGGACGAACATTGCCGGCTGGTGCCGGGAGATTCGCCCCTGGGCTATCGCCTGCCCCTGTCGTCCCAGCCTTGGGTGAAGGCGGCGGAGTATCCCTTTATCCATCCCACCGACCCGAACCAGGATCTGCCCGGGCTGCCGGACGCCGCGCAGTTGGCCGACCATGGCGAGGCGGTTGTCCACCAGGACCGGGCGCCCGCCATCGACGAGTCGGCCGACTGGCTGACCCGCACGGCATTGTGTGCCGAAGCGCGGCAAGGGCGGTTGTATCTGTTTATGCCGCCGCTGGAGCGGGTCGAGGATTATCTGGAACTGGTCGCCGCCATCGAGGCGACGGCCGAGGAACTGCAATGCCCGGTGCTGCTGGAAGGCTACGAGCCGCCGAGCGATCCGCGCCTCGGTAATTTCCGCATCACGCCCGATCCGGGTGTGATCGAGGTGAATGTGCAGCCATCAGCGACCTGGGATGAACTGGTGGAGCGCACCGAGTTCCTCTACGAGCAGGCGCGACTCACCCGGTTGACCACCGAAAAATTCATGATCGATGGCCGGCACACCGGTACCGGTGGCGGTAACCATTTCGTACTGGGCGGTGCGACGCCCGGTGATTCTCCCTTTCTGCGGCGCCCCGACCTGCTGCGCAGCCTGATCAGTTACTGGCATAACCACCCTTCATTGTCGTATCTGTTTTCTGGATTGTTCATCGGCCCGACGTCCCAGGCACCACGGGTGGACGAAGCGCGCAACGACGCGTTGTATGAGCTGGAAATCGCCTTCGCACAAATGCCGCAGCCCGGCGAAGAATGCCCACCCTGGTTGGTGGACCGGTTGTTGCGCAATCTGCTGATCGACGTGACCGGCAACACCCACCGCGCTGAATTCTGTATCGACAAGCTTTACTCACCGGACGGTGCTACCGGGCGCCTCGGCCTGTTGGAGTTGCGTGCATTTGAAATGCCGCCTCATGCGCGCATGAGCCTGGCCCAGCAACTGCTGTTGCGCGCGCTGGTGGCACGGTTCTGGCGCGAGCCTTACGCACCGGCAAAGCTGGCGCGCTGGGGCACGGAACTGCACGACCGGTTCCTGTTGCCGCATTTCATCGAGCAGGATTTTGCCGACGTCATTGCTGAGCTGAATGTCGCCGGTTACCCGTTGCGGGCCGAATGGTTCGCTGCGCATCTGGAGTTCCGTTTCCCCAAGGTGGGCGATTACGCGGTGGGCGGTGTCGAGCTGCAACTGCGCCAGGCCCTGGAGCCCTGGCATGTGCTGGGGGAAGAGGGGGGCGGAGGCGGAACCGTACGCTATGTGGATTCATCCCTGGAGCGCTTGCAAGTCAAGCTCAGCGGCATGGCGCCGCAACGCTATCTGTTGACCTGCAATGGCGTGCCGGTGCCGCTGCAACCCACGGGCCGGGTCGGCGAGTTCGTGGCCGGGGTGCGTTTTCGCGCCTGGCAGCCGGCCAGTTGCCTGCAACCGACCATCCCGGTCCATGCGCCGCTGGTCTTCGACTTGCTCGACACCTGGGGGCAACGCTCCATGGGCGGTTGCCAGTACCACGTGGCCCATCCGGGCGGGCGCAATTACGACAGCCTGCCGGTGAATGCCAACGAAGCGGAAAGCCGGCGGATGGCGCGTTTCTTCCGTGTCGGACATACGCCGGGGAAACTGTCGATACCCAGCGTGGTGGTGGATGACGAGTTTCCGCTGACGCTCGATCTGCGGCGTTTTCATGGGGCCACAAAAAGCTAAGCGTACATCCAGTGGCGAGGGAGCTTGCTCCCGCTGAGTGCCTAGCGCTCACAACAAAAGGGCCGCTTCGCAGCCCAGCGGGAGCAAGCTCCCTCGCCACGATAGTTCCTGACAGAAAATGGCTGCCAGACCCGACACAAAACACATCTATCCGGCCGTCATCTGCTTGCGCTAGTCTGATCTTTCATTGCCGTCTGCCGAGCTTTCCATGCCTGACCTGCTTGACCGTTACCCGCTGACCACGGGCACCTACCACGAACTGTTGGACGACAGCGGTGCGGTCCGTCCCCACTGGCGGCGACTGTTGGATCAGTTGCAGCGCAGTACCCCGACCCAATTGGCCCAGCGCCAGGCATTACTGGCGCGGCAAATCCAGGAAAACGGCGTCACCTATAACGTCTATGCGGACCCGAAGGGGGCCGATCGGCCATGGGAGCTGGACCTGCTGCCCCATGTGATCGACGCGCAAGAATGGAAGCATCTGTCGGCGGGCATCGCCCAGCGTGCGCGCTTGCTCAACGCGGTGTTGGCCGACCTGTATGGGCCACAGCGGCTGATCAGTGAAGGGCTGTTGCCGGCGGAACTGGTATTCGGGCACAACAATTTTCTCTGGCCCTGCGAGGGCATCACACCGCCGGACGGGACCTTCCTGCATCTGTACGCGGTGGACCTGGCGCGCACGCCCGACGGTCGCTGGTGGGTAACGGCGGACCGCACCCAGGCACCTTCCGGAGCCGGTTATGCATTGGAAAACCGCATGATCGTCTCCCGGGCCTTCCCCGACCTGTATCGCGACCTGAACGTGCGGCACCTGTCCGGTTTCTTCCGTACATTGCAGGAAACCCTGGCGCGCCAGGCGCCCAGCGATGGCGAGCCGCCGCTGGTGGTGCTGCTGACGCCGGGGCGGTTCAACGAAAGTTATTTCGAGCATCTGTACCTGGCGCGCCAGCTCGGTTACCCGCTGGTGGAAGGCGGTGACCTGACGGTTCGGGACGCCACGGTGTACCTCAAGACCCTCAGCGGGCTGCGTCGGGTCCATGCCATCATGCGTCGGCTCGACGATGATTTTTGCGATCCCCTGGAGTTGCGCACCGACTCGGCCCTTGGGGTGCCGGGATTGCTGGAGGCGGTGCGCCAGGGCCGGGTGCTGGTGGCCAATGCCTTGGGCAGCGGCGTGCTGGAGTCGCCGGGCCTGTTGGGGTTCCTGCCGAAGATCAACCAGTTCCTGTTTGGCGAGCAATTGCTGCTGCCGTCCATTGCCACCTGGTGGTGCGGTGAACCACCGGTCCTGGCCCAGGCCTTGGAAAAACTGCCTCAATTGTTGGTCAAGCCGGCGTTTCCTTCCCAGAGTTTCAAGCCGGTACTGGGGCGTGACCTGACCGAGGCGCAGCGCGCGCAATTGGCCGCACGCATGCAGGCACGGCCCTACGCCTATGTCGCCCAGGAACTGGCGCAGTTGTCCCAGGCACCGGTGTGGCAGGCTGAGGAGGGCCAGATCCAGCCACGGGCCATTGGCATGCGGGTGTATGCGGTGTCCGCAAAGGATGAGTATCGGGTGTTGTCGGGTGGCCTGACCCGCGTGGCCGCCAAGGCCGACGCCGAAGTGGTATCGATGCAACGCGGCGGCGCCAGCAAGGACACCTGGGTACTGGGGGAGCAGGCGCCCGGTGGCGAGCAATGGAAAGCCCAGCGAACCGTGGGCGTACACGATCTGGTCCGGCGCGATCCCTACCTGCCGTCCCGGGTGGTGGAAAACCTGTTCTGGTTCGGTCGTTATTGCGAACGCTGCGATGGCAGTGCGCGGCTGTTGCGGATCATGCTGGCGCGTTATGTCGATGGCGATGATCCGCAAGCCCTGCAGTCGGCGGTATCCTTGGGGGAAAGCCTGATGCTGCTGCCCGAAGAAGGCGAATTGCCTGAGCGGTTGCTGGCGGCGTTGCTGGGGGAGGATTGGTCGTTCAGCCTGCGTTCCAACCTTCAACGCTTGCAATGGGCGGCGTCGCAGGTACGCGGCAAGCTGTCCCGGGAGAACTGGCAGGCGCTGGTGGAATTGCAGCGCGAAGCCTTGGAGCTGGAAACCGGAGAGCCGGACTTCGGCGAGCTGATGGATTTTCTCAACCGCTTGGTGATGTCCTTGGCGGCGTTGTCCGGCTTCGCCCTCGACGACATGACCCGCGATGAGGGCTGGCGCTTCCTGATGATCGGGCGGCGCCTGGAGCGTCTGCAGTTTCTCAGCAGCAGCCTGTCGGCGTTCCTGCGGGGCGAGGCCGTGTTCGATCAGGCGGGGCTGGAATGGTTGCTGGAATTGGGCAACAGCAGCATCACGTATCGCTCCCGTTATCTGGCGGTGGCCCAGTTGATCCCGGTGCTCGACCTCTTGCTGCTGGATGAGCAGAACCCCCACGCGGTGCTCTTCCAGTTAAAACTGGTGGCCCGAACACTCAAGCGTCTGAACGATGACTTCGGCGCCCCCCGGGACACCGCGTTGCCGGAGCTGGTGATGCGCCTGTCGCGCTTCGACCTGCGCTGCCTCGAAGATCCGCTGTTCGGCGAAGCCAGCCTGCGCGCTGCGCTCGATGGTTTGGCCGACCTGTTGCAGGAGATCGCCGATGTCAGCGGCCAGGTGTCGGATCGCCTGGCCTTGCGCCATTTTGCCCATGTCGACGATGTCAGCCAGCGCACGGTGTCCGTCTGATGAACGCTCGTTACCAGATCTTCCATGACACCCATTACCACTACGACAGCCCGGTGTCCCTGGCCCAGCAACTGGCCCATCTGTGGCCGCGTACCTGTGACTGGCAGCGTTGCACCGAGCAGCAGCTGACGATCAGTCCGGAGCCGACGACCCGGCGCGACGAACGGGATGTCTTCGGCAATCCGCTGACTCGCCTGGCGTTCGAACGGCCCCACGACGAGTTGCTGGTCAACGCACGCTTGAGCGTCGAGGTGCTGGCCCGCCCCGAACCGGATTTCCGCCTGTCGCCGGCCTGGGAAGCGACCTGTAGCGCGCTGACCTACAGCAGCCGACCGCTGTCAGCCGCAGTGCTGGAGGCCTGTCGCTACCGTTTCGAGTCGCCTTATGTGCATCTCAAGCGCAGCTTCGTCGATTTCTCCGAAAGCTGCTTCCCGCCGGGACGCCCGCTGATGGCTTGCGTTCGGGCACTGATGGAAAAGATCTTCGACGAGTTCACCTTTGATGCCGAAGCGACCCAAGTGGCGACCCCATTGGTGGAGGTGCTGGAGCGGCGGCGAGGCGTTTGCCAGGACTTTGCCCACCTCATGCTGGCGTGTGTGCGGTCCCGTGGGCTGGCGGCGCGTTACGTCAGCGGCTACCTGCTGACCCAGCCACCTCCCGGCCAGCCACGGCTGATTGGTGCCGATGCGTCCCACGCCTGGATCTCGGTGTTTTGCCCGGTATTGGGCTGGGTGGACTTCGACCCGACCAACAACGTGCAGCCGGCTTTGGAGCATATCACCCTGGCCTGGGGCCGGGATTTTTCCGATGTATCGCCGTTGCGCGGGGTGATTCTGGGGGGCGGTAGCCATGATCCCGAGGTGCGGGTGACGGTGATGCCAGTTGAATCGTAAGAGAAACGCTTTGTGGGAGCGGGCTTGCTCGCGAAAGCGCACTGTCAGTCAATGATGATGTAGCTGACTCACCGCCTTCACGAGCAAGCCCGCCCCCACAGGTATGTATTGAATAGGGAGGAAAGCCCCATGTTTCCGGTCTCCATCAAAGGCGTGCTGCAATCTCCCGAAGGGTTGATCGTGCTTATGCTCAATGAGCGGGATGAGTGGGAGCTGCCCGGCGGGCGAATCGAAGTGGGCGAGACGGCGCCGCAATGCCTGGCGCGGGAAATCGTCGAGGAGTTGGCGGTCGAGGTCAGCGTGGGGGAGCCGCTGGACTCCTATCTGTTCGAAGTCATTCCCGGCAAGCACGTCTTCATTTCCACTTACCGCTGCCAGTTGCTGGGCGGTTTCGTGCCGACGATCAGCCATGAGCACAAAGAGATCGGACTCTTCGAGCCGGGCCGGTTACCGGCCAATCTGCCGGAAGGCTATCGCCAGTCGGTTGCCAAAGCGTTGGGGGGGTGAGGGCCGGTGTCGGCCCCCGGCTTTTCAGTCGGTTTTTTGTCCGACCCATTTGGGTGGTACCGACGGCTGCCATTCATCCAGCGCGTCGAGCAGGTCCCGTGGCGATTCGCTGACTTGCAGCATGTCGCGATGAGCTGCGCGGACGAAGCCTTCCTCGACGATGTGATCGAGAAATCCGGTGAGTTTGCTGTAGAAGCCGTTCACCTCCAGCAACCCCAACGGTTTACCGTGATAGCCGAGCTGGCCCCAGGTCCAGACTTCGAATAATTCTTCCAGTGTGCCGAGGCCGCCGGGCAGCGCGATGAAGGCGTCGCTGAGTTCAGCCATGCGGGCCTTGCGAGCGTGCATACCATCGACCACTTCCAGGCGTGTCAGGCCACTGTGGCCGATCTCTTTATCCTTCAGGCTTTGCGGGATGATACCGATGACTTCACCGCCGGCCGCCAGGGCGGCATCGGCGACAATGCCCATCAGGCCCACGGCACCGCCGCCATAGACCAGGGTCAGCTTTCGCTCCGCCAAGGCCCGGCCCAGGGCTTGGGCCGCTTCGCGATAAGCCGGGTTGGCGCCGGTGCTGGCGCCGCAAAATACACAAACAGACGCTAAGGACATGCTTTACTCCAGGATCGATAACCGCTCCAGAGTAAAGTCTGTATAGAAGATTGCGAAGGCTTAGATCTCGCGACGGGGTTTTTCATAGGTGCCACTGGCGCCACAGGCGTACGCGGCGAGCAGGCTGCAAATCAGGCTGTTGAAGTTCATGGTGATCGCTCCTCTAAGGTGATGAGGCCGATCATAGAGCGGTGCAGTACGTATGACCGGTTGATTGTATCCATCAGGCTGATAGCCTTAAGTTGTATACAGTTTTTGATTCAGGTCATAGGAACTTGTCTGAAATTCAGGCAGTCTTCCCCTTTGAAGGAATTTTGTTAACCATGCCTTGGAGATTCATGATGTTCGCCAAACTTGTAGCAGTATCCCTGTTGACACTGGCCAGCAGCCAACTGATGGCAGCGGAGTGCAAGACCACCATCGACTCGACTGACCAAATGTCCTTCAGCGCCAAGGACATTGTGATCGACAAGAGTTGCAAGACGTTCACGGTTGAATTGAAGCACACCGGCAAATTGCCAAAGAACGTCATGGGTCATAACTGGGTGCTGAGCAAAGCGACTGACATGCCGCTGATTGCCTCCGATGGTATGAGCGCGGGTGTCGATGGAAACTACCTGAAGGCCGATGATGCCCGCGTCATCGCCCACACCAAGCTCATTGGCGGCGGGGAAACGGATTCCGTAACCTTCGACGTTTCGAAACTCAAGGCAGATGAAACATACGGTTTCTTCTGCTCGTTCCCTGGCCACATCTCCATGATGAAAGGCACCGTTACGCTGAAGTGAGTGCTCCAGATACAAGAAAGCGCCCGAGCAGGGCGCTTTTTTTTTGCGCAATTTCTGAAGTCGGCACCCATCCAATGTGGGAGCGAGCAGGCTCGCTCCCACAGGAAAGGACGTCGCCCGTTACGGCGCGTACGGCAACACCCGCTTGTGCTCGGTCTTGCGATAGGTTTCGCAAATGATCCTGGCCGCTTCCTCCCGTATCGTCTTGCCATGCAGGAAGGCATCGATCTCGCCGTAGGTCACTCCGTGGGCGGCCTCGTCGGGCTTGCCCGGAGACAGGTCTTCGAGGTCGGCGGTAGGGACCTTTTCCACCAGCGACTCCGGCGCACCGAAGTCACGGGCAATCGCCCGGACCTGGTTTTTCACCAGGCCGCTCAACGGCGCCAGGTCACAGGCGCCGTCGCCGAACTTGGTGAAGAAACCCATCACGGCTTCGGCCGCATGGTCGGTGCCGATCACCAGGCCTTGTTCGGCGCCGGCGATAGTGTATTGCGCAACCATGCGCATCCGCGCCTTGGTATTGCCCAGTACGAAGTCCCGCGAGCCCGGTCCCTTGCCTTCGAAGGCCAGGATTTCCTTGGCCAGGGCCTTGACTGCCGGCCCGATGTTGACGGTATGGCGCTCGTCCGGCTCGATGAAGTCCACACAGGCCTGCGCTTCATGCTCATCGAACTGGGTTTCGTACGGCAGGCGCACGGCGATGAACTTATAGGCCGCGTTGCCGGTTTTCTCCCGCAGTTCGCGTACGGCACGCTGGGCCAGCAGGCCGGCGGTCAACGAGTCGACGCCGCCACTGATCCCCAGCACCAGACTCTTGAGCCCGGAGTTGACGAGGCAATCCTGAATGAAGGCTACCCGGCGAGCGACCTCGGCCTTGAGGGCCGCGTCATCGGCGAACGGTGGCTGAACCTTGAGCTGTTCAGCAATCTCACGCTGTACGGCTTGCATGAATTCACTCCTTGCTTGATCTGTCAGAAAGGGCGGCAGGTACTTGGAAAACATGTCGCATGTAGGCGACGAAATTCGGATCCTTGCAGTGGGTCTTGCCGGGCTCGTCTGAAATCTTGGCCACGGGTTGCCCGTCACAGCTGATCATTTTAAGCACGATACTCATGGGCTCAACGCCTGGAATATCACAGGTCAGATTGGTGCCGATACCAAAGCTCACATTGATGCGACCACGCAATGCCCGAAATATCTCCAGGCATTTGGGCAGCGTCAGACTGTCGGAGAACACCAGGGTCTTGCTCATCGGATCGATACCCAGCTTGTGGTAGTGGGCAATGGCTTTCTCGGCCCAGATCACCGGGTCGCCCGAGTCATGCCGCAGGCCGTCGAACAGCTTGGCGAAGAACAGATCGAAGTCGCCGAGGAAGGCGTCCATGGTGATGCAGTCGGTCAACGCGATGCCCAGCAGGCCACGGTACTCGCGTACCCAGCAATCGAGAGCAGCGATCTGGCTGTCGATCAGCCGTGGGCCCAGTTGCTGATGGGCCATGATCCATTCATGGGCCATGGTGCCCAAGGGCTTCATGTCCAGCTCACGGGACAGGTGCACGTTGCTGGTGCCGACGAAGCGCCCGGGGAAATCGTGCTTGAGCACGTTCACGACTTCTTCCTGGGTACGGTAGGAGAACCGGCGACGGGTGCCGAAGTCGGCGACCTGCAGTTCGGACAACTCGTCGGCGCTGGCGTTGGCGGTCAGCCAGTCGAACTTGCGGTACAACTGTTCCCGCGCTTGCTCCAGGACGACTTCACGATAGCGGTAGCGATTGCGCACCTCGCTGACGATGGACAGCAGCGGCACTTCGAACAGGATGACGTGCAGCCACGGCCCACGCAGGCGGATGAACAGCTCGTTGTTTTCGATGCCGGTGTGCACGTAGCGCAGGTTGAAGCGGAACAGCCCGAGAAAACGCAGGAAGTCTGGCTTGAGGAAGGTGATGCGCTCCAGGAAACCCAACTGGTCGGCGCTCAGGTTCAGCTCGGCGAGCCGTTCGATCTGGAAACGGATCTCCGCCAGGTACGGGCGCAGGTCTTCGCTGTTGCGGCAACGAAATTCCCATTCGACTTCGACGTTGGGGTAGTTGTGCAGCACCGCCTGCATCATCGTCAGCTTGTAGAAGTCGGTGTCGAGCAGGTTCTGCACGATGCGATCGGCAAACACACTCTCGCTCATGGTGGGGTCTCCAGACAGGTCGCCGCAATCGGCAGCGGGCGGACAACGGTTATGGATGAAGTGCCTAGTGGCGCATAACCGGGATGGATATTGCCAGTGATTTATCGTCACAGACATCTTCTGTGGCGAGGGTTGTACTGGATGAGGTTAATGCGCCAGATCCGGATTGCCGATCTGCTCCAGCATCCACTCCACGAAGAGTTTTACCTTAGGCACTTCCGCCGAGTGTTCGGGGTACGCCAGGTAGTAGGCGTTGGTGCTGGGCATCGCATGTTGCCACGGGATGACCAGCTTGCCGTCAGCCAATTCTTCTTCCACCAGGAAACGCGGCAGCAGGGCGACACCGCAGCCGACCTGCGCGGCACGAATGCACATGTAGAAGGTTTCGAAACGCGGTCCGTGATAACTGTGTTCGGTGTGATAACCCTGGTCGTCGAACCAGTCATGCCAGGCCTGGGGGCGCGAGGCGTTTTGCAGCAGCACCAGGTCCGTCAGTTGTGTCGGTTCGGTGAAAGGCTTGTCTGGCAGGCTTCCTGGCGCGCAGACCGGTACCAGTTGTTCGCCGAACAGCTTCAGCGATTCGGTACCGGGGCGTGAGCCCTGGCCGAAGTAGAACGCCAGGTCGCTACGGCCTTGTTGCAAGTCATCGGCTTCCTGCTCGCTGCACAGATCCAGGTGAATCGTCGGATGCCGCAGGCGCCAGCCCTTCAGGCGTGGGACCAGCCAGCGTGCTCCGAAGGTTGGGGGCGTCGAGACTCGCAGGACTTCGGTATCGCCGCCGTAAGAGCGCAGGTAATGGGTAGACATTTCCACCTGCGAGAGGATCTTTCGAACCTCCCCCAAGTACAAATTCCCGGCCGGCGTCAGTTGCAGGCGTCGACGCACGCGGCGAAACAGCAGATGCTGCAAGAGCTCTTCAAGCTGTGCGACTTGCTTGCTGACCGCGCTCTGGGTCAAGTGCAGTTCCTCGGCTGCGCGGGTGAAGCTCAGGTGACGAGTCACTGCTTCGAAGCACTGCAACGCCGTGATCGACGGCAAATAGCGTTTGTTGAGCATGATGAGGCCTTGTTTCCTGTCGCTCGGCGTGCCGCATGACGGGCAGCATGAATAAACGGAATGATATCTCGCTTAAAGGTCGTTTGTTGGCAAGTCTCGGGCCAGCTAAAACTACAGGTCTGATCAGCCGTGCAGGTTCGGCTGCCAATCCTTTTTCTTTTGCTTGAGGAATTAACCATGGTTGCTGCATTGCTTGATCGTTTGGGCGTCGCCCCGGCCCTGTACCAGAACGGCACGCAGGCGGTGCATTCGCCCATCGATGGCGGTCGCATCGGCGCCGTGAACTGGGAAGGTGCCGCTGAAGTCGAGCAACAGGTCAGCCGCGCCCAGCATGCCTTCGACCTGTGGCGCAAGGTGCCGGCCCCGCGTCGCGGTGAGCTGGTGCGTCAGTTTGGCGACCTGCTGCGCGAATACAAAGCCGATCTTGGTGAACTGGTGTCCTGGGAGGCCGGCAAGATCACCCAGGAAGGTCTGGGCGAAGTACAGGAAATGATCGACATCTGCGACTTCGCCGTCGGCCTGTCCCGCCAGTTGTACGGCTTGACTATCGCTTCCGAGCGTCCGGGCCATCATATGCGCGAAACCTGGCATCCGCTGGGCGTGGTCGGCGTCATCAGCGCCTTCAACTTCCCGGTGGCGGTGTGGGCCTGGAACACCACGCTGGCGCTGGTCTGTGGCAACGCGGTGATCTGGAAACCGTCGGAGAAGACGCCCCTCACCGCCCTGGCCTGCCAGGCGTTGTTCGAGCGCGTGCTGAAGAACTTCAGCGACGCGCCGCCGTACTTGAGCCAGGTGATCATCGGCGGCCGCGATGCCGGCGAGGCGTTGGTGGACGATCCGCGCGTGGCGTTGATCAGCGCCACCGGCAGCACTCGCATGGGGCGCGAAGTCGCGCCGAAGGTCGCGGCACGCTTCGCGCGCAGCATCCTGGAGCTGGGCGGTAACAATGCCATGATTCTTGCTCCGAGCGCCGATCTGGACATGGCCGTACGTGCCATCCTGTTCAGCGCCGTCGGCACCGCTGGCCAACGCTGCACCACCCTGCGTCGCCTGATTGCCCATGAGTCGGTGAAAGAAGAAATCGTCACCCGTCTCAAGGCCGCTTATTCGAAGGTGCGCATTGGCCATCCATTGGAAGGCAACCTGGTCGGGCCGCTGATCGACAAGCAAAGCTTCGACAACATGCAGGACGCCCTGGAACAAGCCCTGAGCGAAGGCGGTCGGGTGTTTGGCGGCCAGCGCCAACTTGAAGACACGTTCCCGAATGCCTATTACGTGTCGCCCGCTATCGTCGAGATGCCCGAGCAGAGCGACGTGGTCCGCCACGAAACTTTTGCGCCGATCCTGTATGTGATCGGCTACAAGGATTTCGCCGAGGCGTTGCACCTGAACAACTCGGTGCCACAGGGCCTGTCGTCCTGCATTTTCACCACTGACGTGCGTGAAGCCGAGCAGTTCATGTCGGCCGTGGGCAGCGACTGCGGCATCGCCAACGTCAACATCGGCCCGAGCGGCGCGGAAATCGGTGGCGCGTTTGGCGGCGAGAAAGAAACCGGCGGCGGTCGCGAATCCGGCTCCGACGCCTGGCGTGCCTACATGCGCCGCCAGACCAACACCGTGAACTATTCGCTGGAGTTGCCGTTGGCGCAGGGGATTACCTTCGACTGAAGTCCGTCAACGAAAATCCCTGGGAGAGCGAGCCTGCTCGCGATGGCGGCGTACCATGCAAGATTTGTGTGGCTGATCTACCGCCATCGCGAGCAGGCTCGCTCCCACATTGACCTCTGTGTTTGTTAGGTTTCTGTCTGGAGTCTGGCAATGCCGTTACGCGAAGAATGTCTGTGGGAAGCACTGACGCCGCAACGACCCGAGAATGGGTCGCTCACCGGTGAAATCACCGTCGATGTCTGTGTGATCGGTGCGGGTTTTACGGGGCTGTCGGCGGCGGTGCATATGTTGGAGCAGGGTAAGCGCGTCGCGGTGCTGGAGGCCCATCGGGCCGGGCATGGCGGCTCGGGGCGCAACGTCGGGCTGGTGAACGCTGGCCTGTGGATCCCGCCGGACGATATAGAAGCCGGATTCGGCGAAGCGGTGGGCAGCCAACTCAACCGTATGTTGGGGGCCGCGCCGGCGCTGGTGTTCAGCCTCATCGACAAATACAGAATCGATTGCCAGTTGCGCCGTGAAGGCACCTTGCACATGGCCCACAATGCCCGGGGCGAGACGGACTTGCGCAGTCGTGAAGAGCAGTGGAAACGCCGTGGCGCCCCCGTGGAATTGCTCACCGGTCAGGCCTGTGTCGAGGCCACCGGCACGACGAAAATTGCTGCGGCGTTGCTCGATCGCCGTGCCGGCACGCTCAACCCGATGGCCTATGCCAGCGGGTTGGCCAAGGCGGCCAAAGACCTGGGAGGGCAACTGTTCGACCATTCGCCGGTTACGCGATTGGAACGCCAGGGCCAGCGCTGGTCGGTGCAGACCGCCCAGGGCTCGGTGTTGGCCGAGCGGGTGGTGATCGCCTCCAATGCCTATACCGAGGGCGATTGGACCGAGCTGCGGCGCAATTTCTTTCCTGGCTATTACTATCAGGTCGCTTCCGTCCCGCTGACCGACGAGGCGGCGCGCCGCATCCTGCCGGGCGGCCAGGGGTCGTGGGATACCCGTCAGGTCCTGAGCAGCATTCGCCGGGACAAGGACGGGCGCTTGTTGCTGGGCAGCCTGGGCAATGGCAACCGCAAGCCCACCTGGTTCCTCAAGGCGTGGGCCGACCGGGTCCAGCAGCATTACTTCCCTTATCTCAAGGCGGTGGAGTGGGAATGCACCTGGACCGGTTGCATCGCGTTCACCCCCGATCATCTGATGCGCCTGTTCGAACCGGCTCCGGGGTTGGTGGCCGTGACCGGTTACAACGGACGGGGCGTGACCACCGGCACGGTGGTCGGCAAGGCCTTCGCCGATTATCTGTGCCATGGTGACGCGAAGTCGCTGCCGATTCCGTTTACTCCCATGCAGCCCGTGACGGGGGCGGGGCTGCGCAGTTGCCTGTATGAGGCGGGGTTCTCGCTGTATCACGCGGGCCAGTGCCTGCGGATCGTCATTTGAGTGTTGAAAATTGTTGCCGGGGCCGGCGTTTTCCGGCGTAGCGTCTAGCCTGTTATGGTGCGGGTTGTAGCAATCGCGCACCGACAGTGTGCAGTTCGGTGACGCAGGTTGTTACAGGCTGGTTGCACGTCGTTTTAGTGAATGGTTGCAATGATGGCTCAAGGAGGGTTGCGCTAATTTTTATCGATGGTTGCACCTCGTGCGGTTTAGACGGTTGCACGCCCTATGAAAAAGGGCTCAAAACAGTCGAGATAACAATAAAACAGCGACTTTTTTCAGAATAAAAAACCGATGGCACGGCCCTTGCTCTGAGCTTTTCAGTGAAGTCGCAGTGCCAACTAAAAAAAACCTTGGAGCACCACCTCATGTCCCAGACGTTTTACAAGAAAGGCTTTCTGGCCCTCGCAGTCGCTACTGCGATGGGTGTTTCTGCGTTTGCTCAAGCCGACATCAAGTTCGGTGTAGCGGGTCCGATGACTGGCGCCAACGCGGCATTTGGCGAGCAGTACATGAAGGGGGCACAGGCAGCGGCGGACGAGATCAACGCCAAGGGTGGCGTGAACGGCGAGAAGATCGTGCTGGTGGCAGGTGATGACGCCTGTGAACCGAAACAGGCCGTGGCCGTGGCCAACCGTTTCGTCGACCAGGACAAAGTGGCCGGCGTGGTGGGTCACTTCTGTTCCTCGAACACCATTCCGGCCTCTGAGGTATACGACGAAGCCGGCATCATCGCCATCACCCCCGGTTCCACCAACCCGCAGGTTACCGAGCGTGGCCTGAGCGCCATGTTCCGCATGTGCGGTCGTGACGACCAGCAAGGCATCGTGGCCGGCGACTACATCGTCGATGTGATCAAGGGCAAGAAAGTCGTGGTACTGCACGACAAGGACACCTACGGCCAGGGCCTGGCGGACGCGACCAAGGCACAACTGGAAAAACGCGGTGTGAAGCCTGTGCTGTACGAAGGCCTGACCCGTGGCGAAAAAGACTTCAGCGCCGTGGTCACCAAGATCCGTGCGGCTGGCGCCGACGTGGTCTACTTCGGTGGCCTGCATCCAGAGGCCGGTCCGCTGGTCCGCCAGTTGCGTGAGCAAGGCCTCAAGGACGTGAAATTCATGTCCGACGACGGCATCGTGACCGACGAACTGGTTACTACCGCCGGTGGCGCGCAATACGTCGATGGCGTGTACATGACCTTTGGCGCGGACCCGCGTCTGCTGCCTGACAGCAAGGCCGTGGTGGACGCTTTCCGCGCCAAGGGAACGGAGCCGGAAGGCTACACCCTGTATGCCTACGCTTCGGTTCAGGCCCTGGCCGCCGGTTTCAACGGTGCCAAGTCCAACAAGGGCGAAGACGCAGCCAAGTGGCTCAAGGCCAATCCCGTCCAGACCGTGATGGGTAAGAAGGAGTGGGACGCCAAGGGTGACCTGAAAGTCTCCGACTACGTGGTTTATCAGTGGGACAAGGACGGCAAATACCATCAGCTGGAAAAACAGAAGTAATCTGAATGGATGATGGCCCGTGGCGAAGGCGCGAGCCCACGCCACGGAGCCGCTGTTCATCCTTCACGGGTTCCTTGCCACGAGCCCGTCTGTCTTTCTTCCGAGAGCTGCGCGCACATCGTGCAGCGTCGGCGGCTGAACCCCGGTCCGTCGCGGCGGTGTGCGTGCAATCTCTCAAATGCGTGAGATTGCGTTATGGATGGTATTTTCCTGCAGCAACTGATCAATGGCCTGACCCTCGGGTCGGTCTATGGTCTGATCGCCATCGGCTACACAATGGTCTACGGCATCATCGGCATGATCAACTTCGCCCACGGTGAGGTTTACATGATCTCTGCGTACCTCGCGGCGATCAGTCTGGCTCTGCTGGCTTACTTCGGTATCGAATCCTTCCCGCTTATGATCCTTGGCACGCTGGTGTTCACGGTCGTGGTCACCGGAGTATACGGTTGGGTCATCGAACGCGTCGCCTACAAACCCCTGCGCAACTCCACCCGCCTGGCGCCACTGATCAGTGCCATCGGCATCTCGCTGATCCTGCAGAACTATGCACAGCTCAGCCAGGGCGCTCGCCAACAAGGCGTGCCCACTTTGCTCGAAGGCGCCATGCGGGTCGACATCGGCACCGGCTTCGTCCAGTTGACCTACACCAAGATCTTCATCCTGGTCGCGGCATTCGCCGGGATGGCCTTGCTGACCTACATCATCAAGTACACCAAGCTGGGACGCATGTGCCGTGCTACTCAGCAAGACCGCAAGATGGCCTCCATTCTGGGGATCAACACTGACCGGGTGATTTCCTACGTGTTCATCATCGGTGCGGCCATGGCGGCCCTGGCCGGTGTGCTGATCACCATGAACTACGGCACGTTCGACTTCTATGCCGGCTTCATCATCGGCATCAAGGCGTTCACCGCGGCGGTACTCGGCGGCATCGGCTCCCTGCCTGGGGCGATGCTCGGCGGGATCATCCTCGGGATCTCCGAGTCGCTGTTCTCCGGTCTGATCAACTCCGACTACAAAGACGTGTTCAGTTTCTCGCTGCTGGTGCTGATTCTGATTTTCCGTCCCCAAGGCCTGTTGGGTCGCCCACTCGTGGCGAAGGTATAAGTATGTCTGCTGCCAATAAACCGCTTGATATCAAACAAAGCGTCATCGACGCGATCCTGGCCGGCCTGATCTCGCTGATCGTGTTCGGGCCGATCGTCGGCGTGGTGCTCGACGGCTACAGCTTCAATCTGCAACCGGCCCGCGTCGGCTGGCTGGTGGCGATCGTAATGATCGGGCGTTTCGCCTTGAGTCTGTTCCTGCAAACACCCAAGGGCCTGAAGGTACTCCAGGGGTTCGAAAGCACCGGCTCTGGCGTGCATGTATTGCCACCGGACTACAAGTCGCGCCTGCGCTGGATCATCCCGGCGTTGATCGTGATCGCCATCGTGTTCCCGTTCTTCGCCAACAAATACGTGCTCACCGTGGTCATCCTCGGGTTGATCTACGTGCTGCTGGGCCTGGGCCTGAACATTGTGGTCGGCCTGGCGGGGCTGCTGGACCTGGGCTACGTGGCGTTCTATGCCATCGGTGCCTATGGCCTGGCGCTGGGTTATCAATACCTGGGGCTGGGGTTCTGGACGGTGCTGCCGTTGGCCGCCATTGCGGCGGCGATGGCCGGGTGCATATTGGGCTTCCCGGTCTTGCGAATGCACGGTGATTACCTGGCCATCGTGACCCTGGGGTTCGGCGAGATCATCCGTCTGGTGCTCAACAACTGGCTGTCGTTCACGGGTGGACCAAATGGCATGCCGGTGCCGTCGCCAACGATTTTCGGACTGGAGTTCAGTCGCAGGGCAAAGGATGGCGGGGTGCCTTTCCATGAGTTCTTCGGCATCGACTACAACCCCAACTTCAAGTTTCTGTTCATCTACATCGTGCTGTTTATCGTCGTGCTGCTGGTGCTCTACATCAAGCATCGCCTGACCCGCATGCCGGTCGGGCGTGCCTGGGAGGCCCTGCGCGAAGATGAGATCGCCTGCCGCTCCATGGGCCTGAACCATGTGTTGGTCAAGCTCTCGGCGTTCACCATCGGTGCTTCCACTGCGGGCCTGGCCGGTGTGTTCTTCGCCAGTTACCAGGGGTTCGTCAACCCGTCGTCGTTCACCTTCTTCGAATCGGCGCTGATCCTGGCGATTGTGGTATTGGGCGGCATGGGCTCGACGGTGGGGGTGGTCATTGCGGCATTCGTGCTCACGATTACACCGGAGTTGTTACGCAGCTTCTCCGAATACCGAGTGCTGTTGTTCGGCTTCCTGATGGTGTTGATGATGATCTGGCGCCCCCGTGGCCTGATCCGGATCAGTCGCGCCGGGGTGGCGCCGCGTAAAGGTGCCATAGCGCATGACGGAGGGCAGCGCCATGAGTGAAGTCGTACTCCACGTTGAAAACCTGATGATGCAATTCGGGGGCATCAAGGCCCTCAGCGACGTCAGTCTGCAAGTCAAACGCAACTCCATCTTCGCCCTGATCGGCCCCAACGGTGCGGGCAAGACCACGGTGTTCAACTGCCTGACCGGTTTCTACAAGGCGACAGGCGGCAAGATCGAGCTTAACGTGCGCGGCGAGCGGACCAACGTGATCCAGCTGTTGGGCGAAGCGTTTCGCCCGACGGACTTCGTGTCGCCGAAATCCTTTGCCAGTCGGCTGTATTACAAAATGTTCGGCGGCACTCACCTGGTGAACCGTGCCGGCCTGGCGCGTACGTTCCAGAACATTCGTCTGTTCAAGGAAATGTCGGTGGTTGAAAACCTGCTGGTGGCCCAGCACATGTGGGTCAATCGCAGTCTGGTGGCCGGCATCCTCAACACCAAGGGCTACCGCAAGGCTGAAAGCGATGCCCTGGACCACGCCTTCTACTGGCTGGAAGTGGTGGATCTGGTGGATTGCGCGAACCGTTTGGCCGGGGAGCTTTCCTACGGCCAGCAGCGGCGCCTGGAAATCGCCCGGGCGATGTGCACCCGTCCGCAGATCATCTGCCTCGACGAACCGGCCGCCGGCCTCAACCCTCAGGAAACCGAAGCGCTGAGCGCGATGATCCGGCTGCTGCGCGACGAGCACGATCTGACCGTGGTGCTGATCGAACATGACATGGGCATGGTAATGAGCATTTCCGACCACATCGTGGTGCTGGACCACGGCAACGTAATCGCCGAAGGCGGTCCCGAGGCAATTCGCAACGATCCGAAGGTGATTGCGGCCTACCTGGGTGCCGATGAAGAGGAGCTGGTATGAGTGGGCCAATCCTCGAACTCAAGGAACTGGATGTGTTCTACGGGCCGATCCAGGCCCTGAAGAAAGTCTCGATGCACATCGAGGCGGGCGAAACCGTGAGCCTGATCGGCTCCAACGGTGCCGGCAAGTCGACGCTGCTGATGTCGATCTTCGGCCAGCCGCGGGCGGCGGGTGGGCAGATCATCTACCAGGGTGTGGACATCACCCACAAATCGTCCCACTACATCGCTTCCAACGGCATCGCCCAGTCGCCGGAAGGGCGGCGGGTATTCCCCGACATGACGGTCGAGGAAAACCTGCTGATGGGCACCATCCCCATCGGTGACAAGTACGCCGGCGAAGACCTGCAACGCATGTTCGAGCTGTTCCCGCGGCTCAAGGAGCGGCGCAACCAGCGTGCAATGACCATGTCCGGTGGAGAGCAGCAAATGCTCGCCATTGCTCGGGCGTTGATGAGCCGGCCGAAGCTGTTGCTGCTCGATGAGCCGAGCCTGGGGTTGGCGCCAATCGTGGTCAAGCAGATCTTCGCGACTCTGCGTGAACTGGCGGCCACCGGCATGACCATCTTCCTGGTGGAACAGAACGCCAACCATGCACTCAGGCTCTCGGATCGGGCCTATGTGATGGTCAACGGCGAAATCCGACTGACCGGGACGGGCAAGGAGCTGCTCGCCAATGAGGAGGTTCGCAACGCGTACCTGGGCGGTCATTGAGGTCGATGCGGTCATGAAAAACCGGCGAGTGATCGCCGGTTTTTTCTTCTTCAGAACACCATCGCCCCCACAGAGTTTTTCTTGGTGCCGGGCAATTGTGGACAACAATCCCAACCCCCCTGCGAAACCGCGACATAAAGTCACTGCAAACAGTTGTTTTGTCACGGTTTTGACTTGTCCCCGTTTGTTGTGGAACCGGCTGTGGGTAACGTGGGAGTAGCTGGCTGGAAGCCTTTGAATCCGTGGCTTACAGCGTGGTGGTTGTTTTTTGATCAGGTGTTTTCAGCCAAGCTGAAGTGACTGTTGTCAACTTTTTTTCAGGCTCGAGGATCGCTGTCCATTTCTGTGCGCAAGCCTGTGGATAACTCTGTGATTAAACTCTGGAAAGACCGCTCGGAGGGCCGTAGTTGCTGGCTTGGAGCCATCTCTCTATCAGCCAACGGCTTATAGCAGATAACTGGAACTGCACAACCTGACTTGTGCGGTCAAGAGAAAATATTTTCCAAATACCTCTCAAAGCCTTATGCACAGCGGCCTGCAGCGTTTTGACTTGCCCCCGATTACTGTGGATCTGCCTGTGGATAAGATGCGGGCAAAGTGCTGCGGCCCTTGTGCAGCAAGGCCAAGCGCGATTTGCTCATTTAATGATCAGTTTTCTCCAGGGATCACATGAACGGTGTTCAGTTGCCGCTTACCAGCGGGCCGGGCATCCTATGGGCCGATTCCATTCAATGGCTCAAGCAAGGAGAACACGATGTCCAACACCCTGTTTATCACCGGCGCGACGTCCGGATTTGGTGAAGCCTGCGCCCGTCGTTTTGCCGAGGCCGGCTGGAAACTGGTGCTGACAGGCCGTCGTGAAGAGCGTCTCAAGGCCCTGTGTGCCGAGTTGTCGAAACAGACCGAAGTCCATGGCCTGGTATTGGATGTGCGCGACCGCAAGGCCATGGAGGATGCAATCGCCAACCTTCCGCCGTCCTTTACGACGTTGCGGGGCTTGATCAATAATGCCGGGTTGGCCTTGGGCGTGGATCCGGCGCCCAAGTGCGACCTCGATGATTGGGACACGATGGTCGACACCAACGTCAAGGGATTGATCTACAGCACGCGCCTGCTGTTGCCGCGCCTGATCGCCCACGGCCGTGGTGCCGGAATCATCAACCTGGGTTCCATCGCCGGTAACTATCCGTATCCGGGCAGCCATGTCTATGGCGCGAGCAAGGCGTTCGTCAAACAGTTCTCGCTGAACCTGCGCTGCGACCTGCAGGGCACCGGGGTGCGGGTGAGCAATATCGAGCCGGGCCTGTGTGAAAGCGAGTTTTCCCTGGTGCGCTTCGGCGGCGATCAGGAGCGCTACAACGCGACTTATGCCGGAGCCGAGCCGATCCAGCCGCAGGACATCGCAGAGACGATTTTCTGGGTCCTCAACACCCCGGCGCATATCAACATCAACAGCCTGGAGCTGATGCCGGTCAGCCAGACCTGGGCCGGGTTTGCCATTGAGCGGCATAACAAGGCCTGAAGAACGCGTGTTGTTCATCGCGGGCAAGCCTTGCTCCCACAGGAATCCAGCGCTCAGCATGTGGGAGCAAGGCTTGCAGCGGTAGCGATCTACCGGTCAGTCAGGTAGTCGGCCAATCCGCGATAACAGGTCATCAAGTGATAGGGCGTGGTCGATGGCATGTCCTGGCGGCTGACGAGGCCAGCGCCGTCCAGGCATTCATGCCAGCCTCGCGGATGCAGGAAATGTTGCTGCAAGGCTCGTAGCTGACGCTGTAGCGATGGCTGGCTCTCCGGCCGCAGCGTCAATGCCCGAAGGTATTCGGCCTGGGCCCAGATGCGCTGGGTGGCGTCGCGTGGGGCAGCTTGCGGGTGGGGGGCGAGCATCGCGCACACCGCACCGGATTGCGGGTCCACGCCTTGTTGCTCGGTTTGTTCGAAGCTGTGTTCCAGCGCTGTGTGCAATGTGCCGCCGCTCAGCAAGGGCGACGAGGCCAGCAGGTAATACCACTCGAACTGGTGCCCCGGCTCGTACCAGTTATCCACAGCCCCGAGGGGCTTTTCCATCATGACGCGCTGCTGCGGGTCGGTGAAACGCTTGAACATGCCATCACACAACGCCAGCAATGCCTGCCGGACGCTGGCGTCTTCGCGAATCTCAAGGACCGCAAGAAATGCTTCGGCCAGGTGCATCAATGGGTTCTGCAAGGGGCCCGAACCGATTGATGACCAGTCGCGGCCAAGACTGGCTTCGTAGAGACCGTCCGGGCTGGCAAAGCGCTGCTCGACCACTTGCAGGGCGGCATTGAGCACCGACTCCACCAGGGGGTCGTGAACCTTGGACCAATAATGGGCACAGGCGAACAGGATAAAGGCGTGGGTATAGAGATCCTTGCCCGAGTCCAGCGGCGCGCCCTGTGGGTCGATGCTGTAGAACCAGCCGCCATGCTCGGCGTCATGGAAATGCCGTTGCAGCGAGCGGAACAGCGCCGCTGCCCGCTCTTCGGCCCGGGGTACTTCGCCGATCAGGCTGGCGAACACATACAACTGCCGTGCGCAGGCCATCGCCCGATAACGCTGGGGCGGCAAGGGCGAATGCCCTGCGTCCAGCGATTCATAGGGCAATGCCAGCTCGGCGTTCCAGCCGGGCCCTTGCCACATCGGTACGATCACCTCATGAAAGTGCTGGTGCACCGCGGCGAACAGGCGGGTCAATTCGGGTGAGGGCACAGGGCGGGAGGCATCAGGCATGGGTCGACATCGTCACGACGGAGGGGCGGTTGCGCGACATGGTAGCAGAGTGACCGGCTTCAGAGAGATGGCGCCCTCAAGTCCGTCATCGCGAGCAGGCTCGCTCCCACAGGGACGGTATACGCCCATCAAATGTTGGAGCGAGCCTGCTCGCGATGAGGCTCGGGCAAACGGTAAATTCAACCCGCCAGCAACCAGAACCCGGTCGCCGCCGAGGCCGCCCCGGCCAGTCGTACCAGCGGAGCCGCTGCCCGTGGCAACACGCGAACCACGGCGAAACCAGCGCCATGCAGTGCCGCCGTGGCCGCGACGAAACCTGCCGCATAAGCCCAGGGGTTCGACATTTCCGGCAGTTCCAGGCCATGGGCCACACCGTGGAACAACGCAAATAGCGCCGTGGCCACGATTGCCAGGCTCAACGGTGGGCGCACAGCCAAGGCCACTGCCAGGCCCAAGGCCAGCACCGAAGCGGCAATCCCGCTTTCCAGTGCTGGCAGATCCAGGCCTTCGAAACCCAGCAGGCCGCCGATTAGCAGGGTCCCGACGAACGTACACGGCAGCGCCCAGCGCGCCGCCCCCTTTTGTTGCGCAGCCCACAGGCCGACGGCCAGCATGGCGAGCAGGTGATCCAGGCCCCCGATGGGGTGACCGAGGCCGGCCATCAGGCCATTGTCGCCATGACCGGGATGGGCGAAGGCCATGGCCGGGGCCAGCAGCAAGGCGAGGGCGCCGAAGAGGCGTTTGAATGTCATGGAAATGCTTCCTTGTCGATCATTGAAAAACGGATATGAAAATCAGGCCGCGGTCAGCAGGCCCTGACGCTCGATGAAGGCGATGATGTCATCCAGGCCCTGGCCGGTTTTCTGGTTGCTGAATACGAATGGCTTGCCGTTGCGCATCCGCCTGGTGTCGCTGTCCATCATTTCCAGGGAGGCGCCTACCAGGGGCGCCAGATCGATTTTGTTGATCACCAGCAGGTCGGATTTACAGATGCCCGGTCCACCCTTGCGCGGCAGCTTGTCACCCGCCGATACGTCGATCACGTAGAGAGTCAGGTCCGACAGCTCAGGGCTGAAGGTCGCCGACAGGTTGTCGCCGCCCGATTCCACCAGGATCAGGTCCAGCCCCGGGAAACGCCGGTTCAACTGGTCCACCGCTTCCAGGTTGATCGAGGCATCCTCGCGAATGGCAGTGTGCGGACAGCCACCGGTCTCCACGCCGATGATCCGCTCCGGCGCCAGGGCTTCATTGCGCACCAGAAAGTCGGCGTCTTCGCGGGTGTAGATGTCGTTGGTGACCACCGCCAGGTTGTAGCGCTCACGCAAGGCCAGGCACAGGGCCAGGGTCAGGGCGGTTTTACCGGAGCCGACCGGACCGCCGATACCGACGCGCAAAGGTTGTGTATTCATGTGGGTCTCCTAGGAACGGAACAGGCGGCTGTACTGGCGCTCGTGGGCCATGCAAGCCAGGGACAGGCCAAACGCGGCGCTGCCGTAATGTTCGGGGTCGATGTTCGAAGCGTTGTGCTGGGCCTGTTGCAGCAGTGGCAGCAGTTCGCTGGTCAGGCGCTGGGCGGCTTGCTGGCCCAGGGGCAGGGTTTTCATCAGCACCGCCAATTGGTTTTCCAGCCAGCTCCACAGCCAGGCGGCGAGGGCGTCGTGGGGGCTGATCCGCCAGGCCCTTGCGGCCAAGGCCCAGCCCAGGGCCAGGTGCGGTTCGGTGCGTTGCTCGAGAAAATGCCGCGCGGCGGCGTCGAGCTCCGGCAGGCCGCTGAGCAGTTGCTGCAGCGAATAGCCCATCTGCCGGCTCTCCTGATAGAGCTCGCGGGTTTCCCGGCTGGCGCGATGGGCGTCGCAGTGCTGCGCCAGGGCCGCCCAATCAGCCGCCGCAGCCGCGGTGCAATGGGCGAGCAACAAGGGCGCCTCGAAGCGAGCCAGGTTCAGCAGCAGTTGATCGCCGATCCATCGGCGTGCCTCGTCGGGTGTCGTGATCTGGCCGTTGTCCACCGCCATCTCCAATCCTTGGGAATAGCTGTAACCGCCTATCGGCAGTTGCGGGCTGGCCAGACGCAGCAGCGCCCAGGCGGGATTCATGGGCGCACGCCGAACTGATGCAAGCGCGGTGCGTAGTTGAAGTCTTCATCGCCGTGCCGCGAGTGGTGATGGCCGCCTCCATAGGCGCCGTGTTCCGGCTGGAATGGCGCTTCGATGGCTTCGGCACTGGCGCCCAATTGTTCGAGCATCGCCTTGAGCACGTAATCGTCCAGCAGGCGCAGCCAGCCGTCGCCCACTTGCAAGGCGACGTGGCGGTTGCCCAGATGATAGGCCGCGCGAGTCAGCTCGAAGGCGTTGGCGCAGGTCACGTGCAGTAACTGTTCGGGGCGGGCGCAGACCCGCACGATGCGTCCATCCTCGGCCTGCAGGCATTCGCCGTCATGCAACGGCGGCTGCCCTCGCTCCAGGAACAACCCGACATCCTCCCCCTCGGCACTGAAACAGCGCAGGCGGCTTTTGCTGCGGGCATCGAACGTCAGGTGCAGCTCCGCGTCCCAGCGGGCTTGAGTGTCGATTCTGCGATGAATCACCAGCATCGGAGAGCTTCCAGCAATGAACAGTGCTGTGTTTAGAGCAAGGGGCTTGCCAACCGAAGGGGGCGTAGGAAATAGCCGAGAGATACCCAAGGCGCTGGTTTCAGCGGGGGTTATATTTCGTTCCGAACTGGTGCGCTCGGCGAGCCTTGCGCACTGTTTTGTGGCGCGTTACGAGCCGTGGGAGCGAACAGGCTTGCCCCAAGGGGGCATCCGGATTACTCGATGCTTCCCAACCCTTGCCAATGCTTGAGGCCGATGAAGATGAACCGCAATTGCTGGGTGATCTTCGCCTGGGGCGTGAGGTGATCGGGCAAGGCTTCGTCGGGTGGGTCGATGATGTCGGGCAGGGTGGCGAATACGCTCTTGACGATGAGGTCGGCGATCACGCTCAACCCGGCCGGGTTCAGGTGCTGCAACTTGGGCATCAACGCCAGGTCGGCGGCCAGGTCCGAACTGATGCCTTCGCGCAATTTTGCAATGGCGTGGCGCACGGGTAGGGAGCCGCCGTACTGCTCGCGGGCAAGGAACAGGAACTGGGACCGGTTGGCTTGTACCACGTCAAGGAAGATCCGCACCGACGCATCGATGATGCCGCCCATGACAAACTCGTTATGACGTACCAACCGGATGGTTTCACGGAAGGTCTGGCCCACTTCGCTGACCAGCGCCAGGCCCAGTTGGTCCATGTCGTCGAAATGCCGGTAGAACCCGGTAGGCACGATGCCCGCCGTCCTGGCGACTTCCCGCAGGCTCAGGCTGCCGAATCCACGGCCGCACTCCATCAAATGACGGGCCGCATCCATCAGGGCGTTTCGGGTCTGTTGTTTCTGTTCGGCGCGAGGCAGCATCGCAAGGCTGGCTTCTGATTCTCAGGAGCGACGCACTCTAGCAAATCGGCTTTGCCGACGTCGAACGGTAGAAGGGGCGAGCGGGAAAACGTGCGCTGCAGAAAGTCAAAAGCCCGATTGCTGGAATCGGGCTTTTTTTCCGGCCACCATGGGCTCAGCTCGCTGTGCCGTTGCGTTGGATCACGCGGTCACCGCCGTCTGAGGCAAGCAGTTGACCTTGTGGGGTGTGCTCGTAGCCGCCTTCTACCAAGCCTTTTTCTTCCAGGCGATCACGACCACGACTGCCTTCGGCGAGGGTCTCACCCAGTTTGGTGCGGTCGGAGCCACCTTCGGCCAACGATTCACCCAGTTTGGTCCGGTCGGAGCCACCTTCAGCGAGTTTTTCGCGCTGGGTGGTACGGTCGGAGCCGTCCGCGGCAACAGTCTGGCTGTAGACCGAGTGGCTATCCTTGACCTGTGGTGTGGCTTGTTCGGAAGCTGGCAGGGCGAAAGCAGTGGAGGCCAGCAGTGAAAGGGACAGACTCATCAGTAATTGGCGTTTCATGATCGTTGCTCCTCGGGAGGGCTGAAAAGTGGGTACGAGGGCAATGCTACTCTCGATAAGTCGATATAAAAGTTCATAAACGCAATGGTAATAATCAACGGAATTGATTGTTCCGAGGGGAGGCTCTAGAACGGGCCTTTCGGAGGTGCGGTTTTGCACTGCGGTGGGTATTTTGTACTCACTGGTGCCGCATAAATGTGCGGGAGCGGTAACAGCTGTTGGCGGTTCGGTCAGGATTTTCACCCAGGGTGCTAAACCTGTCGGCCGTTTCGCCAGTCTCATCATTAACGAGCCGACTACAGGTTCGATTTTCCAAGCGTCGCGGTTCGGGCGCTGATTTGTCAGGAGCCTTGTGCATGACGCGCACTTCAAAAATCCTCGCCTGGACCTTTGCCAGTCTTCTCGCTCTGTTGGCGGTACTGGTACTGATCATCGCGTTCTTCGATTGGAACCGGATTAAGCCGCCCCTCAACGCCAAGGTTTCCGAGGAGCTGCATCGTCCCTTCGCCATCAACGGCAACCTGGCGGTGATCTGGCAGCGCGAGTCGCAAGAAGAAGGCTGGCGAGCGTGGGTGCCGTGGCCCCATGTGGTGGCCGAGGACTTGAGCCTGGGTAACCCCGACTGGTCGAAAACGCCGCAGATGGTCACCCTCAAACGCGTTGAGCTGCGTATCTCGCCCCTGGCCTTACTGGCGCGTCGAGTATCGATTCCCCGTATCGACCTGACCGGCCCCGACGCCAATCTGCAACGCCTGGCCGACGGGCGCGCCAACTGGACGTTCCAGTTCGACCCCAAGGATCCGGAGGCCGAGCCCTCCAACTGGGTCGTTGACATTGGCGCCATTGGCTTCGACAAGGGCCATGTCACGCTGGATGACCAGACCTTGAAAACCCGGCTCGACCTGCTGATCGATCCGCTGGGCAAGCCGATTCCCTTCAGCGATATCGTCGGTGACAAGACCGCCAAAAAAGCCCGGGACCAAGGTGCGACTCCGCAGGATTATGCGTTCGCCTTCAAGGTCGACGGGCAGTATCACGGCCAGGGGCTTACCGGCTCCGGCAAGGTCGGCGGCCTGCTGGCCCTGCAGGATGCATCGCGGCCCTTCCCCCTGCAGGCCCAGGCGAAGATCGCCGACACCCGCGTCGAACTGGCCGGCTCCCTGACCGATCCGATGAACCTCGGCGCTCTGGATTTGCGCCTGAAGCTGGCCGGCAACAGCCTGGCCCACTTGTACCCGTTGACCGGCGTGACCCTGCCGGACTCGCCACCTTATTCCACCGACGGGCACCTGATCGCCAAGCTCCACGAACCCGGCGGTGCGCTGTTTCGCTATCAAGCGTTCAACGGCAGGATCGGCGACAGCGATATCCATGGTGACCTGGCGTATGTCGCCAGCGACCCCCGACCGAAACTCAGTGGCACGTTGGTGTCCGACCAGTTGCTGTTCAGCGATCTGGCGCCCCTGATCGGCGCCGATTCCAACAGTGAGCAAAAGGCCCGTGGCGGTGCCAGCAAACAACCATCGGACAAGGTCTTGCCCGTCGAAGAGTTTCGCACCGAGCGCTGGAGCGCGATGGATGCCGACGTGGAGTTTACCGGTAAGCGCATCGTCCATAGCGCGCAGTTGCCATTCACTGATCTTTACACGCACTTGGTGCTCAACGACGGTCAATTGAGCCTCGAACCGTTGCGGTTCGGCGTGGCGGGCGGCCGGCTTGATGCGCAGATCCGTCTCAACGGCCACACCCAGCCTCTTGAGGGACGGGCAAAGCTGACGGCCAGGGGCTTCAAGCTCAAGCAACTGTTCCCCGGTTTCGAGCCGATGAAAACCAGCTTTGGCGAACTGAACGGCGATGCCGATATCGCCGGGCGCGGCAATTCGGTGGCGGCGCTGCTGGGCACTTCCAATGGCACGTTGAAGATGCTCATCAACGACGGTGCGATCAGCCGGGAGCTGATGGAGCTGGCGGGGTTGAACGTCGGCAATTACGTAATAGGAAAAATCTTCGGCGACAAGGAAGTGAAGATCAATTGCGCCGCGGCGGACTTCGACATCAAGACCGGTCTGGCGACGACTCGCCTGTTCGTGTTCGACACGGAAAACGCGATCATCTACATCGACGGCACGGCGAACATGGCCACCGAGCAACTGGACCTGACCATCACGCCGGAGTCCAAGGGCTGGCGGCTGATTTCCCTGCGCTCACCGTTGTACGTCCGGGGCAAATTCGCCAAGCCTTCCGCCGGCGTCAAGGCCGTGCCGCTGATGCTGCGCGGCGCCGGGATGGTCGCGCTGGGTGTCATTGCGGCGCCGGCGGCAGGACTGCTGGCATTGGTTGCGCCAAGCGGAGGCGAACCGAACCAGTGCGCACCGTTGCTGGAGCAGATGAAGGCCGGCAAGGCACCGGTGACGGTGAAGCCGACGCGTTGACCCTGGGATTGTGGTGATACGGATGACCTCTTCGCGAGCAAGCCCGCTCCCACATTGGAACGCGGATACATGTGGAAGCGGGCTTGTTCGCAAAAGGACCCGCACTGAGCTCAGAGATCGGCCAGGATATCGGCCATATCATCGGCGTGCTCTTCTTCCTGGGCGAGGATGTCTTCGAAGATGCGCCGGGTGGTGGGATCCTTTTCACCGATGTACTGAATAATTTCCCGATAGCTGTCGATGGCGATCCGCTCGGCCACCAGGTCTTCGTAGACCATTTCCTTGAGGGTGTTGCCCGCCACGTACTGGGCATGGGAGTACCGGGTCAACAGGTCGGGGTTGAACTCCGGCTCGCCGCCCAGTTGCACGATGCGTTCGGCCAGTTTGTCGGCGTGTTCGGCTTCCTGGTTGGCGTGTTCGAGGAATTCGCTGGCCGCCATGCTGGCTTTCAGGCCGGTGGCCATGAAGTAGTGGCGCTTGTAGCGCAGTACGCACACCAGCTCGGTGGCCAGTGCCTCGTTGAGCAGGCGCACGACTTCCTGTCGATCGGCGTTGTAGCCCTCGGTCACCGCGCCGTTCTGGACATTCTGCCGTGCCCGTTCGCGCAGGGTTGTCACATCGGATAGGTGCATGTCGCTCATCTCGTTCTCCTGGTGGCTGATCCGGTGGGAATGTCGCGCTCTGTGGCGCGATCTCTTGACGTGGGAGTCACGAGCGAGACAAAAAGTTTTATGAAAATGCCCGCATGGCCCTGGAGGGTTGTGCGCCGGACAGGCGGGCCTCTTCCTCCAGCCATTGAAAAAACGCCCGTACGGGCGGATGGCGTTCTCGGCCTGGCACGCATAACGCGCTGTAGCCGGCACCATCGACTTGGACATCGGGGCGATAACCCACCAGCAAGCCGCTGGCGACGCTTTCGGACACCAGGATGTTGCTGGCCAGTACCAGGCCCTGCCCGGCAATCGCCGCTTGCAGGGCATAGTGTTCCTCGTCGTATTCACGCATGCAGGGCTGTCGGGTGAGCCAGGTTTCCCCGGCCTGGGCGCACCAGGCATCCCAGCCGTGGGCGTACAGCTTGGAATTGTGCCAGCGCACGCTGATCAGTGTCGGGGTCTGTCGGGCCGCCAATGCCACCTGCGCGGGGGCGCCATACACGCCGAAGCTTTCGTCGAACAGGCACAGACCGTACAGGTTCGGGTAGTCATCGAGGCTATAGCGCACCACCAGGTCGACGCTGGCGTCCTGATGCAGGTCGATTACTTCGCAATGGGTGTCCAGGCGCACATTGATGTTCGGATGACGCGCATAGAACCGGCCCAGGCGCGGCACCAGCCAGAGGGCGGCAAACGCCGCGGTGGTGGAGAGCGTCAGGTGAGTGTTGCTGCGTTGCGGGCGCAAGGTTTCGACGCTTTGCGCCACCTCCAGCAGTGCGCCATGCAGACTGTGAAACAGCCGCTGTCCGCCATCGGTCAGCCGCACCTGTCGCGGCAGGCGTTCGAACAGTTGCACGCCGAGCCAGGTTTCCAGGGAACGGATCTGGTGGGAAATGGCCGTGGGCGTCACCGACAGCTCCTCCGCCGCAGCCTTGAAGCTGAGCAGGCGCGCGGCCGATTCGAAGCTGCGCAGGGCGTTGAGGGGCAAGTTGGCGAACATGGGTAATCTCCGCGTGAGCGTTGAGATGAGTTCAATTCATCCAGGTGAACTAACCCTCATTTGAGTGCGCGTGGCGATGAGCTTCAAGCTGCAAGCCACAAGCAGTCCCAGTGTAGTCTCAAACAAGGAGATTCAGATGAGTAAGGTTCTTGTGGTACACGGCAGTCCCCGTGGTGAACGCTCCCATTCCCGGCGTCTGGCCGAAACCTTCGTGTCGGCGTGGCAGACCGCCCATCCACACTGCCAGGTGACCCGCCGCGAGGTCGGACGCACGCTGATTTCCCCCGTCAACGAAGCTTTCATCGCGGCGGCGTTCTACCCCGAACCCCAGGCCCGACCATTGAGCATGCAGGCGGATCTGGCCCTGAGCGACGCGCTTGTCGCCGAATTGCAGGCCCACGACCGACTGGTGATCTCCGCCCCCATGCATAACTTCAGCGTGCCCAGCGGGGTGAAAGCGTGGATCGACCAGATCGTGCGGATCGGTCTGACGTTCAACCACAGCCTGGACAATGGCGTGTCGCATTACGAACCGCTGGTACGGGACAAGAAAGCCTTGATCGTGACCAGCCGTGGGGATTTCGGCTTCGGTCCCGGAGGGCCACTGGAGGCGATGAACCACGCCGACACGTTGCTGCGCACCGTCCTGGGCTTTATCGGCATCACTGATGTGACGGTGGTGGCCGCCGAAGGCGAAGAGGCGGCCGAGCGCAGCTTCGCTCAATCCTGCACCGAGGCCGAGCAGCGCCTGCTGGCGCTGGCGCGGACTTTCTGATGGCCTGGGTCTTCCTGCTGGTTGCCGCTGGGTTCGAAGTAGCCTTCGCCATGGGCATGAAGTACGCCGAAGGCTTCACCCGATTCTGGCCGTCGCTGATCACTGTGGTGGCAGCGGTGGGTGGGATCGGGTTCCTCACCCTGTCCATGCGCGAGCTGCCGGTGAGTGTCGCCTACCCGATCTGGACTGCCATCGGTTCGCTGGGTACGGTGTTCCTGGGGTTCATGTTGCTGGGAGAGAGCCTGACGCTGGTGAAAATCGTCTCGGTGGGGCTGATCGTTGCGGGGGTGAGCGGGCTGAAGTGAGGCGGGTGTCATAGACTGGTCATCATCGACGCCGATGCTGGCTCACCCCATCACAAGGATGTCCGCTCTATGCCGCAACAGTGTGCCACTCGCTACCCGCTGGTGCTGGTCCCGGGAATGCTCGGGTTCATTCGCCTGGTGTTGTACCCGTACTGGTACGGGATCGTCACGGCGCTGCGCCAACGGGGGGCCGTGGTGGTGGCGGTGAAGGTTTCGCCGCTGCACTCTTCCGAGGTGCGCGGCGAACAGTTGCTGGAGCAGATCGAGCAAATCCTGCGTCAGACCGGCGCGCAAAAGGTCAACCTGATCGGTCATAGCCAGGGCGCCCTTACGGCCCGGTACGCGGCGGCCCGGCGTCCGGACCTGGTGGCGTCGGTCACCTCGGTGGCCGGTCCCAATCATGGCTCGGAGCTGGCCGATTACCTGCAGATCCATTACCCACCCGAGCGTGCCAGCGGCCGGCTGCTCAGGGCCTTGCTGCGCTTGATCAATGCGTTGATGAGCCTGTTGGACACCGGTTATCGCGGGCCGAAGCTGCCGGTGGATGTCCGGGCCTCCCATGAATCCCTCACCACCGCCGGAGTAGCGCTGTTCAACCAGCGTTATCCACAGGGGCTGCCCGACACTTGGGGCGGGCAGGGGCCGGAAGAGGTCGATGGCGTGCGTTATTACTCGTGGTCCGGGACCCTTCAGCCTGGCAAGACCGACAAGGGGCGCAACCTGTTCGACGGCACGAATCGCAGCTGCCGGCTGTTCGCCCGCACCTTTGTGCGCGAGGCGGGGCAGTGCGATGGCATGGTCGGACGATTCAGTTCGCATTTGGGGACGGTGATTGGCGACGATTACCCGATGGACCACTTCGACATCGTCAACCAATCGCTGGGGTTGGTGGGCAAGGGGGCTGAGCCGATCCGCTTGTTTGTCGAGCATGCAGAGCGGTTGAAGGCGGCGGGGGTGTAGGCAGTCAGGACGAACCGATCTAAAGGAAGGTGTAAAAAGCTTTGTCTACACTGCAAAACATCGCCGTACCCTTCGGGTGACAATCAGGAGAAGCCCCATGAAACTTCCGCGTGTCCCTTTGCTGACGATCGGTTTGTTGCTGTGTTCCCAGGGCTTCGCCGCAACGGAGCAACAAACCAGGATGACCACCTGCAATGCCGACGCCACCGCCAAGGCGCTCAAGGGTGACGAGCGCAAGGCGTTCATGAGCAATTGCCTCAAGGCCAAGCCGCCAGAGGTGCAGGGAACACCTCAGGAGCGCATGAAGACCTGCAATGTCGACGCCACCGCCAAAGCACTCAAGGGCGATGAGCGCAAGGCGTTCATGAGCACTTGCCTCAGGACCAAACCGCCTGAAGTGCATGGCGGGACGGTTCATCAGCCCGAACAATAAGTAGCGCTTGAGCCTGCAAGGGGCTCATCGTGAGCAGGCTCCCACATTGGATTGGTGTGAACCGGTCCCTGTGCGAGCCCGCTCGCGCAGGGACCGCACAGACGCTGTAAAAACATCTGAACCGCGCCAAGGATCGGCCGATAGAATCTCTAGTGCTGTCCGCTGAAGGCTGGCAGACTGCCGATCCTTTCACACCGTTTTATCCCGAGGCTGTATGCCAACGTTTTCTCAGCGTCATGTGTTGTTGGTGATCAGTTGGGTGATCATTTTTGGTGGGTTGCTGCTGGTGTTGCCGTTGCGGCTGTTACCGAGTTTGCTGGCGGGATTGCTGGTGTTCGAGCTGGTCAACATGCTCACACCGCAGCTGCAGCGGTTGATCGAAGGCCGGCGTGCCCGCTGGCTCGCGGTGGCGTTGCTGGGCACGCTGGTGGTCAGTGTCCTGACGTTGATTTTTGCTGGTGCGATCAGCTTCCTGTTGCATGAAGCGGAAAATCCCGGTGCATCCCTGGACAAATTCATGGCGGTGGTCGACCGCGCCCGGGGGCAACTGCCGCCGTTCATCGACGCCTACCTGCCGGCCAGTGCCGCCGAGTTCCGGGTGGCGATTGGCGACTGGATGAGCAAGCACCTGAGCGACCTGCAACTGGTGGGCAAGGACGCAGCCCACATGTTCGTGACGTTGCTTATCGGCATGGTGCTGGGCGCCATCGTCGCCTTGCAGCGTGTTCCCGACCTGACCAAGCGCAAGCCCCTGGCGGCCGCGCTGTTCGATCGCCTGAACCTGCTGGTCAAGGCGTTTCGCAACATCGTCTTCGCCCAGATCAAGATTTCCCTGCTCAATACGTTCTTCACCGGGATTTTCCTGGCGGTGGTGCTGCCGCTGTTCGGGATCAAGCTGCCGCTGACCAAGACGCTGATCGTGATGACGTTCCTGCTGGGGCTGCTTCCGGTCATCGGCAACCTGATGTCCAACACCCTGATCACCATCGTTGGCCTGTCGCTGTCGATCTGGGTCGCGGTGGCGGCGCTGGGTTACCTGATCGTGATCCACAAGGTCGAGTACTTCCTCAACGCACGCATCGTTGGCGGGCAGATCAGCGCCAAATCCTGGGAACTGCTTATGGCGATGCTGGTGTTCGAGGCGGCGTTCGGCCTGCCGGGAGTAGTGGCGGGACCGATCTACTATGCGTACCTCAAGAGCGAGTTGAAGCAGCTGGGAATGGTTTGAAAACCTTGTCCGTTCGTCCGCACTGTCAGGTCCGACAGTAGATACGGAACAATGGAATTGTTTAGCTCCTCAAGGCGAAGAATTCACTTCGCAGCGCGTTTCAAGGGAGCTCAACATGACTTTGAAAACGGTAAACACGACGACTTTCGAAGCGCTGGTCTTGACGTCATCGTTGCCGGTCATCGTGCTGTTCGGCACGAAAGGCAAGAAAAGTTCCGACCAGATGACGGCCAGCCTGGAGACGGCCGCCCAGTCACATGTTAGCGAAATCACGTTTCTTGAAAAGGCCTTCGAAAAAGACGGCAGCATCGAGACGGACCCGCAATACGATGTTCAGTCCGCCCCTACCACCCTGTTTTTCAAAGATGGAAAACTGGAGCGGACCGTCGTCGGTTTTTACCTGTATGAGGGCGTTTTCAAGGCCTGGGTCGATGAACTTGCGCAAGCTTGAGGGGCAATGGGTCGCCTCGTACCTGTCACGAGGCGAGCCCTGGCGTTCAGCCGTACCGCTTCATCGCCTCGATGGCCAGCCCGCTGCCGATGCTGCCGAAAATATTGCCTTCCACATGCCGCGCCCGGGGCAGCATCGCCGCGACGCTGTTGCGCAGCGCCGGGATGCCGCTGGAACCACCGGTGAAGAATACGGTGTCGACCTGATCGATACCGACGTTGGCATCGCTCAACATTTGCGTGGCGCTCTCGCGTACCCGCTCCAGCAGGCCTTCGATGGCCGTCTCGAACAAGGCCCGGCTCAGGTCCACGCTCAGGCCCGGTTCGATCCGATCCAGTGATACGTGTCGCTGGTCGGCGTGGGTCAGCTGAATCTTGGTTTCTTCCACTTCCATCGCCAGCCAGTGTCCGGCGCGCTGCTCGATCAGCTTGAACAACCGGTCGATGCCGCCGGTATCCTCGATGTCATAGCGCATGCTGCCCAGGGCCAGGGTGGACTTCTGCGAATACACCGCGTTGATGGTGTGCCAGGTCGCCAGGTTCATGTGGTGGCTGGTGGGCATGTAAGCGCCGCTTTTCATGCGGCTGCCATAGCCGAACAACGGCATCAGACCGGCCAGGGACAACTGCTTGTCGAAATCGGTCCCGCCAATATGCACGCCGCCGGTGGCCAGGATGTCATCGTGACGGTTGTCGCGAGTACGACGCTCGGGCGACAGGCGCACCAGCGAAAAGTCCGACGTACCGCCGCCGATGTCGACGATCAGCACCAGCTCTTCTTTGTCGATGGTCGATTCATAGTCGAACGCTGCCGCGATGGGTTCGTACTGGAACGAGACTTCCTTGAAACCGATGGCGCGGGCAACGTCTGCCAGGGTGTTTTGCGCTTCCTGGTCGGCCAACTCGTCGTCGTCGACAAAGAACACCGGACGCCCCAGCACGACTTCATCGAACGCGCGACCGGCAGTGGCTTCGGCGCGCTTTTTCAATTGGCCGATGAACAGCCCCAGCAGATCCTTGAACGGCATCGCCGTGCCCAGCACGCTGGTGTCGTGCTTGATCAGCTTGGAGCCCAGCAGGCTCTTGAGCGAACGCATCAGCCGGCCTTCGTAACCTTCCAGGTATTCGTGCAGGGCCAGGCGGCCGTAAACCGGACGGCGTTCCTCCTGATTGAAAAAAACCACCGAAGGCAGGGTGATCTTGTCGTCCTCCAGCGCAATCAGCGTTTCCACGCCGGGGCGCAGCCAGCCGACGGTGGAGTTGGACGTGCCGAAGTCGATGCCGCAGGCACGGGCCGGGGATGCGTTTTTCATGTCTTTCAGGTTCCGGTCGAAAAAACGGCCGCGCAGTGTATGCCAGTACCGCCCGGATTCGAAGGCCGGTTGTCCGCTAATTCATGGGCCGCGACCTTGAAAGCCACGGTTTTGCCCCCACACTTGCAGGCATCAACCTGGCGGGCCACAGGGCGGATGCAAGAACCGCCGCCGGCTGCCGATAAACTTCTGATGCGCCGTCCGGTCACAACCTTGAGATCGGTCAAACCCGGTGTCCGGTCATCCGGGCATGCTGTGCGTGGCGGTGCGACATCGATAACGGATGGTGATGCTTAGATGGACTTCAAAGACTATTACAAGATTCTGGGTGTGGAGCCGACGGCTGACGACAGCACGATCAAGGCCGCCTATCGCAAACTGGCGCGCAAATACCACCCGGATGTCAGCAAGGAAAAGGACGCCGAGACCAAGTTCAAGGACGTTTCCGAAGCCTATGAAGCGCTGAAAAGCGCCGACAAGCGTGCCGAATACGACGACCTGCGCCGCTACGGCCAGCACGGCCAGCCGTTCCAGGGACCGCCGGGCTGGCAAAGCCGTGGCGGTTTCGGAGGCCAGGACGGCGGGGATTTTTCGGATTTTTTCAGTTCGATCTTCGGCAACCGCGGGTCGGGTTTCGGTGGCGGACAATCAGGTCGCAACGCCGGCCGTCGGGGGCAGGACGTGGAACTGGAATTACCGATTTTCCTGGAAGAGACCCTGTCCAACGAGTCGAAGAAGGTCAGCTACCACGTGCCCCAGCACAATGCGGCGGGGCAGCACGTCAGCAATACCAGTAAAAGTCTGAACGTGAAGATCCCCCTGGGGGTGACTGACGGCGAACGCATCCGCCTCAAGGGCCAGGGCGCGCCGGGTGTCGGTGGCGGCGCCAATGGCGACCTGTACCTGACCATTCGCTTCGCACCACACCCCAAGTTCGACGTCGAAGGCCAGGATCTGATCATCACGTTGCCGCTGGCGCCCTGGGAGTTGGCCCTGGGCACCGAAGTGGCCGTCCCGACCCTCACCGGCAAGATCAACCTCAAGGTGCCGGCCGGCAGCCAGAACGGCCAGCGCATGCGCGCCAAGGGCCACGGCTTGCGCAACAAGGCGGGCGAGCGGGGCTACCTGTTCGTGCAGCTCAAGGCTGTGATGCCCAAGACCAATGACGATTCGGTCAAGGCATTGTGGGCGGAGCTGGCGAAAAAAGCCGCGTTCGATCCGCGGGCGAATTTCTGATTGTTTGAAGGCTAGACTCGACAGTCAAGGCATTGGGAGAAGCAGACCATGAACAACCCGATCGTTGAACTGAACCTGACGGAATTCTGCGAGGCCGCCGCGCTGGCGGATGTCCATGTGATCGAGATCGTCGAGCACGGCATCCTCGAGCCCCACGGCAATGCCCCGGCGGAATGGCGTTTCACCGACTACGAACTGGTCCTGGCGCGGCGTGCGGCCAAGCTGCGGCAGGACCTGGACCTTGAATGGGAAGGCGTCGCCCTGGCGCTGGATCTGTTGGAAGAGGTGCAGCAGCTGCGTACCGAGAACCGCATGCTCAAGCAGCGGTTGGGGCGGTTGGTGGGCTGAATCAGGAGCAAAGCAGCTGCGGGATACCCGTGGGAGCAAAGCTTGCTCGCGATACCGGCGCCTCAAGGCTTGAAAACGGAGTTGAGCCCATCGCGGGCAAGCCATGCTCCCACAGGCCTTGCTCCCACAGGTATCGCACCCACAAGGCCTTCCCAGCAGGGCTGCACGTCAGTCAGAACAGAAAATACCGCTGCGCCATCGGCAGCACATCGGCCGGTTCACACCATAGCAGCACGCCGTCGGCCTTGACCTGATAGGTCTGCGGGTCGACGTCGATGGTCGGCAGGTAGTCGTTATGGATCAGGTCGGTCTTCTGCACGTCGCGGCAACCTTTGACCACGGCGATTTTCTTTTTCAAGCCCAGTTGTTCCGGCAGCCCCGCTTCGGCGGCGGCCTGGCTGATGAACGTCAGACTGGTGGCGTGGCGTGAACCGCCGAAGCTGGCGAACATCGGCCGGTAGTGCACCGGCTGCGGCGTCGGAATCGAGGCATTGGCGTCGCCCATCAGGCTGGCGGCAATCGCGCCACCCTTGAGGATCAGGGTCGGCTTGACGCCAAAAAACGCCGGGCGCCACAGCACCAGGTCGGCCCACTTGCCCACTTCGATGGAGCCTACTTCATGGCTGATGCCGTGGGTGATCGCCGGGTTGATGGTGTACTTGGCGATGTAGCGTTTGATGCGGAAATTGTCGTTGCCTTCGCCGTCACCGGGCAGGGCGCCGCGCTGTCTTTTCATTTTGTCGGCGGTCTGCCAGGTGCGGGTGATGACTTCGCCGACCCGGCCCATGGCCTGGCTGTCGGAGCTGATCATCGAAAACGCCCCGAGGTCGTGGAGGATGTCCTCGGCGGCGATGGTTTCGCGGCGGATGCGGCTTTCGGCGAACGCCACGTCTTCGGCAATGCTGGGATCCAGGTGGTGGCAGACCATCAACATGTCCAGGTGCTCGTCGATGGTGTTGCGGGTGAACGGGCGGGTCGGGTTGGTGGAGCTGGGCAGCACGTTGGCGAAGCCGCAGGCCTTGATGATATCCGGCGCGTGACCGCCGCCGGCGCCTTCGGTGTGGTAGGTATGGATGGTGCGGCCCTTGAATGCCCCCAGGGTGGTTTCCACGAAGCCGGATTCGTTGAGGGTGTCGGTATGGATCGCCACTTGCACATCGTACTGGTCGGCGACGCTCAGGCAGTTATCGATGGCCGCCGGGGTGGTGCCCCAGTCTTCGTGTAACTTCAGGCCAATGGCGCCGGCCTTGACGTGCTCGATCAACGGCTCTGGCAGGCTGGCATTGCCCTTGCCGGTGAGGCCGATGTTCATCGGGAAAGCATCGGCAGCCTGGAGCATGCGCGCCAGGTGCCAGGGACCCGAGGTACAGGTGGTGGCATTGGTCCCGGTGGCCGGGCCGGTGCCGCCGCCGATCATGGTAGTGACGCCGCTCATCAGCGCTTCTTCGATCTGCTGGGGGCAGATGAAATGGATGTGGGTGTCGATACCGCCGGCGGTGAGGATCATGCCTTCGCCGGCGATCACTTCGGTGCTGGCGCCGATGGCGATGGTCACGTGGGGCTGGATGTCCGGGTTGCCGGCCTTGCCGATGGCCGCGATGCGCCCGTCCTTGAGGCCGACATCAGCCTTGACGATGCCCCAATGGTCGATGATCAGTGCGTTGGTGATCAGGGTGTCGACGACTTCGGCGGCGAGCAACTGCCCCTGGCCCATGCCATCGCGAATCACCTTGCCGCCGCCGAACTTCACTTCTTCGCCATAGGTGGTGAAGTCCTTTTCCACTTCGATCCACAGCTCGGTGTCGGCCAGACGGACCTTGTCACCGACGGTGGGGCCGAACATATCGGCGTAGGCTTGTCTTGAGATCTTCATGTGCTTGCCTTGGAATTCAATGTCAATTTGTGAAGCTAAATCTGTGGGAGCACAGCTTGCTGGCGATGAACGATGACGCGGCCTGACAAGAGAGGGCGTCTCTTGTATCGCGATGGCAGCATCATTGCCCCAGGTCGAACCGCGCCAGCTTCATCGCGGGCAAGCCTTGCTCCCACAGGCCTTGCTCCTACAGGTTAAAGGTCACCCATCACCCGTCCGGCAAACCCAAACACCCGCCGCAACCCGGCCAGTTCGACCAGCTCGACTTCCCGGCTCTGGCCCGGTTCGAAGCGCACGGCTGTGCCAGCCGGGATGTTCAGGCGCATGCCGCGGCTGGCGGCGCGCTCGAAGGTGAGGGCGTCGTTGGTTTCGAAAAAGTGATAGTGCGAGCCGACCTGGATCGGCCGGTCGCCGCTGTTGGCAACGGTCAGTGTCAGGGTGCGGCGGCCAGCGTTCAGTTCGATGTCGCCGGGCTGGACCTGGTATTGGCCTGGAATCATTGTGGTTGCCCCAAGAGCTTGTAATAGATAGCGGTCGGGGTGTACGTCCCGTCCGGGCTTTGGCAGTAGTCGGGCAGTTCACCGACGCGGGTGTAGCCCATGGCGCGGTAGAACGCCTCGGCGTCGGAGCCGGCCTGGGTGTCGAGGTACAGCAGGCCGCGCTTGTGCTGGCGCGCGCCGAGTTCCAGGGCGCTCAGCAGTTGCTGGCCCAGGCCACGGCGACGGGCATCGCCGCGCACCAGCAGCTTTTGCACTTCGGCGCGGTTGAGGCCATTGGGTTTCTGGCACAGGGCGAGTTGGACACTGGCCTGCACTTGCTCATCCTTGACCACCACCCACAGCAACAGGCTGCCCTGGTTGAGGCCGGCCTGTACCTCATCGAAATGGGCGCGGGCCTGGGTCGCATCCAGGTCAGCCATGAAGCCGACGCTGGCGCCGTTGCCCACGGCGTCGAGCAACAGATCGATCAGGCCCTGGCGATAATGCGCAAAGCTTTCAGCGTGGACTCGGCGCAACTGGGCGGCGTTCATCGGGGTTCACTCCTTGTCGACGGCAGGCGCGGGCGCCCCTGGGTTGAGCATCAACTGCATGAAGGTCAGGTCGAGCCAGCGACCGAACTTGGTGCCCACCTGGGGCATCTGCCCGGTGGTGACGAAACCGGTCCGCTCGTGCAGGCGAATCGAGGCCGTGTTGCCACTTTCGATGGCGGCCACCATGACATGCTTGCCACAATCCCTGGCGCGCTCGATCAGCGTCGCCATCAACAAGGGTCCGAGGCCATTGCCTCGTTGGTCGCTGCGCACGTACACGGAGTGTTCGACGGTGTGGCGAAAGCCATCGAAGGGGCGCCAGTCGCCGAATGAAGCGTAGCCGAGTGTGTTTTCATCGGTATCGACCACCACCAGCACCGGATAGCCCTGGGATTGTCGGGCGTCGAACCAGGCCTGGCGATTAGCCAGGTCCACCGCCTGTTCGTTCCAGATGGCGGTGGTATTGAGCACCGCATCGTTGTAGATGTCGCGGATGGCCGGCAGATCGGCGAGGCGGGCGTCACGGACGAAGTAAGTCATGGCGTGCCCTCAGGCAATGGGCTGGTGGACGGTGACCAGTTTGGTGCCGTCGGGAAACGTCGCTTCGACCTGGATCTCCGGAATCATCTCCGGGATGCCTTCCATCACTTGCTCACGGGTCAGCAGTGTCGTGCCGTAATGCATCAGCTCGGCCACGGTCTGGCCGTCGCGGGCGCCTTCGAGCAAGGCTGCGGAAATGAAGGCCATGGCCTCCGGGTAATTGAGCTTCAGGCCACGGGCCAGCCGTCGTTCGGCAACGAGGCCGGCGGTGAAGATCAACAATTTGTCTTTTTCGCGTGGGGTCAGGTCCATGTGCAATCCATCAAAGGCAGATAAACATTTCGGGCTATGTACGGTTTCTTGTGGGAGCGGGCTTGCCCGCGAAGACGATGTGTCAATCGAATTAAATAGTGAACGACGTGAGTCCGCATTCGCGAGCAAGCCCGCTCCCACAAGGGATTCATGTGCTCCAGATTCTTGGGGGCAACGCCTCCCTACCGAGTAAGGCCGGGCGCAGATGCCGCCACAGTTCAATCAGCCACCCCCGCGCCAGCAACGCCTCGCTCGCCAGACACCGTGCTACCAGCAGGCCAGGCAACTGCGTCAGGTCACCGCGCACGGGGTGCCCTAGAGAGCGACACTGTTCCAGCAACTCGCTGCCAATTTCACCGGTTACAAGTAGCGTGGCGAATACCGGCTCACCGCCCAGTCCGATGGGGGAGTCGAGCAGGCCGTCGCCGCCGACAATGCGCTGGCGTTCGTGCCAGAGCAACTGTCCGTCGCGGCGAATGTCCAGCCGCGATTGGAAGTGCCCACGATCAAAGCGCTCGCCGCTGGCGGGGCGACCCAAGGCAACCATGTCCCAGTAGAACAAGCGCCCATCACCGTGCAGGTCGATGCTGGTGCTGAGTTCGGCCTGGGCCGCGCTGAACACGATGGTTTCCTGGGGCAGCCATTCCAGGGTCGCGCCGGGAGCTACGTTCAAGGTCAATTGCTGACAGGCAGGGCCGGCGGCGCGGTACCACTTGGCAGCGCCGGGACTGGTCAACTGCGCCCAGGCGCCAGGGCCTACGTTGGCGGAAATATCCAGGCGGTCACCGCCGGCGATCCCGCCCGGTGGATGGACAATGATGTGCTGGCAAACCTCGGGGCCTTCGGCGTACAAATGCTTCTGCACCCGCAACGGACCTTGGTGGCGGCGTTGTACCGGGCGCGTGCAATCGCCGAACCGGGCGTAGCCAAGTTCCAGCTCGGCGTGCCAGCTCGGCGTAAACAGGGGCGGCGAAGATAAAGGTAGATTCATGATTTCTGATGATTATCGGGACGCTCAAGACTAGATCGTAACCAGTCCGCGCACACCCTCGGCTTCCATATTTTCGCCACGTCCCTGTTGCACGATCTCGCCCCGGGACATCACCAGGTATTGATCGGCCAGCTCGGCGGCGAAATCGTAGAACTGCTCCACCAGCAAAATCGCCATGTCGCCCCGGGCTGCCAGTTTTTTGATGACGGCACCGATTTCCTTGATCACCGACGGCTGGATGCCTTCGGTGGGTTCGTCGAGGATCAGCAACCGTGGCCGGCTCGCCAGCGCCCGGCCAATCGCCAGTTGCTGTTGCTGGCCGCCGGACAGGTCACCGCCACGACGCTGTTTCATTTGCAGCAGCACCGGGAACAGCTCGTAGATGAACGCCGGCACTTCTTTGGCTTCGGAGCCGGGGAAGCGCGACAGGCCCATCAGCAGGTTTTCTTCCACCGTCAGCCGGCCGAAAATCTCCCGGCCCTGGGGCACGTAGGCGATGCCGGCGTGAACCCGCTGGTGGGGTTTGAAGGTGGTGATCGGCTTGCCCTCCCAGCTCACCGCACCTTCCCTGGCCGGCAACAGGCCCATCAGGCACTTGAGCAGGGTGGTCTTGCCCACGCCATTGCGCCCCAGCAGGCAAGTGACTTCACCGATCTTCGCGTCGAACGACAGGCCCCGCAGGATGTGGCTGCCGCCGTAGTATTGGTGCAGCTTGTCGACTTGCAGCATCTTCCAGATTCTCCTCAAACTCCTGTGGGAGCGATCAGCGACCGAGGTACACCTCGATCACTCGCTCATCGGCCTGCACCTGCGCCAGTGACCCCTCGGCCAGCACGCTGCCCTGGTGCAGCACGGTAACGTGATCGGCAATCGCGCCGACAAAACCCATGTCGTGTTCCACCACCATCAGCGAATGCTTGCCCGCCAGGGACTTGAACAGCTCGGCGGTGAAGTCGGTCTCGGCGTCGGTCATGCCCGCCACGGGTTCGTCGAGCAGCAACAGTTGCGGGTCCTGGACCAGCAGCATGCCGATCTCCAGGAATTGCTTCTGCCCGTGGGACAACAACCCGGCGGTTCGATTGGCCGATGGGGTGAGGCGGATGGTTTCCAGCACTTCATTGATGCGGTCGTGTTGCTCGCCCGTCAGTTTCGCCCGCAGGCTGGCCCACACCGACTTGTCGGTTTTCAGCGCCAACTCCAGATTCTCGAACACACTCAGGGCTTCGAATACCGTGGGTTTTTGGAACTTGCGGCCGATGCCGGCCTGGGCGATCTGCACTTCGCTCATGGCGGTCAGGTCCAGGGTTTCGCCGAACCAGGCCTTGCCGTGACTGGGTCGGGTCTTGCCGGTGATCACGTCCATCAGCGTGGTCTTGCCCGCGCCGTTGGGGCCGATGATGCAGCGCAGTTCGCCGACGCCAATGTACAGGTTCAGATTGTTCAGGGCCTTGAAGCCATCGAAGCTGACGCTGATGTCTTCCAGGGTCAGGATGGTGCCGTGGCGGGTGTTCAGGCCTTCGCCGGCAGCCTGACCAAGGCCGATGGCGTCGCGGCTGCTGCCGGCGTCCTTGTTGGGTTCCGGCGGATAGAAAGCCGGTTCGAGCATGAACTGAGCCGTGGGTGTGATCCTCATGATTCGCCCCTTTTCTTCAGCAATCCGATTACGCCCCTGGGCAGGTACAGCGTTACGACGATGAACAGCGCACCGAGGAAAAACAGCCAGTATTCAGGAAACGCCACGGTGAACCAGCTCTTCATGCCGTTCACCACCCCGGCGCCCAGCAGCGGGCCGATCAAGGTGCCGCGACCGCCAAGGGCCACCCACACGGCGGCTTCGATGGAGTTGGTCGGCGACATCTCACTGGGGTTGATGATGCCTACTTGCGGCACATACAGCGCGCCAGCCAGGCCACACAACACAGCGCTCAACACCCAGACGAACAGCTTGAACCCTCGCGGATCGTAGCCGCAGAACATCAGGCGGTTTTCCGCGTCGCGCAGGGCGGTCAGCACTCGGCCGAACTTGCTGCGGGCCAGGCGCCAGCCGATGAACAGGCTGGCCGCCAACAACAGCACGGTCAGCAGGAACAGCACGGCGCGAGTACCTGGCTCGGTGATACCGAAGCCCAGGATCGTGCGGAAGTTGGTGAAGCCGTTGTTGCCGCCGAAGCCGGTTTCGTTGCGAAAAAACAGCAGCATCCCGGCGAAGGTCAGGGCCTGGGTCATGATTGAGAAATACACGCCCTTGATCCGTGAACGAAAGGCGAAGAAGCCGAACACCAGCGCCAGCAAACCGGGGGCCAGCACCACCAGGCCCAGGGCCCAGAGGAAGCTGTCGGTGCCGGTCCAGTACCAGGGCAACTCGGTCCATGACAGAAAGGTCATGAATGCCGGCAATCCGTCGCCCGCGGCCTGGCGCATCAGGTACATGCCCATGGCGTAGCCGCCGAGGGCGAAGAACAGGCCATGACCCAGGGAAAGCAGACCGGCATAGCCCCAGACCAGGTCCAGCGCCAGGGCGACGATGGCGTAGCAGAGAATCTTGCCCACCAGCGTCAGCGTGTAGGCCGAGACATGCAGGACGCTGTCTGGCGGCAGCAGCGACAGCAGCGGCAGGCTCAGCAGCAAGACCAGGATCAGCGCACCGACGACGACGGTGACTTTGGGGCCGGCTTTTTGCGCGGCGGTGAGCATCAGGGGCTGGTTCATCAGTCGATTACCCGTCCTTTGAGGGCGAAGAGGCCTTGCGGACGCTTCTGGATGAACAGAATGATCAGCGCCAGGATCAGGATCTTGCCCAGCACCGCGCCGATCTGAGGTTCGAGGATTTTATTGGCGATGCCCAGGCCGAACGCGGCGGACACGCTACCGGCCAACTGACCGACGCCCCCCAGGACCACTACCAGGAACGAGTCGATGATGTAGCTCTGGCCCAGGTCCGGGCCGACGTTGCCGATCTGACTCAGGGCCACGCCGCCGAGCCCGGCGATGCCCGAGCCGAGGCCGAAGGCGAGCATGTCCACGCGACCGGTGGGCACGCCGCAGCAGGCGGCCATGTTGCGGTTCTGGGTCACGGCGCGGACGTTCAGGCCCAGGCGGGTCTTGTTCAGCAACAGCCAGGTCAGCCCTACGACGAACAGCGCGAAGGCGATGATGACGATGCGGTTGTACGGCAGCACCAGGTTTGGCAACACCTGGATCCCGCCCGACAACCAGGCCGGGTTGGCGACTTCGACGTTCTGCGCACCGAACACCAGACGCACCAATTGGATCAGCATCAGACTGATGCCCCAGGTGGCGAGCAGGGTTTCCAGCGGACGCCCATAGAGGTGACGAATCACCGTGCGCTCCAGAGCCATGCCAATGGCGGCGGTGATGAAAAACGCCACCGGCAGGGCGATCAGCGGGTAAAACTCGATGACGTTCGGGGCGAAGCGCTGGAACAGCATCTGCACGACATAAGCGCAGTAGGCGCCGAGCATCAGCATCTCGCCGTGAGCCATGTTGATCACCCCCAGCAAGCCGAAGGTGATCGCCAGGCCCAACGCCGCCAACAGCAGGATCGAACCCAGGGACATGCCACTGAAGGCTTGACCCAGCAGTTCGCCCACCAGGAGCTTGCGCTTGACCTGGCTGAGGCTGGTTTCGGCGGCGGTGCGTACGCCGGCATCGGTTTCGACGCCGGGTTCGAGCAGGCCTTCGAGGCGGGTACGAGCCAGCGGGTCGCCGGTTTCACCCAGCAGCCGGACGGCGTTCAGGCGCACGCTCGGGTTGGTATCCACCAGTTGCAGATTCGCCAGGGCCAGGCTCAGGGCGGCGTGCACATCTTCGTCCTGTTCACCGGCCAGTTGCCGGTCGAGGAAAGCCAGCTGTGCCGGACGGGCGCTTTTCTGCAACTGCTGCGCGGCGCCCAGGCGTACACGGGCATCGGCAGCCAGCAATTGATGGCTGGCCAGGGCGGTTTCGATCAGCCCTCGCAAGCGGTTGTTCAGGCGCAGGGTCTTGGGTTGGCCGTCGACGGTCAACTGGCCTTGTTGCAAGGCATTGACCAGCTCGACGCGCTCAGGCTCGGGCTGCGCCGCCCAGGTTTCCAGTAGTCTGGCCTGCTGGGTCGGGTTGGCGGCGACGAAATCCTCGGCGTCGCCGGCATAGGCGACCGCGGGTAATAGCAGCACCAGGGCGAGGATGATGCGGTACAGGGCAGTGGGCATATGTCAGGCCTTGCGCAGGGCTTTTTTGTGGGAGTGGGCTTGCTCGCGATGCGGTGTGTCAGGCGACTCAAATGTTGAACATGAGTCCGCATTCGCGAGCAAGCCCGCCCCCACAAGGATTGTGTGTCGGCCCGGGGATTGGGGCCAACACCCATGGGCTCAGTTGCTCTTCACCGCATAGTCAGGCTTCTTGTCGTTGCCGGCGATGAAGGGGCTCCACGGCTGGGCGCGGATCGGGCCTTCGGTCTGCCAGACCACGTTGAACTGACCGTCGGCCTGGATCTCGCCGATCATCACCGGCTTGTGCAGGTGGTGGTTGGTCTTGTCCATGGTCAGGGTGTAGCCCGACGGTGCGGCGAAGGTCTGGCCGGCCAGGGCTTCGCGCACCTTGTCGACGTCGGTGGACTTGGCTTTTTCCACCGCTTGCGCCCACATGTGGATACCGACGTAGGTGGCTTCCATCGGGTCGTTGGTGACGGCCTTGTCGGCGCCGGGCAGGTTCTTGGCCTTGGCGTAGGCTTTCCATGCCTCGACGAATTTCTTGTTCGCCGGGTTATCCACCGACTCGAAGTAGTTCCACGCCGCCAGGTTGCCGATCAACGGCTTGGTGTCGATACCGCGCAGTTCTTCTTCGCCCACGGAGAACGCCACCACCGGAACGTCGGTGGCTTTCAGGCCTTGGTTCGCCAGCTCCTTGTAGAACGGCACGTTGGAGTCGCCGTTGACCGTGGAAATCACCGCCGTCTTGCCGCCGGCCGAGAATTTCTTGATGTTGGCGACGATGGTCTGGTAATCGCTGTGACCGAACGGGGTGTAGACCTCTTCGATGTCCTTGTCCGCCACGCCTTTGGAGTGCAGGAACGCACGCAGGATCTTGTTGGTGGTACGTGGATAAACGTAATCGGTGCCCAGCAGGAAGTAGCGCTTGGCACTGCCGCCTTCTTCGCTCATCAGATATTCCACCGCCGGAATCGCCTGTTGGTTCGGTGCTGCGCCGGTGTAGAACACGTTCGGCGACATCTCTTCGCCTTCGTATTGCACCGGGTAGAACAGCAGGCCGTTGAGTTCTTCGAACACCGGCAACACGGATTTACGCGATACCGAGGTCCAGCAACCAAACACCACGGCAACCTTGTCCTGGGTCAGCAACTGCCGGCCCTTCTCGGCGAACAGCGGCCAGTTCGACGCCGGGTCCACGACCACCGCTTCCAGTTTCTTGCCGTTCACACCGCCCTTGGCGTTGATCTCGTCGATGGTCATCAGCGCCATGTCCTTGAGAGACGTCTCGGAAATCGCCATGGTCCCGGACAACGAATGCAGGATACCGACCTTGATGGTTTCGGCGGCCTGGACGGTCCAGGCCATGCCCATCGCGGCAATACTGGCCGAGAGTGTGAAAGCCTTGATCAAGCTACGACGTTTCATTGTGCGATCTCCGTGACTTTATGAGTGTTCTTGGTGGGCAGATGCGGACGCTGAACGGGGCTTTTGCAAGGGGTGTGCCCGGTTGGGGAGAGGCTTTGAAACAAGGGGATGGCGCAGGGAATGGACAGGGTGGTGCACCAGGAGTGCTCGTCATGCGATGGCTGGTGCGACCTGACGCGCCACATTGGGGCGTGTTGATTGCGGTCATTGACGCTCCCACAATGGGGGTGTGTGCAAGCCTTGAAAGTCAGCGCCGCCGCATCAAACCGATGAAGAACAACCCGCCGATGGCCGCGGTGGCGACACCAATCGGCAGGTCCTCGGGGGCGATCAGGGTGCGGGCGGCGACATCCACCCAGATCAAGAACAGGCTGCCCAGCAGCACGCACGCTGGAAGTAGCCGACGATGCTCGGCACCCACCAGGCGCCGGGCAATGTGCGGCACCATCAGCCCGACAAAACCGATCGAGCCGCTGATGGACACCAGCACGCCGGTCATCAGCGAGGCAATCAGAAAGATCCACAAGCGCACTCGCGCTGCGTTCAGCCCCAGGGTCACGGCGGTCTGCTCGCCGGCCATCAATGCATTCAGCGGCCGGGCCATGCCCAGCAGCAACACCAGCCCCAGCGATACGCTGACGGCCGGCACCGCCAGCAGCTCCCACCGCGCCAGGCCCAGGCCGCCGAGCATCCAGAACATCACGGCAGAGCTGGCGCGATGGTCCCCCAGGAACAGCAGTAAATTGGCCGCCGCCATCATCACGAACGACACCGCCACCCCGCATAGCAACAGGCGGTCGCTTTCCAGGCGACCCTGGCGGCTGGCAACGGCCAGCACCAAAAACATGCTCAGCAACGCGCCGACGAACGCGGCCAGGGGCAGGGTCAGCAGACCGACGATTTCGCCGACATGCAGCACCACGATCACTGCCCCCAGGGTTGCGCCAGACGTGACGCCCAATAGGTGTGGATCAGCCAGCGGATTGCGCGTCACCGCTTGCAGCACCGCGCCGATCAACGCCAGCCCCGCGCCCACCAAGGCCCCGAGCAACAGGCGCGGCACACGGATCAGCCAGACGATGTTTTCCTGGCCGGGCGGCCAGTAGGCGTCGCCGATACCGAAAGCCTTGTTCAACAGAATGTCCCAGACCACGGCCACCGGTACCCGCGCCGGGCCGAAGCCCAGGGACACCACGCAGGACACCAGCATCAACACGCCGAGCAGCACCAGCAATGCGCCATAGCGACGAGCGCTCATAGGGCGTGAAAACCCTTCGCCAGGGTCTGCACCGCCAGAACGTTATCGATCCCCGGCGTGGCCTGGACGTAGGGAATCACAATGAAACGGCGATGCTTGATCGCGTCCACCGATTGCAAGGCCGGGTTGTCCAGCAGGAACTGTTGCTTTTGCTCGGCGCTGATTTCGCCGTAGTCGACGATCACGATGACCTGGGGATTGCGCTCCACCACGTTTTCCCAATTAACCCGGGTCCAGCTGGTTTCCAGATCATCCAGGATGTTGCGCCCACCGGCCGCGTCGATCAGTGCCTGGGGCATGCCGAGCCGGCCGGAGGTCATGGCGCGGTCTTCACCGCTGTCGTACAGGAACACCCGAGGTCGATCAGGCGGCAACTGCTTGCGGACCTCGGCCACTTGGGCCTGCATCGTCGCAATCAGTGCTTCGGCGCGATCCTGCACATCGAAGATCTTCCCCAGGTTGCGCAGGTCGTTATAGGTGTCTTCCAGCGAAGCCGCCGGACGCTTCATGACGAAGGCGCAGGATTCGGTCAGCTCGTATACGTTGATGCCCAGCGGTTGCAGGGTCTGTGGCGTCAGGTCGCCGCCCACCCGCATGCCGTAGTCCCAACCGGCGAAGAAAAAATCCACGTTGGCACTGAGCAGGGTTTCCACCGAGGGGTACTTGGCCGCCAGTTCCGGCAGGCCATCGAGGATCTTCGCCATCTCGGGCGTCACGGCCTTCCAGCCACTGATGCCGCTATAGCCCACCATGCGCGGTTTGAGCCCGAGGGCGAGCATCATCTGAGTCATGTTGATGTCATGGCTGACGGCATGCCGGGGTGCTTCGTTGAACACCACCTGACGGTTGCAGCTCTGGATCGTCAATGGATAGCGGGTGGCTTCGGCCAGGGACTGAGCGCTGCACAGCAGCAGTGGCAACAGTAGCAGGGAACGCAGGGTCATGGTTGGGTTATCCAGGTGATTCGTGGGTAGCCGGCCAGGGGATGTGCGTCCACCAGGGCGTCGATGCCGAACACGTCGCGCAACAGCGCGGCGGTCAGGACGTCCCGCGGTGTACCGCTGGCGACGATGTGGCCGTGGTCGATGACGTACAGCCGGTCACAGAAGGCGGCTGCCAGGTTCAAGTCGTGAAGGCTGGCGAGGGTGCCGATGCCGAGGCCTTTGATCAGTTGCAGCAAGTGCAGTTGATAGCGGGGGTCGAGGTGATTGGTCGGCTCATCGAGGATCAACAGTTGCGGCTGCTGGGCTAGGGCACGGGCCAGGATGACACGTTGCTTTTCGCCGCCCGACAGGGTGGCGAAGCCATGGTCGCCGAAGCCTTGCAGCCCGACGGCTGCCAGGGCCTGGAGTACCAGGCGCCGGTCTTCATGGTTATCGCCATCGAACAGGCCCTTGTGGGGTGTACGACCCATGGCGACCACTTCTTCCACCGTCAGGCCAAAGGCGTCGGGAAATTCCTGCAACACCACGGCGATACGCTGCGCGCACCAGCGCGATGACTGTCGCCAGATATTGCGATGGTCGAGCGTCACCTCACCGCTTTCCAGCCGATTGAAGCGATAAGCGCAGCGCAACAGGCTGGTCTTGCCGCTGCCGTTGGGACCGATCAAACCGACAAACTCCCCGGCCGCCACTTGCAGCGTCACGTCACGCAGCTGGAATTGGTGATGGCAGTGGCCCTGGCCCAGGGGTGTCCAGGCGAGGTGGGTGAGGGACAGGGAGGTCATGCATCTACTCAAGTCATGTGGGGCGCGCGCATCCCACAGGGTTGTGTTCGCGTTTTTCCAATAGCGGGCGCGATTGTAATGGTTCGCGCCGCTTTCCGTTAACGCGCCGTCTTCAACCACAGGATTAGATTGGCTCCGGTTGACAGGTCGCCCTGCAACCGGGGGCAGTGATTGCGTTGTAGCTTTGCCGTCTAAAAAAGAGAAAGGTAATGCCTAATCAGTTAAATGCACTGTCATTTATTACAGTTTATCTGGCTGCGGTTGGCTTCTACTCTGGAGTCTCCACTACTCATCATGAGGATGAATCGATGAACCGCTTGATAAATGGACTTACCCTGGCAGCATTGCTGGCAGGTATTCATCAAATCGCGCTGGCGGATGATTGCACCGAGGGGTGGCGAAAAAGCTCGGCCGCCCAGAGTTGCGGGGCGCAAGGCCAAGGAATAGGGGGCGGCTGGGCCGATATCAAGGATGAAGGCAACGGGCAGTGCTTGCTTCATACCTGGTGCACGGTAGGCCCAACCCACAATGGCATGCCGAATTCCTTCCGTGGCACGCCCGATACGCTGTCCAAGCTGCAAAATATCAACGGAGTGCTCAAGGTCGCTCCATGACTTTGAAAGGAGTCGAGGTCCGGCGGCGCGGAATCAGCGTTGACTCCGCGTTTGCCGTTTTGCCCCGAATGCTGTCGCTCGCGACCGAAGTAGTCTGAAGCGGCATTGGTATTAATAACGACCGCAAGGCCTGTCGGATGCGGGTCAGCCTGCTTCTCCCTCAAGCGAGGTTGAAAGCCATGACAATGTCCAGGTTTCGGGTGCTTGTCGGCGCGCTGGCTTTCTGGTGTCTGTTCATCCGCCCTGCTGCTACTTCCGAGCTTTCCTGCGAGCAGGCATGGGGGGCCAACCCGATCAGCTCCAGCTGCAAGGCGACGGTGAGCGCCGTGGAGGGGCGCCCACCTCGCGCGATGATCGAGCCTCAGGGCAACGGGCAATGCCGGATCACAGTGACGTGCAGAAACGCCTACGGTGGAGGCACGCCCAACGAGGTCGAAGGGGTCAGCGTCATCGAGGTGAAAAGTCTTCACATCTGCAACGGCATCCTTCAACAGGAGTCCTGTGGGGACCTGTTTCGACCCTGATCGTTTTTTCATCGTACGGCATCGCTGTTGGTGCCTGGCGACCAGCGCGAAATCAACACGCGGTCGACGATCCAGATCACCACCAGCGAAGCCCCCACCAGCGGGAACATCACCGCCAGAGCCAGCATGATGAACACCCCGGTCTTCCAGGTCGGCAAGTCATGACGCAACGGCGGCACGCCGAATCTTCCCTCGGGCCGACGCTTCCACCAGATCACCAGGCCGCTCACGGCGCTGAACAGGATCATCAGGCAGATCAGCAGCACGATGATCTGGTTCAGCGGGCCGAACATCTTGCCCTCGTGGAGCATCACGCCGGTTTCGGTGGCGCGGGCAACCACGCTGTAGTGCTCCCAGCGTACGTCCGCCAGGACTTTGCCGGTGTACTGATCCACGTGCAGGGTCGCATCGTTGCGCGGGTCGTCGGCGAAGACGGAAATTGTGAACACCCCGGTGGAAGTCTTTGGCAGCGTAATGCTGTAGCCGGGCGTCACGTTGCGTTCGCGGGCGATGTCCTGCACCGCTTGCAGGCTGACGGTCGGGGCGGCGGGACCTGCGTGCATGTCGCCATGGTTCATGTGCTCGGCATGGTCGCCGGACATCGGCATCGGGGTGTTTTCCACGGCCCAGGGCACGGTCTGGCGATGAGCATTGTTGAGGCTGCGCGCCTCGACGTCGGACTTGGGCACGTCGTTCCACATGGCCGCTGGGAAGCGGTTCCAGAGGTCGGCGTATTGCTTGCCCCAGAAGCCGGTCCAGGTCATGCCGCTGAGCAGCATCACCAGCAGGAATGCGGCGCCCCAGAAGCCTGCGACGACATGCAGGTCGCGCCAGAACACCCGACCACGCGCCGCCCAACGGGGCCACAACACCCCTGCCGACGACTGGCCGCGAGGCCACCACAGGTAGAGCCCGGATACCAATAGCACCACGCCCCAGCCGGCGGCCATTTCCACCAGCCGGTCACCGACGGTGCCGATCAGCAACTCGCCATGGATTGCCCGGGCCATGGCTTGCAGGTTGTTCTTTGCATCCTGCTCGCCCAGCACGTCGCCATGGTAGGGGTCGATGAACACGTTCAGTTCCCGGCCCTTGTCGATGACGACGAACTGCGCGCTGCGCTCGGCGCTGATCGGCGGCAGGTACTGTTTGACCTGGCCTTCGGGGTAGGCCTGGCGGACCTGCTTGAGCAGGTCGTCGGCGGTCATCGCGTGATGCCCGGCCGGGACGTTCAGCAGGTCGCCGTACATCAACGGATCGAGTTGTGGCTTGAACAGATAGATGATGCCGGTAAGGGCCAGCATCACCATGAAGGGCGCCACGAATAGCCCGGCATAGAAATGCCAGCGCCAGGCCAGGTTGTAGAAATTCGTTTTCGGTTGGCTCATCGAAAAGCGCTCCGCAGGGCTAATTGGGTTGTTATGTTTTTTGCGGTTGCCAGGCAACCGATCGCGGGCAAGCCTTGCTCCCACAGGTTTTGTTGACACAGGAATGAAGTAATCCCTGTGGGAGCAAGGCTTGCCCGCGATGCTGTCAGAAACTCATGTCCACCTTGGTCCAGAAGGTGCGCCCCGGTTCGTTGATGGCTTGCGGGTCGCTCGCCGGGTAGCCGAACCCGGCGTTGCCGGCCAGGTTCAGGTGTTCGGCGTAGGCCTTGCCGAACAGGTTGTCGACGCCGCTGCTGACCTTCCAATGCGAGTTGATGCGGTACGCGCCGTTGAGAGAGAACACGCCGAAGCCCGAGCTCTTGCCATAGTCCTTGCCCACCACGTTGCCCTTGTTCTCGTCGACACGGTTCTGCGCCGCCACCACGCGCCACAGGGCGCCGGCGCTCCAGCGCTCTTCGCTGTAGGTCAGGCCCAGGCGCGCATCCAGCGGCGGCATTTGCGCCAGGGCGCTGCCGTCGCTGCTGTTCTTGCCCCAGGCATAGGCCAGGGTGGCGTCGGCTTTCCAGTGCTCGGTCAGCTTGTAGGCCGCGCCCAGCTCACCGCCCATGATCCGGGCATCGATGTTCTCGGCCCGGGAAGTCGTCCCCATCATGCCGGGGGTGTAATCGAACAGGATGTAGTCGCGTACCTGCCCGACATAACCCGACGCCCAGGCCTCCAGGGTTTCGCTCTTGTACTGCAGGCCGAAATCCAGCTGCGTGGTTTTCTCCGGCTTGATCGAGTCGAAAGCATTCACCGAGCCACTGGGGCCGGTGTTTGGCGAGAACAGCTCCCAGTAATCCGGAAAACGTTGTGCGTGGCCCAGGCCGGCATAAAGGGTAGTAGGGCTGTCGGCCAGATCATGTTCGTAACGTACGAAACCGCTGGGCAGTGTGTCGGCGCGGGTTTCGTCGGCGGTGGGGTTGGGGCGGGACGACATGCCGGAGCCGATACTTTGCCGGTAATCCCTGGCCGAGGCGCGGTCGAGGCGGGCGCCGGTGATCAGCCTGTCGCGGTCGGCGGCGTACCACGTCAGTTCGCTGAACACGCCGTAGTTGTGGAAATCGGCGTCCTTGGTGCGGGGCAGGTCCTTGTAGGTATCGATGCCCATGCTGCTGCGCTGGCGATGTTCGTTGGTCTGGGCGTCCAGGCCGCTGATCAACTGCACGTCGGCCCAGCGCCAGGTGGCCTTGATCCGTGTACCGAGGGTCCGGCGATCAACGTTAGAGGCCATTGGCCCGGCCATCATTCCGGTGCCGGATGGTGTGCGCAGCGTGTAGTTGTCCATCACATGGTCGGCGTAGTTGTAGTAGACCTGTGCCTCGATCTTATCCAGCACCTCGCCCAGGTTTGAACGTTCGAAGCGCAGCCCCAGACTTTCGCGTTTGAACTGCGAACCATCCATGCCGCGCCCCGCATAGCGCGCTTCGCCGTCGCCCTTGCCGGCGGTCAGTTCCAGCAGGGTATCGGCATCCGGCGTCCAGCCGAGGGTGACGTCGCCGTTCCATTTGTCGTAGCGCGACGGCACCGTGTCGTTATTGCCGTCGCGGTAATCGTCCGAGTGGGCGGTGTTGCCGATCACCCGGACATAACCCAGCGGACCACCGGCGGCAGCATCCAGCACTTTGTCGAAGCGGCCGTTGGAGCCAGCCAGCACGCTGGCGTTGACCCGGCTGCCGAGCTCGCCGAACTGCTCCGGTTCGCGGTCGAACAGGATGGTCCCGGCGGATGAGCCAGGGCCCCAGAGTACGGTTTGCGGGCCTTTGATGACGGTGAGCCTGTCGTAGGTTTCCGGTGATATGTAGGACGTCGGCGCGTCCATCCGCCCGGGACAGGCGCCCAGCAACATGCTGCCGTTGGTGAGGATATTCAGTCGCGAGCCGAACATGCCCCGCAGCACCGGGTCGCCATTGGTACCGCCATTACGCACCAGGGCGAAGCCGGGAATGGTCTTGAGGTAGTCACCGCCATCGCTGGCCGGTACCGGCTGGCGCGGGTCCTTGGGGTTGGTGACGACCGTCAGGGGCGAACTGGGGGCGATGGCGGTAATGACCGTCGGACTCAATTCTTCGACCAGGCCCTCGTGATGGTCGTGTTCCTCGGCCAGTGTGTGGGGGGCGAGCAGAAGGCCGCATAACGCGGCGAGCGCGGAGCGTAAAGGGTGGCATCGAACCTGGGCGGTGCCCAATGCGATGCCGGCGGAAAACCTGGACATGATGATTCCATCGAACAGACGTAAACGACACGGTCGGGCAACCTGGGGCTGTCTTGTGCGACCGGGTGAAAGTAAGTGTCGGATCTACGCGTCGAAGGGTGGTGCGCGGGTGCGGGCACCCGGGAAGAACGACGTCCGGGCATGGCCCAGGCGGGGGGAGGGGCTGGTGTAGGTAGTGGTCGTTGGGGTATCGAAAGCGGTGAAGGATTGTCCACCCGGCAGGGCGGGGCAATTGAACAGCAAACTGCAATAGCCGCACTTCTCCCACAGCGCATGGTGTTCGCTCCGGGGCTGGCAGTGTTCGGCCGCCGGGGCTTCATGGGTCGCATGGGCACTCGGTGACATGTCCATCGGCATGGACATATCCATGGACACGGCCATGGGTTGACCCATCGGCATCGACTGAGAAATCAGCGGACCGATGAAGATCATCAACATGGCAAACAGGCTGATCCAGCTGCCGCGTGCCAGGCTCATCGACTGGCGGCGGGGTTTGGCTGGCCTGGTGCGGGGAAGACCCATGGGCAGGTATCAGTGCGTGTGGGTTTCGACCTGGGTGCCGTCGGAGGCTTTTTTCTGCACCGCAACCTCAACGGTGATGTCCCCGGCTTTCTCGAAATGCAGGGTCATGGGGAAACGCTTGCCGTCGCTCAGCGGGCTGCGGTCCTTCAGTTCAAGCAACATCACGTGATAGGCCATCGGCGCGAAGGTGACGGTGGCGCCCGGAGCGATCTCGACGACAGGCACGGGTTGCATCTTCATCAGGTCGTCCTGCTTCACATGCTCGTGAAGCTCGGCCTTGCCGGCGATGGGAGCGTCGACGCTGAGCAGTTTATCGGCGGTGGTACCGGTGTTGTGGATCACGAAATATGCGGCCACGGTCGGCGCGTTCGGCGGCAGTTCCTGGGACCAGGGATGGCCGATTTCGAGCTGGCCCACCTTGTATTGGTGAGCTTGGGCGAAGCCAACGGGAAGCAGCAGGGCGAGCAGAATAAGTTTCTTCAACATGACAATTCTCCGGAACGATTCAAGGCGCAGATGTTTGCGAAAGGAATCAGGCCAGAGGTGAAGCACGGGGATTGAGGCTCGGCCATTGCTGGCGTGGCGTAGGACTGTCCAGTGCCGGGGGGATGACACCGCCCTGGACCGGCCGGGCATCGAGATACAACTGCGGGGCTTGACCGGCGAGCGCCACCGACGCTGGCGAACCCGAGCAGCACCAGCAATGCTGCATCGTCGAGTGGTCGTCCTTCGACGGCGTGCCCTGCTCGAACTTGCCCAGGGAGATCGCCACCATCTTCGTGCCGCTGGACGAACAGAAGCTGCCCCACAACAGCTGCTCGACCGGCGCATTCATGCTCGCCCCGGCGGCGCCGGACAGCGGCATGGCAAGCATGTTGAACAGCACTGCGAAGCAGGCGATCCAGGCAAATGCAAGCCGTTGTCGGGACATGGGGCAATCCGCTCGGTTGGGCGATCAGGTGGCGGTATTTAGCCTGATCGGGGGGCAGAAGTAAAAAAGGCGTGTGCGGTGTAGGGTCGCAGGGTTTGGGTTAACAGTAGCAATAGATTAGGCGCGGGGGATGTCGCGACGGTGCGATATCGTATATTTCAATGCGCCGGCACAGCATGTACCTGCATATTGACCCTCAGTGTTGTGCGTATCACCGCAAAAATTGCTGCCAGATTGTCCATGCTTGGGTTGCCCTTGGCCGAGAGCATTCGATGCAAGCTTTTGCTGGGTTTAGAGGTTTCCTTGGCCAGCTCTTCGAAACCAACGGTAGCATTGACGAGATCACGGAGAATCATCCTAGCCATCTCCGGCTCTCCATTTAGAAACAGGGTGGCGGCCTCATCCAGCAGGATCTGAGCGAATTCAGGATCACGCTGCGCGCGTTCGGCAATTGTATGTTTATAGCTTCGAGTTAGAGCCATTGCGTTACTTGTACGCCGCTTGGTTGTCCAGACTGGAATACCAGCGCTGGAACGGGCTTGTATCGTTGTCTTGTATGTATTCTTCGAGTGTGATCACGTTCGGCCTTGAAGGTAACAAATAGGTTACTGTTCATGCAAGGCCGCGATCTTGGCTCATAAGCTTGAAGGCGCCAACGCCGTATATGTTTCTTCAAGCGTCAAAAACACCCTGTCCACCCCTGGCAACACCGGCCGTTTCAACACCAACACCGGCACCCCACGCTCCCGCGCCACCTCCAGCTTCGGCTCAGTAGCCGTGCTTCCGCTGTTCTTGCTGATCAGCACATCGATCTGTCGCCGCTCGAACAATACGCGCTCGTCTTCGAGGTGAAAGGGTCCGCGTGCGCCGATGACTTCGCATCGTTCGTTACCGGGGTAGACGTCCAGGGCGCGCAAGGTCCAGAACTGCTCTGGCGGGATTTCGTGCAGGTGTTGCAGCGGTTCGCGGCCCAGGGTGAACAGGGGGCGGCGAAAGGGTTTCAGGGCCTGGATCAGTTCGGCCCAGTCGGCCACGTCGCGCCAGTCGTCGCCGGCCTGGGGCTGCCAGGCCGGACGGCGCAGGGCCCAGCAGGGAATGCCGCAGACGCGGGCTGCGTGGGCGGCGTTGTGGCTGATCTGCGCGGCGTAGGGGTGGGTGGCGTCAAGCAGCAGGTCGATGCCTTGTTCGCGGATGAACTGCGCCAGCCCTTCGGCACCGCCGAAGCCGCCGACGCGCACCTGGCAAGTCAGGTCCGTCGGGACGCGGCCGATGCCCGCCAGGCTGTAGATGTGTTGCGGTCCTAGCGTTCGGGCGATGGCCAGGGCTTCAGTGATGCCGCCCAACAGTAGGATACGTTTCATTTCAGTGATCCTGCATGGCCGACGATGCCGCCCTGGCGGTCGATGGCGAAGACTTCCACCTGGACCTCGGCCGGTACGATGCTGCGGACGAAGGCCAGGGCGTGCTCGCATACCACGTCGCCGAGGACGATGCCGGCGGCGCTGGCCATCGCCAGGGCTTGCTGGCTGGTGTTGGCGTCGCGGATACCTTGTTGCAATGCTTCATCGGCGCCGATACTGGCTGCCCAGTCAGCCAGTTGGGGCAGGTCAATGCTTGAGTGACGGCTATGCAAATCCATGTGGCCGGCGGCAAGCTTGCTGATCTTGCCAAAGCCACCGCACAGGCTGAGTTTTTCCACCGGGACCTTGCGCACATGCTTGAGCACGGCACCGACGAAATCGCCCATCTCGATCAGGGCGATTTCCGGCAGGTTGTAGACCCGGCGCATGGTGTCTTCGCTGGCGTTGCCAGTGCAGGCGGCGATGTGCAGGTAGCCGTTGGTCTTCGCCACGTCGATGCCCTGGTGGATCGAGGCAATATAGGCCGCGCAGGAAAAAGGCCGGACGATGCCGCTGGTGCCGAGGATCGACAAACCGCCGAGAATCCCCAGCCGAGGGTTCATGGTTTTCAGCGCCAAGGCTTCGCCGCCCTCGACATTGACCGTGACCTCGAAGCCGCCGGCGTAGCCGGTTTCCACCGCCAGCCGACCGAGGTGATCGCTGATCATCTGGCGCGGCACCGGGTTGATCGCCGGCTCACCGACCGCCAGCACCAGGCCGGGGCGTGTCACGGTACCGACGCCGCGCCCGGCCAGGAAACGTACCCCCGGCTCGGTCAACAGGCGCACCTGGGAAAACAGCAATGCGCCGTGGGTAACGTCCGGATCGTCACCGGCATCCTTGATTGTGCCGGCCTCGGCGCCCTGTTCGGTCAGCCGACAGAACTCCAGGCGCATCTGCACCTGTCTGCCCTTGGGCAGCACGATTTCCACGGCATCGGCACAACTGCCGCCCAGCAACAGGCGCGCCGCCGCGAGGCTGGTGGCCGTGGCGCAACTGCCGGTGGTCAGGCCACTGCGCAGGGGGGCAGGTTGTTCGGCGGTTTCGTCACGCATCGAGAGGTTTTACCAGCTCCAGCAGGGTGATCGGCAGCGCCTGGCGCCACGTGTCGAACTCGCCCAGTGGTTGGGCCTGGGCGACGTGAATGCGGGTCAGTTCGCCGCCGTGACGTTCGCGCCAGTCCATCAGCGTCATCTCGCTTTGCAGGGTCACGGCGTTCGCCACCAGTCGTCCGCCGGGCTTGAGCCGGTCCCAGCAGGCGTCAAGCACGCCTTCGCGGGTCACTCCGCCACCGATGAAGATGGCGTCCGGCGGCTCCAGCCCTTCGAGGGCCTGGGGCGCTCGCCCACGAATCAATTGCAGGCCCGGCACGCCGAGGGTGTCGCGATTCCGCTCGATCAACCCTTGGCGCCCTTCGTCGGCTTCAATCGCCAGGGCCCGGCAACTGGGGTGGGTGCGCATCCATTCAATGCCGATGGAGCCGCTGCCAGCGCCCACGTCCCACAGCAATTCGCCTGGTAGCGGGGCGAGGCGGGCCAGGGTGATTGCGCGCACGTCGCGCTTGGTCAATTGGCCGTCGTGTTCGAACGCGCTGTCCGGCAGACCGGCCAGACGAGACAGGCGCGATGTGTGGAGCTCGGCCCGGCATTCGACGGCGATCAGGTTCAGGTCGGCGATGGTCGGGTCGGACCATTGCGCGGCGCAGTTTTCGATGCGTCGTTCCGCCGGGCCGCCGAGGTGTTCAAGCACGGTCATCGGGCTGGGGCCGAAGCCGCGTTCGCGTAGCAGCGCTGCCACCGCGGCCGGGCTGTGCCGGTCATTGCTCAATATCACCAACCTGACGCCTGTGGACAAATGGGCGTTGAGCACGGCCAGGGGACGCGCAACCAACGACAGAGTGACCACGTCCTGCAATGGCCAACCCATGCGTGCCGCCGCCAGCGAACAGGAGGATGGGGCAGGGAAGACTTGCATCTGGTCAGTCGGGAGCTGTCTGGCCAGGCTGGCGCCCACGCCGTAGAACATCGGGTCGCCGCTGGCCAGCACGCACACCGGCTCTCCCCGCCGCGTCAGCAGCGTTTCGAGGGAAAACGGGCTGGGCCATGGCTCCCGTTCGCCGCGGATGCATGCAGGCAATAGCGCCAGCTGACGGGCGCTGCCGACGATGCGCGAGGCTTGCAGCAAGGCGTGGCGGGCCGCGCGGCCCAGACCTTTGAAGCCGTCTTCACCGATGCCCACGATCGTCAGCCAGGGGGTCATCTTTGTTCCTCGTGTGGATGGGGTTGTCCTGCGTGCCTGTCAGGCTGCGAACCGGGCCGCCATCATACCGCGAACCTGTGGGAGCGAGCTCTGCTCGCGATAGCGGCCTGTCATTCGACATCTGCATCGACTTATTCACTGCCATCGCGAGCAGGCTCGCTCCCACTGGATTTGCGCGGCGATCCCAAGGCGCGGCGGCGCATTCGACACTACTGTTCCTGGCTCATCGATAGACATACCTGAGGATATAAGCGTACAGGTCATTGAAAACAGACTCGGGCACATGGTCAGCGTGAATCTGCGCCTTGGACAACGCCAGGTGGCATTCCTTGACCATTTCCTCCCGATCACCAATGAGGTGGAGGCGATTATTGACGATGGGCTCGAAAACACTTGTGTAGGCTACCTTGGAACCACTGATGACCACGGCGCCGCCTGACCTTTGGCTATAGAGGCTCTGGACGCGCAGGACACGTTCTTTCAAGGGGCCGAACCCGCGTTCATACAGGAAAATCTGCGAGCCGCTGACCGCCTTGGCGGCCGTCTCGAAGGCGTGGATGGTCGCCTGGGCGTTACCGAGGCTGGCGTTCAGCGCCGAGAGCGGGACAAACCGTTCCATTTCCTGCTTTTCCAGGCTCTTGAGTGCGCGCTGGATGCTCGACAGGTGGGCGAAGGCTTTCTTGCAGGCGATGATGTGGGTTTCGAACTGATACCCGGCAGCCGTCGCCGCCGGGGGGAAGGCGGCGAAATCAAGGCTGTCGAACGCACACTCCATGATGATGTTGTATTTGCATTGGAAAGCTTTCTCGAAGATTTTCGTGCCGATGTCCCGGACGAATGCTTCCGTATGTTCATAAGCGTGCAGTACGCCGTGCTTGATCATCCGGGCGTACTGCGGATGTTTCTCACGGTACTCGGGCAGGTACAGGCGTACGTAGTTGTCGTAGCGTCCGGTGGGCAGAAGGCTTTTTTCCAGCAGGTAGGTTTTACCCGAGCCTTGGGACCCGGCGGTAATCAGCATTTTGGGAACCGTTTCGGCCGTGATGCCCTTCAACAGCGTGGCAATGATCTCGTCATACGCCGCGGTGACCTGCGCGGGGGTGTAGGCGTAATTCAGGGTAGATGACATTCCTTGATTTCCTTATCGAGGATCGGTGTTAAGTGAGGCCTTGCTCCTTGAATGAAGCGGGTCTGCCGGTTTTGTTCAAACAGGCCTTGATTGCAAGATATGTAGACCGCCGCAGAACCTTTGCGGGACGGGTCTGCCTATTTGTCACTGCGCATGACTGAAACCGACCGGCAGGCTTTTCATGACGCCCGTCAAAGCAGGCATAATGGCGGTCCTTCGCCGATGCGGCGCGCTGATCGACCGGTTTTCCCTTGAACGAACATCCATCCTCCTGCGTCATACGCCCCACGGGTTGTCCGGGGTTGTTGCGTGTCGTCCAGGCGCTGGACGGTGGGATTTGCCGGATCAAGCTCGACGGTGGGTCCATTCAATCGGTTCAGGCCGACACCGTGGCGTCGGCGGCCGAGCGGTTCGCCGGTGGGGTCATCGAGGCGACCAATCGCGCCAACCTGCAGATCCGTGGGATTGGCGCCGCGCAGGATGCGCTGATCGAACAGTTGCTGGCCGCTGGATTGGGGCCCCATACCCCGGCTGGCGACGATGTCCGAAACCTGATGCTCAGTCCCTCGGCCGGGATCGATCGGCAGATGCTGTTCGATACCCGACCGTTGGCCGCGCAGATCCTGCTCACCTTGCAAATCCACGAACGCTTCCATGAGCTGTCGGCGAAATTCGCCGTGCAACTGGATGGCGGTGAAGCCATGGCGATGCTCGAACATCACCATGACCTGTGGTTATCAGCGCTTATCCACCGCGGTGAGCCCTGGCTGGCTTTCGGGCTGGCTGGCTCGCCGCTGGATAAACCGGCCGGGAAGGTGCCCCTGGCCCAAGGGCATGCCCTGGTGGTGATGGTGCTGGAGTCGTTCCTCGACCTGGCCCGCCCGGATCAGACACGCATGCGGCATTTGCTGGCCGAAATCCCAGAGGATGAATTTATCGTCCTGTTGGCCCGTCGCGTGGCGCTGCAACCTTGCCTCGACTGGCAGCGGGGCGCGTCCGTCGATGGATTGCACATCGGCATTCATCCCCAGCATGACGACCGGGTCTACGTTGGCGCCCAGGCTCCTCTCGGCCGGCTCGATACCGCCATGTTGCGGGGAGCGGCGCAGTTGGCTCTGGAGAAGGGGGACGGCAGTCTTCGCTTCACGCCCTGGCAAAGCCTGCTACTGCCCAACGTCGGCGCCCATGACGCGAAGCAGGTGCTGGCGCGGCTGGGTGAGCTGGGCCTGGTGTGCTCGCCCGATGAACCCCTGGCGAACCTGATCGCCTGCACCGGCTCCAGCGGCTGCGGCAAGGCCCTGGCCGATACCAAGGCCGATGCCCGGCAACTGGCTGAACGGCTGCAACGCCACGGGCAGGCCTTGAAAATCCATCTGACCGGCTGCCCTCGTTCCTGCGCGGCGGCTCATGTCGCGCCCGCCACCTTGCTGGCAGTCGGACCCGGTCGCTACGACCTCTATTTTCGCGATGCCACGCTGCCGGGGTTCGGCGCGTTGCAGGCGCACAACCTGACGATTGAAGCGCTCGGCCACTGGTTCGATGCTCACCCCCGGAGTCCCCTTGATGCTTGATTACATCCGCGACGGTCAGGAGATCTATCGCAACTCCTTCGCGATCATTCGCGCCGAGGCCAACCTGTCGCGTATCCCGCCCGACCTGGAAAAACTCGCCGTGCGGGTGATCCATGCCTGTGGCATGGTCGAGGCCGTCGACGGCCTGCAGTTTTCCGACGGCGCGGGTACGGCCGGGCGTCAGGCACTGGCTGCTGGCGCACCGATCCTGTGTGACGCGCGCATGGTATCCGAGGGCGTGACCCGCGCTCGCCTGCCGGCCAATAACCCGGTGATCTGCACCCTGCGCGACGAGCGTGTGCCGCAACTGGCCAATGAACTGGGCAATACCCGTTCGGCAGCTGCCCTGGAGCTGTGGCGCCCGTATCTGGAAGGCAGCGTCGTGGTGATCGGCAACGCGCCGACCGCGCTGTTTTATTTGTTGGAAATGCTCGATGCCGGCGCGCCGAAACCGGCGTTGATCCTCGGTTTTCCGGTGGGCTTTGTCGGTGCCGCCGAGTCCAAGGCGATGCTGGCGGCCAACAGCCGCGGCGTGCCGTTCGTGATCATGCAAGGCCGGCTGGGTGGCAGCGCCATGGCCGCCGCCGCCGTCAACGCCCTCGCTACGGAGATTGAATGATGCAGCAGCCTGGACGTCTGATCGGCCTCGGCGTAGGTCCCGGTGACCCGGAGCTGATTACCCTCAAGGCCCTGCGCCTGCTACGCGAATCTCCCGTGGTGGCGTACTTCGTCGCCAAGGGCAAGAAGGGCAACGCCTTTGGCATCATCGAGGGCCATTTGCAGACAGAGCAAACGTTGTTGCCGCTGGTCTACCCGGTGACTACCGAAGCGCTGCCGGCGCCGCTGTCGTACGAACAGGTGATCGCCGATTTCTACGACACCGCCGCCGAACACCTGGCCATGCACCTGGATGCCGGTCGCGACGTCGCGGTGATTTGCGAGGGCGATCCTTTCTTCTACGGCTCCTATATGTATCTGCACGATCGTCTGGCCGAGCGCTACGAGGCCGAAGTCGTTCCCGGCGTGTGCTCGATGCTCGGCGGCGCCTCGGTGCTGGGCGCGCCGCTGGTGTATCGCAACCAGAGCCTGTCGGTGCTGTCCGGCGTGCTGCCCCATGACGAGCTCAAGCGCCGCCTGGCCGATGCCGATGCGGCGGTGATCATGAAGCTGGGGCGCAATTTTCCCAAGGTCCGCCAGGTACTCGGCGAGCTGGGTCTGGACGGGCGGGCGCTGTACGTCGAACGGGCAACCATGGCCAATCAGAAAATCGTGCCGCTGGATGAAGTGGAGCCGATGTCCTCGCCGTATTTCTCGCTGATCATCGTGCCGGGTGAACGGTGGCAGGGATGACGTTCAAGGCTGCGGCAATCGTTATCCTTGGGCCGGGCAGTCTTGCAACGGCCCGGCGGATTCAACAGCGTTATCCCGACGCCTTGATCCACGGCCTGGCCGGGCGGGTCGAGGGGACGGACCGGCAATACCAGGAGTTCGGCGCGACGTTGCGCGAACTCTATCGCCAGGACTCGCCGATCATTGCTCTGTGCGCGGCGGGCATCGTCATTCGCACCCTGGCGCCGTTGCTGTTGGAAAAGGGCGTCGAGCCACCTGTGCTGGCAGTGGCGGAAGACGGCAGCGCCGTAGTGCCGCTGTTGGGCGGCTTGGGCGGCGTCAATGTCATGGCCCGGGAGATTGCGGCCTGCCTGCAAGTCGCCCCGGCGATCACCACCAGCGGTGAATTGCGCTTTGGCACGTGCCTGCTCAATCCGCCGAGCGGTTACCGCCTCGACGACCTGGAGCAAGGCAAGCGTTTCGTGTCCGACCTGCTGGCCGGCGAGCCGGTACGCATCGAAGGCGCCGCCCCTTGGCTGGACCAGGCGCAGTTGCCCCAGGACGAGCGGGCGCGCCTGGCGATTCGCATCGATTGCAGCGCGACCGTTCCGGTGGTCGACGAGCTGCGTATCTATCCTCGCCAGGTAGTTGTGGCGCTGAAGGCCGGCGTGGTGAATGTTGCCACTGCCATCGACGACGCTTTGCGTCAGGCTGGCCTCGCGGTGCAATCGCTGGCGTGCCTGTTGGCAGTGGACACTGAGATGGCAAGTGCGGAGTTGCATCAGGTGGCCTCGGCTCTGGGCGTGCCGCTGCGTTTTGCGGCGGCCGGGGACGATATCGCGCAATGGTTGAGCGAGGCTCTGGGCCAACCGGCTTCGCTGCAAATCGTCAATGACGTCGCCATTGCCGTGGCCGAACAGCCCCTCGATCCGCAACGGATCGGACGCGGGCGCGGACGCCTGGCGGTGATCGGCCTCGGCCCGGGGGCGGCTGATCTGATGGTGCCGGCCGTGCGGGCCGAACTGGATCGCGCTACCGATGTGCTGGGCTACGAAACCTACGTCCGCATGGCGGGGCCGTTCCGGGACGATCAGGTGCAGCATTGCACCGACAACCGTGAAGAAATGCAGCGGGCGCGACATGCCTTTGAACTGGCGGCCCGGGGACGCTCCGTGGTGGTGGTATCGTCGGGCGATCCGGGCGTGTTCGCCATGGCCGCAGCGGTGCTGGAAGCCTTGCATGAGTCGACGGATGTCCATTGGCACAACGTCGACCTGCAAATCCTGCCCGGCGTCTCGGCCTCTCTTGCCACGGCGGCCCAGGCCGGTGCGCCTTTGGGTCATGATTTCTGCGTGATGTCGCTGTCGGACAATCTCAAGCCCTGGTCGATCATCGAGAAGCGCCTGGACCTGGCGGCGCAGGCCGACCTGGCCCTGGCGTTCTACAACCCGATCTCCCGGTCGCGGCCATGGCAATTGGGGCGGGCGCTGGACATCGTCGCGCAGCATCGCACGCCTGATACTCCGGTGGTCCTGGGGCGCGACATCGGTCGTCCGGGCCAGACCCTGAGGGTCACCACCCTGGGACAACTGGCCCCGGACCAGGTGGACATGCGCACCATGGTGCTGGTGGGGTCCTCCACCACGTGTGTGTTCCCCCGCGCTGAAGGGGGCGACTGGGTGTATACGCCGCGCTGGTACGGCAGCAAACCTCGTTGATTCGATTCGGCAGCCCGTTCGGGCTGCCATAACCGCTGCATTCGTCTGTGTCCTTTTAGAGTCGCTCGATAAGTGTTGTCACTTGTGGATGGCGTGCGCTTGCCACTTTGAGTTTGTTTTTTATTTGGAAATTTATTGGGTTTGAGTGGCGCCTTGATCGTGAGTTACTTTTATTCAAGGTCATCGAGAAATTTATTTTCCGAACGTTAACGTGCAGGTGCCGGGATGCACTTGTGGATGACTGTTTTTCGATGCAGGCCCCGGCCTGTTTACATGCAATAAATGGAAGTATTGTTCATGAGTGGAACCAGGTTTACATCGCTGCGTGGTTACGTCGATTTTGTCGGTTTGTTGAAGTTGAAGGATATTGAACAGGCTTTGGTCCCGTATAAAGGCACCGATCGGTACGATGCAGTGCTGCGTTATTACTTTGGCTGTATAGCCGCGCTGGATGCGCCTGGCATGCTGGAACCGTTGGGGCTGCTCAAGCATGCGCTGGGGGCGCTGCAACGGGGCGGCAGACGTCGCCGCACGGCGGAACTGGAGCCGTCGGGTGGCACCACGGCGGTTGATCTGACGTACATCCACGACACTGTGGAAGATTATGAAGAACGTTTGCATCACAGCGTCGAGCAACTGAAGATACCGGCCACTGAAGTGCCGAAGAAATTGCACTTCGTCTGGCTGGGGGGCGGCATCGGTGCCATTCAGCGCGACTATATAACTGTCTGGAAAAAGGTGATGGCCGGCGAGGGCTATCAACTTAATCTCTGGTATGACAGCGATGCGTTATTGGCGTATGAAACCAACCGGATCATTATTGAGGCCGCCAAGGCCGATGCAATGGTCAATGGCGCACAAGATATTATCGATCCCTCCGAGTTGGGCGACCGCTATGAAGAGCGGGTCATCGTCTTGAAACAACAAATGTTCGCGCACATTAAAAAGTTCGTGGAAAACGGCGGCAGCGCCGATGACGCGAGGATCGACCTGCTGGTCCGGGCCTATGGTGAGGACAAGGCGCGGCTGACTGCTCTGAAGGCCGCTAACCGGCTCAGTCTATCGGCTGTGTCCGAAGGAAATCTGGCGTTGCGCGACCTTGCCCGCGGTGATGTGCCGCTGCACCTGAACGATATTTACGAGCGCGAGATCAGCCTGCGTTGCAATCTGGCTTCGGGTTCCGATGTGGTGCGTCTCGAAGCGTTGTTCAACGAAGGCGGCAGCTATGCCGATGTCGACAACTTGCCGCCGTTGCAGGAAAAACTGGGCGGGGTGGACATCCGCGGGTTCAAGACCGATGCACGCCTGGGCGTGCTGCAATTGTTGCTCGACCGCAATCCCGAATGGATGCCCGGCCGTCAGACGTTGCGTCACCAATACACCGACTATCTGGGGCAGATCCCGTCGGAGAATATCGAGGCGCTCACGCGTTTTGCCGACGGCAAGCCGGAGCTCAATCAGGTTTTTCGCACCCCGGTGGAGCGTCTTGCGCGCCCCTATGAACTGCGTGCCGTCGCTGAGCAGAACTCCCTGAGCAATGCTTTCCTGATGGCCCACCCGGGAGCGGCGATGATCGAGACGGTGCTCGAACGTTTCCGGCTCAATTATGAGGTCGTCGACGCCACCGCTCGCCTGGCCGACGAGCAAAACGTCGCGCTTATCGATGTCGACACCATGGCCGGTCTGGCGCAGCAAGCCGCGACCGAGGTGTTTGGTCCGCTGCATGAGCTGCCTTCGGAAGCGGAGATGGCGGTGTCCTTCCTCGTGCAGGCCGCCGCGACGTATTACAGCGACGGCATTCGTCCCCAGAGCGAAGTAACGATCTACCTGACCGGGCCTGGCGCTATGCGCGAGGGTATGGCCGATTATCAGCGGGCGAACTTCACGCCTCGCAGTGCCGAGAACTGGCGGGCCGAAATCGCCATTCCAGCCGTTGCCACAGTCAACCGCGCTACCGAAGAAGAGCAGGATCATTCCTGGAAAGAGAACGAAAGCGACACCCGACATTGGCTCGATAGCGAGAAGAAACGCTGGCAGGAAGGCCGGTTCAAGGCCCGTTACGCCGGTGAGCTGGAGGAGCTGCTCAAATACCGCACGCTCCAGTTCGATGAAGGCTGGCCGTTGATGGAAGGACGCCATGTGCTGTCCACCGACCTGCTGCAGCATCTGGCCGATCAGTTGGGTGCACCTTTCATGGCAATGATGGGGCGCAGCCATACCGGTGTGGTGGCCTTCGACCAGCCAATACCGCTGAGTTTCGAGGCGCGCCAGTCGATCCGCACTCAAAGCGCCAGCCTGCTGCCCCCAGCGTCATTGGGTGATCCACAGACGCAACGGCTTTCTGTCGCCGAACTCTTGGACCGATTCGCCAAGGGCAGTTTTGAAGCGGCACAGTTGAGTCCGCTGCAGCGTCTGCTCCTGGGGACCTTGATCGGTGCACAGTCGCTGGATAACCGCAGCTTCGACGCCGTTCGCCCGCAGCTCGATAACCTGGCCAATAACCTGGGTGAACGAGGTACCGCCGGCAGTTATGCGGTGATCGAGCAGGCGTTGTACCAACAGCGCGCACCGGCATTCCTGGCCGGGCTGGCCTACCCTGTCGACTACCCGGCCGTGCATGCTGAAACCGCTTTGGGATTGAAGAAAAACGCCTTGGAGCAGCCGTTGACGTTGCGCCAATGGGGGCAGCGAGTGACTCGGATCCAGCGGCTGGCGAAGCTTGAATACCGTGTGCGGGTCATTGAGCGCCTCGGTGTCGTCCTGGATGGCTTTGAAGCCGACGCGATAAAGCTGGTGCCGCAGGACCTGCTGCTCCAGGGCGAAGGCGACAGGGTGGGCGGGCGCTGTTATCCACTGAGCCTGGTCATGGCGGCCGCGTTGTCGACGGACAAGGCCGCGGTGAACACCCTGCGCGAGCGATTCTACCTGGGGGTCATCGAGCCCGAGGCCAGCGATTGCGTGACCTTCCTGCAAGGGGTGGAAGCCTTGCGTGATGTTCAAGCGAGCGAGGTCGGTGTGGCACTTGCGCGCTCGGACCTGAAGGCGGTGGTGGAAGTCCTGCAAGCCAGGGCGACCACCAGTACGCTGATGCTCAACTCGGATAACCACGCCATGCTGGTGGGCAGGACCTTCGAGGGCGAACGCAGCACCTATCATTTCTACGATCCGAATTTCGGTCTTTTCGAGTTCACCCATGCCACGCGGTTCAGGCAGGCACTGGAGCGATTTTTCCTCGAGCAGGGAATGGCCGCTCACTACGCCGCCTACGGAGAGGCGACACGGCCGACCTTCGATCTGTTCGAGTTGGACGGTGCGAAAATCTCGAAGATCGCATTGCCTGACGCCATCAAGGTTTCGCAATTGCTACAACCCGGTGCCTTGCCCGGGCAGAGGCTACGCCCTGTGCAACAACGCTTGGCCAGTGCCCGTGGACAATCGCTGATCAACAATCCCCGGCTCGGCAGTTGCCTGCTGGCACTGGACGGCCACTGGTGGGGCCAACAGATCGCGCAGGTGACGACGCGGCTCTGGCAGCAGAATCCGGCGGCCTCCCTACGGGTTCCTCTGTTCGAAACCCTGGAGATTGCGCCGGACGGTACGTACCGGGTGAGCCTGATCGATCCGCAAAACCCCGAAAAGTTGGTTCGAGTCATCTCGGATGATCATCGGCTCCTGCGTATCAAGAATTACCTTTCGGAGCGTTTCCTGGCATTGGCCAATAAACCCGCCTTTGCGAGCGATCCTGCCGAAGTGGGCAGCGTTCATACCCTCAACGCTGGCTTCACCATCCAGGCACTGATGATTGCGCTCAAAGAGCATGAGGGGCCTGATCGGCCGCTGTCCCTGGCGGTACGGTTGCATGCCTACGTCAATTACGCGCAGTTGGTGCACGGCAATGTGGTCGATGTCGCGGGCCTGGTCGGTCTGGTCCGACAGGCGCTGGCCGAAGAGAAGTTGATCGCGCGCACCGTCGCTCCGGTGGTCAAGGCTGCCGTGGGGCCCAGTGTGAGCGAAGCCACCGGCGGCGTGCTGCAACTGGCGAATGTCGGTTTCGACATCTATCAACTGGCGACAGCAACCGACGAGGTCGCCCGGGCCCAATTCGGCACTCAACTGGCGTTCGACTCGGCCGGCCTGGTGCTGTCGGCGGGAGCGCTCGCCGCCGGCTCCACGACCGCCGGAGCGGTTCTCGGGGGCGCGGCGGTGATCCTCGGCGGGCTGGCGGTGGGACTGGCAGCCTTGGCCCAGGGATTTGCAAGCATTGCCGAGGAGGCCAGGCAGGTGGGGCTGTTTTTCGATGAGGTGACCAAGGCGCATCTGCAGGCCTATCGGTTTGATGCCCACGGCAAAACCTGGTTGCCGCGTCCCTCGTTGATCATCCAGACCTTGGATCTGGCCCGTGGCCGACTTCAGCTGGACAGTCCCAGGCTGTATCCGTTACGGGATCATTTCGGTGTGCCGACCTTCGATCCTGACTACGAACGAGCGATCGACATCCGGCGAGAGCTGGGGCTGACGGATCGAGTCAGGTATATGCCGCCCGCCTCCGAGGCAATTGTGCTGCCTTGCGTGCCGCAAACCTGCTACCGCTATGAATACAAGGCGTTGCCATTCGCCGGGTTGCGCCATGACACCGGATTCGACACGGCACGGCGCCTGGAGAAGAGGAAGGCCGATGGTGGATGGCTGTTCCTGTTTTCGTTCTATTCGTTCCCGAGCGATTACATCCTCTACCGGATGGTCCCGGACTATCGGCCGACCGTGATCGACATCATGCTCGACGCTCAAGAGCGCTCACTGGTGGTGCCTGCTCTTCCCGCCATCTGGCACGGAAAAATCAACTACCGGGTCCGTGGTGCCGGCGGACGTTGCAACTTATTGCTCAGTCCCGGCGCGAACCTGACGTTCGAGGCGTTGAGGTTGCAGAAGTCGACCTGGGTGCTGGATGCTCCTTGGGCTCGCGAGAGTGAAGTCCGCTTGGAGGAACAGGCCAAGTTGTTCATTGGCGACATCGAGGTGACGCTCACAGGGGACGGCCATCACGAAGTGCTGCTCCGGCTTACCGACAATCGGATACTCAGGGTTGAGCCGGTGACCGGCAGGCTCACCCTCATCGAGCAGGACATGCCATCGGGCGTGGATCGACAGGCCCTGCAAGCGCACCTGAAGGCTCTGGTTCAAGAACACCGCCTGGCGTTGCCTTACACACCGATCCATCGCTACCTGATTCCGTTCGAGAAGCCGGATGAACCCCGGTACATCACCGCCTGGTACGACGCCAGGGAAGACCGCTTCCTGTATATCCGCAACGACCTGCCGGGCGCCGAGGATGCCTCGCTGGGCGCGGTGGCCGGCGGCTATGCCTACTTCTTCGAGCCGCAGAGCCTGCTGATCTGGCAAGTCGACGCGCTCACCGGGTTGTTGAGCCATCGCTATTGGCTTTGGGCCGCGAGCGAGACGGCGACTGTCATCAAGGTCGTCGAGGCGGACGCGCAGGGTGTGATTCATGTGGTGCAGGAGATCACCCGCAATGACCAGACAACCGAGCAACTGGTCTATGTGATCCATGAGGGACAGTTGCTGCTGAGTTCGGTAACGCGAGATCTGGACCCGACGCTGGAATCCATTTTCAGCGCCAGTGAGACGCTGGCCGACTGGACGCAGGTGCTGGGCAACGCTTATCCGGTTACGCCCTATGCCGGTCATGACGATACCTTCGTCACGGTCAACTGGCGCCCGGCACCGTTTGTTTCCGTTTGCTGGAAGATTGAAGAGTCACTACGGGACATGGCCTGGGTTCGCGGCAGCGACCAGTTGATCATCCGTCCCTCACCGGGACGCAATCGTTATCGTGGATGGTCGGACTCGATCAAGAACATGACGGACCTGACACTGCTTGCGCCAGCTGACGGCAGCGACGTATTTGTCATCTATGACAGGCTCAAACAAGAACTCTGTCGCAGGCAGCGCTCTCTGGTGGAGGGCAAAGGACAGTGGTCCAGCCGGTTCCATCGACCGGACAAGCTGGAAAATGTCATTGCTGTCGAGGCTGGGTATCTGGCGCTGACTACTGATGGTTTGTTCTACAACCTGACGGATCGGGGAGACCTGGAGTTGGGAGGCGTGACTGAGTCCTGGTTCAAAGACCGGCCGCAGTGGTGGTCCGAACTGGCTTCACTGGCCCGGCGCAGCCCAGACGAGCGCCTGGCCCTTATCGGCTTGAGCAACTTCAATGGCGACGCGAAGCTGTGCGCCTGGTGCGTCGGGAGCCGGGTGTTGTTGGCCGAACCGGGTCATGGCAAGGAAGTGCGCTTGCTGGGAGTAACCCCGGATGGAGAGGCGGCCTGGTTGTTCGATATTTCGAGTGGAGAGGTCTATCGCCAGGGTTTTATCGACCCGCAGCGGCTGGCATCGGCCTTCGGAACAGGTTCACGATTATTGCAGGCTGATGCGCTACCCGTTGCGCAACGCGAATGGGCACCCTGGCAATTTGTCGAACTGACGGTCGAAGGGGCGGGGCTGCGTGGCGTGACATTCGAAGGCGTGGTGGTCTCGCTGCGGGATCGGGAGCCGGCGTTGATGACCGGTGTCACGCTTGAGTGGGTCGCCGCTCAGGGAGGACGCGAGCGCGAGGCGCTCAAGCGCCTGATGGACTATCCATCCCATAGTTCACTGCTGTCGGTGGAGGATCCTGAAAACCTGAAATGGTTCGTCACTCAGAGCAAACGCATGATTCGTATCCCACGGACCGCGATTCCGGGATCCTTCGAGGTGCTTGGAACCCAGCGCGAAAGTAACGTATTGATCCATCAGAACAGCAATGGACAACTGCTGACTTACCCGGGCATGGAGCTCGCGGGTTCCCTCAGCTACGTGCAGCGCGATGGCGAAGTCATGGTCGTCGAGGGGCAGATCGATGACTTCCTGCCCCTGATGCCGGATGGTGTCACGACGCTGGTCCTGCGCATGGGGCGGGGGATGAAGAGCTTTCGGCTGTCGAAGGCGGCCTGGCTGAGGCTCGAGGCGGTCGTGCTCAACTGTCGGCATACCCTTGAAAGCACGGCGACAGGGCCCGGTAAGATGATCTGGGAGCTGGATGAGCCAGACAGGTTGCTGTTGAGTATTGTTGACGAGCATCTGGTGATCATAGACCCGGACAATGGTCACAGCATCATCTTCCGAGAGGCGTATGCCAGGGACATCAGCTTGCGGGGTGACGTCGTGCTCAGCTTCAAGGGCCATGGAGATTATGCCGTTTCGAGGTTGATACAGCGGATGGACACCCGGCAGAACGCCCAGGGTGGCTTAACGCTGAAAGCGTTGCTGGGCGTTGCGGAAGTTGTGGAAAACAGCCTCGCGGATTAAGAGCAGCGAGCGGCTGACTCATTCACTGGGTTCATGAGGCGATTCTTCTCAGGTTGAATCGCCTCATGAACTGCTCGTTCAGTTTGTTTTTTATAAGTGCTCTTTTCCGGTCCAGTTCATTTCTGTCCAGTCGCAGAAAGGCTCGCTGTTGGACGACTGTGGCCGAACGTCTTTCCCAGTCCCAGAACAGAAATCGGTGCCTCTTTATAGCGACACTCAATTCTAATTTGTAGACGGCAATATTCAGGTTGTTCTGTGCATCGTAGCGGGCAGGGATAATCTGAAAAATCTCGCCTTCGCTGGTTTCTCTGTCGAAAGACAGCATTGCGGGGGGATCGGTTCTTAATGCGTCGAGGGTATCGATCATCGCATTCGCTTGCCGTGAATCTCTCATGGCTTGGGCGCTCTGGACCAGGAAATCGGCCACGGAGCCCGACACGATGTGTTGTGTACGGGTAAGGATGGAGTCGCCATATATCGACCAGCCGAGGAAATTCAAGGTGCGGGCGTATTCTTCGAACCAGCCTCTGGACTCGGTGTAGCGGTTATGACCCAGATCAGCCGATCGAGTGGCGATGTTGTGGCAGTCGGCGATGTCGTTATGGTCTTGCAGGGCAAGGGTTCCGATATAAGAGAACAGATTGGGGCCTGTGATCAGTCCGGTCAGTGCTTCGTTGTTCAAGGGTAAGTCTCCGTCGTGGTTGTTATGCATAAATACAACGGTGAGCGGAGAGTGTGTATATGGGTGATCGTCTAAATTAAAACCGGATATTTTATCGTGGGGATAAAGCCAAGGTTACATATGCTGTAATGGGGTTTTGTTGTGGTTTCTCCGAATAATAAATTAGATTGTTGTTGTCCGCGGGAGCGGTCATTAATTAACAAAGGAAGTTATATGAAAGCGTTTGAAAGTGAAGTTAGTGTTGCCCAGAGTATCGAGTTGATCGGCGCCCGTATCAACAGGCGCAAGGCTCTGACCTCCACCATGACCACCACCACCACCACCAGTCGGCGCGTGCGTCGATCCGCCGAACTGACTGACAGCCCGACCAGGGACCTGGATGCACTGATGCTGGGGGATGCCTTGTTGGGCTATGGCAACAACATGTCGCTCACCAACATGGCGATTATGGAAAACCTCATGACCATGGCAATCATGGAGGCCAACTTCGAGGTGCCTGGCGGCAAGAACACCCTGGCGTGGTACGACTCGTTTATCCGCTGCCTCCATGACCTGGGCTGTTTTGTGGCCGATGACGGCTATACCCGTTACTCCGAGAGTTCCCAGCGTGTGGACATGGACTTCGTGATCAGCGATATCGTCAAAGGAATCATCGATGGGGTGAAGGCCAGCGTTCCGGCGGCAGCGGTGCTGGGCGCCGTGGTGAATACCACGATCGACGGTCTGAAGCAGGATCAGCCCACCCTCAATTTGTTCAACAGCCAGGTCAAGACGCCCGAGGGAGCGCGTCTGTCAGTCATTCCCTGCGAACAATTGGCCAACGGCATCCTGATTGCGTCGTCCGCTTCGATCAGGCAGACCGGATCTTCGAATAACGGCGGCGTTCTGTTTGTGAACTGGCAATCTTCGGCACGGGAAATTTTCCGTGGCAAATCCTACGTGACCTTCAATCCGGCGCGTTATGAAGACTTCCGCCAGGACATCGAAGAGTACTTGGGAGAGCACCGTAGGGAAGTCCTGAAAAAACGATTCAATCGTCGCCGGCAGGCCTGAAGGGAATCGTCGCGCTAAGGCACCAGGTAGCCTCTCACCCCGGTGAAGATAATCTGCGCGGCCAACGCACAGACGAACAACCCCATCAGGCGACTGACGATCTGCAAGCCCTGGTCCCCGAGGATCCGCTCGATGCGGCTGGACAGGTAGAGCACCACGCCGACCGTGAAGCTGGCCAGGGCGATGCTGATGATAGCCATGAGTTTGTCGTCCCAGTGCGGCTGGCTCACGCCCATTACCAGCAAGGCGCCGATGGTGCCGGGGCCGACGGTCAAGGGAATGGTCAGCGGGACGATAGTCACGTCCTGCTGAACATTATCGGTCTGTACGGCCGACTTGCCTTGGGCCATGCCCAGCGCCGAAATGAACAGCACGCTGCCGGCACCGATGCGGAACGCATCCACGGTGATACCGAACACACTGAAAATCACCCGCCCGAACAAATACAGCAAGACGCTGGAAACCAGCGTCGCGATCGCGACCTTCCAGGCCAGGCGCCGTTGTTCCTTGCGTGAATAACCGCGGGTCAGGCCGATAAAACAAGACAACACGAAGAACGGGCTATAGAGCACCAGCATCTTCAGATAAACGCTGAACAGCACATGGAGCATGGTCGAGGCTCAAGGCGGAGGAGGACGACGGGAGTCTATCAGGCGATGTGACGTCTGTCGGCTCAGGACGTTTGCGCGGTGCGGTTCTGCTGCTCGCGTTGGGCGACCCAATGTTCGATCAACTCCCGCAACTGCGACAGCTCTACCGGCTTGGCCATATGACCATCCATTCCCGCCTGGCGTGCCCGCTCCTTGTGCTCGGCCAGGATATGCGCGGTCAAGGCGACCACGGGCGTGCGGGTCCGCTGGTTGCCCATTTCCCAGGCACGCAGTTGCTGGGTTGCGGAGAAGCCGTCGAGGATCGGCATCTCGCAGTCCATCAGGACCAGGTCGTAGCGACGTTCCTTCATGGCCTTGAGAGCTTCTTCGCCGTTGCTGGCGGTGTCGGGTTGCAGGTTGAGCTTGCCGAGCATGCCACGGATAACCTTGGTGGAAATGCTGTTGTCCTCGGCCACCAGGATGCGAAAGTCGCTGGGGACTTTAACCGGTGCGGTAGGGCCTGCATTCGATGGCAAGCTGGGGCCATGCCCCCTGTTGCGCTGGTTAAGCTCGTCGGCCAGTGTGGTCTTGAGGGTATAGCCGGCGACCGGTTTGGCGAGAATGCGCTTGATCCCGCTGTTGCGCGCCACGATCTTGCTCGGTGCGTTACTGATGCCGGTGAGCATGATCAACAGGATGTCGTGGTTCAGGCTGGGGTCTTCCTTGATCTTGGCCGCCAGTTGCATGCCGGTCATGCCGGGCATGTTCTGGTCCAGCAGGACCACGTCGAAATAATCGCGCAAGTGCGCCTTGGTGCGCAGCAGCGCCAGCGCTTCCTTGCCCGAAGGCACCGCGCTGACGTTCAGGCCCCATGCGCTGCACTGCTGCACCAAAACCTTGCGGCAGGTTTCGTTGTCATCGACGACCAGCACTCGTGCTCCTTGCAGCGGGCTATCGAGGTCGGAGGTCGGATGCTCGAGGCGATCAGGATCCAGCGGCAGGGTCAGCCATAAGGTGCTGCCCTGCTGGCCGCTTTTGATGCCGAATTCGCCGTGCATCAGCATGATCAGCTGACGGGCGATGACCAGCCCCAGATTGCCGCCCAGGCGCGTGGCCGAGAGGAAGTTCTTGCTGTGTAACTCGGCGTGCATCAGCGTATCGCGTTCCTCGGCGTCCATGGGCGACCCGTTGTCCTGCACAGCGATGCGCAGGCGCGGCTGGTTGCTGCGCTCGTCGAGGGCCACGACGATCAGGACTTCGCCTTCGTCGGTTTTCTTCAGGGCATTTTCCAGCAGGCTCAGCAACGCCTGGCGCAGCCGCGTCGGGTCGCCGCTGATGACCCGCGGCACCTGGGGCTGGATGAAGCTGATCAGTTCCACGTTCTGCTGTTCGGCCTTGGCGCGGAAGATGCTCAGGCAATCCTCGATCAAGGCGTTGAGGTCGAACTGTACGTCGTCCAGTTCGATCTGGCCGGACTCTAGCCGAGAGATATCGAGGATCTCGTTGATGAGGGTCAGCAATTCGTTGCCGGCGCTGTGAATGGTCTGCACGTAGTCGCGCTGCTTGACCGACAGGGGCGTGCCCAACAGCAGTTCGGTCATGCCCAGTACGCCGTTCATCGGGGTACGGATCTCATGACTGATCTTGGCCAGGAACTCCGCCTTGGCATTGATCTCGGCATTGCTCGCCGCCAGGTCGCGGCTGATGCTGAAGCGGCTCTCGTTGATCGAACGCTGGAGTTCGCCCAAGGCTACGCTCATCAGCAGGCCGCTGATGCAGATGAAAACCATCAACGTGACGATCAGGCCTTGGGGCGCAACTTCCGTAAGGCCTTGCAAGGCCGGCAGGATAATCAGCGTGCCCAGGTTGAAAACCACCATGGCCGCGACGAACAGCCGGGCCGGGCGATAGCCCTTCTGCCAGTGCCAGGCACTGACGAACAACATGCTCAGGCCGGCCAGGGCCACCAGCGCATAGGTCATGATGTTGAGCGGCAGCGTGTTGACGAACAGCAGCAACAGGCAGCACAGCATGATGAACACGATGTCCCCCAGCAGCAACCGGTTCAGCGGGTGCGGCCCCAGGGGGGCGAAAAAACGGTAGGCGAACATCAGGCCGCAGGGCGCGGTCAACAGCAGGGCCAGGTAAGCGCCCGGTGTCTGCACCGCTGGCCAGTCCGGCAGCCAGCCCCCGGCCAGGTTCAGCAGCAGTACCAGGCTCAACATCAACAGCCCCTCGCACGCTGCCAGCCACAGGCAACTGCGCGAGCGGGTATAGGCGTAGCGGGTGAGGTTGTGCAGGATCAGCATGGCGATGCAGCCGAACAATAGCCCGTAGATCAGGGTCTGGTTCTGATCGGCGGCGGCCATGATCGCGGGTTGCAGGGTGATGTACGGGCGCAGTTCGTGTCGGGACGCCAGCCTCAGGTAGACGTCCAGCGGCTTGTCGCTACGAGGCAGGGCCAGCATGAAATCGCTGCTGGGCACGGAAGATTCGGTGCGAGGCTGGGCATTGCCGCCGATCTGTTGGTCGATCAGTGCGTCGCCGTCCAGCACATAGAGGTTGAGGCGCGACAGGTCGGGGGCGAAGATGCGCAGGATCTGTTCATGATTGTCGGGTGCCAGCCGGAAACGCACCCATAGCGCGCCCCCCGGTTCGGCCGCCCTGAGGCGGTCCAGATCGATGGGGCTGAATTGATTGGTGTAGCGGGCGGAGCGGATGTCGCTCAGCTTCAGGTCGCCCTGTTCGTCGAGCAATGCCGCCCAGCCACTGCCTGGCGCGGCCTGGGCCGGGAGCATGCAGAGCAGTGTCAGCAGGGTGACGGTAAAGCCTATGGCAATCCTGAGCCAGCGCACGGCGAAATCCCTTCAAAGGTTGAGGCCAGATTATAACTATGCGCGGTGCCCCGGCAGACAGGCAAGGGCCACACGCCCCTGCCTGGCTGAAAGGCCGGGTTATTGCAGATCTTCGCCACGCTCGCGGGCAATGGCACGATAGCCTATGTCCTTGCGGTAGAAACAGCCTTCCCAATCGATTCCGGCAGCCAGCCTGTACGCCTGCTGCTGAGCGGCGCCGACGCTGGCGCCCATGGCGGTGGCGCACAGTACGCGACCGCCGGCGGTGACGATCTGGCCGTCCTTCAACGCGGTACCCGCGTGGAAAACCTTGCCTTCCAGCTGGGCAACGGCATCCAGACCACTGATCGCGCTGCCCTTGGCATAATCGCCTGGATAACCACCAGCGGCCAGAACGACGCCGACGCTTGGACGTGGATCCCACTGGGCCTCGACCTTGTCCAGCGCCTGGGCCAGGGCGGCTTCGACCAGCAGCACCAGGCTCGATTGCAGGCGCAGCATCACCGGCTGGGTTTCAGGATCGCCGAAACGGCAGTTGAATTCGATGACTTTTGGGTTACCAGCCTTGTCGATCATCAAACCTGCATAGAGAAAACCAGTATAGACGTTGCCTTCTTCGGCCATGCCACGCACGGTCGGCCAGATCACCTGGTCCATCACTCGCTGGTGCACCTCGGCGGTAACCACCGGCGCCGGGGAGTAGGCGCCCATGCCGCCGGTGTTCGGGCCGCTGTCGCCGTCGCCGACGCGCTTGTGGTCCTGGCTGGTGGCCATTGGCAGGACATTCTTGCCATCCACCATGACGATGAAACTGGCTTCTTCGCCGTCGAGGAATTCCTCGATCACCACGCGAGAACCGGCGTCACCGAAGGCATTGCCGGCGAGCATGTCGCGCACGGCTTCTTCGGCCTCGGCCAGGGTCATGGCGACGATCACGCCTTTGCCCGCGGCCAGGCCGTCGGCCTTGATCACGATCGGAGCGCCTTTTTCCCGCAGATACGCCAGGGCGGGTTCGATTTCAGTGAAGTTCTGGTAATCGGCGGTCGGGATCTTGTGGCGCGCCAGGAAATCCTTGGTGAAGGCCTTCGAGCCTTCCAACTGCGCGGCGCCGGCTGTCGGGCCGAAGCAGTCCAGGCCGCGGGCGCGGAACAGATCGACAACCCCGGCGACCAGCGGCACTTCGGGACCGACGATGGTCAGTGACACGTTCTTTTCAGCGAAATCGGCCAGTTGTTCCAGGGCCAGCACATCGATGGCGACGTTCTCGCACTTGGCTTCGATGGCCGTACCGGCATTGCCCGGCGCCACGAAGACCTTCTGTACACGCGGATCCTGGGCCACTTTCCAGGCCAGGGCGTGTTCACGGCCGCCGCTGCCAATGATCAAAACATTCATTTCAAAAACCTCGGATGACGCTGATTCTGTGGAGCACTGCTGAGGTGCTTTTCTGTGGGAGCGAGCCTGCTCGCGATGGCGGTGTGTCAGCTGACTACAATGCTGGCGGATCCGACGCTATCGCGAGCAGGCTCGCTCCCACAGGGGCCGTTGTTAGTGGCGGAAATGGCGCATGCCAGTGAACACCATCGCAATGCCGGCCTCATCGGCGGCTGCGATGACTTCTGCATCACGCATCGAACCACCCGGCTGGATCACAGCGGTGATCCCCACCTTGGCCGCATTGTCGATGCCGTCACGGAACGGGAAGAACGCATCGGAAGCCATGACCGCGCCCTTGACCTGCAAGCCGGCATGTTCAGCCTTGATCGCGGCGATACGGGCCGAGTTCACACGGCTCATCTGGCCGGCGCCGACGCCGATGGTCTGACGGTTCTTGGCGTAGACGATGGCGTTGGACTTGACGTATTTGGCGACTTTCCAGGCGAAGATCAGGTCGTTGATTTCCTGCTCGCTCGGCGCACGCTGGGTCACGACTTTCAAGTCTTCGCTGCCGATCATTCCGATGTCACGGCTCTGTACCAGCAGGCCCCCGTTGACACGCTTGTAGTCCCAGGCCGGTGCACGGTCGGCCGACCACTGGCCGCAAGCCAACAGGCGCACGTTGGCCTTGGCAGCGACGATGGCGCGGGCTTCTTCGCTGACCGAAGGGGCGATGATCACTTCGACGAACTGACGCTCGACGATGGCCTTGGCGGTCTCGGCGTCCAGTTCACGGTTGAAGGCGATGATGCCGCCGAAGGCCGACTCGGTGTCGGTGGCGTAGGCCAGTTCGTAGGCCTGGCGGATGCCGCCTTCGGCGTCCGGGCTCACGGCCACGCCGCACGGGTTGGCGTGCTTGACGATCACGCAGGCAGGCTTGACGAAGCTCTTGACGCATTCCAGCGCAGCGTCGGTGTCGGCCACGTTGTTGAACGACAGCTCCTTGCCTTGCAACTGGGTGGCGGTGGCAATGCCGACCTCGGCCGGTTTGGCCTCCACGTAGAACGCCGCGCTTTGGTGCGGGTTCTCGCCGTAGCGCATTTCCTGGGCCTTGATGAACTGGGTGTTGAAGGTGCGCGGGAATTCGCTGCGGCCTTCGGTGCTCAGGGTTTCTGCAGCCTGGTCCACGGTGCCCATGTAGTTGGCGATCATGCCGTCATAGGCGGCGGTGTGTTCGAAGGCCTTGAGCATCAGGTCGAAACGCTGTGCGTAGGTCAGGCCACCGGCCTTGAGGTTTTCCAGGACGTTGGCGTAGTCGCTGGCGTTGACCACGATGGCCACGTCCTTATGGTTCTTGGCTGCCGAGCGGACCATGGTCGGGCCGCCGATATCGATATTCTCGATGGCGGTCGGCAGGTCGCAGCCAGGCTTGCTGATGGTGGCTTCGAACGGGTAGAGATTGACCGCCACCAGATCGATCGGCTTGATGTCGTGTTCGTTCATGATGGCATCGTCAATGCCGCGACGGCCCAGGATTCCGCCATGGATCTTTGGATGCAGGGTCTTGACACGACCGTCCATCATTTCCGCAAAACCGGTGTAGTCCGCGACTTCCACTGCGGCGACGCCATTGTCCTGCAGCAACTTGAAGGTCCCGCCGGTGGAAAGAATCTCGACGCCCAGCTGTTGAAGCTCGCGGGCGAATTCGAGGATCCCGGTCTTGTCGGAGACGCTGATCAAGGCGCGGCGGATCGGCAGGCGGGTGGTCTGGTCGGTCATTTCAATTTCCATCAAAAGCAAGGGAAGTCAGCAAAAAAGGCGACCGTTTTTTACGCGGGCGCCTTTCTGGTTTGATTGAATGCTTACAGCAGATCGTACTGCTTGAGTTTCTTGCGCAGGGTACCGCGGTTCAGACCCAGCAGCTCACTGGCCTTGGTCTGGTTGCCCTTGACGTAATTCATCACGCTTTCGAGCAGGGGTGCCTCGACTTCGGAAAGCACCAGGTTGTACACATCCGTGACGGCAGCGCCCTCAAGGTGGGCGAAATAATTGTGCAGCGCCTTTTCGACGCTCCCGCGAAGGGTCTGACCCTCTTCGCTGGGCGTATTGAGGTGCTGTTTCAAATTCACGTTGTCGCTCACGGGTGTTATTCCACTCACTAAAGTCTCGGTCATCATCGTCATGCGGCCACCCCTTCGTCCCCTGTCAGGCTCTTGTAACGTTCAGCGAAGAAGGCCTGAACGTCGGCGCATTGTGCTTGCGTACCATCCAAACGATTGAAGCGGGCGCGAAACTCCCTGGCGCCCGGCAGGGTTGCGAGATACCAGCCCACATGCTTGCGAGCGATGCGTACGCCCATGACTTCTCCATAGAAGGCATGCAGCGCGGCCAGATGCTCCAGCAGAATACGTTCCACCTCGGACAATTGCGGCGCAGCGAGCTTTTCACCGGTGCGCAGGAAATGTTCGATCTCACGGAAAATCCATGGCCGCCCCTGGGCAGCCCGGCCGATCAACAGGCCGTCGGCACCGGTCGCGTCCAATACATACCGGGCCTTCTCGGGTGAATCGATGTCGCCATTGGCGAAGACCGGAATCGACACCGCCTGCTTGATCGCGGCAATGGTGTCGTACTCGGCCTCGCCGGTGTACAGGTCTGCACGGGTGCGGCCATGGACCGCCAGCGCCGTGATCCCTTCCTGTTCGGCGATCTTCGCCACCGTCAGGCCATTCCTGTTGTCCCGGTCCCACCCGGTGCGGATCTTCAGGGTCACCGGTACATCGACCGCGGCAACGACCGCTCGCAGGATCTCGGTAACCAGGGTTTCATCTTTCAACAACGCGGAACCGGCGGCCTTGTTACAGACCTTTTTGGCCGGACAGCCCATGTTGATGTCGATGATCTGCGCGCCCAACGCCACATTGGCCCGGGCCGCCTCCGCCAGCATCCGCGCATCGCCACCGGCAATCTGTACCGAGCGGGGCTCGGGATCGCCTGTGTGGATCATGCGCAGACGCGATTTGCGGGTGTTCCACAGCGTCATGTCGCTGGTGACCATCTCCGAAACCACAAGACCGGCGCCCAATCGTTTGCACATCTGACGAAAGGGCTGATCAGTGACGCCCGCCATGGGGGCGAGAACCAGACCGTTCTGCAATGTATATGGGCCGATGCGTACCGCCGACATAGGACTTCCCTGAAGTGGGGCCGGATCATGAGACTTCGAAAAAGGGTTGGCATGATACCCGCTCTCGATGACTGGATAAAGATGGAATTGGATAAAATCTGAACAGCTGGTTTGTTATCGCCAGCGGTTTGGTCTGGCTGGGCCAGGTCAGAAAGCTGCCGTCAAACGACTGACCCTGGCCGCGTCACTCGGGCGAGTGGAAGCTCAGGCTGTAGTTCACTGCTTTAGGCCCGGGGTCCAGGATGTCCAGCGCGATATGGATGGGCGTCTGGGGCGGCATTTCGCCGCGGCCTTCGAGATCGCCGCCCAAGTATTCCACTGGTTTGAAGCGGCGGCTGGCGATCAAGTGCCCGTTGAGGTCGGCGAACCGTAGCTCCAACAGCGGGAACGGTTGGGAGAAGGGCGCACGATTGTAGATGATCGCGTCCACGACCAGGGCACCGCTGAATTCCGGATGGCTGCGCACCACCAGATTGCTGCTTTTGATTTTCGCGATGTCGACCTTGGAGGGCACATCACAACCGATGACCGGGCAGATTTGCAGGAACCAGGGGCGATACTGGTCCTGGCGGGCCATTTCCTCGAAGTGATAGGCAATGTACTGGCCGGCCAGGGCCGCCGCAGCCAACAGTATCAGCAGGCTCCATAGCAGGCGCCGCCCCCAGGGCGAGCGGCGTTTGCGCCAGTCCAGTTGCAGCGGATCGTCGTCCAGGTCTTGCAGGACCTCGGCACGTATCCCGGGCTCCTGGCGCTCGCGCTTCTTGCGCGACGGCAGCGCTTGCTCCGGCTCCTCGTCGAGATCATCCGTGGCGGACAGGCGCTCAAGGTGTTCGCCTGGTTCGTCCACGGGTTCAAGGCGTAGCGGGGCGACAGGTTCGTCGTCTGGCTCCAGGGGTTCAAGGGCCAGCGTCAGAGAAGGTTCGGTGCGCGGCGGCCGGGCCGGCTCGTGGGGCGAGAACGGCTCGACGGGTGCCTGGATGGCAGTTTCGAAGCGTTCGGCGGGGGACTCGCTGTACAGACTGTCCGGCCAGGACTCCTGCCCATCGGAGAGGGAGTCGCGTTGCGCGCTCAGACTGTCTTCGCGGCGCCGACCGGTATTGCCCGGTGCCCGTTTGTCGCGCCGTTCCAGGCGAGCCAGTTCCTTGTCCAGGTCATCGAGGTCCAGTTCGGCGGCGGTCCACTGTTTCTGGCTGATTGCACGGTGTGGCGTTTCGGCGGCGGCAGGCTTGGTCGGCGGAGCAATGGGGGCAGCGGCTTCCTTGGCGGCTCGTTGCTCCAGCAGCTGTCGTGCGGCATTGAACACCTGCAGGCACGAGCCGCAGCGAACCACCCCGCGCGCCACGCTCAATTGAGTATGGCTGACGCGAAAACTGGTATGGCAATGCGGGCACTGGGTGACGAAACTGTCGGTCATGCGGCAATCCGGTGAATACAGGCGGCCATTCTAGCGCCGACGTCCGGTGATGCGCACCCAGCCATCACGATTGGCTATCGGGTCCAGATCGAAGTCCGCGGCATAAGCAGCGGCAACCTCTTCGCCCTGTTCGGCGAGAATGCCTGACAGTGCAAGGCGTCCGCCCGGCTTGACCAGGCTCGACAGTTGCGGCGCCAGGGATACCAACGGTCCGGCCAGGATATTGGCCACCAGCACGTCAGCCTGGACGGGCGGCAAATCCTGCGGCAGATAAAGCGGGAGTAATTCAGGGGCGATGTTGTTGCGTCCGGCGTTGTCGCGAGACGCCTCCAGGGCCTGGACGTCAATGTCCGTGCCGACCGCTTCCCTGGCGCCCAGCAGAAGCGCGGCAATCGCCAGGATTCCCGAGCCACAGCCGAAATCGAGTACGTTGCAGCCTTTCAGGTCCTGGCCATCGAGCCATTCCAGGCACAACGCGGTGGTCGGATGGGTGCCGGTACCGAACGCCAGGCCCGGATCCAGCAGCAGGTTGACCGCGTCTGGCTCGGGTGCGGCATGCCAGCTCGGCACGATCCACAGGCGCTGGCCAAAGCGCATCGGCTGGAAGTTGTCCATCCAACTGCGTTCCCAATCCTGGTCTTCGATCACTTCGCTGTGATGTTCCGGCAGAGGGCTGCCGGTCAGCAGTTCGAGATGGGCCAGTACGGTGGCCGCCTCGGTGCCGCCTTCGAACAGCGCCAGCAAGTGGGTATGGGCCCACAGCGGGGTGGTATTGAGTTCCGGTTCGAAGATCGGCTGGTCTTCGGCATCCATGAAGGTTACCGACACGGCGCCTGTTTCAAGGAACGCATCTTCGTAGGTTTCGGCTTGTTCCGGGCTGATGGCCAGGCGTACTTGCAGCCAAGGCATGGCGGGCACCTTTGGAAATAAATCTACTGGGGCAGCCCCAGGGCTGCGAAAGCTGCGCAGTGTACGCCAGCTTGCCGTCAAAGTGGATAAGCGCGTCTCGTCGTCTGCCGGCGGTTGGCGCACCGATATACATATGTATGGCCAGGGCGTGTTGGCCGATGGATAAGGTGGCTGTCCACACAACAGGGAGGAATGTGATGGACAACACTGCCGAACAGCAAGGGAAGGCGAACGGCACGGGGCCGATACCTTTCCCCCAAGCGCAAACAGCACAAGCGATCCTGCACAGACTGACGCGATGGCAAGCCGAGATCGACGGGCGATTGAATACCCAGATGACCTTCCTGGAAATATTGCAGGAGCATCTGCTGGTCGAACTGCGTACGCACTTCTACCAGGGCAACATCGACCCACGCTTCATCGACAATCTGGTCGACACAGTGCTGCAACGGATGATCGACCAGCAGCCGTTGGTCGTCGATGAAGAGCTGAACACACCCTATCGCTGGCCCGAAGGGGCCGATCGCGGATTTGCGGTCGAGCGTCAGGAAGTCATTGTGCAGACTGTGGAAGGGATCGCCTCGGGCTGCCTTCATCACTACAAGGATTATCTGCGACGTCACTGGCGAGCGAGCGGAGGCGATGCTTCGCTCGAGGAAGTGATCCGGCAGAAGCTCGATGACCACATCGTGCAGGTCGACGTGACCTTTCAGCCAGGCCAGTTGGTGGGAGTGGACGTCGATGAGCTTCGGGAAAAGCTCGACGTATTGCACGACTCATGGCGCCGAAGCTGTGGCTTGGTCGAGCTGGCGACACCTGAGGAGCGCCGCAATCTCGAGGCACTCGCTCGCTTGCAATTGCCTGGTTGGTTGCGAGCGCTGGACGAAAGCGAGCGCAAGGAACTCGAAACCCTTCAGGACCGCACTGCCCAGGCGACGGCGATGGTGGATGAGCTGCTTGAGGGGCTGGCTTCGCGACGGGCTTTCGCCCAGCATTTGGCCAAGGACTACGTCAGGAATGAATTGGATATGGAGATTGAGCCGGACCGTATCCGGGTGCAGTTGCAATGGCGAACCGTCATTGATCAGCCTGTGCAGGCCTACAGTTTGAGCGAGCTGCTGGCGGCGGGGCCGTTGAGGCAGGACAGCGTATCGGTGCTCTTGGTGGAAAATGGCGCCATGCTGCGCAACCAGCCTCTTTCACCGGCATTTATCACTCAATTGTTGGCGCAAGTGGATGTCCCGGCCGAATACCTGCGAGCCCTGGCCAGCCGCTATGGCCGTGAAGACTTGAGAGACGCCCTGTTCGACTGGCTCGCGGCACGGCTTGTGCAAAGTGCCTTCATTGCGCGGTGCGCGGGTCATTTGAAGGCGGTTCACCATGATGCGGTGCGAGCCCTGTGGGAAAACGACGATTCGGTACGGTCCTCAAGCGCCCTGAAGGTGAGCGGTCTGGTCCTTCCGAATGGGCTCAAGTGTGTCGATCTGCTCCTGTTCCATCGCCAGGACCTCCAGGGTGATCTGCTGCTGTATGCCCCTGACAAGCCGGATGGCCAGGAGTGGGTCGAGTTGCCCTCACTTTGGGCGGTGAGCGTGGAAATCGGCGCCTGGACCCGAACCGAGGCGGGGCGCGAATATCTGATCCAGCGAATCTCCCCGTCCGGTCGTGATGAGGCGCGGGAGTACTTCGCCAAAGTGGTGGACAGACCGGCCTCATGGGACTCGACCAAGGACCCCAGAGGCGCGGTGAGCGGCTTGAAGGCCTGCCTGCAAGATAACGTTGCAACTGGCCTGGACAATCACCTCGCGCAAGTGGCGCTGGACGAATCACCCCCCTGGTACAGCGCATTATCTGCTGACTCGCGGCGCACCCTCAGCAGTCTGAACCAGGAGCTTCTGGTCCACCAACAGCGCTTCGACAAACTGCTGGCCGGCTACGAAGTCTTCGCGGACTTTGCCAAACGCATCGTCACGCAGGCGATTGCACCGTACATGCGGAGCAAGGGGCTGCACGATCCGGTCGATCCGACGACGGTTCTCATCGATTACAACCCGGGCCTGGCCGATGGCAGGACGCAGGTCGCCAGCCTGCTGGATCTTGTCATTCACGGGTATGACGACAATTCGGGTATCGATAATCCCCGCAAGGGCGTGCGCTCCTCGGTCGGGCAGGACCTGAGCCGGGTGCGCAGTGCGGAACTCGCCTCCTATATCCGGCGTGCATACGTGGGCGAGCAGTATGTACGGGAGATCCGCGCCAGGTTCCTCGATGCCGGTGCCCCTGAATATGCCCAGCGTCGCAATGCCTGCCGCAACCTATTGCTGACCAGGATGGACCGCGACCTGCGCCTCGCAGCGGGAAAATCCCAGCTCAATGCAGATGAATTCTGGTGGCTCACTCGACAGGTCACCCTGTTGAGCGAGCCGGTACTCGGATCAGGCCCGGTGTATTCGGGGGCCGTGGTGCAGCGCGAAGGCGTCATCAGGTTTTCCATTGGCGGCCATATCGTCATGGGCGTCTATGTCTTTACCTACTTCGATCCGAAGGGTTGCGCCTGGTTGTATACCCCCGACGCACCGGACGGTGTCCTTTTCCGCCAATACCGGGACTTTTCCGGCAAGGTCGCTGCGCGCCTGCATGACTACGTATTGCAGCGCACGGCGCTGGGTGCCCGCACGGCCGTCAGACGCTCGCTGGCGGCATTGGCTGCCTCGGGTGTGGGCGTCGATACATTGCGCGAATTCAATCGAGTGGTGGATGTCCGGGCCGAGTTCGATGGCTACATCGAGCGGGCTGTCTCCGATGTGGAGGACATTACCAAGAGCCGCGCCGAGGTGATCAGGGCGCAGGTCGTCAAGGGGCTGCTGTTTGCCTCCGCACCAGTGTGTCTGGTTTATCCTCCCTTTGCGTTGCTGCTGGACGTTGCCTTTATTGCCGTCAGCGTCAAAGAGGCCACCCACGCTCACGTGCAGGGCGACACGGACCGTGCGCTGGGGCGCTGGCTGATGGCCTCGTGGGGCGTCTTGTTCGCTGCGTTGGGGGTGGGCGCCATCGCCACCTTGCTGGGACGTACCGCCGGGGGCTTGAAGTCTGTCTTGAATCCGATGGCGTTGTCCGCCCGGCGCTTGAGAGACGCGGCGTCGGCGATCGCCAGGGAAACCGGGCCGGTCAACCAGGCCATCCGCTTCAAGCCGAAACAGGCGGTTGGCAAGACACCTGAGAATTTGCAGTGGGTGAACGAGGGTATTTTCCAGGGGACCTATCGCAGCCCGCCCAGTGCATCGCAACCGCGCAGCCGCTATTTCATACGCCATAAAGGCAGGTATTACCAAGTACAGGAAAGCGTTCACTTCGGTGGTCTGTGCCTGGTGGATGCCAGTCGTCCCGGCGCCTTTTACAAGCTGCCCATGCGCAGGATGGCGGATGGAAAGTGGGTTCACAACAAAGTCGGCCTGAGAGGTGGCAATGACGAGGTGCGCAATCTCGGAAAGGTGGGGGATCTGCGGGAGGCGTTTCCCGGGCATGTTTTTCCGGACGTCTCAAGGGGCGCCTTGCAGGGCGAGGCTGTGGTGGCGAAGTTCAGCGAGGCGGTGGCCGACAATTATCTGTTCTCGCTGAATGCGCAGACCTGCGTAATCGCTTCGTTGTACAACCCGGCCACCAGGGTGGGCGCGGTCATTCATTTCGATCACAACATCCGCGCATTGATCGAACGCAGTATCAAGGACGTGATATCGCGCCTGGGTGGAAGTGCCAGGGAGATCCGGGTGACCCTGGCGGGCGGGGATTGGTTGACGGGGGCCGATATTGGCGGGCGGGTCAGGTCCATCATGAGGCGCCAGGGATTGAAGCCGACCTGGGATCACTGGTCGTATTCTTCCTGCCTGGGGAGTAACTATGGCGTGTCGCTGGATTTGCGCAGCGGTATGGCGTCGGTGTTCAAGACATCGCGCAGCCAGGTCGAGCGCTATTACATTCCGGTGCTGGCGAGGGCGAAGAAGAGCTCCGACCCGGTATCGGTGCGCGCGCGTGGGTTCATGACACGCATGCGCAGCGAACCGCTGGTCGCCAATGCCAATGGCGTTGTCCAGACCTCGCAGGGCAGGCCGGCGACCGCGTCGCAGATTCAAGCGCACGCATTCCCGACGGTGGTGTTGAGCTGACCGGCACGTAAAAAAAGACCCCGGCCACTGGCCGGGGTCTTTTCACATCGCTTGGAACATCATTCCTGGTGGGCCAGCTTGTGTTCCAGGTAATGGATGTTGATGCCGCCTTCGCAGAAGCCTTTATCGCGGGTCAGGTCGCGGTGCAGCGGGATGTTGGTTTTGATCCCGTCTACCACGATCTCGTCCAGCGCGTTGCGCATGCGCGCCATGGCTTCGTCACGGGTTGCCCCGTAAGTGATCAGCTTGCCGATCAGCGAGTCGTAGTTCGGTGGAACCGCATAACCGCTGTACAGGTGCGAGTCGACACGAACGCCGTTGCCGCCCGGAGCATGGAAATGCTTGACCGTGCCTGGGCTTGGCATGAAGGTTTTCGGGTCTTCGGCATTGATCCGGCATTCCAGCGCGTGACCGCGGATGACCACGTCATCCTGGGTGAACGACAGCTTGTTGCCGGCGGCGATGCTGAGCATCTCCTTGACGATGTCGATACCGGTGACCATTTCCGAAACCGGGTGCTCCACCTGAACACGGGTGTTCATTTCGATGAAGTAGAAGCGACCGTTCTCGTACAGGAACTCGAAGGTACCGGCGCCACGGTAGCCGATGTCGATACACGCCTTGACGCAGCGTGCCAGGACTTCCTGGCGAGCCTTTTCGTCGATGCCCGGAGCCGGCGCTTCTTCGAGGACCTTCTGGTGACGACGTTGCAGCGAGCAGTCACGGTCGCCCAGATGGATGGCGTTGCCCTGGCCGTCGGACAGTACCTGCACTTCGACGTGGCGTGGGTTGGTCAGGAATTTTTCCAGATAGACCATCGGGTTGCCGAACGCCGCGCCTGCTTCGGAGCGGGTCAGTTTCGCCGAGGAAATCAGGTCTTCTTCCTTGTGCACCACGCGCATGCCACGACCACCGCCGCCGCCAGCGGCCTTGATGATCACCGGATAACCGACTTCGCGACCGATGCGCAGGGCGGTTTCCTCGTCTTCAGGCAGCGGGCCGTCGGAGCCCGGAACAGTCGGTACGCCGGCGGCGATCATGGCGTGCTTGGCCGAAACCTTGTCGCCCATCAGGCGGATGGTTTCGGCTTTCGGGCCGATGAAGGCAAAACCGGAGTTCTCGACCTGTTCGGCGAAGTCGGCGTTTTCCGCCAGGAAGCCGTAGCCCGGGTGAATGGCGGTGGCTCCGGTCACTTCGGCAGCGGCGATGATCGCCGGGATGTGCAGGTAGGAATGCGCAGCCGACGCCGGACCGATGCAGACGGATTCGTCTGCCAGGCCAAGGTGCATCAATTCCTTGTCGGCCTTGGAATAAACGGCGACGGTCTTGATGCCCATCTCTTTGCAGGCGCGCAGGATTCGCAGGGCGATTTCACCGCGGTTCGCGATCAGGACTTTTTCCAGCTTCGCAGTCATCAAAGGCTCTCCGCGGTTCAAACGATGGTGAACAGCGGTTGGTCGTACTCAACCGGCTGGCCGTCTTCAACGAGGATGGATTCGATCACACCGCTGGTTTCAGCTTCGATGTGGTTCATCATCTTCATGGCTTCGACGATGCACAGGGTGTCGCCTTTCTTCACAGTCTGGCCGACTTCAACGAAGGACGGCGAGGTCGGGGAAGACTTGCGATAGAACGTGCCCACCATTGGCGAGCGGGCAACGGTGCCGTTGAGCGCAGGCGCGGCGGCAGCGGCAGGAGCAGCGGCGGCGGCAACAGGCGCGGCCGGAGCCGGAGCAGCTGCCGGAGCCTGCATGGGGGCCGGAGCGTAATACTGCTGGGCTGGAGTCTTGCTGTGACGGCTGATGCGTACGGACTCTTCGCCTTCCTTGATCTCGAGCTCGTCGATGCCGGACTCTTCCAGCAATTCGATCAGTTTCTTAACTTTACGGATATCCATGAATCATCAACTCCCAAGGGTCGGTCAGGGGCGTTTAACGCTTGTTGTTCAAGCTTTTGCCTGTCTTTCAAGCTGCTCTAGGGCGGCCTCCAGGGCCAGTCGGTAACCGCTGGCGCCAAGGCCGCAGATCACTCCTACCGCTACATCGGAGAAATAGGAGTGATGGCGGAAAGGTTCGCGTTTGTGCACGTTGGACAAATGCACTTCGATGAATGGGATGCTCACCGCCAGCAGCGCGTCACGTAATGCGACGCTTGTATGTGTAAAAGCTGCGGGATTGATCAGAATGAAGTCCACGCCTTCGTCACGGGCGGCATGGATGCGGTCGATCAATTCGTATTCGGCGTTGCTTTGCAGATAGAGCAAGTGATGGCCGGCGGCGCGGGCCCGTTGTTCCAGATCCTGATTGATCTGAGCCAGCGTGAGGGAACCATAGATACCCGGTTCGCGGGTGCCAAGCAGGTTCAGGTTGGGTCCGTGCAGGACCAATAGGGTCGCCATCTGCTGTTCCTTGTTATCCGTGAGCAGGTGTCAGAACCCGGCGACTATGCCGCAAAGCCTTTATGACTGTCCAGTTCTCGGCAATAGCCGGCACGATGAGCGATGTTTACGCAAAACTTGTGACCGTGCTCCAGGAGCCGGTCATCCGAGGCGCAAAAGCCTGAATTGTCAGCCCTTGCCGCGAATCAGACGCGGAAGGCTTGCACGGCGGTGTGCAGGCGTCCACCCAGGACCAACAGGTTGTCACCCTGTTCCCGGCCCTGGCCGATGCGCAACAGGTTTTCACCGCCCAGTTGGTGGATCCGTTCGCTGTGATCGCGGATTTCGCTGACGGCGCCGCTCTGTTGGGCGGTGACGTCGGCGATGCGTACCGCAGTGTCGGCAATGGTCTGGATGGCCTCGACGATTTTATCCAGCGCACCGTCGGCCGCCTGGGCCTGATTGGCGGTGGCTTCGGCATGCTCGACCTGGGCGCGCATGCCGTCCACCGACTGACGCGCGGCCAATTGCAGGCGGGCGATCAAGGCCTGGATTTCGGCCGTGGCCCCCGCGGTCCGCTGCGCCAGCGAACGCACCTCCTCGGCCACCACCGCAAAACCCCGGCCCATTTCACCGGCGCGGGCGGCTTCGATGGCGGCATTGAGGGCCAACAGGTTGGTCTGGTCGGCAATCGAGCGAATCACCGTCAGCACGCCGCCGATGGTGGCGGACTCCTCGGCCAGTTGCTCGATCATCTGCGCGTTGCCTTGCACTTCGCCCACCAGCGCATGCAGGCCCGTAAGGCTCAGGCCGATGACTTTCTGCCCCTGTTCGACGGCGTTTCCGGCGCTGCGGCTGGCCTGCGCGGCCTGGCTGGCGTCACCGGCCACTTGTTGGATGGTTGCCTCCAATTCACCGAGAGAGTCACGGATCAGGGCTGTGTCGCTGGCCTGGTGCTCCGCACCGCTGTGCATTTCTGCACTCAACTCGGCCAGGGTCCGGCTGCTGCCGGCGACCTGTTCGGCATTCAGGTGTATGGTCCCCACCAGGTCCGTCAGGAAAGCGCGGAGCCGATTGAGCGATGCTTCGATATCCTGCAACTCGCGATTGCTGGCGCCGACATGGATATCATGGCTGAAGTCGCCTTCGGCCCAGGTCGAGAGCGCTGGCGCCAGGTGTGTCAGGGTTCGGGCGAGACGTCGTTGCAACGTATCGATGAGCAATGCGATCAGCAGTATCAAGCCGATCATCACACCCTGGATCAGTCGGACCTCACCCTGGATCTGCCCGTGCTGGGCGCGCACGGCGGGCTCCATGACATTGATTGCCTCCTGCACTTGGGCGGTTTTCAGGTGCGTGGCATTACTCAACTCGGTGCGTTTCTGAACCAGCGCCCGCGTACGTCCCAGTTCTGCCGGGTATCGGCCAAGCAGGCCGTTGAGTTCGCGCTTGAGAGCAATGCCGGCGTCTTCGGCGACCGACTTCTCCTGGGTTTCCAGCCCCATCAGCGCGGCGAAGTCGTCGCTGCCGGATTCGTTGCTGGCCGTAACACCGAGCAGTGGCAGGTTGTCGAGCAGTTCGGCCTGGGTGCGGATATTGGCCAGCTCCCGTTCGACATCGGCGGCCAGTTCACTGCGGCCGCTGCTGACCATTTTTTCCCGCGTGAGTGACAACCGGCCCAGGTATTGCGAGGCGGCGAACAAAGGCGTCAGGTACGCCGGGGCGCCGTTGGCGTATTGGGCGAGACGGTCCAGGTTGGCGCTCAGCTCGCGTTCGGCCTGCAACAACAACGCCTGGGGATCGCCGGCCAGCTTGCCGGCGGCCAGCAGGTCGGTCTTGCTGAACTCATCGAGACCCGAAAGGCTCGGGCGTAATGCCTGGGCCAGTTCCGGTGGAAACTGATCCAAATCCTTTTGCAGTGTTTCCAGGGCCTGGGTGGCGGCACTCAAGCGCAAGGCGTCGCCGCTGGCGAGGTAATCATCGATGTTGCCCGCCACTTCACCCTGGAATTGCCGCGACAGTCCCAGATAACGCTCCATTAATAAGTACGGGCGTTCCAGGGCGGTTTGCGACCACCAGAGCGTGGCGCCCAGGCCCAGGCACACGGTTACCAAAAGGAGGGTGTTGAGGTTTGTCAGCAGCTTCAAGCGCATCGGGGTCTACCGGGGGCAGAATCGTAAGTGCCTGAATTTATTGCGCTTGAGTTACAGGTTTATGACTGAATCGGTGGATTCGGATGAAAAGATGGCACTTTGCTTTGACTGGCGCGCGCTCTGTACCCGGTTACGACCGGCATGCTTGGCGCGATATAGCGCTTCATCCGCCTGACTGGCCATCATCAGGCTGTCGGACATTTCGCTCATCTCCACCACCCCGGCACTGAATGTGCACCACAGGTCCTGAGGCTGGGCAGGGTAGTGGATTTCGGCAAAGCGCTGGCGGATTTCATCCAGCACCGTGCAAGCAGCGTCGATGTCGGTGTCTGGCATGACAATGGCAAATTCTTCGCCGCCATAACGGCCAATGAAATCGGTCTTGCGCAGGCGCTGCTTGAGGAACAGCGCGAGGCTTTTGATCACCCGGTCACCCATGGGGTGGCCGTGGCTGTCGTTGACCCGTTTGAAATGGTCGATGTCCAGCATGGCGAAGCTCAGCGGCTTGCCTTCGCGACGCGCACGGAAGCAGCAGTCTTCGAGCAGTTGCAGGATATGGGTGTGGTTGTACAGGCCGGTGAGGCTGTCGCGCACCATCCGCGCCTTGAGGTTGCGGGCCCGGGCCGCGCGATTGCGCACCGTGGTGATCAAGTGCCGGGGCTTGATCGGCTTGGTCAGGAAGTCGTCGCCACCCTCGCTCATGGCGTCGAGCTGTTTGTCCAGGTCGTCTTCGGCGGACAGGTAAATGATCGGCACGCTCACGTAGCGGTCATTGTGGCGGATCACCTTCGCCAGTTCAGTGCCGGTGCAGGCGGGCATGTACATGTCCAGGATGATCAGGTCGGGTTGGAAGTCCGCCAGTTCCGCCATGGCCTGGATCGGCTCGGTCAGCGTGCGGGTCACGATGCCGGCGCTGTTGAGCAGGCGCTCGGTGTGCAGGGCCTGGGCGCGGGAGTCGTCAATGATCAGCACTTTATAGGGCTCGTACTGGGCGACACAGGTCAGCACTTCGATCTTTTCCAGCAGGCTCGAGGCTTCCAGGGTGCCGGTCAGGAATTCCTGTCCACCGGCCCGAACCGCCGCCAGGCGTGTCGGTGTGTCGGTTTCCAACAGGCTGAAGAACAACAATGGCAATGGCTGCTCCAGGCCTTGCTGGGCTTCGGCGGCCAGTTTCAGGCCAACCCCAGGGCCACTGAAGTCCACATCCATGACGATCGCCGCCGGCAAGCGCTCGACCATCGAGGCGCGAAATGCCGCGACACTGTCCAGCGCCTGGGCGCTGAGGCCGAAGAATTCCAGCTGCTTGGCCAGTCGCTCGGCGCGGTCATGATCCTGCAGCAACACATAGATGGGCTTGCGCAGCGGCGGCAGGAAGGTTTGTTCGAGCTGGTCGCCGTGGCGCAGGCCTGTGCGGGACAGCCGTTGCATCAGCCGGTTGATTTCGGTGATCAGATGACTGCTCAGCCGCCCGCGATTGGCATCCACCGCTTGCAACGACTGGCTGATGCCTTGGGCAAGCTGGGAGTGCTCCGGCTGTTCGAAACGCTCGGCGAAGCGCAGCAGGCGCAGATTGGCTTCGCTGAGCTCCGACAGGTCGGTGCTTGACCATTCGCTGCGTTGCAGGCGTTGCCATATCTCCAGGATCTGGCGAGCCTGGTGAATTACCCGCTGGGCAAAGTGGTGCTTGAGGCGCTCACGGCTGGGGTCTTCTGGCTCGGTCATATCCTGACTACTAGTTAGGGTGCATGCTGAGGTCGACTGGTGGCTCTATGCTAGCACCTCTTTTCCCTCGCATGAGTGTCATACGTCAATAATCTGCCTCAAGACTCAATTCAGTTTCTGACCGATCGGTCGCATAGGCCGACGGCTGCGCTTCCTTTATAGTGACGGTCCGATTGCCTCGCCGTGTCAGCCTGTTTACGTGCCTCAGATCAGGCACGATGGCGTAGGGTTGTGGTCGAACCGTGAACTCAAGTGATTGAAGGGACATCGCCATGCTGGACTGGAAAAACCGCGCGGGCAGCGCACCTGAACGGGCCGCCGAGCCAAAATCGGACACCCGCAGCTACCTGGGCGGGCTATTCTTCAGCCGTGCGCTGGGCACGCTGGTGGGCCTGTACCTGTTGGTGACCATCGCCATCGGCTGGTACTGGAGCCAGGAGCCCGCCCTGTTTCCCGTGCAGCAGAGTGCCCAGGCGGCGGCCGAGAAGGACGGTCGGCAAATGGTGGTGGGCTACACCACCGTCGAGACCCTCAAGAGCGTGGCCGGTACCTTGCTGACCAAGCCGGGCGGCTACATCTCCAATGACCGTTTCCCGCCAGGCCTGTGGATGGACAACATGCCGAGCTGGGAATATGGCGTGCTGGTGCAGGTTCGCGACTTGAGCCGCGCCTTGCGCAAGGACTTCGCCCGTTCCCAGTCCCAGTCTGCCGAAGACGCCGATCTCGCCAAGGCAGAGCCGCGTTTCAACTTCGATAACCGCAGCTGGGTGTTGCCTTCCAGTGAGTCGGAATATCAGGAAGGTATCAACTCGCTGAGCCGCTATCAGGCACGCCTGTCCGATCCCTCCCAGAAGAGCGCGCTGTTCTATGCTCGCGCCGATAACCTGAACAACTGGCTGGGCGACGTCGGCACTCGCCTGGGGTCGCTGTCCCAGCGCCTGTCGGCCAGCGTCGGCCGGGTCAAGCTCAATACCGCGTTGAAAACCGAAGTCCCGGCGCCGGGCCAGGTGCCGCAGGTCGACGAAGAAGTGGTCGAGACTCCGTGGTTGCAGATCGACAACGTGTTCTATGAAGCGCGTGGACAGGCCTGGGCCTTGTCTCACCTGCTGCGCGCCATCGAAGTGGACTTCGCCGATGTATTGGCGAAGAAAAACGCCACTGTCAGCGTGCGGCAGATCATCCGGGAGCTGGAAGCGTCCCAGGAACCGGTCTGGAGCCCGATGATCCTCAATGGCAGCGGCTTCGGTGTGCTGGCGAACCATTCGTTGGTCATGGCCAACTACATCTCCCGGGCCAACGCGGCGGTGATCGACTTGCGGCAATTGCTGAACCAGGGCTGATCCATGAACGAAAGCACCCGGGAGGCCGCCCATCGAGAGGCTTCGGATGCCGAGCTGATCGCTTGGGTCGATGAGCATGACAACCTGCTCGGCAGCCTGGTGCGCTCGGAGCTGCGCGAGCGCGGTCTGATCGGACGTGGCACCTACATCATGTTGTTCAACTCGGCCGGTGAACTGTGCGTTCACCGGCGAACCCTGAGCAAGGCCATCTACCCCGGTTTCTGGGATGTGGCGGCGGGCGGAATGGTGCAGGCGAACGAGAGCTATGCCGAATCGGCCGCCCGTGAGCTGGAAGAGGAATTGGGCGTGAGCGGCGTGCCACTGACCGCCCACGACCATTTCTATTTCGAAGACCCCGGCAGTCGCCTATGGTGTTCGGCGTTCTCTGCGGTGTGGGACGGCCCGCTGATTCTGCAGCCGGAAGAGGTCCTCGAAGCGTGTTTCATGCCAGTCGAGCAGGTGCTCGAAGACATCCGGAACAAGCCCTATTGCCCGGACTCCCTGGCAGCCCTGGAGCGCTATTTGCGGGCCCATGGCAACGGCGTCGCAAAGAAGCAGTAAATTGGCGCCGATTGGCCCTTAGCAATTGGAGTTTTTGCCGTTACACTGCGCGACTTTTCAAGCTGGACCGGCGTCTGCGGGTCCAGTAGCGCTGCCCCTGCCTGAGTGGGGCTTCGCGGTCGGGGCACTGTTTGTCCTGGCCAGTCTTTGTCCTCCCGAGAGGATTGCCGGTGGCCAAAAAAGCCGCATCCTTCGCCGCCCTGGGCGGCCTGGTATTTTCTACCGACGCCGGTCGTCATTGCCCTGAATGCCGCCAGCCGGTGGACGCCTGCACCTGCAAACAGAACGTCATTCCCGCCGGTGACGGTATCGCTCGCGTGCGCCGTGAAAGCAAGGGGCGCGGCGGCAAGACGGTGACTACGATCACCGGCGTGCCGTTGGCCGAAGACGCGCTCAAGGAACTGGCCACCACGTTGAAGAAACGCTGTGGCACCGGGGGCGCGTTGAAGGACGGCGTCATCGAGATCCAGGGCGATCACGTCGAGCTGTTGCTGGCCGAACTGGCACGGCACGGTTTCAAGGCGAAAAAATCCGGCGGCTGAACGGCTTTCTAAACTCAGCTCGGTGAGCAAGGTCTACCCTGCTGACAGGCAATTCGTCATCTTCACTCTCCAGACTGCGCCGGCCTCTGACCGGATGGCGCATTTTTGACTTCTTTCATAGGGGACTTCGATGTCCGTACGACGCACACGCAAAGACGATGGCAGCCAATGGACAGTTGCGGACAGCCGCAGTGTTTACGGGATTCGCCATTGGGGGGCCGGGTATTTCGCGATCAATGACGCCGGTCGCGTAGAAGTCCGTCCGAACGGTCCCGGCAGTTCGCCCATCGACCTGTTCGAGCAGGTCGACCAACTTCGCCGGAGCGGCCTCTCGCTGCCTCTGCTGGTGCGCTTCCCCGACATCTTGCAAGACCGCGTGCGCCAGCTCACCGGCGCCTTCGACAGCAACATCGCGCGCCTGGAATACCAGAGCAAGTACACCGCACTCTATCCGATCAAGGTCAACCAACAGGAAGCGGTGATCGAGAACATCATCGCCACCCAGAACGTGTCCATTGGCCTTGAGGCCGGCTCCAAGCCCGAGCTGCTGGCGGTGCTGGCTCTGGCGCCCAAGGGTGGGACCATCGTCTGCAACGGCTACAAGGACCGCGAGTTCATCCGCCTGGCGCTGATGGGCCAGAAGCTGGGTCACAATGTGTTCATCGTCATCGAGAAAGAGTCCGAAGTCGGCCTGGTGATCGAAGAAGCGGCGTCGCTCAAGGTCAAGCCACAGGTGGGCCTGCGGGTGCGCCTGTCGTCCCTGGCTTCGAGCAAGTGGGCCGACACCGGTGGCGAGAAATCCAAGTTCGGTTTGTCGGCGGCGCAACTGCTGTCGGTGGTCGAGCGCTTCCGCGCCGCCGGCCTGGACCAGGGCATTCGCCTGTTGCACTTCCACATGGGTTCGCAGATCGCCAACCTGGCGGACTACCAGCACGGTTTCAAGGAAGCGATCCGTTACTACGGTGAGCTGCGCAATCTTGGCCTGCCGGTGGATCACATCGACGTCGGCGGTGGCCTGGGTGTGGACTATGACGGTACGCATTCGCGCAACGCCAGTTCGATCAACTACGACATGGACGACTATGCCGGCGTCGTGGTCGGTATGCTCAAGGAGTTCTGCGACGCCCAGAGCCTGCCGCATCCGCACATTTTCTCCGAGAGCGGCCGTTCCCTGACCGCCCACCACGCCATGCTGGTGGTGCAGGTGACCGACGTGGAGAAACATCACGATGACGTGCCGGTCATTGAAAACAAGGAAGCGTTGCCGGAAACCGTGCAATGGCTGGTGGACCTGCTGGGGCCGACCGATATCGAAATGGTCACCGAAACCTACTGGCGCGCTACTCACTACATGAGCGACGTGGCCGCCCAGTACGCCGATGGCAAGCTGACCCTGGCGGAAAAAGCCTTGGCCGAGCAGTGCTACTTCGCCGTATGCCGTCGCCTGCACAACTCGTTGAAGGCCCGCCAGCGTTCCCATCGCCAGGTGCTGGACGAACTCAACGATAAGCTCGCCGACAAATACATCTGCAACTTCTCGGTGTTCCAGAGCCTGCCGGACACCTGGGCCATCGGCCAGGTGCTGCCGATCCTGCCGCTGCATCGTCTCGACGAAGAACCGCTGCGCCGCGCCGTGCTGCAAGACTTGACCTGCGACTCCGATGGCAAGATCAAGCAGTACGTTGACGAGCAGAGCATCGAGACCAGCCTGCCGGTCCATTCCCTCAACCCCGGTGAGGACTATTTGCTGGGTATCTTCCTGGTGGGCGCCTACCAGGAAATCCTCGGCGACATGCACAACCTGTTCGGTGACACCGACTCGGTGAACATCTACCAGAACGCCGACGGCAGCGTGTACCACGCCGGTATCGAAACCCACGACACCATCGAAGACATGTTGCGCTACGTGCACTTGTCGCCGGAGGAGTTGATGACTCACTACCGCGACAAGTGCGCCAGCGCCCGCATCAGCGCCACCGAGCGTACGCAGTTCCTCGACGCGTTGCGCCTGGGGCTCACGCGTTCGTCCTATCTGTCTTCTTGAGGTTGTTTGATCAATAATTGAGCGCCCTCCGGGCTGTCAGAAAAATACGCTGCACAGTGCAGGTTTTTTCGGATAGTCCTGAAGGGCGTTCTTATTTGTGCCGCTGTTATTTCGGCTGATCGGCTCATTTAACCGCTGCTGTCCTCATTTCATGTAGTCCCTTTCCTAACTTGTACTTCGGCTCTCTACTCCGCCATGGCTCTCAGCGAGAATCCCCGGCCGCCCCTCCTGTAGAGATACGCCGATGTCCGATCCAGCCAACGAACCGTTATTTCGTCTGGAGATAGCCGGTTTGCCCGAATCCCTTGTCGTTTCGGCCTTCCAGGGTAGCGAAGCCATCAGCGAAGCGTTCGCCTATGAGGTCGAACTGCGGCCCGTTGACATGCCCCTGGATCTTGCTGGCCTGTTGTACCGTAGCGCCTGGTTGAGCTTCGGAGGCTCGGGCCGGGGCATACACGGTCAGATTCACGAGCTTGTGCAGCACCGCCTCGACGCCGGTTGCCGGGTGCGCATCGGGCCGAAGCTGGCGTGCCTGGCGCAGCGCTTCAGCCAGCGGGTATTCAATGCCTGCACGGCCCCGCAGATCATCCGCCAGGTACTCAAGGGCCACGGTATCGGAGGCCGCGGCCTGTGCCTGGATCTGCAGCGGGATTACCCACCGCTGGACTTCTGTACCCAATATCGGGAATCGGACCTGCAATTTCTCCAACGCATATGCGCCCAGGCTGGCATTCACTTTCATTTCGAACACATGCGTGACACGCATTGCCTGGTATTCGCGGACAGTCCCGGCAGTTTTGCCCCGGCCAAGGAGATGGCCTATGGCATCGAGCCCCGGGTACCCGGAGTTCGGGAGTTCAGCGTGCAAACCGTCGCTTCGGGGGAGCAGGTTGCCGAGGGCCGTAGCGATCTGATGGGCCTGCATTGTGGTCAGGGCCTGTCGTTGACGGCGCATCCTTTTGACGACTGGAATCAGCGTTGGCTTTTGACGAAGGTCGAGCATCGCGGCGATGCCAATGGCTACGGCAATCATTTCCGCGCCATTGCCGGTGGACAATCGTTTGTGGCGGACAGCCCTCCCACACCGCGAATGCCGGCCCTGCAGCGCGGCTGGGTGGTGGCGGTGGACGCACCGGCATCGCGGCGCCTAGGGCGAGTGGCGGTGCAATTCGACTGGGTCTATCAGGGCGAAGGGGCCAGCCCAAGTCATTGCTGGCTGCCCTTGGCGCCTGATCTGGCCGCTGGTGGCGTGAGCAGCCTCGGCGAGGGGACGGAAGTGTTGGTGAGTTTTATCGAAGGCGACCCGGATCGCCCCATGATCAGCGCCTTTCTCGACGATTCGGGTTGCCCACAAACGGCGGGCGAGACCGCCGGGGAAGCCCCTTTGCGCGAACCTGACTGGCCGTCGGAAGCCGACCCGGTGTTGCTGGCTGCGATCCGGGCGGCCGAGCCGCTGGTGCTGCTGTGCCTGTTGCCTGGGGGTGGCAGCTTCAGTCCTTGTGGTCGGCCGGTGTGTACTTGTCGGCTGATCACCCAAGGCGCCGTCCCATGAGTGTTGTCGCCATGTCCGGATCAACGCCTCAATGGCTGTTGCTCGATCTTGCGGGCGCACCGATGGCGGCGCGGCTTCTACAAGAGCAGTTCGCCGATGTCCGGCGCTTTGCCTTGTTCGAAGACACCGAATGGCATGGGCTCAGGGAGCACGGCCCGCTGCTGGTGGATCTGCAGCAATCAACGGCGCTGACCGGCCTGTGTCAACTGGATGCGGGTTCCTGGCCGGGATTGTTGTTGGTAAGCGCATCGCCCGTTACACAGCTGCTGGCGCATCTGCGACGGATGCTGACGGTGACCCTGGGCATGCATCACAAAGCGCTGCTGAGTTATTACAACCCTCACACCGCCAGCTATTTCTTCGACGGGTGCGACCCGGCTGAGCTCAGCTGCTGGCTGGGGCCTATCGACCTGCTGCGCTGGTTCGGCGGCACCTGGGCCGACCGGGCCATCGGCAGTCAGGGCTGGCAACAGCTCTCCAATCCCGGGCTCTTGGTCGACGTACTGGAAAATGAGCACAGCCTCAGCGCCCGTCAACAGAACCAATTGCAACGATGCCTGTTGGAGCGTCATGCCTGGCAATGGTCGTGTGATACCGGGCGCGATTACCGGACGCTCTGGGATTATCTGGAGCATGGATTGGCGCTGGGGTTTACCGAGCGCGAGGTGTTGGATGGCTGGTTGTGGCTGCGTCTGCAAAATCCCGATGCCCGGTCGGTGCCGGAACTCAAGGGCGACTCGCAGCACGAACGTCTCGATTATCTGCGTCGGCTGTGGCAGGGCGATGAAGGTTGATGCGTCAATCGACTCGGGCGCCAAGCCAGAGCTCGCGCCGATGTAAACGCCACGCGAAACCGCCGAGGGTCAGGCTGCGCACCGCCATGAACAGCAGGAAGGTAATCCACAGCCCATGGTTGCCCAGACCTTGCAGTGTCCAGGCGAGGGGCAAGACCAGCAACAGGGTCAGCAACATGCCGTTGCGCATCTCCCGGGCCCGGGTGGCACCGATAAACAAGCCGTCGAGCACATAGCTCCACACGGCGATCAGCGGCAAGGCCGCCAGATAAGGCAGGTAGCGATAGGCGGTATCGCGCACATCGGGGATGTCGGTCTGCATATCGATAAACAGATGACCGGCGAACAGGAACAGCAGCGCAAAGCCAACGCTTGCAATCAATGACCAACCGCAGGCCACCACTAATGAGCGGCGCAGGGCCAGGCGGTCGCGAGCACCAATGGCATGGCCGCACAACGCTTCGACGGCGTGGGCGAGTCCGTCCAACGCGTGGGCAGTCAGCAGCAGCCCGTTGAGTAGCAGGGCATTGGCCGCTACCGTCGCATCCCCCAGGCGGGCGCCCTGCACAGTGATCAGGAAAAACACTGACTGCAACGCGAGACTACGAATGAAGATGTCGCGGTTTACCGCCAGCAACGGGCGCCAGTTCCGCCACAGGCCCAGGGCTGCCCAGGCCACCTGCCCCGGCCAGGCCCGCAGTGTCTTGCGGGCCAGTGCCAGGCCCAGCAGCGCTCCGGTCCATTCGGCAATCACCGAAGCCCGGGCGGAACCGGCAACACCCCAGTCCAGGCCGAGCACGAACCACAGGTTCAGGGCGATATTCACCAGGTTCGTGGTCAACAGGATCGCCAACGGCGCCCGTGCATTCTGCGCACCGAGGAACCAGCCCACCAGCGCATAGCCGGCCAGCGCGGCCGGGAGGCCGAAGAGTCGTGTATAGAAGAAGTCCCGGGTCAACTGATCGAGCTCGGTCGACGGCTGCATGAAGTGCAGGGCCACGCCGCTCAATGGCACGCCGAGCGCACCCAGCAACACCGCCAGCCCCATTGCCAGCAACAAGCCCTGCAACAACACCTGCCGCAACGCTGCTCCATCTGCGCGCCCGGCCGCCTGCGCCGCGAACCCGGTGGTGCCCATGCGCAGAAATCCCATGGCCCACGCCAGCACCGTATACAAACTGCCCCCGACCGCCACCGCGCCCAACTGATGGGCATGGGGCAGATGGCCGATGACAGTGCTGTCCACCAACGCCACGAGCGGTACGGAAATGTTCGACAGAATCATCGGCGCGGCCAACGCCCAGACCCGTCGATGGGTCAGGCGATCGCGCCAATCGGTAATCAGCTTGGACATGCAGGCTCCTCGATGGAGCGCGATTGTAGCCGCTCTCGCCACAATGCTGTCCGACTCTCAAGCCAAGGCTGTGTACGAAATTGTTTGAAACGCAGGTTAGGCAAGGCAAAAACCGGCGAGGAACGGCCGGGGTCGCGCTCGACTTGACTGGTTGTCAATGAGCATTCCGAGCCGGTTTTTAACGCCGCATAACCAAGTTTCAAACGATTTCGTACATAGCCTAGTGAATGATCCAACTCAACACCCACAGCCCCAGCACCAGCCAGATAATCCCCAGCACGATCGAGGCCCGCATGAAGGCGCGGATGGCCGAGTAGAGCATCAGCAACCCCAGGATCAGCGCGATGATGCTGATGATCGAGGTGTCCATGCCCAGCGCGCGGGACAGGCCGTCGACGAAGTTGCTGCCGGCATTGGCCAGGGTGTTGAACAGGCCGCTGAGCAGATCGACGATAAAGCGGATCACCGAACCGAGTGCCTGGCCGAGCCATTCGAAAAAGCTTTCTACCTGCATGTGTGCGTCCTGATGAAAGAAGTTTGAGTCGAGCCCTTTTGGCGCGTGATCGTAGGAGTTGTCCAAGGCCTCGATCGTTCGATTATGGAGTAAATCCCCGCTTCGTATCGAGACGCTTGCCTTCCCTTGTCTTCCCCCCGAAGCTATGGGCATTCAGGAGAGCCCGATGAACCTTGTTGAACTGACCGAACGCCTGCACGCCATTCGTGACCGTAACGACTGGCGGCAATTTCACAGCCCGAAGAACCTCGCCATGGCCGCCAGCGTGGAAATGGCCGAGCTGGTGGAGATCTTCCAATGGTTGACCGAGGACCAGTCGCGCCAGTTGCCGGCGGACAAACTGGCCCACGCCGGGCAGGAGGTCGGGGATATCGTGCTGTACCTGTTGCTGTTGTGCAGCGAACTGGGCTTGGACATGGACGCCGTCGTGCGCAACAAGCTGGCCGACAGCGAGCGGCGGTTCGGCCAATGAGCGACCGTCATTTCGACCAGCTCGCTACGCGTTTTGCCGAAAAGATCTACGGCGGGGCCAAGGGTGCGATTCGTCTGGCGGTGCTTCAGGCCGACCTGATCGAGACGTTGCCGGAGCGTCCGCTGCGGGTGCTGGATATCGGGGCCGGGCTGGGGCATATGTCGTTGTGGCTGGCCGAGCGCGGTCATCAGGTGACCCTGGCCGAGCCGGCCGAACCCATGCTCGAAGGCGCGCGCCAACGGTTTGCCGATGCCGGCCAGGGCGCTACGTTCATTCAGGCGCCATGGCAGGATCTGCCGGGGCGGCTCACCGAGCGTTACGACCTGGTGCTGTGCCACGCGGTGCTGGAATGGCTGGCCGAGCCCCACGCGATCCTGCCGGTGCTGCACCAGTTGACCGTGCCGGGTGGTTGGCTGTCCCTGGCCTTCTACAACCGCGACGCGCTGGTGTACCGCAACCTGCTCAAGGGTCATTTCCGCAAGTTGCGCAAGAATGACATGGCTGGTGAAAAGCAGAGCCTGACGCCGCAACAACCCCTTGATCCACGGGAATTGGCGGCGCAACTTGAGGGCCTGTGGCAGGTCGAAAGTCAGAGTGGCGTACGGGTTTTCCATGACTACATGCCTGTGGAGTTCCAGGGCCGCGTCGAGCTGGCACAATTGCTGGAAATGGAGCTGGCCCACCGTCGCCATCCGGCGTTTGCCGGGCTGGGGCGCTATCTGCACTGGATCTGCCGTCCGCTCTGATCGCAGAGAAATCGGAGAGCAAAATGAAAGGTCGTTCAGGGGTATTGGTGTTGTGCCTGGGGTTGGCCGCCTGTCAGGGCAGCAACCCGTATGTCGCCACTTCCAGACCGCTGCCCCCGGCACCGCCCGAAGCCGCCACGGTGTTCGACCGCAGCGCCTACCCCGCGCCGCCGCGTGACTATGGACGCTATCGCAGTTGGGCCTGGCTCAACGGCCGGCTACCGCCGGGCACCGCGTGGGCGGATTCGGCCCAGGTGGCCGAGGCGGTGAGCAACGCCCTGGATCAGCGAGGCCTGCGTCCGCTGCATGACAACCGGCCGGCCGACCTGTTCGTCAGCGCCGACCTGCGCCTGGAAACCCGGCTGCGCCAGGTTCGCGATGACTACGACTCGGGTTACTACGGCGGCTACGACCGTTACAACCGCTATGGTCCGGGGTATGGCATGTACCACTCGGTCCCGGTGGTGCGTACGTATCAGGAGCAGGTCGTGGTAGTCCGTGTGGAACTGTTCGACGCCCGTACGGGGCAGCCGGTATGGAGCTCCAGTGCCGAGACCAGCCAGCGTGGCAGTCAGAGCGAACGCACCGATGCCATTCGCGACGCGGTGGAAAAAGCCCTGTCGGCTTATCCGCCCAGTTGATTACGTAACGGAGAAGAATCATGTTCCGCCGTCTCGCTTTACTGGTCTTTGCCGTCTTGCTCAGCGCCTGTGCGGGTAAGCAGGTCAATCACGACTTCGACACCAGCCGCGATTTCGCGGCCTACCGCAGTTGGAGCTGGAAAGATCCGGCGTTGCAATATCGCCCCGATGATCCACGGATCAAAAGTGACCTGACGGAACAGCGGATCCGCCAGGCGGTTGCCGATCAACTCGACCAGCGTGGCTTGCGTCCGGCGCCGTCGGGCGGGCGAGGCGATGTGCTGGTCCAGGCCTACCTGATCGTCGAAGACCGCCAGCAACAAGTCACCACGAACTACGGCGGTGGCTGGGGCGGTCCCTGGAATGGTTATTGGGGCGGGCCGATGTACAACGAAACCCGCAACATCAGCTACAAGGTGGCCACGGTGCAGATCGATTTGCTCGATGGCAAGGACGGCAAGCTGGTGTGGCGCGGCAGTGACGAGCAACTGCTCAGCGATTCCCCCAAACCGGCTGATCGCAGTGCCGCAGTACGTGAAACGGTCGGGCGGATCCTCTCCAACTACCCACCGCGATAATGGACTGAACCTGTAGGAGCAAAACTTTCGCGATGAACGATTAAACGGTTCGTTCCTATCGCGGGCAAGCCTTGCTCCCACAGTTTCCCACACAGGATTGGCCCGACTCAGGCAACCGGCCGCCAGCTACCCGCCATGTGCTCCAACTCTCCGGCCCCCACCAACCGCAAGTGACCACTGGACCCCGCCGCGCTCGCCAGCAATGTCACTTCGCTGGGCAGGCGAACAGGTTTCTTGAAGGTCACGTCGATCTCAAGGTTGGCTTCGGGCAGGTGATCATCCAGCGCTGCCAGGGTTCGGGCCTTGTTCCACAAGCCATGGGCGATGGCCGTGGGAAAGCCGAACAAGCGGGCGCTGATGCCGCTCAGGTGGATCGGGTTGTAGTCGCCTGACACTTTGGCGTACTGCCGGCCGATATCGGCGGGTGCGCTCCAGTGCGCCACCTCGGTCAGTGCCGGACGCTCCTGCTCCTCGGGCTCGACCAATGCACCGTCTAGTTGCACGCCTTTGCAGAGCATCTCGCTCTCGGCTTCCCACAACGGCCCCAACTGATCATCGAGGCGGGTGACGAGGCTGAACACCGCCCCTTTTGGGTGGGCGTTGAGGTTTTCGACATTGACGCTGGCCCGCACCTGGCCGACGCCGCCCATGGGGCGCAAGACGCGGATGCGGTTGCTCAAGTGCACCAGTCCCAACAGCGGGAACGGAAAGTCCCGGTCGGTGAGCAGTTGCATTTGCAGGGCGAACGCCATGACGTGGGGGTAGGTCGGGGGCAGCAACCCGTTATCGACGAAACCGCAGACCTTGCGGTAGGCCGCCAGGCGTTGCTGATCGACCTGGAGCGACTGGCGCAGTCCCACCGTCGGCAGCGTCGTGCCGGTGACCTTGCGGCGCGTCGCGGCTTTTGTGTAGAGCCCGGACATGTTCGGCGCGCCACTGACCTCGTGCCATTGCGTCGTCATGGTCATGCTCCCAGCAGGCTTTGCCCGCACACCCGCAGCGCCTGTCCGGTGACGGCACCCGTGCCCGGTTGCGCAAGCCATGCGACAGCTTCGGCGACGTCCTGGGGCAAGCCGCCCTGGCCCAGGGAACTCATGCGTCGCCCGGCTTCGCGCAAGGCGAAGGGGACCTCGGCAGTCATTCGGGTCTCGATGAAACCCGGAGCCACGGCGTTGATGCTGATCCCCCGTGCCTGCAGGGTCGGTGCCCAGGCCTGGGCCAGGCCGATCAGCCCGGCCTTGCTCGCCGCATAGTTGGTCTGGCCGCGATTGCCGGCGATACCACTGATGGACGCCAACAGAATCACCCGGCCATTGTCCCGCAGGGTGCCGCTGTCCAGCAGCGCCTTGGTCAGCACTTGCGGCGCATTGAGATTGACCGCCAGCACCGCGTCCCAGAATTCCGGCGTCATGTTCGCCAGGGTCTTGTCCCGGGTGATGCCGGCGTTGTGCACCACGATGTCGACGCCGTCGGGCAGGTGTTCGATCAACCGGGCAGCGGCGTCTTCGGCGCAAATGTCCAGCGTGACGCCGCGCCCGCCCAGGCGAGCGGCCAGGGCTTCGAGGTCGGTCTTGGCCGGCGGGACGTCCAGCAGGATCACATCGGCGCCGTCACGGGCGAGGGTTTCGGCGATGGACGCGCCGATCCCGCGGGCGGCGCCAGTGACCAGCGCCCTGAGCCCGGTAAGCGGTCGTGTCCAGTCCTGGACTTGGGCATCACAGGCCTTGAGGCGAATGACCTGTCCGGAAACGTAGGCGCTTTTAGGCGAGAGGAAAAACCGCAGCGCGCCTTCCAGTTGAGCTTCGGCGCCGTCACCGACATATAGCAACTGCAAGGTGCCGCCGTGACGCAGTTCCTTGGCCAGTGACCGGCTGAACCCCTCCAGCGCCCGCTGGGCACTGGCGGCGAACGGATCGTCAAGGGTTTCCGGGGCCCGTCCGAGGATGACGACGTGGGCGCTGCGGTCGAGGTTCTTCATCAACGGCTGGAAAAACTCCCGCAACTGCTTGAGCTGATCGACCTGAATCAAATGACTGGCGTCGTACACCACGGCCTTGATTTTCGGGCCGTGGCCGGGGATCCACTCGGTGGCCAGCGTCGGTTCGCCGCCGTAGACGAAAATGGCATCGGTCAGGCGCTTGGCGAACGTGCCGACCTGTGCGGTCAACGGCCCACCGCCCAGCAGCAGCGCGCCTTCGATCGGGCGCAGCCGACCGGCCTGCCAGCGTTCAAGACGTACCGGCGATGGCAAGCCGAGCGCCCCGACCAGGCGCAGGCCGATGGCCGAGTTGGCGAAGTCGATATAACGGTCAGACATGGAACACTCTCCGGCTGATGAGCTTCCAAGTGTGGACCATGATTGGTATTCGGTCGTTCGATCCACCAAATAAAGCCTACGCTAGGCAGATGTGGGAGCGAGCCTGCTCGCGATAGAGACGCAACGTACTTATATCCAGACGCATTCGAACACACGGGGATTTCTTCATGACACAGCCACGCCGCGTCGCGATCATCGGTGGAAACCGCATTCCCTTCGCCCGTTCCAACGGGTCCTACGCCACCGCCAGCAACCAGGCAATGCTGACAGCGGCCCTCGAGGGGCTGATCGAGCGCTACAACCTGCATGGGCTGCACATTGGCGAGGTCGCTGCCGGGGCGGTGCTCAAGCATTCCCGGGACATGAACCTGACCCGTGAATGCGTGCTCGGCTCGCGATTGTCGCCCAGTACCCCGGCCTACGACGTGCAGCAGGCCTGTGGTACGGGATTGGAAACGGTACTGCTGGTTGCCAACAAGATCGCCCTGGGGCAGATCGACAGCGCTATTGCCGGTGGCGTGGACACCACTTCGGATGCACCGATAGGCGTCAATGAAGGGTTGCGCAGGATTCTGCTGCAAGCCAATCGTGCGAAGACCACCGCCGACAAAATCAAAGTGTTCCTACAGTTGCGCCCTCAGCACCTGGTCCCCGATCTGCCCCGCATCAACGAGCCACGCACCGGCCTGAACATGGGGCAACACTGCGAATTGATGGCCCAGACCTGGCAGATCTCAAGGGAGGAACAGGATCAGTTGGCCCTGGAAAGCCATCAGAAAATGGCGGCGTCCTACGCCGAAGGCTGGCAGAACGACCTGATGACGCCGTTTCTCGGCCTGACCCGGGACAACAACCTGCGCCCGGACCTGACCCTCGAAAAACTCGCATCCCTCAAGCCGGCCTTTGAAAAAAGTGCCAAGGGCACGATGACGGCGGGTAACTCCACGCCGCTGACCGATGGCGCTTCGTTGGTGTTGCTGGGCAGTGAAGAGTGGGCCAGGGCCCAGGGACTGCCGATCCTGGCGTACCTGCGTGATGGCCAGACCGCCGCGGTGGATTTTGTCCACGGCGCCGAAGGATTGCTGATGGCGCCTGCCTACGCAGTGCCGAAATTGTTGGCGCGCAATGGCCTGGCGTTGCAGGACTTCGATTACTACGAAATCCACGAGGCCTTCGCCGCTCAGGTACTGTGTACACTGAAAGCCTGGGAGGATCCGGACTATTGCAAGACACGTCTGGGCTTGGACGCCCCGCTGGGCGCCATAGACCGTAGTCGCCTGAATGTGAAGGGCAGCTCGCTGGCCGCCGGGCATCCGTTTGCCGCCACGGGCGGGCGAATCGTCGCCAACCTGGCCAAGTTGCTCGATGCGGCGGGAAAAGGCCGGGGGCTGATCTCCATCTGCGCGGCCGCCGGTCAGGGCGTGACGGCGATTATCGAGCGCTGAGCACCGCTTCGTTCTGTCGGTTGACCAGGGCCCGCTGACGGCTGGCGTAGCGTTCGGCCAGAATCGAACAGACGATCAGTTGCAGCGGGTGGTAAATCATGATCGGCAACAGAATCAGGCCAAGGCCGGGATGCTTGCCAAAGATCAGTGCCGCCATTGGCACGCCAGCGGCCAGGGATTTCTTGCTGGCGCAGAACACTGCGGCAATTTCGTCGGCATTGTTGAACCGTAGGGCCCGGGCGGTGCGAGTGGTTGTCCAGAGAATGATTGCCAGCAACACGGCACTTCCCAGTACGGCGCTGAACAGCACGCCGTTGCCTTGTTGCCGCCAGATCCCGGACACCATGGAATTGCAGAACGCCGCGTAGACCAGCAGCAGGATCACCAGCTTGTCGATGACGCTGGTGTAGCGTTTGTAGCGGCCAAAAAAACCGGCCAGCCAGCGCCGCAGAAACTGTCCGAGCACCAGCGGTAACAGCAACATCATGCACAGGTCCAGCAGAGTCGAGCCCAGGTCGATGCCGTCGGCGCCGCGCCCGACCACCAGACTGACCAGCAGCGGTGTGAGGAAAATCCCCAACACGCTGGACAGGCTCGCGTTGAGAATCGCCGCCGGTACGTTGCCGCCCGCACTGCCCGTCAAGGCCACCGAGGACGAAATGGTCGAGGGCAGGGCACACAGGTAGAAGAACCCCAGCATCAGCAGTGACGGTACATGACTGCCCAGTAGCACGTTGCTCACCCACCAGATCAACGGGAACACCCCAAAAGTGAAGCCCTGCACCATCAGGTGCAGCCGGATGTTTTTCAGGCCGTGGCGGATCTGTTCGCCCGACAGGTTGACCCCGTGCAGGAAGAACACCACGAAGATGCCGACGTTGACCACCCACTCGGCATGCATTGCACCGCCGGTGGCGCCAAAGGTCGGGAAAAAGTACGCCAGCAGCGTGGCGAGCAGCATGCCGCAGAGGAACCAGTCGGTCACCAGGCGCTTGAGGTGTCTGAACATGTGCATAAGGCACCGAAGTTGTAAGTAAAGGTGACTTAGCCTAACGTCGGCACTGACAGCCGTCTTGCGACATAAGGCCAATCAATGCCGACTAACGGACACCAGCGGCTCGAACGTCGTATTCCCGATCTGACGCAACTGCCCAGGCCGGTCTACGCCCGTGTCGAAAGCCTGAGCGCCGGTTCCTGGACTCAAGCCCATCGCCATGACTGGGTGCAGTTTTCCTACGCCATCAGCGGCGTACTTGGCGTGCACACAGCCGCAGGCAGTTTCTTCGCGCCGCCTCAATGGGGCATCTGGATTCCGGCGGACCTGGAACATCACGTCGTGACGTCCACCCGGGCGGAAATGCGCAGCCTGTATGTCCGTCGCCAAGCCTGCCCGTGGGATGACGGACGCTGCCGGGTCCTGGAGGTCACGCCGCTGGCCCGCGAGCTGATCAAGGGGTTCTGTCAGTTGCCGGTCGAGTACCCGCAGGGCGATACGCCCGAGTCGCGACTGGTGCAGGTGTTGCTGGACCAATTGGCGACACTTCCAGAAGTGGGTTTTTCCCTGCCGTTGCCCCGGCATTCGCGCTTGCTGGGATTGTGCAACGAGTTGATCGAGCAACCTGAACAGAACGTTACCCTGCAAGCCTGGGCCGAACGCCTGGGAACCTCGGAAAAAACTCTGATGCGAATGTTCCAGCGTGAAACAGGTCTGAGTTTTCGGGCCTGGCGCCAGCGCATGCGGTTGTTGTCGTCCCTCGGTTCGCTGGAAGAGGGGGACAGCGTGACCGGCGCGGCGCTGTCGTGCGGGTATGACTCTACATCCGCTTTCATTGCGGCGTTCAAGTCAATGTTCGGATTTACACCGGGCGAGTTGTTCAAGCGCTGAGTCCAGCGCCGGGATTGTCAGTTCTTGTCGCAAATAACCTCGGCGTCAGATTGGCAGTGCCGGCGCTGCTCTCGGCTATGATTCGACTCGGTCGATATCCGGCACAGTGTGTGCATCGCCGGTTCACAGGTCGGCAACCCCTCCCCGTGGAGGAAGGATTGCCGTATAACGGCTGTCATTCGCGTGTTTGGTCACAAAGGACCCAGAATAAAAGCTGATGAAGACTCCAAAACGCATTGAACCCCTGATCGAGGACGGTCTGGTCGACGAAGTGCTGCGCCCACTCATGAGTGGTAAAGAAGCAGCTGTCTATGTGGTGCGCAGCGGCAATGAGCTACGTTGCGCCAAGGTCTACAAGGAGGCGAACAAGCGCAGTTTCCGTCAAGCGGCCGAGTATCAGGAGGGTCGCAAGGTCCGTAACAGCCGGCAGGCCCGTGCCATGGCGAAAGGCTCCAAGTTCGGGCGCAAGGAGGCCGAAGACGCCTGGCAGAACGCTGAAGTCGCGGCGCTGTTTCGCCTGGCCAATGCCGGGGTACGTGTGCCCAAACCGTATGATTTCCTCGAGGGCGTGCTGTTGATGGAGTTGGTGGCCGACGAGTACGGCGACGCGGCTCCGCGACTGAACGATGTGGTCCTTGAGCCGGATCAGGCCCGTGAATACCACGCCTTCCTGATCTCGCAGATCGTGTTGATGTTGTGTGCCGGCCTGGTGCACGGTGACCTGTCGGAGTTCAACGTACTGCTCGCGCCGACAGGCCCGGTGATCATCGACCTGCCGCAGGCGGTGGATGCCGCCGGTAACAACCATGCCTTCAGCATGCTTGAGCGCGATGTGGGCAACATGGCGTCCTACTTCGGTCGTTTCGCGCCGGAGCTCAAGCGCACCCGCTATGCCAAGGAGATGTGGGCGCTTTACGAGGCCGGGACCTTGCATCCGGGTAGCGTGTTGACGGGTGAGTTCGACGAGCCGGAGGCGTTGGCGGATGTCGGTGGAGTCATGCGCGAGATCGAGGCCGCCCGCCGGGACGAAGAGCGTCGCCAGGCCATGCGCGCCGCCGAAGATGCGCCGCCGGGCAAGACCGAAGAACCGCCTCCGCCCTGGATGCAATGATCGGTCAGCGCAAAGCTTATCCTTCTGGCGCAAGACCCACCCTGTAGGCGCCGAGCTTGCTCGCGATGACGGTGGGTCAGTTTGCATGGATGTTGCGCGGGTCATCCCGAGCAAGCTTTGCTCCCGCCTTCAGAACTGCACCCGGACGCCAGTTCCTTGAGGATCGGACAGTCCGGGCGGTGGTCGCCATTGCAGTGTTCCACCAAGTCCTGGAGGGTGTCGCGCAGTCCGGCCAGTTCGCGGATTTTCTGGTTCAGGTCGTCGATGTGCTGGCGGGCGAGAGCCTTGACGTCGGCGCTGGCCCTTTGACGGTCCTGCCAGAGCGTCAACAGCTTGCCGACTTCTTCCAGGGAAAACCCCAGGTCCCTGGAGCGCTTGATGAACGCCAGTGTGTGCAGGTCGTCAACACCGTAGATCCGGTAGCCGCTGTCGGTGCGATGGGCTGCCTTGAGCAGGCCGATGGATTCGTAATATCGGATCATCTTCGCGCTCAGGCCGCTCTGGCGGGCCGCTTGGCCGATATTCATCGCTTGTCCTCCTGGTCCTCGGGTGTCCAGAATTTCAACAGTAACGCATTGCTCACCACGCTGACGCTCGACAACGCCATGGCCGCACCGGCCAGCACCGGGTTGAGCAGGCCGAATGCCGCCAACGGAATGCCAATCAGGTTATAGACGAACGCCCAGAACAGGTTCTGGCGGATCTTTGCGTAGGTCTTGCGGCTGATCTCCAGCGCTGCCGGTACGAGTCGCGGATCGCCGCGCATGAGGGTGATGCCGGCGGCATGCATTGCCACGTCGGTGCCGCCGCCCATGGCAATGCCGATGTCAGCGGCAGCCAGCGCTGGTGCGTCGTTGATACCGTCGCCGACCATTGCCACCACGGCGTTTTTCTTCAGCTCGATGACGATGGCGGATTTGTCCCCCGGCAACACTTCGGCATGCACATTGGCAATGCCCAGCGCCTGGGAAACCACCTTGGCGCTGCCTCGGTTGTCGCCGGTCAGCAAGTGGCTGGTGATATGACGTTCATCCAGGGCCCGCACCGCAGCGAGTGCGCCCGGCTTGAGGGTGTCGCCAAAGGCGAACAGACCCAGCACCCGTGGCGTTGTGCTTTGCTCGATCAGCCAAGACAAGGTCCGACCTTCCGTTTCCCAGGCTTGGGCCGACTCGGCCAGGGCCGCGGGTTCAAGGCCCGACTCTTCCAACAAGCGCCGATTGCCCAACGCCAGGCGCCGGCCCTCCAGGCTACCGGCAATGCCACGTCCGGCCAGGGCCTGACTGTCGCGGATAGCCGGCACGTCCAGGCCACGCTCGGCGCAGGCGTCCAGCACTGCTTTGGCGAGGGGGTGTTCGCTGCCGCGCTGCAGGGCGCCTGCCCATTGCAGCAGCGTGGTTTCGTCACCGTCGAGGGCGGCCAGGTGGGCGATGCGCGGCGTGCCGGATGTGAGCGTCCCGGTCTTGTCGAACACCACCGAACTGACGTCATGGGCACGCTCCAACGCCTCGGCGTCCTTGATCAGGATCCCGTGGCGCGCGGCTACGCCGGTGCCAGCCATGATCGCCGCGGGTGTCGCCAGGCCCAGGGCACAGGGGCAGGCGATCACCAATACGGCGACGGCATTGATCAGCGCGGTTTCCAGTGGGGCGCCGTACAGCCACCAGCCGATCAGCGTTGCCAGGGCCAGCAACAGCACCACCGGCACGAACACCTGACTGACTTTATCCACCAGTTTCTGAATCGGTGCCTTGGCCGCCTGGGCGTCTTCCACCAGGCGGATGATGCGCGCCAGGACGGTTTCCGTGCCCAGTGCCAGGGTACGCACCAGCAGTCGGCCTTCGCCGTTGATGGCGCCGCCGGTGACCTTGTCGCCGGGGCCCTTGGGCACCGGCAGGCTCTCACCACTGATCAGCGCCTCATCGGCGTGGCTTTGGCCTTCCAGGACTTCACCGTCAACGGGAATGCGTTCACCGGGTTTGACCAATACCACGTCGTCCAGGCGCAAGGCACTGATCGCAACGTCGCGTTCCTGGCCTTCGACCACCTGTGTCGCACGTTCCGGCCGCAGGGCTTCGAGGGCCCGGATGGCGCTGGCGGTCTGCCGCTTGGCGCGGCTCTCCAGGTATTTGCCCAGCAATACCAGGGCAATCACCACCGCCGAAGCTTCGAAATACAGATGTGACGAACCGACGAACGCCCATTCGTAGACGCTCAAGCCATAGCCGGCGCTGGTACCCAATGCCACCAGCAGGTCCATGTTCCCGGCCCCGGCGCGTACCGCCTTGAACGCCGCGACATAAAACCGCGCACCGAAGATGAATTGAACCGGCGTCGCCAGGGCGAACTGCACCCAACCCGGAAGCATCCAGTGCACGCCCAATGGCTGCAGCAGCATTGGCAGTACAAGTGGCAGCGACAGCAGGATCGCCAATATAAGCACCAGACGCTCATGGTTCAGGTGAAGGGGCTGGGTGTCATGGGGTTGTTCGTCCTGCCAGACGCTGGCGTCGTAGCCGGCGCGCCTGACTGCGTCGATCAGGATTTGCGGATCGAGCCGTTCGAGCAATTCAACGTGGGCCCGCTCATTGGCCAGGTTGACGCTGACCCGGTTCACGCCGGCCACTTTGCCCAGGGCGCGCTCCACACGCCCGGCGCAGCTGGCGCAGGTCATGCCGGTGATGGGCAGGTCGACGGTGGTGGATTCGGACATCGGTCGGGCTCCCTGTAGTGAATGGCTACAGGATCAACCTTGCCATGCGGGCAAGGTCAAGCGCCAATCCGAAGACTTGCACAGGCCCGCTCCCACATGGATAGGGTTGTGTCAGTAACCGAGCCCGGTCTTCCTGAGGTACATCCCTTGCTCGTTCATGGCGATACGGTACTTCAGGATGTCGCCGGCCTTGAGGGTAATTTCCTGCGAACCCGGTGCGAGCATGCCCGGACCGCAACCTGGCGTCTGGCCTGGCAACAACTTCAGGCGCAAAGAGAACCGGCCGGCCGGCAAATTGAAGGAGGTACTGCCCTCCTGAAACAGCCTGGCAGTGAGTTGATCATTGATATAAATACCAATCTCGCAAGAGCTGGAAACTTCCAGGCGCTCGCGGGAGACGATCACCACGCCGAAATCCTCGTCGGCTGATGCCGAGGGGGCCACCGCTGAAAAAACCAACATGCAAAACAGGCTGAACGTTGACCAGCGCATGGCTGAACCTCCGGTGTTGAATCCTTGATGTGTGCAGCTTGGCTGAGCACGTTGCCGATTGCCAGCCCGGCAGATTTCGTCAGAACTTGACCTTGCCATGATGGCAAGCTTGAAACTGCCGCCAACGTCAATTGCCAGGAGTCATTTTCATGCAAACATTCAATGTCCAGGGCATGTCCTGCGGTCACTGTGTCAAGGCTATCACCCAGGCTGTGCAGGCCAGGGATCCAGCGGCCGATGTGCAAGTCGATCTCGGCGCCAAGACTGTGCGGGTCCAGAGTTCGTTGCCGGCCGATACGTTGGCCGAGGTCATCAAGGAGGAAGGGTACGAAGTCCGTCCTGCCTGAATTATTTTAATCGTTAGCGACCTATCGGAATGTTCAAGGGCGCCCGGCATGGATAGACTGTCGGGCTGCTGACTGACGCCTGAACGGGACGCCCGATGAACCTTCGTATCATTCTGATTCTTGGCGCCTTGAGCGCCTTCGGTCCTTTGGCGATCGATTTCTATCTGCCCGCCTTCCCGGCCATGGCAACCGCCTTCGGCACCGATGAGAAACACATCCAGCTGACATTGGCGGCCTATTTCCTCGGGCTGTCCATCGGGCAATTGGCCTACGGGCCGGTGGCCGATCGCTTCGGACGGCGCATTCCGCTGTTGACGGGCGTCGGATTGTTCACACTGGCGTCCGTGGCTTGCGCCTATGCACCAAGCCTTGAATGGCTGATTGGCGCCCGTTTCATCCAGGCCCTGGGCGGATGTGCCGGCATGGTGATTTCCCGCGCGGTGGTCAGCGACAAATGCGATGCGGTCGGCTCGGCCAAGGTGTTTTCCCAGTTGATGCTAGTGATGGGGCTGGCGCCGATCCTCGCGCCGATGCTCGGCGGATTGCTGGTGAACCTGTACGGCTGGCAATCGATCTTTATCGGCCTGACCCTGTTCAGTGCGCTGGCGGCCACGGCCGTGGCCTTGTGGTTACCCGAGAGCCTGCCGGCACACGTGCCCCGGCAACCGTTATCCGGGGCTTTGCGCCAATACGGTCGACTGCTGACCGACTCGGTCTTCTTGGGGCATGCCCTGACGGGCGGTATCGCGATGGCAGGGATGTTTGCTTACATCGCCGGTTCGCCATTCGTATTCATCAGGCTTTACGGGGTGCCGGCCGAACACTTCGGCTGGTTGTTCGGCACCAATGCGGCGGGTTTCATCCTGGTGGCGCAGGTCAACGCTCGATTGTTGTCCAGGCGTGGCCCGGCCTTTCTGCTGACCCGTGTGGTGTGGGTTTACCTGGCGGCTGGGCTGAGCCTGCTGGCTGTCAGTGCATTACAGCCTGCGCGGCTGTGGCCGCTGTTGATTCCACTGTTCATCTGCATCGCCAGCCTGGGTTGTATCATTCCCAATGCATCGGCTTGCGCCATGAGCGGGCAGGGTGCTCGGGCCGGCAGCGCTTCGGCGATGCTGGGGTGTCTGCAATTTTCCGTAGCTGCCGGGGCGGCCGCGTTGGTGGCGGCATTGCATGACGGCACCGCCGTACCGATGGCGATGGTCATCAGTCTTTGCGGACTGTTGGTGGTGGGCGCGGCGATGCTGACCCGGCGCCTGCAAAAAGCCCGGGTCGTCGATCGCCAGGGCTGATTCAGCCAGCCGCGCGCTGCTGTTCGGGGAAGTGGTGTGGCGCGTGAATCCGCGCTTGCAGGGTGCTGGCAAAAGCTTTGGCTTCGGCCTCGGTACGGAAGGTGACGGCGTGCTGGTCAAGACGCACTTGCCATTGGGATTTTGCCACTTCTTTTATCAGGATCTTCATTGCTGACCTCCTCACGTAAAAGATTGCGTTGCAAAGGCCTCGAGTGTAGACCGGAATGCGATCGCAATTGTGACAAGGGTCAATTCTCGGACTGACGGTGCAATTGCCTGCGGGAGCAAAGCTGCTCCCACAGGCCCTGGTTCTGCTGGATCAAAACCCTTCGAGCACGATCTTGCCCTTGGCCTTGCCGCTTTCCAGCAATGCGTGGGCCCGGCGCAGGTTTGCGGCGTTGATGATGCCGAAGTGCTCGCCAACCGTGGTCTTCAGCGTGCCGGCGTCGATCAGTGTGGCGACGCGGTTGAGCAGATGATGTTGCTCAATCATGTCTGGCGTTTCGAAGAGCGAGCGGGTGTACATGAACTCCCAGTGCAACGACAGGCTTTTGCGCTTGAGTTTGGACACATCCAGCGCCTTGGGGTCGTCGATCAGCGCCAGTTTGCCCTGGGGCGCCAGCGCTTCGACCAACTGGTCCAGATGCTGGTCGGTCTGGGTCAGGCTGGCAACGTGGGTCACCTGCGCCTGGCCGGCTTCCTTCAGCACCGCGCTCAATGGCTGGCTGTGGTCGACCACCAGGTCCGCTCCCAGGCTGCGTACCCAATCTTGTGTCTGAGGGCGGGAGGCGGTGCCGATGACCTTCAATCCGGTGAGTTGGCGGGCCAACTGCGTCAGGATCGATCCGACGCCGCCCGCAGCGCCGACAATCAGCAGGCTCTGGTTCTTGTCATCCGCGCCTTCCTGGATCTGTAGCCGCTCGAACAGCAACTCCCAGGCGGTAATGGCCGTCAACGGCAATGCGGCCGATTCGGCGAAACCAAGGCTTTCGGGCATGTGGCCGACAATACGTTCATCCACCACGTGCAGTTCGCTATTGCCACCCGCCCGGGCGATGGAACCGGCGTAAAAGACCCGGTCGCCGGCCTTGAACAACGTGACGTCGCTGCCCACGGCCTTGACCACGCCGGCCACGTCCCAGCCCAGCACCTTGGCGGCATCGCCTTCAGGCTGGACGTTCTGGCGCACTTTGGTATCCACTGGGTTGACCGAGATGGCTTTGACTTCCACCAGCAGATCCCGTGGGCCGGCGACGGGTTCCGGCAGTTCGATATCTTGCAGCGATTTCACGTCGCTGATGGGCAACGAATGATAGTAGGCAATGGCTTTCATGCAGTGGCTCCGTGAGTGAGTGGGATGCCGCCATGGTTAGCTATTTATCGCCACGATAAAACCGGCTAAAAAGACAGGCTCTTTCAATATTTTTTTGATAATGGAGTCGCCATGCTTCGATTCGATGACCTGCAGCTGTTTGTCCGGGCGGCGGATCTGGGCAGTCTTTCCGCAGCGGCCAGGGTGATGGATCTGTCGGCGGCGGTGGCCAGTGCCGCGTTGAAGCGGATCGAGCAACATCTGGGCGCCCGGCTGTTGGCCCGTTCGACCCGCAGCTTGCGCTTGACCGCCGAGGGGGAGGGATTTCTCGAATATGCCAGGGCCGCGTTGAGCAGCCTCGACGAGGGGCGGCGGCTTTTGACCAGCAGCCAGGACCGGGTCAGTGGCGTGCTGCAGTTATCCGCACCCTCTGACCTGGGACGCAACCTTTTGTTGCCCTGGCTGGACGAATTCCAGCGCGAACACCCGGGGTTGACGGTGCGGCTGTTGCTGGGCGATCGCATCGCCGACCTTTTCAAGCAACCCGTCGACATCGCGCTACGCTATGGCGAGCCGGAGGATTCGAGCCTGGTGGCCCTGCCGGTCGCGGCGGATAACCGCAGGGTGCTGTGTGCCTCACCGGATTACCTGGCTCGCCACGGCGAACCTCGCCAGTTGGAGCAACTGGCCCAGCACAATTGCCTGTTATACATGCTCGGCACCCGGGTTCATGACCATTGGTGCTTTCAAGACGGTAAACGGGAAGTGAGCCTCACCGTCACTGGTGATCGTTTCAGCGATGACGCCGACGTGGTCAGGCGCTGGGCGGTGGCTGGCGCGGGCATCGCTTATAAGTCCTGGCTGGATGTTTCAACCGATGTGCTGGCCGGCCGCCTGAAGATCCTGCTGCCGAGCCTGCTCTGCGAGCGTGCACCGCTGAATCTGCTGTGCGCTCATCGGGCTCAACTGAGCAAGCCCATCAACCTGCTGCGGGAAATGCTCCAGGCCCGTTGTGGTCAGTTGACCGCGCAATTTCCGCGTTTGGCGGCGGACGACCAATAGTCGCGGGCAAATAGAGAATTTTCCCTCACGAACAATCGCCTCCAAAGGTTTCCGGAGGACAGGAAAGCTTGGGCGCCACGCTTATACTAGCGGCCGCCTGAATCGGCGCGGCACCGGGGAAGTACTGTCCCGTCGACGCATCGATACCACCGGTTCCGGTGGTCGAGCCGCTTTGGGCGGCGCCTTATGACGGGTCATCCGGCCCCAGAGCAGTAGACGAATGATTCAACAGGGAGTGAATACATGGAACATGCACCTTGCATCAGCCAGATCGCCACGCTGCTGGCCGACCCAAAGCGCAGCGCAATGATGTGGGCGTTGATGGACGGTACGGCCCGGCAGGCTGAAGAGCTGGCGTTACTGGCCGGGTTATCGCCGTCCTCGGCCAGTGCTCATCTGGGACGCCTGTCGGCCGGTGGTCTGTTGAAAGTCGAAGCACGGGGGCGCAAGCGGTTTTTCCGCCTCGCGGCGCCGGAGGTCGGCGCGGCAGTCGAGGCATTGGCCAGCGCCACCCTGGCCAGTACGCCGCGACAGATCCCGGAGGTCTTCAAGCGTGGCGTGATGTCGACCAGAACGCCGTCGGCCCCCGCGTCGCTGTTGCGAGCCAGGCTCTGTGACGATCATCTGGGGGGAACCCTGGCGGCCGACCTGTATCAGCGCCTGCTGGATGCCGGCTGGATTGAGCAGTGTGACCAACGGGTGATCGTCACTCACAAGGGGGCCAGTCTGTTGGCCGGGCACGGCCTGTTCATTCAGGCCCTGGCCCATCGCAACGCCCGCACCGCCTGCGCGTGTCCGGACTGGAGCGAACGCCGTCCGCACCTGGGGGGCGCCCTGGGGGCGGCATTGCTGCAGTTGTTCATGCAGTCCGGCTGGTTGAGCCTGCCCAACGATTCGCGAGCCTTGCAGGTAACAGCGCTCGGCCAGCAGGAAATTCACCGATTCGCCAGGCAGGATACGTTGGAAATGGCGCTCTAGGGCCATCGACAGGTCGTATTCAGCATCAGGCACCCGCGAGGTTCGCGCACACTCGGCCCGGTGATCATCGGACTGGGGAAAACCATATGAACACTCACGGCTACAGCGCGGCCGAACGCCTGGAACGGCTGCCCATCAGCGGCTATCACCGGATTATCTTCATCATTATCGCCCTGGCGTTTTTCTTCGACTCCATGGACCTGGCGATGATGACGTTCCTGCTGGGTTCGATCAAAGCCGAGTTCGGCCTGAGTACAGCCCAGGCGGGGCTGCTGGCCAGTTCCAGCTTCTTCGGCATGGTAGTGGGAGCGTCGCTGTCGGGCATGCTGGCTGACCGGTTCGGGCGCAAGCCGGTGTTCCAATGGAGCATCGTGCTGTGGGGCCTCGCCAGCTACCTGTGCTCCACCGCTCAGGATATCGAGACACTGACGCTGTTTCGCATCCTCCTAGGAATCGGCATGGGTATGGAGTTTCCGATTGCCCAGTCGATGCTCTCGGAGCTGATCCCGGCCAGGCAACGGGGACGTTATATTGCCTTGATGGATGGCTTCTGGCCCCTGGGCTTCGTGGCGGCGGGAGCGCTGTCGTATTTCCTGCTGCCGGTGATTGGCTGGCGTGACATTTTCCTGGTACTGGCGGTGCCGGCGATATTTGTCCTGGTGATTCGCTTCTTCATCCCCGAGTCGCCGCGTTGGCTGGAGCAAGCCGGGCGGGACGACGAGGCGGATGTCGTGTTGCAACGGATCGAGGACAAGGTCCGGGCATCGCTGGGACGCCAGGCGCTGCCGGAGCCTGTCCGGCTCCCGAGGCTGGCGGATACGCCTGGCACGTTCTTTTCGGCTCTGGCGCGGATCTGGTCGCCGTTGTATCGCCAGCGCACGATGATGATCTGGAGCGTCTGGTTCTTTGCCCTGCTCGGTTTCTATGGGTTGACCTCGTGGCTCAGTGCTCTCTTGCAGCAGTCGGGGTTCGCCGTGACCCAGTCGGTGTATTACACCGTGCTGATTTCCCTGGGCGGTATTCCGGGGTTTCTGATGGCGGCCTGGCTGGTGGAGCGTTGGGGGCGTAAACCGGTGTGTGTCATCACCTTGTTGGGCGGTGGTGTGATGGCCTTTCTCTATGGGCAGAGCGCGGTGTTTGGCGGCAACGTCGGTCTGCTGATCGGCTCCGGATTGCTCATGCAATTCTTCCTGTTTGGCATGTGGGCAGTGCTCTACACCTACACCCCGGAACTGTATCCCACCTCGGCACGGGCTACGGGGTCGGGATTTGCCTCGGCGGTCGGTCGCATCGGTTCGTTGCTGGGGCCATTGGTGACCGGGTTGCTGTTTCCCATCACCGGGCAGGGCGGTGTGTTCGCCTTGGGGGCGTTGTGCTTTGCCGTGGCGGCAGGGGTGGTCTGGTTGTTCGGGATGGAGACGCGGGGCAAGACGTTGGAGGAGTTGAGCGAGGGCTCGGCCGGGTAAGCACCAGTCTCCTGTAGGAGCGGGCTTGCTCGCGAAAGCGGTGGGTCAGCTGCATCAATGTTGAATGTGCTGGCGCATTCGCGAGCAAGCCCGCTCCCACAGGATGGCGCGTGAGGCTTAAGGTTTCACCAACCGCGCATCCAGGCTGTTCTGCGCCAGGCGTCTGGCCTGGTCCTGGGTCATGCCCAGGTGTGTATGCAGGGCGTGGAAGTTTTCGGTGACGTAACCGCCGAAGTACGCCGGGTCATCGGAATTGACGGTCACCTTCACGCCGCGCTCGAGCATGTCGAGGATGTTGTGTTGGGACATGTCGTCGAACACACACAGCTTGGTGTTGGACAATGGGCACACCGTCAGCGGAATCTGCTCGTCGATGATCCGCTGCATCAGCCGCTCGTCTTCGATGGCCCGGACACCATGGTCGATGCGCTGGATCTTCAGCAGGTCGAGGGCTTCCCAGATGTACTCGGGTGGTCCTTCTTCGCCCGCATGGGCCACGGTCAGGAAGCCTTCATGGCGAGCCCGGTCGAACACCCGCTGGAACTTGCTTGGCGGATGCCCCATCTCCGAACTGTCCAGGCCCACGGCCACGAAGGCATCGCGGAACGGCAGCGCCTGGTCGAGGGTCTTCTCGGCCTGCTCTTCGCTCAGGTGGCGCAGGAAACTCAGGATCAGGCCACTGGTGATGCCCAGTTGCTGCTCACCGTCCTTGAGGGCGGCGGCGATGCCGTTGAGCACCACTTCGAAGGGGATGCCTCGGTCGGTGTGGGTCTGCGGGTCGAAGAACGGTTCGGTGTGGATAACATTCTGCGCTTTGCAACGCAGCAGGTAGGCCCAGGTCAGGTCGTAGAAATCCTGGGAGGTGCGCAGCACATCGGCGCCCTGGTAATACAGGTCGAGAAACTCCTGCAGGTTGTTGAAGGCATAGGCCTTGCGCAGGGTGTCGACATCGCTCCAGGGCAGGGCGATCTTGTTGCGTTCGGCCAGGGCGAACAGCAGCTCGGGCTCCAGCGAACCCTCCAGGTGCAGGTGCAATTCAGCCTTGGGCAGGGCGTTCAGCCATTCGTACATGCTCTTTTCTCATCAGTGAATCAATGGCGGCATTCTACAGAGGCTGACGGTAATGTCTGGTAAAACCTGACCGGCTGATCCACTTGAGAGCCGGACCTGCCTGCGACGAGTTTTTCGCAGCCCGACAAGGGCACCTCACACCGGACGAAACGTTCACGGCCCCCCACAGTCTAGTAGGTCATGACCCACCGACGGTGACTGGCTCGCGATGTTCATGTTGATCAAGCAAGAAACGCTGCTGTTGCTGGCGCTGCTCGCGGCGTTGGTCGCCTACCCGTTGGAGCACTGGCTGTTGGGCAGCGGGCGGATCGTAGCGTTGGCGGGCGGGTTGATACTGATCGGCTTCATCGTCGCCGCCTCGATGCGCGTGGCCCATCATGCCGAATTGCTGGCGGAAAAGGTCGGCGATCCTTACGGCACGATGATCCTGACCCTCTCGGCGGTGCTGGTCGAGGTGGTGATCCTGGCGATCATGATGAGCAACGAAGCGTCGCCGACCCTGGTGCGGGACACGATCTATTCGGCGGTGATGCTCGATATCAACGGCATCCTCGGGCTGGCCGCGCTGATGGGCGGGCTCAAGCATGGCGAGCAGGCCTATAACGACGATTCGGCGCGCACCTACAGCGTGATGATCCTCACCGCCATGGGCGTGTCGATGGTGGTGCCAGAATTCATTCCTCAGGAAAACTGGAAGCACTATTCCGCCTTCACCATCGGCGCGATGATCGTGCTGTACACCCTGTTCCTGCGCATGCAGGTGGGGCCCCACAGTTATTTCTTCAGCTATAGCTACCCGGAAAAACGCCGCAGGAAAGAGCCGCTGGAAACCGAGCCCGAGCCCATCAGCCTGACGTTTTCCATCGCCGCGCTGGTGTTTGGCGTGGTGGTGATCGGCGCGCTGGCCGAAGTGATGTCCAAGGCCATCGACCTGGGATTGGAGGGTTCCGGCGCACCACCGGTGGTCACGGCCATTCTGGTGGCGGCCATTTCCGCCGCGCCGGAAATCCTCACTGCCCTGCGCGCCGCACTCGCCAATCGCATGCAGTCGGTAGTGAACATCGCCCTGGGGGCTTCGTTGTCGACGGTGATCCTGACGGTACCGGTGATGGAGGCCATGGCGCTCTATACCGGCCAGCCGTTCCAGATGGCAATGACGCCGGTGCAGACGGTGATGATTTTCATCACCCTGATCGTCAGCGCCATCAACCTCAACGATGGCGAGACCAATGCCATAGAAGGCATGACTCACTTCGTGTTGTTTGCGACGTTCATCATGTTGTCCTTGCTGGGGCTTTAGAAGCATCGCGGGCAAGCCTTGCTCCCACAGGTATGTCTGGAGGGTATCTCCATCCTTGTGGGAGCAAGGCTTGCCCGCGATGACGTCCGATCAGGTCCCTGCAATCAACGCCCGCGCCGCCTGTCTGTGATCGGCAATCAATCCTTTCAAGTCCAGCCCTTCGACCTGACCGTTTATGACCCGCCATTGGCCGCCAATCATCACCCGGTCCGCACGGTCCGCGCCGCACAGCAGCAGTGCTGAAATCGGGTCGTGGCTGCCGGAAAATCGCAGCTCATCGAGCTTGAACAACGCCAGGTCCGCCTGTTTGCCCTCCGCCAATTCACCGATGTCGCTGCGTCCGAGCAACTGTGCCGAACCTCGGGTTGCCCAACCCAGCACCCGCTCCGGTGTGATGGCCTGCGCGCCATAGCGCAGGCGCTGGATGTACAACGCCTGGCGGGCTTCGAGGATCATGTTCGAGGCATCGTTGGATGCGGAGCCATCCACCCCGAGGCCAAGCGGGGCGCCAGCGGCGGTCAGGTCGATGGTGGGACAAATGCCCGAGGCCAGGCGCATGTTGGAACTGGGGCAATGACAGATGCCGGTGCCGGCGGCGCCGAGGCGGATAATTTCATCGGCATTGAAATGAATACCGTGGGCCAGCCAGGTACGTGGGCCGAGCCAGCCGACACTGTCCAGATAATCCACGGTTCGCAGGCCGAAGCGTTGCAGGCAGAAGTCTTCTTCGTCGAGGGTTTCGGCCAAGTGCGTGTGCAGGCGGATATCGAGGCTGTTCGCCAGCTCGGCGCTGGCGCTCATGATCTCGGGGGTGACTGAAAAGGGCGAACAGGGCGCCAGGGCAATCTGAATCTGCGCACCGTCTCCACGCTCATGGTAACGATCGATCAACCGTCGACTGTCGTCGAGAATCACCTGGCCTTGTTGCACGGTCTGCTGTGGCGGCAAGCCCCCGTCGGCTTCGCCCAGGCTCATGGAACCGCGGGTCAGCATCGCGCGCATGCCCAGCTCACGGACGCTTTGTACCTGTACGTCGATGGCGTCTTCCAGGCCTTCGGGGAACAGATAATGGTGATCGGCCGCCGTGGTACAGCCCGACAGCAGCAACTCGGCCAGTGCCACTTTGGTTGCCAGGGCAAGTTTTTCCGGCGTCAGCCGCGCCCAGACCGGATAGAGGGTTTTCAACCATGGAAACAAGGGCTGATTCACCACCGGTGCCCAGGCACGGGTCAGCGTCTGATAGAAGTGATGATGGGTATTGATCAACCCCGGCAGGATCACATGTTCACGTGCGTCGAAAACGCTGTCGCAGGGGTGGGTTGGGTGCTGGCCGGCGCTCAGGAGTTCCACGATGACACCGTCCTGCAGGACGAGGCCGCCACGGGCATCGAGCTCGTTGGCCGTGAAGATGGCGAGGGGATTTTTTAACCAGGTGCGGGTCGCAGGCATGATGGCCGGCTCCTCTGAAAATGGGTTCAGGTTAGCCAGCTCAGTGATGCCCTGTCTGCTGATCCAGGGTCGCCGTTGGGGGCGAGGTGCCGAGTTTACTCAGGTTGCCGGACAGGTTTCCAGTGCCGGGCCAAATGCTTTTGTGGGAGCGGGCTTGCTCGCGAAGGCGTCAGTGCATTCGACATGGGTGCAAGCTGACCCACTGCTTTCGCGAGCAAGCCCGCTCCCACAAGGGATATGCGGCGTGTTTACCAGGGAATGGTTTCGCCTCTGTAGTTGACGAAGTGATGCCCGCCCTTACCGGCAAACGCGTTGACCTGATCGACCAGACCGCGTGTGCTGGTTTCGACATCGATGTCCGCTCCTTCGCCACCCATGTCGGTTTTCACCCAGCCCGGATGCAGCGACAGGACGGTCAATGCCTGGTCGCCCAGTTGAATGACGAAACTGTTGGTCATTGAGTTGAGGGCGGCCTTGCTCGCCTTGTACAGCGCCAGCTCCGGTGCGTCGGGCATGGTCACGCTGCCGAGCACCGAACTCATGAACGCCAACACGCCGCTGCCATCGCGGATCTGGCCAACGAAGCGCTGGGCCAGGTTGATCGGCGCCACCGCGTTGGTGAAGAACAATTGGCCGACTTCGGCCAGCGTTGCGCCGCCGGGGGCCTGATTATCAGGGCCTTTGACGCCAGCGTTGACGAACAGCAGGTCGAAGGTTTCATCCTTGAGCTGTTGGCTCAGGGCGATGACGGCATGCTGGTCGTCCATGTCGAGCTTTTCAATGCGCACCGGGCCCAAGGCCTTCAGGGCTTCTGCCTTTTGCGGATTGCGAACGGTGGCGGTCACGTTCCAGCCATCGTCCAGTAGCGTTTTCACCAGGCCGAGGCCCAGACCACGGGAAGCGCCAATGATCAATGCATGTTTTGCCGAATTCATGGGTAGCGTCCTTGGAAGAAAAGACATCGTGGATTCAAGGACCCGGAGCATACCCCAGGCTTGCGGTTCTATGCTCCCCAAACGAGCGGTTAAAAAATGAGCAACTCCCTGGGAAGCCTGTCTTTACTGGCGCAGCGGCAGGCATGAACGGGTTATCCACAGCTTGCTCCACAGTTATTGTGCGCAAGCCGAGCGCTTGGGCATAAGCGCTGGGCGGCTTTCTTCTAAAGGCGATAAACCGCTGCAACCAGTTGTTTTATTGACTGATTTGTGAATAGGTGAGAGCCCTGGATAAAAAATGAGCATCCTTCTAGAACCCGCATGACAGCAGGGTTACAGGCGGGTGTGCTCAGGTTATCCACAGCCGGGTGCACAGAGGATGTGGGCAATTAAGGATGTGTTCGCCGTGCTTCTGACTGCATCATCGCGCCAATAGAATGCGTCCACGGCTCAAATCAGCCAGCTGTTTTTGCAACGTGTCGATTTGGCTTTCGCCTACCGCCAGCTGCAACTCCACGCCGTTGGCGGTAAACCCTTCTGTGTTCACTAGTCCGCCACATTCGGCCACGCGCAGTTTCACCAAGGCCAGTTCGGAGAACCCGCAAGTACAGTGCAGCGTCACACGGCTGATCAGCTCGACTTTCACGGCGCCTTGCAGGCATTTGTTCGCGCCGCCGCCGTACGCCCGGGCCAGTCCGCCCGTGCCCAACTGGATTCCGCCATACCAGCGAATCACCAACACCACGACCTGATCGCAATCCTGGGCTTCGATGGCGGCCAGGATCGGCCGTCCGGCGGTGCCGCCCGGTTCTCCATCGTCGTTGCTGCGGTACTGGGCGCCCAGTTTCCAGGCCCAGCAATTGTGCGTCGCGTTCAGGTCGCTGTGCTGATCAATAAAGGCCTGGGCCTCTGCCGGGCTACTGATGGGGGCGGCGAAGGTGATGAAACGGCTTTTGCGAATTTCTTCGCGGTACTCGCAAAGGCCGGCAAGCGTAAAAGGCATGGGAATCTTAAAGAGTGGGTGTCAGGCCGCAGCCCTTGAGGATGATGCGGATCAGGTTATCGCCGGCATCGATCATGTCTTGTTTGGTCAACTTGCTACGGCCGGTCACGCGGCAGATCTGGGTAGCGAAGTCGGCGTAGTGCTGGGTGCTGCCCCACAACAGGAAGATCAGGTGCACCGGGTCGACCGGGTCCATCTTGCCCGCATCGATCCAGGCCTGGAGCACGGCCGCGCGGCCCTTGAACCAGGTGCGGTAGTCCTGGTTGAAATACTCGGTCAGGCACTCACCGCCGCTGATCACTTCCATGGCGAAGATCCGTGAGGCCTGAGGCCGGCGGCGGGAGAACTCCATCTTCGCACGGATGTAGCGGGTCAATGCTTCGGCCGGGTCGTCCTCGGCGGTGAGGGTGTTGAAGGTGCTGTCCCACAGTTCAATGATGTTGCTCAGTACGGCCACGTACAGCCCGAGCTTGTTGGTGAAGTAATAATGCAGGTTCGCCTTGGGTAATCCGGCATTCAAGGCGATGGTGTTCATGCTGGTGCCCTTGAAACCGTGGCGGGCGAACTCATCTTCAGCCGCCTTGAGGATGGTCTCTTCGTTCTTCTGACGAATGCGGCCGGTGGGCTTGCCACCGTGGGCTGGGACTTCGAAGGTCATGGACGTTTCCGGGCTGGGTCTGTGGGGCAAGCAAAAGCGTTGATAGCGCACCGGCAATGATCCGACAAGTGCCGTTGTGACAAAAGCCTTGCAACGATAATTGAGCAATGTCCCTTATCGCATTTGCGGGCGTCAGCGAGTCGCCGCAAGACTCTCAAGAAAACTCTCGAGCACCAAGTGAGGGCGACGGCCCTTGCGCGTCACCGAGGCCAGGCTCAGGTCATAGAACCGCTCCCTGGGTTTCAGGGCGCGCAATCGGCCTTGCTGGACCCAGAGGTTGGCGTAGTGATCCGGCAGATAGCCGATGTAGCGTCCGGTGAGAATCAGGAAGGCCATCCCTTCGCGGTCCGATGCGCTGGCGGTGCAGTTGAGTGCCTGGTAATGGGCCTGGATTTCGGCTGGCAGGCGGAACGTCGGCGCAATCGCATCCTGGTCGTTCAGGCGCGCTTCGTCGAGTTGCAGGTCGTCCACGTAAAACAGTGGATGTCCGACGGCGCAATACAGCAATGAGCGTTCACTGTAGAGCGGCTGATACTCCAGCCCGGAGAGCGCACTGGCCTGGGGCACCACACCGACATGCAAGCGGCCGTCGAGGACTCCCTGCTCGACTTCGTTGGGGGGGATCATGCGAATCTGGATCTGCACGTCGGGCCCACGCTCCTTCAACTGAGCCAGAGCATGAGTGATGCGCATGTGGGGCAGGGTGACGAGATTGTCGGTCAGGCCGATGGTCAGTTCGCCACGCAAATGCTGATGCAGGCCGTTGACCTCGGTGCGAAAGCTTTCCAGTGCACTCAATAATTGCAGCGCCGATTGATACACCTCCCGACCTTCCTCCGTCAGCGAAAAACCGGCTCGCCCACGTTGGCACAGGCGCAGCCCGAGCCGTTGCTCAAGATCGTTCATCTGCTGGCTGATGGCCGATCGGCCAATGCCAAGTACGGTTTCCGCCGCAGAAAACCCACCGGATTCCACTACGCTACGAAAGAGGCGCAGCAAGCGAATGTCGAAATCGCTGACTTGGGCCAGCGGATCGGGGCGGCGAACGCTCATAGTTTAGTGAACCGCTGACTGAAGGTTAGAAAAGTTGAATTTCACCGACTTTATCCCCGTGGCAACGTAGCTGCAATGCACTTCTGACTCCATGCTGTCTATACCTTGCGAGGTTTTGTCGATGAACATGCCCGAACACGCTGGTGCTTCCCTGGCCAGCCAGCTCAAGCTCGATGCCCACTGGATGCCTTACACCGCCAACCGAAATTTTCTGCGCGATCCTCGTCTGATCGTCGCGGCCGAAGGCAGCTGGCTGGTCGATGACAAGGGGCGCAAGGTGTACGACTCGCTGTCCGGGTTGTGGACTTGTGGCGCCGGGCACACCCGCAAGGAAATCCAGGAAGCGGTGGCCAAGCAGCTGGGCACTCTGGATTATTCGCCGGGCTTTCAATATGGCCACCCACTGTCGTTCCAGCTGGCGGAAAAAATCACCGCTCTGACGCCGGGCAACCTCAATCATGTGTTCTTCACCGACTCGGGCTCCGAATGCGCCGATACCGCGGTGAAAATGGTCCGCGCTTATTGGCGCCTCAAGGGCCAGGCGACCAAGACCAAGATGATCGGCCGCGCCCGCGGTTATCACGGTGTCAACATTGCTGGCACCAGCCTGGGGGGTGTGAACGGCAACCGCAAGCTGTTCGGCCAGCCCATGCAGGACGTCGACCACCTGCCCCACACGTTGCTGGCGAGCAATGCTTATTCCCGTGGCATGCCGAAGGAGGGCGGCATTGCCCTGGCCGATGAGCTGCTCAAGCTGATCGAGCTGCATGATGCGTCCAATATTGCCGCCGTATTCGTCGAGCCATTGGCCGGATCTGCCGGTGTGCTGGTGCCGCCTGAAGGTTATCTCAAGCGTCTGCGGGACATCTGCGACCAGCACAATATCCTGCTGGTATTCGATGAGGTGATTACCGGTTTCGGCCGGACCGGTTCGATGTTCGGCGCGGATAGCTTTGGCGTCACCCCCGACCTGATGTGTATCGCCAAGCAAGTCACCAACGGTGCGATTCCCATGGGCGCGGTCATCGCCAGCACCGAGATCTACCAGACTTTCATGAACCAGCCGACCCCCGAGTACGCGGTGGAATTTCCTCACGGCTATACCTATTCGGCACACCCGGTGGCGTGCGCGGCAGGGCTTGCGGCGCTGGACCTGCTACAAAAGGAAAACCTGGTACAGAGCGTGGCCGAAGTTGCGCCGCATTTCGAGAATGCGCTGCATGGCATCAAGGGGGCGAAGAACGTCATCGACATCCGCAATTTTGGCCTGGCGGGCGCGATTCAGATTGCTCCTCGGGACGGCGATGCAATCGTGCGTCCGTTCGAAGCGGGCATGGCGCTGTGGAAGGCGGGGTTCTACGTCCGATTCGGCGGCGACACCCTGCAGTTCGGGCCGACGTTCAACAGCAAGCCACAGGACCTGGATCGGTTGTTCGATGCGGTCGGTGAAGTGCTAAACAAGCTGGACTGACGTTTTCTTCCTTATAACCTTCAATAATGGGTGTCCAGGCATGGACGCCCGTGGATAAATTCCGGAGTCCCCATGAGCCTCATCCCGCATCTGATCAATGGCGAGCTGTTGAGTGACAGCCCTCGTACGGCTGACGTGTTCAACCCGTCCACCGGCCAGGCGATCCATAAAGTGCCATTGGCCGACCGAGCCACCATCCAGCAGGCCATCGACGCTGCACATGCGGCTTTCCCGGACTGGCGCAAAACGCCGGCGGCCAAGCGTGCCCAGGTGATGTTTCGTTTCAAGCAACTGCTGGAGCAGAACGAGTCGCGTATTGCGCAACTGATCAGCGAGGAGCATGGCAAGACGTTGGAAGATGCGGCCGGTGAGCTCAAGCGTGGTATCGAAAACGTCGAGTTCGCCTGTGCCGCCCCGGAGATTCTGAAGGGCGAATACAGCCGCAACGTAGGACCGAACATCGACGCGTGGTCGGATTTTCAACCGCTGGGCGTGGTGGCGGGTATCACTCCGTTCAACTTCCCGGCGATGGTCCCGCTATGGATGTACCCGCTGGCGATCGTTTGCGGCAACTGTTTCATCCTCAAACCCTCCGAGCGCGATCCGAGCTCGACCTTGCTGATTGCGCAACTGCTTCTGGAAGCCGGGCTGCCCAAGGGCGTATTGAGCGTGGTGCATGGCGACAAGGTTGCGGTGGATGCGCTGATCGAAGCGCCGGAAGTGAAGGCGCTGAGTTTTGTCGGTTCGACGCCGATTGCCGAATACATCTATGCCGAGGGCACTCGGCGTGGCAAGCGCGTCCAAGCGCTGGGCGGAGCGAAGAACCACGCGGTGCTGATGCCGGATGCGGACCTGGACAATGTGGTCAGTGCCTTGATGGGGGCTGCCTATGGTTCCTGCGGCGAACGTTGCATGGCTATTTCGGTGGCTGTCTGTGTCGGGGACCAGGTGGCGGATGCGCTCGTGAGCAAGCTGGTTCCGCAGATCCAAGCGCTGAAGATTGGCGCCGGCACCTCGTGCGGTCTGGACATGGGGCCGTTGGTGACTGGACAGCATCGCGACAAGGTCAGCGGTTATATCGAGGACGGTGTGGCATCGGGTGCGACTCTGGTGGTCGATGGTCGTGGCTTGAGTGTGGCCGGGCACGAAGAAGGTTTCTTCCTCGGAGGTTGCCTGTTCGATCGCGTGACGCCCGAGATGCGCATCTATAAGGAAGAGATCTTCGGGCCGGTGCTGTGCATTGTTCGGGTCAATAGCCTGGAAGAGGCCATGCAACTGATCAATGATCACGAATACGGCAACGGCACTTGCATCTTCACCCGTGATGGTGAGGCGGCGCGGCTGTTCTGCGATGAGATCGAGGTCGGCATGGTGGGCGTCAACGTACCGTTGCCTGTGCCAGTGGCCTACCATAGCTTCGGCGGTTGGAAGCGTTCGCTGTTTGGCGATCTGCACGCCTACGGCCCGGATGGCGTGCGTTTCTATACTCGACGCAAGGCCATCACTCAGCGCTGGCCGCAGCGCGCCAGTCATGAGGCTTCGCAGTTCGCGTTTCCCAGCTTGTAATTGTAAACACAGAGGCCGGCGCCATAGGGCGCTGGCCTCTGTGTTTTCAAGGCTTTTAACCGATATGACAGAATTATGAAAATAGCTGTTGACGGCAGATTCTGAGTCTCTATAATTCGCCCCACTTCCGGCGCAGTCGAAACGGAAAACTCCTTGAGATTCAATGAGTTAAGTAGGTTTCGGCGATGCAGGGCTTCAGGTCATCGAAGCG
>NZ_JAIWKS010000060.1 GCF_021271205.1 Pseudomonas uvaldensis
GCCTCTGACCGCTTCGATATCGGTGTAGGTATCACCTGCCGCGATCCCGGTATGCACGCCGGTCTTGAGGTTGATGGTCACCGCTTCCTTGCTGTCGGTATACCCCGCTATGTCATAGCCGGCACCGCCGATGAACTGATCCGCTCCCGCGCCACCGTATAGGGTGTCGTTACCCGAACCGCCAGTAATGATGTTATCGCTGTCGTTGCCGTAACCGATGAAGGCGCCAGTACCGACGTAGGTCAGGCGCTCGACGTTGGC
>NZ_JAIWKS010000061.1 GCF_021271205.1 Pseudomonas uvaldensis
CCCGGTACGTCTTCGCGGGCCAGCACCACGGCTTCCTTCACGGCATCGTGTTGGGCCAGTCGAGCCTCGATCTCGCCCAGTTCGATCCGGAAACCGCGGATCTTCACTTGGTCGTCGTTTCGGCCCAGGTACTCGATATTGCCGTCCGGCAGGTAACGCCCCAAGTCGCCGGTCTTGTACATCCGGGCGTTCGGTTCACGGCTGAACGGATCCTTGAGGAAGCGTTCGGCGGTCAGGTCATCGCGATTGAGATAACCGCG
>NZ_JAIWKS010000062.1 GCF_021271205.1 Pseudomonas uvaldensis
GCGTCAGTTGCACCTTGCGCCAGACCAGTTGCAGCGGTTCGTCCAGCCCTTCCCAGACGAGGCTCGTGCGCAAGATGTCATGCCGATCGATCACCACCTGCAACGCTTCGACGAACGCCTCGAAACGCGCCAGGCTGTCGAAGGCGAACTGCGACTGCAGCACGTACGGGTCGCCCTGCTCGGCGGCCAGGTGGTGATAGAGGATCCCTTCCTGCAACGGTGCCAGCGGGTAGATGTCCTGCACATTGCGGGCACCGCC
>NZ_JAIWKS010000063.1 GCF_021271205.1 Pseudomonas uvaldensis
GGACCTGCGGAAAGCACGTCGTTGAAGGCAGAGCCTATGACGGTTTCGATATTCGCCAACGTGCTGCCTTCGGCCTCTCCACCCGTTCCTGCAGTTCCCGTCCCGGTACGGATATTGATGTTTACCCCGGCTGTCGAACCCGAGTAGTCGACCGTATCGACCCCGGCACCGCCGTCGAAATCGATACCGCTGCCATCGCCAATGAACGTGTCGTTGAAGTTCGA
>NZ_JAIWKS010000064.1 GCF_021271205.1 Pseudomonas uvaldensis
GTCAGCACTACGATTACCGGCGCAACCGGCGGCAACTTCGAAAATCTGGTGCCGAGCACTACACCTGCGGTCACCACGATCACCGATTCGGCGGATACCACTGGCTTGACCTTGTCGGCTTCTACCGAAGTGACAGAAGGCGGTCAGATCACCTATACCGCCACGCTGACCAACCCAGCGCAGACGCCAGTCACCGTCACCTTGAGCAACGGCGCGA
>NZ_JAIWKS010000065.1 GCF_021271205.1 Pseudomonas uvaldensis
TCGCACCTGGCCTACGTGATTTACACCTCCGGTTCCACCGGATTGCCGAAAGGCGTGATGATCGAACACCGCAACACGGTGAACTTCCTGACCTGGGCCCATCGGTCGTTCGATACCAACACCTTGTCGAAAACCCTGTTCTCGACCTCGCTGAACTTCGATCTCGCGGTTTACGAATGCTTCGCGCCGCTGACCTGTGGCGGCA
>NZ_JAIWKS010000007.1 GCF_021271205.1 Pseudomonas uvaldensis
GCTCGCCGCGGCGCAAGGCCACGACACTCAACGCACAGGCTCCCAGAACAGCCACGGCAAACCAGGCGAGGTGTTTAACCAGACGGGTTGTCATTGCGTGTCTCCTGCCGAGGTCCAGTGGACTGCGGCGATTGTTTTTATAGTGTGCCCCGGCTATTCGGAGCCGGCCCAATATCCCTGCAAGCGGTCAATAAATAAATCCGTAGTACTACGTAGATACGCCTTCGCCCTGTGGGAGCGGGCTTGCTCGCGAAAGTGGAATATCACTGACATTTTCTTTAGCTGACACACCGCTTTCGCGAGCAAGCCCGCTCCCACAACGTTCCTGGACGCCTACAGAATCGGTGTTCGCCACCCACAGTGTTATCTCTCCTATCCGGCAGGACATTTGGCATATGATGCGAGCCATCCCCCGTCAGGCCCGGACAGGAATACCCATGCTGCTCAAACACAAAATCGTCGCCCTCGGGATCCTGCCGCTGGTCCTGGCGATCGCGGTGATCTGCGGGCTGGTGGTTTCCCTCAATCGCCAGTTGGGTGATCAACAGGCGCAACTGATCGAAGACAGTATCCTGGCGAGCAAGCGCGCCGAGTTGAAGAACTATGTGGAGATGGCGCAGAGCCTGATCGCACCGCTGTACAACGACGGCAAGGGTGACGAACGCGCACAGCAACAGGTACTTGAAGAACTGCGCAAACTCAGTTTCGGCATCAACGGCTATTTCTTCGTCTACGACCGTCAGGGCCGCAGCCTGATGCACGCCCGCCAGTCGGAACTGGTGGGGCAATACCTCTGGGACATGAAGGATCCCCATGGCCTGCCGGTCATCCAGGCGCTGATCAGAAGTGCCGAGTCCGGCGAGGGCTTCCAGCGCTATGCCTGGAACAAGCCCTCCTCCGGCCAGGTGACCGAAAAACTGGCCTATGTGGTGATGCTGGACCGTTGGGGCTGGATGCTCGGCACCGGGATCTACCTGGAAGACGTCGAGCGCGCCACCCAGCAGGCGCGCGACGAAGTGGCCCAGGGTATCCACTCCACCATGCTCGCCATTGCCGCCGTCGCCCTGGTGGCGGTGCTGCTGGTGTTCGCCGGTGGCATGACGCTCAACGTGAGCGAACATCGCTTGGCCGACAAAAAGCTGCAACGACTGAACCAACGCATAGTCAGCCTGCAGGAGGAAGAACGCTCGCGGGTGTCTCGCGAGCTTCACGACGGGATCAGCCAGTTGCTGGTGTCGATCAAATTCCAGTTCGAACTCGCCAGCCATGTGCTCGAAAATGGCCAGGACAACGGCTTGGGTATCCTGAAAAACGCCACGGATCGGCTGGGCGAAGCGATCGGCGAGATCCGCAGTATCTCCCATGATCTGCGCTCCTCCCTGCTCGACACCCTGGGCCTGCCCGCCGCCATCGGCCAGCTCGCGGCTGAATTCGAACAGCGCAGCGGGCTCGAGGTGTCCTACCGAAGCAACGAATTCGATTGTCGACTGGAGAATGGCGCTCCCGTTTCGCTGTTCCGCATCGCCCAGGAAGCCTTGACCAATATCGAACGTCACGCCGGGGCCAAGCGGGTCGCGATCACCCTGTTCGGTTCGAGCCAGTCCTTGCGCCTGACGGTGGTTGACGACGGCATGGGGTTCAACGTGCCGCAGGTCGAACGTGGCCATGCCGGCATCGGTCTGCGTAATATCCGCGAACGGGTCGAGCATTTCGGCGGACGGTTGGAACTGACGTCGACACCGGGCAGGAGCGAACTGGACGTCCTGCTGCCCATGAACCTGTCGGCCACGCAAAGCTGATGCAGCGCCACTACAACAAGAGCACCTGCCAATGAACCTGCCCTCCGTGATCCGCGTCGCGCTGGTCGATGACCACTCTCTGGTCCGCGATGGCATCAGGGCCTTGCTGTCCGTCATGCCGCACCTGGAGGTCGTCGGCGAAGCGGAGAATGGCGAGCAAGCGCTGGAGATGGTCGGCCGCTGCCAGCCGGATCTGCTGCTGATGGACATCGGTCTCAAGGACATGAACGGACTCGAACTGACCCGGTTGCTGGGCAAGCAGTACCCGAGCCTCAAGATCCTGATCCTCAGCATGTACGACAATTACGAATACGTGAGCGAGTCCGTACGGTCCGGCGCCAGCGGCTATGTCATCAAGAACGCTCCATCGCGGGAAATCATCGCCGCCATCGAAGCGATCATCGGCGGCGGCACCTTCTACAGCGCCGAAATTGCCCAACGGCTCGCCACTGACCCGAACGCCGATAAAGAACTGACACCCCGCGAGAGCGAAGTCCTGCGCAAGATGGTCCAGGGGTTGAACAACAAGGAAATGGCCCGCGAACTGGACATCAGCGTGCGCACCGTCGAGACCCATCGCCTGAGCATCCGCCGCAAGCTCAACATCGACAAACCGGCGGCGCTGGTGAAATACGCCATCGATCACGGGATCATTTAGCGCTGACGAAACCTGCCACAGCGAGACATCACAGGAAGACAGCCCGCAAACACTTTTACTACACTGCGCTGCTTATCCCCTTCCCTCGCGAGCCGTCCAATACAATGAAAAAAACAACAAGCACCCTGACGATCCTCGGCCTGCTGGCACTGAGCGGCAGCGCTTTGGCGCAGACTGCCCCTTCCCATCTGGACGAGGTCCTGCAACGCGGTGAACTGAAGGTCTGTACCACCGGCGACTACAAGCCCTATACCTACAAAGCCGAAAACGGTGAATACGAAGGGATCGACATCGACATGGCCCGCTCGCTGGCTACCAGCCTGGGCGTCAAGGTGCAATGGGTCCAGACCACCTGGAAAACCCTGATGCCGGACATGGTTGCCGGCAAATGCGACATCGGCATGGGCGGGATCTCGGTCACCTTGGAACGCCAGAAGAAGGCGTACTTCAGCGACACCCTGGATGTGGACGGCAAGATCCCGCTGGTGCGTTGCGAAGACCAGTCGCGCTACCAGACCATCGAGCAGATCAACCAGCCTTCGGTGCGTCTGGTGGAGCCGGCCGGCGGCACCAACGAAGCGTTCGTACGGGCGTTCCTGCCCAAGGGTCAGCTCGCCTTTCACGACAACGTGACGATCTTCCAGGAGCTGCTGGACAAGCGGGCCGACGTGATGATCACCGATGCCTCGGAAGCCCTCTACCAGCAGAAACTCAAACCCGGCCTGTGCGCCGTCAACCCGACCCGCTACCTGCAATATGGCGAGAAGGCCTACCTGCTGCCGCGGGACGACACCACCTGGAAAATGTATGTCGACCAGTGGTTGCACCTGAGCAAGGCCAACGGCAGCTACCAGAAAGTCATCGGCCAATGGCTGGCGGTGCCAGGGGCTCAATAACGGTTTGATGAGGGTGCAAAACCCTGTGGGAGCACGGCTTGCCCGCGATGCAGGCACCTCGGTTTATCTGGATACCGAGGCGATGCCATCGCGGGCAAGCCTTGCTCCCACAGAGCCTTACTCCCACAGGTTGAATTGTCCCTGATGTCGGGCCAAGCTCACTGAGCTGTCCGCACCTTGGCAATTTCGTCGTACATCATCTTCACCAGGTTGCCATCCAGCGACTTGGCGAACTTGTCGATCACCGGCTGCACCCGTTCGCGAAAGCGATCTTTCTCGGCTGGGGTGATTTCGTTGACGGTCATCGCGCCGGCCAGCGTCGCCTTTGCCTTGTCCATGCTCGCAGCGGTGACCTCCCGCTGGAACGTCTGCGCCTCGGCGGCGGCCTCGCGAATCATGGTTTTTTCGCTGTCGTTGAGGCGACTCCAGGTTTTCTGGCTGATGATCAGCGATTGCGGATTGAAGATATGGCCCGTCACCGACAGGTACTTCTGCACCTCGTAAAACTTGTTGCCTTCGATCACGGTGAACGGGTTTTCCTGGCCGTCGATGGTGTGTTGTTCCAGGCCGGTGTAGACCTCGGGAAACGCCATCGGCACAGGGTTGGCCCCCAGCGCGGAGAAGGTTTCCAGGTAGATCGGCGACTGGATGACACGAATCTTCAGGCCCTGCATGTCCTCCAGACGGGTCACCGGGTGTTTGCTGTTGGTCAGGTTACGAAACCCCAGGTCCCAATAGCCCAGGCCTACCAACCCTTTGTTGTCCAGTTGCGCCGCGAGTTTCTGGCCGACCGGACCATCGATGACCGCATGGGCCTCTTCGGCGTTGTTGAACAGGAATGGAAAATCGAGCATGGCGAAATCCGGTGCCTGGGCCGCCAGGATGCCGGAGTTGAGCACCGTGATGTCCAGCGTGCCGCCCTGCAAGGCTGACACCGTCTGCACATCACCGCCCAGGGTACCGCCGGGGAACAGGCGGACCTTGATCTTGCCGCCGCTCTTTTCGCTGAGCAAATCGGCGAATTTCTGCGCGCCCTGGCCCTGCGGATGCTCCTTGACGTTCTGGAACGCGAATCGCAAGGTACGCTCGCGTATCTCGTCCGCCTGGCCGGCTACGCTGCCCAGTAACAGGCCCGTTGCGCACGCCCCGGCCAACAGGGTCTTCATCAGTTTTCGCATGTCATTCTCCGATCGTTATTGTTTTCAGGACGAGCTACTTCCACCGGCTACCCTCATCCGGTGAAGAATTTCAACGGCCCCATGACCAGTTGCGGGAACAGCACCAACAGGAACAGCACCAAAAGTTGCGCGAGCATGAACGGCCAGACCCCACGGACGATTTCCTCGAAATCCAGCTTCGACACGCCGCATACCACATTGAGCACCGTGCCCACGGGCGGCGTAATCAAGCCGATGGCGGTGTTGATCAGGAACAGCACACCGAAATACACCGGGTCGATCCCCGCCTGGATGACCGCTGGCATCAGCACCGGCGTGAGGATGAGGATCGTCGGCGTCATGTCCATGACCGTGCCCACCAGGATGATCAATACCATCATCACCAGCAGCAGGAGGGTCTGGTTGTCCATGAAAGGCGCCAGCAGGTCCGCCAACTGGCCCGGCAGATCGGCAATGGTCACCAGCCAGGACGAAACCATGGCTGCCGCCACCAGCAGCATCACCACCGAAGTGGTCCTGGCCGAGGACAGGATGACCTCGTACAGCTGGCTGACTTTCATTTCCCGGTAGATCACCAGGGACACGAACAGCGAATAGACCGCCGCGACTACAGCGGCCTCGGTGGGGGTGAAAATGCCGAACTTGAGGCCCAGGATGATGATCAGGGGCAGGCCCATCGCCCAACTGCCATCGAGCAAGGCGCGCAAGACCTCGGCGAAGGAACGCTTGGGCGGCGTTTCGACGTTCTCGCTGCGCGAGATGTACCACCAGGCCACCGCCAGCGAAGCGCCCAGCAGTAACCCCGGCACGATACCGGCAAGAAACAGCTTGGAGATCGAAACACCGGACGCCACGCCGAACACAATGAACCCGATGCTCGGCGGAATGACCGGGGCAATGATGCTGCCGGCCGCAATCAGACCGGCCGAGCGCCCCCGGTCATGCCCGGCCTGCACCATCATCGGCACCAGCAACGCCGCCAATGCCGCGGCATCGGCCACGGCGGAGCCGGAAAGCGACGCCAACAGGCAGGACGCGATGATCGCCACATAACCCAGGCCACCGCGCTTGTGTCCGACCAGCGCCATGGCGATGTTGACGATACGTTTGGACAAGCCGCCGGCATTCATCACCTCGCCGGCCAGCATGAAGAACGGCACCGCCATCAGTGGGAAACTGTCCGCACCGTTTAGCAAGTTCTGGGCAATGATCTGGGCGTCGAACAGGTCCAGGTAAACCATCAACGCCACGCTGACCACCAGCAAGGCAAACGCAATGGGCATGCCCAGCGCCATGCTGCCCATCAGGGACCCGAGAAAAATCGCCAGGGTCATGGGCGGTCCCCCTTGAGGGGACGATGCGCCAGCGCATCAGCGGCGTCGTTTTCCTTGACCATCACCAGCTCGTCGTCGCCGAGCTTGCCGAACAGGGCCAGGTAGAGCTCATGGAGCAGGATCGGCGCTGCGCTGATGCCGAACACCAGGCCCGCGGCATAAAACAGCGCCATCGACAGACCGGACGCCGGTGCGGCCACCTCCAGGTTGATCACCGCCTGCTGCCAACTGCCCTGCAAAATCAACCAGCAGATGTACAGCATCAACAAGTGTCCGATGACCAGGCAGGCGCGCCTGCCCGCCGCTGGCAGTCGCCTGACCAGACTGTCCATGCCCAGATGCGCCCTATCCTTGAGGGCCACCAGGGCGCCGAGAAAAATCATCCAGACGAAGAACCAGCGTGACAGCTCCTCGGAAACGCTGATGCCGGAGTTGAAGGCATAGCGCAACACCACGTTGCCGAACACCAGTGCGATCATCGCGACCATACACAGCACAATCAGCAGCTTGAGCAACTTGAAATACAGATCGACGACTTTGGCCATCTTCAAAACCTCTCGGGTGTGTCGAGCGCCGGCATAGCGACGCAACAGGACCGCGGCTACGTGAACCGCTACAGCATCGACCCGGAGAGGGAAAGGGGTTCAGGGCTGAAACGAAGGGGCGGAGGGAGGGCATCGAGTGCCCGCAGAAAGCTGCGCATAAGGAGGTCCTCTATTTTTATTATGGGTCTTGGCCGAGTCGAGCAAGACGACTTGCAGCTAAAATGTACCAACCAGTTAGTTCGGTCAATAACCCAGGCAAGTGCCTCGCATAAAACGTGCGATTATCGGTTAATGAAGTCTCTTGAAAGGCTAGGCTTTCTGTCCGGGTTTCAGATGGATTTGTATCGTTCTGTATAAGAACCCTCGGTTGATACGAAACCGAGGGTTTCGCCCTCTCCTGTCACACAGCACCGATACATCCGGGCGTTTAACTGTGATCACCGGGCAGCAACACACGCTTCGCTGCCACGGCCTCACTCATTAAGCGCAAGGAGAATCACCATGTTCAGTTTTTCGAAGATGTCGTCCCTGGCAATTGCCCTGACCCTGGTTGGCGGAGTCAGCCTGGCGAACGCCGCCTCGGCCCCGGCAGCAAGCACACCGGCCCACGGTCAGGCCGCGCAACAATTGGCTGAAGGCGGCTCCGATCATTTGCTGGAACGGCGTGTGGCCGAAGGCGGTTCCGACCGGCTGCAGCAGAACCGTGTCGCGGAAGGTGGCGCTGACCGCTTGAATGAGCTGCGCGAACGCAGCGCTGCGACCGTCGCCTGATAGGCCATTGAATGCACTCCGGAAGTTGCGTGGCGAGGCGGTCAGCGTCGCCACGCAAGCATCGAGACCGCTGGCGAAGCGACAGCGGACTCAGCTGAGCACCACGACCCCACCCGGTAATTCGATGCATTTGGCCCCGTAGGCATCGCGGATCAACAGCGCCACGCCGGCCAGTTGATCGAGACGGAAGCGAGCCTGGACCTTGCGTCTGCCCAATTGGGGATTGAGCAAAAGCAACATGCCGGGCCGGTAGCGGTTGATCTCATCGATAACGCTCGACAGCGTGGCATCGTTGAACACCAACACTTGCTCGCGCCAGGCAATGGCAGCCGACACGTCGGCATTCTGCGGACTGCCCGCGCGGACATTGTCGTAAGTCATTTGCATCCCCGGCTCCAGCCGGAAGCTGCGACCTTGCACCCGCACCTGAACGACACCCTCCAGGCAGGTGGCGCAGACGTTCTGGTCAACGTAGCGGATGTTGAACCGTGCCCGGGCGGCGCTGATCCAGCCGGTACCGGCCTGGATGCTGATCGTCGAGGCGCTGCGGCCCGATACCTCGATCTCCCCACCCAGCAACTCCAGTGCCTGTCCGCCCTCGGTCAATGGGCGACGGCTGAGGCGGGTCTGGGTGTTGAGCTCCAGACTGATGCCCTCGCCCAGCTCCACCCGACGCTGTTCGCCAACCTCGGTGATGTAATCGGCCCCCAGTCCGGAAACCCCACCGGGCACTGTCGCCCGGATCAACAGGAAAGCGGCCGATGCCGCCATCGCCCCGCCCAGAAACGCCCGGCGACCCAAACGACGCGGGACCTGTAATGCCTGGGCAGCCGGTTGCAACCCGTGCCAAAGTGCCTTGGCCTGTTCAAAAGCCCGGGCATGCTCGGCGCTCTGCCCGCACCATTGGCGCAAGGCCCGGGCATCGGCCACGGTGGCGTGTCCCGAGGTCAGCAGGATCAGCCAGTCGCGTGCCTCGCTGGCCAGTCGGGCCTCTGGCGTGGCGTCAGGGGAAGCGATACTGAAGATGTTCAAGCGCACACATACTCACGAATTGATCCGGTCTCTACTTTCAAGACGGTTTTCCCGCCCCGGGACCGAACCGCTGAATGACTTTTCTTTCCAGGCGTTGGGCGCAATGCCCCAGGGCGGCCTTGATCTCTTTCTCCACCATCCGGGTGGAAATGCCGAAGCGCTGGGAAATCTCCAGGTGCGGCGCTTCCTCCAGACGCGCCGCGATGAAAATCCTGCGGCGGCGCGCCGGCAACTCGTACAGAGCCTTGAGCAGGATCTGCAACTCCCTCTGGCCTCCCACCACCCGGGCTGGGTCCAGCGCCTCGTCCGAGACTTGCAACAGCTCCTCGATCTCGTCACCGGTCAGCAGGCGCGCATCGGATTGCCGACGGTCGGCGGCAATGTTCAGGGCCATGCGGTAAAGATAGGCGTTGGGCTGGGCGATGTCCGGCGCCTCGGCCATGCGATCTACCCGCAGGTAGGTCTCGTGCAACACATCGTTGGCCAGCTCTTCGGAGCCCAGGCGTCGGCGCAGGCGAACCTTGAAATCCTCATAGGAGGAAAGGAACAACCTGACCATCGGGCTGCGGCCGCTGTCTTTCATTGCCCGAACACCCCTTCCCCTGCTGTGCATTCCATGCGTTTTCCTGATGAATCGGGTAACAAGAGCAGGGTCACCGGCTGGCGCAACGACGTTGGCGCCGGACGATCGATCCTGAGATTCTGCATACTGTTGACCAAGGCCTTGTCGCGCATCGGATCCCCGGTGGAACTCACCAGCCGACTGTGTTGAATCACCCCGTCACGGCCGATCCACACCTGCAATAGCGCCCGAAAGCTGCCCGGGCGCGTCAGCGGTGACGCACACAGATTGCGCTGGATGGCCGTCTGGATGGCCGCCGCATAATTACCGTCACTCAACCCCGGCACAGCACCGCGGGGCACCGGCACTTCGCGAACCCGCACCGGTTGTAGCGTGAAGGCATCCTCCCGGGCGTAATGCGCCGCGAGCCCGGTACCACGCAGCAGCACATTCAACCCTTCGGAAGGGGTAAACCGCCCCTGGACACCCAGCGTCTGGCGTCGGTTCGATAACGCATGATCCACCAGCACCGCCATGCCGGTCGCCCGACTGAATCGCTCCAGCGCCGTGGTCAGTTCCTGGGGTGCGATGTCCAGGTCCACCAGGCCAACCGCCTGGAGCGGCGTGGACAGCAGACACAGCAACACCACCAGCCAACCCAAGGAGGGCCTGGTCAATCCACGCCTGTGTCTCCCCCTGACGCTGCCTTGCTGCACGACTGACGTATCCGTTGAAAAACGTCATCCTGAGGGGAGTTTATGAATGTCGTATGACAACCGATACAAATCCTGCGGAGCGCACTAGACTGTTGCCAGACGACGCACCGTCCCCTGTGACGGGCCAGGAGGCCAGTGATGAATCGGTGGATGAAAATGACGGTTGGGCCGGGACTGTTCATGGCCTTGACCATGACCCTGCCGTGGGCCCACGGCGAAGAGCCCCCCGCCTGTATCGAGGTCACCGTCGGCGGCTACAAAACCCCGGATTACAATTGCCTGAGCCGGCAGATGGGCAACGATCCGCATGCCGCCGAAGCCGCGCAACAGACGCGGGATGCGTTGAACGTGCCCGTCGATAAACGTGCGCCGAACAGCATCGGCCTGGCGACTCCGGCAGCCACCGGGGTGCGCATGGGCAATACCTTCGGCACATCAGTCAAGCCGCAGAGGCCGCCGAGCGGTCAATGACATTGCGTTATCGTTCATCGCGGGCAAGCCTTGCTCCCACAGCAGTCCACACTGTAGGAGCAAAGCTTGCTCGCGATACAGGCACCACTGCCAGTCATTCAAGCCCTGCTCCCACAAGCGCTACAAGCTAGCAACTTCAGGTACTGGGGCTCTGGCGAAAGCTCACCGCCAGGCGGTTCCAGCTGTTGATGGTGCTGATTGCGAGCGTCAGATCCACCAGTTCTTCTTCGCTGAACAGGGCTCGGGCCAAGGCATAGAGGTCGTCCGGAACCTGGCTTTCGGCCAACAACGTCACCGCTTCGGTCCAGGCCAATGCAGCCCGTTCACGGGGAGTGAAGAATCCGCTGTCACGCCAGACCGCCACGGCGAACAGACGCCGTTCAGTCTCTCCCTGGCGTCGGGCATCCACTGAGTGCATGTCGGTGCAAAAGGCGCAGCCATTGAGCTGCGAGGCACGGATCTTGATCAAGTGCAGCAGTGACGGTTCGATACTCAGGCGACTGGTCAATGCCTCCAGGCCGATCATGGCTTTCATGGCGTTTGGGGAAGCAGTGTAGTAATCCAGACGCTGGCTCATGACGGACTCCGGGGCGGGTGACGGATCCAAAGTAAAACCTGGACGCCGCCAGCGACAGATCCAATTCGCGGAAATTTTTACGCGCAACTTCAATGCCGTCGCGCAATACGGTTAATCTTGCGCCTTTGACGCTTGCCGCCAGGCATTTGCCCAGGAGCCCACGGGTATGGAACTTCACGTCGTCATCAACGGCCGCAAGGACCTGGCAGGCCAGTTATACCAGCAATTGCGCAGCGCCATTGAAAGCGGCCGCCTGGCGGCTGGCGCGCAATTGCCACCCAGTCGCCTGCTTGCCGAGCAACTGGGCATTTCCCGCAAGACCGTCTCCGACACCTATGCCCAGTTGACCTACGAGAACTTCCTCACCGGCATCATCGGCAAGGGCACCTACGTCAATGCACGGCCAGCCAGAATCGTGCGCAAACAAAGCCACCGCGAGCTGGCCGGAGCCGAGGTCGTCGAGGCCTGGCGCAGCATGCCGGACTTGCTGCGTCACCCGACCGTCGAAAGCGCGTTGCGTTACGATTTCATCGGCGGCGCCATCGGCAAGGGCCAATTCCCACTGGACGACTGGCGTCGCTGCACTGCTCATGCCTTGCGCCAGATCGCCAATGCCAAGGGTTTCTATAGCCAGCCCGAAGGCCTGCCGGCACTGCGCAACGCCGTTGCCCGACACATCGCGTTTTCCCGTGGGGTGAATTGCCAGGACGATGACGTGGTGGTGTGCAACGGCGCGCAACAAGCCCTGGATCTGATCTCACGGGTGCTGACCCGTCCCGGTAGCCTGGTGGCGATGGAGGATCCGGGCTATCCGCCGGCGCGCCTGCTGTTCGGCTCCCATGGCGCCACGGTGGCAGGCGTGCCGGTGGATGACCAAGGCATGCGCGTGGACCTGATTCCCGATGGTACACGGCTGATCTACGTGACCCCGTCCCACCAGTTTCCCTTGGGCATGCCCATGAGCCAGGCCCGGCGCGAGGCCCTGCTGGCCCGGGCCTATGAGCTGGGCGCGATCATCATCGAGGATGACTACGACAGTGAGTTCCGCTACGAAGGCCGGCCCGCCGATTCCTTGCAAAGCATGGACGAACGCGGGATCGTGGCGTATGTCGGCACCTTCTCCAAGACCCTCTTACCCGAATTGCGGCTCGGCTACGCCATCTTGCCTCCGGCGATTCTCGAAGCGGTGATCCTGGCCAAGCGCCTCACCGATCAGCACACCTCCACCCTGCCCCAATGGGCGCTGGCCAAGTTCATCGCCGAAGGCTGCCTACTCAAGCATATCCGGCGCTGTCACACCCTGTATGCCGGTCGGCGAGAGCGAATCCTGGCACGCATGGCCGGGGATCTGTCGCCCTGGTTCGAGGCCGTGCCCACCACTGCGGGTTTTCACCTGGCGGTGCTGTGCAAGGTGCCCATCGACCTGGCACTGGTGATCGAACTGGCGAAAAAAGCCGAGATCGGGCTCTACAGCATCGCGGGGTTCTTCCACGAAGCCCCTGTGCGACCCGGCCTGTTCTTTGGCTTTGGCGCAATCGAAACCCTCGACATCGACATCGCACTGGACCGTCTGCGAGACATCCTGCAGCAGGTAGCCTGAAGATTGGACTGGGCATTTATCCGCCCATTGGCTGTTTGAGCCACGCCCATGCGGGCCTATCCTGCTGCGGTGTCGTTGATCGTTCCACGATCCCCGTTCGACTTGATTCAGGAGCCAGAGCCATGTCCCGTCAAGTGATCAATACCGTGCAGGTGCAGGCTGCCCCCGGCCGCTCGGAGGAGCTGGGCCGGCAGTTGCAGCAGATCGTCGAAACCCTGCGGGCCCAACCGGGCTGCGATGCCTACATGGTCGACCGCTGCCCGGTCGACGGCGACCGCTGGACCGTCAGCGCCCGCTGGCAATCGGAAGCGGCCATGCAAGCCCACTTCAACTGCCCCGAAGTGCAAGGCTTTATCGGCTTGATCGACAACCGCCTGGCCCGCAGCGTGGACTTCAACAGCTTCCCCATCGTGTGAATGCCATTCCCTGCCCACAGAGTCACGGCAACGGCGTATTGGTCTACCGACCTTCCGAAAAATTGGACGTTTGTTTGATGGGGTATGGGGCTTAGGGTGGATTCATTCGAATTCACCCTAAACCATGAAGGACACACCACCATGAAAACACTCTGCCTGATCGCCGCCCTCGGCCTGTTCCCCCTCGCCCAGGTCCACGCCCACGAAGCCGCACCCGAGAACGTCAAGGTGCTCCAGGAAAAGATGCTGAAGAACGTGCCGGGCAAGAAAACCATGATGCTGACCGTCGACTATGCCCCGGGCCAGTCGTCCATCGCTCACAGACACGAAGGCACCGCCATGGCCTACGTGCTTGAGGGGGCTATCACCTCCCAGGTCAAAGGCGAACCGGCGATGACCTACAAAGCAGGCGAGTTCTGGTATGAAGCGGCAGGTTCCGAACACCTCGTCTCGAAGAACGCCAGCACGACCGAGCCGGCGAAACTGTTGGTGTTCATGGTAATGGGCGAAAAAGAGGCGGTGTTGATCCCGCTGAAAAACTGACAGGTACAACAGCAAGCCCGCTCCCACAAGGGACCTGTTTGCATTTGAACCTGCGCCGGATTCAACAAAAAAAGCCCCGCATTTCTCAATGCGGGGCTTTTCATTCAACGCCGGATCAGTTAGCCGTCACGACCGCCTGACCTGCCAACGCCAGGTCCAGCAATTCGCGGTTGGCGACTGCGTACATGGCGTAGTCGGTGCCGCTGGCGGCACGGATGTCCACCAGCATTGCGCGCCAGCGTTCGACCATGCCGTGATGCTGCTCCAGCCACAGTGCCAGGCGGGTTTCCACGTCCTGGGAACCGTCGCCTTCTTGCAGGACCGAGATGGTGATCGCCCGCTGCTGCCAGTCGACGTCATCGCGGAATGCTTCACGGGCCAGGGCCTGCCAGTTGTTTTCCACCGGCAGAGCGCTGATCTGTTGCAAGTACCAGGTGATGTCCAGGGCACTGCCCACCGCGAAGTACGCCTTGGCCACGTCGGCGGCGTTCTGGCCGGTGACGTCGGACGCCTCGATGATCGGCAGCAAGGTGTACAGGTGCGTAGTGCCTGCCACCATGCGGGCCAACAGCTCCGGCACGCCGGCGGCCACGTAGGCCTGATAGCGGGTCTGCCAGCCTTCGCGGGTCGGGCCTTCCAGCAGTTCGTCGAGCTTGAGGCCCAGCGCCGCCAGGTGCGGACCGAAGTGGGCAACGTCGCGAGCAGCGTTCTGCTCGTTGCGACGGCTGCGCAGGAACCAGCGCGTTGCACGACGCCCCAGGCGCATCAGCTCGTCCATCAGCTCCAGTTGCACGTCGGCCGAAACCTGGTGGTCCAGGGCTTCTATCTGACGGAACCAGTGCGGGAGGTGGAAGATGTCCCGAACGATCACATAGGCACCCGCCACGTTCGCCGGGCTCATGCCCGTAGACTCCTTGAGCCTTTGAACGAAAGTAATGCCCATGTGGTTGACCAGGTCGTTGGCGATCTGCGTGCTGACGATCTCGCGCTTCAGGCGGTGGCGACGCATGGCCTCGGAGAACTTGCTCACCAGGGTCGGTGGGAAAGCCGTCTCCATGTCACGGGTCAGGTAATCGTCGTCCGGCACCAGGGAGTTGAGCAGCGCCTCCTTGAGGTCGATCTTGCTGTAAGAGATCAGCACCGACAGCTCGGCACGGGTCAGGCCGTGGCCCGCCGCGACACGCTCGGCCAGTTGTTCTTCGGTCGGCAGGAACTCGATGGCACGGTCCAGCTTACCCCGGGCTTCCAGGTCGTTCATCAGACGCTTGTACTCAGCGATCCGCACGAACGCGCGACGGGCCGCCAGGGACAGGGCCTGGGTCTGCTTGTAGTTGTTGCCCAACACCAGGCCACCGACTTCGTCGGTCATGCTCGCCAGCAACTGGTTGCGTTGCTTGTCGGTCATGTCGCCAGCCTGCACCACTTCGTTGAGCAGGATCTTGATATTCACTTCGTGGTCGGAGCAGTCCACGCCACCGGCGTTGTCGATGAAGTCGGTGTTGGTGGCGCCGCCATGCAGGCCGAACTCGACGCGACCCAGCTGGGTCATGCCCAGGTTACCGCCCTCGCCCACGACTTTGCAGCGCAGCTCGTTGCCATTGACGCGCAGTGCATCGTTGGCCTTGTCGCCCACATCGGCGTGGCTTTCGCTGCTGGCCTTGACGTAAGTGCCGATACCGCCATTCCACAACAGGTCCACCGGCGCCTTGAGCAAGGCGTTCAGCAGTTCGGTCGGGGTCAGCTTGTCGGCCTTGATGTCGAAACGTTCCTGCATCTGCGGCGTGATGGTGATGCTCTTCGCGCTGCGCGAGAAGATACCGCCGCCTTCGGACATGATGCTGGTGTCGTAGTCGGTCCAGGCCGAACGCGGCAGGTCGAACAGGCGCTTGCGCTCGGCGAAGCTGCTGGCCGGATCCGGATTCGGGTCCACGAAGATGTGCAGGTGGTTGAACGCCGCGACCAGTTGCAGCTTGTCGGACATCAACAAGCCGTTACCGAATACGTCACCGGCCATGTCGCCGATGCCCACCACGGTGATGCTGTCTTCCTGGACATTGATGCCACGCTCGCGGAAGTGGCGTTGCACGCCTACCCACGCGCCCTTGGCGGTAATGCCCATCTTCTTGTGGTCGTAGCCGGCCGAGCCGCCGGAAGCGAACGCATCGCCCAGCCAGAAACCGTACTCGATGGCGATACTGTTGGCGATGTCGGAGAAGGTCGCGGTGCCTTTGTCCGCCGCCACCACCAGGTACGGGTCATCGTTGTCATGCCGCACGACGTTGGCCGGCGGTACCAGGGCGCCATCCTTCAGGTTGTCGGTGATGTCCAACAGACCCGAGATGAAGATGCGGTAGCAGGCAACGCCCTCGGCCGCGATCTCGTCCCGGCTGCCGCCCAGCGGCAAGCGACGTGGCAGGAAACCACCCTTGGCACCCACCGGCACGATCACCGAGTTCTTCACCTGCTGGGCTTTTACCAGGCCCAGCACTTCGGTGCGGTAATCCTCTTCACGGTCGGACCAGCGCAGGCCGCCGCGAGCAACGTTGCCGAAGCGCAGGTGCACGCCCTCGACCCGTGGCGAGTACACGAAAATTTCGAACTTGGGCACCGGTTTCGGCAGTTCCGGAATCAGGTGCGGGTTGAACTTGAAGCTGAAGTAGGACTTGTTCTGGCCGTGGGCGTCGGTCTGGTAGAAGTTGGTCCGCAGGGTGGCCTTGATCAGGTCCAGGTAGCGACGCAGGATGCGGTCCTCGTTGAGCACCTGGACGTCGTCCAGCGCCGTGAGGATCGCCTGTTCCAGGCGCAGTTGCTTGTCTTCCAGGTCATCGCTGCTGAGTTTGCGCGCCAGGTAGAAGCGGGTCTTGAACAGCCGGGTCAGCTCACGGGCAATGTCGGTATGGTTGTTCAAAGTGCTGGCGATGTAACCCAGGTCGAAGCCCAGGCGGATCTGCTTGAGGTAGCGTGCGTAGGCACGCAGCAGCGCCACGTCGCGCCATGGCAGGCCGGCGGTCAGCACCAGGCGGTTGAACGCATCGTTCTCGGCATCGCCGCGCACGATGTGGACAAAGGCATCCTGCAGGGTGTCGTTGAGCTGCTGGATGTCCAGGTCCAGGCCTTCGGCGGCGGTGAAGGCGAAGTCATGGATCCAGAACTCGCGGCCATTGGTGTGGCGCAGGCGGTACGGGAACTCACCCAGCACGCGCAGGCCGAGGTTTTCCAGGATCGGCAAGACGTCGGACAGCGCCAGCGGCGCGTCGGCGTGGTACAGCTTGCAATGCAGTTCACGCTGGCCGGACACCTGGCCAAGTGGCTGATAGAAGCTCATTACCAATGGATTGGATTCGCTCAGGCTCAGCAGGTGTTGCATGTCCACCACCGCCGAATGCGCGGCAAAGCGCTCGCGGTAACCGGCCGGGAAGCCTTTCGGGAAGTCCGCCAGCACGTTGGTGCCCTGGGCTTCGCCGAAGCTCTCGATGACCAGGCTGGCGTAGTCGTCCTTCCAGCTGCGGCAGGCTTGCACCACTTCCTTTTCCAGCAGCAGCGGGTCGATGTCGATACGGTTTTTCGGGTCCACCCGCAGGATCAACTGCACGCGGGCCAGTACGGACTCGGAGAAGAAGGTCCAGAATTCGCAGTCCGTGGCCTTGAGGCGATCCATCAGTACCTGCTGGATCTTCTGGCGAACTTCGGTGGAATAGATGTCACGCGGCACATAGGCCAGGCAGTAGCAGAAACGGCCATACGGGTCTTTGCGCAGGAACACGCGGATCTTGTTGCGTTCCTGGATCTGCACGATCGACATCACGGTGCTGAACAGCTCGTCCACCGGCGTCTGGAACAGGTCGTCGCGAGGCAGAACCTCGAGTACCTGGGCCAGTTCCTTGCCCAGGTGCGCCTTGGCCTGGAAACCCGAACGACGTTCGATTTCCTCGACCTTGCGACGGATATACGGGATGACCCGCACGCTTTCGCCATACACCGAAGAGGTGTACAGGCCCATGAAGCGGCATTCCTTGATGACCTTGCCGTCAGCGTCGATTTCACGGATCGACACGTAGTCCGGGTAGGCCGGACGGTGCACGCGGCTCGGGTGCGCGGCCTTGGCGAACGACAGCGGCGTCGGTTCGCGCAGGTAGTTGACGGCGTAGTCCTCGATGCGCAGGTCGTCGGCGGTCAGGCCGGCGCGCAGCAGTTTGGTCAGGCCAAGGAACGAATCGGGGTTGTACTCGATGTGACCGCCTTCGGCATCATCGCGGACCACGAACTCTTCATAGCCCAGGAAGGTGAAGTGGTTGCCCACCAGCCATTCCAGGAACGTCTTGATTTCGCTCTTTTCATCGGCATCGATGGCGTAGGCGCTGTTGTCCAGGCCGACGAGAATATCCTGGACCTTGGCTTTCATCGGTTCGAAGTCGGCCACGGCCACCCGTACTTCGCCCAGCACTTGCTCAAGTTCCTTGCTCAGGACATTGAGTTCGGCGGCGTTGGCGCAGCGGTCGATTTCCAGATACATCAGCGACTCTTGCAGAATTCCCTCGCCCTGGGTGCCCTTGGGCAGGATTTCCAGCAACTCGCCCTTGGCGCCACGGCGCACGCTCAGCACAGTGGTTTGCAGGGTATGGATGCTGTAGCCACGACGGTTCAGCTCGGTACGCACCGAATCCACCAGGAACGGCAGGTCGTGATGCAGCACCTCCACGGCGGTGTGGGTCGATTGCCAGCCATGGCGTTCGTAATCGGGGTTGTACACACGCACCTGCGGTTGCGCGTGATCGAAGCGCTCAAGCAGGCGCCAGGCAGACAGGGTGCAGCCAGCGAGGTCGGACAACCGGCGCTGGGTGAGTTCATCGAGGGAAATGATGCCGAAGAATTGTTCAGCGAACAGCGCCACTTGTGGCAGTGCCTGTTCACTGATGTGCTGCGCCAGTACCGCTTGCAGTTGATGCTGGAAGTCGGCTTTGCTGGCTGCGGTGAAGAACGCCATCTGTGGTACTCCGCTTGGGCTTGTTATTGATGAAAGCGTCGTGCAACCCCTTTCGGGCTGCCGGCCATCCTGTTCCTGGTTCTCGGGCAGAGGAAACAGGACGACAGGTGGGTGAAGCTGGACAAGACCCGCAGGTCACATTCCTTTTCCATCTAAATTCCATGTAATGAACACCTGCAAAAAACACCGGGGGGTGGCCTTTGCACGTGCACATCCGTTGCGCAGCTTAACGAGTGCGACAATGGGCATGCTTGCAGCGCTGCGACATATTCGGTCATCGGCTAGCTAAACAGCCGGTACGCACCGGATAACCCTAGCAGGCTGGGAACCAAACAGCCCCCCTAAGCGGTAAACCAGCAGAAAATCCTTGGCGCTGGCAAAATCCACTTTTCGCACCCCGCAGGTGCACTCGATCCTGGAGCCATCACCATGCAAATGACCACCGCCCTTCTGATCGCCAACCCGTGTGATGAAGAAGAAGACAACATGGCCATGCTCTGCTGCCACAGCGCCCAGGGCGAAATGTTCCTGATGACCCGCTATCCCGACGAGGACGAGCTGGAGATTGCGCTTGATGGCGAGCCTTCGACCCTGGACGGGGTCAAGGTCACCCTGTCACCGACCTTGCTGAAGATCGAGGTCGCCGCAGCGGACGCAGATGCCCTCGACGGCGACGATGTGCTGGAGATCAGCCACGACACCGATGCCGCGGACCTGGCCGAGGTGGAATTGACCTTGCAGAATATTCTCCGGGGGACCGGGACTTATATCAGCGAGCTTTGATCCCAATGGGAGCCAAGTACTCGCGCTAACCGACAGTTGGCGCTGCCGCCAAACCGCGTCGCCTATATCGCGAGCAATCTCTGCTTCCACAGCTCCAGCGAACGCTCGCAAATCCAGGCCTTCCACAGACCCTGTGGGAGCGAGCCTGCTCGCGATGGCGGTGGTTCAGACTCCATCCATGTCGAATGTACCGCCGTCTTCGCGAGCAAGCCCTCTCCCACAGGTTTTGCGATCTCCAGAACACTCCTGTGTCCGGATAAACATCCCTTTATGTGAGAGCTTCCCACTCAAACGAGAGCAAGATCCCTTCCCTGTGCTTCCAAACCGATCACAAATCCACACGGCCACTCAAAATCCCGTTAGTCGCCGCCCCCCGCCATGCATTAAAGTAACGCCCCCAGCCCCGGCATTATCCGAATGCCCCGGGCCTCCCTTTCCAGGAACAGTCATCGATGGAACATCGTGAAGCGCTGCTGGCGCTGCGAACCTTTCTTTCAACGCAGATCCTCGGCCAGGAAAAACTCATCGAGCGCCTGCTCATCGCCCTGCTTGCCGACGGCCACATGCTGGTGGAAGGCGCGCCGGGGCTGGCCAAGACCAAGGCCATCAAGGAGTTGGCCGAAGGCATCGAGGCGCAGTTCCATCGCATCCAGTTCACCCCCGATCTGCTGCCCGCCGACATCACCGGTACGGAGATCTATCGTCCGGAAACCGGTAGCTTCGTGTTCCAGCAGGGGCCGATCTTCCATAACCTGGTGCTGGCGGACGAAATCAACCGTGCCCCGGCCAAGGTCCAGTCTGCGCTGCTCGAAGCGATGGCCGAGCGGCAGGTCAGCGTCGGGCGCAGCACCTATGAGCTGTCGCCGCTGTTCCTGGTAATGGCTACGCAAAACCCGATCGAGCAGGAAGGCACCTACCCGCTGCCCGAAGCCCAGCTCGACCGGTTCCTGATGCACGTCAAGATCGGTTTCCCGGACGCTGCCGTGGAACGCCGTATTCTCCAGCAGGCCCGGGGCGAAGCGCTGCACGGCGAAGCCACGCCCGAGCGCCGTGTGAGCCAGCAAGCAATATTCGTCGCCCGCAAGGAGATCCTCGGGTTGTACATGGCCGACGCCGTGGAGGAATATCTGGTGCAACTGGTCATGGCCACCCGCAACCCGGCCAAGTTCGACCCGGAAATGGCCGAGTGGATCGCCTACGGCGCCAGCCCGCGGGGCTCCATCGCCCTGGACCGCTGCGCCCGAGCCCACGCCTGGCTGGCCGGACGCGATTTCGTCAGCCCCGAGGACATCCAGGCAGTGTTGTTCGACGTGCTGCGCCACCGCATCATCCTCTCGTTCGAAGCCGAAGCCGCGGGCATCGATCAGGATCGGGTCGTTCAGCGGATTCTCGACGTCGTCGCTGTCGCTTGAGCATGACTCATGAATAACCCACTGGCGCCCGCACCGGGCATCCGCGTCAGCCTGTCGGAGCTGATCGAGATGCGTCATCGCGTGCGCGAAGTGCAGTTGTTCTCCACGCCCGGCCAGCGCAGCCCGCTGATCGGCCTGCACCACTCCAAGCTGCGTGGGCGCGGTGTGGACTTCGACCAGGTGCGGGTCTATCAGGCCGGCGATGACGTGCGCACCATCGACTGGCGCGTGACCGCTCGCACCCAGGAACCCCACACCAAGCTGTTCCACGAAGAACGGGAACGGCCGATCTTCATCATGATCGAGCAAAGCCATCGACTGTTCTTCGGCTCGGGGCTGACCTTCAAGTCCGTACTCGCCGCCCAGGCCGCCAGTCTGTTCGGCTGGGCCGCGCTGGGGCACAACGACCGGGTCGGCGGCCTGGTGTTCGGCAACAATACCCATTACGAGGTCAAGCCCCGACGCAGCAAGCAGAGCCTGCTGCAACTGCTCAACCGCTTGGTGCGGGTCAATCAGTCACTGCATACCGAAGGCGAGCCTGATCGCGATTCGTTCGGCATTGCCTTGCGTCGGGCCCGGGAAGTGCTGCGACCCGGCAGCCTGGTGATCGTGATCTGCGATGAGCGTGCGCTGTCCGACAGTGCCGAGCAACAACTGAGCCTGCTGTCGCGACACTGCGACCTGTTGCTGCTGCCGCTGTCGGATCCACTGGATCACGCCTTGCCCGCGGCTGGTCTGCTGCGTTTTGCCCAGCGCGGCGCGCAGTTGGAGCTCGATACGCTGAATGTCGAACTGCGCCAGGCCTATCGCGCCCAGGCCGAAGCACGGTTGGGTCGCTGGGAAATGCTCGCGCAGAAACTGCGGATCCTGCTGATGCCACTGAGTACTCAGGGTGACATGGTCGAACAATTGCGCGAATACTTGAATCCCGGACGACCGGGGAAAAGCCGATGAGCAGTCTCGATCAATTACAGCCGCTGATGGCGCCGCCCCCTATCGGCTTCTGGCCTCCCGCGCCGGGCTGGTGGCTGCTGTTGGTGCTGTTGCCGCTCCTGGGCCTGGGCCTGTGGCAATTACGCCGGTTCATCCCGGCAAAGCGCACCACCGCCAGCGCCGAGCAACCCTTGGACCCAGTGCGCCTGGCCGCCCTGGCCGAACTCGCCCAACTGTCCAAGCCCTACGACGGCGCGCCGGCCGGCGCCTGGCTACAACAGCTCAACGCACTGCTCAAGCGCGTGTGCCGCAACCACTACCCCTACAGCCAGAGCCACACTCTCAACGGGCGAAAATGGCTGGCCTTCCTGGATAACCGCTGCCCGGCGGCCGGCCTGACTCGCTGGATGGTGCTGGTCGAAGGTGCTTACAAACCGGAGTGCAAGCTGGACGACAAAGCCATCGCCGGCCTGACCCAGGCCATCGAAATCTGGATTCGCAAGCATGTTTGAGTTCGCCTGGCCGTGGATCTTCGCCCTGCTGCCGCTGCCCTGGCTGATGCGCCTGGTGCTGCCTCCGGCCGACAGCGGCGAATCGGTGCTCAAGGTCAGTTTCCTGGAAGACCTCGAAGGCCTCGTCGGCCGTCGCGCCCGGTCCAGCCTGCCGAGCTGGCGCCAGCAGGCACCTTTCATCCTGCTCTGGCTGCTTCTGCTGATCGCCGCCGCCCGCCCCCAATGGCTGGGCGAGCCGTTGCCGATTGCTGCCAGCGGCCGTGACCTGCTGGTGGCGGTGGATGTTTCCGGGTCCATGGACTTTCCTGACATGCGCTGGCAGGACGAAGAGGTCAGTCGCCTGACGCTGGTCCAACAGATGCTGGGGGACTTTCTCGAAAACCGCGAAGGCGACCGGGTCGGCCTGATCCTGTTCGGCAGCCAGGCTTATCTGCAAGCACCGTTGACCTTCGATCGCCGTACCGTGCGACGCTGGCTCGACGAGGCGCGCATCGGCATCGCCGGCAAAAATACCGCCATTGGCGACGCCATTGGCCTGGCGCTCAAGCGCCTGCGCCAGCGCCCGGCCAACAGCCGTGTGCTGATCCTGGTCACTGACGGCGCCAATAACGGTGGCGAAATCGATCCGTTGACCGCCGCCCGGCTGGCTGCCGACGAGGGCGTGAAAATCTACCCGATCGGCATTGGCGCCGATCCGGAGCAAAGCGGCACGGCGGGTTTCCTCGGCGTCAATCCGAGCCTGGACTTGGATGAACCCACACTCAGGGAAATCGCACAGGTTACAGGCGGTCGATATTTCCGGGCCCAGGACGGCGGACAGCTGCTTGAGATCAAGGGCACGCTCGACCAACTCGAACCGGTGGTCCAGCAACCGACCCAGGCACGTCCCAGCCGGGCGCTGTATCAATGGCCACTGAGTGCCGCCCTGCTGCTGAGCGTATTGCTCGCGGCCCGCGAACGCTGGCCGGACAACCCCTTGCAGCGCCTGTTCAGCCAGTCGCTGTTCCAACCTGCCCAATCCGTCGAATGGCGCCAACGGCTCAAGCGCCTACGTTTGCGGAGGCGGCGATGATCGGTCTGTGGCCGCACTGGTTGCGCCCCGCTTTCTTGTTGGTGCTGCCCTTGCTGGGATGGCTGCTCTGGCAACTGTGGCATCGGCAGAAACGGGTCGGTCGCTGGCAGATGATCCTGCCGCCGGCGTTCCATGCCGTACTGCTCAGTGGCGGCAGCGGCCGGGAAAGCCGCTTGCCCTGGATTGCCCTCGGCCTGGGCTGGCTGTTGATGGTGCTGGCGTTGCTCGGGCCCAGCTGGGCACGGGTCGAACAGGCCAGCCAGAAGCCCGCCGACCCACTGGTGGTGGTTTTCGAACTGACCCCGGAAATGCTCGCCACCGACGTACCGCCCACTCGTTTGGAACAGGCGCGGCGCAAGCTGCTGGACCTGCTGCATAACCGCAGCGATGCCCAGACCGCAATCGTCGTCTACGCTGGCAGTGCTCATACGCTGGTGCCGCTGTCCGACGACCTGTCCACCAGCGCCAACCTGCTCGAAGCCCTGACCCCTTCGATCATGCCTCAAGCGGGGCATCGCGCCGACCTGGCAATCAACAAGGCCATGGCCCTGCTGGACCAGGGCGGACTGGGTCATGGCCGGATCCTGCTGATCGGCTCGTCCTTGAACGAGCAGGAACGCCAGGGCATCCGCCAGGTGCTGGACGGCTCGGCCACCCGTTTGCTGATGCTGGGCATCGGTACGCGAGAGGGCGCGCCGGTGGCTCAAAGCGATGGCAGTTACCTCAAGGATGCGCAAGGCGCGATTCTGATACCGCGCCTGGACAACCCCAGCCTCAAATCCTTCATCAACGAACTGGACGGCCGTTACCGCCCCGCACGTCTGGACGACAGCGACCTGCGAGGCCTCGGTCTGCTGGATGGCCCTCGCCATCTGCGCCACGACGGCCAGACGCTGCGCCTGGACACCTGGGCCGACCAGGGGTACTGGTTGCTCCTGCCACTGTTGCTGCTGGCGGCCTGTGCCGGGCGCCGGGGCTGGCTGTTCTGCCTGCCGCTGCTGTTCGTGCTGCCACAGACCGGGCACGCCTTCGAATTCGAAGACTTGTGGTTGCGCCCCGACCAACAAGGCCAGCATTTGCTCAAGCAAAAACGTCCGGCCGAGGCCGCCGCCCATTTCCAGGACAGCCAATGGCAAGGCGTTGCCCTCTACGAAGCCGGAGAGTACAGCGAAGCCGCCCGACGCTTTGCCGAGGGCTCCGACGCCCGCGCCCATTACAATCGCGGCAACGCACTGGCCAGGAGCGGCGAGCTGGAAGCCGCGCTGGATGCTTATGAACAAGCCTTGGAGCTGCAACCGGACCTGCGCCCCGCCCAGACCAATAAAGCCCTGGTGCAGAGCCTGTTGAAAGAACAGGCCTCCCCGGACGAGCCCAAGCCTGCCGATAACGAATCGCCGGACTCCGCGGTACAATCGCCGAGCGCCGAAACGCCGTCCCAGTCCTCGCAGGCCCAATCGCCATCCGACGAGGCAACGGCCCCGCCGGATGAAGCCCAGGCATCGCACACGACACCCGACAGCGCCCAGGAGGTACCGGGCAGCGAATTGCCCGATGAACAGACCACCACTCCGCCGCTGCGCCCCGCCGCCGGCCAACGCAACGAAGAAGAACAACGCCAGGCCCTGGAACAATGGTTGCGCCAGATTCCGGACAATCCGGGCGAACTGCTCCGGCGTAAATTCTGGTATGAACAACAAAGCCACCAGGTCCAGGGAAAAACCCAATGATCCGCGTCACCGTCCAGTTCCTTGTCTTGCTGCTCTGGATCTGCGCAGCCCAGGCCGCGCAGTTGACCGCCAGTGTCGATCGCAGCCGCCTGAACTCCGGGGAAACGGTGGAGCTGACCCTGGAATCCAACGACGCCACGCTGTTCGGCAAGCCTGACCTGGGGCCGCTCCAGGCGCTGTTCGATGTGCGTGGCACCCGCCAGGTCAACCAACTGACGACCCTGGACGGCGAAAACCGCGCAACCACTCGCTGGATCGTGACCCTGCTGCCACGCCAGAGCGGCACCGTGATCATCCCTTCCCTGCAACTGGGGGAAGTGAGCAGCCAACCGATCACCCTGCAAGTGATCGAAAGCGAAACCCGCAACGCCTCAGGCACTCTGGCACCGGTGTTCATCGAAGCCAGCCTCGACCAGAACCGCGTGTACGTGCAGGCCCAGGCGATCCTGACCTTGCGTATCTACCATTCGGTGTCGCTGTACGACGACAGCAGCCTGACGCCGCTGCACATCCCCGATGCCCGCACCGAGCAGCTAGGCGAATCGCGCACCTATGAAAAAGTCATCAATGACGTACGTCATGGCGTGATCGAGCTGCGCTATGGCATCTACCCCCAGCGCAGCGGCGAACTGACGATACCGGCCCAGACGTTCAGCGCGACCCTGGTCGAGCCGGTGGCCCAGGGCGCCGCGCCATCGGGACCCAAGCCCGGCCAGCTGATGCGCGTCAGTTCCGAACACCTGCGACTGACCGTCGACCCCAAGCCGGCCAGCTATCCGCCCGATGTGCCGTGGCTGCCGGCCCGCAGCCTTTCCCTGAGCGAAAGCTGGAGCCCCGAACCGACCCACAGCCAGGTGGGCGATTCCCTGACCCGCAGCCTGACCCTTGAAGCCGAAGGCCTGGCCAGCTCCCAGTTACCCCCCCTGCCCGCCACGGAGATCAATGGCTTGCGTCGTTATCCCGACCAACCGGTTCTCAGCAGCCGCAGCAGTGAACGCGGGCTGGTGGGCAGTCGCGAGGACCGCGAGGCGCTGGTGCCCAACCGCAGCGGGACCATCGAACTGCCACCGGTGGAAGTGATCTGGTGGAACACCCTGGAGAATCACCTGGACCGAACCAGCCTCCCGGCGCGGACCCTGCAGGTGGCGAACAATCCAAGCCTGATGGTGGACACACCGGCGGGTGCGCCCCAGGTCGTGACGACGGTCGACAGCGACGCGCTGTGGTATTGGCAACTGACTTCGTTGCTGCTGGCCTGTACCACATTACTGGGCTTCGGTCTGTGGTGGCGGGCCCGCTCGCAACCGGCGGTCCTGCGTGCGGCCCAGGCCGGACCGAGCCCGCGCACCCTGTTGGACGACCTCAAGCGGACCTGCCTGGCCAACGACCCTCACGCCACCCGCCAGGCACTGGATGCCTGGGCCCGACAGCAACCGGAAACACTGGCCGACATGGCGGCGCGCTTCGTGCCGCTGTCCGACGCCCTCGATGGCCTCAATGGTGCCCTCTACAGCGAAACCGGCCAGCACTGGCAAGGTGAAGACCTGTGGCGGGCGATTCGTGCCATTCCGCCCACCGAGGGCACGCCGAACTCGGCCGGCGACTCGGGCTTGCCACCGCTGTACCCCAAGTAGTCAGGGGAAGCGAACCCCTGGGGACCTGTGGGAGCAAGGCTTGCCCGCGATGAGGCCATCCCTTTCAACCTCACTGCAACCTGACCCACCGCTATCGCGAGCAAGCTTTACTCCCACAGCAATTGTTCCCACAGCAAATGCTCCCAAAGTAAGAAGTTGAACACGTCCTCTCGCCTGTTTCCCAGTAAACTCTGTTTCTTTTAGCCGCCTCTCCCTTCCTGCGGCCATTATCTGTTTTATGGAGTTCACCTTGCGTCTGTTCCACACCTCCGACTGGCACCTGGGGCAAAACCTGCACGGCCAGGAGCGCGATTTCGAGCACGCGTGTTTCCTCCAGTGGCTGCTGCGCCAGTTGGCCAGTGAAAAACCCGACGTACTGCTGATCGCCGGGGATATCTTCGACACCGTGAACCCACCGGTCAAAGCCCAGGAGCGGCTGTACGACTTCATCGTCAGCGCCCATGAACAAACCCCCAACCTGACCATCGTGATGATTGCCGGTAACCATGACTCCGGCTCACGGATCGAACTGCCCGCCCCCCTGATGCGGCGGTTGCGTACCCATGCCCTGGGCCGGGTGTTGTGGCTGGACGACGGACAACTGGACGTCGAGCGCCTGTTGCTGCCGCTGCCCGACGCCAAGGGCAAGGTCAAGGCGTGGTGCCTGGCCCTGCCGTTCCTGCGTCCCGCCGAAGTGACCGGCGCGCAACTGGGGGATGATTACCTGCGAGGCATCGGTCAGGTCCACGAGTGGCTGATCGCCGCTGCCAACGCCAAGCGCAAGAAAGGCCAGGCACTCATTGCCGTCAGTCACGCCCACATGGCCGGCGGTTCCGTGTCCGAAGACTCGGAGCGCAGCCTGATCATCGGCAACGCCGAGGCCCTGCCCGCCAGCCTGTTCGGCACGAGCATCAGCTACGTTGCCCTCGGTCATTTGCACAAGCCACAGAAGGTCAACGGCGAGGAACGCATCCGCTACAGCGGCTCGCCAATTCCTCTGTCGTTCTCCGAGATCGGCTATCAACATCAGATCCTGGACATCACCCTGGACGGCGAAACCCTGGCGAAGGTCGAGCCACGGTTGATTCCCCGTGCCGTCAATCTGCAACGCCTGGGCCCGGCGCCCCTCGCCGAGATCCTGGTGCAACTCAAGGAATTGCCCGACGTCGACCTGCTGGCCGATGTCCAACGCCAACCCTGGCTGGAAGTGCGGGTACGCCTCGACGAACCGCAACCAGACCTGCGCCACCAGGTGGAAAGTGCACTGCAAGGCAAAGCCGTGCGCCTGGTGCGGATCGCCGCCGAGTACGCCGGCACCGGCGATGCCGGGCGCGCCGATGACGACGCGGCGCTGATCGAGCTGGATCAACTGAGCCCGCACGAGCTGTTCAGCCGCGCCTGGCAGGACACCTATGGCAACGAAGTGGACGAACAGACCCTCCAGGATTTTGCCGCGCTGTTGCAGGACGTGCAGATGGAGGACGAGCAGCCATGAAGATCCTTGCGATCCGCCTCAAGAACCTCGCCTCCCTGGCTGGCCCGTTCGACATCGATTTCACCGCCGAACCCCTCGCCAGCGCCGGCCTGTTCGCCATCACCGGCCCGACGGGCGCCGGCAAGAGCACGTTGCTCGACGCACTGTGCCTGGCGTTGTTCGGGGCCGTACCGCGCCTCAACAACACCGGGCGCGACGCCAAGGTCCCGGATGCCGACGGCGAGATCGCCACGGGCGACCCACGCACGCTGTTGCGCCGCGGCACCGGCGAGGGCTACGCCGAAGTGGATTTCCGGGGCATCGACGGGCGCCGCTATCGCGCCCGCTGGGAGGCCAATCGCGCCCGGGAAAAGGCTGGCGGCAAACTGCAAGCCAGCCGCCAGAGCCTGCGGGACCTGGACAACGATCAATTGCTGGCAAGCCAGAAAAGTGAATACAAGACTCAGCTCGAAGCGGTCCTGGGCCTGAACTTCGAGCAGTTCACCCGCGCCGTGCTGTTGGCGCAGAGTGAGTTCAGCGCCTTTCTCAAGGCCGATGACAACGAACGCAGCGAGCTGCTGGAAAAGCTCACCGACACCGCCCTGTACACCCGGCTCGGCCGGCGGGCCTTCGACAAGGCCAAGCACGCCAAGGAAAACCACCGGCAATTGCAGGAGCAGGCTACTGGCGTCACGCCATTGGCACCTGAAGCACGTGCGGAGCTGGACCAGCGTTTCAACGAAGCCCAGCAACGGCTCAAGACCCAGCAGGCACAACTCAAGCAACTGGAGCAGCAGCACACCTGGCTCAAGGACCTGCACCAGCTGCAGGACGAACACGCCAGCGCCACCGAGCAACTGCAACAGGCCCAGGCCGAATGGAACGCCCTGGCGGACGACCGCCTGAAACTGACTCGCCTGGAGCAACTGGCGCCCCAGCGGCATCAGTTCATCCGCCAGACGGAACTGACCCGGCAACTGGCGCCCCTGGCGGCACAGATCCAGCAGCTCAGCCAGCAACAGATCGACCTGACCGAACGACAGACGCAACTGGAAAAGGCCCTGGGTGCAGCGCAACTGGCGTTGGTTGCGGCCCGCCAGCAAAGCACCGACAGCGCGCCGTTGCTGCGCCAGGCTTTCGAAGAGCAGAGCACCCTCGCCCGCCTGTCCAGTGACGCCGACCAGGGCGCCGAGCGCCAACAGCAGGCCCAACAAGCCTGCACCGAGGGCCAGCACACCCTTGAAACCTTGCAGGAACAGCAACGGCAGGTGGCCGGGCGCTTACAGCGCATCGCCGATGAGCTGGAGCAGAGCCTGCACCTCGCCCCGTTGAGTGACGCCTGGAATGCCTATCGCGATCGCCTCCAGCAACTGATGCTGATCGGCAACCGCCTGAACAAGGGCCAGACCGAACTCGCCGCCCTGGAGCAAAGCGCCGCCAGCGCCAGCGAGGAGTTGACGGCCCGCCGGCAAGAACTGGAAGTGCTCTACAAGGAAGCCGGCGCCGAGCCCGAAGCAGTGGCCGAACAGATCCAGTTGCTTGGCAACCTGCTACAGGACAACCGCAAACAACAGCGTGCGTTCGAGGAGCTGACGCGGCTGTGGGCCCAACAGCAAGAGCTGGACAAGCGCAATGCCGAACTGGAACAACGCCAGCAACAGGCGTTGCAGGAGCGCGACCGGCTGGTGCGCGAGGGCAGTGAAGCCAAGGCCGAACTGGCGCTTGCCGAACAGACCCTGACGGTCACCCGTGAACTGTTGGAGCGCCAACGCCTGGCCCGTAGCGAAAGCGTTGAGCAACTGCGGGCCCAACTCCAGGACGACCAGCCCTGCCCGGTGTGCGGCAGCGTCGAGCATCCTTACCATCAACCCGAGGCCCTGCTGCAAAGCCTCGGCCGTCATGATGAGCATGAAGAGGCCAACGCCCGCAAAGCCGTCGACCTGCTCAATGAAAAGGTCATCGACCTGCGCGCCCGATACAGCGGCGTCATCGCCCAGCTCAAAGAGCTGCGCCAGCAACAGGAACAGCTCGCCAGCCAGCAGCAAGGCCTGGCGCCCAGCCTTGAAGCCCATCCGCTGTCCGCGCCACTGCTGGCGCAGGACGGGATCCGACGCGAGGCCTGGCTGACCCAGCAGAACAACCAGCTCCACCAACGCATCACCCAGGATGAACAACGACAAGCCGCCCTCCTGACCCTGCAACAGGACGCTTCGCGCCTGACTCAACGCCTGCGCAGCGCTGAAACGGCGAGCCAGCAGGCAACCCAACACCTGGATAAGCAGCGACAGGAACTGGCCCACGACCGTCAGCGCCTGGACGAGGAGCTGAGCCATTTCAGCACCTTGCTGCCCGCCGACACCCTGCAAGCCCTGCGCACCGAACCCGCCGCCACCTTCCTGCAGCTGGACCGGCAGATCGCCCAGCGTCTGGAGCAGCAGGAACAGCAGCGCGAGGAACTCAGCGAACAGCTCCAGCGCCAGCAAACCCTGGAGAAAGAACAGGACCGCCAGCAGACCCGGACCCAGCAACTGGAGTCGGCGCGCCAGCAACTCCAGGCCTTGACCGAGCAACGGCAGGCTTGCCAACAAAGACTCACACAATTGCTGGGCGATCACGCCAGCGCCGAACAGTGGCAGCAGCAGCTCGACCAGGCCCTGGAGCAGGCACGCGCCGCCGAGACGACGGCCAACCAGCAACTGCACGAGCTGCGCAACAGCCTCGTGCAACTGGCTACCGAACTCAAGGCCCGCCAGGAACAGGCGCTGGCGCTGGAGACGGAATGTCAGGCGCTGGCCGCCGGCATTGCCCAATGGCGCACTTCCCATCCGGAGTTGGACGACGCCGCCCTTGAAGCGCTGCTCGGCCTGGACGAGCAACACGTCGGGCAATTGCGCCAGCGACTGCTCAACACCGAGAAAGCCATCGAACAGGCCCGTGTGCTGCTGACCGAACGTGAGCAGCGTTTGCAGAACCATCAGGCCCAGCACAACGGCCATCTGTCGCCGGAACAATTGGTCGATGCCCTCAACGAACTGCAGACGCAATGTGACGCCAGCGAACAGCAGTGCGCCGAACTACGCGCCCAGCAAGCCGAAGATCAACGCCGGCAGAACGCCAACCAGGCCCTGGCCTTGCAAATCGAACAGGCTTACGCCGAATACCAGCGCTGGGCGCGACTGGATGCACTGATCGGCTCGGCCACCGGCGATCGCTTCCGCAAACTGGCCCAGGCCTACAACCTCGACTTACTGGTGCACCACGCCAATGCCCAACTGCGACAACTGGTGCGACGCTACCGGCTCAAGCGCGGCGGCAGCATGCTCGGTCTGTTGGTGCTGGACACGGAAATGGGTGATGAGCTGCGCTCGGTGCATTCATTGTCCGGCGGCGAAACCTTCCTGGTATCCCTCGCCCTGGCCCTGGGCCTGGCCTCGATGGCGTCCAGTACGCTGAGAATCGAATCGCTGTTCATCGATGAAGGCTTCGGCAGCCTCGATCCTGAGTCCCTGCAATTGGCAATGGATGCCCTCGACGGCTTACAGGCCCAGGGACGCAAGGTCGCGGTCATTTCCCATGTGCAGGAGATGCATGAGCGGATCCCGGTGCAGATTCGGGTGCATCGTCAAGGGAATGGGCTGAGTACGGTGGAAGTCAAGTAAGACGGCTGAATACCTGTGGACCTTGTGGGAGCGAGCAGGCTCGCTCCCACAAGGACTGCGGCTTGACTGATTCACCCGATCACTCTTGCAGCAAGCTGAGTAATCGCTCACGCGCCGCTTCCGGCTCGCCGGGAACCGGCTGGGCGGCAGAAACAATCGGGGTGGAATAGAGGAACAGCAGCATCATTGCCAGACGCATCGCCATGGTGTTGATCCTTGTGAGGAGGAGTCAATTTTTCAGCGTCAAATTTAAACACATGGCCATGTGATATTACAGCGGGATTTTCAGAACACCCTGAAGCGCCTTATGAAAACGACGAAGCCTGCGATCTTTTCTCTTCTTGAAAGATGAAAAGATCGCAGGTTTCAGAGGTCGCACGTCGCTCAGTGTTGGGACTTGTGATCCAGGGCGGCGTAGAAGTTGGCGCTTTGTTGCAGGTATTTCTCGGTGTAGGTCTGGGTGCGATTTTTCTTGTCGCTGATCTCGATGCTGGCACTGGCTGGCAATGCCACGGTGGCGGAGATAGCGGAAGCGGCGATCACGGAAAAAAGGTTAAGGTTCATGGCGGTATCCTCGGATTCAGTTGGCTGTCTTGCCCGGTTGGGCCGTGAAGCAAACTTACGCGCCGAGGCGTCTCGTCTTGAAATGCTTTGCACTGCTAGCGAATATCAGCCTCATTGATACAACGGCGCAGGCCCCGAAAAACGGGGCCTGCGGTCTATTGACGCAGTATGAATTTCAGATCGCTCGGTGCATCCATCGCCAACTTCTGCACGGTTTTACCCAGCAGACCGGTCTTGAGATCGCGCTCCACCACCACGATCTGATTGCTCTTCTGGTTGCCGATCAGCATGAATTTTTCACTCGGATCCAGACTGAACTCTCGCGGATGGTCCCCTTCCACGGAGCGGCGCTGAAGTTCTTTGAGCGTACCGGCGGCCGGGTCGATGGCGAACACCAGCACTTCGTTGCTGGTCCCCCGATTGCTCACGTACAGGAACTTGCCGTCCTTCGAGGCGTGCAGCGCAGCCGCCGCCCTGCCCGCCTGCGGCTTACCCGGCGCCAGGTCGACCAATTGGCGCTGGGTCAGTTGGCCCTCGCGGTAATCGAACACCGCGACCTGTGCGCTCATCTCCAGCGTCAGCCAGGCGTGCTTGCCATCGGCGCTGAACAACAGATGGCGCGGCCCGCTGCCGGGTGGCAATTGGACGAAGGCCGGGTCGGCGGCGGTCAGCGGCAGTTCGGGGTTGGCCTTGGGGTCGTAGCGGTAGACGAACACCTTGTCCGCCCCCAGGTCGTTGGCGAATACATAGTGGCCATCGGGAGAGGACACCGCCGAGTGAACATGGGCCGACCTCTGCCGCTCGGGATTGACCCGGCTCGGCTGATGGCTGCTCAACTGCACCGGGGGCGCAAGCTTGCCGTCGGCGCCCACCGGCAACACCGCCAGGGTGCCGCCCGGGTCTTCCATCACCGAATAGTTGCTCACCAGCAAATGCCGGCGGTCGCCGCTGAGGCTGGAATGGGTCGGCTCGTTGCCCAGAGACTGCACCTGGTTGATCAGGCTCAGTTCATGGGTCTTGGGATCGATGGCATAGCTGCTGACCTTGCCCACCGGATCCTTCTGACCCGGCCCGTTTTCGTTGACCACGAACAGGCGGCTCATGTCCGGCGAAAGGGTCAACCACGACGGATTGTCAGTCTTGATCACCTGCAACGGCTTGGCATCGAGTTGGCCGGTGCGGCTGTCGAACTGAAGGCGATAGAGACCCTGGCTCTGGCCGGCGGTGTAGGAACCCACCAACAGTTGATGGCGCTCTTCGGTGTCCGCCTGAACGCCCATGGCGCCCACACTGCCGGCCATCAACAGCGGCCAGAGACTACGCATCTTCATGTTCGTCATCCTCATCATTGTGGCCGCTGGTCGCTTCTACGCACTCCAATTGGTGGTCGCCCGAATCGCTGGAGATGATCCAGTGATTCGCAGCCTTGTCGAACGTCGCGGCCTGCATTTGCGCCGGGGTGAAACGCCAACGTTCCAGGGTACGACCGTTCATGCACTCGACGTGCAATTGGTCCTGTTCATCGAAGGAAAAATCGAAAGCGTGCAGCCCGTCGATGATCAGCATGTCGCAGGATTCGAGGGCTTGCAGCAAGGTGTCGGTCTGGGCAGTCATGGCGATCAGTCGTTCTTGGGGGAAAGCCGGCATGATAACCCAATGTGGAGGTGGGTCCGGGGTCAGGCTCCGGATAGGCTGATGCCAGGGCCATCGCCTTCGCGAGCAAGCCCGCTCCCACAAGGATTTGTTGTGGTATGTGGCCCCGCTGATCCCTGTGGGAGCGGGCTTGCTCGCGAAGAGACCGGCACATCCAACCACAACGTGCCGGCCACCCCAAGGCTCAGAGCCCTTCGCGCCCCATCACCCCATCCACCAACCGCAGGATCCCCAACGGGTTGGCATTCTTCAGCGGTTCCGGCAGCAGGCTGTCGGGGTAGTTCTGGAAGCACACAGGCCGCAGGAAGCGGTCGATCGCCAACGTACCCACCGACGTGCCACGGGCATCGGACGTGGCCGGGTACGGCCCGCCATGGACCATCGAGTCACACACTTCGACACCGGTCGGATAACCGTTGAGCAGGATGCGACCGACTTTCTGCTCCAGCAACGGCGTCAACTCGCCGAACTGTTCGAAATCCGCCGGTTCGCCAATGATCGTCGCGGTCAACTGGCCGTGCAGACCATTGAGCGCAGCAGTGAGTTGGGCCTGATCGGCCACTTCGACGAATACCGTGGTCGGACCAAACACTTCTTCCTGCAGTGCCTCGTCACCGTTGATCAGCAGGCTGGCGTCAGCCTTGAACAACTGCGGCTGGGCCTGGTTGCCCTGCTGCTCGCGCCCGGCCAGATGCTCGATGCCGGGGTGAGCCAGCAGTTTTTGCAGGCCTTTGCCATAGCTTTGCAGCGTACCGGCATTAAGCATGGTCTGCGGCGCCTGGTCGCCGATCAGCGCGGCCACTTGTTGGGTGAACGCGGTGAACTGCGGCGAGCGGATACCGATCACCAGGCCGGGGTTGGTGCAGAACTGGCCGCACCCCTGCACCACCGAAGCGGTCAGGTCGCGGGCGACGGTTTCGGCGCGGGTGTCCAAGGCCTTGGGCAGCACGATCACCGGGTTGATGCTCGACATCTCGGCAAACACCGGGATCGGCTGTGGGCGTGCCGCCGCCATGTCGCACAGAGCACGACCACCGCGCAGGGAACCGGTGAAGCCCACGGCCTGGATCGCCGGATGCTTGACCAGCCACTCGCCGACGCCACCGCCATAGATCATGTTGAACACACCGGCTGGCATCGAGGTTTTCTCGGCGGCGCGGATGATCGCGTCCGCCACCCATTCGGCCGTCGCCATGTGGCCGCTGTGGGCCTTGAACACCACCGGGCAACCGGCGGCCAGGGCCGACGCGGTATCGCCACCGGCGGTGGAGAACGCCAACGGAAAGTTACTCGCACCGAACACCGCCACCGGGCCCAGGCCGATGCGGTACTGGCGCAGATCGGGGCGTGGCAGTGGTGTACGCTCAGGCAACGCTCGGTCGATGCGTGCGCCATAAAAATCACCCCGGCGCAGGACTTTGGCGAACAGGCGCATCTGGCCGCTGGTACGACCGCGCTCGCCCTGGATACGCGCCGCCGGCAAGGCGGTTTCACGGCACACCACGGCGACGAACTCATCACCCAAGGCGTCCAGCTCATCGGCAATGGCGTCGAGGAACTCGGCCCGACGCACCGCGCTCAAGCTGCGATAAGTCGGATAAGCGGCAGCGGCGGCCTTGGCGGCGGCGTCGACTTCTTCTGCCGTGGCCTGGATGAATTCGCCGGGCAAGGCTTCGCCGGTGCTCGCATCGACGCTCTGCAGACGGGTCTGACCGGCCGCGCTTCGCGCCCCACCGATGTAGTTGTGGCCAAGGATCTGGTTCATCGCAAGTCTCCTCTTAAAGTGTGCCGATAGTACCCGGGTTGAACACTGCGTCCACCGGGGCAATGCCATTGACCAACGGTGCGCCGAACTCGGCCTGGCTGATCTCGAACACATCCCCCGGCTGGGTGCGGATGCCGTCGGCGAACGACAGGGTCGCGGTGCCGAAGAAGTGAACGTGGACGTCCCCTGGGCGCAGGAACTGACTGTACTTGAAATGGTGGAACTCCAGGTTTTCGAGGCTGTGGCACATGTTCGCCTCGCCGCTGAGGAATTCGTTCTGCCACAGCACTTCGCCGTTGCGCAGGATTCGACTGGTCCCGGACAGATGTTGAGGCAGTTCACCCACGCGAAGTTCCGGGCCGAAACTGCAACTGCGCAATTTCGAATGGGCCAGGTACAGGTAATTCTTGCGTTCCATCACGTGATCGGAGAATTCGTTGCCCACCGCAAAGCCCAGCCGATAGGGTTTGCCGTCGAAGCCGATGACATACAATCCGCTGATTTCCGGCTCTTCCCCGGCATCTTCGGCAAAGGGCGGCAGTGGAAACGGATGCCCCGGACGGACCACGATGCTGCCGTCACCCTTGTAGAACCATTCCGGTTGCACGCCGGCCTGCCCCGCCGCGGGTTTACCGCCCTCTACGCCCCATTTGAAGATGCGCATGGTGTCGGTCATGGCACTTTCGTCGCCGGCCTGCTGGTGCATCTTGTCCCGCGCCGAGGCGCTGCCCAGGTGGGTCAGGCCGGTGCCGCTGACCAGCAAGTGCGCCGGGTCCGGATGATCCAGCGGCGGCAGGATGCGCAGCTCGGCAAGCAGCTTTGTGTAGTCATGGCTAGCGCCCAGGCCCAAGCCATTGACCTGCTGCTCAAGCTTCACACCCGCCTCGATAGCGGCCAGCGCCAGCTCCCGCACCGTTTGCGCGCCCAGCACTTCGCGCACTTGATCGCCCTCGACCACACCGACGCGGCGCTCGCCGCCGGGCAATTCGAATTGAACTAAACGCATGGATCTCTCCTTGTAAACAAACCTTGAACACACCGCCAATCCACTGTGGGAGCGGGCTTGCCCGCGAAGACGGTGGCACAGTCAATATTTATGCAAGCTGACCCACCGCTTTCGCGAGCAAGCCCGCTCCCACACTGATCGTCTCAGCCTTCGAGTCTCAAGTACGCGTCGCCCCCCGGGCGCTGGCCGCGAATTGATCCGCCGGCAGCACGTGCCTGCGCTCCAGCAGTCGATAAACCACACCGGTCAACACCAGCCCAAACACCATCACGCACGACAGGAAATACAACCCGGACGCCAGACTACCGGTGTACTCCTTCAGCGCACCGATCACGAACGGCCCGATGTAACCGCCCAGGTTGCCCACCGAGTTGATCAGAGCAATCCCGGCCGCCGCACTGGCACCGGCGAAGAAACGCCCCGGCAGGGTCCAGAACACTGCCGTGCAGGAAAACAGCGCAAACGCCACCAGGCACAACGCTGCCAGTTGCAACACCGGCACCGACAGCCAGGCGCTGAGGAACAGACCAATGGCGCCCAGCACGTAGAGCACCGCCAGATGACCATAGCGGTCGTTCAAGCGGTCTGAACTGCGGGGAATAATCAGCAAGCCGACGATGCCGAAGATATACGGCACCGATGACACGAAACCGGTCACCAGGTCACTGCCGCCGAATTGCTTGATCAACGTCGGCAACCACAGGCCCAAGCCATAAATGCTCAACGTCACCGGCAGGTAGAACAGCGCCAGGAGCAGGACACGCTTGTCCTTCAACGCATGCAACGGATTACCGTGGCGGGTCTGGCCGTATGCCTGGAGGTCTTTTTCCAGCTCACCGGTCAGCCAATCCTTCTCGGACTGATCCATCCATTTCACCTGCTGCGGACCGTCGGGCAGGTAGCGCAGCACCGGCCAGGTCAACAGCACCGCTGGTAGACCGATAACGATGAACAGCCATTGCCAGCCGTGCAGGCCCAGGATGCCGTCCATGCCCAGCAAGCCACCGGACACCGGGCCGGTGATCATCATCGCGATCGGCTGGGACAAAATGAACAAACCCAGGATCTTGCCGCGATGGCGCACCGGGAACCATTGGGTGATGTAGTACAGCACGCCCGGGAAGAAGCCGGCTTCGGCGGCACCCAGCAAGAAGCGCATCACATAGAAGCTGTAGGGGCCCTGGATGAACGCCATGCCGATAGTGATTGCGCCCCAGGTGACCATGATCCGGGCGAACCAGCGCCGGGCACCGAAGCGTTCGAGCATCAGGTTGCTGGGGATCTCAAGCAGGAAATAGCCAATGAAAAACAGCCCTGCCCCCAAGCCATAGGCCGCGTCGCCAATGCCGACGTCGGCACCCATGTGCAACTTGGCGAAGCCCACCGCAGAGCGATCCACGTAGGCAATCAGGTACAGCAGGATCAGGAAGGGAATCAGTTTCAGCGTAATGCGACGGATAAGCCGCAATTCCTGGCTCATGGGTCCGGTCTCCAATTGTTGTTGTTATAGAACCGGGGGATTTCTCTCGCGAACGCACGCCAGGACAACCCCTCCGTTGAATCGACTATATAGTAATACTATTTAACCAACAACACTTCCAAACCGTGCAAATTGCGCTTATGTTACGCTCATGCTGGAACAATATAGTCATACAATAAGAGAATCGATCATGTCTGATAAGAAACCCTCCCTGCGCTCGGCCCAATGGTTTGGCACCGCCGACAAGAACGGCTTCATGTACCGCAGCTGGATGAAAAATCAGGGCATCGCCGACCATCAGTTCCATGGCAAGCCGATCATCGGCATCTGCAATACCTGGTCGGAGCTGACGCCGTGCAACGCGCATTTCAGGCAGATCGCCGACCACGTCAAGCGCGGCGTGATCGAGGCCGGAGGCTTTCCGGTGGAATTTCCGGTGTTCTCCAATGGCGAGTCGAACCTGCGCCCCACCGCCATGCTGACTCGCAACCTGGCAAGCATGGACGTGGAAGAGGCGATTCGCGGCAACCCGATTGACGGCGTGGTGTTGCTCACCGGTTGCGACAAGACCACCCCCGCGCTGCTGATGGGCGCCGCCAGTTGCGACGTACCGGCCATCGTCGTCACCGGCGGGCCGATGCTCAACGGCAAGCACAAGGGCCAGGACATCGGCTCGGGCACGGTGGTCTGGCAACTGAGCGAACAGGTCAAGGCCGGCACCATCACTATCGACGATTTCCTCGCGGCCGAGGGCGGCATGTCCCGCTCGGCCGGCACCTGCAATACCATGGGCACCGCCTCGACCATGGCCTGCATGGCCGAGGCCCTCGGCACCTCCCTGCCCCACAACGCCGCGATTCCGGCCGTGGATGCACGGCGCTATGTGCTGGCCCATATGTCCGGCATGCGCGCCGTGGAAATGGTCCGCGAAGACCTCAGACTCTCGAAGATCCTGACCAAGGAGGCGTTCGAGAACGCCATCCGGGTCAACGCCGCCATCGGCGGTTCCACCAACGCGGTGATCCACCTCAAGGCCATCGCCGGGCGCATCGGCGTGCAACTGGACCTGGACGACTGGACCCGCATCGGTCGCGGCATGCCCACCATTGTCGACCTGCAACCCTCCGGACGCTTCCTGATGGAAGAGTTCTACTACGCCGGCGGCCTGCCGGCGGTGCTGCGCCGTCTCGGCGAGGCCAACCTGATTCCCAACCCGGACGCCCTGACAGTCAATGGCAAGAGCATCGGCGAGAACACCAAGGACGCGCCGATCTACGGCCAGGACGAAGTCATCCGCACCCTGGACAACCCGATCCGCGCCGACGGCGGCATCTGCGTGCTGCGCGGCAACCTGGCGCCGCTGGGTGCTGTGCTCAAGCCATCCGCCGCCACCCCCGAACTGATGCAGCATCGCGGCCGCGCGGTGGTGTTCGAGAACTTCGATGAATACAAGGCTCGGATCAATGACCCGGAGCTGGACGTGGATGCCAACTCAATCCTGGTGATGAAGAACTGCGGACCCAAGGGTTATCCGGGCATGGCCGAGGTGGGCAACATGGGCTTGCCGGCCAAGCTGCTGGCCCAGGGTGTGACCGACATGGTGCGCATTTCCGACGCACGCATGAGCGGCACGGCCTACGGCACCGTGGTGCTGCACGTGGCGCCGGAAGCGGCAGCCGGCGGCCCTCTGGCGGCGGTGAAGGAAGGTGACTGGATCGAACTGGACTGTGCCAACGGGCGTCTGCACCTGGACATTTCCGACGCCGAACTCGCCGCCCGCCTGGCCGACCTGGCACCACCGCAGCAACTGCTCGTCGGCGGCTATCGCCAGCTGTACATCGACCATGTGCTGCAAGCGGACCAGGGTTGCGACTTCGACTTCCTGGTGGGTTGCCGCGGCGCTGAAGTACCGCGTCACTCCCACTGACACTATCCATCCCCGATGGGGCACAGATCCTCCGTGGGAGCAAGGCTTGCCCGCGATGGCGGTGAATCAGTCGCCATCGCTATCGCGGGCAAGCCTTGCTCCCACAGGGTTAACCCTCACAGGGGGTGGCTCTGGCAATGTGAGCCGTGTCGACATCAAAATCGCACTAGCGACCCGCCCTCGCCGCGCCTGCTATCATGCGCAGCAACTCCTCGCACAGGAACGCGACGCGTCCCATGGACTACCGTAAACCTTCCGACCGTAAAAGCATGCACGCCCGCATCGTCCAGGAACTGGGCATGCAGATCGTCTCGGGGCGCTTCAAGCCCGACGACAAACTGCCCGCCGAAGCCCTGCTTTGCGAAGAATATGCCGTCAGCCGCCCAGTCTTGCGCGAGGCCACTCGGGTGCTGGTCGCCAAGGGCCTGGTGTACTCGCGGCCGCGGGTCGGCACGGTGGTCAAGCCGCGCCGGGAATGGCACATGCTTGACCCCGACGTGCTGCACTGGCTGATGAAAAGCAGTCCGCAAAACGAATTCTTCAATCTACTGACCAGCGTGCGCAGCATCATCGAGCCAGCCGCCGCCGCCCTCGCCGCGCAGTTTGCCACCGAGACCGACATCGCCGCCATCCGTGAAGCGTACCAACGCATGGAAGCGGCACCGACGCCGGAAGCCATGCTGCAACCGGACCTGGACTTTCACAGCCTCATCGCCGATGCCACCCACAACGATCTGCTCGCCAACCTTTGCAACATGTTGTCGGTAGCCATCGCCGAAGCGCTCAAACACTCCAACCAGCGCCCCAACCTGCATGAACTGGCGATGCCACGGCACAAGGCAATCCTTACCGCCATCGAGAACCGCGACGCCCTCGGCGCCCGCCATGCCACGCTGGTGCAACTGGACGATGCCCGCAGCGCACTGAACGTGGTGCTGGGTACCGATCCGGCCTGATATCTCCCGCCAGGCCCATCAGGGCCTGACATAAACGTCATCCTTACCGGTGGTATCTATATACCGCCCGCACGGGTCCCAGAGGTCGATACTTTTCCAGGCGTCATTCCAACGCCCCTATGAAAAGGACTTCCCATGACCCTGCCCCCACCGGCCACCACCCCTTTTGCGCTTGCGCAAAGCGTCAGCCTGCAATTTTCCAGTCGCCCCACCTTCGAGCAGTACGCCACACGCATGCTCGAGCAGGCCATCAAGGAAAAATACCCCACGCTGGCCTTCGACCTCTCCAGGACCCGCCTGGCGACGCCCGATACGGATTCTCGCGGCTATCTGCTCGAACCCTTCATGGCCCGCGTCCTGGACTACCTGGCGCAGGGTACCCCCGTGCAATTCAAGGATCGCAACGGGCGGCGCAGTTTCCTGTCCGACGCACCACCGCGGCTCCTTGCGCCAGACGATGGCAAGCTGGACATGAACGTCATCGAAAAGCTGCTGCTCGAACTGCCCTGGCGTGTGCCGATCGGGCTGGAGGATGCGTTGACGCGTTACTGGAACGCCAACATCGACAGCAGCCCGCAGAGGGACAGGCAGGACGGCACCAGCCATTGGCAGTGGCTCAGCGATGTACTCAGGAACCTGCTGCACATCCGTAGCCTGCAGCAGCAAGACCTTGGCGGCCAAGCTCGGCAAGCCCTCGACCAGATTGTCCGATGGCCGGACCGTGAACAACGCCTGCGGTACCATGCAAAAGCCGCCGTCCATGCCTACAGCCTGGAGACCCGGCTCACTCGGGACGGCTCCCACAGCGTATTGACTGGCAGCGAGGTCCTGCTGATCCACTGCGTGAAGAACGCGACGGTCTTGCTGCTTTGCAGTGCTGGAGGCGCTATCCAGGCCTTCGACTCCCTGGAGGCTTTTACGCGTCATTGGGGCACCGTGATTGCCAGCCGTTACGTCGTGGACACCGTGACCTGCCAGCGCAACGAGATCGGTGGCAACGTTTTCGAAACCCAGTCGGCCATGATCCTGGAACAACAGCTGGCCGACCTGGACGCCGTGCAACTGCCCTCACGCATTGGCCTGCCAGATCTGGTGGCACTCTATGCCGAGCTGAGCGACCCCGCTCGCTACCTGCTCGGCGCCCCGCGCCCGATGCCCGAAACATCGGCACGGATCGCCCCCCTGATTCCGGACTGGCTGAAACAGGCGTCCGTCATCGACAGGACGAAAATCCAGCAATACAGCCTGGCATTGGCCAGTGCCAAGAAACGCAACCAGGGGCGCACCTTTCTCAGCGACATCCAGGACATCAAGGCCTTCGCCGCCGATGCCCTGCTCGGTGTCTTGCAAAAGGCCAACGACCGCAGCCCGGCCAAGGCCCAGGCCAGCCAATACCAACCCGACGATGTGCGACTGACTTTCAGCGCAGCGGCGGGTTATCCGGGAACCATCGGCATCGTCGAAAAACGAACCATCAGCCTGACCGAACTGGCGATTGCCAATCTCGTCGCCCGGCCCGGCGTGGACCCGGTGCTCAGCCATCGTAAGGGGCTGGCATTGCCGGTATGGCTGACGGCGGATTTCATCACCCGCAAGGGCGGGCTGATCGAACAGGTGGACATCGGCACGACCTACCCGCGTTACCTGCAGCAAAAGCTGCTGGACGATGTGCCACAAGCTCACGAGCGCCAGCGGATATTCGCCGAGCAGATCCCCGCCCAACTGCCCCTGGATGCCCTCAAGCAGATCCTCAACCACGAAAACGGCATGACTCGCCAAGGCCTGGCCCTGATCGAAGCCCTGCTCAACCCCGAGGCCGATGAGCAACGAGTCATGGGCGCTCCCGTGGTCATCCGCCACCTGGCCTTCCTGCGCAAGCCTGAAGCGCATCCCGATACCGTGGCGAACATGTTCATCATCGAACCGGAGGACATCGCTACTGGCCCGCATGTGCTGTATCGCCCGCTCTATACGCCGTCGCTGCAGCAATACCCGACGCGCCAAGCCTTGCTGCAAGCCATCGTCGCCCCCGGAGACCTGCAGCAGAGTGTCCTGGCCTGGATGTCCGACGCCGCCCGCCCGATCTATGCCAATGGCGGCTTCCAGGAGCCCCACATCGTGCGCTTCTACCAAGGCGATGAGTTCAGCCTGCCCGAGAAACCCGCCCCGGCAACCCTGGCGATCGACAGCGTCAACGACGAGCTGCGGCAGTTCCTGCGCAACGGCGAGCTGATGCAGTATCTTTACGGCAGCAACGCGCGAGCCCTGGTCATCCAGGCCGACCGGGATTCGGTTTCCAACAGCGAAAGCCGTTGGGCCGTTTTGCTGCATGGCGGCAGCCTGCTGTTCAACACGCTGCTCTTGCCCCTGCTGCGTGGCCCGGTCCTGGCCACCGCCTGGCTGTGGAACCTGATGGCCAACGCCAGTCAGGACATTCCGGCGCTGAGCAGCGAAGACGCGGTGACGCGAGAACTCGCCGCCGTCGATCTGCTGCTCAACCTCGGCATGCTGCTGCTTCAATTCCCCTCCCTCAGTGCGCCACCTCATGCCCCCTTGCCCGAAACGCTCAAGGAACAGGCGATGCGCCCTCCCGCGCCGCGCATCATCCCCGAGCAGTGGCCCGCGCCCGCGCCACCGAGCATTCATGAAGGGCGCGTGGCCTTGCCAGGCGCACGTTTGGAGAACACCAGCAGGAACCTGGACCTCAGCTTCGCCAGCGCCCACCGTCGGTTGACAGCGGAGCAACTCGCCCGCCTGCAACGTTTTCAGGTAAGCCGCCCGGCGTCCATGCCCGAACCAACAAAATATGGCCCCTACACAGGCCTGTACGTCATCCGGAACATCTGGCACGCCCTAGTGGATGGAAAAATGTATCAGGTGACCCCGGAATCAGACGGCAGCGTGGTCATCGTCAACCCCCTCGCCCCGCGGGATCCGGCCCAGAACGGTCCCGTGTTGCAACCGGATGCCCAAGGCAACTGGTCCATCGACCTGCGTCTGCGCCTGCGTGGGGGCATGCCTCCCAAGCGCCTGGCCGAGATGCGTCGTCTCAAGACCCAGCGAGCCGCCGAACTGAGCAAACAACTGATGGATCACTACAACCAGGAAGCCGATCGGCAACGAGCCTTGGACATCGCCCAGGAAGTCATGACCAAAGTCCAGGAAGGCAACTTCACCGAGGCGCAACGGGTGGAAAAGCGGACGCGGTTTTACAAACTGCTTGAGGAGCAGACCGACGGCTATTTGAAATTGCTGGACAACATAAACGAATATGCCAGCCTCGATATGCAGCTGCCCCCCGACATCATTCGCGCGCTGATGGAGAATGTGATCAACAATGCCCGCAAGGCTTTCCTGATCACCGAGTTCGACATGACCGCCCTCGAGGCCGCCTATAGCCGATTCACACGAGATTATTCGACCCTCCAAGCGACTGTGCCCGGCAACCTGCCCGACTATTTCAATTACCTCGACGCGTTGAGTGACATCAACGATCGCTCGATCCACTGGCTTGAACTCAGGGATCGTTACCTGGAAGCGCTGTTGAACCTGGACGCCGCCGGCGCGCAAGCCTTCGAGCGGTTGACTCGGGACCGCCCATTGGGGGAGCGAACGGCACTGGCCACCAAGGCCTTGCAATTGCCGACACTGGCGGCGCTAATCTTCAAGGACCCCGAATCCGACCTCCCCGAAAGCCTGCACAACATCACCCAACTGCTGATGGAGCAGGCACGCTCCCAGTCCGACCTGAGCACCTACGAGCTGACGTCAGCGGAACAGATGCAGGTGCTGGAAAGCCTGATCGAACACTACGGCGCCGCGCTTGATGCCATGCAAGGCATGAAAGCCCTCAATGCCGAAGAAATGGACAACTCCTATTTCGGCAGGCTGTTCAGGCTGGTGGAAGGCCTCTACCAAGACGCGTCCGCGAAATTGGCCGCCGAGATCAAACCCGAACCGCAATCGCGCAAGCGCCCACCCAAGCGCAGCAGAACGCCTGCCGGGCGCCCGCAGAAAAAGGTCATCAGGACACGCAAGAGCGGCGTATTGATCGGCGACCTGAAGCCAGCCGGCACAACCCTGCCGATCGAGGTCGTCGAGCTGCGCTCCGAAGTCGACGACAAATTGCTTGCCACCTATTCACAGCACGACGATGTCTGGGACCTGGTGGAAGTCCAACGTCCGGCACCACAGCCCCGGACCCGCTCGCTCAAGGCGATCAAGGGCGATGCGCGCAAGTTGCTCGGACAATTGGAGAACAGCCTGCTCAGCGCCGAGGGCTACAAGACCCGGTGTCGCTTTCCCCAGGAAATCGAGGAAATCCTGAACAACGAGGCGAACCGCTTTCGTCGACTCGACGAAGAACTCGGCAGGGCGTTTCGTGCCTCGCAGAAGCCGGCCACGCCAGCCGAACAGACCTTGATGACTCAGCTGTCGGACGCTATCACCCGCTTGACCACCCAAGGCAGTGCCCTGCGCACCGAACTGAGTTTCAAATTGCCGCCCACCGACAGCAACCTGCGTTATCTGTTCGACAAAGGCCTGATACAGGTCGCCCGGCTCGGCGAGCGCAAGGCCTTGAAAGGCGAGCGCAAGGATTTTCTCCAGGAATACGCCGTCAATGACCGCGACGGCTGGCCGATCTGGTATGCGCATTTTCACTACGAAACGGCCGACACACCGAAAGCCGATTTCAGCGTTGCGCACCTCAAGACCAAGGAACAACGCCGGGAGCACTACTACTCCCTGCTGGCCAAGGCCAAGAGTCCCTACGCGGTCGTGGATGTGTATCGCGGGCAGATCGGCAGGCCCCTGGCACTGAGCAAGTTCCTGCCGTTGGCGCCCTGAAGGCTGCCCCCAAGCCTATGTGGGAGCAGACGTGCTCGCGAAAGCGTTGGGCAGTTGGCGAAGATGTCGCTGACAGTCCGCCATCGCGAGCAAGCCCGCTCCCACAAGTCTTCCTCTGTACAGACTTTTCCTGTTGCCTCAATCAATGAGCAAACAACGAATTGCCCTTCTGCCCCGCCAGTTTTTCCGGCTTGATCAGGAACCGTGCCAGCGCCGGCAGCAGCCACAGTGCACCGAACATGTTCCACAACAGCATGAACGTCAGCATCAGCCCCATGTCCGCCTGGAACTTGATGGCCGAGAAAATCCAGGTGCAGACGCCAATCGCCAGGCACAGGCCGGTGAACAGCACGGCTTTGCCGGTGGATTTCAGCGTCTGGTAGTACGCCTCCTGCAGGGGCAATCCAGCCCGCAGGAAACTCTCCAGGCGGCTGTAGATGTAGATGCCGTAGTCCACGCCAATCCCCACACCCAGCGCTACCACCGGCAGGGTCGCGACTTTCACGCCGATGCCCATGAACGCCATCAGGGCGTTGCCCAGCACCGACGTCAGCACCAGCGGCAGCACGATGCACAGCGTTGCCGCCCAGGATCGGAAGGTGATCATGCACATGGTCGCCACGCAGATGTACACCAGGATCAGGATGGTCAGTTCCGATTCCTTGATCACTTCGTTGGTGGCCGCCTCGATGCCGGCGTTACCGGCGGCCAGGATGAATTCCAGGCCATCGCGGTTGTTTTCCTGGGCGAACGCCTGCACGGCCTTCACCGCACGGTCCAGGGTCTCGGCCTTGTGGTCGTTGAGGAAGATCAGCACCGGCGCCAGGGAGCAGCTGTTGTTGTACAGACCGTCAGCCCGCGCGATGGAGTTGTTGAGCACGTCAGGGTTGCGCGACAGGGTTTCCCATTTCAGGTTGCCCTCGTTCATGCCCTTGATCATTTGCTTGGACACGGTCACCAGGGAAATCGCCGACTGCACGCCCTCGGTGTTCTGCATTTTCCACATCAATTCATCGATGGGCGCCATGGCTTCGTAGCGCGAGCAGCCTTCGGCCTTGGTCTTGACCATCACCACCAGTACATCGGAGCTGGTGGAATAGTTGCTGATGATGAAGTTGTTGTCCTGGTTGTACCGCGAATCCGGGCGCAATTCCGGCGCGCCCTGGTCCAGGTCGCCGATCTTCAGGTTCTGGCTGTACCAGAGGCCGCCGCCAAAGGCCAGCACCGCCAAGGCAATGGAAACCGGCGCAACCCTGGCGCTGGCGAAATTGGACAGCGCACGCCAGAACGGATGCTCGCGGTTCGCGTCTTTCTTGCTGCGCTCGATGGCGCGCTTGCTGATACCCACGTAGGAGATCGCCACCGGCAGCAGGATCAGGTTGGTGAACACGATCACCGCCACGCCGATGGAGGCACCGATAGCCAGTTCGCGGATCACGCCGATGTCGATGATCAGCAAGGTAATGAAGCCGACGGCGTCCGCCAGGATCGCGATCATGCCCGGCAGGAACAGTTGCCGGAACGTCCGCCGCGCTGCCGTCAGGGCGTTGTCCGCCTCGCTGGACTGCAAGGCGATGCCGTTGATTTTCTGTACGCCATGGGAAATGCCGATGGCGAAGATCAGGAACGGCACCAGCATCGAATACGGATCCAGGCCGAAGCCCGCCGCATGCATCAGCCCCAGTTGCCACACCACCGCCACCAGGGTGGTACTCAGCACCGCGATGGTGCTGCGCATGCAGTTGGTGAACCAGTACAGCAGGATCAGCGTAATGACGAAGGCCACGCCGAAGAACATCACCACCATGATCAGGCCATCGATCAGGTCCCCGACCTTCTTGGCGAAGCCGACGATGTGGATCTGCACGTTGGGGTTCTGGGCTTCGAACTTGTTGCGGATCTTGTCTTCAAGTTCGTGGGAGAACTTCTGGTAGTCCAGCGCCAGCAGCTTGCCCTGATCCTGCGGGTCCGGATAGGACTCCAGCAACGGGATGTCGATGATGCTCGACTTGAAATCGTTCGCCACCAGGCGTCCGACCTGGCCGGACTTGAGCACGTTGTTGCGCAGCAGGTCCAGACTGTCGGCCGAGCCGTTGTAGCTCTGGGGGATCACCTCGCCACCGGCGAAACCCTCCTCCGTCACCTCGGTCCAACGCACGCTCGGGCTCCACAGCGACTTGAGGCCGGAACGGTCGACACCGGAGATGTAGAAGACTTCGTCGTGGATTTGACGCAAAGTCTCCATGTAGTCCTTGGAGAAAATGTCGCCATTGGTGGCTTCCACGGAGATCCGCACCGTGTTGCCCAGGTTCGCCAGGTCATTGCGATGCTCGAGCATCTTCTCGATGAAGGGATGCTCCAGGGGGATCATTTTTTCGAAGCTGGTGGACGGCCGGATCAGCGTGGCCTGCCAGAACAGGAAAAGGCTGACCAGCAGGCAAATGACGATCACTGCCGGGCGGTTGTTGAAAATCAGGCGCTCGAGGAATGTCGCCTTGTCTTGGTGATGACTGCTCATGGGGTCCGCCTTGTTGTTATTGTGCCCGACTCATATGCGCGGCTCATTTGCTCAGTTCGGCGCCGGTAGAGGTGGTGGTGCGCACGCCCCCTTGTCCTGCCAGGATCAGGTTGCCGTTGCCTGCCGCCGTGACGGCCGCCACGGAAATACGGTCCGGACGGTTGAACACGCTGAAGCTTTCTCCATCGTCGGTGCTGCGCGCCACGCTGCCGCCGTTGCCGACGATCACGATGGAACCGTCCGGCAGCAGCGTCGCGCCTGACAGACCGAACTCCAGCGTACCCCGTGCGGCCTTGAGTTCGACCTGCTCCCAGGTGCCGCCGAAATCGGTGGAGCGAAAGAGATTGCCGCGCAGGCCATAGGCCAACAATGTCGAAGGCTGGGCGGTACCGATGACGCCGAACAACGAACCTTCATACGGGCCTTCGACCTTTTCCCAGGTCTGGCCCCAGTCGGCGGAGCGGAACATGCTGCCGGCCTCGCCGACGATGAACAGGCCGGCGTCTTTCACGGCGGCGATGGCATTGAGGTGGAACTGATCCTCGTTCTCCAGGCGATCACTGGCGTCTTCCCAGTGCTTGCCGCCATCGGTGGTTTCCAACAACGCGCCGTAGGCACCCACTGCGAAACCGTTGTCGGGGTCCTTGAACCAGACATCCAGCAGCGGCGCCTCACGGGTAAGGTCTTCGTATTGCTTGGTCCAGGTACTGCCGCCGTCTTCGCTGGCGAGGATCTGTGCGTCATGGCCGACGGCCCATCCGCGCTTGTCGTCGACAAAGAACACAGCGGTGAGCAATTGGCGGGTCGGCACCTTGGCCTGGGTCCACGAGGTGCCCTGGTCGTCCGAATAGACAATGTGCCCACGGTCACCGACCGCCACCAGGCGTTGGCCGGCATGTACCACATCCAGCATCAGGGTCTTGCTGGCCCTGGCCGATTCGACGGAATAGATGACATCGGTTGTCGACGCCGCAACGGCCAGCGCCGGCGCGGACAACAGCGCAGAGCCCAGCAGCGAGAGCGCCGAGGCCAGCAACGCGACGCGGCGCAGTACCGGCGGGCGGCGGCAGCCCACAGCCATGACAGGCTCACTCATAGACCTTTCCCCATTATTATTGTTAGCGGGCCCTTCTCTTCGCCGATCGCCGGGCATAGCCCTGAAACCTGCAATCTAGAGCCCCTTCGGAAGCTGACCTATCCTATCGGGCTTTCGGAAGACCTGACAATCGACGGCACGTTATCTTTTGTTAACCGCAAGGGTTGGCGCAGGGGGTGAATGGCGGGGTATTCGGTGGGGTGATGGCTGGATGTATTTCGGGGATATCGGTGGTGCGCCCTTCGCGAGCAAGCCCGCTCCCACAAGGGATTGGCGTCGGACACAAGACTCATGCCCAACAAAAATCCCCTGTGGGAGCGGGCTTGCTCGCGAAGAAAGCACTGCGGTCTCGAAGGTAGACCGCAGCACTCACATCACGCCAGGCTCTTGCTCACCACCTCGAACACATCGCTGGACAGCCCGCCGGAGGCCAGGATGCGCTCCAGCTCGGCCTTCATCAGGGCCTGGCGGACGCTGTCGTATTTACGCCAGCGGGTCAAAGGCGCCAGTTGCCGCGAGGCGATCTGCGGGTTGAAGCCGTTGAGCTGGATCACCAGGTCCGCCAGGAAGCGGTAGCCCGAGCCGTCGGCGGCATGGAAGTTGATCAGGTTCTGCCCGGCGAATGCACCGATCAGCGCCCTCACCTTGTTCGGGTTCTTGATGTTGAACGCCGGGTGTTCCATCAACGCCTTGACCCGCTCCAGCCCACCGGGCAGCGGGCTGCCGGCCTGGACGCTGAACCACTGGTCCATGACCAGCGGGTTGCCCTTGAAGTTTTCCGCGAACACTTCCAGTGCCCTGGCCTTCTCGGTTTCGAAGGGCGAGTTGACCAACACCGCCAGCGCCGTGAGGCGTTCGGTCATGTTGTCGGCGGTGTCGAACTGCTCCAGGGTCGCACTCAGCACTTCAGGCTTGCCGGTCAGCATCAGGTACGACAGCGCGATGTTCTGCAAGGCACGACGGGCGAAATGCTCGGCCTCGGCCACATACGGCGTACGTTTCGACAGATCGCGGTTGGCCTCGTAGCGCAGCCACAGGGCTTCGAACAGGTTGTCGGCCAGTTGCTGGCGTGCGAATTCACGAGCGGCGTGGATCGCTTCCACGTCGGCCACTTCGCTGATTTCCGTCAGATAGGCTTCGCTTGGCAGCGAGAGCATTTCCGCAACCATGGCTTGATCCAGGGTGTCGTCCGACAGCACGGTGCGCAACGCAGTGACCAGGCGTGGATCCAGCACCAGGCTTTCGCCCTTCTGATGCTGGGCGATCAGCTCCTGCAACACCTGCACCGACAACTGCTGGCCGGCATCCCAGCGGTTGAAACCATCGCTGTCATGCTGCATCAGGAACATCAACTGGTCACGGTCGTACGGGAAGCTCAGCTTCACCGGTGCCGAGAAGCCGCGCAGCAACGAAGGCAGCGGTTTTTCGGCAATGTCGACAAAGGTGAAGGTCTGCTCGGCTTCGGTCACCGAGATCACCCGGGACGTGCCGTTCGCAGCGGCTTCCCCGCTCAGGCGCAGTGGCATTTCAGCTCCCTTGCCGTCCAGCAGCCCCAATTCCACCGGAATCACGAACGGCAGTTTTTCCGCCTTGTCCGGCGTCGGCGGGCAGCTCTGGCGGAAGGTCAGGCTGTAGGTCTTCGCCGCGGCATCGTAGGATTCGCTTACCGCCAGCCGTGGTGTGCCGGCCTGGCTGTACCAGCGCTTGAACTGGCTCAGGTCGACGCCGTTGGCGTCTTCCATGGCTTTGACGAAATCGTCGCAAGTCACGGCCTGGCCGTCGTGGCGCTGGAAGTACAGGTCGCTGCCCTTGCGGAAACCTTCCGGCCCCAACAGGGTGTGGATCATGCCGACCACTTCCGAGCCCTTTTCGTACACGGTCAGGGTGTAGAAGTTGGAAATCTCGATGAAACTGTCCGGACGCACCGGGTGGGCCATGGGGCCGGCGTCTTCGGCAAACTGGTGAGTACGCAGGTAAGCCACGTCCTGGATGCGCTTGACGGTGGCGGAGTTCATGTCGGCGGAGAACCCGGCATCGCGGAACACCGTGAAACCTTCCTTGAGGGACAGCTGGAACCAGTCGCGGCAGGTCACGCGGTTACCCGACCAGTTATGGAAATACTCGTGGGCGACGATGGCCTCGACCCGCTGGTGCGCGGCGTCGGTGGCGGTCTCGGCGCGGGCCAGCACGGCACTGGAGTTGAAGATGTTGAGGCCCTTGTTCTCCATGGCGCCCATGTTGAAATCGTTGACCGCGACGATCATGAAGATGTCCAGGTCGTACTCGCGCCCGTAGACCTCTTCGTCCCAGCGCATGGACTTCTTCAGGCTGGTCATGGCGTGCTGGCATTTATCGATGTTTTCCGGCTCGACGTAGATGCGCAGCGCCACCGTGCGTTCGGTCATGGTGGTGAAGGTGTCTTCGACGCACCACAGGTCACCGGCCACCAGAGCGAACAGGTAGGCAGGCTTCTTGAATGGATCTTCCCAGGTCGCCCAGTGCCGGCCGTCTTCGCCCGGGCCGCTGGCAATCGGGTTGCCGTTGGACAGCAGCACCGGATAGCTATGCTGCTCGGCCACCACGGTGGTGGTGAATTTGCTCATCACATCCGGGCGGTCGAGGTAATAGGTGATCTTGCGGAAACCCTCGGCCTCGCACTGGGTGCAGAACATGCTGCCGGATTTGTACAGGCCTTCCAGGGCAGTGTTGGTTTCCGGGTGGATCCGCACGCTGGTGTCGACCGTGAACGCCTGCGTCTTTGGATGCAGGGTCAGGTGGTTGTCGTCCAATTGGTAATCACTTGGGCTCAGATCGGCATCGTCCAGCTTGACCGACAGCAGTTCCAAATGCTGGCCATCCAGCACCAGCGGCGGCAGTCCGGCACCGCGCTCGGGGTTGCGGCGCATCACCAGTTGCGCATGGACCAGGCTGTGGTCCTCGAACAACTCAAAGGTCAGGTGCGTCTCATCGATCAGGTACTCGGGCGCCTGATAATCCTTCAGGTAAATCATCTTCGGTTGTTCGGTGCGCATGGGTCGAATCCTTCTACTGATGCACGGCGAGCTGATAGGCCGTGTACTTACGAATGTTGATCACGCCGGTGTCGAAAATCAGGTACTGGCCCTTGATCCCCAGCAGCGTGCCTTCGGCAATCGGGTCCTTGTCCAGGTTGAAACTGACGATCTTGGCCGGGTACTGCTCCACCGGATAACGGATCTCGATCGGTTCGACGTCCGCTATGGTCTGGATCGCCTGCAGGCCGAATCGTTCCTGCAAGCCCTGCAATCCCTCGGCACAGCTTTCGAACAGCGAATCACGGATCTTCGGCAGGTCCACCGCCACCGCGTCGCCCTTGAGCAAGGCGCGCCAATTGGTCTTGTCCGCCACCTGGCTGCGGAACAGGTCTTCGACGAACCCCGACTGCTGGCGCGTGGCGACCCTCAGGATCGGCAGCGCCTGGCTGGCGCCCTGGTCGAGCCAGCGGGTCGGCAGTTGCGTGGCGCGGGTGATGCCGACCTTCACGCCTGACGAGTTCGCCAGGTAGACCACATGAGCGGTCATGCAGAATTGCTCGCCCCAGGCCGGTTCGCGGCAGGTGCCAGCCTCGAAATGGCAGCGCTCGGGGCTCATGATGCACACGTCGCATTGCGCCAGCTTGGTCATGCACGGGTAGCAATAACCCTGGCTGAAGCTGGTCTTGGTCCTGCGCCCGCAGTGGGTGCAATGGATCGCACCGAGAAACTCCAGGCGCACCGTGCTGCCGATCAGCGGGTTGACCGGCACCTCGACATCACCCAGGCGAAAGGCATATTGCACGGTCGGCCCGTCAAGGCGCGCCGACATCTTGCTGATTGCACCGCGGCCAATCTCGATCAATGGATGGCATCCGACTTGAACAGGATGTTCGGCACTTCGTGCGCCTTCGACTGGCACTCCTGCGGGCCCATGTAGCCGGTGCGCTCTTCCTCGGGCAGGTTCTGGATTTCCCAGGCGATCATCGCCTGCAACGACAGCTCGCGCTGCTCGGCGGTGAGCTTGTTGCCGTCGGCCCATTTACCGATCTCCACCGCCAGTTTCAGGCTGCGGTAGATGTCGGGGGTGATGTTTTTGATCATTTCGTTGAACGAAGACATAGGTTCTCCGCGCTATCGCGCATATTCAAGAGGCACAGGCGCCGGTCAGAGGGCCATTTTACGGCGAGCGAACAGCCCACCCAACAGCCCTGTGAAGCAACCGACGAGCAGCCCGCCGACGTGGGCCGCGTTGGCGATGTCGCCGAAGCCGATCAGCGAAACCAGCCCGGACAGGCACAGCAGCAGCCACACCAGCATCATCACCAGCACCCCACGGGGCAAGTGATAGGCGGGGTTTGGCGCCAGCAGTTGATAGATCCAGCAATGCCCCAGCAAGCCGTACAGCACCCCGGACAACCCACCGAACAGGGTCGGCCCGCTGAAGAAATACTGGGCAAAATTGGATACGAGACTGAACAGCAGCGTCAGCCCCAGCAGGTTGATGCCGCCCTGGCGCGCTTCGATCCGGCGGCCCAGTTCCCAGTACCACATGCCATTCATGGCAATGTGCAGGAAACCGAAGTGGATCAGCATCGGCGTCACCAGGCGCCACCACTGCCCCGCCGCCAGGCTGTCTGCCAGGGGGGTGAAATGGATGTAGTCGCCGACGACGCGAAATTCCAGGAAGGTCAGCCAGCGCAAGGTTCCAAGATTGTCGCCCAGCAAGGTGACCGCGCCAACGATCAGGCTCAGCAGCAACACCAGGGCGGTGATCGGACTGCGGGTCAATTGCTCGACGAAACCCGGTCGCCGTGGGGTGGTACTGCTGACAGGCAGCTCCAGCTGTTGCTCGGGATCACCCGCCGGAAAGCGTTCGTACAGGGAGCGCACGTCCTCGCTGATGTCGTCCGGCACCCACAGCACCTGTTCGCCCGCCTCTTCGCTGACGCGGTGAGGCACCTGCATGCGTTGCAGCAACTTGACGAAACCGCTCAGGTCTTGGGCCAGGGGTAAACGCAACACAGCGACAGCGGTCACTTTACCACCTCCGGTCGTTCCACATCGACCCAGACGAACTTGTTCGGATCCAGGTGGGTTTCCTGGTCCAGGCGATAGGCCGCCAGTTTGCCGTAGAGCACGGCGCTGTAATCCAGGCACGCCAGGTTCGGACGAATCGGCGCGGGTTTGCCGCTACGCCAGTAGTGACCGACGAACAGCAGCGGTTCATCGATGCCGTAACGCAGCAGGTTGTTCTTTTCATCGGGAGACAGAAGCCTGCGCGCCACCGGTTCGGGCAAGGCGTCGGGCTGGAAGACAATATCGCCGTAGGTCTGCGGGTCGTCCTCCCAGAACTTGGTGCGGAAGAACGAACGGGTCAGGCCATCGCCGCCGGTCAGGGTCATGCCATGGGGCAGGCGCATGTCGGTGCCCCGCAGCAGGCGGTCGAACACCGTGCAGGCAAAGCTGCCCGATTGCGCCGAAGCCTGGAGAAAATGCTCGTCGACGCAGCCATCCGGGAACAGGCCCCGCAGCGGCTCGATCAGCCCCCCGTCCCAACAGGCATGCACCACTCGGAACCGACCGGCGTCGACGAACAGTGGCAGTTCGTAGAACCAGGCGAGGAAATCGTGCCAGTCGCCGGGGTGGTGTTCGAACTGAGTCAGGGTTTCGTTGAGCAGTCGGGCATGGCGCGGCGTGTGCTCGCGCACATAGCGTTGGCCACTGCCGGGCAACGCCGGGGTGCTCCAGCCCAGGGCGTTGAACTCATGGTTGCCCATGATGCACAGCGCCTGGCCGGCCACCACCATGTCGTGGACGATGTGCAGCGCCTCGCGGATACGCGGGCCCCGGTCGATGATATCGCCCAGGAACACGGCCATGCGCGACCGATGCCGCCAGACCCCGCCCTGCTTCTGGTAACCGAGACGGTCCAGCAGGTGTTCCAGGGTCAGGGCGCATCCGTGCACGTCACCGATCAGGTCGTAACTTCGCGCAGGATCGAGCATCAGTCGCCCCTTCCTCCCAACCGACTGCCCCAGCCGAGCTTGGTCCGGCAGACTTCGTAGTAATTGTGGTCAAGCGGATGAATCAGGCGCAGCTTCTGCGCCTTTTTGCTGACGGTGATGGTGTCACCCGGCGCGCAGGTGAAATGGTTCTGGCCGTCACAGGACACTTGCGGGTAGATCTGCATATCCTTGGACACGACGATTTTCAGCTCACTGTTGCCATCGACCACGATGGGTCGCCCAGACAAGGTATGGGGATACATGGGCACAATCACAATAGCGTCGAGCTTGGGATGCATGATCGGTCCACCCGCCGACAGCGCATAGGCCGTGGAGCCGGTAGGCGTGGCGACGATCAGGCCGTCGGCCTTCTGGCTGCAGACGAACTGGCCGTCGATGTACAGCTCGAACTCGATCATGCGCGTGGATTTGCCGGGGTGCAGCACCACGTCGTTGAGGGCATCGCCCTGGCCGATGGCCTCGGCGTGACGGCGCACCTCGGCCTGCAGCAGGAAGCGGTTTTCCACCAGGTAGTGGCCGTCCAGCACTTCGGCGACCTTGGTTTCCAGCTCGTCCGGGCGGATATCGGTCAGGAACCCCAGGCTGCCCCGGTTGATCCCCAGCACCGGAATGTTGTGCCGCGCCAGGGCCCGCGCGGCGCCCAACAGGCTGCCGTCACCGCCGACCACGATCACCATGTCGCAGACTTCGCCCAGCATCTTGCGCGACGACGTCTGCAAGCCGTGGCCCGGCAGCACTTCGGCGATGGTGTCTTCGAGGATCACATGCAGGTGCCGCTCCAGGAGGAAACGTTTGAGGCGGCGAACGGTGTCCAACACCTGTGAACTGCCCAGGCGACCGATGATGCCGATATTGCGAAATTGCTCCATGGGGCTCCTGCGAGGGTCTGCGACGGGCGAAAAACCCGATTATGGGCGAAAGCGGCCCATAGACAAAATGCTTTAAGCCTTCGCGGCAGGCTATGCTCGCAAAATGATCCTCTTTCCCGAACTGCTGGACCTGCCCCGCCGCTTGCGCCACCCCGAGGTGCGCGATCTGGCGTGGGTGATCCTCGCCCCGCCGATGCTCATCGACGCGCCCTGGCCCCAACGCCATCCGCTGACCGGCAGTGACTGGGTGCGCGAACCTGATCGCCTGGCGCATTGGCTGCGGCAACTGGACCGCGACAGCTATCCCCTGCTGCACTGCCTGTCCCAGGCCCGGACCCGGCGCCTGGGCCTGTATTACGAAAGGTTGTGGCAGTTCGCCGTGCAGCATGCACCGGGCATCGAACTGATCGCCGCGAACCTGCCGATCCGCCATCAAGGCCAGACCTTGGGCGAGCTGGACCTGCTGCTGCGCGACGGCGATGGCGTCCATCATCTGGAACTGGCGATCAAGTTGTACTTGGGCCCTCAGGACGGCAACGGGCAGGACAGCGCGCAATGGCTCGGCCCGGGCTGTCACGACCGGCTCGACCGCAAACTGACTCATCTGCGTGAACACCAGTTGCCGATATCGGCGCGCCCGGAAAGCCGCGACGCCCTGTCGGCGCTGGGCATCGAGCCTTCCGGCATCGAGTCGTTCCGCTCCGAACTCTGGCTGGGGGGCTACCTGCTTTACCCCTGGCCCGGCCACGCCGAACCGCCAGCCGGAGCGCATCCCAGGCACTTACGGGGTAGCTGGCTGCACCAGCGCGACTGGCCGGCCTTCATCGCCCAACGCCCACCGGGCCGCTGGCAACCCCTGCCCCGCGCCGCCTGGCTGGCGCCGGCGCATTATCCGGCGGACCAGACCTGGAACGCCGGACAATTGCGGACGTGGCTTGGGGCCCTTGACCCTATGGCCCCGGCCCAGTTGATGGTACGCCTGACCGAAAACGCCGACGGCGAGTGGGAAGAAGCCGAGCGGGTGTTCCTGGTGGCGGATCTTTGGCCGGATGTGCCGGGTAATACCTGAGTGTCTGCTGTGCCTGGACCGGCCTGCTCGCGATGAAGCCAACGCGGTCTAGAACGACAACCGCAAGGCCAGCGCCGCCAACGTCACCAGCAATACCGGCACCGTCAACACAACCCCGACCTTGAAGTAATACCCCCAGCCGATCCGGATGTCCTTGCGCGCCAGCACATGCAGCCAGAGCAAAGTGGCCAGGCTGCCAATGGGGGTGATTTTCGGCCCCAGGTCGCTGCCGATCACATTGGCATAGACCATTGCCTCCTTCACCACCCCAGTGGCCTGACTGGCGTCGATGGACAAAGCGCCGACCAGCACCGTCGGCAGGTTGTTCATCACCGACGAAAGCAGCGCCGTCAGCAACCCGGTCCCCATGGCCGCGCCCCACACCCCATAGCCGGCGAAAACATCGAGCCACCGGGACAGGTAATCGGTCAGGCCGGCATTGCGCAGCCCGTAGACCACCAAATACATGCCCAGGGAAAAAATCACGATCTGCCAGGGCGCCTCTTTCATGGCCTTGCGGGTGGAGATCTTGTGGCCGCGAGCGGCGACCGCCAGCAGCAACGCGGCGCAGACAGCCGAAATCGCGCTGATGGGAATGCCCAGCGGCTCCAGGGCGAAACAGCCCAGCAACAGGATCGCCAACACCACCCAGCCGGCGTAGAACGTGGCCGTGTCGTGGATCGCACTCGCCGGGTCGTCCAGTTGATCCGGATCGTAATCACGGGGGATATCGCGCCGGAAGAACCACAGCAGAATCCCCAGGCTCGCCGCCACCGCCACCAGGTTCACCGGCACCATCACCGAGGCGTAGCGGTTGAAGCCGATGCCGAAGAAATCCGCCGACACGATGTTGACCAGGTTCGACACCACCAGCGGCAGGCTCGCCGTGTCGGCAATGAAGCCGGCGCCCATCACGAAGGCCAGGGTCGCCGCCGGGGAAAAGCGCAGGGCCAGCAGCATGGAGATCACGATGGGCGTGAGGATCAGCGCCGCGCCGTCATTGGCAAACAGCGCCGACACCAACGCACCGAGCAACACCATGAAGGCAAACAGTTTGCGTCCGTTGCCCCGCCCCCAGCGAGCCACGTGCAGCGCCGCCCAGGCGAAGAAACCCGCTTCGTCCAGCAACAGACTGATAATGATCAGCGCGACGAACGTGCCGGTGGCATTCCAGATGATCTGCCACACCAGGGCAATGTCACCGACCGACACCACCCCGCTCAACAAGGCCAGCAACGCGCCGAACGTCGCGCTCCACCCGACGCCCAGCCCCTTGGGCTGCCAGATCACGAGGGTAATGGTCAGCAGGAAAATCAACGACGCAATGAGCATGCACAACAGCCTTGAGGAAAATGTAGAAAAGATCAGCAGCAACGCACTGGACGGTCGGCCATCGCGGTCAAACGCCGGGCATCTTCCGCCAGCCACTCTGTGCTCGCCGCCAGCGCCTGCTCCAGCAGGGTGCCGACCCAGGCTGGCAATTGCGGGTGCAAACGGTAATAAACCCACTGCCCTTGCCGCCGGTCGCTGAGCAGGCCCGCATGACGCAACTGCGCCAGATGCCGGGAGATCTTCGGCTGGCTCAGGTCCAGGGCGGCGGTGAGTTCACAGACACACAACTCCCCTTCCCGAGCCACCAACAGCGCGATGCGGGTACGGGTGTCGTCGGCCAGGGCCTTGAAGATGTCGACGGGTGTGGGGGGATTGGGCATGGTGGGAGACTTCTGGATGAGCGAAGGGTGAATATATGGAAATCCAAATATTCGGTAAAGCGGGGATCAATGCACCGATGCTGTTCACTCACAAGAACAGATAAATCAGGCAAGGCTTTTCTAGTAATCACAGTACACCTGCATTGCATTCAGGGCCGTATCGTCACCATTGCCCTGATCAGGTTCCACTTTGGTCCGGAACCCTTTTATCTTTTTAACGCCCTCATCAAGGCAGCTATAGAATCGGGTCCAATCCCCCCACGCAGCGGGCGGATCACCCACTAGAGTTTCCGACCCGCAAGTCATTTTGATATTGCCGGCAGCCGTATCATCCTTGGAGCCTTTTTCCTTATCCCTGCCCTGGAACCGCTCTACTTGAATGGCAAAGCCGATAGCGGGGGTCTCCTGGCAGAGGTGATCCTTGCCCCAGGTTCCCCACCTCCCTTCGAGACTGCGAATGTACGTTTTCGCCCCGGTATTGGTGTCCTTACAGATGAGCTGGATTGCATTCAATGCCGAATCATCGCCACTGCCTTGATAGGGTTCACCCTTGACCCGGAAGCCCCAGACATATTGATTCGCAGGGCAGTAAGCAGGCGCGCCCCAATCTCCCCATGGACCTTGTTCTGAAGTGTCCGAAGGCACGGCCGCTTCGGCAGTTCCTAAGGTCAACAGAAAGAATGCGAGGACCAGCATTTGGGACAGATTCAGCACCGTTTGATCGGGAACTGTTAATGAATCGGTCATGGTCGGATTCCCTTTGTCGTGAAGCATTCAGACGATGGGGTTATCAGACCGCTGCCGGACCGGGACGGCTACTGTCAGAACTCACAGGTGGAAGCAGGTTTAAGACGAATGGCGAACTGGCACAAAACCTGTGGGAGCATAGCTTGCTCGCGATAGCGGCGGACCAGCTTGCATCCCTATTGAATGTACCGCCGTCATCGCGGGCAAGCCTTGCTCCCACAGGTTTATAGGCTGTATCGACTAGCGTGCGTCGACCTTATCCAGCGCCCGGTTCGCCAGCAATCCACCCAGCTCGATCAACTGCTGGATACCCAACGCCACATGCCGGCGCGAGCCTTCCAGCTCGAACGCCAGATTACTGATCATGGCGTCGGCCGAGGCCAGGGTTTCGCTGAGGTTGGCGAGCAGGCATTCGGTGTCGATGCCGCTCACCACGGTGAAGAGTTGGCCTGGGGGTGGGTCGGTTTCGGGGTCGGGCTTGAGGTAGAAATCGAGGGCGCGTTTGGCGGCTTTGTCGAAGGCGGTTGGGGTTGGGTCGGTGTCTGGTGGGTTGGGGGTTACTTTGAACATAGTGAAGCTCCGATGCATTTGAAAAGGAGCCATCACCCTCTCGCTACCAAACGAATTGGGGCGGTGGCCATACGAAGGTTGGTAGACCGGGCATCGGAGCCGGCGCCTCCGAAAAGGCCCTGCGCATGGCCACCATAAAGCGAAGCACATGATTGCGCTTGCAAGATGACGCTATGCACCGAAAGCCCGGGCTACCAAACCCGATCACTGATCAATCAGCGACCCGGCAACGATAGAACCCGCCTCTCAGGCGCACAAGCCGGCGGATTCTGGCGCAGTTGTAGGCAATGGCGCAAGGCGGTGTAGCCGGAGGATGAAGGATAAAGAGAACAGCCGCTTCGGTAAGCTTGGGCCTGTGAAAGCGAGCTATTTCGCCTTGATGCCAAAACCATCCGCCCGATCCTTACCCAGCACGTATTCAAGCGCTTTTTCCGCGCCTGTCTCGGTCTGGATACCATACATATAGGCAATGCCCCACGTAGTCGAGGACCATGTCCAATTGGGACCGACTCCGGGGAAACCGTTGTAGTCAAGCCTCATTCTGTGCCATTCATCGCGTGTTGGAATCCGTCCGCCTCGAGCGGCCGCCTCATCGCTGCACTGCTTATATGTGCCATTAATTCCCGTTCCGAAGGCCACGAACACATTGGATACCGCAACCGAATAAGATGCCTGCGCACCGTTCTCATCCACGGCATAGATGGTGGCTGCCCCGTTGCCAAAGGAAGTGACCTTCCCGGTATTCAAATCAACATGGGCAATTTCAGGAGCGCTTGAGTAGTATTTATAAGGAGGCGCTCCGCCGGTGGGCTGGCGATAGCCATACGCGCCCTCGTAAGGATTGGGCGGCACGGCCCCCGTGCTGCTCAAGAATATCCAGGTGGAAAGTTCCATCTGTGTCGGGTCTATCGTTAATGGCTCCACTACGGTGAAGCTTTTTACTGCCGATTCCAGTCCAATGCCGTATAGGGCCCTGGCTTTAAGGCTGTAGGTCCTGGCGGTCAGCCCTGCAAGCGTGGTGTCCCAAGTTGTAGTATTGGCGGGGATATCAACCGCATTGCCAATAGCGCTATCCCCATCCATCAGTTGAATCTGCTGGCCGCTGTTGCCAGTGCCGGTGACTACGACGCTGGTTTCGACCGTGGTCCCATCGACAACCGAACCTTGACTGTCAGAGATATCGGTAAGAGTAGGAGCAATCAGTGCAACCGCTCTGACAATGTAAGTCCGTAGCGGAAAGGTAACGGCATCGCTCTGGTTACTGGTTCGATTGAACGTCACCAGCAGCACAACTTTTAGCTCAGAACCATCACGCAGTTTCTCCAACTCGCTTCGTAACAACGGCGTAGAAAGCCCAGCAGTCACTTGGCTTGAGCTGACTTCTGAGCCGGCATACAACGGAATCGTGTAATTCGAACCATCACTGGCAATCCCCTCGCAACTCAGCCAAACCCGCTGACCGACCGCAATCAACGGCCACGGCGCGACAGTGACACGCGCATCTCCGGTAAATGTACCCAGATCCAACTCCGTACCAAGTCCTCCCTGCGCCGCCTGCGGAATCAACGGCATCGGCAGGCTCGCCACAGGCATCGCCTGCACATTCAGCACAAACGGATCCGACGGCGGCGACTCCACGCCGTTCTGGATCACCGTGTAGGTCACCGTCACCGCCTTGCCCAGGTTGAACGCCACCACGCTGTTGGTAATCGGAACGTCCCAGCCATCCCTGACCGGCCATTCCCCCGAGGTGTACGACCCCCCGGCCGGCGTGCCCGGTGCGCCGGTCCAGGTGACTTTGAGTTTGTCCTCGGGCAGCAGCGCGGCGTTGGCCGGCACAACGATGTGGAGCGAGTCCTTGGCTTGGACCGGGTTCAGGATGGCGCCGTTGGCCTCCTTGACCGAAGGGGCCCTGAGCTCCAGGGCCGACCCCACCGTCAGGTGCCGGACAATGGAGTTGCCCACCAAGGTCGTGCCACGGGTGACGGCGTAGCTGACATCCACGGTGCCATTGAGGTTCTCGGTCACGTACCTGAACGGCACGGTAAACGGCACCACTTTGCCCGCGGTGTTCGCGGTCAGGGTTCTTGTCTGATCCGGGGCATTGCTCGACGAACCGCGCCAACGCAGCACGACCTTGTCCTCCGGCAGGGTTGCGGTGTAGGTCGCGATCACGTTAGCGCCGATGGCGGGATTAACGTCGTCCGGGTTCAGTACGTCGTCGGGTGCTTCCACTACCGTCGGGATAGGCAATGACGGCGCGGCAACTCCCACGCTCAAAGCCAAATGCTCCGACTCGGGCTGGCCGTTCACGCTGTAGTACACCGTGAGCGAGCCGCCATCGAGCCGCTTGACCTGCTCTTTCGCCAGGTTCGCCAGCACCGGCGCGCCGACCGCCTCCCCGCTGACGATGGCGGTCACTTCATGGTAGGTCGGCAGCGTGGTGGAAGTGCGCCCGTCGCACACGATGATGATCTCGTCGCCGTCGGTTCGCCCTGGGTAGTACGGAATGGACAGGGTGTAGAAATTCAGGTCCGGATCCAGCGTGCCGCCCACGGCTTCCACAATGTCGGGGGCCAGGTATTGGCGGGTGTCGCCGATCACCGTCACGGAGGTGGTTTTCGAGGGAAGATCCTTCTCGCCACTGCGGATCCGCACGTAACCCACCGTGGCTCGCCCTTTGGCGATGGCCGCAACATCGGCATTGGGAATGGTGAAGTCATAGAAATAGGGAATGGTTTGAACCGTTTCCTCCAGCGGGCCGACGATCACCGGCGTACTGTCGGCGGCCGTGCCGCGCCAAGTCATGCGCAGCACATCACCTATGACGTGCTCGTAGCGGTTGGCGGTGACTCGGACGGTGACCGGGTTCCCGGCCAGTTCGGCAAGGTCGATTTCCTCGACGGGGAAGCCATTGACCAGCACCAGCGGCGGGTCGAGCCGGTTGTTGTTCACATCTACCAGAAGATAGGTGACCGCCGACCAGCGCCAGTAACCGCCCGGATAGTTGCCGCACTCGTCCACCACCTGATAGGCCACGGCAAGGGCATCGCTGTCGTCGGCTCGCTCGATGACCTCCGGGGGAATGGTGATGATGATCTCCTGCCCCACCTCGCCATCGGCCACCGTACGATAGACGTTCTCGTTGCCCCAGGCCACATTGATCCGGTCATTACGGCGCATGAACTTGTATGGCTTGATGGTGATCTGCACACCCGCCGCGGCCTCGATGGGACCGACGCCGTTATCGATAATGTCCTGGGGAATCGAATATTCCAGACCCGAGTGACCCGGGGTGCCCTGGTCCTCATCGAAACCGCCGGGTGGGTCGAGTTTGACAAACAGCTTCCACTGCGGCTGAGACTCTATGGGCAGCGTGGCGCCTACCCGCAGCACGCTGTAGAACACTGGAAAAGCGTCGCCTCTGACGATATGCCCCTCATCGATCCGAAAAGTCAGTCGCTCGTTCTTCTGGTTCAGATCGATGGTGGTGCTCCAGACCGGCGTTGTGCTGTCGCTCCAGTAGAGGCTGAAGGCGTCGCCGATCTCCATGTCGGTCCAGGGATCGACAACGCAGAGCAGCCCACCTTCCACCAGCCTGGCCGGAATGCCGGCATCAAAGTCCTCGACGGACAGTGTCCAGCCCGGAAACCAAGGCGGATCAAGGCCTGCCAATGATTGGCTGTTTGGCGAATAACGCGGGGGAAATCGCTTTTCCATGGAGAACACCTCGATGCTTGAGGGGTTGCCAATAAAGCAATAGAGGCGACGTGACCGAGGAATTATTAAGACGCGTCGAGATGGGAGTGTCTACTGTCAGGAATGACAGGTTGAAGCAGGTTTAAGACGAGAGGTCGGCTGACGCGAAACCTGTGGGAGCATAGCTTGCTCGCGATTGGGGTGAATCAGTCGACAACTGCTGTGGCTGGTCCGCCGCTATCGCGAGCAAGCTTTGCTCCTACAGATTCAGGGCCTATCGACTAGCGCTTTTTATGCTGTTCGACCCACTTGCCGTAAGCATCGATGAATTTCTGCAAAATCGGCCTCAGCGACTCGGACAGATTTCCCGCCTCGTCGAACGCGGCCCCGGCGCCCCCCAGATAGGCTTCCGGCTGTTGCATGCAAGGCACGTCGAGAAACACCAGGGATTGACGCAAATGATGGTTGGCACCGAAACCACCGATGGCCCCCGGCGATGCGCTGATCACCGCGCCAGGCTTGCCGCTCAGGCAACTCTGGCCGTACGGACGGGAGCCGACGTCGATGGCGTTCTTCAACGGGGCCGGCACCGAGCGGTTGTATTCAGGCGTGACGAACAGCAGGGCATCGGCGGCGCCGACCTTCTGACGAAAGGTCTGATAGGCCGCTGGCGGCGTGACATCGAGGTCTTCGTTATAGAGCGCCAGCTCGCCGATCTCGACGATTTCCAGCTTCAGGTTGGCCGGCGCGAGATCCGCCAGGGCCAGCGCCACTTTGCGATTGATCGACGCCTTGCGCAGGCTACCCACTAAAACAGCCACTGTGTAGACATTACTCATTGGTGTTCTCGACTCGGGATTAGGGAGCCCTATTTATAGATGATCGGGCGGACTATTGGACCAGCGGAAAACCGAAAACCTGCCGTCTGGACTATTTTTTTCTTGTAGGAAAACTTACCGCGAGTGAGCAAGGTCTACAGAACCGCAAATCGAGTGATCTATTTCCAGAGGTTCTAAGCAATGGCAGCAGTACAAGTCGGACAGTTTCATGCGCGAGACGCCGAAGGTCGCGTCTATTCGGTGTATGAATTCCAGGAGTCGACCCCGTCGCCGGACGGTAATGGCAAGGAGCCTGTCACTACTTACAAGTTGGCCATCGGGGACCGAGTCAACAAGGTGGACAACGACCGGTTTGTACTGGTGCAGTCAGGGATCGAACTGACACGCGAACCTGAAACCTCCATAGCGTTATAAGTTAAGCAGAAGTCGTACCTGGACTTGGGTTAGGATTCAGCCACTCAACGGCCTACCCGCCCAACATGGACTTCCTGCATGCGTTTACGCCACATCGAAGTGATCCAGGCGCTGTTGCAGACCGGCCACCTCGGCACGGCGGCCGAATGGCTGCAACTGCCGACGGCTGAGGTCGAGGCGATCCTGCGCGACGCCGAGGCCCAGTTGGGCTTCATGCTGTTCGCCAGTGTACGCGGGCGACTGCAAGCCACTCGGGAAGCACTTGATTTGCGCGAAGGCATCACGGGCGTGTATGACGCCCTCGAACCGGTACAACGGTTGGCCGCCAGCCTGAAGCACTATCAAGCGCCTCCGCTGCGGATCATCTGCACCCCGCCGCTGGCCCAGCAATTGTTGCCCCGCAGCATGGCCGCCCTGCGTCGTCGTTATCCGGATGCCCCCTGCACGCTGCTCAGCCAGCCGACCCGCGACATTGTCCGTAGCCTGCTGTTGCGCGACAGCGACCTGGGCCTGAGCCTGCACGATCCCGAACACCCGGACATTCATTGCCAGGTGATCGCCCAGGGCAAACTGCAATTGCTGGCGCCCCACGGCTGGTTACAACCGCGACAAAAGTACATCTCCCTACAGGATCTGGCGGGTCAGTCGCTGGTGGGGCTGGAAGGTCACGATCCGTTGAGCCCCGCATTCGACAACAAGCTGGGGGCGTTGCGCCCGGCGCCGCTGGTCCAGATTCGCGTACAAACCCATCAGATGATGCGCGCCATGGTCGAGGCCGGCGAAGGGCTGGCCATCGTCGACCCCTTCACGGCCTCGGGCGCCAAGGAGGGTGGGCTGGATGTGTGCCCGGTGTCGCCCGCCGTTCCCATCAGCCTCTATGCCCTGCATCTGAACGACACGGCGCCCTCGCCCACCCTCCAGTCGCTGCTGGAACTGATCAAGGAACAAGCCGAGGCGTTGCTGAGCCACTGACCGACATGCCCAGCGGGTCATCGAACAGCCGGTACCAGAACAACGCCACCTCGGCGGTATGCCGGTCGATGCCGCGATAACGCAGGTGATCGATGCCGCCCAGCACGTAACCACAACGTTCATAGAGCCGGCAGGCCCCCAAGTTGTTGTTCTGGGTTTCGAGCATGATTCCCGGCAGTTTTTTCTTGCGGCTCCAGAACTGGGCGACGTCGAGCAACGCCCTGGCCACGCCATGGCGACGGGCCGGGGCATGCACCGCCAGTTCGTCGATGTGAGCGAAACCGTTCCAGTTGGTGCTGATCACTAAATGGCCCACCGGCTGGTCGTCCAGGTACGCCATGAAGATTTCGCTGTCCGGAACACCGTGGAAGCCGCTGAACTCTTCAGGATCGATGCCATAACACTTGCTGTAAGGAACGATAGGAGTGATCGGCCACTGGCTCACCGGACGACCGATCTGTGCCGTGCCGTAGGCGTTGACTTCGAAACTGAAATCGCTGCCCCAGATATAGGCAGCGAAGCCGTCATCGACGACCCGCACCGACAGGCCAGGATGTTTGGGATTCACGACCGGTTGCATGCTGGGAAAGCTCCTCATTCCATGAGGCAATCAACGGCACGGCGCCATCTATTGCTCTTGCCTATCGAAACGTCGTACATCAAGCGGGATCCATAGCCTGTCCGTGCCCTCAGGGTAGAAGGTATGGGCGATTGTGGCGAGAAATGAATACAAACAACGCCCGTTGTGGGAGCGGGCTTGCTCGCGAAAGCGGTGGCTCAGCAACCATCTTTATGACACACCGCCTTGGCGAGCAAGCCTGCCCCCAACGGGCATCCGATCGTCAATCCCTCACTGGCCAGCCTCAGCCAACTGCGTCCACAGTGCCGGAGCGCCGGCCGACTTGGCGATGGCTTCCAGACGCGCGGCATGTTCGGCGAGGTCGCTTTCACTGGCGCGGATGATCCGGGCAGGCCGGCGATCAGCAGGCAAACGGCGGATTTCCGAAGCCTTGTTGCCCGAGCCTTCTCCGGTGCCATTGCCATCCGAGGCGTTGCCTGCCAGGGACAGGCTGGTCTGACCACCGGTCATGGTCAGGTAGACGTCGGCCAGAATCTCGGAGTCGAGCAAGGCGCCGTGCAGTTCACGACCGGAGTTGTCGACGCCATAGCGCTTGCACAACGCATCGAGGCTGTTGCGCTGCCCCGGATGCCGTTCGCGGGCCATGACCAGGGTGTCGAGAATGGTGCAATGCTGGCTGATATCGGCCCGGTCGTGCTGGCCCATCAACGCGAATTCGTTGTTGATGAAGCCCACGTCGAACGCCGCGTTATGGATGATCAGCTGAGCGCCCTGGATGAACTCGAAGAACTCGTCGGCCACTTCGGCGAAACGCGGCTTGCCCACCAGGAATTCATTGGTGATGCCGTGAACGCCGATGGCGCCCTCGTCACTTTCGCGGTCCGGTTGCAGGTACACGTGGAAATGGCGACCGGTCAGGCGCCGGCCGATCAACTCGACACAACCGATTTCGATAATCCGGTGACCATCGGTCACCGGCATGCCGGTGGTTTCGGTATCCAGTACTACAGATCTGTTGGCCATCAGTGTTCAGTTCTCAGCGGGCAGGCTTGCAAAAGCACGGATCTTAACACGCTGCGGGGAATGACTGACCGCAGCTTTTGCTGGCTGTAACTTTTGTGGACAGGGTTGAATCAGGCCTGTTTGTAACCACGCACCTCATCCACCCCGCGATTGGCCAACTGGTCGGCCCGTTCGTTACCGGGGTGGCCGATGTGGCCACGCACCCATTTCCAGGTGACCTTGTGGCGGTTGACCTGCTCATCCAGCAGCATCCACAGGTCGGCGTTCTTGACCGGCTCCTTCGCAGCCGTCTTCCAGCCGCGCTTTTTCCAGTTCGCCATCCACTCATTGATGCCTTTCATCACGTACTGCGAATCGGTCACCAGCAACACGTCACAGGGCCGCTTGAGTTCTTCGAGGCCACGAATGGCACCCATTAGCTCCATGCGATTGTTGGTGGTATTGGCTTCGCCGCCCCAGAGTTCCTTTTCAACACCCTTGTAAATCAACAGCGCCCCCCAGCCACCCGGGCCGGGATTGCCCTTGCAGGCGCCGTCAGTGAAAAGTTCTACGCTATCGCTCATGCGGTCTGTCCAGAAAAAACACAGGCCCGCCGGCGATGATACCGGTCAGGCCATGGAAAAAAGGTTATGGCTCGATATGGCGACGATTGACCTTGGCCATCGGCAAGGGAATCAGCTTGCCCATCGGCTCGCGCCGCACCTGGCGCACCGGGCGCAGCCCGACGGCGATCTTGCGCGCCACCAGAAGATAGAAGCCGCCGCCGGACAGTTGCCAGCCGCCGGCCCGGCGTTCCCAGCCAGCCAGACGAGCCTGCCACTTGGGCGACGCGAGCGGCGGACGATAGCACCCGAAGCGGCGTTTCTCCAGCGCGAAGCCCAGCAGGTTGAGCCAGTCGCCCACCCTCGACGCCGAGATGCAACGGGCCTGGCGCAAGCCGTCGTGGGCGAATACATGGCGCAGGCCCCAACTGCTCCAGGGATTGATGCCAATGATCACCAGGTGCCCGCCGGGACGCACGCTGCTGGCGGCCTCACGCAACAAGCCGTGGGGCGACAGGCAAAAATCCAGGCCATGCTGCATCACCACCACGTCGGCGGCGTGCTCGCTCAAGGGCCACGCCTGTTCTTCACAGACGATCTCGACCCCTGGCAGCGGCGCCCCCAGGCGAACATTGCGCTGGACCTGCGGCGCAGCCGGTGGCGTCTGTGCCGACGGTCCGTAATGCACCAGGTAACCGCCAAAGAAACGGCCCAGCTCGTCCTCGAGCATGCGCCGCTCCTCTTCCAGCAGCAATTGCCCGACGGGGCCGGATAGCCATTCACGGGCCGCGCTGATCAGCGCCAGCCACTCGGGATCGGCCTGAGCGAACGCTTCATCGGTCATTTACATTCTCCAACGCGCCAGGAAGTTCTAAGATGCGCCTTTGTTTTCCGCTTGGCGAATTCCGCGATGATACAGATCAGTGCACTGCCCGCGTTCACCGATAACTACATCTGGTTGTTACAGGATCACGCCACCCTGCGCTGCGCCGTGGTCGACCCGGGTGACGCCGCGCCGGTGCAAGCCTGGCTCGAAGCCCATCCAGGCTGGGCCCTGAGCGACATATTGGTCACCCATCACCACCATGACCATGTCGGCGGAGTCGAGGCGTTGAAAAAAGCCACCGGTGCTACGGTCTATGGCCCGGCCAGCGAGAACATCCCGGCGCGGGATGTGGCGCTCGGGGACGACGACCGGATCAACGTGCTCGGGCTGGACTTCGACGTCTTCGCCGTGCCCGGCCATACACTGGGCCATATCGCTTATTACCATCATGGCCTGCTGTTCTGCGGCGACACCCTGTTCGCCGCCGGCTGCGGGCGCCTCTTCGAGGGTACGCCCGACCAGATGCATCGCTCGCTCGGCCGGCTCGCCGCCCTGCCCGAGGATACGCTGGTGTACTGCACCCATGAATATACGTTGAGCAACTTGAAGTTCGCCGCCGCGGTGGAACCCGACAATCCTGACATTGCCGCCCGTCTGGAAAAAGTCGCCCGCCAGCGCAGCGACGGTGTCATGACCCTGCCCTCGACCCTGGCCCTGGAAAAACGCACCAACCCCTTCCTGCGAACCGCTGAAACATTAGTTAAACAAAAAGCAGACGAACGGAACGGCCAGCGAAACGGGACGCCGAGTGAGGTTTTTGCGGCCTTGAGGGCTTGGAAAGATAAGTTCTAAGCCCGTCGTCCGGCGATACAAAAATTCTGAATGGTTGACCTGTTGGGGTGCGCTTTCTAGAATCGGCCGACATTTTTGCCCGGAACTTACTTCCAGCCAATGTCGTCATCCATACGTAGGTCCGTTCAGTCAGACACATTGACCCGCTTGGCTCAAGCCATTGCGGTGGCCGTGTCCGCCACCCTGGCGGGCTGCCAGAGCACGGGCCAGGTGCCGCAGACCGACGCGGCCACGCCGAAGAACATGGCTGCCCGCGCCAAGCAGAAGCCTGTATGGCTCAGCGAGAAGCCCAGCCCCCAAGTGCCCCAGGATATCTGGGAGCGCATGCGCCAGGGTTTCCAGCTGCAGGAAACCGCCGGCGTGAACCCGCGTATCGAGCAGCAACGCCTGTGGTTCGCCAGCAACCCGTCCTTTCTCGAAGGCGCCGGCGAACGCGGCAGCCTGTACATGCACTACATCGTCGAGCGCCTCGAAGAGCGCAACATGCCGCTGGAACTGGCGCTGCTGCCGGTCATCGAAAGCGCCTACAACCCCATGGCCTATTCCCGGGCCAATGCCGTCGGATTGTGGCAGTTCATCCCGTCCACCGGGCGCTACTTCAACCTGCGCCAGACCCGTTTTTACGACGGGCGACGTGATATCACGGCGTCCACCACGGCCGCCATGGATTACCTGACGCGCCTGCACGACATGTTCAACGGCGACTGGCTGCTGGCACTGGCCGCATACAACGCCGGTGAAGGCACCGTCAGCCGCGCCATCGAGCGTAACGAAAAACTGGGCCTGCCCACCGACTACTGGAACCTGCCGCTACCGGCCGAAACCCAGGCCTATGTGCCCAAGTTGCTGGCGCTGTCCCAGGTGGTGCTGTCTCCCGATGCCTATGGCGTGAACCTCAACCCGATCGCCAACGAGCCCTATTTCCAGGTCGTCGAGATCAACCAGCGCATGGACCTGTCCAAGGTCGCGGCAGTGGCGAACATCGACGAAGACGAGCTGTTCCAGCTCAACCCCGCCTTCAAGCAACGCACCACCATCGACGGCCCGCAACACCTGCTGGTACCCACCTCCAAGGCCCAGTTGCTGACGGCCAGCCTGTCGACCATGCGCCCCGAAGAGCTGATCAGCCAACGCTCGCTCAAACCGGTCTTTGAAACCGCCGGTGACGGCGAGGAAGTCGCAGGCGCCCGGCGCACCTACCGGGTCAAGCGCGGTGACAACCTGGCGCAGATCGCCAAGGCCAACAACGTCCAGACCAAGGACCTGCAGCGCTGGAACAAACTCAGTGGCAACAGGCTCAAGGTCGGCCAGACCCTGGTGATGCAGGACGTCAAGGCCACCAAGGCAACCAAGAACACTGGCAAGCGAATCAACACCGTGGTCGCGGCCAACAGCAAGAACCAGAAGAAGCAGACCCAGTACAAAGTCCAGCAAGGGGACTCGCTGTACGTGGTGGCCAAGCGCTTCAACGTCGAAATGCAACACCTCAAGCGCTGGAATCCGCGCATGGGCAAGGCCCTCAAGCCCGGGCAAATGCTGACGGTCTACTCTCCACATTGACACCGGACTCCTGTGGCGAGGGGATAAATCCCCTCGCCACAGCCCCCCGCCTTTTTCCTGCCGATACAAGCTGTTACTGTACGGGCCATAAAAGCCCAAGCCGCCTGGATCGGATTTCAGACTTGATACATCCCCTCCTCCTGCTCCTGATCAGCCTGGCCTTGAGCTCTTCCGCCAGCGCAGCCATCAGCGAAAGCCATGGCTATGCGCAGTTCGGCACGCTCAAGTACCCGGCCAGATTTACCCATTTCGACTGGGTCAACCCGCAAGCGCCCAAGGGCGGTACCTTGCGGGTCATGGCATTTGGCACCTTCGATACGCTCAATCCCTACACATTCAAGGGCAGCAGCCCGGTTTCCACGGCGAATTTCCTGCAATACGGCATCAACGAGCTGAACGAACCGCTGATGGTCGGCACTGGCCAGTACGCGCCGTCCGGTGATGAACCGACCTCCAGCTACGGCCTGATCGCCCAGTCGGTGGAGTACAGCGAGGATCGCAGCTGGGTGGTGTTCAACCTGCGACCCGAAGCACGGTTCCACGATGGCGTACCGATCACTGCCTATGACGTAGCGTTTTCCTACCGGACGTTGCTCAAGGACGGCCACCCGCAATACCGCACCAACCTTCAGGAAGTGCTGCGGGTCGACATCCTCAATCCACTGAAAATCCGCTTTGTGTTCAAGCGGGCGGGCAATCCGTTGTTCATCCTGCGCCTGGGCGAATTGCCGGTGCTGCCCCAGCATTACTGGAAAGACCGCGACTTCAAGGCCACCAACTTCGAACCGCCCCTGGGCAGCGGTCCCTATCGCATCACAAAGGTGCAGCCTGGACGCCAGCTGGTGTTCGAAAGGGTCAAGGATTACTGGGGCAAAGATCTGCCGGTCAACCGGGGCAAATATAATGTCGACCGAATGGAGGTTGAGTTCTATCGCGACAGCGACGTCGCGTTCGAAGCCTTCAAAGCCGGTGAGTTCGATATCTATATCGAGCACCAGGCCAAGAACTGGGCCAATGGCTATGACTTCCCGGCCGTCGACCGCGGCGAGGTGATCAAGGCGCAGATTCCCCACCAGATCCCGACCCAGACCCAGGGCCTGTTCATGAACACCCGGCGAAGCATCTTCGCCGAGGTCAAAGTACGTGAAGCGCTGGGGCTGATGTTCGATTTCGAGTGGACCAACCGCACGCTGTTCAGCAGCGCCTACAAGCGCACCCTGAGTTACTACCCCAACAGCGAGTTCTCTGCCAGCGGCCTGCCGGTGGGCCACGAATGGCTGCTGCTCAAACCCTACCGCGAGCAATTGCCGGCGCGGTTGTTCAGCGAACCCTTCAGCCTGCCCCAGACCGACGGCCGTGGCATCCCGCGGGAAACCCTGCGCAAAGCCCTGGCACTTCTGAAGGAAGCCGGATGGACGCTCAACGGCCAGCGCCTGGTGAATGCCGACAGCCAACCCCTGCGCTTCGAGATCCTGTTGGTGAACCCGAACCTGGAACGCATCCTCCAACCTTATGTCGAGAACCTCGCCAGCATCGGCATCCAGGCCCGGTTGCGCACGGTAGATCGTGCCCAATACAAGCAGCGCCTGGACCAGTTCGATTTCGACATGATCCTGCTGACCCTTAGCCAGACCCTCAGCCCGGGTCTTGAACAATGGCAGTACTTCCACTCCAGCCAGGTCGGGGTCAAGGGCAGCAAGAACTACGCCGGGATCGCCAATCCCGTGGTCGATCATCTACTGGAAAAGCTCCTGGCCGCCCAGACCCGCGACGAACAGGTGGCCGCCGGCAAGGCCCTGGACCGCGTGCTGTTGTGGCAGCACTACTGCATTCCCAACTGGTACCTCAATTATCATCGCCTGGCGTACCGCAACCGGTTCGCCTTCGTCACCACGCCGCCCTATACCCTGGGCCTGAGCGCGTGGTGGTTGAAATCTTCGGAGAAAGATCAATGAAGCCTTTTCGTGCCCTGCTCATGCAGGCCGGTGGCCTGCTGTTCGCCGGGCTGGCCTGCGCCGCCCCGCAGCACGCCGTGACCTTGTACAACGAGCCGCCAAAGTATCCGGCCAATTTCAAGCATTTCGACTACGTGAACCCCGATGCGCCCAAGGGCGGTATCTTTCGCCAGGGCGGGTTTGGCGGTTTCGACAGCCTCAATCCATTCATCAGCAAGGGCGTGCCGGCCGATGACATCAGCCTGATCTACGACACCCTGGCCAAGCAGGGCCTGGACGAACCCATTACCGAATACGGCCTGATCGCCGAGAAAATCGAGAAAGCCCCGGACAACGCCTGGGTGCGCTTCTACCTGCGCCCCGAAGCGCGTTTCAACGACGGCCATCCGGTGCGCGCCGAAGACGTGGTCTTCAGCTTCCAGACCCTGACCAGGGACGGCGCGCCGTTGTACCGGGGCTATTACAACGACGTTGCCGAAGTCATCGCCGAAGACCCGCTCAAGGTGCTGTTCAAGTTCAAGCACACGAATAACCGGGAATTACCGCTGATCCTCGGCCAATTGCCGGTACTGCCCAAGCATTGGTGGGCCAACCGCGATTTCAACAAGGGCAACCTGGAAATCCCGCTGGGCAGCGGCCCCTACCGTGTCACCGAGGTGAAGGCCGGGCGTTCGATCCGCTATGAGCGGGTGAAGGACTACTGGGGCAAGGACCTGCCGGTCAACCGTGGCTTCTACAACTTCGACGTGCTGACCACCGACTACTACCGCGACAACACCGTCGCGGTCGAAGCGCTGAAAGCCGGGCAGTTCGATTTCTGGCTGGAAATGAGCGCCAAGAACTGGGCCAGCGCCTACAACATCCCCGCCGTGACCGAAGGGCGGCTGATCAAGGAACAGATCCCCAATGGCAACCCCACCGGCATGCAGGGCTTTGTCTTCAACCTGCGCCGCCCGGTGTTCCAGGACGTGCGAGTACGCAAAGCCCTGAGCCTGCTGCTGGACTTCGAGTGGACCAACAAGCAATTGTTCAGCGGCGCCTATACCCGCACACGCAGCTATTTCGAGAATTCGGAGATGGCCGCCACCGGCCTGCCCGGCGAAGACGAACTGAAGATCCTCGAGCCCCTTCGCGGCAAGATTCCCGAGCAAGTCTTTACCGAAGCCTTCCAGCCATCGATATGCGATGGCAGCGGCATGATCCGCGACCAGCAGCGCAAGGCGTACCAACTGCTGCAGGAAGCCGGCTGGCGCATCGTCGACGACAAGATGGTCGATGCCCAGGGCAAACCGGTGGTGCTTGAATTCCTGCTGGCCCAGACCGAATTCGAGCGGGTGCTGTTGCCGTTCAAGCGCAACCTCAGCGACCTGGGTATCGAACTGGTGATCCGCCGGGTGGACGTGTCCCAGTACATCAACCGCGTGCGCTCGCGGGATTTCGATCTGGTGGTGGGCAGCTTCCCGCAGTCCAGCTCGCCGGGTAACGAACAGCGCGAGTTCTGGATGTCGGCGGCCGCCGACAGGCCCGGCAGCCGCAACACCATGGGCCTGAAGGATCCTGCCGTGGACCAGTTGGTGGAGCAACTGATCAACGCCGACTCTCGCAAGAGCCTGGTGGCCCATGCCCGTGCGCTGGACCGCGTGCTGCAATGGGGCTACTACGTGATCCCCAACTGGCACATCAAGACCTGGCGCGTGGCCTACTGGAACCATATCGGCCACCCCAACGTCACGCCGACCTATGACATCGGCACCACCACCTGGTGGGTCAAGCCGGACACCAAGCCTGCCGAAGAAGTGGAACAGGTCATCGAAAAACAGAACAACGCTGCCCCGGCGAGCGTGGAGTAACCCGATGCTGGCTTATATCTTGAGGCGGCTGCTACTGATTGTCCCGACGCTGTTCGGCATCCTGCTGATCAACTTCGTCATCATCCAGGCCGCGCCCGGCGGGCCGGTGGAACAGATGATCGCCAAGCTCGAAGGATTCGAAGGCGCCACCAGCCGCATCGCCGGCGGCGGCGCGGAAGTGTCGGTGGCCGGTTCCGCCTATCGCGGCGCCCAGGGCCTGGACCCGGCACTGGTCAAGGAAATCGAGCGCATGTACGGCTTCGACAAGTCGGCGCCGGAACGCCTGTGGATCATGATCAAGAACTACGCCCACCTGGATTTCGGTGACAGCTTCTTCCGCGACGCCAAGGTCATTGACCTGATCAAGGAGAAGATGCCGGTGTCCATTTCCCTCGGGCTATGGAGCACACTGATCATGTACCTGGTGTCTATTCCCCTGGGGATCGCCAAGGCCACGCGCCACGGCAGTCACTTCGACGTATGGACCAGTTCGGCGATCATCATCGGTTATGCAATCCCCTCGTTTCTGTTTGCCATCCTGCTGATCGTGGTGTTCGCCGGCGGCAGTTATTTCGACTGGTTCCCGTTGCGGGGGCTGACTTCCAACAACTTCGACGAACTGACCCTGGGCGGCAAGATCCTCGACTATTTCTGGCATCTGGCGTTACCGGTGACGGCGCTGGTGATCGGTAACTTCGCCACCATGACCCTGCTGACCAAAAACAGCTTTCTTGACGAAATCAACAAACAATACGTCGTCACTGCTAAAGCCAAGGGCCTGACCCGCAATCGCGTGCTTTACGGCCACGTATTCCGTAACGCGATGCTGTTGGTGATTGCCGGCTTCCCTTCGGCGTTCATCGGCATTTTCTTCACCGGCTCCTTGCTGGTGGAAGTGATCTTTTCCCTCGATGGCCTTGGACTGATGAGCTTCGAGGCGGCCATCAATCGCGATTACCCGGTGGTGTTCGGCACCTTGTTCATCTTCACCCTGCTGGGTTTGGTGGTGAAACTGATCGGTGACCTGACCTACACCTTCGTCGATCCGCGCATCGACTTCGAAAGCCGGGAGCATTGAGATGAACCTGTCCCCCCTCAATCGCCGTCGCTTCGAGTTGTTCAAGGCCAACAAGCGCGGCTGGTGGTCGCTGTGGCTGTTCCTGATCCTGTTCGTACTGAGCCTGGGCGCCGAATTGATCGCCAATGACAAGCCGCTGGTGGTGCATTACGACGGCGGCTGGTATTTCCCGGCCCTCAAGCGCTACCCGGAAACTACTTTCGGCGGCGAGTTCCCGCTGGAAGCCAACTACAAGAGCCCGTACATCCGTGAACTGCTGGCGACCAAGAATGCCTGGGTGGTATGGGCGCCGATTCCTTTCAGCTATCAGAGCATCAACTACGACTTGAAGGTGCCGGCTCCTGCGCCGCCCTCCTCGGTAAACTGGCTGGGCACCGACGACCAGGGCCGCGATGTCTTGGCGCGGGTCATCTATGGGTTCCGCATCTCGGTGCTGTTCGCCCTGACCCTGACCCTGCTCAGTTCCATCGTCGGCGTGATCGCCGGGGCCCTGCAAGGGTTCTACGGTGGTTGGGTCGACCTGGCGGGCCAGCGGTTCCTGGAGATCTGGTCGGGGCTGCCGGTGCTTTATCTGCTGATCATCCTGGCCAGCTTTGTCCAGCCCAATTTCTGGTGGTTGCTGGGGATCATGCTGCTGTTTTCCTGGATGAGCCTGGTGGACGTGGTGCGCGCCGAGTTCCTGCGTGGGCGCAACCTGGAATACGTGCGCGCCGCCCGAGCCTTGGGCATGCAGAACGGCGCGATTATGTTCCGCCACATCCTGCCCAACGCCATGGTCTCGACCATGACCTTCATGCCGTTCATTCTCACGGGCGCCATCGGCACCCTCACCGCCCTGGATTTCCTCGGCTTCGGCCTGCCGGCCGGCGCACCGTCCCTGGGCGAACTGGTGGCCCAGGGCAAATCCAACCTCCAGGCGCCCTGGCTGGGCATCAGCGCGTTCGCCGTGCTGGCGATCATGCTGAGCCTGCTGGTGTTCATCGGCGAGTCCGCTCGCGATGCCTTCGATCCGAGGAAGTGACATGAACCAGGACAATCTGATCGAAGTACGCGACCTGTCGGTGGAGTTCATCGCGGGTCAACGCAACCAGCGGGTGGTCGAGGGCGTCAGTTTCGACATCAAGCGTGGCGAGACCCTGGCCCTGGTGGGCGAAAGCGGCTCGGGCAAGTCGGTGACCGCCCACTCGATTCTGCGGCTGCTGCCCTACCCGCTGGCTCACCATCCCACCGGTGTCATCCAATATGCCGGCCAGGACCTGCTGAGCCTGAAGGAAAAGACCATCCGCCACATCCGCGGGAACCGGATCGCGATGATTTTCCAGGAGCCGATGACATCCCTCAATCCGCTGCACTCCATCGGCAAGCAGATCAACGAAGTGCTTGGCATCCACAAGGGCCTGGTCGGCAAGGTCGCGACCCGCCGGACCCTGGAGTTGCTGGAGCTGGTGGGCATCCCCGAGCCCCACAAGCGTCTCAAGGCCCTGCCCCATGAACTGTCCGGCGGCCAGCGCCAACGTGTGATGATCGCCATGGCCCTGGCCAACGAGCCGGAACTGTTGATCGCCGACGAACCGACCACCGCCCTGGACGTCACTGTCCAGCTGAAAATTCTCGATCTGCTCAAGCAATTGCAGGCCCGATTGGGCATGTCGCTGCTGCTCATCAGCCACGATTTGAACCTGGTGCGAAGAATTGCGCATCGTGTATGTGTCATGCAGCGCGGTTGCATCGTCGAACAGGCATCGTGCGAGCAATTGTTCCGCGCGCCACAGCACCCGTACACCCGGGAACTGTTGGCCGCCGAGCCCAGCGGCAGCCCGGCAGCCAACGTTGTCGGCCCGCCGCTGCTGGAGGTCGAGGACCTGAAAGTCTGGTTCCCGGTCAAGAAAGGCCTGTTCAAGCGCACCGTGGATTACATCAAGGCAGTGGACGGGATCCGCTTCAGCCTGCCCCAGGGCCAGACCCTGGGCATCGTGGGCGAAAGCGGTTCCGGCAAATCTACCCTGGGGCTGGCGATTCTGCGGTTGATCGGCAGCCAGGGCGGGATCCGGTTCGAAGGCAAGCAGCTCGACAGCTTGTCCCAGCAACAGGTCCGGCCACTGCGACGGGAGATGCAGGTGGTGTTCCAGGACCCGTTCGGCAGCCTGAGCCCCCGGATGTGTGTGGGCCAGATCGTCGGCGAAGGCCTGCGGATCCACAAGATGGGTACCGAAGCGGAACAGGAACAGGCGATAATCGCGGCACTGAAGGAGGTAGGCCTGGACCCGGAAACCCGGAACCGCTACCCCCATGAATTTTCCGGAGGGCAACGGCAGCGTATCGCCATTGCCCGGGCCCTGGTGCTCAAGCCGGCGTTGATTCTGCTGGACGAACCGACGTCGGCCCTGGACCGTACCGTGCAACGCCAGGTGGTGGAGCTGTTGCGGTCGCTGCAAAGCAAGTACAACCTGACGTATCTGTTTATCAGCCATGACCTGGCTGTCGTCAAAGCGCTGAGCCACCAATTGATGGTGGTCAAGCATGGCCAAGTGGTCGAACAAGGTGATGCCCGCAGCATATTCGCCGCGCCGCAACACCCCTATACACAGCAGTTGCTGGAGGCCGCCTTCCTGGCCCCAACAGCTGCCGAATAACCTGAAAGAGGAGCAACACATGGGTTTTCTCGCCGGTAAGCGCGTACTGATCGTCGGTGTCGCCAGCAAGCTGTCCATCGCATCCGGCATCGCTGCCGCCATGCATCGCGAGGGCGCTGAGCTTGCCTTCACTTATCAGAACGACAAACTCAAAGGTCGTGTCGAAGAGTTCGCGCAAGGCTGGGGTTCGAGCCCTGAACTGTGCTTCCCCTGCGACGTGGCCAGCGATGAAGAAATCGCCAAGGTCTTCGAAGAACTGAGCAAAAAGTGGGACGGCCTGGACTGCATCGTGCACTCCGTGGGCTTCGCCCCGGGCGACCAACTGGACGGCGACTTCACCGAAGCCACCACCCGCGAAGGTTTCCGCATCGCCCACGACATCAGCGCCTACAGCTTCGTGGCCCTCGCCAAGGCCGGCCGCGAAATGATGAAGGGCCGCAACGGCAGCCTGCTGACCCTGTCGTACCTGGGTGCCGAGCGCACCATGCCGAACTACAACGTCATGGGCATGGCCAAGGCTTCCCTGGAAGCCGGCGTACGTTACCTCGCCGGCTCCCTGGGCCCGGAAGGCACCCGCGTCAACGCCGTATCGGCTGGTCCGATCCGCACCCTCGCCGCCTCCGGCATCAAGAACTTCCGCAAGATGCTGGCCGCCAACGAAGCGCAGACCCCACTGCGTCGCAACGTCACCATCGAAGAAGTCGGCAATGCCGGCGCCTTCCTCTGCTCGGACCTGGCGTCGGGCATCAGCGGCGAAATCATGTACGTGGACGGCGGCTTCAACACCACCGCCATGGGCAACATCGAAGAGTAATCTTCGGCGGGCACGAAAAAACGCCGCTCGTCCTGCAAAAGGCGAGCGGCTTTTTTCATTCCGATTTCCGTGGCACACCGATCAGTATCAGAACGACAGACAGCGCAAATAACAATCCCCCCAATACACCCGCGATGCTGTAGTACGTATAGATGGCGGCGACGAAGGTACCCAGGAGCGACGTCAGGAAAAGCAAAGCATTGGTAAGCACATACACGCCAATGCGCCATTGAAAGGGCCGGCTGCTTAGAAGCTTTTGAAACAGACTACCCAGCCCCGTCAGAACCACCGAAGCGGCAGTCATGATTATCAGAATGACGGTGTACATCGTTGCTGCAGGAATACCCTGAGTATCACTTAAATTCTTGGGATTTTCCGTGACACCATCCAGCGCAAAAAAAACCATCAGCGCACACGCTCCCAACACCGAAGCAACAGCCAGACATATTTTTTTCCCTCGTCCTACCATTGCTGTTCACCTAGAGAAATTGATGGGCAATTCGCCAGTTATTCGAATTTCATAGTCTCGAGCGTTGGCCACTCTCCCCACTTCACGAAGCGCGCTGGTGGCATGCTCATCAAATGCAGCTCGATGACTGCTGGCATTGGCATCATAACGATCCGAGAACGCTTTAACCTTGCCGGCGAACTTGAGAGTACCCGATGTATATCGTGTAACGGCTCCGGTAATTTGAAGCGTAATGTTTCCAAGATAAATCCGTGCGACATTTGAGTCCTGAGCCGTGGAATAGGGAACTTTGAGATTGACTGTAGTGACCCCAACCCCTGCGGTATTTATAATCGCCATCAAATCTGGAATTTTGTTTGGAGCAGGGGTAATACCGATTCTTTCCAGTCGAACACTGACAGGTTTCCCTTTCCCTAATAACCAGTGACCAAACGCTTTGAAGGGCGTGAAGATCCCACCGGAGAATTCCTGCTCGATGGCCAACTGCTCGGTGTTCTGGATCTTTGCCCCTTCCTTGATCCCGAGTTTCCACGCATCTGCGGTGCTAAGTTTTGAATTCCTCAACATTAGCAAATCGGCTCCGTGAACGACTTTCAGCTCACCAAGAATGATGCCGTCCAACCCATAGCGAACAGGCCTGTTGTTGCGCATGGCCTTGAGATGACGTTGCACCATCTGCGGCCAATGCCCTCTTTCATACGCCATGTTACGCTGTTGAATCATTGTTCCAATCATCGCCATGGGTGCAGGGTTTGGGAGGCCTCTACCACTTCCACGTGAAGTGCCGAAATTATCGGGATAAACAAATGTCGGAGGCAGTTCGATGTTCATACGAGTACCCATCAAGTCAAATTAGAGATAAAGCTGCGGTTATGAGCCGGCATCACACGATGCGAAGACTCATTCTCCGTATCTCCTAATCCCTTGGTGCGGTATATAGTTATAGGGTTACACCGATACCAACATCGCTGCTTACTGCGGCTGTCTCCGTACCTCGCCCCCTTCGCAATACCCAACGTCACCCTCGAAGAAGTCGGCAACGCCGGCGCCTTCCTCTGCTCCGACCTGGCGAGCGGCGTTTTCGTTCTGGCCCCGCTGCGAGAGCGAGCCCGGTTGACGATGGCCATCATCCTTCCATTGAAAAATCACATTGCCATCAAATGGCCTTGCAAAACGACAATGGCCGACTAGATTCAGAATTGTCTTCCCAAGCGCAACCCGCCGCAGCGGGTCCCACCGAAAACGAGACCGCCTATCGACCCGAAAACCAGCCGACATAGCTTTTGAAAAGTTGACACGGAATCAGTCAAAGACAACAAGAGGGATGCTTGATGAAGCACAGCCGGTGGTATCGTGCGCTCTCGAAAAAAGGACCAGCCAAGCCCTTCTGGCTGTCATTGCTCTGCTTCTGTGGCCTGGTGATCACCAGCTTCCTGTTGTTCGAGCAACAGATCCAGGCATTCCTGACCCATCTCCACCTGTACCTGCCCTCGACTGCCTCGCAAAAACTCAACCTGGCCCTGTTGCTGATCGCCCTGCTGGCCCTGGACGTGGTGCTGCCGGTGCCTTCAAGCCTGGTGGCGCTGCTGGCGGTGGCGACCCTGGGAAGCGTCGGCGGGTACCTGGTGATTTTCGTCGGCTTGTGCCTGGGGGCCGGCTTGGGATATGCCCTGGGAGCCGGCTACTTCCAGCTGCTATCCGGGCGACTGGGCCTGCACCAGCGTCAGCCGGGACAGCTGGGGTACCGGTTGGGCACGCTATCGTTGGTCTGCCTGCGGGGGGTGCCAGTGCTGGCGGAAACCTCGGTGGTGGCAGCGGGCATGCAGCGCTATCCGCTGCGAGCCTTCGTACCGGTGATCGTGCTGGCCAACGCCGGCCTGGCCCTGGCCTACGCCGCCATCGGTACTTTACTCGTCGAACAGAATGTCCTGCTGGTGACGATCCTGGCCAGCATGGTCCTGCCCGGCTTGTTCATCGCCGGCTACAGTCTGCTCAAGGCTTTTCGCAAGCGCGACGCACAGCACCCCCTGCACGGGCGTTTCGAGGTCAGCTACGACTACCCGGTGGTTTTCACCGATCACGTGTTCGATCCTTCCAATCCCTGCCTGCATCGCCAGCTCACCGCCCATCAAAACAAGCCGGTGACGGTGCTGGTGTTCGCCGATGAACAGTTGCTGCGCAGCAATCCCCCACTGCTGGAACAGATCGGTGCCTACTTCGCAAGCCATCCAGCGGATTTGCGCCTGCGGGCTGCGCCCATTGCGGTTCCAGCCGGTGAGTCGAGCAAGGATGCACACGTCTTGCAGCGGCTCTACGCCGACATGCTGCACCACGGGCTGGATCGGCATTGCCATGTGCTGGCACTGGGAGGCGGGGCGGTACTGGATGCGGTAGGTTACGCCTGCGCAACCTTCCACCGGGGCATTCGCCTGATCCGCCTCCCGAGCACCGTGCTCGCCCAGAACGACGCCGGCATCGGCGTGAAAAACGGCATCAATGCCTTCGGCCAGAAGAACCTGCTGGGGGCGTTCTATCCCGCCACCGCCGTCATCAACGATTTTCAGTTGCTGACCAGCCTGGGCCGGCGCGACCAGATCGCCGGGTTGGCTGAGGCGGTCAAGGTGGCGCTGATCAAGGACGCGGCGTTTTTTCAATGGATGGAGCAACAGGCCGACGCCCTGGCCCGCTTCGATCACCAGGCCAGCCGTCATGCCATCCGCCGCTGTGCCGAGCTGCACCTGGCCCACATCACCGGTGCCGGCGATCCCTTCGAACGCGGTAACGGCCGCCCCTTGGACTATGGGCACTGGGCCGCCCACAAGCTGGAAAATCTCAGCCAGCACCGGTTGCGCCATGGCGAAGCGGTGGCGGTGGGCATCGCCCTTGATGGTCTCTACGCGAATATTCTGGGCCTGCTGAGCGATGCCGACGCCGAGCGTATCGTGGGCCTGCTACTCAGGCTCGGCTTCAGCCTGAACCCACCGGAACTGAGCCTGAAGGATCCACAAGGCCGCTCGCTGCTGTTGCTGGGCCTGGAAGAGTTCCGTCAGCACCTGGGCGGCGAGCTGTCCATTCCCATGCTCAGCCGGATCGGCGAATCGCTGGATGTGCATGAGATCGACGCCACGCGGATGGAGCAGGCGCTACGGCGGCTGTCCGGTCTCGCCGATCCGGCCCCTGCGTTGAGCGAGGGTTGCGTGCAATGAGCCAGGCATTGCCGGACCTGAAAACCTGGATGACCCTGGGCCGGGTTTCCAATCTGCCCACGGTATGGACCAACACCCTCGCCGCCGCCCTGCTGGCGAGCAGTGCCGGGGCTCTGGCGCCACCGTCTTCGGCCGTGTGGATCCTGCTGCTGGGAGCCTTGTCGATGCTGTACCTGGCCGGCATGTTGTTGAATGACTTGCTGGACGCCGACTGGGACCAGCGACACAACAACCCGCGCCCCATCACCCTCGGCCTGGCCAGCCGACAGCAGGTCGGGCTCGCCTGCGCCCTCTTGCTGGGGCTGGCCGCCATTGCCGTGCTGGGCCTGAGCCGGCTGATCGATCAGCCATACTGGCTGCTGGGCAGCGCCCTCCTGCTACTGGCCTGCATCCTGGGCTACAACCTGCTGCACAAGAAGTACGCCCACAGCGTCTGGCTGATGGGGGCCTGTCGCTCGGCCCTCTACCTCGTGGCAGCCACCAGCCTGGCGGTTCCACCGGCGCCGATCTGGCTCTGCGCCATGCTGCTGGGGGTCTACATCAGCGGCCTGACTTACCTGGCTCGCCAGGAACACCGCAACCAACTGCTCAACCGCCTGCCGTTGGTCCTGATGCTGAGCCCGATAGTCCTGGCAATTCATAACGATAACCCCTGGTTCTGGCCAGTGCTGCTGCTCTGGCTTGGCTGGCTGGGCTGGCACTACTGGCGTCATCTGGCCAACCCCCGACAACGGCAGGTCCGTGCGTTTATCGGCGCTGGCCTGGCGGCCCTGCCGCTGTTCGATGCCCTGGTGCTGGCGGTAGCCGACCAGCCATTGGGCAGCCTGTCATGTGTCCTGGTGTTTTTCCTGCTTCCCCACTTCCAACGCTGGATCAAACCGACATGAACAAGGACGTTGCCGGGTCGTCATCGACGGCTCTTGAAATGCGCCGGGACTGCCTGGAGCAACAGCGCCAGGCCTTCCTCCAGCACCTCGACGAGGCCGGCTTGCGGTGGTGGCGCCAGGCACTGGAACAGCTTACCCAACGCCCGGATGCCACGAGCGCGGCGCTGTTGAGCAGCCAGTGCAAGCGAGGCCTCAAGCAAGACAGGTGGACCCACGGGACGGGCTGGAGCCATGTGCAGCTGGCGCGGGCGCTGTTGCTGGCCGAGGTGCTGGAACGGCAACCCGCCACCGGCCAGCTGCCCTTGCTGCGCCAGTTGTTCCTGTGGGGCGACGATCAGGAAAAGATCGCCCTGCTCAAAGCCCTCGATTGGCTCGACAGCCAGGGGCTGTGCGTGGAGCTTGCGCTGCAAGCCGGGCGTACCAGCAACAGCCAGGTGTTCGCCGCCCTTTCCCTGGACACCCTCTATCCGTCGCGCCATTACGACGACCGGGCCTTTTATCAACTGGTGCTCAAGGCACTGGGCATGGGGCTCGATATACGCCGTCTGCTCGGCCTGGAGCAGCGCCAGAGCGTCGCCCTCAACCAACTGGCCCTCGACCTGCTGGCCGAACAGCTCGCGGCCGGGCGTACGGTATCGGCCGGGCTGCCCCTGGCGATTGCCTTCGACTTGCTCAGCCCGGCGCAGCGCCAGCGCCTGGAAGGCCTGGCCCGACAGCAACGCTTGCCGCCGCAATGGCGTGAGCACTTGACCGCCTCCTAGCCGTCCGACGATCCCCTGCTCTATTGATGAGGATGCATCATGCCTAAATATTTCGACCCGCATATCCATATGGTCAGCCGCACCACGGACGACTACCAGAACATGGCGGCCGCCGGCATAACCGGCGTCATAGAGCCAGCGTTCTGGCAAGGCCAGGCCAGGACCAGCGTCGGCAGCTTCATCGACTATTTCGACATGCTGTTGGGTTGGGAACGCTTTCGCGCCAGCATGTTCGGCATCCACCATTTCTGCACCATCGGCCTGAATCCCAAGGAGGCCAACGACCTCTCGGTGGCCAATGAGGTGCTGGAGATCCTGCCGCGCTACCTCGTGAAGGACGGCGTGGTGGCGGTGGGCGAGATCGGTTATGACGACATTACCCCGGAAGAAGACCGTTTCCTGGCCGCCCAGTTGGAACTGGCCAAGCAGTTCAGCCTGCCGGTACTGGTCCATACGCCGCACCGGGACAAAATCGGCGGCACCAAGCGCACCCTGGCGGTGATTCGCGAGGTCGGCATCGCCGAACACTTGGTGATCATCGACCACCTCAACGAGCTGACGTTGCCCCTGGTGCTGGACACGGACTGTTGGCGCGGCCACTCCATCTACCCAAACACCAAGATGTCGGAGCAGCGCATGGTTGCGTTGCTCCAGCAGTACGGCACGGAAAAGATGGTGGTCAACAGCGCCGCCGACTGGGGCATCAGCGACCCGCTCAAGGTGCCCAAGACCGGCGAAGCCATGCGCGCGGCCGGCTTCAGCGAGGCCCAGGTGGAACAGGTGCTGTTCCATAACCCGGTGGATTTCTTTGCTCAGAGCGGCCAACTGGACAAGGCCCTGGTCGGTAAACCGCTGCCCATCGATCAGCGCAAACAGTGGCAAGACAACTCAGCCCTGCGAGGCCAGGAACCGGTGATCAAATGACGGTCGCGACCGGTTGGCATGCCGCACAGCTCGGTTATTGCAGCAACGTGCACCCGACACCGGACCTGGCCACGCTACGCGCGTCCATCGCCGAGCATTTCCAGGCCGTTCGCAGACTGCGCGGGCTCGACGAACAGGACAGCGGCCTATGGATCAGCGCCCTCGCGGCGCGGGAACTGCAACAGGCGTCGGCGCGCACGGACTTTCTCCACCTGCTGCGATGCAACGGGTTGCGCCTGACATCCCTTAATGGTTTTCCCTACGGCCAGTTTCATCAGGGCGCGGTGAAAGCCGGGGTCTATTTGCCCCACTGGGCCGATCCGCGACGGCTGGAGTACAGCTTGAATCTGGCGCGGATCCTCACCCAGGCGTTGCCATCGGATTGTGCCCAAGGTGTGATTTCCACCGTGCCCCTGGGCTATGCCGCCCACTGGAACGGGAACTTGCAGCAGCGGGCCGAGCATCAGCTACGCCAGCTCACAGCCTCCCTCGCCCGGCTCCACCTGGAGACGGGCAAGAAAATCGTGTTCTGCCTGGAGATGGAACCAGACTGTGTGCTGGAAAACACCGAACAGGCCATCGCCTTCTTCCATCGCCTGCAGGCCAGGGACCCGCACTGCAGCCATCTGGCGCTGTGTTTCGACGTCTGCCACCAGGCCGTGGTCTTCGAGGATTGCTATCAGTCATTGGACCGGCTGCGTCAGGCCGGGGTGCCCGTTGGCAAGATCCAGCTGTCCAACGCCCTGATCTGCCGCCTGCCCCAGGCCCCCGATCGGCGCGAACAGGTGCTCGACACCCTGGCGGACTTCGCTGAAACCACCTATCTGCACCAAGTGAAAGCCCAGGATGAGCAGGCGCATTTACAAGCCTGGGCCGACCTGCCCATCGCCCTCGGCGATTACGCAGACCATCCGCAGCAACACGCCGAATTGAGAATCCATTTCCACATTCCGCTGTTCAGCGAGCATTTGCTGTTGCCCGAGCTCAGCGGCAGCCAGGACGCCCTGTCACGAACCTTCGACTTTATTGCCGACCATGGGGATTTTCGCCCGGTCCTTGAGGTGGAGACTTACAGTTGGGGCGTGCTGCCTGCCCCATTGCGCCCTGCCACCGCCCAGGCCCAGCTCCAGGGCATCGCCAGGGAACTGCACTGGGTCGAAGAGCAATTGCGCCACCGGCAACTGCTGCATTCCCAGTCATGGGAGGTGTACGCCAATGCACGCTGAGCACCCTCGTCAACCGCTGCTGCTGATCAATGTGGTAGGGCTGACGCCGGCGCTGCTCGGTGCGGCGACGCCGCATATCAATGCCCTGTTGCAGACGGCCAGGATGACCTACCTGCAACCGGTATTCCCGGCCGTCACGTCCACGGTACAAGCCTCGATCCTGACTGGGCAGGCACCGTCGGCGCACGGCATCGTCGGTAATGGCTGGTATTTTCGCGACCAGGCGGAAGTGCGGTTCTGGCTGCAACCCAACGCTCTGGTCCAGGGTGAAAAGATCTGGCATACGCTGCAGCGCCGACTGCCCGGGTTTCGCTGCAGCCAGTTGTTCTGGTGGTACAACATGTACGCCGAGGTGGACGCCGCCATCACCCCCCGTCCGCACTACCCCGCCGATGGCCGTAAGCTGTTCGGCCTGTATTCCTCGCCAGCCAGCCTGCATGAGCGGATCGAACAGCAGATCGGCCAGTTTCCGTTTCCCAGTTTCTGGGGGCCGGCGGCCGGCATCGCCTCGAGCCGCTGGATCGTCGATTGCGCCATCGCCGAATTCGGAATCAACCGGCCCGACCTGCAATTGATCTACTTGCCTCATCTGGACTACAGCCTGCAACGCCTCGGCCCCGACGATCCGTCCATCGACGATGAAGTCCGGGCCATCGACAGCGAAGTGGGTCGCCTGCTGGACTTTGCCCAGGCACAAGGCGCGGCGGTGATGCTGCTCTCTGAATACGGCATCGAAGCCGTCCACCAGTCGGTGTCCATCAACCGCCTGTTGCGTTCGGAAGGCCTGTTGCAGGTGCGCCAGTCCCTGAGCTGGGAACTGCTCGACCCAGGCGCCAGCGCGGCCTTTGCCGTGGCCGATCACCAGATTGCCCACGTCTACGTGCGGCAGGCGCGGGACATTGCGCAGGTCAAGGCACTGTTACAGCGACAACCCGGCGTCGAGCAAGTGCTCGATAAAACCGAGCAACGCGCCTGGCAACTGGATCACCCGCGCAGCGGTGAACTGGTGGCTGTCGCGGCGCCGGGCTACTGGTTCGATTACTACTATTGGCTCGACGACCGCAAGGCGCCGGATTTCGCCCGCACCGTGGACATCCATCGCAAGCCTGGCTACGACCCGCTGGAGCTGTTCATCGACCCCGCCATTCGTTTCCCCACGTTGAAAGTGGCGCGCCGCCTGTTGCAGAAAAAACTCGGCTTTCGCTACTACATGGACCTGATTCCGCTGGACACCGGATTGATCCGCGGCAGTCATGGCCGCCTGCCAACCAGCGCGCAAACCGGCCCGCTGCTCATTACCAATTGTGATCTGCCGTTGCCCCAGCAACTTGCGGCCACGGCGGTGAAGCAACTGCTCCTGGAACACTTCCTGGGGCGCTCTCCTACCGACACGGCCAATGCCAAGGAGCTTCCATGCGGCGAGCCATTTCCATAACCGTTCTCAGTGCCCTGGCCGGTTTGGCTCAGGCACAGGACACCAATAGCTTTGATTGCAGCAACTTCCTCACCTTCGGGCCAGACGCTGACGCGACGCGTAAAGCGTTCAACCAAAGCCCCGAGACCATGGCCTGGAACTGGTTCGTCTGCCTGAACCAGGCCGGCACCAGGGGCTACAACCGCCAGTGGGAGTTATTCAAGCCTTCCGACCAGGTCTATCTGGCCAACGGCGTCAACCCCGGTACGTATGACAGCCGCATGAGCCCACCGGGCGAGGTGCTCAGGCAAGCCAAAGCCCTGGGACTGGACCCGAACCGTCTGCTGCACAACCTCAATGCCACCCAGCAAGTCGACGGCCAGAGCCTGGAAATGGGAGGCAAAGCCGTACCTGAGGCACAAAAAGGTCTCGTCGTGCGCTTTCAACTGCTGATGGGCCAGGACACCTACGACTACATCGTCAAGAACAATGTCTACAACATGAATGGCCAGGACGCCCTGTCGAGCAACCTGAACTTTCCGGCCACGGCCTGGGAGTTGAAAGCCGCCTGGCTGTGGATCGGCGCGGACGCGAACTACAAGACGCAGCTGGAAAACGATGGCTACTACGTGGCCCAGGCCTACTACGCCGTGGGCAATAGCTACCAGGTCGGTTATGCGGCGTTGAGTGGTTTGCATGTCGTCAACAAGCTGGACGCCAACTGGGTCTGGACCACCTTCGAAAACATCAATAACCACAAGTACACCGTGACCAAGGGCTATCCACCCAAGCCGATGAAAAATCTCACCGGGCCGACACCGGATGCCATACCGGTCAATAACCAGTTCCAGGCCAATAACCCGGCGCTGTCGAAGTACGAGCTGATCGGCGTGGAGTTCAAACCCATTACCCAGGTCCTGGCGAACTCGCAGTTGGAATCGGCATTCCAGGACACGTCGTCCTGCCTGGCCTGCCACAGCACCGCCGCTTATTCGCAGAACGACGGTTACTTCAATTTCGCCATCCCGACCCAAGGCGGTCTCACCTACCCCACCAAGCCGCTGCCGGACAAGGACTTCACCGGTTACAACAAACTGGATTTCGTCTGGTCGCTGAAACGCGCCCAGTGGCAACGCTAAGGAGAGCACGACATGAGCGTATTGAATTTTCCCCGCATCTACCTCAACGGCGAAATGTTCTGGAACCCGCCGACGGCCAATAACAACGACATGTTCCCGCTGTATGACGCGGTAGCGATGGACATCAACTGGCCGTTCGTGAAGCACTTCGGCATCGACCGCCAAAATGCCCCCGACACACTGATGCCATGGACCCTCTCCACCCAGTACATGGCCAACATGCCGACCTACGTACAGCAGGTGCCGGGCAATATCAATCCAAAGCATGACCCGTACATGCCCGCCGAATGGGATCTGTTCGGCGACAACGGTTGCGGGCTGGTGAACTACGGGAAAACCAAGTCGACCGTCATCGGCGGCGAGCTGAAGGCCAATACCTACATCAACCAGGATCCGCTGGTGGGCACGCCCTACCAGTTGCTCGGCAGCCCCCTGGGCAGCGCAGCCCAGACCCCTGCGCGCTTCGTGGATATCAGCCCATGGCAAAACACGTTCACCGCATTGTATTTCGACAAACTGGTGCTGGGGGGGACGTCCTGCGGCCTGACCCTCAACCGCAAGTACCGGATGATGGACCGTTTCCTGAACTTCAGTTGGGGGGCTCTGGGTGGCCTGGTAAACGTCAGCACCACCTGGCAGACCTGCTTCCCCAAGGAGAACCTGGAATGGGTGATCGGCAAATCGTCCCTGCTGGCCAACCTCCAGCAACAGATGGAGCAGCAAGGGGCGCAGGGCCTGATGTTCCGCTTTTGCGTCTACCTGACCTGCTACGACAAGAACGGCATATTCAATGATTACCCGCAGAGCGTGAACACCCGCTCCAACGACCCGAACGTCATGGCGAAAGTGCGTGATCTGTACAACAAAGGCTTGAAAAACGTCAACGAGATTTTCTTCAACCCTGCCTACAGCTGCACCTCGGCGGTCCTGGGCCTGTGGTTCGCCAATGAATACCCCACCGCTCCTGGCGGGCTGCGCCTGGTGCCCGATCAGGCGGTGTCGATGAGCAAAGCACATTCCCAGAAGACAGAAAAAGTCCAGTTGGGGGTGATCTCAGCACAGATTAACGACTACACCCTGTCACTTGACCTGGGCAATACCTTTCCGAGCTATCCAGTGGATGACACGGCTGATATCCCCGTTCCGGAAAAATACAATGCCGGCACCTACCACCTGGGCGCCGAAAAGGATGGAAAATTCAAGCCGGCGGTCATCTTGAGCTTCGCGGAATACCGGCAGGCTGCCTTCAACCAGCGCTCGGGTATCCTCGATATCTCCCTCGATGACTATACCAAGGGTATATTGGAATCCGGTCCCCTGATTCTACGTCAATTGGGCCTGTACGGCGCTCCCCAGACCGTCGCCGCCACCCAGCAGACATGGACCGCCGAGGTGATCGAGAGCGGCAGCTTCATCGACGTCGGTGAGCGCAAGACGTTCAATATCATGGTGCAGAACAATGGTCAGCCGGCCGCCGACACCACGCTGTATGTGGCGGAGTACGGCAATCCCTACATGGTGACCACCAGCGACTATTACCTGGCGTTCAGTAACGCAGCCGACTTCACGCTGTTCTACGACAACCCGCCGGACCGTACCAAGAACACGGCCTGGCTGCCGCAGTTCACCGACGCGTCAACGGTCGTGCCCTATCGCAGCACTGGCAGCGGTCGCCGGCTGACCGACCTGGAGGACGTGCCCAAACCCGTGGGCAACCCAGTCGCTTATCAGGACTTTCTCAAGGTTTCCGGTACACCGGTCGCCGTCAACCTGCGCCCTTGCCTGGTCTTCGAAAACCCTCACATCGGCATCGGAACACTGCAGGACAATCAAGCCAGCATCCATTACTCCTATGCCGTCATCACCACCAATGCCCAAGGTATCGCCCAGATCACCTGCCGGGCCGTGGCGCCGGGTTTCCCTACCTTGCGCTTCTTCGTGCAGGAGAATGACAAAAAACCGGTCATTCCCTTCAGCTTTCCGCTCACCCAGGCCTTCGTCGACTTCCTCGCGCCCATCCGGGTCCTGCCCCTGGACATGCCGTTGCAACAGGAATTCGTCGACACCTGGAATGGCATGTGCACGTCCACGGACGCTCCGGAGCAGATATGGAACACCTTCATCTTTCCGAAAGTCCTGCAGACCTTCTATTACCTCTACCCCATCATGAACAAATACATGCCGCTCGATTCCCGCACGCGCGTGGAGGGCGCCGTCGATCAGTTGATCATCTTGATCAGCAAGCCGAACCAGGAAGAAAGCACCCTCGCAATGCCCATCACCCGTGACCTGTCGCAAAGCCGCCGCGCCATACTGGAGCTGTGGGCCAAGCGTCTGGTGAAGCTCAACTTTCCGCCCAAGAAGCTCTCGATGAGCGACTACAACAACCTTTGACGTTTCACGCGGGATGACCGGGTGGCGCGTCCGCCACCCGGCACTTCACAGGAGGTGTCCTATGAAAACCATCTTGAATCGACTGTTGCTGTCGATCTTGCTGCTGAGCCCCCCACTGTTCGCCCAACAGGACAGCGGCGCCGTGTACTTCACCATGGGGGTACATAACACCGAGGGCTGTAACGAACAGAACGGCAACTGCATCGCCAAGCGCGCACCGGGTGACCCTTCCGATCCATTCTTCCCCGCGTTCTGGATCAGTGACTGGACCATGTACCGGGTGATGCACAACTACGAGAAGAACCCGCCGCCCTACAGCAATCCGCCCAGCACCCTCGTCCCGGCGGACTACACCGTGTCGCGCGGCACCAGCTACTACGACACAACTTACATCCCGGCCGATGGCGACGGCTTCGGCGCGATGATGGAACACTACGAGAAATACTGCCTGCCGATCTTCCCGATCAAGAACAACAACTACACCTGTTCGTTCGTGTCGTTGGGCAACAAGGCGTACTTCCTGACCTACCCGCAGGACCGCCCCAAGGACATGCCGGCCTGCTGCATGTTTTCGCCGATGAATCACCCGCCCCGGCAAGACTTCGTCCAGCACCTGCCCTACAGCGCCGAGCGCAGCAAGCATCTTGATGGCAGCGTGCAGGCCTACGCCCTGGACGTTGACTCCCCTCAAGGCCCCATCCTGTTCGGCTACGCCTTCTACAAGAAAATGACGGGGCAACCGCCTTACCGGCAGCCGCAATCGTTCTATTTCTCCGGCGACGCCAGCGTCGCCAATGCGCCCATCGTCAGCCAGAACTACACCAACTTCCGCATCGCCAGACCGGACCCGGCCCAGACCTGGGCCCAGGTGGCCGCCATGTGCCCGGCAAACCCGCCGCCCTGCCAGTTGTTCGAGCCACCGGCGTCCCAGAGCAACGGCCAGAAAGCCCAATGGAACAAGCTCATGCAGCGCAAACCCTGATCAAGGATGAAGCCTCATCATGAACACTTCTCTTGGTTTCACCGCGATGCTACTCGGTGTCGTCAGCCTGCCCGCGCTCGCCCTGGCACCGTCTCAGCAGGCCATGCCGAAGACAACCACAACCCTCGATTGCCAGCCCCCCACCACGGCGCCTGCCGCCAATGCCAGCCAGGACTTGTTCGATCAATACAGCTGGCAGATGTTCATCGCCTTGAACTGGCCGGCCCAGGACGGCCAGCGTGGCGACCCCGATTGCAACAAGCAACCCGGGGACCCCGGTTACACGGTCTGGCAGACTTACAAGACCGTGGAAGAAATCTTTCTGCCCCAGGGCGCCAATCCGGGCCCCTGGAATAGCCCGCAAAAAGCCAAGCGTCTGGGCATCATCAACATCGCCGCCCTGAAGAACAGCACCCAGGTGAACGCCGTCGACCAGGCCGTCGGCGGTTGGCTGATCGACCAGGCCGGCAACCCGACCTACTACGATATCTCGGCCAACGAGACCTCCTATGACTACATCGTCGACAACCAGTACTACAACGCCGATGTGGTCTCCAAGGCGCACAACATCGACTTTCCCAACGGGGTCATCGAGGTCAAGTCGAGCTGGCGCATCCTCACCCCCAACGACAACGCCAGCCACTACCTGACCCAGATCGCCCAAGTGGCAACATTCGATGACCAGGGCAAGCGCAACGGTGTCACCGAGGCGTACCTGGGCCTGGTGGGGCTGCACATCATCACCAAGGTCAACGGGTATCCGCAGTGGATCTGGTCGACCTTCGAGCAGGTCGACAACGTGCCGCCCAAGGCGCTGTCGGGCGGTAAGTGGGTCGATCAGCCAGCCTCGGGCACGGCCTATTCCTACTTCAATGCCGCCGCACCCGCCGCCAGCCTCAACCAGTCCCCCTGCGACTGGCAGACCCAGGGTGCGCATCTGGTCTGCGTGCCCAAGGCCGGCACCACGTTCCAGACTCCGAACCCGTTGAACCGGGTCACCCCGATTGCCGACGTGACCAACGGCGTCAATGCCAACTACCAGTCCGATCCTGGCCTGCAAAAAAGCGTGCTCAAGTATTACCAGCTCATCACCACCCAGCGCCCGCTGATACCCGACAACCCCAGCAACCCGTTGGGCCAGCCGACACCGGCGCTCTCGGCCAACGTGACCATGGAAAGCTATATCCAGCCCAACAGCAGCTGCATGAATTGCCATTCCATGGCGACACCGGTCAAGAGCCCGTACAAGTCCGACTTTTCCTATCTGTTCAAATTCGCCAATTCGCCTGTCGTCAACGCCATCAAGGACGAGGAATAGATCATGAGCATCCTGAACGGACCCCGACTGAATTTCTGGGGCGGTATCCGCACGGACGTCAGCCTGCCGAACAACTCCCCCACCATTCCTTACGACGGCAACGACGAGTGGCTGCTGTTCGACCTGACCACCTCGACCCTGGCACCGGGTGCCCAGTCCTACACCGACGACCAGTTGAACGACATGATCAACGCCCCCAACGGTGACTACTACACTGCCGGCGGCTGGAATCACTATGGGCAGCACGTCGTCGACATGCAAAACGCCCTGATCAGCTCCCAGGGCATACCGGGGGGCATCAGCACCACCGGCGACCTGGTGGGCCAGCCAGTGTACCTGCTCGGCTCGGTGGACCCGGTCACCGGCCAGGCACCGGTGTCCGGCCCGATGATGGTAGACCTGGACCCCACCGGCACGACGACCACGCAGATCTTCGTTGGCGGCCTGCAGATCGGCGGCAACAGCGATATCCAATTGCTGATCCACGGCAATACCGTGTGCAGCAGTTTCGACGTGGCGGGACGTGTGCTGCTGCCCAAGACAATGGATGCGCCGGGCTCCTTCCATGCCAGCGGCACCTTCCAACTGACCTTTCCCCTGAGCAGCATCGTCAGTTGGAACCAGAACAGCGCGGGCCTGCGCGCACTCATCCAGGCACCGGGGGCGACGGGCATCGTCCTGCGTTTCGTCATGTTCGAGATGTGCCCGACGATGACCACCGAACAACTGGACGCCGACTATGCCGCCGGCAGGTACACGCCCAACCCGAGCATCGGCCGGGTGATCGGTACGCTGGCCCCGGCCTTCGCCGACGAACCATTGAACTGCCAACCCGGCCGGCAACTGGTCAACCAAGGCACGGGGGGTGCCGGCTATGCCGAACTGGGCAGCAGCAACGGCTACCTGAGCATCGACATGGTGAACGTCATTCCCAAGGAAACGTTCAGAGCGGTACGGGACGACATCACCAGCCCCATCGGGCCCAATGCGAACTATGGCGCGGTCACCATCAGCGCCGGCACCACCACCCTGGCGACCCTGCCGCCGACCAGCCAGTGGTTATCGGACTACTACCTGTACGGGGGCATCGTCGACATCCCCACGACCTTCGACCAGCAGCAGGCCTTGCGCAACAGCGCCCTGGCGATCACCGCACCTGGCACCGTTGCCGGCACTACGCTGCAAGCCATCGAATCCACGTACCGGGTCTATGCCAACCAACGCAACGTCTATCTGGACGACTACCCCGACGGCCTGTCGATCACCCTGCAGGTCCGCTACCTGGGCGGCCCCGTGACCAGTCCCACCGAAATCGCTCTGCAAGCGGCCCCCCCTGCGGTGTATACGGATCGGCAATATTGGGACTTCCTTGACTTCCCCGACTCGCTCACCGTCGACAGCGGCCAGCTATCGGTCAGCTTCCCCGTCACCCTCAAACCGGGCAGCGCCGCCCAGGCGGGTTTTGTCGCCCTGACCTGCACGGCCAACGGCATTGCGAGCAGTGCCTGCTTCACCAACTTTCGCAAGTACGCCCAGACCGATTTCGGCATCCCCAAGGGCACCACCATCACCTGGCCGCTGATGTACCCCAACGTCCTGCGCTTTCACTACCTGGCCTTCCCCGCCATGTCGCGCTATATCCCGCTGAACCAGCCCGACGCAATCATGGGCGCGAAGAACGCCATTCTCGCCCGGACCTCGGACGCCTACAAAGGCACCACCCTGTTCATGCCCGTGGTGCGCTCGATGTCACCCTGCCAGCGGGCGCTGCTCAGGGCCTATCTCACCGGTGAACCGTGGCAACCGCCGCAGTAATCACGCCCCTTTCACGACGGAGAGAAGTCCCATGCTTATCCAGATCCCCGCGCAGCCCAGCGAAAACCTGCGCCCGAGCACGATCATCGCCGAAGGCTTGTTGAACCCTCGCGGTGTCTGCGTACAGGCCGATGGCAGCCTGCTGCTGGCGGAAGCCGGTTCCGGCCTGCCGGAACAGGCCTTCAGCGGCCGCATCAGTCGACTGCGCCCAGCCCCCCACCGGCCCGGCACCTACCTGCCCCGCGAAACCCTGGCGGACGGTTTTCGCGCCATGAACATGCAGGTTCGCATGCTGCGCGATGAAATCATGGGACTGTCGGACATCGCCTGCGGTGACGGACGTTGCCTCGCCAGCCTGACCGACTACGTCGAGGGATCGAAATTGCTGGATCTGCAATACACACCGCCCGAGCCGGTATTTCGCAGCCGGGGCAATCTGAACGCGCTGTGTTATCACCCCTCTCGCCGCAGTTGGCTGGCCGTCAAACCCGATACCAACCAGTTGGTGGAGTTCACCGTCGGACAGGACGAACGCGTGTTGGTCCAGTTGCCTGAACTGGCTCAGGGTCAGGAAGCCGTCCCCGTGACCCTAGTGTACGAACCGGCGACAGACGCGGTGCTGATCAGCCTGTTCTCCGGCGAACTGCACGGCGACCCGAGCCGCAAGGGCATCGACTTTGCCGACCGGGCCGGCCAGGTCATTCGGGTCCACCCCGACAATGGGCAGATCGAGCGGCTGATCAGCGGCTTGCAACTGCCCACGGGCGTGGCGCTCTGCCCGACAGGAAACGTGCTGGTGCTGGAACTCTGCGACCAACTGCAACAACCCCTGCTGCCCGACTGGAACGGCGAGGTCCGGCATGGCGGCTTCACCCGGTTCTCGGGCCGGTTGCTGAGCTGCAATCTGCAGACAGCCCAGGTCAATGTGCTCGCACGGAACCTCGATACCCCGTCCAACCTGTGTGTAGTGCCGGACGCCGTGCTGGTGAGCGAAGGCATGGGCCTGACCGGAAGGCCGTTGCCCACGCCAGACAATCGAATCGTCCCATTGAGCGGCAGGCTTCGCCGGGTATCGCTCTGATCGACATGCGATCGAGTCATGGCGCCCACCGCGTGAAGACATAATCATGGTTCTGCACGCGCGCCTGGTGGCAGGCGAAGCAGGTCTGGTGCTGGGCCTCGTCGGCGGGTTTGCCGTCGATGAAGCGACCGAAGCCCCAGCCGCCGGTCGATGCGTATTTGCTCGAGTCCTTGACCATCACCTGGACGGTGGTGGCCGCGCCGGGAATGGAGGCCGGCTCGAATTCCGGCGACTGGACATGTTTCCAGGCCAGCTTCACCAGCACCGTACCATCCGGGAACGGCTGCGTAGACGCCTGATAAGCTTTGACCGCCCGATCATTGCCCACCACGGCCCGGAGCTCGTTCAGGGGCGCCGCTTCCTGCGCCGGTGCGATCAACGCCCACTGGCGATAGCCCTCGGGCAGCTTCACGCCATAGATGGGTGAGGCATTGCCGTCACCCGAGTCGCCCAGGGCGACTCCGGCAAAGGTCGCCAGGGCGGCGGCCAGCAAGGTCAGGTATCGGTGTTTCATCGCTGCTCTCCCTTCAAGGACGCTCACAGGTGATCGGCGTCGATCACCGCCTGGGCGAAAGCCTGCGGGGCTTCCTGCGGCAGGTTGTGGCCGATGCCTCCGCTGATCAGGCGATACTCATATTTGCCGGTAAAGCGCTTGGCATAAGCCTCGGCAGGCGGATGCGGCGCCCCGTTGGCATCGCCTTCAAGGGTGATGGTCGGCACGCCGATGGACGGGAATGTCGCCAGTTTTTTCTCCAGGGCCTCGTAACGGGCTTCCCCCTTGACCAGGCCCAGACGCCAGCGATAGTTGAAAATGGTGATGGCGGCATGATCGGGGTTCTGCAAAGCGGCAGCGCTTCGGTCGTAGGTGGCGTCATCGAAGTTCCACTTGGGCGAAGCCAGTTTCCAGATCAACTTGGCGAAGTCATGGGTGTTTTTCTCATAGCCCAGACGGCCACGCTCTGTCGCGAAGTAGAACTGATACCACCACTGCAGCTCAGCGGCCGGTGGCAAAGGCGCCTTGCCCGCATCCTGACTGCCGATCAGATAACCACTGACGGCAACCAGCGCCTTCACACGCTCGGGCCACAACGCGGCGACTATGTCGGCCGTGCGCGCCCCCCAGTCATAACCGCCCAGCACGGCCTGTTTGATGTTCAGCGCGTCCATGAAGTCGATCAGATCCTTGGCGAGCGCGGCGGGCTGGCCGTTGCGAACGGTCTTGGCCGACAGAAAGCGCGTATCGCCATAACCGCGGGCATACGGAATCAGCACCCGGTAGCCTTTTTCCGCCAGTGCCGGCGCCACGTCGGTGTAACTGTGAATGTCGTAGGGCCAACCGTGCAGCAGGATCACCACCGGCCCGTCGACGGGACCGACCTCGGCATAGGAAACCTCCAGTAGCCCCGCCTTTACATGCTTCAGCGATCCGAACGAAGTGTGACTGCCCGGCGTAATGGCGCCGACGGTGCTTGCCGGTACTTCAGCGGCGTTCGCTTGCGACGAGGCAGCCCCCAGGGCGCCCAGTTGCAACAAGGCAATCGCCAGGACAGAGGGCGCGAGCAGCCGCCGAAGGCGCGGTGAGGAGGTTGGGTTCAACAGAGTCGTGGCCATGGTGAATCTCCCTTGGGGACGGCAGGTAGCGGTTCGAAATGTGAGAGCGGTTGGAAGCGGTTTGCCAACGGATTTGCCCGAGGCAAGACGGCCCTGCGCTGTCTCGATGGGGTCATTTAATGCCGGGGAGGTATCGCGGATGTGTCACGGCGGCCTGTTTTGGAAACAGTCCGTATCGACGTGGGGTTCTGATACACAGAGATACAAAGCGATCGAGGGGTTTCCCGGGGCCATTGCAGCCCCGGGAGATCGGATGCCTGTCAGGTGAGGTCCGACAGCGCCTTCACACGTGCCAACACGACCTGCAGGGGGTGCAGCACCGTTGTGCCCTCCTGGCGCTTGACCTGGCTACGGCAGGAATACCCATCGGCAACGACTCGCCCCGTCCGGTTGAGCCGCTGGATGAGCGGTTTCCAGGACTGTCCGTAGATCGTGTCCGATGTCGTGGCATTGCGTGCTTCGTGACCGTAGGTCCCCGACATGCCGCAGCAGCCACTGGCCGGGACCTGAAGAACCAGTCCCATGCGCTCGAATATCTTCTGCCACAACGCGACACTGCCTGGCTCGTTGGTCTTTTCCGTGCAATGGGGAAGGAACTGATAAGGCTCATCCGACTGCGCGACCTGCGTGTGCGGCATTGCGCTGGCCAGCCACTCTTGCGCGAGCAGCACCCGAGGCGTCACGTCGCCCGCGGCCTTGGTGTATTCCTGTCGATAGACCAGGGTCATCGCCGGATCGAGTCCCACCAATGGGATCCGGTAGTGCTGCAGGCTCGACAACGTCTGCCCGTTGAAGTTGGCGGCCTTTTCGAACGCCTTGAGGAAACCCTGGACCTGGAGCGGCTTGCCATTGGGCGCGTACGGGGCCAGGTAGACCTTGTAGCCAAGCCGAGCAATCAATTCCAGCCAGTCAACCAGCAACGGGGTTTCAAAGAAGCGCGTGAAGGCGTCCTGGACGAGGATGACGCTTTTCTCTCGCTGCTCGTCTGACAGCGCGGCCAGACGTTCAGGCGTTGCGGCCTCCACGCCCCATGTCCGACAAGCGGCCGTGAAGTCCACCAGACTGAGTAGCGGACTGTCGACCATCCCGGCCGCCCGTTCGAGTAACCAGCGAACCGGCCGCGCGCTCATGACGAAATTGTAGAGGCGCGGCGTCCTGGCGAGGTAGGGAACCGTATATTCCAGGGAGCCGATCAGGTAGTCCTTCAAGGGACGTAGGTACCGGCTGTGGTACAACTCCAGGAAACGCGAACGAAACTCCGGCACGTTCACCTTGACCGGGCATTGGCCCGCGCAGGATTTACAGGCCAGGCACCCCGCCATCGCCTCATAGACTTCGTGGGAAAAATCCTGCTGGCCCAACTTATGCGACAGGCTGTTGATCGCGCGGCGGGCAATGTTCCAAGGCGCGGCGGACCGCAACCGATCGCTTGCAGCGAGGACATCGACGCCCTCAAGCCCCTGCCGCCTCAGCCACTCACGTATCAACGACGCCCGGCCTTTCGGCGAGTGGACCCGGTTGCGCGTGGCCTTCCATGACGGGCACATGGCGTCATCGGGATCGAAGTTGTAGCAGGCGCCGTTGCCGTTGCAATGCACCGCCGCGTCATAGCTTTTCCAGACGCGCTCGTCGATCGTACGATCCAGATCGCCGCGCAACTGCACTTCATCGACCCGTGTCAGTCGAGCATCGGGGACCGTTGCGGGCGTGGCGATCTTGCCCGGGTTCAGTTGATTGCCGGGATCGAACGCCGCCTTCAACGCTTGCAAGGACGGATACAGGTCGCCGAAATAATCCGGCACATACTGCGACCGCAAGCCCTTGCCATGTTCCCCCCACAACAGCCCACCGTATTTTTGAGTCAGGGCCGCGACCGCATCGGAAACAGGTTGAATCAGGGCCGCCTGGGCAGGATCCTTCATGTCCAGGATCGGGCGCACGTGCAAGACACCGGCGTCGACGTGGCCGAACATGCCGTATTGCAAGCCATGGCTGTCCAGGAGTGCTCGAAACTCGAGGATGAAATCCGCCAGGTTTTCGGGAGGCACAGCGGTGTCTTCGACGAACGGCTGTGGCCTGGCCTCTCCCTTGACGTTGCCCAACAAGCCCACTGCGCGCTTGCGCATCGCATAGACGCGCTTCAGCGCATCGGCACCGATGGCCAGCGTGTGGCCCAGGCGCACAACGGAGGTATCGCGCTGCAAATGCTGCACGAACTCATGGACACGCTGCTGGAGAACCTCTTCATCGTCGGCGCTGAATTCAATGAGGTTGATTCCCAGCGTCGGCCTGGCGGGGTCTTCAGGGAAATACTCCGCGACACCGTGCCAGACGATATCGTTCATCGCCAACATCAGGACCTTGGAGTCCACGGTCTCGATCGACAGCGGCTTCATCCCCATCAGCGCCTTCGCGTCTCGCAAGGCATCCATGAATCCCGCGTAGCGTACGTTCACCAGGATGGAATATTTGGGGATGGGCAGGACGTTCAGTTTTGCCTCGACGATAAAGCCGAGTGACCCTTCGGAACCGCAGAGCACGCTATTGAGATTGAAGCGCCCGTCCGGTTCACGCAGGTGCGCCAGGTCATAGCCCGTCAGGCAACGATTGAGTTTCGGGAAGGTGGTCTCGATCAGCTCAGCCTGGGTGTCGGCGATGTCCAAGGCGCATTGGTAGACTTGCGCCACCCGATCACCGCGACTGGCCAGTTCGGACAATTGCTGCGCATCGACAGGCGAGCTGGTGAAACAGGCGCCGCCCAGCAGCACGGTCGACAACTCTAGGACGTGATCGCGCGTCTTGCCGTAGGTACAGCTCCCCTGGCCACTGGCATCGGTATTGATCATCCCGCCGATGGTCGCGCGATTCGACGTCGACAGTTCAGGTGCGAAGAACAGCCCATGGGGTTTGAGCGCCGCGTTCAATTGGTCCTTGACCACGCCACTCTGCACCCTGACCCAGCCCTCTTCGATGTTGATGTCCAGAATGTTGTTCAGATGGCGAGAGAGGTCGACCACCACACCATCGGTGAGGGACTGCCCGTTAGTGCCCGTTCCGCCACCTCGAGGCGTGAGCACCACCTGACGGTGCTCGGGCTGGTCAGCCAGGCGCGACAGGCACTGCACGTCTTCTACATCGAGCGGAAACACCGCCGCCTGGGGCAGGCGCTGGTAGATGGAGTTGTCGGTTGCCAATACCGTCCGGTCGCCAAGGTGGCGGGCAATCTCGCCGCGGAACCCCGCCCTTTCGAGGGCGTTTAAAAAAGCGTCATAGGTCGCTTCCTGGGGGGAAGAAGGCGCTAACCGGGCAATCATGATGGGATTCCTGCAGGCTAAAAGCTAATCTATGCATTCTCGTTACGCATGCTCGGGACACGGTACGCTTAACGGACGCATTTGGTTTTGCTGATTCTTGCGTCTATACGTCCTTGGAACAAACGTAATTCCTGCCGTTTTTGCATGAGCTTTATGAATGAATCCAAGAAGATTGACGCCTTCGATGTCTCTGTTGGTTGCCTTTGAGGCCGCCGCTCGCCATGGCAGTTTCACCAAGGCCGCCGAAGAACTGGCATTGACCCAGAGCGCCGTCAGCCGCCAGGTTCAAACCCTGGAGGCACAACTCGACATCGAACTCTTCAGACGTGAAGGCCGCAGAATCGAACTGACGCCGGTCGGGGCACTCTATCAGCACGAATTGACAGCAGCGCTGGGGCGCATTCGCAGCGCAACGTTGCAAGCCATTTCGTACCGGAACGACGGGGGCCCCTTGAACCTGGCAGTGCTGCCAACACTGGGTTCGAAATGGCTGCTGCCCCGGATGCATGAGTTCTACGCCAGGCATCCCGGCATACTGGTTCATATCCATTCCAGAATTATCCGCGAAGACGTCCAGGCGTCCACCCAGGACATGAACGCGATCATCTGCGCAGGCTCCGGCGAGTGGCCCGGCTATATCTCGCACAAGCTGCTCACAGAAAAACTGGTGGTTATTGCCAGCCCCTCGGCGCTGCCCGGATACCGCACTTTGTCACCCGAGGATATTGCCGGGCAGGTGCTGCTCAACGTGGTTTCAAGGCCCAGCGTCTGGTCGGACTGGTTCGACGCCCATGGCCTCGACCATCGGCAAATGAGATCCGGTCCCGGCTTCGAGCTTACGGCTCACTTGATCCAGGCAGTGTCCGCGGGCATCGGCATCGGACTGATCCCGCACATTCTGGTGCAGGACGAATTGAAAAGTGGCGAGCTGGTCACGGTATCCGAACCGATGGAAAGTGGACGCAGCTACTTCCTCGCCTACCCGACCCGCTACCAGCACCTGCCTTCACTGAAAGCCTTCAGCCAATGGTTGCTGTCGCTGCCGTTTCCGGATCAATGACCCCTGCGGTCACGCAAAAAAAATGGACCTCTTTTCAGAGGTCCATTTTTTCACGGCCAGGAACGAGAAACGAGATTCGCCTGATCAGGCAATCTCAAGCACCTCAGTTCCAGGGACGGTCTCCGTGCTCATCCTTGATGCGGGTCGGCAGACCCATTACATCCAGTGCCTTGAGGAAAGCCTCGGCGGGCAGTTCCTCGACGTTGACCATGCGTTGCACGTCCCACTCGCCACGGGCAACCAGCAAGGCGGCGGCCACCGGCGGTACGCCTGCGGTATAGGAAATGCCCTGGCTGTCGGTTTCCGCGTACGCTTCTTCGTGGTCAGCCACGTTGTAGATGAACACTTCGCGCGGCTTACCGTCCTTGGTGCCCTTGACCAGATCACCGATGCAGGTCTTGCCGGTATAGCCGGGTGCGAGGGAGCTAGGGTCAGGCAGCACGGCCTTGACCACTTTCAGCGGCACGACTTCCAGCCCTTCGGCTGTCTTGACCGGCTGCTCGGAAAGCAGGCCCAGGTTCTTGAGCACGGTGAAGACATTGATGTAGTGCTCGCCGAAGCTCATCCAGAAACGCACATTGGGCACGCCGAGGTTCTTCGACAGCGAGTGCACTTCATCGTGGCCGGTCAGGTAGAGATTCTGCGATCCCACGACCGGCAGGTCATCGGTACGCTTGACCTCGAACATCGTATTGCTGGTCCATTGGCTGTTCTGCCAGCTCCATACTTGTCCGGTGAACTCACGGAAATTGATTTCCGGGTCGAAATTGGTGGCGAAATACTTGCCATGGGAACCGGCGTTGACGTCCAGGATGTCGATCGAATCGATCTGGTCGAAATACTGTTGTTGTGCCAGCGCCGCGTAGGCGTTGACCACACCCGGATCGAAACCCGCGCCGAGAATGGCCGTGATGTTCTTCTGTTGGCATTCTTCGAGGTGCTTCCACTCGTAATTGCCATACCAGGGCGGGGTCTCGCAGATCTTGCCCGGTTCTTCGTGAATGGCGGTGTCCAGGTAGGCCGCGCCGGTATCGATGCAGGCACGCAGCACCGACATGTTGAGAAAAGCGGAGCCGACGTTGATGACGATCTGCGATTCGGTCTCGCGGATCAGCGCCTTGGTCGCCTCGATGTCCAGGGCGTTCAGTGCGAAAGCCTTGATTTCAGCGGGTTGTTTGAGGCTACCCTTGGCCTTGACGCTGTCGATGATGGCCTGGCATTTGGAGATGTTGCGCGACGCGATAGCAATACGACCGAGTTCGTCGTTGTGCTGCGCGCACTTGTGGGCCACCACCTTGGCGACACCTCCTGCACCAATGATAAGGACGTTCTTCTTCAATTTTTTCAATTCTCCTTTCCGCCAGTTACGAGAGGCTGGACAGATAATCTTCGAACCCAAATTCACGAACCACTTCGACGGTACCGTCGAGTTGTTTCACTACGATGGATGGCATTTTCAAACCGTTGAACCAGTTTTTCTTGACCATGGTGTAACCCGCCGCATCAATGAACGACAGTCGATCGCCGATGGCCAGCGGACGATCGAATTGGTATTCGCCGAAAATGTCTCCGGCCAGGCACGACTTGCCGCAAACCATGTACGTATGCTCGCCTTCGCTGGGCGCCAGCTTGGCGTTCAGGCGGTAGATCAGCAAATCGAGCATGTGCGCCTCGATGGAGCTGTCCACGACGGCCAGATGCTTGCCGTTGTAAAGGGTATCGAGCACGGTGACTTCCAGCGAAGCGCTCTGGGTGATCGCCGCCTCGCCCGGTTCCAGGTAGACCTGTACGCCATACTTTTCGGAGAACGCCTTGAGGCGTGCGCAGAAAGCATCCAGGGCATAGCCCTCACCGGTGAAATGGATACCGCCGCCCAGGCTGACCCACTCGACCTTATGCAACAGATGACCGAAGCGTTCCTCGATAGTGCCCAGCATCTGATCGAACAGGCCGAAATCGCCGTTCTCGCAGTTGTTGTGGAACATGAAGCCGGAGATCTGCTCGATCACCGCCTCGACCTTGACCGGGTCCCACTCGCCCAGGCGACTGAAAGGACGTGCCGGGTCGGCCAACAGGTAATCGGAGCTGCTCACTTGCGGGTTGACCCGCAGACCGCGCACTTTGTCTGCGCAAGCCTCCGCGTGACGCTGCAGCTGGCTGATGGAGTTGAAAATGATCTTGTCGCAGTTTTCGATCATTTCCTCGATTTCATCGTCGGCCCAGGCCACGCTGTAGGCATGGGTCTCGCCAACGAATTTCTGGCGACCGAGTTTGAGCTCGTACAGCGACGAGGACGTGGTGCCGTCCATGTACTGCTGCATCAGGTCGAACACCGACCAGGTGGCGAAACACTTGAGCGCCAGCAGGGCCTTGGCCCCGGACTGCTCGCGCACGTAGGCGATCTTCTGCATGTTCGCCAGCAGTTTTTGCTTGTCGATGAGGTAGTACGGTGTCTTGATCATTTCGAGGCCCCCGGCAAGGCCAGCCAAAAAAGGATGCGCATTGTGCCTTCACTGGCCACAGATCGAAAGTGCAGCTTGCCGGATCGATACGAAACACCCGCCAGGCGCCCCTGGCAACAGCGTTCGCCAAAGCGCTGTCCAGCTGCCCTCCAGGCGGTTTCGGCGAAAAAAAATGCCACTCATCGAGTGGCATTTCTGTTATTTGGGTCGGAAGCAGGATTCATCCAGCGATCAATCGTCTAGACCGGCCTCGCGGTTTCGGTTCGAACGGTCGCAGCAGGACGGATCTTGAACCAGATGGAATACATCGCCGGCAGGAACACCAACGTCATGATGGTGCCAACGAACGTGCCGCCGATCAGCGTGTAGGCCAGCGTTCCCCAGAAGACCGAGTGGGTCAGCGGGATGAACGCCAGGATGGCCGCCAGTGCCGTCAACAGCACCGGCCGGGCCCGCTGCACCGTGGCCTCGATCACCGCGTGGAACGGATCCAGACCTTCCCGGGCGTTCTGGTGGATCTGCCCGATCAGAATCAACGTATTGCGCATCAGGATCCCCGACAGTGCGATCAGGCCGACCAGGGCGTTGATGCCAAACGGCTGGTTGAAGATCAGCAGCGTCGGCACCACGCCGATCAGCCCCAGCGGCGCGGTGAAGAACACCATTATCATGGCCGAGATCGAACGCACCTGCACGATGATGATCAGCAACGTCAGCGCCACCATGATCGGCATCAGCGGCAGGATCGCCTTGCCGGCCTTGCCGGACTCTTCGATCGCCCCGGCCTGCTCGATACGGTAGCCGTCCGGGAGCGTGTCGATGATCGGCTGCAGCTGCTTGATAACGGCGGTCGAGACATCCGGCGGTTGCAGGCCTTCGGCAATGTCGCCGCGCACGGTGATGGTCGGGGTACGGTCGCGACGGCGAAGGATCGGGTCCTCCATCCGTACATCCACCTCGCCCACCTGGGACAGCGGAATCCGTTGGCCCGCCGCGCCCACCAGCGTGAAGCCTTCGATCCGGGCGGGATCGAGGCGGATATCGCCCGCGGCGCGCCCCATCACCTGCACCGAACGGATGTCTTCGCGAACCGCCGTGATCGGTACGCCAGCCAGCAGGAATTGCAATTGCTCGGCCACGGCGCTGGACGTCAGTCCTACCGCCTGCAAGCGATCCTGATCCAGGTTGAAATGCAGCGTCGGCGTCAGCGGGCCCCAATCGGTGTTGACGGTCCTCATCATCGGGCTGGCTTGCATGACATCCTGCACACGCGCGGCAATCTCGCGCAGCTTCGCCGTGTCAGGCCCCATGACCCGGTATGCCACAGGGAATGGCGAATACGGTCCGAACACGATCTGGGTCGCCCGCAGACGGGCCTCCGGCGCGAGCCCTTCGGCCACTGCTTCACGAAAACGGAACTTGAGGATTTCCCGCGATTCCTGGCTGTCCGTCAGCACCACGACCTTGGCGAACGATGGATCCGGCAGCTCCGGCGCCATCGCCAGGAAGAAACGCGGCGCACCCTGCCCGACATAGGCCGTGACGATCTTGGCCTCTTCCTGTTTTTGCAGCCAGGCCTCGACCTTGGCGGTCGTGGCGCTGGTCTGCTCGATGGAGGTCCCATAGGGCATCTGCACCTCGATCAACACCTCGGGCCGGTCAGAGGTTGGGAAGAACTGTTTCTTGACCAGCCCCATGCCCAGGATGGCGATGGCAAACAGCGTGACAACCGCGCCGGCCACCAGCCATTTGCGCGCAATGACCCGCGTCAGGATCCGACGGAAGCGGTTGTAGCGCGGGGTGTCGTAGATGGCGGCATGGCCGCCCTCGACCTTCTTGATGTCAGGCAACATCTTCACCCCCAGGTAAGGGGTAAAGGCCACTGCAACCACCCAGGAGGCGATCAGTGCAATGCCCACAATCCAGAACATGTTGCTGGTGTATTCGCCAGCGGTGGACTGCGCAAAACCGTTGGGCATGAAACCGATCGCCGTCACCAGCGTACCGGACAGCATCGGCGCGGCCGTGTGGCTCCAGGCATAGGCAGAGGCTTTTATCCGGTCGTAGCCCTCCTCCATCTTCACGACCATCATCTCGATGGCAATGATCGCGTCGTCCACCAACAACCCGAGCGCCAGGATCAGCGAGCCCAGGGTGATCCGGTCGAAGTTCTTGCCGGTGGCCGCCATCACCACGAACACCACCGCCAGGGTCAACGGTACAGCAGCCGCGACCACGATACCGACGTGCCAACCCATGCTGATGAAGCAGACGACCATCACCACCAGCAAGGCGACGAAGAACTTGACCATGAACTCGTCGACCGCCGAGCTGATGTTCACCGCCTGGTCGGTCACCTTGGTCAGGGTCATGCCCAGCGGCATGGCCTCATTGATCCTGGTTGTCTCGGCGTCCAGGGCCTTGCCCAGATCGAGGCCGTTCCAGCCCTCGCGCATGATGACACCCAACAACAAGGCTTCTTCACCGTTGTTGCGCACCAGGAACGTGGCCGGGTCTTCGTAGCCCCGCTCCACCGTCGCCACATCCGAAAGCTTCAAAGTGCGCCCCTGGATCGCCAGGGGCGTATCACGGATTTTCTCCAGTTTGTCGAAGGCGCCGTCCACCCGCAGGAAAACCTGCGGCCCATTGGTTTCGATGGAACCGGCGGGTGTGAGCACGTTCTGGCTGTTGAGCGCGGCGAAGATGTCCTGGGGCGAAACGCCCAGGGTGGCCAGGCGATCATGGGAGAACGAGACAAAGATGCGCTCGGCCTGCTCGCCGATGATATTGACCTTCTTCACGCCTGGCACGTGCAACAGGCGTTGGCGCAAGGCCTCGGCATCGCGCACCAGCAAGCGCTGCGGCTCACCCTTGGCCTTGAGGGCGAACAGCGCAAAGGTCACGTCCGAGTATTCGTCGTTGACCAACGGCCCGATGACACCCGCCGGAAGCCTGGTGGCTTCGTCGTCGAGTTTCTTGCGCGCCTGGTAGAACTCTTCCTGCACCTCTGACGGTGGCGTGCGGTCGAGCAGCGATACCATGGTGAACGCGAGGCCCGGCCGGGTGTAGGTTTCGGTTCGGTCATACCATTTCAATTCTTGCAGGCGTTTTTCCAGCGGCTCGGCCACCTGGTCCTGCATCTCCTGCGCCGTCGCGCCCGGCCAGGCCGTGATGACGGTCAACTGCTTGACCGTGAAAGGCGGATCCTCCGCACGCCCGAGCTTGAAAAAGGCCAGGGTTCCCGCGACAGCAATCAGGAAGATCAGGAAAATCGTGATCGAGCGCTCGCGAACGGCGATGGCCGATAAATTGAGGCTCATTGGCGGTTCTCCACGACCTTCATGTCAGCTTGTTGGGTCAGTCGCACGGACTCGCCTTCATGCAACAGATGTGCACCCAGCCCGACGATACGTTCGCCCACGTTGAGCTGGCCGGTGACGCGTGCGGCGTCGTCGCTCAAGCTCAATACCTGGACGGGTCGCCAGCTGACTTTTGCCGGCTCGCCGTCAATGACCCACACGCCAGTGCCATTGCCGGGGTCGTACAAGGCCGCAATCGGTACTTGCAGCACCCGCCCCTGGGCGGCGGCTTCGGCGATGCGCAGGGTGACGGTCGAGCCCAGTGGAGCATTGGCCAGCGCACCTTCCAGCACATAGCGCGCTTCGAAGGTACGCGTCACACGGTCGGCCGAATCCGAAAGGAGTCTGAGTTTTGCCGTGACGGCCCCGGCCGTACTGCCATACAGCGTCGCCTGCGCGCTGGCGCCCGGCGCTGGGCGCAGGGTCTCGGGCAGTTGCACAACGGCTTCGCGCTGACCGGCCCGAGCTAGTCGGACCACGGGTTGCCCTGGGCTGACTACTTGCCCCGGCTCGGCGAGGGTTTCCATCACCACGCCATCGGCATCCGCGACCAACACGGCATAGCCGGACGCATTGCGGGCCACATCGGCCTGGGCCTCGGCAGCGCTGAGCTGCGCCTTTGCGGTATCGGCGGCGGCCTTGATCTGGTCGTAGCCCGACGCGGAAATCGCCCCGGCGGCAACCAACTCGCGGTAGCGCGCCTCGTCATCGGCCGTCTGCTTGGCCCGAGCCTTGGCGGCCGTCACCGCCTCCTGTTGCGCTCGCGCCTGCAAGCCCAGGTCGACCGGGTCCAGGCGCATGAGGGGCTGCCCTTTCTTGACGCTCTGGCCGGCATCGACCAGACGCTCCAGCACCTTGCCCGACACGCGAAAACCCAGATCGCTCTGGACGCGCGCGGCCACGACACCGGTGAACGAGCGTGAGCTATCGGACGAACCCCGAACGTCAGCGACCCTGACCAGAGGGGCCAGCGTGCGCGGATCCTTGGCGGTGGATGAATCGCCACACGCCGTCAGGACGAGAGGCAACAAGCAAACGGCGAGGATGGCAGGACGAGGCCGGAGCATAGGTTCCCTTTATTGAGCAGAGGAAGATGCGACATTCTTATGCTTGTGACCAATACTGTCAATGGTCACAGTCTGTCAATCTTAGCCCTGCGTAAGCGAACCGCCGCCATTTCTGGTTATAACCTGCACACTACAGAATACTCGTTCCTGAAGAGTCAATTGACAGGCAGTGACCATAATATAATATGGTCACAAAACATGCTTCCCCCCGAGGAATCCTGATGCTCCCTCTTCGCCCCCTTGCTCTTCTGGTGAGCGCCAGCCTGATGGCTGGTTGCGCAGTCGGCCCCGACTACCACCGCCCGGACGCCGCGCTGTCGGATCGGTTCATCGGCCAGTCTGCCGTCGAACAACGATCCGCCGCGTCACGCGCCAGCCTGGTCACTTGGTGGGAGGGCTTTGGCGATCCTGTGCTGAGCGACTTCATTGCCAAGGCCCTTGAGCAGAATCTGGACCTGGCGCAGGCGTCGGCACGGGTCGCACAGGCTCGGGCCGGCCTGGGAGCGGCCAATGCAGCGCTGTTACCGTCGGGGAACATCAGTGGCCAGGCCGCCCGCACCTACCAATCGGTCGAAACCCCAATCGGCCAAGTGCTCAATTCAACCCCAGGTTTTGATCGTTATGGAAATGCCTACGAGCTCAACCTGGGCGCCAGCTGGGAGATGGACATCTTTGGCGGTCTGCGACGCGGACGCGAAGCCGCCCTGGCCGAGTACCAGGCGTCCGAGGCCGGTGCGGCAGCCACCCGTTTGGCCGTCGCCGCGCAAACCGCCGACATCTACATCACCCTGCGCGGCCTGCAGGCCCGGCTGGATATCGCCAACCACCAGGTCAAAACCCAGCAGGACCTGCTGGAAAAAGTCCGGTTGCTCTACAGCAAAGGCCTCGCCGCCAGCTACCAGGTCCATCAGACCGAGGGCGAACTCGCCCAAGTGCAGGCGACCGTACCGGTCCTGCAGACGGGTCTGGATGCCGCCATGAATGCGCTGGACGTCATGCTTGGCACTCCGCCAGGCACCCACCGCCCACAACTGACCCCTACCGGCAGTATCCCTTTGGCACCCCAAATCAGTGCGATGGGAACGCCCGCCGATCTGCTGCGTCGCCGGCCAGACCTGATCGTGGCCGAGCGTCGCCTGGCGGCCTCGAATGCGCGCATCGGTGAGGCCGTCGCCGAGTACTATCCGAAATTTTCCCTCAGCGCGTTGCTGGGCAGCGCTACGACCGTTTCCGCCGGGCATCTGTTTTCCGGCGGCGCCAGCCAGGCGTCCGGCGCGCTGGGATTGCGCTGGAGATTGTTCGACTTCGGCCGCATCAATGCCCAGATCGATCAGGCCAAGGGACAAGAAGCCGAAGCCCTGGCCGCTTATCGCCAGTCCGTGCTGCGGGCCACTGAAGACGTCGAGAACGCTTTCTCTGCCCTGGTGAATCGAGAAGCCCAGGCCACCACGCTCACCGCCGGCGAAACATCCCTGACCCAGGCTCGCCAATCGTCCTTTATCGCTTACCAGAAAGGGACGGCCAGCCTGATCGATGTGCTCAACGCCGACGAGACGCTGCTGCAGGCTTCCGACGCCCGGGCCCAGGCCCGAACGGAATCGGCACGGGCCGCCGTCGCCGCATTCCGGGCCCTCGGCGGCGGCTGGCAGCCTGACGAGCCTGAGCCTGAGCCTGAGCCTGTAGCCACTCGATGACCTGACAAACGCCCTTCTCTTTTTCTTTGCGGTTAAAACCACCGGAGCACAGCAACATGCAAGCCAACGGCAATTCCTGGGTACTCATCACGGGCGCCTCGAGCGGATTTGGCGAAGAGTTCGCCCGACAATATGCCGAACAGGGGAAATCGCTGATCCTGGTCGCCCGCCGGCTGGATAAGCTGGAAGCACTGTCGGCGCAACTGCGCGAGCAGTTCAGCATTGAGGTGATCGTCGAGCAGGTCGATTTATCCTCGATCCCGGCGGCCATCGAACTGCACGAGCGATTGACTCGGCGCGGCATCACCATTGACGTGCTCATCAATAACGCCGGCCATGGCTTGCAAGGCCCTTTCGTGGAACACACCCTGGACCAATCCCTGGCGATGATCGATCTGGACATCGCCAGCCTGACGGCCATGACGCGACTCTTCGCGGCCGACATGCGGGCCCGGCGACGCGGGCACATTCTGATGGTCGCCAGCCTGCTGGCCTATCAGGGTGTGAAGCACTTTTCGGTGTACTGCGCGGCGAAGGCCTATGTGCTTCGCTTCAGCGAAGCGCTGCACCAGGAACTCAAGCGCGACGGCGTCGTTGTGACGGCCTTGTGCCCGGGCATGTCGGACACCGGGTTCGCGCAAAGCGCCAGCCAGAAGCTCACGCCGGCCCTGAAAATGGTCATGATGCAACCCGAGCCGGTGGTACGCGCCGGAATCCGCGCGCTGCAAGCCGGCCGCATGAGCGTCGTACCGGGCTTCGGCAACAAGGCGATCACCGTGTTGACCTGGGCCACGCCACGACGGTTTCACCAGCGTTTGATGACACAGGTGATGGGCACCTGAGTCGACGACCAGGCGGGGCATGTTCGAGAGGGTGAAAAGAAGCCGGGAGCCCGCATGGGTTCCCGGCTCAGTGGTTTCAGAAACGATAGCTGACGGAAGCGCCGAAGCCGTTCGCACTGTTCCGGTATTTGGAACTGTACGCGCCACGGCTGGCGGAGGCATCGTTGACCCGCACGCTCTCTTCCCACAGGTACGAATAAGCCACGTCGATCGTGACATCGTCCACCGGAGTCCAACCGGCACCGAGGCTGATCACGCTGCGGTCCCCGGTCGGGATCCGAGGCCCACGATCGGTGTTGTTGGCCGGTGACTGGTCGACCGAGAAGCCGGCGCGAAGAACCCACTGATTGTTCAGCCTGTAGGCCGCGCCAATCGCATGGGCCCAGGTGTCATGCCAGTTCTGCTCTTCGCTGATGGTACCCAGCGCCCCGCTCAGCAACGGAGGCAGACCCGAGTTCTCGATGGTCAGTTCCTTGAAACGACTCCAGCGCGTCCAGGTGCTGCCCAGATACAGGGTCCAGTCATCGTTGAGCTGGTGAGTGACCGAGAAGTCCACCGATTCCGGGGTATCGACGTCCAACGATGCGTCATAGCTTGTACCGCTGACCCCCAGCAGGCTGAAGATCCCATCGGTGAGCTTGGACTTGGCATCCAGGTGATAGCTGACCTTGGAATGGTAGGTCAGCCCCAGACGAGTCCGGTCCGTGGCCTGCACCAGGATGCCGGCGTTGAAACCGAGCGCCGTGTCGTCACCGGTGCTTTTCAGCTTCCCGTCGTTGCTGCCGGGAGTGAGCGGGTTTGGCACCATCCCTGATATCTCGCCGCTGATGCGATTGATCGTAGGACCGATACCGATCGACACCTTGTCGTTGAAGGCGTAGCTGATGGTCGGCTGGAAGGTCAGCGTCTTGACCTCGCTCTTGTTGGCGTAATAACGCCCGGCAAAGTCGCTGCCGTAATCGGTAATCAGACCGAACGGTACATAGAAGCCAACGCCAACGGCCCAGTGCTCATCCACAGGCTTGACGTAATACCCCATCGGTATTGTGGTCGTCGGCACCATGTCGCCGTCCTCCTGGCCGCCGAAGGTACTGCGGGTCTGGCTGATGTCACTCTTGGCAAACAATGTGGCCGCCCCGAGGCTGACCTGCTCCTTCTTCAAGCGAGACATGCCCGCCGGGTTTCCGAAGACGGTACTGGCATCTTCAGCGGAGGAAGAGCGCCCGGCAAACCCCACCCCCATCCCACTGATGCTTTGCTCGTTAAGCGCGAAACCGCTGGCAAGCACCTGGGAAGTGGACAGCATTACAGCGAGACCCACCGGGGCCTTGAGCATTATTTTTTTCATTATCGGACTCTGGAAACAATTGCTGAGGTATGGAGCAGTTGATGTGTTACTAGGTAAAAATCGCCACGGTCTGGCGCGCCCAAAGCACTCGCCGACCGCTTTCGTCCCAGACCTCCATGTCCTGCAACGAATAACCTTCCTGGGCTTGCTGACTGAAGGAGCTGACCAGAAACCATTCGCCAGCCGCCGCCGGCTGTGGCAGGTCAATCGTCCAAGAGGCAGAGCTGATGGCGGCAGGTTCGGTAAAGCAGGTCATGGCCGCCGGTGGCAAGCTGTCTGCCAGCGCGATCAACGCCACCGCCGGGTCCACGCCTTGCGCATCCAAATGACGTACCCACATCAGCAGCTCCGGATTGTCGGCGCCGGACACTGGCAGCGAACCGCCCGCCGGGCGCATCTCGAAGTTGCAGGCACAGGCCGGCGCAATCCGCTTATCCAGCTCCAGGGTGGCGTATCGAGACGGCCCTTCCACCATTGGACATCCCCAGGAGTCGTGGACGATCCGGCTGGGCCGCGGCTGGGCGAACAGGAATGTCGTGCGCAGCGCCAGCTCATCGCCGGACAGGCAATCCACCGATACCGAAGTAACGGATCGCCCCTGGCGCAACACGCTGACATCGAAAGTCTGGGGCTGGGTCACTGGCCCTATGAATGACACCTGCGCGGACTTGAAGGGAGGAAAGCCCTGGGGACGCTCGCGCAAGACCGCTTCCAGCGACAGCGCCGCCGACAGCCCGCCGAAAATGGTCCGGCCCTGCCGCCATTCAGGCGGGCAGACGAAAGGCACACTTGGATCGAATTGCGCCACCACCTGGGCGAAGCTGGTCATAGCAGACCCTCGAAAAGCAGATGCGCCATGATTATTCATGTGACCATTTGTGTCAACAGTCACAAAAAAGACAACGCAATCCTCATCGCATCGGCCGTGACCGGCTCAGGGCATGAGGCTGCGCAGGACCAGATTGCAGATAAGCGTGGGGGCTTCTTCCACGTAATCGAGGTTGTGTTGCAACAGCAGCGGGTTGACGAAGGGCCGCAGCGCGAGGTGTATCGCCTCCACAGTCTCATCCAGCGGCGTCTTGCGTTCGAACTCACCGCTCTCGCGCCCTTCCCGCACCACGTCCAGTACGAAGCGTTTGATCCGTTCGTTGTAGACTTGCGAGCTGGGCCAACGCTCCGAGGCCGAGTAGGCGGCAATGTCATACAGCTTGCGGTCGTTGAAGAACAGATCCACGCCAGTGGTGATCAGAGTCTTGACCAGGCGTCGGAAACGCTCTGTGGAAGAGAGGTCCTCTTCCCGGGTGGCCTGTTCCACGGCCTCGACAATCTTCGAAAGGCAACCGGAGCAGATGGCTTCGCCAATTGCCTGCTTGGAGTCGAAGAATTTGTAGATGTAGGCCTTGGAGAATCCGATGGCCTTGGCTAGGTCGGACACTGTGGTCTTGGCGTAACCGTATTGACTGAAGTGCTCATTGGCGGCCGCGACAATCTGGTTTCGGATGTCGTGATCGGCTGGGCCACGAGTGCTGGGCGAAGGTAATGATGATTGATTCATGTGGGCAGCTTACGCATCCTGAAGGCCGATGACAAATTGTGACTCATTTTATTATTGGTCACAATTTGCCGTTCGTCGATTACGACAGGATTCACGTCTCGGCGACACTGGCGTGCAGCTCCGCCTCTTCCTGTCCATCATCAGCCCGCCGTCCCAACTGCCAGCCGAGCAATCCCCACACCAACGCGCAACACGCACCGATCATGGCCGCCAGTCCGGCCCCCTGCCCCAGCACATCGAGCAGGCTTTTCACCCAACCGCTCATGGCATCACCCGCCCGATAAACCACAGTGTCGATAAAATTCTTGGCTTTGTATTTGCTCTCGGCATCCAACGAGGCGAACAGCATTTCCCTGCCCGGCCGGACGAACGCGTACTCGCCGATCCGCCGCACCACCATCAATGTCGCCAGCAACGCGAACCCAGGCGCCAAGGCAAGCCCCAGAAAGCCGATGCACATGATCAACGGCACGATTGCCAACAGCGCACGCACTCCCAGCTTCGGTGCGATGCGCCCGCTGATGAACAGTTGGGACAGCAAGGCACCTGCCTGCACGATCACGTCGAGGGTGCCGAAGACACGAACCTGCGCCTCACGATCCGGGAAGTGCTCGCTCACCAGGCGGGCCTGTTCAAAATAGAGAAACGTACTGACCGTGGCCAACAGCACCACGAAGCCGGCGATCCCCAACAGATAGGGTGACCGGAGCACGGCCGTGAAGCCGCTGAACGGGTTGCCGCGCAGGGGCTGGCAAGGATGTTGCGTCGGCACGGCACCCGGTCGCCCGGCCCCGCCCTCCTCGCGCCATGCCATGAGCCTGCGCTTCAAGACCAGCGTGGCACCCAGCAACAGAGCCGCCAATAGCATCAACCCCGAAGCGCCGATGACACCAATGAGCGCCGCGCTGAGGGCCGGTCCCAACAGCCCGCCGATGCTTGCGCCTGCAGCGATGAAAGCGAACAGGCGCTTGGCCTGTTCACTGTCGAAGACATCCGCCATCAGGCTCCAGGCCACGGAAACGACGAAGAGGTTGTAGACCGATATCCAGACGTAAAAGACCCGAGCCAGCCACAGACTGTCCGGTTGGTATTCGAACAGCTCGACGAACATCAGCAGGTTGATGCCGAAGAATCCATACACCCAGTCAACGAGTCGCAGGCGTGGAACCCTGGCGCTGAGCCAGGCGAACAAAGGAACGGCAGCCAGCATGGCCAGGAAGGTCGCAGTAAACAGCCATTGCAGATTTTCCACACCCGCCGCGATGCCCATTGATTCACGGATCGGGCGCAGCATGAAGTAACCGGCGAAGAGGCAGAGAAACAGCAGAAACCCACACAGCGCCGGACGCAGTTCATCGTCGCGTGCGTTAAGGGCGATGCTCAACCGATGCAGATAAGTAAGCCTACTCATGGAAGCTCCTGGGGAATGGCCATGCACCAAGGGGCAGGCACGGGGGCATATGCCCCGTGCCCAACGGGAACATCAGCGATAGGTGACGCCTGTGAGCCGTTCGGAAACGGTCCAGAGCCGTTCGGCATCCGCCTCGTGGGTCGCTGCCGTCGGCGTTCTGGCTAAGCCCAGCGGGCCGCGTTTTTCCTCGTCGCCGATAGGACCGTAGTAGGCCCCGCCGGCAGCCTCGGGCGCAGTGGCTGCGTACAGTGTGGACAACGCCCCTTGCGCGGCAGAGTGGTACGCGTCACGGTCCTGCGCCCACCGCTGACCGAATTCGCTGTTCAAGCCGGGGCCACGTTCGACCAGCTCGGTGACCGCGACACCCGGATGCGCCGCCAGGCTGCGGATGCCCCAACCGGCTGCCTCACTGCGCCGTTGCAGCGCGAATGCCCAATGCAGGACAGCAAGCTTGGATTGCGCATAGGCAGCATAGGGCTCGTATTTGCGCTCAGCCTGCAGATCATCGAAGTTCATCGCGCCACGAGCGGCGGCAATGCTCGACAGACTGACCACCCGAGGATCCTGGCTCTGGCGCAACAACGGCACCAGCAGGCCGGTCAAGGCGAAATGCCCCAGGTAATTGGTTGCCAACTGGAGCTCGAAGCCATCGGCAGACGTCCCTCGCTCCGGCGGCGCCATGATGGCTGCGTTGTTGATCAGGACGTCCAGTCGCGGCAGCCTCCGGTTGAGTCTTTCAGCCAGGCCGCGTACGGATGAAAGATCGGCCAAGTCCAGCGTTTCGAACTGCACCCTGGCATCAGGCACGGCCTGTCTGATCCGGGCGATGGCCTGGGCACCGCGCTCCGGATTGCGAGCGGCAATGATGACCTCGGCGCCTGCGCGGGACAGTGCCAGCGCATCCTCGTAGCCCATACCGCTCGTACCACCGGTGATGAGGATAATCCGGCCTTTCTGCGACGGCATATCGCGTGTCGACCATTGCGGTTTCGGCGCAACCTTGTCGGTGGCTTCGACGCTCACCACGCTGAGCAGCGTGACGCTGGCCGCCAGCACGCGGGCCAGCCTCACCAGCCGGTTTCTGATGTCTACGGGTGTTGTTGTGCTGATCCACATCATGGGAATTCTCCATTTCGAAGGATGAGCCGGCATTGCCGGACGCTTACTGGATGGCGCACGCCTCAGCCAATTGCAGAAAACTGACGCGCTCGATGACGCCTTGCGTATTCACATAAGTCATCTTGGCCCGCACGACCTCGCACGTTTGCGGGGCCGGCGCCTCGATGCGAATGACCCGGGCGATGTCCAGCGGCATGCCATATTCGTAGGCCGGGTCTTGCGTCTGTTCCTTGGCGAACAGGGACGGATTGCTCAACGCGATAACGGCCAGCAAGCTGGCGGTCGATACATTTCGGATGTTCATAACGGACTCCACGACTGTCCTCACCGGGATGGTCGTAGCACTCTAGGGAGGGGTGACTGACGTCAAGGTGACCGGCGACTGACAGGAAGATGTCAAACGCCAAACGGATCGGAATCTTAGCGGACGGCCTGGTTCATCAAGGAAAATCCAAACGTATTGAACCCGTCCTGGCTGCGGGCGAACACGCGCCCTCCGTGCATGGACGCCACCGCCCGCACGATCGAGAGCCCCAGGCCGTGGTGCGCATCGCTTCGGGCCCTGGCGGCGTCGGCACGGTAGAAACGCTCGAACAGACGCTCCAGATGTACGCCGTCAATGGGCTCGCCGGCATTGGAAACGCTGACCTCCACCTGCATTCCCTGGCTCACCAGACTGACCGTGATGGTGCTCGCCGGGACCGCGTAGCGCGCTGCGTTCTGCAACAGATTGGCCAGCGAACGGTGAAACAGGCGCCGGTCGATCCGGACTCGCATATCGCCGGTGATGACCACGCTCAGTTGCTTGTCGTGCAAGACGGGCTCGAGATATTCCACGGTCTTGGAGGCCTCCTCGTAGAGCGAGACATCACTCAGCTCGGTTGCCCGCTGCCCGCTTTCAGCCCCCGCCAGGAAGAGCATGTCATTGACGATGCCCCCCAGCCGCTCCAGCTCCTCGAGATTCGACTGCAACAGGTCCTGAAGCTCGCCTACATCCCGACCGTGAGCCAAGGCCACCTGGGTCTGCCCGATCAGGTTGGTCAGGGGCGTTCGCAGTTCATGGGCCACATTGGCATTGAACCCTTCGAGTTGGCACCAGGCGGCCTCCTGACGAGCCAGGGCGCCGTTGAACGACATCGCCAGCTCCTGCAATTCGCCCGGCAGTGCCTCGGTGTCCAGCCGCTGCTTCGAATCGCCCGGCGGCAGGCTGTTGGCCTGCCTGCTGAGTCGCCTCACGGGTCCCAGGCCAAAACGCGCAATCCAGTAACCGAGCAACGCCACCAGTACCACACCCAGGGCGGAAATCAGGATCAGTATCCTGGTGAAGTGGTCCAGGGTTTTCATGAATGGCGTCGAATCCAGCCCCACGATAAATCGCAATTCAGGACGGCTGCCCAGGGCGGGAATGGTTTTGACCAGCAGTTCCATCGGACGGTCCCGGTCAGCGATTTCGAGGGTGGAGAAGCCATCCGGACGCCTCGACCAGTCCTGGCCATCCGGCATCTGCCCGCCGTAGCTGTAGGCCGGGTTATCCACCACGACCCAGTAGCGCACCCGTTCATCGGCCGGGGTCAGGCCATCCAGCTTTTGTCGCAGGCCGACCCAGAACGCCGGCGAGTCGTACTTGGCGAGCACCGGATCGAGCACGGAATGGCGCAGGATCAGCTCGTTCTGCATCTGCTCATTGAGCGATTGCTTCAACGAACAACGCAGTAACGTCGCGCTGACCGATGTGATCAGCATGGCGGCCAGCGCGAACATCAGGGCCAGCCGCCGGGCTATCGATCGCTTCATCATGGGAGCCCGGCCTGGCGAGCATTAGTCTCGCGGCTCTCCAGCACATAACCCATGCCACGGACGGTATGCAGCAGCTTGCGCGGATACGGCGCGTCGACCTTGGCCCGGACGCGCTTGATCGCGACCTCGACCACGTTGGCGTCACTGTCGAAGTTCATGTCCCAGACCTGCTCGGCAATCATCAACTTCGACAGGATCTCGCCCTGGTGCCGCGCCAACAGGCTCAGCAGGCAGAACTCCTTGGCCGTCAGGTCCAGGCGCAGCCCGCCCCTGGTCACCTTGCGCGCCTGCAGGTCGACTTCCAGATCGTCGATGCGCAGATGCGTCAAGTCGGCCGTGTCGCCAGCGCGACGCCGTATCAGGGCCTGGACCCGTGCCACCAGCTCGGCGAACGAAAAGGGTTTGCCCAGGTAATCATCCGCGCCCTCGCGCAGCCCTCGTACGCGGTCGTCCACCGCTCCTCGGGCCGATAGCATGATGACCGGGGTGTTCTTGTGCACGCGCAAGCCTTGCAGCACATCGTATCCGTCCTTGCCGGGCAGCATCACATCGAGGATCACTACGTCGTAATCCAGCTCCAGCGCATAGTGCAGGCCATCGATGCCGTTGTTCGCCACATCGACGATGTAGCCCAGTTCACTCAAGCCACGATGCACATAGGAGGAAGTCTTTTCCTCGTCCTCGACGATAAGCAGGCGCATCAGGTAATTCCTCTGGAAGCGGGACAGGCAGGCATCACAACCTGCATCAAGCCATTCTCCAGTCTAGATAACGAAAGTGTCCGGAGGCTGACCGCTTCCTGACATTCCTGTCAGAAAGGCTCGATAGCCGTATGGCCTGTAACCCGCCTCAATCGTCATTGAAAGGCGCATGCGGGTTTCGCTCACCGGGCGGACCGGGCCGCTCGAGGGCGCGACAGGTCGAGGCAAAACCTTGTCCATCCAGTTGCGCCCGCGCGAAGGCAAAGGCCTCGTTCAACGAGCCATGCAGCACCCCATCGTGCCCCAACCCGTCATAGAGCCGCCAGGAAACGTGGTTGCCGGCGGCACATAACGCCGCCGCGACCGCGTACTGGCGCAGCGGCGCAATCGTCCGATCCGCCTGGCCGGTGGCGATCAGCACGGGGAATGGAATCGATGCCAGGGGCATATCCGTCGTTGGAATGCGCAGCGCATCCAGGATGTCGGGTGTGACGGTCAGAAGCTCTGACACGGACTCGACCTGTAGCTCGCGTGATTTGCGGGCGATTTCACGGGTACAACCCTCTCGGGCGACTTCGAGCAGTGCAAGGCCTTTCGACGTCAGCAGATCTTCGATCCGCGGCGCGTTTTCCCGCAGGCCACCGGAGGCCAACGATAAAAATACCGTGTTGGATTGGCGCGCCGGCAACGCCACGGGGCCGTCGGGAAAGGTGCTGTTCGGGGCCGTGAGCACCGCGCCGAGGATATTGAGCTCCGGCGCGTAGGTCTCGGCGAGTATCGCTGCGCCCAGCGCGGCGCCTCCGCCCTGCGACTGCCCGGCCAGGAACACGCGATCGGAAATCACCTGGGGGCCGATTGTCCGGGCGGCCCGAATGGCATCCAGGATCGAGCGGCCTTCCGCCTGCCAGAACGTATAGGGATGAGGTCCCGGACCGCCCAAGCCCTGATAGTCCGTCGCGACCACCGCAAACCCACGTTCCAACCAGCGATTGATATAGGCCGCGTCGCGCTCGCGCAGTCCCGTCCATGAGGGGGCGCAGCGGTCGGCGATGCCCACGGTGCCGTGTGCCCAAGCCAACAGCGGCCAACCTTCGGACGGTGGCGCAACGTTCGGCAGAAACAGCACCCCGCTCACGGGGACCTGCCCCGACTGCCAGCGTTGGTCGGTGGAGCTGTAGAGGATGCGCATCGCTTGCGAGGCGGTCGGCATCGTTTCCTGCAATGCCAGCGGCTCTTTTTTCAGAACGACACCGGGCAGCGCGGGCATTGCATCGGACCACCGATAGAACGGGGACAGCACCATGTCGCCTGCCGAAGGGCCGACCGGAAGCTTATCGTCGACGGCGGCATGGACAACTATTGCCGTCAGGCCTGCCAGGCACCCTGACGCAAGCAGCGCGGCCATCGCGAAGGTTCGAAAAATCAGCATCGGACAATCACCTGACAATCAAGGAAAAGACACCGCCAGCACCTCACGCAACGCGGCGCCCTGGGTACGGATCACCTGCCGCACCACCGGTGCCACCTCATTGAAACGGATGAACCCGTGGGGCATGTTCGCAAGCACATCCAAGTGCGTCGCCACGCCACAGCGCCGCAGCTTGTCCGCGAGCTCCAGGTTCTCGTCGAGTAACGGATCCAGCGCTCCGACAACCAGGCGCACGGGCGCCAGACCCGCCAGGTCAGCCAGGATCGGCTGCACTCGCCAGTCGCGCTCATCATTGCCCAAGTAGCTCGCCCAGTAGGCGCTCATGGTTTCGGCCGAGAGATTCTGCCCGCCGTATCCGCCGAACCGTCGCCACGAATCGGAGGTAACGTTCCTGGAGTAGCTGCCATAAAACAGGACCAGCTGCCGCAACGCGTCCACTCCCGCGTCGCGCAGGGCAATGGCGGCGCCCAGGGCCAGGTTGGCGCCGGCGGAATCCCCCGCCAGTACGTACCCGCGTACCCGACAATCGGTGACAGCGTTAAGACGGATGACCCGGCTCACGATGGAGACCACCTCGTTGAACGCCACAGGAAACCGGTATTCCGGCGACAGCGCATAATCGATGGACAGCACCGCCAGGCCACTGTCGCGCACGAACTGGCGCAAAGGAGCGTCCCAACCGGTGACCGATCCATGCCGAAACCCTCCGCCGTGACAGTAAAACATCAGCATCGGCGTCTCTTCGGCTTGCGGCCAATACAGCTTGCACGCCACCCGGCGACGGTTGACGGAAAACCCCAGCGTGCGCTCGTAGCACAGCGGCACGCTGCCCTGGGTCGCCCAGGCGTTGATCCGCTCCAGTTGGGCCCGGACGTTCTGCACGTCCCCGTGAACGACAGGCAGCAGATCCAGTTCACGCAAGGTCGTCGCAACGGCAACCAGATCAGGGTGAACCTGGGGGTCGACAGCCACCGACGGGTTTGCGCGACGGCTCATGGCGTCACCCTTGGCGCGGTGGCCTGCCGACCATCCGCGATGACGCAATGCCCGGGAGGATTGCCCCCCTGCAGGACCGCCATCGCGCACCGGGCAGCGATCAGATTGGTGCGATTGAGTCCCTCTACCGTGGAGGCCGCTACGTGCGGCGTCGCCACTACGTTGGGAAGCTGGATCAATTGCTCGCTGACGGCGGCAAGCGCCGGATCCGACTCGCTTTCAAAAACATCGAGCCCCGCCCCCGCTATCAGGTCCTGTTGCAAGGCCAGCAACAAGTCCGCATCCCGCACCAACCCACCCCGTGCGGCATTGATCAGCACGGCGGAACGTTTCATCGACGCCAACGCCTGGCTGTCGATCATGCCCAGGGTCTGAGGAGTGAGCGGGGCGTGGAGCGTAATGAAATCGCTTTGCTTGAGCAGGGTCTGCAGATCGACGAAACGACAACCCTGGCCGCTGCTTTTCAGTGCCTCATCCGGGTGAGGGGTATGGATCAGGGTCGTGACGTCGAACCCGGACAGGCGCTGCACCACCGCCCTGCCGATCCGCCCCAGTCCCACCACACCGACGGTCTTGCCGTACAGGTCGTTTCCCAAGGGAATCGTCCAGTCGCCGCCGGCCAGGCCCGCCTGACATTGCTTGAGCTTGCGACAGACGGCAAGCATCAGCCCCAGAGTGTGATCGGCCACACTGGCGTCGTTTCCGCCAGGTGCGATGGTCGCGACCTTTCCCGTGGCAATCACCGCCGCCGTATCGACACGTTCATAACCCACGCCTCGGCGAGCGATGACTCTCAGGCGTGGGAGTGAACCCAACAGACTGGCCGTGATGTTCGCATGCCCGACAATCCAGCCATCTGCCTCATTGAGCAGCGCGATCAATTGGCGTTCGCTCCAATGCCCCTCTGTTTGCCCGCGGTCAGGCTCGGCGATGACCACCTGGCAGTCGTTCGCTTGCAGGAAGGCGACGGCTTCGGGATCAAAAAAACGCTGGGTGATCACTATTCTATGGCGTGGTTTCATCAGGGGGTTCTCGATCGGTCAGTCGATGGTCAAAATGCGTAGTCCAGATACACGCGCGCTTCCGATCCGCTGACCACGTTATCCGGCTGGGCGGATACAAGGGCGACAAAATCCTCGTTGATCCGGTAGTCGATATAGATCACGCCCACTGAAAGTCCGGCGTATTCCTTTTCATCGAATCGGTAATAGACGCGATATTCCTTCTGCCGCTCGCGCACATCGGTGCGTTGACCGCTGAGGGGATTGCTGGCGTCGAATTCGCCTTGCTTGTAGATGGCCATGGCCTTGAAGCCGTCCAGCGAAGCGCCGAACAGCGAAAGACCGGAGAGGTCATATTCGGCACCGACCTGCCAGGTCCTTTCACCATCGTTATTGAAGTCATTGCCGGAGCGCGTCCAGGCATCCATCTTGCCGTCGACGTTGTCCGCATGATCGAAGTAGGCATACCCCAGTTGCCCGTTGCTCAACTGGGCTTTGGTTTCGGAAAAGGACACTCCCAGGCGTACCTTATCCAGCAGCAGACCCAGGTTGATGTTCAGCCAACTGGCCTCGTCATCATAGGCCGCCTGGCCTGCCGACCAGTCGCGCTCCCATATTGGCCCGGCCTTTTCGAATCGATAGTACTGAGTGTCCAGCACGACCCCGGCGCGCTTGCCAAGCGGTGCCTGCAAGGTCAGGCCATAACGGGTATTTTCATTGAAGTCCCGCGATACACCGTGATCGTAGCTCAGCTCGATGGCCTTCAAATCGTATTTGATGCCGTAGGTGTACAGGTCCTTTATTTCCTCCCCTGTCTGACTCAGCAGGTGCTCGAATTCTTCCCGGTCCCGGGGCGAGCTCCTGTCGATGTACGCGGCTTCGAACCCCAGCGTTCCCGGCAGTGGTCCAATCCCCATGTCGGTGAAATTCAGATGGGTACGGGCGCCCTGGTAGGAGCCTGGAACGATCCGCGTATCGAGGCTCACCAGGGTGCCGGCATCGAAACGGCCTCGCCCTATTTGTGCGTCGGCATTCCATCCGTCCCCCACATGGCGCGCCTTCAGATAACCTTGGCCGAGCTTTGCGAAGCCGCCATTGGTTCCATCGGTGTCGTCGAACAGATCCCGGCCGTTGTCTTTCGAGTCGAGCATCGCCACAGCGTAGAGAGAGGCATCGAAGCCTACAATTCCGGCCCAATAGTTGGAGTTGTAATCAACGATTGCCCCGACCCCGGTCCCGCCCAGTTCGTTGCCATCGGGAAATCCACCGAAACGGTCTTCGATCAAGTCGTTGGATATGCGCGTATTGATATAGACAGAACGAAGATAGGCATTCAACTTGCCTTCATGCTGAAACCGGTCCGGATAACTGATGGCGGCTGCCTGGCAACTATCCGATATAACAACCATTGAACAAAAAGCCACAACGACGGCGTTAATCGAGTTCATCGACCACCTCATCTATTATTTCTATTGTTGACGTGCAGGCGCGAGCAGCGCCCCTTCAACTTCGGTGCAGCGAACTGTGCAAATAGAAAGTTATTTAGATGATCGCCCGCGTAATGATGGTCGTGACTATCAATACAAGACTGCTGCCGATTGCCCAGAGCAAGCAATATCGTTGCATATCGCCCATATCACGCTTGATGATCCCGCTGATGAGATAAACCGCCGCGACCAGGGGGCTCAGGGCATGTACCGGTTGTCCCAGGACAGAGGCGCGGGCAATGTGCATCGGGTCGATCCCGTATTCGGCGCCGGCAGCCCCCAGCACCGGCAGGATGCCAAAGAAAAACGCGTCATTGGACAGCAGGAAGTTAAGCGGCAAGGCCAAAAGCGCAGTCAGAATACTGAAGTACTGGCCGCCCCCCTCGGGAATCATTTGCACGATTTTCTCGGACATCCCGTCGACCATTCCCGTGCCGGACAAGATGCCGGTAAAGACCCCGGAAGCGAATATCAAGGCAATGACCGTCAACACGCTTTCGGCGTGAGCCGCGATCCGGGCCTTCTGTTCGGCCAGGCGCGGGTAATTGATCAGCAGCGCCAGGCAAAAGCCCACCATCATCACGAGCGGCAAGGGCGCCAACCCCGTACCCATGGCGTACATGAGCCCGGCGGTCAACGCCAGGTTGATCCAGAACAGCCTGGGCCTTTGTGTCTCGGCCCGGACTTCCGGCAACGGCACCTGGTCCAGCGCCGGCCCGGCCTCCTTCTGCGCGGGTGTCCAGCCCAGGCGACGCCGCTCCTTATGGCCGATCCAGAACGCGACCAGGAAGGCATAGGCAAGCCCCACCAGCATGGCGGGCACCAGTCCCAGGAACATTTCCCCTACGTCGACGTGAAGCGCACTGGCGGCACGGGCGACCGGCCCGCCCCAGGGAATCAGGTTCACGACCGTATTGGTCAACAGAAGCATCAACGCCAGGATGAGCGGATTCATCCCCAGGCGCAGATACAGTGGCAGGAAGGCTGTCGTGACAATCAGAACGGTCGTCGCGCCATCGCCATCGAACGAAATGACGGCTGCCAGCAAGGCCGTACCCAACACCACTCGAAGTGGATCGTTCCCGACATGACGCAGGATGCGCCGTACAGCGGGCTCGAAGAGCCCGGCGTCGAACATGATCGCGAAATACAGGATGGCGAACATCAACATCAGTGCGGTGGGCGCGACCTGCTTCACCCCATCCATCACCATTGCACCCAGCTCCGGCCCTGCCCCACTCGCCAATCCGAAAGCCACCGGAATCAGTACCAGCGCCGTAACCGCGGAGAGCCGCTTGCTTATGATCAACGCCATAAACGTAACGACCATTGCGAAACCTAGCCAAGCCATGCGTGCACCTTCTTATTTTTATAATGGAGTTGAAATCAATGTGAACAAGCAACTTCTTAACAAAATCTACATAGGCGGGAATAAGCTGTAAATCTTGATTTTTTTTGTCAATGTCTGTCGTTTCCGAACTCATCCGAAAGAACTGAAGGCCTTGTTTGATCAGGGATTGGACGATCGTCGATCGAATCATCGTGCTGTTCATCCGCGAATGCGAATGAGCCCGTCGAATGAAAAAACGGACACAGGTGCAGGAAAAAATGCCGACGGAATGAACATTGACGGATTCGTCGAATAAACAGTAAATATGGATATATATTTATCAACCTGAACGAATCCGTCATGCCAGAACAAGAAGACCTGTACCTTTCGGCGGAAGAGTCGGCAGCCATGCTCAGGGTCAGCCTCCCTACGCTGTACGCCTATGTCAGCCGCAAGAACATCCGTTCCATCAAGATCCCGGGTTCCCCCAAGCGCCGCTATTGGGCCGAAGACATCCAGCGCCTGGTCAAGCATCCAGCGGGGGCGAAGCCTTCGGTGAAACGTTCGCCGCCTGCGGACAGCGCCATCACCCTCATCACCGATGATGGGCTTTTCTACCGTGGGCACGACGTCACCGAGCTGGCCGACCATGCAACGGTCGAAGAGGTTGCCGGCCTGATGTGGCAGGTGCCTTCGGCCTTCGGCGCTTCGCTGCCGCGTGTTCCGAAAGACAGCGGCAAGTTACTGAAAATCTACGAACACCTGTCCGCGCCGGAAAAGGCGATTGCACTGTTTCCGCTGGTGCAGAGAGAGAACCCCAAGGCCTTCGATCTTTCCACCGAAAGCTATGCCCGCACCGGTGCGGATGTGGTGAGGTGGTTCGCCGCCCTGGTGGTGGGCGCAACCGAGCCGAGCACGCAGCCGCTGCATGAATTCATCACCCAGGCTTGCGGGGTCCGGCCGGCACTCGCTGACCTGATTCGACGCTTGCTGATTCTCAGCATCGATCATGAGCTGGACCACACCACCCACAGCGTTCGCGTCGCCGCCACGACAGGTGCCACGCCCTACTACGCCGTGATCGCGGGACTCGCCGCTGCCAGGGGCCACAAGATCGCATATGGCAGGAACGAAGCAGCCAGCAGGATGATCGAGGAGATCTGCACGGCGACGGATCCTACCCAGCCTATCTTGCAACGCTACAGCCAGGACGGACGTATTGTGGGGTTCGGTCCGAATGTGCACTCCATCAACGATCCGCGGGCCAGCAACCTGATGCAGGCGTTGACCGAGGCATTCGCTGGGGACGGAGAGTTCGCCAAATTGCAGAAGGCTTTTTCAGTGGCTGCCGAGCTGGTGGCATACCCACCGGAATTCATTCTTCTGGTGAGCTTCATTGGCAGGAAGTTTGGGTTGCATGGGCAGGAAATCGCACTGGCAGGGGTCGGTCGGTTGATTGGCTGGATTGCCCACGCCAGCGAGCAATACAACCAACATCTCGATGCCCGCGCGCGCGCACGGTACACCGGAACCCTGCCAGGAACCTCCCGACAGGGGCACGCCTGATCCCTGCATCCCGGCGAGGGCTCCCTGCCCTGCCGGGCCTGTACGTTGCGTGAGGTGTGACGTACCGCCCGGAACTATCGGGCCATCGCCGCAAACAGGTCCTCGAACCGCGCCTGATGCTCAAGCCCGGCCACGAAACCCAATACCGTCGCCTGTGCCGATGCATCGATATGGGGGGCTGCCATGCGCCTGAATTTGCGTTCGAAGTCGTGATCGGTCATGGGCGTCTCCACGGAGCCGGGCCCGGTGATCATCTCGCTGACGACGGTCTCGCCCGATCTCAGCGTGACGACGAGACGGTTGGCCAGATGCCGGGGAAACAACGCAGTGAGTCCGGGATCCTCCACCACGATAATCTTGTCCATCAGGCCGATCACCGCTGGGTCGTGGATCTTCTGCTCGGCATAGGAGCCGATAGTGATGTCGCCATCCATCAATGCCCGGGCGACGTTGTAGGGCAAGCTATGGTCGGCGGTCTCCCGGGTCTTGGGCAGCCACTTTTCCGGGGTATCGGCCAGCACCCGACAGTTGAATTCCGAGGTTTCGATGGTGATGGCGGCGATCTCTTCAAGACCGGCGATACGCTTGCGTATATCAAGCGCCGCCCAGACGGCGGTATGCAGTTCACCGTTGGTTGGAAAGGTCTTGGTCAGCGAGCGTCGTATGGCGTAGTCACCGTTTTCAGGCGAACCGAAACGATCCATGTCCAGCTCGAAGGGCCCGGAAACCAGTTTGAAGAAGCCCATGTCGCCTTCAAAGACCGGCGACGGCCCGGTCATGCCATGACGCGCCAGTTGGGCGGCAAAAATGGCGTTGCGTGACGCATTGGCCGCCGAGCAGCCTTTCCAGTCCGAGAGTGTTCCGCTACGGACCTGGCGCATTGCCAAGTGGCCGCTCAGCGCGATATTGATCGCCTGTTCAGTCTGGTCCACGTCCAGTTTCATCAGGCTGGAGGCCGCTACAGCCATGGCGACGTTGATGTAATTGACGTGGTCCCAGCCGCGCTTGTTCAGGCTGGCCGCATCCTGCAGCCGCATCTGGATTTCATACGCCAGCACAATGGCCGATATCAGCTGCTCCCCACTCGCCTCCTCGGCTTGCGCCACCGCCAGACAGGCCGGGATGTTGTCGCTGGGATGCCCGGGCTCCAGGCCCATGTATCCGTCGTTGTAATCCAGGAAGCGCACCATGGCGCCGTTCACGAACCCGGCGATTTCGGCCGTTGTCTGCAGGCTTGTGCCAAACACGCTGGAGGTCCCGCCGCGATGACACTCGGCATAACGGACGGCGGCATCGATGGGCGGCGCTCCATAGGCGCCCAGCACGCATGCCAGGCTGTCGATGAAACGCTGGCGCACGATCGCGACGATGGTGTCAGGCAGACGCTGTTGCGCAAACCCATGGGCGTAGCGCGCCAGCCGCCGGGCAATGGTCGACTCTTGCATATTCACCTCTTGTTCCAGTTTGAGCGGTCGGTTTCCAGGCTTTATACGAGACGTCGCGCCGACTTTTCTCGTACAAGCCTGGTGATCGATGACGGACGATTTCAGTCCATCACGACGTCGAGCAACCGCACGTACTGCTGACCCGCATGCATGTCACGCTCGACCATTCCGCCTTGCGGCGTAGCGCGGGGGAAGGAGATCTTGACCATTTCCAGATCGGGCACCGGGATGTATTTCACCCGTTCGGGATCGGTGCCATATAAGCGGGCAAACTGCTCCGGCGAGAGTGCGTCGCTGCGGGAATAACGTTCAAAGTTCTCGCGGCCATTGAAGAAGATATCGAAGGTAATCCAGAACGGTCCGGCTTGTTTCGATCGAACATGACGGCAGACATCGCGCAACTTAACCACGATTCAACTCCTTCGCAGCTGACGCCGCCTCAGAAAGGTCAATCCACTTGATACGTACCAGCTCCATTGGGTCTTCAAGCTGCACGATATGATTGAGCTTGAATTCAAAAATCCGGCCGCGAGGGATATCCGCGGGCGTGAACGCGAATCCATAGGAAGGCAGTTCCTTGCCCATGACACTTGGATAATGGAAAAAGTACGGGTTGCAGGCCTGCGCGATGGTGTCCGCCAGTTGCTGGGTTGCAGCCGTGGCCACGAATAACATGCCGATCTCGGGAGGTGGCAAGGTTCCTGCGGGCGGCTTCATCCCGGTGACCGCATTCCAACCGTACATGCGCAGGGATATATGAAACTCACCCAACTCGTCGGCGGGAATGGACTGGCGGGTACGGGTATAGAGCGCTTCGAGCAGGCGATCGTGGAAACCATCGATGTCGTTGAGTACGTCCGGGTCCTGGATACCCACCAGCATGATGGTCTGATAGGCACCCGCGGCGGCGCCTTCCAGCTTCATGGTGTAGGGCATCGGCTCCCAGCGCGACCCTTCCACCCTGACGGTCCGCCCGTTCAGATCGGTATAACGAGCGTCGGCGACATTCAGGATGCCTCCCGGCTCCAACAAGCGAAACGGATCGCTGTTTTCATAGAGCATATGCGCGGAAACACTGTGGGGCGTGCACAGGTTGTCCCGGCTCAGAGGCTCCACATTGAACCCGTTGGCATCCACGCTCAGCAATATTCCAGAGCCCAGGGTCGGGTTGACGGCGCACTGCACGCCACATTCGCCTGTCTTGCCGGCATGCCAGGACGGCCCCCAGGGCGCACCCTTCCAGATCGGATAGCAGGCAATGACGGCGGTGTCGGTGGAGCGACCGGCCAGTATGATGTCCGCGCCGCCATCAAGCGCCGCGAGGAACGGCTCGACCCCCAGCGCGGCGACAATGTGCTCGCAGGCATCGACCGTTGCGTCGTCCAGTTCACCGTGTGGCGCAAGAGGCTTGATACGCCCTTTGGCATTCAGTTGCTTGATGGTGTCTTTCTCTTGTTCACAATAGATAAGAGCAACTTTCGGCGTCACCCCGAGTTCCCCGGCAACTTCAATGACGATATCCCGCGTCCAGTTCAGATTGAGATCGCCACCGGCCTGTCCGGAAGTTCCGATAATAATCGGCACGCCAGAGGATGCCTGGGCTTTCATCAATATAGTCAGATCGCGCTTTACCGAACCGCGATTATTCTTCGATTTGCCAAGTGCAAGATAAGCCGCGCCACTGTCGGTCGATCCGGCATCCGAAGCAATGACTTGCGCGCCGGCTGCCAACCCATAGGCAATTTCTTCTTCGCGAACACCTGCCCCCAAAGAACCACAGGGAACAATGACTTTTACGCAACCCTCGAATAGCCGCCCCATAGAAGCCTCTTTTTTATTTATTTGTGGGGCGATCATAAAGCCTGGAATCAGGCTGACAAGTGGACAGTTTTTATCCATATATCTTTGCTGGTAAGTTGGGCATTCTTATCGTTCACATCAAAGATCAATGAGCGGTCATGAGGCATATGAGCATCAATCGCGAGCGTTCCTTACTGCCCGAAGACCTGCGTGTCTTCCTCACCGTTATCCGCAAGAACGGCTTCGGCCACGCGGCGGAGGAACTGGGCTATTCGCCCGCGTATGTGAGCAAGCGGATGGCGGTCCTGGAGACGACACTGGGGACCAGGCTGTTGCATCGCACGACCCGCCGGGTCGCGTTGACCGACGAAGGCGAACGTGTCCGCACCTGGGCCACGCGATTTCTGGGGGACATGGAGGATTTCATCAGCGAGCTCACCGACGCCCGGCAGCAATTGCAGGGAAGCTTGCACGTCTGCAGCTCCTTCGGCTTTGGCCGCAACCATGTCGCCCCAGCGATTCCTGCTCTTTCGCGACTGTACCCGCGCATGGAGATCCGTCTCGACGTGTTCGATCGTCTGGTTGACATCGTCAATGAAGGCTTCGATATGGAAATCAGCGTGGGCGACGACCTGCCCAACCACCTCTTGCACAAGAAGCTGGCCAGTCACCGCAGGGTACTCTGTGCCGCTCCGGAGTACCTCCAGCGGCGTGGCGTCCCGACGTCTCTGGATGATCTGGCCGGGCACGATTGCCTGGTGCTCAAGGAGCGTAACAATGCCTTCGGCATCTGGAACCTGACAAAGGATGGCGTCGAAGAATCGGTCCGGGTCAGCGGGCCACTTTCATCGAACAATGGCGAGATCGTGTCGCGCTGGGCCTTGAGTGGCGCAGGCATCATCCTGCGTTCGTTATGGGACGTGAAACCCATGCTGCAGAGCGGACAGCTGGTGCAGGTGCTGCCCGACCATTTCCAGAGCGCCAATGTCTGGGCCACCTACCCGACACGGCTAAGCCAGTCGGCGAAGCTGAGGGTCTGCATCGAGTTTTTCGAGGCGCATTTCGGCAATCTATCCCTGGTTTGAGCATCCGGCAGTCGCCGCCGGATGTCCGTGAAAAAACTCAGCCCAGCCAGGGATGGGCGGCGTGATACCGCGCTTCGAAATCCCGGATCTGCACCGCTCGCCGCAGGGTACTGCCGATGGCATCCAGGCCCAGCAGCAAGGCTTGCTTGCGCAGTTCGTCGATGGCGAAGCCGATGCTCGACCCGTCGCTCAATCGAATCTGCTGGTTGGGCAAGTCGACGGTGATGGTCGAGGTAGCCCCGTCGCTCACTATCCGCCCCAGCGCCTGCAACTGCGACTGGCTGAGCTGTATCGCGAGCACACCGTTACGCAGGCAGTTGTCGTGGAAGATGCCGGCGAAGCTCGTACCGATCAACGCACGGATCCCTAGTTGCTTGAGCCCCCATACCGCATGCTCACGGCTCGAGCCACAGCCGAAGTTGGGCCCGGTCACCAGAAACCGGGCGCCGCTCCAGGCAGGCTGGTTGAGGACAAAGTCTGGATTCGGCTCGCCGGACTCCAAAAAACGCAGGTCGAAGAACACGCCTTTATCCAGTCCGCTCCGGTCGATGCCCTTGAGGAACTGCTTGGGCATGATCACGTCGGTGTCGACGTTCGAGGCAAGGATGGGTGCGGCTTTTCCGGTCACGCTGTCAAAGGGTTGCATGGTTCAGACCTCCTCGGTCAACAGGCGTACGTCCGTCAGGCGGCCCCGGATCGCTGCGGCGGCAACCATCGCAGGACTCATCAGATGGGTGCGAGCGCCCGCCCCCTGGCGCCCCTCGAAATTGCGGTTGGTACTGGAGGCGCAGCGATCCCCCGGAGCGAGCACGTCATCGTTCATTGCAAGGCACATGGAGCATCCGGATTGACGCCATTCGAAACCGGCATCGAGGAAAACCTTGGCCAGTCCTTCCTGCTCCGCCTGGGCACGTACCGAAGTCGATCCGGGAACGATCATCGCTCGTACCGTCGCAGCGACTTTCCGGCCCTTCACCACGCGAGCGACGTCGCGCAAATCTTCGATGCGCGCATTGGTGCACGAACCGATGAACGCATGGCTGATCGTCACGTCACGCAACGCCATGCCCGGCTCCAGGCCCATGTAGGCCAGGGCGCGCTGCATGCCCTGGCGCAGGATCGGATCGGCGACGGCCTGCGGGTCTGGCACGGTCCCCCCCACGGGCAACGCCTGGTCCGGACTGGTTCCCCAGGTCACCATCGGCTCCAGGGCGCTCACGTCGAGCAAGACTTCGCGATCGAACACCGCACCTTGATCGGTGAACAGTTCGCGCCACTTATCTTGAGCGGCATCCCATAGCTCGCCCTGAGGAGCACGTGGCCTGCCTTTGAGATAGGCATAGACCTTCTCGTCGGGCGCCATGAATGCACCCCGTGCGCCCGCCTCGACGGCCATGTTGCAGATGGTCATCCGGGCTTCGACGCTCAGTGAGCGAATCACCGGGCCGGCGAATTCGATGGCGTAACCGGTCGCACCGGACGCCCCGATCTTCTCGATCAACGCCATGATGATGTCCTTGGAGGTGATGCCCACGCCCAGCTTGCCGGTGACCGTGACACGCATGGTCTTGAGCCGCTTGTAAACCAGCGTCTGCGTCGCCAGCAGGTGTTCGATCTCGGAAGTGCCGATACCAAAACCGAAGGCCCCCAGGGCCCCATAGGTGGTGGTATGGCTGTCGCCAGCGGCCACCACCATGCCGGGCAAGATGAAGCCCTGCTCAGGCGCCACCACATGCTCGATGCCCTGGCGTTTATCCAGCACATCGAACAACTCGATATCGAAGTCCCGGCAGTTCTTTTCGAAATAAGAGACCTGCAAGGCACCGCCCGAATCGGGCATGGTGGCGATACGATCGGGGGCGGTCGGGTTGACATGGTCGACCACCGCCAGCGTCGCCCCCGGACGCCAAACGCTGCGCTTGGCTTCACGAAGCCCGCTGAAGGCTTGCGGGCTTGTGTATTCGTTGGCCACCTGCCGGTCGACGTAGAGCAAGACGTGCCCTTCATCGTCCAGGGGACAGACGGTATGGCTGTCGATATGTTTCTGGTAAAGCGTGCGTGGGCCGGTCATGGCGGTGCGCTCTTTTTTCATTGTTGTACGGATCAGGGTTGGTCCACAGCATAGGCCCAATGAAAACCCCATCAATGGCCCAGGAGTGATGCGCTAGAACACGATTCGTGAACAATGAGCGTTTCGCCAGGCCCACACCCTTGCTTCTGCGTGAGCAGCGGATTGATCAACCCGCAGTGACGGTCATGCCGCCGTCCGCCATCACCACCGAACCGACGATGAAGCTGGCGCGGTCCGAGGCGAGGAACGCGACGACCTCAGCGATTTCCTCTGGCTGCGCGGCGCGCCCGATGGGAGCGGCCTCGCCATGCTGGGCCAGGAAAGCCGGACCGTCTTCGACCACGTCGTTGAGGATGTTGGTCACCACGTCGCCGACGCCAACGGCATTGACGCGGATGCCATGCCCGATCGCTTCGAGGGCCAGGGTGCGGGTCAGCTGGGCCAGGGCGCCCTTCGATGCCGTGTAGGCGGCAATGGTCGGGAAGGCGAAATAAGAGGCATAGGACGCGATGTTGACGATGGCGCCGGACTTGTTGGGCATCATCGCCTTGACCGCTTCGCGGCAATGCAGAAAGGCTGCCGTGGCGTTGACGGCCTGGATACGTTCCCAGTCTTCACGGGTCATGTCGATGACCAGCTTGTTGATGATGATCCCGGCGTTATTGACCAGGATGTCCAGCCGGCCGAACTGCTCGACGGCCAGGCCGACCGCACGCTCGGCCGCGCCATCTTCGGTAATGTCGGCCACCAGCGGCACCAACCCCGGGCGGGCCAGTTTTTCGACGGCGGGATTACGGTCCTCCGCGACGACCTTGGCGCCACGGGCATGCAGCAATAGCGCGATAGCCTTGCCGATGCCACTGGCGGCACCGGTAACCAATGCGACTTTGCCTTCGACTTCGTTGGGAAAACGCTGCTTGATATCGGTCATGATTGCTCTCCTGCGTTGCGAGCCCGGGAGACATTCACCGGCTCGGCGCCTGTGAGGCGCTGTCGTTATCGACGGCTTCACTGTCTCGCAACGGTGAGATTTAGGCTGTTGCAGGTTTGCCGGAGCTGTCGGGATTTTGCGTCGGGTTCGAAATCAGTCGGCTTTTCACGGTCGTGGTCCCGTGGGACATTTATCAAGCCTGCTTGCTTCGGCAGGTCACGGCTGCGTTACCTTATAGGCCTGAGTTTCATCCATGGAGCCTACCGTGCAGCCGCCTGATCCTGACGACCTGGCCGCCAGCGATACCCAGCGCATCGCGGCCGAAACCATGCCGCAGCACCTGCCGGGAACGCCGCGGGCGTTGCCATCGCACCCGCACCTGCAGGATGTGGTCGTCCAGCTGTTCAGCCATCACAGCATTGTCGAGCCGATCCTGGTGCCCGCGGTGGTGGAACCGCTACTGGTATGGGTCCTGACAGGTAAAGCCAGGGTCGAGGAACGCGCCCTCGGCGGCACGTGGGAGTCCACCCTCGTGGAAGCAGGCGACTTTTTCCTCACCAATACCCGCGATCCTTACGAGATGCGCTGGCAAACACTGGAATGCGACACGTTCGAGGTGATGCACCTGTACCTCGGCCTGCCGCTGATCGATCGGGCTGCCCGCGATAGGCTGGGTGAACACTGCGCAGCGGTGAGCTTCCTGGACATTTCCGGTGCCCGGGATGAACGGGTGAACGTCATCCTCGATCAGTTGCGCATCGAACTCAGCGAGGAACGTCAGCCCAGCCCGCTGTTCGTCCACAGTCTGGCCCAGGCGCTGGCCGTGCACCTGATCCGTCGATACCTCGACCCGCATGGCAACAACCGACGCAGCAGTGCCTTGCAAGCGTACAAGCTGCGTCGCGTCCTGACGGCCATGGACGAAGGCTTGGCCGAAGACTTCAACCTCGCGCAACTGGCCCGGATCGCCGAGTTGAGCGAGTACCACTTCAGCCGGGTGTTCAAGCGCGCCACGGGATGGTCGCCTTCGCAATATTTCATTCGCCTGCGGATGAGTCGCGCCCGGCATCTGCTACTCGAAACCGACCGCAGCATCATCGATATCGGAATGGAGGTGGGATACTCCAGCCCAAGCCATTTCTCGCAGGTCTTTCGCCGCGAGGTGGGTGTCACGCCCAGCGCTTATCGCCAGGTATGAGCCGCGCTACAGCGGTTCTACCGACGAGCTGATACCGGGTCTGTCAGGAATTTACTATGCTGAAAGTTCGCTTCTGATGTGACGCCTTACACCCTGCTCACCAGCGGCCTTCACCGACAACACGCGCCTCATGTTGCCGTTGGTGGCAAAATCCCTCTCTGCTCAGAATCTTTCGGAGGCCCCAATGCTTCGTGTGTTTGAACGAAGACTCGACCCTTTCCCACCCGATGAAGCCCCACCGCCCCCTGTCGGTCTGGTCCGCTTCCTGTGGGCCTGCACCCGGGGCGCTCGCGGCTATGTCCTGGTGTTCGCGCTGCTCAGTGCCGGGGTGTCGATCTACGAAGCCTGGTTGTTTTCCTTTCTGGGACAAGTCGTGGACCTGCTCTCGACCTGGCAAGCAGGCGGCGATGCGCAGGGGCAGGAAAGCCGGGTGTTGTGGGGCATCGGCATCGTGTTGCTCGCCAGCATCGGGTTGGTGGCGCTGCGCACCATGGTTCAGCACCAGGTATTGGCGATCAATCTGCCGCTGCGGCTGCGCTGGGATTTCCATCGCCTGATGCTGCGCCAGAGCCTTTCGTTTTTTTCCGACGAGTTCTCCGGACGGGTGACGACCAAGGTGATGCAGACGGCCCTCGCCGTGCGCGAGGTTCTGTTCACTGTCATCGAAATCGCCCCCGGCATCGGGGTGTACTTTATTGCGATCATCGCTCTGGCCGGTGGCTTCGCCCTGAAACTGATGCTGCCGTTCATGGCCTGGGTCGCATTGTTCGGCCTGGCCATGCTGTACTTCGTGCCACGCCTGGGGCAAGTCGGACAGGAACAGGCCCATGCGCGGTCGTCGATGACCGGGCGCATCTCCGATGCCTACACCAACATCACCACGGTGAAGCTGTTTTCGCATTCCAAGCGCGAGGCGCACTTCGCCCGTGCGGCCATGGAAGATTTCAAGCTCACCGGCTTTCGCCAGATGCGCCTGGTAAGCCAGTTCGAAATCGTCAACCAGGCGCTGGTGGTCGCGCTGATTCTCGGCGCCGGCGGCTATGCCTTGTGGTTGTGGCACCAGGGCGAAGTCGGCACCGGGGCCGTGGCAGCGATCACGGCCATGGCGCTGCGGATCAACGGCATGTCCCACTGGATCATGTGGCAAATGACCTCGCTGTTCGAGAGCATCGGCACCGTGCAGGATGGCATGGCGACATTGACCCGCGGCCCCAAGGTCGTGGATGCACCCGATGCCGGCGTACTGGTGCCCACTGGCGGTGCGGTGACCTTCGACAATGTCCGCTTCAACTACAACGGTGAACGCCAGGTGCTCGATGGCCTGAGCCTGGACATCCGTCCGGGGGAAAAGATCGGCCTGGTGGGCCGCTCCGGCGCCGGCAAATCGACCCTGATCAATCTGCTACTGCGCTTCTATGACGTGGACAGCGGTGAGATTCGCATCGACGGCCAGAACATCGCCCAGGTCACGCAAGACAGCCTGCGCAGCGCCATCGGCATGGTCACCCAGGACACCTCGCTGCTGCACCGCTCCATTCGCGACAATATCGCCTACGGTCGTCCGGATGCGACCGAAGAACAGATCCGCAGGGCAGCGGCCAATGCCCAGGCCGATGGCTTCATCCGTCAACTGAGCGACCGACAAGGCCATTCAGGCTATGACACGCTGGTGGGTGAGCGCGGCATCAAGCTGTCGGGCGGGCAACGCCAACGCATCGCTATCGCGCGGGTGATGCTCAAGAACGCCCCAATCCTGTTGCTGGACGAGGCCACCAGCGCGCTGGATTCGGAAGTCGAAGTCGCCATCCAGGAAAGCCTCGATGAAATGATGGAGGGCAAGACGGTCATTGCCATCGCCCATCGACTGTCAACCATCGCCGCCATGGACCGGCTGATTGTCATGGACGAGGGACGCATCGTCGAACAAGGCACCCACGCCGAACTGCTGGCGAAGAACGGCACTTATGCGCGGTTGTGGCACCATCAGAGCGGTGGGTTCCTGGGTGAGGATCGGGGGGTGCTTGAAGCGGTGGAATAACCATTCCACCGCTATCGCGGGCAAGCCGTGCTCCCACAGGTTGGCGCAAACTCATTTCAACTGGACGGAGCCGGCGGCATCCAATGGCTGATCGAGGGCTCGGGCTTGCCGTCCGCGCCGTGGATCAGCTCGTAGTTGAGCGCATATACGTTCCGGTCCAGGCTGACGGTGAGCTTGCCGGCGGCGACGCCTTGCGTTGACACCAAAAGATCGCCCTGCGGCGTGTAGATATCCATGTAGTAGTCATCCGGCGAACTGCCGTCGTCGGTATAGGAGAGCACGTAGACATACCCCTTGGCCTCCACGTCCAGGTCGAGATAAGTCGCCTGTCCACGGGCGTTCAGCGCCAACGTCGACGAGGTCTTGTCCTGGAAGTACTTGACCGGATTACCGTGGATGTCAAACGCCTGCACCCGTGCGTTGTCGGCTTCGAGCACCATCACTACACCATCCAGACCGATGGCGATCGCTACCGGATCCGACAGCAGCCCCTCCCGCGAGCCCTTGCCGCAGAGCAGGCAGGCGTCCTGGGCTTCACCATCCGCGACGGGTGCGCTCGACAGCTCGCATCGCAGCAGTTTGCTTCGCCCGGTACTGATGGCAAATACATAACCCTGCGGGTGCAGGACGAAATCGTCCAGTGGGATACCCGCCGGGAATCGACCATAGCTCTGCCCCACCCCGGACTGAAGAGGAGCGCATTTCGCTTCGTTGTCATAGCTCAGCGTGACTTTGCGAAGATGAACATACGACGGTGCGTCATACTCGCTACCGGCTGCAATCGGGTTGCCGTCGAGAAAGAAGTTTCTCCCCGACCCGTCCGACGGGCTCACCAGGTCGTAGCAGATGCCGGACTTGCCGGTATAGCCGACGTCGAGTGGCTGGTAGGCCTGCTCCGGTGGCGCGAGAAGTGACACGTTCTGCACCGTGTACATGGCATCGATCGACCGGGGGTTGGTCGGGAGGTTTTCCGGAATGTTCAGATGAGTGGCCTGCCAGCCGTAGCCGATCGACGCGGGGCCCTGCGCCAGGGTAATGCTCGTCAGGCTGAGCAGATCCGAGCCGGAGGTCGCCGTGGCCGTCGGCAGCGGCGCGCCCTTGCTCCACACGTGCGCACCGCCCTCGTAGACCAGCTTCTCCACGTGCTCGTAGACCGAGCTTTTGGTCAGTGGAGGCAAGCTGTTCTTGATCTCCAGGTCCGGTATCACCAGCGTGCTGCCGTCCGTGCCCAACGCGGGTGTCCAGTCAGTGCCCCCTTTGCCCGCAACCCATCCGTCGTCGGCGTAGAAAATGGCAGTCACCTTCAACTTTCCTCCACCCGGAACGCCCTTGAAACTGATCGGGATGGGTTGGTTGTTCGTCCCCTGCGACAACGAAAACGTCTTGGAAGGGACCGTCACCTGGCTGTCGTACGAGACAGTGACCACGTAATGCGTCGCCTGCATGGGGAAGTAATGGAACTGCGAGTCCGGCATGAGGGTGATATTCAGATCGATGGTCCTCGTCACCGTTGAGGTATAGATCGGCGCGGCCTCAAGCACCTCAAATATCGTCTGGCCAAGCTGCACAGCGGTAATCGCCGCGTTGACCGCTTCCAGGGCCAGGTCCACGAATGGGATCGCCTCCTCCAGGGCCCCTTGCGCGATAAACTCCAGCAACATGGCCTTCAAGCCTGTCTTCCACAACAAGGGCCCGATGATGTTGGCCAGCTTGAGGAGAACCTCCTTGATTCCACCCGTCAATGCGTAGTCGATGATCGCCGCGTCGATCGTCGCCAAGACGCCCAGGATCCCAACGTAGACCGCGTTGTCCTTCAGCAGATTGGTGACGAACTCCGTCTTCATCAAGGCGGCCCCCGCGGCGAGCGCGATGATCGGGATCGCATACTCGAAGGTTGCCGTCATGAAGATGCCCAGGAGACAGATATGCCGGTCGGTATGCCCGGGGCCGAAAATCCCAAGGCCCGCCAGATGGATGTTCACCGCGTTGGCCGCGTCCGGCACGGGGAACGACAGCGTCATATCGGTGACATCGATAGGGATACCGGCGATCTCATCGATGGGCCCGACTCGGTCGAGGTACTTGGTTGTGGCGGTGCCGCTGAACATACTGGGAACCGAAACCGCCGGCCATGAATCCGGTGGCGCGACGGGAGTGCCGCGGGCATCCAGGAACTCGATGTAGGCTCCCAGGTGCCTGAGCCACTGGTTCTCCACCGTCACGGACATGTTGCTGCCGTCGTACTTCACGCTGGCAGGGTCGACCACGACGCCCAGGCCCGGGGTCAGGTTCTTCAATTGCCATTGGGAGTCCTGGTCACGCCGGCGCATTGAATGAGTGCCGGCCGTGCCCTGGTACTCGCTCGATACGACACCCTCGAACACTTTCCACAGCGCGCCGCGAAGGTATTCATCCTGCCGGGATAACTGGATCGCCAGTGGCAATGTACTCGACACGGCCATCCGCACGCCCTCGTTGAGCTTGGACGTATAGAGCGGTTTGTCGCCGTCGTACACCTGCTGTTTATTCCAGTCGAGCAGCGGTACTTTTTTCTGCCACGCGTCACCGGCTCCGTTGATCGTATCCACCAAGGTGTTGGCATCATTGGCAATCGCCTCCTTGATGCAGCTTTCCTTGATATACGCCGGGATGGCACCGCCGTTGTCACCACTGAGATTCAGCAGGCTCGGGTGATGGAAAAGCACGGCCACCGCGGCCTCCATGGCCTCGACGTAATTATCGACGTGGTCCGGGAAATCGCCCTCCAGGACCAGCGGTTCGAGATGTTCCGACGTGATGCCGTACCTGGCGAGTTTGTCGCGTGCCGAAGCGAGTACGTCCTTGCCGCGCCTCTTCATTTCTTCCCGTGCAGCCGCTCTGCCGGCCTTGGGAACGTGCAAGAACATGGAGAGGGTGTTGCGGATCGATCCCTCACCGGTTCCCGTGGACACGGTGACCAGTGCCGGGCGGTTCGAGGGGACGGGAAGGTCCTCGATGTAATGCGTGACGTGCTCCTGAGCAAGCAGGGCCAGGAAAGGCGTGTCCTGGCTGGCCCGTGCCAGGGTCTGCGGCGTGTGACGTTCGAGCCGGTATTGCCTCAGATTCGCGTGCAGGAGCACGTCGTCCGGGTCCTTGCAGTGCCGGAGGTCGAAGTGCAGCGTGCGCGTCTCGGTCGGTCCGGGCAGTTTGTCCGTGCGCCGGCCGGCCGCCCCATCATTCCCTTGATTCATGATTGCTTCCCTGTCATCGATGATATTGGATGCGAACGTTCGCGCAGGATATGTCGTGTCTCGCGGTCAGCTGTGGTCGTTGTAATGCCAGTCGCTCATGGGGGCGTCGTTGGCGTGCCACATAGTGCCGGTGCACGGCCCTGTCTGGCCGTTCGGGCACGTCGCGTCAATGGTGTTCTCCGGCAGCTGTGTGATGCCGTACGTAAGCTGGGTCGTATCTTCCCGGCCGCCATGGACATTCAAGGTGCCTTCCTCTGTGCTGACGGCCGCTCCCGTGAAATTGACGCCCTTTGTGTTCGCACCGGAAAAATCGACCCCTTGAAGACACGCGCTCGCGAACGAGCAGGCGCGTTGATCATCCACGGTCGCCAGATCGACACCGACGAATTTGGCGTTGATGAGGCACGCTCCGTCGAAGGTGGCACCCACAGCATTCTGTCCACTTACACCCGAGAAATTAGCCGCGAAGAGGTACGCCCCCGTGAAGTCCACCTGTTTGATGGTCGCATCGACCAGCGTCGCTTTGCCGCCATACAAGTAGCAGAACGGCATCATGGCGTACGACAGGTCCGCGTTGCTGAATGTGGCATTGAGCAGGTACGCACCGCTCAGATTACAGCGGTGCTTGCCGTCCGGTGTCGAGAAGGTGGCATGGTCGAACTTGGTGTAGGACAGGTCCGCGTTCACCAGGTTGGCGCCCCCGAGCTGAGCGTTGGAAAAGTCCGAGTAGCTGATGCTTGGAGAGCCCACGGCACCGAACTGCACGCCGGTCAGCACGGCATATTTTGCGATCAGATTATCGAGCGTCCCATCGAGGATCGCCGCGCCCGGGTGGTCGGGATCTTCCATCATGAACTGGACACCGTCCATCTGTGCATAGCTCCAGACGTAGATATCATCATCCTCGCCGTCGAACTCATGCGTGAGGATCTTGTTCACCCGGGCGTTCGAAAAAATAGTTCGGTTTGTCTCAGCTCGAGTGATGCAGATGGGCTTGGTGAGATCCGAAAGGGTCGCCAGGGACAGGTCGGCGCCTGTCAGGTCAGCGCCTTCCAAGTTACAGTTGTCGAACACTGCCCCTGAAAAGTCGCATCCTTTCAGGCTGGCGTTGCTGAAATCGACGTCCTTGAGCGAGGCGTTACAAAAGCTCGCGCCATCCAACTTGCAACCGCGAAAATTACTGCCATCAAGCACCGCCTCCGGGAAATTCGCGGTGCCCGAAAAGGTGACATTGCTCAGATTGCTGTTTGTCACCCGGGTACCGGAGAAATCAGCATTGTTCAGGAACAGATACCCGAAGTCGGTCTGGTCGTAAGTCTGCTTGTTCAGGTCCCATGCAGCCGGGAGTAGCTGCTTCGTCGTGAGAGGTGCAGACACGTTGGCAAACTCCACGGCCTTCGCCACATCTGTCCAGACGACCGTCTTGTCCAGGATGTCCATATAGAAGACCGATACAACCGACTTGCCTTGGACGAGCTCCATCCAGATGGTGTTATTCATTGGCGGGATCCCGTACTTGGTGCCGCTCGACAGAGCAAGGGTCGCAGGTGTGTCTGGAGAGGTAAGCGCAACATAGAAATCGCCTGCGGCACCGCCCGGAATCGAGCTGCCAAAGTCCAACCACACCCCGTCGTGCACCGATTGGACCTGAAGCCAGTTGTGGCCGCCCAGGCTGACAGTGTCGGGGGTGAAGCTATCCCCCAGGTAAAAGGCAAATAAGGTCGCGTCTTTCAAGTCGCCGTTGTCCGATAGCTGACAGGCCAACGAATCACCCTGGCGGTAGGCGAACCAGGTACTGGTATTAATAACGTTGGTGAGGTAGTAACAGCCGATGTAAGTTTTCACGGCGTTCGGGTTGGTCATTTCAGCTTCCTCATCGGCTGGTCCGCGGTGGCGAGAAAACACAAAAAACAGAATCCGGCATCAGACATAGTTGCTCCGCAATTAATCGCCGATTGATGAGCGAGAAAAAACTACGGTTCTTGGCAGAAGACGATTCAAGCACCGTTGTAATTAGAAAGTTTCCGGATATCCGAGTGGCAGGCTTCCCATGGAAGGCCTCTGCCTGCCACCCGAATATCAGGACAGCGAAACTATTCCATTAACTGCCGGACGGCGGCATCGGTATATCGCCAGGTTGCAAACCCAGCAGTGTCATGTACTCGTAGATGTGCTGATAGCCGGACTGAGACTCGTAGCTTTTGCAATCGGAATTGGGTTTCCCACAGAGCCGCAGTTCCATGTTCGCGCTGCCCATTCCCCATTGCGTATAGTTCAGGTTGTTATTCACAACCTTGTCGATGTTGGAGCACACCGAATTCTTCATGAAGTCATCAATGGCGTTGTCATAGACCGTCAGGGAGAAATTGAGCGAAGTGGCGCACCACGCCATCGGAACGACATCCAGGCTGTTGTAGATGCGCAACGCATGACCGGCCATTTGCTTATTGAAATAGCTCGCGAAAAGACCGTCGCCCGCCGTGGGGGCGGCAAAGGTTTCACAAAAGTAGTTAAAGCCCGGAAATTTGTCTTTCAGATAAAGCGCGACCACCGACATCAGCGCGCCGCCGAGGCTATGACCGACCAAGCGGATGTTCGTCCCACTTTTCTGCTTCCCTAGAAAATCGCACAGCGTGTCCTGAGAACCGACAGTAGGTGCCGTCGTCAGTATCGCGCCCACACCCTTTGCAGTGCCCTCGGCGATACTCGCCGTCACCTGGCAGCCCGGGATAACACTCTGCAATGACACCATGGGGAAAATATCCAGATCGTCCACCTGATCCTTCATGGAGTCGATGAGTGTCCCACTGGTCACGACGACGAGGTTGTTCTCATTGTTCCTGTCGGCCAGCACCACGGTAATGTGCGCCACGTGCTCGCCATCCGGCACCAGCGCGGGGCCCCAGACGATGTCATAACCGCCGCCTACCTTGGAGGCCTTGAGACGCGTAAGAATATTGTCCGAAACCTGACTCGACGTCGGGTTTTTCATGTCTTTCCAGGTCTGAGAATGCAACGCCGCATTGTTGACCACGAAAGCATGCGTAAGACTGATCTGCCTTTGCAGAAGTGTGTCCGGGGTAGTCATGACTGCTCCTTGTCTCGAAGAAAGTTTTCAAGGGACCAACGAAAACCTGCGGCAGCCGTCGATCCTTCTGGGCCAGCAAGAGCGAGTGTAGTCGCAGTTTTTAAAAATGTGAGTGCTGACGAATCACTTGACCCGCCGTCTCTCCATTGACGGGCGATAGCCAAAATACGAGCTGTAGCACTTGCTGAAATGGCTGGGGGAAACAAACCCACAGGCCACCAGGACCTCCGTTTGCGAAAGCGCCGTGTACTGGAGCAGTCGTCGTGCTTCGGTGATGCGCAGTTCCAGGTAGTAACGTTGAGGGGGTGTGCCCAGCTGTTCCTTGAACAACCGCTCCAGTTGACGGCGGGAGCGTCCGGCATAGCGGGCCAGTTCAGGCATCGCCAACGGTTCTTCCAGGTTCGCTTCCATGAGCGAAATGACTTCGCGCAAGGGCGGGCTCACACATACCAGTGGGGAAGCTTTGATACGCCTGTACCGCGATTCTTCGAATGACAGAATGTCTTCAATGCCATCCACTAGCGCCTTGCCATGCAGTCCGCCTACCCAGCTCAACGCCATCTGGAAAGCGCCCGCCGGACTCGACGCGGTGAGCCGATCCTTGTCGATGACCAAAGCGTCACTGGTCACCTGAGTCGCCTTGGCAAGTTCCGCGAGCGCCGGTCGGTGCTCCGGATGAATGGCGCACCGGTAGCCATCGAGCAAACCGGCAACGCCGAGGAACCACGATCCGTTCCATAACCCCGCCAGGCTGATGCCGAGCCAGGACGCGCCTTGCAGCAACGCGATCAGGCCATCATCGGCCTTCAGCTCGGTCCGATAACCGCCGCAGATCACCAACAGATCCAGCCCCCGCAGCGTTTCCCGAGCCAGTACCGCATCGGGACGAATCACCAGCCCGAGATCACTGACGACCTCGGCGCCGTCCAGCCCGAATGTGGTGGTCGAGAACAGGCCAGGCCGCAACAGATTCGCGGTCACGAGGGTGTCCAGGAACTGCGTGAACGCCGGTAACGAAAAATGCTCGAGCAAAAGAAAGCCTGCGCGGGTTTCTCGTGCGGGTGTTGCCCTTTCTTCCGGCAGGAAGCGAAGGTTTTTACCTTGCATCACTCCGCTGAACTGACGCCGTGTGATCACTGACTGCCTCGCCTCGCTCAAACAAGCTTACGCGGCGAATGGCGTTGCAGTGCGCCGCGCGACAGCCGATCCAGCAGCAACGCCACCGCGACGATCGCCAGACCGGCGCGCAAGCCCAGTCCCATCTCCATTCGAGTGAGACCCCGCGTCACTTCGGCGCCCAGCCCACCCGCCCCCACCAGCCCCGCCAATACCACCATCGCGAGCGAGAGCAGGATGCATTGGTTAAGGCCCACCAAAAGGGTCGGCGCGGCCGTTGGCAGTTCGATCTTGAACAGGATGTCCCGCGGCGATGCGCCTGAGGCCTGTCCAAGCTCCAACAGCTCCTTGGGCAACTGCTTGAACGCCAGGGTGGTCAGTCGGAGCATCGGTGGGATGCCGTAGACAATCGTAGCGATGATCGCCGGCACACGTCCCAGGCTGAACAACATCACCGCAGGGATCAGGTACACCCAGGGCGGGACGGTTTGCATGATGTTCAGAACCGGTAGAAGCGCTGCATCGACACGTTTTACCCGCGCGGCCAGGACGCCCAAAGGGAACGCGATGGCGACCGAGATGAGCACCGCCACCGCGACCAGGGCGATGGTTTGCATGGAGGCGCGCCAGAGCCCCGAGAACAAACAGAAGGCCAGCATCACAGCGGCATACGCCGCCACTTTCTTGTTGGCGAAAAACACCGCCGCCATGACCACCAGGCCAATGAGGACGTAGGGATGAGGAGCGAGCAATACGCTTTCCACTGCACCCAGGGTCGTTTCGATGACCTTGCTGATGACGACGAACAACCCGTGGAAATTGGCGTTGAGCCAATCGACGACGGGTGCCAGAAAGGCGCCGGGAGAAAAGTTCATGGTTGCTCTCCGTTGGGTGCTCGAACGGCGCTTTGCGCCAGCCGGTCCAGAATCATGGTCAGGATCACGATGGCGATGGCCGCGTTGATGGACTTGGCAATATCCAGTGTGCGGACCGCACCATAGATGGACTCACCCAGGCCTCCCGATCCAACGATGCCGGCAATCACTACCATGCCGAACGCCATCATCAGGCTCTGGTTCACACCGGCCATGATGCTGGGAAGCGCGAACGGCAAGCGGATCTTGTAGAACATCTGCCAACCGGTAACGCCGCTGGCGTCGCCCAGTTCGATGAAGGCCTTGGGCGTCATGCGAATGCCCAGCGACGTCAGGCGAAACGCCGGTGGCACCGCCACGATGAAGGTTGCCAGCAGCGCGGTGGCCGGGCCATACCCCAGCAAGGCAATTGCCGGTAGCAGATAGATATAAGGCGGCATCGTCTGGATCAGATCCAGGCAGGGGTCTACGACACGATCAATGGACGGTGCGAGCCCCGCCAATACGCCCAGGGGTATAGCCACCAGTAAGGCCAGGAACGTAGCCGTCAGTACCAAGGAAAGGGTGCTTGCCGTTTCTGCCCACAAACCGATAAAGGCACAAAACAACAACGCCAGCCCGGACAGGATCGCGAAGCGCCTGCCGACGGCGCGCCAACCGATCAGCGCGATCAACAGCGCAATGACATAAGACGGTGGTGACGCAATGCACCACAAGACCGCTTTATAAACGCCGGCCAGCGCCGCGTTCATGGCGTCGAATACGAACTCACCGTTGTCTGCAAGCCAGCCAAGCCCGGCGTCTATCGCAGCGTCGAACTGACTGGAAAAGTCGGGCGTGTTCATGGGGAAACCTCCGCCATCGCATTGCACGAACGCTCAGTGAATTCGTTTGGAATCCCCTGGACGCCCCGCAGTAGGTCACGCGGCGTGATGATCCCGACCACCGCGCCGGCGTCGACGACTGCCAATGCATCACGCTCGGACTTCATCGTCAGGCCGATCAACTCATTGATGTCGGCGTTGAGCGTGGTCTTGAGCAACCTTGAGATATCACAGCCAGGGTTCGCGGCCCGGTATGACTCCACCGGCGTCATCACCGAATGAGCCTTGACCAGATGCAGGCGCGAAATGCCCGCAACGAACTCCGCGACGTAGTCGTCCGCAGGATTGAGCACGATGTCTTCCGCCGTGCCAACTTGAATGATGACGCCGTCTTTCATGATCGCGATGCGATCACCAATGCGGATCGCTTCATCCAGATCATGGGTGATGAATACCGCAGACTTTCCCAGCTCCTTGGTCAACTGACGGAACTCATCCTGCAGTTGACGGCGGATCAACGGATCGAGCGCGCTGAATGGTTCGTCCATCAAGATGACTTCGGGATCCGCCGTAATGGCCCGGGCGAGCCCGACGCGTTGCTGCATGCCACCGGACAACTCGCTCGGGTAACGTGAAGCCCAGTCGGTGAGCCCTACCTTGGCCAACGCACGTTCTGCGACCTTGTAGCGTTCGGCCTTGCCGACGCCCTGGACTTCCAGGCCGAAGGCGGTGTTTTCCAGTACGGTACGGTTTGGCAACAACGCGACGCTCTGAAAAACCATGCCGATATTGCGCGCCCTCACATCGCGCAATTGCGCGGGGGTCAATGAGGAAAGATCCTTGCCCTTGACCAGCACTTTCCCCGCACTCGGTGTGATCAGCTTGTTGAGTAGCCTGATCAGCGTGGATTTGCCACTGCCGGACAACCCCATGATGCAGAAGATCTCCGCGCGACGAACCTGGAGACTGACGTCAGAGACGCCGACCACGCAACTGTAGTCCTGCAGGACCTGGGTCTTGCTCAAGCCCCGCTCCACCACAGCCTGCATTGCCGCCGGGGCTCTATTGCCAAAGATTTTCCAGACTGATTGGCAATCTATCAGTACTTCGTTGGTGTCGATATCAGCCGTTGTCATTTTGGTAACCCATCGAGCCAGTGCTTCTGGCTTCTCTCATTGAACGAAAGGCGGCAGTGGCAAACTACGTGCGTCTTAATTCTTCACATTAGCCCAGCGCTTCATCAGCTCGGCATGGTTGTCGGTCCAGTCCTTGACCGCTTCAGCCATGGTTTTACCGTCCTTGACTGCGCTATTGATCTGAGTGATGTCGGCCAGGGGAACGTAAACGCCCGCCATCACTTCACGTGCGTGAGGGTAGCTTTCGGAGAAACCCTTGTGCCCTACCCAGTAGTAACCCTGTGCGGGTGGGAAAACACCCTTTGGATCCTTCAGGAACTTGAGGTCATATTTCTGCGCCATCCAGGACGGTTCCCAGACAGTGACGGCTACCCACTCCTTGCGGTCTACCGCCGACTTCAGCGCTGCGGTCATTGCCGCAGTACTGCCTTCGAGCAACTTGGGCTTGAGGCCGTAACTGCTGACCGCATTTGTGGCATCGCTCATCAAGCCCGAGCCTGGTTCAATGCCGATGATCTTGTTGCCGAACTTATCGGCGTTGTCGTTAAGCTGGTCGATGGAATCGATCGTCACGTACTTCGGTACGGCGATGCCCTGATAGAGCCCGAAGGAAACCGGCGAAAGTTTTTCCAGGCGGTTTTTGTTCTTGTTCCAGTAGTCGTAAGCCGCGTAGTCGATTTGCGACGCCAGCACCTGGATATCCCCTTTGGTCAGGGCGGCGTAGGCAATGCCCCACTCGGAGAACTCGACGACTTTCACGGTGTAGCCGGAATTTTCCAGCGCCTTCTTGGTGATGCCGGTGATGGGCGTCAGGTCTTCCCACGACAATGTTCCCATGGTGATCGTCTTTTCTTCCGCCTGGGCGGACAAACTCATCAGGCCCACCATTGCGAGGGCGCACAGTGCCTTCCACATTTTTTTCATGGTCTTCCTCATCTACCTATCAACAGAGAGTGATGGCTTCCGGGGAACGGAAGCCGTTGTGGTACAGGGCAGTCAACCTTCTCGACCTGCTCTGAGGGCTTGCCAGCGAATGACCGAGCCGACCCCCAGGTTGGTTATTATTTTTGGCGGAAGCTTGCTGGGTTCAGGGCTGCGGCTGAAGGTTTCGAGAAACCTTGAATCCGTCCCGGTTGCCAGCTCAGCAGCCATGACACCTGCCAGCGTACTCTTCACGGTCCCCAGACCATTTTCGCAGCACGCCGAATACAGGTTTTCCTCCACCTCTCCAAACGCCGGAGCACTGTTGCGGCTTAAACAAAGACGTCCGGCCCAACTGAACTCCAGCGGTGTCGATTGCAATTCAGGAAAGCGCGCATCCAGAGAATGTCGTTGCTCCTGCGCCACTTGCGCCACCCGCTTGAGCGAGACCTGAATACTCGGGTCATACGTGAATCGGGTCCGGATGACGATTCGCGACAAGCCATTTGCAGTGACCTTGCGGACCGTCGCTCCCATTGGATCGGCAGGCAACAATGCCCACCGGGCCTGCCCGGTAACGTCACGATTGAACTCAGCATGACTGTAGGCCGCCGTCATCGAAGCGTAGGTGAACACATGCAGCAGGCGGCCCTGAAAGTGGCCGAAATCCTCGACATGACCATTGACCGCGAGGATCACTTTGGCGGCACTGACGCGACCACGATAAGACTTGGCCAGCCAACTGCCCCCCTGACGGGATAACTCGACCACGGGTGAGCGCTCGAACAGGGTGATTTTATCCGCCAGGCCGTGGGCCAGGTCGCGGATGTACTGGGCCGGTTGAATCATCACCGCGCCAGGCGTGCGGAGCCCCCCGTGGTAATAATTCGATCCGGTGATCTCGCGCATCTGGGCGGCATCGAGCAATTCGTACTGCTCACCAATGGCTTGCAGGGATTTGGCGTAATTGAGGTTCAGCTTGATGCCGCGCTCGGTTGCCGCTGCATTGATCTTGCCGGACGGATCGAACGTTTCGGCCGTCATGCCGTACTCCTGCGCCGCTTGCGCCGCGAACTCAATGGCAAACCGGTTCTGCGCAATCTCCAACGCCGTGGCGGACTCGCCGGCGACCGAGTACTCGCCCGATGACAGACTGTGCGGTACGTCGATCATGAAACCCGAGTTCCTACCGGCCGGCCCCTTGGCGATTTCATGGGCATCGACGACGACGATGGAGTCCTGCGGGCGCAACTGGGACAGGCGGCGGGCGGCTGACAATCCGGCAAATCCGGCACCGATGATCAACCAGTCCGCCGTGACATTGCCATCAAGCATGCGCACCGGCGTCACACGCGTCGAGATGGCTTCCCACCCTGAAACCCCGGTATCGACCGGCAAGCGCTTGATGCAATGGTGGCTCATTTTACGGTCTCGTCCACGGAGCGATCCGACACATCGATCCAGATGGTCTTCAGCTCGGTGTACTGGTCATGGGCGAAGATGGACTTGTCTCGACCGCCGAAGCCGGACTCCTTGTAACCACCGAACGGCGTGGACGCATCGCCTTCGCCGAAGCAGTTGACGGTCACGATACCGGCCCGAATCTCACGGGACAGTTTGATCGCCTTGCGCAGGCTGCCGGTGTAGACCGAGGCGGCGAGGCCGTATACCGAGTCGTTTGCCAAGGCAACGGCTTCAGAGATTGAACTGAAGGTGGTGACTGACAGTACAGGACCGAAAATCTCTTCCTGGAACAGCCGGCTTTCCCGGTCGACCCCAACGACAACCGTAGGCTCGACGAAGGCGTCGCCCTCGGTTTCACCGCCGTAGGCCACTTCAAGTTTTCCAGCCGTGGCGTACTCAAGGTATGACTTCACTTTTTCGAAGTGCTCCGGGCTGACCAGGGCCCCTACCCGATTGTGAGGATCCAGTGGATCGCCCATCTTCCATTCACGGATGTAAGCGCCCATGCGCGCCAGCAACTCATCCTTCACCGACTCATGCACCAGCAGGCGTGAGGTCGCCGAGCAGTTCTCGCCCATGTTCCAGAACGCGCCATTGACCACTTGTTCAGCGACCAGATCGAGGTCTTCGGCATCGTCCATGACCAAGGCAGGATTCTTGCCGCCGCACTCGAGCACGATGCGCTTGAGGTTCGAATCCGCCGCGTAGTGCAGGAATCGGCGGCCGGTGGCTGTCGAACCGGTAAAGCTCACCATGTCGACATCCTTGTGCAAGCCGATCGGCTCGCCGACATCCTTCCCGGTGCCGGTGACGATGTTCAACACACCGGCCGGCACGCCCGCTTCGAAGGCCAACTCGGCGACCCGCAGCGTGGTCAGGCTGGTTTGCTCGGCGGGCTTGACAATGACTGAGCAACCGGCGGCAAGCGCCGGGCCAATCTTCCAGGCCAGCATCAGCAACGGGAAATTCCAGGGCAGTACACAACCGACCACACCAATCGGCTCACGTACCACCAGGGCAAGTGCTCCATCACCGACTGGCGCGGTGTTGTCGTAAATCTTGTCGATCAACTCGGCATGCCAGCGCAACGTATGGACGGTGTCCGGTACATCCACCAGTTGGCATTCGCGCACCGGCTTGCCGCTGTCCAGGCTTTCAAGGACCGCCAGTTCATGGCTATTGACCTCCAGCAGTTTGGCAAACTTCAACAGGACGGCCTTGCGCTCGCCGGGCGGCAACGACCTCCAGCGACCATCCTCAGAAGCCTCCCTGGCTTTGCTGACGGCGTAATTCACGTCATCGGCGTTGCAGGCGGCGACTTCGGCAAGCACCTCGCCCGTAGCGGGATTGCTGGTGATAAACGTATTGCCCGAAAGCGCGGGCTTGAACGAGCCATTGATGAATGCGTTAGAGGGAAACGACATCGATTTGGCGATGGCTGCATATTCAGCCGCGGTCAATAGATCACGCATGGTTGGCTCCCGAAGTAATGTGGGCGACGGTGCGCTTCACATGAGTGATAACAGTCTGAAGGCTGCGTTTGTCCTCTGAGTTCAATGGCCGCAGCGGCGCACGTACATCGCCCACGTTGAGCCCATTCAGTTCACAACCAAACTTGATCGACTGCACAAACTTTCCGCCGTCCAGTGCGTTCATCAACGGCATCATCGCGGACATGATTTGACGTCCCTTATCGTAGTTCTTCTCGACCACGCAGGCCTCATATAACGCCACATGTTCTCTGGGCAGAAAGTTGGAACCGGCACACACCCAACTTCTCGCCCCCCAGGCGAAAAATTCCAGTGCCTGATCATCCCAGCCACAGGACAGTGCGATATGTGGAAATTCACGAGCGAGCAAGTGCACGCGTCCCATATCACCGGAACTTTCCTTGATCGCGATAACGTTTTTCGACCTGCCGACGCGTGCGAGGTATTCCTCGTTCATTTGTACGCACATCCGACCTGGATAGTTGTAAAGCATGATCGGCATATTGGCCGCACGATCGATGGTCAACGCATGAATGGCGTTTTCCTGATCGGTCGGGAGCGCATAGGGAGGCGTTGTCACAAGGATGGCGTCGGCCTTGATGGCCCTGGCGTCTTCGGCAAACAACACGGCATCTTCGGTTCGGATCGCACCGGTGCCAATGATGAGTTGCACACTGTTGTTTATGACATCCTTGGCATGAGCTGCAAGTTTCAGACGCTCTTCGGCGGTTTGCGCATAATACTCGCCCGTCGAGCCTCCAATAATAATGCCATGCACTTTCGCTTCCACCAGATATTCCAGAACTTCTGCAAATACGTTCCAGTCGATTTCACCACCAGGCTTATGAGGCGTGACGGCGGGTGTATAAATACCTTCGAATCTCACGACAACCTCTCCGAATATTAATGACCGGAAGTATCAACGAGCGCAACGGCCTGCGCTCTTCGAAGCACGGTATAAACTTCCATTATTTGAGTCGTCATCAGAACACTGTCTATAGCGCTGGCTGACAGTACTCGATGCAGGGCAGACCGGCTTTCGCCGTTTAAAACCTTATCAGACCGTATCTATCCCAATTGGCAGTGACGACGGCTTCTTATTTTCAAACCTACGAATATGGCAGTCGTAAGTCCTTGAGGCATTATTCTGGTTACGCCGAGTGGTGCTTGCGGCTTGGACCAAGATTACGTCTTGGCCTTGCGCATCGACAAGAAACCTTTATGCCGATCAATGCATAACAAAATGTTATCAATCGGCGTTACGGCCGAATTGGGACAGCAGCCAGTCCCTGAGCCGACAGCAAGCCTCATCCGTCTGGCGATCTTCCCTGAAGGTCAGATAATGCAAGCTCTCTTTGAGCACCATCTCATCGGCGACCGGGCGGACCAGCGCGCCGCTCTCGATCAGGTGCGCTACCAGATGGTTCCAGCCGAGCGCCACCCCTTGATGGGTCAACACCATGCTGATGATGAGGTTGTAATCGTTGGCATTGAGCACGTGAGGACTGTCATGCGGACGCTCGTCCATGACAATACGGTGGAAAGCAAACCAGACTCCCCAATCGACGTGCTCGGCGACCTGGGCGCGCCCATAGGGGCTCAGGTTCAACAGAACACCATCGCGCAGGGCTTCCAGGCTCGACAATTCGGGATGATCGGCCAGGTATCGGGGCGTGCATACCGGATAAATGACATCGTGAAACAACGGATAGCTACGGTAGCCATCCTGGATCCTGGCCATCTTGGTGATGAAGATGTCGGGCTTGATCCCAGGCTCCATCGACAGGAAATTCTGGGTAGTGATGAAATTAAGATCGATGTCAGGATTCTGGGAAAAGAATGTCGGCAGCCTCGCCGACAACCACAGTGCAGAGAACGCCGGGGAGCAGCAGAGCGTCAGGATCTTCTTGCCGGAGTTTTTCGTCCGGATGCGTTCGGCCGCTTGTGAAATATTGACGAAAGACATCTGGGCCGCGTCGAAAAAAATCACCCCTGCCTCGGTCAGCTCCACCGCCCGGCCAACCCGTTTGAACAAATTGACCCCGAGATATCCCTCCAGCTCCCGAATCTGTCGGCTGATGGCGGCCTGGGTAACGCACAAGGCTTCCGCCGCACGGGTAAAGCTTTGGTATTTCGCAGCCGCTACGAACGACTTCACCGCTTTGAGGGACGGCATTTTCAGCAGCGTCATGTCGGGTTCGATGTGCTTGACCATAACCTGGTGTATTGATATCCGGTTCGGGACCCGAGGGCCTGCAAGAAAAGGGGGTAATTGATTGGCTTGGGGAGCGCAAGGAAGAGATTAACGGAAATTGCCATGCCGGCTGTAGCCCTGGTGTCCCGCATGCAGTTCAATCAGCCCACGATGGCCAACTTCTCATCCCCTCCCCCTGAGATGCTCTAACATGAGCCAATGTTCATGCCTCTCATTTCCAGAGACTCGCCGGATAGCCAATACATGAGAGATCTGCCACCGACCGCTACATTGCGTGCCTTCGAAGTCGCCACCCGACACACAACCTTTACCTCTGCAGCCAATGAGCTGCATGTGACTCGAAGCGCGGTCAGCCCCCAGCTCAGGCATCTCGAAGAGCTTTGGGGATTGCGGTTGTTCGAACGTGGCGAGTCGCTCGGCCTCACGGCAGCAGGGGCGACGCTGGCGCCCATCGTAAGGAAATTCTTCATGAGCCTCGAGGCCACCCTGGCCGATCTTCGCGGACAGAAAGGCAGGGGCCGGCTTGAAGTCAGCACCACGTACTCCTTCGCCCTGAAATGGCTGCTGCCACGCTTGCCGAGTCTCTCTCGGCAGTGGACATATTGAAGCCGAAATCAACGATGGCCGGCTGGTGCGGTTGTTCGACGTGCCATTCCCGTCCCCCTTGCCTACTATTTCGTCTGTCCAAAGGGCATCGAATCGCAGCCGCACATCGTCAGCTTCCGTCAGTGGTTGATCGGCAAGGCACTGAAGGTCCAAAGGATTTGGGATGCATTAAAGTCTGCTCATGGAAGGATGAGGAGACTCTGGGTAGCAGCTGGAAGCGGGTTCACACTCACCCAATACAGCCCCCGTCCGCTGCCACGTCCGGGGACTGTCAATCTCTGTGATGAAGCTCAGGACGTCAAAATGGGCGCCAACTCGTTGGTAATGACCGGCTGCGAGAACCCGCACGTTGCGTTCATCTCGCTGACTATGGCGTTGGATGAATACACCTGCACCTGACCGTGGGTGTCCGTAGAACCGGCGAGCGCATAGCCTTTCTTCAGGTCAATCATCGAGGCACTGACAATCGCATCCGACTGGTTGTACACCCACGTCTGGGGCCCGATCACGCCGATCTGGGTCTGTTGCAGGAAGAACTGGGTATAGAGCTGCTCCTTGGTGAATGTGCCCAACCAGTTCGTCGTCACGCCAAAGCCATCGTCGGAGAACAGGTTGTACACCAAAGAGGGCGGTGGATACTCGGGACTGCTGCTGGCGAGCAACTGCATCCACCACTCATTGAGCGTGACGTAATCGTCCACCTGTTGCGCATCGTTGTACCAGACCGACAGATCGCTATCGCTGCTGGCAATGTACTTCGAGCAATCGCCGCCGGGGGCGGTCACCGACGCAACGGTGCCGTACCACCACTGCTTGTCCGCCGGCCGATTCTGGTAAGTGCGCGACCAGATGCCGAACAACTGCGCGGTGATCTGGACCTTCAGGTTGTCCAGATAGCTCACCTCCAGCTGCTGCGACAGTTGCGCCCAATAGCTGTCACCGTTGACGACCTCTGCCGGGGTATTGGCGAGCAGCCCGAGGGTGACGCTGCGTCCCGAGAGCGGATCGTCGTACGTGGATTGCCACAGCGTCTGCAAATCGTCTCCGGTTGCCTGTTGCAACTTGTCGTGCAACTGGGTGACGTAGTTGATCGTGGCATTGGACGCGGCGACGAGCATGGTCTGGTATTGCTCGAGCGAGAATGTACCGCCGCTGCTCTTGGTCGCGTCGAGGGCCACCTGCACCCCCGACGAGACGAGCGCCGCCAGCGGCCCGCCGACACCCGGAATGGCATTGAGGCAAACCTGCACGGCACCGAACAGGCAATCGGTAAGAATCTGCAACGTCGGATCGGCAATCGCCGGGGCGGTAAAATCGACGAAGACCCCGGAGGACAGCGATGAGGAGACACTCTCGCAGGTTTGCAGCGACAAGAACGTGCGGTGCAGCAACTTGAGCACGGTGGTGACGTTCTCGGCGCTCGCGTCGGGCACCGCACCGAGGTCATAGGCCGGGATACCGATCAGGCCACGGTTCGTGGTGTATTCCCAGGTCGGCCAGCCGGCGGCGAAGCCCAGGTTGTTGGCCACTCGCATGACGGCATTGGCCCAGACCGCCGGATCCATCAGATTGATCAGCTTGGCCGGTTGTTGGAGTGAAAAATACAGCTGGGTGTTCGGCGCATCGTAGAACGTCAGGGTCGGGTAGCTCGGGGTGAACACCAGCGCATTGAACGTCTCGCCATCGTTGACATACATCGGGATCGCGAGCTGATTGGAACCGTTTTCCTCAAGCTGCGCCCAGTGCATGACGCCTTGTCCGCAACTCCGTGGGTCGGTCAAGTCATAGCCGGCCAGATCGCTCAGTGGAATCTGCATCACTTGCAATCCAGGATGCGGCAGGAAGCCGATGACGCCCCAGGTACCATCGCCCACTTCCCATGTCGGGATAGCGCCGGCAAAGCCCTGCCCCGGTGCCCAGTTCATCACGGTGGCGACCGCATATTGCCCCATGGGTAATGAGGCGTCGGACGGCGCGTACTGCGCCAATGCGCTGGTACTGACATCCTGCCATTGGACGAGCGGCGTTGCTGACGACAAAAGCGGAAGCGCTTTCGAATCGGTAAGAAAGGCTTGCAGTGTATTCACGACAGTTCTCCTACGCGCAGTGTGGACAGCAATAGTCGCCGTGGACTTGCACGACGACCGGGAAATGCGCCGGTTGGCGCAAGCTCTTATGGAAACTTTTCAATGAAAGGCCCGAGTGCAAACCCAGCTGAGTCATTTACTCGCAGATGCGCTGGCAGCCGGATTGAGACTCATGGGTTGTGCAATCGCAAGAGAGTCAGGGGAAGTCATGACAGCTCCTTGTCTTGAAGAAAGTTTTCAAGGACCCAACGAAAACCTGTGGCAGCCGTCGATCCTTCCTGGCCAGCAAAAACGAGTGTAGACGCAGTTTTTTCGGGCGTAAGAGCGATGCTGACTGAGCGCTATTCCGGCCAGGAATACCCCCATGAAAAACCTGAATTGTATTTATGATGCGCGAACTCGTAGCGTGGGCCTTCATACATAAGGAGATGCCCCCGTGACCCAGTCCCGCCTGCGCCTGTACGTTGACGCCCAGTTCTGCAGCCCCTATGCCATGTCTGTTTTCGTGGCACTTCGTGAAAAGGGCATCGACTTTGAAATGAACCCCATAGACCTCGATGCGTCCGAAAACCTGGCCGAGAACTATTCGAGCCTTTCGCTGACCCAGCGGGTGCCGACCCTGGTGCATGGCGACTTCGCCTTGTCCGAATCGTCGGCGATCACCGAGTACCTGGAAGAGGCATTCCCGCTGCCCCCGGTTTATCCGCAGGATCGATTCCAACGGGCGAAGGCACGACAAGTACAGGCATGGTTGCGCAGTGACCTGCTCCCGATCCGACAGGAGCGTTCGACACTGGTGGTGTTCTACGGGGTCAAATCGGCGCCTTTGTCGCCAACGGCCGAGTCGGCAGCGCGCAAGCTGGTGAGTGCCGCACAAGCGCTGCTGGCCGACAACCCGGAATACCTGTTCGGCCAATGGTCGGTTGCCGACGTTGACCTGGCGGTGATGCTCAACCGACTGATACTCAACGGTGACTCCGTGCCCGGCGCGCTGGTGGAATACGCACAGCGCCAGTGGCAACGACCCACGGTGCAGGAATGGGTCAAGCTGCAACGTCCTGCGCTGTAGAAGACACGCAGATACAGCCGACGACGCCAGGGCCACGAGCGCCCTGGCGCCGTTTGCAATCATCGACCCGCCATCCGGCTTCGTCGCCGATACGCTGATCCTGCCCCGCTGAGATGTTCTAACATGAGCTCACGTTCATACCTCGCATCTCCAAGACTCGCCGGGACATCCATACATGAGAGACCTTCCACCGACCGCCACATTGCGTGCCTTTGAAGCAGCCACCCGGCACACGACCTTTACCGCTGCCGCCGAGGAACTGCATGTCACCCAGAGCGCGGTCAGTCACCAGCTCAGGCATCTCGAAGCGCTTTGGGGATTGCAACTGTTCGAGCGTGGCAAGTCGTTGAGCCTGACCGCAGCAGGCGCTACGCTGGCGCCCATCGTGCGGGAATTCTTCATGAGCCTGGAGGCGACCCTGGCCGACCTGCGCGAACAAAAGGACAGGGTCCGGCTCGAAGTCAGCACCACTTATTCCTTCGCGCTGAAATGGCTGCTGCCACGCTTGCCCGGCCTCGCCCGCCAGTCTCCCGAGCTGTTGGTTTCACTGGACACCACGGACAGGATCATCCACTTCTCCGATGCCCAGGCGGACGTCGCGATCCGACTCGGCAAGGGCAGTTATCCTGGCTTGTATTCTGAGTTTCTGTTCGGTGAACAGGTGTTTCCGGTGGCAAGCCCGGATCTGCTGAAGCGCTTCGGGACACCCCACAGCCCCGTCGAACTGTTGCACTACCCGTTGCTGGCGCGAGATGGCGCTGAGTTGGCGCCGAAATGGGAGGCCTGGTTTCAAAAAGTCGGACTGGATTTCCTGCCACTCAAGGAGAGTGTCAGGTTCGGCGATACCAACATGACGGTCGAAGCAGCCTTGCTCGGCCATGGCGTCGCCTTGGTACGCAGCGGACACGTTGAAGCCGAAATCAGTGACGGTCGCCTGGTGCGGCTGTTCGACGTGTCGTTCCCTTCACCGCTGGCCTACTATTTCGTCTGCCCGAAAGGCATCGAATCGCAACCGCACATTGTCAGCTTCCGCCAGTGGTTGATGAGCGAGGCGCTGAAATTCCAACGGATTAATGATGCATGAGATTTTATTCATGAAAGGATGAGCAGACTTCTCTGTCGTCCGGGCACCGGGTTGCTTAACATCGGCGCATGCCTATCCATATCACTTTGCTGATTCTTTTCGCTGCGCTCCTCCACGCCGGTTGGAATGCGCTGCTGCGTGGCGGCGCCGACCGGCTCTGGTCGATGACAATGATGTGCATCGCGGTCGCCATCGCCTGTATTGTCGCGGCCGCGTTCATGGTCCCGCCAGCGCCCGCCAGCTGGGGCTACGCGCTGCTGTCGGCGTTGCTGCATGTCGGCTACAACCTGTTCCTGGTGCGCAGTTACCGGCTCGGCGACCTGGGGCAGACCTATCCGATTGCCCGTGGCTCGTCACCTGTGTTGATCACCCTGGGCGCCGCGATCTTTGCCGGAGAACACATCGCCCCCAGCACATTACTGGGAATCGCGCTGGTGTCGGGCGCAATCATTTCGCTGGCGTTCAGTGGGCGCAAACTGTCGGTTCCCAGCCTGCCCTATGCGCTGGGAACAGGCTGCTTCATCGCGGCCTACAGCGTCACCGACGGCATCGGCACCCGGCTCTCCGGCGCGCCGCTGGCCTACACCGTGTGGATGTGTGCCTTGTGGGGCGTCCTGATGCCTTTGGTGTACATCGGTGTGCGCGACGCCCGCAGCCTGTTCTCATTCCGGCCCGGAATATTTACCGCTTTGGCCGGCGGGCTGGTCTCCTTGCTGGCCTATGGAATCGTCATCTACGCCATGAACGAAGCGCCCCTGGGCGCGGTGTCGGCGCTGCGCGAAACCAGCGTGCTGTTCGCCGCGTTGATTGGCTACGTGTTCCTCGGCGAGACACTCACTGCACGCCGCGTCCTGGCATGCGCGGTAATCGTCAGCGGCACCCTCTTGATCGGCTGACTCATTGGTTTCTCAGGATCCGGACGCGCCGCGCCCCGACATCCCCGCCCGCTCACATATGCAAGGAGATGAAATCCACGAAGCAGCGCAGCTTGGGTGTGATAAAGCGATTTGGCGGCCACAGCACGCTGAAGTGGATGGTGCGGGTTACCTCTTGAGTCAGCACGGCCTGCAGTTCCCCGGATTCAAGAGCCTCCTTGACGGCAAATTCCGGCAGGCAGGCGATGCCCCGTCCCTCTATCGCGGCGTTGAAAAGCATGTCGATGTTGTTGCAGACCAGCACGGCCCGCAGATCCTGCGCGCCGTTGTGGGTTTTGTCCGGTAGCGGCCAGCGTTCGAGCTTGCCGGTCGATGGCACCCGGTATAACAGGCAGTCGTGGTTGCTCAAGTCGCTGGCGTCCACGGGCATACCCTGGGCCTGGAAATAGGCCGGGGCGCCCACCAGCAGGAAACGGAAAGCGCCCAGTCGCCGCGCCACCAGGCGAGAGTCATTCAACTCACCGGTCCTGACCACCGCATCAAAGCCCTCTTCCACGACATCCACCAGGCGGTCGCTGAAGTCCAGTTCCAGATGGATGTCCGGGTATCGCTTGGCAAAGCTGGACAACAACGTGAAAAGGAACTGCCCGGCCAGGGGCAGGCTCACGCGTAGCTTGCCCCGCGGTTCGCTGCTGGTGCTCGATAGCTCAAGTTCCGCCGCTTCCAGTTCATTGAGCACGCGCTGGCAGCGATTCAGGAAAAGCATGCCCTCCGCCGTCAGGTTGATGCTTCGGGTGCTGCGATGAAACAGCCTGACTCCCAGGCGCTGTTCCAGGCGCGCGACGCTTTTGCCGATCGCCGATGACGACACCCCCAGTAGCCGTCCGGCCGCGACAAAACTGCGAGTTTCGGCGACCTGGACGAAAACCGAGATTCCGCTGAGGTTGTCCACACTCTCTCCTTGAGTTTTGCGCCTTGGATTGCGGAACGAAACGTCCGATGTGTCCGGAATTCTAGCCTCTGTTTCCTCTGCCGTCTGCGACCTAGCATGGCGACGTCCATTACAGCAGGGAATCGCGATCATGACCGCTAAAGAATCCATCCAATTATCCAGCGCTATCGCCACTGACCCCATGCAGACGCGAATCGACGCTGCCCTGGCCAGTGCCATCGAAGACAAACGCCTGGTGGGCGCCGTGGTGCTGGTCGCCCGTCGCGGCGAAATCACTTATCGCAACGCCGCGGGCCTGGCCGACCGAGAGGCTGGCCTGCCGATGCGCACCGACGCCTTGTTCCGGCTCTCTTCGGTTACCAAACCGATTACCTGCGCCGCCGCCCTGGCCTTGGTGGCCCAAGGTCGCATTGGCCTGGATGATCCTATCGCCCGCTGGCTACCGGAGTTCCAGCCAACCCTGGCGGATGGCACCCGAACGCCGATCAGCGTACGCCAATTGCTGAGCCATACGGCCGGCCTGGGCTACGGTTTTCTCGAAGCCCAGGGTGGCGGTGCCTACGCGCGTGCCGGTGTGTGCGACGGTCTGGAAAACGCGCCGCTCACCCTGGAGGAGAACATCCGGCGACTGGCAACCGCGCCGCTGCTCTATCGCCCTGGTACCGATTGGGGGTATTCAATTGCCACCGACGTGTTGGGCGCGCTCATCGCCAGGGTATGCGAGAGCAGTCTGGCCGATGCGATCAATCAACTGGTGTGCGAGCCGCTCGGCCTGACCGATACCCGTTTCAATGTTATCGACACCTCCCGCCTGACGGCTGCCTATCTCAATGCCGATCCCGCGCCTCGTCGCATGAATGGCGTCGAAGTGATCGAGGTTTTCGAGAACACCGCAGGCATCCGGATGGATGCGGACCGGGCCCTCGACAGCAGCGCCTACCATTCCGGGGGCTCCGGGATGATCGGCTCCGCCGAAGAATTCCTGACCTTGCTCGAAACATTGCGCCAGGGGGGTGGCCCTCTCATGCCGGCAAACCTGGCGAAAGAGATGGGAACCGTCCAGACCGGCCAACTGGAGCTCGCCAACTGGCCTGGCCGCGGTTTCGGCCTGGGGTTCACCGTGTTGACTGACCCGCCGGCGGCACAAACCCCGGAGTCCGTCGGTACCTGGCGCCTGGGTGGGGCTTTTGGTCATTCCTGGTTTGTCGATCCGGCGCAGCAGATCTCGGTGGTCGCGTTCACAAATACCGCGTTCGAGGGGATGTTCGGGCAGTTCACCGTCGATCTGTGCAATGCCGTGTATGGCGCTTGAATGACGCATGCCTTGCGCTGCGATAAGGAGACATCATGAAAAGACCGGCTTGAAAGCCGGCCTTCATGCGAATGCAGTTTGAGTTGTTCAGCTTTGTTTTGGCGATCTGCCCCATGGAATTGGCCCGGCACTTCGGCCTTCGACAGTGCCACGGATCTTTATTGAAAGGTATCGACTCATGACGCATTCACGCCTGTACCACAGCCATGCCAACGTGCGCCTCGACTCTCTGACGGGATTTCGGTTTGTCGCCGCCGCCCTGGTGTTCCTCTTTCATGCCTCACTGACCAAAATCATCGGGTTCAATCCTTTTGCCGACCAGCACATCGTCGCCGGCTTTCAGCGCTTGTTCAGCGTGGGCGGCTGGCTTGGGGTCTCGTTTTTTTTCGTGCTCAGTGGTTTCGTCATCACTTGGTCGGCCCGCAGGAACGATACGCTCGGGGCATTCTGGCGTCGACGCCTGGTCAAGATCTACCCCAACCATCTGGTGACCTTCATCCTGGCAATGATCGCGTTCGCCGTACCGCTGACGGCCCTCGGCGCCTGGTTGCCCAACTTGTTGCTGATCCACGCCTGGGTGCCGGACATGTCGGTCTTCCTCAGTGTCAATGGGCCCTCCTGGTCCTTGTGCTGTGAATTGGTTTTCTACCTGGCGTTCCCGTTTCTCCTACGCGCGTTGTGGAAGGTTCCAGCGGACCGACTCTGGTTGACCGCCGGCCTGACCGTCTGCGCAATGGCTGCAACTCACTGGCTCATCGCCGAGTTTGTCAACGATGCGCCCCAGATCGCCGAATACCCGATCTCCCTGAACCAGTGGTGGTTGGCGTATTACTTTCCGCCACTTCGTCTGTTCGAATTCGTTCTCGGCATGCTGATGGCGCGGATTCTGATGACGGGACGCTGGGTTGCCATCCCGGTCGCACCGGCCCTGACATTGGCGACGGTGGCGTACTTCCTCGCAGGAGAAGTGCCCTTCATCTACAGCCTGTCACTCACCACCGTCATTCCGATTGCCTTACTGATTACCAGCCTGGCTGCCGCCGATGTTGCGCAACGCAAATCCTGGTTTCGCCATCCGCTGATGGTCTGGTTGGGGGAGATTTCGTTCGGGTTCTACATGATCCACCTGCTGATCATGATGTGCGTGACGTCGCTGTTGGACGGGCAACGTTTTGCTGTTGTACCGGCGTCTCTCATTCTCGCGGCCACGTTCTGCCTGTCGCTCCTGGGTGGCTGGCTGCTATTTGCGTTCGTCGAGCGGCCCGCCATGCGGCGCTGGGGCAGGGCCAAGCCGATCGAACGGCCATTGAGTGTCCCTCAAGTCTGATTTTTCCATTAGAAAGGATGCTTGCCATGTCATTGTTTATTCGCAGGTTGACCGGCGTGCCCGCTTGGGCACTAGGGGTATTGGTGCTGGTGGCACTAGCCGGCCTGGCAATCGGCACGCGGTCGCCGGTTGCCCAGGCTACAACCGCCTCCGCGCCGCTGCCCCAAGTGCAAGTGATGACTGCCGTCACACGTGATGTCGTTGACTGGCAGAGCTATACCGGTCGCCTGGTCGCCACCGACACCGTGGTCATCAAGCCTTTAGTGGCCGGTACGCTCATCAGCGTCCACTTCAAGGACGGCGCGCTGCTGCGCAAAGGCGACCTGATGTTCGAGATCGATCCGCGCCCCTATGCCGCCACGCTGCAACAAGCCCAGGCCGCGCTGGTGGCAGCCAGGTCGATGAGTCTGTTCGCCCAGAAAGAGCTGCAGCGCTACGAGCATTTGATCACCAGCAATGCCATCGCAAAAACCGACCTGGACAAGCGCATACAGAGCGCCAACGAAGCCCAGGCCAGGGTCAATGAAGCCCAGGCCAGGGTCGAGTTGGCCCGACTCGACCTGGAGCACACCCGCATCCTCGCGCCGTTCGACGGTCGAGCTTCACGGGTAGAAGTGACACCGGGCAATATCGTCGACGTGGGGGAACGCTCCACGGCCCTGACAAATCTGGTGTCGATCTCACCGATCTACGCTGACTTCGATGTGGACGAGCAAACCTTCCTGCGCTACCTGGGCAACCGCCCGGCGGCCGATCCGGTACCGGTCATGCTCGGCTTGGCCCATGAAGAGGGTTATCCACGCAAAGGCAACCTGAGCTCCCTGGATAATCGCCTGGATACCCGGTCAGCCACTATCCGGGTCAGAGCCAGTTTCGACAACAGCAACGGCGAGCTGCGCCCGGGCCTGTTTGCCAGGGTTCTGCTGCCAGGCAGCGCCAGCCGCCCCGCTACCCTGGTTGACGACAGCGCCATCGGCACCGACCAGGACAAAAAATACGTCCTGGTGGTCGATTCAGAGGGCCGCGTTCAGTACCGCCAAGTCAAGCCAGGGATACGCCAGGGCGCGCTACGTGTCATTGACCAGGGGATCGAACCCGAGGAACAGGTTGTCGTCAGTTCCTTGCACCTGGCGACGCCGGGCACCCAGGTTGCTCCGGTACGCGCGCCGTCACAACCACAGGCGCAACAATGATGAACATGTCCGGATTCTTCATCGACCGTCCGATTTTTTCCGGTGTCCTCAGCGCCCTTGTACTGCTGGCCGGCATTCTCTCACTCACGCGACTTCCGGTGTCGGAGTATCCCGATGTCGTGCCGCCGTTGATTGTGGTGAATGCTCAATACCCAGGTGCCAACCCCAAAGTGGTGGCTGAAAGTGTCGCCGCGCCCCTTGAAGAGCGCATCAACGGTGTGGAAGGCATGCTGTACATGCAATCCCAAGCCAACAGCGACGGTACGTTGGCGATCAACGTGACGTTCGCCTTGGGCACGGACCCGGACAAGGCTCAGCAACTGGTGCAAAACCGGGTATCCGAAGCCCTGCCGCGCCTGCCAGCCGATGTACTGAACCTTGGAGTGACCACCAGCAAATCATCATCGACCCAGACCCTGGCGATTCATCTGGTGTCGCCCAAAAACGAATACGACGCCAACTACCTGCGCAACTATGGCGTGCTGAACATCAAGAGCCAGCTCGAACGTATTCCCGGTGTCGGCGAAGTGCGCATCTGGGGCGGCGGCGATTATGCCATGCGCATCTGGATCGACCCCGACAGCGTGGTACAGCGAGGTCTCACCGCTGGCGAGGTGGTCCAGGCCATCCGGGAACAGAACATCCAGGTCGCGGCCGGCGTCATAGGCGCTTCACCCATGCGTCCTGGCGTCCCGCTGCAGCTCTCGGTCAATGCCCAGGGTCGCCTGAAAACCGAAGAGGAATTCGGCAACATCGTCGTCAAAACGGTGCCGGATGGAGGCGTAACGTACTTGCGCGATGTGGCCCGGATCGAATTGGCGGCTTCGACCTACGCGCTTCGCTCACTGGTGGACGGACAACCGGCGGTGGGCTTCGGCGTCTTCCAGATGGCGGGCGGCAACGCACTGAATATCTCTACCCGTGCCCGGGAAATCATGGCTCAAGCCAAGGCCGATATGCCGGCCGGCGTCGATTACAAAATCGTCTTCGACCCGACCCAGTTCGTTCGCTCCAGCATCGATGCGGTCATCAGCACCCTGTTCGAAGCCATCGTGCTGGTCGTGCTGGTGGTCATCGTGTTCCTGCAGACGTGGCGGGCCTCTGTCATTCCCCTGTTGGCCGTGCCGATATCCATCGTTGGCACACTGGCGTTCCTGCTGGCGTTCGGATTCTCAATCAACGCGTTGTCATTGTTCGGCCTGGTATTGGCGATCGGCATCGTCGTGGATGACGCGATCGTGGTCGTGGAAAACGTCGAACGCACGATTAGCCAGGGACTGTCACCTCGCCAGGCGACTCACCAGGCGATGGCAGAAGTCAGCAAACCAATCATAGCCATCACCCTGACGCTGGTTTGTGTGTTCATTCCGTTGGCGTTCATGCCCGGTCTCTCCGGTGGGTTCTACCGCCAATTCGCTTTGACCATTGCCATTTCCACGGTGATTTCGGCGTTCAACTCGTTGACGCTTTCTCCCGCCCTCTGTGCGCTGCTGCTCAAGCCACATGGCGCACCGAAGGATCCGCTGGAGCGTGGCATCGACAAGGTCATGGGGCGTTTTTTCAAGGGTTTCAATCGCCGGTTCAAGCAGGCCGAGAACCGCTATGGCGCCGGCGTACGCGGTGTCCTGGCGCACAAGGGCAGGACGTTCGCGTTATTCGGCGTTCTGCTGTGTGCCTGCGCATGGCTCAGCCACACGTTGCCAACGGGGTTCGTCCCGGCACAAGACAAGGAATTCCTGGTGGGTTTCGCCCAATTGCCCGCCGGAGCCTCGCTGGACCGCACCGAGCAGGTCATCCAGCAGATGAACGACATCGCACTCAAGCATCCTGGCGTTGCCCATACGCTCGAGTTTCCTGGCATGTCCGTCAACGGCCTGATGAATTCCTCGAGCTCGGGAATCATTTTCGTGATCCTCAAACCCTTTGCCGAACGCTCCGGCGAGGCGCTGGGGGCGAACCGGATAGCAGCCGACCTCAATGGCGAATTCGGCAGGATTTCGCAGTCCTTCACGGCAGTCTTCCCGCCGCCACCGGTCCTGGGCCTGGGAACGCTTGGCGGTTTCAAATTGCAGATCGAGGACCGGGCGAGCCTGGGCTATGTCGCCCTCGACAGCGCAGTCAAAGCCTTCATGACCGAGGCTGCCAAAGCGCCGGAACTGGGGCCGCTGTTCTCCAGTTACCAGATCAACGTGCCCCAACTGGATGTCGATCTCGACCGGGTCAAAGCCAAGCAGCTCGGCGTTTCGGTGACCGATGTGTTCGAAACCCTGCAGATTTACCTGGGATCTTTGTACGTCAACGACTTCAATCTTTTCGGGCGTGTCTACCAGGTTCGGGCACAGGCCGATGCGCCGTTCAGGGCCAATCCCGAAGACATCACGCGCTTGAAGGTACGCAATGCATACGGCGACATGGTTCCCCTGTCGACGTTGTTATCGGTCGATCCCGGTTACGGGCCGGAAATGGTCGTGCATTACAACGCCTTTACAGCGGCGGACGTGAACGGCGCGCCTGCCCCTGGTTACTCCTCGGGCCAGGCGGAGGCGGCCATCGAGCGCATCGCCCGGCAGACCCTGCCTCAAGGTATACGCATGGAATGGACAGATCTGACTTACCAGCAGCGGCTGGCCGGTGACGCAACCGGTTGGGTACTGGCGGTCAGCACGTTGCTGGTTTTCCTGGTACTGGCGGCACTGTACGAAAGCCTTTTGTTGCCGCTGGCTGTGATCCTGATCGTGCCGATGGGTGTGCTCTCGGCGTTGGCGGGCGTCTGGCTGACCGGAGGCGATAACAACATCTTCACCCAGATCGGCCTGATGGTGCTGGTGGGCCTGGCGTCGAAGAACGCCATCCTGATCGTCGAGTTTGCCAGGGAACTGGAACGCCAGGGACATACCCCGATGGACGCCGCCTGGGAGGCCAGCAAGCTGAGACTTCGACCAATCCTGATGACCTCGATTGCCTTTGTCATGGGCGTCGTTCCCCTGGTGATTTCAACCGGTGCCGGAGCAGAGATGCGCCAGGCAATGGGCGTCGCTGTGTTCTTCGGCATGTTGGGCGTGACTGCATTCGGACTGCTCTTCACACCGCTGTTCTACGTACTGGTTCGCAGCGTCGGCCGCCGGCTACCCCAGCGCCAACCAATTCCCATTGCGGACACATATATCCGTTAACACCGGAACTCCAGCGCGTTTTTCTGCATTGGACGCGCCTCTAGACTGCAAACGTTCCCAATCCTTGCGAGAAAAGCCATGACACGTGTCGTTCGGTTCCATGAATATGGTGATCCAGAGGTTCTGCGGATCGAGGATTTACCAGTCGCCCAGCCAGGCCCCGATGAGGTCCTCATCCGCGTAAAAGCCATCGGCCTCAACCGCGCCGAATCGATGTTCAGGCGCGGCCAATACCTTGAACAGGCCGAGTTTCCCAGCCGACTGGGGTATGAAGCAGCCGGTGTTGTCGAAGCCGTGGGCAACGCCGTGCACGACTTCGAAATAGGTGACCCAGTCAGCCTGGTCCCCCCTTCCAGCATCGCTCGATGGGGGACCTATGCCGAGCAGGCGGTAGTCCCGTCGGCGATGCTGGTCCGGCATCCCGACACGCTCAGCATGGAACAGGCCGCAGGAGTCTGGATGCAATATCTTACGGCCTGGGGCGCATTGTTGCCCGTGGCGGGACTGGTCGCGGGGGACTTCGTTCTCATCACCGCGGCTTCGAGCAGCGTCGGCCTGGCCGCCATCCAGATCGCCAACCGAGTAGGAGCCATCCCTATCGCGGTGACCCGTGGCGAGGAGAAGGTGCGCAAACTGCTGGCGGCCGGTGCAGTCCATGTAATCGTCAGCGACAAAGAAGATCTGGCAGCGCGCGTCGAGCACATCACCGCCGGTGATGGCGTCCGGGTCGTCTTCGATCCTGTCGGCGGACCGGGTATCGAGCATTTGGCGGATGCCACCCGCCGCGGCGGCATCATCATCGAATATGGAGCCCTGAGCAACGAGCCCTCGCCCTTTCCGCTTTTCACCGTGTTGGGAAAAAGTCTCACGCTGCGGGGCTACCTGCTGCACGAAGTCGTCAACGATCCCGTCCTGTTTGCCCAGGGCAAGGCATTCGTATCCAGCGGTCTGGTGGACGGCAGCCTGTTTCCGGTGATCGCCAGGACGTTTGCCTTCGAGGAAATAGTCCAGGCCCACCAATACCTGGAGGCCGGCGAGCAGTTCGGCAAAGTCATCGTGACCCTGGAGGACAGGCCATGAAACTGTTCAACCCGTTGTTCTTCATTGCCCTGGGTTTGTTCGGTGTCTACACCATTGAGTTCGGCGTGGTCGGTATTCTGCCGGTGATCATCGAACGCTACAGCGTCAGCGCCTCCGAAGCGGGTTATCTGGTGGGCCTGTTCGCCTTGATCATCGCCGTGTTCGGCCCCTTCATGGTGCTGTGGTTCTCGCGTTACAACCGCAAGCGAATCCTGACCCTGTCGTTGTTCATCTTCGCCGGTTCCAGCGCCCTGTCGGCTTATGCGCCCAATTACGGATCACTCGCGATCCTGCGGATCATCCCGGCGTTCTTCCATCCGGTGTATTTCTCTCTGGCGTTTGTCGCCGTGGTGTCTCTTTATCCCAAGGAGCAGGCGACGCAGGCGACGGCCAAGGCGTTTGTCGGCACCAGCATGGGCATGGTGCTCGGCGTACCTATCACAACCTGGATCGCTGCGCGTTTTTCCTACGAAGCCGCTTTTCTGTTCTGCACCGCGGTCAACGTGATTGCCGGCCTGGGCATCATCGCCCGGTTACCCGATACCTTTGCCGGACAGCGGACGCCTTATGGGGAACAGCTGGCCATCCTGCGCAAACCGACGCTGTGGCTCAATATCCTGGCCTCCACACTGATTTTCGGTGCGATGTTTTCGGTGTATTCCTACAGCGCCGAATACCTGTCCCGTGAAGCCGGCATGAGTGGTGAAGTGATCAGTGCGATGCTGATCCTGTTCGGCGTGGGCGGAGTGGCCGGTAATCTGCTGGCAGGCCGCTTGCTGTCAAGAAACAAGGTGGGCACCACGCTGATGCACCCGGTCATGCTGGGCGCGGCGTACCTGATCCTTCACTTTTTCGCCAGTGCGGCCATCTTGCCAATGATCTTGATCGTTGTGCTGTGGGGAGCCACCCATACCAGCGGCCTGATCGTCACCCAGGTCTGGCTGACCTCCGAAGCCCCGGAGGCTCCAGAATTCGTGACAGGTCTCTACATTTCGTTCATCAATCTGGGGGTAACGCTTGGCGCGACAGCGGGCGGGTGGTTCCTCGCACGCATGGGCATGGAAGGCACCATTGTCAGCGGCTTGGTCTTCTGCGCGCTGGCAGCCACGACGATCGCGACCAAGGTGCTTGTGTATGGGGCACGACATCCGGGACTTGCGCCGGAAACCCAAGCGGTTTTGCACTAAAGTCATTCATCGGAGACCGTGGAGAGCCACGGTCTTTATCGAATTCAGCGGAGTTTCTATCGATCGGAACCACTCGGACGGAGTCACGATATGGATGTTAGCAGCACCTCACTCATAGCCACGCAGGCCGTCGATTTCCCTGTGGACAGTACCCAGTTCGATTGGGAAAACCTTCGGTACTTCATCGCCTTCGCGAGAATACGCTCCCTGGCCGCCGCAGCGCGTTCATTGAACGTCGAACACGCTACCGTTTCACGACGGATAGCTGCCCTTGAAACAGCATTGAAAATACGCCTGGTGGACCGACGCAGCCACCGATACGAGTTGACCGAAAACGGCGAACGGATCGCCCAGCTGGGTAACCGTATGCAGGAAACGGCCTGCGCGTTGAGTCGCGCGGTCTGCGCGATACGTACCGATAAAGTCGCCGACATAACCCTTAGCTCGCCGCCCCACCTGACGACGCATTTCATAGCGCCCCATCTCGGTCGGTTAAGGGGGCAATGCCCTGACGTCAATGTGCGGATCCTCTCCAACCCGCGCATGGCCTCCATGGCCAGGCGCGAAGCGGACATCGCGATCAGCGTCGGACGACCGACCGAGACGGATCTGGTCATACGCAAGATCGGCACCCTGGACTTCGGTTTCTTTGCTGCACCGTCCTATCTTCAGAACCGCACCGCCTCAACCTATGAATTCATTGCCCATGACGATGAACAGGAACCCTCCCCCCAGCGCATCTGGCTGGAAAATGCCGCAGGCCAGCGGCCCGTCGTTCTGAGGGTCAAATCTTTCGACGTGCAGGCCGAAGCGGCCAGGGCGGGGGCTGGTATCGCGTTGCTGCCGGTCTTCATGGCCGATGCCCCCGGCGGTTTGCAAAGGGTTCCAATCGAAGAGAAGCCGTTACATGCCGAACTATGGCTGGTGGTCCATCGCGACATGCGAACGGCCCCGGGAATACGGGCAATGATGGATTTCCTCATACATTGCTTTGCACAAGAGCATCGTTAATAAAAGGTTCGACAGCATTGGGAAATTTTTAACAGCCGGTGTTAAAAACAACCTGTTTACAACCTATAAGACATTGTCCAGTATCAAACCAGGTCAGGCAAACACGCTTTCACCTTAACCAGACCTCGCACCCAGCCACACCCGCTACACACCTATAATAATAATCCCCCTGCCCATACGATAAATAACACTGCCTTTACTGGCAGATCGTTATGCGTATGCGGCTGCGCAAGACATTGCTACTCCTGATTGCCTCTGTTTACTCGAAGTAAAAACGGCACACTTGCGTGCCTTCGAAAACATGATAAAGGGATTGCACTCATGAGCCAGATAAAGATTATCGATGTCACGCTGCGAGACGGTGGGTACCGTAATGATTTCAATTTCACTGTTGATTACGCCCAATCTGCAATTTCTCAAATGATCGAAGCCGGCATTCCTTATTGCGAAATCGGTTACCGCAATGGTTCGTTCGTACGCAAGCACGAACATGGCCTCACCAGCGCTGTCGACGGTCGCTACCTGAGCGCTGTCCACGCCGCCGCCGCAGGGCGGATCGACTTGTGCGTCATGGTGCATCCGCACAATGTCGGCGCCGGTGACTTTCAAGTGCTCCAGGAGCATGGCGTGTCAATGATCAGGGTTTGCCTGCGCCGAGACCGCCTGGAAGACGGGTTGGCCACCGTGCGGCTAGCCAAGACCTATGGCTTTCAGGTCAGCGCCAATATCACTCATGTCACGACCCTGGGCCCCGCAGAAATTTCCGACATGAGCTTGCGCGCGGAAAACGCCGGGGCAGACTTGCTGGTGTTCGCGGACTCCAATGGCAATATGATTCCGGCCGATGTCGACCGGCTGATCACACGAATATCCAGTCGGGTCCTGATTCCCCTGGGGTTTCATGCCCACAACAACTTGTCCCTGGCGCTTTCCAACTCGATCGCCGCCATGGATGCCGGGGCGGAATACATCGATGCGTCCATCTGCGGCATGGGCAAGGGAGCCGGCAACCTGCACCTGGGAGTGTTTGTCGCGTACCTGCACCGTGCCGGTATTCGCAATGACTATGACCTGGTAAGCGCCCTGCATTTATCCCAGCTCACTGCCGATACCGTCCCGGCCAGCAGCCTTCCATTGTCGCTGACGGATGTCATGATGGGCACTTACAACATGCCTTTCGATGTTCAGCACCGCTTGGACGACGTGATCAGAACGCACAACCCTGCGTCAACTTTCCACGCCCTGCAGATATTGCATGAACAAGGTCGCCGCAAGCCTGAAAGAACCATCAAGCCATTGCCGACAACGTTGTCGCCTTCGCTTGCAAGTGGAGGTGTCCGCTAATGAGCCAGCGCCATCAAGTATGTGTATTGGCAGGCGACGGCATTGGTGTCGAAGTCACCGAGGCGGTACTGCCGTTATTCGAAGCCCTTGAACTTCCCCTCGATCTCACGTTTGGGGATATTGGTTGGAGCTGCTGGCAAAAAGAAGGAAATTGCATTCCCGATAAAACCTGGGACTTGATAAAGAATAGTCACGCAACGTTGTTGGGTGCGATTACCAGCAAACCACTTCGCGAAGCAGAAGCAGAACTTTCGTCAACACTCAGGGGCACGGGGAGAGTCTACGTCTCGCCGGTAATCCAACTTCGCCAGCAGCTCGGGTTATTTGCCAACGTACGCCCTGTTACCGATGTATTGGGCAATAACCGTTATCGTTTCTCGGTGATCCGAGAGAACACCGAGGGCCTTTATGCGGGGCTGGACTTTGCAAGCATTCCGCCAGCCTTCGAGCCGATACTGGCTGAGCGCGAACGCAATGGAGCGCCGTGGACGCGAGAGAGCTGCACCGATGCCACGATGACGGTGCGCCTGCAAACCCGCGCAGGGCTTTCACGGCTGTTCCGCTTTGCCTTCGAGCACGCGCGCCGGCAAGGCTATGACCGCGTCACGCTGGCGGATAAACCTAACGTCCTGCGGTACAGCGGCGCGTTTGCCCGAGAGATCCTGGAGTCGGTTGCCGCGGATTTTCCCGACATCCAATGCAACATCGATAACGTCGACGCCGTTGCGCTGTGGATGGTCCGACGGCCCGAGCGCTTCGGAGTGATCGTGGCCGAAAACATGTTCGGCGACATTCTTTCCGACCTCGGGGCCGGAGTCATGGGTGGCCTGGGCCTGGCACCCAGCGCGAACATCGGGGTCCAGGGAGCCTACTTCGAACCGGTGCATGGCAGCGCGCCCGCCTACGCAGGGCTGCATCGGGCCAACCCGAGCGCGATGTTCCTGTCAGTCGCGCTGATGCTTGAACACCTCGGGTACGTGCATGCCGCCCAGGCGACTCGCAACGCCGTTGCCCAGGTCGCGCGCAGTGACTGCCGCACCTACGACCTGGGAGGAACGGCCAGTACCTTCGAAATGGCAGCAGACATCGTCAAGCAAACCCTCGAATGGGCGGCGCGGCTTGACGGACCGACATCCCGGCAGTTCGGAAACCTGGACAAGCACGCCCTGGAAAAAGGAGCCCACGCATGAACGCGATCATCTCTCACACTGTGCAAGACAACGATGCGCTGCTCAAAGCCTGCGAGATACTCGACACCGCCAGTCTGTCGGATGCACTCGATAGCCTGGGGCTGGCCGGGGGCCTGGCAGGGCTCAACCAGCAGGTACCGGGAACCCGCTGCGTGGGCTTCGCCTATACGGTGTTGTACGAGCCTGTGCAGGAAAGAAACGGCTTCAGAACCGCTGCCAACTACATCGATGAGGTACCGCCCGACGCGGTCATTGTTTCCAGCAACCCTGGGCGCACCGACTGCACAACCTGGGGCGACATCCTGACCCACGTCGCGATAAGCCGGGGCATTCGCGGCACGCTGATCGACGGTGCCGCACGGGATATCGACACGGTCCGACGCCTGAACTACCCGCTGTTCAGTCGTGCCCGCTTCATGCAGTCGGCAAAAAACCGAGTGCAGCTCAAGGCAACCCAGGTACCCGTACAGATATCCGGGGTCACGGTCAATCCGGGTGACCTGGTGATCTGCGACAGCAGCGGCTGCCTGGCAATACCTGCCGAGAAGGTCGAAGAGGTCATCCAACGCGCCCAAGCCGTCGAGCAGACCGAGAAGGACATCATCCAGAGCGTCAGCGAGGGCCTGACCCTGGAACAGGCCCGCGCCCTGCACCGCTATGACCAGCCCTGGCTGTCATCCAGGGAAAAGCAAGCCAACGTCTGAGCTGCGCCTATTCCATTCCTTTGAAAGAGTACTCATGACATGACCACCACAAACGTGTCCATTCGCAAGCCCAATCCGGTGCGCGACAGCCAGAACAAAATCAAACTCGGTGTGTTCGGTTTCAACATTGAAGGCGGCTGCACATTGACCACCGCGCCGGAGCGCCACCGAGCGGCTGATTGGCAAAGCAACCTGGCGATCGCCACCCTGGCCGATCGCGCTGGCCTTGAGCTTTTGTTGCCCGTGGGCCGTTGGCGCGGGTGGGAAGGCGCCAGCAATCCGATGGGCGTTTCCTACGAAACCTACACTTGGGCCGCCGGCCTCGCATCGGTCACCGAACAGATCGCGCTATTCACCACGTCGCACTTATCCACGGTCCATCCCTTGTTTGCCGCCAAGCAGGCAGCGACCATCGATCACATCAGCGGTGGCCGTTTCGGCTTGAACATGATCTGCGGTTGGTTCGGCCAGGAAATGGGCATGTTCAATGGTCACCAGCGCGACCATGACAAACGCTACGACCATGCCGATGAGTGGATCGCAATCGCCAAGGCAGCATGGGAGGCCAACGGGTACTTTGACTATGAAGGCGAGTTCTTCAACGTCAAGCAAGGCTACGCCGAACCCAAACCGATCAACCGGCCGTTCCTGATGAACGCCGGCGGCTCTCCCAGGGGCCGCCAATTCTGTGCCCAGCATTGCGATGCGGCGTTCCTGATCCTCAAGCACGAAGATGACGACGACACCATCCGCGCGCAGATCAAGGCCTATCGCGACCTGGCGCGCCTGGAACATGGTCGGGAGCTGCAGATCTGGGTCTACGCCTATGTCGTTCACGAAGACACTCTGGATCAGGCACACCAGCAGCTCGACTACTACGTGACCCAACATGGCGACGACGCCGCGCTGGATAACGTGACCCGCGAGATCGGCGTGCAAAGCGGCATGTTCAAGGATGCCGCCGATGCCGAGCGTTTCCGTTTCCATTTCAAGGCCGGGTTTGCTGGCGTGCCGTTGGTAGGCACCTCCCGGATGATCGTGGACCAGATGCAGCGCTGGTCCGACCTGGGCGTGGACGGCATCAACCTGACCTGGCTGGATTACCACAGCGGGCTTCAGCGCTTCGTCAAGGACGTGTTGCCGCTGATGGAGCAAGCCGGCCAACGCGCGCCGCACAAACCTGGCAGGATCATGGAGGCCGTGGCATGAGCAGATATTCTCAGGCCCGCAGTGCTTCGGGCAACGTTACGGTCTTGCCGGTCGCCACCGACGTCGATGCCGGAGAATTGGCGGATCAGTTCAAGAGCGCCATGCGCAGGCTGACGTCAAGCGTAGCGATCATTGCCAGCCGCGACGGCGATGCGCCGGTGGGCATGGTCGCGACTGCGGTGATCTCCGTCAGCACCGCGCCTCCCGCGCTACTGATTTGCATCAACCGCTCCGCCAGCCTGCACAGCCCGCTCATGCTGTCCGGACGCTTTAGCGTCAACCTGCTTAGCGCGGCCCATAGTGCCCTGGTACCGGTGTTCGCCGGCCAGGTCAAAGGCCCCGAACGTTTTGCCCATGGTCAATGGGAAGACATCCAGGGCTTGCCCTGCCTGGCGGATGCACAGTCGAGCCTTATCTGCACCCTGGACAAACGCCTCGGCTACGGCACTCACGACGTCATCATCGGCCGCGTCGACGCAGTCCAGTTCGCCGAGCCTATCAATCCATTGCTTTGGGAAAACGGCAGCCCGGCAAGATCCGCCCGACTGACGCAATGACCCGCCCCCATCCCGAGGAGAATGACTCATGACTCAGATCGAACAATTCCAGGTGCCCGCATCGGATGAAGACCAGGCCATTTTTCTGGTGAACGTCGTCCATGTGAACCCAGGCCAGCAAGATGCCGCCCTCGCCGTCCTCCGCGATACCGTCCGGTACGTGGCGCAAACCTACCCGGCCTTCCAATGGAGCCGACTGTACAAAAGCCTCGATGGGAAAACGGTCATCAACCAGGCGCAATGGAGCAGCAAGGACGCCTTCGACTCGTTGTTTCACGACGAGTCATTCATGTCGCGTTACTCAGGGCTCAAGGACACCGGGACCTGGGAGTTCCACCTTTACCAGGTGAGCGATTACATCCCCCAGGCGCTGACCGCGGCACTCATCGCTGAGTGAATCCAAAAGCCAGAACGGGCAGGCCCGCACCGGCCCGCCCGCCAAAGAAAAGGAGTATCGATATGGCTGATCTCACCACGCGCCTCACACAACGCTTCAATATTTCCCACCCTATCGTCCTCGCGCCGATGGGCGGGGCCTCGGGGGCAAGGCTGGCCACCGCGGTTTCCAAAGCCGGAGGGTTGGGGCTGGTAGGCGCCAGCTATGGCGACGAGCAGTGGATGCGCACCGAGCTGGCGCCCATGCGGGAACTGAAGCAGCCATGGGGCGTTGGCCTGGTGATGTTCACCGTGGCCCGAAACATGGCGCTGCTGGACTTGGCCCTGGAATACGGACCAAGCACTGTCGCATTGTCATTTGGCGATCCGTCGGCATTCGTGCCAATCATCCATCGGGCTGGCGCGAAAGCCATCGTGCAAATCCATGAACTGGACCAGGCCCGTGCGGCCCTGGACGCCGGCGCCGATGCGTTGATCGTCCAAGGTGCCGAGGCCGGCGGACACAGCTTGCGTCGCGGCCTGATGCCCCTGTTGCCCGCCGTGCAGGATCTGATCGGCGACAAGATTCCGCTGATTGCAGCCGGAGGCATCGCAGATGGGCGTGGCATGGCGGCAGCCCTGATGCTGGGGGCCGACGGGGTCATGCTAGGCACACGTTTCCTCGCGTCCGAGGAGGCCCTGCCCTCGAACGCGTTCAAGAAGCGCCTGATCGAATCCTGTACGTCGGACACGGTGCGCACGCGAATTTTCGATCTGGTGCGCGGCATCGAATGGCCTGAACACTATAGCGGGCGGGCCATTGCGAACCAATTTTCGCAAGCTTGGCTGGGCCGCGACGAGGCGCTGCGAGAGGCGCCGGACTCGATCCGCCAGGACTACGCCAGGGCTGTCCTCGCGGACGACCTCGACCAGCGGGCGATCTGGGCAGGTGAAGTTCTGGATCTGGTGGGGGACATCAAACCCGCCCGCCAGATCGTCCACGACCTGTTGAGCGAAACCACGCGGATCTTGCGCAACAGCCAGCAACTGTTGGCTCTCGACAAAATCGCCTGATCATCCGGGAGAAAGATTATGCAAACGTCCAATGCAGTCAGCAGCCAATGGGGCGATGGCAATCAACTGGCGGTGGTGATGTCGCCGGTCATGCCTGTTTGGGATGAAGGACAGTTCTTCAACCCCATGATCGCCCCACTGGTAAAAGCGGGTTACCGGGTGGTTATATTCGACACGTTATCGCTACTGGCCGACGAAAACGAATCGCTCGAGGATTTTTCCAAACGTTGGCAGCCAGTGTTGTCCGGCCTGGGCCAGATCGATCTGCTGGTGGGCTCGGCCCTGGGTGGCGCAGTCGTCCAGGCACTGCTGGGCAGCAGTCTCGCGCCCCATGTCAGCAACGTGCTGTTGCTGTCCTCGCCTGCCCTGGCGGATGGAATTCTTGACGGTCGACTGGGAAGAATGGCTGATCTGGCGCTGCTCGGCGAGCTCGAGCAAGCGCTCCAACTGCTCGATCAACTCGTACAACCGGCGACCCGGATACGCCCCAGCGCACCAATCGACATCGACCAGGCCAGCGCCGCACTCCAGGCCAGACGCCTGCACTTGGGTTTCCGGCTGCTCAATCGCCTCGACCTGCGGCAAGCCAGCCACAGCTTTGCCGGTGCGTTATTGACCGTCTATGGCGAACAGTCACAGCTCGTGCGAGGTATCAATGTGCATGTCAACGAGCAGGCACGCCACTATCGGTTATCCATCCCCGACGGCGGCATGCGCCCATTGCTCGACGCGCCCGCATTGGTCATGCGCACCGTGCGCGACCACTTGGGTATCGACCTGGAGGTGGCCGCATGAACCACCCACGGCGTTTGCTCGAGGCTGCCTTTATCGACGTGCATTATCACGCAGGTCCCGACGCCTACCTGCGGCGCCACGGCGTGATGGAGGCGGGTCGTCGCTACCGCTCGTTGAACGGCTGGGTGGTACTGAAGAATCACCTGGGCTGCAGCGCTGCGCAAGCCTGGGAGGCCCGGCAGGAAGGGCTTCCGGTCTCGGGCTCTGTGGTGCTCAACGAAATCGCCGGCGGTATCGATTTCAGGGTAGTGCAGCGTTCGCTGTGCCATCACGGGGACAGCGAAGCCCGGCTGATCGTCCACCTTCCCACCGTCACGGGCCGCACCCACCAGTCCCGCCTCAAGCGCAACAGCGGTCATTGGATTCTGGATCAATACCCGATCCGGCCGCTGACAGTCAGCCAGGAGGGGAAATTGAACCCACAGACCGTGGATGTACTGCGAATGGCCCGGGACTACCCGATCGTCATCTCCACCGGCCATGCCGACGCTCAGGAAGTCCGTTTGTTGATAGACGCAGCCGTGCGGTTGGATGTGCCCAGATTGATGCTCAACCAGCCGGCGAATCCCTTGACCGGGTTGGACGCCAGCGCCCTGCTGGAACTGGCGCAAGCGCCCATGGTGTACACCGAACAAACCGCCCTGACCTATCTGCTCGGCTATCAGCCATGGGAAGACTTCAGCAAGGTTCTACACGACGTACCCAGGGCGCTCTACAGTTCCGACCTGGGCCAGACTTCGCAGCCTGATATCGAACAATGGCAGGTAGACAGCTTGCTGTGGTTCGAGCGAATGGGATTAGGCAGTGAGCGAACGCAGCAGGTCAGCCTGGCGAATGCGCGGGAACTGTTGCAGCTTGAGCCGTCGAGCGCATAAACCGACGCTCTATAGACGCCATGGCTCGGGCAATGATATGACTCGGCACAGTGTGACTAAGCTCTGCGAACAGACACATAGCGGAGAAACGTTCCCATGCCCTTGAATCTTGCCGATCTTTATAGCGACTACCTTGGCTGCCTGAATGCACAGGATTGGGAAAGCCTGGGCCATTTTGTGCACGAGGATGTGGTTCACAACGCAAGACCGTTAGGCCTGTATGGCTATCGGAGCATGCTGGAAGCGAACTATCGGGATATCCCTGACTTGCACTTTGCAATGGAATTCCTGGTGATCGATCCTCCCAAGGTAGCGGCTCGCCTGGTATTCAACTGCACGCCAATTCGGGAATTCATGGGCCTTACGGTGGATGGAAAAAGAATTTCGTTCGCGGAAAATGTCTTCTACGCGTTCAAGGACGGCAGGATCCACGAGGTCTGGTCGGTCATCGACAAGGACGCAATCGAAGCTCAGCTCCAATCAGCGTAGCGCGGGCCTCGGGGCTGAAAAGCAATGCCCCGACAAGTCGGGGCATTGCTTCAGGCGTTAGCGCCCTGCTTCACGCAATGTGCAGCGCCCTTCCCTTGACCTCTTCCAGAGCATTGACCAAGGCAACCCGGAAGCGCTCGACCAATACGTCAACTTCCTCAGGCTGGATAATCAACGGCGGCAGGAATCGCACAACGGCCCCATGGCGCCCTCCCAGCTCCAGAATGACCCCCAGACGCAGGCACTGACGCTGGATGGCCTGGGCCAGGGCCGTATCCGCAGCCGGTACGCGAGTATCACTCGGCTTATCGCTGACGATCTCCACCCCCACCATCAGGCCTCGGCCACGCACATCGCCCAGGCACGCGTAATCGCCTTGCAACCGACGCAGATGCGCCATCAGTCGTTGCCCCATGACATCGGCGTGCCCTGGCAAGTTTTCACTGATGATGTGGCGCAGCGTCGCCGCCCCCGCCGCCATCGCCATCTGATTGCCGCGGAATGTGCCGGCATGGGCGCCTGGTTTCCAGGTATCGAGTTCTTCGCGGTACACCATCACGGCCAACGGCAATCCTCCTCCGATGGCTTTGGACAGCACGAGGATGTCCGGCTCGATATCCGCGTGCTCGAAAGCGAACAGCTTGCCGGTACGACCCAGGCCGGTCTGCACTTCATCGATGATCAGGGCCACGCCAAACTTGCGGGTCAATTGGCGCAGGCCCTGGAGCCAGCGGATCGGCGCCGCGATCACTCCGCCCTCGCCCTGCACGACTTCGACCACCACGGCCGCGGGAGGCAATACACCCGACTCCGGGTCGCCGAGCAACTGCTCGATAAAATGCAGGCCTGCATCGATACCGGCTTCGCCGCCGATGCCGAACGGGCAACGGTAGTCGTAGGGATACGGCAGGAACTGCACGTCAGCCATCATCGAGCCCAGTGCCTGCTTCGGCCCCAGGTTGCCCATCAGGCTCAATGTGCCAAGCGTCATGCCATGATAGCCGCCGGAGAACGACAGGATCGGTTTACGTCCGGTGGCCGTCCTGGCCAGTTTCAATGCCGCCTCGATGCCATCGGCACCGGTCGGACCGCAAAACTGGATGCGCCCATGACGGGCAAAGTTTTCCGGCAGCGCATCGAACAGGTCTTCGACGAAACGATCCTTGACCGGTGTCGTGAGATCCAGGGTATGCAAGGGCAAACCCGAGTCGAGCGTTTGCCGCATGGCCGCAATGGCGACCGGGTGATTGTGCCCCAGCGCCAGCGTCCCCGCCCCTGCCAGGCAATCCATGAACAGTTGCCCCTGGGTATCGCGGACATAGAGGCCATGGGCCTCTTGCAGCGCCAACGGAATACGCCGCGGGTAAGACCGCGCATTCGACTCACGGGCGGCCTGGCGTTGCAGGTACGGGTTGGTGTTGAGTTCACGCGGCGCTTGCTGGCGAAACTGTTCCAGTGTGAAGGTTGCGCTGGAAGATAGACGGGGCTGGACGCTTTCCATATTGAATCCCTGAGTGAAGAAACTCTGTCGCGGGCGATCAGCCCTGTCCTTGTTCCTGCATGGCCTGGCGCAAGCTCAGCGGGCGCATGTCGGTCCAGACCTTTTCGATATGGTCCAGGCACTCTTGCTTGCTGCCTTCGACGTCGAGCGCGCGCCAGCCATCGGGAACACTTCGATAATCCGGCCAGATTGAGTATTGCTCCTGCTCGTTGACTACAACCAGAAAACGGGTATCCGGGCTGTCCAAACTCATTGCTTGCTCCTTGGGGTATGACGGGAGGGTTCTACGATACAATACTAATGGTATCGATTCTCATTAATATTTTTAAAATATTCGCTTGCTTCTCAAAATTCTTCTCGACGATGAACAGTCGCAAGACCGCAACGCCCTGTTTATACTTCGAGCCCTTCTGAACGATAACCGCTCTCAATACGCGGTCCACGGATGAGTCGATGATTCCCAGCCTTGCCCCGCTGTTCACCGGTCCGCTGGCCGACCATGGTGAAAAGCTGCAACTGCGCAGCCATCCTCGAACGGACGTACCGGGCGAGAGATTCTTCCAGCCCGGGCATTTCAACGCTTTCGTCGACGAGTTGCAGACGCGGTACAAGACCGATGAGCGCCTGGCCCTGGTTTCACTGTGGTCCAAGTGGTACTTCAGCACGTTCCTGGCACCGGTGATGGCCGCCAACCTGCTCCAGCACTGGGACCTGCCCCTGGCGCTCGGCGACACTGGAATCCAACTGGGTAACGACGCCAGACCGCAGGCATTGCACTTGTCCCATGCCGGCCACCCCCTGCCTCCCGGCACCGCCTTCGAAAGATTCCATACCCTGATCGAGGACCATCTGGAGCCCGTCATCGAAATCCTGGTCAGTGCCTCCCGGGCATCGCCCCGACTGTTCTGGAGCAATGCCGGCAATACCTTCGAGTTCGTCACCAGCCGTATCGACCTGCACCCGCTGGCCAACGCCCACAGCACCGCACCGGCCAGAGAGATCCTGAACGCTCGCCTGCGCCCCAACGGGCGACGCAACCCCTTGTTCGCCCCCGTGCATTACCAGGAAATCGGCGAGGACGAGCCGCAGCGCCTCAGGCGCATCTGCTGCATTCGCTATCGCCTGCCTGGCGTCGGCTATTGCAGCAGTTGCCCCCTCGATGAGTGCAAGGAGCAGGAGCGGTCCGTCTGACGGCCCTTACTTTGCCAGTTGGAACGGGTTTTCCGCCGTTCGGTCATAATCCACCAGACGACCGTAATCGAGACGATAGACCCGGTCGGCCACGTCGAAATAACGGTCATCATGGGTGATTGCGATCACCGTCTTGCCGGCCGCCTTCAATTCCGGCAGCAGCTCGTTGTAAAACACATGACGGAACACCGGATCCTGATCTGCCGCCCATTCGTCCAGCAGGAACACTTCCCGGCCTTCCATCATCAGCAACAACAGCGCCAGGCGCTTGCGCTGGCCCTGGGACAGCGCCGTGGTCGACAGACGCCCGGCGGCGAACTGGACTTTGTGGGCCAGTCCCAGGCGGTCGAGGTAGTGATCCACCCGAGCTTCGAGGCCTTCATGGTTGCCCGCCTCGCCCAGCACATCGGCGAACAGATAGAAGTCGGCAAAAATGGCCGCGAAATGCTCGCGATGCCACTCGCTGGTGCTGGCATCGAGCACCACGCCATTGAGCGAAACCTTCCCCGAAGTGGGCACGTAGAGTCCCGTCAGCAGCTTGGCCAAAGTCGACTTACCACTGCCATTGCCACCGACAATGAAGATCAACTCCCCGCGACGAATCGACAGATCGATCGGCCCCAGCTCGAACGCGAACTCGTCACTCTGCCCGGGATAGCGATAGCGCACGTTTGACAGGCGTAACTCGCCGAAGGGTTCTGCCGCTTGCGCAGGGGTCTTGAACTGCACCGTCTCGCCCAATGCCAGGGCATCGATGGCCTGCAAGGCGACATGGCCGCGAATGACCGCAGGAATGGCATCCAGGATCATCGAGATCGGCGTGCGCAGAAACATGATCGCCAGCACGTAGCCCACCACCACCTGTTGGCTGAGCAACCCAAGCCCCTGGCCGAGAAAGAACAGCGTGCCGATGAGCACGAACACCAGCAGTGTCGTCCAGTTCAGGTTCACCGCCCACAGGGTGTCGGCACGTACCGACGCATCCAGCGAGGCCCGGGCGATGGGTTCAAGCTTATGCTCATAGAGCAGGTGCCGGCGCTCCCGGCTCAGGCCCAACTCGCAGCGGCCCTGAATGGCAGCCTCGAATTGCTCGGTCAACTGGTCATCCTGTCGGCGTACCGCCTGCATCAAGCCCTTGACCTTGCGCCCGAGCAACACATCGAGCCCCACCCCCAGAGCAATCACACCGAGGGTCAGCAAAAAGAACGGTACGCTCAGCCACGCCATGTAGGCAAGCCCAGCCAGTAGCAACAGGCCGTTGTACAGGGAGATCGGCAGCTGCTTGAACGCCGTGGCGACGGTGGTAACGTCCTTGGTCAGGGCGTTGTAGATACGCGGGCTGCCCAGCCGCTCGATGCGTTCGAGTGCGGTGCCCAACACCTTGCCCACCAGCCGCAGGCGCAATTGGTAAACCAGGCGGTGCCCGATCTGCACCAGCAACCATTGCGACGTGATACCACTGAGGAACAGCAGGATCAGCAAGCCACCGAACAGCAACAAGCCGCGGCCGATATCGTCCAGACCGTGCTCCAGGCTGCGGTTGATGTAGCCGATCAGGCCGATACTGGTGGCCGCGCTCAAGGCGCTGCTCAGAATCGCCAGCAGAATGCGCCATCGAGCGTCATGCAGCAGTTCTTTCAATAGGATCATGGGGCAGACACCACCTTGGCAGAGGTTTCCAACAGTAAAGGCAGCAGGCTTTCGACCAGTCGCGGCTCCCCGAGCATCTCGTGATGGCCCACGTCCAGCGTCCACTGATGAACAGCGTGCCGAGTATACGCCTGCCACGAGGCCCGCAAATCGGCATGGGCATTGCCGCGCCAGAGCCATAGCGGTACGTCGACGATGGGCAACGCCTGTTCATACAAGCGCGTCTTGATCGCCCGATACTGCGCCAATAGCTTGAGCAAATCCGCATCGGCGGCGCCCCATTGCAGGTGTGCTCGCACCTGGGCATCGTCGAGCAGCCGGGCAACCCCCTCGGCGTAGTCATGACCGGCCAACAGGCCCGTCAAACGCTCACGCAGCGACTCGCCCATGGGTTGGGCGTGGCTGCGGCAGTAGAAAGCGAAATCGGCGATCAACTGCCCCGCCTCATCGCCTTCGCCGGCCAGGCTGCGCTGCGCATCGTGGTCGAGTACCACGAGCCCCTCGACGCTGAAGCCATTGGCTTGAAGAGCGGGAATCAGCAGCAACGCCAGTCGCGACGCCAGGCTCCAACCCAGCAGCACCAACGGGCGTTGTTTCAGCTGAACGGGGATGCTCGCCACGTATTGCTGCAACAACGCATCCATGTCGCCCTCGCCCCAACCGTTTTCCAGGGCGGCCAGGCCAAAGACCGCGACGTTGCCTTCGAGGTTGTCCACCAGCGGCTGATACGCCTGCAGATGCCCTTGTGCGCCATGCACCAGCAGCAAGGCCGGCGCATGCTCATCCGCGTCCTGCAAGACCTTCCAGGGGCCGCCGCTGTCGTGGTTGTCCAGCCCTCGGACCAGGTCACGCACAGTATGCCGTTCGAACAGCAGGTTGGTCGGCAACTCGAGGGACAGCCGCTCGCGAATCAGCGAGACCACTTTGATCGCGGCCAGGGAATGTCCGCCGACATTGAAGAAGTGGTCGGTCACGCCCAGCTCGTCAACGCCGAGCACCTCGCACCAGATGGCCAGGATGGCCGTTTCCAGCTCACCTGCAGGTGCTACGCGGGTGCTCTGCAAGCGCTGCCTGGCGCGTTCGAGCAGGCTCTTGCGATCCAGCTTGCCATTGCTGTTCAGGGGCAGGGTCTTGAGCGCAAGGATGGCACTGGGCAACATGTAGTCCGGTAACTGGCGAGCCAGGGCGGCCCCCAGATGATCAGTGGTCTGCAACACGACCTCGTCCCTGACCACGAACGCCAGCAAGCGGGCATGGTCGGCTTCACCCTCCAGCAAGACAGCGGCCTGCAATACCCCCGGCTGGGCCAACAACGCCTGTTCCACTTCCGCCAGCTCCAGGCGGAACCCGCGGATTTTCACCTGCTGATCGTTGCGTCCGAGCACGCGCAGCGCACCATCGGCCTGGCGCAAGGCAAGGTCGCCGGTGCGATACAGGCGGCTGCCGTCTGGATCGACACCGAAGGCACTGCCGCCGACACCGCCCACATAACCGCGCCCGACACTGGCCCCGCTGATGCACAACTCCCCGGCCTGGCCAGGTGGCACCGGTCGTTGCTGCTCGTCGAGCAGATGGATACGGTTATCGCCCAAGACTTGATTCAAGGCACTGCCACTCACGCCCTGGTCGATATCGATCGCCCGCCACAACACCCCCACGGTGGTCTCCGTAGGACCGTAATGGTTGTACAAGCGACAGGCTGGTTTCGCTTGGGCCAGACGACTGAGCAAATGCTCACTGATCGGCTCCCCGCCCAAGACCAGAACGCGACGTGGAAGAACAGCCTCGGCCGCATGTTCGCCCATCAGGGCTTCAAGGTGCGAAGGGACAATCTTGAGCACGTCCAACGGGTGGCGCTCCAGCTCCTCGGCGAAGGCCCGCGCATCCGTCACGGTGGATTGTTCCAGCACATGCACGCAACCGCCCTGCAACCAGGCCGGAAACAGCACAGTATTGCCAAGGTCCGCCAGCAGCGAGGAGACCAGGCCATAATGCCCGCCTTCGGGCAACTGCAGCGCGCGGGTCACCTGCGTGACGTAATGGCGCAACTGACCTTGTTCGATCTGCACGCCCTTGGGCTTGCCGCTGGTGCCCGAGGTATAAAGCACGTAGGCCAGATCTTGCGCGGCGCCCTGCACCGGCGTATCGAACACTGGCCCGACGCATGCCTGCGACCAGCACAGCGTATCGACCGAGGTCTCGGGCAGCAGCCCTTCCAGATGCAGCAACAGTGCGGGTTGAGCATCCTCGAGAATGCCGGCCAGACGCAGGGGTGGTTGCTGCGGATCCAGGGGCAGATAGGCCGCGCCGACCTTGAAGCAGGCCAGCATCGCGATCAACATCTGCGCCCCACGCGGCAAGTACAGGCCGACCACCTGCTCACGGCCGACGCCGGCCTGATGCAGGCTGCCGGCAACACGATCGCTCAGGGCATCGAGTTCGGCATAGGAGAATATTTGCTCGGCATAGCGCAGCGCCGGCCGATCCGGTTGTGTCCGCGCGTGTTCGCGCACGGTGGCGACGATATCGAGATCCGGCACCAGGGCGGGACGGATCGGCGACGCCGACAGTTCCTCGGGCAAGTGGCAATCGACGCGCTGGATGAGCTCGTTGGGTGACTGCATCAATTGCTCGAGCCAATGGCCGAAGCGCTTGAGCAACACTTGCATCTGGTTGTCACGGTACAGGCCATCATCGTAGGCCAGCATCAGCTCTGCGCTGCCCCGGGCATCGAGTGTCAGCTGCAATTGCAGTTCGACCGGGGTGTCGAAGGACAAGACCTGTACGCCTTGCAGCGACGGTGTATGCACGATACGCAGCCCGGCCTGGAAGCTGGCGCGCCAGTCGGGCAGCAACTGGGCCTGGCCCACATATTCCTGCCAGGCCACCGCGTTTTCCAATTGCCGTGCCAACGGCCGTGCCAGGTTGATCCAGGTGCTGTGCTCCGACATCCGCACCGTCATCGGCAGGGTCTGCTCGAACAGCCCGAAGGCGCCCGATAGCTCTTCATAGTCGTCACGAGGGTCATGCTGCAAACCCAACTGGCCGTGCGGCTGCCCATTGAGTCTGCCCAGCAATGCTCCCCAGGCGGCCAGGACCAGCGGCTCGACCGCCAGGCCTTCGCGCTCGGCCAGGGCGTTCAACGCCACCGGCAGCGTCGGCGCAAGCGTCAGCCGGACCACGGCATGCTGGCCGCTGGCGACCCCATAACGTTCGATCAAACGCATGCCCGGCACGTCCTGCAAGGCCTGGTTACGCCAGAACTGCACGCCCTGCTCGGCATCTTCATCCAATTGCAGGCCGTTGATCCATTCGACGTATTCGCCGTACTGCATGGGTTCGGTGTCCAATGGCACGGCGCGCCCCAGCAAGTGCGCCTGCAACTGGATCAGGCTGCGCTGATCCAACGAATACACCGGGACCGCCAGGAGCAGCCAATCGTCGAGCAACCAGGCCAATACATCGGGCTGTTCGGTCAGGCAATGCTGCTGAGCGTCGCGCAGCCACGTTTGCTCATTCTGCGTGTCACCCGAGCGCCCCTGACGCCAGTCCAGGCGCAGCTCGAAGGGCTCGACAACACGCTGGCGCAAGCCCGTGGCGCCAACCGGGCGCTGGTAGCGCAGGCGCAACGCTTGATGCTGCCGCAGGCAATCACGCAAGCGCTGTTCGACGATGCCTTCGGGCACGCCCGTCATTTGCATCCGAGCCCAGCGCCAGGCTTGCGGGTTGGCCTGGGCCAATTGTTTTTGCTGGGGTGAAAGCGTGAGTCCGAGGTCCATCATGATTCCAACTCTGCGTGTGTCTCTTCAGTCTGCGCCGGCGCAGCCATCACTTGGTCACGACCATAGATTTCCCCCATGGCCACCACAATCTTGCGCTCGCCCTCGAACGGGTCCCGGGCGTGTGCCGCCATCATGTTATCGAGCATGACCACATCCCCCTGCTGCCAATCGAAACGCACGGCACAACGCTCGTAGGCCGTGTTGATGGCCTCGATAGCCTGCGGTTCAAGTTCGGACCCGTCGCCGTAGAACACCTGCCGGGGCATCGAAGCTTCACCGTCGCGCAGGAACTGTTCGCGCACGTCAGCATCGAGAAAGGCCGGGTGATAGAGCTGGATCTGATTGAAGAAACTCTCCTCGCCGGTCAGCGGGTGCAGGATGACCGCCGGGCACACCTGACGGGTGTGCAGGTCGTTGGCTCCGCGCCACTGGAACTCGATGTTGCTTTCACGGCAGATCCGTTCGACGTCGGCCCGCTCTTCGGTCTGGAAGAAATGCTGCCAGCTGACGTCCAGGCTGGTACTGAAATTACGCACATACATCAGTTGTTTGCGCCGCAGGTTCGCTTGCAGCCAGGCCGGCAGTTCCCGGTAGACCTGGCGACTGTCGACAATCGGGGTCGCGCCCCCCGACGTGGCCGGGATCTGGCAGTAAAACCACTGCCGACGCGGCCAGCGATGCTGATGGGCACTCTCGTTGTGGAACAGGATCATCCGGTCCTTGGGATAGGGTGTGGATTTGTAGATGTTCTTGCCACCCTCTTCCTTCGGCAGGTCGCCATATTGACCATACAGTTGAGGGCAGAGGGCCTGGCAGAACGCTTCGAAAGCCGCCGGCGTCGGCAGATCGAAGCCACGAAAGACAATGCCACCGTGGTCGAGCAGCCAGTTCTCGACCTTCTCGCGGTTGGCTTCGGCCCAGATGGCCGGCGTCAGTTCGCGGTCACGCAGTTGAATCGACAAGGGGAACTTCGAGCCTTCGCGCAGCGGTCGGGCTTCGAAGGGCTCGCGAGTGACAGGCGACCCGCTCTGGCGCATCTTGCCCAATTTGCTCATTTTGCGTTGCAGCGGATTGTCCGTGGACATTGCGGCAGCTCCTCCTGGAGTCTTGATCAGGGTATCGATTGGGTTATCTGGCGCGCCAAGGGCCATGTCCAGCAGCGATTGGAAAGCATCGCGCAGGCGTTCGACCGTGGCCCGGCGAAACAGGCTGGTGCGATACACCCAGCGCAGATTGATCGCGTCGCCGTCTTCGCTGGCGAACAGGGCCATGTCGAACTTGGAATGGTGCTGCTCGCCAGTCAGTGGCTCGACCTGCAAGTTGCCTAGTTGGCGTTGTTGGCGCGGCGTGTTGTCGAGCACGAACAAGGTTTGCAACAGCGGGTGGACATTCGCCACCCGTGGCAGCTCCAGGCATTCGACGACACGCTCGAACGGCGTGTCCTGCCAGGCGAACGCTTGCAGGCACACTTCCCGGACCTGCTGCGCTTGCTCACGGAAACTCAGCTCCGGTTGCAGGCGGATACGCAAGGCCAGCAGATTGACGAAGAAGCCGATCAACGACTCGGTGGCAGGATGCTCGCGGTTGGCCACGTCCGTCCCGATGACCAGGTCGCGCCCTTGGGTTTCGCGCTGCAGCACGGCGGCATAACACGTCAGCAGCAGCATGAACGGTGACGTTGCGCTGTCTTGCGCGAACGCTTTCAACCGGCCAACCGTGGCCGCCGGCAACTGGAAGTCCAGCGCCGCCCCGGTGCCGCTGTCGCGCTCCGGGCGTGGGAAATCGAACGGCAACGGCACTTGGGCGGGAATGCCGGCCAGGGTCTGTCGCCAGAAATCCAGGCCCTCACGCTGACGCTGCTGTACTGGGGCAGAACCTTGCCATACCGCATAGTCCACGTATTGGATCGCCAGTTCATCTTGTGGCGGCAGCACACCTGCACTGTAGGCCTCGTAACCCTGGATCAGTTCATCGACCAGCACGGCGCCGGACCAGCCGTCCGAAGCAATGTGGTGCATGACCAGTTGCAGCACGTGGTCCTGCTCACCGAGCCGGTACAGGACCGCCCGCAGCGGTGCCTCGCCGGCGAGGTCGAACGGTCGCAGTGCAACGTCGCGGGCATCGGCCGGCCACTGCGCCGCGCTCGACACGATTGTTTGCAACGCCACCGACATCTGTGCGTGGATCCGCTGGTACAACTCGCCGCCGCGCTGGTGATAGGTGGTGCGCAAGATCGCATGGCGTTCCACCAACCGCTGCAATGAACGCTCCAGGGCCTGGCAGTCCAGCTGTCCGTGCAAGCGTACGTTACTGCTCATGTTGAAGCTGCTGTCAGCCAGATCCAGCTGCTGCATCAACCAGACCCGTTGCTGCGCCGAGGACAAGGGCTGGTCTATCTGTCGGTCGACGCGAGGGATCTGCAACGAAGCGAGGTCCAGGTGAGGCGCAAGGCCCTCGATGCGCTGCGCCAGGTCCGCCAGAACAGGCGTTTCGAACAGCCAGCGCAAGGGCACTTCAAGGCCCTGCTCGCGCAAGCGCGCACGCACCTGGGCCGCCATCAGCGAGTGTCCGCCCAACTGGAAAAAATGCCCGTCGACAGGGATCTGCGGCCGGTTCAACACCGTCGCCCAGACCTCGGCCAACAGGGTCTCGCTGGCCGTCAGAGCACGCTGGACGGCGACAGTACCGCTGACGTCCAATTGCAGCCGCGGCAGTTGTTTGCGATCCACTTTGCCGTTGGTATTGAGGGGCAGTTGTTCCAGCGCCTGCAAATGCGTCGGCAGCATGTAGGCCGGCAAACGGGCCTGCAAATAGCTGTGGATCGCGGTTTCGTCAGGTGGGTTAGCGCTACTGGCGACCCAGAAGGCGGCCAGATGCTCGCCTTGCACGGCCACGACCGCCTGCAATACATCGGGATGGCTGAGGAGCACAGCCTCGATCTCCCCCAGCTCGATGCGATAACCGCGCAATTTGATCTGGTCATCGGTGCGGCCCAGGTAATACAGCTGTCCATCGGGTTGCCAACGCGCCAGATCACCGGTGCGGTACAACCGCCCGCCCTCGCGGCTGAACGGATCGGCGATGAAGCGTTCGGCAGTTAATCCCGGTTGTCCGGCGTAACCGCGTGCCAGACCGTCACCGGCGATATACAGCTCGCCCACACAGCCGGGCGGCACTTCGCACAGGTGTTCATCCAGGACGTGGCAACGGGTGTTGAGCAACGGCCGGCCAATCGGGGCAACGGGCGTTTGCAGGACATCGATCGGCGTCTGGGTGGACCACACTGTGGTCTCCGTCGGGCCGTAGACGTTGACGAGGTGAGCCACGCATTGCCTGAGCTCGCTCGCCATCTCCGCCGCCAGCGCCTCACCACCAGCCAGGGCCACACGCCCGGCCAGTACCTGGCGATCGCCTTGCAACAGCATCGCCCAGGTGGCCGGTGTGGCCTGGATGAGATCCACGGCCTGGTCCTGAATCAGGTTTGCGAGCAACAGAGGGTCCTGTCGCTCCTCATCATCGGCCAGCACCACCGTGCCGCCGCGTACCAGCGGCAGGCACAGCTCCAGGCCGCAAATGTCGAAGGTCACGGTGGTCAGGGCCAGATAACGTTGCACATTATCCAGCGGCAGTGCCTGCTCCATGGCCAGCAGGAAGTTGGCGAAACTGCCTCGACTGATCTGCACGCCCTTGGGTTGTCCGGTCGAGCCCGAGGTGTAGAGGGTATAAGCCAATTGCTCGAGGGTCGTCGCCAGGCCCGGTGCGTGTGTCGGGAATTGGGACAACGGCAGGTCTGCCCACAGGCAACTGCGCAGGTGCCCGGGCACGTCTGCGAACAGCGTGTCCGAGAGCAGCAATTGCGGCCGCGCCCGAGTGAGAATCTGCGCCTGCCTTGCCGCTGGATGTGCAGGGTCGAGCGGCAGGTAGCCTGCGCCGGCCTTCTGGATGCCCAACAGGCACACCAGTAGCCTTTCGTCTCGCGGCAGGCAGAAGGCGACCGTCGACTCTTGCCCGACGCCCTGCGCCAGCAGCCAATGGGCCAGGCGGTTGGCTTGGGCATCCAGTTCGGCGTAGCTCAAGCGGCGATCGGCGCAGCACACCGCGATACGATCAGGATGGACGGCGGCCTGTACTTCGAAGCGCGTGACGAAATCCGCTTCGCCCATCAAACGCGTGGACGGGCCCGCCGTGTCCAGGGTCGCGACTGAACCCAGCGGGACTTCCAGCAAGCGCTGTTGAAGGTCAAGGCTGGCCAGACTGGCGAGCAAGCTCTGGTAGTCCTCCGCCAGTCGCTGGCTGGTGTCGGGGCGCAACAACGCGGTGGCGTATTCGACGATCAGACCGGTGCGGGCATCGGCCCCACGGCCCTGGCTGAACACATTGAACGTCAGGTCGAACTTGGCACTCACCACGCCATCGGGCAGCGCCAACGATTCCACGCTGATGCCGGGCAGGCTGAGGGTGCGCGAATCGCGGTGGTCAGCCTGATAGTTGAACATCGCCTGAAATACCGGCGTGCGGTCCAGGCTACGTTCGACGTTCAGCACGTCCAGCAAGTGCTCGAACGGCAGCGCCTGATGGGCCAGGTCATTGGCCAACCGCCCATTCAGGTCGTGGATAAAGGATTGCAGGCTTTGCCGGGCATCGATCTGTACCCGGTGCGCCAACGTGTTGACGAACAAACCGACCAGTGCCTGGCTCTCAGCCGATTCGCGCCCGGCCACGGGCAAGCCGATGGCGAAATCACTGCGCCGAGCATGACGCCAGAGCAGCAGTTGGTAGGCGGCGAAATACAGCACGAACGGCGTGACGCCCATTGCCCTGGCCCGGGCATCGATGGCCCGACTCAGCGAACTGGGGAAGAAAAACTCGGCACGGGCACCGGCGTACGCTTGCAACGCCGGGCGGGCGCAGTGGTCCGGCAACTCCAGCGGCTCGTTGCTCAGGCCTTGCAAGCGCTGTTGCCAATAAGCCAACAGCTGGCTGCCCTGCTCTCCTTCCAGACCTCGCCGCTGTGCTTCGATCAACGGCAACAACCCAGTGGACGCGGGCGTGGCCTGATCCTGATACAGCCGCGCAAAATCCTCGACCAGCAAACCCATGGACCAGCCGTCCACGGCAATGTGGTGCACATTGAAGAGCAAGCGGTAATCACCTGGCGCCACACTGAACAGGTCGATTGCCAGCAGCGGTCCCTGTCCCAGGTCGAAAACGCGCTTGGCGGCGTCGGCGATGGCCGCTACCTGCTGCGACTCATCCAGACCATTGAGGTCGTGCACATTGAAAATGACCGAGGCCGTCTCATCCAGGCGCTGCCAGACTTGCCCTTGCGCCTCGAAGAACCTGCAACGCAGGGCCTCATGACGCGAGACCAGGGTCTGGCAAGTGCGTTGCAGGCGAGGCACATCCAGGTCACCGCGCAAGGCCAGCAACTGCGTGACGTTGTAGGCCGTCGCGGTCGGTTCGAGCTGCTGCATGAACCACACCCGCTGCTGGGCATGGGACAGTGCACGTTGCGGCTCCGAGGCTTCGGTTGCCGATTGCGGTGCAACGCTCGGCGCGGCTGCGCCGGCCAGCACTCCGGCCAACTGCCGGGCAGTCGGGTTCTCCAGCAATTGCCGGGGCATCAGGCGCAGTTCGGCCTGACGCAAACGCGCGATCAATTGCAGGCTGAGAATCGAATCCCCGCCCTCGACAAAGAAGTCCGCGTCCGGCCCCAGGCCAGGCTGCTCCAGCAATTCACGAAAGGCCGTGAGTACGGTCAGCAACACCGGGGCCTGTCGAGCATCGATGCACAGGGCCATGGCCGCCAGAGTCGGGTGTTGCAGGACATCCCGCGGTTGCAGCTTGAGCCCTTCACGCGAAGCCAGGCCGATCAATTGCAGACTCAGGATCGAATCGCCGCCCAGGGCAAAAAAATCATCCTCGCGCCCGACGTGCGGGCAGCCGAGGACCTGACACCACAACTGCGCCAGGCGCTGTTCCGTGGCACCACGGGGTGGCCGTACGGAGGCAGCGGACGATTCTTGCTCAGCCGGCTCAGGCAAAGCGCGTCGATCCAGCTTGCCATTGGCCGTCAGCGGCAACGCGTCCAGCACTGACCAATGGCTGGGCACCATGTGCTCCGGCAATTGACGTCTGGCCTCGGCTTGCAGGCTCGCCAACGCTTCGCTCGCCAGGGACGGACTGAGGTACGCCACCAGTTGCGTGCGCCCTTTCACCTCGCAGGCCAGCACTACCCCTTCGCGAACCTGAGGCTGAGCCTTGAGCCAGGCGCTGACTTCGCCCGGCTCAACGCGAAAACCACGGATCTTGACCTGATCGTCCCCACGCCCGAGGAACACCAGGTTCCCATTGCGATCCAGGCGAACCCGGTCACCGCTGCGATAGAAGCGTTGGCCTGGGGCGGTGGAACCGAATACCTTGGCGCTCAATTCAGGTTGGCCGAGATACCCCTGGGCAACCTGGGGGCCACCGATCAGCAATTCCCCGGCGACACCCAGCGGCACCGACACATCGTTGCCGTCGACGATGCGCAGTTGGCAGTCCGCCAACGGCTGACCCAAGGGCAGATACTGACCCGGGTCCAGCGAGTCGAGCGACTGGATTTCGCCGCAGATCACTCCTACCGTGGTTTCCGAAGGGCCGTAGTGGTTGAAGAGGCGCAGTTGCGGTGCCAGTTCGCGCACTCGTGCGAACAAGGCGTGATCGAAACCCTCACCGCCCAGGACCAATACATCCCTGGGCAAGACACGTCGGGCATCGTCCAGCGCCAGCAGCCCGCGCAAATGCGAAGGCGCGATCTTCAGGCAATCCACCGGGTGCTGCTCAAGAAAGTCAGCCCAGCCTGGCGGATCGAAGGTCAGCGACGCTGGCGGCAGAATCAGCGGATCGCCGGCATTCAGCGCAGCGAACACGCAGGTCAGCCCCAGGTCCGCCGCCACCGTCGCCAAGGTTGCCCAGCGGCTGCCCGGCTTCGCTTGCAGGCGTTGACCGACCGCACTGGCGTAATGCGCCAGGTTGCCGTGGGTGACCAGCACGCCTTTGGGCTGGCCGGTCGAACCGGAGGTATAAATCAGATAAGCCGGCAAGTCGGGCTGGCTGAGGCTCTCGTCCGGGCCCTCGGAGATCACGGCGCGCAAGTCAGCGGCCCCGAGTATCAGGCGCTCGATCCGGACACCGGTTTCCGGGGCATCGGCCAAAGACACCCACAGGCTCGCACCACTGTCCTGCAATAACTGCGCGAGTCGCTGCGGCGGCTGCGCCGGGTCGAGAAACAGGCAGATCGCACCCCGTTGCCAGCACGCCAGCGTGGCCATCAACTGTTCTGCGCAACGCGGCATGCACAGCGCAACCACTTGCCCGGGACCTACCCCCTGCCCGGCCAGTCGCGAGGCCAACGCACGGCTCGCGGCACCGAGCGTGGCATAGTCGATGGTTTCGTTGACGCTACACAGTGCTGCCGCGGTCGGCGTATGCGCTGCCCAATGCAGCACTTGCCGATCCAGCGGTAAGGGCATCGCGCCCAATGCCGGACCACTCACCTCACTCGGCGGCGAAACCAGCTGGAATTCGGTCAGACGGCGCTGGGGATGACTGGACGCCCCCTGGAGAATCGCCAGCAAGTCGTCCAGCATCTGCTCGACGGTCGCCGCATCGAACAATTCGTCGCTGTATTCCAACTCGCAGCGCAGACCCGCATCAGCGGTACGCACCAGGCGCAACGTGAGGTCAAAGCGCGCATGACGCTGCGGCGGATCCAGGACTTCAACCGCGACACCCGGCAATGTCAGGGTACGGCTTTCGGGCAGGTCCACCTGGACGAACATGACCTGGAACAACGGACTCGAACGTGGCCGATCCAGGTTCTCAAGCACCTTTTCAAAAGGCAGCAGCTGATGATCGAAAGCGGCGGCGACGGTGTCACGGGTGCGCAGCAGTGCACTGGCGAAGTCCGGGTTGTCGTGCAGGCGCTGACGGATCACCAGGGTGTTGAGCAAAGGCCCGATCAGCGGGACCAGCTCCGGACGATCACGGTGCGCGACCGAGGTGCCCAGGCACAGGTCGCTCTCGCCGCTGTAACGCGACAGCAGGCAGCTGAAAGCTGTCAGGCCGTAGATGTACAGCGTCACCCCATGATTACGGATAGCCGCTTCGACCGCTGTCGTCAGCTGCGGTGATAGCGTGCGGGCCAGCACCGCGCCGCTGTGGCGGCGTTGCGCGGGCGCCGGACGTGGTCGATCCAGGGGCAACGTCAATGGTGCGGGGGCATCGACCAGCTGTGCACGCCAGAAATCGACGTGCTGCCGGCAGCTTTCGCTGTCCAGCCACTCCTGTTCCCAAGCGGCGTAGTCGGCATACTGGATGCTCAGTTCGGGCTGCCGGGCAGGCTCATCCACCGCCAGCGCCCGGTACGCCTCGGCCAGTTCCAGGGTCAGTTGCTGGGCCGACCAGGCGTCGTAGGCCACATGATGAATGGTGAAGAACAACCAGGTCGATTGCTCCTGCGCATCGCTGAACGCTTGCCAGCGCCATGGTGCCGACTGGCTGAGGTCAAAGGGTTCGGCCAATTGTCGGGCGTATTCATCGGCGCACCACTGCTCGTACTCGCCGGCAGCCAGGCTCAATCGTTCAACGGTTGGCCGAATGACTGTTTGCGGCTCGCAATGAGACTGCAACTGTCCATTCGGGTCGGTCGTATAACGGGTGCGCAAGATCTGGTGACGGTCGGTCAACTGCTGCATGGCCTGCTGCAAGCGTTCGCCATCGAGGCGGCCGTCGAAACGCAGCACCGAGCACAAATTATAAAGCGCACGACTGCTCAGAGCCTCCGCCGACAGAAAACGCCGCTGCGCCTGCGCCAACGGCAAGCGCCCGTCTTCGGCAAGCACGGCGGGAACGATCGGCAGGCGCCAGCTATCGATACCTTTCTCGGCCAGGCGCTGGCGAAAGATCTTTTTCTTATCCGCGGGCAAGGAAGCCAGCCGCTGCGCAATCTCCAGGAACGCTTGTTGCGTCATCGCACTCATCCTTACTCTTCCATCTCTGATAACAGGCGCTGCATTTCGTCCAGGGCCTGGTCCGTCGACGGCCCCTGGGGTTTCTCGATCTGCTCGGCAAGACCGGCGATCGTTGGGTTGTGAAACAGGCTACGCAGCTCGATCCGGATACCGAAACGGCTCTCGACCTGAGTCATCAAGCGCATCGCCAATAACGAATGCCCCCCCAATTCGAAGAAGCTGTTGAACACCCCGACCTGCGGCAATTCGAGCAGGTCCTGCCAGATCTCGGCCAGTTGCTGCTCCAACTCAGTGCGCGGCGCCACGCCCTGTATCGTGACCGGTTGCGGCGCCGGCAAGGCCTTGCGGTCGATCTTGCCGTTGGCATTGAGGGCCAGCCGTGGCTGGGTGATGAAACCCGCCGGGATCATGTAGCCTGGCAACAAGCCTTCCAGATGCCGACGCAACTCTGCCGAGTCAACCGGGTTCGGCGCTTGCAGCCAGGCGAACAAGCTCTGACTGCGCGCGTCGATCATTACCACCGCCTCCTCCACGCCCGGATAACGACGCAACAGCGACTCGATCTCGCCGGGCTCGATGCGGAACCCGCGCACCTTGACCTGGAAATCGCTGCGGCCAACGTAGGCCAGTCGACCGTCATCGCGCCGGCGTACCAGGTCGCCGGTGCGATACATGCGACTGCCAGGTTCATTGGCATACGGGTCGGGCAGATAGACCGCTGCCGTGGTAGCGGCGGCATGCTGATAGCCACGGGTTACCCCGGCGCCCGCGATATACAGCTCACCCACGGTGCCCAGTGGGACCGGCCGCAACATTTCATCGAGTACATAACAGCGTGTGTTGAGCAGCGGCGAGCCGATATCGGCAACGCCGGACGGCACGTCTTGCAGCGCCTGCGTCGTCGACCAGACCGTGGTTTCGGTCGGGCCATAGGCGTTGATCAGCACCACGCCGCGGCTGCGCAGCTCGGTCACCAGCTCAGCGGCAACCGCCTCACCACCGATCAGCCCGCGCACGGGCGGCCAATCGGCCTGCGCGGTTTCCAGCAGGATCTGCCAGCCGGCGGGCGTGGCCTGGAACACGGTCGCGCGGCGCAGCAAGGCAAACAGCTGATGACCATCGACGACCTGCTCGCGACGGGCCAGCAGGATGGCCGCACCATTGACCAGTGGCAGGAACAGCTCCGGCTTGCACATATCGAACGCGTAGGTAGTGCTGGCCAGCCAGACATCCGCGGCGCTCAGTGGCAACTGCCGATCGAGAGCAGCCAACAGGTTGCTCAGGTTCTGGCGCGTGACCTGCACGCCTTTGGGTGTGCCGGTCGAGCCCGAGGTGTAGATCACATAGGCGCGTTGCTCCGGGTGGGTCGCCAGCATCGGATTCTCGACACTGCACGCCTCCAGCGACAATTGGTCGAGCCAGACGTTGTCGACACCGTCCAGCACATCGCCACACAGGCTTTCGCTCAGCACCAGGGTCGGATGCGCATGCTCGATGATGAAACGCAGACGATCCGCCGGGTGTTGTGGATCCAACGGCAGGTAAGCCGCGCCGGCCTTGTGGATGGCCAGCAACGTCGGCAGCAACCAGGGGCCTCGGGTCAAGCACACGGCAATCAGGTCATCCGTGCCGACGCCCCGTGTGCGCAACCAATGGGCCAGGCGATTACTGAGAGCATTGAGCTGGGCATAGCTCAGTTGCTGATCCTGACAGTCGAGCGCCAACGCCTCGGGTGTCAATGCCACTTGGCGCTCGAAACGGGCAATCAGGTCCGCTTCGCGGGGCAAGGCCTCGGCCGTCTGGTTCCAGGGGCGCAGGGCCAGGGCATGATCGGTATTGGCCAGGTCAATGTCCCAGAGGCGCGCCTGAGTGTTTTTCAGCATGCCCTCGAGCAGGTGCAGATATTCGTCTGCATAGCGTCGCGCCGTGCGGTCCAGGAACAGGTCGGTGTTGTATTCCAGCACACATTGCCAGTCATCGCCGTACTGCTCGATGTGCAAGCCGATATCCACCAGGGCGCTGTCGCTTTCCACATCCAGCCGCTGCGTCGACAGGCCCGCGAAACGCGTCTCGCCCGTTGCCGCATCGCGCTGGATCAGGTTGAACAGCGCCTGGAACAGCGGTGTATGGCTGAGGTCGCGGCGCACCTGCAACGCCTCGACCAATCGTTCGAAAGGCACGTCCGCATGCTGCTGTGCAGCCAGGTGCGTGGCTTGCAACTGTTGCCAGAATTGCTCGACCGGCTGCTGGGCATCGATGTGACTACGCAGCACTTGGGTGGTCGCGAAGTAACCGATCAGGTTGTCGGTGTGGGCCTGGTGGCGATGGGCGACCGGCAGGCCGATCCAGATTTCACGCTGACCCGAGTGCCTGGCCAGGAGGATGTTCCAGGCGGCCAGCAGTGGCGCGAACGCCGTCAGCCCGTGGCGTTGCGCGGTGTCACGCACACGCTTAACCAACGTGGCCGGCAGGCTGAAGCGAAGGCGCTGGCCGTTGTAGCCTTGCTCGGCGGGACGAGGCTTGTCGGTGGGCAGGTTCAGCACCGGCGGCTCCCCTTCCAGGGTTCGCCGCCAGTATTCAAGCTGCGATTCGATACGCGTCTGCCCGGCCGGACTCTGCCAACTGGCGGCAATGTCCGAGAACTGCAGCGGCAGTGGCGGCAGGCTGGCGCTGCGCCCTTGCAGCAAGGCCTGGTAAATCAGTTGCAGCTCATGGAAGAAGATTTCCAGCGAACGGGCATCGGCGATGATGTGATGCAAGGTGACCTGCAACACACTGAGGTCCTGGCCCTGATACACACGAACCCGCCATAGCGGCGGCGCCGACAGGTCAAAGGGACGTTGTGCTTCCTGGCTCAGTCTCAGCGCGAAATCCGGAGACTGTTCGTCCATCTCCAGCGGTTCGAAGCTCAACGGCACCGTGGTAGATGCCTCGACAGACTGCCGCGCCCCATCGGACGTTTCGCTGAACACCGTCCGCAGACTGTGCTGGCGGTCGCTCAGTTGCCGCAGCGCCTGCTCCAGCAACGACGGTTGCAGGGTACCTTCCAGACGCAAGGCGAGGGACAAGTGGTAGGCCTGGGTATCCCCTTGCAAGCGGTCCAGGAACCACAGGCGTTGCTGAGTGAAATGCAGTGGTGCCAAAGGTTCCTTGAAAGGACGCAGGATGCTTTCGGCTTCAACGCTTTTCGCCGCCACCTGCGCCGCAAAATCGCGCAGCACCGGCTGCTCGAACAATGTGCGCAACGGCAGGCGCCGGCCATGCTGTTCGGCAATTCGCGCCACCAGGCGCGCCGCCAGCAACGAATGGCCGCCCAGGGCAAAGAAATTGTCGTGCGCGCCAACATCGGTGCAGCCCAGCAGTTCCTCCCAGAGCCGGGCCACCTCCCGCTCCCATTCGCTGGAAAGCGTACCGCGCTGTCCGTCGCGTTGTTGCGGTGCCGGCAGTGCCTTGCGGTCAACCTTACCGCTCGGGCTCAACGGCAGGGTGTCCAGGCGAACGAACTGGCTCGGCAGCATGTAGTCCGGCAATTGCTCGGCGAGCGCGGCGCGCAGCATGTTTTCGTCCAGCGCGTCGCCTGCGTAGTACCCCACCAGGCTTGCGGTTTCACCGCTGCCCAGCAACACGACAGCCGCTTCGCGGACGCCAGGGATACGCGCCAGCAGCGCTTCGATTTCACCCAGCTCGATCCGGAAACCGCGCAGCTTGACCTGGAAGTCCAGCCGTCCCAGGTAGTCCAGGCTGCCATGAACGTTGCGTCGAACCCGGTCGCCGGTACGGTACATGCGGGCACCCGGTACGAACGGATCCGGCAGGAACGCCGCCGCGGTCAGTCGTGCCGCCGCAAAGTAACCCCGACCGAGGTTAGCCCCGGCCAGATACAGTTCACCGGGCACCCCGGCGGCCACCGGCCGCAAATCGGCATCGAGGACATACGCGGCGGTATTGGCAACCGGATGCCCGATCGGCACCTCGACACCAGCACTCTCGCCACCGCTGCGCACTTCAAAGGTGCTGTAGACCGTCGCTTCTGTCGGCCCATAACCGTTGATGACCCTGGCGCCCCTGTTCTCAATCGCTTCGGCCAGCGCACAGGGCAAGGCCTCTCCGCCGGAAATCGCACGCACGCCTTGCCAGCTGCGCGAGGTATGCGCCACCAGCATTCGCCAGGTCGCGGGCGTAGCCTGCATGATTGTCGGCTGCCCGGTCAGCAACAGTTGATCGATCGCCTGGGGATCACGCGCCTGTTCGCGGTCGGCCAACAGGATGCTGGCGCCGTGTGCCAGCGGCAGCAGCAATTCGACGATGGCAATATCGAAGGTCGCGGTGGTCAATGCCAGGACGCGATCCCGAGCCGTCATGGGCACGGCCTGCTCCACGGCCAGCATCAGGTTCATCAGGTTGCCACGGCTGATGGCCACGCCCTTGGGCTGACCGGTGGAGCCGGAGGTATACAACACGTAGGCGAGCTGATCCTCCGCCAATGCCGGGGCCTTGTAGCGGTCGGTGGTGCTCAGGGCATCGATGTCCAGCAACGCCACGCCACTGTTCCACTGCGCCAACACCGCCAGGCTCGCGCCGGTGCCCAGGCACAGTTTGGGTTGCGCCGCCTCGAGGATGTAGCGGCCACGTTCCGGCGGGGTATCCTCAGCCAACGGCACGTAGGCAGCACCGGCCTTGAGAATCGCCAGCATCGCCATGGGCAGGCGAGCATCACGAGGCAGGCTGAGGGCGACACGATCCTCGATGCCAACGCCATGGGCCTGCAGGGCAGCCGCCAGTCGCTCGGCGGCCTGCTCCAGCTGGGCGTAGCTCAGGCGCTCATCACCGGCCAGTATGGCCGTCGCGTCAGGCTGTCGAGCGACCTGAAGCGCAAAGGCCTGGAGAAGATCCTGGTGCCCCGTGACGCCGGGTCCCTCGATCCGGGCCAGGGAGCGTTCCGCAGACTGCCACGCCAGTTCACCCAACGCCCCTTCCGGGTGCTCGATCAACGCCTCGAGCATCGCCAGGTACTGCTCGGCCATCGCCTGGGCGGTCTCTTCGCGGAACAGGTCGCTGCTGTATTGCAAGCTCAGATTGATGCCGTGTTCGCTGTCCCGCACGTCAAGGTGCAGATCACACAACGCGCTGTCCGGACGGTTGTCCAACGGCTCGGCGATCACATCGGTCAGTTCGAAACGCTCCAAGGCATTGCCCGGGAAGTAGTTGAACATGGCCTGGAACAGCGGGTTGTAGCTCACCTGCCGGACCACGCCGAGCTGCTCGATCAAATAATCGAATGGCAGGTCCTGATGGGATTGAACCGACACGGACAGCGCTTGCAGCTCGCTCATCAGCTGCAGCAGGCTACGCCCGCCCGACAGTTTCTTGCGATACACCAACGTGTTGACGAAACAGCCGACCAGGGGCTGGAGTACCCCGTGGTGCCGGTTGGCCACGGGAACGCCGATCAGAATGTCGTCCGCACCGCCGCGGCTGCGCAACAACAACTGGAACGCGGTCAGCATCGGAATGAAATTGCTCCAGCCGTGGCGGGCACTGAACGCGCGCAAGCGTGCCGTCAGGGCGTCGGACAAGCGCCGTTCAACACGCCCACCGGCCTGGCTCGCCTGGGCAGGACGGGGAAAATCAGCCGCGAGTTCCAGCACCGGCAGCTCGCCGGCCAACTGCTCGCGCCAGAACGCCAGTTCCTGTTCGCACGCCTTGCTGTTCATCCATTGGTGTTGCCAGAGCGCGTAGTCGGCGTACTGCATCGAAGGCGCCGGCAGCGTTGTCGCCACCCCTTGCCGCCTGTTGCGGTACTGCGTGCACACCTCATCGATGATCAACTGCAGGGACCAGCCATCGGCCACGATGTGATGGCAGTTCAACGACAAGACAAAAGCATCCGCGGCCAGCCGATAAAGCCTGGCGCGCAGCAGCGGAGCCGTTTCCAGCAAGAACGGCGTCATTGCATCCTGACGCAGTAGCTCGTGCAACGCTTCTTCGTTCGGCACGTCGACCAAAGGCAGCTCAAGCTCAGAGCGGGCCAGGATCAGTTGGCCCGGCCCCTCGGCTTGCTCGATAAACCCGGTACGCAGCACTTCGTGCCGATCCACCACCGCCTGCAACGCAGCCTGCAGGTCGGCGATATGCAGCTCACCGGTCAAGCGAACGGCGCCTGCCAGGTTATAGGCGGGGCTGTGGGGATCCAGTTGTTGCAGGAACCACAGACGCTGCTGGGCAAACGACAGCGGCAGTTTGTCAGGACGCGGCAACAGTGTCGGCGATACCTTTACAGTGCCAGCCTGGTTTTCCAGCCAATCGGCCATGGCGGCGATGGTCGGACGCTCGAACACCACGCGCAGGGGCAAATCCTTGCCAGTGAGTTTGCCGATCAGGCCAATCAGTTGAGTGGCCAGCAGCGAGTGACCGCCCAGCTCGAAGAAGTTGTCCTCGACCCCCACCTGGCCGAGCCCCAACACGCTTTGCCACGCCTCGACCATCTGGCCTTGCAGCTCGCTGATGGGCGCAACATAGCGGGCCTGGCTCTGCGCGGCAAAATCCGGAGCGGGCAAGGATTTGCGATCGATCTTGCCGTTGCCATTGAGCGGAAAGCGCTCCAGGAACACAAACGCGCCCGGTGTCATGTAGTGTGGAAGATGGCCCAGGACATGCTCGCGCAGGGCCTCGATGCTCAGCTGTGCATCGCCCACGACATAGGCCACCAACACCTTGGCGCGTTGCTGGTCGTCGCGGGCGACGACTACCGCTTCCCGGACGCCGGGGTAATGGCTCAGGCAGGCTTCGATTTCGTCCAATTCAATGCGGTGCCCGCGAATCTTGACCTGATGGTCGGTACGGCCAACGTATTCAAGATCGCCGTTGGGCAGGAAGCGCGCCAGGTCACCGGTGCGATAGAGGCGCGAACCATCGTTGGCAATCGGGTCCGGCAGGAACACCGCCGCCGTGCGCGCCGGGTCTGCCATATAGCCGCGTCCGACGCCGACACCGGCGACGAAAATCTCCCCCACCGCACCGGCCGGTATGGGTTGCAGGTCGGCATCGAGCAGGTACAAGCGGTTGTTCAGGGTGGCGCGACCGATGGGCACGTTGATCCGTTGTTCCGGCAGACGTTCGAGCAACGGATGGAACGCGACATCATCGGAGCATTCGGCCGGCCCGTAGGCGTTCATCAATGGGATCGCGGGATAGCGGTCGAACCAGCGACGCGCCAGGGCCGGTGGCAGCGCCTCGCCGGTAGCCAGCACCCAGCGCAGCCGCGAGCGCTCGAGCCCGGCGTCGAGCAGGCTCTGCATCAACGACGGCACGGCTTCGAGGATGCTGATGCCGTGCCGTTCGATGGCCGACGCCAGCGCATCGGGGTCTTGTACGATGCAATCGCCGAGGATCACGGTGCGTGCCCCCAGCACCAGGCCGGCAAGGGTCTGCCAGACAGAAATGTCGAAGCATTGCGGCGCGGTCTGAGCAATGACATCGGACGCATCGAGCCCCAGCCCCGGCAATTTGCCGAGGATGTTATTGAGCATGCCGGCGTGCGCCACCATGGCCCCTTTGGGCGTGCCGGTGGAACCGGACGTGAAGATGCAATAGGCCAACGAGAGGTCGTGGATCGCAAGGTTCAGGTCTTCATCGTTGTAGCTGCTCAATACCGCAGGATCGTAGAGCACCGCTTTGGGACGCTGTTCCAAGAGATCCACTGCCTCCAGCGCCAGCTCGCCCAGCCCCGCGCTGTGAACCAGCAACGGCGTACGGCTCTGGCGCAGGACCTGGGCCAACCGCTGAGGTGGATTGCGCGGGTCAAGCGGCAGCCAACCGGCACCGGCCTTGAGGGTGGCAAGGATCATCACCACCAGGTCCAGGCCACGCTCGTCGAACACCGCGATCAAGTCGCCGGCGTTGACGCCCTGGGCGCGCAGGTGCCGGGCCAGACGGTTGGCGGCGCGGTTCAGTTGATCGAACGTCAGGCTTCGGTCGCCGTGAACCATGGCAATGCGCTCGGGCGTCAGGCGAACCTGTTGCTGCAATCGCTCGATGTACAAGGGTTGCAGCAACTGTTCGTCGGCCGCCAGTCCTCCACCGGCCCAGACCTGATGCTGATGCGCGATTTCACGTTCATCGAGCATCGCCAGGTGGTGCAACGGTGTCTCTGGGTGAGTGTGCAGGGCCGCACCGATGTTCAGCAGCAACGTGCGGAAGTGGCGCAGCATCTGCTCGATTTCTTCGCGCAGAAACCAGTCGGTCTGATAGGTCAATTGCAGATGCAGGCGTTCACCCGGAACGATCACCACCGTGATGGGGTAGTTGGTGTGGGTGCGGTTGGCCATGTCGCTGATCAGGTAATCCAGTTGCCCCTGACGCAAGTCGGCGGCAATGGGCGCGTTCTCGAACACGAACAGACTCTGGAATAGGTCCTGGCGCTGCACTTCGCTCCAGCGCTGGATCTCTGCCAGGGACACGCTTTCGTGTTCGCGCAGGGTCAGGTTCTCGGTCTGCAAGGCCTTCAGCCAGGGGGCCAGCGCGTCATCCGGGCGCACGTTCCAGCGCAGAGGCAAACTGTTGATGAACAGACCGACAATGCTTTCCATGCCTTGCAGGTGAACCGGCCGACCGGCGACCGTAATACCGAACACCAGGTCGCGATCACCACTGTAACGCGCCAGCAGCAAAGCCCAGGCCCCCTGCACCAGGGTGTTGAGGGTGATGCCGTGTCGGGCCGCCGCGCTTTGCAGTGCGAGGGTCTGCTCAAGCTCCAGATGTTCGACACAGTCTTCAACGGGCTCCGCGGCCCCCTGAACCCGGCCGACATGCCCGAAGCCAAACTCGTTGGGGGTGTCGAACCCCGCCAGGCGTTGTTGCCAGAACGCCTGATGGTCTTCCGGCTTCTGGGTTTCCAGCCAACGAATGAAATCGCGATACGGGCGCGGCGCTGGCAGATTCAAACGACGACCTTGCTGGGCGGCCCGGTAGCCGTTGAGGAAGTCCATCATGATGATCGAGAAGCACCAGGCATCCATCAGGATATGGTGATAGCTGCGCACGAACTGGTAGGTATCGGGCGCCAACTTATACAGCCTGACACGCATCAGGGGCGCTTTGGTGAAGTCCAGTCCCTGGGCCCGTTCTTCACTGAGCAAGTGCTCCAGGCGTTCCTGTTGCTCACCTTCGCTCAGATGCGACCAGTCCTCATAGGTAATCGGCAATTCGACCTGCTTGTGCACCACTTGCATTGGACGCTTCTGCTGCTTCCAGACAAAGGAAGTGCGCAGCAACTCATGGCGCTCCACCACCTGCGCCCAGGCCTGACGGAACGCCGCCAGATCGAGATTCGGCAGGACCATGACATGACGGTATTGCAACAGGTACATGCCTTTGCCAGGGTGCAACAGACTGTGAAACAACAATCCCTGCTGCATGGGTGCCAGCGGATAAATCGCTTCGATATTGCGCGAAAGAGCTTTGACCTTGTCGTTCATGCTGACGGTATCCGAACCTGTATGTATGCGTGTATGTATGCCTGTATGTATGGCAACGCAGGGCTGATCACTGCTCGAGCTGCTCGAGCAGACCCAGGAATTCATCGTCGGACAAGCCGGAGTCAGCGAAGTCCGAAGCCGTGGCGCGACCCACCGTGGGCGCCAGGCAATGGTCCAGCAAATCGGCAATGCGCTGCTGGAACTGCTGGGCCAACTTGCCGACCAAGGCCGGCTCGTGGATCTGCGGGTCGTAACGCCATTCGATGTGCAGCCGACCTTCGTTCACCAGCGCGGTGACATCCAGCAGATGCGTGCGACGGGTACTGTCGGCGCGCATGCCGGGGCAGATCGGCCGGGCCAATCGCCACAGGCTGGATGCCTCGAGCCATTGCTCAACCCGTCCCAGGTAATTGAAGGTCAACAGCGAGGCCGTTCCCAGGCCGTGGGCCGGGTCGAGGCGCAGCAATCCATAGCCCAGGCCTTGTTCAGGCAGGCGACGCAGGGCTTCCTTGGCCGCGATGATCGAGTGCTCGGGATCCCACGAGGTGTCGATGGCCAGCGGGTAGCGACTGGTGTGCCAACCGATCGAACGGGACAGATCGGGGCCTTGCTCCCAGCCGCTGCGACCGTGGCTTTCCATTTCCAGGGTGACTCGCTCGCGTCCCTGCCACTGCCCGAGGGTCCCGGCCAGGGCAGCCACCAGCAGATCCTGGACTTGAGTGCCGTAGGCACCATGGCAATCGCCCAACAACAACTGGGTCTGCTCAACGGACAGTTGTGCCTCCAGCGTCCGGCTCTCACCGTACAGACTGACCTGCTCGGGCACCGTGCCCTCAGCCGCCAGTTGCTCACGCCAGTAGTCCACCTGCGCCAGCACCTGCGGGTCACTGCGGTGGCGCTGCAACGCCTCGCTCCACACATGGAAACCTGCCGTGACGGCGGGCAGAACCGCATCCGGTTGCAGGTACAGGCTCTCCAGCTCGTGCAGCAGAACCTGCCAGGACACCGCATCGACCAGCAAATGATGGGCCGTGCAGAGCAACTCCCGGCTCTGGGTGAAATACACCCAGCGGATCAACGGTGCCTGGGCCAGGTTCCAGCCCTGCTGCGAACGTTGCAGCAGGGCTTCGGTCAAGGGTTCTTCCTCCACTCGCAACAGCGCGTTGACCTGATCCTGGGAAAAGCTTTGATAGCGTTGCTGCCAGCCTTGCGAGGACGCTTCAAAGGTCAGGCGCAAGCTGGCATGGCGCTCCAGCAACGTGCCCAGGGCCTGGGTAAACCGTTGTTGATCCAGTGGCTCGTCCAGGGCCAACAGCAACGACTGGTTCCAGTGTTCGGCCAGGTTCTGTCCCTGGGAAAAGAACCATTCCTGAATCGGCGTCAAGGCGAACGCCGTGGTGGGCTCGGCCGGGTGATTGGCGGGCTGCTCGATCGTCGCGCCAAGGTCCACCGCCTGCTCGGCCCAACCGCGCACGGTGGGCGATTCGAAGATCTGTTTGGGCTTGAGCTGCAGGCCTTGTTGTTTGGCTCGGGCGATGATCTGCAAACTCAGGATCGAGTCGCCGCCGACCGAGAAAAAGTTGTCGTCGACCTGCAGATCCGGGTTATTGAGAATCTCCCGGGCGATCTCCAACAGGCGCAGCTCCAGGGTGCGCCGTGGTGTCTGCACCACTCGCGCCAGGGCACGCACCGTCTGTTCGGCGAACAATTGCTTGGGCGTCATCAGGATCTGTTGCTGGCGCGCCAGGGCAATGATCTGCAAGCCGAGAATGGAATCGCCGCCCAGGGCAAAGAAGTTGTCATCGGGCCCGACCTCGGGGTTGCCGAGCATGGCGCGCCAGATGTCCAGTAACGCGGTTTCCACGGCGTTCAGGGGCTGGTCGTCCGACGGCCCTGCCTCATGGGCCGGCGCAGTCACTTGCTCAGCCAGGCGCAACAACGCCTGACGGTCGACCTTGCCGTTGGGCAACAAGGCGAAAGCGTCGAGACAATGCCATTGCGCCGGTTGCATGTAATCCGGCAGTTGCCGTTGCAGGACTGCCTGGATGTCGGCCAGCGCGGCCGGCGGCGCAATCAGGAAGGCGACCAGGCGATTGCCAGACAACGGCGTCGGGCAGTTCAGCACCCTGACGTCGCTGACCTGCGGCATGGCGCGCAATTGGGCCGCAACTTCGGCGGGCTCCACCCGGTAACCGCGGATCTTGACCTGCTCATCGAGGCGGCCGAGAAACTCCATCTGCCCCTGGTGATTGAGCCGTACCCGGTCACCGGTGCGATAACCGTTCTCACCGAAACGTGCACGGTCATCGTCGCTGGCACTCAGATAACCCAGGGCCACGGTCGCTCCTTGAACGTACAGTTCGCCGCTGACGCCTGTCGGCAACAGGCTACCGTCAGGGCCACGCACGCTGACCTGGACGTTGGGCAGCGGCCGTCCCAGTGGCGCGGCGCCACCGGCATCCACCTCATGGGTCAACACTCCGACCGTGGTTTCGCTGGGGCCGTAGTGGTTGACAATGCGCAAATCGGCCTTCAACGCACGCAAGCGTGTCACCAGATCGTGGCCCAAGGCTTCGCCACCGACCACCAGGCACTGTCGTGGCAACAACCGCTGCGGGTCCTTGGCGATCAACAAGGCATTGAGGTGCGACGGCACGATCTTCAACAGATCCACGGGTTGGCGCGCCAGTACCGCTGCCAGCTCCTCGGCATCGAAGGCCAGGTCTTCGTCCAGCAGGCGCAGACAGCGACCGCTCAGCAGTGCGCCGAACAACGCGGTGTGCCCCAGGTCCGTCGCGCAACTGGCCAGACTGGCCAGGCTCGCATCGTCCGGCAGGCCCAGGCGCTCAAGGCAACCGGTCACGTAATGAATCAGGTTGCCCTGGCTGACTTCAACACCCTTGGGCCGTCCACTGGAGCCCGAGGTGTAGACCACGTACGCCGCAAGGTCGGCTGCCAGGGAAGCCCGCAAAGGCGACTCACTGAACAAGGGTGCGGGCGGCAGCGCCAGCCACCGAACCTGCTCGGGCAGCCACTCGGGGCGCTCGCCTTCACTGATCCAGACCTTGGGCATGGCGTCCTGGCAGATGTCCTGCAAACGCGACGCCGGCCACTGCGGATCGAGCGCCAGGTAAGTCGCGCCGCATTGCCAGGCTGCGAGCATGTGCATCACCAACTCACGACTGCGCGGCAAACACAGGGCAATGTGCTCACCGACCAGGCTCGAATCCTGCTGCAAACGTTCGCCACGGGCGACCACGGCACGGCCCAGCTCGGCATAGCTGAGCGTACCCTGTTCATCCTGAAGGGCTATCGACTGGGGCTTGCGCCCACACTGTTCAGCGAACGCCTGCCAGGCGTTGCTGAAGGGAACCGGCATGTCTTCCCCTTTGAGGAACGACTGCTGCTCGGGCGCCAGCCAGTCAAGCTCGGCAAACGGCACCTGGGGCCGTTCGATTGCCGCCAGGGCCAGGGCGACGAACTGATCGCGATAGCGTTCGATCGTTTCGTGGCGATACAACGCCTTGCTGTAGCGCCACCGACATAGAAATCCCTCTTCTTCGTCGATGATCACCATGTTCAACTCGTGGGCCGCGCCTCGCTGCTCCGACAATAAGCGGTCGACATATTGTTCGAAGGGCGCAATGCGTTCCTTGTTCAACGTGAACATGTGCTGGAACAGCGGTGCCCTACCCGCCTGGCGCGGTAGATCCAACTGCTTGACCAGACGCGAGAACGGATAATGACGGTGCTGCAGGGCTTGCTTGACGGTGGCGTCGACCTGCCTGGCCCATTCGCCGCTGGACAACTCCCGACGCAGACGGCAACGAATGGGCAGCGGGTTGACCAGATACCCCGGCAAGTTGACGTGTTCACGGCGCAAGCGCCAACCGCTGGGCGTTCCCAGGACGAAGTCGTCCTGGCCCGACAGCACGCCGAGAAACTGCTGGAACAGCGAGAACCACAACACATAGGGCGTCACCCCCCACTCTCGGGCGACGGCGCGAAACCGTGCCGTGGTGGCCGGGTCAAAGCGGACCGACAACTCACCACCCTTGAATGCCTGGTTGCTGCCATAGGGGAAATCCGTGGGCAGCTCCAAGGCCGGGGCTTCGGTCAGTTGTGCCTGCCACCATGCCAGCTCCACGGGCTCGGCCGCTTCACTGCGGATGTGCAAGTCGCTGCAATAATCGCGGTAGGCATCGGGGTTCACGGCGGGCAGCGGCTGATCGTTGATCAGCGCGAACAGCTCGTTGAGCACGATGTAGAACGTGGCCAGGTCCGCCGCGATGTGATGAATCACCAGCAGCACGGAGTACTCGACATGGCCGTCACGCGCATTGCTGAAGAGGACAACCCGGCTGACGTCTGCGTCTTCCAGCTTGAACGGAAGATCGGCCGCCTCGGTGATGCGTTGCTGCAACATTTGCGCGTCCGCATTCTGCAATGCCACACGCTGCAACGGCTGAACACGCTCGCGGTGGTACCACTGCAGCAAGTCGCCGTCGCGCTCGGCATAGGGCGTGCACAACAACGGATAGCGCTGTTGTACGGTTGCCCAGGCGTCTTGCAGACGCCGGGGCAAGTCCTCGGTAACGAACCGTGGTTTGATTCGTCCGGCATAGGCAATGTTGTAGGCGCAGCTGTCGGGCTCCAGACGCTGGAGAAACCAGAGCGCCTGCTCGTTGTCCGTCAGCGGGCGGGCGTCGAAATAGTCGGGATGCCGTTGCAGCCATTGCCGCACTTCGGCGTCGTGCGCCTGGAGCTGGGCACTGAGTTCTTCATCCAGTGCACTTGACGATCCGTGTGTCACGATCAAACGACCTTCGGCTATCGATAGGCGAATTCCACGCAGCCAGCAGCGATGCATCAGGCGATCGAGCATTTGATGTCCTTCATTGTGCTTGTTCGAAATAGGCCGCCCATTGCAACGGCCTTCTGAAAGAAAGAGGCGATCAGCCTGCCGAGGCAGGTTCCGCCATGGCGACCACGACCTTGCGCGCCCCCTGGAAAGTGGAACGACCGTGTGCAACCAGCATGTTGTCGAGCATCAAGACGTCACCCGTCTGCCACGGAAAGCTCACCTGACAGCGCTGCAGGACTTCGCGAATGTGCTCCAACGCGTGCAATTCAATTGGCGAGCCGTCGCCATAAAACACGTTACGCGGCACACCCTGCTCGCCGACGATGGAGATCAGTGTCTCGCGTACCGGCGCTGCAAGGTTGGAGATATGGAATAGATGCGCCTGATTGAACCACACCCACTCACCCGTCACCGGATGCTGAGCCACAGCCTGGCAGACCTGGCGAGTGGAAAGCTCACCGTCGTCCTTCCACTGGAACTCAATGTTGCTGGCGCGACAGAATTGCTCGACCTGTGAGCGATCCTCGGTGCTGAAAGCCTGTTGCCAAGGCAAGTCCAGGCCGTTGCCGTAATTGCGCACATACATCAGGCGCTTCTCGGCAAAACGCTGGCGGATAGCAGGGTCGATTTGCTGATAGACGAGACGGCTGTCGGCAATGGGCGTTTCACCGCCGACCTGCGCAGCCTGCACACAATGAAACCAGATCTTCATCGGCCAGTTCAGCGAATAGGACTGCTCATTGTGCAGCGGGATAACCTGGTGGGCCGGGTACTCGGTGGAGGTATACACCCGGTTGTTGAGCTTGGTGCGCGGGGTAGAGGCATAGTCGTAGGTCAGCAGCTCGTGACCGAAGCTGCGCGCGAATTCCTCGAAGTCCGCCTCCCCCTTGAATGCGAAACCGCGAAATAAAATACCACCGGCACGAGGCAACTCGGCCTCTACTGCCTGCAGGATCCGCTCTCGACTGGCTTGCCAGGCATCGCCGGCAAGCGGAGCCTGGAATATGAACGGCAGGGTCTGCTCGTTACCCGGTACATCATCCATGGTTTGAACCTGTGCGTGCACCCAACCACTTTCCATATTGAAGCCCCCCGCCATTCCGATCAGCGTATTTTTCGAGAGCACAAACTAATACAAACGACTAACAGGTGCAATAGAGAATCATTGTCATTAATGTCAATCGTATTACAGAAATGGATTATTTTTCCCGCAGCACGTTCTCCCGCTCAGCGATGTGCGACATCAACAAATAGGCAGACCCCAGCAGCCCCTGCATCGTATCGGCATAACGACTACGATTGAGGTACAGAAACTGGCGATTCTTCACTGCGAATAGATTCTGCCACTGGGGGGACTGGCGAAACGCCGCTGTGCTGGCCTCCGAGTCGAGCAGTTCTTCATAGGTGTCGATAATGAAATCGCTGTCGAAGTCGCCGATGCGTTCCAGGCTGTAAGGCACGTTCTGCCGCGCCTCGCGGTACGCGGCGACACGCCCCAGGCCAAAGTCGCCGATAACGTCGTCCATGCCACCGCGACCGATCAGTTGGAAGCCATCGCTGTAGACTTCCAGCGTCGTAACGGTGATGCGCGAAGGGTCTTTCACGCGCTTCTTGAATTCGCTGACAACCCACTGATATTCGTTGAGCATTTCTTCATAGCGTTGCTGCTTGCCGACCAGGTCGGCAAGCTCCTTGGCGTAGGTCTTGATGTCGCTTTCCCGTGCCGGCAGCAGTACGACCGGTGCGATCTTGCTGAGCTTGTCCTTAATATCAGCGTGGTATGACAACCCCACGATCAAGTCAGGTTTCAAGGCTGCGATAGCCTCCAGATCGGGTGACTGGTGCGAGCCGATGTACTGGATTCCCGTCGTATTGAATCGCTGCTGCGTTCCGCGAAACAGCACATCCGAGAACAGCTTCTTGCGCCCTGTCGAACCACAAGGCTTGATCCCCAGCTCGAGCAACTGAGCCGTCAGGCTGAAGTCATGCAAAGACACAATGCAGTGCGGAGCGACAGGAACCTCAACCCGACCAAAACTGTTTTCGAACACTTTGGTTTCAGCGGCGCTGGCCGGTACCGCCACCAATACCAACGGCACACAGAGCAGGCCGACCCAACCTCGAAAAAAACCTTTCACCCGTTCCCGCACGCACTTACCTCCAGACAATTCAATGAACACCGCTGCGTTTCAGCGACTGCGCTGACGCGCCAGCAAAACAATCAAATAAGGCGCGCCGATGATTGCGACCACCAGTCCCGCTGGCAACTGCAAAGGCGGTAAAAACCCCCTCCCCAGCGTGTCGCCGGCCAGCACAAGCAGCGCGCCGACCAAGGCCGACAAGGGGATCAACGCGCCATGGCGATCCCCAGCCATTTGTCGCGCCAGGTGCGGAGCCACCAGCCCGACAAATGTCATGGTGCCGACATTGGCCACTGCCGCAGCCGTCAACATGACACTGCACAGCAGCAAGGAGGCCATGATCCAGCTGACATGCAGACCGCGGCTGAGGGCGACTTTTTCGCCCAACTGCAACAGGTTCAACTGGCGATGGCAGAACAGCAACGGCATCCCCGCCAGCATCAGCCAAGCGCCAAGGCTTCGGACCTGGGCCCAGCCCGCCCGGTGCAGACTACCACCCAGCCACATCAGGGCCGACTCCACCTGATCGATGTTGCCGTAAGTAATCAACAGATCGGCTACCGCACTGAGCATCGCGGTAAGCCCCACGCCCACCAGGATCAGGCGCAACGGCGAGATACCCTGGCGCCAGGACAGCAGCGCAACGAAGAAAGCCACCGCCAACCCGCCGGCCAGTGCAGCCAATGGATAGAGCTCCAGGGGAAGCAGCGTCGGCCAGAGCACGATAATCAGCAACATGGTGACACTCGCGCCCGACTCCACGCCCACCAGGCCCGGCGCCGCCAGAGGATTACGTGTCAACGACTGCATCAACAGACCGGCCAGGGACATGGCGGCGCCCGCCAGTATCGCCAGCAAGACACGGGGCAGCCGCAGCTCCCAGAGTAGATTGCGCGTCGTCGAATCGACCTGCTCAGGCGCCAGTAATGCTTGCCATGCCTGGGCAACGTCCAATGAATAACTGCCGACGGTCAATGCATACGACGCTAGTGCAACAACGGCAGCCATCAGCACCAGCACAGAGATCAAGTCGATCGGTCTGGCCACCCAGGGCAGCAATGGATAGGTTCGGGGCAAGGTCAATCCGGCTCGCATCATCGGACCTTCCTCAATACCAACACAACAAAAATGGGGCCGCCAATCAGGGCGGTCACGATACCGGTGTTGAGCTCGAACGGGCGCACCACGGTCCTTGCCGCGATATCCGCCAGAATCAGCAGCAACGCTCCCAACAAAGGGGCGGCCAATAACAGACGGCGGTAGTCCTCGCCAAACAGCAAACGCGCCGCATGCGGCACCACCAGACCGACAAACCCAATGGGCCCGGCCAGGGCTACCGCGCCCCCGGACAACAACACCACCGAGGCCAGGCCCAGCACCCGCATCTTCAACAGGTTGACCCCCATGCCGGCCGCGGCCTGAGGCCCCAGGCGATGGGCGTTCAAAGCACGGACGTTTACCAGGCACAGGCACATGCCCAGCAAGACATAGGGCCAGACCCAGGCCTGCATCGAGCCCCCGGTCACGCCGATGGAACCGGTCAGCCAGCGACGCAGACTGTCGAGCCCCTGCTGGTCGAGCAGTAACAGGATCGAGGTGATCGCGCTGAACAACGCCGCGATCATCGCCCCGGATAATGTCAGTCGAATCGGATTGTGGCCCCGCCCCGCCAACATCAGGACGCCGATGGAAGCCACCAACGCGCCCGCGAATGCAAACAAGGGAATCATCGACATATCGTTGCCCGGCATCACCAGCAAGCCGAACACGACGAATAACGCGGCCCCGCTGTTGATGCCGAGAATGCCCGGATCGGCCAGCGGGTTGTCACCCACCGCCTGCATGATGACCCCGGCGAGCCCCAGGCTGGCGCCCACCAGCATCGCGACCAGCAGGCGCGGCAGGCGACTGCCGCGAATGACACTCTGGTCTGGATTGTCTGGCGCATAGGCGACCAAGGCCTGCCAGGCCTCATGCCAGGGTATGTCCTTTGCGCCGACGGCCAGGTGAAGCAATCCCGTCAGGCCAATCGCCAGCAATAAACCCAACCAGACCGGTAACCGCAAACCGTGACTCACATCGCCTCCCGCACGGCCAGCGGCTGGATACGATTCGTCTGAGGCACACACAACGGATCGCCCGAATAAGGGTCAGTGATGATGTGCGCATCCAGATCAAACACAGCCTTGAGATTTTCTCGCGTGAAGACCTCGGCCGGCGCGCCCTGGGCGACCAAGCGTCCTTGGCGCATCATCACCAGATGGTCGGCATAACGCGCGGCCTGGTTCAGATCGTGAAGGACCGCCACGATGGTCTTGCCTTGGTCACGCAGATCCACCAGCAATTCAAGCAGCGTGATCTGATGGGCAATGTCGAGAAAGGTCGCGGGTTCGTCCAGCAAAATCACCGGGGTATCCTGGGCCAGGGTCATGGCGATCCAGCAGCGCTGCAATTGCCCCCCCGACAGGGTGGCCAACGAGCGATCGAGCAAAGGAGCGATACCGGCCAACTCAATGGCGCGGTCAATGGCCTGTTGATCCTGCTCGGACCATTGGCGCCACCAGCTTTGCCAGGGGAAGCGTCCCTGCATTACCAGCTCACGCACACTCATGCCGGCTGGCGATGTGGTGCGCTGGGGCAATAACGCCATTCGTTGCGCCAGGGCTCGACGCGAATGCTGCCCCAGTGGTTTCCCCGACAACTGCACACTGCCGGCGCTTGGCCGTAGCATATGCGCCAGCACGTTCAACAGCGTGGTCTTGCCGCAGCCATTGGCCCCGATCAATGCCGTGAAACAACCTTCAGGTATATCCAGGCTGACCCCGTTGAGAATCTGCTGTTCGCCATAGCTCAGCCGCACATCGGTGGCTTTCAGCATGTCTGTCCCTCCACGCCCAAAAGGCCTGACCGAATGGGTTATCGAGCATGCCCCCGCGGTGCTCTTACGTCCCGTGAGACGATGGGTCATCCGCTGAGGGCTATCAAAGTGGGCGACAGGATAAGTCGAAAATAAAATAATTGCCTACAAGCCTGACAACACTAATGCAAACCTTTATCATTTGCAGCTAGTATATGGCCAGTAGACACCCCACCCTTAAGGTCCGCCTGGTAGAACAGAATCAGGGGCAAAAGGCTCCCCAAGAGCAAAATGTAAACTCAAGGACTTCGTCGATGCTCGAAAAAAAAACAACAGTTGGCACCGAAAAACGTTACGGCACGCGTCATACAGCTTTTCACCTGAGCACCCTTGCGCTGGCTTTGGGGAGCATTTTCTCGGCGCAGGCGATGGCCGCACAGGATGAGGCTTCCGACAAAGGCACGGCCATTCAACTGGGTGAAACCAACATCAATGCCACCGCCGTTGAAAATCCGACAGCTCCGCTCGCTGGCAAAGTCGCACTTCGCAATACCAGCGCCACCAAGACCAACGCGGCCATTACCGAAACGCCACAATCGTTGTCCGTGGTGACCGCCGATGAAATGCGTGATCGCAAATCCGACACCATGGCTGACGCCCTGAGCTACACACCGGGTTTCACCAGCCAGCCCAGCAGCTTCAATCGCACGTCCGACCGGTTCCGCATTCGTGGTTTCGACGTTGAGTCCGCCACCGGGGGCTCGCTGCGCGACGGCCTGCGCCTGCAGAACAACTCCTATGAAGGCGTCCAGGAACCCTACGGCATGGAGCGCGTGGAAGTGATCCGCGGCGCGGCCTCGGTCCTGTACGGGCAGCTGTCACCGGGTGGATTCGTCAACGGCGTCAGCAAGCGCCCGACCGAGACTCCGCTGCACGAACTGGGCCTGCAATATGGCAATCACGATCGCAAGCAACTGACCGCGGACTTCAGCGGCCCCCTGGGCGACAGCGAGACGCTTAGCTATCGCTTGACCATGCTCAAGCGCGACAGTGACACCCAGCAGGACTACATCAACGACGACAAGACCTACATCGCCCCGGCCCTGACCTGGCGCCCCAACGATGACACGTCGCTGACCTTGCTGTCTTTCTACCAGAAGAGCGACACACGCTTCTCCGCCCCGCTGCCCTACCAACTCGTCAAAGGTGTCGGCAATGGCCCGTTCACCATCGGCCGCCACGATTTCATCGGCGAGCCTGATTACGACGATATGAATGGCGAGATGTCCGCCATCGGCTACGAGTTCGAACACCGCTTCGACGAGCACACCCGCATCAGCAACAAATTGCGTTACTACGAAGCGGATGTGAAATGGAAGTATCTGCAGGTTCGGACAGGGGCCCCAGTCAATACCGCAGCCGCCACGGGCCTCCTGGCTCGTCAGTACAGTGATCGCCGTGAGCGCTCCAGAGCCCTGGCCAGCGACACCAATGTCGAAACGCGCTGGAACATCGGGGGAGTGGAGAATACTTTCCTGGTGGGCGCCGATACTTACGATGCCTCGTACGACTCGCATAATTTCCGGGGCAACGCACCTTCTATCAATATCGGTGACTACAACTACGGGCAACCGGTAGTGGTGGACAAGGATCCGAGCCGTGATCGTGGCTCACAGATCGACACCCTGCAAAAAGGCATCTATCTGCAAGACCAGATCAAGTTCGACGACCACTGGTTGCTGTTGCTCGGCGGCCGACATGACTGGGCCGACCAGGATCAGAAAGCTTTTGCCCCTGGTCGAACTCCGGTTACTCAGAGCAACGAAGCCACCACTTGGCGTGCCGGCCTTGTGTATCAAGCGGATAACGGCCTGGCCCCATATATCAGCTACAGCGAATCGTTCTTCCCGGTCGCGGTGTCCGAAGTGACCAATGGGCAAACTTTTGACCCTACTGAAGGCAAGCAGTACGAAATCGGCATTCGCTACCAGCCCCCTGGCAGCAACATTCTGCTGAGTGCAGCGGTTTATGAGCTGACCCAAGAAAACGTGCTGAAGTTTGACCTCGGTGGTAATGCCTCTCAAATTGGGGAACAGCGCTCCCGTGGCCTGGAGTTGGAAGCCAAGGCCGACGTGACGCCTCAACTGAGTGTCATCGCGACCTACGCTTACACCGATGCCCGCATTACCAAAAGTTTGACTCAGAGTGAAGTCGGCCAACGCAGCGAAGACACGCCCTACCATCAGGCCGCCATCTGGGCAGACTATAACTTCGCCTTGTTCGGTTTGCCGCAGTTGAAGGTCGGTGGCGGTGCTCGCTACAAGGGAACGACCCAGGCCTCGGGTATCGACTCGCAGATGCCGGCCTATACCCTGTTCGATGCCATGGCCAGCTACCAGATCGACAAAAACTGGGATGTTTCCGTCAACGCAAACAACGTGACCAACAAAAAGTACACCTATTGTGAATTTGCGATCTGCCGCTACGGTGACGAGCGTGAGTTGGTGACGTCCGTTAACTACAGGTGGTAACCAGCCTACCAGTGTCGGACCAATGCGCCTGAACCGGCAGTATCGAGCAGGTAGCAGACGCGACAGCCAATACGGGTGGTGCATGGTCATGGATAGCTGAAAAAAGTCGATCCAGGAACCGCCCAGACTGATAAGTCAGTCTGGGCGGAGCGGCTCAGGCTGGATTTTTTATGCGTGGACAATGCCGCACTTTCGCTTGCCATGCCAAGAGCGCGCTGCACTGATCAGAGCAGGAAGAACATCACTCCAAACCGTGTAATCTCTTCAACTTACTGAGCAGCTCAAGCAACTGTTGAAGCGGCTCCTCACCGAACTGCTCCTGAATCTTCAGGTAATTGCTTGATCGGGTTCCGTGACGCGGGTGCTAAACGTAGCGCTCTAACTTCTTTACCCGCGCCAGACTCTCAAGAGGCCATAACCAACCGGCCCCTTACTTCCACGCGCCTCGTCGACACGACTTACCGTACCTGGTACAGCACAGCAGCTCCTGGCTTGGGTTCAAAAGCTGGCACAGTGCGCTGCTCAAGGGGCATACCTTTGGCGTCCCAAACCAAAGTGTCCGAGGGATATTCGTCCTTGCGGGTCATGGCGTCGATCTGCTTGGCGATCACCTCGGAGCTTTCAGGCACTTCTGGGTTCCATTCAAATACGCCAACTCTGCCATAGAACACAACTGGCGCGTCGACGTCGAGGCGCCGATCGGGACACATGACCAGGCCACGTTCAAGCATAACCCGCAACGCGCCGACAGGCACCGCCTTCACCGCGGGCGTGGTGCGCTCGGTGCTGTGGCCTGGGCAAACATTGGCCGAACGAGTCACCATGTCCTCGACCACTTGACGATCGGACTGAGCCTGCGCCGAAAAGGCAACGGCAGACAAGGCGAGCATTACGAGATTTGACTTCCAGAGCACGCGAAACCTCCTATGGAAAATACTTCGACGGTGCGGACCGCCCCAGTGTAAGCACAGTCCGTTGCCAGGGAGCACACATGAAGACTACCACGACATTAGCTTGTCAACCGGCTGACAGCCCCCATGGTGGGTCACTTGGAAGCCACGTCATATCGTGCTCTATAACTTGTAAGATAAGGCTCAGATTGAAAATTGAGATTTCCAATCTATTGACGGTGGCTACAGCTATGGAAAATTCGCGACCAGCGAAGAGTTCCCGAATGCCTTCAGCGAAAGCCTGAGCAATAGCGCTTTCCGTCAAATTCCTGCCACGGCATCTATAACATCTGGTTAACCATGTAGGAAAAACCTGAAGGATAAGTCATCTATTTGGCCTTTACAGTGCAGCGGCCAGCGAATAAGAATAAACACCCACTTACGCCACCACCCTGATTCATTCAACCTGAAAAATAATTTTCCGGAGAATACAGAATGGCCAGCGAAAATCACGTCACGAGAAGTTCCAACGCCAGTACCCCAACATCAGTCAATCGCGCTCTAAACTTCAATCGCGACTACTTTCGCCTGAGGGATTACTATGAAACGTGGTCTGTTGATTACGACAATGATGTGTTGGAGGAGAATTATTGCGGCCCACGCATGATCAGCGACCTGCTGACATCACTTCTTGGCAACGTGGACGAAAACAACAGACAACTACGTAGCTCGTTGCACATCATGGATGCCTGCTGCGGAACCGGACTCGTGGGTAAAGAGCTGGTCCAGCGAGGTTTTAGCGCCGTAGAAGGTTGCGATCTGTCACCGGCGATGACCCGGTTGGCGCGTCAAACCCAGGCGTATAGGGCTCTGTACGGTGGGGTGGACCTGACCGAACACAACACATTGATTGCGGACAACCAGTATGACGCAACTTTGTGCTGTGGTGCGTTCATCGAGGGTCACCTGCCCACAGAAGCCATTCACGAACTTATCCGCATGACCGCCCCAGGCGGACTTTTATTGTTCAGCACGCGCTGCACGTTCTATGAAGCAGAAAACTTCGCGAACATGCTGGACAGTTTAGTCGCGGCAAAAAAAATCTCACCCCTACCGTCACTGATGAATGCTCCTTATTTAGATGAGGTACACGCTCACTACTTGGCATTTAGAGTTGCCCAATAAATAAGGAAACCAGAGCATGGACGCCTTGAATCGTATTTCACTTGAGATGCTTGAGTCTATCGATACGACGCATGAAGTGCGGCGCCTGCGGGAAACCTGTATTCAGGACGGATTCTTTTATTTAACTGATCACGGTATAAATCCGCATTTAATCGATCAGGCATTTATTGCGACACGACAGTTTTTCGCCCTGCCGCTGGAGATCAAGAATCAGTTTTCCCACGTCTACCAACAGGTCAGTCCAAGAACCTGCCGGGGTTATGTACATACCTTTGGTGAGACATTGCATGCTCCTACCGGCCCCGATTGTAAACAGCACTTCGACATGGGAAGGGAGGCCCCGAGTTGTGCAAAGCCCTTCACCGGCCCAAACCTGCTGCCCGACGAGCAAACGGCTCCCGGTTTCGCCAAGACGATGCTGGCCCTGCAGGATCAAGTCATGCACAACGTGGTGCCTCGATTATTACAAGGGCTGGCGCTTGCACTTGGCTTGGACAAGCGATTCTTCGAGCCCTTCTTTTCCGACCCAGTATTGATCCAGCGCGCCCTGTACTACCCACCCCAGCGCAGTGGCGCGGGCAAACATACCGACAACGGCATATTCACCTTGTTGTTCCAGGAAGCTGGTGATGCCTGCGCGCTACGCGCTTTTTCCCAAGGACGCTGGATCGATGTACCGCCTCGCGGGCAGGAGGTGGTGGTCAACCTGGGGGACATGCTGATGAAGTGGAGTAATGGCCTCTTTACCAGTACACCCCACCAAGTCATCCACCGTGCGAACAGCGGCAGGGTGTCGCTGCCGTTTTTTGTATATCCGAACGTGGACGCTGAGTTCAACCCTCTGGGCAGCGACCAGGTCGTATCGTGCCAGCAAGTCATGCTTGAAAACTTCAACTCAATCTGGGTAACCGGCCAGGGTGCTGGCAGGGCTCGCGAACTCGCTTGACCCCACCATCAGGAGGAATCGATATGCAAGCTGCCAAGCCGAAAGTCGGCTTCATCGGTACCGGGAACATGGGCCGTCCATTGATAGAACGTCTGTTGAACGCGGGCTACGAGGTCCAGGTGTACGATATCGACCCCACGCATGCTCGCCCGGTGATCGAGTTGGGCGCCTCCTGGAAAGACACCCCCGCGCTGTGCGCTAACACATGCCAGATCGTGGTGACCTGCCTGCCGCTACCGCACCACGTGTTGGAAAACATGACGGGCGAGCACGGCGCCCTGGCAGGAATGGCTCAAGGGACGGTCTGGATCGACACATCCACCACCGACTATCACAACACCCGTCATATCGCTGAACTGGCCAGGCAAAAAAACATCTTCAGCCTGGAAGCGCCCGTCAGCAACCTGTCACATATGGGCGTGGATTTCGCCAATGTGTGTTTCTACATTGGCGGTGATGAACGCGGTTACCGCTTGAGCCAGGTCATGCTTGAAACCATGGGCCGCAAATCCTTCTATGTGGGAGAAATTGGAGCCGGCCAATCGGTCAAGCTGCTCACCAACCTGCTGTTCTACACCGCCACCGTGGTATGGGCCGAATTGCTGATCATAGCCAGGGCCAACGATATTCCCCTGCATTGGCTGTGGGACTACGTGAAAGTCTCGCGGGGAAACTGCTTTGTCAGCAACCAGCTGACTCCGTTCATATTCGACGCCAGCTACGATCATTCCTGTACGCTGGAGATCACCATCAAGGACACGAGCCTCACCGAGGCACTGGCCGATGAACTGGGGGTGGCAATGCCGCTGGGACGCATCGTCGCCCAGCGCTATTGCCAGGCGGGGAAGCTGTTCGACAGCCAGGACAATCACGTAAAAGTAGCCGCCTTGAGTGAGCGGGAAAACGAACTGTGCCTCACCCTGCCCAATTTTCATGCCCCTTCGCCCTATGGTGCCAATCGCAACTATCGCCACAGCGGCGATGTGGTTGAAGACGCCTTGGGCCGTATCACACCCACCCTCGCACCGCTGTTCCATTCAGGCGTTGTATTCACCAATGACAACAAGATCAAACTGGCCTCGCACCTGGTGGAGTTTCTGGCTTGCATCAACAAGGTCATCCTCGACGAGGCCTGTCAGATCGGCCGCGCAATGGGCCTCTCGGACGCCCTGATCGAGCAGGTGGTGAACTGGAGTTGCGGCCCCAGCTGGGTTGCCGAGCACCTGGATAGCTACGAGCCGTGTCTGGACAGTATTGCAGCCGTTGGCGAACTCCAGCAGGCGTTGCAACTGCCCGTCATCGAGCAAATCTTTCATCAGTCGATTTTGGGCTTCCCGTCCCCTGCCCAGGCAGTCGGCCATGGGTTGCGAGAGGGAGTGGTCACGCCATGAAGATCACCTCTATCAAGGTCTACCAACTGGATGTACCACTCAAGAACAAGTACAGCCTCAGCGGCGGTCGCCTGCACTACGACTCACTCGACACCACCATCGTCCTGATCACCACGGACAGCGGTCTGGTGGGCGTCGGCGAGAGTTGCCCCTGGGGTGCCACTTACTTGCCGGCCTACGCCAAAGGCGTGCGAGCCGGCATCGACGAATTGGCACCGCACCTGCTTGGGGAGAACCCCTTGCACCTGGATCAGATCAATGCACGCATGGATGTCATGCTACCGGGTCATCCCTATGTGAAAGCAGCAATTGACCTGGCCTGCTGGGACATCCTGGGCAAACACTGCCAATTGCCGATATATGCGTTGCTCGGCGGCCGGTTCCAAGCGTCGATTGCCTTGCAAAGCAGCATTCCCACCGACGACGCAGAGCAGATGGCGAACTATCTGGCACTCGCCCGCAGTGAGGGCTATCGCACCCACTCCTGCAAGGTCGGCATCGGGGTGGATGAGGATGTCGCCCAGATCCGGCACCTGCTTGAGCAGCGCCTGCCCGGAGAAGTCATCACGTTCGATGTCAATCGTGCTTGGACAGTGGCGGAGGCCGTCTCCGTGATGAACAGCGTGAAGGACCCAACTGTGTGCTTCGAACAGCCCTGCGAATCAATGGAACAGTGCCGAGCCGTGCGTGAGTTGACACGCAACCCGATCATTCTTGACGAATCCATCGTTACCCTTGGTGACCTGGTACAAGGCCAGCGCCAGAACATCGCCCAGTTGATAGGGTTGAAGATTGGCCGCGTCGGGGGCCTGACCAAAGCCCGGCAACTTCGGGACTTCTGTGCCTACCACGGCATCCGGATGAACATCGAAGACGTCGGCGGCACACAGATCAGTGACAGTGCCGTGATGCACCTGGCCGCCTCGACTCCCGGCCGCCTGCATCGCGCCAGCTGGAACTGCTGCCGACACCATGAGGTACGACTGGCCGAGGTGGATTTCGAAATCAGCCAGGGACGTGCCTACCTGCGTGACAGCCCAGGTCTGGGACTGACCCTTGACCCTCGGCAGTTCGAGCATCCCGTCGCACAGTACGGATGAACTTCACGGTTTTCAACCTGATCCATGGAGGTCCCATGACCAGCGCCCCTTCACCCTTGCACTTGGTTCGCGGGTTCGACATCGACCCTTTTGCGTCTTTTACCTTACCTAACGAACATTACACTGACAGCCAGTTATTCGACCGGGAAATGGAAGCGATTTTTGCACGTACCTGGCAATACGTCTGCCACATCTCCGCCCTGCCCAACGCGGGTGACTATCGAGTGCGCGATCTCGGCCGCCGCAGTGCTCTCGTGGTTCGGGACAAGGATGGTACGCTGCAGGCGTTCCATAATGTCTGCCAGCATCGCGCGCATCGACTGGTGGAAGGCAGCGGCCATGTACCTGGATTATTGACCTGCCCCTATCATGCCTGGGCCTACAATACCCATGGACAGTTGATCAGCGCCCGTAAATCCGAACACCTCAAAGACTTCAGCACGGATCAGGTTCAACTCAAACCGGTACGCCTGGACGTATTCTGCGGTTTCATATTCATCAACTTCGACTTGCACGCGCGGCCTATGCAGGCCTTGCTGCCTGGTCTTGAAGCATCAATTCGAACCTTCTCACCAGCACCGGAAAAGCTGTTTCACGCCTACTCCAAAGAATATGGCGTGCAGTCCAATTGGAAAGTCTCCGTGGAAAACTACTCGGAGTGCTACCACTGCCCGATGTGCCATCCCACACTCTCGACGGCGACCCTTGACCTGAAGAGTTATCACCTGGCGATCCACGAGCACTATCACGCCCACCTCAGCAGCGACAGTGGTGCGAACCAGGGCTATACGATGAAGGAAAGCTCAACACGGTCTCGCGAATTCGGCGCATGGTATCTGTGGCCGAACTTCTGCCTGGAGGTCTACCCCGGGGGCTACATGAATGTATTGCATCATCTGCCAATCAGCGTCGACAAGACCCTTCAGGTAGTCGAATGGTTCTGCACGCAAGCACTACCCTCTCAGGAAGAGCAGGAGGTGATCGATTTCGTCGCCGTGATCCGTGAGGAAGATATTCCCTTGTGCGCCAGTGTACAGCGTGGCCTGAACAGTGATGGCTACCAACAAGGTCGCTTCATCGTCGACCCAGCATTGGGAGCCAACAGCGAACATGCTGTACACGACATTCAGAAAAAAACCCTGGCTGCGTTGGGACTGCTGCACGCAGGCCGGGAGGGGTCATTCCCCGAAGGATGAAGTCAACCATTCCAGTACCTGGCGAACCGGCGGACTCAGGTTCTCATCACGCCACTTGTACACACTCAGGGCTTCCGGGAGATGAATCGATTCGGAGAAAGGACGCACCAGTTCACCACTTGCTAGCATCTTTTCACTGGTCCGGCGCCACCCAAGGGCGAAACCCAGGCCTTCGACACAGGCCTGCATCATGACCGGGTAGCTGTCATAGAACTTGCCCTTGAGTTCTCCGGCCCTGATGTGGAACTCCCCTAGCCAGTCGCTCCAGGTACTCCAATACTGGGGGGTGGCGACATGATGCAGCAAAGGCAAGTCCGCCAAGGTCTGCAAGGTCAGTGGCCGGTCACCCAAAGATGCCAGGTAACCGGGACTGCATACCGGAAACACGTCATCACTCAAGGTAAACAGCAGAGTGTGATCGCCGGATGGCCGGCCTGAGGTCTGGATGGCGATATCAAATTTTTCGGCGGTTTCGGTAATGGGCTGGATGGACGCATTGAGGCGAACCTCCAGATCAGGGTACTTCCTGTGCAAGGGTGAGATATTCGGCGTCAACCAGTAGAAGGCTTCGCACAATTGAACCTCCAGGACGATTTCGCTGTTGTGTCGTCCTGATTTCAGGTCTTCGGCCCGCGACGCAATGCCCAGGAACGCCGTGCGCACTGCGTCGCGAAACTCGGCGCCCGCCTCGGTCAGGAATACGGCTCGATTTCTACGGATAAACAACGCGACACCGAGAAACTCTTCCAGGGCTCGAATCTGTTTACTGATCGCTGCCTGGGTGAGATGCAACTCGTCCGAGGCCTTGGAAAAGCTTTCCAGACGGGCCGCGGCTTCAAAGGGAACCAAACTGGAAAGTGGGGGCAGTGAGCGTTTGAAGTTATCCATAATTTTCATTCCTCCTGCGTAACCATAAGTCACTTTAACTGCAATTCGAGCTCAATCAGAATCCTTGAGGTCGATCACATAAAGGACCCGTCATGTCTGCGACAACAACGGTTACGGCCGCCGAAAACCGACAAAGCATCCTCATCGTCGTGGGTTCGGTGTTCCTGTTGTCAGTGTCAGACGCGCTTATCAAGGCCACCAGTACCGAGACATCGATGTGGCAGCTTTATGTGATCCGCTCGCTCCTGGCCATTGGCATGCTCGCCGCCTTATTGATGTACCGCCGCGACACAACGCAACAGTGGCCACTCTCCCCCTTGTGGGTAGGAACGAGAAGCCTGTTGCTTGCCTTGATGTGGATCGCCTTTTACAGCGCCCTGCCTTTTATCAGCCTGACCATCGCCGCGTTGGCAATCTATACGACACCTCTGTTTATCGCTTTGTTCTCGGCAATCACCCTGAAAGAGCATGTCACACCGCGCAAATGGCTGGCCATCTTGGTGGGGTTCGTCGGGGTCGTGGTCACACTCAGGCCAAGTCAGGGTGACTTCAACCTATGGACTCTGCTGCCCGTGCTCGCGGCCATTTTCTATGCGCTCGCAGCGGTCGTGACCAAGGGCAAGTGCGCGAAGGAGGTACCGATGCACCTGGCCTTGGCTCTCAACATCGTCCTGCTATTGATGGGCATGGTCGGCAGCGTTGTCGTCGCACAGACCGGCCCTCACCTACCGGGCAATGAGGGCCTGCGTTTCCTGGTGGGCGGTTGGTCGCCGATGGCGATCAGTGACTGGGGCGTGATGGTGCTGCTGGCGGTCCTGATGGTACTGGTCAGCACCGGCATTGCCCGGGCCTATCAAATCGGCGAAACCTCGATCATCGGCGCATTCGACTACACCTACCTGATCTTCGCCATCGCCTGGGGGGCCTTGCTGTTCAACGAAGTGCTCAATGGCCGCACCGCGGCCGGTCTGGCCCTGATCCTGATTTCAGGCTTCATCCTGCTGAAAAAGCCCACCGCCACTCGCTGAACGCTTCACATGCACAGGCCTTAACAAGGAGCTGTTTATGCTGACGTCATCTCATTACCTGCCCAATGTGATCCTGTGGGCGGTGTCTCGCAGCCGCTCTACCGCTTTCGAGCGGGCCGTAATGCAGCACCCAGACGTCAGGGTGTTGCATGAAAGGCTCTCCGAGCCCTTCCTGGCCAAGCATTTTCCCGAAAAACATGCGTTGATTGAACAAACCCGTCGGATCAATAACGGGCCGCCCGGAATCACCGACTACGTCGATGCGATGGCATTGCTCGGTGAACCTCCAGCACCACCACACCGCTTGCAATTCTCCAAGGAAATTGCCTACTTCGTCGACTTCGATTCGGTTGATAGCACGTGGCTGGCACAGTTCAGGCATGTGTTCCTGGTCCGCCAACCGTTGGATGTGATGCGGTCGCTGTACCGTGTCAGCCAGAGCGGCGGCACGACCTATTTCGACGCGGATGAATCCGGCTTCGATGAGCTGGCTCGCATCCATGAGCGGGTACTTGAACAGTGCGATGCCAACCAGGTGCTGTACCTGGACAGTGATGCCGACTTGATGGGTGATACGCGAGGCACCCTGGCGCGCTTTTGTGATTTTGCCGGTATCGACTTTTCGCCTCGCCTTTTGAGCTGGGAACCGGAAAAGGTCGAACAGTGGCAGTTTTTCCAAGGCTGGCATGACGATGCCGAGCGCTCCTGCGGCTTTGCCCAAGTCGCGCACCCGCAAATCACCTTCCCGGAAACCGTCGAATCCACGGCGCGGGACAAACAGCCCCTCTACAGGTTCTTCCACTTGGCGGCCGCCTGGCAACGGGCGCCATCTATGGCGGATCACCTCGTTTGCCTTTATGAACCGGTAGCGGCACGGCTACGGGTGCTGTTGTTGGCGTCGACAAGGCAGCAGCATCTACGTGCCTTGCGGTGGGCAGCGCAATTGCCTGACGACTATGCTGTCTGGTTATTGAGCAGCCCTGCGCACAGTCATTTCGATGCGCTTACCCGCGAAGTCGAACAACTGCAAGACTTGCCCCTCGTGACACTGACGACCGCTGAAGAACCCGTGTCGCTTGAGTTCGTAAGGCACCTGGGTCATCGCCAGCTCTGCCTGATCTGCCCCGACAGCCCGCAAGCACGCCAGACCGAAGTTGCGTTGATCATCGTCGAGCGAGATAACCCGGCGACGGATGAAATCAGCTCACGGATTGCCCAGCATCAATGGGCGGCAGCCCAACACAGCCGCCAACAGCAGATCAGGACCCAATGTCTCAACGCCTCAATCCGCGCACCATCCCCCTCTTGGCACGCGCGCCTGCATGCGTTGCTGTGCGATGCGCCAGACAGCATTGTCGCGGTCAGCCCCCAACACAGCCTGAGCGCTCGCGAACTGAATGCCCAGGCCTGCAATCTGGCTGAGCGCCTCCTAGACATGTGCCCCCATGGGGGCTGGGTCGCAATACGCCTGGACAAGGACCTGCGCACGCTGGTGACCATGACCGCCTGCAGCCTGCTGCGCTGGCCATACCTGGACATCCCTCACTGGTACGGTACCGACGCGACCGCGGACATCCTGGCGAAACTCGACCCAGTAGCCGTGGTGGGAGATACCCTCACCCTCAAGCCCCTGGCAGACCGCTACCGGTCGCTGGTGCTGGACCATCTGCCGGAGCACTGCGGCGAAGCGCGCGAGCTACGGGCGCAGCCGTTCGGGAACGTCGCTTATGGTTTGCTGACCTCCGGCACCACGGGCATGGCAAAGGTGGTCACTATTGCTGACAACGGTCGCCTCGATTCCCTCGCATTCTGGCAACAGCACATCCGACCCGGTGACCGTGTGGGGCTCAATGCCTGGATGACCGGCTATGTGTATTACCCTATCTTCAGCGGTGCGGTTGCCTGCCTGATTCCGGACGCCATGGTGCTGGATCCCCACGCCCTCACAGGCTTTATCCAGGACAGCCGTCTCTCTCAACTTATGATAACGCCCAGCCTGGTAGCCGGCCTGCTGCAAAACGAGCAGGCGTTCCAACAGGCATTTCGCACCGTGCACACTCTCTGGCTGAGTGGCGAGCAACTGCCCGACGCGATTCGCGAACAACTCGAACGTTGCCTGCCCCACTGCCGGATACTCGATCTGTATGGCTCGAACGAAGCCGGGGACGTCGCCCTGATCGGCCCCGCAGGCCGCTTGCACCTCACCCCCGGCACCGAGGCCTACGTGTTGGACTCGACACTTGAATGCGTTCGCCTGGGCAGTCCCGGCGAACTCTATGTGCACTCACCGGGACTCACACCGGGTTATCTCCAGGACGATGCGGCCGATCAGGCAGCCTTCATAACCAACCCGCTGGCGCTGACCCAGCCGGAACTGGCCCGACGGCTGCTGCGTACCGGTGATATGGTGCGACTCACCGAGGCCGGAAACATCCATCTGCTGGGCCGCAGCACCACGCATTTGAAGCTGCGTGGGTTCAAGGTATTCAGCAGCGACGTAGAACGTGTCCTGGTTGCTCACCCCGAGGTACGCACGGCCTTGGTCACCACGCGAGGCGACGGGCTTGACCTGCAACTGGTCGCCTTCGTCACGCCGGCGGACCCCGAACATCCGCCCCTGGCCACCGTGCTGCGGCATTGGGCGAGTCAACACCTGCCCGCTTTCAGCGTTCCGGTAGCCTATTACCTGAGCCCCTCGATCCCGGCCGGAGCCAGCCAGAAGCGCCTGGGCGCGCACCTATTGCTGCACCAGCCATTGGTTTCTCTTCCGGATGACAAACCGTCGCTCACGCCCTTGCAATCCCGGGTCGCCGCCTTGTGGGGCGATTGCCTGCACCTTCAGGGTGTCACCCTGGGCCATGACAGTGACTTCCTCGAGATGGGCGGCAGCCTGTTGCTGCTGGAACTGATGAACCTGATTAACCGCACTTTCCGCGCCGATCTGTCTGTTGCCGACATCACCCGTAATGCGACCCTGGCAGGCATTACGCAGTTGCTCGCTCTTAGGCTCCAAGGGGAATCCGTGCAGGAGGCCCCCTTCTCGGTCGATGCCGAAACCGAGCTTTACCTGTCCCGGCTGCAAGCACCTGTGGCGCATGTGCCGCCGCGCCAGGCACGGCGAACGATCCTGGTTACAGGGGCTACGGGGTACCTGGGACGGATGATTGTTCGCCAATTGCAACAGACGACGGGCGTGGAGCGCATTCTGTGCCTGGTGCGGGCCGATAGCCCGGCTCACGCGCAGCAGCGGGTGGCCGATCTGGGGCCAGTAGAGGTTGTGGCTGCGAACCTGAGCCAACCCAGGCTAGGCCTGTCACCCGAGGCTCACCGGCAACTGTCCTCGGAAGTCGATTGCATCATTCATTGCGGCGCCGAGGTCAACTGGCTCAAGCGTTATGAACGCCTGGCCGAAACCAATGTAGGCGGCGTCCTGGAGATGCTGCGCCTGGCTGCCCTGGGCGGTGCCGGCGTCATCTTCGCCTCGACCTTGCCGGAAACGATCCCGACGACCGGCTACAACCGAGCCAAGCTGGTTGCCGAACGCGTGGCGATAACGTTCTGTGAACGGACAGGGATAGATCTGAACATCCTGCGATGCGGTGACATCAGCGCCCCCACCCAGGCCAGTGCCTGCGACCGCATCAACCCCGACGACTACGTCGGACTGATGATTCGAAGCTGCCTCGCACTCAAGGCCTGGCCAGCGCAAAGCGACTGGTCGCTGAATCTCACGCCGGTCGATTATGTCGCCCGGATCTTCGTGCATTGCGCCCTCGGCCAGCCGACGACGCACTCGGCACCGATCCATCACCTTTACAACCCGGTGAACACCCGCTGGGTACAGATCTGCACCTGGATCCAGACACTCTTGGGGACGAGCCGGTTCACTGCCCTCCCTTTGGCCGAATGGCAAGCCAGACTCAAGACCCAGGCACCCGGCAACCCCGTGCTCCAGCGCACGTCGCTGATTCTTCCGATGATCATCACCGACTTCGAGCATTTCAGCCATCCGGCCCCGTTACAACTCGCGCATCTGAAATGCCCGGTGATCGATGCCGAATGGACGCAGCAATACTTCACGGCGCTCCACCTACACGCAGGAGAGACCCCATGACGCATACCACCACCGGATGGGCGGCACATAGCCCGGGCTCGCCGTTGAAGCCTTTTACTTATCCACGCTCGGACCCGGGTCCCAATGAAGTCGAGATCCGGGTCACCCATTGTGGAGCCTGTACCAGTGACCTGCATTTGATCGAAGGTCATTGGGGCGAAGCATCTCAATACCCACAAGTGTGTGGTCATGAGGTGGTAGGGGAAGTAGTTCGCACCGGATCTTTGGTAGCGGGGCTCGCCTTGGGACAACGGGTCGGCGTCGGTTGGTACAAAGGTGCATGCCTGGCCTGCGAGTGGTGCTTGAAGGGTGAAGAGCAGCATTGCCCAAACGTGGTGCCTACCTGCAGCGATGGGCACCGAGGGGGCTTCGCGGACTTTTTGACCTGCGACGCACGGTTTGTATTCGCCATCCCCGACGCACTGCCCTCCCCCATGGCTGCGCCTTTGTTTTGTGCAGGACAGACCGTGTTCACCGCACTGCTGCACGGTACGCGTCCGGACATGCGGGTCGGCGTTCTGGGGATTGGAGGGCTGGGCCACCTGGCCATTCAGTTCGCCTCCAAGTTCGGGTGCACCGTGACCGCGCTGTCGAGCTCAGAAGACAAGAAAGCCCAGGCCATGGAGCTGGGTGCTCGCCACTTCCACACCCTGGATCCGGCCACGTTGCACGCACAGGAAAACACCCTGGACTTCCTGCTGGTGACCGCCTCCAACGATCAGGACTGGGCCAGCGCCATCGCCTTGCTGCGCCCCCGCGGCACCTTGTGTTTTGCCGGCATGCCCAACCCGATCACCTTGGACATCGCAGCCATGACCTACAAAACCCTGACCGTCTCCACCGCCAACGTCGGCGGGCGTCACGACATGCTGCAAATGTTGGCATTTGCCAGCGAGCATCGCGTCTGGCCGTTGGTCGAAACCTTCCCGGCGACACGCATCAACCATGCCCTGGATGCGCTGCGCAACAACCAGGTGCGTTATCGCGCGGTCATTGAGCTCTGATCATACAAGCTCCACGGAGATACCTCATGCCCTCTTCGCTGGCACTACCGCCTACCGTTCATTCACATTCGGATCTGGTCCTCCATGACTTCGAAATCGGACGTCAGGACCACTCCGACCTGAAAGGCCATCGTTCTCTCCTGTTGTGGTTCACCGGCATGTCCGGCGCGGGCAAGTCGTGCATTGCCAACCGGGTCCAGGCCAACCTGCATAAGCATCGACTACACACCTGCCTGTTGGACGGCGACCGGCTTCGTCAGGGCCTGACCGCCGACCTGGGCTTTGCCGATGACGATCGCAAGGAAAACATCAGGCGTACGGCCGAGGTGGGCAGATTGATGGTGGACGCCGGCGTGATCACCTTGGTATGCCTGATCTCGCCTTTCGAACAAGAACGGCGCATGGCCAGGGCTCTCTTCGCCCCTGACGATTTCATTGAGATATTCATTGATGCGCCACTGGCAGTCCTGGAGCGACGAGATCCCAAAGGGCTATACGCCAAGGCACGTCAGGGCCTGATCAAGAACTTCACCGGTATCGACTCCCCTTATGAGCGCCCTCTGTCTCCCGACATCGTGATCGATAGCGCAGCGGCTTCTGTCGAGCAGGCAGCACACACTATCGAAACATTCCTGCACCGCCGTCGGTGCTGGAACTAGCCATTACGTCACCACAGGGCAACTATCATGAAGACGCTTGTCATCGTCGGTGCCGGTTTCAGTGGTGTGGCCACCGCGGCACAGATCCTGCGCAGCGGTTGCACCAACCTGCATATCATATTGATCAATCGCACGCGGGCTATGGCCCGAGGGCTGGCCTACGGCACCAACAGCCCCCTCCACTTATTGAACGCCAGCGTTGGAAAAATGAGCGCGCTGGACGACGTTCCGGAAGACTTTCTGAGGTTCTGCAAAAGCCGGCACTACGATGTCGAGCCCACCTCATACGTCAGTCGCAGCCTCTATGGCAGCTACTTGAACGATGTCCTCGACAGCGCTGAACGATTCAATCCTGGCGTACAACTGTCACGGATTGTCGCGCAGGTCACACAGGTGCAACCCTACGGCGACGGCGCCCAGCTCAAGCTGTCAGACGGGCATACTTTTGAGGCGGATCATGTGATCCTCGCCTTTGGCAACTTCCCTCCCGCCGACTGCTGCAACTTGAACAAGACCTTGCGCCCGGAAACTTATGCGCACGATCCCTGGGAACCACCCACTTGCTTGGCGTCTGATCCAGCCACCGCGGTACTGTTGATCGGCACTGGCCTGACGGCGGTGGACATGGCGCTGCAGCTCGTCCAAAAGGGCCATCGAGGCCCTATCCATCTACTCTCGCGGCGCGGGCTCTTGCCCTTGGGTCATCTTCAGGAGGCCATCGCGCCTCTTTCCGCTCCAGTGCACCTGGGACGCGGTTCACCTCGACAATTGATGGCGACGCTGCGCAAGCGGGTCAAAGCGCACCAGCACCAAGGCGGCGACTGGCGAGCCGTGGTTGACAGCCTACGCCCCTGGGTACAAAAACTCTGGTCGGCGATGGATACCGCGCAGCAGCGACAATTCCTGCGACATGTCCAGCCTTGGTGGGACGTCCACCGTCACCGTTTGGCACCTGCGACTTTCGAACATTTTCAGCATTATCTGGACAATGGCCAGTTGACCATTCATGCCGGCAGGCTGATTAACGTGGCGCTGCTGGGCGAAGGCCTGATTGTCGACTTTCGACGGCGCAGCGACCAGGCAACTGAATCGCTCAAGGTCAGCAGAATTATCAATTGCACCGGTCCCAATCTCGATATCCAGCGAGTCGAGTCTCCCTTGGTCAATAATTTGCTGAAGCAAGGACTTATCAGCGCCGCCCCTTGTGGTTTCGGGATCCAGGTGGACGAGCAATTGTGCGTACTGGATCAGCAATATCAACCGATACCCTGGCTTAGTTACGTGGGCCCCATGCTCAAAGCCCAGTATTGGGAGGCCACGGCAGTACCCGAGCTGCGGCGTTTTTCTATCAAGTTGGCCACCCGCGTGACCTCTTTGCTAGCAGATGCACCTGTGAGCAATGGACTGCGTCCCAAGCTGCGTGAAACGCCTCAAGACCAGTTGTCGATTGCCAGTGACCGGAAAAGCACGCCACAGGCAGGAAGGCGAACGTAGCAGTAGCGGATAGAGCCAGAGCAGACCAACGATCCCGGGCTCAACCCTAGGATTTGTCGGCACCGGGTGGAGAAGCAAATGCCACCGCCAGCATTCTTTTCCAGTCGTTCGAACGCGACGAAGCCCAATTGCCCAGAAAGCTGAACGGGTCGTCAAGTACCTGAGCGAATTTAAAAGTTGATACGGAATCTGCCAATGAGGGCCCCAAGGTCAAGCTGACAAAGCCATTCTCACAGGATGAGCAAGGTATAAGGCCGCTCCGAAGACGTCCCAACCTCCCCTGCCCAGAGGTGTATAGAATGATATCAACGTCTTTGGGGGATGAATAAGGTGAGAAGCTACGCCTCAGAAGCGATTCGAGGGCGCTTTGCTCAAAAACGCTAACCACTCCATGCCCCTGCACACAAATTTTAGGCAAAAAAAAAGCCACTCATCTGAGTGGCTTTTTTCTGAATCTTGGAGCGGGAAACGAGACTCGCATCTGGCGTCCGACCCATTGAAATCTAAGGGGGTTCTTTTATTCCTGCTGCAGGAATGAACTTGATTCTGGACTTGTTTTCAGGGTGTATCAAGAGCAAAAAAAGATGACTCCAAGCCATGCTTGCGAGCTCTACCTACAGCCACTCGGAAGAGCAGTCGTCCGGCCGACGGTATCAATTGCGTAGGACCAATTCGAGACGAGTCCTAAAGCGAGTACAAAGCAGCAGGCCGGAGGACTCCGCATTCCGGCTCTGCCTGGAGTGAGTGGCGTTAACTACTGTCACCGGTAGAGTTTGAAAAGCGTTACGCAGCGAGCCTGGAGAGTGTCTAGGAAACCCGGGGCGATTCATATAGAGAGCAAAAAAAGACGATTCCAAGCCATGCTAGCGAGCTCTATCTACAACATGCTGAACTAATCGGTTGGTGCGGCAGCAGTCGCGCATTTTAAGCATGAGATAGGGGAATGGGCTGATCCACTGGATAAAGCGGCATCCAGAGCTCCGGCGACCTTAGGCGAGGGCTGCTTGGGTCGTTACGGCCCGGATGACCTGAGTGCCGAAGATGACACCGAATTTACCGGCGCGGAGGAGCTCTGGGAGAAAGTGCAGAATGAGTCCGAACCTATCTCCGTAGGCGCGGACTTGTCGTTGAAGAAACCCTAAATCCGGAAGCTGCCTACCAGCTGCTTCAACCGCGCTGCTTGCTGTTCCAGGTCGGAACAGGCCCGCAACGTCGAATGTAGGTTTTCCACACCTTCCTGATTCAGTGTATTGATCTCGGTGATATCGACGTTGATCGATTCCACCACGGCGTTCTGTTCCTCGGTGGCGGTGGCCACCGATTGGTTCATGCCGTCGATTTCGCCGATACGCAAAGTCACGCTGTTCAGGCGTTTACCGGCGAGGTTGGCGATCTCCACGCTGTCCTGGCTATGACGCTGGCTGTCGCTCATGGTGCTGACTGACTCGCGGGCGCCGACTTGCAACTCCTCGATCATGGTCTGCACTTGTTGCGCCGACTCCTGGGTGCGGTCCGCCAGGTTGCGGACTTCGTCGGCGACCACCGCGAAACCACGCCCGGCCTCACCGGCACGGGCCGCTTCGATGGCGGCGTTGAGGGCGAGCAGGTTGGTCTGCTGGGAAATGCTGGTGATCACCTCAAGAATCTGGCCGATGTTCACCGTCTTGCTGTTCAGCGACTCAATGTTGTTGCTGGAGGCACTGAGCATGCTCGACAGCTGATTCATCGCCACGATGCTGCGTTCCACTACTTGCTGGCCATCCTCGGCCAGGCTGCGGGCAGCGCTGGCCTCGTTCGATGCCTGGGCGGCGTTGCGGGCGATTTCCTGGGCGGCTGCGCCAAGCTGGTTGATGGCGGCTGCTACGCTGCTGGTGCGCGAGGCTTGCTGGTCGGAGTTGGCCATCGACGAGTTGGAAGCCGCGACCACACGCAACGCCACTTCGTTGACTCGCTCCGTGGCCGAGGACACTTCGCGTATCGAGCCGTGAATGCGCTCGACGAAGCGGTTGAACTCAGTGCCGAGGGTGCCGAACTCATCATTGCTCTGGATGGTCAGACGCTTGGTCAGGTCGCCTTCGCCGTTGGCGATGTCGGCCATGGTGCGGGTCATGACGTGCAATGGCTGGATCAGGATGCGAATCAGCAGGCCCAGCAGGGCGATGATGATGGCCACAGTAATGATCGTCGCTATCACTGCCGAGGTACGGAAATCGCTGAGCATCGAGTAGGCCTTTTCCTTGTCGACCGAAACAGCGATGTACCAGTTGACCGATGACAAGCCTTTGATCGGGGTGAAAGTCACAATGCGGGTTTTGCCGTCGACCTGAATTTCGTTTATTGCGCTGCTGATGGCCGGCGTGTCTTGTGGGTAGATATCCTGGAGCGACTTCATTGCCAGCGCTTTGTCGGGATGTACCAGGATCTTGCCTTCGGAACTGACCAGGAAGGCATAACCCATGCCGTTGAAATTCAGGGTGCCAAGGCTGTCGGCGATCGCCTGCAAAGTCAGGTCGCCACAGACCACTCCGATATTTTGGCCGTCTTTGATAACGCTGTCGACAATGGAAATTATCAGTTGTCCGGAGGCCAGATCCATATAGGGCTCGGTTAATACCGAACCGCTGCTGCCTTGCGCGATCTTGTACCAAGGTCGTACACGCGGGTCATAGCCATCGGGCATCTTGCTGTCCGGGCGAATGATGAAAGAGCCGTCCTTGCTGCCGAGGCAGGCTCCCCTGAAGGTCGAGGTCACGGCTTTTTGCTCTAGCAGTCTGGCAACGTTGTCGGCATCGGAATTCAGGGCAACCGATTGCGAGAGGTTCTCGATCAGCAGACTGCGCCCGTTCAACCAGGTCTGGATATTGTTGGCGGTCACTCCGCCCATTTCCTGCAGATAGTTTTCCAGGTTTTTACGAATGGCGTTGCGCTGCAAATAGTCGTTGTACAACGTGAACGAGGCAAAGGCAGCAAGGACGATGAAGGCGGCGGCAAGCAGGATTTTATGGCTGAAACGCATATTTTTGTTCATTGCTAGGGGGTTCTCCAAGGTCTTGATGTCCAGTGCGTGCGTTTATAAAGGAACGCACGATGGGTAAGATTGAAAGCAAGTGAGTGTCCCGATTTTCCTTAGGGATGCGCCGATCAACTCGTCATCTCTGAGTGACGAGTTGAAAAAGTCGCAGCGCTCTACGGTCTTTGCCGAGAAACAGCCCATACCGTCTGTTTTGGCGGGCTTCTACGTCCAGCTCTCCGCGTTAAGCGCGCAATTTGCCCATAGCCACCAGCTGTTTTCGAGCCATCCACAGGTTTGACAGAGCGAACAACGTGGTCAGCTGAGCGGTGTTTTTCATCAGCCCGCGAAACCGTAGTTTCACGTAACCAAACTGCCGTTTGATCACTCGAAATGGATGCTCAACCTTGGCCCGCGTCTGCGCTTTGAGATATTCGACTTTGCGCTTGGCCTTGTAGATCAGGCTACGTTTGCTCAGCTTGGAATACGTGCTGCGCCGGGCGGCGATCTGCCAGATCACTTCACGGTTTTCATACTCATCGCGTTTCTCAACACCGGTGTAGCCAGCGTCTGCGTACACCGCATTTTCTTCGCCATGTAACAGCTCGGCGACCTGCGTGACATCGGCCACATTGGCTGCTGTGCCATGGACATGATGAACCAGGCCCGACTCGGCATCGGCGCCAATATGCGCCTTCATTCCAAAGTAAAACTGGTTGCCCCTCTTTGTCTGATGCATCTCTGGATCGCGCTTGCCGTCTTGGTTCTTGGTCGAGCTGGGAGCATGAATAATGGTGGCATCGACGATAGTGCCCTGGCGTAGCGAGAGGCCCTTTTCCTGCAAATAACCGTTGATGACTGCGAGGATTGCTGGGGCCAACTGGTGCTTTTCCAGCAGGCGTCGGAAGTTCATGATCGTGGTGTCTTCGGGGATCGGCGCGCTCAGCATCAGGCGTGCGAATGACGCATGGGCGTGATTTCATACAGCGCCTCTTCCATGGCCGGATCGCTCAGCGAGAACCAGTTCTGCAACAGATGAATACGCAGCATTGTTTCGAGCGGGTAAGGTTTACGTCCGCCACCGGCCTTTGGTAGAACGGCTCGATCAGCCCCAGCAAGCCACTCCAGGGCACCACCTGATCCATCTCGGCGAGGAACCGTTCGCGGCGGGTCCGCTTGCGCTTGCCCGCATATTCGAAGTCGGAAATGCTCATCTGGCTCATGTCTGGTTCGGATCAGGTGGTAAGGGCGTCTTTCAACACATCTGAGGACTTGTTCGGAGTTTCCTTAGCGATAGTTGCTGCGTAGTTGATGGACGACACCGATCAGTGCGACGAGTATCGCCGCACCACCGGTAGACACAATCAGGGTTTGGTATTCAGGCATACAAGCCATGATCACGATGCACGTCAGAATGAATACGATCACTGCCCAGGTAAGCCAAGGATAGAGCCACATTTTGAGCGGGATATCTTGGCTGTGGTTTTTGAGCTTGCGACGCATTTTAAGCTGCGAATACGCAATTACCAGATAAACCAGCAAAGCAATCATGCCGGTGGTGTTCATCAGCGTATCGAGCACATCCTTGGGGCGCAGAGTTTCGCTGAAGTTAATGAACGCTAGAACGATGGCAATCGCGCAAGAGCCGATGACGGCATAGATAGGCACACCTGTTTTTTGCCAAGTAACTTTGAAAACAGCCGGTGCGTCACCACGACTCGCGAGCGAGAACAACATACGGGACGCCGTGTAATGGGCAGAGATCATGCAACTGCTTACAGATGTCAGCACTACAGCATTCATAATCAGCTCAGCCCCAGGGATGCCAAGCAGTTCGAGAGTACGGCGGTACGAGCCGTAGCCGGATTCGCCCAGCATCGGGTCATTCCACGGGACCAGGCATACGATCAGGAAGATGGAGCCGACATAAAACAGTGCGACACGCCAAATCACCGACTTAGTGGTCTTGACAATTTGACGCGACGGGTTGTCAGATTCCGATGCTGCGATAGTCGCGATTTCCGCACCAAGGAAGCCGAACATAACCCCGAGCATGGCACCTACTACGGGATCAAAACCATTTGGCATAAAACCGTGTTCGGTTAAATTGCTGATTCCGCTAACAGTGCCGAAATTCCAGATATTGAGCACCGCAAGGCTGCCAATTGCCAGGAAGCTGAAAATGGCCACGACCTTGATCAGGGCAAACCAGAACTCAAACTCTCCGTAGTTCTTGACATTGAAGAAGTTGATGCTGATAAGCACCAGAGTCGTGGCCAGCACGAAAACGTTAACGCTTATGCCGGGGGCCCAGTTGTGCAGGATCTTTCCGGCCACGTAGGCTTCCCAAGCCATGAGGATTACCCAGTAACCCCAATACAGCCAACCGATGGTGAATCCCGCCCAGCGCCCGATAGCACGGTCGGCGTAGGTAGAAAATGATCCAGTGTCGGGGGAAGAGGTTGCCATCTCACCGAGCATTCTCATGATGAGCATCATGAGAATCCCGCCAGCAAGATAAGCTAGAACTGCCGCGGGGCCGGCACTATGAATGACGCTACCAGAGCCCACGAACAGAGACCCCCCGATAACACCCGCGATAGACATCATCGTTAAATGTCGGGGCTTTAAACCCGCCTTCAGGCTGCTCTCCTGGCCCTGATCTTTACTTACAACAAAACTTGCATCCATCGTACTACTACCTCTGATTATTGTATTGGTAGAAGGTTAAGCCTATACATGCTTTACTCCGCCACCGAGTTGAGCCAGGCAACATTTAAAAATTCCACAAGGAATAACTGATACCCCTTGGAGAGACCAACTTATCCGTGACACTAAACCTTCAAGAGCAAGCTTGATATTCTTTGGCAGTTGCTGGAACGCACTAGTTGGCGTTAAAAAAGCGATGTGCAGAGTGATAAAAATATCAGTTCCACAGGGGTTTTCTGCGAGTAAGGGCTCGACAGAAGCTACGTTCAACATCGTACCGGCAATAAGCTGTGCACTATGGCATACGGCAGTTCAGTCTCCAGCAGGTGCGCACCGCGCCCAATATTTACGAGCGGTACTGGACGTTTGCAACACTCGACAATCTGAGATTAAAAAATTCCGCACGTGGCTGGAGTCAGCGGGATTACGTTGATCAGCATGTCTACATATACCGCCAACTATTCGAGCTCGTTAACTCCAATGGACGTGATATTTAGAGGTTGTGACGTAATGCTCCACCCCAGTAGTTGGAATCCATCTACGATGGAGCCGACTGTTTTTTTCCAAGGGATGGAGCTTACGGTGACCCGGTGCCACTGATTATTTGCTGGCCCAAGACATAAAGCGTTGCTCCAGAGACTCGCCGTTATCGGTCCAGAACTCGACGTCCATTTGCAACGCGTTCTTCATGTTTTCCGGATGCGTCGGCAGTTCGCTGGCAAGCTTTTCATCAAGCAGCGCCGCAACTGCAGTGTTGGTGGGACCGTACGCCATTTTTTCGGTGTACAGTTTTTGCTGCTCCGGCTGCATGGCAAACGAAATGAACTTATAGGCCAAATCCAGGTTGGGAGTCCCTTTAGGAATGGCCCATTCATCAAACTGGTAGAGGCTGCCATCCCACACGATTTTCAGATTGGCCCCGTTCTGCTGAGCAACATGTATGCGGCCGTTATAGGAAGAGCTCATCACGACGTCACCGGACACGAGGTATTGCGGCGGCTGGGCGCCAGCTTCCCACCACTGAATGTTCGGCTTGATCTCATCTAGTTTCTTGAAGGCACGATCCACGCCTGCCGGCGTAGAGAGCACCTTGTAAATATCAGCTGGAGCTACGCCATCCGCCATGAGGGCGAATTCAAGGGCGCCGCGTGCAGACTTGCGCAAGCTGCGCTTGCCAGGAAACTTCTTCAAGTCCCAGAAATCTTTCCACCCAGTGGGTGCGACCTTGAGCTTGTCAGCGTTGTACGCGAGCACATTCGACCAAACGAAAATGCCTACGCCGCATTCGGTCTGCGCGCCGTTGACTAGAGGCTCCTTAATCCCTAGACGCTTGTAGTCGAGCTGCTCGAAGAGCCCATCGCCACAACCCCGCGCGAGATCGTTGTCCTCCACGTCCAGGGTGTCCCAGTTCACGCTCTTGGTGTCTACCATGGCTTTTACCTTGGCCATCTCACCGTTCCACTCACCGGCGATCACTTTCGTACCGGTCTCCTTCTCGAATGGCTTGTAGAAAGCCGCTATCTGAGCATCCTTACTAGCGCCGCCGTATGAGATAACCGTGATGCTCTCTGCCATCGCATTCCCCGCGATTGCCAACCCACTCAGTGCCACAAGACTCAGTACTTTCGCCTTCATTGCCGCGCTCCTATAAAGCTGCGAGTAATTGTTTTAGTTAGTAAAAGGCAGAATTGGAGGACAGGAAGATCCCTTAGCAGTGAGTGGAAACCTATTTCCTCACGACCGCTACGACAGAGATCTGGATGGCACTGAAGCAAACAACACCGTTTGCAGAGCCCACCTGTCCTGGTTAATCGCATGCAAATTATCTGGGGAGAAACCACGTACCTCCGTTACTAGAAAGTGATCAAAATCTCCTACGCGAAGTGGGAGCATCTCGCGCCCCACTTCGGCCTTGGCGGCACTTACTTAAGATCACCAAGTACCCTGTCGAGGGTTTCGATGAAGATGTCCGCCTGCGCTCGCTGGAAGATCAGTTGAGGACGAACCTTCAGAATGTTTTCCATCGGACCGGCAGAGCTGATCAGCACGCCGCGCTCACGCAGCCCGTTGACCACCTGGCGCGTGGCGTCAGCGTCGGGAGCTTTGGTGGAGCGATCGCTAACCAGCTCAACCCCTAGGAACAGGCCTGCACCACGAACGTCGCCGATGACTTCGTAACGCTTGGCAAGCTCCTCGATTCCAGCCTTCAGGTAAGCACCGACCGACGCACAGTTGCGCAGCAGTCCTTCGTTCTGGATGAAGTCCAACACGGCATTAGCCGCAGCACAGGAAACCGGGTTGCCACCATAGGTGTTGAAGTAGCGAGCGATACGGCCGAACTCTTCGACGACATCAGAGCGCATGACCGCGGCGGCGATCGGCTGACCATTGCCCATGGGTTTACCCATGGTCACGATATCGGGTTCGACGCCGTGGCGCTGGAAGCCCCAGAGATGGGAGCCAGTGCGCCCGAAACCGGATTGGACTTCGTCGGCGATGTATAGCAGGCCCTCCTGCTTCGCCAGGGCGATCGCATCCTTTGCAAAGCCGGCAGGGTCGGATAGAACGCCATCGCTGGCAAAAATGCCGTCGAAGAGAATGGCCGCAGGCTTTATGCCGTTGGCGCGCATGTCATCGATGGCCGCGCGGACATCCTCCGCGAAGACCCGCGCAACATTTTCGACGCCTAGGCGGTAGGCATCAGGTGCGCGGACTTTGCGGACGAACGTGCCCAGCTCGACGCCTGCTCCCAACGAGGGAGAGACAGCAGACACCAGGTCAGTGATGCCGTGGTAGGCGAGTTCGGTAACGATCACGCCAGTACCGCCGGTGTACTGCTTGGCGATTCGCAAGGCCAGGTCGTTCGCTTCACTGCCGGTACAGGTGAACATCACGTGGTTCAAGTAAGACGGGAACGTCGCCAGCAGCTTGTCTGCATAGTTCAGGATGCCCTCGTGCAGATAGCGCGTATGCGTGTTCAACACCTTCACCTGCTCGCAGATCGCGTTGACCACGTGCGGATTGCAGTGACCGATCGATGCGACGTTGTTGTAAGCGTCCAGGTAGCGCTTGCCGTCGGCGTCGTAGAGCCATACGCCCTCGCCCTTCACGATGTGCAGGGGGCGCTCGTAGAAGAGGCGATATGCCGGGCCGAGGGTCTGGTCGCGGCGTGCGATGAGTTCGCGCTCTTGCTGGGAGAGATGTTCGGCGTCGGTCGCCGTGAAGCCATTAACCATTGTCATGCCATTGCCTCCATGGAGCAGATGCGAGCGATTTGTTCTTGAGCGAGTCCACGGGGAATTTTTGAGAAGCCACGCAGGCCAACCCACGCGGATGGGGCATTGCGCAAGATGTATGCGCGGTTTTCCGGATACATCGTCGCGCGCCAGTTCGTGATTGCGACAGTCATCACCATGCGTGCAGCAATGAGATCGAAGAGAATCTCCTGCTCAACCTCTTCCAGCGGGCATACGCTGTTGTACGCACCGATGAAGGGCAGCGCCTGGGATAGAACGTGTTCGCCAGCGCCCAACTGGTAGGAGGCGCCCACAGCCAGATCGTTTATCAGCGGTGCATGAACCATGTCGCCGAAGTCGAGGATAGTGCGGATGTTCTCCGGACGATCACGTTCAACGATCACGTTGTGGAAGTTGAGGTCGTTGTGAATGACCTGAGCACGAAGACCTTGAAGACGTGGGAGCGCGTAGGTTTCGAAGTTCTCGAGGAACCGGGCTACCAGGCTCCGGTCTTCGAGGTCGGGAATCAGATCCAGCAAACTGCCCATGCGCGAACAGTGCTTGATGTCCCACAGAAGCTCATGGCCGGCAGCCGGATGGAAGAAGCCACGCAGGGCAATTCCCAAGCGAGCGAGGTGTACGCCCAGATTCTCCCTAAGGACCTGGCTGGGAGCTTCGATCTTGTTGAGCTGTACACCCTCGACGAATGAGAGCAGGCGCACCAGGACCTGTTGTCCACCCAGTTCGACCGGAATCTGATAGGTGCCGGACTGGTTCGGATAAACACGCGATACGGGCAGGGTGGGATCCGTGCGCTGGACGTGAAGGAGCGCCTTGTTCTGGAAGTCGGTTACGTTGACGTCCTCTGCTGAGTTGGAAACCTTCAGCAGGAACTGACGGCCATCCTGGCAGCGAAGATGGAAGTTCAGGTCACGTTCGCCGGCGAGCAGTTGTGCCTGGCAGTGCAGGCCGAACTGCTCCAACGCCACGGCCTGCGCCTGCTCGTCAGAGGCATGTGGAGCAGCGGCGGTGAGGACATGATCATTCGGCGCATTGGTTTGAGTTTTCACGGATCGTCACTCTGAATAAACATCGGAATCAGCGGCTGCTCTGCGCAGCGAAAGTGACGATAATGCAGATTGGACAGTACGATTAGATCCAGAACTATCTAACTTATAAGTCCACTTTTAGACACTCTTCCAAAAGCATCAGCAACCTCAAGATAGGTCCGGTCCAGGTCCGGGTTATCGGGGGTCAGGATGCACATGAACGTGGGTTCCGGGGCGATTCTAAAATACGGAGCTGACATCGCTCGCTATTGGACTTACCTTTGACACACAAATATTTGCTGATCTTGGGTCCAGTTTATGAACGCGCAAATCCATGACTTCTTGGTGGGGAAGCTGGACAGGGAAGGCAGTGAAACGCTGCAGAGGCAGATCTATCGCATCATCCAGGATTCCATCCTCGAGGGGAGGTTGCCCGTGGATTTCAAAATGCCCTCCACTCGATCTCTGGCCGATCAGCTGCAAATCTCCCGAATCACCGTGTCACTGGCGTACGAGCGACTCACCGAGGAGGGTTATCTCTATTCACGCCCCGGCAGCGGAACGTACGTAGCGGACACTCTTCCGCAAATCTATATTCCGGCTAAGAAGGTAGAGAAAGCCGAGTACACAGCAGCGCTGCTTTCGCGCCGCGGCTTAGCAATAACGTCCAGAGTCACTGGCCTCGCCAAAGCCCGTGGCGCCTTCGTACCTGGAGTAGCCGATGCCGACCTTTTCCCCTTTCACATCTGGAGGCGGCTGCAAAACAGGTACTTCCGGAAAAACCACATGGAGCTCACCGGATACGCTGAGCACGGAGGATACCGCCGACTTCGTGAAGAGCTCGCCTCATACCTCTATGCATCCAGGGCGGTAAAATGCAGACCCGAGCAGATCATCATAACGATGGGCACCCACCAGTCACTGGATCTGGTGGCAAAATTGTTGAGTGATCCGGGTGACAGCGCGCTGATCGAGACACCTTGCCACTGGGGAGCTCCAGTCGTGTTCTCAGCCGCCGGCCTCGCTGCTCACCCCATTACAATCGACTCGGATGGGGCCTGCCTTCCTGAATTGGCCAATGATATTAATCCCCGCTTTGCATTCATCACGCCATCACATCAATATCCTACTGGCAACATCATGTCGCTGCAGCGCCGTCGGGAGTGGCTTGCATTCAGTGACGCGCGGAACATCTGGATACTTGAGGACGACTACGACAGCGAGTTTCGCTACGACACCGAGCCTCTGCCATCAATGCAGGGACTCGATACCAAGCACCGAGTTATCTATCTCGGAACCTTTAGCAAGGTGACTTTCCCTGGCCTGCGCTTGAGCTACTTGGTAGTACCTGAGGCCCTGGCTGAAGCATTTAGCAAAGGGATGACCCAGTTGTATCGCCCAGGCCTTCTCCCCGTCCAGGCAGCTATGGCGGACTTCATCGAGGAGGGGCACTTCGCGAGGCACATTCGGAAGATGCGGACCGTGTACGCAGGAAGAAGAAATCTCTTGCAAAGAAGTCTGCTCCAGCAGTTTGGCTCTAAGATTCAATTCTCCGCAGGCGCTGCAGGAATCCACCTCGCAGTCACCGTTATCCCTAAAGGCATCGCCCGGGAAATGATTCGTCGTGCACCAGAATTTGGCCTAACCCTGAGGGGCTCTTACCAGCTTGATGCAGTCGTTGATGACGACCTTTTAGTACTGGGGTACGGAGGCATCAAGGAGGCGGATATCGCCCCGGCGGTCCAGCGCCTAAGGCAGCTCTACGACTCGATAACCGCAGAATGAGGTCATAGGCTCATCGACGCAATCGCCATCACATAATCAGCGAGTACAAAGGCCATTAAATACGAACGACTAGGCACAGCGCCATTCGAATGAATCTTAGCCTGGCCTCAGACACCAATGTCGGGTGCTAACCGATCCTCAGCAAGCAGCTCCCACTCGTTACCAACCGTCGCTGTAGCCCCCGCTGGAGACGCCGCCACAGGATTAATTCACTACCATCGATCTCTTTTATCGAAGCAGAGAGGTCGTCGTGGAGCGGTTATCCAACAGAATCTCGAAAAGGGTTCGGCCCGTTGCTGCTCGAAGGCGCCTGAATGACCATCAAACTGTCACTGTCTTCCCTGGCGCTCAGATTTTAGGCACCCTCTCGCCATCTACGAGCTTGACGTCCGCAGGCGGTGCGATGCGAACGCCAGAGCTAAAGAGTTATTGATCAAAGTGGGCATGGGGATCACGCTCGTAAGTTCCCGAGCCAGTTGTCCTGCGGTCAACAACAACGTGTTGCGATCGCCAATACCTGGCGCCTGATGGGAAGGAGCGGCAGGTAACGTTCCGTGCTTGTTTGAGCGTATGCGCAACGGCCAGCCTCACAGACTGAGCATCGCGCCAGGAACGGTCGATATACCGGTAGAGGTTAAAACTCTGAAAAACCATGGCCCGACGCTGTGCATCGCTCTTCGAGCAAACGCACGAACATGGTCAGGCTTTGCGATACCGTTCCCCGGCGCCACACCAGCCAGGTTCGCAAATAGCGAAAGGACTCCGACAACGGCCACACACTCACCGTGGTGCAGCCCGGCATGCTTTCGAGCATGCTGCGCGGCATCAGCGCCAGGCCAGCACCAGAGCTGACACAGGCCAGCATGCCGTGATAGGACTCCATTTCGAAAATCTTGCCGGGCACCGCAGCATCCTTGGCGAACCAACTTTCAAAGTGATGGCGGTAAGAGCAATTGGAGCGAAAGGCGTAGATGTTTTCGCCGTTCACATCCTGCGCACGGTGGATCGGCAAATGGTTGAGCGGCGCGATCAGCACCATCTCTTCCTCGAATGCCGGCACACCCTCCAGTGCCGGGTGCAGCACCGGCCCGTCGACAAACGCAGCGGCCAATCGACCCGATAGCACTCCGTCGATCATGGTCCCGGAAGGACCGGTGGACAGTGCCAGTTCGACCTTGGCGTGCTTCTGGTTATAGGCGGCCAACAATTCAGGAATACGCACCGCCGCCGTGCTCTCCAGCGACCCAAGGGGAAACGATCCTTGCGGCTCTTCCCCGGCAACCGTCGCGCGCGCCTCCTGGACCAGATCGAGAATGCGTCGAGCATAGTCGAGAAAACTCCAACCGGCTGGCGACAGGCGCAGACGGCTTTTCTCGCGAATAAACAGGTCAACGCCCAGATCCAGCTCCAACTGTTTGATCCGCGTCGTCAGGTTCGACGGCACACGATGGATGTGCTGGGCGGCGACGCTGATGCTGCCGTGCTCGGCGACCGCTTTGAAAATCTCCAGCTGAACCAGATCCAAGTCATTCTCCATACGTGAACGATACGATCAGCATTATTCAGTTTTAAGAAAACAAAAGCCACCGTAGTCTGAACGCATTCCCACCTCGCAGGACAATGCCATGACCAACATTTCCAGCCTCACTCATGCCATTTCGATCAATCCCGTCAACGGCGAGCAGATCGCTAACTACCCTTTTGAATCCGAAGCGGCGCTGCAAACCGCACTGTCACGTGCCACGACCGGATTCCGTGTCTGGCGCGGCACACCGGTTGCGCAACGCGCGCAACGGCTGATCGCGCTGGCCAACGTCTTGCGCAACAACGCAGAAACGATGGCGAACATGATCACCCTGGAAATGGGTAAGCCGATCACTCAAGCACATGGCGAAATCGAAAAGTGTGCGCAGCTCTGCGACTGGTACGCGGAACACGGCCCGGCCATGCTCAACGCTGAACCGACATTGGTTGAGGGCGGAAAAGCACGCATTGAATACCGCCCACTCGGCCCGATTCTCGCGGTGATGCCGTGGAACTTCCCGATCTGGCAGGTCCTGCGCGGCGCCGTTCCGATATTGCTCGCCGGCAACACCTACGTGCTTAAGCACGCGCCGAACGTGATGGGCAGCGCTTACTTATTGCTGGACGCCTTCCAGCAAGCTGAATTTCCTGAAGGGGCTTTCGAAGTCATTAACGTCACGCCGGAAGGGGTTTCCACGGCGATCAAAGACTCACGTATTGCAGCCGTCACCCTCACCGGCAGCATACGAGCCGGCATGGCCATCGGCGCGCAGGCCGGTGCGGCGTTGAAAAAATGCGTCTTGGAACTGGGCGGCTCCGACCCTTTTATCGTGCTCAACGATGCCGACCTCGACGATGCAGTGAGAGCCGCCGTGATTGGCCGTTATCAGAACACCGGGCAAGTCTGCGCGGCGGCCAAGCGCCTGATTGTCGAGCAGGGCGTTGTCGAGGAATTCACGCGCAAATTCGTCGAGGCCACGCAAAAACTGGTGGTCGGTGATCCACTGGCCGCCGCCACGTACATCGGCCCGATGGCTCGCTTTGATCTGCGTGACGAACTGGATCAGCAAGTGCGCGACACTCTGGAGGAAGGTGCTACGTTGTTACTGGGTGGCAAGAAGGCCGAGGGTAGCGGTAACTTCTACGAGCCAACGGTTTTTGCTGATGTCACCGACCAGATGACCTCGTTTAAGCAGGAACTATTTGGCCCGGTCGCTTCGATCATTACCGCACGCGATGCCGCCCACGCCATGGCACTGGCAAATGACAGTGAGTTCGGCCTCGCCGCAACGATTTATACAGGCGACGTGGAACGTGCCCAACAGATGGCCGGTGAACTGGAAACCGGTGGTGTATTTATCAATGGTTACTGCGCCTCCGATCCGCGTGTCACCTTCGGCGGTGTGAAGAAGAGCGGTTTTGGTCGCGAGCTTTCGCACTTCGGGGTACGCGAATTCTGCAACGCGCAGACGGTGTGGCTCGATCGGCATTAAGTGGATGGACAAAGACCGAGTGCGTTGGAAACCACGTTTTCCAAAGAACTCATTGCAGCTTACAAAAATAGTCCAAGAAGGCACTGAAGGAGAGTGGTTGAGATTTGGGGGACTGACGGAATGACGTGCACGCTACAAACACTTAATCTACTGACTGGCATGTATCGTCAAGGGGCTACAAATGTCATTTGATCTCCACCACCTCCTGCTTGTATTCACCGCCTATATCGTGGGAGCAGCAAGCCCTGGCCCCAGCAACATGCGCATCATGGGCGTCGCCATGCACCAGGGCAGAAAACCTGCGCTTATGCTGGCAGCAGGTGTAATCAGTGGTTCTTTTTTCTGGGGATCGATGGCCGCCACGGGCGTATCAGCCATTCTAGCCCAATACGCGCAAGCGCTCTTCGCCCTCAAAATAGTCGGAGGAATTTACCTGCTTTTCCTCGCCATCAAAGCTGGCCGCTCCGCCCTCGACTCTGACGAGCGTCTTCAAAAAGAACTGGTTGCCGCACCAACCGTTTCGGGCTTTGTCCTTTACCGGCGCGGCCTGCTTATGCACCTCACAAACCCGAAGGCGCTGCTGGGTTGGATCGCAACCATGACCCTGGGGCTGGGGCCACACGCGACGCCTGAAACAGTTATGATTATCCTGGCTGGCTGCGCCGTACTGAGCGTCACTATCTTCTGCAGCTATGCGATCGTCTTCTCCACGGCACCGATGATTCGAGGTTATCGTCGGGCACGTCGATGGATCGAAGGCACCCTGGGGTTAGTTTTCGGCGCCGCGGGTATAAAGCTACTGATCTCACGTGCTTGAACCCATGACATCGCTCGCGGTTTGTCTGGAGTGCGCCGTGCTACGTCCTAAGTTCGAAACCATCCACCAACTGCTTGAGTCGCGAGGCTTGTCGCTCACGCTCGTCACAGGCAATCAAGGTAGCCTGGAGATTTTCCACGCCTTCCTGGTTGAGGGTTTTGATCTTGGTGATGTCAACGTTTAACGAATCAATGAGCGCATTCTGCTCTTCAGTTGCGGTCGCCACCGACTGGTTGATGCCGTCAATGTCGCCGCCTCAATGTTGCTGCACGACATGCGGATTTTTCCTGCTAACCCGTTCATGGCATCGATCGTCTGCGTCACCAGCCCTCGGCCAGTAGACGGGCATCCGTGGCTTGGAGTGAGGCATCACCGGCATTGCACGCAATTTCCCCCAGGTCGAGCGAGCTGACCAAGGCCAGATGCAAGGATCGTAATCAGCGGGTAGATCGTCCTTCGGCCGAATGACGAAACTACCGTCACGACTGCCTAGATAAGTGAAGGTAAACGTCGACAGCACCGACCTCTGCTCCCAAGAGCGAAAACGCTGCAACAGCAACGAATGATGCCGCAAGCAGTACCTTATGGCTGAACTACAGTTGCATCCCCTGCCCTCAGCCAACCTCATCAGAACTACCAGAGACAAACCGGGTGATAGCTTGTGCTCGTCAATGAACGCGCCGTAACCACGGATGACTCCCAGCCTTTCCAGCTTGCGAACGCGTTTCTGACAAAGGCTCTCGCTCGAGTTTTTTATAGGTGATGCGCCCGTTGCGGCGCAGCACCTCGACGATGGCCTCGTCGATACGCCCCAAACACTCAGAGGTGCCGTGGTTCTTTATTCCGCTGTTCATAGTCAAGGCATTTCACTTCAGCCCGTTGGACAGAAACTGCTGCAGGCGCTCGCTTCTGGGATTATCCAGAATCTCAGGTCCACCCTGCTCTTCAACCAGTCCCTGATGAAGAAACAGCAGTTGGTTCGAGACCTTGCGGGCAAAGCCCATTTCATGGGTCACCATGATCATGGTCCGCCCTTCTTCTGCAAGCCCCTGGATGACTTTCAGCACTTCGCCCACCACTTCCGGATCCAGCGCCGATGTAGGCTCGTCGAACAGTATGACTTCAGGCTCCATCGCAAGTGCGCGAGCAATGGCTACCCGTTGCTGTTGCCCCCCGGACAGAAACGCTGGGAACTGATCGGCAACACGGGCCGGCAGTCCTACCTTTTCCAAGTATCGCCGGGCACGATCCTCCGCATCTTTTTTGCTCACACCCAGCACCCGCCGCGGAGCAATGGTGATGTTGTCCAACACGGTCATATGGCCCCACAGGTTGAAGTGCTGGAACACCATGGCCAGGCGGGTGCGCAATCGTTGCAATTCATGGTCATCCGCCACGCGCAGCCCCATATGGTTTTTAACCATGCGGATCGGTTTGCCATCCAGACTCATGGCACCGTCGTTGGGGGTTTCAAGAAAATTAATGCAGCGCAGGAACGTACTTTTTCCAGAGCCACTGGCGCCGATCAGACTGATCACGTCGCCTGTTTTGGCTTGCAGGGAAACGCCCTTGAGTACTTCATGGCTACCGTAACTTTTGTGTAGCCCTTCAACAGTCAATTTGTACATGTTTGCAGTCATCCTCTAACGCGGATTGGAGCAGCAGTGTCAGCTACTGGGCTCAGTGAGTCGAACCAAGAAAAGCCAGCCAGTGACGCTCGGCGATTCGAAACAGGCCGACCAGGGCAAAGGTCACCGCCAGGTAAATCAGTGCCGCAATCCCAAACGATTGAAAGGTCAAGAAGGTCGCAGAGTTCGCGTCTCGCGCGACCTTAAGAATGTCCGGAACAGTGGCGGTGAACGCCACCGTGGTCGAGTGCAGCATCAGAATGACTTCGTTGCTGTAATACGGCAGCGAGCGACGCAAGGCTGATGGCATGATTACAAACGCGTAGAGCTTCCAACCTGAGAGGCCGTAAGCTTTCGCAGCCTCAACCTCTCCATGGGCGATGTTGCGAATGCCCCCGGCAAATATCTCAGTGGTGTAGGCGCAAGTATTCAAGGCGAAGGCCAGGATGGTGCAGTTCATCGCATCACGAAAGAACGCATCAAGCGCAGGCTGCGCACGTATTGCAGCCAGGCTATAGATCCCGGTGTAGCAGATCAGCAACTGGATATAGAGTGGCGTACCTCTGAACAGGTAGGTGTAAAACTGCACCGGCCAACGCACATAGAATCTGGGCGACACTCGAGCGATGGACAGTGGAATCGACACGATAAAGCCGATGAACAGTGAGGCACTGAGCAGCCACAACGTCATGGCCAGACCGGTTATCTGCTGACCATCGCTGAAGAAGAAAGGCCTCCAATACTCCTGCAAGAGCTCGATCATCGCACCGCCTCCCGTGAACCCACCGCGTAGCGCCGCTCAAGTAAGCGCAGGACAAGATTTGAAAGGCTGGTGATAACGAGGTACGTCAATGCAGCAAGCACCAGGAAGAAGAATAATTGATAGGTGCTTTTCCCCGCGTCCTGGGCGGCTTTCACCAAGTCAGCCAGACCGATGATCGACACCAGCGCGGTGGCTTTTAAAATCACCATCCAGTTGTTGCCAAGTCCCGGCAAAGCGAACCGCATCATTTGCGGGAACATCACGAAGCAAAAACGCTGAGTCCGACTTAAACCATAAGCAGTAGCGGCTTCGACCTGCCCCCGGGGCACTGCCAGCATTGCGCCACGAAACGTTTCGGTGAAATACGCGCCGTAGATGAATCCAAGGGTGATAATCCCGGCGACAAAGGGGTTGATCTCGATGTAATCCCAGCCCAGAGCGACTGTGAGTACCGTCAGCCAGGTTTGCAGGCTGTAGAAAATCAATAACATCAGGACCAGATCCGGCACCCCCCGGATCAGTGTGGTGTAAAGCTGCGCTGGCAGACGTAGCAGCTTGAGACTGGACAGTTTGGCGCTGGCCCCGATCAGCCCCAGCAGCACACTCAACGCCAGAGAAGAAAGGGACAGCTTGACGGTCATCCAGGCGCCTTCGAGCAGCAAAGGGCCAAACCCCTTCAGGCTGAATGCAGAGAGCCCCAGCACGCCTAATAGTGTGTCGAACATAATCAGCAACCTAATAGCGATAAGCGCCCATCCAGAGGGTGAGCGCCGGGTGGTTATTTGCCGCTGTAAAGATTCAGATCGCCGAAGTGCTGCTTCTGGATCGAATCGTAGGTGCCATCTTCGTGCAAAGCCCGGATCGCTTTATCGAGCAATGCCTTGAGTTCCACGTTACCTTTGGCAATGCCGATCGCGGTTTTGGAAGGAAGATAAGGGCTCTCAACGGACGGGCTGCTTTCGTAATCGGCACCCTGTGGCAAGTTGAGAAAACCTAACTGGGCCTGCAATGCGTCCTGCAAGGATGCATCCAGCCGCCCAGCTACGAGGTCGTAATACACCTGGTCCTGGTTCTGATAGGACTGGATTTTTACGCCTGCTTTGTCCAGAACAGCCTTTGCGTAGGCTTCTTGGATGCTGCCCTGGAAGTAACCGACCGTTTTACCCTTGAGTGACGCTACGTCTGTGCTGAGGCCCGAATCTTTTTTGAAGACGTAGGCCGTGAACCCGGAAAACAGCTCATTCGAAAAGTCGATGGCTTTTTCGCGTGTTGGCGTCACTGTCATGGATGAGAGAATGCCATCGAACTTACCGGCTCTGAGGCCTGGGATCAGACCGTCAAAATCGCTCTCGACCCAGATGCATTTGACTTGAAGTTTGGCGCAAATCGAATGACCCAAATCAATGTCAAATCCTTTGAGACTGCCATCAGCCGCTTTCGACTCGAAGGGCGCGTAGTTAGCATCCACGCCAAAGCGCAGGGTTGTGTAATCTTTGGCCCACGCTACATTCAAGCACAATGGAAAGAACGCGATAAAACACATTTTTCTTAGCGAGTTCATATGTACATCCCTAGGTATTGTAATTGGATTCAAGGGCAGTAAAGATTTGACAGCTGAACACATAGCTCCGTAAGTTATTATTATGAGGCGATCGCCTTATCACCAACACTACATCAGCATTGCCACCTCAGAGAACATGGCAAATTGATCAATCTCATGAGCAAAATGCTCGAAACTTTATGTCGAAGCCACTTTCATCATCACCAAGCCGGAAACAATTAAAATCGCGGCGGCCACTCGCAGAATGCTGGCTGGCTCTCCGAGGAAAGCAATACCAACTAAAAATGCACCCACCGCCCCGATACCTGTCCAGATCGTATAAGCGGTGCCTAGTGGAAGACTTTTCATCGAGAACGAGAGCAGCGCAAAGCTGGTTAGCAACATGACCAATGTCACGATAGTGGGTATTACCCGTGTAAAACCCTCAGATTGTTTCATTGAAAATGCCCAAACCACCTCAAGCAGCCCAGCAACAATTAAACTTAACCAAGCCACGATTAAAGCTCCTTTAAAATCTCGTTAATGAAAATCACCTTGCTCACTTCGAGCGAGACATTGCACCATATGTGCAAACTTATCCTGAGCTTAAAAAAAACCCCCGCGTGCACGGGGGTAAAGACGGGTTGACCAAACCCTGTGCGTGACGCTGTAACACAACAACTAATGATAAAACCTATCAGATCACTTGAACGTTTCATCCAACGCCAGGCAAATGTCTTTTATCAGGTCATCAGCGTCTTCAAGACCCACCGATAAACGCAAGTGACCGTACTCTTGAAATTCCTTGGGATACTTGTCGAAGCCACCACGGCCCTCAGCGCCCACATGCACAATGAGCGTTTCATCATGGCCCAGTGAAACGGCAGACGTAATAATGCGCAAGTTAGAAACAAAGCGATTTTGGGTGTCTGGATCGCCTTTCACTGCGAAGGCCATCATTGCCCCAAAACCACGACCTGCAAATTGTCGCTGAGCTAATTCATGCTGCGGATGAGAGGCAAGCCCGGGGTAATAAACATAGGCAACACGGTCATCTGACTCGAGGTAAGCAGCCAGTTTTTCCGCATTGCTCAGGTGCTGCTTCAAACGAAAAGGCAGCGTGACTGAGCCCCGCATGATTAACCAGGCATTGAACGGCGAGATGGTTGCGCCAAGGTCAACCAGTGCGTCGTGCTTGATGTGATTCATCATCTGGGTAGAACCCAGGACCACACCTCCCATCGAGTCACCATGACCGTTAATGTATTTGGTCAACGAATGAACAACCAGGTCTACACCATGCTCACTGGCACGGAAAAAAGGTGGCGGTGTAAACGTTGCATCTACAGAGATCAACGCGCCCTGAGCGTGCGCAATCTCGGCCAACGCAGCAATGTCCGCGACCTTGGTCGTAGGATTCGCGATCGTTTCAGTGTGCAGCAGCTTGGTATTGGGCCGGAATGCCTGCCGGACAGCCTCCAGATCGCCCATATCTACAAACGTTGCCTCAATACCATAGCGCTCAGGCAGAAGCTCGGCGAACAACCGCCATACGGCTTCATAGGTGACATCACTCACCAGGACATGGTCACCGCTCTTCAAAAATGTAAAAAACACTGCATGCAACGCAGCTACGCCGGTTGCAAACACAACACTAGACTCAGTCCCCTCAAGCGCTGCGAGTTTTTTCTCCAGGCACACCTGGTTGTGCCCTTGATTACGGGTATACACAAGACCATCTGGGCTGGACCAATCCATTGTCGAAGGATCATCCGGCAGTAGATAGGAGTTGGCCATGACTAATGGCGTACGCACCGCGCCAGTCGTCGTGTCAATTACGTTACCCCCATGAACAGCCAGTGTGGCTGCAGATAGCGTGGTCAGGTTTTTCTTGTCAGGACGCATGGGGTCTATTCCTCCAAAGTGCATTGTCGTTGTGCTTGTTCAATTTTGAAGTGGCGTGCGCGAGTGGTGGAGGGCCTGGTCAACAGGGACCAAATTCTGGTTCTCATCAAATATCAGTGCACCGGATTCAATCCCACGCACACGGCCGCTTACCATGTACCAACCGGCTACCAGCACCGCAGCGTAGATGGGCAGCGAAGCAATTGAGTACGTCCCAACCGGATAATCCATCGCAATCAATATCAGCACCAAACCAAAGAAAATAAGCGTGGCGTAACCACTGTACGGAGCGAAAGGCATACGAAACTGCGGTCGTTGCAACTCCCCAAGTTGGGCATATTTGAAGAGCTTGATTTGGCACAAAATGATCGTTGACCATGACCCAATCAGCATCACAGCAGTGAGGGTCAACGCAATTTCAAATGCTTCCCCCGGGACAATTGCATTGAGAAAAACCCCGATCAAGGAGGCGACGGTTGTCAGCATGATGCCGGCGAACGGAACCCCCTGACGATTCATCTTCGCCAGAAAACCAGGCGCTGAACCGCTGATGGCGAGGGACCTTAGTACTCGACCGGTTGAATAGATGCCCGCGTTCAAAGACGAAACGGCCGCCGTGATGAGGACCATATTCATAATGGCATCCGCGCCCTTGATTCCCAGTGAGCCAAAAAAGGTTACAAAGGGACTTACACCTGCTGAATAGGCTGTATGCGGGAGCAGCATTGCCAACAGCAGTATGGAGCCTACATAGAAGACAATGATGCGGAATACCACCGCGCGAATGGCCTTAGGCATGACTTTGGCGACATCCTGGGCTTCACCTGCGGCAGTACCGACTAACTCCACACTTCCGTAGGCGAATATCACCCCTTGGATCATGATGACTGCGGGCAAAAGCCCGGCAGGAAACCATCCACCATTGTCGGCGATGAGTTGGAAGCCAACCTCATGTCCCGGCAGTGGCGTGCCAAATAGAACCATATACGCGCCTATGCCCAGAAAGGTAGTCAAGGCAGCCACTTTGATCAGGGCAAACCAGAATTCGAGTTCCCCGAAAATCTTTACCGACACTAGATTAATTGCGGTGACGAGGGCTAACGCGGCAAGTGCAAGCAACCACTGCGGAATATCGCCTATAAAGGGTAGATAGGCCTTGAAAAAGTTCAGGTAGAGCGCGGTGGCAGTCAGGTCAGCAATAGCGACCATCACCCAATCGGTCCAGTACATCCAACCCACTGTAAATGCCCATTTTTCCCCATAAAATTCTCGGGCGTAGGAAACAAAAGAACCGGATGAAGGCCTATACATCACAAGCTCGCCCATAGCTCGAATGATGAACCAGGCAAAGAAACCACATATTGCGAAGACAAATACCAGAGAAGGCCCCGCCTCTGCGAGGCGCGCCCCGGCGCCCATAAAAAGCCCACTGCCGATCGCACCACCAATGGCTATCATCTGAATCTGGCGCGGCTTGAGCACTTGTTGGTAACCCGATTCCTCAGTGCTGAAGTCTGTTCTTCGAGCGACATGGGATGCCTGCTCGGGTGCTGGATTAAAATCGCTAACACTCATCTCTGTTACCTTTTATTTTTATTCTGAACGCGACTCTTCAAGGCAGAAGAGTCTCGCCAAGGGTCGCACTGAAGCGTCAAGCCCCGCAGGAGCGACGTGTTTAGTTCCCACTCACGCCGTTAATGCACACCACTTTGGGTTGCGTCATATCTTCATAGGCGAAACGCACACCTTCGCGGCCCATGCTCCCGTACTTGAAACCACCGAAAGGCATTGCGTCGAATCGGTAGTCCGAGGAGTCGTTGATCATCACGCCGCCCGCTTCAAGTCGCTTGGCTGCCTTCATCGCAACATTCAAATTACTGGTGAAGATCCCCGCATGCAGGCTGTATTCAGGCTCGTTGGCAAGCTTCAGGGCTTCGTCCAGTGAACCGACGCTCTGAAGTATCACGACAGGGCTGAACACTTCCTCGCACCACAGTTTGCAGTGGCGGTCGACGCTTTCCAGGACAGTGGGCGAATAAAGCGAACCGTTACGTACATTGCCGAACAGCAACGCCGCGCCTGTGGCAATCGCTTCATTCACCACGTCTTCAGCGCGCTTGGCTGACGCCTCAGTAATCATCGGGCCGACATCAGTCTGATCATCCGCAGGATTACCCACGATCAACTGGCTGGTTTTCTCAACGAAGCGTGTCTTGAACGCTTCGTAGAGTGGCGCCTCGATTAAAATCCGCTGAGTACCAATGCAATTCTGCCCGGCCGCCCAAAAAGCCCCCGACACACAGGCGTCGACTGTTTCATTCAGATCGCAATCAGCCATCACGATAACCGGGGCATTTCCGCCAAGGTCCATCGCCAGCCTCTTGAGCCCAGCCGTGCGCGCGATTTGCTCTCCGGTAACGAAACCGCCGGTGAAAGACACCATACGCACCGCACGGTGCGCAACCAGGGCCTTGCCCAATGCAGCCCCACCCGTGGCGACTGTTACAACAACAGGCGGCAGGCCCGCCTCGATCAGGCAATCCACTAGCTTGATCGCCGAGAGGGGTGTGAGCTCGGATGGCTTGAGAACAACCGCGTTCCCTCCCGCAATAGCAGGGCCCAATTTATGGGCGACCAGATTGAGGGGGTCGTTGTAGGGTGTGATCGCAACGATTACACCCAGGGGCTCGCGAGTGAACCATCCCTGGCGTGATTCGGATCCGACATAAGCATCGAAAGGGATCACTTCACCCGCATTCCGCTTGGCTTCTTCCGCCGACAACTTCAACGTATTGACGCAGCGCAGTACCTCCTTCCTTGCCTGCTTCAGCGTTTTGCCCGACTCCGCCACAATCAGTCGGGCAAAGGCGTCCTTATCACGTTCAACCGAGAACGCCGCCTGTTCCAATATGCGTGCACGTTCATGTCGCGGCAGGTCCTTGGAAATCAACGCCCCCAAGATAGCCGTGTCAACTATTGTGGTGGCGGATGAAGCAGGTATGTCGACCACCTCACCTACCTTGCTACCGTCAAACGGGCTACGCACAGTAATCGTTTTATAATCAGCAGCAATTGAGAGACTCAAGCTATTCATGATTACTTACCTGACTGGGTTTTGTGCTTGTGAATGCTCACAATATCGGCGAGTAAAGCGAAAGCAGTTTCAAAGCGACCTGCACCCGCGCCCACCACAGTTACAGGACCAAGAATGGCGGTATCGAAGGTGATGGCGTTGGTAGCGCCACTGACACCCGCAAGCGCATCAGTGGATGGCAATAAGTGAGGGCGCACAGAGGCAGAAATGGAGCCATCACTCAGCTTTTCTGCGCTGCCGATAAGCTTCCATCGAGCATTGGCTTTCGTAGCTTCGGCAATGTCCGTGGCGGTAATCTCAGAAATACCCTTGCATAGAACATCGCTAGGCTTGAGCTTTGCACCGAGCAACTCGTTCGCCAATATGACGACCTTTAGACGAACATCATGCCCTTCCACATCTGCTGTTGGATCTGCTTCGGCGTAACCTAGCTCCTGGGCCTTCGCAACAGCGCTGGAGAAGTCCAGACCCGTCTCCATACTGGAGAGGACAAAGTTCGACGTACCGTTGAGGATCCCTTTGAAACCGCTGATTTCCGAACCTGCGAGAGATTCCTTGGCCAACCGGATAACTGGCGTTCCACTCATGACTGCACCTTCGAACTCAAACCGAGCATCGGTGCTATCGGCAAGCGCTTTCAAACTTTGCGCATACAGCGCCACTGGTCCTTTATTGGTAGTCACGACGCTGATGCCCTTCTCCAAGGCCCAACGGCAGAATGTGGTGGCTGGCTCACCGTCCATAGGATTGGTAAATGTTGCTTCAGCAACGATATCTGCGCCAGCAAACCGAATGACGGACTCGTTGGCAGGTTCATCACTGCCGCCTCGCAGAGCTTTGAAGCTGCCTTTGGCAGCAGGCACCGCAGCCAGCTCATGAGCATCCAGACCGTCTTTGTTGATAACTGAGCCAAGAAAGAGATCACTGACGCCAACAATCTTCAATTTAAAACCCAGCTCATCTGCCCAACGCGAATTCTTATCAGCGATAAGCTGAGTCAGCGCACGGTTGACGCCACCGAAGCCAAGCAGAGCAATTTTATATTCAGTCACGTCAAAAATCTCATTGTTATGTTTGGTGCTGAAATAGTAAGTCGCCAACCCATTTTCACGAATATGGCAAACAGAACGTAATTGCGAGCAAAATGCTCGTTCAACAGCGCACATTGCTTTACCCGCACTACTTGATGCAGGATAGAACGAAGGAAGTCACAGTATTAAAAACGCCTGGCAGCGCTGAGATTTCACTCCAGACCCTGTGGATACGATCTGAACTCATCGCCTCGACCGTTAATACAATATCAAGGTCGCCGCTCATCACATTGCATGAAGTAACCTCTGGCATTGCTATGACAGAACGGACAACGTCAGCATCACGCATTCTATCTTTACGATAAACGAAGATTAAAGCTTTGATAGGCCCAGTATCCGTCGAGGGCATTCCTTTAATGATCGTATAGCCCCTAACATACCCATCGCGCTCCAATCTTTCGATTCTCAGCCTGACGGCATTCCTCGACAAGTTAACTTTTATCGCAATATCATTGTGAGCAAGCCGCGCGTTACGCGTAAGCTCTTCCAATATTTTCTCATCCACCTTATCTAACACACGCTTCATCTCTAACTCCAAATTTATAACGAGCGAGACTCCGTGTCTGTGGACAACGTCCCGATGAGCTGCTTAAGTGCGCCAACATCGTTAGGGATTGAAAAACATCGGTAGTCAAGTCCCGGAGGAGTACCGATCCCTTTGATGACATCCAGTGCATCTGTTTCATCAACTACTGCAGAACTCTTGGAGGGATGTGTCGTCGCCAGGCAAATCATCGGGATAAGCAAGCTACGCCTGCTGGCACGCGCCGCTCGCAATCCGATGGCCGTGTTGGGACTGACCAGATAACCACTCTGCGCAAACACCTCATGAATGGTCCGAAAAGCATCTGCGTCCTCCACGGCCAGAGAGTCGAAAAGCTTACGCGCCTCCAACCATTCATCTTGATCTAACTTAATCGAGCCCTCACTCTCCAGCAACTCCATATTCCTAGCAACTTTTTCTCCGCGGCGGTTAAGAACACTCCACTGCATGCGTTCAAAGTTTGAGGCCAATGAGACGTTCATACTAGGAGTATTAGTAATGCGAATTTCTTTTCGACTATAGAGATTATTTTGCAGAAAGTCATGCAATCCCGCATTGGCATTGGTGGCAACAATCAATTGCCGGATCGGCAACCCCATTTCCTTGGCAATATAGCCCGCGTATAACGCTCCAAAATTTCCGGTGGGCACACTGAAGGCTACTTCTCTGTTGGGCGCACCTAATTGAAGTGCTGAGTAAAAATAGAAGGAAAGATGCGCAAGCACTCGCACCCAATTCACGGAATTGAATGACATCAGTTGCTGCGTTTTATTATTGTGCTTGAAGAACTGTTCGCAGAGGCGATGACAATCAGAGTAATCCCCTTCCACAGCAACATTAACTATATTTTCTTCATTCGTACCCATTAAGAGACGTCTATGCTCTTCCGTTATTCCTTTCGAGGGATGCAGCACAATAACGGTCACACCTTGCATACCAGAAAAGGCTTTTATTGCAGCAGCGCCTGTGTCCCCACCGGTGCAACCTACAACAAGCGCTCTCTTGCCAGATCTCAATAGTTCGCGCCCAACCAGGCGAGCCATCAATTGGAGACCGAAGTCCTGATAGACGCCAGCTGGCCCATAAAATAATTCCAATATCCACTCATTACTCGCCGTTTGGTAAAGAGGTGCAACCGCTTTGCTTTTGAAGCAGTCAAACGTTTCCTCGAGAATCTGAGACAGCTGATCTTGAGGTATCCAATTACCTAAAAACGGCTCAATCACGTGACGTGCCAGCTCATGGAAAGGAAGCCATTCCAGCTTGGATAGGTCCTCCCTTTTGAAGCGAGGGACCTTGAGAGGTACGAATAACCCTCCATCCGGGGCATACGCCCCCATGAGCACGTCGGCGAAGTCGAATGTTTTGCCGGGTGTCCGCGTACTAACGTATTTCATAACCTGAGACACCCTCTCGCAATCTCTGAGCTAGCCGCCTCTCTGGCGGTGCCCTGCTGAAAACCGACACCACGATTTAAAGCGCTAGTCATCCAGCTTCCACCCATTGACTATAAAAGTCAATATAGTGACCATTGCATTTGTCTACTGGCTTTTTTCAGCCAAACGCAACGAAGCCTTTGGCGCTACCTCGCCAGGTAGCGCAGGACATCTGTCAGTTTAGAAATCAGAGAGAACACCATGTGCGCCAAGAACCTTCTGCATTCGCTTTACCAGTACAAGGCATGGTCTGAGGAGGAGCTATTCAAATACTTGAAAGCCTCGGCGGCGAAATCCTATCCAGACGAAATGGCGAAAGCGATGTATTGGCTCAGCCACATCAACATTGTTGATCAGTTGTTCATCGCCAGACTGAAAGGAAAGCCGGACGAATTTAACTCCGTCGTGACTGACCAACCTCAGAACTTGATTCAGCTTGAAAAACAATTCTCCAACGCGAATCAATGGTTTGTCGAATACACCAAAACCGTCACGACAGCGGAACTGGCTGATCGCGTGACGTTTACTTTCAAGGATGGAAAGCCTGGGAACATGACTAAGGAGCAAATACTGGCGCATGTGCTTTCCCATGATCTGCAACATCGGGGGAGTGTCGCTACTATCTTGCCAGGCGAGATCCTGCAGGATCACAAGGACCACTTCACAACGTTTTTGAAACGCTAGAAACCTGTTCGCCTGCCTCATGGAGCATGATTGGCAGGCGCCCTCTTTCTAAGTAAGAAGACAGGTTCAGCTCAGCTCCAGCTCGTCGATCACAGCGGCAATTTGCTTACGCCCTTCGCCACTTATAGTTCTGAGCGGCAGGGGCAGGCTTGGATGCTGGGTAAACCCACGAAGCTCTGCAGCAGTCGCCACGACACGAAAGCTGCCGCCAAATTGCCTGAACAAAGCCCAGAGTGGCTTTAAGCGCTCAGAAAGGCGTGCAGCCTCGTTGGCATCACCAGATAATGCCGCTCGCGTAATCGCTAGCGCTGTGTTGGGGAAAAGCCCCCCTATGACGGAATACCAGGCCTCACAACCAGCATTCATACCCACAGCTGCAAAGACTTCACCACTCACGCCGATCGTGACATTACTTGGAATCAGCCCCCGAAGACGCTCCACACGTGCTTTGGCAAGATGGAAAGCTTCAGGAACGCCCGGAATCTTGATTGAGCTCACATGCGGCAGCTGGGCAATGCGCCCGTGCAGCTCGTCAGTAAATTCAAAATGAGTGGTGCCGGGATTGTCATAGACACATAGCGGAACTGAGACGTTAGCCGAAACTGTTTCATACAAAGAAAAGACATCTTCCGCACATAGCTTCTGATAGCACACCGGCGGTAGAAGCAAGGCTTTGACCCCCACCTTTTGTGCATCCTCGGCCAGCAATAGCACGTCCCGCGTGCGTAGCGATCCAATGCTGACCATAACAGGCACATTGCCCGCGGCCTCTACCGCGAACTGCGCAACTCGAGTGCGCTCAGCCCGAGAAAGATACGCATAGCTACCAGTAGAACCGAGTGCACCGATGGAGTCGACATTGGCGGCTGCCAGTTGCTCAACAAGACGAGTAAATGCGTATTCATCTACACCTTGCTCATTCATAGGCGTCAATGGAAATGCGCTAAGGCCGGTAAATTTCATTTATGACTCCATGGTTTTGTCTTTTGACTAATTAGATCCAGGACCAATCAGTGAGCTTTCAATTTGAACACCTGGCATCATCAGTTGCAGGCCCTCGATAAGCTTGTCGCCTGCTTCTGTCAGCGCTTCAAGAGGCATCGCTGGCAAACTTTCCAGAATGAACCACATGTGTTTTGCATCAGCACCAAGGCGGGTTCTGACACCTTGCCGCCAATTCCAACGGCGACATGTCACGCCTTTATCGTCCCGCCATACCACTTCGCCGGCGTCCGGATACTCGTGAGCTAGAGCGCCTTCTTTCACGGTGTCAAAAGGCTCGGTACCGTCTGCGACGACGAGCCGCGGCGTGCCCACATAGGCGTCTATATTTTCCCCACCCACAGGGATCGCATACTCGATGCTGATGGCGTTGTAGAGGTCAACGATGGGATCCAGGCTCGGTACGCTGCCGTCTCGTAGAACACGCTTGCGCAATGCCTCAGCGGAGCAAGGCGTACGTTGTGGCTTAGCCCCAAACTTTCGGAAGGTCTCTGCCCATGCTGCCAGATGCACGTCTCCCCAGGTGGGTCCGCCTGACAACACTGTCTGGCAGGCGCGGTCCAGGGCCGCTTGAGCGATAGCAGGGTTGGTGAGGGACGCGGCCTTCACAACGATACTTAGCGCCCGGAAGCCCGGTGCCAAATCTGCAACAGATTGGTCAATTAACGGCAATACGGACAGCATCAAAAATCTCCAGTGATCTACATGTCGTTTTCATGCTAGCCATCAACGACCAAAAAAGTCAATATATCGACCATACCAATCAGAGCCAGCTACCGAGCAGATTGACGACACCAGTAGCAAGCGTCGAGAATCCTTTCAACTTTCTCTCATGACTATCAATAATGACCCTAAACACCAGTATATCGACCACGCCCGGCGCCGATGCTCAGACCGTGAGCCTGGCCGTTGCGCGTACGCTCAAACAGGCACGAAAGAATCAAAAGATCACGTTGGATGAGCTATCTCGCCGCTCAGGCGTGAGTAAAGGCATGGTCGTCGAAATTGAGAAATGTACGGCTAACCCGAGCATTGGCATCCTGTGCAAAATCGCCGCAGCGTTGGGGCTTTCTGTTGCAGACATCGTCAATGTGACAGACGCCCCTGCCGCCCACATTATCGACAGTCAGGAGATCCCTACACTCTGGACCGGCGATCTGGGCGGCACAGCTCGGCTGCTTGCAGGAACGACTGGACCCAACATGATTGAACTATGGCGCTGGGAAATGTTTCCGGGTGAGTCCTTTTCATCCCAAGGGCATCCTCAGGGCACGCTTGAGTTGTTTCATGTGGAGAAAGGGACGCTGAAATGTGTGGTCGGGGAAACAGAATTAGTAATCCCGGCAGGCTGCTCTGCTGTGGCAAAAACAGATGTTGCGCACTCCTACGCCAATGCGGGTAGGACCAAGCTGATCTTCACCATGTCGGTCACTGAAATACACCAGTAAACGGGTCCGGCATTTTTCGGCGGTCGTTAAGGCCTTGCGCTGTTCGATCCTGCTTAACAAATCCAACAGATCGTGACGATTGATATCGTAGATGGAGCGCCCACCGAGCGTGGGCAGAACGTCCTTATTGAAGATTCGCAAGATTTGCGAGAGCGTACTCTGGCGCCCTTCCTTCAGGCTCAGCCTGCGGAACTCCACCCATTGATTGAACACGGCCTCGAAGGTGTGCTCTGCCGCAAAACGAACAGCACGACGCTGTTGCTTACGGTACTCATAGGGATTGATGCCTTGGGCGACCAAGGCGCGCGCCTCGTCACGTCGTGCACGGGCTTCTTTGAGGCTGATTTGCGGATAGCTACCCAGAGACATGCGCTTCTGCGCGCCCACCCAGTAGTATCTGAAACGCCAGATTTTCCCGCCGCGGGCGGTCACGTTGAGCGCAAGTCCATCCGTGTCGTCTATCGTGTAGTCATTGCCAGTGATTCGGGCTTGCCAAACGGTCGTATCCGAGAGGGCCATAGCGAGCTCCTGAACAGAGTCAGGACCGGATGCTCGTCTCGCTATCCAAAGCTGCTCCAGCAAAAAACCGATTCAGTGCACATCTAAATCCAAGATCCTCATTCGGGACTTAAATCGGGACTTAAAAGCACTGGATGGAGCTGGATTTCAGTGGTTCCCGCTGGAACGAAAAAAGGACCCGAAGGTCCTGATTTCAATCACTCACAGAATTCAGTGGAACTCTGCAGCGCAATATTTGGAGCGGGAAACGAGACTCGAACTCGCGACCCCGACCTTGGCAAGGTCGTGCTCTACCAACTGAGCTATTCCCGCGTCTTGGTGTGGCGCATTCTATAGATTCAGATTACGCCGTCAACCCTTTGATTCAAAAAAGTTTTATTTCGAGTCCACGTCGGTCCGCAGATGCGGCCAGGCGGCGCGCAGGTACTGGACCATCGACCAGAGCGTCAGGCCTGCGGATATCAGCAGCAAGGCGTAGCCGAGCAATACCCAGAAGCTGAAGTCCGACGGATTCGCCAGCAGGATAACCAGGGCCAACATCTGCGCGGCGGTTTTCCACTTGCCGAGGTTCGACACGGCCACCTGGGCGCGGGCGCCGAGTTCGGCCATCCACTCCCGGAGTGCCGAGACGACGATTTCGCGACCGATGATCACCGCCGCCGGCAAGGTCAGCCAGAGGTTACCGTGCTCCTGCACCAGCAATACCAGGGCCACCGCGACCATCAGCTTGTCGGCCACCGGATCGAGAAAGGCACCGAATGGTGTGCTCTGTTTCAACAGCCGGGCCAGATAGCCATCCAGCCAGTCGGTGGCGGCGGCGATGGCGAACACCGAGGCGGACGCCACATAGCTCCAGTGGTACGGCAAATAGAACAGCACTATGAAGATCGGGATGAGCAGGACACGTAGAACGGTAAGCAGATTTGGGATATTCATCGGCACAACTGGCTGCGAGGTTGACGGGCATTCTACTCGCTATGCAGGTTTGCATAAATCGACTCAGCGAGCTTTTTACTGATACCGGGTGCTTTGGCTATCTCCTCGATGCTGGCACGAGACAGCTCCTGCAATCCACCGAAATGTTTCAACAGGTCGCGCCGCCGTGTCGGGCCGACGCCTGCCACACCTTCCAGCGTCGATGTACGGCGGGTCTTGCCTCGACGGGCACGGTGTCCGGTAATGGCGAAACGGTGGGCTTCGTCACGGATCTGCTGGATCAGGTGCAACGCCGGCGAATCCCCTTTGAGGGTGAATTCATGGGCTGCATCGTTCAGGTACAGCGTCTCGAAACCGGCCTTGCGCGTCGCGCCCTTCGCCACGCCCAACAGGATCAGGTCCGGCACCATCAGTTCATTGAGCACATCCCGGGCCATGGACAACTGCCCTTTGCCGCCGTCCACAAGCAGGATGTCCGGGAGCTTGCCCTCCCCGTCCTTGAGTTTGCCGAAGCGGCGCATCAGCGCCTGATGCATCGCGGCGTAGTCATCGCCGGCGGTCACGCCTTCGATGTTATAACGCCGGTAATCGGACTTTATCGGACCTTCCGGACCAAACACCACGCAGGACGCCACGGTGGCCTCGCCGCTGGAATGGCTGATGTCATAGCACTCCAGCCGCTGGGGCGGTTCGTCCAGATTGAGTACGTCAGCCAGGGCATCGAACCGCGCCGCGACGTGCTGACGATTGGCCAGGCGCGCACCCAGGGCCTGTTCGGCGTTGGTCACGGCCAGTTGCTGCCAGCGTGCACGGGTGCCGCGTACGCGATGGCTGATGGTCAGTTCACGACCGCGCAGCGTATGAATGGCTTCGATCAGGGCCGGAAAGTCCTCATGGACCACGTTGACGATCAGCTCGCTCGGCAAGTCGCGTTCAGGACTGCTGACGTAGTACTGGCCGAGAAAGGCCGACATGACCTCGGCCACATCTTCCTCGATACCCACCTGGGGGAAAAAGTTCTTGCTGCCCAGCACCCGGCCGCCCCGCACGCTGATCAGGTGAACGCAGGCGCCGCCCGGATTGATGAACGAAGCGATGACGTCGACGTCGCCACTGCCACCCTCCATGCTCTGCTGGTCCTGGACACGACGCAGCAGGCCGATCTGATCCCGCAACTCGGCGGCCTTTTCGAATTCGAGGTTGATCGCCGCCTCTTCCATCGCCGCCGACAGTTCATCGGTCAGTGCATTGCTGCGACCTTCCAGAAACATCACCGAGTGGCGCACATCCTCGGCATAGACCTGGGGCTCCACCAGCCCGACGCAGGGTGCCTTGCAGCGTTTGATCTGGTATTGCAGGCAGGGTCGGGTGCGGTTCTTGTAGTAGCTGTCTTCGCACTGGCGGACGAAAAAGGTCTTTTGCAGCAGGCTCAGGCTTTCACGAATCGCCCCGGCGCTGGGGTAAGGACCGAAATACCGGCCCTTGGCTTTCTTGGCCCCACGATGAATGCTCAGGCGCGGAAACGCCCCATCGGACAAAAACACGTAGGGGTAGGATTTGTCGTCCCGCAGCAGGATGTTGTAGGGCGGCCGCCACTCCTTGATCAGCGTCTGCTCGAGCAGCAGCGCTTCGGTCTCGTTGGCAGTGATGGTGGTTTCGATTTGCGCGATGCGCCCCACCAGAGCTGAGGTCTTGGGAGCGAGTCCGGTCTTGCGAAAGTAGCTGGCCAGACGCTTCTTGAGGTTCTTGGCCTTGCCGACATAGAGCAGGCGCGCATCGCTGTCGAACATGCGGTACACGCCTGGGCGGCCACTGCACGTAGACAGGAAAGCGCTTGGATCAAACAGTTCGGTCATTGTCAGGCGCTGGCATCGACCATGCCGTGACGCACCGCCAGCAAGGTCAACTCGACGTCGCTGCTGATCGAAAGCTTCTCGAAGATACGGTAACGGTAGGTGTTGACGGTCTTGGGCGACAGGCACAGCTTATCGGAGATGATCTGCACCTTCTGGCAGCCGACGATCATCAGGGCAATCTGGATCTCCCGCTCCGACAACGCATCGAAGGGCGACTCGGTGGTCGGCTGGAACGACTTGATGGCCAGTTGCTGGGCAATCTGCGGGCTGATGTAGCGCTGGCCGGCGAATACCAGTCGGATGGCCTGGACCATTTCGTTCAGACCGGCCCCCTTGGTGATATAACCCGCCGCTCCCGCCTGCAGGAGCCTAGTCGGGAACGGATCTTCTTCGCAGACGGTCACCGCGACAACCTTGATGTCGGGGTGGCTGCGCAGCAGTTTACGCGTGGCTTCAAGACCGCCGATGCCGGGCATCTTCACGTCCATCAGTACCACATCAGGCTTCAATTCACGCGCCTTGATCAGGGACTCTTCCCCGGATTCGGCCTGGCCAACCACCTGCAGACCGTCGATGTCAGCCAGCATTCGTGTAATGCCCGTACGAACGAGATCATGGTCATCGACCACTAACACCCTAATCAAGCAGACACCTCACGATTGGTCTTATATGGGTTGCTTCACACCTTAGCAAAAAAGCTGTCGACAGACCTAGCGCAAAGGGGCATTTAAAAGTTACAACACATGCAGGTTCCGATGCGTCAAGCATCGGCGTCTCGCTGCATCCTCAGGAAACATTCATCCTCCCCCACGACGCGCAGCCCCAGCCGTTCGTAGAGCCCACGGGCCGGGTTGTCCCTGAACACCGTCAGACGCAGCGCCGGCCGACGTTCCAACCTCACCATGCTCCACACCTGTGCGATCGCCCAGGTACCGGCGCCCTGCCCACGGAATGCTTCGGCGATCTGCAGCTCTCGGATGTACAACGCCCTGGCGTCACGACTGAGACTGACAAAACCCACTACCTGGTCATCGTGGCAGATGATCCAGTTCTGGCGAATGATCCAGGCCAAGTCGAACGCCTCATCCTGCCAGAGCAAATCATGGCGCAGGTGGTAAGGGAGCATATTGGTGCAGGTCAACTGCCGGGCGAAGCCGATGTCCCCGGCCTCGGCTGCGCGCCACTGGAAACTCATGGTTACCTCGTGAGGGTTAATCAAGGATTTAGCTGACTTGGCATAACGTTGAAGTCTGTCACAAAGCCCGCCAGACTCAACCATCCGGAGCGGCACCTATACCCGATAGAATTTTCTTATTGAACCGGCGCACTGCCGTCGGTAAGCTCAGGCCCATTCATCGGAGACGCACCATGTCAAACGCCCTCTTATCGCTCCACACCGCCAGCGCCGCACGCTCGGTTGCGGCTGCGCGGGCGAACGGCGTCCAAACTCCGGTCAACTTTTATTTTGGGTATTGGTTTAGCCACTGGCGCGCCTGATACCCCACCGGCGCCCACTGCAAACGGGTCGCCTTCCAGAGTTTTCCAAACCCCCGGTCGGCCTCCCGACCGGGGGTTTTGTTTTTCCGACCCAACACTTTTTGCAACACCCGACAAACTTGAGGATTCAGCCATGAACTACGCCACTTATTACCGTTACGACACGTTTGCCGCCTGGCGATTTACCAGCCACCGCTCGGGACAGCCTGCCGCCTCCGATCGGTCACCTCTCGGTGGCATGCCTGCATTGCCGGCCAATACGACCAATTGTCGAACACCTCAATAGGACTGACGCGCGGGAACGAACCCGCTGCTCGTCCAGGAAGCCAGATCATGAACTCGTCCGTCTCCGCTTTGCCGCTGTCCTCGCTCAACCCTGCCAATGAAGCCCTCACCCTGCGGTTGCCGAGCTCGCTGCAGCTCAAACAGCAGTTACCCCTGAGCCATGCGTTGAGCCAGCAGGTCAACGGCCACCGCCAGGCCGTCCGCTCGATCCTGAACGGTGAAGACCCCCGCCTGCTGGTCATTGTCGGTCCCTGCTCTATCCACGACCCGAAATCCGCTCTCGAATACGCCGCGAACCTGGCCCGTCTTGCCCATGACGTGCGCGACAGCATGCTGCTGGTGATGCGCGCCTACGTGGAAAAGCCCCGCACCACGGTGGGCTGGAAAGGCCTCGCATACGACCCCCACCTGGACGGTAGCGATGACATGGCCGCTGGCCTGACGCTGTCCCGTGAACTGATGCGCGAAGTGCTGCGACTCGGACTGCCCGTTGCCACGGAGTTGCTGCAACCCATGGCCGCCAGCTACTTCGACGACTTGCTCAGCTGGGTCGCCATCGGCGCCCGCACCACCGAATCCCAGATCCACCGGGAAATGGCCAGCGGCCTCGGCATGCCGGTCGGTTTCAAGAACGGCACGGACGGCGGGGTCGGCATCGCCTGCGACGCCATGCGTTCCGCCGCTCACCCCCATCGGCATTTCGGCGTCGACAGCCAGGGCCATCCGGCGATCATCCAGACCCAGGGCAACCCCGATACCCACCTGGTGCTGCGGGGTGGCCACCGAGGGCCGAACTATGATCGCCAGAGTGTCATGCAAATACACGACGACCTGAATCGTCTGAAGATACCGGCCCGGATCATGGTCGACTGCAGCCACGCCAACAGCGGCAAGAACCCGGCGCGCCAGCCGCAGGTATTCAATGACGTGCTGGAGCAGCGTCTACAAGGGAACCGCTCGTTGGTTGGCATGATGCTGGAAAGTCACCTGTTCGAGGGCTGCCAGCCCATCAGTCCGTCGATGCGCTATGGTGTATCGGTAACCGACGGTTGCCTGGGCTGGGACGCCACCGAGCAACTGCTGCGCCAGGCCCATCGCCAGTTGGTTTCAGCCGCTTGAATGTTCAAGGGCGCCCTCTCCCTCGAGGGCGCTCCGGGAACGAACGGCAACCAGCACCCCGGGAAACTGCTGGCTCACATCGTCCAGCCGCTCGACCTGATAGCGAATACGCACGGACCGGCCAAGCTGGCCGTGCCAATAAGCGGCGGGCACCGTAAAGGTGATCGGCTGGCCAACCATGGCCTCGACGATTTCGCGCTCCTCGACATGGCTGTAGTTTCCGTCACATTGCAGCCAGATCCACTCACCGGCCTCGAAGCCGCTCGCCTCGATGATCACGGTGACCCCGTCGCGCAGGGCGTCAACTTCCAGCTCACCATCGCTCACGCCCAGGAGCCGCGGTGCCTTCAAGGCAGGGCGTACCAACGGGCCGATATGCAGCGACAGGGTCTCGGCGCGACGCACCGCATGCCCACGCCTGACGATGTATGCCAGGTCCAGCTGATGTCCGAGATGCGGGGCCAACTGCGAAGCATCCAGCCAGAACGACACTTCGCGACCGACGGCATGGGCCTCGATGTCCAGCACATCGCGCCACAGTGCCCTGCCGCTCCGGCTGCCTATCAGGATCAGCCGGTCCCCGACCGCCATTCTGGGATAAGGCCGGATGGCCACACAGGTGCCATCGGGTACTCGACCGGGGTCAAGGCTGCCGCCCACGGCATCCCTGGCAATGGCCGGCAAGAGTTGCAAGGGCGCATCGCCAATCACCAATTGCAAGGGTTCCGAATCCATCGATGCCGGCAAGCGTCTTCCGGTCACGCGATAGGAAATTTCCAATGAACCGCTGTCCAGCTCGACGATATGAGGAGCTCGCACGACAAAGGTGACATCCCGATCGATTTGTCGCTCCGTGACGTAGCGACGGACTTCGTATCGGTACGGCTCGCCATCCGAATTGAGGCCATGCCAGAACAGCGTCACCTCATCACCACACGTCATCATCGGATAGGGTCTGATGTTCACGACGACTTTGGGCCAGGCAGGGTCGATCACCCCTCCCCTTGCCGCCGTCAGAAGGGGTGCCCGCAATGTCTTGCGGGCATTGGGCCGGTGTCGCCGGCCTGACAGTTCAATGCTCATGTGCAACTTCCAATCCTTGGATGAAGGCGCCGCTCCCGTAGAGCGCCCGACAGGACCATTAAAGCGCTGCCGCACGCGATGCACAGTCAGACGAGACGACAGCGCCAGTGGTCCCTTTGCACCCAAAACTGTAGCCGCACGCCACCGGACCTATCGGACCTGTCCGGATACCAACCCGCCCACTTGAACGAACTGCTGATCTTTCCCGCTTCATTAATTCCGTTTTCGACGAGCTGGAGCGGTTTCTTCCTACACCTTCACTTAAGGGCCTGCATTAGAGTGACGTCGTCAATTCAACATGAACCTCTTCGAAAAAGGTACGAACATGCAACGGAATGCAACCACTCAATTTCCCATCCTGTTGGTCCATGGTTTGTTCGGGTTTGACAGGGTCGCAGGGGATCAACTTTTCCATGGAATCAAACAGACATTGCGCGCCGCCGGTGCACGGGTCTTCATTCCCTACCTGTCGGCCACCTATACGAACGAGGCACGCGGGGAAGAACTGCTGGCTCAGGTCGACCGCGTCCTGAGCGGAACCGGCGCCACCCGGGTCAACCTGATCGGTCACGGGCAGGGTGCGCTGGCGGCCCGTTACGCCGCCGCCGTGACACCGGACCGCGTCGCCTCGGTGACGTCGGTCAGTGGCCCCAATCATGGCTCCGAACTGGCCGACTTCCTTCGCAAGGCACTCACCCCCGGACGCCTGCCGGAACACGTGGCGAGCAGGGTTGCGACGCTGTTTGCCGATTTCATTTCATTACTGGGCGGCCAGGCGCAGCTGCCTCACCACGCCATAGCGGCATTGGGGGCGCTGACCACCGAAGGTGTAGGCGCGTTCAACGACAAATTTCCCCAGGGGTTGCCAAAGAACTGGGGCAGCAAGGGGCCGGACGTCGTCAATGGCGTGCGTTATTACTCCTGGAGCGGCACGTTGCAAGACGTCTGCGGCGATATCCCCGACGCGACAGCTCCCTACCAGACATTCTGCCGCGCTTTTTCCGAATACTTCATCACCGAAGCCGGGCAGAACGACGGTCTGGTCGGACGATTCAGCTCACACTTGGGCAAGGTCATCCGCTCCGACTATCCAATGGATCATATGGACGCCATTGACCTTGGGTCCGGGCGTGCCCGCAAGGGCGCAGACCCTGTGGCGCTTTATGTAAAACATGCCGAACGCCTGCGCAAAGCCGGCCTTTGATCCACCGGTTCAAGGTTTTGACGCAATTTTGACAACAACCCTCAGTCGAATCCGGTAGGCTCAATACCTTTGAAATCATTGAAAGGAATTTTTCTCCATGGCCCAAGCCACTGCCCGCCACATCCTGGTTTCCACCGAAGACAAGTGCAACGAACTCAAGGCCCAGATCGAAGCCGGCGCCGATTTCGCCGAAGTCGCGAAAGCCAACTCTTCCTGCCCGTCCAGCCGTCAAGGCGGCGATCTGGGTTCGTTCGGTCCAGGCCAGATGGTCAAGGAATTCGACACCGTGGTGTTCAGCGCCCCGATCAACGTGGTGCAAGGCCCGGTCAAGACCCAGTTCGGCTACCACCTGCTGGAAGTGACCAGCCGCAAGGACTGATCCCCCGGCTTATCGACCTGAAGCCCCCCTTGTAGGAGCAAGGCTTGCCCCGATTGCTGCGCCGCGGTCCAACCGTTAAGCCGCATTATCGTTCATCGCGGGCAAGCCTTGCTCCCACAGGTCTTGCCCTTACAGATAATCCCTTCGCCGCAAGGGTTGACAATGCAACTGGCGTTCCCCTCACTGTTCTTGATCGCCCTACTCCTGCTGACAGGCGCCGCCGGTGTGGATGCCGCACCGCAGCATGCCCTGACCGTCTATGGCGAGCCGGCCAAATATCCCGAAGGCTTCAGCCACTTCGCCTACGTCAATCCCCGGGCGCCCAAAGGCGGAACCCTGCGCCGCTCGGCCATCGAGATCGGCCAGTTCGACCATCTGTTGCCCTATATCGACAAGGGTATCGGCGTCAGCCAGATCGACGGTTTGCTGTATTCGCCACTGGCCCAGCGTTCCCTCGATGAGCCTTACACCGTCTACGGCCTGGTGGCGGAGAAAATGGAACGCGCCGACGATGGCCTGTCCCTGCGCTTCTACCTGAACCCCAAGGCCCGCTTTGCCGATGGCAAACCCATCACCGCCCAGGACGTGCGCTACAGCTTCGAGCTGCTGATGACCCAGGGCAGCCTGCGCTATCGCACCCAGTTAGCAGCCGTCAAAGGCGTCGAGGTGGAGTCCGAACGCACCGTTCGCTTCGACTTCAAGAACAACGAGAGCCGCACCCTGCCCCTGGACATCGCCACCCTGCCGGTCTTTCCCGAACATTGGTGGAAGACCCGGGATTTCGCCGGCGGAGGTGGCTACGAGGCACCGTTGGGCAGCGGCCCGTACCGGGTCGGCAAGGTCGATTCCGGACGCAGCATCACGTTCGAGCGCAATGCCGACTGGTGGGGCAAAGACCTGCCCGTCAGCCGTGGGCTCTACAACTTCGATCACTTCAGCATCGAATATTTCGGTGACACCGACGTGGCGCGCCAGGTGTTGCGCGGCGGCGCCTACGATTACAACCGCGAATTCTCCGCCACCGGCTACTCCATCGGCTACGACAGCCCGGCGCTGCGTGACGGTCGCCTGCAGAAGGCCCACCTGGCCACCGAGGCCCCGCAAACCGCCCAGGGCTTTGTGTTCAACCTGCAACGGCCGCAGTTCCAGGATCGCCGCGTACGCCAGGCCCTGGCCATGCTCTGGGATTTCGAATGGAGCAACCGGCAGATGATGCGCAACCTTTATGTGCGCCAACAGAGCTTCTTTTCCAACACCGACCTGGCAGCCCGGCAACTACCCGACGCGGGCGAACGGGCGATCCTCGAACGGTTGCGCGGCAAGATCCCCGACGAAGTCTTCACCCAGGTGTTCGAAGCGCCCAAGACCGACGGCAGCGGCGTGATCCGGGACAAACAACTGCAGGCCCTGGCGCTGCTGGAAGAAGCCGGCTGGAAACCCGACGGCGACCGCCTGGTGAATGCCGAGGGCGAACCGCTGAGCTTCACTTTCCTCAACAGCCAGAACGGTATCGACCGCCTGCTGCTCCCCTACAAGCGGACGTTGAAGCAGATCGGCATCGACATGAGCATCCGGCGCATCGACCCGTCCCAATACATCAATCGCCTGATGAGTCGCGACTACGACATGATCATCACCGGCTATCCTGTCAGCACTTCGCCGGGCATGGAGCTCTATAACTATTTTGGTTCGGCGGCGGCCAACGATCCGGGCGCCAACAACTACATGGTCCTGCAGGACCCGGCCGTCGATACCCTCATCGATGGCTTGGTCAAGGCCACGACCCAAGGCGACATGCTCCGCCATGCCCACGCCCTGGACCGGGTGCTGCAATGGAACTACTACTGGATACCCAACTATTACCCGCCGGGCAGCTCCACCGTGTGGTGGAATCGCTTTGGCATTCCGAAAATCCAGGCCAGCAATGATGAAGCCATCGAAAGCTGGTGGGAGATCAGCACCACGCCACTGACCAACGAGCAGATGACCGCCGAGCGCATCAAGCGCGGTTCACCCGGAGGGCCGCACTGATGTGGGCTTACATCGCACGGCGCCTGCTGCTGATCATTCCGACACTGGTCATCATCCTGTTGGTGAATTTCGTCATCGTGCAGGCCGCACCGGGTGGACCGGTGGAACAGGCCATCGCCCACCTGCAAGGCATCGGCGGTGCCAGTGTCGGCAGTTCCGGCAGCGCCATGACCGGCAGCTCCCGGGCCAGTCGCGGCCTCGACCCGCAACTGATCAAGGACATCGAGAAACAATACGGCTTCGACAAACCGGCCCATGAGCGCCTGTGGCTGATGCTCAGCAGCTATGCCCGCCTGGACTTCGGCAAGAGTTTCTTCCGCGGTGCCACGGTCACCGACCTGATTCTTGAAAAAATGCCGGTCACCATTTCCCTGGGACTCTGGGCCACGCTGATCACCTACCTGGTGTCGATCCCGTTGGGGATTCGCAAAGCGGTGCACCACGGCTCGGCCTTCGACATGTGGAGCAGCACGGCGATCATCATCGGCTATGCGATGCCGGCGTTCCTGTTCGCCATGTTCCTGATCGTGATGTTTGCCGGCGGCACGTCGCTGAACTGGTTTCCGGTGCGCGGGCTGGTGTCGGACAACTTCGAGTCGCTGTCGACCCTGGGCAAGATCGCCGACTACTTCTGGCATCTGGTGCTGCCGGTGACGTCGCTGGTGATCGGCGGCTTCGCCACCCTGACGATCCTGACCAAGAACTCGTTTCTCAATGAAATCACCCGCCAGTACGTGGTCACGGCGCGGGCCAAGGGCATGAGCGAACGCCGCGTGTTGTATGGCCATGTGTTCCGTAACGCGATGCTGCTGGTGGTGTCGGGGATTCCCCAGGCCTTCATCAGCGTGTTCTTTGCCGGGTCGCTGCTGATCGAGGTGATCTTTTCCCTCGATGGCCTGGGACGCATGAGCTACGAGGCCGCCGTATCGCGGGATTACCCGGTGGTGTTTGGCTCGTTGTTCATCTTCACGCTGTTCGGCCTGATCATCAAACTCATCGGCGACCTCTGTTACACCCTGGTGGACCCGCGCATCGATTTCGCCGCGAGGAACGCCTGATGTTCAAGCTCTCGCCCTTGGGCCGACGGCGCTTCGAGCGCTTCAAGAAGAACCGGCGCGGCTGGTGGTCGCTGTGGCTGTTCATCGGCCTGTTCATTCTGACCCTGGGTGGGGAGTTGATCGCCAATGACAAGCCCCTGGTGGTCAGCTATCAGAACACCCTGTATTTCCCGGTGTTCAAGCGCTACACCGAGCAGGCGTTTGGCGGACAACTGCCGTTCCAGGCCGACTACCGCAGCAGCTATGTGCAGGACCTGATCCACAAGGGTGGCGGCTGGCTGCTGTTTCCGCCGATTCCGTTCAGCGACGACACGCCCAACTACGACCTCAACCAGCCGTCTCCGAGCCCACCCTCCTCCGTCAACTGGCTGGGTACCGACGACCAGGCCCGGGATGTGTTGGCCCGAGTGATTTTCGGCGCACGGGTGTCGATCCTCTTCGCCCTGGCACTGACTGCCATCAGTGCACTGATCGGCATCGCCGCCGGTGCGTTGCAAGGTTATTACGGCGGCTGGGTCGACCTGCTGGGACAACGCTTGCTGGAAGTCTGGTCCGGGCTGCCGGTGCTCTACCTGCTGATCATCCTGTCCGGCTTCGTGGAGCCGAATTTCTGGTGGCTACTGGGGATCATGGCGCTGTTTTCCTGGCTGGCCCTGGTGGATGTGGTGCGCGCCGAGTTCCTGCGCGGGCGCAACCTCGAATACGTCAAGGCGGCCCGGGCCCTGGGCCTGGGGGACCGCAAGGTGATCGTGCGGCACATCTTGCCCAACGCGATGAACGCCACCCTGAGTTACCTGCCGTTCATCCTCACCGGGGCGATTTCCACCCTCACGGCCCTGGACTTCCTCGGTTTCGGCATGCCGGCCGGCAGCGCATCCCTGGGTGAACTGATCGCCCAGGGCAAACAGAACCTGCAAGCGCCATGGCTGGGGCTGACGGCATTTTTCACCCTGGCGCTGATTCTTTCTCTTCTGGTGTTCATTGGAGAGGCATTGCGTGACGCCTTTGACCCACGATCATGAAACAGAATCCTGAGATGAACGAAAACCTGGTTGAAATCCGCGACCTGAGTGTGGCCTTCAACGACCACACGGTGGTGCGTAACCTGTGCCTGGACATCCGCCCCGGTGAGTGCCTGGCCCTGGTGGGCGAGTCTGGGTCGGGCAAGTCGGTGACAGCCCATTCGATCCTGCAACTGCTGCCGCAAACCGAGAGCCGCACCACCGGCAGCATCCGCTATCGCGGCCAGGAACTGGTAGGCGCCGACGCCGGAACCCTGCGCGAGTTGCGCGGCAACCGCATCGCGATGATCTTCCAGGAGCCGATGACCTCGTTGAATCCGCTGCACAGCGTAGAGAAGCAGATCGGCGAAACCCTGATGCTGCACAGGGGGCTGGGCGGCAAAGCGGCGCGCCAGCGCATTCTCGAACTGCTGGCCCTGGTCGGCATCCAGAAGCCTGTCGAACGGCTCAAGGCCTACCCTCATCAGCTGTCCGGCGGCCAGCGGCAACGGGTAATGATCGCCATGGCCCTGGCCTGCGAGCCAGAACTGCTGATCGCCGACGAGCCGACCACCGCACTGGACGTCACCGTGCAGCGCAAGATCCTGCTGCTGCTCAAGTCATTACAGCAACGCCTGGGCATGTCGTTGCTGTTGATCAGCCACGACCTGAACCTGGTGCGCAGCATCGCCCAACGGGTCTGTGTGATGAAGGCCGGGGAAATCGTTGAACAGGCACCGTGCGAAACCCTCTTCAGCGCGCCGAAACACCCCTACAGTTGTGAGCTGCTGCATGCCGAGCCGGAAGGCGAAGCCTTGCCCCGGGACGAGCGCGAAGACGTGTTGCAGGTGCAGGATTTGCGGGTGAGTTTCGCCCTGGGCGGCGGGCTGTTCCGGCGCAAGGAATACCTGCGGGCCGTGGACGGCATCAGCCTGAACATCCAGCGCGGCAAGACCCTGGGTATCGTCGGCGAATCCGGCTCCGGCAAGTCGACCCTCGGCCAGGCGATCCTGCGACTGATCGAATCCGAAGGCCGTATTCGCTTCCAGGGCCAGGCACTGGATCATTTGTCGCAGAAGGAACTGCGGCCGTGGCGCAGACAGATGCAGGTGGTGTTCCAGGACCCGTTCGGCAGCCTTAGCCCACGGATGTCGGTGCAACAGATCATCAGCGAAGGCCTGGAGGTCCACAGCCCGTCCAGCGCCCGGGAATGCGAGGCCCGAGTGATACAGGCCCTCGAGGAGGTCGGCCTCGATCCCCAGAGCCGCCATCGCTACCCCCATGAGTTTTCCGGCGGTCAGCGTCAGCGCATCGCCATTGCCCGCGCGCTGGTGCTCAAGCCAGCCCTGATCCTGCTGGACGAACCGACCTCGGCGCTGGACCGTACCGTGCAAAAACAGGTGGTCGCCCTGCTCCGACAACTCCAGGAAAAACACGGCCTGACCTACCTGTTCATCAGCCATGATCTGGCCGTGGTGCGTGCCCTGGCCCACGACATGATCGTGATCAAGGACGGCAAGGTCGTCGAGCAAGGCCCCAGCCATGAGGTGTTCGAGTCGCCCCGACATCCCTACACCCAGGAGCTGTTGGCGGCGGCGCATCCGGAGTGGGCATAATCGAGCCTTGCAGCTGGACCGCGTCGTGGCCTTCGCGGGCAAGCCCGCTCCCACACTGGATTTGAACGACACTGAGTATCCTGCGTGGGAGCGGGCTTGCTCGCGAAGAGGCCCGGACAGAAACCACTCATCCTGGAATGACCATGACCCCCACCGAAAACCTCAAGGACTACAAGCGCGTACGCACGCTGGCGATCCGTTCGCTGTTCGAGATCATCGAGCAGTCCAGCGAGGGCACGGTGATCGTCGACCGCGATGCGAATATCGTCTGGATGAACGAGCGATACGCCCGGCGCTTCGGCCTGAACTCAGCGCAGGAGGCGATTGGCCGGGCTTGCGAGAGCGTCATCCCTGGCAGCCTTTTGCGCGAAGTGGTACGCACCGGAAGGCCGATCCTGCTGGACATGCAGGACATGCCCAAGGAGCCGCTGGTGGTCATGCGCCTGCCGATCCACGACAGTGCGGGCGCGGTGATCGGCGCCATTGGTTTTGCCTTGTTCGGCGAACTGCACAGCCTGTCGCCGATGCTCAAACGCTATCAGAGCATGCAGGAAGAACTGGCCTCCACCCGTTCGCTGCTGCGGGCACGGCAGGCCAAATACAACTTCGCCCACTTCATCGGTACCAGCAGCGCCGGCCTGGAGGTCAAGCGTCGCGCCCGCCGCAGTGCCAGCGCCGACTCGCCAGTGCTGTTGCTCGGCGAGACCGGCACCGGCAAGGAGTTGTTGGCCCAGGCGATCCATAGCGCCTCGCCACGGGCGCACAAGGCGTTCGTGAGCATCAACAGCGCCGCGATTCCCGAATCGCTGCTGGAAGCCGAGTTTTTCGGTACCGCCCCCGGCGCCTTCACCGGAGCCGACCGCAAGGGCCGCCCCGGCAAGTTGCAGATCGCCCAGGGCGGCACGCTGTTTCTCGATGAGATCGGCGATATGCCGTTGCCACTGCAAAGCAAGCTGCTGCGGGTGCTCCAGGAAAAGGAATACGAGCCGGTAGGCTCCAACGAGGTGCTGCAAAGCGACGTGCGGGTCATCGCCGCCACTTCCACGGATCTGGAAGCGGCGATCAAACGGGGCGAATTCCGCGCCGACCTGTACTACCGCCTCAACGTGCTGCCGATCCAGGTTCCGCCGTTGCGCGAACGTTTGGACGACCTGCCGGCCCTGAGCGAAGCGATCCTCGAAGAACTGCGCAGCCAGCACGAGCTGAACGACGACGCACTCGATCTGCTGGGACAACATGCCTGGCCGGGCAACATCCGGGAGCTGCGCAATGTGCTGGAACGGGCGGCGCTGCTCAGCGACAACCCGGTGCTCACTGCCGCCGACATCCGCGCTGCCATCGGCACTTTCACACCGGTGACCCGCACGGCAAGCGCTGGCGTGGAACTGTTGTCGCAGGAGACTTTCGCCCAGGCCCGGGCCCGATTCGACCGGCAACTGATCGAATCCACCCTGGCGCAATGCGGGGGCAAGGTGGTGCAAGCGGCGGAGCGGTTGGGGTTGGGGCGGTCGACTTTGTATAAGAAGATGGTGGCGCTGGGGATTGCCGAGTCTCTGTAACGAGACAATATATCTCTATTTTTGGACTAGCCATTTGGAGTGCTTCGCACTCATCGCGAGCAGGCTCGCTCCCACAGCTTATCGCGTACACTGCCCCCTTTGTGGGAGCGAGCCTGCTCGCGATGAGGCCAGCAAGCCCCCCGAAAATCTCAAAACAGAGACAAAATTCTGATCCCTCATCGACACTCTAAAAATTATCCATATATTTCAATAAGTTAAGTATCTGGCACAAAACTCGCTTACCCGTCTCCTACCGCTTCATCACAACAATAACAATCCAGGAGACACACCATGAGTGTGATCATTGCCTTGGCAGCCCTCACGCTGCTGATGGTGGCCGCTTACCGCGGCTACAGCGTCATCCTCTTTGCCCCCATCGCCGCCCTCGGCGCCGTCCTGCTCACCGACCCGTTCGCCGTCGCCCCTGCGTTCACCGGGGTGTTCATGGAGAAAATGGTCGGTTTCATCAAACTGTATTTCCCGGTGTTCCTGCTCGGCGCGGTATTCGGCAAGCTGATTGAGCTGTCGGGCTTCTCCCGCTCCATCGTGGCAGCGGCGATTCGTCTGCTGGGCACGCGCCAGGCCATGCTGGTGATTGTGCTGGTCTGCGCATTGCTGACCTACGGTGGCGTGTCGCTGTTCGTCGTGGTGTTCGCGGTGTACCCGTTCGCCGCCGAGATGTTCCGCCAGAGCGACATTCCCAAGCGACTGATCCCGGCCACCATCGCCCTGGGTGCATTCTCGTTCACCATGGACGCCCTGCCCGGCACGCCGCAGATCCAGAACATCATCCCCAGCACCTTCTTCAACACTACCGCCTGGGCCGCGCCGTGGCTGGGGGTGATCGGCACGCTCTTCGTGTTCAGCATCGGCATGCTGTTCCTGCAACGCCAGCGCAACAAGGCCCAACGCCTGGGCGAAGGTTATGGCACCGAGCTGCGCAACGAGCCGGAAACCGCCGAAGACATCAAGCTGCCCAACCCCTGGATCGCCGTCTCGCCGCTGCTGGCAGTGGGGATCATGAATCTGCTGTTTACCCAATGGATACCGCAGTGGTACGGCAAAACCCATAGCCTGGCGCTGCCGGGCATGGCGGCGCCGGTGACCAGCGACATCGCCAAGGTCACCGCGATCTGGGCGGTGCAGGCCGCATTGCTGGTGGGCATTATCCTGGTGTTGTTGTTCGGCTTCCGGGCCATTCGCAGCAAGCTCGCCGAAGGCAGCAAGAGCGCGGTGGGCGGTGCGTTGCTCGCCGCCATGAACACCGCTTCGGAATACGGCTTCGGCGCCGTCATCGCATCCTTGCCAGGCTTCCTGGTATTGGCCGACTGGCTCAAGAGCATCCCCAATCCCCTGGTCAACGAAGCGGTCACCGTGACGCTGCTGGCCGGCATTACCGGTTCCGCCTCGGGTGGCATGAGCATCGCCCTGGCGGCCATGTCCGAAACCTTCATCAGCGCCGCCCACGCCGCCAACATTCCCCTGGAAGTGCTGCACCGGGTCGCGTCCATGGCCAGCGGCGGCATGGACACCCTGCCCCACAACGGCGCGGTGATCACCCTGTTGGCCGTCACCGGGCTGACCCACCGTGAAGCCTACAAAGACATTTTCTGCATTACGCTGATCAAGACCCTCGCGGTGTTCTTCGTGATCGGTGTGTTCTACGCCACTGGCATTGTGTGAGGTTTCCATGACAACGACACTTTCGGGCAAGACTGCCCTGGTCACCGGTTCTACCAGCGGCATCGGCCTGGGCATCGCCCTGGGTCTGGCCAAGGCCGGCGCCAATCTGATCCTCAACGGTTTCGGCGATGCCTCGGCGGTGATCGCCGAGGTGAAACAGTTCGGTGGCAAGGTCGGCCATCACCCGGCGGACGTCAGCGACCCGGCGCAGATCGCCGACATGCTCGCCTACGCCGAGCGCGAGTTTGGCGGCGTGGACATCCTGGTCAACAATGCCGGCATCCAGCACGTGGCCGCCGTGGAGGATTTCCCGGTGGAACGCTGGGACTCGATCATCGCCATCAACCTGTCCTCGGTGTTCCATGCCACCCGGCTGAGCCTGCCGGGCATGCGCGCCAAAGGCTGGGGGCGGATCGTCAACATCGCCTCGGTCCACGGTCAGGTCGGCTCGGTGGGCAAAGCCGCCTATGTCGCCGCCAAGCATGGGGTCATCGGTCTGACCAAAGTGGTCGGCCTGGAAACTGCGACCAGCAACGTGACGTGCAATGCCATTTGCCCAGGTTGGGTACTGACGCCGCTGGTGCAAAAACAGATCGACGACCGTATCGCCTCGGGTGTCGACCCGCAACAGGCCCAGCACGACCTGCTGGCCGAGAAACAACCTTCCCTCGCGTTCGTCACCCCGCCGCAACTGGGGGAACTGGTGCTGTTCCTGTGCAGCGAAGCCGGCAGCCAGGTGCGCGGCGCGGCGTGGAATATCGATGGTGGGTGGTTGGCCCAGTAGCTTTGAATCACTGTCAGTAATTGGAGGAACCTGTGGGAGCAAGACTTGCCCGCGATGAAGCTGACGCGGTCAGCCTTGCAACCGAGGCGTTTTCATCGCGGGCAAGCCTTGCTCCCACAGGACTGTGCCCCAATAAGACCCGGCTCGCTCTATAGTTTGTATGTGCACATAAAAACAAGAGGCACCCCATGTCCGACATCCTCTGGCAACCCGCCCCCGAACGCATCGCCCGGTCGCGCATGAACGCCTTTCGCCAGTTCATCAACGCGCGGCACCACCTGCAACTCAACGACTATCCCGCCCTGCACGCCTGGAGCATCGACCAGCGCGACGCCTTCTGGCAGGCCATCGTCGACTTCTTCGATATTCGCTTTCACCACGCGCCTACGCAAGTGCTGGTGGAAGGCCCCCACATGCCCAGCGCCCAATGGTTCCCAGGGGCGACACTGAATTTCGCCGAACACCTGCTGCGCCGTCGCGACGATGCCGTGGCAGTGGTGGCGGTCGACGAAAGCGGCGACCAGGCGCAGCTGACCTGGGCCGAACTGGCCGCCCACGTTGCCGGCCTGCAAAGAAGCCTGCAAGCTGCCGGCGTGACCCGAGGGGATCGTGTCGCCGCGTGCATGCCCAATACCTGGCAAACCCTGGTGGGCATGCTTGCCGCCACCAGCCTGGGCGCCATCTGGTCCTGCTCGTCGCCGGACTTCGGCACCCAAGGGGTGATCGACCGCTTCGGCCAGATCGAACCCAAGGTACTGATGACCTGCGCCGGTTACCGCTACGCCGGCAAGGTCATCGACCAGCGGACCAAGGTCAATGAAATCCTCGAACGACTGCCTTCGCTGCAACAACTGATCGTGCTGCCTTATGCCCGGCCCGATGCCGGCCTGGGCGATTTCAGGACCCCGGCCAATATTGCTTTGTGGGACGAGTTCTACCAACCCGGCGGCGAGCCGGCATTCACTAGCGTGCCGTTCGATCACCCGCTGTACATCCTCTATTCAAGCGGCACCACCGGCGTGCCGAAATGCATCGTCCACGGCACGGGCGGTGTCTTGCTGCAACATGTAAAGGAGCACGGCCTGCACGTCGACCTCGGTTCCGAGGATCGTCTGTTCTACTACACCACCTGCGGCTGGATGATGTGGAACTGGCTGGTCTCGGCGCTCGCCGTCGGCAGCGCCGTGATCCTCTACGACGGATCGCCGTTCCACCCCGGCCCCGAACGCCTGCTGGATCTGATCGACCAGCAGCGCATCAGCGTGTTCGGCACCAGCCCGAAATTCCTCGCGGCTCTGGAAAACCAGGGCCTGAAACCCCGGCAATCCCACGACCTGGGCAGCTTGAAGACCCTCCTGTCCACCGGCTCGGCGCTGGCGCCCCATAGCTACGACTATGTGTATCGCGACTTCAAGGCCGACGTCTGCCTGGCGTCGATGTCCGGCGGCACCGACATCGTGTCGTGTTTCGTCAACGGCAACCCACTGTCAGCGGTGCGTCGCGGCGAGATGCAAGGCAAGAGCCTGGGCATGGCGGTGCAGGTCTGGAACGAGGCCGGGCAAGCAATCATCGGCGAGAAAGGCGAACTGGTGTGCACCCGGCATTTCCCGGCGATGCCCATCGGCTTGTGGAACGATCCCCATCAGGAAAAGCTCCGTGCCTCCTACTTCAGTCAGTTTCCCGGCGTATGGGCCCAGGGCGACTACGCCGAAGAACTGCCCCACGGCGGTTTCCTGATCCACGGACGCTCCGATGCGGTGCTCAACCCCGGCGGTGTGCGTATCGGCACGGCGGAAATCTATCGGCAGGTGGAAAAAGTCGAGGAGGTGCTGGACAGCGTCGCCATCGGTCAGCAATGGCAAGGTGATGTGCGGGTGGTGCTGTTCGTGCGCTTGCGCGATGGCGTGGTGCTGGATGAAACGCTGGAGCAACGGATCCGCCAAGTCATCCGCGCCAACACCACACCGCGCCATGTCCCGGCGAAGATCCTGGCGGTCAGCGACATTCCACGGACCATCAGCGGCAAGGTAGTGGAACTGGCAGTGCGTAACGTGGTGCATGGCGAAGCCGTGAAAAACACCGATGCCCTGGCCAACCCCGAGGCGCTGGAGCAGTTTCGGGATCGGGTGGAGCTGGCTGTCTAGACGCAGCACAAACCGCTTTTCTGTGGCGAGGGGATTTATCCCCTCGCCACAGCGTCAATCCATCAACCCCCACTCCCCCGCCGCCGGATCACTCGCAGGTGCCGCGCCCGACTCGGCATGCAGCTTCAAACGCAAACGCAGATTGTTCGCCGAGTCGGCATTCTTCAAGGCTTCCTCCTCATCGATGGCCCCTTCGACCACCAGATGAAACAACGCCTGGTCAAAGGTCTGCATTCCCAGCTCCTCTGACTTTTCCATGATGCCCTTGAGTTCGCCCAACTCGTTGCGTCGGATCAGGTCGGCCACCGTGGGCGAGCCCAACATGACCTCCACGGCGGCCCGACGTTGCCCCGTGCGAGTGCGCACCAGACGCTGGGACACGAATGCCTTGAGGTTGTTGCCCAAATCATTGAGCAGCTGCGGCCGTCGCTCTTCCGGAAAGAAATTGATGACCCGGTCCAGGGCCTGGTTGGCGTTATGGGCATGCAGGGTGGAAATCACCAAGTGTCCGGTGTCGGCGAAGGCCAGGGCATGCTCCATGGTTTCACGGTCGCGGATTTCCCCGATCAGTACCACGTCCGGCGCCTGACGCAGGGTATTCTTCAGGGCGGCGTGGAAACTGCGGGTATCGACCCCCACTTCCCGTTGGTTGATGATCGACTTCTTGTGCCGATGGATATATTCCACCGGGTCTTCGATGGTAATGATATGGCCGCTGCTGTTGCGATTGCGGTAGTCGATCAGCGCCGCCAGGGAAGTGGACTTGCCCGAACCCGTCGCGCCGACGAACAGCATCAACCCCTGCTTCTGCATGATGGTGTCCAGCAGTATCTTGGGCAGCTTGAGGTCTTCGAAGCGCGGGATGTCCAGCTTGACGTTGCGTATCACCATCGATACGTCATTGCGCTGCTTGAAGATGTTGACCCGGAATCGCCCGACACCGGCCAGTGAAATGGCCAGGTTCATTTCCAGTTCCCGATCGAACTCAAGACGCTGTTCGGCGTCCATCAAAGACTCGGCGAGCCCGGCGATGTCGCCGACCTTGAACGCCTGGGTGCCCAATGGCTTGAGCGCACCCTCGAATTTGGCGCACGGTGGCGCACCGGTAGACAGGTAAAGGTCGGAGCCATCCTGGCTCGCCAGGATTCGCAACAAGGGATCAATTTCCATGGACTGAAACTTCCGCGAGATATCAATTAAACACGTTGACCCGAGCATGCAATCGTCCAGACCAACCCGCGCTTTCCTTTTCCAGAGGATAGTCGACACCACACGACATCCAGGAACTCCGAGATGAACGCAACACCCACCGGCAGCGTTACCCAGCGCCTGATCGCCCGACTGGACTGGACCTCGAGCCCGCTGGGCGCTCCCGAAACCTGGCCGCAAAGCCTGCGCACCGCCGTGGACATCGTGCTCCACTCCCCCATGTCCATGGCCTTGCTGTGGGGGCCGCAACTGGTCCACGTCTACAACGACGCCTTTTCCCGTCTGGCAGGTGACAAGCATCCCCGGGCCCTTGGCCAGCCCACCCATGAGGCCTGGCCCGAACTGCGTAGCGTGACCGAACCGATTTACCAAGGCGTGTTGCAAGGTCGTACGCACACCTGCCGCGACCAGTTATGGCGTCTGCCCTTTGCCGGCCGCCTCTGCGACCTCTGGCTGGACCTGACCTACAGCCCCGTGCGCGATGAAAGCGGCGCCGTGGCAGGCATTCTGGTCACCGCCATCGAGAGCAGCGAGCGGCGGCGCCTGGCCCTGGAGTTCGAACGACGCTCCGAGGCCAGCCTCAAGGCCCAGCAGGAAAGCGAAGAGCGCCTGCAACTGGCCCTCGCTGCCGCCGATGCGCTGGGCACGTGGGATTGGGACATCAGCGAAGATCGCTTCATCGCCGACGCGCATTTCGCCCTGCTGCATGGAGTCGATCCGAACCTGTCGCGACAACTGCCCATCAGCGCCTACCTCGAAGGCGTGCACCCCGAAGACCGGGCCATGGTGGCCCGCAGTATCAAGCATTGCATCACCCACGGCAGCGAATACGCCGAGGAATACCGCCTGCTGCAACCCGATGGTGAACTGCGCTGGGTATTCGTGCGCGGTCGTTGCTACAAGGACCGCCACGGTCGGCCCAAGCGCTTTCTCGGCGCGGCCCTGGACCTGACCGAGCGCAAGCGTACCGAACAGGCCCTTCGCCAGAGCCAGACCGAATTGCAGCTGATCATCAACGCCATGCCGGTGCTGATCAGCTATGTGGACCACGAAGAGCGTTTCCGCCTGAACAACAGTGCCTATCTGGATTGGTACGGCCTCACGCCCCAGGAGCTGTATGGCAAGACCATTCGCGAAGTACTCGGCGACGAGGCCTACGCCGCACGTGCCGAACAGATTGCCGGCGCCCTGGCGGGCAAACCCTGCAGTTTCGCCTTGCAGACCTCCCATCGCGACGGCCGGCCGCGCCACGCGCTGGTCAACTACCTGCCCCGCCACGGAGCAGACGGCGCAGTGAACGGCTTCTACATCTTTGTGATCGACGAGACTGAACGCAAGAAAACCGAGGAAGCCCTGCGGCACCTCAACGAAACGCTGGAAGAGCGGGTCATCGCTCGTACCCGAGAACTGGCCGAAGCCAACCAGCGCCTGCAAAGCGAGATGTTCGAGCGTGAACGTGCCGAAGAAGCCCTGCGCCACGCCCAGAAGATGGAAGCCGTGGGTCAGCTCACCGGCGGTATCGCCCACGACTTCAACAACATGCTGACCGGCATCCTGGGCAGTCTCGATCTGATGCAGCGCTACATTGCCAATGGCCGCGCCGCCGAGATCGGTCGCTTCACCGAAGCGGCCATGTCTTCGGCCAATCGCGCCGCGGCCCTGACCCATCGGCTGCTGGCGTTCTCCCGGCGCCAGTCTCTGGACCGCAAGCCGCTGAACCCCAACGACCTGGTGCATTCACTCGAAGACCTGCTGAGCCGGACCACGGGCGATCACATCCTGCTGCGACTGCAGTTGGCCGATGAACTTTGGCCGATCAGCACCGATGCCAGCCAGCTGGAAAACGCTCTGCTCAACCTGGTGATCAACGCCCGGGACGCCATGCCCGATGGCGGCGAGCTGACTATCGAAACCGCCAACATCTACCTCGACGGCAGCGATATCAGCACCCTGGAACCGGTCAAGGCCGGGGATTATGTGATGATCGCCGTCAGCGACAACGGTAGCGGCATGACTCCTTCCGTACTGGCCAAGGCCTTCGACCCCTTCTTCACCACCAAGCCCATCGGCCAGGGCACCGGCCTGGGATTGTCGATGATCTACGGGTTCGCCCAGCAGTCGGGCGGACACCTGAGCCTGGACAGCATGCCGGGCCAGGGCACGCGGGTGCAGTTGTACCTCCCGCGCCTGTACGTGGCACCGGCCGAGCAGCACACCCAGGCCGAGACCGTCGACACGCCAGCCGCGATTGCCGGGGAGACCGTGTTGCTGGTGGAAGACGAACCCGCGGTCCGGATGCTGGTGCTCGACTTGTTGGAAGCCCTGGGTTACGCCGCCCTGGAAGCCAAGGACGCCAAGACGGCCCTGCCATTGCTGGAGTCGGACCGGCGGATCGACTTGCTGGTCACCGACGTCGGCCTGCCCGGCATGAACGGTCGTCAATTGGCTGAAATTGCCCGCCAGCACCGGCCCGACCTGAAAGTGCTGTTCATGACCGGGTACGCGCAAAAGGCCGCCGAACGCCAGGGTTTCCTGGAACAAGGTATGGACATGGTCGCCAAACCGTTCACCCTGGATCTGTTGGCCAACAAGATTCGGACGATGATCAACCATGACACCTGACTTGAGGCATAATCGCCGCCCCGTCGCCCCACCACCGCTCAGGTCACCGCTGCAATGAAAGCCCAAGCCCGCCATATCCTGGTGAAAACCGCCGAAGAAGCCGAACAGCTCAAGCAACGCATCGCCAAGGGCGAAGCCTTCGATGTTCTGGCCAAAAAATACTCCACCTGCCCCTCCGGCAAGCGCGGTGGCGACCTGGGCGAAATACGGCCGGGGCAGATGGTCGGAGCGATCGATGCGGTGATCTTCAAGAAGCCGTTGCGGGTGGTGCATGGGCCGATCAAGAGCAAGTTCGGGTATCACCTGGTGCAGGTGTTCTATCGGGACTGACTGACGGGCCAAGCCCCTGTGGAAGCAACTGTGGGAGCAAGGCTTGCCCGCGATGAACGATAACGCGGCAGACTGAACGACCGCACCGCCTGTATCGCGGGCAAGCCTTGCTCCCACAGATTGCTCCCGCAGGTTATTCATGGGGTGTTTCCATTATTTGGGGATCAACGCCCCCGGCATCTGAATCACCCGGCTCGCCAGCCGATGCCCGGCCTCGGCGGCCTCTGCCGGACTGCCACCCAGCAAGCGGCTCGCCAGGTACGCAGCGCTGAACGAATCCCCCGCCGCTGTCGTATCCACCACGCGCTCGACCCGCTGGGCGGGAATCTCATAGGACAGCCCATCGCAACGGATCAGGCAGGCTTCGGCGCCACGTTTGAGCACCACTTCCGGCGTGCCGAACGATGCATACGCCGCGAACACCGCGTCGCAGTCGGCATGGCCAAACAGGGCCTGTTCGTCGTCCACCGTCAGCAGGGCCAGTTCCACGTACGGCAAGACACTGCGATAGGCCGCACGGGCCGCCTCCACTGACGCCCAGAGCCTGGGTCGATAGTTGTTGTCGAACACCACTTGGGCTCCCCGTCGCCGTGCCTGGATCAAGACTTCGATGAGCCTGGCCCGTCCTTGCTCACCGAGTACCGCCAGGGTTATACCGCTGAAGTACAGCACGTCGTAATCCGGCAACGCCGCCAGGATCGGCGCGGCCGCCGGCGTGGTGAAGCAATCGCGCACCGCCGCTTCGTTGCGCCAGTACAGGAACCGCCGCTCGCCTGTCGCGTCGGTCTGGATGCAGTACAAGCCCGGCAAACGTCCGGGCAAGCGCTGGACCCGGTCCAATCCGATATTTTCCGCCGCCCAGCTCTGGCACATGGCATCGCTGAAACTGTCATCGCCCAGAGCAGTGACGTAATCCACCGAGCCCTTGTCGCCCACGGCACGGGACAGGTACACCGCCGTGTTCAGGGTATCGCCACCGAAGCTCTGTTGCAGGCTGCCGTCGGCGCGTTGTTGCAGTTCGATCATGCATTCGCCGATCAGGGCGATGCGGGGTTTGGGAGCGTTCATGGGGGCGTCCTGATGGTTTTTTAGTGTCTGGCAGGTCGCTATCGCGAGCAGGCTCGCTCCCACAGGGTTCGTGGCGGCCACAGAGAATGTATTCGCAGCCAATCCAGTGTGGGAGCGGGCTTGCTCGCGAAGGCCGCGACGCGACCTCAAGTCTTAAAAACAAGTCTCCATGCTCTCGACCACCCGCAACTGCTCATCCACCAAACACCCCACCCGCCACTTGTCAAAGGTCAAACATGGGTGGGAAGTACCGAACGCAATGATGTCGCCCACCCGTAGCTCGATACCCGGCGCCACGTTCATGAACGCATGCTGGTCCATCACCGCCGTCACCTTGCAGCCGTTCAGGTCATCCCCAGTCACCGCCTCAGCCCCAGCCTTGAAGCGCTTGAGCGGCACCGGCAGCCCGGCGTCGTAGGCCACGTCGCGCTTGCCCAGGGCGATCACCGCGAAGCCCGGCTCCGGCAACGATTGCACATGAGCCCAGACTTCCAGGGCCGGGCGCAGGCCTTCGTGCAGGTCGCTGCGTCGCTCCAGCACGCAGCACTGGGCCTCCTTGTAGATGCCATGGTCGTGGGCCACGTAACTGCCGGGGCGCAGCACACTGAGGAAGCGTCCGTGGGCGTTCTGGGCTTCGAAGGATTCGGCGATCAGGTCGTACCAGGCCGACCCCGAGGCGGTGATGATCGGTTTGGCGATGGCGAAGGCGCCGGCGTCCTGCAACTGCACCGCCAGGCGCACCAGGGACGCGGCGAACGTGCGAATGCCGCTGATGGCATGGTCACCGTGGATCACGCCCTCGTAACCTTCGATACCCGTCAACGCCAAGGCCGGTTGCGCCCGGACAGCGTCGGCCAGGGCCAACACCTCGGCCTCGGTCCGGCACCCGCAACGACCGCCGACCACGCCGTATTCGATCATCACGTTCAGCCGAACACCCCGAGAGGCGAAGTACGCGCCCAGGTCCGCAACGTTGTCCGGATGATCCACCATGCAATGGAATTGGAATGTCGGATCGGCCAGCAAATCGGCGATCAACGCCATGTTCGGCGTTCCCACCAATTGGTTGGCCATCAGCACCCGGCGAACACCATGGGCGTAGGCGGCACGGGTCTGCACCGCCGTGGCAAGGGTCAAGCCCCAGGCCCCGGCATCGAGTTGCCGGCGAAACAGCGCCGGGGTCATGCTGGTCTTGCCGTGGGGTGCCAGCTCGGCACCGCTGTCGCTGACAAATTTTTGCATCCAGCGGATGTTGTGCTCCAACGCCTCGCGGTGCAGCACCAGGGCCGGCAGGCTGACGTCCCGCAGCAAGTATTGGCCGGCGGTGGCGGCGCCCTTTTCTACGGCAGCGTCATGAATGGCAGAAGACATGTTCGAACTCCTTACACGGCCGCAGGCAGCCGCGACGGTCTATTCATTGATGCGACGGGCCAGGTTGTTGGCGCTTTCGATCAGCACCCGGCGATAGTCGGCGTAATTGTTCCTGGCGTCGGCCCGAGGGGCGACGATGCACAGGGTCGCGATGGCAACGCCGTCCGGGTCTTTGACCGGTGCGGCGAAGCAGTGGGTAAAGGTGTCGGCCACGCTGTCGAAGGAGAAGAAGCCATCGACACCGGCCTGGCGGATTTCCTTGAGGAACTGCTCCACGGACAGACGCTCGCCGTCCGGCAGAATGAAGTCGTCAGGGTCGATCAGGTCGATGATCTGTTGATCACTCAAATGTGCCAGCAAGAGGCGACCGGAGGCCGTCCATGGGATCGGCGCGTTTTCGCCGATGTCCGAGGAAATGCGAAAATGCCGCTCGCCCTCCTTCATCAAGGCCACCGTGTACTTGCGCCCGTTGAGCAGGCACATCTGGGCGGTTTCACGGGTCTGTCTGACGATTTCCTGCAAGGCATGATCGGCCTCGCGGCTCAGGTCGAAATGCCGCAGGTGCGCCTGCCCGAGAAAGTACAACTGGCGGCCCAGGTAGACATGGCCGTCCTTGCCCACCGGCTCGAGGATGCGCCGCTCCAGCAGCGACGCCACCAGTTCGTAGACCGTGGACTTGGGGCTGCCGATGCCGCTGGCGATGTCATTCGGGCGCAGCGGCTGGCCGATTTCCTTGAGGAAATCGAGGATATCGAACGCCCGATCCAGTCCCCGGGCCCGGCGTTTGATGGTGTCTTCGGTCATGTCTTGGGTTCCCATTCAGTTGGCCCGGAGTTTAACCAGACAGTTGTGGCGCCTGGTAGATCGCTATCGCGGGCAAGCCTTGCTCCCACAGGTAAAATACTTGCTCTTATGGGAATAAGCCTGCTCCCACAGGCACAGCTTGATCTGTAGGAGCAAGGCTTGCCCGCGATGGGGCCTCACTTTTTCTTGTAGGCAATGCAATCGATCTCGACCTTGCAATCGACCATCATGCTGGCCTGCACACAAGCCCGGGCCGGCGCGTGTTCCGGGCTGAAGTATTCGCCGAACACTTTGTTGAAGCTCCAGAAATCCCGCGGATCGTCCAGCCACACGCCGCAACGCACGACGTCCTCCAGACCGTAGCCGGCCTCTTCGAGGATGGCGATCAGGTTCTTCATGGTCTGGTGCGTCTGCTCGACGATCCCCCCGGCAATGATCTCGCCATCCATCGCCGGCACCTGGCCGGACACATGCAACCAGCCGTCTGCCTCCACCGCGCGGGCGAATGGGCGAGGCTGACCGCCGCCTGCGGTGCTGCCGGTGCCGTAGCGCGTAATACTCATGGGTGTTTCTCCTTGTCGAATGGGATTAAAAACGTGTGTTCTTGAGAAATTCCGCCAGGCGCGGGGATTGCGGGCGTTCGAACAGCTCTTTGGGTGGTCCCTGCTCCTCGATGCGCCCCTGGTTCATGAACACGATCTTGTCGGACACCTCGAAGGCAAAGCGCATCTCGTGGGTCACCAGCAGCATGGTCATGCCGTCTTCGGCCAGGCCCTTGATCACATTCAGGACCTCGCCCACCAGTTCCGGGTCGAGGGCCGAGGTCACTTCATCGAACAGCATCAGGCTGGGATTCATGGCAATTGCGCGGGCAATCGCCACCCGCTGTTGCTGGCCGCCGGACAACTGACCGGGAAAATGATCGCGACGTTCCAGCAGCCCGACCCGCTCCAGCCATTTCTCGGCCAGGGCCACCGCTTCGTCCTTGTGCAGTTTTTTCACCTTGAGCAGGCCCAGGGTGACGTTCTGCAACGCGGTCAGGTGGGGAAACAGGTTGAATTGCTGGAAGGCCATGCCGGTCATGGCCCGGTGCCGGGCGATGACCTTTTCGGCGTGGCGCACGCGCTTGCCATCGACCTCTTCATAGCCGATGGACTCGCCGTCGAGCACGATCTGGCCGCCCTGGAATTCTTCCAGCATGTTCACGCAGCGCAGCAGCGTGGTCTTGCCCGAGCCGCTGGAGCCAATCAGCGTGACCACGTTGCCGCGCTGCATGCTCAGGTCCACACCCTTGAGCACTTCCAGTGGGCCGTATTGTTTGCGCAGACCGCGAATGTCCAGCAGCGGTCGGGCGTTGGTGGAAGTCGAAACGTCAGTCATGGCAAGGCCACCCGCTTTTCAATGTGCCGACCGAGCAATTCGATGGCGTAATTGATGATGAAAAAGAGAAACCCGGCGAACAGATAGAACTCCAGGGTCATGAAGGTCCGGGCGATGATCTGTTGAGTGCTGAGCAGCAGCTCGGCGACGCCGATCACCGACAACAGGGTCGAGGCCTTGACGATCTCGGTGGAGGAATTGACCCAGGTCGGCAGGATCTGCCGCAATGCCTGGGGCAACAGCACATAGCCCAACGCCTGGAAAAACGTCAGGCCGATGGCCTGGCTCGCTTCCATCTGCCCACGCGGTAACGCCTGCAAGGCACCGCGTACGATCTCGGCCACATGGGAGCCGCAAAACAGCGTCAGGCCCAGGACCCCGGCCTGGAACGCACCGATCTGCCAGCCCAGGGCCGGCGCCATGTAGAAGCAGGCCAGCACTAGCACGAACACCGGCGTGCCGCGAATCAGGTCGACATAGAAGCGAAACGGCGCGCGCATCCAGGTCCGGCCGTACGTCAGCACCAATCCGGCGAGCAGACCAATCAAGGTACCCAGCAAAATTGCCAATACCGAACACTGCACGCTAGTGAGGAATCCGGCCCACAGGGTGTCCCGGGCGACCCACAACTCATGCAACCAACTGGGGGATTCGTACATGGGACACTCCTAACGGCGGATCGCCAGGCGCTGCTCGAAATACCGCAACACCATGGCAATGAGGTAACAGGCCGCGACATACAGGGCCGTGGTCACCAGCCAGATTTCGATCACCCGGTAGCTCTCCACGTTGATCTTGCGGGCGTAGTAGGTCAGCTCCGGCACGGCAATCGCCGCCGCCAGGGAGGTGTCCTTGAACAGCGAAATGAAGTTGTTCGACAAGGCCGGCAACACGTTGCGCAGCATCACCGGCACGGTGATATAGGCTTTGACTTGCCACTCACCCAGGCCGATGGCCAGCCCTGCCTCGCGCTGGCCCTTGTGGATGCTCAGCAACCCGCCGCGGAACACTTCGGTCAGGTAGGCCCCGGCGTATAGCGAGAGCGTGATGACGAACGACGGCAGCTTGTCCAGGCGAATACCCAGGCTCGGCAAGGCGAAGTAGATCAACAGGATCAACACCAGGATCGGCGTGTTGCGGATCACCGTGACATACACCGACGCGGCGGCCCGCAGGAGCCGATGCTTGCTGAGCAGCGCGAACGCCATTGCCAGGCCGATCACGCAACCGATGGCGATCGACACCAGCGCCAAGGAAAGCCCCAGGCCGAGTCCCGCCAGCAAGGTGTCGAAATCGCGCCAGACGGCGGCAAAGTTCAACTGATAATTCATGGTCGACTGTACCTTCGACGGGACGCCTCACAGCGGCGCCCCGGCCCCATGGGATCATTTGTATTCGACAGGGAAACCGATCGCCGGCGACGGCAGCTCCACGCCGAACCACTGCTTGAACGACGCGGCATAGGTGGGGAACTCCACGCCAGTCATGGCTTCATGCAAGGTGGTATTGACGAAGTTCAGCCAGTCCTGGTCGCCGCGCTTGACCGCACAGGCGTAGGTCTGCGGGCTCCAGGCGTAGGCCGGGCTGCGGTAACGGCCGGGGTTCTGCACCATCAGATACTTGACCGAGGATTGGTCGGTGGCGGCGGCATCGGCGCGCCCGGAGTTCACGGCCTGATACATCAGGTCGACGCTGTCGTACTGATCGACCTTGGCTTTGGGCAGTGCCTGATGCACCAATTCTTCGGCGTAGACGTTCTGCAGAACCGCCACGGTGACACTGTCGCCGGCGGCCCTGAGGTCTTCGATTTCCTTGTATTTGCTATTGGCGGGCAGCAGCAGGCCGACACCTTCGCGGTAGTACGGCAAGGTGAAGGCCACTTGCTGGGCGCGGCTGGCGGTGACGGTGATGAACTGACAACTGATGTCGACCTTGTCGGTCAGCAGGTTGGGAATTCGCGCATCGGACGACTGCACCACGAACTCGACTTTCTCCGGGTCATTGAACAGGCCCTTGGCGACCATCCGCGCAATGTCGATATCAAACCCCTGCAACTTGCCATCCGCTCCCTGGAAGTGCCACGGCGCGTTGGTGCTGCCGGTGCCCACAATCAATTTCCCGCGTTGCAGCACACTGTCCAGCTTGCTATCGGCCGCCTGGGCGACACCCATGGCAGCCGTCGTGGCCGCGAAGAGAAAAACACACGCTTTGAACAAGGAAGGTCGGCGATGCATGGCTAGCACTCCACGATGGGTTTATTCCGTTATACCGGAATCAGGTATGTAACAACGGAATATACAGCAGAAAGTGTGCCACAGGATCAAGGCCTTTAGGGGAGGAAAAAGGAAAGTGATAGAAATCAGAAGGATGGGAAAAACGAGGCCTTGCCGGCGCGTGCGGCCGCGAGCCGATTGTTACCGTTGACAGCGGGTGTGCGGGTACCAAGGCCCCAAATCGGAGCCACGCGGTGCACCCTGTGGAAGCGAGCCTGCTCGCGATGGCGTCAGGTCAGCCTCATCTTCATTGACTGACATTCCGCTATCGCGAGCAGGCTCGCTCCCACAATGATTTGGCCACTGCCGCATTGGGAACAGGATCTAGCGTCCGCAAAACCTCACCCGAGACAACATCCGCAAGTCCCCGTCGCGGTAATAGTCATCACTCCAGCTGTCATCCGTTGCCAACGGCCTGACCTGCTTGAGCGCGAGTTTCTTTGCGAAATAACGAAACCGGTAATGCTCATAGAACCGCAGCAGTTCCAGCCCGTAGCGGTCGGCCAGGTCGGTGTCGCCCTGGATGATGAGGTAGTTCTCGTCGTTACCGCTGCTGGCCGCGGCGCTGAGGTTGTGGCTGCCGCTGATGATGGTCGGCGTGTCGCTGGTGAAGTCGGTGACGATGGCTTTGGTGTGCACCAGCAGGTTGCCCTTCTGGCCTTTCATGTTTTCCCTGAGCCAGCCTTCCAAACCGGTATTGAGCAGCGCCGTGGCGGCGAATTCCGCGGTGCGGTCGGCATGGAAACCGGTGATGCGGCTGGTGGTGTTTTGCAGGCCGTAGCGCAGGACGTCGTCGTGGGGCTTACCGAGCAAGGCGTCGAGGATCCGGTCAGGCAGGACGAATGCTGTGACGAACAGCAGGTCCTTGCGGGCGCCGTTGATGATGTCGACGAAGCGGTCCAGGTCGCCCTCTCCCGTGCGCGGCGAGAACCCGGCGAACAACGGCTGTTCCGGCTCCATGGGGTTGTTGCGATTGAGCCATTCACGGGTGGCATCGACGTCGCCGGGGGTCGCCCAGATTTGTTCGAAGACCTGGCGATAGCTGTCGCTCACCCTGGGATCGTCCAGTACATGAACGACATTCGCCTGGCGGTAGACGCCGTTGGCGGTGAAGTTGGTGCTACCGCACAAGACGGCCTCGGGCTGTAGCGCCCCGGCGCCATCGACTTTGCTCAGGACGATGAACTTGTCGTGGAAAATATTGTGGGTCACCCGTCCGCGCTTGTTGGCCGCCGGCAGTTTTTCAAGGCTGGCTTCGTTGCGCAACGTGGTGTCGTCGCCCGGCTCGGCGTGGTACAGCACCCGCACCTGTGCGCCACGGGCGTACGCAGCATTCACCGCATCGACGATCACTGGCAGCTCGTACTCGTAGATGGCGACATCCAAGGCCCAAGTGGCATCCAGCGCCCGGTCGATGAAACCGATCACGCGCCCCAGCAGGCCGTTTTCCAGCCAACGGCGTGGCGCATCGGGCCAGTCATCGATGGAGAGGTGCTTGTTGGCACTGATCAACGCATCCAGCTCGGGAAACTTGCGCTGGAACGCCTGGCTGGCGGCCACGGCACGATTGAAGATCACCCGCTGGCCGGCCGGCTGGCCGTTGTCGCTGGTGACCGTAACCTCCAGGGATTCCCCCAATTGCGGCGCATCGGGGCTGCCATAGGCCAGGTGCACGCGGTAGTGAATGGTCACGCCGGGATTGACGGCATAGTCGGCCCAGCGAAATTTCTGCAAGGGTGCCTTGTCGCTGGGCGTGGCGTGGAACTGGGGAAACGTGTGGGCCTTATCGGGGAAAGTCAGGCTGTTGAACAGGAACAGCCACGGCTTGTCGCCCTGTTGTTTTTCGATGGCAAAGCCCAGCAAGCCCTTGCGCCGGTGTTCGGCCAGGTCCATGGCAAGCAGCACGCCATTGGTGCCGGCGTAGGCCTTGACCCGGAAATCGTCCTGGGGGTTGGTGACAAGTACGCGCATGGTTCATTCCGTGTGAGGGCAGGCTGAGCATAGTGTAGTGATCCAACTCAGGTGTGCAGATCCGGGACCGAGGTGATGCCTTCGCGAGCAAGCCCGCTCCCACAAAGTCCGCGGCAGTCATCATTTCCGTTTGCGGCAGATTAAAGTGTGGGAGCGGGCTTGCTCGCGAAGACGTCCGACCAGAATTCAACCCTGTTACATCTGATCGATATGCCGATATTCAGCCCCCAGTTGTTCCGCCAACTGCCGGGCCCGACCCAACCGGATCGGGCCGCGCTCGATGTCGATCAACAGGCACGGGCATTCGAGAGGCGACAGCGAAAGTCCTTCCTTCACACGTCCGTCCGTCATCACCAGCACCCGCTGCCGCTCCGCCGGGAAACGCTTGCGTCGGGCAGCCAACCAGTGTCCGGCCTCATTTAACGCCGCCAGCAACGGCGTACCACCACCGGCGCCCAGATCATCGAGCCAATCCCGCAGCCCGGCTGAGGCCTTGAGCCCTTGCACCTGCCAGGTCGGGGCAACGCCGCTGGCCTTGAGCAGTGCCAACCGGGCGCGCTGTCGGTAAGCGTTGTCGAACAGTTGCGCCAGCAGGCCCTTGCCATCGCTCAAGGCCCGATGACGACGGGTCGAAGCCGAGGCATCCACGACCACCAGCCACAGCTCATGGGGCGAACGGTGGCGTTCCTGCAAACATAGGTCTTTACGCTGGCGCGGACGCCCGTTGAGCAAGGTAGCCGGCCAATTCACCGTGCCGCTGGCCGCCGCTTTACCGCGACCCTGGCGTCCCTGGCCCAACCGTCCCGCCCGGGGCCTGGCATCCGCCCCCACTGGCGAACGGGGGCGGATGCCTAGGGCTTTTTTGGCCAGATCGGCACGTCACGCCGGGCACCGGTCGGCAGCGCAGTGGCTGGCAGATCACCCCACTGGCCCTGGCTTTCCTTCGATTTCGAGGCCGTTTCAGCCGTGGGCGGTGCCTGGGACGGTGCCGGTGCCGGCATCGAATGGCCACGCCTGCGGTGACGCAAGGCAAATTCGGCCACGGCGTCGATGTCTTCAGTGTCGATGGCATCGGCACCGCGCCATGCGGCATGGGCCCGGGCGGCCCGCAGCCAGACCAGGTCGGCACGCAAACCGTCGACGCCGGCAGTGAAACAACGCTCAGTGATCTGCCCCAGTGAAACATCGTCCAGGGCAATGGTGGGCAACCGGTCGCGGGCTCGCTGGCAACGCTCGCGCAGCTGTTGCTGGGCCTCCGCCCACTCGGCGCAGAACGCCACGGGATCGCTGTCGAAATCCAGCCGCCGTCGAATGATCTGCCCACGCTCCGCCGGTGCGGTATGCCCGCCGAGCGCCACGTTCAGGCCGAAGCGATCGAGCAGTTGCGGACGCAGCTCGCCCTCTTCCGGGTTCATCGTGCCTATCAACACAAAACGTGCCGGATGCCGGTGGGAAATGCCATCGCGCTCGATCAGGTTGACGCCACTGGCCGCCACATCCAACAGCAGGTCCACCAGATGATCGGGCAGCAGGTTCACCTCATCGACGTACAGTACGCCACCGTCAGCCTTGGCCAGCACGCCGGGGGAAAACTGCGAGCGCCCTTCCCCCAGCGCCGCGTCGAGATCGAGAGTGCCCACCAGCCGCTCTTCAGTGGCGCCCAAGGGCAAGGTGACGAATTGCCCGCTCGCCAGCAGGTCCGCCAGGCCCCGTGCCAATGTCGACTTGGCCATGCCCCGCGGCCCCTCGATCAGCACGCCGCCGATTTTGGGGTCGATGGCGGCCAGGCACAGGGCCAGTTTCAGCGGGTCGGCGCCGACCACGGCGCAGAGCGGGAAATGGAGGTCGGTCATATCGGATATCTCATGGATGGTCGAGGGCCCCTTGAGGGTCCTCTTCTATGTCCAGCAACAAACTTTCCAGGGCCTCGCGATACGCCCCCGGATCCTGCCACATCCCCCGCTGCTGGGCTTCGAGCATGCGCTCGGTCATGTCCCGCAACGCGTCGGGATTGTGTTGGCGGACAAAGTCGCGGGTATCGGGGTCGAGCAGGTAGGCATCGGCCAGCAAAGCGTACTGGTGATCGTCGATCAATTGGGTGGTGGCGTCGAACGCAAACAGATTGTCCACCGTCGCCGCCAGTTCGAACGCGCCTTTGTAGCCGTGACGTTTGACCCCATCGATCCACTTGGGATTGGCCGCACGTGAGCGGATGACCCGGTTGAGTTCTTCCTTCAGGGTCCGGACCTTCGGCAGGTCCGGCTGGCTGTGATCGCCGTGGTAACTGGCCGCCGCTGCGCCGCTGAGGGTTTCCACGGCCGCCAGCATGCCGCCCTGGAACTGGTAGTAATCGTTGGAGTCGAGCAGGTCGTGCTCGCGGTTGTCCTGGTTCTGCAAGACCGCTTGCACCTGGCTCAGGCGCCGGGAGAACGATTCACGAGCAGCGGTGCCTTCATCGCCGGCACCGTAGGCGTAGCCGCCCCAGTTCAGGTACACCTCGGCCAAGTCTTCGCGGCTCTGCCACAGGCGGCCGTCGACCGCTCCCTGCACGCCCGCGCCGTAAGCGCCGGGCTTGGCGCCGAAGATCCGCCAACCGGCCTGACGGGCCGCCGCGTCCGGCTCGAGGCCCGACGCCAACAGTGCCTCGCGCTCGCAGCGCACCTTGGCTGCCAGCGGGTTCATGTCATCCGGCTCATCGAGGGCGGCAACGGCTTGCACCGCCGCGTCGAACAACCGGATCAGGTTGGCGAAGGCGTCCCGGAAGAACCCGGACACCCGCAATGTCACATCGACCCGAGGCCGGTCCAGCAGGCTCAACGGCAAGATCTCGAAATCATCGACCCGCTGGCTGCCCGTGGCCCACACGGGACGCACGCCCATCAGCGCCATGGCCTGGGCAATGTCGTCGCCGCCGGTGCGCATGGTGGCGGTGCCCCACACCGAGAGGCCAAGCTGACGCAGATGATCGCCGTGGTCCTGCAAATGCCGTTCGAGTATCAGGTTCGCCGATTGGAAACCGATGCGCCACGCCGTGGTGGTGGGCAGGTTGCGCACGTCCACCGAGAAAAAATTGCGCCCGGTGGGCAGCACGTCCAGGCGTCCTCGACTCGGCGCGCCGCTTGGGCCGGCCGGTACGAAGCGACCGCTCATTGCATCGAGCAGGCCACGCATTTCTGCCGGGCCGCAGGCGTCCAGACGAGGGGCCACGACGGATCGCAGATGCTCGACGATGCAGCCCACCGCCTCCCACCCCGGTGCATGCAGTTGCTCGACCTCGCCCGCCAGGGCCTGCTCGATCAACTGCCCGGCGAACAATTCCAGGCGCTCCCGGGTGTCGCCCAGGGTGCGCCAAGGTTCATCGCTGACCCGACGCAAGGCCTCGGGACAGGCCCCGTTCCAGGGCTCGGCCAACGCGCAATCCAACGGATCGAAACCCAGCTCGAAAGCCTTGGCCAGCGCCCGCAACACACTCGACTGCGCGCCCTTGCCATCGCCCCGGGGAATGCGCAGCAACGCCAGCAAGGTGTCGATGCGCAGCCGGCCAGTGGGGGATTCACCGAAGATGTGCAGGCCATCGCGGATCTGCGACTCCTTCAGGTCGCACAGGTAAGTGTCCAGGCGCGGCAGCCAGATCGCCGCATCGGCTTCGCCGTCCAGCTCAAGTTCACGGTCGATATGGGTTTCGCGCACCAGATCGAGGATGTCTCGCTGCAATTCCCGGGCACGGCGAGGGTCGAGCAACTGTGCTTCGTAGTATTCGTCAGCCAACAGTTCGAGATTGCGTAGCGGCCCGTAGGTTTCGGCCCGGGTCAGTGGCGGCATCAGGTGATCGATGATCACCGCCTGGGTCCGCCGCTTGGCCTGGGCCCCCTCGCCCGGATCGTTGACGATGAACGGATAGATATTCGGCAACGGCCCCAGCAGCGCGTCCGGCCAGCAGCTTTCCGACAACCCGACACCCTTGCCGGGCAGCCATTCGAGGTTGCCGTGCTTGCCGACATGAATGACCGCGTGGGCGCCATAGGCGTGGCGCAGCCAGAAATAGAACGCCAGGTAACCGTGAGGCGGCACCAGATCCGGATCGTGGTACACCGCGCTCGGATCGACCTGATACCCCCGGGCCGGCTGGATGCCGACGAACGTCAGGCCCAGGCGCAGGCCAGCAATCATCAGTCGGCCCTGGCGGAACATCGGATCCTGCTCGGGACCGCCCCAGCGTTCGAATACGGCTCTGCGGTTGGCCTCGGGCAGTGCGTCGAACATCGTCTGGTAAGCTTCCAGTGCCAGGCTCTGGTGGCAAGGTCGCAGGTCGAGGCTGTCCAGATCATTGCTGACACCGCCGAGTAGCTGCTGGATCAACGCCGTCCCGGTGGCAGGTAATTCGGTCGGCAGCGGATAGCCCTCCGCCCGCAAGGCCCGCAGGATGTTCAACGCTGCTGCGGGGGTGTCCAGGCCCACCCCGTTGCCGATGCGCCCGTCCCGGGTCGGGTAGTTGGCGAGGACCAGCGCCACACGTTTCTCTGCGTTGGGCAGGCGCGCCAGGGTGGTCCAGCGCCGGGCCAGTTCGGCGACGAAATCCATGCGCTCGACGGCCGCCCGGTAACAGACCACGTCGCTCTGGCTGCGCTCGCTGCGCCAGGCCAGGTCCTTGAAGCTGATGGGGCGACTGATGATCCGTCCGTCCAGCTCCGGCAGGGCAATGTGCATGGCCAGATCTCGCGGCCCTAACCCCTGCTCACTGGCGCGCCAACCGGGCTCGTTGTCCTGGGCGCAGATGGCCTGGATTACCGGAATGTTGCGGCGGAACGGGCGCAGGTGCGGCGCTTCGGGACTGGACTGGGCGAATCCGGTGGTGTTGAGGATCACCCCTGCCTCGACCTCGTCCAGCCAGTCTTCGACCTGTGCCAGACAACCGGGCTCCTTGAGGCTGGCGACTGCCATCGGCAAGGGATTGAGCCCCGCCGCTTGCAGCCGCTGACAGAACACGTCGATAAACGCGGTATTCGCCGCTTGCAAGTGAGAACGGTAGAACAGCACCGCCGCCACTGCTTGATCGGCCTGCCAGCCGGCTCGCCAATCGTCGAGGGTGGCGCTGGTTTTGTCTGGGTGATAGAGGGCTGTGCGCGGCAGGGTTTGCGGTTCACCCCAAGGGTAATCGCGGCCGAACCATTGGCTGGCAAGCTGATGGAACAGGTCAAGGGCATTGCCCAGACCGCCCTGACGCAGGTACTGCCAGAGCCGGTCGCGGTCGGCGGCGGGCACGTTGCTCAAGTTGCTGAGTTCCGGGTCCGGCCGGTCGTCCCCCGGCACCAGGATCAGTTTCACGCCACGCCCGGCCAGTTCCATCAGGCGTTCGATGCCATAGCGCCAATAGCCGATGCCGCCATGCAGCGACAACAGGATGACCTTGGCGTGACGCAATACATCTTCGAAATACAGGTCCACCGACGCGTGATTCTGCACCTGCATCGGGTTGGCCAGACGGAATTGGGGATAATCGTCCGGCAACTGCCGCGCCGCTTCGGCCAGCAGCGCCAGGCTGCTGTCGCCGCTGCACAGGATCACCAGCTCGGCGGGGGTTTGCCCCAGGTCGGCGATGTTGTCATCCGACACGAAACCGCCGGGCTGGGTCCTGAGCAGGTGCATGGCTTAGGCGCCGAGTGCGGCGCGCAGCTGCGCTTCAAGCTGAGTGGCGTCCAGGGTCTGGCCGATCAGCACCAGGCGGGTGACCCGCGCTTCTTCGGCGCCCCACTGGCGGTCGAAATGCTTGTCGAAGCGCGTGCCTACCCCCTGGATCAACAGGCGCATCGGCTTGTTGGGGATCGCTGCGAACCCCTTGACCCGCAGCACGTTGTGCTGGACCACCAATTGGGTCAGTGCGTCCAGCAGCAGGCTTTCGTCGGCCTGTGGCAGTTCGATGGAAATGGAATCGAAGGCGTCATGGTCGTGGTCGTCATCGTCGCCGTCATGGTGATGATCGTGGTGACTGTGACGGCTGTCGATGTGCTCTTCGGAGCCGGCGCCCAGGCCGATCAGCACGTCCAGCGGCAGGCGGCCGCTGCTGGCTTCGATGACCTTGACCGCCGGCGGCAGCTCCTCGGCAACCTCCAGGCGCACTTTCGCCAGATCGTCCGGGCTGATGAGGTCAGCCTTGTTGAGGATCACCAGGTCGGCGCTGGCCAGTTGATCGGCGAACAGCTCGTGCAGCGGAGATTCGTGGTCCAGGTTCGGGTCGAGCTTGCGCTGGGCATCCACCTGCTCCGGGAAAGCGGCGAAAGTGCCAGCGGCCACGGCCGGGCTGTCGACCACGGTGATCACCGCATCGACGGTGCAGGCACTGCGGATTTCCGGCCACTGGAAGGCCTGGACCAGCGGCTTGGGCAGCGCCAGCCCGGAGGTTTCGATGAGGATATGGTCGAGGTCGCCACGGCGTGCGACCAACTCACGCATCACCGGGAAGAATTCCTCCTGCACCGTGCAGCACAGGCAGCCGTTGGCCAGTTCATAGACGCGGCCGCTGGCTTCTTCCTCGGTGCAGCCGATGGAACATTGCTTGAGGATCTCGCCGTCGATGCCCAGCTCGCCGAACTCGTTGACGATGACTGCGATACGCCGGCCCTGGGCGTTGTCGAGCATGTGCCGCAGCAAGGTGGTCTTACCCGAGCCGAGGAAACCGGTGACGATGGTGACGGGGAGCTTGGCCAGTGTTTTCATCGGATGCCCTTTGGCAAGGTGGCGGGCAAACGGGACGACAACCGCTGGCACAGGCATGCGCGGAAGATTTCGCCACCGGATCACCCCGCCCGGTTGTAATGAGAAGTCTGTCTCGAGGCAGGTCTCCTGGCTGACGGCGGGCCGGTCCGGCTTTTATATAAACCTGGACTGACATTTCCTGCGCCTTCCCGTGCGCCCTTTCAGGGTATGCACAGTGGCCTGGCAGGCACATCACCGTTCACAGTTGCGGGGGCAGCCGCGGCTTGGACCGCGTTCCCTTCTTAGCTTCGACGCGTGTCGAAGAACCTCGAAGGCGCAAGGCTACGCAGGGTATGGGGGCGGGTCAATGTCTTCGAGTTCTGTGGTGTCTGTGCCGGCCCCATCGCGAGCAGGCTCGCGATGGCCGCGACTCGGTATCGGCCTGTAATTGACGCCCCGCCCCCACCCATGCTTTCCTGTGCGCTTGTTATGGGTGCCCTTCACAGGGTGAAACGGGAAACCGGTGAATCGTGTGCTTTACTCCAAGGCCACGACAGTCCGGTGCTGCCCCCGCAACGGTAAGCGAGCGAAGCGTCTGAGCCACTGTGTCCGATGACATGGGAAGGTGACGCTTGCAGGCAAGGCGCAGGCCCTGCCCCTCGTGAGCCCGGAGACCGGCCCACGACTCAAACACTGACAAACCCGCGGTGGGCGGGCGCTGTTCGATCCCTGGCGGGCTTTGGCCCGGGGTTTCCTTGCGCTCGACTCACCCACTGGACAACAACAGAGGGACGCCATGTCGACCATCAGCACCACCGCCCGCTCCGCCAGCAGCACCAGCACCCTGAGCCAACGCCTGAGCGCGGCGATCCTCGCCTCGATCATAGGCGCGGCGCTGGTGTATTTCGCCGGTTTCTCCCACATCGAAGCGGTGCACAACGCCGCCCACGACACCCGCCACAGCGCCGCCTTTCCCTGCCACTGAGACCTGCCACCATGTTCAAGCGAATCGCCCGGACCGCCGGTTTCAGTGGATTGCTGGCCGCCCTGCTGCTGACGCTCCTGCAAAGTCTCTGGGTGTCGCCACTGATTCTGCAGGCCGAAACCTACGAAAAAGCGCCGGCCGCCGAAGTCCATCAGCACGCCGACGGTGTTGCCCACACCCACGATGCCGGAGCCTGGGAACCGGAAGACGGTTGGCAACGCGTGCTCTCCACCACCGGCGGCAATCTGGTGGTCGCGGTGGGTTTCGCCCTGATGTTGGCGGGCCTGTACACCTTGCGCGCGCCGGCCCGCACGTCCCAGGGCTTGCTTTGGGGCCTGGCCGGCTATGCCACCTTCGTCCTGGCGCCGACCCTCGGCCTGCCACCGGAGCTCCCCGGTACAGCCGCTGCCGACCTGGCTCACCGGCAGATGTGGTGGATCGGTACCGCGGCGTCCACGGCGGTGGGTATCGCCCTGATTGCGTTCGGCCGACATGGTTTGCTCAAACTGCTGGGCCTGGCGACCCTCGTGGTGCCCCACGTGATCGGCGCACCGCAACCGGAAGTTCACTCGATGCTGGCGCCCGAAGCGCTTGAAAGCCAGTTCAAGATCGCCTCGCAACTGACCAACATTGCGTTCTGGCTGGCCCTGGGCCTGATCAGCGCCTGGCTGTTCCGCCGTGGCGACCCGGCTCATCACGACGCGTGAACCACATTCTGGTGGCGGGTCTTGGCTGTCGCCGGGGTTGCTCCGCCGAGACGTTGCGGGCCCTGCTTGAGCAAACGCTGCGGGCCCACGGCATTGAGCTGAATGAACTACAGGCCCTGGCGAGTATCGACCTCAAGCGCAACGAGCCGGGCCTGCTGCAACTGGCCGAACAACTGGCACTGCCGCTGATCTGCTTCAGCGCTGTCCAGCTGGCGGGTTATGATCAACGGCTCAGCCACCGCTCACAGAGCGCATTCGAACGCACCGGCTGTTACGGCGTTGCCGAGAGCGCGGCGCTGGCCCTGGCCGAGCAGTTGGGCACCCCACCCGCCAGGCTGCGGATTCTCCGCCAGAAAAGCCCTCAGGCGACGCTGGCGTTGGCGGTCAGCTGTTAAAAACCGATAATCGTCCTCCCTGGATCATGAGCGCTTCTCATCCAGGCGTCGCCCCACCCTCTTTTAGGAACCGGTCATGACCGTTTACTTCATCGGCGCCGGCCCCGGCGATCCGGAACTGATTACCGTCAAGGGCCAGCGCTTGATTCGCAATTGTCCGGTGATCATCTATGCCGGCTCCCTGGTGCCGGTGGCCGTCCTTGAAGGTCACAATGCAGAACGGGTGATCAACAGCGCCGAACTGCACCTGGAGCAGATCATCGAGTTGATCAGGAGCGCCCATCTCAAGGGCCAGGACGTGGCCCGCGTGCATTCTGGCGACCCGAGCCTGTACGGCGCCATTGGCGAGCAGATTCGCGTCCTGCGGGAACTGGATATCCCCTTCGAGATCATCCCCGGCGTCACCGCCACCTCCGCCTGCGCCGCCCTGCTGGGTGCCGAACTGACGTTGCCGGACGTGTCCCAGAGCGTGATTCTCACCCGCTATGCCGATAAAACCGTCATGCCCGCCGGAGAAGAACTGAGCAGCCTCGCGCAGCACGGCGCGACCCTGGCGATTCACCTGGGGGTCAATCATCTGGAAAAAATCGTCGAGGAGTTACTGCCCCACTACGGCGCGGATTGTCCGATTGCCGTGATTCATCGAGCCACCTGGCCGGATCAGGATTGGGCGATGGGTACGCTGGCCGACATCGCGGCACGGGTGCAGGCCAAGGGCTTTCGCCGCACGGCGCTGATTCTGGTGGGACGGGTATTGGGCAATGACCTTTTCAGCGAATCGTCGCTGTACCGCGCCGGGCATGCCCATCTCTATAGGCCTTGAGGTGTACGAATACCTTGTGGGAGCGGGCTTGCTCGCGAAAGCTGTGGGTCAGCTTGCAACGATGCAGGAGCAAGCCCGGCTCCACCAA
>NZ_JAIWKS010000008.1 GCF_021271205.1 Pseudomonas uvaldensis
CTGGAACAACCGCTGCGTTTCCAGGGCCAATACCATGACCTGGAAAGCGGCCTGCACTACAACCGCCACCGCTACTACAATCCGGAAACGGGCCGCTATCTGACGCCTGATCCGAGCAAACTGGCGGGTGGGCTCAATGGGTACCGGTACACCCTGAACCCGACGGGGTGGGTGGATCCGTTGGGGTTGGTGGATTGTCCGGGGAAGGGTGGGTGTAGGCCGGCGGTTGGACAGCAGGATCCGGCGGCGAAGGCTCAGGTGGATGAGGGGGAACCGCGGCTGCCGATGACGGCGGAGCAGCGGCGGGCTCGGATTGATGAGTTAGCGGAAGCCAATGCTAAGCGACGTGTAGAGGAGTATGAGAGGAAATATGACATGCATACTATCGCTAAACATAGTCCCGAGATACCGGATAGAGCCATAAGGCGGCGGCCAATTGACGGGAGTCATCCAACGATAAATGGACGAATAGGTTCCGTGAGTTCCAGCTCCCAATTTAGGAGTTGGAGGATGCAGATGCACGCACTAAATGAAGCACTTACAAGAAAAGCTCGGGGATTACCCGCGCATACGGGATTCGACAGAAGACAAAACCCTATTGTTAGGATGGAAATGCCTGGCGCCGGTCGGGGGTACAAACCCAACAGAAGAGATAGAGACAATCCTATCTTGAATGAGCATATGGACGGTGCTGAAGTAAAGTTTGACAGAATTGAAACGGACAAGCCGTTTACGGCTTTTCCTATTGATTAAGCTTGTTCGGAAAAACGGAGTTAATTATGTTGCTCGCCCCCTTTACTGATTTGCCATATCAGCCGACTGTCGACTCGCTCTTGGCTGGCATAGATACGGAATATAAAGATAATTCTTTTAGGGAAGAGTTGCTAAAGCTTGATCCGAATAGTGCGGCGGATCGGCGGATTATAATTAAAGACTACATAATTAAAGAGCAGGAGTATTTGTCGTATAGACATAAATTTCTGCTTTTGAGAAAGTTGGAAGAGGCGTTGGCGGATAAGCTTTATGATTTTGATGCTATGTTTGAGTATGACTATGATACTAATGAGCCTTCAGCTTCGCCTTGGTTGGTATCTGATATCCAGACACCGCGTAGCTTCTTCGAGGATATATATAAATTAGCAAGCGAAGAGTGGAAGCAAGATATCAACAAAGCCGCACTAGAAGATTCATCCACTTGGTAGGGGCGATCTGGGATGGCCTACTTTATACCATCGCCCCAATAGACCCGACTCCCACCGCCTCCACCACATACAAACTCCCCCCCAAAATCTCCTTCGCATGATGCTTAGCCTGCGAAGCCAGTTCCGCCAACTGGCTCGCATCCAGTTCCTCGCAAGCGTCCGGTCGCAAATGCACCACCCCGATCGACAACGACAGCAATCCGAACTCCTGGCGAACGCCCTGTCGATTCAATGCGGTAAAGCAGCCGGCCTCGAGGTGCTCAGGCCGATAGAACCGGCGGCAGTAGGTCTGGAAGTCGCTCAATAACTGATTCAGGCGCTTGCGCCAGTCTTCCGGGCCGAGGACCAGCAGGAAGTCGTCGCCGCCGATGTGACCGACGAAGTCGCGGCTGGGGTCGATGCGTTCGTTCAGGCACTGGGCCAGGCAGAGCAGGACTTCGTCGCCCCGGCCGTAGCCGTAGATGTCATTGAAGGGTTTGAAGCTGTCGATGTCGACGTAGCAGATCACCGCTTCCTGCCGTTGTTGCAGCAGGCGCGTCAGGCATTGCTGGATCGGGACGTTACCCGGCAGCAGGGTCAGCGGGTTGGCATAGCGGGCTTGTTGGATCTTAAGCTCAGTGATGAGCTTGAGCACGTCGATCACGCGACCCAGCCCCAGGTACCCCCCGTTGAGGGTGATGATGAAGTCTTCTTCAATGCGTTGCCGGGCGCGGCTGGTGATGAGGCGGCTGACCTGTTGCAACGATTGATTGAGTTCCACCGCCAGGAAGTCATCGCTCATCAGGCGGCTGATGGGTTTGCGGGCGAACAGGTCGGTGGCGAAGGGCTTGAGCAGCGCATCGGAGAGCGAGTGGCGGTGGACGATACCGCAGGGGCGGTCCTGGTTGTCCAGCACGGCCAGAGAGTTGAGGTTGGCCTGGCGCCGGAAAGCGTCGAGCACGGTGGCCGTGGGGGTGTCATGGGCCACGGCCGGTTGTTCGTTGAGCAGGGCTCCGAGGTCGTTGACCTCGTCGTTCAATGACACCACGCCGCTGTCCTGCCTGGGCATCAGCGCCCTGGCGTCTCGGGACGGTTGTTCCTGGGGGCGGGCCAGCAAGTATCCCTGGACCAGGTCGACGCCCATCTCCATCAACACCGCCAGTTCCTCCGGCAGCTCGATGCCTTCGGCGATCACCTGGGACCGTGAGGTACGGGCGATTTTCAAAATCGAGCCGACGAACTCGCGCTTGAGAGCGTCCTGGTGAATGCCATCGATGAAATGCCGGTCGATTTTCACGTAGTCGGGACGCAGTTCTGACCACAGCCGCAGGCTGGAATACCCGGCACCAAGGTCATCCAGGGCAATGGAGAAGCCCATGGCGCGATAATGATGCAGGGCGTTTTGCAGCAGTTGGAAGTCATCGATCGGGGTCTGTTCGGTCAGCTCGATCACCACCTGGCTGGGCGGTATGCCGAAATCCTGCAACAGTTGCAGCGTACGACCAGTCTGGTGCGCCGACTCCAGCAAGGATTCGGGCGAGACGTTGAGGAACAACTTGCCCGGCAGGTTCTGCTCGTTGAAACGCTGGCAGGCGCTGCGCCGGCAGGCCAGTTCCAATTCACTGAGGCGTCCGGCCTGGCGGGCCACGGAAAGCAGAGCAATGGGGGAGTGCAAAGGGCTGTTGGACGGTCCTCGGGTCAGCGCTTCGTAACCCAGGATACGCCGTTCGGAAAGGCAGACGATTGGTTGGAACAGGCTGTGCAAACCGCTTTGAGCCAGAATTGAACTCAAGGCACTCAGCTGTTCGGTCGTGGTCATGGCAATCTCTGGCGATAAAAAAAGGACGGGGCACCCCTCAGAGGGGCGCCGCGTCCTGTATTTCACGACAGAATGATGTCAGTTTGATGACGCTCCGAGGAGCGGTGGCATTAAATGGCTATCACCCTCAGTGCTTGGCAACCGCCGTATTGAGTTTCAGGTAATCCAACAGGATCCGACCGGTTTCGCTCAAGTAGGCATCGTCTTCCGGTTTGGTTTTTTCCGGCTCGGTGATGAGGTCTTCGTCCTCTTTTTTCAGCTCCTTGAGCGGTTCTTCACCCTTGGCCTTGCGTCGCAGGTTTTCCATCGCCAGTTGTTTGGCCTCGATGTCGGCATGCTGCGCGCGACGATCGGCTTCGTTGAGGGTGACGGTCTTCTCGGTCATCAGCTTCTGCGCCAGGGCCAGCTTGTCGCGGATGAACACGAACTCTGCGTCCTGGGCCGTACGGGCATCATGCTCGGACTTGAGTTGGGCCAGGAACGGTTTGAAAGGATCCACGGCCGGTTTGATCGCAGGGCGGATGGTGTCCCATGGCATGGCTTCGGGCAGGGCGCTTTCACCGATTTCCTTGGTGTCGATGATCGACGGGTAATCGATGTCAGGCAGCACGCCCTGGTGCTGGGTGCTCTGGCCGGATACCCGGTAGAACTTGGCCAGGGTCAGCTTCAGTTCGCCGTGGTTGAGCGGCTGGATGGTCTGCACCGTGCCTTTACCGAAGGTCTGGCCGCCAATGATCAGCGCACGGTGGTAGTCCTGCATGGCGCCGGCGAAAATTTCCGAAGCCGAGGCGGACAGGCGGTTGACCAACAACGCCATCGGGCCTTTGTAGAACGCGCCCGGATTTTCGTCTTCCAGCACGTCCACCCGGCCGTCGGCATTACGCACGAGCACCGTCGGGCCCTTGTCGATGAACAGGCTGGTCAGCTCGGTGGCTTCCTGCAGGGAACCACCGCCGTTGTTACGCAGGTCGATGACCACGCCGTCGACCTTTTCCTTCTGCAGTTCGGTCAGCAGTTTCTTGACGTCGCGAGTGGTGCTCTTGTAGTCCGGATCACCGGCGCGGAATGCCTTGAAGTCCAGGTAGAAGGCCGGGATCTCGATGATGCCGAGCTTGTAGTCCCGGCCATCCTGCTTCAGGTTCAGTACCGATTTCTTCGCCGCCTGTTCTTCCAGCTTCACCGCTTCACGGGTGATGGACACGATCTTGCTGGTCTGGTCGTTCGGCGCATTGCTGGCTGGAATGACTTCCAGACGCACCACCGAGCCTTTCGGACCACGGATCAGCTTGACCACTTCGTCCAGGCGCCAGCCGACCACGTCGACCATTTCCTTGTTGCCTTGAGCGACGCCGATGATCTTGTCCGCCGGGCCGACCTGTTTGGTTTTGTCGGCAGGGCCAGCCGGGACCAGGCGCACGATCTTGACCTGATCGTTGTCGCTCTGCAGCACCGCGCCTATGCCTTCCAGGGACAGGCTCATGTTGATGTCGAAGTTTTCCGCGTTATCCGGCGACAGATAATTGGTGTGCGGGTCGTAGGACATGGCGAAGGTGTTGATGTACGCCTGGAAGATGTCTTCGGCGCGGGTCTGGTCCAGGCGGGCCAACTGGTTCTTGTAGCGCTTGATCAGGGTTTCCTGGATCTGCTTGGGATCCTTGCCGGCGATCTTCATGCGCAGCACTTCGTCCTTGACGCGTTTGCGCCACAGGTCGTCGAGTTCGGCAGTGCTTTTGAGCCAAGGGGCATCCTTGCGGTCGACCAGCAGGGTTTCCTTGGTATTGAAGTCGATCTTATCGACGCCTCTGTTCAGTTCGGCGAGGGCGTAGTCCAGACGCGCCTTCACGCGATCCAGGTAGCGCTTGTAGATGATGAACCCGGCGTTCAGGTCGCCACTCTTGAGGAAATCGTCGAACTGGGTCTTCCACTTGTCGAATTCAGCGATGTCGCTCGCCAGGAAATAACTGCGCGAGGGATCGAGGAGCTTCAAGTAGCTGTCGTAGATGATGACGGAGCGTGCATCATCGAGCGGCGGCTTGCTGTAATGATGGCGCTTGAGCAACTCAACGACGTTAAGGCTGGCGATGACCTCGTCGCGATCGGGTTGAAGCTTGTCCCAGCTGTTGGCTGCGAACGTATCGCTCGACAGTGGCAACAGGCCAAGGCCAATGACAAGCGCGAGGGCGGTACTGGGGAACAGGTGCTTCATACTGATTCGACGCAAGGACAATTGATAACGCATATTAGGCCGTCTTTGAAGTCGCCGGTTCCATGTGGCCCGGGCGCATAATGCAAGAAAGCCCGGTGTAACAGCAGCGGGCCCAGTCGAGACTCACTATGGAGGCACCGTGAAAGCATTGCAAGGCGTTGAAGGCCAAGTGGTATGGGCTGATGAACCAAGTCCTGCGTGTGATGCAGGGCAAGTTCGCATCCGTGTGGCGGCGGCAGGCCTTAATCGGGCCGATTTGTTGCAAAAAGCGGGGCTTTACCCACCGCCGCCCGGTGCCAGTCAAGTGCTCGGATTGGAATGCTCCGGGGTGATCAGCGAGGTCGGGCCGGGCTCGTCCTGGCAGGTAGGCGACCGCGTTTGCGCCTTGCTCGCCGGCGGTGGGATGGCCGAGGAAGTGGTGGTCGACGGCCGACATGTGCTGCCGGTGCCAGAAGGGTTGTCATTAGCTGAAGCCGCCGCATTGCCTGAGGTCTACAGCACGGCGTGGCTGAATCTGTTTCAGTTGGCAGCGCTCAAGCCGGGCGAGAAAGTGCTGCTGCACGCCGGCGCCAGTGGCGTCGGCTCGGCCGCCATCCAGCTGTGCAAGGCGTTCGGCAATCCGTGCTGGGTCAGTGTCGGTTCGGCTGATCGGCTGGCTTATTGCCAAGCTTTGGGGGCCCAGGGTGGCGTGGTGCGCACCGAAGACATCGAGCAATTGGAGGCCTTCGGTCCCTTCGATGTGATCCTCGACCCAGTGGGCGCCAGCTACGCCCGGCTCAACGTGAAACTTTTGTCAGTTGACGGGCGGTGGGTTCTGATCGGTTTGATGGGAGGGCGGGAAACCCAGCTGGATCTGGCGAAGATCCTCGCCAAGCGGATCCAGTTGGTGGGCTCGACCTTGCGCAGCCGCGATGAGCAGTTCAAAGCCGATCTGCTGCGAGAGTTGGGCGAGCATGTCTGGCCATTGTTTGCTGATAAACGCCTGAACCCGCAGTTGGCCGAAACCTTTTCGGTAAAAGATGCCGGTGCGGCATTTGACAGGCTGGCCAGCAACCAGGTCTCGGGTAAGTTGGTGCTATTGATCGATGAAAGCTTGAGCTGATTTAACGCGGTATCTGATCCTCAAGGCCGTCCCGGCGACCATGAGGATCAACCCCCGACCACGTCTCTTCGGGTCCCTCTGCCGCAGCCCATTATTGACTGGGCGAGGTAATACTGACCCTTAGGACCTGCGAAAACATACGTTGCTCGCTGCTGTTGTCACGGACAATCGAATAATTGACCAGCACTGTTTTTCCGCTGTTTTCGGTGATCCATGTGTCGGGGATATTGAATACGTTGGCCTGGCCAGGCGTCATGCTCTGTGATTCGGTGTCGTGCGTCGTGACACCGGTCCAACGCGCCCTGATGGAGTAGCCGGTCAGGCTGTCATTGTCCACGGTCACCTGGGTGCCTGAATATCTGGGGGGCGGTAATGGATGAACTGCTTGCGGATCGATATGCAGTGTCAATCGCGATGACTCTATCGTCTCACCAACCCCTTTTTCCTTGACGGAATAACCGACTTCGACAGAGCGACCGATATTGTCAACGACCTCCAGTCGAGGAACCGGAATCAGCCTTTTTCCGGGGGGATCACCCACTTCGATAATTGGGCTGTTGTAATTGACCCGACCCTGCCAGCGCACCCTGATGGTGTCGGTGGCATGCATATCGGCGTAGTGAGGGACTTCGACATCCACATGAGAGTCTGTGTAGATGTCGCTCATTCTCAGATGGTCGCCTGCTGCGTTATAGGCTTTGGATACCTTGGGTGCGGTTTTTTCCGGTAGTTCGGGCAAGATGGCCTGGTCCTCTGTTCGATAGACGAAAGTGGCGTTATCTGTCGGAGTGGACGGTAAAGTGAGTAGGATAATAGGCACGATGATGCCTGTTTCATTGTAAAAGTCCTGCTGGTCATGTTGGGCGGTTGCCAAACCGCTGCCGAAATAGAAAAAGGCCTCAAGTGGAAGTGTGCTGCCTGTTCCTTCGGACCATGTCGCCAAGCGCAGCTCATTCTGGTCGGCGAAAGACATTGACCCAAGTAATGTCATGGCCTGTAGAGTGGCATTGAATGCGCTGACTGCTCCCGCCCCCAGCCCGGCCCTTACATCGAAACCGCATTGATGAAAGTAGCGGATTTGCGCGGGAACACTTATAAAGTGTGCGTACCATTGCGATGCCGTTGTAATACCTTGACTTTGACATTCTCGACTAGTGCTGGGGTCAGGGATGTTAGTATTGTAATCGCAGCCTTGCTTGGTCGGCCGATCTTCGGTGTTGGCGTCGAGAGGGAATGAACAAAGTACATGGATATTTACTTTTCCTTCGGGGCGCCGAAGGGGGGCGAAAAAAATGAAACCGTTATTGTAGCCATAGGCCAATTTTCTGTATTTTGAATCACGTCGTAGGTATGAGAAAGAAACGCCACCGCTTATTTGGGAGGCGGGGCTTGGATCCCATGCGTGATATTGGGCTGATTTCGTGGCTCTAAAGATAATTCCTGAACATAGAAAAGCTGCGAGATTCGGCGAGCCGCAGTTTTCGGCCAAATCATTATAGCGTTCATTTAAACCACGGGCGGTTTCCTCTCCGGCATTAACATAAATGTTAGAGGTTTGAATGTCGGCTGGTGGTTGCAGTTGAGAGACACATCCCCATAGCACTGCCAGCATGATGGCTGTGATTGCCTTTATGCTGGTGTCGGCAAAAGTTCGCTGTTCAAGATGCTTATTCGTATTCATGAGCGCTCCAGTCGGTGAAGAGACCCGAGTTAGAATGGCCGTGGAATTTATTAACCTGCGGATATGGCAACGCGTCTACTGTCAGAAATAACAGGCACCATTCGTCGGGTAAGGTATATGACCTGTCAGGTCTGACAGTAGACGCCGCGATTGGAACTTCCCTAAATGGGGCCTGGGGTGGCTGGGTGTAGCACTCTAATCATTCTCCACCAACAGCAGAGGTGTTGTGATGGCTACCAGAGAGCTCCGCCTGTCAATGGCAGAAGTCGAGACCAGCAATAAATCACCTGAAGTTGTCGTCGAGTTCTACCTTGATAATGCATTTCAATTCGCCACCTTTGTTTCTTCCTCGGTAAAAGATGGTGCCTACGATACGGTGCACGTCAAGGCTGATGCCGATGACGACGGCGACATGGACACGCAGGACGAAACGATTCTCCTGGAGCTTGCCACTGCCTTTTCCAGGTTCAAATAACGATGCCGCCATTTGCACGGACCTGTGGAAGCAAGGCTTGCCCGCGATGCGGCCTCCATGATCTGGCCGGTTAGCGAGGCATTTCTACCTTGAGCAAACCTGGCTCTCGCAGAACACGCCTCCTTCCAGAGCGATGGCAATGAGAAAACCGTCACTGAGTGCCGTGGGCATCGCGTTGCTGCTGGGATGCAGTACGCCTTCAAGGCAGTTGCATACGAACGATGCCGATGCACTGGGAGCGCAAACAGCGATCGATCTGACCACTCGTTATCGTACAAAAGTGATCGCTTGCGACTCCGCTCGGCCAGCTTATTTGTGCTCGGGCATCATGCTCAGGGGAACGGTTGCATCGGAATCATTCTTCCCTTGGAACCCAAGTCCGCTGTCGGTCAACAGTGGCGGCGTGTCATTCTCGTTTCTTCGAGAGGATGCGAAATACATCCGCCTGAGCTATGGCTATGCCAATGGCTTTATGTTCCGGCCTTATCTTGATTCCGTACGGGCAGCCGTCCAGCCAGACGTATTGTGTTCCTTTCCTGTGGATAGCTGGACGCTGGACAGAGACGAGAAAGGTTGCGGACAGTATCAGGCATTCCCTGGCAGTAGTCGGGAATGCCAATCCCAGGGGATTACCACGGCTGCGCAATGGCTGGCGCACTATCAATCTGTGCCGTCGCAACAACGCCCACCGCATCAATGCGGCTTCAATGTTCGCGAGGTGCTTGGTGGTGCTGCGGCAAGTGCGTTCCACGCCAGCCTCGAAGCACGGGCGCTGGGTTATGACGATACGAGTATTGCGCCTGTCCAGAATGAACTGCGCTTAGCTACTTGGGCCCAGAATATTGGTGGTGACCTACCTGTCGAAGCCTTTTTTTACACGTCCGGCGGGCTGACCGGCGCACAAACTGACCAGCGAAATTTTTACCTTGAAACCCACAAGTGGGTTCCGATTATCGCTTTGACGCTGCCAGCGGCACCGACGGGGAACGCGACGTTTGCCTATCGCAGCACCGATCAGGCTTTTTTCCCGGGGGGACCGCTTTCAGTGGGTCAAGCGCCGATGGCGTTGAACGGTTTCAGGATTTTCGCATCGTGGCCGCAGGCGGGGGGCGATGCCAAGGACAACGCGCTGACTCGCAGGGCTGTGGGAGGGACACCGCCGTACCGGTATGTGTCCAGCAACCCCCAGGTAGCATCGGTCACTCCCGGCGGCAAGGTGACAGGCATAAGGCGAGGCAACACGGTCGTTACCGTATCTGACTCGAGCACGCCGGCACAGTCATTAACCTACCCCGTGCAGGTGAGCAATACCTGGCTGTTGGGCGTCGTGCAGCCAGGCACTTTCAGTGGCGTCGCGGACTTTCATCGGTGGCTGAGCGCATCGGGAGGATTCATCATCAATAGCAGCGGGCAGTTTCAGAATCTCGAACACCTGTATGCACAGCCTTTTCCCCTTCCCCGTGGCAGATATTGGCTGGGTGAGCACGGTGGTGTTTGCCCGACGGGTTATTACACCTACTACCATGCGGAACAGACCAATGGGCTCGCTTGCGCCCTGCCTGGAGAGCCAAGCGTAACCGGCGCGCTGTATGTAATACCTCATTGAGCTGCGGTAATGTTTGAATCTCCAGCTATTTCCAATGATGAATCGGCCACCCGGCTTTCTCTGCGTGTTCAAGCAACATGGGGTCCGGGTTCACCACATGCGGATGATCCACCCGCAGCAACAGCGGCAAATCATTGCGGGAGTCCGAGTAGAAGCTCGCGCCTTCCAGGTTTTCTTCCTCGGCATCCAGCCAATCCAGCAGGCGCGTGATCTTGCCTTCACGGTAAGTCAGGGTACCTACGGTCTTACCGCTGTACACGCCGTGGGCCACTTCGAGGTCGATGGCCAGGATCTCGTCGATGCCCAGGCGTTCGGCAATCGGTTTGACCAAGTGCGTGCCCGAGGCGGAGATCACCAGAATCCGGTCGCCGGCCTTGCGGTGTTCGGCGATGGCCTTGGTGGCGTCGCTGAAAATGATCGGTTCGATGAAATCCTCTACCCAGGGCGTCACCAGGTGTTCGATTTCTTCCGGCGTGCGACCGATCATCGGCTCCAGGCTGAAATCCATGTACTCTTCCATGCGCAGCTTGCCGTGGCTGTAGGCGTCCATCAGCTCGTTGTTGCGGCGCATGAACGACTCGGGATCAACCCATCCCAGGCGACCCATCTGCTCGCTCCAGAGAGTGGCGCAATCGCCGTGGATCAGGGTTTCGTCCAGATCAAAAATTGCCAGGGCCATCAGCGCGTTTCCCTTTTCAGTATCAGCTTCAGAATCGACAAAGCCATCAGGCTACCTCACACAGCGCCGACGGATCGATGGAAAGTGCCAATCGAGCGCCATCAGGGTGCAGGTCGGCGGCGGAGCGGTTGAGCACATCCACCACCAGTTCTACGCCACGGGCCTCGACCCGGTAGCGGATGACATTGCCCAACAGGCTGTGGCTGCGGATCAGCGCATCGGCCTCGCCGCTGCGGTTCAGCTCGATGGCTTCCGGACGAATCGCGATGCGGCTGTTCACCGGCCGTTGCAGCAGCCGTGTGGCGCTCTCGGCGTCCAGCAGGTTGTAGTTGCCGATGAATCCGGCGGCAAATACATCGACGGGCGCAGTGTAAAGGGTCTCGGCGTCGCCGCTCTGTACGATTTTTCCTTGGTTCATCAGGAAAATCCGGTCAGACATGGTCAGGGCTTCTTCCTGGTCGTGTGTGACGAAAATCGTGGTCAGGCCCAGTTCGCGCTGGATCTGACGGATCTGTTCGCGCAGGTGTTTACGAATGCGTGCATCCAGTGCCGACAACGGCTCGTCCAGCAACAACAGGCGCGGCCGGGTTACCAGGGAGCGGGCAAGAGCGACGCGCTGGCATTGCCCGCCGGAGAGTTGATGAGGATAGCGGGCAGCAAAATCGTGTAGCTCCACCAGCCGCAGAATCTCGGAGACGCGCTGGCGGCTGTCCTCGGCCTGGATCTTCTGCATGCGCAGGCCGAAGGCAACGTTCTGTTCGACGGTCATGTTGGGGAACAGGGCGTAGCTCTGGAACACCATGCCAATGCCACGTTTCTGCGGGCTTAGCGGGACGATGTCCTGGCCGTCCAGCAGGATCTGGCCGGCATCCACCGCCGTCAGGCCGGCGATGCAGCGCAGCAGCGTGGATTTGCCGCAGCCGGAGGGGCCGAGGAGGGTGACGAACTCGCCCTTGCCGATCTCGCAGTTGATATCGCTGAACACCGGCGTGCCGGCGTAGGTCTTTTGCAGGTGGTGGACGCTGACATAGCTCATTGGCTTTTGTCCTTGTTCAAGATGTTGGCCGCCCAGGTCAGGACCAGTACGAAGAAGAAATAGGAAATCACCAGTGCGCTGGTGAAATGGCCACTGCTGTTGCGCATGTTGTTCAGGTACACCTGCAGGGTTTCATAGCGGGTGCCCACCAGAATGTTGGCGAACACGAACTCGCCGAACAGGAACGAGAACGACAGCAGCAGCGCCACCATCAGGCCCTTGCGCAGGTTTGGCAGCACCACCAGCAAGGCTGCCTGGAACGTACTGGCGCCGAGCAGTTGGGCGGCGTCCATCAGGTCACGCAGGTTGATGGCTTGCAGGTTGTTGGTGATCGCCCGATACATGAACGGCAGGGCGACGGTGAAATAACAGCCGATCAGAATCCACGGCGTACCCACCATCGCCAGCGGTCCGGAGCCGTAGAGTTGCAGCAATCCCACCGATGACACCACCGGTGGCACGGCGAAGGGCAGCAGGATCAGGATGTTCATCAGCGCGTCGAGTTTCGGGAAGTGGTAGTGCACCACGAACAGCAGCGGCAGGATCAGCACCACCGAGAGCACCAGCGCCCCGACGCACACCACCAGTGATTGGCCGAAGGCCGCCAAGAAACGCGGATCGCTCCACAGCTGCACATACCATTTGAAGGTAAAGCCGCCAGGCAGCACGGTGGCCGACCAACTGCTGGCGATGGAGTAGATCAGGGTACCGGCCAAGGGCAGCAGCAGGACGGCAAACAGCAGGTACACCACCGTCCGATGATAGAGCCCGACGGGTCCCGATTCAGCGCGCGACATGGTAGCTCCTCTTGAGCAGCAACTGATGGATGACGGTCACCAGGGTCATCAGCGCCACCAGGACTACGGCCAGGGCGCTGGCCATGTTCGGGTCGAGGGAAATGTCCCCGGAAACCATGGCGGCGATGCGAATCGGCAGGACGTTGAAGTTGCCGGTGGTCAGCGCATAGACCGTGGCGTAGGCGCCGAGGGCGTTGGCCAGCAGGATCACGAAGGTGCCCAACAGCGCCGGGGTCAGCACCGGCAGGCCGATGTGCCGCCAGAACTGCCAGCCGCTGGCTCCCAGCAGTGCAGCCGATTCGCGCCAGTCTTCACGCAGCGCATCGAAGGCCGGATAGAGCAACAGCACGCCCAGGGGAATCTGGAAGTAGGTGTAGAGAATGATCAAACCGGTTTTCGAATACAGGTTGAAGTCCTCGATGATCCCGGCCTGTTTGAGCATGAGGGTGATGCTGCCGTTGAACCCCAGCAGAATGATGAAGGCGAAGGCCAGGGGCACGCCGGCGAAATTGCTGGTCATGTTGGCGAAGGCATTGACGAAGTTGCGCAGCCGCGAATCGACCCGACGCAATGAGTAGCTGCCCAGCACGGCGATGACGATGCCGAATACGCTGGACCAGAAGCTGATCTCCAGGCTGTGCTGGATCGCTTGGCGGTAGAACTTCGAGTTGATGATCTTGCTGAAATTGGCCAGGCCCCACCCGAATTCTTCCGACTCCAGGCTGTTGATCAACACCCAGAGCAGCGGTGCGATCTGGAACACGATAAAGAAAATCGCGAAGGGCACCAGGCACAACGCTGCCAGCCATTTGCCGCGCTTCATGGCATTCACTTGAGCAACTCCTGGCAATACGGTTTGTCGTGGTCGACGCCCAGCAACTGGCAAATGGTGCCGCACAGTTCGATCTGTCGAGGGGTCGCGCCCGGGTCGAGGCTGAAGCCGTCGCCCAGGACAAACAACGGTACTTCCCGTTCTTCGGTCAGCAAGCCGTTGTGGGAGCGATCGTTGTTCATACCGTGGTCGGCGGTCACCAGTACCTGATAGCCGGCGTCGAGCCAGGCTTGCAGGTAAACCGCCAGGTTGATGTCGGCCGAGCGGGCGCTGTTGCGGTACTGCGGGGTGTCGAGGCCGTGTTGGTGGCCGGCATCGTCAATGTTCATCGGATGCACCAGCAGGAAGTTGGGCGTGTAGCGCTGGCGCAGATGTTCGGCATCGGCGAACAGGTGGGAATCGGGATAATGGTCGTTCCAGTAAAAATGCCCGTACTGGATCGGCAGGTCGGGATTGTCGGTATGCCGGTCGCGAGCCGATATGAACGGCGAGGCGTTATACAGTTCACTGATCCAGTGGTAGGCCGCCGCTGCCGTGCTCAGCCCGGCGTCGGTGGCGTAGTGGAAAATGCTGCGCTGGTTCGACAGGCGCGAGACGTTGTTGTGCACGATCCCGCTGTCGATGGGCCCGACGCCGGTAAGGATGCATTCGTAGAGAGGGCGGGACAGGGCGGGCAGTTCACATTCCAGTTTGTAGAGCGCCGCGCGTCCTGCGCCGACATATGCCTGCAGATGCCCCATGGCATGCCGTGCGACTTCGTAATTGAGGCCGTCGAGCACTACCAGGATGACATTGTGCTTCATGGGGACCGGGACTCCGGACAGATACCAGTAAACCCGGATAGACACCGCTCCAGTGTGGGAGCGGGCTTTTGTGGGAGCCGAGCTTGCTCGCGATGAAGGCGACGCGGTTCAACAGCAAGACCGTGTCATGGTTCATCGCGAGCAAGCTCGGCTCCCACAGGGCCCGCTCCCACAGGGATCTGCTGTGCACGTCCGAGCGGGAGCTACCGCCTCACTTCATCTCGATGATCACGGTTTCCTGCCAATCCTGCGGCAGCTTCTTGGACGTCTTCTCCCACGCATCGGCGTCCTTGATCGGCGTCACACCCTTGTACTGCTCGTTGGGCAGCAGCTTGGCCTTCACCTCTTCAGGCAGCTTCAAGTGTTCGGCACGGATCGGACGTGCGTTGCCCTTGGCCAGGTTGATCTGGCCGGCGTCGCTGAAGATGTACTCACGGGTCAGCTTGGCGGCGTTCGGGTGCTTGGCGTATTTGTTGATGATGGTGGTGTAGCCGGAAATGACCGAGCCATCGGACGGAATCAGCACGACGTAGTCATCCGGGTCGGCCATCTTGGCCTTGTAGCTCAGGCCGTTGAAATCCCAGACCACGCCCACTTCGACTTCACCCTTTTCCATGGTGGCGATGGTCGGGTTGGCCATGGACAGGCGTCCTTGTTTGGCGAGTTCGGCGAACATCAGCAAGGCCGGTTGCAGGTTCTTTTCGTCGCCGCCGTTCGCCAGGGCGGCTGCCAGCACGCCGTTGGCGGCCTGGGCCGCGGTGCTCACGTCACCGATGGAAACCTTGTATTTGCCGCCTTTCAGGTCGGCCCATTTGGTAGGCACTTCGGAACCGTGCAGCAGCTTCTTGTTGACGATGAAGGCAATGGTGCCGGTGTAGGCCAGGGCCCAGTTACCGTCCTTGTCCTTGGCCCAGTCCGGAACCTGTTCCCAGGTGCTTGGTTTGTAAGGCTGGACCACGCCCTGCTTGACCGCAATCGGGCCGAAGGCCGCGCCCACGTCACCGATATCGGCGCTGGCGTTGTCTTTCTCGGCGGCAAACTTGGCGATCTCCTGGGCCGAGCTCATGTCGGTGTCGATATGCTTCAGGCCGTAGAGCTTGGCCAGGTCATCCCAGGTGCCTTTCCAGTTCGCCCAGTCGTCGGGCATGCCGACGCTGTTCACGGCGCCTTCCGCTTTCGCAGCGGCTTCCAGATCCTTCAGATTGGTCTCAGCGGCCATGGCGGTGGTGCACATGGCGATGGTCGAGCCTAACAGTGATGCCAGGAAAAGCTGTTTCATCCGTAGCTCCTATGGGCGTTTTCAACGCTGCGATTGCGGTTGTGTTGGTCTAGGTCAGCAATACCTGAGCCAATTTAAGCGGCCCCTGTGACAATTTGATGTCGATGCGGGAGGGGAGCACTTCTGCCAGGCTCGTGCAGGATGACTGCGAGTTAAGCGTAGACCATGGTTAAACGGCTGATCTGAAAGGGCTTGGCTATGATTTTGCAGGAAGTGTCGAATGACCGCCCGGCAAGTCTGTCATCTGCCGGTCATGTGCAATGCCTAGGCTTGCAAAGATGAAAAGAGGGGTCGCTGGGGTCACGATCCTGCCCGAAAACAGTGCTGGTCTAGTCCAGATAGGTAACGTTTGATGCGCATCGATGCAACCAAGGCGGTGACAACCATCGGGCAGGTCCTGCAAGAGCAGCTTGAGCACGGATTGCTGGCCCCCGGCAGCAAATTACCGGCCGAGCGCAAGCTCAGTGAGTTGTTCGGGACAACGCGCATCACCGTGCGTGAGGCTTTGTTGCAGCTCGAAGCCCAAGGGCAGATCTACCGCGAGGAACGTCGTGGCTGGTTCGTCTCGCCGCCACGCCTGGCCTATAACCTGATGCAGCGCAGCCATTTCCACGCCATGGTGGCCGCCCAAGGGCGAGTGCCTTCTACCCAGGTAATTTCGGCGCGCCTGCAACCGGCGTCGGCGGCGGTGTGTGCCTGGTTGCAGTTGCCGGCGTTGTCGAGCGTGATCCAGATCTGCCGCGTGCGGCGTATCGATGAGCGCCTGGTGCTCTATGTCGAGCATTACCTGAACCCGCAGTACTTTCCCGACATCCTGGAGTTCGACCTTAACCAGTCCATGACGGAGTTGTACGCCCGTCATTACGACCTGCATTACGGCCGGGTGAAATTTGAAATCGTCCCCACATCCTTGCAGCCGGAAGCAGCGGCGGCGCTGAAAGTGTCGGTCGGTAGCCCCGGCTTGCGAATCGCACGGGTCAACTACGATCAGCACCAACGACTGATCGACTGCGACCTGGAGTTCTGGCGACACGATGCGATCCATGTCGGGGTCGATGTGCCGGAGCAGCCACTCATGGCCTGACGAGCGTTACAGCGACTCGTTGAGTTTGGAGAGAATCCGGAACAACACCGTGGCGAGGATCAGCAGCATGCCGATCCACATGGCAAAGACCCCGACATTCTTGTCTCGGAAGTTGAAGCCTATGCCCAACAGGATCATGCCGGCGAGGATGGGCACCAGCATGGCATTGAGCGAAGACATGGAAATCATGGCGACAGCCTTATCCAGGGAGGAATAAGGTCAGTTTAGTTGGGGTTTGCTCAGGGTGGGGTGATGTACATCAACCCACCCTGATCGTGCAGGCAAGCTCCCTTGCCACAGGGGCAGTTGTTTCTACGGCAACTCGCGACTCGCGTAGAACGCACTCAACACCTTCACCAGATGGGCAAGGTCGTGGCTGCCGCACAGTTCACGGATCGAGTGCATGGCGAAGGTTGGCAGGCCGATGTCCACGGTACGCACGCCCAGTTGGCTGGCGGTGATTGGTCCGATGGTCGAACCGCAGCCCATGTCGCTGCGCACCACGAAGCTTTGCACCGGCACCTCTTCGGCCATGCACAGATGGCGGAAGAACCCGGCGGTTTCGCTGTTAGTGGCATAGCGTTGGTTGGAGTTGACCTTGATCACCGGGCCGGCGTTGAGCTTGGGCCCGTGGTTGGCGTCGTGTTTGTCGGCGTAGTTGGGGTGGACGCCGTGGGCATTATCGGCAGAAACCAGCAGTGATTTCTGGATGGCCCGTACAAATTCCTCACCGTCGGGGAGCAGGCGGCGCAACGTCTGTTCCAACATCGGACCATCGGCACCACAGGCCGAACAGGAGCCGACTTCTTCGTGATCGTTGCACACTAATACGCAGGTTTCTTCGGTATCAGCTTTCAGCAAGGCTTGCAGGCCGGCATAGCACGACAGCAGGTTGTCCAGGCGCGCACCGGCAATGAAATCGCCATGCAGGCCAACGATGGCAGCGCTTTGGGTGTCGTAGAAGCTCAGCTCGTAATCGAGCACCACATCGGCATTCAGGCCATGTTCGCGAGCCAGTTGGTCGGTGAGCACGGCACGGAAGTCGACGCGCTCATCGCCGGCGAACTGGGCGAGGATCGGCGGTAACTCGTTCTGTGGGTTGATGGCCCAGCCCTGGTTGGCCTCGCGATTGAGGTGGATGGCCAGGTTTGGAATCGTGGCGATCGGCGCCTTGAAATCGATCAGTTGGCTTTCGACCTTGCCATCACGGCGGAAGGTCACGCGTCCGGCCAGGGAAAGGTCACGGTCGAACCACGGCGCCAGCAACGCGCCCCCGTAGACTTCCACACCCAACTGCCAAAACCCGTGGCGTTGCAACTCAGGCTGCGGCTTGACCCGCAGGCACGGGCTGTCAGTGTGGGCGCCCACCAGGCGGATGCCGTCGTGCAAAGGCGCATTGCGCCCCAGTTTGAAGGCGATGATCGAGGAGTCGTTGCGCGTGACGTAATAGCGACCGTTGGCCTCGGTGGCCCAGGTTTCGCGTTCATCGAGACGTTGATAACCCGCCGCTTCAAGGCGCTTGGCGAGGCTGGCGGTGGCATGGAACGGGGTAGGGGAGGCCTTGAGAAAGTCGATCAGGCCCTGGTTCAACTCTGCGCGCATAAATAGCTCCAGACAGCAATGGTCGGGAGTTTACCCCATCGTCCGCCTGCGTTGCAGACCCATTCCCCGGTGCAGTTCAAGCCCGGGGGGGCGGATATGGATCAGCGCGACGTGGCAACTTGCTCGCGCAGGTAAGCCAGAATCAGGGGCTTGTCCTGGGGCTTCGACGGCTTGGGCAAATGCTTGGGCCAGTGTTCGAACTGACCGAACAGCTGTTCCTGATGCTTGAGGTCCAGGCGCAGGATCTCCCGTGAGGCCGAGTCCCACCAATGGTGCCTGCAAACGTCATAGTAGGGATTTTCAGGCGCCGCGCTGCCATACAACAGATCTCGGCCTATCCGGCGCAGGCTTGCGCGTTGTTTGCGCAGTTTCCATTTGATCTTCAGGCGCCGCCAGGCAGACGGGAACGGTTTGCTGCGGGGTACTTCAGCACAACGTTCTACCAGGCGAGAACTGAAAGCTTCCCCATACTGTGCGAAGAAATGCGCTTGCATGGCATGGAAGAAGCGTTTTTCGGCGAAGTAATGCAGCACTTGGCTGTTGGTTTCGCCAATGGGCCTGTCTCGTAATGTGAAAGAAATCGCGATCTGTTCGATGGTATGGATATCGAAGCCATCTGCGGTCCACTCATCGATCCGTTCGACGGCCTCGGCAAGCAACGAAGCGTCGCTATCGGTCACGCCGCACAGTCCGCTGTTGTAGAGCTTGAAGCCGTTGTCCCGGCTCACGCCGTGGGCCTGCAGGCACTTGCCGAGCTTGAGGTAGTCCTTGCGTTCGCAAACGTAGTCCCAGTCATACTCGAAGCTGTCCATCAGGTAGTGCCCTGGCTGGATTTGCTTGAACAGAAGGTCGGGATCGTCGAGGAATAACGTATCGGTGTCGACGAACAAGGTTTTTTCGGCGAGTGTCAGCCCTGCCGCAATGGCGCAGGCCTTGCGTCGATGCACGTAACCATGATCGCCTTGCCATTGCTGCAGCAATTGAGGGCTTAGCGCAATGGTTTCGACTGGCCAGCCAAGATAGTCCTCGGGCCGATCCGTCAGAATTCTGATGGTCGGCAACGTCGAGGGTCGGGCGTGTTTCAGGGCTGTCAGGATGCTGAACTTGGCTTCGTGCCGGTACGCCTGTTTGTCGCCGTAGACCAGGTACAGCAATTGGTGAGGGACTTTTTCTACCGGTGTTCCTTGGAAATCAATGACCTGCATGCAGAACTTTTCTCGGGTAAAGACGTTTTGGCTGGCGCGTTGGATACTTAGAAGGGCGCCGGGCACTCGAAGCGCAGGCGCTCGCCACTTTGCGGGTGGGTGAAGCTGAGCATGCTGGCATGCAGGCACAGGCGGGGCCAGGCGGCCAGGGCTTGCGGGTGGGCGTACAGTCCGTCACCCAGCAGCGGATGGCCGATGGACAACATATGCACACGCAACTGGTGGGAGCGGCCGGTGATCGGGGTCAGTTCGACCCGGCACCAGTCGCCGCAACGCTCCAGCACCCGCCAGAACGTCAGGGCATGCTTGCCGTGCTCATGGTCCACCACGTGGCGGGGTTTGGTCGGTGGGTCGTAGCGCAAGGGCAGGTCAATGCTGCCGCTGTCCAGTGCCGGCTGGCCCCAGCACAACGCGGTGTAGGCTTTTTCGGTTTCGCGGTCATGAAATTGCCGGGACAGTTCGCGATGGGTGTCCGGGTCGCGGGCCAGCAGAATGATGCCGGACGTTTCCCAGTCCAGGCGATGGACGATTCGCGCCTCCGGGTAGCCGTTTTCCTGCAAGCGGGTAATCAGGCAGTCCTTGTTGTCATCGGCCCGACCGGGTACGGACAGCAACAGGGTCGGCTTGTCGACCACCAGGACGGCGGCGTCCTGATGAATGATGCGGATGTTGGACAGGGGCATTAAAAACAGTCTCGGTACAAACGCCAACGGCGGCTCGGATTCTGCTCTCTACCTTGTACAGGGATGGAGGGCAGGACCCGAGCCGCCGTGGCTCCCGCAGGATCGATCAGCGATCCGGCAGGGTGATGTTGAGTTCCAGAATCGAGCAGCTGCCCTGGCTTTCCAGCGCGACATGCACGTCATCGTTACCGATGTTGACGTACTTGCGGATCACTTCGACCAGTTCCTTCTGCAAGGAAGGCAGGTAGTCCGGGGTGCTGCGTTGGCCGCGTTCGTGCGCCACGATGATCTGTAGACGCTCTTTCGCGACCGAGGCGGTACTGGGCTTTTTGTTGGCACGAAAGAAGTCAAAAAGGTTCATTACCTACCTCCAAACAGGCGCTCGAAGAATCCCTTCTTCTCGACGTTGAGGAACCGGTGTTCCAGGTCTTTGCCCAGCAGACGATCCACGGTATCGCTGTAGGCTTGGCCGGCGTCGCTCTGGTCGTCGAGAATCACCGGGACGCCCTGGTTGGAGGCCTTGAGCACCGCCTGGGATTCCGGGATCACGCCCAGCAGCCGGACGGCGAGGATTTCCTTGACGTCTTCGACGCCGAGCATTTCGCCCTTCTCGACACGCTCCGGGTGGTAGCGGGTGATCAGCAGGTGTTCCTTGATCGGCTCTTCGCCTTTCTCGGCGCGGCGGGATTTGCTCGCCAGCAGGCCCAGCATGCGGTCGGAGTCACGTACCGAGGACACTTCCGGGTTGGTCACGACGATCGCTTCGTCAGCGAAGTACATGGCCAGGTGGGCACCTTTCTCGATACCGGCCGGGGAGTCGCAGACCACGAACTCGAACTGCTCTTTGAGCTCCATCAGGACTTTTTCCACGCCTTCCTGGGTCAGCGCGTCCTTGTCACGGGTCTGGCTGGCGGCCAGCACGTAGAGGTTTTCAAGGCGCTTGTCCTTGATCAGGGCCTGTTGCAGGTTCGCTTCACCGTTGACCACGTTGACGAAGTCATAGACCACGCGGCGCTCGCAACCCATGATCAGGTCCAGGTTACGCAGGCCGACGTCGAAGTCGACGATGACAGTTTTGTGGCCGCGCAGAGCGAGGCCGGTACCGATAGCGGCGCTGGTGGTGGTCTTACCCACACCACCCTTGCCGGATGTAACCACGAGAATCTTGGCCAAGGTGTTTCACCCCTAAGGAAAAAGGACGTTGTCGGTCCCTGAAAAACATCTCTAGAGAACGGCGGCAATTGGACAGGCTTGGCTGGAACAGGGCGCTGAGCGGGGTTTACCTCCGGTAAACACTGCCTGGTCCTGTTTCCTACGTCGTTTCAGCCGTTTTCGCTACGTTTTAGAGATGCTTGGAAAATGCGGCAGTATCCGTTAAAGCCGAATGATGTTCAACACGTCGCCCGACAGGCTGACCTGGACACCGGCCCCCCACAGTGGGTCGCGGCGTAAATCTTCGGAAACCTTGTACTGCCCGGCGATGGAGAGCAGTTCAGCGCTCAACTGCTGGCAGAAAATCCTGGCTTTCGTGTCGCCCTTGACGCCGGCCAGCGCTCGACCGCGCATCGGGCCGTATACATGGATGTTGCCATCGGCCAGAAGTTCCGCCCCCGGGCTCACCGAGGACACCACGACCAGATCGCCACCCTGGGCATAGATCTGCTGTCCGCCGCGCACCGGCGAGGTGATGACGCGGGTCGGCTTGACGGTAGGCTCCGGCGGTTTCTCCGGTTTTTTCACCGCTTCGGCAGGCGCCGGTTCCAACAGCCGCTCCCGGGCGCCCGACGGCGGCAGTACGGGGATGTCGATGGCGATGGCGGCGGCGATGTCCTCGATGCGACTGGCACGAATCGCCAGGGTGCGCAGGCCATGCTGGCGGCAGACGCGCATCAGGCCGGGCAGGTCCACCGCGCCTTCGTTGGGCGGCAGCTTGTCCAGAGCCAGTACCAGGGGGGCATTGCTGAAAAAGTTCGGGGCTTGCGCGACTTTTGCCGTGAGCTGTCGGTCGAGGCCCTCCAGGTCGTTGCGGGCCAGCTCCAGCACCGTAATGGCGAGCATGCTGCCCTTCAGCTGGAACACGGGATCTTGGTCTAGCGGTTCGGTTTGGCTCATGGTCGGCGTACAACGGCTTGTCACTAAAAGTGCCGAGACTTATAACGAGATCGTCCGCCAGCCGCAAGCCGGGTCGAACGATGTAGAATGCGCGGCCCATGTCTTTATGGAAGCTGTAATGGATCGCCCGCGTTTTCAAACCGCTTTTTTTCATCCGCGTTTCTGGCTGCTCTGGTGCGGTCTGGGGCTGTTGTGGCTGATCGTGCAGTTGCCTTATCCGTGGCTGCTGCGGGTCGGTCGGCTACTGGGTGGATTGATGTACCGGGTGGCAGGCGACCGGCGGCGCATTGCCCGGCGCAACCTGGAGTTGTGCTTCCCGGAGAAGTCCGAGGCTGAACGCAAGCGTCTGCTCCAGGAGAACTTTGCCTCTACCGGTATCGCTTTTTTCGAGATGGCCATGAGCTGGTGGTGGTCGCGTTCGCGTCTGGCGAAGCTGGCTCACATCGAAGGCCTGGAGTATCTCAAGCAGGCCCAGCGCGACGGTCAGGGCGTGATCCTGATGGCCTTGCACTTCACAACACTGGAAATCGGCGCCGCATTGCTTGGCCAGCAGCACACCATCGACGGCATGTACCGCGAGCACAAGAACCCATTGTTCGATTACATTCAGCGACGGGGCCGTGAGCGACACAACCTCGACTCGCTGGCGGTCGAGCGTGACGATGTCCGCGGCATGCTCAAGTTGCTGCGCGCCGGTCGAGCGATCTGGTACGCGCCTGACCAGGATTACGGCGCCAAGCAGAGCGTCTTCGTCCCGCTGTTCGGCATCCAGGCGGCGACGGTCACGGCTACCAGCAAATTCGCCCGGCTGGGCAAGGCGCAAGTGGTGCCGTTCATCCAGGAGCGCCTGGCCGATGGCAGCGGCTATCGTCTGGTGATCCAGGCACCGTTGGATGATTTTCCCGGGGAGACCGAGGAAGTCGATTGCATCCGCATCAACCAATGGGTGGAGCAGTCGGTGCGTGGCTGTCCCGCGCAATACCTCTGGGCCCACCGGCGTTTCAAGAGTCGTCCGCCGGGTGAACCAAAGCTGTACGACAAGCGCGGTTGAACTGTAGTCCATATCCATGAGCACGGAGCGTTGCGATGACCCCAGCTGAACCGGTGACAGGATTGATTCTTTCCGGCGGCGGGGCTCGGGCGGCGTATCAGGTAGGTGTCTTGGCGGCGATTGCCGAATTGTTGCCGGACGGCGCGCAAAATCCGTTCCCGGTGATTGTCGGCACCTCGGCCGGGGCGATCAACGCCGTCAGCCTGGCGAGCGGGGCGATGGATTTCAAGATGGCGATCGAACGCCTGACTGCGTTCTGGCAGGCGGTGCGCAGCCATCAGGTTATGCGCAGTGACTGGCGTGGCGTGCTCGTCCAGGCAACGCGCTTCATCACCCACAGCTTGCTGGGCCTGGGCGCCAAGCTGCCAGTGGCGCTGATCGACAGCTCACCGCTGCGTGAATTGCTCCAGGCCCAATTCCACGCGTCGGGTATCGAGCAAGCCATCGCCGAGCAGCAATTGCGCGCCGTGGCGGTGACGGCGTTCGGTTACGAGTCCGGTCATGCCATGACCTTCTATCAGGGGCGTGGCACCATCGAGGCCTGGCTGCGACACCGACGGGTGGGCGTACCGGCCTTGTTGTCGGTCGAGCACCTGCTGGCCAGTTCGGCGATCCCCTTGCTGTTTGCGCCGGTCAAGATTGACCAGGAATATTTCGGCGACGGCGCGGTACGCCAATCGGCGCCCATCAGTCCGGCGTTGCATCTGGGGGCGAATCGGGTGCTGGTCATCGGTGTCAGCGGCAATCCTCGTGGTCCAGGCGCGCAAGCGCCGGCGGAGCGCAGCTACACCGGCCAGCAACCGACGCTGGCGCAGATCGGCGGGCATATGCTCAACAGTACGTTCATTGATAGTCTGGAAAGCGATATCGAGTTGCTCCAGCGTCTGAACGGGTTCAGTCATCTGCTGCCTGATAACGTGTCGCCCCATGCTCTGGGTGCCGCACCGGTAGACGTGCTGGTGATCTCGCCCAGCCAGCCGATCGACGAAATCGCCGCTCGCCATCGCCAGGAGCTGCCCCGCGCATTGCGGGTCTTCCTGCGGGGGCCGGGCGCGACCAAGACCAGCGGCGCGGGGGTGCTGAGTTATCTGTTGTTCGAGGCGGGGTATTGCAGCGAGTTGATCGAGTTGGGCCGGCAGGATGCGCTGGCCCAGCGGGAGGAACTGGCTCGATTTTTGGGGTTGGCTCAGGCGTGATGCAGCAACGCCAGCCAACATAAATCCACAAAGGGATTTACCGGACTGGGTAGGGATCAGAAATGGTACTTCAGCAAAAAGCTGGTAGTGCTCTGATTGGTCTTGAAGCCGTCGCTGTCTTCAATCGCGTATTTGTTTTTCCAGTAGTCGTATTCAACGCCCACATAGAGTTGCTTGGCCCCCAGTTTCAGCGCCTTGCCCAGGTCATATTTGATCTGCGGAACGATGTGCAGGTTGGCGTGGTAGGTACCTCTGGCATTGGTGTCGTTGTCGACGACCCAGTCGATGAAACCATCGATCAGGATGTCGGAGGAACCCACCGGCAGGGTATAGGCCCAGACGGGTGTGATCTGCCAGACGTCGTCGCCGGGGCGGGAGCCTTCGGTCTGGCGGTTGTAGAAGTTCAACTGGAAGTAGTCGAAGCCGGGGATCGACAGGTCGAAGCCGGGGCCGATCAGGTAAGACTCGTTGTCGCCTTCGCCAAACTCATAGGTCATGGCCAGCAGCACATCCTTGATCGGACCCACCTCCAGCTTTTGATCGAAGATCTTGCCGAACGACAGGCGCGGGCTGAATTCGCCGTAATAGGTGTTCGGCCCGGAGTTGCTGTCCTTTTTGCCGTTGTAAAAGATCCGGTCGAGGAAGAAGAAGTTGTCGCCGTACTTCCAGGCGTCGGCGTGTTCGAAGGTCACGGTCTGCTGGATGCGTGGGTTGATCTGGAAATCCTTGCCGTACAGGTAGGTCAGGCTGTTGTTCTGCCACTGCAACAGATCGTCGGCCATGGCCTGGCCGCCGGCCAGCAAGGAACCTGCAAGTATCAGGCTGGTGCACGTACGTTTCATTCGGTTTGCTCCCAAGGTCGGTGGTTTTTTAATTCAGCGCTCTGGTGTGGCGCCTTTTTGCCACGGATAAAACATCCGTTCGGTCAGCTTTCTGCTCGTGGCAGCGGCTGGCAGGATTGAGCCGAAGCCAGTCATGGCTGTCGGCAAGATCAGGCGTTGGACGTTATTGGAATTGGCCGGAGTCGAGCGGCCGCGCAGGATACGGGCTTGCACGGAAGGGCTCAAGTGCCTCCGCGTGGCATGTCTGCGGCGAATCTGAAGCGTGAGGGCGGGGCTGGGTCATCGGTGCATTCCTCTTGTTGTTATTGTCGAGGCGCAGGCAGTCGCTGACGGGCGACCGGCGGTGTGCCGGTGGCCTGTCAGCGGTATAACGGGTGATTGCCAGTGCTTAGTTGGTCCGTGCGCCCTGGCTGATCCAGGCACCGATCAGGTCGCGTTCCTGTTGGGTCATCTGGGTGATATTGCCCAGGGGCATGATCTGGGTGGTCACGGCCTGGGCCTGGATGCGTGCGGCCTGTTGCTGGATCTGCTGCGGCGTATCGAACATCACCCCGCCGGGCGCTGTGCTGAACAACGGGCTGGTGGGCTTGGCCGAGTGACAGACCGAGCAACGTTCCTGGATCACGGTATGGACTTTGTCGAACGACGGGCCCTGGGTGTTGGTGGCCTGGGTTGGGGCAGCGGCAGGTGCGGCCGGTGCGGGTTCAGGCTTGGCACCTCCACCCACGGCGGTTTCCGGCAACGGTTGGTACTCGATGACGCCCGGGGCCTTGGCCACCTCCGGTGCAGTGGGCGGTGCCTTGGGGCCCGTGACGTAAGCCAGGCATATCATCGCCAGAGCGCCGACCGGCAACGTCCAGGCAAACCGGTTGCTGTCGTGACGCGTATTGAAGTAGTGACGCACCAGCACCGCCGCCACCGCAATCCCGGCCAGGATCAACCAGTTGTATTGACTGCCGTAGGTGCTCGGGAAGTGGTTGCTGATCATGATGAACAGCACGGGCAGGGTGAAGTAGTTGTTGTGGCGCGAGCGCAGCAGACCTTTGGCCGGCAATGCCGGGTCGGGGGTGCGGTTCTCGGCGATGGCGGCCACCAGGGCGCGCTGCGCCGGCATGATGATGCGAAACACGTTGCCGACCATGATCGTCCCGATGACCGCCCCGACATGCAGGTAGGCGCCGCGTCCACTGAACACCTTGCTGAAGCCGTAGGCCGCCGCGATCAGCAGCACGAACAGGATCAGGCCGAGCAGGGCAGGGTATTTGCCCAGCACCGAGTCGCAGAGGAAGGAATAGACGAACCAGCCGACAAGCAACGAACCGAGTCCCAGGGCGACACCCTCGGCGCCGCTCAGGCCGCTGCCGGGGGCCAGCAGGTAGACGGTCGGGTTCCAATAGAACACCAGGCACAGCAGCACGATGCCCGACATCCACGTGAAGTAGGCTTCCCATTTGAACCAGTGCAGGTTCTCCGGCATGGACGGCGGCGCAAGTTTGTATTTTTCCAGGTGGTAGATACCGCCACCGTGGATGGCCCACAAGTCGCCGGCCAGGCCGCTCCTGGGGTTGACGCGATTGAGGTTGTTTTCCAGCCAGACGAAGTAGAACGACGCGCCGATCCAGGCCACGCCAGTGATCATGTGAACCCAGCGCACGCTCAGGTTCAGCCATTCCAGCAAATGTGCTTCCACAGTCGTTACCTCTCGCCCGTCACGCTTGTTCTCGCGTGATCGGACCTTCTCTTATTGGTGGGGGTCGAGGATCAAACACTCATCCTCTATGAAGAAATGCTCATCGCAGTTATTGCCTGTGCCACTGCGATCAACCACCAGGAAGTCATCCCGCTTTTCGATCGTCAGCACCGGGTGGTGCCAGACGCCGCGATGGTAATTGATGCCCTGCCTGCCGTTGGTGACGAAGGCGCGGACCAAGCCTGATACAGGTGCATCGCCAAGTGGCGCGACCACGATCAGAAAGGGGTTGCCGAGCAGCGGAATGAAAGCCTGGCTGCCCAGCGGATGGCGCTCCAGCATGCGTACGGTCAGTGGCATTTCCAGCGCATCGGCGCGGAAGATGCTGATGATCGCCTTGTCCTCCGGCGTGGCGGTTTCAACCGTCGCCAGACGATGGAAGCGCATGGTCGAACCGTTGTTGATCATGAAGTGATCGCTGCCGTCGGTTTCGATCACGTCACCGAACGGGGCGAAGGCTTCTTTGGTCAAGGGTTCGATCTTGAGTGTGCGCATGCTGGTCTTCTTAATCCAAATTCTGTGTTGTTGGTTCTGACGCCTTCGCGAGCAAGCCCGCTCCCACATTTGGAATGCGTACTCCTGTGGGAGCGGGCTTGCTCGCGAATGGCTTCACTGCCTACTTCGCGACCTTGCCCAAAACCCGCAGGCGACTCACGCCACCATCCGGGAACACATTCAAACGGATGTGGGTGATCGGGCCCAGGGCCTTGATCTGCTCGGCGAAGGTGTGTTCGGCGTGCATTTCCAGCTTCTGGCTGGGCAGCAGCTCACGCCAGAACAGCGATTGGGTTTCGATCTGGCTGTCGGTACCGCCTTTCACGAACGCGCCCTGGATCGAGCAGCTGTCCGGATAGTTACCCTTGAAGTGCAGGGTGTCGACGATGACTTTTTCAACGACGCCGGCATGGCCCAGGGCGACGATGACCCAGTCGTTGCCGGGGGTGCGGCGGCGGGCGGTTTCCCAGCCGTCGCCCATGTTCACGCCACGGCCCGGGTTGAGGATGTTGCTCATGCGGCCGAAATGCTCGTCGGAGCACGCCAGGGCACGCCCGCCATTGAGAGCGGCAGCCAGGTCGACCTGCTCGTTATCGCCCACGGCCGACCAGTCGCGGTAGGGAATGCCATACACACGCAGGCGGGCCACGCCACCATCGGGGTAGATGTTGAATCGCAGGTGGCTGAAGGCCTGGTCGTTGGCGATCTCATGGTAGTGATGGCTGTCGCCCTTCAATTCCACGGCCGCCAGAACTTCGGTCCACTGGGTGTTTTCGTCCGGCTCGCCTTCCGCCAGGAAGCAGGCTTCCAGGGAGGCAGACGGTGGGTAGTTGCCGGTGAAGAACGAGGTGTCGATGTCCACACCCTTGATCGAGCCCGGCACGCCCAGGCGGATCACGGCGCTGTCGTAGCCTTCGAAGCGCTTGCGGCGCGACTCCCAGCCATCCATCCACTTGCCGTTGTCGTCGAACACGCCCTCTTTCCACACGGCCGGGGTCGGCTGGAACAGGCGGTTGGCGTCGGCGAACCAGTCATCGGTGACCGAAATGATCCGGGTGCCCAGGCGCGCGTCGGCCAGGTTGACGAATTTCTCGAAAGGTACGGCGTAAGCTTTCATTCTTCTTGTCTGCCTTTTGATAAGTTGGCTGGGGATGCTTGCTCGACCCTGGGTCACCAGGGCGGCTCGCTAAAGGGTCAGTAGTCGGAACAACGCGATCTTGTTGATCTCCGCCAGCGCGCATTGGAACTCGGTGTCCACCGGGTTGTGGATGCGCGTTTCGAACGCCGCGAGGATCTGATGCCGGTTGCTGCCTTTTACCGCCATGATGAAGGGAAACCTGAACTTGGCTTTGTAGGCCTCGTTCAGCTCGGTGAAGCGCTGGAACTCTTCGGTCGTGCACTGGTGTATACCGGCGCCGGCCTGTTCGTTCGTGCTGGCTTCGGTCAGTTGGCCCTGGACAGCGGCTTTGCCGGCCAGGTCCGGGTGAGCGTTGATCAGGGCCAGTTGGCTGGCATGATCGGCGCTCAGCAGGATATCGCTCATGCGCTGGTGCAGGGTTTCGATCTCGTCGATCGATGGGTCCTGACCCAGGTCGAAGGCTTTTTCGGCCACCCATGGCGAGTGCTCGTAGATGTCGGCGAAGGCCAGGATGAAGGCTTCACGGCTCAAGGTGGACGGCTTGAGGGTCTGGAACGCGGTCATTTCGTCCCCTCCGTCTCAGAAGCGCCAGGGTGCGGATGGACCTGCTGCCAGTGGCGGGCAATGTCCACGCGACGGGTAAACCACACCCGCTCATGACCCTTTACATACTCAAGGAAACGCTTGAGGGAGGCGAGGCGGGCCGGGCGGCCAATCAGGCGGCAATGCAGTCCGATGGAAAGCATCTTCGGTGCTTCGGCGCCTTCGGCATACAGGACGTCGAAGGCGTCCTTGAGGTATTGAAAGAAGTCGTCCCCTTTGTTGAAGCCCTGCACCTGGGTGAAGCGCATGTCGTTGGTGTCCAGCGTATAGGGGATCACCAGGTGCGGCTTGCCGGTGGGTGTGTTGGGTTCCCAGTAGGGCAGGTCGTCGTCGTAGGTGTCGCTGTCGTAGAGAAAACCGCCTTCCTCCATGACCAGCCGGCGGGTGTTGGGGCCGGTGCGACCGGTGTACCAGCCCAGCGGGCGTTCGCCGGTGATTTCGGTGAGGATGCGGATCGCTTCGAGCATGTGCTCGCGTTCCTGAGCCTCATCCATGTACTGATAATCGATCCAGCGGTAACCATGGCTGCAGATTTCATGACCGGCGGCGACCATGGCGCGGATCACGTCCGGATGGCGCTGGGCGGCCATGGCCACGGCGAAGATAGTCAACGGGATATCGAATTCCTTGAACAGCTTGAGGATCCGCCAGACCCCGGCACGGCTGCCATACTCATACAGCGATTCCATGCTCATGTTGCGTTCGCCCTGCAGCGGTTGCGCCGCGACCATCTCCGAGAGAAAGGCTTCGGACTCCTTGTCACCGTGCAGGAGATTGCGCTCGCCACCTTCCTCGTAGTTGAGCACGAAGGAGAGGGCAATTCGGGCGTTGCCCGGCCAGTGGGGATGGGGAGGGTTTTTGCCGTAACCGATCAGGTCGCGTGGGTAGTCAGCGCTCACTGCAGTCTTCCTTCTTGTTCGAACCATGTAGGTGACGCCTGATGATGAGACTTGGGCTGGCGTCACGACGATGGGATGATTGTATACAACTTTATGCGCGCTTTGTAAGCCTGATTTTTTGCCTTTTTCACTCAGGCTCCGGGTCCATCTGCACTGCAAGAAATCTGCCCGTTTGGTCAGTTAGCCGGAGGAAAGTCATTGTATCCATTGGTTTGACCGCGAATTGGGACGAGAGGGCGGAGGAAAGCGAAGCAACGCAAATATCGGTATTTTATTGTGTACAATTTTCTCTTTAAGTGTCTTAATTCAACCATCGCCGTCCTGTCTCTTGCTCCGAAACGGTGCGGCTTGTCTTTTTAATCGATCAGGAGGCGCGCGCAATCAATGGGACGTTTGACCACTCACGTTTTGGATGCCGCACACGGTTGCCCGGGCAGTTCGATCAAGGTCGAGCTATATCGCGTGGAAGGTTCGCAATTGCAACGGGTCGCCAGCGCGCTGACCAATGATGATGGCCGTTGCGATGCGCCGCTGTTGCAAGGCGATGATTACCGATCCGGTGTCTATCAGATCCAGTTTCATGCTGGGGATTACTACCGCGCCCGTGGCGTCCAGCTGTCCGAGCCGGCGTTCCTGGATGTGGTGGTGCTGCGCTTCGGCATCTCGGCCGAGCAGGACCATTACCACGTACCCTTGCTGATTTCACCCTACGCCTATTCAACCTATCGAGGCAGCTGATCCCCCAAGCAGCTGCCTTGCCCTGGAAGCGACTGCGCATAGAGCTTCTTTGGTTTTTTGCCCGCTCACACTGCGGGCTTTTTTTTTGAGCGGTGTATCTACAGCCTGGCGTTGTCATCCCGGATGATGAACACCGTTTCCGCAATGCCTGGATGCATTTCCGACCCACCCTTGAGCCAGACGATCTTGTTGGCGGCGTGGGCGTCCCTGACGACTTTCGCAGCGGCTTCACCCAACTGGTTTTCCAAGAGGACGCCGGCCATATTGGGGTCCGTATAGGAAGGCAGGGAGATCTTCGGGATTCTGGTGCGGTGCAAGCTCATGAAAAATACATAGTCATGCCCCGTTCGTTGGAATACCAACGCCGGAAAGCTACTGAAAGAACTGGGGTCCATGACCGTATAACCATTGCGGGCCAGGAGTCCGGCCATAAAGCGCTTGAAGTCCACCGGCGAATAGGTCGTGAGAAAATAGAGCCAGTGTCGCTTGAACCGCAGGGGATCGAAGTCCAACCGATCCAGCGTTCCGGTGGCGGAAGGCGCGGGCAGGGCTATCGCACGGGCGGTACCTCTGGACGACGGAGAGGTGGGAAGAATCGGAAGCATCAGTAACGGATCGGTCCATTGCGGATGCGGTGACGGTGTCGCGTTGTTCCGACTGTCGATCATCTGTCGGAGAGCGTTCAAACCTGCCGCGTCGGCATAATGCGAGTCATTGGCGAGTTCGAATTGCCTTCTTGCAATATTTTCCAAGGTGACTGTAGTGACCTCTGGAAAATCCTCCCTGACGTAAGTTGTCAGCGGCTTGTCGAAAGGTAACCTGGTGTCGATTTCCCAGTGATTGTCCGGCGGAACGCGGGTCACGCTTCTGGGTTGCTCGTCGGGCGTATGCCTGAGGATGGCTTCCAGCAAGTCAAAATCATAGGCGGGATGCATGGGCGACTGAATGTAGGCGCCAGGGTACTGGCGTGCGTCGACGCGGGTCAGCACTTTGTAGTGGACATTGCCTAGGGTGATGTACTCCCACACCGTGAACCGTGGGTCGATTCCCCAATTCTTCGTGAACGCCGAGGTACTTTGTGTCGCTGCTTCGCTTTGTGAGGTTGTCGCACGTGCACGCTTGGGCGCGACAGCTTCCGGAGACTCATCATCCGACAGCCTGTGGAGCGTGACGGGGTTGAGATCACTGCCGTGCGTCACGTCGCGTTGCGGAATCAGGTGCCATAGAAGGCTGCCTTCCACTTGCGCCAGGCGCGGTCCGGAGGCGACGAGTTCGGTGCTTAATCGGGCTCTGAAGTTCTGTTCGGCGTCGCGTCCCAGCAGCACCGTTCCGCCCTCTGCAAGCTCGACATAAGTACGGGTTCTGAATGTCCGGATGCCGGAGGTTGGGTCTGGCTCCGATAACATGGGGACCAGTTCGGATGAGAGGTAATAGCGGTCCAGCGGTATCGAGAGCGTGGTATCGCCGAGGGCTGATGCGATTTCGGCTATGTGAATGGTTGGGGGCGGCAATTCGGGGGACTCCGGCGGTCGCCCGGTCGGGGAGAGGGGGGGCGGCTCTATTACTTCTCCCCTCACGGGAATCCTGACCATGGCTTCCTGGGTTGTATCGCGGCTGGGGTGGGGGCTTTCAGGGGACGAGGTCGGGACGTTGGGACGGGTATTTCGTCTTGGACTCATTGAAAATGTCTGCTCTTGAATATTTTGGAAAGGTGATTGGTCCACGTAGCCATGAGGCCTGCCGGCTGACAGGCCAAGGGCTTGAAGATGGTCGGGGAAAATGAGCAGGCAGGTGCACTACATATGTATAGGGCGCCTGAAAGAAGCTTCGGGAGCGTGACGCCTAGGTATGTTGGCGCGAGGCGCCACCCAGTGAGAGGGGCCAACTCAATCGGGAGAGTCTGATGCCAAAAAGCGCGCTCAGCACCAGTGTGCGAGCGAACATCGCCGAATGCCCCAGCGTGAAGCTTTCCATCACTTCCACGCATTTGGCCCGTAATGAACGAAGAGCGTCATCACCCATGGGAGGCGTCCGATCGAGGCCTTCCCGGGCCAGGTCCCGATAGATCTTGAGATGGTGGTCGCACAGGTTTGTCTTCCTCAAATTCGCCACTTCAATGACGCGGGGCTCACCGGTATCGAATATCCATTTGCGGGTTTCAAGGTCATAGCTCAACGTGCCGGCAGACCCATCCTTGACGGCCATGTGATAGACCTTGAGTCGTCTGGATGTCAGGCTCGACAGTTCATCGGTCAACGCTGCGCCGGGATCGCTAAGAGGGGACAAATACCGACCATCGAGCGCTTCCACATAAACCCGGCCGAACAGGCTGTCGACGGCATGAACGACGCCTTGCGCGGTGATGACACGTATCTGGTCGACAAGGTCATGCTCTTCAGGAATGGCAAGATGAATGACAGTTGTGCCAATCCGCAGCAGGTTGGCGGACAGTTTTATCTCCACTTGACCGAGGCCAGTGGCGTCGAGCTCCCAGGTGGAGGCCTGGGCCAACCGTGGTTTTGCGCCGGCCAGCGCACCTGGCGTGGACAGGCGTAGCGTCATGTTCGGGCTCAGGTGGACGAGGTACGTGGAGCCTTCGCCAATCAGGACTTCGATTCCCGTCTGTAGCGCGGGGGTGGTGAGCATGGCACAGGTTGCCCGATTGCGCAGGTGATAGGGCTGTTTGTCCAAGGGCGGCAGCCAGGCGTATTGCTTTTTGGTTGGGGCGAGGGTTGACAGTGACGCTTCTGTTTTCCACGCCATCGGCGCTTTATCCGTGAAGGGCCTATCCAGCAGCAGGCTATAGTCGGGTGAGGGTTGGACCAGGCGATAGGACGAGCCATCTTTCATGACAAGAATAAACGTGTGATGTGAACTCAAGGCGGAAAACGCCCGTCGGTTCACCTCAACTTTCTGTGCGCTGTAACGCTCATCGGAGCTCGCCAGGTTCTTCAGGACGACCTGCCTGTCGCCAAAGTGAAGCGTCAGGCCACATTCGCCATATCTGACGATGTCCCCTTCATCGTTCTGTGTGACATGAACGCTGTAGTGGGCTTCGACGCGTGTCAGCTCCGCGTGCATATAGTCCAGATGGAGCGTTGTGGAAAACCGGCTTTTTTGTTTGACCTTGAGCGTCGTGAGCTCAATGTAACGTGAAACGAAAAAACTCGAATCCTTGTCGTGGGCGATCTGTTGCTCTCCATCAGCATTCAAAATGGCCGGGTTTCTGGGTGTGCCTGGCTGCACCATGACGGTTTCAATGTCGAGCGGGCCAACATGCTCGATCACCTCGGGCAAATCCGGGACCAGATGGTAGCCATCCTTGGTCATGAACATCAGGCGATCGTTTTGCAGGCCCTTTGGATAATCAGTGTCTTCATAGACGTTCCTGATGATGACGTCGCGAAATTGCCAATCATTGGCGTCGAAGCATGAACGGATCACCAGGTTGCCTGATTCGATTTTCCAGCTTTCAATCAGGTCCGCCCTCCAGTCCAGCGCAATGGTGCTGTGGCCCGCGCCGTCTTCGGTGATGAAGACACAGCCCGGCTTATGAGCGATGGCATAGGCATCGTCACCAGGACCGCCGTCTGCATCACGGTTATTTCCACCGAGAATGAATATCCGGTCATCGCCCGCACCGGCCTCGATGGAATCATTGCCGCGGGATTTGATGATGTTTGCGCCAGCGGTACCCCTGATGACATTCGCGCCGCCTTCGGGAATCTCTACGTTTTCGATACTTTCCAGATCAGCGTGGCGATAGAGCCCGCTTTCGGTGCTACTGACATGAGTGATGAAAGACACTTGCCCGGTGTCCAGGTCGACGTCGTAACCCCGTCGCGGCTGCTCATTACCGCTGGCACGACCCGATAAAATGAGCGTGTCATTACCCAGGCCGCCCACGAGGCGACTGGGGGTTCCACTGAGGGTTTCGGTGCTGCCCTCGAAGATGAAGACGTCATCCTTGATGCCGCCGGATAGTTTTTTAACGCCTGCGCCATAGTGGAAGACATTGGGTTTGTTTTCGGTACCGAGCACCGTGTCGTCGCCACCGCCGATGTACCAGTGGATACCCTTGTGTTCGGCTGACGATACAACCACCGCACCCGGCGTCTCGGCCGTCACACCGCTGCGTGCATCGATCCGGTCGTCGGTGTCTTTGATCCTGGGACGTACCGTCGTCGCCTGGTATCTCTCTCCCGTCCACCAATTCCAGGTGTTGTAGGTCACCGGTTCGAGTTCCACGGTGAATTTGCCGTTTACGATAGCCCCCGTGCTGTCTTTCAACGGGCCCTTGAGCAAGTTCAGGGCACTGGCCTGGAGCAGCTTCGAATGTCCGACGGTGGTCTTGGCGATGGTATAGCGATCCTGGATATCCTGATCAGGACTGATCGTCCAGAAGGCAAACCAGCCCGTGCGCAGGCGCTCCTGTACGGTGAGGTCTATATAGTCGTCGATTTCATCGACTTGACGAATCGCCCCCCAGACTTGCGACCCAACCACCAGGATGAGCCCCGCGGCAAGACCCATGGGGCCGGCTGAGCTGAACCCCGCCAGTGCCGCCAGGCCGATGGTGACGGTCATGGCGGCGCTGGTGACGCTCAACGCGGCGCTGACATAATGATCGGTCGCCTCTTTCCCGGTAGCGTTGGCGGCCGCCTTGAAGGCGTCGACAGCGGCGACGATGTCGAAAGGCAGTGTCAGAACGCTGGCAATCAAGCCGCTTCCACGGGCCAGTTTCGTGGCGAAGGTCGTTTTAGTGAAATCGCCGAGGGAACGCTGACCCGCCGTGATCATCTGGGTGGCTTGCCGGGTCACGGCGGCTTCGACACCGATCGACGCCACTTCGGCGGCCACGCTGCTGCCATTGAAAACGGTCTGGTAGGCATCCTTGTTGCGAATGGCATCTTGCAAGCCCCGCAGGCCGCTGTAGATACCGAAGGCCTGGAGCCCCAGGCCCGTGGGAATGAGGGCATTGCTTCTGGTTTTGTTCACCCAACGCAGTGGCTGCTGCGCAAATGCCTGGAGATCCAGCTTCTGGGCGGCTTTCAAGAGCTTTTCCAGTGCGCTTCGGTGGCGGGCGGGCTCGGCCAGCGTTTCGGGACTTTCCCTTAGCAACGGCAGCGCGGTGTGCGAGCGCTGACTCGCTATTTCGAACAGCAACGTCGGCAGCCGATAGTCGTCAGTATCGGTGGTCAGTTTCAGACGGGTTTCGATATCAGGCGCGGTGAATTGCAAAGAGTCCACGAAGAACCGATTGGCAATGCGGAAAAACGTATTGTCCCCGTCCAGAGGCTGCCCATCAGTCGTTGCTCCCAGAGCATCGAGGGCTGAGCGGGTCACCGTTACGGAACCGATGTGCAGCGGACCATAAAGCCTATCGACGACTTCAAGTTGAGCCCGCCTGTGCAGGCGGTCCGACAAGAGCGCTACGTTATCCACAGCGTTGAAGTGGAGTGTCTCGACGGTGTGTTCGTTTGCGTGAAAGCCCAGGTCCGAAATGACGACGGTAGGCTTGTCGGGGAAGGAGCTGGGTTGGAGAGCCTTGGCCATGGTGAACGTCCTTGTTCAACGATGATTGAGGGCTCTATGTAAGGGATTTTCCTGAGGAGAGTATAGGAATGGGTTGTTGCCGCATTTTGCGTTCAGTGAGTGGACATCAAGGACAGCGCCCCCGCACCTCCGAATAATCCTGCGCTGATCCGATTGAACCAACTCTGGCCTTTGCCCGTGCGCAAGTACCGCGCGGCACCGTGGGCGCCAAGGCCGTAGGCCAGCTTGCAGAGCAGGTCGAGGATGGTCCAGGTGGCGATCATGACCAGCAGTTGCGGCAGGAACGGCTGTTCGGCGCTCAGGAACTGCGGCAGGAACGCGGCGAAGAAGAGGATGTCCTTGGGGTTGCTGGCGCCGAGCACGAACGCCCGACCGAACAATGCGCGAAATCGTGGGACGGTAGCAGCCTGGGGCACTTCGGCGCCTTGGGAGGGTTGGCGCGATTGCTGCCAGCTCTGCCAGGCCAGGTAAAACAGGTACAGCGCGCCGACGATCTTCAAGGCACTGAACAACTTTTCCGAGGCCAGCAGCAGCGCACCGAGCCCCAGCGCCGAGGCGCTCAACAGGCAGATCGAGGCGAACACACCGCCCAGGAACGCCGGGTACGAGCGACGCAGGCCATAGTTCAGGCTGTTGCCGATCATCAACAACGACAGCGGGCCCGGAATGAGGATCACCACCAGGGCGGCACCGCTGAACAACAGCCAGGTTTCCAGATTCATTGCTTTGCTCCTGATATACAAAAGCCCCACCCGGAGGGGTGAGGCGGGTGGATCGATGTATCGCCTACAGGAAAATGAACTTGGCGATGAAAATCGCGCAGAGCGCCCACAGGCTGACTGAAATGTCCTTGTGTTTACCGGTGCAGGCCTTGAGCACCACATAGGTGATGAAACCCAACGCGATGCCGTCGGCGACCGAAAAGGTCAGGGGCATCATGATGGCGGTCACGATGGCCGGGATGCTGTCGGTCGGTTCGTCCCATTCGATATGGGCCATACCGCCCATCATCAGCATGGCGACATAGATCAACGCTCCGGCGGTGGCGTAGGCAGGAATCATCCCGGCCAGCGGCGCGAAGAACATCGCGGCAATAAATAGCATGCCGACGGTCACCGCGGTAAGCCCCGTCCGGCCACCGGCCGCCACGCCGGCGGCGCTTTCCACGTAACTGGTCACCGGCGGCACGCCGACCATGGCGCCAAAGACACTGGAAGCACTGTCGGCCTTCAAGGCGCGAGACAGGTTCTCGATCCGACCGTCGGCCTTCACCAGGCCGGCTCGCTGGGCGACGCCCATCAAGGTACCGGCGGTGTCGAACATGTGGACGAACAGGAAGGCCAGCACCACGCTGATCATGCTGACGTTGAACACGCCGGCCACGTCCATTGCCATCCAGGTCGGCGCCAGGCTGGGCGGTGTCGACATGACGCCGTTGTACTGCACCAGCCCCAGGCCCCAACCCGCCAGGGTCACGGCGATGATGCTGATCAGGATCGCACCGAACACGCGGTGGTAGCTGAGCACGGCGATCATCAGGAAACACACGGCGGCCAGCAGCGGGCCGGGTTCACGCAGCGAGCCGAGTCTGATCAACGTGGCGGGACTGTCGACGATGATTCCGGCGGTCTTCAGACCGATCAGGCCGAGGAACAACCCGACCCCGGCGCCCATGGCGAACCGCAGGCTGACCGGAATACTGTTGAGCAGCCATTCCCGGATCCGTGACAACGTCAGGATCATGAACAGCACACCGGAAACGAACACCGCGCCCAGGGCGGTTTCCCAGTTGTAGCCCATGGTGCCGACTACGGTGTAGGTGAAAAACGCGTTCAGACCCATGCCCGGCGCCAGGCCCACCGGCCAGTTGGCGTACAGGCCCATCAACAGGCAACCCAGGGCGGCGGCGATGCAAGTGGCGACGAACGCGGCGCCATGATCGATGCCGGCGTCGGCCATGATGTTGGGGTTAACGAAAATGATGTAGGCCATGGTGATGAAGGTTGTCAGGCCGGCAATCAGCTCGGTCTTCACCGTGGTGCCATGCAAGCTGAGTTTGAAGAGGCGTTCCAGCCAGCCACCGCTTGATGGCGGCGAGAGATCCAGCGTTCGGGCTTCGGGTTTGCGGCTTTCCACAGCGAATACTCCTCAAGAGTTTTATTGTTATTTCCAGCACCCAGCCCCCTGAGGGTGGCTGCAGCGCTTTGAGGCAGGTAAGGCTGGCGAAGTGTTGACCTCGTGGTCAGAAACTCGCACGAGGCGAATTATGCTTTTGTATACAAATAAAGCAAATAATGTTTTTGGTTTTGTAGACGAAATGTATGGCGATAGGGTATATCGCGAGCCCTGGCAACCTCTGAACTAAGCCTTCCCTAGCCCCAGGTTCACCGCCAGCCACCCATTTACCGCCTCTTCCCCAGCCTCGGCAAATACACGCTCCAGCAATTTCACCTGCTCCCGACGCAACGCCTGTTCGAACCGCTCGCCCTCGGCGGTCAGTGCCAGCAGCCGCTTACGCTTATCGGTTTCGGACGCGACGCTGTTCACCAAGTGCATCTCCATCAACTGCCGCAGCGGCATGTTCAGCGCCTGTTTGCTCACGCCGAGTAGCACCAGCAGTTCTTTCACACTGAGCGACGGGTAACGGGCGATGAAGAACACGATCCGCTGATGCACTCGACTCAACCCGCGACGCTCGAGCATTTCGTCGGCTTTGGCGGTGAACGCCTGGTAGCCGAAGAAGAACGCTTCCATAGCCATTTGTTGAGAGGATGGGTTTTTAAGGTCAAGCATATTGACGTATCCAGAGAGGTCGGAGTAATTTCGGTCAATAAGTTTGACTCATTTTTCCAATGCCTCGCTACAGGTGGTTCCATGGCTTTTTCCGAACGTGTCTCGCGCCTCAAAAGCTCTTTGATTCGAGAAATCCTGGCAGCGGCGCAGCGGCCGCAAGTGATGTCGTTTGCCGGAGGCCTGCCGGCAGAAGCCATGCTCCCGAAAGTGGAGTGGGAAGCCATGCCGTTGTCCATGGGCCAATACGGCATGAGCGAAGGCGAGCCGGCCTTGCGCGAAGCCCTGGCTGCGCAGGCGCGAGCGTTGGGCGTGGCTTGTGAGGCGAGTCAGGTCCTGGTGGTCAGCGGCTCCCAGCAGACCCTCGACCTGGCGGCGAAACTGCATATCGATGTCGGCACCGAGATCATGCTGGAAGCGCCGACTTACCTGGCGGCGCTGCAGATTTTCCAGCTGTTCGGGGCTGCTTGCATCACGGTGCCGCTGGAGGCCGATGGCCCGGACCTGCAGCAACTGCGAGCCCGGTTGGAGCAGCACCGGCCGGCCTTCATCTATCTGATTCCTACCTTCCAGAATCCTTCGGCGGTGCGCTATAGCGAAGCCAAGCGCGATGCGGTGGCGGCGCTACTCGATGAGTTCGGCGTGACCTTGATCGAGGACGAACCCTACCGCGAGCTGACGTTCGATGGCGGTAGCGCCACGCCGATTGTCAGTCGCTTGAAAAAGGCCAGTTGGATTTACACGGGCACCGTGTCGAAAACCCTGTTGCCTGGACTGCGGGTGGGCTATCTGATCGCCAGCCCGGACCTGTTCCCGCATTTGCTGCGGCTCAAGCAATCGGCGGACCTGCACACCAACCGAATCGGTCAATGGCAGGCACTGCAATGGATCGGCACCGAGCGGTATCGCAGCCATCTCAGTGAGTTGAGGGACTTCTACCGGGATCGTCGCGACCGGTTCCAGGCGGGACTGCTGACCCATTTTGCCGACATCGCGGATTGGAACGTGCCCCAGGGCGGGCTGTTTTTCTGGCTGACCCTCAAACGTCCCCTGGACACCCGCACCTTGCTCGGTGCCGCGCTGGCCGCCGACGTGGCGTTCATGCCGGGTGAACCGTTCTTCCCGGAGCCGGACAAGCACCCCGGGCATCTGCGGTTGAATTTCAGTCATATCGACCCGGCGCGGCTGGATGAAGGGCTCCAGCGGCTGGCGGGGGTGGTGCGGGAGGCTATGGCTGCGCAAGCTGCCTGAATATTTGTAGTGACTGGGCTGGCCTCATCGCGAGCAGGCCAGCCCAGTCGACAAAAAACGATCAGACCGCCGAAAACCGCTTATCCAGATAATCAATGATCACCTTGGACTCATACATCCAGGTGGTCTTGCCATCCTCTTCGATGCGCAGGCACGGCACCTTGATCCGGCCACCTTGCTCCAGCAGCGTCTGGCGGTCCTGCTCATTGTTTTTCGCATCGCGCAGGGCCACCGGCACGTTGAGGCGGCGCAGGGTGCGGCGGGTCTTCACACAGAACGGACAGGCATGGAACTGATACAGCGTCAGGCCACGTGCGGCCTGGTCGACCTGTGCCTGGGCATCGGCCGGACGCTGCTTTTTGCTCGGGCGGGTGATGAAATCCAGAAAGATAATCAGCTGGCCCAGGCCAACTCGAAGCGCTTTGACGATCACGGTACAAGCCTCGCAGCACGGAAGAAGAGGGCGCGCAGCTTACCTGATTTTCACAGGCGAAAAAAAACCGGCGATCGATGCCGGTTTTTCTTCGTAAGACGGGTTACTTGATGAGGCTGAGGAATTCGCTGCGGGTCGCGGCGTTTTCCCGGAACTCTCCCAGCATCACCGAAGTGATCATCGAGGAGTTCTGCTTCTCCACACCGCGCATCATCATGCACATGTGCTTGGCTTCGATCACCACCGCCACACCCAGGGCGCCGGTCACCTGCTGGACCGCGTCGGCGATCTGGCGGCTGAGGTTTTCCTGGATCTGCAAGCGACGGGCGTACATGTCGACGATCCGCGCCACCTTCGACAGGCCCAGCACCTTGCCGCTCGGAATGTAGGCGACGTGAGCCTTGCCGATGAAAGGCAGCAGGTGATGCTCGCACAGCGAGTACAGCTCGATGTCCTTGACCAGCACCATTTCGCTGTTGTCGGAGCTGAACAAGGCGCCGTTGGTGACCTCTTCGAGGGTCTGTTGATAACCACGGCAGAGGTACTGCATGGCCTTGGCAGCACGCTTGGGCGTGTCGAGCAGGCCCTCGCGGGAGACGTCCTCGCCCAGTTGGCCGAGAATCGCGGTGTAATTCTGTTCCAGAGACATGAAACTACCTGTGGGATTTTACGCAAAGGGCAAGGGTACGGTGGCGGACACGGCGCTGCAAGCTCGGTAATCGCGGGTTACTCGTCGCGGCCTTCCATCATGGTGCGCTTGAGCATCACATACACTGCCCCGGCGCCGCCGTGTTTCGCCTGGCAGGAGGTGAAGCCCAGCACTTGCGGGTGCTGGCGCAGCCAGGTGTTGACATGGCTTTTGATCATCGGTCGCTTGCCGTCCAGCCGTACGGCCTTGCCATGGGTGACGCGCACGCAGCGGATTTCGAATTTCGTCGCTTCGGCCAGGAAGGCCCAGAGGGTTTCCCGGGCTTTTTCCACGGTCATGCCGTGCAGGTCCAGGCTGCCTTCGAACGGGATCTGCCCGACCTTGAGTTTACGCATCTGGCTTTCCTGGACGCCGTCGCGGGCCCACATCAACTCATCTTCGGGGCCCACGTCGATCACGAATTGATCGGACAAACCGTCCACGGTGGTGGCATCGGCGCGCACGGTGGCGGCCTGGCGCAGCTTGGCGATTTGAGCGCGATCTGCCTTGGGTTTGCCGGTTTCGGCACGATCGTGTTTGATCGGTTTTACGCCCTGGATCGCACTTTTGAACAGGGAAAAGTCGTCGTCTTGCATGTCAGCCTCCGCGAAGGCCGGCCAGTTTACCCAAGTCCAGCGGGATCGGGCGCGACAAAACGTCGAATGGCGGATCAGTCGTGCTTTTTCATGAGGTGGGGAGCCATGGCCAGCTCCAGGGATTGGCGAGCGCGACGGCGGCAGCGGCGCCAGAGCCAGATGCCCAGCCACAATACCAGCAGACCGATCGCCAGGATGATCGATGAACCGACAGGGGTAGCGTTCAACTCGCCCAGCGCGGGCGGGCGACCCAGCAGGCTGGCGGCACCGGCCATGGCCAGCAGGACACCCAGTGTTGCCAGGAGCGCGGCGATCGCCGCACCGACACGAAACCGCCAGTTGCTCGGGCCTTTGGGCCGCAAGCGACGTGCGTCAAAACCATCGGATATCTTCATTCCGACCTTCCTCAGTGGGTATCGGCCCTTCGACCGGAAGATGCTCGGGTTGTTCCGGGGGCCAGGCGAATGAGAGGCTTTTGCGGATGAGCGGCGGAACGGGCCGCTCATCGAAGGACATTCAGATGAGGTCGTGGGTCAGGGCCAGCGTGGCGAAGTTGTCCGCCATGATCGCCATTTCGGTCTGGTGCACATGTTCGGCACTGAGCACGCCGCCCTTGTGCGGCAGGTCGCGGGTGGCGCAGGCGTCTTCCACCAGTGTGCAGCGAAAACCGAGGTTCTTGGCAGCGCGCACGGTGGTGCTGACGCTGGAATGGCTCATGAACCCGCAGACGATCAGGTCCAGTGGGCCGAACTCTTCCAGGCGTTTTTTCAGTTCGGTGCCGTGGAAGGCGCTTGGCAGTAACTTGCCGATCACGGTTTCGTCGCCCTGGGGTTCGAGCCCTGGAATGAACTCGCCGCGTTCGCCCTGAGGGTCGAAGAGCCCGCCATGGGTGCCCAGGTGACGCACATGCACGATCGGGCGGCCGGCGGCACGGGCCGCGCCGAGCAATTGCTTGATGTTCGCAACCGCTGCATCCATGCCGCTCAGGGCCAGGGGGCCGGCGAGGTATTCCTTCTGGGCATCGATGATGATCAGGGTCGCTTGACTCAGGTTGGCCGCCGCGTAACCACGGCCACTGAGTTGAAACATCGTTTTTGGAACGGACATTCTGGGGCTCCTTCGGGTGGGGCTTTTGCGACATTGTCCTCTGGCTGAGCGGTTCTGTGAATCGCTTCCATCGCAAGGGCCGCCGTTGCTGGCCTACAGCCTTGTCAAGATGCCTGTGTTGTTCAATAGGCAGCTCAAAAAATGGAAAGATCCTACGGTCGCCCTGGCGTTTTTCGGTCGTCCTTGAGGCCGGTTTGGGTGACGGCGTGTTTGGCTGTTAGACTCGCCAGTCGTTTTTTCTGGAGTTTGCCGCCGTGATCACTTCCCGCCTTCGCACCCTGCGCGACCATATCCGTTGGGCCGTCAGCCGTTTTCATGGGGAGGATCTGTTTTTCGGCCATGGCACCGACAACGCTTGGGATGAAGCCCGGCAACTGGTGTTGGGCGCGCTGCATCTGCCTTGGGAAATCTCTGACAGCTACCTGGACTGCCGGCTCGAAGACGATGAGCTGGTCCATGTACAGCGTCTGTTGCATCGACGTATCGCCGACCGCATCCCGACGGCTTATCTGCTGGGGGAGGCCTGGTTCTGCGGGATGTCTTTCATTGTCGACGAGCGCGTGCTCATTCCGCGCTCGCCCATCGGTGAGCTGATCGAGAAACGCTTCGAACCCTGGTTGGCCCGGGAGCCTGCGAGAATTCTCGACCTTTGCACCGGATCGGGCTGCATCGGCATCGCCTGTGCCTATGAGTTCCCGGAGGCCGAGGTGGTGCTGGCCGACTTGTCGTTCGAAGCGTTGGAAGTCGCCAACCAGAACATCGAGCGTCACGGCGTCGACGAGCGTGTGTTTACCGTGCAAGGCGATGGTTTCGACGGCCTGCCGGGGCAGAGTTTCGACCTCATCGTGTCGAATCCGCCCTACGTCGATGCGGAAGATTTCGCCGACATGCCCCAGGAATACCAGCACGAACCGGCGCTGGGGCTGGCCTGTGGTGACGACGGTTTGAACCTGGTCCGCCGGATGCTGGCCGAGGCGGCCGATCATTTGACCGAGAAGGGGTTGTTGATCGTCGAAGTGGGCAACAGCCAGGTTCACGTCGAAGCGCTGTATCCGGAAGTCGATTTCGCCTGGCTGGAGTTCGAGCGCGGCGGCCATGGCGTGTTCATGCTCAGCGCCGAGCAATGCCGTCAGCATCAGGCGTTGTTTGCTTCGCGGGTTTGATCCACAGTTTTTTCGCTGGGGGATTTATCCCGAAGCGTACTGGCGGAACACAATACCTGTGGGAGCAAGGCTTGCCCGCGATGAAGACAACGTGGTTTTCTTGAAACCGAGTCGCTCGTATCGCGAGCAAGCTTTGCTCCCACCAGGCTCGCTCCCACAAGGTTATCTCGCTGCGGGCTCTTAGTGCCGCGTCGCAATCCAGATCAACAGCCCCGCCTGGAACATGGCAAAAGCCACCAGACAGGTAATGGTGAAACGCAGGCCGGCGTCTTCGCGCTTGAACTTGGAAACCCGTTCTTCCTGCTTCTGCAGTTTGACTTCCTGTTCCGCCAGGTTCTGCTCGGCTTGTTGCAGCATCTGCGCGGCTTCGAGAATCTCCACGAACTGAACCTTCTCGGTGTTCCAATCCCCCACCAGGTCACCGACCTGGACTTGCTTGACGCTGCCCTTGAGATGCTGGGCGTCGGCGTAGACCACCGCGAAGCCATGGGCCTTCAGGAAGTGATCGCGGCGCAGGCGGGTGTCTTCGTTCAGGGCGTCCTTGTTATTCAGGTCGGTGCCTTCCACCCGATAGCCCGACCAGCGTTTCTTGGCCCAGGTGATGGCCTGGGCGGCGAGGAAGCGGCCAAGGCCGCGATTCAACGGCTCGACTTGCAGGCTGTCCGGAGAAAAATGCAGGCGTTTCTCGACATGGTCGGCCCAGACGTCCAGATGATTCTGTTCCTTGCGCACCCGCTGGCCTGGCAACTGAACGCTCATGCGCAGCAAACTGCGCTCCTTGCTGTGGCGCTCGGCATAGTTGAATTCGACGAACCGCAGCGGCCGCGCACCCGTGGCACGGTCGGTCTTGAGCGGGGCCAGCCGGAGCATCTTATGGTGCTCGGCCTGCACGTCCGCCCAAGGCAACTCCGCCGCTGCTGGGGCGGGCGTCTCGGCGGTGGTGTCGGGTGTAGCTTCAGTGTCAGTCATAACGGCGAAATCCTGTCCAGGCCGGCTTGTCGACAGTCAATGCGCTGTCCGACACCGGTTTATCGGCCGCTCTTGGCAGGACTTCAGTGCCCACCGCTCAACGGGGCGCGATTGAGTCGATAAAACCCACGATCCGGGTGCCCAGCTCGGCCGCGAGGGGCAGGTTGGGGTCTTTGTAGGAGTCCAGTTGCCGTTTCACGTCGTTGGGCACGATGCGCATCACGTGGTTCATGCCTTCGATCAGCGCCAGTTCGGCGTCGGGCCTGGCGGCCTTCAATTGCCTGGCGTCTTCGACGCCGACCTGGATGTCATGGCTGCCCTGGATGATCAGCGCCGGTACTTTAAGCGCGGCGAAAGCTCCGGCGGGGTCCTGGCGAAACAGCGAGATCAGGTAGGGCTGGACGCTGGGGCGAAAAATGAATTGCAACTGCGCCGGCACGTTCCCGTCCGGACGGCCCGCCTTGAGGCTGTCGAGCAGTTCGTTACTGCGCAGCATCAAGGGTGGCGGCAGGCGCTGGCTCAGTTGTTGGCGCAGCACCTGATCGATCGGCCGAGCGCTGCCGGACAGCGAAATCACCGCCGCCGCATGGGCCTGGGGCGCGGCGAGGCTGGCAATCAGCGCGCCTTCGCTGTGGCCCAGCAGAATCAACGGGCCCATCCGCGGATCGCTGGCGAGTTTACGGCTCCAGGCCACGGCATCGGCCACGTAGGCTTCGACGCTCAAGTTGCGTTCGTCCGGCGTTGCGGCAAGGCTGGCGGCCACGCCGCGTTTGTCGTAACGCACGCTGGCGATGTTGTGCCTGGCCAGTACCCAGGCCAGGCGCTTGAGACTGTCGTTGCGACCGCCCTCGGGGTTGTTTCCGTCACGATCCGTAGGACCCGACCCGGAAATGATCAGGACAACCGGCACCGGCGTGTCGGACTTGGGCAACAACAACGAGCCGAACAGCTCACCGTTGCCCGTGTCGAGGCTGATGGGACGTTGTAATACCACGGCCTGGGCCAGGCCGGAAAAGAGGGTAAGGCACACGACAAGCAGCTTTAACATCATCAAGCCATCAGTTGCGAAGGTGCCGGTTGGACTGGCGGCCACCGATAAGGTTCGAGGATGAACTAAGCCGGGAGCCTGCGTATACTGGCGGCCATTACGAATCGGCGATTTTTCGGAGCTCCCTGCATGTCCGGCAATACCTACGGCAAGCTGTTCACTGTCACCACCGCGGGCGAAAGCCATGGCCCGGCGTTGGTCGCCATTGTCGACGGCTGCCCGCCGGGCCTGGAGATTTCCCTGGAGGACCTGCAGCGTGACCTGGACCGCCGCAAGCCCGGCACCAGCCGCCACACCACCCAGCGCCAGGAAGCCGACGAAGTCGAAATCCTGTCCGGTGTGTTCGAAGGCCGTACCACTGGCTGTGCTATCGGCCTGCTGATCCGCAACACCGACCAGAAGTCCAAGGACTACTCGGCCATCAAGGACCTGTTCCGGCCGGCCCACGCCGACTACACCTACCACCACAAGTACGGTGAGCGCGACTACCGTGGCGGTGGCCGCAGTTCGGCCCGGGAAACCGCCATGCGTGTGGCGGCCGGAGCGATTGCCAAGAAGTACCTGGCCAGCCAGGGCATCGTGATTCGCGGCTACATGAGCCAGCTTGGCCCCATCGAAATTCCGTTCAAGACTTGGGATTCGGTAGAGCAGAACGCCTTTTTCTGTCCCGATCCGGACAAAGTGCCGGAGCTCGAGGCCTACATGGACCAGTTGCGCCGGGACCAGGATTCGGTCGGCGCGAAGATTACCGTCGTGGCCGAGGGCGTGATGCCGGGGCTCGGCGAGCCGATCTTCGACCGCCTCGACGCCGAACTGGCCCACGCGCTGATGAGCATCAACGCGGTGAAAGGCGTGGAAATCGGCGCCGGTTTTGCCTGTGTTTCCCAGCGCGGGACCGAGCACCGTGACGAACTGACCCCCGAAGGTTTCCTGAGCAACAACGCCGGTGGCATTCTCGGCGGAATCTCCTCGGGTCAGCCGATCGTGGCGCACCTGGCCCTCAAGCCCACGTCCAGCATCACCACACCGGGTCGTTCCATCGACATCCACGGCAACCCAGTGGAAGTCATCACCAAAGGCCGCCACGACCCGTGCGTCGGCATCCGCGCCACGCCGATTGCCGAGGCGATGATGGCGATCGTGCTGATGGATCACCTGTTGCGCCACCGTGGCCAGAACGCCGATGTGCGGGTCACCACCCCGGCGCTGGGTCAGCTTTGATGGCTGACTGGCCGAGCGCCGTGGCCTGACGGGCATGGCGGCACTGCCGTACTGGCGGCTCTCCAGTTTCTACCTGTTCTATTTCGCGTTGCTCGGATCGACGGCGCCGTTCCTGGCGCTGTATTTCGATCACCTGGGGTTTAATGCGGCGCGCATCGGCGAGCTGGTGGCGATCCCCATGCTGATGCGTTGCGTGGCGCCGAACATCTGGGGTTGGCTGGGGGATTACACCGGCCAGCGCCTGGCGATCGTGCGTTTTGGTGCGATCTGTACGCTGCTGACTTTTTCGCTGATCTTCATCGATAAGAGCTACGCCTGGCTGGCCATGGTCATGGCATTGCATGCTTTCTTCTGGCATGCCGTGCTACCGCAGTTCGAAGTCATCACCCTGGCTCATTTGAGTGGGCAAGCGTCGCGCTACAGCCAGATTCGCCTGTGGGGCTCCATCGGCTTCATCATCACAGTGGTCGCGCTTGGGCGGTTGTTCGAATGGCTGAGCCTGGACATCTACCCGGTGGCGCTGGTGCTGATCATGAGCGGTATTGTGCTCGCCAGTTTCTGGGTGCCCAACGCCCAGCCGATGCAAGGGCCGCGCGTGGCAGGAGATGGCTTTTTGCGCCAGCTGTGCAACCCGGGCGTGCTCGCGTTTTATGTCTGTGTCGGCCTGATGCAGGTGAGCCATGGACCGTACTACACCTTCCTGACCTTGCACTTGGAACACTTGGGCTACAGCCGGGGCTTGATCGGTGTGCTCTGGGCCGTTGGCGTGGTGGCTGAAGTCCTGATATTCCTGTTGATGAGCCGGATCCTGGCGCGATTTTCCGTGCGCCGGGTGCTGTTGGCGAGCTTCCTGCTGGCGGCATTGCGCTGGTTGCTGCTGGGGTCTTTGGCCGAATTCCTCTGGGTGCTGCTGTTTGCCCAGGTTCTGCACGCCGCTACCTTCGGCAGCTTCCACGCCGCCGCCATTCATTTCGTGCAACGTAGTTTCGGCCCACGCCAGCAAGGTCAGGGCCAGGCGTTGTACGCGGCGCTGGCCGGAACGGGCGGGGCGTTGGGCGCGTTGTATTCCGGCTACAGCTGGACCGCCCTGGGTGCCGGTTGGACATTCAACATCGCCAGCCTCGCGGCCTTTGCGGCAGCCGTTCTCATTGCCGTACGCATGCAAGAAGACAGGCCATGAGCCTTCGAACCGTTAATTTGCTGGAGCCATTGTCATGAGCAGCCTGTCCGTTTATCACGTCTCAAGTCCTGAGATCCCGAACAAGGTGTTGACGCATTTCGAGGACATCGTCGCGACCCTGGGTGAAAAAGGCATTCGCTTCGATCGCTGGCAACCCACGACGAAACTCGAGGTCGGTGCCAGCCAGACTGAGGTCATCGCGGGCTACCAGGTCCAGATCGACGCATTCAAGGCCGAGCGCGGCGATGTCTCGGTGGATCTGATCAGCCTCGACAGTGACTACCCGCAAAAAGCCGAACTGCGCGCCAGATGTCTGAAGGAGCATCGCTATGCCGGGGAAGAGACGCGGTTCTTTGTCTCGGGGCGTGGCTTGTTCAGCCTGCACCTGGGGGACTACGTGTACGCGGTCCTGTGTGAAAAGAACGACCTGATCACCCTGCCGGCCGGTACACCACACTGGTTCGACGCGGGCGAACACCCGCACTTCGTGGCGATTCGCCTGCGCGGGGATTCCAGGGGGTGGGAAGAGACGTTCACCGGCGATGAAATCGCCAGCCAGTTCCCGAATTTAGAAGACTAAAACCTGTGAGAGCGAGCAGGCTCGCTCCCACCGGTCACTGTTTCCGATCTGTTCACGCGCTGTGGTAGGTCGGCAACGCGAAGCGATGCTGACTCTGCAACAGGGTGATCTGTGGCAGCTCGCTGGCCTGTTCGGCCAGGTCACGACGGATTGCGCTGATGGCCCAGGACAACTGGTCCCCGGCGTGCAACTGAGCGTAGGAAATCGTGCGTTTGAACAGTTTGCCTTCGCTGTTGCGCAGGGTCAGCAGAATGCCGCCATCCGGGCGTGCCTGTGTGGTGACTTCATAGTTGGAAAACAGGGATGCAAATTTTTCTTGAATCATATTCATGTGACTGCTCCATGGTGTGGCAAACCGTGGAGAAGCTGTTGCAGCGTCTGTGCCATCCTGTGGCTGGCTTTAAAACTCTTTAAAAACAATAGGTTATAAAACTTCCCATTTTTCGCTTTCGTGCATCTTGCATGAATGGCCATCGTGCATCCTGCATTTTGCGTGGTCTCGCAATTATTTTTGGAACCAAATGAGCCTCCGGCGCTCACGCTTCGCCTGCGCCGAGCAATGGATACAAAACATTGCAAAAACCGCATGTACAGCGCCGGAATCCCTGGCGTACTTTCGAGCGCAAATCACTTCAATCCGATGCCAAGAACCGAGGCCCGCGAGGTCGAACGGGGAGTTTCATGAGTCGTACACCCAGCGACGCCATTACCTGGGGCATGATGCTGCGCAAGCTGCCCACCCTTGCCAGGGCCATTCCCCGGATCGTCAAGGGCCTGAAGCTTGCCAACGTGCGGGATCCGGCCCAGCCGTGTGGCCTGGGGTGGTGTTTCGAACAAGCCGCGCAACGCAATCCCCAGGGGCCGGCATTGTTGTGGGGTGACCTGTCCCTGAGCTATACGCAGGTCAACGAGCAGGCCAATCGCATGGCCCACTACTTCTTGGCGCAGGGGATCGGCAAGGGTGATTGCGTTGCTGTTTTCCTGGAAAACCGTCCGCAACTGCTGGTGACGGTGCTGGCCGTGGCGAAGGTCGGCGCCGTCAGTGCCATGGTCAATACCTCGCAGACGGGGGATGCATTGGTGCACAGCCTGGCGCTGGTCGCGCCAGTCGCGGTGGTGGTGGGGGACGAGCGCGTCCCGGCCTACAACGACGTGCGAAGCCGAACCGCACTGTCGAGCGCTCGCACCTGGTGGGTCGCGGATGAACAAAACACAGGAATTCCCGAGGGATTCGTCGACCTGATGGGCAACAGCCAGGGCTATCCGGGCGACAACCCGTCCAGCAGCCGCCAAGTGTTTTTCAACGATCCCTGTTTTTACCTCTACACCTCGGGCACCACCGGGTTGCCCAAGGCCGGCGTGTTCCGCCATGGTCGCTGGATGCGCACCTCCACCAGTTTTGGCTTGATCGCCCTGGACATGCAGCCGCACGACATTCTCTATTGCACCTTGCCGCTGTACCACGCCACAGGCCTGTGTGTCTGTTGGGGAGCGGCGATTTGCGGCGCCTCGGGGTTCGCCATCCGGCGCAAGTTCAGCGCCAGTCAGTTCTGGAGCGATGTACGCCACTATCGGGCGACCACCCTGGGGTATGTCGGTGAGTTGTGTCGCTATCTGGTGGATCAGCCCGCCAGTGTCGAAGACCGTCGGCATGAAGTCAGCAAGATGATTGGCAACGGCCTGCGTCCAGGCGCTTGGTCGGCCTTCAAGACGCGTTTCGGCATTGAGCATATCTGCGAGTTGTATGCCGCCAGCGATGGCAACATCGGTTTTACCAACGTACTGAATTTCGACAATACCGTCGGTTTTTCCCTGATGGGTTGGGAACTGGTGCGTTACGATCACGACAGCGGGACGCCGTTGCGCAACCTGCAAGGGCGCATGCAAAAGGTGCCCAAGGGGCAACCGGGCCTTTTGCTGGCGAGGATCGACGACAAGGCGCCCCTGGACGGCTATACCGATCCGGCCAAGACCGAGAAAACCGTCTACCGGGACGTCTTCGTGCCCGGCGACCGTTATTTCAACACCGGTGACCTGCTGCGCAATATCGGATTTGGGCATGGACAGTTCGTCGACCGCCTGGGCGACACGTTCCGTTGGAAAGGTGAAAACGTCTCCACCACGGAAGTCGAGAATGTCCTGCTGCAGCATCCGCAGGTAGCCGAGGCTGTGGCCTACGGTGTGGAAATCTCCGGCACCAACGGGCGCGCCGGCATGGCGGCGATCACCCCGGCCGAATCCCTGGCGACCCTGGATTTCAGCGAGTTGCTCCAGTTCCTGCAAGGTCGATTGCCACCCTATGCGGTACCGCTGTTCCTGCGCATCAAAGTGAAGATGGACACCACTGGCACCTTCAAGTACCAGAAGACTCGCCTGCGCAGCGAAGCGTTCGACCCTTGCGTCACGGGCGAGGAGCCGGTCTATGCCTGGTTGCCCGGCACCGGAACCTACGTGCGTGTCGACCGGCAGTTGGCGACGCAGATCCAGGGTGGGCAATACCGCTATTGATTCTGGCTATGGCCAGTACAAGGAAAAAGAGGATGACAGGGCATGAGTCCCCCCGGAAACTAGCGGCTTTGCAAAGACCTGAATGGAGTGTTCTCATGCCCGATACAAGCCGCCAGATGACCCCGGAAGAGGCTGCGGAATTTGCCGAGCAGGTATTCAACGTGGCACGCCAGGGCGACGCCGCCATGATGGCCGCGTTGTTGAGCAAAGGCCTGCCGCCCAACCTGCGCAACCACAAGGGCGATACCTTGTTGATGCTGGCCGCTTATCACGGGCACGTGGATACGGTGAAAGTGTTGCTGGAGCACAAGGCCGATCCGGAAATACGCAACGACAATGGCCAGAGCCCGATTGCCGGCGCGGCCTTCAAGGGCGATCTGGCTGTTGTCACGGCATTGGTGGAGGGCGGCGCCCAGGTGGAAGGCGCTTCCTTCGATGGTCGAACGGCGTTGATGATGGCGGCGATGTTCAACCGGGTGCAGATCGTCGATTACTTGATCAGCAAAGGGGCGGACCCGAAAGCCAAGGACGCCAATGGTGCCTCGGCCCTCGATGCGGCCCGGACCATGGGTGCGGTGGATACCACGGCGCAGTTGGAAAAGCTGATCGGCTGAACCGCCATCGTTCTTTTGGCATCGGTTGTGGGAGCCAGCTTTGCCCCCACAACCTGATCCCCTCGCGAATGGGGTATCCTGCGCGGCTTAACTCTCATCGCCACAGGATTCACCATGAAAGCCGGACTCGTCGAACTCATCAGCAAAATCAGCTCCGGTTGCCTGGGCGATGCCGACATCGAGAGGATTGCGGACGAAGCGGCCCAGGCTTATGCCGATCCGGTCGCATTTCTGGCAGCCAATCCGGATATCAATTATGACGACACCTTTCCGATTCCATTGGGCGAGTGGGTCGTGGTGGGCAGCCTGCCGGACACTGTGCTGTTCCAGGCCGACACCTATGTGCAATTGTTCGAACAAATCCTCGCTTCGTTCGGCCCCGGCGTGGCGTTCAACCTCAAGCCCAAGCAACTGGCAAAGACTGAGCCACTCACCGCACTCAATCGCATCCAGATCCAGATGAGCAGCCTGAACAAGGAAAACGGCGGCTACGTGCTGATGAACTTCAGCCAGTTGCTCGACGATGAATTGCAGATGGTGTTGGTGTACGGCAACGATGTGCCGCGTGTCCTGGAACTCTGTGCCGAGGTCGGCATTGCTGCCGCGCCGGCCCTGGAAGCGCTGAAGGTCGCGGTTCACGTTTGAGCAAGAAAACGGAACCCTCGTTGGGGCGCCGCTATCCTAAGAGTGCATGCCACCATTCGGGAGCGACACCATGGGTTCTACCTTCAACGGCCTGATAGGCCTGATCATCCTGGCGCTCGATATCTGGGCGATTATCAATGTGCTCAAGAGCGGCGCCGGAACCGGGGCGAAAGTGCTGTGGGTGCTGTTGATCCTGCTGTTGCCGGTGCTGGGACTGATCATCTGGGCAATCGCCGGGCCGCGAGGCAACGTACGGGTCTGACCACTTCCTGAAACGGCCCGGCGGCTTGCGCGCCGCCGGGCTCCATATTTTCAGGCTGTCGCCAGAGAGTGTTGGCGCGAAGTGCCCAAAAAGCGCAGCAAGGCCAGCAGCGGGAAGGCGCTGCCCACGATTACCACCCACAGCCAGCCACCGTGCTCATAGACGGCACTGGCAATCGATGAACCGAAGGCGCCGCCGACGAAGATGCTGGTCATGTACAGCGCGTTGAGGCGGCTGCGGCTTTTGGCATCGAGGGCATAGATGGTGCGCTGCCCCAGGACCATGTTCATCTGTACGCAGAAATCCAATACCACGCCCGTGACCGCCAGGCCAATGACGCTGTAGAGCGGATGGATGAACGCGGGCAGAAAACTCAGGCTGGCAAAGAGCATCGCCAGCAGTGAAGCGATACGGGTGTGTCCGGCATCCGCCAACCGACCGGCAATGGGCGCGGCAATGGCCCCGATGGCGCCAACCAGGGCAAACAACGCGATCTCGGTCTGGCTCAGGCCATGGTTGCGCGCCAGCTCCAGGGGCACGGCCGTCCAGAACAGGCTGAAGGTGGCGAACATGCAGGCCTGGTAAAAGGCCCGCTGGCGCAGCAGAGGTTGCTGGCGCAGAAGGGTGCCGAGGGAACCCAGCAATTGTCCATAGCTGGCGCTGTGATCAGGCTGCCGCTTGGGCACGGTGAACGCCAGGATGATGCTGATGGCCGCCATCAGGGCCGCCGCGCTCATGAACATAGCCCTCCAGCCGAAATGATCGGCGACGACGCTGGACACCGGCCGCGCCAGCAGAATTCCCAGCAGCAATCCCCCCATGATTCCACCGACCACCCGGCCCCGGGATGCTTCCGGCGCGAGATGCGCGGCCAAGGGAATGAGGACTTGCACGGAAACCGAACTGAATCCCACCAGCAGCGACACCAGCAGGAACACGTTCGGCTGCTCGGTGAAGGCGGCCCCCAGCAGGCTGGCAATTGCCACCACCGTCGTGAGAATCATCAGCCGACGGTTTTCCAGCAAGTCCCCCAGCGGAACCAGAAAAAACAGGCCCAAGGCATAACCGATCTGGGTCAGCGAAACGATCAGGCTGGCCATCGTGCTGGTCAGGCCGACATCGGGGGCGATCAGTTCGATGATGGGCTGGGCGTAGTAGATGTTGGCAACGATGGCACCGCAGCAGAAGGCAAACAGCAGAACCATGCCTCGGGTGAGGGCGGGTGGATGAGCACTCATGGCAATCTCGACAGCAGGGAAAGGATGGTCGTGAGGCTAAAGAGTTGTGCGGCTCTGGAACAGGCTTTGTGGCTGATATTAGTCATGCTTGCGATTGATCTTCGGGGCAGAGCATGGCTCCCAATGAGTCAGGGCATGAGCCTGTGGGAGCGGAGCAAACCTGTGGGAGCAAGGCTTGCCCGCGATGAACGATAACGCATAAACCGCGTCGTCCGCATCGCCAGCAAGCTGTGCTCCCACAGAGAGTTTGCAAGCCTTGCTCCCACAGGTTTGCTCCCACCGTTTTGTTACTGCCCGCTGTAGATCTGGTCGAAAACCCCACCGTCATTGAAGTGAGTCTTCTGCACCGTGCGCCAGTCTCCGAAAGTTTTTTCCACCGACAGGAAATCCACTTTCGGGAATCGGTCGGTGTATTTGGCCAGGACGGCCGGATCCCGTGGACGCAGGTAGTTGGCAGCCGCGATTTCCTGGCCCTCGGGCGACCACAGGTACTTGAGATACGCCTCGGCAGCCTCGCGGGAGCCTTTTTTCTCGACGACCTTGTCCACCACGCTCACCGGCGGTTCGGCTTCGGCGGACACGCTTGGGTAGACCACTTCGAACTGATCGCGGCCGAACTCCCGAGCAATCATCTCGGCTTCGTTTTCAAAGGTCACCAGCACATCGCCGATCTGGTTGGTCATGAAGGTCGTGGTCGCTGCGCGACCGCCGGTGTCCAGGACCGGGGCCTGCTTGAACAGCTTGCCGACGAAGTCCTTGGCCTTGGTTTCATCGCCGCCGTTCTTGAGCACATAACCCCAGGCCGACAGATAAGTGTAGCGACCGTTGCCGGACGTTTTCGGGTTCGGCACGATCACCTGGACGCCATCCTTGAGCAGGTCGGGCCAGTCTTTCAGGGCCTTGGGGTTACCTTTGCGCACGATGAACACCGTGGCCGAGGTGAACGGGGCGCTGTTATTCGGCAGGCGGGTGACCCAGTTGTCCGGCACCAGTTTGCCGTTGTCCGCCAGGGCATTGATGTCGGTGGCCATGTTCATGGTGATGACATCCGCCGGCAGGCCGTCGATCACTGAGCGTGCCTGCTTGCTGGAGCCGCCGAAGGACATCTGCACAGTGATGTTTTCGTTGTGCTCGGCCTGCCAGTGCTTCTGGAAGGCTGCGTTGTAATCCTTGTAGAAATCGCGCATCACGTCGTAAGAAACGTTCAGCAAGGTCGGGGCGGCGTGGGCCAAGCTGCCGAAAGTCAGGCCGGCGGCGAGAAGGGTGGCGCCAAAGAGATTCTTCACTGCGAATTCCTTTTTATCGAAAGGGGGTCCGGGCAACCGGCTGACACTAGCGACTAGCCGATAGACCTTCAAGCATCAAAAAGTGCTTTGCTTATTCCAGTTTCTTGAACAACGCATTGCCGCAGCGGGAGCAGAATGCCGCACCGTGCTCGTGATTGTTTTTGCTGCACACCGGGCAATCATGCTTGAGCTGGTCACCGCGCATGGCCGTGGCCAATTCGGCTGTAAAGATACCGGTCGGCACGGCGATGATCGAGTAACCGGTGATCATCACCAGTGAGGAGATCACCTGGCCCAACGGGGTCTTGGGCACAATGTCGCCGAAGCCTACCGTGGTCAAGGTCACGATGGCCCAGTAGATACCCTTGGGAATGCTGGTGAAACCATGCTCGGGCCCTTCGATCACATACATCAGCGTGCCGAACACGGTCACCAGCGTCGAGACGCTGACCAGGAATACGATGATCTTCTGCTTGCTGCCGCGCAGCGCCGACATCAGGTAGTTGGCCTGCTTGAGGTAGGGGCTGAGCTTGAGCACCCGGAAAATCCGCAGCATGCGGATGATCCGGATGATCAGCAGGTACTGGGCATCGCTGTAATACAAAGCCAGGATTCCGGGCACGATCGCCAACAGGTCTACCAGACCGTAGAAACTGAACGCATAGCGCAGGGGCTGGGGAGAGCAGTACAGGCGCAAGCCATATTCAACGAGAAAAATGAGGGTGAAGCCCCATTCGATATAGGCCAGCAGCGCCGCGTAGTTCTTGTGCACGGTGTCGATGCTGTCGAGCATCACCGTCACGAGGCTGGCGAGGATGATCAATAGCAATGCGCTGTCGAAGCGCCGGCCGGCCACGGTGTCGGTCTGGAAAATTATAATGTAGAGGCGTTCACGCCAATTGTTGCTGCTGTCCATAACCTTCGCTCGAGTCAGAATCAGCGAAGCCTAGGTCGATTGTCTCGCAGAGTGCAAGGTGTGGCGTCGAGACGGATCTGGCGCCAGGTCCGAACCGTGGCGCGAACCAGCCAGCAGGCGAGGATAAACGGGGCGGTCAGCGGCGCCAGGCCGAGGGCGGCAAAGCCCGGCGCAAGCAGTAGTGCCAGAACGATTCCCGCCAGCGGCAACCAGGGCTGCTCTCGCTGTTGGCTGAAGGCCAACGCCACCAGCGCGCAGTTGTATCCGCCGAGTCCCAGCAAGGCTTGCTCGCTGTCGTGGTGCAGCCAGACAAATACAAAACCGGCCGCAGATCCGAACAGTGCCCAGCCGGCGGCGCGACGGTCCGCAACCAGCAGGCCAGCCGCAATCAGCGCGCCCGCCAGCGGGTGGTCGAGAAACATCACTTGGCCCAGTCCTTTCAACGGGGCGGTCAGCAGATTGAGCAGCGTCACATCAACCGGCACGGACAGCGGAAGCGTTGGGGCGAGACTCAACAGGCACCAACCGAGCCCTACGAAGGGCGCGGTGTAGGGGGGCAGGCAGTGCGGAGCCCGAGTGTGATGTAGCCACTGTTGGGTCAGCATCGCGCTGAGCCCGCCGCCGGCAATGATCAAGGGCGGTAACAGGACCGACCAGGGCAACGCAAGGCTCAGCAGTAGGCCCAGCAGGACGCCGTTGTAGCTGAACAGGCCGGCCTGTCGATCGGCCTTGGCGTAGCCGCGCCGTTGAGCGGTGAGCAACCCGGCCACACCGCCCAGCAATGCGCCGCCGAACAGGGACGGCGCCGTGAGCAGGATCGCCAACAGGCACAGCAGGCCGCACAACGGATGGCGCTGGAGAAAGATCTGGCTGAAGCCGTTGAGCAGGGCGGTGGCCCAGTCGGGGCAGGGGGTGTTTTGCATGTTTTGTGTGTCTGGTGAACCGGGTTGACCCTTTCGCGAGCAAGCCCGCTCCCACAGGGGCTTTGTGACGCCGCAAGTCCAATGTGGGAGCGGGCTTGCTCGCGAAGAGGCCGGAACAGGCGCTAGATCAACGTCTCGATACGCAACGAGTTGGTCGACCCCGGTTTGCCAAACGGCACGCCCGCCGTGATCAGCAGGGTGTCGCCGCGCTGGGCCATGCCTTGCGCTTGGGCGATTTCCAGCGCGGTGGAACAGACTTCGTCCACCTGCCGCAGTCGATCATTGACCACCGAGTGCACGCCCCAGGCCACCGTCAAGCGCCGCGCTGCTTGAATGTTCGGCGTGAGATTGAGAATCGGCACGGTGGGCCGCTCCCGCGCCGCCCGCAGGCTGGAACTGCCCGACTCGCTGTAGTTCACCAGCACTGCCACCGGCAGGACGTTGCTGATACGGCGGATCGCGCAACTGATGGCGTCCGACACCGTGGCCTCGGCTTTCGGTCGGCTGACATCCAGTTGTGCCTGGTAGTCCGGGCCGTTTTCCACTTGGCGGATGATCTTGCTCATCATCTGCACGGCTTCCAGCGGATACTCACCCGAGGCCGTTTCCGCCGACAGCATCACCGCATCCGCGCCTTCGGCCACGGCGTTGGCGACGTCGGTGACCTCGGCCCGGGTGGGCGCCGGGGAGAAGCGCATCGACTCCAGCATTTGCGTGGCCACCACCACCGGTTTGCCGAGGGCGCGGCAGGTGCCGATGATGCGCTGCTGGATCTGCGGCACGCTTTCGGCCGGGACTTCGACGCCCAGGTCGCCGCGGGCAACCATGATCGCGTCGCTCAACTCGGCGATTTCCCGCAATTGGGTGACCGCCGAAGGTTTCTCGATCTTCGCCATCAGGAACGCCTTGTCGCCGATCAATGCGCGAGCTTCGCGGATGTCCTCGGGGCGCTGCACGAACGACAGCGCCACCCAGTCCACGCCCAGTTCCAGGCCGAAGCTCAGGTCATGGCGGTCCTTGGCCGTCAGCGGGCTCAGGTCGAGTACGGCCTGGGGTACGTTCACGCCTTTGCGGTCTGACAGCTCGCCTGGGTTGAGTACTTCGGTGTCGATGGCATCCGCATGCCGGGCGATGACGCGCAGACGCAGCTTGCCGTCATCCAGCAGCAGGTCCATGCCCGGCTCCAGGGCCGCGATGATTTCCGGATGGGGCAGGTTAGCGCGGCGTTGATCGCCGGGCGTAGTATCCAGGTCCAGGCGGAATGCTTGGCCGCGATGCAGTTGCACCTTGCCCTCGACGAAGCGACCGACTCGCAGTTTCGGGCCTTGCAGGTCCATGAGGATGCCCAGCGGATAGTTAAGCTGCTGTTCGACCTCACGAATCCAGTGGTAGCGCCTGGCGTGGTCGGCATGCTCGCCGTGACTGAAGTTCAGGCGAAAGATGTTCACGCCGGCCTCCACCAGTTCGCGGATGTCGTCCTTGCCGCGCGTCGCGGGGCCGAGGGTGGCGAGGATCTTGACCTTTTTGTCAGGCGTCATGGGTGGGGTTCTCGAGGATCAGGATGGCGCGAAAGTCGTTGACGTTGGTGCGGGTCGGTTCGGTGACGATCAGCGCGTCCAGTGCGGCGAAGTAGCCATAGCCATTGTTGTTATCCAACTCATCGCTGGCGTTCAGGCCCAGCTCGGCGGCGCGCTGGTAGCTGTCCGGGGTCATGATGGCCCCGGCGTTATCTTCGGAGCCGTCGATGCCGTCCGTGTCTCCGGCCAGCGCGTAGATGCCGGGGTGGCCCTTGAGGTTGTCGGTCAGGCTCAGCAGGAACTCGGCATTGCGGCCACCGCGACCGTTACCGCGCACAGTGACCGTGGTTTCGCCACCGGAGAGGATCACGCACGGCGCTGCCAGGGGCTGGCCATGCTGGACGATTTGCCGGGCGATGCCGGCGTGGACTTTCGCCACTTCCCGCGATTCACCTTCCAGGTCGCCGAGGATCAACGGGCTGAAACCGGCCTGGCGAGCCCTCACCGCGGCGGCCTCCAGCGATTGCTGGGGTCGGGCGATCAGTTGGAAGTGGCTGCGGGCCAGGCTCGGGTCGCCGGGCTTGACGGTTTCCGATTCAGGACGCAGCAGCCAGTGGCGCACCGAGGCCGGGACTTCGATGTCGTAGCGCTTGAGGATCGCCAGTGCTTCGGCCGATGTGCTGGGGTCCGCCACGGTAGGACCGGAGGCGATAACCGTGGCGAGGTCGCCCGGTACATCGGAAATCGCGTAGGTGTAGACCGTCGCCGGCCAGCAGGCCTTGGCCAGGCGGCCGCCCTTGATGGCCGATAGATGCTTGCGCACGCAATTCATCTCACCAATGGTGGCGCCGGACTTGAGCAAGGCTTTGTTGATCGACTGTTTGTCGGCCAGCGTGATGCCGGCGGCCGGCAGCGCCAGCAAAGCCGAGCCGCCTCCGGACAGCAGGAAGATCACCCGGTCGTCTTCATTCAGATTGCTGACCAATTCCAGCACCCGCCCAGCCACCGCCAGCCCTGCGGCGTCGGGCACCGGGTGGGCGGCTTCCACCACCTCGATTTTCTGGCAGGGCGCGCCATGGCCGTAGCGGGTTACCACCAGGCCGGTGACTTCACCCTGCCAGCAACGCTCGACCACCTGCGCCATCGCGGCGGCGGCCTTGCCGGCACCGATCACGATGACCCGGCCGCTGCGGTCGGCGGGCAGGTACTGTTCGAGGACGTGCTGCGGATGCGCCGCGTCGATGGCTGTGGCAAACAGCTCGCGGAGCAGTTGTTGCGGATCGACCGACATGGCGGGCTCCCGATTCTTATTATTTGAATTCAACGCAGAACCCATGTGGGAGCGGGCTTGCTCGCGAAAGCGGTGTGTCAGCCACACATATGCCGTCTGATACAACGCCTTCGCGAGCAAGCCCGCTCCCACAGGGTTTTATGGTGGTTCAGTTGTCGCGGATCGAAAAGTTGGCCATATGCTCCAACCCCTTGATCAACGCCGAGTGATCCCAGTTGCTGCCACCCATCGCTGCGCAGGTGCTGAATACCTGCTGGGCACCGGCGGTGTTGGGCAGGTTGATGTTCAGTTCCCTGGCGCCTTGCAGGGCCAGGTTCAGGTCCTTCTGGTGCAGGCTGATGCGGAAGCCCGGGTCGAAGGTGCCCTTGATCATGCGTTCGCCGTGCACTTCGAGGATCTTCGACGAGGCGAAACCACCCATCAGCGCTTCGCGGACCTTGGCCGGGTCGGCGCCGTTTTTCGAGGCGAAGAGCAGGGCTTCGGCCACGGCCTGGATGTTCAGCGCTACGATGATCTGGTTGGCGACCTTGGCGGTCTGGCCATCGCCGTTGCCGCCCACCAGGGTGATGTTCTTGCCCATGGCCTGGAACAGCGGCAGGGCGCGTTCGAATGCAGTGCTGTCGCCGCCGACCATGATGCTCAGGGTCGCGGCCTTGGCGCCGACTTCTCCGCCGGACACCGGGGCATCGAGGTATTGCGCGCCTTTTTCGTTGATCTTCGCCGCGAACGCCTTGGTGGCGGTGGGGGAGATCGAACTCATGTCGATCACCACCTTGCCCGCGCCGACACCGGCCGCCACGCCATCGGCACGAAACAACACGTCGTCGACCTGGGGGGTGTCCGGAACCATGACGATGATGAACTCGGCTTCCTGGGCAACTTCTTTCGGGTTGGCCAGGGCCACCGCGCCGCCGGCCAGCAGATTATCCGGAGCCTGGTCGTGGTGCTGGGACAGGAACAGGCTGTGCCCGGCCTTTTGCAGGTTCAGTGCCATGGGGTGACCCATGATGCCGGTGCCGATGAATCCGATTTTAGCCATTGGAAAATCCTCTTGTATTTGTCATTGCTTCAGGCAAATGGATAACTGCTTTTCTGTGGGAGCGGGCTTGCTCGCGAAAGCGGTGCGTCAGTCAATACTTCAGCGACAGGCAGATTGCTTTCGCGAGCAAGCCCGCTCTCACAAGCGTTCTATGTCAGATCGCGTTATGGGTTTTCAGCCAACCCAATCCCGCTTCGGTCGTGGTCAATGGCTTGTATTCGCAGCCGACCCAGCCCTGGTAGCCGATGCGGTCCAGGTGTTCGAACAGAAAGCGATAGTTGATCTCGCCCGTGCCCGGCTCGTGGCGGCCCGGGTTGTCCGCCAGTTGCACATGGTTGATCTCGGCCAGGTGCGATTGCAGCGTGCGGGCCAGGTCGCCTTCCATGATTTGCATGTGGTAGATGTCGTATTGCAGGAACAGATTGGTGTTGCCGACCTGCTCGCGGATCGACAGGGCCTGGGCTGTGTTGTTCAGGTAGAAGCCGGGGATGTCGCGGGTGTTGATGGCTTCCATCACCAACTTGATGCCCGCCGCTTGCAGCTTTTCGGCCGCGTACTTGAGGTTGGCGACGAAGGTTTTCTCCACCAGGGCTTCGTTACAGTTCTGCGGGCGAATCCCGGACAGGCAGTTGACCTGAGTATTGCCCAGTACCTTGGCATAGGCGATCGCCAGGTCGACGCCGGCGCGAAACTCCTCGACCCGGTCCGGCAGGCAGGCGATACCGCGCTCGCCCTTGGCCCAATCGCCGGCGGGCAGGTTGAACAGCACCTGGGTCAGGGCATTGGCATCGAGCAGGGCCTTGAGCTCGGCGGAGCTGTAGTCGTAGGGGAACAGGTATTCCACACCCGTGAAACCGGCCTTGGCGGCCGCTTCGAAACGGGCGAGGAAATCCTGTTCGGTGAAGAGCATGGACAGGTTGGCTGCGAAACGGGGCATGGTGGTCTCCTGTGGATAATTGGCAAGTCCCCTGTGGGAGATGTCAGCAGTCAGTCAAGCAACGAAATAGCCGTCGGCGCGTCGTTGCCCACCAACGCCAAGTCTTCGAATTCGTTGACGGCGTTGATTTCGGTGCCCATGGAAATGTTAGTCACCCGCTCCAGAATGATCTCGACAATGACCGGCACCCTGAACTCCTCGATCATTTCCTGGGCCTTGCGCAACGCCGGTTGGATACCGGACGGTTCGAACACCCGCAGCGCCTTGCAGCCCAGACCCTCGGCGACGGCGATGTGGTCCACACCGTAGCCGTTGAGTTCCGGGGCGTTGAGGTTGTCGAAGGAGAGCTGCACGCAGTAGTCCATGTCGAACCCGCGCTGGGCCTGGCGGATCAGCCCGAGGTAGGAGTTGTTCACCACGACATGGATATAGGGAAGCTTGAACTGTGCGCCCACCGCCAGCTCTTCGATCATGAACTGGAAGTCATAGTCACCCGACAGCGCCACGACCTTGCGATTCGGATCGGCCTTGACCACCCCCAGCGCGGCCGGAATGGTCCAGCCCAGGGGGCCGGCCTGGCCGCAGTTGATCCAGTGGCGCGGCTTGTAGACGTGCAGGAATTGCGCCCCGGCGATCTGCGACAAACCGATGGTGCTGACGTAACAGGTGTCCTTGCCGAACACCTGGTTCATCTCTTCGTACACACGCTGTGGCTTGACCGGTACGTTGTCGAAATGCGTCTTGCGTTGCAGGCTGGCCTTGCGCTGTTGGCAGTCGCGCAACCAGGCGCTGCGATCCTTTAATTTGCCGGCGGCTTGCCATTCGCGAGCGACTTCGAGGAACACCGTCAATGCCGAAGCCGCGTCGGAAACGATGCCCAGGTCAGGCGTGAAGACGCGACCGATCTGGGTGGGTTCGATATCCACATGGATGAATGTGCGTCCCTCGGTGTAGACATCCACCGAGCCGGTGTGGCGGTTGGCCCAGCGATTGCCGACGCCCAGCACCAGATCCGACTTGAGCAGCGTGGCATTGCCATAGCGATGGGAGGTTTGCAGACCGACCATGCCGACCATCAACGGGTGGTCGTCCGGAATCGTGCCCCAACCCATCAGCGTCGGGATGACCGGGATTCCGGTCAGCTCAGCGAACTCCACCAGTAGTTCACTCGCATCAGCATTGATGATGCCGCCGCCAGCCACCAGCAGCGGACGCTCGGCCTGATTGAGCATCGCCAGGGCTTTTTCGATCTGCACACGGTTCGCTGCAGGTTTAGCCAGAGGCAACGGTTGGTAGGCATCGATATCGAACTCGATCTCGGCCATCTGCACATCGAACGGCAAGTCGATCAGCACTGGGCCTGGGCGGCCGGAGCGCATCTCGTAGAAAGCCTTTTGGAACGCATAGGGCACCTGGCCGGGCTCCAGGACGGTGGTTGCCCACTTGGTGACCGGTTTGACGATGCTGGTGATATCCACTGCCTGGAAATCTTCCTTGTGCAGACGAGCGCGAGGGGCTTGCCCGGTGATGCACAGGATCGGGATCGAGTCGGCGGATGCGCTGTAGAGCCCGGTGACCATATCGGTGCCGGCAGGGCCCGAAGTGCCGATGCAGACGCCGATGTTGCCGGCCTTGGTGCGAGTGTAGCCCTCGGCCATGTGCGAGGCACCTTCAACGTGGCGAGCGAGGACGTGATCGATGCCGCCTACCTTTTGCAGGGCCGAGTACAGCGGGTTGATTGCGGCCCCCGGAATACCGAAGGCAGTGTCCACGCCTTCACGGCGCATCACCAGGACGGCGGCTTCGATTGCTCTCATTTTGCTCATTGGTTTGTGCCTCTTGCGTGTTTTAATTGTATACAAGTTGCTTTGTGCTGGAGTTTATTCACGGTAACCAGTACAGGTCAATTCATTTCCTCAAGCACCTGTTTCATTCGGTCCGCAGGCCGATAGCGTGCGTCTTTTCGTCGATTTTGGCGTTTGGATGGTATTAATGTATACAAAAATTTATTTTATTGTGCTCTATTTTGTGTGTACGGTTCCCCTTGGATTGAAACAGAAAGGCTCTCCCATAACAAAAGAAGGACAGCACCCATGAGCGCTCTAACCTTGAAAGTCGCGGTCGACCTGACCGGCCAAGCCCTTGCCGCAGGCCGTGAAACCCACTGTGCACCGTTGACCGTCGCGGTTCTCGACAGGGGCGGTCACCTGATTGCCCTGCAACGCGAGGACGGAGCCAGCCTGCTGCGCCCACAGATCGCCATCGGCAAGGCCTGGGGCGCCATCGCCCTGGGCAAAGGCTCCCGCCTGCTCGCCCTCGACGCCCAGCAACGCCCGGCCTTCATCGCTGCCTTGAACAGCCTGGGGCAGGGCAGTGTCGTGCCGGCGCCGGGTGGGGTGTTGATCAGGGATCAGGACGGGACGGTGCTGGGCGCCGTGGGTATCAGTGGCGATACCTCGGATATTGATGAACAGGTGGCGATTCGGGCGGTGGAGGGGGTTGGGTTGGTGGCGGATGCGGGGTAGTTGTTTGATTTTGTGGTGAGCGACTGGCCTCTTCGCGAGCAAGCCTGTTCCCACATGTTCAGATACCTGACACAAAATGTCTGAACGCCGCAGACCCTCTGTGGGAGCGGGCTTGCTCGCGAAAGCAACCGACCAGACACATCCAGTCAAAGAGTCTGGAAACGATGCTGTATTCACAGCACTAGCCTTTCAAAACTTCATTGAAAGGAAGGCAATGCAATGCCTGGACGCTCAGCTTCACATCGCCTGCGTATCGGTCGATATGCAGAGCAGAATCGCATTTATCTACTGACGGCCAATACGCGTATGCGTGAACCTGTCTTTCAAGACTATGGTCTAGGCAGAATCGTTATTCATCATTTCAAGGAGGTACAACGACAGGGCTTCGTAGACTCCCTGGCATTCGTCGTCATGCCTGACCATTTTCACTGGCTGATTCAGTTGCGCCGCGGGTCGTTGGGGCCGTTGATGTGTCGGATGAAAACCTTAAGTGCCAGGGACGTAAACGAGGCGGGAGGAAGAACCGGGAACCTCTGGCAGCAGGGATACCATGACCGGGCGTTGCGGCGGGAGGACGATCTGATAAAGCTAGCCCGTTATGTTGTGGCTAATCCGCTGCGAGCAGGTCTGGTGGAGCGGCTTGGTGACTACCCGTTGTGGGATGCCATTTGGGTATGACATGAAATTGAGTTGCTGCCGTTCGCGAGCAAGCCCGCTCCCACAGGTTTTGGTGGTGGACACAAAATGTCTGAGCGCCATCGATCCCCTGTGGATCGGGTTTGCTCGCGAAGAGAGCCCAGAACTCCATCAGTCTGGCTCACACCCCTTCAAAACCAACCGAATAATCGTCTGCGCCGCCGCTTCATAATCGGCTTCGTCCAGCTTCGCCTTGCCGGTCACGGCGCTGATCTGCCAGTCGAAATCGGCATAGGTCTGGGTGGCGGCCCAGATGCTGAACATCAGGTGGTGAGGGTCGATGGGGGCGATCTGGCCGCGGTCGATCCAGGTCTGGATGCAGTCGATGTTGTGCCGGGCCTGGGCGTTGAGTTGTTCCACCAGGTCGGGGCTCAGGTGTGGGGCGCCGTGCATGATTTCGCTGGCGAAGACTTTCGAGGCGAAGGGCAGGTCGCGGGAGATACGGATCTTGGAGCGGATGTAGTGGCTCAGCACTTCGCTCGGTACGCCGTCGGCGTTGAAGGGGGTCGAGGCCTGGAGGATCGGCTCGATGATGCTGGCCAGGACCTCTCGGTAGAGGTTTTCCTTGGATTTGAAGTAGTAGTAGACGTTGGGTTTGGGCAGGCCGGCCTTGGCCGCGATGTCGCTGGTCTTGGTCGCGGCGAAGCCCTTGTCGGCAAATTCTTCGCTGGCGGCACGCAGGATCAGTTCTTTGTTGCGCTCGCGGATAGTGCTCATAAACCCAGGGGTTCCTTGCCTGTTCTGGCGGTGGCGCATGGTAGCACCGGCCTTGTGAGCGGCTCAACAATGCCCCCGGGTGGCGCTTGCGCTATGCTGCGCAGCATTTACGAACAAGGAGCTTTCCATGGCTGGAAGCAGTTTGCTGGTGCTGATCGACGACATCGCCACCGTACTCGACGATGTTGCACTGATGACCAAAATGGCCGCCAAGAAAACCGCGGGTGTGCTGGGCGATGACCTGGCCCTCAATGCCCAGCAGGTGTCCGGCGTGCGGGCCGAGCGGGAATTGCCCGTGGTCTGGGCGGTGGCGAAAGGCTCGTTCATCAATAAATTGATCCTGGTGCCGTCGGCCCTGGCCATCAGCGCTTTCGTGCCTTGGCTGGTGACGCCACTGCTGATGGTGGGGGGCGCTTACCTGTGCTTCGAAGGGTTCGAAAAACTCGCCCATAAATTCCTTCACAGCCGCGCCGAAGACCAGGCCGAGCATGCGCAACTGGTCGAGGCGGTGGCCGACCCGGCGGTCGATCTGGTGGCCTTCGAGAAAGACAAGATCAAGGGCGCGGTTCGCACCGACTTCATCCTGTCGGCGGAAATCATCGCGATTACCCTGGGCACAGTCGCCGATGCACCGCTGACTCAACAGGTGATTGTGTTGTCGGGTATCGCCATTGTCATGACAGTCGGCGTTTATGGCCTGGTGGCCGGGATCGTCAAGCTCGATGACCTCGGACTGTGGCTGACCCGGAAACCGGGCCAGGCCGCCAAAAGCATCGGCGGCGCTATCCTGCGCGCCGCCCCGTACATGATGAAAAGCCTGTCGGTCATCGGCACGGCGGCGATGTTCCTGGTGGGAGGTGGCATCCTCACCCATGGTGTGCCGGTGGTCCATCATTGGATCGAAGGCGTGGCGGCCAGCGTTGGCGGTGCAGGGTTTATCGTGCTGATGTTGCTTAATGCCGTGGCGGGAATTGTGGCGGGGGCGGTGGTGTTGGCCGGGGTGATGGCGGTGGGCAAGATCTGGAAGGCGCTGAAGAACTAACAGCGCACCCAAAGCAGTGTGGGAGCGGGCTTGCTCGCGAAGGCAGTGTGTCAGTTAACACATAGGTTGTCTGACGCGCCGCTTTCGCGAGCAAGCCCGCTCCCACACACTGTTTTTGGGGGACGCCCAAATTACTCGGCTATCTGCAACTTTCGCGACTCGGTGTACACGTAGCGCACCTTCTCATACTCGAACGGCGAGTTCAGCTGGCCGTAGCGGAAGCTGGTCTGGTAGCGCTTGTCCACGCCGCGCAGCAAAAGCAGTTCCGGGTGGTTCGAACTGACCTCCGAGACGTTGAGGAAGTTGATCGCCGATTCGGCCGTATAGTCCACCAGCAGACCCGACGTATCCCGCAGGTTGGACGGGCCGAAGATCGGCAGTACGAAGTACGCTCCGGCAGGCACGCCATAGAAGCCCAGGGTCTGGCCGAAGTCTTCGCTCTGGCGCGGCAGGCCCATGGCCGTGGCCGGATCCCACAGGCCGGCGATGCCGATGGTGGTGTTGAGCAGCAGGCGCGCCGTGGTTTCCATCGAACGCTTGCCCTTGAACTGCAGCAGGCTGTTCATCAGGTTCGGCACATCCCCCAGGTTATTGAAGAAGTTGCTGACCCCGGTGCGCACGAAACTCGGGGTGACGTAGCGATAGCCGTCAACCACCGGCAGGAATACCCATTGGTCGAAGCGATAGTTGAAGTGGTAAACGCGGCGGTTCCAGGATTCCAGCGGGTCATAGACATTCAGGGCGCTGAGCGTGGAGCGCTCGAATTCGCGCTGGTCCAGTCCGGGATTGAACTTGAGCTTGGTCAGCGGTTCCTTGAAACCGTCGGTATCCACCACCACGGGATCGTGGGCCTTGCTGTTGTCGGCGTGGACGACGCCTGCACTCATCAGGGCGGCGATAAGCAGGAGATATTTAGCCACGGAAGAACTCCAGCATGGCGTCGCTGTTGACGCGGTAGTTAAGGTTGCCGCAATGGCCGCCCAGTGGATAAACCGTCAGGCGGTCGCCAAAGGTCTTGCGCAGGAAGCCCAGGTCGCCGGGGCCGAGGATGACGTCGTCGGCGTTGTGCATGACGGCGATCTTCGAACTCTCGTGCAAGTAATCCTTCAGTGCGTAAAGGCTGACCTGATCGACCAGTTGCAGCAGGCTGCCGCCGTCGGTACGCGCACGCCACATTGGAATCACCTGTTCGGTGAGGTAGCAGTCGAAATCGCATTGCAGTGCACGCTTGAGGAACGGCGACAGGCTGGTGCTTTCTGAGATCGGGTATTTGGGTGGGGTGATAAGGCCGCGGCGGTTGATCAGGTCCGAAGTGAACGCGATATCGGCCGCCGAAAAGCGGAACGATGTGCCGATCAGCATCGCCATCTGCTCGTTGCTCAGATGTTGCTTGGATTGCTGGAAGTCATACAGCAAGGCGTCGTTGAGGTCGATGTAGCCTTTTTGCTGAAAGTAGCGGGTCAGCTTGTCCAGCACCAGTTCATAGAAGGTGGTGGTGCTGTTGATCCCTTTCACCTCGGTCTGGACCAGTTTGTCCAGGTTGGTGATCGAGGTGTAGAGGTTCACCGGAGGGTTGAGCAGCAGCACTTTCTTGAAATTGAAGCTGCGCCGGGTTTCATCCAGGTGGGCGACAAAGGCCGCGTCCAGGGCGCCGAGGCTATAGCCGGTGAGGTAGTACTCGGTCACCGGTACGTTGGGGTGCTGTGCGCGCACGGCCTGCATCACCCGATACATGTCCTCGGCGTCTTCCTTGGTGATGCCGGGGGTGGCGAAGCGCGAGGCGGAACTCATGAAGTCGAAGCTGGTGGGCGACGACAGCTGCACCACGTGGTAGCCGGCCTTGTAATAGAGCCGCTTGAGGTATTCGTTGAGGGTGCTGTCGTAACGGGCACCGGTGCCGGCAATCAGGAAAATCAGCGGTGCCGGCTTGTCCTGGGTGGCCATGCGGTAGGTGAGGCTTTTTACCGGCCAGAAATTGTCCGGCAGAATGAACTCGCGTTCCGGACGCAGGGTGACGCTGTGGTCCGCCTGGTTGATGTCTTCGATCAGCGGCAGATCAGGGCGCAGGTCGGGCGGCGTGGTGGCGATAGTCGCCTCGAACGGGTTGGTCAAGGGGTAGCCATAGCTGGCGGCGTCGATATCCGCCGCCAGCGCGGACGCACTCAAGAGAAGGCCGCCGGTGAGGGCGGCAAAGCGCAAGGAACGGAGCATGACTGGATCCCTTAGAGGAAGGTGCCGAATGGAGTTCGCAGGCTATGACCACCGAAGTGAAGCCAAGTGCCACGACGGGCATAAACAGGCGTGAGCGGGGTGCAATAGCAACGGGACGATACACGTTGCGGCCGGTTGGTGGCTAGTTGCCTTCGTGTTGTCGCAAACGGCATCCCCCATGTCGTTTCCCGTTGTTTCGATGTCGCTGGCAGAGCAGGTCCCGGATCGGCGCAGGCCGATGATCGACGGGTCAGTACTCCACTGATGTTCGATCCGGTTTGGCAGGCGAGCGTGATGGGGGCGCTGAGCACCATAACAACACGTTGATGTCGCTCGGCATCCGTCGGGCGCAGCACTTTCGGGGAAGTAAACGATGAAGATGCGACGACTCTTGGGCGCAGGTGCCGCACTGGTACTGGCGATCAGCTCCACCCTGGCCAGTGCCGAAACCAAAACCCTGAGCATCGGTTACGTTGACGGCTGGTCCGACAGCGTTGCGACGACTCACGTAGCGGCAGAGGTCATTCAGCAGAAGCTTGGTTATGACGTGAAGCTGCAGGCCGTCGCGACCGGGATCATGTGGCAGGGCGTGGCCACCGGCAAGCTCGATGCCATGCTCTCGGCCTGGTTGCCTGTTACGCATGGTGATTACTGGACGAAGAACAAGGATCAAGTGGTCGACTACGGCCCCAACTTCAAGGACGCCAAAATCGGCCTGATCGTACCGGAGTACGTGAAGGCGCAATCTGTAGCCGATCTCAAGACCGATGAAAGCTTCAAGAAGCGCATCGTCGGCATCGACGCCGGTTCAGGCGTGATGCTCAAGACCGAACAGGCCATCAAGGACTACGACCTGACCGGTTATCAACTCAAGGCCAGTTCCGGCGCCGGCATGATTGCCGAACTGACCCGGGCCGAGAAGAAAAACGAATCCATCGCCGTCACCGGCTGGGTACCGCACTGGATGTTCGCCAAATGGAAACTGCGCTTCCTGGAAGACCCGAAAGGTGTCTATGGTGCGGCTGAAACCGTGAACAGCATCGGCAGCAAGGAATTGGCGACCAAGGCGCCGGAAGTGGCCGAATTCCTGAAGAAGTTCCAGTGGTCGTCGAAAGATGAAATCGGCGAGGTCATGCTGGCAATCCAGGAAGGTGCCAAGCCGGACGCTGCCGCCAAGGACTGGGTTGCCAAGCACCCTGACCGTGTCAAGGAGTGGACTGGCAAGTAATCCGTCTGGTCTGGCTGTATCGAAAAACCGCATGACTGCGCGTCATGCGGTTTTTTTGTGTCTGTATTTTCCAGGCATGTGCTGCTCTCCTGTGGGAGCGAGCCTGCTCGCGATAGCGGTATGTCTGCTTGCATCTATATTGAATATGCCGTGGTAATCGCGAGCAGGCTCGCTCCCACAGAAAGATTTATGGCGATTTCGGGGGTTTTGGCAAAACCGTCATGTCGTTCTAATACTAAGGTCGTCTGGAACCTGGCCTTGAGCCGCATAGAGTAGAGTCGTTCCAACTAAAGTCGTGCTGCGAGGATAAAAACAATGAACGACAGCATTTACCTATCGATTCAAAACAGCCCGCGCTTCAAGGAGCTGGTGAGAAAAAGGGAAAGGTTCGCCTGGATTCTTTCGGCGATCATGCTGGGGCTGTATTCCGGCTTCATTCTCCTGATTGCCTACGGGCCACACATACTCGGGGCCAAGATGTCGCCCGAGTTGACGATCACCTGGGGTATTCCCATCGGGATCGGCCTGATCGTCTCGGCCTTCATCCTGACCGGTATCTACGTACGACGCGCCAACGGTGAGTTCGATGAGCTGAACAATGCGATTCTCAAGGAGGCTCAACAATGATCCGGCGTCTAATGGCTCTTTTGAGCATCGCAGCGTTCGCTCCGGGTGCCTGGGCGGCTGAAGCCCTGACCGGGGCCGTGCAGAAGCAACCTCTCAACGTTTCCGCCATCGTCATGTTCGTGGCGTTTGTCGGCTTGACCCTGGGTATCACCTACTGGGCGTCCAAGCGCAGCAAGTCGGCCAGTGACTACTATGCGGCAGGCGGCCGGATCACCGGTTTCCAGAACGGCCTGGCAATCGCCGGTGACTACATGTCGGCGGCGTCCTTCCTGGGGATTTCCGCGCTGGTGTTCGCTTCGGGCTATGACGGTCTGATCTACTCCATCGGTTTCCTGGTGGGCTGGCCGATCATTCTGTTCCTGATCGCCGAGCGGCTGCGTAACCTGGGTAAATACACCTTTGCCGACGTGGCTTCCTATCGCCTGGGCCAGAAGCAGATCCGCACTCTGTCTGCCAGCGGTTCGCTGGTGGTAGTGGCGTTTTACCTGATCGCGCAAATGGTCGGTGCCGGCAAGCTGATCCAGCTGCTGTTCGGCCTCGACTACCACGTTGCGGTCGTCCTGGTGGGTATCCTGATGTGCCTCTATGTGTTGTTCGGCGGCATGCTGGCGACCACCTGGGTACAGATCATCAAGGCGGTGATGTTGCTGTCGGGTGCTTCGTTCATGGCGCTGATGGTCATGAAGCACGTCAACTTCGACTTCAACATGCTCTTCGCCGAAGCGGTCAAGGTTCACCCTAAAGGCGAGGCGATCATGAGCCCTGGCGGTCTGGTGAAGGATCCGGTCTCGGCCTTCTCCCTCGGCCTGGCTCTGATGTTCGGTACCGCTGGCCTGCCACATATCCTGATGCGCTTCTTCACTGTGAGCGACGCCAAGGAAGCGCGTAAGAGCGTGCTGTATGCCACGGGCTTTATCGGTTACTTCTACATCCTGACTTTCATCATCGGCTTCGGCGCGATCTTGCTGGTCAGCACCAACCCGGCCTTCAAGGACGCGGCAGGTGCCTTGCTCGGCGGTAACAACATGGCGGCGGTGCACCTGGCCAACGCCGTGGGCGGCAGCGTCTTCCTGGGCTTCATCTCCGCCGTTGCCTTCGCCACCATCCTGGCGGTCGTTGCAGGCTTGACCCTGGCCGGCGCCTCGGCGGTGTCCCACGACCTGTATGCCAGCGTGATCAAGAAAGGCAAGGCCAACGAGAAGGACGAAATCCGCGTCTCGAAGATCACCACCATCGCCCTGGCGGTGCTGGCGATTGCCTTGGGTATCCTGTTCGAGAAGCAGAACATTGCGTTCATGGTGGGCCTGGCGTTCTCCATCGCGGCGAGCTGCAACTTCCCGGTGCTGTTGCTTTCGATGTACTGGAAGAAGCTGACCACCCGTGGCGCCATGATTGGCGGTTGGATGGGGCTGGTCAGTGCAGTGGGCCTGATGATTCTTGGCCCAACCATCTGGGTACAGATCATGGGCAACGAGAAGCCGATCTATCCGTATGAATACCCGGCGCTGTTCTCGATGATCATCGCGTTCGTGGGTATCTGGTTCTTCTCCATCACCGACAAGTCGACGGCTGCCGACAACGAGCGGGCGCTGTTCTTCCCGCAGTTCGTGCGTTCGCAGACTGGCCTGGGGGCGAGCGGGGCGGTTAACCATTAAGGTCTGGCGATAAGCTTCACGCTTCAAAGGAAATACCCCGGCCGAGAGGCTGGGGTATTTTTTTTTGCGCGGGTTTCGGAGGGTGTCAGATCAATCGCCTTCGCGGGTAAACCCGCTCCCACAGGGGGACGCATTCCCATGTGGGAGCGGGTTTACCCGCGAAGGCGTCGGCCCTGTCAACGGATGAAAGAAGCCAGAAACAAAACAGCCCCCGCTCTTATATAAAGAAGCAGGGGCTGTTTCGATGCAGCTTGAGACTTAGTGCAAGACCTGGGTGTTACTTACGATCTTCCAGCTTGGTGATGTCACGCGACTCGTAGCCGGTGTACAGCTGGCGTGGACGGCCGATCTTGTACGGGCTGGAGAGCATTTCCTTCCAGTGGGAGATCCAGCCCACGGTGCGCGCCAGGGCGAAGATCACGGTGAACATGCTGGTTGGAATGCCGATCGCCTTGAGGATGATCCCCGAGTAGAAGTCGACGTTCGGGTACAGCGAGCGCTCGATGAAGTACGGGTCGGTCAGGGCGATCTCTTCCAGGCGCATGGCCAGTTCGAGTTGCGGATCGTTCTTGATGCCCAGTTCTTTCAAGACTTCGTCGCAGGTCTGCTTCATCACGGTGGCGCGTGGGTCGCGGTTCTTGTAGACCCGGTGACCGAAGCCCATCAGCTTGAACGGATCGTTCTTGTCCTTGGCCTTGGCGATGAACTTGTCGATGTTCGAGACATCGCCGATTTCATCGAGCATGGTCAGCACCGCTTCGTTGGCACCGCCGTGGGCCGGGCCCCAGAGTGCAGCGATACCGGCGGCGATACAGGCGAACGGGTTGGCACCCGAGGAGCCGGCCAGGCGTACGGTGGACGTGGAAGCGTTCTGCTCGTGGTCGGCATGGAGGATGAAGATCCGGTCCATGGCCTTGGCGAGCACCGGGCTGATCGGTTTGATCTCGCACGGGGTGTTGAACATCATATGCAGGAAGTTCTCTGCATAATTGAGGTCGTTGCGCGGGTACATCATGGGTTGGCCCATGGAGTACTTGTAGACCATGGCTGCCAGGGTCGGCATCTTCGCCACCAGGCGGATCGCGGAGATCTCGCGATGCTGGGGGTTATTGATGTCCAGGGAGTCGTGGTAGAAGGCCGAGAGGGCGCCGACAACGCCGCACATGACGGCCATCGGGTGGGCATCGCGACGGAAACCATTGAAGAAGGACTTCAACTGCTCGTGAACCATGGTGTGGTTCTTCACGGTGCTGACGAACTGGGCCTTTTGCTCTGCGGTCGGCAGTTCGCCGTTGAGCAGCAGGTAGCAGGTTTCCAGGTAGTCCGATTTTTCAGCCAGTTGCTCGATCGGGTAGCCGCGGTGCAGCAGGATGCCGTTATCGCCATCGATGTAGGTGATCTTCGATTCGCACGAGGCGGTCGACATGAAACCCGGGTCGAAGGTGAAACGGCCCGTGGCCGTCAGGCCGCGGACGTCGATTACATCGGGACCAACGGTGCCGGTTAAAATGGGCAGCTCGACGGGGGCTGCGCCCTCGATGATCAACTGCGCTTTTTTGTCAGCCATGTGGCCTCCTATTAATGCTTGGAATCATCAGACAGACCCCCCACGCAGGGCCCGCACCACTATAGTGAGATAAATCCGAATGTCAATTTGCCTAAAGTCTTGCTCCAGAAGGCTTTAAGTAGACTTTTTCCTCGAAATTGCCTGCCGTTTACGCCTTTTGCCGCCCTTGTGCAATGCGCCATCAGTGGAAGGTGAACGCGTTGTCATTAGTAACCTAACTGTCTATACTCGGCAGCCGACCGCCAGGGGCTTTTGGGCCAGCTTTGCTGGGGGTCGTCACTCCCTGGGTGGTGAGTACCTGACCAGTGCGCGCCGCAACAACTTTGCCCTGATTCTTAGGGGCTCTTCAGTGTGAAAAAAGCCGTGAAAAGCCAACGACCTGTAAACCTAGACCTAAGGACCATCAAACTCCCAGTCACTGCTTACACGTCCATTCTTCACCGTATCTCCGGTGTCATCCTCTTCGTCAGCCTGGCCATCATGCTTTATGCATTGGACAAGTCGCTCGACTCGGAAGAAGGCTTCGGTCAGGTGAAAGCGTGTCTGACCAGTCCGCTAGCCAAGCTAGTGATTTGGGGCATCCTGTCCGCCTTGCTGTATCACTTGGTCGCCGGTGTGCGCCACTTGATCATGGACATGGGCATCGGTGAGACGCTGGAAGGCGGCAAGCTGGGCTCTAAAATCGTTATCGCCGTTTCCGTGGTGGTAATTGTTCTGGCAGGAGTCTGGATATGGTAACCAACGTCACGAACCTTTCGCGTTCGGGCCTCTATGACTGGATGGCGCAGCGTGTGTCTGCGGTCGTTCTCGCGGCTTACTTCATTTTCCTGATCGGATATGTCGTAGCAAACCCTGGCCTGGGCTACGCCCAATGGCATGAACTGTTCGCAAGCAACTGGATGCGTATTTTCAGTCTGCTGGCCCTCGTCGCACTGGGCGCTCACGCCTGGGTCGGCATGTGGACCATCGCCACCGACTACCTGACGCAGATGGCGTTCGGCAAGTCGGCGACTGCCGTACGTTTCCTCTTCCAGGCGGTATGCGGCGTTGCGATGTTCGCTTACTTCGTCTGGGGCGTACAGATTCTCTGGGGTATCTGATCCATGGCTAACATTCCAACTATTTCCTTCGACGCCATCATCATTGGTGGCGGCGGTGCCGGCATGCGCGCAGCGCTGCAACTGGCACAGGGCGGTCACAAGACTGCCGTGATCACCAAGGTGTTCCCGACCCGTTCGCACACCGTGTCCGCCCAGGGCGGCATCACCTGCGCCATCGCTTCGGCCGACCCGAACGATGACTGGCGCTGGCATATGTACGATACCGTCAAGGGTTCCGACTACATCGGTGACCAGGACGCTATCGAGTACATGTGTCAGGAAGGCCCGGCCGCCGTGTTCGAGCTGGACCACATGGGCCTGCCGTTCTCGCGTACCGAAACCGGCCGTATCTACCAGCGTCCGTTCGGTGGTCAATCCAAGGATTACGGCAAGGGCGGTCAGGCTGCGCGTACTTGCGCGGCGTCCGACCGTACCGGTCACGCCCTGCTGCATACCCTTTATCAGGGCAACCTGAAAGCCGGTACCACGTTCCTGAACGAGTACTACGCCGTTGACCTGGTGAAGAACCAGGACGGCGCGTTCGTCGGTGTGATCGCCATCTGCATCGAAACCGGCGAAACCACCTACATCCGCTCCAAGGCCACCGTGCTGGCCACCGGCGGTGCAGGCCGTATCTACGCATCCACCACCAACGCCCTGATCAACACCGGCGACGGCGTTGGCATGGCCCTGCGTGCCGGCGTGCCGGTGCAGGACATCGAGATGTGGCAGTTCCACCCGACCGGCATCGCCGGCGCCGGTGTACTGGTCACCGAAGGCTGCCGTGGTGAAGGCGGTTACCTGATCAACAAGCACGGCGAGCGTTTCATGGAGCGTTATGCTCCGAACGCCAAGGACCTTGCCGGTCGTGACGTCGTGGCCCGTTCGATGGTTAAAGAGATCATCGCCGGCAACGGTTGCGGTCCGAATGGCGACCACGTGATGCTCAAGCTGGACCACCTGGGCGAGGAAGTGCTGCACAGCCGCCTGCCAGGTATCTGCGAACTGTCGAAGACCTTCGCTCACGTCGACCCGGTCGTCGCGCCAGTTCCGGTCGTTCCAACCTGCCACTATATGATGGGCGGCGTTGCCACCAACATTCATGGACAGGCGATCACCCAGGACGCCGAAGGCGTGGACCAGATCATCCCTGGTCTGTTCGCAGTGGGTGAAGTGGCGTGCGTATCGGTTCACGGTGCCAACCGCCTGGGCGGCAACTCGTTGCTCGACCTGGTGGTTTTCGGTCGCGCTGCCGGCCTGCATCTGGAGAAAGCGCTGACCGACGGTATCGAATACCGCGACGCCAGCGACACCGACATCGACGTGGCTCTCAAGCGTCTGGCCGGTCTCAACGAGCGTACCGAAGGCGAAGACGTCGCCACCCTGCGTCGCGAGCTGCAAAGCTGCATGCAGAACTACTTCGGTGTGTTCCGTACCGGCGAGTACATGCAGAAGGGTATCGCCCAGCTGGCGCAACTGCGTGAACGAATCGCCAATGTGAAGATCAACGATAAGTCACAGGCGTTCAACACTGCACGTATCGAAGCGCTGGAGCTGCAGAACCTGCTGGAAGTGGCCGAAGCCACCGCCATCGCGGCAGAAACCCGTAAAGAGTCCCGTGGCGCCCATGCCCGCGAAGACTATGAAGACCGTGACGACGAAAACTGGCTGTGCCACACCTTGTACTTCCCGGGTGAGAAACGTGTCGCCAAGCGTGCCGTGAATTTCTCGCCGAAGACTGTTCCGACTTTCGAACCTAAAGTCCGGACTTATTAAGGGTGACCGCTATGTTGCAAGTCAGTGTTTATCGCTACAACCCTGATCAGGACGCCGCGCCGTTCATGCAGGATTTCCAGGTCGATACCGGTGGTAAGGACCTGATGGTGCTGGACGTGCTGGCCCTGATCAAGGAGCAGGACGAAGGTTTCTCCTATCGTCGTTCCTGCCGCGAGGGTGTTTGCGGCTCCGACGGCATGAACATCAACGGCAAGAACGGCCTGGCCTGCATCACGCCGTTGTCTGCCGTGGTAAAAGGCAACAAGCTGATCGTTCGTCCGCTGCCAGGTTTGCCGGTAATCCGTGACCTGGTCGTCGATATGAGCATCTTCTACAAGCAATACGAGAAGGTGAAGCCATTCCTGCAGAACGACACGCCGGCTCCGGCCATCGAGCGTCTGCAGTCCCCGGAAGAGCGTGAGAAGCTCGACGGCCTGTACGAGTGCATCCTGTGCGCCTGCTGCTCGACCTCGTGCCCATCCTTCTGGTGGAACCCGGACAAGTTCCTGGGCCCGGCTGCCCTGCTGCAAGCGTACCGCTTCCTGGCAGACAGCCGTGACACCAAGACGTCCGAGCGTTTGGCGGCATTGGATGACCCGTTCAGCGTATTCCGCTGCCGCGGGATCATGAACTGCGTCAACGTCTGTCCGAAAGGCCTGAACCCGACCAAGGCCATCGGTCACGTACGTAACATGCTGCTGCAAAACGGCGTGTGATTCAGCTGCTGTACCCGTAGAACCGCTGTACCCGTAGAGGCTAGGGCGCGGGCTTCAACCCGCGTCGTAGCATAACCAGAACAGCCGCTCACAAAGCGGCGGTTCTTATTTTTGAAGAAATGAGACAAGCAGGGGCATCCGGGCTGGTACCCGGACTATCAGCGTGATCCTAAGTGGCTTGTTTTAGTCGCTGCACTCGGACTTCTGCAAGTTTGCTCGGTGTTTTCGCCGGTGGTGTTCCCCTAATCGAGGGTGACCAAGCATGCAAGAAAGCGTGATGCAGCGCATGTGGAACAGTGCCCACCTCTCCGGTGGTAACGCTGCCTATGTGGAAGAGCTCTACGAGCTCTACCTGCACGACCCTAACGCTGTGCCAGAAGAATGGCGCACCTACTTTCAGAAGCTGCCCGCCGACGGTAGCTCTGCCACTGATGTTTCGCACTCGACGATTCGCGATCATTTCGTGCTGCTGGCGAAGAACCAGCGCCGCGCCCAACCGGTATCTGCCGGCAGCGTGAGCAGTGAGCACGAGAAAAAGCAAGTCGAAGTGCTGCGATTGATCCAGGCCTACAGGATGCGAGGCCACCAGGCAGCCCAGCTGGACCCGCTGGGGCTGTGGCAGCGTCCTGCACCTGCAGACCTGTCGATCACTCATTACGGCTTGACCAATGCCGATCTTGATACGACCTTCCGTGCCGGCGACCTGTTCATCGGCAAAGAGGAAGCGAGCCTACGCGAAATTCACGAAGCGTTGCAGCAGACATATTGCCGCACCATCGGCGCTGAGTTCACGCACATCACCGATTCCGAGCAGCGCCAGTGGTTCCAGCAGCGTCTGGAAAGCGTGCGCGGTCGTCCGACGTACTCCGCCGACATCAAGACCCATGTGCTGGAGCGCGTGACGGCCGGTGAAGGCCTGGAGAAATACCTGGGCACCAAATACCCGGGCACCAAGCGTTTCGGCCTGGAAGGCGGCGAAAGCCTGATTCCGATGCTCGACGAGCTGATCCAGCGTTCCGGTTCCTATGGCACCAAGGAAGTCGTCATCGGCATGGCCCACCGTGGTCGTCTGAACGTGCTGGTCAACACCTTCGGCAAGAACCCGCGTGAGCTGTTCGACGAGTTCGAAGGCAAGAAGAAGGTCGAGCTGGGCTCCGGTGACGTGAAATATCACCAGGGCTTCTCGTCCAACGTGATGACCACCGGCGGTGAAGTCCACCTGGCCATGGCGTTCAACCCGTCCCACCTGGAAATCGTTTCCCCGGTGGTCGAGGGTTCGGTTCGCGCCCGCCAGGATCGTCGCAACGACCCGACCGGTGAGAAGGTCCTGCCGATCTCCATCCACGGTGATGCGGCGTTTGCCGGCCAGGGCGTGGTCATGGAAACCTTCCAGATGTCGCAGACCCGCGGTTTCAAGACCGGCGGCACCGTGCACATCGTGATCAACAACCAGGTCGGTTTCACCATCAGCAACCCGCTGGACTCGCGTTCCACCGAGTACGCCACCGACGTCGCAAAAATGATCCAGGCGCCGATCCTCCATGTGAATGGTGATGATCCGGAAGCCGTGCTGTTCGTGACCCAGCTGGCCATCGACTACCGCATGCAGTTCAAGCGTGACGTGGTGATCGACCTGGTCTGCTACCGTCGTCGCGGCCACAACGAAGCGGACGAGCCAAGCGGCACCCAGCCGCTGATGTACCAGCAGATCACCAAGCAGCGCACCACCCGCGAGTTGTATGCCGATCGCCTGATCCAGGACGGTGTAATGGATGCCGAGCGCGTCCAGGCCAAGGTCGACGAATACCGCAACGCGCTGGACAACGGCCTGCACGTGGTGAAAAGCCTGGTCAAGGAGCCGAACAAAGAGCTGTTCGTGGACTGGCGCCCATACCTGGGTCACGCCTGGACGGCACGTCACGACACGCGTTTCGACCTCAAGACCTTGCAGGAATTGTCCGCCAAGCTGCTGGAAATTCCGGAAGGTTTCGTGGTCCAGCGCCAGGTCGCGAAGATCTACGAAGACCGTCAGAAGATGCAAGCCGGTGGCCTGCCGATCAACTGGGGCTATGCCGAAACCATGGCGTACGCGACCCTGGCGTTCGAAGGTCACCCGATTCGCATGACTGGCCAGGACATCGGCCGCGGTACGTTCTCGCACCGTCATGCCGTCCTGCACAACCAGAAAGATGCCAGCACCTACATTCCGCTGAAGAACCTGTACAAGGGCCAGCCGTTGTTCGACCTGTACGACTCCTTCCTGTCGGAAGAGGCCGTACTGGCATTCGAATACGGTTACTCGACCACCACGCCGAACGCGCTGGTGATCTGGGAAGCCCAGTTCGGTGACTTCGCCAACGGTGCACAGGTCGTGATCGACCAGTTCATTACCAGTGGCGAGCACAAGTGGGGTCGTCTCTGCGGCCTGACCATGCTGCTGCCGCACGGCTATGAAGGTCAGGGTCCCGAGCACTCCTCGGCGCGTCTGGAGCGTTACCTGCAATTGTGCGCCGAGCACAACATCCAGGTGTGCATGCCAACCACGCCGGCACAGATCTACCACTTGCTGCGCCGCCAGGTGATTCGTCCGCTGCGCAAGCCTCTGGTCGTCCTGACGCCGAAGTCGCTGCTGCGCCACAAGCTGGCCGTTTCGACGCTCGAAGACCTGGCCGACGGTTCGTTCCAGACCGTTATCCCGGAAATCGATGCCCTGGACCCGAAAAAGGTCGAGCGCATTGTTCTGTGCAGCGGCAAGGTCTACTACGACCTGCTGGAAAAACGCCGTGCAGAAGGCCGTGAAGATATCGCCATCGTGCGTATCGAGCAGTTGTACCCATTCCCTGAGGACGACCTGAAGGAAGTCCTGGCGCCTTACACCAATGCCAAAGCGGCTGTCTGGTGTCAGGAAGAGCCGATGAACCAGGGCGCGTGGTACTGCAGCCAACATCACCTGCGTCGCAGCATCAGCTACCTCAACAAGTCGCTCGTACTCGAATACGCGGGCCGTGAGGCTTCTGCTGCACCTGCATGTGGTTACGCATCGATGCACGCCGAGCAGCAGGAACAACTGCTGCAAGACGCGTTTACCGTTTAATGCCTTCGCGCACCTGAAACCGAATTTAAGGAACCAAAGACAATGGCTATCGAGATCAAAGCCCCCACTTTCCCGGAATCGGTTGCCGATGGCACCGTTGCCACCTGGCACAAGCAGCCGGGCGACGCCGTCAAGCGTGACGAACTGATCGTCGACATCGAGACCGACAAGGTCGTGCTGGAAGTGTTGGCCACCGCTGACGGCGTGCTGGGCGCGATCGTCAAGAACGAAGGCGATACCGTCCTGTCCGACGAAGTGCTGGGCTCGATCGTTGAAGGTGGCGCTGCTGCCGCTGCTCCTGCCGCCGCGGCTGCTCCTGCTGCTGCCCAGGCTGCTGCTCCAGCCGCCGATGGCGAAGACGATCCGGTTGCTGCGCCTGCTGCCCGCAAGATCGCTGAAGAGAATGGCATCAACATCGCTTCCGTTGCCGGCACCGGCAAGGGTGGTCGTGTGACCAAGGAAGACGTGGTTGCCGCTGTGGCCGCCAAGAAAGCCGCTCCAGCCGCCGCGCCGTCCAAGCCTGCCGCGCCAGCGGCCGCCGCTCCGGTGTTCGCTGCCGGTGATCGCGTTGAAAAACGCGTTCCGATGACCCGCCTGCGTGCCAAGGTTGCCGAGCGTCTGGTCGAAGCCCAGTCGAACATGGCGATGCTGACCACCTTCAACGAAGTCGACATGACTGAAGTCATGGCACTGCGTTCGAAGTACAAGGACCTGTTCGAGAAGAGCCACAACGGCGTACGCCTGGGCTTCATGTCGTTCTTCGTCAAGGCTGCCACCGAAGCGCTGAAACGCTTCCCGGCGGTCAACGCGTCGATCGACGGTTCCGACATCGTCTACCACGGTTATGCCGACATCGGTGTGGCTGTTTCCAGCGACCGTGGCCTGGTGGTTCCGGTACTGCGCAACGCCGAGCTGATGAGCCTGGCCGAAATCGAAGGCGGCATCGCCACCTTCGGCAAGAAAGCCCGTGACGGTAAACTGTCCATCGAAGAGATGACCGGCGGTACGTTCACCATCACCAACGGTGGTACATTCGGTTCGATGATGTCGACCCCAATCGTCAACCCGCCACAAGCGGCGATCCTGGGGATGCACAACATCATCCAGCGTCCGATGGCAATCAACGGTCAAGTCGTGATTCGTCCGATGATGTACCTGGCACTGTCCTACGATCACCGTCTGATCGACGGTAAAGAAGCCGTGACGTTCCTGGTGACCATCAAGAACCTGCTTGAAGATCCGGCTCGCCTGCTGCTGGATATCTGATTTCACTGCGAGGGCCGGTCGGTTGACCGGCCCCTTGCTGAAACAACCGGTTTCGTCCCACGACGGTCACCACAAGTGGCCGTTCGGTTTGATTCGAAAAGGAATGACTCATGACTCAGAAATTCGACGTGGTAGTGATTGGTGCGGGCCCTGGTGGCTATGTAGCGGCCATCAAGGCTGCGCAACTTGGCCTGACCACTGCCTGCATCGAGAAATACACCGACAGCGAGGGCAAGCAAGCCCTGGGCGGTACTTGCCTGAACGTCGGTTGCATTCCTTCCAAGGCGCTGCTGGACAGCTCCTGGAAATACAAGGAAGCGAAAGAAAGCTTCAACGTCCATGGCATTTCCACCGGCGAAGTCAAGATGGACGTCGCCGCGATGGTTGGCCGCAAGGCTGGCATCGTCAAGAACCTGACTGGCGGCGTTGCTACCCTGTTCAAGGCCAACGGCGTGACCTCGATCCAGGGCCACGGCAAGCTGCTGCTGGGCAAGAAAGTCGAAGTGACCAAGCCCGACGGCTCGGTTGAAGTGATCGAAGCCGAGAACGTCATCCTGGCCCCGGGTTCGCGTCCGATCGACATCCCACCGGCGCCAGTCGATCAGAAAGTGATCGTCGACTCCACCGGCGCCCTGGAATTCCAGTCCGTGCCGAAACGCCTGGGCGTGATCGGCGCCGGTGTGATCGGCCTCGAGCTGGGTTCGGTATGGTCGCGCCTGGGTGCGCAAGTGACCGTGCTCGAAGCCCTCGACACCTTCCTGATGGCCGCCGACACCGCGGTTTCCAAGGAAGCGCTGAAGACCCTGACCAAGCAAGGCCTGGACATCAAGCTGGGCGCTCGCGTGACCGGCTCCAAGGTCAACGGCGAAGAAGTCGTGGTGAACTACACCGACGCCAACGGCGAACAGACCATCACCTTCGACAAGCTGATCGTCGCGGTCGGCCGTCGTCCGGTGACCACCGACCTGCTGGCTTCCGATTGCGGCGTAGTGATCGATGAGCGTGGTTTCATCGCGGTCGACGATCATTGCGCCACCGACGTACCGGGCGTCTACGCCATCGGTGACGTGGTTCGCGGCATGATGCTGGCCCACAAGGCCTCCGAAGAAGGCATCATGGTCGTCGAGCGCATCAAGGGCCACAAGGCCCAGATGAACTACGACCTGATCCCATCGGTTATCTACACCCACCCGGAAATCGCATGGGTCGGTAAAACCGAGCAGACCTTGAAAGGCGAGGGCGTCGAGGTTAACGTCGGCACCTTCCCGTTCGCCGCCAGTGGCCGTGCCATGGCAGCCAACGATACCGGCGGTTTCGTGAAAGTCATCGCCGATGCCAAGACGGATCGCGTGTTGGGCGTTCACGTCATCGGCCCGAGCGCTGCCGAGCTGGTACAGCAAGGCGCGATCGCTATGGAATTCGGCACCAGCGCTGAAGACCTGGGCATGATGGTCTTCTCCCATCCGACCCTGTCCGAAGCCTTGCACGAAGCGGCCCTGGCCGTAAATGGCGGCGCCATCCACGTGGCCAACCGCAAGAAGCGTTAACCGATAATAAGAAACCACGGCGGTTCGGCCCGTCGTGAGCCTTGCGAGCAAGACTCACCGCGGAATGTCCGCTGGACGCAGTCTTGCGTAGCTCTGCCGGTTCACCGGAAGGCTACGCAAGCAGCAGTCACAGGTGGTGCGGCACTAAACTGGTGCAGCACCGAATGCGCAGTACCTAACGAAGACGGTAATAAGCATGAATCTTCACGAGTATCAGGGTAAGCAGCTGTTCGCTGAGTACGGCCTGCCAGTATCCACAGGCTACGCGGTAGACACCCCGGAAGCGGCAGCAGAAGCTTGCGACAAAATCGGCGGCAGCGAGTGGGTTGTCAAAGCCCAGGTTCACGCCGGTGGTCGCGGTAAAGCGGGCGGCGTAAAGCTGGTTCGCAGCAAAGAAGACGCCAAAGCCTTCGCACAGCAGTGGCTGGGCAAGCGTCTGGTGACCTACCAGACTGACGCCAACGGTCAGCCGGTCACCAAAATCCTGGTTGAATCGTGCACTGATATCGCTAAAGAGCTGTACCTGGGCGCTGTCGTCGACCGTTCGAGCCGCCGCATCGTGTTCATGGCTTCCACCGAAGGTGGCGTGGACATCGAGAAAATCGCTCACGACACTCCAGAAAAAATTCTGAAAGCCACTATCGATCCACTGGTTGGCGCTCAGCCATTCCAGGGTCGCGAGCTGGCATTCCAGCTGGGCCTGGAAGGCAAGCAGGTCACTCAGTTCGCCAAGATCTTCGTAGGTCTGGCCAAGCTGTTCCAGGACCATGACCTGGCGCTGCTGGAAGTGAACCCGCTGGTGATCAAGGCCGACGGCGACCTGCACTGCCTCGATGCCAAGATCAACATCGACGCCAACGCCATGTACCGTCAGCCTAAGCTGAAGACTTTCCACGATCCGTCCCAGGACGATCCGCGCGAAGCGCACGCTGCCAAGTTCGAACTGAACTACGTGGCCCTGGAAGGTAACATCGGCTGCATGGTCAACGGTGCCGGCCTGGCCATGGGTACCATGGACATCGTCAACCTGCACGGCGGCAAGCCAGCCAACTTCCTCGACGTGGGCGGCGGTGCTACCAAGGAACGCGTAACCGAAGCGTTCAAGATCATCCTGTCCGACACCAATGTCGCTGCAGTGCTGGTCAACATCTTCGGCGGCATCGTTCGTTGCGACATGATTGCCGAAGGCATCATCGGCGCCGTGAAAGAAGTCGGCGTGAAAATCCCGGTTGTTGTTCGCCTCGAAGGCAACAACGCTGAGCTGGGCGCTAAAGTACTGGCAGAAAGCGGTTTGAACATCATCGCTGCTACCAGCCTGACCGACGCTGCTCAACAAGTCGTCAAAGCTGCGGAGGGCAAATAATGAGCGTCCTGATCAATAAAGACACCAAGGTTATCTGCCAGGGTATTACCGGTTCGCAAGGTAGTTTCCACACCCAGCAAGCCATCGAGTACGGCACCCAGATGGTTGGCGGCGTAACTCCGGGCAAAGGCGGCACCGAGCACCTGGGCCTACCTGTCTTCAACACCGTCAAGGACGCTGTTGCTGCCACTGGCGCTACCGCCAGCGTGATCTACGTTCCGGCTCCTTTCTGCAAGGACTCCATCCTGGAAGCGGCGTTCGGCGGCATCAAGCTGATCGTGTGCATCACCGAAGGCATCCCGACCATCGACATGCTGGAAGCCAAGGTCAAGTGCGACGAGCTGGGTATCACCCTGATCGGCCCTAACTGCCCAGGCGTGATCACCCCAGGCGAGTGCAAGATCGGCATCATGCCAGGTCACATTCACTTGCCAGGCAAAGTCGGTATCGTTTCCCGTTCCGGCACCCTGACTTACGAAGCCGTGAAGCAGACCACTGACGCCGGTTTCGGTCAGTCCACCTGCGTCGGCATCGGTGGTGACCCGATCCCGGGCTCCAACTTCATCGACATCCTGAAGCTGTTCCAGGAAGACCCGAAGACCGAAGCGATCGTGATGATCGGTGAGATCGGCGGTTCCGCTGAAGAAGAAGCCGCAGCCTTCATCAAGGCCAACGTGACCAAGCCGGTTGTTTCCTACATCGCAGGTGTGACTGCTCCTCCGGGCAAGCGCATGGGCCATGCTGGCGCAATCATCTCTGGCGGCAAAGGCACTGCAGACGAGAAATTCGCCGCACTGCAAGACGCAGGCGTGAAAACCGTGCGTTCGCTGGCAGACATCGGCAAGGCCCTGGCCGAGCTGACTGGCTGGGAAATGAAGAAGTAAGCTTCGGCTGACCTTTTCGTTCCAGCAACAAAGGCCACCTTCGGGTGGCCTTTGTCGTTTTCGAATCATGGGAAGTACAGATCCAATGTGGGAGCGGGCTTGCTCGCGAATGGGGCGTGTCAGGCACATATTTGTCGCTGACATTCCGCATTCGCGAGCAAGCCCGCTCCCACAGGTATTGACGCTGTCATAGGAGTCGTCCTTTACATGCAAAAACGCGACACGGAAATGTCGTGTATCGGATACTTCGCCCCTTAACAGTGCGTTTGTCGTCCAAATTCGTTAGGCTAGCGTCCATTTTTGCGCTCGCAGCTCACAAGGAAGCGGCGCGCTAAACGGGTCGGTCTTATACGGACCGACAGCATTTCCCTCACCCATAAGGGAAATCCCTCTCTAAATTCCGATTCAGTAGTGTGGTTTCCTTAATGAAAGTGTTGAAAGGCCAGGACATCCTGGCGCTTGGTTTCATGACCTTTGCCCTGTTCGTCGGGGCCGGTAACATCATCTTCCCGCCTATCGTCGGTTTGCAGTCAGGGCCTCATGTCTGGATGGCGGCGTTGGGCTTCCTGATCACCGCCGTCGGATTGCCGGTCATTACCGTCGTTGCGCTGGCCAAGGTCGGTGGGGCGATGGATGCCTTGAGCAGCCCTATCGGCAAGATCGCCGGTGGCCTGCTGGCGGCGGTCTGCTACCTCGCTGTCGGCCCGCTGTTCGCCACGCCACGTACCGCCACCGTCTCGTTCGAAGTCGGCCTGGCGCCGCTGACCGGTGAAAGCCCGCTGGCGCTGTTTCTCTACAGTGCCGTGTATTTCCTGGTGGTATTTTTCATCTCGCTTTATCCGGGCCGGCTGCTCGACACGGTCGGACGCTTCCTCGCGCCGCTGAAAATCATCGCCCTGGCCGTGCTGGGTATCGCCGCGTTTGCCTTGCCCGCCGGCGATATCGGCGTGGCAACGCCGGAGTACGTGGCGGCGCCGTTCTCCCAAGGGTTCATCAATGGTTACCTGACCATGGACACCCTGGGGGCGCTGGTATTCGGTATCGTCATTGTGAACGCGATCCGTTCCCGGGGCGTCGAGTCGCCGACCCTGATCACCCGCTACGCCATCATTGCCGGGCTGATCGCCGGAGTGGGCCTGGCATTGGTCTACGTCAGCCTGTTCCGCCTGGGCTCGGGCAGCCACGAAGTGGCCATGGGCGCGACGAATGGCGCCGCGGTTCTGCATGCCTATGTACAACATACGTTTGGTGGCCTGGGCAGCGGTTTCCTGGCCGTGCTGATCTCCCTGGCCTGCCTGGTAACCGCTGTCGGCCTGACCTGCGCCTGCGCGGAATATTTCAGCCGCGTCCTGCCCCTGTCCTACAAGACTCTGGTCGTGATCCTGGCAGCGTTTTCGCTGCTGGTGTCCAACCTGGGCCTGACCAAACTGATCGCGTTCTCGATCCCGGTCCTGACCGCGATCTACCCACCCTGCATCGCTCTGGTGGCCCTGAGTTTCTGCAAGGACTTCTGGCACGAGCAGGGTCGCATCGTTGGCCCGGTAATGCTGGTGTCGCTGCTGTTCGGCCTGGTCGACGCCCTCAAGGGAGCCGGGCTGGCGGACTGGATGCCGACGCAATTGGCCCACTTGCCATTGAGCGAGCAAGGCTTGGCGTGGCTGGTGCCTTCGGTGATGACCCTGGCAGTCGCCGTGCTGTGTGATCGCCTGTTGGGCAAGCGCAGCGAAGCGTTGGCTTAAGCTTTATCGGTAACACTGAAATGCCTCGTATCAATCGATACGGGGCATTTTTTTTGGATGCGGTGTCTTTTTTTGTGAGTTAACGTCGAAGCAGTGTTCTGAAAGGTTTACGCAGAACCTGTGAGAGCGGGCTTGCTCGCGAATGCGGAGTGTCAGGCACATATTTGTCGCTGACACTCCGCATTCGCGAGCAAGCCCGCTCCCACAAGGGTTCACCGCAAGCTGCTCTATGTTCACGTCATACAAGGTATCGAATGTCATTCATCCAAGCCAATCTGACTCATCTTCTCGCCGCCGTCTGGTTCATCGTCTGCTGGGGCGGTTATACCCGTTATGCCACGTGGAAGGCCCGTGACACGGCTTGCCTGGCCAGTGTGATGCATCTGTATCGGGAAGACTGGATGCGCCGGATGCTGCTGCGCGAGAACCGTATCGCCGATGCCAGCGTGATTGGCAACCTGGAGCGCAATGCCTCGTTCTTCGCATCCAGCACGCTGATCATCCTGGCCGGTATTCTGACGGTTCTGGGGGCGTCGGATCGGGCGGTGTCGTTGCTGGCGGACCTGCCGCTGGTGCAGCAGGCTTCCCAAGGGTTGGCGGAAGTCAAGTTGTTGTGTCTGGCCCTGGTGTTTGTCTATGCGTTCTTCACCTTCAGTTGGTGCATGCGTCAATACAACTTCGCGGCGGTCCTGGTGGGATCGGCGCCGATGATTGGTGAGCGACATGTGTCGGAGCAGGAGCGCAAGGCCTTTGCGTTGCGAGCGGCGCGGGTTATCTCGATGGCGGCCAACCAGTTCAACTTTGGCCTGCGTTCTTATTATTTCGGCATGTCCATGTTGGTGTGGTTCGTCAGCCCCTGGTTATTCATGTTGATGAGTGCCGGTGTGGTATTCGTGCTTTACCGTCGGGAATTTCATTCCGATGTGTTGGAGGTGATGGTCTATACCCCGACTGAAGCGCCACCCGCCGAAGTTGCCAAGGACGTGGCCTGAGCGATTGGCCTATGCCGAATCGCAGGCAAAAGAAAACCCGCACCAGGCGGGTTTTCTTTCGCCGCTAAAACCGGATCAGTTGGTTTTAGGTGCGGTAGCCGGCGGGGTGGCAGGGGCTTGTTCCTGCGTGGCGGCTTTGTTCGCTTCCGCCTGATCTTTGGCAGCTTCGGCGTTTTCTTTCGCCGCGTCGTTTACTTTACCCTGTGCTTCGTTCATTTTTTCCTGAGCTTGCTCAGAATGTTGTGCGGCATCTTGAGCTTTGTCTTCGGATTTTTTATCGCAGGCAGCGAGACCGAGGGAGGCGGCCAACATCAAGGCAACAGCTAAAGTCTTACGCATGGGGTGTTTCTCCTTATGGAAATAACTACTGGCCTTTTGAGCCATACCCCTTGGGTTAAGTTCCTCATTTGCTACAGATATATAACTTTGTTCTGGCATGGAACTTTATCGGATCTACCTCGTTAGCGGCTTTGGTCCCTTACAGGCGTTTTTATCGAATGGCTGAAAACCCCATTTTTGAGCGTGCGACCCGTTTTTTATCCGCGCTTCGGCATTGTCAGGTGCTGGGCCTGAAGTTGCACAGCGTCAGCAATGAAGGGCTGACGCTGGTGCTGCCTTTCAGCCCCCGAATTGTCGGCAACCCCCTCACGGGCATCATCCATGGTGGAGCATTGACGTCCTTGATGGATACCGCGTGCGGCATGTCGACCCTGTGCGTGCTGCCTGAGTTCGAGGTCTGTCCGACCCTCGACCTGCGTATCGATTACATGCATGCCGCCGCGCCAGACAAGGACGTCTACGGCTTCGCCCAGTGTTATCGGGTCACGCCGGACGTGATTTTCACGCGGGGTTTTGCCTATCAAGACGACCCCGAACAGCCCATCGCCCATGTGGTGGGTACATTCATGCGCTTGGGCCAGCATGCCAGGGGGCTCGGCAGGGCCGGGGCGGGCAAGTCATGACTGATCTTATTCGCGAACAATTGCGCCAAGCCTGCGAGCAAGGCGACTATGGGCTATTGATGGCCTCGATCCCTTATGCACAGTTGATCGGCGCCGAATGCACCCGACAGGGCGATGAGCTGCTGTTTCGCCTGCCGGCCAGCCCGGAAAACATTGGTAACCCTTTATTGCCTGCGATCCATGGCGGTGTCATTGCCGGTTTCATGGAGCTGTCGGCGGCCATTCATCTGCTGATCGTCACCCGCACGCCGGGTGTGCCGAAAATCATCGATTTTTCCCTGGATTACCTGCGCGCCGGGCAGTTTCGCGACACCTATGCCAAGTGCCAGGTCTGGCGCCAGGGACGACGGGTGGCCAACGTGGCTATCACGGCCTGGCAGGACGACGCGGCTGAGCCCATCGCGACCGCGCGGGCGCATTTCAAGATCCAGGAGCCCGCAAAGCCGACCCGCCCTTGAAATTATCGGGGGCGCCCCCACCTTGAGGTCATCCCGCCGCCGACTCAGCGAGGCGGACACCACCATCCACTTGGAGTTTGATGACAATGAGCGTGGAAACTCAAAAGGAAACCCTGGGCTTCCAGACCGAGGTAAAGCAACTGCTGCACCTGATGATTCACTCGCTGTATTCGAACAAGGAAATTTTCCTTCGCGAGCTGATCTCGAACGCCTCCGACGCTGTCGACAAATTACGTTTCGAAGCCCTGTCCAAGCCAGAATTGCTGGAAGGCGGCGCTGAGCTGAAAATCCGCGTGAGCTTCGACAAGGACGCGAAAACCATCACCCTGGAAGACAACGGCATCGGCATGAGCCGCGAAGAGGTGATCACTCACCTGGGCACGATCGCCAAATCCGGCACTGCCGACTTCATGAAGAACCTGACGGGTGACCAGAAAAAAGACTCCCACCTGATCGGTCAATTCGGCGTCGGCTTCTATTCCGCGTTCATCGTGGCCGATCATGTCGAAGTCTTCAGCCGCCGCGCCGGTCTCGCCGCGAGCGAAGGCGTGCACTGGTCGTCCAAGGGCGAAGGCGAGTTCGAGGTTGCCACCCTCGACAAGGCCGATCGTGGTACCCGCATCGTGCTGCACCTCAAGTCCGGCGAAGACGAGTTCGCCGATGGCTGGCGCTTGCGCAACATCATCAAGAAATACTCCGACCACATCGCGCTGCCGATCGAGTTGCCGAAGCAGGTCACCGCTGCCGAGGGCGAAGAAAAGCCTGAAGTGGAATGGGAAACCGTCAACCGCGCCAGTGCCCTGTGGACTCGCCCACGCACCGAGGTGAAGGATGAGGAATACCAGGAGTTCTACAAGCACATCGCCCACGATTACGAGAACCCGCTGAGCTGGAGCCACAACAAGGTCGAAGGCAAGCTGGAATACAACTCGTTGCTGTACGTGCCGGCCCGCGCACCGTTCGATCTGTACCAGCGCGAAGCACCTCGCGGCCTGAAGCTGTACGTGCAACGTGTATTCGTGATGGACCAGGCAGAATCGTTCCTGCCGCTCTACCTGCGCTTCATCAAGGGCGTGGTGGACTCCAACGACCTGTCCCTGAACGTCTCGCGGGAAATCCTGCAGAAAGACCCGATCATCGACTCCATGAAGTCGGCGCTGACCAAGCGTGTGCTGGATATGCTGGAGAAGCTGGCGAAGAACGAGCCCGAACAGTACAAGAGCTTCTGGAAGAACTTCGGTCAGGTAATGAAGGAAGGTCCGGCCGAGGACTTCGCCAACAAGGAAAAAATTGCCGGCCTGCTGCGTTTTGCCTCGACCCAGGGCGACGATGGCGAACAGATCGTCGGCCTGGCCGATTACCTGGCCCGCGCCAAGGAAGGCCAGGACAAGATTTACTACCTCACCGGCGAGACCTATGCCCAGGTCAAGAACAGCCCGCACCTGGAGGTCTTCCGCAAGAAAGGCATCGAAGTGTTGCTGCTGACCGACCGCATCGACGAGTGGCTGATGAGCTACCTCAACGAGTTCGATGGCAAGAGCTTCGTCGACGTGGCCCGTGGCGACCTGGACCTTGGCAACCTGGATTCGGAAGAAGACAAGAAAGCCGCCGAAGAGATCGCCAAGAGCAAGGAAGGCCTGGTCGAGCGGATCAAGACGGCCTTGGGCGATGCAGTCAGCGAAGTGCGCGTATCCCACCGCCTGACCGACTCTCCGGCGATCCTGGCTATCGGTGAACAGGACCTCGGCCTGCAGATGCGTCAGATTCTCGAAGCCAGCGGCCAGAAAGTCCCGGACTCCAAGCCGATCTTCGAATTCAACCCGGCTCACCCGCTGCTGGAGAAGCTGGACAACGAACAGAGCGAAGAGCGTTTTGGCGATCTGTCGCACATCCTGTTCGACCAGGCGGCCCTGGCTGCTGGCGACAGCTTGAAGGATCCGGCGGCTTATGTTCGCCGTCTGAACAAGCTGTTGGTGGAACTGTCAGCTTAATCAAGTGCAGGAAAAACCCGCTTCGGCGGGTTTTTTCATTTCAGGTGTTCGATTGAAAGGGAGTCTGTCATGAGTCAGATCACGGTTCGCTCACTGGTCTATCAGATCGAAGGTCAACGTTATGAAAGCCGTCTGGCCTTCGACATCAACCAGCAGGGGCCGCGTCCGGGCCTGTTGATGGCACCGAACTGGATGGGTGTAGGGGCGGGGGCCGAGGAGATCGCCAAGTCGGTGGCCGCCAACGGGTACGTGGTATTGATTGCCGATCTGTATGGGCAGACGGTACGGCCGACCAACGCCGATGAAGCGGGGGCGGCAATGATGCCGCTCAAGAATGATCGGGCCATGCTGCGCAAGCGCATGCAGGCCGCGCTCGAACAATTGCAAAGCCAGGACGAGGCGCCGGTCGATGCGTCGAAGCTCGCCACGTTCGGCTTCTGCTTCGGCGGTTGCTGTGCTCTGGAGCTGGCCCGTACAGGCGCGCCGCTAAAGGCTGCCATTTCGTTTCATGGCACCCTGGATACGCCGGATCCTGCGGATGCGCGCAACATCCAGGGCTCGGTGCTGGTGATGCATGGTGCGTCCGATCCTTTGGTGCCCAAGGAACAACTGCCGGTGTTCGAAGACGAAATGAATGCCGCCGGGGTGGATTGGCAATTGCTCAGCTACGGCGGGGCGGTGCATTCGTTCACCGATCCACAAGCCAATGTGCCGGGCAAGATGATGTACAACGCCAAGGTCGCCAACAGGGCGTTCAGGTCGATGCATAACTTGCTGGATGAGGTGTTCAAGGACTGAGTCGTCCGGGGGATGCCAGATTAGCCAAGGCATACACCTGTGGAGGAGTAGCCAAGGCATACATCTGTGGGAGCAAAGCTTGCTCGCGATGAGGGCAGGGCAGTCAACGATATGCTGACCGGTCGGGCGCTATCGCGAGCAAGCTTTGCTCCCACAGGCTTTGCAGAATCAGGGCAACTCGATCCGCTCGCTTTCCCCCGGCACGGTCGGCCAATCGCCGGCCGCCCAGCGTCGACGGGCTTCGTCGATCCGGGCCGGGTCGCTGGAGACAAAATTCCAGTTCATCCGCCGCGGCCCGTCCAACGGCGCGCCTCCGAACAGCACGGCATGGCAATCGCTCTCGGCACACAATGTCATTTCCTTCCCGGCCGGCAGTATCAACAGCGAATGGGGTTCCACCGGCTCTCCCTCCAGTTTCGCTTCACCACTCAACACATACAGTGCCCGTTCTTCATGCTCGGTGGGAATCAGCAGAGTCGTCGCGGTCTGCAGGTTCAATTCGGCATACAGCGTAGGAGACAACACCGGTACCGGCGATTCCAGGCAGAAGCCTGACCCGGCGATCATGCGGATACGGATCCCCAAAGTGTCGCTGACCGGCAAGGTGCGGGCCGGATGATGGCTGTAGTGCCCCGGTCCTTCTTCATGGGATTTGGGCGAGGCCAGCCAGACTTGCAAGCCGTGCATGACGAAATCACTGCTCAACAGTGCCTCGGGTGTGCGTTCCACATGGGCAATGGCGCTGCCTGCGGTCATCCAACTGACGTCTCCGGCCTGTACCACCTGATCGGAACCGAGGCTGTCCTTGTGCTGGAGTGTGCCTTCGAACAGGTAGGTAAGGGTGGACAGCCCGATGTGGGGGTGTTGGCGGATATTCATGCCTTTACCGGCCGGGTAGGTGGTTTGCAGCATGTGGTCGAAAAACACGAAAGGTCCCACGCTGCGGCACTTGGCGGACGGCAGAGGGCGGAGAATCGGCTGGCCTTCGACATCTTCTGCACGGGGGCGAACGGTCAGGGGCGTGGTCATGGTGTCTTCCAGATTGAGCAACGGAGGCGGTGAGCATAACCCGGTGCCGCCGGTGATGGCACAAGCGACTTGAACCCGGGCGGGAAGCGTGGGGTCTATGCTGCTCATGGCCTGTGGAGATTACCCGTTGATCCGTCTGATCATTGCCTGGCTGCTGGTGGTTTTCAGCGTTGCTGCCATGGCCCGCGAATATGTCTACAGCGATGCGCACCTCCATTATGTCGATTTCTTCCAGGAAACTGCCGGGATGCCTGAGCTGCTCAAGGCGATGGCTGACAATCGCATCGAGCACGTCATGATTTCCGGCATTCCGGTGGCTAAGAAATGGCATGAAGACGAGCCCAAGCGGCCACGGTATTACGCCGGTGATGATGCGGATGCCTATTGGTACAGCGCCACCGATGTGATCGTCGCGGCGGCGGTGAACAAGCTGACGCCTGAACAACGCAAGCACTTCCATCCTTTCCTGTCGGGCTTCAACCCCAACGACAAGAACTCCGCCGCCCACATTCAGCGCATGCTCGATCTGTATCCCGGGTTGTGGCAGGGCATCGGAGAGGTATTCACTCGGCATGATGATCTGACCGCGCTGACGTCGGGCGATACCCCGAGGGCCAACAACGAGGCGATGACCCGTATCTACCACTTGGCGGCGGAGAACGACCTGCCGGTGATGTTGCATTCCAACATCACCTCCAAGCGAGAGAAAAATCCACTTTATTTGCCGGAAGTCGAAGAGCCGTTGCGTAACCATCCCCACACGCGGTTCATCTGGGCTCATGCCGGCACCAGCATGGAGATCCATCGGCACCAGACCCGGCTGGATTTCCTGTTGCCAACACTGAGTCGGATGCTGGAGGCTTACCCGAACTTGTACATTGACCTGTCCTGGAGCCTGCTTACGCCGTATTTGCTGGATGAGGCGGGCAAGCCCCGGCAGGAGTGGGTCGAGTTGGTGGAGCGCTTCCCGGAGCGCTTCATGGTGGGGTCGGATGTGGTCGGTCGCTTCAAGAAACTTGGCCACGAGCTGCACGGCTTCGATCCGTTTTTGGATGCCCTGCCGGAAGAGGTGGCCAAGAAGGTGGCGCGCGATAATTTCCTGGCGGTGTTGTGTGGGAGCAAGGCTTGCCCACGATGAACAGGTAGCGGGCTTGAACTGCATCGCGAGCAAGCTTTGCTCCCGCAGGCAAACGCCGCTTTGTCATCAGTCTGTCACGCCCGCGTCATACCCTCGCGCTCATCTCAATCAAGGAGCGCACCATGCAATTCAGCCGTTCAAGCGCACTGTTGGCGCTGTTGTTGACCTGTGGCCTGGCTCAGGCCGAAGTCCGTGTCGAAGGCCCGGTGGAATATGGCGTTTTTGAAGGGACGCAAGCCGAGCTGCAATCGGGAGAGCGGGTGTTGCGGCGCAGCAACGAACCCATTCGCCAGACCGAAAGCGTACCGGCGAAGCTGGGCACCAAGTTCGGCATGCGCTATCAGTTGGTTGGCAAGGTGGCCGATGACCAGCCGTTGACTCTGCTGTATTTCACCCCGGGCATTCGTACCGCCGATGGGGTGCTCCATGACAAATTCGAAGTCACCCAGAAACTGGTGCCCGGTGCGCCTCAGGATGTGATGGCTTATGAATTCACCGAGAGCCATGAGGTGGTGCCGGGCGAATGGCGATTCATGGTGTTCCAGGGGGATCGGTTGCTGACGCAGCAGCGCTTTGTTGTGCGCTGATTCCCCATCCAACGTCGATTACAGCGTGGGAGCGGGCTTGCCCGCGAAGACGGAGTGTCAGTCAGCATATTTGTAGCGGATGCACCGCTTTCGCGAGCAAGCCCGCTCCCACAGGGAATCAGTGGTGAACATCCATGCTGTGAATACACCCCTTCCCACAGGGGGGGCGGTGCATTCAACAGGCATAAAAAAACGCCCCGAACCAGTCGGGGCGTTTTTAATGACGAAGCAGCGGGGCTTACTTGCCCTGCCAGCGCTTGAGTACCAGGGTGGCGTTGGTGCCACCGAAGCCGAAGCTGTTGCTCATCACGGTGTCGATCTTGGCGTCTTCACGGGTCTTGGTCAGGATCGGCAGGTCGGCCACTTCCGGATCCAGCTCGTCGATGTTGGCCGAGCCGGCGATGAAGTTGCCTTCCATCATCAGCATGCAGTAGATCGCTTCGTGAACACCGGCGGCGCCCAGCGAGTGACCCGACAGGCTCTTGGTGGAGCTGATGGCCGGGGCTTTGTCGCCGAACACTTCACGCACGCCTTTCATTTCCGCAACGTCACCGACCGGAGTCGAGGTGCCGTGGGTGTTCAGGTAGTCGATGGGGGTATCGACGGTGGACATGGCCATCTGCATGCAACGAATAGCACCTTCGCCGCTCGGGGCCACCATGTCGTAGCCGTCGGACGTGGCGCCGTAGCCAACGATTTCGGCGTAGATTTTCGCACCGCGGGCCAAGGCGTGTTCCAGTTCCTCGACCACCACCATGCCACCGCCACCGGCGATGACGAAACCGTCACGGTCGGCATCGTAGGCACGGGAGGCTTTCTCGGGGGTGTCGTTGCGCTTGCTGGACAGGGCGCCCATGGCATCGAACAGGAACGACTGGCTCCAGTGTTCTTCTTCGCCGCCGCCGGCAAAGACGATGTCCTGCTTGCCCATCTGGATCTGTTCCATGGCGGTACCGATGCAGTGTGCACTGGTGGCGCAGGCCGAAGCGATGGAGTAGTTCAGGCCCTTGATCTTGAAAGGCGTGGCCAGGCAGGCGGAAACGGTGCTGCTCATGGTCCGGGTGACGCGATAAGGGCCGACGCGCTTGACGCCTTTTTCCCGCAGGATGTCCAGCGCTTCCATCTGGTTCAGGGTCGAAGCACCGCCGGAACCGGCAATCAGGCCGGTGCGCGGGTTGGAAACCTGCTCTTCGGTCAGGCCCGAGTCAGCGATGGCATCCTTCATGGCCAGGTAGGCGTAAGCCGCTGCATGGCCGACGAAACGGTAGATCTTGCGGTCGATCAGCTCTTCGAGGTTGAGGTCAATGGAGCCGGAAACCTGGCTACGCAGACCCATTTCGGCGTATTCCGGGTTGAACCGGATGCCCGGGCGACTTGCACGCAGGTTAGCGGAGACGGTCTCTTTGTCATTGCCCAGGCAAGAAACGATGCCCAGACCAGTGATAACGACGCGGCGCATGCGGATAACCCTTAGAAGTTGTCAGTGGAGGTGAAAACGCCAACCCGAAGGCCTTCGGCGGTGTAGATCTCGCGACCGTCGACAGCCACCGAACCATCGGCGATGGCCATGTTCAGCTTGCCCTTGAGGACGCGTTTGATATGGATGTTATAGGTGATTTTCTTCGCGGTCGGCAGGACCTGACCGAAGAACTTCACTTCGCCCGAACCCAGGGCGCGACCGCGGCCCGGCAGACCCTGCCAGCCGAGGAAAAAACCGACCAGCTGCCACATGGCATCCAGGCCCAGGCAGCCCGGCATCACCGGATCGCCTTCGAAATGGCAGGCGAAGAACCACAGGTCCGGAGTGATATCCAGCTCGGCGACCAATTCACCTTTGCCGTACTTGCCGCCCTCTTCGCTGATATGGGTGATACGGTCCACCATCAGCATGTTCGGGGCGGGCAGTTGCGCGTTACCTGGGCCGAACAGCTCACCGCGACTGCAGCGCAGCAGATCTTCCCGGGTAAAGGCGTTTTGTTTGGTCATGCGAGCTCCTCAATAATCCCATGCGGCAGGGTGGGGCGAATCTTCCCGGCCGATCGAAGCGTTCATGCCTCGAATCGGCAGCCTACCCATAGACTATTGCGTTGTAGTGAAAGTCACAGCGCAGAGGCAAATGAATGAACACCTGTGCACTGAAATATTAATTCAAGCCCCCAGTCGAGGCTCGTCGGGTGCCTAAGACTGCCGCACTTTCGCTTTCCACGCCAGCCACATGGGTTACTAATGCACCCAACGCTGCATAATTTGCTGCAGATCAGTTCTTTTGAAGGGTTTTGCAAGGTAATCGTTCATGCCTGCCGTCAGACAGGCTTCGCGGTCGCCTTGTAGCGCGTTGGCCGTCAACGCGACGATGGGCACCGTGCCGCAGCCCGGCAGCTGGCGTATCTGTCGCGTGGCCTCGTAGCCATCGACCAGGGGTAGCCTGCAGTCCATGAGAATCAAGTCGAACATCAGGCTTTCGGCGCTGCGTATGGCCTGGGCGCCGTCGGAAGCGATGCTCACGGTGAAGCCCAGGCTGCGCAACATGGCTTCGATCACGGTCTGGTTGACCGGATTGTCCTCCACCAGCAGCACATGACGGCCTTCGCCGTCTCCCTTGTCGCCAGGCAATCGAGGCGCCAGGACCGGTGGGCTCTGCGTAGACAACGCCAGGGGAATCTCCAGGGTAAACACCGAACCCTGGCCTTCTTCGCTCTGCGCCCGCAGGGTACCGCCCATGCGTTCGGCCAGAGTCCTGGCAATGGGCAGGCCCAGGCCGGTGCCGCCGTAGCGTCGGGAGATGGAGCTGTCCGCCTGCTGGAAGGCGTCGAACATGCGTTCCAGGCTTTCGGCCGGAATGCCAATGCCGCTGTCGCGTACTGCGCAGGTAAACCACAGCAGTTCGTGATCCAGGGCCTGCCACTGGCATTGCACGGTAACGCGACCTTGCTCGGTGAACTTCAGCGCGTTGCCGATCAGGTTCACCAGAATCTGCCTGATCCGCGTCGGATCGCCTTGTACCCGCAGGGCATGCATGTCGTCGGGAATCAGCAGGTCCAGGCCCAGTTTGCGTTGTGCGGCGCTGTGCTGGAAGGACTGCGCACAACTGCTCACCAGTTCCGCCAGGTTGAACGGGATGTGCTCCAGCTCCAGGGCCGAGCGTTCGATGCGCGAGAAATCGAGGATGTCGTTGATCACCTTCAACAGGTGTTCGGTGGATTCCGAAGCCAGCGCCGTGTACTCGTGCTGCTCCTCGGTCATCCGGGTGGTTTCCAGCAGTTGCAGCATGCCCAGCACACCGTTCATGGGGGTACGCAGTTCATGGCTCATCATCGCCAGGAACTCGGACTTGGCGCTGTTGGCCTTTTCCGCTTCTTCGCGGGTCTTGATCAACTGTGCCATGGCCTGGTGCTGTTCCCGGCTGGCTTGCTCCAGCCCGTCGGCCAGGTTGTTGATATGCCGCGACAAGGCCCCGAGTTCGGCGTCGTCGACGATGGGCAGGGGCTTGCTGTAGTCGCCCTGCTGGATGGCCTTGACCGCATCGCCGATGTCGCGGATCGGCCGGGACAGGTTCGAAGCCAGGCGGCGCGCCACCAGAAAAGTGAAGAGCAAGGCAAACAGCGCCAGGATCGCGGCCTTTAGCAGAATCTCCTGTTGCCGTTGGCTGAAGGCGTCGCTGGACATGCCGACGACCACCCGGCCCAGGTAATCTTCGCCGGACGTCTCGACGGTCGGATTGTTGCTTTGCAGGAAATCATTGTTCAGGGCGATGCGTTGCAGGCGCACCGGCGCCTGGAAGACTTCGATTTGCTGGGAATGGCTGCGGTTCTGCGCCGGCTGTTCGACATACACCAACACCCGGTCCGTGGCGTCCTGAACTTCCAGGAAGCGCACGTGGGGCGTGGCCAGGGTGGCGGTGAGCAGACTTTCCAGCACCTCGTTGTTGCCGGAGATTACGCCGTATTCCGTGGCCGGGGCCAGTTGGTTGGCGATCAGTTGGCCGGTGTGATTGAGTTCCTGGCGCAAGTCCTGGATCCGCACGAAGGTAAAGAAACTGATCAACAACACGGTCAGCAGCAATGCCGGGCCGAGGGAGATGAGCTGGGTGCGGGTATTGATATCCCAACGGCGACGCAAGGTCATGGACGTTGTTCTCCTTCGGCCAACTGCGAAGCGACGGATTCGGTATCGATCGGTTCGATCCCCAGGGAACGTGCAACCTGGCGGTTACTCAAGACTTTGAAGCGGGGCGGATACAAGGTGCGCGGCCAACTGGAGGCGGGACGGTCAAGCAACTCGTCGAGAATCGCCAGCCAGTCTTCCTGGTCGCTGTAGGTACTGACCAGGCTACCGGCCTTGACGAAGGCCGCGCTTGGCCCGATCAACGCGCGCTGCCTGGCATAGCTGCTGAGCAGCAGGTTCTTCACGGTCTTGGGGTTGTACAGGTCGGGATCATCGAGGCCCAGCAACACATCGCTCTGGCCCAGCAGGTCCTGCAGGGGGCGGCTGTCATTGGTGTCGTTCCAGCGTTCGGTCACGATCTCCAAGCCCAACGGTGCCGCGACCTGGCGGATTTCCTTGAGCAGAAACTCACTGTGGCCGTCATACAGCACGCCGACTCTGCGCACCTGCGGGAGCACCGAGCGAATCAGCCGCAATTGTCGCCCCACGGGAGGATCGCTCCACAGCAGGCTCAGCTGAGAGGGCGTCGTTTCACCCAGGCGATCCCGCGCTTGCAGGCGGCTGATCCGCAGCACCAGCGTGGCCGGTCCTTGATGGGCTTGCAGGCGCCAATCGAGGCTGGGTAAATCCAGCAGGACCAATCGGGTTTCAGCGGGCAACTTGTCCGGCGCCGGCAGGTTTGCCAGCGGAGTGAACCGCACTGTGTCGTCCGGACGCAGGGCTTTCAAGGCCTGGGTGAAGGATTGCACACCGGGGCTGTCCTGGGCGCCCGTGAGCAGGATCTCGGCGGCCCGGGCCTCGATCACCGCCAACCAGCCGGCGAGCACCAGGCACAGCGCCAGCGGCAGGCGGCCGGAAAATGGCCTGGTGGGAGATCGGCCCCGGAACATCTAGAAGGACAACTCCGCGCTGAAATAAAGGACGTGTCGGGAGTCGTAGCGGTTATCGACGAATGTGGTGGGCTGATTGTCCAGGCGTTCTTGCAGGACTCCCGCCAGTTCCAGGTTGGCCTTGCCCAACGGGATGCGGCGGGCGAGGCGGGTGTCGACCCGTTCGAAGCGATAACCGTTGAGGGCATCGGCGGCGTAATAGAACACTGAGCTGTTCCAACCCTGGCCCCAGTCCCGCAGCCAGCCGGCAGATCCGCTGTTGCGGGCGGTCAGTTGTTCGTCGAGGGGGTTGCTGGCCAGCGCATCGACATAGGCATAGGTCAGTCGCAGGCGGTCGGCGTTGGTCAGGCGCCAATCGAGCTGGGTTTCGGCCCCGGAAAATTGCGATTCATTGGAGTTGCTGGCGATGTACTGGTTGTTGCGCAGCGGTTCGCTGATCATGCCGGTGATTTCGTCGTGGAACAGCCTTACGTCGACCGACAGGCCCAAATCCATGAAGTAACCGTTATAGCCCAGTTCCCGGGAACGCATGTGCTCCTGGTCGAGGTTCCCCGGACCACGGGTCTGGACGAAGTATCGGGCGCTGTTGCGGCCGAAGGCGCCGGGCTGCAGGTTGGTGACTTGGTAACTCCAGTTGACGTTGTTCTCAAACATGTCCGGTGAGCGCACCGCCTCGGAGTAAACCGCCCGCAGGCCATGGCGTGGCGTGATCAGGTAGTTGACCGCCACTCGCGGCGTCAGCGAACTGCCGGTCAGGCGGGTGTCTTCGAACATGGCGCCGCCCTGCAGCAGCCAGTGCTCGGTGGCTCGCCACTCGAACTGGCCGAACAGCCGCCAGGTGGTGTCGTCCAGGGTGCCGTTGAAATAGGTCTCGGAGTCGGCCCGGTCGTAGCGATAATTCGCCCCGGTGACCAGTCGCAGGCTGTCGGACAGGCTCAACGTATCCTGGATTTCCAGGTCGTAGCGCGATTCCCGGGCACTCTGATCAATATCGCCGCACAACGTCCGCGATGCACCGTTGCGCCACTGATCGAGCACCTGGTTGGCCAGCGCCTGTTCCTGCGCCGTACCGGGCGGTGCACCGGTATTGGTGTAGGTGGGCATGTTGCGCGCCAGTTTCTCGGCGTAGTTGGGGTTGAGCTGCCAGAGATCGGTCAACTGTGGACTGAAGGACACCTCGGCATCACAGGCACGCCAGGTTTGCTGGCGATCCCAATGCTGGAACGAGCCTTGTACATAAAGGCTGTGGTCGGGGTCCAGGTCCAGGTTCCAGCGCAGCGAACCGGCATAATCCTTGGCAATGACGTCGGAGTTATCCCCAGCGGCCGTGATCCCGGCAAATACTGGCTTGTAGGTGTAGGGCCGCTGGTTGGTCCCGTCCTTGGCGTTCAACTGCCAGTCGATGCTCTGCTGCTCGTCGAGGGTCTGGCTGACCGACAGGTTGAAGCGGTTCAAGCGTCGACTGTCGCGGTAGTCGGCGCCGTTGCGGTTGCTGTCAAAGCCATCGTCTTCCTGGCCGGACAGCGAGAGCCGCATGTCACCGCCATCCCAGCCGCTGCCCTGGCTGGCGTACCAGTCGCTGATACCCCGTTGGCCCCGGGTCATTTTCAGCCGGGTGCCGTGGCTGTCGGCCGGGGCGCGGGTGATGATATTGACCACCGCCATCAGCGCGTTGGCACCGTAGCTGACGGTGTTGGGGCCGCGGAAGACTTCGATCCGCTCGATGTCTTCCATGGCCACCGGAATGTCGCTCCAGTCCACCGTGGCCAGGCCGGCGCGGTACACCGAGCGGCCATCGATCAACACCTGCATGCGACGGGCTTCGCTGGCGTTGGTGCCGTGGTAGTTCACGGTGGGCTGGTTGCCGCTCAGGTTGCCGACCATCATGCCCGGCACCAGGCGCAACAGTTCGCTGATGTCCCGGGCGCCACTGGCCTTGATCAACTCGCTGTCCAGCACGGTCATACTGCCCGGCACCGCCGCCGGCGATTGCTTGAGTCGCGTCGCGGTCAAGACTTGAGGCAGGGGCTGGCTGTCGACAAACAAGTCGTCGGCCCATACAGGCGGGCTGATGAGCAGCGCCAATAGCAGCGACGAACCTGGGCGAAAGGGGCCAACGGACACGGCATAGCCTTTGGGTAGCAGACGGATGGCAGGCATGTTAACTGAGCTGAGCGACTTTTCCAGTTGAGTTGATAGCATTTTCCTAGCAATTGGTGGTCAGCTTCCTACGACTGCGGGTCATCACAGAGGGCTGGTCGGCTTTCGGCCGCTCCGTATAATGCCCGGCATCGCCACTTGGTATGGATGAACGGATTGCATATGACTGAACAGCGCCCGATTGCGGTTCTGGGGGGCGGAAGTTTCGGTACCGCCGTGGCCAATCTGCTGGCCGAAAACGGCCACGCTGTACGCCAATGGATGCGAGACCCCGAGCAGGCCGAGGCCATTCGGGTCAATCGCGAGAACCCGCGTTACCTCAAGGGCATCAAGATCCGCCCGGAAGTGGAGCCCGTGACCGACCTGCAGGCGACACTCGACGGCAGTGATCTGTTTTTCGTCGCCTTGCCATCCAGCGCCTTGCGTTCGGTGCTGGCGCCCCATGCCGAGCGCTTGAGCGGCAAACTGCTGGTCAGCTTGACCAAGGGTATCGAGGCCCAGACGTTCAAGCTGATGAGCGAGATCCTCGAAGACATCGCGCCCAAGGCGCGGATCGGGGTTATCTCCGGGCCGAACCTGGCGCGGGAAATCGCCGAGCACGCCTTGACCGCCACTGTGGTGGCCAGCGAAGACGAAGAACTGTGCCAGCGGGTCCAGGCAGCCCTTCACGGTCGCACCTTCCGGGTTTATGCCAGCGCCGACCGTTTCGGTGTGGAGCTGGGCGGGGCGTTGAAGAACGTCTATGCCATCATCGCCGGCATGGCGGTGGCGCTGGGGATGGGGGAAAACACCAAGAGCATGCTGATCACCCGGGCGCTGGCGGAAATGACCCGTTTTGCCGTCAGCCAGGGCGCCAACCCGATGACCTTCCTCGGGCTGGCCGGCGTGGGCGACCTGATCGTGACTTGTTCGTCGCCCAAGAGTCGTAACTACCAGGTCGGTTTCGCCCTTGGCCAGGGCCTGAGCCTGGACGAGGCCGTCTCCCGGTTGGGAGAAGTGGCCGAAGGGGTCAATACCCTCAAGGTGCTCAAGGCCAAGTCCCAGGAGACGGGGGTTTACATGCCGCTGGTCGCCGGGTTGCATGCGATCCTGTTCGAAGGGCGCACGCTGGAGCAGGTCATCGAACTGTTGATGCGCGGCGAACCGAAGACCGATGTCGATTTCATTTCCACCAGCGGCTTCAACTGAGCCTCTGCGATACAGGACAGGAGCGAACCATGAACGATCCCAAGGGCGAAGCCCAATACGAGTCCATTCTGTTACGCGTGTTGTGGATGATCATCTACCTGTTGGTCTGGCAGGTGGCGCAATTCATCCTCGGCGCCGTGGTACTTGTGCAATTGATTTATCGATTGATTTACGGCGCACCCAGCGCCGGCCTGATGAACTTCGGCGACAGCCTGAGTCAGTTCCTGGCTCAGATCGGTCGATTCGGCACCTTTCACAGTGACCAGAAGCCCTGGCCGTTTGCGGATTGGCCGACCCCGCGTGCGCCGGAAGGGGAAGCGCCGCATGCCGTGGCGCCGGCTCCGCATCCGGTCCGGGATGAGGAGCCCAAGCTATGAACGTATGGGTATTGCGCCATGGTGAGGCCGAGCCTCACGGCTCCCGTCCCGATCCCGAGCGGGCGCTGACCGCTCACGGTCGCGAAGAAGTGTTGCGCAGCGCCGCCGAGCTGATCGGGCGACCGTTGACCGCGATTTATGCCAGCCCCTACGTGCGTGCCCAGCAAACCGCGCAACTGGTGCGAGAGGTGCTGGGTTTCGAACCGGAACTGCTCACGGTTGATTGGCTCACCCCGCAAACCCCGCCGCAAACCGTCCTGGAACACCTCAGGGACCGGGATAATGTGCTGCTGGTCAGTCATAACCCGCTGGTGGGCAGCCTGCTTGGCCTGGCGCAGCACGGTCATCTGCAACAACCTGAGCAGGTGCACACAGCTGGGTTGGCGGAGTTGGAAGGCGACCTGCCGCTGGCCGGCGCGATGACGCTCAAGGGCATCAAGCACCCCTGACTGAAAAAACGCACCTGTGGGAGCAAGGCTTGCCCGCGATGGCATCGACACCCACAGCCCTGATCCACCGCGGCGCCAGCATCGCGGGCAAGCCTTGCTCCTACAGATATTGAATCCTGCGCAAATAACAACATGAAGGAAAGGCAACGATGAGTCTGTGGCGCACCACCCCCAACATCGAGCAACTGAACGCCGCCGGTAAGAACACCATCAGCGAGGTGCTGGACATTCGTTTCGAATCGTTCGACGACGAGTCCCTGACCGCCAGCATGGTCGTCGATCACCGCACCCACCAGCCGTTCGGCCTGTTGCATGGCGGGGCTTCGGTGGTACTTGCTGAAACGGTCGGATCCATGGCCGCCTATCTGTGCGTGGATACCAGCAAATACTATTGCGTGGGCCTGGAGATCAACGCCAACCATTTGCGTGGCGTGCGCAGCGGCCGGGTGACGGCCACGGCCCGGATGATCCACCTGGGGCGCACCACCCAGGTCTGGGATATCCGCCTGACCAACGATGAAGGCAAGGTCAACTGCGTGTCACGGTTGACCATGGCCGTGGTGCCGCTGGGCGAGCAGCCGCCGGCGCGTTGAGGTCTGGATCGTAGAATGCGGGACCTTGTGGCGAGGGGATTTATCCCCTCGCCACATCGACCTTGCTCAGTTTGAAAACCCGGCTGCCCCATCGTTCAATCCCGACTGTCATCATTCCTGTCATTTACGGTCATTGCCGCCCCGCAGGGTTGTGCGGACAATCGGCTCCAGTTTCCTCGATGGATTGGCCGTCATGCCGCAACACATATTCTTCGCCCACGCCAATGGTTTCCCTTCGGCCACCTACGGCAAACTGTTTGCCGCGCTGGCGCCGCAGTTCCAGGTGACGTATCTGGAAACCCATGGCCATGACCCGCGTTTTCCGGTCGACGACAATTGGCACAATCTGGTGGATGAGCTCATTCATCATTTGGAACAGCAACCGCAGCCGGTGTGGGGTGTCGGTCATTCCCTCGGTGGGGTGCTGCACCTGCATGCCGCGTTGCGTTGTCCCCAGTTGTATCGCGGCGTGGTCATGCTCGATTCGCCGGTGCTGACCCGCGCCGATCAGTGGGTGATCCTGGCCGCCAAGCGCCTGGGCTTCATCGACCGCCTGACGCCGGCCGGCCGCACCCTGGGGCGACGCGAGGAATTCGCGGATCTGGATTCGGCCCGGCAGTATTTTTCCGGCAAGACACTGTTCCGTGGCTTCGATCCGGATTGTTTCGACGCTTACTTGCAACATGGTCTCCAACCGGTCGGCGACCGGCTGCGACTGCGTTTCGACCCGGCCACGGAGATCAGCATTTATCGCGGCGTGCCCCACACCAGCCCTGGTCGGCCCCGCAAGCTTAAGGTACCGTTGGCGGTGGTGCGCGGTCGCCAGAGTCGCGTGGTGATGCGTCATCACACTCGCACGGTGGGGCGCATGCCCCGTGGCGAGGCCCTGAGCATGCCCGGCGGGCATATGTTTCCCCTGGAACGTCCCCTGGACACGGCGAACCTGCTCAAAGATCTGTTCCAGCGCTGGGAGGGGCGCAGTGCATGAATACAGTCGAGGAAGTGCGCCTGAGCCTGCCTCACATCGAGCTGGCCGCCCACCTGTTCGGACCGGAAGACGGGCGGCCGGTGATCGCCTTGCACGGCTGGCTCGACAATGCCAACAGCTTCGCACGCCTGGCTCCCCGGCTCGAAGGATTGCGCATCATTGCCTTGGACATGGCCGGCCACGGTCATTCGGGGCATCGCCCGCCCGGTGCCGGTTACGCCTTGTGGGACTATGCCCATGATGTGCTGCAGGTCGCCGAACAACTGGGCTTGCAGCGTTTCGCCCTGCTGGGGCATTCCCTGGGCGCCGTCGTGTCGTTGGTGCTGGCCGGGTCATTGCCGGAGCGGGTGACGCACCTTGGGCTGATCGACGGTGTGATTCCCCCTACCGCCCCGGGCGATAACGCAGCCGAACGCATGGGCATGGCGCTGCAGGCGCAGTTGGATTTGCTGAAAAAAACCAAACCGGTCTACAAGACCCTCGACCGCGCCATCGAAGCCCGCATGAAAGGGCTGGTAGCCGTGAGCCGCGAGGCGGCCGAGCTGCTGGCCCAGCGCGGTCTGATGCCGGTGCCCGGCGGGTACACCTGGCGCACCGACAATCGCCTGATGTTGCCGTCGCCGCTGCGCCTGACCAACGAGCAGGCCATGACCTTCGTAACGCGGGTCGGTTGCCCGGCCCACCTGATCGTGGCGGCGGAAGGCATGCTCGTCCGCCATCCCGAGTTGCTGGAACGTCTACCCTTCAGTCATGAGCAGTTGCCTGGCGGCCATCATTTGCACTTGAACGATGAATCCGGTGCGGCGCTTGTAGCAGACTGTTTCAATCGGTTTTTCACCGTTTCTTGACTTGCGACGGGCAACTGTCGAGGCTGGGCGAGTTGAAAGGGAGACAACCATGACAGATCTCTGTTTACCCGCCTCGCGGCCCACGGCCGACGCCGGTCTTGTGCAAGTAATCCGGGCCAAGTCGATCCAATGAAATCATCCATCCCATCATTCGCACTGCTGGCGCTGGCCTGGCTGGGCCAGAACGCGTTCGCCGCCGATGTGCCCGGTAGTCAGGATCTGGCGCGCGTGCCGCGCCTGCCCGATGCGCGGATCGTCGATTACCGGCAAGGCCAGGATCAGGAGCGGATCTACCCCCTGGGCGCGATCCGCAAGATCAGTGGCCAGTTACGTTTCGACGGTCAGGTCGATGCCCGTGGCAACACCACGTCGGTCACTTACGAGTTGCCGCCGGAACATTCCGCCACCCAAGGGTTCACCGCCGCTCGCGAAGCGTTGCAGAAACAGGGCGCCGAATTGCTGTTCTGGTGCCAGGCCCGCGATTGCGGCGAAAGCAGCCTTTGGGCCAACGATGTGTTCGGCAATGCCAAACTCTACGGTGCCGACAACGGTCAGGCTTACCTGCTGCTGCGCCTGGCGCCGCCGACGGACAACACGCTGATCGCGCTGTACGGGATCACCCGCGGTAATCGCAAGGCTTATCTGCACGTCGAGCAGTTCGAGGCGAGCGCTCCCCTGGGCGACCTCCTACCGACGTCTGCCACGTTGTTGCGCCAGCTCAAGGACACCGGTGTGCTGGACTTGCCGCGCCTGGTTGGCGATCCGGACGAAGCCTGGCTGCGCTTGCTGGCCCGGGCGTTGAACCTGGACACTGGCCTGCGGGTCAGCCTCTCGGGACCCAAGGCCGAGGCCTGGCGAGAGGCGCTGGCGAGCCAGGGGGTGCGAGCGGCGCGGATGGAGGCCGCCGGTGGCGATACCGCGGGCCTGCACCTTGAGCTGCTGCGATAAGCTGTTTCGGGCAACGGGCTGCTTGCCGTTGCCTCGACCCTGTTCTTTTTCCGAGACCCTACATGCTCAATAACGATCGGCTGTTGGTGCAGATCCTGCTCCTGGTGTTGTTCGGTGCAAGCCTCTGGGTGATGGCGCCGTTCTGGTCGGCGCTGTTCTGGGGCGCGGTGCTGGCGTTCGCCAGTTGGCCGCTGATGCGCCTGTTGACCCGCTGGCTCAATGGACGCGAATCCCTGGCGGCGGGACTGCTCACCCTTGGCTGGATGTTGTTGGTGGCAGTCCCGCTGGTATGGCTGGGTTCCAACCTGGCCGACCATGTGCGCGACGCGACGGCATTCATCCGGGACGTGCAGGTCGACGGGCTGCCGGACGCGCCCCAATGGCTGGCCGGCTTGCCGCTGGTGGGCGGGCGGCTGACGGCGATCTGGAACAGCATCGATCAGCAGGGCGCGGCAATGATGGTGTCCATCAAGCCGTACCTGGGACAAGTCGGCAACTGGCTGCTGGCCCGCAGCAAGCAGATCGGCGGCGGTATCCTCGAACTGACCCTGAGCATCGTGTTCGTGTTCTTTTTCTACCGTGACGGCCCGCGACTGGCGGCGTTTGTCCACGGTTTGCTGGAGCGCCTGATCGGTGACCGTGCCGGTTACTACATCGAGCTGGTGGCCGGTACGGTACAGCGGGTGGTCAACGGTGTGATCGGCACCGCCGCGGCCCAGGCCGTACTGGCGCTGATCGGCTTCCTGATTGCCGGGGTACCGGGTGCCCTGGTGCTGGGGATCGTCACCTTCCTGCTCAGCCTGATCCCCATGGGGCCTCCGCTGGTCTGGATTCCTGCCACGGCCTGGTTGGTGTGGAAGGGCGAATACGGGATGGCGGTATTCCTGGGCATCTGGGGTACGTTCATCATCAGCGGCGTGGACAACGTGCTCAAGCCTTACCTGATCAGCCGCGGCGGGAACCTGCCGTTGGTCATCGTGTTGCTGGGGGTGTTCGGCGGGTTGATCGCGTTCGGCTTCATCGGACTGTTCATCGGCCCGACCTTGTTGGCCGTGGCATACAGCCTGTTGACGGACTGGAGCAAGAGCCAGGCGCGATGAGATTTACCGATCATCGGGTCCCGCAGGGGCGTTGGTTCCGCTACAATGCGCGCCGATTTCGACTTGCCTGAGAGCCCGCTCATGTCCGCCTGCCAGACGCCCATCATCGTCGCCCTGGATTTCCCTACCCGTGACGCCGCCCTGAAGCTGGCCGACCAGCTGGACCCCAGCCTCTGCCGGGTCAAGGTTGGCAAGGAGCTGTTCACCAGCTGCGCTTCGGAGATTGTCGGCACCCTGCGTGACAAGGGGTTCGAAGTGTTCCTGGACCTGAAATTCCACGACATTCCCAATACCACCGCCATGGCCGTCAAGGCTGCCGCGGAGATGGGTGTGTGGATGGTCAATGTGCACTGCTCCGGCGGCTTGCGCATGATGGCTGCCTGCCGTGACGTACTGGATCAGCGCAGCGGTCCGAAACCGCTGTTGATCGGTGTGACGGTTTTGACCAGCATGGAGCGCGAGGACCTGGCGGGCATCGGCCTGGACATCGAGCCCCAGGAGCAGGTACTGCGCCTGGCGGCGCTGGCGCAGAAGGCGGGGCTGGATGGCCTGGTCTGTTCGGCCCAGGAAGCCCAGGCCCTGAAGGCGGCGCACCCGTCCTTGCAACTGGTGACCCCGGGAATCCGTCCGGCAGGCAGCGCCCAGGACGATCAGCGCCGCATCCTGACCCCGCGCCAGGCCCTGGACGCCGGCTCCGATTACCTGGTGATCGGCCGCCCCATCAGCCAGGCCGCCGACCCCGCCAAGGCATTGGCGGCGGTGGTGGCCGAACTGGCCTGATCGAACACTGACGTTCCCTTGTAGGAGCGAGCAAGCCCGCTCCTACAAGTGTTCTGCGTCAGACCTTTAGCACGAGCTTTCCGAAGTTTTCCCCGCTGAACAACTTGGTCAGCGTCTCGGGGAATGTCTCCAGCCCCTCGACGATGTCTTCCTTGCTTTTGAGCTGCCCCTTGGCCATCCAGCCGGCCATTTCCTGTCCCGCAGCGGCGAACCGCGCGGCGTAGTCCATGACCACGAAGCCTTCCATGCGCGCCCGGTTCACCAGCAGCGACAAGTAGTTGGCCGGGCCTTTTACGGCTTCCTTGTTGTTGTACTGGCTGATGGCGCCGCAAATAACGACGCGGGCCTTGAGGTTCAGGCGGCTGAGTACCGCATCCAGAATATCGCCCCCGACATTGTCGAAATACACATCCACGCCGTTGGGGCATTCGCGCTTGAGTCCGGCATGGACATCTTCGCTCTTGTAGTCGATGGCACCGTCGAACCCCAGCTCATCGATCAGGAATCTGCATTTGTCGGCACCACCGGCGATGCCCACCACCCGGCAGCCTTTGATTTTGGCGATCTGCCCGGCGACGCTGCCCACGGCGCCGGCGGCACCCGACAGCACCACCGTTTCGCCGGCCTTGGGGGCACCGACGTCCAGCAAGGCAAAGTAGGCGGTCATGCCGGTCATGCCCAGTGCGGACAGATAACGTGGCAGCGGCGCCAGTTTCGGATCGACCTTGTAGAAGCCTCTTGGCTCACCCAGGAAATAGTCCTGCACGCCCAAGGCGCCGTTGACGTAATCCCCGACTGCAAATGCCGGGTTGTTCGAGGCAATCACCTGGCCCACGCCCAGGGCACGCATCACCTCACCAATGCCGACCGGAGCAATGTAGGACTTGCCCTCGTTCATCCAGCCGCGCATGGCCGGGTCCAGGGACAGATATTCGTTCTTGACCAGAATCTGGCCGGGCCCCGGTTCGCCGACCGGCACTTGCTGATAAGTAAACGTCTCACGGGTCGCGGCGCCTACCGGGCGTTTGGCGAGCAGGAACTGTCGATTGTTCTGGGCAGTCATGGCTGGCACTCAAGATGAATGAAGCCTTGTTGATAGACCCTTGAAGGATTTGTCGCAAGGTTTGCTGACACAGCGAATGCACGCCGATCCAACGCAGTGATATCGCCGCCCGGCCTGTTATCACTGCTACCCATGAACACCCAACCGGCACCTGGATAGTGCTGCCGTGTGCCGCAAGGCTGTGGCTACACTGGCCTGATCCCGCATCCTTCGAGGAACAGACAATGAGCATGACGTTTTCCGGACAGGTCGTCGTAGTCACGGGCGCCGCCGCAGGCATTGGCCGCGCCACTGCCCAGGCGTTCGCGGCGCAAGGGTTGAAAGTGGTGGCGGCCGATCTGGACAGGGCTGGTGGCGAAGACACGGTGCGGTCGATTCTGGACGCGGGCGGCGAGGCGGTATTCGTGCGCTGCGATGTGACCCAGGAAAGCGAAGTGCAAAACCTGATGAGTGAAGTGATCAATACGTACGGTCGCCTCGATTACGCCTTCAACAATGCCGGGATCGAAATCGAGAAGGGCAAGCTGGCCGACGGTACGCTCGATGAGTTCGACGCGATCATGGGCGTCAATGTCAAAGGCGTCTGGTTGTGCATGAAATACCAATTGCCGTTGCTGCTGGCCCAGGGCGGTGGCGCCATCGTCAATACCGCCTCGGTGGCCGGCCTGGGCGCGGCGCCGAAAATGAGCATTTATGCGGCTTCCAAGCACGCTGTGATCGGCCTGACCAAATCCGCTGCCATCGAATACGCCAAGAAGGGAGTCCGCGTGAATGCGGTCTGTCCGGCGGTGATCGACACGGACATGTTCCGTCGTGCCTATGAAGCTGACCCGAAAAAGGGCGAATTCGCCAACGCCATGCATCCCGTGGGACGTATCGGCAAGGTCGAGGAAATCGCCTGCGCCGTGTTGTATCTGTGCAGTGACGGCGCGGCATTCACCACCGGTCATTCGTTGGCGGTGGACGGCGGCGTTACGGCTTTTTGAAGCAAGCTTGTAGGAAGAAGCCCGCACTGGTTGCGGGCTTTTTTCTTGAAAGATGGAAAACTTCTCCAATGTCCCGCCAATGTGTTTCAAAGGATGAGATTCAGCGATTTTGGCGGCGTTGTCGTACCTCCTTTCCGAGCACCCTGTGCTTAACTGTTTCCCTAAAAGCAAACTGTTTCCAGAAATAAAACAAACGCTTAGGAGCTTGGTTACTCATGGAATTGAGAATCGACCGACAGGCCCTGGTGCCTGTCGTGCAGCAAATTGTCGACGCACTGACCGGCTGGATTCGACAGGATGCGGTGCAACCGGGGACGCGCCTGCCCTCCATTCGGCAACTGGCACGGGATAACCTGCTCAGCCAGTCCAGTGTGAATGAAGCCTGTGAGCGCCTGGTTGCCCAGGGCATATTGGCGTCCCGTCATGGCTCAAGCTTTTTCGTGGCTCCACCACCTCTGGCCGGGTCCGCATCCGGCGACTGGCCGGACGAGGCGCCGTTCATCCAGGTCGGCCGCGTAGACGACGCACAGTGGGAGCTGCAACTGGGCGCGGGCGGGCTGCCCGAGCGCTGGCGCGAAAGCGATGACCTGGGTTATGCGATCCGTCAGGTGACCCGCACCGACATGGCGGGGCTGTTCAACTACAGCACGCCGTTGGGGCTGCCCGCATTGCGCGAGCAACTGTCCAGGCGTTTGAGGCAGCTCAATATCGATGCCGACGTAAGCCGGATCCTGACCACGACGGGGGCGACCCATGGGCTGGACCTGATCGTGCGGACTCTGCTTCGGCCGGGATGCTGTGTCGTGGTGGAAAGTCCCGGTTATTCGAGCCTGTTCGAGTTACTCAGGCTTCACCGCATCGACATGATTGAGTTACCCAGGACGCCGCGAGGCCCGGATGTCGATGCGCTGCAAGCGCTGTTGGCCAGTCACCGGCCCAGCGCCCTGTTCGTCAACAGTGCCTGCCATAACCCGACCGGAAGCAGCCTGGCGCCGGCTGTGGCCCAGCGGTTGCTTCAACTGGCAAGGAAGCACGCCATGCTGGTAGTCGAAGACGATGTCTACGCTGACTTCCAGGGCACCGCGCGGACTCGGCTGGCAGCGCTGGATGCGGATGTTCTTTACGTTGGCAGTTTTTCGAAAACCCTGAGCAGTTCGTTGCGGGTAGGTTTTGTGGTGGCCGGGCCCGATGTCATCGAGCGACTGAGCGAGGTCAAGGGGATCACCAGCATGGGCGGTTCGCGGTTCTGTGAATCGGTTGTGGCCAGCCTGTTGGCCAATGGTGCCTATCGCAAACTGACCCAGCGTCAACGGCAACGTCTGAATGTCGACATGGCGGCGGTGCTGCAGGTGCTGGAAGATGCCGACTGGACAGTCTTCGGCAAGCCGGCGGGAGGACTGTTCATCTGGGCGCGTCCGCCCTTGTGCGACTACGCTGGCTTACAGCGCCTGGCCAAGCGGTTCGGCGTATTGTTGTCATCGCGTACGGCGTTCAGCCCTTCAGGCGCCGAAAGCGACTGGCTACGGATCAATGTGGCCTATGCCCGGGATCCCAGGGCACTGGCGTTCTTCCGGGCAACGGCTTTGGATCGACCTCCAGTGTTCTGAAAACGACGGGGCTGTAGCTTTTTGCCATTATTCCGACGCCAGCATCTTGTGTTGAAGGGTGTCTGATTGCGAATCTGCGATCACACACACTGGCAGAGGACTGAGCGCAATGATTTCGGCCGTGCAAGGACGTTTTGCCAACCTGGGTATGGCAAAGAAATTGGGGATCGGGTTTGTCCTGGTTCTGTTGCTCACTGCTGTGGTGGCGGCCATCGGTGTCTGGTCCCTGCAAACCATCAGCCAGCGCTTCGGTGGTTTGAAACAGATGTCGGCCCTTAACAGCGAACTGCTCAAGGTCCGGTTGCTGGAGCAGGAATATGCCTTGCGCTCCGACCCCAAGACCGTCGATGCCCTGCGCCAGGGTGTCGACGGGCTGCTTGCCCTGGCCAACGGACTCAAGGCGAAATCGACTGCCAACGTGCCGGTGATGAATGACGTCGAACAGGCCCTGGCGGCTTATCGCAAGGCGTTCGATGAATTTGTCGAATTGAACCAGAGCAAGGAACTGGCGTTGGAAATGGCCAGTTGGTCGGTTTCCAGCGTCGCCAATAACCTGGATGTGCTGCAAGCAGGCCTGGCGGATGATGGCGCCTATACCCTGAAAGATTCCGAAGGCAAGGAGGGAGCCGAGTTCATCGAACAGGCCAACCAGGTCAGCGAAGTGTCACGGTTGATGCTGCAGGCCATGAACGAAGCGCGGGTGCGCCTCGACCAGAGCCGCAAAGGCAATGAAGAAGCAGGGCAAGGCGACATCGAACAGGCCGAGCAGGCCATGAAGCAGGCCGAAGTGCTCAAGACCGCCGTCAAGGACGCGGGTTACCAGACCGTGCTCAACGAAGTGGCCGGGCATATTGCCGGATTCAAGCAGCAACTTGCCGACTACACCGGCCTGTTGGCCAAGGAAAAGATTGTCTACCGGCAATTGCATGAACGCGCCGACCAAGTCGTGGAACGGGTCAACCAGGCCTACAACGCCGAAGACGGTGCCATGCAGGCGGAACTGAAGAAAAACTCCTTGCTGATCGTCGGTTCGTCGGCCCTGGCCTTGCTGGTGGGGTTGATCGCGGCCTGGGTCATCACTCGTCTGATCGTTGCACCGCTGCGCAGTGTCATCCGCGTGGCTCAGCAGATCGCCTCGGGCGACTTGAGCGCAACGATCGAGGTGACGCGTCGGGATGAAATCGGTCAGTTAATGCTGGCGATGCAGCAGATGGGGGCCGGACTGAGCAGCATTGTCAGCGGCTTGCAGGCCGGGATCGAACAATTGGCCAATTCCGCCCAGTCCCTCTCGGCCGTGACCGAACAGACCAACCTGGAAGTCAGCAGCCAGAAAGAGGAAACCGAGCAAGTCGCCACGGCCATGAACCAGATGACCGCCACGGTACACGATGTGGCGCGCAATGCCGAAGAAGCGGCCCAGGCGGCCCAGACCGCCGATGACAAGGTCGAAAGCGGCCAGCAGGTGGTACGCCAGAGCATGGTGCGCATTGAGCAATTGGCCGATTCGGCCACTTCGGCCAGCTCCAGCATCGAAAGCCTCAGCGCTGAAATCCAGAACATTGGCACAGTGTTGAGTGTGATCAAGAGCGTGGCCGAGCAAACCAACCTGCTGGCGCTCAACGCGGCCATCGAGGCGGCACGGGCTGGCGAACAGGGGAGGGGATTCGCGGTGGTGGCCGATGAGGTACGCGCCCTGGCACGGCGCACGCAACAGTCCACCGAGGAAATCGAACGACTGGTCAGCGCCTTGCGTGCGGCAGCCCAGACGTCCGTGCAACAGATTCAGAGCAGTGGCGAGCTGGTGAAGATGGCGGTCAGCGATGCGCTACAGACCGAAAGCGCGTTGGGCAGCATCGCGACAGCGGTGTCGTTGATCCAACAGATGAACCAGCAGATTGCGGCAGCAGCCGAGCAGCAGAGTTCGGTCGCCGAGGAGATCAATCGCAGTGTCACCAGCATCCGCGCCAGCGCCGATCAGTCGTCCCTGGCGATGCAGGGCAACGCCGCGTCCAGCATTGAACTGGCGCAGTTAGGCGTTGAGTTGAAGGGGATGGTAGGGCATTTCAAATTGTAAGCCTGTAGGAAGAAGGCTCCGCGATGAAGAGCGTGGGGGCCCTCGGGACTCGAGGCGCCCCTATCGCGAGCAAGCTTTGCTCCCTCAGGGCCTTCGGGTGTACCGGGTCACTCAGTCGTAGACCCTTTTCTTCTTCCACTCCGATTCCTCTTCGACTTCCTTGAGCCCGGCGGACAACTGGTTGACTTCGTCTTCGGCTGCCTTGGTGCTGGCCAGGACCATGGCATTGGCGCGCTCCAGAAGTTTTTCAAGATAGGCCAATTGTTCGGCGTAGACCTGGGGTTCCTGCTGTTTGCGCAGGTACTGCACGCCGCGCTCGAACGCCAGGCGCGCCTGCCCGGGTTGTTCCTGTTGCAGGGCCTGTTGACCGAGATTGTTGAAGAATTCGATGTGCAGCAGGACCAGGATGTGCCGTACTTCACGAATCCAGCGCTTGGCTTCGTTGGGGGGCAGGAAACCGTCCTGGGCGGCCCGGGTAATCTGGCCATGCAGGGCTTCGAGCAAAAAACGCACGTCCTTGGCCTTGGCTTCTGTCAGGATGGGCGCCGGTGGATTGTTCACCGGGATCGATTCGCCTTGGGCGGCCAGCGCGTTGAGTTCGTCCAGGCGCGCCTTTACCGCGGCATTACTCTTCTCCATATTCAGCAAGCGCTGGCAAACGTTGATCTCCAGACGGGTGATCAACAGCTTCAGGGCCGGCGTCATCAATTGGCCAGGAAAGGTTTCGGTGAGTTCGCCGCAACGACGCAGGCGGTCGTTGAGTTCAACCTTGGTGCGGGCCTTTTCCAGCTTGTTGTTCTCTGCCACGTGGTTCATGTAACCAATGGCGATCAACAGTGCGATCCCGGCTACGACGAGCAGGGTGATCATGAGTGGTGTCACCGGTAAGACCTCTTTTATAGGGTTCGCATACTTCAGTGTAGTGGCTTGGCTTTTAAGCGCATAGGCCCGCAAGACGACATTAGACGGGCGTCATGCCGTTACAGGGCGCCCGCGAACTGGATGCACATTGCCACTATTTGTCCGGCGCGACTATAGCGTCTTGGCGGGCGCCGGAATATAGGCGTCAGAGACTGGACGGGCAAAATGTCCGAATAGGCCTTCAAACCGGGGGAAGTCATTGATTTAAATAAATTTATATCTGGGGGTTGACGACCTGCCCAACCATCCATAGAATGCGCGCCACTTACAGCGTAAAGCACTCAGCCAAACGCGATAAGCAGTGAATGTTGTACGTGTGTCCCCTTCGTCTAGTGGCCTAGGACACCGCCCTTTCACGGCGGTAACAGGGGTTCGAGTCCCCTAGGGGACGCCAATGCGGGAATAGCTCAGTTGGTAGAGCACGACCTTGCCAAGGTCGGGGTCGCGAGTTCGAGTCTCGTTTCCCGCTCCAATTTTAAACAATCTTGCTTCAGGGCAGGGTTGAGTGAAACCAGAAACGATATCTTCGGATGCGGGTCTGGGCACTGGAACACACACCAATGTGTTCCGGGCAGCGTGTCCCCTTCGTCTAGTGGCCTAGGACACCGCCCTTTCACGGCGGTAACAGGGGTTCGAGTCCCCTAGGGGACGCCATTTGCGGGAATAGCTCAGTTGGTAGAGCACGACCTTGCCAAGGTCGGGGTCGCGAGTTCGAGTCTCGTTTCCCGCTCCAAATTCAAAAAACGCCGTTCAATGAGCGGCGTTTTTTTATGCCTGTGAAAAAGCGTTCAGTCCTCCAGGCTATGGACCAGATTCTCAAGCGCCTCGACGCTGGTTTCTTCCGGCGAGGGCTGGATGGCGATCGCTGTTCGCATATGACGCGCCAAACGGTATTCGCTGGGTGTGCAGTTGGCGAATTGCTTGAAAGCGCGGGCGAAGTAGGACGGATCCTTAAAACCGGCCTCGTAGCCGATGCTGGTGATGGGCATCTCGCTGTTATCCAGCAGATCCTTGGCAAAGCTCATGCGTTTGTTCAGCACGTAGTCGGTGAAGCCCAGTCCGTTGGCCTCCTTGAACAGTCGACTGAAGCGAAATGTGGTCATGCCGCAACGCTTGGCCAGGTCCCGTTGATCAATGCTTTCGCGAAAATGCTGGTCGATGTACAGCATGATGTGGCTGAGCGCCTGGTGTTTCTGGTGTCCTGAGGTCAGGCGGATGCTGTCCGGCAAGATGGGCGCGTGGTCAATCAGCGAAGTCTTGCCACGGCTGCCGTTATTGCGCCGCAACTCGCATAACTGCACCACGGCGGCCAGGTAGCGCTTTCTTTCTGTGGCTGACAGGGGAAGCACCATGTATTCCCAGACGCTGGAACGCATGGCCCAGACCGCCAGTTCTTCGGAGTGCTGTACGGTGAACATGGTGATCGGGATAGCAGGCACGGTGCGCTTGATCTCCAGCAGGCGCCTCAAGCCCGGCGTGTCTGGCCTGTCAAAATGGATGCAGATCATGTCGACCTGTTCCCCGGTGGGCAGCGCGGCATTTTTTGCCACCGTGCAGATACACGTGGTCTCGAACTGGGTGATGAGTTCCTGTGTGGAGCGATCGCGGGTCAGATCGAACCACAATAACCTTGGCTTACCGGTCAGATTCGACGTCATGTGCGTACTCAGTGGTTCTTCCTGTCCTTTAGCCGGAAGTATTGCCAATGTGCTATCACCGCGCCGAATAAATTTCTATAAGAAACCTCTTTCTCATCGCGATACCTGATTGAGCTTTGCCCCGCAGTCTTTGCGCAAAAAAATCCTAGCGATGTGCAAAATCCTCCTAACGGCTATACCGCCCCCCTGACTAGGGTTGCATCAGGCAGTTCGCAATGTACTGCCTTTTAAACAACCCCGATGAGGTGTGCGAAATGACTCTTCAAACTATCAAGGCTTCGGTAATGAAGTTCGCCAAAGATGAAGATGGACTGACCATTGTGGAATACGCAGTGGCCGGTGGGTTGATCACGGTATTGGTTGCCGCGGCCTTCGTTCTTCTGGGCGGCGCCGTGAACACGAAGATCCGTGCTCTGTGCCAGGCCGTCAACGGCAACGTTGCCTGCTGATCGCAACACTTGAAATGGGGGACACGGCAACTGTCATGGAATAGCGCTTGCGACTCTTTTGCTGTGAGTACAACCCACTTATTCAAACGGACTTCGCGTTGTCCCCGACCACCAGTTATTCGCCATACAACTTATGAAGTTGAGGTAAATAAAATGACTCTGCACACACTCAGAACTTCCATCCGTAAGTTCTTGAAGGACGAAGAGGGCCTGACCATCGTTGAATATGCGGTGGCGGGTGGTTTGATCACCGTGGCGGTGGCCGCGGCCTTCGTACTGTTGGGCGGCGCTGTGGATACCAAGATCCGTGCGCTGTGCCAGGCCGTCAATGGCAACGTCGCCTGCTGACGATAACCGCAACCGGGAGACGCGCCATGTCCATGGAATTGCTGGTGTCGACGGTACTACTGCTGGGACTTTTGGGCGTAGCGGTGGCAAGCGATCTGCTTCGCCACCGCATACCCAACATGCTTGTCCTGTTGGGGCTTGCCCTTGGACTGACCAGCCAGGTCTATACAGCCGGCATCGGCGGGCTGGGCGACAGCCTGCTGGGCATGCTGATCTGCTTCGGTTTGTTTTTGCCCATGTACGCAGTGGGCGGTATGGCGGCCGGGGACGTCAAGCTGATGACCATGGTCGGCAGCTTCCTGCCCTTCCATTACGCATTGTGGGCGGCCTTGTTCAGCCTGATCGCCGGCGGCGTGTGCGGTTTCCTGATCGTCCTGGCCCGCGGCCAACTGCTTCAGACCCTCGGGCGTTACTGGCTGATTGTCCGCGCCCAGTCTTATCTGGCGCCCACGGCCGATGAAGTGGCCGGCAAACCCTTTCCCTATTCGATTGCGATCCTGATCGGCACCTTGAACAGCGTCTACTGGCAATTGGTTGCCGGTGGCTGGGGAGTCTAGTCATGCACGTCATCAACGATAGCGATGCCTACCCCAGCGAAAGGGAGGCCGTGCAACGCCTGGCACCTCAGCCGTGCACGATTCGCGACACCGGTCTGACCGACAGCTTCCTGGGTGAACTGGTGTGCAAGCATCTGCATGATGCTGGCGTGCTGGACATGTCAAGACTGGTGGAGCGCCTGGCCCTGACCGGTGCGGTGCTGGAAGAGGTCCTGGCGTTCCTGCGCAAGGACGGTCGTGTCGAAGTGCTCGGCCAGATCGGCCAGGCGAATGTACAGACACTGCGTTATGGCCTGACCGAGCGCGGTCGCAGTTCCGCCCGCGATGCCCTGGCCCGTAGCGGTTACATCGGTGCGGCACCGTTCCCGGTGAGCACTTATCGATCCCTGATCAAGATTCAGACCATCCACCATGGTCGAATCACTGCCAACGACATGCAACAGGCCCTGTCCGGCCTGGTACTGACCCAAGGCATGCTCGACCAGTTGGGCGTGGCGTTGAACTCCGGCCGGGCCATCATGATTTATGGGCCGGCGGGCACCGGCAAGACTTACGTCAGCAGCCGGTTGATCCGCCTGTTCGCCGAAGCGATCTGGGTGCCCCATGCCATCGTCATCAACGAGTCGGTGATCGAAATCTACGATCCGCAGGTGCACCAGCGCCTGGACGACAACAACCCGTCGAACAACCTGATGCTCAACGAAGGCATCGACCGCCGGTTGCTGTGCTGCAAGCGGCCCATTGTGATCACTGGCGGCGAGCTGAGCATGGAGCAACTGGACGTGCGCTACGACCCGTTTACCCGTCAATACCAGGCCGCGTTGCAGCTCAAAGCCAGCAACGGCCTGTTCATCATCGATGACTTGGGGCGCCAGCGCATGGCCCCGGCCGAATTGCTCAACCGCTGGATCGTGCCCATGGAAGAGAAGCGCGATTTCATCAACCTGGGGGGCGGCCGGCATTGCGAGTTGCCGTTCGACCTGATCCTGGTGTTCTCCACCAACCTCAATCCCCTGGAGCTGGCCGACGAAGCCTTCCTGCGTCGCATCGGCTACAAGGTGCAGTTCGGTTACCTCAAGCCCGAGGAATACGAACGCATCTGGCGCCAGGAATGCGAGCGCCTGGGCATTCCCTACGACCCGCTGCTGGTGCGCTATGTGCTGCAGCGCCTTTATGGCGGCGAAGGCATGCCGCTGGTGCCGTGCCACCCTCGCGACTTGTTGAACATGGCGCTCGATCGACAGCGCTACCTGGGCGGTGCCGGGCCGTTGTCGCCCCAGGAGCTGGAATGGGCCTGGCACAACTACTTCGTTCAGCTCGACTTTCTTTGATCCGGAGATACCGACATGAGCTCTCGTACGCTTCCACTGATAGGCGTTTCCCTGGTAATGGGCCTCGGTGCCGCATGGATGGCTGACTCCTGGCTGAGCGCGCGACTCAATGCGACCCCCGATGATCACCTTCGAAGCGTGGTGGTCGCCACGGTGGAAATTCCCTTCGGTCAAATGGTCGAGGCCCAGCAGGTCACGACCGTGCGCATGCCCATGGACACAATCCCGGACGATGCCCTGGATTCCAGCGAAAAGGCCGTGGGCAAGATCGCCACGTTCGACATCCTGCGCGGCGACATTCTACGGGGGGCGCGCCTGAGCGAGCATCTGGGAGGCAGCACCCTGGCTTCGCTGATTGCGCCAGACAAGCGTGCCGTCTCGGTTCGGGTGGATGACGTGGTCGGCGTCGGCGGCTTCCTGTTGCCGGGTAACCGGGTCGATGTGCTGGCGACCAAGACCACCAGCGCCGGCAGCAACAACGCGGTGTCGCGGACCATCCTGGAAAACCTTCGCGTACTGGCGGTCGACCAGACGGCGGGGACCGACAAGACCCAACCGGTGGTGGTGCGGGCCGTGACGCTGGAAATGACGGCTGTCGAAGCGGAAGCGCTGGTTACCGCCCAGACCGAAGGCAAGCTCCAGCTGGCCCTGCGCAACCCCTTGAACCTGGAGAAAAAAGCCGTGGCCGTTGCGCCACCGGCTCCCGCACCGGTCGTGGTAGCGGCCGCTCCGGCACCCAAACCCGTGGTGCAGCGCATCGTCAAGGCGCCGGACAGCGCGGCGGTCACGGTGATTCGCGGGGTTGAAAGCAAGGTGATCAACCTGCGTTGAGCGGTGCAAAACATCGCCTGGCTTGCAGGCGATGACGATCCTCAAGGCAGTCAGCGAGGGCGTGACGATGAATCCCAATATTCGGCAACGCCAGGGAGGGGCGGTAAGTGTTTTGATGGTGATCGCGCTGGTGGCGATTTCCATGGTAGCGGCATTGGCCCTGGATGGCGGCCACATGCTGCTCAACAAAAGCCGCTTGCAGAACGCGGTGGATGCCGCGGCTTTGAGCGGGGCCAAGACCCTGAGTCAGGTCACCGGCGGCCTCAACATGGCCAGCTCGACCCGAGCGGCGGCCCTCGACACGCTGACGAAAAACGCCAACGCCTCGGGCAATGCCGAGCTATCGACCGCGGTGGCCGACAACCCGGGTGCGTTTGCCGTGGTGGAACTGGCCAGCAGCGTCTATGGCCCTTTCTCCTATCCCGGGCCCGCGGATGCCAAATACGTGCGGGTGTCGGTGTCGAGTTATCAACTGAACGGCTTTTTCTGGAGTTTCATCCAGACGATGGGCAGCGCCGGCTTGGGCAATAAAAGGGTGGCGGCCATCGCTACCGCAGGTCCCAGTCCTACCTCGCCCTGCGATCTGGCGCCGCTGATGGTGTGTGGCGACCCCGCCCAGTACGACCCGGCCGCAGGTAATTTCTGGGGCTATCACTTTGGTGACCTGGAGGTCCTGAAGACGGCGGCAGGGAATACCTCGCCCATCGGGCCGGGAAACTTCCAGTTGCTCGATTTCGGATCCGGCGGCAGTACGGTCCGGGAAGACCTGGCCGGTGGTGGTTCGGTCTGCCGCAGTGTGGGCGACAACGTCCAGACGGCTCCCGGCAACAAGGCCGGCCCCACATCCCAGGGCTTGAACACGCGCTTCGGTATCTACAACGGCCCCGTCAGCGCCTCCGACTATCCACCGGACCTGGTGACCTCGTCGAGCAATCCGGCGATGACCTATGACGATGCGCTCGCCCAGGCCAAATACAAAAACCAACCCGTTACCGCGAGCAACGGCGATCTCTCGGCGGGTGATGAAGCGATACAGGACTACAACGACTGGCGGGCCCAGGTCGCCGCCTGTGTGGCCGGCAGCGGCAGCGGCTGTGAAAGCAACGGGGTGTTCGAGCGCCGGATGCTGAAGATCGTGATCGGAAACTGCACCGGCAAGCAAGGGGGTTCCACCTCGATTCCGGTGCTGGGGTTCGGTTGCTACTTCGTCGTGCAGCCGGTCGACGGCGGAGGCTCGGACTCCCTGGTCTTCGGCCAGTTCGTGCAGGAGTGCGAGGGAGATGGCGTACCGGGGCCAACACCGTCCACCGATGTCGGGCCGCAGATCATCCAGCTCTACAAAACCTACCTCAATGGCAGCGGCACGCCGAGCACCGACTCGTAGGAGGCGTCATGAGACTTGCCCAGTTCAATCCGCCCCAGGCCCAGCGCGGCGTGGCGCTGGTGGAGTTCACCCTGGTGTTGCCGCTGATGCTGTTGCTGTTGCTGGCCTTTGGCGAGTTCGGTCGCATGCTCTACCAGTACAACGTGCTGTTGCAGGCCAGCCGGGACGCCGATCGCTTTGTGGCCGCCCAGGCCTGGAACTCTACCCTGGGAGGCATCGCCCTGAGCAGTACGTTGCAGACCCAGACGAAAAACGTTGCGGTGTACGGCGTGCCCAGCGCAGTCGGCAGTCCCGTGGTGTCTGGGTTGACGACGGCCCAAGTGGAAGTCGCCGCCGTGGGCAGCGATCACGTGCGCGTCACCATTACCTACTCCTTTTGTCCAGTGATCGGCGCAGGCAACTGTACCGGATCGATTCCGGGTTTCTTTGGCAGCGCCATGTCATTGGGCATACCGCTGGTCGCGACAACGGTCATGAGGGTGTTGTGATGAACAGGCAGATAAACATGAAGCACATGGGCGGCACTTACATCGTGGAGTTCTCCTTCGTAGGCCTGCTGGTGTTCGTCCTGCTGTTCGGCGTGGTGGAAATGGGCCGGTTGTACTTCACCGCCAACGCCCTGGACGAAGCCGCCCGGCGCGGCGCTCGATTGGCGGCAGTGTGCGACATCAGCGATCCGGTGGTGTTGCGCCGGGCCATCTTCAATGCGGCGACCGATGCGGGGAACAGCCAACTCATCAGCAGCCTGGCCACCTCGAACCTGACGCTGACTTACCTGGATGCCAATGGCGCCGTGGTCGCCAACCCGGCCGATACGTCCGGCGCCAACGGCTTCCGGGCGATCCGCTACGTCCGGTTAAGCGTGCAGAACTACGTGTTCAACCTGTTCATTCCCGGCCTGGGCGTGCCCATTACCTTGCCCGCGTTCCGGGCGACCTTGCCACGCGAAAGTCTCGGGCGTCATTCCGATTCTGCGGAGATCACACCATGCTGAATACCAGGGAAAATCCGCTCTCGACCGCCACCGGCAAAGCCGGGCTGCGGCTTCTGATCAGCAGCCGTGATGCCGCGTCCCTGCGCGATCTGCAATGCGTCTGCCAGCGCATGCCGTGCCTGGAGGTGAGTACGCGCCTGGTGAGCAACGGCCATGTCGATCCGCTTTACGGCTTGGAACGCATGCCCGACTTGTTGCTGTTGCGGGTCAGCCACCTGTGGCGTGAAGAATTGGCGGCATTGCTCCAGCGTCCGGCCCATGAGCGTCCGCCGATGCTGGTGTGCGGCTTGATGGGCGACCGGGAGGGCATGCGCCTGGCGATGCAGGCCGGTGCCCGCGATGTGTTGCCCGAGCCTATCGCCGAGCCGGAATTGGTGGCGGCCCTCAATCGCCTGGTGGCCGAAGTGCGCCTTGGCAATGGTGCCGAGGGCAAGCTGGTCGCCGTGATCAGTGCCAAGGGCGGCTCCGGCGGGACCCTGGTGGCCTGCAACCTCGCCCAGCAGCTCAGCGCCCGGGTGGGCAATACCTTGCTGTTGGACATGGACCTGCAATTCGGCAGCGTTACCCACTACCTGGATGTGGCGCAATCCCACAGCCATCTGGAAGTGCTGCAGCAGATCGACGACATGGACACCATCGCGCTCCGGGGTTTCTGCAGCCACTTCAGCCCGACCCTGCACGTGCTGGGTGGCCGGGCCGGCGAATTGTGCCTGCCCCAGGACGCCCAGCCTGAACAGCTCGACAGCCTATTGCAACTGGCCCGCGCCAGCTACGACTGGGTGGTGGTGGACCTGCCGCGGCAGATCGACCACCTCACCGGCTCCGTGCTCGAACAGGTGGACCGCGTCTACGTGGTGGTGCAACAGAGCGTCAGCCACCTGCGCGACGCCTGCGCCCTGGTGCGGATCCTGCGCGAAGACTTGGGCGTACGCGGGGACCAGTTGCAGATCGTGGTCAACCGCTATGACAAGGCCGCGACGGTCAGTCTCAAGGACATCGGCGAGGCCTTGCGCTGTGCCAACCTGTCCCGCTTACCCAATGACTTCAACCTGGTCAGCCAGAGTCAGAACACTGGCGTGCCGTTGGGGCTGCACGCGCCGAGGGCGGCCATCACCGTTGCCCTGCGCGATCTGACCGAAGACCTGGTCGGTCACCAGATGGCCTCGGACAAAGGCCTGCTCAAACGCGCCTTCAACCGTTTCTTCGGGGGATGACCCATGATCAGCGACTTCCGCAACCGCTTGCGCAAACAGTCCGGTAAGCCCGCAGCTTCGACCCAGCTGGGCGATAGCCTGCCGGACTCGACCGATGAACTGATGGCCTGGGAGCAGCCCGTCCCGGATGTGCTCTACGAAACCCGCAGCCAGGTAACCCCGGTGGAAGCCGAGTGGCGGGAAAAGATCTACCAGCAATTGCTCAAGGTCATGGACTTGTCCCTGCTCGATGCACTCGAACAGGCCGAGGCCACGCGGCAGATTCGCGAGATCTGTCAGCGACTGCTCGATGAACATTCGGCGCCGGTGAGTTCCGCCGGTCGCCAACTCATCATCAAGCAGATCACCGACGAGGTGCTGGGCCTGGGGCCACTGGAACCGTTGCTGGCCGACCACAGTGTGTCCGACATTCTGGTCAACGGGTTTGCCTCGGTGTACGTCGAGCGTTTCGGCAAACTGCAACGCACCGACGTGCGTTTCCGCGACGACCAGCATCTGCTGAATATCATTGACCGCATCGTTTCCAGCCTGGGTCGGCGTATTGACGAGTCCTCGCCACTGGTGGATGCCCGGCTCAAGGACGGGTCGCGGGTCAATGCGATCATCCCGCCGCTGGCCATCGACGGTCCGAGCATGTCGATCCGGCGCTTCGCCGTGGACCTGCTCAACACCGACAGCCTGATCCAGGTGGGCACCATGACCTCGGCCATTGCCCTGTTGCTCAAGGCCATCGTGCGCGGGCGCCTGAATGTGCTGATTTCCGGCGGGACCGGCAGCGGCAAGACCACCATGCTCAACGTGTTGTCCAGCTTCATTCCGCATAACGAACGCATCGTCACTATCGAAGACTCCGCCGAATTGCAGCTGCAGCAACCGCATGTGGTACGCCTCGAAACACGGCCTTCGAACATCGAAGGGCGCGGCGAGGTCAGCCAGCGGGAGCTGGTGCGCAACAGCTTGCGGATGCGCCCTGATCGCATCGTCATCGGCGAGGTGCGCGGTGCCGAAGCGCTGGACATGCTCACGGCCATGAACACCGGTCACGACGGTTCCCTGACCACGATCCACGCCAACACCGCACGGGATGCGTTAGGCCGGATCGAGAACATGGTTTCGATGACCGGTGCGACATTCCCGATCAAGGCCATGCGTCAACAAATTGCCTCGGCCATCGATGTGGTGATCCAGCTGGAGCGTCAAGAAGATGGCAAGCGACGCGTGGTGAGTATTCAGGAGATCAACGGCATGGAAGGGGAGGTCATCACCATGACCGAAATCTTCTGCTTTGCTCGCCAGGGTATCGGCGAGCACGGCGAGGTGCTCGGCGAGTACCGGCCCAGCGGCATGATTCCAGCGTTCCGCGATGTGTTGGCCAAGCGCGGCATCGAGTTGCCGCTGACCCTGTTCCGCCCTGAATGGATGGAGGCCCGGCCGTCATGAAAGACATTCCTTCCGAGTTCATTCTGATTTTCCTGGGTATGGTGTTCATCGCGGTCTTCCTGCTGTCGCAGGGCGTGGTGGTACCGGTGTTCGGCGAAGCCGGCAAGATGCGCAAGCGCATTCGCGGGCGCTTGCATGTGCTGGAAAAAGCCAACCATTTGCCCAACATGCAGACGGTGTTGCGGCAAAAGTACCTGACGCGGTTGTCCCCTCTGGAAGCGCGCCTTGAGCAATTACCGTTCATGGCCAACCTGACCCAGATCATCGAGCAGGCCGGTCATGAATACCGTGCTTATCGGGTGATGCTGCTCGGTCTGGTCCTTGGCGCCGCGGCGGCCGGGTTGGTGTGGACGGTTTCATCCCCCTGGTGGACGGCCTTGCTGGCGGCCTTCGCGCTGTTCTGGTTACCGGTATTGAAGATCATGCGCGACCGCAGCAAGCGATTTGCCGCGTTCGAAGAAGGGTTGCCGGATGCGCTGGACGCCATGTGCCGGGCCTTGCGCGCCGGCCATCCATTCAACGAGACCCTGCGTCTGGTGGCCGATGAGCACAAGGGGCCGGTGGCCCAGGAGTTCGGCCTGACGTTCGCCGACATCAACTATGGCAACGACGTGCGCCGGGCCATGCTGGGTCTGCTCGAACGCATGCCAAGCATGACGGTGATGATGCTGGTGACCTCGATCCTGATCCACCGTGAAACCGGCGGTAACCTGACCGAGGTGCTGGAACGACTGAGCCGGTTGATCCGTGGGCGTTTCCGCTTTCAGCGCAAGATCAGGACGTTGTCGGCCGAAGGGCGAATGTCGGCTTGGGTACTGGTGGCGATCCCTTTCGTGCTGGCGATTGCCATCGTGCTCACAAGCCCCAGCTATATGCCCGTGCTGATCAACGATCCCACTGGTCACAAGCTGATCATCGGGGCCTTCTGCGCCATGTTGATCGGGATTTTCTGGATACGAAAAATCATCCGGATCCAGGTTTGAACGCTGTATTGCCATGGGGTATCAGTCATGGATTATCTGCTCGGGTTGTTCAGTCGGTTTACCGGGAGCGAGGAGGCGGCGCGGCTGTTGTTTATCGCGGCGGTCGGCTTCAGTGCGGTACTGGCGGTGGTCGCATTGATGCTGCTGGTGCTGGGGCTGCAGGACCCGGTCCAGCGGCGCCTGGCCCTGATCAAGCGCGGTTACTCGGGGGGCGCGGCCGGGCATGAGTCGCCCGGTAACCTGCAACTGCTGTTGGAGCGGGTCGGCCAGCGCTTTGCCTCGACCGACCCGGCCCAGACATCCGCCACCCAGACCTTGTTGACGCACGCCGGTTATCGCTCCGCGTCGGCGGTGCAAATGTATTGGGCCGTGCGTCTGATGCTGCCGCTGTTACTGCTCGGCCTGGCGCTGTTGCTGCTGCCGTTGGTCAAGGCATCCGTGATCGTCGGTTTGCTGGGCGTGATCGTGGTGGTAGGGATCGGATGGCTACTGCCAGCGCTCTACGTCGGCAGGCGCAAGCAGGCGCGACAAAGTCGGTTGCGGGCCGCGTTTCCGGATGCCCTGGACCTGATGGTGGTGTGTGTCGAGTCGGGCCTGGCCCTGCCCACGACCATCGAAAGGGTCGCCGAGGAAATGGCGGTGAGCCAGGTCGAACTGGCTGAGGAACTGGCCCTCGTCAATGCACAGATCCGCGCTGGCATCACAAGCACCGAGGCACTGCGATACTTGGCGCTGCGCACCGGCCTGGAGGACATCCAGGGCCTGGTCAGCCTGTTGGCCCAGAGCATCCGCTTCGGTACCAGCGTGGCTGACACCCTGCGCATCTACGCCGATGAGTTCCGCGACCGGCGTACCCAGGCCGCCGAAGAAATGGGGGCAAAAATCGGTACCAAGCTGATTTTTCCGCTCATCTTCTGCCTGTGGCCGAGTTTTTTCCTGGTTGCCATTGGGCCCGCGATGATCGGGGTGTTCAGGGCGTTCGGGAATATGTGAGCGTTGTAGTGAGTGGTGCGTTTGAAACAGGCGTCTCGTGCGACCAATGACGGGGTTTCACGATGCTGAAAAGTGTGAGTAAGTCGGTTTATTGACGCCTTCTTCGTCGAGATTCTTGCTCGCGCCACTTTTCAGACGTTTTTTTGTTTCGGTTGTGGCGCTTTGCCATGCTTGAACTACCGTCAAAAAGAAGCGGGCACGTGACAGGTCAGTCGCTTTTCAAGCGAGCTGTCGAGACCCGTCTTCTGCTCGAACCTGGGCGGTTCCAGGTGCTTGAAGGCGTTATGAAAGTCGCGTCATGCAAGACGCCTGTCGTTCAGTCGGCACGGTCGATCGTCGCTACGTCCTGCGATGAGGCCAGTTGCCGAGGTACCGAAGCAGCAGGTGAGAAGGGAGGAGCAGCCCGGGCTCCATAAAATGATCCGAGGCATTTTTCAAGCCTAGGGACGGCCAGTCTGTCGAGGATCATTTTATGAGCTATCGTACCGCGTCTGCGTTGAAACACCTTGTCCATGGCCTGTTCTGGATGGGCCTCGGCCTGGATGCGGCGCAGGCCGCAGCAGGTAACTGTTCGCAGCTGGACAGCTTGCCGGCGACCTTCGAGGTCGGCCAGGGACACCAGAGTGAGCTGCGTATCCTGGCCCCCGTGACAAAGCTGGCCGTGGGTGACCCAAAAATCGCCGACGTGCAGCCCAGTGGCAGCGATGCCTTCATCCTCACGGGCATCGCCCCGGGCGCCACCAGTCTGATGGTCTGGACGGCGTGTTCGAAGACCCCTCGCCAGAGCATGATTTTCGTCAAGGGCAGTGCCACCGAAGCGCTTACCAGCGCCGCGATGTTGCCTTCCGAAGACCCGATGCTGCTCGCCCAGGTACAGACCGACATCCGGTTCGTCGAGGTCAGCCGGACCAAGCTCAAGGAAGCCTCGACATCGATTTTCGGCAGTCGCGGCAATTTCCAGTTCGGTGCGCCGCGGACCCTGCCCACCATCGGGGGGGTGGTCCGGCCGGCGTTGCCGGTCAATAACGACATGTTCAACCTGTCCTTCGCCACCGGCCAGACCCTGTTGATGATCAATGCGCTGGAGGGCAGCGGCTTTGCCTACACCCTGGCGCGGCCGAGCCTGGTGGCCTTGAGTGGCCAGAGCGCAAGCTTCCTGGCGGGCGGTGAAGTGCCCATTCCGGTACCCAGCGCCGGCAGTGATAACGTGTCCATCGAGTACAAGGAGTTCGGTATCCGCCTGACCCTAACGCCGACCGTCATTGGCAAAAACCGCATCGCTTTGAAGGTCGCGCCCGAAGTCAGTGAGTTGGATTTCACCAACGCCGTGAACATTGCCGGTACGCTGGTTCCTGCGCTCACGGTGCGCCGCACCGATACCAGTATCGCCCTGGCAGACGGCGAAAGCTTCGTCATCAGCGGTCTGATCAGTACGCGAAATGCTTCCCAGGTGAACAAGTTTCCAGGCCTGGGTGATATTCCGGTTCTCGGCGCGTTCTTTCGCGATCACGCCATCGATCGCGAAGAGCGGGAACTGCTGATGATTGTCACGCCGCACCTGGTTCAGCCCCTGGCCGCCGACGCGCAATTGCCGACGTTGCCGGGCGAACAGCTGCGCAACTATGACCCGAACTTCTATCGCATGTACTTCCTTGAACATGGCGAGTTCGACAACCGCAGCGGGCTTTCCCAATGAGCCGGCGTTCGATGGGCCGGGAGGCGGGAAGTCAATCTGTCGTCGGAGGACATGTCATGAAAGCAGTGATCGCGATAACGGCGGCCCTGGTCCTTGCCGGCTGTGCCAGTAACGGTGTGGCACCCCGCACGGCCAGTTGCGCCAAACCCGGCTCCGACCAGGAGCTGGCGTTGAACCTGGCGGATGACATGGCCAACGACGGTCGTTTGTACGCCAGCCTGGCGAACCTTGAAGGCCTGCCTGAAGACCTGGTCCAGGTTCGCCTGCGCAAGGCGCGTGTGCTGCGGCTGATGGGGCGCAACGACGCTGAGCCGCTGTACAAAAGTCTGCTGGGGACTTGTCTGGCAGCGGATGGCGAACATGGCCTCGGTCAGTTGGCCGCCGCGAAGAACGATAACGCCGCCGCCACCGAGCATCTCGAACGTGCGGTGAAAATGGCCCCTACCGAAGCCAAAATCCGCAACGACCTGGGCGTCGTCTACCTCAATCAGCGCAAGATCCCCGAAGCGCGTTTTCAGTTCATGACCGCCATGGAACTCAGGCAAGCGGACTCCCTGGCCGCCCTCAATATGGTGACGCTGCTGATCTACCAGGATAACTGGAAGCAAGCTGCCGAGCTCGCGAGCATGGCCAGGCTGAGCCCTGCACAAGTGGCAGAAGCCCAGGCCCGCGCGGAGCGGATCAGGGGGACTGCCAATAAGGTGGGAATGATACAGGCAGACCATCTGACCGAGGTAGTCGATGCCTCATCCGGCGCGATCAAGTAGAGCGTTACGAGGAGTTCGAGAGATGAATACGAAACAGTTTTTGATCGTCTGCATCGCATGTTTGTCCACTTCCGCCTGGGCAATCGAGCCAGGGCCTTCTTCGGCCGCGCAACAAGGCACCGAAAGCTGGATGCAATTGCAGATTCGCGGGGTAGTGGCTTCTACCAATCTGCAAACCGTCTCTGCCACCGAGCGTGAATTGGCCATGCGGCGCTGGCTCAACAGCTTCAACTATCCGATTCCGGAATTTTTTGACCAGGATTCGGGAGGGGAGATCACCAGCAGCAAATGAAACACCGGGACATCGATGGTGATCGTTCAATGAAAAGGCCCGCCGGATGACCGTGCGGGCCTTTTCAAGAACGGCTCTCGGTCAGTGCTTACTGTCCTGATCCGACAGCGCAAGCAATTGTTTTTCCTGGTTCCAGTCGAACGGTTCGTCATTCTGTTCGGCTTCGAAACGGCGCTCTTCCAATGCCTGGTACAGGCTGATTTCTTCGTCGGGCATGTAGTGCAGGCAATCACCGCCGAAGTACCACAGCAGGTCGCGAGGCACGAGGTGAGCGACCTGTGGATAACGAACGATCACCTGGCACAGCAGGTCCTGGCCGAGGTATTGGCTTTCGATCGGATCGACGGGCAATTGGGCCCGCAGTTCATCGAAGCGCTCCAGGAACAAGGCATGGCTTTCTTCGGGAACCTGTTCGGCCTCACCCACGGCGACCAGGATGCTGCGCAAATGGTCAAGCAAGACAAGGTGATCGGCAACGACATTGGACACGAGATAAGTCCTCAAGAGCAAAACGGGCGCAGGAGTATAAAGCCACTGCGCCCGTTTTTACATGGTGGTGCCGGTCGGCGTGATCAGCGGACTCTGGCCTCGGCGAGTGTCAGCGCCTCCTTGTCGAAATCATCCACATCGATGACCTTGCGTCGTGCCGCTTCGGCCGCTCTCAGGGCCTCGGCTTCGCCGGCCTGCAGCACGCCGGCTTCGAGGGCCGCCTCGATAAGAGGTTCGCCTGGGGCCGGGTTGAGCTGGTCCTGCTTGAGCGCCGTGTGGATTTTCTTCTGCGTCGGTCGGGCGGCCGACAGCAGGTCGACGGCATGCTGCAGAGCGCCCACCGGATCGTCTGCGGATTGAGGGCGGTAGCAACCTTGCAGCAGCTCCTCCAGGGTTGGATCGCCCTTGGGTCGACCGATGACCGCCGCTACTTCGGCATCCAATCGGTCGCTCGGGCCTTTATGGCGGCGGCCGAAGGGGAACACCACGCAGCGCAACAGGCAGCCCAGCGCCCGGTTAGGGAAGTTGCCGAGCAATTCATCCAGCGCACGCTCCGACTGGCCCAGGCTTTCTTCCATGGCCCAGGTGAACAGCGGGGCCATGTGGTCTGGCGAGTCGAGGTCGTGGTACCGCTTGAGCGCGGCACTGGCCAGGTACAAGTGGCTCAAGACATCGCCCAGGCGCGCCGACAGGCGTTCGCGTCGTTTGAGTTCGCCGCCCAGCAGCATCATGCTCAGGTCCGCCAACAGGGCGAATGCCGCAGACTGTCGATTAAGGGCGCGGAAATAACCCTGGCTCAGGTCGTTGCCGGGCGCTCGCTCGAAATGCCCCAGCCCCAGATTCAGCACCAGGGTGCTGGCGGCATTGCTGATAGCGAAACCGATGTGCTTGAGCAGCAACCGGTCGAACTCGATCAGCGCCTGGTCTTTATCCTCGCGGGTCGCCAGGGCCATTTCCTTGAGCACGAAGGGGTGGCAACGGATCGCCCCCTGTCCGAAGATCATCAGGTTGCGCGACAGGATGTTCGCTCCTTCCACGGTGATGAAGATCGGTGCGCCTTGCCAACTGCGGCCCAGGTAATTGTTCGGGCCCATGATGATGCCCTTGCCGCCATGCACATCCATGGCGTGGCTGATGCATTCGCGGCCGCGCTCGGTCAGGTGGTACTTGAGGATGGCCGAGAGTACCGAGGGCTTTTCCCCCAGGTCCACCGCGTTGGCGGTCAGCATGCGCGCGGCATCCATCAGCCAGGCGTTGCCGCCGATACGCGCCATGGCTTCCTGGATACCTTCGAAGGCCGACAACGGTACGTTGAACTGCTCCCGCACCTGGGTGTACTGGCCGGTGACCAGGCTGGTGAACTTCGCCGCCCCGGTCCCCACGGCCGGCAGGGAAATCGAGCGCCCCACCGACAGGCAGTTCATCAACATCATCCAGCCCTTGCCGAGCATGGGCTGGCCGCCGATGAGGAAATCCAGCGGGATGAACACATCCTTGCCCCAGTTCGGTCCGTTCATGAATGCCGCGCCGAGGGGCAGGTGGCGACGACCAATGTGGACGCCGGGAGTGTCGGTGGGAATCAGGGCAAGGCTGATGCCCAGGTCTTCTTCGTCGCCCAGCAGGTGGTCGGGGTCATAGGCCTTGAATGCGAGGCCGAGGAGAGTCGCCACCGGTCCGAGAGTGATGTACCGCTTCTCCCAGTTCAGACGCAGGCCGAGGGTTTCCTGACCTTGCCATTGGCCCTTGCAGACGATGCCGGTATCGGGCATCGCCCCGGCGTCGGAGCCGGCCAGCGGCCCGGTCAAGGCAAAGCACGGGATATCCTCGCCGCGGGCCAGGCGCGGCAGGTAATGGTCGCGTTGTTCGTCGGTGCCGTAGTGCAGTAACAGTTCCGCCGGGCCAAGGGAGTTGGGGACCATGACGGTGGACGCCAGGTCACCGCTGCGGGTCGCCAGTTTCATTGCCACCTGGGAGTGGGCATAGGCGGAGAAGCCCTTGCCACCGTAGGCCTTTGGAATGATCAGGGCAAAGAATCCGTGTTCCTTGATGTGGGCCCAGGCTTCGGGCGGCAGGTCCATGGCCTGGCCGATCTGCCAATCGCTGACCATGGCGCAGAGTTCTTCGGTGGGGCCGTCGAGGAAGGCCTGCTCCTCCTCGGTCAATTGCACCTTGGGGTAAGCGAGCAAGGTGTCCCAGTCGGGCCGGCCGCTGAACAGCTCGCCGTCCCACCATACCGTGCCGGCATCGATGGCGTCGCGTTCGGTTTCCGACATCGGCGGCAGGGTTTTCTGGAACCAGTCGAACATCGGCGCGCTGAAATATCTGCGGCGCAGGTCCGGCAGCAGCAGCGGGGCCGCAATGACGCCGAGCAGCACCCACAGGACCAGCATCAGCCAACCGGGCGCAGGACTGAAGATGCCCATGGCCAGCAGGTAGACCGCGACGACACCCAGCACGGGTAGCGGGGCGATGCGCCGATGCGCCAGCCAGGCGATCCCGACGACCAGGACCAGTATCCACAACAACAGCATATTTAATCCTCCGTGAACCAAGGCAAGACCGACCCCCAGAGCTTAGACGGCATCGGTCAATCCGGCGGTCAGTGCGATGTGATGGGTTTCGTGGGAAATCTCGCATGCGTTACGCCAGTCTGGTTGGCAACAGCCGTGGGAAATCGTTCGCCGAAAAGGAGAGAAATCGCCATTGTTTGGCCGAAACGCCGTTATCGCTGCATCAGGGCTGTGGATAGACTCAGCGTTTCCCTGATGCCGTAGCGTTGCGCCGGTGCAGGAGCAAGTCCTGACCCTGCCAGCGGCGTTGCAGTGCGAGAGGTTTCCCATGCAGCAATACCTGAACCCCGGCCGCTTCATCGACAGCGATCATCCTGCGGTCATCGCGTTCGCCGAAACCCACCGCGGCACCGACCGCGATCCGACGGCGCAGGCGATCAGCCTGTATTACGCCGTGCGCGAGGCGGTGCGCTACAACCCCTACACCTTCAGCCGCGACCCGGCGACCCTGCGTGGCAGTCATGCACTGGCCTGTCGTGAAAGCTATTGCGTGCCCAAGGCGACGTTGTTGGCCGCCTGCGCCCGTCACTGTGGCATCCCGGCGCGGATTGGCCTGGCGGACGTCCGTAATCATCTATCCACGCCACGCCTGCTGGAATTGCTGCGCAGCGATGTGTTCGCGATGCACGGTTATACCGAGCTGTACCTGAGCGACCGCTGGGTCAAGGCTACACCGGCCTTCAACCAGGGGTTGTGTGAATTGTTCGACGTCGCGCCCCTGGAATTCGATGGTCGTCATGACAGCATCTTCCATCCTTTCAATCGCCAGGGAGCGCGGTCGATGGAATATGTCACCGACCATGGTCCTTTCCCCGACGTGCCCGAAACCTTCTTTTTCGAGCATCTGGAAAAATGCTATCCGCACCTGTTCCAGGATCGACTGCCGCCCCTGCTGGGCGATATGCAGGGCGATTTGAGTCGTGGCTGATCCGGCGTATGCTGCTGCGGCACTTATCCATTGAGGAAGCCGTGATGCTGAAGATCTGGGGTCGGAAAAATTCATCGAATGTGCGCAAGGCGTTGTGGTGCGCCGAGGAACTGGGACTGGTGTTCGAGGCCATCGACGCCGGTGGTGCGTTCGGTGTGGTGGACACGCCCGAGTACCGTGCGAAGAACCCCAATGGTCGCGTCCCGATGATCGAGGACGACGGTTTCGTGCTTTGGGAATCCAATACCATCGTGCGGTACCTGATGGCTCGTCACGCATCCGGTTCGGCCTGGTATCCGACCGATGTCCAGGCCAGAGCCCAGGCTGAAAAATGGATGGACTGGACCACTTCCACCTTTGCCGATCCGTTTCGCACCGTGTTCTGGGGTGTCCTGCGCACGCCTGCCGAGCGGCAGGACTGGGCCGCCATCAAATCGGCAATCCAGGTTTGCGAAGGGGTGCTGGCCGTGGCGGACCAGGCGCTGAGCGAGCAACCCTATCTCTCGGGTGATGAAATCGGCATGGGTGACATCCCCCTCGGCAGTTTCATCTATGCCTGGTTCGAGATGCCCATCGAGCGTGCCCGGCTGCCTCACCTGGAGGCCTGGTACGGGCGATTGCAACAGCGTCCCGCGTACCGTAAGGCGGTCATGACTGCGTTGACTTAATACTTACTATCGACACGCTTGACTGTACTTGTGCGGCGACGCCAAGCACCATGGCCTCCCTAGGCTCTGTCTGAAAAGCCTCGATACTCGTTCATGCTGCGTTGAAAACCGGCTCGGAATGCTCATTTACTCCAGTAAACTCCGCTTCCTCGCCGTTTTTCACCTTGCCTGACCTTCGTCTCAAGACTTTTCAAACAGAGCCTAATGCCAGTGGTTGTATTGCTCGCCGCTCGCCCTTATCTATTTGTTTCCTCCCTCTTGGTGCGTAAATCCGATATGAGTTCCGCTCTGTCCATCCGGCAGCTAACCAAAACCTACGGCAACGGTTTCCAGGCCTTGAGTGGTATCGATCTGGATGTCGCCGAAGGTGATTTCTTCGCCTTGCTCGGCCCCAACGGCGCCGGCAAATCCACCACCATCGGCATTCTGTCCACCCTGGTGAACAAAACCAGCGGCACGGTGAATGTCTTTGGTCATGACCTGGACCGCGAGCCCGCCGCGCTCAAGCGCTCCATCGGCGTGGTGCCCCAGGAGTTCAATTTCAACCAGTTCGAAAAGACCTTCGACATCGTCGTGACCCAGGCGGGTTACTACGGCATTCCACCGAAGATCGCCAACGAGCGTGCCGAGCGCTACCTGACCCAGTTAGGGCTGTGGGACAAGCGCGACGTGCCGTCCCGTTCGTTGTCCGGTGGCATGAAGCGGCGTTTGATGATCGCCCGGGCCCTGGTGCATGAGCCGCGTCTGCTGATCCTCGATGAACCGACGGCGGGCGTGGACATCGAGCTGCGCCGTTCGATGTGGTCCTTCCTGACCGAGCTGAACCAGAAGGGCATCACGATCATCCTCACCACCCATTACCTGGAAGAGGCCGAACAGTTGTGCCGCAACATCGGCATCATCGACCACGGCACCATCGTCGAAAATACCAGCATGCGCCAGTTGCTCAGCCAATTGCATGTGGAGACCTTCCTGCTGGACATCAAGGGAGATCTGAAGACAGCTCCTCAGCTGGTGGGTTACCCGACCCGGTTGGTGGACCACCACACCCTGGAGGTGCAGGTGGATAAAACCGTTGGCATTACCGGGCTGTTCACCCAACTGGCGCTGCAGAACATCGAAGTGCAAAGCCTGCGCAACAAGACCAATCGCCTCGAGGAGTTGTTCGTGTCCCTGGTGGAGAAAAACCTGGCGAAGGTGGCGGTATGAGTTCCGAATTCCGACCCAACCTCATTGCTCTCAATACCATCGTGTACCGTGAGGTTCGGCGTTTCATGCGGATCTGGCCGCAGACGTTGCTGCCGCCGGCCATCACCATGGTTTTGTACTTCGTGATCTTCGGCAATCTGATCGGCCGGCAGATCGGCGACATGGGTGGCTTCACGTACATGGATTACATCGTGCCGGGTCTGATCATGATGTCGGTGATCACCAACTCCTACGGCAACGTGGTGTCGAGTTTCTTCGGCAGCAAATTCCAGCGTTCCATCGAAGAGCTGATGGTCTCACCGGTTTCGCCCCACACGATCCTGATCGGCTTTACCCTGGGCGGTGTCTTGCGCGGCCTGGCGGTGGGCTTGATCGTGACCCTGCTGTCGTTGTTCTTTACCGATCTGCAGGTGCACCACTTGGGAGTGACGATACTGGTGGTGGTGCTCACCGCGACGATCTTTTCGCTGCTGGGCTTCATCAATGCCGTGTTCGCGCGCAACTTCGATGACATCTCCATCATTCCCACGTTCGTGCTCACGCCGCTGACTTACCTGGGCGGGGTGTTCTACTCCATCTCGCTGCTGCCACCGTTCTGGCAGACCGTGTCCCTGGCCAACCCGGTGCTGCACATGGTCAACGCCTTCCGCTACGGGATCCTCGGGGTTTCGGACATCAGGATCAGCATCGCGATCACCTTTATGCTGGTGGCGACGGTGGTGCTCTATATCGGTTGCGCCCGGTTGCTGGTGAGCGGACGCGGGATGCGGACATAACGGGCTGCGCATTTACCCTTGCCCCATTGAAAAGGCCTCCGATCAGGGAGGCCTTTTTGTATTTCACTGCCGTCTTTTCTTGCGCTTTTTCCATTGCCGGGCCACCCACCAGCGCCAGTAGCTCATGGTCACGAAATACGCAAGGACGCCGAGCACCAGGCCGGTCACCACCGAGCCCAGCAGGAACGGTCGCCACAAAGTGGACAACTGGTCGGTGATCCATGCCCAGGTCAGTTCATCGGGTAGGGTCCGGGCAGGAACGTCCATCAGCCAGGCACCGGTCTGGTAGGTGCAGAAAAACACCGCCGGCATGGTGATGGGATTGGTCAGCCAGACCAGGCTCACCGCAATGGGAATATTGCCCCGTACCGTGACGGCCAGCGCGGCGGCCAGCAGCATTTGCAGAGGGATGGGCAGGAACGCGGCGAACAGACCGACGGCCATAGCCCGGGCCACGGAGTGGCGATTGAGGTGCCAAAGGTTGGGATCGTGCAGCAGGGTGCCGAGAAAGCGTAAGGATTTGTGTTCCCGAATGCTCGCTGGGTCTGGCATGTAACGTTTGAATAAGCGCCGGGGCATAAGGCTTCTCGGTCGATGCAAGGCAATAAAGCCGCAAGTATGTCCGGATTCTAAGAGCGGCAGATTCAGACTTTGTGACAATTGATAACGGCCACGGTGCCGCTGACCGACTATGCCTTGAGTGGGAAGCTCTCAAGGAAGGGGTTATGCGCACGGGGATGGTCGCGCTTGCACTGGGGCTGTTGGCCCCATTTTTTTTGCCAGTATTGCCACCCTTGTGGGTGATTGCCGCCATGCCGGTTCTGGCGTTGATGGTTCTGCCGTTTCGAACCTATCCGCTGGGCTTCTGGCTGCTGGGGTTGGCCTGGGCCTGCCTGGTAGCACAGTGGGCACTGGATGATCGTTTGCCTATGGCGCTCGATGGCGAAACCCGGTGGGTCGAAGGACGGGTCGTGGGTTTGCCGCAACAAGGCGACGGTGTGGTGCGTTTCGAGCTGGCCGATATCCGTTCACGGCGCACCCGGTTGCCGTCGAGGATGCGCCTGGCCTGGTTTGGCGGGCCGCCTGTCAGCAATGGCGAACAATGGCGATTGGCGGTGAAGCTAAAGCGGCCGGCCGGGCTGCGCAATCCGCACGGTTTCGATTATGAGGCATGGCTGTTGAGCCGAGGGATCGGAGCCACCGGTGTCATCAAGGACGGTCATCGCCTGCAATCGGCCCGGGGGTCGTGGCGCGACGGGGTTCGCCAAGCGCTTGCGCAGGTCAATGCCCAGGGACGCACCGGCGCGCTGATGGCATTGGTCCTGGGCGACGGTGCGGGCTTGAGTCGTGACGATTGGCAGGTGCTGCAGGACACCGGTACCGTCCACTTGCTGGTGATTTCCGGACAGCACATTGGCTTGCTCGCCGGCCTGGTGTACGTGCTGGTGGCCGGCGCCGCACGTTATGGCGTATGGCCGGTGCGTCTGCCGTGGTTGCCCTGGGCGTGCGGCCTGGCGTTCAGTGCGGCGTTGGGCTACGGCTTGCTCGCGGGCTTCGAGGTGCCGGTGCGACGGGCCTGCGCAATGCTCGGGCTGATGCTGTTGTGGCGCCTGCGCTTGCGGCACCCGGATCCGTGGTGGGCGTGGTTGCTGGCTTTCGATGGCGTGCTGGTGTTCGATCCGCTGGCCAGTTTGCGACCGGGGTTCTGGTTGTCTTTCGCCGCGGTCGCGATCCTGATGTTTACCTTCGGCGGGCGCCTCGGCCCTTGGCGGTGGTGGCAGACCTGGACCCGCGCCCAGTGGCTGGTTGCGGTGGGGTTGTGCCCGTTATTGCTGGCATTGGGTTTGCCGGTCAGTCTGAGCGGGCCGTTGGTGAATCTCGTCGCGGTGCCCTGGATCAGTCTGTTGGTATTGCCGTTGGCGCTCCTTGGCACGGCATCGTTGTCGGTGCCGTTCATCGGCGATGGGTTGTTGTGGCTCGCCGGTGGTTTGCTTGAGCTGTTGTTCAAGGGGTTGGCACTGGTAGCAGGGGGGATGCCGGCATGGATTCCTGTTCCGGTCCCTCTATGGGCCTGGTGTATCGCCGCGCTTGGCGCGTTCCTGTTGTTGCTGCCCTCCGGCGTGCCGTTGCGCCTGCTGGGTTGGCCGATGGTGTCGCTGATGGTGTTCGCACCACGGCAAGAAGTGCCGGCAGGGCGCGCCGAAATCTGGCAGTTGGACGTGGGCCAGGGGTTGGCGGTGCTGGTGCGCACCCATCGCCATGTCTTGCTGTATGACACAGGGCCGCGCTTTGGCGATGCCGATGCAGGCGCGCGTGTCGTGCTGCCAACCCTGCGCAAGTTGGGTGTGCGCGGGCTGGACCTGATGTTGATCAGTCATGCCGACGCCGATCATGCCGGCGGCGCCCTGTCGGTGCTCAATGGGTTGCCCGCGAGCCGGGTCATCAGCGGCGACCCTGTCGCGTTGCCTGCCGCGCTACAGGCCCAGCCTTGCGAGAACGACGAGCAATGGGAATGGGACGGGGTCAGGTTCCGGTTGTGGCGCTGGTCGTCTGCCCTGGAAAGCAATCAGAAGTCGTGCGTCTTGTTGGTCGAGGCCGGTGGCGAGCGGTTGCTGCTGACCGGTGACATCGATAGTCATGCCGAGCGCGCTCTGCTCGAAGGGCCTCTGGCAGTCCCGATCCAATGGTTGGCCGCACCTCATCACGGCAGTCGCAGCTCGTCGTCGATGGCATTGCTCTCGCGTCTGACTCCTCACTCGGTCTTGATTTCCAGAGGGCAGGGCAACGCGTTCGGCCATCCCCATCCCCGAGTGATGGCCCGGTATCAGCGGCTGGGCATGGCAATCTACGACAGTGCGGAACAGGGCGCCATTCGTCTGCAACTGGGCGCGTTCGAACCGCCGGTTACCCAGGTCGGGCAGCGCCGCTACTGGCGCGACCCGCCGTCTGCGCGGCCATGACGCCAGTGTTGATCCAGGTCGCTTCATGACGCAGTTATCGGCGGGCCGAGCCTGCATGCTCGGTTCTGTATGATAAAGTGGCGCACTTTTTCGAGGGGGCTGTCACTGTGTGGGAATTGGTCAAATCCGGCGGCTGGATGATGTTGCCGATCATTCTGAGTTCCATCGCGGCACTGGGTATCGTTGCCGAACGCCTGTGGACCCTGCGGGCCAGTCGCGTGACCCCGGAGCATCTGCTCGGGCAGGTCTGGGTCTGGATCAAGGATAAGCAACTGAACAAGGACAAGCTCAAGGAGCTTCGCGCCAGTTCGCCCCTGGGGGAAATCCTCGCGGCAGGCCTGGCGAACTCCAAGCATGGTCGCGAGATCATGAAGGAATGCATCGAAGAGGCCGCCGCCCGGGTCATTCATGAACTGGAACGCTACATCAATGCTCTGGGTACCATTGCCGCCATGGCTCCGCTGCTGGGGTTGCTGGGTACGGTACTGGGCATGATCGACATCTTCAGCGCCTTCACCGGTTCCGGCATGAGCACCAACGCCTCGGTCCTGGCAGGTGGTATCTCCAAGGCTCTGATCACCACGGCAGCGGGCCTGATGGTGGGCATTCCATCAGTGTTCTTCCATCGGTTCCTGCAACGTCGCGTCGATGAATTGGTCGTCGGCATGGAGCAGGAAGCCATCAAGTTGGTCGAGGTGGTACAGGGCGATCGTGACGTGGACCTGGCCGGGAGCAAGAAGTGAAGTTCCGCCGCAAACCACGGGAAAACATCGAGATCAACCTCGCGTCGCTGATCGACGTGGTGTTCATTCTGCTGTTGTTTTTCGTCGTCACCACCACCTTTACCCGGGAGACCCAGCTCAAGGTCGAGCTGCCACAAGCCGTCAGCGGCTCGCCGGCCGAGGACCAGCAGGTGAAAAACCTGGAAATCACCATCAGCGCAGAGGGGGCGATTTCGGTGAATAACCAACTGCTGCCCAAGAGCGATCTGGCAACCCTGATCGAGGCGCTGCAGAAGGAGTCCGGCGGCGACACCAACCTGCCGTTGTCCATCAGCGCCGACGGCAAGACCCCTCATCAATCGGTCATCACCGCCATGGACGCGGCCGGCAAGCTCGGCTTCAGCCACCTGCGGATGACCACCGTCGAGGCGGCGCCGGCACCCTGATGGCCATGTCCGATCGATTGCTCGCCGCGTGGTACGAAGGTCACCCGGCCCTGAAGCTGTTGCGCCCGCTGGAGTGGTTGTACCGGCGGGTGGTGGTCGGCAAGCGCGAGCGCTTCCTGGCGGGTGAGGGCACCATTTACCAACCGCCGGTGCCCTTGGTGGTGGTCGGCAACATCACCGTGGGCGGCACCGGCAAGACGCCGATGATCCTGTGGATGATCCAGCATTGCCAGCGCAGTGGGCTGCGGGTCGGTGTGGTCAGCCGAGGCTACGGAGCCAAGCCGCCGCAACTGCCGTGGCGGGTCCAGGCCGACCAGGGCGCCGACATTGCGGGTGACGAGCCGCTGCTGATCGTCCAGCGCACTGGCGTGCCGCTGATGATCGACCCGGATCGCAGCCGCGCGGTTCAGGCGCTGCTGGCAAGCGAAGCGCTGGATCTAATCCTGTCCGATGACGGCATGCAGCATTACCGGCTGGCCAGGGACCTGGAATTGGTGCTGATCGACGATGCCCGGGGCCTGGGCAACCGGCGGTGCCTGCCGGCCGGGCCACTGCGCGAGCCGGTCGAGCGCCTGCAATCGGTCGATGCGGTCCTGTACAACGGTGCCAACGCCGACCGCGAAGACGGCTTCGGTTTCGAGCTGCGGCCCACCGCCCTGGTGAACCTGGCCAGTGGCGAGCGTCGGCCGCTGGATCATTTCCCACCCGGCCAGGCCTTGCACGCCGTGGCCGGCATCGGCAATCCACGGCGTTTCTTCAAGACCCTCGAAACGCTACACTGGCGGCCTATACCGCACGGGTTTGCCGACCATGCCGAATACAGCGTCCAGGCCTTGAGCTTTACACCCTCGTTGCCAGTGGTCATGACGGAAAAGGACGCGGTCAAATGCCGTGCCTTCGCCTCGCCTGACTGGTGGTACCTGGCGGTGGATGCCGCGCCATCACCGGCCTTCGCGGTTTGGTTCGATACGCAGTTGATGCGCCTGTTGCCGGATCGTCTTTTGCCTTAAAACGTTTATCCAGGGGAATCTCATGGACACCAAACTGCTCGACATTCTGGCCTGCCCGGTCTGCAAGGGCCCGCTCAAGCTCAGCGCCGACAAGACCGAGCTGATCAGCAAGGGCGCCGGTCTTGCGTATCCGATTCGCGACGGCATCCCGGTGATGCTGGAAAGCGAAGCCCGTACCCTGACCACCGACGAGCGCCTGGACAAATGACCACGGCTTTTACTGTTGTCATTCCGTCGCGCTTCGCCTCGACGCGCCTGCCCGGCAAACCGTTGCTGCCGATTGCCGGCAAACCGATGATCCAGCATGTGTGGGAGCAGGCCTGCAAGAGCAGCGCCGGGCGCGTGGTCGTGGCCACGGATGATGCGCGCATCGTCGAGGCCTGCAACGGCTTCGGCGCCGAAGTGGTGCTGACCCGCGAAGACCACAACTCCGGTACTGATCGACTCGCGGAAGTCGCGGCGAAGCTGGGCCTGGAGCCCGATGCCATCGTCGTCAACGTGCAAGGCGACGAGCCAATGATCCCGCCCAGCGTGATCGACCAGGTCGCGGCCAACCTGGCGGCCCACCCCGAAGCGCGCATGGCCACCCTGGCCGAGCCGATCAAGGACGTCCAGACCTTGTTCAACCCGAACGTGGTCAAGGTGGTCAGTGACCTCAATGGCCTGGCGTTGACCTTCAGCCGTGCGACGTTGCCCTGGGCCCGGGATGCCTTCGCGCAGAGTCGCGACGTGATGCCCGATGGTGTGCCGTATCGCCGCCACATCGGCATTTATGCCTACCGCGCCGGTTTCCTCCAGGACTTCGTGAACTGGGGCCCGTGCTGGCTGGAAAACACTGAGTCCCTGGAACAGTTGCGTGCGCTCTGGCATGGCGTGCGGATCCACGTCGACGATGCCTTGATCGCACCGCCGACCGGAGTCGACACACCTGAAGACCTCGAGCGCGTTCGTCGCCTGCTGGAGGCCTGATGCGGGTTCTGTTCGTCTGCCTCGGCAATATCTGCCGGTCGCCCACCGCCGAGGGCATCCTGCGGCACAAACTGCGCGAGGCCGGGCTGGCCGGGCAGGTGGAAGTCGCTTCCGCCGGTACCGGTGACTGGCACGTGGGCAAGGCCCCGGACAAGCGCAGCCAGGCTGCAGCCCTACGGCGCGGCTACGACTTGTCGGCCCAACGCGCGCGGCAGGTCAGCCGGGCTGACTTCGCCGCCTACGACCTGATCCTGGCGATGGACGGCAACAATCTACGCCATCTCAAAACCTTGCAACCGGCCAATGCCAGGGCCGAACTGGACCTGTTTCTGCGTCGCTACGAGGCTGAACTCGACGACGTGCCGGACCCGTACTACGACGGCGAACAGGGTTTCGAACACGTGCTCGACCTGATCGAACGCGCCACGGATCGTCTGGTGATCGAACTGAAGGGACGGCTATGAGCTTGCAGATACGCAGTGACGTCAGCCTCAAGCCGTTCAACAGCTTCGGCGTCGACGTCAAGGCTCGGTTGTTCGCCGACGCCCTGGGCGATGAGGATGTCCGCGAGGCGCTGGCCTATGCCGCCGGGCACGATGTTCCACTGCTGGTGATTGGCGGCGGCAGCAACCTGCTGTTGACCGGCGACATCGACGCACTGGTGCTGCGCATGGCCAGCCGGGGGATTCGCCTGCTCGACGACGACGGCGAGCGGGTGGTGGTCGAGGCCGAGGCAGGGGAGCCGTGGCACCCGTTTGTCCAGCACACGCTGGCGCAAGGTTGGTCGGGGCTGGAAAACCTCAGCCTGATCCCCGGTACCGTGGGGGCTGCGCCGATGCAAAACATCGGCGCCTACGGCGTCGAGATCAAGGATGTCTTCGCCGGTCTCACTGCGCTGGATCGCCAGACCGGCGAGCTGCGGGCATTCACCCTTGAAGAGTGCCGCTTTGCCTACCGTGACAGTCTGTTCAAGCAACAGGCGGGTCGCTGGTTGATCCTCAGGGTGCGCTTTGTCCTGAGTCGCGTCGCACACTTGCACCTGGAGTACGGTCCGGTCCGCCAGCGGTTGGCCGAGCAAGGCATCGATCAGCCGACGCCTGCCGATGTCGGCCGGGCCATTTGCAGCATTCGCAGCGAAAAACTGCCGGACCCTGCCGTGCTGGGCAATGCCGGCAGTTTCTTCAAGAATCCATTGGTGCCGGCCGCGCAAGTGGAGCAGCTCAAGCTCCAATATCCCGACCTGGTGGCTTATCCACAGCCTGAGGGGCAGATGAAACTGGCCGCCGGCTGGCTGATCGAGCGGGCTGGCTGGAAGGGCTTTCGCGAAGGCGATGCCGGTGTGCATAAGTTGCAGGCATTGGTGCTGGTCAATTACGGCGAGGCGACCGGTTCGCAACTGCTGGACCTGGCATTGCGCATTCAGAAAGATATTGCCAAACGTTTCCAGGTCGAGCTGGAAATGGAGCCTAATCGATACTGATTGGCTGCCCTTGCCGTCGCCTGCGCCCACGGGTGCTGAGCGACCTATGGAACAAAGTCTGCTCGCGATCAACTGAACAACGCCCTGAACAATCCCTGCCACACTCATTTGTGCAGGATTGTGCAGGGCGTTTTGCTTGATCCTGGGTTAATTTAGCTCGCTGACGATGCGACCATCGCATCCCGAAGGCCCGGTGCAGACACCTGCGTGTCCGCATAAGAGAGCCGATCAGCCTGAGCCAGTCTGCGACAACCGAACCGTTACCCAAGCGGCAGATTGCTCGACCCCATAACTCGATAACTATGCGGGCGTGCCCATGATTACCCTGAAACTCAATGGAAAAGATCATCAACTGGATGTGACCGAGGACATGCCGCTGCTGTGGGCGATCCGGGATGTGGCCGGTTACAACGGCACCAAATTCGGCTGCGGCATGGGCTTGTGTGGTGCGTGCACCATCCACATCGACGGCGCCCCGGCGCGCAGCTGCATCACGCCGATCGGTTCGGTGAAAGGGCAGAACATCAGCACCATCGACGAGCTCCATGCCGACCCGATCGGGCAAGTCGTCCAGAGGGCCTGGCTCGATACCGCCGTGGCCCAGTGCGGTTATTGCCAGGGCGGGCAGATCATGTCCGCGACGGCCTTGCTCAAGCGCAATCCCAACCCGAGCGATGAGCAGATCGAAGAAGCCATGGTCGGAAATATCTGCCGCTGCGGCACCTACAACCGGATCAAGACCGCGATCCGGCAGGCTTCCACGCATCTGAAGGAGGCCAAGGCATGAGCCGTTTGCCCGATGATTTCGTACTGAGCAACCTCAGCCGCCGCGGTTTTCTCAAAGGCGCCAGCGCCACGGGTGTGCTGGTACTGGCCGCCAGCTGGGGGCTGCCGGACGCCTTCGCCGAAGATAAGAAATTTGGCGCCGAGGGCATGCCGCATGGCGCAGTCGATGACCCCAAGGTGTACGTGAGCATTGCTGGCGATGGCACTGTGACGGTGATCTGCAACCGCTCGGAAATGGGCCAGGGTGTGCGCACCAGCCTGACCATGGTGGTGGCCGATGAACTGGACGCTGATTGGGCTCGGGTGAAGGTGCAGCAGGCCCCGGCCGATGAGGTGCGCTTCGGCAACCAGGACACCGATGGCTCGCGAAGCATGCGCCATTGGTACGAGCCGATGCGTCGCTGCGGGGCCGCCGCCAGGACCATGCTGGAGCAGGCCGCCGCCGCGCAGTGGAAGGTTCCGGTGGGCGAGTGCCGCGCCCAGCTGCACAACGTGGTTCACCAGCCTTCCGGTCGACAACTGGGTTACGGTGAGCTGGCGGCCGCGGCCAGTGCCTTGCCGGTACCGGCCCGCGATGGCTTGCGCCTCAAGCAGCCATCGGAGTTTCGCTACATTGGCAAGGAGGCGAGCCGGGCCATCGACGGCGCGGACATCGTCAACGGTCGTGCCGTATTCGGCGCCGACGTGCATTTCGACGGCATGCTCTACGCCGTCGTGGCGCGCCCGCCGGTCTATGGTGGCAAGGTCAAGACCGTCGACAGCAGCGCGGCGCTGAAGGTACCGGGCGTGCTCAAGGTGGTGCAGATCGAAGGCCGGCCGTTGCCTTCGGAGTTCCAGCCCCTGGGTGGCGTGGCGGTGGTGGCGAAGAATACCTGGGCGGCGATCAAGGGGCGCGAGGCGCTGAAAATCGAATGGGACGATGGCCCGAATGCCGGCTATGAGTCCGGTGCCTATCGCAAGGAACTCGAAGCCGCGGCCCTCAAGCCCGGCAAGGTCGTACGCAATACCGGTGACATAGACGACGCGCTGACGAAGGCCGACTCGACCCTGGAAGCGACGTATTATCTGCCGCATCTGTCCCAATCGCCGATGGAGCCCATGGTCGCCGTCGCCCGATTCAAGGATGGCCAGTGCGAAGCCTGGGCACCGAGCCAGGCCCCTCAGGTCACTCGTGAGCGCATTGCCGAGCGTCTGGGGATCCCCTTCGAGAAAGTCACGGTGAACATCACACTGCTGGGCGGCGGTTTCGGGCGCAAATCCAAGCCCGACTTCGTCCTAGAAGCGGCCGTGCTGGCCAAGGAGTTTCCCGGCCAGGCGATCCGGGTGCAGTGGACTCGGGAGGATGACATCCATCACTCTTATTTCCATACGGTATCGGTCGAATACCTGAAGGCCGGTCTGAGCCGGGACGGGATGCCGTCCGGCTGGCTGCATCGCACTGTGGCCCCCAGCATCACCGCGCTGTTCGCACCGGACATGACCCACGAAGCGCCGTTCGAACTGGGCATGGGCGTTACCAACATGGCCTATGCGATTCCCAACCTGCGCCTGGAAAACCCCGAAGCGACTGCCCATACCCGGGTGGGCTGGTACCGCTCGGTGTCTAACATTCCCCATGGCTTTGCAATCCAGAGTTTCATCGATGAACTGGCTCACAAGGCTGGAGAAGACCCGTTGAAGTATCACCTCAAATTGCTGGGACCGGATCGCAAGATCGATCCCCGTACCTTGAGCGAGGAATGGAACTACGGTGAATCCCCCGAGCGTTATCCCATCGATACGGCACGGATCCGCACGGTGCTGGAAACCGTCGCCGAGGCGGCTGGCTGGGGGCAGCAGCTGCCCAAGGGGCGTGGTCTTGGACTGGCGGTACATTACAGCTTCGTCACCTACGTAGCGGCGGCGATCGAAGTGGAAGTCAGGGAAGACGGCACGGTGATCGTGCAAAAGGCCAACATCGCGGTGGACTGCGGTCCGCAGATCAATCCCGAACGCATCCGTTCTCAGTTCGAAGGGGCCTGCGTCATGGGCCTGGGCAATGCGATGGTGGGAGAGATCAGCTTCAAGGATGGCAAGGTGCAGCAGGATAACTTCCATATGTACGAAGTGGCGCGCATGTCCCTGGCGCCCAAGGAAGTGACCGTGCATCTGGTGACGCCGCCAGGCGACGTGCCGTTGGGCGGTGTCGGTGAGCCGGGCGTGCCACCGATTGCGCCTGCCCTGTGCAATGCGATATTTGCCGCGACCGGCAAGCGCATCCGCAACCTGCCTGTACGTTACCAGCTGCAAGGCTGGCAACAGGCCAAGGCCTGATGGACAGCGTTGACCTGAACGTCCTGCGCAGCGTGCTCCAATGGCGCCGCGCCGGGCAGCGAGTGGTGCTGTTTACCGTGGTCCAGACCTGGGGCACCGCGCCGAGACCGCCGGCAGCAATGCTGGCCCTGCGGGAGGATGGCGTGGTGATTGGCTCCGTGTCGGGCGGTTGTGTCGAGGACGACTTGATCGCCCGGCTGCACGACGGCCGCATCCCGGCGGATGGCCCGCCGGTACAGCTCATCACCTACGGTGTCACCCGCGAAGAGGCCGCGCGCTTTGGCCTGCCGTGCGGCGGCACCCTGCGCCTGACCGAAGAGCGGGTCGGCGATCCGCAATGGGTCGCCGAGCTGTTGGAGCGTTGCGAAGCCCATGAGATTGTCGCACGTGAATTGAACGTCGCCACCGGCAGCGTGACCCTGGCCCCCGCCAGCAAAAGCGATGCATTGGTGTTTGACGGCCAGACGCTGCGGGCCATTTATGGCCCGCGTTGGCGGCTGCTGCTGATCGGCGCCGGGCAACTGTCCCGTTACGTGGCGGAAATGGCCCGGTTGCTGGATTTCGAAGTGCTGATCTGTGATCCCCGCAAGGAGTTTGTCTATGGCTGGGAAGAGCAGCACGGGCGTTTCGTCTCAGGGATGCCCGACGAAGCGGTGTTGAGTATCCAGACCGACGAACGCACGGCCATTGTCGCCTTGACCCATGATCCGCGCCTGGACGACATGGCGCTGCTGACAGCCCTGGATTCGAAGGCGTTCTATGTCGGGGCCCTGGGTTCGCGGGTCAACAGCCAGAAGCGCCGGGATAATCTGGCTCAGCTAGGCTTGTCAGCACAGGCCATCGAACGGTTGCATGGTCCGATCGGCTTGCACATCGGCAGCCACACCCCGGCGGAGATCGCCTTGTCGCTGCTGGCCGAAATCGTGGCCATCAAGAACGGCGTGGAGCTTCGGCAGAAAAAACCGTTGTAATGTGCTGCAAGGAGGGTACATGGCCGATTCCATTGGCGTGATCATTGTGGCGGCCGGATTGGGCAACCGTTTTCGGCAGGTTGCAGGTCCTGACAAGGATAAATTGCTGGCCGATTGCGCGGGGCGTGATGGCTCCGTGCGCTCGGTGATCGAGCACGTGTTGGTGAATGTGCCTGCCTCACTGGCAAAGCGCGTGCTGGTCACCCGTGAAGGGCGGCCCCAGGCCATTCGCATGGCCCAGGCGTATGGGTGCGATATTGTCGAGCTGGACTCGCCGGGTCTGGGAGATAGTATCGCGGCTGGGGTCCAGGCTTGCCCGGATCAGGATGGTTGGCTGATCCTGCTGGGCGATATGCCATTTATTCTGCCATCGAGCATAGAACGGGTGGCATTGGGGATTCGTGAAGAGGGTATTTGTGTACCAATGCTCGCCGGTGAGTATGGACATCCCGTGGGTTTTGGCCGTGCCTTTGGTCCCGGGTTGATGGCTCTGACCGGAGATCGCGGCGCTAAGGCGTTGTTTGCCGGGGCGCAAGTGGTCGAGGTGAGCGTGGATGATCCAGGTGTGACCTGGGACGTCGACGTACCCGAAGCGTTGACCTTCAACTGATAAGCGCCTCGAATCTCTATGGGACTGGCAATACACACGAGTCCTCTGTGGGAGCGGGCTTGCTCGCGATGAGGGTGACTCGGTCCGACTGACATAAAAAAGCCCCGCCGGGTGTTACCAGGCGGGGCTTTTTATCGGGCGATGGAATCAGGCGTGAGGTTTAGGCTCGTGCTCTTTTTCCAGGGCCGGGGTGTGGCGCGGTGCAACTTCTTCAGCTTCCACGGAATGCTGAGGCTCGTCGTGCGCAGGCGCCGATTCAGCCGGAGCAGGCTCGGCAGCGGTTTCAGCGACCGGGGCAGGAGGCGCCTCGGCGGCTTCAACTACCGGGGCAGGCTCGGCGACCGGTGCCTGGGCGGCAGCAGCGGCGGCCAGTTCGGCTTCCTTCTGCAGACGTTCGGCTTCACGTTTGCGACGACGCACTTCACGTGGATCGTTCGGCGCACGACCGTTCGGGGTCAGGGCGCTGACCGGTGCAGGTACTGCGACTGGTGTCTGTACCTCGGCAACCGTTGGAGCTTCGACAACAGGCGCTGGCTCGACCGCCTTCACGGGCTCCGGCGTCGGCTCTGGTTCGACAACCGGTGCCGGCGCAGCAGGCTCCGGATTCCAGTTGAACGCGGTCTGCTCCTCGCGTACCGGCTCCGGTGCTTTTTCCTCGGCCGGCGTTTCGACCACAGGCTCAGCTTCAACGGCAACTACAGGTTGCTCGACGACCGGCGCCGGTTCGGCGGCGGATTCGGCTTCAGGCTGGGCTTCACGAACCGGTGCGACTTCCACTTCCGGCGAAGCGGTGGCTTCGACTGGCGTGGTGGCTTCGACCACTGGGGTTTCCACTGGCGCGTTTTCCACAGCGGCGGTGGCGCGTTCGGCCTGTTCGTTGGCCTGGGCTTCGGCCGGGGCACTGACGGTGCTGCTGGCTACCGCGGCAGTGACGGCCAGGCCGGCGGCCAGGTCCGCAGCGCTTGGCGCCTCGGTGACGCCGGACTCTTCCGAACCTTCGATCACGTTACCGTTGGCATCGCGTTGACGCTCGCGACGGTTGCTGCGACGACGCTGGCCACGGGAGCGGCGGCGTGGACGATCACCTTCAGCGGTGTCGTGACCGTCTTCCTGCAACTGCTCCTCGGTGTTCAGTACTTCGTCTTCGCTGGCAGCGGCGGCCTGTTCGGCCCGTGGCTGACGCTCTTCACGCGGAGGACGTGGTGCGCGTTCTTCGCGAGGCTGGCGAGCCGGACGCTCTTCAGCGGCAGCGGCAGGGGCGGCATCCAGCGGCTCGCGCAGTTCACGAACACGCTCTTCGCGCTCGCCACGTGGCTTGCGATCCTCGCGTGGAGCACGTGGTTGACGCTCCTCACGCGGTGGGCGTGGTGCGCGTTCTTCGCGGGCTACGGCAGGTGCTTCTTCACGAAGCTCGCGTGGCTGGCGTTCTTCACGTGGCTCACGTGGTGCGCGCTCTTCACGCGGGGCACGTTCTTCACGAGGCTTGCGCTCCTCATCACGACGACCGTTGCGGTTACGGGTCTGTTGACGACCGTTGCGACGCTCTTCGTTGCGGGCAGGGCGTTCGGTTGCAGGTTTGGCGACAGCGACTGGCGCGGCCGGCTCTTCCTTGGTGGCGAACAGGCTGACCAGGGACTTCACCAGCCCCTTGAACAAGCTTGGTTCAGGCGCAGCGACCGGTGCGGGTGCCGGTGCGGCGACTTCGGTCGGTACTGGAGCGTTTGCACGGGCCGGAGCGGTCTTGACGGCAGCTTCCTGGCGAACCAGGGTGCGGGTGGCGGCGGCTGGCTGGACGTCTTCCACTTCGGCGGCGGCAGCGGCGATCTCGTAGCTGGACTGGTTGGTGTGGGCTTCCGGGCTGTCGTCGCGCAGGCGCTGGACTTCGAAGTGCGGCGTCTCGAGATGATCGTTCGGCAGAATGACGATGCGGGCCCGGGTGCGCAGTTCGATCTTGGTGATCGAGTTGCGTTTTTCGTTGAGCAGGAAAGCGGCCACCGGGATCGGCACCTGGGCACGGACTTCGGCGGTGCGGTCTTTCAGGGCTTCTTCTTCGATCAGGCGCAGGATCGCCAGGGACAGCGACTCGACGTCACGGATGATGCCGGTGCCGTTGCAGCGTGGGCAGACGATGCCGCTGCTTTCACCCAGGGAAGGACGCAGGCGCTGACGGGACATCTCCAGCAGGCCGAAACGCGAGATGCGGCCAACCTGCACGCGGGCGCGGTCGGCTTCCAGGCACTCACGGACTTTTTCTTCCACGGCGCGCTGGTTCTTGGCCGGGGTCATGTCAATGAAGTCGATGACGATCAGGCCGCCGATGTCACGCAGGCGCAACTGACGGGCGATTTCCTCGGCTGCTTCCAGGTTGGTCTGCAGGGCGGTTTCTTCGATGTCGCTGCCTTTGGTGGCGCGGGCCGAGTTGATGTCGATGGACACCAGGGCTTCGGTCGGATCGATGACGATGGAGCCGCCGGACGGCAGTTCGACGACGCGCTGGAACGCGGTCTCGATCTGGCTTTCGATCTGGAAGCGGTTGAACAGCGGGACGCTGTCTTCGTAGAGCTTGATCTTGCTGGCGTACTGCGGCATCACCTGGCGAATGAAGGTCAGGGCTTCGTCCTGGGCTTCGACGCTGTCGATCAGCACTTCGCCGATGTCCTGGCGCAGGTAGTCGCGGATGGCGCGGATGATGACGTTGCTTTCCTGGTAGATCAGGAACGGCGCGGAGCGATCCAGCGAAGCTTCCTTGATGGCGGTCCACAGCTGCAGCAGGTAGTCGAGGTCCCACTGCATTTCTTCGCTGCTGCGGCCCAGGCCGGCGGTGCGAACGATCAGGCCCATGTCGGCCGGGGCGACCAGGCCATTGAGGGCTTCACGCAGTTCGTTGCGTTCTTCGCCTTCGATGCGGCGGGAAATGCCACCGGCACGCGGGTTGTTGGGCATCAGGACCAGGTAACGGCCGGCGAGGCTGATGAAGGTGGTCAGGGCGGCGCCCTTGTTGCCACGCTCTTCCTTTTCGACCTGGACGATGACTTCCTGGCCTTCGCTCAGGACGTCCTTGATATTGACGCGACCTTCGGGGGCCTTCTTGAAGTATTCGCGGGAGATTTCTTTGAGGGGCAGGAAGCCGTGGCGCTCGGAGCCGAAATCGACAAAGGCAGCCTCAAGGCTTGGTTCGATGCGAGTAATCCGGCCTTTATAGATGTTGGCCTTCTTCTGCTCGCGTGCACCGGATTCGATATCCAGGTCGTAGAGGCGCTGGCCGTCTACCAGTGCAACACGCAACTCTTCGGGTTGAGTTGCGTTAATCAGCATTCTTTTCATGTAGTACCGTCGGTTTCCGGGCTGCCGGAAACGGCGTTCGGCACACACGACTTCTCACGGTCGGTGTCAGGTGCGTCATGGAAGTGGCTGACCACTCCAGTGTCCAGCGAGTCCGGCCCGATGAGGGCGGAGTCGCGACGGACGCGTCCTGCTTGCTGGTACTCAAGCACTCAGTCAGGAGGAGGAATCAACCGGCGCCTGTGGACGAGATGAAGCGTCTATATATAAGCCTAGTGCTACACAGTCCGACGGTTGTACATCTCCACCCTACACGTATCCCTGATAATTCGGGTGCTGCCGCGCGCAGAATCCGCAGCGGGTTGGCATTTACCGTGAGCTCCGGAAGGGGAGGTCACGCATCATGGCTAATTAGGCGTTGTTTCCGAAGCTTTCGCCCGGGGTCGTTCGCAACTGACTGCACTTTGTGAACTGGCCGTGAATGTGGCACGCAAGGCGAGTCAAAACTCTGCTTCGCGGCGTATTTCAGGCCTCATGTCACCTGCGCTCGTTACACCTGCAAACTCTGCCGATACGTAGCAAAAGCCCCGTAGGACGGCCTCTCGTCCTCGTGAATTGCGTTGGTCAGGGCCGGTTTTTGACCGCTGGTCCGCTGTCCAGCCACTTTTGGCGGCGTTCGCGACTATAGCAGCAATGATTAAGTGCTTCAATTCCATAAAAAATTGTTATGATCGCCGCCATGACGACTACTGCCCCTTCGACCCCTGGCGTTCAACTGCTCGAGGTCTCGCCGGAATATGCCGGCCAACGAATCGATAATTTTCTCCTGGCCCGACTCAAAGGCGTGCCCAAGACCTTGATCTACCGCATTTTGCGCAAGGGTGAGGTGCGCGTGAACAAGGGCCGGATCAAGCCCGAATACAAGCTCCAGGCCGGTGATATCGTGCGCGTGCCGCCGGTTCGCGTGCCTGAGCGCGATGAGCCGGTGCCGGTTGCCCAAGGCCTGTTGCAACGCCTTGAGGCTGCGATCATCTACGAAGACAAAGCCCTGATCGTGATCAACAAGCCCGCGGGCATTGCGGTTCACGGTGGTAGCGGCCTGGATTTCGGCGTGATCGAAGCCTTTCGTCAGTTGCGCCCCGATGCCAAGGAGTTGGAATTGGTCCATCGTCTGGATCGCGATACCTCGGGCCTGCTCATGATCGCCAAAAAGCGCAGTATGTTGCGCCACCTGCACGAGCAGCTGCGTGGCGATGGTGTCGACAAGCGCTACATGGCGCTGGTCCGTGGTCACTGGGCGACGTCCATCAAGCAGGTGCGTGCGCCACTGCTCAAGAGCAACCTGCGTTCCGGCGAGCGCATGGTCGAAGTCAATGATGAGGGCAAGGACGCATTGACCGTATTCAAGGTGCTGCGTCGATTCGGCGAGTTCGCCACCATGATCGAGGCCAAGCCGATCACCGGTCGCACCCACCAGATTCGCGTGCATACGCTGCACGCCGGGCATTGCATTGCCGGTGACCCCAAATACGGGGACGACGATTTCACCCGGGAAATCCGTGATCTGGGCGGCAAGCGTCTTTTCCTCCATGCTTACATGCTCACTGTGCCGCTGCCCGATGGGGGTGAGTTGAAGTTACAGGCGCCAGTGGATGAAATGTGGGCCAGAACCGTGGAGCGGTTGAGTGCACCCTGACTACAAGCTGCTGATTTTCGATTGGGACGGCACTCTGGCCAATTCCATCGGTCGGATCGTTGAGTCGATGCATGCCGCATCCGATCGTACGGGCGTTGCCAGGCGTGACGACTATGCGGTAAAGGGCATTATCGGTCTCGGCTTGCCGGAAGCGATTCGCAGTCTGTATCCAGAGATCAGCGACGAAGAGTTGGTGCTCTTCCGGCAGCATTACGCCGACCATTACATCGCGCTGGAAGCTGAGCCTTCGCCGTTGTTCGAGGGTGTGGTGGATACGCTTCAGGCGTTGAGGGCGGAAGGGTATCAACTGGCTGTTGCCACCGGGAAGGCTCGTCGTGGCTTGGATCGGGTGTTGAAGGCCCATGGTTGGGAGGATTATTTCGATATCACTCGCGCCGCCGACGAAACGGCCAGCAAACCTCATCCGCTGATGCTCGAACAGATCCTGGCCCACTGCGACGCGCGCCCGGAACAGGCACTGATGGTGGGGGATTCGTCGTTCGATCTGCAGATGGCGCGTAATGCCCGCATGGGGTCGGTGGCGGTCAGCTACGGCGCGCAGACGATCGAGGCGCTACGGGCGTTCGAGCCGCAACTGTCGATCGATCATTTTCCTGAATTGCACGCCTGGCTGTGCCGGGGTGCCGATTAAAGTCTGTTGGGGATGCATGTATGACCGATGAATGGAAGGCACCGGCCAAGGCAAGCGCTGATAACGGTGACGACAAGAGTTGGAAGCTGCTGGAGAAGACCCTGCTGGCCGGGGTGCAGGAGCAGCGCCGCGCTCGCCGTTGGGGGATTTTCTTCAAATCGCTGACTTTTATTTACCTGTTTGTTGCGTTGTCGCTGTTCATTCAGGCGATCGAGATGAAGAAGAGCCCGGGAGGCGGTTCGGCCTATACCGCGGTGATCGATGTCGAGGGCATGATTGCCGACAAGGAGACTGCCAGTGCGGATAACATCATCGGCAGCTTGCGGGCGGCGTTCGAGGATTCGAAGGTCAAGGGTGTGGTGCTGCGTATCAACAGTCCGGGTGGCAGCCCCGTGCAGGCGGGCTATGTCTACGATGAGATCGTCCGTTTGCGTGCGGCGCACCCGGAAATCAAGGTTTATGCGGTAATTTCCGATCTTGGTGCCTCTGGTGCCTATTACATTGCCAGTGCGGCAGACCAGATCTATGCCGACAAGGCCAGTCTGGTGGGGTCCATTGGTGTGACCGCAGCCGGTTATGGTTTCGTCGAGACGCTGGACAAGCTGGGTATCGAGCGCAGGGTGTACACCGCCGGCGAGCACAAATCGTTCCTTGATCCATTCCAGCCGCAAAAGCCCGAGGAAACTGCGTTCTGGCAGGGTGTGCTGGACACCACCCATAAACAATTCATTGCCAGCGTCAAGAAAGGGCGGGGTGAGCGACTCAAGGACAAGGAGCATCCAGAACTGTTCTCCGGTCTGGTCTGGTCCGGAGAGCAGGCACTGTCGTTGGGTTTGATCGATGGGTTGGGCAGTGCCAGTTCGGTGGCGCGGGATGTGATTGGCCAGAAGGAGTTGGTGGATTTCACCATCGAAGAGTCGCCGATCGACCGCTTCTCGAAGAAGCTGGGCGCGAGCGTCGCCGAGCATCTGGCAATGTGGATGGGCTTCCAGGGGCCTGCGCTGCGCTGAGCCCTTTGGGGGGGGGACTCCTGGGGAGGAGCCACTGCGGGAGGGGGGGGTTCAATCGCCCTGCTCAGGGGATCTGCACGCCCTCGGCCAGTAACATGTCCACAAGACGAATCAGCGGCAGGCCGATCAGGCTGGTGGCGTCCGGGCCATGAGTGCTTTCGAACAGGCTGACCCCCAAGCCTTCGGCCTTGAAGCTTCCGGCGCAGTCATAGGGTTGTTCGATTAGCAGATAGCGTTCGACGCGTTCCGGGTCCAGCGTGCGCATGTTGACGGTAAAAGGTACGCAATCGACCTGACAATTTCCGGTCTGGCTGTTGAGCAGTGCCAGGCCTGTCAGGAACGTAACCTGGGTGCCGCTGGCGGCCAGCAGTTGTTCGCGGGCTTTCTCGAAGGTGTGGGGCTTGCCCAGTATGCGCTCGCCGAGTATTGCGACCTGGTCCGATCCGATGATCAGGTGGGCTGGATGGCTGTCCGCCAGTGCCTGGGCTTTCTCCCGGGCCAGGCGTTTCACCAGTTCCACGGCGGGTTCGCCTGGGTGCTGGCTTTCGTCGATATCCGGCGAGCGGCAGACGAATGGTAGTCCCAGGCGGTCGAGCAATTCCCGGCGATAGGCCGAGCTGGAGGCAAGTAATAAAGGCAGCATGGACATCTCCAAAGGGCAGGGGCGAATTCTAGCGAGGCGCACCGGTGACGGACAGGGCTGAATTTCCTTTGACATGGCCGGGTGCATCCCTATAATGCTGCGCCTATGTTGAATGACCCGATTCCACCTCACGTTGACCCGCGCAAATTGGCTGACCGTGGCACCACCCTTCAAGGTGAACTGCCGCTGGCCGATTTGAAGAGACTCTGCGACCCGCTTTCCGACGATATCGGAACGGTCCAGGCCAAATTCGTTTTTGAACGAGATGAACGTAAATCTGTGGTGATCCACAGTTTTATCGACACTGAAGTCAAAATGGTTTGCCAGCGTTGTCTTGAGCTGGTCACCCTGCCGATCCACAGCGAGTGCAGTTACGCCGTGGTGAAGGAGGGTGCGAATACCCAGTCGTTGCCGAAAGGCTATGACGTGCTGGAACTGGGCGAAGATCCTTTGGATCTGCAGGCGCTGATCGAGGATGAGCTTTTGCTCGCCTTGCCCATTGTGCCTGCTCATCATCCGGAAGAATGCCAGCAGCCGGCGGGAGCAGATGAGCCCGAGCCGAGCGAGGACGAGGTAACGCGGTCCAACCCGTTCAGTGTATTGGCGCAGTTAAAGCGTGACCCAAACGTTTAGGAGTTAATCAATTATGGCTGTTCAGCAGAACAAAAAATCCCGCTCTGCCCGTGACATGCGCCGTTCGCACGACGCTCTCGAGGCTAGCACTCTGTCTGTAGAAAAAACCACCGGTGAAGTTCACCTGCGTCACCACGTATCGCCAGAAGGCGTATACCGTGGTCGCAAAGTGATCGACAAGGGCGCTGACGAGTAATCCTTGTCCGCTCAAGTCATCGCGATTGACGCAATGGGCGGGGACTTCGGTCCCCGCAGCATTGTTCAGGCCAGTCTTGCTTGCCTGAATGCTACGCCCTCGCTGCACCTGACCCTTGTCGGTCAACCCTCCCTCCTGGAAGAAATGCTCAACGGCCAGCCGGCTGTGGATCGTGCGCGCCTGACGATTACTCCTGCGTCTGAAATTATTGCCATGGACGAAAAACCTGCCCAGGTGCTGCGGGGCAAGCCCGATGCATCGATGCGAGTGGCTCTGGAGTTGCTGCGCGATGGCAAGGTTCAGGCCTGTGTGAGCGCTGGGAATACAGGCGCCTTGATGGCGCTGTCGCGTTACGTGCTCAAGACGCTTCCGGGGATCGACAGGCCGGCAATGGTTGCGGCAATACCGACCCGGCGCGGTTTCTGTCAGTTGCTGGATTTGGGGGCCAACGTCGATTGCAGTGCCGAGCATCTGCTGCAATTCGCGGTCATGGGCTCGGTGGCCGCTGAAACGCTGGGTATCGTACGCCCCCGCGTAGCACTGTTGAACATCGGTACCGAAGACATCAAGGGCAACCAGCAGGTCAAGTTGGCCGCCACTCTGTTGCAGGGTGCGCGCGGGATCAACTACATCGGCTTTGTGGAGGGCGACGGCTTGTACCGGGGCGAGGCGGACGTGGTCGTGTGCGACGGCTTCGTTGGCAATATCCTGCTCAAGTCCAGCGAGGGGCTGGCGATCATGATCAGTGAGCGCATCGAGACCTTGTTCCGGCAAAGCCTGGCCTCCCGGCTGGTGGGTGCCCTGGCGCTGCCCCTGATGCGACGTCTGCAGGCTGATCTGGCGCCGGCGAGGCATAACGGTGCAAGTTTCCTCGGATTGCAGGGCATCGTGATCAAGAGTCACGGGTCCGCCGGGGTGCAGGGTTTTCAAAGTGCCATCAACCGTGCGGTGATCGAAATACAGGAAAACCTGCCCGAGCGCCTTCATGGTCGCCTCGAAGATTTGTTACCTTAGGCGTTTTCGTCCGACAATGCTTAAATGTGACCGGTCGGTTCAACCCACCATCCAATTGTCAGTTTCCTAGCGCCCCCAGGGGCGTCAATTTTTGACGACAAGATCATTAGGGGCTTTGTTTTCATGTCTGCTTCCCTCGCATTCGTCTTTCCAGGACAGGGCTCGCAGTCCCTCGGCATGCTGGCCGAACTGGGCGCGCAATATCCGCTGGTCCTCGAAACATTCAAAGAAGCGTCCGACGCACTCGGCTATGACTTGTGGGCACTGACCCAGCAAGGGCCCGAAGAGCTACTCAATCAAACCGACAAGACCCAGCCGGCCATCCTGACGGCCTCGATCGCGCTCTGGCGCCTGTGGCTGGCTGAAGGCGGTGCGCGCCCTGCGTTCGTTGCCGGCCATAGCCTGGGTGAGTACAGCGCCCTCGTGGCAGCCGGCAGCTTGAGTCTCGGCGACGCGGTAAAGCTAGTGGAGCGTCGTGGCCAATTGATGCAGGAAGCCGTCCCGGCCGGACAAGGCGGCATGGCTGCGATTCTCGGCCTGGAAGACGCCGATGTGCTGGCGGCCTGTGCCGAAGCGGCGCAAGGCGATGTGGTCAGCGCGGTGAACTTCAACTCGCCTGGCCAGGTGGTGATCGCCGGGGCCAAGGCGGCCGTGGATCGTGCCATCGAGGGCTGCAAGGCGCGTGGGGCCAAGCGTGCCATGCCGTTGCCGGTCAGCGTGCCCTCGCACTGTGAGCTGATGCGCCCTGCAGCCGAGCGCTTTGCCGAATCCATTGCCGCCATCGATTGGCAGGTTCCGCAGATTCCCGTGGTACAGAACGTCAGCGCCAATGTGGCGCCGGACCTCGAAAGCCTCAAGCGCGATTTGCTGGAGCAGCTCTACAAGCCGGTTCGCTGGGTCGAAACGGTGCAGACCCTGGCGGCCAAGGGTGCGACCGAGTTGGTCGAGTGCGGCCCGGGCAAGGTGCTGGCCGGTCTGAACAAACGCTGCGCCGAAGGCGTATCGACATCCAACCTCAATACCCCAGACGCTTTCGCTGCCGCTCGTGCAGCGCAGGCCTGAACAGGAGAAACTTGCATGAGTCTGCAAGGTAAAGTTGCACTGGTGACCGGTGCAAGTCGTGGCATCGGCCAGGCCATTGCTCTGGAACTGGGTCGCCAAGGCGCCATCGTCGTTGGTACTGCGACTTCCGCTTCGGGCGCCGAGCGTATCGCCGCGACCCTGAAGGAAAACGACATTCAAGGCACTGGTCTTGAGCTGAATGTCACCAGCGATGAGTCCGTTACGGCGGTGCTGGCAGCTATCCAGGAGCAGTTCGGTGTCCCGGCGATCCTGGTCAATAACGCCGGTATCACCCGTGATAATCTGATGATGCGCATGAAAGATGACGAATGGTTCGACGTGATCGATACCAACCTGAACAGCCTGTACCGGCTGTCCAAGGGCGTTCTGCGCGGCATGACCAAGGCCCGTTGGGGTCGTATTATCAACATCGGCTCGGTTGTGGGTGCCATGGGCAACGCAGGCCAAGTAAACTATGCTTCGGCCAAGGCCGGTCTGGAAGGTTTCAGCCGTGCGCTGGCGCGCGAAGTGGGCTCACGGTCGATTACGGTAAACTCGGTAGCCCCGGGTTTCATCGATACCGACATGACCCGCGAATTGCCTGAAGCGCAGCGTGAAGCCTTGTTGACACAAATTCCGCTGGGGCGTCTGGGGCAGGCTGAAGAAATCGCATCCGTGGTGGCTTTTCTTGCATCCGACGCTGCGGCATACGTCACGGGGGCTACAATCCCGGTGAACGGCGGGATGTATATGAGTTAAATGTGACGGATTGCTTCAAAAAAATGTCATACGAGCTGTCTAAAATCCGTTATAAAGCTGCAACTTATTTATAGGCGGCGGGCCGTCAGGGTTCGAGGGGCAAGCTTTCGGTTGAAAAACCGAAAAGTCTTTCTATACACTTAGCCTCCGGCCAGCTGCCTGAATTTGTCCATTAGGAGTGAAAACAAGGTATGAGCACCATCGAAGAGCGCGTCAAGAAAATCGTTGCCGAGCAACTGGGCGTCAAGGAAGAAGAAGTCATCAACACTGCTTCCTTCGTTGAAGACCTGGGTGCCGACTCCCTTGACACCGTTGAGCTGGTGATGGCTCTGGAAGAGGAATTCGAGACCGAGATTCCTGACGAAGAAGCTGAGAAGATCACTACTGTACAAGCTGCCATCGACTACGTTACTGCCCACCACGCGTAATCGTTTTTAGTCGTCGCTAGCTGTCATGGAAAAACCGCACTGCCATTACGGCGTGCGGTTTTTTCTTTAGGCCTGATGCAAAGTCGTCATTAGAAAAAGGAGAGTGCTGTGTCGCGTAGACGCGTCGTAGTCACCGGTATGGGTATGTTGTCGCCACTGGGCACGGATGTGCCGAGCAGTTGGCAGGGCATTCTGGCTGGCCGTAGTGGCATTGGTCTGATCGAACACACCGACCTTTCTGCCTATTCCACCCGTTTTGGCGGCTCGGTAAAGGGTTTCAATGTCGAGGAATACCTGTCGGTCAAGGAAGCCCGCAAGCTTGACCTGTTCATTCAATACGGCCTGGCGGCCGGGTTCCAGGCGGTGCGTAACGCTGGCCTGGAGGTCACCGATGCCAACCGTGAGCGTATTGGCGTCGCCATGGGCTCAGGTATTGGCGGTTTGACCAATATCGAAGAAACCAGCCGTACATTGCACGATTCGGGTCCGCGGCGGATATCGCCGTTCTTCGTGCCAGGCTCGATTATCAACATGATCTCCGGTTTCCTGTCCATCCATCTGGGTGTGCAAGGACCCAACTACGCCATTGCCACGGCCTGCACCACGGGCACTCACTGTATCGGCATGGCTGCCCGCAACATCATGTACGACGAAGCTGACGTGATGATCGCCGGCGGTGCCGAGATGGCGGCGTGTGGCCTGGGCATGGGGGGCTTTGGTGCGTCCCGTGCGCTGTCGACCCGCAACGACGAGCCGACCCGCGCCAGCCGTCCATGGGACAAGGGCCGTGATGGATTCGTGCTCTCCGACGGTTCCGGTGCATTGGTGCTCGAAGAGCTTGAGCATGCCAAGGCCCGTGGTGCCACGATCTATGCCGAACTTATCGGCTTCGGTACCAGTGGCGATGCCTACCACATGACCTCGCCTCCGGCCGACGGCGCCGGTGCTGCCCGTTGTATTGCCAATGCCCTGCGGGACGCGAAGGTCAACGCCGATCAGGTCCAGTACATCAATGCCCATGGGACCTCGACCCCGGCCGGCGACCTGGCCGAAGCCCAGGCGATCAAGACTGTGTTCGGTGAGCATGCCTACAAGCTGGCTGTCAGCTCGACGAAGTCCATGACCGGCCATCTGTTGGGAGCTGCAGGTGCGGTGGAGGCGATCTTCAGCGTACTGGCGATCAACAGCCAGGTCGCGCCGCCGACCATCAACCTCGATGAGCCGGACGAGGGCTGCGACCTGGACTTCGTACCGCATACCGCCCGTGGCATGGACATCGACGTGGTGATATCCAACTCCTTTGGCTTTGGCGGGACCAACGGCTCGCTGGTGTTCCGCCGGTTCGCAGGTTGATGGATAGCTGGGTCGACGGTCAGCCGGCCGACGTTTTGTCGCTGAGGGATCGCGGCCTGGCTTATGGCGATGGGTTGTTTGAAACCATCGCCGTACGCGCCGGCGTACCCGTGCTGCTGGAGCGCCACCTGCAACGCCTGGGGCTGGGGTGCCAGCGGTTGGGGCTCGATGTCGACATGGCTGCATTGAGCGCCGAGTTGCAGGCCTATGCGCAACGGCTGGGGCAAGGTGTGATGAAGCTGATCGTGACCCGGGGCGATAGCCAGCGTGGCTATGCCGCTACCCCTTCGGCCCCGACCCGGCGCATCCTGCAAGGCAGCCCCCCGGCCGCTTATCCCGGCGCGCATGCCGAGCAGGGTGTTTCCCTGTTTCCTTGCGCCACGCGCTTGTCCGAGCAGCCTTTGCTTGCCGGTCTCAAGCACCTCAACCGCCTCGAACAGGTGATGGCCCGCGCTGAATGGGGCGGTCCGGAGCATGCCGAAGGGCTGATGCTGGATACTTCCGGACGCGTGATCGAAGGTGTGTTCAGCAACCTGTTTCTGGTGTGCAATGGCGTCTTGATTACGCCCGACCTGAGTCGCTGCGGCGTGGCCGGGGTAATGCGCGCTGAATTGTTGTTTCAGGCCCAATCCCAAGGCATCGCTACGCAGATTACCGATGTTGATCTCGAGCAGTTGTACCGGGCTGATGAGGTTTTTGTCTGTAACAGCGTTTATGGCGTGTGGCCGGTATGCGCATACGGTTCGGCGCGCTGGTCGACCGGGCCGCTCACCCGTAAACTGCAGACCCTTGCCCGCGCGTTATTGGATGTTTGATTCGTGAGACGTAAATTCTTGCTGCTGCTGGAAACCGGACTGGTTCTGGCAGGGCTGTTGTGGGGCGCCTCTGCCTGGAAGATTCATTCGGCGCTGCAGCAGCCGCTGAACATTACCCAGGAAGAGCTGCTGGATATTCCCAGCGGGACCACTCCGACCGCCACCCTCAAGCGCCTCGAGGCCGAAGGTCTGATCAGGGACGCGTTCTGGCTCAGAGTATATTGGCGCTTCAATCTCGCCGGTCAGCCCTTGCATGCTGGCGAATACCGGATGGTCCCCGGCATGACGATGGACGGGCTGATCGCCGTATGGAAGCGTGGCGAAGTGGTGCAGTACAGCGTGACGCTGGTGGAAGGCTGGAATTTCCGCCAGGTTCGTGCGGCGCTGGCCAAGGATGAAAAGCTCCAGCAGACCCTGACCGGCCTCAGCGACAGCGAGGTCATGGATCGTCTTGGCCATTCCGGTGTGTTTCCCGAAGGGCGTTTTTTTCCTGACACCTATCGTTTCGTGCGCGGGACTTCTGACGCCGACCTGCTGAATCAAGCCTATGGCCGGCTGGAAGAAGTGCTGGCCAGGGAGTGGGCCGAACGCTCTGCCGATGTGCCCTACACCCAGCCTTATCAGGCGTTGATCATGGCATCGCTCGTGGAAAAGGAAACCGGCGTGCCACAGGAGCGAGGCCAGATTGCCGGTGTGTTTGTGCGCCGACTGCGCATGGGTATGTTGCTGCAGACCGACCCTACGGTGATTTATGGTCTGGGCGAACGCTATACCGGCAAGCTCACCCGTGCGCATTTGAAAGAAGAGAACCCATACAACACTTATATGGTCCCTGGCTTGCCCCCGACGCCGATTGCGATGGTGGGGCGCGAAGCGATTCATGCCGCATTGAATCCGGCGCCGGGAAGCAGTCTTTACTTCGTTGCCCGCGGCGATGGCAGCCACGTGTTCTCCGACACTCTGGAGGCGCATAACAATGCGGTGCGTGAGTATCAGCTCAAGCGTCGCGCCGATTATCGCTCCAGTCCGGCGCCAGCTACGCTGGATGAGACTGCACCTGTCCCCGCCGCATCGCCCGACACGGCGCCTGAAGCCGTGCCCCAGGTACCTGCGCAGCAGCCGGCCCCCGAGCCGAATGCCAGCGAGCCACCGAGCCCGCAATGACTCTGATTAAGGACTGCCCGTGACTGGCTTGTTTATAACGCTGGAAGGCCCGGAAGGCGCCGGCAAGAGCACTAACCGCGAATACCTGGCCGAACGTCTGCAGGCGGCGGGCATCGAGGTCGTCTTGACACGCGAGCCCGGTGGTACGCCGCTGGCGGAGCGGATTCGCGAGGTGCTGTTGACCCCGGCGGACGAAATCATGAACCCGGACACCGAGCTGCTACTGGTGTTCGCTGCCCGGGCGCAGCATCTGTCCGAGGTGATTCGTCCGGCACTGGCTCGCGGTGCGGTGGTGCTCTGCGATCGCTTCACCGATTCGACCTATGCCTATCAGGGCGGCGGCCGTGGATTGTCCCTGGAGCGCATCGCGACACTGGAAAATTTTGTCCAGCGCGAGCTGAGGCCGGACCTGACGCTAGTGTTCGATCTGCCGGTGGAGATCGGCCTGGCCCGCGCCAGTGCCCGCGGCCGGCTGGATCGCTTCGAACTGGAAGGCGAGGCGTTCTTCAATGCCGTACGCAACGCCTTTCTGAGCCGCGCCAAGGCCGATCCATCGCGTTACCTGTTGATCGATGCCGCGCAACCGCTGGCCCGGGTTCAGCAGTCGCTGAATGACCTGTTGCCAGGTCTGCTGGAGCGTGTCCGTGGCTGAAGCCTACCCCTGGCAGGACGCGCTATGGCAGCAATTGGCCGGCCGTGCCCAGCATGCCCATGCCTACCTGCTGCATGGCCCGGCCGGTATCGGCAAGCGGGCGCTGGCGGAACGTTTGATGGCCAGCCTGTTGTGCCAGCACCCCGTGGCCTCGGAGGCATGCGGTGAGTGCAAGTCCTGCCTGTTACTCAAGGCTGGTAGCCATCCCGACAATTATGTACTGGAGCCAGAAGAGGCAGACAAGGCGATCAAGGTCGACCAGGTCCGCGATCTGGTCAGTTTCGTGGTCCAGACCGCGCAACTGGGCGGGCGCAAGGTAGTGCTGATCGAACCGGTCGAATCGATGAACATCAATGCGGCCAACGCTTTGCTCAAGAGCCTTGAAGAGCCGTCGGGCGATACCGTGCTGTTGCTGGTCAGCCACCAGCCGAGTCGCTTGCTGCCGACCATCAAGAGCCGTTGCGTGCAGCAGGCCTGTCCGTTGCCGAGCGAGGCGATGAGCATGCAATGGCTGGCCCAGGCCCTGCCTGAAAGCACCGAGGATGAGCGGGTCGAGTTGCTGACCCTGGCCGCCGGTTCGCCCCTGGCCGCCGTCAGTCTTCAGGCCCAGGGTATACGTGAGCAGCGGGCCCTGGTGGTGGACGGGGTGAAAAAGCTCCTCAAGCACCAGCAATCCCCCACGCAACTGGCCGAGGGCTGGAACGCCGTCCCGCTACTGTTGCTGTTCGATTGGTTCTGCGATTGGTCGAACCTGATCCTGCGCTACCAGCTCACCGACGATCAGTCCGGCCTGGGGCTTGCGGACATGCGCAAGGTGATTCAGTACCTGGCGCAAAAGAGCAGCCGGGACAAAATCTTGAACATCCAGGACTGGATACTTGCCCAACGTCAGAAGGTACTGAGCAAGGCGAATCTCAACCGAGTGCTTCTGCTTGAAGCCCTGTTGGTGCAATGGGCGAGTCTGCCGGATCGAAACTGACAGGCTTCGGCTGAAGGAAAACCGGTGAGGTTCTCCTGGGCGTTGTACGAAAAGTCTAGACTCAGCTCAATCGAAGCGGAGATCAGCATGAACGAACCTGTCAGTCCCGGTCCACGCAACGGCATCCTGTCCCTGGCCATCAAGGACAAATCGGTGCTGTATGCCGCCTACATGCCCTTTATCAAGAATGGCGGCCTGTTCATTCCCACCAACAAGCATTATCGCCTGGGCGATGAGGTGTTCATGCTGTTGAGCCTGATGGATGAGCCTGAGAAAATCCCGGTCGCCGGCAAGGTGATCTGGCTCACGCCCAAGGGAGCCCAGGGCAATCGAGCCGCCGGCGTTGGCGTGCAGTTCAACGAGGGCGACAACGCTGCCCGCAACCAAATCGAAACCCACCTGGCCGGAACCCTGAAATCCGACCGTCCTACCCATACGATGTAGCCTGACTCCTTATGCTTGTAGATTCCCATTGCCACCTTGACCGCCTCGACCTTACCGCCCACGCCGGCTCCCTCGATGCTGCGCTGGACGCGGCTCGTCAGCGCGGCGTCGGGCACTTTCTGTGTATAGGTGTCAGTGCCGACAATGCCGCTGACGTCAAGGTCCTGGCCGAGCGTTATGAGGATGTCGATTGTTCGGTGGGTGTCCACCCCCTGGATGTCCAGCCCGACGCCGCGCCGGCACTGGACTGGCTGTTGCAGGAGCTCGACCATCCACGGGTAGTTGCCATTGGCGAAACCGGCCTCGACTATCACTACGAACCGGAGGCCGCCGAGGTCCAGCAAGCGTCGTTCCGGCTGCATCTGGAGGCTGCACGCCAGACCGGAAAACCGGTGATTATCCATACCCGAGGCGCTCGGGCCGACACCCTGGACTTGTTGCGCGATGCCGCGCTTTCACAGGCTGGCGTGCTGCACTGCTTCACCGAAGATTGGGAAATGGCCAAGGCCGCGCTGGACATGGGTTATTACATTTCCCTGTCCGGTATTGTCACGTTCCGCAACGCCGATGCCTTGCGCGATGTGGCCAGCAAAGTGCCGGCCGACCGCCTGCTGGTGGAAACCGATTCTCCGTACCTGGCGCCGATCCCGTATCGCGGTAAACCGAACCTGCCGCAGTACGTCCGGGAAGTGGCGGAGTTCCTGGCAATGTTGCGCGGCGAGTCCTACGAGCGGTTCGCCGAGCAGACGACGGAAAACTTCAAGCGGCTGTTCCCGTTGGCTCATGTCCGTTCGGTACGGGGTTGAATGACAAGCAAAAAAAACCCGGGTTCTGGGGGGTGAATCCGGGTTAAGACCATTAGGAGTAAAACAAAGGCACGCGGTCCTTTGGTACCTTTATCGGCGCGTCACTTGGGGGAGATGTCGCGCCGACAGTTCAAGTATTGATCAGTATGCGGACGCGTCCAGTTTGGCCCAGGTGGTTTTTAAACAAATTTGGAATACGCTCGCTTCGGATAAGTTCTCATGTCGCCAATGTTTGCCTGCGCGGCGCGGTGGGGCAGGGCGCGGGGGAGACAGATGCGTACGATTTTGTGAAGAACTGTGGCCGGGAACGGATGATCCGTGCATTTTTACGTAAGTTAGGCATAATACCCGGCTTCGAATTTTGACCTGTCAGACCTTTTTCTTATGCACAAAGAACCTCGTAAGGTCCGTGAGTTTCGTCGCCGCGAGCAGGAAATTCTCGACACCGCGCTCAAGTTGTTCCTCGATCAGGGTGAAGACAGCGTCACCGTCGAGATGATTGCGGATGCCGTGGGTATCGGCAAAGGCACGATTTATAAACACTTCAAGTCCAAGGCAGAGATCTACCTGCGCCTGATGCTCGACTATGAGCGCGATTTGAACGAGCTGCTGCATTCGGCGGATGTGGACAAGGACAAGGAAGCCCTGTCCCGGGCCTACTTCGAGTTCCGCATGCGCGATCCGCAGCGCTACCGTTTGTTTGACCGCCTGGAAGAAAAGGTCGTCAAGGGTAACCAGGTGCCGGAAATGGTCGAGGAGTTGCACAAGATCCGCGCCTCGAACTTCGATCGCCTGACCTTGCTGATCAAGGGGCGGATCAGCGAAGGCAAGCTCGAAGATGTGCCGCCTTATTTCCACTACTGCGCTGCCTGGGCGTTGGTGCACGGTGCGGTGGCGCTGTATCACTCGCCATTCTGGAGCAACGTGCTGGAAGATCAGGAAGGCTTCTTCCAGTTCCTGATGGACATCGGCGTACGCATGGGCAACAAGCGCAAGCGCGATACCGACGCCCCGAGCCACTGACATTCACCTGTCTGATAGCGCCATGTCTGCTTACATGGCGCAGTGCCCCAGTAATATACTCAGGCATGGGACTTGCTAAAACTTGAATTCTAGGTCAAGTTTCGGCTCGTCCGATTCTTCTTCCGCCGGAGTGATCCATGATCGTTGATCGTCAGGGCAGGCGTTTTCGCAATTTGCGGGTCAGCCTGACTTCCGCCTGCAACTACGCCTGTACCTATTGCGTACCTGACGGTAAGCGGCTGGTGGCTGCGCAGGATGAACTGTCGGCCGAAGCGATGGCTCGTGGCGTGGCTTATCTGATCGAAGCTGCCGGCATCGAGCGGCTACGCATCACCGGGGGTGAGCCGCTGGTCAGTCCCAAGCTGGAGCACTTCATGACGGCAGTGGGGCAGATGGGTCTGGAGGACATCAGCCTGACCACCAACGGCCAACTGTTGGCGAAAAAACTGCCGCTGCTGCTGCAAGCCGGTATCCGCCGCATCAACGTTTCCCTCGATACCCTGGACCCTGCGGCATTTCGCAGTATCGCTCGTGGCGGTGACCTCGCGACGGTGCTCGACGGCATGCAACAGGCTCGGGCGGCGGGGATGAAGATCAAGGTGAATATGGTGCCGCTGCGCGGGCAGAACCTGGACCAGGTGATGCCGCTGCTCGATTACTGCCTCGAACGGGGTTATGAGCTGCGCTTCATCGAGTTGATGCGCATGGGCCATCTGGCCAGCGATTCCAATGGTTTTTTGCAGCAGTTCGTCAGTCTTCAACAGTTGTTGAGCCTGATTGGCGACCGGTACGAGTATCTGCAAGCCAACGCGCCGGTGGATGCCACGGCGGTGCGTTATGAAATACCGGGAATGGGGTATTTCGGAGTGATTGCCAACGAGAGCGTTCCGTTCTGTCGCACCTGCTCACGGCTGCGGTTGTCGTCTACGGGCTGGTTGCATGGTTGTTTGTCGTCGAGCAATCGCCACTACATTGGCGATCTGCTGGACAAGCCTCGCCATCAGGCATTGCCGGCCATCCAGCGGCTGCTCGTCAAGGCTCTGGGAGACAAGCAGGAAGTGGCGTTCTCCGGTGGGGCCACCATCATGAAGATCATAGGCGGCTGATTTGCCTTGTGGCGACCCCCTTATCTATCGAGCTGGCGCAAAAGCTGCATCCAACGACCATTCGCCGGTTTTCCGACACCGGTTTCTGGAGGGTAGGATGCGTAGCCTGGTTTTGCTGCTGGCCGTCATGGCGCTTGGTGGCTGCATGAATGTCAGCGACATGGGGGAGGGCGTGCGTTATCACATGAGCGATGCCGGTCTGCTGGATCACAGCGACAGCCGTCGTGTGAATAACCTGCGTATCCAGCCCGATTCGTTCATCTATATTGCCCAAGGCGCCTTCGCTCCGCCGGGCAGTGCCTATCCACGTCCCAATGTCGTGGCCGAAGAAGCTTTCAATGGTTTCATCGAATACTTCCCCATGGTTCGTCGTGCCCGGGTGCCCGAAGGACTTGACCAGGCCATGGGCGAAGCTCGTGCCGCCGGTGCGCATTACCTGCTGTACACCCGATTCGCCAAGGCTGACAACCGTATTGGCAATACTGATGAATGGCTCGATGAAGAGGCGGTAGATCGTCTGGGGGTCGACACCAGCGTGATTCAGATCATGTTGATCGAGACCAGCACCCAGTATTTGATCGATACTGCACGTATCAAGAGTCGCGGCGGTTTGCTGACGCTGCATGACAAACAGCCACAAGACCTCATCGCCACGCCCTTGCGTGAATATGCTCGCAGCCTGTTGGGGATGAGCAACGAGTAAACATAAGGAATCACCATGAGCGGACCGCAAAAAGCCAATGACCTGCTGGGGCAGATCCCCAAGACCAAAGGCCTGCCGCCGGTCCACTTGTGGAATCCCGACTTCTGCGGCGACATTGACATGCGCATCGCCCGCGATGGCACCTGGTATTACCTGGGCACGCCTATCGGGCGCAAGCCGATGGTCAAGCTGTTCTCCACCATCATCCGCCGCGATGGCGATGATTACTTCCTGATTACCCCTGTGGAAAAAGTCGGCATTCGGGTCGACGATGCGCCGTTCGTAGCCGTGACCCTCGAAGTCGAAGGCGAGGGAGAGGGACAGGTATTGCGCTTCACGACCAACGTCGATGAAACCACCGAGGCCGGTCCCGAGCATCCTATGCGAGTGGTGATCGATCCGCAGACCCAGGAACCCGCGCCCTATGTACATGTGCGCGCCAACCTCGAGGCACTGATTCATCGCAATGTGTTCTACCAGTTGGTGGAGCTGGCGGTGAGCCGCGAGATCGAGGGGCAGAGGTGGTTGGGCGTGTGGAGTGGTGGGATGTTCTTCCCGATCGGCCTGGAACCGTAAATCCTGTGGGAGCGGGCTTGCTCGCGAAGGCGGTGGATCAGCAAGTGTTGATTTGACTGACCCACCGTCTGCGCGAGCAAGCCCGCTCCTACAATTTTGCGTAAATTCGGATTGACACCCAATCATATGATGATTAGCGTGAGCCACCCATAAAGAGTGGCCGCGGGGTTTTCATGTCCAGCAGTTTTCATGCATCGACCGTCGATTGGCTGGGTGGCTGGATCGCCGCCGGCCAGGTCAAGCCAGGGCAGACCATCAAGGTCGAGGCGGACCTGGGGGAGCAACTGGGGGTCAGTCGCACGGTCATCCGCGAGGCGATCAAGACCCTGGTGGCCAAGGGCATGCTGGAAGTCGGGCCGAAAGTCGGTACGCGGGTCTTGCCGGTGCGACGCTGGAATCTGTTCGATCCACAGGTCGTCGGTTGGCTATCGCGCAGCGGGCTGCCGGAAAACTTTGTCGACGACCTGCTCGACCTGCGTCGCACCATCGAGCCCATGGCGGTGCGTTGGGCCTGCGAGCGGGCGACCGCCCAGCAGATAGAGGCAATCCGTCTGGCCTATCATGCGCTGGAGCGGGCCGTGGACAGCGACGCCGACTACAACCGCGCCGACCAGTATTTCCACGAATGCATCCTAGCCGCCAGCCACAATCAATTCATCGAACAAATGGTCCCGGCCTTGGGGGCGTTGCTGGCGGTGTCGTTCGAGGTGTCGGCGGCCGATCCGGATGAACTGCGCCGGACCTTACCCATCCACAAGGATATCGCCGAAGCCATCGCCGCCCGTGACGCTGCGCGGGGTGTCTGGGCCTGCATGACCTTGATCGATAACGCTGACCTGGCCATCAAGCGCTTTTACCCTGACTTGATGGCCGGTCGTACAGACACTGCCGGGCAAGCCGGAAACAGGAGGATTCAATGATGTGGACGGCTGTGACGGAACACCGGGCGAAACTGGGCGAGGGGCCGTTCTGGGACGAGGCGACCCGGGCATTGTATTGGGTCGACATCGCGGGCAAGCAGGCGCTGCGGTTGATCGGCGCCAATGTGGATATCTGGCAGATGCCCGAGCACGTCTCCGCGTTCATCCCGACGCAGAGCGGGGATGCCCTGGTGACGCTGAGCAGTGGTGTCTACCGGTTGGACCTGGAATCGCCGGGCCTGGAGCCCCGGTTGACTTTGCTGTGCATGGCCGACCCTCAGCCGGGCAATCGGGCCAACGAAGCCCGTTGTGATGCGTTGGGTCGGCTCTGGCTCGGCACCATGCAGAACAACATTGGCGAAAACGGCGAAGACCTGCCCATCGAGCGGCGCTCGGGTGGCCTGTTTCGCGTGGGCGGCGATGGCCGGGTCATGCCATTGCTGCGCGGACTTGGCATCCCCAACACGCTGTTATGGTCTCCCGACGGGACCACGGTGTATTTCGGTGAAAGCCTCGACGGCACGTTGTACAGGCACTTCATTCATCCCGATGGCAACCTGGCGCCAGCCGAGGTCTGGTTCGGTCCTCACTCGCGCGGCGGCCCGGATGGTTCGGCAATGGACGCCCGGGGCTATATCTGGAACGCCCGCTGGGATGGCAGCTGCCTGCTGCGGTTGAGTCCGGATGGCCATGTCGACCGGGTCATCGAACTGCCAGTCAGTCGCCCCACCAGTTGTGTGTTCGGTGGCGAGGATCTCAAGACGTTGTACATCACCAGCGCGGCAAGCCCGCTGGGACACCCTTTGGACGGTGCGGTGCTGTCCATGCGGGTTGATATCCCAGGCGTGGCTTGCACACGGTTTGCGGGTTAAATCCCAAAATATGGGATGTAAATATATATATTGAGATTGTTTGGCGGTCGGGTTTATAGTCGGTCCTATCAGCGATACGCACTTACAAAAAAAACAAAGCAGGTGAAGTTTCCATGGCTGAACCCCTCTCCTTGCCGCCGGTGCCTGAGCCACCGAAGGGCGAGCGACTGAAAAACAAGGTCGTGCTGCTGACGGGCGCCGCCCAAGGCATTGGCGAGGCGATCGTCGCCGCGTTCGCTTCCCAGCAGGCTCGGCTGGTGATCAGCGATATCCAGGCTGAAAAAGTCGAGAAGGTCGCCGTGCATTGGCGTGAGCGCGGCGCCGACGTGCAGGCACTGAAAGCCGATGTATCGAACCAGCAGGATCTGCACGCCATGGCCCGTCGTGCCGTCGAGCTGCATGGCCGCATCGATGTGTTAGTGAACTGCGCCGGGGTCAATGTATTCCGTGACCCGCTGCAAATGACCGAAGAAGATTGGCGACGCTGCTTCGCCATCGACCTGGACGGGGCCTGGTATGGCTGCAAGGCTGTGTTGCCACAGATGATCGAGCAGGGTGCCGGCAGCATCATCAACATCGCTTCGACCCATTCGTCCCACATCATTCCCGGTTGCTTCCCTTACCCGGTGGCCAAGCACGGTTTGCTGGGGCTGACTCGTGCCCTGGGCATCGAATACGCACCCAAGGGCGTGCGTGTGAATGCCATCGCGCCAGGCTATATCGAAACCCAACTGAACATCGATTACTGGAACGGCTTCGCCGACCCTCATGCCGAGCGCCAGCGAGCAATGAACCTGCACCCTCCACGGCGCATCGGCCAGCCGATCGAGGTAGCGATGACGGCCGTGTTCCTGGCCAGCGACGAAGCCCCATTCATCAACGCTTCATGCATCACCCTCGATGGTGGACGTTCGGTCATGTATCACGACTGAAATGTCCGGGGTTTCAGGCATCAACGTGCCTGTCATCCAATCATCATACGATATGACTATTTGGATCTATGCTGTAGCAACACGCTTTGACCGCCCGGCCTGCGCAGTACCACCGATGGTGGGGTAGATACCGGACGTTTGGCTTTCAATAAAAAAAACAAGGAGTCAGCTATGAATCATCGCCGTGGGATTCGTTCCCTGTGTCGCGCCGCCCTGGCGGTTACCGCGTTCAGCCTCAGCAGCAGTCTGCTGGCGGCTGAGGAAGTGAAAATCGGTTTCCTGGTCAAGCAGGCCGAGGAACCCTGGTTCCAGACTGAATGGGCATTCGCTGAAAAAGCCGGCAAGGACAAGGGCTTCAAGGTCATCAAGATCGCCGTGCCTGACGGCGAGAAGACTCTCTCGGCCATCGACAGCCTTGCCGCCAACGGCGCCAAGGGTTTTGTCATTTGCCCGCCGGACGTGTCCCTGGGCCCGGCCATCATGGCCAAGGCCAAGCTCAATGATTTGAAAGTCATCGCGGTGGACGACCGCTTCGTCGATGCCAGCGGCAAGTTCATGGAGGATGTGCCGTACCTTGGCATGGCCGCATTCGAAGTGGGCCAGAAGCAAGGGGCCGCCATGGCCGCTGAGGCGAAGAAACGCGGTTGGGACTGGAAAGACACCTACGCGGTGATCAACACCTTCAACGAACTGGACACCGGCAAGAAACGCACCGACGGTTCGGTCGACGCCCTCAAGAAAGCCGGCATGCCGGAGGACCACATCCTCTACTCGGCACTCAAGACGCTCGACGTACCGGGCAGCATGGACTCCACCAACTCCGCATTGGTGAAACTGCCCAGCGCTGCGAAGAACCTGATCATCGGCGGCATGAACGACAACACTGTGCTGGGCGGCGTGCGTGCCACCGAAGCCGCCGGCTTCAAGGCGGCCAACGTGATCGGCATCGGCATCAACGGCACCGACGCCATCGGCGAGTTGAAGAAACCCGAGAGCGGCTTCTTCGGCTCGATGCTGCCTAGTCCGCACATCGAAGGCTACAAGACCGCCGAGATGATGTTCGAGTGGGTCACCACCGGCAAGGAACCGCCAAAGTACACCGCCATGGACGAGGTGACGCTGATCACCCGGGAGAACTTCAAGCAGGAGCTGGAAAAGATCGGCCTGTGGAATTGACGGTCGGTTGATTCAAAAAAGCGGTGCCGGTGTCCTGTTCTGCAGTCTGTAGGATGGGGCACGCAGGCGGCGCCGCTTGATCTCTGTGAGTTCGAGGTGGTTATGCAAGCGCAGACAGCGACACAGCAATACAGCATAGGCGGCAGCTTGCGATTCAACGGGATCGGCAAATCCTTTCCCGGTGTGCAGGCGCTGGCCAATATCAGTTTCGTCGCCCATCCGGGGCAGGTTCATGCCTTGATGGGTGAGAACGGCGCGGGCAAGTCCACGTTGTTGAAGATTCTCGGCGGTGCCTATATCCCGAGCAGCGGCGAGTTGCAGATCGGCGAGCAGACGATGGTCTTCAAATGCACTGCCGACAGCATCGCCAGCGGTGTGGCGGTGATCCACCAGGAATTGCACTTGGTGCCGGAAATGACCGTCGCCGAAAACCTGTTCCTGGGGCATTTGCCGGCTCGTTTCGGCCTGGTCAATCGCGGCGTGCTGCGCCAGCAGGCGTTGGCGCTGCTCAAAGGCCTGGCCGATGAGATCGACCCCCAGGAAAAAGTCGGGCGTCTGTCCCTCGGTCAGCGGCAGTTGGTAGAGATCGCCAAGGCCTTGTCCCGGGGCGCCCACGTTATTGCTTTCGACGAACCCACCAGCAGCCTTTCAGCACGGGAAATCGACCGCCTGATGGCGATCATCGCGCGCCTGCGTGACGAGGGCAAAGTCGTGCTTTACGTCAGTCACCGCATGGAAGAGGTGTTTCGCATCTGCGACGCGGTGACGGTGTTCAAGGATGGCCGCTACGTGCGGACCTTCGAAGACATGGGCGAACTGACCCATGACCAGTTGGTGACATGCATGGTCGGCCGCGATATCGAGGACATCTATGACTACCGTCCCCGCGAGCGCGGCGAGGTCGCGTTGCAGGTCGATCGGTTGCTCGGTCCGGGGCTGCGCGAGCCGGTCAGTTTCCAGGTGCACAAAGGCGAGATCCTTGGACTGTTCGGGCTGGTGGGGGCCGGGCGCACCGAGCTGCTACGCTTGCTCAGCGGCCTGGAGCGTCAGACCGATGGGCGATTGCTGCTGCAGGGTGAGGAACTGAAGCTGCGCTCGCCCCGGGATGCCATCGCCGCCGGCGTGCTGCTCTGCCCGGAGGATCGCAAGAAGGAAGGCATCATGCCGCTGGCCAGCGTCGGCGAGAACATCAACATCAGCGCCCGCAGCGCTCATTCCACTTTTGGTTGCCTGTTGCGCGGCGATTGGGAACGGGGCAACGCCGACAAACAGATCAAGGCGTTGAAGGTAAAGACCCCGACGGCGGGGCAGAAAATCATGTACCTGTCCGGCGGCAATCAGCAAAAAGCGATCCTCGGTCGCTGGCTGTCGATGCCGATGAAGGTCCTGCTGCTGGACGAGCCGACCCGTGGCATCGACATCGGGGCCAAGGCCGAGATCTATCAGATCATCCACAACCTGGCGGCCGAGGGCATTGCCGTGATCGTGGTGTCCAGCGACCTGATGGAAGTGATGGGCATTTCCGACCGAATCCTGGTGCTCTGCGAAGGGGCCATGCGTGGCGAACTGCCGCGTGACCAGGCCAATGAATCCAATCTGCTGCAACTGGCGCTGCCACGCCAACGCGTTGCCGACGCGGCGAACTGAGAGGTAATCATGACCATTCAAAACAATGCACTGCCAACGGCACGCAAACCCCTGGATATGCGGCGTTTCCTGGACGACTGGGCCATGCTGCTGGCGGCCATCGGGGTCTTCGTGCTCTGCACGCTGATGATCGATAACTTCTTGTCCCCGCTGAACATGCGAGGCCTGGGGCTGGCGATCTCCACCACCGGTATTGCGGCCTGCACTATGCTGTATTGCCTGGCGTCCGGTCACTTCGACCTCTCGGTCGGCTCGGTGATTGCCTGCGCTGGCGTGGTCGCGGCGGTGGTGATGCGTGACACCAACAGCGTCTTCCTGGGGATCAGTGCAGCGCTGGTGATGGGCCTGATCGTCGGCCTGATCAACGGCATCGTCATTGCCAAGCTGCGGGTCAACGCGCTGATCACGACGCTGGCGACCATGCAGATCGTCAGGGGCCTGGCTTATATCTTCGCCAATGGTAAGGCGGTGGGTATTTCCCAGGAGTCGTTCTTTGTCTATGGCAACGGCCAGTTGTTCGGTGTGCCGGTGCCTATCCTGATCACCATCGTCTGCTTCCTGTTCTTCGGCTGGCTGCTGAACTACACCACCTACGGGCGCAACACCATGGCCATCGGGGGCAATCAGGAAGCGGCGCTGCTGGCGGGGGTGAACGTCGATCGCACCAAGATCATCATTTTTGCCGTGCATGGCGTGATCGGTGCGCTGGCGGGTGTGATCCTGGCATCGCGCATGACGTCGGGCCAACCGATGATCGGCCAGGGCTTCGAACTGACGGTGATCTCGGCCTGCGTGCTGGGCGGCGTGTCGTTGAGCGGTGGTATCGGCATGATCCGCCATGTCATTGCCGGAGTGCTGATCCTGGCGATCATCGAGAACGCGATGAACCTGAAGAACATCGACACCTTCTACCAGTACGTCATTCGTGGCTCGATCCTGCTGCTGGCGGTGGTCATTGACCGGATGAAGCAGCGCTGAAGCCTGCGTCGATCGGGCGGGCCTCATCGCGAGCGGGCTCGCTCCCACAGTGGATCAGTGCTGCACCTCAGTTTTGCTGTTGGCACAAGACCCTGTGGGAGCGAGCCTGCTCGCGATGAGGCCGCCAGGACACCAGCGATCACGCGGCCTTGCGCAAGGCCTCGATCAGTTCCTGCTTGCGCATTTTCGACCGGCCGGGAATATTCTTCGCCCGCGCCTCCTTCATCAGGTTATCCACAGTCTGGGCTTCGTGGGAGGCCTTGCTGGTACGCGGATGACCTTCGCGGGTCTTGGCTGCGCGACGGGCTGATTCCTTGCGATCGGTTTTCTTCTCGGCGGCCGGTTTTTTCTTCCCCGAACCGCCGGAGCGTTCGCCGCCGCCGGACTGTTTGTTCACGGTCGCCCAGGCCCGCGCTTCGGCTTCGTTCTCGGACACACCTTTTTTCTCGTAACTCTCTTCGATGTGCTCGGCCTTGCGCTTTTGCTCGGCGGTGTATTTGTCTTTGCTTCCACGAGGCATGGGCTGGTCCTCCTCAAGTATGTGACCTGGATTACTGGCTGGCAGCGCCACCCTCGGAGCCCGACCCGCCCGTGGTGGTCTTCGAACCCACGCCAGTTTCGGCGTTATCAGGCGCGGTAGAGTCCGGCGTGTTCATGCCGCCCTGGCGACCCATATCGTTACCCTGCACACGGGGATCGGTGCCGGTGGCGGGTGGCTGACCGTTGTTCAGGGTGCCACCGGTGCCGTCCGTGTTCAGCTTGGGCATACCTTGGGTGGCAGGGGAATTGGGCGCCTGCACCGGGTCGGTCGGTCCGGTACCGGAGGTGGAAGCCGCGAAGGCCACCGAAGAGAGCAGTGCGGCAAATGTGAACGCTGTCAGCCTTGAAATGATCATGGTGTCGCCTCCATTTTTCAGATGCTTGCCTGATCTTGGGCCGTGAAGGGATGACGATGGTGCCTCGGGATCGACGAATGGCGCTTTCAGCACATGAGCTTGTTGCGGTCATTCCCATGGATTGGCATGTGACGAGCGTCGCATAGCGGCTTAGTATGGCGCTTTCAATTGGCTACAAGGCCCGTTCATGTCGATCGAGATCCGTCCTGCGCAACCCAGCGATGCGCCGCAAATCCTTGCCTTTATTACCGAGCTGGCGGATTACGAGAAGGCCCGTCACGAAGTCATCGCCAGTGTGGCGGACATCGAGCGCAGTCTGTTCAGCGAGGGCGCGACCGCCCATGGGCTGATTTGCCTGCGTGACGGCGTGCCGATCGGTTTCGCGGTGTTTTTCTTCAGCTATTCCACTTGGCTGGGCAGCAACTGCCTGTACCTTGAAGACTTGTACATCACGCCGGAACAACGGGGCGGTGGGGCAGGCAAGACTTTATTGCGGCACTTGGCGAAGATCGCCTGCGACAACGATTGCGGTCGTTTCGAGTGGAGCGTGCTGGACTGGAACACCCCGGCCATTGAGTTCTACAAGTCCCTCGGCGCGCAGCCCCAGGAGGAGTGGGTGCGCTATCGGATGGATGGCAAGGTGCTGCGGGATTTCGCCCAAGGCAACTGAGAGCTTCAGGAATAAGCGTCCCCGCCGTATTCGGCAAAACCCGGTCGTTGTTCGAGCCGTTTGCAATAGGCGGCCACGGCCGGGTAGTCGGGCCGCTCCATCGGCGTCTGGCGCCAGCGGTGCACGGACAGGCCGATGAGCACGTCAGCCAGGGAGAAGTCTGCGCCGGCCACGTAGGCGCCGGTCCGGCTGAGTTGCTGTTCAAGCAGACCCATCTTTTCGTTCCAATCCTTGACGCCGGCGGCGATACGTTGCGGGTCCTGGCAATCCGGGTCCTTGCGCGCCAGAGCGTAAAAAGGGTATCCCCATGAGCGGTTGAGTTCGGTCGCTTGCCAATCCATCCACTGCTCGACGCGTGCCCGGGCGGCGGGCTCGATGGGCAGCAGATCGCCGCGCCCGTGTTTGCCTGCCAGATAGCGGCAGATGGTGTTCGACTCCCACAGCACGCCGTTTTCATCAATGATCACCGGCACCTGGGCGTTGGGATTGAGAGCGAGGAACGCCGGATCATGGGTGGAATTGAAGCCAATGCCCCAATCTTCTCGTTCGTAGGGGATATCCAGTTCCTGACAGGTCCACAGCACTTTTCTGACGTTGATCGAAGAAGTGCGACCGAGGATTTTCAGCAGTTGGCCCATAAACGTTTCTCCCTGAGTGGCGAAGACATCCAGGCAGGAACTTAACAGGGTCGCTGGCGGTTGGCGATGGGATTTGATTCTGGATTTTCCCAATATATGGGATTGATATTTATATATTGAGATTTTCCTGTGCCAAGGTTTATAGTCCGTTCCACTCACTGCCAATAAACAGAACAGGTGAAGCGGATGCAGGCGCAATTGATCGCGCTCGATTGGGGGACCACCTCACTACGGGCTTATAAAATCGCCGCCGGAGGCCAAGTGCTCGAACAGCGTTCGCTGTCGTCGGGGATCATGCAGTTGCCCTCGGGGCCGCGGACCGTGGCGGGGCAGGTCTGCAGAGACGGATTTGAATTGGCCTTCGATGAGGCGTGTGGCGACTGGCTGGACGCACAGCCGGACCTGCCTGTCATCGCCTGCGGCATGGTCGGCAGCGCCCAGGGTTGGCGCGAAGCGCCTTACTGCGGCACGCCTGCCAACGTCGCCAACCTCGGACATTCCCTGCAAACCGTTCGCAGCCTTCGCGGTGTCGATGTGCACATCGTGCCCGGCGTGATCCAGCGTTCGCGGTTGCCCAATGTCATGCGTGGTGAAGAAACCCAGGTGCTTGGCGCGCTGCATAGTTTGCCGAACGAAGCCGTACTGATCGGCCTGCCCGGCAGTCATTCGAAATGGGTGGAGGTGGTCGACGGCTGCATCGTGCATTTCGATACCTTCATGACCGGCGAAATCTTCGCCGTTCTCAGTGACCACAGCATTCTCGGACGCACTCAACAGCGTGGCGCGGCGTTCGACGGCCCGGCGTTCGATCGTGGTGTGCGGGTGGCCTTGTCTCCCGACGGTCAGGCCGGTCCGTTGTCCACCGTGTTCAGCGCCCGCAGCCTGGGGCTCACCGGTGAACTTGGCGCGAACGCCCAAGCGGACTATCTCTCCGGCCTGTTGATCGGCCATGAGCTGACGGCGCTGGCAGCGGTGCAACGTCAACGACGCAACAGCGTTCATCTGCCCGCCGTGGTGTTGATCGGCAACCCTCAACTCTGCGCCCGCTATCAACGGGCCCTCGACGCGTGCGGTTTCGCCCGGGTGACCCTGACCGAACAGGCCACCGAACGCGGGTTGTGGCAACTGGCTTTGGCGGCCGGGCTGCTCGATCGCCAAATTTGACTGGAGGTTTGACATGCTCACACAAGCACTGACGCACAACGGGCTGATCGCGATCCTACGTGGTCTGCGCCCCGGAGAGGCGGCCGCCATCGGCGAAGTCCTTTACAGCGCCGGATTTCGCGTCATCGAAGTGCCGCTCAATTCCCCCGAGCCGTACGAAAGTATCCGCATCCTGCGCAGTACCTTGCCCGCCGATTGCCTGATCGGTGCCGGCACTGTGCTGACGCCGGAGCAGGTGGAGCAGGTCAAGGCCGCTGGCGGTCAGGTGATCGTCATGCCCCACAGCGATCCGAAAGTACTGCGCGCGGCCAAAGCAGCGGGGTTGTACCTGTCCCCGGGCGTCGCCACCCCGACCGAGGCGTTTGCCGCGTTGGCCGAAGGCGCCCATATGTTGAAGATGTTTCCCGCCGAGCAGATGGGCCCGGCGGTGGTCAAGGCCTGGCTTGCGGTATTGCCGTCCGGGACCGTGCTGGTGCCGGTGGGTGGGATTACCCCGGACAACATGGCGGCGTTCGTCGAGGCGGGCGTGAAGGGCTTTGGCCTCGGTTCCGGGTTGTTCAAACCGGGCCTGACGGCCGATGAAGTGGCGGTACGCGCCAAGGCTTACGTGGCCGCGTGGAAGGCTCTGAACTAAAGATTTTTCCGGCGCTCGGCGCTGCATCCAATAAGAGAGACAACAAGATGAAAATCACCAAACTGACCACCTTTATCGTTCCGCCGCGCTGGTGCTTCCTCAAGGTCGAAACCGACGAAGGCGTGACCGGTTGGGGCGAGCCCGTGGTCGAAGGTCGTGCCCACACGGTGGCGGCTGCCGTTGAAGAATTGTCTGACTACCTGATTGGCAAAGACCCACGCAATATCGAGGACATCTGGACCGTGCTGTATCGCGGCGGCTTCTACCGCGGCGGCGCGGTGCACATGAGTGCCCTGGCCGGCATCGACCAGGCGTTGTGGGACATCAAGGGAAAGGCGCTGGGGGTGTCGGTCAGTGATTTGCTCGGTGGCCAGGTGCGGGACAAGATCCGTGTCTATTCCTGGATCGGCGGCGACCGTCCGGCAGACACCGCCCGCGCCGCGAAAGAGGCGGTAGGGCGCGGGTTCACCGCCGTGAAGATGAACGGCACCGAAGAGCTGCAATTCCTCGACACCTTTGAAAAAGTCGACCTGGCCCTCGCCAACGTTGCGGCAGTGCGCGACGCGGTGGGACCGAACGTCGGCATCGGCGTGGACTTCCACGGTCGGGTCCACAAGCCCATGGCCAAGGTGCTGATGAAGGAACTCGACCCCTACAAGCTGATGTTCATAGAAGAACCGGTGCTCAGCGAAAACTATGAAGCCCTCAAGGAGCTGGCGCCGCTGACCAGCACGCCGATTGCCTTGGGTGAGCGGTTGTTTTCCCGTTGGGATTTCAAGCGTGTGCTCAGCGAAGGCTACGTGGACATCATCCAGCCTGATGCATCCCACGCCGGCGGCATCACCGAAACCCGCAAGATCGCCAACATGGCCGAAGCCTACGACGTGGCGCTGGCATTGCATTGCCCGCTGGGCCCCATCGCCCTGGCGGCTTGCCTGCAACTGGACGCGGCCTGCTACAACGCGTTCATCCAGGAACAGAGCCTGGGCATTCACTACAACGAGAGCAACGACCTGCTGGATTACGTCAAGGATGCGCGGGTGTTCGATTACGAAAAAGGTTTCGTGAAGATCCCTAATGGCCCGGGCCTGGGCATCGAGATCAACGAGGAGTACGTCATCGAGCGTGCCGCCGTCGGACACCGCTGGCGCAATCCGATCTGGCGGCATGCCGATGGCAGTTTTGCGGAGTGGTGATTGAGGCCTGATCACACTGTGCAAGCCATGGAATCCTGTGGGAGCAAGGTGTGGGAGCAAGGCTTGCCCGCGATGCAGGCGATGCGTTTTCCAGACGGACCGCGTCATCGTTCATCGCGGGCAAGCCTTGCTCCCACAGAGGCTCGCTCCACTTTTGCCGCATTCGACAAATATAAAAAGAGGCACCTCACATGCAAGCGCACACCTTGAGCGCGCAGGCGTCGTTGGTGACGCCCAGCCGCAAGCGTTTTTTCATCATGGTCCTGCTGTTCATCACCGTCGTGATCAACTACCTGGACCGCAGCAACCTGTCCATCGCCGCCCCCGCGCTGACCAGCGACCTGGGTATCGATCCGATTCATGTCGGGCTGATCTTCTCGGCGTTCGGCTGGACCTACGCCGCCATGCAGATCCCCGGGGGCTGGCTGGTGGACCGGGTGCCGCCGCGCATTCTCTACAGCGCCGCGCTGTTGCTGTGGTCGGTGGCGACGGTAATGCTGGGTTTTGCCGCCAGTTTCATCGCATTGTTCGTGTTGCGCATGGCGGTCGGTGCGCTGGAAGCGCCGGCTTATCCGATCAACAGCCGTGTGGTCACCACTTGGTTTCCTGAACGCGAACGGGCCACGGCCATCGGCTTCTACACCTCCGGGCAGTTTGTCGGCCTGGCATTCCTGACGCCTGTGCTGGCCTGGCTGCAGCATGCGTTCGGCTGGCACATGGTGTTCGTGGCAACCGGCGCGGTGGGCATTCTCTGGGCGGTGATCTGGTACGCCGTGTACCGCGAACCCCGTGATTTCAAAGGGGCCAACGCGGGCGAAATCGAACTGATCCGCGAAGGTGGCGGGTTGGTGGATATCCAGGCCGACACGGCCAAGGCCAAGGCGAAATTCAGCTGGAGCGACCTGGGCATCGTCCTGTCCCAGCGCAAATTGTGGGGCATCTACCTGGGCCAGTTCTGCCTGAACTCCACGCTGTGGTTTTTCCTGACCTGGTTCCCGACCTACCTGGTGAAATATCGCGGCATGGATTTCATCAAGTCCGGTCTGCTCGCGTCGTTGCCATTTCTCGCGGCGTTCGTCGGCGTGCTGTGTTCCGGTTTCTTTTCCGACTGGCTGATCCGTCGTGGCACCAGCGTAGGTTTTGCACGCAAGCTGCCGATCATTGGCGGGTTGCTGATCTCCACGTCGATCATCGGTGCCAATTTTGTCGAATCGACGCCGCTGGTGATCGCTTTCCTGGCGCTGGCGTTCTTCGGTAATGGGCTGGCTTCGATCACCTGGTCGCTGGTGTCCACCTTGGCGCCGGCGCGTCTGCTCGGACTGACGGGCGGGGTGTTCAACTTCATCGGTAATCTCGCCGCCATTGCCACGCCGATTGTGATTGGTTTCCTGGCCAACGGCGATTCGTTTGCCCCGGCCATCACCTATATCGCTGTACTGGCATTGGCAGGTGCGCTGTCTTACATCCTGCTGGTGGGTAAGGTCGAGCGCATCGAGTTGTAGTCCGACGGGGCGGGCGACCATAATGCCGCCCGTTCCCCGATCACTGTTGAAGGCCGGATATGCAGCAAGACGATCCAAAAATCACCAAGGACGCAGCGCCTACAGGCACCCAGACATTGCTGCGCGGCCTGGGTGTGGTCCAGGCGGTTGCCAGCGGTGCGCGGGACTTGAAGGAGATCGCCCGGCTGATCGGCACCACCCGTAGCACCACACATCGCCTGGCTAGTTGCCTGGTGGACGAACGTTACCTGCGCGTGGTGCCGCAAGTGGGCTACCTGCTGGGGCCCAAGTTGATCGAGCTGGGTTTCCAGGCGCGCGAAGAGTTACCGCTGGTAAACCTGGCGGGGCCGTATCTGGATGAGCTGTCGGCGCTGACCGGCGACACGGTGCATCTGGCGATTCGCGAGGGCGACGAGGTCTTGTACCTGTTGAAAAATCCGGGCCGCTACGGTCCGGAGATGCGTTCCCGCGTAGGTCATCGCATGCCGTTGGCACGCACGGGGATCGGCAAGGCGCTGATGTTGGACGACACCGAGGAGCAGTGGCAAAGGTTGTTTGAAATCAGCCAGCCAGCGGCAGGGAAAAATCAGTTCTGGCCGCAGCATCAGGAGCAATCCTGGGAGCAGTTCCAGCAGCGGATGCGAGAATATGTGGCGGGAGGCTACGCGTTCGACCTGGAAGACAACGAACCCTCGATTCGCTGCGTGGCGGCGCCGATCCGCGATGCGGGCAAGCGCATCGTTGCGGGTATCAGCATTGCCAGCACCGTGCCTTACATGCCGCTGGAAAAAATGGCCGAGCTGATTCCCCTGGTCAAAGGAGTCACGGCCCGGCTGTCGGCGGAGTTGGGCGCCAAGGTCTGATTAGTGGCCTGTGTGGCTTCAGGCCTTGAGGGTCGCCATGTCGATGACGAAGCGGTATTTGACGTCGCCGGCGATCATGCGGCTGTAGGCTTCATTGATCTGACGGATGTCGAGCATCTCGATGTCGCAGCTGATGTTGTGTTCGGCGCAGAAATCCAGCACTTCCTGGGTTTCGGCGATTCCGCCAATCAACGATCCGGCCAGGACCCGACGGCCCATGATCAAATTGGCCGCATGGACCGGCGGATCGATCGGCTCGACCAGGCCTACCAGGATGTGCACACCGTCGAACCGCAGGGTGCTCAGGTACGGGTTGAGGTCGTGCTGCACCGGAATGGTGTCCAGCAGGTAGTTGAACCGACCGGCCGCGGCGGCCATCTGTTCGGCATCGGTGGACACGATCACATGGTCGGCGCCCTGGCGACGGGCTTCTTCGGCCTTGCTGGCCGAGCGGGTGAACAACGTCACTTCCGCACCCATGGCCTTGGCGAACTTGATGCCCATGTGGCCCAGTCCGCCCATGCCCAACACGCCGACCTTGTCGCCGGCTTTTACGCCAAAGTGCTTGAGGGGCGAGTAGGTGGTGATGCCGGCACAGAGAATCGGTGCGGCGCTGGCCGGGTCGAGCGCGGCCGGGATGCGCAGCACAAAATGCTCCTTGACCACGATGCTGTTGGAGTAACCGCCCATGGTGTGCCCGCCGCTGACACGATCCGGGCTGGCATAGGTTTGGGTCATGCCCTCTAAACAGAATTGTTCCAGGTCGGCGCGACAGGCATCGCATTGGCGGCAGGAGTCGACCATACAGCCGACGCCCACCAGGTCGCCAACCTTATAGCGCGTAACATTCGCACCGACGGCGGTAACCTTGCCTACGATTTCGTGGCCGGGCATCAGCGGGTAAACAGCGATGCCCCATTCGTTGCGGGCCTGGTGGATATCGGAGTGGCAGACGCCACAGTAGAGAATGTCGATTGCCACGTCGTCGGCCTGCGGGCTGCGCCGTTCGAACTTCATGGGGGCGAGGGGGGCGGTAGGCGATTGGGCGGCGTATCCGATGGCGGTGTACATAATGAACCTCGCTGAGCAGTGAACAATGAGGCGATCTATTCTGGTAGCCGTGACGACATGGGGCGATGGCGATTCCTACGGGTGTCATGCCTAATCCTCCGGCCTTGGCCGTGAATTGATCCTATGGAGTGCCAGACCTGCGATGATGTTCCTATCCCTTTTTCCGTGAAGTCTTTCCCATGTTGTTGACCCGCCATCTCGATGCCAACGCGGCGCTGGTTTCGCTGATCGAACCCTTGGCCAACCGTGACGGTTTCATCCCTACGCGATTGCCTGGCGTGCAAGTGCTGCGGTGTAGCCAGGATATTGCCCGTGGTCCGCAGCTTTACGAACCGAGCCTGGTCATCATCGCCCAGGGCAGCAAACTGGCGTACCTGGGGCCTCGCACGCTGGAATACGGCGCGGGGCATTACCTGATCCAGGCGTTGCCGGTGCCGTTCGAGTGCGAAACCTATGCCATGCCCGATGCTCCGCTGCTCGGGATTTCCGTTGCGATCGATCGGGCGATGTTGGGTGAGTTGGTGCTGGCCATGGGATTGACGCCGGGACGAAGCCTGGCAGCCCAGACGCCGGAGTCCATGACCAGCGCCGAGCTCGATGACGCCATGCGTGGCTGTGTCGAACGTCTGTTGCAGTGCTTGCACGATCCGTTGGAGTGCCAGGTCATGGGCCAGGCGCGGCTGCGGGAGCTGCTGTTCGTTGCCTTGCGCGGACCCCAGGCTGACGTATTGCGGGCATTGGTGGAACAGCATGGGCAGTTTGCCCGGATTGCCGCGGCCCTGAGTCATCTGCATGCGCATTTCACCGAGCCGTTGAACGTCGAGACATTGGCCAGTTGCGCCAACATGAGCGCGTCGACGTTTCATGAGCATTTCAAGCGCAGCACGTTGCTCTCGCCGGTGCAGTACCTCAAGCGTTTGCGTCTGCTGAAGGCGCAACGGTTGTTGCTCGTCGAAGGGTTGGGCGTGGCGCAGGTGGCGCATCAGGTGGGGTATCAGAGCTCGTCGCAGTTCAGTCGGGAGTACAAGCGTTATTTCGAGCGTAGCCCAGGGGAAGAGCGCGCGGCTTGATCCACTGAAGATCCCTGTGGGAGCGGGCTTGCTCGCGAAAGCGGCCTATCAGTCAGCCATGTTGTTACTGACATCTCGCCTTCGCGAGCAAGCCCGCTCCCACATTCCGGACTCGGTGTTTCTTGAAATAGCACGCAACAAAAAGGCCCCCATTGCGGGAGCCTCGTTGTTCAGCGAATCGGCTTACATGTTCGGGTAAGTCGGCCCACCGGCGCCTTCCGGCGTCACCCAGGTAATGTTCTGCGCCGGATCCTTGATGTCGCAGGTCTTGCAGTGCACGCAGTTCTGGGCGTTGATCTGGAAGCGCTTCTCGCCGTCTTCCTGGGTCACCACTTCGTACACGCCGGCCGGGCAGTAGCGCTGGGCCGGTTCGTCGTACAGCGGCAGGTTCTTGCCGATCGGGATGCTCGGGTCGGTCAACTTCAGGTGGCAGGGCTGTTCTTCTTCATGGTTGGTACCGGAGATGAACACCGAGCTGAGTTTGTCGAAGCTGATCTTGCCGTCCGGTTTCGGGTAGTCGATCTTTTTGCAATCGGCCGCCAGCTTGAGGCAGGCATAGTCCGGCTTGTTGTCGTGCAGGGTGAACGGCAGCTTGCCGCCGAAGATGTTCTGGTCGAGCCAGTTGAAGCCGCCGCCGATGATGGCGCCGTACTTGTGAATCGCGGCGCCGAAGTTGCGGCTGGCGAACAGCTCTTCGTGCAGCCAACTCTTCTTGAACGCGTCAACGTAAGTAGTCAGCTCTTCAGTGCCATCTTTCTCGGCGAACAGCGCTTCAGCCACCGACTCAGCGGCGAGCATGCCGGACTTCATGGCGGTGTGGCTGCCCTTGATCTTGGCGAAGTTCAGGGTGCCGAGGTCGCAGCCGATCAGCGCGCCGCCCTTGAACACCATTTTCGGCAGCGAATTGAGGCCACCCTTGCAGATGGCTCGGGCGCCGTAGCTGACGCGCTTGCCGCCTTCCAGGTACTGCTTGAGCACCGGGTGGTGCTTGAGGCGCTGGAACTCGTCGAACGGTGACAGGAAGGTGTTGCTGTAGGACAGGTCGACGATCAGGCCGACCACCACCTGGTTGTTTTCCAGGTGATAGAGGAAGGAGCCGCCGGTGTTCTCGGTGCCCATGATGTCCAGCGGCCAGCCGGCGGTGTGGACCACCAGGCCGGGTTGGTGTTTGGCCGGGTCGATTTCCCAGATTTCCTTCAGGCCGATGCCGTAGTGCTGGGCGTCGGCCTCGCTGTCCAGGTTGAAACGCTTGATCAACTGCTTGCCGATGTGGCCACGGCAGCCTTCGGCGAACAGCGTGTACTTGGCGCGCAATTCCATGCCAGGGGTGTACAGGCCTTCCTTCGGATGGCCTTCGCGGTCGACCCCCAGGTCGCCGGTGATGATCCCGCGGACCACGCCGTTCTCGTCGAACAGCGCTTCCTGGGCGGCGAACCCCGGGTAGATTTCCACGCCCAGGTTCTCGGCCTGCTGGGCCAGCCAGCGGCACAGGTTGCCCAGGGAAATAATATAGTTGCCTTCGTTGTGCATGGTCTTGGGCACGAAGAAGTCAGGGATTTTGCTCGCGGTGTCGGCGTTTCTCAGGACATAAATGTCATCGCGCTTGACGGGCGTGTTCAGCGGCGCACCCAGTTCTTTCCAGTCCGGGAACAGCTCGTTCAGGGCGCGGGGTTCGAACACGGCGCCGGAGAGGATGTGCGCACCGACTTCCGAACCTTTTTCGACCACGCAGACGCTGATTTCCTTACCGGCTTCGGTGGCCTTCTGTTTCAGTCGGCAAGCGGCAGACAGGCCAGCGGGGCCGGCACCGACGATGACCACGTCGAATTCCATGTATTCGCGTTCCACAGGCTATCTCCTACTCAAGGCTCAGCGGTTTTTTCTAATTGGAGGTTTGGCGTTGCATCCATTGTTTCCTTCACCGCAGCGACGAAAGCGACAATGGATGACCCGCGATTCTCTCTTGGGGGCGCATTATATCTACACCACTCTCAGGGTCCAATACAAACGTTTGTTTGAAATCGCTGGAGGCCCGGTAAATCACTGACGTACGGCTTATGACTGGCTATTTTGCCGTATTGACCGGAATAGGTGTTCCGGTCAAGATACGGGCGGTTTTGCGCTCGCCGTAGGCTGACTGTTGGTTTCAAGAGCACCTCTAAAGACAGGGCGAAGGCAGCACAAAGTGACGTAACGCGTGGTTCGGACGCGCAGTTTACACGCCGCGATAATGAATGACTCATCGGTCACCACTGACGAACGGTCTTCACTCCCGTGAGCAAGTCATGTGTGGTTCATGCCGGCGTTTTTAGAGGTGCCCTTGCGCCCATGAGCATCAACCGCCAGGTTCGCCTAGGCGACTTTCTATTCACCGGAGAGTAACGAGGAATCCATGAAGGTTCTTGTAGCTGTCAAACGAGTGGTCGACTATAACGTCAAGGTTCGCGTCAAGGCGGACAACTCCGGCGTCGACCTCGCCAACGTCAAGATGTCGATGAACCCTTTCTGCGAAATCGCCGTAGAAGAAGCCGTACGCCTGAAAGAAAAAGGCGTGGCGACTGAGATCGTCGTTGTCTCCATCGGTCCGACCACTGCCCAGGAGCAACTGCGCACCGCGCTGGCGCTGGGTGCCGATCGCGCCATCCTCGTCGAATCCGCCGAAGACCTGACTTCCCTGGCCGTGGCCAAGCTGCTCAAGGCCGTCGTCGATAAGGAACAGCCACAGCTGGTGATCCTCGGCAAGCAGGCCATCGACAGCGACAACAACCAGACCGGCCAGATGCTCGCTGCATTGAGCGGCTACGGTCAGGGTACCTTCGCATCGAAAGTCGAAGTGTCCGGCGACAGCGTTGCCGTGACCCGTGAAATCGATGGCGGTGCGCAGACCGTTTCCCTGAAGCTGCCGGCCATCGTCACCACCGACCTGCGTTTGAACGAGCCGCGCTATGCGTCTCTGCCAAACATCATGAAAGCCAAGAAGAAGCCGCTTGAAGTGCTGACGCCTGACGCTTTGGGCGTTTCCACCGCTTCCACCAACAAGACCATCAAAGTCGAAGCGCCGGCTGCACGCAGCGCGGGTATCAAGGTCAAGTCGGTGGCTGAACTGGTCGAGAAACTGAAAAACGAAGCGAAGGTGATCTGATCATGACTATCCTCGTAATCGCCGAACACGATAACAAAGCGCTGGCTCCAGCCACGCTGAACACCGTTGCTGCCGCTGCCAAGATCGGTGGCGACATCCACGTGCTGGTGGCCGGGCAGGGCGCTGGCGCCGTTGCCGAAGCATCCGCGAAAATCGCTGGCGTGGCTAAAGTGCTGTCCGCTGACAACGCCGCCTATGCGCACCAGTTGCCGGAAAACGTTGCGCCGCTGGTCGCTGAGCTGGGCAAGGGCTACAGCCACATCCTGGCTGCCGCCACGTCCAACGGCAAGAACATCCTGCCACGGGTTGCCGCTGCGCTGGACGTCGACCAGATCTCCGAGATCATCTCGGTGGAAAGCGCCGACACCTTCAAGCGCCCGATCTACGCCGGTAACGCCATCGCGACCGTGCAGTCGACCGCTTCGGTCAAGGTCATCACCGTGCGTGCCACCGGTTTCGACCCGGTTGCCGCCGAAGGTGGCTCGGCTGCCGTTGAGGCCGTAGGCGCTGCCCACGACGCGGGCATTTCCAGTTTCGTCAACGAAGAACTGGCCAAGTCCGACCGTCCTGAACTGACCGCTGCCAAGATCGTCGTTTCCGGCGGCCGCGGCATGCAGAACGGTGACAACTTCAAACACCTGTACGCCCTGGCCGACAAGCTGGGCGCTGCTGTCGGCGCTTCCCGCGCGGCGGTCGACGCCGGTTTCGTACCCAACGACATGCAGGTCGGCCAGACCGGCAAGATCGTTGCGCCACAGCTGTACATCGCCGTTGGTATCTCCGGCGCGATCCAGCACCTGGCCGGTATGAAGGACTCCAAGGTGATCGTTGCGATCAACAAGGACGAAGAGGCGCCGATTTTCCAGGTGGCCGACTACGGCCTGGTAGCGGACCTGTTCGAAGCTGTTCCCGAGTTGGAGAAGCTGGTCTAATCCGGCATCTTCACTTATAAAGAGCCCGGCCTTTTGGCCGGGTTTTTTATTTTCGCACTGTCCGCTTTCAAGGGAGCGCATCGCCATGGAGCTTCGCCATTTGGCCAGTTGGTCGTTGTCATGGGTACTGGCATGCCTGCCCTCGGTGTCTGTCGCCGCCGGCAAGTGCGAGCGACTGATCGCCACCGGCAGTCCGGATGCGCCGCCTTACCTCTGGCAAGATCCCCAGGATCCCAAGCACTTGATCGGCGCCGGTGCCGACCTGCTGACACAAGTGGCAGGAGAGTTGGGCATCAAGGTCGAATTGCTCTACGCGGGCAAGCGTGCCCAGGCGCTGGAGGAGGTGCGCAGCGGGCGCATGGACCTGCTCACCGATGCTCCGCTGACCCCGACCGGACTTGATTCCCTGGACTACGTCCATCCGCCCTTGTTGGAAAACGACTACTTGGTCTGGACCCGCAAGGGGTCGACACTGGTCGTCAATCGCCCAGAGGACCTTCACGGGCATCCCGGTGCGTTGTCGGAAAAAGCTCGGATGACCCAGGGATTCAGCACTTTTGCAGAGAAGCAATTGTCCCTGACCCGTACCGCCAACTTAACCCAGGCCTTTCAGAAACTGCTGCTGGGAGAGGTTGAATATGTCCTGGCGGGTCGCTATTCGGGCCTGGCGATGGCGCAGACACTGGGCATGGCGAATGATCTACAGGCCACAGCGCAACCGGTGGACAAACCGGGTCTGTTCCTCGCGGTTTCCCATAACTCCGCCTGCAATGAGCCATGGTTACGCGGACAGCTGGCGCAAAAGATGACAGAATTGGCCGCGTCCGGCCTGACTGAGGCTGTGTTGCAGCGCAATCTCGAGCGTTGGAACATGCAGTCGCAGCCATCTGTCAGTGCCCCAAAACAGTAGGGAATATTAGTGATTATTCGACCTCTTTTCGCTGCCCTGGCCGTTCTGGCTCTGGCGGGCTGCGCGGCCGATCCGGCGCCGAATGAACAGATCCGCCTGACCGAACAGGCACTGGAACAAGCCCGGGCGGTGGGAGCCACCGCCGACGAAGTGCCCGAGCTGAAACTGGCCGAAGAAAAGTTCGCCAGGGCCAAGGGCAACATGGCCGATGAGTCGTACAAAAAGGCCCGCATGCGTGCCGAGCAGGCCGAGCTGGATGCCCGCCTGGCTGAAGCGAAGGTGCTGACCCTCAAGAGCCAGGAGCAAGTGAGCGTGCTCGAAACCCGCATCGCACGCTTGCGTAAACAGCTGAGGGAGGATGCCCAATGAAGCACTCCCGTATCGTTGGCGGTCTGGTCCTGCTGGGGTTGGCCAGTTTGTATGGTTGTGCGGGGCAACGCAGCGAGGCAGCGCTGGAAAAAGCCAGCGACGACTTCCAGAAGGTCAAGGAAGACTCCAACGTGTTACGTGCCGCACCCAAGGACGTGATACGTGCCGGTGAATCGCTGGCCCGTGCCGACCGGCTGTCCACGTACTGGGGCACTGGCGAAGATGTGCTGCATTACGCTTACCTCAGCCAGCGCTACAGTGAAATCGCCCGGGAGCACAGCAATCAGGTGCTCAACGAGGAACGCGCGACGAAACTCGAGCTGGAGCGCCAGCGCCTGCAATTGGCCTTGCGCGAGTCCAAGCTGCTCAGCGTCCAGCAGCAAGGCAAATGGCTGGAAGAGCAGATCAAGGAAATGGCGACGACCCAGACCGATCGCGGCCTGGTGATGACGCTCGGTGACGTCCTGTTCGACACTGGCGAAGCTGAACTCAAGAGTTCGGCCAACCGGCTCGTGCTCAAGATCGTGCAGTTCCTGCAGCTCAATCCCAAGCGCGTGGTGCGCATCGAAGGCTATACCGACAGCACCGGCGGCAAGCAGGAAAATCTGAAGTTGTCCCGTGACCGCGCACAGGCGGTGGCGGACGTGCTGGTGGACCTGGGGATCGATGAGAAACGCATCCAGGTCGAAGGCTACGGCGATCAGTTCCCGGTGGACGTCAACGCCACCGAGCGTGGTCGGGCGCAAAACCGTCGCGTAGAGATCGTGTTCTCCGACGAAAAGGGCCAGCTCGGCGCTGCCCGCTGAGGGGCGTCACTGGAAAACCCGGCCCCTGCAATGGCGCCGGGTTTTTTTGAGCCTGTGGATCGCATCATGAGAACAGTTGGGGCTGTCACTCCACTGTACTGTCGAGTAATCTGGCAACTGTCCCAGTACACTTCTAAACTGTTCCGGTATCGTTGCTCATAAGAATAAAATGCCCGTGAAATCGAGTGCTGCGCCATGACCAATCTCTTGCTCTATCAACGTATTGCACAGCAACTGGCCGAAGACATCCGCCGGGGTGTTTACCAGCCCGGTGAACGCGTGCCTTCGGTGCGCAAGATGAGTTCGCAGCTCAACGTCAGCCATGCGACGGTGCTACAGGCTTATGCCAATCTTGAAGACCAGGGATTGATCCGGGCGCGCCCACAATCAGGCTATTACGTGCACCAGACGCCCGCGCTCACGGCGTCGACCCCGGACATCGCTCGGGTGGAGCGTCCGGGTCTGGTGACCCGCAGCAGTATCATCCAGCAGGTGCTGGTCGAATCGCGGCGCGAAGGGGTGTTTCCACTGGGGGCCGCGGTACCCAGCGTCGACTATTTGCCTGTACGGGCGCTGCATCAACAGCTGGCCAAGGTTACGCGCTTTCACAGTCCTCGGGCGTTCAGCTACATGTTCAGCCCGGGCTTCGAGCCGTTGCGTCGTCAGGTGGCAATCCGCATGCGCGATGCCGGTGTGGTGGTCGACCCCTCTGAAGTGGTGATCACCCACGGCTGTGTCGATGCGCTGCAAATGTCCCTGCGGGTCCTGACCCGGCCAGGGGATCTGATCGCCGCCGAGTCACCCACCTACTATGGCTTGTTGCAACTGGCGGATCTGCTGGGCCTCAAGGTCATCGAGATTCCGAGCGACCCGGTGACTGGTATGAGTCTGGAAGCCCTTCAACTGGCGGCCAACCAGTGGTCGATCAAGGCGTTGGTGCTGACCACCCGCTTGAGCAACCCCCTTGGCGGTACCATGCCTGAAGAGCGGCAGAAACACCTGCTGCGCCTGGCGTCGGACTTCGACATCCAGATCGTCGAGGACGACATTTATGGCGAATTGATGTTCGAGCAGGGGCGTACCAAGGCACTCAAGGCTTACGACCGGCTGGACCGGGTCATCTACTGTTCGAGTTTTTCCAAGACCTTGTCGCCGGGCGTACGCATCGGTTGGATGATTGCCGGAAAGTTCCAGCAGGAGATCCAGCGGCTCCAGACCTTCAGTACTCACTCGGCCTGCAGCGTCACGCAGATGGGGATTGCTGCTTATCTGGAAAACGGTGGCTATGACCGCCACCTTCGCTACATCCGCCAGGAATACCGCAAGAACCTCAGTGCCTTCCAGTTGGCTGTGCAGCAACATTTTCCCGAGGGCACGCAGATGAGCCGTCCCACCGGAGGGTTCATTCTGTGGGTCAGCCTGCCGGGGCGGGTCAATACCCAGGAACTGCATGTCCGGGCGCTGCAGCAAGGCATCAGCATTGCGCCGGGGTTGATCTTCAGTAACACCGAGCAGTTCAACCACTGCATCCGCCTGAACTGTGGCATACCCTGGAATCGCGAGGCGGAACGGGCCTTGATGACGTTGGGGCTGCTCGCCACGCAGTTGTGCCAGGAAACGACCGGTGGTTTCTTTTAGGCTTTACGCAATCGTTCAAAGATCAGCGTATTGAGTTGATGTGCTTGTCAGCGCCCTGATATCGGGCGAGCATGTGGTTCTCTGTCATAACTGCCAGTGTATTTATGAAAGTCATTGCTCCTGCTGCCTGGATTTTGATCGGCCTGTTGACTGCCTTCCATGCCGAGGGCGTCCTGGCTGCTTCGACGCAGGAGAAACCGACCGCCAGCGACACGAAAAAGGTGTCGAAAAAAACAGCGGCGGTGAAACAGGCTCCGGCCAAAAAAGCAGCGTCTACGACGAAGAAACGACCCCCCATCGCTTCCAAGACCAAGTCGGCCCGGGAAGTTGCCAAGACGCCTTTGCCACCGGCCAGGCTGGACCTGAGCCTGCCTCATGAAATGGTCGAGGAGCTCGAGCCGCCGGGAAAAGTCCCTCTACCCAAGCGTGAGCCCTTGCTGCCGTCGATGTTCGAAGGGAAGCCCGGTCCGTTCCAGCTCAATGGTCGCCTGCTCAGTAACGAAATGCAGCTGCCGTTGCGTAATCAGGAACGTAATGAGGTCGAAGGGGCCGCGTTGGACTTCGAATTCAAACAATGACCTCTGGCGAGCTGTCGCTGACTGTCCGGTCATCCTCATCGAGCAAAAAAACGCGTCCGCGGTAATTTAAAACGAGCGTTTTAGCCGTTACTCTGTGTTGCGTTATTTATCCGTTTCCTGTCGTGAGGATGTTGACGTCATGAAATGCCGCGAAGGCTGTGGCGCCTGTTGCATTGCCCCTTCCATCAGCTCGTCGATTCCCGGCATGCCCCAGGGCAAGCCTGCCGGCGAACGTTGCGTGCAATTGTCAGTCGATAACCTGTGCCAGATCTTCGGGCAGCCGGAACGTCCAGCGGTGTGTTCGGGATTTGCGGCCGATATCGAAGTCTGCGGCAACAGCCGTGAAGAAGCCATCCGACTCCTTGGGTGGTGGGAACAGGTCACCGCAGCGTAACGGGGGATGGGTCTGAAAGATCCGCCATGATGAAGAAACTTAACGAACGGACTTGAACAATAAGGAAAACACTATGGGTTCGCTGCATCGTATGGCTGTGTCGTGTGGTCTGGTCGTTCTGTTGGCGACGGCAAACGCCCAGGCCGAAGACTGGAAAGTCGCCAAGGAGCAGGACGGCATCAAGGTTTCCCTCAGTGAAGTGGCCGGTTCCAAATACAAGGCTTACCGTGGCGTGACCGTCATGAAAACCTCCCTGGCCAAATTGCGCGCCCTTCAGGAAGACGTTCCGGGTGCCTGTGCCTGGATTCATGAATGTAACACCCAGGAACTGATCAAGCATGAAGGTGACAAGAGCTGGACCTATACCCAGTTCAACACGCCGTGGCCGGTCACACCCCGGGACTCTGTGCTGGAGGTCACTACCGTTGAAGGCACCGATGGCAGCCTGACCCGGAAGCTCAAGGGCGTACCGACTTATTTGCCTGAGAAAAAAGGTTTTGTACGGGTGACCCGGGTCGATGGCTTCTGGAAATTCACGCCCAAGGGCCCCGATCAGGTTGAGGTGATCTATCAGGTCCACACCGAGCCTGGTGGTGATGTACCGTCCTGGCTGGCCAACAAATTCGTGGTGGACGCGCCATTCAACACCTTGAAAGCCTTGAGAGAGCGTGCCGAAAAGTAATCGGCATGGCTTGGTGAAGAAGACCGCCCGTGAGGCGGTCTTTTCATGTGTACCGTTCAGTGACTCAGCGGAACGATTATTCCGCCGCCAATGTCGAGATAGAGGTAAGCCCGGCCATGAATTGATCGAGGAGACAGCAATGCAAAAGTGGGAAATCACTTTCGTTGATGACCACGGCGATGCCATCGCCGAGCAGTTCGACTATGACCAGGAGCCCACCATGGAGCAGGCGGCACATTTGATTCGCGAAAGATTGCTTCCGGTGTCCGCCAAGCTGGATCTCAATGATCTGGAAGGACGCACCGAGGAGCCGACGGTCAAGAACCTCAAATCCCAACACGCCATCGAAATCATCCGCATTAAACCGATTTCATGAAGTCATGGCCTGGCCCCGCTTGGCAGTGGCGATGACTTGCGGCTACTCTGCACTTGAGATCAGCGAAAGGATCGCCAAGGTCCGGTCTTGTCAGCTACATGCTTGTGTCCCGACGGTCAGTTGATGCCGTATTGCTTGCAATCCACGGGTTGCCTGCGCGGGAAGACGGAAAGTCTATCCATCGATTTGAGGAGGACGTTTCATGAGCACAGCCTATCAAGAAGACATCAGCACCCGCGTATTGCGCCGCATGAAAGAAGGCGGGTTCGATTTCTCACAATTCCATCCCATCGAGTTCTACGCCATTTTCCCGGATGAGGAGCGGGCGCGCAGGGCGGCGGGTCATTTTCGGGGTGAGTCATTGAATGCACAGATCAGTGCACGGGACGACGGTGCGTGGTCATTGGAATTAAGCCGGGTAATGTACGCCACTTACGATGACATTGGCGACTTCGAGCAAGACTTCGAAGCGGTGGTGGAGCCGTTGGGAGGCGTCATTGAAGGTTGGGGCGTCAAACAGGAGATCCGGCGCTTGCAGGCCTGACATCTCGCGCTTGGCAACCGACAACGGCTGACTTTTGGGTTGGCCGTTTTCACTTGGAGGTCATATGAGGCTTTCGATCAGCCACGAAACGGCCTATCACTATGAAAACCAGGTTCGCGCAAGCATCCAATACCTGCGCCTGACGCCCCACGACAGCGAGCGCCAGCAGGTCTTGAGCTGGCAGCTCGATTTGCCTCGACCCGCACGGGCCCAGGTAGACCCCTTCGGCAACATTCTTCATGTACTCACCCTGGAAGAGCCTCACGAAACGGTCATTGTCGGCGCCCGTGGCCAAGTCGATATCGACCCGTTGCGCGAGGCCGAGCACGAGGCCCCGTCGGCGCTGCCGTTCCTGCGGTTCACCCGCCTGACCGAAGCGGACGAGGCCCTGAGCACCTTCGCTCGCGGGCAATGCGGGCATCGACGCGACCGTACGGCGTTGATCGATCTGATGCACGGGCTGAACGCGCACATGGCCTACGCGCCGGGCTCCGCCGAAATCGAGACCAGCGCAGCCCAGGCATTCGCCAGCCGCAGCGGGGTGTGCCAGGACCACACTCATGCGTTCCTGGCCTGCGCCCGCAGCCTGGGCGTACCGGCGCGCTATGTGTCGGGCTACGTCTACAGCGAAGGCAGCGAGCACCTGACCAGCCATGCCTGGGCAGAAGCCTGGCTCGACGGCGCCTGGTACAGTTTCGATGTGACCCATCAACTGGCCCGCCCCGAGCGGCACCTTAAGCTGGCCGTCGGCCTGGATTACCTGGATGCCTGCCCGATACGCGGCCTGCGTCGTGGCGGTGGGTGTGAGCAGATGCGCGCCAAGGTGGTAGTGGCACCGGCAACGGTGATCACCTTGCAGCAACAGTAACGCAGCACCTGCCCGGCCTGGAGGCGTGTCAACCTGACCTGGGCCTACTGGCCTGAAGGCTGTTTGCGTCCCGCCATGTGCTTGAGATACCCGACCAGCAGATCCAGCTCCGAGTCCGGCAGCACGCTCGCCGAGAACCCCGGCATTTTTCCCTGGGGCCAGCGACGTAAGCTTTGTGGATCGCGGATATAACGCTTGAGGAAATCCCCTGCAAAGTATTCGGTGGGGTTGAAGGGGATATTCAGATCCGGGCCAAACTGTGCATCACCCGCGCCATTGAGGCGATGGCATGCCAGGCAGTTTTTCTGGAACAGTTCGAAGCCTTTGTTGATGGGATCGTCCTTGGCCAACGCAGGTGCCGGCAGCAGGGCAGGGAAGCGTTCGGCCACCGCTGACAGGCGCTTGATGCTCGCCACTGCGTAGGGCCATTGCTCAGGGCTGATATGGCCTGCCTGTGGATCTGTCCAGACCAGGTAAAAAGGCCCGGCGCTGTGCTTGCCCTCACCCAGCGCAGGCCAGGGGTTGGCCGGGTCTTCGATCGCCAGCCAGGCTCTCGCGCCGCTCTTGTTGAGCAACGGCGCGGCGGGCAGTTCAGCGGCGAAGCCGTCCAACGCCACGGCTTGCAGATGGTCCTCAGGCTTCACCTCGGTCAACAACGCCGTCAAGGGCACGGCGCGATAGGTCATCGCTTTCTTGTAGGAAACATCATCAGTGATCCGGACCGTTTGGGCCTGCGGATGCTTGAGCAGTTCTTCGGTTTGCCAGGTGCGCGTATTCGCGCCCAGTTCCAGCGTCAGCTGGGCGGCGTACAAGGGCGTGCCGAGCAGCAACGCCCCGAGCATGATAAGAGCCTTCAATGGATCGCCTTCCATGTCGAGTGGGTGCGCAAAGGTTGGCACAGCCACTGTGGCCCTAACAACGAGCCCGTCGCTTTTTTTAACGAGGCAACACAGTATCGAGGCAGCTACCCGCGTATGGATTCAGCCGATCACCTTGGGGATGTTCGGGAGAATCAACAGTAGCGTTGTGGCGAAGAGAATGAGTCCGGCTTGACGAACTTTCGAATGTTTGAACATGGCTGACCCGCCTTTTTTGTTATTTCCTGAGCCAGCCTGCGTCACTCCATATGGCTGGCGTTGCACTTCCTGTCTGACAAGCGCCTCGGCAAAACCCGACGACTCTCTTGTACAAGGATTACATTAGGGGCCACAGCTGACTTGGCTTAGATCCAATTCGTATCAGATCCTGACGTATAGTTATCAAATCGGTATGAGGCTTATTGCCATCTGTATGAAGGACCTTTTGCTAGACAGCTTGGCCTCCTGAAACGGTTAACCCGATAGCACGCTACCGTTCGTCTGACCGTGCTCGTCAACGCTGTTGAGCGCTGGGGTCATTGAATTCATCCCCGCTGGGCTTATGGTTGGGTCATCGCATACAACCGTGGTTGAGGATGTCATGACCCAGGCTTTGATCTTCGATGCGTTGCGCACGCCCCGTGGCAAGGGCAAGGCCGACGGAGCCTTATACAGCGTCAAACCGGTGAATCTGGTAAGTGGCCTGCTTGGCGCCCTGCAGCAGCGCATGGGGCTCGACAGCGGTCAGGTGGACGACATCGTGCTCGGGTGTGTGACGCCGGTGGGCGACCAGGGAGCCGACATCGCCAAGACCGCCGCCGTGGTGGCGGGCTGGGATATCAGTGTGGCGGGTATGCAGCTCAACCGCTTCTGCGCTTCGGGTCTGGAAGCGGTCAACCTGGCGGCGATGAAGGTGCGTTCCGGTTTCGAAGACCTGGTGGTGGCCGGCGGCGTCGAATCCATGTCCCGAGTGCCCATGGGCAGCGATGGTGGCGCCTGGGCGCTGGACCCACAAGCCAACCTGCAAGGGAACTTCATCCCCCAAGGCATCGGTGCGGACTTGATCGCCACCTTGGAAGGCTTCAGCCGCGAGGACGTCGACGCTTTCGCGCTGCGCTCCCAACAAAATGCTGCTCGGGCCAGGGCCGACGGTTCGTTCGACAGGTCCCTGGTGGCGGTACGGGACCAGAACGGCATCGTATTGCTGGACCACGATGAATTCATCCGTGCCGACTCTACGCTCGAAGGGCTGGGCATGCTCAGGCCGAGTTTCGAGACCATGGGCCAGATGGGCTTCGACGCTACGGCGCTCAGGGTCTACAGCCATGTCGAGCGGATCGACCATGTGCACACGCCGGGCAACAGTTCGGGAATCGTCGATGGCGCGGCGCTGATGCTGATTGGTTCTGAAGCCAAGGGACGCGACCTGGGTCTGCAGCCCCGTGCGCGGATCGTCGCCACGGCCGTCACCAGTACCGACCCGACCATCATGCTCACCGGCCCGGCCCCCGCCACCCGCAAGGCCTTGGCCAAGGCCGGGCTGCGGGTCCAGGACATCGATCTTTTCGAGGTCAACGAAGCTTTTGCCTCGGTGGTGCTCAAGTTCATCAAGGACATGGCCATCGATCCGTCAATCGTCAACGTCAACGGTGGTTCCATCGCCATGGGGCATCCCTTGGGAGCGACGGGGTGCGCCATTCTCGGCACCTTGCTCGATGAGTTGGAGGCGCGGCGCCTGCGCTATGGTCTGGCGACCTTATGTGTGGGTGGCGGCATGGGCATTGCCACGGTTATCGAGCGCTTCTGAGCCCGACTTCAGGAATGTTTTTTTCGAGGAATGTTGTTCATGAGCGATGCCATACGCTACGAAACCGGCCCTGACCGGATCGTCGTCCTGACCCTGGACATGCCGGACCAGAGCGCCAACACCATGAATGCGGTGTATCGCGAAGCCATGGCGGCCTGCGTAGCCCGTTTGAACGCTGAAAGAGACTTGATAGCGGGTGTCGTCATCACTTCCGCCAAGAAGACTTTCTTCGCAGGCGGTGACCTCAACGAACTGGTCCAGGTCCAGAGGGCCGAGGCCAAGGCGTTCTACGACATGATCCTGGCCCTCAAGGCGCAATTGCGTGCGCTGGAAACGTTGGGCAGGCCAGTGGTGGCCGCCATCAACGGTGCGGCCCTCGGTGGTGGCTGGGAGATTTGCCTGGCCTGCCACCACCGGGTGGCGCTGGATGACCCGTCGCTGCAGATCGGCCTGCCGGAGGTCACCCTTGGCCTGCTGCCGGGCGGCGGCGGGGTGGTGCGGATGGTTCGCCTGCTTGGCCTGGAGAAAGCCCTGCCATACCTGCTCGAGGGTAAAAAGGTTCACCCTCGACAAGCGTTGCGGGCAGGCTTGATCGATGAGCTGGCGGCCGACCGTGACGAGTTGCTGTCCAAGGCGCGCGCCTGGATTCTTGCCAACCCGAACGCGGTCCAGCCTTGGGATGTGAAGGGATACAAGATCCCGGGAGGGACGCCATCCGATCCTGGCGTTGCGCAGATGCTGGCGATTGCCCCATCGATCCTGCGCAGCAAGACCCAGGGATGCCTGCCCGCGCCGGAGAGAATCCTTTGCGCCGCGGTGGAAGGTGCCCAGGTCAACTTCGACGCGGCGCAGTTGATTGAAACCCGCTATTTCACTGAGCTGACCACCGGCCAAGTGGCGAAGAACCTGATAGGTACGTTCTGGTTCCAGCTCAACCAAATCAAGGCCGGAGGTTCGCGCCCACAGGGCTTCGCGCCCTATCTGACAAAAAAGGTCGGTGTGCTCGGTGCCGGCATGATGGGCGCCGGCATCGCCTGTGTCTGCGCTCTGGGCGGAATCGAGGTGGTACTCAAGGATGTCGACCTTCGTGCGGCGGAGAAGGGCAAGGCCCGTTTGGTCGCGCTGCTGGACAGGAAAGTCGCCCGCGATGAGATGACCGTGCAACAGTGCGAAGCTACGCTGGCCCGCGTCCATGTCACGGACAGCGATGCCGACCTCGCCGGTTGCGACCTGGTCATCGAGGCGGTGTTCGAAGATCGCGGCCTGAAGGCCAGGGTCTCGGCCGCCGCCCAGGCGGTGGTCGGGCGCGAGGCGGTCATTGCCTCCAATACTTCGACATTGCCCATTACCGGCCTGGCAACGGCGGTGCCGGACCCGACGAAGTTCATCGGCCTGCACTTTTTCAGTCCCGTGGAAAAAATGCCTCTGGTGGAAATTATCAAGGGCACCTGCACCAGCGATGAAACCCTGGCTCGCAGTTTCGATTTCGTCCTGCAAATCAACAAGACGCCGATTGTGGTCAATGACAGTCGCGGCTTCTTCACCTCAAGGGTATTCGGCACCTTCACCCAGGAAGGTATCGCCATGCTCGGCGAGGGCGTGAGCGCGCCCATGATCGAGACCGAAGCGCGCAAGGCCGGCATGCCGGTCGGCCCCCTGGCGGTTTCTGACGAAGTTTCCCTCAGCTTGATGAGTCATATCCGCGCCCAAACCCTCCAGGACCTGCGAGCGGAAGGAAAAGCACCGCTCGACCACCCGGCATTCGCAGTGATCGATCTGCTGCTCAACGAATACAAGCGTCCTGGTAAAGCCGCTGGCGCGGGTTTCTACGACTATCCGGCCAATGGGCCGAAGCATTTGTGGCCGGGCCTCAAGACCCGTTTCGAGAACGTTGGCAGGCAAATCTCCGAGCGGGACATTCGTGACCGTCTGCTGTTTATCCAGGCCCTGGAAACCGTGCGCTGTATGGAAGAGGGTGTGCTCGCTTCGACCGCAGACGCCAACGTCGGGTCGGTTTTCGGCATCGGCTTCGCGGCCTGGACCGGCGGCGCGTTGCAGTTCATCAACCAGTACGGTCTGAAGGATTTCGTTGCCCGTGCCCAGTATCTGTCCGAGCAATATGGCGAGCGTTTCGCTCCGCCGGCCCTGCTGTTGGAAAAAGCCGCGAGGCATGAGCTGTTCTGACGGTGAGGAAGGGCTTGCCTTGGAGCAGTGTTTCAAGGCAGGCTCTGGGTGTGCAATATTCCCATCACCGTGTCAGGTATTTTTTATGTCGCTACGCATCTGCATCTTGGAGACCGATATCCTGCGTCCGGAATTGGCCGATCAATATCAGGGCTACGGGCAGATGTTCCAGCGCCTGTTCTCGCAGCAGCCCATCGAGGCGCAATTCGTCGTCTACAACGTGATGCAAGGCCATTACCCCAGCGACGACGAGCAGTTCGACGCCTATCTGGTGACCGGCAGCAAGGCGGACTCCTTTGGCACTGACCCCTGGATCCAGACGCTCAAGACCTTCCTGCTGGATCGCTACAAGCGTGGCGACAAATTGCTGGGCGTCTGTTTCGGGCACCAATTACTGGCGCTACTGCTGGGCGGCAAGGCTGAGCGTGCGACCCAGGGCTGGGGCGTGGGCACCCATCGCTATAAATTGGCGGCCAAGGCGCCATGGATGAGCCCGGTGATGGAAGAACTGACCTTGCTGATCAGCCACCAGGACCAGGTCACCCAATTGCCCGAGAACGCCACGGTCATCGCCTCCAGCGATTTCTGCCCGTACGCGGCCTATCACATCGACGATCAGGTGCTGTGCTTCCAGGGCCATCCCGAGTTTATCCACGACTATTCCCGGGCGCTGCTGGATATCCGCCAGCAACATCTGGGCGAGCAGGTCTACAGTCAAGGCGTTGCGAGCCTTGAACAGGAGCACCACGGCACGACGGTGGCGGAGTGGATGATGCGTTTTGTGGCACACAAACCGCAGGCCTGACAGACCCTGTGTTTCGAACCCCTGTGGGAGCGAGCCTGCTCGCGATAGCGGCGACAAAACTCCCACAGTATGACGTTGCGTTACAACCACCCCGACCGCTTGAAGCTGGCCCACAACGCGGTGCATCCCACCGTAATCACGCCCAGCACCATGAAATACCCGTAATGCCAGCTCAACTCCGGCATATCCTCGAAATTCATGCCGTAGATCCCCGCCACCGCCGTCGGGAACGCCAGGATGGCTGCCCAGGCCGCGAACTTGCGCTGCACCACACTCTGACGTGATGCCTCGAGTAGCACGCCGACCTCGATGGTCTGGCTGGCAATGTCCGCCAAGGTGGTCAGGTCTTCCATCTGCCGTGTGACATGGATCTGCACATCGCGGAAGTACGGACGCATATTTTTGTCGATGAAAGGGAAGTTCAGCTTTTGCAGTTCTTCGCTGATCTCCACCATCGGTGCCGCATAGCGACGCAGGCGCAGCACGTCCCGGCGCAGGCTATGCAGTTTCTGGATATCCCGTTCGTTCAAGGCGCTGCATAGCACATACTGCTCTAGCTCATCGATCTCGGCATGAATGGCTTCGCCCACTGGCTGGTAGTTTTCGATCACGAAATCGAGGATGGCATAGAGCACGAAATCTTCCCCGTGCTCCAGCAGAAGGGGGCGGGCCTCACAGCGCTGTCGGACGTGGGCATAGGAAGCCGAATGGCCGTTGCGGGCAGTGATGATGTAACCCTTGCCGGCGAAGATATGGGTCTCGATGAACTGCAGCTTGCCGTCCTTGCGTATCGGCGAATACGTCACGATGAACAGCGCATCGCCGAAAGTCTCCAGCTTCGGGCGGCTGTGCTTCTCCATGGCGTCTTCGATGGCGAGTTCATGCAGGTTGAATTGACGCTGCAGGTTGGTCAGCTCTTCGGCATTGGGCTCTTCAAGGCCGATCCACACGAAATGTCCGGGTTTGGCAGCCCAGGCGCTGCCCTCGTCGAGGGTGATGTTGGTGACTTTCTTTCCGGCGCTATATACCGCAGCAGCAACGACTCTACCCATAATGGCGGTTCACTTCTTCTTCGAATTGGCAGTCAGGCAGTGTCCAGCTTAGCGTGCCCTGATGCTTGAGAGTCAGCAAAATCCATCGAGTTCGCAGGAAAAAGAAACCCGCCATACGGGCGGGTTATGCGGGTTCAAGCGTTCTGCACCTGTCGATCCATCGACTCGATGCATTCATGCATTTGCTCGCGACATTGGGCCATCAGCCGAGGCATGTCCTCCATGCTAAGCCCAGCTGTGGGAATGACCGGCAACGAGCGTATGAGAATGTCACCACTGCGCCAGCGATTGAGGCGCATGTGGTTGATGTAATTGCTGACGCACACCGGGACAATCGGCACTCCGGCGGCGATCGCCATCTGAAAGGCGCCTTTCTTGAACGCAAGCAACTCGTGACCTAGATTGCGAGTACCTTCCGGGAACACCCAGATGGACGTTTCCTCGTGCTGCAGTGTATGAGTGGTGGTCAGCATCGACCGACGTGCCTTGATCGCATTGCCACGATCGATCAACACGTTCCCCGCCAGCCAGAACAACTGTCCGAACAGCGGCACCCATTTCAGGCTTTTCTTGCCGATACACACCGTACGATGGGGCACTACATTGCCGAACACGAACAGGTCATAGTTGGACTGATGGTTGGCGATGATCACGCAACTCGGAGGCTTATTGGCCAGCGTTCCGACCTCGGCCTTGACCCGCAGGCCCAGAATCCGCATCGCGGGCCAGGCATACAGCCTCGCGCATAAACGGCTGTTGTCCGGATTGAACGGGCGGCATAACCCCAGGACCAGACCGAGTACACCCGCCAGGATAAAGTGCAGGCCCATCAACAACATGCGCAGTACGAACAACATCTACAGGCCCCACTGGGACAAAAGGTGGCGCAGTGTACGAATGTGCACTGTTTTCGGCAATTCTCGCTACGGGCATTGGAATTGGGCGATCTTCAACGAGATGTCTGGAATTTACGCGTAAGAAGCGAGCTAGAACGGCTAGAGATTTCTAAACGCGAGGTGTAATAAAAAACCCGACGCTGGGGTCGGGCTTTCTTTCGAGCAGTCAGGGCGTTAACCCATGTGCTCCTGATCCAGCAGAATGGCACTGTCCAGCGTTTCCAACAGCGCCTTGCGGACTTTCAACTTGGTGTTCTTGTGGGCGCTCATGTTGATCTTCTTCAACTGACGCGCCGCCTCCATGGCCGCACCCTGCAGCTCTTGCGCCGCTACCACTTTGTCGAGGAAGCCGGCATCCACGGCGCTCTGTGGATCGAACATCTCGGCATTGATGACCGAGCGATGGAAGGCCGACTTACGTAACCGATCACGGGCCAGTTCGATACCGGCGTGGTGCATGGTCATGCCGATCTGCACCTCGTTCAGGCCGATAGTGAACGGCCCCTCGACACCAATGCGGTAATCCGCCGAGAGCAACAGGAATGCACCCTTGGCCACCGCGTGCCCCGGGCAGGCGACAACGACGGGGAAGGGGTGGGACAACAGGCGACGGGCCAGGGTCGAACCGGCAGTGACCAGACTCACCGCTTCCTTGGGGCCGGCGGTCATGACTTTGAGATCGTAACCGCCGGATAGAATCCCTGGCTGCCCGGTAATGATCACCACCGCACGGTCTGCCGTAGCCTGGTCCAGCGCAGCGTTAAACGCAGTAATCACATCCGGCGAAATGGCGTTGACCTTGCCGTTGTTCAAGGTCAGGGTCGCGATACCATCCTCTAGGTGGTAGGCAATCAGATCGCTCATGGCGCTATTCCTTGTAAGAGAAGTGACGCAGACGTTACCCACCGTCGCAGGTCCGGTAAAGCGCTATGACTGACTCACCGGTCAGCCCTCCGGCACCGCAAACGCCCCGAACCGCCCGCCCGGCCGCGCCCCCCGTTAAAGAACAGTGCGCTGACGTACCCGAAGATTGTCCGGTTTGCCATGCGCCAGCCTGTTTGGAACCCCGATCCCTTTAACCGCATGAAAATTCTGAAAAAAACCTTTGCCATCGGAAAGCCTTTCGACTACATTAGCGCGCCTCGACAGACTGAACAGTTTGCCGAGACACGGTGAAGTGTCCGAGTGGCTTAAGGAGCACGCCTGGAAAGTGTGTATACAGGAAACTGTATCGAGAGTTCGAATCTCTCCTTCACCGCCAAATTCTGCAAGCACAAACCCCTGATTTTCCTGGAGAAAGTCGGGGGTTTGTGGTTTTTGGCGTCGTGAAAAACGTGGATATGGGAACAGCGTGGGATTCAAGCTGTTCAAGCGGAGCGTTCTTCGGTCCTGGTCGCCAGCTCACTCCAGCGCTGAATCCCCTCTGGCACCGCCCTCCGGATGAAACTAAGCTAGAGCCCGACTGCTTTCCCGTAATTGGATATGAAAGATGAAAAGGATTTTGTGCAGCGCAATCGCGCTGAGTACGCTCATTGCGTTCTCGAACCCCGCCTGCGCCGGGCCTTCCTCCCTGGATGACGCCCGCGCCCTCGTTGCTCAAACCGGACTGGGCAAGAAGCTCTCTTCCCTTGCGCTCCTGACCGCGAAAAGCACTACCACTTACGCAATGATCGCTCAAAAGCTGGGGAATGCGAGCGCAAACAGCGCGGTGTCCGACGAGATCAATGCGTTGCTGCCGAAATATCAACCCAAATGGGATGAAAGCCTTGCAGCAGCTTATGAAAGGTCGTTCTCCAGGGAAGAACTGTCATCGCTTGCCTCCGAAGGTCGCGCTTCAAAATATGCGCCGCAGGTCAGGGAGCGGCAGGCCGGGATCGGCCGCTATATGGAGTCGAACGCCAAGCCCATCCTGGTCGGCCTGGTTTCCGATGCGCTCAAGGCAGCCATGTCCAAGCACGTCCCCCAATAGATCGCGGAACGGACCCTTCGAATCGAAAGGGACGACTGGTCAATCGGGATGTCTATCGCCAACAGGATCCCCAATGGCCAGGACGTCCCATGCCTCATCCCCGTATCGGTTTCGCTTGCCAATACCGACATCCCGCGCAAGGCCTGTCGGCGAGCGAACTGAAGACAATCGAAAGCCCCTTCAACCCCCGCACCACCACGCTGCGTTGGATGGATGGGGTCGCGCCGCAGGTGGCCCGCGACAGGTTGGTCGACATCGTGGTCCACAACCTCGAAGCCCAGATGCGCTTGATTGCCTATGTGGCCGAGCTGCCACCCACGTTGCGCATGCTTCGATTGAGCAGCGACCTGTTGCCTTTCTACAGCCACGAAAAGGTGCGCGGTTTCTATCAGGACCGCATGATCCAGAGCCTGCTGGAGGAACGCTTCGCCGCGATTGGTCTATCAGCACGCGCCGCGGATGTTCGCCTGTCGTTTCATCCCGGCCAGTATTGCGTGTTGGGTTCGGACAAGCCGACAGTGGTCGAGAACAGCATCGCCGAATTCGAGTACCACGCCGACATGATCAGGATGATGGGCTACGGCCGTCGCTTCCAGGATTTCAAATGCAATGTCCATATAGCCGGTCGGCTGGGTAGCGAAGGGGTCCGTTCTGTCTGGTCACGGTTATCGGAGGTGGCGCGCAATTGCATCACCTTCGAGAACGAAGAGAAGACTTACGGGGTGGATGACTGTCTGCAACTGGCGGATCTGGCGCCGGTTGTCCTGGATATTCATCACTGCTGGATCAACGAAAACGACTACATTGCCCCGGATGCGCAACGGGTCGAACGCATTATCGATAGTTGGCGCGGTGTGCGGCCCACCATGCATTACTCACAGCCGCCGGAGCGCCTCCAGGACCTGGGCTTTGACGCCGAGCACAAATTGGAAATGGAGGCGTTGCTCAAGGTGGTTTCCAAGCGTGATCTATATGGTCACAGCGCCCGGATGTGGAATCGTTGGACGAACGATTATGCCCTCAAATTTCTGGACCGCTTCGACATCATGCTGGAGGCCAAGGACAAGAACCTGGCTGCACTGGCGTTCCATGAACATTTCGTCTCGACATTGAGTGAACGTGACCGCTCAAACAGCATCGTGCAACCCCACGGCAGTATCGAGCAAAAGCATCCCGGTACATAGGGTTAAGGTTTTCCTGAAGAGAGTCTTATCAGCTTAATCGCCGGGAGAAAACATCATGTTCATTTGGATGAGTCCAGCGGTGCGCCTTAAAGCGCTTGCGGTGTGCCTGGTACTTTCAACGGGCGCGGCGTTGGCTTCGCAAACCGCCAGCCAGGAAGCCAATGCACATCGGGTGCGCCAGGCGTTCGCGGATTGGCAGCACGGCAGGGGCACCGTTTTCGATTTGCTGGCGCCTGATGCGACGTGGACTGTCGCCGGATCCAGCCCCGTTTCCGCCGTGTATGGCAGTAAGGTCGATTTGATGGAGCGCGCCGTACGTCCCATCAGCGCCCGGCTGGCGACACCCATTTACCCAACCGTCGAAAGTATCGTGGCCGATGACGATGTCGTGGTGGTGCTATGGCGTGGGGAAGCGACAGCACTGGATCGCAAGCCCTATAACAACACCTATCTTTGGCATATGACGTTCAAGGATGGGCAGGTTATCGACGTGAAGGCGTTTCTGGATACTTTTGTGCTGAACGATCTCATGGTTCGCGTGAAGCCAACCCGATAGCGGTCTTTCTCTGCGAGGAGGCTGGCATGGGCTCATATCATGTCCTAGCCTTGCCTTGACCAGCAAAATCCCACCGGTCGCACCGAAAAGTAAGCCGGGGAGTCATGGAATGACCAAAAGAAAAGGAACTCATTTAGTGGCCAGTCTGGAAAAGATCAGCGGCGCGGCGGGCATTTTCGGCATTTGTTATTCAATACTTACATGGAGCGGTGTAGGGAAAGGATTCAGCCCCTTCAGCCTGGGCGCCTGGAAGAAGACCCTTGGAAAGCTTGTCGAGGATGGGCATGCCACGACTTTCCTGATCGTAGGCGAGAACATCACGCTGACAGGTATCAGTGAGGACGGCTGGGAGTTCAATACAGGGAGTCTTGGGGAAATGGACTGGGCCCGTACCACGGGGAGCTCAACGACTTACGTTTACTATATCGGTGTCAACAAGCAGTTCGTGAAGAAGTACAGGGCCCTTGCAGCCAAGCTGAAAAAGACCAAGACCACTTACGACGCTTTCTGGCCAAACCTTCCTTTGGCGAACACTCAGTATCAAAACTGTGTCAGCCATAGTCATTACGTGATTTCCGAGCTCGGCCTTGCGCACTGGGGAAATACCGTCAAGGGCTGGTGGATGCCATCCGCCAGTAACTGGGTGGATTGGTTCAAGAGTTTCGCACCCGTGCAACGAGACGGGTTCAGTTGGAAATACAAGAAGTTCGACAGTATCAATACCCATATCCCCGTTGTCTGACAGGCGACCCAGGCGTTTCGTGTTCAATGCGTTGGCGATTCAGAACGAAAGCTGTCAGGCATGGTCTTTCGAAGGCCAGAAATTCAACTCCTCAGAGGACGCACAATGAGTCTGATCGATTGCCCTGAATGCGCTTCCCGGATCTCTGACAAGGCCTACGCCTGCCCACATTGTGGCAACCCTTTCCGGGAACCAAGTTTCCGGCTGACGGAGAAAAACGTCGGTCAGATTGCCGGGGTTACCGGAGTCTGGCTCACGGCACCCTGGATCGCACGCATGGTGTTTGGCGTTGTAGTTGTGATCGCTGTAGCGGCGGTGTTGATCCTGCGCTGATTCGCACGGAAGTACATGAAACGGCTCGTTGGATAACGAGCCGTTTTTTTACCTTCGAGGGGCAATCGACGTGTGAAACGTCGTAGGTGCGGCGCCGCTCAGGTATTCAACGCCGACTGCGGTGTGTCCGGGTTGAGCTGCTGGCGCCTGAACTGCCCTGGCGGCAGGCCATGTATCTGGCGAAAGCGCCTGGAAAAATAAGCTTCGTCGGCGAACCCGCACAACCTCGCCACTTCGCCCACCGGGCGGGTGCCGTTGAGCAAGTAATTTCGCGCCGCATGCATCCTGCGCTCAAGCACCAGTTCGGTGAAGGTCTTGCCGATTTCCTTGCGCAACCAATGGGTCAGGTAAGTGGGCGACAGGTAAGTCGCGGCGGCGACCTTTATCAGGTTGAGATCGGGGTCGGCGATGTTCTTGCGCAGGTATTCGGACATCCTGCCCAACGCATCGCGCCGGCTGATTTCGGCGGCGTTTTCTTCGGCCAATCGCTTGAGCGGCTCGGCATACAAGGCACAGACGCTGCCGATCAGTTGCAGCAGCAAACCCTTGAGCATTTCTCGGGTGCCGAATTGACGGTTTTCATCCAGCACGCGCATTTGCTCGATCAACCCGCAGACCTTGCTGAAATCTTCCTGGCCCAGAATGAAATCCAGGTGCTCCTGGAAACGGAACGGCGATAACTCGGGGGCCAGGAGAATCGAGACTTCCTCCAGATCCATCGGGTCGCATTGCAGATGCGGCAACAGGAAGGTCTGGGAAAAGTTGATCACGATGAAGCTGCTGTCCGCCGGATGCGGAATCACATGCACGCGATGGGGCAGGATGAAAGCCAGTGTGTTACGGGGAAATGGGCGCTGGACGTTGCCGATGTGTTGCACGGTGTCGCCGCCGAGGTTGATCTGGATCTGGAAATATTCGTGACGATGGGGACTGGTTTCGGCTCGCCGGCCCTTTTTGTCGCGGATGTAGAAGTCCGTCAGTTCGCTGCGTTGTTGCATGAAATAGGTGGGGACCTGGCTCGGTGATGACATCTCCTGGGGAACCTCGACTGGTACGGAGGGAGGCGTTGATTGTGACGGGGCTGCCATGTGATTTTCAAGGAGTCGTACGATGACATGGCTAAGGGAGAAATTTATTTTCAAACAAGGGAAAGAGGCACTGTCCAAAATTCAAAAAATACTCTCAAATAATTTTTGCTTTAAAAACAATCGGTTAGTAGGTTTTCGGCGCCTCCCTGAAAGTTTTCACTGGCTTTTGCTTTTTGGACAGGTTTTTCACTCGCGGTGGCAAAGGTAAAAAATGATCTAACACCTTCGTTGATTTTGTTTGGTTGTACGACCACTGTCGGGCTCTCGATTTTTCTAACAATAATGAGGGCTTATCCATGTCGAGTTCACAAACTTCCCGCGCTGGCGCATCGCCAGCGCTGGCCCGCGCCCGAGATACCGCGGCGTCGATCAGGCTGCCGTCCCGTCGGCGCTGGTTCATGCTGTCGCTGCTGCTGATCGCGACGATCATCAACTACATCGATCGGGTGAACATCTCGATTGCGGCACCCTTCCTGGCCAAGGACCTGGGCCTGGACAAGATTGAAATGGGCCTGATCTTTTCTGCTTTTGCCTGGACCTACGCCATTGCATTGGTGCCCGCCGGATTCATTGCCGACCGCTTCGGGTCTCGGGTTACCTATGGGGTGTCGCTGATCAGTTGGTCGACAGTCACCGTGTGCCAGGGCTTCGCCACGGGATTCGCTTCACTGTTCGGCCTGCGTCTGGCCGTGGGCGCCATGGAGGCACCGGCGTTTCCGGCCAACAGTCGGGCGGTCACGGTGTGGTTCCCGGCGCGGGAGCGGGGCATGGCCAGTAGCATCTACGTCTGCGGCCAGTACTTGGGCACCGCACTGTTTACCGGTGCGTTGCTCTGGCTGGCGACTACTTTCGACTGGCGTCATGTGTTCTACAGCACGGGCGCCCTCGGTATCGTTTTTGGCGTGGCCTGGCTGTTCCTGTATCGCGACCCGATGAACTGCAAGAAAGTCAGCAAGGAAGAGCTGAAGTACATCGAGGCCGGGGGCGGACTGGTCAAGAGCAGTCAGGAACGCACCCGCTTCAACTGGCGACAGATTGCCGAACTGTTCAGCTATCGGCAGGTCTGGGCGATCTGCATCGGCAAATTCGCCAGCACCTCGGCGCTGTATTTCTTTCTCACCTGGTTCCCGACGTACCTCATCGAAGAGCGTCAACTGACGACGATCAAGGCCGGAATCTTTGCGGTGATGCCATTCGTGGGCGCGACGGTGGGCATTCTGCTGGCGGGGATCGTTTCCGATTTGCTGATCCGTCGAGGCTACTCGCTGTCTTTCGCCCGCAAGCTGCCGCTGGTGGTGGGTTCTATGCTGGGCATGTCCATCGTCCTGGTGAACTTCACCGATTCGAACGCGATCTGCATCGCCGTGCTGACGATTGCCTTCTTCGCCCAGGGCATTGCGTCGTCTTCCTGGGCGGCGGTGTCGGAAGTGGCGCCCAAGGAGCTGATCGGGTTGACCGGCGGGATCACCAGCCTGGCCGCCAATATCGGCGGCATTGTCACCCCCATCGTGATCGGCGCGATCGTCCACAAGACCGGCTCGTTTGCCTTGGCCTTCTGGTTCATCGGCGGTGTCGCGCTGATCGGCACCTTGTCTTACTCATTGCTGCTCGGTCGCCTCTATCGCATCGAACTCAAGGTTCGCTGAGTCAAGACAACCGATTTCTCCAATACGAGGCGGCTTTCGTCCAACTTCGCAACAGACAGCCGCCGTACGCTGATCCTTCCATCAGGACTTTAATCAGAATGAACATGCCCGAGTACGTCTTTACGCCCGACCTGCCCGTGACCTTGCCGGTAGCCGGCAGCCCCCAGCGGTTTCCCGTGGGCCGGGTATTTTGCGTCGGCCGCAATTACCCTTGGCCCGACACTCAAGGCCAGTCCCGACAACCGCCAGTGTTCTTCATGAAGCCGGCGAGCAGCGTGATAGAGGCGGTGGGTGAGATGGCTTATCCGTCCGTGACAGAGGAATTCGTTCACGAAATCGAGCTGGTCGTCGCCATCGGCGAGGGCGGTGCTCACATTCCTGAAAGCCAGGCCCTGGCCTATGTGTGGGGCTACGCGGTGGGCCTTGATCTGACGCGACGTGATGTCCAGCGCATGGCCAAGCGCAACGGCCTGGCATGGGAGGGCGCCAAAGTGTTCGATGGCGCCGCGCCAATGACCGCCATTGTGCCGGTGGCGCAAGCCGGGCATCCGCAAGGCGAATTGTGGTTGAGCGTGAACGGCGAGGAACGCCAGCGCGACAGTCTCGACAGCCAGATCTGGTCGGTCAGCGAAGTCATCAGCCGCATTTCCCAATCGGTGCCCCTCAGGGCCGGTGACCTGATCATGACCGGCAGCCCGGCGGGCGTCGATCTGTTGCTGCCGGGAGATGTCGTCACCGCTGGCATCGATGGCATCGGTCAACTGGAAATGCGCGTCGGCCCGCGCCCGTGAACCTGGCAATCGTCCTACTGATTTGAGAAAGGAAGCACCACATGTCCAATACCTTGAAAGTAGCGCTGGTGACTGGTGCCGGCAGCGGCATCGGTCGCGCCGTAGCCTTGGGGCTGATGCAGGACGGATTCACCCTGGTGTTGGCGGGACGCCGCCCGGAACCCTTGCAAGCGTTGGTCGAACTGGCCGCCGCCGAGGGTCGTGAAGCGTTGGCGGTACCCACCGATGTGCGTGATCCGGTCAGTGTCGATGCGCTGTTTGCAACCATCGCTGAGGTCTACGGACGTCTGGACGTTGTGTTCAATAACGCCGGGATCAACGCCCCGGCTGTGCCTCTGGATGAGTTGACTTTCGAACAATGGCGCAACGTGATCGACACCAACCTCAACGGGGTTTTCCTCTGCGCCCGTGGCGCGTTCGGGCTGATGCGCCGGCAACAACCCCAAGGCGGACGCATCATCAACAACGGCTCGATTTCCGCTCATACGCCACGACCCTTCAGCAGTGCCTATACCGCCAGCAAACACGCGGTACTGGGGCTGACCAAATCACTGGCCCTGGATGGCCGCGAATTCAACATCGCCTGCAGCCAGATCGACATCGGCAACGCCCTGACGGAGATGTCGGTGCGCATGACCAAAGGCGTGCGCCAGGCCAACGGCACCGTCGCGGTGGAACCGATGGTCGACGTCAGTCATGTGGCTGACGCGGTGCGCTACATCGCCGGCCTGCCGCTGTCGGCCAACGTTCTGAACATGACCGTCATGGCCACCGCCATGCCCTTTGCCGGCCGCGGTTGAGCCGGCGTTTTTATTCGCTACGCGAGGTCCCCATGAAGCCAGAAGTCTTGCAGCTCAGCCCGATCCTGATCCCTGAAATCAATACCCGGCTCAACGAGCTGTTTACCATTCGGCGTTATTTCGAACAGGCCGACAAAACCGCCTATGTGCAGGAACATGGCGCCAACATTCGCGGTGTGATCACCGGCGGGCACACCGGTATCAGCCAGGCGCTCATGGCACAACTGCCCGGACTGGAGGTGGTCGCGGTCAACGGCGTAGGCACCGACGCAGTGGACCTGGCCTACGCCAGGGATCGTGGCATTCGTGTCACTGCCACTATTGGTGCATTGACCGAGGACGTCGCCGACCTGGCCATCGGATTATTGATCGCTGTGTGCCGTGGTTTGTGCACCGGTGATCGCTACGTACGCTCCGGCCAATGGCCTCAAAGCCCGACACCGTTGGCACCGCTGCCATTGGCCCGTCAGGTGTCGGGCATGCGCATCGGCATCGTCGGCATGGGCCGCGTCGGTCGCGCGGTGGCGATCCGCGCCGCCGCGTTCGGATGCGCCATCAGCTATACCGACCTGCAACCCATGAATGACGTGAGCCACCGGTTCGTTGCCGATCTCAAGCAACTGGCGAGCGAGAGTGATGCACTGATTCTCGCCGCTGCCGCCGACAAGGCCGAAGCGATCATCGACGCCCAAGTGCTGCAAGCCCTGGGGAAGGGCGGCTATCTGATCAACGTGGCCCGGGGCAAGCTGGTCAACGAGACCGATCTGGTCGCAGCACTGAACGCCGGAGACATCGCCGGCGCGGCGCTGGATGTGTTCGTCGACGAACCGAACGTTCCCGAAGCGTTGTTTGGCAATGAACATGTCGTCCTGCAACCCCATCGCGCCAGCGCAACGTTGCAGACCCGCACGCGCATGGGAGAAATGGTGTTGGCCAGTCTGGTGGACAGCTTTGCCGGGAAGGTGCCCCAGGGGTGTGTGACGGGTTGAGGGCTTAGGTTTCGTATACCTAGCGTCCGAACGGGTAGTGCTCGATACGACAGGCATGACTGTTGCCATCGCCTTTGCAGATACCGTCCAGGTAGCGGTAGTCGACTCGCACCGACTGCCCCTTCCTGGGCCATTGCCGACGGGGAAGCGTGGCCTGGTAGTCGGCTGTTTCCGGCGTGAACGTGAGTGTCGTCCCTTCCTTTGGGCACTCCACCGTGGTCGACTTCGGACTTGCCGTCAGGACCTTGGCTTGTAGTTGTGGGAAAGGGCGTTTAAGTACGTCGGTAATGTGCAGTTCCAGACGGCAGATTTGCCAGGTGGCTGCTTGTACGGGATCGCACAGGACCAAGAGTGCCAAAGCGAACGGCACAAGACAGGCGGCTTGTTTTTTCATATCGTTTCCCTGAGAGCCCCGATTCCATTGAGCGCCACTAGGCTGCTTCAGGATCATGACAGCAAACGCACAGTTTGTTGCCGTCAAGGTCTCGAAAGTAGGCACCGTAATAATCGGGGTGATAGTGGGGTCTTAACCCTGGAGGGCCTTCACAAGTGGCCCCGAAAGCCAACGCTGTAGCGTGGGTTTTCCTGACAGCCTCTCGGTTGGGCGCGAGTAGGGCCACCATCTGTCCGTTGCCCGGCTCACTTGCGTTGCCGTCAAACGGCGTGCCTATGACGAAGATCGGGCGGGGGGAGGCTGGCGCGACCCAACCGGCCCAAGCCTTGCTCGCCTCGCAGAATTTCAACGTGAGGCCAAGACCAGCCATTATCTTTGAATAGAAAGCGAAGGCACGATCGAAGTCGCGTATACCTAAATAAACGTGGGATATCATGACAGTCACCACTGAAGCGATGGATGAACGGGTTTACCAAGCCTGAGAAGTAAAAAGGAACTTTATCGTGGACACCATCCCCGTGCTCCAGACTCGGCGCCTCATCCTCACGCCCCTGCAGCTGAACGACGCACCGGCTATCCAGCAGTTATTTCCTCACTGGGACGTGGTGCGCTATCTCGACAGCCGCGTGCCTTGGCCCTATCCGGATGACGGCGCGCTGACCTACATCCGCGACCACGCGCTCCCCGCCATAGAAGCGGGCCGTGAATGGCATTGGATGATTCGCAGGTGCGAAGAACCGGCGCACAGCGTGGGAAGTATCAGCCTGTACGACCAGCCCGGCAACAACCGAGGCTTCTGGCTCGCCCCTCAATGGCAGGGAAACGGCTACATGCGCGAAGCCTGCGAGGCCATCGACGCCTATTGGTTCGAAACCCTGGGACGCCCCGTCATGCAGGTACCCAAGGCCGTGGGCAACCAGGCATCGCGCAGGGTGTCGGAGCGCGAAGGCATGCGCCTGATTGCGACGGGGCAGGGGGATTTCGTTTGTGGGCCGATGCTCAAGGAAATCTGGGAAATGAGGCGGGAGGATTGGCTCGAGCGCAAGGCCGCGTCAGGAATGTATCAAGTCAGCCACGGCAAGACGGATCATTGAGCGTAGGCACGAAAAAAACGCCCCATGATCATGGCAACTGCTTCCGTTGAAGATACCAGGGCTGTGTCTACGCTGAACGGCGCGTGATCCCAAGCTTCATATTCATGATTCTGGACTGACTGCCAGCTTGGCGGAGTCAGTCCGGGAATATCGATCTGCCTGGTTTCTACCCGCCGTTGGTGTTCCTGCTTATCCGAACAGATCACTTGGATATCCACTAGCTCAACACCTGACTGTCTGGCGATTGTGCTCCACGCCTCGCGGCTTAAGTCGTCGAGAAAATCGGCGTCAGCACTGGCCTTGGCCTGTATGTCGGTGCCTTCTGGTATGCCTGCGGTGGCGAGGTCAGCCGCTACTTTGGGTTGGCCGGGATGAAGGCGAACGGTTTTGGCTGGCTGTGAATCAAAGGCCCTGACTCAGTCAGGGCTTCGTGATTCCAGGGATAGACCGGAAAGGCGATTCCCAATGATTTGTAGGAAATGACCGTAGCCTCATCGCCCGGTCCCACGCTTATGCCCCCATTTGCATCCTCACGAATTCCACAATCCAATCGCACATTCCTTCGCGGCGCGGGATAATAAGCCCCGGCTTAAGGACACAAGCACTTCGCTTCGATGATGTTGGGCGGCTGAGAGGGATCGAACGCAATGACAGACTGGCTGCAAAGCTATGGAGAAATGGCCGCACAGGTACGTCGCTATGATTGGGCCAGCACTTCCATCGGGCCGTTGGAGCAATGGCCGGATGTGCTGAAGACCACCGTGGCGCTGAGCCTTGCCTCCCATTTTCCCAAGGCCATCGTATGGGGGCCGGATCTGATTACCCTGTACAACGATGCCTTCATGGCGATCCTCGGCAACAAACCCGATGCGCTGGGCCGTCGGTTCGACGAGATCTGGCAGGAAGCATGGAGCGAGATCGGTCCGATCGTGCAGGGTGCATTCGATGGGCAAGCGACCTATATCGAGAATTTCCCCTTGGTCGTCGAGCGGGGCGGCGGCCCTGAGCAGGCCTATTTCACTTTCTGCTACAGCCCCATCCGTGATCAGTACGGCAATGTCGTGGGCATGCTTGACACCGTCACCGAGACCACGTCGACCGTATTCATGACCCAACGCCTGGCCGTTCTCGATGCCATTGGCAGTGCGGTGGCCAACGCCACCGATCCGCAGGCCATCATGGCAACGACCACGCGCATCCTGGCGGCGCACTTGAATCTGTCCAATTGCGCGTATGCGGACATGGAGGAAGACGAGGATGCCTTCACGATTCGTGGCGACTGGGCCCGGGCGGGCTCGCCCAGTATCGTCGGGCATTACCGACTGGCCGATTTCGGTCGGCTGGCGGTCGCCAACCTGCGGGCCGGCAAACCGCTGGTGATCAACGACAATCTGGCGGAACTGGCGCCGAACGAAGCGGCGGCGTTCCAATCGATCGGTATCGCCGCCACCATTTGCGTCCCGCTGATCAAGAACGGGCGATTGACCGCTTTAATGGCGATCCATGATAGAACGCCCCGGGTCTGGTCTTCGAACGATCTGGCGCTGCTGATGGAAGTCACCGAGCGATCCTGGGCCCACATTGAGCGAGCCCGTGCCGACGCGGCCGTGCGCAAGGGGCTGGCGGCCCTGGCCGAACTGAACGCGACGCTGGAGGAACGGGTCGAGGAGCGTACCACGCGGCTGAAGCAGACCGAAGCCGCGCTTCGCCAGTCGCAGAAGCTCGAAGCTATTGGCCAGCTCACGGGCGGTGTGGCCCATGACTTCAATAACCTGCTGACCATCATTCGTTCTTCTGTTGATTTCCTGCGCATGCCCAATCTGTCCGATGAACGTCGCCAGCGCTACATGAGCGCGGTTTCCGATACGGTGGAGCGCGCTGCCAAATTGACCAGCCAACTGCTGGCGTTCGCCCGGCGTCAGCCCTTGAAACCGCAAGTGATCGATGTGGGCAAGCAAGTGCAGAGCCTGGGAGACATGCTGGAAACCATCACGGGGGCACGGATGCAGGTCAAGGTCGAGCTGTGCGACCGGCCCTGTTACATCCGGGCGGACCTGAGCCAGTTCGAAACGGCCCTGATCAACATGGCGTTGAACGCACGCGATGCCATGAGTGGTCAGGGCACGCTGTGGCTTCGGCTCAAATGCGGTGCAGGCATGCCGCCGATCCGTGGTCATGCAGGATCCGGGCAGGCTTTTGTCGCCGTGGCCCTGGCAGACACCGGTACGGGTATTGCGTCTGAATTCCTTGAGCACATCTTCGAGCCCTTCTTCACCACCAAGGAAGTGGGTAAGGGCACGGGGTTGGGCCTGTCCCAAGTGTTCGGCTTTGCCAAGCAATCCGGCGGCAACGTCGATGTTTCGACCGTTGTCGGCCAAGGCACGGTATTCACCTTGTACCTTCCGGAAGTCGAGGCCGAAAGGGTGCAGCGACCGGTGGAGGAAGAAACCACCCGCCTGATTCTGGACAAGGGCAGGCGGCGCGTATTGATCGTGGAAGACAATGTGGAAGTGGGGCGGTTTGCCAACCAGATCCTGCAGGACCTGGGTTACGAAACCGCCTGGGCTACCAACGCCGAGGAGGCACTGGATCTGGTCGGCCCGGATGCCATGGCCTTCGATGCGGTATTTTCCGATGTCGTCATGCCGGGTATCAGCGGTATCGCGCTGGCCAAGGAGCTGCGTCGACGTCGCGAGGACCTGCCAGTGGTATTGACGTCCGGCTACAGCGAGGAACTGGCACACAGTGGCCATGAAGGTTTCGAGTTCTTGTCCAAGCCCTACTCGGCCGATCAGGTTTCCCGGGTGCTGAGCCGGACGATAATGCGCACAGATTGAGTGTTTCCCTTTTGAAACAGTGGCTTCCATTCGTCGGTCAAGCGCGGATAGGACAGGCGGTCTGTTGATGACCGGCTAGTCTCAAAGCCTGAGGATCGATATTTTCAGGCAATCGGTTGTTGCCGGTCTCGGTCTCGACGTAAAGGGGAAGGCAATGGGAACACCGTACAGCGAGGATATTGGAGCTGTTTATCCGATCAATGAAGGGTTGCAGTGTGGTCAGTCGGCCTATCGGGCCGACTTTGGCGACGAGCCGATCAAATCCATCAGGACCAAGGTGCCGAAAGTGCAACGAGGGGAAAGAGCCAAATTCCTGCCCAGGGTGCCGGCCAGGAAATAGGATCAGTCGCAGCCCCGTCAGCGGACGGGGCTTTTTGCAAGTGCTTTCCAAGGGTTAGGGCGCTGGCAGCATCGACTGTCGGATAACTATTCTTCATCTTTTTTTATCGACGTTTCTTTCACGTTTCTTTCACACGCGCACACGTAGCCTGAGCTCATCCGTTAGAAAGCAGTACCTGCCCGTTTCCCCAGCGGGCTTTTTTTTGTCTGTCATAAAACTACCCTCGTGTTCGTTGTCCAACCGGCATGGCTGAGCCGTTTGGCGTAAACTCGCGCCCGCGCGCATCGGCCATCTCTCCCGATGCGGCATTCTTGAGGTTTTTATCATGCGTTTGACTTTGTCCACCCTGGTGCTTGGGCTTCTGGTTGCTCAAGGCGCGATGGCGGCTGGCGATGGTACCGCCGCGATCGGCGGTGGCCTTGGCGGGGTATTGGGTAATGTGGTCGGCCAGCAGATGGGCGGCAGCACGGGCGCCGCGATCGGCGCCGGTGTCGGCGGTGCCGCCGGCAGTGCGGTAGGGGCTCGCAAGGGCAGCCGTACGGAAGCTGCCATCGGCGGCGGCCTGGGGTCGGCCGGTGGTTCGATTATCGGCAACCGCCTGGGCGGCTCCACCGGTTCTACCATTGGCGCAGGCCTCGGCGGCGCGGCCGGTGGTGCATTGGGCAGCAACCTGTCCAACGACAACGACGGTCATTCCGGCAAGAAGCACAAGCACAAAAGAAAGCATCGCTGAGGTGATGTCTGGATGAGAGGACCCGGCCACGTGCCGGGTTTTCTTTTCCCGGGATTTGTCCGGAACGTTTATCTCGCTCCCGCCTCGAATCCATACATCCATTTGCAATCACGAGGTGTGCCATGACGCCGGAAACCGAAGGCCAGGAAGAAAAAGGCCCGTCGGGTGTCCCTTTCGTCAATGATCCGGGCAATGAAGACCCGGGTTCCTTGATGGATGACGCCCAGGTGCCTCTGATCGACGACGAAGACGCCGAGCTTGAAGAAGAATCCTACGATTGAGGCCGGGTAGTGCGCCTCAGGAGATTTGTCATGACCGCCGACCCACCTATTCCCGACGACGATGAAACCCCGGAATACCCGCTGCCATCGCCCACCGACTCCCTGGGTCGCGACCAGCGACCGCCTGATGACGACGCCGGCGTAGAGCAGGTACCGAACGAAGATGAGGACATTGAGGCGAGTCCGGACGATCCGGATATCGCCGGTGACGACGCTTCCGGCCAACCCAGCTGAAGACCGGGCCGCCTGTCGCTTGCGGGGCACCATTGACCCGTTATGAGGGCCACACATCAGGTAGGTAACTTGAAAAGGAGACTCACCATGATGAAGTCACACATGACCGCGCTGACACTTGCCGGGATTCTTTCAGCCAGTTCACTGGCGGTTTTCGCACAGTCCTCCGATGAGAACGCGCCCGTGGACAAAGGCGGGATGCCGCCCTCTACGCAAATGGATGCCGGCTCGACGTCCGGCGCCAACGGTAACGCCTTGCCTCCGGGATCTGTCAGCGGGGGGAACGGCGGCGATGCCAACGGCAGCAGTACCAGCCCCGGCACGGGAAGCGGGTCCACGAGCGGCGGTAGCTCCGTGGGTGGCGGTGCAAGCAGTGGAGGTGGCACGGGCACCAGCGACAGTGGTGGCAGCTCGGGTGGCTCCAGCGGTTCGAGCCAATAAATCAATCACAACGACCAATCCTGTAGGAGCGGGATGAAGACAGTTCAGCTCCTACAGGCTCCTTTCTCAGGCTTGTAAGATTTTTCGTTGCCTGTTCCATACCCCCCTCGTTATTCTGCTGAATCCTTTAAGGCAGACACCCCACCTGGCCGCACCTGAGCCATCCCCTGGAATGTTGTGTTGATAACGGATCAGATGCGATGAATGCACCGCACAAAGAGTTTGGCCCGATCAAGGCTGTGATTTTCGACATGGATGGGCTGCTGCTCGACACCGAGGGCATCTACACCGAGGTCACGTCCATTATTGCCGAGCGCTACGGACGCACCTTCGACTGGAGCGTGAAGCAGAACATCATTGGGCGTGGCGCTGGGGATCTGGCCCGTTATGTGGTCCAGGCCCTGGATCTGCCGATCACTGCCGAGGAGTTCCTGGTGATCCGGGAGCCCCTGATGCGCGAGCGTTTTCCTCATGCCCTGGGGATGCCCGGCGCCGAGGAGCTGGTACGGCATCTCAAGGCCCATGACATTCCCATTGCGGTGGGTACCAGTTCGTCGAGTCACACGTTCAAGCTGAAAACCACTTTGCACCGGGACTGGTTCGCGTTGTTCGATTTCATCGTCACTGCGGATGATCCGGAAGTGGGCGCGGCGAAACCGGCGCCGGATATTTTTCTCACCGCGGCCCGTCGCCTGGGGGTCGCTCCCCGTGATTGCCTGGTGTTCGAGGATTCGCCATTTGGCGTCACGGCCGCGAAAGCGGCGGGCATGACCGCCATCGCTGTCCCGGACTCGGCCATGGCCGACGAAAAATACGCCCATGCCGACGGGATCATTCGTTCGCTGAAGCTGTTCCAACCGGCCTTGTGCGGTTTGCCGGAACTGGAGTGGGCTTGAGGGCATGAGGCAAAAAACGCCGGCCACGGTTGAAACCCTGGCCGGCGTTTTTCATGGGGAGCGATCAGGCGCCGAAACCACCGTCGATGGTCAAGCTGGCCCCGGTGATATAGGCCGCTTCCGGGCCTGCCAGGTAGGCGACGAAACTGGCGATTTCATCAACTTTGCCATAGCGTCCGATGGCCATCAGCGACATCAGGCTTTCGGCGAAATCGCTGTCCGCCGGGTTCATGTCGGTGTCCACCGGGCCTGGCTGCACGTTGTTGACGGTAATGCCACGCGGGCCCAGGTCGCGGGCCAGGCCTTTGGTCAGGCCCACCAGGGCAGATTTGCTCATGGCGTAGGTGGCGCCGCCGGCGAAGGGCATGCGGTCGGCGTTGGTGCTGCCGATGTTGATTACCCGACCGCCTTCGGTCATGTGGCGTGCAGCCTCTTGGGTGGCGATGAACACGCTGCGCACGTTGACGGCCAGGGTCTGGTCGAAATCTTCCAGTTTGAACTCATCCAGTGGGGCCATGGCCAGGATACCGGCGTTGTTGACCAGGATGTCCAGACCGCCGAAGGCTTCGACGGTGGCCCTGACGGCGTTGCGAATGGCCTCGGCGTCGGCGCTGTCGGCCTTGATTGCCAGGGCCTTGCCACCGGCTGCGGTGATGCTGTTCTGCAATTCTTCGGACTTGGCGGCAGAGCTGACATAAGTGAAAGCCACCGCGGCGCCTTCCGCGGCCAGGCGCTTGACGATGGCGGCGCCGATGCCGCGGGAACCGCCCTGGATCAAGGCGACTTTGCCATTCAGTGTTTGCGTGCTCATGGTGTTCTCCAAAGGATGCCGGGGCGAGATGCCGCGGTGATGGGGGGAGTATCCGGATCGGCCCACACCTTGTGTAGACCGTCACTGATATAGTCTGTGTAAACCAAAAGTTTAGAATGGCGGCTATGGAGACTTTCAGCAGTATCGAATGCTTTGTGCGCAGCGCCGAAGTCGGTAGCTTTGCCGAAGCGGCACGCCGCCTGAGCATCACCCCGGCAGCCGTGGGCAAAAGTGTGGCCAAGCTGGAAGCGCGGCTGGGTGTGCGCCTGTTCCAGCGTAGCACTCGCCGCCTGACACTGACCGAAGCCGGCCAGTTGTTTCTGGAGGAGGTGAGCGGCAGCCTCAATACCATCCAGAATGCCGTTGCCAACCTGGCCAGCGCCGGCGGTCAGCCGGCGGGTACATTGAAGGTGAGCATGGGCACGGCATTTGGCCGGCTGTACATCGTGCCGTTGCTGGGCGCGTTTTTGCAGCGTTACCCGGCGATCAATCCGGACTGGCATTTCGACAATCGTCAGGTAGACCTGATCGGCCAAGGTTTCGATGCGGCCATCGGCGGCGGCTTTGAACTGCCCCAGGGAGTGGTGGCGCGCAAGCTGTCCGTGGCTCACCGGGTCCTGGTCGCCTCCCGGGACTATTTGCACAATCATGCCGCGCTGCGCGAGCCGGACGACCTGGCGCATCACCAGGGCATTCTGATTCGTTCGCCTCAAACCGGGCGGATCCGTTCGTGGCAACTGACCAGCCGGACAGGACAACACAGCCCGCTGATGCTCAAGGCACGCATGACCATGAGTGACTCGGAAGCCGACTGTGCAGCCGCCGCCCAAGGGCTGGGCATAGGGCTGGTGAGCATGCCGGTGGCCGTTCCTTACCTGGAATCAGGGGCGTTGCAGCGGGTGTTGCCGGATTGGTACGTCGACGATGGCAACATCTCCATCTATTACGCCGAGCACAAATTGCTGCCGGGCAAGACCCGGGCGTTTGTGGACTTCATCATTGAACAGTTTGCCGAGCAGGGGTGGGGAGAGCGGTTCAGGGCGGTGTGAGGTAGGCTGGCTCAGGACCGAGGTGGGCCCATCGCGAGCGGGCTCGCTCCCACAGGGACTGTAGTGACTGACATTGCAGTCACCACAAAACAGGGTGGGAGCGAGCCTGCTCGCGAAAAGGGCAATGCGGTCTTACCGCCCGAACCGCCCCGGCCAACCAATGATGGTCTTGGGGCGCGGTGTCGCATACGTGCGCACCTTGGAAGTCGACAACCCCAGCCGCACCAGAGACTCGGCAATGGTCACCGCTGCCGTCACCCCATCCACCACCGGCACTCCGGTGCGCTGGCGGATCCGTTCGTCGAGCCCGGCCATGCCGCCGCAACCCAGGCAGATGACTTCGGCCTTGTCCTGGCTCACCGCCAGTTCCGCCTGCTGCACGATCGCTTCGACTGCCCGCGGTGGGTCTTGCTCCAGCTCCAGCACCGCCAGGCCACTGGCCCGTACCGAGGCGCAGCGGTCGAACAGGCCGGACAGCTTGAGACGGTCTTCGATCAGCGGCACGGTACGGTCCAGGGTGGTGACCACCGAATATGCATGGCCAAGGAACATCGCGGTGCTGGCGCCGGCATCGGTGATATCCACCACCGGCACGTTCAGCAACTCCTGCAAACCTTCACGGCCATGCTCGCCGTAGCCGGCCTGGATCACTGCGTCGAATGGCTGGTCGTAGGACATGACCCGGTCCATCACCGCGATGGCGGCCAGGTAACTTTCGAAATTGCCTTCGATGGAATCTGCACCGAAATGCGGGGTGAGTCCGACAATCTCTGTTCCCGGTGCAGCGACGGCCTGGGCCTGGCGGGCAATGGCCTGGGTGATGGAGTCGGTGGTGTTGACGTTGACCACGAGAATTCGCATGAGCTTTTCCTTTTGAATCAATGACTGACGCTGTCCACAGCGATGGACTCACCGCTGACGTCTTCGTAGTACGGCTGGCGTTTGGCGATGATCAGGTAAAGCAGTCCTGCAATCCCGGCGCCAATCAACCAGGAGAACGGTGAAATGCTGTCGAAGCCGGGTACCAGCGCCAGGACAATGGCAATCAGCGCCGCCGGGATGAACGCCGCCACTGCACGCAGATTGACGCCATTGCTGTAGTAGTACGCGCCGTTGGGGTCTTCGCTGTACAACTGCGGCACATTGATCCGGCCTTTGCGGACGAGCCAGTAGTCGACCATGATCACGCCATACAGTGGCCCGAGCAGCGCACCCAGGCCGGACAGGAAATAGACGATTACCAAAGGGCTGTTGTAGAGGTTCCACGGCAGAATCAGCACGGCGATGGCGGCGCTGATCAGCCCGGCCCGGCGGAAGGTCAGGTATTTGGGCGCCAGGTTACTGAGCACGAACGCCGGGGCAACGAAGTTGGCCATGATGTTCACCGCCACGGTGACGATCAGGAACGCCAGGCAGCCGAGCACCAGGAAAAAGGTATTGGGGATCGAGGCGATGACCTGAGTCGGGCTCTCGATGATCTGTCCGTTGATCTGGAACTGCGCACCGCACAGCAGGACGGTGATCCCGGCGAATACCAGAATGTTCACCGGCAGACCCCAGAAATTGCCGACGATAATGGTCCGTCGGCACGGTGAGGAGCGTGCGAAATCGCAGAAATTGAGCACCAGCGTGCCGTAGATCGCCAGCCACAGCGCACCACCGGCAAAGATGTTGCGCCACATTTCTCCCCCGGTCAGTGGGTCGCGTATCGACCAGGCAATGGTCGCGCCGGCCTGGCTGTACATCCAACCGGCCAGGGCCGCGACAGTGACGAGGATCACTGGACCGGCAAAACCTTCATAGCGGCGCACCATTTCCATGCCGTAGGCCAGGATCACCAACTGCACGAACCAGATCGCCACGAAACACACCCAGCCCAGGCTCGACAGGCCGAGGATCGAATTGTGGTCATATTCGGCGAAGCCTGGGTGGATGGCCGTCAGCAGCACCCGGAACACCACGGACGCCAGGTAGGTCTGGATACCGAACCAGGCGATGGCAATGATCGCCCGGATCAATGCAGGAATCTGCGCTCCGTGGATACCGAAACTGATCCGGCTGATCACAGGGAACGGCACGCCGGTTTTTTGCCCCATGTAGCCGGACAGGTTCATGAAGCCATACACCAGCGCGGCACCGATGCCCAGGGACAAGAGGATCTGCCAGCCACCCAGACCCAGCGCATACAGACCGATGGCAAAGGAGTAGTTGGCGATGTTGTGTACGTCGTTGGTCCACAGGGCAAAGATACTGTAGCGACCCCAGCGCCGTCCTTCGGCCTTGGTCGGTGCCAGGTCTCTGTTATGCAGCCTGGGACTCAGGGTCAGTGGAGCGGGGGGCTTGGTATTCGGGGCGATAGTAGAGGAGGGTAGATCCAGCGCGATGTTATTGGAGAGACTTGTACGCATTCCGGCAGGCTCCTGATCCTCGGGGGCCGCGATGACTGTGCATGAGCCCGTGGCTCGGCAATCTTCGTCGCGGCAGGCGAGCATCCTTGGTTACGGGGCATCTGCAGCCTGTACGGGATAGGGCGCTTCAGGCTTGCGGATCTAAAGTGTGTGTATTTATTGTTCAATTTGTATACAAAACACTTGTCGACTTAAGCCATTTTTATGCCAGATCGAGGATCTAAAAGCCGAAGCGCTCATTTCGATTAGTTATCTTCGTGAGCTAAGTAATTGAAAGTAAGTGGCTTTAAATTGACCGTTTGAACAGGTATTTATTTTTCGTGAGACGTGCGTGAGGACGGTAGCGGAGCGGAGGGAGGCTAGAGGTGTAACTTTTTGGTGCGGTTATGAGAAGTTGCACACAAAAAATGCCACCTTGGGTGACATTTTTGTGTACGGGAATGCTTGTTACGGTGTTTCAGACCTTGGACTTGCTAATGATGTTGCCGGCGTGCAGCCCGCATTCCTTCTGCGTGGCTTCTTCCCACCACCAGCGACCTTCGCGCTCGTGCTGGTTTGGCAGTACCGGGCGGGTGCAGGGTTCGCAGCCGATGCTGATGAAGCCGCGTTCGTGCAGGCTGTTGTAAGGCAGCTCCAGCATGCGGATATAGCCCCAGACTTCCTCGCTCGTCATTTGCGACAGCGGGTTGAATTTGTACAGGGTGCGCTCCGGTGTGGAAAACGCCGTGTCGATTTCCAGTACCGCCACTTGACTGCGGGTGCCAGGGCTCTGGTCGCGGCGCTGGCCGGTGGCCCAGGCGCGGACATCGGACAGTTTGCGCCGCAGCGGCTCGATCTTGCGGATACCGCAGCATTCCCCATGGCCGTCCTTGTAGAAACTGAACAGGCCTTTTTCCTTCACGAACGGATCCAGTTTCGTATGGTCCGGCGAGACCAGTTCGATATCGATCTTGTAATGCTCGCGCACCTGGTCGATGAATCGATAGGTTTCCGGATGCAGGCGACCGGTGTCGAGGCTGAACACCTTGACGTTCTTGTTCAGCTTCCAGGCCATGTCCACCAGCACCACGTCCTCGGCGCCGCTGAAGGATATCCACAAATCATCACCGAATTCGGCGAAGGCCAGCTTGAGAATGTCTTGTGGAGACTTGTTGGCATAAGTCGTGGCGAGTTCCACGACGTCAAACGATGGGCTCATCAGGGCGGTTTCCTACAGGTCGGTGGCGCTGGGCGCTCTATATGGGGCTGATGGTAACAAAAGCTGTCGGAGCTGGCGCGTCCCTGTGCGTTGCGTGGGGTCGGACGAATGGCTAGAGTCGGCAGGGCTTTGTTCGCTCAACCGATAAACATCAGAATAAGTGGGAGTGTCTTGTGGAAATTGCCTGTCTCGACCTCGAAGGTGTGCTGGTCCCGGAGATCTGGATCGCCTTCGCCGAAAAAACCGGTATTGAGTCGCTCAGGGCGACCACCCGGGACATTCCCGACTACGACGTGCTGATGAAGCAACGCTTGCGCATCCTCGATGAGCATGGCCTCAAGCTCTCCGACATCCAGGAAGTCATCGCCACGCTCAAGCCCCTGGAAGGCGCCAGCGAATTCGTCGACTGGCTGCGCGAGCGTTTCCAGGTGGTCATCCTATCTGACACGTTCTACGAATTCTCCCAGCCGCTGATGCGCCAGTTGGGCTTCCCGACATTGCTCTGCCATCGTCTGATTACCGACGACAGCGGGCGGGTGACCGGTTATCAATTGCGTCAGAAAGATCCCAAGCGGCAGTCGGTCCTGGCCTTCAAGAGCTTGTATTATCGGGTGATCGCGGCGGGGGATTCCTACAATGACACCACGATGCTCGGCGAGGCCGATGCCGGGATTCTGTTCCATGCCCCAGAGAATGTGATCCGTGAGTTCCCGCAATTCCCGGCGGTGCATAGCTTTGCCGAGTTGAAGCAGGAGTTTATCAAGGCGTCGAACCGGTCCCTGAACCTGTAAACACAATCCCTGTGGGAGCGAGCAGGCTCGCTCCCACAGGGGCCGGTTACAAATTCTGTAATGTTTCCAGCAACACCTTCACTTTAGTGATTGATTCCTGATATTCCGCCTGCCAGTCCGAATCCGCGACAATCCCGCCACCGCCCCAGCAACACACCTGTCCATCCTTGACCAGCAGACTGCGGATGGCAATGGAACTGTCCATCTCCCCGCGCACGTCCAGGTATAACAACGATCCGCAATACAGTGCGCGTCGGGTCGGTTCCAGTTCATCGATGATTTGCATGGCGCGGATCTTCGGAGCGCCGGTGATCGAGCCGCCGGGGAAGCTGCCGGCGATCAGGTCAAGGGCGTCTTTACCCACGGCCAGTTCGCCGGTCACGCTGCTGACCAGATGGTGGACGTTCGGGTAGCTTTCCAGACTGAACAGCTCCGGCACCCGTACCGAGCCGATGCGGCAAGTGCGGCCCAGGTCGTTGCGCAGCAGGTCGACGATCATCAGGTTTTCCGCCCGGTCCTTGGGGCTGGCCAGCAGCTCGGCGGCATGGGCCGCATCTTCGGCGGGCGTGGTGCCGCGGGGGCGGGTGCCTTTGATCGGCCGGGTTTCCACCTGGCCGGCGCTGACTTTGACGAAGCGTTCCGGAGACAGGCTAAGCACCGTGCCGCCGTCGGGCAGGCTCTGGAAACCGGAAAACGGCGTCGGGCAGGCGGTACGCAGCGCCTGGTAGGCGGCCCAGGCATCGCCCCGGCACGGTGCGCGGAAGCGCTGGGCAAAGTTGACCTGATAACAGTCTCCCGCCTGGATATAGGCCTGGATCCGTTCGAGTGCCTGTCGATATTCATCGGCGCTCAGGTCGGGGGCCATGGGGCTTTCCAGTTTGAAGGTGACCTCTGCCGCCGGGATCGGTTGGCTGAACAGCTCGATCAGGCGCTCGCGTTCGCTTTCACCGCAATGGGGATGAAACACCAGTTGGCTGGTGCCGACCTGGTGGTCAGTGACCAGCGCCCAGTCGTACACGCCGAAACGCGCGTCAGGTAGTTGTAAATCATCCTTGGCGTGGGACGGCAAGGTTTCGAGGTGTCGGCCGAAGTCATAGCTCAAGTAGCCGATCACGCCGCCAGCGAAGGGCAATTGCAGCGTATCGGGTAATGCCGCCTGCCCGAGTTTTGTCAGGTGGCTGCGCAAGCGCTGCAGGAACAGGGCGCCGCTTTCGTCCGGTAACACCGCCAGTTGCGCCAGCGGCCAGGCGCTGAGCAAGTCATAACGTCCGCGCTCGGCACTCGGACGGCCGCTGTCGAGCAGCACGCTGCCGGGGGCATGGCGAATCGCCGCAAAGTACTCGGCAGGGTTGGCGCGGTAGGGTAAAGCATGTACGGAGCAGGTTGGCATGGGCGGGGCGAATCAGCCGTTCAGGCGGGGGGGCGATTGTAATCCCCTGTAGGATTTGCTCCTAGAGGGATGTCGGAGATGGGTACGTCCGGTGACTGAAATAGCTCTGCTTGACCCTGTAGGAGGGGATAAATCCCCTCCCACAGGTTATGTATCAGCCGTCAGGACAGGTTAAAGAAGTCACCCTTCAACCGGCGGGATATGCCCGAACAACTCTTGGGCAAATGCCACGCGCTCTTCCACGGTTTCAACCACGCCCCGGGCCTTGAGTTCTTCCAGGCGGGCCTCCACCGCATGGGTACGCAACGTCAGGCCGCAGTCGTTGGCAATCTGGATGTTCAGCCCTGGCCGCGCGTTCAGCTCCAGGATCAGCGGGCCTTTTTCCTGGTCCAGCACCATGTCGACGCCGATGTAGCCCAGTCCGCACAGCTCGTAGCACCCGGCGGCCAGTTTCATGAAGCCATCCCAGTAGGGCAGTTGCACACCGTCCACTGCGTTGGTGGTGTCGGGGTGCTTGGTGATGATGTTGTTCAGCCAGGTGCCGCGCAGGGTCAGGCCGGTGGCGAGATCGACGCCTACGCCGATGGCGCCCTGGTGCAGGTTGGCCTTGCCGCCGGACTGGCGGGTCGGCAACCGCAACATCGCCATCACCGGATAACCCATCAACACGATGATTCGGATGTCCGGCACACCTTCATAGCTGATGCTTTTGAAAATCTGGTCCGGCACCACGCGGTATTCGATCAGCGCCCGGTCGCGGTGCCCGCCCAGGGAATACAGGCCGGTGAGGATGCTGGAGATGTGATGCTCGATCTCCTCGTGGCTGATGATCTTGCCCGACACCGTGCGATAGCGGCCCTCGAAGCGGTCGGCGATCACAATGATCCCGTCGCCGCCCGCGCCTTGGGCCGGCTTGATGACGAAGTCGGTGCGCCCGCCGATGATCGAGTCGAGTTTTTCGATCTCCTTCTCGGTGGAAATGATCCCGTACAGCTCCGGCACATGAATGCCCGCGGCGATGGCCCGTTCCTTGGTGATGATCTTGTCATCCACGATGGGGTACAGGCTGCGCTTGTTGTACTTGAGCACGTAGTCGGCGTTACGCCGGTTGATGCCCATGATGCCGCGGGCTTCCAGGGCCTTCCAGGTCTTCCAGAGCCCGAACATTACGAGTCTGCCTTGACGAAGGCCTTGAACCGCACCAGCTCGGTCAGGCGGTAGCCACGGTAGCGACCCATGGCCAGCATGAAGCCCACCAGGATCAGCAGGATGGCCGGGAAGGTGAACACGAAGTAGACCAGCTCCGGCACGCTCATGATCAGGTGCGCCAGGGACGCGGCGAACAGCGTGCCGATGGCAACTTTCATCGCATGGCCGGCGCCGCGCTCTTCCCAGGTGATGGACAGGCGTTCGATGGTCATGGTCAGGATCACCATCGGGAACAGCGCCACCGACAGGCCGCGCTCCAGGCCCAGCTTATGGCTGAACAGGCTGATGGCGGCGATCAGCACCACCACGAACGTCAATACCACCGACAGTCTGGGCAGCATCTGCAATTTGAGGTGTTCCAGGTAGGAACGTAGCGACAGGCCCAGGGTCGTGATCACCGTGAACAGGATGATGCCGAAGCCCAGCTGGGTTTCGCGGAAGGCCAGGGCGATCAGCACGGGGGTGAACGTGCCGAGGGTCTGCAGGCCGACCAGGTTGCGCAGCACCAGGATCACCAGCACGCCGATCGGGATCATCACCATGATCATGAACGTCTGCTGGGTCTGCAGGGGCAGGCCGTAGAGCGAGTATTCGAGGAAGTTGGCGTCGGTGTTTTCGTCCGTCAGCTTGGCCAGGCGAATGGCGTTCATTTCGCTGTTGTTCATGCTGAAGGTCACGGTGGCTTTCTTGCCGCCATCGACGGTGATCAGGTTTTCATCGCCGGTCCACCACAGCAGGCGGTCGGTAGGCAGACCCTGTTCGCCGGTGTCCGGGTTGAAGTACAGCCAGTCGGTGCCGTTGAAGCTGCGCAGCCACAGTTCGGGTGTCTGCGGCTGATCGGCTACCAGCCGGATGGTGTGGACCTTTTCCACCGGCACATGGGCAATGGACAGCACCAGTTCGACGATCCTCGCCTTGTTGCTCGAGGAAACATCGCCGGCCAGCAGCAGTTTGACGTTGTCGTCGTTGAGGTTGTTGACCCGCTTGATGGCCTCGCTGATGAAGGTTTCCACGTCGGCCGAGTGCTGGCGGATCGGCGCCAGCAAGGCTTCGGCGGCAATCTTCTCCGGGCCTTCGACGGCGATGCTGTCGCGGAAGGTCGGGCCCTTGACCTTGGTCTTCTCGGCGCTGTAGCGCTTGGTCAGCACCAGCCGGTAATACAGCGTCTGGTTGCCCTTGGCCCGGCGGGCCGACCACGTCACCTTGCGGTTACCGTCGATCCGGTTCACCGCCACGCCGTAGTTGTTGGAAATGAAGCTCTCGTTGAGGCTCACATAGTCGCGGCTCAGGGGTGGCACGAACATCTGGACCTTTACGGGATCCTTGGCGTTGGGCACGAACTCGACCTTGGCGTCGATGTTCCACAGGTCGTCGGTAGCGTCTTCGGTCACCGGAATGCCGAGCACGAAAATCTGATAGGCCGTCACGGACAGGCCCAGCACCACCAGGATGGCGATCAGCATTTTCAGATGGAGGGTCAGGGAGCGCATTGGAATTACTCTGCGGTTTGAGCGGCATTGGCGCAGGCAGGTTTGCCGGCAGCGTATTTGAGACTGGGGTCGACCAGCGCGTCGAAGCGCTTGAGCGCTTCGGAGCCGATCAGCAACGGGTATTGGAATGCACTGCGGTCGGTCAGGTTCACTTCGATGCTGCGCAAGGCGGAGCCCATGCAGATGTCCAGTTCGATAACCGGCCGGGCCGTGTATTTCTTGCCTTCTTCCGGGTCGTAGTCACCTGCGCGGCGCTTGATCTTGCTGACCCGGGCCAGGGGACGTTCGATGGGGTGCGAATGAGCAGCGTCGATAGCGAGGTAGAAACGCACCCAGGATTCGCCATTGCGTTTGAAACGCTTGATGTCTCGAGCACTGAGCGAAGCGGTCTTGGCGCCGGTATCGAGCTTGGCGGCGACCTCCAGGTCGATACCCTGCAGGGCGGCATATTCGTTGAGGCCGTACACGGTTTTCTCACCCGCCGCGGCAAAAACGGGCAGGCACATGAAACAAAGAACAGCAGGTAAGGGCTTGAGTGTCATAGATCCTGGTGCACGGCGTTCCGTTTATCGGTTCAGGCCCTGGCATTGCTGCACAAGCTCCTTGGGTAGCCTTCTCTATTGATAGAAGAGCAGTAAACAGCGGCGGCATTCTAGCACGGTGGTTTTCTGACGCCACCGCTGGCCGGAGGCTACGAGGTGCCCTTTGCAGTGGGGCACTTATCAGCGGTCATTAGACGATTGTCGACAATCTACATTTTTTCTTTGACGTTTATCTGTCAGTTGGTTAGTTTTTGCTTCATTGATATTTAAGGTGTCGACAATATGCTTGACCAGCTCGAATCACCGGCGATGGCTCAGGACGACTCGGAGACACTTTCCGAGAACGTCTTCCGGCGTATCCAGGCGGCTATCGTCAAAGGGGAAATTGCCCCCGGCAGCAAGATTTCCGAACCCGAGCTGGCTCGCACCTACGGCATTAGCCGCGGTCCGCTGCGCGAGGCAATCCATCGTCTGGAAGGCCAGCGCCTTCTGGTACGTGTACCCCATGTCGGTGCCCGGGTGGTGTCGCTCAATCACGCGGAATTGCTGGAACTCTACGAGATCCGAGAGTCCCTGGAGGGCATGGCCTGTCGTCTGGCGGCCGAGCGCATGACTCTGGAAGAAATCGACGAGCTGCGCCGAGTCCTGGAAACCCACGAGCGCGACGCCGCGTTCCAGGCCGGGGTCGGCTACTACCAGCAGGAAGGCGATTTCGACTTCCATTACCGGATTATCCAGGGCAGCGGCAACCGCACCTTGACCCAGATGCTCTGCGGCGAGCTGTATCAACTGGTGCGCATGTACCGCATCCAGTTTTCCACCACGCCCAACCGTCCACGCCAGGCTTTTGCCGAGCACCACCGGATTCTCGATGCCATCGCCGACCGTGACGGCGAACTGGCCGAATTATTGATGCGCCGGCACATCGGCGCTTCCAAACGCAACATCGCGCGTCATTACCAGGACAGCGCCACCACTGAACGAGGTGAGTCATGAGTTCCAGCAACAGCACGCCAGGTCAGCGATTCCGCGATGCGGTCGCCAACGAGCATCCGCTGCAAGTGGTGGGCACCATCAACGCCAACCATGCGTTGCTGGCCAAGCGCGCCGGTTTCAAGGCGATCTACCTGTCGGGCGGCGGCGTTGCAGCCGGCTCCCTCGGCGTGCCGGACCTGGGCATCACCGGTCTGGATGACGTGCTGACCGATGTGCGGCGGATCACTGACGTCTGCGACCTGCCCCTGCTGGTGGACGTGGACACCGGTTTCGGCTCCTCGGCCTTCAATGTGGCCCGCACCGTCAAGTCGATGATCAAGTTCGGCGCGGCGGCCATCCATATCGAAGACCAGGTGGGCGCCAAGCGTTGCGGCCATCGTCCGAACAAGGAAATCGTCTCGCAGCAGGAGATGGTCGACCGCATCAAGGCCGCTGTCGATGCCCGTACCGACGACAGTTTCGTGATCATGGCGCGCACCGATGCTTTGGCCGTGGAGGGGCTGGACTCCGCCCTGGATCGCGCCGCCGCGTGCATCGAGGCCGGCGCCGACATGATTTTCCCCGAAGCCATTACCGAGCTTGAGATGTACAAGCTGTTCGCCAGCCGCGTAAAGGCGCCGATCCTCGCCAACATCACTGAATTCGGCGCGACACCGCTGTACACCACCGAGCAGCTCGCCGGCGCCGATGTGTCCCTCGTCCTGTACCCGCTGTCGGCGTTCCGCGCCATGAACAAGGCGGCCGAGAACGTCTACACCGCGATCCGCCGCGACGGCACGCAACAGAACGTCATCGACACCATGCAGACGCGCATGGAGCTCTACGATCGTATCGACTACCACACCTTCGAGCAGAAGCTCGATGCGTTGTTCGCCGCAAAGAAATAAGGCACGCCTCTACAACTTGCCGATTCCCTACAAATTCAAGAACTGGAGACAGCAAATGGCCGAAGCAAAAGTACTCAGTGGCGCCGGGCTCCGCGGCCAGGTGGCCGGGCAGACCGCATTATCCACCGTGGGCCAGTCCGGTGCCGGCCTGACCTATCGCGGCTACGACGTTCGTGAGTTGGCGGCTGACGCGCAATTCGAAGAAGTGGCGTACCTGCTGCTGTATGGCGAACTGCCGACACGGGCGCAATTGGACTCCTACATCGGCAAGCTGCGTCAACTGCGTGACTTGCCACAAGCCCTGAAGGAGGTGCTGGAGCGAATTCCCGCCGACGCCCATCCGATGGACGTCATGCGCACCGGCTGCTCGTTCCTGGGTAACCTGGAGCCGGAGCAGGACTTCTCCCAGCAGCGTGACAAGACCGACCGCCTGCTCGCCGCGTTCCCGGCGATCATGTGCTACTGGTATCGCTTCAGCCACGAAGGCCAGCGCATCGAATGCGTGACCGACGAGCCATCCATCGGCGGCCATTTCCTGCACCTGCTGCACGGCAAGAAGCCGAGCGACTTGCACGTCAAAGTCATGAACGTGTCCCTGATTCTTTACGCAGAGCACGAATTCAACGCCTCGACCTTCACCGCCCGGGTTTGCGCCTCGACCCTGTCGGATCTGTTCTCCTGCATCACCGCCGCCATCGGTTCGCTGCGCGGCCCGCTGCACGGTGGCGCCAACGAAGCGGCGATGGAAATGATCGAACGCTTCGACTCGCCGGAAGCGGCGATCAAGGGCACGCTGGGCATGCTTGAGCGCAAGGACAAGATCATGGGCTTCGGCCACGCGATCTATAAGGACAACGACCCGCGCAACGAGGTGATCAAGGGCTGGTCGAAAAAACTCGCCGAGGAAGTGGGCGACACCGTCCTGTTCCCGGTGTCCGAAGCCATCGACAAGACGATGTGGGAACAGAAGAAACTGTTCCCCAACGCCGACTTCTACCATGCCTCGGCGTACCACTTCATGGGCATCCCGACCAAGTTGTTTACGCCGATCTTCGTCTGCTCGCGCCTGACCGGCTGGGCCGCCCATGTGTTCGAACAACGCGCCAACAACCGCATCATCCGCCCGAGCGCCGAATACACCGGCGTCGAACAGCGCAAGTTCGTGCCAATCGAACGACGCTGAGCTGGAGGGGCGCTGACGCTGCAACTGACGGAATCTGAAACCCCTTGTGGGAGCGGGCTTGCTCGCGAATGCGAACTGACATCCAACATCGATGCCGACTGATACACCGCCTTCGCGAGCAAGCCCGCTCCCACAGGGGACCGAGTTCACTTCAGTCGCTGCGCCGCCCCTCTGAAACCACCGTGACCGAGTCCTGACGATGAACACAGAATTTCGCAAACCGCTGCCCGGCACTTCGCTGGATTATTTCGACGTTCGCGGGGCCGTGGAGGCCATCCGCCCTGGGGCCTATGACGGCCTGCCGTACACCTCCCGCGTACTGGCGGAGAACCTGGTGCGTCGCTGCGACCCGGCCACGCTGAACGAATCGCTGTTGCAACTGATCGAGCGCAAGCGTGACCTGGACTTCCCGTGGTTCCCGGCCCGGGTGGTGTGCCATGACATCCTCGGTCAGACCGCCCTGGTAGACCTCGCCGGTCTGCGTGATGCCATCGCCCGGCAGGGCGGCGATCCGGCGCAGGTCAATCCGGTGGTGCCGACCCAACTGATCGTCGACCACTCATTGGCGGTGGAAAGCGGCGGCTTCGACCCCCAGGCGTTCGCCAAGAACCGCGCCATCGAAGACCGGCGCAACGAAGACCGTTTTCACTTCATCAACTGGACCAAGAAAGCCTTCAAGAACGTCGACGTGATTCCGCCGGGTAACGGGATCATGCACCAGATCAACCTGGAAAAAATGTCGCCGGTGATCCAGCAACGCGACGGCGTGGCGTTCCCCGATACCTGCGTCGGTACCGACAGCCACACCCCCCACGTTGATGCCTTGGGCGTGATCGCCATCGGTGTCGGTGGCCTGGAAGCCGAAAGCGTGATGCTGGGCCGCGCCTCGTGGATGCGTCTGCCGGAGATCATCGGCGTCGAGCTGACCGGCAAGCTGCAAGCGGGCATCACCGCCACCGATATGGTGCTGGCGCTGACCGAGTTTCTGCGCAAGCAAAAAGTCGTTGGTGCTTGGTTGGAGTTCTTTGGCGAAGGCGCCCGCGCCCTGACCCTGGGCGACCGCGCGACCATCTCGAACATGGCCCCGGAATATGGCGCTACAGCGGCGATGTTCCATATTGACCAGCAGACTATCGACTACCTGAAACTCACCGGCCGCGAAGACGCCCAGGTGCAACTGGTGGAAACCTACGCCAGGCAGGTGGGCCTGTGGGCCGACAGCCTGCAAGGCGCGCAATATGAGCGTGGCCTGACCTTCGATCTGTCTTCCGTAGTGCGCAACATGGCCGGCCCGAGCAACCCGCACGCCCGCGTTGCGGTTTCGGATCTGGCCGCCAAGGGGATCTCCGGTCAGTGGGACGAGGTGCCGGGGCAAATGCCCGATGGCGCCGTAATCATCGCTGCCATCACCAGTTGCACCAACACCAGCAACCCGCGCAACGTGATCGCCGCCGGCCTGCTGGCGCGCAATGCCAATCGCCTGGGCCTGACCCGCAAGCCGTGGGTCAAGTCGTCCTTGGCACCGGGTTCGAAAACCGTGGCGCTGTACCTGGACGAAGCCGGCCTGACGCCGGAACTGGAGAAGCTGGGTTTTGGCGTGGTGGCGTTTGCCTGCACCACCTGTAACGGTATGTCCGGCGCACTGGACCCGGTGATCCAGCAGGAAATCATCGACCGCGACTTGTACGCCACCGCCGTGCTGTCGGGTAACCGCAACTTCGACGGACGCATCCACCCGTACGCCAAGCAGGCGTTCCTCGCTTCGCCGCCATTGGTCGTGGCCTACGCCATTGCCGGGACCATCCGCTTCGACATCGAGAAGGACGTGTTGGGCGTGGTGGATGGCCGGGAAATCCGACTCAAGGACATCTGGCCGAGTGACGAGGAAATCGAAGCGGTGGTGAAGGCCTCGGTGAAACCGGAGCAGTTCCGTCAGGTGTACATCCCGATGTTCGCCATCCAGGAGGACACAGGGCCGAAAGTCACGCCGCTGTACGACTGGCGCCCGCAAAGCACCTACATTCGTCGCCCTCCGTATTGGGAAGGCGCGCTGGCCGGCGCCCGACCGCTCAAGGGCATGCGCCCATTGGCGGTGCTGCCGGATAACATCACCACGGATCACCTGTCACCGTCCAACGCCATCATGCCGGACAGCGCCGCGGGCGAGTACCTGGCGAAAATGGGCCTGCCGGAAGAGGACTTCAACTCCTACGCCACGCACCGGGGCGACCACCTGACCGCCCAACGTGCCACCTTCGCCAATCCGAAACTGTTCAACGAAATGGTCCAGGAAAACGGCAAGGTCAAGCAGGGCTCGCTGGCGCGGGTCGAGCCGGAAGGCAAGGTCATGCGCATGTGGGAAGCCATTGAAACCTACATGGAACGCAAGCAACCGCTGATCATCATTGCCGGCGCCGACTACGGCCAGGGCTCGTCCCGTGATTGGGCGGCCAAGGGCGTACGCCTGGCCGGTGTGGAAGCGATTGCCGCCGAAGGCTTCGAGCGCATCCACCGCACCAACCTGGTGGGCATGGGCGTGTTGCCGCTGGAATTCCTGCCTGGCACCAATCGCAAGACCCTGGGCATCGACGGCACTGAAATCTATGACGTGATCGGCGAGCGGACGCCGCGTACGACGCTGACCCTGGTGATCACTCGCAAGAACGGCGAGCGCGTCGAAGTGCCGGTGACCTGCCGTCTCGACACGGCCGAGGAAGTGTCGATCTACGAAGCCGGCGGCGTGTTGCAGCGCTTCGCCCAGGACTTCCTCGAATCGGCGGCCGTTTGAAATCTCGTTTCAGTACTCAGGAGTAGGCGCACCATGGCTCACGCCCCTCAAATCAGAATCCCCGCCACCTATATGCGTGGCGGAACCAGTAAAGGCGTGTTCTTCAGCCTGCAGGACCTGCCCGAAGCCGCCCGTGTCCCCGGGCCGGCGCGGGATGCCTTGTTGCTTCGGGTGATCGGCAGCCCCGATCCGTATGAAAAGCAGATCGACGGCATGGGCGGCGCGACGTCCAGTACCAGCAAGACCGTGATCCTGTCCAAGAGCACCCGGGCCGACCATGACGTCGATTACCTGTTCGGCCAGGTGTCCATCGACAAACCGTTCGTGGACTGGAGCGGCAACTGCGGCAACCTGTCGGCGGCGGTGGGGTCGTTCGCCATCGGCAGCGGCCTGGTGGATGCCAGTCGTATCCCGCAGAACGGCGTGGCGGTGGTGCGGATCTGGCAGGCCAACATCGGCAAGACCATCATCGCCCATGTGCCGATCACCGACGGTGCGGTGCAGGAAACCGGCGATTTCGAACTCGATGGCGTCACCTTTCCGGCGGCTGAAGTGCAACTGGAGTTCATGGATCCGGCCGCTGACGAGGAGGGTGGTGGCGGTTCGATGTTCCCCACCGGCAACCTGGTGGACGACCTGGACGTGCCCGGTGTCGGCACGCTCAAGGCGACGTTGATCAACGCCGGGATCCCGACCATCTTCATCAATGCCCGAGACATCGGCTATACCGGCACCGAACTACAGGGCGCCATCAATGGCGATCCCAAGGTGCTGGCGATGTTCGAAACCATCCGCGCCCACGGGGCCTTGCGCATGGGGCTGATCAAGCACCTTGACGAAGCCGTCCAGCGCCAGCACACGCCGAAAGTGGCGTTTGTCGCACCGCCGGCGGACTATGTGTCTTCCAGCGGTAAAGCCGTAGCGGCAGGTGATATCGACCTGCTGGTGCGGGCGCTGTCCATGGGCAAGTTGCACCACGCCATGATGGGCACGGCGGCGGTTGCCATCGGCACGGCGGCGGCGATTTCCGGCACTCTGGTGAATCAGGCAGCCGGCGGCACCGAGCGCAACGCCGTGCGCTTCGGCCACCCGTCCGGCACCCTGCGCGTCGGTGCCGAGGCCAGCCAGGTCAATGGCGAATGGACCGTGAACAAAGCCATCATGAGCCGCAGTGCGCGAGTGTTGATGGAAGGGGTCGTGCGGGTGCCTGGGGATGTCCTGAGCTGAACTTCTGAACATCCACAATCAAAACCTGTGGGAGCGAGCCTGCTCGCGATAGCGGTGTGTCAGTTGGCGATGATGCTGGATGTGCTGGCCTCATCGCGAGCAGGCTCGCTCCCACCGGGGGCGTGTTTCAGGCGCCGGTCAGTGCGGCGACGACTTGCTTAACATTGTTCTCCAATTCAGCCACCGGGTCGGCCGTATCGGTGCTCAGCACCAGCAACCGGCTGCCGCTTTCGGTGATGGCTGCTTTCAGAGCATCCGAGGGCTGGCGATGGTGCAGCACCAGCGCAACGTCATGGTCTTTTAAGGTGGCGGTCAATTGCTTGAGGGCTTCAGGTGTCCATTCGGCGTCGGGCCGGGCGTCGGTGCTGATCCCCTCCAGATTGAGTCCGCTGATCAAGTAACCGAAATGCTCGCTCAGGCTGACAACGCTCAGGTTGTCGGCCGTGGCGAGTTGTTTTTCGCTGTCGGCGCTGAGCTTGAGCAGGCGTTGCTTGAGCGCTGCCAGATTGATGTCGATCTTGGGTTTTGCGGTCGGGGCCAGGCGCACCAGGTCGGCGGCGATCACGTCGGCCATCCGCCCCAGGTTATGGCTGGCCATCCATGGCTGGCTCGCCAGGCCGTCGGCCATGCCCGGCTGCACGGCGATACCGGGCAGGGCACCGTCCACCGGACGGGCGCCGTCGATTTCGACGATGCGGATATTGCTGCGCCGGGCCATGGGGTACAGCGGATCGTCCGGCCATAGCGAGCGCAGGCCGATCACCGCGTCGGCGTTACTGGCCAGCTTGCTGAGCTCGGGTGCGCCGCGACCGCTGAAGTAAGCGCTCTGGCGGGAGCCGGGCAGGTTGGCGGGCGCGGCTCGCTCCAGGCTGACGTCGGTGCCCTTGAGTAGTGCTTCGCTCAATCCGTAAGTGACCGGCAACGAGGCCAGCAGGTGTATCGGCCGGGGACTGTCGGCGGCGAAGGACGGGGTGGTGAACAGGCCACACAGGGCCACGGCCACGGTCAGTTGTCGCAATGAAGAAATCATTTATCCAAGGTTCCCTTTGAGGCTGGGGACGACGCCGCGAGCGATGGCGGCCAGGGCGAACGCGATGCCGGCCACCAGGATGATCGCGGCACCGGACGGGATTGGCAGGTCGAAAACAATCGGCGCGAGAATCCCGCACAAGGTGCTGGCGGTCGCAATCAGCACCGAACACCAGAAAAAGCCCTTCAACGACTGGCTGAGCAGACGCGCCGCCGCTGCCGGGATCACCAGCAGGGCCCCTACCAGGATCGCGCCGATGACCTTGACCGCCGCCACGGTGATCAAGGTCACCAGCACCACGAACAGATAATCCAGGGACTTGACCGCCACCCCGCGCACCGCGGCCAGTTGCGGGTTGAAACTGGCCAACATGATGCGGTTGTACAGCGGCAACGCCAGCACCATCACCAGTGAGCCGACCACCGCCAGTACCAGCAGGTCGTTGCCGTTGACGGTCAGCACCGAGCCGAACAGCACGTTTTCCAGGATATGCACATTGATCTTGCCCGCCAGGATCAGCAGGAGGCTGGCGCCCAGGGCCAGGGACACTGAAAGGAACACGCCGATCAAGGTGTCAGGTGCCAGGCCGGTGCGGTTGCGCAGGTAATTGAGCAGGATGCCGAACAGCAGGCAATAGCCGAACAGACTGCCGTAAGGGCCGGTATAGGGTTCGCCCAGCAGAATACCGATTGCCACGCCGGTCAACGCAGCATGGCCCACGGCCTCGGAGAAAAACGCGAAGCGCTTGACCACCACCAGTGTACCGAGGCCGCCCAGCACCGGACCGATCAATAGCCCGGCGAGCAACGCATTGACCACGAAACCGTAGGCCAGCGCCTCGGGCAGGTAGCCGGACGAGGCCCAGCCCTGGACCGTCAGACGAAAGGCTTCGTAACTCATCAGGCGGCGCTCCCGTGTGTCCGTGGATGGGTGGAAAACAGCGATAGCAAGCGTTCAGGGGAGAGTGCCTGGCGTGGCGGGCCGTCGAACAGCACCCGGCGATTCAACCCGGTGACACGATCCGCCAGGCGGCCGACGGCTTCCAGGTCGTGTTCGATCCATAGCACGGTGATGCCCGCCTGGCGCCAGTCCAGCAGCAACCGCTCGAAAACCTGGATACCGGCCTCGTCCAGCGCCGACATGGGTTCGTCGAGCACGAGCAGTTGCGGTGCGGGAATAAGCCCCTGGGCCAATAAGACCCGCTGGCGCTCCCCACCGGAGAGCGCGCCCATGCGGCGCTTGCGTTTGTCCTGCATGCCGACTCGTTCCAGTGCCTGGCCGATGGCGTCGGAATAATGCTTGCTCAAGCCGAGAAAAGCGGGCTTGCGTTGACACATCGCCGCCATGAAGTCGTCCACCGTCATGGGCAGGCCACGATCGAACTCCAGCGCCTGGGGCACGTAGCCGATGACGCCGGGTTCGCCTGGCCATTGCAGACTCAGGCGTCCCTGATGGGGCATCTGCCCCAGCAACGTCTTGATCAACGAACTCTTTCCTCCGCCGTTGGGGCCGACCAGGGCGTGGACGCTGCCGGCCTGCACCTGAAAAGCCACAGTGTCGAGAATGTTCGTGCGGCCCAGGTTCAGGCTGACGTCGGCGAATTCGATTTGGGGACCGATGTGTTTCAGGGGGAGTGTTTCCTGGACGGTCATGCGCCGGACTCCTGGATTGCCCGCACCACCGTGTCGAGATTGCCCGCCATTTCCTTCTCATACTTCCCGGCGCTGTAGTCTCCGTAGGAAATGTGTGAGAGCGGGTACAGCTTGACGCCCGATTCACGCTGGATGGTTTCAACGTAGGTCGATGGGAAATCCATCTCCGAGAAGATCACCTTCACGTCCAGTTCCCGCAGTTGATCGATGGTTTTCTTCAACTGACTGGGACTCGGTTCGATGCCGTGGGCCGGCTCTACCACGGCGGTTACCTCCAGACCGAACTCACGCAGCAGGTAATCGTAGGCGGCATGGACCGTGGCGACCCGCAGTTCAGCGTTGGGCGCCTGGGTCAGCTTCGCCAGGGCGGCGGCGCGCATCTGCCGCAGACGCTTGCCGTACGCACGGGCGTTCTGGGTGTAGGCCTGGGCGTTGGCAGGGTCGAGCTTGCCCAACTCCCGGGCAATGTTGTTGACCTGGGCGATAGAGGCACTGATGGACAGGAACGTGTGGGGATTGACTACTTTGCCCGCGCCGCGGGCGGCGGTACCGGTGGCGGCCAGCAACGGAACGTTCTCGTTGGCCTCGATCACCTTCACGTCCGGGGTTTCGCTGGCGGCGATCATGCGGTCGGCGAAGTCATCATGGCCCACGCCATTGAGCACAACCACATCCAGGCCGCTGATGCGCTTGATGTCCTCGGCGCGTGGTTCATAGGCATGAGGGTTGAAGCCGGCAGGGATCAACGGCACCACGTCGGCCTTGTCACCGACGATATTGGCGACGTAGCTGTAATAAGGATGCAGGGTAATGCCGATGCGCAGGCGCTTGGTCGTTTCGGCGTGCGCAAGAGGGGTCAGCAGGCAGGCCAGCAGACCGGCCAGCAGCAGGCGAAGCAAGGGCCGGCGTTGAGATGCAATGGACATGGGCAAACGGTCTTCTCTCAAAAGGAGGGCAGGGGATCAATGTCGGTGTTGGCGCGTGACGCCGGCGTCGAACTGCGCAACGATCTGTTGCCAGCCGGCGGCGGACAACCCGGCGTCGTCCAGCGTGCCTGGCACCGCGACGTTTTTGTTACGAGTGAGCCAGATGTCTGGCGCAGCGTCGGACGCTTCGCTGATACGCATCAGGAACGAACCGGCAACGGTGGGTTGGGCACTCGCACCGAAGTAGGCACTGTCCTTCACCTGGTGCCAGACATGGCCGCCCCGGCTGACGGAACTGGCGTCCTGGGCAAACGGAGCGAAGCCTTCTTCGGCCAGGGTCTGGGGAGTGGGCAGAGCTTGCTGTTCTTCGCGCAGCAATCGGATCTCGTCCAGCGTCACCCGCAAATCGGCATAGATGCCTTGCTCGGCGGCGCTGAGGTCGCGGCGAGCGTCGAGCTGGTGGGCGGCGAGGTGACTGACGTCTCGTGTTTCCCCGTGCAAGGCCACGACCGAGCCGGCCATCAGGACGATAAACAGACACAGCAGTAACACGTAGAGGGTTTCATGGCCCGCGCCGGCGGGACGGATAATTTGTGTGGTGGGGTTGTTCATGGGGCCTCGATGTCGGCTTGGTCGATTTCCACCACATGGCCGGGGCCGGCGTCGAAGAGTACGTAGAACTCGGTGTCCGGTTTTTTGAAGGTCAGCTTCGAGTCGGCGCCGAGCTTGCCGGGCACCAGGATGGTTTCGTCGTAGCCGATCACGTCCAGGGTCACCCCGGGGGCGCCGCTGCCGTCGGAAAAGCCGCCGGTGCACTGGATCTGCTCGGCATCGATGGCCTTGCATTCGCACATCGGATTGTGAGCCTGGACGCCGGCGCTGAAACCGACGCACAGGAGCAGCGTCAGGCTGCGGATAGAGGTGTTGTGGGTCATGGTTGGGTTCCGTGGGTCTTCAGCCAGGCGATGGTGGCCGGAGAAGCCTGGCTCAGGGGAATGGAGGCCTGGTGCATCGAGCCGTCCCAGCCTTCGAGGGTGAGCCACAGTTCGGCGTCGGGCTGGGTTTTCTGCGGCACCGGCAACCAGGCGCCCATGCGATAGGGCGAGCCGAAGAAAATCACTCCAGCGGCTCGCAGGCTGCGGGGCTTGCCGATGCGCAGGTAGGTGGCCTTGACCTGGCTGATACAACGTTGGCAAAGGGCTGCGTTGAATTGCTTCAGGTGCCCGGCCGGGCCATCGGCCCGCGGGGCTTCGTCGCGAAATTCGGCCAGTCGCACGCTCCACGGCCCGACCTGAATTTCGCCGACCTCCCGTTCGCCAAGCCCGGCGTCGCCGCGAAACAATGCCGCTTCCGAGAAGTACTTGGGCATGAAGCCCAAGGGAATCAGCAGCAACAGCACGTTGAGGTGAAAACGCCACTTTTGCCAGAAGAGGCTCAGGCGTGAAGGTGAGGGTGTCGCCACGGTGGACTGGCTCACAGGTTGCCCTCCGGTGATTCATGGTGGATGGACGGCGGTAGTGACCGGGCGGCTTGAGGCACCCGCGGGGCCTTATGGCTGCGCTTGAAGGCGTTGGCAGTGGCCAGGGCCGTGCGTTTGGTCCAGATCAGCAGCCCGCTGAGGACCATCATGCTGAGGATCAAACCGAAGAAGAACCAGATGAGTTTGACCCACAAGCCACCGAAATCCCCTGTGTGCAAGGGGCGCATGGATTCGGTGACAAACTCCAGCGCCGTGCGGTCCGACAGCAGTCGCGAGGCGGCCACCTCTGCGGTATAGGGATGGATCGTGGCTGTCTGGTACATCAGCGGGTACCAACCGCGCCCACCGATTTCCAAATGGCTGTAGGCGTTGCCGGGCAGGCTGATGAAGCTCGCTTCCAATCCTGGTATTTGCTGTCGGGCGATGTCAACGGCCCGGTCAAGGCTCAATTGGGGAGGCGGCAGGCCATCGGTCGACAGGGGCACGCTTTCACGGGATACCGCCGGCAGTACCGGGGCGCTGGAAATGGAAATGTGGTTATCGCCCAACACGGCCTGGATCAGGAACCAGGTGCCGGTAATGGAGATGACCGCGATGAACCAGATCGACCAGATACCGCTGAGGCGGTGAAAATCCCCCCAGAAAATCCGCGCTCCGTGGCGAAAGCGCAAGGTCGGATGGAAGAAGCCTTTCCAGAAGCGCTTGTAGACCACCAATCCGGTCACCAGCGAAGCCAGCAAAGGCAGCCCCAGGAACGAGACCAGATACCAGCCCCAACTGTAACCGTTGGTGAACGGCACCAGCCACCATCCATGCAGGGCGCGGGTGAACGCCCTGAAGTTGAACACTGGCGCCGAGCCCTGGACGATGCCGGTATAGGGGTTGACATAGACCGTGTCGGGACGCCCATCGGGATACGTCACCTTGACCTCCAGGGCGAAATGCGACTCGTCCGGACGGGCAATGCTGAGCACCTGCGTCTGTGGCTGGGCTTGCCTGATGGCGGCAACGACCTGGTCGTAGCTGAGCCGTTGAGCATCGTCGGAGGGTTTGCTGGCGCGCATATCGGGGTTCACCAGCCAGACGATTTCCTGGCTGACCACCGCCAATGTGCCGGTGACGCAGACGATGAGCACGAAAAACCAGATGGGCAATGCCAACCAGCTATGGACCAGGAACCAGAGTTTGGAACGGGACTTCTTCGACATGATTGAACGTCTTGATTCGATGAAAGGCTCCGTATTACGGGCTTCGCAATACCAGAAACCATGAAAAGCAGCCCGTGGCTTTTGCCGACGCGGCCTGCTGCATCTAATTAAGACGAACGAACACGGGAAATCCCGAAGAGAAAGATGAAAGAAAATGTTTCGTATTTATAGCGTGGGCGAAATCCTGTGGGAGCCAAGCCTGCTCGCGATGACCGGTTCACATCCAACATCCCCGGTTCAGGCAGACTATCGCGAGCAGGGCTCGCTCCCATACCGAATCAGCCTTGCTGGAACATCTCCCTGGCCCGCTGTTCGATCTGCTCCTGGGTCAGGTCCTCCTTGTGAGTCGCCAGAAACCACACATGTCCATAGGGATCCTTCAAGGATCCGGTGCGATCGCCGTAAAACTGATCCTTGACCTCGGAGATGACCGTGCCACCGGCGGCAATCGCCTGGGCAAACATACGGTCCACGTCTTCGACATAGAGGTGCAGGCCCACCGAGGGTGATTGGTCCGGGTTGCGCAGAGGCCCCTCATCGCACGGCGTGCCGAGCATGATCGGACTGCCGCCGATCCGCAGTTCGGCATGACCGATGCCTCCGTCAGGCGTGGTCAGGCGCATGACTTCGGTGGCGTTGAAGGCTTTTTTGTAGAAATCGATGGCTTGTGCCGCTTCCTTGATGCCCAGGTAAGGCGTGATGCTATGGAAACCTTCGGGGATGGCTTTGACGGCCATGACATTTTCTCCTTGTTCTGTCCGGCGAAGAGAGGCTTCGTCGATGTGCGAACAACCACTATAGGACAGCCGCCTGGGACCGACCCATGCCCCGACGAACGTCTTATGTTACGTCCAGCAGATGTGCGCCCGGCCCGCGCTTGCTCAGTGCATCGCCCTGGTTTCGCAGCGGGCACGCTTCCATCGACAGACACCCGCAGCCGATGCAGCCATTGAGCCGGTCACGCAGTGCCATCAATTGGTTGATGCGTTCGTCCAGGTCGCGGCTCCATTGCTCTGACAGGATCTTCCAGTCGGCGGCCGTTGGGGCACGGTCGTCGGGCAGGGCTCCCAACGCCTGACCGATTTCCGCCAGGGGAATGCCGAGGCGCTGGGCAACCTTTATCAACGCCACGCGCCGTAACACTTCTCTGGGATAACGTCTTTGGTTGCCCTGGTTGCGAGTGCTTTTGATCAGTCCCTTGGCTTCATAGAAATGCAAGGCGGTGACTGCCACGCCGCTGCGGGCGGCCACCTGGCCAACGGTGAGCGCTTTGTGAACATCGATCCTGGTCATGACGATTCACTGCTTGACCTTGAGTTAACTGGAGGTTTTACCCTGCACGCCTTTGAATCGCAAGATTCGTCTCACACGTATCGAGGAGTCGTCATGCAATTGCCTGGGAACAATCGCAGCTTTACCCAACTGATCGAATTCGACATCGAACCGCAATGGCAGCAGGCCTTGATCGATGCTCTGTCGGACCAGACCGAGCGCCTGGCCCGGGATCACCAGGGTTTCCTGAGTGCCAGTATCCAGGCCAGCGAGGACGGCAGGCGTGTACTCAATTACCTGCAATGGCGAACCCGAGAAGCGGGCGAAGCGGCGTTTCAGTGTTTTGAAAGGGGCGAACAGGATTTCTGGCAGTTGGTCCAGGTACATCGGGTCCGAACCGTGACGTTCGGTTCGTTCCATGTAGTACGCAATATCGAGCGCAGCCTGGACAACGCGTTGAATTGTCAGCTGGTCGATTAAGCGCAACGGCCGATGCGAAGGGGCAATACCTACTATTGAAAGCGTTGATTTCTGCCGTACGGGACCGACGGGTAGCCTTTGTTCATCACCACAGAACACCGGATACCCATCATGAATCGCATCGTTGCTGTTTTGCTGCTGTCGGTCACCGCCGTACTGAGTGGATGCACCACATCATCGCCTGAGCTGCGTCCCTACACCGCCGAGGAAACCCGCGAACTGGCCCTTGAGGCCCTGAATCGCCGGGGGCTGTCGTTCGATGAATACCATGCGAAAAAAGCCGAACTGCTTGGCCCGTCGCAGAAAAATTCGAGCTTCGACGATCGTGGCGAGATGAGCGCGGAACAGACCGTACAGAAACTGCCGGGCCGGGCCAGCTGAGAGACTGTACCGCCTGAAGTTTTACCCAACTGTCCATGGGTTTGCAGCGGGACGTGGGGTAGGGTCTTTCCCTGACCACCCGACGGACTCCATGTCATGACCCTTTCGCTTGATTTGCTGCTGGGCTTCGCCCTGTTTGCCCTTGTGACTTCGATCACGCCTGGGCCCAACAACACCATGTTGCTGGCTTCGGGGGTCAATTTCGGGTTCAACCGAACCATCCCGCATATGCTGGGCATCACCTGCGGTTTCTTTTCCCTGGTGCTGGCGGTAGGCCTGGGTCTTGGCGCTATGTTCCAGACATATCCGCTGCTCTACACGATATTGCGCTATACCGGCGCGGCATACCTGCTGTACCTGGCGTGGAAGATTGCCCACTCCGGTCCGGTCTCGGACAGCCGGGCAGGGAATCACGCACCGATCAGCTATTGGGGCGCGGCGGCATTCCAATGGGTCAACCCGAAGGCCTGGATCATGGCCATCGGAGCCATCAGCACCTATACACCGATCCAGGGCTACTTTTTCAATGTCGTGGTAATCGCCGCCGTGTTTGCCCTGATCAACCTGCCCAGTGTGAGCGTGTGGGTGATCTGCGGCAGCCTGTTGCGCAACCTGTTGCGTGATCGTCGCTGGCTGCGCCTGTTCAACTGGGGCATGGCACTGTTGCTGGTTGCCTCGCTGTACCCGTTGTTGCTCGAAAGCATCGGTTGAGGGCTGAGCTTGAGCCGGATGCCTGCTAAGCTCGCTGTTCAGGAGCGTTCCTACGCACTTTTAAACGAAGTCTCACTTCTTTAAGGTCTTCGATCGGGTATAGCTAGTCTTGAACCCAACGAGGGCGCCCGGTCCCGGAACAGGCTCTGCGAGTTTCCCATGAATAAACGTCCTTTATATTTCGATTATGCCGCCACCACACCGGTGGACGAACGAGTCATCCAGGTCATGGTTGAATGCCTGGGCTTCGACGGTAACTTCGGCAACCCGGCTTCCAGCTCCCATGCTTTCGGCCAGCACGCCCGCCGCTCGGTGGAGCATGCGCGCCGGCAGGTGGCGCAATTGGTCGGGGCGCAGTCGGAGCAGATCATATGGACTTCCGGCGCCACCGAGTCCAACAACCTGGCCCTCAAGGGCGTGGCCCAGGCGCGCGGTGCGTCCCCGGGACATGTCATCACCAGTCTGATCGAGCATAAGGCGGTGCTCGATACAGTCCGACAGCTTGAAGAAAGCGGCGTCGCGGTGACCCGGCTGGCGCCGGACGCCGATGGTCTGATCGATCCGCAAGCGGTGCGCGAGGCATTGCGCGAAGACACATTCCTGGTGTCGCTGATGCTGGTGAACAATGAGCTGGGCACACTCACTGACGTCGCCGCCATCGGTGAGGTCGTGCGTGGGCACGGCGCACTGTTTCATGTGGATGCGGCCCAGGGAGCCGGCAAGGTAAGAATCGACCTTGACCGGTGGCCGGTGGACCTGATGTCGTTTTCTGCTCACAAGATCTATGGTCCCAAAGGGATCGGTGCGCTCTACGTCGGCGAGCGCGCCCGGCCGCGTCTGGCGGCGCAGATCCATGGCGGTGGACACGAGGGCGGCCTTCGTTCCGGCACGCTTGCCACCCACCAGATCGCTGCCATGGGGGCTGCCTTCGAACTGGCGGCTCAGGCAATCGACGATGAGCTCGACAAAATCGCTCGATTGCGCAATCGTTTGCTCGAACCGCTGCTTGCCCTTCCTGGCGTGCGGGTCAACGGCAGCGCGACCCAGCGTATTCCGCACACGCTGAGCCTGACTTTTTACGAAGGTGAATTCAACCCGGTTGCGTTGGGCACTTCGCTTGCATTTTCCGCCACGTCTGCCTGCAATTCGGCGAACAACACGCCATCCCACGTGCTGCTGGCCCTGGGGCACGATGCGCGTGCGGCCGGGCGGACCATTCGCTTGAGTCTGGGACGCTTCACCCGTGAGCAGGACATCGACGAAGCCGTGCAGTTGATCGAGGCAGCCTGTGCCGCCGCGCCTGCATTCTGGGCCACCACCTCATAAGCCGGACGTCCGGCACCGAACAATAATGATGAACAGGAGAAACGATGAGTACCGAGCCTTTGACCCATGGACTGGTTCCCCAACGCCTGGCCCGAATCCGTGAATTGATGAGCCGCGAGGGCATCCATGCGTTGCTGGTGCCGTCGGCCGATCCGCATCTGTCGGAATACCTGCCCGGCTATTGGCAAGGTCGGCAATGGCTGTCGGGGTTCCACGGTTCGGTCGGCACCTTGATCGTGACGGGGGATTTCGCCGGGGTCTGGGCCGACAGTCGTTACTGGGAACAGGCTACTCATGAGCTGGAGGGCAGTGGGATCGAACTGGTCAAGCTCATTCCAGGCCAGCCCGGTCCCTTGGACTGGCTTGCGGAGCAGACCCCTGAAGGAGCAGTGGTTGCGGTCGATGGTGCGGTCATGGCCGTGGCGTCGGCTCGAACGCTGGGCAGTAAACTTCAAGAACGTGGTGCACGGCTGCGTACTGACATCGACCTGCTCGACGAAGTCTGGACCGACCGTCCATCCCTGCCCAGTCAACCGGTCTACGCGCATCTGCCGCCTCAGGCGACCGTCAGCCGGATCGAGAAACTCGCCAGATTGCGTGAATCCCTCAAGGAGCGTGGTGCCGACTGGCATTTCATCGCCACCCTGGACGATATCGCCTGGCTGTTCAACCTGCGTGGCGCCGATGTGTCGTTCAACCCCGTGTTCGTCTCCTTTGCCTTGATCAGCCAGCAGCAGGCGACCTTGTTCGTGGCACTGGACAAGGTTGACGGTGCATTGCGCGCGACACTCGAACAAGAGGGTATCTCCCTGCGGGACTACAGCGAGGCGGGCAGCGCGCTACGGGAGGTTCCAGGCGGCGCGAGCCTGCTGGTCGATCCGGCCCGCGTCACGGTCGGCTTACTGGACAATCTGCACAATGACGTGAAACTGGTGGAAGGGCTCAACCCCACGACGCTGGCCAAGTCTCGCAAGAGCCCGGCCGACGCCGAGCACATCCGTCGGGCCATGGAACAGGATGGTGCGGCGCTCTGTGAATTTTTCGCCTGGCTGGAAGGTGCCTGGGGCCGTGAACGCATCACCGAACTGACCATCGATGAACACCTGACGGCGGCACGCAAACGGCGTCCGGATTTCGTTTCCCTGAGTTTCAATACCATCGCCGCGTTCAACGCCAATGGCGCAATGCCGCACTATCACGCCACGGAAGAAGCCCATGCGGTCATCGAAGGCGATGGCTTATTGTTGATCGATTCAGGTGGCCAATACCTTGGCGGCACCACCGATATCACTCGCATGGTACCGGTCGGAACGCCCAACGCTGAGCAGAAACGTGACTGCACCCGCGTGCTCAAGGGGGTCATTGCGTTGTCCAGGGCCCGATTCCCTCGGGGCATTCTATCGCCGCTGCTGGACGCCATCGCACGGGCACCGATCTGGGCGGAGCAAGTGGATTACGGGCACGGTACCGGTCACGGTGTCGGTTATTTCCTGAACGTCCATGAAGGTCCGCAGGTCATTGCCTACCAGGCGGCTCCCACGCCGCAAACAGCCATGCAGCCGGGCATGATCACGTCGATCGAACCGGGAACCTATCGTCCGGGACGCTGGGGTGTTCGTATCGAGAACCTGGCATTGAATCGTGAAGCAGGCAGCAGCGAGTTCGGCGAATTCCTTGAATTCGAAACCTTGACCTTGTGCCCGATAGACACGCGCTGCCTGGAGCCATCGTTGCTGACCCAGGATGAAAAGGGGTGGCTCAATGCCTATCATGCCGAGGTTCAGCGTCGCCTGAGCCCGTTGCTGGAAGGTGATGCGCTGCAATGGTTGAACACACGAACGATGGCGATCTGACGTCCGGGTCAGCTGAGGGCTTCACGGACGAAGTCCAACCGATCCTGGCCAAAGAACAACTCGTCTCCGACGAACATGCTGGGGGCGCCGAAAACGCCCCTTGCGATGGCCTCTTCAGTGGTTGTCTTGAGGGCTTCCTTGATTGGCTCGTCTGCGGTCAACGCCAGCACATATCGAGGGTCGAAACCGTTCTCATCCAGGACGGCTGCCACAGTCGCCGGATCGCTGAGGTTGCGGGCGTCGACCCATAGGGCGCGAAACAGGCAATCGATGAACGCTTCGAACCGTTCTGGATGACGCAGTTGCATGCCGGTTATGGCTCGCATCAATGAAAGCGTGTTGATCGGGAAGTACGGATTGAGCCTGAATTCGACGCCGTAACGCTTGGCGAAGCGATCCAGGTCCTTGGCCATGTGGGCGCCTTTGGCTGGCACGGTTACCGGTGATGCGTTGCCTGTCGCCTTGAAAACACCTCCCAGCAGCATAGGGCGATAGATCAGTACGCTGTCGGCGTCCGCACAGAGCGTGGAAAGCTGGGTGTAGGCCAGATAAGTCGCCGGGCTGCCAATATCGAAGAAGAACTCCACCGATTTGCTCATGGTAACTGCTCTCTTGTTGTTATCGAGGGATGGCTTTACCAGCGTTCATTCCAGGGACGCAGGTCCAACTCGAAGGTCCAGGCATCGCGCGGTTGTGTGTGCAGGTACCAGTAGTTCTCGGCGATGTGTTCAGGGTCGAGGATGCCGTCTTGATCCTTGGTTGCATACTTTTGCGGGAAGTTATCGCGGATGAAGTCGGTGTCGATGGCGCCGTCCACCACCACATGAGCTACATGGATGTTCATGGGGCCCAACTCACGGGCCATGCTCTGGGCCAGCGCGCGGATGCCGTGTTTGGCACCTGCGAAGGCAGCGAACCCCGAGGCTCCCCGTAGACCCGCTGTCGCTCCGGTGAACAGAATGGTTCCTCGCTGGCGCTTGACCATGCGTTTGGCCACCTCCCGGGCATTGAGGAAACCGGAGAAACAAGCCATCTCCCAGATCTTGAAATATTTACGGGCGGTTTCTTCAAGAATGCTGCAGGGCACGTTGGCGCCGATGTTGAATACGAACGCTTCGATGGGGCCGATCTGGCTTTCGATCTGTTCTACCAGGGCGATCACATCGTCTTCCTTGCGCGCATCACAGGCAAAGCCGTGGGCTTCGCCGCCCTGGTCGCGTATCGCCTCGACCAATGGTGCGAGCTTGTCGACGCTACGGCGGGTGACGCAGGCTACAAATCCCTGCTTCGCGAAACGCCTGGCAATCGCGCCACCCGTGGCATCTCCCGCGCCAACAACCAGTACGACCTTCTTGTTATCCATGATCAGCCTCATTGGTAAACGATCGTTAGCTGAACGGACGTTATGCTAAGGTCGGGTAGGCGTCAAGGTGAGCGATCAGGAGCAGGATGTATGCGTTATTCAGCCAGTCACAAAATGGAAACCCGCGAAAAACTGTTGGCCAGCAGTGCCGTCTCCGCCAAGAAATCCGGATTTTCAACGGTGGGCGTCGATGGGCTGATGAAAGCGATCGGGTTGAGCGGCGGGGCGTTCTACAGTCATTTTTCTTCAAAGGATGAACTTTTCAAAGTCATCGTCGAGAGGGAGTTGACCCAGAGTCTGGAGCGCCTGAGCGGTGATCATGTCCTGGATTCGGCCAGATTGGAGCGTTGTCTCCAGCAGTACCTGAGCATGGAACATGTCCAGCAACCTGAAATCGGGTGCGTGCTGCCGGTGCTTGGCGCTGAGATCGCTCGTTCGGATGTACAGGTGCGAGAGACGGCGCAAACGTGGATCTGCCGTTTGCATGAGGGCTGGGCGCAGATACTGGGAAGTGAGAGTCTGGCCTGGGCGATTCTGTCGCAATGCGTTGGCGCACTGGTCGTGGCCCGCATGTTGGTCGCGCCGGAGATCCAGCGTAACGTCCTTCAATCCAGCCGGGAGGAGATAAGCCGTCGAATGGCAGAGCAACGGATCGATTGAAAACCGCTGTCTATTTGCAGATGACGATCATGCTGCGGCTGGTATAGCCGGCAGGGTTGAGACCGAAAGGATAGTCCCCCGGCTCTTCGACCGCATCGCCTGACTTGGCGATGATTTTGTAATTCTTGGGGGCGCATGAGTTTGCGGCGCTGGCGAAGCACTGCTCCCAGGACGAGGACAGACCGGAGCAGTTGATGTGCAAGCCTTTTTTGCCGCGTTTGACTTCACTCTTGGTGGTCGCCGCGCATCCTGCAACTGCAAGTATGGCGATCAATATCAAAATTCGTTTCATTCCCGTCCTTATGCCGTCGTGCATCTGCTGTCCACGTACGGCTGTGTTCGCTTGCGCTTGAAGCGTTCATGACGTCCTGTATGAAAAAATCCATGACTGACATTGGGTTACATGCCTAAACATGGCCTAAATGCGCGGCAAATACCAGACTTTCATGAAATGCTGCTTCAATCCGCCGCGACGACGGGCTTAACCGTGTTGTTCATGGTCAGCGTTGCGCCGACCGATGCGAGAATAATGCAGGCAATGGCGGCCCATTGAGGGAACGACAGATACTCCTGGAGAAATATGAATCCCGACAGGGCCGCCACAGCGGGCTCGATGCTCATCAACGTGCCAAAAGTGCGAGCTGGCAGACGAGTCAGGGCAATCATTTCGAGGGTGTAGGGCAGGGCCGTGGACAGAATGGCAACGCCAATGGCGACCGGAATCAGGCTTGGTGTCAACAGTGCGGTCCCTGCATGGATGATGCCGAAGGGGGCTATGAACAGTGCGGCGATCACTACGCCCAATGCGGCTGTCTGTACGCCGTGGTCCGCTCCGGCCTTTTGACCGAACAGGATATAAAGTGCCCAGCAGACACCTGCCCCCAACGCATAACCGGCCCCGACCAGGTCGATACCCGTGCTGGTGGCTCCGGTGGGTATCAGCAGGAACAGGCCAAGCACTGCCAAGGCAATCCAGAGAAAGTCGATTGCCCGTCGTGAGGTATAGATCGCCACCGCCAGGGGGCCGGTAAATTCCAATGCCACGGCGATGCCCAGGGGAGTCGTGCGGACCGACATATAAAAGAGAAAATTCATGCCGCCCAGTGCCATCCCATAAACGACCACGGTACGCAGGGATTGGGCCGTGAGCTTGGCGCGCCACGGGCGTAACAGCAATAGCATGATGATGCTGGCAAAAATAAGCCGAAGGGTCGTAGTGCCTTGGGCGCCTATTACCGGAAACATGCTTTTTGCGAGAGAGGCGCCGGACTGGATTGATGCCATGGCGATAAGTAGCAGTGCAACCGGGTAGACGATGGATGCCAGGCTGCGATGTGGGGAAGTCATTGAAAAGCGTCGTCCAGCTAACGTAGGGAATGGGTTGAGCAATATATTGCGCATTTGTTGTTCCCACGTCTATATACACAGCGGTTTTGTCCAGTGATCGTCGTGAACGGATAGAAAAGTAAAATTAAGGGTTGACGGCAGATTCTGAGTCTCTATAATTCGCCCCACTTCCGGCGCAGTCGAAACGGAAAACTCCTTGATATTCAATGAGTTAAGTAGGTTTCGGCGATGCAGGGCTTCAGGTCATCGAAGCA
>NZ_JAIWKS010000009.1 GCF_021271205.1 Pseudomonas uvaldensis
TTTCGACCGAGAAGATCGAACCGTCGACTGAGCCAAATACCTGCTCCGCTGACGCCTTCCGCGCTTCGATGACCTGAAGCCCTGCATCGCCGAAACCTACTTAACTCATTGAATTTCAAGAAGTTTTCCGTTTCGACTGCGCCGGAAGTGGGGCGAATTATAGAGACTCAGAATCTGCCGTCAACCCTTAATTTTACTTTTCTATCAATAAGCTGCGTTATCGGGAAAAACCTCTTCTACGCGCGCCGCCTCTATATAGAAAGAACAACTCAGAGAACTCCTGCCTCCCCAAGCGCGATCAATGCGGCCTCATCCAAACCCAACACGCGTTGCAGGACCCCAACCGTATGCTCACCTAGTAAAGGTGGCGCGCTGCGATATTCCACTGGCGTCTCGGACAGTCTGATCGGGCTCGCAACCTGTGGCACTTTACCGGCCAGGACATGAGGCAGCTCGAGCGCCAATCCACGGGCCTGTACTTGTGGATCGGCAAACACTTGGGCCAGATCATTGATAGGCCCGCACGGCACACCCGCCTGTTCCAACAGAGCAACCCATTCGGCCGTCGTCTTGAACACCGTCGCCTGGCGAATCAAGGGAATCAATAACGACCGGTTCGCCACCCGTTGCTTGTTTGTCGCGAAACGAGCGTCATCCGCCCACTGCGGCTGACCTGCCACCTCGGCAAACTTGCGGAACTGTCCATCATTGCCCACGGTAAGAATAAAGTTACCGTCAGCCGTAGGAAAATCCTGATAAGGCACGATGTTCGGATGAGCATTGCCCAGCCGCTTCGGCGCAACGCCTGTGGTCAGATAGTTCATCGCCTGGTTAGCCAGGCAAGCCACCTGGACATCCAGCAAGGCCATGTCTATATGCTGCCCGCCACCGACATGATCACGATGAGCCAACGCTGCCAGGATGGCGACGCTTGAATATAACCCTGTAAGGATGTCCGTCAGCGCGACCCCGACCTTCACCGGCCCCGCGCCCTCATCGCCTTCAGGTCGCCCGGTAAGACTCATCAGCCCACCGAGCCCCTGGATCATAAAGTCATACCCGGCACGCTTGGCATAAGGGCCCGTTTGACCGAACCCGGTGATCGAGCAATAAATCAACTGCGGGTTGATGACTTTCAGGGAGTCATAATCCAGGCCATAAGCCGCCAGCCCGCCCACCTTGAAGTTCTCGATCAGGATGTCGGACTTGGCCGCCAGCTCTCGCACCAATCTCTGCCCTTCGGGTCGCGTGAAGTCGATGGTGACCGATTGCTTGTTGCGGTTGGCTGACAGGTAATAAGCCGCCTCGGTGGTGTTCTCGCCGTCTGCGCCCTTCAGGAAGGGCGGCCCCCAGGCTCGCGTATCGTCGCCGTTGCCGGGACGCTCGACCTTGATGACTTCAGCCCCCAGGTCCGCCAGGATCTGCCCGGCCCAGGGCCCGGCCAGAACTCTAGATAAATCCAGTACCCGCAGGTGCGAAAGCGCGCCCATGACCGCCTCCTATTAATAGAATGCCTGGATACCGGTCTGCGCACGCCCAAGAATCAGCGCATGGATGTCGTGGGTACCTTCATAAGTGTTCACCACCTCCAGGTTCACCAGATGACGAGCGATACCGAACTCATCGGAGATTCCGTTACCCCCCAACATGTCCCGCGCCATACGGGCAATCTCCAAAGATTTGCCACAGGAGTTGCGCTTCATGATCGAGGTAATTTCCACCGCTGCCGTGCCTTCGTCCTTCATGCGCCCCAGGCGCAAGCAACCTTGCAACGCAAGGGTAATCTCGGTCTGCATGTCGGCCAGCTTCTTCTGGATCAATTGGGTCGCCGCCAGCGGACGGCCGAACTGCTGACGATCCAGGGTGTATTGGCGAGCGGTATGCCAGCAGAACTCGGCGGCACCCAACGCACCCCAGGAGATTCCGTAGCGTGCGGAGTTCAGGCAGGTAAACGGACCTTTCAGGCCGCGTACATCCGGGAAAATGTTCTCTTCCGGAACGAAGACGTTGTCCATGACGATTTCGCCGGTGATCGAGGCACGCAGCCCAACCTTGCCATGGATAGCCGGCGCACTCAGCCCCTTCCACCCTTTCTCCAGCACAAAGCCACGGATATCGCCAGCGTCGTCCTTGCCCCAGACGACAAATACATCGGCAATCGGACTGTTGGTGATCCACATCTTGCTACCCGTCAGGCTGTAACCACCCTCGACTTTGCGTGCACGGGTAATCATCGCGCCCGGGTCCGAACCATGGTTCGGCTCGGTCAGACCGAAGCAACCAATCCACTCACCAGAGGCCAGCTTTGGCAGGTACTTCTGTTTCTGGGCCTCAGTACCGAACTCGTTGATCGGCACCATGACCAAGGAGGACTGCACGCTCATCATCGACCGATAGCCAGAGTCGACACGTTCCACTTCACGGGCGATCAGGCCGTAACTGACGTAGTTCAAGCCGCTGCCACCGTATTGTTCGGGAATGGTCGCGCCAAGGAGCCCTACTTCACCCATTTCACGGAAGATCGCCGGATCGGTTTTTTCATGGCGGAACGCTTCCAGTACTCGCGGCGCGAGCTTCTGCTGGGCGAACTGCTCAGCAGTGTCGCGGATCATGCGCTCTTCTTCGGTGAGCTGCTGGTCCAGCAGCAATGGATCGATCCAGTTGAAGCTCGCTTTACCGGCCATGAAAAATTCCTCGTCAATCGATGAAAGAAATGTGGATTGATCCTAGGCGCGGTTTCCTACGAGGGCAAACGAGGATTGCGCACGGTGTTGTGCTAATTTCTCACTCCGTAAACGCCATAAACCCCGTTTACGCAGACAATCAGTGAGGTGCCTGTACATGCGTCGAAAGATTCCCAGCACTGCGGCCCTGGTCAGCTTCGAGGCGGCCGCACGCCATGAGAGCTTCACCAAGGCCGCACAGGAGCTGTCCCTCACCCAAGGCGCCATCTGCCGGCAGATTGCCAGCCTGGAGGACTTCCTCAGCGTGGAGCTATTCCGACGCTCACGCCGCGGCGTCAAACTGACCGAAGCGGGTCTTTCCTATAGTCGCCGGGTTGCCACCCAGCTGGACGCCGTCGAGCGCGACACACTTTCGGTTATGGGCCATACCGGCGCTAACGTGATCGAGCTGGCGGTGGTGCCTACCTTCGGCACCCAGTGGTTACTGCCGCGCCTGAAGGATTTCCAGCAGCAACATCCGGAAGTCACCGTCAACCTGACCAACCGCACCCGGCCTTTCCTGTTTGCGGATACGGAGTTTGACGCAGCCATTTACTTTGGCGATGCGGACTGGTCCGGCACCGAATCCCACAAGCTCATGGGCGAAAATCCGATGCCGGTCTGCAGCCCGTCCTTGTTGAATAATCAGAGTCACCTGACAGCGGATGCAATCGCCGAATTACCGCTGCTTCAGCAAACCACCCGCCCGTACGCCTGGCGCCAATGGTTCAACGCCCAACATCTGAATGTGGCTCGCGACCTGACAGGCCCACGCTATGAACTATTCTCCATGCTTGCCCAAGCGGCCATGCATGAAATGGGGATCGCCTTGATCCCGCCTTTTCTGATCCAGCGCGAGCTGGCAGAAAGAAGATTGGTCGTCGCCAATCGGAACGCGCTGTCGAGCATCAAGGCTTACTACCTGATGATTCCCGAGCGAAAGGTGGAATCCGCGTCCCTTCGGGCTTTCCGCGATTGGTTGATCAAACAAGCCCATGGCTATGCTCTTGATAAATAAGAAAAAGCTATATAACCGACTCCGGTAGTAAGCTAACCAAAAGCGCTACAGATATAAGTTTTTGTCGCATACAGTCAATCTGTTATGGAATCGGTACAGTAGTCTCAGAACCGTTCAAATACGTGGCTTTGAGCCATATTGCGCCAGCCATGGCGGCTTATTCACGCAGCCGATGTTAATTTTTATCGATTTGCGCTTTAAGCCTTGTAATGCACGGCCTGCAAGGGATCAGGCCTGACAGTTGCGACATTCGGTCACAGGGTGACTTGTAGTTAATTTTCCGTCACACGTCATAATTCCTTGAAGGGTCGAAATTTCGCCTGCAAAATGCCGCGCCCCGCCTGATTCGGCGGGATCGTGCTGATCCGCCGCCCCAGTCGCGCCATCCGAAGTGCCTGGGTTTACTCAATAAGATCACGCAGGAGATTTGACGTGCACATTGGTGTCCCTCTCGAAACCCAGACGGGTGAAACACGGGTTGCTGCTACCCCGGAAACCATCAAGAAACTGATCGGCCAGGGTCATAAAGTCACTGTTCAAAGCGGTGCCGGCATCAACGCCAGCGTTATCGACAGTGCCTACGAGGCGGCAGGCGCGACCATTGGCAGCGCCAGTGACGCGTTTGGAGCCGAGTTGATCCTCAAGGTGGTCGCGCCCAACGACAGCGAGTTGGCGTTGATCAAGAGCGGCACCGTCCTGGTAGGCATGCTCAATCCGTTCAACAACGAAATCATCGCCAAGATGGCCGAACGCGGCATTACAGCGTTCGCCCTCGAAGCCGCGCCACGCACTTCCCGGGCCCAGAGCCTGGATGTGCTGTCCTCTCAAGCCAACATTGCCGGCTACAAGGCGGTGCTGTTGGCAGCTCACTACTATCCACGCTTCATGCCGATGCTGATGACAGCCGCTGGCACCGTGAAAGCGGCGCGCGTGCTGATTCTCGGTGCCGGCGTGGCCGGGTTGCAGGCGATTGCGACAGCCAAGCGTCTGGGCGCGGTAATCGAGGCGTCGGACGTGCGTCCGGCGGTGAAGGAGCAAATCGAATCCCTCGGCGCCAAGTTCGTCGACGTGCCTTATGAAACCGATGAAGAGCGTGAATGCGCCGTCGGCGTCGGCGGCTACGCCCGTCCAATGCCCGCGAGCTGGATGCAGCGCCAGGCCCAGGCCGTACACGAGCGCGCCAAGCAGGCTGACATCGTCATCACTACGGCACTGATTCCGGGCCGCAAGGCACCGACCTTGCTCAGCGCGGAAACCGTCGCGCAAATGAAGCCCGGTTCGGTGGTGATCGACCTCGCGGCAGCCCAGGGTGGCAACTGCCCGCTGACCGTGGCCGACCAAGTGGTGGTCGAGAACGGCGTGACCATCGTCGGCCCGACCAATCTGGCCGGCGAAGTCGCAGCCGATGCCTCGGCGCTGTATGCCCGTAACCTGCTGGACTTCCTGAAGCTGGTCTTCACCAAGGAAGGTCAGTTCGACGTGAACCTGGAAGACGACATCGTCGCCGCGTGCCTGATGTGCCGCGACGGCCAGGTCATCCGCAAAAACGCCTAAGCAGGGATTCAGACAATGGAAGAGCTTATCTCCCCCGGTATCTACAACCTGATCATCTTTGTACTGGCGATTTATGTCGGTTACCACGTGGTCTGGAACGTGACACCCGCTTTGCACACCCCATTGATGGCGGTGACCAACGCCATTTCGGCGATCGTGATCGTCGGCGCCATGCTCGCCGCAGCGCTGACCGTGACGCCGCTGGGCAAGACAATGGGCACGCTCGCCGTGGCCCTGGCAGCGGTGAACGTGTTCGGTGGCTTCCTGGTCACGCGCCGGATGCTTGAGATGTTCAAGAAAAAAGCCCCGAAAGCCGTAAAAGAAGAGGCGCCCAAGTAATGAGCATGAATCTGGTAACGACGCTCTACCTGATTGCGTCCGTTTGCTTCATCCAAGCCCTCAAGGGCCTGTCGCACCCCACCACGTCCCGCCGCGGCAACCTGTTCGGCATGCTGGGCATGGCGCTGGCGGTGCTCACCACCGTCGGCCTCATCTATAAGCTGGGCGCTGAGCTGGCCACTGCGGGCATCGGCTATGTCATCGTCGGCCTGCTGATCGGCGGCACCGCCGGTTCGATCATGGCCAAGCGCGTCGAGATGACCAAGATGCCGGAGCTGGTGGCGTTCATGCACAGCATGATCGGCCTGGCCGCCGTGTTCATCGCCATCGCCGCCGTGGTAGAGCCGCAGTCCCTGGGCATCGTCAAGCAACTGGGGGATTCGATTCCGGCCGGTAACCGCCTGGAGCTGTTCCTCGGTGCGGCCATCGGTGCAATCACCTTCTCCGGCTCGGTGATCGCCTTCGGCAAGCTGTCGGGCAGGTACAAGTTCCGCCTGTTCCAGGGCGCACCGGTACAGTTTGGTGGACAGCATAAGCTCAACCTGATCCTGGGTCTGGCAACACTGGGCCTGGGCGTAACATTCATGGTCACGGGCAACTTCGGTGCATTCGCCCTGATGCTGGCCCTGGCGTTCGTGCTTGGCGTGCTGATCATCATCCCGATTGGCGGCGCCGACATGCCGGTAGTGGTGTCGATGCTCAACAGCTATTCGGGGTGGGCGGCGGCCGGTATCGGCTTCTCACTGAACAACTCGATGCTGATCATCGCCGGCTCCCTGGTAGGTTCGAGCGGTGCGATTCTGTCCTACATCATGTGCAAGGCCATGAACCGTTCGTTCTTCAACGTACTGCTCGGCGGCTTCGGCAATAGCGCCGATGCGGGCGGGCCGGCCGGCTCGAAAGAAGCGCGCCCGGTGAAATCCGGCTCCGCTGACGATGCGACCTTCCTGCTGACCAACGCCGACACCGTGATCATCGTTCCGGGCTATGGCCTGGCCGTGGCGCGGGCGCAGCATGCGTTGAAAGAGCTGACCGAGAAGCTGACCCACCATGGCGTGACCGTGAAGTACGCGATTCACCCGGTGGCCGGACGCATGCCCGGCCACATGAACGTCTTGCTGGCCGAAGCCGAAGTGCCTTACGACCAGGTGTTCGAAATGGAGGACATCAACTCCGAATTCGGCCAGGCCGACGTGGTGCTGGTGCTCGGCGCGAACGACGTGGTCAACCCGGCGGCGAAGAACGATCCGAAATCGCCGATTGCCGGCATGCCGATCCTCGAGGCCTTCAAGGCCAAGACCATCATCGTCAACAAACGCTCGATGGCCAGCGGCTACGCCGGCCTGGACAACGAGCTGTTCTACCTGGACAAGACCATGATGGTGTTCGGTGATGCCAAGAAGGTGATCGAGGACATGGTCAAAGCAGTGGAATAAACCTGCTCGATTTACCCAGAACGCCCCGACTTGTCGGGGCGTTTTGATTTGTATCAAGCCCCCCTGTTACCGATCCGGTAATAATGTTTTGCCTGAAACGCCCGTAATAGACGCCTCAAATGCGACTTTTGTAGCGGGACGGGCAAGGAGTGAATTCACTAGACTGCGCATCCTGCTTCCAGCCCGAGATAGCCCTGTATGTACCAAGATCGCATCCGCCTGCCTTCGTTGTTGAACAAAGTGATGAGCGCTGCCGAAGCAGCCATGCTGATCCAGGACGGCATGACCGTTGGCATGAGCGGCTTCACTCGCGCCGGTGAAGCGAAAGCAGTGCCCCACGCCCTGGCCGAACGGGCCAAAGTCACGCCGTTGCAAATCAGCCTGATGACGGGCGCGAGCCTGGGTAACGACCTCGACAAGGAGCTCACCGAAGCTGGCGTGCTCGCTCGGCGCATGCCTTTTCAGGTCGACAGCACGCTGCGCAAGGCCATCAATGCGGGCAAGGTCATGTTCATCGACCAACACCTTTCGGAAACAGTCGAACAACTGCGCAACGGTCAGCTCAAGCTACCTGACGTTGCGGTGATCGAAGCAGTGGCTATCACCGAACAGGGCCACATCGTGCCAACCACATCGGTGGGTAATTCGGCCAGTTTTGCGATCTTCGCCCGACAAGTAATCGTCGAGATCAACCTGGCCCACAATCCGAATCTGGAAGGTCTGCACGACATCTATATTCCGACCTATCGCCCAACCCGCACACCGATCCCCCTGGTGAAGGTGGACGACCGCATCGGCAGTACCGCCATTCCGATTCCACCGGAAAAAATTGCAGCCATTGTCATCACTAACCAAGGCGACTCGCCGTCCACCGTCACACCACCGGACAGCGACACCCAGGCCATTGCCGATCACCTGATCGATTTCTTCAAGCAAGAAGTGGCGGCCGGACGAATGACCAATAAGCTCGGCCCATTACAGGCCGGTATAGGGAACATCGCCAACGCCGTGATGTGCGGGCTGATCGACTCGCCGTTCGAGCAATTGAGCATGTATTCCGAAGTGTTGCAGGACTCCACGTTCGACCTGATCGACGCCGGCAAGCTGAGCTTCGCCTCGGGCAGTTCCATCACGCTGTCGGATCGTCGCAACGCCGATGTGTTCGGAAATCTGGAAAAGTACAAGGACAAACTGGTCCTGCGTCCGCAGGAAATTTCCAATCATCCGGAAGTGGTGCGTCGCCTGGGTATCATTGGCATCAACACCGCGCTGGAGTTCGATCTCTACGGCAACGTCAACTCCACTCACGTCTGCGGCACCCGGATGATGAACGGCATCGGTGGCTCAGGGGACTTCGCGCGCAATGCGCACCTGGCGATTTTCGTCACAAAGTCGATTGCAAAGGGAGGGGCGATCTCCAGCGTCGTGCCGATGGTCAGCCATGTGGACCACACCGAGCATGACGTCGACATCCTCGTCACCGAAATCGGCCTGGCCGACCTGCGAGGCCTGGCGCCACGGGAGCGGGCACGGGTGATCATCGACAATTGCGTGCACCCATCCTATCGCCAGGCGTTGAACGAGTACTTCGAGGCCGCGTGTGCCTTGGGTGGACATACACCTCACATCCTGCGCGACGCACTGAGTTGGCATCTGAACCTGGAAGAGACCGGGCGCATGTTGGCGGTTTGATACAGCTAGAACACCGTTACCGCACACACAGTTTTGATCATCCAGGCAAGCACGACCCGTTTCGTCAAAAACTGTATTGCTGTACCGGTGTTTTCCGTAGGATATTCCTTTCTCCGCGCCGTTAAAACGTGACAAATGCACCAAAACAGCGCAGACAGGTACAGTTGCTTCAATATGGACCAGCACACTGCGGTTTAACAGTTAACTGGTCGCGCACAATACAGGTGAACTGTATCTACAGTGACTGGCCAAACGAGAGGATCATGGGCACCAGTTAAACCACTACCTGATCCCGCCACAAGCGGAAGGATGTCAACCATGGAACGTACACTCAGTTCCGAGCTGTTTTTCGAAGACAAAGCTGCAAAAAACCAGGCTTCCCTGCCTCTTCGCATTATCGCCAACCTGATGCTGTGGCAGCGCCGCATCGCCAGCCGCCATCAACTGGCTCGTCTGGACTCGCGCCTGCTGGCCGACGCCGGTATCAGCGAAGCACAGCGCTACGAAGAGCTGAGCAAGCCGTTCTGGCGCTAATTCAGCGTCGCTGGCCCTGACCCACCGGGTCCACCGCCAGCACCGAATTGAACAAGCAAAACCCGTCGCGGGAAACCGCGACGGGTTTTGTCGTTTCAGGATGATGCTTTCAGAAAGCGCCGAGATAACAGTTATAGAAAACAACCAAATCAACCAGTACAGTTTATTTGAGGCTCCTCCAACTCACTTCATAAAGCTGTCTTCCTTCACGTTCTGACTTAATATCGGATGAACGTGGCGAAGCGAGTCGAGTACGCGTCTCCTCTTTCAGCTACCTGCACCGGCACCACCTCATATCCAAGGAGTTTCATCATGAACCGACTTCGTCTGCTCAGCGCCGCAACCCTGCTGGCCGTCGCCGCCCAAGCCAATGCCAGTAGCTTTATCGTTACCACCGACTCCATCGTAGGGGCGCTCAAGGCGACTTCCGACGTGACGTCCGATGCCACCTCGTCGCTGCGAGACAACAAAATCGTCCAGGCCGCCCGTGACGACGCCGCCAGCTTCGTGGCCAGTGAAGGTGCCATCCGTGGTGTGAAACTCGAAAGCGCCCTCGATTACATCCGTCAGCAGGCTCCCCAGTTGCAAGCCACTGACGCGCAACTGGCCCAAGCGATCCTGGTGATCTGATCCAACATGAAACATCGGACACCCAATGGTGTTCCGATGTTTCAGCGCTGGCTCTGGCCCGCAGGTTTGCGCTAGCCTTTGGACTCGCCATCAACTGTCGAGTCCCATGCGTTTTCACTTCGATCTGTTCATCGCCGTTTTCTTCCTTGCCGGCTGGTCCGTTCCAGCTCATGCCTTCGATGTGTCCACCCAGCAACTGGTTGCCAGTGGCTATGCCACGAGCATGGTGACCTCCGCGCCCTTCGACCATAAAATAGTCGCCGTCGCCCGCGACGACGCTGCGGCATTCGTTGCCAGTGACGGACAATTGCGAGGTGCACGATTGGAGTCGGCCCTGGATTACCTGCGCCAGACCCGGCCAAAACTTCATGCCAGTGACCTTGAACTGGCACAGGCAATTCTCGTCCAATAGTTATCCCTATATTTCGGAGTCGTTCCATGCGTAGCCCGCTGATTGCTGCCGCCCTAGGCCTGTTGGTATTGGCCGATGTGGCCCAGGCACATACCCTGGTAGCCACCAGTAACATCATCGTTCGCGCTTCCCAGCGTTCGATCGATTTCACCTCCGATACCACCACTTCCATCCGTGATTCGAAGATCATTCGTGAAGCCCACGACGATGCGGCCAGCTTCGTTGCCAGCAATGGTGAAATCCGCGGCGCGCATCTCGAAGCCGCTTTCGACACCTTGCGTACCCGCGTGCCGGAAGCTCGCGACGCCAGTGACCAGGTTCTCGCCGAAGCCATCCTCGCATTGTGAGGCGGCTCGCCGCCTGGCTGACCGCCGGGGTGATGCTGCTCATGGGCAGCACCGCCCAGGCCGGTTTGCAACTGCACCTCATCGACGAAGGCCTGAGCCCGGCACAACAGCAGGCCAGCCGGGCACTGCTCGATGAAGCCATGCAGGCCCTGCCGCCACGCTTCATCGAGCGCCTGGATCGACGCATCGATGTCGGCTGGACCGACCAGATGCCGGCCAACGCCTACGGCCAGGCCTCGCTCGTCTCGGAACTCGATCTCAACCGCAACCTGCTGGACAGCCTCACCAACGGCAGCGCCGCCACACAGAAGACCCATCGCCCCCACGGCACCGTACGACGGGAACTGCTCGCCACGGTCCTGCACGAACTGACTCACATTTACGACCGCGCACGCCTCTGGCCGGATGCCGAACGCACACTGATCCAGCGGTGTACCCGGCGCAACAGCAGCGCCGGCTTGATTGGCCTCCCCGACGAGTGCCGGGGCCAGAACGACCGGCGTTTCACCCTCAGCGACGATCCCCGCCTGCTGGATCTCGCCGGCTGGCCGCAATACGTCGGCCGTCGTGGAGAACGGGAACAGCATAACCGGCAGGTCGCCCGCAGCCCGGATCTTTACGAGACGAGCAGTCCGAAAGAGTTCGTTGCGGTCAACATGGAGTATTTCCTCCTCGATCCGAGCTACGCCTGCCGACGCCCCGCCCTGTATCGCTACTACCAGGAACATTTCGGTTGGGCTCCCGCCGCCAAGGACACTTGCGCCAAATCGTTCGCGTTCCTCAACGCCGGTAACGACTTCGCCCGGACGCCACTGGGCAAGGTCGATCCCGAGCGGGTCTATGCCGTCGACTACTTGCTGGCCGAAGCCAACCAGAACTGGGTCAGCCGCTGGGGTCACAGCATGCTCCGGCTGGTGATCTGCGCGCCGGGCCGTCCCCGTGGGCCGGATTGCCGGCTGGATCTGGATCAACACTTGGTGCTGTCCTATCGCGCCTTCGTGGGCGATGTGCAGTTGTCGAGTTGGGACGGGCTGGTGGGCAAATACCCGTCGCGCCTGTTCGTCCTGCCACTGGCCCAAGTCATCGATGAATACACCAAGACCGAATTGCGCAGCCTGGCATCGGTGCCGTTGAACCTGTCGCGTACCGAGATCGAAGAAACAGTTGAACATGCCGCCGAGATGCACTGGAGCTACGACGGCAATTACTACTTCCTGTCCAATAACTGCGCGGTGGAAAGCTTGAAGCTGTTGCGCAGCGGCAGTAATAACGAGCAACTCAAGGGCCTCGACAGCATCATGCCCAATGGTTTGCTGGAGGTGCTCAAAGGGCGGGGCCTGGCGGATACCAGCGTGCTCGACGATCCCAAGGAAGCCTTGCGCCTGGGCTACCGCTTCGACTCATTCCGCGAGCGCTATCAGGCCATGTTCGAAGTCCTGAAAAAACACCTGCCCATCAAGCAGCAAACGGTTGAAGACTGGCTCGCCCTGGACGCTGCAGAACGTCGCATCTGGTTCGAACAGGCAGACCTGCGCACCAGCGCGGCGTTGCTGCTGCTGGAACAGGCCAGCTATCGCCAGCAACTCCTGCTGGCTCAGGATGAAGTCAAACAGCGTTACCTCGGTGCCCGTGAACTTCAAAACGGCGGCATGGAAAGGGCCAACGCGACACTGCAGCAGATTCTCGTCAACAGCGGTTTCCTGAGCCGTCCCGCCGAGCTGCTGGGCAGCAGCGGTTATGGGTTGCCACAGCCTGGCGAATGGCAGCGACTGGAGTCGGAAAGCAGCCTGCGACAGAAACAGCTGCAAACCTTGACCGGTGATCTGGATAAGGAAGTCCGGGCTCTACTGGAGCCGCGTCGCGCCGCTGAAATAGCCGCCTGCGAGGCCAACGTCAAAGAGATCGGCGAACACTTGCGCAAACTGCACAAGGCCGGCGGCGGATTGGTGCTGCCGTAATGCAAAAAAGGGGTTCAAAACCTGGTTCTGAACCCCTTTTTTTGTACAGCTCGATCAGATGCGAGCCTTGCGCACGCCCTCCGCCAAAGCGGAGCACAGGCTCAACACCCCGTCGATCGCCTGCGCTGGCGTGTCGGCACTGGCGATATGGTCGATCAACGCCGAGCCCACCACCACTCCGTCAGCCAACCGTGCAATCGCGGCAGCCTGCTCCGGCGTGCGGATGCCGAAACCGATGCTGATCGGCAGGTCGGTATGGCGACGCAGACGCGCCACGGCTTCTTCCACATGCTCCAGCGTCGCGGCACCGGCGCCGGTCACACCCGCCACCGACACGTAGTACACAAAGCCCGAGCTACCATCGAGCACGGTCGGCAACCGCGCATCATCAGTGGTCGGAGTAGTCAGGCGAATGAAATCCAGGCCAGCAGCCTGGGCCGGTTCGCACAGCTCGCTGTTGTGCTCGGGCGGCATGTCCACGACGATCAAGCCATCGACGCCAGCGTCCAGCGCCTCGCCAATGAAACGCTGCACCCCATACCGATGGATCGGGTTGAAGTAACCCATCAGCACCAGCGGTGTTTCGGTGTTGTCCTGGCGGAACTCGCGAACCATCTGCAGGGTTTTCGCCAGGTTCTGCCGCGCGCCCAGCGCACGAATGTTAGCCAACTGGATCGCCGGACCGTCGGCCATCGGATCGGTAAACGGCATGCCCAACTCGATCACATCGGCACCGGCCGCCGGCAGGCCCTTGAGAATCGCCAGTGAGGTGTCGTAGTCCGGGTCACCGGCGGTGACGAAGGTCACCAGGGCGGCGCGGTTCTGTTCCTTGAGTTCGGCAAAACGGGTTTGCAGGCGGCTCATCAATGTTTCTCCTGCTGGGACTGTTCCATGTGATGCATCACGGTTTGCATGTCTTTGTCGCCACGGCCGGACAGGTTGACCACCATCAAATGGTCCTTCGGCAGATTCGGGGCGCGTTTGAACACTTCTGCCAGGGCATGGGAGCTTTCCAGGGCAGGAATGATCCCCTCCAGGCGGCAGCATTTATGGAACGCATCAAGGGCTTCGGCATCGGTGATCGAGGTGTACTGGACACGGCCGATGTCATGCAACCAGGCGTGTTCCGGGCCGATGCCCGGGTAGTCGAGGCCGGCGGAAATCGAATGGGCGTCGATGATCTGGCCATCTTCGTCCTGCAACAGGAACGTGCGGTTGCCATGCAGCACGCCAGGCACGCCACCGTTCAGGCTGGCGGCGTGCTTGCCAGTCTCGATGCCGTAGCCCGCCGCTTCGACGCCGATGATTTCGACGCTTTTATCGTCCAGGAACGGATGGAACAGGCCCATGGCATTGGAACCGCCGCCGATGCAGGCCACCAGGCTATCGGGCAGACGACCTTCCTGGGCTTGCAACTGATCGCGGGTTTCCTTGCCAATCACGGCCTGGAAGTCGCGAACCATGGCCGGGTACGGGTGCGGGCCGGCCACGGTGCCAATCAGATAGAACGTGCTGTCGACGTTGGTAACCCAGTCACGCAAGGCCTCGTTCATCGCATCCTTCAGCGTGCCGGTACCGGCGACCACCGGGATCACTTCGGCACCCAGCAGCTTCATGCGAAACACGTTGGCCTGCTGGCGCTCGATGTCGGTGGTGCCCATGTAGATCACGCAATCCAGACCAAAACGCGCGGCCACGGTAGCGGTCGCCACGCCGTGCATGCCGGCGCCGGTCTCGGCGATGATGCGTTTCTTGCCCATGCGCCGCGCCAGCAGGATCTGACCGATGCAGTTGTTGATCTTGTGGGCGCCAGTGTGGTTCAGCTCCTCGCGCTTGAGGTAGATCTTGGCACCGCCGCAGTATTCGGTCAGGCGCTCGGCGAAATAGAGCGGGCTTGGGCGACCGACGTAGTCACGCTGGAAGTAGGCAAGCTCCTCGATGAAGGCAGGATCTTCCTTCGCCACCTCATATTCACGGGCCAGATCGAGGATCAACGGCATCAGGGTTTCGGCCACATAGCGGCCACCGAATGCGCCGAACAGGCCGTTGGCGTCAGGGCCACTGCGCAGATTGAAGGGGGTCGTAGACTGGGTCATCGGGCGCTCCAGGCAAAATGCTCACAAGGACAATGAAGGTCACTCTACCCCTGACACTCGCCCCTGAAAACCGATAAGATCGCCATAACCTGTCAGGAAAACTCACATATCAGATGAGCCACGATCTTCCACCGCTCAATGCCCTGCGCGCCTTCGAAGCGACCGCCCGCCTGAACAGCGTAAGCCAGGCGGCGGAACAACTGCATGTCACCCACGGTGCCGTCAGCCGTCAACTGAAGGTGCTTGAGGAGCATTTGGGCGTCAGTCTGTTCGCCAAGGACGGTCGCGGCCTGAAACTCACAGATGCCGGCTTGCGGCTGCGTGATGCCAGCGCCGAGGCTTTCGATCAGTTACGCAGCGCTTGCGCGGAGCTGAGCCAAAGCACGGCTAACTCGCCGTTCGTGCTGGGCTGCTCGGGCAGCCTGCTGGCACGCTGGTTCATTCCGCGCCTGGGCCGGCTCAATGCGGATCTGCCGGACTTGCGCCTGCACCTGTCCGCCGGAGAGGGCGACCTTGATCCCAGACGACCGGGGCTGGACGCGCTGCTGGTGTTTGCCGAGCCTCCGTGGCCGGCGGATATGCAAGTGTATGAGCTGGTCGGCGAACGGATCGGTCCGGTCATGAGCCCGCGTTATGCCGGATTCGTGCGCCTGAAAAGCGCACCAGCCGATGCGTTGCTGGGGGAACCACTGCTGCACACCATGTCCCGCCCCCAAGCATGGCCAACCTGGGCACGGCAAAACGACCTCGATCCCCAAGAACTGAAGTCAGGCCAAGGCTTTGAGCATTTGTATTATTTGCTGGAGGCCGCTGTCGCAGGGTTGGGTGTGGCCATCGCTCCCGAGCCATTGGTAGCCGAAGACCTGCGCGCCGGCCGCCTGGTCGCGCCTTGGGGCTTCGATGAAACCCCGGCGCGACTGGCGTTGTGGCTACCCAAGCGCGCCGCGGACGGCCGCGCCCGGCAACTGGCCCAATGGCTCAGGCACGAGCTGGGCCAGCCGACTCAGTGACCGCGCTTGCACAGCAAGTAGGCAGCCAGCAAACCAATGGCGCCCACTGCTACGCCGGCGGTGGTCCACGGGTGTTCCTGAGCGTAGTCGCGGGTAGCAAGCCCGGTTTCGCGGGTTTTCACCTTGACCTCTTCATACGCATCGCTGAGCAGATGCCGGGAATGTTTCAGTGCGTTCTCGGCATTGGCCTTGAGCGCCTTGAGGGTCTTACGCGACTCGTCCGACGTATCATCCTTCAGGGTCTCCAACGACTTGAGCAGATTCTCGATCTCCGCTTCCATGCTTTGCAACGAGGCTTTACGTAACGAAGTGCTTGCCATGGTGGCTCTCTCCTGCAGTGGTTGAGTGCGTGTGAAAGTTGGGACTCCAGCCGTTTGTGAAAGTGCAGTAAATCTGAACTTTCAAAGCGTAAACAGCGACACACGTAAGGCGAACAATCGCTGCTAGTCTGTTTCAGACAACCTCAGGAGGAACGTCATGAGTGATCACCACACGTACAAGAAGGTCGAGCTGGTCGGCTCGTCTCCTACCAGCATCGAAGACGCCATCAACAATGCCCTGGCCGAGGCCAGCAAAAGTCTCAAGCATCTGGAATGGTTTGAAGTCACCGAAACCCGTGGGCACATCGAGAATGGCCGGGCGGCGCACTTCCAAGTGACTCTCAAAGTCGGGTTCCGGATCGCAAACAGCTGATCGCGATGAACTTGCGCGCTGGCGGAGTGCCATAGGGAATGGCGATGCGCTATTGTCTGCGCGTCACGATTGTCCATACCTGCCTTATTCGATCCGACCAAGGAGTGCGAGCGATGAAAAAGTTGATGGTAGCCCTGGGCTTGTTGAGCCTGGCGGGCGGTGCATTTGCGGCCGGCAAGCCTTGTGAAGAACTGAAAAGTGAAATCGCCGAGAAACTGGATGCCAAGGGCGTGCCAAATTATTCGCTGGAAATTGTCGATAAGGGTGCGGCAGCTGACGGAGACGTCGTCGGCACCTGCGAGGGCGGCACGAAAGAAATCGTTTACAAAAAGTGATGCTCCAGAAACGAAAAAGCCGACGCATGCGTCGGCTTTTTCATGGGCGCGATTCAGCCTTTCATGACCTGCGCCAGCAGTTCATAAGAGCGCAGGCGATCCGTATGCTCATACAGATCGCTGGTAAAAATCAGCTCGTCGGCCTGGGTTTTCTCGATCAACACCTCGAGCCGGGCACGGATTTTCTGCGGGCCACCTACCATCGCCAGCCCCAGGAAGTCGCCCACCGCGTCTTTCTCGTGGGGCAGCCAGAGGCCGTTCATGGTCTCGACCGGCGGACGTTGCACCAGGCTCTGACCACGGATCAGGGCCAGGATCCGCTGGTACACCGAAGTCGCCAGATAATCGGCCTGCTCGTCCGTGTCCGCTGCCACCAGCGGCACCCCGAGCATTACGTAAGGCTTGTCGAGTACCGCCGACGGTTGGAAGTGATTTCGATAAATGCGGATCGCCTCGTGCATGTAGCGCGGGGCAAAATGAGAGGCGAAGGCGTAGGGCAAGCCCCGCTCACCGGCCAGTTGCGCGCTGAACAGGCTTGACCCCAGCAGCCAGACTGGCACGTTGGTTCCGGTGCCGGGCATGGCAATGATGCGCTGGTCAGGAGTACGCGGGCCGAGATAACGCATCAGTTCGGCCACGTCATCGGGGAAATCGTCCGCACTGCCTGAGCGCTCGCGACGCAAGGCCCGGGCGGTCATCTGGTCGGACCCGGGAGCCCGCCCCAGTCCCAGGTCGATTCGGCCTGGATAAAGGCTTTCCAGGGTGCCGAACTGTTCGGCGATCACCAACGGCGCATGGTTGGGCAACATCACGCCCCCGGAGCCAACGCGAATGGTCGACGTGCCCCCCGCCAAGTAACTGAGCAACACGGCCGTTGCGGAACTGGCGATGCCATCCATGTTGTGGTGCTCGGCCACCCAGAAGCGGGTGTAGCCATACTTCTCCACGTGTTGCGCCAAGTCCAGTGAGTTGCGCAGGGACCGGGCGGCGTCGCCGTCCTCGCGTACAGGCACAAGGTCTAGGGTCGAAAATTTCACGTCGGACAGCTGTTTCATCGGCTGGGATCTCCAACGGCATTCCGGGCTTTTCCTACGGGCAAAAGCCTGCCGTTTCTATGGGTGTGTTCCATGCAATGTGGGCATATACCCGAGTTTCAATGGCCGCGTCGAATTTTCCTACTAAATTCGTCAGCTAATCGACAGGATGAACTTTATTTGCCGGTCTATCCTCACAACCCTGACAGCGGAAAACACCCAGGCGCGACTACCTCGCGCCAGCTCTTGAGGAGGAAGACATGGCTATTGTCAAAAAAGCATCGGCTCACTGGGAAGGTGATCTGAAAACCGGTATCGGCTCCATCTCGACGGAAACCGGCGTGCTGCGCGAAGCGCCTTACGGCTTCAAGGCGCGTTTCGAAGGCGGTCGGGGCACCAACCCGGAAGAACTGATTGGCGCGGCCCATGCGGGCTGCTTTTCCATGGCATTTTCGATGATCCTCGGCGAGGCCGGACTCAAGGCCGAGCGTATCGACACCCAGGCCGAAGTGACCTTGGATCAGGTCGATGGCGGCTTTGCGATAACGGCGGTCAAGCTGATTCTGAAAGCGAAGATTCCCGGCGCCACCCAGGCGCAATTCGAAGAATTGAGCAAAAAGGCCAAGGAAGGTTGCCCGGTTTCCAAAGTGTTGAATGCGAACATCACCCTGGACGCCACACTCGAAAGCTAATCCATGAGGAAGATCGCAGCCCCCGCAAGCATTGCCGGAGGCTGCGATCTACCCCTGTCACCCCACCTCCCATTTATGGTCGAATGATGCATGCAGTTTCAGCGCAAAGGCGTTGCGCGCTGCAAAGAGGAAGTCGAGCATGAAACGATTTGCCGTGATGGTCATGGGTTGCGCATTGGCTACATCGGTTCTCGCGGCGCCCAAATCCTGCGAGGAGCTGAAAGAGGAAATCGAAGCGAAGATTCAGGCCAACAACGTGTCGTCCTACACGCTGGAAATCGTCACCAACGATGAAGTCCACGACCGGAACATGGTGGTGGGCAGTTGCGAAAACGGCACGAAGAAAATCATCTACCAGAAGAACGATCGCTGAACGCTAGGCTCTGTACGAAAAGTCTTGAGACGAAGGTCAGGCAGTTTTCAACGCAGCATGAACGAGTATCAAGGCTTTTCGTACAGAGCCTAAGGCAGGCAGTTGGCCCGACGATCCTCTGCAACGACTTCTCGCTTGGCGTTGTAGAGCCGGGCACTTGGTGTGAACGCGAGGTTGCGCGCTTCCAGCCGATAACGCTGGCCGGCCTGGAACTGATCGTAACGCACTAGCAGGTAGCACATCCGCTCTTGCGGCTCGGCTTGCATGCCCAGTCCACCACCGCTGATGACCTCGAAGTCAAAACGGACCTCCAGCTCATGGCTGCCGGGCGGAACCTGGAAGAATCGCCCGTCCCGCAAGCGCTGGCCGTCCAGGCTTTCAGCCATCAATACCTTGCCACCCGGCGCTGGCATAGCGAACTCTACCCAGGCCATGTTCGGGTCTGCCTCGGGTAACGGGCTTGTTGCACAGCCGCCCAGGGAGACGAAGGCAAGTATCAGCATGTTTAGGCGCATGGTGGTTTCCTGAAGTCAGGTCCTGAGCATAGCGCCGATCAGCTTTGCTGGCAGCCCGCCGGGGTCGCCAGACCCACTACTTTGCGCTGCTGATCATAGAGCTTGGCCCAGGGCCGGAACCCAATGTTGCCAGCCTGCAACTGGTAGCGCTGGCCTGCGTTGAAGTCCTTGAACTTCACATTCAACCGGCAATCACGCCACAGCGGCTCGGCGTTGGGACCAATGTTGCCGGGCTCTACGGCAAACTGGTAACGCACCGTCAGTTCATGGCTGCCGGGTTGGACTTCGAAGTAACGTCGGTCAACGGAGGTCTTGTCATCGACTTCCAGCGCTTGCAGCGCCGTGTTTTGATGGTTTCCAAGGTCGATCCACGCTTGCGATGGATCAGGGTCAGGCAAACCGGCACAACCGGTCAGCAACAACAGGCCACTCGTCAGCATCAAGACGCGCATAGCGAAGCTCCGGGCAGGCGGGATAGTCTTGTAGGCAGACTTTTTCCCAAGGTGATTGCAATTGATCAGGCCGCATTCAAGCCATCGGTTACTCGACCGTGTTTTCCGGTTTTTGTTTCCAGGCCTGCTGCTTTTGTTACTCAACGGTTGTTCCAGCGCCGCTTACTACAGCCAGCTTGTCGATGGCCAACTGCGACTGCTGAAGGCTCGGGAACCCATCGACCAGGTCATCGACGACCCCGCCCGCGATCCCGCATTACGGGCCCACCTGGCCCAGGCCCGTGAAGCTCGGACGTTCGCCAGCGTCCACCTGCATCTGCCGGACAATGAAAGCTATCGCCTGTATGCAGACATCGGTCGACCGTTCGTGGTCTGGAATGTCTTCGCCACGCCGGAATTTTCCCTGGCAGCGCAAAACCATTGTTTCCCGATAGCAGGCTGCGTTGCCTATCGCGGCTACTACAACCAGGGCGCGGCCCGTGGCGAGGCTGCGTTGCAACGTTTGAAGGGTATGGACGTGGCGATCGGTGGCGTAGAGGCGTACTCGACCCTGGGCTGGTTCAACGACCCGATCCTCAGTTCGATGATGCATTGGGGTGACGAACGCCTGGCGACGCTGATTTTCCACGAGCTGGCGCACCAGCGTTTCTACGTAAAGGACGACACGGAATTCAACGAGTCCTTCGCCACGTTCGTCGAACAGGAAGGCACACGGCAATGGCGTGCAAGCCGCGGCCTGGCGCCGGATACGGGCTTGCGGTGGCGCCAAAGCGAGCAATTCATCCAACTTATCCTCGACACTCGCCAGCGTCTGGAACAGCTTTACGCCCAGCCCCTGCCGGCCGACCAGATGCGCCAACGCAAGGCCCTGGAATTCGAACGCCTGCGCGCCGATTATCGACAACTGCGCGATAGCCAGTGGGCGGGCGACAAACGCTACGACGCCTGGGTCTATGCGCCCCTCAACAACGCGCGGTTGTTGCCGTTCGGTTTATATACCCGGCGGGTGCCGGCGTTCACGGCGCTGTTCAAGCGGGTGAACGGGGACTGGATTGCCTTTTATGCCGAGGTCGAAAAGCTCGGCCGGCTGCCGGTCGACAATCGCCAAGCGGCGTTGAAGACGCTGGCTGAATCACGTCCCTCGATGCCGCCTCAATGAACGAAAATACAAACCGGCACCGTACAAGCCCCCTGCTTGCCCGTTACGGTGATGTATTTGATAGGGCTGCTTTCCGGAATCATGATGTTGATGGGGACCTGTGGATAACTCAGGCTCTTAAAGCTCTGCGTCGGCTCGATGGGCTCCTGGGCCCGACCTTTCTGGCTGACGACGATAGGTACTTTGCTTTTGTTCCAGACCTGCGCCGTCACTTCTGTCGCCGGCGCCGCGGGCACTTCGCCCTCGGGTGCAACGGCGGGTTGCACCGTCGTATCGGCATGCGTGGGTTGCAGGTAGAACGCAAAGAGCAACACCACCCAACAGAATCTCTTGGTGTCCATTTCCGGTGCCCCTAGTCAGGTTGCAAGTCAGCGAAGCGGAAATCTTTAGTGACGTTGATTTAACCGTCCGTGTAACCGGGTGTCACCTGTAAGGACTAACAGGGCAGGGCTGTTCAGGGCGCGGGCGAATGCACCAGCCCCGTTAACCAACTGCGAAAAGCCACGATCTTTTTCGAGTTGGCATATTCCAGTGGCGTCACCAAATAGAAACCCAGGTCGGACTTCAACTTGAGGTCGAACGGCGCCACCAGCCTCCCGGCTTTCAGATCGTCATCGACATAGGTAGAGCGACCGATGCACACCCCCAACCCGTCGATGGCGGCCTGTACGGCCATCATCGCCAGATCGAAGGTCAGTCGTGTGCCTTCGGCGAGTTTCATCGGTTGCCCTGCCGCGCTCAACCATTTGCTCCAGTCGTTATTGGTCATGCCGCTGACCTGCAACAGCGTGTGACTGGCCAGATCGGCCGGACTCTTCAACGCCTCAGGACTGGCCAGCAGCTTGGGACTGCACACGGGGAAGATCTCATCGGACATGAGCCAGTCCGCCCGCATGCCTTTCCAGGTGCCGGAACCATAGCGGATCGCGGCGTCGATCCCGCCCTTGCGGAAGTCGACCAACTCGGTGGACGCCGTCAGCCGAACATCGATGTCGGGAAATGCCTTCTGAAAGGACGGCAAACGCGGTAATAGCCACTTGGATGCCAGGGAAACCAGCGTACTGACGGTCAACGTGCTGTTGTTGCTCGATTCGTGCAGCATTTGCGTGGAATAGCGCAACTCCTGAAACGCTGCGCGAACGCCCGGAAAATATCCCTGGCCTTCAGTGGTCAATGCCAACCCATCCTTGAGCCGAAGAAACAGACGAACGCCCAGCTCATCTTCAAGCCGGCGGATCTGATGGCTAATCGCAGTCTGCGTGACATTGAGCTCGTCGGCGGCCTTGGTAAAACTCATATGCCGGGCAGCCGACTCAAATGCTTTAAGTCCATTGAGGGAGGGGATTCTGGCGACCATCAGGTTTCGAAAGACTCATGAAATTTTGTCATAACCTAGCATTCGACAAGTCCTTTGCAAAAGGTCAGGTCGGTCGCGGATCCTTGCTTCGTTCTTCAGCCGCAACGGCTTAAACCAGGAGCTCTCCATGAAACTCTACTTCGCCCCAATGACCTGCTCCCTGTCTCCGCATATCGTGCTGCGCGAACTGGGGTTGGCTTTCGAACTGATGCGGGTCAACAACAAGACCAAGGCTACCGCCGACGGCCGTGATTTACGTGACATCAATCCAAAGGGTTATGTAGCTGCGCTGGTGCTGGATAACAGCGAAGTGCTCACCGAAGGTCCGGCCATCATCCAGTACCTCGCGGATCTGGTTCCCGGCAATTCCCTGGCAGCGGCCAACGGCACCTGGGAACGCTCTCGCTTGCAGGAGCTGTTGAACTTCATCGCCACAGAAATACATAGCGGCAGCGCTCCGTTGTTCAACACCGAAATTCACGAGTCCGCCAAGGCAATTTTCCGGCAGAAACTGTTCAAGCGCCTGGATTACCTGAACACAGGCCTGCTGGGCAAAAATTACCTGCTGGGCGACTTCGGCCTGGCCGATGCCTACCTGTTCACCGTGCTCAAGTGGCTCCCGTTCTTCAATATCGAGATCAAGGACTGGCCGGAACTGGCGTCGTTCATGGAGCGCGTCGAAGCACGTCCAAGCGTACAAGCCGCCATCGCCGCGGAAGAGGCAACGCAGGCGGTTTAAAGGAACTGGTCGATGCCGGCGCTTATGAGGACCGGAAAAAATTCAAGACTGTGGGTGACTGAGGGACCTCATCGCGGGCAAGCCTTGCTCCCACAGAGTGAACTGCACCCCACAGGAATGCATCCAGCATGAACAACTGCCTGTTCATATTCCAGGGAGAAGAACCCTGTGGGAGCAAGGCTTGCCCGCGATGAGGCCAGTCCAGACACATCCTGCTCCAACATTCCACATCCGATCCGCTCTTGCTGTCCTAGCCTTGAGATGGAGCCAGATCAAGGAGGATCAGACATGACAACATTGCCCCATTCCCATCGGTTACGGTTCGGGCGCTATTCGCAGCCCGGCCAGATCTACCTGCTGACTGCGATTACGCTGGACCGCGATCCGGTTTTCAATCGCTTCGAGACGGGGCGTCTGGTGGTCGACGCTTTTCGAAAGGCTCAGCAAGAGCAATTTGCTCACTCATTGGCCTGGGTGGTTATGCCAGACCATTTCCATTGGCTAATTGAACTTCAGGGGATAGAGCTTTCGAAATTGCTTGCACGAACGGAGTCCCGGACCACCGTAGCCTGTAATCGACTGATGCAACGTCAAGGGCCGCTTTGGCAGAAGGGCTTTCACGATCGAGCCATTCGTAAGGAGGAGGATTTGCAAACTGTTGCGAGGTATATCGTGGCAAATCCGCTGAGGGCGGGTTTGGTGAAACGGATCGGGGACTATCCGCTGTGGGATGCGGTATGGGTTTGAGTTGGCTCTGATGGCGGCCATAAGGGCCTCATCGCGGGCAAGCCTTGCTCCCACAGAGCTTGCTCCTAAAGAGCTTTGTTCCCATGGAGCCAGCGCCCAAGAGGGGTAAACTCTGTGGGAGCAAGGCTTGCCCGCGATGACGGTGTAACTAACCCCGCAGAAACGCCTGATGCAACTCATCCACCGTCTGGAAGTGAAACGCAGGGTTCTCGGCGCTCAGCTCTTCATAACTGCCAAACCCATACCCCACCGCCGCCGCATCCAGGCCATTGCTACGGGCGCCGATCAGGTCGTGTTTGCGATCACCGATCATCAGTGTGTTCGCCGGGTCGAGCCCTTCTTCAGCCACCAGATGAGCGATCAGCTCGACCTTGTTGGTGCGGGTGCCGTCCAGTTCGCTGCCGTAGATCACTTTGAAATGCCGGGCAAAGTCGAAGTGGCGAGCGATTTCCCGGGCGAAGACCCAAGGCTTGGAGGTGGCGATGTACAGCTGCCGCCCTTGACCTGCGAGGGTTTCCAACAGCGGCATCACGCCGTCGAAGACGCGGTTTTCATACAGCCCGGTGACTTTGAATCGTTCGCGGTAGAAGTTCACCGCTTCCCAGGCCTTGGCTTCATCAAAATCGTAGAACTGCATGAAGGCCTGCAACAGCGGTGGGCCGATGAAGTGTTCGAGGCGGGTGAGGTCGGGCTCGTCGATGCCCAGTTTGCTCAAGGCGAACTGGATCGAACGGGTGATGCCCTCGCGCGGATCGGTGAGGGTGCCGTCGAGGTCGAACAGTACAGTGGGGTGATGCATGGCAGTTCCAGGACTCAAAATGAAGTGTGTGACGAACAGGCCCTCAAATGAACATCAGGCCTATGGCTGGTCGTAGCCTTCAGCCAAGTGCAAATCCTTGAGCTTCACATAGTTCGCCGCACTGTAGGTGAAAAACGCCCGCTCTTTGTCGGTCAGCGGCCGGGCCTGTTTCACCGGGCTGCCCACGTACAGGAAGCCGCTTTCCAGGCGTTTGCCCGGCGGGACGAGGCTGCCGGCGCCAATGATCACGTCGTCCTCGACCACCGCGCCGTCCATGACAATGCTGCCCATGCCAATCAGCACCCGGCTGCCGACGGAGCAACCATGGAGCATGACCTTGTGGGCGATGGTCACGTCGTCGCCGATCAATAGCGGGAAGCCATCGGGGTTGAACGGTCCGGCATGGGTGATGTGCAACACGCAGCCATCCTGGACGCTGGTCCGGGCGCCGATACGGATGCGGTGCATGTCGCCACGGATGACCGTCAGCGGCCAGACGGAGCTGTCTTCGCCGATTTCAACGTCGCCGATCACCACTGCGGTGCTGTCGACGAAAGCGCCCCGGCCCAGCCGTGGCGTGTGGTTCTGGTACGTGCGAAGGGTCACGATAGGCTCTCTCTTTTCCAGTGATAGTCGCTGCTAGCTGCGGTGAAGGTCGATTGTAATTAAGATGGGCCAATGTTTCTTCCAGCCAAGGTGCCCACCGTGAGCGTGAACAACCCTCTTTTGCAGCCCTACGACCTTCCGCCATTCTCGGCGATCCGTGCCGAGCACGTGCAGCCGGCCATCGAACAGATCCTGACTGACAACCGCGCCGCCATCGCTGAAATCCTCAAGACCCAGGGCAGCCAGCCTACCTGGGCCGGCCTGGTGCTGGCGATGGACGAACTCAACGATCGCCTGGGCGCCGCCTGGAGCCCGGTGAGCCACCTGAACGCCGTGCGCAACAGCCCGGAACTGCGCGAGGCCTACGAGGCCTGCCTGCCGGCGCTGAGTGCCTACTCCACCGAGCTGGGCCAGAACCGTGAGTTGTTCCAGGCTTTCGAAGCCCTGGCCAACAGCCCCGAAGCCGCCGGTTTCGACGTGGCGCAGAAAACCATCCTCGAGCACTCCTTGCGGGACTTCCGCCTGTCGGGCATCGACCTGCCGCCCGACCAGCAGAAGCGCTACGCCGAAGTGCAGAGCAAGTTGTCCGAGCTGGGCAGCCGCTTCTCCAATCAACTGCTGGACGCCACCCAGGCCTGGACCAAGCACGTCACTGACGAAGCCGCCCTCGCCGGCCTCACCGATTCAGCCAAGGCGCAAATGGCCGCGGCCGCCCAGGCCAAGGGGCTGGACGGCTGGCTGATCAACCTGGAATTCCCCAGCTACTACGCGGTGATGACCTACGCCGAAGATCGCGCCCTGCGTGAAGAAGTCTACGCCGCCTACTGCACCCGAGCGTCTGATCAGGGCCCGAACGCTGGCCAAAACGACAACGGCCCGGTGATGGAGCAGATCCTCGATCTGCGCCAGGAATTGGCCGGGCTGCTGGGTTTCGCCAACTTCGCCGAACTGAGCCTGGCGACCAAAATGGCCGAGTCCAGCGATCAGGTCCTGAGCTTCCTGCGGGATCTGGCCAAGCGCAGCAAACCGTTCGCCGCCCAGGACCTGGAACAGTTGAAGGCATTTGCCGCCGAACAGGGCTGCCCGGACTTGCAGAGCTGGGACAGCGGTTTCTATGGCGAAAAACTGCGCCAGCAACGCTACAGCGTGGCCCAGGAAGCCCTGCGCGCCTACTTCCCGATCGACAAGGTACTGAGCGGCCTGTTCGCTATCGTGCAACGCCTGTACGGCATCGAAATCGCCGAGCTGAAGGAATTCGATAGCTGGCATCCCGACGTGCGCCTGTTCGAGATCAAGGAAAACGGCCAGCACGTCGGTCGTTTCTTCTTTGACCTGTATGCCCGCGCCAACAAGCGCGGCGGTGCCTGGATGGATGGCGCCCGTGACCGTCGACGCACCCTCGATGGCGTGCTGCAAAGCCCGGTCGCCAACCTGGTCTGTAACTTCACCCCGGCTGACAGCGGCAAACCCGCGCTGCTGACCCACGACGAAGTCACCACCCTGTTCCACGAGTTCGGCCATGGCCTGCATCACCTGCTGACCCGCGTCGAACACGCCGGCGTTTCCGGCATCAACGGCGTGGCCTGGGACGCAGTGGAGCTGCCAAGCCAGTTCATGGAGAACTGGTGCTGGGAGCCGGAAGGCCTGGCGCTGATTTCCGGTCACTACGAAACCGGCGAACCGTTGCCCCAGGACCTGCTGGAAAAGATGCTCGCGGCAAAAAACTTCCAGTCCGGCCTGATGATGGTTCGTCAGCTGGAGTTCTCGCTGTTCGACTTCGAGCTGCACGCCACCCACGGCGACGGTCGCAGCGTGGCGCAAGTGCTCGAAGGTGTGCGCGACGAAGTCTCGGTAATGCGTCCGCCCGCCTACAACCGCTTCCCCAACAGTTTCGCCCACATCTTCGCCGGCGGTTACGCGGCGGGCTACTACAGCTACAAATGGGCGGAAGTGCTGTCGGCCGACGCGTTCTCCAAGTTCGAAGAAGATGGCGTACTCAATGCCGACACCGGCCGCGCCTTCCGCGAAGCGATCCTGGCCCGTGGCGGTTCCCAGGAGCCAATGGTGCTGTTCGTCGACTTCCGTGGCCGTGAGCCGTCGATTGACGCACTCTTGCGCCACAGCGGCCTGAGCGAGGACGCGGCAGCATGAGTGAGGGGCCTGTGATCACCAAGAAACGCTTTATCGCCGGGGCGGTCTGCCCGGCGTGCAGCGAGCCGGACAAGTTGATGATGTGGAATGAAGACGGCGTGCCGCATCGCGAGTGCGTGGCCTGCGGCTACTCCGACACGCTCAACGAACAGGGCCTGTCAGTGCCCAAGGAGCTGGGCACCCGGGTCAATACCTCCGCGCCCAAAGTGCCGGACGCCAAGGTCCAGGCGGTGCAGTTCTTCCCCAATCCCAAGTTGAAGAAAAAACCCGACTGACATCGGCGGCATCACCTTCCGGGCCGTCCGGCCCGGAAGCGATATTTATATACCGCCCGCCTTGTCGCCTTCCTGCCCAGACTGACCCTCCAGTCCAGACAGGAAGCGATCCCATGCCCGACGATGATAATCCGCTCTTGCAGGCTTATGACCTGCCGCCCTTTTCGCAGATCCAGGCCAGACATTTCCTGCCGGCGCTCGAACGGATGCTTGCCGAAAGCAGCGATCAGGTGGCGGCAATCATCAAGACTCAACAGCCCTTTCCTACTTGGGATGATCTGGTGCTGGCCATGGACGAAATCCATGCCCGGCTGAAGCGTTTCGATTATGTACTGGACTGCCTGACTTCGACCCGGACAGGAAAGGCCTGGACCCAGGCCTCACTGGACTGTCACCAACGATTGCAGGATTTCCAGCAGTCGTTGGCGCGCAACCCCGATCTGTTTCGGCTCTACCAGCAGTTGGCAGGCAGCCAGATCGCCCGGCATTTCGAACCGGCGAGAAAACGTGTCCTGGAAAAAATTCTGCAACGTTTCCGCCGAAACGGTTTGAACGGGTTACCCGATGCGGTCCAGACAGACCTGAACCTACTGAAGCGACGTATGCAAGGAGCTCGGCAACTCTTCCTGGAGCACCTGCAGGCAGCCAACAAGGCCTGGAGCCAATCATTCGATGATGAGCGGCAGTTGAGTGGTCTGCCGCCCCCCTACAAACAGCAGATGGCCAACCAGGCACGGGAAGCGGGGCGTACGGGGTGGTTGCTCACGCTCAGTGACGAATCGTTCGGCATCGTGACGAGCTACGCCGACAATCGCCAACTGCGCGAAGACATCTACATCGCCTACAGCACCCGGGCCTCGGATCGAGGCCCCCATGCCCACCAGTTCGACAACGGTCCCGTACTCTGGCAATTGCTGCAGGATCGTCGTCGTTACGCCAGCCTGCTGGGCTACTCTGACTTCGCTCAAATGGCCATCGAACCGGATCAAGCCGAGTCCACCGCTCAGGTCATCGCCTTTTTGCAGGACCAGCTCCAACAGCACCAGGACGTTTTTATCCAGGACACGGAACAGCTGAAGGCGTTTGCCAGGCAACAAGGTTTCAATGAACTTCGTCCTTGGGACTACCCCTACCTGACGGAAAAACTTCGCCAGCACACAGCGGGGTTTTCAATGCACGCAGCCAGCGCCTGGTTCCCCCTGGAATCCACCTTTTCCCAACTGCTGCTGATGGCGAAACAGCTGTTCGCCGTGGACCTCATCGAACGCCGGGACGTCGCGACCTGGCACCCGGAGGTACGGCTTTTCGAGGTCCGGGAACGGGGAGAAGCCATCGGTTACCTCTATTTCGATCCCTTCGAGGACGCCAACGCAGGCGGCTACCCCAGCACCACCGTCTTGCGAAACCGCCACATCACCGCCGAAGGCCGGCCCCGTCACCCCATCGCCGCCCTGCACGCCTGGCTGCCACGCAGCGCCGACGCGAAACCCGTCCTGCTCAATCATCTGCAACTGCGCGTGCTGATGCATGAGTTTGGCCATTGCCTGCATCACCTGTTGAGCCGGGCGGAATATCGCGACGTGTCGGGAATCATGGAGTTGTCCGGCGATACGTCCGAGTTTGCCGGCGTGTTGTTCGAGCAATGGTGCTTTGCCAAAGAGTGCCTGGTTCGCCTGTCCGGGCATTACCAGACCGGCAAGCCCCTGCCTGACGAAACGGCCGACCAGCTGCTGACCTTCGTCAATACCCAGGCCAGTTGGGAAACGGCCGCCCTCTTGCGCAACGCTCTGTTCGATATGGAACTGCACCGCAGCCACAGCGACGGTCGTACGGTTCAGCAAGTGTTCGATCAGGTCAGCGCGCAGATCGGGCACCTGCCCGTGGCCGGTTACGAACGCTGGCCCAACGCGCTGGACTACATGGTGACCGGCTATGCAGCCCGGATCTACGCCTACATCTGGTCGAAGGAACTGGCCCTGAATGCATTTGAGAGATTCAAGCGCGAGGGATTGTTCAACACGGCCACCGGCCGGGCGCTGCGCGAAACGGTCTTCGGCCCGGGCGATTCGCGACCACTGGCCGAATCCATTGCAGCGTTTTCAGCCACACCGGCGGTCATTGCCCGGGAGACGTGAGGTGCGCGTCGAAGTGATGGCTGTCGCCAAAGCCACCACCTTCGATCATTTCGTTCAATGCGTCCTCCTTGCTCCAGCCTTGCATAGTGGGTGCGATAGGACAATTGCACCCGCTCGATGCCGGGCGTGGACAGGCATTGCGCATCCGAGTCCGGCAGAAGGTGATAGCGGGGAATTCGAGTCGCCCAGTGTCGGCTCGATCCGGTTAAAACCCGTCGGCGGGATGTCAAAGCGCCGTGAACGGCCAAACCAGACTGCCGAATGGCACTGGCCTGAATTACAGATAGCGAATACTGTATACCCATACAGCATTCGGAGCATATCCATGTCAGCCTCTCTTCCGCCTCGCGGTCGCGGCACGGCCGCCAACCCGCACAACCGCTTTGCCCCAAGTCGCTCGGTGGTCGAGGACGACGGCTGGTATCAGGAAGTACCGCCGACCCAAGGCACCGAAGTACGCATCGAAACGGCAAAAACCATCATCACCCGCAACACCTCGCCGGACATCGGTTTCGACCGCTCGATCAACCCCTACCGGGGCTGCGAACACGGTTGCATCTACTGCTACGCGCGACCCAGCCACGCCTATTGGGACATGTCGCCGGGGCTGGATTTCGAGACGAAGCTGATCGCCAAGACCAATGCCGCCGATGTGCTGGAAGAACAGTTGTCCAGGCGCGGCTACCAATGCGCGCCGATTGCCCTGGGCGCCAATACCGATCCCTACCAGCCCATCGAACGCGAACACGGAATTACCCGACAGATCCTTCAGGTGCTGCTGCGCTATCGCCATCCGGTGACGATCGTCACCAAAGGCTCGCTGATTCTGCGCGACCTGGATCTGCTGACCGAATTGGCACAGCAGCGCCTGGTCAGGGTCATGATCAGCCTGACCACCCTGGACGATGAACTCAAACGCATTCTCGAACCGCGCGCGGCGGCACCCAAGGCGCGGCTACGGGCGATCCGGGTGATGCGCGAGGCGGGTATTGCGGTAGGGGTGTTGTGTTCGCCGATGATTCCGATGATCAACGACAGTGAGATCGAAAGCCTGCTGACCGAAGCCCATGCCGCGGGAGCGCAAAGCGCCTCCTATATCATGCTGCGGCTGCCGCTGGAGGTCGCCCCGCTGTTCGAGGAGTGGTTGCAGGCCCACTACCCGCAGCGCGCCGCCCACGTCCTGAGCCTGGTTCGCCAGAGCCGAGGCGGCGAGCTCTATGACAGCCGGTTCGGTACGCGAATGCGCGGCGAAGGGCCGTTCGCCGACCTGCTGGCCCAGCGGTTCACCAAGGCCCTCAAGCGCCTCGGGCTCGAGCGACGCGGCGGTTACGATCTCGATTGCGACGCCTTTTGTCCGCCGGGCCGACAGATGTCGTTGATTTGATTAAAGTTGACCTTGTGACATGGGCCCGAAATGATCGCACCTGTACTTTAGGCCATGCCTGTAATCGTTGTTCTAGAGCCATCGATTCAGTTTGAGTTAAGTTTCGGTCGCTACCTTGTTCATCGAGTGACTGACGGGTCGAACCCTTCGACCTGGATGTTTTTTAACCAGCCACTGGCGTTATGAGGATGAATCATGAGTGACAAGGATAAACAGCCGTTGGCTGCGTCGGCTTCAGCCCAACCGGAGGCGGAAACCGCCGATGCAGCGCTGCAGCATATTGTTGACGGCTTTTTGCATTTCCATCACGAGATCTTTCCGCAGCAGGAAGAACTCTTCAAGAAACTCGCCACTGCCCAGAAGCCCCGGGCAATGTTCATCACCTGCGCCGATTCGCGCATCGTGCCCGAGCTGATTACCCACAGCTCACCCGGCGACCTGTTCGTGACCCGTAACGTGGGCAACGTCGTTCCACCCTACGGACAGATGAACGGTGGTGTTTCCACCGCCATCGAATACGCCGTACTGGCCCTCGGCGTGCAGCACATCATCGTCTGCGGCCACTCCGATTGCGGCGCCATGCGCGCAGTGCTCAACCCCGATACCCTGGAAAAAATGCCCACGGTCAAGGCCTGGCTACGCCACGCCGAAGTGGCCAAGACCATGGTTCACGACAATTGCCCGTGCGGCGATGAAAAACAGACCATGCCCATCCTCACCGAAGAGAACGTGATCGCGCAGCTGCACCACTTGCGAACGCACCCTTCGGTGGCCTCTCGCATGGCCAGCGGCCAGTTGTTCATCCATGGTTGGGTGTACAACATCGAGACCAGCGAGATCAAAGCCTTTGACGCGGACCGGAACTGTTTCCTGCCGCTCGATGGCAGCCATCCGATTCCGGTGGCGACGCCCAAAGCGCGCTTCTAACCGCTCCTAAACATCTGCGTGGTACAAGCCCAGTCTGCTTTCGAGCGGCCTGGCCTTGCCATGCCTGAAGAATCTCGGGAGAGTCGCCATGCGTGCTGCTCAATTGAAAGCTGTTCTGCCACGGGAGCTGCTGGCTTCGGTGGTTGTGTTTCTGGTGGCATTGCCCTTGTGCATGGGCATTGCCATCGCGTCCGGCCTGCCACCTGCCAAAGGGTTGATCACCGGTATCGTTGGCGGCCTGGTGGTGGGTTTTCTTGCCGGCTCCAAGTTGCAAGTCAGCGGGCCGGCCGCCGGCTTGGCGGTGCTGGTCTTCGAACTGGTGCGCCAGCATGGCGTAGGGATGCTCGGGCCGATCCTGCTGCTGGCGGGTTTTCTGCAATTGCTGGCCGGGCGTTTTCGCCTGGGCTGCTGGTTCCGGGTCACCGCGCCTGCGGTGGTGTACGGGATGCTGGCGGGTATCGGCGTGCTGATCGTCCTGTCCCAGGTCCATGTGATGCTCGATGCGGCGCCCAAGCCGTCGGGACTGGATAACCTGGCGGCGTTCCCTGGCGCAGTGTCCCAGGCGTTGCCGTCATTCGGCTGGCAGGCCGGTTTGCTCGGTTTGTCGACGATTGCAGTGATGTGGTTGTGGGAGAAGTTTCGTCCGCACAGCCTGCGCTTCATTCCTGGCGCCTTGCTCGGCGTGGGCCTGGCAACCGTTGCCAGTCTGTTATTGGCCTTGCAGGTCAAGCGCGTGGAAGTGCCGGACAACCTCGCCGAAGCCATCGACTGGCTGCGCCCGGCGGACCTGCTGAACCTGGCAGACCCGAGCGTGCTGATCGCGGCGTTCGCTGTGGCCTTCATCGCCAGCGCGGAAACCCTGCTGTCGGCGGCCGCCGTGGATCGTATGCACAGCGGCGAGCGCGCCGACTTCGACCGGGAACTGTCCGCGCAAGGTGTCGGCAACATGCTGTGCGGCTTGCTCGGCTCACTGCCGATGACCGGCGTGATCGTACGCAGCTCGGCCAACGTCCAGGCTGGCGCCACCACGCGCATGTCGACGATTTTCCACGGCCTGTGGCTGCTGCTCTTCGTGCTGATGCTGTCCAGCGTGCTGCAAAGTATTCCGGTGGCGAGCCTGGCAGGCGTGCTGGTGTACACCGGTTTCAAACTGGTGGATATCAAGGCGTTCCGTAACCTGGGCCGTTATGGCCGGATGCCAATGTTCACCTACGCCGCGACGGCGCTGGCGATCATCTTCACCGACCTGCTGACGGGTGTGCTGATCGGCTTCGGCCTGACCCTGGCAAAACTGGCCTGGAAAGCCTCGCGCTTGAAAATCAGCCTGGTCGACCTGCCCCAGGAAGGCGAAATGGAACTGCGGCTGGTAGGCGCGGCCACCTTCCTCAAGGTTCCGGCGTTGACCCAGGTTCTGGACACCATCCCTCCAGGCGTCACGGTGCATGTACCGCTCAACAACCTGAGCTACATCGACCATTCGTGCCTGGAACTGCTGGAAGAATGGAGCCGGGCCAATGCCAGCAAGGGCTCGAAGCTGCTGATCGAATCGCGCGGGCTCAAGCGCCGGTTGGAAGGGCGGTTGCGGACGAATGTTGGGGTTGGCGCGACAGCAGGATAGTCCGCGATCCTGTGGGAGCGGGCTTGCTCGCGAAGGCGGAGTGTCAGGCAACATGTCTGTTAGCCGATACACCGCGTTCGCGAGCAAGCCCGTTCCCACAGTATTTGGTGTTTGCTGTCATTTCCCACTGGGTTCTGTGTGTACCTGGGATGGTTCAGGCCACCGGCTGTTCCAGCTCCAGGCCCACACCCAAGCGGCGGGACATACATGGCCAGCGCTTCCAGGCCTCGCCGGTTTGCGGGCTGCTGAGTTTCTCGCGGTAGGTTTCTACCGACTCCAATGCAAACGTCTCGTCATTGAGCATTTCATCGAAGGCGTGGTGCACCACTTCATCGAGCTGGTTGGCAAATTCCTCACCGATCAATTGATGGGCAATCAGGTTGGCGACCGTCATGTCCAGGGGGATCAGCGGCTGGCCGAAATGCTTGATGTACAGGTCGTTGACCTCTTCCACGAACCGGTGCGCCAGGTAGGCCTCGTCCAACAGGCTGTCGAGCCCGACATGGCCGTCCATGATCGAGGGCGGCTGTAGGAAATACTGCTCGGCAATTTTCAATACCGGCTTGATCTGCGACTCGATGCCCGCCTCCCGGGCGACCTCGTTGGCCGCGTCCAGCAAGTCAGGCACCTCATCGATGTAGGCGGCGACGAAGCGCGTCAGGGCGTCGTTGGCATTGGCGTCCGGCAATTGGATCGCTCGGTGCAGGTTCGGCAACTGGGCTTGCAACTGACGGGTCAACTGGCCGGTCTCGGCCTCGTGTTGTTGGGCTTTTTGGATCTGCTCGCGCAATGCGGCGGTGTTCATGAAAACTCCAGGAAACGAAAGGCAATGAAATAGGGAAGACATAACTTAGCTGGCGTAAAAAAACGCCTAAGACCTATTTGTAATAAATCCTTCGTCCTTGATGCCTGAGCGTTATATCTGTTTGCCATCACTCAGGCTGCATCCTTCTCCATTCGCGGGCTTGAGCGCAAGTCCCGGTCTGTTTCATGTGATTTACGTCATCGCGTTGCGAGGTTGAAGTCGCTGTCTATACTCGGGTTGGAATGGAGTTAGCTGATGAACCCGATGTAAGGCAGCAAGGCACGGCGGTTCGAGTTCGTAGTCTGGTGTAGCCGCTCCCTTGCCGCAGGCGTTAGGCCTACGGGATAACAAGAACGATAAGGGGAACCCGCAATGATGCGACATCCACATGTATGGATGGGCCTCCTGTTGTGTTCGATTTTCAGCCAGGCGCAAGCCGCCTGGACTGTGAATATGGCGCCTGGAGCGACACAGATCAGCAATGCAGTATTCGACCTGCACATGACCATCTTCTGGATCTGTGTGGTGATCGGCATCATCGTCTTCGGGGCCATGTTCTGGTCGATGATGATGCACCGCCGCTCGACGGGCCAGAATGCGGCCCACTTCCACGAAAACACCCGCGTCGAAATCCTCTGGACCATCGTGCCCTTCCTGATCCTGGTGGCCATGGCGATTCCCGCCACTGCCACGCTGATCAAGATGTACGACTCCAGCGAATCGGAGATCGACGTCCAGATCACCGGTTACCAGTGGAAGTGGCACTACAAATACCTGGGCCAGGACGTCGAGTTCTTCAGCAATCTGGCCACGCCTACCGATCAGATTCATAACCAGAGCGCCAAGAGCGAGCACTACCTGCTGGAAGTCGACAAGCCGCTGGTGCTGCCGGTCGACGCCAAGGTGCGCTTTCTGGTGACCTCCGCCGACGTGATCCACTCCTGGTGGGTGCCGGCCTTCGCGGTCAAGCGCGATGCGATCCCTGGCTTCGTCAACGAGGCCTGGACCAAGGTCGACAAGCCCGGCATCTATCGCGGCCAGTGCGCCGAGCTGTGCGGCAAGGACCATGGCTTCATGCCCATCGTGGTCGAGGTCAAGAGCAAGCCCGACTATGAAAAATGGCTGGGCGAACGCAAGGCCGAAGCTGCCCAGCTCAAGGAGCTGACCAGCAAGGAATGGACCCTCGAAGAACTCAAGGAACGCGGCGACAAGGTCTACCACACCACCTGCGTGGCCTGTCACCAGGCCGAAGGCCAAGGCCTGCCGCCGATGTTCCCGGCGCTCAAGGGCTCGAAGATCGCCACCGGGCCCAAGGCTGACCACCTGAACATCGTCTTCCACGGCAAGCCCGGCACATCCATGGCGGCCTTCGGCAAACAGCTATCGGAAGTCGATATCGCGGCGGTCGTGACCTATGAACGCAACGCCTGGGGCAACAACAAGGGCGACATGGTCACACCGAAAGAAGTGCTGGAACTCAAACAGGCGCAAAGCCAATGAGCCGGCCTGACGTGTGTTCCCGCAACCGGGCGGGGCTCGTTGCCCCGCGCCGTCCAGCCCATTCGTTCGAAGGAGACAGGACATGAGTGCTGTGATCGATGACCACGGTCATGCCGGCGCCGACCACGCCCACGGCCCCGCCAAGGGCCTGATGCGCTGGGTGCTGACCACCAACCACAAGGATATCGGCACGTTGTACCTGTGGTTTGCGTTCTCCATGTTCCTGTTGGGCGGCTCGTTCGCCATGGTGATCCGCGCCGAGCTGTTCCAGCCCGGCCTGCAGATCGTGCAGCCGGAATTCTTCAACCAGATGACCACCATGCATGGCCTGGTGATGGTCTTCGGCGCGGTGATGCCGGCGTTCGTCGGCCTCGCCAACTGGATGGTCCCGCTGATGATCGGCGCGCCGGACATGGCCCTGCCGCGCATGAACAACTTCAGCTTCTGGCTGTTGCCGGCGGCGTTCCTGATGCTGGTGTCGACCCTGTTCACCCCTGGCGGCGGGCCGAACTTCGGCTGGACCTTCTATGCGCCGCTGTCCACCACCTATGCGCCGGAAAGCGTGACGTTCTTCATCTTCGCCATCCACCTGATGGGCATCAGTTCGATCATGGGCGCGATCAACGTGATCGCCACCATCCTCAATCTGCGCGCCCCCGGCATGACCCTGATGAAGATGCCACTGTTCGTCTGGACCTGGCTGATCACCGCGTTCCTGCTGATCGCGGTGATGCCGGTTCTGGCCGGGTGCGTGACGATGATGCTGATGGACATCCACTTCGGCACCAGCTTCTTCAGTGCCGCCGGTGGCGGTGACCCGGTGCTGTTCCAGCACGTGTTCTGGTTCTTCGGCCACCCCGAGGTGTACATCATGATCCTGCCGGCCTTCGGCGCCGTCAGCTCGATCATTCCGGCGTTCTCGCGCAAGCCGCTGTTCGGCTACACCTCGATGGTCTACGCCACGGCGGCCATCGCGTTCCTGTCGTTCATCGTCTGGGCGCACCACATGTTCGTGGTGGGCATTCCGCTGGTGGGCGAGCTGTTCTTCATGTACGCGACCCTGCTGATCGCCGTGCCCACCGGGGTGAAAGTGTTCAACTGGGCCAGCACCATGTGGCAAGGCTCGCTGACCTTCGAGACACCGATGCTGTTTGCCGTGGCGTTCGTGATCCTGTTCACCATCGGTGGGTTCTCTGGATTGATGCTCGCCATCGCACCGGCGGACTTCCAGTACCAGGACACCTACTTCGTGGTCGCGCACTTCCACTACGTGCTGGTGCCCGGTGCGATCTTCGGGATCTTCGCCTCGGCCTACTACTGGCTGCCGAAATGGACCGGCCACATGTATGACGAAACCCTCGGCAAGCTGCACTTCTGGCTGTCCTTCGTGGGCATGAACCTGGCCTTCTTCCCGATGCACTTCGTGGGGCTGGCGGGCATGCCACGGCGGATTCCCGACTACAACCTGCAGTTCGCCGATTTCAACATGGTCTCGTCCATCGGCGCGTTCATGTTCGGCACCACGCAGATCTTCTTCCTGTTCATCGTGATCAAGACCATCCGCGGCGGCGAGCCAGCACCGGCCAAACCGTGGGATGGGGCTGAAGGGTTGGAGTGGAGCGTGCCGTCACCGGCGCCGTATCACACGTTTACCACGCCGCCGGAAGTGAAATGAGATGACTCAGAGGCCCCGTGTGGGAGCGGGCTTGCTCGCGAATCAGACGACGCGGTCTAACAGAAACACCGCGTCATCGTTCTTCGCGAGCAAGCCCGCTCCCACAGGGTTCGGTGCAAGGAGCCGCGTCCATGGCTGATTCAATTTCGATGAAGAAACTCGTCACCCGCCTGATGATCGTGGTGGTGGCGATGTTCGTCTTCGGGTTTGCCCTGGTGCCGATCTACGACGTGATGTGCAAGGCGTTCGGCATCAACGGCAAGACCGGCGGACAGTACGAAGGCGAGCAGACCGTCGACGAGTCGCGGCAGGTGCGCGTGCAGTTCCTGTCGACCAACGCCGTGGACATGGTCTGGGACTTCTACCCCAGAGGCGATGAGCTGGTGGTCAAGCCCGGGGCGGTGAACGAAATGGTCTTCGTGGCCCACAACCCCACCGACCGGCCGATGAGCGCCCAGGCTGTGCCGAGCATTTCACCGAGCAACGCGGCGGCCTATTTCCACAAGACCGAATGCTTTTGTTTTACCCAGCAAGTGCTGCAACCCGGCGAACGCATCGAAATGCCTATGCGCTTCATCGTTGACCGGGACATGCCCAAGGAAGTGAAGCACCTGACGCTGTCCTACACGCTGTTCGATATCACCGCTCGTCATCCACCGGTGGCTCAAAACACTGAACGATAGCGTGCCCGATAAGGAGAACAATAAATGGCAACTCATGAGCACTATTACGTTCCGGCCCAGAGCAAGTGGCCGATCATCGCCACGGTCGGGATGTTCGTCACGGTGTATGGCCTGGCGACCTGGTTCAACGACCTGAAAGCCGCGCGCCCGGACTCCCACGGCCCGCTGATCTTTTTCGTCGGTGGCCTGTTGCTCGCCTACATGCTCTTCGGTTGGTTCGGCGCGGTCATCAAGGAAAGCCGCGCTGGCCTGTACAGCGCGCAGCTCGACCGCTCGTTCCGCTGGGGCATGAGCTGGTTCATCTTTTCCGAAGTGATGTTCTTCATCGCATTCTTCGGCGCCCTGTTCTATGTGCGCATGGTGTCGGCGCCGGGCCTGGCCGGCGAAGGCAGCAAGGGCCTGTCGGAGATGCTCTGGCCGAACTTCGAATACGTCTGGCCGCTGCTGAACAACCCCGATCCGAAACTCTTCCCGCCGCCCAAGGACGTGATCAGCCCCTGGGGCCTGCCGCTGCTCAACACCGTGTTGCTGGTCAGCTCCAGCGTCACCGTGACCATCGCCCACCATGCCCTGAAGAAAGGCCATCGCGGCGCGTTGAAACTCTGGCTGGCGATCACCGTGCTACTGGGGTGCGCGTTCCTGGGCTTCCAGGCCGAGGAATACATCCACGCCTATAAAGAGCTGGGCCTGACGTTGGGTTCGGGGATCTACGGTGCGACGTTCTTCATGCTCACCGGTTTTCATGGGGCCCACGTGACCATCGGCACGATCATCCTGTTCGTGATGCTGATGCGCATCATGCGCGGGCACTTCGACAACGAGCACCAGTTCGGCTTCGAGGCCGCGAGCTGGTACTGGCACTTCGTCGATGTGGTGTGGATCGGCTTGTTCATCTTTGTTTACGTGCTCTGAAACAGCCGTCACCAAGGCACGTGAGACACCAACTGGCCGCTGAAGAAACCCCAGGCGATCAAGCCGACGGTGACAGCGGCCAGGCTGACCCGCACCGCCAGGGCGATGACCAGGCGATTGGAATCGCTTTCGTCCTTGACCAGAAAAAACAGGCCACTGAACAGGCTGGCAATCGTGGCAATCAGCATCAGGACGATGGCTGCTTTGAGCATCAGGAACACTCCGGGGGGACGCGATGCACGTGAGTATAGCTATCCCGTTGAACCGCTTTCGGACGGCGCCATGAAGGGCTTCCGGCCGGGCATCGTGCCGTCTTTGGTGGTGGCCGTGCTAGTGCCGGTGATGGTGTGCCTGGGGTTCTGGCAACTGGGCCGGGGCGAACAGAAACGCATGCTCATGGAGAACTATGCCGAGCGCCGCGTAGCGCCGCCGCTGGACAGCACCGAGCTGCAGCACACCGCCGACCCGGCGTTTCGTCCGGTGCAGCTCAACGGCCAGTTCGACGCCGAGCACAGCATCCTGTTGGACAACCGCCAGCACGACGGCAAGGTCGGCGTCGAACTGCTCCAGCCGTTCCTCGATCACGCCAGTGGCCTGTGGCTGCTGGTTAATCGCGGCTGGCTGCCGTGGCCCGATCGCCGCACCCCGCCGGTCTTCGACACCCCCGAACGCCCCGTCAGCCTGCAGGCCTGGGTCTACGTCGCGCCGGGCGCCACCTTCCAGCTGCACGCCGACCCGACCAACGCGCCCTGGCCACGCCTGGTCACGGCCATCGAACCGGAAAAGCTCTGGGCCGAACTGGGCCGCAGCGGTTTCGCCTATGAACTGCGCCAGCAAAGCGGCCCCGGTGCCTACCGCACCGACTGGCCGGTGGTGAGCATGGGCCCGGAAAAACACCTCGGTTATGCCGTGCAGTGGTTCGCCATGGCGACGGCACTGTTCGGCCTTTTTCTTTATCTCGGATGGCATAACGCAGGGAGACACCATGGGAAGCGCCATGAATCCAACCAACACGTCTGAGGCACCCTCGGCCCACAGCCGCCGCAAGGGACGCCTGCAATTGCTGCTGATTGTGTTCGGGGTCGTCGGCCCGATGATCCTCGCCACCGGCATGTATAAATTCCAGTTCTGGGTGCCCGACAGCCGCAGCTACCACGGCGAACTGATCGGCACCGGCCAGACCCGCGCCGAGATCGGCGTGCAGGCCGATGAAAAGCGCTGGCAGCTCCTCGTCACGGCGCCCAAGGACTGTTCCGTAGACTGCCGGCAACTGGTCTATCTTGCCCGCCAAGTGCAGATCGGCCTCGGTCGCGATGCCTCCCGCGCCAGCCACGCCCTGGCCATCGCCCAGCCGCTGGATGCCGAGTACGACGCCCAACTGCAACGCGAATACCCGCAACTGCAACGCTACCCACTGGACCTGCCCGCCTATGAAAAAGGCGCTCAGGGCTCCGGCGGCGCCCAGCTGTGGATCATCGACCCCCACAGTAACCTGGTGCTGCGCTACGACGCCCGCGTCAAAGGCAAAGACCTGCTCAACGACCTGCGCCACTTGCTGAAACTGTCGAACATCGGATGAGGGCATCGACATGGCCAAACCAGGATTTCGCCTCGCGCTGTTTGCCACATTGCTGGCACTGATCGTCGTATTGCTGGGCGCCTACACCCGACTGACCCACGCCGGCCTCGGTTGCCCGGACTGGCCCGGTTGCTACGGGTTCATCAGCGTGCCCAAGAGCGAAGCCCAACTGGCCCATGCCGAGCTGCATTTCCCCGACACCCCAGTGGAAGCCCACAAGGGCTGGAACGAGATGGTCCATCGTTATTTCGCCGGCGCGCTGGGCTTGATGATCGTAGCGTTGGCGGCACGGTCCTGGATGAACCGCCATCGCCCGGGCCAGCCGCTGAAGCTGCCACTGTTTCTGCTGGCGGTGGTGTTCGCCCAGGCGGCGTTCGGCATGTGGACGGTGACGCTCAAGCTCTGGCCGCAAGTCGTCACCGGACATCTGCTGGGTGGGTTCGCCACCTTGAGCCTGCTGTTCCTGCTCACCTTGAGATTGTCCGGCGTACTGCCGGCGCTGACCGTGCCCAAGCGCCTGCAACACTGGGCCACCGCCGGGCTGCTGCTGGTGATCGGCCAGATCGCCCTCGGCGGTTGGGTCAGCTCCAACTACGCCGCCGTGGCCTGCATCGATTTCCCCACCTGCCACGGCCAATGGCTGCCACCGGCGGACTTTGCCAACGGCTTTCACCTGACCCAGCACATCGGCCCGAACTACCTGGGCGGGCAACTCGATAGCGACGCCCGCACCGCCATCCACCTGACCCACCGCATCGGCGCGTTGCTGGTGACGCTGGTGTTGCTCGGGCTGGCCTGGCAGTTGAAAAGAGTGGGCATGACCCGCTTGGCAGGGCTGGTGCTGATTGCTCTGGCCGCGCAAATCACCCTGGGCATCAGCAACGTGCTGTTCCACCTGCCGCTGCCGGTCGCCGTCGCCCACAACGCTGGGGGCGCCGCGCTGCTGCTGACTCTGGTGCTGGTCAACTATCACGCCCGCACCAGCCTGGTCCGGGTCAAGCATCAGGTCCCGCTGCGCTGGCGGTTCAACCCGCATAAACACGGCGTCGCCCCCATCACGATAAAAGGAGAGATGCCATGGCAACCTTGACCGGTGAACGCCACAGCCAGGCGATCTGGCGCGATTACCTGGAGCTGACCAAACCCAAGGTCGTGGTGCTGATGCTGATCACCTCCCTGGTGGGCATGTTCCTCGCCACCCGCGCCGGCGTACCGTGGACGGTGCTGGTGTTCGGCAACCTGGGCATCGCCTTGTGTGCCGGCGGCGCGGCGGCGGTTAACCATGTGGTGGACCGGCGCATCGACGCAGTGATGGCCCGCACCCATAAACGCCCCCTGGCCGAAGGCCGCGTCTCCCCCGCCGCCGCCTTGACCTTCGCCCTGGCGTTGGCCGTGGCCGGGCAAGCGCTGCTATTGGCCTTCACCAACCCGCTGACCGCCTGGCTGACCCTGGCATCCTTGCTCGGTTACGCGGTGGTCTACACCGGCTTCCTCAAGCGGGCCACGCCGCAAAACATCGTCATCGGCGGCCTCGCCGGCGCCGCCCCGCCGCTGCTGGGTTGGGTCGCCGCCACCGGCCACGTCAGCGCCGAACCGCTGTTGCTGGTGCTGATCATCTTCGCCTGGACCCCGCCGCACTTCTGGGCCCTGGCGATCCACCGCAAAGAGGAATACGCCAAGGCCGACATCCCGATGCTGCCGGTGACCCACGGCGAGCACTACACCAAAATCCATATCCTGCTCTACACCCTGGTGCTGCTGGCGGTGAGCCTGATGCCCTTCGTGATCCAGATGAGCGGCTTGCTCTACCTGATTTGCGCCCTGGTACTCGGCGCCCGGTTCCTGCAATGGGCCGTGGTGTTGTACCGTGGCAGTCGGCCGCACGCGGCGATCAACACCTTCAAGTACTCTATCTACTACTTGTTCCTGCTGTTCATCGCCCTGCTTGTCGATCACTACCTATTGTTGAGCCTATGACCCGAACCCAGAAAACCGTCTTCATCCTCGTGGCCGTGATCGCGCTGATCCTCGGCCTGACCATCAACAAGGTGCTGACCGGCAAAGGCCAGGGCGACCAAACGGCCCTGATCGACGCCGGCATCATCCTGCTGCCGCAAAGCCGCACCCTGCCGAACGTGAAAATGACCGACCAGGACGGCCAGCCCGTGGCCGTGAACGCGTTGAAAGACAAATGGAGCCTGCTGTTCTTCGGCTACACCTTCTGCCCGGACATCTGCCCCACCACCCTCGCCCAACTGCGCCAGATCAAAAGCGAGTTGCCGCCCGAGGCGGTGAACAACCTGCAAATCGTCCTGGTCAGCGTCGACCCGAACCGCGACACGCCCAAACAACTCAAGCAGTACCTGGGCTACTTCGATCCCCAATTCAAAGGCCTGACCCCTTCCTCCATCGAAGACCTGCAAAAACTCGCCAACGCCGTGAGCATTCCCTTCATCCCGGCGGACACCAGCAAGCCCAACTACACGGTGGATCACAGCGGCAACCTCGCCGTCATCGGCCCGGACGGCAGCCAACGCGGCTTTATCCGTGCGCCGCTGAACAACCAGAAACTGGTGGCGCAGTTGCCGGAGATGCTCAAGCGCAAATAGCACCCCCAGGGCATGCCGCTCAACCAAGCCATGCCGATCCCTTGTGGTGAGAAAATTCATTGTTGTAGGGAACCTCATTGTGGCGAGGGGATTTATCCCCGCTGGGCTGCGCAGCAGCACCCCAAAAGCTGAATGCGATCTACATGGCACAACGCGATGGCCGGGTTCAGGGCGAGGGGCGAGAGACTTCAGCTCCCAATCTCTCTGTGGGAGCGGGCTTGCTCGCGAAAGCGGCGGGTCAGCTTGCATCAATATTGAATGTGCCGCCCTGTTCGCGAGCAAGCCTGCTCCCACACCGGATGCTGGTGAACACAGTCTCTGCAACAGCCCCCAATCCCGGTGGGAGCGAGCCTGCTCGCGATGAAATCGACACGGTTCCAGACCAAACCAAGTCCCCCGCATCGCCGATAAACCCGGTTCCTACAGCCCCCACCTACACACCTCCACCAACCCACGAATCCTTGCGCCTTTGCCTACAACTGCGCCAGAATCCGCCCGCTTGTGCGCCTTGTCCCTGGGTTCTATTGTCGTTCCTGCCACTGCCCATCAGTGGTCGGGTTTAGTAGCTCGGATGACATCCCGGTTGCATGAGTCTCATCAGTCAGGCGTTCGCCTGCACTTGATGGTGGCTGTGCGCATGGCGCCCTCGGGCGCGCCGGTTTTAGGTATGTCACCGGTCTACTAACCTGCGCACAGCCGCCACCCTATCGTTTAGTAGCGGGATGGTTGCGGCCTCATTGAGGACGACATACCTATGTTCAAAGTAACGCCAAACCCACCAGAAACAGACCCCACCACACAATCCGCAAAAGCCAGAGCCAAGAAGCAAGAAGAAACCACCAAACGCGTGCTCGATCACTACTTGCTGCCGAAGCCGGATCAATCCAAAGACGAACCGAAACCGGGGCAGGTTTTCAGCGTTGTGAAGGGACTCGATAACGAATGTTTGCTCGCTAACCTCAGTGAAACGCTGGCTTCGGCCGATGCGATGGTGAGTGATCTGGCGTTTGATCTGGATGGATCGAGGCGTCATTTGGCGCTGGGGATTCAGCAGATGATTGAGCTGAGTTCGTTGTTGGCGAATCGGGTGTTGGATAACGTGGAGCCGGGGCGGTAAACAAACATCCCAAAAAACCTGGCGCTCTGCGCCAGGTTTTGGTGCGTTCATCCATAGATGCAAACAAGTGACCTCCAAATAAAAGCTCGTCCAGCAGCAATCTTACCCCGCTTGCCATACTGTCCTTTATCTAGCGAAAGGCTGTAGCGGCCAGAAGCGGTCACTTTAACTCGCACGCTGGTAGCAAAGTTCGAAGCGCTCTTGTTCACCGCTGCACTTCTTTTGATACCATCACGCCATCAGTAAGGAGACAAGCATGGCCAATCGGAGCGGATTCGAAAAGGTGATCCGAGCAATTGCTCGGGAGACAGCCAAGCAGCAGCGGCTGAACGAGTCGGAACGTCGCGCTGCACTGCGTGCCTCTGAACGCGCTGAACGTCAGCGGCTCAGAGCGCAGGCAGTTCGCGAGCGTGACCAAGCACGATATGACCGACAATCTGAGCGAGCCGCTAAACAAAACTACATAGAGTTTCGTGAGCAAGAGGTTCGTGACGGTAACGCAACCATTCTGTCCTGGATAGATGGATTACAATCCATCTTATCGTCAGCGCTGATGGTTGATGACACTGTCACATTCGACTCACTTCGTATCACTGACAATCCGCCGCCATTCGCACCAGCAAAATCTTTAACAACCGCAATTGAGGGCCCAGCACTGCAACTCTTTACCTCCAAAGTTGCTCCCTTGCCTTGGTATCTTTCACTGATACCGAAGTTTAAAGTAAGGCATGCCGATCAGTTGAGAGCCGCTAAGGAAAGATTTCAATTAAGCGAGGAAGAGCATAAAGCCCAGGAAGCACAGCGTCTACAAATGCTGAAGAGCGCGCGAGAGACCTATGAACGTGGCGTGTCGGCGTTCCTTGAGAAAAAAGCGCTCCGGGACTCTGAAGTCGACGCCTTCCGCTACTCGTACTATGAAGGAGACTCCGAATCAATTGTCGCTTATTGCAGCATGGTCTTGGAGAAGTCCGATTATCCAGAAGGGTTCCCGCAAAATTTCTCTTTGGCGTTCCTGCCTGAATCGAAACAGCTTGTAGTGGAATACGAGTTGCCCACCTCGGATATAATTCCTGAGGTGGCCGAGTATCGTTACATAAAATCGAAAGACGAGGTCTCCACTAAACAGCGCAAGCCAGCTGAGATCAAATCGTTATATGCGGACCTTATCGCAAGCCTTGCACTCAGGTGCCTTTATGAGCTTTTCGAGGCAGACCAAGGAGAATTCATAGAGGTCTGCTGTTTCAACGGTTATGTGAACACCATTGATCCCGCAACTGGCCGGGGGGTGCAACCTCATCTAGTGTCTGTGCGCACCACGCGTGAAACGTTTATGGAGATCGATCTTACGCGCGTGGATCGTGCTGCGTGTCTACGAAACCTCGGTGCACATGTCTCACGGTCCCCAAGCGAAGCGCAACCGGTTAGACCAATTATTGAATTCAACATGGTCGACAAGCGTTTTGTGGATCAGCAGGATCTGGCCTCAAATCTCAGTTCAGCAACAAATTTAATGGATCTCAACCCCTATGAGTTTGAAGCGCTGGTGGCAAATCTATTCGGAAAAATGGGATTAGAGTCGAAGCTAACCAGGTCATCGCGAGACGGAGGAGTCGATTGCATTGCTTACGATCCTCGTCCTGTATTAGGCGGAAAGGTAGTTATCCAAGCAAAGCGCTACAAGCACACAGTTGGCGTTTCAGCAGTCAGGGATCTTTATGGAACCATGATGAATGAGGGGGCCAATAAGGGAATTTTGGTCACGACAAGCGGTTACGGCCCCGACGCGTTTGAGTTCGCGAAGGACAAGCCCATCGAACTCATCGAGGGTGGTGGGCTGCTTTTCCTCCTCCAAGAAATTGGCATTGAAGCGCGAATTTTGATGCCTGCGGAGTGACCAAAAATTACCAAAACACTGTATTCAAGGATTGGGGCCTAGACTTCTGTGCATCACCGGATGCGCAGCATCCAAGCGCATGCCTTAGAGCAATAAGGGGACAGATTTATTTTCCGTAGCTTTCCCCTTCAAAAGCATTCGCATGAATGCTTGCTCCTGCTTCCCCACCTTCTGTGGGCCAAGCCAGGACCTGAGCACTGCACCTCCATCACGACTTTGCCTACAGCTGCACCAGAATCCGCCGGCTTTGCAGCTTTGCCCTCGGACGCTATCGTTTCCTTACCGCTGGCCGAGCCAGTATCGATGACACTCAGGTACGCTAGGAGCCCTCGGGAAAGTCATTGGCCCGGGGAGTGGAGGAGGGCCCACCCTTTATCCGTAAAGGACGCTAATGCAGCCTAGCCTGGGCAGAAAAGCGCTGCTATCCATTTCGAACACTGCCAATCTGCGGCCTTAATACCTGTAGTAAAAAGGAGATTCACATCGCCATGGAAATCCAGGAAATCAAGCAACGCCTGGCCCGCCCCGCCGTGAAGCTCATTGCCGGCGGCTTTCGTCCTGCCGGCACCGACGAAGAAAGCTGGATGGGCAACGTCTTCCTGTTCCGGCCTGATGAAAGTGTACCCACCAATCAGGCGGGGCAACCGTTGCTCCCCTATGCGCAGTTTTACCTGCCTGCCCTGCCCATCCACAGCCCGCTGCTGGCGGGAGTTCGTATATTGACGGTGTTCATCTCAAACCCGTTCCCCGAGCACTTTGAGCCCATGGGGAATAATTGGGTCATCCGCGAATATGGGCCGGATGATGTGTTGGTGCGCAAGTCTTTGCCGGTGGCAGGTACATTCCTCAAACCCTTCCCACTGACAGCGCAAGCGGTGCCGGAGGACTTTCCACTGTGGGATGGCGGTGGTGTCCCGGAGGACCTTGAGCAAGCAATCCTCAGGTTGGAACGCGCGGGCGAGATACAGAGCTATTACGACTTGATCACCCACACCTACGAACACAAAATCGGCGGTTACCCTTCGTTTTGCCAGTCGGGTGTTAATCCGGGTGAAGGGTTCGAGTTTGTGTTCCAGATCTCATCGGACGCGAAGATCAATCTGAATGTGGTCGACAGTGGGAGCCTGATGTTCTGGAAGCACAACGAAACTGGGGACTGGGCGCTTTATTACGACTTTTACTAGGAATAGGGGAACAGATTTATTTTCAGAAAATAAATCCCCTTTTTGTCCATCGCTGATCCTCAAAGGAAGATGTATGGCAACCGCACTGCATACCGGGACGCACGCCGGCTATAGCACTCTTGACTGGAACGATGGATACGACGTTAACCTGGGCGACCTCATTCGCCAGCTTCCTCAGCTCGTACGTGGCCGTTATGTGGCAATTGCTGCGTCGGATAGCGAGCCCTATAACCTTAGCGCTGCTGAGATTGCTAGCGGATGGCAACGTATAGGTGACTTGGCGATCAGCCCGATCATTACGGATATCGCTCAGCTGCCCACACCGGGCTTTGATGAGTGGTATGTTTTTGAGCGCTTACCTGATCAGGTAAGGCTCTCCAAATTTAGCAGCGCTATCGCATTTCAACCGTTCGGAGAGAGCGATAAGGTCGACGAGTTCTGGTCACAAATTGAAGATTTACAACCAGTACATGCTCTGCTTGGCGGCTGTAGCCTCTTACTGATAACTCAAGACGCCGCAATACATGAGAACGTACTTACGTTCTATTCAACCTAAGCGCTGAGGCGATGTCTTGCACAGATCTGCAGGAATAAGGGGATAGCGCCGTCAGCACTGCGTGCCGGTTGATGTCGGTCGGCACGCGTGTCCATTGTCCTGGCCTTGGTTTGGCCGCTTAACCCAAAGACTCCCCAACCGGCGTAGTCCCCCGCCCAATCAACCGCCCCAGCACCCCACTCTCATCAAACAACGCCCCTTTCGCCGCCGCCGCATCAGAATCCGCCAGCAACGCCGCCAACCCCGCCGGCAACCCGACACTGATCAACACCCCCTCAAACTCAGCCTGCGGCAAATTCTGATAAACCACCGGCTTACCGGTTTTCTCGCTGATCAACGCAGCCAGTTCGGTCAAGGTGTAGCTGCTGTTCCCCGCCAGTTCATAGACTTTTCCCGCCTGCCCTTCAGTGGTCAGTACCACCGCTGCGGCTTGGGCGTAGTCGGCACGGGGCGCCGAGCTGATGCGGCCCTCGCCAGCGCTGCCGAGCAGGACGCCATGTTCCACGGCGCTCGGTACGTTCGCCAGGTAGTTTTCGGTGTACCAGCCGTTGCGCAGCAATACGTGGGGCACGCCCGAGGCTTTCAAGGCGGCTTCGGTATCGCGGTGTTCAGCGGCCAAGCCCAGGGTGGAGGTGTCGGCGTGCAGGACGCTGGTGTAGGCCAGCAGCGTGACACCCGCGGCCTTGGCGGCATCGATCACGGCGCGGTGTTGGGCGGCGCGGCTGCCCAGTTCATTGGAGGAGATCAACAGCAATTTATCGACGCCGTTGAGCGCGGCGGTCAAGGTGGCCGGTTGGTTGTAGTCGGCGGTGCGTACCACCACACCCTGTGCGGCCAGGTCCTGGACTTTGCCGGGGTCTCGGACCAGGGCGACGATTTGCTCGGCGGGCACACGTTCAAGCAGGGACTGGATAACGAGACGGCCCAGTTGGCCGGAGGCTCCGGTGATGGCGATCATGACAAATACCTTGATGGGGAAAGGACGAAAAGCCATCCTAGGGACCAAGGTAACTTTTTGTAAGTACGTACATAAAGGTAAGTATCGTGGACACAGCCACCGGAAATTCCGAGTCGTTCAGCGCCGCTGTTCGACGCGGCGATGTACTGAGCGCCGACTGCCCTTCTCGTGAAGTCCTCAAGCACATGACTAGCCGCTGGGGCGTGCTGGTGCTGGTCATGCTGCTGGACGGAATGCATCGCTTCAGCGAGCTGCGCCGCAAGATCGGCGGGGTCAGTGAGAAAATGCTGTCGCAGACGTTGCAGGAGCTTGAAGCGGATGGGTTGATCAACCGCAAGTCGCTGCCGGTTGTGCCGCCGCATGTGGAATACCGCTTGACGCCGTTGGGTCTGGAGGCGGCGGAGCATCTTGAGGTGATGGTGAATTGGATTGAGGAGAAGCTTCCTCAGATTATGGCGGTGCGGCGGAGTCGGTTAGGAGGTGAGGTGGAGGGGTGATTGGGCTGCTCGGCGGGGAGGCCTTTGCCTATCCACATGATGATGCCCAATTCGGTACTTTTCATCCTGTACGCGTCCAGCTATAAAGCCATTGCGTTGTCCAAGGTGACACAAGACATTTCGCTTAAAACCAATTAGCTATGCATCTTGATACATGCTTTATAACCAGGCTGGCCTTGGTCAAATAGGGATGTTCGCACCGCGGGTAGGGACATAGTTCCAGGACGGACGGCGGGATTCTTATGAAGAGCGAAACCACACGGAAACATAAGTGAGCATGATGCCAGACCTCGACAGCACCGACTTAAAGATCCTCGAAATCCTCACTGCGGACGCACGCACCAGTATTTCGGACATCGCTCGCCGAGTGCACAAGTCTCGGACTGCCGTCGAAGCGCGGGTCGCCCGGATGGAAGCACAGGGGCCCATTCTTGGGTATACCACGCGCCTCGCCGCGCCAACGAATGAAGCACCTTGTCACACCGCGTTCATGCAGTTCACCCACACCCGTCCAAATCTGTGCGCTCAGGTGTGGGACTACATCAAAGACAAGCCTGGAGTAATCGAAGCATTCTCACTGTTCGGCGACGTCGATTTGCTCGTGCGCTACGACCATACCCACATCAGCAACATGATTGAGTTCAAGGAAAGCGCTCTGGCTACCGGACTGGTGAAAAGCGTGACCATTATGCCGGTGTTGCGACATTGGCCGGAGCAGTAACCGGCACCGTCCAAACGCGTAACTGTGGGCAAGTGGCTCTAATAAGCTGTATCGCAAGGCTCAGCAGGTCGTCGCTGAAGGATTCAGCGACCTGGTGGTGATGCCCAAGTGATACGAGCAACACCGCACACCGCTCGGGCCTGTTGGATATTCAATGCCGATTCAATCATGGAAGCACGACTCCAGAATTTGTCGCACGCGAGCTTCGGCCCGGTCGAGCTCGGCCAGTTCGCTTGCGGCCAGCCAGACGATGCCAGGGCAGGTGGCCAGGTCTCGGGTCAGTGGCAGCCGCTGGTCCGCGTCCATGAAACGTTTGAAACCCTGGAAAGCCCCAACGGTGTGCAGTTGTTGCAGCGCTTGCTCGCTGACTTCCAAGCGGGCGCCCTCTCGCTGGGTGATCAGGAATACGATCCGGCCCTGTTGCCGCAGGCGGCTGGTGGCGGGGTATGCAACCGGCTCATGGATATACGTGGAAATCGCCACCGACAGCAGGTCCGGTTCGTAGCACTGTTTGAAAAGGCTAGGTGCCACGCCACCGTGCAGCCGTGCACCGGCCTCGATCATGACCGGCCCTGCCGGGCTGTCGATCAACTCCATGTGCAGGGGTCCGAAGCGTACACCCAAGGCCGAGGCACAAGCCTTGGCGTAGGTCACCAACGCACTGGACCCTGCGTCGGTGGGGTCCAGTACCTCAAGGCCTTCGTACACGAAACGCGAACCGTTGTGCTCAGCCTTACGGTAGCGGCACAGGCTCGACACGTGGATACCCTGAGCTGACACCACCATATCGACCACATATTCAGGACCGGATACAAACTCCTGAATCAGATAGCGACCCTTGGGCTCCCCCAAAGCGTTGCTACCAAGCCAGTCCAGACTCGCCAGTGCCTGTTCGAGGCCACTTCGTCCTTGGACCAGTTCCACGCCATCCGTCATAAACGAATTGACCGGTTTGAGCACGAACTCGCCCTGCTCAGGAAACTGTTTCAATGCGGCTTGTGCATCCTCCGGCGAGCTGACCTCGACGCTGGGGATATGCCGTAAGCCGGCATTAGCAATGGCGTGCTGCATGGCATTTTTGTCTTGCCGCCAGGCCGACGTTTCCGGGGGATTACCGGAAACGCCGAAGTGCTGCGCCAGTTGGTCGGCCACCCGAACGCCCAGCTCACTGCCCGCCACGACCGCACAAACTTGTCGCGGGTCGATCAACGCAACGATCTCCGTCGCGGCGATCAGTTCGGCCTGTTCGAAACCTTCACCCGTGAATGCCTTGATGAAACGCTCGGGAACCGTGGGCGCTGAAAGGACAGCATGGCAGCGGTAGCCTTTGGCCTTGAACAGCGGTGCGTAGAGAGCCCCAGTCGAGAAGGGGTCAACGATCAGAATCACGTTTTTTTCATGCTTCATGGAATTTTCTCTTAGCGCACCATTACAGCGCGAGGAGGATTCAGCCTGGTCATGACGACCGTCAGCATCAACAACACACCAACGCCCACGAACACATAAGGCGCGGCCGTGCGGCCAAACGCGTAGTCACTGACAAGGAAGCCCACGCACAGCGGGGCCGCCGACTGCAATACGATGAAATACAGAGAACTGGTCGCGGCCAGGCTGTTGGCCTGTTCGGGTGTGGTTGCCAGCTCGATCAAGTGTTGGCGTATGGATATACGCAGGGTGTTGATGCTGAATCCCACCAGCACGCATACACCGATGGACAGCAACGGCAGCGGGCTGAACGCGAGTACGTAATCTGCCGCGACCAGCAGCCCCGCGAACAGCAGTGCGTTGAGCCTTGGCAAGGGCAAGATCGCCGCAGCGAAGGCGCCCAACCCGGCTACGCCGCTGGCCAGGCCGAACTCGGCGGAACTCCAGCCGTTCAATCCCTGATACACCAGCGGAACCATGGTATTGAATGAGCCGATATGGAAACCGATCATGCCCAGTGCCAGGCACAGCAGGACCGCGCCACTGCCCACCGATGCCGCCGCCGGGGCAACACCGTTCTGACGGTTGGCCGAAGCCGACGGTTGCCCCGCATTGACCCTGGCCACGGAAGCGAAGGCAGTGACGATAAGCGACACAGCGCCCATGCCGTAGACCAGGGTCGGCAGCGAGGCCTTGTCCAGGATCAGTCCGCCCAGGAACGAGCCTGAAAAAGCCCCCAGCTGAAATGCAGTCTGCATCCAGCGTGCGGAGCGCCCACTATCGATCAAGCCAGCCAGTACTTGCTTGGTATTGGCCGCTTCATACGCGCTAGTAGTGATGTAGTTGAGGATGCCCACCAGCAACGCCGTCAAGACGAAGCCATTCAAAGTTTCCAGTAGGCCACTTGCCGCGATCAGCGCCAGCACTGCATAGACAGCGGTACGCACTAGCACCACGCCGCGTACCGTGAGGCGCGTGCCGTCCAGCACGGGAAACACTCTGCGCAACGTGAACGGGACAAAGGCACTCAGGCCAAGTAACACGCCCAGTAGCAACGGCGAGGAAGTCCCCCGAAGCGCCGCCCAGATCAGTCCAATCAACAGCGCCATATCGGTCAGGGCCGATACGGACACCACGGCATAGAAGCTCATTACATGGCGGTTCATGAGCAGATGTCCTCACGTTAAGCTGCGATGGTTGAAACTCATGGTCTTCATTTACGCCTGCCGCAATTGGCTGGCGATGAATACCCCGTGCTGTTCGCAGCGCACTTCAAACAATCCCTTGTCATGACCACCCACATCTTGAAGATGAATGACGGTGATGAAGGTTGGGGATTCTTCTGGATGGTCCTGCCAATGAGCCATAGCGGCGAGTTCAGCCAGATCCTTGGGGGTACACAAGCCGACGTAACTGGACGGTAACGAAAGCTGACCCACCAGTGTGTTGGCGCTATAGCGAATGATCATGCTTTCCCAAGACCCGCTTTAATGGCCTGGGACCGGGTCAGGCTTATCAGGGGGTGTTTGCGCACGAGATCGAGTGCATTTTCCAGCAGGGCATCGTCCATGTATGTCGCGAGCATCTCCAGAGATCCTTATTTAGCTTGCTGAAACTACGGTTATTGTCTACACATAGCCAGCAAGTTAAATAAGCAAATCTAGAGTTTCATTAGTTAAAACGGCGTAAGTGTTAGTGAATTTCACTACGACGGCGAAAGCTCGCAATAGTGGACTTATCCGCACTGGCGTCCCATTGCGTGGGGCCGGTGCTCGGATAGTTTGGCGGGGAAATTTTTTATGCCGCAGACTCTACCCTACGATTAGGGTCAGCACTTTTGATGCCATAAAGCTGCAACTGATAATAAGTATAAAAACAGGAAGTCGTTAAAAACATCAAGAAAGTTGGCAAATGGTTCGGGTGCAACCAGTAAATCAGGTTTTCAATTAATAGGACTGCCGTTACGATAGTAGCTAGAATGCTTATCAATTTTGCAAGAAGGGTACAGGGCGTATTGTTTAACCTTCTTGATCGATAGCGTCGCTGCAGCCTTAGAGCCAGCAACGATATGAACAGCGTGCCAACAATCGCTGCGAATGGGATGGCAATGATGTCATGCTCGACTGCATACACATCATTCTCAAAGTTTGAATATAAATTGTAGCCACCGATTATCGGTGTAGCTGAGAGACTTGCCAAATACAATAACAACGAATGTCTTATCTTCATACTTCTGTCTTTGTATTACGGCAACAGCGCTATCCATGCCAGGGATGCTTCGCAAAGTTAAATATGCTGTCACCGAAACTGCTTATCTGAATTCCCAATTAAGCACGGAGTAGCAGTACCCTCAATACCTCAATGGCAGCTTAGGAGATGGACTACAAGACTTTCAGAATAAGGGAATAAGGGGACGAATTTATTTCCAATATTCAATCCGTTCCCTTTTCCCGTTCAGCTAATCGGCTCAAACTGCCGACGTTTCAGGCCCAAGGCCACGGCAACGTTCAGCGGAGATGATCCTTTCTCCCTATCACACCACCGAAGCCTCAACCCCTCTGGAACGCCAGGCAAAACCCAGCACCATCAGCAGCCCCACCCCCGCCATCGCCGCGCCGGCCAGGGGGATCGCCGGGTAGCCCAGCCCGGCGTTGATCACCGCGCCACCCAGGGCCGCGCCGATGGCGTTGCCGAAATTGAAGGCCCCGATATTCACCGCCGAGGCCAGGTTGGGAGCGTCCTTGGCGGCTTCCATCACGCGCATCTGCAAGGGCGGTACCAGGGCGAAGCTGGCGATGCCCCAGACCAGGATGGCGACACTGGTCGGCAGCGACCAGCGCATCAGAACGGTGAACGCCAGCAAGACGACGATCAGCACGCTCAGGGAAACGATCAGGGTACGGTCTATCGAACGATCGGCCGCCCTGCCGCCCCACATGTTGCCCAGTGTCAGCCCCACGCCAAACAGCACCAGCATGGCAGTGATGAAGGGGGTGGATGCGTGGGTTTCGCTGCTCAGGATCGGCGCAATGTAAGTGAAGACGGTGAACATCGCCCCCGAGCCGACCACGGTGAGGGCCAGCGCGGCCAGTACCGGGCCCCGGCCGAGTACGCGGATTTCCGCCGCTGCGCCGCCGCTTTTCGGCAGGGGTACATCGGGCAGGGCGAACCACAACGCGACCATGGCCAGCACGCCGAGGCCGGTGATGCCCCAGAAGGCCGTGCGCCAGCCGAACAGATCGCCAAACCAGGCGGCCAGCGGCACGCCGCCGATAGTCGCCAGGGTCAGGCCCATGAACATGGCGGCGACCGCTCCTGCGCGTTTTTCCGGGGCGACCACGCTGGCGGCGACGATGGAGCCGACGCCAAAGAACGCACCGTGGTTCAGCGAGGTCACCACCCTGGCCGCCAGCAGGCTGTAGTAATCGGTCGCCAGCGCCGACATGAGGTTGCCCAGGGTGAAAATGGCCATCAGCCCGATCAGCAGATAGCGCCGGGGAACCCTGCCGGTGGTCAGGGTCATCAGCGGCGCGCCCAACAGCACGCCCATGGCGTAGGCACTGACGAGCAGGCCTGCCGCCGGAATGGAAACGCCGAGGTCCGCCGCGATGCCAGGCAACATGCCCATGGGCGCGAACTCGGTGACGCCGATGCCAAAGGCACCGATAGCGAGTGCAACGAGGGGAGGATTGATCTGCATGGAAGTCTCCTTATCTGTGCCATAAATGCTACGATCCTTGATTTCCTCGCGGTAGACCGGTTTTTCTACATACACTTTTGCCTACGGAGCACAAATGGACATTCAGGGCCGGTCAGGTGAAATGACGGTGTTCGCTACGGTAGCCCAGGAAGGCAGCCTCTCGGCGGCCGCGCGAGCGCTGGGGCTGACCCCCTCGGCGGTCAGCCGGATCATCGCGCGCACCGAGCAACGGCTTGGCACCCGCCTGCTGTTGCGCACGACCCGGGCGATCACCTTTACCATCGAGGGCGAGGCTTACCTGCGCGCCGCCCGGCGGATCCTGGCCGACATGGCCGAGGTCGAAGAAGCCATTGCCGACCAGGGTGTGCCGAAGGGGCGTCTGCGGGTCAGTGCGGCGCTCGGCCACGGGCGGCAGACCATCGTTCCGCTGGTGGCGGCGTTCAGTGCCCGCTACCCGAATATCGTCATCGATCTCAACCTGGGGGACGAAGTGGTCGATATTCTCGCCGGTCAGGCCGACGTGGCGGTGCGCTTCGGCCATCTGCCTGACAGCCCGCTGACGGCACGCAAAATCGGTGAAACCGGCCAGGTGGTGGTGGCCTCGCCGCAGTACCTGGAGCGCCATGGCACACCCCAGGAGCCGGAAGAGTTGCTGAGCCACAACTGCCTGCGCTTCAACTTCCGCCGTGCCGAACCCAACTGGCCGTTCATCCGCAACGGCAAAGCGTTTTCCCTGAAGGTCAGCGGCAACATCGAGTGCAGCAGTGGTGAGGCGCTCGCACGACTGGCACGGGTAGGCGCCGGCATTGCCCGTATCGGCGAGTTCAGCGTGGCCGAAGATCTGCGGCGCGGCGATCTGGTATCGCTGCTGGATGCCTGGAACCCCGGCGACCGGGAACCGATCCATGCCGTGTTCGTGGGCGGCGCGGCCATGCCAGCGCGGGTGCGGGTGTTCGTGGATTTTCTGGTGGAGCATCACCGGATGTAAGCCGACCCAACCCTCTTTGGTCCTCATCGCCGGCAAGCGTCCTCGCCACGAAACGCTTCCCAATGAAAAAACCCGGCCTACCGTGCCGGGTTTTGGGTTCTTCTCGGAGCAACAGGCGGATGAGCGAATCGGGCCTTTGGCGCCAAAGGCCCGGCTCAGCGGAATCAGCCCTTGGAACTGGCCTGCGCCGCTTCAACGATCAGCTCTGCCACTTTATCCGGGTTGGACGTCATCACCACGTGGGACGCGCCCTGGACAGTGACGGTCTTCTTCGAACCTGCACGGTCGGCCATGAACTTCAGGGCAGCCTCGGGAATGTTCTTGTCCGCCGAGCCGTAGATGAACCAGGACGGCGTTTTTTTCCAGGCCGGTTCGCCAGACGCTTCCTTCAAGGCCGCCTCGCTGATGGGCCGTTGTGTGGCAGCCATCAACGCGGATTCGGCCGCCGGCACGTCGGCGGCAAACTGTTGGCCGAATTTGTCCTGCTGGATGTAGAGGTCTTTATTGCCGTCGTCCAGCGGCACCGGAGCGGCCAAGGTCGGCCCGAGGGTGCCGCCAGGGTAGCGGCCGGACAGTTCGATGGCGGTTTCGCCTTTGTCCGGCGCGAAGGCCGCAACGTAGACCAGCGCCTTGACGCGGGGGTTGTCATGCACAGCGTTGGTGATCACGGCTCCGCCGTAGGAGTGACCCACGAGGACGACCGGTCCGGCGGTGTGCTCGACGATGTCGGCGACGTAGTCGGCGTCCTGCTTCACGCCGCGCAGCGGGTTGGCCGCAGCCACCACCGGGTAACCCTGGTTCAGTAACCGGGCGGCAACGCCGTTCCAGCTGGACGATTCGGCGAATGCGCCATGCACCAGCACGACGGTGGGCTTGGCGTCGGGTTGCGCGGCGGCGCTGTGAAGCGAGGTCAGTGCCAACGCAGCGGTAATGGTAGCGGCCAAGAGCGTTTTGATATTGAGCATGATCATTCCTTTTTCTTTATGAGTAGCAGCGGGTGCGATGGGTTTACTGGCCCAGGAAGTCCAACAGGTCCTGGTTCAGACGGTCCTTATGGGTGTCGGTCAGGCCGTGGGGCGCACCCGGATAGACGATCAACTCGGCGTTGCGCACCAGCCGGGCGGCGGCATGGGCTGAGGCGTCAATCGGGACGATCTGATCATCGTCGCCGTGTACGATCAGGGTCGGCACGTCGAACTTGGCCAGGTCGGCACGGAAGTCCGTCGCCGAGAATGCCGCGATGCAGTCATAGGTGTTCTTGTGGCCGGCTTGCATGCCCTGCACCCAGAATGAATCGATCAGTCCTTGGGAGACTTTCGCTCCGTCGCGGTTGAAGCCGAAGAATGGGCCGGAGGCGATGTCGCGATACAGCTGCGAACGGTTGTCCAGGGAGGCCTGGCGCAGGCCGTCGAACACTTCGATCGGCAGGCCGCCCGGATAGTCCTCGGTCTTGAGCATCATCGGCGGCACGGCGCTGATCAGGGCGGCCTTCTTCACCCGAGCGGTGCCGTGACGACCGATGTAGCGGGTGATTTCTCCGCCACCGGTGGAGAAGCCCACCAGGGTGACGTCGTTGAGGTCCAGGGTGTTGATCACAGCGGCCAGGTCATCGGCGTAGTGATCCATGTCGTTGCCTTCCCACGGTTGGCTGGAGCGACCATGACCGCGGCGGTCGTGGGCGATGACCCGATAGCCCTTGTCCGCCAGGAACAGCATCTGCGACTCCCAGCTATCGGAATTCAGCGGCCAGCCATGGCTGAACGTCACGACCTGCCCCTCTTTCGGGCCCCAATCCTTGTAGTAGAGCTGTACGCCGTCCTGGGTGGTGATGTAGCTGCCGGTTTGGGTCGGGATGCGGGTGCTCATTCTTTTGCTTCCTTGTTTTGGGCGGTCGGGATAACCGCTTCTGAGAAATGTATTGAAGAGATAAGTCGTGCCTGAGAAGGCTGCTTCGCTTGCTGCCGATCGCGAGTCTGTCAGGAGGCGACTGCCGCCCGGCGCATCGACGCCTGCCTGGCTTGGCTGCGCTTGTTGGCCTTGGCCAGCTTGCCCACCAGTCGGATCGCCACGGCGGCGCAGGTGATGCCGAAGGGCAGCACGTACCAGTCGCTCATCGGGATGCGTTTGAAGTTGGAGAAGGCGAATACGGCGGCAATGACCCACATGCCGGTGACGTGCAACGTCTTCCATGCCTTGGGCCCCAGCAACCGGGCTGGCCCTTTGAATGAGGTCAATGCCATCAGCAGAATGAAGGCGTAGGCGGTTCCGCCTGGAATGTTGTTCGCCACGGTGCGGGCGGGCCAGAACTCGGTATTGAGTTGCCCATAGGCGTAGATCAGCACGGCATGCACCAGATGCGAGAAGGCAAAGGCGAGGCCGATGAAGCGCCTTTCGCGCACCAGTGCCTTGGAGAATGGTGAAGGCACCAGTACGGCAAAGGCCGACGCGGTGAATGCGATCAGAAACAATGCGAAGGAAGAACGGGCGGTGGCACGAATGGCGCTGCGCAATCCTTCGACTAGATCAGGGTGGACGGCTACGGTCGTGATGCTCATCGCGACCACCAGCGCCGCGATCAGGCCGAACAGTTGCCAGCCCTGGGGGCGGAAGGTTGAGGTATTCATGGCAAGAACTCCTGTCGTGAGGGCTCGCTATTCGGGGATCCGATGGCGAGTCGATGGAGAGAATTCTTGCAGGGGCATGTATACCGGCTATGTTCGACAACCGGCGGTTATACGTTCTTATGAGTATGCGAATGTGCTGGATACAGTGGCTTACAAATGACCCCTGGATCCGGCCGGTAGAGGCTGCACACAAGGTGCAGCCAGCACGGCCTACCGATCGGCGCTGAAGTCGAGGGTCACGCAAAGACCGCCGCCGTCGCGGTTGCGCAGGCTCAGCGACCCACCAATCGCGACAGCCAATTGCTGGGCGATGGCCAGGCCCAGGCCGGTGCCGCCAGTGCTGCGGTTGCGTGAGCTTTCCACCCGATAGAACGGCTTGACCACCTCGGCCAGGACCTCCTCGGGAATGCCCGGGCCTCGGTCGAGCACACTGATCGAAACGCCCGTGCTCGCGTCGCCACCGATCTCCACCTCGGCGGAGCCAGCGTACTTCAGCGCGTTGTCCACCAGATTCACCAGGATACGGCGCAGGGCATGGGGTCTTGTCTCGATGACCGCGCCGTTCTTGCCGCACAGGCTGACCTCGCGACCGGTGTCCTGATAGTCGCAGACCAGGCTGTCGAGAAACGAGTCCAGCCCGATGCGGCAACTGGCCTCGGTCGCGCCATGGACACTGCGAGCATAAGCAACGCCTTCGCGCACCAGGTGCTCGATTTCATTCAGGTCGTTGCCCAGTTTGTCCTTCTCTACCGAGTCGTCCATGAATTCGGCGCGCAGCTTCATGCGCGTGATGGGAGTCTGCAAGTCATGGGAAATGGCCGCCAGCAGTTGCATGCGCTCTTTCAGGTAAGCGGCGATACGCGCCTGCATGCTGTTGAAGGCCCGGGCGGCGTAGGCGACTTCCCGAGGGCCGCTTTCATCCAGCTGTACGGGGTGTGCATTCGGGTCGAGGTTCTCGACCGCCTCGGCCAGGCGGCTGAGCGGGCGTATCGCGATCCGCACCGCCAGCCAGGTGCAACCGATCAGCAACACCAGCTGGCCGACCAGGACAAAGGGCAGCCAGGGCGACAACGGCCTGACCGAGGGCCGCACGTCGATGGTGACCGGGCTGCCGTCAGCCAGTCGCACCTGGGCCTGGAAGTGCTGCTGCGGCCCGGGGATCTGGACGAAGGTCAGGTCATAGTTGCGGCCAAGCGCGCCTTGAAGCGATTGCGCGGCCGTCGCCGCGAGATCGTTCGAGGCCAGTGCAATGCCAGGGTCATGTTCGCGCAGCAAGTAGTCATAGTTGCGCCGCTGCAGACGCTTGGTCCACGCCGGACGCTCGTCGGCAGGCAGACGGTCGAGGATGGCGATGGAGGTCGCCGTGTCGTGCTCGAAGTTGCCCAACATGGCCGTCTTGGTGCTTTGGTAGCGTTCGTAATACTGGGCCGCGAACGTCAGGGACTGGGCGAGTATCAAACCGACCAGGAACACCAGCCATAGCCGCGAGGCCAGTGTGCGGGGCCATTGCAACGCGAGCTTCATGCCTGCTCCTCGAGCATTTCGACCGCAAAGGTAAAGACGTAGCCTTCATTGCGCACGGTCTTCAAATAGAGTGGTTCGCGGGCGTCATCCAGCAAGCGCTGGCGCACGCGGCTGACCAGCAAGTCAATGGAGCGGTCGAAGATGTCCGCGTCACGGCCCTGGGTCAGGTTGAGTAACTGGTCGCGACTCAGCACCCGCTGAGGGTGATCGAGAAATACCCGCAGCAGCCTGTACTCGGCGCCGCTCAGCGAAACGAGGGTGTCATCCTCATCGAGCAGATGGCGGGCGGTGGTGTCCAGGCGCCAGCGGCCGAACTTGAGCATGCGACCACTTTCGCTGACGACGAAGTTGGGTGGCAGCATGCGGGTACGTCGCAGCACGGCATTGATCCGCGCCAGCAACTCCCGGGCAGCGAAGGGTTTGGCCAGATAGTCGTCGGCGCCCATTTCCAGGCCAATGATGCGGTCGGTTTCGTCGGTGCGAGCGGTCAGCATCAGCACCGGAGTTGCCTTGTGCTTGCCGGCGCGCAGTTCGCGGCACAGCAGCAGCCCGTCATCACCCGGCATCATGATGTCGAGGACGATGAGATCCACCTGGTTGGTTTCGAGAAAAGCCCTCATCTGGCGACCATCCGCAACCACGGTGGTGCGCAGACCATTCTTCTTCAGGTAGTTGCCGACCAACTCCCTGATCTCGCGATCATCATCCACGATCAATATGTGATCGACACGTTCCATGCCCTGCTCTCCGAAATGCGCGCAACCATTGCGCAGTGTGGCGATGCCCCGTTGACCAGAGCCCAGACAAAACAGCGGCGATTGTATCGCTGTGTATCGCAACCCGCCTCGGATACGTAACGCATTCAACCGAGGCGTTTCTCGACACAGCCGAGATACTCCACGGGCCTTTAATGAGCGCCATCGAGACAACATGAATCGCCTCGATGAAACCATCGAATTCATTGAAGGAAGACGACCATGAACCTGAAAAATATCGCCACCGCGTGCCTGATCACTGCCTTGGGCGCCGGCGCATTGCCTGCCATGGCCCAGAACACGGCAGCCAGCGAAAGCTACACCTACGGCACCCACCTGGACATCAAGCAAGTGGTCTCGCTGACCGAAGACAGTGGCCAGACCTGCGGGTTGGTGAATGCAAAGATGACCTACCTCGATTCAATGGGTGAGCAGCGAGCCGTGACGTACCTCAAGCATGCGGCCAGTTGCAATAACGAAGGGAGCTGACCTTCAGGAAAAGCATGAAAAAGGGTGAGACCTGTTTTTACGGGCCTCACCCCTTCTCACCTCATTACTCAGAGACTTAGCCTACAGGGCCTTTTCAGCATTAAAACCATCAGCGTTTTCAAACACGCCCATAAAGCCCGCGACAGTCGCTTCCCGCGCCCAATCGCGCTGGAGTTCGCAATACATCTGCACGCGACTGATCAGTTTGGCCCCCGCTTGCTCGATTCGCCGTAACGCCGCCTCATGCGCGGCAACGGAGGTGCCACCGACTGCGTCAACCGGCACGTAGACTTCATAACCCTCCTGTATCGCATCGAGTACTGGAAAGGTCAGGCACGCTTCAGTCCAGAGCGCGGTCATGATGAGTTTGCGCCGGCCAGTGGCTTTGACTGCCTGTTTGAACTCGACGTCTTCCCAACTGTTGATCGAGGTTCGGTCATAAGTGGGCAGATGCCCCAAGACGTTCTGCAGCTGCTCGATGGGCGGTTTATTGCGACCGGTAGCGACGTTGACCGTCGAATGGATGATCGGAAGGTTGTAGTTGATCGCCGCCTTGGCCACGCTCGTGATGTTGAACACCAGTTCGTCACGCGGCATCGAGCGGATCGAGGACACTTGGATGGGCTGGTAGTCGATGATGATCAGCGCCGAGTTTTCAGGCGACAAGAGGTGGTCGGTCAGGGGGTTGCGGATTGCCTCGCTTGTCATGTGCTGCTCCTGCTTCTAGTTGTCGTTTGCGCATGGACGGTTCGAGGGCTCGATTGATGAAGAGCGAGCCCGCTGAAGTCGTCACTGCGTTGGAGGTGCTCACTTTCCGGGCGACGTCGCCAGGAAGCAGGATTGTGCTGTTGCGCCACTTGACTCAGTAGTAGCATCCCGAGGGTTTCTGTGTTGCAGAATGGGGAACGCTGATTTGGATATCGAAGCGCTGCAAACCTTTGTAGAGGTCGCTGATGCCGGGGGTATTTCGCCGGCGGCGCTGCGGCTGGGCCTGTCCAAATCGATCGTCAGCCGCAGGCTGGTGCGGCTGGAGGCGGAGCTGGGTATCCAGTTATTGGCGCGAACGACTCGCGGGGCGGCCCTCACCGAGGCGGGAACCGCTTTTCGCGAACATGCGGCCAGGGTCTGTGCCGAGATCGACATGGCCAAGGAAACGCTGCTGCCCACAGGTCCCCTTCGCGGCCGGTTGCGCATTGCCGCCCCGCTTTCTTTTGGACCAACTCACTTTGCCCCGATGCTGGCGGAAATGGCTCGCCGCCATCCCTCGCTGAATATTCAGACCTGCTACAGCGATCGCTTCGTCGATTTGATCGCCGAAGGTTTTGATTGCGCGATACGCGTCGGCTATCTGCCGGACTCAAACCTGATTGCCAGGGGTATCGGCCCGATTTATACCAAGCTCGTCGCCAGCCCCGGTTATATAGAGGCCCATGGCGCACCCGAATCGCCCGAGGAATTGTCTGCACACGAGGCGCTCATGCAGGGCACCGAATCCTGGCAGTTCATGGACGGCGACAAAGTGGTGACGGTTCGTCCGCACGGACGCTTCAAGGCGGACAACGGCGTCGCTCTGGTCGCTGCCGCTGTCGCAGGGTTGGGGGTCGCCTATCTGCCGGACTGCCTGACCTATGAAGGTGTGAGGTCAGGGGCGCTGGTGCCCATCATGACCCGGTATCCACCGCCTCCGGCAGGCGCTTATGTTGTCCGTCCGCCAGGGCAGCATCCGGCTCGGAAGATACAAGCCCTCACGGAACTCTTGATCGAGTCGTTCGGGCAGTCTCCACACTTCGCAAAGCCGGTTTCCCTATGAGCGGGCCGCTTACATTTCCACCTGGGTGCCCAGTTCGATCACCCGATTCAATGGCAGCTTGAAGTACTTGAGGTTGCTGTTGGCGTTTTTCAGCAAAAAGGCGAACAGGCTTTCTCGCCAACGGGCCATGCCTATGCGTTTGCTCGGGATGACGGTTTCCCGGCTCAGGAAATAGGTGGTGCGCATCGGGCTGAAGTCCAGTTCAGCCAAGTGGCAGAGGCTCAACGCCAAGGGCACGTCGGGCTCTTCGATAAAGCCAAAGTGCAGGCTGACCCGGAAGAATCCTTCACCATAGGCGTGCACCTCGAACCGGCGTTCGGCGCTCACCCGTGGGCTGTCTTCAGACACCACGGTGAGCAACACCACTTGCTCATGCAGCACCTGGTTATGCAGCAGGTTGTGCAACAGTGCGTGGGGGACCGCATCTGTCCTGGCCGTGAGGAATACTGCCGTTCCCTGTACGCGATGGGGAGGTTGCGAACGGATGCTGCCGATGAACAGCGGCAGCGGCAGTGCCGTTTCATCCAACCGTTCGACGACGATGTTGCGGCCGCGCTTCCAGGTGGTCATCAAAATGAACAGGCCAATACCGGCAATGACCGGAAACGCACCGCCCTGGAAAATCTTTGGTGCATTGGCCGCGAAGTACAGGGTGTCGACCAGAAGAAAACCGATCAGCATCGGAATGGCCAACCAACGTGGGGTTTTCCAGAGCAGCAGGACGACAGCCGAGGACAGAAGGGTGGTGATCAACATGGTGCCCGTCACCGCGACGCCATAAGCAGCCGCTAAGGCGCTGGACGATTCGAAACCGATCACCAGCAGCACCACGCCGACCATCAACGCCCAGTTAACCGTGCCAATGTAAATTTGCCCCTGCTCCTGGCTGGAGGTGTGCTGGATGAACATCCGCGGGACGTATCCCAACTGGATGGCCTGGCGCGTCAGGGAAAAGGCACCGGAGATCACGGCTTGGGAAGCGATGATCGTCGCCAGTGTGGCGAGCGCAACCATCGGCAGCAGAGCCCAGCCGGGCGCAAGCAGATAAAACGGATTGCGCACGGCCTCCGGGTTTTCCAGGATCAAGGCCCCTTGGCCAAAGTAATTGAGTGCCAGCCCTGGCAGCACCAGCACGAACCAGGCACGGGAAATGGGTTTGCGGCCGAAGTGGCCCATGTCGGCATACAACGCTTCGGCGCCGGTCAATGCGAGAACCACGGCCCCAAGGATGGCCACGCCGATTCCCGGATGAGCGATAAAAAAATGCACGCCCCAATAAGGATTGAGCGCTTGCAGCACTTCCGGCCGCTGCAAGATGCCGTAGATTCCCAGTGCACCTAACACGACGAACCACAGCACCATCACCGGGCCGAACAGGATGCCAATGCGAGCCGTGCCGTGTTTCTGTATCAAGAACAGCACCACCAGCACGATCACTGACAAGGGCACAACCCAGTGTTCAATTCCGTCAAACGCCAGCTGTAGCCCCTCGACCGCCGAGAGCACTGAAATAGCCGGGGTGATCATGCTGTCACCGTAAAAAAGAGCCGCACCGAAGAGGCCAAGCAGCACCAGTACCTTGCTCAGGTGCGGATAAGGCGCCGCCGCGCGGCGGGCCAGCGCGGTCAACGCCATGATGCCGCCTTCGCCCTGGTTGCTGGCGCGCAGAATGAACAGGACATATTTTATCGAGACGACCCAGATCAGCGACCAGAAGATCAACGACAGAATGCCCAGCACGCCCTCATGATTGGCCTGGATTGCGAAGTGCCCGGAAAAAACTTCTTTCAACGTGTAAAGAGGACTGGTGCCAATATCCCCATAGACCACCCCGACCGCAGCGACGAGCAAGCCCAGCCCTGATGTTTTGGATGACGAGTTTTCATGGGTAAGGGTCGCGGTTTCACTCAAGGTTCGCTTCTCTCGAATGGCGGGGAAGAAGTCGTACAGGCACGGACGATCAGGAGAATCGCCGCCAGTATCTTTGAGGGTGGAAACAGCAGTCGTAAAGAAAGCGTAAAAATCTTTGGCTGATTGAAGCGCTAGCCGTTGCCCCTGGGTGACAAAAAACAGAAACGGGGAGGATTTATTTTCAGAATAAATCCTCCCCGTTTCTGTTTGGACACGCTTAGAAACTGCCCCCCTCAACATGGTAGACCTTCGGTTCTCCCGAGAAATATTCCTCCAGGCCCATCATGAACAGGCGATGGTCTTCACTCGCTTCGAAGCCCGGCGTGTGGTCTTCCAATGATTGCCATCGCACGATCAGGTTGAATTGCTCGGGGCTTTCAATTCCTTGCGCGAGTAGGTGGCCGCCATAGCCCTTGGCGCGGGTGAGCAATGGGGCGACTTCGGCAAATGCACTTCGGAAACCTTCAATGCGTTCTTTGTGAATGGGGAGCACAGCGATTTCATAAACCATGATGCACCTCTGAATTGTCTGCGCAGTTACGGAAAGAGCGACGGCTCGACGGCAATCGCGATTTTGCCTCGCAGGCCGTTGTTGGGACTTTCCAGTCGGGCATGGGCCAGGGGAATGTCGGCGAGCGAGTAGACGGCGCCGACGTGTGGGCGCAGCTGACCGCGGGCGATCAGGGCGCTCAACTCATCGAGCTTGCCGCGGTTTTGCCGGGTGAACACGAAGTGATAGCTCGCGTTCTTGCCCCAGGCCTGGACGAGGTTTTGTGGCTGGGCGATGTCGACGATCGAGACGACGCGGCCCAGTTGGGCGAGCACGTCGGGGCTGCGCGTCAGGGTGTTGCCGCCGATGGTGTCGAACACGACATCAACGCCGTGGCCAGCGGTTTCCCGAAGGACGGCATCGACATAGTCTTCTTTCTCGTAGTCGATGATCACGTCGGCACCCAAGCTACGGACAAACTCGGCGTTCGCGTCGCGCACGGTGGTGAATACCCGGGCGCCCATGGCTTTGGCCACTTGGATCGCGACATGCCCGACGCCTCCAGCGCCGCCGTGGATAAGAATGCTCTCCCCGACCCTGAGCGCCGCACGCACCACCAGCGCTTCCCACACCGTCCCGCCCACCAGGGTCAGGCTTGCGGCCTCAAGATGGCTCAACTCGGGCGGTTTCTTCCCGACAATGCTTTCGGCCGCGACGTGGTACTCGGCGTAGCTGCCTGACCCTTCAAATATCTGCGGGGTGTACCAGACTTCGTCTCCAGGCGCGAAGGTGGTCACACCCGGCCCAACGGCTTCGACCACGCCAGATACGTCGTGGCCGGTGATGGCCGGCAGTGGCACCAGGTCGGGATAGTCGCCGCGTCGAACCTGGTAATCCAGTGGGTTGATGGAAGTGGCGTGCACACGGACCAGGACTTGCCCCGCTTGCGGCACAGGCTTGGGCACTTCACGCAGTTCGAACGATTCAGGACCGCCGAATGATTTCAGCATCATCGCTTTCATGGTAAATCCTCGCATCTAGAAAAAGGGATATCGAGATATCTCGATATATTGCGGCAAAAAAATACTACAGGTCTTTCCCGATGATCTCGGCCAGAGCGCTGATGGTTGCTTCATTGCGTTTGTAGTAGGTCCACTGGCCGATGCGCCGCACTTCCACCAGGCCCACCCGTTGCAGCGTCGCCAGATAACCGGACACCGTTGACTGCGACAGCCCGATGCCTTCCTGGATACTGCTGACGCAGACGCCGACCGTGTGAACGTCACCCTCATCCTGCGGGGGGAAGTTCTTTGCCGGATCCTTCAAACCTTTCAGGATTTGGAGACGTGTCGGGTTTGAGAGGGCTTTGAATATTTCGAGTAGGTCCATGCGGCGAGGATATCGAGATTTTTCGATATGTCAATACATAGGATCGGTCGCTCGTAGCTCAGTGATCCTTATCGTGTGTCGGGAGTGAGATCGTCATCGCGGGCAAGCCTCGCTCCCACAGGACCATCGTCGGCTATTGGCTAATTGGCTTCGATCACTTCATCCTGACAACCACCTTGCCCTTCGCACGGCCCTGGGCCAGGTAATCGAGCGCTTCCTTCGCTTGTTCGAAAGGAAAGACTCGGTCAATCACCGGTTTGATCCGTTCGGCGCTGATCAGGTTGCCAATCTCATTGAGCTGGGCGCCATCCGGATGAACGAAGAGGAACGAATAAGTCACGTCGTGCTTTTTCGCGAGGCTCCTGATCTTGCGACTCATCAGACCGAATACGAAGGCAAGGAAGACGTTCAGCCGGCGGGTCTTGGCAAAGGCCTTGTCCAGCGGGCCGACGAGGGAGACGATCTTGCCCCCCCGATTGAGAATGCCCACGGACTTTTCAATCGCATCTCCTTTGGTGGTGCCGAGTACCACGTCGTATCCGCTTAGCACCCGTTCGAATGCCTGCGTCTTGTAATCGACGATCTCATCCGCGCCCAGGCTGCGAACCAGCTCGATGTTGGCGGCACTGGTGGTCGTGCCCACCTTGGCGCCCAGGTGTTTGGCCAGCTGGATCGCGAAGGTGCCGATGCCCCCTGAGCCTGCGGGGATGAAGACTTTCTGGCCGGGCATCAGATTGGCGCGTTGTTTCAACGCTTGCCAGGAAGTCAGCCCGACCATGGGGATGGAGGCGGCTTGCACAAAGTCCAGGTTGTCCGGTTTCAGTGCGGCGACACGCTCGGGTACGACAGCGAACTCGGCGATTGAACCAGTGCCGAGATCGAAAATGCTGGCGAAAATCGCATCCCCTACTTTGAAGCGAGTCACTGCGCTGCCGATCTGCGTCACCACGCCAGCAAGGTCGCTGCCCATGACGGCCGGGAGCTGGAGCTTGATGACGGGCTTGAACATACCGGTCAGGATCATGTTGTCGATGGGGTTCACCCCGGCCGCGTGAACCTCGACCAACAGCTCGTCAGGCTTGTGGGTCGGGCGCGGAACCTGCTCGAACCCGACCTCCGGCGACTTGCCATAGCGTTTGAATGTGAGTGCTCTCACTGCACGGATTCCGGTTGATAACGCTCGGCGGCATGGGCCTGCCGAATGTCTGACATCAAGCCCTGACGGGCCTGCTCCAAGGCGTTCCAACGTTCCTCTACGTGCAGCGGTGGGATGGTCACCAGCTCCCGGCGGTCATAGCCGATCAGGGCCGCATCGACGAGTTCTTCGACATCCATCACTTCGGGCAAGGCGTTGATATCAAACCCTGCGCGCTCCCAGATTTCGGTGCGGGTGGCCGCCGGCAATACCGCTTGGACGTAGACACCTTTGGCGGACAACTCCAGGTGCAGTCCCTGGGACAGGAACAGGACGAAAGCCTTCGTAGCGCCATACACCGACATGCCGAATTCAGGTGCAAAACCCACCACCGAGCCGAGGTTGACGATGGCGCCCGTACCCGACTGGGCAAAGCGAGGAGCCACCGCAGCCGCCAGGCGAGTGACCGCCAAGACGTTCAGCGAAACAAGCCGGTCGATCGCATCGGCGCTCTGTTGAACGAACCCGCCGGCCTGCGCCAGCCCGGCGTTGTTGATCAGTACACCAATACGAGAGTCCTCACGCAGGCGGGCTTCGACTGCGCCAAGATCGGTGGCGGAGGTCAAATCAGCCTGGAGCACTTCGACAGCAATGCCGTTTTCTTCGCGAAGCTGCGCGGCCAGCGCCTCAAGGCGCTCTTTATCGCGTGCAACAAGGACCAAGTCGTGGCCGCGATGGGCAAAGCGCTTGGCATAAGTGGCGCCGATACCGCTGGAGGCGCCGGTGATGAGAACAGTCGCAAGTGTGGTCATGGTGAGGCTTCCTGATGGCTTCTGTGAGGTGTGTTTCAACCGGAGATGGTCGGCTTCCGATACGGAATGACTTTTATGATTACGACCAAACTCTAAAAAGTCAACGTTTTGATGTTGCTCGACATCAATGTATGATGATGTCCTGTGTGGACAACGTTTGGATTGGATGATGAAAGTCACGAAACAACAGGCGCAGGCCAATCGTGCGCATATCGTGGAAACCGCCTCAGCGCTGTTCAGAGAACGTGGGTACGACGGCGTCGGTATCGCGGATCTGATGGCGGCTGCCGGTTTTACCCAAGGCGGGTTCTACAAGCACTTCAATTCCAAGGCTGATCTGATGGCCGAGTCATCCGCGTGCGGTATCGAGCGTTCGGCCGTGCTGACGACAGGCAATTCCGCCGAGGAGTACATCAGGTTGTACCTGGCGCGCGAGCACCGCGATGACCGCGCCAGCGGGTGCACGCTGGCAGCCTTGTGCGGTGATGCAGCGCGCAAAGAGGAAGGGGTTCGAGCCACCTTTGCCGCGGGTATCGAGACTCAGCTGGCGGTGCTGCTCAAAGGCCGGACCGAAAGCGGCCAAGCAGACGCTGAGGCTGCCCGGGCGCAGTGTCTTTCCAACATGGCCCATGCGCTTGGCGCGCTTGTCATGTCACGAGCCTGTCCGGACGATTCGCCGTTGGCCGATGAAATTCTAGCGGTGTGCCGTGATGCGATTCTGGAAACGCTTGCGTCGAGGACAGCGGTGGTTGAGCAGCCCGTTTAAGAACGGCTGACTTGGCTTGATCGTCGGTTTTTGTGTCAGGAATGGCGGTCCAGTTTTTTCAGGAACACGGTCATTTCCTTTTCAGCCTGCTTGTCGCCGTGGGCTTGGGCGGCTTGCAGGCCTTGTTCCCAGGCGTGGCGGGCGGCTGGGAGGTTGCCTTGGCCCTGGTGGGCCTTGCCCAGAAGCTTCCACGCGGCGGAGTATTTGGGATCGAGTTCAATGCAGCGCTGGAAGTGTTCGGCGGCGCGAGGGTAGTCGCCCAGGTCGAGGTAGCCTTTGCCCAGGCCGAAGCGCAGCAGGGGATTGTCGATGCCCTTGGCTAGCATTTTTTCCAGGGATTCGAGCATGGGGACCTGTCCTTTTTGGGTTGTTCCAGTGGCTGATCTGTTGAATGTTAGATGGCTATCGCGAGCAGGCTCGCTCCCACAGGGGATCGCTGGTAAACACAAATCTTGTGAGCAGCATTGAACCACTGTGGGAGCGAGCCTACTCGCGATGAGGCCCTTGGCATCACTGCAAAACCCGGATCAGAAAAAACTCAACCCCACATGAAACAGCTTCTCGACATCGCGAATGTGCTTCTTGTCCACCAGGAACAGGATCACATGGTCGCCGGTCTGGATCACGGTGTCGTCGTGGGCGATCAGGACCTCTTCGTCTCGTATGATCGCGCCGATGGTGGTACCGGGCGGCAGGCCGATGTCGCGGATGGCTTTGCCGATGACTTTGCTGGACTTGGCATCGCCATGGGCAATCGCTTCGATGGCTTCGGCGGCGCCGCGGCGCAGGGAGTGGACGCTGACGATGTCGCCGCGTCGCACGTGGGCCAGCAAGGTACCGATGGTCGCCAGTTGCGGGCTGATGGCGATGTCGATGTCGCCGCCCTGGATCAGGTCGACGTAGGCCGGGTTGTTGATGATGGTCATCACTTTTCTCGCGCCCAGGCGCTTGGCCAGTAGCGAGGACATGATGTTGGCTTCGTCGTCGTTGGTCAGGGCCAGGAAGATGTCGGCGTCGGCGATGTTTTCTTCCAGCAGCAGGTCGCGGTCCGATGCACTGCCCTGCAACACCACGGTGCTGTCGAGGGTGTCGGAGAGGTAGCGGCAGCGCGCCGGATTCATCTCGATGATCTTCACCTGGTAGCGGCTTTCGATGGCTTCTGCCAGACGTTCGCCGATCTGCCCACCGCCGGCGATGACGATGCGCTTGTAGTTCTCGTCGAGACGGCGCATTTCGCTCATCACAGCACGAATGTTCGCCTTGGCAGCGATGAAAAAGACCTCGTCGTCCGCTTCGATCACCGTATCGCCCTGGGGCAGGATCGGACGGTCACGTCGGAAAATCGCCGCGACCCGTGTCTCCACGTTCGGCATGTGCTCGCGCAGCTGGCGCAGTTGCTGGCCCACGAGCGGCCCGCCGTAGTAGGCCCTGACCGCCACCAGTTGCGCCTTGCTCTCGGCAAAGTCGATCACCTGCAAGGCGCCGGGGTGCTCGATCAGGCGTTTGATGTAGTTGGTCACCACCTGCTCGGGGCTGATCAGCACGTCCACCGGGATCGCTTCGTTGTCAAACAGGTCGGCGCGGGTCAGGTAGGCCGCTTCGCGCACGCGGGCAATCTTGGTCGGAGTGTGGAACAGGGTGTGGGCCACCTGGCAAGCGACCATGTTGGTTTCGTCGCTGTTGGTGACGGCCACCAGCATGTCGGCATCGTCCGCGCCGGCCTGGCGCAGCACGGTCGGCAATGAACCGCGTCCTTGCACGGTACGGATGTCGAGGCGGTCGCCGAGGTCGCGCAGACGGTCGCCGTTCGTATCGACCACGGTGATGTCGTTGGCCTCGCTGGCCAGATGCTCCGCCAGCGATCCGCCAACCTGTCCTGCGCCGAGGATGATGATTTTCATCCGCTCACTCCTATTGAATCGGTCTTAGCCGCGCGCGGCGATTTTTATCAGCTTGGCGTAGTAGAACCCATCATGGCCGCCTTCCTGAGCCAGCAACTGACGGCCATGGGGCTGCTTCAGGCCGGCCTGACTGGCAATGTCCAGCTCCCGCGCGCCCGGCGTGCGAGTCAGGAAAGCCTCGATCACTTCAGTGTTCTCGGTCGGCAAGGTCGAACAGGTGGCATAGAGCAGGATGCCGCCCACTTGGAGGGTCTGCCATAAGGCATCGAGCAATTCGCCCTGCAATACCGCCAGTGCGGCGATGTCGTCCGGCTGGCGGGTGAGTTTGATGTCGGGGTGACGACGAATCACACCGGTGGCCGAACATGGCGCGTCCAGCAGGATCCGCTGGAACGGCTTGCCGTCCCACCAGCTCGCGGTGTCGCGGCCGTCGGCGGCGATCAGCTTGGCGTCGAGGCCCAGGCGTTCAAGATTTTCCTTTACCCGCACCAGGCGTTTGGCCTCCAGGTCCACGGCCACTACACCGGCCAGCTTCGGCTCGGCTTCGAGGATGTGGCAGGTCTTGCCACCCGGCGCGCAGCAGGCGTCCAGTACCCGTTGGCCCGGCGCCAGTTCCAGCAGGTCGGCGGCCAGTTGCGCGGCTTCGTCCTGGACGCTGATCCAACCTTCGGCAAACCCCGGCAGGGTGCGCACGTCGCCGGGGGTTTCCAGGACGATGCCATCGCGGCTGTGCTGGCAAGGGATCGCCGGGACGCCCGCCTCGCCCAGCAACGCCAGGTAGGCATCGCGAGTGTGGTGGCGACGGTTGACCCGCAGGATCATCGGCGGATGGGCGTTGTTGGCCGCGCAGATGGCTTCCCACTGCTCGGGCCAGAAAGCTTTCAGGGATTTCTGCAGCCAGCGCGGGTGGGCGGTGCGTACCACCGGGTCGCGCTCCAGTTCGGCCAGCAGGCTTTCGCTCTCCCGCTGGGCGCGGCGCAACACGGCATTGAGCAGGGCCTTGGCCCAGGGTTTTTTCAGTTTGTCGGCGCAACCCACGGTCTCGCCGATGGCGGCGTGAGCGGGGACGCGGGTGTAGAGCAGCTGATAGAGCCCCACCAGCAGCAACGCTTCGACGTCGGCGTCGGCGGCCTTGAACGGCTTCTGCAACAGCTTGGCCGCCAAGGCCGACAACCGTGGCTGCCAGCGGGCGGTGCCGAATGCCAAGTCCTGGGTGAAGCCGCGATCACGGTCTTCCACCTTGTCCAGCTGGGTCGGCAGGGAACTGTTGAGCGAGGCTTTGCCGCTGAGGACAGCGGCGAGGGCCTTGGCGGCGGCCAGACGCGGATTCATGAGGCGTCCGCCGTTTGGCCGAGGACCGTGCCGAGGGTAAATTTCTCGCGGCGGCTGTTGAACAAATCGCTGAAGTTCAGCGCCTTGCCGCCGGGCAATTGCAGACGCGTCAGACACAGCGCCTGCTCGCCACAGGCAACGACAAGGCCGTCCTTGCTGGCGCCGATGATGTGTCCCGGTGCGCCCTGCCCTTCGGTCAGGCGGGCCGCCAACACTTTCAGGGCTTCGCCGTTCAAAGTGCTATGGCAGATCGGCCAGGGGTTGAAGGCCCGCACCAGACGTTCCAGTTCGACAGCCGGGCGGCTCCAGTCGATGCGCGCCTCGTCCTTGTTCAATTTGTGGGCGTAGGTGGCGAGGCTGTCGTCCTGCACTTCGCCTTGCAGCGTACCGGCGGCCAGGCCGGCGATGGCCTGGACCACCGCTGGCGGACCGATCAGCGCGAGGCGGTCGTGCAGGCTGCCGCCGGTGTCTTCGGCGCTGATGGGGGTGCTGACCTTGAGCAGCATCGGCCCGGTGTCCAGGCCGGCTTCCATGCGCATCACGGTCACGCCGCTTTCGGCGTCGCCGGCTTCCACGGCGCGCTGGATCGGCGCCGCACCGCGCCAGCGCGGCAACAGCGAGGCGTGGCTGTTGATGCAACCCAGACGCGGAATGTCCAGCACCGCCTGGGGCAGGATCAAGCCATAGGCGACCACTACCATCAAATCCGGCTTCAATGCGGCCAGTTCAGCTTGTGCCTGCGCGTCTCGCAGGGTCGGCGGCTGCAGCACTGGGATGCCATTTTCCACGGCCAACTGTTTGACCGGGCTGGGCATCAGCTTTTGTCCGCGACCGGCAGGGCGATCCGGCTGGGTGTAGACCGCGACGATCTCGTGGGGGCTGGCCAGCAGGGCCTTGAGGTGTTCGGCGGCAAATTCGGGAGTGCCGGCAAAGACGATGCGCAGTGGCTCAGTCATGGGAAGCTCTCAATTACAAGGCAGTCGCAAAAAGAAAAAGGCTTGCCGCAGCAAGCCTTTGAAGAGGGGCATCAAGCATTCTGGCGGTGGATTTTTTCCAGTTTTTTCTTGATCCGGTCACGCTTGAGGGTCGACAGGTAATCCACGAACAACTTGCCGTTGAGGTGGTCACACTCGTGCTGGATGCACACCGCCAGCAGGCCCTCGGCAATCAGCTCGTAGGGTTGGCCGTCGCGGTCCAGGGCCTTGATCCTGACCTTCTGGGGACGGTCGACGTTTTCGTAGAAGCCCGGTACCGAAAGGCAGCCTTCCTGATACGGCTCCATCTCGTCGGTTAGGGTCTCGAACTCGGGGTTGATGAACACCCGCGGCTCGCTGCGGTCTTCGGAGAGGTCCATCACGACGATACGCTTGTGCACGTTGACCTGGGTCGCGGCAAGGCCGATGCCCGGCGCTTCATACATTGTTTCAAACATATCATCGACCAACTGGCGCACTTCGTCGTCCACTACGGCCACCGGTTTGGCGATAGTGCGCAGGCGCGGGTCCGGAAATTCGAGGATGTTCAAAATGGCCATAAGCTTGATCAATGCACGTGTGAGGTAAAGTCGGGTGGCTGGCCTGGCGTGTCTTGGGATGCAGGCTACCGTTGTAAAACGCTGCTTCTGAATCGGCGCGAGCCATGGGGGCTCTGGCGTTTTACGCGAACGCACATGATAAAGGGATTCACCGCATGAGGAAATCACTACTCGCCCTGCTGCTCCTGGCCTCGGCCGGCCTTGCGCATGGGCAAGTGCAACTTCGGGAAGGTTTTCCGCAGCAATACACTGTGGTGTCGGGGGACACGCTGTGGGACATTTCCGGCAAATACCTGCGTGAACCCTGGAAATGGCCCGAACTCTGGCAGGCCAACCCGCAGATCGAAAACCCGAACCTGATCTATCCCGGCGACACCCTGACGCTGGTCTACGTCAACGGCCAGCCACGGCTGACCCTCAATCGCGGCGCGTCGCGAGGCACCATCAAGCTATCGCCGCGCGTGCGCAGCTCGCCGGTGGCCGATGCGATCCCAAGCATTCCGCTGCAGGCCATCAACAGCTTCCTGCTGAGCAACCGTATCGTCGACACACCTGAAGATTTCGACAAGGCCCCCTATGTGGTCGCCGGCGATGCGGAACGGGTGCTCAGCGGCATGGGGGACCGGATCTTTGCCCGTGGCATGTTCGACCCGAACCAGACGGCGTATGGCATCTTCCGCCAGGGCAAGGTCTATACCGACCCCGAGACCAAGGAATTTCTGGGTATAAACGCCGACGACATCGGGGGTGGCGAGGTCGTCGCCACCGAAGGCGATATCACCACCCTCGCGTTGCAACGCACCACCCAGGAAGTCCGTCTCGGCGATCGCCTGTTCAGCGGCGAGGAGCGCTCGATCAACTCGACCTTCATGCCCAGCGCGCCCAAAACGGACATCGATGGGCTGATCCTCGATGTGCCACGTGGCGTGACCCAGATCGGCGCGCTGGACGTGGTGACCCTGAACAAGGGACGTCGCGACGGGCTGGCCGAAGGCAACGTCCTGGCGGTGATGAAAACCGGCGAAACCGTGCGCGACCGCATTACCGGTCAACCGGTGAAGATCCCGGACGAACGGGCCGGCCTGCTGATGGTTTTCCGCACCTACGACAAGCTCAGCTATGGCTTGGTGCTGTACGCCTCGCGCTCTCTGGCGATCCTCGACAAGGTGCGCAATCCATAACGGGTTTCACAACTTACCAACAGAGTTATCCACAGCTTGTTCCCGCATGAGCGGGGCCTATTACGATCAAGGACGATCGCATGTCATTACCTGAATCTGCTTCGGTTTCCCCAGCGGAACTGGAGGCTCGGTTACGCCTGCACCGCTTGCCGGAGCTGGGTCCCAAACGTTTCATGACCTTGATGGAGGCCTTTGGTTCGGCCTCGAAAGCCATCAGCGCGCCGGCCAGCGCGTGGCGTGCGCTGGGGCTGCCGGCGACCTGTGCCGGGGCACGGCGCGATCCGGATGTGCGTGACGGCGCCGCCCAGGCATTGGCCTGGCTGGAGCGCGAGGGCCAGCATTTACTGATGTGGGACCAGCCTGAATACCCCGCGCTGCTGGCGCAGATCAGCGATGCGCCACCGCTGCTGTTCGTTGCAGGCGACCCGAGGATTCTGGAGAAACCTCAGTTGGCGATGGTCGGCAGTCGTCGCGCCTCGCGACCGGGCATGGACACGGCGGCGGCATTTTCCCGCAGCCTGGCCAGTGCCGGTTTTGTCATCACCAGTGGCCTGGCATTGGGCATCGATGCGGCAGCTCATCAAGCGGCGCTGGACGTCGGCGGACAGACCGTCGGGGTGCTGGGTACCGGTCTGGAAAATTTTTATCCACAGCGTAATCGTCGCTTGGCCAATGCCATGATCGACCAAGGCAGCGCGGTGTTGTCGGAGTTTCCGTTGGATGCGCCGCCCCATGCCAGCCACTTTCCGCGCCGTAACCGAATCATCAGCGGTTTGTCCCTTGGCGTGCTGGTGGTCGAGGCAAGCGTGGCCAGCGGCTCGCTGATCACCGCACGACTGGCGGCGGAACAGGGCCGCGAGGTGTATGCCATTCCAGGGTCGATCCATCACCCCGGCGCGAGGGGCTGCCACCAATTGATCCGCGACGGCGCGGCCTTGGTGGAAACCGTCGAGCATATCCTCGAAGCGTTGCGCGGTTGGCAACGGATATCGGCGACCTCGGAACCCGCGCCAGTGACTCATCCACTGCTGCGCCTGCTTCATGCCGCACCGCAGAGCAGCGAAGCATTGGCCGACGCCAGCGGCTGGGGCTTGCCCAAGGTCCTGGCCGCACTGACCGAACTGGAAATGGAGGGACGGGCCATCTGCGACAATGGACGTTGGTTTGCACGCTAGGTTTTATGGGGAAGATCGGTAAACTGCGCACAGCCTTATTGTGTGTTGCGGAGAAACTTTCATGGTCAACAGTTGGCGTGTGCAACAAGCCGCGCGAGAAATTCGCGCCGGGGCGGTGATTGCCTATCCAACCGAGGCGGTCTGGGGCCTGGGCTGCGATCCGTGGAACGAGGAAGCGGTCGAGCGCTTGCTGGCGATCAAGTCGCGGCTGCCTGACAAGGGGTTGATCCTGGTGGCCGATAACATCCACCAGTTCGATTTCCTGTTCGAAGACTTTCCCGAGGCATGGATGGACCGCATGGCCAGCACCTGGCCGGGGCCCAATACCTGGCTGGTGCCGCATCAGAACCTGCTACCTGAATGGATCACGGGCGTGCACGACACCGTGGCACTACGGGTCAGCGACCACCCGACCGTGCGCGACCTGTGCTCGCTGGTCGGGCCGCTGGTCTCCACCTCGGCCAACCCCCAGGGCCGCCCGGCGGCGCGTACGCGGATTCGCGTCGAACAATACTTCCGTGGACAGATCGATCTGGTACTCGGCGGCAACCTGGGCGGACGCAAGAACCCCAGCGTCATCCGCGACCTGGCGACCGGCAAAGTCGTCCGCCCGGACTGAGCAGAGTCCACCCTCGGCACCTTGCACACCCTCTGTGGAAGAGGGCTTGCCCGCGAAGGCATCGGCACATTCAGCATAGATGCAAGCCGATCCACCGCATTCGCGAGCAAGCCCGCTCCCACAGGTTTTTTTGTCAGGTGCAATATCTGTGAGCGCCCCACATTAGGTTTGCCACAACCCTCAAGGCAGGAGAATGGTCGACCCCGTCGTCCGCCGCGCCGACAGTTCAGCCTGAGCCTTGGCCGCATCCGCCAGCGGATACCGCTGGTTGATATCCACCGTGAGCTTACCGCTGCTGATCATCCCGAACAGTTCATCCGCCATGCGTTGCAGGTTTTCGGCGTTGTTGGCGTAGGTCGCCAGGGTCGGGCGGGTGACGTACAGCGAACCTTTGGCCGAGAGAATGCCCAGGTTCACACCTTCCACCGCACCGGAGGCGTTGCCGAAGCTCACCAGCAAACCGCGGGGCGCGACGCAGTCCAGGGAGGTCAACCAGGTGTCCTTGCCAACCCCGTCGTACACCACCGGGACTTTCTTGCCGTCAGTCAACTCCAGGACACGCTGCGCGACGTTTTCCTTGCTGTAGTCGATGGTCTCCCAGGCGCCATGGGCCTTGGCAACGGCGGCTTTTTCCGGCGAACTGACGGTGCCGATCAGCTTCACGCCCAGGGCTTTGGCCCATTGGCAGGCCAGGGAGCCCACGCCACCGGCCGCGGCGTGGAACAGGATGGTTTCGCCGCCCTTGAGTTCATAGGTCTGGCGCAGCAAGTACTGCACGGTCAGCCCTTTAAGCATCACCCCAGCGGCCTGTTCGAAACTGATGGATTCCGGCAGGTGCACGAGATTGGCCTCCGGCAGCACATGCGCATCGCTGTAGGCCCCCAGCGGACCGCTGCCATACGCCACCCGGTCACCGACCTTGAAGCGCTTGACCTCGCTGCCGACTGCCTCGACCACGCCCGCCCCTTCGGCACCCAGCCCCGACGGCAAGGCCGGTGGCGGATAGAGACCGCTGCGGTAGTAGGTGTCGATGAAGTTCAGGCCGATCGCCCGGTTGCTCACGCGCACTTGCTGCGGGCCCGGCTCGGCGGGCTGGTAATCCACGTACTCGAGCACTTCGGGACCGCCGTGGGAACTGAACTGGATGCGTTTGGCCATCATCACTTTCTCCATGTCTGAGGACTTTTATCAAGCCTGCTATCGGACTCCTATGCTTGACCGTCGTCAACTGTGGCATGGCCAGCGGCGGTGTTATCCTGTGCGCCCATTTGCCACCGGCTCGTTATACGCCGCGTGGCTCAGACCTGATAAGGGGATGTCATGACCACTCGCACCGAGGCCGTGAAAGCCTATCTGCTCGACCTGCAAGACCGCATCTGCGCTGCCCTGGAGGCCGAGGATGGAGGCACACGTTTCGTCGAAGACGCCTGGACCCGGTCTGCCGGAGGCGGTGGTCGCACTCGGGTGATCGCAAACGGTACAGTCATTGAAAAGGGCGGCGTCAACTTTTCCCACGTCTTCGGCAGCGGTCTCCCACCGTCGGCCAGCGCTCATCGACCTGAACTGGCCGGGCGTGGTTTTGAAGCCCTCGGAGTGTCGCTGGTCATCCACCCGCACAACCCCCACGTGCCGACCTCCCATGCCAACGTGCGCTTTTTCATTGCCGAAAAGGAAGGCGAAGAACCGGTCTGGTGGTTCGGCGGCGGCTTCGATCTGACGCCGTATTACGGCGTGGAGGAAGATTGCGTGCACTGGCACCGCGTGGCCGAGCAGGCCTGCGCCCCCTTCGGCCCCGAGGTGTACCCACGCTACAAGGCCTGGTGCGACAGCTATTTCCACCTCAAGCATCGCAACGAACCCCGGGGCATCGGCGGTCTGTTTTTCGATGACCTGAACGAATGGGATTTCGACACCTGCTTCGCGTTCATCCGCGCCATCGGCGACGCTTACATCGATGCTTACCTGCCCATTGTGCGCCGCCGCAAACATGACCCGTTCACGGCCAAGCAACGGGAGTTCCAGGAGTTTCGCCGTGGGCGCTACGTGGAATTCAATCTGGTCTACGACCGCGGCACCCTGTTCGGGCTGCAATCGGGCGGACGGACCGAGTCGATCCTGATGTCCCTGCCGCCGCAGGTGCGTTGGGGCTACGACTGGAAAGCCGAACCCGGCAGCGAAGAGGCGCGGCTGACCGAGTATTTCCTGCAGGATCGCGATTGGCTGGCGACGGCCTGAGGGATGTCCATGGATCGCTATGTTGTCATGGGTAACCCGATCGGCCACAGCAAGTCGCCGCTGATCCACCGCCTGTTCGCCGAACAGACCGGGCAGGTGCTGGACTACAGCACGCTGCTGGCACCCCTGGAGGATTTTTCCGGGTGCGCGCAGGCTTTTTTCCGCGAAGGTCGTGGGGCGAATGTCACTGTGCCGTTCAAGGAGGACGCCTTTCGCCTGGCCGACAGCCTGACCGAGCGTGCGCAACGGGCCGGCGCGGTCAACACCTTGAGCAAGCTCGACGACGGGCGCCTGTTGGGCGACAACACGGACGGCGCCGGGCTGGTAAGGGACCTGACGGTCAATGCCGGTTTCAGCCTCAAGGGCAAGCGCATCCTGTTGCTGGGGGCCGGTGGTGCGGTGCGCGGCGCCCTGGAACCTCTGTTGGCCGAAGCACCGGCCTCGGTGATCATCGCCAACCGCACGGTGGAAAAAGCCGAATTGCTGGCGCAGTTGTTCGCCGACCTGGGCCCCGTCTCGGCCAGCGGTTTCGACTGGCTGCGGGAGCCAGTGGATCTGATCATCAACGCTACGTCCGCGAGCCTGTCTGGCGCCGTGCCGCCGATTGCCCCTAGCCTGATCGAGCCCGGCCGGACCTTCTGCTACGACATGATGTATGGCAAGGAACCGACCTCCTTCTGCCGCTGGGCCAGCGAACACGGCGCGGCGGTAGCAATGGATGGCCTGGGCATGCTGGCGGAACAGGCGGGCGAAGCGTTTTACTTGTGGCGCGGCGTTCGTCCGGACACTGCACCGGTGCTGGCCGAGCTGCGGCGACAGCTCGCTCTCTAGCGGCTGCGGGGAGAACTGTGGGAGCAAGCTTTGCTCCCACAGGTTGTGTCAGTCGGGCCTGTCAATCTTCGAAGTGAATCGGGCAGTTCTGAGCCCCTTCGAGCTTCTTCAACTCCTCCACCACCTGCGGGCGCGCCCTGCGCAGGGTCAGGCTGCGGCCCTGGCTGCGCAGACGTCGGGCTTCCTGGTGAAGCATTTCCACCCCGGAATAGTCGATAAAGTTGATCTGCGGGGCATCGATCACCACCCGTTGCGCTTGCAGCCGTTGCAGCCGCACTTGCAGATAATGGCTGGCACCGAAAAAGATCGAACCTCCAACCCGTAGGATGTCGGCGTCAGCTTCGTGGGAATGTTGCACCCGTGGCTGTGAGGTGCGCTTGAGGTAGAAAAACAGCGACGCCAGCACGCCCGCGTAAATGGCGGTTTGCAGTTCCAGCAGCAATGTCGCCAGACACGTCAGGCTCATCACCATGAATTCGGACCGGCTCACGCGGTACAGCGCCCGGATGCCGCGATGGTCCACCAGGCCCCAGGCAATCAGCAGGATGCTGCCGGCCATGGCCGGGATCGGGATATGCGCGATCAGCCTCGCGCCGGCGACCGCGAACAAGGCTACCCACAACGCCGAGAACACTCCCGCCAAGGGTGAACAGGCGCCGGCTTCATAACTGAGGCCGGAACGGGTGAAGGAACCGGCTGACAAGGAGCCGGAAAAAAAACCACCAACGATGTTGGAGAGCCCCTGCGCCCGAACCTCTTGGTTCGCATCGAGCAACTGCCCGGAACGTACCGACAGCGAACGGGCGATGGACAAACTGGTCACCAGCCCGAGCATGCCCACCGCAACGGCCCCAGGCAGCAGACGCAGTATCAATTCCAGGTCCAGCGGCAACGCCGTGAGGGGTGGCAAACGCCCGGCAAAAGCGCTGACCAGCCTCACATGCCCGAACATCGCCGGCCACAACCAGACCACCAGGCTGCTGATGACCAACGTTATCAACAGGCTCGGCCAGCGCGGCAACAGCCGCTTGAGCACTACCCCCAGCACCAGCGTCCCCAGCCCCAACAACAAGGAAGGTTTATCCACAGCCCCGATATGGCTGAGCAGCATCAGCAGGCCCTTCAACGCCGTGGCTTCGTTGGGCAGGTCGAGGCCCATCAGGTTCGGCAACTGCCCCATCGCGATCACTACCGCCGCGCCCAGGGTGAAACCCAGCACCACCGAATGGGAGACGAAATTCACCAACGCGCCGAAACGCAACAGCCCTAGCAACCACTGAAAAATGCCCGCCAGCACCGTCAACAGCAGGATCAAGGTGATGTAGTCCTGGGTCGCGGGCACGGCCAGGGGACTGACGGTGGCGTATAAGACAATGGAGATGGCCGCCGTAGGGCCGCAGATCAGGTGCCAAGACGAACCCCACAAGCAGGCGATCAATACCGGCACGATGGCTGCGTACAAACCGTACTCCGGTGGCAAGCCAGCGATCAGGGCATAAGCGATGGATTGCGGCAAGGCCAGGATCGCACCGCTCAGGCCGACGATCAGGTCCCGACCGACACTGGCACGGGTCTGCCGGGGCAGCCAGCTCAGGAAAGGAAAGAGTGAGTGGCGAGACGGGATTGCCATAGGGCCTCAGGGATGGGGTTTGGCGAAAGAGTAACAGTACAACGCGCCGCTCTCTCTGTGGCGAGGGGATAAATCCCCTCGCCACAAGCCGGCCTTACAGCTTGGCCTTCACCGCCGCCAACGCATCCTTGCCATCAACGGTCTTCACACCGTCCAGCCACTTATCCAGCACCGCCGGGTTGGCCTTGATCCAGGCCTTGGCCGCGTCAGCATTGCTGACTTTCTTGTTCACCACCTCGGCCATGATGCTGTTTTCCATCTCCTGGGTGAAACTCAGGTTGGTCAGCAGCTTGCCAACGTTCGGACAGGCCTGTGCATAACCTTTGCGAGTCAGCGTGTAGACACTGCCGGTTTCACCGAAATATTTCTCGCCGCCCTTGAGGTAGTGCATCTTCAGCTGCACGTTCATCGGATGCGGTGTCCAGCCGAGGAAGGTCACGAACTTCTGTTTCTTCACAGCCCGAGACACCTCCGCCAGCATCGCCTGCTCACTGGATTCCACCAGCTTCCAGTCGCCCATGCCGAAGTCGTTGGTCTTGATGATGTCCTTCAAGGACTGGTTGGCAGGCGCACCGGAGCCGATGCCGTAGATCTTCTTCTCGAACTTGTCAGCAAATTTGTTCAGGTCGGCGAAGTTATGCACACCTGCTTCCCAGACGTAATCCGGGACCGCCAGGGTGAACTCGGTGCCGTCCAGGTTCTTGGCCAGTTGCGTGACATCGCCATTGGCCACGAACTTGTCGTAGAAGCCCTGCTGCGCCGGCATCCAGTTGCCCAGGAACACGTCGACCTGACCGTCTTTAAGGCCGCCAAAGGTAATCGGCACCGCAAGGGCATCTACCCTGGGCTTGTAACCCATGCCTTCCAACAGGAAACCGGTGATGGCGTTGGTCGCCGCGATATCGCTCCAGCCCGGATCGGCCATCTTCACGGTTTCGCAGCTCTGCTCGGCCCACGCCGAAGCACTGCCCAACGCCAACAGCCCAGCGGCCAGTACTGTGGATAACTTTTGCATGTGCTTCCCCTTACGTTATTGGTTTTGGCAGGGTTGTGGATAACGTGCCTTGCGCTCCAGATCGTCCAGGTCGATGTGATTGCGCATGTATTGCTGGCTGGCGTCCACCAGCGGCTGGTGATCCCAGCTCTTGAGTTTGCCCAGGGTCAGCGCCTGGGCCACGAAACGACGGCGTCGCTGGCTGGCGAGCACCTGTTTGTGAATAGTCGGGATATCCCACCTGGCCCGCGCCTCGGCGAGAAAATCGGCAAACAGGTGTTGATGTTCGGGCGATTGGCTCAGGTTCTCCTGCTCCTTGGGATCGTTGCGTACGTCGAACAACAGGCACGGATCGTCTTCGCTGTAGATGAATTTCCATGACCCGCGGCGAATCATCATCAATGGGCTGATGGTGCCTTCGGCCATGTATTCGCCAAAGACCTCGTCGTGCCCGCCCTGCCCTTGCAGATGCGGCACCAGCGAACGGCCATCCAGCGGCAGCCCCGGCTCCAGCGCACCGCCGGCCAGTTCGACCAGGGTTGGCAGCAGATCGGCAGTGGACACCGAGGCGCTGACCCGCCCACTGGCAAACTGCCCCGGAGCACTGATCAACAGCGGTACCCGAGCAGCCATTTCGAACCAGTGCATTTTGTACCAGAGGCCCTTTTCGCCGAGCATGTCTCCGTGATCGCCGGAGAACACAATGATGGTGTTTTCCATCAACCCCGTGTCCTCGAGCGTCTGCAGCAGCTTGCCAACGTTGCTGTCGATGTAGCTGCAAGCGCCGAAGTAGGCCCGTCGGGCATCGCGAATCTTATCCACAGGCAGCGGCTTGCCCCATAGATCGTAGACTTTCAGCAGACGCTGGGAATGCGGGTCGAGCTCGGTTTGCGCCGGAGTGTGCGGCAACGGAATGTCGTTGTCGTCGTACAGGTCCCAGAATGCCTTGGGAATTGTGTAGGGGTCGTGCGGATGAGTCATCGACACGGTCAGGCAGAACGGCTGCTCGCCGTCCTCGCGAATGTGGTCGAACAGATATTGCTGAGCCTTGAACACCACCTCTTCATCGAAATCCAGCTGGTTGGTGCGCACGCATGGCCCGGCCTGAAGCACCGAGGACATGTTGTGATACCAGCTCGGCCGCACGTCCGGCTCGTCCCAATTCACGGCCCAGCCGTAATCGGCGGGGTAGATATCGCTGGTCAGGCGTTCTTCGTAGCCGTGCAACTGATCGGGTCCGCAAAAGTGCATCTTGCCGGACAGCGCCGTGCGGTAGCCAAGACGACGCAGGTAGTGGGCATAGGTCGGGACATCGGCGGGGAAATCCGCCGCGTTGTCATAGGCGCCGATCTTGCTGGGCAACTGGCCGCTCACCAGGGTAAAGCGTGACGGTGCGCACAACGGGCTGTTGCAATACGCGGCATCGAACACCACGCCCTGGTCGGCCAGGCGCGACAGGTTGGGCAGTTTGATGGGTGACGGGCCATAGATCGGCAACATTGGCGCGGCCATTTGATCGGCCATGATGAAAAGAATGTTCTTGCGCTTCATGTAATCGCGGCATTCCATAGTGAGCAGTTATGCGAAAGTGCTGCAATCGAGGATGTTCCCCGCGCCTGTTGCGGTAAAGCCCATGCAGGATAATGACTAGGATAAGCACAGCTTATGTATGAAGCATTGGGAGACCTGTCTTTGGATCTGTTCCGGGCGTTTGAAGCCGCAGCACGCCAGCGAAGCTTCACGGCCGCCGCCATTGAGTTGGGAACGACGCAACCGGCCATCAGCCAGCAGATCAAGCGCCTGGAAGAACAACTTGGCACACGCTTGTTCGATCGCATTTACCGGGGCATCGAACTGACCGAAGCCGGCACTATCCTGTTCGAGCAGGTTCAGGTCGGTTTGCAGAGCATCGACGCAGGACTGAGCGCAGTCACGGCCCAGCAGCAGCATGAAGTGTTACAGGTCGCCACGGATTTCGCGTTCGCTGCCTATTGGCTGATGCCGCGATTGCACCGCTTTCATGCCGCCAACCCTCAAGTGGACGTCAGCCTGGTCACTGGCGAGCGCAACCACAATATGCTGCGCACCGACATCGACGTTGCAGTGCTTTTCGGCGACGGTCGTTTCAAGCAAGGTGAAAGTCATTGGCTGTTCAGTGAAGAAGTCTTCCCGGTGTGCAGTCCGCTGCTGCTCAAGGAACGCACCCCGCCTTTGCCCGCCCAGGCCCTGTCGGAATTTCCGCTGTTGCATTTGCGTGGTGGTAACGGCAGCAGTTGGTTCGACTGGAATGGCGTGTTTCGCGAGCTGGGCATCACCTCCCCGCCGGCGCCAGGGCAACTGCGTTTCGACAATTACACCTTATTGATCCAGGCAGCCATTGGTGGCCAAGGCGTCGCCATTGGCTGGCGTCACCTTGTGGATAACTTATTGGCCCAAGGCCTGCTGTGTCGACCGATCGCCGAAACGGTGTTGTCGCGGTTGGGTTATTACGTGGTCTTGCCCCAGCGTAAACGGCGCGGGGCGCTGATCCGGCAGTTCGTGGAATGGTTGATGGAAGAACAAGCCAACAGTGGCGAGTCGCTCGCAGGGTTGCCGTTGCCTTCCATTGCCGTTTGAACATGGGAGGCTTTCAAGCAGCGGGTATAAAACTCACATGCTGGCCCATATGCAGGTTCAAGCGCAGCTCGTCCGCGATGCCCACGGCTACCCTGTTCAGCCGCTCCAGTGACTCGGCCATGCCGGGTTCCAGGCTGGTGCTGACCTGGGTGAAGTGCTCGATGCCCAGCCCCGGTGCGGCGTAAGGCGAATCGATGAGGGTCCACTGCAACGGGCTGTTTTGCAGGGCGTCGAGGATTTCTTCAGCGGCGTGACGCTGCAAATCATCTTCAACCTGCTCCTCGTCGAGCACCGCGAAATCACCCACCAGAAACAGCCGGGGGATGTTGGCCGCCTGCATCCCGGCGATCAGTGCGTCCACGGCCAGTACCTGCTCCACCGGGCCCGGAATGAGCATCCGTTCCACCTGCTCGCTGCTCATTGGCAACCCGGGAGCATTGAGCAGGCATATCACGGCGTTGGCGCCGGCTACGCTTTGCTTGACCCGCTCGGGGTCATAGAGATCTCCGGTCTTGGTCCGCAACCCCGGACGCGGCGCCAGTGCCGTGAGATCGTCGAGGACGGCAATGATTTCATGCTGACGCCGCAGCATCTCAGCCATCAACGCGCTGCCGAGGCTGCTCATGGCACCATAGAGCACCACTTTGACAACCGGGGTTTCGGCGTTTCTCATGACTGTCGACTCCTTTTATGCCGCGTATAAGCCTCTGACCCGCGGAAAATGAAGAGGGTTCGGCCCGTATTGCAAGGAGTGACAGATGCAACGGATCAAGGGCTACCACGCCCATGTGTATTTCGACGCCAGTACCCTCGACCAGGCACGGGCATTGTGTGAAGAAGCGGCACAGCTCTTTCCGCTGACGATGGGCCGGGTCCACCAACGCCCGGTCGGCCCCCATCCGGACTGGAGCTGCCAACTGGCGTTCGATCCGCAATACATCGGCGTGGTCCTGCCATGGCTGGCACTCAATCGCAATGGCCTGGTGATCTTCCTGCACCCCAATACCGGCGACGACCTGAAGGACCACACCGATCATGCTATCTGGATGGGCGCGGTAAGGCCGTTGGATCTTTCGGTGTTTTGATTTCGTGGATGATCACCTATGGGAGCAAAGCTTGCTCGCGATAGGGTCCGCCCCACCTCAAAAGACCGCATCAACTTCATCGCCGACAAGCCGTGCTCCCACAAAGCCTTTGTTTACTGCGAAAGCTGGCTGAAAGCTTGCGCGATTAGCATCACCCGCACTACCGGCAAAGACCGGTGGCCAGAAACGGATTTCCACGACGACCCGTTCGGCCTTTTTAACAACAACAATGGTGATTCTGATGTCCGCTGCTCTACGTCCCGCTGCACCCCCTCCATCCGTCCGCCCCGTGTCTTACGTTCTGCGCTGACCTGTCCGGTTCGCCTTTACCCGCCGCGCCACGCCTGGAGTATTTCCCATGCTGACTTTCCTTGGCTTCGCCATGGTCATCACGTTCATGTTCCTGATCATGACCAAGCGCCTGTCCGCGCTGATCGCCCTGATCATCATTCCGATCCTGTTCGCTCTGTTCGGCGGTTTTGCGCCGAAGATCGGCCCGATGATGCTCGAAGGCATCACCAAGCTCGCGCCCACTGGCGTGATGCTGATGTTCGCCATTCTCTATTTCGCCCTGATGATCGACTCCGGCCTGTTCGACCCGGCCGTGCGCAAGATCCTCAAGCTGGTCAAGGGCGACCCGCTGAAAGTTTCGGTCGGCACCGCCGTTCTGGCGCTCGTCGTTTCCCTCGATGGTGACGGCGCGACCACTTATATGATCTGTGTGGCCGCCATGCTGCCGCTCTACAGCCGCATCGGCATGAGCCCACGGATCATGGCCGGCTTGATCATCCTCGCCGGCGGCGTGATGAACATGACCCCTTGGGGCGGCCCGACCGCTCGTGCGGCCAGTGCACTGCATGTGGATCCATCCGACATCTTCGTGCCAATGATTCCTGCGATGGCGTTCGGCGTCGTGGCCATCCTGGTGATTGCCTATCTGTACGGTAAACGCGAACGTGCACGCCTGGGGGAACTGCACCTGGTGGGCGATGAAATCGACCACAGCGAAATCAGCGTTTCCCAATTCCCCGACGCCCGTCGTCCGAAACTGATCTGGTTCAACGGCGCGCTGACCCTGGGCCTGATGTGCACCCTGATCGCCGGCCTGCTGCCGCTACCGGTGCTGTTCATGGTGGCCTTCAGTATCGCGATGATCGTCAACTACCCTTGCCTGCAGCAGCAGAAGGACCGCGTTGCGGCGCATGCCGGTAGCGTATTGGCGGTGGTCGGGTTGATTTTCGCGGCGGGTATCTTCACCGGCATTCTGTCCGGTACCGGCATGGTCGATGCCATGTCCAAGAGCCTGCTGGCGGTGATCCCGGACTTCCTCGGCCCGTACCTGGCGGTCATCACCGCCCTGGCGAGCATGCCGTTCACTTTCTTCATGTCGAACGATGCATTTTATTACGGAGTGTTACCGGTTCTCGCCGAAGCCGCCAGTCACTATGGCATCTCGCCTGTTGAAATGGCCCGTGCCTCGATCGTCGGCCAGCCCGTGCACCTGTTGAGCCCGCTGGTTCCGTCCACCTACCTGCTGGTGGCCCTGGCCGGGATCGAATTCGGCGATCACCAGCGCTTCACCTTGAAGTGGGCAGTATTGGTTTGCCTGTGCATAATGTTCGCCGCCTTGCTGATGGGGATCTTTCCGCTGTTCAGCACTCTATAAAAGCAATACTCGCTGCGTCGCTTTTTCGTACTGAACGGAGCGACGCGGCCTAACACTCGCTCAAAGGAACTCACATGGAATGGCTGATCAACCCGGAAATCTGGGTTGCCTTCTTTACCCTGACGGCCCTGGAGATCGTCCTGGGCATCGATAACATCATCATGATTTCGATCCTGGTCAGCCGCATGCCCAAGCACATGCAGGCGCGCACCCGGATCTTCGGTCTGGCCCTGGCCATGATCACCCGGATCCTGTTGTTGCTGTCCATCACTTGGGTGATGCGCCTGACCGCCGATCTGTTTGAATTGTTCGGCCAAGGCATTTCCGGTCGCGACCTGATCCTGTTCTTCGGTGGCCTGTTCCTGCTGTGGAAAAGCTCCCAGGAGATGTACCACGCGCTGGAAGGCGAAGATGAAAGCAGCGACGAGCCTTCGGGCAAGGGCGGCAACTTCCTCTACACCATCATCCAGATCGCGATCATCGACATTGTCTTCTCCCTGGATTCGGTCATCACCGCCGTGGGCATGGTTTCCCATGTACCGGTGATGGTCGCGGCGATCATCGTGGCCGTGCTGGTCATGATGCTGGCCTCGGGCACTATCAGCACATTCATCGACAAGCACCCGTCGCTGAAGATGCTGGCGCTGTCGTTCCTGCTGGTGGTCGGTACCGTGCTGATCGCCGAATCGTTCGATGTGCATGTGCCAAAAGGCTATGTCTATTTCGCCATGGCGTTCTCCCTGGCGGTGGAAGCCATCAACATCAAGATGCGCACCACGATTGCACGCAAGCGCAAGCAACAGGATCCGGTGAAACTGCGCAAGGATGTTCCGGGTCAGTAACGGTATGGGGCAATGAACGAAGGGGCTCTTGGAGCCCCTTTTTTCATGCCCGCTGAAAGGCAGGGCTGAATGAATAACCTGTGGGAGCGGGCTTGCTCGCGAATGCGGTATGTACGACCCATTTTCATCAACTGGCCCACCGCTTCGCGAGCAAGCCCGCTCCCACAGGGGTAGTTGCGGTGTTTTTATGACAGATTTGTTTCAATCGATTCTTTAGCTGTGCAATGCTGGCGTCCGGACCTTTCGCCAACTAAATCTTTAAGTACAAGTAAAACGAAGTGGCACCGTCAATTTGTCCCTTTGGGACGCTAACAGGGGGCTTCTCATGCTGACCCTGCTCAATTTGCTCTCCGCCGTGGCCCTGCTGATCTGGGGCACGCACATCGTCCGTACCGGCATCCTGCGGGTCTATGGCACGAACCTGCGGCACGTCATCGGACAGAACATGTCCAGGCGCTGGCTGGCTTTCATTGCGGGAATCATGGTCACGGCCATGGTCCAGAGCAGCAATGCCACGGCCATGCTCGTCACCTCCTTCGTCGGCCAGGGACTGATGGCGTTGACCCCCGCCCTGGCAACCATGCTCGGCGCCGATGTCGGTACGGCGCTGATGGCACGAGTGCTGACCCTGGACCTGTCGTGGCTGTCACCGCTGCTGATCTTCCTTGGGGTGATCTTTTTCCTGTCGCGCAAACAAACCCGTGTCGGGCAGATGGGTCGGGTCAGCATCGGCCTGGGCCTGATCATCCTGGCGCTGCAATTGATCGTCGAAGCCGCCACGCCCATTACTCACGCTCAAGGCGTGAAAGTGATCTTCGCCTCGTTGACCGGCGACATCCTCCTCGACGCGCTGGTCGGTGCCCTGTTTGCGATGATTTCCTACTCCAGCCTCGCCGCCGTGTTGTTGACCGCGACCCTGGCAGGCGCCTCGGTGATCAGCCTGCCGGTGGCCATTGGTCTTGTGATCGGCGCCAACATTGGCAGCGGCGTGCTGGCGTTCCTCAGCACCAGCATGCAGAACGCCGCGGGACGTCAGGTGGCATTGGGTAGCCTGCTGTACAAGCTGATTGGCTTGTTGCTGATCATCCCGGTGCTCGATCCGCTGGTAGGCTGGCTCGATAGCCTGGACTTCAGCCCTCAGGAAACGGTCATCGGCTTCCACCTGCTCTACAACTCGGTGCGTTGCCTGGTGCTGCTGCCCAGCGTCGCCCCCATGGCGAGGCTGTGCGCCTGGCTGCTGCCGGAGCGCCCGGACACCAACGGCACGGTCAAACCACGCCATCTGGACCCGGCCGCCCTCGCCACACCGAGCCTGGCCCTGGCCAACGCGGCCCGGGAAACCCTGCGCATGGGCGATCAGATCGAAAACATGCTCGAAGCCATGCTCGACGTGTTGCACGGCCAACAGACGGCCGTTACCCAGGAGTTACGGCGCGTAAGCGATGACGTCGAAGCCCTGTGCAGCGCCATCAAGTTGTACATGGCCCAGATGCCCCGCGAAGACCTGAGTGAGCAGGACAGCCGCCGATGGGCGGAAATCATCGAGCTGGCGATCAACCTGAAGCTGGCGAGCGACCTCATCGAACGCATGCTGCGCAAGGTCCAGCAACAGAAGACCTCGCAGCGTCGCTCCTTTTCCGACGTGGGCCTGGAAGAACTGGCAGGGCTGCACAGCCACTTGATCGCCAACCTGCGGCTGGGCCTGTCGGTGTTTCTCAGCGCCGACCGGGAAAGCGCCCGTCAGTTGCTGCGCGAGAAACGTCGCTTTCGCGCGCAGGAAAGACGAATGGCCCACGCCCACGTCAGCCGTTTGCATAGAAAGGTCGTACAAAGCCTGGAAACCAGTTCCCTGCACCTGGAGTTGATCGCTGACATGAGGCGCCTCAATTCCCTCTTCTGCGGCAGTGCCTATGTCGTGTTGGAGACCTCGGAGATCGGTGCCCTGGCGGCAGATGAAATTTCGGACATCACCCACTCGCCTTGAACGTCTGGCTCATTGTCCAGTCAACAAGGTTGGACTGTCAGCCGCCAGGATGCTCAACTTATGCGTGGTCTGTTACTCGCCCTCCTCTTGTCAGCCTCGCTGCCCGTGCCGGCCCTGGATCGGTTCCAGGTCGAAGGGTATGCGCTGCCCAACGGTATGCAGTTGCTGCTCAAACCGGGCAGCGAACGCGGGCATGTCGCGATCCGGCTGGTGATCGGCGTGGGCCTGGACGATTTCAGCTGCGCCGACAAGGAACTGCCGCACCTGCTCGAACATGCGCTGTTCAGCGGTGTCGATGGTGAGGACGAGGGAGCGCTGGAGGAGCGCATGCAGGCGTTGGGCGGCGAGTGGAACGCCTTTACGAGCAACGCTGACACCACGTTCGTGATCGAGGCGCCGGCCCGCAACCAGCGCAAGGTGCTGGATTTGCTCCTGTCGGTACTGACCCGCACCCGTATCGACGACAAAGCCCTGGAGGCCGCCAAGCGGGTGGTCGAGCGCGAGGATGGCGGGCATTACACCCACCTGCAACGCTGGCTCGATCGTCAGGATCTCGGCCACAAGGCCAGCAACCAGCTGGCGGTGGAGCTGGGCCTGCGTTGCGCGGAACGGGCCGAGGTGGCGCAGCATACGCTCGCCCGGCTCGAGCAGGTGCGCAAAACCTGGTACGCACCGAACAACATGACCCTGATCGTGGTCGGTGATCTCGACCGCCTGCTGCCGGCCTATCTGGAACGTACCTTTGGCGCGCTCGAACCCGTCGAACCCAGCACCCATAGGCCGTTGCCGCAGATCCGCTACAGCGCCGTCACCAAGCGCAACCTGACTCACGGCCTGGTGGGCGACGGCGCCAAGCTGCACTGGCTATTCCCCGAACCGGTGCTGGACCAGCAACACGACGAAACCTTCGACCTGCTCAAGGATTACCTGGACTGGGCACTCTACCGCCAGATGCGCCTGACGCACGGCCTGTCCTATGGCCCTTGGGCGGAGCGGGAAGTATTCGGTGGTGTTGGCTTCCTCAGCCTGAACGCAGACCTGGCCCGCGAGGACCTTCCGGAAGCCGAACAGGCGCTCGAGGCATTGCGCAACACCTTGCTCAAGGACGGGCTGGATCCCGACACGTTCATGCGCATCAAACGCGCGGCTATCGCCCACCAGTCCTGGGCGGTTCAAGGCAACAGCGCCCTGGCCGACTATTACTGGAGTGCCCTGGCCGATTATGACGACGGCCACTTCGCCAACCCCGCCGTGCGCTTGCAGGCGGTGAGCCTTGAACAGGCCAACCAGGCCCTGGGCGAATTGCTCAAGGATCCGGGTTACTTGCGTATCGAGAAGCCACTGCTCAGCGACGATGAGCTGGTGTGGGGGTTGGGCGGTTTGCTGGGGTTGTTGCTGTTGGGATTGGTGGTGTGGCGGGTGCGTCACAAGAATTGACCCCAGGATAAACCGTGCCACCTCATCGGGGGCAAGCCTTGCTCCCACAAGACAAATCCCTTCTACCCCAAGAGCATGCTCGTCACATCGAGGTTCGGACGATACTCTGTCAGGGATATTTCCTACGACTTACTGTGAAACCGCCTAATGCAGACCCTGACTCACTACATCCAGCGCATCCTTGAATTGATGAAGCGCTACCCAGGGGTCATTGCGCTCGGGGGCTTCATCTCCGGTGTCGGCAGTTTCATGCTGGTGGACCGCCAGCAGAGCCTGGCCAGTTGGATCTCGGTCATGATGCTGGTGAGCTGGCTCTGGCTGATGTTGGAAAACAGCCTGACCCGTCTGTTCACCCGGGTTTTCAAGCGGGAAATACCCCAGCCGCTGTTGCGTTACGCCACGCAAATGATTCACCAGGAGAGTCTGTTTTTCGTCCTGCCGTTTTTCTTCATCACCACTACCTGGAACAGCAGCCAACTTCTTTTCACCGGCCTGCTCGGTGCGGCGGCCTTGGTTTCGATCATCGATCCGCTGTATTACAAATGGTTGGCTCCCCGACGCTGGGCGTTCCTGGCACTGCACACGCTGACGCTGTTCGCCGCCCTGCTCACGGCGCTGCCCATCATTCTTCATCTGACCACCGACCAGAGCTTCAAACTGGCGCTGGGCATTGCGATGCTGTTGTCGTTCCCGAGCCTGGCCTCGATCTTCCCCATCCGCACCGTGCGCAACGCATTGGCGATTCTCTGCATCACCGTGGGCATTGGCGCCGCCGGATGGCTGCTGCGCTCCTGGGTGCCGCCGGCCACGCTGTGGATGACCGAAGTGGCGATCAGCACCCAATTGGAGGACCGTACGCCGGGCGCCAGCCTCAAGGAAGTCCCGGCCGCCCAGATTCGCGGCAACGGTCTGTTCGCGTACACCGCCATCAATGCGCCACGGGGTCTGGATGAGCGGATCTGGCACGTCTGGCAGTTCAACGGCAAGGAAGTGGACCGCATCGCCCTGGATATCCATGGCGGGCGCAAGGAAGGCTATCGCGCCTGGACCCACAAGCAGAACTTCCCGGACAACCCCACGGGCAACTGGCAAGTGCGGGTGCTGACCGACAATGGGCAGATGCTTGGCGTGTTGCGGTTCAAGGTGACGGACTGAAGGCCCTGTGGGCCTTAATCGCGGGCAAGCCTTGCTCCCACAGGTTCAACCAAAGAACCAGTAACAAACCCCAATAGCCCCCAGCACACCGGCCAACTCGGCCAGCAACGCACAGCCCACCGCATGCCTCGCCCGCTGGATACCCACAGCACCGAAGTAGACCGCCAGCACATAGAACGTGGTTTCGGTACTGCCCTGGATCGTGGCGGCCACCAGGGCCGGAAAGCTGTCCACGCCGGACGTCTTCATGGTTTCGATCAGCATCGCCCGGGCGGCGCTGCCGGAGAACGGCTTGACCATGGCGGTCGGTAACGCGTCGACGAAACGGGTGTCCCATCCAGCCCACTGCACCAGGTGCCGGATGCCGTCCAGGCCGAAATCCAGCGCCCCCGAGGCACGCAGCACGCCGACGGCGCAGAGCATCGCCACCAGGTACGGCAACAGGTTCTTGGCAACGTCGAACCCTTCCTTGGCGCCTTCGACGAAGGCTTCATAGACCTTGACCTTGCGCAGCGCGCCGATCACCAGGAACAGGATGATCAGGCCGAACAAGGTCAGGTTGCCCAGGATCGACGACAAACTCGCCAACGCCGTGGCCGAGAGCGTTGCCAGCAGCGCCATGAAACCGCCCAATACCAGCGCGCCAGGAACCAGGTAGGCCAGCACCACGGGGTCCCACAGGCGAAGGCGTTGCACCACCGCCACCGACAACAGCCCCACCAGGGTCGAACAACTGGTGGCGAGCAGAATCGGCAGGAATACCAGGGTCGGATCAGGTGCGCCTTGCTGGGCGCGGTACATGAAGATCGTGACCGGCAACAGCGTCAGCGAGGACGCGTTGAGCACCAGGAACAGAATCTGCGCATTGCTGGCTGCGGTCGGGCTCGGGTTCAAGTCCTGAAGGGCACGCATCGCCTTCAGGCCAATGGGGGTGGCGGCATTGTCCAGCCCCAGGCCATTGGCGGCGAAGTTGAGGGTAATCAGGCCGATGGCCGGGTGTCCGGGCGGCACTTCCGGCATCAAGCGCAAGAACAGCGGGCCAAGGGCCTTGGCCAGCCAGTCGACGATGCCGGCCTTTTCGGCGATCCGCAGGAAGCCCAACCATAAGGTGAGGGTGCCGAACAACAGGACCATGACCTCTACCGACAGCTTGGCCATGGCAAAAATGCTTTCCACCATCGCCGCGAAGATCCCGGCGTTGCCGCCGACCAGCCACTGCATCAGCGCCGACACGGCCGCCACGATAAAGAAGCCAAGCCACAGGCCATTGAGCATTGGTTAATCCCCCGGAAGATGTCGGGAATGATAGCGGGGCTGGCAGAAACGACAAACCCCGGATTTCCCGGGGTTTGTTCAGAGGACCCCTTCGCGAGCAAGCTTTGCTCCCGATGGGCCTTTGAGGCCTTAATGCCTCAGCGGCTCGAAGGCTCGCCCGCCGGCAACGGCTCCTTGCTGCGCCAGTGCGGCAGGGAGTTCCAGTAGCGCTGGCCCTTGGCATCGTCGTACATACCTTCCCAACGCGCGATCACCAGTACGGCCAGGGCGTTGCCGATCACGTTCAGCGCGGTGCGGGCCATGTCCATAATGCGGTCGACACCGGCAATGAAGGCCAGCCCTTCCAGTGGAATACCGACACTGCCCAAGGTCGCCAGCAACACCACGAAGGACACGCCCGGAACGCCGGCGATGCCTTTGGAGGTCACCATCAAGGTCAGCACCAGCATCAACTGCTGGCTGATGGACAGATCGATGCCATACAGCTGGGCAATGAAAATGGCGGCGATACTTTGATACAGGGTCGAACCGTCGAGGTTGAACGAGTAACCGGTGGGCACCACGAAGCTGCAAATGGCTTTCGGTGCGCCGTAGGCTTCCATCTTCTCGATCACCCGTGGCAGCACGGTTTCGGAACTGGCAGTGGAGTAGGCCAACACCAGCTCGTCCTTGAAGATGCGCATGAGCTTGAGCACCGAGAAGCCGAACAGACGCGCGACCAGGCCCAGGACCACGAAGGCGAAGAAGGCAATGGCGACATAAACCAGAATGACCAGTTTCGCCAGCGGCAGCAGGGATGCGAAGCCGAAGTTGGCGACGGTCACCGCGATCAGTGCGAATACACCGATCGGCGCGTAGTTCATGATCATGTGGGTGACCTTGAACATGCTTTCCGACACGCCCTGGAACATTTTCACCAGCGGCTCGCGCAGGTCTGCCTGCAGGCTGGAAAGACCGAGGCCAAACAGTACGGAAAAGAAGATGATCGGCAGCATCTCGCCGCGGGCGGCGGCTGCGAAGATGTTTGACGGGATCAGGTTGAGGATGGTCTGAATGAAAGCATGCTCATGCTGGACTTCGGCGGCCGTGGCCTGGTACTTGGAAATATCCACCGTACCCAGGGTGCTCATGTCGATGCCGCTGCCCGGGTGGAAAAAATTGGCCAGCAGCAGGCCGACGACGATGGCGATGGTGGTAACGATTTCGAAGTAAACAATGGTCTTGAAGCCGATACGCCCGAGTTTCTTGGCGTCCCCGACACCGGCGATGCCGACGATCAGCGAGGAGATCACGATCGGTATCACGATCATCTTGATCAGACGGATAAAGATATCGCCCGCCGGTTGCAGCACGTTGCTGATCCACCAGGCCTTCTCGGCACTGAAATGGTTGAGCAGCGCGCCGAGTGCAATTCCGAGCACCAGCCCGATGAGGATCTGCCAGGCGAGGCTTAGTTTTGCCTTCTTCATATCATTACCCTTACTTCGATTGGACTCGGGCAGACGCACAGACTGGATCGCCATTGCGATTCAAATCAGCGCATCCACCCCCGTATAAGGTCACCCCGAGCGCGCGCTGGCGGCTTACTGGCGGGCGAAAAAAGGCGCAACTATTGCGATGCGAGGTGGGATCGTCTAATGCCGTAAACGCCTAGCCCATGCCGAATCGGCATGAGATTTTTCAAACAGAACATACGTCCCAACCGGTTCGAATGTGCCATTTCAACTGGCAAAAGCGCCGTGAGCCGGCCATTTCAGCGTAGCCTGCACTTTTTTAAGCGCCCTGAAAACCGACGAAGCACAGACAAATTGTCGCAACGTCGACCAAAGAAATAAGGTGAATGTTCTCCGATTAACGGTCAGAGATCGAAAGAAGGAAGCCTTGTCGAGACAATATGCCGCATCGGATAGACGACATCGAAAGGGATGTAACCAGCCGCTCTGGCCCAGGCATTCGCCATTGGCAGCTCTACGCAGGTTCGCCCAGCCGACTCGACTTTGCGAACCTGCGTCGCAGCTTTTACCTGACCCGGCCCTTTCGCAGGCACCCCCTGTGCCCGTAGGTCACTCCGACCCTTAATGGTCAGAACGTCCCGGCCCCCTGGTCATGCACCGGCCCTCTTCGGGCCGTGCAGAGGGAAAAGCAGGGCTGCTTTTCCCTTTGTCGAAACTCAATACCAGTTGGGATCCTTCTTGAGTTGCTCCATTAACAGTTCTTGCATACCTTCGTTGGGATTACCGAGAAAACGGTAGTCCGCATGACGGGTCGGGGACTTGTCGGCAGGGAGCCCGGCGGGCACTTCGACCAACAAGGCATAGGCCTCGTCCTTATCGAAACTGAAGGCGACGAACAAGCGCTTGCTGCGGCATGTCGCCTGGGTTTCACACAGCGGTCCGACCAGATATTTGTCACCGTCTTCCTCGACAGCGTTCATCTGTTCCGAATCGCCAGACAGGTTCATGACCCATTCCGGCAGACGCTCTTCTTTCTTGACGACGCGCTGCCAGGTTTCGCGGTACTGCGGGTCTGCTTCGAGCAGCTGACTGACCCGCATCTGTCCGTCATTGGCAGCCATTGCCAGGGTGCTACCGCCCAGCAAGAGGGCGGCGACCAATCCTTTCAGTGATGCGCCCATGGTCAGCCTCGGCCGCGACGGCCAAAGAAGAAGGAAGCGATGAACATCACCAGGAATACGACAAAGAGAATCTTGGCGATGCCCGTGGCGGTGCCTGCGATACCACCAAAGCCCAGAACGGCAGCGATGATGGCGATGATCAGGAAAGTGATAGCCCAGCTCAACATGGTGATTCTCCTTACGCTTTTCTATTTAGTTCGGGACAGGTAGTGATGGTTCCATGCGCGATAGTCGCGGGCCCATCAGAGTTAAAACACCCAGCGTTCCTGATGGGACATGTCGGCAATCGGCTGTGCCTGATCGACGTCCATCATGCGCATCGAGTCGGACGCCTGCGCAACGCTGCCCATGGGGCTGAAGTGGGTTTGGGGAGTTCTATGGATCGACACCAGTGGCGCTTCGGGCTGTTGGCTGTAATGCCAGAGGAGCAACTGCTGACCGACCGCGAGGGTCACCAGCAGCGCCACAACAGTCCATAGGCCCTGCTGAAGGTGCAGGGACGTAATTGGAAATCGGGCGGCACGTTGACGATTCATCCTGGAATTCCTCCCACCCCGGGTGGTGATCTGGTTGGGGCGCTCAAACGCCACGTTAATCAGACCATTGCAGACGGCATGCCAGAAATTTTTTACTAAAAAATACTTTAAAATCATTTAGTTACAAGATAAGGAAATTGCGGCTTGGGCGCATCCTGCACGATGCCTCAGAAAAAAGTCGTGCGTTATGCACGATCGATCGAGTGGTGGCCAGCCGGTTTTCGCCGGAGTGCCGGGCAGGAATTCTTTTTTGAATTGCCACTCGTGAATGACGGTCGGAATGATCTGGGTCGGTCGTTAAGCGCACCGCGGCGTAGGAAAACGATTAGGATCCACCCGCTACAATCCCATCGCCCACAGCGATACTCCCAATGGGTAGTATTCGCTCAGAATCGACCATGCAACTTGCCCGATTTTTCTGACACTAACCAACATCATTGATTTAAAGGAGCGTAGGAAAAATGGAATCCGCCACTGAGCATCAAGGCCGCATTCTGCTGGTAGACGATGAGTCCGCCATCCTGCGTACTTTCCGCTATTGCCTGGAAGACGAAGGCTATACCGTCGCGACCGCTGGCAGTGCCGCCCAGGCCGAAGCCTTGCTGCAACGCCAGGTATTCGACCTGTGCTTCCTGGATCTTCGCCTGGGTGAAGACAACGGACTGGATGTGCTGGCCCAGATGCGCATTCAGGCCCCCTGGATGCGAGTAGTGATCGTCACTGCCCATTCGGCCGTCGACACAGCGGTCGATGCGATCCAGGCCGGGGCCGCCGATTATCTGGTCAAACCATGCAGCCCGGATCAGTTGCGCCTCGCAACCGCCAAGCAGCTGGAAGTACGCCAATTGTCGGCGAGGCTGGAAGCCTTGGAAGACGAAATGCGCAAACCCAAGGACGGTCTCGACTCCCATAGCCCGGCGATGAAGGTTGTTCTTGAAACCGCCCGCCAGGTCGCCAGTACCGACGCCAACATCCTGATCCTGGGCGAGTCCGGCACCGGTAAGGGTGAGCTGGCCCGCGCCATCCATGGCTGGAGCAAACGAGCGAAAAAATCCTGCGTCACCATCAATTGCCCGTCGCTGACGGCCGAACTGATGGAAAGCGAACTGTTTGGCCACAGTCGTGGCGCGTTTACCGGGGCTAGCGAGAGCACGCTGGGACGAGTCAACCAAGCCGATGGCGGCACGCTTTTTCTCGACGAAATCGGCGATTTTCCGCTGACATTGCAGCCTAAATTGCTCCGTTTCATTCAAGACAAGGAATATGAGCGAGTCGGTGACCCGGTGACCCGTCGGGCCGATGTGCGGATTCTCGCAGCGACCAACCTCAACCTCGAAGACATGGTGCGCGATGGACGCTTTCGCGAAGACCTGCTGTATCGCCTGAACGTCATCACGCTGCACCTGCCACCGCTGCGCGAACGTGCCGAAGATATCCTGACCCTGGCCGACCGCTTCCTGGCTCGCTTCGTCAAGGAGTATGCCCGTCCGGCCCGTGCATTCAGCGACGAGGCCCGGCAAGCGCTGCTAGGCTATCGCTGGCCCGGCAATATTCGCGAGCTGCGCAACGTGGTCGAGCGCGCCAGCATCATCTGTGCCCAGGAAAAAGTGGAAATCAGCCATCTGGGAATGGCCGAACAACCCGTCAACAATGCACCACGCATTGGCGCCCCGCTGAGCCTCGATGAACTGGAGAAAGCTCACATCGGCGCGGTGCTGGCCACCGCTGATACCCTCGACCAGGCAGCCAAGACCCTGGGTATCGACGCGTCCACGCTGTATCGAAAACGCAAGCAGTACAACCTGTGAACGGTACCTTATGAAACTGGCGATGAAGCTGCGCACCCGGCTGTTTCTCAGTATCTCGGCCCTGATCACCGTAGCGTTGCTGGGGCTGTTGCTCGGCCTGGTGAGCGTGATGCAGATGGCCAATACCCAGGAACAATCGGTTCGTGACAACTTCGTTCTACTAGATCTGGGACTCAAACTGCGCCAGAGCCTGGGCGACCAGTTCATGATCATGCTCGATGACAAGCCTGACCTGGCCGCGTTGGAAAACGCCAAGCGGCATTACTTTCAATGGCTGGAGGAGGGCATCACCCACGAACAAAACCAGGACAACCCGACGGAGCGCTTCAGCCAGGCCAAAGTCGACTACCAGAAATTTCTCGACGCATACGCCGGATTTCGCCAGCAATCCCCTCCACTCTCTGGCATCCAGGACCTTACCGAGAAATTCAATGTGCTGCGCAACGGCCTCATCGAAGGGTATCGGGGCGCCCTGAACAACATCGGCGAAGCCCAGACCCACGCACGGGAGCGTGCGCTGCTGATTTCCAGCCTGCTGGGACTGGTGGGGCTGGCGGTATTGATCATCGGCTTCATCACCGCCCATGGCCTGGCCCGACGTTTCGGCGCGCCAATCGAGGCGCTGGCCGCGGCGGCGGATAACATTGGCCAGGGCAATTTCGAAGTGACATTGCCGGTTTCCTCTGCTGCCGAGTTGAATCTGCTGACCCGGCGTTTCGGCATCATGGCCCAGGCACTGCGCGAGCACCAGGCCATGAACGTCGATGAACTGCTTGCCGGCCAGCAGCGCTTGCAAGCGGTGCTCGACAGTATCGACGATGGTCTGCTGATGATCGATCGCCAGGGCCGGCTGGAACACCTCAACCCGGTAGCGCAACGTCAATTGGGCTGGGATGAAGAGCGTCTGGGCCTTGGATTGGGCGAAGCCCTGGGGCGCCAGGAACTGGATGAGGAATTGCAACTGGTCCTGCGGGGCGGAACTCTGGAGCGGGCTCCAGAGGACCTGAGCATCGAGGTGGATGGCGAATCGCGCCTGTTGACTTATAGCCTTACCCCCGTCAGCCATACCCAAGGACACATCCTTGGCGCCGTCATGGTGCTGCACGACGTCACCGAACAGCGGGCGTTCGAACGGGTACGCAGCGAATTCGTACTACGGGCCTCCCACGAGCTACGCACCCCGGTGACCGGCATGCACATGGCGTTTGGCCTATTGCAGGAGCGCGTGCACTTCGCCGAGGAATCCCGCGAAGCCGACCTGCTCAACACCGTCAACGAAGAAATGCAGCGACTGATGCAACTCATCAACGACCTGCTGAACTTCTCCCGCTACCAGAACGGCCTGCAAAAACTGACCTTGGCGCCTTGTTCCATCGAAGACCTGCTGGAAGCGGCCCGATTGCGATTTGCCGACCAGGCCCAAGCCAAGGGCATCGCATTGCTCGTGGAAATCCAGGGCCCGCTGCCACGCCTGCACGCCGATGCCGGACAACTGGATCGAGTACTGGATAACCTGATCGACAATGCCATGCGTCACACAGCCGACGATGGCCAGATCCGCCTGCAAGCCCGACGCCACGGCGAGCGAGTAATCATCAGTGTCGAAGACAACGGTGAAGGCATTGCCTACGGCCAACAGGGAAGGATTTTCGAACCTTTCGTCCAAGTCGGACGCAAGAAGGGGGGAGCGGGTCTCGGCCTGGCACTGTGCAAGGAAATCGTTCAGCTCCATGGCGGACGGATGGGGGTTTATTCACGGCCAGGGCAAGGTACCCAGTTTTACATGGCACTGACGGTCTGAAACCTAGGCTCCGTTTGAAAAGTCTTGAGACGAAGGTCAGGCAAGGCGAAAACCGGCGAGGAAGCGCAGTTTACTGGAGTAAATGAGCATTCCGAGCCGGTTTTTAACGCAGCATGAACGAGTATCAAGGCTTTTCAGACAGAGTCTAGGCTTCATCATCCAGGCGCCGCCCCAGTCGCCGTCGCCCCCGTGTGATCAGTTCGATGAGCTGCACCGCGCTCAGGGCATGGGCAAACAGCCAGCCCTGGCCGAACGTGACTCCTTCGCTGCTCAGGTATGAAGCCTGGGCCTCATGTTCGATCCCTTCGGCAATCACCTTCAGCTGCAACGCATGGGCCATGTGAATGATATGTGGCGCTACGCCACTGCTGGCTGCGTCGTGACCAAGGGCATCGATAAAGGCTTTGTCGATTTTCAGGCAATCCACCGGCAGGGTTTGCAGGTACGCGAGGCTGCTGTACCCCGTACCGAAGTCATCGATCAACACCTGGTGGCCCAGATCGCGCAGCGACTGCAGGTTATCCCGGGCCACGAGCACATCGATCAGCCCGCGCTCGGTCACCTCGAAGGCAATCTGACGCGCCGACACTCGATGCCGCTCCAGCAAGCGAGCGATCACCTCACCGATACGAGGCACCATGACGTCGCAGGCCGCCAGGTTCACCGAAATGTAGAGCTGCGGATTGGCCCTTAACAACTGGCCGAGCTGATCGAACAGTCTCTGTAATACAAAATCGGTGATCTGCCGAATCTGCCCGGTATTCTCCGCCATCGGGATGAAAAGGTCCGGGCTGGTCAACGTGCCATCGGGCCTTCGCCAACGCAGCAACGCTTCGGCACCGACACAGAGGCGACTGCGCAAGTCGAAAATCGGCTGGTACAACACCTGCAATTCACCGCGCCGAATGGCCCTATGCAGCTCCGCGTCCATGGATTGGCGCTGGCGGGCCAGAAGCAGCACCTGGAAACCGATCCCCAGGCCCAATGCCAGGCTGATGGGCAGCATCCACCAGGCATTGGCCGGGAAATGGAGACCACTGCGGGGGGTGATCAGCACCAACTGATATTCAGGGTTGTCGGTTTGCATTCGATAGATCAGCCGCGTGGGCGTCACCTGCAGGGCATTGTCCCTATTGGCTGGCCAGGGCTCTGGGGGTGGCCAGTATCGATCGGTGCCAAGCACGGGAATGGCCCGTTTGCCATGGTCAAGCACCACCAGCAGGCTGCTATCGGGAGGAAGGTCGACTACGTCGGTCAGATGCCCACGAGAAGTGGCAACCCGAAAGTTACCGCGACCGAGCATCAACGCGGCGCGGTTTTCATCAGGTTCGGTCGTCGTGTTGAGCCAGTAACTGTACGTCGGCCCCCGGATATCGGGCGCACGAGCCACAGGCAATCCACTTTGCCGCGGACGATTGGAGCATACGCCGCGGCTGTCGGTATACGCCGCCTCATAGACGAAGCGGTAATTGAAGCTGACCTGCTGCAAGGTCGCGATCATGTCATCGTCGCATCCGCGCAGCGGTTGTGTCTGCAGATCGTCGAGGCTTTCGCGCAGCTGCCCGAACAGCTGTTCCAGCCGTTGCAGAAAGCGCTCGCCCTGGGCATTCATCTGGTCGCTTTCGCGCTGCTTGACCTGCTGCACAGTCACGAACAGGCTCGCCGCCAGCAACAGCACCGTACTCAGGGCAGCCGCTACCATCGCCAGAAAAAGAGGGCGATGGAGCCAGCTTTGCAGGGCTTCGCGGGTAGCCGTCATCTTGGTAATCCGAAAGTTACCAATGAGTTATAGCTTCTGAATTGACTTTAGGCGTTATCGGCAGACAAGCGTCATTATTTTGTCTGGGTAAGCACCTGCAAGATTGCAGCACTTTGCGCGTCCGGCGTGCCGTCGAACCGGGCCGGCCGATAACGCATCTGGAACGCAGCCAGTACACGGTGGGTGGCCACATCCCATTCGCCAGTCTGGGGCGTCGGATAGCCCAGCCGGGCCAATTCCGTCTGAAACCAGCTGGCACTGGGCAACTGGGCCGCGAAAAGGACTTGCTGGCGCGCCACGGCTTGCTCATCCGGCCAGATTCCCAGGCCGGCCTGCGCCAGACGTTTCCAGGGAAACAGCGGCCCTGGATCAAGCTTGCGCAAGGGGGCGATGTCACTGTGACCGATGATATTGCCTGGATTGATTGCGTTACGCCGAGTGATGTCCTTGAGCAGAACGATCAGGGATTGGATCTGGGCTTCGCTGTAGGGGTACCAAAGGCGACCGGTCGGCGTGTCGACGTACCCCGGATTGACGATTTCGATCCCGATCGAGCTGGAGTTGAGCCAGGTCCGGCCTTGCCATTCGCTTTCGCCGGCGTGCCAGGCGCGTCGGCTCTCATCCACCAATTTGTAGATAGTCGCGTTCTTATCGTCACCGATCAGGTAATGAGCGCTGACCTCGCCATGAGTCAGCAGGGCCAGGGACCGCTCCAAAGAAGCCGAGGTGTAGTGAACCACCACGAACTGCACACGATTGTCCTGATTGGCCGAAGGATGACTGGTGTCCAGCCGGGGCCCGCTGGCGCAGCCGGCCAAGGCCAACAGAAAAGCAATGATCGGAAAGAGTTTCATGGGGGCAGGGGCGTTTGCAGGTAGAAAATAATGCAACAGTGTAACGTATCGAATTGCGATGAGCCGATCCGCATTCCTTTATTAAACAAAATGGAACAATTGGATTAGCCAATCTCCACTCGGTTACGCCCGGCCGCCTTTGCCCTGTAAAGCGCCTGATCGGCTCTTTTGAGCACCAGATCACTGCGTTCTCCGGTTTTAAAGCGGGTAAGGCCAATGGACACCGTAATCGTGACCGGCTCACCCTTGAAATGGAATGGGCAGGCCTCGATGGCCGCTCGAAAGTTCTCGGCCAGTCCGCCGCCCGCCGTTAACGGTGTGTCCGGCAGCAGCAGGACAAATTCCTCGCCGCCAAAACGGGCAATGAAATCGCTGCCGCGCAGGCGTTTACGCAATACGGAAGCAATGATCTTCAATACCCTGTCGCCAGCCAGGTGGCCGTAGTTGTCGTTGATTCGCTTGAAGTGGTCGAGATCGAGTATGGCCAGCAGCAAGCTATTGCCATGCCGTTGCCACTGGGTGACTTCATGCTCCAGGCGTTCGCTCCAGGCGGCGCGGTTAGGCAGCCCGGTGAGTGGATCGATCAGGGCTTTTTGCCGCTGTTCTTCAAGATTCTCGCGAACGACCTGGGCTTCCTGCTCCATCACCGCGACGCGCTCCGCCAGGCTCTTCAACCGAGCGGAAACCTCTTGCTCGCGCTGGTCCCGTTGCAGGCGGTGCTGATCCATCGTACCGAGCAAGCCTTCGAGATGGTTCTCCAGCACTTGCTTGAGTCCTTCCAGGTCATCGGCTTCCTGCATGCTGCTTTGCAAGCCATCGACCTGTTCGCGAATCTGCGTGTCCATTTCCCTGGAAGCTGAAAGATTGTCCGCATGGCCTTCACTGGCGGCCCGCAGGCTGCTCTGGAATGACTCCAACCGATCATTGAGGCGCTGTAGGTAGGCTTCGAACTCGTGCTGCCCGCTGTCGGTGATTGCCAGCATGAGCGTCGCAAAATCGTCGAGAATCGGCAGCAACTCATACCAGTTCAAACCGTTTTGCAGCCGTTCACGCATCGCTTCGGCCTGGGGACGGTGGCGTTCGGGCAGCGTCAGGTCACCCAGCAAGCCCAACAATGTGTCTTCGATATGCCTGGCCACTGAGCTATAGGACGGCTCCGGCGAATCGGGCAGGGCATAATGGACATCCTCCAGGTCGACAGGCAGCGCCTCGACGGTTTCGGGCGCATCGGGCTCCGTATCCGGAGCGGATACATGCGGATCGGTCTCGGGCGGCACCTCGGACACCAGCTCATCGGGGTTCTCGAACGCAGGCGCGGGAGCCGGAGCGGGATCAAGCATTGGCGGGATAAAAGGGTCCGGCTCGACGGTTTCGTCGGCGTGCCGTATCGGTTCCGCCGCGGGAGAGAGGGGTACAGGCTCAACGGCCAATTGCTTCGGCATCGCTGGCACAGCCCCAGTTTCAGGCCCCGCGTTGTCGGCGGCAGGTTCAGGGGATGGGGATGGGGATGAGCCATCTTCATGGCCATGGCCGCCAAACAACCGCTGCAACAAGCCGGGACGATGCGCTTGCTCGGGAGCCTCCAACACTTCCAGGGCCTTGCCTTGCAAACCGCTCAGTTCGCTGAGCAGCAATGGAATTTCTCGAGCCTGGCCTACTCGCGCCTCGAGGTGTTTGGCGAACCTCTTGAGCGGCCGACTGACTTCCCTGGGCAACGGCAGGGTTTGTAACTGAGTGACAAGGGCAGTCAGGGCAGTGCTCATCTGCTCGGTTCGGGTCTCGCGGCGCTGCTCGGAATCCAGCACGGCTTTTTCCAGACGAGGCAACAGGGCGGCGAGCGCGGCGTCCATCTCATCGGTGCGCACCACTTCGCGCATTTCCTTCATGCATTGGTCGACGGCCCTGTCGGTGCCTTCGGCGGCCAGCGTACTGCGCACCAGGCCACGCCGCAGCAGGTCGAGCCGCGCATTCCAGCGTCGTTCGAGCTTCTCCTGCTGTTCGATGCTCCTGAGGTATTTCTCTCTCCAGCGTTCGGCGTCGTCGCTCATTCATCGGATCCGCAAGGGCCAGGACTCAACGCAGGGAATGTATCGGCCGTCAGCGAACCCGGCAAACGAATTTCGACCGCGACCGGCAGGTGGTCGGAAATGGGTTGGGCCAGGACTTCGACACGCTCAAGGGTCAAGGTCGGGCTCAGCAGGATATGGTCCAGGCAGCGCTGGGGGCGCCAGCTGGGGAACGTCGCTTCCAGCTGCGGCGCAAGAAGGCCCAGGTCACGCAGGGGCGAGCTTTGCAGCAGGTCGTTGGCATGGGTGTTCATGTCGCCCATCAATACCTGGTGCTTGTAGCCACCGATCATTTCGCGAATGTAGGCCAACTGCATCGAGCGGGTCCGCGCGCCAAGGGCCAGGTGCATCATGACCACCACCAGCGCCTCCGGACCTTCACCGAAACGCGCCAGGATCGCGCCGCGCCCTTTAGGGCCCGGCAGCGGATGATCTTCGATCGCCCAGGGCCGCAGGCGGCTCAACACACCATTGCTGTGCTGAGCGAAGCGCCCGAGGTTGCGATTGAGTTGTTGGTACCAATAGGGAAATGCGCCCAGTTGGGCCAGATGTTCGACCTGATTGACGTAGCCTGACCTCAAGCTGCCGCCGTCGGCCTCTTGCAGCGCCACCAGGTCGAAATCCTTCAGCAGTTCGCCGATCTTCTGCAGGTTTCCGGCGCGCCCGGTGTGCGGCAGCAAATGTTGCCAGCCGCGGGTCAGGTAATGCCGGTAGCGCTCGGTGCTGATGCCCACCTGAATATTGAAGCTGAGCAACCGCAAACGGTTGTCGGCGGGCAGGCCCGTTGAGGCGACATGGTGCTCGTTGACCCGTGGTTCATGCAGGCCAATGATGCGTTCGGTTCTCCAGCGGGCCATGGACGCAGTCCGCGCTTAGTTGGCAGCGGCCTTAGCGGTCGTCCGCTCCTTGGCAATCAGCTTGTCGGCCAGAGCCAGCGCTTCGTTTGCGCCGCCGGCGGAGCCGATATCGAAGCGGTACTTGCCGTTTACGATCATGGTCGGTACGCCAGTGACCTGGTATTTCTTGGCAAGATCCTTGGCCTTGGTGATCTGGGCCTTGATCGCGAAGGAGTTGAAAGTCGCCAGGAACTTCTCCTTGTCGACGCCTTGAGTAGCAAGGAATTCGGCCATGTCTTCAGGATCGGTCAGACGCTTCTTCTCATTCTGGATCGCGTTGAACACCGCGGCGTGAACCTTGTGCTCGACGCCCATGGTTTCGAGGGTCAGGAACATTTGGCCGTGGGCATCCCACGGGCCGCCGAACATGGCGGGGACGCGCACGAAATTCACGTCCGAAGGCAGCTTGTCGACCCAAGGGTTGATGACCGGTTCGAATGCGTAGCAATGCGGGCAGCCGTACCAGAACAGCTCCACCACTTCGATCTTGCCAGGCACCGCCACCGGAACCGGGTTGGTCAATTCGACATAGGGAGCCTTCGACTCCTCGGCGGTGGCTTGAGCGCCAATGCCGAACAGGCTGGCAACGACGAGCGCGGCGCTGATGATCAGATTACGCATGCTTTACTCCTGGACATGGATGGCCTCGCGAGGCGTGTCTTTGAGACAGGCCGTGGCGGGTTCAAGTTCGTAGTGTAACGGCAGCGGCCACAAAAAAGGGCGGCCAAAGCCACCCTTTTGATGTTTACCGCGACAGATAAATCGAGCGTTAACATTGCAAGCTCAGCCACGCAGGTCAATGCACTCAGTGCAAGCCCTGAATGTAGCTGGCCACCGCAGCGATATCTTCGTCACTGAGCTTGCGAGCGATGGTGCGCATGGTCATCGCGTCGCCATCGTTGGCGCGGCCGCCTTCTTCCTTGCGGAAATCGGTCAGTTGCTTGGTGATGTATTGGGCATGCTGGCCACCCAGGTGCGGGAAGCCGGCGGGGGCGTTGCCCTTGCCGTCTGGCGCGTGGCAGCCGGTGCAGGCTGGCAGTCCTTTTTCCAGGTTGCCGCCGCGAAACAGCGCTTCCCCACGGGCCACGAGTTTTGGATCGGCCGCGCCGACACTGCCCTTCTGGCTGGCAAAATAAGCGGAAATGTCCGCCAGGTCCTGGTCGCTCAGGTTGTTCAGCAGGCCGGTCATTTCCAGGACGGTGCGCTTGCCCGACTTGATGTCGTGCAGTTGCTTGTTCAGGTAACGCTCGCCCTGACCCGCCAGTTTCGGAAAGTTGGGCGCCATGCTGTTGCCATCCGGGCCGTGGCAGGCTCCGCATACGGCAGCTTTCGCCTGGCCGGCTTTCGCATCGGCGACGATGGAGGCACTACCGCCAGCGGCGTGGGCAACACCGGATATCCCCAAGGTCAACAGCAGACTCACGATCAGTTTGTTCATCAGCTAATCCAACTACGGCTAAGGGTTAAAGAGTTATGGACCGGGTTCACTCGCTCATCCACTGGATGATGGCTCGGTAATCCTCGGCACTGCAGTCCATGCACAAACCACGCGGCGGCATCGCCTTGAAACCCTGGGTCACGTGTTGCACCAGCGTCTCCATACCTTTCGCCAACCTCGGCGTCCAAGCTTCCTGATCGCCCTTGCGGGGCGCCATGGGGAGTTGGCCGGAATGACAGGCACCACAAACACGGTTGTACACAGCTTCCGGATCCTGTGTAGCCTGAGCGCTGTAAAGCGGCATCAAGACACCGGCAGCTAGCAGCCATTTCGTCATAAAACGACCTTTTCAGGGTTGAGAGCGAGCTGCGTTCTGATGCGCAATTCTGGTCGATCGCTCTCGTGAGCCTCATCCTACGCTGGGACAAAGCGCACACAAAATCTGCGGCATTATATACTGGCGTCACTGAAACGGAAACGACACCGCTTGCCGCGTCCATTCCCGACGCCGCCCACATCGGAAATCCCATGCAACTGAAGAACCCCATCCTTGGCCTGTGCCAACAGTCCACCTTCATGCTCAGCGCCGCCAAAGTCGATCAATGCCCCGACGACGAAGGCTTCGAAGTGGCGTTTGCCGGTCGTTCCAACGCCGGCAAATCCAGCGCGCTGAACACCCTGACCCATGCAAGCCTGGCACGGACCTCGAAAACTCCGGGCCGCACGCAACTGTTGAATTTCTTCAAGCTAGACGATGAACGCCGTTTGGTCGACTTGCCCGGTTACGGTTACGCCAAGGTGCCGATCCCGCTCAAGCAACACTGGCAGCGTCATCTGGAAGCCTATCTGGGCAGCCGCGAGAGTTTGAAGGGATTGATTCTGATGATGGACATCCGCCATCCGATGACTGACTTCGACACACTGATGCTCGATTGGGCAGTCGCCAGCGGCATGCCCATGCACATCCTGCTGACCAAGGCCGACAAACTCACCTATGGCGCGGCGAAGAACACCTTGCTCAAGGTGCAGTCGCAGATACGCAAGGGCTGGGGCGAGGCGATCACTATCCAATTGTTCTCGGCGCCCAAGCGCATGGGCCTGGAAGAGGCCTACGGCGTGTTGGCCAACTGGATGGAGCTGGCGGACAAGGGCAGCGAACCCGCTGAATAAGCCGAATCGCGGGCAAAAAAAACCCCGGACTTCTTATGGGGAGGGGGAAGTTCGGGGTTCAAGTTCCGGACCGCTAGGGCGGGGTCCAGATATCTGCCAACACTTAACACAACATAGGAGCTATTGAAGGGCTTCACCAGCCATTCAGAAACTCTGAGTGCTCTTTCACGGTTTTAGTTCAGATTATTTTTGGAAATAACCTTAGGAATTTTCCGAGCTAACGCCGACGTTGCCCTTTGGGGCAGGCTCTGCCTGCCCAAGGTTCATTGCCAGGCTCAGTGCGCCTCGTCCCAGTTATTGCCCACGCCCACTTCCACCAGCAGCGGCACGTCCAGCGTGGCGGCGGCGCTCATATGCTGGCGGATCTCTTCGCGAACCTGGTCCACCAGGTCTTCGCGCACTTCCAGCACCAATTCGTCGTGGACCTGCAGGATGACCCTGGCATCCAGCCCCGACGCACACAGCCAGCGATCCACCGCCACCATGGCTTTTTTGATGATGTCGGCAGCCGTACCTTGCATCGGCGCGTTGATCGCCGTGCGCTCGGCGCCTTTGCGCAGCGCCGGGTTTTTCGCGTTGATGTCCGGCAGGTACAACCGGCGACCGAAGATGGTTTCGACGAACCCCTGCTCGGCAGCCTGGGTGCGGGTGCGCTCCATGTACGCCAGCACCCCCGGGTAGCGGGCGAAGTAACGGTCGATGTAGGCCTGGGACTGCTTGCGATCGACGCCGATCTGCTTGGCCAGGCCAAACGCGCTCATGCCGTAGATCAAGCCGAAGTTGATCGCCTTGGCGCTGCGACGCTGGTCATGAGTGACGGCGTCCAGCTCGACACCGAAGACCTCGGCGGCCGTGGCCCGGTGCACGTCCAGGTCATTGCGAAATGCATGGAGCAGGCCTTCGTCTTTGGCCAGGTGCGCCATGATCCGCAGTTCGATCTGCGAATAGTCCGCCGCCAGCAGCTTGTAACCCTTGGGCGCGACGAACGCCTGGCGGATCCGCCGGCCTTCGGCGGTGCGGATCGGGATGTTCTGCAGGTTCGGGTCGATGGACGACAGACGGCCGGTCGCGGCGACGGCTTGTTGATAATTAGTGTGGACGCGGCCGGTGCGGCTGTTGATCTGCTCCGGCAGACGATCGGTGTAGGTGCTCTTGAGCTTGCTCAGCGAGCGGTATTGCATCAGCACCTTGGGCAGCGGGTAATCCTGCTCGGCCAGTTCGGCGAGCACGGCTTCGGCGGTGGACGCCTGCCCCTTGGCGGTTTTGCTGAGCACCGGCAATCCGAGTTTTTCGTACAGGATCACTCCCAATTGCTTCGGTGAGCCGAGGTTGAATTCTTCACCGGCGATAGCAAATGCCTCACGCTCCAGCGCCACCAGCTTCTCGCCCAACTCGACACTCTGAACCCCCAGCAGATTGGCGTCCACGAGCGCGCCCTGGCGCTCGATGCGCGCTAGCACCGGCATCAACGGCATTTCGATTTCATTAAGCACTTTGCCCAGGCTCGGGACCGCGGCGAGCTTCTCCTGCAAGGCCTGATGCAGGCGGAAGGTCACGTCCGCGTCTTCGGCAGCATAGGGGCCGGCCAGTTCCAGGGCGATTTGATCGAAGGTCAGTTGCTTGACGCCTTTACCGGCAATGTCCTGGAAGTCCGTCTTGCTTTGGCCCAGGTATTTGAGCGCCAGACTGTCCATGTCGTGGCGGGTTGCCGTGGAATCCAGCACGTAGGATTCCAGCATGGTGTCGAAGGCAATGCCCTGGACGTAAATACCGTTGTCCTGATCGCCATCGATGGCGCAGTTGGCGAGGATGTTGGTCTCGAACTTGGCGTGCTGGCCGACTTTGAGCTTGTTCGGGTTTTCCAGCAGCGGCTTGAGGGCCTTGAGCACTGTGTCGCGGTCCAGTTGCTCCGGCACACCCATGTAGGAATGGGTCAGCGGAATGTAGGCAGCCTCGAACGGCGCCACGGCGAACGACAAGCCTACGAGCTGCGAGTGCTGGGCATCGGTGCCATTGGTTTCGGTGACGAAGGCAAACAGCGGCGCCTTTTCCAGCTTCGCCAGCCAGGTCTCGAAGCTCGCCTGATCGAGGATGACGTCGTACTTGGACTCGGCACCCGATTGCTCCTCGGCCACGTCGACGATTTCCTGGCCGGAGCGCTTGGCTTCGCGCTGGTTCTCCTCGAACCAGCTCTTGAATTCCAGCAGGGTGTAGAGCTCGGCGAGTTTTTCGTGGTCCGGCTCACCCATTTTCAAATCGTCGAGGCCGATATCCAAAGGCACGTCGGTCTTGATCGTCGCCAACTCGTAGGACAGGAAGGCCATTTCCTTGTGTTCTTCGAGCTTGGCGGGCAGGGTCTTGGCGCCGCGAATCGGCAGGGTGGGGACGATATCCAACTGCGCATACAGCTCGGTCAGGCCGCCGTTGACGCCCACCAGCAGGCCGGACGCGGTCTTCGGTCCGATACCCGGTACGCCGGGAATGTTGTCGGACGAATCGCCCATCAACGCCAGATAATCGATGATCTGCTCCGGAGCGACACCAAATTTCTCCTTCACGCCAGCCACGTCCAGCGAGCTACCGGTCATGGTATTGACCAAGGTAATGTGCCCGTCGACCAACTGCGCCATGTCTTTGTCGCCGGTGGAGATCACCACCGGGCGGTCGGCCGCGGCGCTGCTGCGGGCCAGGGTACCGATCACGTCATCGGCCTCGACGTTGTCCACGCACAACAGCGGGAAGCCCAGGGCCTTGACGCTGGCATGCAGTGGCTCGATCTGAACGCGCATGTCGTCGGGCATACTCGGGCGGTTGGCCTTGTATTCGGCGTACAACGCGTCACGAAACGTCCCACCCTTAGCGTCGAAGACCACGGCGAACGGGCTGTCCGGATACTGCTTTCGCAGGCTCTTGAGCATGTTCAACACACCCTTGACCGCGCCGGTGGGCAGGCCTTTGGAGGTGGTCAAAGGTGGCAGCGCATGAAAGGCGCGGTACAGATAAGAAGAACCGTCCACCAGGACGAGGGGGGCTTGGCTCATGAGCAGGATCAACCTTTTCGGCGGGTCCGGGGCTAGAATAGCGGGACCGTTGACGACAAAGGGACAAGGTTATCATGCGTACACTAAATCGCCTGTTACTGGCTGGCTTGTTTGCAATGACACCGCTGGCCGTCATGGCGGCGGACGAAGCACCTTCGGCGGACCCGGACGTGACCATTCGCACGGAAGGCGACAAGACGATCCAGGAGTACCGGCAAAACGGCTTTCTGTACGCGATCAAGGTCACGCCCAAGAACGGCAAGCCTTATTTCCTGGTGCGCGCCGATGGCAGTGATGCAAACTTCATCCGCTCGGATCAGCCGGATATGCTGATTCCGTCGTGGAAAATCTTCGAGTGGTGATGCCGCTCCCGACTTCAACAACCGGCGCCCGCTGAAGGGCGCCCGTACTGGCAGTTTTAACCATGTCTGTGTTCACCCCCCTGGCTCGGCCCGAGCTGGAAACCTTTCTCGCCCCCTACGGGCTTGGCCGTCTGCTTGATTTCCAGGGGATCGCCGCCGGCAGCGAAAACACCAATTTCTTTATCAGCCTGGAGCAGGGCGAATTCGTCCTGACTCTGGTGGAGCGCGGCCCGGTCCAGGAAATGCCGTTCTTCATCGAACTGCTGGACGTGCTGCACGACGCCGACCTGCCAGTCCCTTATGCCTTGCGCACCACCGATGGCGTGGCGCTGCGGGAGCTGGCCGGCAAGCCGGCGCTGCTGCAACCACGCCTGGCGGGCAAGCACATCAAGCAGGCCAATGCGCAGCATTGCGCTCAGGTGGGCGAGTTGCTGGCGCATCTGCACCTGGCGACAAAGGACAAGATGATCAAACGCAAGACCGATCGCGGACTGGACTGGATGCAGGAGGAGGGCACCAAGCTCCTGTCGCATCTGGACACCGAGGCCCGTCGCCTGCTGGAAGCGGCGCTCGATGAAATCGCTGTGCAAAAGACTGCCATTCTGGCGCTGCCCCGGGCCAATATCCACGCGGACCTGTTCCGCGACAACGCGATGTTCGAGGGCACGCACCTGACCGGGCTGATCGACTTTTACAACGCCTGCTCCGGGCCGATGCTGTATGACGTCGCCATTGCCCTGAATGACTGGTGTTCGAATGACGACGGTGTGCTCGATGGCGCCAGGGCCCGGGCATTGTTGGGGGCCTATGCGGCCCTGCGACCGTTCACCGCCGCCGAGGCCGAGCTATGGCCGACCATGCTGCGGGTGGCGTGCGTGCGGTTCTGGTTGTCGCGGTTGATCGCGGCCGAATCGTTTGCCGGGCAGGACGTGCTGATCCACGATCCGATGGAGTTTCAGCAGCGGTTGGGGCAGCGGCAGGACGTTCATACCTTGTTGCCGTTCGCCCTGTAACAGCAAAACCGAGCACTCCCTCGCCACGGGCTTTTGCAAAAAGCAGGGAGTTAGAGTGACTCCAGGCATTGCGCCAGATCATTGCCCAACTTCTCCAACAACTGCTCATACCCCTGCGCCGTCGCCGGGGTATAGCCGCCCAGGGCATCCAGTTCCGCCAGTTTGACCGGCAACCCGGCCACCAGGGTTTCGGCCAGGCGCGGGCGCAGGGGCGGTTCGCTGAAGACGCAGGTCTTGCCTACCGCCTGCAAACGCGTGCGCATCGCCGCCACGTGTTGGGCCCCCGGCTGGACCTCGGCGGCCACGGCGAAAACCCCTGCGTGCTTGAGCCCGTAGGTGTCTTCGAAATAGTCGAACGCTTCGTGGAACACGAAATAGGGTTTGCCCGCGATCCCGGCCAAGCGCGACTTCAGGCGCGCGTCCAAGGCATCGAGGCGCTGGTTGAAACCCTTCAGATTGCTTTGATAGCGAGCCGCATTGGCAGGATCGGCTGCGCTCAGGTCGGTTGCCATTCTGGCAGCGATCACCCGAGCATTGACCGGCGACAGCCACAGGTGGGCGTCGATCGTACCGGGACGATGGTCATGATCATGCTCGTCGCCGTCATCGTCGGCATGGGATTGGCTGTCCTCGGCAAAGTGCCGCAGCTTGAGTCCCGGCAGCTCCTGCACCGCAACGGAGGGCAACGTACGGCCATTCAACACCCGTGGCAGGAAACCCTCCATGTCGGGGCCGATCCAGTAGAGCAAGTCCACCGATTGCACCTTCCGTACGTCGGATGGCCGCAAGGCATAGTGGTGAGGCGAAGCACCGGGCGGCAGCAGCACCTCCGGTACGGCCACGCCGTCCTGCACGGCGGCGGCAATCAGCTGCAGCGGCTTGATGCTGGTGAGGACCTTCACCTCGGCCTGGGCAGGGCAGGTCAACAGGAAACTTGCGAAAAAAGCGACAAACAACGAAAAAAATCGAGACACGATGACCACTCAATGAGGCGAGAACCGGTAACATAATAACGTCTCTCACTGAACACGTCGCTGCCCATGCCTATCACACCCCTCGCCAGTCGCCCCCATGATCACTCTCACTGCGTGCACAGCGCGCTGTCCGAGGCCGACGCCATCTGCGCGCGCCAAGGGTTGCGCCTGACCGCCTTGCGTCGTCGTGTGCTGGAACTGGTCTGGCAAAGCCACAAACCATTGGGCGCCTACGACATCCTGGCCGTGCTCAGCGAGCAGGACGGCCGTCGTGCCGCGCCGCCCACGGTTTATCGCGCACTGGATTTCCTGTTGGAAAATGGCTTGGTGCATCGCATCTCCTCGTTGAACGCCTTCGTCGGCTGCAACCATCCGGAGCACGCTCACCAAGGCCAGTTCCTGATCTGCCGAGAGTGCCACGCCGCCATCGAGCTGGAACAGAAGTCCATCAGTGATGCCATCGTTGCCAGCGCCAAGGAGGTCGGCTTCGTGGTCGACACCCAGACCGTCGAAGTGGTCGGTCTCTGCTCCGGTTGCCAGGGGGCCTGATGAGCAACCCGTTGATCCGTCTCGAACAGGTGGCCGTGACCTTTGCCGGACAGAATGTGTTGGACAACATCCACCTGAGCGTCGAGCCTGGGCAGATCGTCACCCTGATCGGCCCCAACGGTGCCGGCAAGACCACTCTGGTGCGCGCCGTGCTGGGTTTGCTCAAGCCGGACAGCGGCAGCGTCTGGCGCAAACCGAAGCTGCGGGTTGGCTACATGCCGCAAAAGCTGCACGTGGACCCGACGTTGCCGCTGTCGGTGCTGCGCTTCCTGCGCCTGGTGCCAGGGGTCGATCGCACGCGGGCCCTGGCGGCGCTCGACGAAGTCGGCGCCGAGCACGTAATCGACAGCCCGGTACAAAGCATTTCCGGCGGTGAAATGCAGCGTGTGCTCCTGGCCCGCGCCCTGCTGCGTGAACCCGAACTGCTGGTGCTCGACGAGCCGGTGCAAGGCGTCGATGTAGCCGGCCAGGCCGAGCTGTACAGCCTGATTACACGCTTGCGCGACCGCCACGGCTGCGGCGTGTTGATGGTGTCCCACGACCTTCATTTGGTGATGAGCACCACCGACCAAGTGGTCTGCCTCAACCGTCACGTCTGCTGTTCCGGGCATCCCGAGCAGGTCAGCGGAGACCCGGCGTTCGTCGAGCTGTTCGGCAAGAATGCCTCTAGTCTGGCGATCTATCACCACCACCATGACCACGCCCACGACCTGCACGGTTCGGTGGTCATCGGCGCCCCGGTTACCCCCCACGTTCATGGAGATGGCTGCAAGCATGGCTGATTTTCTGTTGTACGCCCTGCTTGCAGGCCTGGCCCTCGCGCTGGTGGCCGGCCCCCTGGGCTCGTTCGTGGTCTGGCGGCGCATGGCCTATTTCGGCGACACCCTGTCCCACGCGGCCTTGCTCGGCGTGGCCCTGGGATTCTTGCTGGACATCAGTCCCACGGTTGCAGTGAGCGTCGGCTGCCTGTTGCTGGCAGTGGTGCTGGTGACTCTGCAACAGCGCCAACCGTTGGCATCCGATACGCTGCTGGGGATCCTGGCTCCCAGCACCCTGTCCCTCGGGCTGGTAGTGCTGAGCTTCATGCACGATGTGCGGATCGACCTGATGGCCTACCTCTTCGGCGACCTGCTGGCGATCAGCCCAATGGATCTGTCGTGGATCCTGGGCGGCAGCGCGGCGGTCCTGCTATTGCTGGTTGCACTCTGGCGCCCTTTGCTGGCCGTCACCGTGCATGAGGAACTGGCGCGAGTCGAAGGCTTGCCCGTGGTTGGACTGCGGCTGGCGCTGATGCTGCTGATTGCGGTGGTCATTGCCGTGGCGATGAAGATTGTCGGTGTATTGCTGATTACTTCATTGTTGATCATCCCGGCCGCTGCGGCACAACGTCACGCCCGTTCGCCGGAGCAGATGGCCCTGGGCGCAAGCCTGCTGGGCATGCTCGCAGTGTGTGGCGGACTGGCGTTATCGTGGTTCAAGGACACCCCGGCCGGACCGTCAATCGTGGTCAGCGCGGCCGCATTGTTTCTGCTGAGTTTTGTCCTGCCTCGCCGAGGGGTGTAGACTTGCTCGCTTTTTGCGCAAATAGAGAGTCGCAGGAATGAAGCCGTTCGCCTCCCGTTATCTGCTCCTTGTCGCATTTTCACTGCTGCTGGGCGCTTGCAAGAGTTCGCCGCCCGTCACTGAGGCTCCCGATACCCGGGGCCCGGCCATCGCGCAGCTGGAACAAAGCCTGGCCAGCAACGAGCTGTCCACCGCTGACGATCAATTGGCAGCGTTGCAGGCCCAGAAGCCTGAAGACCCGGCCCTGGAGCCGTATCAACGGCAACTGGCCGAGGCGTATTTGCGCCGCAGCCAGATCGATCTGCAAAAGGGTGACGTAAACGCCGCCGCAACAGCCTTGAGCCGCGCCCGTGCACTGATGCCAAAGGCGCCAGCCTTGACCGGCGAGGTCAACAGTGCCATTGCCGAAGCCCGCAAGGCCGAGCTGGAAAAAGCCGAAGCCGACCTCAAGGCCGCCGAAACCAAACCGGTCGCCAAGCTGATCGACCCCAGCGCAGAGAGCACCACGGTTGCATTGAATATCGGCGATATTCAGCAGATGCGTCGTCAACTCGACGCAATTGCCGCTGATGTAGTGGCTTACCAGTGTGACGTCAGCATTCAGGTGCCGCGTACCGATGATTACCCTTGGTTGGCTAACTTGCTGACCAAGCGGGTTAAGAAGCTCGATCCCGGATTTGAACTGAAACTGCGCAAACAGATTTTGCGTAGCGTACCGGCGCAGGTGGTGCTGACACCCCGTAAATCTTAAAAGCATCGCGAGCGGGCTCGCTCCCACAGGGGGTTGGTGGCGGATACGAAATCTGTATTCACACCGACCATCCACTGTGGGAGCGAGCCTGCTCGCGATGGCGTCCTAGCGGTCGCCCTTCATCAAGCCGGAACCGCCTTGGCCTTGGGCTCCCGTGCCCAGACTCGATGCTGCGCAATCGCCGCAAAAAACCGCGAAAAACCGCCCGCTTCAGCATCCTCAATCAACCCTGCATCCACCTCCAGCTTCAACTCCACCAGCAACTGCCGAGCCTCACCATGAAGCCCAATGGCCTTCAGATGCTTGTAAGCTTCCAGTACGTAATGCAACGCCACGCCGTCCCGACTCAGGGCCTTGATCGACTCTGCGCCGCCCGGTACGAACACCGCATCGAAGGCAATCGACGGCAAGCCTTCCATGGACGCATCCACCGCCAGCGACTGTCCATCGGCCGTGGTCACCGGCGCCGAAGTCGGGCCAAGCACTTTGGCGTGAGCGCCCTCGGCCTTCAGGGCCTGTTTGAGCGCATCGATAATCGCCCCATCCACCCCGTTCGCCACCAGCACCGCGACTTTGCGGGTTTTGATATCGCCCGACAGTAAGTTCGCCTGGCTCAATGCCGGGGATTTCTCCAGCGAAGGCGTCGGTACGTCCACGGTGCCGGCAGTCGGCGCTGGCAACCCCAGGTTCTTCGCGACCCGCGCCGCCAGCTCAAGGTCGATGTTGGCGAGGATCTCATTGACCTGCCGTGCCCGGATGAACTCGCGCTCCACCTTGCCCAGCTCAAAGCTGTAGGCGGCGATGATGTGCTCCTGCTCATGGGGGCTCATGCTTCGGTAGAACAGCCGCGCTTGCGAGAAATGGTCGCTGAAGGACTCGCTGCGCTGACGGATCTTGTAGGCGTCGATGCGTTCCGGATAGCTCTCGAAGCCACCGTCCTGTGGGCCGGGCGGGGTTTCCTTCGGCCAGCCACCGTCGATGGAGTTGGGCTCGTAGGAGGTCCGTCCCTTGTCGATGGTGCTGCGGTGCATGGCGTCGCGCTGGCCGTTGTGTACCGGGGTAATCGCCCGGTTGATCGGCAGCTCATGAAAGTTCGGCCCGCCGAGTCGGCTGATTTGCGTATCGGTGTATGAAAAGAGCCGGCCTTGCAGCAGCGGGTCGTTGGTAAAGTCGATACCCGGCACGATGTGCCCGGGGCAGAACGCGATTTGCTCGACCTCGGCGAAGAAATTATCCGGGTTGCGATTCAGTACCATCCTGCCCAAGGGGGTGATGGGCACCAGTTCTTCAGGAATCAGCTTGGTAGGGTCGAGCAGATCGAAGTCGAACTTGTGTTCGTCTTCCTCGGCAATGATCTGTACGCCAAGTTCCCATTCCGGGTAGTCCCCCATCTCGATCGCCTCCCAGAGATCGCGACGGTGGTAGTCGGTATCTTTACCTGCCAGTTTCTGGGCCTCGTCCCACACCAATGAACACGTGCCGACCTTGGGCCGCCAGTGGAATTTGACGAAGCTGCTGCGGCCCTCGGCATTGATCATGCGGAAAGTGTGCACGCCGAAACCCTGCATGCTGCGCAGGCTCTTCGGAATGGCCCGGTCGGACATCGCCCAGATCACCATATGAGCCGATTCAGGCACGAGCGAGACAAAATCCCAGAACGTGTCATGGGCGGATCCGCCGGTGGGAATTTCATTGTGGGGTTCGGGTTTCACCGCATGGACAAAATCCGGGAACTTCACCGCGTCCTGGATAAAGAACACGGGCATGTTGTTGCCCACCAGGTCGAAGTTGCCCTCGTCGGTAAAGAATTTCACCGCAAAGCCCCGCACGTCCCGCACGGTATCGCCGGAACCTCGTGGCCCTTGAACGGTGGAAAAGCGTACGAACACCGGAGTTTTCTTCTCCGGGTCCTGTAGGAAACCGGCCTTGGTTAGCGCTGAATGCGCCTCGTAGCACTGAAAGTAACCATGAGCGCCTGTACCACGGGCGTGAACGATGCGCTCAGGGATACGTTCATGGTCAAAATGCGTGATTTTTTCACGCATGATGAAGTCTTCCAGCAGCGAAGGCCCGCGGGCCCCGGCGCGGAGGGTGTTCTGGTTATCGGCGATTTTCACGCCCTGATTGGTGCGCAACGCCTGCTCGGTGGCATCGGCGCGAAATGGCTCCAGGCTCTCGAGCTTGGCGTTGGTATTGCTGCGGTCCAGGGTGTCTGTCCCGGCCAGTTGGCTCTTGTTGAGCGCGGGTTTGTCGATACTCATCAGGCGTAACTCCTCTTTCTATCCCTGCAGGGCCGGGATGCTTGAGTGGTCTAATGAGTGACCTGTACCGCTTCGCTGTGTTCCTTTTTTATGCCCGCTGATCGCGTTATTGCCAAATGACTGGTTCGATTGCAAATAAATGCTAAGAACCTCTATACGGACAGGCTAAAATGCGCGCCCGGCTAACCGCTGATCCCTTTTCCAACGCGCCCCACAAGGTTCGCTACGTGATCGAGTTTCAAAACGTCCATAAAACCTACCGCGTCGCCGGTAGGGACATCCCCGCGCTGCACCCGACCAGCCTGACGATTGAAAACGGTCAGGTCTTCGGCCTGATTGGTCATTCCGGGGCGGGAAAAAGTACCCTGCTGCGCCTGATCAATCGCCTGGAAGATGCCAGCGGCGGCAAGATCATCGTCGATGGCGAGGAAATCACCGCCCTGGATGCCAATGGCTTGCGACGTTTCCGTCAGCAGGTCGGGATGATTTTCCAGCATTTCAACCTGTTGGCTTCCAAGACCGTGGCCGACAACGTGGCGCTGCCCCTGACACTGGCCGGTGAATTGTCCCGCAACGAAATCGACCAGCGCGTCGCCGAGTTGCTGGCCCGTGTCGGTTTGTCCGACCATGCCCGCAAATACCCGGCGCAGCTGTCCGGCGGCCAGAAGCAGCGCGTCGGCATCGCCCGCGCCCTGGCGACCAAACCCAAGATTTTGCTGTGCGACGAAGCCACCAGCGCCCTCGACCCGCAAACCACCGCGTCGGTGCTGCAACTGCTGGCAGAGATCAACCGCGAGCTGAAACTGACCATCGTGCTGATCACCCATGAAATGGACGTGATCCGCCGGGTCTGCGACGAAGTGGCGGTCATGGACGCCGGTGTGATCGTCGAGCAAGGCCCGGTGGCCGAGGTGTTCCTGCACCCCAAGCACGCGACCACCAAGCGTTTCGTCCAGGAAGACGAGCAGATCGACGAAAGCGAACAGCGCGACGACTTCGCCCACGTACCGGGGCGCATCGTGCGTCTGACGTTCCAGGGCGACGCGACCTACGCGCCGCTGCTCGGAACCGTCGCCCGGGAAACCGGTGTGGACTACAGCATCCTGGCCGGTCGTATCGACCGCATCAAAGAAACCCCCTACGGGCAACTGACCCTCGCCATTACCGGCGGTGACATGGAGGCGGCGTTCGCCCGCTTCACCGCGGCCGATGTCCACATGGAGGTGCTGCGCTGATGGAATTTTTTGCAAACATCGACTGGCTGGAAATCTGGCTGGCCACCGGCGACACCTTCCTGATGCTGTTCGGTTCGCTGCTGTTTACTGTACTGCTCGGCCTGCCGCTGGGGGTGCTGCTGTTCCTGTGCAGCCCGCGCCAGTTGCTCGAAGCCCGGGGCGTTTATGCGTTGCTGTCGCTGATCGTCAACATCCTGCGCTCGCTGCCGTTCATCATCCTGTTGATCGTAATGATCCCGTTCACGGTATTGATCACCGGCACCTCGCTGGGTGTAGCCGGGGCGATTCCGCCATTGGTGGTCGGCGCGACGCCGTTCTTCGCTCGCCTGGTGGAAACTGCCTTGCGCGAAGTGGACCGCGGCATCATCGAAGCGACCCAGGCCATGGGCGCGACGACCCGCCAGATCATCGTCAATGCCTTGCTGCCGGAGGCCCGTCCGGGCATCTTTGCCGCGATAACTGTGACAGCGATTACGCTGGTGTCCTACACGGCCATGGCCGGCGTCGTTGGCGCCGGTGGCTTGGGCGACCTGGCGATCCGTTTCGGTTACCAGCGCTTCCAGACCGATGTAATGGTGGTCACGGTGGTGTTGCTGTTGGTGCTGGTCCAGGTGCTGCAAACCGTGGGCGACAAGCTGGTTGTGCATTTCTCTCGAAAATAAGGCCTCGCGCCCATAAACCATGAGCCAGCCATTCGCTGGCAGGCGCCGAGAGCGGGCGCCTCTAAAGGAGTTAGCTGAATGAAGAAACTACTGGTTGCCTTCGCTGCCGCTGCAGCTTTTTCCGCCCACGCCGCCGACACCCTGACCGTCGCGGCCACGCCGGTGCCCCACGCGGAAATCCTCGAATTCGTCAAACCGGCACTGGCCAAGGAAGGCGTAGACCTCAAGGTCAAAGTCTTCACCGACTACATCCAGCCGAACGTACAGGTCGCCGAAAAACGCCTGGACGCCAACTTCTTCCAGCACCAGCCGTACCTGGATGAATTCAACAAGGCCAAGGGCACCCACCTGGTGAGCGTGGCCGGTGTGCACCTGGAACCCCTGGGCGCGTATTCCAGCAAGTACAAAAAACTGGAAGAACTGCCGGGCGGTGCCAACGTGGTGATCCCTAACGACGCCACCAACGGTGGCCGTGCGCTGTTGCTGCTGGCTAAGGCTGGAGTGATCAAGCTGAAGGATTCGAACAACATCCTGTCGACGACCAAGGACATTACCGAGAACTCGAAGGATCTGAAATTCCGTGAGTTGGAAGCGGCGACCATTCCGCGAGTGCTGACTCAGGTAGATCTGGCGTTGATCAACACCAACTATGCACTGGAAGCCAAGCTCGACCCGTCCAAGGATGCGTTGGTGATCGAAGGCAGCGACTCGCCTTACGTGAACATCCTGGTGGCGCGTGACGACGACAAGGACAGCGAGGCAATGAAGAAGCTGGTCGCTGCCTTGCGCACCCCAGAAGTGAAAGCCTTCATTCTGGAGAAGTACAAAGGGGCGGTTTTGCCGGCGTTTTGATCGGGTCGGGTGATGGAAAAACGGGGCTGCGTGGAAATGCAGGCCCGTTTTTTTTGCTCGCCATAAAGACCTGTCCCCTCGTCATAGGATCCGCTTCATTGTTTTACAACCCTCATGATAAATTCCCCGCCGCGACCTCTAATCAATAGAGGGCATTCAGGGAGAGAAGAAAGTGATCAAGTCTTTGTTGGTTGGGGCATTGCTGACAATGGCATCGGCATCGGCATTTGCGATGAGTTGCGATAACCCTAGAAACGCCTATGACAGAACCTATTGCGCGTCGCTGAAAATGGTTCAGTCGGATCAGGACATCAATGATCAATACAAGAAGACGATGAGCGCCCTGAACCCGGATCAAAAGAAAAAAGTGAAAGCCGCTCAAATCGAGTGGATCAAGATTCGTGACAACGCCTGTTCCAACGACGGCCTGCTCTACCTGGACTGTGCCAACGAGAAGACCGAGTCGCGTATCGTCATACTCAAAGCCATCGAGCGCGAATGCCGTGCCGCCGGTTGCGACGATGCCAAGCTGTCGCAAGTCGAGTGATCCGGCCAAGGGTAGCTGGTACCTATCGCTGAGAAGAAGCGATGGGACAAGCGAAAAGCCTGTACCGAAAAACCCGACGTCATGCGTCGGGTTTTTCTTTGGCAGGTTGCCAGTAGGGGTGGTCAGGGCCGCTTAGCAACCCAGCGGGAGCAAGCTCCCTTGCCACGGGGTTTTGATTCAATCAAGGCCGTGGGTGTAATTCATCAGTTGTTCGCGTTGCTGGCAGGATGCCACAATCGCTTTTTTTCAGTTGCATCACGATCAGGTGGATCACATGCATGGCTCAGGATCACGAAGTGACCAGGATTTCTTCATAGCCGAGCAGGTGCGAACTGACCGACTGCAGCAACTGTTCCGCCAATCCGTTTCAGCGGTATTGGGGAGTTACCTCGCCGCTATCATGCTGTGTGGGTTGTGTTGGGATCGTTTCGACCATGACCTCGTTCTTTGGTGGCTGGCGATACTGACCGGATCGACGCTGATACGCATCTCGATGTTCGTGGCCTATTTCCGCAGTGATGAAAGCCAGCGCACGCCCCAACGGTGGGAGCGCAAGTACTGGATCACCCTGGTGCTATCCGCCAGTATCTGGGGCGTTGGCGCATTCGTGGTCATGCCGGCAGACGATCTTCTGTCGCAAGCGCTGGTCATGCTCTTTACCGTCGGCATGTCCGTCAGTGCGGTGTCCTGCTACTCCGCCTACCGCGACATGACATTGCTCTCCATCGGCCTGGTTCTGTTGCCGTCCACCGCCTGGCTACTGTTTCAACCGACCAGAATTCAACTCGGTATCGCCCTCTCGATCATCGTATTCGCCGTATTCGCTGCCCGCGCCACCCACAAAATGTCCCAGGCACTGGAAACCGCCTTCCGCCTCACCCGTGAAATGGAGCAGGCCAATAGCGTTTCCACCCGCGCAGCCCAGACCGATGAACTGACCGGACTGATGAGCCGACGCGCCTTCTTCGAGCATGCCCAACAGCTTTATGACGAATGTGAAGCCAACCGGCTGGGATTGTGCGTGTTCATGCTGGACATGGATCACTTCAAGCACATCAACGACACCTACGGTCATCAGGTTGGGGATCAGGTGTTGCGGCAGATGGGCCTGGTCATCAGCTCATCCTTCCGGGCCACCGATGTCCACGGCCGGTTGGGGGGAGAGGAGTTCGCGATTCTGCTTCCAGACACCTCCCTCGACGCCGCCATCGAGATTGCAGAAGAGCTTATCCAAACGATTGGCGAATTGATGATCGAGCCTGTCCACCGCATTACCGCCAGCCTTGGAGTAGCGTTCACAGAGGCTGGACACAAGGATCTTCATAGCTTGATGAATAATGCGGATAAGGCGCTGTATCGGGCGAAGGCGTTGGGGCGCAATCAGGTTGCGGTTGCCCGGTAAGACTTCGTTTATGCGTCATATAGGGGTGACTAGTTAATGCAAAAGGCCAATCCATGTCGTTGAACCATTGGTGCTACACGATGGCGGCGTGCCTGTTACCCCAACTGTGTATGGCCAGCATGTTGCACATAGACCCTCAGGGTGAAAGCTTCTATCAACAGGCCGTCCCATATCTGCTGCAAGCGAACAGCAAGTTCGAGGCAGTGACAGCCGACACACCTGCCGCAAGCGCAGAGGAGAAGGAACGCTCCCTGGCCCTGGCGGCAGAAGCGGGAGCACTGCTCAGGCCGGCGATGGCGCTGCTTGAACAAGCAGCGTCCCTGAACCATCCGGTGGCCCAATATCGTCTTGGCCTGATCTATGCGGTGTTGTATCCAAGCGAAGTGATAAAGGAAAAGGCCTGTCCCTTGTTCGAACGAAGCCTGGCCCAAGGCTTCGCTCCGCCGGCACTTAACATTTCATATTGGTGCCCGGCATTCACCGACACATCTGAGTACCAAGAAGCACTGCAGGCCGTAGAAGCCAGCATGTCCTTCTATGAAAAATATTTTCCACAACCTGCCGTGAGGCTTGAGTGCTGGCCCGACGAACCTGTAGGTCTGGCCATGCAATGGGGCGGCAGTCGCGATTATCAAGCGGAAATTTATCGGCTACAGGGTGATAGCAATCGTGCGCAGCGCGTGAAGTATTACCAGAAGGCCCTAGAGGTTAACGACTGTTATAAGGCCAAAAAACGCTTGAAGATCCTGCTGAGTCCAAACTGAGACATGGAGCAATTGCCCTCTGCCGATAGCTCAACCGAAGCAGTGGAATTGGCCGCAGCGTTGCGAACTAGTGTTGATCATGCCCAGTGTTAAGCCCAGGAACCTTGGAAAACGCTTCGGCAATAAAGTCCATGAACACAATCGCCCGCTTGGGCAGCAACCGATTGGCGACATAGAGAAACTGGACCGGCACCGGCGGTGCTTCATAGTCGCAAAGTACCTGACGCAACCGGCCGCTCTCCAGCCCTTCCTCGTACAACCACCTTGGCCCGCTGGCGATCCCGAGGCCGGCGATGACAGCTTCTTGTATGGCCTGGGGCGAGTTGACCCGGAATCGCCCCGAAACGTTGATGACGGTATCGCGGAAATGCCAGGTATTTCCGGTGCTCAACAACGAGTACAGGATGCAGTCATGGTTGTGCAGGTCTTCCGGTGTCTGCGGGATGCCACGGCGTTCCAGGTAGTCTATCGCCGCGACATAGACCCGTGTGTAATGGCCAATCCGGCGGGCTCGCAGTGCGCTGTCGGTCGGATGGCCGATGCGGATGGCCAGCTCGGCGCCTTCCTCCACCAGATCCACGAGACGATCACTGAGCTGCAAATCCAGTGACAAGCCGGGGTAGCGCGCCAGAAAAGCGGGGACGTACGGCATCAGGAAGGCATGAGCCAATGCGGTCGGGCAGGCCACGCGCAGCAGTCCGGTCGGCTCGGACTCATCGCTCAAGGACGACTCCGACTCCGCAACGGCATCGAGGATCCGGCTGACGTCCGCGTAGTAGCGTTCGCCTTCCGGCGTCAGCACCAGCCGTCGTGTGGTGCGCTGGAGCAATCGGGTGCCCAGATGGTCCTCCAGCGCGGCCACGTATCGGCTGACGTTGGGTTGACCCATGCCCAGGTCCCGCGCCGCCGCCGAGAAACTGCCCGTCTCGACGGTGCGTTTGAAACACGTCATGAGTAGAAAACGATCCACTTGAAGCCCCCAATTCATGCATATTCAGCATTAAAGATATGCAATGCCGTGATCTTATCAACTAAACGGCATAGATGGATCATGAGCGCCCGCATCCCGCTCTCATGATCTGGAGTTCACTCATGTCTCGCTTACTCAATAAACGCACCCTCATCACTGGCGGTACCAGCGGCATTGGACTGGAAACCGCCAAACAGTTCCTCGCCGAAGGTGCCCGCGTAATCGTCACCGGCGTCAATCCCGACTCTATCGCAGCCGCCAAAGCCGAGTTCGGCAGCGACGTGCTGGTGCTGCGCGCCGACTCGGCCAGCGTCCGCGCACAGAAAGAACTGGCCCAGGCCGTAGAGACGCATTACGGAAAGGTCGACGCTGTCTTCCTCAATGCCGGTGTTTCCGTTTGGCAACCGATTGAAGATTGGTCGGAAGAAATGTTCGACCGCTCCTTCGACATCAACGTCAAGGGACCGTACTTCCTGATCCAGGCGCTTCTTCCCGTGTTCGCCAGTCCCGCTTCGGTGGTGTTGAACACCTCGATCAGCGCCCACGTAGGCTCGACACGCTCCTCGGTTTACGCCGCCACCAAGGCTGCCTTCCTCAGCCTGTCGAAAACATTGTCGAGCGAACTGATGCAGCGCGGAATCCGCGTCAACGCCGTTAGCCCAGGGCCGGTGGATACGCCACTGTATGACAAGATGGGTATTCCGGACGCCTATCGCCAGCAGCTCAACGCCGACATCATCCAGAGCATCCCTGCGGGACGGTTTGGCACGCCGGAAGAGGTCGCCAAGGCAGTGTTGTATCTGGCTTCGGATGAGTCGCGGTGGACGATGGGGAGCGAGATTGTCGTGGATGGGGGGCGGTTGTTGAACGATTGATACCGCTTTTGCCGATCAGTTAAAGACCAAACGGCGGAAAACCTGTAGGAGCATAGCTTGCTAGCGATAGCGGTAGATCAGCAACACCGTTGTCGACTGGCCTGTCTCCATCGCGAGCAAGCTATGCTCCCACAGGTTTGCGTCCATCAGCTACGTATCCACAATGCACGCCCTGCTAAACGATGCTATCCACCACACCGCCATCCACGCGCAACGCCGCACCAGTCGTAGCCGAAGCCTGCTCCGAGCTGGCATAAATAATCATGTTGGCAACTTCCTCGACCCGCGCCGCCCGTTGAATGATCGACGTACTACGGTGCTGTTTGACGAAATCCGCCCCCACTTTCTCCAGACTTTCCCCAGTGCGCTCGACATCCGCCTGAAGCATCTGGGCAACCCCTTCGGAAAGCGTCGGTCCGGGCAGCACTGAGTTCACCGTAACGCCCGTGCCGGCAAGCCGCTTGGCCAAGCCGCGAGCAATGGAAAGCTGTGCCGTTTTGGTGAAGCCGTAGTGGATCATGTCGGCTGGAATGTTCACACCCGATTCGGACGAAACAAACACAATCCGCCCCCAACCGCGCTTGACCATGCCCGGCGCATAGGCCCTGGAAACCCGCACGCCGGACATCACGTTGGTTTCGAAGAAACGCTGCCATTCGCTGTCCGGGGTTTCGAAAAAGTCTTCCAGCTTGAAAATGCCCAGATTGTTGATGACGACGTCGAAGCTCGGATGCTTGGCGAACAAGGCCTGGCAGCCGGCCTCGTTGCTGAGATCACCGACGAAGCCGGTGGCTCTGGAGGCGAGGTCGCCCAGGCGCTGCAAGGCGTCCTCGACGCTGCTGTCGCTGCGACCATTGATGACCACGTGGGCGCCGGCCTCAAGGAAGCCTTTGGCTGTGGCGAAGCCTATGCCGCTGGTGGAACCGGTGACCAGGACGTGACGGCCGGTGAAGTCGATTTTCATGGAAGTGACTCCTTGATGAATGGACTAGGGGGCTGTGGATTATTTCTTGGACGGATGATGATCCGGGGGATTCAAAATGATCTCTCAGGCATTTCGATACACAACCACACGACAGCTCGGATACCGCAGGCACTAATCATGGACACGATTGAGGATTTTCGCCTCTTAGTGAACAACCAGCTGTCAGGAGGCCGACCACACCGCCAGTTCATAACCGTCCGGATCGATGAAGTGGAAGCGTCGACCGCCTGGAAAGGCGAACACGTCACGGCTAATGGTGGCGCCTGCGGCCTTGAGTCTGAGTTGGGTCGCTTGGAGGTCATCGGCGTACAGGATGATCAACGGGCCGCCTGGGCGCACCGGTTCACCGGTCGTGAATCCGCCGGTCAGGCGACCATCGCTGAACTCGGTATAGGTTGGGCCGTAGTCGACGAAACGCCAGCCGAATACGCCTCCATAGAAGGCTTTGCTTCGGCTGATATCGTTGACGTTGAACTCAATGTTATCGATCTGGCGGTCGTTACCTCGAATGCCCATTGGCGCTTCCTTGGCTGGTTGGGGATAGGGGAGGTTAGGCTATTGAGCCTTATTGTGCATGGAGAGTCGGGTTGGCTGGGGGGGAGCTGTCAGGCGGTTGGGGTCAGTTAGCTATGTGGTGGTTGTCAGGGCGCTATCGCGAGCAGGCTCGCTCCCACAATGGGGAGCGGTGTGCCTGAGGTGTTGGTAGCAGATCAATACCAGCGCGCTTCGCCCGGCGGACGCTTCTTGAAGCGTTTCATGCTCCACATGTACTGGCTGGGATAGGCGCGCACGTAGCGTTCGACTACCTGGCTCATGGCCGCGCAGGCGGTTTCGGTGTCGGTGCTGTACATGGCGTCTGGCGCGGCTTCGAGGATAACCTTGTAGCCAGAGCCATCCGGCAAACGCAGGGCGTGGAGGAAGACGCCGACCGCTTTGCCGCCGGCGAGCATGTTCGGGACGAACTTGCTGGTCAGGGCCTGGGTGGCGAAGAAGGGCACGAAGATGCCGGCGGATTCGGCCGGTTCCGGGTCGGCGGGGATGCCGACCTGGCCGCCCTTGCGCACTTCCTTGATGACACTGAGGATGCCTTCCTTGGTGGACGCCGCAACTTTGTTGCCCAGCTGTACGCGCTGCTTTTGCAGCAATTCATCCACCGCCTTGAGCTTGGGCGGGCGGTAGAAAATGATCGGTTTGCACTGGCTGCAATAGAAGTGGTTGAGCACTTCCCAGTTGCCCAAGTGGCTGGTGATGCCGACCACGCCTTTGCCGGAGGCCAGGGCGTCTTTCAGCACGTCGAGACCTTCGACTTCCCGCACCAGTTCGATGGAGCGCTGTGCCGGCCAGATCCAGGCGCAGGCGCTTTCGGTCAGCGACTTGCCGATGTCCTTCAGGCTCTGGCCCACCAGGCGCTCGCGCTCGGCGGGGTCCATTTCGGGAAAACACTTGGCGAGGTTGATCCGCACCACGTCGCGGGAACGGTTCGGCAGTTTCCACATCAGCCAGCCAATGGCCGAACCGACCGATTGCACCGCACGCCAGGGCAGCAGCGCAAACAACCGCAGAGCGCCGACCAGCAAGGCGCCTTTCAACTTATCCACAGGTCACTCCTGAATTCATGGGCGTGTCGCGAGCCGGCTATTCTAACCGCCGTTTGCCAGCTCGGCGTAGCGGTCGCAGTCTTGGGTATGGTCCATGACCATGCCCGAGGCCTGCATGAAGGCGTAGCAAATGGTCGGGCCGACGAAGGTGAAGCCGGCTTTTTTCAGGCCTTTGCTCATCGCCAGGGCTTCGGGAGTAATAGCCGGCACTTCGCTGCGGTCCTTGAAATGGTTGATCAGCGGCTTGTTACCGACGAACGACCAGAGGAATGCCACCGGGTCTTCCAGCGCCATCCAGGCCTGGGCGTTGCGGCGGGCGGCCTTGAGTTTGAGGCGGTTGCGGATGATGCCGGGGTCGAGCATCAAGTCCTCGATTTCCGCGTCGCTCATCTGCGCCAGGCGCTGGACGTCAAAGCCGAACATCACCTTGCGGTAATGCTCGCGCTTGCGCAGTACGGTGATCCAGGACAGGCCAGCCTGGAACCCTTCGAGCAAAAGCAACTCGAACAAACCCTGCGCATCGCGCAGCGGCGTGCCCCACTCCTGATCGTGATAAGCCATGTACAGCGGATCGTCAGAACACCAAAAGCAGCGTGGCATAAGGCTCCAGGGGGCGTGCGCACGAACGAATCGGGTATACTCCCGCTCTTTAAATCGCAGCCCAAGAAACAGGTGAATTTCGTGAGCCAGCCTACGCCAGCCGTGCGTACCTTCCAAGACTTGATCCTCGCCCTCCAGCAATACTGGGCCGAGCAAGGTTGCGTGGTACTTCAGCCCTACGATATGGAAGTAGGCGCCGGCACTTTCCACACTGCCACGTTTCTGCGTGCCATTGGCCCGGAAACCTGGAACGCCGCCTATGTCCAGCCCAGCCGCCGCCCGACTGACGGCCGCTACGGTGAAAACCCGAACCGCCTGCAGCATTACTACCAGTTCCAGGTAGTCCTGAAGCCGAACCCGGAAAACTTCCAGGAACTGTACCTGGGCTCCCTCAAGCACGTGGGCCTCGACCCGCTGGTGCATGACATCCGCTTCGTCGAAGACAACTGGGAATCGCCGACCCTGGGCGCCTGGGGCCTGGGCTGGGAAGTCTGGCTCAACGGCATGGAAGTGACCCAGTTCACCTACTTCCAGCAAGCGGGCGGCATCGAGTGCTACCCGGTGACCGGCGAGATCACCTACGGCCTGGAGCGCCTGGCCATGTACCTGCAAGGCGTGGACTCGGTCTACGACCTGGTCTGGGCCGACGGTCCGTTCGGCAAAGTGACCTACGGCGACGTGTTCCACCAGAACGAAGTGGAGCAGTCGACGTACAACTTCGAGCACGCCAATGTCGACAAGCTGTTCGAACTGTTCGATTTCTACGAGAGCGAGGCCAAGCGCCTGATCGAACTGGATCAGCCTCTGCCGTTGCCGAGCTATGAAATGGTGTTGAAGGCGTCCCATACCTTCAACCTGCTGGACGCACGCCGGGCGATTTCCGTGACCGCGCGCCAGCAATACATCCTGCGTGTGCGCACCCTGGCGCGTTCCGTTGCGCAAGCCTACCTGATGGCCCGTGCCAAGCTGGGCTTCCCGATGGCGACCCCGGATCTGCGTGATGAAGTGTTGGCTAAGCTGGAGGCTGCACAATGAGTGCTCAAGATTTTCTGGTTGAACTGGGCACTGAAGAACTGCCACCCAAAGCCCTGAATACCCTGGCCGATGCGTTCCTGGCCGGCATCGACAAAGGCCTGCAAGCTGCCGGCCTGAATTTCGAAACCAAGCACGTCTACGCCGCGCCGCGTCGTCTGGCCGTGCTGATCACCGGCCTGGCGACCCAGCAGCCGGACCGCAGCATCAATCTCGATGGCCCGCCGCGCCAGGCCGCGTTCGATGCCGACGGCAACCCGACCCAGGCCGCCATGGGCTTCGCCAAGAAGTGCGGCGTAGACCTGAGCGAAATCGACCAGAGCGGTCCAAAGCTGCGCTACAGCCAGAGCATCAAGGGCAAGCCGACCGCCAGCCTGTTGCCGACCATCGTCGAAGACTCCCTCAACGACTTGCCAATTCCCAAGCGCATGCGCTGGGCTGCGCGCAAGGAAGAGTTCGTGCGTCCGACCCAATGGCTGGTGATGCTGCTCGGTGACCAGGTCATCGATTGCACGATCCTGGCCCAGAAGGCCGGTCGCGACTCCCGTGGTCACCGTTTCCATCACCCGCAAAGCGTGCGCATCACCTCGCCGGCCAACTACCTGGCCGACCTGCGGGCCGCCTACGTGCTGGCTGACGCCAACGAGCGCCGCGAGCTGATCAGCAAGCGCACCGAAGAGCTGGCGACCCGTCAGGAAGGCACCGCCATCGTGCCGCCGGACCTGCTCGACGAAGTGACCGCCCTGGTGGAATGGCCTGTGCCGCTGGTGTGCTCGTTCGAGGAGCGTTTCCTTGAAGTGCCGCAAGAAGCCTTGATCACCACCATGCAGGACAACCAGAAGTACTTCTGCTTGCTGGACGCCGACGGCAAATTGCTGCCGCGCTTCATCACCGTGGCCAACATCGAGAGCAAGGACCCGCAGCAGATCATCGCAGGTAACGAGAAAGTCGTTCGCCCGCGCCTGACCGACGCCGAGTTCTTCTTCAAGCAAGACAAGAAGCAGCCGCTGGAAAGCTTCAACGAGCGCCTGCAGAGCGTGGTTTTCCAGGAAAAACTCGGCAGCGTCTACGACAAGGCCGAGCGTGTGTCGAAGCTGGCGGCGTTCATTGCCCCGCGCATCGGCGGCGACGCCCAGCGTGCGGCCCGTGCCGGCATTCTGTCCAAGTGCGACCTGTCCACCGAAATGGTCGGTGAGTTCCCGGAGATGCAAGGCGTCGCCGGCTACTACTACGCCCTCAACGACGGCGAGCCACAAGACGTGGCCCTGGCCCTGAACGAGCAATACATGCCTCGCGGTGCCGGCGCTGAACTGCCAAGCACCTTGACCGGTGCGGCCGTGGCGATTGCCGACAAGCTCGACACCTTGGTCGGCATCTTCGGCATCGGCATGCTGCCCACCGGCAGCAAGGACCCGTATGCCCTGCGCCGCGCGGCCCTGGGCGTGCTGCGGATCCTGATCGACAAGCAACTGGACCTGGACCTGAACGAAGCGGTGGCCTTCGCCGTCAACGCGTTCGGCAGCAAGGTCAAGGCCGCCGGCCTGGCCGATGCGGTGCTGGAATTCATCTTCGACCGCCTGCGTGCGCGTTATGAAGACGAAGGCGTCGATGTCGCGACCTACCTGTCGGTGCGTGCCCTGAAGCCGGGCTCGGCCCTGGATTTCGACCAGCGCGTACAGGCGGTGCAAGCCTTCCGCAAACTGCCCGAAGCGGCGGCATTGGCGGCGGTGAACAAGCGTGTGTCGAACCTGCTGAGCAAGGCAGAAGGCAACATCGCGGCCACCGTCGAAGCCAAGTACTTCGACAACGCCAACGAGTTCTCCCTGTACTCGGCGATCCAACAGGCGGACCAGGCGGTCCAGCCAATGGCAGCGGCACGTCAGTACAGCGAAACCCTGGCGCGCCTGGCAGCATTGCGTGAGCCGGTAGATGCGTTCTTCGAAGCAGTGATGGTCAATGCCGAAGATACCAACGTGCGGGCCAACCGTTACGCGCTGCTGGCGCGCCTGCGCGGCTTGTTCCTCGGCGTCGCCGACATTTCGCTGCTGGGGTAACCATTGAAACTGCTGATTCTCGATCGGGACGGGGTGATCAATCACGACTCCGACGCTTACATCAAATCGGTAGAGGAGTGGCTGCCGATCCCTGGCTCGATCGAAGCCATCGCGCAGTTGAGCAAGGCCGGCTGGACGGTGGCGGTTGCCACCAACCAGTCGGGCATCGCTCGCGGTTACTATGACCTCGCGGTCCTCGATGCCATGCATGAGCGCTTGCGCGCCCTGGTGGCGGAGCAGGGCGGCGAAGTCGGGTTGATCGTCTATTGCCCCCACGGGCCAGACGAAGGCTGCGATTGTCGCAAGCCCAAGCCGGGCATGCTCAAAGCTATCGCCGCGCATTATGACGTGGCGCTGTCGGGTGTGTGGTTCGTCGGCGATAGCCTCGGTGACCTGGAAGCGGCCAAGGCCGTCGATTGTCAGCCAGTTTTGGTAAAGACCGGGAAAGGCGAAAAGACTCTGGGCAAGACCCTACCGGTGGGCACCTTGATTTTTGACGACCTGGCGGCGGTTGCCGCTGAACTTATCCACAATTAGAGCTCCCAAGGCATCCTGATCAAGGACGGTTGGGTAAGCGCTTAAACAGTCGGGCTCTGCCCGCAACGGTAAATGCCGCTATGTCGATATCGCAGGCCATCAGATCTTTTCTCTTTTACCTGCTGTTGGGCACCAGTTCCTTGCTGTGGTGCTCCTTGAGTTTTTTTGTCGCGCCTTTCATGTCGTTCAAGGCGCGCTACCGTTTCATCAACGTGTACTGGTGCCGTTGCGCACTGTGGCTGAGCAAAGTGTTCCTGGGCATCCGCTATGAAGTGAAGGGCGCCGAAAACGTGCCGGACCGGCCCTGTGTCATTCAGTCCAATCACCAGAGCACTTGGGAAACGTTCTTTCTCTCGGCCTATTTCGAGCCTATGAGCCAAGTGCTCAAGCGTGAACTGCTGTTCGTGCCGTTTTTCGGCTGGGCCATGGCCATGCTTCGCCCGATCGCCATTGATCGCGACAACCCCAAGGCGGCGCTCAAGATTGTCGCGAAGAAGGGTGACGAGTTGCTCAAGGACAATGTCTGGGTGCTGATTTTTCCCGAGGGGACCCGCGTGCCCTATGGAACGATGGGCAAGTTTTCCCGCAGTGGTTCGGCATTGGCGGTCAATGCCAACCTGCCGGTGCTGCCGATTGCACACAATGCCGGCAAATTCTGGCCCAAGACGGGCTGGATCAGGAAGCCAGGACTCATCACCGTGGTGATCGGCGCACCCCTGTACGCCGAAGGCAGCGGGCCTCGCGCCATTGCCGATCTCAACGACCGCGTCCAGGCCTGGAATGAACAGGCACAGCGGGAAATGGGTTCATTGCCTTCCGCCCCGGAACCATCAGCGGCCACGGACCAGATCGCTGTCTGATTTCTGTGGATAAGCTGTGTACCGTTTTTTCTGAAAGCGTTGTATTTTTTGCATAACTTGCTGTTTTTTATACATATTTCTTAAACACATAAAACACCGGTGTAGGTGCATAAGTTTTTTATAGCACCGCGCCGGTGCTGCCGATGGTTAAGTTTTTCAGGCCTCCAGCAACGGCAAACCCAGGCTGAACGTTGTACCTTCGCCCACCACACTGCGACATTCGATTCGCCCCTCATGCCGATCCACCACGGCCTTGACCATCGACAGCCCGAGGCCCATGCCATCCACTCCGTGGGCCGACGAGAAGCGCCGATACTGGCTGAACAGATCCGGCAATTCCTCCGGCCCGATGCCTTTGCCCTGATCGATGAGCTCACAGCCCAGCCAACCCTCCGCGCACCGAACCTGCAGGACCACGCGAGAGGCGGGCGGGCTGTACTTGATGGCATTTTCCAGCAGATTGAACAGCGCACGGGTCAGCAAGGACTGGTCCGCCCTTACCATCGCTTCCTCATCGTCAATGTCGTGGCTCAACTGGATGCGCTTGGCCTGGGCAAGCGGCAGGGCCTGATCAAGCACATCCAGGATCAGCATCGCGAACAGTGTGGGGCGAAACTGGTAGACCTCCGATTCGGCCCTCGCCAATTGCACAAAGCCGTCGGTCAGCGCCAGGGCGCGTCGTACCTGACGCTCGATCTGCTCGAACACCGGTTGAGCCCCGCCGTCCTCATGCCGCTGCACATCCAGCAGCGCCAGGATCGCCGAGTGCGGCGCACGCAGGTCATGGGACAGGAAGCGCAGCATGATATTGCGCTGCGCCTCGGCTTCACGTTCAGCGCTCAGATCGATGAGACTGAGTAACCAACCGATCGGCACATCGCCGTCAACCGGTAACAGCGGTTCACGCTCCAGGCGCAGGCTGCGCTCGCGCACATCGCGAAACTCCAGCAACGGCAGTGTGGATAACCTGTGCGAGCAGTCCTGCGCCAACCCCGGGTAACCCAGTTGGATCAGTTGCTCCAGTACTTCTCCGCCCGCCAGGGCATGACCGAAGAGCTCGCGCGCCTTTCGGTTGCCCAGCAGGATACGCCCTTGAGGATCGCTGATCAGGGTCGCCACGGGCAGGTGTTCCAGGCCATCGGCAATGAAGCGGCGAGTATCCCGCGTCCGGCCCATGGCCTGCTCCAGAGCCAGAATCTGGCTTTGTAAGCGATCACTACCGGTGTACGGCACCCGACGGCGCTCCGGGAATACCTTGGGCTCGGCGTCCAGGCGCGCCAGCTCCCAGCCGAAATAAGCCAACACCACGCTCAGGCGCCGCCAGTTCCATATCAGGTAGCCGAACAGCATGCCCAGCACGCTCGCCAACGGCGACCACCATTCACCCTCGGCTCCCAGCACGGCGCTGATCAGCAGCGCCAGGCTCATTCCACCCACGGTCGTCCACAGCGCCAGATGCGGGCGCAGCAGCATCAACCCCAGCACACCGGCCACCAGGCAGACCGACACCAACGCCGCACCGAATCCGTTGCGAGTCGGTTGGGCGCTGAATGACAACAACGCCGTCAACGGCAATAGCAACAAACTTATCCACAACCATTCCCGCACCCACTGCCGAAACAAACGTTGGGCCTGGGTCGGTTCACGGCTTTCCCGGCGGCGCTGATGACTCATAAACACCCAGGACGAAGGGAACAGGAGGAGGTTTTATTCATGGCGATTCAAGGGACCGGCAAACTGCGAAGCCCAAGACTATAGCGGACTCGATGGTGGCGTGCTGCAGCCTTTCCCTAGACGACATGAGCCGGTATTGTCGCAGCCTGCGACAGTAGGCCGAGCCCACTTGCGTGGCCGCCCGAGGATGTCCGTCAGTTTCGAAATCAAGGAATCGCATGCATGCGTGTCGCCATACTGGATGACGAACCGGCTGAATTGCGCCGGGTGGAACAGACACTGCTACAAATCCCCGGCAGGGGCGAGCAAGCCTGGACCCTGCACAGCTTCGAACGGGGCGAAGACCTGCTGCGACAGCTGCGTAGGGAGACGTTCGACCTGTTGATCCTCGACTGGCAGGTGCCCGACATCAGCGGGTTGTCGCTGCTGCGCTGGACGCGCGAACACATGGACTCCCCCCCGGCCGCCATCATGCTCACCAGCCGTGACGGCGAGCACGACATCGTCCAGGCCCTCAATACCGGCGCCGATGATTATGTGAGCAAACCCTTCAGACCCAACGAACTCAAGGCCAGGGTCAACGCCGTGTTGCGCCGCCACAACCTGCTACGTGCTCCGGCCAGCGACGTATTGGTGTTCAACGACCTGGCATTCGACGACGCCGAACTGACCGTCACCCGCGCAGGTGTCCCCATCAACCTGACCGAACGGGAATATCGCCTGGCCCGCTGTCTCTTCTCCAACCTGGGGCGTCCACTGTCCCGTGAGTACTTCTATGAACGTTTTTGGACCCACGAGGAAATGACCTCGTCCCGTCCGCTGGATACGCATATCTATCGCCTACGCAACAAACTCGGGCTGACGGCGGATCGCGGTTGGCAGTTACTGACGATTTATGGGTATGGGTATCGCCTGGAAAGCGTGGCGGTGGGAAGTGAAACGACGGTGGCGAGTTAGAAGACGCTTAACGAAAAGGCCAGCGCAAATGCGTGGCCTTTTCGTCGGGTCAGATCAGCCGTGGCGAATCAGCTCACTGGGCCATCTGTAGCCCCTTGTCGGCCTTTGCGACCCGACGACGCTGCAACAGCAGCCCGGACGCTACGACCAACACGCTGAGCAGACCGGTGGAGAGGATCTCCACACGATGGGCTTCCTGGAACAGCATGATGGTCAACGCCCCGACGATGAACACGATCACCGCGTAGGTCAGCCCAGGGAACAACCACATGCTGAAGGCGATTTTCTCCCCACGCGCCATGCGTTGCTTGCGCATGCGCAGTTGCGAAAAGGCAATCACCAGGTACACCAACAGGGCAATAGCGCCGGAGCTGGCGAGCAGGAACTCGAAGACCGCCGCTGGCGCCACGTAGTTGGCGAATACCGTCAGGAAGGCAGCGCCGGTAGAGAGCATTACCGCCCAGTAAGGCGTGCCGCCCTTGTTGGTGCGCTGGGACACCGCCGGCGCATCGCCGCGCTTGCCCAGCGAGAACATCATGCGCGAAGCCGTGTAGAGCGCCGAGTTCAGACAGCTGGTGACCGCGACCAACACCACGATATCGACGATCAGCTTGGCATTCGGGATGCCCATGCGCTCAAGCACCGTCTGGTAGGAACCCACGCTGGCGAGCATCGGGTCATTCCAAGGCACCAAGGCGACGACCATGAAGATGGACACAAGATAGAACAAGCCGATCCGCCAGATCACCGAGTTGGTAGCCTTGGAAATCTGCTGGCCAGGGTTCTTCGATTCAGCCGCCGCGATGGTCACGATCTCGGTGCCCATGAACGAGAACATCGTGGTGAGGATGGCCCCCAGCACCGCGCCCATGCCGTTGGGCAGGAAGCCTTGGGTATCGAACAAATGCGAAACACCGCTGACCTGACTGGTGGGCAACAGGCCAAAGATCGCCATCGCACCCAAGACGATGAAACCAATGATCGCGATGACCTTGACCAAGGCGAACCAGAACTCGAACTCGCCGTAATTCTTCACGCTGAACAGGTTGGTGACCGTCAGCAGCAGGGTGATGACCAGGGTGAAGGCCCAGATGGCCACGTCCGGGAACCAGGCATGCAGGATGGTCGCGGCAGCGTTGGCTTCCAATGGAATGACCAGCACCCAGAACCACCAGTAGAGCCAACCGATGGTGAAACCGGCCCAACGGCCAATCGCCCGATCAGCGTAAGTCGAAAAAGAGCCGGTATCCGGCGAAGCCACCGCCATCTCGCCCAGCATGCGCATGACCAACACCACCAACGCACCGGCAGCTGCATAGGCCAACAGCACAGCCGGCCCGGCCGCGGCGATAGCGTGGCCGGAGCCTACGAAAAGGCCAGCTCCGATCACGCCAGCGATGGAGAGCATCGTCACATGACGGGGCTTTAGCCCTTGCTCCAGATTATTGGAAGCTTGCGTACCACTCATTGAGACTACCCTTGGTATTGAATTTATTCGTACCGCCTCTTGCCATCGTCTTCTGTAAATTTAAAAAAACGATGTGTTGTTTATTCAGCACGCAAGTTTTACGCCAAAAAACCTGAAGTCCAGTAGTTCCGGGGGTATCGGCGATATGCAAGCTATTGAGAATGAAGGCTTTGTGCCAAGGTGTTACCGGGTTACCCGGTTTTTGACCGTCGGGTCTGTGAAGAGAGCACCTATTCAGGGCGTAAAAAAAAGCCAACGCTGGGCGTTGGCTTTTTTTGTCAGGTGAAGTGCCGCCGAAGGAGGATCAGAAATCCAGGTTAGACACCGCCAACGCATTGCTCTCGATGAAGTCACGACGAGGCTCGACCGCGTCACCCATCAGGGTGTTGAAGATCTGATCCGCGCCAATGGCGTCTTCGATGGTGACTTTGAGCATCCGGCGCGAGCCCGGATCCATGGTGGTTTCCCACAGCTGGTCCGGGTTCATCTCGCCCAGTCCTTTGTATCGCTGGATGGTATGGCGCTTGGTACTTTCGGCCATCAGCCATTCAAGAGCTTCCTTGAACTCGGTCACGGACTTCTTGCGCTCGCCACGCTGGATGTAGGCGCCTTCGTCCAGCAGCGTGCTCAATTGCGCACCAAGAGAGACGACGGTCTTGTAGTCGTTGCTGCCGAAGAAGTCGCGGTTGAAGGTGACGTAGTTCGACAGGCCGTGGGAGATCAGTTCGACCTCTGGCAGCCAGACGTTACGTTCACGATCTTCACGCAGGCTGGCCTTGTAGACCAGACCAGACTTCTCGACGGTACGCAGGCGAGTTTCGTATTGAGCCAGCCAATCCTGCATCGCTGCATGATCGGACAGTTGCTCCAGGCTGACGGCCGGCAGGTAGATGAAGTGCTCGGTCAGCTCCTGTGGATAAAGACGCGACAGACGCTTGAGGGTTTTCATCACCAGGCGGAAGTCGTTGACCAGGCGCTCGAGGGCTTCGCCGGAGATGCCCGGGGCGTCTTCGTTCAGGTGCAGGCTCGCATCTTCCAGGGCCGACTGCGTCATGTACTCTTCCATGGCATCGTCGTCTTTGATGTATTGCTCTTGCTTGCCTTTCTTGACCTTGTACAGCGGCGGCTGGGCGATGTAGATGTAGCCACGTTCGATCAGCTCCGGCAACTGACGGAAGAAGAACGTCAGCAGCAGGGTACGAATGTGCGAACCGTCGACGTCGGCGTCGGTCATGATAATGATGTTGTGATAGCGCAGCTTATCGATGTTGTACTCTTCGCGGCCAATGCCGCAGCCCAGCGCAGTGATGAGCGTGCCGACCTCAGCGGAGGAAATCATCTTGTCGAAGCGTGCCTTCTCGACGTTCAGGATCTTGCCCTTGAGCGGCAGGATGGCCTGGGTCCGGCGGTTGCGACCTTGCTTGGCGGAGCCACCGGCGGAGTCACCTTCCACGAGGTACAGTTCGGACAGGGCAGGGTCTTTTTCCTGGCAGTCAGCCAGTTTGCCCGGTAGACCGGCGATGTCCAGCGCACCTTTGCGGCGGGTCATTTCACGCGCCTTGCGCGCCGCTTCACGGGCACGGGCGGCGTCGATCATCTTGCCGACCACCAGCTTGGCTTCGTTCGGATTTTCCAGCAGGAAATCGGAGAAGTACTTGCCCATTTCCTGTTCGACCGCCGTCTTCACTTCGGAAGAAACCAGCTTGTCCTTGGTCTGGGAGCTGAACTTGGGATCCGGCACCTTCACCGAAATGATCGCCGTCAGGCCTTCGCGGGCATCATCACCCGTGGTGGCGACTTTATGCTTCTTCGCCAGGCCTTCCTGTTCGATGTAGTTGTTAAGGTTACGGGTCAGCGCGGAACGGAAGCCCACCAGGTGAGTACCGCCGTCACGCTGCGGGATGTTGTTGGTGAAGCACAACAGGTTCTCGTTGAAGCTGTCGTTCCACTGCAGGGCGATTTCCACGCCGATGCCGTCGTCGCGCTGGACATTGAAGTGGAACACCTGGTTGACCGCATTCTTGTTGGTGTTCAGGTATTCGACGAACGCACGCAGGCCACCTTCGTACTTGAACAGCTCTTCCTTGCCGCTGCGCTCGTCCTTGAGGACGATACCGACACCGGAGTTCAGGAAGGACAGTTCACGAATCCGTTTGGCCAGGATGTCCCAGCTGAAATGGATGTTCTTGAAGGTTTCGCTGGAAGCCTTGAAGTGGATCTGGGTACCGGTGGTTTCGCTGTCGCCAACGATTGCCATCGGTGCCTGGGGCACGCCGTGGACGTAGGTCTGTTCCCAGATCTTGCCGCTGCGGCGAACCGTGAGGACAAGCTCTTCGGACAGGGCGTTCACTACCGAGACACCCACGCCGTGCAGCCCGCCGGATACCTTGTAGGAGTTATCGTCGAACTTACCGCCTGCGTGGAGGACGGTCATGATGACCTCGGCGGCGGAAACGCCTTCCTCCTTGTGTACGTCTACCGGGATGCCACGGCCGTTGTCGCGAACGGTGATGGATTCGTCCGGGTGGATGATGACGCTGATATCGTCGCAATAGCCGGCGAGGGCTTCGTCGATGGAGTTGTCGACCACCTCGAACACCATGTGATGCAGACCGCTGCCATCGTCGGTGTCACCAATGTACATACCGGGACGTTTGCGTACGGCATCCAGGCCTTTAAGCACTTTAATGCTCGTTGAGTCGTACGTATTTTCTTCGCTCAATGCCTTCACTCCCGATGGTCGTGGGTCTGGGTGATACGGCCCTGTTCCACGTGGAACAGGGCGACTGGCGTTTCCGTCTGCCAGCCTTCCCTCAGTAATTCGTGGTCTACACAGGTAATGAACACCTGGCAGCGTAAGTCTTCCAGCAAACGGCAAAGCGCTCGACGGTGGGCCTCGTCCAACTCGGACGGCAGGTCATCCACCAGATAAATACACTGGCCGCGGCGAGCCTGGCTGACCAGGTGTCCCTGGGCAATACGCAAGGCACACACCACCAACTTCTGTTGCCCCCGGGACAAGATGTCCGCGGCGTTGTGGGCGCCCAATCGAAGGCGCAAGTCAGCGCGTTGTGGCCCAGCCTGGGTATGGCCCATCTGCTGATCACGTTGCAGCGAGCCAGCCAGTACGGCGCTCAGCTCCCGGTCTTTGTCCCAGCCCCGGTAATAGCTGAGCGTCAGGCCCTCGAGCTCAACCAGTTCGCTCAAGGTCTGCTCGAAGACCGGTTTCAGGGCTTTGATATAAGCGCGGCGGTATTCATCGATTTCAGCGCTGGCCTGGCACAGTTCCCTGTCCCAAACCGCTTGCGAAACGGCGTCAAGTGTACCATGCCGAAGCCAAGAGTTTCGCTGGCGCAGCGCCTTCTGCAAGCGCTGCCAGGTTGCCATGAAACGCGGCTCCACATGGAACACCCCCCAATCGAGGAACTGCCGGCGAATCTTCGGGGCACCCTCCAGCAGGCGGAAGCTGTCTGGATTGATCAATTGCAACGGCAGAATCTCGGCCAGTTGCGCAGCGCTGCGGGCGTTCTGCCCATCGATACGTATCTGGAACTCCCCTTGCCGGTCCCGTGAAATCCCCAACGCACTATGACCCCCTTCAGCCAGCTCTACCTGTCCGAACACCGTACAGGCCAACTGATCGTGTTGGATGACAGGTGACAGGCGGGTGCTGCGAAACGATCGGGCAAGTCCCAGCAGATGAACAGCTTCCAGGACGCTGGTTTTGCCGCTGCCATTAGCGCCGCAAAGAATATTGATGCGGGGGGAGGGGGAGAAGGTCACCGGGTGCAGATTGCGCACCGCGGTGACCGAGACGCGACTCAGGGACATCTAGCTGATTACAGACGCATCGGCATGACAACGTAAGCCGAATCGTCGTTATCGGACTCCTGCAGCAGCGCACTGCTGTTGGAGTCCGACAGGATCAGGCGAACCTGTTCGGTGGTCATAACGCCCAGTACGTCAAGCAGGTAGCTGACGTTGAAGCCGATTTCCAGGGAGCCCCCGTTGTAGTCGACGCCCACTTCCTCTTCCGCTTCTTCCTGTTCCGGGTTGTTCGCCTGGATTTTCAGTTGACCGTTGGCCAACTGCAGACGAATGCCGCGGTACTTCTCGTTGGATAAAATAGCGGTACGACTGAAGGCTTCGCGCAACGCCTGGCGATCACCCAGTACCAGTTTGTCGCCGCCCTTAGGCAGAACGCGCTCATAATCCGGGAATTTGCCGTCCACCAGTTTCGATGTAAAGGTGAACTCACCGGTGGTCGCACGGATATGGTGCTGACCCAGGACGATGCTGACGTTGCCGTCCGGCTCGGTCAGCAGGCGCGCCAATTCCAGAATACCTTTGCGCGGCACGATCACTTGGTGCCGATCCGGCTGACCGATATCGGCCTGCATCGAGCACATGGCCAGGCGGTGCCCGTCGGTGGCGACGGCGCGGATCACACCGGCGGACACCTCCAGCAGCATGCCGTTGAGGTAGTAGCGCACGTCCTGCTGGGCCATGGCGAAGCTTGTGCGCTCGATCAGGCGGCGCAATTTGCTTTGCTCGAGGCTGCAGGTCAGCGAGCCCGGGCCTTCTTCCACTGTTGGGAAATCATTGGCCGGCAGGGTGGACAGGGTAAAGCGGCTGCGACCGGCCTTGACCACCAGCTTCTGCTCATCGACCTTGATGTCAATCAGCGCGTCGTTAGGCAGGCTCTTGCAGATGTCCATCAGCTTGCGGGCCGGCACCGTGATGGAGCCCGGATCGGCCGGCTCTTCAAGTTGCACACGCCCCACCAGCTCGACTTCCAGGTCGGTACCGGTCAGCGACAGCTGCTGGCCTTCGACAACCAGCAGCACGTTGGAAAGTACCGGCAAGGTCTGGCGGCGTTCGACGACGCCCGCGACCAGTTGCAGGGGTTTCAACAGGGCTTCGCGTTGAATGGTGAAATGCATGGTCTAGTCCCTTGCCTTAATAAGCTGCGCTGGTCATCAAGTGGTCAGTGTACGCAGCAGGTTCTTGTAGTCCTCGCGGATGTCCGCGTCGGATTCCTTAAGTTCGTTGATCTTGCGGCAGGCGTGCAGCACCGTGGTGTGGTCGCGTCCACCAAACACATCGCCGATTTCCGGCAGACTGTGGTTGGTCAGTTCCTTGGACAAGGCCATGGCCACCTGACGTGGACGAGCTACCGAACGCGAGCGGCGCTTGGATAACAGGTCGGATATCTTGATTTTGTAGTATTCAGCTACAGTTCTCTGGATGTTATCCACAGACACTAATTTGTCCTGAAGGGCCAAAAGGTCTTTCAAGGACTCACGAATCAGCTCGATGGTGATGTCGCGACCCATAAAGTGCGAATGAGCGATCACCCGCTTGAGGGCGCCTTCGAGTTCGCGCACGTTCGAACGGATACGCTGGGCAATGAAGAACGCAGCATCGTGTGGCAGTTCGACCTTGGCCTGATCGGCCTTCTTCATCAGGATCGCCACACGGGTTTCCAACTCGGGCGGCTCGACAGCCACCGTCAGACCCCAGCCGAATCGGGATTTCAGGCGCTCTTCCAGGCCTTCGATTTCCTTCGGGTAACGGTCACTGGTAAGAATCACCTGCTGCCCGCCCTCGAGCAGTGCGTTGAAGGTGTGGAAAAACTCTTCCTGGGAACGTTCCTTGCGAGCGAAGAACTGGATGTCGTCGATCAGCAAGGCGTCCACCGACCGGTAGAAACGCTTGAATTCGTTGATCGCGTTCAGTTGCAAGGCCTTGACCATGTCGGCCACGAAGCGCTCGGAATGCAGGTACACGACCTTGGCATTCGGGTTCTTCTTTAATAAGTGGTTACCCACAGCGTGCATCAAGTGGGTTTTACCCAGGCCCACACCGCCATAAAGGAACAGCGGGTTATAGCCATGCTTGGGGTTATCCGCGACCTGCCAGGCGGCCGCCCGGGCCAGCTGGTTGGATTTACCTTCGACAAAGTTCTCGAAGGTGAACGTCCGGTTCAGGTAGCTGGTGTGCTTGAGCGCACCTTCGACCTGGACGGTGCGTTGTTCGGAACGCACCGGTGCCTGCTGGGAGCTGGCGCCGGCCATAGGGTCGAAACTATCGCGCGAAGGCTCCTCGCTGACCTCTTCCACCTTTTGTGCATTGCGTTTGCTCGGCGCAGGCGTCGGGGCAGTTGGGGCAGGAGCGGCATGGTTGACCGGCGCCGCGGCTGCCTGGGCCTGAGAGGCCGCCGCCGCCAACGGCGCATTGGGCGCAGCCCGCGGCGCTGAGCTGCGCTTGCTGCCTATCAATAAGGATAGGGCAGGCGCCATGCCATTGCCATGCTCGTCGAGCAGTTCCAGGACCCGCCCCAGGTACTTTTCATTGACCCAGTCGAGGACGAAACGGTTCGGAGCATAGACGCGCAACTCGTCGCCTTCGGCTTCGACCTGTAGTGGACGGATCCAAGTGTTGAATTGTTGGGCAGGCAGCTCATCGCGCAAAAGCTCCACGCACTGCTGCCAAAGTTCCACTGACACGGATATCCCCTAAGTTGAAAGCCGGTGAGGCAAAAACAAGCGGCCATTGTAGCGAGCAGGCGTTCACTTATCCACACGCAGGTGGCACATCCTCCAAGGAATTATCAAAGCCTTAACCATAAAAAAGGTGACAAACGGTCGGTGGATAAGCCCTGTGGATAACCAGGCTTCAGGGCGTTGGAAAAGTCCCCTCGAATCCCAGTGGATAACCGGCCTGTGGATAACCACTCATTCCGCACACAGCTTATCCGACAGCGCAGCACAGGCTGATCACGGCTTTCCCTTGTAGTTGTCATTCTCTCTACGCCACGCACCATAAGGGCTGAGGTTAGTTATCCACAGATACCTGCCAGCCTTGCCTTTATAAGCTTCACAAAAAAGCTTTAAATAATTCCCTTCTTTTTATATCTGTGAGCGGTGGCTTTGCGAACCGATTCGCCGGCTCTCATCTATTTAAAGGAAACGTTGGTTGGAAATTGACCTAGGGTCTTGCTTTCTCTAGAATCCCCGGTCTCTTAAAACAGGGGCCATTCCGGCCCGTTGTGGACGAACCAGGTAACACGACATGAAACGTACTTTCCAACCAAGCACTATCAAACGCGCTCGTACCCACGGTTTCCGTGCTCGCATGGCTACCAAGAACGGTCGTGCCGTCCTGTCGCGTCGCCGCGCCAAAGGTCGCGCACGTCTGGCAGTTTGATAATCCGGCATTGGAGGTGAGTCAGGACTTCAGTCGGGAAAAGCGTCTGCTTACACCCCGGCATTTCAAGGCAGTCTTTGACTCCCCTACCGGTAAGGTTCCGGGGAAAAATCTCCTGCTCCTTGCACGCAGCAACGATCTCGATTACCCCCGATTAGGGCTGGTTATCGGGAAAAAGAGCGTCAAGCTCTCTGTGCAGCGCAATCGCCTCAAACGTCTGATGCGCGAATCGTTTCGCCTGAACCAGGATTCACTGGTCGGCTGGGACATCGTTATCGTCGCACGCAAAGGTTTGGGTGACGTAGAAAACCCCGAATTGATTCAGCACTTCGGCAAGCTCTGGAAGCGTCTGGCGCGTAACAAGCCCGCTCCTGCGCCCAATACCGAAACTGTAGGGGTAGACAGTCCCGATGCGTAAACTGGCACTCGTTCCGATCCAGTTTTACCGCTACGCCATTAGTCCCCTAATGGCCAGTCACTGTCGTTTTTACCCCAGTTGTTCCTGCTACGCGTATGAAGCCATAGAAAACCATGGCCTTTTGCGCGGTGGCTGGCTGACCTTTCGTCGTTTAGGTCGCTGTCATCCGTGGAATCCCGGCGGCTACGACCCGGTTCCGCCTATCCCTACCTCCCGTTCTTCTTCGATGGCCGAGTAATCATGGATATCAAACGCACGATCCTGATCGTCGCCCTGGCAATCGTGTCTTACGTCATGGTTCTTAAATGGAACCAGGACTATGGCCAGGCTGCCCTGCCGACTCAGAATGTTGCAGCCAGCAATACCGCACCGAGCCTGCCGGACACCGCTTCCGGCAACAACGCTGCCAGCAGTGATGACATACCGCGCGCGGCAAGCGAAACCAGCGCCCCTGCCGAAGCTCCCGTGGCTGCAAGCAAAGACCTCATTCAGGTCAAGACGGACGTGCTCGAGCTGGCAATCGATCCACAAGGTGGTGACATCGCACAGTTGAAGCTGCCGCTTTATCCACGTCGTCAGGATCATCCGGAAATCCCGTTCCAGTTGTTCGATAACGGCAACGAGCGGACTTATCTGGCCCAGAGTGGCCTGATCGGCACCAACGGGCCGGATGCAAACCCGGCCGGTCGTCCGGTTTACTCCGCCGAGAAGAAGACTTATCAACTGGCTGATGGTCAGGACCAATTGGTTGTCGACCTGAAATTCAGCAAGGACGGCGTCAACTACATCAAGCGTTTCACTCTGAAACGTGGCCTGTATGACGTGACTGTTTCCTACCTGGTCGACAACCAGAGCGCCCAACCGTGGTCTGGCGCTATGTTCGCGCAACTGAAACGCGACGCCAGCGATGATCCTTCTTCCAGCACCGCCACCGGTACCGCGACTTATCTGGGTGCTGCCCTGTGGACAAGTTCGGAGCCGTACAAGAAAGTGTCCATGAAGGACATGGACAAGGCGCAGCTCAAGGAAACCGTTCAAGGTGGCTGGGTTGCCTGGCTGCAGCATTATTTCGTAACCGCCTGGATTCCACAGAAGGGCGAAACAAATATCGTCCAAACGCGTAAGGACAGCAGGGGTAACTACATCGTCGGCTACACCGGCCCGGCATTGAGCGCGGCGCCTGGGGCGAAGGTCGAAACCAGTGCCATTCTGTACGCCGGTCCGAAAAGCCAGGCCGTATTGAAAGAGTTGTCCCCAGGTCTGGAACTGACGGTGGACTACGGTTTCCTGTGGTTCATTGCTCAGCCTATCTTCTGGCTGTTGCAACATATCCACAGCATCGTCGGTAACTGGGGCTGGTCGATCATTTTCCTGACCATGCTGATCAAGGGAATCTTCTTCCCATTGTCGGCCGCCAGCTATAAATCGATGGCTCGCATGCGCGCAGTGGCTCCGAAACTGGCCGCTCTGAAAGAGCAACATGGCGACGATCGTCAGAAAATGTCCCAGGCCATGATGGAGCTGTACAAGAAAGAGAAGATCAACCCGCTGGGTGGATGCTTGCCGATTCTCGTACAAATGCCTGTATTCCTGGCGCTGTACTGGGTTCTGCTGGAAAGCGTGGAAATGCGTCAGGCGCCGTTCATGCTGTGGATTACCGACCTGTCGATCAAGGATCCATTCTTCATCCTGCCGATCATCATGGGCGCCACCATGTTCATCCAGCAGCAGTTGAACCCGACGCCTCCGGACCCGATGCAAGCGAAGGTCATGAAAATGATGCCGATCATCTTCACCTTCTTCTTCCTGTGGTTCCCGGCAGGTCTGGTGCTGTACTGGGTTGTGAACAACGTGTTGTCCATTACTCAACAGTGGTACATCACGCGTAAGATCGAATCGGCTACGAAAAAAGCCGAGGCGTAACTTGCATTGTGGATAACCACACAAAACGCCCCCTCGTGGGGCGTTTTGCTATCTGTCACTTTTGTCTGGATACAGGTTTATGAGCGCACCTCGTGAAACCATCGCCGCCGTTGCCACTGCCCAGGGACGAGGTGGAGTCGGCATCGTCCGTATCTCAGGGCCTTTGGCCAGTGTCGCAGCCAAAGCCATCAGTGGACGTGAGCTCAAGCCGCGGTTCGCTCATTACGGACCGTTTTTCAGCGATGACCAACAAGTACTCGACGAAGGCCTTGCCTTGTATTTCCCTGGACCGAATTCCTTTACCGGAGAAGACGTCCTGGAGCTGCAGGGCCACGGCGGGCCTATCGTGCTGGATATGTTGCTCAAGCGCTGCCTGGAACTGGGCTGCCGCCTCGCCAGGCCGGGAGAATTCAGCGAACGAGCATTCCTCAACGACAAACTCGACCTGGCCCAGGCTGAAGCGATTGCCGACCTGATCGAAGCCAGTTCTGCACAGGCTGCGCGCAATGCCTTGCGTTCATTGCAGGGTGCCTTTTCACAGCGTGTGCATAACCTTACCGAGCAGTTGATCGGCCTGCGGATCTATGTCGAGGCGGCAATCGATTTTCCTGAGGAAGAAATCGACTTTCTTGCTGATGGCCATGTCCTCAACATGCTGGATAAGGTCCGTGAAGAATTATCCACAGTCTTGCGCGAGGCCGGGCAAGGCGCCTTATTGCGTGACGGCATGACGGTGGTGATTGCAGGACGACCGAATGCGGGAAAATCGAGCCTGCTTAACGCCCTGGCCGGTCGAGAGGCGGCGATCGTCACTGAGATTGCCGGCACGACTCGGGATATCTTGCGCGAACATATCCACATCGATGGCATGCCGCTGCACGTTGTGGATACCGCGGGACTTCGCGATACCGATGACCAGGTCGAAAAGATTGGGGTAGAACGTGCGCTGAAGGCCATTGGCGAGGCAGACCGTGTATTGCTGGTGGTCGACGCCACGGCACCGGAAGCGACCGATCCCTTCGCCTTGTGGCCCGAATTTCTCGAAGTCCGACCGGATCCGGCGAAAGTCACGTTGATTCGCAACAAGGCGGATCTGACAGGGGAGGCGATAGCGCTCGAAGTGAGTGACGATGGCCACGTCACCCTCAGCCTGAGTGCAAAGGCAGCAGGCGAAGGGCTGGAACTGCTACGGGAGCACCTCAAGGCCTGCATGGGCTATGAACAAACCTCGGAAAGCAGCTTCAGTGCCCGGCGCCGGCATCTCGAGGCATTGCGTCATGCCAGCGCAGCCCTGGAACATGGACGTACCCAACTGAACTGCGCGGGCGCCGGGGAGTTGCTGGCTGAAGATCTGCGCCAAGCCCAACATTTCCTCGGTGAAATCACCGGGGCTTTCAGCTCCGATGACCTGCTTGGGCGGATCTTCTCCAGCTTCTGCATCGGCAAGTAATCCCTTCTTCAAAAAACCGGGCTGCGCGCCGAATTCTGTCGCGGCAGCCCGACCTCTCTTCTCATCCTCGATTGCCCTTCATGGCGGCTCGCCTGTGGTCGGATGCCATCCGGTCTGTGGATTAAGCTCTGTGAATAACTGCCGCTGAGCCCCGTTGATAACCCCCCTTAAAAACTGGATATAACGGCCTCTGTGGATAACAGGCATTTTCATCCACAGGCTTACACCGGTTATCCAACCCCTTCATTCGTAGATGACCACAGGGTTCAGGATCTCTGTACATCAGGTGAATAAAGGCTTACGTACGTTTATCCACAGATAGGGGCGGACGTAAGAATAAACATAAAAACAAAGGTTTTATAAATTTCTCTCTTTTTTAATTTTTTAACCGCGAGTTCTCCACAGCTGGTTAAATTTTGTGCAAAGGGTTCTTTAGGAAGGGGGAAGTCCCTATACTTGCCGACCTGGTCCAGAAAACGCCCAGGCCAGACTCATAACCTATTTCCGAATTACCTGAATAAGCAGGCACGAGGTGCGTGGTGGATTTCCCTTCCCGTTTTGAAGTGATCGTCATCGGCGGCGGTCATGCCGGTACCGAGGCAGCACTTGCATCAGCACGCATGGGCGCAAAAACCCTGCTGTTGACGCATAACGTGGAAACCCTCGGCGCCATGAGCTGCAACCCTGCCATTGGTGGGATCGGTAAAAGCCACTTGGTCAAGGAGATCGACGCCCTCGGCGGTGCGATGGCCATGGCAACCGATAAGGGTGGTATCCAGTTTCGCGTATTGAACAGCCGCAAGGGTCCAGCCGTTCGCGCTACCCGCGCCCAGGCAGACCGGGTCCTGTACAAGGCTGCTGTCCGTGAAATCCTGGAAAACCAGCCGAACCTGTGGATATTTCAACAAGCGGCCGATGACCTGATTGTCGAGCAGGACCAGGTCCGGGGTGTCGTGACTCAAATGGGCCTGCGTTTCTTCGCCGATTCCGTTGTGTTGACCACCGGAACCTTCCTCGGTGGACTTATCCACATTGGGTTGCAGAATTATTCCGGCGGCCGTGCCGGCGATCCACCGTCCATCGCCCTGGCCCAGCGTCTGCGGGAATTACCCTTGCGTGTCGGTCGATTGAAAACCGGTACTCCGCCGCGCATCGACGGCCGTTCTGTGGATTTCTCGGTCATGACCGAGCAGCCGGGCGACACCCCGATCCCCGTGATGTCGTTCATGGGCAGCAAGGAACAGCATCCACGGCAAGTCAGTTGCTGGATCACCCATACCAATGCCCGCACCCATGAAATCATTGCGGCGAACCTCGATCGTTCGCCGATGTATTCCGCTGCCGGTGAAATCGAAGGCATCGGTCCGCGTTATTGCCCATCGATCGAAGACAAGATCCATCGCTTTGCCGACAAGGAAAGCCACCAGGTCTTCATCGAGCCCGAAGGCCTGACGACCCACGAGCTGTATCCGAACGGAATCTCAACTTCCCTGCCATTCGATGTGCAATTGCAGATCGTGCAATCGATTCGCGGCATGGAAAACGCTCACATCGTTCGCCCGGGCTACGCCATCGAGTACGACTACTTCGATCCGCGTGACCTGAAGTACAGCCTGGAAACCAAGGTCATTGGCGGCCTGTTCTTCGCCGGGCAAATCAATGGCACCACCGGTTACGAAGAGGCCGGCGCCCAAGGGTTGTTGGCCGGTGCCAACGCGGCACTGCGCGCCCAGGGCAAGGACAGCTGGTGCCCACGCCGCGATGAGGCATACATCGGTGTGTTGGTGGACGACCTGATTACCCTGGGTACCCAGGAACCGTATCGGATGTTCACATCCCGCGCCGAATATCGCCTGATCCTTCGCGAAGACAACGCCGACCTGCGCCTGACCGAGAAAGGTCGTGAGCTGGGGCTGGTAGATGATGTGCGTTGGGCGGCGTACTGCAAGAAACGTGAAAGCATCGAACTGGAAGAGCAGCGCCTGAAAAGCACCTGGGTTCGTCCCGGTACCGAGCAGGGCGATGCCATCGCGGCGAAATTCGGCACGCCGCTGACCCACGAGTACAACTTGCTTAACCTCTTGAGCCGCCCGGAAATCGATTATGTCGGGTTGGTGGAAGTGACCGGCCAGGGAGCGGAAGATCCACAAGTGGCCGAACAGGTCGAGATCAAAACCAAGTACGCCGGTTACATCGACCGTCAGCAAGACGAAATCGCCCGTCTGCGCGCCAGTGAAGACACCAAGCTGCCTGTGGATATCGATTACACCGGCATTTCCGGGTTGTCGAAGGAAATCCAGAGCAAGCTCGGTGCAACCCGTCCGGAAACCCTGGGCCAGGCCTCGCGCATTCCCGGCGTTACGCCAGCGGCGATTTCCCTGTTGATGATTCATTTGAAAAAACGCGGCGCGGGCCGTCAGTTGGAGCAAAGCGCTTGAGTTCGATGGTCACCTCGCAACACGCCGAAGAGTTATCCACAGGTGCCCGCCAGCTCGGGGTCAGCCTGAGCGAAGCCCAGCATGCACAACTGCTGGGTTATCTGGCGCTGTTGATCAAATGGAACAAGGCGTACAACCTGACCGCAGTCCGTGATCCGGACGAAATGGTTTCGCGCCACCTGCTCGACAGCCTCAGCGTGATGTCCTTCATCGAAAACGGTCGCTGGCTCGATGTAGGCAGCGGTGGAGGCATGCCGGGTATCCCGTTGGCGATCCTGTTTCCGGACGCGCAAGTCACCTGCCTGGACAGCAACGGCAAGAAGACCCGCTTCCTGACCCAGGTCAAACTCGAACTCAAATTGGATAACCTGCAAGTTATCCACAGTCGCGTAGAAGCGTTCCAGCCTGCACAACCTTTCAACGGGATCATTTCCCGTGCATTCAGCAGTATGGAGAACTTCAGCAACTGGACTCGCCACCTGGGCGACGCCAATACGCGATGGCTGGCAATGAAGGGCGTCCATCCGGCCGATGAGCTGGTAGCATTGCCGGCAGATTTTCACCTCGATAGCGAACACGCCCTGGCCGTACCCGGTTGCCAAGGCCAACGCCATCTGCTGATACTGCGCCGCACGGCATGATTGGGAATACAAGCAAGAATGGCTAAGGTATTCGCGATAGCGAACCAGAAAGGTGGTGTGGGCAAGACCACCACCTGCATCAACCTCGCAGCATCCCTGGTCGCGACCAAGCGCCGGGTGCTGTTGATCGATCTTGATCCACAGGGCAACGCCACCATGGGCAGCGGTGTGGATAAACATGGCCTGGAAAACTCCATCTACGACGTTCTGATCGGTGAATGCGATCTGGGCCAGGCCATGCATTTCTCCGAGCATGGCGGTTATCAACTGCTGCCGGCCAACCGTGACCTGACGGCCGCCGAAGTGGTGCTGCTGGAAATGCAGATGAAGGAAAGCCGTCTGCGCAGTGCTTTGGCGCCGATCCGGGAAAACTACGACTACATCCTGATCGACTGCCCGCCGTCGTTGTCGATGCTCACCTTGAATGCCCTGGTGGCCGCCGATGGGGTCATTATCCCCATGCAGTGCGAGTACTTCGCCCTGGAAGGGTTGAGCGACCTTGTGGATAACATCAAGCGCATTTCCGAGTTGCTGAACCCTGACCTGAAAGTCGAAGGCCTGTTGCGCACCATGTACGACCCGCGCCTGAGCCTGATGAACGACGTGTCGGTCCAGCTCAAGGAGCATTTCGGCGAGCAACTCTACGACACGGTCATTCCGCGTAACATCCGTCTGGCCGAAGCGCCGAGCTACGGCATGCCGGCCCTGGCCTACGACAAACAATCCCGTGGTGCGCTGGCCTACCTGGCCCTGGCGGGCGAGATGGTTCGCCGTCAGCGCCGTAACCCACGCACCGCTGCCGCCCAGCCAACTTAAGGAAACCCCATGGCCGTCAAGAAACGTGGTCTCGGACGTGGACTGGACGCGCTGCTCAGCGGTCCCACCGTCAGTGCGCTGGAAGAACAGGCCGTGCGGGCCGACCAGCGCGAGCTGCAGCATCTGCCGCTGGACCTGATCCAGCGGGGCAAATACCAGCCGCGCCGGGACATGGATCCGCAGGCGTTGGAAGAGCTGGCTCAGTCGATCAGGAACCAGGGTGTAATGCAGCCGATTGTGGTGCGTCCCATCGGCAGCGGTCGTTTCGAGATCATTGCCGGCGAACGCCGCTGGCGCGCCAGCCAGCAGGCCGGTCAGGAAACCATTCCGGCAATGGTGCGCGATGTGCCGGATGAAACCGCCATTGCCATGGCGCTGATCGAGAACATCCAGCGCGAAGACCTCAACCCGATCGAGGAGGCGGTGGCCCTGCAGCGGTTGCAGCAGGAGTTCCAGCTGACTCAGCAGCAGGTTGCCGAGGCGGTGGGCAAGTCTCGCGTGACCGTGGCCAACCTGTTGCGTTTGATTGCGTTGCCGGAAGTCATCAAGACCATGCTGTCCCATGGCGACCTGGAAATGGGTCATGCCCGGGCCTTGCTCGGTTTGCCGGAAAATCAACAGGTTGAAGGGGCGCGACATGTTGTCGCACGAGGTCTTACCGTGCGCCAGACTGAGGCACTGGTTCGGCAATGGCTCAATGGTAAGCCGGCTCCTGTCGAAGCCCCCAAACCCGACCCGGATATCGCTCGCCTGGAACAGCGCCTGGCCGAGCGCCTGGGCTCTGCGGTGCAGATTCGCCACGGCAAGAAGGGCAAGGGGCAGTTGGTGATCGGCTATAACTCCCTCGATGAGTTGCAAGGGGTCCTTGCACACATTCGCTGAAACAATTGCTCTTGTAGCGCGCAGTCGGAAATCACTACCCAGCAGTTGAATAGGGGCAGAACCGCCCCTATACTCTGCGCGCATTTTGTCGGCACAAATTATGCCAAGTTATTGATTTCAGGCAGCCGACCCTTGGAGAGCAAAAGCGATGGAAACCCGCACGCCAAACCGCTTGCCGTTCCATCGTCTGGCAGTTTTCCCGGTCTTGATGGCCCAGTTCGTCGTTGTACTGATCGCCACCTTGGCGCTCTGGCAATGGAAGGGAGTCGTCGCCGGATACTCAGGTCTTTGCGGAGGCCTGATAGCCTTGCTTCCCAATATTTACTTTGCTCACAGGGCATTTCGGTTTTCCGGCGCCCGAGCAGCCCAGGCTATCGTCCGGTCTTTTTATGCCGGCGAGGCGGGGAAACTGATTTTGACGGCAGTGCTCTTTGCACTGACGTTCGCAGGTGTGAAGCCACTGGCGCCGCTGGCTGTATTCGGCGTGTTCGTGCTGACCCAACTGGTCAGCTGGTTCGCTCCCCTGCTAATGAGAACAAGACTTTCGAGACCTTAGGGCGTTTGAGGCAACCATGGCAGAGACAACCGCTTCGGGCTATATCCAGCACCACTTGCAGAACCTGACCTTCGGTCAGCTACCCAACGGCGGCTGGGGCTTTGCCCACTCCGCAGCAGAAGCCAAGGAGATGGGTTTCTGGGCTTTCCACGTCGATACCCTCGGCTGGTCGATCGCATTGGGCCTGATCTTCGTTTTCCTGTTCCGCATGGCGGCGAAAAAGGCGACTTCTGGTCAGCCCGGCGCCTTGCAGAACTTCGTTGAAGTCCTGGTCGAGTTCGTCGACGGCAGCGTGAAGGACAGCTTCCACGGTCGTAGCCCGGTAATCGCGCCGCTGGCACTGACCATCTTCGTCTGGGTGTTCCTGATGAACGCCATCGACCTGATCCCGGTCGACTGGATTCCTCAACTGGCCATCCTGATCTCCGGCGACGACCACATTCCGTTCCGCGCCGTGTCGACCACCGACCCGAACGCGACCCTGGGCATGGCGTTCTCGGTTTTCGCACTGATCATTTTCTACAGCATCAAGGTCAAGGGCATCGGCGGCTTCATCGGCGAGCTGACCCTGCATCCGTTCGGCAGCAAGAACATCCTCGTTCAGGCCCTGCTGATCCCGGTGAACTTCCTGCTGGAATTCGTGACCCTGATCGCCAAGCCAATCTCTCTGGCCCTGCGTCTGTTCGGCAACATGTATGCCGGCGAGCTGGTGTTCATCCTGATCGCTGTGATGTTCGGCAGCGGCCTGCTCTGGCTCAGCGGCCTGGGCGTAGCGCTGCAGTGGGCGTGGGCTGTGTTCCACATCCTGATCATCACCCTGCAGGCGTTCATCTTCATGATGCTGACCATCGTCTACCTGTCGATGGCGCACGAAGAAAACCATTAAGGCCAGTCTCGACTAGTCTGATGTCCTTCCCGGTCAAACGGGAGGGGGCCCGAACAGGCCACGATGAAACGATTTGTTTTACCGCTTTAAATTAAAAAAACCTAAACCATACGACGTAAAAGTCGGGAGGAAAGATGGAAACTGTAGTTGGTCTAACCGCTATCGCTGTTGCACTGTTGATCGGCCTGGGCGCACTGGGTACCGCAATTGGTTTCGGCCTGCTGGGCGGCAAGTTCCTGGAAGGCGCTGCGCGTCAGCCAGAAATGGTTCCAATGCTGCAAGTCAAAATGTTCATCGTTGCCGGTCTGCTCGACGCCGTAACCATGATCGGTGTTGGTATCGCTCTGTTCTTCACCTTTGCGAACCCGTTCGTTGGTCAGATCGCTGGCTAATTACTCGGATTTTTCGAGTAGTTTGATGTGATGGACAACGTAACTGCGAGGTGTTGGCGTGAACATTAATGCGACCCTGATTGGCCAGTCCGTTGCGTTCCTGATTTTTGTATTGTTCTGCATGAAGTTCGTATGGCCTCCGGTCATTGCGGCGCTGCACGAACGTCAAAAGAAGATCGCAGATGGTCTGGACGCTGCCAGCCGTGCAGCTCGCGACCTGGAGTTGGCCCAAGAGAAAGTGGGTCAGCAACTGCGCGAAGCGAAAGCCCAGGCAGCTGAAATCATCGAGCAAGCCAAGAAACGCGGTACCCAGATTGTCGATGAAGCCCGTGAACAGGCTCGCGTCGAAGCTGACCGTGTGAAGGCTCAGGCTCAAGCCGAGATCGAACAGGAACTCAACAGTGTCAAAGACGCCCTGCGTGCCCAAGTGGGTAGCCTGGCCGTTGGCGGTGCTTCGAAGATCCTGGGTGCCACAATCGATCAAAACGCGCACGCAGAGCTGGTTGACAAACTGGCTGCTGAAATCATCTAAGCGAGGGCGATCATGGCAGAACTGACCACGTTGGCCCGACCTTACGCTAAGGCGGCCTTCGAGCACGCTCAGGCCCACCAGCAACTGGCCAATTGGTCAGCCATGCTCGGCCTGGCAGCAGCGGTGTCGAAAGATGACACCATGCAGCGCGTGCTCAAGGCCCCGCGACTGACGAGCGCAGAAAAGGCCGCCACGTTCATTGACGTGTGCGGCGACAAGTTCGATGCCAAGGCACAGAATTTCATCCACGTCGTTGCCGAAAACGACCGTCTCCCGCTTCTGCCGGAGATCGCCGCCCTGTTCGAGCTGTACAAGGCCGAGCAGGAGAAGTCGGTAGACGTGGAAGTGACCAGTGCTTTCGCATTGAACCAAGAACAGCAAGACAAACTCGCCAAGGTTCTCAGTGCACGACTCAACCGGGAAGTGCGTCTGGACGTTACGGAAGACCCTGCCTTGATTGGTGGTGTCGTCATCCGCGCCGGTGACCTGGTTATCGATGGCTCGATTCGCGGCAAACTCGCGAAACTTGCCGAAGCATTGAAATCTTGAGTTTGAAGGGGCAGCAGAGCAATGCAGCAACTCAATCCTTCCGAAATAAGTGAAATTATCAAGGGCCGCATCGAAAAGCTCGATGTGACCTCCCAAGCCCGTAACGAAGGCACTGTCGTCAGCGTATCTGACGGTATCGTGCGGATTCACGGTCTGGCCGACGTCATGTACGGCGAGATGATCGAGTTTCCGGGCGGCGTCTACGGTATGGCCCTCAACCTGGAGCAAGACTCCGTAGGTGCCGTTGTACTGGGTGCCTACACGACTCTGGCAGAAGGCATGAGCGCCAAGTGCACCGGCCGCATCCTTGAAGTTCCGGTAGGTAAGGAACTGCTGGGTCGCGTAGTCGACGCACTGGGTAACCCTGTTGACGGCAAAGGTCCGCTGAACAACACCGAGACCGACGCGGTCGAGAAAGTTGCTCCAGGCGTGATCTGGCGTAAGTCGGTAGACCAGCCTGTACAGACTGGCTACAAGGCTGTCGATGCCATGATCCCTGTCGGCCGTGGCCAGCGTGAGCTGATCATCGGTGACCGTCAGATCGGTAAGACCGCCCTGGCGATCGACGCGATCATCAACCAGAAGAACAGCGGTATCTTCTGCGTATACGTGGCAATCGGTCAGAAGCAATCGACCATCGCCAACGTGGTTCGCAAGCTGGAAGAGAACGGTGCCCTGGCTAACACCATCATCGTTGCCGCCAGTGCTTCCGAATCGGCTGCGCTGCAGTTCCTGGCACCGTACTCCGGTTGCACCATGGGCGAATTCTTCCGCGACCGCGGTGAAGACGCGCTGATCGTTTATGACGATCTGTCCAAGCAAGCAGTGGCTTACCGCCAGATTTCCCTGCTGCTGCGCCGTCCGCCAGGACGTGAAGCCTACCCAGGTGACGTGTTCTATCTCCACTCCCGTCTGCTGGAGCGCGCATCCCGCGTTTCGGAAGAGTACGTCGAGAAGTTCACCAACGGTGCTGTCACTGGCAAGACCGGTTCCCTGACCGCCCTGCCAATCATCGAAACCCAGGCTGGCGACGTTTCCGCGTTCGTTCCGACCAACGTGATTTCCATCACCGACGGTCAGATCTTCCTGGAATCGGCCATGTTCAACTCGGGCATCCGTCCTGCTGTGAACGCCGGTGTTTCGGTATCCCGTGTGGGTGGTGCCGCTCAGACCAAGATCATCAAGAAGCTGTCCGGTGGTATCCGTACCGCCCTGGCCCAGTACCGTGAACTGGCGGCATTCGCCCAGTTCGCTTCTGACCTGGACGAAGCGACCCGTAAGCAACTTGAGCATGGTCAGCGCGTTACCGAGCTGATGAAGCAGAAGCAATACGCACCGATGTCGATTGCTGACATGGCGCTGTCGCTGTATGCCGCTGAGCGTGGGTTCCTGACTGACATTGAAATCGCCAAGATCGGCAGCTTCGAACAAGCGCTGATCGCTTTCTTCAACCGCGATCACGCCGATTTGATGGCCAAGATCAACGTGAAGGGTGACTTCAATGACGAAATCGACGCAGGCCTCAAAGCCGGTATCGAGAAGTTCAAGGCCACCCAAACCTGGTAAGCCGCAGCGGGAGCCGCAAGGCTCCCGCTTGCTAACCTGATAGGTGTTACATGGCAGGCGCAAAAGAGATTCGCAGTAAGATTGCGAGCATCAAAAGCACGCAAAAGATTACCAGCGCCATGGAAAAAGTGGCGGTCAGCAAAATGCGCAAGGCACAAATGCGCATGGCTGCTAGCCGTCCTTATGCGGAGCGCATCCGCCAGGTGATTGGTCATCTGGCCAACGCCAACCCGGAATATCGCCACCCGTTCATGATCGACCGCGCCGTCAAGCGCGTCGGTTACGTTGTGGTGAGCAGTGACCGTGGTCTGTGCGGCGGCTTGAACACCAACCTGTTCAAGGCCCTGGTCAAGGACATGGCGGTAAACCGCGAACAAGGCGTCGAGATCGATCTGTGTGTGGTAGGTAGCAAGGGTGCGGCTTTCTTCCGCAACTTCGGCGGTAACGTCGTCGCCGCTATCAGCCACCTGGGTGAAGAACCGTCGATCAATGACCTGATCGGCAGCGTCAAGGTGATGCTGGATGCTTACCTGGAAGGCCGGATCGACCGTCTGTCCGTGGTATCCAACAAGTTCATCAACACCATGACGCAGCAGCCAACCGTGGAGCAGTTGATTCCACTGGTGGCGACCCCGGAACAGGAACTCAAGCACCACTGGGACTATCTCTACGAACCCGATGCCAAGGAGCTGCTTGACGGCTTGATGGTCCGCTACGTGGAGTCGCAGGTGTACCAGGCGGTGGTCGAGAACAACGCAGCCGAGCAGGCCGCGCGGATGATCGCGATGAAGAACGCTACCGACAACGCCGGTGATTTGATCAGCGATTTGCAGCTGATCTACAACAAGGCGCGTCAGGCTGCGATCACCCAAGAGATCTCGGAAATCGTCGGCGGCGCTGCCGCGGTTTAACGGTTCAAATATTCAGAGGATCCAGCTATGAGTAGCGGACGTATCGTTCAAATCATCGGCGCCGTTATCGACGTGGAATTTCCACGCGACAGCGTACCGAGCATCTACGACGCCTTGAAGGTTCAGGGCGCCGAAACCACTCTGGAAGTTCAGCAACAGCTGGGCGACGGCGTGGTTCGTACCATTGCGATGGGCTCCACCGAGGGCTTGAAGCGCGGTCTGGACGTCAACAACACTGGCGCAGCCATCTCCGTACCGGTCGGTAAAGCGACCCTGGGCCGGATCATGGACGTACTGGGCAACCCGATCGACGAAGCTGGCCCGATCGGCGAAGAAGAGCGTTGGGGCATTCACCGTCCTGCGCCGTCCTTCGCTGAGCAAGCTGGCGGCAACGATCTGCTGGAAACCGGCATCAAGGTTATCGACCTGGTTTGCCCGTTCGCCAAGGGGGGTAAAGTCGGTCTGTTCGGTGGTGCCGGTGTAGGCAAGACCGTAAACATGATGGAACTGATCCGTAACATCGCCATCGAGCACAGCGGTTATTCCGTGTTCGCCGGTGTGGGTGAGCGTACTCGTGAGGGTAACGACTTCTACCACGAGATGAAGGATTCCAACGTTCTGGACAAAGTGGCACTGGTTTACGGCCAGATGAACGAGCCGCCGGGAAACCGTCTGCGCGTAGCCCTGACCGGCCTGACCATGGCCGAGAAGTTCCGTGACGAAGGTAACGACGTTCTGCTGTTCGTCGACAACATCTACCGTTACACCCTGGCCGGTACCGAAGTATCCGCACTGCTGGGCCGTATGCCTTCGGCAGTAGGCTACCAGCCGACCCTGGCTGAAGAGATGGGCGTGCTGCAAGAGCGCATCACTTCGACCAAGCAAGGCTCGATCACCTCGATCCAGGCCGTATACGTGCCTGCGGACGACTTGACTGACCCGTCGCCAGCAACCACCTTCGCCCACTTGGACGCCACCGTCGTTCTGTCCCGTGACATCGCTTCCCTGGGTATCTACCCAGCGGTAGACCCACTGGACTCGACTTCCCGTCAGCTGGATCCGAACGTGATCGGCAACGAGCACTACGAGACCGCTCGTGGCGTTCAGTACGTACTGCAGCGCTACAAAGAGCTGAAGGACATCATCGCGATCCTGGGTATGGATGAGCTGTCGGAAACCGACAAGCAGTTGGTTGCCCGCGCTCGTAAGATCCAGCGCTTCTTGTCGCAGCCGTTCTTCGTGGCTGAAGTCTTCACCGGTGCTTCGGGTAAATACGTTTCCCTGAAAGACACTATTGCTGGCTTCAAAGGCATCCTCAACGGTGACTACGACCACCTGCCAGAACAAGCGTTCTATATGGTCGGTGGCATCGAAGAAGCGATCGAGAAAGCCAAGAAACTGTAATCCCGGCGCCCGGCAACGGGCGCTAATTTAGGTTGAGGCAATCAGATGGCTATGACAGTCCATTGCGATATCGTCAGTGCGGAAGGGGAAATCTTCTCCGGTCTGGTCGAGTTTGTGGTTGCGCATGGTGAGCTGGGTGATCTTGGTATCGCTCTGGGCCACGCACCGCTGATCACCAGCTTGAAGCCAGGTCCGATTAGTCTGACCAAGCAGGGCGGGGAAAAGGAGGTGTTCTACATCTCCGGTGGTTTCCTCGAGGTTCAGCCGAACATGGTCAAGGTCCTTGCCGACACCGTGCAACGTGCTGCCGACCTGGACGAAGCCTCCGCTCAGGAAGCCGTCAAGGCTGCCGAGAAGGCACTGCACGAAAAAGGCGCAGACTTCGACTACGGTTCTGCTGCTGCACGTCTGGCCGAGGCTGCAGCCCAGCTGCGCACCGTCCAGCAGATCCGCAAGAAGTTCGGCGGTTAAGCCGTCAGCTTTCTGTGCGATTGATTAAAAAGGGTAGCCTCGGCTACCCTTTTTTCTTTTCCCGACACTCATCATCTGGTCACAGCCGCTGACCACCCAGGATTGGTAGCCAGTCATGTCTCTCGAAATCGTTATTCTCGCGGCCGGTCAAGGCACCCGCATGCGCTCGGCGCTGCCCAAGGTCCTGCACCCGGTCGCTGGCAACTCCATGCTGGGTCATGTTATCCACAGCGCCCGCCAGCTCAATCCACAGCGCATTCATGTGGTCATTGGCCATGGCGCCGACGCAGTACGTGAACGTCTGGCGGCGGACGATCTGAATTTTGTCCTGCAGGACAAACAGCTGGGAACCGGCCATGCGGTGGCTCAGGCCGTGCCTTTCATCAGTGCCGACACGGTGCTGATTCTTTATGGCGACGTGCCGTTGATCGAAGTCGACACGTTACAACGCCTGCTCAAGCACGCTGCGCCAGAACAGCTGGGTCTGCTGACCGTCGAGCTGGATGACCCCACTGGTTACGGCCGCATCGTGCGTAACGCCGACGGCCAGGTGACGGCCATCGTCGAGCAAAAAGATGCCAGCGAAGCCCAACGCGCCATCACCGAAGGCAACACCGGAATTCTCGCTGTACCAGCCGCACGCTTGGGTGACTGGATGAGTCGTCTGTCCAACAACAATGCCCAAGGCGAGTATTACCTGACGGATGTGATTGCCATGGCCGTCGCGGACGGGCTGGTGGTGGCCACCGAACAACCCTTGGACGCAATGGAAGTGCAGGGCGCCAATGATCGTCGGCAACTGGCCGATCTGGAGCGCCACTATCAGCTGCGTGCTGCTCATCGCTTGATGGCACAGGGTGTGACTCTGCGCGATCCGGCCCGTTTCGATATACGGGGTGAAGTCAGTGTGGGCCGCGATGTGGTGATCGATATCAATGTCATCCTTGAAGGAAAGGTGGTGATCGAGGATGACGTCATCATCGGTCCGAACTGCGTGATCAAGGACAGTACGCTGCGCAAGGGCGCGGTGATCAAGGCCAACACCCACCTCGAAGGCGCGATCATGGGAGAAGGCAGTGACGCCGGGCCGTTTGCTCGTCTGCGTCCCGGTTCCGTGCTGGAAGCCCGTGCCCATGTGGGTAACTTTGTAGAGTTGAAAAATGCTCACCTGGGCGAAGGCGCCAAGGCCGGGCACCTGACCTATCTGGGCGACGCCGAGGTCGGCGCTCGCACCAACATCGGTGCTGGCACCATCACGTGTAATTACGATGGCGCCAACAAATGGAAGACTGTGTTAGGCGAGGATGTATTCATCGGCTCCAACAACTCTTTGGTAGCCCCTGTGGATATCTCCAACGGTGCAACCACCGCGGCCGGTTCGACCATCACGCAGAATGTGGATAACTTGCAATTGGCCGTAGGGCGTGCCCGGCAGAGGAATATCGACGGCTGGAAGCGTCCGGTGAAAATCAAGAAGACCTAAGTTATCCACAATCTCCCCCTGTGGGAGCGGGCTTGCTCGCGAAGACGTTGGCACATTCGAAGTGAATGCGGGCTGACCCACCGCTTTCATGAGCAAGCCCGCTCCCACCGTATCCAATCGTTTCTGAATTTTTCTCCTCTCGTCTTGACGAACCCTTTTTAATAGGTTTTGATTGCTTACGTTATCTTTCGAATCGAAACTTATAAAACACCATGTCGAAGCGCAACACTCCTCAACGCCGCCACAGTATCCTTGCGTTGCTCCAAGAGCAGGGCGAGGTCAGCGTGGATGAATTGGCCAAGCGCTTCGAAACCTCGGAAGTTACGATTCGCAAGGATCTTGCCGCGCTGGAAACCAATGGCCTGTTATTGCGTCGCTACGGTGGTGCTGTACCGATGCCCCAGGAGCTGGTGGCCGATAATGGGCATACAGTCTCTAAATACAAACAGGCCATTGCCCGGGCCGCTGTGAAGCGGATCCGCGAACATGCGCGGATCATCATCGACAGCGGCAGTACCACTGCGGCCATGATTCCCGAACTGGGCTTGCAGCCGGGGTTGGTGGTGATGACCAATTCCCTGCATGTGGCCAGCGCCTTGAACGAGCTGGAGCATGAGCCGGTGCTGCTGATGACCGGCGGCACTTGGGACCCTCATTCCGAATCGTTCCAGGGGCAGGTTGCCGAGCAAGTCCTGCGTTCCTATGACTTCGACCAGTTGTTCATCGGTGCCGACGGCATCGATCTGGTTCGTGGTACCACCACCTTCAACGAACTGCTGGGCCTGAGCCGTGTGATGGCTGAGGTTGCCCGCGAAGTGATCGTGATGGTGGAGGCTGACAAGGTCGGCCGAAAGATCCCCAATCTGGAACTGCCGTGGAGCAGCGTCCATACCCTTATTACCGATGATCGTCTGCCCGTGGAGGCACGCGACCAGATTCAGGCCCGTGGTATCCATGTGATCTGCGCGTCTGTCAGCCAGGAGAAATAACATGTGTGGAATCGTTGGCGCCGTCGCTGAACGCAACATCACCGCCATCCTGCTCGAAGGTCTCAAGCGCCTGGAATACCGCGGCTACGACAGTGCCGGTGTAGCGGTGTTCACCAACGACGAGAAACTCGAGCGCATGCGCCGTCCCGGCAAGGTCAGCGAGCTGGAGCAGGCGTTGGATGCCGAGCCGTTGATCGGCCGCCTGGGTATCGCCCACACCCGCTGGGCCACTCATGGTGCGCCCTGCGAGCGTAACGCCCATCCGCATTTCTCCGGCGACCTGGCGGTGGTGCACAACGGCATCATCGAAAACCACGAAGCCCTGCGCGAACGGCTGAAGGCCTTGGACTATGTGTTCACCTCGGACACCGACACTGAAGTCATCGCTCATTTGCTCAACCATAAGCTCAAGGAGCTGGGAGACCTGACCGTAGCCCTCAAGGCCACCGTCAAGGAATTGCACGGTGCCTACGGCCTGGCGGTAATCAGCGCGAAACAACCGGATCGTGTGGTAGCGGCCCGTAGCGGCAGCCCGTTGGTCATCGGCCTGGGCCTGGGTGAGAATTTCCTGGCTTCCGATCAGTTGGCGCTGCGTCAGGTCACCGACCGCTTCATGTATCTGGAGGAGGGCGATATCGCCGATATCCGCCGTGACAGCGTGCAGATCTGGGATCTGGATGGTAAAGCCGTCGAGCGCGAAACCGTGCAGTACCGCGACGGTGCCGAAGCGGCTGACAAGGGCGAGTTCCGCCACTTCATGCTCAAGGAAATCCACGAGCAACCGGCCGTCGTGCAGCGCACGCTGGAAGGGCGCATGAGCCAGAACCAGGTGCTGGTCCAGGCATTCGGCCCGCAGGCGGCCGAGCTGTTTGCCAAGGTTCGTAATGTACAGATTGTCGCCTGCGGCACCAGTTATCACGCTGGCATGGTGGCTCGTTACTGGCTGGAAGAGCTGGCCGGTATCCCTTGCCAGGTCGAAGTGGCCAGTGAGTTCCGCTACCGCAAGGTGGTGGTGCAGCCGGACACCCTGTTCGTCACGATTTCACAATCCGGCGAAACCGCCGACACCCTGGCGGCGCTGCGTAATGCCAAGGAACTGGGTTTCCTGGCCAGCCTGGCGATCTGCAACGTCGGCATCAGTTCGCTGGTGCGTGAATCCGACCTGACGCTGTTGACCCAGGCCGGTCGCGAAATCGGCGTGGCTTCGACCAAGGCATTCACCACGCAACTGGTGGGCCTGCTGTTGCTGACCCTGTCCCTGGGTCAGGTGCGCGGCACGCTGGGCGAAGGTGTCGAGGCCAAGCTGGTGGAAGAACTGCGTCGCCTGCCGGCCCGCCTGGGCGAAGCCCTGGCCATGGACAGCACCGTGGAAAAGATCGCCGAGCTGTTCGCCGAGAAGAACCACACCCTGTTCCTCGGGCGTGGCGCGCAATTCCCGGTGGCGATGGAAGGGGCCTTGAAGCTCAAGGAAATCTCCTACATCCACGCCGAGGCCTATCCGGCCGGTGAACTCAAGCACGGCCCGCTGGCGCTTGTGGACAACGACATGCCGGTGGTTACCGTAGCGCCGAACAACGAACTGCTGGAGAAGCTCAAGTCCAACCTGCAGGAAGTGCGCGCCCGTGGCGGCCAGTTGATCGTCTTCGCCGATGAAAAAGCCGGCATGACCAACGGCGAAGGCACTCATGTGGTGCACATGCCGCACATCCACGACATCCTCTCGCCGATCCTCTATACCCTTCCGCTGCAACTGCTGTCGTACTACGTGGCGGTGCTCAAGGGCACCGATGTGGACCAGCCGCGGAATCTGGCGAAGTCTGTGACGGTGGAGTGAGTCGTCTACCGAAAGCCAGGTTTTTTGTAATCTACGTAATGAATGTTCGGGTTTAGCGCCGCTAAACCCGCTCATTCTTCCAAGACGCATCGTTCCTTACGCGTGGCTGGCCCTTCGCCAAATAGCTGAAGAATCCGACTCAACATCTGCGCTCATCTTGAGAAACCAAAATTTTATTTTGAAGGTATTTTTTCGATTTTTTTGAGAAGATGAAAAAATATTTTCCTTTTTCTCGTTAGAAATCGATCTCAGGCATCTATGTGCTAGTATTTTTTCAAATTCTCAAGGAAATTGAAAAAATACTGCCATGCCCAAAAAAACAGCACCCCTCATGCCATCCGCTGAGCGGCTCCTGCGGCAGCTTGGCGAACGGATCGAGCTGGCTCGTAAGCGTCGTAAGATAACTGCGACACAAATGGCTGCGCGTGCGGGGATGAGCGCTCCTACGTTGAGGGCGCTGGAAAGTGGCAGTCCTGCTGTGACCATAGGGGCTTACGTTTCGGTATTGGTAGCCTTGGGGTTGGAGAAGGACCTTGAATTGCTCGCACGCACGGATGAGTTAGGCCGCGATCTGCAAGACGCGCAGTTGAAAGGGCGTTCTACAGTCGAGCACATCAAGCCAAAAGCAGGGCTGCCTCAGGTTCATGGGGACAATTTGCTCAGCGTCTCAGCAAAAGAGAATAGTTCTGCATCGCCAACCGCTTACAGCCGAAGCCAGACAAGCTCTGAACTGGCCAAGAAGCTTTTAGGGGAAGACGATGCCTGAAAGGATTTTCGTCTACGCAGACTGGAATGAAACAGCACCCGTACTGCTTGGAACCCTTCATTCCCGCCGACTGGCAGGATCCGAGCGTATGGAGTTCGAGTACACCCGGGCTGTTCTTCAAACCATTCACACTCAGATTGCCATCGACCCTCGGATTCAGCCTTACGAAGGGCGGCAATATCCAGCGAGAAATTGCTTTGGGTGCGTATCGGACTCCTCGCCTGATCGATGGGGGCGACTGCTGATGGATCGTCGCTTGGAGCGGGATAAAAGAGCAGGAGTCGTACCGCAGGACGCACGGCTGTTTGACTCGGACTATCTCATCGGGGTTCACGACGCCTACCGGGTAGGGGGACTGCGTTTCAAAGTCGAGGAAGAAGGAGCGTTCCTTGATGACCATGTGGAGCATGCCGCTCCACCGATGGCTCGCATGCGTGAGCTTGAAGAGGCTTCGCGTCGATTTGAAGCTGGAGAGGATCGGGGGGCTCAGGGTCAGGACTGGATTCGAATGCTCATTGCTCCAGGGGGCTCTCTGGGTGGAGCGAGGCCCAAGGCAAGCGTAGTTGATGACGATCACGCTCTCTGGATAGGAAAATTTCCCAGTAATAGAGACACCCACGACGTGGGCGGCTGGGAGATGGTCGTCAACACATTGGCCCAAGGCTGTGGGCTATATGTGGCTGAAGGAAAAGCGCAACGGTACGCGAGTGAGTACCACTGTTTCATGGTGAAGCGCTTTGACAGAACAGTAAGGGGAGGCCGACTTCACTTCGCTTCAGCGATGACCCTGACCGACCACCAGGATGGTGATGGGCATGAGACAGGGGCCAGTTACCTGGAAATTGCAGAGGTATTGGTAAGGGAGGGGGCCGCTGCCGACGTAGATCTTCCCGAGCTTTGGCGAAGAATTGTTTTCAACATGCTGGTTTCGAATACTGACGATCATCTACGAAACCATGGCTTCCTGTTGGAACCAGGGCGCGGTTGGCGTCTTTCCCCCGCATATGACATGAACCCGGTCCCTGGTGACACTGGCTTGAGGCTCAACGTTTCAGAGGCCGATAACGCCATAGACCTTGATTTGGCAATGAGCGTGGCCGGCTACTTCCGCGTCTCTGCTGACGATGCCAGACAAACCATCCAAAGGTTCCAGGGCGTCGTCGGAAAATGGCCCAGGGTCGCGCGCTATCTGGGCATCTCAAGCAATGAGCAGGAGCGGATGGCGCCAGCATTTGCGCTTGCTCGCTAAGCGCTATTCCAGAAAACACCGATCAAACAGGTAAACACTGCCCGGCTTGAGGTTTTCCACTGTGCTTTGCGGTCGACCGCCGTCGCCGCTTATCTTGCGGCCGGTTTCCCGCAAGTATCCTGCCTCGGTCATTTTCAGCAAACGCTGGCGGATGCTGGTCTTGAGCACCGGGCGGTCGAGTACGATGGAGAAAACACTCACGGCTTGAGGCGCGCTGAATTCTGGTCCCAGGAACATGAGCGGCAGGCTGCTGTAGAGGGCTTTGGATAACAATCGCTCGTGGACAGCCGCTACCAGGCTGTTATGGTCGAAAGGCAGTTTTATCGAGCCGCTGGCGACGCCTTTGAGTGGGAAAAAACCCTGGTGCTCGGCGAGCTGGACCGCCTCGCTGACAATCGCCAGGTAGAACGTTGAGGACGACCAGCAGCGCGGATCGCGGAAGGCGTCGCCGACGGTGCCGACCTGTTCGATCCAGGCCAGCGGCATGCCCACTTTGCTTGAGCTGCGTAGGCGCTCCACGGCGTCGTTCAGCGTGAGATCCTCTACGCCCCCGTTGACCACGATCCCCGGCAGTGCCCAGTGACCGGCGAACGGCTCGGCTTCCCGCCGGTTCAGGAGAATTTCCAGCGCCTGGGTTTCCCGGCAGAAGCGCAGCACACAGAGGTCGATGGTGTGCAAATAATCGCGCATGTGGGCTGTGGGATTTGGCATGTCAGGTTCCGTGGGCAGCATAAAGGTCATAGTTTAACGGGTTCATGCCGGGCGCCATCCAATGGATGGGCAAAGGTTGGCCCAGGGCCAATCGTTCGCGGACCAGTGTGCTGCGCACGTGAATCCTTTCCTCCACGCACAGGATGGAAAACCGCTCCAGCAATGCCTGGCCGCGATAGAACGTCGGTAACAGATCCGCGACGTCCTCACCTACCACCAACGCTATCCGCTTGCCGTCCAGGGCCAGGCTGTCGGCAAGGTGGGCGAGCAGCGTGTAGCTGTAGATGGGGCCTTCAACGCCGCGTGCCACGACTTGCTCCACCCGGCTGGCGCGCACTTCGGCGCGGCACAGTGGCTGGATGTTATCCACAACCGATTCCAGCCAGTTCAGACGAACTTCGTAGTCGATCATTTGCTTGCCGTAGGGGTGCCTGAAACTCGGGGCCACCAACACGCGCCTGGCGTGACGTGAGGCTTCGATCATCACCTGGGCGTGGCCGGAGTGAGGTGGGTTGAAGGCACCGCCATACAGCGCTATCTCAAACATGGATTCAATCTCTATTTGTACACGACATGTACTCTAGCATTTTCTTCAGCTCATTACGCAAGCTTCCATATGGAATGAAAACAGTGTTGAGCTAAATAAAATTTCTTTTCAGAGTGGCTTGCCATGAAAGTACATGTCATGTACTTTTCGGGCCGTGAAGAGGAGAAACCCAGCATGAACAGCCTGACCCGCAAAACTGCTTCCTTCGATGTCGATGCGCAAAAGAGCTTCACACCGCTTTGCCCTGATGAGCTACCTGTGCCGGGCGGTGATCAAATCGCCGGTGAGCTGAATTTCATCGCGTCGCTGGCCAGCCTGCGCGTCGGCAGCAAGGATGCCCACACACCCCTGGCGCCATGGGTGGTCGCCGAGCACTCACAGATGCTCGTGCCCACCGGGCTCGCGCACGCTGACGTTACCTGGGTCAGCCACTGTGTCCCTGGTACCGAGGGGTTCACCCTGCTGGACGAACTGCCGACCCCATACGATTACGACTATTTCGTCTGGAAGGGCGTCGAGCCGGATCTGCACCCGTACGGCGCCTGCTACCACGACCTGCACGGCAAGCTTTCCACCGGTGTCATCGAGTACCTGAAAGGGCTGGATGTGGAACAGGTCATTGTCGGTGGGCTGGCACTGGATTTCTGCGTGAAGACCACAGCCCTGCAACTGGCAGCCGCCGGTTTCAAAGTGATCATTCATCTGCCAGCCTGTCGGGCCATCAGTGAGCAGGGCGCCGTTCAAGCCATTCATGACTTGCAGCAAGCGGGGGTCCTGGTGGCCACCACCCGTGAAGAAACCATTCGCCAGGCAAACGTGTAAGGAGCCGACATGGACAGCGCATTCGATTCAAGCAACGGTGTCATCCAGAGCCTCCTGGATACCGATTACTACACCTTCACCATGATGCAGGCAGTCTTGCACCAGCACCCGAACGTGGAGGTGGAATACCAGTTCATCGTGCGTTCCAAGGAGCGGTTGGGTCACCTGATCCCCGACATTCGTATCGAGTTGGAGAAACTGGCCGGGTTGCAACTACGCGAGGGGGAACAACGGTTTCTGTTCAACAAACGCTTCCGTGAGTACCTGACTCCGGACTTCGAGCAGTTCCTCGGCCTGTTTCGCTTCAACCTGCGTTACATCCACGTTTCGGAAGTCGACGGTCAACTGCACATTCGTGTCCGGGGTCCGATGCTGCACTGCATCATGTTCGAGCAACCGGTCCTGGCAATGGTCAGCGAACTGCGCAACCGTGAAAAGTATCCCGAAGTCGAGCTGGCCGACGTGACCCGCAAGCTGTATCAGAAATTCGAATGGCTGGAGAAAAACGCCAGCCGGGAGGAACTGGCCGAGTTTCGCGTTTCGGATTTCTCCACCCGCAGGCGCTTGTCGTTCAGGGCCCAGCGGGAAGTGGTGAATGTCATGCGCAACGATTTTCCCGGGGTGTTTGTCGGCACCAGTAACGCCCACCTGGCTTACGAATTCGATCTACCGCTGATCGGCACCATGGCCCACCAGTGGCTGATGGTGCACCAGCAACTGGGGCGGCTGCGCGAGAGCCAGAACGCGGCGCTGGAAAACTGGGTGCGCGAATACCGTGGCCGGCTCGGTATCGCACTGACGGACTGCATCAGCACCGATTTTTTCCTCAAGGACTTCGACCTGTACTTTGCCAAGCTCTATGACGGCCTGCGCCAGGATTCCGGTGATCCTATTGTCTGGGCTGACAAGGTGCTGCAGCGTTATCAGGAACTGGGCGTCGACCCACGCACCAAGGACCTGATGTTCTCCGATGGTTTGAATTTCGAAAAATGCCTGCCGATCCTGCGTCATGTTCGCGGCAAGGCCAAATTCGGCTTTGGCATGGGCACCAGCCTGGCCTGCGATGTCGAGGGTGTCGAGCCGTTGAGCATCGTCATGAAACTGGTGCGGGTCCATGGCGAGCCGGTGGTTAAGTTCTCCGACGATCCCATCAAGAATGTCTGTGAAGATGCCTCGTTCCTGCGCTACGCCGCGCAAGTATTCAACGTCGCCCTGATCAATCCGCAATTGGGAGCCTGATATGACTTCGCTTCAGCAAAACACCATCGCCCGGGAACTGGGCATTGACCGCCAACTCAAACCGGGTGGCGAACAAACTGAAATTGCCCGCCGCGTCGGGTTTATAAAACAGGTGATGCGTGAGTCGGGCTGTAAATCTCTGGTGTTGGGCATCAGTGGCGGTGTCGACTCTCTTACCGCCGGACGGATGTGTCAGTTGGCGGTGGAGCAACTGCGGGATGAAGACTACGAAGCGCGTTTTATTGGCGTCCGGCTGCCTTACAAGACCCAGGCCGATGAACAGGACGCCCAGGCTTCCCTGGACTTCATCCGCCCGGACCTGATTACCACCAGCAACATTGCCGCTTGTGTCGACGGGTTGATGGACAGTATCGCCATCGACGGCTTGGAGCCATCGGCCGAACTCACCGACTTTGCCAAAGGCAACGTCAAGGCCCGGGCGCGGATGCTGGCGCAGTATGCGATCGCCAATTTCAGCAATGGGTTGGTGGTGGGCACCGATCATGGGGCAGAGGCGGTGATGGGCTTCTTCACCAAGTTCGGTGACGGCGCGTGCGACCTGGCGCCGCTATCCGGTCTGACGAAGACTCAGGTACGGTTGCTGGCCGAGGCGATGGGCGCGCCCACGCATCTGGTACGCAAGGCGCCCACTGCGGATCTGGAAGACCTGGCGCCGGGCAAGCTGGATGAAGCGGCGTATGGATGCACTTACGAGGACATCGATGCGTACCTGATGGGTGAAGAGGTTTCGCCTCAGGTCCGTCAGATCATCGAACACGCTTACCTCAAGACGGCTCACAAACGAGCGCTGCCGCGGGTCCCGGCGTGTTGAACGAATAATCGAAGAATGGAGCGGGTGAATGACACAGGCTATCAGCACCAAAGACCGCGTACGCATCAAGAACGTCGAAGTCCTCTCGGACAATTGGTACGTGCTGCGCAAGACAACCTATGACTATCTCGGCCGCGACGGCCAATGGCGCGAGCTGACCCGCGAAACCTATGACCGTGGCAACGGCGCCACCATCCTGCTGTACAGCCGGGCCAAGCAGACTGTGGTCCTGACCCGGCAATTTCGCTTCCCTGCCTTCGTCAATGGCCATGACGACCTGTTGATCGAAACCTGCGCCGGCCTGCTGGATAACGACGATCCTCACACCTGCATCCGTAAGGAAACCCAGGAGGAAACCGGCTATGTCATCCAGAACGTGCGCAAGGTGTTCGAGGCCTTCATGAGCCCGGGATCGGTGACCGAGCGCATACATTTCTTCGTGGGCGAATATTTCGACGAGGACCGAAAGCACGAAGGCGGCGGCGTCGAAGCGGAAGGCGAGGAGATCGAGGTGTTGGAAATGTCCCTCGACCAGGCCTTGGGCATGATCGAAACCGGTGAGATCTGCGACGGCAAGACCATCATGTTGCTGCAGTACGCCAAGCTGCACCGGTTGTTGGATTAGATCTTCCTATGGCTCAACTGGACTGGGGCTCGCCCTCATCCTGCATGTCGTCCAGGTACTCTGGTTGGTCCGTTTGATCGGGCAGTTCGGTCACGACGCTGAAATCGGAAATCTCAATGGCGCCGACGCCATGGCCGAGCAGGTGAAAGGAAAACGCCTTGCGTGGTTGCGGGTTGTCGAAGCTGATGTTCATCACCAACGGCTGCTCGGGAGTGACCGCGACGTCTGTCGGCAGGTCCATCGGCACATCCCGTTCGAACTCCTTGGCCTTGAGGGAGATGTAGGCGGCATGGTCTGGCTCCACGGCGCGAATGGTCAGGCTGACGCGCGTTTGCGAACCTTTGGGCATCTCCAGGTATTGGGCGCCGATGAGGTTGTCGGTCCAATCATTGGAGACCTGGGCCGGAAGCGGGATTTTTTCGTTGCTGCCGAACTGATAGCGCTGGTTCAGGGCGGTGGCTGACAGGCTCTGGCCCAAGGCCGTGGCCCGCGCCGCAACCAGTCTTGCACGCTGACCGCTGTATTGTCCGGCATAGTTGGCTTGATCAGCGATGAAACCTTCGCTGCGGTAATCACGGCAGCGCTGCAGGAAGTCGCATTCGGTGAACGTGTCCTTGCCGTCGTGATAGCGCAGTTTGCCGTTGGTGAACGACATGATTTGCCGACCGGTCGTGTAATCGCGGAACATCGAGCGCCCGGACAAGGACGAGGGCACCGGGAAATCGAAATAATCGAGCACCGAGGCAGTCAGGTCCACATGGCCATGAACACCGCGCTTGATTCTGGGCAGGGGCTCTGGCGCCAACATCAGGTTGAACCCCCAGGACGATGCCAGGCGCACGTCTTCCAGCCCGTGGGACTCGTCCGAGGTAATGACCACCAGGGTATTTTCCAGAACGCCCTGTCTCTCCAGGTTCACCAGGAACGCATCCAGCGCATCGTCCAGATAACCGACGGCGGCCTGCTTGGCGGAGTCGTAGCGTTGCAGGTAGTCGTCCGGCGCAGAATAAGGCTGGTGCGTGCCCACTGTCAGCAAGGTGAGCATCCAGGGTTTGTCGGCTTGTTGCAGTTGCCCGACGTAGTCCAGCGCGCCCTCGAAGAAGCTCTTGTCGTCCCTGCCCCAAGGGAACTCCAGATAAGCCGGACGAGTGAACCATTCCATGCCCAGGGTCGTGTCGAAACCGATGTGGGGCATGATCCGGTCCTTGGCCATGAAGCGCAGGCCAGCCCCTTGCAGGAAATGGGTCGAGAAGCCGTGCTGGCGCAGCTGGGCCGGCAGGCACGCCCGGTTGCGATGGGTCTGGTTCAGCATCTCGATGCCTTTGGGCGTACCGTCGTCGAGCTTGTCGTAGTCGCCACATAGCATCGCATAGAGACCGCGGATGGTCTGGTGGCTGTGCAGGACATAATCGGGCGTGTTCATGCCGCGTTCGGCCCAGGCACTGAGGTGCGGCATCAGGTTTTCCCGGTAGCTGCTGTTCAATGCCTGGCGGTTGGCATTGATATAGGCGCCGGGAATGCCTTCCAGGGCAATGATCAGAACGTTGTGCGCCTGGCCTGGTGCGGCCAACAGCTTTTGTCCCTCGAGGTCAAGCCGGGTGAGGCCCTCCATTGACGGGGCGAGGGTGGCTTCATCGCCTTCCAGCCAGAGCTGGGCCCGTTCCTGCCCGGCGGCGATGCCGGCGGTCACAAGCTGATGGGGCAGGTTGAACAGGTTCCACTGGTCTGCCTCACTCGGACGCCAGGATTGCACCGCGCCGTGTACCAACAACAACAGCATCGGCAACGCCCAGGCTTGGCGTGGTAAGGGGGGCGCCAGGCGCGGCGGGCTAGTTCGCTGGGCCGCCAGCCAGAGCACCAGCGTCGCCAGCTGGAGTGTTGCCAGCCAAGGATGGGCGAAACCGCCGCTGGTGGAGTTTTCAACGAATTGTGGGTCAAGCAGGTAATGCAGGTCCGACAGGTTGGGCATTCGCCCGACCGCGCTGATCAGTTCGATATTGGCCAGTGTCAGTGCACTCCAGGCCAGCAGCACAGGCAATACCAGCCACCCGGAGCGGCGGTGAAGCAACGCGATCAGCAACCCGCCGCTGCCCAGGTCCGACAGATAACCCAAGGGATCGGACCAGCCCAATGTCAGGCGCAGCACCAGGGGAACGAGCAATACGCATCCGACCAGGGTTATGAGGGACGCCAGGGGATGGCTTAGAGCACGGTAAATCTTGATCATGAAACAGGCCTTTCGATGAAGTCAGCCACATATCAATCCCGGGAAGCAGGCTTGCTCCACAGGGTTTAACGAGTCATAGGAAAGGGAATGGTAACAAGCGAAGCCGCCAATGGCCGGTCGTGCTGGCGCGTTGCGCTGTGGTTCGCTTGCCCAAGGCTCTACAATGGCCGTGCGGCGCGGCTTCGGGGGCGCACAAAACTTGTATCAGGATTTCTCGTCGGGGGATGGATGGACAGGTTTCAGGAAATGCAGGTGTTTGTCGCCGTCGCCCAGGATGCGGGTTTTTCCGCCGCAGCGCGGCGCCTGGGTCTGTCGGCGGCGAGCGTCACGCGTGCGGTGGCGGCGTTGGAACAACGCATCGGTACGCCTTTACTGGTACGCACCACTCGTAACGTGTACTTGAGCGAGGCAGGTCAGCGCTTTCTTGAAGACTGCCGGCGGATCCTGGGCGATTTGCAGGAAGCCGAAGACTCGGCCGCCGGCAGTCACGCCCAGCCCCGCGGACAGCTGACGATGACCGCGCCCGTGTTGTTTGGCCAGTCATTCGTTACGCCGGTGCTGGTGGACTATCTGCAGCAGTACCCCGACGTCAGCGTCAACGCCTTGCTGCTGGATCGAATAGTCAGCATGGTCGAGGAGGGCATGGACGTAGCCGTGCGTATTGGCGAGTTGCCGGACAGCAGCCAGCACGCCGTACGTGTCGGAGAAGTGCGACGCGTGGTTTGCGCATCTCCAGATTTTTTCACTCGCCATGGCCGGCCGCGGCATCCTGAGGATTTGGAACGAATGCCGATCGTGGCGTCGTCGGCCACTGGCCAGATCAGGAACTGGACTTTCCTCGATGCTGGACAATCGTTGACGGTCCGACCGGCGCCCCGGCTGGTGGTTACGGCTAACCAGGCCGCCATCACCGCAGCCTGCCGAGGCCTGGGGATGACGCGTGTCCTGTCTTATCAGGTTGCAAGTGAAGTCGAGAGCGGTGCATTGGAGATCGTCCTGGCCGATTTCGAACTGCCGCCGCTGCCGATTCATGTGGTGTATCAGGGAGGGCGCAACGCGCCGGCGCGGGTTCGCAGTTTTGTCGACTTCACGGTTAACGCGCTGCGTAAACACCCGGCCTTGAGAGGCTGAAGTATTATTTCTCGTGGTGAAATGATGGATTGCGTTTTCGGGTCATTCTCTAGCTTTCGCTTGAAGGGGAAGATGAGCCCATCGACGCCGTTCTGCTGATGGCGTCACTTTGCAGCGGAGTCGTCCCATGAAACCCATCAAGCTTTATCATTTTCCCCTGTCCGGCCATGCCCATCGCGTCCAACTGATGCTTTCACTGCTGGAACTGCCTGTCGAGGTGGTCTTCGTCGACCTGGCCAAGGGTGCGCACAAACAGCCGGATTTCCTGGCCATCAACCCGTTCGGGCAGGTGCCGGTCATCGACGACGACGGTGTGATACTGGCCGATTCCAATGCCATTCTGGTGTACCTGGCACAAAAATATGGCGCAGGTCGCTGGCTGCCCACCGATCCGGTCGGTGCCGCCCAGGTACAGCGCTGGCTGTCGGCAGCCGCCGGACCGATTCACGCGGGGCCGGCTACGGCGCGCCTGATCACGGTGTTCGGTGCTTCGTACAACGCTGAAGAGGTGATAGCCCGATCTCACGCGCTGCTCAAGGTCGTCGACCAGCATCTGAGCGCCAGTGCCTACCTGGCGGGAAATACTGTGACCATCGCCGATATTGCTGGGTACACCTACATTGCCCATGCACCGGAGGGCAATGTGTCGCTCGAGCCCTATCCCCATGTGCGTGCCTGGCTGGCGCGAATCGAAGCGTTGCCAGGGTTCGTGGGCATGCCGCGTACAGCCGTGGGTTTGCAAGGGCATGCCTGAAGTAGCAGCCATCAGCGGGGTGGGGGATGGTTCCTCTCACCCTTTGGCTTGCCCTCTTGTTGCCATGCCTTCATGCATAGCTGAGCGCTTTTTCCTGCAGCAACCCTTCGTACAACTCCACCCATTTGCGGCCCATTTCTTCAGCGGTAAATAGCTGTTTGTAGCGGGCTTGCGCCTTGATACCCATTTCCTGGGCCCTGGTGGGGTTTTCCCACAAGGTGTGCATCGCCTCCCGGAACGCTTCGGGCTGGCTGGGGGGGACGACAAGGCCGGTTTCGTTGTGGATATTGATGTAGCTGGTGCCCGTGCCAATCTCGCTGGAAATCATCGGCTTGCCGTACATTGCGCCCTCGAGCAGGGAGATCCCGAAGGCTTCGGAGCGCAGGTGCGAAGGAAATACGATGGCGTAGCTCAGCTCCAGCAGGGCTACCTTGTCTTCATCTCCGAGGAATCCAAGGAAATGTACGTTATGCAGGCCCAGCGCCGCGGCTTGGGCGTGCAGCTCTTTTTCCAACGGGCCGGCCCCCACGATAACCACGGGGTAGTCCACGCCTTCAAGAGCATCGAGCAGGATATGCAGGCCCTTGTAATAACGCATCACACCGACGAACAGGAAGAAGCGATCGCCCAGCTTTGCCTTCCACCTCGCCATGCGTTCGGCGTCAGGTTGTGGATAACTCGCTTTGTTCAAGCCATAGGTGATGATCCGGGTCTTATCACGGTACGCCTTGAGTACTTCGCTGGTATGTACGTAGTTGGGTGACGCCGCAACGATGCGATCGGCACCGTTCAGAAAGCGTCGCATCAGGGGGCGATACAGCATCAAAAGATGCTTCTGGCGAATGATGTCGGAATGGTAGGTAACCACGTAGGGTTTCTTGACGGCACTGAAAAAGTGAACCAGATCCATGAACGGCCAAGGGAAGTGGTAATTGATCACATCTGCTTGGGCGGCCAGTTCGCGGAATTTTTTAAGGGCGCTGTAGGAAAATCCCGTGGAAGCGAGTTGGAAGTTCAGTCTGGCTTGATGAACCTCATGCTCCCGTATCCTGATCGGATCGGGGGCGGGGTGCTCGCTCAGAGTCAACACCGTGTTGTCGACGCCCAATCGGTCAGTGCTGTCGCACAGTTGGAATATAACCTGCTCAATGCCGCCCATGGAGTCGGGCAAGTAGGTTCTGTAAAAATGCAGGACTCGCATTCAGCCTCCCAGGACCTGGCGATACGCTTGGACGGTCACCTTCGCACACCGTTCCCAGGAGAAAAGTGCTGCTTGCTGCAAGCCCGCTTCCCGACAGGCCTGCCAGTGCAAGCGGTCTTCTATCAACCGGCACATGGCGTCGCGCATGCCTTGCGGATCGTCAGTTTCGCAATAATTGCCCGCCGCGCCAGCCACTTCCGGCATCGCCGAGCAGCGTGTCGTGATCACTGGCGTGCCACTGGCCATGGCTTCGAGCACCGGCAGGCCAAAGCCCTCATACAATGACGGGAAGATCAATGCCCGTGCGCCCGCAAGCAAATGGGCGACCTCTTCATCAGGCAGATAACCTGCCAGGCAAACATGACCGCTGGCCATGGCGCTTTTCAACTCGTCATTGAGTTGCGACTGTTGCCATCCGCTCATCCCGACAATGACCAATGGAAAAGCCTGACGGATGGATTCAGGTAATTCGGCATGGGCGCGCAGGGCCAGCGGCAGGTTCTTGCGTGGCTCCAGGGTGCCGACACATAGGAAATAACCACCCGCTTCCAGACCATGGGTCTTGAGTACTCTGTCGATGGTTTCGGGGTCGCGCGGATGGAAACGTGCCGAAACCCCCAACGGGGCGACCCTGACGCGTTCGGCTGGAAGTCCGAAATACTGCCGAGTTTCATCGGCGATGAACTGCGAAACGGTCATGATCACTTGTGCCTGTTCTACCGCACGAGTCAGTCGTCGCTCAATTTCCTTGAGCCTTGCTGGCGGTTGTGTCTCGGGATACCGGACATGGGTCAGGTCATGCAGGGTCATGACGGTCGGACCATCAAAGGACAGCGGCCACAGGCTGGGTTCGTGATACAGATCGATGGCCTGGGAGCGGCCCTGATCGAAGCGTTTCTGTTCCATCCAGCGCCGTGCCCGATACGCTCCCGGAACTTGTCGAAGCAGGGGCGTCAGGCGCGAGTAACCCGGCATGGCCGCCTGGGGTAACTGTGAGCTCCAACCCCAGCCATGAAATAAGGACAAATGCACGTCAGGCTCTTGGAACAGGGCAGTTGCCAGTTCGGCCACATACTGGCCGATGCCGGTACGCGGGGCCTGAAGGATTCGCGCGTTGAAGGCTATCCGCATACGGTTTCTCTGTCGGGAACCACAGTCCCGGTATGTCGTTCGATGCGCTCGATCAACTGTTCACTGGCCTGGCTCCAGCTCAACCAATGCCACTGATCGAGGGAGCGATTGGCCGGGAATACCCCGCTGCGTTCCATGTCGACGACCAGGTTCGCCAGGCTTTGGGGATCATCCAGGTCGAAATAGACCATGAATTCTCCACCGATCTCCCGAAACACCTCGATGTCGCTGCCCATCGCCGGCAATCCGCGCTGCATGGCTTCGACCAGTGGCAGACCAAAGCCTTCCACATAGGAGGGAAACACCAGCGCCGTGGCGTGTCGGTAAGCATGCTCCAGGCTCTGGTCCGAAGCATCGTTGAACATGAACAGCCGATGGTCCAGCTGCGGGTGGCGCCGGATGCGTTCAATCAGGGCCTCGCACTTCCAGCCAATCTTCCCGATGATGCACAGTCGTGCCTGTGAGCCGGCCGCCCAGGCGCGCTCGAATGCATCCAGCAGGTACGCATGATTCTTGCGCGGTTCGATGGTACTGACCATGAGAAACACCGGTTCGGGCTGCTCGAACAGTCGTTGTAGATCGCTATCGATGGTGCTGTCGGCGTCAATCAGGTCCAGTTCGCTGCCCAGATGGAAATAGTCGAACCAGCGTTCGCGCACGCGTTGTTCACCAATGCGACGCACCATTTCCTGGCGAACCTGGTCCCGGATAGTGGTGGAGATGGCGATGTAGCCGTCGGCAGTGCTGGCAATCCAGTCGAACCAACGGTTGAACACCTTGACCAATCCTTCGTCACAGAACTGCGGGTGGGTCAGGGGAATCAGGTCGTAGACCACCGAAACGATCCCGACGCCATCGCGCTTGAGCTGTTCGGCCAGCGGAAAGAAATCCGCATGCCAGGAAGAGTCCAGCAACACCAGTGTGTCGCCGTCCCGGTGCTGCAGCGGCACGATGCGCGTTGGGGCCGGTTTATGCTTGAGGAGGCGATCGATCAAGCGAATCGGAATGCTCAGACAGCCGAAGGCAAACAGCCTGCAGCCGATATACAACAGGCGTCGGGCCCACCGCGACTGACTGAAAGGACGCCGGGATTCCAGGGTCCGCTGTCGGAGCCAGAAGAGATTAGCTGCCTGTTCGAGCCGTCCGCGCAGGCTGACCAGGTCCAGCCCTTTGTCAGGCAACGGTGCCAGGCTTTTTACTTCGTACAGCTTGCCCCTGAGCATCACGACGGGCAGGCATTCACGCCCCTGATCGTTCGCCGGCAGTTCGCGGATGACATTGCGCACGACTCGCTGGATCCCGGAATTGGCTTTCGGGTTTTCATAAACATAAGTGCACTCCACCAGCAGGCGGGTCATGGCAGCTCCTTTTGCGGTAATGCTTCGACGGTGGGCAGTGCCTGGCGTTGAATGCTGGTACTGGCCTGAAGCCAGGAACAGCCGACAAAGTCTTCCTGGCGATTGTTGATGACGTGGAACACCAGCCCGTAGTCGCGCCACTCGAAGTTGCGGTCCAGATGCGAATCCAGACGCGACAAGCTCAGCGCAATGGAATAGTTGCCTTTACCCAGGCGCATGTCGAAACTGAAACGGAAGGTGACCTGTTCGCCCGCCATAAGATCGGTAACGGCCTGGTCCTGACGATGGGTGTTGATGCCGTACATGGGCTGCCCGAGGCGATCCTTGATCAGGAAACCCAGCACCAGCCGTTCGATATCCTTGCGGACCTCAACGCGGACCTGCAGGACCATCGGCTGGCCGACTTCAGCCATTTCCACCGGCTGTCCATGGCTATTTAGCAATTGCACATCCAGGATGCCGGCCTCGCCGGTACCGGAAATGGTGCGTACCTGGCCGTTGGCGAGCATTTCCTGGCGGACCACCTGGCCTTCACGCTGGGCCAGCATGGCGTTGTAGTAGTCCATCACTTCTTCCGGCTTGCCGCGCATGGCCATGCGCCCGTGTTCGAGCAGGATGGCGGTGTCGCAGATCGATTGGATCGCCGAGCGGTCGTGGGACACGATCAACAGCGTTGTCCCGGCCTTGCGAAAGCTGCGTATGCGCTCGAAGCTCTTGTGCTGGAAGTACGCATCGCCCACCGACAGGGCTTCGTCGACGATCAGGATATCCGGTCGCCGGGCGGTGGCGACGCTGAACGCCAGGCGCATCTGCATGCCACTGGAATAGGTACGTACCGGCTGGTCGATGGCTTCGCCGATCTCGGCGAACCCTTCGATCTGGGGCATCAATGCTTCGATCTCCTCGACCTGCATACCCAGCAACTGGCCCGCCATGAAAGCATTCTGGCGGCCGGTGAAATCCGGGTGAAAACCCATCCCCAATTCCAGCAGCGCGGCCACGCGTCCTTGGACCTGGATATGCCCGCACGTGGGCTGGGTGGTGCCGGTAATCATTTTGAGCAACGTGCTTTTGCCCGCGCCGTTCACCCCGACGATACCCACGGCTTCCCCGGGCTGGATCTCGAAATCCACACCCTGCAGGACCCAGTGCAACTGGTGGCGTGGCCGGGAAAAGGGAACCAGCCATTCGAACAGCCGGCTCCAGCGGTTCGGATACTGTTTGTAAGCCTTGCCCAGGTCGCTGACGCGTAGCTGTCCCATCAGAGTTCATCCACCATTTCGCCGCCGCGTCGACGAAACATCTGCAAGCCTGTGACGCATAGCAACAAGCCGATGATCAGCAGCGGCGCCAGCGAACTCCAGACGGGCCACTGGTTGTACAGGAACAGGTTCTGGTAACTCTGCATCAGCGCCGTCATGGGATTGAAGGCCAGCAATTGCTGGATCGAGGGTGGAAGGATTGTCATGGGGTAAACGATCGGCGTGAGCCAGAACCAGAATTGCAGGCAAATGCCGAACAACTGCCCGACGTCACGGAAAAACACATTGAGAATCCCCAGCAACAAGCCCAGCCCGGCGGCGAACAGCATCTGCAGGATCAGCAATGGCACCAATGCCAGCAATGCCATGCCTGGCCAACGGCCGGAGATCATCAGGAAACCGAGAAACAGCCCGAGGATGATCGCAAAGTTGATCCCCGCGTTGAGCTGCACGATCAGTGGCAGGCAAATCCTGGGAAAACTGATTTTTTTCAGCAGATTGGCGTTTTCCAGGAACATCCCTTGGCTTCGGGTGGTGACTTCCGCGAAGAAACCCCAGGTGAGCAAACCGGCGCAGAGGTAGATGCTGTAGGCCATGCCATCCTCCACACCCGGCAGACGCGCACGCATGATGTGGGAAAAGATCACGGTGTACACCAGGATCATCGACAGTGGATTGAGCACCGTCCAGAGTGCGCCGAAGAGTGAGTTGCGGTAACGCGCCTGGAACTCACGCTTGACGCTGCCCAGGATGAAGCCGCGATAACCCCAGAATGCGCGATGCAAGGACAACAACATCAGACGGCCCTGCCATGACAGCGCTTCAAGCAGACATTTTTCATTCCTGACGCACCCGCATGTCCCAGTCGGAAAGGATGGTTCGCAGGGATTGATGAGTTGAAATCCGAGGCTCCCATCCCGTGATCTGATGCAGCCTGGCATGGCTACCACAGACGCGACGCTGGCTGACCGCGCGTAGGCGCGAAGGGTCCTGGGTCAATTGTATTTCGACCTGAGCGATATCCGCGAGTTGTTCAATCAGGCTGCGAACACTTTGCTCACGGCCCGAGCAGATGTTGTAGATTCGACCGGACGCTCCTTTCTCCAGCAAAGCGAGGTAGGCTGAAACTACATCGTCAACGTCGAGGAAGTCGCGGGTAACATCGATATCGCCCACGGCGAGTTGCGGCGCCTGCAGGTTCTGCTGGATACGGCATATCTGCCGTGCGACGCTGGAAATGACGAAATGTTCTTTCTGCCCGGCACCGATGTGGTTGAACGGACGCGCCACCACGACCGGCCAGCCTTCACTGATTCCCCACTGCAGGCTCAACAGCTCTGCCGACAGCTTGCTGACCGCATATGGGTTGCACGGAGCGGGGGGCTGGTGTTCGGTAATGGGAAAACCATCATCACGAACCTGCCCATAGACCTCTCCCGAACTGACGTACAGAAATGTCCCGGTAAAACCCCGTGCCTTTAGGGCCTGGAGAAGATTCAGTGTGCCCAGGAGATTGATTTGTAGAGTACGTGCGGGGTCGCGGAAGGCTTCGGGAACAAAAGTCTGGCCCGCCAGGTGAATGACGGCATCGGGGAGCTCTGGCCATAGACCTTCCAGGGTCTTGCTGTCCGTCAGGTCGTAGCGAGCAGCCACGGGCATTAATTTCCAAGCTGAATCGGGGGCATTCAGACGAGACGCGATATGACGGCCTACAAAGCCGCCAAGCCCCGTAACGAACAGACGTTTTTTCAAGCATCAGCCCTCTTGATGCAAAACTTCGTCTGTCGCGAATAAGTAGGAAGTTTCCGTAAGTTCGAAGAAACCTTTCCTTAGTCAGCCCCAGATGAAGCGTTTTTGTTTTAGTTGTTTGGGTATCAATTTGTGCCAATTTCACGACAATTTCAACAGCGCAGACCGTGACTGGTCAGTTCTCGTATTTATAGCTGGTTTATTCGCGCCAAGCGGTTCACGAACAGGCCGCGGATATGTTTAGAATGCCCCTCGACACGATGCCTCCAGGTTTCGATCCTGAATCGAGCAGGGGCATGGAGGTCACTAAAAACAAGAACGAGACGGGTGGGTAGATAATCGAGCAAGGCGGCTACGTGCCGGTTCGCTTCGTGACTCGACCGTCATTAAATGGAGTTGCCGGGATGGCGACTTCATGATGAGGTGCCATGAACTTCATTCTTTACTCGGACGTAAACGATCACTCCATCAGCCATAGCCTTGGTCGTCCTGAGTACAGTTACTACTTTGTGCTCAAGGCTTATCGTCCCGTGCTGGAAAGTCTGGGGCAGGTGCATGTGGTGGCGTCGGTTGCCGAGGTCGATCCGCTGTATCAAACGCTGCGGCAAGCCGGACAGGAATGCCTGTTCCTTTCATTTTCACCGCCGCACAAGACGCCCACCGACCTGCTGTGTCCGATGGTTTGCGTGGTGGCCTGGGAGTTCGACTCGATTCCGGCCGAGCACTGGGACGGCGATCTGCGTCATGACTGGAGCCGCACGCTGGCCCGCCATGGCCGGGTCATTACGTTGTCCAGTCATACGGCCGAGGCGATTCGCAGGTCGCTGGGCGAGGATTTTCCGGTGCTGGTCCTGCCAACGCCCCTTTGGGAACGCTTCGCGGCGATTCGTGAACAGTACCCGAGTGCGCCGGTCAATCCCGGCACCGTCCTACAGATCAAGGGGTGCATCATTGATAGCCGTCCCCTTGGCCTGTCGGCCGACGGCTTGATCGCGCCGCTCATTGAAGAAGAGCCGGTGGCGGAGCCTGATGTACCCGAAGCGCCCGAGCCGATTGACCAGCAGCCGATTGCCGAACCGCCGTCACCCACCTGGCGACGTCGTGCATTCATCAGTCGACATTACCTGCGCGAAATCATCCGCGCCTTCTCCGCCGGGAACGAGCAGGGCCCGCTTTGGCTGATCAAGCACAACCTATTGTGCTGGTATCGCGAAGCGGTTCGCGACCTGGTACCGGTGCCTGTGCGTATCGTGGCGAGCAAGACCCTGAGGGGACCCGTTGCGCCGCCAGTGCCGGACGTTGTCGAACCACCTCCACCCACACCTCTTGCTCCACCCGAACATCCTCAAGCGGTGCTGCCGGACACCAGCCAGGTCGTTGAAACCGAGGTCAGTGGAGTGGTGTATGTCAGCGTGTTCAACCCCGATGACGGCAGAAAGAACTGGCATCACATCATCACTGCATTCTGTTGGGCCCTGCGGGACGTCGAGGACGCCACGCTGGTGTTGAAAATGACCCAGAGCGATCTCTCGACCTATTACGTCGAGTTGCTCACGGTGCTGTCCCAACTGTCGCCGTTCAGTTGCCGGGTCGTGGTGATGCACGGGTTTCTGGAGGACGAGCAGTTTGCCCGGCTGTACGGTGCGGCGAGTTTCTACGTCAATGCCTCCCGTTGCGAAGGGTTGTGTCTGCCCCTGATGGAGTTCATGTCCTGCGCCCGGCCGGCGATCGCGCCGGACCACACGGCGATGCGTGACTACATCGACGCCCAGGTGGCTTTTATCGTCAAGTCCAGCCGTGAGCCGACCATCTGGCCGGAGGATTCGCGCATTTTGTACAGAACCCTGCGCCACCGGCCCGACTGGGGGTCGTTGAAGCTTGCCTACCAACAGAGCTACGCCCTGGCCCGACACCAGCCCGAGACCTACCACGCCATGGCAGCGGCTGCGAACAAGCGCATGCGTGACTATTGCGGCTTCGACCCGGTACAGCGCCGCCTAGCGAATTTCCTGGCGCTGCCGGACTGCGACGATTTGCTGCCGGACGTGATCGAGGCGGGGGCCGCCTCATGCTGATCATCATTTATTCGGAAACCAACCAGAGCAACATCCTGGAAAATCTCGGCAAGCCTGAATACAGCTATTACTTCGTGCTCAAGGAGTTTCGCCCGGTGTTGGAACGCCTGGGACGGGTGGTCGAGGTGACACAGCCCGACGACGAAGTGGATCGGCTTCATGCCCAATGCCAGGAACGCGGCGAAGGGTGTGTATTCCTGTCGTTTTCTCCACCGCACCGCACCGCTGTCCACTACGCCTGTCCCACGGTTCCGGTGTTCGCCTGGGAATTCAGCACCATTCCCACCGAAAGCTGGCAGGGTGAGCCCCGGCATGACTGGCGAACGGTTCTTCGTGCGACCGGCATGGCGATCACCCATTCCAGTTTTACCGTCAACACCGTTCGGGAAACGATGGGCGCGGATTTCCCTGTCGTCGCCATCGCCGCGCCGGTCTGGGATCGCTTTGCTGCCCGCGGTGCGATGCTGGCGCAAAGGCCGACGGTCGAGCACATGCGCCTGCAACTGCGCGGCCTGTTGATCGACAGCCGCACCACCGACCTGCGACCCTACGGCCCGCCGCCCCATCGGGCTGGCACCCCGGTGACGCTTGACGGCCCGGCGCAGGACTGCGAATTGCTGCTGGACGGTGTGATCTACACCTCGGTGTTCAACCCGTACGACGGTCGCAAGAACTGGAAAGACATGATCAGCGCGTTTTGCAGCACGTTCCGGGATGTTCCCGACGCGACACTGGTGCTGAAGCTGACTCACCACGATGTCGCCGAAGCGCTCAATGACATGCTGCACCACGTCTACAAGAATCAGTCGTATCGCTGCCGCATCGTGCTGATCCACGGGTATCTGGCGGACGCGGACTACGAGCGGCTGGTGGAGGCCACCCGCTATGTGGTCAACAGTTCCTACGGCGAGGGGCAATGCCTGCCACTGATGGAATTCATGTCCTGTGGCCGGCCTGCGATCGCGCCGCGGAATACGGCGATGGCCGATTATATCGATCACGACAATGCGTTCGTGGTGGACTCCACCGAAGAGCTGACCGCCTGGCCTCATGACCCCCGCGCGGCATTTCGTACCCTGCGCTATGTCACGGATTGGGACTCGCTGTGTTCAGCCTATCGCGCCAGCTATGACGTGGCGAAGAACGATCCCGAACGCTATCGCCGCATGTCGGCCCAGGCAGTGCGCAGCCTGGAGAAATTCTGCAGTCAGGCTAACGCCGAGCAGCGTTTGCGGGGCTTTCTGGAGCAGTTGCCCGAGCGTACTCGGAACGCACAGCAGCCATGATCCAGCGATTGCTTACCTGGTTCAGGCCCCCCGTTGAACCCCCTCCGCCAGCGACAGTGGCTGTATCGCCTCGCGATGTGGGGCTCTACGATGCGATGCTCGATGGCTGGTTTCGCAGCGAAACCGGCGAATTGCTAAAGGGATTCGCCATCACCGCCGAGGATACCTTGCTGGATGTCGGGTGCGGCGAGGGGGTGGCGACGCTGTTCGGTATGCGCCAGGGGGCGTCAGTGATCTTTACCGACAGCGAGTACGACAAGGTGCGCGACCTGGCCCGTCGGGTGGAAGACCATGCCAGGACGAGCACAACGCCGTTCTTGGGATTGGTCAGCAACAGCCTGCCGCTACCCTTGGCCGATGGTTGTGCAAGCAAGATCGTGTGCATGGAAGTCCTTGAACATGTCGACCAACCGGCGCCGTTCATGGCCGAACTGGTGCGCATGGGGCGTCCGGGGGCGCAGTATCTGCTCAGCGTGCCGGCGCCGGTGGGCGAGCGTTTGCAGCAAGGCATCGCGCCGCCGGCTTATTTCCAGACCCCCAATCACGTGCAGATCTTCAACGCCGAGCAGTTTGCCGCGCTGGTGGAGGGCGCCGGGCTGGTCATTGAACACCGCCAGGCCAGCGGCTTTTTCTGGGTCATGGGCATGATCTTCTTCTGGGCCAGTGAACGAGCGGCCGGGCGCGTGCTCGAAGGCGCCGTTCGGGACCGAATCCAGGCCCCGTATCCGCCGCTGATGCAGGCGTGGGCGAGCGCCTGGCAGTCCCTGCTGGCGCAACCCGATGGCCTGGCGATCAAACAGGCACTCGATGGGTTCATGCCCAAGAGTCAGGTCATCATTGCCCGTAAACCCGACCTTTCATCCGGGGGCCAGTCGTGAACAGCAAGCGAATCATGGACATCGAGTTGCTGCGTGCCGTTGCCGTGATGGGCGTGCTGTTCCATCACATACAAGGCATGCCGTTCCCGGGGGGATGGCCAGGCCTGGCGGCCCTATCCGGTAGCTTCCAATTGTGGTGGGGCGTGGACCTTTTCTTCGCGATATCGGGCTTCGTCATCGGTCGTAGTTTGATCCCGCAACTGCGCGGTTGTGACAGCTCCCGGCAATTCTGGGCCGTCACGCGTGCGTTCTGGATTCGCCGGGCATTCCGTTTGTTGCCGTCGGCCTGGCTCTGGTTGCTGCTGGTGCTGCTTGCGGTGTGTTTCTTCAACCGCTCCGGTGCGTTCGGTAGCGTGCAGGCCAACGTCCAGGCCACCCTGGCCGGTGTCCTGCAGTTTGCCAACCTGCGCTTTGCCGACGCGTTCATGCGCTATGAATACGGCGCAAGCTTCGTGTACTGGACGCTCTCGCTGGAGGAACAGTTCTATCTGATCCTGCCCCTGCTGGTGTTCGTTTCGCGTCGGTACCTGGTCTGGGTGTTATTGGCGGTGGTGCTGGTGCAATTCTTCACCTGGCGTGCGGTGTGGTTGTCGGTCATACGCACCGATGCCTTGGCGCTGGGGGTGTTGCTGTCTATCTGGAGCCTGCGTCCCGGTTATTGGCGATTCGAGCCCAAGTGGTTGCGCCGGCCGGGGCTTGGCGTGGTGTTGCTGGCAGGCCTCGGTAGCATCATGGCCTGGCTTGCCACCGAGCAGTTCAATCTGTCGTTCTACCGCCTCGGGGTCATCGCCGCGCTGAGCACGGTACTGGTCTGGGTCGCGTCGTACGACCAGGATTACCTGCTTCCCCGAAGCCCCCTGAAAACAGCGCTGGCCTGGGTCGGCAGCCGTTCCTACGGGATTTATCTGATCCACGTCCCGGTATTTTTCCTGCTGCGCGAACTGTGGTTTCGTTTTGCCCCCTGGGGGTCGCCGGACATGTCCAGCCATCCGTGGCTGGCCCTGGCCTGTGGTTTGTCGCTGATCGGACTGCTGAGCGAACTCAACTACCGGCTGGTGGAAATGCCCATGCGTAATCGTGGCGCTCGACTGGTCGACCGCCTTCGAGTCACCCGTTCCGTCCTTCCCGTCTCTGGAGCCCCTTCATGCTGAGCCTTCTGAAGAAACTCACCACGGGCACACCCGCGCCCGCAACGCCAGCGGCTGACAAGGTCGATCCTTACATGCTCGGGCTGCACGATGCGATGCTCAGCGGCTGGTTCAACCAGCAGAGTGGCGAACTGTTCACCGGCTTCCCGGTGACCCCTGAGGATACGCTGCTGGACGTAGGCTGCGGCGATGGGGGCAACGTGCACTTCTGCGGCATGCGTGGCGCGAAAATCATCATCGCCGACATCGACGCCGCAAAAGTCGAGGCCACGCGCCAACGCTTGAGCGATACGCCGGCGCGAGACATCGAATGCTACGTGACCGACTGCAATCCGCTGCCCATCGCCGATGGTACGGCTACCCGCGTTGTGTCCACCGAGGTGATCGAGCATGTCGACGACCCGGCGCAGTTCCTTCGCGAATTGGTACGCGTCGGTCGGCCCGGTGCGCTGTACCTGTTGAGCGTGCCGCACCCCAGCTCCGAGGAATTGCAGAAGGACATTGCCGCACCGGAGTATTTCCAGAAGCCCAATCACATCCGCATCATCGGAGAGGAGCAGTTCAAGGCGATGGTCAGCGAGGCCGGCCTCGAAGTGTTGAGTCATAGCCAATATGGCTTCTACTGGTCAATGTGGATGCTGCTGTTCTGGGAGGCCAAGGTCGATTTCAGCAATGCCGATCATCCGCTGCTCAATCATTGGGCCGACACTTGGCAGGCGGTGCTCGACTCGCCTCGAGGCGCGCAGATCAAGCAGGCCCTGGATGGGGTGGTGGCCAAAAGTCAGGTGATCATCGCCCGCAAGCCTTGATCGCTGTCTGATTCCCCATAAAATGCCGCGGGGTGCCGGTACGGGTCCCCCTTGGTATCGATGCGACGCGCAATGCAGTGAATTCTCATGAGCTATTTATCCCGGCTGTCGCTGGCGCTCGCCGTTTTACTTTTATCGGGTTGTGAGCAACCTCCGGCTCGCCCTCTCGATCAGCAGCTGTACATCTGGCAACGCCAATGGATCCCGGCCCACGGGCCGGCGCTGCGCCAGAGTCGCGAGGATTTTTCCGGACTGCGGATACTGGCGCTGCAGGCTTTTCCACAGGCTGGCTGGAGCCGGGCGCGGATCGATGCGGCGTTGCTCAGGGCTGATGGTCGACCGCTGATTGCCGTGATTCGGCTGGATGGCCAGCTCAGGGCATTGGATCAGGACGAAATCGTCGCGCAGATCCAGCAGGTCCTGGAGGACTGGCGGGCCCAGGGTTTGGCGCCGACCGGGGTAGAGATCGATCACGACGCCGGTAGCGCACGACTGCCGGCCTACCGGATATTCCTGGCCCGGTTGCGACAAACCCTGCCGGCCGACCTGCAGCTGAGTATCACCGCGCTACCGGCCTGGCTCGACAGCCCTGTGTTGCCCGGTTTGCTGGAAACGGTGGACAGTAGCGTGCTGCAAGTTCACGCAGTCAGCGATCCGCGGCAGGGACTGTTCGACCCGAAGCAGGCCAGGCGTTGGGCCGAACGCTGGAGCCGTGTCACAACGCGACCTTTTTATCTGGCCTTGCCGGCCTACGGTGTGGCGCTGTTGAGCCAGGAGGACGGCGCGGCGGTGGTGGAAAGCGAGGTGCCGATCGACCGGGGCGGCGAGCGCAAGGAGTTACTGGCCGACCCGCAACAAGTGGCCGGGCTGACCGCCGGCCTGCGGGCCGATCCGCCGGAACATTTGGCCGGCTTGATCTGGTTCCGCTTGCCCTTGAGTGGCGACCGGCGTGTCTGGAGCCTGACAACCCTGGGGGCGGTAGCCCGCGGAGACAAACTCGAAGGACACCTGGGTCTGGAGCTTGAAGAGAAGGGCGGTTTGTCCGACATCCGCCTGGTTAACCTGGGAAATCTCGACAGTCCCTGGCCCCGGCGCCTGACGCTGGCCGCCGATGGGTGTGATGGTGTCGACGCCCTGGCCGGTTACACGTTGCAACAATCTCCCGGACTGCTTACCTTCACCCGCATTCAGGAGGGCCGCCTGGCCGCCGGTGCCCGGCGTCCTGTCGGCTGGGCACGCTGTACAAAAATTGAACAAGGAACTTTCAATGTCCACCCCTAAATGGCCTCATTTTCTGCTCGGCCTGAGCCTCAGCCTGCCATTGAACGTAGCATTGGCTTGCGGTCCGGAATTTCCCGTGCGCCTGCTGGATAACCGTGCCCAGTCGCTGAGCGAATTGCCCGAAGGCAGCTTTCGCTTCGAGGTCAGTCGCCTCGGCAAGGCCATCGCCGGGCTCAAGCCGGCCAGCGAGGCGACTCTGAACCCGGACTACAACTATGACGATCAGCCTGCCTACGTCGTCCAGCGCGACCAGGCCGAACGGATTGGCCTGACTCCGCCGCAGCAAGCAGTGGTGGAACGGGTTCGGGCGTTGAACGATATCGAACAGGTCGCAGCCGAAGCCGCTAATCTGCCTGCCGAGCTGCGCCTGTATGCCATCGGCGCGGCGGCGTTCAATCTCGGTGAGCATCAACAGGCGGCGCAGGCCTTTCAGCAATTGCTGGCATTACCGGCCGACCAGCGCCCGCTGCGCAGTACTTGGGCCGCATACTCCTTGGGCCGGTCGTTGTTCGCGATGAGTACCGAGGCGGGACGCGGAGAGCCGGCGACGTTGCGTGAACAGGCGAGGGCGGCGTTTCGCCAGGCCCGCGAACTGAGTATCGGCGGCTTCAGCGACCCGCTGGAACTGGGTATCGCCAGCCTTGGCGAAGAAGCCAGGGTGGCCTATACCTCCGACGACTGGGACAGTGCCATTGAGTTGTACGCGAGCCAGCTACTGCAAGGTTCGCAGGTCGGCTACAGCTCGTTGTTGTACCTGGCGGTCGACCTGACGGGGCAGCCGGACGAGCGCCTGGACTCGCTGCTCGAAAACCCAGGAGTGCAGCGGCTGCTGACCGGTTATCTGCTCAGTCGGGTCGGCTGGTGGGATGGCGAGGAGCCGTCAGGGGAAAAGCGCCTGGTCCAGCGGCTGCAAGCCAGTACCCGTGGCAGCCTGGACAACGCCGACCGGCTGGCGGCGGTCAGTTATCAGCACGGCGATTACGCCAGCGCCAAGGCTTTCGTGGACAAGGCCGGCGACACTGGGTTGGCTTGGTGGGTACGGGCGAAGCTGGCATTGCGCGACGCTGATAAAGCAGCGGCGGCAGCGGCCTATGCCAAAGCGGCCCAGGCCTTTCCACAAGAGGAAACGTGGGGGGGCCGGCGCAACGCGGATTGGGATTACGAGGTCGTACAGCCCAAGTGCCGGATCGAGGGCGAAAGTGCGATTCTGGCGCTGCAACGGGGCGACTATCTGCAAGCCTTCGATCAGCTTTATCGTGGCCAGAGCAATTACTGGTACGACGCCGCTACCGTCGCCGAACGGGTGCTGACGGTGGATGAGTTGAAACAATATGTCGATCAGCAAGTCCCGGCTCCGCCGCCGTTGAGCCAGCAGGACCGTGACAATTACGTGCCACTACCGGTGGCTGCGAGCCTGCGCAACCTGTTGGGTCGCCGCTTGCTGCGCGAAGGACGCTACGACGAGGCTCCGGCGTACTTCGATAACACCGATCTGCAGGAGAAAGCCCGGACCTACGGCCAGTTGCTCCAGCAGGCCGAGTCCAAGTGGTGGCCGACCCGCCGGGCCGAGGCTTATTTCAATGCTTCCTGGATAGCGCGCCGATGGGGCATGGAACTGCTCGGCTACGAGATGGCCCCGGACTATGCGTCCTTGGGGGGCAGCTACAGTCTTGAGCCAGTCGAGCTGAAGGTCGGGCCGCTGGTGGCCGAGGGTGAGGTGCAACGCCAACAAGCCAGCGCCGCCCAGCCAGACATGCGCTATCACTACCGTTTTGTCGCCACGGCGTTGGCGAGTCGGGCGGCGGACAACCTGCCCCATACCAGCCAGGCGTTTGCTGCGGTGTTGTGCAAGGCCGTGGGGTATAACTCCAGCCTGGAAGATCAGCGCGCGTTGTATCAGCGGTATGTGAAGGAAGGGCCTTACGTGACCTGGGCCGGGGATTTCGGTCATCAGTGCCAGGAGCCGGATTTCCGCAAGGCGGACAAACGTTATGCGACCCAGGCCCTGGAGTCGATTCGTTCAACACTTCGGCCCTACAAGTTCTGGCTGCAGGCCGGTGGTGTGGTGTTGGTGATCGCGATAGCGCTGGGGTTGATCAGTCGGCGCCGGCGCAAGAACCGGGTATAACCAGCGCGAGGTGAGTGCCCCGGCTTTGGGAGCGGGCCTGCTCGCGATAAAGCGATCACGAGCAGGTGTTGCCGGGGGTTGACTCCGCTACATCTGCGTCGCCATTCCCTCCACGTTCATCGCCGCCTGGCGTAACGCCTCCGAGCGGGTGGGGTGTGGGTGACAGGTCAGGGCGATGTCTTCGGCCGAGGCGCTGAACTCCATGGCTACGCAATATTCCCCAATCATCTCACTGACGCTGGGACCCACCAGGTGCACGCCGAGAATCTGGTCGGTCTGCTCGTCGGCCAGCACCTTGGCGAAACCTTCGGTCTCATGGTTGATTTTCGCCCGGCTATTGGCCGTGAATGGAAATGTGCCAACCTTGTAGGCGCGGCCTTGGGCCTTGAGCTGTTCCTCTGTCTTGCCGACGCTGGCCAGTTCCGGGCGGGTGTAGATGACGCTGGGAATCAGCTCATAGTTGACCTCACCGGTCTTACCGACGATCTGTTCGACGCAGGCCATGGCCTCGTCTTCGGCCTTGTGCGCCAGCATGGGGCCGGACGTCACGTCGCCGATCACCCAGATGCCAGGCGCTTCGGTGCGATGGTGCTTGTTGGCAAGCATGCCGCGTTGATCGGTGCTCAATCCGACATTTTCCAGCCCCAACCCTCGAGTGTAAGGCCGACGGCCGATGGCGACGAGCACGTAGTCGGCCTCCAGTACCTGCATCTCGCCGCCGGTTGCCGGTTCGACTTCCAATTGCACGCCATTTGCCGAAGTGACGGCGCGGGTGACCTTGGCTCCCAGCTTGAATTGGATGCCTTGTTTGCCCAAGGCCCGCTGCAGGGTTTTCGCGGCTTCGACATCGGTGCCAGGGCAAATGCGATCCAGGTATTCCACGACCGTTACCTGGGCGCCCAGCCGCCGCCAGACCGAGCCCAACTCCAGGCCAATGACACCCGCGCCGATCACCACCAGATGCCGCGGCACTTCGCTCAGGGAGAGGGCGCCAGTGGAATCGAGGATGCGCTGGTTATCGATCTCCACCCCCGGCAGGGGCATGGGTTCGGAGCCGGTCGCGATGATGATGTCTCTGGCGCCCAGCTGGGTTTTGCTGTCGTCGTCGCCGGTGACGGTCACCTTGCCCGGACCATCGATATGGCCCCAGCCTTTGATCCAGTCGACTTTATTCTTGCGGAACAGAAACTCGATGCCTTTGGTAAGGCTGGCTACGCTTTCGTCTTTCTGTTTCATCATTTGCGAAAGATCGAGGGTCGGGCTGACCTGGATGCCGAGCCTGGCGAATTCCGGACCCGTGGCCGCTTCGTAGAGTTCCGAGGCGTGAAGCAGGGCTTTGGATGGCATGCAGCCAACATTCAGACAGGTGCCGCCCAAGGTGGCCTGACCTTCGACGCAAGCAGCCCTCAAGCCCAGCTGGCCGGCCCGAATCGCCGCGTTATAGCCGCCGGGCCCGCCGCCCAGAATGACAACGTCATAATTGCTCATCTCAGCTCTCCCGCCCGGTCATAAAAATTACGTTCGTAATATGAGCGTTTTCGACAATTACGGTCAAGGCTTCAAAGGAGGTCCGTGGCGAACTGTCCATGAAGAAATCAAAACAGAAATTTCACAGAAACCGTTATAGGGTAACGTCCTATAACGAAGCGGCCATGGTTTTGCCCACAGGCCCGATTTTGATCCCGTGAACGCTGGGGTGGTATGCAGATCGATTTAGGTGACGAAGGGGGGAGGGCGGACGGATTACCGCGCTTCCAGCGAGCGCAGTTCCAAGGTCGGCGCTTGAAACGTATGGCCTTGGTGCTGGGCGTGCTGGCAGGCATGGGCCTGGTGCTGGCATTTTTTATCGGACTGTTTGCACCGCAATCGTTATGGCCGGCACTGCTGGCAAGCCAGTGCGCGGCCTTGGTGGTGCTGGTGGCGGGCTTGCAATCGGCCTGGTGGGTGACGCAGTGGCGTACCCGGGTCCTGTCGCCGGTCGCAGATAGCTCGGCCGCTGTCCCGCCGTCCGTGGAAAATCCTGGCTGGTATGAACGGTTGCTCGAAGGTATCAGCACCCGTTGCGTTCGCCTGCTGGGTTATATCGGTGCGCCCGCGTTGTGGCTGTTCGGTTGGGCTGCGCTGGTGCTGTTGATTCTGGAGCAGGCCTGGAACCTGGAATTGCCACCCGCCACGCTGGGTGTCTCAGCGAGCATCGGCGCGATATGTTCTTTATTGCTGGCGTTCGGGTTGCTGGTTTTCGAACGCCAGTTGGGACAGCAATCCATCCTTGAGTGGCCTGAGGCACCGCCGCTGGCACAGCTGGCTCGGCTGGCAATCATTGTTCTGGTGTTATGCGCGCTGTGCCTGTTGTTCGCCACGCAAACGTCCCTTTGGCCGGTTCGCATGGCGGTGCTGGCAGGGGTGTTGCCGGGAGCGGTGGCGATGGAGTTGCTACTCAGGGCGTTGCTGTCGTTGTTCAGTCCACGCCGGGACGCGCTGGAGCCAACCCTGCTGGCTCGCAGTGTCATCGCCGATCTGCTGCGCTGGCCGCCGCGACCCTTGCAGGCGTTGCAGCGTGAGTTGTACAGCCGTTTCGGCATCGACCTGCGGCAGGCCTGGGCTTTCAGCTACATGCGTCGCGCCTTTTTTCCGGTGCTGGTACTGGTCTCGCTGGTGGGTTGGCTGTTGACCGGCGTCCATGAAGTACCGATGCAGGGCCGTGGTATCTACGAGCGATTCGGGGAACCGGTGAAGGTCTTCGGTCCGGGCCTGCATATCGGGTTGCCTTGGCCGTTGGGTCGGGTGCTGAATGTCGAATATGGGGTGGTGCACGAATTGGCTACCAGCGTTGGCAACGAACGCACCCTCGTACAAGCCGAACCGGCGGAGGGGCCCGCACCAGAGGTTGCCAACCGGCTATGGGACGCCAGCCATGTGAACGATAAATCCCAGGTGATTGCCAGCCGCCGCGCCGACCAGCAGAGCTTCCAGATCGTCAATATGGATGTGCGTTTCATCTACCGCATCGGCCTGGACGACGCCGCGGCCCTGGCGGCGACATACCATAGCACCGACGTGCCCGCGCTGATTCGAAGTACGGCCAGCCGGATCTTGGTACACGAATTTGCCTCGCGCACGCTGGACGGTTTGCTGGGTGCTGACCGTATCAGCCTGGCCGATGAGATCGGTCGTGCGGTTCAAGCGGATTTGCAGGCGCTCGATAGCGGCGTGGAAATCCTGGCCACGGTGGTGGAAGCGATTCACCCACCGGCAGGTGCAGCCAATGCTTATCACGCTGTACAGGCGGCCCAGATCAGCGCCCAGGCGCTGATCGCCCGGGAACGCGGCGCTGCGGCGGAGCAGACCCAACAGGCGCAATTGCAGGCCGCCATGGCATATGACCAGGCTCAAGCCAAAGCCCATGAAGTCAATGCCACCGCCCAGGCCGGCGATTTGCGCTTCGATGCAGAACGTAAAGCCTATGCCAGCGCAGGCCACGCGTTTGTGCTGGAACAGTACTTCAGCCAATTGATTCAGGGGCTGGGCAACGCAAGGCTCTTGATCCTTGACCATCGCCTGGGCGGCCGTGCAAACGCGCCGACCATTGATCTGCGAACCTTTACGCTACCGGCGGACCCTGCCTCGCCGCGTAATCTTGCCCAGCCAGGAGCTGCCCATTGAGCCCTTCTTCTCACGGTAATCATGACCATATCGGTCACGATCACGATCACGATCACGATCACGATCACGGCCATGCCGGCCATCATCACGGGCATCATCACCATCACGGCAACCCGCAGCATGCCGGACCATTCCCTTGGCGGCGGATGGGCTGGGCGGCGCTGCTGGTGGCATTTGCGGTTGCGGCCGCAAGCCTGGTGCAGGTGCGCTCGGGGGAAGCTACCGTCATCACTCGTTTTGGTGATCCTGCGCGGGTGTTGTTGCAACCGGGACTGGCTTGGCGTTGGCCGGCGCCGTTCGAGGCGGCGATTCCAGTGGATCTGCGGCTGCGTACGACCTCCAGCGGTCTGCAAGACGTCGGGACCCGCGATGGGTTACGCATCATCGTACAGGCCTATGTAGCGTGGCAGGTTCAGAGCGAACCGGACAACGTACAGCGTTTCATGCGGGCGGTGCAGAACCAGCCGGACGAAGCTGCGCGGCAGATTCGCACCTTTGTCGGCTCGGCCCTGGAGACAACCGCTGCCAGTTTTGATCTGGCGAACCTGGTCAACACCGATGCGGACCAAGTGCGGATCGGCGATTTCGAGGCGCAATTGCGTCAGCAGATCGAGCAGCAACTGCTCACCACCTATGGCGTGCGGGTGTTGCAAGTGGGCATCGAACGATTGACCTTGCCTTCAGTAACGTTGACCGCCACGGTGGACCGCATGCGTGCCGAGCGTGAAACCATCGCTACCGAGCGCACGGCCATTGGCAAACGCGAAGCCGCACAGATTCGCTCCGCAGCCGAACGTGATGCGCGGATCGTGCAAGCCGATGCCACGGTGAAGGCGGCCGATATCGAAGCTCAATCCCGGGTCGAAGCGGCGAAAATTTATGGCCGGGCCTATGCCGGCTCGCCCCAGCTCTATAACGTGCTGCGCTCCTTGGACACCTTGGGAACCATCGTCGGTCCCAGCACCAAGCTGATCCTGCGCACAGACGCGGCCCCGTTCAAAGTGCTGGTCGATGGCGTGCCTGTTGTGGAGCCCAAGGGTGGAACACAACGATGAATAGCGTTCCACGTGGAACAAACGAGTTGTCCAGCCCATGGGTTCAGGCGGGACGCTTGGCTTTTCTGGCGCTTTATGCGGTAACGGCTCTGGCCGCTGTGACCTGGGTGTTCTCCAATGTACGGCAGATAGCCCCCCAGGACCGTGCTGTGGTGCTGCACTTTGGCACGCTGGACCGGATTCAGAACGCCGGGCTCCTGATGGCCTGGCCTCGTCCCGTGGAACAGGTGGTTCTGCTACCGGCGGCGGATAGGGTTCTGGACAGGCGCGTGGAAACCTTGATGCGTTCGGACGCCGCTCTACAGGCGGATCGGGTTGCCAGCTTCGCCACGCCGGTCAGCGATGCGCTGGCCGGTTCGGGTTATTTGCTGACCGGCGACGCAGGGGTGGTGCAACTGGACGTGCGAGTTTTCTACAAGATCACGGAGCCATATGCCTTCGTGTTACAGGGTGAGCATGTGCTGCCAGCCTTGGACCGTTTGGTCACCCGTAGCGCCTTGGCATTAACCGCCGCTCGGGATCTGGACACTATTCTGGTGGCTCGTCCAGAGCTGATCGGCAATGACAGTCAGGCCGCCGAGCGCCGCGAACGCCTGCGGGGCGACCTGGTTCAAAGCGTCAACCATCGTCTGGCCGAGCTGGCATCCACGGGGCAGGGGCTGGGGATCGAAGTGGTGCGGGCCGACGTTCAGTCGAGCCTGCCGGGCCCTGCAGTGAGTGCGTTCAATGCGGTGCTCACGGCCAGTCAACAGGCCGATAAGGCAGTCGCCAATGCACGCACCGAAGCCGAAAAGCTGACCCAGACGGCACGACAGCAAGCTGATCGGGTCTTGCAGGTCGCCCATGCCCAAGCCAGTGAGCGGCTCGCCAAAGCCTCGGCCGACACTGCGACGGTGCTGAGTCTGGCAAAGGCCCAGGCCGGCGATCCGCAGATGTTGCTGCGCCTGTATCGCGAGCGCGTGCCAGCCATTCTCCGCCAGGCCGGCTCAGTGACGACGGTCGATCCTGAAGACGATTCCCGTCTGATCATCCAGGGAGCTGAACAATGACCCCACCTACCGCCGACGCTCCGATGCTGTCTCGCGCCGAGCAACGTACCGCTGCGCGGCAACTCACCCTGGCCATGGTCGCCCTGGGCTTGCTCGCGTTGGGCCTGGTGTGGCGGGGATGGTCACCGGAGCAGGCGGGCGTCAGCCAGTTGCTGCTGGGAGTCGCCTCGTTGCTGGTGGCCATGCCAGTGATGCGTTCCGCCTGGTACAGCCTGCGCTATCCGAGTCTGCATGGAATCACCGATCAACTCATCGCCCTGGCCATGCTGGGAGCGTGGGCCACCGGCGATCTCATGACCGCCTCGCTGTTGCCAATCATCATGATCTTTGGCCATGTGCTGGAAGAACGCAGTGTCATCGGCTCCCAGGAAGCGATTCACGCCCTTGGCCAATTGACCCGTAGCCAAGGCCGCAAGGTGCTGGCGGACGGTTCGATTGTCGATGTTGATAACGCGACGCTCAAGCCGGGCGATCTGGTGGAGGTTCGGGCGGGGGACCGTGTGCCTGCGGACGGACGTGTGGTAGCCGGTCAGGCGAGCCTTGATACCGCTCCCATCACCGGTGAGTCGGTCCCGCTGGACGCGGTGGTGGGTACGGAAATCTTTGGCGGCGCGATCAATCTCGATGGGTTGCTGCGCCTTGAAGTGACGCGCACCGGCAACGAATCGACGCTGGGCAAGGTCATCGCCCTGATGCAGAACGCGGAACGTTCCAAGCCCCCCATTACTCGGTTGCTGGAACGTTATGCGGGCAGCTATCTGGTGCTGGTGCTGATGCTGGCTGCGGTGACCTGGTTCATTACCAATGATGCCCAGGCGATGCTGGCAGTGCTGGTAGCCGCGTGTCCATGCGCGCTGGTACTGTCGGCACCGGCGACGGCTATCGCGGGCATAGCGGTGGCGGCGCGTCATGGCATCCTCATCCGCAGCTCGGCTTTTCTGGAGGAACTGGCGGACCTGACGTCACTCGTCGTGGACAAGACCGGCACACTGACGTTCGGTGCCTTGCGCCTCAAATCCATCGAAGGTGACGAGGATCCTGCCTTTTTACTGCCGTTGGCTGCCAGCCTTGGTTCGGCCAGCAGCCATCCGGTCAGCCGTGCATTAGCGGGACTGGTGGAACAGGAGAGACGGCCTTCGCTGACACAGATTCAAGAACGACAAGGCTTGGGTGTAGTCGCGATGACCTCGCAAGGCGAGGCGGCACTGGGCCGACCGGAGTTGTTCGAGCGGTTGGGAATCGCGACCTCGCCAATCCCCAACCATGATGGCCCGATTGCCGGCCTGGCTCTGGATGGGAAGTTCCTCGCCTGGTTGTTGCTGGCCGACAGCGTCAAGCCGGAAGCGCAAATGGCCTTGAGCGAACTACGGGCGCTGGGCCTGGGGCGCCAGTTGCTGTTGACCGGTGACCGCGAGAGCGTGGCGAATGCCCTGGCGCGGGATGTCGGCATTGGCGATGTACAGGCCCAGGCGTTGCCGGAAGACAAACTCAAACGGGTCATGGCGGAGATCGATCACGGTTTCCGTCCCATGGTCGTGGGTGATGGCATCAACGATTCCCTGGCGCTCAAAGCCGGAGTGGTCGGGATCGCGATGGGGGCGGGCGGCGCGGACATTGCTCTGGCGTCCGCCGATGTGGTGCTGATTGGCAGCGACCTGAGGCGGCTCGGTACCTGCGTGCGACTCAGCCGCCAATGTCGCCGTACCCTGCAGGTCAATGTGATCATCGGCCTGGGCTGGACTATGGCGATCGTCGCCTTCGCGGCCTTTGGTTGGCTCGGCGCGGCAGGGGCAATGGTCGCGGCGTTGCTGCATAACCTGAGTACTCTGCTAGTGTTAGGTAATGCCGGGCGCTTACTGCGGTTCCATGAGCCTCTATCGAAAATTTCGCCGGAGCCAGGCCAGTAAGACAGCGCGAGCGACATGCAATCAAGGGTGGAAGAGGGTGCGCACCAGGGCAGTCCCCGGCGCAGGAGCGGATTCGGGAGGTAATAGAAAAAGGCTATATATTCGATAGGCAGCTATTTTTCTACAATGGTCTACCCTCATTTCAGACGTCTGAAACAAGGGGGACATCTCATGCTCGCGCAACTTCCACCGGCCTTACAAAATCTGCACTTGCCGCTTCGGCTCCGACTCTGGGATGGTCACGAATTCTCGCTGAGCGCCGACCCCAGTGTCACGATCGTGGTCAAGGACCCGCAGATGGTCGCGCAATTCACTCACCCCAGCCTGGATGCACTTGGAGCAGCTTTCGTGGAGGGCAAGCTCGAGCTTGAGGGCTCGATCAACGAAGTGATCCGGGTGTGCGACGAACTGAGCCAGGCACTTGTGGACGAAGACAGCGATAACCTGCCGGTGCGCTCGGTTCACGACAAGGAAACCGACGCCAAGGCCATCTCCTACCATTACGACCTGTCCAATGCGTTTTACCAGCTGTGGCTCGACAGCGACATGGCTTACTCCTGCGCCTATTTCGAGACGGGTAGCGAAACCCTTGAACAGGCCCAGCAGGCAAAATTCCGCCACCTGTGCCGCAAGTTGCGTCTGCAGCCGGGCGACTACCTGTTGGATGTGGGTTGTGGGTGGGGCGGCTTGGCGCGCTATGCGGCGCGTGAGTTCGGTGCCCGAGTCTTTGGCATCACCCTGAGCAAGGCGCAATTGGAGCTGGCCCGGGAGAGGGTCAAGGCCGAGGGTCTGGAAGGCCAGGTGGAATTGCAGTTGCTCGATTACCGGGATCTCCCCCAGGATGGCCGGTTCGACAAGGTAGTCAGCGTCGGCATGTTCGAGCATGTTGGCCACGCGAACCTGGAGCAGTATTGCAAGACACTGTTCGGCGCCGTCCGCGAGGGTGGGCTGGTGATGAACCATGGCATCACGGCCAAGCACACCGATGGACGTCCGGTCGGTCGCGGTGCAGGTGAATTCATAGAGAAATACGTCTTCCCCAATGGCGAGCTGCCCCACTTGGCGATGATCTCTGCCCATATCAGCGAAGCGGGCCTGGAAATTGTCGACGTGGAAAGTTTGCGTCTGCATTACGCACGCACGCTGGATCACTGGAGCGAGCGGCTGGAAGACAATCTGGAGGCCGCTTCGAAGGAAGTGCCGGAGCAGGCCCTGCGAATCTGGCGTCTGTACCTCGCCGGATGCGCCTATGCGTTCGCCAAGGGCTGGATCAATCTGCACCAGATCCTGGCGGTGAAAGCTCATGCGGACGGCAGTCATGACTTGCCTTGGACGCGCGATGACATCTACCACCCTTGATCGGACGCGTTCTACAGTATCGGGGAAATGAGCCGGGCGACCCGCATGCCGATTTTTTGCAGGCGATGGGTTTCCCGGCTTTCCTGTTTGGCGATTTCATGAGCCTGGGCGAAGTCCGTCTCAAGCATCTGCTCGACTTGAGCGGCGAACGGAATATCCACCGTTAACAGCATCACCTCGAAATTCAACCGGAACGAACGATTGTCCAGGTTCGCGCTGCCGATGGCGCTGATCTCACTATCGATCAATACCACTTTCTGGTGCAGGAAGCCCGGCTCATAGCGGAACATCCGGACGCCAGCCCGAACAGCTTCAAACGCATAGAGGCTGGAGGCGGCGTAGACGATCTTGTGGTCGGGCCTGGACGGCAACAGGATGCGCACGTCCACACCGCGCAACACTGCCAGGCGTAACGCAGCGAACACCGCTTCGTCAGGAATGAAGTACGGCGTTGTAATCCAGACCCGTTCGCTCGCCGCATGGATCGCTTCGACAAAAAAAAGGGAGCAGGTCTCACAGGTATCGGCCGGCCCACTGGCGAGTAACTGGCAGAGCACACCGTCCTCTGGATAGACGTCGGGCAGTATCAAAGGCGGCAGTGAACGAGCCACCCAGAACCAATCTTCGGCAAACGACTCTTGCATGCTTGCCACCACTGGACCGCTGACCTGGACATGGGTGTCCCGCCATGGGGCGAGGGGCGGCATTTCTCCCAGATATTCATCGCCCACGTTATGGCCGCCGACGAATCCCAGGACGCCGTCCACAACCACGATCTTGCGATGGTTACGAAAGTTGACCTGGAACCGGTTGAGCCAGCCGCTGCGGGTCGCGAAGGCTTTGACGTGAACACCGCCGTCGCGCAGGGCCTGGACATAGCGATGGGGCAGGGAATGGCTGCCGATACGGTCATAAAGCAGATAAACCGCTACGCCTTCAGCGGCCTTCTTCATTAGCAAAGATTGCAGTCGCTGGCCCAGGTGATCGTCATGGACGATGAAGAACTGAACCAGCACGGCTTCCCGAGCATTATCGATGGCCTGAAAGATGGCCTCGAAGGTGGCATGACCGTTCACGAGCAAGCGTACCTGATTGTTTGCCAGGCAAGGGGTACGTCCCAATTTGGGCATGGCGCGTAATGAGGCGTACGCCTGGGAGGCCCGTGCGGCCAGCGCCTCTTCGACCCATGGACGCCAGTTAAGCTCGGAGACGGCCTTGCGCATCTCTTCGTTGGCTTGTCGGCGCGCCTGGATGTATCCGTCGAAGGTACTGCGACCGAAAATCAAATAGGGGATCAGTGTCAGGTACGGGATAAATACCAGTGACAGGGCCCATGCAATAGAGCCTTGGGCGGTTCGCACCGTCAGCACTGCATGAAGCGCAGCGATGGAACCCAGTGTGTGAAGCAGCGCGATCAGGTAACCGAAAACATGCGGGCCAAAATAGTCCATCGGGTTGCCTTGCTCCTGAATTCCAATTGCTTAACAGACCATGTTCCAGCAGGAATGTCGCTGATTAATTCAGCGGTGCCAAGCTTGAACCGAAGCCGACGGACGACGTCTAACGGCCACTTGTCCTCTGGAGTTCTTGCAATGAATGTTCGTCTGCTGGGTTTGGCCTTGGCGGTTGGCTTGTCTGTTCCTATGGCAGCTCAGGCGCAGATGCTTCAGCCAGGTTTGTGGGAACTGACGACGAGCAATATGAAAGTCGATAACCAGAACCTGCCGGACCTGCAACTTATTCTTGGGCAGCTGCAGAACCAGATGACCCCGGAGCAACGGGCGATGCTGGAAAAACAAGGCATTACCATGGGCGGGAAAGGGATTCGGGTATGCCTGACGCCTGAGCAAGTCCAGACCAATGACATCCCTTTGCAAGACCCGCAGTCGGGATGCAAACAGCAGATCACCGAGCGCACCGGTAATCAGTGGAAGTTTCGCTTCAGTTGTCCGAGAGCCCAGGGTAACGGTATCGCAATATTCCAGAGCGATCGTGAGTTCACTACCAAGGTCAACGGCACGTTCAACGCCACCGGAGTCCAGCAGAACGGTAGCCTGGATACCCGAGCCGTCTGGTTGGGACAGGATTGCGGAACGGTCAAGCCAAGGGGGTGACCGTTAACAGGCGGCGAGGTGCTTCACCTCGCCGGACCTCGAAGCGTTGGCTCAAGGCTGTCCCAACGCGTCGTACAGGGTCTTCAGGTTGTATTCGAACAGTCCGATAAAAGTGCTGGCCGGCCCGCTGCCAGCGAGGGCATCGGAGTACAGTGTGCCGCCGATCCGCGCGCCGCTTTCGTTGGCTATCTGCTTGAGCAGGCGCGCATCCTTGATGTTTTCCAAGAACACGGCTTTGACCTTTGCCTGGCGAATCTGGGTGATCAGCGCTGCGACCTCGGCGGCTGATGGTTCACGCTCGGTGGACAGCCCTTGGGGCGCCATGAACTCGATGCCATAGGCTTGGCCCAAGTAACCGAACGCATCATGGGAGGTCACGATCTTGCGATTGCCTGGTGGCAGCGACCCGAACCGGGCCTTTGCGTCGGCAAGCAAGGCGTAGATCTTTTTCAGATAGGCCTGACTGTTGCGCTCGTAATCCGATTTGTTTGTCGGGTCGGCGGCTTCCAGTGCCTTGCTGATGTTACGCACATAGAGCTCAGCGTTGGCCAGATTGTGCCAGGCGTGGGGATCGGGCACCGTCTCGCCGTCTTCCTCCAGCGAGCGCGGAATCACTCCACGACTGGCACTGATCACCGGCGCACCGGTTTCGGTACTGGCGACCAGGCGATCCAGCCAAGGCTCAAAGCCCAGTCCGTTCTTGATGATCAATTTTGCACCCAGTAGCGCCTTGGCATCATCGGGCGTGGGTTCGTAAGTATGCGCATCGGCGTCCGGCCCTACCATATTGATGATCTGGACATGCTCGCCGCCGACCTGCCGGGTCATATCGGCGAGGATGCTGAAACTCGTGACTACCTGTAGCTTTTCGGCGGCGGACGATGACAAGGACAGCAGCAGACTGAACAGCACGAGCAGAACGCGCATCGGGGCATACCTCATGGGGATGTGAGCAAAGGCGGACGGCGCAATAAGCCATGCACCGGACCGAGTACCACGGATAACAAGTAGAGCGCGCCCGACACCAGCACGATGGCCGGTCCGCTGGGCAGCGAAAAGTTGAAGGACAGCAACAGGCCGATCCCTACCGAGAGGCAGCCCAGGAGCGCTGCGATCAGCATCAGCACCGGTAGGCGACGACTCCAGAATCGTGAAGCCGCTGCCGGGAGCATCATCAGGCCCACAACCATCAGTGCGCCAATGGCCTGGAATCCGATCACCAGATCCAGGACTACCAGCGTCAGGAATACGCCATGGGCCAACGGGCCTAGCCGGCTGACGGTTTGCAAGAACAGCGGGTCCAGCGTGTCGAGCACCAAGGGGCGGTAGATCAATGCCAGGGTCCCCAGGCTAATCGCCGAGACCCAGAGCATGCCCGTCAGTGTTGATTCATCGACCGCCAGGGCTGAACCAAACAGCAGGTGCAGCAGATCAAGGCGCTTGCCCGCCACCCCAAGGATCAGCACGCCGGCTGCCAGGGAGATAGGATAGATCGCCGCAAGGCTTGCATCCTCCCGCAGACCGGTGCGGCGGGTGATCCAGGCAGCCAATCCGGCCATGCCCAGACCCGCGCCGAGCCCTCCCACGGTCAAGGCGGGCAGACTCAGACCGGCGAACCAGAATCCCAGAGCAGCACCGGGCAGTATGCCGTGAGCCACGGCGTCTCCGATCAGGCTCATGCGGCGCAGGATCAGAAACACGCCTAAAGGAGCGGTGCTGCATGCCAGAACCAAGCCGCCGAGCAGGGCGCGCCGCATGAACATGAACTCCTGGAAAGGTTGCCAGAAGTGAAGGGCTGCCTGCATCACGCCACCCTTGTGCAGGGTTGCTGAGCGATCAATTCGCGGCTACGACCCAAAGTACAGCCCGACTGTTTGATCACCAGCGTGAGAGGAATGTGCTGGCGCACCGCAGCCAAGTCATGGCAAACCACCACGAGCGTTCGCCCCTCGGTATGCCAATCGTGGATGTGTTTCCACAACAGTGCCTGGCCTTGTTCATCGAGGGCAGCATGGGGTTCGTCGAGCAGTAATAGCGGAGCCTCCGTCAAACTCAGACGCGCGAGCAGGGCGCGTTGCAGTTCGCCTCCTGACAGCGCCATCAGCGGTCGATGTTCCAGGCCGCACAGCGCCCATTCATCCAGCACGGTTTTGAGTCTCTGGCTTCGCAGGACAGGCGCGTCTCGACGCCCCCAGGCTCCGGCTGCCACCAGCTCTTGCAGGTTGATGGGGAACTGTCGATCCAAATGTTGCTGCTGTGGCAGGAACGAAACCCCACCGCGGTGAGGAACCTTCAGTCGGACTTTGCCGGACAGAGGTTTTTGCAACCCTGCGATCACTTTCAGCAGGCTGCTTTTGCCCGAACCATTGGCACCCACAATCGCCGTCAGGCTGCCGGCAGAACATTCCAGATGCAGCGCAGGCGTGAGCGGTCTTCCCGGAGGTCCCCAGCACAAGGCTTGGCAGCTGATCATGATGGATCCCGCCCCCACCGACTTTCAGCGACAGCATCATGGGCATGAAGGCTCTCGGCATGAACAACGCGAACGTCCAGCCCGACGATATCATCTGACCGTCGCAAGGCCAGGCTGAGTCGCCTGGCAGCATCTTCACAAAACATCAGGTTCTGGCCATTTGCGAGGGCGAATGCCTGTTCGTCGGCACGCTTGACTGCAGTTTGCACAGCGGTACCGAGTGCAGCTTCGGCTTCATCGATGAGAAACAGCAACGGCAGTTCAGCGACGCCCTTAGCCAGACGTACGTTCAGTGTGGCCGTGCTGCGCTGGCTATGGGGCGTCGCCACAACGCCTTTGGCAGAGCCCAGCCATGCACGTACGTCTTCGTGCTCAAGGGCCTTATTGGCGAAGTCGTTAACAAACTGCTGCTGAATAAGCTGACGGGCGAGTGCAGCCGAACAGGGGCAAGTGGAGGAGTAGGAAACGTCGACACTGAGTTCCACGTGGAACATTTGATTCTTTAGGTGGGCGCTGATGCTGACTGGATAGCGTTTCCAGCCGCTCAGTGGGCTTACAAGGGCCGGTCTTCTCAGTAGCCATTCGGTACGAATGGTCAGCGCAGCGGATTGAGAGAGGCCTTCATGACTGTCTAGAAATTGCTGCAAGATACGCCGCAGCAAGGGCGGTGAGAGTGTCTCTGTCTCTAGCATCTCCAGCGCAAGATACAAACGTGACATGTGAATGCCGCGGGCCTGACTGTCGTCCAGGCTGACACCTGCATCGGCCGTCGCGCTCAGTTGTTGACCTTGGATCAATACCGGTACTGCAACGCCATGCATGCCCACCCAATCGAGAGGCAGAGCTTGGCGGGAAGTCTGCGCGGCAACGTCCGGCAGCGGCAGCGTTAACGCATTCATGAGTGTGGTCCATCGTGGAATCGGATTTGATGTTATAATGTAACATCAAATCCTGCCAGACTTTCATGAAGAGATTTTTATTTGTCTGTTCCACGTGAAACATCACTCGGCGGCTTGGCAGCCGCTAACCCGTCCGCAGACGAATTTACCGGCACTGCCACCTGAACTGGAAAAGCGGTTAAGCGTCGTCCAGCCGACACGTCTGCTATAGCCAATCCAGGTCTCGCCATCGGATGCCAGCCCGGTAAAAAAGGTCAACTGTCCATAGCGGCTGGTAGTTTGCGCCCAATAGCGACGTCCTTCCGCTTCAAAGCCGCGAATATAGACAGTGTTTCCAGCCGTCATAACGCTGTAGGCGTTGCCTTGCCTGTCAACGCACGCCAGCAAATTCGCGCTACGTGTGCAGTCTGCCAATAAGGCTTTGTCTTGGCCCGCCGCAAAGGATGAGAAAAGTATCAGCGCGGCGCAGGGGAGTAGAGCTCTGACGAAATGGCGCATAGAGAAATTCTCAAGAGGGGCATTTCAAGCTAATATGAACAATATCGTTATACTATAACGTTGTTTTGTGATGTCACGCAGCATGCACAACGAGTCGCTGCAACGCTGATACAGCGTCAGCAGCGGCCGCCCGATGAGGATATACCTAATGCCCAATCGCCTTCCCGTTACAGTACTGTCCGGATTTCTCGGTGCCGGTAAAAGCACCTTGCTCAACTACGTCCTGCGCAATCGCGAGAAGCTGCGTGTCGCTGTGATCGTCAACGATATGAGCGAGATCAACATCGATGGCAGCGAGGTCCAGCGCGACGTCAGCCTGAGCCGTGCTGAAGAAAAGCTGGTGGAGATGAGCAATGGCTGTATCTGTTGCACGCTGCGCGAAGATCTGCTGGCTGAAGTTGGGCAGCTTGCCAGGGATGGGCGCTTCGATTATCTGCTGATCGAGTCCACCGGCATTTCCGAACCCCTGCCCGTAGCAGAAACGTTTACGTTTCGTGACGAAGAGGGCCGTAGTCTGGCTGACGTCGCTCGCCTCGACACAATGGTGACCGTGGTCGATGGCGTGAACTTTTTGCCCGATTATCAGGCAGCAGAGAGTCTGGCGACGCGAGGTGAAACCCTTGGCGAAGAAGATGAGCGCTCGATTACGGACTTGCTGATTGATCAGGTTGAGTTCGCCGACGTGATCCTGATCAGCAAGATCGACCTGATCGGTCGCCATGAGCGGGAAGAGCTGATCGCGATTTTGACCCGTCTGAACCCTCAGGCACGGATTCTTCCCATGGTTATGGGGCAGGTGCCGCTGGAAGAGATCCTCGACACTCGTCGTTTCGATTTTGAACGTGCAGCCCAGGCACCTGGATGGCTACAACAATTGCGAGGCGAGCACGTCCCTGAAACCGAAGAATACGGTATTGCCTCGACAGCCTACCTGGCACGCCGCCCATTTCATCCGCAGCGTTTTTTCAGCCTGATCGACCGTCCATGGACCAACGGCAAACTCCTGCGCTCCAAAGGCTTCTTCTGGCTGGCCAGTAGGCCGGAAGAGGCGGCCAGCTGGTCCCAGGCCGGAGGTCTGTTGCGTCATGGGTATGCCGGGCGTTGGTGGCGATTTGCTCCAAAAAGCCAGTGGCCACGGGACGAGGAAAGCATTGCCGCCATCATGAAGAACTGGCTCCCTGAGATGGGTGACTGCCGCCAGGAGTTGGTCTTCATCGGTCAAGGCATTGACTTCGACCGCCTCACCGCAGCCTTGGATGCCTGCCTGCTCACTGACGAGGAAATGGCCTTGGGAATCGAGGGTTGGCGACTGCTGCCAGATCCATTCGGTGCCTGGCATGACGAGGCTGCAGCGTGATGTCGGGCCTCTGCTTGAAACGCGCACAGGTTCGCCAGGTCCAGGGCGATACCCCTGGAGTCCTGACGCAAATTTTGGATGATGGCGTCAATCTGGCGGTCTGGCAGCGTCAACTTCCGCTGCATATCAGCGACTTTGCCGCGATCATGCTTTCCATGGATCAGTCACTGGCGGAATCATGGGTACTTGATCTGCCGGAGGAGGACTCCCAGCCGGAGCTGAACGGTTTGGCTGTCGGTTTCAATGATCTGCACGGCTACGAAGGGTTCGTGGCCGACGTCACTTGGCTGGTCGGTGCGTTTGCCTGCTTGCTGGGTGCCCAGCGTGTCGGTCTGCGCCTGCGAATCCTGGACAAGGCCATGTGCCCGCGCTTTCACGTCGACCACGTACCGGTGCGGCTCGTCACTACTTATGCCGGCCCCGGCAGTCAGTGGCTGGCGGAGGACGCCATGGTCCGCCAGTGCCTCGCCCGCCCGGAGGCGGAGCCCCGCGATCCGCGGTTGATCCAACAGTTTCGCAGTGGTGACGTAGCCTTGCTCAAAGGTGAGAAGTGGCAGGGCAATGAGGGCTTCGGCCTGATTCATCGTTCGCCGGAGCCGGCTCCAGGGGAGCGCCGATTGATTCTGACACTGGACTGGCTGGCCTAGTGGCCTGTGTGGCTAATTCGAGTACTCGAATTAATCATACAGGCCACTAGGGTTTGAGCCAGGTCCCTTGGTTCTTTCCTTCACAGAACGGTTGGAGGTACGCCGCATCACCGGCCACGCCGTAATAGTGAATATCCTGGCGGTAGGGCATATTGGTGACCTGGGCGTTGCTGCAGACGCCGAACGCGCCGCCGGGACATTGATCGACGTATTGCACATCGACTTTCTGTCCGGCAAGGCTTGGCTGGCAGAATCCGTCGGCGAAGAGCTTTGGCGGAATACTACGGTTCTGCTGGCATACCTTGACGTCGAGCCGTTCCGCCTGGCTATGGACCACACAAGCCTGGGCCAGTACTTGGTTCGAAGTCAGTGCCAGTAATAACCAGACAATCATCCGCATTTTCACCTCCATCGAAGCTGTCGATCATGTTGCAGAACATTCCCACCCATGTCGTTGCAGGGCCATTGGGGGCTGGCAAGACCAGCCTGATCAGGCAATTGCTCGCCCAGCGCCCCGCTGAGGAGCGCTGGGCGGTGCTGATCAACGAGTTTGGTCAGATCGGACTGGATGCCGCGCTACTGACCCAGGCGGCCGATGGTATCGCACTGGGGGAAGTTGCCGGAGGCTGTTTATGCTGCGTCAACGGTGCGCCGTTTCAGATCGGCCTCGGTCGTTTATTGCGCAAGGCGCAGCCGGACCGCCTGTTCATCGAACCTTCAGGCCTTGGTCATCCGGCGCAACTGATGCGGCAATTGCAGCAAGCACCCTGGCTCGGGGTGCTGGCGGTACAGCCATGCGTGCTGGTGCTGGACGCCCGGGCGATGGCAGACGGCAGACCTTTGGCTGAGGCACAACGACAAGCGCTCGCCACTGCCGGACTGCTGGTGCTGAACAAATCTGAAAGCCTCACCGACGACGAACGTGCACGCCTCATCAAGCAGCTACCGACGATTCCATCGTATTGGACGCAGCAGGCTGCGTTGCCCATCGACCAATTGCCGGGGGTGTCCGCCTGGGGAAGCGGGGCTGTGGACAACTTGGATGTGCCAACGGACGTGGGTCAGCTCCCGGCAATCTGGAGCGATCCAACGTTGCCGATCTGCCTGCATGGCCAGCAGGAAGGAGGCTGGAGCATTGGCTGGCGGTGGCATCCGAGCCAGCGTTTCGACAAGCAGGCATTGACCCGATGGTTGGAGGGCGCAAGCTGGCGACGGGCCAAGTTGATCATTCACAGTGCCGACGGTTGGGTATCAACCAACGCCCTGGAAGGCGAAGCGCCGCAATGGCAAAGCAGCGAGTGGCGGCAGGACTCCCGGCTCGAATTGATTTTCAGCGAGCCGCAAGATGTGACCATCCTGCACAGTGGTCTGGCGAACTGCCGACGGCCATGAATCATTCCTGATTCAAGGCTTCCACTTGTTGTGTTCCTGTCGCCACTGGCTTAATTCGATGACTTCGGCCCGGTGCTTGGCCTGGACCGGTTCGGCCAGTGTCTGTGGCGATTCTTCGAACGGCATGGGGTACGGCGCCAATTCGATCTGCGCGCTGTGGGCTCCGAACTGGGTGATGGTGCCCGAATGGCGCGATTCGCCGGTGACGGTGAATTCGAAATTGTAGATTCGCGCCAGGCGCCTTCGCCCGCTGGCATCCTTCACGAATCCGATTTTCTTCAGCGCAACGTTGCCGTCCAGCAGTTCGATTTTGAGATTGGCGCAATGCTGCATGACCCTCGCCAGTGCCCGTTCGCGCAAACCGTGGTTGTGCCACAACCAGGCGCCACCGGTAGCCAGCAGCATCAGCACGAAGATATTTCCAAGAGTCAGCATGAACGAAGTGCTCCAACAAGTTGCTATCAGCTTAACTGTGTCGCCGGTCTGTCGTACAGGCTGTGTTTAGTCGCATACTGCGCGGCTTGAATTTCAATCGTTTTACGGAAACATTCCCCATGAAACGTACGCCTCATCTGCTTGCCATCCAGTCTCACGTGGTATTCGGCCACGCCGGCAACAGCGCCGCCGTGTTTCCCATGCAGCGGATCGGGGTCAACGCATGGCCGCTCAATACCGTGCAGTTTTCCAATCACACCCAGTATGGCCAATGGGCCGGGGACGTTCATGCGCCCCACCAGATACCGGCCTTGATCGACGGTATCGCGGCTATCGGTGAATTAGGCAATTGCGATGCGGTGCTCTCCGGTTACCTCGCAAGCGCGGCTCAAGGGCGGGCGATCCTGACGGGAGTGTCCCGCATCAAAACCGCCAATCCCAAGGCGATCTACTTGTGCGACCCGGTCATGGGGCACCCGGAGAAGGGCTGCATCGTGGCGCCCGAAGTGAGCGAATTCCTGCTGGAAGAGGCCGCTGCGGTGGCGGACATCCTGTGCCCGAACCAACTGGAGCTGGACAGTTTCTCGGGTCGAAAGGCGCAGTCGTTGCTGGACTGCCTGGGTATGGCGCGTGCGTTGTTGGCGCGCGGTCCGAAAGCTGTGCTGGTCAAGCACCTGGTTTATCCCGGCAAGTCCGAGGACAGCTTCGAAATGTTGCTGGTGACCGCCGAAGGCAACTGGCATCTGCGCCGGCCATTGCTGGCATTTCCGCGTCAACCGGTGGGGGTGGGCGACCTGACGTCAGGTCTGTTCCTGGCGCGGATACTGCTGGGCGACGGCTTGGTGGCGGCGCTGGAATTCACTGCGGCGGCGGTGCATGAAGTACTGCTGGAGACCCAGGCTTGCGCCAGTTATGAACTGCAACTGGTACGTGCCCAGGATCGGATCGCTCATCCACGGGTGCGGTTCGAGGCAGTGCCCATCAGCCTCTGATCACACCGCTCCCGGACATCAGCTGACCCCGTCCTCTTTGATCTCCTGATAACGCTTCTCCAGTTCCTGACGAATCTGGCGACGCTGCTGGGCTTGTTTGTAGCGGCGCTTGGCTTCGCTGTTCTGTGGCTGCAAGGGCGGTACGGCAGCGGGTTTGCGCTGGTCATCCACCGCTACCATGGTGAAGAAACAGCTATTGGTATGGCGGACCGAGCGCTCGCGGATGTTTTCAGTCACGACCTTGATGCCCACTTCCATCGATGTGTTACCGGTGTAGTTCACCGACGCCAGGAAGGTCACCAATTCGCCGACATGAATCGGCTCGCGAAAAATCACCTGATCCACAGACAAGGTCACCACGTAGCGTCCGGCGTAGCGGCTGGCGCAGGCATAAGCGACTTCGTCGAGGTACTTGAGCAGCGTGCCACCATGGACATTGCCAGAAAAATTGGCCATATCGGGGGTCATCAACACCGTCATCGACAGTTGGGCGTTTCCGGGTTCCATAACGTTCTCACGGTCAAGGCAGCAATTAAGGAGGTGCACCTCTGCGGGCGCTGGTGGTGGCCTGTGCGACCTTTTGCAAACCCACCGATATCCGGACGCTGCGCCTGTGGCTGCCGTCACGCTCCGGTGGATCTGTTTCCATATATTGCACCGTCTTTTTGTCGGAAGTCGCGGTGTTAACCTGCAAAAGCCCATCGCGAGGGCATTTCCTACAAGGGAAACGGACTTATTCAGTCATCGACAGGGAGCCTCATAGATGCATGCCATCAATTTTATTCAAGACCTGGCGATCATCATGTTGGCAGCGGGGTTGGTGACGGTTCTGTTTCATCGCCTCAAGCAACCGGTGGTGCTGGGCTACATCGTGGCCGGCTTCCTGATCGGCCCGCATACGCCTCCGTTTGGCTTCATCCATGACGAGGACACTATCAAGACCCTCGCTGAGCTCGGGGTGATCTTTCTCATGTTCTGCCTTGGCCTGGAGTTCAGCCTGCGCAAATTGTTCAAGGTAGGCGCGACGGCATTCATCGCGGCGTTCCTCGAAATCGTATTGATGATCTGGATCGGTTACGAAATAGGCCGTTGGTTCAATTGGAGCACCATGGATTCGCTGTTCCTGGGGGCGATCCTGGCTATTTCCTCGACCACCATCATCGTCAAGGCGCTCAATGACCTGAAGATGAAGAACGAGCGCTTCGCCCAACTGATTTTCGGCGTGCTGATCGTCGAGGATATTCTCGGCATCGGTATCATCGCCTTGCTGTCGAGCATAGCGGTCAGCGGCACGGTGAGCTCCGGCGAGGTGTTTTCCACGGTGGGCAAGCTCTCGCTGTTCATGATCGTCGCGCTGGTTATCGGTATTTTGCTGGTACCCAGGCTCTTGGCTTATGTGGCGAAGTTCGAGAGTAACGAGATGCTCCTGATCACCGTGCTGGGCCTGTGTTTCGGCTTCTGTCTGCTGGTGGTGAAGCTTGAATACAGCATGGTGCTCGGCGCCTTCCTGATCGGTGCGATCATGGCCGAATCCCGGCAACTGGTGAAAATCGAGCGGCTGGTCGAGCCAGTGCGTGACCTGTTCAGTGCGATTTTTTTCGTGGCCATCGGCTTGATGCTCGATCCGGTCATTTTGCTGCAATACGCCTGGCCGATTGCGGTGATCACCGCAGCGGTGGTGTTGGGCAAGATGCTGTCCTGCGGCCTCGGTGCCTTTATCGCCGGCAATGACGGACGCACCTCACTGCGGGTGGGGATGGGCCTTTCGCAGATCGGCGAATTCTCCTTCATCATTGCTTCGCTGGGGATGACTTTGCAGGTCACCAGCGATTTCCTCTATCCGGTTGCAGTCGCCGTTTCTGTGCTGACCACGCTGCTGACGCCTTACCTGATCCGCGCAGCCGATCCGTTATCCGTCAAGCTGGCGACGGCGATGCCGCAACGGCTGACGCGTGTACTGGGGATGTATGGCGAGTGGCTGCGAAGTATCCAACCCCACGGTGAAAGTGCGCTGGTCGCATCCATGATCAGGCGGATCTTGCTGCAGGTCGGCGTCAACTTGGCGCTGGTCATCGCGATCTTTGTCTCGGGCGGCTATTTCGCCGAGCGGATGTCGGTTTATATGCAAACCTGGATCAGCGACCCGAGCTGGCAGAAGGCGTTGATCTGGGGCGCAGCGTTGCTGCTGTCGCTGCCCTTCCTGATTGCCGCGTACCGCAAGCTCAAGGCGCTGTCGATGCTGCTGGCGGAGATGGGCGTGAAGGCGGAAATGGCTGGGCGTCACACTCAGCGTGTGCGTCGGGTGATCGCTGAAGTGATTCCGCTCCTGTCGCTGCTGGTGATTTTCCTGCTGTTGGCAGCCTTGTCGGCCAGCATTTTGCCGACCAACAAGTTGCTGGTATTGATTGCCGTGGTGGCGATTGCGGTGGCGGCTTTGCTCTGGCGCTGGTTTGTCCGCCTGCACACCAGAATGCAGGTGGCCTTGCTGGAAACCCTGGACAATCACAAGGAGTCGTCCGGGCATTGACGGCGGCTTCGGGTATCAGCTCTCCAGCCAGACGTCCCGTGCCCAGTGCCAGACGGATTCCCAGGTTTCCTCGGCGATCAACTCGTCCTCGGCCTGCCACAACACCACAGTTCCGTCTTCTTCCACGCAATAGTAGTCGTCGCCGTCCTGGCAGATCGGGATCAGGCTGCGATCCACGCCGGCATCCCAAGCGTTGGCGGCGACTTCGGGCAGGTAGGTGTGGGAGTGGGGATCGGTCACGGTGACCGGCTCCAGGCTGCCGTAAACGACGTCGCTGACGGTCAGCAAAAACTCTCTGAAGACGAACGGGATATCGATGAAAAGTTGCTCTTCGATCTCGACCAGCAAGTCCGCGTCGGGCAACTCCAGTGGAACCGGTACCGGTTCGTTGGCTTCACGCAATTGTTCGATGATTTCTTCCACGTCCGGGGATCCTCTTTCTCGTTGGCGCGGTTTTACATGAGGCGGTTTATACAGTAGCTCGCTGTAGATGCAACCGCGAAAATAGAAAACCCCGGCTTGAGCCGGGGTTCCTTTATTTCAACCTGCGAAACGCGCAAAGGTTCAACCGTTCTGGCGGATACCTGCCACCAGCCAAGGCTGGTTTTCGCCTTGGGCACGCTCCATGTTCCAGCTTTCGCTGAACGCTTCGCCCTGGTCGAAGCGGGAATCCTTCGACACACCGCTGAAGGTCAGGGTGGCGATGGTCTTGTCGGCGCGATCATCGACACCGTCCAGTTGCACATGCAGGTTATCGATGTAGGTGGACTGGTAGCCATCACCCAGCTCGGCCCTTTCGCGCTTGAGGAACTCCAGCAATTGCGGGGTCACGAACTCGGCGATCTTGTCCATTTCATTGCCGTCCCAATGCTGTTGCAGGGACATGAAATGGCTGCGCGCGGCTTCGATGAAGCGTTGTTCATTGAACCAGGCCGGTGCATTGATGACCGGACGGGTGACCACCGGAGCGGCCGAACCACCGAAGATCGAGCCAGCGGAAGGCTGTTGGTTGAACACTTCACGCTGCATCGGTGCATGACCGGCCGGAGCGAATTGCTCTTGCTGCTTGCGACGACGGGCGGCAATGAAGCGGAAGACCAGGAAGGCGATGACCGCCATGATCAGGATGTCGAAGATCTGCATGCCCTGGAAGCCGTCGCCCATGAACATGGAGGCGAGCAGACCACCGGCTGCGATGCCGGCCAGGGGGCCGAGCCAGCGCGATGCACCGCTGGCCTTGGTGGCGGCGCCAGCAGCACCGGCAGCGCCCGCAGTGGCAGCTGTGGACCCGGCCGCGGAGGACGGTGCCATCTGGCTGGTCTGGTGAGTCGGGGCCGCGCCCGAGCTTTTACCACCGCCAAAACGCTTGGCGGCATTGGCGTCGATGGCCATTGTCAGGCCGATGCACAACGCCATGGCGATGCTAAGAAAACGTTTCATATAAAGGCATTCCCATTTGTGAGTAGCACGCGCGCCATGTTGCACAGGTGAATTGTTACTGGCTAGCGGCAGAGTGTTTCGGGCTTTTACCTGACAGCTCAGGTTCAGCTTCAGGTGCGCAAGAGGGCTTGTTCGCTTTGGGCCGTAGGAAAGAGGAGCAAGTTCTATCGGAAAGGGTATTAAGCGCGAAAAAACCGACCTGTGGGAGCGAGCCTGCTCGCGATTGCAGTGTGTGAGCCAGCAATGGCATCGACTGAAATTCCGCTACCGCGAGCAGGCTCGCTCCCACATCTACAACCGCTGCAAAGGTTCAGATCGCCTCGAGCTTGGCATATCCCAGCATCAGCCACTTGCTGCCTTCGCTGAAATTCACCTGGACCCGGGCTTGGGCTCCCGCGCCTTCGAAATTGAGGATCACGCCCTCACCGAACACAGAATGCCGCACCGCCTGGCCGAGGGTGAACCCGGTTTCGGGGATGTCGCTGCCGCCAAACAGGCTGCTGGAGCCGGTTTGCTGGCTGCCACCGAACGGACGGCTGACGCTGTTGGACAACCGCACTTCCTGGATCAGACCTTTCGGTACTTCACGTACGAAACGCGACACCTTGTTGTAGGTTTCGCTGCCATACAAACGACGGGTTTCAGCGTAAGTCAGCACCAGGTTCTGCATGGCGCGGGTAATGCCGACATAGGCCAGGCGCCGTTCTTCTTCCAGGCGTCCCGGTTCTTCCAGGCTCATCTTGTGAGGGAACAAGCCTTCTTCCATGCCCACCAGGAAGACATAGGGGAACTCCAGGCCCTTGGCGCTGTGCAGGGTCATGAGCTGGATGCTGTCTTCGTGTTCCTCGGCCTGGGTATCGCCGGCCTCCAGGGAGGCATGGCCCAGGAAGGCCGAGAGTGGTGACAGGTCGGCGTCTTCTTCGGTGTTCTCGAAGTTGCGCGCGGCGCTGACCAGTTCTTCGAGGTTTTCTACCCGAGCCTGGCCTTTTTCGCCTTTTTCAGCCTCGTGATAAGCAATCAGTCCGGACTGTTCGATGACGGTCTGGGTCATCAAGTGCAGCGGCATTTCCCCGCACTTGGCCGCCAGCTCGTCTATCAGGTCCATGAAGGCCTTCAGCGCGCCGGCAGCGCGACCGGTCACGCCTTTGTTGGCGACCAGTTGGCGCATGGCTTCCCACATGGAGACATGGCTGTGACGTGCGTGATCGCGAATTGCTTCGACGGTTTTCTCGCCGATGCCACGGGTCGGCACGTTGATTACCCGCTCCAGGGCGGCATCGTTGCCACGTCCCTCGATCAGGCGCAGGTACGCCATGGCGTTCTTGATCTCGGCGCGCTCGAAAAAGCGCTGGCCGCCGTAGATCCGGTAGGGGATCCGTTCGCGCAGCAAGGCCTCTTCCAAGACCCGCGACTGGGCGTTGGAACGATACAGGATGGCGATATCGCTGCGGGCGAGGCCTGTTTTCAGCGCACTCTGGATGGTTTCCACCACATAGCGGGCTTCGTCGTGTTCGTTGAATGCGGCATACAGGTTGATCGCCTCGCCTTCGCTGCCGTCGGTCCACAGCTCCTTGCCCAGGCGCCCGGTGTTGTTGGCAATCAGCGCGTTGGCAGCCTTGAGAATACCGGCGGTGGAGCGGTAGTTCTGCTCCAGGCGGATGACCTCGGCATCGGGAAAATCCGCCGAATACTGATGGATATTCTCGATCTTGGCACCGCGCCAGCCGTAGATCGACTGGTCGTCGTCGCCCACCACCATCAGGCTGTCGCCGCCCTTGGCCAGCAGGCGCAACCAGGCGTATTGCACGGCGTTGGTGTCCTGGAACTCATCCACCAGGACATGCCGGAAGCGCTTCTGATAGTGCTCCAGCAGGCCCGGATGATCGCGCCACAGGTCCAACGCACGCAACAGCAGTTCGGAAAAGTCGATGACCCCGGCACGCTGGCACGCCGCCTCATAGGCTTCGTAGATACTGCGCATGGTCGCCAGGAACAAGTCGCCGCTGGCCTGAATGTGTTGCGGACGCAGGCCTTCGTCTTTTTGGCCATTGATGAACCACTGGGCCTGGCGTGCCGGCCAGCGTTGTTCATCCAGGCCCAGCTCGCGGATCACTCGCTTGACCAGTCGCTGCTGGTCATCGCTGTCCAGAATCTGGAACGTCTGGCTCAGGCCGGCTTCCTGCCAATGCGCCCTCAGCAAGCGGTGCGCCAGGCCGTGGAACGTTCCGACCCACATGCCGGCCGGGTTAAGGCCCATCAACTGCTCGATGCGATGGCGCATCTCGGCAGCGGCCTTGTTGGTGAACGTCACCGACAGGATCGAATGGGGCGAGGCGTTCTCGACCTGGATCAACCAGGCGATACGGTGCACCAGCACTCGGGTCTTGCCGGAGCCGGCACCGGCCAGGACCAATTGACGACCCACGGAGGCGGCTACGGCCTGGCGTTGGGCATCGTTGAGGGAGTTCAGCAGAAGGGAGAGATCATCGCGCATCGGGGCATTCTAGGGCGCGGCGCCACCTCGGGCAAACCAAGCTTTGCAGCAGCCGATAAAAGACCGGCAGGGGACGACCGGTCAGTCATGGGTCAGGGCCGTTGCCGGGGCTCGTTCGGCACCTTGGCCGCTCATTGAAGCAGCGAGTTTTTTGCGTATTTTTATGAGCTACAGCAGTGTGGGATGGCCCCGTGCTTGTGTATGCTCGTGGTCGCTTCGGGTTCTCCGTGCCCTCGTGATAAGAACAAGAACAGTGCCTATGACCCTCAATTCCGATCTGGCGGGCCCCTGTGTGGAACCACGGATCATCTGCAAGCAGTACGCCACGGAGATGGCGGTGGAGCGTACACGGTTGTTGTACCAAGGCTCGCTGCTGCCAACGTTGTTCATGCTGGTCAATGGCCTGGTCTGCGCAGTGCTGTTGTGGGAGCCGTCGCGCTATTTCCTGGTCACTGTCTGGCTGGTCTGGTTGTTGTCGCTGGTGGCATTGCGGGTGATACAGGTGGCGGCCTTCGACTCTGCGATGCCAAGCCGCCAGGCACACCCCATGTGGCTGCGCATGTTTTTGCTGGGTTCGGCGATGACCGGACTGACGCTGGCCGGTGCTGGCATCGCCCTGGTACCCGCCGACAGCTTCCAGCAGCAGGCCTGGGTGTTTGGTCTGATCGGTGCGGCTACCTTGTCCGCCAGTGTGGCCTATGCCGTCAGCCTGCCGGCGTTCCTGTCCTTTACCTTGCCCTGCCTGTTGCCGGCGATCGGCTTCCTCTTCCTGGGCGATGATGAACAGCAACACGGTTGGGGTTGGCTCGGGCTGGTGGTGCTGGTTTCGTTGAGCGTGGTGGCCTGGCAGGTCAACCGTTTGATGCAAAGCGGCATGCTTCGACGGTTTCAGAATCAGGCGCTGATCGAGCATTTGCAGCAAACGCAAACCCGTAGTGCCCAGCTCAACGAGGCGCTGGCCAGAGAGGTGGAGCAACGTCGTCTCGCCGAGGAACAGTTGCGCGCCGCCCAGGTTGGCCTCGAAGCGAGGGTGGCTCAGCGGAGCCTTGAGCTGGAGGTGGCCAGCCAGGCCCTGAGCAAGAGCGAAGCCCGCCTGGCGCTGGCCCTCAAGGCCAGTGAGCTGGGGCTGTGGGACTGGAACCTGCAGACCGATGAAGTCCACCACACCCAGCTCAAGGAGCTGTTCGGGCTGGAGCATGAATACGTCACGGCCATGCTCAGCCATCTCACGCCTCGCCTGCATCCGCAAGACGTGCCGGCACTCAAGCGGGCTCTGATCGAACACCTCAAGGGCCGCAGCGAGGATTACCAGATCGAATACCGCATCCGCCACAGCGATGGGCACTGGGTCTGGATCGAAGACCGTGGTCGGGCCGTGGAGCGCAGCGCCAGCGGACGAGTGTTGCGCATGGTCGGTACCCGACGGAACATCAGCGCCAGTAAAGAGCTGGAGCAGCAGCAACAGTTGGCGGCCACGGTGTTCGAAGCCGCCAGTGAAGGCATCGTGATTTTCGACCCTCATTACGCATTGCTTGCCGCCAACCAGGCGTTCACTCGGGTTACCGGTTTCAATATCGATGACATGCTGGGGCGCAATGTGGTGGATCTGCCATGCAGCCGGGATGCGCGTCGGCACTACCCTATCATTCGCCAGGCCCTTAAGGCACATGGCACCTGGCAGGGCGAGCTGGTCGAGGCACGGGCCAACGGCGAACTGTATCCGCAATGGCTGCAACTGAATGTCGTACGCGATATTCGAGGAAAGGTCAGCCATATTGTGGGCTTCTTCGCGGATCTTTCTGCCCGGCGCCAATCCGAGGAGCGGATGCGCTACCTGACCCACTACGATGATCTGACAGGACTGGCGAACCGTTCGCTGTTCCGTGAACGCTTGCATGAGGCCCACCAGCGTGTGCGACAGGGAGGGCGGCGCAGCCTGGCCTTGCTGCATATCGATCTGGATCGTTTCAAGTTGCTGAACGACAGTCTGGGGCATGACATTGCCGACCAGCTATTACAGAAGATGGCCCGGAGGCTGATCAACGCACTGCCCGAGGCCGATACCATCGCCCGGCTTTCGGGTGATGAGTTCGGGGTGCTGTTCGATGCCTATGGCAATCTTTCGAGCCTCGCACGGGTGGCGACCCGCCTGTCCGCCAAGTTGCGCCTGCCGCTGACCATCGAAGGCCATGAACTGGTAGTCAGTGCCTCCATCGGCATCAGCCTATTACCCGACAACGCGCGCGAGATCGCGACATTGGTCAGCCAGGCGAACATGGCCATGCAACATGCCAAACATTTGGGAGGCAATAATTTCCAGTTCTACACCGACAGCCTCCAGGCCAGCACGTTGGAGCGCCTGCAACTGGAAAACCAATTGCGCAAAGCCCTGGAAGAGCAGCAATTGAAGGTGTTCTACCAACCCAAGCTGTGTCTGGAGACCGGCCGTCTGAACGCCGCCGAAGCCTTGGTACGCTGGGATCATCCGACCATGGGCCGGGTGCCGCCGGCGGAGTTCATCGGTTTGGCCGAAGAGACCGGGCTGATCGGACCGATTGGCGAGTTCGTGCTGCGTCAGGCCTGCTGGCAGGCCTGCGAATGGCTGCGCCAGGGGCTGGCACCGATCAGGGTATCGGTGAATCTGTCGGTGCATCAGTTACGTCAGGGCAAGTTGGTCAGCCTCGTGCGGCAAGTGCTGGAAGAAACCGGTCTGGCGCCTCATTACCTGGAACTGGAACTGACCGAGAGCCAGTTACTCGACAGCGTCGAACACATCATCGCCACCTTCCAGCAACTGCGTGATCTCGGAGTCAAACTGGCGATTGACGATTTCGGCACCGGCTATTCTTCCCTGAGCTACCTCAAGCGTATCCCGGTGGATTACGTGAAGATCGACCAGGCATTCATTCGCGGGTTAGAGGAGGGCGGTGAGGATGCCGCGATCACCCGGGCGATCATTGCGATGGCCCATGGGTTGTCGCTCAAGGTCGTGGCCGAAGGTGTCGAGCGGCAGGAGCAGCTTGAGTTTCTGAAGGCCGAACACTGCGACGAGGTCCAGGGCTACCTCATCAGTCGGCCGATTGAGGCCGAGGGCCTCGCCCAAATGCTGCGGGAGCAGCGCTTGGAGTGAGACTGCCCGCCAGGTGTCGTGCACGGTGCCACTCCGACGGGAGGATTACTGGTATGCGCTGAAGTAGCCGGACGAGTTGCGGCTATCGCGCCGCTGGTTAATGTTACTTTGGCGCCGATTCCCAAGCGCTATTTCAACTCCTCACAGAATTGCGTTATCCAAAAGTCATCGTCTTCAAAACTATCGTATTCAACCGAAACGATTTTATATACGCCGGATGTCGGTTTGTACCTGAGTATGTCTCCCGCTGCCATGAAAGCAGTGGCAAAAGTTTGCTTGTTGCTCCAATAAAATTTGATAAGTTCATCATTGACTTTTATGACGGCCAGGGGCTCTTCTTGGCTGCTATCTTTGTTTGAATCTGGTTCTGGTATGTCTGGCGTGGGTGAAGCGTCTTCCGTGCTGGAGCTCGCCACACTGGCGAAATTCACTCGATAACGTCTATCGGCGATGGCGAGGGCCGATGTAACATCTTTGTTGATGGCTCTGTATCTTCTCCCTCCGATAGTTATGACCTCTCCAGCTTTCATTCTGACGAGAGCCATTTCATATAATTCCCGCGGCGCGGGTAACGTAATGGGTGTGCTGCCAAGATAAGCCTCTATGTTCCAGGCAGTTGGATTGGTACTCATAATCGGTGCTCCTTCACTTGGTTAACAAACGTTTGAGAAAAAGGTTCTTTGATTTTCCAACCGTAGGTTAGTGAGGAGTCCTGGCTCTACTGTCAAACCTGACAGTGGCGACAAGCGGTATACGGAGAGTACCGTCAGGAGAAGGCTGGCGGCCATGGACCGCTTGCCGACCAAAGCTGATGTGTGGGAGGTGTGGGAGCAGGATGGGAGCCTTTCAGGCTGCGGGGCTTGCCACGCTTCCGTGTCGCTACAGGGCCTGATCGTTTGGAAAATCAGGGCCTGAATGATGGATTTGAGCGGGTAATCCTCCAATTCTTGTAGTATAACTACAAGACTGCTACATCCTAGGCGTTCGCCCATAACAATGAGTCCAGTCCCTTGAACCTGTTGCAACACATCGCCCAGTCACGTCACCTGCTGCGTAAATCGGAGCTGAAAGTTGCCGATCACGTACTGCTCGATCCCGCGGCCGTGATGCACAGCTCCATGGCTGACCTGGCCCACAGCGTCGGCATCAGCGAGCCGACCATCGTGCGGTTCTGCCGTGCCATCGGTTGCTCGGGTTTCCAGGATTTGAAACTCAAGCTGGCGCAAAGCCTGGCGGCCGGCGCGAGCTTCGGTCAGTTTGCGATTCATGAAGACGATTCGGTCGCCGACTACAGCCTGAAAATTTTCGACACGACCCTGCATACCCTGATGGAGGTTCGTGAGAAGCTCGACCCGGTGGCCTTGCAAAAAGCCGTCACGGCCATGTCCCAGGCCCAGCGTGTCGAGTTCTATGGCTTCGGTGCATCGGGGGCGGTGGCTGCTGATGCGCAACACAAGTTTTTCCGTCTGCTGCTCACGGCGGCTGCCTATTCCGACCCGCACATGCAGGCGATGTCGGCGGTCACGTTGAAACCCACCGACGTGGCGATCTGCATTTCTCAGTCGGGTCGCTCCAAGGATCTGCTGATCACCGCCAACCTGGTGCGCGAAAGCGGCGCCTCGCTGATCACCTTGTGCCCGAGCCAGACGCCATTGGCCGAGCTCTCGACGGTGAACCTGGCCATCGACGTACATGAAGACACCGAAATCTACACGCCCTTGACCTCGCGCATCGCGCACCTGGTGGTCATCGATGTGCTGGCAATGGGGGTCGCCATGGCTCGCGGCCCGAGCCTGGTCAACCACCTCAAGAGCGTCAAGCGCAGCCTGCGCAGCCTTCGGCTGTCTCCCAAGTCGGTGAAAGCGTTGGATGATTGAAGCCTCAAGCCTCAAGCTTGAAGCTCAGTAACATTCATCGTTCTGTAACCGACGCGCCGCCAAACCGTCATCCCGTGCCTTCATCTTGAAACTCCCGTATACGTCTTGGGAGTCTCGACATGACCCAGTCCTACGAAGAACGCAGCGCCGTCAAAACCCGTCGTCAGCAGGAAGACCAGCGCCGCATGGCGTTCCGTCGTGCAATCGAAGACCGCTTTGAACAGCGCCAACTCCTGGCCGAAATCAGCGAATTCCCTGACGCAGTGGAATTCAATTACTGGCAGGCAACGCCGGTGGCTTCCCGTCGAAACGCTCAACCAGGCCAATGATCTGAGCCCGTTCGCCGCGAACGAACGCCAGGAAGGCGTGGGCCACCGGTGACAACCGTTTCGCCCTGGCCTGTACCAGGCACCAGCTTCGATACAGTGGCAGTTCCTCCACCGGCAGCTCGATGAGTGCGCCGGACGACAGTTCTCGGCTCACGGCGTGGCGCGTCAACAGCGCCACGCCCAGTCCGGCCACCACGCATTCGCGTTGGGCCTCCGCTGAGGCGACTTCCAATGTCTGAGTGAAATGCACCCGCTTCTCCTTGAAGTATTCTTCGCAGGCCAGCCGCGTGCCGGACCCAGGTTCGCGCAGCAGCAGCGTGTAGGGCTCCAAGTCCTGCAAGCGCAGCGGCCCCACGTGGCACAGCGGATGATCCGGTGGCGCAACGGCCACGATGGGATTGTTGAGAAACGGCAAGAACTCCAGGCCCATGTCCTGGGGCACCATGGACATGATCACCAGGTCGTCACGGTTATCCGAAAGCCGGCGTATCACCTGGCCACGGTTGACCACCGTAAGACTCAGATTGACCTCCGGATGCTGGCGCTTGAACGCGGCAAACAGATGCGGCACGAAATATTTAGCGCTCGATTCCACCGCCAGCTTCAGTTGGCCTTGCAAAGAGCCCTGCATGTCCGATAGCTGCATATCGAGATTTTCCAGGCGCCCGAAGATGTCCCGGCTGGCGCGTTGTAGGGCTTCGGCGGCTTCGGTCATGTAGAGCTTTTTGCCTACATACTCAAACAGCGGCTGGCCGATCAGCTCTTCAAGGGACCGAATCTGTAGGCTGACGGCAGGTTGTGTGAGAGACATTTCGTCGGCTGCACGGCTGTAGGACCTCAGGTCGCACACCTCATTGAAAATCTGCAGTTGACGCAATGTCATACGCATCAATGACTTACGCACGATTCAGCTACCTCGACCCAAAACGATTGGCTTAACTATAAGTCCTGGTTTATGCATGACCCAATAATTATTCATTTTTGTTAATCAACGGCCAGTACTAGTGTGGAGCTGCGACCGATTGTTACATCTGGTCACGCGTCGGCCTGATCTTCAGGCCGTGGTATCACCGGCTCAAGGGAACCTCCAATTGATAACAAAGATCCTGATCGCCAACCGTGGTGAGATTGCCGTCCGCATCGTGCGTGCTTGCGCCGAGATGGGCATCCGCTCGGTCGCGGTCTACTCCGACGCTGACCGTCATGCCTTGCATGTCAAGCGTGCGGACGAGGCCCACAGCATCGGCGCCGATCCGCTGGCCGGCTACCTCAATCCGCGCAAACTGGTGAACCTCGCCGTGGAAACCGGCTGCGATGCGTTGCATCCTGGCTATGGTTTCCTCTCGGAAAATGCCGAACTGGCCGAGATCTGTGCCGAACGTGGCATCAAATTCATCGGCCCTGCGGCGGAAGTCATCCGGCGCATGGGTGACAAGACCGAAGCGCGCCGCAGCATGATCAAGGCCGGTGTGCCGGTCACTCCAGGCACCGAAGGCAACGTGTCGGGCATCGAAGAGGCGTTGGCCGAAGGCGACCGGATCGGTTATCCGGTGATGCTCAAGGCCACGTCCGGTGGTGGTGGTCGAGGCATTCGTCGCTGTAACAGCCGCGAAGAACTCGAGCAGGCCTTCCCCCGGGTGATTTCCGAAGCCACCAAGGCGTTCGGTTCGGCGGAAGTGTTCCTGGAAAAGTGCATCGTCAATCCCAAGCACATCGAAGCGCAGATCCTGGGCGACAGTTTCGGCAACGTGGTGCATCTGTTCGAGCGTGACTGTTCTATCCAGCGTCGCAACCAGAAGCTGATCGAAATCGCCCCCAGCCCCCAGCTGACCCCCGAGCAGCGCGCCTATATTGGCGACCTGTCGGTGCGTGCCGCCAAGGCCGTGGGCTATGAGAATGCTGGCACCGTGGAGTTTCTGCTCGCCGAGGGCGAGGTGTACTTCATGGAGATGAATACCCGGGTGCAGGTGGAGCACACCATCACCGAAGAAATCACCGGTATCGACATTGTCCGCGAGCAGATCCGCATCGCTTCCGGATTGCCGCTGTCGGTCAAGCAGGAAGACATCCAGCATCGCGGTTTCGCCTTGCAGTTCCGGATCAATGCCGAGGACCCGAAAAACAACTTCCTGCCCAGCTTCGGCAAGATCACCCGCTACTACGCCCCCGGCGGCCCGGGTGTGCGCACCGACACGGCGATCTACACCGGCTACACCATCCCACCGTTCTACGATTCGATGTGCCTGAAACTGGTGGTTTGGGCGTTGACCTGGGAAGAAGCCATGGACCGTGGTCTGCGGGCTCTGGACGACATGCGCCTGCAAGGGGTCAAGACCACCGCCGCGTATTACCAGGAAATCCTGCGCAACCCGGAATTCCGTAGCGGCCAGTTCAACACCAGCTTCGTTGAAAGCCACCCTGAACTGACCAACTACTCGATCAAGCGCAAACCCGAAGAGCTGGCCTTGGCCATCGCCGCCGCCATTGCCGCCCACGCAGGCCTGTAAGGAATCATGACAATGTCCAAGAAGATCCACGTAACCGACACAATCCTGCGCGACGCTCACCAATCGCTGCTTGCTACCCGCATGCGCACCGAAGACATGCTGCCGATCTGCGACAAACTCGACAAAGTCGGCTATTGGTCGCTGGAGGTCTGGGGCGGCGCGACATTCGACGCCTGTGTGCGCTTCCTCAAGGAAGATCCGTGGGAGCGCCTGCGCCAACTGCGCGCCGCGCTGCCCAACACGCGCCTGCAAATGCTGCTGCGCGGCCAGAACCTGCTGGGCTACCGCCATTACAGCGATGACGTGGTCAGGGCGTTCGTGGCCAAGGCTGCGGTCAACGGCATCGATGTGTTCCGTATTTTCGATGCGATGAACGACGTACGTAACCTGCGGGTTGCCATCGAAGCGGTGAAGGCTGCCGGCAAGCATGCCCAGGGCACCATCGCCTACACCACCAGCCCGGTGCATACCATCGACGCTTTCGTGGCCCAGGCCAAGCAGATGGAAGCCATGGGCTGCGACTCGGTCGCCATCAAGGACATGGCCGGCTTGCTGACGCCATACGCCACCGGCGAGCTGGTGAAGGCGCTGAAGGCCGAGCAATCGTTGCCCGTGTTCATCCACTCCCACGACACTGCCGGCCTGGCTGCGATGTGCCAGCTCAAGGCCGTGGAAAACGGCGCCGACCATATCGACACCGCGATCTCCAGCTTCGCCTGGGGCACCAGCCATCCGGGCACCGAATCGATGGTGGCGGCCCTCAAGGGCAGTGAGTTCGACACCGGCCTGGACCTGGAGCTGCTGCAGGAGATCGGCCTGTATTTCTATGCCGTGCGCAAGAAGTACCACCAGTTCGAAAGCGAATTCACGGCGGTGGATACCCGTGTGCAGGTCAACCAGGTGCCGGGCGGGATGATCTCCAACCTCGCCAACCAGTTGAAAGAGCAGGGCGCGCTCAACCGCATGAACGAAGTGCTGGCGGAAATCCCGCGCGTACGCGAAGACCTCGGCTTCCCGCCGCTGGTGACTCCGACTTCGCAGATCGTCGGTACCCAGGCGTTTTTCAACGTGCTGGCCGGTGAGCGCTACAAGACCATTACCAATGAAGTGAAACTCTATCTGCAGGGCGGCTACGGCAAGGCGCCGGGTGCGGTGAATGAGAAACTGCGTCGCCAGGCCATCGGCAGCGAGGACGTGATCGACGTGCGTCCGGCCGATCTGCTCAAGCCGGAAATGACCAAACTGCGCGGTGAAATCGGCGCGCTGGCCAAGTCTGAAGAAGACGTTTTGACCTACGCGATGTTCCCGGACATCGGCCGCAAGTTCCTCGAAGAACGCGAAGCCGGCACCCTGACTCCGGAAGTGCTGTTGCCAATTCCCGAGGCAGGCGCTGTCAGTTCTGCCGGCGGCGAAGGCGTGCCGACCGAGTTCGTCATCGACGTGCACGGTGAGACATACCGCGTCGACATCACTGGCGTTGGCGTCAAGGCCGAAGGCAAGCGTCACTTCTATCTGTCCATCGATGGCATGCCGGAGGAAGTCGTCTTCGAACCGCTCAACGAGTTCGTCGGCGGCGGCAGCAGCAAGCGCAAGCAAGCCTCTGCACCGGGCCACGTCAGCACCACCATGCCGGGGAACATCGTCGATGTGCTGGTCAAGGAAGGCGATGTGGTGAAGGCCGGCCAGGCGGTATTGATCACCGAAGCCATGAAGATGGAGACCGAAGTGCAGGCCGCCATCGCTGGCAAGGTGACTGCCATTCATGTGGCGAAGGGCGACCGGGTCAATCCGGGCGAGATCCTGATCGAGATCGAAGGCTGATCGAACAGCCTCGATGCAACGTTTAACCTCGGGGGGGCATGTGCTCCCCTTTTTTATGCCTGGGTTTTGTAGATGAACTGACTGC